>NZ_CP150329.1:6690000-12092500 GCF_051530195.1 Sorangium sp. So ce321 | reverse complement strand
ACGGCGGCTGTGCTCGTCGCGGCAGCGGCCTGTCCCGCCATCCTCCTGCTGATCGTGGCCGCCGGCTCGGCGCCGTAGCGCTCGGGGGCGCGCAGTGCCGGCTCGGACATCGAGGGCCCGCGCGGCAGGGATGCGCGGCTTCCGGAGCAAGGGCTTCAGCGATTCAGTGCGGGCGCTCGACGGCGCGCCGGGGGCCGTAGCTGCGAAGAAGAATGAGCCCGACAAGGACGACCAGGGCTGCAATCCGGAGCTCAGCCGGGATCTGCTGTACCCACTCCTCCTCGTCGATCCCAACCATGGCGAGCACCAGGCCGAGCAGGCCACCCACGGCCTCGCCCGCTCGGCTGACGGACGTCGCCGGGCCGCTCGCGACAGCCTCGTGCGAGAGCGCGTGCAAGAGGAGGCCCGCCACCGCGGAGAGAACCCACGGCTCGATGGCCTCGAAGCGCTCCGCATCGACGAGGCGCGTCGCGAAGGCGCCGGTCACCGTGGCGAGCGCGATCCCCGCGAGCGCAGCGCTCATGGCGCGCTTGTCGTTCGCCCCCGCCCTCACCTCGAGGACCTGGATCGCCACCACCATCGCCAGCGGGACCGTGTGCGCCGCGAGCGCGAGCACGATGGGTAGCGTGAGCTGCCCGACCCGCGAGAGCGACGCGACCGCCGCGCCCTCGCCGAACTGGTGCGCGAGCACCGCGGCATACCCCATCGCGAGCGCCGTCGTGGGCGTCCGGTGAGCGCCCGCCTCCCCAAGCACGAGGCGCTCCAGCGCCGCCGGCGCCAGGAAGCCAGTCGCCGCAGCGAGCAACCCTAGCCAGCCAATCTCGCCGAGCGCCTCCGGCAGCAGATGGAGCAGCGCGATCGACGCCGCACCGACGAGGGCGAACGTCCGTATCGCGGACATCGCGCCCTCGCTCCGACGACGGAACAACGCCGCAAGGCCGCCCAGCATGACGGCCAGCGCGAGGAGCGAGACGCCGAACGCCAGCGACACAGGCGCCCTCCTAGCACGGATTCACAAGAATCGGCGCTGTGCCGAACGGCTTGTGTGGAACACTACGAATGGGGGAGGTCTCCCCGCCCCGCGCGGAGGATCAGGTCGCTCACGAGGGCGGTCCAGCCGGTCTGGTGGGAGGCGCCGAGCCCAGCGCCGGTGTCGCCGTGGAAGTACTCGAAGAAGAACAGGCGATCGCGGAAGCGGGGATCGCGCTGGAAGAGGGCGTGCTCGCCGTACACAGGGCGGCGCCCCTCGCGGTCACGCTCGAAAATCGCGATCAGCCGGCGCGCGAGCTCGTGCGCCCCGTCGCGGAGCGTGCGCGGGCCATGGGCGCCGAGCGCAGGGATCGCGAGCTCGTCGCCGAAGCCGTGGTCGAGCCGGAGCAGCGAGCGGTAGAGGAGATACCCGAGCGGGAACCAGATCGGACCGCGCCAGTTGGAGTTGCCGCCCTTCATGCGCGTGATCGACTCGCCTGGCTCGTAGCCGACGTTGTAGTGCGCAGGGCAGGGATCCAGCCCGAGCGAGACGGGCGCGGCCGCGTGCTCCTTGGAGAGCGAGCGCGGGCCGAAGGGCGAGAGGAACTTTTCCTCGTCGAAGAGGTGCGCGAGCACCCGCTCGAGGCGGCCAGGCGTCACCGCCGAGAGCACCTGCCGCCCGTCCGGACGCACCGTGATGGCCTCGGCCAGCGCCGGGTTCTTGCCGAGGAACCACTCGGTCCGACGACGGAAGTTCGCGAGCTTGCCGTAGATCTCCGGCGTGATCACGTGCACGGCGCAGAGCGGGATGAGGCCCACGGCCGACCGGATCTTCACGTGCCGCGGCCTGCCGCCGGCGGTGAGGATGTCGAAGTAGAAGCCGTCCTCCTCCGACCAGAGCGGCAGCCGTCCGTCGGTCGTGTGGTGGAGCGCGTGCGCGATCCGCAGGAAGTGCTCGAAGAACTTGCTGGCGAGATCCTCGTACGCGGAGTTGTCGAGCGCGAGCTCCAGCGCGATGCGCATGAGGTCCAGGCAGTACATCGCCATCCACGCGGTGGCGTCCGCCTGCTCCAGGCGCATCCCGGGCGCGAGCCGCTCGCTGCGATCGAAGAGGGAGATGTTGTCGAGGCCGAGGAACCCGCCCTCGAAGACGTTGTACCCCTCGGCGTCGCGCTTGTTGACCCACCAGGCGAAGTTGATGAGCAGCTTGTGGAACACCCGCTCCAGGAAGACCCGGTCGCCCTGGCCCCGTTGCTTCCGCTCGATCTTGTAGATCTGGTACGTCGCCCACGCATGCACCGGAGGGTTCAGGTCCGAGAACTCCCACTCGTAGGCCGGCAGCTGCCCGTTCGGGTGCTGGTACCACTCCTTGACCATCATCTTGAGCTGGGCCTTCGCGAGATCGATGTCGAGCGAGGCGAGCGCGAGCGCGTGGAACGCGAGATCCCACGCCGCAAACCAGGGGTACTCCCACTTGTCTGGCATCGAGATGACGTCAGCGACCGAGACGTGCCGCCAGTGGTTGTTGCGGCCCTGGAGCCGCTCGGGCGGCGGCGCCTGCTCGTCGCCGCGGAGCCAGATGTCCACGTCGTAGTGGTAGAACTGCATCGTCCAGAACAACCCCGCCGCCGCCTGCCGCTGGATGGCGCGTCGATCGTCGGAGAGCCGTGGGCCCTGGACGGCGAGGTAGTACTCGTCCGCTTCCTTGCGCCGCGCCTCGAGGAGCTCGCCCGCACGTTCAAAGGGCCGCTCCACCGGCTCCGGAGCGAGCCGGAGCAGGATCCGCCTGCTCTCGCCGGCTGGCACGTCGAGGCGATGCCAGCTCGCGGCCTTGGTGCCGCGCAGCTCGGCGTTCACCCGCTCCCTGTCGCCATGGATGACCCGGTGATGGAACGCGTCCTTGACGTACGGCGTCCGCGAGGGGGCGCCATAGAGCCGCTCGCGGTTCGTCTCGTTGTTGGTGAAGAGCAGCTCCGGACTGCCCTCGATATACAGGTGATGCGCGCCGTCCTCGGGGTGCGCGGCGCGCAGCATCACGTGGCCGGGGCCGGCCTCCATCGCGCGGATCTCCGGGATCGGACCGGGCGGCTCGCTCCACGACCAGGTGTTGCGGAACCAGAGGTGCGGCAGGACATGGATCGGCGCAGCCTCCGGGCCGCGGTTCACCACGGTGATGACCATCAGGATGTCGTTCGGGCTCCGCTTCGCGTACTCGACGACGACATCGAAGTAACGATCCTCATCGAAGGCGCCGAGATCAGGGAGATCTACCTCGCTCTCGGAGAGGCCGCGCCCGCGCCCGGCGGCGACGAGCGCATCGTAAGGGAACGGACGCTGCGGGTACCGGTAGAGGTAACGCAGGTAGCTGGAGGTCGGCGTCGCGTCCTCGTAGTAGTAGATCTCCTTGACGTCCTCGCCGTGGTTGCCCTCTGGCCCGGTCAGACCGAAGGCGCGCTCCTTCAGGATCGGGTCCCGCTCGTTCCAGACGGCGACGGCGAGACACAGGATCTGGTGACGGTCGCAGATGCCGCCGAGGCCGTCCTCGTTCCATCGATAGGCGCGGCTCCGGGCGTGGTCGTGCGGGAAATGCGCCCAGGCATCCCCGTTCGCGCTGTAGTCCTCGCGCACCGTCCCCCAGGCCCGCTCCGAGAGGTAAGGGCCCCAGTGCTTCCAGCGGAGGACACGCTCGCGCTCCTCTTCGAGGCGGCGGTGCTCGGCGGTCAGCGCGGCGCGGGCGGTCCTCGTCATGGGCGCACGCTAGGCGACTCCCGCCGACGCGTCGAGCCCGCGGCCTGCGCGCGGCCGGACGCGGCGGGGCGCGGGCTCGACGCGTCGGCGCTACTCGGTGCGCTTGATGATGTGGAACCCGAACGGCGTCTCGACGATCTCGCTGACCTCGCCGACCTTCAGGGCAAAGGCGACGTCGGAGAAGCCCTTGACCATCACGCCGCGCTCGAACACGCCGAGGTCCCCGCCGCGCTCGCCCGCGCCCGGCTCGTCGCTGTACTCGGTGACCGCCTGCTCGAAGCTCTGACCACCGCGGATCTTGAGGAGCGCCTCCTGGGCCCGCGCGCGCGCCTCGTCGCGCGTGCGGCGGACGCCCTCGGGCTTGCTCTTCGAGCCCTCGTGCATGACGAGGATGTGTCGCGCGCCGATCTGCTTCGGCTGGCTTGCCACGAGCGCTTGCTCCCGCTGGAGCGCCGCGTCCTCCTCGGCCGCGCGGATGGGCGCGGCGACGGCGAGGCCGCCGCCGACCCAGGACGGCGAGGTGGCCAGCGTCCCGCAGGCGGTCACGCAGAGGAGCGCGAGGGGAGAGCACGCCGAGAGCGCGTGGACCAGCACGGCGCGGACGTCAGGGCTTCGCATCGGCGCGGAGACTGCCGCGGGAGGACAGCGCCCGCAACCCTTCCCGTCCGCCTCGGCGACGCTCAGCGGAGCACCATCATCGGGACGAAGGCCCACCCGCCGGCGGCCACGCTCACCCGCGCGCGCCGCACCTCGCCCCGGGCGCCCACGACGACGTCGTGCGTGCCCGCGCGGACGCGGGTGCGCGCGATGGCGATGCGCGCGGGGAGCGTCGACCAGCCGCGCGTGTCCGGCGTGTCGAGCACGGTCAGCGTCGCGCTCGTGAGCAGGCCGACGAGCAAGCCCAGCGGCCCCGAGTCCTCCGCGGCGGCCTCCGTCGCGCCCTGCGCGGCCTCGCCTGCCGCGATGCGGGCCACGGTCCTCGTGATGGCCGACAGGATGATGGTCCCCTCGCTCTTCTTCCAGGCCGCGCGCACCTGCGCCTCGACGTCGAGGGCCTGTTCCATCGGCCGGGAGCGCCCGTCGATGCGGAGGGTCGGGATCGTGTAGCCGCCCTTGCCGCGGCCGAGCGTCGGGTAGTTGACCCACGTCACGAGCCCCTTCGCCGCCAGCTCGTCGGCCCGCGCGCGATCCGTCGGGCTGATGTCGTCGGCCACGAGGGTGAGCGCGAGCCCGATCGGCAGGCGCTGCGGCACCTTCTGCGGCACGCGCCCGAACCCGACGACGACGACGAGCTCCGCCTCGCCGGCCTCGGCGAGCGGCGGCGGTGGCTCCACGCCCTCGATCTGGGCGGCGATGCGGGGCGACCTCGGCTCGCCGCGCGTGAGCGCGCGGAGCGGGCCGCGGAGCGACGGATACGGCCCGTGGCGGAGCGCGTCGTCGTAGTGGAGGAGCGCCTCGTCGGGCTGGCCGCTCTTCTCGAAGGCGAAGCCGGCGAGGTAGCTCCCGAGGCCGAGGAGCGCCGTCTCGCCCTCGTGATCGCGCAGGTACTTCTGCATGACCACGAGGCGGCGGGCCTCGACCCTGGCCCCGCTGAGGTCGCGCTGGGCCAGGTAGTTCATCATGTTGAGGGTGTTGATGAGCAGCTTCTCGTGGGCAGGAGCCCTGTACGGGCCAGCGTCGTCCGAGAAGATGTATTTCCCGAGCTCGTCGGCGGCCCCGCGGGACATGTCGAGCAGGTCGATCGACTTGTCCGCGGTCCCGAGATCGCGGGCGGACTGCTTGTAGCGGTCCATGCTGAGCAGGACGTTGCCGCGGTCGAGCAGGAGGAGCGCGTTGTCGCCCTGGAGCGCCGGGAGATCGTCCGCGGTGTCGACCTCCATCTCCTCGTTCAGCGCGGCGACCGCCTCGGCCCGGGCCCCGCGGTCGAGCGCGTCGAGCGCGGTGCGCACGCGATCCTCATGGCCGCTGCAGGCCGCCTGTCCGAGGCCGAGGAGCAGCGCGAGCGGAGCCAGGACCGCGCGCCTGAGTCCCCGGAGGCTCGCGCGCCGCGAGAGCATCACTCCTGGATGAGCGCCTTGGTGAAGGCTGCCCGGTTCTGCCAGGCAACCGCGCTCGTGGCGACCTCGATGAGCTGCATGAACATGAAGTACTGCACGCGGCGCTCATCCTCGGTGCGCTCGTCGGAGGTGAAGACCTTGCCGGTGATGTAGTACTTCGCGCCGAGCTGGCGGTTGTACTCGGCGATGTGGTCCGGGTCGAACCCGCCGCCGTGCTGCTTCTCGACCTCCGCGATCATCTGCTGCTGGCGCTCGACGCTCACCACGGTGACGAGCTCCGTCTTGACCATGTACGTCTCGATGTCGGACAGGAGCGCCTGCAGCTGGCTGTCGATGTGCTCGCTCGTCTGGTTTGACAGCGGGTAGATGGCGAGCGTGGGACGCGAGCCGTCGTTCGCCCACGCCTTAGCCACGGAGGAGGCCATCAGCGACTTCAGGTTCTCGTGGAGAAGCTGCTCGATGTCGCGCTTGTCGATTCCCGTGCTCATCGCCGCGTCGTCGAGCCCCTCGACCTGATTGCCACGGACGTAAGTCGGTCCGCAGCCGATGGGCATCGACGCGAGCGCGAGCGCCGCGAGCAGCGCGGCCGGACAGAGGCTGGACGAACTGGGCATGGACACTCCGCAGGGCAGGACGGGCGCATCCTAGCAGGCGAGGTGTGCGCTGGAGCGGTGATCAGGCGGAAATCGTGCTCCGCCGCGCGGTGCGCACCGGCGGAGCGGCCCTTCTGGCCCGCTGCAATGCGAGCAGCGCGAGCAGCGCGAGCAGCGCGGACGCGGGCCCGCCGCCGCCGGCGCCGACGTCCACGGCGCCTTGCGCGCACGAGAGCCAGCGCTCATCGAGAGGTCGACGCGACGGCAGCCGCTCTGCCGCGCCGGACGCCGTGACCCACCAGGGCGCGGCGTAATCGCCTGCTTCAGCGGCGCGCCTCGCCTCCGTGGCGAGCCAGCTGCGATGGGCGATCAGCCCGCCGTAGATGGGGTCGGAGCAGCCGGCCGGCCCGCGCGAGGTCACGCCGATGATCCGCCCCGCGACGTCGAGCGCCGGCCCGCCCGAGTCGCCGCTGCAGATGCCGCTCTCCCCGCGCCACTCGCTCCCCGTGACGCGCTCCTGCGTTCCACACCCGTACCCGACGCACTCGACCCGGAGCCCATCGCGGCGCCTGCGGTCTCCGCCGTCGCGCGCTCTGCCCTCCGTGTCGCCGAAGCCCACCGCCGAGTAGACCTCGCCGTCCTCCGGCGGCCGGTCGAGGCGGGGGGCGAGGGGCGTGACCTCGCTGGCCCGGATCGGCGAGGAGAGCACGACGAGCGCGAGATCGCGCCCGCACACCGCGTTCCCGTCAGGCGGGCTGAGCACCGCGCGCGCGGCGATCCACGGGTCGTCAGCCGCCCACAGGGCGCTGCCGAGGGTGGCAAAGACCTGCGAGGCATCGACCGGCTCACCGAACGTCGCCGTCTTGCAGGCGATGAGCTTCGGGGCCTCCGCGATGCAGTGCTGCGCCGTGAGCACAAGGTTCGGCGCGATCAGCGTGCTCGAGCAGGTCCGCGCGACTCGCCCTCTCCGATCCGTGATGAGGAGGCCGGCGACCGCGCGGTCTCCAGCGTCAGGGTACCCTCCCTTGATTTCCAGCGCGCTCTCTGCCGTGTCCTCGTCGTCCAGGCCAGGCTCCTCCGCGTCACCCGCGCAGCCGGCCAGCGCGACGGCGGCGAGGAGGCCGCCTGCCCGGATGCGCCACGCGGCGGTGTTGTTCCGGCACACGGCCATCCGCCGTTGCACGGCACCTGCCAGCCTGGGCTGTGCGTGCCGTGTTCCGCGAGCGAGGAGAGGACTGCTTCCGCGGAAGCGCGCGCGCTCACGGAGCAACGCCGCCGCGCTGTGGTGGGGTATGCGGGCAGCGCGCCGATCGGGACAAGGGCACGGCGAGCGCCCGACCTCGGCGTCGATGCGGAGCGAGGCGCTCCTCGATGAGCAGGCGGTGCGAGGCGCGCGTTCGCCGTGCTCCTGGAGGAACGCCCTCCCGCCGCCCGCCCGAGCGTCCGCTCGGGACGTCGCCGCGGCGCGACCGCTGCGCGAGGGCTGGATGCTGGCCGGGCGGCGCCGGAGCGTCAGCCGACCACGATGTTCACGATCTTTCCCGCTACGTAGATGAACTTCTTGATCTGCTTGCCTGCGGCGAAGGTGGCCACGGACTCCAGGCCGAGCGCGGCGGCGCGGGCCTCTTCCTCGGGCGCCGCCTTCGCCAGCATCACCCGGCCGCGGACCTTCCCGTTCACCTGCACGGGGATCTCCAGGATGTCATCGACGCAGAGCGCCTCGTCGTACGTGGGCCATGGCTCGTAGCTGAGCGAGCGCTCGTGCCCCGTGAGCCGCCACAGCTCCTCCGCGAGGTGCGGCGCGAAGGGCGACACGAGGAGGATCAGCCGGAGGACCGCCTCGCGCGGCGGCGAGGGCAGCGAGCTCAGGTGGTTGACGAAGACCATCATCGCGGAGATCGCGGTGTTGAACGCCATCGCCTCGATGTCGCCGGTCACCTTCTTGATGGTCCTGTGGAGCTGCCGGCTCGTCGCGTCGTCCATCGCGTCCGAGAGCGGCCGCGTGCACGTCGCGAAGACGCGATCGCGGAACCGGACCACCCCCTGGATCTGCCCTGATTGCCAGGGCTTCACCGCCTCGAGCGGGCCCATGAACATCTCGTAGAGCCGCAGCACGTCGGCGCCGTAGGAGCGCACGATGTCGTCGGGGTTGATCACGTTGCCCCGCGATTTCGACATCTTCTCGTTGTCCTCGCCGAGGATCATCCCCTGGTGGACGAGCTTCATGAACGGCTCGGGGTGCTTCACGCGGCCGAGGTCGTAGAGCACCTTGTGCCAGAAGCGCGCGTAGAGGAGGTGCAGCACGCCGTGCTCCGCGCCGCCGACGTAGAGGTCGACGGGCATCCACGCGTCGTAGGAGGCCTCCGAGAACGGCTCGGCGTCGTTCTGCGGATCGAGGAAGCGCAGGTAGTACCAGCACGAGCCCGCCCACTGAGGCATCGTGTTCGTCTCGCGCGCGTACCACTTGCCGTCCCGCTGGAAGAAGCGCCAGTCCGCCGCGCGCGCCAGCGGGCCCGCCGGGTCGTCGCCAGGGCGGAAGTCGGCGAGCGGCGGCAGCTCGAGCGGCAGGCTGGCGTCGTCCACCGCGATCGGCTGGTCGTAGCGGATCGTGTGCGCGGCGCCCTTCCTTGGATCGCCGTGCGGATCGGCGAGATCGACGGGGAAGTAGATGGGGATCGGCTCGCCCCAGTAGCGCTGGCGCGAGAAGACCCAGTCGCGCAGCTTGTAGTTCACCTCGCGCCTGCCGCGGCCGAGCGCCTCGAGGCGGGCGATGACCGCGCGCTTGCACTCCTCGGTCTTGAGGCCGTCGAACTCGCCGCTCCGGACCGCGACGCCCGCGTCGACGTAGGCGGCCTCGAGCTGGTCGTGCAGGGCGCCGTCGGGGCTCACGACCTCGACGATCGGCAGCGCGTAGGCCCGGGCGAAGGAGAAATCGCGCTCGTCGTGCCCGGGCACCGCCATCACGGCGCCGGTGCCGTAGCTGCCGAGCACGTAGTCCGCGACCCAGATCGGCACCTCCGCGCCCGTGATCGGGTGGACGGCGACGAGGCCCGTGTCGACGCCGGTCTTCTCCTTCGCGGCCGCGGAGAGCCGCTCGCGATCGCTCTTGCTCGCCGCGGCGGTGACGTACGCGCGCACCGCCTCGCGGCGCTGCTCGGACGCGCCGCCCTCCGCGCTCATCAGCCAGGCCGTGAGCGGGTGCTCGGGCGCGAGCACGACGTAGGTGACGCCCATCAGCGTGTCGGGCCGGGTCGTGAACACGCTCAGCGAGCCCTCGCGCCACCCCTTGACCGCGAACGTGATGAGCGCCCCCTCCGAGCGGCCGATCCAGGCGCGCTGCATCGCCACGGTGCCGTCGGGCCAGTCGAGGAGGCGGAGATCATCGGCCAGGCGATCGGCGTAGGCGGTGATGCGGAGCATCCATTGCCTGAGCGGCGTCCTGTAGACCGGGTGCGAGCCGCGCTCGCTCTTGCCGTCGATCACCTCCTCGTTCGCGAGGACGGTGCCGAGCGCCGGGCACCAGTTGACGCTCACCTCGTCCTGGTACGCGAGGCCCTTCTTGAAGAGCTGGAGGAAGATCCACTGCGTCCAGCGCACGTAGCGCGCATCGGTCGTGGAGAGCTCGCGCGACCAGTCGTAGCTGAAGCCCAGCATCTTGAGCTGGCGCTTGAAGGTCGCGATGTTCCGCGCCGTCGTCTCGGCCGGGTGCGTGCCGGTCTCGATGGCGTGCTGCTCCGCCGGCAGGCCGAAGGCGTCCCAGCCCATGACGTGCAGCACGTCGATCCCGCGCATGCGGAAGTAGCGGGACATGATGTCGGTCGCCGTGTACCCCTCCGGGTGCCCGACGTGCAGCCCCGCCCCGGAGGGGTAGGGGAACATGTCGAGCACGTAACGCTTCTCGCGGGCGGCGTCGGCGCTGCGGACGGCGCGGAACGTCTCGCCCTCCTCCCACGCGCGCTGCCAGCGCGGCTCGACCTCGGCATGGTCGTAGCGCGCGGGCTCGCGCGGCTCGTTGGAGGAAGGTTCGTTGGAGGTGCGGGGGCCCATCGTCTCGGCGGCCATATCGCGACGAGCCATAGCACTGTGCTGCCGCGGTCGACAGCCGCCCGCGGCGACGGAGGCCCGCGTCCCCGGCGGGAGCGCCGTCGCCCGTCCGCGGCGCGCGCCCTCGTCAACGTCGAGAGTTCCGGGCAAGCGTGGACAGCGCCGCGGTGCGGGCTCTGCCGTCCGATGCTCCCGCGCTTGCGAGGTGCGACAGAGCGCGCGCGCCGTCTCGTGCTCTCGGGGCAGGCGCGTGCGTCGTCCGTGCTCCCCGCGCGCCGCCGGCGGCCGCGCGAGCGCGCCTCGGCGGCGGGGCGAGCTCGCCGTGCAGCGGCCGCGCCCGAGGCGTTGGCTTCGCTGCCGCTTCGTCCGCGACGGGCGGCGCTGGGCATGGCGCTGCGCGAGGCGTGTCCTGGTACTGCGGAGCCGCGCGCGCGGGGCGACGCGTCAGAAGGATGGCCGGACACCGAGAGTTGGGGGTAGATTGAAATCGCTGTTCCGCTTCAGTGTGAGGCGGAGGGGCCGCGTGGGCGGTTCCTCCGGGGCGCGCGGATGACCGACAAACACGTTCCATGGGGATCCCCGGAGAGTGAGATGGCGGCGCAGCCAGGCCGACCGATCCCGTCTGCGCATGGAGCGGGGATCCCTTTCCGGCCGCTGCCCGTGGCGCCGTTGATGGCCCCCGGAGCCCTGCGCCCGCTCTCCGCGCAGTACGCGCTGAGCCCTCACGTTCAGCAGCAAAGCTCGCCCGCGGTCGCCGGCCCGGCTCCCTCGGCGCCCGGCTTCGCTGGGCTGGCCCCGACCGGTACGCCGTATCCAGGGCCGACGCCGCCGGCGCCGGCGTACTCGGGAGCGCCGTCCGCGCCGGCGTACTCGGGAGCGCCGTCCGCGCCGGCGTTCCCCGGAGCGCCGTCGGCGCCTGCGTACTCGGGAGCGGCGCCGTCCGCGCCCGCATTCTCGGCCTCTGCTCCAGCTGGGCCAGCGTTCCCCGCGCAAACCCAGCCGCCCAGGGCGAACGTCTCGGCGCGCGGAGGGACCCTTCCGCCCGGCCTCGTCTCGCAGCAGGACGTGCTGTCGGCCAGCGGCGTCTTTTCTCCGAGCGCGCTGCCGTTCGTCCCGGCGGCGCCGCAGTCGGAGCCTGTGCCCCCGAGCCAGATGTCCTTCCTTCCGGCGCCGACAACGGAACGGATGGGAACGAACGCTGCGCAGCCGCCCCCTCCAGCCGCGCCGCCGGGGTTCGGCGCTCCGGGCTTCGGCCCCGCCGGCGGGCCCCCTGGCTTCGGCCCCGCCGGCGGGCCCCCTGGCTTCGGCCCCGCCGGCGGGCCCCCTGTGTCCGAGCCGGCGCGCTCGCCCATGCCGTCGTCGCTGCACGCCGGCGTGCCGGCGCAGGCCGGGCCGCCGTCCGCCGCGGCGCCTGCGTCCACCGTCGGCGCAGCTCCCAGCGCGGCGGCGCCCGGTGCGCCCCAGGGAGCCGGCGGATGGGACGGCGCAGCGGCGCCCGCCGCGCCCCAGGGAGCCGGCGGATGGGACGGCGCAGCGGCGCCCGCCGCGCCCCAGGGAGCCGGCGGATGGGACGGCGCAGCGGCGCCCGCCGCGCCGCCAGCGGCCGGCGGGTGGGACGGCGCAGCGGCGCCCGCCGAGAGCCCGTGGGCGACGACGTCGGCGCGGCTGGAGATGCCCGTGCTCCCGTCGACCTTCGTGCAGGAGCGCGCGGAGCCGCAGAAGCCCACCGCCGTCACCCCGCCGCGGCGGGAGGGCGGCAGGACCCTGATCATCGTGCTCAGCATCATCCTGGCGATCGCCCTCCTGGCGCTCGTCGGGATCACGCTCTGGCAGAGCATGCGCGGGGGAGGGCCCATCTCGATCGACTACACAGAGCCGCCTCGGACGACCGCCGAGACCGCATCAGCGCCTGCCGCGAGCGCGCCGGAGGCCCCCAGCGCGACCGCCGTGCCCCGCCCGGTCGCGCGCCCGCGGCCGAAGAGCGAGGACATCTACGACGAGGTCGAGAAGGAAAAGCCCCGGCGCTGAGGCGGCGCGGCGCCGCGCCGACGGCGCGCGCGGCAGGCGATTCGTTGGCCCTGCGCCCCGTTCCATGCTGGTGATCGGCCGCCATGGCGACGCCCATCCCACAGAACCTCGCCACCTTCTCCCTTGACGAGCTGGCGCGTGCGACCGGCGGACGCGTGCTGAGGACCGGGCCGGCCGCGCGGGGCATCTCGACCGACAGCCGCACGATCGCGCCCGGCGCGGCGTTCGTCGCGCTCACCGGCGAGAGCTTCGACGGCCACCGGTTCCTCGACGCGGCCGCGCAGCGCGGGGCGGCCGCGTTCGTCGTGTCCCGCGAGGTGGCCCTGCCGCCCGCAGGCGGCGTGGTGCTCGTGGAGGACGGTCTCGCGGCGCTCGGGGCGCTGGCGCGGGCGCACCGCGATCGATGGCGAAGGGGCGCCCACCCCAAGGGACCGCGCGCGCTCGTCGCGGTCGGAGGCTCCGCCGGCAAGACGACGACGACGCGGACCACCGCGGCGCTGCTCGCGGGCGCGGGCCGCGGCGACGTGCACGCGACCGCGGGCAACCTCAACAACGCCATCGGCCTGCCGATGACGCTGCTCGGGCTCGAGGAGCGCCATCGCTTCGCCGTCGTCGAGATCGGCACGAACCAGCGCGGCGAGGTCGCGGCCCTCGCGCGGATCGCCGGGCCCGACCTCGCCGTGCTGACCTCCATCGGCATCGAGCACACCGAGGGGCTCGGCACGCTGGACGACGTCGCCGCGGAGGAAGGCGACCTGCTCGCCGCCCTGCCGGCCGAGGGGGTCGCCCTCGGCAACGGGGACGACGCGAAGGTGGTCGAGCAGCTCGCCCGCGCCGGCTCCGCGCGGCGGATCACCTACGGCTTCGGCGAGCGCGCGCAGATCCGGATCGCGGGGCGCCGGCCGGTCGGGGTCCGCGGCACGTCGGTGCGGCTCGACCGGGGAGGCGAGGCGCTGGAGCTCGTCGTCCCGCTGCTCGGAGAGGCGGGCGCGCTGGCCGCGGCGGCCGCGGTCGCCGTGGTGGAAGAGGCGCTCGGCGAGCGGCTCTCGACGGAGCGGGCGGCCGAGGCCGCCGCGGGGCTCGCGCCGCCGGGGGACGGACGCCTGTCCGTCCGCGAGCTGTCGGACGGCACCGTGGTGATCGACGACAGCTACAACGCCAACCCGCTGTCCATGCGGTCGTCGATCAAGACGGCCGCCGAGCTGGCCGGCGCGCTCGGGAAGCGGCTGGTCCTGCTGCTCGGCGAGATGCGCGAGCTCGGCGCGCTCGCCGCGGCGGAGCACGACGCCCTCGGCGCGGAGGTCGGCAGCATGCGCCCCGCCGCGCTGATCGCCGTCGGCGGCGAGGCGTCGCGGATCGCGCGCGCCGCCGAGGCGGCCGGCGTGCGGGCGTGGTTCGCCGGCGACGCGAGCGCCGCCGCGGATCGCGCGCTGGAGACCGTCGAGCGCGGCGATCTGGTGCTCGTGAAGGGCTCGCGCGGGATCAGGATGGAGCGGATCGTGGAAGCGCTCGCCGGGCGCGGCGCGGGCGCCGGCAGCTCGCCCGCCCGGTGAGCGCGCGCCGGCGTCACGCGCCGAGCGCGGCCCGCACCTCCGCGACGGACTGGCTGAGCAGCAGCTTCGCCTCCTCGTTGCTGCACAAGGAGCGCGAGATCATGCGATCGACGTAGAGCGTGCCGCGGAGGTGATCGACCTCGTGCTGGAGGATCCGGGCGGGCCAGCCGGTCGCCTCCCAGCGGACCTCCCTGCCGTCCTCGTCCACGCCGCTCACCTCGACCGAGAGATCGCGCTCGACCAGCGCCATGTAGCCCGGGACACTGAGGCAGCCCTCGAAGAACGTCGCGCGCCCGGCCCCGGCCACGCTCGAGAGCGGCGGCGCGAGGACCTTCAGCGTCGGGTTGATGATCACCCTGAGCGGAAAGGGCACGCGACCGCGCTCGGCGCGCTGGCCCGGTGTGAGGCGGGACATCAGCTCCTCGCTGTCCTCGAGCACGATGACCTGCTGGCCGACGCCGATCTGCGGCGCCGCGAGCCCCACGCCGGGCGCCTTGCGCATCACGGAGACCATCGTCGAGACGAGCTGCTTGAGCTGCTTGGTCCCGATCTCCTCGGGCGGGACGGGCGCGGCGGGCTTCCGCAGGACGGCTCGGCCTGCGAGGACGATCGGGGGGAGATCCATGCCGCCGGGATGAATCGGCGCGGTGGCGGGCGCAAGGGCTGTCGGCCCTGGATCGCGGTCCGCGTGGATGTCCTCGCGGCGAGGCGGGGGTGAGGGTAGAGGAGCGGCGCCGAGCTCCGTCCGGCCCCGCCATGGCAGCGCCCCCTCCGTCATCGCCGGCTCGCGCGCGCCCCCCGCGCCGGCCGCTCCGCCTCGCCGTCGCGATCGCCCTCGCGGCGCTGACGCTCGCCGCCTTCGCCGCCGTGACGCTGCGGCTGCAGCTCGAGCCGAACGTCGCCTCGCTCCTGCCCGAGCGCGGGGACGCCGCGGCGCTGCGCCGGTACGTGCGCGGGTTCGGCGGCGGCGACCTCGGCGTCGTGATGGTCAAGGGGGACGACCCCGACGAGAACGCCGCCGTCGCCGCGGAGATCGCGCGGGCCCTGTCGGCGCGCCCGACCGTGCAGCGCGCCGCCGACCGCATCGAGGTCGCGCGCGCGCTCGACCCGTGGCTCGCCTTCCGGCACGCGGACGCGCGTGTACGAGAGCGGCTCGCCGCCGCCCTCACACCCGAGGGCATGCGGGAGCGCCTCGCGGAGACGCGCGCCATGCTGCTCGCGCCGGGCGGCGGCGCCGCGGCCGAGGCGATCGCGGCCGACCCGCTGCGGCTCTCGCAGCTCGTCTTCGAGTCCGCGGACATCGGATCCGGGGTGCGCACGCAGGCGGACGGCGCCTTCGCCACGGACGACGGCAAGGTGCACCTCGTCCTCGTGCAGCCGGCCGGGCAGGCGCTCCGCGGCGCCGACGCGCGCGCCTTCGTCGCCGACGCGAACGCCGTGCTCGGCGCCGTCCGCGCGGCGCACCCGAAGATCGCGCTCGGGCTCACCGGCGGGCACGCCATCGCCGCGGCCACCGAGGAGATGCTCACGCGCGACCTCGCCGTCTCGGGGTCGCTCTCGATGCTGCTCGCCTCCGCCGTGTTCGCGCTGCTCTTCCGCCGCCTGCGCGCGCTCGCCGCGGTGATGCCGCCGCTCGTGCTCGGCACGGTCTGGACCGCGGGGCTCGCGACGGCGCTCCCGGGCGGCCTCAGCGCGATCGCGGTCGCCTTCATGTCGGTGGTCGTCGGCGTCGGCGTCGACACCGGCGTCCATGTCTACGCCGCGCTGCTCGAGGCGCGGCGCGAGGGCCTCGATCCCGAGGCGGCGGGGCGCGCCGCGAGGGCGCGGACGTCGCGCGCGGTGCTCGTCGCCGCGGTCACCGCGGCGGCGGCCTTCGGGGCCCTCGCGCTGTCGGACATCAACGCGCTCCGGCAGCTCGGTCTCCTGTGCGCCGCGGGCGAGGTGCTCACGGCGATCGCGATCGTCGTCGTGACGCCCGCCGTCGGTGCGTGGCTCGAGCGCGGGACCCCGCCGCCCGAGGCGCCGGCGCGCTGGCCCGAGGGCCTCTACCGGCTCACCCGCACCCGGGGCCGCGCGCTCGCCGTCGCCGCGCTCGCGGCGCTCCCCGTCGCGGCGGTCGCCTTCGGCGCGGCGCCGCCGCTCGCCGAGGCCATCGTCGCGATCAGGCCCGCCGAGCTCGAGCCCCTCAAGGTGCAGCAGGCGATCTTCGACGCTTTCGGCGGGCGGCGCGGGCAGTGGGTGGTGCTCCTCGCGGACGGCGAGCAGGAGCGCGCCCGCGCGCGCGCCGACCGGATCGCGGAGCGCCTCGCCGCGATGAAGGCCGACGTGGAGGCCGTCGACGCGCTCACCGCGCTCGCGCCCGCCGCCTCGACCCAGGCCGAGCGGTTCGCCGCGCGCGACGCGCTCGACCTGCCGGGCAAGGCCGACGAGCTCGCGCGGGCGCTCCGCGACACGGGCTTCGCCCCCGAGCGCTTCTCGGCGGTGCTCGACGGGATGCGCGCCCCGCCGCGGCAAGAGGTGGCGCTGTCCGATCTCGAGCGCGGCCCCGCGTCCATCCTGCTCTCGCGCTACCTCGGGGCGGAAGGCGGCGACGCGCTCGTCGCGCTGTACGTGCGGCCCCGCGAGGCCGGCTCGGTCGAGCGGATCGAGCGCGCGATCCGGGAGGAGGATCCGCGGGCCATGCTCACCGGCTACACCCGGCTCGAGGCGTCGCTCCGCGAGACGCTCGCGCATGACATGCCGCGGATCGGGCTCGTCGCGGGCGCGCTCGTGCTGCTGGCGCTCTCGGCCTCGCTCCGCAGCGCGCGCGACATCGCGCTGGCCGCGCTCGTCGTCGCCTCCGAGATCTCCCTCGTCCTCCTGCTGATCCGGGCGCTCGGCATCCCCTTGCACGCGTACGACGCGCTCGTCATCCCGGTGCTGCTCGGGATCACCGTGGACGAGGGAATGTTCTTGCTCCATCGCGCCCGGAGCATCGAGGCCGCGGGGGGTGGCGACGCGGTGATCCGCGAGACGCTGCGCCACGAGGGGCCGGCCATCGCGGCGACCGCGCTGACCACGGCCGCGGGCTTCTCCGCGCTCGCGTTCTGCAGGTTCGACGGCCTCCGCGATCTCGGCCGCGTCGGGGCGCTCGGCAGCGCCGTGGGCCTCGTCGTCGCGCTCCTCGTGGTGCCGGCGGGGCTGCGGCTCTGGCCCCGGGCCCACCGACGCGCGTAACATCACCGCGTTGTCGCCCCGGCGTCTCCTCCTGCTCGCTCTCCTCGCGCTCGCGCGCCCTGCCGCAGCGCAGCCGTCGCCTCCGCCCGCGGCCGCTCCGCCGCGCCCGGCTGCGCCGGCTCCGCGGCCGCCACGCCCGGCTGTCGCCCGCGCCGTCGACGCGCTCGCGCGCTCGCTCGAGCCCGTGACCGGCCGCGCGCTCGTCGCCGCCGCGCCGCTGGTCTCCGACGCGCCGGCGCCGCGCGGCGCGCAGCTCGCGGCCGCGCTCGCGGCCCAGCTCGCCGGCAAGCTCGGCGCCTCCGCGCGCGCTCAGAAGGACCCGATCCCGCTGCCGCTCGCGCGCGAGGCCGCGCGCGACGACGGGGCGCTCGTCCACCTCGCCGTCGAGATCGCGGCGGGGCGCCTGCGCGTCACCGCCGACGTGTACCCGGTGCCCCGCACCGTCTGGGCGCGCATCCGCGATCCCGAGCCGGGGCCCATCGCCCACGCCTACGCCGAGGTGCCCATCGACGCGGAGATCCGCAGCTTCCTCGCGCCCATCCCGCTCGTCGCCGCCCGGGTCGATCGCGCGAAGAACTTCGAGGGTGACGTGGTCGCGCTCGCGTGCGGTGATCTCGACGCCGACGGCTCGCTCGAGATCCTCAGCGTGAGCCGCCGCCGCGTGACGACGCTCCGCCTGCGCGCCGGCCGGGTCGTGCCGCTCTCGTCGCGCTCCTGGCCGGACGTCGTCGGGGTGCACCCGTCGCCGCTCCGCGAGCCGCTCGCGTTCGCGACGCTCGTCGAGCGCGAGCGGGACGGCGAGCCCTTGCCGCCGTACGCCGACGTGGGGCTCAGCGATCGCGCGCGCAGCATCCGCTTCGACGGCAAGCTCCAGGCTCTCGCGGAGCTCCCCGGGCTCGCGGTCCCGGACGCGGGCGGCTCCGCGTGCGCGACGACGTGGGGGCCGCTGCTCACCGGCCCGCTCGGGCCGTGCGCCTCGGCGGATCCGCCGCCGGCGACCCCGGCGCTGGCCGGCCGGTACGACGCGCTCGCGTCGGCGCGGCTCCTGTCCGCGCGGGGTGAGCCGTTCACGGTCTGGGCGACGCGCGAGCGCGGCGCCGTCGAGCTCCGGGACAGCGCGGGACGACGCAGGCCGGTGGGCAGCGCCGGGGCGCAGCTCGCGATCGGCGATCTCGATCAGGATGGACAGCCCGAGCTGCTCGCCAGCCTCGACGTGCTGGATCCGCTCGAGGACGCGGTCGTGGTCTGGTCGTGGCGGCGCCGCGAGGGCGCCCCCGACCGCGCGGCGCTCGAGGAGGTCCTGCGCCTGCCGGCGCCGGCGGGGGTGCGCGCCCTCGCGGTCTGTCCGCCCGACGGGGCAGGGCGTGCCCCCTTCGCGGTCGCGACGGCCGACGAGATCTGGGTGGTGCGGTGAGCCGGGCGCTCGCGCGCCGCGCCTTCCTCGGCGGCGCCGGCGCGCTGCTCGGCGCCGCCGCCCTCCCCCGCCGCGCCAGCGCCATGGGGCGCACGCCGCTCGGCGGTCGCGTCTCGATGCACCTCCCGTGGCCGACGAGCTCGCTCGATCCGCACGACCTGAGCGACCCGGCCGCGGCCCTGTTCGCGCCGGCGATCGCCGACAGCCTCTACGGGACCGACGCGTCCGGGAACCCGTACCCGACGCTGGCGTCCGCGCTGCCGTCCCGCGACGGCGACGCCGCGGTCGTGCGCCTGCGCGAGGGGCTGCGCACCGCGCGCCTCGTCAAGCTCGACGGCCGCGACATCGTGAGCTCGGTCGAGCGCGCCCGCGCCCGCGGCGCGGCCGCCGCCCTCGCCGAGGTCCCGAGGCCCGAGCGCCACCCGAAGGATCCGCTCGCCGCCGTGTTCCCGCGCGCGGACCCGGGCCGCGTCGCCCGCGCGCTCGCGTCGCCCCTGGTCGCGCTCCTGCCGCGCAGCTTCGATCCTGCGGCGCCGGACGGCACCGGCGCGTTCCGGGCCGACCTCGGCCCGCGGCAGATCACGCTGACGCGCAACGACGTCGCCGCGCGCGGCGCCGCCTTCCTCGACGCGATCGACGTGATCCGCTCCGAGGACCTGACGACCTCGCTCCGCGCGTTCGAGACCGAGCGCGACGACCTCGGCTGGCTCGGCGCCGGGCTGCACACGAACCGCCGCGGCGCCGTCCGGTTCGATCTGGGCGTCGCCGGGTGGATCGTGCTCACCACGAGCCCCGACGCCGGCCTCTTCGGCCAGCCCGGGGTCGCGCAGCGGCTCGTCGATGCGCTGCCCCCCGAGCGCCTCGCGCACCTCGGCCTGGTCGGCCTCCCCAAGGCGCACGGCGATCCCGCGTGGGGCGGCCCCCCGGCGGAGCTGCTCGTGGATGAGTCTGCCGCGCACCTCGTCGAGGTCGCCGAGGCGGTCGCGCCGATCCTCTCGCGGCCCGGGCACGAGGTCACGGCAGAGCCCGTACCTCGGGCGGAGCTCGGGCGCCGCCGCGCCCGCGGCACGGCGACCCTCGCGATCGAGCTCGTGCGCCCGCTCGGCCCGGGGCCCCTCAACGCGCTGCTCGCGCTCGCGACCGCCGACAGCCGCAGCCGTGCCCTCGACCTCGCCCGTCACCCGCCGCGGCTCGCGCCCACCGCCGCGCCGCGCTCGCTCACCGCGACGCTCCGCCTCGGTGTGATCGCCGAGGTCCGGATCGCGGGCGGCGTGATGCCGGACATCGCGCTCGCCCGCGCCGCGACCGGCGAGGGGTGGGATCTCGGCGCCACGTTCCGCCGTTCGGCCAGGCGCTGACGCGGCCCGGCGCAGCGCGAGGCGGGGCCGGCGCGGAGCCCCGCGGAGGCAGGCGCGACCGTGGGGCAGGCGTTCGGGACGTCCCGGCGGCCGGCGCGACGATGGAGGCTGCTTCGAGCGCTTGCGCCGAGGGGACATTTGGTTACTATCGGCTGGTCACGAACGTCACTGGCACTCGACACGACGCTTCTCTTCTCGGGGATCGCGGATTGATCGCGGACTGGACGACGCAACGTGTGGCGCATCGGGGGCTCCTCCCCAGCGCCGCCCTCCCTCGATCCCCCACGGCTCCATCGGGACGGCAGGGCATTGTTCGGCACCGAAGCTGACATCTCGCAGAGCCGTGAAGTGAATCAGTGTCATGGGTACTCGCCTCTACGTTGGTAATCTCCCCTTCTCCGCCACCAAGGCCTCCGTGCAGGCTGCATTTGCCGCGACTGGCGGCGAGGTGACGGACGTGCATATCGTGACCGACCGCGAGAGCGGGCAGTCGCGAGGTTTCGGGTTCGTCACGATGGGCACGCCTGAGCAGGCCCAGCAGGCGATCGAGCAGATGAACGGCGCCATGATGGACGGCCGTCCGCTTCGCGTGAACGAGGCGGAGGAGCGGGTCCAGCGCGGCGGTGGTGGCGGCGGCAGTTACGGCGGCGGCGGCGGCGGCGGTTACGGCGGCGGCGGCGGCGGCGGTGGTCGCGGCGGCGGCGGCGGCGGTTACGGCGGCGGCGGCGGCGGCGGTGGTCGCGGCGGCGGCGGTGGTGGTCGCGGCGGCCGTGGTGGTCGCGGCGGCGGCGACCGGTACTAGGCCGAGCCAGGTCGACGTTGGGTGCGGCGGCGCCTCTTTCCGGGGGCGCCGCCGTTTTCGTTTGTGCGCCGCCGCTCGGCGGCGGCCAGTCCCCTCAGCTCTGGGCGCCGCGGTAGCTGGTACTCGGTCGAGGCCTCCGCCTCGTCGACCGTCACCTCGGCACCGGCCGCCGCGCCGTCGCGGAGCACCACCTTCGCGACCGCCATCGCGATCAGGCCCAGGCAGCTTGCCCCTGCGTCGCGCGAGCGTCAGAGACCGTCACGCTGGGCGCCCCTCGCGCTCCGGGCGCAGCAGCACGCCGCCGATGCCACCTGTCCTTCCTTTGCAGCTCAAACCATCTCCCCGGGCGATATCGCTCTACTACTTCGGCATCTTCGCCGTCCTCGGCGTGTACCTGCCGCTCTTCCCGAGCTGGCTACAGGCGCGCGAGGTCCGCGGCCTCGCGATGGGGGCGATCGCGGCGACGCTCCCGGCGATGGGCCTCGTCGCTCCCCCGGTGTTCGGCTTCCTCGCCGACGCGCTCGGCGTGCGGGTGTGGCTGATCCGCGCGGCCTGCGCCGGCGCCCTCGCCGTGTTCGCGCTGCTCGCGCTCTCGTCGGCGCTGGGCGTCGCGCTCGGCTTCGGCGGTCTCTTCTTCGCGGCGCTCGCGTTCGCGTTCTTCCGCGCGCCGATGTTCATGATGGCCGACGTCGTCGCGATGGACGCGTCGATGAGCTCCGGCATCGCGTACGGCAGGCTCAGGCTGTGGGGATCGATCAGCTTCGCGCTGATGGCGATCGCCGGCGGGGCGCTCATCGATCCGGCGCGGCCGGAGGCGTTCCCCGCCGTGATGACCGCCGCGCTGCTGGCCGCGTTCATCGTCTCGTGGCTGCTGCCGGCGCGCGGCGAGGTGCCCTTCCGGCGGCCCGGCCAGCAGCGCGGCGAGGCCGCTGCGCAGGCGCCCGACGCCGGGAGCTCGGTGCGGCAGCGCGCTCGTGCCCTCCTCCAGAGCCGCGACTTCCGCCTGTTCCTCGCGGCGTCGTTCCTGGCCCAGAGCGCGAACTCTTCGTACGACCTCTGCTACACGCTGCACCTCCGCGACACCGGCTTCCCCGAGTCGCTGGTGGGGGTCGCGTGGGCCGTCGGGGTCGCTGCCGAGATCGCGCTCATGGCGTTCTCTGGCCCCCTGCTCCAGCGGTTCGCGCCGCCCACGCTGCTCGCCTTCGCCTTCGCCGGCGCCGCGCTCCGGTGGGCGCTGCTCTCCAGCGTGCGCTGGTGGCCCGCCTTGCTCGCCATCCAGCCGCTCCACGCCGTCTCGTTCGGGATGATGTGGGTCGCGTCGATCGCTTACACGCGAGATCGCGCCCCGCCTCAGGTCCTCGCCACCGCGCAGGGGCTCTTCTCGGCCAGCGCCGGGGCGGGATCCGTCATCGGAATGCTCGCCTGGGGCGAGCTCTACAAGCGCGGGGGCGGCTCCCTCACGTTCGGCGTCGCCGCGATCACGGCATCGATAGCATTCGTCCTGGCTGTGACCTTCGCGCGGTCGACGCGGCGTCCAGTGCCAGGGAGCTCAGTTTTTTCTGCCAGCTCTCAGTACCAGGAGTAACGTTAACTTTTCCGCGGCACGCGTAGGCGCGCGCGGGCATTACCTGAACGAGGCGAGCATGTGCGGGATCGTCGGATACGTTGGGTCAAAGAAGGCGGCGCCGATCATCGTCGAAGGGCTGCGCAAGCTGGAGTATCGGGGCTACGACTCGGCCGGCATTGCCATTCATGACGGCAAGGGCATCGAGATCGTCCGGACGCTTGGCAAGCTGGTCAAGCTCAGCGAGGCGCTCGAGAAGAGGACCCTCGACGGCACCACCGGCATCGGCCACACGCGCTGGGCGACGCACGGCCGCCCGAGCGAGGTGAACGCCCACCCGCACTCCGCCGGTCCGGTGGCCGTCGTTCACAACGGCATCATCGAGAACCACGTCTCCATCCGCCAGCAGCTGGAGAGCCAGGGCGTCAAGTTCCTCTCCGACACGGACACCGAGATCGTCGCTCACCTCGTTCACCGCGAGCTCCAGAAGGGCGCGAAGTCGCTCTTCGAGGCGGTGCGCGGGTCGCTCCGCCAGGTCCACGGCGCCTACGCGATCGCGGTCGTCTCGCGCGATGAGCCCGGCGTCATCGTCGCCGCCCGGTACGGCTCGCCGCTCGTCGTCGGCACCGGCGAGAACGAGATGCTGTGCGGCAGCGACATCCCCGCGCTGCTCTCGCACACCCGCGACATGATCTTCCTCGAGGACGGCGACATCGTCGAGCTGCGCGCGACCGGCGTCCGCATCGAGACCGTGGCCAGCAGCGACAAGGTCGAGCGGCGCGTGAAGCGCATCGACTGGAGCCCCGTCCAGGCGGAGCGCGGCGGCTACAAGCACTTCATGCTGAAGGAGATCCACGAGCAGCCCGACGTCGTCGAGGCGACGCTGCGCGGCAGGATCGATCTCGCCGCCGGCGACGTGCACGCGACCGAGATGGGCGTCACGCCCGAGTTCGCGAAGGAGCTGCGCCGCGTCTACATCGTCGCGTGCGGCACGAGCCACCACGCCGGGATCGCGGGGCGCTACTGGATCGAGCAGCTCGCCCGCGTCCCCACGGTGGTCGAGCTCGCGAGCGAGGTCCGCTACCGCGAGCCGATCTTCTTCCCCGACGACCTCGTGATCGCCATCAGCCAGTCGGGCGAGACCGCCGACACGATCGCGGCCCTCAAGGCCGCGAAGGCGCAGGGCGCCAAGGTGCTGGCGCTCTGCAACGTGCTCGACAGCGCGATCCCGCGCCTCTCCGACGGCGCGCTCTACACGCACGCGGGCCCCGAGATTGGCGTCGCCTCGACCAAGGCGTTCACCACGCAGCTCGCCGCGCTGCTCCTGTTCGCGGTCTACCTCGGCCGCCGCCGCGACTCGCTGTCGGCGGATCGCGGGCGCGAGATCCTCCAGGCCCTCTGGGAGATCCCGAGCCACATGCGCGAGGTGCTCGGCGACGCCGACTACGTGCACGCGATCGCGAAGCGCCTCGTCCACGCCAAGGACGTCCTCTTCCTCGGGCGCGGCCTCGGCTTCCCCATCGCGCTCGAGGGCGCGCTCAAGCTCAAGGAGATCTCGTACGCCCACGCGGAGGGCTACGCGGCCGGCGAGATGAAGCACGGGCCGATCGCCCTCATCGACGAGGATCTCCCCGTGATCGTCGTCTGCCCGCGCGACGCGCACTACGACAAGACCTTCTCCAACCTGCAGGAGGTCCGGGCGCGCGAGGGGCAGGTCTTCGCGATCGCGACGAAGGGCGACGAGGCGATCCTGGAGATCGCCCAGCACCACGTCTGGATCCCCAAGGTGCCGGACGAGGTGGGGCCGCTCCTCACGGTGCTCCCGCTCCAGCTCATCGCCTATTACGTCGCCAACCTGAAGGGCAACGACGTCGACCAGCCGCGCAACCTCGCGAAGACCGTCACGGTCGAGTAGCGGCTCCTCTCGCCAGGAGGGCTGCTCCGACACGGCGAGCGGGCCTCCTCACCGCACGGGCGCGGCCTCACCGCACGGGCGCGACCTTCGCGGGCGGCCCGCGCCCAGGCCAGCGCGCCCGATCCGGGCCGCGGCTATGCTGCGCGCATGCGCATCCCCGGCAGAACGGAGCGGCGGGTCGTCGCGGCCATCCTCGTGACCGCGCTGATCCCGCTGGTCGCGAGCATCGTCGTCGCCAGGACGGTGATCGCGCGGGTGTCGGCGACGGCGTTCCAGCCCGAGTTCGGCGTCCACCTGGACAGGGCGCTCGGCGTGTACGCCGAGCTGGCCGCCGCCATCAAGCAGGGCATGCGCTTCGAGGCCGAGGCGATCGCCGCGGCGGACCCGCTGCGCCAGCGCGCCTTCGCCGGCGACGAGCCGCGCCTCGGGGCCGAGCTCGCGCGCCTCGTCGCGGCCCACCCGGCGCTGGTCTCCCTCCGCGTCGAGCGGTGCGGGGGCGAGCTCGTCGGCGCGCGGGAGCGCGGCCGCCCGGTCGACCCGGCGCGCGAGAAGACGCTCACCGTGCGCAGGCCGATCGAGCGCGCCGCGGGCTCGCCCGGCGAGCCCGCGCTCGAGGACGCCGCGTGCGACGGCGACGCGAGGGCGCTCGTCGCGACGTTCGCCGCGCCGAGCGCCCGCTTCGACGAGCTCCAGGAGGCGCAGGCGTTCGCGCAGGCGTACCGCGCGATCGAGCGGGAGCACCGGAAGGAGTACCTCGACGAGAGCTACGGCGACGCCTTCGCCGCGCTGCTCGGCGCGACGATCGTCCTCGCCGTCCTCGCCGGCGTGCTCGTGGCGCGCCCGGTGGTCGACCGCATCGCGCGCCTGGCCGCCGCGACGCGGCCCGTCGCGGAGGGCGATCTCTCGGTGCGCGTGGCGCTCCAGGGCAACGACGAGGTCGCCGATCTCGGCCGCGCCTTCGATCGGATGCTCGAGGAGCTCGAGGGCAGCCGCGCGCGGATCGAGTTCCTGAAGCGCATGGGCGAGTGGCAGAAGATGGCGCGGCACCTCGCGCACGAGATCAAGAACCCGCTGACCCCCATCCAGCTCGCGGTCGAGGAGTGCCACCGCCGGTATGCGGGCAGCGACCCGGCCTACCAGCGCCTGCTCCAGACGACGCTGGAGGTCGTCGAGGAGGAGGTCGGCACGCTGCGCCGGCTCGTCGGCGAGTTCTCGAGCTTCGCGCGGCTGCCGCAGGCCGAGCTCGAGCCCTCGGACCTCGCGGAGTTCCTGCGGGAGCAGGGCGAGCGCTTCGCGGCGGTCGAGGAGGCGGGGCGAGAGCACGCCTCGGACGAGGCGCTGTTCGGGCGCGTCGATCTCGAGTTTCACGTGCCGGACGCCCCGATGCCGGCCGCGCTCGATCGGGAGATGCTCCGCCGCGCGCTCGGCAACATCGTGCGCAACGCGGCGCAGGCGCTGCGCGACGCGCAGCGGGCGGCGCCCGGCGGCCGAGCAGCAGAGCGCCCTGGCGCCGCCGTCTGGGGCAAGGTCCGCGTCTCGGCGCGGACCGAGGGGCAGAGCTACCTCATCGCGGTCGACGACGACGGCCCCGGCATCGATCCCGCCGTGCGCGACTCGGTGTTCGATCCCTACGTCACGACGCGGTACGACGGCACCGGGCTCGGCCTGAGCATCGTGAAGAAGATCGTCGTCGACCACGGCGGCACCATCGATGTGCTCGAGTCGCCGCTCGGCGGCGCGCGCTTCGTCATCCGGCTCCCGCGCGCGGGCACGCCGGCGGCGCGCGCCGCGCTCAGGGCCGAGCGCGAGGGCGAACCGCGCGCGTCGGGTGAGCCGGGCAGCCCGGCGACCCGCGGGCGCGAGCTCTTCTCCGAGGGCGATCGCGAGGCGACCCCGGAGGGCGCCGGCCTGCCGGCGAAGGGCTCCGGCAGCGAAAGCGCGCCTCCGGATCGCCGATGGTCAGGAGATGCTTGACCGACCGGCCTCACTTTGCCATGTTCGCCCGCGGAGAGGTGACCGAGAGGCCGAAGGTGCCTGATTCGAAATCAGGTGTACCCGCAAGGGTACCGCGGGTTCGAATCCCGCTCTCTCCGCTACGCTTGGCTGCTTGCCCCAGTTGAACCAGGTGGGCTCCGACCGCCCGCTCCCTCGCGAGCGGCGTAGGTACGGCAGAAGCGAGGCGCGCGTCGAAGAAGTATCGGGAGAGGTGACCGAGTGGTCGAAGGTGCACGACTGGAAATCGTGTGTACGGAAACGTACCGCGGGTTCGAATCCCGCCCTCTCCGCTGGACCGAGCAGTCGGTCGATTCCTGGTCGTGAGCTTCTCGAGAAGGAGCCCGCAGGACTTCCTCTCCTGACGAGGCCGCCGGGCAGCGGCCTCCAACGGAAGTCGAGCTTCCGCCTCCTCGGCCGAGGCTGAGGGCGCCCCGAACGGCGGGAGATCCTGCCGGCGGTGACACCGCGCAGGGCGCGGGGGTGCACCGGGGGGATCGCGCTCTGCCTTGCAAGGCCCGATGACCGGATGAAGAGCGGGCAAACACGGCCAGCAAGCGCAGAAGAAGCCTCAGCGGGCCGGGCTCACCAGGCGGACAGAGCGGCGCAGAACGAGCAGCAGGTAGAACGAGCAGAACGAAACAACGGCCAGGTCGCGGACCGGCATGCTTGACCACCCCCCTCGGGGAGACGATGGTCCATCAGAAACCAGAGACGCTTGACAGGCGGAGGGCCGCCTTGTAGAAGTTGCGCCCCTTTTTGGCAGGCGCCCTTCCGGAGTTTTTCGCCCAATGAATCCTCAGCCCAAGTCCTTTTCCGCCAAGCCTGCGGAGGCCCGCAACGAGCGTACGTGGTGGGTGATCGACGCGGAAGGCAAGCCCCTCGGCCGCCTTGCCAGCCGCATCGCCATGGTGCTGCGCGGCAAGACGAAGCCCACGTTCACGCCGCACGTCGACACCGGCGACTTCGTGATCGTCGTGAACGCCAAGAAGGTCCTTCTGACGGGTCGCAAGCTCCAGCAGAAGAACTACGTGCGGCACAGCGGCGAGCCGGGCGGCTTCCGTTCCGAGCCGTACGGTCACCTGCTCGAGCGCAAGCCGGAGCTCCCCATCCAGAAGGCCGTGAAGGGCATGCTCCCGAAGAACGTGCTCGGGCGAGAGCTCCTCACCAAGCTCAAGGTCTACGCCGGTCCCGATCACCCCCACGCGGCGCAGAAGCCGCAGCCCCTTAGCTACAGCTGAGCAAAGCCATGACGGAAACGAGAACGTACGCCACTGGTAAGCGTAAGACCGCGGTCGCGCGCGTCTTCCTCTCGCCGGGCACCGGCACCATCAAGGTGAACAAGCGTCCCGCCGACGAGTACTTCGTCCGCGAGACCTCGCGCATGGTGATGCGGCAGTCGCTGGAGCTGCTGGAGCTGCTCGAGCAGTTCGACGTCAACGCGACGGTGGTCGGTGGCGGCCACAGCGCCCAGGCCGAGGCGATGCGGCACGGCATCGCGCGCGCCCTCTGCGAGCTCGATCCGGAGCGCAGGTCGTCGCTGAAGCGCGCTGGCTTCCTCACGCGCGACGCGCGCAAGAAGGAGCGCAAGAAGTACGGCCAGCCCGGCGCCCGCAAGCGTTTCCAGTACTCGAAGCGCTAGCAGGTCGCGGCTTCTGCCCTCGGGGCGGACGCCATGGCAAGGACACCGAGGACGCGAGGGCAGAATCCCTCGGCGTCCTTGGTGCTTTTTGTCGTTGGTCGTCCTCGACGAGCCCGACGACGCAAGGGCGTATCGCCCGGCGTCCTCGATGTTCTCTTCATCGGCCGTTCGCGACGACGCTGGCGGACGCGAGGGGGCAGCCCCCGGGCTTTCGCGCGCCCGCGGTCCCATCGAGCGGACCGCCCGGCCGGCTCGGTGTCTTCGAGCGGACCGCCCGGCCGGCTCGGTGTCTTCGAGCGGACCGCCCGGCCGGCTCGATGTCTTCGAGCGGACCGCCCGGCCCGCTCGATGTCACATCGTTTCTGATGGATTCTTGAGGTCGGCGCCCTCGATGAGCTCGCCCTCATCATCCCCGGCGCCCTGCGGCGGCTGCGCTTCAGGCTCGGTCGGTCCGCTCGGACCGACCTCGGGCGCCGCCGGGACCGCCGTGTCGCTGCCGGCAGCTGCGGGCGGCGCAGCGGTGGGCTCCGCGACCGCCTCTGGCTTCACCGGCTCGGGCGGCGGCTCGGGCAGCGGGATGGCGTCGAGCCGTCTGTCGAGGGCCTCCTTCGCCGCGGCGAACGCCGCGCGATCGATGCCGGGCATCACGCGCTCTCCGTCGAGCTGGAGCGTCTCGGCGTCGAAGTACTTGCCGTCCTTCTTGGCGCTGAAGTGGAGGTGCGGGCCCGTCGAGCGGCCGGTCGACCCCACGTAGCCGACGAGCTGATGGGTCCCGACCTTCATGCCGGTCTTGATGCCGGGGGCATACCTCGACAGGTGGGCGTAGCCGGTGCTGATGCCGTTCGCGTGCGCGATGGTGACGAGGTTCCCGCTCGGACCCGCAGGGCCGACCCACTCGACCACGCCGCGGTAAGCCGAGTACACCGGCGTTCCCATGGGCGCGCCGAGGTCCGTGCCGTTGTGGGGCATCCTCTTCTTCAGCACCGGATGCATCCGGTTCGGGTTGAACTTCGAGGTCACCGGCGCGCCAGGGACCGGCGAGCGCCAGCCGCCGGCGTGCGGCTGGCGGCCGCGCTCATCGAAGTAGCCGCGGGCCTCCTGCCCCTTAAAGTCGTAGATGCGCAGCGGCTTCTCGGCGGGATCTGCCGGCCGGTACTCGAGCGCGACGATCTTCTTGTACCGGGAGAACATCCCGAGCGCCGTCTCCTCCATGGCGATCAGCCGGACGGTGCTCCCTTCCTCGAAGCTCTCGGTCGACATGCGCCCGCTGAGCGCCTCGTCGATCACGTCGAGCACGCCTGTTTCGAGGCCCCCCGACTGGTACGCGCTGGCGAGGTCCTTCCCGACATAGAAGGCGGCGACGACCTCCTCCTCGGCGATCTTCATGTCGAGCGTGGTGCCCGAGAGCAGCCCGGCCGCGTCCTCCCTCGCCTGGTAGATCTCGCTCGACGAGACCTCGTACTCGAAGGCGCGGACGCGGCGCGTGGAGCGGTCCATCGCGACGGTGAACCGGTCCTTGCGGCCGCACTTGTCGAACTTCCGCAGGCCGTCGAAGGCCTTCATGATCCGGTAGACCTGCGCCTTCGGGACGCCCTTGTCGGCGAGGGCCGTGATGAACGACCGGCGGTCCATCACGTCGCTCGCCATGAGCACGGACGGATCCTTCGCGAGCTCGGAGGCCCGCCACGGGCCAGGCAGCGGGCTGCGCTTCTTGGCCTTCAGCTCGGGCGCCGCGGAGGGCTTCGCGCCCTCCTCCGTGCCCCCGGCCGAGCTCGTCGGGCTCGCCGCGACCAGCGCGCGCTCGTCGCGCACCGGGACGCCCTGGATCAGCAGGGCGATGAGCGAGGTGAGCGTGGCGAGACCGAAGATGCCGCCGAAGACCGCGGTCATGCGCGGCGAGAGGTGCGGCCCGGCCGGGGGCCGGCCGAGGCCAGGTGGCAGGCGCGGGCCGTCCACCGAGCCGGAGCCCGCGTAGGGCCCCTCGACGAGCGACGGCGTCCGCGGGGTCTGTCCGCGCGGCTCGCTGCCGCGCGACCAGGGCGCTGCCCCGCGCCCGCGAGAAGAAGGAGGAGGCAGCTGCGCCCACGTCGGCGCGGTGCGCGCGCGCGGATCGCCGCTGCGCGACCAGGGCGCGGCCGGGGCGCTCTCGCCGCGGCGATGGCTCGGCAGCGGCGCGGCCAGCTGCGGCGCGGCAGGCCTGCCGGACGCGTCGAGCGCGTCGTCCGTCACGTCCTCGGCGGCGCTGCTGCGCTCGATGTCCGCGCGGTCCGCGCGCGGCGTGTCCTGCGAGGCGGCGGCGCCGGGCTCCGCCGCGCTCCCGTCGGCTCCGTTCGCTCCGTCCCGCTCCTCGGAGCGGTCCGCGGCGTCCGGTGCCCCGGATGCCTCGAGCGGGTTCTGGGGTACTGCACTCGGCACGCCGACGTGCGTACCAAGGCATCGCCGGGGTTGCAACCGCGCGGGCTCCCGGCCCGCCGCGGGGGGCGCGCGGAAGACGCGACCGCATCGTACGCCGGTCGCGTAAGCTGGCGGGCCTCATGGACGACCGGCTGAAGCAGCTTCTGGTTCTCGGCAGGGAGCACTACGAACGGCGCGAGTATGATCTCGCCGAGCACGCTCTGCGGCAGATCCTCGAGAAGACCGACCGCTTCGCGGACGTGTTCAACATGCTTGGTGTCATCCTCCACGAGCGAGGAGACTTCCTCGCGGCCGAGGCCCACTTCGAGCGCGCGGTGCAGCTGAACGAGCACTACACGGAAGCGCTGCTGAACCTCGCCGTCACCTACAACGACCTCGGCAAATACGAAGCGGCGCGACAGGTCTACTCGCGCATCCGCCGCGGCGATGGCGAGGGCGGCCTCCTCGATCCGTTCGCGCGCGGCAAGCTCGCCAACATGCACGCGAACATCGCGAGGGCCTATGCCGAGGTCGGGTGCATGCAGGAGGCGATCGCCGAGCTCAAGCGGGCCGTGGCGCTGTGCCCGACGTTCGCGGATCTCCAGCTGCGCCTCGGGACGATGTACCGCGAGGCTGGCAATATGGGGCTCGCTCGCGAGCACTACGCGGCGGCGCGCGACGCGAACCCGAAGTACGCGCCTGCGCGCGTGCTGCTCGGGATCGCGCTGCTCTCCCTCGGCGCGTCCGATCAGGCGATCGCCGAGTGGCGCGAGGCGCTCGCGATCGATCCCGACAACATGACGGCCAAGATGTACCTTCGCATGGTCGAGGCGCAGCGGAACCCGCGCACCAAGGATGGCGCGCCACGCGAGTCGACGCCGCCGTCCACCGTGAGAAACGCGACCTGGGACGTGCTCGACGAGGCGACCCCCACGGAGGTGACCGACCTCCTGTCCACGGCGACATCCGATGCAGCGGAGGACCCAGATCACGCTGCACGGGAAGGCGACTCCTGAACGTTGGCGAAATACTCTCCGCTCCGCGAGGAGGTGCGCCGCGCGTGGCGTGAGCTCCGCGGCAGCGAGCTGTCCGCCGGGCGCACGGCTGTGGCGGTGGCGATCGGCCTGTTCATCGGCTCGCAGCCGATCTTCGGTTGCCACACGCCGCTCGTCCTCCTCCTCTGCCTGTGGTTCCGCCTCGACGCGGCGATTGCCTGGGTCGCCGCGAACATCTCCAACCCCTTGTTCGCGCCAGCGCTGCTCACCGCCGAGGTCCAGGTCGGGGCGTACCTCCGCACGGGCAGCTGGCTGCGGCTCCATGAGAAGATGAGCTGGGCGCAAGCGCTGTCCGAGTTCCCCGAGTACATGTTCCTCGGCGCGCCCGTGGTCGGGATCGCGCTCGCCGCCGTCGGCGGCGGCCTGATCTTCGCCATGGTCGCGCTGAAGCGGCGCCGAGCCCCGTCGCTGCAGAGCAGCAAGATCGAGCCGTATCGGCTCCCCGAGAGCGCGCCGCCGTGGGTCCACGCGGTCGAGCGGGTCGCGGCGAGGTACAGCCCGCCTGAGGGCGCCACGCCGGCGCAGCGCACGCGCTTTCACTATGTTCGCTTCAAGCTCCTCGGCGATCCCGTCGCGCGGCTGATTGCTGACATCGCCGGCGACCGCCCGGCCGCGCTGGGGGAGGTCCTCGATATAGGGACCGGGGCTGGCCAGCTGCCGATTCTCCTGCTCGAGCTCGGGAGGGCCGCGCGCGTGCGCGGGTTCGACTGGGATCGAGCCAAGATCGACGACGCGCTCCGCGCGAGCAGCGGGGGATCCGGCGCGGCGCTGCCGCTGTCGTCCGGGTCGCCCGGTCGGTCCGACGGGCCGCGTGTCGCCTCCGCGCTGCCCGCGGAGTTCTGGTGTGCCGACGCGCGCGAGGCGGAGCTGGGAGAGGCGGACACCGTGCTGCTCATCGACCTGCTCCACTACTTCCGCGTCGAGGAGCAGGACGCGATCCTGCGGCGGGCGGCGGTCGCGGTCCGCCCAGGAGGGCGCCTGCTCGTCCGCGAGGCGGACACCGAGCGCGGCTTGAGGAGCTCGGTCACGCTCCTCGAGGAGCGCATCTTCACCGCGCTCCGGTTCAACCGGGGCGAGCGTGTGCGCTTCCGCCCTGCCCGGGAGATCGTGGCGCTCCTCGAGCAGCTCGGCTTCTCCTGCGAGACGAGGCCAGCCTGGGGGAAAACGCCGTTCTCGAATGTCCTCATCGTCGGGACCCGAGCCCGGAGCTGAGCCCAAGTCGCGCCTCTCTCGGCAATCCCCCCTCATGCGCCTTCGGCGCGGCGCCCTCAGCGACCGTCGCTGGGAGGTCGGATCCAGCGTGCGGGCTCTGCCGGGTGTGTATCGAATCGGTCCACCACCATGGATGGTCAGAACCTGTCCAGCGCGGTGACGTCTGGTCTCGTGGAGCCCCTTCACTCCATGAGCCGTCGTGTCCCGTCGAGCGACCTTTGATGGCATAGACCATGCTTGAGGCGGGCGACGCTGGCGACGGCTCTGGCTGCCCGCGCACCCTTCTCGAACAACGATGGCCGAGAGCTCGAGGTGCCATCCGGAAAGCTCTCAAGCCTTCGGCGGGGGGCGCTAGCGGGCCGTATCGGGAGAGCGCTCACGCGCCTGGGCGAGAGGCGTTCGGGGGACTGCGCTGAGCAAATGCCGGGCTCGCCAGCACTGTAAGGCAGCAATATCCGCCTGGGGCGTCCTGTTCAGACGTCCGTGCAGGTAGGTTGGCTTCCAGGATCGCGCCAGCGCGCGGCGTTGCTCCAGGGCGCGCTCGCTCAGGGAAGGTTGGCGATGGGCGCGGGGCGCGCCAAGCGCTCACGGAAGCCACGCACGCTCGCAGCGCCGATCGTGCTCTGCCCGGTTGGCACTCTCGACCACGCTACAGCGCCAGGTAGCTAGATATGGTGGTCCCTCGATGTCGGCCCACGACATGTTGGGGGCTGGGCTGCATGGGACCCTCCGTCTCCCTGCAGCCATCCAAGGACGACAGGAGCACGGCGGGCGTGACATCGGGGTAAGGCAGCGTCCTGGGCACCGGAGCGGACCGTGCGCCCAAAGACCGCCGAGAGCAGCCGACGTCGTATCGCCGGGTCGGGCTGCTCACCAGCGGTCGGGCAAGGACCGATAGATAGCGCGAGCTGATGTCTCCACCGTGCTACGTGGAGGAGACATTGCTGGGGAAGTCTGCCTGAGGGGTGTCCTGAGGCGTGTACGGCAGCGGAGCTTGCTCCGCTCCGATGTGCGACGTGTCCACGCCTGCCTGGAGAGATCCCGGCTCGCCGCGATCTCCCCAGCTGGGCTTGGAGGCAGGCTGGACGTCGACCTCGGCTGGCGCGGGTGGACCCGCCTGGCGGAGGCTGGCGCCGGCTTTAGCGGGAAAAGTACTTGGTAGCCCGCTTCTCTCCTTTCGACGTGATCTTCTTCTCGACGAGCAGCTTCCGAATCGGCAGGGTCAGCTCCTTCGTCGTGGTGCCCAGATCCTTGGCGATCTGCTCCACGCCGTGGCCGCTGTTGGCCCGGATGTGCTCCAGGACCTTCTGCGTCATCGCGGCGAGCTCTTCCTTCGAGCGCTTCTCGCCCTTCTTGCGGGTGGGTTTCGCTGCGCGGGCAGGGCGCCCTGCCGCCTTCTTGACCTCCGCGGGCTGCTGAGGAGCGGCCTTGGCCCGACCTGCCTTGCGCGGCGCGGCGGCGGCAGCGACCGGCTGGCCCTCCCCCCGAAGCGCGTCGGCGACCGCTTCGAGAGCCGCTTTGCGGACAAGTCCGCTCAGCTGGGAGACAAATGCATCAACGTGGCTTCTGATTTCTTGTTCGACGTTGCTCATTGGATCTCGCGTCCCATGAATAGCTAGAGTTGTCAACTGCTGATCAGCGTCTTGCTTGAAAATAATTCGAGAGGTGTCTTCTCAACATGGGTCGGGAACCCGAGCTGGCGAGGTCCCCGTCCGGTCATGACGTGCTGGGGCGACCGGTCGAGCCGGACTCCAGCCACCGCTCCTCCCTGTGACGTCGGGGAGCGACGCTGCTCCTCTGGCGTCGCGCGTCGCGGAGCGGCGCCAGGCCCGATGGCCCTGCGCGGGGCAGCCAAGCTCGGTGGCCAGACCCGGCGCAGCCAGGCCAGGTGGCGTCGCTCCGCGAAGCCAGGCTCTGCCCAAACCGAGCAAGGGTGCGATGGACAGCGCCGTGCTCTTCTCTGCGCCGCTCCGCGGGCTCCCTGGGCCAGCCCCGTAACCGAGGGGAGCCAGCGACATTCCCACGAAGATTTGCTTTCCTGTGCTCCGGACACAAGCGACCCACCGCGCCGCGGCCGCGTCGCGCGCCCGACCCGAGGGCGCGTGGAGGAGCCTGGCCCCCCCGGCGAGTCGACCTCGATGAGAAAAAGTGTCATGGCCGAGGTCGCCGCTCCAGTCCATCCCCGGTGGGCTGGAACGGAGGCTAGAACCTTTCACTTCTGCATTCCGCCCCGCCCCGGCGGCGTATCCGTATGCCCGAGCTTTCGTCTCGTGGCCGCGCTGTTCTCCGGGATCGACCGCAACGTGTCGGCCGCCGAGCCGCCCTGCGGCGCTGTTGGCTTCATGAGGGCTGCCGCTCCCACCTGCCAGGACATCCCCCTGGCGGATCGAGGCGACGTCCCGAGCCGTACGCGACCACCCAGCCCACTCGGCCCACTCGGCCCACCGAGACTGCACCCCCCAGGCCACGTCGCCTTGTGCCTGGCTGCATCTTTTTGCGGCTGTGCTGGAGCTGCCCAGCCTGCGACCGTGTCGCCCAAACCCCTGGTCGCGTCCGAGCTCCGGCGGCCGCCCTGGCAAGCCGGAAGTCCGCCCGCGGGAGGTCACGAGGCCGCCGCTCCTGCTCAGCCGCCGATCCTGACTCGCCGGGTGACACTCGCGCTGGGCACCAGGGTGACGCTCGTCCGCGGTTCGCCCCTGCGACTGCGGGCGAAGCTCGCCGCCGCCGCCGGAGGCGACATCGAACCCCAGGGCGGGGCGGTGGTGGTGGACGCTGCTGGACAGTTCGTCACTCCTCGGATGCTCGACGCGCACTCCAACCTCGGGGTCTACCCGACACCAGGCGCGGTGGCCCACCTGGACGGCAGCGAACGGGAACCAGATACGAGGCCGGTGGTGCCGCAGGCTCAGTCCGCCGATGCCTTCTGGCCACAGGACCCGGGTATCGAACGGGCAGTCGCTGGTGGTGTTACGACCATACAAGTCCTTTCGGGTTCAGGCAACCTGATTAGAGGGTGCGCGGTAACGATGGAGCTCCGGCCGGTCCGCTCTCCCAGCCAGATGCCCGTCACCGTGGCGCCCGGCGGGCTGAAAGTGGCTAGCGGGGAGAACCCGAAGCGCAGCTACGGCAAGGACAAGCGGACAGCGGGTGGCCGGTATGGGCAACCTCGCTCTCCAGCGGGCGGCCTTTCTCAAGGCCAAGAAGCTCCAGACGGACTGGGCGCGATGGCGCGACGACGAGTCGCGCCGGATTGCGACCGAGGCGAAGAGGCGATCGCCCACGAGGCGGGAACGCCCGACACCCCACGCCTCCTCCTGCGAAGACCCTGCCGTGCCCACTCCCCGATCGAGGACCACCGCGCGGCGCGTTGATCGCGGTGAGCCATCTCCGCAGTCGTCTCCGCCGCCCACCGGACGGCCGATGGCGAGACACGCGAGGGCGACACCTGCGTGATCAGGATGGCCTCACCGCACGCGCAGGCAACGGCGCCGCGCCGCTGGCCGCCGTGAGCGTGCCCCGGTGAGGCCGCGCGCTCATCGCGCCGAGCCGCTCGGGCGCGCTCACGCCGGTGGAGCTCGACGAGCTCCGCGGCGCGCCTGTCGTGTCGGCCACAGTCCCTCCGCCGTTCGCGCCACACCTCGGTGTCGCGGCGAGCGCTGGTCATGAGAGCAGCGCGCCCGCATGCGCCGCGCGCTGCGAAGCGTTTGGCGATGCGCGTATGTTCGCGCCGGCGGCGCGCGTGCGCGCAGGGCCAGAGCCGCCGTCGTCTCGCCCCCAGGGCGTCGACCCGAGGCGCAGCGACCGGTCATGCCAGCAAGCCGCGTGTCACCTTTCTTCGCGTCGACCTCGCGTCCGCGCCGCCCTGCTCTCCATGGAGGAAGGAGCCCACCCTGCGATCCGGTGATCGCCTCGGACGCCGAGACAGCGAGCGAGCTCGCCAGCGGTGACTCCGGGGGGACGTCGCGGTCGGGCCGGGCGACCCGCTCGAGATCTCGACCTGGGCGTTCCGCCTCTGCTTCGGTGGCGAGCAGCGCCGCGCGCGTCCCATGAGGGCGCTTTCGAGACGTGAAAGAGAGCCGGCGCGGGCCGCGGCGGCCTCTCTGCGGGAGGCGCCGTGATCGGGGCGCTTGCTGCCGGCGCGCGCGACTTCTAGATCGTTCCGGCCGTGGTCAACCCGAGCGCCAAGCAGGATCCCGAAGCCCTCGTCGCAGCCAAGCTCGCGTCGCTCCCGACCAAGCCGGGCTGCTACCTCTTCATCGACAAGACCGGCGCCGTCGTCTACGTCGGCAAGGCGAAGAGCCTGCGCTCGCGCGTCCGGAGCTACTTTCAGGAGAGCGGGAGCGACGCCCGCTACTTCATCCCGATACTCCGGAAAATCGTGGCCGATCTGGAGACGGTGGTGACGGCCACCGAGAAGGAAGCGGCCGTACTCGAGAACGAGCTCGTCAAGCAGCACAAGCCGCGGTTCAACGTCAAGCTGCGCGACGACAAGGACTTCCTCTGCCTCAAGCTCGACACGCAGAAGGAGTGGCCGATGCTCGAGACGGTCCGCCGTCCCGCCCCGGACAAGGCCCGGTATTTCGGCCCCTACCACTCGGCGACGAGCGCGCGGCGGACGCTCCACCTGGTCAACAAGCACTTCCAGCTCCGCACCTGCTCCGATGCCGAGATGGCGTCGCGCCGCCGCCCTTGCCTGCAGTACCAGATCAAGCGTTGCCTCGCGCCCTGCGTGATGGATGTGGACCGGGAGCTCTATTCGGAGATGGTCCGCTCGGTCGCGCTCTTCCTCGAAGGGCGCCACGACGAGCTCACGGGCGAGCTCACCGCGCGAATGCGGGACGCGTCGCGGGAGCTCGAGTTCGAGCGCGCCGCCATCTACCGCGATCAGCTCCGGGCGGTCGAGACGGTGCGGGAGGCCCAGCGCGTCGTCTATGTGAAAGACGTCGATCAAGACGTGGTGGGCATCTACCGCGAGGGGACGCTCGTGGAGGTCGAGGTGATCCTGGTGCGCCAGGGGCGCGTGACAGACACGCTGTCCTTCTCGCTCCGCAACATGGAGCTGCCGGACGACGAGGTGCTCGGCGGCTTCCTGAACGAGTACTATGGCGTCGCGTCCACGACGATCCCCGATGAGGTCCTCGTGCCGGTGTTGCCCGACGGCGCAGAGGGCGTGGCGGAGTGGCTCGGCGATCGGCGCGGCCGCAAGGTGGCGCTCTTCGTTCCTCAGCGCGGTCCTCGCGTGGATCTGCTCAAGATGGCGAGCGAGAACGCAGCTCACGCGTTCCGGGAAAAGCAGAGGAGCTCCGACGATCTCGAGGCCCGGCTCGAGGAGCTCAGGGAGCGCCTCCGCCTCCCGACGCTCCCGCGTCGCATCGAGTGCTGCGACATCTCGCATCTCGGCGGCGGCGACACCGTGGGCTCGATCGTGGCGCTCCTCGATGGCCAGCCGGACAAGAAGCGCTACCGCAGCTTCAACGTGAAGAGCGTGGCCGACGGGGACGACTACGCTGCCATGTACGAGGTGCTCGCGCGCCGTTTTCGTCGCGGCAAGGCCGCCCGGCCGGCGAGCCCGCAGCCCGTCGCGGACAGCGAGGCCGCTGCCCTCGGCATCTCCGAGGCGACCGCGAGCGACATGACAGAGAGCGACGCGGTAGAGGGCGAGCTGGCAGAGAGCGACGTGACAGAGGGCGACGCGCTGGAGAGCGACGCGGTAGAGGGCGAGCTGGCAGAGAGCGACGTGACAGAGGGCGACGCGCTGGAGAGCGACGCGCTGGAGAGCGACGCGGTAGAGGACGACGCGGTAGAGGACGACGCAGTAGAGGACGACGCGCCCGAGATCGACGCGCCCGGGGGCGACGTGGTTGAGGAGGAAGCGGGCCTGGCGACAGCGAGCGATGCTCCGCCGGAGGCGGCGACTGCAGAGGTGACCGCGACGGCCGCGCGGGAGGCTGCCGGCCCAGCGCAGGAGGCGCCGAAGAGCGCGCAGTCCGGTGGAGCCGAGTGGGATCTGCCGGATCTGCTCGTGGTCGACGGCGGCCGCGGCCAGCTTCAGGTCGCGCTGTCCGCGGCGCGCGATCTCGGGCTGCACGACCTCCCGATCGTGGGCCTCGCGAAGGAACGGGAGACGCAGACCGGCGAGAAGCTCGTCGACCGCGTCTACCTTCCTGGCCAGAAGAACGGTATCCCGCTCCGCTCGACGAGCTCCGCCCTCTTCTTCCTGGCGCGTGCGCGCGACGAGGCGCACCGCTTCGCCAACCACGCGCGCAAGCGGCTCGGCAAGGCGCGGCGCCTCCGCTCGGAGATCGAGGACATCCCGGGGCTCGGCAGCGCGGTAAGGACGGCGCTCCTCCGGGAGCTCGGCTCCCTGGAGGGAGTGCGTCGCGCGACCGACGCTCAGATCCTGGCGGTGACAGGCGTCACCAAGCGCCATCTGTCCGCGCTGCGTAAGGTCATCCCGTCTCCCGAGCCCTCGCAGGTCGACGCGCCGGCCGAGGGCAGTGGCGAGCCCTCCGGGCCTCGGGGCTCACGCGGCGGACGCGAGCGTGCCCGCCGATCCGGCGCGGACCGGTGAAAGATCACGCTGTGACTGAATAGCGTTCCGGGTTGAGCGCCAAGGCGTTCTCTGCGACGATCCGAACATCGGGCGCCCGGCCGCGATCCGGGCGCCCGATGTCGATCTTCGATCAAGAGCTACACCTCATACACCGAGCGCAATTTGCTGACCCGTCCTCATGAGGCCGCGCTCGGAAGGCTCGATTCCCGGTGGGGATTGCCTCCCTCGCCGGGGCTACGCGGCACGTGAGCACCATGGGAGAAGTACGCGCTGGCCATACGCTCGGTCGCTATGAGCTCCTCGTCCCTATTGCGCTCGGGGGCATGGCCTCGGTGTGGGCCGCTCGAACGAGCGGCCAGCTCCCGAGGATCGTCGCCGTCAAGCTGCTGCGCGCCGAGCTGAGCGACGACCCCGACTTCGAGGCGATGTTCCTGGACGAGGCCACCCTGGTCTCGCAGATCCACCACCCGAACGTCGCCGAGACCATCGATGTGGGCGAGGAGGACGGCGTCCTCTATCAGGTGATGGAGCTCATCGACGGTGAGCCGCTCAACCTCGTTCTCCGCGAGAGCAAGGCGCGCGGCGGCGTGCCGCTCCCCATCGCGCTCCGCATCGTGGCCGAGGCGGCCCTCGGCCTGCATGCGGCGCACGAGCTGCGCGGCCGCGACGGCAAGCTCGTCGGCCTCGTTCACCGCGACGTCTCGCCGCAAAACATCCTGGTCGGCTACGACGGGGCGGTGAAGATCCTCGACTTCGGCGTGGCCAAGGCCGCCTCGAACCTGCAGCGCACCCAGGTCGGGCAGGTGAAGGGCAAGTACGCGTACATGTCGCCGGAGCAGGCGGGCAGCGAGCCGATCGATCGGCGCACCGACGTCTTCACGCTCGGGATCGTCTTCTACCAGCTCGTGACGGGCAAGCACCCGTTCCTCGCCGAGAACGAGCCGGCGACGGTGCGCCGCATCTGCGACAAGGCCGCGGTCGAGCCGGCGCGGACCCTCGCCCCCTCGCTGCCGGAGAGCGTCGATCGCATCCTCATGAGGGCGCTCGCGAAGTCGAGGGATGAGCGCTTCGCCACGATGGCCGAGCTGCGCCGCGCGATCGAGCAGCTGGCGCCGACGGCGCCGCTCGCCACGCCCGATGAGCTCGCTGCGCTGATGCAGCAGATGCTCGGCCCGCGCGGCGAGCGGCGGCGCGTCGCGATCCAGGAGGCCATGCAGATCGCGCGCGAGCGCTCGGCCGACCACGACTATCCGCCCCCCCGGCCGAGCTCGCCTCAGGCCGTCGCCCGTCCCGGGCGCGCGATCGTGGAGCGCGAAGCGAGCGCGCCGCGCAGCGTCCCTCCGCCTGCTCAGCCGCCGCGGCGCTGGCTCGTCCCCGTCGCGGCCGTCTGTCTCGCGGTGCTCGCGGCGCTCGCGGGCGCGTACCTCCTCGGCTCCGCGCTGCGCCGAGGCGCGCCGCGCGAGCGGGGCTCGCTGCTCGTTTCCCGGGCGGGCTCCATCGAGGAGCCGCTCCTCAGGGCCGCGCGCGCCGCCTCGAAGGCCCCGCGCCGCTCCCGGAGCGCTGACCCGTAGGCTGGCGCCGCCGCGGCGTTTGCTTGACGGCTCGGGGAAGGCTTTTCAAGATGCCCGCCCTCGCATGGATCTTCGCCGCTCGCCGGAGCTCTGGCGGTTCGCCGCGCTGGTGGCGATCTTCGTCACGAGCGGCCTGGTCATCACCTACCTCGTGCTGCCGCCGCCGCCGGACGACGGCCCGAAGCCGCCGCCGGTCCTCCGCGTCGCGGAGGTGCCGGTGCCGGCGGGCGGCGACGTCGTGGCGAACGCGCTCGATCTCGTGCGCCGCTACGCCACCGGGGAGATCCGGATCGTGCTCCCTGACGGCTCCGCGCGCGCGCTCCGCCGCAACGATCTCGGCGTCGAGATCAACCGGGTCCGCCTCGCCGAGTTCGTCCGCGAGGCGCTCCGCCCGGAGAGCGCGCTCCGCCGCGCGCACGAGCGGAAGGACGAGGATGCGCCGCTCGACATCCCGATCCCGCTCCTCCTCGACTCCGAGCGGGCGATCAGCAAGCTGCTCGACCTGAAGGTCGAGCTCGACGCGCCCGCGGTCGACGCCTACGTCGACCTCGAGGCGAGGCAGCTCAAGCCCGAGAAGATCGGCTATCGGCTGGACGTCTACGGCACCCTCGCGCGGATCGACGCTGCCCTGCGGGCGGGCGAGGACACGGCGCTGGCCAGCGTCGAGACGATCGCGCCGAAGCTCGTCGCGGAGCAGCTCGGCAACGTCAAGTTCGATCAGGTGCTCGGCTACTTCGAGACGCGCTACGCGACCGGGGCGAGGTCCAGGGAGCGGACGTACAACCTCAGGCTGGCCGCATCGAAGCTCGACGGCGTGGTCGTCATGCCGGGCGAGATCTTCGACTTCAACGGGACGGTCGGCCCGCGCGACGAGGCGCACGGCTACCGCGTCGCCCCGGTCATCGCCCAGGGAGAGCTCGTCGACGGGCTCGGCGGCGGGACCTGCCAGATCTCGGGCACGCTCCACGGCGCCGCGTTCTTCGCGGGGCTCGAGATCGTCGAGCGCTACCCGCACTCCCGCCCGAGCTACTACATCAAGCTCGGCCTCGACGCGACCGTCGTCTACCCGACCATCAACTACCGTTTCAGGAACCCGTTCGACTTCCCGATCGTGCTCCACGAGACGGTGGCCGGCGGCGTCGTCCGCGCCGAGATCCTCGGGCCCTCGCGCAAGCTCACGGTCACGTACTTCCGTCGCATCGACGAGGTCATCCCGTTCGAGGAGCTGGAGCGCCCGACGCCGAAGCTGCCCGAGGGGAAGCGTGCGCTCGCCCAGCGCGGCATCCCCGGCTTCAGGACGACGAGCTCGCGGGTCGTCCGCGACGGCGCCTATGCGGTGCGCGAGAAGTGGAGCGACAGCTACCCGCCGACCACGCAGATCATCCACGTCGGGAGCGGCCCGCGCGATCTGGAGATCAAGGCGGCCGACGACAACCACCCCGAGTACGCGGCCGACGAGTACCTCGTCGTCACGCAGGGCCCGGACGTCCGCACGCCCGGCGTGACCGGGCCCGAGCCGGGCGGCGGCACCGTCGAGAGCCGCGAGCCGGGGCTCACTGGCGAGCGTGGCTGGACCGAGCGCGCGGGGTTCGGCACCTTCCGCGCGAAGGGGGACGAGCGCGCCGAAGCGGAGAAGGAGGGCGCCCGCGCGCGGGGCGAGGACGCCGCGCCCGCAGAGGGCGCCGACATCGTGCAGCGCGCGAGCGAGCCTGCGGCCGAGAGCAAGGCGCGACGAGAGTCCCGCAGCCAGAAGGACCCCGCGGCCGACGAGACGAAGGACGGCACGAACAAGAAGCGGCGCCGGAAGAAGGCCGAGGACGACGGCTGATCGGGCGACGCTGGCGGGCGGCCTCTCCAGCGCTGCCGCGCCGCGCGACCGGCGCTAGCTCTTCGCCCGCAGCGCCGCCCCGCGCGGCGCGCGGTAGGGGTTACCTACCCTCGGCGCGGTCGCTTCAGGCGCCCAGAAGGTGTCGCACTTGCGGCAGTGCCAGCGCTTCTTCATCACGAGCAGCGGCAACCCGAGCAGCGCGATGATGACGAGGACCTGACTCAGCGCCCACTCGCGGTAAGCGTAGCGCGCCCCGCACGCCGGGCACTTGGGCCCGTCGAGCTCGTCTGCGTCGTCCTCTTCCTCGATCTCTCGATCGTCGTCGATGGCCGGCGGCTTCAGGATCTCGGCCGCTCGCTCCAGATCTGAGCGCGGCACCTGGAGTCGGATTCCGAGGGACCTGCCGATGTAGTGGGGGGTCAGCGTCGCCACGTGCTCATCGGCGATGAAGGCGCGGATGCCGTGAGCGGACAGGGCCGAGCGTCCCATCTGCGCCTCGACGGACTCGCTGTAGGTCGCCACCGTGATGAGCTGCTCGGAGCCCGCCGGGACGCGGCCCCGGGGCCGATCGAAAGAGCGCACCTCACGAGGCTAGCATCCGCCCACGGCGCAGCGTGTACGACCGCCCGTTTTCATGCCACGGTGGGGCGTCGGGGACCGCGGAAGCGGATCCCCGACCAGTTCGTAAGGGACCGCGGAAGCGGATCCCCGACCAGTTCGCAAGGGACCGCGGAGCGGATCCCCGACCCACGTTGGCTCCTGCGCCATGTCCGGCCGAACTCCGTCACCTCCCGCGCCTCGCCCGAGCGCCCCCGCGCCACCCGCTGCCGGCTCCACCTCGGCCGGCGCGCGGCCGACCGTCGCGCTCGCCGTCTCTGGCAGCATCGCCGCCTACAAGGCCGCCGAGGTCGCTCGTCTCCTGATCCAGGGCGGCGCGCGCGTGCTGCCGATCATGACGCGCGCGGCGCAGCAGTTCCTGGGGCCCATGACGCTCAGCGGGCTCTGCGGCGAGCCGGTGCGCGACACGATGTGGGACCCGGCCTTCGCGGGCGAGCTGCACATCGCGCTCGCCGCCGAGGCGGACCTCGTGCTCCTCGTCCCCGCGACCGCCGACCTGCTCGCCCGGCTCGCCGCGGGGCGCGCCGACGACCTCGTGGCGGCGCTCGCCCTGTGCGCGAAGGGGCCGGTGCTCGCCGCGCCCGCGATGCACCCGCGCATGTGGGCTCACCCCGCGACGGCGCGGAACGTCGCCACGCTCGAGGCCGATGGGCGCGTGCAGCTCGTCGGCCCGGTCTTCGGCGAGGTCGCCTCGGGCGAGCGCGGCCTCGGGCGCATGGCCGAGCCCGCGGCGATCGCGGCCGCGGCCTTCTCGCGGCTCGCCCCGCGCGATCTCGCCGGGCTCCGCGTCGTCGTCACCGCGGGGCCCACGCTCGAGGACCTCGATCCCGTGCGCTTCCTCGGCAACCGGTCGACCGGCAAGATGGGCTTCGCCATCGCCGATCGGGCCGCGCTTCGTGGCGCGGAGGTCACGCTCATCGCCGGGCCCGTGTCGCTCGCCACGCCGCCCGGCGCGCGGCGCGTGGACGTGCGCGGCGCGCTCTCGATGCGCGCCGCGCTCTGGCAGGCGCTCGGCGAGGATCTGCGCGGCGCGGACGCGTTGATCATGACGGCCGCCGTCTCCGACTACCGCCCGGCCGAGCAGCACGCGACCAAGCTGAAGCGCACCCCCGATCTCGCCACGCTGCCGCTCGTCCCGAACCCCGACCTGCTCGCCGAGGTAGGCGCCGCGCGCGCCGGCCTCGCCGGGGAGGCGCGCGCTGACGGCTCGCGGCCGCCGGCGCTCGTCGGGTTCGCCGTCGAGACCGCCACCGACGAGGGGGTGATCGCCTATGCCCGGCACAAGCTCGCGAGCAAGCGCGTCGACATGATCGTCGCCAACCACGCGGCGGACTCGTTCGGCAGGGACGACAACCGCGCGACGCTCGTGACCCGCGACGCGGCCGACGCGCTCGGCGTCTTGCCCAAGCCCGTGCTCGCGGACCGCATCCTCGACAGGGTCCTGCAGCTGTGCGCGCGATGATCCCGGGCGACGTCGGCGCGGACGCCGTGCCCCCGCCGTCCGTGGCCCCTCCGGCTGCCCCGGCCTCATCGGGCGACTCGCGGTCGACCGATCCGCGCGAGCCGCCGCGGGCCTCGCGCCGCGAGGCCGCGCTCATCGCCGCGGCGGTCACCGCCGGCGTCGCGCTCGCCGTCTCGCTCGCGTTCGACCCCGAGCGCGCGGGCGCGCTCGGCATGCTCGCGCCCGTCGGCGCCCTCTACGTCCTCCTCGCGGTGGCCGCTGGGGTGTGGCTCCGCCGGCGCGGCGAGCTCCGCGCCGCGCTCCGCCCCCTGTCGGGCGACCTCGCGCGCGGCGCGCTCGTCGCCGTGGCGCTCTACGGCGCCGCCATGGCGGTGCAGATGGCGGTCGCCCCGCGCGGCTCGCCGCGCGAGGCGTGGCTCCTTCGCCTGTACCTCCAGCTCGGCGACCCTTCGGCCGACGCGCGCGTGTTCGCCGGCGCGATGGTGTTCGTGGTGGCGGCGCTGGAGGAGCTCGTCTGGCGCGGGCTCGTGATGCGCGCGCTCGAGGGGCCGCTCGGCCAGGGGGCTGCCTGGCTGCTCTCGAGCGCGCTGTTCGCGGCCGCGCACCTCCCCACGCTGTTCCTGCTCGGCGATCCGGCCGCCGGGCCGAACCCGCTGCTCGTCGCGGCGGGCTTCGGCTGCTCGATCGTGTGGGGGCGCGTGGTGCACCGGACCGGGCGCCTGCCACCGGCGCTCTTCGCCCACGCGTTCTTCTCGTGGGCGATCGTGAGCTTCCCGATCTGGCGCCCGTGACGGGCGCTGTCATCTCCGCGGCGCCGGGGATCAGCCCTCGAGCTTCGCGAGCTCCTCGTCGGGCACGTCGAAGTCGGCGTACACGTTCTGCACGTCGTCGTGATCGTCGAGCGTGTCGACGAGGTTGAGACAGACCTCGGCGTCGCGGCCCGCGACCTCTTTCTTGTTCTTGGGGACGTAGCCGGCGGTGTTCGACTTCACCGCGATCTTCGCGTCCTCGAGCGCCTTCATGACGGTCTCCATCATGTCGACGCTGGAGAGCACCTGCCACTCCTCGCCCTGGTCGCTGTAGTCGTCGGCGCCTGCGCCCACGGCGATGTCCATGAGCTGATCTTCGGTCGCCGCGTCCTTCGCGATGAGGATGATCCCCTTGCGCTCGAAGGCCCACTGCGCGGAGCCGCCGGCGCCGAGCTGCCCGTTGTTCTTCTCGAAGATCTTCCGGATCTCGGCGACGGTGCGGTTCCGGTTGTCGGTCATCGCCTCGCAGAGGAAGAGCGTGCCGCCGGGGCCCGTGCCTTCGTAGAGGATCTCCTCGTAGTTCGCGCCCTCGATCTCGCCGGTGCCGCGCTGGATGGCGCGCTTGATCGTGTCGGCGGGCATCGCCTGGCCCTTGGCGTCGTTGACCGCCTTGCGGAGGCGCGGGTTGCCGTTCGGGTCTCCGCCGCCCATGCGCGACGCGACGGTGATCTCCTTGATGAGCTTCGTGAAGAGCTTGCCGCGCTTCGCGTCGAGCGCGCCCTTCTTCCGCTTGATGGTGGCCCACTTGGAATGGCCGCTCATGCCTGTCTGCTCCGTGATGACGGGGCGCTCGCTCGCGGCGCGCGCCCAGGGGAAAGGTTCGGCGCAAGCTGGAGCACCGATCGGTTCGAAGGGAGAAACGCCAGGACGCCGAGAGCGCCAAGAGATCTTCGACGTCTCCTGGCGCTCTTCGCGCCCTGGCGGTTCGAACCGTCTGTCGCTCTAGCGGTGCGCCCGGGTGGAGGCAACCACGACGGCGCCCCGGCGGCGCGTACCTTTCCTTACCAGGAGAGCGAGCGCGGCCGGAGCCCTGGACGATCTGGGGGTCTGTGGTTGCCTCGCCGTGGAACTACAGCGCGTAGCCGGTCTCGCCGTGCTCGGTGGCGTCGAGGCCCTCGCGCTCGTCGCTCTCGGCCACGCGCAGGCCGATCACCTTGTCGACCAGCTTGAGGAGCACGAAGGTCACGATCCCGGCGTACAGCCCCACGGCCACGATGCCGGCGAGCTGCGGGACCATCTGACCCGGGTTGCCGGCGATCACGCCGTCGCGGCCGGCCTCGTTCAGGGCCTTCTCGGCGAAGACGCCGGTGAGGATCGCGCCGAGCAGGCCGCCCACGCCGTGCACGCCGAACGCGTCGAGCGAGTCGTCGTAGCGGAGGCGCTCCTTCGAGACGACCGCGAAGTAGCAGACCGTGCCCGCGAGCAGGCCGATCACGACCGCGGCCCAGGGCGCGACGAACCCGGCCGCGGGCGTGATGCCGACGAGCCCGGCCACGATGCCGGAGGCGATGCCGAGGGCGGTCGGCTTGCCCCGCTGCGCCCACTCGACGAAGAGCCACGCGGCGCCGCCCGCCGCCGCGGCGACGTGCGTGTCGAGCAGCGCGAGCGAGGCGAGCCCGCCCGAGGTGAGCGCGCTGCCCGCGTTGAAGCCGAACCAGCCGAACCAGAGGATGCCCGTGCCCGTCAGGGTCATCGTCAGGTTGTGCGGCACGTGCCGCTCGTGCGGGTACCCGGAGCGCCGGCCCAGCACGAGCGCGCACACGAGCGCCGAGATGCCCGCGGCGAGGTGCACCACGGTGCCGCCCGCGAAATCGAGCGCGCCCATCTCGTAGAGCCAGCCCTTCTCCGCCCACACCCAGTGGGCGACCGGATCATAGACGAGCGTGGACCAGAGCAGGATGAAGACCAGATACGCCGGGAACCGCATGCGCTCGGCGAACGCCCCCGCGATGAGCGCGGGCGTGATCACCGCGAACATCATCTGGAACGCCACGAACGCGAGGTGCGGCACCGTGCCGCGCTCCACGGACGCGAGCCCCTGCAGCCCGACATACTCGAACCCGCCGATGAGCCCCCCGTGCGACGCGCCGAACGAGAGCGAGTACCCGAGGGCCACCCACTGCACCGAGATCACCGCCAGCGCGGCGAACGAGTGCATGAGCGTCGCCAGCACGTTCTTGCGGCGCACCATGCCGCCGTAGAACAGGGCGAGGCCCGGCGTCATGAAAAGGACGAGGGCTGTCGATGCGAGGAGCCAGGCCGTATCCCCAGTGTCGATCTTCATGGCACGGGGGTAACGTGCCCAAAGTTTCAACGAGGTTTCGCGCCCGCAGCAGGACGCATTTGACCGCGGGTAAGGAAATTTCCATTACATATCAGGAAGCTCCCGAGCGTCGGTGGAGCGCTCGGGCGCCGCGCGGCGCCGCGTCAGCCTTCGGGCTGCGGGCCGCGGATCGTCAGGACCGGGACCTTCGCCGAGCGCACCACCCGCTGCGCCACGCTGCCGACCAGCGCTCGCGCGACCGCCCCGCGCGCGTGCGTCCCGATCACGATCATGTCGGCGCCGATCTCCTCCGCGAGACGGCAGATCTCCTCGTCGGGGACGCCGGAGCGCAGCACGCCCGACATCTCGACGTCGGCCGAGGCGCGCCGGCGCTCGAGCACCTGATCGAGGCTGCGCTGCGCCGCCTCGGCGAGGCGCGCGGCGTCCTCGGCCGAGGGGATCAGCGCCGAGCCTTCCGGGAAGGTGTAGAGAGGCACGCTGTACACGTGCGTCACGACGATCTTCGCGGAGAGCTTGCGGGCGAGCTCGAGCGCCGTGTCGAGGGCGAGCTCGGACGTCTCGTCAAAGTCATGGGCCAGGAGGAGGGTCTTCATCTTGCTCCGCGGTGCTGGTGGGGTCGGGCGGCGCGGCGCCCGGCTTCTTGTTCAGCTTTCGTAGCTCCGGCGCCGGCTCCCGGGTAGTGGGCTCTTCGCCCTTGTCCGGCGGTGGCGGCGGCTCCTTCGCCGCCGGCTTCACGCGCTTGAACAGCGCCATCTTCTTCAGCCGGTCGACCTCCATGAGCTCGCCGCGCTTCACCGCCGCGTTGTGGCGCTCCAGGTCCTTGCCCTTGAGCTCCGCCTCGTCGAGCAGCACGTACTGGGCGAGCGCGGCGCGGTCCCCCGGGTAGAAATAGGCTTCCTTCCGGTTCGACACGTGCGGCCCCATCTTGCTCGTCGCGCCCACGATCGCGCCGGGCGGGATCGCCTCGACCTGCTTCGTCACCCACGCGTAGGTCGCCTCCTGGTCCGGCGTGAGCTTGCGCGCGACGCGGGAGAAGCCGCCCCTGAACGAGGCGTTCTCGATGAAGCCGCCGAACTTCCACGACACGAGCGCGCTCGCCACGAGCATCGCCGCGAGCAGCGCGCGCGACAGGCGCCGCCCGTCGAGCCCGAGGTAGGCGGCCGGCGCCGAGTCCGCGGCGCCCCTGAGCGCGATCGGCGTCAGCGCGAAGGCGATGGGGAAGAGGATCGACGAGTACTGGAAGTGGATCGAGAAGACAGCGTCGCGCGAGGCGAGCAGGCAGAACAGGAGCCCGTAGGCGAGCATCCAGCGCCCGGGCCGGGCGAAGAAGGGCAGGAAGCAGAGGGGGACGAAGAGCTGGAGCAGGAAGAGGATCTTCGGCTCCTCCAGCATGACCTTGAGGGCGAAGACGGGGTTCGTGAGGAGCGAGATGACGAGGCCGCCGAGACCGCTCCGGTTCGGCATGAGCTCCTCGTAGTAGTAGGCGAACGAGTACGCGTCCTTGCCCGACATGATGATGCCGGCCGACGTCATGAAGAACAGCTTCACGATGACGAAGTAGACGAGGCTCGTCGCGATGGTCACCCAGCCGAGGCGCGTCCTGCCCGCGCGCCGGTCGAAGATGGCGTAGAGCCCGATGAAGCACATCAGCAGGGAGACGTCCTCGCGGCAGAGCAGCAGCGCGGCGAGGGTGGTCCAGTACAGCCTGTCCCTGCCTGTCTCGTAGAAGTAGAGGAGCCAGACGACGAGCGGCGAGATCAGCGCGAGGGAGTGGAACTCGTACATGTTCGCGCCGTGCAGGGCCGGGTAAAGGGCCCAGACGGCGGCGAGCAGGAGCGCCTTGCCGCGGTGCTCGAGCTTGTCGCGCGCGAGCAGGTAGACGGGGACGACGCCGGCGCCGAGCCACACGGACTGGAGCACGAGGAGGAACTCCGCCCTCGGGTAGATGAGGTAGAGCGGCGAGAGCAGGACGAGGATCGGGTCGAAGTGCGCCGAGCCGTGGTAGCCGGCCCTGAGCCAGGAGCAGCCGAGCGGACGGCCGTGGATCGACTGGTAGAAGATGTTGTCGTAGTACCCGAGGTCCGGCGTCCGCGTGTGGAGCGCGTGGTGGTTGGTGATCGCGAGCCGGGAGAAGAAGATGCCGTAGCCCGCCCACAGGGCGGCCAGGGCGAGCGGCGCGAGCCACCGCCCGGCCCTCGCCAGCGCGGCGGAGCGATCGTCCTCGGCGCGCGCGGGGGCGTCGTCGAGCTCGCGCGCGGCGTGGGGGATCGCGCTGAGGCCCCAGGCGTAGACGCCCGCGCCCACCAGCGCGGCGGCGACGGCGGCGAAGAAGATCGCGGTCTTCGGGCTGTCCTTCTCGATGTTCGGGAGCTTGAGCGCGGCGACGAACGGGAGCGCGAGCAGGGGGACCAGGGCGCGGTTGAGGCGGCCCACGGTGTTCACGAAGGCCCACGAGCGGGTCAGGGACCGCCGCGCCAGCATCACGGCGAAGTAGGCGAGCCCGACCCCGACGATGGCGGCGCCGGCGCCGCCGGCCATCCAGCGGCGCTCCAGCTCGTTCAGCTTGTTCGTGTCAAGCGGGGCGAGGCGGCTCGGGTGGGTGAACACCCAGGCCGTCACGGCGATGCTCATGCCGTAGAGGATCGGCCACGGCGCCAGGGTCAAGGCGGCGCGCGCGAGCCGCTCGATGGCGCCGTCGAGCTTCGCGAGCGCGCTGCTCAGCCTGGTGCGGGGGGTCTCTAGCATGGGAGAGGCGGGTCCTCGGCTACTTGACCCTACCCCCCGCTGTCAAGGAACGGCGCCCCGGGCGCGGGAAGGGCAGGGCGCCGCGCGCGTGGCGCGGTAGAATGGCCCCATGTCGCACTACCGGGATCATCTCGATGCGGCTCGCGCGCGCATCGAAACCCTCGAAGCCAAGGTGAAGGAGCGGGACGCGGCGCTGGCCGCCCGGGACGCGGAGATCGCAGAGATCCGGGCCGAGGTCGAGCGGCTGCGCGGCGGATCGGGCGACGACGGCCCGTTCGATGGGCCTCACGGCCGGGGCGGCGGGCAGCGCGCCCTCCTGGTGGCGCTCGCGGTGTGCGGCTTCGCCTCCGCGACCGGCTACGCGATGGTGCGCCCCTCGCACTGCCCGCAGCGGAGCGCGGCGTATCCCGCCTCGGTCGAGGTGTCGCCGCTCGGCTACGACGGGCTCGATCCCGGGGCGAGCAGGGGCATCTCGGAGCACCTCCGCCTGGCCACGGACGCGGCCGCGGCGCTCGAGCGCGGGAGCCACCGCGCGCAGCGCTGCTGGCAGCCGGACGGCCCGAGCGGGGACGGGACCGTGACCGTGACCTTCCTGCGGAGCGGCCGCGCCGAGGTGTCGCTGGACGGCACGCCGTACGAGGGGACCGAGGTCGGCGAGTGCGTGACCGAGGCGTTCCGCGCCGCCGCCACGCGGGTGCGGCCCTTCGAGCCCATGACGATGAAGACGCTGTTCTCGATGAGCGCCGCGCGGTGACGCGCGGCCCCGGCGCCCGGGGCTGGTGGACGGTGCCGGCCGGCGCGGCCTAGGGCTGGGCGGTGCCCGCCGGCGCGGCCTCGGGGGCGCTCGGCGGGGGGGCGACCTGCCAGCTCACGAAGCCGAGCGCCACGACGACGAGGTAGATGACGGCGAAGACGAGGAGGCCGAAGCTCACGCCGTGCTCGGCGCTGAAGCCGAGCGAGGGGAACACGAGCGAGAAGAAGAGCTCCCGGACGCCGACGCCCGCGATCGAGATCGGCAGGAGGCCGAGCAGGTTTGCGATGGCGAGCAGGCAGGTGACGTCGAACAGCGACAGCGGGATGCCGAGCGCCCTCGCGATCAGGTAGCCCTGCACGAAGTTGACGACGAACGTCGCCACGGTGACCGGCAGCGTGAAGAGGAGCCCGCGCCCGACGTGGGCCCGCAGCGCCACGAGGAAGCGGCTCGCCGCGCCGGGCTCCGCGCTCTGCGCTGGCTCCTTCACGAGCCGGCGCGACACAGCGAGCAGCACCCGCTCGGCGAGCCCCGGGATGAGCACCGCGAGCGGCGCGAGGACCGTGAGCGCGATGCCGCCCCACGTCAGCCACGCGAGGCGGCCGGCGATGACCGCGCTGTAGCGGGCGACGCCGACGGCGACGAACGCGGCGAGCACGTACAGATCGCACAGCCTGTCCATCACGACGGTGGCCAGCCCCTCCGCGTAGGGCACGCCGAGGTCGTGGCGCAGGTAGCGGATCCGGAGCACGTCGCCGACCCGCCCCGGCGTCAGCATGCCGACGTAGAGCGACGTCAGGTACGCGCTCCAGGCGCGGCGGAGGGGGTAATGGATGTCGCGGGCGCGGAGCAGCGCGTCCCAGCGGACGACCTTGAGGTGGATGTTGAGGACGTTCAGCGCCGCAGCGAGCGCGAGCGGGGCGGCCGAGGCCGAGGCGACCGCGCCGAGCACCGCGTCCCGGTCGTCCATGCGCACGACGACGAGGACGAGCAGCAGCGGCCCGACCAGGCGGATGAGCGCGCGCAGGACGGTGCGGCGCATGAAGGCAGGGCCCCGCGGCGCGCTCAGCGCGGCGCGGCGGCGCAGAGGACCTGGTGGGAGAGGCGCCCGAGCGCGGGGACGTCGGGCCGAGCGGCGCAGGGCGCGGGGCTCACTCGACCTCCTCGCGGATGGGCAGCTCCTCCGCCTGGTGTCGCTGCTGCATCTGGAAGGTGAGGAACTCGCCGATGAACCCCATCGAGAAGAACTGGATGCCGAGGAGGATCATCAGCACGCCGAGGAGGAGCAGCGGGCGATCGCCGATCTTGTGGCCGAGGAACCAGAGCAAGGTCAGGTAGGCGTTGATGGTCACCCCGACCGCCGCGAACACGAGGCCGATGAGGCCGAAGAGGTGCATCGGCTTCTTCGAGTAGCGGGTCAGGAACATGACGCTGAGCAGGTCGAAGAAGCCGCGCAGGATGCGCTCCAGGCCGTAGCGGGAGCTGCCGTACTTGCGGGCGTGGTGGCGCACCGGGATCTCCGCGACGCGGAAGCCCTGCCACGCGGCGAGCGCCGGGATGAACCGGAAGAGATCGCCGTAGATCGGGATGGTGCGCAGCACCTCGCTCCGGTAGGCCTTGAAGCCGCAGTTCATGTCGTGGAGCTTCACGCCCGTGACCGAGCGGACCGTCCCGTTGAAGATGCGGGACAGGACGAGGCGGTTCTTGGGATCGAGCCGGTTGACCTTCCAGCCGACCACCACGTCGAGCCCCTCCTCGACCTTGGCGATGAAGCTCGGCAGATCGGCCGGATCGTCCTGGAGGTCGGCGTCCATGGTGACGACCACGGCGCCCTTCGCCTTGCGGAAGCCGGCCGTCAGCGCCGTCGCCTTGCCGAAGTTCTTCCGCAGCCGGATGCCCTTCACCACCGGGTTCTCCGCGCGGATCCGGGAGATGACGGCCCATGTGTCGTCGGTGCTGCCGTCGTCGACGAAGATGAGCTCGTAGGTGAAGCGCCCCCGGAGGGCCTGATCCACGCGCTGCGCGAGCTCGGCCAGGCTATCGGCCTCGTTCAGCCCCGGGACGACGACGGAGACCTGCGGCGCCGGCTGGGCGGCCGGCGCGATGGAGGGCGCCATCAGGCTCGGGCGAGGCTCGAAGGCGGAGAGCCCGAACGTGACCCGGTCCTCCGGAGCCTCGTGGGGGGCAGGTGTGGGGGGCTGGTCCACAATCACGGCGGCGGAGGATAGCAGATCGTTCCGGGAACGCGCGGTTCCCTGCCGCCCTCCGGGAGACGATAGGCGCAGGCGGGAGGTGAGGCCGGATACGCAGCCGCCAGGTCTCGCGATCCTGGCGGGGTGGCGACGCCAGCTCGCCGCGGGCGCCGGTCCTGCGCGTGGCCGCAGGAGGTGCTCGAGTCGACGAGAGCTCGCGCCGGGGCGGGCGCGGATGCGCGGCGTGCTACCCCGGAGCGACGGAAAGGGCGGCTGCCATCGAGGGCACCACCGGCGAGCATCGAGGGCACGTGGCAGACAGACGACAGGAAGCGACGGCGGGCGAGGGGGCGAGCGAGCGCGCGCCGCGCGGCGGTCACCCCGACGATGGGCAGCTGTTCGGTCCCGAGGCGGTGATCAGGCTGCGCGTCGCGCTCGAGGAGGTGACGTGGCTCCTCGGCCGCGGCTACCCGCTGCGCACCGCGATCCGGACCGTGGGCGACCATCACCAGCTGGTCGCCCGCCAGCGCCTCGCGCTGCAGCGGTCGGCCTGCTCGGAGGCGCAGCGGGCGTCGCGCCTCGCGCGCCGCGCGCCCGCGTCGTCGCTCCGGGGCGCGGAGGCGAACATCGACGGCTTCAACCTGATCATCACCCTGGAGGTGGCCCTCTCGGGCGGCCTGCTCCTGCGCGGTCCCGAGGGGGTGCTCCGCGACCTCGCGGGGCTGCGCGGCAGCTACGCGCCCATCGCGGAGACCGACGCCGCCATCGATCTGCTCGGCGGCGCGCTGTCCGCTGCCGGCGCGGCGGGCGCGCGCGTCCTCCTCGACGCCGCCGTCTCGAGCTCGGGCAAGCTGCGCGCGCGGCTCCTCGAGCGGCTCGGCGGCGCGCCGTTGTCGAGCAGCGCGCCCTTGTCGATCGAGGCGACGCTCGTCCCCGACCCCGACCGGCTCCTCGTGGGCGCGGCGGGCGTCGTCTCGTCCGACAGCGTCGTCCTCGATCGCTGCGAGCGCTGGATCAACCTCGCGGACGAGATCGTGGCCGCGCATGTCCCCGCGGCGCGCATCGTCGATCTCGCCCCCCGCGCCGAGGGCCCCGGCGCCTGAGCGCACGGCGCTCCCGCTACCGGGAGGGCGCGAGCCTCCTCTTCTGCCAGGCCACCTGGGCAGCGAGCCCCTCGCGCAGCGGGACCCGGGGCACGTACCGGAGCGCCGCCTGCGCCGCCGCTGTATCGGCCCATGTGTGCCTGACGTCCCCGGCCTGCGGCTCGCCCCGCTCCACGCGCGCGGGCCCCGCGATCTCCCCGAGCATCCCGAGCGCGTCGTTGAGGCTCACCCGCGAGCCGCCGCCGATGTTGAACACGCCGACCGCGGCGCCCTCCATGGCGGCGACGTTGGCCTGCACCGCGTCGCTCACGTAGGTGAAATCGCGCGTCTGCTCGCCGTCGCCGTGCATGCGGACCGTCTCGCCCCGCAGGATGGCCGAGATGAACCGGTGAAACGCCATGTCCGGGCGCTGCCTCGGGCCGTACACAGTGAAGTACCGGAGCGAGACCGTGGGCAGCCCGAAGTTGCGCCGGTAGAGCTCGCAGAGGTGCTCGCCGGCCAGCTTGGTCACCCCGTAGGGCGAGTGCGGCGCGGTCCGGCTGGATTCGTGCATCGGGACCTCCTCTGTGTCGCCGTACACGGAGGACGACGAGGCGTAGACGAGCTTGCGCACCTGGCCGTGCGTCCTCGCCGCCTCCAGCAGCCGCTGCGTTGCGAGCACGTTGTCGTGCAGGTAGCCCTCGAAGCTCAACCCCCAGCTCGGACGCACGCCGGCCTGCGCCGCCTGGTGGAAGATGACCTCGCGGTCCGAGAGCAGCCGACGGAGGTCGGCGGTCGCGAGATCGACGGTCGCCAGCGAAAAACGCGGCTCGCCGCGCAGCCGGTCCAGGTTCCCCTCCTTGATGTCGCGGGCGTAGTAGTCGGCGAAGCGGTCCACCCCGAGCACCTCATGCCCGAGCTCGATCAGACGCTCCGCGAGGTGTGAACCGATGAAGCCGGCCACCCCAGTCACCAGACAACGCATCCGTCTCCCGTCCTGGTCCCGCCGTGCCGCGGCCCCGCGTCCTCGTCCAACCGCCCTGAGGCCTCCCGTCCCGGTCCCGCCGCGTCGCTGCGCGGCGCGGCGATGCTAGCACCTGGAGCCTGCCCATTGGACGAACGCAGCCCGGCGCGCGAGGAGAGCGCGGCTTGCTGAGCCCGCCGCAGGACGAGCAAGAAGCGCCAGGAACGCGCTTCTTGCGAATATTGCAAATAGACCCACCGTTCCGATGCATATTTCTGAATCTGGTTGCGCCTACCCGCCCGGCAGGCGAGTCTGGTGCGCGCTCGAGCGTCCTGGATTTTCTGTCCCAGGCGACCGAGACGGGCAGAAGGCCAGCTGTCGCTTATGGGAATCGTTGTCCAGCAGCTCACGAAGCGGTTCGGTCCGAACAAGGTAGTCGACGACGTCTCGTTCGAGATCGAGAGCGGCGCCCTGGTAGCGCTGCTCGGGCCGAGCGGGGGCGGCAAGAGCACCGTCCTCCGCATCATCGCCGGGCTCGAGAGCCCCGACGCTGGCGAGGTGATCCTGAACGGCAAGAACGCGACGAACACGCGCGTACAGGACCGGAACATCGGCTTCGTGTTCCAGAGCTACGCCCTGTTCCGGCACATGACCGTGCGCCAGAACATCGGCTTCGGCCTCACCATCCGGAAGCGGCCCCGGAAGGAGGTCGACGCCACCGTCGACGAGCTCCTCAGCCTCGTGCAGCTCGGAGGGCTCGGGAGCCGGTTCCCGCACGAGCTGTCCGGCGGCCAGCGGCAGCGCGTCGCGCTGGCGCGCGCGCTCGCGCCAGGCTCGTCGCTGCTGCTGCTCGACGAGCCGTTCGGGGCGCTCGACGCCAAGGTGCGCCTCGAGCTGCGCGAGTGGATCCGCCGGCTCCACAAGGAGCGGGGGATCACGAGCGTCTTCGTGACCCACGACCAGGAAGAGGCGATGGACCTCGCCGACCGGGTCATCGTGCTGCACAAGGGCCGGGTCGAGCAGATCGGCACGCCCGAGGAGATCTACGATCGACCGGCGACCGAGTTCGTGGCGAGCTTCGTCGGGTCGATCAACGTGCTCGACGGCCAGGTGCGCGACGGCCAGGCGTCGCTCGGGACCCTCGCGGTGCACGCCCCCCCGGGGACGGACGATGGCGCGAACGTGCGCGCCTTCGTGCGGCCGCACGACATCGAGCTCCACTCCCGGGTCGACTCCTCGGACCCGCCCCGCTCCGACGACGCGAGCCTCGCGCGCGTCGAGCGGCTATCCCGGGTCGGCTGGATGGTGAAGGCGGAGCTCCGCCTCTCCGACGGCCAGCCGCTCGCCGTCGAGCTGACCAAGGACCGCGTCGCCGAGCTCGGGCTGTCCGAGGGAGACAGGGTTCTTGTAAATCTCCGTGACGCCAAGATCTTCGTGCAGGATTATTCCATCTAGCCACCGGGCCGGCGCTCCGTCTGGCCAGGCGGCCATCACGGAGGGCGGCCAGGTGGGTTCAATCTTCGACAACATCGCGGCGACGATCGGGCGCACGCCCCTCGTTCGCTTGAGCTCTGCGGGCAAGGGGCTGCGCGCCTCGCTCATCGGCAAGGTCGAGAGCCGGAACCCTGGCGGCAGCGTCAAGGATCGCATCGGCCTCGCGATGATCGAGGACGCCGAGCGGCGGGGCAAGCTGACGCGCGGGAGCGTCCTCGTCGAGCCGACGAGCGGCAACACGGGCCTCGCGCTGGCGATGATCGCCGCGGCCAAGGGCTACCGGCTGATCCTCACGATGCCCGAGTCGATGAGCCCCGAGCGGGTCGCGCTGCTCCGGGCGTTCGGGGTGGAGGTGCTGCAGACGCCCGGGTCGTTGATGGTGCAGGCGGTCGCGCGGGCGCGCCAGATCGTGGAGGAGACGCCCGGCGCGGTGATGCTCCAGCAGTTCGAGAACCCGGCGAACCCGGCCGCGCACCGCGCGACGACCGCGCGCGAGATCTGGGAGGACACGGACGGCGCGGTCGACGTCGTGGTCGCCGGCGTGGGGACCGGCGGGACGATCACCGGCGTGGGCGAGGTGCTCAAGGAGAAGAAGCCGGGGGTGAAGATGATCGCGGTCGAGCCCCGGAACGCCGCCGTGCTGAGCGGCGGCCGCGCGGGGGCGCACCTCATCCAGGGCATCGGCGCGGGCTTCATCCCGAAGATCCTCCGGCGCGAGCTCATCGACGAGGTGGTGCCCGTGTCCGAGGACGAGTCGTTCGACGCCGCGCGCCGGCTCGCCAAGACCGAGGGGATCCTCGTCGGCATCTCCGGCGGCGCGGCCATGGCGGCGGCGCTCTCGGTCGCGGCGCGCGACGAGATGCAGGGCAAGAACATCGTGGTGATCCTGCCCGACGGCGGGGAGCGGTACGTCACCTCGCCGCTGTTCAAGGAGCTCATCGGGCACGGCCGGGGGGCCGCGCCCCGCTAGCCGGCGGGCAGCCGCGCGCGGCGAGGTCGTCCTCGAGCGCCGCGAGCCGCTGCTCGTGCGCGACGCGCGCGGCCGTCTGCTCGGCCAGCGTCCGCTCGCCCTCGGGCTCGACGCGCTCGTGGTTCGCGAGGTTGGGCCGGGCGAGGTAGCTGGAGCGTGGGTGGACGGGGGGTCGGGCTGGACGGCGCAGGGGCGCCGCGGGGCATGGATGCGAAGGTCGCCGCGGCGGCGAGATCACTCGATACGGACGCCGACGAGGACCTTCATCCACACCCCTTCGGGCGGGATCGTCTTCGTCAGATCGATCTCGCCGTGCCAGTCGACATGCACCGTGTATCCGTCGTTCTCCTCGTCCGCATAGAAGAACTTCCGGATGTCGTCGTGATAGACCCGATCGAGCGGGACGATGCGCTCCCCGGCGGGCATCGGCGCCTTCCTGGCGACCACGGTGGAGACGTCGTCGACGACGGTCTCGGCGGTGATGCTCTTGATGAACGTCAGGTCGGGCACGTTGTCGTCGCGCGCCTCGAGCCGGATGAACATGAGCTTGGCGCCGTCGACGGAATTCGGATCCTGAGAGATGGAGACCTCGCTCCACCCGGAGAAGGCCGACTGCGAGGTCGGCTTCACGAGGAACTTGGTCTCTGCCTCATGTTCGCCGGCCACCGTGGCGCAGGCGCTCGCGCCGAGCGCCAGAGCCGCGGTGAGCGCCGCGCCCGTGCGCACGGACAGGCAGAGCGAGGCAAGTGCACGGCTACAGCTTCGGACAAGCATGTTCATCCGTGAAACATAGCATGGCGATGTCGAGCGCCGAGGGATCGAGCCGTGTTTCGCCGTGCGTCCGCGGCGCCCCCGGACGTTGTCCCAGGTCCGAGGGCGACCGCGTCGAGATCGTGTCTCGCCACGAGATGGTGAGTTTACGCGGCTTACGCGGCTTACGCGGCCCGCGCGGCCTCGCGGCGCGCGGCGCGGACGCCTGCCGCTCCTCGGCGCTGCCGCGCGCCGCGGCCCGATCGACGCGCGGCGCGCGGCCGGCTATGGTCGTCGCCCGAGGGCGACCAGATGGCGGCGGAATCAGGCGCAGGTGTTGACGGAGGGCAGGGCTCGGCCCCTGCCTCCTTCGAGGCGAGGCTCGAGCTCGCGCAGCAGACGAGCGCGCGGCTGCGGGAGGCGATCGGGCAGGCCGTCGTCGGTCAGGGTGACGTCATCGAGCAGACGCTCTGGGGCATCATCGCGGGAGGGCATGTCCTGCTGGAGGGGGCGCCCGGGCTGGGCAAGACGCTCCTCGTCAGGACGATCGCCGCCTGCCTCGATCTCAGGTTCTCGCGCATCCAGTTCACCCCGGATCTCATGCCGAGCGACGTGACCGGGACCAACGTGCTCGTCTCGGCCGCGGACGGCTCGCGCCACTTCTCGCTGCACCGGGGGCCGATCTTCGGGCAGGTGATCCTGGCCGACGAGATCAACCGGGCGACGCCGAAGACGCAGAGCGCGCTGCTCGAGGCGATGCAGGAGCACGCGTGCACCATCGCCGGCACCCGGTACGCGATGGAGGAGCCGTTCTTCGTGCTGGCCACCGAGAACCCGATCGAGATGGAGGGGACCTACCCGCTGCCGGAGGCGCAGCTCGATCGGTTCCTGCTCAAGGTGCTCGTGCCGAGCCCGACCGAGGACGAGCTGACCGAGATCCTCGCCCGGACCACGGGCCACGATCGCGGGCCGCCGCCGCGGGTGCTCACCCGCGACGACGTGCTCTCGCTGCGCTCGCTCTGCCGCGACGTCGCGGTCGCCGAGCCCGTCATGCGGTACGCGTCGCGGCTCACGCGGGCGAGCGACCCGGCCGCCGAGGGGGCGCCCGAGATCGTGCGCAGGGCGCTCCGGTTCGGCGCCGGGGTGCGCGGCGCGCAGTCGCTGGTGCTGGCCGCGAAGGCCGTGGCGTTGCTCCAGGGCAGGGCGCACGTCGCCTTCGCCGACGTGCAGCGGGTCGCGAAGGCGGTGCTCCGCCACCGGATGATCCGGTCCTTCGAGGGCGAGGCGGAGGGGATCACGACGGATCAGGTGGTCGCCGCGCTGCTCGCCGCGGTCGAGGCGCGTCCCGAGCCCGTGGCGCAGGCGATCCGGCGATGAGGCGCGGCGCCGAGGCGCAGGGGAGGGCAGGCCAGGCCGCTGCCCTGGCGAAGGTCGCGGCCGGCGCGGCGTGGCTCGCGGCGCTCACGGCGGCGGGGCCGGCGCTCGGGCAGGCGCCGGCGGCGTCGAGTGCGCCGGAGCTCGTCGTCGACGCGGCGCCGGTGTTCGGGACGAGCGGCGGGATGCCCTGGGGGTGGAACCAGGTCGTCGTGCGCCTCCAAAACAACGGCGGCACGGCGGCCAAGGGCGAGGTCGAGGTCTCGTCGACGCGCTACGGCGAGCACCGCGTCTTCGTCGCGTCGGCGCCTTACACGGTCGCGGCGGGCGCCTCGATCCACGTGCGGGTGCCGGTGCAGGTGTCGCCCTTCGCCGACGTGCAGGTGCGCGCGCTCGACGAGGGCGGCGCGCAGGTGTCGTCGCACGCGCTCTCGTCGACCTCGCAGCGCGCCGTGGTGCTCTTCGACGTCAGCGAGACGTCGCTCGTCCGAGCGGGGCTCCACGAGGCGCCGGTCGCGCCGCTGTACCTGCCGAGCGGCCGCGGCCCCGGGTCGTCGCCGAGCCCTGTCCTGTGGGTCGGGCAGCCGCGCTACGACGGCGCCACCGGCGACCCGCTGCTGCCGGACCGGGCGGCCCTGTACAGCGCGGCGGACGCGGTGCTCATGCGCACCGACGCGCTCTCGCGGCTGAACGGCGCCGAGCTCGAGGCGCTCGCCGGCTACGTGCTCTCCGGCGGTACGCTGGCGCTGGCCGTCGCGCGCCCCGAGGATCTGCGGCACCCGACGCTCGCGGCGTTCGTCGGCGGCGAGGTCGCGCGGGCGGGCGTCGCGCCGCCCACGCTCGAGGAGATCGTGCCGCCCGGCGCGCCCAGCGGCTTCGGCAAGCAGGGCAACGCGCTCCTGCCCGCGCCGAGCGCGAGCCCCGCGGTGGCCGAGGCGCTCTCCGGCTGGTCGGGCGGCAACCTGCGCGGGAGCCCGTACGGCAGCTCGGCCTTCTACGGGCTCGGCGAGGTGCACCTGCTCGCGTTCGATCCCACGCGCCCGCCCGCGTCCGGCGACCCCTGGGCGAAGATCCGGGTGGCCGATCTCGCGCGCCGCGCCTACGACCGCCGCTCCACGATCGCGTTCCGGCCGGGGGAAGAGGCGATGGGGCTCGATCTGGACCCGGTGCGGCGGGAGCTCGATCCGAACGAGAGCTCGCGCTGGGCGATCGGGGTCTCCGCGCTGCTGCTCTGCCTGTACGCGGTGCTCGCCGGCCCGATCAACTTCTCGCGCGCCGCGAGGCAGGGGAGGCCGCTCCGCGCGCTCCGGCACCTGCCCGTGTACGCGGCGGTCACCTTCGCGGTGATCGTCGGCGTGGGCCTGCTCGCGAAGGGGGTGCGCGGCAGGGCGCGCCACCTCACGCTGATCGAGGCGGGGGCCGGCATGGCGAAGGGGGCGGTGCGCCGGTTCCGCGGCTTCTTCGTGCCCCGCGCGGAGGAGCTCACCGTCCGCACGACCGACGCGAGCGGCGTGATCAGCACGGCGGTGCTGGCCGAGCTCGCGGAGCGGCGCGATCGGCTGCTCGTGGAGCGCGACGGGGCCCGGCTGACGAAGGTCGCCGTGCTCCCGTGGCAGACGGTGATCGTCCGCGAGGATGGCGTCGCGCCGCTCGGGGACGGCATCGCGATCATCGCCGAGCCGAGCGGCGACGTCGTCGTGAGCAACCGGAGCGGCCGCGACCTCCGGGGCGGGGTCCTGTGGTTGCCGGCGGGGGTGGCCCGCTACTTCGCTCGCATCAGGGACGGGGAGGAGGTCTCGTCGCGCGCGGGGGTCGACCTCGGGGCGCGGAGCGACGGGCAGAGCTGGCTCTCGCATGTGAGCTTCGGGCGGCGGGTCGGCGGGATCGACGTCCACGACCTCGGCGGGGGCCTGCTGGTCCCCCTGCTCGAGAACGACGCCCCCGGGCTCGGCGCCGCGTGGCTGGCCATCGAGGAGGCGGCCGGCAGCGCGGTCGACTGGTTCCCGGCCGGCGTGCCCGTCCTGCTCGGCCAGCTCGACGGCGGCGAGGGGCGCGCCAGCGACTCGGGGCTGCGGCTCGAGAGCGACCGCGTGCTCGTGCGGATCGTCGGCTACGGAGGTCGGCCGTGAGCGCCGCGCCTCCCGGCGCTCCGCCCCCCGGGCCGCGGGTCGAGCGGCCTGCGCCGACGATCCGCGTCCGCCACCTCTCGCACCGCTTCGGCTCGCTCGACGTGCTCAGGGACGTCACCTTCGACGTCGGCCCCGGCGAGATCTTCGGCTTCATCGGGCCGAACGGCGCGGGCAAGACGACGACGATCCGCGTCATGGCGACCCTGCTCGAGCCGATGGCGGGGCGGGTCGAGATCGACGGCGTCGACGTCACGATCGACCCGGCGGCGGTCCGCCGCAGCATCGGGTACATGCCGGATCACGCCGGCGTCTACGACCGGATCACGGTGCGCGAGTACCTCGAGTTCTTCGCGGACGCCTTCCGCGTGCCGTCGCTCGACGTCGTCGACGCCGTCCTGGAGCTGACCGACCTCGGCAAGATCCAGGACCGGATCGTCGCCACCATGTCGAAGGGGATGAAGCAGCGCCTCCAGCTCGGGAGGATCCTGCTGCACGACCCCAAGGTCCTCATCCTGGACGAGCCGGCGAGCGATCTCGATCCGCGCGCGCGCATCGAGATCCGCGACCTCTTGCTCGAGCTCCGGAGCCTGGGGAAGACGATCTTCCTCTCGTCGCACATCCTCACGGAGCTCTCCGACGTGTGCACGTCGATCGGGATCCTCGAGAAGGGCCGCCTCGTGGTCGCCGGCCCGATCGGGGAGATCGCGGCGCGCCTGGAGGCGGTGCGCGCCGCGCAGGCGCACGGGCACGCGCCGCCGCGCCACGCCCCCGCGCCGGCCGGGTACGCGGCGCCCGCGCACCACCCGGCGCCGCCATACGAGCCCGGCGCGCCTGCTCCCGGCGCCGCGGCCGGTCCACTGCCGGCGGGCGCTCCGCCGCCCGGCTACGGCGCGCACCCGCCCCACGCCGCCGCGCCGGCGAGCGCGGGGCAGGCGGCGGCCTACCCCGCGCTCTCGCCGCTGCTCTCCCGGCGCAAGGTGAAGGTCCGGGTCCTCGGCGAGCCCGAGGCGGCGGCCTACCTGCTCCGGGGCGGTCCGGGGATCGCCGACGTCGAGATCGTCGCGGGCGCCGTGCACGTCGGCTACATCGGCAACGACGTGAAGATCGCCGAGATCGTCCAGCACCTCGTGCGGAGCGGGATCGGCGTGATCGGGGTCGAGCCGGAGCGCAACGAGCTCGAGCGGATCTTCCTGGAGGTCACGCAAGGAGAGGTGCAGTGAGCGAGCAGACTGCCTCATCGCCGCCCGGCGGTCCGTCGCCGCAGCGGCTCGTCGATCGGGCGCGGGACCGCGCGGGGCGCCTCCTGGGCGAGCCGAACCCGATCTGGATCCGCGAGCTCAAGCAGGCGGCGCGCCTCTCCCGCACGCCGGTCATCCTCCTGGTGTTCGCCGTGCTGATGACGCTGCTCATCGCGTCGCTCGGCGGCATCGTGTCGAGGGACGTCGCGCCCGCGAAGGCGGGGGTGATCCTGTTCCAGGTCTTCTTCTCGCTCGCGTACTTCGTGGTGGCCCTGGTCGGGCCCGCGGTCGCCGCGAACAGCATCGCCTCCGAGCGCGAGGGCCGGACCTGGGAAGCGGTGCTCCTGACGGGCATCCCGCCCGGCGAGATCGCTCGCGGCAAGTTCCTCGCCGCCTACACGGCGATCTCGATGTACGTGGTGATGCTCGCGCCGGTCGGGGCGCTGCCGTTCCTGTTCGGCGGGATCACCGCGACGGAGGTGGTGATCGCGTTCCTGTTCCTGTTCCTGATCGCGCTGCTCAGCGTCGCCTTCGGCCTCGCGATCAGCTCGAAGATGGGGAGCCTGCGCGCGGCGATCCTCGTCACGCTGCTGCTCGCGTTCCCCCTGTCGATCTGCCTGTTCACGGCGGCGGGCGCCGGGCTGTCGTACGCGGCGCACATGGCCTGGCCGGAGGTGCCCGAGGGCCCGCCGATCTGGCTCCCGGTCGCCTACCAGCGCGCCCCGTTCGGCCTCGATTACGCGCTGTTCCTGGTCCTCCTGCCGATCGCGGCGATCGTCGTCCCCGCGTGGTTTTTGTACCAGGTGACCGTCGCGAACCTCACGAGCGAGAGCGACGATCGCTCCTCCGGCCTGAAGGCGTGGTTCGCGGCCTGCACGCCGGTGGTCGCGGCCGCCGCGGCGGTGCCGGCGTTCTCGGTGGACGCGCACGAGCGCATGCCCACGATCATCGCGGGCATGAGCGCGATGTTCGCGTTCCTGACGTTCTGCGTGTTCCTCTTCGCCGGCGATCCGATCGGCCCCTCGCGCCGCGTCGAGGTGCACTGGGCCCGATGCCGCGCCAGCCGGCTGCGTCGCTTCTTCGGCCCCGGCATCGTCCGATCGGCGTACCTGCTGCTCGCGGCGGGGGTCCCCGCCGTCCTCGCGCTCTGGGCGGCCGGCCACCGGCTCGTCCTCGACGCGACCATCGCGGAGCCGGAGGTCTCGGCGCGGCAGCTCGGGTATTTCGCCATGTACGCGCTCGCCTTCTACGTGTTCCTCGTCGGGCTCGGCGCGTTCCTCCGCGCGCGGACCGCCGCGCCCATGATCGCGCGCGTGCTGCTCCTGACGCTGCTCTTCGCGATCGCGGTCGGCCCGTGGATCGTCGCGGCCATCGCCGGCCTCGTCGCGGAGCTCAGCACGAGCGAGAGCGCCCTCCTCGTCGCGGCCCCGTCGCCGTTCTACGCCTTCGCGATGATCGCCAAGGCCACCCAGGGCGACCCCGGGCCCGTCGTGATCGTCGGGTACGCGGCTGCCGTCGGCTGGCTCGTCATCGGCCTCGGCCTGCTCGCCGCGGCGCGGGCGCGCTGCGCCGCGGTCATCGCGCAGCGCGACGCAGCCTTCGCCGAGACGAGCGCGCTCCTCGCTCAGGAGGACGAGGCGGCCCTCGCGGCCGAGCAGGCGGCGCTGGCGCACGCAGCCGGGTCAGAGCGCGCCGAGCCCGGGAACGTCGCGGGCACCGCCGCTTGAGCGCGCCCTCGCCCCCGCGCTGCGCTCTGAAATCGGACGTGTGCGTCAGGTTGTGTGGAAATTTGGAATTCGATGCGGGAATGCTTCAGGATGCGCTTGCGCGCGGATCTGTCGAAATCTTGAGCGCTCCGGGAGGGCGTGTGAAAAGAGCGTCCGCGCGCTCGAGGTCCTGGATCGAGACGGGATATCGATCCTCGCGTCGCGTCGCGACAGCGGCACCACCTCGGCCCGCGGAGGATGGCCTTGCCTTCGCACGACGACGGCCGGTGGGCGGCGCCCGAGCTGAGCGATACCTTGCTGTACGGCACGCCGTACCGGCCTGTGCGGCGGCTCGGGCGAGGCGGGATGGGGGAGGTGATCGAGGCCGCGCACGTGGGGCTCGACAAGCCGGTGGTGGTGAAGCTCCTGCACCGCGATCTCAACCGCGAGCCGCGGCTCGTGGAGCGGATGCGCGTGGAGGCGCAGTCGCTGGCGCGGCTCGCCCACCCCAACCTGGTGACGGTCACCGACTTCGGGAGGACGGCCGAGGGGCGGACGTTCCTCGTGATGGAGCGGCTCTACGGCCGGACGCTGCGCGAGGAGCTGGCGGCGCGCGGCGCGCTGCCGGCGCTGGAGGCGCTCGACCTGGTGACGCAGACGCTCGCCGGCCTCGCCGCGGCGCACGGCGCGGGCATCGTCCACCGCGACGTGAAGCTCGACAACCTGTTCTTGTGCGACGCGGACGCGCAGGGGCGGCGCATGGTGAAGGTGCTCGACTTCGGCATCGCCAAGGTGGTCGCCTCGGCCGGCGATGGCCGCGCGCCGGCGCCGTCGCTCTACCAGACGGAGGAGGGGGTGCTCGTCGGCACGCCTCGTTATCTCTCGCCCGAGCAGGCCTCCGGGGTGGCCGTCGACGCCCGCACCGACGTGTATGCGGCGGGCGTCGTGCTCTACACCTTGTTGGCTGGCCGCGGCCCGTTCGAGCACGTGAGGCCGCTCCACGAGCTCCTGCGCGCTCACGCGAGCGAGATCCCCGCGCCGCCGTCCCTCTACGCGCCACGGCCGGTGCCGCCGGAGCTCGACCGCGCCATCATGAGGGCGCTGGAGAAGCGCCCGGATCTCCGCTTCCCGAGCGCCCCGGCGTTCGCGGCGGAGCTGTCGCGCATCGCTGCGGCGCTGGGCGACGGCGTGGAGACCGCGGCGCACCTGCCGCCGGGATCGTGCTGGCAGCGCACGGCGCCGCTGACGGTGCCGCCGGTCCGCGCGTTCGTCGCACCCACGTTGAGCGCGACGGTGGAGGCGTTCGGCCTCACGGCGCCGGGCGGGGCGGTGCAGCCCACCGCCCGACCTGCGCTGCCGCGTCCATCGACGGCGCGCGGGGCGGGGGCGAGGCGCGCGCGCCGGCCGCCGGGAGGCGCGGCGCCGAGCCACGCCGTCATGGCGATGCTGGTGGTGAGCGTGGTGCTGTTCGGCTTCGCCCTGGCGCTGCTGGTGAGCGTCGTGGGCTGACGGGCGGCCGCGGCGTCGCCGCTGTGGTTGCCAGGAACCTCACCCGGCGCGACGAAATCGCTACCATGCCGGCTGTGGATGGACGGGCGGTGAGGCGCGCTCAACCTGGGCGGGACGCTCAACCTGGGTGCTGGCGGCGGGGCGCCACGAGCGCAGGTGGTGGCTCAACCTGGGCGGGGCTCAACCTGGGCGGGGCTCAAACTGGGCGAGGCTCAACCTGGGCGAGGCTCAACCTGGGTGCGGGCACAGGGGGAGTGCACAAAATCGAGACCGCGGCACCAGCGAATGCACGATGGCATGGCCACGGGCAGATCCCATTATTCCAGGGAAGCGGCAGGATGGTGGCCCTGGTCAACTTCGCACCCGACCGGCCGCTGGACCGACGCCTCGACTGTGGTTGCGGGCCTCGGCGGGCGTCGACCGTGGTTGCGGGCGTCGACCGTGGTTGCGGGCCTCGGGAGGCTCCTTCACGCCCACGACGGCAGAGGCCCCCGATGCCGGTGCCTCCCTGGGCCCCGCCGGTGTATCGGTGCGGGAGAGGTCGTGATGCTTGGGTGCATGGTGGCGGCGGCCGGGTGGGGTATCTTCGGGGCTATGCCGTGGCCCTGCCCCCGAGCGAGCTCCGAGGTGTCGCGCTCCGGCCAGCGCGCGTTCGACGCTGGTCCGCGGCGCCCCCGCGCTCGCCGGAGCGCTGCCGCGGCACCCACCGCGCCGTCTGCAGGGCAGCGGTCGAGGCAGATCGCCTCGGGAGCGCGCCCATGACAGGGCGGAGCCTTGGACCGGGGGCTCGATGCGCTGCCGCCCACGCGGGGCAGCAGCGCGGCTTTTGCGCGTGGCGAGAGGGGCAGGCATGACCAACAGGAACGCGAACAAGAGCTCGCCAGGGCAGCCGGCGGGTCAGGGCTCTGCGGGCGACCCCGCGCCGCAGCCGCAGCAGCCGACGCTGCCGCAGCAGCCGCCGCGCGGGTACGACGCGCCCAACTTCCTGCCGCAGGAGCACCCGTCGCTGGCGCAGCAGCGGGCCCTCTCGCAGGATCCGCGCCGCAGGCCTGACGAAGGGGCGCTGGGCCCTGCAGCGCCGCCCGCGGAGCGGGCCATGCCGTGGGGCGAGCCCAGGCCGCGTCGCCGGCAGGATCGCGAGGCGGGGCCGAGCGACAAGCAGGTGTACGTTCCTCCGGTCACCCTGCCCCCGAACCGAGAGCACCAGGCCATGGATTTGCAGAAGATCCAGGTGGCGCCGTCGCTCTTGAAAGGCGTTGACGAACGGAACCGGCCGACGATGCGCAGGATCCCTGTGCACGGCATGCCGGGCGCTCCCGAGGGGCAGGGCGGCGCGCGCCCGGGTGGCGTGCGCACGGCCCGGGTCGGCGTGGGCAGCGGCGTCTGGCCTCCGCCGGAAGAGACGTCCCGGAAACAGCGGCCGCACGCGGCGCCCGTTCCCCAGCCCGTCGCGGCCGCCCCCCGGGCGGACGTGCCGCCGCAGGCTGCGCGGCCCGATCCCGCGGCTGCCGCGGTCGCCGCCGCGCTCGCGGTGCGTCGTCGCGGGGCTCCGCTCGGGCTGTTCGCGCTGCTCGTGTTCCTGGGGAGCGCGACCGTCGCGGGCTTCTGGGTGCTCTGGCGCGCCGCCAATCCGCCGAGCCGTCAAGACGCGACGCTGGCCGGGGACGCCCGCGGGCCAGCGCCCGAGCCCGGCATCGTGACGCCCACGCCGAGTGCGCTGCCCGAGCAGCCGCCTCCAGCGGTGCCGCCTCCGGTCGCGACCGAGCAGCCACCTCCCGTCGCGGAGCCGCCGGCTCTTGCCGCGACGGGAGCCCCGTCTGCGTCCGCTACAGTGGAGCCGAGCCCTTCGTCCGCGCACCCCGGACCGGTGGCCGCTGCCCGTCCGCCCGTAGCGCGCCCTGCGCCGCAGGGGAAGCGCCCGTCCAAGCCTCCCACGACGCCGGAAGACCCCTACGAATCGACCGCGAGCAATCCGATCCCACCACAGCCCCTGCCGTCTGCACCCGCCGCGTCGCCTTCTGCGCCTCCCGGGACGACCGCACCCCCGCGTCCATTCCCCTGAGAGTTGCCTCTCTCCGGATTGCAATCGTCCCGGCAACCATCATGCGAAAGCCATTCTCGAAGTTTTCCCCTCCGTTCCTCCTGTGCGCGGCGGTCCTCCTGGCGCCCAGCGTTGCGGGCGCGACGGGCAAGGCTCGGTTGATGCCCACCTCTCCGACCGATGGCCCTCCTGCGACCTCGATCGCTGGCGAGCGCGCCGCGCAGCTCTACCGGGAGGGGAACCAGTTCTACGACGAGGCGAGATTCGTCGAGGCCGAGGCGCGATATCAGGCGGCGTGGGATCTCCAGCAGAGCTTTGACGTCGCGGGCAATCTCGGGAACGTCGAGCTCGAGGTGGGTCAGCATCGCGACGCGGCCGAGCACCTCCAGTATGCGCTCGATACCTTCCCGCTCGGCGAGAGGGCCGAGAAGAAGAGCTTCCTGGAGAAGCGGCTCGCCGAGGCCAAGTCGCAGGTCGGTACGCTCCGGATCAGCGTGAACGTCGATGACGCCGAGGTGCTCATCGACGGCAAGCTCATCGGACGGTCGCCCCTTGATGCTCAGGTGTTCGTCGACCCAGGCAAGCGCACCATCGAGGCGCGCCGCGCCGGCGCGAGGACGTCGACGTCCCTGCTCGTGGCGAGGGGCTCGGACCAGCGCATCGCGCTCAGCCTGGACACGGGCCAGAACATCCCGCTGGTGGTGGCGGGTGGAGCGGTCGGGCTGCTCGGGGTCGCGTCGGGCGTGACCTTCGCGATCCTCTCCACGGCGAAGGGGCGGTCTGCGGCGGTGGAGCCGTCCGGCAGCGCGAGGCGCCTCGACCTGCGCGACTCGCAGACCACCCTCGCCAACGTCTCGTTCTGGAGCTTCATCGGCGGCGGCGTGGTGCTCGCCGGGACCGCCGTGTACGCGCTCACCACCTCGAGCCGCACGCCAGCCCGTAACGCCGCGTTCAGCCGCTTCCACGCCGCGCCCCTCGTGACCTCCGATGCGAAGGGCTTCCTGCTCGGCGCGAGCTTCTAGCTGGCGCCGCGCGCCAGAGATCGTGCGAGTACCACCAGCGCGTTCGCCTCCTGTGGATGTGGAGGACGAGCTCCTGCTCGCCATTGCGAGCGCGCCGGTCATCGGCGCGCATTGCGCGCGCGACCTCGCGCTACCGAGCGCAGGTCAACGTGGCTGAAAGTAACGCCCTACCTGCTCGCGGTACTCTTCGGGGACGTCGCTGTGCTCGACGCCGCCGATCTCCTGGGGACCGACGACGCCGAGCGCGCCCTCTCCTTGTACATTCGCGGTCTCTCCGTCGCGCCCCGCGGTCCGGCCCATCACGAGCCCTGGCATCGGCCTGCCCGGGTTGAGCCTCGCGCTGGCGCGCGAGCGCAGCTCACCGCCGGCGATCGCGCTGGTCTGCCCTTCGTGGCTGCCCGGCCCGCTTCCCTCCGAGTGGCCTGGCTGCGCGGGCCCCTGGCTGCCGGACGCACCCGCCGACGAGCCCTGCTGTCCGCTCTGGCCGGGCTCTCCGCCGCTCGGCCCCGAGCGGCTCGACCCTCCGGCGACCGGTGCCGGGAGAGGCGTCCCCCCGAGCTGCCCCTCGGCCTCACCCGCCCCGCGCTGCGCGTCGTCGAGCGCTCGCTGGCGCTCCGCTTCTTCGCTGCTCGGGCCCCCGTCCTGGGCCAGCCGGCGCAGCTGCTCTTCCATCTGCTGCTGGCCCTCGGCCGTCGCGAGCTGCCGCGCGAGCTCGCGCAGCTGCTCTTCCGAGGCGGCCTCCCCGCGTGCGCCTCCGGGGGGCTGCGCCCTCCGCTGCCTCAATTGGTCGGCGAGCTGCCTGCGCTCGTCGGGGCTCAGCTTCTCCAGCGCCCTTTCGAGGCTATCGGCGAGCCGCCGCGCGTCGCTGTCGCTCCCGGTCCGTCCAAGGCCCTCGAGCGCGTCGCGCCCCTCATCGCCGAGCGACTCGCCGAGCGCCTCCGCCAGCTCTCTCAGCCTGTCGGCCTGCTCGCCGCGCTGGTCCAGCAGCTTGCGCTGCTCCTCGAGCGCCTTCGCCACGCCGGGGGCGCCGGCCCTCTTCGCGGTCTCGGCGGCCTCCTCGAGTGTCTTTCGGGCTCGTTCTCGATCGTCCTTTTCGAGCCTGTTCGCGAGCCGCTCCATCTCCTCGTCGAACGCCACGAGGTCGCGATCGCCGAGCGCCTTCGCGGCCCGCTTCAGTCCGGGGTCCTCTCCGAGCTTGCCGAGCGCCGACTCCATTCCCTGACGCTGCTCGCCCTCGCCGAGCGACAGCCGCTCGGCCGTGATCGCGTCGCGTAGCCTGCCGAGATCGGCCTGTGCCTCGCGGCGCTCGACGCCGCTCCTGAGCTTTTCCCGGAGGTTTCTGGCGTCCTCGGCGAGCTTCTTGAGCCGCTCGCGCTGCTCTGCGTCCCGAGCGTCGACCTCGGCGAGCTGGATCACTCGCTCCAACCCGGCGATCTCGGCGAGGCGCACCTGCTCGGCCCCCGGCGGGGGCGCGGCTGTCGCAGGGGCGGGTGGCAGCGGGAGCCAGCTGAGATAGCCGATGGCGGCCGCTGCAAGGGGCGCCCCGGCGTGCCAGGGCCGCCAGAGCGGCGCGCGGACCTGCGGCGCGGTCGCTCGGTCGAGGGCCGCCACGGCGTGCGCGAGCACCACCTCGTGCGCTGCCGAGGTGGTGTCCCGGGGCGCGCCCTCTTCGGCGTGCTCGGATGCTGTGAGCTCCACGGCCGTCGAGATCGACTCGGAGGAGCCGAGCTTGCCATCGAGGAACAGGGCTACGTTCGGGTCAGACCACCGCCGTCGCTGCGCCGCCGCGGCGCCGGCTGCTGCGCCGAGCAGCCCGCCGGCCGCCATCCAGGGGCGCAGCGCGCCGTGCCGCGTCTGCCACGCCGCAGCGGCTCCTGCCGTGCCGAGCACCATCCCCGCGGCGGCGCCGGTGAGGATCAGCTCCAGCGCCAGCCGCCGCCGGACGCGACGGGACCAGCGAGCGAACGCGGCGCTGAACCTTCGCCGGGGAGACGCATCCACCATGCTTTCGAGGTGTACCCGTGGGCAGACGCGCCGGCCAGCGCTGCCTTGGAGGAGACCTCCAGCGTCGGCGCGGCGACCAGGCAGGGCCCTGCCCGCGGCGCGCTCGCCTCGTGCGCTGCGGGGGGACCAGCAGGGGCGGCGCTGCTTTGCCCCCGAGCGCCGGCGCGCCGGGGGGGAGCGCTCGCCGCGCACACAGCGGTCCGCCCTCTCACTGGACGAAGCACCACTTCAAGTGAAATGACGCGAGCTCGAGGTGCGCTGGGACAACGTCCTGGGCACTTTCGACCAGATTCAAATCGCAGTCTGAGAAGGAGAAATCGCATTCGTGCGGCGCCAGCCGCGCCGTCCGGAGCGTGGCCGGACAAGAGCCAGAGAAAAGATCATCGTCGACGTACATTCGCATGTTCACGACAGCAGCGTCGCCGGCTTTGCGTTTGCTGCTGAGCAGATGGAGATCGAGGTAGTAGAAGCCCCTCCTGCCCTTCGACTGGTCGACCAACTCCACATTGGTTTCCCCATTAAGGAGAGAGCAGTCAACGTCCCAGCTGTCGTCCAATCTTGGGACAGGCCGCTTGCCGTCATCACCCGTGTCAAGGACCAGCTCCTCCCCGTTCACGGTGACGACCGCCTTGCCGTAGGCCTCAGGGGTTTCCGGGCTGGTAGAGCACCCGAACGGCGAGAGCGACAGCACGAGGCCTTGGGCGAGGAGGGTTCGGTGCATGGAGGTTCTCCAGCAGCATGGCGGGCGAGAGCATCGCACGAGGGCGACAACCATGAACGCGCGTAATTTGGTTGATCCATGTGCCGTGCCAGATGTCAACCGGAAACGGAGGATCCAACGTGAGGACCTTGTTGTTGGAACCCGACCCAGGTTGCCTGAAGCTCCGACCGACGTTGGGTCTGCCTGAAGCTCCGACCGACGTTGGGTCCAAATTGGGTCCAAATCGCGGTGTGATTCGACGGTGGCCGCCGTCACGACCTGCCTTCCCTGAAAACGCCTATCCGATGAGCGGGGGATCGAGCGTACCGTGAGGGTATTGCTCGTGCGGTACCGGCGCTGCAGAGGGGACTCGCCTGGCGCTGGCGGCCGCCAGCGGAAAGTGGCGGCCGCCAGCTCGATGAGGAAGCTAACTCATCGAAATCATTCACGACCAGCCCCGGCACACACCTGGCATGGCCGGCGGGTATGAGCCAGCCTCGCGCCATCGTCGCCGGTGCCACGTATCTCCTCACGCGACGCGCGCTCCGTCGGCATCTCCTCTTTCGTCCGGATGCCGCCATTACACAATTGATCGTCTACGTGCTCGCTGTCTCGGCGAATCGTTACGGCATTCGTGTGCACGCGTTATGCGCCATGTCCACGCACCTGCACATCGTCGTCACGGACGTCGACGGCGTGCTTCCGCGATTTCTGCAGTACTTTCACCGCCTCGTCGCGCTGGGCACCAAGGCCCTCCGGGCCTGGGACGGCCCGGTATGGGGCCACGAGGCAACGAGCGTGGTGCGGCTTGTGACACGAGCCGCGGTCGTGGAGAAGATCTCCTATACGCTCGCGAATCCGGTGGGGGCGGGGCTCGTGAAACGTGCGCGGCAGTGGCCAGGAGCGAAGGTCCTCGTCGGCGAGCTCGGTCGTGGCGTGCTGCGGGCGAGGCGTCCCGACGTCTACTTCGACCCGAGCAACCCAGCATGGCCCGAGGAAGCCGCCATTGCGCTCACGCTCCCGCCCACCGTCGCGGAGCATGGCGCGGACGACTTCCGACGCGAGGTGGCTGCGGAGCTCGGACGACAGGAAGCGGAGGCCCGCTCCACGATTCATCGGAAAGGCTACCGCTTCCTTGGCCCCGAGCGAGTGTGCATGGTCTCGCCTGGCGAGCGTGCAACCAGCTTCGAGCCGTCAGGTCGCATCAATCCAACCTTCGCGGTGGGTAGAGGGAACGCAGATGCGCGGAGAGCCGCGGCTGCGGCTGTACGTGCGTTTCGCACGGCGTACCGCGACGCGCTCGAACGATGGCGTGCGGGGCTGCGTGGCGTCTTATTCCCGGTGGAAACGTGGTGGATGCGCGTGTTCCACCACGTGGACGTCAACGACGCGGCGCGCGTGCTCTAGGGCGGTCCAGCTGGCGCGCGGAGAGCCGAGCGAAGACCACCGCGGCCGGACAGCGACGCCTCGATAATCAGGCGGCGGTTCGCGGCGCAGCTCACTCCGCTCGCGAGTCTATGCTCCCGCCGAGCATTCACGGCTTGAGCACGACCTTCACGCAGCCTTCTTTCTTCGCGTTGAAGATGTCGTACCCCCGAGCTGCCTCGGCGAGCGGCAGCCGATGCGTGATGATGTCGTCGGCGCGGAGCTTGCCCTCCTTGATCCACCCGAAGAGCTTGTCCACGTGCTTGTGGACCGGAGCCTGGCCGAAGCGCACCGTCACGCCTTTGTCGAAGAGCTGCCCGAGCGGAAAGTTGTCGTACGGCATTCCGTACACGCCGACGACGCTGACGACCCCGCCGCGGCGAACTGCGCTCACCGCCAGCTTGAACGCCACGAAAGAGCCGATCTGACCGTGAACCATGTTGGAGATCTTCTCGAGCGGCGTCCGGTGCGCCTCCATCCCGACTGCATCGATGCAGATGTCGGCGCCGCGGCCGTTCGTCGCCGACCGGATGAACTCGAGCGCGACGCCTGATTCCACGTTGACGGTCTCGGCCGAGGCGACCTCACGCGCTTTTTCCAGCCTGTACTCCTCCCGGTCGACGCCGATCACGCGCGCTGCGCCGCGGAGCCAGGCGCACTTCATGGCCATGATCCCCACCGGACCGCAGCCGATGACGGCCACCGTCTCCCCGCCCTGCATGCCAGCCCAGTCAATCGCGGTGTAGCCGGTAGGAAGGATATCCGTCAAGAACAGGACCTGCTCGTCGGTCACGTCGGCGTCGACCTTGCGCGGCCCCACGTCCGCGAACGGTACGCGAACATACTCTGCCTGTCCGCCAGCGTATCCGCCGTAAAGGTCGGTATACCCGAAGAGCCCACCCCCCTTCGAGCTGATGACGTTCCCTTCCGGGCCGTAGTGTCCCGGGTTCGAGCGCTCGCAGTGTCCAGGCAGGTCCCGCTCGCAGAAAAAGCAGCTCCCGCACGCGATGGCGAAGGGCACGAACACCCGATCCCCCGGGCGGAGCTTCCTCACGTCGCTCCCCACCTCCTCGACGATGCCCATGAACTCGTGCCCGAGGACCAGCGGCTTTCCCTGCGGAACAAGCCCGTTGTAGATATGCAGATCCGAACCGCAGATGGCCGTGCTCGTCACCCGCACGATCGCGTCGGTCGCCCGAACCAGGGTCGGGCTGTCGACGGTGTCCACGCTGACATGCTTCGGGCTGTGAAATACCAGAGCCTTCATTCGCCCTCCTGACCTACGCGCCGTGGGACCGGGGCGAGATGTTTGCAACCTGTATGCCCCTATGCGGCGTCAGCCGACGCAGTGGCTGGCGGTGTGCCCGATCGCAGGTGCCCGGAGCGCACAACCAGGACGAACGCTCGCCGGCTTACAGGAGCTCGCCGTGGTCGGGGAGAGCGGAGCTCGGGACGGGCCAACCTGGTGGCTCGACGGCTGCCCGCCTGGTGCAGGCGGGCGCGCTCAGGGGAACAGCGGCGTGCAGAGCGGATAGAACGCGGAGAAGTCAGGCCGCTGCAGAAACACCGTGACGACCTCGTCGTAGCGGGTCGCCTTGGACTTGATCGACGTGGTGCTCGAGGGGGCCTCGCAGGCCGCATAACCTTCGAGCGAGACGTTCTTGCACACGCTGGTCGTCGAGCCCGAAAGGTCGCGACACGCGCCCAGGAAGCGGAGGCTGCAGTCGGTGCGGGAGGCGCACGTGCGCTCCGGCACGAAGGCGCTCTCGTTGTCAGCACACGACATCTGGAGCAAGGAGCCGCCGCACGAGTACATTCGCGAGCCGACGTCGCCGAGCTCATCACGCTTCTCGAGCGGCTGGAACACATTGCCAAAGAAGGAGATCTCCTCCTGCTGGTAGGTGCGGAGCTCCGCGCTGTCCGCAGCCAGCGCTGGATTACGGCCGCGCAGTGAGATGGCCACCTCGATGCCATACCCGTTCACATGCGCGAGCAGGCACGCCGTCACCCAGCGCTGGGATCTCTCGGTGAGCGCGCCGCGAAGCCAGTCGGGCGCGAGGCCGATCCGGCCATCGAACCGGTACGTCGTCGAGTCCACAGTGCCGACGAGGGACTGCCCCTCGGGAAGCGCGCACCCGACGGTGTAGCGAAGGAGCTCACGGCCGTCCGCGTCCAGCAGCAGGTCTGTCGTGGCCAGCTTGCGTCCGTCCACCGACAGGCGGTTCATCGAGAGGCCGTTCATGGAGAGACGGTTCATCGAGAGGCGGTTCATCGAGAGGCGGTTCGACGAGACAACCGCCTCCTCCGAGGTGCCCACGGGCTCCTCGGAGCTCGGATCCGCGCTGGAAGCACAGCCGAACAATGCAAGGCAGGGAATCGCAAGGACGGTCCGGAGCGCGTTGGATGTCATGGGTCGCCTCTCTTTTCGAGTGCCGTGGGGTTTCCCATGATTCTTGCAATCGTCGGGCCACGCCTGACTACGCCCGCCTCAGCTCAGGCCCAACCGCACCGAGGTTGAACTGGCCCAACCGCACCGAGGTTGAACTCGAGCCCGCACCGAGGTTGAGCTCGGCCGAGCTCCGCCCAAAGCCGCCCGGCCGGCCGCCGCTGCGCGCCGCACCGCCGTGGACCCTCACCCGGTACCAGGTTGAGCCTGACCCGGTACCAGGTTGAGCTCGAGCTGAGATCGAGCTCGGCCGTACACAGGTTGAGCTCGGCAGGGCTGAGGCAAAATGCTACGCCCCGACGGCCCCTCGATTCAACCCCCAGTACATTGCGTGATTCTCTCGAAAATTCTCATTCGCGAGCGTCCCATCGAGGCTCAAGCACCGCGACACGCTCTCGCCACGCTGAGGCGATTTGCACCGGGGCCCAGGTGCGCACCCCAGCGCAGTTTTCGCTACTCTCGCTGCATCTGACCGCCACCCAGCGCACCGTCGTCCGGGGGCTCGGAAGGCAGGGGCAGGAACGCCGCGAGCGCCTCGAAGCGAGGCTGCCACATGCGGCAGGCGGCCAGCACGGGCCTCGCTTTGTCGAGCACCGCCAGCGCATCCTTGTGACGCCCGGCGGAGGCGGCCAGGCGCGCGCGGAAGTAGAGCACCTCGAGCAGCTCCTCCACCGGCAGGCTGCGCTCCGCGAAGTCCGTGAGCGCTTCCCAGCTGTCCTCCTGGTCCCCCCCGTCCGAGGCGGGCCCGAGGCCCTCCGCCGCGAGCACCAGCTTCAGCATGCGGAACAGCGCGTACAACGCCGGCGCGGAGGCGTCGGGGCTGCACTCGTCGGCGACCCAGGCGACGAGGCGCGCCGCCTCCCGGAGCTCCCCGCGCGCCGCCTGGATGCGCGCGATGAGGAGCGCGTCGTCGGGCGCCGCGCGCTCGCCGAAGCGCTCGTCGAGCACGCGCGAGCGGCGCGCGAGCGCGAGCGCCTCGTCCTCGCGACCGCACCAGTGCAGCAGCTCGGCGAGGTTGTGCGTCGCCACATGCTCGGGCCCAGGGTTGCCGATCTCGCGCGCGAGCTCCACGGCGCGGCTCAGGTCCTGGAGCCCGCGCTCGGGCGCGCTCAGGGCAGCCCACAGGTAGGCGCGGTTCGCGTACGCCGAGCAGAGGTGCAGCCGATCCTTCATCTCCTTGGAGAGCGCGATCACCTCGCAGAAGCGCGCCTCCGCTTCGTCGAGCCGGCCCGCGATCACCAGCGCCATCGCCAGGAGCAACAGCGCGATGACCCGCGTCTCCTGGTCGCCCTCCGCCGCCGCCCCGGCCGAGGCGCGGTCCAGCAGCTCGATCGCCTCCGCCACCCGCTGCTGCCGCCAGCACGAGCGGCCGAGCGCCATGAGCAGGCGGTTCTCCAGCGTCCGGTCCCCGAGGCGCTCGACGATCGCTCTGGCCTCGAGCGCGCGCCTCGCCGACTCAGCGTAGTCGGTCGCGTGATCGAGCGCCGTCGCCTCCTCGAACAGGAGCTCGGCGGTGAGCCGGCCGTCGCCGAGCTCGCGCGCGAGCCCCCGCGCGAGCGCGAGATCCGCGAGGGCCTCGAGGATCCGGTGCAGGCAGTAGCGCGCCTTGCCGCGGCCGGCGAGCGCGTGGGCGCGCCGGCGCGCGTCGCCCTCGTCGAGCAGCGCGAGCGCGGCCGTGTACCGCTGATCGGCCTCGACGTTGTCGTGGCGCGCCGCCGCCCGGTCGCCCAGCGCGAGGTGGGCCGCGGCCGCCTCCGCGCGCTCGCCGCACGCGGTCGCGTGCCGCGCCAGGTGCTCGAGCCCCCGCCGGTCCGGGGCGCGAGGATCCACGCGCGCTCGCCACCACGCGAACGCGTGCGCGTGGATCTTCTGGCGCTGCGCGGGCGCGAGCGCGTCGTAGACCGCATCCCGGAACGTCGCGCTCTCGAACGCGTAGATCCCGCGCTCGCCGCGCACGAGCAGGCCCAGCCCGCACAGCGCGCCCAGGCCGACCCCGGCGTCCATCGGCGTGCTCGCGCCGCCCGTCCGCTCGATCGCGTCCTGGATCTCCTCCACCTCCTCGCGCGTGACGTCGGGCCCGAGCACGACGCAGAGCCTCACGCAGGCCGAGAGCTCGGGTGAGAGCGTGTCGAGCCGGCGCGCGGCCAGCCACTGCCACACCGGCAGCGGCGGGAGCTGGTCGAGCGCGGCGGTCGCCACGTAGAAGGTCCCGGTCGGGCGCTTCTGGACCGCGCCCGCGCGCTTCAGCGCACGGACGATCTCGGTGAGGCAGGAGGGGTTGTACCCGGACCAGCCCGCGAGCTGCCGGAGCGCGGCCTCGGGCGGGTATTCCGCCGGCAGGAGGAGCTCGGCGGCGAGCCGCATCGCGTCCTGCTCCGAGAGCCGCCCGAGCGCCGCGCGATCGTGCCGCTCGGCGCGCGCGCCCCAGCTCCGGCGCATGTCCTCGAACCTCGGGTGCGCCGCCACGAGCACCCAGAGCGGGCAGCCCGGCGCGTCGAGCGTCGCGAACTCGAGCGCGTCGAGCGCCGCGTCGTCGGCCCAGTGCGCGTCGTCGAGGATGACCGCGACCGGCGCCTCGCGCGCGCGGCGCCGGAGCGCCTCGGCGATCGCGCGCATCGTGCTCTGCCGCAGCGACCAGGGCGACGCGCCGGCCTGCTCCGGCGGCATCCACCCGAGCGCCGCGGCCACCGCCCTCCACACCTCCTCGGCGAGCTCCTCGCCGAGCCGCGCCGCGCAGAACGCCCGCGGATCGTCGGGCGGAGCGCCGCCCTCCACCTCGAGCGCGCGCGCGAGGAGCTCGCTCGACGCGCGCGCGCCCGCGAGCGGCTGCGCCGCGCGCAGCGCGATGACCTGCGCCCGCTCCTGCATGCGCAGCACGAGCAGGGCCGCCTCGTCCGCGAGGCGCGACTTGCCGAGGCCCTCCTCGCCGATCAGCGTGAACAGGCCGGGGCTCGCGCTCGACAGGCTCGCCTCCATGCTCACCGCGAGCGCGCCGAGGATCTCGTCGCGCCCGACGAGCGGCACGGCGCTCACGGGGGTCGGGGGGTGATGCGAGCGCGGCGGGAGCCGGTAAAACGCCGCGCCGGGCGCGTGCGAGAGCGCGGGATCGCGCGAGACGCCGCGGAGCTCGCTCTCCGGCAGGGCGCGCACGAGGTCCGCGGTGAGCGCGACGCCGCCCCAGTCCCCAGGGGGCATCCAGGCGTCCGGCTGCTCCACCGGCGCGCCGTAGACCGCGGGCGGCCCCTGCTCCTTGCGGCGCACGATCAGCCCGGCGACGTGCACGGCCGCGCGCCCCGCGTACCGCTCCTCGATCTCCCGGGCGACCGCGATCGCGGCGCTCACCGGGTCGTCCGCGTCGACGCCAGAGAACACGCACACGAGCCGGCCCCCGCGCTGCCTCGCCACGAAGCCCTTGCGCGCGGCCACGGCGCTCATCACGACCGCGGACGCGCTCCTCGCCTCTGCGACGAGCACGACCGCGGGCTGCCGGCCCTCGGCGAGCAGCGCGCCGCGCGCGGGCTGCGCGTCCGGCGCGCGCTGCGCGTCGAGCGGGCAAGCCCGGACGAGCGCGCCCCGCAGCGCGGCGACGTCGGGCGGGCGGCGCTCGGGCTCCTTCGCGAGGCAGGCGAGGACGAGCTTCTCCAGCTCCTCGGGCACCGCGGCGAACTCGCGGGGGCGAGGCGGGCGGAGCGCGAGGTGCCCGTGCTCGATGTCGCCCCGGTCGCCGGCGAACGGGAGCCGCAGCGTCAGGAGCTCGTAGAGGAGCACGCCGAACGCGTAGATGTCCGTGCGCTCGTCCTGGATCGGATCGCCGCGGATCTGCTCCGGGGCCATGTACTCCGGGGTGCCGACGACCGTCCCGCGGGGCGTGATGCCCTCGTCCTCCTGCGCGCGCGCGTGCTTCGTCAGGCCGAAGTCGAGGAGCGCGAGCCGCTGGCCCCCCTCCGCGACGAGGAGGTTCTCCGGCTTGAGATCGCGGTGGATCACGCTCTTCGCGTGCGCCGCCGCGAGCGCGTCGAGGATGGCGGCGCCCGTCGCCACGGCGTCGGCGGGGGCCGGCGGGGCCTCGAGCTCCGCGAGCACGTCGGCGAGCGTCCTGCCGCGGATGAGCTCCATGGCGATGAAGGGCCGCCCATCGTCGAGCGTCCCGCGCTCGTGCAGCCGGGGCACGTGCGGCGGCCCCACCTGCTCGAGCGCCTCCGCGTCGCGCCGGAACCGCTCCACCATGAGCGGGCTCGCCCACCGCCCCACCTTGAGCGCGACGGGCTCGCCGCCGCCCGCGCGCGCCGCTTCCCACACCGTCGCGAAGCCGCCCGCGCCGATCTGCCGCAAGGGCGTCAACCCGGGCAGCGATGGGGCGGGATCCAGCGTCGCGTCGGGGGGGCGGTTCGGCGGGAGCCAGGCGTCGCGAGGGCAGGGCTTCGCGCCGGCGACGCGGCGATGGCAGACCGGACAGCGGGGCAAGCTGCCTCCTTGAGCGAGAGCTTAGCCCGTCCGACGCCCCGGACGAGGACCTCATCCACCTGATCGACCGCGATGGAACGGGGTGTGCTTATTCCGCAAGGGTGTGGCAAGAGACCGTTCGCTCAGTGGTCCTGACGCAAGGCGATGCGCCTCCGCGAGCCTTGTCGGATAGGAGCGCCGCGCTCGGCACCGCGTGCGACGACACCGCCGCTGGGGAGCTCCTCTACGTGGACACGTGCGGGTCGCCCGCTTCTTCGGGTCGCCCGCAGACGCTCCCCGTGGGCAGCCGGGTGGGCGACTACGTCGTCGAGCAGAGCATCGCTCACGGGAGCTTCGGCGTCGTCTACCGCGCCGTGCACGCCGAGAGCGGCGAGCCCGCGGCGATCAAGGTGCTCCACCCGGAGCTCGTGTTCACGCGCGAGGCGGTCGTGCGCTTCGAGCGCGAGATCCAGGCGATCCGGCGGATCGACCATCCCAACGTGATCCGCATCCTCGATTTCGGCGAGAGCGACGGGGGCCGGCCGTTCTTCGCGATGGAGCTCCTCGGCGGGGTCGATCTCCAGTCGTATATCATCTCCCACGGACGGCTCTCCCCGGAGGAAGCGCTCGACATCCTGGAGCCCGTCTGCGAGGCGCTGTCGGCGGTCCACAAGAGCTCGATCGTGCACCGCGATATCAAGGCATCCAACGTGTTCATCGCCGACGGGGGCTGTCGTCCGCGCGTGGTCCTCCTCGATTTCGGCGTGGCCAAGGTCCTCGACGACGCGGGGCCGGGCATCACGACGCCCACTCACCTGCTCGGCACGCCGGCGTGCATGGCGCCCGAGCAGATCCGGGGGCAGCAGGCGGACGCGAGGACGGACGTGTATGCCCTCGGCGCGCTCGCCTATTACATGCTGACAGGCAAGCTCCCGTTCCTCGACTCGACGCTCGCGACGCTCCTGCACATGCACCTCTGGGTACACCCGCCGAGCCCGAGCCGCGAGGCGCCCGTCGGCCCCGAGCTCGACGGCGTGGTGCTCCGCGCGATGGCGAAAGATCCCGCCGCGCGGTACCAGACCGCGGGGGAGTTCATCGAGGGGCTCCGCGCCGCCGTTGCCGCGGCGCGCAGGAGCTCCGCGCCGCCGCCCGGGAGCCCGGAGGAGCGCCGGGTCGGCGCGATCCACGTCGAGGTGTACGCGGACTGCGGCGCGATGGAGGACCCTGACGACGCGCTGCTCGCCGACATGGACGAAGTCCTGCCGCTCGCGTCGCGCTTCCTGTCGGCGAGGGGCTTCGGCGCGGCGATGGAGACGGGCAATACCCTGCTCTTCTTCCGGGAGCTCGCCGCCGCGGTGCCGTCGGAGCGGGCGGCGCGACGGGAGATCGTGGAGGTCGCCCTGCTGCTCGAGCGCGAGCTCTGCCAGCGCAAGGGGCGCGACGCGCGGGTGCACGTGAACCTTTGCCTGCACGCGGGCCGGGTGCTGACGCGCTCGGCGGAGGTCGTCGGCGGAGAGCTGATGAGCGTCGAGGCGTGGGTGCCGGACGTCAAGCTGCCCGGCGTCACCGCGACGGAGGCAATGCTCGACGGCCTCGATGTCGAGGCGGATCTGCTGGAGTGCGCGCCGGCGGTCCGGCGCGTGGCGCGCCTCGCGGAGGGGGCGCGCTCGCGTTAGAGCGGGCCCGAAGGGCAGGCCGCGCCGCTATTCCGGCAGGGGCAGCGCGATATATGGCTCGGTGATCCTGCCGACGACGATATCGCGCACCTGCTTCGCGTAATAGGTCGATCCCGGTTGCGTGCTCCAGGTGTGTCCTACGAGCGAGCCGTTGATGTTTGCATAGAGGCGCATGACGCCCCTCCCGACGCCCGGGTGCCAGGTGCCGTCCGCTTTGCGCCGGGTGTCCACCACCCCGTGTCCCGTCGTGCTCGAGTCGAGGACGGGGAGATCGTACTGGATCGTCCCCGCGATGAGCGGGTAGGTCGCCGCGCGCGGCACCGCGGCGCCCGCCGCGATGGCGACGTGCCCGGTGGCCGTGCTCCCCGCCGGGTACTCGATCGCGAGGATATCGCCTGCCTCGATCTGGGGCACCGCGAGGATCTGCTCGAAGCCGACCTCCTCGATGATCCTGTCGTGGTACAGGATGGCGTTGGGGCTCATGCTGCCGAACCACGTGTTGATGTCGTACGCGGAGAGCTGATAGGCCTGCCGGAGGACGTACGTGACGAACGACGTACAGAAGCTGCGGCTACGGTAGGCCGTGGCCCCTCCGATGCCGGCCCAGTAAACATAGCTCGTGCCGCTGCCGTATTCGTTGTCCTCCGGTGCGATGTGGTTCACGAGGGTATCGGCCCAGTAGAGATGGTTGGGCTCCTCTGATGACTGAGCCTGTGCTGAGCGCGGCGCGAGCAGGCCTATCCCCGCCAGTACGACGGCCGGGAGCGCGTGAACAACGGATCGTGGGCTCATGCGCTTCATTGCATTCATGGTTTCCTCCCGTATGGATTCGATGGCTCCGCGTGGGCTGGTCACATCCAATGCCGGCGGCTCCGCGTGCGTCTCGGCGGAGCTCCGGTGAAGCGAAGTCGCGCACCAAGCTACCGAACATACGCCGGTCGCACGGCCTCTACAATGACCGACGCGAGAGCAGCACACGGTCTCGGCGCGGTCCCGACGATTCCGCTCAGCTCCGCTCAGCTCTACTCAGCTCCAGTCGGTTCCGCTCGATTCTCATCGAACATCATTCCCTGCATTTCCACAGTCTGTCTCCGCCGGGTGACCTCCGACTCACGTCTTCGTAGAGCCGCGCGCCGTCGCCCACGGGGGGCGCGCGGCGCGGCGCGGCGGCGACCGCGGCGATCACGGCCGGTGAGGCCGCGGAGCAGCTGTCCAGAGTGACGTCGTGCCCTGGCGTCGACGGGGGGTGCGTCGATGTGGTACGTTCTTGCAATGTCGGAAGAACGCGGTCGGCAAAAGCTCCAGGCGCTCGCGAAGACACTTCAGGAGAAGATCACCCCCTCGGGGGAGGCGCTCCTGAACCGCCAGGGCTTGAAGATGATCGAGCGGCTGGCGCGCGATCTCACCGGCGAGAACGCGATGCCCGGCCTCCGTGTGTGGCGCGACAGCGCCGGGAAGTTCCGCCTGCAGCGCCCGCCGCGCAACGCCGAGATCGCGGTCGAGTGGCAGCGCGACATCGGCGCGATGGTGATGACCGCGGAGAAGCACGGCCAGCCCCCCACGACCGTGCGCTACGTGTACGACCAGGCAGAGGACCACTTCCGGAGGATGGAAGGAGAGGGCGAGCTCTATGAGGACCTCGCCGAGTCCCTCGTCGAGCACCTCTACCCGGAGGGCAGGGGGTAGCGAGCGCCCGCGCCGCTGCGGCGCCCCGCCAGCGCTCCGCCGCACGGGTCGCCGATCTCCGCCGTTTTGTTGACAGATCCGCGCAATTCGATTGGATGGCCGCGTGCCCCTCGCGAAGTGCGCATCGACCGACCTCCGCCCCGTCCTGACGCTCGGCGACTCGCTGGATCACTATGCCTCCTGGCCGAGGCCCACGGTGATTGTCTCCGACGGCGCCTATGGCGTCGCCGGGTTTCCCGGCGATCCGCCGACACACGAGGGGCTCGACGCGTGGTATGCGCCCCACGTCGCCGCCTGGTCGGAGCGCGCCTTGCCGTCGGCGACCCTCTGGTTCTGGGGGACGGAGATCGGCTGGGCGACCGTGCACCCGCTCCTCGTGCAGCACGGCTGGGACTACCGGAGCTGCCATGTCTGGGACAAGGGGATCGCCCACGTCGCGGGAAACGCGAACACCCGGACGCTGCGCAAGTTCCCGGTGGTGAGCGAGGTGTGCGTGCAGTATGTGCGCAAGGTCCTGCTGCAGGCCGGCGGCGCGCGGCTGCCCCTCAAGGAATGGCTGCGGCACGAGTGGGAGCGCTCCGGGCTGCCGCTGCGCCACACGAACGAGGCGTGCGGCGTGAAGAACGCCGCCACGCGGAAGTATTTCACGCGCTGCCATCTCTGGTATTACCCGCCGGCCTCGGCGTTCGAGCAGATCGTCGCGTTCGCGAACACGCACGGCCGCCCCGAGGGGCGACCCTACTTCTCGATCGACGGCAAGCGGCCGCTGACCGGCCATGAATGGTCCTGCCTGCGGGCGAAGTTCCATTGCGAGATCGGGGTGACCAACGTGTGGCAGGAGCCTGCGGTGCGCGGCCCCGAGCGCTTCAAGGAGGCGACCCGCTCGGTCCACGGCAACCAGAAGCCGCTCAAGCTGCTCGATCGCATCATCCGGGCGTCGTCCGATCCGGGCGACGTCGTCTGGGAGCCGTTCGGCGGGCTCTGCTCGGTGGCGGTGGCGGCCTTCGCCGCGGGCAGGCGCTGCTACAGCGCCGAGATCGCGCCGGCCTACCACGCGGTCGCTTCGAGCCGCCTCGCGAAGTGCGTGCCGCGCCCGCGCGTCGAGATCTCGGCGGCGTGACGGCCGGCGTCGGCCGCGCTCGTCATGGTACCCTGCTCCACCATGGCGACGCCGAAGATCGTGACCGTGGGAGGGGGGACGGGCCATTACACGCTCCTCACGGGCCTGCGCGACCTGAGCGCCCAGATCACCGCGATCGTGACCATGATGGACTCGGGCGGGAGCTCCGGCAGGCTCCGGGACGAGTACGGGCTCTTGCCCCCGGGCGACTTCACGCGTTGCCTCGTCGCGCTGTCCGAGCACCCGGAGGCGCTGAAGGAGCTGCTCAGCCACCGCTTCCGCTCGGGGAGCCTCGGCGGGCACACGCTGCGCAACCTCATCTTCACCGCGGTGCAGGAGATCACGGGCTCGCTGCCCCTCACGGTCGAGCGCCTGCACGAGATCTTCTCGGTCAAGAACCGCGTCCTCCCGGTCACGATGGACCATGTCGATCTGGTGATGCACCTCGAGAACGACCGGACCATCCGCGGGGAAGCGTCGATTGACAACCTCTCCGACATGCTCGATGCGCCCGTGCTGTCGGTCTATCTGGACCCCGAGGCGCAGGCCTATCCGGCGGCGCTCGAGGCGATCGCGGACGCCGATCTCATCATCCTCGGGCCGGGCGATCTCTACACGAGCCTCGTGCCGAACCTCCTCGTCAAAGGGGTGCGCGAGGCCATCGCGGCGAGCCGCGCCCGCGCGCTGTACGTGTGCAACCTGATGACGAAGGCGAACGAGACGCCCGGCTACACGGTCGAGGATTTCGTGGGGACCATCGCGATGTACCTCGGGGAGGCGCGGCTCGACGCGGTGCTGTTCAACGATGTGTGGCCCTCGGCCAGCCTCCGGGAGTACGCCTCCACCGGTTCCGAGCCGGTCGTGACCTCGCCGGACAGGCCGCTCCCGTCCGACCTGCTCGTCCCTGCGGATCTGCTGTTCGGGGGCAAGCTCATCCGGCATGACCCGCACAAGCTCTCGGCCGCGATCGTCTCGCTCGCCAGGGAGCGGTCGTGGTGGTGAGACGCTGAGGGCACGCGAGCCGAGCCCTGCGACCCGCCACGGCGGCTGACGCCGCCGCGTGCAGGAGAGCGACGCGTGGGTCGGTGCCGGCGCCGCCGGTGTGCCTGCCGGAGCAGGATTGCGGCGCCGCGCCGCGCACCGTGGTTGGCGCCTGCGGCGCACCGAGGTTGAGGCGGCGGCGCCGCCGGTGTGCCTGCCGGAGCAGGATTGCGGCGCCGCGCCGCGCACCGTGGTTGGCGCCTGCGGCGCACCGAGGTTGAGGCGGCGGGGCGCACCGAGGTTGAGGCCGGCGTCGCGGCGCACCGAGGTTGGGGCTCGGGTCGGTGGTGGGCTCCACCTCACCGAGGTTGAGTCGGCGGCGTCGGCGGCTCCGCCTCACCGAGGTTGAGCCTCGACGGCGCCGCCTCGACGGCGCCGCCTCACCGAGGTTGAGCCTCGACGGCGCTGCCTCGACGGCGCCGCCTCACCGAGGTTGAGCCTGGCGCCGCCTCACCGAGGTCGAGCCTCGGCGGAGGTTCAGCCTCAGCGGCGCAGCGTTCAGCTTAAATTGACCCAAATGACTATATGAGTCATATAAGTTCCGTGGCCCACGAACCCCCTCCCCTCCGCCCCCGCGTCGCGCCGCGCGACCCGACGCGCCGCCGTCGCATCCTCGACGCCGCGAAGCGGCACTTCACCGACCGCGGCTTCAAGGGCACGCGGCTCGACGCGATCGCGGCCGAGGTCGGCTGCGCGAAGGGCGCGCTCTACCTCGAGTTCGAGAACAAGGAGATCCTCCTTCGCGAGGTCGTCGCCGAGCTCTTCGGCTCGATCCGCGCCCGCTACGAGGCCGAGATCGCCCGGATCGACTCACCCCTCGCGCGCCTCGAGGCGACGCTCCGCTTCGCCTACCGGTACATGGCGCAGGAGCCGCTCTTCGCGCGCCTCCTCCGCGACGATCCCGAGCTCCGCGCGCTCCGCCCGACCCAGGACGCCGTAGCCGAGGAGCGCGCCGCGCGCGCCGAGGTCGATCGACTCCTCGGGTGGGTCGACGAGGGCATCGCGCGCGGCGAGATCCGCGCCGACGTCGATCGCGACGCCGTGCCCTTCGTCCTCTCGGCGCTCCGCTTCGTCCCGCTGCAGCTCGGCCTCGCGACCGCGGGCATGTTCCCCGGCGAGCGCGTGCTCGACGCGGTCGTCGACGTCTTCGCCGCGGGCCTCGCCGCGCGCGGCGCCCCGGGCGCGTCCCGCCCCGAGCAGGGCGAACAACCAGCGAGCACGGCGGCTGCCCGCCAGCACCAGCAGAAGCAGTCCTGAGGAGGTCATCCATGACAGCGATCGAGGTGACAGGTCTCTCCAAGCGGTTCGGCCCCGTCGAGGCGGCCTCCGATATCCGCTTCACCGTGGAGCCCGGCGAGATCTTCGGGCTCATGGGTCACAATGGCGCCGGCAAGACCACCCTCCTGCGCATGCTCCTCGGGCTCACGCGCCCCACGGCCGGGAGCGCGCGCGTGCTCGGGCACGACGTCACGCGCGACACCCTCGCCGTGCGCCGCGCCGCGGGCTTCCTCCCCGCGAGCTACGCGCTGCCGCCGGACATGACGCCGCGCCAGCTCCTCGAGTACGTCGCCGCCATGTTCTCGCTGCCGCGCGACGTGTCGCGCGCCCGCGTCGAGGCGCTCCTCCGCAAGTTCGACCTCGCCGCCGCCGCGGATCGCAAGCTCCGGGGCTTCTCGACCGGGATGACCCAGAAGGTCGGGCTCGCGCAGGCGCTCGTGAACGACCCCCAGGTCCTCTTCCTCGACGAGCCCACCTCCGGCCTCGACCCGCTCGGCCGCCACGAGCTCCTCGAGCTGCTCCGCGGGCTCGCCCGCGAGCGCGGCGTCACGATCCTCTTCTCGTCGCACATCCTCTCCGACGTCGAGACCCTCTGCCGCCGCGTCGCCGTGCTCCACCGCGGCCGGCTCATCGCCTGCGACGCCCTCGACGCGCTCCGGCGGGCGCACGGCGCCGCCACGATGGACGAGCTCTACCTCGCGCTCGTGCGCCGGGAGGCCGCGTGATCCGCTTCGCCTTCCTCGACTACCTCGCCTCGCTTCGCGAGCGGAAGGTGTGGCTCGTCGCCGCCATGTTCGCTTACGCCGTGCTGTGCGTGCCGCTCCTGTTCGCGCGCCCGCCCGCGCACATGAGCGAGGCCATGTCGGCCTGGTTCGGCGTGGAGGACCGCTTCGCCCTGTTCCTCTACCTCTGGCTCGACCTGTCGATGAACAAGCTCATCGCGGTCGTCCCCGTCGTCCTCGCCGGCGGCATCGTCGTGCGCGAGCGCGACACCGGCGTGCTCCCCGTGCTCGCCGCCAAGCCGCTCTCGCTCCCCCGGTACTTCGTCGTCCGGGCGCTCTCGGCGTGCGCGGTGATGGCCACGCTCCACGTCGCCGCGCAGCTCCTCGGCGCCCTCTACTTCACCTGGCAGGTCGAGGGCTTCCGCCCGGGCGTGTTCCTCGCCGCCATGTCCGTCCACCTCTTCGCGGCGATCTTCGCCACGGCCCTGTCGGCCGCGATCGCCGTCTGGGTCGGCCGCCGCGGGCTCGGCGCGCTGGTCGCGCTCCTCGCGCTCTTCGTGCTGGTCGGCACGGCGCTCCTCGGCTTCTACAACCCGGCCTGGCGCCTCGCCTCCCTCGTGAACCCCATCGCCCTCGGCGCCCAGGCGCTCGCGCACCTCGACGCGCTGAGGCCCGAGCATCTCCTGCTCCCCATGCTCGCCCTGAGCGCCCTCTCGGCGCTCACGATCGCCGCCGGCTCCCTCGCGGTCCGGCGCATGGAGGTGTGATCCGTGAAAGACATCCCCCTGCCCGCAAGCCCCCTGGTGCCCACCTCGACCGCCTCGCTCCGCGACTACCGGCTCCTGGAGGCCCGACACGCGCCGCGCCGCGGCCCGCTCCTCGCCACCGCCGTCGGCGTCGCGCTCGTCGCCGGCACCCACGCGCTCCTGCCCCGGATGCCGCGCCAGGCGATCGCGCTGATGGAGCGCGCCTTCCATCTCGAGGACATGGGCGGCGTCCTCCTCGCGAATGACTACCTGGCGGTCTCGCTCATCGCCTTCCTGGCCGGCGTCTCCGGCCTGCTCGGCGCGATCGTCGGGCCGCGCGAGGAGCGCCAGCTCGCTCTCCTCCTCAGCAAGCCGGTGCCCGCGTCCGACTTCCTGGCGGCGCGCGTCTGGCCGGTCCTCCTTTCGGCCGTGGTCGCCGGCGCCGTCATGGCGATCGCCTGCGCGCTGGCCGTCGCCCCGCACGCCGGCGATGGCGCGAGCGTCACCGTCGGCGGCGCCATCGGCGCGAGCCTCGCCCTGACCGCGCTCTCGGTCGTCCAGCTCGCGCTTTTGACCCCGGTCTTCGTCCGCGTCGCCGACTCGTTCCACGCCCTGCTCATCGCCTTCGTTGTGTGGTTCGCCCCGCTCCTGCCGACGGCCGCGTTCCTCTATCGCCCCGACCTCTTCGAGGGCCGCCACGCCATGACCTCGCTCACGGTCATGACGAGCCTCATATGGCACGACCGCGCCATGACCTGGCTCGGTCCGCTCGCCCTCGTCGCCGCGCTCGCGGTCGCCGCGCTCTCCGTCCGCCTCGCCGGTGTCCTCCTCGAGCGCGCCGACAGCGCGTGAACGCTCGCGTAGTGTCATTCGTCCCGCGCCCCCAGGTGGGCCCAGCGGCGCCGCCGCGCACGACCGTCAGGCAGTCTTTGGCGTGTCGTACAGATAGAAGGGCGTGTTGACGATCACGACGCTCTTCCCGCCCCGGAACAGCAGGAGCCATTTGAGGATCGACGCCGTGTGGTTGTGGAGGAGGTAATGGTACCAGCGTGACTCGACCACCTCCGGCACGACGACCGCCACCTGCCGCTCGGGGTGCGCGCGCGCAATGGTGGTGATGAAGCGGAGCAGCGGCCTGAAGAGCCGCCGGTAGCGCGATCGCACCACCACCAGCCGAGGCGCCGGGACGCCCTTCGCCTTTGCAGGCTCCTCCACGAGATCGTGCCACTCGCCGCTCAGGTCCTCGACGCGAGGATCATCGAGGATCACCTGGAGCGCGTAGACCTCGGGCGAGAGCTGGAGCGCGAAGCGGAGCCCCTTCTGCGCCACGAGGTCCCAGCGCCGGACCGGGACCACCACGATCGGCGGCGGCGGCGGCGTCAGGTCGAGCGGCTCGTGAGCGCGCACGGCGTCGTCGAGCTGCTCGTAGTGCCTGTTCACGCCGCGGAAGACGAGGAAGGCAGCGATCACGAGCAGGGTCGAGACCCACGCGCCCTCGGTGAATTTCGAGAGGATGATGACGACGAGCGTGGCGGCCGTGGCCGTGGCGCCGGTGGCGTTGATCGCGAGATGAAGCCGGGAGCGCGGGCCGCGGACCCTGTTCCAGTGCGCGACCATCCCCGCCTGCGACATCGTGAAGGCGAGGAAGGCGCCCACCGCGAAGAGCGGGATGAGGGCGTCCGTGATGCCCTGGAAGACGATGAGCAGGAGCGCCGAGAGGCCGGCGAGGACGGCGATGCCGTAGGAGAAGGCGAGCCGCCTGCCGCGGTGAATGAAGGGCTCGGGCAGGAAGCGGTCGATCGCGAGGAGCTGACAGAGGCGCGGGAAGTCGGCGAAGCTGGTGTTCGCAGAGAGCATGAGCACCGCGACGACGGCGCTCAGGGTGACGTAATAGAACGGGCCGCGCCCCACGACCGCGCCCACCACCTGAGAGATGATGCTCTGGTAGCCGCTCTTGCCGGGCTCGGTGGCGGTGACACCGTAGGCCTGCGCGAGGATCGCGATCCCGGCGAGCAGGATGCCCAGCGAAGCGACGATGTACGAGAGCGTCCGGCGGGCCTGCAGGCTGCTCGGCTTGCGAAACGCGGGGACGCCGTTGCTCACCGCCTCGACGCCGGTCATCGCGGTGCACCCGCTCGCGAAGGCATGGCAGAGCAGCGCGATGCTCGCGGTCCCGAGCGAGGTCGGGAGCGAGGGCGGCGCGACGACGGGCGCGGGGTGCCCTCCCTGGAGGACCATCTTCCCGATGCCGATCGCGATCACCGCGAAAAGGCATCCAAGGAACGCGTACGTCGGCGCCATGAACACGAGCCCCGCGGTGCGGAGCCCGCGCAGGTTGGCCGCGGTGAGCAGGACGAGGACGCCGAGACACAGGCCCAGGGTGTGGGGCAGGAGCGCGGGCACCGCGGAGACGAGCGCGCCCACCCCCGCCGAGACCGCGACCGCGACGTTGAGCACGTAATCGAGGAGCAGCGCCGCCGCCGCGACGAGGCCCGCGTTGGTGCCGAGGTTCTCCTTCGCGACGATGTACGAGCCGCCGCCGCTCGGGTAAGCGACGATCGTCTGGCGGTACGAGACGTAGACGATTACGAGCAGCGCGATCACCAGAGCGCTGAGCGGCACGATGTAGCGGAGGCCGAGCGCGCCGAGGGGAATGAGCACCGTGAGCGCAGCCTCGGGCCCGTACGACGCAGAGGCCAGCGCGTCCAGGCCGAGGACCGGAATCCCGGAGAGCGGACCTATCTGCTCCTTCTCCTCCTCATCCGATGCCAGCCGCCGACCGAACAGGATCGTCCTCAGAGACATGCGCGTCGGGGGAGAGCAAGGCATATGCCGGGGTGAGCTCCCTCGAGCGCGCTCGCAAGACGCGCGGCGTGCATGGAGCGATCACATCTCGCGCCGAGAAATCCTGCGTCGCTGGCGTAAAGGTGGTCGGGCAAGGGCGCTGCCGCGTGCGGACGACCGGCACCAGCCGAGCCGGGACCATGCTGACGACACTGCTTCCAAGAGCTCTGCGACCCGAGGCGATCGCACCCACGGAGCGCTCGGATCCAGAGGCCCGAGCGAGCTCGAATCGAAGGCGCGCGTGGCAGCGTCTGCGACGTCTCGAGATGGTCCACCGAGGCGGGGACGATCGCCCGCGACCCTCGAGCGCGCCGCGGGCGTGCTCCCCATCGTGCTGCTCGCTGTCATGGCCCGGCTCCTCCGACCCCCACATCCCTCCTCCGCAGCAATGATCTGGTTGAAGACCGAGAGGGCGTGGGCTCGCTCACCCGGCACGGTGAGCCTGCTCCTGGTACGGCCGTGCGCTTCCCGGACATCGCGTCGTCGCGATCACCCTCGCGGACGCCGCGCTCCCCGTCCGGCCTCGCCGTACCCTCCTCGCGCGCTGCAACGGGGAGCGCGCGCTTGAGGCGTGATCATTTGCCACGCGTGGCCAAGTTGCCCCATGGGCGGCGGGGCGCCCGGGCACGCGCTCGCCCCTGCCGCTGGAGCGAGCGGCCCGGGATGAGGCCGTTGCTTCGCTCCTGCCGCTGCGGGTTCTCCAGATGGTATGTGCTTCGCATAGAGCCGGGAGCTATCGCCATCTCAGAGGCTGATCCTTTCAGGACGAGGTAGAGCGCTATGACCACCATCGGTAACGACCAGTACACTTCGGGCGGGTACAAGAACGGGATCTACGAGGGCGGCTCGCAGGAGTCCGGCTCGCAGGAGTCCGGCTCGCAGCAGGCGCAGGGCGGCGACGGCGGGATGAGCCTCGACTCGCTGCTGAAGTTCGCGAAGGACATCCAGGGCAAGGTCAAGGACGTCCCCTACATCGTCCCGATCGCGATCGGCGGAGCGGCGTTCGCGATCGGCGTGCTCGCGAGCTCGAGAATCCTGCGCCAGCTCACCCTCCTCGCCGGCGGTTACGTGGTCAAGTACGCGATCCAGAACGCCCCCAAGGAGCAGATCATCGACTTCGCGAAGAAGGTCGTGACCGACTCGTTCCGGGCGTCGTCGAAGGCCTGAGCACGGCACAGACGGCGCGCACGCAGGAGCGCTTGCCCGGAGCCGAGCCGCTCCGGGCGAGGGCAGCCTGACCCGGCCTCCGCCGCGCCGACGCCGCACGCGCCTCCGTCCTCTGGTATGCCAGAGACGGGCGCGCGCGCGCCGCCAGCATACGGGTCAGGAGGACGCCATGAACATCTCGGAGAGCATCGAAGTCCGCTGGTTCTTGCCCGCCGACGACGCTCGCGCGCAGCGGCTCACGTCGTGGTTCTCGCGCGCGTCCTCGGAGGTCCCACGCGTGGACCGCTACCTGCGCGTCCAGCGCGCCGACCTCGGGGTCAAGGAGCGCGGCGGCAGCGGGGCGACCAGCCTGGAGACCAAGTTCCGGGTCTGCGCCTTCGGCCCCGTCCACTTCTCTCCCACGATCCTGGGCGAGCTGGAGCGGTGGACGAAGCTATGTCATGGGTCCACGGACGCCGACGACGGCGGGCGCGGGTGGACGACCCTCAGAAAAGAGCGCCAGGTGAGGGTGTTCGGGCTTGTCAGCGGCCGCGTCGTCGAGGTGACGGGCGGGCGACATCCCGGGGCCGGGTGCGCCGTGGAGCTGACCCGCGTCGCTCTCGTGGACCGCAACGGGAAGGCCGCGCCGGCGGTGTGGACGCTGGGGCTCGAAGCGTTCGGTCCAGCCGAGACGCTCCTCGAGGCGCTGTACGGGGTGGGGCGGGCGGTCTTCGCGGAGCAACCCGACCTCAGGCTGGAGGCCGCCGACTCGAAGGGGTACCCGGCGTGGCTCGCCGAGCGGTCGGCGGCGCTGTGAGCGGAAGCGGCGCGCCCTGAGGCAACCGCGGAGGGCAACCACGGTGGGCGCCGCCGCGGTGGGCGCCGCCGCGGGTGCGGCTCATCCGGGCGCTCCAGCGGAGACGGGGACGGGGGAGAGCCGGCGGGCCGCCGCGCCAGCGACCCACGAGGCGGCGCCGCAGGCCGCCATGATGGCTGCCATCGGCCGCATGGAGCCGTCGTTCAGGACGCCGACGAGCGACGAGGCGCCGGCCGCGATCGCGAACTGGATCGAGCCGAGCGCCGCCGAGGCGAGCCCCGCCCGCGCGCCCTGGCCATCCATCGCGAGCGCCGTCGCGTTGGAGCCGATGAAGCCGATGCTCGCGACGAACGCGAACAGCGTCCCGATCACGGCGGCGATCCCCCCCCAGCCGCTCATCGCCACGGCGAGGAGGACCGCGCCCACCGCGGTGGTCGCCGCCGTGGCCCGCGCGAGCAGCCACGCCGGCGAGCGACGCGCGAGCAGCCGGTGGTTCACCTGGGCGCTCGCGATGAGGCCGAACGCGTTCGCGCCGAAGATCCAGCCGTAGTGCTGGGGCGAGACGTGGAACAGCTCGATGAGCACGAACGGCGAGCCCGAGATGTACGCGAACATGCCCGCCTGACCGAAGGCGCCCGTGAGCGTGTACGCGACGAAGGCGTGGTCCCGCGCGAGCTCGCGCAGGTGCGCGCCGATCACGCGGATGTCGAGCCGCTGTGTCCGCTCCACCGCTGTCTCGGGGAGCGCGGCGGCCATCAGCGCCAGGCAGCCGAGCCCCAGCGCCGCGAGCACCGCGAAGATGACCCGCCAGCCGGCGACGAGGAGCAACCAGCCGCCGAGGGTGGGCGCCAGGATGGGAGCGGCCCCCATGACGAGCATGAGCAGCGAGAGCAGCCGCGCGGCGGCGGCACCGCCGTAGAGGTCGCGGACCACGGCGCGCGTCACGACCTGCCCCGCGGCGCCGCCCACGGCCTGCAGGAAGCGGAGCGCGATGAGCGCCTGCACGTTCGGCGCGAGCGCGCACCCGATCGACGCGAGCACGTAGAGCGCGAGACCGACGTACAGGGGTCGCTTGCGGCCGAACCGGTCGGTCAGCGGGCCGTAGGCGAGCTGCCCCAGCCCGAGGCCCGCGAAGTACACCGCGAGCGTGAGCTGCACCGCGGACGCGGTGGTGCCGAGGTCCCGCTGCAACGCGGGCAGGCTCGGCAGATACATGTCGATCGAGAGGGGACCGAGCGCGGTGAGCGCGCCGAGGATCAGGGCGAGGAAGCCAGGGCTCTTGCGCGTGACGGGCGGGCTCGGCGTCATGTCAGGCGGTCCTGTGGGGCCCGCGGCGTCGCTCGACCAGTGACGCGCGGCGCTCTCGCGGCCGAGCGCCGACTACCACGTCGAGCGCGGCGGCGCCCGCTGTAGATGGCGTGCCGGGCGACGAGCCCGCTCTCGTCCACGTCGACGAAGCCGGCCAGCGCCGCGCGAGGGCCGCCGGAGTCGCCGACGCTGCGCGTGCACACGGCGCGGGCGACGGTCGCGATCGTGCCGAGCGTCTATCTGCGCAGCAGGCGCCCCTGCCGCGTCTTGCTCGTCAGCGCGCCGTCCCGCGCCACCACCTCGCCCGTGATCAGGACAGCCCGGATCCCCGAAGGCGGCGCTTCAGCCCGCCCCGGCGTCGTGTTGTCCGCCACCGTGGCCGGATCGAACACGACGAGATCCGCCCAGTGTCCAGGCACGATGCGCCCGACGTCGCGGAGCCCGATCCGCTCGGCCGGCAGCGACGTCATCCGGCGCACGGCCTCCTCGAGCCGGAACAGGCCGAGATCCCGGCTGTAATGCCCGAGCACCCGCGGGAACGTGCCGAACGACGCGGGGTTGTGCCGGCCGCGCCGGGTGAGGATCGCGTCCGTCTCGAAGGCGCAGAGCGGGTGAGACAGCACGGCCCGGAGCGGCTCGTCCTGCGCGTCGACGCCGGAGTAGGTGTTCAGGAGGATCCGCGCCTTCCCGTCGCTGGCGCGGGCGACGTGCACGTAGGCGTCGAACTCGCTCCTGCGGAGGCGCCCCGCGATCTCCCTGAAATCGAGCCCTTCGAGCGCCTCGAGCTCCGGCGCCCCGCCCCAGAGGAGCCTGATGTCGGCGTAATCGAGCCCGAGGAGCAGGCGGAACATCGCGAACTCTCGCCGGAGCCGGCGAAGCACGGATGGATCGTCGAGGCGGGCGCGGAAGTCATCGAGCACCCAGGCAGGGAAGAGGGCGTTCACCGTGGTGTTGCCGACCGTGTAGGGGAAGGCGTCGAACGCGGCGTCGACCCCGCTGTCCACGGCCTGCTCGATCGCGCGGAGCACCGAGGGAGCCGTGGGCCACGTGCGCCGGCCGATGAAGATCTGGTGCGAGAGCTGGATCCTCGCGCGGCTCTCCTCGGCGAGGCCGAGCAGCTCGCGGACGGAGCGGAGGTTGTGCGGCGGGCCGAAGAGCAGCGGCTTGTAGAAGGGCGACACCCACGTGTAGGCGCGGCCATGGACCGTGAAGACGCCGCCCTCGTCAGCCACCGTCCGCAGCAGGGTCAGGAGCTCGTCCTTGCGCGAGAAGACGCCGGGCGTATAGGCCAGTCCGGCCGAGAGCCCGAACGCTCCCTCGCGGAGCGATGCGCGCGCCAGCGAGCAGAGCTCCTGCAGCTGCCTCGGGCTCGGGGCGGCGGCGCGGTTGCCCATCACGGCCTGGCGGAGCGTGCCGTGGCCGACCAGGAGCGCCGCGTTCACGAGCAGGCCGCCGCCCTCGAGCGCGCTCAGGAGCTCGCCCATCGATCGCCACGGATAGGCGAGATCTCCGTCCTTCAGGATCTCCGCCGCGTGTTCCACCAGCGGGATGGACGCGTCGGTGACCGGGGCAGGGGAGTGCCCGCAATTGCCCGCCACGACGGTCGTGATGCCCTGGGCGACCATCGGCGCAAGGACTTCCTCGTGATCCGGCAGCGAGAGGAGCCAGTCGACGTGCGAGTGGATATCGATGAAGCCGGGCGCGACAGCGAGGCCGCCGGCGTCGAGCGTCCGCCCGCCCTCGAGCGCGCCTGGCCCGGCGATCGCCGCGATCTTGCCATTCTGGATCCCCACGTCCGCCACGTAACGAGGTTGGCCGCTGCCATCGAGGACCGTCCCCCGTGAAACGACGAGATCGAATTCCATAGGGCTCCTGAACAGGCGAGGACGGAGCCCCAGGATGGGCCCGTGCGCTCGGAGAGCGCGCCAGGAGGCGCACCGTCAATGCCCGCACCGCGACGTCATGAGCAGCCTGCTCTCGACGATCGTCGAGAAGCAAGCGCGGTACGCCATCTCGGTGCTGCCTGGCGCGCGCGCGGCGAGAGCGCTAGTCGGTCCTCGTGCGCAAGCGAATCGAGCACCTCGTCGAGGGCGGCTGGTTCGCGCTCCTCGATCCATGGCTCCCGCGCGAGGGGGCGGACGCGCTGTTCGAGGCGCTGCGGGACGGGGTCGCGTGGCGGCAGGACAAGATCAAGCTCTTCGGCAACGAGCACCTCCAGCCGCGGCTGTCGGCGTGGTACGGCGACCCCGGCGCGGTCTACACCTACTCGGGGCTGACGCTGGCGCCCGAGCCCTGGTCGCCGCCGCTCGCCGAGCTCAGGGCGCGCGTGGAGGCCGCGTGCGCGGAGCTCCCCGGGGTCGAGCCGTCGCGCGCGCCGAGCCCCACGTTCAACAGCGTCCTCTTGAACTATTACCGCAGCGGCGCCGACTCGATGGGCTTCCACGCCGACGCGGAGAAGGAGCTCGGGCCGAACCCGGTGATCGCCTCCGTGTCGCTCGGCGCGCCGCGCCGCTTCATCCTCAAGCCCGCCGGCAAGTGGAAGGACGCGCCCGCGATCGATCTGGAGCTCGGCGGCGGGAGCCTGCTCGTGATGGGCGGGACCACCCAGCACCACCACCGGCACGGCGTGCCGAAGCAGCGCGGCGTGGGGCCCCGCATCAACCTGACCTTCCGGCGCATCCACGGGCCCGGCCTGCGCGCCGGGGCGGGAGCGTAGCGCGGGCACCGCGCCGGACTGCGCGCGCAGCGCTCCCGAGGGCCGCGCCGCGCGCGCAGGCCGGCGCGTCGCTCGTCACACGAGGTCGCCCCCGCAGATCAGCGCGGCGAGCTCCCCGGCCCGCTCCGGCATCGCCAGGTCGTGGGCAGCGACCGTGATCGCGCGGATCTCCTCCGCTCTCCAGCCGCCCTGGCCGGGGGCGGCCGCGATCCGGACGCGCAGGAGCTCTCCGGACGCCACGACGGCGAGCTCCACGCCCCCGCCGCCCGGACCTCCCTCGTCGCGCGAGACGGGCACCACGACGGCGCCGCGCGCCTCGAGCGCCCGCGCGAGCCGCGCCTCCGGGGCGACGGCCGCGCCGAGCGGGCCCGGTGCCGCGCCGCCCGCGCCGCCCGCGTGGCGCGCCGAGCCGAGCGGGTGGAGCGCCGCGGCGAGCTCCACGGACGCGACCGCCTCGGCGGCGCGCGTGCCGGCGCTGCGCACGGCGCGCCGCAGCCGCTCCGCGCGCTCGCCGTCGCGGTCGAGCGCGGCGAGGTCCGCCGGGTCGAGTCGCACCACGCAGCGGACCAGCGCCACCCCGCCGCCGCTCGGGACCTGCGCTGCCTCGAGCCTGGCGCGGCGGAGCATCGCCGCGCCAGGCGCGTCGCCCGACGCCTCGAGCAGCGCCGCCGCGCCGCCCAGGACCGCATCGGGGTGCGGCCGCTCCGGCGCGTCCGACAGCGCGGCCTCCCGGTACACCTGGTTCCACCCGCGCCCGACGCCGGGCAGGCGCAGCAGCAGCGACAGGTCGGCGAGCTCGGTCTCCGGCGTGCGGACCGCGCTCGCGAACGCCTCCCTCACCGCCGCGAGGCGGGACGCGTCCCCCGTGAGCGCCGCGAACGCCGGCGCGTCCACGGCCAGCGAGAGGCGCGACGCGCTCACCGCGCGCGACCCCAGGGTCCACCGCTCGGGCGGCCCGGCCAGCGCGAGCTCGGCGCCGCCGACCAGGGCGGCGAGCCCGCGATCGCCGCGCGCCTCGAGCAGCGCCGCGGCCGCCGCCTTCAGCGCGGTCAGCGCCGGGATCACGCCCCGCCCATGCGCCCGCGCCGCGCGGTCCGCTGCTCCTCGAGCGCGGCGTCCGCCTCGAGCGCGGCCTCGGCCTCGCGCTGCGCCTCGGCGTCGACCGCGCGCTGCCCCTCCACGACGCGCGCGGGCCTCGCCTCCGTGACGGCCGCCTCGGCCATCGCCACCGCCGCGTGCCGCACGTCGTCGTACGGCTTCGCGAGGTCGAAGATCACCTTGGTGTTGCCCTGGCTCAGGTTCGCCAGCGCCTCGAAGCGCCGGAGCTCCATCGCCCCTGGCGAGCGCGCGAGGATGCTCGCCGCCTCGGCGAAGTTCTTCGCGCTCTCCACGTCGGCCTCGCTCTTGATGACCACGTAGCGCCGGTCGCGCTCGGCGATGGCCCCCTTCGCGAGCACCTCCTGCATCTGCGGCGGCAGCGCGATGTCCTGGAGCCCGATCATCTCCACGTGCAGCCCCCACGCCGCCGCCACCGCCTCGACCTGCGCGCGCACCTTGGCGGCGACCTCCTCGCGGTGCGCGAGCAGCTCGTCGAGCCGCGTCTCGCCCACCACGTCGCGCAGCACGACCTTCGCGCGGTCCTTCATCGCCGTCTCGTAGTTCTCGACGGCCAGCGTGGCCTTCTCCGGGTCGACGACGCGGTAGTAGACGACCGCATCGACCATCGTGGTCACGTTGTCGCGCGTGATCACCATCTGCTGGAGGAGATCGCGGTTCTTCATCCGCGTGTCGATGCGCCGGAGCTCCTGCAGCCCAGGGAGGAACAGCGTCACGCCGGGCGTGACGCGGCCGGTCAGCTTGCCGAGCGTGAAGCGCAGCGCGGCCTCCCACTGGTTGATCTGACGCAGCCCCGACAGGACGTAGGTGACCGCGAGCGCCGCGACGAGGACGAGGACCAGGGACATCGCGAGGGACTCTAGCAGAGCGCCCTGCGACGGCGCGCTCGTCCAGCCGCGCGCGCCCGGACGAGCGCGCCTGGACAGGCCCGCGCCCCCGCGGCTTCGCGCTGGTGTCGCTGCTCGGGCGGTGTACCCTCGGTCGGCGATGGGTGCCGAGCCGAGCCAGGCGTTGCGCGACGGGCGCTACGTGATCACGCGCGCCCTGGGCGAAGGGGCTCAGGGGCACACGCTCGAGGCGGTCGACAAGCGGCTCGGCAAGCTCGTCGCGATCAAGCGGTTCCAGGTCCGCGGCGCCGCGAGCTGGAAGGGCGTGGAGCTCGCCGAGCGCGAGGCGCGGGTGCTCGCCTCGCTCTCGCACCCCAGCCTGCCTGCCTACCTCGATCATTTCGAGGAGGACGGAGCGCTCTTCCTCGTGATGGATAAGATCGACGGCGAGAGCCTGGGCGCGATGCGTCGCCGTCGCGCGGTGCTCGGCCGGGACGAGATCCTCCGCTTCCTGCGGGACGCCTCGGGCGTGCTCGACTACCTGCACGGGCGCGCGCCGCCGGTCATCCACCGCGACATCAAGCCGAACAACGTGATCCGCCGTCCGGACGGCTCCTTCGCGATCGTCGATTTCGGAGCGGTCCGCGATCGCATGCGCCCCGAGGGCGGGAGCACCGTGGTCGGCACGTTCGGGTACATGGCGCCGGAGCAGTTCCAGGGCCGCGCGCTGCCCGCGTCGGACGTCTACGCGGTCGGCGCGACAGCGCTCTGCCTGCTGACCGGCGAGGAGCCGGAGAACCTGCCGCACCGGGGGCTCGCGATCGACGTGCCCGCGGCCCTCGGCGGCCGCGCGGATACGCGGCTCGTCCAGGCCCTGTCCGCGATGCTGGAGCCCGATCCGGACCGCCGCGCCGCGCGCATCGCGCCGCTCCTCGCGGGGCTCGACGCGCGCGGGGCGCCTCCCGAGCGGCCGCGCGCCGGCCCCGCCGCGGAGCGCGACGCGCGCAAGGCGTACAGCGACGCCCGCAAGGCGGAGCGCGACGCGCGCAAGGTGTACCGCGACGCGCGCAGGGCGGAGCGGCGTGCCCGCAAGGCGGAGAAGCGCGCGCGCAGGCAGGAGGGGCACGGGGAGCCCTGGCGCGGCCTGGACGGCCTGCCGCTGGTGGGCGCGCTGTTCGGCCTCACCGTCGCGCGGATCGCCGTCGGCCTCGCGCTCGGCGTGGTCGTTCCGACGGTGCTGACGCTGCTGTCGCTGGTGTTCGGCCGGGTGCTGCGCGAAGAGGCCGCGCCGAACGTGCGCAGGGCCGGCCGCGCGGCCCAGCTCGCGCTGCTCCGCGCGACCCGCGCCGTCCGCGGGCGCCCCGCGCCGGAAGGCGCCGCCCAGCACGGCCACGGAGCGCCGGCGCGCGTGCGCGTCGACGAGCAGGAGGCCGCCGGGCGAGCGCGCATCCACGACGACCTCGACGACGAGTTCGACGACCTCGAGGCCGACGAGGAAGCCGGGTCGGACGCCGCGTCGCGGCCGCCGCGCGCGGCGAAGCGCTGAGCGCCGCGCGCGCCTGGGCGCATCTGCGCGGTGCGCGGACGTCGCGCGCCGCTCAGATGCGCCCGAGCTCGGCGTCGATGCGCAGGCGGAAGACCTCGACGATCGCCTCGGCGAAGATCCTCCGGCTCATCTTCGAGTGGCCTGCGCGGCGGTCGACGAACACGATCGGCACCTCGACCACGCGGAGCCCTTTGCGGAGCGCCCGGTAGGTCGTCTCGATCTGGAAGGCGTAGCCGTTCGAGCGCACGCTGCCGAGGTCGAGCGAGAGGAGCGCGCGCCGGGTGAACGCCTTGTAGCCGGTCGTCAGGTCGCGGACGCCGACGCCGAGGATCGTCCGCGCGTAGAGCGAGCCGCCCTTCGAGAGCACGTGCCGCCCCAGGCCCCAGCCCTCCACGCCGCCCCCAGGCATGTTGCGCGAGCCGAGGACCACGTCGGCGCCCCGCGCGATCGCGTCGAGGAAGGCGGGCAGGTATCCCGGGTCGTGCGAGAGGTCCGCGTCCATCTCGAGCGCGACGTCGTAGCCGCCGTCGAGCGCGCGCTGGAAGCCCTCCAGGTAAGCCGTGCCGAGCCCGAGCTTGGCCGGGCGGTGGAGCACGCGGACGCGCCCGTCGCGCGCGGCGAGCTCGTCGCCGAGGGCGCCGGTCCCGTCCGGCGACGCGTCGTCGACGACGAGCACGTGCGCGTCCGGGACCGCCGCGAGGACGGAGCTCACGAACTCGGCGAGGTTGTCCCGCTCGTTGTACGTCGGCGTGATGACGAGGGTTCGGGGGGCCATGCTGGCTCGGCTCGGCGCGGGCAGACGCGGGGACGCGCGGTCGCGCGCATCGTGCGGCGTCGCGCGCCGCGCCCGCGGGCTCTGCGCTCAGCCCTCCGCTTCGTCGGCCGGCACCGGCACCGGCTTCATCGAGAGCACCGCCGGCACATAGACCGCGACCGCCTCGTCGGGCTCGCGCCCCTGGCGGCCGGTGAGGCCGTGCACCCGGTGGAGGATGTACGGCCGCGCCAGCCGCTGCTTCCTGGAGGGGAGGACCTTGCCGAGCAGGTGGCCATACAGGCTCTTCAGATCGTCGAGGCCGCGCGGCGTGATCGCGGCGAGGTGCAGCCCGCCCTCGACGCGCGCGACCGTCACGTCGCCCTCCGGCCTGGCCGCGCCGCGGACCGGGAGCACCGCCTCGTAGTCCCACCGGTCCGGCGGAGCCTCGCCGGGGTCGCCCCTCAGGCCGAACAGCGGCTCCTCGACGAGCGCCAGCTGCTGCCGCTCGGCCACCTCGGTCAGCCGGGCGCAGGCGGCGCGCAGCGCGGCGAGCGTCAAGGCGCACCCGACCGGCACCACGAGCCCTCGGACCGTCTGCCGCCAGGTCTCCTCGACGTCGTGGCCGCCGGTCGCCGTCGCGGGAGCGCCGCGGGCCCGCAGGCGCCGCAGGTGCTTCGGGGTGATCTCGTCCGACGACATCCGGGCCGAGCGATCTACCAAAACGAGCGCGCGGGCGGAAGGCACCGCGGGGCGCGCACCCGGCTCCTTGCGGTTGCCGGAGGCGTGCGCGCCAGTTACTTTCCCTTCCCGACAGGGCGTTCGCTCTGCATCGGGCCGACCGGCTGGAGCAGCCTCGGTCACTCGTGGGGTAGCGCCCGGCACACGAGCGCTACCCCGAACCTGAACAGCGCGGCACCGACGGAGACAGACATGGCGAGCCAGAACGTTCACACCCTCACCGACCAGAATTTCGAGTCCGAGGTCCTGCAATCCTCCGTCCCCGTCCTCGTGGATTTCACGGCCACCTGGTGCGGGCCCTGCAGGGCGCTCGCCCCGATCGTCGACAAGATCGCGGACGATTTCCAGGGCAGGGTGAAGGTCGCCAAGCTCGACATCGACAACGCTCCGGATACCACCCGCAAGTACGGGGTGCGGAGCGTTCCGACGGTGATGGTGTTCGAGCGCGGCGAGAAGAAGGGGGTACAGGTCGGCCTCGCGAGCCGCGAAACGCTCGTCAAGCTCCTCGGCCTCTGAGCCGAGCGCCGCCTCGCACCGAGGCCGCGCGACGGAGCGCGAGCGCGCGCGAACGCCCACCGAGCCCTCTTCCCTCCGAGCGCTCCCCACCCCACACCTCCTTCGGCCAGCCGGTCGCGGCGCCGCCAGTGCGGCTCCCCGAGAACGCTCGTCTTGCGTGCGCGGAGAGCTTTGCTTGACCGTCGCGCGCGAGGTGACTACGTATCGCGACCGGCCACTTTCCCAGGAGTTCGTGATGGCGACGAAGATCGCAATTAACGGTTTTGGACGCATCGGACGCTGCATTGTCCGCGCGCTCGTCGAGCGCGGCGTGAAGGATATCGAGCTGGTCGCCATCAACGACCTGACGGATCCGAAGACCCTCGCCCACCTCTTCCAGTACGACTCGATCCACCGCGAGTTCAAGGCGGCGAAGGTCGGCTCCGGCGACAAGCACATCAGCATCGGCGACCAGAAGATCGAGGTCCTCGCGCTGAAGGACCCGGCCGAGCTCCCGTGGAAGAGCCTCGGCGTCGACATCGTCCTCGAGTGCACGGGCCTCTTCACGGACAAGGCGAAGGCCGCCGGCCACATCAACGCGGGCGCCAAGCGCGTGATCATCAGCGCGCCGGCCAAGGGCCACGACCTCACGGTCGTCATGGGCGTGAACGACGAGCTCTACGACGCGCAGAAGCACACGGTGATCTCGTGCGGCTCCTGCACGACGAACTGCCTCGCCCCCATCGCCAAGGTGATGCTGGACAACTTCGGCATCGTCCGCGGCCTGATGACGACGGTCCACTCGTACACGAACGACCAGCACCTGCTCGACATCCCGCACCGCAAGGGCGACCTGCGCCGCGCCCGCGCCGCCGCGGTCAACATGATCCCCTCGAGCACCGGCGCCGCGAAGGCGCTCTCCGAGGTCATCCCGTCGCTCAAGGGCAAGTTCGACGGCCTCGCGATCCGCGTCCCCACGGTCGACGTCTCGCTCGTGGACCTCACCCTCGAGACCGAGAAGCCGATCACGAAGGAGAGCATCCACGCCGCGATGAAGCAGGCCGCCGACCAGGGTCCGATGAAGGACATCCTCAACTACACCGAGCGGGAGCTCGTCTCGGGCGACTTCATCGGCTCGCCCGCGTCCAGCACGTTCGACGCCACCATGACGTCGGTCCTCGGCGACCGCTTCGCGAAGATCTTCTCGTGGTACGACAACGAGTGGGGCTTCTCGAACCGCATGATCGACCTCGCGCAGCTCGTGGCGAAGAAGGGCGTGTAGCGCCGTGAAGCTCACCGGAATCCGCTCCATCGAGGACCTCGCCGCGGCCGGCGACGCCGCCGGCCTCAGCGGCAAGCGCGTCTTCATCCGCGTCGACTTCAACGTCCCGCTCGACAAGAAGACGGGCAAGATCACGGACGACTCGCGCATCCGCGAGGCGATCCCGACGATCAAGCTCGCCGTGGAGGCGGGCGCGAAGGTGATCCTCGCGTCGCACCTCGGCCGCCCGAAGCCGGGCAAGACCGAGGGGCTCTCGCTGGAGCCGTGCGGGGGGCGGCTCAGTGAGCTCACGGGCTACGAGGTCCACCTGCCGGACGACTGTATCGGCGACTCGCCCAAGAAGGTCATCTACGACCTCCGGGCGGGCCAGATCTGCCTCCTCGAGAACCTCCGCTTCCACCCGGAGGAGGAGAAGGACGACGAGGGCTTCGCGCGCCAGCTCGCCGAGCTCTGCGACGTCTACGTCGACGACGCCTTCGGCGCCGTGCACCGCGCTCACGCGTCGGTGCACGCGCTGCCGCGCCTCGTGCGCGAGCGCGCCGCCGGCCTCCTCCTGCTGAAGGAGCTCAAGGCCCTGAGCCGGCTCATCGATCGCCCGGAGAAGCCGTACGTCGCCGTCCTCGGCGGCGCCAAGGTCTCCGACAAGATCGACGTCGTCGAGGCGCTCCTCAACGTGGTCGACACCCTGTGCATCGGCGGCGCGATGGCGAACACCTTCCTCGCCGCGCAGGGCAAGAACGTGCAGAAGAGCCGGATCGAGGAGGACAAGCTCCCGCTCGCGCGCACGATCATGAGCAAGGCGCGCGATCGCGGCATCCAGCTCCTCTTGCCCGTCGACGTGGTCGTCGCCTCCGGCATCGACGCGACGGAGGGCGAGCCCGCGTCGGTCGACTCCATCCCCGAGGGCACGATGGCGCTCGACATCGGGCGCCGCTCGGTCGAGCTCTTCGGCAACGCGATCGAGAAGGCCAAGACGGTGTTCTGGAACGGCCCCATGGGCCTCTTCGAGACGCCGGCCTTCTCCAGGGGCACGTTCGACGTCGCGCGCATCATGAGCAGCGCGTCCGGCTTCACGGTGGTCGGCGGCGGCGACAGCGCGGCGGCGGTCAAGGTGGCCGGCGAGCAGATCGCCCAGGGCTTCAACCACATCTCGACCGGCGGCGGCGCTTCGCTCGAGCTCATCGAGGGCAAGAAGCTGCCGGGCGTCGAGGCCCTCCGGTCGGTCGAGGTGAGCGAGTGAAGCCCGTCAACGATGGGGGGACGCCCGGCGACACGGGCGCCGCCCCGCGGCGTCCGCTCATCGCCGGCAACTGGAAGATGAACGCCGGGGGGCAGGACGCCTGCCCGCTGGCGGCGGCCGTCGCCAAGGCGACCCGCGAGCTCACCCGGGCCGAGGTGGTGGTCGCCCCGCCGTTCACCGCGATCGCCGCCGTGGCCCACGAGCTCGCGGAGGCGAAGAGCGAGGTCGGCATCGCCGCGCAGAACATGAGCGCCGAGGTCTCCGGGGCGTTCACCGGCGAGATCGCCTCGGGCATGCTCAAGGACGCGGGCGCGACCTGGGTCATCCTCGGCCACAGCGAGCGGCGGCAGCTGTTCGCCGAGACCGACGAGTCCGTCGCCCGGAAGGTCGCCTCGGCGATCGCCGCCGAGCTGCGCCCCATCGTCTGCGTCGGCGAGACGCTCGAGCAGCGCGAGGCGGGCGAGACGCTCGCCGTTGTCGAGCGCCAGGTCCGCGCCTTCCTCGACGAGCTCGCGAAGCAGCCCGGCTTCGGCGTCATCGCCTACGAGCCGGTCTGGGCGATCGGGACGGGCAAGGTCGCGCGCGCCGAGGACGCCCAGGAGGTCCACGCGTTCATCCGCGGGCTGCTCGCGAAGGCGTCGGAGGACCTCGCTTCCGTCACGCGCGTCCTCTACGGCGGCAGCGTCAAGGCCGACAACGCCGAGGCGCTGCTCGCCCAGGACGACATCGACGGCGCGCTCGTCGGCGGGGCCTCGCTCGACGCCGCCGGCTTCGCCAAGATCGTCGAGGCCGCGCACCGACTGGCGGAGCGCGCGGAACAGGGGTAGATCGCGGGCCGCTCTCGCCTCACCGCGGGAGCGCCGGCCTGCCCTCACCCGGGTTGCCCCCCCGCGCAGGCCAGAATCTCCCAGCAGAAAGACGCCGATGCTTCACACGCTCCTCAACATCGTGCACGTGTTCGTCTGCCTGTTCTTGATCCTCGTCGTGCTCCTCCAGCAGGGGCGCGGGGGCGGGATGGGCTCGGCCATGGGCGGCGCCACGGCGCAGGTGTTCGGCGGCCGTGGCGCGGGCAACTTCATGACCCGCCTCACGGCCATCTGCGCCGCCGTCTTCATGGCCACGAGCGTGTCGCTCGCCTACCTCTCGTCGGCGGGCGATCGCGAGCTGCGCGAGTTCGAGCGATCCCAGGAGAAGTAGGCCCGCGTGCTACGGCCCGCTCCCGCGCCGGGGAGGGAGGCGGGCGGGGCGCGCGGTGCGGGGTCGCCTGAGGGAGGGGCAACGGCCTCCGCCGCCCCCTTCGCGCGCGACCTTGCCCTCGTCGTCCTCGCCAAGGCGGCTGTCTCCGCGCTGGTCCTCGCGCTCGGCTTCCGGGCGGTGAGCGATGACGACTTCGCGCGCGTGGTCCTCGCGCAGGCGTGGGCCCACGCGCCCCGGCTCGACCCGACCGGGACGAGCTGGCTGCCGGTCCCTTTCTGGCTCAACGGCGCGCTCTTCTGCGTTTTGGGGCGCGTCTTCGCGCCGACCCTCGAGGTCGCCCGCGCCGTCGCCTTCGCGCTCGGCCTCGCGTCGGCGGCGCTCGTCCACGTCTCCGCCCGCTGGATCACGGGCGACCGCCGCGCCGCGCTCGCCGGCGCGCTGCTCGCCGGCGCCTTTCCCTGGAGCGCCTGCCTCGGCGTGGCGACGGTCCCCGAGCTGCCGACCGCGGCCCTCTCGCTGTTCGCCGTCGCGTCGCTCGTCACGCCGCCGGCCGGGCCCGCGCCGCCGGCCGGGCGCGCCCTCCTCGGCGCGCTCGCGCTCGTCATCGCGACGCTCTCCCGGTACGAGCCCTGGCCCGTCGCCGTCGTCTTCGCGGCGATGGCGCTGCTCGCCGCCGCGCGCCTCGGCCAGGGCCGCGCCGCGCAGGCGAAGCTCTCGCTCGCGGCGGTCGTCGCCCTCGCCGGTCCCGTGGCGTGGGTCGTGTGGAACCGCGTCGCCCACGGCGACGCGCTGCACTTCCTGGCCCGCGTCGCCTCCTACCGCAACGCGGTCAGCCCCGGCGGCGGCGACGGCACCCTGCTGCGGCTCTTCGCGTACCCCGCCGCGATGGTCCGCGAGGAGCCGGAGCTCTTCCTGAGCCCCGTTGCCCTCGCCCTCATCGCCTGGCGCGCGCGCCGCGGCGCCGCGCGCCAGGCCATGAGGCCGGCCCGCCCGTTCCCGCCGCTCCTCCGCGCCGCTCGCCCGTACGCGCTCCCCGGCGCGGTCGCGGCCCTCCAGATCGCGGCGCTCTCGCTCGCCCTCGTGCGTGACGGCGCCCCCACGCACCACCCCGAGCGCGCGACCCTCCTCGCCCTGCTCCTGCTCGCGCTCGCCGTGGGGGATCTCTCCGCGCGTGCCTTCCGCGGCGCTTCCCCGGGGGCGCGGCGGGCGCTCGGCGGCGCGCTGCTGGTGGTGCTCTTCCTCGGCGTCTTCTTCCGGCCCCACCTGCGCCGCGAGCACTTCAACCCGCGCACCGACGAGGTCGCCATCGGCCGCGCCGCCGCGGAGCTCACGCCGCCCTCCGCGCCCCTGCTCGTCGAGGTCGTCGACTACGGCCACCTCGCGACGCTCGCCGCCCTGGGCCGCCCCGGGAGCGCGCACCCGGACCGCTCGATCGACCCGCGCGACCCCCCGGTCCCCTCGAGCTTCGACGACCCTGCGTCGCTCGCCCGCCGCGCCGCCGACGTCGGCGCGGCGTACCTCCTCGGGCGCGTCAGGCCGTCCGTGATCGACCTCGCCGGCCCGCCGCTCGCGACGCGCGGCGCCTGGGGGCTCTGGGCCGCGCCGGCGGGCAGCGCCTCGGGCGCGGCGGAGGCGACGCCATGAGCCAGCCCGGGAGGCGGTTCTTCGCGCACCCGTCCGCGTGCATCGACGAGCCCTGCGACATCGGCGACGGGACGAAGGTATGGCACTTCTGCCATGTCTCGGCGGGCGCGCGCATCGGCCGCGCCTGCGTCCTCGGGCAGAACGTCTTCGTCGCGGGCAGCGCCGTCATCGGCGATGGCGTCCGGATCCAGAACAACGTGTCGGTCTATGACGGCACCCTCGTCGAGGACGACGTGTTCCTCGGCCCGTCCGCGGTCCTCACCAACGTCATCAACCCGCGCGCCCAGGTCGACCGCCGCGCCTTCCTCGACGCGACGCGCATCCGCCGCGGCGCCACGGTGGGCGCCAACGCCACCGTCGTCTGCGGCGTCACGATCGGCCGCCACGCCTTCATCGGCGCCGGCGCCGTGGTCACCCGCGACGTCCCCGATTACGCGCTCGTCACCGGCGTGCCGGCCCGGCGTACCGGCTGGATGAGCCGTCACGGCCACAAGCTCGTCGCCGCGCCCGACGGCCTGATGCGCTGCCCCGAGAGCGGCTACCTCTACGAGCGCCGCGGCGACACTGTCCGCTGCCTCGACCTCGACGAGGACGCGCCGCTCCCTGCGCCCCGCGCCGCGGCCGCGCGTCGCTACCGCGAACTCGCCGCGCCAGAGGACACCGAGGAATGACGCCGCCGCCCGTTCCCTTCTTCGACCGCGCCCGCGGCGATCTCGCCATGCAGGACGAGCTCACCGCCGTGTTCCAGTCGGTCGTGCGCAGCGGCCACTACATCCTCGGCCCGGAGGTCGACGCCTTCGAATCGGCGTGCGCCGCGTACCTCGGCGTGCGGCACGCCGTGGGCGTCTCGTCCGGCACCGACGCGTTGCTCGTCGCGCTGATGGCGCTCGGCGTCGGCGCGGGCGACGAGGTCGTGTGCCCCGCGTACACGTTCTTCGCGACCGCGGGCGCCATCCATCGCACCGGCGCGCGGCCCGTCTTCGCGGACGTGCTCCCCGGCTCGCTCAACCTGGATCCCGCCTCCCTGGCGCGCGCCCTGACCGCGCGCACGCGGGCGGTCGTCGCGGTCCACCTCTTCGGCGACTGCGCCCCGATGGACGAGCTCCTCGCCGTCGCGGGCAGCCGTGGCCTGCCGATCATCGAGGACGCGGCCCAGGCCTTCGGCGCCGAGCGCGCCGGACGCCGCGCGGGCGCGCTCGGGCTGCTGGGGTGCTTCTCGTTCTTCCCGACCAAGAACCTCGGCGGCTTCGGCGACGGCGGGCTCGTGACAACGGATCGCGACGACCTGGCCGAGCGCGTCCGGGCGCTGCGCGCCCAGGGGGCTCGCAAGAAGCATCAGCACACACTGGTCGGCGGCAACTTCCGGCTCGACGCGCTCCAGGCGGCGCTCCTCCGGCGCAAGCTCCCGCACGTCGGCGCGCTCCTCGAGCGGCGCCGCGGGCATGCCGCGCGGTACGCGGCGCTCCTCGGCGGGGCGGGCCTGCCCATCTCGTTGCCTGACGCCGGTGCCGCCGGGCACACGTTCAACCAGTACGTCATCCGCCTGGACGACGCGTCCCTGCGCGATCCGCTGCGGAGCTTCCTCGCCGAGCGGGGCGTTGGCACCGAGGTCTATTACCCGGTGCCGCTCCACCTCCAGCCCTGCTTCGCGCCGCTCGGCCCGCCCGCCGGCGCTCTCCCGGTCGCGGAGGCCGCCGCGCGCGAGACGCTCGCGCTCCCGATCTTCCCCGAGCTCACGGGCGAGGAGATCGACCGTGTGGCGACCGGCATCCGCGCGTTCTTCGGGTGACGGGCGGCGGCTACGCGCGCTTCGGCGGGATCGGATACAGCTCGGCCAGGTCCTCGTTCCGCCGGAACCCGAGCGCCTCCCGGTGCACGCGCAGCTCCCAGAGCGCCTGGGCGGCCGCCTCGCGCTGCCGGTTGAAGGCCGCGACCCTCGCCGCCCGCTCCCCCGGGGCCGCGCCCTGGGCGAGCGCGTCGAGCGCCCTGCCTTGCAGCTCGAGCTCCAGCAGCGCGACGTTGACCTTGTCCTCGGACCTCCCGAGCGCCGAGGCCATCTCCCGGAGGATCTCGCCGGCGATGTCCGAGGGGCCCGAGGCGGGCAGGCGCTGCCGGAGGCGATCGAGGTAAGGGCTCCTGTGCCCTTCGTTTTTCAGCTGGTCGACGAGCTTCTTCCACGTGGGCTCGGCCATGTCGCTGGAGCGTAGCAGCGCTGCTCGAACGCACCGCCTCGGCCGTGCGCGCAGCCGCGAGGCCGCGCGGGTCACGCGGGCCGCAGCCACATGGCCGCGCGGGTCACCCGGGCTCAGCCGGGCCTGCCTGCTTCGACCGTCGGCACTCGCGGACGGGTCGGCGGCCCTTGCGGCCAGCGCGGCGGCCCTCGCGGTCAGCCCCACCCCTCCAGCACCAGCTTTCCGATCGCCTGCCCGGACTCGATGTGCGCGTGCGCGGCGCGCAGGTTCGCCGCGTTGATCTGGCCGAGGTGCTGGCCACGCGTCGTGCGGAGCCGCCCCTCGTCCACCCACGCCGCCACGCGCGTGAGGATCTCCTGCTGCATGGCCATGTCCGGGGTCCCGTGGAGGGACCGCGTGAACATCAGCTCCCACGCGAAGCTCACGCTCTTCGACATGAGCTTCCCGAGGTCGATCGGCCCCTTGGTCTCGACGATCCCCACGATGCGCCCGAGCGGCGCCACGACGTCCACCATCGTGTCCCACCACGCGTCGGTGCTCTGCGTGTTGAAGATCAGCTCCACGTGCCGCAGCCCCGCGGCCTCGAGCTGCGGGCGGAGCGGCGCGCGGTGATCGACGACGAGGTCCGCGCCGAGCGCGCGGGCCCACGCCTGGCTCTCCTTGCGCGACGCGGTGGCCACGACGCGCAGCCCGGCAACCTTGGCGAGCTGCACCACCATCGAGCCCACGCCGCCGGCGCCGCCGATGACGAGCACCGTGCGCCCGGCGTCGCGCCCGTCGCGATCGACGCCGAGGCGCTCGAAGAGCCCTTCCCACGCCGTCAGCGCGGTGAGGGGCAACGCCGCCGCGTCGGCGAACCCGAGCGACTGCGGCATCCGCGCCGCGATGCGCTCGTCGACGAGGTGCACCTCGGCGTTGCTGCCCGACCGCGCGATGCTCCCGGCGTAGTAGACCTGGTCGCCTGGCCGGAAGGCGCTGACCTCGGCGCCGACCGCCTCGACGACGCCGGCGGCGTCCCAGCCGAGGACGCGCGGCGGGTTCTCGACCTGGGACTTCGGCGCCCGGACCTTCACGTCGACCGGGTTCACGGCCACCGCGCGCACCCGCACGCGCAGGTCGTGCGGTCCGGGCGTCGGCTCCGGGAGCTCGAGGTCGAGCAGGCTCTCGGGGTGATCGATGGGCAGGTAACGGTGGAATCCGACGGCGCGCATGGCGTTCTCCTCTCCGGGACCGGCAGGAGGTCCCGTTGCGCATGGAGAGGTGCACCCGGACGCTGCGGTACACAATCCGGGCTCGTGGACGAGGATCTGTGAACTGAGTTCATCAATCGACCGGGCTGACGCCGCGCAGGCGCCGAGGCTCCTGGGGGGCTCCTGGTCGCGCCCACGGATCGGGTCCCATCGACCGCCGCTCAGACCGGCTGCCGCGCCGCCGTCGGCTCGGGCGCGTCGGCGGGCGGCGCGACCGCGTCTCGGAGCATGGCGATCACGCCGTCGCGACCGCCGGAGATCTCTCGAGGATGCGCTGCCAGGGGGTCGGGCCGCGCGACCCTGCCTGTGCTAGACGTGCGCGCCATGAGCGTCGAGGTCGGCATCGTCGGACTGCCCAACGTGGGCAAGAGCACCCTGTTCAACGCGCTGACGGCCGCCAAGGCCGAGGCGCAGAACTACCCGTTCTGCACCATCGAGCCGAACGTCGGCGCCGTCCCTGTCCCTGACGACCGGCTCACCACGCTCGCGAAGTACATCAAGACCGAGAAGATCATCCCCGCCATGGTGCGGGTGGTCGACATCGCCGGGCTCGTGCGCGGCGCGAGCACGGGCGAGGGCCTCGGGAACAAATTCCTGAGCCACATCCGCGAGGTGGACGCGATCCTCCACGTGGTCCGCTGCTTCACGGTCGCCGACGTCGTGCACGTCGACGGCGGCGTCGACCCGCTCCGCGACATCGACACGATCGAGACGGAGCTCATGCTGGCCGATCTCGGCTCGCTCGAGGGAATGCTGGAGCGCACGCGGAAGCAGGCGAAGGGCGACAAGGAGCTCCTCCCGAAGATCGCGCTCATGGAGCGGTGTCTCGAGGCGCTCCAGGCCGGCAAGCCTGTCCGCGGGCTCTCCTTCGACGAGGAGCAGCGGAAGGTCGTGAAGACGTTCGGCCTGATCACGGCGAAGAAGGTCCTCTACGTGGCGAACGTCGACGAGGCCGACGTCTCCGGTACGGGCCCACTCGCGGCGAAGGTGCGGGAGCGCGCGGCCTCCGAAGGCAGCGGCGTCGTGCCGGTCTGCAGCAAGCTCGAGTCGGAGCTGAACGAGCTCGCGCCCGACGAGCGGCAGGAGATGCTCGAGAGCCTCGGCATGAAGGAGCCGGCGCTCGCGACGCTCGCGCGAGAGGCCTACCGGCTCCTCGGGCTCCAGAGCTATTACACGGCGGGCCCCAAGGAGATCCGCGCCTGGACGATCCCGATCGGGTGCACGGCGCCGCAGGCCGCCGGGGTCATCCACAGCGATTTCGAGAAGGGCTTCATCCGGGCAGAGGTTTACCAGGTCGACGATCTCGTCGAGCACCGGACCGAGGCGGCCATCCGCGCCGCCGGCAAGCTGCGCGTCGAGGGCAAGACCTACGTCTTCCAGGACGGCGACGTCACGCACTTCCTCTTCAACGTCTGAGCTGTCCGCCGCTCGAGAGCGCGCGCTGCACCCCGGTGGCGCAGGCGCGGCGGCACCGCCGTTGCTCCTCTTAGACACCCTGGCAAGCTCGGCGCGCCGGCCGTGACCGCCGGAGCGTCCCGCTGCCTTGCGGACGGAGGCTGGGTGGTGCCCAGGGCGATCTGCGGCGGGTTGTCTGTGCTGGTTCTTCTCTCCTCGGCGCTGGGCGCGCCGGGCTGCGACGCCGCGCCGACCGAGGTTGAGCCCGAGGAGCCGACCGAGGTTGAGCCCGAGGAGCCGACCGAGGTTGAGCCTGAGGAGCCGACCGAGGTTGAGCCTGAGGAGCCGACCGAGGTTGAGCCCGAGGAGCCGACCGAGGTTGAGCCTGAGGAGCCGACCCAGGTTGAGCCCGAGGAGCCGACTGAGGTTGAGCCCGAGGAGCCGACCGAGGTTGAGCCCCAGGAGGCCGGCGCTCCCCGTCCCGGCGGCGCGGCCTCGACCCCAGGCCACGCCTCGCCCGCGCCGTGCGCGTTGCCGCGCGGGTTCTCGGAAGGCGCGCCGCGCCGATTCCCCGGCTTCCCCGCGACACCCGCGCCAGCCATCGGCCACAGGCTCTCCGGTACGCCCGACAGCGACGCCTTCGGTCGATTCCTGCGGTCCACCGTCGTGTTCTGCGGGCCCGACGACCAGCCGTATTTCCTCCGCTATCGCTACTACCTCACGGGTCCGCTCTCGGGCCGCTGGCTGCGCCCGCCGCTCGCGCAGCCGCTCTGACGGCGCCGGCGGCGGCCGCGACCCCCCCGCCGCGGCCGCGACGAGGAGCCCCGTCCGGTTTTTTGACCCCCCGGATCCGCTCGGCTACCTCCGTGCCCTCACGAGACGAAAGGACGATCATTTGGGCGCACTCAAAGGATCCATCTCATTCTCGAAGTTCTACGTGCGCGGCGACCTCCCGGACGGGTTCCGGGACAGGTTCGTCGAGCGCATCCAGCTCCGGGCGTTCCGGCCGCTCACCGTCGAGGAGGACGCGGAGCAGCGCGCCGGGTGGTGTTCCATCGAGAACCCGCTCGATTGCGAGCTCGATCACGGCAAGCTCTTCTTCAACTCGTACCTGAACCTCGGCCTCAGGACCGATCGCTGGCAGGTGCCCTCGGCGCTCTTCAAGGCGCACTTCGCCGAGGCGGAGCGCGAGCACCTCGCGAAGCGCGGGCGCGAGAAGCTCGGGCGGCGCGAGAAGGAGGAGCTCCGCACCGTCGTGTCGAGGAAGCTCCGCGCGCAGCTCATGCCGGTGATGAAGGTCGTCGACCTCTCCTGGAACCTCGAGGCCGGCGTCGTGCGGTTCTGGAACCAGTCGCCGCGCGCGCACGAGGGGCTCGCCGAGCTCTTCGAGCAGACGTTCGAGCTCGATCTGGTGCCCGAGAGCCCCTACACGGCTGCCCGCGAGCTCGGCCTGACGGCCGAGCAGCAGACCGCCTTCGAGCTCCTCAAGCCCACTGTCTTTCACGCAGAATCCACCGCTGGAGGTGCCCTGTGGGTCTCGCCGAGCTGATCGAGCAGCGCCGCTTCGTCGGCCGTGAATTCCTGGTCTGGCTCTGGTTCGAGAGCGAGCTCTTCGAGGGCCGCTTCTCCCTCGACGCCCTCGGCGTCTGCGAGCTCTGGCTCGAGGGGCAGATCACGCTCGTCCAGGAGAAGGAGCAGAGCCGGCTCAAGGGCGCGGCGCCGAGCAGCGCCCCCGAGGCCCACGAGGCGCTGCGCCAGGGCAAGCTCCCCTCGCAGGCGCGCGTCCGCGTCACCCGCGGGGAGCTCGAGTACGCCTTCCTGTTCAACGCCGACGCGTTCGCGCTCTCGGGCGTCAAGATCCCGAGCGTCGTCAAGGACGCCGCGGACGAGCAGTTCTACGAGCGCATGTACCTCATCGAGGAGCTCGAGACGCTCTTCACCGCCCTCTACGGCGAGTTCCTCGCCCTGCGCCTCTCGACGTCCTGGGAGCCCGCGGTGGTGCCGTTCATCCGCGCCTGGGTCCGGGGCGAGCCGGTCGACGTGGCCGCTTACCAGAAGCTCCGGGGCAGGCTCGCGCCGGTCCGCGGCGCGGCGAGGTCGAAAACGACCCCGCCGCCCGCGCAGGCGCCCGAGCGCGCCGTGCGCGTGGTCGCCTGAGCCCGTCAGCGGCCGGCTGCTGGCCGCGCGCACCGCGACGCGCGGCACGCGGCAGACGCCCTCGCGCCGCTACTTCCCCTTCACCTTGCCGTTGATCTGCCTCGCCAGCGCGAGGTGCTCCCGGAGCTTCGGGAGCGTCGCGGCGGCGAAGCCCTTCAGATCCGCGTCCTTCACCTCCTTCGCGGCCTCCTCGAACTCCTCGACGTCGTCCTCGTGGTCGTCGACCATGTCGCTCATGTAGGCCCGGTCGAACTCGGCCCCCGTCTTCTTGGACAGCTTGTCGACCTTCTCGCGGTGCTTCTGGTCGAGCTCCTGCGGCACGAGCACGCCCTTGCGCTGAGCGAGCTCCGCGAGCCGCTTGTTGACGGCCCCGTGGTCGTCGATCATGCGCTGCCCGAAGCTCTTCACGTCCGGGCTCGAGGCCCGCTGCTGCGCGAGCTGCCCGAGCCGCACCTCCAGGAGCCCTCCGAGCGCGGCCTTCTCGACGAACTCGCGATCGGACTTGCTCAGCGAGGGCTGGCCTGCCTGGCCTTGCTGCCCCGCTGCGCCTTGTGCCCCGCTCGTCGCCGGCAGCGCCGCGGTCGACAGGCCGGCTGCCAGCATCATGGCGATGAGTGAACCAGGTTTGAACATCGCAGCTCCCCCTCTCTTCCTCGTCGCGACGCCTCGCAGGGCCCGGCCCGCCCGGGCTCCGCTGCTCGGCGTCGACCGACGAGGTTCCGTGCGTTTTTGTCGTGAGCCCCGGGCGCCACGGCAAGGGGCGGATGCGCGTGGGGCCGCCCGGCTGCCGAGAAGTGGGCCCCCCGCGCGCGCGCCGTCTAGCCTTGGCCTTCTGTGGTCGGCGACTTCTTCAAGCGCCTCGTCAACGGCGTCGTGTTCCTCCTCGCCGCCCTGACCTTCTTCCTCGTCCCTGTAGGCAGGAAGACCGCCGCACAGCACGCCGTCGCGATCTTCTCGACGCCGCCCGCCAGGGAGGCCGCCTCGGCGTTCGCCCACATCGCGCGCCGCATCACCACCGAGGCGCGCACCGAGCTCGACAAGCTCCGCAACCCGCCGCCCCCGCCGCGCGAGCCGAAGGCGCCAGCGGCGAAGGCGCGACCGCCGTCCTAGCCCAGGCCGGCAGCGAGGGCCGACCGCCGGCCTGGAGCTGGGTCGCGCGCGCGGCTCAGCCCTTGCGCGGGTCCTTCACGTTCGGGTGCTCGTTGTAGAACGCGTCGAGGCTCTCCCGGGAGATCTCCGCCTCGATCTCGCCGTCTCTCAGGATCTTCGCCTGACAGCCGAGGCGGCTCACCGACCGCACGTCGAACGCCTTGTCGAGGATGTCCTCCTCGTCCTCCTCGGCCTCGCCGAGGAGCTCGCGCCCCTTGGTCACGTAGATGTGGCAGGTGGAGCACGCGCACACGCCGCCGCACGCGTCACCCTCCGGGGCGCCCACGGCCTTCGAGGCCTGGAGGACGGTCGAGCCCACCGGCACCTCGGTCTCCCACGCGCGGCCGTGCGCCAGAAAGCGTACCTTGGCCATCAGCTCCTCCTCGCTTCGGCGCCGGTCGACGCCGCGCTCGCGCCGCCCGCCTCGGCCGGCGCGTTCCCTGCGTGCTCGGCCAGGTGCGCGTCCACGCCCCTCGCCGCCGCCACCGTCGCCTCGACGTCCTCGACCTGCTTGCCCGCGATCGCCCTGGCCACGGCGCGGTCCATCCGCCGCCCCGCCCACGCGCGCGTCGCCTCGTCGAGCGCCTCCGTGCGCGCCTGGATCAGCCCCGGCTTGTCCCCGCGGATCGCCGCGTCGAGCGCGCTCAGCGCGCCCTCGACCCCCTCGCGCTCGCCCGGCCCGAGCAGGTCGGCGTCCGCGGAGAGCGCCTTGCGCGTCGCCATCGCCACGCGCTCGCCCTCGACGCGCGCCTCGACGAGCCGCCGCCTGACGAGGTCCTCCTCGCCGTGGTCCAGCGCCGCGAGGAGCATGCTCTCCACCTCCTCGTCGGTCAGCCCGTAGCTCGGCTTGACCTCGACCTTCTGCTCGACCCCGGTCGTCAGCTCGCGCGCGGTCACGCCGAGCAGGCCGTCCGCATCGACGCGGAACGTCACCTCGAGCCGCGCCATGCCCGCGGGCATCGGCGGGATCCCCTTCAGCACGAAGCGCGCGAGCGACCGGCAGTCGGCCGCGAGCTCCCGCTCGCCCTGCACGATGTGCAGGTCGAACCCGGTCTGGTTGTCCGCGTAGGTCGTGAAGACCTGCCGCGCCCCCGCCGGGATCGTCGTGTTCCGCGGCAAGATCTTCTCGGCGACGCCGCCCATCGTCTCGATGCCGAGCGACAGCGGCAGCACGTCGAGCAGCAGCACCTCGTCCGCGCGGTCCATCGAGCCGGCCAGGATGTCGGCCTGGATGGCCGCGCCCAGCGCGACGACCTCCTCCGGATCGATGTCCTTGAGCGGCTCCTTGCCGAAGAGCTTCGCCACGTACTCCCGCACGTAGGGCACGCGCGTCGCGCCCCCCACGAGGATCACGCCGTCGAGCTCCCGGGCCTCCACGCCGGCGTCGCGCAGGGCGCGGCGGCAGGCCACGCCCGTGCGCTCCAGGAGCGGCGCGATGAGCGCGTTGAGCTCGGCGCGCGTGACGGTGACGAGCCTCGACGCCGGGCCGCCCGCGGGCCCGTCCGCCTCGCCGCCCGCCTGCACCGGCAGCTCGATCTCGACCTGCTCCGCGTCGGTCAGCGCGTGCTTGATGCTGCGGGCGGTGTCGAGCGCGAGCCGCACCACCTCGGGCGTGCGCCGGGTCGCGCGCATCTCGTCGAGCAGCCGCTCCGCGAGCGCCCGGTCCATGTCGTCGCCGCCGAGCGCGCTGTCGCCCCCGGTCGACTTCACCTGGAACACCCCGTTGTCGAGCAGCAGGACGGTGATGTCGAACGTCCCGCCGCCGAGGTCGTAGACGACGAACAGGCCGTTCTGCTGCTTGTCGAGCCCGTACGCGAGCGCCGCGGCCGTCGGCTCGTTGAGCAGGCGCAGCACCTCCAGCCCGGCAAGCCGGCCGGCGTCCTTCGTCGCCTGCCGCTGGGCGTCGTCGAAGTAGGCGGGCACCGTGATCACCGCGCCGCCCACCGACCGGAGCTCTCGCTCGGCCGAGGTGCGGAGCTCCTTCAAGATCTCCGCCGACACCTCGACGGGCGTCACGACGCGGTCCCGCACCTTGAAGCGCACGCTCTTCGCGTCCTCGGGGCCCTTCGGCTCCACGAACTCGTACGGCCCGAGCCGCCGCGTCTCCGGGTCGCTCGCGCCGCGGCCCATGAAGCGCTTCACGCTGACGATCGTCTCGCGCGGGCTGCTCTGCGCGAGCCGCCGCGCGCTCTGGCCCACGACGGCGTTGCCGCGCTCGTCGTAGTGAACCACCGACGGCACGAGGCGCTCCCCGTTGCAGTCGTCGATGACCACGGGGCGGCCGTCGCGCACGCGGGCGACGAGCGAGTTCGTCGTCCCGAGATCGATGCCGATCGGGCTGGGCCTGGCCTTGGGGTCGAAAATCTCGAGGAGGGTCATTTCTGGTCCGTGAGTTCTTCTTCGATCGCGCTCACCTCATCGAGGAAGCGCCGGATGTAGCGGAGCTCGCTCAGCGTGGCGAGCACGCCCTTCAGCTGCCCCGGGTCCCCCGCCGCGGCGGCGAAGGCGGCCTGAATCGCGGCGAGGCTCGCCTGCTCGCGCGCCCGCATCGCCTCGCCGAGGCGCGTGATCCGCGCGCCGTCGCTCCGCTTCGCGGCGTCGGAGAGCTCCTCGCGCGACTCCATCATCTCCATGAGCAGGGCAGGGGAGGCCTTCTGCCCGCCCTCCTCGCCCTGCGCGAGCCCCGCGCGCCGGAGCAGCGCCTCGGCCCGGCGGATCGGGTCCCTGAGGACGCGCAGGGCGTCGTTCGCCTCGATCGCGCGGCCGAGCGCGAGCCGCCGCTCGGCCGCGGGCGCCCCGGCGTAGCGGTCCGGGTGGAGCGCGCGCGAGAGGTCGCGGTGGCGCTGCTCCAGCGCGCGCAGGTCGAGGTCAAACCGGGGCTCGACGCCCAGGGTATCGAAGGGATCGGTCATGACGTGCTCGGGAGAGGCGCCTCGGCGGCGAGGGCGGGCGCGAGCGGCGGCGGCCTCAGGCCACCGTGAACGAGTGCCCGCAGCCGCAGCGCGTCGCCTCTTGCGGGTTCTTGAACTTGAAGCCCTGGTACATGAGCGTCTTCTCCCAGTCGAGCACCGAGCCGCCGAGGTAGATGATGCTCTTCTTGTCGCAGAGGACGCGCACCGTGGCCTGGCCCGGCTCCGCGAACTCCAGGACGAGGTCGCCGGACCGGGGCGCCTTGTCGTCGAACTCGATGACGTAGGAGAACCCGGAGCAGCCACCGCCGCGGATCCCGACCCGGATGGCGCCCTCGGGCGTGCCGCGCTTGGCGAGCTGAGCCCGGATCGCCTGGACCGCGGCGTCGCTCACCGCGAGCGTCCGCTTCGCCTTGGCCTCCGCCGGCGCGCGCTCGTCGTGTGCGTGCGCGCGCGCGGCGTCCGCCGTCGCGGCGGGCGCGGGGTAGGCCCCGGCGGGGTCCGCCGCCGGGGTCGTGGTCGTCTCCTCGCTGCTCTGCATGGCGTTGCTCCTTGCTCCGGCTCCGGTGCTGTGGGCCGACCCCGACCGGAGGATCGGCGCTCTTACTCCGCGTCCGCCGCCGCGGTGTTCTCGGCGGTGCTCGCGTTTCCTGCGCTTGCAGGCGCCGTGCCGGCGAGCGCCTGCCTCGCCTGCTGCTTGGCCCTGAAGTCGGCGATCGCGCTCTTGATCGCGTCCTCGGCGAGGACCGAGCAGTGGATCTTCACCGGCGGCAGGTGGAGCTCCTCGGCGATCATGCTGTTCTTGATCGTCTCCGCCTCGTCGATCGTCTTGCCCTTCAGCCACTCGGTGGCGAGCGACGACGACGCGATGGCCGACCCGCAGCCGAACGTCTTGAACTTCGCGTCCTCGATGACGCCGCCGTCGCCGACCTTGATCTGCAAGCGCATGACGTCGCCGCAGGCCGGCGCGCCGACGAGCCCGGTTCCGACGTGGTCGTCGTTCTTATCGAGCGTCCCGACGTTCTGGGGGTTCTCGTAGTGCTCGATGACCTTGTTGCTATATGCCATGGCTCTCTCCTGGACCGTTCCTTCTTCTCTTGAGTCTTGATCTGGCGGATCGGCGTCCCCCGGCGCCGCTCCTCAGTGGGCCGCCCACTGCACGCTGTTGAGGTCGATCCCCTCTTTGTGCATCTCGTAGAGCGGCGACATGTCGCGCAGCTTGTTCACCTTGCGGATCACGAGGTCAGCCACGTGGTCGACCTCCTCCTCGGTGGTGAAGCGCCCGAGCCCGAAGCGGATGGACGAGTGGGCGAGGTCGTCGCCGATGCCCATCGCGTGGAGGACGTACGAGGGCTCCAGGCTGGCGCTCGTGCACGCCGAGCCGCTGGAGACCGCCACGTCCTTGATCGCCATCATCATGGCCTCGCCCTCGACGAAGCTGAACGACACGTTGAGGTTGCCCGGCAGCCGCCGGTCGGGCGAGCCGTTCAGCTGGATGGCGTCGAGCTCGTTCCAGAGCCGGGTCCGGAGCCGCTCGCGCAGCGAAAGGATGCGCGCCGACTCCGCCTCACCCTCCTGGATGAGGATCTCGGCCGCCTTGGCGAACCCGACGATGCCGGGCACGTTGAGGGTGCCCGACCGCATGCCGAACTCGTGGCCGCCGCCGTCCATCTGCGCGGTGATGCGGACGCGCGGCTTCGACCTGCGCACGTACAGGCAGCCGATGCCCTTCGGGCCGTAGATCTTGTGGGCCGTCACCGACGCGAGGTCGACCCCCATCTGCTCGACGTTGAAGGGGATCTTGCCGACCCCCTGCACCGCGTCGCTGTGGAGGAGGATGCCCTTCGACTTCGTGATCTTGCCGATCTCGGCGATGGGCTGGATCGTGCCGACCTCGTTGTTGGCGAGCATGATCGAGACGAGGATCGTCTTGTCGGTGATCGCCCTGGCGACGTCGTCCGGGTCGACCATCCCGTACTTGTCGACCTTGAGGTAGGTGACCTCGTAGCCCTGCTTCTCGAGCCGCTTGCAGGTGTCGAGCACCGCCTTGTGCTCGATCACGCTCGTGATGATGTGGTTGCCCTTGTCCTTGTAGAACTCGGCGACCCCCTTGATGGCGATGTTGTCGCTCTCGGTCGCGCCGGAGGTGAAGACGATCTCCTTCGGGTTCGACGCGCCGATGAACCTGGCGAGCGTCTCGCGAGCGTGGCCGACGGCCTCCTCGGCCGTCCAGCCGAAGACGTGGCTCCGGCTGGCGGCGTTGCCGAACTTGCCGTTGAAATACGGCAGCATGGCGTCAAGCACACGCTGATCGACCGGCGTCGTCGCGTGATAGTCCATGTAGATCGGAAGCTGGATGCCCATGGTGTTCTCGCTCAGCGGTGGTTCGAGCCCTGGCGGCAGTGCCCGTTGCCGCCTCGGATCCCGGCGACGAGCTCAGGCTCGGCCTGGCTCTTGTCGTGAAGGTTGCAGTGGGTACATGCGGCCACGAGCTCTGCCGGGTCGCACGTCTCGCATGTGTCGAGGTAGGCGAGGCTCGCGATGAGCTCGTGCTCGAGCGTCTCCAGGTGCGCGATCTGCTCCCGCACCTCCTCGAGCTTCTGCTGGTAGACGTCCCGGATCCGCGACATGGCGCCGGGGGCTGACGAGGACGACTCCCAGGTCGAGACGATCTGCTGGATCTGGCTCAGCGACAGGCCGAGGTCGTGGAGCTTGCCGATCCACCGCACCCGGGTGAGGGCCGCGTGGTCGTAGAGCCGGTAGCGTCCCTTGGAGCGGGCGTGCGGCCTGAGCAGCCCGACCTCCTCGTAGTGGTGGATGGCCCGCACCGTCTTCCCGGTCGCCTTGGCGATGTCCCCTACCTGGAGGAGACGCTCTTCCTCCCCATCGACACCGTCGGGGGCCTCCGCGCGTGCGTCCGCCCGGGACGTGCTGGACGCGAAGGGCCCGCCGATGCTTTGCTCGTGGGCGACAGGAAGGTGATGCCGGGTGTTCATCTTGAGGACCCTGACCCTTACGTGTGCGTTAGGGTTGCCGACCTTGTAGGGCGCCGCGCCAACCCTGTCAACCGGGTCGTACGGGAGTCTGCGTGACACAGCGCAAAGAGGCGGAATCAGGCGCCATTCGACATCCTGGAAGACCCCTGCCCGGAGCGGGGAGCGGCGAGCGAGCGCAGGGGCTGCTCTGGGAGCGGGAGAGCGGCATGGCCGACCCTGATGCATCGCGTCGATCCTGGCGGGCTGCGTCAGTCTAGGCGCTGTCTGTCGGGTACTGTAGCGGCCTCAGCGGTGCGGCGCCGTGTAGCCACCTCGCACCGCGGCGCAGGCGCCCAGGAACTGCCGGAGCGAGCTCTGCTTTACCGGGAGCGCACGCTCCCTGCAGGCGTCGATGGCGCCGGCCCATGATTCCGCATGCGCTCCGGCATCGTGGTGTGCGGACGATCGGGCGGTGTGCGGTGTGCGATGTCGAAGCGCGCAGCGGTGGTGGCCACGCCGCCGGCCTGCTAAACAGAGCCGCCTACGTATGTTATCGCTGCTGAAACGATAGAGATCAGATGGCAGACAAGAAACGAATCCTCTTCGTCGGCTCGTTCATTCCCCCGGCTGACGGGAGGATAGGCGGGCAGTACTTTGCTTGTCGTTCTCTGATCGAGAGCGATCTGAAAGATCATTTTGATTTTCTGCTCGTCGACTCCACCCTCGACTCCATCCGCGTGCCGTCGGTGCTCCTCAGGCTGCACAAGATCGCGCTGCGGGTGTTCCGGTGCGTCAGGGAGCTGACGCTCTCGGACGTGGACGCCGTCCTGCTGTTCTCGAGCTCGGGGTTGAGCTTCGTCGAGAAGGGTTCCATCGGGCTGCTGGGCAAGCTGCTCGGCAAGAAGGTCGCCATCTTCCCCCGCTCGGGGCCCATCATGGATGATGTCGCCAGGAGCAAGCTGTACAGATCGTACATGAGCGCGGTCGTGAGCTCCTGCGACGCTGTGATATGCCAGAGCGACTACTGGCGCAGCTTCTTCTTGCGCCTCGTGCCCGAGGTGAACCAGGACAAGCTCGTCGTCATAGAGAACTGGCTCCCTGACTCCTCCTTCATCGAGGGCGGGCAGAAGGTCTATCCTCAGGTCATGGACAGGCCGCTGCGGCTGCTCTATTTCAACCGCATCGAGAAGCGGAAGGGGATCTACGACTTCCTCGAGGCCATGCGCCTCTTGCAGCGCGAGAATGCCTGGGTCGAGGCCAAGATATACGGGGACGGGAGCGAGCGCGATAACGTGAAGCGGCTCATCGCCGAGAATCAGCTCACGAACACCGAGTACGTGGGCTGGCTCTCCGCCGACAAGCGGACCGTGATCTCGTCGTTCGATCTGTGCCTGTTCACGTCGCACAGCGAGGGGTTCCCGAACGCGCTGCTCGAGGTGATGGCGCTGGGCGTCCCGGTCGTGTCCAGCAGGGTGGGCGCCGTGAACGACCTCATCGTCTCTGGAAAGAACGGCTTCCTGGTGGACGTCGGCAGCCCGGACCAGATCGCGCAGGCGGTCCAGGCGGTGCTCCGCGAGCCGTCGCTGCTGCAGGAGTTCTCGCGGCGCTCGGTCGAGCGGGTACGGCAGTCCAACAGGCTGGAGGATGCCATCACCAAGTTCAGGTCGCTCCTTTCAACGCTATGAAGAACCCTTCCGTGCTCCTGTACCGGATAGGAAATTTTTTCTACCGGAACAAGCTGCCCTTCGTCGCCACGCTCATCACCTGGCTGAACAGGTTCCTGTTCTCGGTCTTCCTCCCTTCCTCGGCCACGATCGGGGCGAATTTCAAGCTGGGTTACTGGGGGCTCGGGGTGGTGATCCATGCGAGGGCAGTCATCGGCGACAACTGCCTTGTCAGCCAGAACGTCACGATAGGGAGGAACTTCGGCAGCCAGGGGGTCCCCCGGCTGGGCAACGACGTCTATGTCGGGGCGGGGAGCGCCGTCTTCGGCGACATCACCATCGGAGACAACGTGATCATCGGCGCCAACAGCGTCGTGAACAAGGACGTTCCATCCAACACCGTCGTCGTGGGCAATCCGTTCAGGATCATCGCGTCCGGCAGGACGCAGAGATACTACGAGCTGGACGACCCGAGCGCCTGATCCACGCGGCCCGGACCCCTGCCCGCGGGACGGGGGCGTCTGCTCGCCCGCTCGGCGCTACAGCGCGCCCGGCCGGCACGGGCGCGCTGTAGCGCGACGCCTCGACGTTCCCCGGGTGAGCATGATCCTCGCTCCCCTACCTCGCCCGGACCCCGCGACCGGATCCTGTCACGTCCTTGTGCGTTTCATTGTTGGTGGAAAAATGTAGTGTCTCGGTTTCGGCACGCCACGGAGCCCCCCGGTCCACAGGTCCGCACCTGCGGAGAGCGGCAGGACAACGTCACCGGGCCGACCCGTGACGCTCACAATCTCAGGTTAAATATACAGTATGGCTGTATAAAACGACGGGCGATGGCGACAGGCTCGACTTGCCTAGTGACGTCCCTGACATTGCCCTCGGGTTGTCCGGTGGTCCGACTTGGAGTACTAGGGACGGCATCAACGACGGGCTGTCCGGCATGATGACGAGCTATGAATGTCGCGCGCCGCGCCGCACCTTAGCCAGGGTGCGGGATTCCCAGAGGAGGAAGAGCGAGCGATGGTAAGTACGCTCACGGCAGTTATTCTTGCACTGGTGTTCTCGTGGGCGGCGACGCCACTCGTGCGCCGTCTGGCGGTGACGGTGGGCGCCGTGGACGAGCCGACCGCACGGCGCGTACACACGCGGCGTATCCCGCGCCTCGGCGGGCTCGCGATCGTCGCCGGATTCGTGCTGCCGCTGTTCATCCTGGTCGCGATGGGTACGCAGATCGGGCTGATGTGGTTCTCGCAGCACTCGCTGGTGGTGGGGCTGCTGGCCGGCGGGCTGACGATCGCGGCTGCTGGCGCCTGGGACGACACGAAGGGAATGCGCGCGCGGCACAAGCTGCTTGCGCAGATCCTCGCCGCGTCGATCGCCTGGGCCTGCGGGCTCCGCCTCGAGTGCGTGACGCTGCCGTACTTCGGGCACGTGTCCTTTTACCCGCTCTCCTTCCTGGTCACGATCCCGTGGTTCGTCGCGATCATCAACGCGGTCAACCTGATCGACGGGCTCGACGGGCTCGCGGCGGGCGTGGGCTTCTTCGCCTGCGTCGCCAATTTCATCACCGCATACCTCGGCGGCTACCCCGGCAACCTGGTGATCTGCCTGCTCGCGGCGACGCTCGCCGGCGCGATCGTGGGGTTCCTGTTCCACAACTTCCACCCTGCGACGATCTTCATGGGCGACACCGGGAGCATGTTCCTCGGGTTCATGCTCGCCGCGATCCCCCTCTTCGGCGTGGGCACGCACAAAGGCGGCACCGCGCTCGCGGTCCTCGTGCCGCTGCTCGCGCTCGGCCTGCCGATCTTCGACATGATCTCGGCGATGGTCCGGCGCTTCGTCGCCCGCCGGCCGATCTTCGCCGCCGATCGCTCGCACATCCACCACAAGCTGCTCGACAAGGGCCACTCGCATCGCAGCGCGGTGCTGATCCTGTACGGGCTCAGCCTCCTGTTCACCGTGGTCGCGCTGGTCGCTTATGTCGGCCGCTCGCTCGAGATCGGCTTCGCGCTCGCGGCCTGCAGCGTGGTGCTCTTCATCGTGGTGCGCGCGGTGGGCTCCTTCCCGTCCTTCGGGGCGAAGCCGAAGGACGCCCGGCGCGCGCGCGAGGCCACCGTGGAGGCGCTGCGCCGCGCTGTGCCGCGCGCCCTGCTCGAGATCGAGACCGCGAGCGGGACGGAGAAGCTGCGCGCGGTCCTCGAGCGCTTCGCGCCGGAGGCGAAGCTCATCGCCCTGGAGGTGACCTCCGCGGGCGCCAACGGCAGCGCGCGCGTGAAGTCGTGGAGCTGGACGCAGGAGGCGGCGACGCCGCAGCAGATCCGCGAGTCGGTGGCCGCGGCGTTCACGATCCAGCTCGCGGGCGAGTCCGTCGAGCTGCGCTTCCGCTGGGACAGCGAGGAGTGCTCGGTCAATCCGCAGGCGGAGATGCTGCTGCAGCTCGTCGTGGACTCCGCCGAGCGCATGCTGCTGCGCCGGCCGTCGACGTTCACGCTCGAGCGGCGCTCCCAGGGGCGCCTCTCGGTGGTGTGAAGCCTTCATCCCGCAGCTGACGCGCTCGCGCCGCTGGACGTGACCGAGGAGACATCGTGGAACTTGCCCGCCGGATCGTTGGTTTCAACAAGAAGACAAACGAGTGGTATTACCGCTTCAGCGACCACGCGCATTACTGGAAGGTCTACCAGGGCGTCGTGGACGAGGCGGTCGCGCCGGCGAAGGACATCATCCACCTCGGCTGCGGACCCCTGTGGTTCGGCAAGGTCGCGACGGTGCCGCTCGACGGCAAGACCATCTACGCGGTCGACCCGGACGAGGAGGCGCTCGCGCGCAACCCGGCGCAGCAGCATATCTGCGCGTACGGCGAGTCGATCCCGCTGCCGGACGGCTGCGCGGACGTGATCGCCGCGGACCACCTGCTCGAGCACCTCGAGAAGCCCGAGGCGGTGCTGCGTGAGGCGCATAGGCTGCTGCGCCCGGGCGGACGATTCGTGTTCACAGCGCCGAATCTGCTCTCGTATTCAGGGATCGCGACGCACCTGACGCCGCACTGGTTTCACACGTTCTACATGGGCCTGCTGCGCGCCACGTCCGGCAGCAGGAACGCCAAGCCGTACCCGACCTACTTCCGCATGAACACCATCTGGACCGTGGAGCGCATCGCCAAGGAGACGGGCTTCCGCGTGGACAAGCTCCACACCGGCGTGGACCACCCGTCCTACACGGTGCTCTTTCCGGGGGTCCACCAGGCGCTCATGGCGGTGCACCTGGTGCTCGACAAGGTCGAGGCGCTCGCGCCTTTCCGTATCACGCTCACCGGCAGCCTCGTTCGCGAGTAGGGCACCAGGGCGCTCAGGGGCGCCGAGGCGCTCCTGCGTGCGCCCGGTCCTATGGGCGCGGTCAGCCGGTCGCCGCGACGAGGGCCTACCACCGGAGGCGAAAGCCGCCGCGCCAGCCGTCTCGGACCTCGCCACGACCGGAGAACACGACCGCCGCGCGCGGCTGCCGGAAGCAGGGATGCCACACCCCCGGGCTCCGCTCCGGCGTGAGCTGAACGCCCTCGAGCGCAATCGACCGGCGCTGCAGGGCCGCCTCATCGAGCCGGAGCCGCGAGCAGGCGCTCGTCGTGCCCCCCACGATCTCGTCGCGGATCACGAGCTCCCGCTCGGAGAGCTCGAGCGCTCGTCGGTGCACAGGGGCCCCCGGGAGGAAGCGATACCCGTCGTGCTCGGCCTCCACCGCGAGGTGCGAGGGAGCACGGTCGAGCCGGCGCACCTGGGCGCGAGCCCGGCGTCCCACGCGGAAGGCGCTCCACACCTCGCTCGAGTCCGCGCCGCCGAGCTCGACCGTGTTGTGCGCGCGGGTGGCCCGGGTCTCCTCCCGGTCCCGGTCCGCGATGTAGCTGGACACGCCGTAATCGACGACAGCGCGCTCGCCCTCGAGCCATAGCTCGAACGTGAGCGCGTCTGCGTGCACGTGCCCGGGCTGGTACGCGGCGCCATCCATCCCCGCGTCGAACGCGAGCCAGGCGCGCTCGCCGGACCGGAGGATCACCCAGCCGGTCGCGGCGAGGTGCAGGAGAGCCGGCCCGTCGTCCGGCGATGCGCCGGACGCCCCCGCGGCGCTGTGGAGGCCGAGCGCGGCGCCGAGGGCGAGGACGCTGTCGATCTCGGGCGCGGAGTCGAGGGCAGCATCGTTGAAGAGCGGGTAGGTCCCGTCCGGGGCGCGGACGGCGGCGGCCCAGGCAAGGGCCTTCTGGACCGTGACCCGCCAGAGCGCGGGCACCTCGCGCCCCGCCGCCTGCGAGAGCTCGATGGCCTCGAGCAGCCCGGCGGTCAGCGCGAGGTGGTACGAAGCGGAGAGCTCGAAATGCCCGCCATCATCGAGGAATTGCTCCGGAAGCTGCCAGGACAGGAGCCTCGAGCCGAGCCGCCACCAGGCCTCGGCCTCGGGGCCGCGCGCCACCGCGCCGCCGCACACGAGCCCGATCGCGTTCTCGAGGAGGTGGTTGGCCAGGAGGTGCAGCTCGAGCCCGAGCGCGACGGCCCGACACGCGCGCGCCAGCTCGGCGGAGAGCCCTGGGCGCCCGAGGCGCGCCGCCACCGCGAGCCTGCGGGCACGCACCGAGGCCGGGAACGGATGCGACGCGACCGGGCCGTCCCACGCGCCCGGGGCAGGGACGGTCGGGTCGGCCCCGAGCTCGTAGCCATAGGCGCGCTCGTACGCGTGAAGGAGCGAGCCCTCGGGAATGGCGGCCAGGCGCGCGCGCCCGCGCACCCGCTCGGACTCGGCGAAGGCCACGAACGGCGCGTTCGGCGGGGCGAAGCCGGGCCGGAGGCGCGGCGCGAGCGCCGCTGTCGGACCTCGACCGAGCGCGCGCCCGCCCAGGGCGACGGGACGGGCAAGCACCTGCACCGGGTGGAGCTGCGCCAGCGTGCGCGCGACCCGCGGCAGGTTCATCTCGCGCTGTCCCCGCGTTCCCCGCGGGACCCCGCGCGGCGCACCACGCGCTCCAGCACCTCGACGTAGTCACGCGCGAGCGTGTCGCGGTCGAACGAGCGCGTGACATACGCCCGCCCTGCCTCCGCCATGCGCCTCCGCCGGTCCGGATCGGAGGCGAGATCGAGGATCGCGCGCGTCATGGCCGCCACGTCCTCGGGGGGAGCGAACAGGCCGGCCTGCGCCTCTTCGATGATCGATCGCGCCTCGCCGTCGACCGAGATCACGATCGGCCGCTCCATGGCGAGGATCTCGAAGATCTTGGACGGGATGACGGTCTGAAAGAGCTCGGTCTTGCGCAGTGGAACGAGGCAGATGTCGGCGGTGGCGTACACCTCGTTCATCGCGTCGCGCGGGCGCGCGCCGAGGAATGTCACGCTGGAGAGCCCGAGCTCCCGCGCGCGCGCCTCCAGGCTCGCCCGCTCTGCTCCGTCGCCGACGAACAAGAAGCGGATGTCGTCGCGATCGCGGAGCCCGTGCGCCACGTCGAGCACCGCGGAGAGGCCGTGCGCCATCCCGTGCGTACCGACGTAGGCCACCACGAGGCGATCCCCGAAGCCGAGCTCCGCGCGCAGCGGCGTGGCGCGCGAGGACGGCGTGAAACGGCCGAGATCGACGCCGTTGCGGATGACGTCGATCTTGTCGGCGGGCACTCCCCGCGCCACGAGCCGCTCGCGGAAGCTCCGCGTGACGACGACGATCTCGTCGGCCGCGCGGTAGAGGTGCTCCTCGACGAGCGTGAGACCTCGCACCAGCGCGTGCGCCTCGGGCAGCGCGCCCACCGCCACGATCGACTCGGGCCAGAGATCGCGCACCTCGAACACGAACGGCAGCCCGCGGAGCTTCGCGATACCGTAGCCGGCCACGGCCGTGAGGAACTGGGGGCTCGTCGCGATGAGCACGTCGGCCCGAGGCAACTCGTGCTGCGCGAGCGTGAGCGCGGAGAGGGCGAACGACCCGTACGCGAGCGAGCGACGCACCTTGCCTCGGTTGGCGGCGGCGTAGATCCAGGTGCGGAGGACCCGTACCCCGTGAAAGTCCTCTTCGATGCGGAGCCGACCCCGGTACTCGGGCGGGATCACCCCCGTCGGGTGGTTCGGCATGCCCGTGAGGACGGTGACCTCGTGTCCAGCGCGTCGCCACGCTCGGGAGAGCTCCGAAACGCGCGCGGCGGGAGCCCCTGCCTCGGGGGGGAAATAGGGAGAGACGTAGAGGATGCGCATGGGCCGCGTGGATGGCGAGGGGTGGAGCTCGCCGGGAGAATGGCTGGCTCGCATGCTCGACGTCAACTACTTTCTCCCACCGGCAATAAGGACACTTCCCAGTCGAGCGATCGTGATGGCTTCCACGCATATCCGCCTCTCGTTTTGACATCTGGAGCTCTTTTCTCCTTCGAGGAGCTCGCCCGTCGCCGCGATACCGGCGCACCCTGAGCTGATGTGAGGCAGTCCCGGACGCTGAATCGGACCCCGCGGCGCCGGCGATCCTGGTAGCTTCCCGCGCGACGCCGAGAATCCCTGCGTCGCAGCGCCCGAGCTCTTCATCCAGAGGCCGGCGCTGCTCCGCTCACCGCATCCCGCCGCCGAGAGCCTCGCCTGAGCTGTCCACATGCGCTTCCTCGCGAAACACGGGCCGTTCGTCGGCCTGTTTGCCGCCCTGCAGCTCCCCGCCTTGCAGCCCCTGGTCAAGTTCGCTCCGGCGCCAGGGATCGCTGTTCCAGCCTTTCTGCTGGCCGCGTTCATCGGCCTGTGGCTGCTGCTCGACCCTCCCGAGCACATGAAACGTTGGCTGGAGACCCCGTGGCCCAGCGCCTCTCTGGCGGCCACCTTGGCGCTCGTGGCAGCGTTCGTTTATCCTCGCGCGGACGGTCTCAAGGCGCGTGGCGCCGGCTCCGACGCCGACGACGCCATGATCCTGGCGGGGCGAGCGCTGGTCGAGCTGCACAACCCCTATGAGTCGACGACGTACCTGGGGAACCCGTTCAGCCCCGGTCCCGGGTGGGCGGCGCTCTGGGCGCCCCTCGCGGCGCTCGGCGCCTATGCGCTGATCACCGCGCTGGCCCTCTCGACCACCGTCCTCGCGCTGCGGTTCACCCGGCACAGCTGGTCTCACACCAACGCCTTCGCGCTCGCCGTGTTCAGCTGCGTGCTGCTCTGGGAGCTCGCAGCGGTAGGCAGCGATCTGCCGGCCTGGGGCCTGCTCGTGCTCTGCGCGGTCCTGGTGCTGGAGCGGCCCCGCTTGCCTCGGGCGGGCCTCGTCGCGCTCTCCGCGCTGCTCGGTTGCCTGGCCACGGCACGGATCTCCTTCTCCTACCTGCCGCTCCTGGTCGGTTTCAGCCTGCTCTCGGTCCAGCCGCGCCGCGCCTTGACCGTGGCTGTCGGGGGGTCGGCGGCGGCCTTGCTCCTGCACGCCGTCTTCTGGCAGCTCAATCCGCTGTTCTACCCGCCTCTGCACCTGGTGAGCCGGGCGCAGGGGCTGCTCTCTGGCGCGTCCCTTTACATGGCGCTGGGCTTCCTGGGCGTCGTGGCGGCGTGGATGCTTCACCGCTGGCGCTCCTGGCCTCCGCCGGTGCATCTGGCCTGGGGACTCGGGGCGCCCATGCTGGTGATGGCGGTGGCCGAGCTGGGCGAGCACGGGAGCCTGGCGCGCTGGAAGGGGGCTACCTACCTGGTGACGAGCCTGCCGGCCGCAGCGTATGCGCTGCTGGCGCGCATCAGGCGGGACGATCTGTGGCCGGCGCCGGCTACGGCCGGCGCGGCGCCTGAAGGCCCGGTCGCGCCGCCGGGTCGACGAGACGCGCGGCGTGCAGGCCCCGCTGAGGTCCCCCATGCGCCGGCTGCAGGGCAAAGAGCGACTGGCGAAGGAGCTTGATCAACGAGGTGAGCAGGACGACCGCGAGCACGGCGAACCCCAGGGAGACGGTGATCTTGAGCACCGCGGTGAACTCGCCCCGGAACTGGTTGTAGGCGAACGAGGAGAGGGTCGCGCAGGACGCGCGCACGAGCATGGTCGAGTCCCGGGCGCCCGCCACGAGGAGCGGCAGCATGAAGAAGAGCCCGCTCATGACCGCGATCTGGATGCCCGCGCCGAGGAGGCCGAGGTTCAGGAAACCTTCGGCGGCGGCGCTCATGGCGAAGCCGCCGCCGTGGCGCGCGATGTCGGGGGCCATCCACACGGCATAACGTTGTCCCAGGCCGAGCGGCCGCTCGTCCCAGAGCGGCTTGGGCACCAGGATGAGGAACGCGTTGATCCAGCTCTCGCCGGCGTAGGTGACGATGGGCGGCCTCTCGTTCACGATGTTGACGAGATTGGCGTGGACCATCTCGAGCTCGCCGATCTCCCACGGGTTCTCGGTCCGCTCGAGGTGCGTCAACGCCGACGTGACCTGCGCGTCGAACCCGCTGCCCTGGACGGCCCGAGCGCCCTCGATGGCGATACCGTAGATGACGACGGCCACCATGCCGACGGCCAGCCACACGCGCCGGAGCTGGACCCCGTAGGTGTGCAGGGCGAGCCCGATGGCGAGGACGGTCCAGACGAGGGGCCCCCGCCGCCCCGTGATCGTGTTGAGGAGGATGGTCGCGAGGAAGCATGACCCTGCGACGAGGAGCACCTTCGGGACGGGCAAACCGGCCTTGCGGACCGAAGCGAACCTGAGAAAGCAGTAGGCGATCGCGAGCTTGATCAGAAACCAACCCGAGGTCAGCAGCCCCTTGCCCTCCTCCTCGAGGTGGTTGGCGGCGTAGCTCATCGTGAAGAACTTCCCCACGCCGATCGAGGCGATCCACGCCCCGATGAGCCCGACCCCGAGCAAGCCGACGAGGATCGTCGCCCAGTCCCGGTCCAGCATCACCTTCGGCCTGAGCATCGGGACCAGCCGCTCCGTGTCCGGGCTCTCCGGCGGGCGGCTCAGCGCTGTGCACGCGAGCGCGCAGCCGATCGCGCCGGCATAGGCCACCTCCATGGCTGCCGCGTCACGGCTCGGCAAGCGGAAGCCGTAGGACGTCAGCAGGTTCATGAGAGGGGCATAGCCGACGCTGAGGAAGTAGGTGGCCGGTACGTAGGTCTCCGGATCCAGCGGATGGAAGCGGGGGCCGCCGGCGCGGGCGAGCGACGGGGCGGCGAGCAGCAGCAGGAGGCCGAACGTCAACCCGCGTCCATCGCCCATCGACCCCTCCAGGATGGGGCCGACCGCGGCCAGCGCGGCGACGAGGAGCATCGCGATGAGACGGCCCGGAGACCGCCTCGTCCTCGTCGGGGCCGACTCGGCGGCGCGCGGGGCGCCGCTCGCGCGGGGGAGTCTCGGGGACAGCAACGGCGGTGCTCCTCAGTTCGGCAGGGGAGGCGGTGGGGCGTCCGCGTCGTCGGGCGGCGCGGGCTCGGCAGGCTCGGCAGTCTGCCGGTAGTAGCCGTCCTTCTTGTCGCCATAATAGCGATACGCGCCGTACTCCCGGCGGTTCAGGTCGGCGGCGTTCAGCACGACGCCCACGGTCTTGCCGCCGACGTCGAGCAACGCCCGGATCCCGTGGCGCGCGAAGTCGTGCGTCGTGGACGAGGCGCGCACGACGAGCACGGTGCCGTCCACCAGCGTCGACAGCACGGCGCCGTCGGTGACGGCGCCGATCGGCGGGCTGTCGATGATCACCCGGTCGAAGCGGCCCTGGAGCTTGCGGAGCAGCGCCCTGAAGCGATCGCTGTGCAAGAGCTCCGCCGGGTTCGGCGGGATGGGCCCGGCGGGGATGACATAGAGGTTCTCCACCTCGGTCCTGAGCGCGTCCTCGTCGTCCACCACGGAGTCGTCGAGCAGCGCGCTCGTCACGCCGCGCTCCGGGCCCTTGTCGAAGATGGCGTGGAGGCGCGGCCTGCGGAGGTCGCAGTCGATGAGGACGACCCGCTGCCCGGCCTGCGCCATCGCGACGGCGATGCAGCAGCAAACGGTCGTCTTGCCCTCGGCGGGGCCGGCGCTCGCGATGAGGAGCGTCTTGTAGGGCTGGTCAGGCGACATGAAGAGCAGGTTCGTCCGGATGGCCCGGGCCGCCTCGGCGATCCCGCTCTTCGGCTGATCGTGGACGATGAGCTCGGGCCGGCCCGACTGGGACGCGAGCTTGCCCCGGCGACGCACCTTGCGGGTGACGGCTCCACCCCCGTTCCGCCGGTCGAACTCCGGGAGGAGGCCCAGGAACGGCAGGCCGAGCTCCCGCTCGACCTCGTCCGGCGTCTTCAGCGTGCGATCGAGCATCGCCCGCGCCATCGCCGCGCCGATCCCGAGGAGCAGCCCGGCGAGGATGCCGACCGCGATGTTGATCCCGACGCGGGGCCGGATCGCCATGATCGGGAGGTTGGGCCTGTCGAGGACGCGGATGTTGTTCACCCGCATCATGCGCTGGAGATCGCTCTCCTTCGTGCGCTCCAGGACGAGCTGATAGAGCTTCTCCGTGTTCTCCTTCGTCCTGCGGAGGCGGTCGTACTCGATCTTGAGGGAGTTCAGCTCGAAGGCCTGCCTCTTGGCGCCCTCGAGCAGCCCGGCGAGGCCCGACTCCTGGCGCTTCACGATGGCGAGATCGCGGTTCACCGCGCCCTGAACATTCTTGATCTCGGAGACCAGCGCGTTCAGGTTGGCGGCCAGCTGCTCGGTCGCGGCGCGGACCTCCGGGTGGTTCTCGCCCTTGCCGGAGCCGATGAGCGAGTCGCGCTGGCGGACGCACTCCTCGTGGCGAGCGCGCAGCATCTGGAGCACGGGGCTCTGGATGAGCTCGGAGGCGGGGAGATCGAGCGGGCTGTTCGGGTCGACCTTCGACAGCTCGTGGCTGCGCGCCGCGAACTCCTCGCGCCGCGTGCGCACCGACGTGAGCGCGTCGCTGATCTGCTTCATCTCCTCGCGAAGCAGGTTGGTCTTGTCCTCGAAATCGATGTCGAGGATGTTGTTGCTCTTCTTGTATTCGTGGAGCGACGTCTCGCTCGTCTCGAGATCGTTCTTCAGCTTGTCGAGCTGCGTCCGGAGCCAGTCGACCGCCGAGTTCGTCGAGGTGAGCGCGTCATCGAGGTTCTGCTCGATGTAGACGTCCATCAGCATGGACAGGATGCGCTGCGCCCGCTCGCGATCTGCGTCGTTGTAGCGGACGATGGCGAGCCGGCTGTCCTTCACCGGCTCGATCGCGAGCCGCTCGCGGATCAGCTCGGCCGCCTCCTCCGGGCTCACGCTCATCGGCTCGGGAGCGGCCGCGTCGCGCGGCAAGTCCTTCAGGAAGTACGCGTCGTTCTGGAGGTTGAGCTGGGCGACGACCGCCAGCGCCACCCGCATCGACCGCATGACCTTGTACTGCGTCTCGTAGTACTCGCGGTTGTTCCAGTACGAGCCGGCGCCCATGTCGACAACGGCCTCGACGCCCCGGCCGAGGGGCCGGGGGGGGTTCGGGTCGAACTGCAAGGTCGCCGTCGACTGGTAGATCTTCTTCTGCCCGAGCGTGTAGAACGTGACGCTGAGGGCAACGAAGATCAGCGTCGTCAGCGCGATGGCCCAGTGCTTGCTGACCGTACGCCAGGCGGCGACGAGGTCGATGGTGCGCTCGCCAGGGGCATCATTACGGGTGGCGGTCGTGGGAGGGGCTCTGAATTCGTCAGCCATAAGTCATGCGCTCGAGGCGCTACCATCCAGCTAGAGGTCCGGCGGAGGGCTAAGGTGCTCTCCGGGTCCCCAAAATTCAAGCTGGCGCGCGGAACGAGGGGATGATGTGGCATGGTGTGCGCCGTCGGGGTGGCCGCTTACAATGCCGCCAGGTGCAGCCCGGGGGGCGCGGTGCTACCTCCGTGGCGATCGCGTACGCTGCCGCCGAGCGGCTGACATTGGCGGGCGCATCCAGAAGAGCAGCATGGAACGATTGTCCTCCCTGGCGCGCCGCGCGGTAGCGAGCGCGGTATGCTCCGCGCTCCTGCTCGATGGCGCCGTGGCCGCCGGCGACTGGGCTTCTGCCCGTCACGATCCGCAGCGCACGGGCGCCACGTCCTCCACGAGCAACATCATGAAGCCGGCGCCCTACTGGCGGGCGTACCTCGGCGGCGTGCTCTCGACGGGCAAGGTGCTCGCCGGCGACGCGAACCAGGATGGCGAGCTCGACCTGCTCTTCGTGTCCGGCGGCCGCGTGCTGCTGTCCGATCCGCAGGGGTTCATCCACTGGAGCACCCCTTCCATGGGTTTCCGGACGCTGCACGCCCTCGATGATCTCGACGGCGACGGGCTGCTCGAAGCGGTCGTGCTGAGCGGGGCGGGAGCGGCCGTCGTCGCCGGCGCCAGCGGGGCCATCCTCTGGGCCGAAGACAGCACGGAGCTCGGGGAGCTCGGCGCCGCGCGCCTCGCCGATCTCGACGGCGACGGCCACCTCGATCTCTTCCTCGACGAGTGCGGCTGCTGCGCCGTACGCACGGACAGCCCCGGCGTGATCTACAGCTTCGCGCGCGGGTTCGACGCCGTGGAGAAGCTGCCCGCTCCCCCGCGGCGCACGCATTGCAGCGCCACGGTCAACACGGTGGGCGACTGGGATGGCAACGGGACGGCCGACCTCCTCGTCTCCTCCCATGATCGGCTGTTCTTCGTCGCGGGAACGGGGACCGTGTTCGCAGAGTCGGCGAGCATCGGCGCGTACCTCGGCGGCTCGGCGTGCGAGGCCGTGACCCTGGGCGACCCATCCGCGCCGCGCGAGCACGCGCTCTGCTTTCAGAACCGCGTCGTCGGCCAGCAGGGCGCGCGCGAGGTCACCCTGCTCGCGTACAGGCCGGGCGAGAGCCCCTCGCTCGCCGTCGTGTGGCGCAAGACGCTCGCCCCGAATGACGGCGGCGACGCCCGCGCCCCGACGCAGCTCGCGTGGGATCTCGACGGCGACGGCGCGCTCGAGGTGGTGGTGAGCGGCAGCACGGGGGGCTCATGGACATCCTTCGTGCTCGACGCGGCCACGGGCGACGAGCTCGCCGTCATCCCCGACGAGATAGCGCGAGGCGCGGTCCCGGGAGGCTCCGGCGCCGAGCAGTGGATCCTCACGTCGCGCGAGGAGCGCGTGTCGGCCTTCCGGTTCAGCCGCGGGCGCGCTGAGCGGGTCGAGCGGCTCTGGTCGCTCGACGGCGAGCGGGTACGCACGCGCATGGACTGGTCGAGGTCGCGCAGGACAGGCAACATCTTTTCGCTGGTCACCACGGATCTCACCGGCGACGGGCGCGGTGAGCTCGTGCTCGAGGCGACCTCGGAGCCCGCGGCGCTCACCGCGTACGAGGTGCTCGAGGGAGGGGCGTCGCCCGCCGCTGTTTATGCCGTCGAGCGCGGCGTCGACATCGCGGCGCTCGATGTGCTGGCGGTGACGTCTCCGGCGTCGCCGCGGCTCGTCGTCTCCCGCGACGACGGGTTCGTCACGCTGCTCGACGCCTCGCTCGCGCCGACGAACCTGGTGCAGGAGGGGCGCGACATCCTGCCCGGGCTGCGCGTCGGCGGCTACAGCACTGGTCCGGGCGCCTACGTCGACTTCGGCCGCGCCCCGCTCGCGGCGAAGCTCTCTCCCGGCGACACGGCCGACAGCGTGGTCGTGGTCGACAGCCGGGGTGACCTCGTCCGGATCGTGTCCGAGGGGGCGAGCAACGTCGCTCCGGCCAAGGCCGCCTGGCGCGTGATGGACGCGTTCGGGGCCTCCATCGCGCCCGCCGAGGGCAGCGCGCCGGCGACCCTCGCGTGCTTCAGGCGGCGGCACCCGATCACCGATCCGGCGAGGTACTCCGTCGCGGTGCTCGACGCCGGCGGCGTGCAGACGCGCGAGGTCCCGCTGGAGAAGCCGCCGGCGTGGGACGTGCTGCACGGAGACCTCGACGGAGACGGCGCTCCCGAGCTCGTGGCGCTCACGGTCGACCATGACCTCCACACCGACGTCCTCGCGATCGAGCAGAGCGGCGCGGTGCGCTGGAATCAGCGTATCGCCGCGTCGGCCGGAACCCAGGCCGCGGCGATCGCGGACTGGAACGGAGATGGGGCGCAGGACGTCGCCCTGGCGATCAACACCGCCCGGGTGTTCTCGGGCCGGGACGGCAGCTCCCTCGGCGAGAGCGCCGAGTCGCTCTCCTACTTCATGCCGACCCTCGCCGACGTGTCGGGGGATTCGCAGCTCGAGATGACGCTGCACGGCGGGCGCTTCCCTGCGCGGACGCTGGCGCACGACCTCAGCGCCGCTCTCTGGAAAGGCACGGAGGACAGCCGCCCGTATCCCCACGGCGCGATCGCGACCTGCGAGGGCAGGTCGCTCCTCGTCGAGGGCTCGTTCAGGATGCCGGCGCGCCTCACGTTTACAGAGCTCGACGCCTCCGCTGCCGGGCGGACGAGCTCCATCGTCCTCGCCGGCGAGGCTGCGTTCGCCGACGAGCAAGCCGCGCGGCAGGCGAGCGCCGTCATGGGCCAGCTCGGCGACGTGGCGATCTCGCGGAACCTCACGGGCGGCGCGTCCGAAGGCGGCACCGTCGTGGTCGGCTCCACGAACGGCTTCCTCTACGCGGTCGACGCGTGCTCGAAGCGTCTCCTCTGGTCCTATCCTTTCGGCAACCCAGTCGGCTCGCCGATCCTCGCGGACACGGACGGCGACGGCCATGACGACATCGTGGTGAGCGTCGCAGATGGCTATCTCTACAACCTGCGGCACGAGATCCTGCCGGCGCCCGAGCTTGTCTGGGACGTCGATCCGAGCAGCCCCGATGCGGGCGAGGACGTCGACGAGATCACCACGAGAGATACTCTCCACGTGAGATGGTCGAAGGTCGCCGCGGCGACCTCCTATCAGGTGGCGGTCGTGGGCGGCCAGGGAGATTACATCGACTCGCCGGCGTGGCGGGATGTCGGCGACGTGTCCGAGGCCTCGATCCCCGGGCTGCCGCTGCTCGACGGGGCGAAGTATTATGTCGGCGTACGCGCGGTCTCTGCCGCCGGGCTCTCCCCGGACCGCGGGTCGGACGGCGTCATCGTGAGGATGCCGCAAGGCGAAGGGGACGGCGGGGCTGGCGGGGCTGGCGAAGGGGGCGGCGGGGCCGGCGGCTCGGGCGGCGGGGCTGGCGGCTCGGGCGGCGCGGCTGGTGGTGGTGGTGCCGGCGGCGCAGCTGGGCCGGACGACACGCTCCTTTACGGTCGTGGGTGCGCTTGCTCCGAAGCGCCGGGGCGGCTCGGGGCCTCCTGGACGGCCGGCCTCGGCGGTCTCGCCGCCGCGCTCCTCGCCCTCGCGCGGGCCCGCGCCACGGCGACCGCCCGGTCGAGCCTCCCGCGGCGAAGCGGCGGCCAGAGACCGGGCAGGATCGCCGGCGCGCGGAGCTAGAAGCCCACGCCCCGCCCCAGCGCCAGCGCCAGCGCGAAGGCCGAGACCAGCAAGAGCAGCGCTCCCTGCGCGTACCGCCGCACGGGCGCGTCGATCAGGAAGGCGAGCCGCGCCACGCCGACGAGCACGGACGGGCCGAACACCCCGAAATGGCGGACCAAGGGCTCGGGCGCGAGCAGCAGAAGCGCGGCGACGCTCGCGCTGCTCAGCACGCTGCCGACCGAGAGCGCGCGGCGCGACCGCGGGCCGCAGAAGTAAACGCACATGGAGTCGGTGATGAGCGGACCCATCCCCGAGACAAGCATCGTCAGCGTCATCGCGTCGCGCGCCGCGCCGGAGAACGGCAACCAGGGGATCGGAACAGCGAAGAGCGTGTAGATGATCGCAGCGCCGACGCAGAGCGCCGCCGCCGCGGGCAGCCATGCGCGCATGGCGCGCGCATGCCAGTCCGACTCGCCCCCCGACCCGAGCGCGCCCGTGACCGCGCGCGCGGCGAACGCCTGCGACGCCTGCGAGAGGGCCACAGAGAACGACCAGTAGAGCACCTGCTGCCCGACGCGATGATCGTCGATGAGCGACTGGTTGGCGCTGAGCGAGAGCGGATAAACGGCGACCGTCGAGAAGTTCGCGATCGAATAGGGGAACGCGTGCCGGACGACGAGCATCGCGTAACGCGCAGCGCGCCGGATCCGGGTGCGGTGCAGGAGGAGCAGCGCGGGCGTGGCGCCGGCGAGCCCGATCGCGACCGACACCGCCGCGGGGCTGCCCGCCAGCGCCGCCACCATGGAGGCGCAGGGCGAGAAGACGATGACCAGCGCGAGCGACTGCAGGAAGCGCCCCTGGAGCTGCCAGATGGGCAAGATGCCCTTCGAGGCGGCGGCGAAGAGCGAGCACGCGCTGAAGAGCGCGGTGACCACCCCCGCCGTGACGCCCAGCCCGGACATCATCTCGTGGGTGAGCGTGACGCTGAAGCAGATGGCGGCGATGATCGCGAGCGCGCCGCCGGCGAGCGCGCGCCCGGCCCGGGTCGCCATCGCGCGCGTCCTGCGCGTCAGGGTCGGCGCGAGGCCCGCGGCGACCAGCGCCACGACGACCATCCCCCTCGACGTGTAGTTGGCGAGGGCGGCGAGCTCCGCCGGCCCCCCCGTGAACGCGAGCACCCACTGGGCCGCGAGGGAGGCGGCGCGCGGCAGCAGCACGGCGAACGCGACCCCCGTACCTCCGTGCGTCAAGGCGCGCAGCAACGACGACAGCTTCACGAATCGCTTCGCTCGAGGGAACTGGACGCGCGCGCGGGCACGAGAGGGCGCACTCTACCTACGGCTCCAACTCAGGCGCCAGCGCCTTCGCCTTCTCGTCGAGGATCCGCTTGCGCAGCTCGGGGTCGTGGCCCCCCCGCCGCTGCAGGAGGCGCTCCAGCGCGCTCGACGCCTCCACGTGCGCGCCCGCCTGGCTCGCGGTGTTGGCCAGCTTGAGGAGGCGCTCCTCGGTGGGCTCGTCCTGCGCTGCCCGCGCGTAGTAGGTCACGGCCGACTGGTAGTCCTTCCGCGCCACGAGCAGGTCGCCGGCCCATGTCGCCGTCGCCGCGCACGCCGCGAGCGAGCTGCACGACGCGGAGAGCAGCTCGCGGATCGCAGGGGCAAACCGCTCGGAAGAGGCCATCTGCGCCGCCGCCTGGACCCGCAAGCGAAGACAGCCCACCCGGTTGTCCAGCCGCTCGCAGCTCCCCGCCAGCATCTGCTCCGCCTCTGCGCTCTTCTTGAGCAGCAGGAGGAGCCGCGCCCGCAGCTGGACCGCGAAGAACGCGTTCTCCTGCTGCGCCTGGATCGCCGCCGCGTGCTCCTCGATCTGCCGCTCGCACGCGGCGCGCCGCCCCTCTCCGTCCTCGAGGCCGCCGCAGCGGGGAGAGCTCGGCTCCTCCAGCATCGCGAGCAGCACGTCGCCCGCGGCCCAGCGGGCGACGACGCGGGCGGGAGCGCGCGCGATCGCCTCCTCTGCGCAGCGCAGCCGCAGCTCCAGCGCGTCCCGGCGGTCCCCCGCGGTGGCCAGCCGCTCGAGCATCTCCGCCCCGGCCTCGCCGTCCGGCACGGCGCGCACGAGCTCGTCGAAGCGGGACGCCCACTGCCGGGCGAGGCTCGCCGCCGCGCTGGTCACGCCGGGGTCGTCCTCCACCGCGAGCCGGAGGCTCAGGAGCGCCTGCTCCCTGGCGCCGCGCGAGGCCAGCACCTCCGCGAGCAGGAGGTGGCCGCGCCCGTGGCGGCGCGAGCGCTCCAGCGTCCGTTGCAGCCACGGGATCGGGCTCTCGCTCCGGCCCTGCAGCGCGACGACCGCGCCGAGCAGCGGGAAATAGGGCTCGGCCGGGTGGCGCAGCATCGCCGCGCGGAGCTCGCCGCGGAAGCGCGGCCAGCCGGCGCCGCTCGCCGCGCCGCCCTCGCTCATCGCGCGCAGCGCCCGGCGGTCGTGGTCGACGTCGCGCCAGCCGAAGCGCAGCATCAGGGCGACGAGCGCGAGCCCGGACGCAGCGGCGCACGCCGCCGTCCGCCACGCGCGGCGCCGCTCCGCCTCGGGCTCGTCCGCCGGCGCCTCGTGCAGCGGCCGCTCGTGGTAGGCCTCGCCCCACAGCGAGCCGAGCGTCGCCGCGAGCGCGATCGAGACGCCGGGCACCTCGAGCCCGAGGTCGAACAGGTTCTGGGCGAGGAGCACCACGCAGCCGACCCAGGCGCCGACCGCCGCCGTGCTCCCCTTCAGGGCGATCTTGCCGGGGCGAAACGCGAGCCCGAGCGCGATGAGCGCGGCCGCGGCGACCGGGATACCCCACTCCGCCGCCCACTGGATCGCGAAGTTCTCCGCGTGTGTGAACACGATGTTCCCCGGCGACTGGCGGTAAGCAGGGAACACCGTCTCGAACGCGCCGCGCCCGACGCCGAGCAGCCAGTGGTCCGCGAGCAGCGGGAGCGTCGAGTAGAACAGCGACAGCTTGTCGAGGTTGTCGTCCGCGAACTCCGAGAGCGTGCGGTTCGTGGCGGCGAGCGCGGCGAGCAGCGCGCCGCCGGCGATCGCGACGCTGAGCAGCAAGGCCGTCGGGCCCTGGCTGCGGCTGCCCGGGCGGTGCTTGCCGCGCCGCCGCCGCGAGAGCAGCGCGAAGAGGGCGAGCCCGAGCGGCAGCACGAGCAGCCCTCCGCGGGACGACGCGATGATGCCGACGCCCACGATCGTCGTGAGCCCGACCCCGGTGACCCAGGCCGGCAGGAGCGGCCTGCTCGTGACGAGCAGCCCGACGCCCGAGAGGATCCCGAGGTTCAGGTAGCCGGCGAGGTTGTTCGGGTTGAGCAGCGGCCCGACGTGCCAGGCCGCCACCGAGAACCGCGGCTGGTACAGGCCGAAGACCTCCTTCGCGCCGAGCAGCCCGTGGGCGATCGTCGTGAGGGCGGCGAGGAACGCGCTGCTGAAGACGAGGGTGATCCCGAGCCGCGCGCCGTGCCGCGCCCCGACGAAGGCGGCTGTGACGAAAACGCCGGCATACGTGAGCCATTTCGTCGCCTCGACCAGCGTGGCCCCGGGGTCGAGCGAGACGCTGGCGTAGCGCGGAGGAGCCTCGCCGAGCGGCATCAGGGCGCGCGACCAGACGTCGGCGCTCGCCGGCGAGAGGAGCTCGAGCCACGCGAGCGGCAGCGGCGCGGCCTGCAGCAGCGTGTACGCCGCCAAGCCGAGCAACGTGAGCGCCGGCAGCGACCTCGCATGAGACTGCCGGTCAGCGCGCGCGCTGGCGCGCAGGGAGAGCGCCGCGGCGACCGCTGTGATCGATGACACCAGCGCCAGCGTGGGCGTATGGACCGCGCCGATGGCCAGCACGGATCCGGCGATCGTCACCGCGAGCAGCCATGGGATCACGCGCTCCGGGAGCGGCGCGGCGCCGCCTGCACGGCCCCGCGCCGCCGCGCCGCCGACGACTGAGCGCCTGCGCTCGCCCGGCGACCTCGGCTTCAGGCGTGTGTAGTCCCGCTCCACCGCGCGCCAGGGTAGTCGATCTTCGTCGCTCAGCGACGAGATTGCTCACGGCTCGTGAGGTTCTACCGGCGCACTCCCGGCATTGACAGTGAGAGTGTGGGAGGACAAACATCCGGCGATGAGAGCAGCCGCTCACCGTTGCGCATCAACGGGGCTTCCGTTGGTGATCCTCGCGACGAGCGCGGCGCTCACATGCACGCTCGATCTGCAGGGCACGGGCGGACAGAGCGGGGCGGGCGCGGCTCCCACGTCGTCGGGGGACGGCGGGGCTGGCGGTGGCGGGGCTGGCGGTGGCGGGGCTGGCGGTGAAGGGGGCGCTGACGGCCTGCCGAACGGGATGCTCTACCGGTGGGCCGCCAGCGCCCCGGAGCAGCCGGGGATCTACGAGCTTCCGCTCTGGCTGACGCTGGAGAGCCCAAGTCCGGACAAGACCGTGCAGATCGGCGAGAGCTCCATCGTGAGCGGGCTCCCGGCGAACGTGGCCCGGGCGCGCCGGATCGGTGAGGACAGCCCCTGGGGGCTCAGCCTCGAGAGCGCGCGCGAGAACCGGATTCCGCTCTCGACGCCGTCGCAGCGGCCCTGGCGCCTGTTCCACGGCGCGAGCCTCGCGGAAGCGCGCGGGCCGGACGGCGAGACGTCCGCAGGGCGGGTCTCCGACGAGGACGCGGAGCACGCGTCGGCCGCCTACGTCCCGGTCGACCACAGCGACGGGGCGACCTCGACCATCTCGGGCTGGGTGGGCGACGTCGACGGGGAAGAAGAGGGCGATTACGCGTGGATACGCGCCTTCTCGTTCGACGACGCCACGCAGGGCGCCCCGCCGACGCGGGTGCCGGCGCCGGCGCGCGCGTGGCGCCGCGTCGACTTCACGGGCGTCGAGACCGGGCGCGCCGGGCAGATCTGGGTGTATCCCGCGGCGGGCGAGGCAGGCCGGCTGGGCGCCGCGAGCTTCGCGTTCATGAACCTCGAGTCGGCGAGATACCCGTCCTCGGCCATCGCTACCTCGGACAGCGCGCGGCGGCGGGAGGCCGACGCGCTGTACGCGAACAACGCCGAGTGGTTGATCTGGAAGGGGTGGCTCAAGGTGTCGCTCGAGTTCGCGCCCAACTACGCCTCTGGCGAGCAGCTCGCCGATCACGACCTCCTCTACATCGACTCTGGAAGCCGTGTGTTCCTGCGCGCCTCGGACGGCGCGATCGTGATGACCGTGACGGGCTCTCGCGGCGCTGCCACCGTGGAGACGGAGGGCCTCTCGTGGGAGCGCGAGCAGGCATTCCAGGTCGAGATAACGAGCTCGTCCGCCGGGCTGTCGCTGCATGTCACCACCGAAGGGGCGGAGGACGTCTCGGTCGATGATCCGACGGACGTCGGCGCCATCGCGATCCCCGAGTCGGGGCACATTCACATCCTGGGAGACCCCGACGGCAGCCAGGAATGCGCCGATCTGCGCCGCGTCGAGTTCTACGAGGTCCATTGAGACAGAGCGGCTGTCCGTCGCGCGGCGCTGCGCCGGCCCCAGGCGCCCGCCCCGGCGGCGCACCGGCGCCGCGCCCTGCTCGCCAGGTCCCCCGAGGACGCCGGCCGCGCAGCCTGCCGGTGGTGTAGAGTGCGCGCGTGCTCACGATCTCAGCGCATCCGTTGCTCGACCCCGCCGCCTTCGTCACGACCTTCCCCGCGCCGCTCGGCGAGCTGCCGGTGAGCGATGCGCTCCGCGGCCTCCTGTCCGACAAGGCCTCGGCCCCGTTCCGCTCGGACGACGCGGTGCGCTCGGCGGTCCGCGACCTCCTCCGGCACGGCGGCTACAAGCCTACCGGCCGGGGCAAGCCGGCCTCCGAGTACCTCATCCGCGCGGCCGAGGGCGGCTCGCTCGCGCCCATCAACGCGGCCGTGGACGCGTGCAACGCCGTGTCGCTGCACACCGGGCTGCCCATCAGCGTGATCGACCTCGACCGCGCGACCCCGCCGCTCCGCATCGGCGTCGCGCCCGCCGGCTCCCGCTACGTCTTCAACGCCTCGGGGCAGGAGATCGACCTCGAAGGGCTCCTCTGCGTCTTCGACGCGGAGGGCCCGTGCGCGAACGCGGTCAAGGACTCGCAGCGGACGAAGACGCACGCGGGGACGACGCGCACGCTCTCGGTCCTCTGGGGCAGCCGCGCGCTGCCGGGCCGGGCCGCGGAGGCAGCGGCCTGGTACAAGGAGCTGCTCGCCGGCATCGGCGCGGCGACCTCGGACGCGCCGACCTCGGCCTGAGCCGCGCGTCGCGCGCCCCGCGACGCTGCCCGCTCGCCCCCGCGCGCCGCCGGCGTGGAGCGGCCCTGCTCCTCGTCAGAGCTCGGGCCGATCGCCCAGCGTGACCACCTTCACGTCCTCGTCGGTGAGCCACCGCCAGTTGTCGACGAGCCCGGTCGAGTCGAGCAGGTGATCGCCGGCGTCGTACGCGCCCCACCGGATCTTGATCTCCTGGTTCGGCTCCACGGGCGCCGAGGTGACGAGCCAGCTCGTCCCGGCGCGGCCCTCGAACCCCGTCCCGAGCAGCTCTCGAGTCCCGCGGGGGCACGCGTACATCAGGCCGTCGAGGTTGCAGGGCGGGCCGCCCTCGCAGGTACAGACTTCGATGAACTTGTTGTTGATGCTCATCGCGTTGCTCGCGCCGTCGAACAGGATGTGTCCATCGATGAGATCCGTCGGCCGCGGCGAGAGGAAGGCGATGAAGTAATCGTTGAAGTCGGTACAGGCGTACGGCCAATCGTAGGTGACGTAATTGACGTTGAACGAGAAGCCGTGGACGTTCGACGGGACCCGGATCGCAATCTCGATTGCGGTCGGGTCGGATGGCTTCGCGGGCACGAGGTCGCCGCAGTCGCGCGGGTCCTTCGGGAAGCCGTCGGGGAAATCGCCTTCGTACCGCTTGTCGAAGCCCGACGGGCTCTCGAACCCTTCGTCGTCCTGCTGCCGCGCCGTGCCGCTCGACAGGGCGAGCAGGCGCGCGCCGCCCTTCGGCGTCACGTTGGGCCCGAACCCGGGCAGGAGGCCGTGCCCGAGGTGGAAGCTGGCGAGCTGCTCCGCCTGCGCGGGGGGCGGCGAGCCGTCGACCATGACCCACGCCGCCGAGACCACGCCCCAGTCGCCGGGCCCGGACGCCATCTTGCACAGCTCGACCGCCCTCGCGGCGTTGAGCGGGTCGGCGTCGTCGAGAGAGAGCCCGTCGTCGCACGGCCCGGGCACGTTGTCGGGGATGCCGTCGCAGTCGTCGTCGACCGGCTCCGGGGCAGCGCCCCCGTCACCGCCGACCGTCACGAGCTCGAGCGCGTTCGGGTTGACCAGCGCGTTGCAGTCGTCGCAGTCGCCCTGGAGCTCGGTGAAGCCGTCACCGTCCGTGTCGTCCTCCGGCAACCCGCCGCAGCCCACGCTCCCGGTGACCCCGGACGTGGTGATGGTCGCGTCCGCCGTCGTCGGCGGGTCGTCGCCGCCGGTGCCCGAGGTGCTGCCCGCGCCGCCATCCCCGGCAGCGAGGCCAATCACCGGTCCGATGTTCCCGGTGCAGGCCATGCCGAGGCACCCCGCAGCAGTCATGAAGCTCAAGAAATTCAACCAAGGTCTCATCGGTGCTCCTCGAGGTCGCACGGAACCAGGGCGATTCGGGGTCGATCCGCGATACGGGAGTCGTCGATGATTTTATCAGCAGAAGCGGCTGCAACAGTCAGCCCATCCCGGCGAAGGGCGGTGCTTTTTTGTGAGTCCGGTGCCCACATCCGGCGCCGGCTTCCCGCTTCATATGTCAGCGTCCAGACCGTTCGAGTAGCAGCGAGCTGCGTCGACAAAGCACAGAGCGCCGGCGCTTCCACAGCGCCGGCGCTCTTGGCCCCCTCGACGGGGGAATGGCGGGCCTCGTCGTTCCGCCCCTGTCGATGCAGCGGGGCGTTCTGGACGATCAGGCCTCGGCGCCCACTTCCTTCTTGCCCTTGCGCTTCGGCTCCTTCTTGCCCGAGCCGTTCACGGTGGCGGGCACCGCGGCGAGCGTCGGGCGCAGCAGGTCCTCGGCCATCTTGGCCGCGCGGTTCGTCTTCTCCCAGCTGAACTCGTCGCGACCGAAGTGGCCGTACGCGGCCGTCTTGCGGTAGATGGGCTTCAGCAGGTCGAGCTGCTCGATGATCGCCTTCGGCCGCATGTCGAAGTTCTGCATGATGTACTTCTCGAGCACCTCGTCACCTACGCGGCCCGTGCCGAAGGTGTTGACGTGCACGCCGACCGGCTGCGCGACGCCGATGGCGTACGCGATCTGCACCTCGCAGCGCGCGGCGAGCTTCGACGCGACGACGTTCTTCGCGACGTAGCGCGCGTAGTAGCAGGCGGAGCGATCGACCTTCGTGGGGTCCTTGCCGCTGAAGGCGCCGCCGCCGTGCCGGCCCATGCCGCCGTAGGTGTCGACGATGATCTTGCGGCCGGTGAGGCCGGCGTCGCCGAAGGGGCCGCCGACGACGAAGCGGCCGGTGGGGTTCACGTAGACCTTCGTGTTCCGGTCCATCAGCTTCGCCGGGATGGACTTCTCGATGATCAGGCTCCGCACCGCGTCGACGATCGTCTTGTGCTTGACCTCGGGGCCATGCTGCGTCGACACGACGACCGCGCTCACGCGGATGGGCGTGTGCTCCTCGTACTCGATCGTCACCTGGGTCTTGCCGTCGGGGCGCAGCCAATCGAGCTTCTTGTTCTTGCGGAGCTCGGCGAGCTTGCGCGCGAGGCGGTGGGCGAAGCTGATCGGGGCGGGCATCAGCTCTGGCGTCTCGTCCGTCGCGAAGCCGAACATGAGCCCCTGGTCGCCGGCGCCCTGCTCCTTGAAGAGGCCCTCGCCCTCGGTGACGCCGCGGGAGATATCGGGCGACTGCTTCTCGATCGCCGTGAGCACCGCGCATGTCTCGTAGTCGAAGCCCATCGAGGCGTCGACGTAGCCGATGTCCTTGATCGTGTTGCGCACCACGACCGGCATGTCGACCCACGCCGAGGTCGTGATCTCGCCGGCCACGACGGCCATGCCCGTCTTCACCAGGGTCTCGCAGGCGACGCGGGCCGTCGGGTCCTTCTCGATGATCCCATCGAGGATCGCGTCGGAGATCTGGTCGCACACCTTGTCGGGGTGTCCTTCGGTGACGGACTCGGAAGTGAACTGATAACGGCGCATGAATCGCTCCTTCGGCGTACTCGAAAAACGGCCCCTACGCATAGTTCGAGCGCGGGGCACCGTCAACGCAGGCCGCGGCCTGTCGTGGACAAAAGCGCCGGCCGGACGAGCTGCCGGTCATCAGCCATCAGCCATCAGCCATCAGCTATCGGCCATCGGCGCGCGCGGCTCGTCCGCCGGCGCGCCGGGCCCCCCGCCGTGGCGCCCGCGGGGCCGGGCGATCGCGGCGCTCCGGCCTCCCGGCCCGGCGCACTCACGGAAGCGCTCCGTCCGCGGCTATGATGCCTCGCCATGACGTTCGACGAGATCAAGACCTGCCTCGAGCGCGAGGGCTGGGCCGTGGAGGTCGTATCCAACGACACGATGCGCAGCGACTTCCAGGGGGCTGAGCGGCTGTTCCCCCTGTTCGTGCGGCTGTCGCCTCCCTTCGTCGTGTTCGCGGTGATCCCGTTCGTACGGCTCCCGGTAGAACACGAGGAGGGCGACGCGATCGTGCGGCGCCTCCTCCAGCTGAACCGCGAGATCAACATGGCCAAGCTCTCGGCCGACGAGGATGGCGACGTGATCCTGAGTGTCGAGTACCGCCTTCAGGACCTCGACCCGAGCGAGGTGCGCGACGCCGTCGACGTGCTGTCGTTCTATGCGAACAAGCACTATGCCGAGCTCCAGGCGCTCGCCACGCCGTGACGAGCGCCGCTCCGGCCGGCGGTCACGGCACGATCTGCTCCTCTCTGGGCTTGAGCCCCTCGTGCGGCTTCAGCGCGCCGCGCACGACCCGGACGCGCCGCACGTCGCTCCCGCGGACGACCGTGAGCTCGACGGCGCTCCCGGGCGGGCCGCGGAGCCGCTCGCGCACCTGGGTCGAGGTGAGATCCCGGACGTAGACGCCATCGATCATCACGATCTCGTCGCCCGGGATCAGCCCGGCACGCTCGGCGGCGAGGCCTTCCGGCACGTCGCGCACGTAGAGCGTCTCCGACTCGTTGTCTCTCCCCAGGACGGCCCCGATGGAGCCCACGCTGGCGCTGCAACCGGCGACCATGAGCAGGAGCGCCGCGCTCCAGGACCTGCTTGCCACGGCGACACCATAGCGCCCCGGGCGCCTCCCGTGCGCGGCATTCCCGGCGGGCGCCCTCGGAGCGCGCCCGCCAAGCGACGGCAGCCACGTCGACCGGCGCCAGAGGACGCTCGCCGTCTCCAGCGCGCCCGGCGCGAAGGTGGATGATTCCAGGAAGGGGAGTACCGCGCGAGCATGCCTGTTGTGCACGATCGCCGGAGTGCGAAACGCCGTTCTCAGCGGGCTGCCGGAGCGCAGTCGACGACGCAGCTGCGCGCCGGGCGACAGGACGCGCTTGCGCGCCGCGCGGCGCCGGACTCGAACTTGCACCGCGCCACCACGCCGCCGCCGGGGCCCCCCGCGCGCTCACGATCCAGTTGGTCTCCCGGTGCGGCTGCTCTAGAGTCCGGGCCGGAATCGCCGATGTCTGCACCGTGCGCTGCTACCGAGAGCTCGACGCCTGCCGCTCAGTCCGGCGGTGTGCCTGGCGGCTGGAAGATGCGCATGGAAGACCCCTTCAATCGCTACTACCGGTACCCGGTCGCGCGCTGGATCGTGCGGGCGCTGATGAGGACGCCCGTGACACCCAACCAGGTGACGCTGGTTCAGCCGCTCTTCGCCGCGCTCGCCGGGTACCTGGTGACGTCCGACGATCCGCGCGCGCTCGTCGCCGGCGCGCTCGTGTTCGAGGTCCGCTCCATCCTGGACTGCGTGGACGGCGCGCTGGCGCGGGCGAAGCAGCTGGTGAGCCCCGCCGGACACGCCATTGATGGCGTGGCGGACTGGCTCGGTGTCACCTTCCTCTACGCCGGCATCTTCTGGCATTTTCACCTCCACCCGCCGCCCGGGGGCCCCTGGAGCGCCTTCCTGTCCACGAACGGGATCCTGCTGCTCGCGCTGGCGCAGGCGGCGCTGCGCTCGTTCTCCGCGGACTACTTCAAGCTCAAGTACTGCTCGATCTTCGAGCGGGGCGCCGACGAGACGGTGGAGGCGCTGCGCCGCAAGATCCAGGCGCTCGGCCCCTCGTCCTCGTTCTTTGCGCATTTCGATGTCTTCATCGGGCGCATGGGGCACCTCGCGTTCGAACACGAGTGGTTCGACCCGGAGCGGACCCAGTCGTCGACCGGCGAGGAGCAGGTAAAGCAGCTGATCCGGGAGGAGTCGTCGCCGCTCACGCGCCTCATCGGCGTGCTCTGGGGGATGTCGAACGGGGACGCGTTCCTGTCGATGGTGGTGCTGACGCTCCTCGTGAACCAGCTGTGGCTCGGTCAGGTCTTCTTCGCGACAGGCGGGGTCGTCTGGATCGTCGCGGTCATCTTCCTGAACGGCTGGTTCATCCGCAGCGCGTCCCGGCGCGCGAGGCTGGCCGTGGCCTGAGCTCGTCCATGCGGCCGAGCTCAGGCCTGCGCGGCGCGCGCCAGCTGGCGGGCCTTCTCGATGTCCTCCTCGAAATCGATCTCGGTCCAGGGCAGGTCGTCGACGCGCTCGACGCCGAACGGCACCTCCTGGAAGGCGCGGTCCATCGCGGCCTCGTACTCCTGATCGAGGCGGCCGGCCGAGACCTCTTCCTCCAGGAGCCGCTGCATCACGCGGCCGCCCTCCGGGCCGACCTTGGCGAAGCCGACGGTCTCGCCCGCGACGTCCCAGTCCCTGCCGACGCGGCGCGCGATCTTGAGGACGCGGCCGGCGCGGACGCCGACCATCATCTCCTCGCCGGTCTCCTCCGAGCTCGCGTCGACGAGCAGACAGTTCTCCTGCGGCGAGGTCACGAGGCGCCGCAGCAGCGCGGCGGGGTAGAGCACGTCGGCGTCCATCCACAGCCCGCCCTGCGATAGCCGCTCGGCGGCCGTGTGGAGCGAGACGATGCTCCCGTGAACGAACCGCGGGTTGTGGATGAGCTCGACCTTCAGCCGCGGGCGGAGCGCCCCGAGGGCCTCCTCGATCATCTCGCGCCGGAAGCCGACGACGATCGTGAGGTCGGTGACGCCGCTCTCGGCGAGGTTCACGAGGTGCCGCTCGAGCAGCGTCTTGCCGTCGATCGAGACGAGGCACTTGGGCGCGTCGCGGCCCAGGCGCCGGCCGCGGCCCGCGGCGAGCAGGATCGCCCTCATCGGCGCGCCTCCGCCGCGAAGCGCGACGCGAGCTCCGGCGGGGTCTCGGCGACGCGGCCGATGCCCTTCACGGTACCGCCCTCGACGAGCGCGAGGACCATGACCGGACCGGGCTGCACGAGCGCGGCGCGCAGCGACGCGTCGAACGACTCGACCGAGTCGGCGCGGTGGGTTGCGCGGTAGCCGACCGCGCTGGCCACCGACTCGAGCTTCACGTCGCCCGAGATCGTCCGCTGGCCGCCCGTCGAGGCGTGGGACCGGTTGTCGAGGACGACGTGCAGGAGGTTCGCCGGCCGCTCGCTCCCGACGCTGGCGAGGGCGTTCATGCCCATGAGGACGTTGCCGTCGCCGTCGAGCACGAAGACCCGCTTGCGCGGCTGCGCGAGCGCGAGGCCGAGCCCGATCGACAGGCCGAGCCCCATCGAGCCGATCATGTAGAAGTTCGAGGGCCGGTCCTGCGTCGTGTAGAGCTCGCGGCCGATCATCCCGTTGCAGCAGACCACGAGGTCGTCCTTTCGGACCGCCGCCGTGAACACCTTGAGCGCTTCGAGCTTGTTCATTCGAGCACCCCCGCGGGGACGATGAGCGCCGCCGGCTGCCTGGTGGAGAGCATGACGTCCTTCGCCCAGCCCACCTGCGGCCCCATCGGCTCGCCGGCGCGGAGGACGCGGTGGGGGATCTTCATGAGATCGAGGATGGGGATCATGATCTCGCCCATCATGATGTGCTCCGGCGCGTCGTTGCCCCCCTCGCCGCGCCAGGAGATGACGAGCAGCGTGGGCACCTCGTACATCGTGCTCAGCGAGGCGAGCGCGTTGACGGAGACGCCGAGCCCGGAGTTCTGCATCAGGACCATCGGCAGCTTGCCGCCGAGCCAGGCGCCGACGGCCATCCCGATCGCGCTGTCCTCGCGCGTCGCGGAGATGTAGCGGGCGCTCTCGTCGCCATCGAGCAGCGAGACAAGGCCCCTCAGGAGGGAGCAGGGCACGCCGGCGAAGAAGTCGAACCCCGCGTCCTTGAGCGCGGCGACGAACTCGGGCGCGTACGATTTGCCTGAACCGTGGGACATCGGCTCACTCCTTGATCAGCGCCCAGGCGCGACGGTAATCCTCGAACGTGTCGATCTCGAGCCACCCCTTGTAGACGTCGATCGCCTGCACGTCCGCGCCGCGATCGATGAGCTCCTGGAGCAGGTCGGTGAAGGACGCGACGCGGAGCGACTCGGCCTCGTGGAAGCGGCCCTTCGCGCGGGTCTCCTGCAGCTGGTGGTAGCAGTCGGTGAGCAGGCGCGCGCCCTTCGCGGTGAACATCGCCATGCCGACGAACTCGCCGTGCGCCTCGCGCTCGGAGATCGCGCGGCCGACGCGCGCCACCCGGTGCGGCGCGTCGGCGCCCACGAAGCGGTAGCCCGCCTCCTGGGCGTCCTTCAGGACCACGAGGTCGGGCACGCCGCGGGCGTCCTTCGGCCGCTGGCCCTCGGCGTGGGCGCGGTCGACGACGATCGAGATGTCGGCCGGGCTCTTGAGGAGCTTCTCGAGGTGGCCGCGCTCGAACACGATGTCGCCGTAGAGGAAGACGAAGGGCCCGCTCAGCTCCTTCGAGGCGCTGAAGAGCGAGACGACCTCGTTCGTCGTCGCGTACTCGTCGTTGTCGTAGGTGCGGGCGTTCGGCAGCTTGATCGCCTCCTTCTTGTACCCGCGCACGACGGCGACGTCCTTCACGCCGCACGCGTTGAGCACGTCGATCTGCCGCTCGAGGATGCTCTTGCCCTTCAGGTCGAGCATCGGCTTCGGCAGCTCCTCCGTGAGCGGCAGGAGCCCCTGGCTCTGGCCCGCGGCGAGGATGACCGCGGTGATGCCCGGGCTGCCGGAGGGCAAGAAGCTCGACTCCTCCTGCTTCATCTTGTCGACGCCCACGAGCTGGTAAACGCGCTCGAGGGGCACGACCTTGTCGTCGACGCTGCCGGTGTACATCTCGCGCTTCAGCGTCTGGAGCGTCTCCGTCATCGCCTTGATGGAGGAGCGGATCGCGTGGTTCGCAAAGATGATCAGCTTGAAGCCGGCCTTGTGCAGGGTGTCGACGCTGGTCGTCCGGTAGATCGTCGGCACGCAGACGAGCGGCGTGCCCGGGCGATCCCACGCGCGGGCGAAGGAGAGCACCTCGTCCGGGTCCTTGCTCTTCGAGTGGATGAGCACCATGTCGGCGCCCGCGTCCGCGTAAGCGCGCCCGCGGCGGAGCGCCTCCTCCATCCCCCAGCCGGCGATGAGCGCCTCGGTCCGCGCGATCACCACGAAGTCGCGGTCCCGCTGCGCCGCCTTCGCCGCGCGGACCTTGAGCGCGTGCTCCTCGACCTCGGCGAGCTCGCGCTTCACGCCCGCGTAGAAGCTGCAGCGCTTCGGGAAGATGTTGTCTTCCATGCAGATGGCCGCGATGCCCGCGGCCTCGTACTCCTCGACGCAGCGGATGACGTTGACGGCGTTGCCATAGCCGTTGTCGCAGTCCGCGACGACGGGGAGCGAGGTGTTGTTCATCATCCTGGCGGCGTGGAGGTTCTCCGCCATCGTGAGGATGTTCGCGTCCGGCACCGCGTAGCTCGCGGAGATCTCGAAGCCGGAGGCCCAGAGCCCGTCGAACCCTGCCTCTTCACCGATCTTCGCGGAGAGCCCGTTGTGCGCGCCGATGATGACGATCGGGCCGGGGCGGGCCATGAGTTCGCGCAGCTTCCTGGCTTTCGTCATGTCTTCTCCACTCCTCCGCGCGGTCTTGACCGTGGCCCGGCGAGCGGCCGCCCCGCGCGCGGTGAGGGCGGATCGCGGTACAGCGGTCGGCGCTCCGCCCTCACCGCGCGCGGGCAGCTCCGGGGGCGCCAGGTCTCGCGTTCCTCGAGGGAGCCGAGCCTCAGGACGGGCGTGCATTAACACCGTTCTCCAGCTCCGCCAATGCCGGGAGATGCCGGGCGCAGGGCGTCGCGCCGCGCCGGGTCGTGCGCGCCGCGCCGGGTCCTGCGCGCCACGGCGCCGCCTGCGCGTGAGCGTCGATCGACGCGCGTAGCTCGCCGCTCACGGCGGCATCAGCCCTCGGGGCCGGTGACGCCGCGCAACCGGACCAGCCCTGGTCCGGCGCGGAGCACCGCCTGGCACGCGAGGCGGAGGCGCGGCGGGGCGCCGAGGCGCTCGAGCAGATCGAGCTCGCCGCGCGCGGGCGGCTCGAGGAGCTGCTCCCCCTCGACGACCTCGACGCGGCAGGTGGCGCAGCGCGCGTCGCGGCACGAGAACACGATCGGCGCGCGCGCGTCGTCGCAGACATCGATGAGCCTGCCAGCGCCGGCCTCTGCCGAGACGGCGGGGCCGAGCGCGCTGGCCTCGAACACGATCGTGGGCATCGCCGCTTCCTCCTGCGTCCCCGGGCGCGGCGAGGGCCCCCGCCCGGACGGCGGGGGCGCGTCGGCCCGCCGACCCTCGCGCCGGGAGCGCATTTTCTCGAGCGTCCTCACGCATTATACGACGGGCTCATGACAGATCGCTGGGACGCAATCATCCTCGGCGGAGGGCCGGGGGGCTCGACGCTCGCCGCCTCGCTCGCCAGGCTCGGTCGCCGGGCCCTCGTGCTCGAGCGCGAGAGGTTCCCTCGCTTTCACATCGGCGAGTCGCTGCTGCCGCGCTCCCGCGAGGTCTTCGAGCGGCTCGGGCTCGACGAGAAGCTGGACGCGCTCTTCCTCCGGAAATACGGCGCGCGGTTCCTGTGCTCGTCGACGGGGCGAGCGCGGACCTACAGCTTCGCCGACGCGTTCGACCCGAGGTTCGAGTTCGCGTACCAGGTGCAGCGCGACGCGTTCGACCAGCTGCTGCTCCGGCACGCGGCGGAGCTCGGGGCGGAGGTGCGCGAGTCGTGGGAGGCCGTCGAGGTGGTGTTCGAGGGCTCCCGCGCGGTCGGCGTGCGCGCGCGGCCCCGCGCCCGGTCCGGCGACGCCGCGCCGGAGGAGGCCGCGGCCGCGCGCCGCGACGCGAGCGATGTCGTCGAGCTCCGGGCGCCGGTGATCGTGGACGCGACGGGGCGGGACACGCTGCTCGCGTCGAGGATGCGGCGCAAGGCGCAGCTGGCCGAGCTCGACAAGACCGCGCTCTTCACCCACTACGAGGGCGCCGCCCGCGAGGACGGGATCCACGAGGGCAACATCCAGATCGTCATCTTCGAGCACGGATGGTTCTGGTTCATCCCGTTCCGCGGCGCGCTGACGAGCGTCGGCGCGGTCGTCTCGTCGAGCTGGATCCGGAGCCGGAGGAAGGGCGAGAGCCTGGACGAGCTCTTCGATCGCACGGTCGCCCAGAGCAGCTGGGCGCGGGAGTTCCTCGCGAACGCGCGGCGCACAAGGCCGGTGGGGGCGCTCGCCGACTTCTCGTACCGGATCGACCAGCTCGCCGGAGACGGCTGGCTCTTCGTGGGCGACGCCGGCGGGTTCCTCGACCCGCTCTTCTCGACGGGCGCGCACGTCGCCATCAAGGGCGCCGATCTCGCGGCCGCGGCCATCCACCGCGCGCTCGAGGCCGGGGACACCTCGCGCGCCGCGTTCGCGGGCTACGAGGCGGAGGTGCGCTACGCCGTCGACCTCTTCCTCGGCGTCGTGCAGGGCTTCTACAAGGGCCACTTCCGCGAGACCCTGTTCGAGCCGAACCAGCGGCCCACGATGCGCAAGCTCATCACCAGCATGCTCGCGGGCGACGCGTTCCACGCCGAGCGGCGGCCGCAGTGGGCGTCGTTCCTCCGGCAGCACTACCCGCCGGACCTGCCCGCCTTCAGGTGAAGCGCGGCCGCGCGCGTCTCCGGTCGATCAGCGTCGATCAGCGGCGGCACGCGGCGCGGTCCAGGACCGCGTCGCCCATCTGCTTGCAGGCGGCCTCGAGGGCGCCGCGCGCCTCCGCCCGCGCGTCGCCCGCGAGCGACGCGTCGTCGGCCTCCGCCCTGGCCTCGAGCGCGTCGCGCGCGATGCGGATCGCGGCCTCCTGGCCCTTCCTGGTCTCCGCCGGCAGCTCGCCGGCGCAGGTGAGCATCGCGGACAGGTAGCTGTCGCACGCGTCGACGCCGGTGCTGTCGAGATCTGTCTTCCCCGGGCCGCCGCCTGCCTTGCCGCAGCCGAGGACGGAGGCGCCGCACAGAAGGAGTGAAAGGAGAGCTCTCGCCATCGTCGCGCGCCCGGGGCGCCGCCGGCGGCAGCCGCCGGCCGTCTCGCGCCCTGATCGAGGCCGGGCACCCTGCCACACGCCCGCGCCTCGGGGCAATTTCCGGCGGGTCAGCCGCGGATCAGCAGGATGGCGTGCTCGTGGCGCGGGCGGCGCTGGAACGCGCGCGCGGTGGGGCGGTGGAAGTGGGGGCGCGGCTGCGACGCGACCGCGCGGACCGCGAAGCGCGCGCCGGACGCCGCGGCCCGGACCACGTCGACCGCGTAGACCGGCGCGCCGGCGACCACGCTGTCGGCGAGCAGCAGCACGAGCGGCGCGCCGCTCCGGAGGACACGCGCGAGCGCGAGGAGCACGCCGCCGAGCTCCTCGCGCCAGCGCGCGCGGCCGGCCTCGGGGCCGAGCGGATCGAGGTGCCTGCGGGCGCCGATCTCGTCCTGCTCGAAGCGGGCGCTCCGGAGCCGGAGCCAGCGCAGCCGCGCCTCGTGGTGGGCGAGGTAATCGTAGACGCCCGGGTAGGGCGGCGAGGTGATGGCGAGGTGGACCGAGCCGGGCTCGACGCCGCGGAGCACGCGCGCGTCGCCCTCCTCGACGACCGCGGGCGGGCTCGCGGACAGCGGCGCGGCGACGTCGGCGAGGCGCTGCGCGAGCTCCTCGGCCTTGCGGACGAAGAGGCGCGCCGGATAGCCGGCGGCGATCCGCCGCGGCAGCTCGTGCTCCGACGTGTCGGACGTGCGGCGGCTCAGCTTCGTGAGGATGGCCGAGAGGACGAGCTCGAGATCCTCGCGCAGCGCCTCGGCGCCGTGGCCCGCGAGGCGATCGAGGCCGACGCGGAGCCCGTCGAGCTCGAGCAGCACGTGCGGCTCGAACAGCGCGACGTCCTCGGGGCCGTACCGGCGGCTCGGGCCGGAGCGCGCCTTGCGGCGCTCGTCCGCCGCGGCCGCGACCTCGCGGGCGGCGGCGACGAGCCGCTCGCGTTCGCCCGGGGTGCTGCCCTGCACCTTGAGCCGGGCCAGGCGCACGGCGAGGGGGTTCGCGTCGACGCCGAGCGCCGCGCGGCGCGCGAGCCGGGCCTCGACGAGGACGGTGCCGCTGCCGCAGAAGGGGTCGAGCACGCGCTCGCCCGGCCGCGAGAGCCCCTCGATGAGCCGGCGGGCCGTGTCCGGGTGCATCCGGGCCGGGTAGCTGTGGAACCCGTGCACGTGGGCGCGCGCCGCTTCCTCCGCGGCGCTCGAGCTGGCCACGTCGAGCGCGTGGGCGAGCATCGCGGCGTCGGTCGGGTCGCCCTCGAGCAGCGTCGCGCCGCCGACGTTGGTCAGGGCGCGGCGCTCCGGCGGCGCGGGCCGGGCCGGGCGGGCCTGCTTCTGTCGCGGGGGGCCTGGCTTCGGCTTGGGATCAGCGCTTCGTGGGGTCGACATGGGCGGTCCGTTGGGCCAGGGGCTCGGCGGCGCGCCCGGCGGCGAAGGCTTCCTCCTCGGCGGCGAGCGCGTGGGCCTCGGCCTCGCCCGCCGGCGCCGCGCCGACGCGCAGCTTCGGCGCGTAGCCGAACTCGCCCGCGGGGCTCACCGCGCCGCGCACGACGTCGTTCACCTCGAGCAGCGCGAGCAGCTCCTCGGCCTGGGACTCGCCGATGCGGAGGGTCGAGGCGAGCCCGCTGGCGGTGAGCGGGCGCTCGGTCTGGCGGGCGACGTCGGACGCGACGGAGACCCACGCGGCGTCGAGCGCGGGCGCGATGTCCTGGCCTCGCGACCTGGCCCGCCGGAACGCCCAGAGGGCGAAGAGGGCGACGGGCGCCATGGTCAGGATGCCCGCGGCGAAGAGCCCGAAGCTCGCGCTGAGGACGAGCAGCAGCACGGCGAACAGGAGCACCTCGAAGCCGAACAGCGCGCTCGCGGCGATGCCCGCCGCGCGCCAGACCGAGCGCGCGGAGGCCGCGGCGCGCGCCTTCTGGAGCAGCGGCACCTCGCGGCCCGACCGCTCGACGCGCGCGTCGGTGACGGGGACGCGCGGGCCGCCGCAGACGTCGCACCGGAAGCGCAGCTCGGCGTGCGCGGAGACGCCGGCCACGCCGCCGCAGTGCGGGCACGCCTCGGCGCCCTGGTCCGCGCCGCACTGCGGGCAGCGAGCGCTCCCCGGCGCGAGCGCCGCGGCGCACACGCGGCAGCGGGCGGCGCCGGACGAAGCCTGGCTCACGGCGCGCTCGCGGCGGCGGACGCCGGGCGGGAGCCGCTCACGCTGCGCAGCACGGCGTCGAACAGGGCACGCCCGTCCGCGCAGCCCTGGAAGGGCTGGCTCATCCGCTCGGGGTGGGGCATCAGCCCGAGCACGTTGCGGCGGGGCCCGCCGTAGATGCCGGCGATATCCATGGCCGATCCGTTGGGGTTCGCGTCGCCGCCGACCACCCCCTCACGGTCGCAGTACTGGAGCGCGATGGCGCGATCCTCGGCGAGCTTGCGGAGCGTCGCCGGATCCGCCTGGTAGCGCCCCTCGGCGTGGGCGATCGGCAGGCGGAGCACCCGAGGCAGGCCGCTCGTGAACGGCCCCTCCGCGCGCGGCGTCACGAAGATGTCGCGGCACTCGAAGCGGAGGTGCGCGTTGCGGGTGAGGGCCCCGGGGAGCAGCCCCGCCTCGGTGAGGATCTGGAAGCCGTTGCAGACGCCGAGCACCAGGCCGCCGCGCTCCGCGTGCCGCCGGATGGCGGGGACGATCTGGCTCGTGCGCGCGATGGCGCCGCAGCGCAGGTAGTCGCCGTACGAGAACCCGCCGGGGATCGCGACGAGGTCGGTGCCTGCGGGGAGCTCGGCGTCGCGGTGCCAGGCGGTCGACGTGCGCACCTGCAGCACGTCGCGGAGGGTATGGATCATTTCGGCATCGGCGTTGGAGCCCGGGAAGATGACCACGGTCGCGTGCATGGCCGTCCACGTAGTCCGGTTGCCGGCGCTCGGCCAGGGGTCCTGACGGCGCGCGCCGCTTCACCGGGTTCCGGGGGCGTGCCATGATGGGACATGGCTTCGCGACGATGGGCGCGGACCGGCCGGACCGACGCGACGCTGCGGGTCGCGTCCGGCTACCTCGTCCTCGCGGCTCTGGCGATCTCGCTGGCGCTGGTGCTCCGGGATGGATGGCCGTGGATCCACCCGAGCCCCTGGCTCTCCCTGCGCCCGCTGGCCGCGCTGCTGGTGAGCGCCGCGCTCGGCCTCACGCTCGCGGCCGGGGTCGTCGTGATGACCCGCGTCGCCGTGGCCCGGTTCGTCTGGGCGCGGCGCCTGCACGCCGACCTCCGCCCGGTCGCGCGGGAGCTCTCGCTCGGCCAGATCCTGCTGCTCGCGGGCCTCTCGAGCCTCGGCGAGGAGCTGCTCTTCCGCGGGCTGCTGACGCCGCTCCTCGGTGTGCTGCTGAGCGCGCTCGTCTTCGGCCTGGTGCACCAGATGCGCGGTCCGAGCCGCTGGGTGTGGGTGGGCTGGGCCGTGGGCGTGGGCGCGGGCCTCGGCGCCATCTTCGCCGCGACGGGCTCGCTCGTCGGGCCGCTCCTCTCGCACGCCGTCGTGAACGCCGTGAACCTGAGCTACCTGCGCGACCACGACCCGGACCACGTGGAAGCCTGACGGCGCGCCGCGCGCCGGTCCTCAGCGCTTCTTCGAGTCTGGCCGCGGCGGCCTGGGCGGCACCGGCCGCGGCGGCTGGGGGACGGCGCTCGCCCGGGGCGGGGCGTGGAGGCTCGCCCGCTGGGTCGCCGGGGGGGCGAGGGTCGCGTGGGGATGCGCGTCCATCTCTGCCCACTCCAGCTCGTCCTCGTCCTCGCCGCTCGGCGATGGCGGCGGCGCGGCCGACCGGCGCGACGGCGGTCGCGAGGCGGAGGTGCGGCCCTGGCCGCGCGGCAGCGTGGGCGGCTCGCTCTCCGCCTCCGCGCCGCGCCGGCTCGACGGCGGCTTCGCCATGCGGGCCAGCGAGCGCAGCGTCGGGGGCGTCCCTGCGGGCGCGGGCTCGAGCTCGAAGTTCAGATCGAGCGACGGCGGCGCGTGCGGCGCCTCAGAGATGGACACCGCGCTGTCGGGCCCCTTGCGCGGCGTGACGCCGGGGCCGAGGCGCAGGCGCTCCTCGATCGCCGCGCTGTCGTTCAAGCGCGGCGCGCGCGACGAGGGCGGCGCCACGTCTTCCAGCAGGGACGACGGCCCGCCGAGCGCTGTCGTCGCGAACCGGGGCTCCGGGCGGCGGCGCGACGGCGGGATCTCCAGCTCGACGCGGGTGCTCTCGTCTTCCAGCCGGGTCGCCTCGAGCAGGTAGGCGGCGATGGACTTTCGCTCCGACGGCACGGGGCGGCTGCCCGGGATGAACGCGAACCGCCCGACCTTCCAGCCCAGCATGGTGCGGAGGGCGGCGAGCGCCGACACGCGCGTGCCTCCCACGGTGCCCTGGACGATGCACCCTTCGGCGATGTCGAGCTGAGCGCGCCGCTTCTTGCTGGTCACCTCGAAGACGCCCGACCGCCGCTCCATCTCGAGGACGGTGAGGACGGTCGCGATCGACATATGGCTGAGGTCGCCCTCGATCGCCGTCTGATCGACGGAGGCCGGGATGGACATCAGGCTGTCCCGCCGCAGGCGCAGGCGCGACGCCATCTGCACGAGCGCGCCGATCTGGGCGACGACCTCGCTGACCCGGAACGGCTTGGTCATGTAGACGTCGGCCCCCACGTGGAAGCCTTCGAGGCGCGACTGCTGGTCGTCGAGCGCGGAGAGGAACAGGAAGGGGGTGACGGACACCCGCGACGGCTGGGTGCGGACGTTGCGCGCGACCCAGTAGCCGTCGTGGTCCGGCAGGCCGATGTCGCAGACGATGCACTCGGGCTCCAGGGTGCAGGCGGTCGAGAGCCCGGCCTCCGCGGTGGCGCAGAAGATGACCTCGTAGCCCGCCTCGCGGATCGCGGTGGCGAGCAGGTCCGCGACATACTCTTCGTCCTCGATCACGAGCACGACCCCGCTCGGCATCTGGCAGACGGTACACGCGCGCCGCGGGGGTGGCCAAGGGTGAATGGCGGAGAGCCGGTCTGATCATCAGCCTGGTTTCTCCCCGCCCGCGCCAGCCCCCGCGCCAGCGCCCGACCCCCGAGCGCTTTCGCCCGCGGCGCCCGACCGCGGCGAGGGATTCACGCTATAAGAACGGAAATGGCAAGTCCTGTCCGAGAGGCCGACGGCATGGTGCGGCCCGGCGAGCGGGCCTCCCCGGGGGCTCGCGTCTTCATCGCGATGAGCGGCGGAGTCGACTCCTCGGTCGCCGCGGCGCGCCTCTGCGACGCTGGCTACGATGTCGTCGGCGTGACGCTGCACCTCTGGGACTACCCCGACGACGGCAGCGTCAAGAGCCGCTGCTGCGCGCCCGAGGATCAGCACGACGCCCGCAGGGTCGCTGACCACCTCGGGATCCCGCACTACACGTTCGACCGCCGCGCCCTGTTCCGCGAGCACGTCGTCGATCCCTTCGTCGACGCCTACCTCGCGGGCGAGACGCCGAGCCCGTGCGTGGCCTGCAACCGTTCGGTCAAGCTCCGGGAGCTGTTCCCGCTCGCGGAGCGGCTGGGCGTCTCGTGGGTCGCGACGGGCCATTACGCGCGGGTCGTCGTGGAGGAGGGCGCCGCCCGCCTCTACCGCGGCCGCGATCGGCACAAGGATCAGAGCTATTTCCTGCATATGCTCCGGTCGGACGAGCTGTCGCGGCTCCTCTTCCCGCTCGGCGACTCGACCAAGGACGAGGTGCGCGCCGAGGCGGTCGCCCGCGGGCTCCCGGGCGCCGAGAAGGGGGAGAGCCAGGAGCTCTGCTTCATCCCCTCCGGCCGCTACGCGCCGTTCGTGGCCGAGCGCGCTGCGGACCGGCTCCGGCCCGGCCCGATCGTCGATCGGGAGGGCCGCGTGGTCGGGTCGCACGGCGGGGTGCACGGCTTCACGGTGGGCCAGCGCAAGGGCATCGGCGTCTCGCTCGGCCGCCCTGCGTTCGTCGTGGGCCTCGACGCGGCGTCCGGCGCGGTGCGCCTCGGCGACGAGGCCGATCTCTACGCGACCGGCGCCGAGATCACCGACGCCGTGTGGTGCGACGACGCGGTGTTCCCGCTCGATGCCGAGGTGCGGGTGCGCGCGCGGCACGAGGCGGCGCCCGGCGTCATCGAGCGGCGGCGCGACCCTGCGACGGGCGCGGAGCGCTTCGTCGCGCGCTTCGCCAGCCCGGTGCGGGCGGTCTCCCCCGGTCAGATGGCGGTGGTCTACCGCGGCGACCGCGTGATCGGCGGCGGCCGCATCCAGGCCGCCCTTCGCTCGGAGGTGCTGTCGTGAGGGCCTACCTGCTCGCGCCGTTCGTCTGCGCCTTCTCGCTGGGCTGCTCGCTCGGGCAGGGCGAGGGCGAGGTCTACAGCTCGCGGCTGCGCGCCGCGAACTGCTGGGACGACAGCTACGACATGCGCCCCGACTTCTTCGCCGCGGTCCCCTACCGCTCCACGCTGCAGATCCGGGTGCAGCGGGGCAGCGACCTCCAGGAGATCTCGGACGGCCTCGCCGTCCTCATCGACGACGTCGATGTCATCCGTGGGGACGGTCAGGTGAACAAGCTCGACGTCGATCTCAGCGTCGGGCTCCCGCCCGGCGTCCAGCTGCCGGGCTCGCCCCCGCCGACGCCGAAGCCGGCCGGGCTCGCTCCGCTCGTCCACATGGCGCTTTACCTCCAGCGGTCGTGCCACAACCAGAACACGATGCTCTACGCCGTGGACGGGACCATCAAGTTCCAGGCGCTGTTCAGCGGCGATCCGAACGAGACGGACGCGGTCGACAAGTACACGGACGCGACGTTCGACATCTGGGTCGGCGACCCGCGCGACGCCGGCCTCGGCAATCCAGCGGATGCCATCCCACAGGAGCTTCTCTCACGGGTCACCGGGGCTTTCCGTTTCTACTTCGAGCGGGGTCAACCCGGGCAGCCGTTCCCTTGAGCTCGCCGCGACTCCGTCCTGGGTCTCTGGCGGTGTCCTACCTGTCAGGACAATAACCTTCAGCGCCGCAGTGGATTGAAGCTGACCATCTGCTCGGTCTCTCGGCCGAGACGACATGGCAAAGCGCCGCGAACTCGCGGTAAAGTAGTGACCGCTCATGCCCCAACCCCCGCCTCGACCCGCATCACGAATGGGCGGACCTCCAAGCCCCGGGTCGACCAATTCATCGACTGAAGCGCGCGCGAAGGAGCCCGAGAAGCAGCAGGGGACCTACTTCCTGGGCCGTTACCGCGTGGTCGACGAGATCGGGGTGGGCGGAATGGCGAGCGTCCACCTCGCTCGCATGGATGGCCCGGGCGGCTTTCAAAAGTGGGTCGCGATCAAGCGGATCCACCCTCACCTGGTCGAGGACGATCAGTTCGTCGACATGTTCCTCGACGAGGCGCGGATCGCGGCTGGCATCAACCACGCCAATGTCGCGCAGGTGTTCGATCTCGGAAAGGACGACAACACCTACTGGATCGCCATGGAGTACCTCCACGGCGAGCCGCTCCGGGAGGTGATGCGCCGCGCGGAGGAGCGCCGGCTGCGCATCTCGCCCGAGCTCGCTGCGCGCATCTGCTCCGATGCCGCAGAGGGGCTTCACGCTGCCCACGAGCTGCGCGGAAAGAACGGCCAGCTGCTCGGTCTGGTGCACCGCGACGTGACGCCGCACAACCTGTTCCTGACCTACGACGGTTACACGAAGGTCGTCGATTTCGGCATCGCCAAGGTGGCCGATCGGCTGTCGTCCACCCGTGCAGGGACGTTGAAAGGCAAGTTGGCCTACATGTCTCCCGAGCAGGTGCGCGGCAACGATGTCGATCGCACGACGGACGTGTTCGCGCTCGGGGTCGTCCTCTGGGAGCTCACGACGAACCAGCGCCTGTTCCGGATGGACACGGATCTCGACACCCTCGAGAAGGTGCAGGCCTGCGTGGTCCCGCCGCCGTCCACGATCGTGCCCGACTATCCGATCGAGCTGGAGAGCGTCGTCATGAAGGCGCTCGCCAAGCACAGGCAGGATCGCTTCCAGACAGCGCGCGAGCTCTCCCGGGCCTTGCAGAGCTTCCTGATGAGGAGCGGGGTATTCGTCGGCTCCGAGGAGGTCGCCCAGTTCGTGCAGCAGGTGTTTGCCGACCGCATCCAGAAGCGCGAGGCCCACCTCGCGTGGGCGGCGGAGGTGACGTCCACCATCAACGTCGAGCAGGTGCGCGGGCGCAACTCGACCACGGCCACGGACAGCGTGGGCCTCCGCAGCCGCGGCCGGGAGCCCGAGCCCTCGCAGCGGCTCACGCCGCCCCAGGTGTTGCGGCGCAACGCCGCGCCGGCGAGCGGGATCGCGCCGGTCGGGCGCACGCCAGCGAGGGACGCCGTCGACAGGCAGATGTCGGCCTCGTCGCTGATGGACGACGACGAGGATGTCCCGACGACGGTCGCGACGCGCGAGCACGCCGAGCCGGCGCGACCGCTCCCGAACGGCGAGCGCCCGACGGTGCGCCCCGCGGCCGGCATCGCGCCCGAGCGGGCGCCCGCCGCGCCCCCGCAGTTCGGGGCCCAGCCCACCTTCTCGGCGGGGCGGCCTGGCTTTTCGCCCGCGTACCAGGGCCAGCCGCACGCGCAGGGCCGTCACAACACGCCTCAGCCGCCGCGAACGTCGGCCCAGTACCCGCCACCGCTCGATCTCGACACGGGCGAGCTCGCCCCGCTCCCTCCAGGGCGCCTCCTCGACCGGGGGCTGGACAGCCCCCTCGCGTCCACGCTCGCGCTCCCGCCGCAGGCGCCGCCCCCGGCGTCGCACGGCGCGAGCGATCCATCGCGCCACGCGCAGGGGAACCGAGCGCCCGCCTTCGCCGCGCCGCCGCAGAGGCCAGGCGCCGCTCCGTATGCGCTTCCGTTCAATGGCCAGGGCTATGCCCCGGCCCCTGCGCTCCCTGGCGTCGCGCCGGCGCCGGCCTTCCCGCCGCCGCCCTCGACGACGCTGGGGCAGGCTCAGCCTTTCGCGCCCGCCGCCGCCGCGCAGCCGCCGCAGTCGCAGATCGAGACAGCGCTCTCCCTGCCGCGCCCCGATCCGGCGGCCATCTGGGCCGCCACGCAGGACGCCGTGTCCAAGGGGAACAGCAGGAACACGCTCGTGCTCGTCGCCGTCATCACCCTCACCGCCCTGTGCGTCATCGGCATCGGCGCGCTGATCTACATGAAGACGAACACCGTGCAGCCCATCCCGGCGCAGGGGGTCGACGTGCTCCCCGCGCCGCCCGCCCCGACGAGCGGCGCGGCCACCACGGGCCAGCTGCACTCCGGCGTGCAGGGGGCGCTCGAGGGGGCGGGCGCGAGGGCGGTCTTGCCCTCCTCTCGGCGAAGCTCCTGAGCTGCGCTCGTCCACCCCAGCCAGCCGGGCCTGCGCGCGTTACGATGGCGAGATGAAGGCTGTTCACCGCCGCTCGAGCGGTGCCGGGGCGCGGCCCCGCGCCGGCGAGCGAGCTCAGCTGCGCATCGACGCGCTGGCCGCTGGCGGCGCCGGGATCGGCAGGCTCGCGGGCGAGGTCGTGTTCGTGCCGGCCACGGCGCCGGGGGATCTCGTCGAGGTCGAGCTCGATCGGAGCGCGCGCCCGGCGAGGGGGAGGCTCGTCCGCGTCGTCGAGCCGAGCGTCGACCGCGTCGCTCCGCCCTGTCGGTTCGCGGACGCCTGCGGCGGCTGCGACTGGATGCACGTCCGCGTCGAGGCGCAGCAGGCCGCGCACGAGCAGATCGTCCGGCAAGCCATCGCGCGGGCGACCTCGCTGGCGGAGGCCGAGCTGCCGCCCATCCGTGTGCATCCGGCGCCCCTGCCGCTCGGCTACCGCTCGCGGGCGCGGCTGTTCGCGCGCGCGGAGCGCGGCGAGGTGCGCGTCGGCTACCGCGCGCCGAGGACCCACGCCGTCGTCGCGATCGACCGCTGCCTGGTGCTGGGCGACGCGATCGCGCCGCTCGCCGGCGAGCTGCCCAGCCTCCTCCGCGGCGCCGTGGGGGAGGGGGAGCTCCTCCTCTCGCAGGGCGCATCGGGCCGCCCGGTGGTCGAGATCCTGTGGCGCGGCCAGCTCCCCCCGGCCGTGTGGCAGCTGCTCGACGAGCGCACCGCGCGCGGCGCGTGGGCCGGCGCCCGCGTCACGCTCGATGGCGCGCGCCAGGCCGCGTCGTTCGGAGATCCGCGGCCGACGATCCTGGGAGCGGACGGCTCGCCCCTGCTCCTTCCGCCGGGCGGCTTCGGGCAGCCGTCCGAGGAGGGCGCCGCCGTCCTCGCCCGCCGCGCCGCCGAGCTCGCTCACCTCGACTCCACGCGGCCGCCGCACCTCGTGGAGCTGTTCGCCGGGAGCGGGACGCTCTCGGTCCTCCTCGCGCGCGGCGGGCCGCGACCTGCCGCGGCAGCCGAGGCCGCGGCCCCGGGCGCTTCGGGGCTCGCGTCGTTCACGGCGGTGGAGCTGTCGCCCGAGGCCGTCGCGTGCCTCCGCCAGAACCTCGCGGCTCGCGGTCTCGCCGGCAAGGTGATCGAGGCGGACGCCGATCAGTACCCGATCCCGGCGCGCACCGACGTCGTGGTGCTGGATCCCCCGCGCGCCGGGGCTCCCGGTGCGGCGCGCGCGATCGCGGCCTCGGGCGCGCGCGTCGTCGTCTACGTCTCGTGCGACCCGGCCACCCTGGCGCGCGATCTCGGCGGCATCCTCCGCGGCGGCTTCGAGATGACCGACATCGAGGCGGTCGAGCTCTTTCCTCAGACGAGCCATATCGAGTCGATCGTCCGCCTCTCCCGCGCCCGTCGGTCCGCTCGCTGAGCTGCCCGCGCCGCGCCTGGACGGACCGGAGGGCCGCGCGGGGCCTCCGGCCGGCGGCTTGCGCTACGCTGCCGGAGATGATTCACCACCTCGACGATCGTCTCCGCGAGGAGGCGCGACGCTATCGTCTCGTGTTCGCGTGCCCCGACTGCGCGTCGTTCGATCCCGCGGAATCTGACGAGCACGACGAGCGCGACGAGCGCGACGAGCGCGACGAGCGCGACGCCGCGCCCCCCGGCCGGGCGCCGCGCTGCTCGCTCGGCTATCCGGTCGCGCCGCACGTGAGCCGGTCCCTCGACGATCGCGACGAGGTCATCTTCTGCAAGGCATTCGAGCTGCGATGAGCCCTCCTCCCGGACCCCTCCCGCCGCCCCGGCGCGGCCGTTCGCACCCCCCGTCGCTGATCCGCCTGGCCGAGCGGCTGATCCGGGACGAGCGGCTGTTCGCCCGCGGCGACGTGGTCCTCTGCGCCTGCTCTGGAGGCCCCGACTCGAGCGCGCTGCTGCACGTGCTGGCGCTGCTCCGGCGGCGGATCGGCCATGAGGTCGTCGCGCACGGCGTCGACCACGGCCTCCGCGCCGCGGCCGCGGCCGAGCTCTCGCTGGCGCGCGACCTGGCCGAGCGGCTCGGCGTCCCCTTCTCGACCACGCGGGTGGACGTCGCTCCCGGCGCGAACCTCCAGGCCAGGGCGCGCGCCGCCCGGTTCGCCGCCCTGGCGGCGGCCTCGGCGGCCCACGGCGCCCGCGCGATCGCGACCGGCCACACCGCCGACGACCGGGCCGAGACGCTGCTGCTGCGCCTGCTGCGGGGCGCGGGCCCGCGCGGGCTGGCCGTCCTGCCGCCGCGCGCCCCGCTCTCGCGCGACCTCGCCGGCGAGGCGTTGGGCGCGGCAGCGGAGGTCGAGCTCATCCGCCCGTTGCTCCAGGCCCGCCGCGCCGACGTCCTCGCCCACCTCGACCGACACCGGCTTGTATTCGCGGAAGATCCCAGCAATGCGGACCCCCGTTTCACCCGCGTTCGCGTCCGTCGCGAGCTGCTCCCGCTCCTCGAGGACCTGTCTCCGGCGATCGTCGAGCACCTCTGCGCGCTCTCGGACATGCTCGTCGCCGGGCGAGAGCGCCCCTCGGACGGCGATCCGGCCGTCCTCAACGGCGATGATCCGCTGTCGATTTCGCTCGGTCGGGCGCAGCGCTTCGCGATCGAGCGGGCCCGCAAGCTCGGGCGGCCGCTGCGCGTCCGGGTTCGCGGCGGCGGAGAGATCGCCCTGGGCTTTCCAGAGGAGTCCAGCGTGCTTATCGAGGACAGGTCCACACGTCGCGGGGCCTGACCGCATGCACCCCCACCCGCGGCGCGCTGTCGAAGGGCCGAGCGCCTGTTTTTCGCTGTGTCACCGCGGGGAGTACCCGCGGTCGACGACCGAGCTGACGGGTGGCATGCTGACTGGAACACGCGTACAATTTCGGTACACGCCGGCTCGCCGCGCGAGTTTAGAGGGTCCTCGTGAAGCAATCGCACAAGACGCTGCTGCTCTGGGTTCTGCTGATCATGATGTTCCTGGCGATCTGGCAGTTCTTGAGCCCGGATCGCCCGCCCGCCACGCCCGTCGCATTCAGCGAGTTCATGGCCCAGGTCCAGGTCGAGGCCAAGGACAAGGATCCGCACGTCGAGTCGGTCACGATCAAGGACCGCGAGTACACCTTCTGGGTCAAGGACCCGAAGAGCGGAGCGAAGACCAAGAAGGTCACGATCGGGCCTGACAACGCCGACGAGATCACGAAGACGATCGTCGACAACAAGGTCGCCGTGTACTTCGAGAAGGAGGAGGCGTCGCCGTTCTGGCCGGGGGCGATCATGTACCTCCTGCCGACGATCTTCCTGCTCGTGATGTTCTACCTGTTCATGCGCCAGCTCCAGGCCGGCGGCGGCAAGGCGATGAGCTTCGGCAAGTCGCGCGCCCGGCTGCTCAGCGAGGCGCAGAACAAGGTGACGTTCGCCGACGTCGCGGGCATCGACGAGGCGAAGGACGAGCTCGAGGAGATCATCGCGTTCCTCAAGGACCCGAAGAAGTTCCAGAAGCTCGGCGGCCGGATCCCGAAGGGCGTGCTCATGATGGGCCCCCCCGGGACGGGCAAGACGCTCCTCGCGCGCGCGATCGCCGGCGAGGCGGGCGTGCCGTTCTTCTCGATCTCCGGCTCGGATTTCGTCGAGATGTTCGTCGGCGTCGGCGCGAGCCGGGTGCGCGACCTCTTCGAGCAGGGCAAGAAGCACGCGCCGTGCATCATCTTCATCGACGAGATCGACGCGGTCGGCCGCCACCGCGGCGCGGGCCTCGGCGGCGGTCACGACGAGCGCGAGCAGACGCTAAACCAGCTGCTCGTCGAGATGGACGGCTTCGAGTCGAACGAGGGCGTGATCATCGTCGCCGCGACGAACCGCCCCGACGTCCTCGACCCGGCGATCCTGCGGCCTGGCCGCTTCGACCGGCGCATCGTCGTGAACCGGCCGGACGTGCGCGGCCGCGAGGGCATCCTCCGGGTCCACACGAAGAAGGTCCCGCTCGGCCCCGACGTCGACATGGAGATCCTGGCCAGGGGCACACCCGGCATGGTCGGCGCCGACATCGAGAACCTGGTCAACGAGGCGGCCCTCCTCGCCGCGCGCCAGGACAAGGACGTCGTCTCGATGATCGACTTCGAGATGGCCAAGGACAAGGTGCTGATGGGCGCCGAGCGCCGCAGCATGGTCATCAGCGACGAGGAGAAGCGGACCACGGCCTACCATGAGGCCGGGCACGCGCTGGTCGCGAAGCTGCTGGAGAAGTTCTCGGACCCGGTCCACAAGGTGACGATCATCCCGCGCGGGCCGGCGCTGGGCCTCACGCAGCAGCTCCCGAAGGAGGACCGGCTCAGCATGTCGCGCGACTTCGCCAAGGCCCGCCTCTCGGTGCTGATGGGCGGCCGCGTGGCGGAGGAGCTCATGTTCGGCCAGTTCACGACGGGCGCGGGCAACGACATCAAGCAGGCGTCGAACCTGGCGCGGCGCATGGTGACCGAGTTCGGCATGAGCGACGTCATCGGCCCGATCTCGTACGGCGCGGACGAGGAGAGCGTGTTCCTCGGGCGCGATTTCACGAGCCGGCGCCGCGACTACTCGGAGACGATCGCCAACCAGATCGACGACGAGGTGCGGCGGTTCATCCTCGACGGCCACGCCGAGGCGCGGCGGCTCCTCACGGACAACCGCGAGATCCTCGAGCGGCTCGCCACGGCGCTCCTCGAGCGCGAGACGCTGGACGCCGAGGAGGTCGACGCCATCGTCTCGGGCCGCGAGCTCCCGCAGCGCCAGCGCGTCGTGATCCCGAGCTACAGCGATCGCGATCGGGCCGCCAAGGAGAAGCGCCGCGCGGCCAGCATCTTCGGCACCCCGAAGCCCGCCCCGAGCACCTGATCCAGCGCCGCGCGGGGGCAGCGCCCGACCCTCGGGCAGCCCCCGCGCCGGTGCCGCGCGACCGCGCGGCACGTGAGACCCCTCGATCCCCCTTCCACGACAGACAGCAGCGACGCGCGGCCGGCGCGGCACGCGACGACAGAGAGCAGCGACGCGCGGCCGGCGCGCGCCCGGTCCAGCTCAGGGCGCGCGCAGCGTCGCCTGCAGGAACGCCCAGTGCTGCAGGTCGGCCGGGCGGCCGTCCTCGTTCGCGCGGTTCGCCTTCAGGAAGATCGCCTGGGCGCCGTCGCCGAAGAGGAACAGGCCGTAGCCGACGGCGAAGCGCAGCGGCTCCCAGGGCTGGAAGGAGAGCGAGGCGTCGATCTCGTGGCCCAGCGTCCGGCTCTCGTTGTCCTCGGCGGCGCCGACGGGGAGGAGGCGCGCGGTCACCCACCTGCCCCTCGGCGAGGCGAGGCCGACGAACGCATAGCCGGCGGCGATGGTCATCGCCTCGAACGGGGAGGCGCGGACGCCGCCGCCCGCCTCGAGCACGTTGGACCACGCGTAGAGCCCCATGAGGCCGTGGTTGTCCTGCGCGTCGGGCAGGATCGGATCGAAGCGGCGCTGCGTCGCGCCCACCTCGAGCGCGCCGTCGTCGCCGGTGGCGTAGGCGCCGCGCGCGCTGAAGGTGAGGTGGGCGGGGAGGGACGTCTCGAGCTCGGCGCGGGCAGCGGCCGCGAACGCGCCGAGAGGGCGGTCGTCCGCGAACGTGGCGACACGGCCGAGCTCGTAGGCCCCCTCGACCGCATAGCGAAAGCCCCGGCGGTCGCCGGAGACGCGCGCGTCGAGGACGACGGTATCCCCGGGCGTGATCCAGCTCGGGCGCGGCTCCCGGGCGATGCGCGCGAGCGCCGTGGCCTCGAGGTGGAGCAGGGGAGCGACGTGCCAGATCGCGTTCAGTCCATAGAGCTGGGTCCCGGTCCCGGCGGAGATGGGCTTGCGCGTCCCGGCCACCTCGGGCGGGGCGCCGCCTGGCGCCGCGAGGAGCACGGCCATCGCCTCGAGGTCGACATTGCCGAGCTGCACCCCCGCGCGCACCCCATCGAGCGAGCGCGCGGTGAGCGTCTCGTCGTCCGCTCCGATGAGGCGTCCATCCCCCCACTCGATCCGCTGCCGGCCCAGCCGGAGGAACGCGCGGCGTCCCGAGCGCGTGTGCAGATCGACGTAAGCCTCGTAGGGCGACGTGTCCGGGAGGGCTGGCTCGCCCGCGCCGACGAAGATCGCGTCGTCGTTCCCCCAGAGCCGCGCGTCCTGCAGCGTGACGACGCCCGTGATGGGCCCGCGCTCGACGGTCAGCCCGAGGCGCGCGCGCTGCGCGAGGAACCACTGGGTCCTGACGACGTTTCCGGTGTCGAGGAGCGGCGGCAGCGCGCCCCCGAAGCCCTCGGCGAGCACCGCGTTCGAGCTGTAGATGTCGCCGCCCGTGTCGACGGGGTACCGGCGGAACTCGCCGCGCAGCCGGAGCTCCACCGACGGGCGGAACGTGAACCCGCCGAGGGGCACGCCCTCCGACTGCGGGGACGTCTGCGCCGCCGCCGTCCGGGGCGCGAGCGCCGGGGCGAGGAACGCCGATCCCAGAGCGATGGAGGCGAACGGCAGGGATCGGATCATCAGCGGGAGGGCCGGAGCGCGGGGTCGTCGAACGGCAGGTGCGCGGCCTGGCGCGCGGCGTTCAGGCGGCCGCGCTCCTGGATACGCTCGCGGAGGATAGGCGTCCCGATGCTCGTCGGACAAGTGGGGAAGGAGCTCCACTCCTGTCCGACTGCGCCGTAGCCTGGTTAGGCGAGCCCTCGCGCCGCGCGGGCGTCAGGGATCGAAATCGTCCCCGTCGTGCGACGGCGGGGGCGGCGGCTTCGGCGGCTGCGGCGCGGCCCCAGCGCTGCTCCCGCGCTGCGGCGACCCCCTCGCGCTTCCGGCCGGTTGCCTCGGCGACGGCCGGCTCGTCGCTCGGCGCTGCGCCGGAGCGGCGCCCGAATCGAACGCGAGCACCAGGTCGAGCGCGAGCTTCGACGCCCTGCCGGCGTGCCGATCCGCGACCGCGCCCGCCTCGGCGAGCACCCGCTCGGCCGCCTCGAGCTCGCGCTTCACCTCGCGGCGCCGCGGGTCGCTCGCCAGCGCCTCGTCCGACGTCGCTGCGAGCGACGCCCGCTTCTTCTCGAGCTCCGCGGCGCGCCTCGACAGCTCGCCGAGCTGCTTCGACGCCGCGAGGGAGCCCTTCAGCGATGCCTCGACCGCCTCGATGACGCTCCTGTCTTCCGCGTCGAGCGCGCGCCCGCCGCGGGCGCTCACGAGCCGCGCCTCTGGCACGAGCTCGACGCGGAGCACCACGCCTGCCTCACGGAGCTTGGCGGCGCGCGCGCGCGTCGCTTCGAGCGTCGCGTCGCCGGTCGACCTCGGATCGAGACCCAGCGCCCGCGCGAGCTCGCCGTGCGCTTCGCCCGCGAGCTCCTCGGCCTTCAGCGACTCCTCGCGGAGCGCCCGCGCGGCCTCGAAGAACTCGTCATAGGGCTGCTTGCCCGTGCGGATGGCCCGCCCCTGCTCGAGCTGCGAGACCTGCGCGGCGCACGCGACCAGCAGGGGCGCGTGCGGCGCGACGAGCAGCAGCGCGAGCGCGGCACCGCGGAGCCGGCCTGCGCGATCCGGGAGCCTCGTCATCCACATTGCAGGATGACCCCCCAGAGCTCGTAGCTCGCGGCGGGCTTCGAGAGGAACACCACGCCCACGTAGCCCGATCGCGGCGCGACCCCGAGCACGCCCTGCCCGAAGTTCCCGGCCGGGGGCGAGAGCGCGATCGGGTCTCCGATCGGGGACAGGTTGGAGGCCAGCGTCTGCGCGCGCATGGCGCGGCTCCCCGGAGGGCCTTCGGTCCACACGAGGAGCCAGCGCCCGTCGGCGAGCCCCGCGATGTCCGGCGCGAACGCGTCGCCGCCGGGGCCCCCGGAGGGCAGCGGGATCACCTGCGTGGAGCCGGGGATGGTGCCCGGAGCGGCCTGCCCGGCGCGGATCTCCCATCGCCCGTCGGCCGGCCGGTCCGCGAAGACGACGGCGAGCTCGCGCTCGTTCCAGCCGAGTGACGGCTTGCCGACCGCGCCTCCGGAGCCCGCGATCCTGGTGAGCTCACCGAGGGGCTTGCGCTCGGCGTCGAGCCAGCCCGCCCACACGGCCTTCTCGCGGCGGAACGCGACCGCGTAGCCGCGGGACCCGGCCGCGATCGCGCGCGGCGCTTCGAGCGGCTCGTCGCCTTGCACGGGCCAGAGCGACAGGGGCGCGGCCCCGGGGTTGTCGGCCGCCACCACGGCGCCTTCCGCGAGCCCGACGACGAACGGCCTCGGCCCCGGGACATTGACCGGCGAGCGAATGGCCTGCTGCGCCGCCGTCAGCACGGTGAAGCTGTCCTCCACCGGCGAGATGCTCACGATGTCGGCGGCCTCTCGGTTCGAGAAGCGCTCGCTCCGCTCGCCGGTCGCCGGATCGATCTCGAGGCCGACGGCCTCCATGGAGCTCTTGGCGTAGCCCACCGCGAGCTTGCCGCCCTTCGTCGCCGTGACCTCGAAGGGGATGCTCTTCGCCACGAGCGGCGCCCATTGCTGCGGCTGGCGCGCCACCCAGCAGGGCTTCGGCGGGACGGGGATCGCCGCGCGCGCGACGTCCTGCGCGGCGGCGAGCGCGGGGCGCGCGGTCTCGACCGGCGCGCTCCGGGTCGCCGCGACGGAGTGGCGGCCCGCGAAGAAGGCGACGACGCTCATGAGCACCGCTGCCCCGCCGATGCCGACGAGCGAGGAGACCTGCACGGACACGGCCGTGGAGAGCGGCCTGCCGCCGCCCGGAGCCCGCGAGCTCTGCGCGCCCGCGCGAGGCGGCTCGGCGCGCCGCGCCGAGGGCGCGCGCGGATCGAGCGCTGGCGAGCCGTTGCTCGCTCCCATGGCCGAGCTGCGATCGCCCCGCTGGCCCGGCATCATCGGGGACGCGTCGGCGCCTGCCGGGCTGCGCTGCGGGCCCGGGAGCCCGGGTAACAAGCCTGGCCACGAGCGCGCCGCCGGGTGCCCCTGCGGCGCGCCCGGTCCGACGCCGACCGAAGGGATGGTCGCGTACTCGCGGCGCCCGGCCGGCGGTTCGGGCAGCGGGGAGCGCTTCGTCTCGTCGGGCACCGGCGCCGCGGCAAGCTCCTTGGTCTCGCCGTGGGGCGCCGTGGCGGAGGGCTCCGGGGCCTCGCCGCGAGCGCGGGTGGTCGACGGAGCCCGGCTGTCGCTGGTCGCCGCGGCCTCGGCGCCGCCGGGCAGGGGACCGTCGGGGGGCGCAGCGGGGCTCGCGGATCGAGGTCCAGGGGACGCGAGCGCCATGGCGGCGCTCGCGCCAGGCGCTGCGTCGGACGAGGGCGCGGAGGGGGGCAGGGGCGGCGGTGCCACGGGCTGCGTCGCGCGGGGAACCTCCGCAGGAGGGCGCGGCGGCGGTGCGGGGAGCGCGCCGAGGCGGAGGAGGGGCTTTGCGCCGGCCGCCGCCTGGTCCGGCGCTCCGGGCGCGCGTGCGGCTGCAGGGGCCTTCGCAGGGATGGCGGGGAACCGGACCGGAACTGGAGGTGGCGGCACCGAGCGCCCCGCGGGGGACGCGGGGCGCTTCGTGCCCCGGCTGGAGCTCGACGGCGCCGGCGGCACCGCGGAGGGGGGCCTGCCGGCGCCCTCGTCCGCGCCGCCCGCCGCGCCGCGCCCGTGGTTGCCCGGCGCAGCGCCTGCCGGCGCCGCGTCGCGACCGGAGAGCCGAGGTGGCAGCGGGGGCGGTCTCGCCGCGGCGCGCGAGGTCAGGGCGCCCGCGGCCCTCGGCGCCGCGCCGGGCCTGCTGGGCGCGGCCGCGCCTGGTGCCCGCTTCGGCGCTGCAGGCACGTCGTCCGTCCTGGCGCTCGCGTCGCCTGCGGCGGTGGCTGCGTCTCCGGCCGGGCGCTGATCGGCCGAGGTCTCCTCGCTTTCTTCCGGCGCCGAGGGGAGCTTCGGCGCACGGGGGATCAGCGGCGCTGACGCGTCGTTCGCGGTGGAGCTGTCGTAGCGGGGCAGCTGCGTGATCGCGCGGGCGACCCCCGCGTCGAACGTGCCGCCCGCAGCCGGGACGACGATCGGCGCGCTCGGGCCGCTGGCTGGCGCGCTGGCCGGCGCGTCGACCCCCGTGAGCGTCCTCATGGACTCGCGCTTGCGCGGCGGCGGGGGCGGGGGGTGAGGTCGCGTCGTCGCCCGGTTCGCCGGCGCGGCGGGCTTCCGGTCGTCCGCGGACGTGCGCGACGGCGCTGGGCTGGTGCGCTGACCACCGCGGGCGGGCGCCGGACCCAGATCGTCGCCGAGCTCGAGATCCAGCTCCACACCGCTCTCGCGAGCGGGGTCCCTGGCGACGGCGGGCTTTTCCGGCGTAGCGGCGCTCGCCTCTGGCTTGCGCCGGAGCTGGGCGGCGTCGGCGAGCTCCGGCTGCCTGGACGCGGGAGCCCACGCCGCCATGCCCTGGCGCCAGACCAGCGTGGATCCCGGAATGACGCCGGAGGCCAGCGCGCTTCGCAGCTCGGCAGTGCTCACCTGCCGCTGGACACCGCGCTCATCCGTCCACCGCCACGCGCTCAACGGGGGCCCCTCCTCCAGCTGCGGGAGCGCCGGAATCTCAAGACGTGATCCACGACGTGGTGATCGTACCGCGCGTCCTTTGCAAAGAGATCTTCTTTCGTCCGCTCACGCAACTGTGCGTTCACTCCCGACGAAGATCGCGCAGGTAGCCGATGAGTCCTTCCCGTGCCGTCGTCGCCGCAGTCCTCGCCCTGGCCGCCGCCGCTGGGTGCGTGCTCAGCCCGCCGTCCTGCGCTGGCTGTGATGAGCCCATCGCGGATACCGCGGTGTTTTGCGCTGACTGCGCGCGAACCGCCGTTCCTTACACGGAGCGTCCGCCGCCGGGGGCGATCGGCGCCAGCGCCGCCGATGCCGGTCTCGTCGCGTTCGCTCCGTTTGCCGGGGCGCTGGCCGAGGGGATCCGGCGCTTCAAGTACGGCGATCGTCCGGATCTCGCGCGTCCGCTCGGTCGGTTGCTGCTCGGCGCGGCGCGCGATGCAGGGATGCGCGCCGACGTCGTCGTTCCGGTCCCGCTGCATCCGCGCCGTCTCGCCGAGCGCGGCTACAACCAGGCGGCGTTGCTGGCCGCGCATGTCGCTGACGGACTCGCCGCCTCGTTCGCGCCGCGGGCCTTGCGCCGTGTCCGTTCCACAGCGCAGCAGGCGCAGCTCTCGCGCGATCTTCGCCTGCTGAACGTGGCGGGAGCGTTCCGTGTGCGCGCGCCGGAGCGGGTTCAGCACCGGCGGGTCGCGCTGATCGATGACGTGGCGACCACGGGCGCCACGCTCGCGGCGTGTCGCGACGCGCTCCTCGGCGCGGGGGCGGCTTCGGTCACGTACCTCGTCGTGGCTGCCGCCGAGAGCGGCGCGGACGAGCTCAGAAGCTCGCCTCTGTCAGCGCGCCGCACTTGATGATGACGGTCCTGCCCTCGGTGAGCCACCGCGTGCCCTTGGGTGTCGGCTCGCCGAGCCGCACGAAGAAGCGCCCGCAGCGCACCTCGATGGGTTGGTTGCTGGGCCCCACCGCCACGCCCGTCACGTAGACGGTCGCGTCCCGGGACGCGTTGAGCTTGAGCAGGCCATGGCCGCTCCGGGGGACGGGGGCGCTCGCGGTAGCCTGGGCGGGGGGCTGCGGTGGAGGGGGGAGGGCCTCGGCGGCTGGCGACGGGACGACCTCGGCGGCTGGCGGCGGGACGACCTCGGTGGCTGGCGGCGGGACGACCTCGGCGGCTGGCGGCGGGGCGGCCTCGGTGGCTGGCGGCGGGACGGCCTCGGTGGCTGGCGGCGATGGAGGGGGAGGCGGCGCTTGCCGCGCAGCGCTGTCGCTCGTGCTTGCTGACGACGAGGGTGCCGTCTGCATGGGAACGGCCGTTTGCCTCGGCTCCATGTCGGTGGTGCTCGCTGGATCAGCCGCAGCCGCATTCGCCGGCGGAGCCGCTCGGCTCCGAGCCGCCATTTCGGGCAGGACTGTTTCGACCGAGTGGACCCCCAGCGCGAACACGACCGCCGCCGTCACCAGCGCAACCCCGATCGTTCCGAGCGGCGAGAGCGGCATCGACGGACGGCTCTCAGCCGACCCAGGTTGAGGCGCGCCCGCCGACCCAGGTTGAGGCGCGCCCGCCGACCCAGGTTGAGGCGCGCCCGCCGACCCAGGTTGAGGCGCGTCCGCCGACCCAGGTTGAGGCGCGTCCGCCGACCCAGGTTGAGGCGCGTCCGTCGAGAACATCGGCCGCCAGTGTAGCGGGACCGTCCCCTGCCGAAGCGAACTCTCCCGCCCAGCGGCCCACCCAGGCGTTCCCGTCGGATCCGCTCCCCAGAGCAAGCGCACACGTTGATTGTATGCTGGAATACATTCGTGTACGTCGTCGCACATCCACTGACGCAGGTTCGCAGGGGGATACCGCTCGGCCGTCGAGCGCTGGCCGCCGGGGTGCTCGACACCCTCGGGCTCCTGGACCGCTTCCTGTGGCTGCGCGCGAAGCTCCGGCTGCCGGTGCTCTCCGTGTTCACCTACCACCGCATCGCGGAGCCCTCGGACGTGGCCGAGCTCGATCCCGGGGTCGCCGAGGTGAGCGCGCGCGAGTTCGAGGAGCAGCTCGCGGTCATCAAGACGCACTGCACGGTCGTCTCGCTCCGCGACGTGCGGCTCCTCGCGAAGGGACGGAGGCTCCCGCCGAACCCCGTCATGGTCGCGTTCGATGACGGCTACCAGGACAACCACGACGTCGCGTTGCCCCTCCTGGAGCGCGCAGGGGTCACGGCCACGTTCTTCATCGCCACCGAGTACCCCGACAGCGGGCGCCTCTACTGGTGGGATCGCGTCGCGCTCCTCATGCACCGGTGCCGGCGAGCGCGCGTCGAGATCGCCTACCCCGCGACGCTCGTGCTCGAGCCGCTGCGCGACCCGATCGCGGCGGCGACGCGCGTCTGCCAGGCCATCAAGCGCACCTCTGGCCTCGACATCGACCGCCTGTGGGACGAGATCGAGCGCCGCACGGGCGTGTCGCTCGACCGCTGCGAGGAGCGCGCGCTCGCGGCCAGGACGATCATGGGCTGGAAGCAGATCGCGGCGCTGCGGCGGGCGGGCATGGACGTGCAGTCGCACTCGCACCGGCACCGCGTCCTCCAGACGCTGTCACCCGACGAGGTCACGCGCGATCTCACGCGCTCCCGCCGCGTGCTCTCCGAGGCCCTGAACGAGGCCGTGCACGCGGTCGCGTACCCCGTCGGGTACAGCCTGTGCGGCGCGTTCCACCGCGCCGTCGAGGAGGCCGGCTTCGAGCTCGGCTTCACCAACAACTCCGGCCTTTGCATGCTCTCGTCCTTCGATCCCCTGAACTTCCCGCGCGTCGCCATGGACCGCGGGCAGATCGGCGCGCTCTTCAAGCTCAAGCTGCTCATCGGCCAGCGGCCTGGCTCACGGGCCGGCCGCTGACCGGGCAGCGCCCGCGCGGCGCGGACCGCCGCGCGCGCCGGGCACGGCAGCGCCGCCGCTCGCCCGGCAGCGCCTCGACCGGCGCGCGTGGCCTGGGCTGTGCACGTGCACCGTCGCTGGGCCGGTTCTGCACGCGCATGGCCTCCAGGGGCCAGAAAAGCTGCTTCGCAGCCTGTTCGACGAAGGGAGGCTCTCGTGAAAGGCACGCTCCTTGGTCCCAGCTTCCGCGCCGCCGCCGCCGCCGCCGTGCTCGGCGCGGCCTCGCTGCTCGCCGCAGCCCTCGCCGCGGGGTGTGGCGGCTCGCCGCCGCGCGCGACTTCGGCGCAGGCGCCAGCGCGGCCCGCGCCGGGGGCGCGCGATGGGCGGAGCGCGCAGAAGGCCACCCTCGAGCAGCGCGAGCAGCGCGAGGCCCAGCGCGCGTGGTGCGTGTACCTCGAGGAGCTCTACGAGCGCGCCACCGAGCAGGCGAGGGGCTGGCCGAAGTTCGAGGAGTGCACCCGGATGACGACGATGGCCTCGCCGAGGATGCTCCGCGAGACCTCGGAGTGCTCGCTGGCAGCGCTGCGGCGGTTCGAGGGCGACCCCTTCACCCCGGGCTACGCAGAGGAGGTGAGCCGCTGCGGCTCCGAGGCGATGACCGCCACGACGCTCCCCCGGTCCGATCTCGCCCCGTTCATGGCCGTCCTCTGCGGTCGCCTCGCGGGGTGCGGAGACCTCGACTACGACACCTGCCGGCAGAGCCTGGAGGACGGGCTCGGTCCGCAGCTCGAGCGGGCGATCGGCGCGATGAACAGCCGCGGCCGGCAGGAGGTCCGCGCCTGCTTCGGCAAGCTCGCGTGCGGCGGCGATCTCGGGCCTCAGATCTCCGCGTGCCTCGAGCCCATCATGGACGACCTGCTCTGGCTTCCGGGGTGAGCGCCGGCCGCGCCGCGCCGCGCGGCGATCAGCCGCGGCCGCCCGGCAGGCGGCAGCGCGCGATCAAGGGGACGTGATCGGACAGCCCGGCGAAATCGCCCCCGTGCCCGAACGGGTGCGTGCCCGCGAAGTCGAGCCACTGGAGGCGCTCGGACGAGTACACGTGGTCGAGGTGCATGCGCAGGTTCATGAAGCCGGCCGTCGGGAACGCGCGCGCCTCGCTCTCGGAGAGGCAGCGGACCCTTGCGAACGCGTCCACGAAGCCGATCTCCTCGCGCAGGAAGCGGTCGACCGGCGAGCCCGGCAGCGAGTTGAAATCGCCGACCACGACGAAGTTGTCGCTCCGCCGCTCGCGCCGGACGAAATCGGCGAGCACCCTCGCCTCCTCGAGCTGATTCGGCCCGAACCCCATCCGCGCCTCGCCGGTCCAGAACTCCCGCGAGAAGACGCTCGGCAGGCTGAGGTGCGTGTTGAACACATCGAAGCTCTGCCCGCTCTCGTGCTCGAACGACACGTGCGCGCAGATGCGCGTCTGCTTCAGGCTCTTGACCCTCCGCCGGTGGGTGATGTCGTGCGGGCGCTCCGCGTTGTGGTGTCCGATGCGGAACGTGTCGCGCGCGATCACCGCCAGCCCGGTCGTGTAGATGTTCGTCCGCGACGTGAGCCGGTAGGTGTGCGCGGGGAAGTAATACGCGACGTAGCGCTCGGGCCGTTCCCGCTGCGCCAGCGCCGCGTGCAGCTCGGTCATCAGGCGATCGAGCTGCGTCTCCTCCGGATGCCACCGCGGGTTCATCGTCGAGGAGCGCAGCGACTGGGTCTCTACCTCCTGGAGGCACACGAGATCGGGCAGCGGCGACAGCCGCGCCAGCGTCGTCGCGATGCGGGTGATCGCGGCGCTGGTCGAGGCGATGCCCCGCGTGCCGTGCCCGAAGTAGCGGACGTTATAGGTGATGATCCTGAGCGGCGTCGCGCCGTCGCCCGGCGGCTCGCCGCCTCCGCGAGCGCCTGGCGCCGCGCTCGTGGAGGCGCGTTCGGGTGCCATATCCTCGGGTGTTGAGCCGTTCGAACCAGGTGGGAGGCGCCGCTCGGTCATGTATCCTCTCGCCCATGGGCAAGAACATCATCGTTTCCGAGGATACCATTCGTGACCTGCTGGAAGCGCATGCCTCCCTCTCCGCCTGGTACTACGAGCTCTGGTCGGCGCTGCGCGTCGCGAAAGCCTCGGCGAGCGCCCCCGATGATGCGGCCCGTGCGGCATTTGTCGAGCGGATGGCCACGAGCTTCCCGGAGGTCGCGTCGATCGCCCGCTCCATCCAGGTGCCGCGGATGTTCGTCCCACCGCCGCCCGCGGTGAGCGTGCCCCCTGTCGCGCCCGCGGAGGGACTAGAAGAGGCCCCCACGGCCATCGAGCCCGCGCCCGCCCGGCTCCGGGAGCTCCATGGCCAGCCACCCAAGAGCCAGCCGGGCGCTGACCCCGCCGACGAGCCCGCTCCCGCGCCATCGCAGCCCGCGATCGCTCCTCCCCCGCTGGTGGTCCCATCGACGGTGAAATACGACATCTAGTCCAGGCCGTGTCGGTCCGACTCGCGAGCTCAGCCATGACGCAGGCCGTGTCGGCCTGACTCGCGAGCTCAGCCATGGATCACGTCGCGAGCCCCTCCTCGCGATGCCCGTCAGCGAGCCGGGGCGGCGCTTGCGCCGGGTGAGCAGCTGCTCGGCCTCGGCGGCTCCCGTCATGTCGAACCTGGGGTTCCTGGTCCGGCGTCGGCGCGCGATCGCTCGATGCAGCCGAGGCTTCCGCTCAGGGCAGCGCAGGCGAAGAGGCAACCCCTTCGTCGCAGCATCGGAGCAGCATCGGAGCGCTGACCTCCCGGCGCGTAGGATCTCCGCCCGGGGCGAGCCGCGCCGCTCGCCGTGGCGTCGCGTGCTCGATCCGATCGCGAAAGAGCTTGCCGCGTCGGCCTGCGCCGGCAAGCTCGCCGCTCCAGCGCATCGCTCGATCGATCGTCAGCGCGCAGCGCGGAGGAGATCGCATTGCCTGTCTCGACGGATGGCGACCGCCTGCGGCGGCTCTGCGCCGCGGCGCTGATCATGCAGCTCGGCGCCGCGTGCGCGCGCGCGCAGCGGAGCTCGCCGGACGCCGGCGCGGCCGCGGCGTCCGGCGAGAGCGCGCTGTCCACCGAGGACGCCGGCGCGAGCGCGGCGTCGTCGCCGGCGGCGCCCGCCGACGGCGCCGACGGCGATGAGGTCGCCCCTGTCTATCCGAGGGCCGACGGCGCGCCGGAGCCGCTCGCGGCCCGGCTCTGCGAGGCGCTGCACGCGCTGCCCGCGCGGCGCAAGGCGGCGTGCTGCGGCGACCGCGCCGGCTTCCATGCCGCCGCGGAGTGCGCGCGCGCGCTGAGCTTCGCGGCGCGCGCGGGGGCGGTGACGCTGTCGTCCGACGAGGTCACCCGCTGCGTCGAGGCGATGGATCGGTCGCTCGAGGGCTGCGACTGGGTCTCTCCGCTCGCCGCCCCGGTCCCGCCGGCGTGCGAGGGGATCGTGCGGGGCGCGCTCGGCGAGGGGGCGCGGTGCCGCTCGTCGCTCGAGTGCGTGGACGGGCTGCGCTGCGAGGGCGCCGGCCCCACCGACGCGGGGTCCTGCCGCCCCCCGCGCGCCGCGGGCCCCTGCGGCCTCTCCGTCGACGCGCTGGCCGCGGTCACCCGCCAGTCGCGCCACGCGGACGCGCACCCCGAGTGCCGCGGCCACTGCGCCGGGCGCGCGTGCGCGGACGACGTCCCGCTCGGCGGCCGCTGCGAGGCCCACGCCGCGTGCGGGCGGGGCCGCCGCTGCGTCGACGCGCGCTGCAGCGAGGCGCCGCTCCCTCCGATCGGCGCCGCCTGCCTGGGCGGGCTCTGCGCGCCTGGCGCGCGCTGCGTCGACGGGCGCTGCGCCGCGCCGAGGGCCGAGGGCGAGGCCTGCGCGCGCGACGCCGAGTGCCGCGCCGCCTGCGTTCGCCCGGACGGGCGCGCCGCGGTCGCTGGCGGCGCGGGCGGCGTGTGCGCGAAGCGCTGCGCGGCGCGGTGACCGGCCCGCGCGGCGCCGCGACCGGCGAGCGCCCCGCCGTGCCGCGCCGAGCCGCGCAGCTCAGGGCTTGAAATGGCCCTGGGTCGCGCCCTCCCAGGCCGTCGCCAGGTACGGGAAGGCCGGGAGGAACCGCGCGTCGTTCGCGGCGACGCCGTCGCCCGCCGTCGCGCCGGGCGCGCCGGTCAGGAGGAGCGTGAGCAGGGTGTCGGTGACGTCGGTCTGCTCGTGGTCCGCGCCGGCGACGAGCGCGCGGCCGTTCGGGAAGCCCGACGGCATCCCGAGGTCGATCCGGAGCACGTCGCCCACGGTCTCCAGGCTGTGTCCCCCGAGGCGCGCGGGCTTCAGGTTGAACGTGTCGATGAGGTCGGTCCGGTTCTGCTTCAGCGCCTCGGGATCGAAGGCGGCGAGCGGCTGACCGGCCCGGTACAGGCCGGCGAACTCCGCGTCGCGCACCAGGATCGGGTTCAGGAAGTAGGCCCCGAAATTGGCGAGGTCGTCGCGCGGGTGCGCGCGGTTGTACCTGTCCTTGTCCTGCAGGCCGATGATCCAGGTGTTGATCAGCGGCAGCCCGACCCGCGACACCTGGACCCAGGGACCGAGCCCGTCCTCCTTGCCGTTCGCGCGCAGGATCCGCACCTTGCGTCGGCTCGCCGACGCCCAGATGCCGAGCGTCTGCTGGTCGCTCGGCCCCGCCGTCGGCTCCGATCCGCCGTTCGCGATCGCCAGCGGGATCTCGAGCGCGAGCGTGTGCACGTTGAAGCCGGCGAGGTTGTCGCGCGCGGTGCACGACGGGTTCGGCGCGGCCAGGAGCGGGCAAAGCCCCGCGAGGTCGAACCCGTGGCCGAGGTCCGCGTAGAAGCTGTCGTCGCGCGGTCCGACCCAGGCGCGCCCCTCGCCGCCGGTCATCTGCTTGAGGAACTTGGAGGACGTCGCGAAGGCAGGGTAGCCGCCGCCCGTGATCTGGTAGGCGAGCTGGTTCGTTCGCCTCCCGATGTTGGGCGGCGCGACCGGCGCGCCGGCCAGGATGACGGTCGACGCCCCGCCCTCGATCTTCGTGACGGTGTACGTCTGCTCTGCGCCCGCGAGCTGCGAGAAGAACTCGTTGCCGCCGCTCGGCGCCGGGGTGAGCCCCGCCGGATCCGCCGCGCCGTACGGCGTGGTCGAGAACCGGAACTGGTACGTCAGCGCGTCCTCGAGGCTCGACGGCCCGCGGGCGATGTGCACCTCGTAGAGCACGTCGTCCGAGAAGCCGTGGAAATTCGGCCCGCTGGCGGGCTCCTCGAGCGGGATGTAGCTCGCGAGGATCACGAGGTTGCTGCCCTCCACCCACGCGTACAGATCGGTGTTGTCGGCGGCCGGGTCCCTCGCGATGGCCGGCGCCTCGCGGTGGCTCGACGCTGCAGCGAGGCCTGGTGCGCTGAGCGCGACCGATGCCGCGAAGGCGGCGGCGGCGCGCGACGGTCGGTGGATCATGCGTGCGGGTCCTCCCATCGCTCCTCTGCGGCTCACTGGCTGAGCAGGAACACCGAGCCCTGCTCCTCGGCTCCGTGATCGACGGACGCCTCGACGGACGCATCGACGAACGCGAAGACGTCGGCGGCCTTGGCCCGGTGCAGGCCGCCGGGCTCGTCGCGGCGCGCGGCGCCGGTCGCCACCGTCGAGCGCGCCCCGGACGCCACCTCGATCCGCACGACCTCGTCCGCGCCCCGGCTCACGTCGCGCGCGAGCACGAACAGCGCCGCGTCGTCTCGCGTCAGCGCGAGGCCGCACGGGTAGCCGACGTGCAGCCCGGTCGCGAACGGGCTCACGAAGCCGTCCTCGATCCTGAAGATGGTCGCCGTGCCGTCGGGGCTCGCGAGGGGGTCGCAGACGAAGACGTCGCCCCCGCGCGCGACGGCGACGCCGCTCGGGTCGACGAGCGGGCTCCCCGTCGCGATCGCGGAGGCCTCGCCGCCGCGCGCCGGCACGGAGAACACGCCGGGCTGGCCGCCCTCGCGAGCGCGCCCCGAGAAGACGAGCCGCACCTCGCCGTCCGCGCTGTGGGCGACCTCCAGCCCCCGCGCGCGGAGCCCCTCGCCGCCCTGGACCGGCGCGACGGCGCCGCCGGGCAGCTCGATCGCGAAGAGGGCGCCGGCGTCGTCGAGCGCCGAGCTGCCCGCGCCCGGATCGGCCACGAAGAGGCGGCCGCCGTCCGCGCTCGCCGCGATCCCGAGCGGCGCGACGAACGGCGGGCCGACCGCGATCGCGGCGGCGCTCGCCCCGCCGCGCGCGCTGACCCTGAAGACGCCGGCCCTGCCGCTCGCGTCGACGCCGGTGAAGTACACGGACGCCGCGCCGGCGTCCGGCGTCGCGTCGAAGGCGAGCGCCGGGGCGAGGGGCGCGATCGCGTAGGGCGCGTCGCCCCCTGCGCTGCCCCCGCCCCCGCCCCCGGTCCCGCTCGCGACGCTCGCGCCTCCCGTCCCGCCGGCGGAGCTCGCGTCCGTCCGTCCAGGCGCGTCCTTCGCGCGGCTGCAACCCGGGTTGCCCGCGGCGGCCGCGAGCGACGCGACAGCGCACAGCACACCGGCGCTTCGCCGGAAGTCCCCCCTGGCTTCCGTCATGCCTGCTCCTCCCGCCGTCGCCCGTCGTCGCCGCCCCTGCGGCTCGCGTGGCTCGCTCGCTGGCGCGCGCTGCGTCAGCCGAACGGACGCGCTGCGCCGGACGCGACCCGTTTTGCCACGGCCCTCCCGGGTCGAGTAGGCCGCGGCCGCGCCGCGCGCGAGAAAGCCGCGCGCACCCTGCCTCCCGTGTCCGGGGACGCCCGCCGGCGCTCAGGCCTGGCAGCGACGCCGCGCGGGCGGGCCGGACGCCCTTCCCCCGTCGACCCGCCGACAGCCCCGTTTTATAAGGACATCCATGTTCGATGTCGCTCGGTCACTGTATGCACGGGCATTGGAGGACATCCGTGCGGCGGGTCTCTACAAGGAAGAGCGGATCCTCGCGACGCGGCAGGGGCCGGCGATCCGGACCGAGGGCGGCGCCGAGGTCCTCAACTTCTGCGCGAACAACTACCTCGGCCTGTCGTCGCACCCGGCCGTCATCGGCGCGGCGAAGCAGGCGATCGACTCGCACGGATTCGGCCTCTCCAGCGTCCGGTTCATCTGCGGAACGCAGGACCTGCACCGGCAGCTCGAGTCCAGGATCGCGCGCTTCTTCGGCACCGAGGACACGATCCTCTACTCGTCCTGCTTCGACGCGAACGGCGGGCTGTTCGAGACGCTCCTCGGCGAGGAGGACGCCGTCGTCTCGGACGCGCTGAACCACGCGTCGATCATCGACGGCATCCGCCTCTGCAAGGCCGAGCGGCACCGCTACCCGAACGGCGACATGGCCGCGCTCGAGGAGATCCTCCGCAACACGGCCGGCAAGCGGCTCCGGCTCATCGCCACGGACGGCGTCTTCTCGATGGATGGATTCCTGGCGAAGCTCGACACCATCTGCGACCTCGCCGACAAGTACCGCGCGATGGTGATGGTCGACGACTCGCACGCGACCGGGTTCATCGGGCCGACGGGGCGCGGGACCGCGGAGCTCTGCGGGGTCATGCACCGCGTCGACGTGATCACCTCCACCCTGGGCAAGGCGCTCGGCGGGGCGAGCGGCGGCTTCACGACCGGCCGGCAGGAGATCGTCGACCTGCTCCGGCAGCGCTCGAGGCCTTACCTGTTCTCCAACACGCTCGCGCCCGCGATCGCCGGCGCCTCGATCGCCGTCTTCGACCTCATCGACGCGGAGCCCTCGCTGCGCCAGCGGGTGATGGAGAACGCGCGCCGGTTCCGGCAGGGGATGACGCAGGCCGGGTTCACCATCAAGCCGGGCATCCACCCGATCGTGCCGATCATGCTGGGCGAGGCGCGGCTCGCGAACGAGATGGCGAAGGCGCTGCTCGCCGAGGGCATCTACGTGATCGGCTTCTCGTACCCCGTCGTGCCGAAGGGCGAGGCCCGCATCCGGGTGCAGCTCTCCGCCGCGCACGAGCCGGCGCACGTCGATCGGGCGATCGACGCCTTCCGCAAGGTCGGCCGCCAGCTCGGCGTCGTCGGCTGAGCGGCTCAGTAACGGAGGATTACCTTCGGGTGCTTCGAGATGGCCTCCTGGAAGGTCGCCGTGTCGTAGTCCTTGAAGTCGAACACGGTCCCTTCGCCCCGGTTCAGGATCACCTCCCAGATGAGGTCGTGGATGTTCGGGGAGCGCGACTCGAGCAGGTGGCGCGTGATGTGCCACGTCTCGAAGATGCGGCGGCCGACCACGCCGTGGAGGGTGAGCCCGTTGACGATGACGCGGTCGAAGTCCTCGATGACCGCGTCGCCGCTCTTCAGCCCGAAGAGGATGACGTCGCCCCCGCGCCGCGTCGCCCGGATGGCGTTGTTGACGCTGCTGTTGAAGCCGCTCATCTCGAGCGCGACGTCGACGCCCACGCCGTCGGTGAGCGCCCTGAGCCGCTCCGTCAGCTCGGGGTCGCTCGCGTGGGGACGCTCGGATCGCCCCGTGTTCGGGCGCAGGACCACGTCCGCTCCCAGGCGGCGCGCCATCTCGGCGTTCTCCTCGGACGGCTCCACGCCGATGACGGAGGTCGCCCCCAGCGCGCGCGCGATCGCGACGACGAAGAGCCCGATGCTGCCGCAGCCGAAGATGGCCACGCGCTTGCCGCGGAGGTTCACCTTGGTGCACGCGTGGACGGCGTTGCCGAACGGCTCCTGCACCGCGGCGACCTCCGGGCGGATCTTGGTGACGTCGGTGCGCCACAGGTTCTTCGCGGGGAGCTTCACGAGCTCGGCGAAGCAGCCGTCCTCGCTGATGCCGATGATCTTGTCGTCGGCGCACACGTGCGTGTCACCGGCGCGGCACTGGTAGCAGGCGCCGCAGATGATGTGGCTCTCGGTCGAGACGATGTCGCCGACCTCCAGGCCGAAGGTCCGGCGCGCGTCAGGGCCGAGGGCCACGACGCGGCCGAGCAGCTCGTGGCCGACGACGCGCGTCGACTTCCTGTCGCGCTCGAGCGACCTGAAGATCATGTCCTTGAAGGCGGTGCGGAACCAGATGCCCCGATCGGAGCCGCAGAAGCCGGTCATGATCGGCTGAACGAGCACGCCCGCGCGGTCGCGAGGGTCCTTGCCCTCGTCCAGCGTCGGGCGCTCGACCTGCCGCTTGACCAGCCCGACGGTGGACTCCCACGGGTCCTTCTCGCGATCGTACGTAAGCGCCCACATCGTATCGCTCATGCGCCTGGCTCCAGGTCTGGGTTCGAGGCGCACCGAGCTGGCGCAGGGGCGCCTCAGGCGCATGTAGCGTGGCGCGCGGACGAGCGAGCGCCATCATAAAATTGCGCTGGGGGTGCTTACTTCTTCAGCTCGATCGGCTTCTTCAGCTCGATCTTGCGCCGCCCCGTGCCACCGTCCGCCGCGCCCGCGTCGGCGCCCGCGCCCGACGTGCCCGCGTCGCCGCCGGTCGTCCCTGCGTCGGCGCCTGCGCCCGTGCCGGTCGTCCCCGCGTCGGCGCCCGCGCCTGTGCCCGACGTGCCCGCGTCGCTGCCGGTCGTGCCCGCGTCGCCGCCGGTCGGGGCGCCCGCGTCGCCCGTCGTCTTGGGGGCAGCGGTCGCCGCTCGGGCGTCGGCCTCCGTCGCGGTCGTCGCGCGGCTGTCGTTGGTCTTGAGCTCGATCCACCCGAGCGTGGGCTGGCCGCCGCTCTGGAAGGCGACGAGCATCCAGTCCTGGTAGCTCGCCTTGAGGTCGACGATCGCGCCGTTATCGAGCCGCGCGAGCTCCTTCGACTTCGCGTCCGCCGCCTGGTACGCGGCGAACTGCTGCAGCAGGCGCCGGCGCCCGGGCTGGGGCTCCATGGTCGGGTACGTGGCCACGTACCCCGCGGTGAGGTCTGGCGTGGCCGGCGCCACCGGGGTCGCCGTGGCCGTCACCGCTCCGCTCGTCGTCGAGGCTTCCTCCCTGCTGCACCCTGCTCCGGCGAGCAAGCTGCCCGCGAGCACCAGGCTCCACATCTCGACCGTACGTGCCATCGTCTCCTCCGTCGCCTCGGGCCGGGGGACTCGCTACATCGACCATGAGGCGAGGGCACCGTACACGAGCACCACGGGGAGCGCACCCCGCGTGCGTGCCGGTCATCCGGCGAGCGCGTCGGTCAGCGCGGGCCGCGCTGGCCATCGCAGCGAGCGTCGATCAGCGCAGAGCGCGCCGATCAGCGCGCAGACCGCGCAGCTCAGCGCTTGGCCGGCGCGCGCGCAGACGGCGGCGGCGGGGTCGTCTCGGAGATGGGCGGACGCTCCCGCAGGCACCTGTCGAGCCCGTCATGCAGGGCGGCCTCGTGCGCGCCCGGGAGCTTCGGGCGGCCCATCACGTTCACGAAGAGGCGGTCGTGCGCGAAGCCGCCGCCCGGGCCGAGGCTCATCCACACGAACATCGCGCGTCCCTTGATGTTCTCGAAGGGCACGCCCGCGCCGAGCTTGCCGCGCCACTCGCGCGAGTCGTGGCTGTTGTCGCGGTTGTCGCCCATCACCCAGACCTCCTCCTCGGCCACCTTGAACGGGCCTCGGGGGATGCCGCACACGCCGGCCCTACAGCTCAGGCCCGGCGTGCAGTCCTCGTTGTCGACGCACATCGTCTTGTCGGGGTTCGCGTCGTAGAGCGTGAAGTACGACCTGTCCCCGAGGTACTCGAGGAACAGCTCGGCCTGGCGACTCTCGTAGCGGTACGGACCGACGTGACAGTGGGGGACGAGCCAGCCGTTGAGGATGGGCCGGCCGTTGATCACCTCCAGCGTGTCGCCCGGGACGGCGATCACCCGCTTGATGAAGTCCTGCTCCTTGTTCTCGGGGAACTTGAACACCATCACGTCGCCGCGCGCCGGCGGCAGGCGGGAGAAGAGGCGCTGGTCGGTCCACGGGATGAGCGGACCGTAGGTGAACTTGCTGACGAAGATGTGGTCGCCGACCATGAGGGTCGGGATCATCGAGCCGCTCGGGATCTTGAACGCCTCGACGACGAAGGCGCGCAGGATGAGCGCCACCGCGACGGCGATGCCGATCGACTCCGCGTACTCGCGCATCTCGCCCTTGCGCCAGCGGCCGAGGTGCTCGCCGACCGCGCGGTCGGCGCGGCTATGGGCGGCGTCGAACTCGTCGGGGTCGAACGTCTCGGCGCTCATCGCGCGCTCGAGCGACGCGATCGCCTGCGCCACCTGCTCGCGCTCGCCGCTCGTCAGCTCGCGCTCGACCTCGCGCTTGCGGCTGCGCAGGATGCGGTGCGCCTCCTCCAGGAGCGCGGCGGCGTCCTCGAAGCGGGCGCGCGCCTTCGGCGGGATGTCCCGGCGGCCGCCGACCCCGATCGCCGACGCGAACGGCAGGTCGTGGCGGAACCGCCAGAGGATCATCGCGAAGATCGTGAAGAGGACGATGCCGGCCGGGATCTGCTGCTCGCCGACGAAGACGCGGAGCGGCTGGGTGCTCGCGCCCGGGGACGACGGGGTGAGCAGCCAGACGTTCGCGACAGCGAGCGCGAAGGGCACGAGGCAGATCCACACGAGGTGGAACAGGAAGCGCAGCAATCGGCCATCCTTGCCCCCGGGCGGCGGAGAGCTGCCGGCCGAGCGTGGGTCTGCGCCGCCGGCCGGCTTGGCCGCGCTGACGCGGGGCTCCGGGTTCGCGCTTCCCCTCATCGAGGGCCTGAACTCCGAGCTTGAGGGCCGATTGGCCGCGACCGACGGTACGCTCTGGGGTTGATCATCGGGGCGCGGCGGCAAGAGAGAGCTTATGTATACGCCGACCCCCGCCGCGGCAAGTGCGCAGGCGCGGAGAGCGACACGCGGTCCGTTGGCGCCATCCGCCATCTCCGCCGCGCTGGTCGTCGTCCCCCCGCGCCACGCGCGGTGCCGTCGTCACGGCGCGTCCCCGACCTCGACGGCGTAGCTCACGAGGGCGGCCCGGTCGTCGCGGGCGTACGTCGTCGGCTGCGTCCGCCCAGCGGCGCTCGTGTTGTCGATGACCAGGTAATACTGCCCCTCGGGCAGCGGCACCGTCCGCCGCCAGGGGGCGCCCGAGTACACCGGCTCGTCCAGCAGGGGGGCCGAGACGAGCGGCGCCGGCGCCGGCTGCGTCAGGTAGGCCTGGAGCCACTGCTCCCCGCTGCCGCGCGGCACCAGGATCACGTCCACGCCCGGCGCGCCCTCGATCGCGATCGTGAGCGTCATCGCCTCGTCGCTGCCCGTGATCTCGAGCGGGCCGATGTAGTCGCGCTGGTCCTGGTGCACCTCGGTGCGCTCGTTCGCCAGGAGCAGCCGGCCGTTGTCGCGGCGCTGGTAGGGCTCTCGGGGCCGCTGCCCCTTCTCGATGATGCCGAGGCCGAACTGCACCGCGCCGTCGTCGTCGCGGATGACCGTGAACCCACGGGCGATCTCGGTCTTCACGAGCTGGGCGCCGAGCGCGTTGGCGTACGCGCTGCCCTGGGCGAGCGACACGCCGCCGAGCGAGATGGCCGCGGGCTGCTCGACGAGCCTGGTCGTGAAGGTCGCCGCCGTGGTCGAGCGCTGACGGAAGTACACGTACATCGTGTCGCCATCCATCAGGAAGTCGTGCTCGTACTCGACGGCGGCGCTCGCGTCGAAGCTCATGCGCTTCGTCAGGTTGGTCCAGACCACGCCGCTCCCGCCGAACTGGAGGAACAGGTTGCCGTTCGCGAGCTCCTGGGCGACGCAGGAGCCCGGGTAGAACCGGCCCGTCACCGGATCGTCGTCGCGGAGGCGCAGCGGCACGCTCCGCTTCCGCATCTCGCCGCAGAGCTGGCTCGTCGCGAAGGCCAGGATGGCCCTGCGGAGGGACAGGTTCCCCGGATCGTTCACGACGCCCGGCATGACGCCGAGCGCCCCCTGGCCGCACGCGCCGCACACCGTCCCGAGCAGGGAGATGCAGAGCGCGAGGCCGAGCGCGCGCAGCGCGGCGGTGCGGAGGAGCATGGGCGCAGCATAAACGAAACACCGGCGGGTCGAGCGGCGCGCCGCGTCGCGCGGCGCGGGTCACGTCGCTTTCGGCCCGGCGCGCCCGGGGGTGGTAGGGTCGCCGCCATGGCGAACGTCGCAGTGATCGGGGCCGGCGCCTGGGGTACGGCGCTCGCGAAGTTGCTGGCGGACAAGGGCAACCCTACCGCGCTCTGGGCGCACCAGGGGGAGCTCGCCGAGCGGATCGGCCGCGAGCGCCAGAACCACCGGTACCTGCCAGGCGTGGAGCTGCCCGAGAGCCTGCGCGCGACGAACGACCTCGAGGACGCGCTGCGCGGCGCGGAGCTCGTCGTCGTGGTCGTGCCGTCGCACGCGCTGCGCGAGGTGGTCCGTGAGGCCGGCCGCCACATCCCGCGGGACGCGCTCGTCTGCAGCGCGACGAAGGGCATCGAGAACGACTCGCTGATGCTGATGAGCGAGGTGCTCGTCGACGAGCTCGGGCGCGCGGTCGAGCCGCGGCTCTCGTACCTGTCGGGCCCGAGCTTCGCGCGGGAGGTCGCCGACGGCCAGCCGACCACCGTGGTGGTCGCGGGCAGGAGCGAGCGGGAGACGCACGCGGTGCAGCGCCTGCTCGCGACCGATCGGTTCAGGGTCTACTGGTCCGATGACGTCGTGGGCGTGGAGGTGGGCGGCGCCCTCAAGAACGTCGTCGCCATCGCGGCCGGCATCGGCGACGGCCTCGGCCTCGGCCACAACGCGCGCGCCGGGCTCATCACGCGCGGCCTCGCGGAGATGGCGCGCATGGCCGCGGCGAAGGGGGCGAACCTGCTCACGCTGGCCGGGCTCTCCGGGATGGGCGACCTCGTGCTCACGTGCACGGGCGAGCTGTCGCGCAACCGCACCGTCGGCCTCGAGATGGGCAGGGGACGGAAGCTCGACGAGATCCTCGCCGGCCTCGGCCACGTCGCCGAGGGGGTGAAGACGGCCAAGAGCGCGTACGAGCTCGCGAACAAGCTGGGCGTGAGCGCGCCGATCTCGGTCGAGGTGTACCGCATGCTCTACGAGGGGAAGCCGCCGCAGCAGGCCGTCGTCGACCTGATGACCCGCGCCCTCACGAAGGAATGAGAGAGAAGGAAGCGCGGAGCCGGCCCGCGGGAAGGCATTTTCTCGCGCTGCGCGCGCGTTGCCTTTCGCGAGCGTGTAAAGTGGCGGCGCGATGAACACACGACCTCTCGCGAGTCTCCTCTCCGCGCTCCTCGTGTCGAGCGTCAGCTGGACGGCCTCTGCCCAGTACGGCGCGCCGCCCTACGGCGGCCAGCAGGGCGGCGCGTACGGGGGCCAGTACGGCGGCTACACCTATCCGCCGCCCCAGCAGAAGAAGACCCAGCCGAAGTCGACGCCGCTCGAGGTCGGCTATCTCTACGCCACGTCCGTGGCCTACGGCGTGGGGACGGGCATCTGGTTCGACGCGCTCGCCGGCATCGACGACCCTGGCGTGCAGTTCATCGCGCCCGCCGTCCTCGGCGTCGCGGCGCCCGTCGGCGTCTACTTCCTCGACCAGCCGCCGATGCCGCGCGGCCTGCCTTCCGCGATCGCGACGGGCATGGTGATCGGCGCGGGCGAGGGGCTGGGGATCGCCTCCTACCAGTACGTCTCCGCGAGGAAAGGCAAGGAGTGGGGCTTCCTCGGGCTCGCGACCTCCGAGGTGATCGGCTCCACCGTCGGCGGCGCGGCGGGCTTGGGGTTCTACTACCTCCTCCGGCCCAAGCCGCAGACCAACATGCTCCTCGCGTCGGGCGCCGTGTGGGGCACCATCATCGGCAGCGAGTTCGGGGCCGCCGCCAGCAACGGCAGCTGGAGCGAGTCGAACGACAGCGTCTCGCTCGGCGGCCTGATCGGCTTCAACGTCGCGACCGCGGGCGCCGTCGGCCTGGCCATCGCCTGGACGCCCTCGTGGAACCAGCTCGCGTGGATGTGGGGCGGCCTGGGCATCGGCACTGTTGTGTCATTGCCCATCTACTTCGCGTACATCGGCAGCGACCACGATCCTCGCCGCGGCCTCATCGCCCAGGGCGCGGCGGGCACCCTCGGCCTCGTGGCGGGGGCATTGTTTCTCGGCAAACCGGACCCCGCCGGCGAGGTCGCCGCGAACGAGGAGCAGCGCGCCCGTCCCCCGTTCGCGCGCGTGCTCGGCGGCAGCCTCGTGCCGTACCGAGGCGGCATGGGCGCGGTCGTCCTCGGAGAGCTCTGGTAAGCCGCAGTGCGCCGGACAACACGGCTGCGTGGGGCCGCGGCACGCCTGCTATGCTCCTCGCGATGCCGACCCTGAAGTATTTTGTCTCCGAGGGCGCGCCACGCCTGTACAGCGTCCACAAGCCAGTCACGACGATCGGCAAGGCGCTCGGAAACGACGTCGCGGTCACGGGGGCGGGGGTGCTGGACCATCACGCGCAGATCGTGTTCGACGGGCGCGACTTCGTGCTCGAGGAGTGCGAGCGCGACGGGGACATCGCGATCAACGGCAAGAAGAAGCGGCGCGCCCGCCTGGTGCACGGCGACAGGCTCCAGCTCGGCGCGGTCGAGGTCGGGTTCTCGATGTTCGCCGAGGCGCCGACCGTGCAGGAGCGGCTGCCGGCGGGCGCCGACGGGGAAGAGCGGCCCGCCCCGCCGCAGGGCTCCTCGGAGCTCGCCGGCGTCCGCAAGCTGTTCGCCTTCAGCGAGAAGCTCATCAACCGGCGCAGCGTCGACGAGCTCCTCGAGGCGATGCTCGACGACGTCATCGAGCTGACCCACGCCGACAAGGGGTTCCTGCTGCTCCTGGAGGGCGCGGAGGCCGCGGCCGACACGGCGGTCCGCGGCGGCGCCCTGGCCGCGCCCACGGCGGGCGGCGATCGCAAGCTCGCGGTGCGCGCGTCGCGCAACGTCCGCAAGGAGGCCATCACCGACGCGGCCGGGGGCATCTCGGACAGCATCGTGCGGCAGGTGATCGCCTCGGGCCGCCCCGTGATCGTCTCCGACGCGCTCGCCGACACGCAGTTCGGGCGGAGCGACAGCGTCATCGCGATGAAGCTCTCGAGCGTGATGTGCGCCCCGCTCCTGTCGCAGGGCCAGATCATCGGCGCGCTCTACGTCGGCAACGACAAGATCAAGCACCTCTTCGACCGCGCCCAGCTCGATCTGCTCAGCATCTTCGCGTCCCAGGCCTCGCTCATCCTCCAGAACGCGATGCTCCTGAACGCCCTCAGGGCCGACAAGGCGAAGCTCGTCGCCGAGCTGCACGACAAGAAGTTCGGCGAGATCATCGGCGCTTGCCCGTCGATGCTCGAGGTGTTCCGCAAGCTGCAGAAGGTCGCGGCGACCGACATCAGCGTGCTCATCACCGGGGAGACGGGGACGGGGAAGGAGCTCATCGCGAGGGAGCTGCACCGGCGCAGCCCGCGCGAGGGCGGCCCGTTCATCACCATCAACTGCGGCGCCATCCCGGAGAACCTCATCGAGAGCGAGCTCTTCGGCCACGTGAAGGGGGCCTTCACCGGCGCCATCGCCAGCCGCCCCGGCAAGTTCCAGATCGCCGACAAGGGCACGCTGTTCCTCGACGAGATCGGCGAGCTCCCGCTGAACCTCCAGGTGAAGCTCCTCCGCGCGCTCCAGGAGCGGGTCGTCTTCCGCGTCGGCGACTCGAAGCCCGAGAAGGTCGACATCCGCATCGTCGCGGCCACGAACAGGAACCTCGAGGAGGAGATCCGCACCGGCAACTTCCGGGAGGATCTCTACTACCGGCTCAACGTCGTGAACCTGTGGCTCCCGCCGCTCCGCGAGCGGGGCGAGGACGTGCTCATCATCGCCAAGGTCCTGCTCTCGAAGTACGCGGATGAGCTCGGCAGCGCCGTGCGCGGCTTCAGCCCCGCCGCGCTCGCCGCGATCAAGAAGTACTCCTGGCCGGGCAACATCCGGCAGCTCGAGAACCGCATCAAGAAGGCGCTGGTCCTCTGCGACCAGGCCCTCCTCGCCGCGGAGGACCTCGACCTCGGCCCCGGCGCCGAGACGGCGGTCATGCCGCTCGAGAAGGCGAAGGAGGAGTTCCAGCGGCGCTACGTGCTCGAAGCGCTCGAGCGCAACAACGGCAACCGCACGCAGACGGCCCGCGACCTCGGCGTCGACCCGCGCACCATCTTCCGCTACCTCGAGAAGGAGCAGAACCCGATGCCGAGCGGGGCCGGCGGCGTGGCCCGCGATCCGACCGAAGCGTGATGGAATACAACCTCGAAGGGCCCTTCGCAGACCCCTGTCCGTCCAAGACCCGCGCCGACCTGGAGTGGGACCGCATCCTCGAGGCGCTCGCCGAGCGCTGCGCGTCGCGCGCCGGGAAGCGGCTCGCCCGGGCCCTCCCGTTCGCGTCCACGCGCGCCGAGGCGCTCACCATGCTCTCGGAGGTGCGCGAGGCGTTCGAGCTCGCCCGGGCCGGCGAGCCGCTGCCGTCGCGCGACGTCGCGGAGCTCGAGGACGCGCTCGACCGCGCGCGCATCGGCGCCGCGCTCGCGAACGAGGAGCTCCGCGCCGTGCTCGGCCTGCTCGAGGCCGCGCGCACGTCGCGGCAGTACCTGCAGAGCCGGCGCCAGATCGCGCCCACGCTCTACGCCGCGTGCGCGACGAACCCGGAGCTCGACGCCGTCGCGCGCGAGCTCGCGGCGGCCTTCGATCCGGACGGCACGCTCTCGGACCGCGCCTCGCCCCGCCTCGAGGCGCTCCGCGCGGAGCGGCGCGCCGTGCGCGACCGGCTCGTCCGCCGCCTCGAGGACCTCATCCAGAAGCACGAGGACATCCTCCAGGACCGCTACTGGACCGAGCGCGACGGGCGCTACGTGCTCCCGGTGCGCTCCGACGCGCACGAGCGCTTCCCCGGGATCGTCCACGCGACGAGCGCGAGCGGCGCCACCGTGTTCGTCGAGCCGCGGGTGCTCGTCGAGACCGGCAACCGGATGAAGATGGTCGACGCCGAGGTCGCGCGCGAGGAGCTCGCGATCTACGCGGCGCTCACCGCCCGCGTGGCCGAGGACATCGAGAGCGTCGCGGCCGCCGCCCGCGCGCTGGCCCACGCCGACGTGAGGGCCGCCGCCGCGCGGCTCGCGCGGGACCTCGACCTCACCTTCCCGGACGTCCCCGAGGACGCCTTCGCGGATCGAGGCGCCTCGGACGGCGCGGCGCGGCCCCCCTCGATCGTCCTCCACGGCGGCCGCCACCCGCTGCTCGCGCTCGACGGCGTGAAGGTGGTCCCGAGCGACCTCTCGATGAGCGCGGGCCGCGCGATGATCGTCTCCGGGCCGAACGCCGGCGGCAAGACCGTGGCCCTGAAGACGCTCGGGCTCGCGGCGCTGATGGTCCGCGCGGGCCTGCCGGTCGCGGCGCGGGAGGGCTCTCGCGTCGCGCTCTTCGACGTCGTGCTGACCGACGTCGGCGACGACCAGAACCTCCACAAGAACCTGTCGACCTTCAGCGCCCACGTGCAGAACCTCGGGCAGATCCTCGGCGAGACGCGCCCCGGCGCCCTCGTCCTGCTCGACGAGCTCGCCGGCGGCACCGACCCGCGCGAGGGCGAGGCGCTCGCCGCGGCCGTGCTCGACTCGCTCTGCGCGCGCGCCGGCACCGTCGCCTGCACCACGCACTACGAGGGCCTCAAGGCGCTCGCGCTCGGCGATCAGCGCTTCGAGAACGCCTCGGTCGGCTTCGATCTCGCCACCATGAGCCCGACCTTCCGGCTCGTCGTCGGCCTGCCCGGCGCCTCGAGCGCGCTCGCCGTCGCGCGGCGGTTCGGCATCCCGGCCGCCGTGCTCGAGCGGGCCGAGCGCTTCCTCACGCAGGAGGCGGTCACCTTCGAGCAGATGGTCGAGAAGCTCTCCGCCGAGCGCCGCGCGCTCGAGCTCGCGCGCGAGGACGCCGAGCGCGAGGCGGCCGGCGCCCGCGCCAAGCGGCGGGAGCTCGACGGCGAGATCGGGCGGCTCCGGGAGAAGGAGCGCGCCGTGATCACGCGGGAGGGCGAGGCGCTGCTCGCCAGCCTGCGGCGCGCGCGCGACGACCTCAAGGCGGCGCAGGCGCGCCTGCGCGGCAAGCCCACCGAGGAGGACGTGCGGGCGGCCGCCCGCGTGATGGACGCGGTGGGGCAGAAGACGTCGATCGGGGGCGAGCTCGAGCTGCGCCCGAAGGAAGAGCCGCCGGCGCGGCCGGCGATCGATCCGGCCGCCATCCGCGTCGGCGCCCGCGTCTACGTGCCGCGCCTGCGGGCCGAGGCCGAGGTCGTCGAGGTCCTCTCGGGCGGCCAGCTGCGGGTCGCCGCGGGCGCGCTCAAGCTCACGACGTCGATCGCCGAGCTGCGCGGCACCGGCGCGCCGCCGGCCGTCGCGGCGCCGCCTCCGCAGCGCCGCGTCGAGCTCGACGCGGCGGCCGATCCGGACGTCCCGATCCAGACGGCGGACAACACGGTGGATCTCCGCGGCCTGCGCGCGCACGAGGCGGTCGCGATGGCCGAGCAGTTCCTCGACCGCTCGCTCGGCGCGGGCCGCAAGGTCACGTTCTTCGTCCACGGGCACGGCACCGGCGCCCTGCGCGACGCCGTCCGCGAGGCGCTGCGCGCGAGCCCCTACGTGGCGCGCCTCCGCCCGGGCGGCCCCAGCGAGGGCGGCGACGGCGTCACCGTCGCGTGGCTGAAGTGGTGAGCGCCGCGGATTTCTGAGCTGAGTGCGCTGAGCGCGCTCAGCGGTCGCGGTCGACGCGGCCGAGGTTCTCGGCGACCCGGTCGAGCACGCCGTTCACGAAGGCGCCGCTCTCCTCGCTGCCGTAGCGCTTGGCCAGCTCGACCGCCTCGTCGAGGATGACCGCGCGCGGCACCTCCGGGTGGTTCATGAGCTCCCACGCGCCGAGCCGCAGGACGTTCCTGTCGACCCGCGCCATCCGCTCCAGGCGCCAGTTCGTGCTCGCCTTGCGGATCGCCTCGTCCACGGCCGCGAGGTCCTTCGCGACGCCGAGCACCACCTCGTCCGCGTAGGCGCGCCCCTCCGGGTCGCCCGGCGTCTCTCGCCAGAAGGCGGAGACCACGCGCGGCGCGGAGTTCCCGCCAGCTTCCACCGCGAACAGCATCTGCAAGGCCGCTTCACGGCCGGTCGAGCGCGCACCCATCTCTCAGAACCTTCGTCTACAGGCCAGCGGCGTCCAGCGACGCACCGAGCGCGAGCATCTCGATCGCGCTGACGGCGGCCTCCCACCCCTTATTGCCATGCTTTGTGCCCGCCCGCTCGACCGCCTGCTCGATCGAGTCGGTCGTGAGGACCCCGAACGTGACCGGCACCCCGGTCTGGAGCGAGACGGTCGCGATCCCCTTGGTGACCTCGGCCGCCACGTAATCGAAGTGCGGCGTCGAGCCCCGGATCACGGCGCCCAGGGTGATGATCGCGTCGACGCTCTTCTTGTGCGCGAGCCGCCCCACGACCGTCGGCATCTCCCACGCGCCCGGGACGCGGACGATGGACGTCCGCTCGAGCGAGCCGCCGTGCCGCGCGATGGCGTCGAGCGCGCCCTCGACCAGGCGGTCGACGATGAAGTGGTTGAACCGGCTCGCCACGAGCGCGAAGCGCGACCCCGGCGGGACCACCAGGTTCCCTTCGATCACCCTCGCCTGTGCCTGACCGACCGCCTGCTCTGCCATTCGCCGTTCCTCTCTCCTGCCGCGCGGGGTGCGCGGCCCTTGCGCTCGCGATCGCGTCGGAGCGTATTTTTACATGTGCGCTGCGCGCCCGTGCGGTCGTGTCGCCGCGCGTCAGGCCTCGCCCTTGATCGAGACGAGCGGCACCCGCTCGGCCACGGTGAGCCCGAACCCGGTGATCCCCGCGATCTTCGGCTGGCTGTTCGTGAGCAGCCGGATCTGGTGCACCCCGAGGTCCGCCAGCACCTGCGCGCCGAGGCCGAACTCCCGCAGCGTCCACGGCTGCTGCGTCTTCACCACGGGGCTGCTCTCGTCGGGGCCCGCGCCCTTCAGCTGCTCCAGCTCGCGGCTCAGGTCCCCTCGCGAGGGGATGTAGACGACCACGCCCACGCCGGCGCTCTCGATCGCGAGGAGCGCCTCGCGCAGGTTCGAGCCGCCGTCGAGGGGCGTCGAGCTGAAGAGGTCCGCGATGGTCGAGCCGGAGTGCACGCGGCAGAGGATCGGCTCCGGCGTCGCGACAGCGCCCTTGGTCAGCGCGAGGAACTGCCTCGGCTCATTGATGACCTCGTAGACATAGGCGGTCCACTCCGTGCCCGTGAGATCGAGCCGCAGCGTCCGATCGCTCACGCGGCGGACCAGCCGCTCGGTCTGGAGCCGGTACTGGATGAGGTCCGCGACCGTCACGATCAGCAGGCCGTGCTTCGCGGCGAACACCTCGAGGTCCGGCATGCGCGCCATGCTGCCGTCGTCGTTCATGATCTCGCAGATCACGCCCGCCGGCCGCAGCCCGGCGAGCCGCGCGAGGTCCACCGACCCCTCGGTCTGCCCCGTCCGCACGAGCACGCCCCCGCGGCGCGCCTTCAGCGGGAAGACGTGCCCCGGCGTGACGAGATCCTCGGGCCTGGCGTCGCGCGCGGCCGCGACCCGGACCGTGTGCGCCCGATCGGCCGCGCTGATCCCCGTCGTCACCCCGCTGCGCGCCTCGATGCTCACGGTGAAGGCGGTGCCGAGCGGCGGCCCGTTCCGCCCCGGCGCCGACATCATGGGCAGCTCGAGGCGCGCGACCTGCTCCTCGTCGAGGGCGAGGCAGATGAGGCCGCGCCCGTGCATCGCCATGAAGTTGATCGCCTCCGGGGTCACCGCCTCCGCCGCCATGCAGAGGTCCCCCTCGTTCTCGCGATCCTCGTCGTCGACCAGGATCACCATCTTGCCCGCGCGGATGTGGTCCAGCGCGGTGTTCACCCGATCGAGCACCGCCTTGTCGATGGTCAACCGATGAGGCATCGGACCCCCGGAGGTCATGTCCTGGCCGAGCTTGCCGCTCGAGGCTGACACAGCCTCACCAGAATCCCCCCGCGCGCAGCTTTGCGAGGAGTCGTTCGTCGTGATCCGCATGCTCTCCCGTATTTCCACGCTCCTCGTCGCGCTGGGCAGAGGCGCCGCCCTCGCGCGCCTCTCCGCTCGATCGGCCCTGCGGGCCGGCGAGCGATGCGACCTCGAGCGTCCGCGCCACGTAGCGCGCGAGCACGTCAACTTCAAGGTTGACGGTCGCGCCTGGGCGGAGCTCACCGAGGAGCGTCCGCTCGATGGTGTGCGGGACCAGCATCACCTCGAACCAGGTCTCCGCGGCGCCTGGCGTGGACACGGCGTTCAGCGTGAGGCTCGCGCCGTCGATGGCGATCGAGCCCTTGGGAGCCAGGAACCGCGCGAGCTCGGTCGGGGCGCTCACCGCGAGGCGGATCGCGTCGCCGGATCTCGACTGCTCTCGCACGCGGCCGAGCCCGTCGACGTGGCCGAGCACCACGTGCCCGCCCATGCGCGCGCCGAGCGGCGTCGCCCGCTCGAGGTGGACCCGCGCGCCGAGCGTCAGCGCGCCGAGCGTGGTGCGGCCGAGGGTCTCCGAGGACATGTCGCACTCGAACCCGCCGGGCGCGATGCGGTCGACGGTCAGGCAGGCGCCGTTCACGCTCACCGACTCGCCGAGCGTCAGCGGCCCGAGGTTCGCCTCGATGAGCGCGCGGGCCACGGCGCCGCCGCTCCGGCGGCGCAGGACCCCGATCGTCTCGACAAGCCCGGTGAACATCGCCGAAGCCCTCTGCCTAGTCCTTCGGGGTGCGGTGCCCCTGGCTGGTCAGGAGCTTGTCGATGAGCCCCTGCGAGTAGCTCGACAGCTCGGTGAAGACGACCCCCATCCCCTGCGGGTCGTCGTGCACGCGCACGACCTCGCCGACGCCCTCGATCGTCTCGATGTCGTCCATGATCACGGTGAACCGGAGGTTCACCTTCGTCCCGACGGCGAGCGGCGTCTTCGACCGCACGAACACGCCGGTCCGCGAGATGTTCGTCACGTACTCGTTGATGAACGCATCATAGGACTCGAACTCCTTGTTGATGGTGACGCGCTCTTCCTTGCGTCCCGTCTTCAACGACTCGCTCTCGCTGCTCTCCGAAGAACCCTGATCGTCCGCCATGGCGCCTTACCTGCCTTGCAGATCGAACTGCTCGAGGTGGTACTCCTTCCGGGGTACGAGATCGATCCGGCGCTGGAACAGCCGCTCCGCCTCTTGCACGGCGATGCGCTCGTCGTTCTTCAGGAGGTCGATCACCGCCGGATGCGCGTTGACCACGACCGAGTAGCCGGGCAGGTTCATCCGCTCGCGCCGTATCTGCCTCAAGATCTCGTAGGCGACGGTCTGCTTCGACTGCAGCTGGCCCGTCCCGTCGCAGTAGAAGCACGGCTCGAGGATCGTCCGCCCGAGGCTCTCGCGCGTCCGCTTCCGGGTCATCTCGATGAGGCCCAGATCGGAGATCCGGTTCAGCGTGGTCTTCGCCTTGTCCTTGGAGAGCAGCTCCTCGAGGCGGCGCCGCACCTTCTCCCGGTTCTGGGCGCGCTCCATGTCGATGAGGTCGAGGATGATCAGCCCGCCGATGTTGCGGAACCGGAGCTGATAGGCGATCTCCTCGACCGCCTCCATGTTCGTGGTGAGGATCGTCTCCTCGAGGTCCTTCGACCCCTTGCCGACGAAGCGCCCCGTGTTCACGTCGATCGCGGTGAGCGCCTCGGCCTGATCGATGATCAGGTGCCCCCCCGAGGGGAGCGGGACCTTCCGCGACAGCGCGCGCTGGATCTCGTCCTCGATCCCGTACGCGTCGAAGATCGGCTCCGTCCCCTCGTAGAGCTCCACCGCGTCGGCGCGCTCGGGCATGAACATCTCGACGAAGCGCCGCAGCCGGATGTACTCCTCGCGGTCGTCGATGACGATCTTCTCGATGTCGTCGGTGAAGAGGTCGCGGGCGGTCTTCAGCACGAGATCGAGCTCGGTGTAGAGCCCCGCCGGCGCCCTCACGCCGCTCTCGCGCTTCTTCGCCACCTCGCCCCAGAGGCGCACGAGGTAGCCGACGTCCGCCTTGAGCTGCTTCTTCGTGAGGCCCTCGGCGAGCGTGCGCACGATGAGCCCGCCCTGCGGGGGCTTCATCGCCTCGATGGCATCCCGCAGCCGGGAGCGCTCCTTTTCCGAGCCGATCCGCTTGGAGATCCCGATGTGATCGACGGTCGGCAGGTACACGACGTAGCGGCCGGGCAGCGAGATGTGGCTCGTGACCCGGGCGCCCTTCGTCCCGATCGGCTCCTTCGAGATCTGGACGATGACCTCCTGGCCCTCGCGGACGACCTCGCGGATCGGGGTCGACTTCGAGATGCGCGGCGGCTCGTTCTGCCAGTTGCGCGAGCCCTGCGGGCCGCGCGCGGCGCTCTTGCCCTTGCCGTCCCGCGGCTGCTCGCGCCCGCGCTCACGCGTCCGCTGGTCGCGCCCGCGCTGCTCGCGCCCCTCGCGTCCGCCCTGCTGCCCTCGGCCGCCGCGTTCGCGGCCTTCGCGCGGCGCCTCGCGGCCCTCGCGCGGCGCCTCGCGGCCCTCGCGCGGCGCCTCGCGGCCCTCGCGCGGCGCCTCGCGGCCTTCGCGCGGCGCCTCGCGGCCCTCGCGCGGCGCTTCGCGCGTCTCGCGCCCTCCACGCCCTTCGCGCGGCGTCTCGCGCTTTTCGCGCGGCGCCTCGCGGCCTTCGCGCGCCTCGCTCCCTTCACGCCCCTCGCGCGGCGTCTCGCGGGCTTCCGCGGGGGCCGCCCCCTCGAGCGCGGCGCCGCCTTCCAGGTTGGCGCGCCGATCGCGCGTCCGCCCCGACCGCCGCACGCGCGCTTCCCGCCGCCCCCGCGAGCGCCCGTTGCGGGCCCGCGCTGCCGGCGGCACCTCGTCGCCGGGCGCTCCCGGCGCGACCGCCGCGCCCTCGACGGCGGGCGGCGCGCCCTCCTCCTGCCCGGCCGGCCACGCGCCCGCGGCGGGGTCATCCGGCGCGCTCACGTCGGCCTGCGCCTCGGCCGGGCCGCTGTCCCCGGCCTCGTGCGGCGCCTCCGGGCGCTCTCCGGCCGCGCTCCACACGTCGGCCGTCTCCTCCGGCGGTGGGGAAGCAGGCCCGACGTCGTAGGCGGGCGCATCGAGGTCTTCGTCCTCGTCCGAGGCCGCTTCCTCCGGTCCCGCGTCGTAGGAGCTCGCGTCGTCGGCGCTCGCCTCGTCGGCGTATCCGTCTCCGCCCGGCGCGACCAGCTCCTCGTCGTCGTCCTCGGCGCTGTCGAGCCCGTGCTCGCCGTCGATCTCCGGGCCGGGGATGTCGTCGGCCTCGTCGAGCGCCACCATCGCTCCCACGCCGGCGAACGCCTGTCCGGAGGGGCTCTCGAGCACGTCGAGCGCCGTGGGCAGATCGATCGGCACGTCGCTCGTCTCTTCGAGCGAGCCCTCCGCTTCGAGCGCGGCCTCGGCCTCGAACCCTTCCTCGGCCCCGAAGTCTGCGCCTTCATGAGCCTCGTGGTGCTCGGCGGATGCGCCGGGGCTCTCGGGCGCGGCTTCTGCTCCGGACAGCTCGTGCACCTCGCTTTCTTCGGGCCCGGGCGCCTCGCTGGCGCGCGCGGCGCGGCCGCGCGACGAGGCGCGCGCCTCCTCCGCAGGACGGCGGTGCCCGGCCAGGTATGCCTCGAAGTCGTCGGGCCGGATCAGGTCCTCGACGTGGAGGAAGGCTGCTCGCTCGAGCCCCACGTCGATGAACGCGGCCTGCATCCCGGGCAATACGCGGCTGACCTTGCCGAGGTAGATGTTTCCGAGCGTCCCCTTGGAGCTCTCCCGCTCGAGATGCAGCTCAGCGATGATCCCATTTTCGATCAGCGCGACGCGTGTCTCGCGGATGTCCACATTGATGACGAGAAGGTTCTTTCCCATGTCGGATGCCGCACATCGGCGGCGCCGCCAAGCGTTACCACGGGTTGCCCGGGCCATGAAGGCGCAACCCGGAGCGCGCTGCGCGATTGAGGTCGCAGGGCCCGAGGTCGCCGAGGCGGCCTGGCCGCCACCCGTGAGCTACCTCGCGTACGCGCCGCCACGCCCCCGGGAACGGCCGCGCCTCGGCGCGCCTCCCCCGCCTGCGGGCCCTGTGCCTCGCCGGCCTGGCGGGCCGCACGGGCACCGGGGGCGCGGCTCTCGATTGCAGTGACAGCAGATTCCTCGGTCGCCGCGGCGCTCGGGCTATAGCCGCTCTGGAAGGGGGCGTACAAAACGCCGAAGGGGGCGGCCATCCGGCGCCCCCTTCGGGCATGACGCGCTGTTCGTCAGCGCCTCACTCCTGGCACAGCGGCTCTTCGGATGCTGCGCAGTTTTCAGCGCACTCCTGACAGATAGTGCACTGGGCCATGGCGTCGTAGGCCTCCACCACGGCCGCGTTGTCCGTGCGGCACTGTTCTGTGCACGCGCCAGGGTCCTCCTCATCGGCGCAGCGGTCGAGACATCCCACCAGAGCAAGGCAGGCCCGATCCTTCACGCAGTTATCGATGGTCTCTTTGCACGGGCCTTCGGCGGCGCACTTGTAGCAGCCCGTATTATCGTCGCGGCCGCAGGTGTCCGTCGTCTCATCGCAGGTCGGGGTCCCCGTCGAGGAAGAGCTCGTGGTGCTCGAGCCAGCTTCGCCGCCGGAGCCGCCGTTGCCGCCGGAGCCGCCGTTGCCGCCGGAGCCGCCGCTGCCACCGGAGCCGCCGCTGCCGGTGGTGCCGGTGGTGCCGGTGGTGCCGGTGGTGCTGGTGTTGCCGTCGTCACCGCACGCCACGAGGGCGCAGCCGGAAATCAAAAATGCAGCGAATACCCAAGATTTCATGCTCAATACCTCCACAGAACCCGACCGACCCTTCATTCGTGTACTCGGCGCCCCCCCAACGCTCGGCATGCCCGCCAAACCACCCGTGTTCCTGCGACCGGCCCCCGGGTGCACCTGTGCAGATCGTTGGTCAGAGAGAAGCATCGCGCGTGGAGAAGAGAGAAAAACAGCCACGCAAGTGGTTTTTACACGCTTGGGATCGGCCGCGCAACGGCGTCGCTCGCCCGGGCACGCTCCTGCCAGCGCGCTCTAAGCGGTTCTGCTGGCCGATCTCTCGCTGAGCATGATTCATGTGGGCGCCGGGTCGCCGTCAAAATTCTGCTAAAGCGGGATGTTTCCGTGTTTCTTCGGCGGGTTCTTGTCCCGCTTGTCGCGCAGGAGGTGGAGGGCTCGGGCCAGCCGACTGCGGAGCATGCGAGGGTAGATCACCTCGTCTATGAAGCCGAGCTCGGCCGCCTTGTACGGGTTGGCGAATTTCGTCTTGTAGTCCTCGACGAAGCGTGCGCGCGCGGCGGCCGGGTCGGCCGCCTGCTGGATCTCCCTGCGGTACACGATGTTCACCGCGCCTTCCGGGCCCATGACCGCGATCTCGGCCGTCGGGAAGGCGAGGTTGTAATCGGCGCGGATGTGCTTGGACGCCATGACGTCGTAGGCGCCGCCGTAGGCCTTGCGGGTGATCACCGTCACCTTGGGCACCGTGGCCTCGGCGAAGGCATAGAGGAGCTTCGCCCCGTGGGCGATGATCCCTCCGTATTCCTGGTCGATCCCCGGGAGGAAGCCGGGCACGTCGACGAAGGTGACGAGCGGGATATTGAAGCAGTCGCAGAAGCGGACGAACCGTGCCGCCTTGATGCTGGCCTTGATGTCCAGGCAGCCGGCGAGCACCTGGGGCTGGTTCGCGACCACGCCGATGGGCGCACCCCCGATCCGGGCGAACCCGACCACGATGTTCTGCGCAAAGCGCTCGTGGATCTCGAGGAGGTCGCCGTCGTCGACCACGGCGCGCACGACCTGCTTGATGTCGTACGGCTTCGACGAGTCGGCCGGGACCATCGCGTCGAGCTCCGGCACCTCGCGGGTCTCGGGATCGGTCGCGGCGCGGCGCGGCGGATCCTCGGTGTTGTTCGAGGGCAGGAACGAGAGCAGCTCGCGGACCTGCGCGAGCGACGCCCGGTCGTCGGGCGCCGTGAGGTGACATACGCCGCTCTTGGATGCGTGGGCCGCGGCGCCGCCGAGGTCTTCCTTGGTGACGTCCTCGTTGGTCACCGTCTTGATGACCTCGGGGCCGGTGATGAACATGTAGCTCGTCCGCTCGGTCATCAGGATGAAGTCGGTGATGGCGGGCGAGTAGACGGCCCCGCCCGCGCACGGCCCGAGGATCGCGCTGATCTGGGGGACGACCCCGCTCGCGAGCGTGTTGCGGAGGAAGATGTCGGCGTAACCCGCGAGCGACTCGACCCCCTCCTGGATCCGCGCGCCGCCCGAGTCGTTCAGCCCGATGACGGGCGCGCCGATCTTCATCGCGAGGTCCATCACCTTGCAGATCTTCGAGGCGTACGCGCCGGAGAGCGAGCCGCCGATCACGGTGAAATCCTGCGCGAAGACGATGACCTTGCGCCCGTCGATGAGCCCCCAGCCGGTCACGACGCCGTCGCCGAGGACCTTCTGCTTGTCCATGCCGAAGTCGGCGCACCGGTGGACGACGAACCGGTCGATCTCGACGAACGACCCCGGGTCGAGGAGCAGGTCGATGCGCTCCCGGGCGGAGAGCTTGCCGGCCTCGTGCTGCTTGGCGAGGCGGTCTTTCCCGCCCCCGTCGAGCGCGCGGCGGTTCATGTCGTCGAGGCGAGCGAGCGCCGGAGGTCTGGGGGCCGTCGGATCAGCCATGCCCGCGGCCTACCATGGCCCCCCCGGGGATCGAAACCCCGTCGCGCGCGGTGACGCGACGGCGTGCCGGCCCGGCGGCGACGGCGCCGCGCTCGGGCGCGCCAGGGACCACAGCGGGGCGAGGTCGGCGGAAACGTGCGAGATGTGCGAAGCGCGCGTATCGAGAGCCGCGCAAGGGACGCGGACCGCACGAGGACGCGGACCGCACGGGGGGCGCGGACCCTGCGAAGGCCGCGACGAAAAATGACCGCCCTCCAGGGCGACCTCCGCCCTACTCTCTTGCACAGGCGAGGGGACACCACGTACCCTCATCGGCGCTCGTTTGTCGCTGGTAAATGCAGGAATTTCCGACACGTAGACCATCTGAGGACGGGGACGCCGGGGCAGCGACCGCCGCTCGGGCCCTGCCGCGCCGCGGCTCCGGAAGGAGCAGCTCGGGCCGGCGTGGCAGCAGAGCGACCGCCAGCCACGGCACCTGACGTGTGGCGCCTCGTGAGATGCTCACGGAGCAGCGTCACCGGCAGCGCGGGAGCTCTCGCGGGAGCGCTCCGCCCTCCCACATCACGGCGCCTTGCGCTCATCCGTCCCAGCGTGGCCTTCCGACTCGCATCGCGAGGTGAGATCGTTTCGGACGAGAGGTCGCTCGGGTGAAGCTCGCTCAGACTCGTGAGGCGCGTGCCCTGGCCGTCGCCGCCGTGGCGCGAGGGCTGATCGAGCCCAACGCCCTGTGGGACATGGCGTGCCGGTGGACCCTCGGCGGCGCGTCGACGCCCCAGGAGCTCTTCGAGGGGATCCTCACCCCGGAGCAGCTCGCGGCGCTGCCGGAGCTGCTCGCGCAGCAGGAGGCGCGCAGCCCGCCCGTCGCGCGCGCCCTCTCGCCGCAGGTCGAGGATCCGGACGCGCTGCGCTTCGACACGCAGCGCGAGATCGACCTGCCCGGCGAGGAGGTCGTGGCCGATTTCCCGACGCTCGCGACCTCGTCCACGCGCGCGGTGAACACCGGCGGCAGCCGGTACGAGGTCGGCGAGGCGCTCGGCGCCGGGGGCGCCGGGAAGGTGGTGAAGGCGCGCGACCGGGAGATCGGGCGCGTGGTGGCGCTGAAGACCCTGAAGCCCGGGGCGGAGGCGGACTCCGCGGTCGGCAACCGCTTCCTGACGGAGGCGCGGATCACGGCGCAGCTCGAGCACCCGAACATCATCCCGGTGTACGACCTGGGGACGCTGCCGAACGGCCAGCCCTACTACTCGATGCGGGTCGTCAAGCGGCAGAGCCTGCAGAACGTGCTGACGAACCCCGAGCTCCGCCGGCAGTGGCCCCTCGTCCGGCTCATCGGCGCGTTCGTGCAGATCTCGCGGGCGCTCGCCTACGCGCACCGGCGAGGCGTCGCCCACCGCGACATCAAGCCGGAGAACGTGCTGCTCGGCGACTACGGCGAGGTGTACCTGGGCGACTGGGGCAACGCGAAGCTGCTCTCGAGGGCGGAGGTGAGCGAGCCGATCTCCGTCGACCCGGGCGGGCAGGACTTCGGCCGGAAGCGGCACGAGGCGCTCGCGAGCGCGCTGTCGGGCACGCCCGGGTACATCGCGCCGGAGCAGATCCGGGGGGATCACAAGCGGATCGATCACCGCGCGGACATCTTCGCGCTCGGCGTGGTGCTCTACGAGATCCTCACCGGCGAGCACCCGTTCGACGCGCCGACGGTGCTCGCCGTGATCCTCGCGACGCAGACGCGCGACCCCAAGCCGCCGCGCTCGATCGCGCCGAGCTGTCCGCTGCTGCTCGAGGACCTCTGCCTGGCGATGCTCGCGAAGGATCCCGACCAGCGTCCGCCGACGGCCGATCGCGTCGCGGCGGAGGCGGAGGCGTTCCTCGAGGGCGCCAAGGAGCGGATGCGCCGGCGCGAGGAGGCGATCAAGCTCTGCGAGCTGGCCAAGGCGCCGCTCGAGCGCGATCGGCGGCTCGACAGCGAGCGCGAGCGGCTCGTCGAGGAGGCGCGGCGGCTGCTCAAGGACGTGAAGGAGTACGAGCCGATCGAGCGCAAGCGGGCCGGCTGGCAGCTCGAGGACAGGGCCGCGGGGGTCGAGCGCGAGCAGGCGCGCGCCGCGGCGGAGGCGATCGACCTTTACACGAAGGCGCTGGCGTACGACCCGGATCTGGTCGAGGCGCGCTCCGGGCTCGCGGACCTCTACTGGTCGCGCGCGGTGCGGGCGGACCAGGAGCACCAGCACGCGGCGCGCATCTACCACGAGGCGCTCGTGGCGGAGTTCGACGTGGGGCGCTACGCCGCGCTGCTCACCGCCGACTCGGTCGTCTCGGTCGACTCGTCGCCGCCCGGCGCCAGCGTCGTCGCGTACCGCTACGTCGAGAAGGATCGCATCCTCGTGGCGAGCGACGAGCGCTCCCTCGGCCGCACCCCGCTGCGCGAGGTACACCTCAAGCCGGGCAGCTACCTCTTCATCCTGAAGCGCGCCGGCTACCGGGACGTGCGTTACCCGCTGCTGCTCAAGCGGGGCACCCACCACCGCGTGGAGGTGAACCTCTACACCGACGCGGAGATCGGCGAGGGGTTCGTCTACATCCCGGGGGGCTCCTTCATCGCGGGCGGCGATGCGCACGCCTACGATCCGCTCCGCCGCGCCGAGCTCCACGTCCCCGACTTCGCGATCGCGAAGTTCCCGGTCACCTTCCGCGAGTACTGCGAGTTCCTGAACGAGCTCGAGACGCGCGATCTCGATCTCGCCCTGAAGCGCGCGCCGCACGGGACGCGCGGCTCCGAGGGCTACGTCGCGCGGCCTGCCAGCGGCGGCGGCTGGGAGCCCTTGCCCACCGTGGTTGAAGGCGACGCGCTGAAGCGGTTCCCGGCGGAGGAGGGGCACCTCTGGAACCTGCCCGTCATCCTCATCGACTGGTTCGACGCCGTGGCCTACTGCCAGTTCCGGAGCGAGCGCGACGGGATCGAGGTCCGGCTCCCCACCGAGCTGGAATGGGAGAAGGCGGCGCGCGGGACCGACGGCCGGTTCTACCCGTGGGGCGATCACTTCGATCCCACGTTCTGCCTGATGCGCTCGTCGCGGCCTTACCTGTCGCAGCCGGAGCCGGTCGGGACCTTCCCCATCGACACCTCGCCCTACGCCGCGCGCGACATGGCGGGCGGCGTGCGCGAGTGGGTCGCCGACGTGAACGGCGAGAAGTCGTGGGCGGCGACGTCGCGTGAGCTCGAGTCGGCCGTCGACGCCGGCGGAGACGCGCCGCCGTGGCGCATCGCCCGGTCGGGGAGCTGGGCCACGGACTCGCAGCAGTGCAGGAGCGCGTCGCGCACCCGGTTCTTCGGGATCGCGCGCGCTCTGAACCTGTCGTTCCGGGTCGCGAAGCCGCTCTCGCGCGGCGCCGGCCGCTGAGCCGGGAGCTCGGCCGACGGGCTAGACCGGCGGGTCGACGTACTCGACCTCGACGCCGCGGTGGGTGCGGAGGACGGTGCGCCCCGGCTGTCGATTAACGATGTACTCGGGGCCGACGGGCACCTTGCCCATCCCTCCGGGCGTATCCACGATGAGCTTTGGCAGCGCGATGCCGGTGAGCCGGCCCTGGAGCTGCTCCATGAGCGAGACGCCCGTCGCGAGCGGCGTGCGCAGGTGCGCGGTGCCGCGCACCTGGTCCATCTGGAGCAGGTAGTAGGGGCGCACGCGCCAGCGCACGAGCCCCCGGAAGAGCGTCGCCAGCGTCGTCGCGTCGTCGTTGATGCCGCGCAGCAGCACCGTCTGGTTCATGACGGGGAAGCCGTGGTCCGCGAGCCGCTTGCACGCGCGCTCGGCGGCGGGCGTGAGCTCCTTCGGGTGGTTGAAGTGCGTCATCACCCAGAGCGGGTGGTACGGCTTCAGCGCGCGCACGAGCTCCGTGGTGATCCGCTGCGGCAGCGTGACCGGCACGCGCGTGGCGATGCGGATCGTCTCGACGCTCGGGACCTGCCGCACCCGGGCGATGAGCCGCACGATGCGGTCCGTCGAGACGGTCAGGGGATCCCCGCCGCTCACGATGACGTCGCGCACCTCCGGGTGCGCCTCGAGGTAGGCCATGGCCGGCGCGAGCCGATCGAGCGCCACCGCGCCGCCGCCGTCGCCGACCATGCGCGAGCGGGTGCAGAAGCGGCAGTAGACGGCGCAGCGATCGGTCGCGAGCAGCAGCGCGCGATCCGTGTATCGCTGCACCAGGTGCGGCGCGACCTCATGGGCGACCTCGCCGAGGGGGTCGACGAGGTCGCCGGGCACCTCGGCGGCCTCGTCTGCGAGCGGCACGCACTGCCGGCGAATCGGGCACGCCGGATCGCTCTTGTCGCAGAGGTTCAGGTAATAGGGGGTGACGCGGATGGGCAGCCCGGCCTTCTCGGCGCGCCTCGCGCCCGCGAGCTCCTCCGGCGTGAGCGACAGGGCGCGGTGGAGCTCGTCTGCGCTCGAAAGCGCGTGGCGCAGCTGCCACGTCCAGTCGCGCTTGCGCGGCTTCGCGCCGTCCGGGCGTGCTCCCTGCTGCGCGCTCACAGCCTGCGGCGCGGGGCGCTCCGGCAGCGCGACGGCGTGGGCGTCCGCGGCTTCCTTGCTGGTGGGCCGCCGGGCGAGCTGCTCGGCGGCGACGAGACCGCTATTTGTCCGCATGGCTCGATGGTGTCGCGGCGCCGCCGGCCTGCTCCGGCTGCGGCGCGCGTGGCTTTGCGAGGTCGGGCTGCGGCGCGCTCCCGGGGGTCACGAGCTGATCCGGCAGCTTCACCGAGGCGAGCGCCGCGTCGTTGATCTCGACGGGGAACTTCTTCCGCAGCTCTTCCTCGAGCGCGCGCTCCTGGTCCTGCATCTTCTGCTGGAGGAGCGCGACGCGGATGGATCGCTCGGCCTCGGCGAGCTCGCGCCGGTGTCCACCCGTGAGCCCGCTGAGCCGGACGATGTAGAACCGGCCGTCGGCCTCGACGAGCGCGTCGCTGACCGCGCCGACGCTGCCGATGCGGAAGGCGGCCGCGCGGACCGGCTCCGGGACCTGCGGGTGGGCGCCGCGCGGGTCGCCGGGCGGGCTGACGATGCCGAGCTCGCCCGCGAGGTCGAGCGGCGCGCTCGCGCTCTTGTCCTTCGGCGCCGTGAGCGAGTGCTTGAGGAAGAGCTCTCCCCACGCGCTGCTGCTCCCGGCCTTCTGCGCCTCCTTGAGGACCTTCTCCCCGAGCGCCTTGTCGCCGACGACGATGGCGGCGACGCGCCGCCGCTCGGGCTCGACGAACTTGTCAGCGTTCGCCTCGTAGTACGCGCGCACCTCGGACGCCGGGATATCGGCCGGCGCGGGCAGGCCCTTCCGCGCCTGGGCGACCATCGCCTCGCGGAGGATCTGCCGGATCGAGTCCTCGACCATGGCGTCCTTGTCGAGGCCCCGGCGCCTGGCCTCCAGCGCGAGCAGCTCCGCGTCGATGATCTCGCTGAGCAGCTCGCGGCGCCGCTCCTTCGTCTGGTACCGGAGCCGATCGAACTGGTCCATCCGCTCCAGCGTCCTGCCGAAGTCGCCCAGGGTGATCACCCTGTCTCCGACCTTCGCGAGCACGCGCGCCGACTGCTCGGCCGTGAGCCCGAAGACCGGATCGCCCGCGTCCGCCGGGACCTGCAGGGCGGGCTCATCGCAGCCCGCGACGAGCGAGATGGCGAGCAGGGTTCGGCGCATCGGAGCTCGGATCATTGCTGGCTCGGGGTGTAGCACGGTTTCTTCGCGGCTCGGGGGCGCGCCGGTCCCGCTCATGTCGGCGCGCCTGCGGATGTCCTGGCTCGTCGCTCGCGCTGAGCGCCTCGGCGCGCGTGCTCAGTCGACGATCGTGCCGATCTCCTCGCCCCTGCAGACGCGGAGGATGTTGCCGCGGGTCGTGAGCTTGAAGACCCGGATCGGCATCTTGTTCTCGCGACAGAGCGTGACCGCCGTCGAGTCCATGACCCCGATCCTGTCGGCGAGGAAGCGGTCGTAGCTCAGGTGCGCGAACATCTGCGCGCCCTCGTGGCGCACCGGATCGCGGTCGTAGATGCCCTCGACCTTGGTCGCCTTGAACAGCGCCTGCGCCTGGATCTCCATGGCCCGCAGCGCCGCCGCCGTGTCGGTCGAGAAGAACGGGTTGCCCGTGCCCGCGGCGAAGATGACGATGCTGCCCTTCTCGAGATGGCGCATCGCCCGGCGGCGGATGTAGGGCTCGGCGACCTGACGGATCTCGATCGCGGTCATCACGCGCGTCGGCACGCCCGTCTTCTCGAGCGCGTCCTGCAGGGCCAGCGCGTTGATCACCGTGGCGAGCATGCCCATGTAGTCGCTCTGGGAGCGGTCCATCCCCGCGCTCGCGCCCTTCAGCCCGCGGAAGATGTTGCCGCCGCCCACGACGATCCCGATCTGCACCCCCATCCGCTGGAGCTCGGCGATCTCGGCGGCGACGTGGTGGAGCGTCTCGGGGCGGATGCCGAACCCGCCTTCCTGGCCGCAGAGCGCCTCGCCGCTCAGCTTGAGCACGATGCGGCGGTACTTCAGCCCGGGGGCCGGGCGGGGGGGAGGGGGTAGAAGGGAGTCCTGCTCAGCGGCCACGGTCGCACCTCGTAGTCGGGACATGCGCGGACGGCAACGAGCAACGTGTCGCGTCATCCGGATGGAGCGGCGGAGCCACCCGCGCGGCCAGACCAGACCAGAACGATGCGCCGGCATGTACCTTGCGCTCGTCGGAGCTGGGCGCTACTCTCGGCCCCCCTATGGCACGTGTGACTGTGGAAGACTGCCTCGAGCGCGAGGAAAATCGTTTTGCTCTCGTCGTGCTTGCGGCCAACCGGACGCGGCAGCTCATGAAGGGCGCGGACACCCTCGTGAAGACGAAGAACAAGCCTGCCGTGACCAGCCTTCGCGAGATCGCGGCGGGCAAGGTGCACTTCCACCGGAGCTCGCACGAGGTCGTGTCCGAGTGGCTCCAGCAGATGAACGCTGGCGGCCAGCGCTGACGGCGCATCGGGCGATCGTGCTCGGGCGACGCACGCCTTCGTGAGGGCTCTGTCCCAGCGCTCGCCTCCCTCTTCGTGCCAGCGCTGTGCCTGACCTGTCGCTTCGCATGAAAGAGGCAGCCATCCCGCGACGAAGGAGCGCTTCGAGCTCCGGCCAGCGCCGCGATCCGGAGCTCGAAGCAGGGACGTCGGCCCACTACGAAGATCCGGCGTACTACGCGAAGACGTACGCGCGGCGCCAGGACGACGTCCGCTACTACGTGGACCTCGCCGCGGCGTCCGCGGGGCCGGTGCTCGAGTACGGCTGCGGCAACGGGCGGATCACGCTGCCTGTCGCGAGGGCAGGGGTCCGGATCACGGGCGTGGATCTGTCGGCGCCGATGCTCGGCGATCTGCGCGCGCAGCTCGGGCGAGAGCCGCGCGACGTCTCGTCTCGCGTGAGCCTCCGGCGCGGCGACATGCGGGCGCTGCGGCTAGGGCGCCGCTTTCCGCTGGTGATCTGCCCCTTCAACGCCTTCCTGCACCTTTACACGCGCGCGGACGTGGAGCGGTTCCTCGCGCGAGCGCGCGAGCACCTGACGCCGCGGGGCGAGCTCGTCTTCGACGTCTCCATGCCCGAGCCGGCCGAGCTCGCGCGCGATCCGGATCGCGCCTACGCCACGCCGCGCTTCCGGTACCCCGCAACGGATGGTCCGGGCGAGGTCGTCCGGTACACGGAGCGGTTCGACTACGACAAGGTCAGGCAGATCCTCTTCGTTTCCATGGAGTTCTCGCCCGTGAGCGGCGGCGAGCGCTGGATGACGCCGCTCGCCCACCGTCAGTTCTACCCGCAGGAGCTCGAAGCCTTGCTCCACTACAACGGCTTCGAGCTCACGGCGCTCCGCAGCGACTTTTCCGCGGCGCCGCCCGACAACCAGACGAGCATGCTGCTCTATCACTGCCGGCCGCGGCGCTCCGTGCGAGCTGGTCGCCGTCAGGGGTAGCCGCAAGCCGCGCGGCCACCTGGGCGGCCGCACGCGGCGCGGGGGTCGAGCGAGCCCGGCGAGATGAGCCATCGTGGCGCGCGCGGAGCGCGCCTGCCGACCTGGATCAGACGCCGATATAGAGCCGGTGGGCGAAGTTGCGCTCGAGCTTGGCGCGCAGCACCTTCTCCGCCGCCGTCTCGATGTCGTACTCGACGCGCTTGAACTCGAAGCGCTTCGTGTCGCTGTCGTAGATCGTGTAGCTCGCGCGGTTGTCGTAGTCCCGCGGCTGTCCCACCGACCCTACGCTCACGATGTACTTGCGCCCCTGCTCGAGCTGGAAGTCCACCGCGGGGAGCTCCTCGACGCTGGTCGGCGTGAGCGCGAACACCTTGCAGAGGTGGGAGTGGCCGATCAGCGTGATGTGACCGAGCTCGTTCCACATGGGCAGGCACTCGCGCGCCTGCTCGGGGGCGAAGATGTACTCGAACTCCTCGAGGCGGACGGGCGAGCCGTGGCAGAGGTCGACGTTGATGTCCGTCAGCTTCTCCTGGTACGTCAGGCTCCGGAGCCAGGCCGCGTTCTCGGAGGAGAGCATCGCAGCGTGGGTGTCCAGCGCCTGCCGGGCGGCCTCGTAGTAATACGAGTAGTCCATCCGGCCAGCGACGGCCGCGTCGTGGTTGCCGAGGATCGTCTTCTTGGCGACCTTGCGGACGAGATCCGCGCACTCGTTGGGCGAACCGCCGTAGCCGACCGTGTCCCCGAGGCAGTAGTACACGTCGATGCGTTCATGGCGGTACGACTCGAGCACAGCGCTAAGCGCCTCGTAGTTGGCGTGGGTATCGCTGAAGATCCCGAGTCTCATTTCGACGCGAGGGCGGAGCTTAGCACGAAGGCCTCGACTTCCGTTAGGAATTCAAACCCGAATCCACAGCCGGGCCGGTCGGGCTGGAGCTGGGTGTCCCCAGCTCCTCGGAGCAGTTCCGGTGGCTCATACTTCCACTGCACCCGGCACCTCGTTCTCGTTCTCGTTCTCGTGGGCCTCGTTGCGGAGGCTCGAGGGCCGGCTGCTTGTTTTGCACGGGGTGGCAGAGATCGCCCAGACGCTTTCGGCACGATCACCACGCTCACGATGACGAGCGGCCACCCGCACAGGAGAAGGATAGCGTGGAGCCCATGAATACCAAACAGAACGGTGCAGGCTCGCCTCCGATTTCTGCGGAGCGGCCGGTCGAGTCTGCTCTGTCCGCTGCAGCTGTCGCGCCGCCGCCGCCTGCTGTGGAGGATCTCGCCGAGGGGTGCGTGCGGTTTGTGGAGCGCGCCCTCGGCGTACGTCTTGACTACCGGCCGGAGACCCTGCCCGTGCTCGATCACTATCTCGAGCAGGCGCGTAGGGCGACGTCGGAGAAGGTCGAGGCGTTGCCCGTGGTCGCGCACATGGCGGGCGTCTATTTCGGCGAGGTCATCCGCCGACGGCACGCATCGTGGTGGCGCATGGATGGTGAAGACCCGACGTACTGGCGGGTGGAGTTCGCGTCGGTCTACCTCGCGTTCAGCCCCGTGCTCTTCGTCCGCGAGGCGCTCACGCGGGATCCTTCCGCCGAGCCCGCGCGGGACCAGGCCGAAGATCCCCTGAGCGGCGATCCTGCGGCGCTCGATCTGGAGGCCGAGGACCGCGAGGTGGTCGCGGCCAGGCTCGCGGAGCTGCCGCCGGTCTCGGAAGATGAGTACTACGCACCGTCGACACGGCTCGAGGTGATCGACATCGCCGTGGACGCGATCCGCTCGCGCCGGCTCGCTGCCGGCGACGAGACCGACGCCGCGCTCGGGCCGGGCGACTACCAGCGCGGCGACGACTGATCCGGCGGCCGCCGCGCGCTTCCGCTCCGTGGCGCCGTCCGGTGCGCGCGGATCGTTGCGCCGCGCGTGGGATGTGCTCCGGCGCCGGCGACCGGTGATATCGTCGCCGGCGTGTTGTGGGTCCTCTTCGGGCTGTTGCTCCTCATCACGTGGGCGGCGTACTTCACGTTTGGCCTGTCCACCGCGATCCCGATCGCGGCGAGCGTGGTCATCGCGCTCGCCGCCGTCGCGCTCTTCGCGTTCCGCCGCTTCAGGGCGCGGCGCGCCGCGTCCGCGCTCGAGCGGGCGATCGTCCAGCAGGGGGCGCAGCAGGCGCTCAACGCGCGGCCCGAGCGGCGCGCCGAGATCCAGGAGCTCCAGCGGCAGGTCCAGGGCGGCATCAGCGCGCTGAAGAGCTCGAAGCTCGGCAAGGGGAAGAAGCACGGCAGCGCCGCGCTCTACTCGCTGCCCTGGTACGTCATCATCGGCCCGCCCGGGGCGGGGAAGACGACCGCGCTGAAGCACTCCGGCCTGGTCTTCCCGTACGCACACCCGAGCAACGGCGGCGGCGTGCGCGGCGTCGGCGGTACACGCAACTGCGACTGGTGGTTCACCAACGAGGCGATCCTCCTCGACACCGCGGGGCGCTACACGACGGAGCAGGACGACCACGAGGAGTGGATCGCGTTCCTGCAGATGCTGCTCAGGCACCGCGCTCGGCGCCCGCTCAACGGCATCCTCGTCGCCGTGAGCGTGACGGATCTCATCGACGCGAGCGAGCAGCACATCGAGCAGATGGGGAAGAAGCTCCGGGCGCGCATCGACGAGGTGATGACGCAGCTCCACATGGTGCTGCCCGTCTACATCCTGTTCACGAAGTGCGATCTCATCGCGGGCTTCTCCGAGTTCTTCGGCGACATGCGCAGGAGCGACCGCGCCCAGGCGTGGGGCGCCACGCTGAAGCTCACCGCGGACAAGACCGCCCCGGGGAGGCTCTTCGACGCCGAGTTCGACGCGCTGGCGAAGCAGATCCACGGCCGGACGCTGAAGCGGCTCGTGACGGAGCGCAGCCGAGAGGTGCGCGAGCGCGTCTACCAGTTTCCGCTCGAGTTCGCGGGGATCCGCCGGAACCTGTCCGATCTCGTCTCGACCGTCTTCATGGTCAACGCCTTCCAGGGCACGCCCATCTTCCGCGGCTTCTACTTCACGAGCGGCACGCAGGAGGGCAGGCCGCTCGACCGGGTCCTCCAGCGCATGGGCCAGGCGATGGGGATCCGCACGCAGGAGGCCGCGGCTCAGCAGAACGTCGAGTCGAAGAGCTACTTCCTCCACGACGTGTTCATGAACGTCGTCTTCCCGGACGGGGACATCGCCGCGAGGAGCGCGAGCGAGATCCGGCGCCAGCGGGTCGTGCGCGGCGCGATCAGCGCTGCGGCCGCGACGCTCGGGATCATCCTTGCGATCCCGAGCCTCGTCTCGTTCAGCAACAACCGCGAGTTCCTGCGCGACGTCGAGGCGGACGCGCGCGCCGTCAGCGCGATCCGGTGGGAGGACACGCGACCGCTCTCGGACAAGCTCGCCGCGCTGCGGCCGGCGCTGGATCGGCTCCAGGAGATCGACAAGGCGCGCGAGGATGGCCCCCCGGACGGGAAGGGCTGGACGATGTTCCAGGGAGAGACGGTCTACCCTCCGCTGGTGCACGTCTACGTCGCGAGCCTGCAGAACGGCTTCGTGATCCCGTGCAAGCAGCGGCTCGAGGATCGCCTGAAGCTCGCGAAGGGAGAGTACTACCTGCGCGAGCGGAACGAGCTCAAGCTGTACCTGATGCTGAGCGACGTCGAGCACCTCGAGGTCGACTGGGCGAAGGACAGGTTCACCTCGCTCTGGGCCGAGGTGCTCCGGCCGACGTCGAACCTCAACGAGACCGACCTGAAGAAGCAGCTCGAGAGTCACGTCGAGTACTACCTGACGCTCATCAAGCAGAAGCGGGTCACGCCGATCGCGCGGAAGGATGATCTGGTCGCGAGCGTGCGCGCGACGCTCCAGGCGGTGCCGGTGCGGAAGCGCTACTACGACTTCTTCGTCAACGCGATCATCGAGGAGAAGCACGACCCGACGGGCGACAACAGCCGCGCGAACCGCAAGTACCCGCCCCACACGCTGGGCGACATGTTCGCCGACCGCCCCGACGTGTTGAAGGTCATCGGCAGCAAGCTCTACGCCAAGGAGAAGCGCTGGAAGGAGATCGACGGCCCGTACACCGAGAAGGGGCACTTCGCGGTGCTCGACAACCTCGAGAGCGGCGCCGAGCGGCTGCTGGCCGAGCGGTGGGTCGTGGAGCTCGCGCCGGGCGAGGAGACGTCGGTCAACAAGAACCTGGACGGCCTCGCTGCCGACTACGACGCCCGATACATCGCGCAGTGGACCGACTGGATGGCGGACCTCAACGTGCGGACCCCGGCCAACCTCAAGGAGGCGAAGGAGATCTACATGGAGCTCGCCAAGCCGGACTACCCGTACCTCCGCATCATCCGCGCTCTCGAGGACAACACGCAGTGGAAGCGGGATCGCAGCGCGGTCGAGGACTCGGGGTTGTTCAAGCTCGGCAAAGAGCAGCTCGGGAGGAAGATCGAGCAGAAGACGAGGGTCAAGGTCCCCCTCAACGTGAAGCTCATCAGAAACCGACCGAGCTCGGTCCCGGACGAGTTCAAGCGAACTGTCGAGTTCGGCGTTCCCACCGCGCCGAGCGGCTCGGCGCCGATCACGGACACGCCCCTGGCGAGGTACATCTCGCTGCTCAGCTCCCTCCGCGACGAGATCCAGCGGCTCGAGGATGTGAACCCGAACGTCGACGCGCGCCTGATGGCCGACCGGCTGATCGAGGCGACACGTCAGGCCGACGCGCTCCTCCAGCCCTTCGACGAGCGGGCCAAGACGCTGCTCCGGCCGCTCCTGTTGACCCCTCTCCAGGTCGTGGCAGCGCGACTGCCGCCGCTCACGGCGGTGTCCCGCTTCTCCGGCGCTGCTGCTGGCCCGCGCTGAGCGGCGTCAGACCTCGATGCGGATCTCGTCGCGGCCTGGCTGCACGGCGCCGGTCGTCGGATCGAGCGCGAGCACCATCTCGACCGCATCCTCATCGTTGTCGCTGTAGTAGCGGGGGCGCACGCCCATCGCCGTGAACCCGAGCTTCCGGTAGAGTCGGATCGCTGCCCGGTTCGAGCGGCGCACCTCGAGCAGGAGCAGCCGCACTTGCTGCTGCCGCGCGTACTCGAGCGACCGGCTCATCAGCGCCGTCGCGAGCCCGCGCCGGCGCGCGGTCGGGCAGGTGGCGATGTTGAGCACGTGCAGCTCGTCGGCCACGTGCCACGCGATGAGGAAGGCGAGCGCGCGTCGCCCCTCGCGCGCGACCCAGCAGCGTGTCCACGGGCGGCGCAGCTCTTCTCGCGCGGAGAACTGCGGCACCTCGAAGGCCGCGGAAGCGACCGCATCGACCTCCTCGAGCGCGGCGTCGTCCGCGGCGTCGGCCGTCAGCTGGATCAGCGAGATCGAGCTCGTCGTCACCTCGCCACCTCCGTGGGGCAGCCGGAGACGATCTGGACCTGCCCCACGCGCCCGCTCTTGAGCTTCTGGCATGCCTCTCCGAGGAGCTCGACGACCACGGAGGACTTCCAGCGCCAGCCGTTCTCCGGGTCGTAGGGGACCAGCGCCTCGTCCAGGTAAACGTTGGTCTGGCCGTCGTCGGGAGGCGGGTCGACAAGGTCGAACTCGCAGGAGACGACGATGCTGGCGATCTTCGAGAGCACGTTCCCCAGCGTGTCGAGGTTGTCCACCTTGAAGTAGAAGGGGCTCACGAACTGCGCCGCGCCGCCGGCGAGCGCCATCTGGTCGAGGACATCGCCGTAGAACTCGCTCCCGGGGATACCGACGACATAGACCTCGATGCCGCTCGCCGCGAGCTGCGCGATCGCGGCGACCGTGTCGTCGCGGTCGAGGCATCCCCCTGGTCCCGAGAGGCCGAAGGGCGCGCAGCAGTTCTCTTCGGGGCATTGCTGCTCGATGTTGGCGATGCACTCCTCGGCGTCGCACGTCGCGGCGCTGTTGCAGTTCGGACCTCCGTCGGTCGCGAGCACGACGACGGTCTTGCCCGGAAGCTCCACGAGCTTCGGCCTGAGCGCCGCGAGCGTCGCCGCGGTGGGCGTTCCGCCGAGGGGTTCGACGCGCGTCGCCGAGCTGAACTTCGAGGTCGTCGGGCGACTCGCCTGGCCGTCCGAGAAAGGGTCTCCTGGCGTGACAGGGAGCACCTCGCCGCCTGGCCTGCACGGCGCCTCGGCGGTCGCATCCAGCGGGAACACGGCGGCGCCGACGTTGATCAGGGGACCCAGGTTGCGCACGAGGTCGACCGCGGCCTCGTGCACCCGGTCGTAGCGCGTCGCGCGCGCGGAGGCGGCGCTGAGCATGCTGCCAGAGGCGTCGAGGACGAAGTAGAGGTTCGGCGCCGCGGCGATCTCCACCTGATGAATCTGGTTGCCGCAGAGCCCCCCCGCATCCACGGGCGGCGGTCCGCTCGAGCCTCCAGCGTCCGGGTTGAACCCGTCATCCGGCTCCTGCTCCCCCTGGCCGCTGCCGCTGCCGCTGCCGCTGCGTGGGCGCTGCTTCAGGTCGTCGTCCGCGCACGCGGACAGCACCGCGCCGAGCGCGAGCGCGGCCCCGACGCGGAAGAGCATGCCGCAGACGTCGGCCCGCTGCTTCACGGCCGTGTTCATGGTGAACAGCGTACCACGCGCCTCCGCGCTGGCAGCGCCGGCGCCGTGGCGGCGGCGCTCGCCGCGCTCAGGGCTCGCGGTAGAACCTGGGCACGCGGCGCGAGATGCTCGTCAGCACTTCCCAGGCGATCGTCCCCGTGAGCCCGGCGATCTCCTCTGCGCTGATCGTGGCGCGCCCGAGCGGGCCGTCCTGTGTTCCGAGGAACACCACCTCGTCCCCGACGCGTGCTCCCGGGACATCCGTCACGTCGAGCATGGTGAGATCCATCGACACCGCGCCCGCGATCTGCGCGCGCTGACCGCGCACGAGCCCGGCCCCGCGGTTCGAGAGCTGACGGCTCAGACCGTCGGCGTAACCCATCGGCACGGTGGCGACGACGCTCTCCCGTGACGCCTGCCATGTGTGGCCGTAGCCGATCCTGTCGCCCTTCGCGATCGTGCGGAGCGCGACGATCTCGCTGCGCACGCGGATGACCGGCTTGAGGTCCGGCGCGAGCCCTGCGCATGGCGAGATGCCGAAGAGCGCGACCCCGGGTCGAACGACGTCGAGCCACGCGTCCGGCAGGCGCAGCATGGCCGCGCTGTTCGAGGCGTGTCGCACCCTCGGCGTCAGGCCGAAGCTCTTCGCCCGCTGCTCGATCTCCTCGAAGCGCTTCATCTGCTCGATCGTCACGCCGAGATCGTCGGCGTCCGCGCAGGCGAGGTGGGTCATGAGCCCGTCGAGCCTCACCTCTGGGTGCTTCGCGAGCATCGCGAACACCGCCTCCAGCTCGGAGCTCGCCGTGCCGAGCCGTCCCATGCCGGTGTCGACCTTGAGGTGGACGCCGACGCGGCTGCGCTGCTCGAGCCGCACCACGCTCGCGAGCCGCTCGATCTGGCCCGCGTCGTAGACCACCGGCACGAGGTCGCGCGCGATGATCTCCTCGAACCCTTCCCGGCGCGGGCCGTAGTAGCCGCCCATGACGAGGACTGGCAGCCGGATGCCGGCGTCCCGCAGCTCGATGGCCTCCTCGAGCAGCGCGACGCACAGGCCGGGGATGCCGGTCCGCTCGAGCGTCCGCGCGACGGCCGGCGCGCCGTGCCCGTACGCATCGGCCTTGAGCACGCCCCAGATCTGCGGCCGCCTCGCGCCGGTCAGCGATCGCTCGAGGACGCGGAGGTTGTGCCGCAGGTGCGCGAGGTTCACCTCCGCGCGGGTCGGGCGCACCGCGTCCGCAGGCGCCGCTCGCCGTGGGCGCAGCACCCGCACCGGGCCGGCGCTCGATCCGAGCCCTTCGAGGGCCGACGCCGTGCCGTTGCGATCAGAAGTCGTGCTGCTGAGCTCTGTGGGCGCGTGCGAAGCGGACATCGTGTACGCGGATAGCCCTACGCTCGAGCGCGGGTCAAGATTCCGCGCCATCTTGGTACGACAAGGTGAGGCATGCCGCGCAGAGCGCGGACGCCGGTCAGAAGCAGCGGCGCATGCACCGCGTGTACTTCGCGGTGCACGCCTTTTCGCAGCCGGCGGACTTGCAGTCCTGCTGGCACTCCTTCCAGCTCGCCTCGCACGCCGCGCTGCATTCCGCGCCGGGCGGCGCCGCATCCTCCGCGGCGTCGGGCGCCGCATCGGGGGCGCCCGCGTCCGCCTCTTCGGCGGGCGCGGCCACGTCGGCGTTCAGGAGCCTGGGCGGCGGTGCGAGCGCGCTCGTCGGCTCCGGCACGGCGGGAGCGCGGCTGCTGGGCGGGCTCCACTCGCCCTCGTCGAAGTCGCTGGCGCGGCTGAGCTGCCTCTCCCGGAGCGTCGCGTACTCCACGCGGTCGCGGGTCTGGCCGAACGTGTAGAACTGGAGCCACTCGTCCCAGCAGGCGCGCCGCAGCGTCGGCTTGATGTCCGCCATCGAGTCGAGCGCCATGCAGTGCTCGAAGCGGACGTCTCCCTCGTACACCGCGTTGATGCTCGCGCCGCAGGCGGTCGCCGAGATGGCGGCCAGGCAGAGGAGGGTTCGGAACCGCACGGGGTACGGACACCGATAGCAGAAAAGCGCTGCCCCGGTGCCGCCCCTGGCTCCTCGCCGCCGGAACCTGTCCGACCGCCGGGTAGAGGTGCTCTCCGGTTGAATTTTGCCCTGCGATGCCGTAGGTTGCCGCCCCTTCGCACCGGCAGCGGCGGCACGACGCCTCCGCGCCGGGCGCCTCAACGGAGCCTGTTCATGTTCCTCATGCTGTCGAAAGGTCCTCGAAAGACCACGCGCTCCAAGTCGAAGCGCTACCGGTCCAAGCTGAAGGCGAAGAACCGCAACCGGCGGAACCGCATCTACCAGCGCGCCTAAGGGCTGCGGCGAAGGCGAGCGGGGCCCTCGGTCTCGCTCGCTGCGCCGCCTCCGGACCTGCGGCTGCCCCTCGAAGCTAGGGGCCGCCCTTCTTCAGCTCGGTCAGCACCAGCTTGGCGACCGCCTTCAGCGTGTCGAACACCCCGACCCCGGTTCGCGCGACCCCCTCGAAGTCGGGGACGTTCGTCGGGTTGAGCAGCGAACGGAGCTCCTCGACCGTGCCGATCTCCGGCAGATCCCGCTTGTTGTACTGGATGACGTACGGGATCTTGTCGAGCGAGTAGCCCTGCTCGGCCAGGTTCGTGCGGAGGTTCTCCACCGACTCCTGGTTCGCCTCGATGCGGCCGAGCTGTGAGTCCGCCACGAAGACCACACCGTCGACGCCCTTCAGGATGAGCTTGCGGCTCGCGTCGTAGAAGACCTGCCCCGGCACCGTGTACAGGTGGAACCGCGTCTTGAAGCCGCGGATCTCGCCCAGCGCGAGCGGGAGGAAGTCGAAGAAGAGTGTCCGGTCGGTCTCGGTGGCGAGGGAGATCATCTTCCCCTTCGCGTCCGGGTTGGTGCGCTCATAGATGTACTGCAGGTTCGTCGTCTTGCCGCAGAGACCCGGGCCGTAATAGACGATCTTGCAGTTGATCTCGCGCGCCATGTAATTGATGAAGCTCATCGACCGCGCTCCTAGTCGTTGAAGAGGTTGTCGATGTCCTCGTCGGTGATCTCGGCGAACGGCGAGTCAGCGCCCGGCTCCTGCACCTTCTTGAGCAGCGCCTCGAAGATGTGGTTGAGCTCCTCGCTCGCCTTTCGCACCCGGAGCCTCACCAACCCGAGGCTCGACTTTGAGTCGAAGATCACCACGAGGATGACGCGGTTCCCGACCAGCTGGATGTGGATGTTCGCCTTCTCACCCTCGTGGAACTGAGTGGCGAACTCGTTCTCCTTGAGGAGCTTCGCCATCCCGCCCGTGGCGGCGATGTTCCCCGCCGTCAGCGAGGCGAGCGACGTGGTGTCGAGGTTGTCGACGTCTCCGCTCGCGGCGATCAGTTGCCCGTTCTTGTCAACGATGAAGACGACCTTCGCATTGGCGTCCTTGACGAGGCGATCCACCACGCTCTGGATCTGATTGAATTCCTCCTCGTACATCACCATCTGAGGGTTGACCATCGTTCCTCCGCCAGCGCTCTCGCGATGGGGCCCTGGGCATTGCGGGCTCTGTCGCCCTTGTCATCACCGGGCGCCGCACGTGCGGCGCCCGACCATCATCATCCAACTGGCGTCCCGCTGTGCGGGCATGCCGTACCACCGGTACCACGTTCGCGGCGCCACGCTCGCTGCCTGGGACTTGCATGACCGGTTCGCGGCGCGCAGTGCGACTGCTCCTCGACCGTGCGCCCGTACATCTTGGGACGTTTCTATCCGAAGCAGGTGCGGCGGAGCAAGGCGGCCCTTTCTGGAAGTTTGAGGATCGCGCAGCCGGACCCCTCCGAGCCCTGCCCGAACCCGACGGCGCGTGCTCCCACCCCTGACCCCAAGGGCCTCCCGCTCCGGCGCCTCCCGGATGCTGGTCTGCGACCGCAAGCCGGAGGGCGTTCCAAAGTAAGCTGTTGAAAACGTTGGCTTTTCCTCTTGAACGCGAGCGACTTCGGTCGGGCTCTCCTCGGGGCGTGCTGGTCGCGGAATGGTCCACCATTGCCGCTGTGTGCCGGGCCGAAGGACCCGGGATCGCCGCGGGGGGAGCGTGCCGAGCTCATGAACGAGCTGCTCGGCGGCCGAGCCCCGGGACCGTGGTCCGGCTGCGCGAGCTCCGCTGGCGCCGTGGGCGTGACCACTTGACCTGGGCCGCTGCGGCGGTCCTGCGGCCATGGCTTGCGCTTGACCGATGGCTTCGGCCACGGGATAGCGCCCTGGATGCGTGACGTGCTCAGCCGGACCGAGCCCCGGAAGATCGAGCTCAACCCTGGGACGACGAGGCGCCTGTCCCGCGTGATCACCGCGGGGGCGGCGGCGTTCGTGTGCGCCGCGTCGATCGGTTCAGATGCGCGCGCCGAGCTCGGCGCGGTTCACCCCGAGGTGCTCTCCGCGCACGCGGCTGTCCGCGCGGCGAGAGGTCCGGAGGTCTACGGTGCGCTGCGCGAGCTCTGGCGCACGTGGGACCGCGCGGATCCGACGCAGGTAGAGGAGGCGATCGCATCGATCGCGGAGGGCGGCGCGACCAGCGCGCCTGCCCGGGTCTATGCCGAGCTCCTCTCGGCGTATGCGCGCAGGCGGCGAGGCGATCTCGACGGAGCCGTCGCGAGGGTCCAGAAGCTCGGGTTCATCGGCCGCTGGGCGACGATCGGCCCGTTCGACAACGAGAACAAGGGGGGCTTCGATCGCGCGTTCGGGCCCGAGGAGGAGCTCGATCAGCCGATCGCGGCGGGCAGGACGTACGACGGCAAGGCGCGGGCAGTGCGCTGGCGCGTGCCGCCCGAGGCGCCGCAGTACGGGTGGTTCGACTTCGGCGATTTCATCCGCCCGGTGGAGGGCATCTGCGGCTACGCGACGACGTTCGTCCGGGCGAAGGTCGGGACGCGCGCGCCTCGACCGATATCGATCTGGGTCGGAGCGGACGGCGCGTTCAAGTTGTTCTGGAACGGCGAGAAGGTCCTGGCCGATGCCGGGTATCGCGAGCTCGACATCGACCGGTTCGCCACCACGGTGGCGCTGAAGCCCGGCTACAACCGCCTGACGATCAAGGTCTGCGGAGGCGCATCGGCGCCCAAGTTCGCGCTGCGCATCGGCGACGAGAGAGGGGCGCCGGATCTCGAGCTGGACGTGACCTCCGACGTCGGGACGCAGGTGACGACGCCTCAAGGGGAAGCCGCCGGCGCAAAGCGCGCGGGCGAGGCGCGGGCGCAGGTGGGAGGGCCGGGCGCGCCGCGCGCCGCGCGTGCGCCCGCCATCGAGGGGCCGATGCAGGCGTTCGAGCGCGCCGCGAGCGCCGGCCGGCCTTCGCCTGCGATCCTCGAGGCGTTCGCGCGGTACCTCATGCTCACGGGCGGCGACGCGGAGGGCGAGCACAGGGCGCGCGACCTCGCGCGCCGCTCCGCCGAGGCCGAGCCGAGCGTACGTCGCTACCTGCTCGCCGGTCAGCTCTCGGAGGACAGAAACCAGCAGCGTGCGTGGATCGAGCGCGCCGCTGCGCTCGCGGGCCGCGGGCGCGAGGACGTGGACGTCCTGCTCTCCCAGGCGCGGCTCGCGCAGACGAGCCCGAACTGGCGGGAGGCCGCTCCGATCTATGAGCGCATCCTGTCCTCCGACCCGGATCACGTCACCGCCGTCCTCGGTCTTGTCGACCTGTACGTGGAGGCGGGGCTGAAGCGCACTGCGCTCGCCACGCTGGAGCGAGCGCTCGCGCGCCAGCCGAACAGCGTCTCGCTGCTCCGCGCCTCGGCGGCGCAGCTCCGCGCGCTCGGCCGCGATACGGAGGCCGCCGAGATGGAGGCGCGCTACGCGGCGCTGCGCTTCGACGACTCGAGCTTCCTGCACCAGCAGGTCGACCTCGCGGTGGCGCGCCGCGATGCGGCGGGCGCGGAGCGCTGGCTCGAGCGCTTCCTCCGCAGCGAGCCTGACTCCGTCTGGGCCCGCTCCGTCGCGGCGCGCACGTACCGAGCGCTCGGGCAGGGCGACCGAGCGCTCGCCGCTCATCAGCGCGCGCTCGCCATGGCGCCAGAGGACATCGGCACGCTGCGCGCGCTCTCGGATCTCTACGGCGAGGAGGGCAACCGAGAGGCGCAGCTGGAGATGCTCCAGCAGATCTTGGCCATCAGCCCTCAGGTGAAGGACGTGCGCGAGTACATCGAGCACATCGAGCCGCCGAAGCCGCGCGCCGACGAGGCCTACGCCTGGGCGCCCGAGCGCTTCCTTCCGATGCGGCGCGGCGCTGACCGGCAATATCCCAAGCGCACGCTGCGCAGCCTGACCGTCACCACCGTCTTCCCGAACGGCCTCGCCAGCCGGTTCCGTCAGGTCGTGTTCCAGCCGCTCACGGACGAGGCCGCGGCGAGCGCCCGGCAGTACGCCTTCGAGTACCAGGCCGAGCGCCAGACCGTGAGCCTCCGCGCTGCCAAGGTCTACCGGGCAGACGGCAAGGTCGACGGGGCCATCGAGAGCGGGGAAGCGGGCGCGAACAACCCGGCGCTCGCGATGTACACCTCAGCGCGCACGTTCTACGTCAGCTTCCCGCGGCTCAACGCCGGCGACGTCGTGGAGCTGCGGTACCGCATCGACGACGTGAGCCCTCGCAACGAGATCGCCGATCACTTCGGCGAGATCGAGTACCTCCAGGGGGACGAGCCGATCGCCAGCAGCGAGTACGTGCTGATCACCCCCAAGATGAAGCCGTTCCACATCTTCGCGTCCAACCTCCCGGGCCTCGTGCGCGAGACGAAGGAGGACGCCGAGCGGCGCATCTTCCGCTTCTCCGCCGCCTCCGTCCCGCCGGTGGCGCCCGAGCCCGCGATGCCGGCGTGGTCCGAGCTCCTCGCGCACGTTCACGTCTCGACCTTCAAAAGCTGGGACGAGGTCGGCTCCTGGTACTGGGGCCTCGCGCGAGAGCAGTTCGACGTGGACGACGAGGTGCGCAAGCGCGTGCGCGAGATCACGAAGAACCTCTCCGACGATCTGAGCAAGGTCCGCGCGATCTACAAGTACGCGACCGAGACGCGCTACGTGGCGCTCGAGTTCGGCATCGAGGGCATCCGCCCGAGGAGGTGCGCGCAGACGCTCGCTCGCGGCTGGGGCGACTGCAAGGACAAGGCGACGCTGATCGTCACGATGCTCCGGGAGCTCGGCATCCCAGCGACGATCGTCCTCGTGCGCACCCGCATGCGAGGGGGCATCGAGCCGGAGCCCGCGAGCCTTGCCCCGTTCGACCATGCGATCGCGTATGTGCCTTCGCTCGACCTCTACCTCGACGGAACGGCGGAGCACTCGGGCTCGACCGAGCTGCCCATCATGGATCGCGGCGCGATGGCGCTTCAGATCAACGAGGGCAAGCCGAAGCTCGTTCGTCTCCCCGAGCCCGCGCCGGAGGCCTCCGTCGTGCACCGGACCGTCGACATCGCCCTCGGCGCCGACGGTTCGGCCCAGCTCGGCGTCGACATCCAGGTGGCCGGCGCGTTCGCTCCGGAGTGGCGGACCCGCTACATGGCGGAGGGAACGCGCCGCGACCGGGCAGGCCGTGACCTCGCCGCGGACTTCGGTACGGTCGAGCTTGCTCCTGGCAGGGCGGGGGTGGAGGTGAACGACCTCGAGGACATCGAGCAAGCGGTGAAGCTGCGGGCTCGAGGAAAGGCTGTCGCGCTCGCTCGCAAGGAAGGCGACAGCCTGTCGATCCCCGCGGTCCCCACGCAGCGCCTCGCGACCGAGTTCGCTTCCCTGTCCACGCGCACCCGCGACGTGATCATCCCCGCGCTCACGACGCGCCAGGATGAGTGGTCCATCCGCGTCCCGCAGGGCTGGCGCGTCACCAGGGCGCCGCTTCCCCAGGACCTGGACACGCCGTTCGGCAAGTTCTCCATCTCGGTCGAGCAGTCCGCGGGCAAGGTCGTCGTCCGCAGCCAGATCTCTCTCGCGAAGTCGCGGATCAAGCCGTCCGAGTACATGGCCTTCCGAACGTTCTGCGAGACGGCGGACCGCGCCTTCGGCCAGCGGGTCGTGCTCGGCAAGTAAGCGAGGCCCGACCTCCCGGGCTCCGTCGCGCTGGTTCTCCCGGGGAGGTCCCACGGCAGACCTTGACAATCCAGCGCCGGATGGCCATAAAGCGCCCCTTCTACGCATCCCTGCGGCACAGAACAGCCTCTCCGGTGGTTCGGAGGGGGGCCGCCGGGAGCGTAGGCACTCGGATCGAGGGCGTCATGCCGAAGATGAAGACCAACCGCGCCGCAGCCAAGCGGTTCAAGGTGACCGGCTCCGGCCGGATCCGCCGCAGCAAGGGCGGGCTCAACCACTGCATGCAGGAGAAGAGCAAGAAGCGCCTGCGTCGCCTTCGCAAGAACGACATGGTCGACTCGGCGATGGAGAAGCGCGTCAAGCTGCTTCTTCCCTACGGCTGACCCCGGAACCCTGAGGTAAAGCTCCGATGCCGCGCGTAAAAAGAGGGTTCAAGGCTCGTCGCCGTCGTAACCGCGTCCTCAACCAGACCGAGGGCTACTTCCTCGGCAGAAAGAACCGCTTCCGTCAAGCGGTCGAGGTTCTTCGTCACGCCTGGGAGTACGGCTACATCAGCCGTAAGCTCAAGAAGCGGGATTTCCGCCGTCTCTGGATCACCCGGATCAACGCTGCCGCGCGCCTCAACGGCACGACGTACTCCCGTCTCGTCAGCGGGCTCAAGAAGGCAGGCATCACGCTCGACCGGAAGATCCTTTCGGAGATCGCGATCCACGATCCTGCGTCCTTCGGTGCCGTGGCGAAGCTCGCCTCCTCTCCTGCTGCATCGAAGTGACGCCCCCAGGGCGGCCAGATCGGCCTGTTTCAGCGCTGCCATGCGGCAGGGTTGAACTTGGCCGAGGCCGCCCGGCTCGCATCACCTCAACAACCGCTTGATTCTCGAATGAGCTCGGGCACTTGAAGCCGCGCTCCCAGTCGAGCGTCCAGGGGTGGCGTTGCTAGCCCTGGCTGCCCCGATGTGTCCTCGCGAAGCAGACGAGCTGCTGCGGGACGTCCACATCGCGCAGTCAGCCGGTCCCCTCTGGTGAGGCGAATCGGTACCAAACAGATGCACAGTGTGCACTTCCTGCACGCCATGAACCGCATCTTTGGTGGCACCCTATGACCCTGTTGCCAGGGTGAATCACGACCCAGCTCAGGCTACCGGGAAACTCGGGACAGCAAAATGTGATCTGATGTGGGATGACGTGCCCAGCCTCAGGACCTGAGGAACCAGAGGTCATTCCTGACTGTCTTCCACGGGTACGTTCGTCGTCGCAGTCTCCGTCAGACCTGAGCCAATGGCTGGAAATACTAAATTTCCAGGCGCCATCTCGCGAAAAATAATCTTCTCCGCCTTTGGCCGTCGGGTGAGGGCTCGACATCGCCACCGGGAGGCCCAGGTTCAGGAAACATCGAAGCTCACTGAGAGAACGGCCTCAGAAGTCAGGCCCAGCCACTCCACCGCTGGAAAGGATAAAGGAATCCCCCTGCCCGCGCGGCGAGGGCGGCCCACCAATTCGTGGGAGGCTGGCGGACTCGAGGTGCCACCAAGAAGGACAGGTTGCCGATGTTGTTGCGTCTTCGGAAGCGTACCCAGCCATGCAGTTCGGCTCGGTCGCAGCGAAACATTTCGCTCGATACGGCACGGACGGCGCCTCGCGGCCTACATACCGCACCCAGGTCGAGCTCTCAAACGGGAGAACACGGAACGCACGCCAAAAAAGGCACTGTTCTTGCTTCTGGAGTTGGGCTGCCATCGGGAGCTGGCGCAAAAGCATCACTCTGCAAGAGCAGACCCGCCTCTGGCGGGAAGAGTTCGACCGGAATCAAAAGAAAGCACCAGCGGTTGCCAGTTTCAACAGGGGCTCCTTCAGCCAGCTCCTGCTCCCTGTTTGGCACGAAATCGCCTCGCCCGCCGTCAAAAGGTGACGAGGCATTTCAATCTCGCAAGGTCAGCCGTTTAGAAGTGAACGCCGACACAAAGACCAAGATGAGCACGTCGACCGCCCGCCGTCCAGAAACTGCGCGGAGAAACGCCAAGTCCTCCGCTGTAGGTACCTCTGCGCGGCTCGCGGCATCCAAGAGCTCGCAGGGAGCCGAGACAGCATCGGCTCCCCGGCGGGCGGCATCGCAGACCACCGATTCGGGGGTCTCCGAGGTCGAAGAATTCGGGGACAGCCAGTCGCCGCGCTCGCACTTTCAAGGAGCTACCACCGTGGAGGGAGCCGCCATGAGGTCGACGAAGAGCAACGCCACTGTAGTGAAGGGCGACCCGCTCGCTCAGGCTGGGACGGCCACGCCGGAAGTCGCAGCCCTCAACCTTCTGGAGGACGACCAGGCGGAAGAGACCGTCGTGCGACCCCGCCCGGCGGAGATCCTCGACGAGGATCGGGCGGCTGACTTCATCGACCTGGACCTCGGCCCGCTCGACCGGCTGCCTCAGCCCGAGCGTGCGAGGAGCCAGGATCGAGAGCTGAAGGATGTCGAGGACGGAGGGGGCGACTCGATGCTCGCCCGCTACTTCCGGGACATGGCGCTGCACCCCGTGATGGGGCCCGACGAGGAGCTCGACACCGCCCGCGCGGTCGAGCGGACCGAGGTCGAGCACTGGGTCGCCCTGCTCTCGTACCTGCCTGCGGCCGAGTACATCCTCACCTCGCTCGAGGAGGATGTCGCCAAGGCCGGCGAGGATGAGGTGAAGGCTCCGCAGATCGCGGAGATGCAGAAGCTCGTTCGCGCGTCGAAGAAGCAGAAGGGGAAGCTCCTGCCCGAGCAGGAAAAGCCGTGGAGCCAGCTCTCCGAGGAGCTCGCTGCGGCGGTCCGCCTCCCGGACTCGGATCGCCTCTGGATGGCCCGCGCCTTCACCATCGCGCGCGATCTCGTTCGGGAGCCCGACTTCGAGGACGACGTGAGCGATCCCGAGGAGACCCGTCCCACGCGGCCGAGGCTCCCGATGTCGAGCTCGTACCGCAAGTATCTCGATCGGGTCGAGCGGACCTTCCAGGCGCAGCACGACGCGAAGAACCGCTTCGTGAAGGCCAACCTGCGGCTCGTCGTCTCGATCGCGCGTCGCTACAACCGCGGTCGTCTGCCGCTCATCGACCTGATCCAGGAAGGCAACATCGGGCTGATGAAGGCGGTCGAGCGCTTCGACCACAGCCGCGGCTATCGCTTCTCGACGTACGCCTCCTGGTGGATCAGGCATGCGATCAGCCGCGCGCTTGCCGACAAGGGCCGGGCGGTTCGCATCCCGGTCCACATGCTCGACACGTACAACCGCGTGGCGCGGGCGACGCAGGCGATCATCGCGCGCACCGGGCACGAGCCGACGATCGAGGAGCTCGAGAAGGAGACGGGGGTCCCGCGCGAGAAGCTCGACAAGGTGAAGGACTTTTACGCGGAGACGCCGTTCTCCCTCGATCGCCCGGTCGGCGATGAGGACGGGCGGAAGTTCATCGACTTCCTCCAGGAGGAGAACGCCCTCTCGCCGTTCGATCACCTGGCGAACAGGAAGTGGAGCGACGAGGTCCGGCGGCTCCTGACCACCCTCACGCCGATCGAGTCGCGGATCATCCGCTGGCGCTTCGGCCTCGATGATGAGGACGAGCTCACGCTCAAGGAGATCGGCGACAAGTACAACCTGTCGCGCGAGCGCATCCGCCAGCTCCAGGAGCAGGCGCTCGGCAAGATCCGCAAGCAGATGCGCGACTACTGAGCGGCGCGCACAGCGATCGCGGTGATGCGGCCGCGCAGCGTCATGCTGCGCGGCCGCGCTGCTCGAGCCCCCTGATCACGCGTCTTGCCCGGGGGCGCGCCGAAGCGAGCGGAGAGCTGGTGCCTCATCGCGGGCACGCCGCGCGTCGTCCTGAGACCGCGCGGCCTCTCAGGGCGAGCGTGCACCCTTCCAGAGCTCGTCGGCGAGCGAACCGACGAAGTCGTCGATGGCCCTGCGTACCGGCTCGATCTTCCCCGGAAGATCGGAGGCCAGCACGGCGAAGGCGATCGGGGAGCGGCCGGGTGGCGGGAGGATGTAGCCGGAGAGGGCGACGACCGAGGCGAGGGTTCCCGTCTTGGCGCGGATGGCGCGCTCCTTCGACCACCCGCGGAAGCGGCCGCGCAAGGTGCCATCCACACCGCCGATCGCGAGCTGCGCGATGAAATCGGCGCCGAGCGCCGGATCGAGGAGCGCGGCACGGAGCAGCCGGACGATGGACTCAGGCGACGCGCGGGCGGCGTCGAACAAGCCGGAGCCGTTCTTCATGACGACACCCTCCTGCGCGGCGCCGAGCTCGCTGAGCGTCTCGCCGACCAGCTCCGCCGCAGCCTCCGCCGTGCCGGGTCGACCGCGCTTCTCTGCGGCGATCGTCTTGAAGATCGTCTCTGCGTAGAAGTTGTCGCTGTCCTTGCCGAGGGCAGCGAGCAGCTCGCCGAGGGGCGCCGAGCGGTGGGCGACGAGGAGCCGCTTCTGTTGCTCGCCGCCGAGCCGCACCTCACCGGAGACCTCGACGCCGACCTCCTGCAGCATCTCCTTGAGCGCATACGCCACGACGAGGCGCGGATCATCGACGCGCCTCGCCAGGCTCACCGCGCGGCCCCCCTCCGGGATGTTGCCGCTGAGGTGCACGGCGAGGCGCTGGCCGTTCGGCTCGAGTCGGATCCCGATCTTCTCTGGTGTGCCGCGCCGAGCGGTGGTCACGTTGCCGCGGAGCAGGGCGAAGCCAGGGGGGTCGATCGCGACGGACGCTGCCTGGCCTGCCTTCGACGGGCGCACCGTGAAGAGCACGGTGTTCGCGTTCAGCGACGCTGCCGCGACCGGGGCGCGAAAGGCCGCCCACTCCTCCGGCTGCTGCTCGAACGCCGGAGGCACGTAGCGCGCGTCGAAGTAGCCTTGATCCACCGCGATCGCTGCGACCTTGCGGACGCCCGTCGCGCGCAGATCGCGCGCCATCTCCCAGAGATCGCGCGTCCTGAGCGACGGGTCGCCCGAGCCCCGGAGCACGAGCTCCGCGACGGTTCCGCTCGATGCCTCCCCGTGGAGGCCGGTCAGGTAGCGGTAGCTCGGCCCGAGCAGGCGCAGCGCGGCTGCTGCCGTGAACAGCTTCGCGTTCGACGCGGGATTGTACAGGCCGCGCTCATCGAAAGCGGCGAGGGGCGCTCCGCTGGCGACGTCGAGCGCGAGCACGCCGACCCGCCCCCCCAGGCGTCGTACGTCGGCGGTGAGCTTCTCGAGCGACTCTCGAGTGCGGCCTGGGTCGATTTTTTGAGGGTGAGGCGCGGCGAGGGGCGACGGAGGCGCGCTCGGGCCCCCGGGTGCTTCCTGCGTCGGTCTCGCGGTGCCGGTCGCGCGCGCTGCGGCACCCTTGCCGCCGTCGCTCGGCTGCGAGCCGCCCGGACGGGCGAGGGTCGACGAGAGCAGGAGCGCGATCAAGGAGACGGTCCGGCGGGTGAGTCGAGGCATGACGGCTCTCCGGCTGTACAATGTCTCCGCCGCGGGCGCCTCCTCCGGTCGACTGCTCGGCGCAGCCCGGCAGTTCGGACGCGCGGTCGGGGTTGTCCTCGCAAAGGAGAGCTTGCTAGGGTGCGCGCAGGCACTTCTTCACGCTCTGTTCGAAGGGAGGACACCGTGTCCCAGCAGCACTCGACCCGCGCGCTCTTGCCGCTCATCCTTCTCGCGGCGTCGGCATGCTCGGGCGCCAAGCCCAAGCAGGCAGGGGAAGACTACAACTTCGACCAAGCGTACTCGGGCGAGGGCGCGCCCGCCGAGACGGACAGCTCCGACAGCGAGGCGAGCGCGTCGCAGGACAGCGGCGGTGGCCTCAACGCCGATCAGAAGAAGCAGATGGAGATCGCGCTGCGACGCGGGGGGGACAAGGCGTCGAACTGCGCCGAGGTCGTGCCGAACGCGCCGACCGGTGAGGGAGAGGTCAAGGTCGTCTTCGACGGCCAGAAGGGGCGCGTGACCGACGTGCTGGTTGGACCACCCTTCGCAGGAACGCCTGCCGAGGCCTGCGTCAAGCGCGCCTTCGTCGGGGAGATCGTGCTGCCGTTCGAGGGCGAGCCGCTCGAGGTCCCCTACACCGTGAAGCTGCCGGCCAAGAAGGCCGGCTCCGCGTCTTCCAGCGCGAAGTCCCCATGAAGAGCGCCGCCCTCGCCCTCGCGGCTGCGCTCGTGTTGACCGCTGCTACCGCCAGCGCAGAGGAGCCGCCGGCCCCTGCACGGCACCCGCCGTCGTCGGTGCGCGCGAAGCTCATCTTCGGCGGGGTGGCCGTGACGGCGGTCGCCTACGGCGCGGCGTTCCTCGCCGCGTCGTCGTGGCCCGATGTGCCCGGGTCGAGCGAGCTGAAGATCCCGATCGCCGGCCCCTGGCTCGCGCTCGCGAAGAACGGCTGCGCCGCTGACGATCCTGACTGCGGGGCGAAGCTGTACGTGCGCGGCGCGCTCACCGTCATCGATGGGCTCGCGCAGCTCGCTGGCCTCGGCCTCGTTGGCGAGGGCATCTTCATGACCACGGAGGCGCCCTCGGCGCGACCCCCGAGCACGCCCGCCCTGACGGTGCGGGCGGCTCCCGTCATCACCGCGACGGGGATGGGCCTGGGCGTCGTCGGCACTTTTTGATCGAGCAGGGAAACCATGCGCGCCACGGCACGGCGCGCTGGCGCCGCTCACCGTCGGCGCCACGGCGGCGGAGCGGGGCCGCGGACAGGCTTGCCAGATATCCGTCCGATGCGCTCGATCATGAGCTCCACGGTGGCACCGTACGGCACGTGCTGGTCAGCGCTCCCGCCGGAGACCCGGCCTGCTCCCACCACGTCGCCTGCGCGCAGCTCGACCTGGTTGCTGATGTACGCGATGGATTCGGCCAACGAGAAGGTCCACTCGCCGACGCGGGAACAGGTGCGCGCGTCGGCGTCGACGCGAGCCTGGGTCCGCAACGCCTCGACCGGGCCCAGCTCGTCAGGCGTGACGAGCACCGGGCCGAGCTGCGTGGCGAAGTCCTTCGCCTCCGAAGGGGGCAGCCCGCGCGCCAGCAACCGCGCTTCGATGCTGCGCCCCGTCCAGTCGTTCAGCACGGCGTAGCCGGCGATCGCGCGCTCCACTTCGTCCGGGGTGGCGCGCCGCAGATCCTCGCAGAGGAGCGCCGCAAGGTTCAGCTCGTAGGCAGGCTCGTCCTCGAGCGCCGGAAAGGGAATCGCCGCAGCGTGTCCGAGCAGCGCGCGGCTGTTGCCGAAGCGGTACCAGGGGTGATCGGCGTCGTGCGCGTAGGGGCCGAGCTGGATGTACGCGGCGCGATCGGTGACGCAGGGCGGCAGCCACAGGATGCTGTCGGGGGGTAGCTGCGCCGAGGAGGGACGATCCCCGCTGAGCAGCCGGTCATCCAGCGCGTGAAGACCGGCACAACGAAGCGCCACCACGCGCGTGTGAAAGTCCGACACGCCGGGGATGTCAGCGAGCTTCGTTCCGAAGTGGCGCTCGAGCTCCGCGACATCGTAGAGCGCGCCGTCGCGTTCCAGCGCGACGATCGGGGTGGACGTCGCGAGCTGGAAAACGTGGGCGATTCTCATGATACGGCCGGGTCGAGGCGCCGGCGGAGCGTACCATCCCGGGTCGCCGGAGCTCTCAGCGCGACGGGGGGCCCCGCGGTATCGGTCCCGCCGACGGCGCCTGCTCCCGCGGCACGCAGCCCGGGCCGGGAGATCGGATTACCCTTTGCATTGACGCGCCTGGAGAGCGGCCTAGAATGCCGGCGGATTCAGAGCGGCATCACGTCGCGCAGGCTTGCCGCGGGCCCTTCTGGTTGTAGATGGGCTCGTACGGCAGGTCCGGTTCTGTTGCCGGTGCGGGATCTCTCCTCGCGGGGGGTCCTCCGGCTTCGGTCCTGTTGACGGGGCCGTGCGGCTTGTAAGCCGGGCAAGGCATTTGCCGTGGACAGCCGAACCTCGGAGGGCTCACTCCTTGAGCGCCGATCGAGGAACTGGTTACAGGCGCGCACACGGCGCAGCGGAGCGATGGGTCATGAGCAAGCGGACCAAATTCGTCTTCGTCACAGGCGGAGTCGTATCGTCGATCGGCAAGGGACTGGCCGCGGCCTCGATCGGGGCCCTGATGGAGTCCCGTGGGTTGAAGGTTACCCACCTCAAGCTGGACCCGTACATCAATGTCGATCCCGGCACGATGTCGCCGTACCAGCACGGCGAGGTCTTCGTCACGGACGACGGCGCGGAGACCGATCTGGATCTCGGGCACTACGAGCGCTTCACGCTCGCCCGGATGACGAGGCAGAACAACTTCACGACCGGCCGCGTGTACGAGGCGGTCATCTCGAAGGAGCGCCGCGGCGAGTACCTCGGGGCGACGGTGCAGGTGATCCCGCACGTCACGGACGAGATCAAGCTGCGCATCCGTTCTGCAGCGGACGGCGCTGACGTGGCCATCGTCGAGGTCGGCGGCACCGTGGGCGACATCGAGTCGCTCCCGTTCATCGAGGCGATCCGGCAGCTCAAGGTGGAATCGGGCGCGCAGAACGCGATCTCGGTGCACGTCACGCTCGTGCCGTTCATCGCGACGGCGGGCGAGCTGAAGACGAAGCCGACCCAGCACTCGGTGAAGGAGATGCGCGAGATCGGCATCCAGCCGGACATCCTCCTCTGTCGCTGCGATCGACCGCTCCCGCGCAGCATGAAGGAGAAGATCTCGCTCTTCTCGAACGTCGCCGTCGACTGCGTGATCGCGGCGGTAGACGTCGACTGCATCTACGAGCTCCCGCTGGTCCTCCACGCAGAGGGGATCGACGAGAAGATCACGGAGCTGCTCAACATCTGGGCGAGGCAGCCGGACCTGTCGGCCTGGCAACGCATCGTCGAGCGGTTCAAGAAGCCGTCTCGCGGCATCGTGAAGATCGGCGTCGTCGGCAAGTACGTACACCTGCGCGACGCGTACAAATCGCTCCACGAGGCGCTCGTCCACGGCGGGCTCCACAACGACGTGCGGGTCGAGCTCGAGTACATCGACTCCGAGCAGATCGAGGCGCGCGGTGCGGCCGAGCTGCTGTCGAACCTCGACGCGATCCTCGTGCCCGGCGGCTTCGGTGACCGCGGCACCGAGGGGAAGATCGAGGCCATCCGCTACGCGCGCGAGGAGAAGATCCCGTTCTTCGGGATCTGCCTGGGCATGCAGCTCGCCGTCGTCGAGTACGCGCGGCATGTCTGCGGCATGACGGGTGCGAACTCTGTCGAGTTCGATCGCAACGCCGCCTATCCTGTGATCGACCTGATGCCCGATCAGAAGGGGGTCGTCGAGAAGGGCGGCACGATGCGCCTCGGCGCGTACCCGTGCGTGCTGGACAAGGGCTCGGTCGCCGCGGAGGCGTACGGGCAGACGAGCATCAGCGAGCGGCACCGGCATCGGTACGAGGTGGCCAACAGGTACCGCGAGGCGATGACGCAGAAGGGGCTCGTGCTCTCCGGGACGTCGCCGGACCAGCGGCTCGTGGAGATGATCGAGCTGCGTGACCATCCGTACTTCGTGGGCTGTCAGTTCCACCCCGAGTTCAAGAGCCGGCCCCATAACGCGCACCCGCTCTTCGCGCGGTTCGTGCGCGCCGGCCTGGAGCGCCAGCGCGAGCGCAACAAGGCAGAGAAGCCGAAGCCGGGCGACTCCGCCGCCGCCCATACCCAGCAAGCTGCCTCTTCCGTCAACTAGCGTCCCGCGCGAGGAGCGTCTGCGCCAGAGATCCTGAGCGACCTCTGGCCATCGCCGCCCCGGCGGCGAGAGTGTGCGTGGTGCGGTCGCTGGTTGCGGAGCCGCTGCTGCTAGCTCCTGCGGACGAAAGCTGCCCTGCGCAGCCTCCGTCCGTGATCATCGAGGTCGAGCGTCGCGGGCGGCCGTGTCAGACGTCGCCGAGGCTCGGCCGGCCCAGGGGCGGGGCGTCCAGGGGCTCGACGGGCGCGGTCTGGGGGGCGAGGAGCGGCGAACGCTCGCCGACCTCCTTCAGCAGGTTCCGCTGCAGGACGTGCGCCGGCGCGATCCGGAGATCCCAGATCAGGCCGAGCTTCTCCATCCCGCGCAGGATGTAAAAGCTGACGTCGATCTCCCACCAGAAGAAGCCCTGGTTCGCGCTGCTCATGTAGTGGTGGTGGTTGTTGTGCCAGCCCTCGCCGAGGGTGATGAGCGCGAGCCAGAAATTGTTGCGGCTCGTGTCGGTCGTCGCGTAGCGCCGCGATCCAAATACGTGCGCGAGGGAGTTGATCGTGAAGGTCCCGTGCATGAGCGCGCACGTCGAGACGACGTAGCCCCAGAGGAACGCATCGTAGCCGCCCACCGCGAAGAGCAGCGCCATCAGGCCGAGCGGCCCGACCGCGTGGTAGCGGTCCAGCCAGCGGAGCTCAGGGAACCCGGCGAAGTCCGGGATGCGCTTCAGGTCGAGCTCCTCGTGCTCGCGGCCGAGCCACCAGCCCATGTGCGCGTACCAGAAACCCCTGCGGAGCGGGCTGTGAACGTCGCGCTCCGTGTCCGAGTACTTGTGATGGACGCGGTGCGTTCCCCCCCACCACAGCGGGCCCTTCTGGGTCGCCGTCGTCCCGAGCAACGCGAGCAAGAACTGGAGGCCGCGGCTCGTCTTGTAGCTCCGATGCGAGAAGTACCGGTGGTAGACCCCCGTGATCGCGAACATCCGGATGAAGTACGTGGCCGCAGCGAGCGCCGCGAGCTTCCAGGTGGCGCCCCGGAGGACGGCGACCACGGTGCCCACGTGGATCGCGGTGATCCCCAGCACGTTGAAGAGCTGACCGAAGCCCGGGCCATGCTTCGGTACGACGACTCGTGTAGGGCTCGATGCAGGGGGTTGCGTCATGGTTTCCAAGATGGATGGAGCATCGGGCATGCCCGTCACTGGGGTTCACTACGCCGGTCATGATTCCGTCATGCAACGCAGCGCCCGGCGCACCGACAGCTCGGGCGCACGTCGCCGACGAGCGCGCGACGTCAGCGGCGCAGGGAGAGCACGTCGATGGACGGCCCGGCGGAGATCCTGATCTCGCTCGCCCGGAGAGGATCTCCGTCGAGGATATAGGGGCCCTCGTCGAGCGACGTCGCGCCGGTCGAGGCGCCGAAGCGGACCGTGAAATCACGGACAAGATCGTCGAAGTGGTCCTTGCCGCCGATCCGGCGGCCCGCAAGGACGAGCGGCGCGCGGGGCCCCAGGCCCCGGGGAGGCAGGGCGCTGGCGACGAGGTGCGGGCGGTCTAGATCCTCGCCAGCGCGGTAGGTGACCAGCATGTGGATCCCGAGATCGCGCACCACGGACGAGCAGATCAGCGACCAGGCGCGCGGGGCTAGCTGCCGCCCCTCCACCTCGATCGTGCACGGCAGTGGATCGAGGACCCGGCGCGCACAGGCGCCGCCGTAAAAGGACTCGACGAACACCCGCGCCACGATGCGCGCTGCGGCACTGTATCCGTCACCTCCGCGCTCGTAATAGACATCGAAGAAGCTGGCCACGAGCCCGGTGCCGAAGATGAAGCCGATGCGCTCCTCGACACCGCTGCGCGTGGTCGCGCGCGCGCGCAAGGTGGGCCGGCGGACGGCTCCACGGACAGCGGCGCCGCTGCGAAGGTCGCGGTGATCGCGGACGATGCGCGCGAGGAGCGCAGCGGGATCGCCGCTCGTACCCCAGTTCCGCGCGACGGTCGCGACGGTGCCCCCCGGCAACAGGGCAAGTGGCGGCAGGGAGCGCTCGCCGAAGGCGCGGGCGAGCGCCGTGACGCCCGCCATGAAGCTGCCGTCTCCGCCGGAGATCGCGACGAGATCCGTGCCACGTCGGGCGATCCGGTCGCAGACGTCCGCGAGCTCCGCGACGTTCGAGGTCGGGTGGAGCTCCGCCCCGCCAGCGCACGCGGCCGCCATGCGATCGATGAGCGCAGGCCCCGCCCGGTACCGGCGCGCTCGGGTGTTGACGATGACGTCGATACGCATGGTGCCGGAACGTGAGCGCGCCGTATAGAACGGATTCCCGGGGTGGTCGAGCCGAAGGGGCTTCGAACGCGAACTTCGGCGCGCTAAGAGGCGCCTCATGCACCGCGTGCTTCTCGGGTCGATCCTCGCCGGCCTCCTCTCGCTCGCCGCGGTCGCCGGCTGTGCGAGATCAGCTTCGGTGCGCGCAGCCGAGGCGGGCAGATTCGACGAGCTGCGCCGCACCGTGGACGACGAGCTGCGGCGCGGCGCGCTGGACAGAGACGAGGCGCGCGCGATCGCCCGCGCGGTCGCAGAGGGGGAGATCGCGCGCGCCACGCCGCCGTCCGGGGTCGAGCGGCTGCGCGAGCTCCGGACGTGCGCGCGCCCGCTGGAGGACGCGCTCGCCGAGCGTGCCGAGGGCTCGGATGGCATGGCGACGGCCGCAGCGATGATCCTCCTCGAGGCAGGGCTCACGGCGCCGGCAGGCGTGAAGCGGTACGCCACCGACGCGGCTGCGGGGCGGAACCCCGGCAAGGACGCAGCGCTGCGCGCACTGCAGACGCGGGCGCTCGTCACGGCCGAGGACGGCGCGCTGCGCCGCGCGCGGATGCTGGACGGAGATCAGGAGGTGCGCGCCTCGGCGCTCCGCGCCGCGAGCGCGGCAGCGGACCCGAACGATCGGGGCGCGCTGCTCGAGGCGGCGCGGCTCGACCCGTACCCGCTCGCGCGGACGCTCGCGATCCGCGCCGCGGGCGCGCTCGGCGGTCGAGAGATCGTGCTGGCCCTGCGGGATGTCTGGGTCCTCTCCGATGAACCGGGGCGTGAAGCGATCGCCGAGGCGTGGGCGGCGCCCCGCGCGATCGACGCCGGCGGGCGCGCGCAGCTCCTCTGGGCGATCTCCACCCAGCGCGGCGCGCCCGCGATCGCCGCCGCGCGCGCCCTGGTGCGCGCGGGCGGCGATGGCGCCGGGGAAGCGGTCGCCGTCCTGATCAACGCCCTCCGTACCAGCCAGAGCAGGGATCGCATCTACGCGATCCTTTCCGTGCCGCTCGAGGACGCTGCGGCGCGGACCGCGCTCCTCGAGGCGCAGGGCGATGCCGATGACGCGGTCGCCTTCGCCGCGCACGCCCGCTACGTCGACGCACCTCCGCGCGTCGTCGCGGCGCGCGAGCGCGCCGCCGCAGTCGCATGGCTGATGAGGCTCGCCTCCGGAACGTCGACACGCGCGGTGCTCGCGCGGGGAGTCCTCGCCCGTGCAGGCGTCCGCGCGGCGGTGCCGCTCCTGGAGCGCGACCTCCGATCGCGGGAGATCCCGGTGCGCGAGGCGGCGGGGACAGGCCTCGTCGAGCTCGGCGAGCTCCCGCGCGCCGCCTTGCTCCTCGCCGACGCCGAGCCCCAGGTCAGGACCTCGGTGGCCTGCTCCATCCTCGGCGCGTCCTGATCGCGGCCGGCGCCCCGCTCGGGCTCAGAACCGCGAGACGAGCTCGAGCCGCGCGCCCTCGAACCGCGGGAAGAAACGGCACACGCCGGAGACGCAACGCAGGCCCCCGCGCCGCTGGCCGACGAAGAGCTGCACCGTGTCGACGATCTGCTCGAGCGCCGTCTCCCTCGAACCGGATTTCCATTGCAGCCCGCCGTTGAAGAAGTGGCAGAGGTCGCCGTCCTTGCCGGGCTCACACCCGGGCTCGGACGTGTACTCGTAGCCAAAAATTGCAGCGAGGTGGGGCGACCACTGGAGCGCGAGGTAGTTTTCCCCTTCGACCCAGGGCGACTCGAAGTTCTCTGGCCTGTAGCGGCGACGGCCGTTGCCCTGCAGCTGGACGGAGAACGCGCCGGCGAGGTGCTTCACGACGTCGTAGCGAACGTAACCTTCGCTGTAGAAGACGTGGTCCGTATCGGCCTCATCGGATTGCCGAACTCCGGCCCACGCGCGCACGTGCGAGCGGCGCCGGTCAAAGTCGAGCTCGGTGCCTGCTGCGACGTCCCACGTGTCGGTCCGGTTCTCGTCGTCCGTCTCGCACTCGTAGTTCGCCTTGCGCTCCGAGAAGCTCACGTAGTGACCGAGCCAGGCGTAGATGGCTGCGCCCCGGTTGAAGCGGTAGTCGACGCGCCCGCGGCCGCCCGTTACACAGACGTTGGGCGATCCGATCGGCTCCACATAGACGGGCTCAGCGGTCGGAGGCTGGTTGTACGCCACCCCTTCGAACTCTGGCGCGTTGAACCCCGGGTTCGAGAGCACGGAGACGTCGATGTTGGCCGAGAGGGGGAAGAACCGGCGGTAGTGCTTCCCTTCGAGCGAGACGGCGAGCGGCCCGCTGCGCCCGTTCGCCGCCACATAGACGGCGTAGCCCGACAGGTCCTCTGCTGGCACGTTCTCCCGGAAGAGGTGACCTTTGCGGAGCTGCTGGCCGGCCACCTCGACGTACACATCGCCGCGCTCGGCGATGGACGGTACGCTCACCGAGCCGCTGAATGTCCGGATCGTGTCGTGCTGCCGCGCAGGGGGGGCGCTGACGACGTTGAACTCCGGGAACTCACCGCCGCACAGGCGCCGCGCGGCCTGCGGGTCTGCGCCGCCCTCGGCCAGGCACCGGTTGAACTCCTCGGTGTACGACTTGCGTAGCAGCAGCGCGCCGTTCGCGGCGATCTCGACGCCCTTCACGCCCGCTTCCAGGCGTCCGCCGACCACGGTGTCCTCCAGGTAGTTCGGCCGCGCCGCTTCGGTCACCTTGCGGGTGCGGGGGTTCCCCTGCGCATCCACCGTCGTCTCGCTCGTGTCCAGGTCGTCGGCGCCAGGGAAGCCGAAGAAGAGCGGCGACCCGTCTCCGTGGAGCCGCCTGCCGCTCGCGTCGTCCACGCGCAGGGGGTTCATCTGCCCGGCAATGGCGGTGGCCTCGAGACGGAACAGCTGGAAGTCCTTGTCGAGCACGAGCCTGCCGCCTCTCAGCGTCGTGTCGATGGCCAGCTCGTCCATCTTGCGCACGCTGAGGACGAGGCCGCGCCCGAGCTGGGCGTAGACGTCGCCCACGGTGGCCTCGATGCCCGGCTGCGTGTAGGTGAGCCACAGCTTCGCCGGATAGACCGTCGTCAGATACCGGGAGTGGAGCTCCCGCGCGGCATCATCGAGCGCGAACGCGACCTCTTCGTTCAGGACCTTCTGTTGCAGCTCGAGGCTGGTCGACGAGGGTCTCGCCACATAGAAAGAGGCGTTGAGCCGCGTGCCGAGCTGGAAGCGCCACCAGCTGATCTGGGCGTCCAGCCGATCGAGGATCTCTCCGTAGTTGTCGTCGAGGTAACGGGAAGGATACCGGCGATCGTCGTTGCGGTTGTCGAAGTGGTAACTGACGGCCGCGGTGTTCACGACATCGATCGAGACAGGTTCCCCGCCGACGTTCGGGAGCTCGACCGCTACCGCCGGGCCGGCCGCGAGGAGGAGCGCCGCGGTCAGGCAAGGACGGACGGCGTGGAGCTGGCTGCGCACCGTCAGGTCCTACCACGGACCCATGGATCGTGGAGCAGCGATCGAGCGTCCACGGAGGGGTGAACGCACGCCGGGGCGACCGCCTCCGACGCTACTGACCGCCTCCGACGCTACTGGACGAGCGCCTTCTCGACCTGCTCGGTGATCACGGCCTCGTCGCCGGGCTGGTACCCGCCGCGCTTGTGGAGAATCGAGCCGTCTCGTCCGATGAGCACGGAGAACGGAAGCTCGCGCTTCGGGTTGTACTTGGCGGCCACGGTCGTCTCCTCGTCGAGCAGCACAGGGAAGATCATCTCCCTGTCGTGGACGGTGCTGCTCACCTGCGCGCGAGACTCCGGCCCGTCGAGCGACACGGCGAGCACGACGAACCCCTTGTCCCTGTGCTTCTTGTAGAGCTCGACGAGGTGGGGCATCTCCGCCAGGCACGGGTCGCAGGTGGTCGACCAGAAATCGATCAGTACGACGCTCTTGCCGGCGTAGTCCGAGAGCCTGACCGTCTTGCCGTCGAGGGCGGGGAGCGAGAAGTCCGGCGCCGGGCTCGCCGAGGAGCCGCCGGAGGCTGCTCCGCACGAGGTGGCAGCGAGGCTGAGGAGAGCGAACGCCAGCGAGAGTGCGTAGTGGGGTGTTCGGTTCATCGGGGGCTTCCGTAGCGAATGGGCCGGCCCGAGCGGCCGACCGGCATGAGGCTCAACGTCGCGGGCGCCTGGCGCGCCCTGGCGGGGTGTTCCACTCGGGCGCGTCGTCAGGCGGCTCGGCGGTGCGCCCACGGCGATCCGTTCAGATCTCGCCGTTCATGATCTTCTCGAAGGTTCGCCAGAAAGTGCTGTTCTCCTCGGGCACGCCGGCGACGACCTCGACGATCGTCATGTCCTGCGTCTTGACGAGCATGTTCGCAGGGAACGCGTCGGCCTGGAAGAGCGCGCCGAGCTTGTATGAAGGGTCGATCGCCGACGGGTACTTCACCTCGTACTGGGTCGTCCAGCGGAACAGGTCGCGCGCCACCGCCGGCTCGCCCGGATTCCTCCCGTCCGCGAGCTGAACCAGGAACTCGCCGCCGAGCGGCTGATACTTCTCGTAGAGCCTCGGCAGGACCGACTCCGCCTCGATCTTGCAGGGGCCACACCATACGGACGAGACGTCGATCAGCAGCACCTTCGGCTTCGGCTCGCCAGCGCCGTACTGCGAGCCCTCGGGAAAGACCTCCGTCCCGGTCGGGTTGTAGAAGTCGGCGAGCTGAATCGGCTGCATCGTCGCGTTGTTTGCGTCGGCGTCGGCGTACCCGACGAACTGATAGTTCGCGATCACCCGGCCGGGGTTGATCCCATAGGGGCCTGCAGGGTAGCGAGCAGCGTTGGCCGCAGGTTGCCCCGTCCCCTCGGGAAAATCAGGAGCCGGTATGGGATCCTCTTCTCCCGCGCAGCCGACGAGCCCCAAGGCTGCCACGAGGCCAAGGCCGATCCCACCGAGAACAGCGTCCATTCGCATGATGCCACCGCCTGAAGTATGGTGTAGGAGTGCTCATTCTTCTGGGCGGCCCCGGGGGCGTCAAGGGCAACCTTGTCGAGCCCGCTTCGCTCGGGGGGTTCTTTCCGCAATCTCCGGTCAGGCCCGCCGTGCCTGCCCCGATCCGCGGGCGTTTCCCGCGCTGAGGTCCTATGCAGCAGGTTGTCGCCTCTCAGAGCGCCCATCGGCCCCGCTTCCATCGTATCCACGCGTTCCTGATGCTCGGCTGCCTGGCGATGGGGGCTGCCGGCGCGAGCGGCGCCTGCTCCTCGTCGGACACTCCGCGAGACGAATGCTTCGGGGGGGTCGTCGTGGACGGGGTCTGCGAGGGCAAGTGCAGGCCCGATCTCTGCTTGGAAGGGAACACCTGCGTCGGCAACCGCTGCGTGCTCAAGTGCAGCAGCCACCTTGAGTGCACCCCTGGTCTCCAGGACTGTATGCCGGCCGAGGAGGACGACACGAAAGCCGAGATCTCCGTTTGTAGACCAAACGGGAAAGTCGTGGGTTTCGGTACCCCGTGTCCGTTCGGCTCCGAGTGCGCCCAGTTCGGGCGCTGCCCCGACAGCACGCCGTGCAACCCGGTGCAGTGCAACGGCAACCCCGGCGAGTGCCAGCGCGACACCGCGGTATGCGGTGACGACCTCGCCTGCGACGCCGGGAAGTGCAGCGACGGCAGCTACTGCTTCATTCCGACGTGCGCCCCCAGCGAGTGCACCTCGCTCGGCCTCGAGTGCCTCGGCAAGGGGGAAGGGGACGCGGAGGCCTACTGCACGCAGCCGCACTGCGCGGAGGACGCGGACTGCCCCGGCGGCTTCGAGTGCGCGCTGACCCGGGATCCTCACGGGATCTGCGGCACGGACAAAGGGGATAACAGCTTCTGCGGTGAGACCGCCGAAGACTGCATCGACGCCTCGACGCTCGGCGACGGCAACTCCTATGTCGAGGGGCCGCTCTGCTTGCTGCGCACGACGTGCGTGAAGCGCGCCCAGTGCGCGCCGTGCAGCTCCGATCTCGACTGCTCGCTCGTGCAAGGGCAGCGCTGCGTCGCGATCGGCGGCGAGAGCCGGTGCGCCCGGTCATGCAGCGCGGACTCCGACTGCGACCTCGACTACCAGTGCGAGGGCGAGGTGTGCACGCCGCGGTTCGGCGCCTGCGTCGGGGAGGGCAACTTCTGCGAGCCGTGCCGCAACGACACCGACTGCGGTGACGCAGGCTCCACCATGGAGTGCACCACGACGCTGCGCGGCCAGCACGCGTGCCTGGACGCGGCGTTGCCCGTCCGGTGCACCATGGACGACCCGGCCACGCCGCTGAACGAGAGCAACGCAGAGGACGTCTGCCCGAAGTCGCCCGGCGGGCTCGCCGGGGAGTGCGTGTGCGTCGAGGCGAACGGGAGCGGGGAATGCGTGGACTCGCGCTGCTACCTGCCGTCGCGCCGGCTCGACCCCAGGGATCAGGACTCCAAGGTCGCCACCTGCTGGTGAGGAGACCGGCCGGACGCAAGGCAGGGCACGGTGCGCGCAGGGGCGGCCGATGTCGCCCAGCGCCCGGCCGAAGCGAGCGGCCGCGTGCCCGCTGCGCTCGCCGGTTGACGGGAATCCGGAGCAGTCCTAACTCCTTCGACCCATGGCCATCACGAAGGACGCCGCGCTCGGTGCGCTGGCAAAGGTCGTCGCTCCGGACCTCCAGCGCCCGCTCACGGAGCTCGATCGGGTCCGGGATCTCTCGGTCGAGAACGGCGCGGTGTCCCTCACCGTCGAGCTGACCAGCCACTTCAAGCAGCGGCTCGCGGCCGACATCGAGGCCGCCCTCAAGGGCGCCGGCGCGAAGGACGTCCGGATCGCCTGGGAGGTCAGCATCCCGACGCGCACCATCCTTCCGGACGATCCGTCCCCGGGCGTGCGGAACATCGTCCTCGTGATGAGCGGCAAGGGCGGCGTCGGCAAGAGCACCGTCGCCGCGAACCTGACCCTGGCGCTGAGCCGCGAGGGGGCGAAGGTCGGCCTGCTCGACGCGGACATGTACGGGCCGAGCGTCCCGACCATGCTCGGCGTGATGGGCCGCCCGACGTCCGCCGACGGACAGAAGTTCCTGCCGCTCGAGCGCTTCGGCGTGAAGCTCATGTCCATCGGCTTCCTGCTGGAGGATCCGAAGTCGGCGGTCGTCTGGCGCGGGCCGATGCTCCAGAACGCCCTGATCCAGTTCATGCGCGACGTCGAGTGGGGTGAGCTCGATTACCTCGTGCTGGATCTGCCGCCGGGGACCGGCGACATCGCGCTGACGATCTCCCAGAAGATGAGGACCACGGGCGCGATCGTCGTGACGACGCCGCAGGAGGTGGCCCTCCAGGACGTGTACAAGTCCGTCTCGATGGCCCAGAAAGTCGGGATCGCCCTGCTCGGCGTGGTGGAGAACGAGAGCTACTTCGTGTGCGACGGGTGCAGCAAGCGGCACGAGCTCTTCGGGGCCGGCGGTGGGCAGAAGATCGCCGAGTTCGCCGACGCGCCGCTGCTCGGCCAGATCCCGATGGACGTCGCCATCCGGGAGTGGGGCGACGCCGGCACCCCGGTCGTTCAGGCTGCCCCGGGCAGCCCGATCGCGCGCTCTTTCCTGGATGTGGCGGAGCGGCTGGCCGCCCAGGTCAGCGCCCACAACCTCGCGAGCGGGGGCGGCCTGCGCATCGATCGGAGCGGCGGGGCCAACAAGCATCTGCCCATCATGCGGTAGGCTCTCGCGTAAACGTCCCGGGTACGTTATGGTTCCGGCCCCTTCCCCCCCAATCAAACCGAGGGGGCCGCTGGAGAGAACGCGAGCACGTTTCGCCCCCATCGGCATGCGTTGTCGCGCGAGGCGCGGATGAATACCCACGAAAATAACACCACGCCGGCGGACGCGCCGGCAGCTCCGGCCGACCAGGGCGGCCCGCTCGAGTCGTCGAACGCTGCGCCCGAGCAGGCAGCCCAAGCTCACGAAGCGGGGCCCACCCCCCCGCCTGAAGCGAGCGGTGCGCCCGGCGGAGAGACATCGCCGCAGGCGAGCTCGACCCCATCGTCTGAGGCGACCCCCGCCGCAGCGGCAGCAGCCGCCCCGGCGAGCGCTGCCGATGATGACGACGACTGGGAAGAGCAGCCGGGCGACAACATCGGCAACCGCGTCCCGGGCCTGCCGCGGGACGATATAGGCAACCGCAAGCCGGGAGCTCCGGGCAGGCGGAACCCTCCGGCGGCCGCGAAGCCGGCGCAGGGCCCGAAGCCCGCGCAAGCCGCGAAGCCCGCGCCGGCAGGCGAGGCCGGCGCGGCCCCATCCGCGGAGGGAGGCGCTGGAAAGAAGCGCCGCCGCCGCCGTCGCCGCAAGGGCGCGGAGGAGACCGGCCAGCCTGGAGCCGAGGCGGCAGAGGCTGCCGGAGCCGCTGGCGAAGCGGGCGAGGCAGGCGAGGCGGAGCCGTCCGACGCTGCAGAAGACACTGCAGAAGACGAGGGCGAGGAGGAGCACGCGGCCGACGAGGCGGGGGGACAGCCCCAGCCCGGCGGCGAGAAGCGCAAGCGCCGCAAGGGGCAGGGCGCGCCGCCGCCGCGCGAGCGCCCAGCCTTCAGCATCGGCGAGGAAGTGTTCGGCAAGGTCAGCAGGATCACCGACCACGCCATCTGGATCGACATCGCCGGGAAGGCCACGGGGCTGTTCGATCGGCGCGAGATCCTCGATGAAGAGCCTCCCGTCGAGGGCGATCAGTTCATCGCGACGGTGGCGAGCACCGGGGTGCGAGGAGGCATGCTCCTCCTTTCGAGGGCGCCGGTGCAGCTCGATCAGGCGCGCGCGCGCGCCGAGGCGGCGCTCCAGAGCGGCGAGGCGATCGAGGGGTTCGTGACCGGAGCGGTCAAGGGCGGGCTCGAGGTCGACCTCGGCGGTCTCCGCGCCTTCGCGCCTGCGTCGCACGTCGACCTGCGCCACGGGGCCGACCTCAACTACATCGTCGGCCAGCGGCTCGACTTCATCGTGACGCAGTTCGCGAAGAAGGGGCGCGACATCGTCGTGTCCCGCCGCAAGATGCTCGAGGAGGAGACCCGGCGGGCGCGCACCGAGGCGCTCACGTCGATCGAGCCTGGCTCGCTGCACAAGGGCGTGGTGCGCAAGGTCGTCGCGTGGGGCGTGTTCGTCGCGCTCCCCGACGCCGGCGGCGTCGAGGGGTTGGTCCACATGAGCGAGGCGAGCCACGACCGTGGCGCCAAGCTGGCCGACCTGTTCAAGCCGGGCGCCGAGATCGACGTGAAGGTCCTGCGCGTCGACGACAAGGGCAAGCTGTGGCTGAGCCGCAAGGCCGCCACGGTCGACCCGTGGGACGCGGTGAAGGACAAGTACGCGATCGGCTCGCGCCACAAGGGCAAGGTCGCTCGCCTGCAGCCGTTCGGTGCGTTCGTCGAGCTCGAGCCGGGCATCGACGGGCTCATTCATACGGCCGACCTCTCGATGAAGCCGATCCAGCACCCGAACGAGGTCGTGAAGGTCGGCGACGACATCGACGTGGTCGTCGCGACCTGCGACGCCGCGGCCCGGCGGATCGGGCTTCACCCTGCCCCGCCGGAGGGCGAGGAGAGCGAGCCGCGCCAGCGCGTGCAGCAGGGCAAGGCGGTGAAGGTCGCCGTCACGCAGGTGACCGAGGGCGGGCTCGTCGTCCGGGTGCTCGGCGCCACGGGGCGGGCGGCACGCGGCTTCATCCCGGCCGGCCACACCGGCACGCAGCGCGGCACCGATCTCCGCAAGGAGTTCCCCATCGGGGCCCAGCTCGACGCGAAGATCATCGAGGTGGATCCGCGTCGGGGCGAGGCCAAGCTGTCGATCCGCGCCCTCAAGGAAGACGCCGAGAAGCAGGCGTACCACCAGTACCGCGCGGGCGTCGCTCGCGAGGCCAAGTTCGGCACCTTCGCCGACCTGATGAAGAAGAGCTGAGCTGAGAGGCGCGCGCCGCACGCGCGGCCGCGCCTGCGCCTCCCCGGGTTGCCGAGGCGGACCCGGGAGGCGCGCGCTACTCGCGCCCGAGCGCGTTCACGGGATCCATGCGCGCGGCCCGTCTCGCCGGGAAGAACCCGAAGACGAGCCCGATGGCCGTGCTCACCCCGAGCGCGACGCCGAGCGCCACTGGCTCGAGCTTCATGGGCCAGCCGAGGGCGCTCGAGAACCCGAGGATGACGCCGTAGCCGAGCGCGCTGCCGACGAGGCCTCCGAGCGTGGCGAGCACGAGCGCCTCGATCAGGAACTGCAGCAGGATGTCGATCTCGCGGGCGCCGATGGCCATCCGGATGCCGATCTCCCGGGTGCGCTCCGTGACCGATACCAGCATGATGTTCATGACGCCGATGCCGCCGACGACGAGCGACACCGCCGCGATGCTGACGAGCAGCGCCGAGAGCGCCGCGAAGATCGCGTCCTGCATGGCCTGGAACTCCGCCTGGCTCCGGACGGCGAAGTCGTCCTCGTCGTTCTCGCCGATGCGGTGCCGCTGCCGGAGGATCGCCTCGGCCTGCTGCCTGGCGCGCTCGGACGTCTCGGCGGACGTCGAGCTCAGCAAGATCGCGTGCACCTCTCCAGGCCGCGTCGCGACGACGTGCGACCGCATCGTGGTGATCGGCATCAGCAGGATGTCGTCCTGGCTCTGCCCGAAGGGCGACGCCCCCTTCTCCTCGAGCACGCCGACCACGCGGTAGGCATGGCGGCCGACCCGCACCATGCGTCCGATCGGATCGAGCGATCCGAACAGATCCCGCGCGGTCTGGGCGCCGATCACGACGACCTTCTCGGAGAGGTTCTCCGAGGCGGGGCTCCACGGCTCTCCCTGAGCCACCTTCCAGTTCCGGATCTCGAAGTAGCTGAGGCGCGTGCCGACGAGCGTCGGGCTCGCGTTCTGGCCCTCGTAGATGACCTGGGCGCTCGACCTGAGGAACGGCGCCGCGATCCGGATGCTCGTCGACTCGCGCACGAGCGCCTGGGCGTCGAGCTCCGAGAGCTTCGTGCCGGTGGTGCTGCGGACACCGGAGGCGCGGGCGGAGCGAGCGAAGACGATGAGCGAGTTGGAGCCGAGGTTCGAGATCTGCGCGTTGACGTTGGCGCGCGCGCCGCTCGCCAGCGCGGTGACGGTGACCACGGCCGCGACGCCGATCGTGATCCCCAGGATCGTGAGCCCCGCGCGCAGCTTGTTCCGGCGGACGGCGCGCAGCGCGATCACGATCGCCGAGAGGACGCGGGTGAGCGTCGCGATCACTCGTGCCTCAGGGCGGTGATGGGATCCTGACGCGCGGCGCGGCGCGCCGGGAAGAACCCGAAGACGACCCCGATGGTCGCGCTCGTCCCGACGGCGACGACGATCGCGCTGGCCGGCAAGGTCATGCTCCAGCCGAGCGCCGCGGCGAAGATCTTGATGAGGCCGAGCCCCGCGCCGAGGCCCATCAGGCCGCCGATGAGCGAGAGGGTGATCGCCTCGACAAGGAACTGGACCAGGATGTCGCCCTCCGAGGCGCCGATCGCCATGCGGATGCCGATCTCGCGCGTCCGCTCCGTGACGCTGACGAGCATGATGTTCATGACGCCGATGCCGCCGACGAGGAGCGACACGGCGGCGATCGAGGACAGGAGCATCGTCAAGGTGTCCAGGATCCGCTCCTGCGACGCGCGGAACTCCGCCTGCGTGCGGATCACGAAGTCCGGCTCATCGTCCGGCGCGACCTCGTGGCGCTGCCGGAGGATCCTGTCGATCTGCCCCACCGCGCGGTCGACGGTGCGCTCGCTGGTCGCGGCCGCGAGGAGCATCTGCACCCTGCCCGGCGCGCTCGGGACGACGCGCGACCGGAAGCTGCCGATCGGCATGAGCAGCCGATCATCCTGGTCCTCGCCGAAAGGCGACTGGCCCTTCTTCTCGAGCACCCCGATCACCCGGAACGGGTGCTTGCCGATCCGGATGTACTGCCCCACGGCCTCCCCCGAGCCGAACAGGTTCCCCCGGACGGTCTCGCCGATCACGCAGACCTTCGTCTTGAGCTGCTCGTCTGCCTCGGTCCAGCCTTCTCCCGTGGCGACGCGGTACGAGAGGATCGTGAGATAGCTCCGCGTCACGCCCATGACCTGGGTCGCGACGTTGGCCTCTCCGGCCACGATCTGCATCGAGGTCGAGCTGAACGGGCTCAGCGCGGCCACGCTGGTCGACTCCTTGAGGATCGCGAGCCCGTCGGCCTCCGACATCCTCGCGCTCTCGCGCCGCCTCAGCCCCGACGCCTGCGTTGACTGGGGGAAGACGTAGATCGAGCTCGCGCCAAGGCCCGAGATCTCGCCCAGGATGCGGTTGCGCACGCCCGTCCCGAGCGCCACCACGACCACGACGGCCGCGACCCCGATCAGGATGCCGAGCACCGTCAGGGCGGCGCGGAGCTTCGAGCGGACGATGGCGCGCAGCGCGATCCGGACGGCGTCGAGGTAGCCCCTCACGGCGCCTGCTCGCGCGCTTCCGCCTCGGGGTGCGGCAGCGCGGCCAGCGCCTCCGCCGCGTCGACCGGGCGCTCGTTCCTGAGATCGCTGCGGACCTCGCCGTCACGCATCGTGATGACGCGGCTCGCGCAGGCGGCGATGTCCGGCTCGTGGGTGACGAGGACGATGGTGATCCCGTCGAGGTTGAGACGCTGCAGGAGCCCGAGCACCTCGAAGCTCGTGCGCGTGTCGAGGTTGCCCGTGGGCTCGTCGGCGAGGAGCAGCGGCGGGGAGGTGACGAGCGCCCGCGCGATGGCGACGCGCTGCTGCTGGCCCCCCGAGAGCTGGTTCGGCGTGTGGTGCAGGCGATCGGCCAGCCCCACCGCGCCGAGCGCCTCGAGCGCCCGCTTGCGCCGCTCCGCGGCGCCGATGCCCCGGTAGACGAGCGGCAGCTCGACGTTCTCGAGCGCCGTGGTCCGCGGCAGCAGGTTGAACCCCTGGAAGACGAACCCGATGAGGCGGTTCCTCACGATCGCGCGGGCGTCGTTGCTGCGCCGGGTGACGTCGAGCCCGTCGAGCCGGTACGTGCCCCGGGTCGGCCGGTCCAGGCACCCGATGATGTTCATCAACGTGCTCTTGCCCGAGCCGCTCTGCCCGACGATCGCGACGAAATCGCCGTGCTGGATCGTCAGGTCGACGTGGCGGAGCGCCCTCACGATGACGGCCTCGGTCGTGTAGTCCTTGCCGACGCTCGAGAGCTCGATGAGCGGCTCGTCTCGGAGCACCGCGGCGACGCCCTGACCCTGCTGCAGCATCACGCCTCAGAACAGCCGGGGGCCGCGCCCCCTGCCGCTCGCGGAAGGGCTGTCGTTCTCGTCGGTGACGACCTTGACCGGGCCGAGGTCCGTCGACAGCGCGGTGAAGATGCCGTCGGTGATCCCGACATCGACGACGCGCAGCTCGATCTTCTCCGCGCCGGGCGTCGCGTCGGTCAGCACGTAGATGCGACCCTTCTTCGGCGGGAGCGGCTCGAGGGGCGGCCCCTTGATCTCCTTGCCGTCCTTGTCCAGCTCCGGAGCCGGCTTGAACCGGAGCGCCGCGTTCGGCAGCCGCCGCACCCCCCTGGCCTCGCCGGACCGGATGCTCACCGTCGCCGTCATCCCCGGCCGCAGCTTGACGTCAGGGTTGTCGACCTCGACGACCGCCGCGTACGTCACCACGCCGGACTGGTTCAAGGGGCTGTAGCGCACCTGGCTCACCGTCCCCCGGAACGTCTCGCCCGGGAACGCGTCGACGCTGACGTCCGCCTGCATGCCCTCGCGGAGCCGGCCGACGTCCGCCTCGTCGATGTCGGCGAGCACGCGCATCTTGCGAAGATCCTGGGCGATCACGAAGAGCGTGGGCGCCTGGAAGCTCGCCGCCACGGTCTGCCCCGGGTCGATCGCGCGGCTGATGACGACCCCGTCGATGGGCGAGAAGATGCGCGTGTACTGGAGGTTCGTCGTGGAGGAGCGGAGCACCGCCCTGAGCTGCGCCACCTGCGCCTTGGAGGCCGCGAGATCGGCGAGCGCGACGTCGTAGGCGCCCTGCGCCGTGTCGAGATCGGCCTGCGAGCCCACCCCCTCGGCGACCATCCGCTTCGCGCGATCGAGCCGCTGCTTGGCCGTCCCGAGCGAGGCCTCGGCGCGCACGACGCTCGCGCTCGCCGCCTCGAGCTGCGCCTGGTTCGAGTCGATCTGCGCCCCGAAGAGCGTCGGATCGATCTCCGCCAGCACGTCGCCGGCCTTCACGATGCTGTTGAAGTCCACGTAAACCTTGGTGATTCGCCCCGAGACCTGCGCGCCGACCTGCACCTCGGTGAGCGGCTTGACCTGCCCCGTCGACTGCACCACCTCGATCACGTCGCCCGTGGTGATATCGCCCGCGACGTAGCGCGGCGGCGGCGGCGGTCTCGTCCGGATCCGCCACACGACGACCGCCGCGACGAGCGCCGCGATGGCCGCGAGGACGCCGAGCCGACCGAGCCACCGCTTCGTGCCCACCCGGGCGAGCTCCTGCTCCAGGCTGTCCCGCCCGCGCCGAGGCGACGGCGCGCCCCCGCCGGGGCCCCGGGGCGAAGCGCCGTGGGGTGGAGGCGCGGCAGAGGCCGGTCGAGCCCCGCCCGGCGACGCATCTCCGGCGCGAGCGCGCTCTGCTTCCGGGCCGACCTGCGCAGCTGAGGCCGACGCGTCGAGGGGGTCGCGACCGGTCGCCCGAGCTATGGAATCGGCCATCGGACGTCCTCATAGCATGCCACCGCGCAGGCGCGGCTCGCTTGAAACCGCGGAACCGCCGTGGCAAACCAACCGCCGCCTATGGAGTCGCTGCCCATCGCAACGGACACGGTCGTCACGCTTTCGTACGTCCTCTTGAACGAGAAAGGCGAAGCGGTCGACCAGGCGTCCACCGCGGAGCCGCTCGTCTACGTGCACGGGTACGCTCAGATCGTGCCTGGCCTGGAGCGCGCCCTGGAGGGGCTGCGCGCCGGCGAGCAGCGAGAGATCGCCGTCGAGCCGGAGGATGCCTTCGGCGAGCACGAGGACTCCGGCGTCTTCGAGGTCGACAAGGCCGATTTCCCCGACGCGGGTGAGGTCGAGGTCGGCGACGAGTTCATCGCCCAGGGGCCGGACGGAGAGCCGGTCGCGCTCCGGGTCGTCGACGTCCTCCCCGACGGCTTCCGGGTCGACACGAACCACCCCCTGGCTGGTCAGAAGGTCCGCTTTCAGGTTCAGGTCAGCGATGTGCGCGCCGCCAGCGAGGAGGAGATCGCGCAGGCTCAGGCCGAGCTCGAGGAGCGCATCGAGGAATCCGAGAGCGCTGGGTGCTGCGACCACGACCACGACCATGACCATGACCACGATCACAGCCACCATCACGAGCACGGAGATGGGGAAGTGCTCGTGACGCTCTCGAAGAAGTCGTCATAAGCCCGCCGCGAACAGGCGGGTTGTCCGAGGAGATCACATCATGACTGTGGGTGAGAAGGGCAAGCTGACGGAGCTGCAGCTCGATCGCCGGGTGCGCGAGCGCCTGCTGGCGAGCGGGACGCTCAGCGCCGGGACCATCGAGTCGCACCTCGCGGGCTTGCCGGACCTGGAGGAGCATTCCGAGATGGTCACCGTCGATCAGCCGGCGCTCGGCGCTTCAACGCATGGGCCGCGGGTCGAGCCTGAGCTCGACGACGAAGGGTCAGAGTGAGCGACGCGACGGATCAAGAGGACCTCCTGCCGCCCGGGAGCCCCCCGGAGCTGCCGACGCTCGACTTCTCGACGTTCGTGCTGTCGATCATCGGCTCCGCGTACGTGCACCTGGGCGACGCGCCCAGCCCTGAGGGCAACGAGGAGCGGAACCTGGTCCTGGCGCATCAGGACATCGATCTGCTCACGCTCCTTCAGGAGAAGACCAAGGGGAACCTCACCGGCGACGAGGAACGGCTGCTCGAGACGGCGCTCTACGATCTGCGGATGCGCTACCTCGAGGTCTCGAAGCGGTCGTGACCGTCGGCGCCAGGGCTCTCGCGTGGGTCCTCCTCGCCGGGCTGGGCGCCGCGTGCAGCAAGGGCTCTCCTGGCCACACCTCCAGCGCAAGCAGCTCCGCCGTCCCCTCGGGCGCCGTGCCCGTGGTGACCACCCCGCCGCCTCCTCCCGCGCCACCACCTCCTCCGATCGTCCGCTCCGAGGGCATGCCCGGGTCCTTTGCGCCGCTGGCGCGCCAGGCAGACCCGGCGGTCGCGACGGTCAAGGCGCGCGTCGAGCGGCAGCAGCAGCCCGGCGGCCGCCGCCGCACGGTCGCCGAGGGCCTCGGGACCGCTTTTGTCTACGACCCTGAAGGCTACCTGCTGACGAACAACCACGTCATCGAGGGCGCGACCGACATCCTCGTGAGCTTCGTCGATGGCCGCGACATCAAGGCCACCGTTGTCGGCCGCGACAAGCACACGGACGTCGCCGTGCTGAAGGTCGAGGAGAAGGGGCTCCCGTCGCTTCCCCTGGGCGACTCGGACGTCACCGAGGTCGGCGACTGGGTCGTCGCGATCGGCAACCCGTTCGGCCTCTCCCACACGGTCTCGGCGGGCATCCTCTCCGCCAAGGGCCGCACCCGGGACGACGTGAAGGGGCTCGACCCGAGCGGCTATTTCAACTTCCTGCAGACGGACGCGAGCATCAACCCGGGCAACTCCGGCGGCCCGCTCCTGAACCTCAAGGGCGAGGTGGTCGGCATCAACGCGGCCGTGCGCGCCAACGCCAACAACATCGGCTTTGCGATCCCGATCAACATGGTGCGGCAGCTCCTGCCGATGCTGCTGCGCGACGGGAAGATTCGGCGGAGCCAGGTCGGGGTGATCGTCGACGTCCTCAACTCGATCGAGGCGGGGCGGCTCAAGCGCCCGGATCGCAAGGGGGCGTGGGTGAAGACGGTGGTGGCGGGGGGACCCGCGGAGCGGGCCGGTATTGCGCCGGACGACGTGATCGTCGGCTTCGAGGGCAAGGCGATTTCCGACCCGAACGAGCTGCGGTGGATGGCCAGCATCGCCGGCGTCAACAAGACCGTTACGCTCCGCGTCGCCCGGCTCGAGCGGGTCTTCGATGTGCGCCTCACGCTGGGCGAGCTCCCCGAGCTCAGCGAAGAGCCCGATGAGCCGTGACCCGGCCGGTCGCTGTCCCTTGCCCGGCGCACCCGCCGGCCGCCGCGGGCCGTACGAGGCAGCCTGCGTCGTGGCGTCCCTTGTCCCCCGGCCTCCTCAGGTAAGCTGATCCCCGTGGCCTCTGCACCTGCCCCCCCGGACGAGCTTGAGCGGGTCGCGCCCCCCGGCGATCCCGGCGATGAGCCGGGAGAACCGGAAGGCGACGACCCGCCGGCGGACGGCGACCGTCGTGACGCGAAGCAGCTCCACGCGCGCCTGAATAGCGCCTCGTCCCGTGCGTCCAATCGCGAGGCACGGCGGCGAGAGGCGGAGGAGGATCGTGAGCTCATTGAACGGGCGCAGCAGGGTGACCAGGCGGCATTCCGCTCGCTCGTGGAACGGCACCAGCGCAGGGCTTTCGCGATCGCGATGGGGCTCGTGCGCGACGAGAACGACGCGCGCGAGCTGGTGCAGGACGCCTTCCTCCGGGTCTACAAGGGCCTCGGCTCCTTCCAGGGCGGCTCGTCGTTCTTCACCTGGCTCTACCGGATCGTCACGAACCTGGCGATCGACCTCATGCGGAAGCCGGGGCGCCGCGACCTCGAGTTCCAGGAAAATCAGGCAGCGGAAGAGCAGTCCGACTTCCCGCTCGTCGCTCGCATCGACGGCGCCGACCCCCTCAACGTCGTCCGGCGCCGGGAGATCGCCGGGCGCATCCAGGCCGCGCTCGACGCGCTGCCGCCCTACCACCGAGGCGTCATCCTGATGCGCGAGGTCGAGGGGATGTCCTACGAGGAGATGGCCCAGGCCATGGGGGTCTCGAAGGGGACGATCATGAGCCGCCTGTTCCATGCCCGGCAGAAGCTTCAGCGTGCCCTCGCTGACTGTTACGCGGAGGAAGAGGGCAAGGGCCCCGCAGAGGACCCGGAGGAGATCGCGTGAGTACCGCCAACAGCAGCAAGGCGAACCACGGAGAAGCGAGCGCCCCGCCGACGGACCTGGAGCTGATGCTCTACGTCGACGGTGAGCTCGACGAGGCGCGTCACCGGCAGGTGGAGGAGTACGTGCTCCACGACCCGCGCTGCCGCGCGAAGGTCGCAGGGCTCGTCACCGCTGCCGACATGATCCGGGACGGCGCGCTGGCCTCGAGCGCGGCCGACCGCATCGCCGACGAGGTCATGGCGAAGATTCACGCGGCGCCAGCGGCGGTCGCGAGGTCGGACAGCGGCGCCGCCGCGCGGCCGATCGCAGCGCCGTCCGGCGAGCTGCCTCGCGCGCCAGCGCGCCTGCGGCAGCCCCCGGCCAACGACAACGCGCGCGGCATCTTCGCGCTGACTGCGCTCGCCGTGGCGGCGGCCGCCGCGCTGATGGTCTGGGGCCGCATGGGCGTGGAGGCGCCCAGCGCGGCGCTGCCGACGCCGTCCCCCGCCGAGGTGCTCGCCCCTCCACCGGTGGCGCCGGCGCACGAGCCTACCGCCGCGCCGAGCGCCGAGGGCGAGGTCGAGCCCGGCGTCGAGATCGCCGCGGTCGACTTCGGGGCGCGCATGGGCACCATCTTCTACGTTCCGCGGGAGGCCGTGGCCTCAGGCCCGACGACCACGGTGGTTTGGCTCTCCGATGACGGTCCGGGAGGACAGTGATGAGATTTCTTGCGAGTGCGATCACCGCGATGATGGTCCTGGCGCTCGGCGCGAGCCCTTCCCCTGCGATCGCGCAAGAGAAGGCGCCGGCCCCCGCACCGGCGGCGCCGTCCGACGCCGCGGTCACGTCCGAGGTCGTGGTCCTGCACGCGACCAACGATGGGACCGGCATCGATCCGAAGATCGGCAAGATGCCCGAGCTCGGGAAGCCGCCGTTCTCGGCGTACAACAGCTACAAGCTCCTCGATCGGCTGAAGATCAGCCTGCAGAAGGGCAAGCCGACCACCACCAAGCTGCCGAACGGCAGCGTCCTCATGGTGTCGCTGAAGGACGTGGTGGCGGGGAAGAAGCAGGATGAGCCGAAGCGCTTCGTCATCAGCGCGAGCATCCAGAAGCCAGGCGGCAACACGTTCCTGCCGCTGCTCGAGGTGAACGCCAAGGCCGGCGAGAACTTCTTCGTGGCGGGTCAGCAGCACATGGGCGGTGTGCTCGTGCTCGGCGTCAAGGTCGCTCCCTGAGCCAGGGGGAGCTCGGCGCTCAGCGGCGCGCCGAGGACGGCAGCGCGATCGGCAGATCGAGGTAGAAGGCCGTCCCGCGCGGCGCGCGCGGGGTCGCCCGGATGACGCCGCCGTGTGAGGCGACGATGTTCCTCACGATGCTCAGGCCGAGGCCGGTGCCGGCCCCGTCGGTCTTCGTCGTGAAGAAGGGATCGAAGATCCTCGGCAGGTGCTCGGCGTTGATCCCGTGCCCCTCGTCCTGGATGATCACGGTGATGTAGCCGTCGCTCGGCGACATCGCGGTCGCGATGCCGAGACAGCCGCCGTGCTCGTGCATCGCATGCGCCGCGTTCGTGAACAGGTTGACGAACACCTGCGTCAGCGGGTCGATGACGCCATGCACGGGCGGTATCTCGCCGAAGCGCTTCTCGACGGTGACGCCCGTCTGCTCGAGGAGGTGCTCGCAGAAGACGAGCGCGCGCTCGATGATGTCGTGGAGGGAGACGGCGCCCGGCTTCTCCGTCGAAGGCCGCGAGTAGGCGATGAGATCGCGCGAGAAGCGGCGGATGCGGTCCGCCGCCTCGTTGATCCTCGCGAGCCGCTCGAGGTCCGAGGGGTCGAAGCCGCTGCGCTCGCCCTTGCGGCGCAGGTACTCGGAGTAGGCGAGGATCGAGGTGAGCGGGTTGTTGAGCTCGTGCACGACGCCGGCGGCCATCTTCCCGAGGGACGCCAGCTTCTCGGCCTGGATGATCTGGTCGCGCAGCGATTGCTGCGCCCGCGCCTCGCGGATCGTGATCCGCAGGGCGAGCACGAGCCGGTCGACCAGCGCCTGGATCGGCGCGCTGTCGAGATAACCGGCGTCGTCGGCCGCGATGTGCACGCTCGACCGACCTTCCGGCTCGATCGCCACGGCGCGCTCGAACGCGAACTCGGGCAAGAGCCGCGCCGGATCGCGTGGGTCTTCGCGGCGGGCGCGCGATGACACCCGGACGACCACCTGCGCGCCGGCCGCGCCGGGGATGCAGGCGCCGAACCCGCAGCCCGTGAGCGTCCTCTCGGCGGCGCCGAGCAGCGCCGAGGCGCGCTGCTCGAGCGAGGCGGAGGGATCGAGCTCGCTCGCCGCGATCAACAGGGTGTCGATCCACTCGAGAGGGATGTCCCTGGTGAGGGGCTTCCGGAGCGTGACGGGAGCGTCGGACAACGGCTGCTCCCCCAGGCGCTCCGCGGTCCTTCCGCTCACCCGATCACCCGGTTCGGGTCGTCGCCGCTCGACCGGTCGAGGTCGATGATCTTCGCGGCACCGACGTAGGACTTCGTCTCATAGCGGGTGATCTTGCCGATCTTGCGGACGATCTCCGCCATCCGCTCGGCCTCGCTGCGGATCGTGGCTGCGGCCCCCTTGATGGGGGACGCGTCGTCGATCCGGCGGCAGATCAGCTCGGCGTAGCCGAGCACGCTGGTGAGCGGCTGGTTCAGCTCGTGCGCGGCCGCGCCCGCGAGCTCGGCGATGATGGCCTGCTTCTCCCGAGCGCGGAGCTCCTCCTGCGCCTCGGTGAGGCGGGCTTCCATGCGCATCCGCTCGCGCAGGTCCGTGAAGATGCCGACGGAGCCGACGGGGACGCCGTTCTCGAAGATCAACGCGGCGGAGAGGTGCACGGGGATGCGCGACCCGTCCTTGGCCAGGACCTCGGTGCGGTAGCCCTCGAGCCGCCCAGGGCCGCCGTGCTCCTTCGCGTGGATGAGCCGCATGATCTGCTCGGCGTTATGGTCGGGGTAGAGCGCGCGGACGTTCATCGCGCCGACGACCTCCTTCGCGTCGTAGCCGTAAATCCGCTCGGCGGCGCGGTTGAAGAGCAGGACGATCCCCGCCATGTTGGCCGAGACGATCGCGTCGACGGAGCTCTCGATGACGCGCTCCAGGAACTCCTTCGTCTTGGTGAGCTCGGCCTCGGTGGCGCGCTCCATGGTGACGTCGCGGAAGCTGACCAGGACGGCGCCGCTCTCTTCTCGAAGGACGCTGCTGAAGCTGAAGCTGAGGATGAGCTTCTCGTGATCGGGCTCGCCCCGCCTCACGGTGAAGTCCACCATGTGCGGGAACGATCCTCTGGCGAAGCCGGCCCGGATCTCCTCGAGGAGGGGGTGCTCGCGCGCGTCGACGAGGTCGGCCAGGTTGGCCCTCTCGAGAGCCTCGGCCGTGCGCCCGGTGATCGCCTGCGCGCGCGGGTTGGAGAAGAGGATGTGGCCGTCTGGGTCGGCGACGATGATGCCGTCCGCCGTCGAGTGGAAGAAGTCAGCGTAGCGCTGGAGCGCCTTGAGCCGGCGCTCCGCCTCGAACCGCGCGAAGGTGCTCTGCTGCGTCTGGTCGCGGAGCGACTGCAGGATGCGCGCGTTGCGCAGGGCGATCGCGGTGGCGCTCGCGACCGTGCGGGCGAGCGAGAGCTCGTGCGCGTGGGGGGCCACCGGCTGCCGGCCGCGCAGGAAGAGCACGCCGAGCGGCTTGTCCTCGAACAGGATGGGCAGGAGCGCGAGCGAGCGGAACGCGTTCTCGGGGAGCTCCGCGCGCACGATGTCGAACAGCGGGTGCGCCTTCGCGTCGTCGATCACGAGCACGTCGCCCGTGCGCATGACCCGCTGGATCTCCGGGTACTTGCCGAGGTCGATCGGCAGATCTCGGAGCTCCTTGTCGTCGCTCGCGGCGACCACGTAACCGACGTCGCCCTGGTCGCGCACGAGCACGATGCTGCAGCGGTCGACGCGGGCCACCTCGGCGATGCGCCGCACGACCGTGAAGAGGATGTTCCGGAAGTCGAGCGTCGAGGAGAGCGCCTGCGTGAGCTCGAGGACCACCTTCGCGTCGTGCTCCTTGCGCGCGAGCGCGTCGACGTAGTCGCGGATCCGGAGCTGCCCGCGGATGCGGGCGATGAGCTCCGCCGGGCGGAACGGCTTGCGGATGAAGTCGTCGGCGCCGATCTCGAAGGCGCGCGCGACCTCCTCGTCGGCGTCGAGCGCCGTCAGCACGACGACGGGGACGTCCTGCGTCCGAGGGTTGTCCCGCACGGCGCTGAGGACGACGTACCCGTCCGGAGGCGGCATCACGAGGTCGAGCAGCACGAGCGCTGGCACGCTCGCCTCGAGCCACGCGAGCGCCTCCGCGCCCGAGGTGACGGCGATGGTCTCGATGCCCGCGTCAGCCAGCGCGTGCAGCAACATCTGCCGGCTGACGGCGTCGTCATCGACGACGAGCACAGGATCGCGGCGAGACACACCGCCAGCTTATCGACTCCAGGCTGCGACGATGAGAGAATTTCCGGGTCCGGCGCGACGCTGGCGCATCCGCGCGAGCGCTACGAGAAGAGGTCGCCCTGCTTCTCCGCCGGCGCCGAGAGGCCCAGGTGCTCGTACGCGCGCCGGGTCGCGATCCTGCCCCGCGGCGTGCGACCGAGGAAGCCCTGCTGCAGCAGGAACGGCTCGTACACGTCCTCGATCGTGTCGCGCGGCTCACTGAGCGCCGCGGCCAGCGTGTCGACGCCGACCGGGCCGCCGTCGTAGTGGTCGATGATGACGCGCAGCAGCCGGCGATCCATCTCGTCGAGGCCGACCGCATCGATCTCGAGCCGCTCGGCGGTCTTTCGCGCGATCGCCATGGTGATCGCGCCGTCGCCGAGCACCTCGGCGAAGTCGCGGACGCGGCGCAGGAGCCGGTTCGCGACGCGCGGGGTGCCGCGCGCGCGGGCCGCGATCTCGCGCGCTCCGCCGGCGTCGATCGGCACCTCGATCAGGCCGGCGCTGCGCTGCACGATGCGCTCGAGCTCCTCGACGGGGTAGAAATCGAGGCGGACGATGTGGCCGAAGCGCGACAGGAGCGGCGCGGTGAGCAGCCCGGTGCGGGTCGTCGCGCCGACCAGCGTGAAGGGCTTCAGCGCGAGCTGGATCGTCGTCGCGTAAGGCCCGTCGCCGGTCATGATGTCGATCTTGAACGACTCGATCGCGGGGTAGAGGCTCTCCTCGACCGCCGGGGTGAGCCGGTGGATCTCGTCGATGAACAGCACATCGTTGCGCTCCAGCTTGGTCAGCAGCCCCGCCAGCGCGCCCTTGTGCTCGATCGCCGGCCCGCTCGTGACGTGGAGCGTGACGCCCATCTCGCGGGCGAGGATGTGGGCGAGCGTGGTCTTGCCGAGCCCGGGCGGGCCGCAGAACAGCATGTGATCCAGCGGCTCGCGCCGCCGGCGCGCGGCCTCGACGAAGACCTTGAGGTTCTCCGTGTGCTTGGCCTGGCCGACGTACTCGGCGAGCGAGGCAGGCCGGAAGAGGCGATCGAAGCGATCGTCGTCGCCTGTCTCGGCAGGAGAGAGCGCCCGTTCAGCCATGCCACGGGAGTACCGCGGGCGGAGGGCGAAGGGAAGCGATCCGGGCAGCGATCCATGCGGCCGTGGCGCGTCGCGCCTCGCCGCGCGCGTGCAGCCGAGCGCGGGTTCAGCCGAGCGCGGGCACCGACGAGAGGCGGGGACGGCGCGGGGGCGGAACGCGCGGCAGCCGAGCGCGGCAGAGCGGGCGGCCGTCGGGGGCGCCGTCCACCTCGAGCGAGCCGCCGTGGAGCTCGATCACCGAGCGCGCGTGGCTGAGGCCGAGGGTCAGGCCGCGCCCGCGCGCCGTTGTCTGCCGGCTGAACAGGGCCTCCAGCTCCTCCGGCGGCACGTCGCGGCTGCCGTACTCGATGTCGATGCGGACCTCGCTGTTGAACTCACCGGCCATCGTCGCGGTGAGACGCACGAGGCGCGCAGAAGGATCGGCCGCGCCGGTCCTGAGCGCGTGCGCGACGATGACCGCGATCGCCCGCGTCGCGTACGCCTGATCGACCGGGATCAGCGGGAGGGTGTCGCCGACCTCCACGACGACCTCGCCGTCCGCGTCGCTCGCGAGCTCGCGCGCCTTGCGGAGGGCGCCCGCGATGAGCGAGCCGACCGACGTCGGCTGCGGCTCGAGCGTGAGCTGCCCGGCCTCGACGCGCGCGGCGTCCAGGATCGACTCGATGAGGCCGAGGAGCTCTCGGCCGCGCGTCGAGATGAGCTCCAGGCTCTCGCGCTGCGCGGCGGTCAGGTCCTCCTGGCCCACGAGATCGGCGAACCCGAGGATCGCGTTCAGCGGGCTCTTGAGGTCGTGGCTCACGCTTGCGAACAGGAGGCCGCGCATGCGCTGCGCGGCCTCGCGGGACTCGAGCGCGCGCTCCTGCGCCGCGGCGAAGACGCGGAAGCGCTCGGCGAGATCCTCGATGGCGTGCCCGAGCCGGGCGACGACGGCGAACCGGGCGGGGCGCGCGATCTGGGTGGCGCCGCGGAGCACGCTGTCCGTGCCGAGCAGGCGGACCTGCTTCGTCGCGTGCACGAGATCGGCGGCGAGGACGCGGCCGAAGAGGTTGCCGAGCACGCCGGCCACCAGCACCGCGAGCAGCGCGACGAGCGCGCCCCAGATCGCGGCGGAGGGCTCGAGGTCCGCGGAGAACCGGGTGTTGACGCAGCCCCTGTCGAGCGGCGTGATCACCGCGATCTGCCCGTCGGCCTCGCGGCCGAAGGAGGGCTCCGCGCCCACGCAGTTCTGCTCCACGCGCGCGAGGAACCCGAACTCCGCGGCGGCGGCCACGACGTCGTTGCGATCGGCCTCCTCGATGGCGCCGAGCGCCGGGTCGAGCGCCGTGCGCGCGATGAGCCCCGCGGTCGCGCGGCGGCTCCGCTCGATGAACGTCTGGAGATGCGCGTTCGCGATGAGCACCGCCCCGACGCCGACGAGCAGCACCGGCGCGGCGACGGACAGCAGCAGCTTGGCGGTGACCCGCCGGCGCGGCGTCTGGTACAGCTCGGCCGTCTCGAGCAAGGCGCCGATGGCCTCGGCCGGGCTGATCTCGAAGAGGCTGAACGTCGTGGCGCGCGTCAGCACATAGTGCGGGATCGCGGACGCGCAGAGGATCGTGATCGCGAGGATGAGCAGGCTGACCGCGCGGCCGTCGTCGAGCTTCTCCGGCCTGATCCCCGGGATCATCGTGAGGCTCGAGATCGTCGAGCTCGCCACGACGAAGCGCAGCGCCAGCGACGGCGGAAGCTCCGCGAACCGCTCGAGCTCCTCGTGATCGATGTCGCGCGCGCCGATCATGAGCGAGCGCAGCAGGTCCCGGTGGGTGCGCAGGCGGAGCAGGGTCAGCAGCGTGGTCGCCCCGATCGCGGCGAGGGCGATCTTGGCCCCCACCGAGAGCACGCTCGCGGCGACGTCCTGCTCCAGGATGAGCAGCTTCGGCGCGAGCGCCGCGATCGCCCCGAACGCGGCGAGGCCGACCAGCGCCTGGCGCACCAGCACGCGCCTCGCGAAGTGGATCGCGTCGTCCCTCATGCGCTCGTCGGTCACGCGACCCTCCCTCCTGGACGGCTGCCGCCGGGCTCCGCCGGCGGCGGCTCCGTGCTGGGCGCGGGCGGGGCCAGAGGAGCAGGCGGGGGCGGGACGATCCAGATCGGCAGCGTGATCGTGAAGGTCGAGCCCCGCCCGAGCTCGCTCTCGAGCTGGATCGTCCCGCCGTGCATCAGCACGAGGCGCCGCGCGATCGAGAGCCCGAGCCCGGTCCCGGCCCGGCGAGAGCGCACGTCGCCGGTCTGCCGGTACTCCTCGAAGACCGCCGACGTCTCCTCCGGCGGGATGCCGGGGCCGGTGTCCTGGACGACGATCGCCGCGTAGCGGCCGCGCGCCGCGATGTGCACCGTCACCGAGCCGCGCGCCGTGAACTTGACGGCGTTCGAGACGAGGTTCGTCAGGATCTGCCGCACCCTCCGCGGATCGGCGTGCGCGACGAGGCCGTGATCGCCGGTGACGCGCAGCTGCACGGGCTTGTCGCGCGCAGCCGCGGACGCCTCCCGCATCACCTGATCGACGAGGACGCGGAGGTTCACGGCGCGGCGGGAGAGCTGGAGCTTGCCCGTCTCGAGCGCCGAGAGATCGAGGATGTCGTCGATGAGCGTGCGCAGGTGCTCGCCGCTCTGCCGGATGACCGAGAGCGCCTCGCGCGCGTCCTGGCTGAGCGGCCCGTCGACCTCGCTCTCGAGGACGTGCGCGAACCCGAGGATCGCGTTGAGCGGCGTGCGCAGCTCGTGGCTGAGCCCCGCGAGGAACGCCGAGCGCTCTCGATCCATCGCGGACGCCTGCTGGAGGTCGGCCCGGTAGGAGCGCTCCGCCGCGGCGAAGCGGGTGATCAGCAGGTTGAAGGCCGCCGTCAGGAGCCCGACCTGATCGAGCGACCTGATCGGCACGGGCTCGATCTGGATGAGGTCCGAGCTCGACCCGCTCATGTTGTGGCCGTGCGCCATCGCCGTGATGCGCTCGCGCAGGTAGTCGACGTCGTCGCGCGCCGCCTTGGTGAAGGAGAGCGCGACCGCGACGGCCACGCCGAGCAGCAGCGTCGTGAGGGCCGCGACGGCGTTGCCGAGGGCGATCGAGTCGGGCGGCGGGCTCGGCGCCGAGACGAAGGTGATCACGGACAGGCTCGAGAGCGGCGGGTGCAGCGCGCGCGCCGCGAACCGGACGCGGCCGAGCGAGGTCGTCGCGTCGCCCTTGCCCTGGGTGAGCATCTGGTAGATGTCGGCCTGGGCCGGCGCGCCGAAGCTCTCGTTGATCAGCACGTGGCCGCTCTGCTCGACCAGCAGGATCTCCGACCCCGCCCGCCGCGCCGCCTGCCCCAGGAACTCCGTCCTCTCCCCCTCGGCGGTCCCGCGGAGCCGCGCCACGAGCGTCGCGGCCAGCACCTCCGCGCGCAGGCTCGCGGCCTGATCGCTCATCTTCGCGAGCTGGCTGATGCCGATCAGCGCGATCGCCACCGCCGTGGCGATCCCCACCACGATCACGATCGCGGGCGCGAGCGGAACGAGCGGCGTCGTGCCGCGAGGCCAGCGGAGGATGCGACGACGGCGGGCCACGGTGAAGATCGGGATGCTAGCGCGCTTCGGGCGGCGTACGGGCCGCATCCGGCGCCCGCAGGCGGCGCGCGCTGGAGCGGGCGCGCGTCACGCGTCACCCGGGTTACCTGGGATCGGTCGCCAGGAGCGCGAAGACGGAGTGGTCGAGCCAGCGGCCGTCGCACCACTCGGCCTGCCGGGCGATCCCTTCGAAGCGGAAGCCGAGCCGGCTGATGACCGCGAGCGAGGCGTGGTTGTCCGTCGCGGCCGCAACCCGCACCCGGTGCGCGCCCATGTGGCTGAACGCGAACCCGAGCGCGGCCTTCGCCGCCTCGGTCATGAGCCCACGACCGGTCGCCTCCTTGCGCAGCCAGTAGCCGAGCTCGCAGGAGCGGTGCAGGTGCACGCACGACTCGAGCCCGACCACCCCGGCGAGCGAGCGGTGCGCGCGCTCGCGGATGACGAAGCGCAGCGCCCGGCCGTGATCCCAGTCGGCGGCGCACGCCTCGGCGAAGCGCACGCTCGCGGCCGGGTCCGTGTGGAACTGCACCCAGGGCAGCCACCGCTGCAGGATTGCGCGCGAGCCGCTGACCGCGAGCCAGAGCTCGGGCCCGTCCGACGGGTCGATCGGCACGAGGATCAGCCGCTCGGTCTCGATCGGACGGGCGCGGACCTCGCTTCGAGGTGGGAGGATGAGCATGGGGTCACCGGCACTGGATGCGAGCGGCGTAGGGCTCGAGATGACCCGCCTCGTAGTCAAGCCAGGCGACATACCATTCTCCAGGCCTCGCGCCGGGGCTGATCGAGGGCGCCGGCTGGTCGCCGCTCACGCGCGCGAACTTCGTGGGCGTGCCGATGCCGTCGCGGTTGATCGACGCGGTGAGCATGCGGCCCTGCTCGAACCAGACGAGCTGAGCCTGGCCGTTCGGCGCGATCGCGATCGACGGGCGCGTGCCGGTCTTCGAGAGCCGCTTGCGCCAGAGCGGCTGGCCCTTCGCCGGGTCGATGTAGGCGGCCGAGGCGCCCCCGAGCGGCGGCTCGCCGTGCCAGACGACGAAGCAGCTGCCCCCGCCGCAGGCGAGCGAGGGGCTGTCGCTGCGAGCCCGATCGCTGTTCACGAGCGACAGGTCGCCGAGCGCGCGGTCGGCGCGCTTGCCGGGGCTGGCCGGCGGGAGCCCCTTGTCCGCGCTCGCGAGCGCGAGGCGCATGTACTGGATGAGGCGCGCCGGCTCGCGATCGAAGCGGAAGGCGAGGTGCAGCACGTCGTTCATCACCGCGATGGAGGGGAAGCGCACCCGCGGCTTCGAGGGGCCCGTCGGGGTGACGTCCGTCAGCCGGATGATCTCGCCGACCGGATCGAGGTTCGGCGAGAGGCGGCGCATGAAGAGGTCCTCGGAGGCGTTGTCGCCGTCGTCCGACCACGCGATCACGAACCCCTCGGCGGCGCGCGCGAGCGAGGGCCAGGAGTTCCCGCCGCGAGGGAAGGGGGCGACCATCATCGCGGGGCCGTCGATGCGGCCGTCGCCGTCGAGCCAGCGCACGTGGACGCCGGCCTCCGGCCCCTTGCCGTCCCAGTACGTGAGCACCAGCCGCTCGCCGACGGAGGTCAGCTCGGGGCGCCCGATGGCGCGGCCCTCGGGCGTCACGTCGAGCGCGGGCGATGAAGGCCGCATGGCGCTGTCGAGCATCGCCGTGTAGGCGTGCTCGCTGCCCTCGTGCGAGTCGGTCCAGGTGACCACCGCGCCCCGCGGACCGAGCGCGATCGACGGCCGGCTCGCGCCGATGGCGCGGCCGCCCTCGCGCACGAGATCGTGCGTGCGCGGCCTGGCGAGGCCGGTGAGCCGGCAGGGCGCCTTGCCGCTCGCCTCCTTCACGGCGACCTGCACGTGCTCGATCAGGGTCCGCGGCACGGCGTGGTTGCCCTTCTCCTGGGCTTCCTTCAGGTGCTTGAGCGCGGCCTTGAGATCGCCCGCGGCGATCGACTCCTGCGCCTGCGCGACGAGCGGCGGCCAGGGCAGGCCGGGCGGCTCGACCGGGGCCTCGGCGCGCGCCGGCACGTCGGCGACGGCGGACGCCGACGGCGCGGTCGGGGACCGCGGCGGCGCGGTGCTCGACGAGACGGGCGGCAGGGCCGTCGGCTTGAGGAACTGGCGGTAGCCGGCGTACGCGGCGCCCGCGGCGAGCGCGATCACGCCGAAGACGACGAGCGCGCGACCCGCGCCGCCCCGCCTCGACGTCGATCGCTGCGCGAGCTGCTCGGGGACCGAGGCCTCGCCCGAGCCCCCCGAGAACGAGATCTGCTGTCCCGCGCCCTGGCTCAGACGCCCGGGCATCGAGGCGCCGCGCTGGCCGGAGAGATCCATCCCGGCGAACGGATCCGCCCCGCGCTCCGCCGGGCCCGAGGGCACGGTCCGCCGCGCCTCGTTGGGGGTCACGCGGACGACGCCCGGCGGCTCGAACGCCACGTCGACCGGCGCGTCGCTGGTCGCCGGGAGGAGCCCAGCCTGCGACGGCTCCGCGCCGCGCGGGGGCACCGGCTGCGCGACGCCGAGCGCGACCGAGAGCTCGTCCGCGAACTCCTTCGCGGTCTGGAAGCGCCGGTCGATCGAGCGATCGAGCGCCTTCTCGAACCACACGGTGAAGCTCGGGGGCAGATCCGGACGGAGCGCCGCGGGCTGCGGCAGCGGCGCGTTCGCGATCTGCGCGAAGGTCATCGCGACGCCCTGCTCCGTCTGCCACACGGTGCGGCCGGTGAGGCACTCGTACGTGATGCAGCCGAGCGCCCAGAGGTCCGCGCGATGGTCGACGGCCCCCTGGCCGCGCACCTGCTCCGGGCTCATGTAAGCCGGCGTTCCGAAGACCGCGCCCTCGCGGGTGAGGCGCGCCTGCGCGTCGCCTCCGTCGACCGGCGCGTAGAACTTCGCCAGGCCGAAATCGAGGATCTTGGCGCAGAGGCGGCCCTCCTCGTCCTTCGTGAGGAAGATGTTCTCCGGCTTGAGGTCGCGGTGGACGATCGAGGCGGCGTGCGCCTTGGTGAGCCCGCGACAGACCTGGGACATCACCGCGACGGTGGTCTCGGGGTCGAGGTACCTGACGACGGTCATGCGCTCGTACAGCGACTCGCCTTCAAGGAGCTCGAGCACCAGGAACGGCCGCCCGTCGTCGAGCTTGCCGGAGTCGTAGACGTCGCAGATGAAGGGGCTGCGGATCGACGCCGCGGCGCGTGCCTCGCGCAGGAAGCGCTCGACCACAACGGCGGAGGTCGTCAGCTCCTGTGCGAGCACCTTGATCGCCACCCGCTTGCCGATGTCGATGTGCTCGGCCTCGTACACGGCGGCCATGCCGCCGCGCCCGATCTCGCGTGTGATGCGGTATTTTCCGGCGAGGACCGTGCCTACCGGGATCTTCGCTTTGTTCGGCAAAGCCATCAGGCAGGGCTGTCCCGCGACTGGATTCGCCAGCGCAGACTATTCGAGCCGCGTCACAAGAACAAGGCGAGCGCACCATGGCCGTCCGACGAGCCGCTGGAACCCCGAAGGTGCCGTGGAGGCGAGCTCGTCCTTGACAGGAGCAGACGAGCGGACCCAACCCCGGGCGCGGTCGGCGTGACCCACCCCCGACGGCGCGTGGTGGGCGAGAATCCCATCTGCTGGAGCCTGGTAGGGGAAAACCTTACCCATCGGCAGGGGGCGGGGGAGCGGGTCTCCTCTCGCCGGCGGGGCCGTGAAAAAAGTAAGCCGGCTCCGATTTCCTGACGCCAGATGCACTTTTCTCACGCACGCACGGTGCGCGAAACATTCCGGAAACATGAGCTTGGGTACACCAGCCTGGACCTCCGGTCGCTGCGCCAGCGCCCGGGGCGAGGGGTCGCCGATCCGGCTCTGCTGGATGGGTCCCTGAGTCGTTGACAACGTCGGGGCAATGCCCGGTGGACCGGGCGGACCCCGTCACGGATCAGAGCCGGGCGGCGTCCGGCACATCGACGGGAGGTCGCCGGCGGAGGCGTCCCCCCTTTACCGGCTCTGCTCCGGCGGGGCTTTTCGGGTGATCGTGCGGGCTTTTTACCCCGGCGAGCACCCGGTCACCACAGGCGTGCGCAATGAAAAAGGTCGAGGCGATCATCAAGCCGTTCAAGCTCGACGAGGTCAAGGACGCCCTCGCCGAGGTCGGGATTCAGGGCATGACGGTGACCGAGGTAAAGGGCTTCGGTCGGACCGGCGGCAAGAAGGAGGTCTATCGCGGGTCGGCGTATGTCGTCGACTTCGTCCCGAAGGTGAAGGTCGACATCGTCGTGCCGGACAGCATGGTCAGCGACGTGATCGACGCCATCGAGAAGAGCGCCAAGACGGGTCGGATCGGCGACGGCAAGATCTTCGTCGTCCCCGTCGAGGAAGCCGTGCGTATCCGCACGGGTGAGCGCGGCGAGGACGCCATCTAGGCGAGCCGCGGGCAGAGCGTCACAGGGCATTCGCGGCGGGTCACAGGCTCGAGAGTCGAGCGACCAGTAACGAGCGAGCAACGAGCACGAGCCCGCGCGCCGCCGAATCACACACAGCGAGAGCAGCGAGAGTCAGCGAGGTAGAGGAAGATCATGAAGCCGAAAGATGTCGTCGCGTTTGCGAAGGAAAACGACGTTAAATTTGTCGATCTCAAGTTCATCGACCTGCCCGGCGTCTGGCAGCACACGACGATCCCGGCGTCCCGCCTGAACGAGGACATCTTCGAAGAGGGGATCGGCTTCGATGGCTCGTCGGTGCGCGGATGGCAGCCGATCAACGCGAGCGACATGCTGATGACGCCCGATCCGGCGACGGCGAAGCTCGATCCGTTCCACGCGCAGAAGACGCTCAGCATGATCTGCAAGATCAGCGACCCGGTGACCGGCCAGCCCTACGGCCGCGACCCGCGCTACATCGCCCAGAAGGCCGAGAACCACCTCCGCGCGAGCGGCATCGCGGACACGACCTACTTCGGGCCCGAGGCCGAGTTCTTCGTCTTCGACTCGGTCCGCTACGAGAGCTCGCAGCGCGGCGCCTTCTACGAGATCGACAGCGACGAGGCGGTCTGGAACTCCGGCAAGTCCGGCGTGAACCTCGGGCACAAGATCCGGCCCAAGGAGGGCTACTTCCCCGTCGCGCCGACCGACACGCTCGGCGACCTGCGCGCGGACATGATGACCACGCTGATCGAGACCGGCATCGGCGTCGAGGTCGGCCACCACGAGGTGGCGTCGGCCGGGCAGTGTGAGATCGGCATCAAGTTCTCGACGCTGACCTCGATGGCCGACCAGCTCATGTGGTTCAAGTACGTGATCAAGAACGTCGGCCGCAAGCACGGCAAGTCGGTGACGTTCATGCCGAAGCCGGTCTTCGGCGACAACGGCAGCGGCATGCACTGCCACCAGTCGCTCTGGAAGGAGGGCAAGCCGCTCTTCGCCGGCGACGGCTATGCCGGCCTCTCCGACACGGGCCTCTGGTACATCGGCGGCATCCTGAAGCACGCGAAGGCGCTCGCCGCGCTCACCAACCCGACGACGAACAGCTACCGCCGGCTCGTCCCGGGCTACGAGGCGCCCGTGAACCTCGCGTACTCGAGCCGCAACCGCTCGGCGTCGATCCGCATCCCGCTGCCGCCCGGCAACAGCCCGAAGGGCCGCCGCATCGAGGTCCGCTTCCCGGACGCGAGCTGCAATCCGTACCTCGCCTTCGCGGCCATGATGATGGCCGGCCTCGACGGCATCCAGAACCGGATCGATCCGGGCGACCCGCTCGACAAGGACATCTACGCGCTCTCGCCCGAGGAGCTCAAGGAAGTGCCGCACATGCCGGGCTCGCTCGACGAGGCGCTCTCCGCCCTCGAGCGCGACAACGAGTTCCTGCTCCGCGGCGACGTCTTCACGCGCGACATCCTCAAGACCTGGCTCGACTACAAGCGCGAGCGCGAGGTCGACGCGATCCGGCTGCGCCCGGTCCCGCACGAGTTCTTCCTCTACTACGACGTCTGAGCCACCCCACCCGAGGGGCGCAGGGTCCGGCGCACGAGAAAATTGCGCTGTGACCCTCGCGCCCCGCCGTCTCCCACGCTCGCTGCCGTGCTCGTCCGGCGCCGAAGGTGCCAGGGCGAAGCGCCGGGACACCGACGTATCCAGGGCTTCCATGCGCTAGCTCCGGGGGCTGGGCCGAGAGGCGGGCTGTTGGTTCCTCGGTTCCTCGCCTCTTGAACTTTTGTCTCCTGCTGGAGCTCACGGCGCGCGATACCGCTCGCCTGGGCGCCGGGTTATCCTCCGCCCCTTCCCGGACGTGGGTCGGGGGTAAGGCACCCTCTTCCCGGAAACACCTCGGCGTAGCAGTGAACCCCGGCGATCTTATCCAGTCTCGCTACCGGCTCGTGAAGCTCCTGGGCCGAGGCGCCAGCGGGTCGGTGTGGGCTGCGAAGAACGAGCTCATCGATCGCGACGTGGCGCTCAAGGTGATGCGCCCCGAGGTGGCCGAGGACGCCATCGCGCTCCAGCGCTTCTTCAACGAGGCGAAGGCGAGCGGGCGCGTGCGGAGCCCCAGCATCGTCGAGATCCTCGACCTCGGTCAGGCCGAGGACGGCTCGCCGTTCCTCGTGTTCGAGCTGCTCGTCGGGGAGGGGCTCGACGAGTGGCTGCGGCGCGAGCGCACCATCGAGCCGGAGACGCTGGTGGAGCTCTTCATCGGCCTCGCGCGGGCGCTCGACATCGCCCACCAGCAAGGGATCATCCACCGCGACCTGAAGCCCGCGAACATCTACGTGCACCGCAACCACCTGGGCGAGCTCGTCGGGAAGATCCTCGACTTCGGGATCAGCAAGGTGCTCGAGAAGGAGCACAGCTTCGCGCTGACCCACACGGGCTGCGTCGTCGGCTCGCCGGCCTACATGGCGCCCGAGCAGGCGGCGGGGCGCGACGACCTCGACGGGCGCGCCGACATCTGGTCGCTCGGCATCGTCATGTACGAGGCGCTCACCGGGACGCTCCCGCACCAGGCGCCGAACTACAACGCGCTGATGGTCCGCATCCTGAGCACGGATTGCGATCCGATCGCCCAGCGCCGGCCGGGGCTCCCGCCGCGGCTCTGCCACGTCGTCGACGCCTGCCTTCAGCGCGAGCGCGACGACCGGATCTCCTCGGCGGGCATCCTCGCCCGGGAGCTCGAGGCCGTGCTCCGCGAGCTGCGCGCCGCGCGCTTCCGGGGGCAGAAGGGACGGCGCGCCTCGGACATCGGCTTCGGCGACAGGCTGCGCCTCGCGCCGGAGAGCGGCCTCCTGCGCGGCGGCTCCGCCGGAACGCTCGGCCGGCTCATGCAGCACGGCAGGCGGCTGCCGCTGGCCACGCTCGTCGCGGCGGGGGTCGGCGTGGTGTTCTGGGCGATGGTGCTCGTGCTCCTCGGCACGTACTGGATCCGCTGAGCGGCGGGCCGGCGGGCGAGCGACGCCCGCCGCGACGACGTTCCGGGGTCTCCGAGCTCAGACGGGCGGCGCGCCGGCGCGCGCGTGCGCGTGCTCCACGCGAGCGCCCGGCGCGTCGGGCGCGTCGCCGGAGCGCGCGTGCGCGTCGCAGGCGTGCGGCGCCGCCGGGCCGGGCGAGGGCTCGTCGCTCGCGCCGGCCATGCTGCCGAGCCACGCGCGCGGCCCGAGCCTCGCGAAGCCCGAGAGCAGGAGCGCGCCGAGCGCCGCCGCGCAGACCCACTCGACGGGCGCGCGCTCGCGCGCCGCGAGGGCGTGGAGCTCCGGGACCGCGGCGCCGGGGATGAGGACGTTCGCGGCGAGGCCGGCCGCGACGGCGAGCCCGACGCTGGAGAGCGCGATGGCGGCGGCGACGCGCGCGCCGAGCGAGCGCCTCAGCGCGGCGAGCACCGCGAGGTTGGTCGCGGGCCCCGCCATGAGGAACGCGAGCGCCGCGCCGGCCGACAACCCCTTGTGGATCATCACCGCGGCGACCGCCGTGGCGCCCTGCGCGCACACGTGGAGGGGCAGCGCGACGAGCGCGCTCACCACGACGTCGGCCGGCGCGCCGAGCGCGCGCGCCGCGGCCGGCGCGAGCGTCGCCTCGAGGACGGCGGCGACGACGAGGCCCACGAGGTACCAGGCGGCCACCCGATCGAGCGCCGGACCAACGGCCTCCGCGACGGCGGCGCGGAGCCGCGCGCCCGGCGCCGCGCCGGAGCCGGGCGGCTCGCTGCCGCGCGGCGCTGCGCCGGAGCCGGGCGCGCCGGCCGCCCGGGCGACGAGGAGCGCGACCAGCACGGCGAGGAGCGCGCCGCCGGCGACGCGCGCCGCGGTGAGCGGCAGGCCGAGCAGCCGCAGCGAGAGCAGGGCGCTGCCGACGCCGAGCTCCGGCGCGCCGGGGCCGACGGCGACGACCGCGGCGACCGGCGCGCCCGCGAGCAGGAGCCGCCGCAGGAGCGGCGCGACGCCGCGGGAGCCGGCGGGCATCGGCGACGCGAGCACCCCGCGGGCGGCCCGGAGCGGCGCGGCGCCGCCGCGCAGCGTTCCGGCGGCGCGGCGCGGGACCAGCGCGCGCAGGAGCCCCGCCGCGGCGAGCCCGGCGAGCATGGCGGGCGCCGTCGCGACGAACAGCGGGCCGAGCGACTCGGCGATCGTCAGCTCGGGCGGGTGGGCGCGCGTGAAGAAGCTCTCCGGGCTCGGCAGCGCGAGCGCGACGCAGAGGCCCGAGGCGAAGGCGATGGCGCTCGCCGTCCGCGCGGCCCGGCTCCGCGGCGGGGGCTCGTGCGTGTGGACGACGAGCCGCAGGAGGACGCCGAGGCCGAACGTGATGAACACCTCGAGCGACTCGTGGGGCAGGCCCTCCATGAAGCGCTGGCCGAGCAGGGCGCCGAGCAGCGTGAGCAGCGCGAGGAGCCCGAGGCGCGCGGCGAGCTGCCGCCACCCCCAGGCGGGCAGGAAGCGCGCCGCGAGCGACAGCCCCTCCGGCAGGCGGTGCGCGAGGACGGCGACCGCGAAGATCGCCCCGTCCGCGCGCCGGTCGGCCGAGGCCGCGGCCGCGGCCAGCGCGAGCCCGGCGCCGTCGAGCAGGCCGTGCACGGCGAGCGCCGAGAACGCGATCTCCCGCCCCAGCACCTCGCCGGTGCCGCGCCGCCGGTGCTCGGTGAGCCAGAGCGCCGCGTACCCGAGCGCCGCCCAGAGGACCGCCTGCGCCCCGATCTCCTCGACCGCGTGCGGCAGGTGGCGCGAGAGGACCAGGGCGGGGACGAGGCCGAGCGTCAGCCCGTCGAGCGCGGACGTCGGCAGCGCCCGGCGCCGGCCGAGCGCCACGAGGAGCGGCCCCGCGGCGAGGCCAGCGATCGACACGGCGACGACGAGCGCGAGCATGGGCGCCGTGGCCTATGCCCGAGCCACGGACCCCAATCAACATCAAATTGATGTTGCAATCGAGATGCAGGAAACCGCCGCGGCCGCGCCTTCCTGCTGAGCGGCGCCCCTCCCGCGCGGCTCAGGCCTGGACGCACCGGTCGCAGCGGCCCTTGATCTGGATCTGGAGGCCCTTGCGGCGCAGCGCGCGCGGCGCGCCCCGCGCTGCCTTGATCTCGATGCTCTCGTCGGGGAGGCAGAGCACGTCTCCGCACGTGTCGCACATGAAGTGAGGGTGCTCGTCGGCCGCGTGCTCGCCGGTGCCCTGGCGCAGCTCGAACCGCCAGAGGTGGTCGCCCATGTCGGTGCGGCGCACGAGCCCCACGTTGGTGAGGTCGATGAGGTTCCGGTAGATGGTGGCGCGATCCCACCCCTTGGGAGCGAGCTCGGCCGCGAGCTCGGCGTGGCTGACGGGCGTCCGCGAGCGGCCGAGGCTCTGCAGCACGGCGATCCGCGGCGAGGTGGCCCGCAGGCCGGTCGCCCGGATCTGCTCGCGGAGCTGATCCGCGGACTGACCTGCTCTGGAACGCGCCATGCGAGACATCTACCGTCGCCCGGACGGTACTGCAATCAGGATGCACGGAGCTCGCCGGGCGCGCAGCGCCCGGGCCGCCGGCGCGCCGGCGTGAGTGAGATCGCTCGACGGCGGCCGAGATCGCCGCGCTGCCCCGCGCGCGGCGCGATCACCGGCGCCGCGAGCTCGCCGGGCGAGGGCGACGTCATCTCGCTCGGGCCGCGAGCCCCGAAGCGCAGCGCGACGCCGGGCAGGAGACGAGCGGCGGCCCAGGACCGAAGCTGAGAACGTGGCAGATGGCGAGTTGGGCAACCTCGTGCGCCGGTATTCAAGCGCGGCTTGAACTGCACAAGCCAGGCGGATGAGCCGCGATGCGGACTCATCAGGAATACTCCTGGAAACCTGCAGGAGATCCCCGGCGACCCGCGGGGATAGAACGCTGAAACATGGACAGTGGAGCGGCCAACACCGGGTCGCGTACTGATCTCGAGTCGTGCGCCACTCGGTCCGATCGGACGGTCGCCGTGTGCTCCATAATGGAGCGATCGATCCAGGTTGGAGCAGCCGGCGTGTCCGCTCGGCGCACGTCGTTGCGCCGCGTCATGGCGCCGTGCGCGTATCGAGAGTCCAGCCGTCGTTCCATCGAATGGCGTGAGACGACCAAGACGTGGAATCTCACCTTGTCGTCTTGAGCGGATCGGTCTTTTCGAATTGAACTGATTGTCACGTTGGATATATATTCCTGCTTCCTTTGCGGGGCCTGAACCAAGGAGAATGTCCATGCGAGCTCGGACGTGTGCGGGGGTACTTGCTTTATTCGTGACCGCTGCCTTGAGCGCCGCCGCGTGCAGCGTCGACACGTCGATCCCGGAGGAGGAGACTCCGGGCGCCGCGGAGGTCGAGCCCGAGGAGGTGGAGGCGGCCCCGGCCCCCCTCCGGCGCAACTGCGGGACCGTCGATCTGAGCGCGGCGGAGCGGGAGGTGGTCGATCTGGCCGTCCGCAGCCGGCTGGAGGCCGGGTTCACCGCGGGCACGCCGGTCACGATCCCCGTGCACTTCCACGTCATCAACAAGGGCGCGGGCATCTCGAACGGCGACGTGACCGACGCGATGATCACGGAGCAGATCGCGGTGCTCAACGCCGCTTACGCGAGCACCCGCTTCCGCTTCGAGCTGGTCTCGACCGACCGGACGACGAACGCGACCTGGTACACCATGGGGGCGGGCAGCACCGCCGAGCAGAACGCCAAGAGAGCGCTTCGCGTCGGTGAGTCCGATCACCTCAACCTCTACACGGCCAACCTGAGCGGCGGTCTACTCGGCTGGGCCACGTTCCCCTCGGAATACACGGCGCGTCCGCAGAGCGACGGGGTCGTCGTGCTTTTCAGCTCGTTGCCCGGTGGTTCCGCGTCGCCGTACAACCTGGGAGATACGGCGACACACGAGGTGGGACACTGGCTTGGCCTCTACCACACGTTCCAGGGCGGCTGCAGCAAGGACGGGGACGAAATCGCTGACACGGCGGCGGAGAAGAGTGCCGCGTATGGCTGCCCGACCGGCCGGGACAGCTGCAGAAACGTACGTGGTGTCGACCCGATCAGGAACTTCATGGATTACACCGACGACGCCTGCATGGACGCGTTCACTGCGGGGCAGGCCGATCGCATGTCGACGTTCTGGGATATGTATCGTTGACCGGCGGTTGAGGGGAGATCGCAGCTGGCCGGCGGGCGGAGGACGACTGCGTCTTCCGCCCGCCGGACGGCGCGCCGGTCAGGGCTCGCTCACGTCGACTTGACCTGCGCCCGGCGCTCGAAGCTCCGGCTCTCGCCGAGGATGCGGGAGACGGGCCTCGGCTGCGGCGGGGCCGCGCTCGAGTCGCCGTCGCCCTGCGCGAGGCGCTGCTGGCGGCGGGTGCCCGCCTGGACGCCGAAGTACACGCCGAGGAACGTCACGAGCCCCCAGCCGAGCAGACCGAGGGCGACGAGGCCGGTCTGGCGCGAGGCGTCGCTCCCGAGCTGGCTCATCTCCTCCATCGGCGCCGACAGCTTGCTCACCTCCCGCATCGGCTCGCGCAGCGTCGCGACCTGCTCCATCGGCTGCTTCAGCCCGGCGACGTCGCGCATCGGGGCGTTCAGGGCGGCGACGTCGCGCATCGGGGCGTTCAGGGCGGCGACGTCCGTGAGCGGACCCCGGATGCCGGCGAGGCTCTCGTTCATCGCCGCGATCGTGGCCTTCATCTCGCTCAGCCGATCCATCGACTGCTCGAGGCTCGCGGTCTCCCGCAGGCTCTGCTGCATCGCGTCCATCGACCCCTTGAGCTCGGCGAGCCGCTCCATCGCCTCCTGCATCTCGGCGACCTTCTCCATCGGCTGGCGCAGCTCGGCCAGCCCATCGAGGCTCTCCTGCGAGTCCCGCAGCGCCTGAGTCGAACCCTCGATCACCGCGCGCGTGCGCCGCATCTCGTCCGTGGTCGCCTGGATCGAGCGCGTGTTCGTGTCGACCATCGTCGCCATGCCGCACCCCGTCGACGCGAGGACAAGCAGCGCAACCGGCGCGATCCGACCGATCCTTTCCCAGTACATACCCGATCGTTGATTCCTCGAAGGCGTCGCGTCAACGTGGATTTGACGCGGTGCGCTGAAATATGACATAGCCGTGTCCGGGGGGTGCGGCGCTGTGGGACGTTGCGCGTGAGGCCCGCGATCCGCGCCGTGCGGCCCTTACTCGCACGGCGCTGTGAAATGCCGGTGTCGATCCGGCGGACGCTCGTGTGTCGAACGCCGGAATCGAGGGATCGATTGCGCAGCTTCGATGAGAACGGCAGTTCCAGCGTCGCTGTCCGGACCGTCAGCGCGACGCGGCTGCGCCGCGCGAGGCGGCGAGCTTCACCGGAGGCCGGCGCGACGGGCGCGGAGCGCGGGGCGGGGAGCGCGACGGGCGCGGCGCGCGGTGGGGAGCGCGACGGGCGCGGCGCTCACGGCGCAGGCCGGCCGGGGCGGGGCGCGCCGGCGCGGAGGACGAGCGCGGCGAGGAGCGCAAGCACGGCCGCGGCGACCCAGGCAGGCGGGCCGAAGGCGCGCGTCCCCGCGGCGAGCGCGCCGTCGGCCCACGTGACGTCGAGCAGCGAGCCGCGCAGGCCCGCGCCCGCGAGCGCGGTGAAGCTGGCGTGGGCGGCGATCGCGGCGAACGCGCCGCGACCGCGGCGGAAGAGCGCCGCGGCGAGCGCGCCGAGCGCGGCGGCGAGGACGAAGCTCGAGGCGGTCGCGCCCGGCGCGAGGCCGAGGGCGGCGCCGTGCGCGAGGGCGGAGAAGGCGACCGCGTAGCGGCTCGAGAGGCCGGCGCGCGCCGCCGTGGCGAACGGGATGCCCGAGAGCAGGAGCTCGTCGCGGACGGCGAGGGCGATCGCGCGCGCCACGGCGAAGGCGAAGCCCACCGAGGGCTCGCCGGCCTCGGCGGTCGCCCAGCCGAGGGCGAGGGAGATGCCCAGCGTGAGCAGCACGGCGAGCGCGCCGAGCGCCGCGCCGACGCCGACGAGGCGGGCCACGCGCGCGCGGTGGCCAGGGGCCTCCCGCTCCACCGGGTCGGTCCATTGCACGCCGGCCCGCACCGCGCCGAGGTCGGCGACGACAGCGCCGGCGAGGGCGGCCGCGAGCGGGCTCGACGAGAGGAGCACGGAGAGGATCTGCAGGGCCGCGCCGAGGCCGACGAGCCAGGCCGCGCCGAGCGCGAGATCGAGCAGGCGGCGTTGCTGCCGCGCGCGATCGGAGCGAGGTGCGCCGCTCTCTGTCGCGCTCATCCGCCGCCCTCCGCCCTGCTCAGTGCAGCGTGTGCCACTGGCCGTTGTGCTCCACCTTCGGGACGCCCGCGTCGCCGTCCGAGTCGCTGCGGTGACGCGCGCCCAGCGTGGCCACGAGCTGGGCCGTGGAAGCGCGCGCGGGCCGGTGGCGCGCCTCCGGCGCCGCGCGCAGCCGCCGGTGCGGCGCAGGAGGCGCCGGCGACCTCCGGCCGCGGAGCCGCTGCACGCCGAGGGCGCCCGCGACGAGCAGCCCGAGCACCAGCAGCGAGCCCAGGAGCACCGGGACGAAGCCGTAGCGGCGCGCGACGTCGGTGCGCCAGGCGAGCTCGAGCTCGTGGCCTGTCGAGGCATAGGCGGCCTCGAGCGCGCTCGCGAGCGGCGCGCCGGCGCGCACCGCGTCGAGGGCGCGCGTGAAGCCCTGGCGCCGCTCCCCCTCGACGAGGAAACGGAGGACGTCGGCCGACTGCGCGTAGGCCACCGACCCGGGCGCATCGCCGGCGCCCGGCAGGCTCGCCTCGAGCGCGTCGAGCGGGAGGAGGCGCCCGCGGAGCGCGGCGACGGAGAGCCGCTGCGCGCGGCCCGCGGCGTGATCGCCCGCGACGTAGGCGGCGAAGCCCTCGTGGAACCAGCGCGGGAGCGGCGCGCCGCCCGTGGCCTCGTCGAGCGCGAGGTGCGCGAGCTCGTGACGGAAGGCGCTCTCCAGATCGGGCGCGGCGAGGCCGTTCCGGGGAGAAGCGCTCAGCACGGCGAGCCGCAGCGCGCCGAACGAGGCGGCTGTCGCGGTGCTCTCGAGCCCGCCGGGGACGAGGTTGTCGAGCTCCGCGGGGACGGCGGCGATCCGGACCTTCACGGGGGCGACCAGCGCCTCGCGGCCGAGCAGGGCGCTGAGCTCGGCGCGGATCGCGCCGGCGTGGACGATCAACGGGCGGACGCGGTCGCGCGTCGACGGGCGGTAGGCGAACTCGATCCAGCCGAGGTCCTCGGTGTGGTACTCCGGCGGCGGCGGCGGAATGGCCGGAGCGGACTTGCCGTCGAGCGGCGCTGCCGCCGCGTCGTAGATCCGGGGCGCGGCGGCGGCGAGCCCGGGCGCGGAGGCGAGGGCGAGGCACACGAGCGCCGCGAGCCTCAGGCCCAACGCGGCAGCCGGGCTGCGCCGAGAGGAGCACGTCATGGCGCGATCCGACCGCGGAGGTGCACCATGTCGCCGTCACCGCCGGTCTGGGAGAGCACCAGCACCGCGATGCCCGCCGCGGCGACGCCCGCGAGCGGCCCCCAGAACCAGGGCGAGCTCCACACCGAGCGCCGCCCGTCCGGAGCCTTCGACGTCAGGTCGACGCCCGCGCGCGCGTCGGCGCTCAGCGGCCCGCTCCGCGACGGCGCGCGCGCGGGCCCGGGCGGCGTCGCCGGGCCCGGAGGTCGTTCCTCTCCGGCGAGCAGCGCGCGGACGGCCGCGGCCGCGCCCGGCCAGTCGAAGGTCGCCGCGGCGGGGGCGGTCGCGCCCTCCGCGGTCCGCTGGACCGTCGCGCCGAGCTCGATGGGCGCGTAGCTCGCGCCGGCGACCCGGAGCACGCGCGCCACCGGGTGAGCCTGCGGCGTGGTCACCGCCACGACGAGCGCAGCGCCCGCGCCCGCGCCCAGCGACGCGAGCAGGCCGCGCGCGACCGGCTCGGACTCGGCGCGCCCGGCCGAGCGGCGCACCTCCGCGAGCTCCTTCACGGCGGCCGGCGCGTCCGGCCGCGGGGGCTCGCCGGCGAGCGCTTGCGCCGCCGCCTCGTCGATGGGCGGGCGAAGCGCGGGGTCGCGGTAGATCGCGCGCGCGAGCGCTCGCGCCGCGTCGGCGCTCGCGTCGTCCACCGCCACCACGACGGCGCCGCGCAGGGCTGAGCGGGGCGCGGCGGCCGCCGGGGCGGCGCGAGGAGCCGCCGCCGCGCCGTCGCTCGCCCGCGGGGCCTCCGCCGGGGCGGCGCGCGGAGCCTCCGCCGCCTCCGCGCCGCGAGCCGGCCCGTCGGCCTGCACGGGTGCGGCCGTCAGGCCGAGCGCCACCGCGATGAGGGCCGGGGCTGCCGACGTGCTGCGCGACATGCGATCACGGTACGGAGGCCGCGGCCGAGCGTCAAACGGCGCACGGCGCGGCGCCACGTCACAGCCAGCCGTGCTCGCGGTACCAGGCGACGGCGCGGCGCGTCCCCTCGGCCCAGCTCACCTGGGGCTCCCACCCGAGCTCCCTGCGGGCCTCGGCCGAGTCGCATACCCAGTGCGACGCGGCGAGCTCGTTCAGCTTGTCGCGCGTCAGCATCACGGGCTTGCCGGTGAGGCGGCTCATCCCCTCGCTCGCGAGCGCGGCGCCGCGCACGAGCGGGAACGGCACGCCGACCCGGACGAACGCCCGCGCGCCGATCGCCGCCTCCACGTCCGCCAGCATGTCGCGCCACACGTAGACGCGGCCATCGTCGATGAAGTAAGCCCGGCCGCTCGGCACGTCGCTCTCGAGCGCCCGGATGCACGCGGCGGCCGCGTCGGCGGCATAGATGACGCTCAGCGTGTTCTTGCCGTCGCCGAGCATCGGGAGGAAGCGGCGCGCGACGCTCTGGAAGAACGCGAACGACTCCTGATCGCGCGGGCCGTAGATCATCGGGGGGCGCAGGACGACCACGGGCAGCGCGTCCTTCTCGGCGAGGACCAGCCGCTCCGCCTCGAGCTTCGAGCGCCCGTAGCGCGTCACCGGAGCCGGGCGCGCGTCGGCCGCGACGGGGCGACCGTCGTGGCTCGGGCCGACCGCGGCGAGGCTCGAGACGAAGACGAAGCGCTTCATCGTCGTCGGGCGCGCCGCCTTCGCGGCGTCGAGCATGTTCCGCGTGCCGCCGACGTTGACCCGGAAGAACTCCGCCTCGTCGCGCGCCTTGACCAGCCCGGCCGAGTGCACGATCGCGTCGACGCCCGGCGCGTCGACCACCGCGCGGCGGACGCTCTCCGCGTCCTCGATGGCGCCGTACGCGAGCTCGACGCCGCGCAGCGACGAAAGGAACTTCGTGCTCGACGAGCGCCGCACCAGGGCGACGACGCTGTGCCCCTTCTGCACGAGCTGCTCGGTGACATGCGAGCCGAGGAACCCGCTCGCGCCCGTGACCAGCACCCTCATCGATCCGCTCCTTCTCTCCCGCTCCCGCCGCCTCCGCCCGAGGCGCTCTCGACCGCGCAGCTCAGAGCGCCCGCTCGAAGACGCGGTACTTCTTGTGGACCCGGCCGCCCATCAGCCGGATGCCCGCGTTGATGGCGGCGTTGTCCTCCAGCGTCCACCCGAGCTCGCCGCCCGTCATGCCGAGCAGCTGCGCCGCGCGGTTCATCTCGACGTAGAGGAACGCGCTGAGCCCGGCATAGCGCCGCACGTGCCGCCACTTCTTGCGGATGCCGAGCACGACGAGGCGCCCGCGCTTCGGGCCGCGCACGCGCAGCCGCCACAGCAGCTTGAAGACCCCGGTCGGGAGGAGCTTGCCGTGGAAGTCCTTGATCAGCTGGTTGAGGTCGGGCAGCCCGAGCGCCACGGCGGCCGGCTCGCCGTCGATGAACGTGATCTTCGTGAGCTCGGTCAGCAGGATGAGCCGCACGTCCTTCGACCACTTGAGGAGCTCCTTCTCGGTCATCGGGACGAAGCCCCAGTTGTCGCTCCAGGCGTCGTTGTAGACGTCCATGAGGATGCGGATGTCGCGGTTCAGGTTCTTCGGATCGCCGCAGCGCGTGTGCACCTCCGGCATCGCCAGGACCTCGGCGTGGGCCCTCAGCGCCCGGGGGGGGACGTCGCCGACCGTGTAGCCCCACGCATAGAGGTCCTTCACCTTCTCGAGCCCGGCCTCCTCGGCGAGCCGGCGCTGGTGCGGCCGGTGGTAGGGCATCATCATCACCGGCGGGAGCTCGAAGCCCTCGATGAGGCAGCCGATCTCCTCGTTCGTCGAGAGCGAGTAGGGGCCCCGCATGCGCTTCATCCCGCGCGCGCGCAGCCAGCCTGCGGCCTCGGCGAGCAGCGCCTGCGCTGTCTCCGCGTCGTCGATCGTGTCGAAGAAGCCGAACGAGCCTGTCTCGTCCTGGTGGACTCTCAGGTGCTCGTGATCGACCTGCGCGGTGATCCGGCCCGCCGGCCGCCCGTCCTTGTACGCCACCCAGGCCGTTCCCTCGGCGTGCTCGAAGAACGGGTTCTTCTTCTTGTCGAGCCGATCGGAGATGTCCAGGTCGAGCGGGCGGATATAGTTGGGCTCACCCTCGTAGATCGTGTCGACCACGTTCAGGAAGTCTTTGAGGACCTTCCTGTCGCCCTTCCGAAGCTCGCGGAGCTCGATAGCCATAGGGGGCAAGCCCGTACCTTCCGAGACGCGGCGCCGCAAGGGGCTCGCGCGGCCGCGCTGCGGGCGTTGAGCGCGTCGAGCGCGCTGATCGGGAAACGCGGCGCCCGCGGAGCCGGTAAGCTCTCGCGGAGGGCGGCTGTCTGGCCCCCGTCAACTCAGGTGGACGCAGCATGATGACCCCGAAGGAGTTCCAGAGGCAGTTCAAGCGGCTGCTGATGAGCCGCGTCGAAGGCATGGACTGGGAGGACAAGCTAGCCCGGGTCCGCCAGTACCTGCGCCAGCTCGAGGCGCGACAGAGCCCGGAGGAGGAGTCCGCCGAGCTCTCGCCGGCGCTGGAGCTGATCCCGTTCGAGCCCGGCAAGCGGCCCGTCGACGAGGCGCTCTATCCGGGGCACGGGTGCAGCGAGCGCGTCGGCTGCATCAACACCTCGGGCGACCCGGCGGAGCTCGGCGACGAGGTGTGGCTGCTGTACCGGCTGCGCAACCTGTACGCGTTCGTCGCCCCCTTCGAGCGGCCGTTCGAGGTCACCATGTCCGCGTGGTTCCTCCCGGCGAGCCCCGGCGACGGCGAGCCGTGCCCGGTGCCCGGCATCATGGACCTGCCGCTCAGCCCGCAGATCGTCTCGACGTCGTCGTACCCCGTCCCGATGCTCGAGCCCGCCCCGTGGAACTCGTTCCATCAGACGGTCTACGTCGCGACGATCGCGCCGGCGCGGCAGCTCGTGCCGCACCCCCCGGGCGAGGAGACCGGCGGCGGCTACCACTGGGTCGACCTGCCGGCGTCGTTCCGGGAGCGCATCCCGGACGGCGCCGACCCGTTCACGTTCGCGAGCCTGTTCCGGCAGCAGCTCCGGGTCGAGATCCGGCTCAGCGAGGCGGGCAGGACGGTCTGCTCCGAGTCGACGGACATCGAGATCTTCGACACCGGCCGCTTCGGCTCGCTCTACACGCGCCTGCTCGACCGGCTCGTCAAGGCGGACACGGAGATCCAGCAGCGGGCGCTCGGGATCGACGAGCTCCACGTCGGCTATCACCCGTGGTTCCCCGTGCTGACCATCGGCATGGACAAGGCCCTTCTGTACCTCCGGGCCATCCACCAGGACCTCGAGCAGCACCGGCGCAACCTGCCCGATCCCCGCTGGCTGCTCCGGGTGGGGCTCTACCTGGAGCTCCTCACGTGCCTCGGCATCTTCGAGGCCGTGAAGGACGAGTACCCGGACATGCTCTCGCCGGAGGAGCGCGAGGCGTTCGAGAAGAGCCCGGCGTTCGCGCCCGTCCGGGCGGCGATCGACGTGGCGGCGTGGCGGCAGGTCTGGGACATGCGGCACATCGCGCCGCGCGCGGCCGGCTTCTTCGCGGCGGGGCCCGTGAGCCTGACGAACCTGATGCGCAAGCAGAAGGCCACGCTCGCCTTCCTGCACACCCACCACGCGGACCTGCAGAAGGCCATCGAGCTCGCCGGGACCAACCTGTGGAACGCGCAGGAGACGTGGCACCGGGTGTTCCGCGACGCCGAGCGCGCGGTGCTCAAGAACAGCGCGCTCGCGTTCCCGGAGCTCACGCACCTCGACCCGCGCTGGCGCGATTTCGCGCTCTGGCACCAGCGCGGCGACGTGCGGCTGTTCGGGCTCAGCTTCATGCCCGAGGCGCTGACGGCGCTCTTCGGCGACCAGGACGGCATCTTCCCCGCGGCGTGCCGGCAGTACCGGAGGTCGATGAACGACGTCGCGAAGTGGGCCGCCGAGCGGCACCTCATGGACTACACGGGCGACGAGTGCATCCCGCGCAACGCGAGCCTGCTCGAGGCGTACATGGAGAAGAACTCGTCCCTGCTCGCCGCGCTGCAGCGGCGCGACGGCTACGGGGCCGCGCAGCAGGTCGAGCTCGACGAGCCGAGCAACACCCCGCACGAGGCGAGCGCCGAGGACCTCGTGACGCTGCTCCGGCGGACGCCGGTCTTCAAGCCGCTGCTCGATCGCGAGCTCCGCAAGCTCGCGACGAGAGCGCGCCGGGTCGAGTACGGCCCGCTCGACCGGATCGTGCTGCAGGGGCAGCGGGACTCGTCGATGTTCCTGGTCGCCTCCGGCGCGGTCGAGGTCCTGGTGCGGCACCCCGACGGGCAGGACTCGACCGTCGCCGCGCTCGAGAAGGGCGCCGTGTTCGGCGAGTTCGCGCTGCTCACGGGCGAGGAGCGCACCGCGACGGTGCGCGCCGTCGACGAGGTGGTGCTCTACGAGATCACGAAGGAGGCCCTGCAGCCGATCATCGAGGCGCGCCCGCAGCTCGTGATCGAGCTCAGCCTGCTCATGGCCTCGCGCCAGGCCCACCTGCGCGACGCGGCCGAGCGCTACAACGAGGCCGAGGAGAAGGTGCGGAGCCTCGCCGGGCGCATCCGCCGGTTCGTGCTCGGCTGAGCGCGCGTGGCCCTCCTTCTGGTGGCGGCGCGGCCGGGCGGTGCCGCCGGCTCACGTCCGGCTGGGCGCGCTCGGCTCTCGTGCTCGGTCGTCGTGCTCAGCCCTTGAGGAGCCACGCAAGGGCGTCGGCCTCCGAGGTGAAGAACGAGTACTCGGGCAGCCCCATGGCGGCCGACAGGCGGGAGATCTGCATCTTGGAGAGCGCGCTGTTCACGAGGTTCGCCGCCCTGCGCATGCCGTGCTCGACGGCGTAGGCCATGGTCTGCTCGACGTAGGGGCTCACGTCGGGCTTCTGCGGCGGGAAATCCGCGATGTCCGCGAGCACGTACCAGGGCTTGCCCAGGTGGAGCAGCGTCGAGGCCTTCTGGCGGAAATCGTCGAGGTACGCTCTGCCCTCGTCGACGTCCCAGAACCCCCAGACCTTCACGTGGAGCACCCCTGTCGCGGTGTCGGGCCGCACCTGGAACCGGCGCTGCGGGACGCGGTCGCGCCGCGACGTCGGATCGGTCCTCCGCGACGGCTCGCCCCCGGAGGCGCTCGTCCGGCTCGGCGCTTCGAGCGAGGGCGGCAGCGGCGAGGGCATCGACGACGGGATCGACGACGGCCGGGGTCGCGTCTCCGGGGCCTTCACGGTGGGCGGCGCGGGGCTCGGGCCCCGGTACGACGAGGGCGTCCTGGCCAGCTCGGGCACGGTGACGGTCGGCACATCGGCGAAGCCCATCGCCACGCCGGGCCGCGAGGGCTGCGTCGGGTCGGTCGGGCTCGGGGTCGGGCTCGGGGTCGGGGTCGGGGTCGGGATGGCGCCGGGCGGCGGCGGATCCGGCAGGAGCACGGCGCGCGGCGTCCGCGGGAGCGCGACGTTGAGCGCGGCGGCGAGCGCGGTCACCGCCACGGACGCGCGCTCGAAGCGGTCTTCCGCCTTGACCGCCGTCGCCTTGAGGAACCAGCCGTCGAACTCGGCAGGCAACGCCGAGGAGCGCCGGCGCGCTGCGCGGGTGCTGGGCGGCTCCGTCGCGCCGCGCAGGAGCTCTGACGCGAGCAGGTACGGAGACGGGATCACCTCGGCCTCCTGGGCCCAGTACGACTCGCCGACGAGGATCGCGTACGCGACGTGCCCGAGGGCGTAGATGTCGACGCGCGGCCCGATGTTGCGCTCGGCCCGGATCTGCTCCGGCGCCATGTACACGGGCGTGCCGAGCATCTGCCGCGTCAGCGTGGAGGCGTGGTGCTGCTCGATGACCTTGGCGATGCCGAAGTCGAGGATCTTCACGCACGGGGAGCCGTCGTCGCGGACCGTGACGAACAGGTTGTCCGGCTTGAGGTCGCGGTGGACGATGTTCGCGGCGTGCGTCTTGTCGAGCGCGAGCGCGGCCTGGAACAGGTAGAGCGCGACGTCCTCGGCGGGGAGGGGGCCGCGCTTCTTGACGAGGCTGCCGAGCTCCTCGCCGCGCAGCAGCTCCATGACGATGAACGGCGTGCCGGTCTCGTCGTCGACGCCGGCGTCCGAGGTCCTGACGATGTGGTCGCTCTCGATGATGCCGGTGATGCGCGCCTCGAGGGCGAAGCGGGCGCGCAGCTCCTCGCTGTCGAGGAGGCTGGGCAGCATCACCTTGAGCGCGCGGCGCGTCGCGGTGACGTCGTCCATCACCTCGTAGACGGCGCCCATGCCGCCCGCCTTGATGACGCGCAAGACCTGATAGCGGTTGCGGAACCGCGTATTCGGCTGCAAGAGGCCGGGCGAGGAGCTCATCCAGCGGCCCTCGATTCAGACATGGTCTGGAACACGCTATCAGCGCGGCTTCCTGCGTCGCAAGGCGCTCGGGTGGGGGGACATGCTCAGGGACGGGCTGCGACGCCCTCGGCCTGCGCGGCGCGCTCGAGGAGCGGCCCGAGCGCGCTCCAGAGCGCGCGGACGTCCTGGAAGCGCTCCTCGGGGGCGACGGCGAGCGCCCGGGCGACCCAGGCGTCCACCTCGGGCGGTAGGTCGGGCCGTACAGCGTACAGGCTCGGCCGTGGGCCACGGGCGGCGGCGAGCAGGATATCGACCCGGCTGGCGCCGGAGAACGGCACGCGGCCCGCCAGCACGCGGAAGAGCACCGCCCCGAGCGAGTAGATGTCGATGCGGTGGTCGATCTCCTGGGGCCGTCCCTTCCAGACCTCGGGCGCGATGTAGCTGGGCGAGCCCGGGATCGCTCCCTCGCGGGTGAGGGGATCGGCCTGCATGACCTTGACAAGGCCGAAATCGAGCAGGCGCACGCCCCCGCGCGCCGCGGCGGCGGCGCTGCCCTGCGCGCCGCCGCCCGGGGACTGCCCCGGGCCGGCCGCGGGGTGGGCGAGATCGCCGCCGATGTGAGCTGAATCACCTGAAGCGTCTAGCGAGGGCGGCGAGGAAGAAGAAGAGGAAGGACTCGCCGCGTCGCTCTCGAGGACGAAGATGTTCGCGGGCTTCAGGTCGCGGTGGACGATGCCGCGCGCGTGCGCGGCGTCGAGGGTGTCGACGATCGGACGGAAGAACTCCTGGAGCTGGGCCAGCGGGAGCCGCTGGTGCTGTGCCTCCAGCTGGCGCAGCGTCGTCTCGAGATCGCTGCCCTTCAGGAACTCCATGATGATGCAGAGCGTGCCGTCGGGCGCCTCGGTGAAGGCGAAGACGTGCGTGGCGCTGGTGCCGGACAGCGCCCCCATGGCGCTGGCCTCGCGCCGCATGCGGGCTTTCAACGCGGGATCGCTGGCGAATTCCGGGTGGAGGCACTTGACAGCGACGTGCGTGCCGGTTTGCTGGTCCAGGGCGCGGTAGACGACGCCGTGACCTCCCTGACCGACCACCTCGAGCAGCTTGTACCGGCCGTCGATCACGTCGTCGATGTCGTGGTCCATCGTCAGGTCCTCGGTGTCCCGCGCGCACTGCGCTGGCATGCTCGGGCGAGACGGGCCCTCGTTGTAGCCGCTCCAGCGCCCTGGCGGTAGGGACGGTGGAGGGCGACCTGGGCGGCGGCGGTCGAGCACGAGGAAAGGCGAGCGCGGGAGGCCGCGGGGAGAAGGGGGAGCCCTGCCGGGGCGGCGCGTGCGGGAGAGGCGGTGCGGGAGAGGGGAATGCTACAGGAGACGTCGCATGCCGGGCTCGGGCGTAATCCTAGGAGTCCACGTAAAACCCTGACGATTGCTTGCATTCGTTACATTGCGGTGACGAAGCTGGCTGTGTTGCCGGCCCGATGATCCAGTGTAGAGTGCCGCTCACCCGGATATGAGATCGGTCCGACAGAACTCCGACCTTCCCGCGGCGAACGGTGCGTCGCCGATCGCCGTCAACGCGCAGCAGGCCGCGCCCGGCGCGCACGAGCTGGACGAGGACGAGGACGAGGCGTGGACCTACGAGGTCGCTCCTCCGGACGCGCCGTCAGAGCTCACGGCTGTGGTCGGGGAGAACCTCCGGCGGCTCCGGACGCGCCGCGGTCTCTCCCTGGAGCGGCTCTCGAAGGCCTCCGGCGTCAGCCGCGCCATGCTCGGGCAGATCGAGCTCGGCCGTAGCGCGCCCACCATCAACATCGTGTGGAAGATCGCCCGGGCGCTCGGCGTGCCGTTCTCGGCGCTCATCAGCAACCGTTCGGCCGGCGGGCCGATGCTGCTGCGCGGCGACCGCGCGAAGCGGCTGACCTCTCATGACGGCAAGTTCACGTCCCGCGCGCTCTTCCCGTTCGATACGCCGAGAACGGTGGAGTTCTATGAGCTGCACCTGGCCCCGCTCGGTATCGAGAACGCCGACCCCCATCCGCCCGGCACCACCGAGAACATCGTGGTGAGCCAGGGGACGGTCGAGATCAGCGTCGATGGACAGCGGTTCCTGCTCGCGACGGGCGATGCGCTCGTGTTTCAGGCGGATGTCCCGCACGTCTACCGCAATCCGGCGAACGTCGACGCGCTGATGTACCTGGTGATGACCTATTCCCTGTCAGCGCCCTGAGCAGGGGCGCGTCCCCCGTTGGGAACAGGGGAAGAGCGGAGCAGGGGAGGGAAAATGAGAGAACGCCGGCATGGGCCGGCGTTCCGTCGCTCCGAGAAGGCCCGCGGCAGGCTACTTGGTCATCGTGGACATGCCCATCATCATGGGCATCCCGCCGCACATCATCGTCATCGGCATGCCGGCCGACATCATCTTCATCATCGCCTCGCAGCGCTCCTTGAGCATGTCCATCGACATGCCCTCGGGGGGCATCATCTTGCAAGTCATCCCGTCCTTGCCCATCTCACAGGACATCTTGCACATCATCGGCATGCCCATGCCCATCATGTTCTGCATCATGCCCATCATGCTCGGCATCATGCCCATCATGCTCGGCATCATGCCCATCATGCTCGGCATCATGCTCGGCATCATGCCCATCATGCTCGGCATCATGCCGGGCATCATCGGCATGCCCATGCCCATCATGTTCTGCATCATGCTCATCATGTTCGGCATCATCGGCATGCCCATGCCCATCATGCCGGGCATCATGCCCATCATGCCGGGCATCATCGGCATGCCCATGCCCATCATGCCGGGCATCATTGATGCACCAGAGGTCATCTCCGGCATGGACATCATCGGGCTCATCGTCTGCGGCATCATCGGCATCTGGGTCGCGGTGGTCATGGGGGGGCCTTCCTGGTTCAGCGCTCGTTGCTTACGGGAGCGGTTCTACCCGGTCGGCGTGCGCTCGCAACGCGTTCACAGCGGCGCCCATCACTTTGCTCCAGTCTAGCGGAGGCGCGTCCACGGCCACTGGAGGCGCCGGCGTTCCGAGCGGAGGATCGTCCAACATGGCGGCGGGCCGTTCCGCCCGGACAGCGCCGTCGAGCTGCGTCCCGGCCAGATCGGGGGGTACGGTGGGCACGACGGCTCGACGGGCGACTCGTGAAGCACACGGTGCACGAGGCGATCGAAGAGGGACATGGGCGGCGTGAATGGCAGCGCGTCTGGACCACGACGGAGCTGAGCCAGATCACGGAGGCATCGGGGTGACCTGGTCCGCGGAGCCTAACGATGGCCTGACAGGCGCGCCGGGTCGGCCCAGACGGTGAGGTCACGTCCGAGATCCGCTGTTCATCAGCTCGAGCGCACGGGCTGGAGCCAGAAAGAGCGGTATCGACGTCGAGCGAGCAGGGCTCCTGCGCGTCTTGCTTCACCCTTGACGGGCGTGAGCCTTTGGGGCCTCATACGTCACCATGCGCCGCGTTATGCCTTCTCCGCCCCTCGTCCGCGCCACGCGCGTGCTCGCCCTGGGTGCCCTCCTGGGCACTGCGTCGTGCGCTCAGGTCCTGGGTCTCGACGAGTTCGAGGACTGCGACGGAGATTCGTGCTCAGGAGTGCTCTGGGCGAAGAGCTTCGGGAGCCATGAGCTCGTCATTCCAGAGAGCGCCCGGCTCGACTCGAAGGGGAACATCCTCCTCTCAGGAGTCTTTCAAGGTACCACTGATTTCGGGGGGCCGCCGCTGATATCGTCTCATACGGCTTTCTTCCTCGCCAAGCTGAAGCCGGACGGCAGCCATGCCTTCAGTCGATGGCTGTCGGTGACTACCCCCGATGGAGCCATGGATTCGCGTCTTTCGGTGCTGCCTGACGATAGCGTTGTCTGGGCGGGTTCATACGAGGGGAGCATCGACTTCGGCTCCGGTGATGCGCTCACGGCGCCGGATCCCGATCAGCATGGTTGCTTTGTGGCCAGGTTCTCGCCCGACAACAAGTTGATCTGGAGGCGCAACCTGTTCACGGGGACGGGGCACCTCTTCGCCGTGGATTCATCGGCTACGCCCGACGGTGACGTAATCCTGGTCGGCTATTTCGGAGGAGAGGTGAGCCTCGGTTCGTCGACCTTGACGACCGCATCGACGGACGCCTTCATCGTGAAGTTGGACGGCGAGACGGGGGACGTGCGATGGAGCCTTCGGCTGGGAGATCCTGAGGCCACGACGACGAGAATCAAGGCAACGGCGGTGGCCGTGGATCCCGACGGAAATATCATCGTGGGGGGCCGCTTCACGGGATTCACCGAGGTCAGCTTCGACGAGATCTCGGCCCTGAGCCCGTCGGGGACCGGCTCCTTCCTTCTCAAGCTCGCGCCCACCGGGAAGAGGGATTGGTCCGTTGTCATCCAAGGAGAGGGCGATGCCTGGGTGGCTGACATCGACGTCGATGCGCGAGGAGATCTCGTCGCGGCTGCGGCGTTCACAGGAGCGATCGATATCGCCACGCAAGGGGTTCGAGGCGCCCAGCAGACCAGCGGACCGACAGATTCGGACCTCCTGCTCGTGAAGCTGTCTTCCGCGGGAACCCACCTGTGGTCGTTGAAATTCGGGGATGCATTGCCCCAGTTCGATATCGATGCGAGCTTCCCATTCGTGTCACCTTTCGCGATTCACGTCGCCGCCGAAGCCGCCGGAGACATCGTGCTGGGCGCTGGGCTTGCAGGCGCCGTCGACTTCGGGGGCGGGTTGCTCGGCGGAAGACAGGATCGGGACTGGACGATCGCAAAGCTGAGCGCTGGCGGGGAGCACATCTGGAGCAGGCGTTTCGGCGATGCTGCGACAGGGCAAGGGATCGCCGGCATCGACAGCGATCCGGCGACGAATACGCTCGTGGCCGTCGGGCTCAACGACGGGACGCTGGATTTTGGCAAGGAGATGAAGGTCGTGGCTTCGGGTGAGTTCAGCGCTGTCGTGACGAAGATCGACCTGGGACGGGTTGGGAGATAGCTTCCCAACTCGGCAGCGTAGGTCAGTTGATCTGCAGATTCGCGTCCGCCGTGCCATTCTGCCCTGCGCCCGCGGCGCCGCCGCTCGGAGAGGTTCCGCCCGCGCCGCCGAAGCCGCGGCCGCGCGTCGTGCAGCTATTGCCCGTGAACGTGAAGCCGACGCTCCCGGAACGCGCCAGGCAGGCGCTCGGGCCACCGCCGCCGCCGGCGCCCGGGCCGCCGTCGCCGCCATTGCCGCCTTTGCCGCCAATGCCGCCGTTGCGGGCGTCATCAGGACCGGGGCCGCCGCTGCCGCCGTTCCCCCCGAGCTGTTGCGGTCCGCCGTTGCCGCCGCGGCCGCCGTTGCCGCCTACACCGGATGTGATCTCGTTGGCGGTGACGACCACCCGTCCGGCTGCCGCGAAGACGCCAAAGCTCCCGCCTCCACCTCGGCCAGCCTGGCCGCCGCGCCCGCCGAGCCCGCCGCACCCGCCGCTGCCGCCGCCACCGCCGCGATCATCTCTGCCGATGGCGCACGTGCCGCCGCCACCGCCGCCCGCGCCGCCGCCGCCGCCGCCGTTCCTTCCCGGTTGCCCATTGGTGCCGTTCGCAGGCTGGTAGGCGCCCGAGGCGATGCTGCCAAGGCTCGCGCCCCCCGTCCCCGGCGTCCCCTGCGTCCCAGCCATGCCCGGTGTGCCGTTGGGTCCCGGCGGGCCGGGGGCGAAGCAGTCCGATGAAGCGCCGCCCGCGCCGCCCGCCGCGCCCTGGCTGCCCGGATGGCCCGCCGCTCCGGTGTTGGAGCCGTGTCCGCCATACCCGCCTCTCCCGCCAGGCTCGTCGCATACGGGAGCTGGGCCAGCATTCCCGAGGCCGCTGCAATCATTGCAGCCCTGCTCTCCCGCGTTCCCGCCCGTCGCCGTCCCCGCCGGGTGCGCCGTCCCGTTCGCCCCTGCGGCGCCGTCCTGGCCGTCCCCTACGCTGATCTGGTTGAACCGCACGAAGAGCTCCGCCACGCCCCCGCCGAGGCGCACTCCATAGGTGCTCGACCCCGCCGACGGCGGCGTCAGCGCCTCTATCGAGATGCCCTCGATGTGCGTCGGCTGCGCGATCGACGGCGCGTTGAACACCGTGCCTGTCGCGCGCACGGTGGTGGTCACCGCGCGGGTCCTCCGGAACTTGAAGTCAGGGTCCTCGTGATCGAACCCGCCGTAGATGCTGATACCGGACACGACAGTGACCGCCTCGTCGTAGAGCTCGCCGGAGAGGCACACCGCCGGCACCGCGCTGTCCTTCGCCACCTCGATGGCCGCGGCGATCGTCTTCAGCGGCGCCATGCGCGTCCCGCTGTTGGCGTCATCCCCCTCGCTCGCCGAGACGTACACGCACTGCTCCACGAGCCCGTCGCCGCCATCGCAGTTGGCGTCGACGAAGTCCCCGTCGATCGGATCCTCGGTCGTCGAGGTCGGCGTACACGCGTATTCACAGCCGCACTCGCCCGTGAGCGGGTTGCCGTCGACGTCGTGCGTCCCCGGGAGGCACCCCATCGCGCACGGATCGGTGACCTCGCCCCCGCCGCCCCCATCGCCGCCGCCCGCCTCGCCGCCGCTGCCCCCCTCTCCACCCGAGCCGCCGTCGCCCCCGCCCGTGCCGCTCGCTCCGCTCGTGCCAGCCCCGCTACCGCTCGATGACGTCGCGGTGGCGCTGCTTGACGAGGAGGCCGCGCCGCCCGCTCCGGAGCCGCCCCCGGTGCCCGAGACCGGCCCGATGGGGCCGTCGATCGAGCTGCTCTCGGCGCAACCGAGCGCGGAGAGCATCGCTAGCAGAGAGGTCGTTCCGAGGAAGAGTTGCGCGCGCATGCTTAATTCTGCACCTTCACGCGTCGCGCGGAAAGACTTTGTCACGCCTAACGTAATCGCCCTGCACGGCGAGCCGGGCACCGCATACGCCACGATGACGCCGTGCCGCGCTGCGCCGCGCCGGCGCGAGCCAGCTCACGATCCAGCGATTCGCCGCTCGCGCCTGCCGCCGACTCCGGTAGTCTACATCTGCGCTCCTTCCCCGCTGCCCGCTCCCGCATCTCCCGCCCGACAGCACCGCCCATGCGCCTTGAACCGCTCCACCGCCTCTCGCTCGCCTCCCTGCTCGGGCTCGCCGCCGCCGCCGGGCTCCACGGCGCCTGCTCCCCGGACTCGGGGCTCGACTCCGGTTCGTCCTCATCGGACTCATCGGAAGGAGCCGGGTCGGGCGGCGGGGTCGAGCCGGATGGAGGGCTGTTGGGCGACGCGCCCATCGACGTGCGCCCGGACCCCGACGCCGCATGCGGGCTCGTCACCGAGGAGGCGATCGCCGTCCCGCTCAATCTCTACATCATGATGGATAAGTCCTCCTCGATGGTGGGAGACAAGTGGGACAGCGCGAAGGTCGGCCTGACGGCGTTCGTCAACAATGCGCGGTTCGCCGGCGTGCGCGTGGCGCTGCGCTTCTTTCCGCGGGACGCGGACGCGGTGCCGGCGTGTGACCAGAACGCCTACAAGTCGCCGCTCGTCCCGTTCGGCCCGCTCCCGGACAACGCGGGCGCCATCGTCGAGGCCATCGAGGCCGAGGGGCCGGACGGGCTGAGCACGCCCATCTATCCGGCGCTGGGCGGCGCGCTGCTCCAGGGCATCGAGATGGCGCAGAACAACCCCGGCGAGGCGTCCGCGGTGCTGCTCGTCACCGATGGCAAGCCGCAGGGGCCCGCGGCCCAGTGCGGCGGCGCCGACCCGGAGGACCCGGCCGCGCTCGCGGCGCTCGCGGCGGCGGGCGCGCGCTACCGCCCCCCGGTGCGCACCTACGTGATCGGGCTCCCGGGCGTCGATCAGAGCATCGCCAACCAGATCGCGGCCGCGGGCGGCACCGACGCCGCGGTCCTCGTCACAGCGACGAACATCGCCGTCGAGTTCCAGAACGCGCTCGCGAAGGTGACGGGCCAGGCGCTGCCGTGCGAATACGAGGTCCCGGCCCAGGTGGCCGGCGGGCAGGTCGCCTTCAACGACGTCAACGTGCTGTTCGGGCTCGACGGCGCGCCGCAGGACATCCTGCCGCAGCGCCCCGCCTGCGACGGTCCAGGCTGGCGCTACGACGACCCGGACGCCCCGACGGCGCTCGTGCTGTGCCCCGACACGTGCAGCGCGGCGAGGAACGCAGCCGCGGCGCAGATCCAGATCCTGCTCGGCTGCGAGACAGTGATCCGCTGACCCGCCGCGGGCGGCCCAGCCTGCCGCCCGGAACGACGGCCGTGGCGCCGCCGAGCAGGTGTCGCGCGGGGCCCAGCCTGCCGCCCGGAACGACGGCCGTGGCGCAGCCGAGCGAATGTTGTGGAGATGACGTCGAGGGCCACGAAGGGCGCCGGGCGCGGCGAAGACGCGGAGCGTCATCGGCGCGGGGAAAACCGGCCGCGCCGGGCCCGGAGGCGGGGACCGGCGCCCGGCGCGGCGGGCAGATCCTTGCAACTCTGCACTGCGCTTTGTGGACTCCCGGGCTCTCGCGCCGTAAGAGGACGGAACCATGACGACGGAGTCCCCCCTCGCCGCCGCGGGCTCGCCGCGGCACGCCGCCCCCGCTGCGCTCCACCCCGCTCTGGTGCTGAGCGCTTACCTCGAGCCGCTGGTGCGCGGCCGGCGGGTCGCGGTCCTGGGTGACGCCACCATCGGCCTCGCCGACCGGCTGCTCCAGCGCGGAGCCCGCCTCGTCCACGCCTACGATCCGGACGCGGCGCGCGTCGCGGAGATGCTCGCGCGATCGGGGCGCACGAGGCAGTCGCAGCCGAGCTACGCCGTGTTCGATGGCGACCTCGGCGTGCGCGACGGCGCCTTCGACACCCTCGTCATCCCCGACCTCTCGATCTTCAGCGAGCCGGCCGAGATCCTCCGGCGCGCCCGCCGGCTCACGGCCGCGAGCGGCGCCGCCATCGTCGCGTCGCCGAACCCCGACGTCGCGCGCGGCCTGCTCCCCGCCGGCGCGCGGCGCGGCGCGGCGCCCGGCTACTACGCGCTCTACGACCTCGTGGCGCTCCAGTTCAAGCAGGTGCGGATGATCGGCCAGGCGCCGTTCGTCGGCTACACGGTCGCGGAGTTCGCGCCGAAGGGCGAGCCCGAGGTCAGCGTCGACACGTCGATCCTCGACAGCTCCGAGGAGCCGGAGTGGTTCATCGCCGTGGCCGGCGAGCGCCTGCCCCGGCTCGACGCGTTCGCCGTGATCGAGCTGCCGTTCGCCGGCTTCCCTGTCGCGAGCGTCGGGCCCTCTCCCGAGGCGCTCACCGAGGCCGAGGGCCGCGCCGAGCGGCTCGGGGGCGAGCTCGCGGAGCTGCGCACGCGGCACCAGCGCGACCGCGAGGACGCCGGGGCGCGCGCCGAGAGCGCGGTCGCGACGTCCGCGCGCCTCGCCGAGGTCGAGGCCGAGCTCGAGGCGAGGGCGGCGCGCCTGCGGGACGTCGAGGCGAGGGCGGGCGACACGCACGTCCGCGCCGAGCGCCTGGCGCACCAGATCCGCGACATGGAGGAGGAGCTGCGCAGCCAGCGCGACCGCGCGACCCGGCTCACGAAGCAGCTCGACGACGAGAAGCGGGTCCGGACCAAGGTCGAGCTCGAGCTCGGCATGATCCGCAACCGGCCGGAGATCGCCGGCGCCCGGGACCGCCTCGACGCCGCGACGGCCGAGCTCGATGCCGCGCGCGCCAGGATCGCCGAGCTCGAGGCGAGGCCCGCCGTCGCGGCGCCCGACCCGGCGCTCGCGGCGCGCGTGGAGGAGCTCGAGGCCGCCGCCGCGGGGACGCGGCGCGAGCTGTCGAAGGCGGCGGCGGATCGGGACGCCGCGCGGCGGCGGGCCCAGGAGAGCGAGCGCGCGCTGGAGGAGGCGCAGCGCGCGCGGCGCGAGGCGACCGCGAAGCTGGACGAGCTCGCGCGCGAGCGCGACCGCCTGGAGGAGCGGGCGAGCCGGCTCGAGCGGGAGAACCGCGCGCTGGAGGAGCAGCGGAGCGCGCTCGACGCGCGCCGGCTGCTGCTCGAAGCGCGCATCGTCGAGCTGGAGCAGAGCGTGACGACCCTGGAGCAGCGGGCCGCGGAGCTCGAGAAGCGCGACCCGGGCGAGGCGGCGGCCGCGGAGATCGCGAGCCTCGAGGAGGCGCTGCGGGACCGGGGTCACGTGATCTCGTCGCTCAAGGCGCAGCTGCGGGAGAGCGAGCGCGTGGGCAAGGAGCTCGTCGACGAGCTCGGGACGGTGTTCGAGGCGGGCGCGGGCGAGCGCGGCGGGTCGGGCCAGGCGACGGGCGGCGGGCCGGGCGGGGCGCCCCCGGGGTCGGGCGGGCCGGGCGACGCCGCGGAGGCGCTGCGGCAGCAGCTCGACGCGCTGGCGCGGAGCGCCGCCTCGGGCGAGGCCGACCTGCGGGCGGCGAGCTGGAAGATCGCGCAGCTCGAGCGGGAGCTCGGCGAGGCGCGCGACACGGCCACCTCGCCCGCGGCGCTCCACGACGAGCTGGAGCAGGCGCTTGTCGCAGCTCAGGCGGAGATCGCGGCGCTGCGCCGGGCCGCGGAGCGCGAGGAGGCGGGTGGGGCGCGCGAGGATGTGAGCGGGGCGCGTGAGGATGTGGGCGCGCCGCGCGAGGATGCGGGCGCGCCGCGCGAGGATGCGGGCGCGCCGCGCGCGGACCTGGCGGTGCTGCCCGAGGTGATCGAGCAGGCGGTGCTCCTCCAGCAGGTCGCCAGCGCGGTCGAAGCCGGCGTGTGAGCAGCACCGCTGGACCGGGGCGGGCGCCCCGGTCCAGGGGGTGGAGCTTCCGAGACCGGGACGAAGACTTCCGGCGCGTGTCCTGAGCTTCCGTCGCCGGGAGGAAAGCTTCCGGCGTGTGCGCTGAGCTTCTGGCGCGCGCCGGGAGGTCTCGGGCGCGCGCTGAAGGTGTTTATGTGTATTCTGAGGGTGCGCTCTTCGTGCTCGGCATCATGTGTTGAGCGGTGACAGGGCCCTACCGCCACGCAGCGCTCCGCAAAGAGTCCTGAAGCTCCACTTGCCAGCTCAAGGTCTCATCGCTCCGTCATGTCGATTCTTCTCCCGGTTTCGATGGTCTTTTTTGCGCTTGCGGAGAGGCGCTGTGCGACCGGCCATGCCCGGAGCGCTGAGCCGGGATTGCCGCGCCGCCACACCTCGAGACGAACCCCAGCTCACGTCGGCATCCCAGGTGTCCCGGATTCAAGGCTGCGTTCGACATCCAGGAGGAACCTCGAAGCCGGACTTCAGCCCAGTCGGCGGAGCGAGGAGGCCCACGACATCCCCGGGGTAACCAAGGTTGCGAGCTTGAGCCGAGGGCCGGCAGCTCGACCCGGAGGTGGCAGCTCGACCGAGGGCCGGCAGCTCGACCTCGAGGGACGCGCGGGATCCCTGTGCGCACGCAGGCGCTCGCGCTAAGGACCGAGCCGATGCGCGCTCCTCGCCCCACCTCTGCGCTCCTCCGGCTCGCCGGCGCCGCCACCCTGGCCCTCGCGCTCGGCGCCTGCGGCGTGGCCACCACACCCCGGCCGCCCGACCCGATCGCCTCGCTCCGCGACGCCGCCGTCCACTCGACCGACGGCGAGGTGGTCGGCCGATGGCTGCTCGGAGAGCTCCTCGTCCCGGGCGGCACACCCGCAGGGGTCAAGGCGGCGCGCAAGCGCCTCGACGGGCTCGACGCGAAGAAAACGATGTTCGCGTCGCTCGGGCGCGCGATCGACGACGAGGGGCACGGGCGCAATGCGCGCGCAGCAGCGGCCTACCTCGAGGCGCTGGACGCCGCACGCCTGAGCGCGCACCCCGACGCCCCGCTCGTGGGCTGGCTCGCCGCGAACCACCTGCTCGGGCTGCGCTCCAGCGTCGTGGGCCTCTGGAAGAAGTCCCGCGAGGTCGTCCTGCGCGCGATCGACCGCCCCGGCAACCTCGGCTGGCGCGCGCGCGGCGAGCTCGTCGAGTGGTGGAGCCTCGAGGGGCTGCCGGACGAGGCGGCCGCCGCGGCGCGCGCCACCGGAGCCGCCAGGTCAGCCGGAGCCGCGCCCGCCGGAGCCGCCGGGGCCGCGCCCGCCGTGCCGCTCATCGACATCGCGGCGCGCCGCTACGGCTGCATCGAGAACGCCCGCTTCGCCGGCCCGTTCGGTCACGTCGCGGAGAGCGACCACCGCGTCCACTACGAGGCAGAGCGCGCCGGCCCCTGGCCGCCCGTGTTCCCGCGCGACCCCCACCGCGCCGACCCGCCCCGCGTGCTCGGCGCCGAGCGCCGCGGCTGCCAGCTCTCCGCCGTCGCGCCGGACGGGTCGCCCAACGCCGGAGCGCGGGGAGGCATCTTCTACGTCGAGACCTTCGTCGACCTGCCCGCCGAGCGCGAGATGATCGTCGCCGTCCAGGGGGCATTCGCCATCCTCGTCGACGACGTCGAGGTGCTGACGCGCGACACGAAGCAATGGGGCATCTGGCCCAGGTTCGGCGCGCGCCTGCGCCTCGGCGCCGGCCGGCACCGCATCCTCGCCCGCGTCGGCAGCGGCGAGACGTCCATCCGCCTGCTCGCGCCGGACGGGACGCCCCTCGGCGTGGCCACGTCCGCCGACCCGGCGCCGCCGTACGCGCTCGTCCCGCCCGAGGTCCTCCCGGACCCCAACCCGCTCGAGCCGTTCCTCACGGCCCTCGGCGTGCCGCCGCAGCCCGCGCCGAAGGTGGCGCGCGCCCTCGGCCTGCGCCGCGCGCCGCGCCCCGAGCGCGACGTGGACGACCCGATCGCCCGGTACCTCGCCGCGACCGTCGCGCACCTGGAAGGCCAGGACGACGTGAGCGCGGTCCTGCTCGAGCCGCTCGTGGCCGACCCGGCGCGCGCCACCGGCCCCGCCCTCGCGGCGCAGGCGCTCTTCCTCGAGAAAGACCCGATCTTCCCGGCGTCCGACGGCCGCGACCTCGTGAAAGACGTGCGCGCGCGCGCCGCAGAGAAGGACCCGGAGCTCTGGTATCCCCGCTTCTGGCTCGCGCTCGAGGAGGCCGACAAGGTCGGCCTGTCCGAGGTCACCCGCACCATCGAGGCCCTCGCCGACCAGTTCCGGGAAGTGCCCGACATCCTGAAGACGCTCGCGGGCATGTACTCGCGCCTCGGCTGGCGCGTCGAGCAGGTCCGCGCCGTGAAAGAGGCCGCCGCGCGCTTCCCGGACGACGTCGAGGTGCTGGGCGCGCTCCTCCGCGTCCAGGACAGCGACGGGCACGTCGCGGAGGCCGACGCGCTCGCCGCCCGCATCCGGGCGCTCGAGCCCGACGCAGAGATCGAGCTGGAGCGGGCGATCGACCGGCGCGACTACGCGGCGGCCATCAAGGAGCTCACGCGCATCGGCTCGGCCCGCAAGGACCGCAAGGACATCGCGCTGCGCATCGCCGACCTCCTGACCCGCGCCGGCAAGCGCACCGAGTCGTTCGAGCAGCTCGAGCGCGCGCTCGCGAAGTCGCCGGACGACGCGGACGCGCGCCTCGCGCTCGCGGACGCGCGCTTCGCGCGGGGCGAGCGCGACGCCCTCCAGAAGGCGCTCATCGAGGCGATCCGCACCGGCGCCGACACCTCGGAGCTGCGCGACGCGATCGAGCTGCTCGACGGCACGACAGAGCTCAGCCCCTACCGGCTCGACTCGAAGAAGGTGATCGCCGAGCACGAGGCGTCGGGCGAGGTCATGCCCGGCACGGCGGCGCGCGTGCTCGACTACGCGGCCATGTGGGTCCACGAGGACGGCTCGGCGCGGATGCTCCAGCACGAGATCATCCGGATCCAGTCGCGCGAGGCGATCCAGGAGCACGCCGAGCAGCGCGTGCCCGAGGGGCTCGTGCTCAAGCTCCGCACGGTCAAGCGCGACGGGTCGATCCACGAGCCGGAGTTCATCGAGGACAAGCCGACCGTGACGATGCCGCACCTCGAGGTGGGCGACTACATCGAGGTCGAGAACCTGTTCATCCTGCGCGGCGACGGCCAGGGGGGCCTCACGTTCCAGGGCCCGCGCTGGTTCTTCCGCGAGGAGAAGGTCCCCTACTGGCGGAGCGAGTTCATCGTCGTGTCGCCGAAGAGCCGGCCGCTCGACGTGGAGACCTCCGGCCCGGTGCCCACGCCGGAGATCCTCGAGTCCGGCGCGCTCGTCACCCGGCGCTACCGCGTCGACAGGAGCCCCGCGCTCCCGGAGGAGCCGGCGAGCGCGCCCATGGCCGAGTTCCTGCCGAACGTGCGCATCGGCTGGGGCATCCGCCTGGAGAGCACGATCGCGCGCATGGTCGACGCGGCCGCCGACGAGACGCCGCGCGACCCGCGGCTCGTGCGCATCGCCCGGTCGATCGCGCTCACGCCGGCCGCGGGCGGGGCGGCCGCGCCGCCGCGCGCGCGGGACGCGGGGGGCGGCAAGGGGGAGCCGGCCGCGGGGGGCGGCAAGGGGGAGCAGGGCGCGGCCGGCAAGGGCGGGCACGCCGGCGCGCGGCAGGCGTCGAGCGCGCGCGGCGAGGGCGGAGAGGCCGCGCCGTCGAAGGACGAGCAGGCGCGCCGCGTCTACCGGTGGGTGCTCGCCAACGTGGAGGCAGGGCGCGAGAACGACGGCCGCCGCGTGGTCATCGGCAAGAGCGGCAACCGGACCGAGGCGTTCCTCTACCTGTGCCGCCTGCTCGGGATCGGCGCCGGCTACGGCGTCGTGAGCGACCGGCTCACCGCGCCGCCGCGCGGGCCGATGAGCGAGGCCGAGACGTTCAACGCGCTCGCGGTGCGCCTCGACACCGGCGACAAGCCCGGCGCGGGCGGGGTCCGCTGGATGTTCGTGCGCGACAAGTTCGCGCCGTACGGCTACCTGCCGAGCTCGCTGCGCGGGCAGCCGGCCATCGTGCTGCAGCCCGGGACGCCGCGCGAGGTGACGCCGTCGTCCGGCGCGCACGACGGCGTCGTCACCGAGGGCGTCGCCCAGGTGGCCAGGGACGGCTCGGCGTCGCTGACCATCGAGCAGCGCTACGAGGGCAAGCTCGCGATCGCGCTGCGCTCGGCCCTGGAGTCGCTCCCCGACGCGCAGCTCAGGGACGCGGTCGAGTCGCGGCTCTTGCCGCAGATGGTGCCAGGCGCGCGGCTCCAGGAGATACAGGTCACGGAGCTGACCGAGATCGACAGGCCGCTCACCCTGAAGATGAAGATCTCGGTCGCGAGCTTCGCGCGCGCGCAGGGCCCGGAGCTCGTCCTGTCGCCGCCGTTCGGCGTCCGCGTGGCGAGCCTCGCCAGCCTGCCGGCCCGGGAGACGCCGCTCTACCTGTCCGAGCAGATCGCGACCCGCTCGGAGGTGCGGCTCCGCGTCGAGCTCCCGCCGGGCGCGCGCGTGGCGACGAAGCTCGCTCCGTTTGCGGCGGAAAATGAGGGGCGCACGGTGCGCGTGAACGACCGCGTCGACAGGGGCGCGCTGGTCCTCGACCGCTTCCTGGACCTGCCGGCCGGCCGCGTGCAGCCCGACGCCTACCCGCGGTTCCAGCAGTTCGCGCGCGCGGCGGACGGCGCGCTCGACAGGGACATCGTCGTGCAGATCGGCCGCGACGGACGCTGACCGCAGCACCTCGCCCAGCCCTCGCCGGCCGGGGGTCAGGGTGTTCGTGTGTGTCAACCTACGAAAGATGGATTACTCTTCCGCTCCCTACCGTGAGCGATCTGGATTCGCAGTACGCGCCGGATGCCGGGCGCCAGGCAGCTGATCCCGCGAGGGCGCGGGTCGCGCGCGCCTTCCGGCTCTCCTCGCTGTTCGCGCAGGCGGACCGGGCAGTCCGGGAGGCGGTCACGGAGGCGGCCGTGCTCGAGGTGGTGGAGTCCGACACGGCGATCTTCGAGCAGGGCTCGCCTGCCGACTCGCTGGTCGTGCTCGGCCGGGGGCGGGCGCGGGTCGAGCGCGTGAACGCGGCGGGGGCGGCGTTCCCGCTCAGCTACCGCGGCACCGGCGATGTGCTCGGCGAGTCGTGCCTCGGCGGGATGGAGACGCGGACGGAGCGCGCCGTCGCCATGGATGAGGCCGAGGTGGCCCGGGTGCCGCTCGCGCTCATCCGCGAGCTCTGCGCGCAGCACCCGGGGTTCGGGGGCGCGGTGTTCGCGCTGCTGGTCGCGCGGCAGCGGGAGACCGAGGACCGCATCGAGTCGATGCTGTTCAAGAACGTGGGCGGGCGGCTCGCCGAGTTCCTCCTGCACGCGGCGGAGCGGTGGGGCGTGCCGACGCCGCGCGGGACGCTGATCTCGGCGCCGATCACGCACGCGGAGATCGCGCAGGTGATCGGCTCGACCCGGGAGACCGTGACGCTGACGCTCGGGGCGCTCCGCAAGGAGGGCCTGCTCGACGTGGCAGGGCGGCGGCTCATCGTGAAGGACCGCGAGGCGCTCGCCCGCAAGGGGTAACGGCCCGCGGCGGCGAGGGGCGTAGCGGCCTGCGACGGCGAGCGGCGGCGGACTGAGCGGCGAGCCGGCGGCGCGGCGCCGCCATGCGCGGATGGCGGCGGAGGTGGCGCGGGCGGCGCGGACGTCGGCCGCGGCGCGCGGGGCGGCCGGCTGCCACCGCTCGCCGCCGCGACGCGCGCCGTTCCCTGTTGACGTGGCGCACGGAGCGCCGATACGCCTTTCGCGAGTCGACCCGCAGGAAAGGACCGCTCATGCCGAAGCTCAGCTCCGGAACAGCCATTGCCGTCGCGTTTTTCTTCGGTTGCTCCGCGTCGTACGTCGCGCCGCGCTTCCTGGTCCCGCCGGTGCAGGCGGGGACGGATCCGCCCCGCTGGGAGATACGGTGCGTTGACGTCGAGACGGCGCGCGTCGGCGACAGCCAGGTCCTCGAGGTGACCAACGCCAGCGGATGGAACCCGGTCCTCAAGCGGTTCGGACAGGAGGGGTGGGAGCCGGTGCAGTTCCTGCGCAGCGAGATGACCGCGAAGATCGACGCCGTGTGCTTCAAGCGTCCGCTCTGAGAGGCCAGCGCGGGGCCGCCGCGCCGGATCGCCCGCGGGAGGGCCACCCGGGCGGGCGAGCCCACGGACGCCCCCTTGCGGCGGAAGAAGCCGGACGGAAGGCGTGCTAGGGGGCGTCGATGGAGCCTGTGATCCAGACGTACCGGATCCGCCTCGACGGCATCCGCTTTCGCGCCAAGCACGGCGTGTCCCGCGCCGAGCGCGACCTGCCCCAGGATTTCGTCGTGTGCCTGGAGGTGGAGCTCCCGGTCGCCTTGCTGCCCCGGGCCGACACACGGGCGCGGGTGTTCGACTACGACCGGCTCGCGAGCCTCGTCGTCGAGGCGGGCACGAGCGCCTCGTACAAGCTGCTCGAGACGCTCGCCGAGCGGATCATCGGGCGCGTCCTCGAGGACACGCCGGCCCTCGGCGTCACGGTCCAGGTGAAGAAGTTCGGCCCCCCGACCTCGGTCTCCGTGGACTCGGCGTCGGTCGAGCTCTCGGGGCGCAAGAGCGAGTGAGCTCGATCCCGCGGGCGCGGCGCGCCGCCGCCATGGCCACGCCCCGTGGGGCGGCGCGGGCCGGCGGACGAGGTCGCCCGGGGAGCGGCGCGACGCGGGCGCTGCACGACGACACCGGGCGTCGAGGAGCTGCTCCATGACCGGCGTTGGCGAAGAGACGACGAAGCGGACCGAGGCCTACGCGAGAGAGCACCTGGCGAACGAGCGGACGCACCTCGCCTACGTGCGCACGTCGATCGCGCTGCTCAGCTTCGGGATCACCATCAACCGGGTCAGCCTGTACTTCCTGGAGGCGGAGAAGAAGGCCGCGCAGGTCGGACCGCGCTCGCTGTTGCACGACGCGGTCGGGGTCGGCGTGTGGATGGTCCTGCTCGGGATGGCGCTCATGGGCTGGGCCGCGCTGCGCTACCTGCGGGCCTACAGCGATATCGAGCGCGGGGCTTACCGGCCCGACAGGACGGCGATCCTGATCTTCACGGCGGCGATCTTCCTGAGCGGCGCGGCGAGCATCGTCTGGCTGTTCTCGTCGTGAGCTGCTGAAGACGAAGCGCTCCGGCGCGATCCGGAAGCATGGGCGAGGGCGTCAGGCTGGAGAGCGCCGAATCGATGACGTGAGGCCCGCTCCCCGTGCCCCGGGCACCGCGGCGCGTCCGCATCGGCGGGCCCACCGGCGCGCACCTGGGCTGGGCCGGACGGTGCGTCCGTCGAGTGTCCGCTGGATCCGCGTCCTGGCCTGTGAAATAGTCGCCGTAGCACGCGGAGGAGCAGGGTGGCGGACAGGTCAAGCGTTGCGCACCCCTCTGAGTTGGGCGGCATCTCGGCCATCGCTGTCGAGGGGTTCAAGTCGATCCACAAGCGGACGGAGATCGCCGTCCGGCCGCTGACGCTGCTCGCTGGCACCAACAGCTCGGGGAAGTCGAGCATCATGCAGCCCCCGCTGCTCATGAAGCAGACGCTGGAAGCGCTCTACGACCCGGGCGCGCTACTGCTCGACGGGCCGCACGTCCGGTTCACGGAGGTCGAGCAGCTCTTCTCGCGCTTTGGCGGAAGGAGCGTCAATCGCTTTTCCGTCAGCGTCCACCTGCACAAGAAAGAGATGGTCCAGGTCCGCTTTCAAAAACAGCCAAAGGGCGGACTGGAGGTTGTCAAGATGGCCGAGACCAACCCCAACGGCAAGGGGTCAATCCTCCACCGGCACCATGTGGGCGCGAACGACAGCTATCTCATCTACACGAAGCGCCAGCGGTGTTTTCTCAGAATCCAGCCGATAGACAAGCAGACCGGTGAGCCCTGGGAGCCGGGCGCGATAGGCGCGGATCATCCTTTTGACCCGCTCACGGTTCAGCACGCTCGCCGTGAGCTGCGGTCCATCCTCCACGTCGCCGCGCTTCGCGGCAACCCCGAGCGGACCTACAGGACCACCGCCGTGGGAGACGAGTTCCCCGGCCCGTTCGAGCCGTACGTCGCCAGCATCATCCATCACTGGCAATCCACGAAGGACATCCGTCTGAAGCAGCTCGGGGCCGCGCTCGAGAAGCTCGGCCTGAACTGGACGATCAGGGCATCTCGCGTCGACGACACGCGCGTCGAGCTGCGCGTCGGCCGCCTGAAGCAGCCAGCGCGCGGCCGCGCGCTGGATCTCGTGAGCATCGCGGACGTAGGCTTCGGCGTCTCGCAGTGCCTCCCCGTGCTCGTGGCCTTGTTGACCGCTCGACCTGGCCAGCTCGTCTACATCGAGGAGCCGGAGATCCACCTGCACCCGCGGGCGCAGGTGGCGCTGGCGCAGATTCTCGCCGACGCCGCGAGCCGCGGTGTCCGGGTCGTGATCGAGACCCACAGCTCGCTCCTGTTGCTCGGCGTGCAGGCGCTCGTCGCCGAAGGAGCGCTCCGGCCCGAGCTCGTGGCGCTGCACTGGTTCTCTCTCTCCAAGGACGGCGTGACGCAGGTGCGGAGCGCGGACCTCGACGAGGCCGGCGCCTTCGGCGACTGGCCTGAAGACTTCGCCGAGGTGGCGCTCGACGCCCAGGCCCGCTACCTGGACGCTGCCGAAAGGCGGATGGCAAAGGCGAAGCGCTGAGATGCGGACCAAGGTCTCGCGTCGACTCGTCATCGACGCCTCGGTGGCCCGGGCCGCAGGCGGCGAGGACGCGGCCTACCCCCTCCCCAAGCAGTGCCGCGACTTCCTGAAGACGACGCTCGCCGTAGGTCATCACATCGTGCTCACGCCCGCTGTCAGCTCGGAGTGGAAGAAACACGCGTCCGGTTTTGCGATGCAGTGGCGAACCGCGATGGTCGCCCGCAAGCAGTCGCTGTACGTCAACGTTCCAGAGGATGTTGAGCTGCGCGATGCGATCGACGGCGCGTCGGCGACCGATCGCGATCGACGCGCCATGCTGAAGGACGCGCACCTCATCGAGGCCGCGCAGGCGACGGACCACATCGTGGTCTCGCTGGATGAGCAGGTACGAGCGCTCTTCAGCGCAGTTTCAACGCGGGTGCGCGCCTTGAAACGCGTCGTCTGGGCCAACCCCGGCCGGGAGACAGAGGGGTGTTCCAGATGGCTGGAGGACGGGGCTCCCCCCCAGCCTCACCGCCGCCTGGGAGCGCGGCGCGAGGCGAAGTAGGAAGCCATTCGTCCCTCGCCGCTGGGAACTGTCAACGAATCATGAGCGCCTGAACGCGGCGCTGCCTGGCTCCCTGGGCCGGCACATGCGCGATAAGCCTTTCACCGCAGCCGGTGCTCGCGGAGCACGTCGGCCGGCACCGCCTCCCGCGCGAGCTCGCAGAGCCGCGCGTGGTGCGTGAAGAACAGCACCTGCGTGATCCCGGTCAGCTCGCCGAGCACCGCGAGGGCCGCCCGGGCGCGGTCGTCGTCGAAGTGGATGAGGAGATCGTCCAGGATGAGCGGCATCGGCTCGGCCGTCCGGGCGTGGTGCTCCAGGCTCGCGAGCCGCAGCGCGAGGTAGAGCTGGTCGCGCGTGCCGTCGCTGAGGCCGCTCACGTCGACCTCGCGCTGCACGGGCGCCTTCGCGGGCTCCGCCGCTCCCTCCGGCGCCGGCGCCGCCGCGGGCGCGGGCGGGGCCGCGCGGACGCAGCGGAGGATCGCCTGCTCGCTCTCGTCGTAGCCCACCCGCAGGCCCGCGAAGGCGCCCAGCGTCAGGCGGTGGAAGAGCGCGCTCGCGCGCGCCAGGATCGGGCCCTGGTTGCGCTCGCGGTAGCGCTCGATCTCGCGCTCGAGCAGCACCGCGGCGAGGCGCGCCCGCACGTAGCGGCGCACCTCGCCGCGCAGGTGCGAGAGGCAGATCTGCGCCTCGACGGCGGCCTCCGCGGCGCCCACCGTCGCGCGGAGGTGCTCGCGCTCCTGCTCCAGGCTCCCGAGCGCCCTGTCGATCCGGCGCCGCTCGTCCTCCAGCGCGGCGAGGCGCTCCTCCGTCCGGTCGAGCTCGAGCGCGAGCGCGTCCCGCTCCACGCCCGCGGTCTCCTGCTCGAGCGCGGCGATGCCCGCGCCCTCGCCCGCCTCGAGGAGCTTGCCCTCGTTCTCGACGAGCTCGCGGTCGAGGCGGCGCGCCTCGCGCGAGCGCTCCTCGGCCACGGACAGCGCCGCGACGTCGGCGGCGTCGTCGCCCGCGCGCGGGACGCCCGCCGCCTCGAAGAGCTTCGCCAGGCGCGCCTCGGCGGCCGCGCGGCGCGCCTCCTGCTGGTCCCGCTCGCGGCGCTTGTCGGCCAGGCGGTGCTCGATCTCGCCGCGCTCCCGGAGGTCGGCGCGCGCCTTGTGGTGGCGCTTGATCAGCTGATCGGCGGCCTGATCCGCAGGCAGCGCGGCGAGGTCCGGCGCGTGCCGGGACGCGAGCTCCGCGACGTCGGCCGCGAACGCGAGGGCGTCGCGCTCCATCCCGCGCACCCGGCGGCGCTCGTGGGCCGCGCTGTCCGCCTTGCGGAACAGCGCGCCGAGCTCGTCGAGGATCGCCGTGGCCTCGTCCGCGGAGGCGTCGCCAGGGAGGCCGAGCAGCCGCACGCTGGCCTCCCACTCGGCCCGCCACGCCTCGAGCGCGCGCGCGTGCTCCGCCCGCTCGCGCTCGAGGTCCTCGAGCTCGCGCTCGAGCTCCTTGCGCTCCCGCAGGAGCTCGCGCCGCTCCCGGGCCGCGCCCTCGATGGCGGCGAGCTCCTGCTCCGCGGCCTCGACGAGCGCCGGGAGGCGCAGCGCCGCGTCCTCCGGCGTACCGGCTAAGCCCGCGCGCGTGGCGCCGTCCGTAGCGCCGCCGCGCGCGTCGCCCGACGCGACGCGCGCGGCGGCGGCGGCGATGGTCGCGTGGAGCTCGGCCGCGTGCGCCTGCATCCGGGCCCGCAGCGCCTCGGCCTCCGCCTCCGCCGCGCGCAGCCGGTCGACCGTGGCGGTCAGGCCCGCGTAGCGGCCGAGCCAGCCGCGCATCTCCTCGGGCGAGCGCGGCGCGACGCCCGCGGGCCGCCACAGCTCGAGCCACGCGGCCTCGGCCTCCTCGGCGCGGCGCGCGAGCGCGGCCCGCTCCGCGTCGATCTGCGCCAGATCCGCCTCGGCCCGCGCCCTGTCCGCGAGCAGCCGCGCCAGGCGCGCGACCCGGTCGGCCTCGCGGCGCAGCCGGTCGGCGACGGCGTCCGCGACGCGGACCAGCTCGGCGTACTCGTCGGGCTTGCCGCGGGCCGCCGGCGGGTCGTCGTGCGCGGCGAGCGACGGCCGCCGGCGCGCGCCGGGCGAGGCGGGCGCGTCGGCGCCGAGGTCGAACAGCGAGGCGGTGTGGATCGCCGCCGCCGCGGCGCGGCCGCTGCCCTTCGCCTGGAGGGCGCGCAGCAGCGCCTTGAAGGCGGCGTCCCGGCGCTCGCGCGCCTCGGAGAGGTCGGCCTCGGTGGGCACGGCGCCGGCGCGCTGGAGGGCGTCGATCTCGCGCGCGCTCTCGCGCAGGCGCGCCTCGACCTCGGCGGCGCGCTCGCCGAGCCGCTCTCGATCGCGGGCGAGCGCGCCCCACTGCGCGGCCGCCTGATCGACCGTCTCGGGCAGCGGGACGGGGAGGGCGCTCGCCTCGGCGGCGGTGAGCGGCCGCTGCGCCGGGGGCGAGCCGGCCGCGTCCCCGTCGAGGCGCGCCCGCCCCGCCGCGGCGCCGAGGGCGAGCCGGTCGCGCTGCGCGTCGGCCTCGCGGGCGAGCCGCGCGGCCGCGGCGGTGGCCTCGCGGAGGCGCTGCTCGAGGTCGCCCTGCTTCTGCGCGCGCGAGAGCGCGCCCCGCAGCGGGGCGGGGTCCTCGCCCGGCGGCAGCTCGGCCAGCCGGCGCGCGCAGGCGTCGCGCCGCGCCCTGTGCGCCGCGAGCAGCCGCTCGACCTCGCGCGGCTTGGCCTCGACCGCGCCGCGCTCGCGGGCGAGCTTCTTGATGCGCGCCTCGGTCGCGACGTCGACGCGCATCGCCTCGAGCCGCTCGGGGGCGGCGCCCTCCACGAGCGAGGCGTCGCGCCCGAGCCGGCGGAGGATCGCGCGCGCCTCCTCCTCGAGGCCGTGGAGCTCCGCCCGGACCCGCGGCAGGTCGACGGCGGCCTTGCGGTGGCTGCCGAGCCGGGTCACGAGGCCGTCGATCTCGCCCGGATCGAGCTCGGCGAGCGACGCGGGGACGTGCAGCGCGGCGCGCCGGGCCTCGAGCTCCTCGATGTCGGCGCGGAGCCGCTCCGCCTGGGCGCCCGCGTCGGCGGCGCGGTCCTGCGCGTCCTCGCGGTCGCGCTGCGCGGCCTCGGGCAGCAGGACGACGTCGCCGAGCGCGGCGCGCCGGCCGAGGATCGCGCGCCGCGCCTCCAGCAGCGGCAGCACGCGGAGCGCGCGCCGGAGCCGCTTGTCGGCCGCGCGGAGCGCGCGCAGCTCCGCGTCGACGCGCTCCTGCTCGGCCCTGGCCTCGTCGATCTCCTGCCGCTTGCGCGTCCAGTCCGCGGGCGGCCGCGCGGCGCTCTTCGCCTTGCTGCGGGCCTCCTCGAAGGCCTTGATCGCCTCGTTGAGCGGGCGGGTCCTCGCCTGGGGGGTGAAGATCTCGTCCGCGTCGTTGCGCAGCGTGGTGAGGAGCTGCTGCAGCCCCGGCCCGCCGAGCCCCGCGCCGAAGAGGCTCTGGCCGACGTCGCCCTTGCCCTGGAGCAGGGCCTCGGCGCCCTGGCGGAGCGTGTCGTGGTCGAGGCCGAAGGAGGTCCGGAAGAGCTCCTCGGTGACGCCGCCGAGCACCGGCGCGAGCGCGGCGTCGTCGAGGGGGTTGTCCTCCGGGTCGCGGAGCGTCTTCACGCGCCCCTTGCGGCGGACGAACGCGAGCGCGGCGTCGCCCCTGCCCGCGAGCCGGCCGCCGACGCGGAGGTCGGTGTTGTGGTGGACGTGGGCGTCGGGGGTGATGTGCGGGATGCCGTAGAGCAGGCCGCGGATCGCCCGCAGCGCGGTGCTCTTGCCGGCCTCGTTGGGGCCGTAGATGACGTGGAGGCCCGCGGACGGAGAGGAGAAATCGAGCCGGAGATCCGTGAAGGGACCGAACGCGAGGAGGTGGAGCTCTAGGATCTTCACGAGGTCGCCGGCCGGGCGCAGGGAGGGGGCACCCGCCCCTGAACGGATAGCAAGTGCGAAACCCTCGCGCGTTGTCAAGGCGCACTTCGTGAAGCAACCCCAGCCCGCCCGCCGAGATCCGCCCCGCTAGCGGGCGGGCGGGCGGGCGCTGCGCGTCCGGCCCGGCGGCGCTGCGTCAGTGCGAATGCAGGAAGGCGCTCCACGAGCCGCGGCGCGGCGCCTTGCCGAGCAGCACCTCGGCGAGCGCTTCGCTGATCGGGAGCCCGGGGGTCCGCTCCAGCCAGAAGAACTCGCCCGACGGGTTGACCTCGAGAAAGATGTGCCGGCCGTCCGGCGTCCGGAGGATGTCGATGGCGCCGTAGTTGAGGCCGAGCCGGTCCATCAGCCGGAGCACGCCCGTCTCGATGTCGGGCGGGAGCGCGTCCTTGCGCCACGTGTCGATGAGCTCGAGCCCCTGCCGTCGCCAGTCGACCTCGGCGCCGGGCGCCGCCTGGGAGTCGACCGAGGCCGAGAAGACGCGCTCGCCCACGACCGTCACCCGCAGCTCGCGCGCCTTCGGGATCTTCTCCTGGAAGGTCATCGGGCAGAGCGAGAGCCCCCGCATGTCCGCGAGGTCCTCTTCCCGGAGGGCGTTCGTGAAGACCACGTGCTCCTCGCCGTCGCGGTAGACGGCGAACGACGAGAGCATCTTGGCGATCACCCCGCCCGGGCACGCGGCGGCGAAGGCCCGCGCCGCGCCTTCGTCGTTGGTGGTGAGCGTGCGCGGCGTGTCGAGCCCGACCTCGCGCGCGATGTCGAGCTGGAGCTGCTTGTTCGACGCGAAGCGCACCGCCGGCAGGGGGTCGACTTGCGGGACGCGGAGCGCCGCCAGCATGCCCTCGACGGTCTGCTTCGCCTCCTGGACCGACGCGCTCCGGAGCTGCGGGTCCATCGACGAGGGGAGCCCGCCGCCGTGAGCGACCCGGCGGTACCAGACGGCGGTCACGTCGCCGAGATCGAGCTCGCCCCCGCCGGGCCCCGACGTGCGCAGCGTGGAGCGGCCCGCCCCGGGCCCCGCGGCCAGCGAGAGCCGCGCCCCCCCGGGGAAGGCGTCGGTGTCGAAGCGGAACGCCCGGCCGCCGAGCCTGGCGATCGCGGCGGCGACGCGGTCGATGCACTCGTTGTCCTGGCTGTGCGTGATGATGAGGACCGTCACGGGCTCTCCGTCGGAGCGAGCAGCGCCTCTGCCAGCGCATCGGCGATCGGCAGGCCGAGATCCCGCTCCAGCATTCCCCACTCACCGGCGGGGTTCACCTCGAGAAAGACGTGCTCGCCGGCGGGCGTCCGGATGAGATCGACGGCCCCGAAGACGAGCCCGAGGGCGCGCTGGAGCGCGCCGAGCTGCGCCTCGACGTCGCGCGGGAGCGCGTCCTGCTCCCACGCGATGCCGGCCTCGTTGACGGCCGGGTGGCGCCAGTCGACCGCGAGCGACTCGTAGCGGGTGGCGTCGAGCGCGCCGGGGAAGCACCGGCCGTCGACGCAGGCGACGCGCAGCTCGCGCGCCTTGGGGATGCGCTCCTGGAAGACCATGGGGCTCTGGCGCAGGCCGGAGAGGGCGTCGAGATCGGCCGCCGAGACGGCGTGCGTGAAGACGAAGGGCGCGCCGCCCGAGAGGCTCGTCGAGAAGGGCGTGAGCATCTTGGCGACCACGTTCCCGTCGAGGCGCGCGAAGAAGGCGCGGACCTCGGCCGCGTCGTTCGTCACCAGCGTCTCGGGGACGCGCAGGCCGACCGACGCGGCCGCCGCGAGCTGGCGCAGCTTGTCCTGGGCGCGCTCCTCGGCCGCCGGCTCGTTGATCCACCGCCGCGCGGGGAGCCCGCGCAGCCAGCCGGTCAGCGCCGCCATCGACTCGCGCACGCAGGCGGCGCGGTACTCCTCGGGGATGCCGTCGCCGAGGCTGGGCGCCCAGAGGCGCCGGAGCCAGACGGCGGAGATCTCGTCCCCGCCGATCGCGGCGCCGGCGTCCTCCAGGCGGCGGCGCGCGCCGCCGGCCCCGAGCGCCGTCGAGAGGGTGATGCCGCGAGGGAACCGGTCGACGTCCAGGCGGACGGGGCGAGCGCCGCGCCGTCGCAGCGCCTCCGCCACGCGCCCGATCCCGAAGTCGTCCTGCGAATGAGAGACCAGGAGGACGTTTGCGCCCGCGGTCGTCACGTGCGGGGGCCTCTCTCGCAGGGGGGCGGGCGGCTCATGCGACGCTCAGAAGTCCTCGCCGTCCGACGGGTACTTCAGCGTGACGGGGACGGAGGGATCCCCGCCCCCGCCGCCGCCCCCGTCCTCGCCGTCGGAGGGGTACTTCAGCGTCGTGACGGGTCCGCCGGCTTTGACGCCGGTCCGGACGCGCTTCTGATCTTCGAGGAAGCGCGCGAAGAAGGGCACCGCCTCGGCGTCCTTCTGCTCCTGCTGCTCGGGCTCACGGGAATCGATATCAGCCATGGGAAACCTCCAGATGCTGTGGCGGCGACGCCGCCGAGGACAAGAGATCTAACTCAAACAGCAACCAGGCGGTAGGCAAGTCGGCGGACACATCCCGCGAACGATGATGGCGACATGATTCCGCTGTTGCGGTTGTCTTTCACTCTCGCCCCGGTCGCATGGGTCCGGCTCTGTTAAATAGTGTTGGGACTGCTTGCGATGGCTTGCGGTCGTCCGGGAGGGGTCGCGAGGGCTCGCGTGTGGTTGCGTGTCGTCGCGTGGGGGGCGCGCCGGGTTGACTCATCGATCCACCGTGCGCCGCTCGCGGCTCACTTCAACGGCAGGTCGTCGTCGCCGTCCGACGGGTACTTCATCGTGGTGTATTCATCGCTGTCCGAGGGGTACTTCTTCGTCGCGCCGGCTTTGACGCCGGTCCGGATGCGCTTCTGATCTTCCAGGAAGCGAGCGAAGAAGGGCACCTGCTCGGTTTGCTCGCCCTGCTCGGTCTGCTCGGGATCACGATCGATATCGGCCATGGGAACCTCCAGATAAATGTACTGCCTCGCGGCGGAGCCGCCGAGGACATGATTGACCCGGTCGACCCGCATTGCACGTTAAGTTTTGCCATGTTGAACGGCCTCACCCGGGCGTTGGGCGCGGCTTCCTGAGCCTGCTTCGCTCGTGTAACTTTGCGCAACCACCCATGCCCGCCGGGTTCTCACGCTCGATCCACGCGATCGCAACGGACGGCCACCGCGGCTCGATCGCCGGCGTCGCGGTCGGCGCGCTCCTGCTCGCGGCCTGGCTCGCGTGGTTCTTCCTCGCGCGCGTCGGGCGGTACGAGGCGAGCGTGAGCGCGCGCCTGGAGGTGGGGCAGGCGGCGCATCGCGTCGAGGCGCCGCTCGATGGGAGGGTCGCCGCGGTCCACCTGGACCTCGGGGCGGAGATCGCCGCCGGCGACGTCCTGATCGAGCTCGACGTGGAGCCGCTCCGCCGCGACATCGACGACAAGCAGGCCCGGCTCGCGGCGATCGCGGGGCAGGTGGGGCCGCTCCGCGCCGAGATCGCGGCGCGGGCGCGCGCGCTGCGCGACGGCGTCGAGGCGGCGCGCGCGCACGTCGACGAGGCGAGGGCGCGGCTGCGGGAGGCCGAGGCGGGCGCGCGCTTCCAGGAGCTCGAGGCGGAGCGGGCCGTGCGCCTGCGGCAGGACGGGCTCGTGTCGGAGGCCGAGGCGGCGCGGCTCGCGGCCGAGGCGCTGTCGCGGCGCTCGGCGACCGAGGCGCTGGACCGCGCCGCCACGCGGACCGGTATCGAGCGGCGCGCCGGGCAAGGCGAGCAGCAGGCCGAGCTCGCGCGGCTCGACCGCGAGGCGGCCTCGCTCGAGGGGGAGCGCATCGTGCTGGAGGCGGCGATCAAGGGGCTGCTCGCCGAGATCGAGCGGCGCAAGATCCGCTCGCCGATCGCCGGTCGGGTCGGCGAGATCGCGGTGCTGCGGGCCGGCTCCTTCGTGCACGAGGGGGACGTCGTGGCCGCCGTCGTGCCGCCCGGCGAGCTCCGGGTGATCGCGGAGTTCCCGCCCTCGTCCGTCGGGCGGATCCGCGCCGGACAGGAGGGACGCCTGCGCCTCGATGCGTTCCCCTGGACCGAGTACGGCACCCTGTCCACCACCGTCGAGCGCGTCGCCAGCGAGACGCAGGAGGGCCGCATCCGCGTGGAGCTCGGCGTGCGCCCCGATCCGGCGTCGCCGATCCCCGTGCAGCACGGGCTCCCCGGCAGCGTCGTCATCGAGACGGAGCGCGTCTCGCCGGCCTCGCTCGTGCTGCGGGCCGCGGGGCAGATCGTGCGGGTCCGCGGCGGGGCGGGCGGGTGAAGGAGCGGACGACGGACGCCGAGCCCCGAACCGCGCCGGAGCGAGCAGCGAGCGCCGGGCCCCGCCGCGGGACGTCGAGCCCGAGGCGGAGGCTCCTCGCGCCGGAGGTCGTGCAGACCTCGGCGATGGATTGCGGGCCGGCCACGCTCAAGTGCGTGCTCGAGGGCTTCGGCATCGGCGTGAGCTACGGGCGGCTGCGCGAGGCCTGCCAGACCGACGTCGACGGCACCTCGATCGACACCCTGGAGGACCTCGCGGAGCAGCTCGGGCTCGTGGCCCAGCAGATCCTCCTCCCGCCCGAGCACGTGCTGCTCGACGAGGCCAACGCGCTGCCCGCCCTGGCGATCGTGCGGCAATCGACCGGGCCGCTCCACATCGTCGTGATCTGGCGCCGGCACGGCGGCCTCGTGCAGGTCATGGACCCGGGCACGGGGCGGCGCTGGCTCACGCGACGGCAGCTCGAGGGCGAGCTCTACCAGCACGAGCTGCCGCTGCCCGCGGCGGACTTCCGCGCCTGGGCGGCGAGCGAGGGGTTCACGCGGCCGCTCGGGCGCCGGCTCGCCTGGCTCGGCGCGGGGGCGCGGCCGCTCGAGGCGGCGCTGTCGGACCCGGGGTGGCGCGCGATCGCGGCGCTCGACGCCGGGGCGCGGATGGTCGCGTCCCTCGTGCGCTCCGGCGGCATCGCCCGCGGTCGCGAGGCCGCGCGCGTGCTGGACGCGCTGCTCGAGCCGGGCCGCCCCGAGGCCGCGCGCGAGGAGGCGATCCCGCCCCCCTTCTGGACAGCGCGCCCCGGGCCGGTCGGCCCGGCCGGGGAGGAGCTCGTCGTCGCGCGTGGCGCGGTGCTCGTGCGGATCCGCGGGCGGCGTCCGCCCAGCGACGCCCGCGCCTCGCCGGGGAGCGGGCCGCGAGCCGCCGCTGCCGCGCCACCCGGCGAGGCGCCCCCTCACGCCGAGGCGCGGCTCTCCCCCGATCTCGCCGCCGCCCTCGTGGAGCGGAGGGTCCGACCGGGGCGCGAGCTGCTCCGGATGGTCCGCGAGGACGGGCTGCTGACGCCCGCCGTGCTCGCCGGCGCGCTCGCGCTCAGCGTCGGGACGGTGGTGCTGGAGAGCCTCCTCTTCCGTGGGCTGCTCCAGATCTCGAACGATCTCGTGCTGTTCGAGCAGCGCCTCGCCGCCCTCGCCGCCCTCGCCGCCTTCCTCGCGGTGGAGCTCGCCATCGATCTGTCGCTGAGCACGGGGATGATCCGGCTCGGGCGCCACCTCGAGGTCCGGCTGCGGATGTCGTTCCTCGCGAAGATCCCGCGCATCGGCGATCGCTACTTCCAGAGCCGTCCGGCCTCGGACATGGCGCAGCGCGGCCACAGCTTGCACGTGCTCCGCGGCCTGCCGGCGTTCGGCGGCCAGCTCGTTCGCTCGGCGCTGGATCTCGCGGTCACCACGGCCGCCATCCTCTGGGTCGACCCCGCGAGCGCGCGCCTCGCCGTGCCGTGCGCCGCGGTGGCGCTGGCCCTGCCGCTCGCGGGGAGCCGCGTCCTCGTCGAGCGGGACCTGCGCGTCCGCACCCACGCCGGCGCGCTCACGAGCTTCTACCTCGACGCCCTCCTCGGCCTCGTGCCGATCCGGGCGCACGCGGCGGAGCGGGCCGTGCGTCGCCAGCACGCGGGCCTGCTCGGGGAGTGGGCGCTCGCCGGCCGCGCGCTGCTCCGCGCCGCCCTCGCCGTCGACGGGGCGCAGGCGCTGCTCGGCTTCGCGCTCGCCGCGTGGATCCTCGGCGACTTCCTCGCCCGCGGGGGCGCCCTCTCGCGGGCGCTGCTGCTCTTCTACTGGGCGCTCGCGCTGCCGGCGATAGGGCAGGCGCTCGCGAGCACGCTGCTCCAGTACCCGGCGCACCGGAACACGGCCCTGCGCCTGCTCGAGCCGCTCGGCGCGCCGGAGGAGCCGGGCGCCGGCGACGCGGCGCGGGCGAGCGCCGGGGGCGGGGGCTGCGCGATCGCGTTCGAGCGCGTGCGCATCCAGGCCGCCGGTCACGTGATCCTCGACGGGGTGGACCTCGAGATCGCGGCGGGCAGCCACGTGGCGATCGTGGGGGCCTCGGGCGCGGGGAAGTCGAGCCTCGTCGGGGTCCTGCTCGGCTGGCACCGGGCGAGCGAGGGCAGGGTGCTCGTCGACGGCCGCGCGCTCGACGGCGAGCGGCTGCGCGCGCTGCGCGAGGAGACCGCGTGGGTCGACCCGGCGGTCCAGATCTGGAACCGGTCGTTCCTCGACAACCTGCGCTACGGCGCGCCCGACGACGCGGCCGACTTCGGCGCCGTCGTCGACGAGGCCGAGCTGCGCGAGGTGCTGGAGCGCCTGCCGGAGGGGCAGAAGACGCTGCTCGGCGAGGGCGGAGGGCTCGTCTCGGGCGGCGAGGGGCAGCGCGTGCGCCTCGGCCGGGCGATGCTGCGGAGCGAGGCGCGGCTCGCGATCCTCGACGAGCCGTTCCGCGGGCTCGACCGGGAGCGCCGCCGGGCGATGCTCGCCCGCGCGCGGCGGCGCTTTCGTCGCGCGACGCTCCTGTGCGTCACCCACGACGTCGGCGAGACGCGCTCGTTCGAGCGCGTGCTGGTCGTGGACGGCGGGCGCGTGGTCGAGGACGGGGCGCCCTCCGAGCTCGCGGCGCGCCCGGGCTCGCGGTACCGCGCGCTGCTGGAGGCCGAGGCGGAAGTGCAGCGAGGGCTCTGGGCGAGCGGCGGGTGGCGCCGGCTGAAGGTCGTGCGCGGGCGGCTCGCCGAAGGCGCGGCAGCGTCAGCCGAGGACGAGCGGGGGTGACGGCGGCGGCGCAGCCCGGGTGGGGAGCTCGGCCGGACGAGGCGGTCGACGCGCTCGGCGCGATCGAGTGGCCCGCAGAGCGCCTCGGCGACGCGCTCGATGCGCTCGCGCTCGAGGGCGGCCTCGGCCCGCGCGCTGTCGCGGCGCCCATCCCGACCGCCGGAGACCTCCGCAGCGCGGACGCGCTCGGGGCGTGGATCGATCAGGCCGCGGCCTACCTCGGCGTCGAGGCGGAGCCGATCGCGGCGCGCCACGACGAGCTCGACGCCGCGCTCCTGCGCGTCGCGCCCGCGCTCGTGTGGCTGCGCGACGGCGAGGCGCCCCGCTTCCTCGCCATCGCGGGGCGCCGCGGGCGGGAGGTCTCGGTGCTCCGCGCCGACCGCTCCACGGCGCGCGTGCCGGTCGAGGCGATCACCCGGCGCATCTCCCGCCCGCTCGAGGCGCAGGTGCTCCCGGAGATCGACCGCGTCCTCGCGCGCGCGGGCGTGCGGCCGCGGCGGCGCGTGCGCGCGCGGCAGGCGCTGCTCCGCGAGCGCCTCGGGGCCGCGATCGTCGACGGCATCTGGAGCCTGCGCCTGCCGCCGGGCGCGCCGTTCCGGCGGCAGCTCGCGGCCGCGCGGGTCCCGCGCCGCCTCCTCGGCCTGCTCGCCGCCCACGTGTCGGCCTACACGCTCTGGATCCTGGTGTGGATGACCGTGGGGCGCAGCATCCTCGACGACCACCTCGACGAGGGGTGGCTCCTCGCCGGGGCGCTGCTGCTCGCGACGGTGGTCCCGCTGCGCCAGCTCATGGCGTGGCTGTCCGGCGTGGTCGCGATCGACGCGAGCGCGCTCATCAAGCAGCGCCTGCTCTCGGGCGCGCTCGCGCTCGAGCCCGAGGAGGTGCGCAGCGAGGGCGCGGGCCGCTTCCTCGGCCGCGTGATCGAGTCCGAGGCGATCGAGGCGCTCGCGATGGGCGGCGGCATCGCGTCGGTCGCGTCGGCCTTCGAGCTCGTCGCGGCGGCGGTCGTGCTCGCCCAGGGCGCGGCGGGCGCGCTCCACGCGCTCCTGCTCGTCGCCTGGGCGGCCCTCGTCGTCGCGCTGTGCGCGCGGTTCTACCGGCGGCGCGCGCGCTGGACCGCGGCGCGGCTCGCGATGACCCACGACCTCATCGAGCGCATGGTCGGCCACCGGACCCGCCTCGCCCAGGAGCGCCACGGCCGCTGGCACCACGGCGAGGACGAGGCGCTCTCGCAGTACGCGCTCGGGTCGCGCGAGCTCGACCGGAGCCAGATCGAGATCGGCGCGCTGATGCCGCGCGGCTGGCTCATCGCGGGCATCGCCGGCCTCTTGCCGCCGTTCCTCGCGGGCTCCGGCTCCGCCGCGACGTACGCGGTCGCGCTGGGGGGCGTCCTGCTCGCGAGCCGCGCGCTCCAGGGGCTGTCGGCCGGCCTGTCGAGCCTCGCCAGCGCGGCGATCGCATGGGAGCAGGTCTCCACGCTCTTCCAGGCCGCCGCCCGCGGCGCGGCGCCGCCGCCGCCGCTGCCGCCCGACGCGGGGCGGTCGCCCTCCGGCGCGCCGGGGGTCGCGGCCGGCGCGGAGAGCGCGGGGGACGTGGAGGTCCGCCCGCCCGTCCTGGAGGCGCACGAGCTTTCCTTCCGGCACAAGGGCAGGGCTCGCCCCGCCGTGGTGGACGTCTCGCTGCGGATCGCGGCGGGCGACCGCATCCTGCTCGAGGGGCCCTCGGGGGGAGGGAAGTCGACGCTGAGCGCCCTGCTCTCGGGGCTGCGCGCGCCCGACGCAGGGCTGCTCCTGCTGAACGGGCTCGATCGCCACATGCTGGGCGCCGCCGCGTGGCGCCGCCGCGTGGCCGCGGCGCCGCAGTTCCACGAGAACTACGTCCTCGCCGGGACGTTCGCGTACAACCTGCTGATGGGCAGGCGCTGGCCGCCGATGCCCGGCGACCTCGCCGAGGCAGAGGAGATCTGCCGCGAGCTCGGCCTCGGCGAGCTGCTCGGGCGGATGCCGGGAGGGCTGGAGCAGGTGGTGGGCGAGACGGGCTGGCAGCTCTCGCACGGCGAGCGGAGCCGGCTCTACATCGCGCGCGCGCTGCTCCAGGGCGCCGAGGTGGTCGTGCTCGACGAGAGCTTCGCGGCGCTCGACCCCGAGACGCTGGAGCAAGCGCTGCGCTGCGTGCTCCGGCGCGCGCGCACGCTCGTGGTCATCGCCCACCCGTAGCCGGGGAGCCGGCCGCCGGCGCCCTGTCGCCGGGGCCCAGCGGCGGACCGATGTAGCGGCGATCACCGTGTCTTTGCATTCGACTCATATCGGCACTTATATATAGATGAAGCGAGTCGAGCGCTCTTCTCCGCTCGGCGCCCGGCAGCATGGGTGATGACATGCCCGAGATCCAGAGCATCTCTTGAGCCGCGCAAGACTGGCCAACTCACCTGTGCCGTACCTTGCCGTCAGCAGCTCCCCGAGCTCTCTCAGGTGATCCCGTAAGGCGCCATCGCGCTCGCCAGGTGAACAGCGCTCTAAACCGGATCGCCGCCCCCATCGGCGCTGGACGTTACCTTTGTTCTGTCTAGAATTCATTTCAATGCCGGAGACAAAGACGAAACGGCGGTTGCCCGTGGGAGCAGAGGTGCTCGCCGGTCCAGCCAGAGGAGTGCACTTCCGCGTGTGGGCGCCAGCTCGGCGCAAGGTGGAGGTCGTCCTGGAGGCCGGGCCAGGGAGCGGCGAGCTGGCCGCGCTGCGGGCCGAGGAGGGCGGTTACTTCTCGGCGCTCGTCCCGGCCGCCGCGAGCGGCACCCGCTACCGCTTCCGGCTCGACGACGACGAGAAGCTCTATCCCGATCCCGCCTCGCGCGCGCAGCCGGAAGGGCCGCACGGGCCCTCCGAGGTGGTCGATCCCGGCGCGTTCGCGTGGGGCGACGCGGGCTTCCGGGGCGCCCCGCTCAAGGGGCAAGTCGTCTACGAGATGCACGTCGGCACCTTCACGCGGGAGGGCACCTGGGAGGCCGCCGCCCGCGAGCTGCCCGAGCTCGCCCGGATCGGCATCTCCTTGATCGAGGTGCTGCCGGTCAACGAGGTCCCCGGCCGCTTCAACTGGGGGTACGACGGCGTGAACCTCTTCGCGCCGATGCGCAACTACGGCGCTCCCGACGATTTCCGCCGCTTCGTCGACGCGGCGCACCGCGCCGGGATCGCGGTGATCCTCGATGTCGTCTACAACCACCTCGGCCCGGACGGCAATTACCTCAGCCAGTTCTCCAAGGACTATTTCACCGACCGGCACAAGACGGACTGGGGCGCGGCGATCAACTTCGACGGCCCGCGGTCCGAGGCGGTGAGGGAGTACTTCATCGCCAACGCGGGCTACTGGATCGAGGAGTTCCACCTCGACGGGCTCCGGCTCGACGCGACGCAGAACATCTACGACAGCTCGAAGGACCACGTGATCTCCGCGATCTCGCGCCGCGTCCGGGAGGCCGCGGGGGGCAAGGCGACGTTCATCGTGGCCGAGAACGAGTCCCAGGAAGAGTGGCTGATCCGCGCCCAGGAGCGGGGCGGCTACGGGCTCGACGCCGTCTGGAACGACGATTTCCACCACAGCGCCAAGGTGGCGCTCACCGGCCACAACGAGGCTTACTACACCGATCACGAGGGATCGCCCCAGGAGCTCCTCTCCGCGTTGAAATACGGGTTCCTCTTCCAGGGGCAGCGCTACGAATGGCAGAAGCAGCGGCGGGGCACGCCGGTGCTCGGCGCGGATCCGGCCCGCTTCGTCCTCTTCCTGGAGAACCACGATCAGGTCGCCAACACGCCGAAGGGGGAGCGGCTCTATCACCTCACGTGTCCGGGCAAATTCAGGGCAATGTCGGCGCTCCTGCTCCTCGCCCCCGGGACGCCCATGCTCTTTCAAGGGCAGGAGTTCGGGTCCTCGGCGCCGTTCCTCTTCTTCGCGGACCATAACGCCGAGCTCTCCGCGCTCGTGCGCAAGGGAAGGGCGGAGTTCCTGGCGCAGTTCCCCTCGTACGCCACCCCCGAGGTGCGCGCGCGCCTCGACGACCCGTCCGATCCGGCGACGTTCGAGCGCTGCAAGCTCGATTTCTCGGAGCGCGAGAAGAACGCCGGCATCTATGCCCTCCACGAGGACCTGATCGCGCTCCGCCGGCGCGATCCGGTGATCGCGGCCCAGCGCCCGCGCGGCGTCGACGGGTCGGTCCTCTCCGAGCACGCCTTCCTGCTCCGCTACTTCGGCGAGGAGGGCGACGACCGGTTGCTCCTCCTCAACCTCGGGCGAGACATCCATCGAGGATCGTTGCCGGAGCCGCTCTTCGCCCCGCCGCCGGGGCGCCGCTGGGAGACGTTGTGGTCCAGCGAGTCCCCCCGTTACGGGGGGCAAGGCAGTCCACCTGTCATCACCGAGGATGGAGTTCACATCCCGGGCGACGCGGCGATCCTCCTCCACCCCGTGGTCGGAAGGCCGGTTCCCGAGAAGACGAGCGCCAACCCTCGCCCTGAGGAGCCCAAGAAGAATGTACGCTGACGAGATCTGTCGGATGATGGTCTGGTCCCGAGAAACCGCCCCCGCCTCGCACGACGACGCCGAGCACGGCTCGGACCCGCTCACGCGGGAGTGGCTCGTCACGAACGGCCTTGGCGGCTATGCGTCGGGCACCATCTCCGGCGCGGTGACCCGTCGCTTCCATGGATTGCTGATCTCGGCGCTGCCCGCGCCGCTCGGCCGCACCATGATGCTCAGCGATCTGTCCGCCCGCGTGCTCACCCCGGACGGCAAGGGGTATCAGATGGGCGGCCAGGAGCCGTGGCACGACGACAGCTCGGCGGAGGTCATCGATCTCGCCGAGTTCCGCCTCGAGGCCGGGCTCCCCGTGTGGCTCTACAAGGGCGCGGGGATGGTCTTCGAGCGGCGCCTGCTCCTGCCCCACGGGCAGAACACGGTCCACGTCACGTACACGCTCCTCGAGGGCGCGGGGCCGGTCCAGATCGTGCTCCAGCCGTGGGTGAACTTCCGCCCGCACGAGGGCGCGCTCGATCGGCCGGTGGCGGGCCCCTACGCGCTCACCGTGGTCGAGGACCGGTACGAGCTCGCCTCGCCGAGCGCCCTCCCGCCGCTCCGGCTCAAGGTCCAGGGCGCGCGGGCCGAGTTCAGGATCGACAGCGCCCTCCTGCGCAACGTGCGCTACCGGATCGAGCAGAGCCGCGGCTACGACGCTGTCGGCGAGTTCTACAGCCCCGGCCGCTTCAGCCTCGAGCTGCCGGTCTCCGGCAGCGTGACCCTGGTCGCCTCCACCGAGGCGTGGGAGACGATCAACGCCCTCTCCACGGACGAGGTGCAGCGCGCCGAGCGCAAGCGCCGGACCCGGCTCCTGCTCGCCGCGGCGCCCGAGGTCCGCACCGGCCCGTCGGCGGAGCTCATCCTCGGCGCCGACAAGTTCCTCATCACGCCCGCCGGGCGCGTCGAGGACGCCGCCCGCGCGCGCGCGGCCGGGGACGAGGTGCGCACGGTGATCGCGGGCTATCACTGGTTCACCGACTGGGGCCGGGACACGATGATCAGCCTGGAGGGGCTGACGCTCGTCACCGGGCGCCACACCGAGGCGGGCTATATCCTGCGCACGTTCGCCCACTACGTGAAGGACGGGCTCATCCCCAACATGTTCCCGGAGGGCAAGAACGACGGGCTCTATCACACCGCCGACGCGACCCTCTGGTTCTTCCACGCGCTCGATCGGTACCTCACCTACACAGGTGATCGCGAGACGCTCCGGCTCGTCCTCCCCACGTTGATCGATATCGTCGAGCACCACACCCGCGGGACGCGCTTCGGGATCGGCGTCGACCCGAAGGACGGCCTCGTCCGCCAGGGCGAGGAGGGCTACCAGCTGACCTGGATGGACGCCAAGGTCGGCGATCTGGTGGTCACGCCCCGCCGGGGGAAGGCGGTGGAGATCAACGCGCTCTGGTACAACGCCCTCCGCTTGATGGAGCGCTGGGTGCGCGAGTCGGACGGCGAGGGCGCGTCGCGGCGCTACACCCAGGCCGCCGACCAGGCCAAGGTGTCGTTCAACCAGCGCTTCTGGTCCGAGGCGAAGGGCTACCTGTACGACCTGATCGACGGCGAGCAGGGCGACGACGACGCCTTCCGGCCGAACCAGATCTTCTCGATCTCGCTGCCGAACCCGGTGCTCGATCCCGCCCACTGGAAGGGGATCGTCGACCAGGTCAAGGAGCGGCTCTGGACGCCCGTGGGCCTCAGGTCGCTCGCCCCGGGGCACCCGGACTACAAGCCCAAGTACTTCGGCGATCTCCGCGCGCGGGACCTGGCCTATCACCAGGGCACCGTCTGGGGGTGGCTCATGGGCCCGTTCGTGGACGCCTGGCTGAAGGTGTATCCCGCCGATCTCGCCGGGGCGCGCAGCCTGCTCGCCGGCTTCCCGCCGCACCTCGACGAGGCGTGCGCCGGGTCGATCAGCGAGATCTTCGACGCCGAGCCGCCGTTCACGCCCCGCGGGTGCGTCGCCCAGGCCTGGAGCGTGGCCGAGGTGCTGCGCGCCTATGCCAGGACGGCCCGCTCGGCGGGCTGAGCGGGCTCCCCCTCAACAGCCCGCGAGCGCGGCCGAGCGCGCGGCTCGGCGCGCTCCGCGGGCCTTCCCGCCGTCGTGGGGCCCTGTCCCGGCGTCGCCCCGCGCGCCGGCGCGGGCGGTCAGGGCGCCTCGCCCGCGCCGAGCAGCCGGGAGATCAGCGTGTGCTCGACGTCGTCGAGCGCCTCGCGCAGGAACGCCGGGTCGTCGAGGCGGATCGCGTCGTCGCCTTCCCGCGCGTCGGCGGGGAGCTTGTTCTTGAGGCTCGCGAACTCGCGCAGCAGCGACGAGAGGCTCGCCTCGTCCTCGCGCAGCGCGCGCAGCGACCTCGTGAGCTGGCCGATCGCGTCGTCCCGCTCCTCGAGCCCGCCTACCTCGAGCGGGGCCAGCGTCCGGGAGAGCACGCGCTCGATCCAGAGCCCGCCGCCGAGGTCGTTGGCGATCGCGCGGATCTGCCCTGTCCAGCGCTCGAAGTCGGCGCGGAGCGCGGCGTGCGCCGGCGTCGCGCCGCACAGGACCACCCGCGCGGCCAGCGTGCGCCCGTCCGCCTCGGCGACGCGCTGCTCGAGCTGCTCCCGCGTCAGCTCCACGATGTCGTCGGCGCTCGCGGCCAGCGAGAGATCGACCTCGCACACGCACCAGCGCACGACGTCGAGGGCGCGGTGCTCGACCGAGGCGACGCGACCGTCGTCCACCGTGACGAGGAGGGCGCCCTTCTCGCCCGTCTCGCGGGCGTGGCGGCCCTGGAGGTTGCCGGGGAACGCGATGTACGGGTCCTCCGAGAGCACCTCCCGGGTGTGCACGTGGCCGAGCGCCCAGTAGTCGTATCGCTTCCCGACCAGCGTGCCCAGGCTGCAAGGCGCGTAGTTGTCGTGCCCCTCGCGGCCGCCCAGGCAGGTGTGGAGCATGCCTATGTTGAAGAGCCCAGTGTGCGCGTCCGGGTAGCCCGCCGCGAGATCGTCGGTGACGGCCTTTGTCGCGAAGCTCTGGCCGTGGACGGCGACGCCGAGCCGGTCGAACACCACCGACTCGGGGCGGCGGGGGTCGAGCCGCCGGGCGTTCTCGGGGAGCTCCAGGTGACGGGTGATGTTGCTCTCGGCGTCGTGGTTGCCGTAGAGGAGCACGACCTCCACCCGGGCGGCGCGCAGCCGGGAGAGCTGCGCGGCGAAGAAGAGGCCCGTGCTGTAGTCCTTCCAGTCGCCGTCGTAGATGTCCCCGGCGAGGAGCAGGAGGTCGACCTCCTCGGTGAGGCAGAGGCTCACGAGGTTCTCGAGGGCGCGGCGGGTCGCCCCGCGGATCTGCTCGACGGGGGCGCCCGGGTAACGGCCGAGCCCGCGGAGGGGGCTGTCGATGTGGAGGTCGGCGGCGTGGACGAACTTCATGGGCTGGAGCGGCGCGAGCTTAGCTGCTTCTGGCCGGGAGCGCTGCTCATCCGATGAGTGTCGCGCGGCGCCTGCGTGACGCGCCGCGGGCTGCGACCGGGCTCGGCCGCTCGGGAAGGCTCCGGCCGAGCTCGGCCATGCAGACGAGGCGCGCCGGATCGAGCGGGCCGGGCTTCTCCCCGGCCGTCGCTGGCGGTGGTCGCCTTGACGCAGGCGGCGCGCTGTCATGCAGTGCGCTTCCGATGCAGCGCCCGCCGCCGCGCCCCGCGCCGCCTGTCGTCGCACGACGCCCCCCCGTCGCGCGGCGCTCCCCCGAGGGGAGGGCGGCGGCGCGTTGAGCACGGGGGCCGCGCTGCTCCGGCGGGTCTGCGACGTCAAGGACGGCGAGGTCCCGGCGCTGCTCTGGAGCTTCGGGTACTTCTTCTGTGTCCTGTGCGGCTATTACATCCTGCGGCCCGTCCGCGAGGAGATGGGCATCTCTGGCGGCATGGACAGGCTGCCCTGGCTGTTCACGGCGGTCTTCGCGTCGATGCTCGCGGCCGTGCCCGCCTTCTCCGCGCTCGTGTCGCGCGTGCCGCGGCGGCGGTTCATTCCCATCGTCTATCGCTTCTTCGCGTCGAATCTCCTCGTGTTCTTCGGGCTCCTCTCGCTGGGTGTGCCGCGCGCGGAGGTGGGCAAGGTCTTCTATGTCTGGCTGAGCGTCTTCAACCTGTTCGTCGTCTCCGTCTTCTGGGGGGTCATGGCGGATATCTGGCGCAGCGAGCAGGGCAAGCGCCTCTTCGGCTTCATCGCCGCCGGCGGCAGCGCCGGGGCGCTCGCCGGCTCGCTCGTCACCGCGGCGCAGGCCCGGCAGATCGGCACTGCGAACCTCCTCCTCGTCTCGGCGGCGCTGCTCGAGCTCGCCGTGCAGTGCGCCGGCCGGCTGAGCCGGCTCTCCGGCCGGCAGGACGGCGAGGCCGCGCCGCAGGGCAGCGGCGGAGGCGGCGACGAGCGCATCGGCGGGGGCGTCCTCCGCGGCGTGGCGCTCGTGTTCCGGTCGCCGTACCTGCTCGGCATCTGCGCGCAGACGCTCTTTCAGTCCATGACGGCGACGGTGCTGTACTTCGAGCAGGCGCGCATCGTGTCGCTGGCGTCGATGGAGCCCGCGCGGCGGACCGCGCTGTTCGCCACCATCGATCTCACCGTGAACGTGCTGACCATCCTGGTGCAGGCGCTCGTGACGGGGCGGCTCATCACGCGGGTGGGGCTCGGGGTCGCGCTCGCGGTGGTCCCGGTGCTGACGGGGGTCGGGCTCGTCGCGCTCGCGGTGCGGCCCACGCTCTGGATGATCATCGCGATCCAGGGGATACGGCGGTCGGTGCATTATGCGGTGGACAGGCCGGCGCGCGAGGTCCTGTTCACGGTCGTCGCGCGAGAGGAGAAGTACAAGGCGAAGAGCTTCATCGATACGGTCGTGTTCCGCGGCGGGGACGCGGCGAGCGCCTGGGCGCTGACGGGGCTGTCGGCGCTCGGGCTGACGGCGGCGGCGCTGTCGCTGGCGGTCGCGCCTGTCGCGGGCGTGTGGCTCGCGCTGAACCACCGGCTCGCGAAGGCGCAGGCGGAGCGCGCCCGCGGAGAGGCGGAGTGAGCCGGCGCGGCCCCGGGACCGGCGGCATTGGGCTGATCGCTTGCGCGGGGGGCCGTCCCACGCTTTCCTTCGTGCATGAGCTCGCCTTGGCTTCACCGGTCCATCGCAGCCGCGCTCGCGGCCGCCGGGCTCGCGGCGTGGCCGTCGAGCGCGCGGGCCTACTGTGTGGTGGACACGTGCGTCTCGTCCGAGTGCACCGACGAGGAGATCGGGGACAAGAAGCCGGGCTGCGTCACCTCGTACTACCGGTGCGACCCGATCGAGACGTGCCTGAGCACCTGTGAGTGGGGACAGACCTGCCCGGAGCCGCCCAACGACAAGCCGTGCACCCATCCACCGGAGGCGAAGTGGACTTGCTCGACGATCCGCTGGAATCGCACGTGCATGGGGTACGCCATCCAGGAGGACGGCTCGATGTTTTTCGATCTCGACACGATCCGGAGGACCGTGAGCGAGGCGTTCGCCGCCTGGAGCGACGTGGAATGTCCGGGCGGGGGGAAGCCGGGCTTCGCCGTGCAGTACATGGGCGATGTCTCGTGCGGTGACGTGGAGTACAACACCCGGGCAGGGAACGTGAACGTGTTCACGTTCCGCGATTCGTTCTGGCCGCGGGGGCCGAGGCAGATCGCGCTCACGACGCAGAGCTTCAGCAGCTCCGACGGGGAGATCTACAACGCGGACGCCGAGATGAACACCGCTTGCTATCAGCTGAACCCGGAGGTCGCGCTCGACCCGCGCAGCGACGGCGAGGCGGACGGGTGCGGCTCCGACCGCGGGGGCAGCCACGATTTCCTGGCGGTCGTCACCCATGAGATGGGGCATTTTCTCGGGCTCTCTCACACGGCGGCGCCGCAGGCGACGATGGTCACCTCCTTTGGCGGCGAGGAGCTCGAGTTCCGCTCGATCGAGCAGGACGACATCAACGGCATCTGCGCGCTGTTCCCCCCCGCGGACGTCGATCCGGAGACGTGCAACCCGATCCCGAGGCACGGGTTCTCGCCCGAGTGCGGCGCGGAGCAGGTCGTCGGCTGCAGCGCCGGGGCGACGCCCGGCGACGGAGGCGGGCGCGCTGGGTGGATCGCGGCGCTGGGTGGCGCGGCGATCGCGGCGGCGGCGTGGCGGCGGCGGGTGAAGACGGGGGCTGTCGCTCGTGATGGTGCCGGTCGCTGCGGCGTGGGTGCTCCTGAGCCGCTATCTGGCGAGGAGGCGGCGGAGCGCGCCCGCGCGGAGGCGGGCTGACACGGGCCGGGTCCTAGAACACCAATCAATCATGTTGAAACCCGGAGAATTTTCACAGGGAGGCGGGGAGGCGGGGAGGAAGAAAAAAGAATCTCTCCCTCTCGCCGTCTCTCGCTCCCCGCCTCCTCGCCTCCCTGTGAAATTCCTGCTTTTTCTCGGGGTTTTAACCCGTTTGTCGCTCTAGCGGATGCACGTGCAGGCGGAGTGCTCGTCGTCGGGCGCGTCTTTGCCCTGCTCGCCCCTGTCGACGACCTTCGCGTCCATGCCGAGCTGCTGCAAGAGCTCGGTCACGAGCGCGATGGCCTCCCGCTTGTCCGCCTTCGTGCGCGGAGAGGACCACGCGCCGCTCTTCGCGACGAGCGTCCTCACGAGGGCGTCGATCGGCGCGGGGATGGTGCCGTCGCCGTCGAGAGCAGCCGGCGCGCCGCTCGCTTGCGGGGATTGCGCGCCCTGTGTCCCCTCGGAGGCGCCGTTCCAGGGGCTGTACGCGCCGAGCCGGTCGGCCGGAGCCCTGCTTTCGGGCTCGGTAACGACGCTGGTCGCGGCGGCGCTGGACGGGGCGCCCGGGCGAGTGAACGCCGCCGCAGGCGCGGTGCTGCGGCGGTCCTTGACGTAGCTGCTGAGGATGTGCGCCGTGCCGTCGGGCCCGACCCGGGCGATGACCTTTGTCGTGCCGTCCCAGAGCACGACGTTGGTCGCGCCGGTCTCATCGGTCCTCGCCTCGAGGGCGCCGGCCTGGAGGGCCTTGCGGACGGCCTCGCGCGCGCTGTCGAGGTACCGTCGAACGGCGTCCGCCGGCGGCACGCTGGCAGCCCGCTGCTCCGGCGACAGGAACTCGTCGCCGTGCTTGGCGGTGTGGTAGGCGGCGGCGCTCGCCGACTCGAAGCGCAGCTCGCTGGCCGCCTCCGCGAGCCGCTCCGTCAGCTCGCCGCGCGTGGGGAGCGTGACGTCGCCCACGGCGTTGGCCTCCTGCGCCGCCGTCAGCTGCGCTTGCCAGAGAGCCTCGACGTCAGCGCCGCTCAGGTTGCCCTTCATCGAGGCGACATAGAACTCGAAGCGCTCGACGAACTCGCTCACGCTCTCGGCGCGCTCCCGCGCGAACGCGGCCGCCGGGCGGCGCAGATCCGGGCGCTCCTCGCCGCTCACCAGGTCATAGAGCCGCAGCAGCGCGTCGTGCCGCATCTCGCCGTTCTCGGCGAAGATCGCCATCGAGGTGGGGTCCTCGATGCCGCCGTCGCGCAGGAATGGCACGACCAGGTCCAGCTGCGGCTTGAAGCGCAGCCGCTCCTGGCCGCGGTGCGAGCCGGACAGATCGACGGTGGCCTGATCCTTGGAGGACCACGGTAGGCCGTTGTTCAGGTTCTTGACCAGCATGAGCAGCTTGCCGAACTGCCCCCGGTCAACGAGCTCTCGCAGCCGCCGCGAGTGCAGCTTGACCTGCCCGCCAAGGTCGAGGAGGTCGCCCTCGCTCCTGAGCTCGATGCCTGCCTCGCGGATGCGCCTCCTGGCGACGTCGAGGAAGTCGCCGCTACCGCTGTCGAGCCCCTCCTCGAACCGCCACGGCTGGGGGCCGAGGTAGCGGCCGTCAGCGATCTCCGGCAGTCCCGGCTGCCCGGTGTCGGAGAAGCCGTTCTTCTTCTTGTCCCACTTGAGCTGGCCGTCGCGCTTGCGCCAGCGGTAGACGTGGTAGTGCGGCGCGTGGTGGCCTGGCTGGTTGTGGTCGCTCAGGTCCACGTCGATGACGACGCGCTCCCCCGCTTGCCCCTCCTGTTGCGGCGCAATGGCGTGGAAGCGGTATTGATAGATCCGCCCGGTGGCGAGGTCGATCTTCATCTCCGGCGCGGCCAGCGGATACCCAGCGCCGTCGTCCTCGGGGGTCTCGCGCCAGCGCGGCAGGACGTCGTTCTCGTACGCGAGGCTCTCGTCGTCGAAGCGACCGGCCACATCGTCCGGGATGAGCTCGCGGATCGCCTGGGGGGAGAAGCCGAGCACTTGCATGATCTCGGCCAGACCCGTGGGCGAGTCGGCCTGCGTGGCGTGCAGGACCAGCGACTTGGCGTGGAGCGGCGCCTCGCGCTCCTTCATCGACGCGAGGATGCTCTCGGCGTTGTCGAGCACGGCGTGGAGGATCTCGGGCTCGAGCTCGTAGCCGCGCTGATAGAACTTGAGCGCGCGGCCGAGGTTCCACGGCGTGCGGCGCAGGTGCTCGACGACCGCCTGTTGCCGCTCCTCGACGGGCGCGATCGGGCCGGGGTCGGCCACGAAGCGCAGCCTGCCGACGAGCTGATCCTCGATGGCGCCGTCGAGCGGATCGACCACGAAGCCGTTCTCGTCGAGGTAGAGCGCGTTCATGCGGAAGTCGCGCTTCTGCGCGTCGGCCATGACGTCGAACGGGCCCTGCACGCTGGTGTCGTCGCCGGCGGTGATGTCCACCATGGTGTTGACGCCTCCGACCTGGAGGAGGCGCAGCTCGGGGACGACGGTGACGGGGAGGGATTTGAACGCTGGGTCGGTGCGCAGCACCTCCTCGAGCCGCGACATGGGCATGTTCGTCTTGAGATCGACGTCCTTGGGCTTCTTGCCGCTGAGGGCGTCGCGCACCGCGCCGCCGACGATGTAGACGTCGAACCCGAAGGCGCGGATGAGCGAGATGAGGTCATGGACCCGGTGGGTGGCGCCGACGGGGGTGTCGAGGAGCGCAGCGCCGATGGGCTCGCTCTGGGCGGGCTGGGCGTCCCTGGCCGCGGCGATCCCGGCCGTCTCCAGGTTGAGGATCGTATGTGCCTTGAGCTTGCGGCCCTTGAGCTCCGGCTCGAAATAAGGAGCTCCGTTTCGGCTGTTCTCCTTGACGAAGTCGATGAACGCCTTCTCTCCGCGCCTCTTCGCGTCGATGCCGGCGAAGCTCAAGAGCGGCGTCAGGATGCCGTGATCAGCGGTGGCGAAATGAGGCACCGCGGGCGCGCCGTCCTCGTCGCTCTCGCGGTCGGAGAAGAAGGCGTCGGCGACCATGCTGCGGTCGGCGCTGCCCTTCCTCTCGCCGACCGAGCCGCTCGCGAGCTGCTCGAACCCCAGCGCGTAATCGGCCGTGTCGTCGCGCCGGTCGTCGTGGACCTGGATGCCGTACCAGGGGATCTCTCGCCCATCGCTGGTGGTGAACGTGCGTCCGACGATGCTGTCGTGCTGGAACAGCTCTCCGATGTTGATGTTGGCGAGGCGCAGGTCGGTTATCCGGTGCTCGCGGATCAATGCGTCCAGCTGCTCGCGGAGGTGACGCTTGGAGAGCGGCAGCTCTTCGGGCGGCGTCAAGAGCGCCTCGACCAGGTTGGTGTCGACCACCAGCGAGGTGGACGTGAGCGGCGGCGACAGCGCCGGGGACGCCAGGCGCTCGGCCTGGCGGACCAGCTGCTCGATGGTCGCGCGGGTGCCCGAGATCTTGCCCTTGTTCATGGCGCGCGCGAGCATGCCGGCGAACGCGTGCTCGCCGATGGATCGATTGATGATCTCGAGCTCGGCGCGGGTGACCCAGCGTCCCTCCTGGCCCCTCTTGAGGACCGAGCGCGGTGGCTCCGCGTCGCCCGTCGGCGGGGGCGGCGGCGGGTCGCGCAGCGCCTCGATATCGAAGTCCGGCACGCGCCCCGCCCAGTCGAGGGCCCCCAGCGCCTCGGCGGCGTCGTAGACGAGCTTTCGCATCTCGCCGTGGTAGCTGCCGAACAACTTCACGGCCTCCTGCTTCAAGCTCTCGGCGTCGCGGGGCTCCCTGAGCGCGATGGCCACGAACTCCGCGAAGGGCACCGGAGTTTCCGCGCTCTCGGTGGTCGCCAGGAGCTCGGCGAGCGCGCGTTGCACCGCGTCGTCGTCGAAGTGCGCGAGCAGCGCGGTCTGCAATGCTGCGTAGTGCGGCACACCCCAGATCCACTCGGGGATAGCGCGCTCCTGATCGTTGTTGCGAGCGGGCTTCTCGAGCTTCTCCTGGTTCCGCGCCGTGCGCTCCTTCTGCTTGTGCTCCTCGGGGCTGATGAAGTCGGAGTCATCGAGGTCGGCGAACAGGCTCTCATAGCCCTCGGGCTCGGTCGTCGTCCCGGGCGCGCCGGCGTCGCTGCTCGTGTCTGCAGCGCTGCTCGTGCTGGATGAGGATTCTTGCGCTCTGTCCTCGAGCTCCTCCCGGGGGGCAGGTGTCCCCTCGGGGGACTGCGGGGCGCTCGACGCCGCCGAGGCGGCAGGCGCCGCGGCGGAGGAGCCGCCTTTTCGGCCGAGCGTCGAGCGACCCCGGTCGCGCTCGAGCATGCCCAGCACGAGCTCGGCGTGCGCTGCGAGGCGCCCCTTCAGCTCGCCGGCGGGCAGGTCGAGCAGGTCGGGGTTGAACGTCAGCCACTTCGCGACGATCTCCTCGGCCAGCCGCGTGGCGGCGAGCTGCGCGATGGGCAGGGTATTGAGGAGCTGCGGGAGGAGCTCCGAGTCGATGGTGTCGATGACGAGGCGCGTCACCTCGTTCAGGCGGTGCTCTGGGACGCGCTCCAGGAGGGCCCTGTCCAGCCCTGACGGCGTGCGCTGGATCGTTCCGTGATCGAGCGCTCCCGGCGCCACGGCAGGCCCGCCAGCGGTGTTGGTCTCGCGCTGGCTCGCGGGAGCCCCCGCGAGCTGGTCGCGCGGGTCCGCGGCGTCCACCGCGGTCCCGGACCGACCGCGCGACGCGAGGGGCGCCGGCGCTTGCTGCTGGGCGGGGGCGCCGAGGGCCGGGGCGCGCGGCGGGGGGTAGGTCCCGTGGGTGATCACCTCGAAGAGCCGCGGCATGTCGGCCTTCTGCACCCGGATGGGGAACGACTGCCCCCACGACTGGACGGGCACGATGAAGGCGTCGCCGTCGGCCTTGATCTCGCCGTCGATCGCGAAGTGATGCCGGCTCTCGGCTTCGCCCGTGCCGAGCGGCGCGACGGTCGCGGGAGCGCGAGGCGTCGCGTCGCCGTCGCCGTCGCGGTGCTTCTTCGCCGCTTCCCAGAGCGCCTTGCCGTTCGACACGGTCGCCACGGCGAACCCTGCTCGATCCGTGCGCTTGAGCGTGTCGTTGATGCGCGCGACGTCGTCGGCGGAGGGGCCGCCGCTCGTGACCGCGACCTCCGCCCCGAGCGCGTCGCGCATGAGGGTCGCGATCGAGTTCGCCGAGAGCAGCAGGTCGCCTTCCGCCGCCACGACGCCGGGCTGCCTGGCGTCGTCGGTTCGCTTCCCGTGCTGCGCGACGGCGTCCTGTCCGAGGAGCTCGACCAGGCCTCGGGCGAGCAGGTGATCGAGGAGGTGGCGATCCAGCTGTTGCCGGTCCGCCGCTCGGGTCAGGCCGCCGCGCTTTGCCCCGGCCGTCTTGAGCCCGTTGACGAGCGGCCGGGTCGGAGCCGGGCCGAGGGCGCGCGGGATCTCTCCGGTCATCACGCGCCGGAGGACGTCGAGGTCTTCGCTGAGCACCGCCTTGCCCTGGTCTTGCTGCGCGCCGAGCTCGCGGGCCCCGGGCGCCTGCGCGAACCGGCCGAGCAGCCGGCCGGTGAAGAGCGCGGCGACCAGGTGCGAGGTGGTGGCGAGATCGCCCTTCAGCATCGTGTAGAGGGCGCTGTTGATGCCGCAGTTGCTGAAGGCGGATTGCGACAGGGAGGCGGGGTTCTCGATGAGCTCACGCAGCCTGTCCACGATCGCGCGGTCGACGTTTAGCGACTCGAGCAGGCCTGCCAGGCTGTTCGCGGCCTGTTGCCTGGAGCCGTCGTTCGCCGGGCCGGACCACGCGCGGCTCTGCTCGGCGAGCGAGCCGAGGAGATCGTCGAGCGTCTTGCCCTGGCTCCGTGGGGTCGGCTCGACCTGCGCGCTGTCGGTGCGCGGCAGCGGGTCGAGGGCCACGCTCTCGCCGTCCAGCGCGGGGTTATAGCCTGCCAGCACGCTCGCCGGCGCTCCCGTGCGCTGCGCCGCGTCCGCCGGGGCGCCACCACGCTCGTTGTCCCGGGGAGCTTGCTCGGGATCTCCAGAGCGCTGCTGGCTGTCCTGGAGCTCTTGAGGCGGCTGGGTGCGGGGGCCGACGAGCTCGTTGAGGGCGTCTTTGCCCTTTTTCGCCAGCTCTTGCTCGAACCTGTCGGCGCGGTCCTCGAGGGTCTTGCGCCAGTTGCCCCCGAGCTTGGCGAGATCGACGGTGCGCGCGTTCTTTGTGCTCTCGTCGCCGATCTTGTCCTGCTTGAGGCCGCCGACGCTGGAGATGGGGTTGGCGGTCTTCTCGGTGGAGCGCCAGTCGTGGACGTAGCCGACGGTGCTGGGCGCGTGAGGCCCGGTGGTCTCGATGCCGATCTGGAGCGCGCCCTGCCTGCCCGGCCTGGGCGGGCGGTAACCGATGAACATGTGCCCGTGGGCGCCGTCGGGGAGGATGACGTCGCCGTTGAAGTCCTTGAGGCCGAGGCCGCCGACGGCGAGGTTGATGCCGTAGAGCTCTGTGTCGTCCAGCTTGGCCTTGATGGCGGCGAGCTGGCCGCCCTGCTCCTTGAACTTGCCATCGGCGAACGCGGCGTGGTGCGTCCCGAAGGCGCGCTTGAACACGCCGGGCCTTGGATTGCCGTCCTTGTCGGTGATGCCGAGCAGCTCTGTCAGCTCGTACGGAGAGCTGCTGGGGGGGATCTGGACGTTGACGCGGCCGCCGTGCGACAGGAGCTTGGCGACGGGCACGTCCTCGAGCGGAACATGGCTCTTGGCGCTATCGTCGTAGATCTCGGCGCCTTCCTGGAGCAGGTGGAAGACGTTCTTGAGCACCTCGAGCGACTGCCCGTGCCGCTTGACGACCTCGTCCTTGGAGAGCTTCTTTGGCTGCCGCAGGAACTTCTTCTGCGGGTCGAGCACGGCGCCCTTGTCGATGGCCGTGTTCGCATCGTCGTTGGGCTCGGTGTACTCGAGGGTCTTCGACCATTCCTCGATGATGCCCTGGTCGATGAGCCTGTTGAGCTGGTCTCGCCTGGCCAGGTCGGTCGTGTGCCTTGCCTCCATGGACAGGGCCAGGGCCGCCGGCGGGGTGCCCTCGAAGCGCTTGTCGGCCTCGCCGCTGTTCATCTGGCGCGAGACGTAGCTTGCGAGCACGACCTTGCTCGCCTTGTGGAGCTTGTGGAAGCCGCGGAACCGCTCGGGGTTGTCGCTCGGGTCGCGCGACAGGTACTTCTCGATCTGCTCGTGGGTGAGCATGCCGGAGGCGTTGAGCCAGGTCTGCCCCTGGGGGGTCGAGGAGAGCTGCTCGAAGGCGCTCCACTCGGCGTCGCTGAGCAGCTGGCCCTTGGGGAAGCGCCCTCCAAGCCGCGTCTTGGCCGTCGCGGGGTCGGCGGGGAAGCCGCCGGCGGTCAGCTGGCCCTGGATCGCGGGGAGGCCGCGCCTGGCGCTCTCGCGGCTGAGGAGGCCCGTGTCGGGCCGCCAGAGGGTGTTCTTGACGGCCTTGTCGACGATCCAGGTCACCTCCTCGACGGGGGTGGAGGTCTCGGGATCCGGCGCTCTCTCCGACGGCGGCTCCGGCTCTTCCTGGATCTCGTCCAGCTGCGATTGCGGGGCGGCTGTTTCACCCCCGGTGTCCGAAGCCGGGTTGTACCCTGCCAGCATGTCCGACGCGGCATCCCCGGGCGGATCACGCCGCTCGCCGCTCTGTGGGGCTTGCTCGGGGTCTCCAGAGCGCTGTTGGCTGTCCTGGAGCTCTTGCGGTGGCTGGGTGCGCGGGCCGAGGAGCTCGTTGAGGGCGTCTTTGCCCTTTTCCGCCAGCTCTCGCTCGAACCCGTCGGCGCGGTCCTTGAGTGTCTTGCGCCAGTTGCTCCCGAGCTTGGCGAGGTCGACGGTGCGTGCGTTCTTGGTGCTCTCGTCGCCGATCTTGTCCTGCTTGAGACCACCCACGCTGGAGATGGGGTTGGCTGTCTTCTCGGTGGAGCGCCAGTTGTGGGGGTAGGCGACGGTGCTTGGCGCGCCCGGGCCGGTGGTCTCCATGCCGATCTGGAGCGCGCCGGGCCTGCCCGGCTTGGGCGGGCGGTATCCGAGGAACATGTGTCCGTGGGCGCCGTCGGGGAGGATGACGTCGCCGTTGAAGTCCTTGAGGCCGAGGCCGCCGACGGCGAGGTTGATGCCGTAGAGCTCGGTGTCGTCGAACTTGGCCTTGAGGGCGGCGAGCTGGCCGCCCTGCTCCTTGAAGTTACCACCTGCGAACGAGACGTGGTGGGTGCCGACGAAGCGCTTGAACACGCCGGGCATGGGATTGCCCTTGCTGTCGGTGATGCCGAGGTGCTCGGTGAGCTCGTACGGAGAGCTGCTGGCGGGTATCTGGACGTTGACGCGGCCGCCGTGGGACAGGAGCTTGGCGACGGGCACGTCCTGCAGGGGGACATGGCTCTTGGTGGTGCCGTCGTAGATCTCGGCGCCTTCCTGGAGGAGGTGGAAGACGTTCTTGAGCACCACGAGGGACTGGCCGTGCCGCTTGACGACCTCGTCCTTCGAGAGCTTCTTGCCCTTGGTGAAGGTCAGGGTGTTGAGGAGCGACTTTGGAGCGAGCACGGCGCCCTTGTCGATGGCCGTGGTCGCAGCCTCGTTGGGCTCTGTGTACTCGAGGGTCCTGGACCATTCCTCGATGATGCCGTCGTCGATGAGCCTGTTGAGCTGGTCTCGCCTGGCCGTGTCGGTGGTGTGCCTGGCCTCCATGGACAGGGCCATTGCCGCCGGCGGAGTGCCCTCGAAGCGCTTGCCGTCCTCGCCGCCGTTCATCTGGCGCGAGACGTAGCTCGCGAGCACGACCTTGCTGGCCTTGTGGAGCTTGTGGAAGCCGCGGAATTGCTCGGGGTTGTCGCTCGGGTCGCGCGACAGGTACTTCTCGATCTGCTCGTGGGTGAGCATGCCCGAGGCGTTGAGCCAGGTCTGCCCCTGGGGGGTGGAGGAGAGCTGCTCGAAGGCGCTCCACTCGGCGTCGCTGAGCAGCGGTCCCCTGGGGAAGCGCCCTCCGAGCTGCTCCTTGGCGGTCGTGGGATCGGCGGGGAAGCGGCCGGCGCCCAGCGGGCCCTGGATCGCGGAGAGACCCTGCTTGGCGCTGTCGCGGCTGAGGAGGCCCGTGTCGGTGCGCCAGATGGTGTTCTTGACGGCCTTGTCGACGATCCAGGTCACCTCCTCGACGGGGGTGGAGGTCTCCGGATCCGGCGCTCTCTCCGACGGCGGCTCCGGCTCTTCCTGGATCTCGTCGAATTGCGCTTGCGGGTCCGCTGCCCTATCGCCGCTGTTCGAAGCGGGGTTGTACGCGCCCAGCATGTCCGCCGGGTCGCTGGTCTGGCCGTCACCGAGGCTGTTCGGGTCGGCGCTCGCGGCAGGGTTGAATCCGGTGGTGATCGCGCTCGGGCCCGGCCGGTTGCTGGCGCTGCGCGCGATGTTCTCGTTGATGCGCTGCCAGCTCGCCCGCCCCGCGGTGACCATGTCCGGGAGGTCGTTCTTGAAGAAGTCGCGCACCTCCTGGGTCAGCTGGTCCCTCGGCGCGGGGTTGGGGTCGTGATAGGAAGCGTAGGTCTCGGCGAACCACTCCTTGGGCGTGGAGAACTGGTAGTTGGAGACGGCGTTGTTGCGCGCGTCGGCGCGGTAGCTGACCCAGGTGTTGTAAGGGTCGACGTGGTAGATGCGGCCGTCGACCTCCAGCTCGTGGGACCCGCCGTCGGCCAGCGTCCAGGGCTGGGCCATGGCGATCTTGACGGTGCGTATGGCCCGCTCGAGCCTGTCCCTCAGGTCCGGGTCCGTGGCGGCGACCTTCGCGGGGAAGCTCTCCAGGGGAGCCATGTCCTTTCGCCGGAGTTCGGGATCGAGGAGGGAGGCGAAGCGCTCGATCAGGGGGAAGCCGTTGGGATCGCTCTGCCCCTCGTCGTCGAGCTTCTGCTGCGCCTTGTCGTCGGTGATGCCCGCCTTGGCGAAGATGGCGCGAGCGACGGCCTGGAGCTCCCGCGAGTCTTCGTGCTCCTGCCAGCCGCCGAAGCGGTCCTCGTGGGCGAGGCTACTCCAGTCGACCAGCTTGTCGATGGAGTGGGCGACCTCGTGGCGTATCGTCCACTTGAGCAGGTTGCCGTTGGCGAGCACGTCGGACACGCCGCCCATGACCTGGCGGCGTCCGACGATGCCGAGCGCCTCGTCCTGCTCCTTGCTGACGCCGGGGTAGTCCCGGATGGCGCCGCGATCCATCCGCTTTCGCTGCCAGTTCCAGCGCCGGTTGAGCCGGCTGTAGATGAAGGTGGGGACCTTCGGTGGATTGGCGATGTTGATGGTGTCGGTCTCCTCGTCGTACTCGCTCGCCGCTTGCTCCGAGGAGAGGGTGCGGATGATCTTCCGCAGCGTCGGACTGCCGGTGATGTGCGTGGGCGGCAGCTCACCGAGGGCCTTCTCGATATGATCGAGCATCTTGTGCGAGAAGTGCGTGCCGCCGGCGTCCTCGTCCGGTCCAATCTGCAGCTCGTACTGGTCCGCCAGCGCCTGCTCGCGCTCGGCGGCGCCCTTGTTGGCGACCAGCCCGGCGAGCCCATGTCCCCCGGTGCCGAGCGGGTCGCCGCCCCCCGTGGTGAGCTGGGTCAACGCATTGGGTTTCGGCGTCTGGCTCCGGGCGGGGTCGTTCGCGCCCGGCGCTTGCGACGGGAGATAGGTCCCGTAGGTGAAGACAGGGAAGAGGGAGGGCAGCAGGTCCTTCTTCACCTTGATGGAGAAGCTCTTCTGCCAGGTGTGCAGCGGGACGACGTAATGATCGCCATCCTCGGTGATCTCGCCGTCGATGACGACCTGGTGAGCGCTCGACGTGTCGCTCGTGGCCGCCTCGTCGAACGGCTTGACCTTCGTGGGATCCTTGGCGAGCTGCCCCGCGCGCTCGACGAGCCCCTTGCCGTCGAGGAACGTGGCCACGGCGAAGGGCGCCTGCCCGGGCCTCGCGAGCGCGTCGTTGATGCGGCCGACGTCGTAATCGTCGCCTTCGACCATGGTCTGGGCGTCGCCGCCGAGGATGCTGGTGAAGATCGTCACCAGCGAATCGGCCGAGATCCGCAGATCGCCGAGCTTCTTGGACGGGCCGGTCGCGTCCTTGTCCCGCGTGGCCGTCTTGTCGAGGTAACCGGGGATGACGCCGGAGGTATAATCGGCGTCGGCCTTGTACTGCTCGGGGGCGAGCGTGCTCAGCATCTTGCCGAGGCCGCGGGCCAGGAGGTAATCGAGGACGTGCTTGTCGGACCAGGCGCGCCCCTTGCCCTCGCGGTTGGCGATGTCGGCGCGCTTGGCGCCGGCCTTCTTGACGCCGTTCTGGAGCAGCTTGTTGCCGATGGGGGCGTCGTTCAGCGGGAGGTCGCCGCGGATGACGCGCTGGATGGGGTCGTCGGTCGCCTGGGTGCGCGTCGTCGCGCGGTGTTCCCCCTGGTCGTCGAGCGAGAAGTCGGCGAGCTGCTTGCCATCGCGATCGAAGAGCTTGCCGGTGAACTCGGCCGCGACGACGCGCGCGAACCCGGCCAGGTCGGACGTGAGCAGCGTGCGGAGCACGCTTTGCAGCGCGCAGGTGGCGAACTCGTGCTGGGAGAGGGAGTCGGGGGCGTCGATGAGCTCTGCGAGCCTGTCGACGAGCGACCTGTCCACGCCCTGAGAACGCATGATGTCGCCAAGGAGCTTCTTGGCGTCCTTCTTGTCCGCGGCGATGGCCGGATGAGACCATGTCTTGCTGGCGTCGATGAGCGTCTGCAAGGCGGCCTGCGTGTTGCCCAGGCCGTCGCGGGCGCCGTCGGTCGCCAGGACCGCGCTGTCGTCGGGTGCGCGCGTGGTGTCCTGAGGCGCGCCCGCCGCGCGCGGGCCGCTGGACGGTGCTCCGGTCGCGATGGTCGCGAGGAGGCCCGCGGTCACCGCGCTCGGGCTCGCAGCGCTCGATGAGCTCGCTGCGGGCGGCCGGTTGCCGGCGCTGCGGGCGATGTTCTCGTTGATGCGCTGCCAGCTCGCCCGCCCCGCGGTGACCATGTCCGGGAGGTCGTTCTTGAAGAAGTCGCGCACCTCCTGGGTCAGCTGGTCCCTCGGCGCGGGGTTGGGGTCGTGATAGGAAGCGTAGGTCTCGGCGAACCACTCCTTGGGCGTGGAGAACTGGTAGTTGGAGACGGCGTTGTTGCGCGCGTCGGCGCGGTAGCTGACCCAGGTGTTGTAAGGGTCGACGTGGTAGATGCGGCCGTCGACCTCCAGCTCGTGGGACCCGCCGTCGGCCAGCGTCCAGGGCTGGGCCATGGCGATCTTGACGGTGCGTATGGCCCGCTCGAGCCTGTCCCTCAGGTCCGGGTCCGTGGCGGCGACCTTCGCGGGGAAGCTCTCCAGGGGAGCCATGTCCTTTCGCCGGAGCTCCGGATCGAGGAGGGAGGCGAAGCGCTCGATCAGGGGGAAGCCGTTGGGATCGCTCTGCCCCTCGTCGTCGAGCTTCTGCTGCGCCATGTCGTCGGTGATGCCCGCCTTGTCGAAGATGGCGCGAGCGACGGCCTGGAGCCCCCGCGAGTCTTCGTGCTCCTGCCAGCCGCCGAAGCGGTCCTCGTGGGCGAGGCTCCCCCAGTCGACCAGCTTGTCGACGGAGTGGGCGACCTCGTGGCGTATCGTCCACTTGAGCAGGTTGCCGTTGGCGAGCACGTCGGACACGCCGCCCATGACCCGGCGGCGTCCGGTGATGCCGAGCGCCTCGTCCTGCTCCTTGCTGACGCCGGGGTAGTCCGCCAGGGCGCCGCGATCCATCCGCTTTCGCTGCCAGTTCCAGCGCCGGTTGAGCCGGCTGTAGATGAAGGTGGGTACCTCGATGTTCTTCGTCAAGCTGGGATTGACGATGTTGATGGTGTCGGTCTCCTCGTCGTATTCGCTCGCCGACTGCTCCGAGGAGAGGGTGCGGATGATCTTCCGCAGCGTCGGACTGCCGGTGATGTCCGTGGGCGGCAGCTCACTGAGGGCCTTCTCGATATGATCGAGCATCTTGTGAGAGAAGTGCGTGCCGCCGGCGTCTTCGTCCGGTCCGACCTGCAGGTTGTACCGCTCCGCCAGCGCCTGCTCGCGCTGGGCGGCGCCCTCGTTGGAGACCATCCCGGCGAGCCCGTGTCCACCGGTGCCGAACCTCTTACCCAACCACTCCGCTGTTGTGCGCCCTTGCGACGGCTGCCCCGTCCCCTGGTCCGGGGTCGCGGAGGCAGCGGCGGAGTTCTCCGTGCTGGCCGCGAGTGGCATGGCCGGCGGCTGCATCCCCGTGGTGATGGCGGTGGCCGGGCTCCCTGGGCGCCGCGCGGGCGGGGGCGAGGTCGTCTCTGACGGGGGCTGGCCGGCTCGCTCCGGCGCCTTGCCTCGAGCGTCCGGCGTCTCACCGGGCGGCTCTCGGCGCTCGTCGTCACCGGGGGCTTGCTCGGAACCTCCCGACCCGTCCTGGAGCTCCTGGGGCGGCTGGGTGCGGGGGCCGAGGAGCTCGGTGAGGGCGTCCTTGCCTTTTTGCTTCAGGTCCTGCTCGAACCTGTCGGCGCGGTCCTTGAGTGTCTTTTTCCAGTCGCTCCCGAGCTTGGCGAGGTCGACGGTGCGTGCATTCTTGGTGCTCTCGTCGCCGATCTTGTCCTGCTTGAGGCCACCGACGCTGGAGATGGGGTTGGCTGTCTTCTCGGTGGAGCGCCAGTTGTGGGGATAGGCGACGGTGCTTGGCGCGCCCGGGCCGGTGGTCTCCATGCCGATCTGGAGCGCGCCGGGCCTGCCCGGCTTGGGCGGGCGGTATCCGAGGAACATGTGCCCGTGGGCGCCGTCGGGGAGGATGACGTCGCCGTTGAAGTCCTTGAGGCCGAGGCCGCCGACGGCGAGGTTGATGCCGTAGAGCTCTGTATCGTCGAACTTGGTCTTGAGGGCGGCGAGCTGGCCGCCCTGCTCCTTGAAGTTACCACCTGCGAACGAGACGTGGTGGGTGCCGACGAAGCGCTTGAACACGCCGGGCATGGGGTTGCCCTTGCTGTCGGTGATGCCGAGGTGCTCGGTGAGCGCGTAGGGAGCGTTGCCGGCGGGGATCTGGACGTTGACGCGGCCGCCGTGGGACAGGAGCTTGGCGACGGGCACGTCCTGTAGCGGAACATGGCTCTTGGTGGTGCCGTCGTAGATCTCTGCGCCTTCCTGGAGGAGGTGGAAGATGTTCTTGAGCACCTCGAGCGACTGCCCGTGGCGCTTGACGACCTCGTCCTTCGAGAGCTTCTTGCCCTTGGTGAAGGTCAGGGTGTTGAGGAGCGACTTCGGAGCGAGCACGGCGCCCTTGTTGATGGCCGTGGTGGCCGCGTCGTTGGGCTCTGTGTACTCGAGGGTCCTGGACCATTCCTCGATGATGCCGTCGTCGATGAGCCTGTTGAGCTGGTCTCGCCTGGCCGTGTCGGTCGTGTGCCTTGCCTCCATGGACAGGGCCATTGCCGCCGGCGGGGTGCCCTCGAAGCGCTTGCCGTCCTCGCCGCCGTTCATCTGGCGCGAGACGTAGCTTGCGAGCACGACCTTGCTGGCCTTGTGGAGCTTGTGGAAGCCGCGGAATTGCTCGGGGTTGTCGCTCGGGTCGCGCGACAGGTACTTCTCGATCTGCTCCTGGGTGAGCATGCCCGAGGCGTTGAGCCAGGTCTGCCCCTGGGGGGTCGAGGAGAGCTGCTCGAAGGCGCTCCACTCGGCGTCGCTGAGCAGCGGTCCCCTGGGGAAGCGCCCTCCGAGCTGCTCCTTGGCCGTCGTGGGATCGGCGGGGAAGCCGCCGGTGCGCAGCTCACCCTGGATCGCGGAGAGACCGTGCTTGGCCCTGTCGCGGCTGAGTGGGCCCGTGTCGGTGCGCCAGATGGTGTTCTTGACGGCCTTGTCGACGATCCAGGTCACCTCCTCGACGGGGGTGGAGGTCTCCGGATCCGGCGCTCTCTCCGACGGCGGCTCCGGCTCTTCCTGGATCTCGTCGGTCTGCGGCTGCGGGGCGGCTGTTTCACCCCCGGTGTCTGAAGCCGGGTTGTACCCTGCCAGCATGTCCGCCGCGGCATCTCCGGGGGGATCACGTCGCTCGTTGTCCCGGGGAGCTTGTTCTGGATCTCCCGAGCGCTGTTGGCTTTCTTGGAGCTCCTGGGGCGGCTGGGTGCGAGGGCCGAGGAGCTCGGTGAGGGCGTCCTTGCCTTTTTGCTTCAGGTCCTGCTCGAACCTGTCGGCGCGGTCCTTGAGTGTCTTTTTCCAGTCGCTCCCGAGCTTGGCGAGGTCGACGGTGCGTGCATTCTTGGTGCTCTCGTCGCCGATCTTGTCCTGCTTGAGGCCACCGACGCTGGAGATGGGGTTGGCTGTCTTCTCGGTGGAGCGCCAGTTGTGGGGATAGGCGACGGTGCTTGGCGCGCCCGGGCCGGTGGTCTCCATGCCGATCTGGAGCGCGCCGGGCCTGCCCGGCTTGGGCGGGCGGTAGCCGAGGAACATGTGTCCGTGGGCGCCGTCGGGGAGGATGACGTCGCCGTTGAAGTCCTTGAGGCCGAGGCCGCCGACGGCGAGGTTGATGCCGTAGAGCTCGGTGTCGTCGAACTTGGTCTTGAGGGCGGCGAGCTGGCCGCCCTGCTCCTTGAAGTTACCGCCTGCGAACGAGACGTGGTGGGTGCCGACGAAGCGCTTGAACACGCCGGGCATGGGGTTGCCCTTGCTGTCGGTGATGCCGAGGTGCTCGGTGAGCGCGTAGGGAGCGTTGCCGGCGGGGATCTGGACGTTGACGCGGCCGCCGTGGGACAGGAGCTTGGCGACGGGCACGTCCTGTAGCGGAACATGGCTCTTGGCGTCGCCGTCGTAGATCTCTGCGCCTTCCTGGAGGAGGTGGAAGATGTTCTTGAGCACCTCGAGCGACTGCCCGTGGCGCTTGACGACCTCGTCCTTCGAGAGCTTCTTGCCCTTGGTGAAGGTCAGGGTGTTGAGGAGCGACTTTGGAGCGAGCACGGCGCCCTTGTCGATGGCCGTGGTCGCGGCCTCGTTGGGCTCTGTGTACTCGAGGGTCCTGGACCATTCCTCGATGATGCCGTCGTCGATGAGCCTGTTGAGCTGGTCTCGCCTGGCCGTGTCGGTGGTGTGCCTGGCCTCCATGGACAGGGCCATTGCCGCCGGCGGAGTGCCCTCGAAGCGCTTGCCGTCCTCGCCGCCCTTCATCTGGCGCGAGACGTAGCTTGCGAGCACGACCTTGCTGGCCTTGTGGAGCTTGTGGAAGCCGCGGAATTGCTCGGGGTTGTCGCTCGGGTCGCGCGACAGGTACTTCTCGATCTGCTCGTGGGTGAGCATGCCCGAGGCGTTGAGCCAGGTCTGCCCCTGGGGGGTGGAGGAGAGCTGCTCGAAGGCGCTCCACTCGGCGTCGCTGAGCAGCGGTCCCCTGGGGAAGCGCCCTCCGAGCTGCTCCTTGGCCGTCGTGGGGTCGGCGGGGAAGCGGCTGGCGCTCAGCGGGCCCTGGATCGCGGAGAGACCCTGCTTGGCGTTGTCGCGGCTGAAGAGACCGGTGTCGGTGCGCCAGATGGTGTTCTTGACGGCCTTGTCGACGATCCAGGTCACTTCCTCGACGGGGGTGGAGGTCTCCGGATCCGGCGCTCTCTCCGACGGCGGCTCCGGCTCCTCCTCGATCTCGTCCAGCTGCGATTGCGGGTCCACTGCCTTGTCCCCGCTGCCCGAGTCTGGGTTATGCCCTGCCTGCATATCCGCCAGAGCTTGCTCTTGAGCGGAGGCCATCGAGGACGGCGCTTGCGGCGGGAGAGCGGTGCCGTAGGTGATTGCCGCGAAGACCTTCGGCACGTCCTCCTTGTTCACCTGTACGGGGAAGGTGCGCCCCCAGGACTGGAGCGGCACGAGGATGGAGTCGCCCTGGTCCGTGATCGTGCCGTCGATCGTGGCGTGGTGTCCCGCGATCTTGGCGGGCTCGCCGAGCCGCGCGACCTTCCCGGGAGCGTGCGGAGCCGTGGAGCTTGCCTCATGCTCCTTCGCTGCGCTCCAGAGCGCCTCGCCGTCCATCACCGTGGCGATCGCAAACCCGGCCTGGTCCTTCTGCCGAAGGGCCTCATTGACGCGCTCGACGTCGTAGCCCCCGGGGGAGCTGCTGGTCATGACGGTGGCGTTCGCTCCGAGCGCCGAGCTGAGGATGCTCGAGACCGAGTTCGCCGAGGCCAGCAGATCGCCCTGCGCCGCGGCGACGCCGGGCTGATGGGCGCCGTCGGTCTGCTGCTCGAGCTTCGCGAGAGCGTCGGGGCCGAGCACCTCGACGAGGCCGCGGGCGAGCAGATGGTCGAGGAGGTGGCGCTCCACCGCCTCTCGGTCCTTGTCCGCCTTCAGGCTGTCGCTCTTGGCCTTGGCGGTCCGGAGGCCGTTGACGAGCGGCCTGGTGGGAGCCGGGCCGAGCGCTTGCGGGACCTCTCCTGTCATCACGCGCCGGATGAGCTCCAGGCTGTCGCTGAGCGCCCTCTTGCCCGAGCCCTGCGGTCCGGAGGAGTCGGCCCCAGGGGAATTCGCGAACTTGCCGAGCAGCTTGCCGGTGAAGAGCGCCGCGACCAGGTGGGAGGTGGTGGCGAGATCGTCCTTCAGCGTCGGGTAGAGAATGCTGGTGAGCGCGCAATTGGTGAAGGCAGACTGCGAGAGCGAGGCGGGGTTCTCGATGAGCTCGCGCAGCCTGTCGATGATCGAGGGGTTCACGTTCTGCCGCTGGAGCAGCTCGGTCAGGAGCTGTTTGGCATCCCTCTTGTTCTCGGCGGTGGCCGGGTGCGACCAGGCGCGACTCTGCTCCTCGAGTGAGTCGAGCAGCTCGTCGAGCGTTTTCTCTTGGTTATGGGCGCTCTGCTCGACCTGGGCAGTTCCTCCGGCGGTGGTCGGGGTGGGGGAGGTGGTCGCGTCCGGCGCTGCGGCTCCGGCGAGCGTATCGCCCGAGCGGCCCACTCCATCGTCCTGGAGCTCCTGAGGCGGCTGGGTGCGCGGGCCGAGGAGCTCGGTGAGGGCGTCCTTGCCTTTTTGCTTCAGGTCCTGCTCGAACCTGTCGGCGCGGTCCTTGAGTGTCTTCTTCCAGTCGCTCCCGAGTTTGGCGAGGTCGACGGTGCGTGCATTCTTGGTGCTCTCGTCGCCGATCTTGTCCTGCTTGAGGCCACCGACGCTGGAGATGGGGTTGGCTGTCTTCTCGGTGGAGCGCCAGTTGTGGGGATAGGCGACGGTGCTTGGCGCGCCCGGGCCGGTGGTCTCCATGCCGATCTGGAGCGCGCCGGGCCTGCCCGGCTTGGGCGGGCGGTAGCCGAGGAACATGTGCCCGTGGGCGCCGTCGGGGAGGATGACGTCGCCGTTGAAGTCCTTGAGGCCGAGGCCGCCGACGGCGAGGTTGATGCCGTAGAGCTCTGTGTCGTCGAACTTGGTCTTGAGGGCGGCGAGCTGGCCGCCCTGCTCCTTGAAGTTACCGCCTGCGAACGAGACGTGGTGGGTGCCGACGAAGCGCTTGAACACGCCGGGCATGGGGTTGCCCTTGCTGTCGGTGATGCCGAGGTGCTCGGTGAGCGCGTAGGGAGCGTTGCCGGCGGGGATCTGGACGTTGACGCGGCCGCCGTGGGACAGGAGCTTGGCGACGGGCACGTCCTGGAGCGGAACATGGCTCTTGGCGTCGCCGTCGTAGATCTCTGCGCCTTCCTGGAGCAGGTGGAAGACGTTCTTGAGCACCTCGAGCGACTGCCCATGGCGCTTGACGACCTCGTCCTTCGAGAGCTTCTTGCCCTTGGTGAAGGTCAGGGTGTTGAGGAGCGACTTTGGAGCGAGCACGGCGCCCTTGTCGATGGCCGTGGTCGCGGCCTCGTTGGGCTCTGTGTACTCGAGGGTCTTCGACCATTCCTCGATGATGCCGTCGTCGATGAGCTTGTTGAGCTGGTCTCGCCTGGCCGTGTCGGTGGTGTGCCTTGCCTCCATGGACAGGGCCAATGCTGCCGGCGGGGTGCCCTCGAAGCGCTTGCCGGCCTCGCCGTCGTTCATGTGGCGCGAGACGTAGCTCGCGAGCACGACCTTGCTGGCCTTGTGGAGCTTGTGGAAGCCGCGGAATTGCTCGGGGTTGTCGCTCGGGTCGCGCGACAGGTACTTCTCGATCTGCTCGTGGGTGAGCATGCCCGAGGCGTTGAGCCAGGTCTGTCCCTGGGGGGTGGAGGAGAGCTGCTCGAAGGCGCTCCACTCGGCGTCGCTGAGCAGCGGTCCCCTGGGGAAGCGCCCTCCGAGCTGCTCCTTGGCGGTCGTGGGATCGGCGGGGAAGCGGCCGGCGCCCAGCGGGCCCTGGATCGCGGAGAGACCCTGCTTGGCGCTGTCGCGGCTGAGGAGGCCCGTGTCGGTGCGCCAGATGGTGTTCTTGACGGCCTTGTCGACGATCCAGGTCACCTCCTCGACGGGGGTGGAGGTCTCCGGATCCGGCGCTCTCTCCGACGGCGGCTCCGGCTCTTCCTGGATCTCGTCCAGTTGCGTCTGCGGGTCGGCTGCGTCATCCCCGCTGTCCAGAGCAGGGTTGTACCCGGCCAGCATGCCCGCCGCGGCATCCCCGGGCGGATCGCGTCGCTCGTTGTCCCGCGGTTCCTGCGCGGGTTCTCCCGACCGTTGCTGGGCGTCCTGGAGCTCTTGAGGCGGCTGGGTGCGGGGGCCGACGAGCTCGGTGAGGGCGTCTTTGCCCCGCTGCGCCAGGTCTTGCTCGAACCTGTCGGCGCGGTCCCTGAGGGTCTTGGCCCAGTCGCTCCCGAGCTTTCCGAGGTCGACGGTGCGGGCGTTCTTGGTGCTCTCGTCGCCGATCTTGTCCTGTTTGAGGCCGCCGACGCTGGAGATGGGGTTGGCTGTCTTCTCGGTGGAGCGCCAGTTGTGGATGTAGCCGACGGTGCTGGGCGCGCCAGGGCCGGTGGTCTCGATGCCGATCTGGAGCGCGCCCTGCCTCCCCGGCCTGGGCGGGCGATAGCCGATGAACATGTGGCCATGGGCGCCGTCGGGCACGATGACGTCGCCGTTGAAGTCCTTGAGGCCGAGGCCGCCGACGGCGAGGTTGATGCCGTAGAGCTCTGTGTCGTCGAGCTTGGATTTGACGGCGGCAAAGTGCCCGCCCTCCTCCTTGAACTTACCATCGCTGAGCGCGACGTGGTGCGTCCCGAAGGAGCGCTTGAACACGCCTGTCGCGGGGTTGCCGTGCTTGTCGGTGATGCCGAGCAGCTCGGTGAGCGCGTAGGGAGCGCTGCCGGCGGGGATCTGGACGTTGACGCGGCCGCCGTGCGACAGGAGCTTGGCGACGGGCGCGTCCTTCAGCGGAACATGGCTCTTGGCGCTGTCGTCGTAGATCTCGGCGCCTTCCTGGAGCAGGTGGAAGACGTTCTTGAGCACGTCGAGCGACTGCCGGTGCCTGTCGACGACCTGTTCCTTGGAGAGCTTCTTTGGCTGCTGAAGGAACTTCTTGTTCGGGTCGAGCACGGCGCCCTTGTCGATGGCCGTGTTCGCATCGTCGTTGGGCTCGGTATACTCGAGGGTCTTCGACCATTCTTCGACGATGCCCTGGTCGATGAGCCTCTTGAGCTCCGCTCTCCTGGCCTGGTCGGTCGTGTGCTTCGCCTCCATGGAGATGGCGACCGCGGCTGGAGGGGTGCCCTCGAAGCGTCTGCCGTCCTCGCCGCCGTTCATCTGGCGCGAGACGTAGCTCGCGAGCACGACCTTGCTGGCCTTGTGGAGCTGGTGGAAGCCGCGGAACCGCTCGGGGTTGTCGTCGTCTTTACCCGACAGGTACTTCCTGATCTCGTCGAGCGTGAGCATGCCGGAGGCGTTGAGCCAGCTCTGCCCCTGGGGGGTGGAGGAGAGCTGCTCGAAGGCGCTCCACTCGGCGTCGCTGAGCAGCTTTCCCTTGGGGAAGCGCCCTCCGATCTGCTCCTTGGCCGTCCCAGGATCTCCGGGGAAGCTGCCGCCGCTCAGCTCGGCGGCGATCGCGGGGAGACCGCGCTTCGCCTTCTCGCGGCTCAAGAAGCCCGTGTCGGGCCGCCAGATGGTGTTCTTGACGGCCTTGTCGACGATCCAGGTCACCTCCTCGACGGGGGTGGAGGTCTCGGGATCCGGCGCTCTCTCCGACGGCGGCTCCGGCTCTTCCTGGATCCCGTCGGTCTGCGGCTGCGGGTCGGCTGCCTCGTCCCTGCTGTCCAGAGCGGGGTTGTACCCGGCCAGCATGTTCTCCGGCGCGTCCGGCGACGTTCGACCGTCGCCTCTGGAGGAGCCCTCGTCCACGGCGGGAGCGCGGGCACTTCGTACCGTATCCGGCGGGGCATCACCGGGCGGATCACGACGCTCGTCGTCCCGCGACTCCTGCTCGGGCCGATCCGATCGCTGCTCGGAGGCACGCTGCTGGGCGTCCTGGAGCTCTTGAGGCGGCTGGGTGCGGGGGCCGACGAGCTCGGTGAGGGCGTCTTTGCCCCGCTGCGCCAGGTCTTGCTCGAACCTGTCGGCGCGGTTCTTGAGGGTCGTGGCCCAGTTGCTGCCGAGCTTGCTCAGGTCGACGGTGCGTGCGTTCTTGATCTGGTCGTCGCCGATCTTGTCCGCCTTGAGGCCGCCGACGCTGGAGATGGGATTGGCCGTCTTCTCGGTGGAGCGCCAGTTGTGGACGTAGCCGACGGTGCTTGGGGCGTTAGGCCCGGTGGTCTCGATGCCGATCTGGAGCGCGCCGGGCCTGTCGTTCCTGGGCGGCCGGTAGCCGATGAACATGTGGCCATGGGCGCCGTCGGGCACGATGACGTCGCCGTTGAAGTCCTTGAGGCCGAGGCCGCCGACGGCGAGGTTGATGCCGTAGAGCTCGGTGTCGTCGAGCTTGGACTTGACGGCGGCGAGCGCGCCGCCCTGCTCCTTGAACTTGCCATCGCTGAGCGCGACGTGGTGCGTCCCGAAGGAGCGCTTGAACACGCCTGTCGCGGGGTTGCCGTGCTTGTCGGTGATGCCGAGCAGCTCGGTCAGCTCGTAGGGAGCGCTGCCAGGGGGGATCTGGACGTTGACGCGGCCGCCGTGGGACAGGAGCTTGGCGACGGGCACGTCCTTCAGCGGAACATGGCTCTTGGCGCTGTCGTCGTAGATCTCGGCGCCTTCCTGGAGCAGGTGGAAGACGTTCTTGAGCACGTCGAGCGACTGCCGGTGCCTGTCGACGACCTGTTCCTTGGAGAGCTTCTTTGGCTGCTGAAGCAGCTTCTTCTTCGGGTCGAGCACGGCGCCCTTGTCGATGGCGGTGTTCGCATCGTCGTTGGGCTCGGTATACTCGAGGGTCTTCGACCATTCGTTGACGATGCCCTGGTCGATGAGCCTCTTGAGCTCCGCTCTCCTGGTCGAGTCGGTGGTGTGCTCCGCCTCCATGGAGATGGCGACCGCGGCTGGGGGGGTGCCCTCGAAGCGCTGGTCGCCCTCGCCACCGTTCATCTGGCGCGAGACGTAGCTTGCGAGCACGACCTTGCTCGCCTTGTGGAGCTGGTGGAAGCCGCGGAACCGCTCGGGGTTGTCGTCGTCTTTCCCCGACAGGTACTTCTTGACCTCGTCGAGGGTGAGCATGCCGGAGGCGTTGAGCCAGCTCTGCCCCTGGGGGGTGGAGGAGAGCTGCTCGAAGGCGCTCCACTCGGCGTCGCTGAGCAGCTGTCCCTTGGGGAAGCGCCCTCCGATCTGCTCCTTCGCCGTCCCAGGATCTCCGGGGAAGCCGCCCGCGCGCAGGTCGTTGGCGATAGCGGGGAGACCGCGCTTCGCCTTCTCGCGGCTCATGATGCCCGTGTCGGGCCGCCAGATGGTGTTCTTGACGGCCTTGTCGACGATCCAGGTCACCTCCTCGACCGGCGTGGAGGTCGCCGGATCCGGCGCTCTCTCCGACGGCGGCTCCGGCTCTTCCTCGATCTCGTCGGATCGCGATTGCGGAGCGGCTGCCTCGTCCCCGCTGTCCGAGTCTGGGTTATGCCCTGCCTGCATATCCGCCAGAGCTTGCTCTTGAGCGGAGGCCATCGAGGACGGCGCTCGCGGCGGGAGAGCGGAGCCGTAGGTGATTGCCGCGAAGACCTTCGGCATATCCTCCTTGTTCACTCGCACGGGGAAGGTGCGGCCCCAGGACTGGAGCGGCACGAGGAAGGAGTCGCCCTGGTCCGTGATCGAGCCGTCGATCGTCGCATGGTGTGGCGCGGTCGTGGCGGTCCCGCCGAGCCGCGCGACGTTTTCGGAGGCGTCAGGAGTCGTGGAGCTGGCCTCATGCTCCTTCGCTGCGCTCCAGAGCGCCTTGCCGTCCATCACGGTGGCGATCGCAAACCCTGCCTGGTCCGTCTGCTGAAGGGCCTCATTGACGCGCGCGACGTCGTAGCCCCCGGGGGAGCTGCTGGTCACGACGGTGGTGTTCGCTCCGAGCGCCGAGCTGAAGATGCTCGCGACCGAGTTCGCCGAGGCCAGCAGGTCGCCCTGCGCCGCGGCGACGCTGGGCTGATTGGCGTTGTCGGTCTGCTGCTCGAGGTTGGCGAGGGCGTTGGGGCCGAGCAGCTCGACGAGGCCGCGGGCGAGCAGATGGTCGAGGAGGTGGCGATCCAGATCCTCTCGGTCCTTGCTCCGCTTCAGGCTGTCGCTCTTGGCCTTGGCGGTCCGGAGGCCGTTGACGAGCGGCCTGGTAGGAGCCGGGCCGAGCGCTTGCGGGACCTCTCCCGTCATCACGCGCCGGATGAGGTCCAGGCTCTCGTTGAGCGCCCCCTTGCCTGAGCCCTGCGGTCGTGAGGAGTCGGCTCGGGGGGAATCCGCGAACTTGCCGAGCGGCTTGCCGGTGAAGATCGTCGCGACCAGGTGGGCGGTGGTGGCGAGATCGTTCTTCAGCGTCGGGTAGAGGATGCTGGTGAGCGCGCAGTTGATGAAGGCAGACTGCGAGAGCGAGGCCGGGTTGTCGATGAGCTCGCGCAGCCTGTCGATGATAGAGGGGTTCACGTTCTGCCGCTGGAGCAGCCCGGTCAGGAGCCGGTTGGCATCCCTCTTGTTCTCGGCGGTGGCCGGGTGCGACCATGCGCGGCTCTGCTCCTCGAGCGAGTCGAGCAGCTCGTCGAGCGTTTTTTCCTGGTCATGGGCGCTCGGCTCGACCTGGGCAGTTCCTCCGGCGGTGGTCGGGGTGGGGGAGGTGGTCGCGTCCGGCGCTGCGGCTCCGGCGAGCGTATCGCCCGAGCGGTCCACGCCATCGTCCTGGAGCTCCTGAGGCGGCTGGGTGCGCGGGCCGAGGAGCTCGGTGAGGGCGTCCTTGCCTTTTTGCTTCAGGTCCTGCTCGAACCTGTCGGCGCGGTCCTTGAGTGTCTTCTTCCAGTCGCTCCCGAGTTTGGCGAGGTCGACGGTGCGTGCATTCTTGGTGCTCTCGTCGCCGATCTTGTCCTGCTTGAGGCCACCGACGCTGGAGATGGGGTTGGCTGTCTTCTCGGTGGAGCGCCAGTTGTGGGGATAGGCGACGGTGCTTGGCGCGCCCGGGCCGGTGGTCTCCATGCCGATCTGGAGCGCGCCGGGCCTGCCCGGCTTGGGCGGGCGGTATCCGAGGAACATGTGCCCGTGGGCGCCGTCGGGGAGGATGACGTCGCCGTTGAAGTCCTTGAGGCCGAGGCCGCCGACGGCGAGGTTGATGCCGTAGAGCTCTGTATCGTCGAACTTGGTCTTGAGGGCGGCGAGCTGGCCGCCCTGCTCCTTGAAGTTACCACCTGCGAACGAGACGTGGTGGGTGCCGACGAAGCGCTTGAACACGCCGGGCATGGGGTTGCCCTTGCTGTCGGTGATGCCGAGGTGCTCGGTGAGCGCGTAGGGAGCGTTGCCGGCGGGGATCTGGACGTTGACGCGGCCGCCGTGGGACAGGAGCTTGGCGACGGGCATGTCCTGGAGCGGAACATGGCTCTTGGCGTCGCCGTCGTAGATCTCGGCGCCTTCCTGGAGGAGGTGGAAGACGTTCTTGAGCACCTCGAGCGACTGCCCGTGCCGCTTGACGACCTCGTCCTTCGAGAGCTTCTTGCCCTTGGTGAAGGTGAGGGTATTGAGGAGCGACTTCGGAGCGAGCACGGCGCCCTTGTTGATGGCCGTGGTCGCGGCCTCGTTGGGCTCTGTGTACTCGAGGGTCCTGGACCATTCCTCGATGATGCCGTCGTCGATGAGCCTGTTGAGCTGGTCTCGCCTGGCCGTGTCGGTGGTGTGCCTTGCCTCCATGGACAGGGCCAATGCTGCCGGCGGGGTGCCCTCGAAGCGCTTGCCGGCCTCGCCGTCGTTCATGTGGCGCGAGACGTAGCTCGCGAGCACGACCTTGCTGGCCTTGTGGAGCTTGTGGAAGCCGCGGAATTGCTCGGGGTTGTCGCTCGGGTCGCGCGACAGGTACTTCTCGATCTGCTCGTGGGTGAGCATGCCCGAGGCGTTGAGCCAGGTCTGCCCCTGGGGGGTGGAGGAGAGCTGCTCGAAGGCGCTCCACTCGGCGTCGCTGAGCAGCGGTCCCCTGGGGAAGCGCCCTCCGAGCTGCTCCTTGGCGGTCGTGGGATCGGCGGGGAAGCGGCTGGCGCTCAGCGGGCCCTGGATCGCGGAGAGACCCTGCTTGGCGTTGTCGCGGCTGAAGAGACCGGTGTCGGTGCGCCAGATGGTGTTCTTGACGGCCTTGTCGACGATCCAGGTCACTTCCTCGACGGGGGTGGAAGTCTCCGGATCCGGCGCTCTCTCTGACGCCGGCTCCGGCTCTTCCTGGATCTCGTCGGTCTGCGGCTGCGGGGCGGCTGTTTCACCCCCGGTGTCCGAAGCCGGGTTGTACCCTGCCAGCATGTCCGCCGGGTCGCTGGCCTGGCCGTCACCGAGGCTGTTCGGGTCGACGTTCGCGGCAGGGTTCGTGGGCGCGGGCGGACTGACCGGCGCCTGCCTCCCCGTGGTGATGGCCGCGGCCGGGGTCGCGGAGCGCTGCGCGGGCGGCTGCGAGGTCGTCTCCGGCCGGGGCTGGCCAGGTCTCTCCGGCGCCTTCCCCTGAGCTCCCGACGTCTGTCCAGCTCCCGGGCGAGGATCTGATGTCTCCGGCGATTTGTCATCGTCCTCGTCCTCGTCCTCGGAGTCGCCGTCGTCCTCGTCCTCGGAGTCGCCGTCGTCCTCGTCCTTGTCCTTGTCCTTGTCCTTGTCCTTGTCCTTGTCCTTGTCCTCGGAGCCGCCCTCGACCTCTGAGTCGCCGTCGTCCTCAGCTTGGTCCTCGGAGTCGTCGTGGTCTGAGTCGATATCGCTCTGGTCACCGTCGCCGTCGCCAACGCCTCGCGCGGGCGACTGCGATGTCGTCTCCGGCAGGCGCGGGCCGGGGCTCTCCGGCGCCTTTCCTGGAGCGCTCTGCGTCGTCCCAGCTTCCGGGCGAGGACTCGAGGCCTCTGGCGTCTTGGCCGTCATCTGCTCCGGCGCGTCACCGGGCATCTCGCGGGGCTCGTTGCCCTTGGGGGCTTGCTCGTCCCCTCGCGGCCGCTGATCCGAGCTGCCCTGCCCGGGGTCCTCTGCGCCTCGCTTCGGGTCGGACGCGGCGTCACCCGGCTGAGCGCGGCGATCGCCGCCCCGCGAACCTCGCTCGGATCGATCCGACCCATCGGACGACTCGTCGGACGACTCGTCGAGCGACCCCTCGGACGACTCGTCGAGCGACCCCTCGGACGACTCGTCGGCGGCGCGCGGCGCGGTATCCTGGGTGTCCTGCGGCGAAATTTCGCGCGGGCCGACGAGGTTCTTGATCGCCTCTGTCGGGTTTTCCCTTACGTCGTGCGCGAACTGGTCCGCTCGGTCCTTGAGGGTCTTCTCCCAGTCGTCCCCGAACTTGTGCAGGTCCACGGTGCGGGCGTTCTTGCCCTTCTCGTCGCCGATCTTGTCCTGCTTGAGCCCGCCGACGCTGGAGATGGGGTTGGCGGTCTTCTCGGTGGACCGCGCGTTGTGGACGTAGCCAACGGTGCTGGGCGCGCCGGGGCCGGTGGTCTCCATGCCGATCTGGAGCGCCCCCCGCCTGTCCTTCTTGGGCGGGCGGTAGCCGATGAACACGTGGCCGTGAGCGCCGTCGGGCAGGATGATGTCGCCGTTGAAGTCCTTGAGGCCGAGCCCGCCGATGGCGGGGTTCATGCCGTAAAGCTCGGTGTCGTCGAGCGTGGACTTGACGGCGGCGAAGTGCCCGCCCTCCTCCTTGAACTTGCCCCAGCTGAGCGCCACGTGATGCGTCCCGAAGTCGCGCTTGAACACGCCGGTCGTCGGGTTGCCGTTCTTGTCGGTGATGCCGAGGAACTCTGTGAGCGCGTAGGGCGGGCTGCCCTTGGGGACCTGGATGTTGACGCGGCCGCCGTGCGACAGGATCTTGGCGACCGGCACGCCCTGGAGCGGTACATGCTTCTTCGAGCCGGCGTCGTAGATCTCGGCGCCGGCCTGGAGCAGGTGGAAGATGTTCTTGAGCACCTCGATCGACTGCCGGTGCCGGGCGAGGGCCTCGTCCTTCGGGAGCGTCTTGATGTCTGCGCGCATCAAGGTCTCCTTGAGCGTCCTCGGCGCCAGCACGGCGCGCTGGTCCATGGCTTCGATCGTGTCGGCGTTGGGCTCGGTGTGCTCGAACGTCTTGACCCACTCGTTGGCGATGCCCTGGTCGATCTGCCTGGTGAGCTCCTCCTTCCTCGCCGGGTCGGTCGTGTGCCTTGCCTCCATGGACAGGGCGATCGCCGCCGGCGGGGTGCCCTCGAAGCGCTTGCCGTCCTCGCCGCCGTTCATCTGGCGCGAGACGTAGCTCGCCATGACGACCTTGCTCGGCGGGTGGAGCAGGTGGAAGCCACGGAACTTCTCGGGGTTGTCGTTCGACAGGTACTGCTCGATCTCGCCGTGCGTGAGCATGCCCGAGGCGTTGAGCCAGGTCCGTCCCTCCGGGGTCGAGGAGAGCTCCTTGAAGGCGTCCCACTCGGCATCGCTGAACAGCGGTCCCCTGGGAAAGCGCTTCCCGATCTGCTTCTTTGCGCTCACGGGTTGGGCGGGGAAGCCGCCGCTGGTCAGCGGGCCGGCGAGCTTCGGGATGGCTCGCTTCGCCTTTTTGCGCATTCCTCTCCCCGTGGAGGTCCGCCACTTGCTCTTCTTGACGGTATTGGCCGCGATCCACGTCACCTTGTTGTCCTGCGCTGGGGCAGTCGTGGTGGACGAGCTTCCCGGCTGCGGTCCAGGGCGATCACGCCCCGGCTGCTGGGAGCCCTGCCCCGCGGGCGGTGACTTCGAGGCCGAGGGGCTGGTGGTCGTGCCCTGCGCGGCGGAAGCGGGTTGTTGCGTGGTGGTGCTCTTCCCGCCGGTCTCGCCGGTCTTGGGCGAGGTCTGAGCTGACGTGCCTTCCTTGGCGGCGGGCGCCTTCTCGGACATCTCGCCGGCCTGGGGCGACGTGCTTCCCGGCGCGGTCGCGCTGGTGTTCCCCTGGGAAGCATTGCCCGGGACCTGTGGTGATGTGTTTGCGGGCGGCGTGGAGCCCTGGGGAGTGCTGGTGTTGTTGGAGGGAGCGGATTGAGGCCTGACCTGGGGCTGGGTGGCCTGAGACGGAGTGGCGGAGTTGCCGAGGCCCTGGGGCTGCTGGTTTGCGGGCGGCGTGGAGCCCTGGGGAGTGGCTGTGTTGTTGGAGGGAGCGGATTGAGGCCTGACCTGGGGCTGGGTGGCCTGAGACGGAGTGGCCGAGCTGCCGAGGCCCTGGGGCTGCTGGTTGGTGGGCGGCGTGGAGCCCTGGGGAGTGGCTGTGTTGTTGGAGGGAGCGGATTGCGGCCTGACCTGGGGCTGGGTGGCCTGAGACGGAGTGGCCGAGCTGCCGAGGCCCTGGGGCTGCTGGTTTGCGGGCGTCGTGGAGCCCTGGGGAGTGGCTGTGTTGTTGGAGGGAGCGGATTGAGGCCTGACCTGGGGCTGGGTGGCCTGAGACGGAGTGGCGGAGTTGCCGAGGCCCTGGGGCTGCTGGTTTGCGGGCGTCGTGGAGCCCTGGGGAGTGGCTGTGTTGTTGGAGGGAGCGGATTGCGGCCTGACCTGGGGCTGGGTGGCCTGAGACGGAGTGGCGGAGTTGCCGAGACCCTGGGGCTGCTGGTTTGCGGGCGGCGTGGAGCCCTGGGGAGTGGCTGTGTTGTTGGAGGGAGCGGATTGAGGCCTGACCTGGGGCTGGGTGGCCTGAGACGGAGTGGCCGAGCTGCCGAGGCCCTGGGGCTGCTGGTTGGTGGGCGTCGTGGAGCCCTGGGGAGTGGCTGTGTTGTTGGAGGGAGCGGATTGCGGCCTGACCTGGGGCTGGGTGGCCTGAGACGGAGTGGCGGAGTTGCCGAGACCCTGGGGCTGCTGGTTTGCGGGCGGCGTGGAGCCCTGGGGAGTGGCTGTGTTGTTGGAGGGAGCGGATTGAGGCCTGACCTGGGGCTGGGTGGCCTGAGACGGAGTGGCCGAGCTGCCGAGGACCCGAGGCTGCTGATTTGCGGGCGGCGTGGAGCCCTGGGGGATGCCGCTGCCGTTGGAGGGAGCGGATTGAGGCCTGACAGGGACCTGCGGGCTCCCAGCGTTGGAAGGGGGCGTTCTGGAGCCGGAGAGCGCAGGGGAAGGCGACCCGCCGCTGCCTGGCATCACGCTCTGGCTCGGAGGCACGTTGACCGGAGAGGTCGGAGGCCTGGGTGCTGCAGTGGGCGAGCTCGGCGCAGTGGTGGGAGCTTGTCCTACGTTGGCGCTGTTGTTGCCGGTCGTCGCGCTCCCGAGATGGCTTCCCGAAGGCGTGGTCGTCGTGGTCGTCGGGGCGGGCGAGCTCGTGTTGCTGACGCTCTTTCGCGTGACGGGATCCCAGCCGGAGAAGGCGCCCGGCTTCGGGGCCGGGCTCGGGGCCGCGGCCTGGTTCACGGCGTCGGGCACGGCCGTGCTGCTGGACGGGCTGCTGGTGCTGGGTGAGGGGTGGGCGAAACCGCCCGCGCTCTTGACCTGGGCGCGCAGCTCGGACCGGACACTTCTGGCTGGCGACGACGAACGGCTGCGCGAGGACCTCATGAGCCATGATTGACGCGAAATTCGCGCCCTGCCAAGCGCCACCATCCGCGCTTACCAGCGGCATTGCCGGGCCATGCCGACCCGCGCCTTTGACCCGCGACGGCGCGGTGATTGCGGCGCTCCGCCTGGCGAGACACGGCCGCGAATCCGCGCATGCGCCCAGAGCATGTGGCGACATGCGTTGCGATTGCGGTCGGCCCTCCGAGCAGGTAATCTATCTCGCGAATGCACGCGCCGCCGTGCTGATTGCGCTGGAATATTCCGCTGCAAATGAACCGGTGCTGCTTTCTCCCTTCATGCGCCGGGCGCACTGCCTTGTGTCGCGCTCGGGGGAGGTCGCGAGGGGCGACCGGCGCGAATCCGCGGTTGAGGCGGCTCGCTGTGCAGCCGCCAGGGCGAGTTGTCTCGCGCGGCGCTCTTGTGTACGAGGTTGGAGCGGCAGCGCTGGCCCATGAGGCCGTCGCGCAGGGCCAGGAGAGCGAGGATCCATGAGCGTCACGACCATCGCCGTCACCGACCTCGAGCCTGCGACGGCGCCGCTGCCCGCGTTCGACGAGGAATCGACGGTGCAGAGCCTGCTCGTCTCCTCCGTCGAGGCCGCCTACCGCCACCGTCTGCCCCTCGTCGGACGCACGGACGTGCACCCGCTCGTCCAGGCGGCGTACATGGCCTTCACCCAGCGCTACCCCCTCGTGCTCTCGCCCGACGTGATCTGGTTCTGCCTGGCCCGGGGGTTCACCCTCCACGTCGCCGCGAACGAGGAGCAGCGGCGCCAGGTCCTCCTCGAGGACGGCGACTTCGAGCTGAGGATCGATCGGCCGGATTTCACGCTGGGTCAGGTGAACCCGTGGCCCGTCGCGTTCTCGGACTTCTCGACCCAGATCGCCGCGCGGGTCGGCAAGCTGCGGGAGCTCGTGACAGCCAGCTTCTCGACCACGGGACCGGTGGAGCGCGTGGCGTCGGAGCTCACGGTGATGACGCCGTACGCGCCATACCACGAGTGGCAGCCGCCCTTCCCCGCGGACATGAGCTTTCCGAACTCCGGAATCCCGCGCATCTACCTGCTCGGCACGGCGGACGACTGGCGCTGGGTGCGCCACCGCGCGGCGGGGTTCGCCCCGTTCGGCGCGGAGCGCTGGACTCACGTCCTCCTGCCGGTGCTCGACCAGATCGTCGCCTCGGTGGAGGGCAGTCAGGATCCGGCGTTCTGGCGCGCCTTCTTCCGGTACGAGAACGCCGCGGACGAGCTCACCGGGTGGATCCACGTGCTCTTCCCGTACCTGCGCGCCTGGCCTGCCGACCACTTCGTTCCGAACACGTCCCTCGACGGCTGGCTCGAACGGTGGCGGGCCGCGGAGGCCCGGCGCAACCCGCTCGCCGCGCTGGCGAAGCCCGAGGGGCCCGGGTTCGCTCGGCTCCCGCCCGGGCTGACCAGCGCGCCCTTGCGCTTCATCGATGAGCAGCGCCAGGAGCACGCCCTGGAGTTCATCAGCGGCCTCATCGGCGTCACGCAGGACCAGCACTCGCTCGCGCTCATCCCGGAGTTCGTGTGGGCCGTCGTTCACGGAGAGCCCGGGCCCGCGGCCGAGCCGCCCGCCGGAGCGCGCTGAGCGGGGGGGCTGGCCGCTCGGCGAGGGCCGCGCCCGGCGCCGTCGTCGCCGCTACCGCAGCCTCCGCGCTACCCGAACCGCAGCTCGAGCCCCGCGCCCCCGCCCGCGACGACGATCTCCCGGTCCCTGCACCCCGGATCCTCGGCCATGCGCGCCGCGATCGGCGTGATCACCCGCTCCTCGATCACCCGCTTCAGCGGCCGCGCCCCCCGCCTCGGGTCGAACCCCGCCTCGGCCAGCCAGGCCCGCGCCTCGGGCAGCACCCGGAGCCGCAGGTTGCGCCGCACGAGCCCGGTGCGCGCCTCGGCCTTCGCGAGCTCGAGATCCACGATCCTGAGCACGCTGTCGCGCCCGAGGCTCCGGAACTGCACCACGTGGTCGATGCGGTTCACGAACTCCGGCCGGAAGTGCTCGCGCACGCTCGCCGGCGCCGCGCGCCGCGCGCCCGCGCCCGCGGCGGCGAGCGCGACGCCCTCGCCGCCGAAGCCGACGGGCGGCCGGTCGGCGACGCCGAGGTTCGAGGTCATCACGATCAGCACCATCCGGAAATCGACGTGGCGCCCTTCCTCGTCCGTCAGCCGGCCCTCGCCGAGGATCCCGAGCAGCAGGTCGAACACCTCGCGGTGCGCCTTCTCGATCTCGTCGAGGAGCACCAGCGACAGCGGCTCTTGCCGCACGCGCTGCGCGAGCGTCGTCGCGCCCGGCCCCGCCTCGAGCAGCCGCGCCGACGAGCCGGGGAGCCGGTATTCGCTCATGTCGAGCCGGATCATCCGCCCCTCGTCGCCGAACATGAACCGCGTGAGCTCCTTCGCGAGCTCCGTCTTGCCCACGCCGGTCGGGCCGACGAACAGCAGCGTGCCGCACGGGCGCTCGGGGTCGTTCATCCCGGCCTTGAAGCGCGCGAGCACCCGCGCCGCCGTGTCGCACGCCTCGTCCTGCCCGATCACGCGCCGCTTCAGCCCGCGCGCGATCGTCGCCGCGCTCGCCGGGATCTCGTCGGCGATCAGCTCGATCGGCAGCCCCGAGTGGCGCGCGTACGCCTCCGACACGTCCCGCGGATACAGCTCGCGCGCCGCCGCGCCCGCCGTCCCCCCGGCCGCCGCGGCCGCGCTCGCCGCCCCGCGCGCGGGCTCGCCCGGCCGCGCCGCCGCGCCGACCTCCGCGCTGGACCGAGCGCCGGCCTCCTGCGCGAGCCAGTCGAAGAAGCGGAACGCCTTGCCAGGGAAGAGCACGTCGCGCCGGAACATCGCGAGGTGCTGGACCAGCCGCTTCTTGCCGGCCGGGTGCAGCCGGACGCGCGCGTCCTTCCGCGCCTCGTACTCCGCCAGCAGCGCCGGCACCGCGGCCGCCTCGGGCTCGCGCAGCCGGACGATCCGGAAGCACGCCACGAGCGAGGCCGCGCGGCGCTGGCACGCCTCGAGCTCCTGCTCGGTGCACTCGGCCACGAGGCTCACCTCGCCGGTCCGGAGCGCCGGCAGGAACACATCGCCGATCGACGCGCCGTCCGGCTGCGGCCGGAGCAGCGGCAGCAGCGCGCCGACGTGGAGCAGATCCCCCTCGTGCGACAGCTCGCTCACGAGCTTCAGGCACCTCGCCTGCCACATGCCGAGATACATCATCCCCGCGAGGAGCCGGTCGGCCGACGTGCTGAACAGGCCCGGCGAGCCCGCGCGCGCCTTGTCCCGGCGCCACGCCGCGAACCGGCGCGCGAGCCGGTAAACCCACGTCGTCTTGCCGACGCCGGGCCCGCCCACCAGCAAGAGCGACGGCAGCGGCGCGCCCGGCGCGAGCCGCGCCACGTCGAGCAGCGGCAGCGCCTGCTCCAGCTCCTCCGACTCGCCCACCGCGAGCGGGAGCCGCTGGCGCGCCGCCTTCTCGACCAGATCCTCGGCGACGGCGCGCAGCGTGGGGCGCTCGTCCCGCGCGTGCCGAGCGCTCCGCTCGACCCGCGACGCGAGGCGCGGCGACCACGCGCGCACGTGCTCGTCCCCCTCGTGCCGGAAATCGAACAGCGACCGCGGCGACTCGCCGAGCAGCGCGCTCGTGACGAGCTGGCGGAGCACGTCGGGCGCGATCGAGAGATCCTCCAGGATGACCGACCAGCCGAAGCGGGGGACCATCACGCGATATCCGCCCTCGGCGAGCTTGCTCGCGAGGTACGTGAGCCGCAGCGGGATCCGGCGCTGGCCGACCACGGCTGTCCGCTTGACCGTGGTCTGCGGGTGGACGTCCACGCCGAGCGTCCGCACCTCGAACGACTCGTCCCACAGATAGCGGTCGAGATCGTCGTCTTCCGTCGCCATGCGCGCGTGGAGCTCGACCTCGAGCTTGCGCAGCACGTCCTCCTCCGAGGCGCCATAGGCAGATGGCGCCGGCCGGTCGAAGAGGAATGCCCACGTGCGCAGGAGAATTCCGGTGACGCGGCCGTCGTGGTGGGCGATGAGATAGACGCGGAGCGATTTCTTTGTCATACGGCGGCGGCGCCAGGCGCATCCGGAGCGCGCGAGCCTACCACACCCGTGCCGCGCGCCCGCGCGGGCGGCGGCGAGGCGCCGTTCCCCCGCCGCGCGGCTGCCCCCGCCGCGCGGCTGCCCCCGCCGCGCGTCTCAAGCAGGCTTGTCCCGGCGCGCCCAGGCCCGGCGCCAGAACGCCCCTGACGGCGAGCGCAACTCCATGCGCCGTGGTGACAGCTCGCGTCAAATCAGCTGCGCGCTGCGACGCGAGGACAACGGTGCTGCAAGATTTCGGCGCTGCGGAGCTGTGGAATCTTATACACCCTGAGCTCTCCGGGAGGTGTAGAGTGGCGCGCATGCCGCAAACGCCTTCCTTCAAGATGCCTCGACGCCGCTCGATACGAGCCGCGCTCTCGTTGTTTCTCTCGCTCGCTCCGCTCGCGTCGGCCCTGCCCGCCGGCGCTGAGGTGGAGCAGCTGGACGGCACGCAGCTGCCCACACCGGTCAAAGAGGCGGAGCTGGGCCTCGTGAGGGGCCGGGGGTTCCCGGAGGATGCGGTCACGCTCGATGGGCTCTTCATGTACCGGGGGGAGGACATCGATCCGGTGGCCGACGCGAGCACGGAGCCAGGCGTCTTCTCGCCGCTCTGCGGGTTCACGGGAGAGCTCGTGCTGCGCGGGGGCGGGTGCAAGGTCGCGTTCGGCTGGTACAACGCGACCGCGAGCGGCATGCGCCCGCCGGACAACCAGATATACGAGCTGATCCCCGATGACCCCTCCGTGGCGTTCCGGTGCGAGGACAACGATTTCTGCCCGCTGGCCACGATGATGACCACCCAGGCGGGGCAGCACGACTGGACGCCGACCACCTTCTCGGCGGCGGACATCCGCAACGACCCGCGGTACCAGGGCGGCCTGGTCGGCTTCGCGCTGATCGGCAAGGCCGGCACCTACTGCACCCAGACGAAGTTCTCGCAGCGCGAGCTGAACACCGTCTGCACGAACTGCACGCCGAACGCGCCGTGGGTGACCACGCTGATCTACACGTCGACCGCCGCGCCGGACGCGTTCTATGTCGCCTTCGAGGACCTGCCTGTGACCCCGACGAGCTGGAAGGGGAGCCAGGGCGGGTACGAGAACGACGGCGATTTCAACGATTTCGTCTACTACATCACGGGCGTGACCTGTCAGGGCGGCGGCCAGGTCTGCGACACAGGCCTTCAGGGCGCGTGCGCCGTGGGGAGGACGGGATGCGCGACCGACGGCGAGCCCGAGTGCCTGGCCGTCCTCGAGCCCGGCGAGCAGAGCGAGCGCTGTGACAACATCGACAACGACTGCGACGGCGAGGTCGATAATGGCGAGGGCCTCTGCGAGGAGGGCCTCGTGTGCAACCGCGGCGCGTGCGTGCCGTACTGCGGGCGCGGCGAGGTCGTCTGCGACGACGGCCTCGTCTGCGAGGACGGGCTCTGCGTGGAGCAGGCGTGCGTGGGCAAAACGTGCGAGGGCGGCCAGGTCTGCATCGGCGGCACGTGCGTGGGCGGGTGCGACGGCGTCGTCTGCCCCGCGAACCAGGAGTGCCAGCTCGGGCGGTGCGTCGACCTCTGCGCCCAGATCACCTGCGAGGAGGGCGCGGTCTGCGAGCGCGGCATCTGCCAGTCGAACTGCGGCTGTCGCACCTGCCCTGCGGGCAAGACGTGCGCGGCAGACGGCCGCTGCGTCGACGCGGGGTGCGAGGGCAAGACCTGCGGTGCCGGGCAGCTCTGCATCGGCGGGAGCTGCGCCGACGCGTGCGCGGGCGTGATCTGCCCGGGCAACGCCCCGTGCGTCGAGGGGTTCTGCGGCGAGCCGCCGGTCCACGGCGGCGCCACGGCCTCGAGCTCGGGGACGGACGGAGGTGGCCTGTTCCTGGACGAGCCGCCGCCGGATCTGACGAGCACGGTCGGCGCGGGCGGCGCGGGCAGCGGCGGTAGCAACGGCGGCATCGGCAAGCCCGACTCGTCCTGCGCGTGCCGCGCGGGCGCGACGTCGGAGGGCTCTCCGGCCAGGGTCGGCCTGCTCGGCCTCGGCCTGCTGCTGCTCGCCGGCCGCAGGCGCCGCGCGCGCGCCGCGCTGTAGTCTCGCGCGCGGCGCTGCGGTCCTCCGCGCGCCGCGCTGCAGTCCTCGGCAGCCCTCGGCCTGCCGCGCCCGCGTCACCACGCGGAGCGCGCGGCCATCGCGGCCACGAGCCCCGCCACGACAGCCGCCAGGAACCACGCGAGGTGCGCGCCAGGGGGCTCGCGCGCCGCGGCCGCGCCGGGCAGCGGGAACACGACGGATCGCACCCGCCGCGCCTCCGCGTCGACCAGGAGCACCCCGTCGACGTCGAAGGCGAGGCGGTACTCGAGCAGCTGCCGCCGCGTCGCGGGCGTATCGATGCGCGGCGCGAGCCGGCCAGTCTTCACCTCGGCGACATACCGCCTGGGGCCGTGCGCCACGAGGTAGTCGGCGCGCAGGCCGACCGTCATCGGCTCGCCGTCGATCTGGACGCCGTACGAGACCGCGACCTGCCGGCCGAGGATGGTATACCCGAGCTCGCGGAGGAGCGCCTCGGCGCGTACCTCCCCCGCGGCGCCCTGCTCCCGGATGCGCTCGATGCGGCGACGCTGCCGGGCGCTCCGCCACGCCAGCCGGAGCGTCTGGACGAGCCCGAAGAAGAGCGCCGCGCCGGCCACGGCCAGGAGAAGCTCGGGCGGTACGTCGCGGAAATCCACGCAGAGCGGGTTTGCGCAGAAATCTGGAGGCCGGGCCAAGTTTTGTGCGTCGGGCCGACCACGGCCCGGCTGGCGGGCATCTCCGCAAGCACCTAGTACAAGCGGTACAGATTCGAAGCAGGCATACGGCGCGTCCGTGCGCCGCGGCGGCGGCGATGCGCCTCCACGTAGGCGCGGTGTTCCGGGCTAGCAGCATCCCCCGTGCTTCGCGCGCAATCCCTGATTTCCGTGCCGAGGCTCAGCGAGTCGTGTGTGATCCCGAGACAAGACGCTTCCGGCAGGTTCGCGCGCTGACCGAGGTCAGCCGCGAGCTCGCGATGTCCTGGTCCGCGCGCGCGATCCAGGAGATCGTCGTCTCGGCGGCGAGGCGGCTGAGCGGCGCGGAGAGGGCCGTGCTGCTCCTGAACGACGAGGGCGAGCGGCCGGTCGTGCGCGCCGCGCTGGGGCTCGATCCGGCGCTGCTCGCCGGGCTCCGGGACCGCCCTCTCCCGAGCTTCGACGAGGGGATCGCGCGAGCGCTGTCCGGAGCGGCCCATGTCGTCACCGCGCCCTTGATCGTCGGGGACCACGTCTCCGGTGTGCTCGCAATCGAGCGCGCGACGGCGAGCGCGGACGAGGAGAGCTGGCTGCTGTCGGCGCTCGCCGACCAGGCGGCCGTCGCGCTCGCCGCCGCGGGCCAGGGCGCGTCCCCGGAGCTCCCGGCCGCGGCGGCGCGGCGCCCGGCCGGAGAGGCGGCGCGGGATGACGTCGACGAGCAGGCGGCGCGCCTCAAGGCCGACGTGGAGAGCGAGCGCTACCGCCTCCTCGCCCGGGCCACGAAGGAAGCGATCTGGGACTGGGACATGCGGACGGGCCGAGTCGAGCGCAGCGAGATGCTTCGAGAGGCGTTCCTCTACGCTCCCGAGCAGGTCGAGCCCACGGCCTCGTGGTGGATGGGGCGCATCCTCTCCCAGGATCGCGAGCGCGTGCAGCGCAGCATCGAGGAGGTCATCCGCGGCCAGGGCGACAGCTGGTCGGCGCAGTACCGCGTGTACCGCGCGGATGGGTCCGTCGCCCGCGTCCTTGATCGCGGCCACGTGGTCCGCGACGCGGAGGGCACGGCCATCCGCATGGTCGGCTCGACGGTCGACCTGAGCGAGCGGTTCAGGATCGAGAGCGCGCTCCGGGATCGCGAGGATCGGCTCCGGCTCGCGACGTGGGCAGCGGACGTGGGCACGTGGAGCATCGATCTGGAGACGTGGTTCGACACGAGGGACGCGAGCCTGAACCGCATCCTGGGCCTGGAAGAGCGCGAGACGACGCAGCCCGTCGACGACTGGATGAGCCGCGTCCACCCGGAGGACCGCGACGCCGTGCGCGCCCTGACCGATCGGTGCGTCCTCGAGCACTGCGTTTACGACATCATCCATCGGATCCTCCGCGCCGACGGGGCGATCCGGTGGGTGCACGACCGCGGCCGGATCCTCTACGACGAGGAGGGCGGGAGGCCGTTCCTCACGGGCGCGGTCGTCGACATCACCGAGCTGAAGCAGCTCGAGGAGGAGCGCGCGGATCTGCTCCGCCGCGAGCAGCAGGCGCTCGCCCAGTCGGAGCAGGATCGCATCCGGGCCGAGGACGCGAACCGCATGAAGGACGAGTTCCTCGCGACCGTCTCGCACGAGCTGCGGACGCCGCTCACCGCGATCCTGGGCTGGGCGCGGCTGATCAGGGACAAGGACCTCGGCCCGGAGCGCGCCAGGCAGGGCATGGCGGCGATCGAGCGGAACGCTCACGCGCAGGCGCAGATCGTGGACGACATCCTCACGGTCTCGCGGATCATCACCGGCAAGCTGCGGCTGAACACGGTGGCCGTGGACCTCGCCGCCGTCGTCGAGGCCGCCGTCGACACGCTCGCGCCGACGTCGCGGGCCAAGGACATCGAGCTCTGCGTCGAGCTCGGCGAGGGGCTCGGCCGCGTGAGCGGCGACCCGGATCGCCTCCAGCAGGTCATGTGGAATCTGCTCTCGAACGCGGTGAAGTTCACGCCGAGGCGGGGTCGGGTCACGGTCCGGGTGGAGCGGAGCGACTTCCAGGTAGCGATAGTGGTCATGGACGACGGCAAGGGCATCTCCCGGGAGTTCCTGCCGTATGTCTTCGACCGCTTCCGTCAGGGCGACTCGTCGCCGACGAGGGCGCACGGCGGGCTCGGCCTGGGGCTCGCGATCGTCCGCCACCTGGTCGAGCTGCACGGCGGCACGGTGGAGGCGGAGAGCCAGGGCGAGGGGTGCGGCGCCACGTTCACGGTGGCGCTCCCCCTCCAGGCGGCGCCCAGCGGCGCGCGCGAGGGGCAGCCGCCTGCGCCGCAGCACGCCGCGCTCGAGGGCGGCGAGCCGACGCCGCTGAGCGGCCTCCACGTGCTCCTCGTCGAGGACGAGCCCGACGCCCGGGAGATGGTCGCGTTCGTGCTGGAGGAGACGGGCGCGCGGGTCACCCTGGCTGGCTCGATGGGCGAGGCGATGGCCGTCCTCGAGCGGCAGAGACCGGATGTCCTTGTCAGCGACATCGGCATGCCGGGGGAGAGCGGCTACGCGCTGATCAAGCAGGTGCGCGCGGCGGGCCGGGAGGAGATCCGCGGGATCCCCGCGGTGGCCCTGACGGCCTATGCGCGGATCGAGGACCGGAGGAGGGCGCTCATGGCCGGTTTCCAGAAGCACGTGGCGAAGCCGATCGACCCGTCCGGCCTGGTGAGGGTGATCGCGGAGCTTGCTGGCCGATCGTGAGCCGGCGAGGGCTCAGCGGTGGGCGACGTCGTTCGCCATGGGGCGAGGCGCGCTCTGCTGCGGGCCCGTCGAGGCGGTGGAGCCGGAGGTCGCGGTGGAGCCGGAGGTCGCGGTCGTCGTCTCGGTGGGCCGCTTGATGCGGATCTGGTTGTGGACGTCCTCGACGCCGCGGACGTTCTCGGTGATCTGCTCGATGAGGCGCCGGTGGTGGCGCTCGTTCACGGTGCCCTCCAGCGTGACCTCTGCGTTTTGCACGCGGACGCTCACCTCGCTGACATCGATGTCGTCGCGGTCCGAGAGCACCTCGCAGACGTCCTCGCGGATGCGGTCGTCGGAGCGCTTGTAGCCCTTGGGCCCGCGGCCGAGCGCGCTGCGCACGCGCTCTCCGATATTGTTCAGCGCGCCGCTGACGTTCTGCATGGCGGAGCGGCCCGCGTCGCGGACGGTGCGAACGAAGTCATGGCCCTGCTCCTGGCCCTGGTCGCGGCCGGGCTCGTTGCGGTCCTGGTCGCGGCCCCAGCCGCGGCTCTCGTCGCGGCCGTACCCGCCGCCGAAGCTGCGGTTGTAGTCGCCGCCGAAGCTGCGGCCGTACCCGCCGCCGAAGCTGCCTTCGTGCTCGCCGCGGAAATCGCGGCCGTACCCGCCGCCGAGGTTGCGGTTGTAGTCGCCGCCGAAGTTGCGGTTGTAGTCGCCGCCGAAGTTGCGGTTGTAGTCGCCGCCGAAGTTGCGGTTGTAATCGCCGCCGAGGTTGCGGTTGTAATCGCCGCCGAAGCTGCGGTTTTGGTCGCCGCCGAAGTTGCGGTTGTAATCGCCGCTGAAGTTGCGGTTGTAGTCGCCGCCGAAGTTGCGGTTGTAGTCGCCGCCGAGGTTGCGGTTGTAATCGCCGCCGAAGTTGCGGTTGTAGTCGCCGCCGAAGCTGCGGTTGTAGTCGCGATCGAAGCCGCGATCGCGTCCGGCGAAGCGGCCCTGGTCGAAGGTGTGCTCCCCGCCGTAACCGCGCTGCGTCGTGTGCCCGTAGTCGCGATCGTGGTCGTAGCCCGAGGTGCGGTTCTCGTCGCGACCCCAGCTGCGCTCGGGGAGGTTGCTCCGGGACTGCCCGTAGCGCTCGTCCCAGCCGCCGCTCTGTCCGTAGCGCTCGTCCCCGCCGCTGCTGCTCTGTCCGTAGCGCTCGTCCCCACCGCGCTCGTCTCGTCCGTAGTCCGTGTTCCTGTCATATCGATTTCGCATGGGGGTAACTCCTTTGTCTCGTTGTGAAACAACGTCCAACGTCTCTCGACCACGCCTCTCGGAGCTGCGCGCGGCGACCTTACGTCCTGCTCATCGCGCGGGGTGACAACGATGGAGCCCATGCCCTCTATTCGCAATCAGGGAAAACCTGTTCTTGGTCGACGGGATGATCCCGAAGCGAACACAGCGTCTCACGCTCATGAGATCGCTCAGGCGCTGTGCAGCGTCCAGCGGGCAGGTGTGCGCAGGAACGTTGCAAGCCCGAGATTGACGCTGCTTTTCAGCGTACTTTCAGCGTGAACGAACGGCCGACGTATGCCGCCTTGCATTCGACACGCTCATCGCGTCTCTTTGCCGCGCTGCGTGCACGCAGCGCAAGAGCTCGCCTGTCACTTGGCCTGTTACACGGCTGCTGCATACGGCGCGCCCCGACCGCCCATTGCGTGCATGGCCGGATGATGGCCGTGGTGCCAGAGGCTAGGTTCTTGCTTAACGAACGTTCAGGAAATCGTTGAAGCAGCAGGAGAGATGATGAAGGGCGGCCGGGGACCTCGGAGGGCCTGTTCGGCGGCCGCGGCGCGAAGGTACGAAGGAGGTCGCCATGGATGTCTCTGGTAGCTCGTTGCGATCGATGACCCGACCGGCGCGGGTCGACGCTGCCGCCGCGGCCATCATGGCCTCGGTGGGCGTCGGGGCCGGTCTGCTGAGCGCGCTCGGCCCGCGGCGCCGCGCGCTCGGGCGCGGTGGGGCAGGGAGCTGGGCGCCCCTCCTGGGCGCGCTGGCGGGCGCGCTCGGCCTGGGGCTCGCGGGCTGGGCGCTCGGGCGCGGCCACCGGCCATGGCTGGCGCGCAGCGTGGCCAGGCTGCTCCGCGGCGCCGGCGGACGCCCGGTGCAGCGCCTCCTCGGCGTGGGCGCCGGGCGGCGCACCGTGGACTTTCAGAAGACGTTCACGGTGCGCGCGCCGCTCGAGGAGGTCTTCTCGTCCTTCATCGACTTCGAGAGCTTCCCCAGGTTCATGCCGCACCTGCGCGCCGTGGATCTGAGGGGCGACGGCCGCATGCGCTGGACCGCGGTCGGACCCGCGGGCATCTCACTCCGCTGGGACGCCGACATCACCGAGATCGTGCCGAACGAGGCCATCGCCTGGCGGAGCGTGCCCGGTGAGGCGATCGCGAGCGAGGGGATCGTGCGGTTCAAGGAGACCCCCGACGGCGGCACCCGCGTCGAGATCAGCATGGCGTACCACCCGCCCGCGGGCGCGCTCGGCCGCGCCGTGGCGAGGCTCTTCGGCGCCGATCCCCAGCGCGCGATGTCCGAAGATCTCCAGGGCTTCCGGTCGTTCGTGGAAGAGAGCGCGGCGGCCGACGGCAAGGACATGCGCGTCGGCAACCTCGGACAGACGTGACCGAGAGAGGGTGAGGGACCGGGGTGTGGCCGTCACTGGCCCATGGTGAAGCGCGCCGCTCCGCAGAAGGGAGCGCGCTCGGTGATCGGCGCGCTCTCGCGCGGCGCGCCTGGCCGCCTCAGACCAGCTCGACGCCGAGCAGCCACAGCATCAGCGCCTTCTGCACGTGCAGCCGGTTCTCGGCCTGGTCCCACACCCGCGAGCGCGGCCCTTCGATCGTCTCGTCGTCGATCTCCTCGCCCCGGTGCGCCGGCAGGCAGTGGAGCACGATCGCGTGCGACGCCGTCTTCTCCATCACCCCTGCGTTCACCGTCCAGCCGGCGAACGCGGTCCGGCGCCGCTCGGCCTCGCCCTCCTGGCCCATGCTCGCCCACACGTCCGTGTTCACCACGTCCGCGCTCGCCGCGCCCTCGCGCGGGTCGTTCGTGATCGTCACGTGGCCTGTCGCCCGCGCCTGCTCGACCTCGTCCGCGGGCGGCATGTACCCCTCCGGCCCCGCGAGCACGAGGTGGAAGTCGAAGAGCGGCGCCGCCTCGAGCCACGAGCGCGCCATGTTGCTCGAGCAGTCGCCGAGGAACGCGACGCGCCGGCCGGCGATGCCGCTCCTGTCCCCGGCCGCCGCGAGCGCCTCCTGGATGGTGAAGATGTCGCTGAGCACCTGCACCGGGTGGCCGTCGTCCGAGAGCGCGTTGATCACCGGCACGGTCGCCTCGGCCATCTCGAGCAGGCGCGCGGTCGACGACGTCCGGAACGCGATCGCGTCGCAGTACCTGGCGAGCACGCGCGCCGTGTCCCGGATCGGCTCGCCGCGCGCGAGCTGGCTGCCCTGGGTGCTGAGCACGACCGGATGGGCGCCGAACTGCGCGATCCCGACCTCGAACGACACCCGCGTGCGCGTGCTCGCCTTCTCGAGGACGACCGCGATCGAGCGGCCGGCGAGCAGGGTCGCGCGCCGCCCCTTCGGCTCCTCCTTCAGGCGAGCGGCGAGCCGGAGCACGCGGTGCGCCTCGGCCAGGGTCATGTCGGTGATCTTGAGGTAGTCGCGCTTCGCCATGGTCCCGCCTTCCGCGCCGCTTGCATCCGGATGCGCGCTCTCGTGCCGCGGCCGTGGACGGCCCTGCCGGGAGCGAGCGCGCCGTGCGCCGCCGTCATGTGGCACGACCGGCGCGCCCCCGTCAATCGCGTGCGCGAGGGCGCCGCGCCCCGCCGGACGGCCTCGTAGCGCGCCGCCTGCCGGCGCGGCGGCGGGGCGCCGCGGTCCCGGCGTCGCCCCGCCTCGCAGCGCGCGCCTGGCGCTCGCTACACCGTGTGTACGTCGATCTCGGTGCGGATGAGCCAGTTGATGTTCTTCCCGCTCTCCCCCGTGAGCCGGGCCCGGACAGAGTTGTTTTGCACGGCGAGGGTGAAGCCCCAGGCCGCGTTGTTCTCGCCGTCGGTGCCGATCGTCTGGACCGCGCCGACGGCCTCGGCCAGCACGTTCACGCCCGGGTTCCGGCGCGCGCCCACCGCGCGTCGGTAGACCGCGCACTCCCCGTCGTCGCTCCGCGCGATCGCCACGACCCTGGCGTGCACGACCGTGTTTACCTGCACGGGGTAGAGGGTGACCGGGGTCGGCGTGGAGTTCACGAGGCGGAAATGGGTGACGAGCGAGGCCATCCAGTCGTTCTTCTTCCAGCCGTGGACCTTGCGGTATACGTTGCCGGTCGCGCGGTCGAGGTAGCGAGAGCCGGGGGGCGCGTACAGCTTGCCCTCGGGAGACCCGAAGAACGCGAGATCGTAGACGCCGTCCTCGACCGCGTCGGCGTCGCCGCTCTGGGGGATGACCGGCGTGGAGACGCTGAAGCCGCTCCCCTTCCTCGCGTCGTATCCCGAGAAGTCGAGATCGCGCAGCTTCAGGTCCTTCGTCTTCCTCCTGCTCTCATCGATCCTGTCCATGAAGATCGGCATCCCCTGGACCGTGTACCTGGTCCGGTAAAGGCGCGTCCCCTGGACGGTGACGTCTTCCACGGAGCGCAGGTGCACCCCGAAGCGTTCGTTGTCGTAGATCTCGCAGCCGCTGACCATGATCCTGCCCGTCTGGTCGATGGTGGGCAGCGCCCCCGCTTTCGGCGTCCCCACGTCGGTCACCTTGATGCCGACGCCGTTGTCGTGCAGGATGCAGCTCTCGACGATCACGTCCTCGACCGCCGACAGGAGGATGCCGGCGGTCGGGTTGCCTTCGCAGATGAGCCCGGAGATGACGACATCTCTGCCCACCGCTCCGGGCTGGAGCGAGCTCACGCGGACGCCGAAACCCTCGACGAGTTGCTGGTAGGGGTATTCGGCGTTCTGGTAGGTGACGACGTTGTCCTTCGCAGAGCCACCGATGATCCTGACGTTCCGGAACGGGTAATAGTTGACGAAGATCGGTGCGCCCGCCTCGATGGTCGGCGTGTAGCCTGCGGCCAGGGTGATGGCCCAGGTCTGTGTCGTGGGGGCCGGGTCGGGGGGCTCGAAGGTGGAGGACACGAAGGTGGCGGACAGGACCGGCAGCTCCTCGATGCGCTTGGTCGTGGGGTTCCAGATGCCGAGGTGTTGCATGAGCACGTGATGTTCGGTGCCGCGGACCGTCACATTGAAGGACGTCTGCGACGGCGCCGGCGAAGAAGCGACGGTGCCGGAGCCAAACTGTCCCTGGCAGACGACGTTGAACCCGACGCTGCAGCCGGTCGCGTGGCAGTCGATGAGGCTGACCTCTCGACCCTGTCCGATCTGGAACCCGCCGCCCGCGAGCTCGAGGGTCGGCAACGTGCACCGGTTGTTCTTCGACATGCACCCGACCACGGTGACGCGCCTCGCCGTGGCCAGGTAGATGCCGGGCTTGCTCACGCCCTCGACCACGCAGCCGGAGATGATCCCGTCGCTCGACCAGAATCCGGCCGTGATGCCGTTGGTCGCCGATCCCTGCATCCCGGTGCCGTTCCCCCGCACCGTGACCCGCTCGCAGAACCAGTCGACGCACCCGTTCATGACGAGCCCCCCGTCGCTCTCCGGCCCGGCCGCGTCGAACTGGAGGGTGAGGTCGCGGACGCCCACGTTCTTGAGGTTTGGCTCGACCGTGTTGACTGGCTTGCTAAAGAGCAGCGGAATGACGGCGTCCGCAGGCGTGGCGGCGTAGTACTTGAGCACGGACTCCCGGCCTTCCCCTTCCAGGATGACACCATCGTTCTTTACCTTCAGCTGGCCATCGAGCTTGTAGGTGCCCTTCGGGATATAAACCACGCCGCCGTGTGCCGCCTCGGCGGCATTGATCGCGTTCTGGATCGCCTGACGGTCGTCGGCCACATCGTCGCCCACGGCGTTGTAGGGGGCGCTCTTCACGTTGTAGATCATCGTCGCATTCTCCTGATGCAATGAACGTCGCCCCTGCCCGCCGTCTTCCGGCGCGGCATGTGGGCGTCATCGTGTCTGCGTGGCCATCGTCAATCGACCCGACGAGGCGCATGCCGCGGGTCGAGCGTCGCCCTCGCTACACCGTGTATACGTCGATCTCGGTGCGGATGAGCCAGTTGATGTTCTTCCCGCTCTCCCCCGTGAGCTGGGCCTGGACAGAGTTGCTTTCCACGATGAGGTTGAAGTCCCAGCTCGCGTGGTTCTCGCCGTCGGTGCCGATCGTCTGGACCGCGCCGACGGCCTCGGCCCCGACCACCACGCCCGGGTTCCGGCGCGCGCCCACCGCGCGTCGGTAGACCGCGCACTCCCCGTCCTCGCTCCGCGCGATCGCCACGACGCTGGCGTGCACGACCGAGTTCAAGGGCACGGAGTAGAGGCTGACCTGGGTCGGATCCGTGGAGCTCTCGAGGCGGAAATGGGTGACGAGCGAGGCCATCCAGTCGTTCCTCTTCCAGCTGTGGACCTTGCGGTATACGTTGCCGGTCGCGCGGTCGAGGTAGCGAGAGCCGGGGGGCGCGTACAAGTTGCCCTCGGGAGACCCGAAGAACGCGAGATCGTAGACGCCGTCCTCGACCGCGTCGTCGTCGCCGCTCTGGGGGATGACCGGCGTGGAGACGCTGAAGCCGTCCCCCTGGCTCGCGTCGTATCCCGAGAACTCGAGGTCGCGCAGCTTCAGGTCCTTCGTCTTCCTCCTGCTCTCATCGATCCTTTCGATGAGGATCGGCTTCTGCTGGACCGTGTCCCTGGTCCGGTAAAAGCGCGTCCCCTGGAGGGTGACGTCTTCCACGGAGCGCAGGTGCATCCCGGAGCGTTCGTTGTCGTAGATCTCGCCGCCGCTGACCATGATCCTGCCCGTCTGGTCGATGGCGGGCAGCGCCCCCGCTGCCGGCGTCGCCACGTCGGTCACCTTGATGCCGGCGCCGTTGTCGTGCAGGATGCAGCTGTCGACGATCACGTCCTCGACCGCCGACAGGAGGATGCCGGCGCTCGGGTTGCCTTCGCAGATGAGCCCGGAGATGACGACATCTCTGCCCACCGCTCCGGGCTGGGCCGAGCTCACGCGGACGCCGTAACCCTCGGTGAGTTGCTGGTTGGGGGCGCTGGGGTCTTGGTAGGTGACGACGTTGTCCTTCGCAGAGCCACCGATGATCCTGACGTTCCGGAACGGGTGATAGTTGACGAAGATCGGTGCGCCCGCCGCGATGGCCGGCGTGTAGCCTGCGGCCAGGGTGATGGCCCAGGTCTGCGTCGGGGGGGCCGGGTCGGTGGTGGGGGGCACGAGGGTGGCGGACAGGACCGGCAGCTCCTCGATGCGCTTGGTCGTGGGGTTCCAGAAGCCGAGGTTTTCCATGAGCACGGGCTCTGTGGCGCTGGGGAACGTCACATTGAAGGACGTCTGCGACGGCGCCGGCGACGAATCGACGGGGACGGAGCCATACTCTCCCGGGTAGACGAAGTTGAACCCGACGCTGCATTCGGTCGCGTGGCAGTCGATGAAGCTGACCTCTCGAGCCTGTGCGATATGGAATCCGCCGCCCTCGAGCTCGCGGTTCGTCAACGTGCACAGGTTGTTCTTCGACATGCACCCGACCACGGTGACGCGCCTCGCCCCGGCGAGGTAGAAGCCGGGCTTGCTCACGCCCTCGACCACGCAGCCGGAGATGATCCCATCGCTCGACCAGTATTCGATCATGATGCCGCTGGTCCTCGAGCCCAACATCCCGGTGCCGTTCCCCCGCACCGTGACCCGCTCGCAGAACCAGTCGACGCACCCGTTCATGACGAGCCCCGCGGAGTCATCTCGCCCGGCCCCGGCGAACTCGATGGTGAGGTCGCGGACGCCCACGTTCTTGAGGTTTGGTTCCCTGGTGTTGACTTGCTTGCTGAAGAGCAGCGGAATGGCGACTTCCGCAGGCGGGGCGGTGTAGTACTTGAGCACGGACTCCCGGCCTTCCCCTTCCAGGATGACACCATCGTACGGCACCACCAGCCCGGCCTCGAGCTTGTAAATCCCCTTCGGGATATAGACCACGCCGCCGCTGCCGTCGCTTGCCGTCCCGGCGGCGTCGTTGATCGCGGCCTGGATCGCTCCATGGTCGGCGGTGCCATCGTCGCCCACGGCGTTGTAGGGGGCGTTCTTCACATTGAAAATCATCGTCGCTCCTCCGGGTGCAATGAACGTCGCCCCTGCCCGCCATCTTCCGGCGGGGCATGCGGACGTCATCGCGTCTGCGCGACCATCGTCAATCGACCCGACGAGGCGCATGCCGCGGGTCGAGCGTCGCCGGCGCCGCGCGAATGCGCCGGCCAGAGGAGCTTTCAATGGAGTGCTCGTACAGGCAAGCCGCCGCGGGAGTAGAGCAGCTTTATGGCCGCCTCACGGCGCTTTCCAGGCATGCGCCGGGACATCGCGCATCGCGTCGCGTCGACTCACGATCTCTGTCGTACCGCCCCGCGCTCAGCGCTCGATCTCGACGTGCCACGCATCTTCCGAGATCTGCTCGACCGAGGTGCGGATCCCGAGGAGGTCCCGGAGCAGCTGCAGGTGGGTCGTCATGTGCGACGAGGGCCGCACGGTTCGGAAGGCGCCGCGCCCCGCGAGGGCGATCGGCAAGAGCAGCTGATCGGCCAGGTATTCGCCCACCGGCACGCCGGCGGCGAGGTAGTCGCGCGCCTCCTCGGCGACCTTCGTGGCGACCACCTCCGCGCGCACGCCCTTCTCGCCGAACCCGGTGAACACCTCGGTCACGTGCTCGCTCTCCACGGCGATCGTGAGCACGTTGCCCGGGCCGTGCCCGCCGGTCAGCACGCTCGGCTTGAAGCACTCGGGCTCCCACCCGAGCACCGCCGCGGCCGCGGCGAGCTCGCGCATCGCGACGGAGCTCGGCAGGTTTGACACCGTGGCGACGGCCCGCTTCCTGCGGATCTCCCCGCGCGACAGCAGCGTGATCGGCGCGAGCGACGGCGCGGGCGCGACCGAGACCCGGGCCAGCCCGCCGCCTGCGGGGTAGAAGCCTGGCGTCACGAGCGTCGCGGTGATGTCCGGCCCCATCCGCCGCACGAGCGGCAGGTAGGCGAGCTCGAGGAAGTCGAACGGCGGCGCCATCGGGTTGTGCGTGCCGCCCTCGAGCGTGAGCGTCGACGGCGCGGGCGCGCGGAGCAGCGCGGGGAGGACGGTCTGGAGCACGAGCATGGTGCTCCCCGCGCTGCCGACCCGGAACGTGTGCTCGCCGGGCGCGATCGCGGTCGGCCGGAAGACGATCTCCTGCGACCCGATCGCGGCGCCCGACACCTCGGCGCGCCCGATCTGGGCGGCGGCCTGCACCGAGGTGAGGTGTTGCCGCATCAGGCCCGGACGCGCGCGGCCCTTGCGGATCGAGGTGATCCGGACGGGCGTCTGCGTGATCAGCGAGAGGCTGAGCGTCGTGCGGAGGATCTGGCCTCCTCCTTCTCCGACGGATCCATCGATGGTCAGCATGGCAGTCGACTCTCCCTGGATGAGCGATACCACGACCCCGGGCCGCGGCTCACCCCTTCACGCAGACGACCTGTCGCAGGGTGTGGACGACCTCGACGAGGTCCTTCTGCGCCCGCATCACGTCGTCGATCGGCTTGTAGGCCGCGGGCGTCTCGTCGATCACGTCCTCGTCCTTGCGGCACTCGACGCCGGCGGTCGCGGCCTCGTGCTCGGCGACGGTGAAGCGGCGGCGCGCCTCGGTGCGCGACATCACGCGGCCCGCGCCGTGGCTCGAGCTGCAGAAGCTCTCCGGGTTGCCGAGCCCGCGCACGATGAACGAGCGCGCGCCCATGCTGCCCGGGATGATCCCGAGGTCGCCCGCCTGCGCGCGCACGGCGCCCTTGCGCGTCACGAGGACGTTCTTCCCGTAGTGGTGCTCGCGGGCCACGTAGTTGTGGTGGCAGTTCACCGCCTCGACGGTCGCGTCGAAGGGCGGCAGCTCGCCGGACTCGCGGAGCGCGCGCACCACCTGCGCCATCATCAGCTCCCGGTTCACCGCGGCGAAGTCCTGCGCCCACGACACGGCCTGCATGTAGTCGTGGAAGTGCTTCGTCCCGTCCGGCAGGTAGGCGAGGTTCGCGTCGGGCAGGTTGATGAAGAAGCGCCGCATCTCCTGCTTGGCGAGCTCGATGAAGTAGCTCCCGACGCGGTTGCCGACGCCGCGCGACCCGCTGTGCAGCATGACCCAGACGCGGTCTTCCTCGTCGAGGCAGAGCTCGATGAAGTGGTTGCCGGTCCCGAGCGTCCCGAGGTGCTCGATGGCCGAGCCGCGCCCGAGGCGCGGGTGCTTCTCGACGATCTGCTTGTACCGCGGCTCGAGCGCGGCCCACGCGTCGAGCTGGGCCTGGGGCGGCGAGCGCCACGCGCCGCGGTCGTTCTTCCCGCCGTTGTCGGTGCGGCCGTGGGGCACCGCGCCCTCGATGGCGGTGCGGAGCCCGCGCAGCGAGTCCGGCAGCTCTGCCGCGCGGAGGCTCGTGCGCGCGGCCATCATCCCGCAGCCGATATCGACGCCGACGGCCGCCGGGATGACCGCGCCGTGGGTCGCGACGACGCTCCCCACGGTGGCGCCGATGCCCTGGTGGGCGTCGGGCATCACGGCGATCCACTTGTGGACGAACGGCAGCGACGCGAGGTTCTTGAGCTGCGCCTCCGCGGCGGTCTCGAACGGGACGCCGACGGTCCACGCCTTGATGGGCACGCCCGAGTCCGTGGGAATGACGTTGTAGCTTCGCTCCATGGCTGGTTCTCCGGGAGGGGTCGAGCCGTCCGGCTCGCCGCGGTGGTGGGTGGCGTCTCTTGCGTCAGGTCGCGTCTCGCGCGTCGATCGCGTCTCTTGCGTCGCTCGCGCTGTTTCGCGCTCTGTCGCGTCCGGTCACGGCGTATCGCACGGCGCGTGCCACCCGGGATCCGGCGGGAACCCCTGGGTTCGGGGCCCTCTGGTCGGGGCGCTTATCTTCCTGTATAAGGTGCCTAGAGATCCATCTATGACCCGCAAACCCACGGTGGTCCTCGGCATGCTCGGCCCGACGCTGGACACGGGCAAGACGCCGGAGCGCTGGTCGCACTGGCGTCCGAGCGTGGCGCTCTGCCAGCACGAGGACCTGATCGTCGACCGGTTCGAGCTGCTCTACCAGCGCCGCTTCGAGGCGCTGGCCGAGACGGTGATGAAGGACGTGCGGCACGTGTCGCCGGAGACGGAGATCCGCGGTCACGTGGTCGAGGTGGACGACCCGTGGGATTTCGAGGCGGTGTACGGCGCGCTCCACGACTTCGCGAAGGGGTACCCGTTCGCGCCGGACCGGGAGGACTACCTCATCCACATCACGACGGGCACGCACGTCGCGCAGATCTGCCTGTTCCTGCTCACCGAGTCGCGTTACTTCCCCGGCCGTCTCATCCAGACGTCGCCGCCGAAGCGCGACCGTGCGGAGCTCGCGGCCGGGTCGTTCGCGGTCATCGATCTCGACCTCTCGAAGTACGACCGCATCGCGTCGCGCTTCCAGAAGGAGCAGCGCGAGGGGGTGTCGTTCTTGAAGAGCGGTATCGAGACGCGCAACGCGGCGTACAACAAGCTGATCGAGCGGATCGAGCACGTGGCGATCGCGTCGCGCGCGCCGATCTTGCTGATGGGCCCGACGGGCGCGGGGAAGTCGCAGCTCGCGCGGAAGATCTACGACCTCAAGAAGGGGCGCCGGCAGGTGAGCGGGGACTTCGTGGATCTGAACTGCGCGACGATCCGCGGCGATGGGGCGATGTCGTCGCTGTTCGGGCACACGAAGGGCTCGTTCACGGGCGCGCTGAAGGACCGCCCGGGGCTGCTCCGCAAGGCGCACGAGGGGGTGCTGTTCCTCGACGAGATCGGCGAGCTCGGCGCGGACGAGCAGGCGATGCTGCTGCGTGCGATCGAGGAGAAGGCGTTTCTGCCGGTCGGGTCGGATCGGGAGGTACGTAGCGAGTTCCAGCTGCTCGCCGGCACGAACCGGGATCTGTCGCAGGAGGTCGCGGCGGGGCGCTTCCGGGAAGACCTGTTGGCGAGGATCAACCTGTGGACCTTCCGGCTGCCGGGGTTGCGGGAGCGGGTGGAGGACATCGAGCCGAACCTCGACTACGAGCTCGACGCCTCGGCGCGGCTGCTGGGCGTGCGGATCACGATGAGCCGCGACGCGCGCGCGCGGTTCGTCAAGTTCGCGATGTCGCGGGAGGCGGTGTGGCCGGGCAATTTCAGAGACTTCAACGCGGCGGTGACGCGGATGGCGACGCTCGCGCCGGGGGGGCGCATCGGGGTGGAGATCGTCGAGGAGGAGATCGAGCGGCTGAGCGAGGCGTGGCGGCGGGGGCCGGCGGGGGGCGGGGCAGGGAGTGCGGGGGGCGCGGGCGGGGCGGCGGGGGAGGGAAGCGACGGGGATGGGGAGGACCTCGTGGTCGCGGCGCTCGGGGCGCGGAAGGCGGCGGCGCTGGACCAGTTCGACCGGGCGCAGCTCGCCGAGGTGCTGCGGGTGCTGAAGAGCGCACGGTCGCTGTCGGAGGCGGGGCGGGTGCTGTTCGCGGCGTCGCGGGCGAAGAAGAAGAGCGTCAATGACGCGGACCGGCTGCGGAAGTACCTGGCGCGGTTCGACATAGACTGGAGCGCGCTGGTGGGCGAGGGGGGGTAGGCGGGGAAGAGGGGGGCCGCGCTGCCCAGGCCTCGGAGGCGGTGTGGGGGAGCACGATTACTCGATCGTACGGGTTTGCGCAGGCTTCGCCGCCGGGAGATCGCCGTCGCCGAGCCGCTCCACCGCCCGGGTGCCGCCCCCCGCGGTGAGGTCGAGATGCGCGCCCTCTTGGAGCTGCTCTGGCTGGTCGAGCCCCGGAAGCGGAAGGTGCTGGTCCTCGTCGGCGAGGGCGAGCAGGTGAGCGAGTCGCCCGGAGCCTCGGGTTGCCCATCGGGACCGCGTTCTCACGGCTCCGCCGAGGCCGCAGGCGCCTGGCTACCGTGCTCAAGCGGTGGCGTCGGCATGACTAGATTGCGGAGACTTGTTGGCCTGCCCCGAAGTGGCCTTAGCACTATTGAAGAAATGCAGAGATGCAGATGCCAGGCAGGGCATTGATAACCCTGTGAATGTTTAGTCCGGGCACAGAACCGTCATCTACCAACAAGCGCATCGTTCGCGCCCATGACGTTTCTAGCGTAGGCGTATGCTCGAGCATAAATTTCGCAATCGGCAGGTTGTCGCCGGAGTCTGGGTTTCTTCTTAAACCTCGTGGACGAAGTGGCAGCCGTTGGACCAAGGCGCATGTACGATTGCGACCTGCGTTGTGTTCACTAAGATTTGTTGGGATTCAAATCGCGAATCCCATGGAGGAGTTTATGTCGACCATCATTATACATTATACGGAGTTTCTGCAGTTCTCGTGCTTTACCGAAGATCCAGCGGCAATGCCTAGGCCGACTCAGTGTGCAGGCATGGCGTTCTTTGTTGCAATATCAATTCGCGACGTCACTTTGACGGACCATAATAGTCAATTTTTCCTGAATCCAGGCCTGATCTTTCCTGCGTCTCAGGCTTCGCCGGCTGCGTCCTATGTGGGGCAGCCATTAAGTAACTATGGGCGCTCTGTTTCACTTCTTCTTGCTCCCGCCATGGGGTTCACGTTCAGTGGATCGGGCCAGGTCCCCATGTTGATATTTCGACGAGTAGAAGTTCCATCGCCGCCTGGTACGCCAACACAGTTGTCCTACGAAGCAAATCCAGAAGATGTCGTGGTGTTTGCTCCGAGTAATCCTAGGCCAATACCGACCGCCAATTTGGCGGATCCGAGCAGCTTTCAAAATCGATAATATCGATTATGCATTAGTTGGATTTAGCGCATTTGCCGAACGTGCCCCAAGCTGGACTCGACGCGTTTGTGTATGATTGACGACTCACGGTTCTGATAGCCGTCCCTTACCCGGAGCTCCCGCAGGACTGTGGAACGTAGCCGCGAGGCCAGGACCGGCGCGCTGCATCTTTCCCGCGCGCCGCGCATCGGCGGCACTTGGCGCTACCAATTGGGACCTGCGGCTCTGGGATCGCCCCCGCCTGCCGCGAGGTATGCGAGCTCCAGCTCAAGGCCGGGGGCATCAGTTGCCTGGCATCGAGCGAAGATCGCCGTCGCCGATCCGCTGGCCTACATCGCCCGCCGGGAACGGGGCCGTCGCCCCACGGGGAGGTCGAGGCGCGGTAACCGCGCAGCCATCGCCATGGGCGTAGCCCCTTGCGGCTCTCGCTGGGGTCGGCCCCCGCCTTTCGCGAGGCACGCATGCCGCGAGGCATCACGCCTCTCCGAAGACACGGCTCTCGCCGTGTCTTCTTGGTGGAGGCGCCGGGAATCGAACCCAGAGCTGAATCTGCGGGGCGGATGCGCGGGAGACACGGCGGACGCCGCGTCGGACGCGTCGGAGCGGTGTCAGAGGCCATCGACGGCTCGATTCCTCTCGTATACCCGAGTGCCCTCTCGTGGCGCCCCGTGCCCTGGAGTCGGGGCACACGCAGGTCACACGGCGGCGAACGAGCCCAGCCGATGCCCCTAACGGGGCGGAGAGCCGTCGCGCGATCCGCTTCGGACGTAGTGAGCCAGCGGGTGAACGGGACGGTGCCGAACTTGCTGACGCACGCCTTGACGATCCACGTTGCCGATCGCGCTCCGGCCCTCGTTTGCAAGCACCGTTTGGACGTAATGTGGTCCAGGTCACCTGTTGACGCCGCCTTTCGGTAGGAGAAGCATCCCGGATCGGGGGATGGCATGGGGCACGGGCTGAAGGCAAAGACGCGCGTGCTCGTGCTGTGCGGCTGTGCCTGTGCGCTCGTCAGTAGTGTTCCGGCGCCGGCACACGCACTCGAGTTCAGCGGCGGCGTCAGCGTGGGCGGGATCTGTGACCGAAATTGCTAGGAGGACCAATGCTGGAGCTCACCACGACATTTACACCCGCGGACGGGAGCTCGCCTCGAACGATCACGCTCCGGATCAGCGACGTGCGTCCGGACCCGGATGGCTTCACGTGGTCCATTGCCGTTGATGTGCTTGGATTTAAGCACGATGACAGTGTGCGCCTGAAGCAGGTGGACTGGGCGGCTGCGATTGAGGACGCGGGGCGATTCATCAAGAGGATGGTGGCAGACAAGGTGGAACTTGCGGGCGGAGGAACGCTCGATCCGCCCGTTCTTCCTCCGGAAACATAGACCTGCGACGACACGATGCCGCGCGTCGATCGGGGAGCGCGTCCTCGCGAGCACCGACCTCGCCGAGCTGGACCGCTGGAGCTGCCGGGCCGCCGTCGTCAGCGGTGACCGGGAGATCCTCGCCCACGCCGGAATGCACCGAGGAACTTGGGCGATGCCTCAAAGAGTGTGACAAGAGGTGCAAGTGATGATGGATCTGATTTTCAAGGTGACCGGAGAGGGCGGCGAGTCGCGTGACATCCTGGTTCGCATCCACGAGCCGACGCGAAACCCTCCGGAAAAAAGTGGCCTTGGGCTGTCACTGTTGACATCGATGGGCCCCGGAGCGGCTCCTCCTGACGACGATGTCGTTTCAGGACCCGGCTGGCCGGGAGCCGGAGAAGCTGTACCACGGCTTCATCCTGGGCCTCCTGGTGCACCTCGAGGGGTGGCCGGTGCCCTCTTCTAGCATGACTACATCGTCCCCCGAGTTCGTCCCGGGCCGTTGGCGCGACGCTGTGCGAAGAAGCCAGGGGTAGCGACCATCGGGAGCGCAGGGGCCGATAGGCCCCTGATTTAGGGTACGCAGTACTACTGCGACCCAAGGCGTGCGCGTCGAGCGTCGCTCGCTCGGCTCGGTTCTCGACGCATTCTTCACGCATGACCCCGCCGGAGGTCAGAGGGTTCTCCCGGAGACTCGCGCGCAGGTGGTCCAGGTGGAGACGCCGTGATCTCGGCATGGGCCAGCTTGCTCGCGTGGGCAAGAGATGCCATCCCTTCGCCCACCTGGCTCAGCACCCTCGGAGCCACCCAGGAGGATCCATGAGGACTGTTCACCGCGCTGCGCTGGCAGCCACGAAGAAGGGCAAGCATCGCGCTGGGTACCACGCGCTCCTCGGCGCCCTCGCGATGTCGCTCCTCGCCTGCGGGGGTGACGAAGGTGACGGGCAACCTCCGCCCGGCACCGAGCAACCGGCGAAGACTCCCCAGGAGGCCTGCGACGCGCTCTCCGGCGTCACCCTCGGCGACGCCACGCTCAGCAGCGCCACGCTGGTCGCGGCAACCAACGGGGTCGGCGAGCACTGCAAGGTGGCTGGCCTTATCGGCACGAGCCTCCGGTTCGAGGTGGAGTTGCCAACCGAATGGAACAAGAAGCTCCTCTATGTCGGCGGAGGCGGCTGGGACGGAGCCATCTCGCCCATCTTCTTTCGCCCGCCCCGGGACGCCTCGGGGGAGTACGTGATGGTGGCCTCCAACGGCGGGCACGACGATCCGACGGGCGGGGTGTTCCTCAATAACCCGGAGGTGCAGCAGGATTTCGGTTACCTGCAGATCCACAAGGTCCTCGGCGCCGTCCTCGCGACGGTACAGGAGCGCTATGGCGAGCAGCCCGCGCGAAAGTACTTCGAGGGCTGCTCGAACGGCGGGCGCGAGGCGCTGATCCAGGCGACCCGGTGGCCTGAGGATTTCGACGGCGTCGTGGCGCGGGCGCCTGCCTACAGCTTCACCGAGCTCACCCTCGCCTTCAACAACATCATGAAGGACCAGCTGGGCACGCCGGGGGGGCAAATCACCACGGCCAAGGCGGCCACGATGTCCAGCGCCGTGCTCGCGGAGTGCGACGCGCTCGACGGGGTCGACGACGGGGTGGTCAGCCACGTCGAGGCGTGCGCCTTCGATCCGGCGAGCTTGCTCTGCACGGCCGGCGATGCGGACACCTGCTTGACGCAGGGGCAGCTCGAGACCGCGCAGGCGATCTATGGAGAGTTCACGCTGCAGGACGGCACCTCGATCTATCCCGGCTGGGGCCCCGGCGGCGAGGACGAAGGCTTCCCGGCCTGGCTCATCGGCAACACGGCGGACTTCCCAGTGCCACTGCAGATGTTCTTCGCCGAGTCGTTCATCCGGAACTGGATCATGAAGGACCCGGCCTACGACACGCTGCAGTTCGAGCCGGAAGCTCACCTCCCCGAGATCCAGGAGGCGGCCGAGGTCGTCGACGCGTCCTTCGACCTGACGGAGTTCTTCGCCCGCGAGGGGAAGGTCATCCTCGTGCACGGGACGTACGACTGGGCGATCAGCTACAAGGGGTCGATCGAGTACTGGAATGGCGTCGCCGACGCCGTGGGCGGCGAGGCCGCGCGGGACGAGAACATGGAGTTCTTCCTCCAGCCGGGCGTGCAGCACTGCTTCGGCGGCGTCGGCGCGGATACGGTCGATCTGCTGAGCGCCCTCGAGACCTGGGTCGAGGAAGGGAGGCCGCCGTCGACCCAGAACCTCGTCAGCTCGAAGGTCGACACGACGGGCGCGGTGCAATTCGAGCGGCCGCTCTGCAAATACCCGGAGTATCCGCGGTACAACGGCAGCGGCGACGCGAGCGACGCTGCGAGCTATACCTGCACGATGCCCTGAGAGCGCGGCTCCTGGGCGAGCATGGCCTCCGCGACGCCGTGCACGGAGCCAGGCACGCCCGCGTTGCGCTCGATGAAACCGAACCAGCCGTCGTGGCGGAGGCGCCCGGGGCCGCCGGCCCGGGTCCCGATCCACAGCGCGCGGGCGCCATGCGCTTCCGCGCTCGGCACGAGCGTGATGATGTGAGTTACGTCCAGATCAAGGTCGCCCAGGAACGCGTGGTGGAGCAAGGCCCCGTGCCGTGGACGATCGTGCGAGCGACCAGTTTCACGAGTTGCTCGCGGCGACGCTCGGCTCGGCGAGCCGCTGGGGCGTGCTGCCGCTGCCCCGCGTCCCCCTACAGACCGTGGCGAGCGTCGAGGTGGCGCGCGCCATAGCCGATGTCGCCGAGGGCGCGCCACGCCGACGGCGCATCGACGTGGCCGGCCCCGAGGTCACCGACATCCGGAAGCTCGCGCGCGTGTGGCGGTCGCTGACGGGCCGGCGCACGCTCCTCCTCCCGATCCCGCTCCCCGGAGAGATCGGGCGCGCCCAGCCCGCAGTTTCCAGCGCCACCAGTACAGCTGCTCCGGCTTGTACCCCTCGCGCCGCGCGAACTTCTCGGCGCTCAGCCCGCTCCGCTCCCATCGCTCCACCCGCTCGGCCCACTCCACCCTCGTCGCCATCGCTTCCTCCTTCGCGATGGGGACAGGTAACCGGCCCCGCTGGGGTGGTCACGATGGCGTTGGTCGGGCGGTTACCGATGGGCGCCCATCCACTACATACGGGGTAGACCCTCTCGATGCGGTTGAAAACGGAGCCCAGCACGCCGCGATCGTGTTGCGCGGGGTCCATGGCGATGCGCTCGATCCGCCCATCGAGCCGCGGATGAAGGAGGGCGAATAATCGACTCAGGGATGCGCCAAGCCTGCCCATCGCTGGGACCGAGGCGTACTCAGCATCAGCTCCCTGGGTGCTGCTCGAAGACGGACGGCTCGCTCGGCTCTGAGGACCAGCCTGTGGCAGGGAGGCCGGCCTGCGCCGCGTTGCCCGGGGAGCACGGGGTGAGACCTCCGGCCGTAACCGCCCAGCCAAGGGCATCGTGACCGTCCGCGCGGCGCCGGTTACCTGTTCCCATCAGGGGCCTGGCTGCGGCGCGGCCTGGCACGTGCCGGCCACGCACGCGAGCTGCGGCGGTGGCGGGCACGGGCCGCACTGGAGGTTCCGGCACGCGGGGGGTTACGGGCGTTGAGCTCCCGGATGAAGGCTCCGCTGCCGTCGTAGACCATCAGGTTGGACGCACTCGCGACCGCCCTCGACGAGATCATGCCGCAAGAGCAGCAGCGGTCGACCGCGGCCACGATCACGCAGTCCGACGCGGCAGCGCAGGTCGCCGGGCCGGGCGGCAGGGGCGACCACGTCGGCCAGCCGGCGACGGTCGCCGTCGATGCCGCAGTCGGCGTCACGGCGGCAGCGGGCGGCGGCGACGACCGTGAAGATCCAGCTTCTGACTTCGTCCCGCAACGCCTGTGGCGCTGGCAGGCGACGCGCAACGCGGCGTACAACAAGCTGATCGAGCGGATCGAGCACGTGGCGATCGCGTCGCGCGCGCCGATCTTGCTGATGGGCCCGACGGGCGCGGGGAAGTCGCAGCTCGCGCGGAAGATCTACGATCTCAAGAAGGGGCGCCGGCAGGTGAGCGGGGACTTCGTGGATCTGAACTGCGCGACGATCCGCGGCGATGGGGCGATGTCGTCGCTGTTCGGGCACACGAAGGGCTCGTTCACGGGCGCGCTGAAGGACCGCCCGGGGCTGCTCCGCAAGGCGCACGAGGGGGTGCTGTTCCTGGACGAGATCGGCGAGCTCGGCGCGGACGAGCAGGCGATGCTGCTGCGGGCGATCGAGGAGAAGGCGTTTCTGCCGGTCGGGTCGGACCGGGAGGTACGTAGCGAGTTCCAGCTGCTCGCCGGCACGAACCGGGATCTGTCGCTGGAGGTAGCGGCGGGGCGCTTCCGGGAAGACCTGCTGGCGAGGATCAACCTGTGGACCTTCCGGCTGCCGGGGTTGCGGGAGCGGGTGGAGGACATCGAGCCGAACCTCGATTACGAGCTCGACGCCTCGGCGCGGCTGCTCGGCGTGCGGATCACGATGAGCCGCGACGCGCGCGCGGTTCGTCAAGTTCGCCACATCGCGGGAGGCGGTGTGGCCGGGCAGTTTCCGCGACTTCAACGCGGCGGTGACGCGGATGGCGACGCTCGCGCCGGGGGGGCGGATCGGGGTGGAGATCGTGGAGGAGGAGATCGAGCGGCTGAGCGAGGCGTGGCGGCGGGGGCCGGCGGCGGGGGGCGGGGGGAGCGCGGGCGGGGCGGTGGGGGAGGGGAGCGACGGGGAGGGGGAGGACCTCGTGGTCGCGGCGCTCGGGGCGCGGAAGGCGGCGGCGCTGGACCAGCTCGACCGGGCGCAGCTCGCCGAGGTGCTGCGGGTGCTGAAGAGCGCGCGGTCGCTGTCCGAGGCGGGGCGGGTGCTGTTCGCGGCGTCGCGGGCGAAGAAGAAGAGCGTCAACGACGCGGACAGGCTGCGGAAGTACCTGGCGCGGTTCGATGTCGACTGGAGCGCGCTGGTGGGGGAGGGCGGGTAGGCGGGGAGTGCCCTCTCGTGGAGCCCCGTGCCCTGGAGTCGGGGCACACGCAGGTCACACGGCGGCGAACGAGCCCAGCCGATGCCCGTATGGGCGGAGAGCCGTCGCGCGATCCGCTTGGACGTAGCGAGCCAGCGGTTGAACGGGACGGTGCCGAACTGCTGACGCACGCCTTGACGATTCACGTTGCCGGTCGCGCTCCGGCCCTCGTGTGCAAGGACCGTTCGGACGTAATGTGCTCCAGGTCACCTGTTGACGCCGCCTTTGGGTAGGAGAAGCATCCGGGATCGGGGGAGGGCATGGGGCACGGGCTGAAGGCAAAGACGCGCGTGCTCGTGCTGTGCGGCTGTGCCTGTGCGCTCGTCAGTAGTGTTCCGGCGCCGGCACACGCACTCGAGTTCAGCGGCCGCGTCAGCGTGGGCGGGATCCAGGTCGGGATCGAGCCCAGGCTCGCCGTGAGCCCCTTCGCCGGGTGGCTGACTGTGACCGAAATTGCTAGGAGGACCAATGCTGGAGCTCACCACGACATTTACACCCGCGGACGGGAGCTCGCCTCGAACGATCACGCTCCGGATCAGCGACGTGCGTCCGGACCCGGATGGCTTCACGTGGTCCATTGCCGTTGATGTGCTTGGATTTAAGCACGATGACAGTGTGCGCCTGAAACAGGTGGACTGGGCGGCTGCGATTGAGGACGCGGGGCGATTCATCAAGAGGATGGTGGCAGACAAGGTGGAACTTGCGGGCGGAGGAACGCTCGATCCGCCCGCTCTTCCTCCGGAAACATAGACCTGCGACTACACGATGCCGCGCGTCGCTCGGGGAGCGCGTCCTCGCGAGCACCGACCTCGCCGAGCTGGACCGCTGGAGCTGCCGGGCCGCCGTCGTCAGCGGTGACCGGGAGATCCTCGCCCACGCCGGAATGCACCGAGGAACTTGGGCGATGCCTCAAAGAGTGTGACAAGAGGTGCAAGTGATGATGGAGCTAATTTTCAAGGTGACCGGAGAGGGCGGCGAGTCGCGTGACATCCTGGTTCGCATCCACGAGCCGACGCGAAACCGTCCGGAAAAAAAGTGGCCTTGGGCTGTCACTATTGACATCGATGGGCGCCCATCCACTACATACGGGGTAGACCCTCTCGATGCGGTTGAAAACGGAGCCCAGCACGCCGCGATCGTGTTGCGCGGGGTCCATGGCGATGCGCTCGATCCGCCCATCGAGCCGCGGATGAAGGAGGGCCAATAATCGACTCACGGATGCGCCAAGCCTGCCCATCGCTGGGACCGAGGCGTACTCAGCATCAGCTCCCTGGGTGCTGCTCGAAGACGGACGGCTCGCTTGAGGCGCGCGCCTTGCTGGACCTGCTCTGGCTGGTGGAGCCCCGGGAGCGGCGGGTGCTGCTCCTCGTCGGGGAGGGCGAACAGGTGAGCGAAGTCGCCCGGAGCCTCGGGGTGCCCATCGGGACCGCCTTCGGAAGGCTTCGCCGGGGCCGCAGGCGTCTTGCCGCCGTGCTCAAGAGGCGACGTCGCTCACGGTAGACCCCCGCCTCCCCGGCCAGATCGGCGACTGCGAGCAGGTGAGCGAGGTCGCACGAAGCCTCGGGATGCCCATCACAATTGCCTCAGCGCGGTTCCGCCAGACCGCGAGCGCCTCGGTTGCGCGTTCGCGCGCTGGCGGCGCACATTCATCTGCTGATCTGCCGTCGCGGTAGCTCGTTAGGCGGCTATCGACGGCGGTAGGGGGTCAATGTGATATCTGGATCGTATGCAGACTCGACTTCTGATGCTATTATCGGCACAAATTCTTCAAATGGTCCACGGGTCACGTCTCCTAGTCGGCCCGTGATGTTGGCAACGACCTTGCCTCCCAAATCAAACCTAAACGGCTGCCTGCTCAGTGATGCGCGAATTTTTCTGCTTATGTCGTCGGGAAGTGTGGCCAATAGCTGATTAAGCTGGTCGCGACCAAGGTCAAAGCTTGCGAGGTATTCTGTTCCATTGTCGTCGTGGGTTGCCATTGTTGTGTAGAGTCCATCCTCAACCATGGCGATTTCCTGAAGATAGTAGGACACGAATATGATATCTAAATCCTTTCCGATGCCAGCGCGACGGGCGTGGAGTCCGTAATCGGGGGCGAAGTTTCGGAGCTCCGGAGTCTTAAGGTATTGGGGAGCTAGCAACAGCTTGACTTCTTCCCAGGTGGCCGGAAGCGCATTGAGGGTGATGTGACCAATAGGTGCTGACTCTCGAATGTTATAGAGCGCTAGTTCCCGCCCGTTGCAGAGGGCATAGTGTTCGCAGCGGACCTCTGGATGGATCGCATAGCTGTATGCCTGCTCGACATGGTGAGATGCGACGATCGGCTCCCAGGGAGCCTTCGCATCAAGAATCAGGATGGAGGTGTCGTCAGCCCATAAAGTGTAATCCGGTGTGATCTGGACCGGATGCTTCTTTGACCCAATCATCACGTAGGGGTGAGCAAGGCTCTTGCTACGCTGCACTCGCGTAGTCCCGCTTGGTGTGTAACCAAGTGTCCGAAGGATCGGCGCGATAATTTCTTCCCGAACGGCGTCTTCTTTGAAGTCAGGGCTGTCGAGGACTGAGAAGTCAAATTCTTCTAACGGCGTCATGGTGTCTCTTGGTCGCCCAGTCAATGCTTAGATATTTTGAAAGTCAATGTGCCTAGTTACGTTGATGGGCGAACGAGAAGAATTCTCTTGCGCTTCCTTCGATTTGCCGTTCTAGGCTGCTTCAGCAGAGCGCCTGTATGTGCTGTCGCACCGCTCTCTGCAGACCATCGTGGTGGTATCACTCTTGTCCTCGCCGCCGAACCAGCTACCCCCCGGCCACCCCACTCTGTGAGGCCAGCGGAGATACCGTCCCGTGTCAAGAGCAGCCCGCCTCCGATGCTCCCGTAGGTGGAGGGCGGCGTGCTCCCGACGAGCGGCTCCTGGGATGTTCCGCTGTGGCTGTACGTGGGTCTCTCGGATCCAGCCTGCCGCAGGCACGCCTGCCGCGAGGCAAGGCATTACGCCTCCCCGAACTCGACCGCCCTCCACCATGACCCGGCCCGCCAAGTCGCGGCGAACAGCCCGAAGCCGTCGTAGGCGAGCTCCAGCACGAGGCCGGGAGCGACCGACAGGGCGAGGGTCTCGACATCCTCAGCGAGAGCGGCTTCAGCGATGGCGGCGAGGTCGTCAGGGTCGATCATGCCGGAGGTGCCGACGGGGCGGGGGCGCCGGTTGCGTCGCGTCGAGCGGGGCAGGGTTCCGTCGCTGGCCGGGTGCGGTCCCCTCATTGGAAGTTGAGGCGCGCGTCGTCTTAGACCTGCTCGGACTCCCACATCCACGGGCGCGCACGGCGCTTAACTGTGGCTCCCCTACGGCTTATTTTTCTTCGAGGGCAAAGAATTCGATCGGAGACTGGCGTGATCCCCGGCATCGCACATACATATTCAGGGCAAGCGGAGTCGGTGTTAGGGCGGCATCTAGATTGATGGAGTCTGCGTGGAATCCGCCGTCCAGTAGCCCGATTTCGCGAAGGTGATCGAGCTCGTGGTCAAGTTGATGGATGTCGTATGTGCCGGATATTTCTTGAAGCGCCTTGAGGCTGACGCCAAAGTCTTCGGCCAGAACGAGCCCATTTTGGTGATAGTCGCTTTGGTGCTCTCGTGCAGGCATATTGGAGAATGCGAACCTGAGAATGAGTAATACTCGATAGTATATCTATGAATATCTTGTTTGTCTCGTCTCTTCCGGTCTTAGAACATGCGGACACGAGGAGACCTGCCCACATTTGCTGCAATTCGTCAGCATCGGTCCAGGAGGATTCTTCTATGATTGTGTGTACCAGTCGAGGATGAGCGCCAATTGGCTCTGCATCGGGCTGCGCTGGCATAAGCTGCCTAGCGTGTTCAAGTGTATTTGTGGCGTTTCTTGCTCTCCACCATCGGACCTTGTCTTGAAGCAATAGGCCAAATTCTTCAGCAACAGGGAGACAGATACGGCTCAAAAACGCTCCGATGCCTGAGACCGCACCCTCCGTCACGATTTTTACCGCTTCGGCGCCTGGCTTGATCCCCAGTAAGTCCACACTCTTGTCGTCGCTCATGATTCCTCTAATAAAAAGCGTGTCGCCTCGCGCAGGCGTCCGGAGGTATCTCTCCGGTCCGCGCTGCCGCTCCAACGTAAGCGCCCAGCCAAGGGCATCGTGACCATCCGTGGGAGGCCGGCTACCTGTTCCCATCGCGACGAAGGAGGAAGCGATGGCGACGAGAGTGGAGTGGGCCGAGCGGGTGGCGCGATGGGAGCGGAGCGGGCTGAGTGCCGAGAAGTTCGCGCGCCGCGAGGGGTACAAGCCGAAGCAGCTGTACTGGTGGCGCTGGAAGCTGCGGGCTGACGGGCCCCCGCAACCCCCGCCGTCGTCGTCGACGGAGCCGCCGCGCTTCCTGCCGGTGCACGTGGTGGCCGACGTCTCGCCGGTCGTCGTGGAGCCGATCGAGATCGCGCTGCCCAATGGGCGGGTGGTTCGCGTTCGGCCGGGCTTCGACCCGGCCACGCTCGAGCGCGTGCTGGCGCTCGCCGCCGAGGAGATGCCGTGCTGACGCTGCCGCCGTCGGTGCGCGTGTACGTCGCGGCCGAGCCTACCGACCTGCGCAAGAGCTTTGATGGCCTGTCGGCGCTGGTCGCTCAGCGCTTCGGAGCCGACCCGCTCTGCGGGCATCTGTTCGTGTTCAGGAATCGGCGAGGCGACCAGGCTCGTGTGTTGTTCTGGGATCGTACCGGATACTGCATATTTGCCAAAAAACTCGCTCGCGGCCGATTCCACCTCGCCCGCGACCTGCCCAAGGGAGCGACCCACGTCGAGGTCGAGGCGGCGGAGCTGTCGCTGATGCTCGAAGGGCTCGACCTGTCGCAGGCCGTACGGCGCAAGCGCTGGAGGCCCGGCGTGAGAAACCTCGACCCATCGAAGCAACGCTTGATGGATGCGCGCGGGATAGATATCCAGCGCGCCACGTGACCAGTCCCCCTCCGTCCCAAGCACAGCTCCCCGCCGACCTGGCAGATGTGCGACGCAAGCTCGAGCAGCTCGCGGCCGACGGGCAGGTCCCGGCGCTCATCGAGCTGGTGCTCGGGCTCCTGGTCCAGTTGCGCGACAAGAACACCGCGCTGTCGGCGAGGCTCGCCAGCGCGCTGCGCGAGCTGTACGGCCGCAAGAGCCAGAAGGTCTCTACCGAGCAGCTGATGCTGCTGTTCGCCGAGCTCGGCGCCGAGGTGCCGCAGGGGGCCGCTGACTCCGCGCCCTCGTCAGAGCCCGGCGCGGAGGCTCCTGCGCAGCCGGAGCAGGGGCTGGTGCCGCAACCTCCTGAGCCGCCGAAGCCGCCGCGAGGACGGCGTGGGCGCTCGCCGCTTCCCGCACACCTGCCGCGCGAGACGCGCGTTGTGCCGGTCCCGGAAGCCGAGCGGAAGTGCCCGCAGTGCGGCGCGGACAAGAAGTGCATCGGTCATCGTACGAGCGAAGTTCTCGAGTTCGTCCCTGCGCAGTTCCGGGTCATCGAGGAACAGAGGGAGAAGCTCGCCTGTCCGCGCTGCCCCGAGCAGGGGGTTACGACGGCGGACAGCGAGAAGGTGATGGATCGGGGGCGCCCGGGAGCGGGGCTGCTCGCGAGCATCATCGTCGAGAAGTTCGAGGACGCGATGCCGCTCTACCGGCAGGCGCAGCAGTACGCTCGCTTCGGCGTGTCGCTGTCGCCGTCGACGCTGGGAGAGTGGTCGGCGTTCGCGCTCGACGTGCTTGCCCCTGTGGCCAAGAGGATCCAGGAGCGCGTGCTGGGCTCGTGCTACCTGCGCGCCGATGACACCGGGATGCGCGTGCTGGATCAGGATCATCCAGCGGGGGTGAAGAGAGGTCATATCTGGGCCTTCGTCGGAGCCGAGCTCGTCGCGTTCCTGTACGCACCGGACTGGAGAGCGATGCATCCGGCTGCGCTGCTGCAGGGCTTCACGGGCTACCTGCAGGGCGATGGCTACGCAGGGTACGGCGCGATGTTGCGCGGAGACGAGGGTAGCGAGGTGATCGTGCCCGAGGAGCGCCGGCTCGGCTGTGGGATGCACATCCGCGCGAAGTTCGAGAAGGCGGCGAAGGGTGGTGATGCGCGAGCCGCTGTCGCGCTTGCGTACTTCAAGGCCATCTACCGCATCGAAGCGGCATGCAAAGCTGAGGAGCTGTCCGCGGAGGCACGCCTGGCGCGCCGGCAGGAGCTGTCGCTCCCCGTGGTCGAGGAGCTCTACAAGTGGATTCACGAGCTGCACCTGCGGCTCGTGCCAAGTACGCCGCTTTACGTCGCCACGCAGTACGCCATCAACCAGGAGGCAGCGTGGCGGCGCTGCTTCACGGATGGGCGCTTCGAGATCGACAACGGCGAAGTCGAACGGCGGATAAGATGTGTGGCGCTCGGAAGAAAAAACTACTTGTTCGCAGGCTCGGACAAGGGAGCTGAACGCCTCGCCGTCGGCTACACGGTCTTCGGCTCGTGCCGGGTGCACGGAATCAACCCGCTCGCCTGGGCGACGGACGTGATCGGCAAGCTGCAGGCGGGCTGGTCGCGCGAACGGCTCGACGAGCTGCTGCCCGACGCGTGGGCGCAAGCACCGCTCGTGGCTCCGGCTGCGGGCGCCGACGCGCCCTGAAACGACGCGGAGCTCGTCTTCGACACCGAGGGCCGGGGGAGCACCTCGCCGCCCCTCTCGTGTCCGCCCTTGTCCGCCCGAGCCGTGGACGGACGCTGCCCCGCGCCCAGCATCGTCGACCCCGGCAAGAGTCGCAAGGGGTGGCGCCCATGGCGATGGCTGGGCGCTTACGCTCCAACTACCCCCGTGGCCTGCGCGATCCGCAAGGCCAGCGGAGATACCGTCCCGTGTCAAGACGGCGTCCCTCCGGCAGGGGGCCGCGGCCAGGGCAGGGGGCCGCGGCCAGGGCAGGGGCCGGCCCCGCAGGGCAGGGGCCACCACCGCCACCATCCCAGCAAGGCCGCGTCCGTTCGTCTGGCTCTGGGCTGCGCCAGCACGGACCCGGGGTCGCCCCCGCCGGCCTGGTGCCGCTCGTGGAGTTCCGTGGAGCCCCGTACCCTGGCGTCACCTACCGCGCCCGCCCTCGGTGGTCCCGCTCACGCTGGCCCCACCTCAAATCCAGCGTCGCCGAAATTTATCAGGTCACACGCAGGGCACACGCAAAAAAAAGACACGGTTCTCACCGTGTCTTTCTGGTGGAGGCGCCGAGAATCGAACCCGGTGTTGAGTTGAGGACCCGTACTGACGAGAGCTGAGTTCGACCCTTGGTCGCACGGGCGTGTAGCCCGCTAGCCCGCCGCTCGGCTCCGGGATGGCGGACGATGGTAGCCGAGCCAGGACGAGGGGCGCCCACGAGCAGCAGTAAAAAATGATGAATCGCCCTCGAGAGAGCGTTGGCGCGCAGCCCAGGGGCGGCGTCCTCCCTCTCCTCCGAGAATCTAGGCAGCTAGGTTGTGCGAGCACATCAGAGTGTCGGTTTGTCCTCGTCGCTTGCTGGGCTTACGACGAGCGAGAAACTCGTGTGCAAAATGTAAGGACAGCCTGGCTCGCCCAGTGACAAAGTCGCTGCACTGCTGCTTCGGCTTGCAGCGGAAGAGCTGCATACAAATTTGCCAGTGGGCACCGTGGACAAGTTGACTGCGATTTTGGAGTCTTTGGCGACCGGCCTCGTTTTGCCCTCCGGCGTCATTGCCGAGCAGAGCAAGATCCCTGAGGATACCTCAAATGCATCGGCGAGATGGGCGAGACCACCAGCGCTCGGCTTCACGCTGCAGGCCTTCAACGAAACACAGACTATTGTCTGTTAATTCGGCCAGAGCGAGGCGCTAAACGTCGTTGGAACTTCGCGGAACGAGGTCCGACATGGCGAAGCTGCGTCCGCGGCCCGAAAAGGGCCAGCAGATCGATCCGTCCATCGACACCCCAACCCCTCACCCCGATCGCCTTCTTCCCCGCCGATCACGGCGGTCCAGCACCGATCGCCCCCGCAGCACGCGCGCCGATCAGGCCTATCTCCCGGCTCCGCATCCCGCAGCCCACCCGAGCATCCACGCCATCCTGGCCGAGCGCTCGCTCATCCTCGCGGTGCTCATCTCCAGCGGCGTCCCGGCGCGGGACCGCCCCGACGTGGAGCAGCAGGTGCTCCTGGGCGCATGGCGCTCCGTCGAGCGCGGCATGCACCGGCCGGACCCCTCGGACGAGCCTCGGCGGGCGCTCCGCGCGTGGATCCACGGCGTCGCCTGGAGGAAGGTGTCGCACTACGTCAACAGCGCCTACGTGCGTCGCGTGGTCCTCCACGCGCAGCCGCTCGGCGTGCTGCGCGAGCCCGCCGGACCGAGCCTCGAAGCGCAGATCGACGCGCGCGCCGATCTGGAGGCGCTCGCCCAGCTCAAGCCGTGGCAGCGCGAGATGTTGCTCGCCGTCGACCGCCCGGAGTCGCTCGTCGCGTTCGCGAAGGCGCGCGGCATGAACCCGTACACCGCCGCGAGCCGGCTCCGCATCGCCCGGGAAGCGCTCGCGCTGAAGCTCCGGAGGCGCCGATGAACCTCGGAAGGTGCGCTGACGTCGGGGCACACGGAACGCACACGGCGTGACGACTCCACGAGGCGGCCCGGAATTTAAGGGTGGGAGGCGGCTGCGCGGCCCGTGCGAGAGCCACTGCACGCGCCAGGCACGCCGCTCGGAAATCCAGCATGACTGTACCTGCCAGAGAGACACCCGATGCCCTCAGTGACCCATGAAGCCCTGGTGGAGCTGTTCAAGAACCGGCCGAGGCTGGCCGCCGAGATGCTGCACGACGCGCTCGGCCACCCGGTCCCGGCGTTCACGGAGGCGCGCGTCGATGCCTCCGACCTCACCGAGATCGTGCCCTCGAACCGCCGCGCCGATGTGATCGTCGTGCTGCTCGTGGGCGAGCAGGAGCGGCCCGCGATGGCCATCGTGGTCGAGGTCCAGCTCGGCGTGGACCCGGACAAGCGATATGCCTGGCCGGTGTACGTGACCCAGGCGAGGGCCCGGCACCGCTGCCCGACCCGGCTGCTCGTCGTGACGACCGACCCGGCGATGGTGAGGTGGTGCTCGCGCCCGATCGACACGGGCCACCCCGGCTGGACGCTGACGCCGCTCGTGCTTGGGCCCCGGGACGTCCCGGTCGTCACGGACGCCGAGCAGGCGAAGGCCGCGCCCGAGGTGGTCGTGCTCTCGGCCATGGCGCATGGGCGGAGCAAGGCGGCGGAGGCGATCGGCGTGGCGTTCCTGGCGGCGGCTGCCGGGCTCGATGAGGAGCGCCGCGCCCTGTACGGGGACCTGGTCCTATTCTCGATGAACGAAGCGGCGAGACGAACGTTGGAGGCGATGATGAAGAGCGGATATGAGTTCCAGAGTGAGTTCGCGCGCACCTACGTAGCCCATGGCCGGCGGGAAGGCCGGGAGGAAGGGCTGCGGGAAGGCCGGGAGGAAGGGCTGCGGGAGGGCCTGCAGGCGGGCCTACGGGAGGGGCTGCGGGAGGGCATCCTCAAGGCCAAGGCGCACGACGTGCTCGCCTTCCTCGAGGCCCGCGGGCTGGGAGTCCCCGTCGACCTGCGGCAGCGCGTCCTCGCGAGCACCGATATCGACGAGCTCGACCGCTGGGTCCGCCGTGCCGCTGTCGTCAGCGACGCCCGAGAGCTCCTCGCCACGCCCGGCTTGCGGGAGGGCCTCCTGAAGGCGAAGGCGCACGACGTGCTCGCCATCCTCGAGGCCCGCGGGCTGGATGTCCCCACCGAGGTGCGGGAGCGCGTCCTCGCGAGCGCCGATGTCGACGAGCTCGACCGCTGGGTCCGCCGGGCCGCGGTCGTCAGCGACACCAGAGAGTTGCTCGGTACAGCCGGCTCCTGAGCAAACGCTCCAGGCCACCGCAAGGGGTCGCTCTCGGTCGTCCCCTCCCATCCCGGTCCGCGGGCCGGGTACCCTTCTTGTAAAATTGCCATCCCAAGCGACGAACGCACTGCGGTGCGTGGTCCTGCTCCCTTCTCGACCCCGGGTCGCTGCGTACCCAGCTTTACCGGTTCACCTCATTCGCGCTATCTCGATGACGGAGGCCGACTCCGATATGGATCGTGGCGCCACGATGTCCCAGAGTGCCGGCCTCTGGAGGTAACCGAGATGGCTTTGGGCTCACTTCTTCGATCAGGTTCACTCGTCCTCGCGCTGGGGACGCTCGCTCTCCTCTCCGCCTGCTCCGACGACGGCGACTCCGCTGTCAGCGCCAGCGGCACGGGCGGCGGCGCGTCCGCGAGCACCGGGAGCGCCTCTCAGGGCTCCGGCGGCGGCACCACCGGCACGGGCGGCGACGCCACCGGCACCGGCGGCGACGCCACCGGCACGGGCGGCAACGGCGGCAGCGGCGCGGGGGGCAACGGCGGCGGCCCGGACGCGCCGGGGATCACGCCGAACCCCATCATCTCCCGCGGCAAGCCCGCCTTCGCCTCGGCGGGGACGGCGTCGGTGATCAACGACGGCAAGTACAGGTCGGCAGGCACCTGGACCGCGGGCAAACCCACCGCGGCCGCGCCCGCCTGGGTCGCGATCAAGGTCGGCGACGGGTACGAGCGGCTGCTCCTGAGCTGGACGGCCTCGTACAACTACAACTACATCGACGTGCAATACGGCGCGCCGGGCGCCTACCGCGTCGAGACCTCGAGCGACTCGACGGACGGCGAGGACGGCACCTGGAAGAGCGTCGCCGAGGTGACCGACAACCCGGTCCGCACGCGCGCCCACAGCTTCGACTTCAGCGGCCAGAGCTGGGTGCGCCTCGTCGTGACCGCGGCCCCCGCCACGTCCGACGGCGTCCAGCTCGACGAGATCGACGTGCACGACATCTCGAACGGCGCCGAGGACACCTGGTTCTTCCTCGGCGACAGCATCACCGCGTTCGCCTATGACCGCGACACCCCGGCCACGCAGCCGAGCTTCGCGGAGAACGTGCACGCGGCGCACGAGGCGAACTACCCCGCGATGATCAACGGCGGCATCGGCGGCGAGCTCACGAGGAGCACGGACCGCCCCAGCGCGCTCGATCGCATCGATGACGTTCTCGAGATGAACCCCGATTTCCACTTCTTCGCCATCGGCTACGGCACCAACGACTCCTGGGGCCAGACCGACCCGAGCACCTTCAAGTCGAACCTGCAGGAGCTCATCGACACCATCCAGGCCGCGGGGCGCGTCCCGGTGCTCGCGCGCATCCCGTTCTCGCCCGACGGAAACCACGACGCGCTCGACGTCTTCAACCAGGCAATCGACGAGCTCACGCAGGAGAACAGCCTCGTCCCGGGGCCGGACCTGTATGCGTGGTTCGAGGCGCACCCCGAGCAGCTCACCGACGAGGTGCACCCGGATCCCGCCGGGCGCGTCGCCATGAACAAGCTCTGGGCCGACGCCGTGGACGGCCTCTACGCCGGCCAGCAGTAGCGCGCGACGCGGCGGCGCGACGGCCGCCGCGGCGCGCCCCGGCCACCGGGCGCCGTGATGGAGCGGCCGGCGAGCGCGGCGTACCGAGCGCGGCGCCGCCGGCCGGGGCGCGCGCGGTGGTGCGTGGCCTTGCCATGCTGCGCGGGAAGCGAGACGATGCGCCTCGCGACCGGGTCGAGCGCCATGTGACGCGGCGGCACACGGGCGCCGGAGCGGAGCCGCGATGGACGACGATCACGAAGACGAGGACACGCGGAGGGACATCGCCCCCTACGTGCCGCGCCGCCCCGTGATGGCGGTGATCGGCAACGGCCTCGCGCTGGACGCGGCGACCGAGGCGGTGTGCGTCGAGCTCGGGCGGCGCGCCGTCGAGGCGGGGTTCCGGCTCGTCACCGGCGGGCTCGGCGGCGTCATGGCCGCCGTCTCGCGCGGCGGGCGCGAGGCGGCGACGTGGCGCGACGGCGATATCGTCGGGCTCCTGCCGGGGTACGAGGCGTCCGCCGCGAACCCGTACGTGGACATCGTCCTCCCGACCGGCCTGCAGATCGGGCGCAACATCCTCGTCGTCGCGGCGGCGGACGTCGTCGTTGTCGTCGGCGGAGGCGCGGGGACGCTGAGCGAGATCGCCGTCGCCTGGCAGCTCGGCAAGCCGCTGCTCTCCCTCGCGACGAGCGGCGGCTGGGCACGGCAGCTCGCCGGGGGGCGCGTGGACGACCGGCGCTCGGATCGCGTCGTGTCGGTCGCGAGCGCGGAAGAGGCCGTCACGGAGGCGTGGGACATCGTCGGCCGGGGGCGCCCCGGCGGCGGCCGGGGTTGAGCCTGGCGGCGGCGACGGCGAGGTAAAAGCCAACAGTTACAATGGCTTGCCACCTTTCGTCCAGGTGCGCTCCGTCCCGGCCGCCGGGCCCGCTGGCCAGGCGTGGTCAGGGCCCCGTGACGAGGGCGGAGACATGGATCTTCACCAGCGGATCCGTCGCCTCGGTGTAGACGACCTCGCTGGCCCCGTCGATGTGCCGGCGGACGATGACATCCTCGAGCACCCCGAGTCCGCCCCCGAACTGGAGCAAGGCGCCGCATCCGTCGAGCTTTGACGTGTATGCGCTGACCTGCATCGCTCCCGCGGGCAGCGGGGGGAAGGCGCCGAGCCGCGTCGCGATGCCGTCGCCGTCCACCTCCCAGAGCTCCTGGCTGCTGCCATCGTCGGCCGGGTGCTCCGACTCGAGCACCAGCAGGAAGCTGCCCGGCGCCCTGGCGCGCACGGTGTGGAGCAGCCGGCCTTCCGGGAGACCGGCGATGGGCAGCGACGCCGACGTGGCGAGGCGAACCACGCTCCGCGCTGCCAGCGCGAGATCGCCGTGCCCCAGGTGGAGCAGCGGATCCTCCCGGTCGGCGTAGGCGACTCGGCCGCTCTCGTCGTACCACGTGGCGGCGTCCGAGCGGCAGCGGTGCAGGACGGCCCCTGCGGGCGAAACGAGGAATCCGGAGAGCGGGTCGAGACCTTGTGCGCAAGGGGGCGTGCGCAGGACGGTATCGTTGTCGAGCGGCGCGGCCGGATAGTCGTCGCCGCGAAACGGGCAGTCGTCGCAGCGGAACTCGCGGAGCAGGTCCTCGAAGACGTTCGTATAGAGCAGGCGCCCGTCGGTGGGGCGGATCCGCGCGTTTCGCTCGTCGACGCGGCAGTCGAACCCCACGACAGCGGATTCGACAGAGCTCCAGTGCGCCACGGCGTCCCAGCCGCAGCTCCCTTCGGACAGCGTTCCGGCGAGGTAGACCTGAGCGGGGTCGAGCACGTCGCCGGTGACCGCCACGGAAGCTCCGCTGCAGTCCGGCGCGCCGCCACCATCATCGCTCCCGCCGCCGCCGCTGGACGCTCCGCCGCCCGCGCCGCCACCACCGCTCCCGCCACCGCCGCCCGCGCTCGCACCACCGCTCCCGCCACCTGTGTTCCCACCGCTGTTGTCGGCGCCGGTGTTGTCGGCGCCGGTGTTGTCGGCGCCGCCGCCACCTGCGCCCCCGCCGCCGTGGCCTTCCCCTGCGCCGTCAGTGCCGCTCGCCGTCGAGCTCCCCGCGCCGCCGCTGCCCGCGCTGGCGGCATTCACGCCGTCGTCGCGTCCCCAGTCTCCGTCGCCCCCGGGGATTGCTCCTCTCGCGCTGCACGCCGACAGCAGGAAGAGGACGGACGTTCTGGCGATGGTGCGCATAAAGTGACCTTCTCTGGAAGCGCGGCACGCCTCTCATGACATCGGTGCACGGAGCCGTGGTGCACGAGGGTTGAAGAGCGGAGATGGCCAGTGGCCGTGGCCATCATGACGTGAGCCGTCGAACGCGTCGACCTCCACCATCGCTGCGGCCTCTCTCTCGCTCGCGATACGAGCGCGCGAATCTGCCCTGCCCGCAGCGCCGCTGGCGCGCGGCCCTGCGCGCGGGGCGGACCGGCGCGCGCCGGGCGCGTCCTCGATGTGCCGTGTGACGGCGCGGTGTCCAGAGGTGCTCCGCGCGCGCCCGCTCCCGATCCGACCGGCGCGCAGCGCGTGCTAGGCTCGGCGCCGATGTCGGAAGCGGAAGACGAAGAGATGCAGCGGCTGAGGGCCCGTGTCGGGACGACCCTCCGCGGGAAATGGCGGCTCGACGCGCTGATCGGGGCGGGGGGGATGGCGGCCGTCTACGCGGCCACTCACCACGTGGGCCATCGCGTGGCCATCAAGATCCTCCACCCGGAGGGCGCCGTGTCGCGCGAGCTCCGCGCCCGCTTCGAGCAGGAGGCGCTCGCCGCCGCGCGGCTCGGGCACCCGGCCGCGGTGCAGGTCCTCGACATCGACGCGACCGAGCAGGGAGAGCCGTTCCTCGTCATGGAGCTGCTCGACGGCGAGAGCCTCCGCGAGCGGGCGTTGCGGCTCGGCGGCGTCCCGTTGCCCGAGCTCCTCGCCCACGTGGACACGCTCCTCGAGGTGCTCAAGGCCGCGCACGACGCCGGGATCGTCCACCGGGACATCAAGCCGGACAACCTCTTCGTGACGCGCGACGGGCGGCTCAAGGTCCTCGATTTCGGGATCGCGCGCATGAAGGAGGGCGGCGCCGGGCTGAAGACGCGGACGGGCGCGGTGCTCGGCACGACGAGCTACATGGCCCCGGAGCAGGTCCTGGGCAGGCACGTGGACGGGCGGGCCGACCTCTACGCGGTGGGCGCGACGATGTTCACCCTCCTGACGAACCGTCGACTCCACGACGCGGACGCGCTCACCGAAGGAGAGCTCCTCATCAGGATGAGCACGACGCCCGCCCCGTCGCTGGCGACCGTCGCGCCCGGCATGGATCCGCGGGTCGCGCGCGTGGTCGACCGCGCGCTCGCCTTCCAGGTCGAGCGGCGCTATCCGGACGCGCAGACGATGCTCGCCGACGTGCGCGCCGTGCGCCGGGGCGAGGAGCCCCCCTTCGCGACGGTGGCGATGGCGGAGGTCGACGAGCGCACGCGCGTGCACGGCCGGGGCCGGGCCATCCCCGAGGGGCCGCCGATCGGCGCTTCCTTCCCGGGCGCGAGCCCGCCGGCCATGGCGGTGCCGGCCGTGTCGGCCGCCGCGGCGGCCGCCTCGACGGCGGCTCTGCCGGGCCAGCCGCAGGCGGGCGCGGGCGCTGTGCGCGGGCCGCGCGCGCCGGGGTCGCCGCGGCTCGTCATCGTCGGCGCGGCGGCGGTGCTCTTCTTCTGCGTCGGCCTCGGGGCGGTGCTGCTGCTCTGGCCCTCCCGCGACGAGGGCGCCGGAGACAGCGGCGCGCCGGCGTCGGTGTCCCTCAAGGACATCCCCCGCGCCTCGAGCTCCGCGGTGCCGGTGGCCGACGCCGCCGGCTGCCAGCCGGGCGTGCCCTGCACCTGCCCGGGCGGCACCCCGGGCAACGTGCCGAAGGCCTGCCAGCTCACCTGCGGCGAGGCGTCGGGCTGCAAGCCGAGCTGCTCCGATCGCGACGTGTGCGAGAGCCGCTGCGGCGGAGACTGCCAGTCTTCCTGCGCGAGGAGCAAGGCGTGCGACACGCGGTGCGCGGACGGCTGCGATATCGATTGCCGCAACGCCGAGACGTGCCAGGCGACCTGCGGCGCGGGGTGCTCGTACGCGTGCGAGGACGCGGGCAAGTGCGTCCCCGTCGTGGGGGACCGGAGCGTCGTGAAGTGCAACCGCGTCGGAGGGTGCGAGGTGACCTGCACGGGCTCGTGCGCGGTGTCGTGCTCCGGGACTGGCTCGTGCAAGGTGGAGTGCCAGGGGCAGGGGCCGGCGAAGCGGTGCGGCGACGGCCGCCGGGCGTGCGGGGACGGCTGCTCGCTGCCGCGGTGAGGCGGGAGGCGGGGCTTCCGGGAAGCCTCATTTGAAAAGGCGCGGGTCGAAGAGGCGTGAAACGGGCGCCGGTATCCGTGGCGTTCCGATGTCGGGGTGCCTTGGATTCGGGAGGATATTGCCCTCGGCTGGAATCCTCGCTGCCCTCTTCGCGCTCAGAGCCGCGCCTTGCGCAGCGCGAGCAGCCAGTCGTTGAGGTCGCCCTCGTTGCGCGGCTCCTCCGGCAGCACGGCCCGATCGTAGGCCGCCTCGAGGGTCGTGAAGGCCCGCGCGATCTGCTCTGCCCAGCGCCCGGCGGCCTCGGGGGAGAGGGTCGTCTTCTCGCCGGCCCGCTTCGCCTCGATGAGCTCGCGCGCGGCGCTGAAGCCGTAGAGATCGAGGAGCGCGGTCACGTCGGTGACGATCTCGCCTGTCCGGAGCGCGTGGGCGCCGGTCAACGCGGTCCTGAGGACGTAAAGCAGCTTCTTCGCCGACGTGCGGCCGCCCGTCTCCCAGGCGCGGAGCTGGCTCGTGGCGAACCCGACGTAGTGGCGGAAGACCCGGCGCGACAGGGCCTCTGCGACGAGCGGGCGGAGCGAGGCGAGGTCAGGATCGATGTGGAGCTGGAGGGAGCCGAGGATCCGCTCGATGTAGTTGCCATTGCCCTGGAGCACGCCGAGCAGGACGGGGTGGATCTCGTTCGACGTGTAGTCGATCTCGACGCCGTCGATGACCTCCAGCCGCGAGGGGCTCGCGCCGCTGCGCAGCAGGCCGAGCAGCTTCTCGGTCGGCTCGACGTGCACCGCCTTGAGGTCGAGATCGCTGTCCGGGGAGGGGAAGCCGTAGGCGTGCGCGCCGCTCAGGGCGACGACGAGGTGCGGGCGCTTCGCCTCTTCCTGGGCGATGACGCGCGCCGCGACTTCCTGCTGATGTGCCTCGAGCACCTGGGTGTTCATCCCTCGTCCTTTCCTTCATCGCCGCCGCGCGCCGATCCCGCGTCATCGCTGCCGCGCGCCGGGCTCGCGTCCCCGTCGTCCCAGACCGCGACCGGCGCGGGGGGAGCGTCCTTGCCGAGCGGTCCTTCCGCCGCCGCGAGGTGCCGCCGGGCGACCTCCTCGCGGACGCGCCGGAGGAGCGCGTCGGCGCGGGGCACGTCGGGGTGCGGCGGGAGCTTCGTCGCGAGCCGCGCGGCCTCCAGCTCGGGGGTCATCGCCTCGGCGAGCTCGATCGTGCGGTCGAGCGGCCAGGCGCCGGCCTTGATGGCGAGGAGCGTCTCGCGCAGCTCGCCCTGCACGACCAGATCGACCTCGCCGTCGCGCAGCCAGCGGATGGCGGTCGCGATGAGGCGCACGAGGTTGTAGGCGTTCTTGGGGCGGAGGTCGCGGGCGGGGTCGAGCGAGGTCCTGCCCGCGCGCGCGAAGGCCGCGAGCGAGGCGAAGTCGCGCGCGGGCAAGAGGCCCTGGTCGTGGAGCGAGCGGTAGAGCTGCTTGATGTACTCCTTCGCCTGGAGCTCCCTGTCGGCCTCGGTCGGCGCGGCGCGCGGGCTGATGGCGGCGAGCTTCCGGGCGATGTCGTCGAGCGACAGCGAGGGGTCGTCCGCGAGCCAGTCGAGCACCCGCTCCCGGTGCTCGGCGAGCCGGTGCGCCTGCGAGAGCCGCTTCAGCTGCGAGAGCGCGTAGCGGCCGAAGCTGCCGTAGATGGCCGACGAGACGAACGCGCCGCGCGCCTCGAGGAGCCACGCGCCGATCTCGTCGCGCGCCTCGGCGGTGTGGACGAAGAGCAGCTCGAGGGTGTTCGGATCGGCGCGCAGGGCCTGGCGGATCGCCTTCTCGACCTCCCAGTACGAGGCGCTGCCGTCGGTGCTCACGAGGTCGCGGGGCGGCTCGGCGAGGCCCGTGGTCCAGGGGAAGGGGAGCGCGAAGACGCCGCGCCTGTCGGTGTCGGAGCCCTCGTGCGCGAGCCCCCACGCGCGCGACCCCACGACGGCCTCGAGGACCACGGCGGGCCGGAGCGCGTCCCAGGCGGCGCTGCGCCGCTCCGCGTGCCGCACCTGGCCGGCCTTGCGCGGGACGAGCTCGTCGCGGCGGTAGCGGACGACGCCGATGCCGATGAGCATCACGTCGAGCTCCGCGCCGGCCGAGGCGACGACGCGCCCGATGGCGCCCTGGGGGACGCGGCGCTCGCCGAGGACGCGGTCGACCCGGGTGGTCACCTCCGTGCCGTGCGGCAGGGGGACGGCGAGCGGATCGAGGTGGGTGAGGCCGCGCAGGCGGAGCTCCATGAGCGGACGCTACCATGCGGGAGGGCGTGCCGAACGGGCTCGTGCGGGACGTACGGTGAGGCTTTCCGTGCCTTGCGGAGGTCGCCCGAGGGGGCTCGGTCGTGGTGGGGCGAGGCCCTGGCGCGCGGCGGGGCCTGCTGGGGGGCCGGTGCGCCGGGAGGTCGGCTGCGGTACGGTGGCCGACGATGATCACGCGGATCGAGGTCGATGGGTTCAAGTCGCTCCGCGGCTTCGCGCTGGACCTGGAGCCGCTGACGGCGATCGTGGGCGCCAACGGCGCGGGCAAGTCGAACCTGCTCGACGCGCTGCACCTCCTGTCACGGCTCGCTCAGAGCAGCGTCACCGAGGCGCTGAAGGGCGGTCGCGGCGCGATCCGGGATCAGTTCTCGCGCCTGCGGGGCGGAGCGGCGGGGAGGATCAGGATAGGTGTGGACATGCTTCTCGTCGCCGACAGGGATGCTTCACGAGACCAGCACGCGACGCGGTATTGGTACACGGCGGAAATTGAGCGTGTCGCCCTCTCCTCTGGAATCGAGGACATCACGGTCGAGGAACACAGCGACGTCATCGATGACCCGGCCGCGCCGGACACGTGGATGGCGCGGCATCCGGCGCTGGCACGTCATGCCGACCCGGCCGGTAAGGTCGAGGATCGAGCGCTGAAACTCCGCAGGATTGAGCATGAGCTCAGCGCCATCCGTGTCGTTCAATTCGAGCCTTCCAGGCTTCGCCTCCCCAGCGAGCGCGCTGCAGGCGCGGCCCTCGCAGCGGACGGCTCCAACCTGCCGACGGCGCTCGCTGCGCTTGCGCCCGCGGCGCGAGCTCAGATCCGGGCCGATCTCGCGGAGCTCATTCCGGGTTTTCGCTCGTTCGAGGTGGTGCCAATCGATGAAGAGCTCCGGCTGGAAGTGGAGTTCACGGACGGCGCCCGCGTGCCCGCCCGCGTCCTCTCGGACGGCACATTGCGCCTCATCGCATTGCTCACCCTCCTGCGTGGCTCGCCGCCCGGCGCGCTGATAGCCGTTGAGGAGCCAGAGAATGGCATCTATCCCGGCCGGCTACGCGCGCTCGTCGACAAGCTCGTCGACGCCACCACGCCCCGCGGCGACGTCCTCCCGCCGCAGGTGCTGCTCACGAGCCATTCGCCCGCGATCCTCGCCGCGCTCCACGGAAGGCCCGAGTCGCTCGTCTTCGCGGATCTCGTCCGGCGTGGAGACGACCTCCGCTCCACGCGCATGCGCCATGTGCGCGCCGGAGACGGTCCGGAGCGCGATCCGGGCACCGTTTCCCTGCGAGAAATCGAGCGCATCCTGGACGCCGCCCGCCCGGAGGACGAGGCGTGATCTGGCTGTGCGCAGGGGTTTACGCCGAGGGCCCCACCGACGACCGGTTCCTCTGCAACCTGATCAACCGGATCTTGCCGCCGCTCGCCGTCGAGATCTGCAAGGGCGGCTTCTACATGGATGACGCCCGGCGCATCGACGAGCCGCGACGAATGCGGGGAGCGAGCCGGGAAGAGCGGATCGCCGCGGCGATCGAGGAGAGCTGGAGCGAGTGCAACCTGTTCATCGTGCACAGCGACGGCGAGGGCGCGCCCGATGAGGTGCGGCGCGAGCGGATCGAGCCGGGCCTCGCCCGCGCGCGGCGCGCGCGCCCCGACCTGGTCGCGGCCGCCTGCGTGCCCGTGCGGGAGACCGAGGCCTGGATGCTGGCCGATCCAGAGGCGTTTTGCCGGATCTTCGAGACCGACAGAGCGCCGACTCTGCCTCACGATCCAGAAGCGCAGTCCGATCCGAAGAAGGTCCTGGAGACGGTGCTCTGTGAACTGGGCGCACGGATGGGTAGAGGCGTGGAGGAGTACTACGCCGTGCTCGGAGCCGAGGTGCGCCTCGATGCCTTGCGGCGCCTCAGGGCATTTCAGCAGTTCGACGAGGAGTTGCGGAGGGCGATCGCCGTCCTGGCCACGCCTAGCGGCGAATGAGCCGCGCTCCCCATCAACCCTCGACCGGCGTGAGCAAGGCGCCCCGGTGGCGCGCCAGGAAGCTCCGCACGTCCTCGGCGGGCTTGCCGGTGAGCTCCTCCACCGCGTTCGTGGCCACGTCCAGCGCGCCGCGCGCGATCCCCTCGTCGAACGAGGCGAGCAGCGTGGCCACCCAGGCGGGCGTGCCGGCCTTCTGCATGCCCTGCTCCAGCGCCTCGCGCGGGACGGGGACATAGGCGATCGGCTTGCCCAGAATATCCGACGCGATCCGGGCGATCTCGCCCTGTGACACGGCTGCAGGCCCGGTGATATCGAGCACGCGCTTGCCGTTGAAATCAGCCGCCAGCGCCGCGGCCGCGGCCCTGGCGCAGTCCTCGCGCGTGACGTAGCCGGTCCTGCCGTCCCCGGCCGCGGCCACGAGCTGGCCCGTCGCCAGCGCGCGCCGCAGCGAGACCACGAGCAAGTCGGTGTAGAGGTTGTTGCGCAGGACGGTGGCGCCGAGGCCGCTCTCCGTGAGCGCGTCCTCCGTGCCCTGGTGGTCCGGCGCGATCGTGATCGGCGAGCCCGCCCCGGGGTTGATCAACGAGGTGTAGACCACGTGCCGCACGCCCGCCTTCACGGCAGCCTCGATCGCGCTCCGGTGCTGCGCGATGCGCTGCCCCGGGCGGTCCACCGCGTCGGTGCTGATGAGCAGCAGCCGCGCCGCGCCGGCGAACGCCTCCGCCAGCGATGCAGGCGAATCGAAGTCCGCGCGCCGCACCTCGACGCCGCGGGCGCGGAGCTCGCCGAGCCGCTCCGGGTGCCGCGTCGTGGCGATGAGGGGACCCGCGCCCTGCGCGAGCAAGAGATCGACGACGCGCCGCCCGAGCTGGCCGCCGGCGCCGGTGACGAGGAGAGGCTGAGACATGGTGAGAGCTCCTTGTGACGAGGTGGATGAAAAGAACTCTGGGTCTGTCTCGAATCTGGTTCAATGAGCTGATTATGGTTACTGTGTTCCGAAATGGGAACAATGGACCTGAACCACCTCTCCGTGTTCGCGGCGGTCGCCGAGACGGCGAGCTTCACCGCGGCGGCGCGCCGGCTGGGGGTGCCCAAGTCGACGGTCAGCCGGGGCATCGCGTCGCTGGAGGCGTCGCTCGGCGTGCGCCTCTTGCAGCGGACGACGCGCAGCGTGGCGCTCACGACGGCCGGGCAGGCGCTCGTCGATCGCGTGGGCTCACGGCTCAAGGCGCTGACGGAGGCGATCGAGGGCCTCGCGGAGCTCGCGGACGAGCCGTCGGGCGCGCTGCGCCTCACCACGACGGCGGACTTCGGCACCGAGGTGCTGGCAGAGCTCCTCGCCGGCTTCTGCCGCCGCTACCCGCGCGTCACGGTGGAGATGCACCTGTCGCACCGGCCCGTGGACCTGGTGAAGGAGGGGTACGACGCAGCCTTTCGCTTCCTCCGGAAGAAGCCCCGGGACTCGACGCTCGTCGCGCGCAAGGTGGGCGAGCTGAGCTTGAGTTTCTACGCCTCGCCCGCGTACCTGGCCGCGCGGGGGACGCCGCGGACGCTGGACGATCTCGCGGAGCACGACTGCGTGGCGCTCACCGGGACGAGCCCCTTCGCGCCCGACGAGGCGTCGCGCGCCCGCGCGCCGCTCCGCGTCCGTTTGCTCGCGGACGACGGGTTCTTCGCGCGCGAGGCGGTGCGCCACGGCGTCGGGATCGGCCTGCTCCCCGCCTTCCTCGCCCAGCAGGACGTGCTCGCCGGAGCGCTCGTCCGCGTGCTCCCGCGCTGGACAACGCCGATGGGCGGCGTCTACCTCGTGTTCCCGAGCGGCCAGCTCCTGCCCAAGAAGACCGTCGCGCTGCGCGACCACGTGGTGGAGGCGCTTCGCGTGCAGCTCAACGCGCGCGCCGGTCGCGCCGGGGAGAGCTAGCTGGCGGGCGCCGTCAAACCCGCCGACGCATGGCGCTGGCCTCCTCGTCCGGGCCGTCCCCGACAGCTTATTGCGCGCACGCTGTCGAACGACCCGGGGGTGCCGTGATGAGACGCGGTCCTCCTCCCCGCGCCGGCGCCCGTTCGGGGCTTGATCTGCTGACAGGGCGTGAGGCTACGCTGGCGCGCAGCCAAGATCGCCGGCGTCCGGCGAGCGGCGCTCCTGAACATGAGGGAACACGTGGATACGCTCTCGCGCTCGCCGCTCGCCGTGGCCGAGTATGGCCTGGATCTGGTGATCACGGGATGGAACGAGAGCGCCGCGCGACAGCTCGGCATCCCGGCGCAGGAGGCGATCGGCCGGTCGATCGCCGAGCTGCTCCCGACGCCCGAGGACGAGGGGCTGTGGCGGCGGCTGCTCGAGGAGGACAGCGGGGAGCGGCGCTTGCGCCACGCCCGGCGAGACGGGGGACACGTGGCTTGCGCGTGGGTTCACCACCGCGTGCTCGACGCGCGGGGCGAGGCGGTCGGTGTGCTGTGCATCGGTCGCGACGTGACGGCCGAGGTCGAGGCGTCCCTGCGCCACGCGCAGCAGCAGGAGCTCCTCCGCGCCCTGGTCAACAACCTCGATGTCGTCGTCTGGGCCTCCGACCGCCGGGGCGTGTTCACCTACCTGGACGGCAAGGGGCTCGAGGCGGCCGGCGTGAAGCCAGGCCAGTTCGTCGGGCTCAACAACTTCGATCTCTTCAACGAGCACGAGACCGTGGGATTGCGCCGCGCCCTTCGAGGGGAGCCGGTCCACAACGTCTCCGAGGCGCACGGCAAGCCCATCGAGAACTGGTTCGTCCCGATCCGTGACGAGCGCGGCGAGGTGGACGCGGTGATCGGCATCACCCTCGATCTCACGAGGTCGCGGCGCGCGGAGCTGGAGCTGGGGGAGCGGCTGGCGCTCATCGAGCGGCAGCAGCAGGTGATCCGCCAGCTGTCGACGCCCATCCTCCAGGTCTGGAGGGGCGTGCTGGCGCTGCCGATGATCGGCGTGGTCGACAGCGCGAGGACCGCGGAGGTGATGGACAGCCTGCTCCAGGCGGTCGTGCGCACCCAGGCCCGCTACGCGCTCCTGCACCTGACCGGCGTCGAGGCCGTCGACACGAAGACGGCGAGCTATCTCGTCGACCTCGTCCGTGCGATCCGGCTCCTCGGCGCGGAGGGGATCATCACCGGGATCCGGCCGAGCGTCGCCCAGACGGTCGTCTCGCTCGGGCTCGACCTGGCCGAGGTCACGACCCTGTCGGACCTCCAGGCGGGCCTCAAGCACTGCATCGGGCGCTCGCTGGGCGAGGAGCGGGCGCGCGACGCGAGGTCGTCCGGCAAGCGGTGAGCGCGCGGCGCGCTGCGAAGGCCGCGCCGGCCGGACGCTCGCACCCTTCCAGCGGGTACGCTCAGGTGCGGCTGCTGAGCAAATTACAGCAGCGCTAGAAGGATAACAATCGACGCCGGCCCGTGCCCAGACCGGGGCCCCTGCGGTCTATCCAGGTTGAAGGGGCCAGCGACAGCGGGTCGCTTCGGGGCGCCGCGCCACGCGGAGCGGCGAGGCTCCCTGCCATTCATCCACGAGGGTTCCGGCCGCTCCGGCCGGACCACGGCGGCGCTGGCCATGCTGCGCGCGGTGCCCTCGCGCGGGTTCGATGCTTGTTCACTCACCATCATCTTTTCTGGAGGAACGTCATGCAGATTCGTTCGATTCTCGGGCTTGTTATCCCGGCTTTGCTCGCCGCGTGCGGCGACTCCCAGGTGGGCTCCGACTATCCCGGCGAGGCTCTCCTGACGGTGCAGGGCACCATCGTCAATGAGCTCGACGCCGCGCCGACGGGGCCGGTCGACGCCGTGCTGGTCTGGAACAACGAGAGGAGCGACAGCGGCAGCGAGAACCACCCCGTCCGGGCGACGGCGGTCGGGAGCTTCCCTGCGAGCTTCACGCTGTCGCTCCATGAGCCCCCGCCGGAGAGCGGGCTCAACGACATCCGCGAGCTCGGCTTCGAGGACACCAGGGTCGGCATCGGCATCATCGTGGCGGCGCTGAGCGAGGAGCATGCCGCCTCGGAGCCCACCCGGCTCGGCGTCGATGAGCACCACGTGATCGTGTACGTCGAGAGCGAGATGGACGAAGACGGCGTCTGGTCGGCTTTCTTCGGCGGGGCGCTCGCCCCCGGGTACCACGTCATGGATGCGGTCTCCCTCGAAGGGGGCGTGGTGGATGCAGAGATGCAAGCGGCCTTCGACGCCTGCGAGGCCGCGGCGACGACGGAAGCGGAGCACATCGTCTGCGGGGCGTATGACGTGAAGCTCAAGATCCGCCCCGCCGCAGGCGGCGCGAGCGCGGCGCTCACGGTCCGCATGGCGCCGCCGGAAGATTTGGAGTTCCCGGACTGGCACTGATCGTGGTACACGCTCGGACGTGGAGGATCGCGAGGCGCTGGTGTCGCTGATCGAGGCGGCCTACCGGCAGCATGGGCACCTCGTGCTGCGCCGGGCGCGGCGGCTCCTCGGGAGCGAGCAGGAGGCGCGGGAGATCCTCCAGGATGTCTTCGCCTCCCTGCTCGGCGAGCCCGGGCAGCTCGACGGCAAGGGCCCGATGGTGGGCTGGCTCTACGGCGCCACCACACACGCCTGCCTCAACCGCATCCGCGACCGCAAGAACCGGCTGCGGCTCCTCGATACCCACGTTGCACCCCTGCAGCAGGAGAGCGTGGCGGCGTCCGCCGAGCACGCTCTCCTCACGCGGGAGCTCCTCGCGCAGCTCCCGGGCGACCTCGCGCAGGTCGCCGTCCACTATTACTCCGATGAGATGACCCACGAGGAGATCGCGCGCGTGATGGGCTGTTCCCGTCGGCACGTCGGCAATCTGCTGGAGCGGCTCAAGGCCGCGCTCTCCGACCGGATGAGAGAAGGGAGTTCGAGTCCATGACGCCAGCGCGACCCGGAGGGTGCCTCTCGGAGCTGAAGCTCGACGAGCTCATGGCGGGCCAGCTCGACGCGGCCGCGGCGCAGGAGGCGAGCGCGCACGTGGCTGGCTGTTCGCGGTGCTCGGCGCGGCTCTCCGAGATGGAGGCGGCGCGCGCCTCGTTCGCGGCGTCGGCGCCGCCCCTGCGGCTCGATCGAGGCGCCCCGGCGGGCCGCTCCGTGGCCGAAGCGCGCCCGCGGCGCCGATGGCTGGCGCCCGCGGCGGCGAGCGCGCTCGCCGCCGCGGCGGCGGTGCTCCTCTTCTTCCGCTTCAACGCAGCGCCGGGGGGACCAGACGTGGAGATCCCCGGAGAACGCATCAAGGGAGGAGAGCGACTCGGCTTCTACGTGAAGCGCGGTGAGCAGGTCCTGCCCGGCAGCGCGGGAGAGCGGCTCCTGCCCGGCGACGCGCTCCAGTTCACGACCACGAGCGCCGAGGCGCGGTATCTCGCGATCCTGAGCGTCGACGGGGCGTCGCAAGTGAGCGTGTATTACCCGAGCGGCCCGCTCGCCGCGCGGATCGAGCCTGGCCGGGAAGCGCCCCTGCCGCAGAGCACGGTGCTCGACGGCACGCTCGGCACCGAGCGGATTTACGGGGTGTTCTGCTCCGAGGCGATCGCGGTCGAGCCGCTCCGGGCCGCGCTCGCGGCGAACCCCGACGCGCTCGCGGTCCCGCCGGGCTGCGACGTCGACATGCTCACGGCGGAGAAGGTCGCGGGGTCGCCGTGAGCCTCGGTCGCCTCGCGGCGCTCGCCGTCGCAGCGTGCGGTCTCGCCGCCGCCTGGGCGGCCCCCGCCGAGGCCCGTGTCGAGCGCTTCGCGGTGCTCATCGGCAACAACGCCGGGGAGAAGGGCGAGGTGGAGCTCCGCTACGCGGAGGACGACGCGGCGAAGATGTACGATGTCCTCAAGGACCTCGGCGGCTTCCCCCCGGCGAACCTGGTGCTCCTGCGGAGCGAGCGCGCGGACACCGTGCGGCGCACGCTCATCGCGATGAACGACCGCGTCCGCGCGGCCGTGTCGAGCCCGGACACCGATGTCCTCTACCTCGTCTACTACTCCGGACACGCCGACGCGAACGCCCTTCACCTCGGGCCGACGCCGCTCTCGCTGACCGAGTTCGAGCAGCTCGTCCGCGGCTCGGCGGCCTCGGCGCGGCTCCTGATCGTCGACTCGTGCCGCTCGGGGGCGCTGACGCGCGTCAAGGGCGGCACGAGCGCGCCCCCGTTCGTCATCAAGCTGGACCAGCGGCTCGCCGGACAAGGGATGGTGACCCTCACGTCGAGCTCCGGAAACGAGGACGCCCAGGAGTCCGATGAGCTCAAGGGGTCGTTCTTCACCCACGCGCTCGTCTCGGGGCTGCTCGGGACGGCCGACGCGGATCGCGACGGGGCCGTCTCCCTGGAGGAGGCGTACCGCCACGCGTACGAGAGCACCCTGCGCGCCACGAGCCGCACGTGGGCCGGCGCGCAACACCCCACCTTCCGCTACGACTTCCGCGGGCAGGGCAAGCTCATCCTGACGGAGCTGCCGGTCCACGCGTCGCTGCGGAGCGTGCTCCGGTTCCCGCGCGGCAGGTCGTACCTCGTGATGCGAGACGCCAGCGAGGGCTCGGTGGCGGCCGAGGTGGGGGCGAACGACGCGGCGCGGACCATCAGCCTCCGGCCAGGCCGTTACTTCGTGCGGGGTCGAGGCCCCGATTTCCTCCTCGAAGGGGCGATCGAGGCCGAGGCCGGGCAGGCGATCGACGTGGGCGACGAGCGGCTGAGCCGCGTCATGTTCGCCCGGCTCGTGCGCAAGGGCGGCGGGGTCCGCGAGGCCGCGCACGGGCCGGTGGCCGGCTATCAGCTCAGGACGCCCCTCGTCGAGGGCGACTCGCCTTGTCACGGCGGCTTCCTCGGCTACGGGATCGAGCTCCAGCACATCGGCATCGCGTCCCGGCTCAGCGCGTGTCGCAGCGGATTCCAGAACGAGCACCTCACGGCGAGCAACGATGAGCTCGGCCTGGATGTGCGCATGTCCCGCGCGTGGGATCTGCCCGTGATCACCGTTGGCGTCGGCGTGGAGGTCGGCCTCGCGGTCATGAGGCAGCGGTTCGAGACCCTCGGGCGCGCACCGGACCGGCATGGCCTGGCAGGGGCGTTCGGCGCCGGGGCCGGGGTGAACGTCGATCTGGTGAAAGGGGTTTACCTTGGCGTCGAGGGGGCAGCGCAGACGTACGTGTTCAAGCAGCAGCGCGCGGGCAGCGAGGAGGGCGAGGTCGCCCCGTCGCTGGCAGCGCGGCTCCGCGTGGGCCTGGGCATGAACCTCTGACGTGCGCTCGGTCGTTCGGGCAATGCCGTCGCGAGGTGCCCCCTGGCACTCTCGACTCCTCGCTCTCGCGGCGGCAGCTTGACAGCGGCCCCGAGCCAACGAATGCTTCGACGCGCGGGCTGTTACCGAGCCCGGCCCCTCGCGCTGCCGCCGGCACGGCTCGCATCGGGGCGAAGAGGGCGCTGCCCTTCGGCGGTCCTGGATCGCGATGCTGCCCCTCTTCCGTCGGTGCCGGCCGGCAAGGTTCGATCTCGGCAGATCCCATGGCCAGGGCCGATGGCCGGTCCTCGGTGATCTGCGCGAGCTCGAGCGCCGCGAGGTCATGATGAGCAGCTCAGCGAGAGACCGGATGGACGCCTTCCGCGCGCACGGCTTCTTCGTCGTGCGCGCCTTCCTCGATGAAGCCGAGCGCGCAGAGCTACGCCGCGTGTGCGACGTCGCGCTCGTCGCTGCGCGAGCGCGCTCCCTGGAGACGGGCCACTCGACGCCCAGGATCTCGCTCCTCACGGGCGGCGCGACCTGCTTCCAGGACGATCCCCGCGCGCTGGAGCGCATCGCCGGGCTCGTCGGCTCAGGGCGTGTGTGCGAGCTCCTCTCCGGCCTTTCCCGCCCGGGAGAGGAGGATACGCCGCGCCTGAAGGACGCGCACTATTACCACGAGCAGACCCGGCGTGACTGGGATGGTGACTGGCATCGAGACAGCCAGTTCGGCCAGCCCGATCCAGAGGTGGAGCGCGCGGTCGTCGCGACGACCACGGCGGTGCACTTCCGGGTGGCGCTGGAGGACGACGACCGCCTCGAGATCGTCCCCGGATCGCACGCTCGCTGGGACACCCCGGACGAGCTCCGGATCCGCAGGGGCGCCGATCGGGACACGCCGGACATGCAGAGCGCCGCGCGCCTGGCGTTGCGCGCCGGCGATGCGTGCGTTTTCCACGCGTGGTCCATTCACCGCGCGACCTACCGGAGGGCGCCTCTGCGTCGCACGATCGACGCCCTCTACGCCTTCGCCCGCCCGGCCGTACGCCGGTGGCCGTCTCCGGCGGTTTGAGCCAGAGCCGGGCAGGCCGGGAGGTAGCCCCCGGCCGGCTCGACTGGCCGCACGCGCCCGGTCATCAGTACGCGGTGTTGTTCGACGTGGTGATCCTCGACGAGGAGAGGCCGATGAACAGCGAGTCGCCGATGTCGCTGTAACGGGTGTTCGTCATCGAGACGGTGCTGGTGCTGCTGTCCGTCCTGAAGATGGCCTCGTCCATGTGCGAGATGTCGCAGCGGTCGATGAAGACGTCGACCTTGAACGTGGTCCCGCCGTTCTGCCGGATGAACTTGCCGGCGTTGGAGGACCGGAAGTTCGAGACCCGGAAGGTGCTCGCGGCGTTGATCTGGAAGACCTTGTCCTCGCCGTTCACCGCCGAGCCGCCGTTGAGGACGACCGTGCCAGACTCCTTGATCGTCATGGCGTCCTCGCCGATGTCCTCCCAGACGATGTTCTCCAGCGTGACGTTCCCGTAGGTGTGGATGCCGTCCGCGGCCGGGGCGCCGAGGACCACGTTCCTCAGCACCGCGCCGTTCTCGAGCTTGAACACCGGCTTCTGGCCCTCGGCCTGGCTGCCGTCCCCGAGCGAGCGGCCGGCGGTGAACCGCCTGCCGCCGCCGTCATAGACCTGGCCCGATCTCACGACGATCGTCGAGTCGACGACCCCGCCGCTCCCCGTCGTCGTGCTGCCGCCCGAGCCGCCGCTGCCGCCTGAGCCGCCGCTGCCGCCTGAGCCGCCGCTGCCGCCCGAGCCGCTGGAAGAGGAGCTCGACGTCGCGCTGCTGCTGCTCGTCGAGCTGCTGCTGCTGCCCGTCGGCACGAGCTCGATGTAGTCGACCTTGATATCGTAGTCCGTCGCGCCGGAGCTCTTGCCGTTGCAGACCAGCTTGAACTCGACGGTGCCCGAGAGGCTCTTGGTGCCGAGCGTCACCGTCTTCCAGGCGTCGCTCGTGGACGACGAATAGCCGTCGAGGTTCCCCACCGAGGCGCCGTTCACCTGGAGCTGGTAGTTTCCGTAGATGTTCCGCTGCGCATAGCGCACCACGACCCGGTACTCACCCGCGGCGACCGATTTCGAGAACCTGAAGTTGTCCCCGCTGGCGTCGGCCTTGAGCCGCACGCTGGTCGAGCTCGCGTCGAACCCGTCCCCCGACGAATTGGACCAGGACTGCGACTCGGCCTCCAGCCGGGTGGTGCTCACCGCCTCGCTCGCGCCGTCCATCTCCATCATGGCTTCCTCTTCCGAGAGGCAGCCGGTCGCGATGACCCCCACGGCGCCGAGCGCCAGCAGCACATGACGAGCAAAAGTCGAGTGGAGCTTCATTGTTTCAGTCCTTGTTCAAGTAAGTTGTCGCACCGCAAAGCCGCCTCGCGAACGCCTCGCCCGGAGCGCGCAGCGCCGTCTCCAGCCCTGCGTGCCGCGTTCGAGGTGCCCTGCGCTGCGTCGCTGCCCTTGTCAGCAACACGCGGGCCAACCGCCGTATGGCCTTCGAATGCCGCAAGCGTGCGTTACTGTTGGATATTTCCTCGAAGAGCGACGCGAATTCGCCCCTGTCTGGCGGCGCGTTCTGCGTTGTCACGCAGGGCTGTAGACCGTGTCAACCCGGAGTTGACAAGGCGGGCGCTCGGCAGCGCCGGCCGATCATGCCGTTAGGCGACAGCCACGTCGGATGTGGGCGTGGCGTTGTGCCGGTGGTGCACGTCTTGCAACGCTGCCTCGTGCTCACCCGTCATCCCACGATGCAGAGCAGGAATCTCGAAGGAGGGACGCGCAGGATGGCTCAGCGGAAGGCCCGCGCCGCGGGCATCGACGTGAGCCGCGCAGGCCGGACGCGGCGCCGGCGGCGAGCCGCGCCGTCGGCTCGGAATCGCGCTCTCAACCTCTACAGAGGCCAGGTCGAACGGTGGACATGAACAGAAAATTCCGTCGGATTGTCGCGCTTCCTCTCGCGCTCGTCGCGCTCGGTCTCTCCGGGTGCGGCGGCGACGACTCGAGCGGTGGAGGCCCGACCAGCGCGTCTTCCTCGGGTGGAGGATCAGCCACTCCGGATGCCTCCAGCAGCTCGTCCTCCGGGGGAATCTCCGGCTCCGGTTCCGGCGGTTCGTCGTCGGGCGAGGGCGCTGGCCCTGCGAGCAGCTCCACGGGCGACATGGCCGGCACCGGCGGCTCCGGTGGAGCCGGCACCGGCGGCGCCGGTGACGGCGGCTCCGGCGGCGCTGGCGGCACCGGTGACGGCGGCTCCGGCGACGGCGGCTTCGCGGCGGGAACCGAGGCGCGCCCGCAGCTCACGGCCGCGCAGGCGGCTCACCATACCATCCTGGAGCACCTGAAGAAGGCCGGCGACATCGCCTCCGGCCTCGTCGCGGACTCCTGGGATCCGACCGCGGGCGTCGGCGATGTCGGCGGCTTCACGCCCACGTACTCGGTCGCCGCGAGCGGGGGCACGCACCGGACGGTGCAGTCCGCGATCGACGCGGCCGTGGCCTCCGGCGGGACCAGCCGCGTCTACATCCAGGTCGCGTCGGGGACTTACCGCGAGGTGATCTGCGTGCCGTCAACGGCCCCGCCGATCACGCTGTACAGCACCAGCGCCGACGCCAGCCGCACCGTCATCGCCTACAACAACCACAACGGCAAGACCAAGGAGACCGGCGCGCCCGCCAACCCCTGCAACCCGAACCTGAGCGGGACGACCTACGGGACCAGCGGCAGCGCGACGTTCGCCGCCTACGCCGACGATTTCCGGGTCAAGAACCTCACCATCGCGAACGACACGGACGAGAGCGCCGTGTCCAGCGGGAAGCAGGCCGTCGCGCTGATGACCCAGGCCGACAAGCTGATCTTCGAGAACGTGCGCCTGCTCGGCAATCAAGACACGCTCTACGTGAAGACGCCGAACGCAGGGACCGTGTCGCGCGCGTACTTCAAGGGCTGCCACGTGGAGGGCGACGTGGACTTCATCTTCGGCCGCGGCACCTTCGTGCTCGACGGCTGCACGATCAAGTACCTGACCGCGCGGCAAGGCGCGACGGGCGGGTACATCGTCGCTCCCAGCACCGACGCGCGCAACGAGCACGGCATCCTCATCATCGACAGCGACCTCACCGCCGAGGCCGGCACGCCGGACGGGCTCGTCTACCTCGGCCGCGCCTGGGATGAGGGGCAGAGCGATCTCACCACGTACGCCGCGAACGTCGCGAGCGGCGTGTACCCGAACGGCCATGCGGTCATCCGGAACTCCACGCTCGGCGCCCACATCCGAGCGGACGATCCCTGGCACGCCTCGACCGTCAGCCGCCCTTACAGCTCCACGGCGGGCACGTACCCCGCGAACCGCTTCCACGAGCACGCGAACACCGGTCCCGGCAGCGCGCGGCCCTGAGCGGGACCACGTTCACTCCACAGCCTGCGGCCTTCGCCGGCGTCCAGCGCTACGCGGCGGTGTGGACCGGCGATTTCATGAGCAGCCACCCGAGCACCCACGGCATCTTCAACGGCGCATGAATCCGAGCCGGCCCTGCATTCTTGACGCCCGGGACGGGCCGATCTCTGCTGGGGCTCACTTGACATGCTCCTCTTCACGAAGCTTCCGAAGCCTCTCCTCGGCCTCATCAAGCTCTGTCGCGTCGAGGAGTTTTACGGCAACACGATTGCGCTGACCGCCCTGGGGGCGATCTTCGCGCCGCGGCTCTCGGCGCTCGATATCGCCCTCCTGTTCGCGGCCAACTTGCTGCTCACCGTCTTTGCCTTCGCCATCAACGATGTGGAGGACGCCGAGGACGACGCCCGCGACCCGCGCAAGGCGTTGCGGAACCCGGTCAGCGCCCGGCTGCTCGGCCGCCCCGCGGCCGTCGCCGCGAGCTGGCTCGCGGCCCTCGCCGGCCTGGGGCTGCTGCTGCGCTTCGGCCCCTGGGTCGTCCTCCTTGGCTGCCTCAACCTCGCGCTGGGCTTCGCGTACTCGGTGAAGCGCGTCCGCCTCAAGGCGCTGCCCTTCGTCGACCTCATCTCGCATGGCCTGTTCCTGGGCACGCTCCAGTTCCTCACGACCGTGCGTGCGGGGGCGCCCGCGGTGCCCGCCGCCGCCGTGCTGGGCGCCTGCCTCATCTGCGCCGTGTCGATGACCGGCGATCTCTGGAACGAGATCCGCGATTACGACGTCGATCGCCGGACCGGGATACGCAATACGGCGTCGGTGCTCGACGTCCGGCGGATCGAGCCGCTGCTGCCCCATCTGTTCGTGTGGCCCTCGGCGGGCATCTCGCTGCTCGTCGTGGTTTCGCTGTCCGGCACCCAGCGCGTCGTCGCGCTCCTCCTCGCGCTCGCCTGCGGCGTCGTGTTCGCGCTCCTCCCTGCCCGCGCGAAGAAGCGCCTGGTCACCGATCAGGCCCAGCTCGCCGTTGCCCTCGGCGGGCTGCTCCTCCTCGTCCTGCTGCGCGCCGCGCCCCTCGCCGGATGACCGCGGTGGGGCCGGCGACGCGGGTGCACTGGGCGGACGCGCTCTTCGCGCGGCTCGTCCTCTCACGGGAGCCCCGGTATTTCGAGGACGGCTGGGGCCCTTCCGCGCTGCTCGACGAGCTCGCGCGGCCCCCGCGAGGCGCGGCCCCCCCGTCGCTCGGCGATGTCGCGCTGGGGCTGCCTGCGCGGGAGGGGCAGCTCTGCGTGCAAGAGGGCCAGTGCACGAGCCCGGCCATCGGACCGGAGCTGCCCCAGGCGTGCTGGACGATGCGCTTTCAGATCCTCCTGCCCTCCGGCGCCGGGCCCCGGCCGCCCATGTGCGTCCTGCTGGCCGGGTCCGGGGATCAGGCTTATTCCCTGCGGCGGCCGCTCGGAGCGGCGCTCGCCCGGCATGGAGTGGGGACCTTGCTGCTGGAGCAGCCCTATTGCGGCAGGCGCAGGCCGCCCGCGCAGCGAGGGGCCGCGGTGCGCACGGTGGCGGACTTGCTCCTGATGCTGCGCGCGGCGTCGCTGGAGGCGATCGCGCTCTCGCTGTGGCTGCTCGCGCGGGGCCACGACAGGGTGTGTCTCTCCGGATATAGCCTCGGCGGCAGCCTCGCCGCGCACGCCGCCGCGCAGAGCGCGCTGCCGCTGGCCGTCGTGCCGGTCGCCGCGGCGGACGCGCTCGACTCCGTCTTCCGCGAGGGCGTGCTGCAAGAGATGGCCGACTGGGAAGCGCTGAGGAGCGGCGGTGGCCTGCGCGAGACGCGACGGCGGCTCCTCGAGGTGCTCGGCGCGGCGTCCATCACGGCCCTGCCGCCGCTCGCCGACCCGCGCCGCGCCATCCTGCTGCACGCGGCCGAGGACGGCTTCGTGCCGCCGAGCTCCACCCTGCGTCTGGCCGGGCACTGGCGCGGCGCCGAGCTGCGCCCCTTGCGCGGCGGTCACGTCAGCGCCTTCTTCACCGGCCGCCGCGCGACCGCGCGCGCCATCCTCGACGCGCTCGCGCGGCTATAGGCCCGCTGCGGCGCGCCCCGGGTCGGAATGCATGAGCCGTAGAAAGCCATGCGCAAAGCCGCCACAGCGCAGGCAGCGCCGAGCGCTTGCTCACCCCCTCGGGGGCCACCGACAGCCCGAGCAGCCGCCAGGTCCGGCCACCGATGGCCGGGCTCCTGGCGGGCGGAGCTGGCCGCCGCGCCCATCTGCCCGCCCGGGCTGCCCGCAGACGGCCGCGCGCGACGTCGCCTATCCCGCCTATCCTCGCCCGCATGGCGCCCCGCCCGCCCCTGCTCCTCCGCCTCGCCGGCGGGCTCGAGACCCGCCCCGTCAAGCTCGCGCTCTCGCTCCTGATCCTCGTCTCGGTCCTGCCCATCCAGGGCCTCGAGGACGAGCTCCGCCCGTACTTCCTCGGCATCTTCGGCGTGGAGCTCCTCCTCCGGGCCGTCCTCCTCGGCCAGCGCGGGCGCGACAGGTCGCGCCTCGACGTCCTCCTCTTCGTCTTCGACGTCGTCGCCTGGCTCAGCTTCCTCCCGCTCGAGCGGCTCCTCGACGCGCACGCCGCCCACGCGCTCCCCCTGCTGCGGCTGTCGCGGCTCTTCCTGCTCCTGCGCTTCACGCGCGAGATCGCGATCGACCTCTACGCGATCATGACGCGACGCGAGCTGCTCGAGCAGTTCGGCCTCGTCACCCTCGCCGTCTGGGGGCTCGCGTTCGGCGCCTCCGTGCTGCTCAGCCACCTCGCGATCGCGCACGACTACGACGGCCGCGGCCCCGCCCCCGACACGACCTTCCTCGACCGGATCTGGTGGTCCTTCCGGCAGCTCGAGAGCGCCGACAACCTCGTCGCCAACCTCCGCGTCCACCCGATCGTGGCCGTCATCTCGCTCGGCCTCACCATGGTCGGCGTCTTCGTCACCTCGTTCATCATCGGCATCGGCGCCAACGTCGTCGATCAGGTCGTGCGCGCGGCGCGCCGCCGGCCGGTCGGCTACGCGGGCCACGCCCTCGTGATCGGCCCGGTGCACGAGGCGGAGATGCTGGTGCAGGAGTTCGTCCGGCTGTACGAGCGCCACCGCTCGCTCCGCTCCATCCGGCTCTCGGAGCTCTGGCTGTGGCTCGTCCGCCGCGGGCCCGCGCCGACCCGGCACGCGCTCCCGCGCATGGCGCTCCTCGGCACCGAGGACGACCCGCCCGCGTACCTCTACGCCCCGCGGATGCGCTGGGTGAGCTACCGCAAGGGGGACAGCGCGCAGCCGGAGGCGCTCGGCCTCGTGGGCGCCGCCGGGGCGAAGCGGGCGCTCATCCTCACGCGGCCCGACGCGGGCCCCGACGCCGACGCCGTGACGGCCATGGCGGTCTCCTCGTTCCGGATGCAGAACCGGCGAGGCCACGTGTTCGTCGAGGTGCAGGAGAGCAAGAACCGCGACCTCATCCAGGCCGTGGGCGGGCCCGGCACGTACCCGCTCGACATGCAGCGGTTCCTCGGCTTCTTCCTCTGCCAGCACCTGATCACGCCGGGCGTGGAGTCGCTCTACACCGACCTCATGACCGCCGACGGCTCGGAGTTCTACACGCACGTCTTCCTCGGCGACGACGAGGCCCGCGCCGTCGCCGCCCTCGGCGAGGGCCCGGACGGCGAGCTCTCGTTCTCGCGCATGGCGCGCGCGGCCTACCAGGCGAACGTGATCCTCGCGGGGGTCTTCCTCGGCGACGAGGTGCCCGAGCGCAGGGAGGGCGAGCTCGTGCAGGTGGAGGGGCTCGTGCAATGGCTCAACCCGCTGCTCGATCCGCTCGAGGGCTCGCCGGCGTGGGCGCTCGGCGCGCGGGCGGGCCGCGTGCCGGCGCGGCGGCTCCGCGGGCTCATCGGCGTGTCGGCCACCTACGCGCCCCTCCGCCGCTACGGTCGAGAGCTCCTCATGGGCCGCGGCGTCGCGGCCGAGCCGGCGGCGACCGTCGGCGCGGAGGCGGCGCGCGCGTGGGCCGAGGCGTGGGCGGCGACGCTCGCGCGGCGCCGCAGCCACCTCGAGCGCGTGCTGATCGTCGGGTACAGCGCCGCGCTCCCCTCGCTCTTGCGCGCGCTCGCGCAGTTCGTCCCGGGGATCGAGGTGACGCTGGTCCTCGGCGAGCGCGGCGACGAGCGGATGCCGCTCGCCGACCGGCTCGCCTCGCTCGGCGTGACGCTGGCGCCGGACGGCGCGCCGCCGGGCCCGGACGGGGCGGCGCTCCCGCTCCCGCGCGGGGGCCGCGCCACGGTGTACACGCAGCGCGGGCACGACCTCGCCTCGCTCGCGGTGCGCTGCGCCGCGCGCGGGGCGCCGGCGTCGGCGGCGGTGTTCCTGAGCGAGCCCGAGGGGCTCGACCGCGACGCGCGCACGGCGATGCGGCTCATCCGCTTCGCGCGGGCGCTGGAGAGCAGGGAGCTCGCGCACGGCGGGCGGCTGCACGTGCTCGCGGAGTTCTCCTCGGTGGCGAAGGGCGAGCACGTGCGGAGCCTCCTCGACGCCGGCCGGTGCGGCTTCGCCGGGCCGGACCGGCTGCTGCTCAGCCTGGTCAGCACCGAGCGCATCAAGAACTACTTCATGGTCCACAGCGCCTTCGTGCCCGGAGTAACGACGCTTTACGAAGAGCTCCTCGGCGAGGGCGGGCAGGATCTCCTGCGCGTCGAGCCGCGGCCTCACGGCCCGGCGGAGCAGGCGCACGGCGCGATCGGCCTCGACGAGCTCCGGGCGGCGCTCGAGCCCCGGGGCGCGATCCCGATCGCGCTGGAGCTCGACGACGGCACCGTCCTCCTGAACCCCGAGCCCGGCCCGACCCTCGCCGCGGCGCGGGTCCGCGCCGTGTACGCGCTCGCGCGGAGCCAGGACCTCGCGGCCGAGGGCGAGCAGCGGCCGGGGGAGGGCGACGGCGGCGAGCGCGCGCGCGGCGGCGAAGAGGCCCAGCGGATCAGCGCCTGACAGCCCGCCGCGGCCGCGCTCGCGGGGGAGCCGCGAGGCGGGAGGAAAGCTCAATCATCTCCCTGTCTTCCCGCCTTCACGCGAGCTCCCTCCGGTCGCGTGCGATCGCGGCCGCGCCGCGCGCGCTCCTTTTTCTGCCTGGTCCGAGAACCGCACGTCGACCTTCGCGGTGAGATCGGTATTCTGGAGTCGTGCCCGAGCGCCCAGACCTGGAGTACGTCGTCCCGATCCTCGCGCGGGAGCTCGCGGGCGCGACCGTCACGGCGGCCCGGGTCGACAGCCCGGTGGTGCTGCGCGTCCTGCTCCCGGAGCGCATCGACGCGCTCCTGCCGGGCGAGGAGATCCGGCGCGTGACGCGGCGGGCGCACGCCGTCATCTTCGAGCTCGCCGGGGCGCGCTCGCTCGATCTCGTGATCTCCCCGATGCTGGCGGGGCGCTTCTCGATCACCCTGCCTGGCGAGACGCGGATTCCCACCGATCTGGCCTTCTCGCTGGTCCTCGCGGACGGGCGCGAGCTCAGGTATCGCGACGAAGTGCAGATGGGCAAGGCGTACGTGCTCGGGCGGGGCGAGTACGACAAGATCCCCGGGCTCGCGAGCGTGGGCCTCGACGTCCTCGATCCCAAGGTGTTCACGCCCGACGCGTTCCGCGCCGTCGCGCGCGGGCGGCGCGACCTCGCCAAGGACTTCCTGATGGACAAGGCGGCGCTCGACTCCATGGGAAACGCGTACGCCGACGAGGTGCTGTTCGAGGCGCAGATCCACCCGAAGGCGACGGTCAAGGGCCTGTCGGACGAGGAGCTCGACCGCATGCACGCGGCGATCGCCTGCGTCCTCGGCGGCGCGACGCGGACGATCGCGGAGCGGGCGCCGGCGCTCGACGAGAAGCTGCGCGACTTCCTCAAGGTCCGCGGGCGCCCGGGCCAGCCCTGCCCGCGCTGCGGCGACAAGCTCCGTCGCGCGAGCGTCCACGGCTACGACGCGATCTTCTGCCCGAGCTGCCAGCCGGAGGACCGGAAGGGCGCGGCCGTGCCCGCTCGCCGCACGCGGTGAGCGACGGGGTGAGGCGCGACCGGTAGCGACTGCTCAGGTCGCTGCCGGATCGCGCGCTGATTCACACGCTCGACACCCCCTCATCACGCCGCGGTCGCGGCGTGCGGGCGCCTCGACGTCTGGCGGCGGGTGCTTCAGCCTACCCGCACGACGGCGGGGGCTCGGAGCCCAGGGCGCCCGCCGGGAAGCTGGAATGAACAGAGCGTCCCATCGGGACAGCCAAGGAGAAGCGCTCATGAGAGGCATTCGTGCGATCGTCGCGTGCTCGCTGTTGGGATTCGCCGTCGTGGCGTGAGGCGTCACCACGGACGACGTGGACGAGGGACAGGCGGAGGAGCTGGCGCAGGAAGAGCCGACGCAGGAGGCCGATCAGGAGATCGGCAGTCAGCCGTGCGTCGCCTGGAGGATCTGCGAATACGACGCGACGCTCCCCGCTGACTCGCACGTCTGCGCGTCGGCCCCAAACAGCATGCTAGCAGCTCGTGACTGTTTTACTGCAATACGAGGTTGAAGCGCAGGCGCTCTTCATCACAACCGTCGTGAAAAATCAGGTTGGTTCCTTCGGCGGGTGTCGCCGATCCGCCTTCCGGGTGAACGCAGCGGCCGGTTTCGCTGTTTTGCAGGCTCCCACCGGACGTCACGTCGAAAGAGAGGCGTACTTCGGGAGCGCAAGAGGGGTTGAGGATCAGGTCAACGCCGTTGTAGGCGGTGCCTTGATTCGGGTGAATACAAAGTCCGCTCGGAACATGCTTCAGCAGGCCGCTGGACAGAACCCTGAAAGAAGAGGCAAGCGTGCTGCAGTTACTTGACAGCACCAGCGGCGTGTCGTTAGCCGGCATCGTGGCGCCGCCTTCCGGGGCAAAACATTTGCCACTGGTGTGCTGCACGATCTTGTACTCGTCCACCGCGGGGCTCGACGCGTAATCTCTCGGCGTGATTTCGGCGAACGCGCGCGGGCCGAAGCCGCGGTAGGTGTCATCGGAGGCGATGACGGTCCCCAACCAGTAGTCGCGGTACCAGTGCAACCACGAACGGCCCGGAATGCCGGAGCTGGAGTAACGATTCGGGGCAGTTCCTCCATCCAATAGCCCCTCGGGAAGCGGGATCCCCAGCTCTTCGTAAAACCCATCGAAGCCGTGCATGGGTTCATGGATGAACACTTCCACAGGCTCGCTGTTGACGGTGGACAGCCAGTCCGAGGCGACCGTATATTTCCCGTTCACCGTCGTCCACAGGGTGTAGTTCGATTCGTAGCTGCTTCCCGGGCCCCACCCCCAGCCCCCCGGCTTGCTGTCACCGGGCGTGAAAAACACTTGCACGGTGTCGTACTGGCCACGGGGCACGAAGCTCTGCACGTCTTGCTGAAGGTGGATGGCCGCCGGCAAATAATTATCGTTACCCGAGCCCGACAACGACGTGATAGGATCGTTGGATACGACGCTGGAGCCATGCCATGCGACCCGGCCGTCGGTGATCAGATCCATCCAGTAAGCCACCCGATCTTCGAAGGCGATCTGCACCGCGTCGACGACGCTGGTCGACAGCGAACCTTGCGTGACACCAGGGACGTCGGTATGGGGCTTGACGAGAAGAAGCCCATGAAAATCGAACTCTACATTCGCGAGACGCTCACCGAAGCCGACAGGCTCCAGGTACCAGCGTGCGCTGTCGTTGCAGGTTCCCAGGGTGGGCTGTGCGCCGCCGTTGGGGATAGCGCAGCTGTTCCCGTTTGAGCGCAAGCGATACAGCGCAGGGCGCTCCACCGTGCGGGCGCGCAAGGTCTCCACGGTCCACTCCGCTGCGCTGCCGCTGCAGCCGCCGAGCACCGTCGTGCCGCTCGACGCAACCAAGCACTGGCCGGTTTCCTCGTGAAAAAACTGATACTTGCTTGCACCAACGCCGATCAAGCGCCAGTGTTGATGGTCATCGCCCGAGTAATCGGCGCCGACCAGCTGCCCGGTGATGGCATCGCGGTTCAACGTGCCACGGTCGGCGCGGGACATCAGTCGCCAGAGTCCAATTTCAAACTCATCATCGCCGGCATTCGTCGGCTCGACGCGCAGGCTATGCACATCGAACTCCGCAGTGCCTTGTGTATCCCGCAGCTCTACCGTGTTGTTGCCGGCCTGGAGCGTCACCGAGAACGGGCCGAACTCTTTCCCGTTCGGGCGCGGGCTCTCTGTGGCGGTGGACGTGATGACGGTAATCTGGCTGCCGTTCAACCAGAGGCTCATCGCTCTGGTTTGCGACAGCACGGCGATCTTCACATAGAGGTCCGCATCGCCGCCGGCGCCGCCCGCTACGTTCCAGACAAATCCGGTATTGTCATTGAGGTCGACACCCCAGCTTTCATTCGTGCAGTTCGTGCCGCCCGTGCACCCGCTCACACCGGGCCCACCACTGGACGAACTCGCAGGAAAGACAGCCGCGTGAGCCGAGCCCACCGCTCCGAGCAATAGAATCGATGCGATCGCTGTCGAGGTGTACGGAAGATGCTTCAATCTCATGTACAAGTATCCTTCTATACAAACAGGAACGAGATGCGCGAGCGTGACGCCGCCAGCAACGTCACGTCGTCCTGGCCGTGAATTGCTGCTTGAATGTGTTGAGCTATCGCAAAAAAATCACAAAGCAGGCATGAAGCGGGCGAGTAGAGTCGCCAGTGTTGATGGCGCGACGATTATGTCGCCGGCCTGCTCTCTGGCAAGTGCATCTGGGAATTTATGTTGAAGTGGGCGCTCCGCCAGCCATGGTTGTCCGGGCTTCGGGGTACACGGTGTTGCCGTGCGGCGTGGGCTTACCCACGACCACGCCCGCCGACGCCTGAGCGGCGACCAGAACGACACGACCAGCGAGTACGCCAGCGAGGCTTCTAGACTCGATCTTCTTGGAAACCGACATCATGAGCCAAACTTCTTCTTTGAAACGAGGAAAGCACCGGCTCAGGGCTCGAGCACACGGGAAGCGTGCATCGCGGCACCAAGCTGCGTCCGTCCTCTCCGTCACCCCATCCCTCAATCGCCGCGTCGCACCGACGGGGATGAAAATAAACAAGCCCGATCCTGCAAGCCGAAGCCTCCCGAGCGCAGCTCCCTCTCGTGCTGATGACGGAAAAACCACGCCGCCGAGCCCTCAAGCCCCGCGCGCCTTCGCTTCACGCCGGCCATCACGCGCGTTCACCCGCATGCGGAGCCTGGGCCTCCGCCGCTGAGCGGCCGGCGCTTCTAGGGCGAAGCCGACACGAGGAGCCAGACCCCTTCGGCGATCCGTATTAAACAATCGATTGAAACAATTGTTTATCATGCGCGCGCGCGCTGTCAAGGCCCGGGCTTGACGACGGCGCGGGGGGCGAGCAGCGCTCCCCCCGAGCGCCACCGCGAGCCCTGCCGGCTCCGCCGTCCCGTCGATGAGCGCAGATCCGAGCGTGGTGATGCCGAGAACCCGCAGCCGACCGATCGCCTCGTGAACGCCCCGGGTGCTCGTGCTCGCGGCTCCTCTCCCTGTGACCGGCCAGTGGCGGACGATCGATGCGCAGGGGGTCGAGCAGTCGGTGGTGGAGATTTACGAGAAGGGCGGGAAGATCTTCGGCAAGATCGTGAGCCTGAAGCAGCCGCTCGACGAGAAGGGGAAGCCGAAGCTCTGCACCGCCTGTGAGGGTGCCGACAAGAACAAGCCCCTTTTGGGGCTCGTCATCATCAAGAACATGGTCCGCGATGACGACGAGTACGATGACGGTACGATCCTGGATCCGAACAACGGCGAGACCTATAGCTGCAAGCTCGAGGCGATCGAGGGCGGGAAGAAGCTGAAGGTGCGCGGCTTTCTGGGCATCGCCCTCCTCGGCAGGACCCAGACCTGGCTGTGGACGCCGTGGCCGAACCCGAAGTGACGGCCCGGGTTCTCGCGGTGGATGTTGAACTTGTCGGGGCTCTCGAACACCGTCTCATCCCGGTTGGCCGACGCGAACACGAGGTGCAGCTTCGCCCCTTCCGGGAGGGAGACCCCCCCGAGCTGCCCTGCTCGAGGAGCGCCTCCGCCTCCGGCGCGAGCGGGATGATCGGCGTCATGTTGTGCACGGACGAGAAGCGCGCCGGATCCCTCATGATCTCGACGATCTCGCTGGCCCCGGTGACGAGCCAGAAATCGAACAGCGGGCTGTAGCACACGGGCGCCTCGCGCCTCGCCCGGGCATAGAAAGCGAAAGGATCCCTGGCGAACCCTGGCTCGAACGGATTGAACCCTCGGCCGAGCTCGGAGCCTGCGGCAGAATGTGATGACATTGTAAAATGTCCTCCCTATCACGGTCCTATCACGGCGGGAGATCCCGGGGGCCCCGGACGAATCAGGCGCGAGAAAAAAGGGTAGCAGGCGTGGAGCCACGGGGCGGCTCGACGACCACAGCGCTCCTCGCTGGACACCCTGGTGGCGTCGCGACGCGGCCTCGCGGCGCCGGCCGCGGTGCGCGCCGCGCGGCCCGGGACCGCCGCGGCCGCGCTGCTGCTCGGCGCCCTGCGCCTGCTGCGGGGCCCCTCATGACGTGGTGGTCGCGCCCCGGGCTGCGGGGAGGGTCAGAGGCCGCCTTCGTCGGAGAAGGTGAGGACCGTGCGGCCGTTGGGCCTGAGCTCGCCGTCCTCGATGATCGGCGAGGTCATCCCCTGCGCCCTGCCGGCGCCGAACTCGTCGCTCAGCAGATCGCAGGTGAAGACCTCACCCCCGTTGGACAGGGGGATGAGCGGGTCATTGCACTGATAATGGATGACGATCGGCTCGGGATCGCGACCGCGGCCAGGCCGGGTCACCTCGATGCTGTAATCGCCGAAGCTGAAGAACGTGCCGGCGGGCACGTGGACGCCCGCGAGCTCGCCGCCGAGCGTCAGGCCGGCGGGATCGGTGACCAGGGCGATCCAGCCGCCGTCATGGACCTCGTAGCCCTCCGGGGGCACGCGCTCTCCCGAGATGACGTACGCGCGGTAGTTGATCCGGGGATCGGCATAGAAGCCGAAGAAGCCGACGTCCGGGCGCGCGTCGGCGTCCGCGATGCCGAAGCGGGTCTCGAAATAAGCCAGCGCGTCGGCGCGGTTCTGCTCGATCTCGGCCGGCGTGCGCCCCATGACCTGCTCCTGGAAGATCGCGCCGTCCAGGAAGAAGCCGTCTGACAGCGGGATCGAGCCGTTCGCCATGAAGACGAGGAAGCCGTCGTAGCCCGCGGGGGTCGTGTCCTTGCAGCTGCCGTGACCCCGCGCGTCCTCATGCGCCCTGGCCCCGTCGACGTCGACGGCCGGCCGCGATGGATGGACGAGCGCGCCGATCAGCCCGACGAGCGCGAAGAGAGAGTGAGACCTCATCGTATCCTCCTGCATTGTAAGTGGTTCGAGCCCGACAACTTCGCTGGTTGCGAGCGGTCGCAGGGAGCCCGACGATAGGTGACGTTATCGGATCTGTCGCGCTCGCGTCCACCGTAATGCGTCTTTACCAGCGCGTGTCCGCCGCCTGTGTTGTATACGCTGCTCAGGCGGCTCACGTGCGCGTGTGATCACGTGTGCGCACCATCGCGAGCAGAGGATTGCCGCGCCGCGCGTCGTCCGGAGTTGCAAGGCGGCGGAGTTGCAAGGCGGCGCCGCGGCACCGCCCATCGGGTGACGTGATGAGGGTCAGCGCGGGGCGGGCAGGGGCGGCGGCGCGGGCGTGTCGATCGGCTGCTCCGGCGAGGGCGACTCGGCCCCTGGGGTGGCCGCGGGAGCGGGGCCTGGCGCGGCCTCCGGCGAGGTCCCGGGAGTCGGCTGCGGCGCGGCCGCAGGAGCCGGCAGCGGCGCGGCCTCCGGCGAGGTCCCGGGGTCTGGCGGCGGTACGGGCGGCTCGGGCCCGGCCGGCGGCGGGTACGTGAGATCGTCGCACGTGGCGCCAAGGCTCCCGACCGCGTCGTTGTAGTAGTTCATCGCGTCGAGCGCGTGGCCGTGCGCCCTCTCCTTCGCCGGCCTGGAGAGCGCCCCGAGCACGACGGCCGTCGCGGCGACGGCGACGCCCAGGCCGAGGATCGCGCCCATGGCGGCCTCGTTCTCGTCGTGGAAGTAGAGCCCCGAGAGCCCGCCGAGGCTGCCCACCCCGAGCACCACGCCGAGCGTCGAGAGCGTCGTGGCGGAGCGGCCGCTCTGCGACGCCTGACGCGCGTGCTCGCGCGCCTCGGGGACGCAGCGCACGAAGCGCTCCAGGCCGTCGTAACGGTAGCTCTCCGCCACCTTCCGGCCGCCGGCCCACAGCGTGAAGCCGTCGTCGTAGCTCGCCGTGAGCTCGCCCCGGGCCACGACGCGCGGGCTGTACCTGGTGTGTCCGTGGGTGCAGCCGAGGTGCGCGCCGCCGAGGACGCACGCGAGCAGGGCGATCGAGGGCCGCTTCGAAGGCCTCACGGGACCTGCGCTTCCGGCGCCGCGACGGCGCACGGCGAGCCGGGGGTGCGCGCGAGGTCGTTGAAGGCGTTGACGTGGTCGAGCGCGATCGCCGTGTCCTTCTCTCGCTCCGGGCGCCCCACCGAGAGCCCCACCGCGATGGGCGGCAGCGCGACGAGCGCGACGACCGCGAACGTGGCGAGCAGGACCGAGGCCGCCTCGGCACCGTCGCCGCGACCGCCGCTGCCGCCCGACGGCGCGCTGCCGGAGCTGCCGCTGGGCCGGGACGGGACGCCCCGCGAAGGCGACGCGGGGCTCCGCGCGACGCCCGGCCCGGGCCGGTGGAGGTGCGGGGGCGGCGGGGCCACGCCGCGCCCCTCGACGACGATGCGCGGGCCGAAGTAGATCGGCACCCAGAAGCCGCCGCTGAAGCGCACGGGCGCGGCCTGCGCGGGCTCGCGCGAGGCCCGCGCAAGGTACGGCGGGAGCGCTCCGCCCGGCTCGTCCTCGCCCGAGAGGCACGCCGGGGTCGACCCGCCGATCTCCATCACGACCGCCCCGTCGCGGTACACCGGGCGGGCCCGTCCGTCCGGCGGCGGCACGTAATCGGAGATGTACGAGCCGCAGCCGGACAGCGCGGCGAGCGCGAGGGCGCCGAGGGCGGCCCGCGCGACGCAAGAGGGAGATCGATGAGGCTTCACGGCAGCGCACGCGAGACTATCCGCCGGACGCTGCCCTGTATAGGGGCCCGCGCGTCGCGAGCGTGCTGCGATTCAAGGTGAAGACAGATCGAACCACAGAGGCACAGAGGCACAGAGGCACAGAGGGCGGAGAGAGCTGGAGACAGGAGAGAATCTTCATCCCTCTCTCCCTCTGTGCCCTCTGTGCCTCTGTGGTTCAATCTCTCTGCCTCCACCCGCACGCGGGCGACCGCCACGCGTCCCTTCCCTGTGCAGCGCTTCACGACGCTCCTGACGAGCGCGCCCGACCGGCCGGACCGAGCCTTTCCTTCGGCCGAGCCCGCCAGGCCAGGCCGATCGCGTCGCGCACCGGGGCACTGTAAGCTGCCTTTCGAGGCAGAGCGCCAGCCTCGACCGCAGGAGAGAGAGGCAATCAGACACCATGTGGCATTTTGCCATGGTGCAGGTCTGACCGTCTCGCCCGAAACGAACCTGAAACGAAGCAGGGGCGCCGCTTGGCCCGGGGGTTGCGACAGATATGGCGGACAGAGGACGACAGCGGCTGAGCTCCTGAGCAATGGTCCCCGGAACCGTCTTTCCGCGCTTGGTGGCCATCGGCGGTGCCGAGGACAAGGAGGGCGAGCGCACCATCCTGCGCGAGTTCGTGCGGCTCGCGGGCGGTCAGGACGCCTGCCTCGTGGTCATCCCTTCGGCCAGCGAGACGCCCGAGGTGGCCGGCGAGCTCTACCAGCGGCTCTTCCAGGAGCTCGGGGCCGCGGAGGTCGCCGTGCTCACCATCGCGGCCCGCCACGACGCGCTCAACGAGGCCGCCATGCGGCAGATCGAGCGGGCGACTGGCACCTTCTTCACGGGGGGCGACCAGCTCCGGATCATGAACCGCCTCGGCGGCACCGGGGTCGACACGATGCTCCACCGGCGGTGCGAGGAGGGGATGGTCGTCGGGGGCACGAGCGCCGGCGCGGCGGTCATGTCGTCGACCATGATCGTCGAGGGCGAGACGAAGTCCCCGCGGGCAGGCGCGGTGCGCACCGGCCCGGGCCTCGAGCTCCTGCCCGGCGTGATCATCGACCAGCACTTCGCCCAGCGCGGCCGCATCGGCCGGCTCCTCTCCGTCGTGGGCCTGTTCCCCCACTACCTCGGCGTCGGCATCGACGAGGACACCGCCATCGTCGTCCAGGGACACAACGCCACCGTGATCGGGAGCGGCGCGGTCACCATCGTCGACGCCGGCGGCGCCTCCTTCAACGACGCGGTGGATACAGGCCCGGGAGGCTGCATCACGCTCTGCGGGGTCACCCTGCACTCGCTCCCTCACGGCCGGAGCTTCGACCTGCTCGAGAGAAAACCCATCGTCGTAGACTGACATCAACACAGCCGAGCTAGCCCCATGCGCATCCTCACCATCCGTACGCTTCAAGGGCCGAACGTGTTCGCCAGCTGGCCAGTCCTCCGCATGACCGTCGACCTCGAGGACCTCGCCGAGACGAGCAGCGCGGAGGTGCCCCACTTCGTCGATCGCCTGCTGGCCGTCCTGCCCGGCCTCGGCGAGCACCACTGCTCGCGGGGCAAGCCGGGGGGCTTCGTCGAGCGGCTCCGGGAAGGCACGTACTGGGGCCACATCATCGAGCACGTCGCGCTCCAGCTGAGCGAGCCGGCCGGCATCGGCGTGACCTACGGCAAGACGGTCTACGCCGGGGCGCCCGGGGTCTACGACGTCGTCGTCGAGTTCGAGAACGAGGCCGCGATGCGCCTGCTGCTCGAGGCGGCGTTCGAGCTCGTCACGGCCCTGCTCGAGGGCAGGCCCTACGACGTGGCGGCGAAGGTCGCCGAGGCCGCCCAGGTGGCCGAGGAGACGGCGCTCGGGCCGAGCACGCGGGCCGTGGTCAACGCGGCCGAGAAGCGGGGTATCCCCTGGTCGCGCCTCAACGACGAGAGCCTGATCGTGTTCGGCTACGGCAAGCACCGGCGGTTCGTTCAGGCCACCACCTCGTGCACCACGAGCTCCGTCGCCGTCGAGGTCGCCGGCGACAAGCAGCTCACCAAGGAGCTCCTCGAGCGCGCGGGGCTGCCGGCGCCGAAGGGGGTCGTGGTGAGGACGGCCGGCGAGGCGGCGCGGGCGCTCGGCGAGCTGCGCGCGCCCGTCGTGGTGAAGCCCCTCGACGGCAACCAGGGCAAGGGGGTGTCGCTGAACCTCCGGACCGAGGAGCAGGTGCGCGAGGCGTTCGAGATCGCCCGCCAGCACCGCACTCGCGTCCTCGTCGAGGAGATGGTGAGCGGGCGCAACTACCGCGTGCTCGTGGTGAACGGGCGCGTCGTCGCGGCGAGCGAGCGGCTGCCGGCCCACGTGATCGGCGACGGCAAGCGCACCGTGGCCGAGCTCATCGAGCTGGAGAACAGGAACCCGCTGCGGGCCAGCGGGCACAACGGGGTGCTGACGAAGATCGTCGTCGACGACGTGGTGCGCGCCGGCCTCGCCAAGCAGGGGCGCTCGCTCGACGAGGTGCCGGCGCCCGGCGAGCGGTTCTTCCTGCGCGAGAGCGTCAACCTCTCGACCGGGGGCATCGCGCGCGACGTCACCGACGAGATCCACCCCGACACGGCCCGCATGTGCGAGCGCGCGGCGCGGGCCATCGATCTCGACATCTGCGGGATCGACCTCGTGGCCGAGGACATCGCGAAGCCCCTCGGCCGCGGCGCGATCATCGAGCTGAACGCCGCCCCGGGCATCCGCATGCACGAGCACCCGAGCGAGGGGAAGCCGCGGGACGTGGGCGGCGCCATCGTCGAGATGCTGTATCCGCCGGGCGCGCCGTCGCGCGTCCCGATCGTCTCGATCACGGGCACGAACGGCAAGACCACGACCACGCGCATGGTGGGGCACATCCTCGGGGCGACGGGCGCCACGGTGGGGATGACCACGACCGAGGGGATCTACGTCGGCGGGCACTGCGTCGAGGCGGGCGACACGACAGGTCCGGGGTCGGCGCGCACGATCCTGTTCGACCCGACGGTGGACATCGCGGTGCTGGAGACGGCGCGCGGCGGCATCGTCCGGCGGGGGCTCGGCTACGACTGGTCCGACGTCGCGGTCATGACCAATATCGGGCCGGATCACCTGGGCCAGGACGGCATCGAGAGCGTCGAGGACCTCCTCTGGATCAAGATGGTTGTCGCCGAGCGGGTGCGCGAGGGCGGGACGGTCGTGCTCAACGCGGAGGACCCGCTGCTCGCCGCGGTCCCGCAGCACCGCCGCATGGCGAAGCTCTCGCGGAACATCGTGTTCTTCGCGCTCGACCCGTCGAGCCCGGTGCTGCAGGCGCACGTCGCCCAGGGCGGGACGGGCTACACCCTGAAGGACGGCGCCATCGTGGAGCTCCAGGGCGCCGCCGAGCGGCACGTCGTGGAGGCCGCGGAGATCCCGGCGACCTTCGCGGGCGCGGCGCTCTTCCAGGTGGCCAACGCGATGGCGGCGATCGCCGCCTGCCGCGCGCAGGGCGTGCCGGTCGAGGTGATCCAGCGCGCGCTCAGGACCTTCGACGCGTGCGGCAAGAACCGCGGCCGCGTGAACCTCTACCAGCTCGAGGACAGCTACGTGCTGATCGACTACGGCCACAACCCCGGCGCCTTCCGCGCGACGTGCGCGCTCGCGGCGCAGTGGGAGGGGCGGAGGATCACGGCCATCGTGAGCCTGCCCGGCGATCGCTCCAGCGCGCTGCTCGAGGAGTGCGCGTGCGAGATCGCGGAGGGCGGGTTCCACCGCATCATCGTGAAGGACGACGGCGACCGGCGCGGCCGCGCGCCCGGGGAGGTCCCGGCCCTCGTGCAGCGGGTCGTGGCGGAGGTGAAGCCCGGGCAGCCTTGCCAGGTCATCCCGGACGAGCACGAGGCGGTCGAGCACGCGCTGGCCACGGCGGAGCCGGGGGAGGTCATCGTGCTGTTCACCGAGGAGGCGCGGTCGATGGGCGAGCTGCTCACCCGGATGGGGGCGGTCGCGGTGAACGCGGTGCCCGAGCTGCGGTCCGGCACCCGGGTCCGCGCGCGGCGCCGCGAGGAAGCGCTCGCGGCGGTCTGATGTTCTTGCTCGTCGAGGGCGGGGAGGTCTACGCGCCGGAGCCGGCGGGCGCCGCGCCGGTGCTCGTGGCCGGCGACCGGATCGCCAGGGTGGGCCCGGTCGACGGCCGCGCGCTGGCCGCCGCGGGGGTCGAGGTCGAGGTGATCGACGCGCGCGGGTGCGTGGTCATCCCCGGCCTGCTCGACCCCCACGAGCACCTGCTCGGCGGCAGCGGCGAGCGCGGCTTCGCTTCGCAGACGCCCGAGATCGCGCTGCGCGAGGTGGTGACGGCGGGCATCACCACGGTGGTGGGGTGCCTCGGCGTCGACACGACGACCAAGACGATGACCGGCCTCCTGGCGAAGGCCAAGGCGTTCAAGGAAGAGGGGATATCGGCGTACCTGTACTCGGGCGGCTACGACGTGCCGCCCGTCACCCTGACGGGCACGGTGCGCCGCGACATGCTGCTCGTCGACGAGGTCATCGGGGCCGGCGAGGTGGCGATCTCCGATGTCCGCAGCACCGAGCCGTCGCTCGCCGAGCTCGCGCGGCTCGCGAGCGACGCCTACGTGGGCGGCATCCTCACCGGCAAGGCGGGGATCACGCACCTCCACGTGGGCGACGGGCCGAGGCGGCTCGAGCCGGTGCGCCGGCTCATCGCGGAGCACGACGTCGAGCCGGGGTGGCTCTACCCGACGCACGTCGAGCGCAGCGAGGCCCTGATGCGCGAGGCCGTCGCGCTCACGCGGGAGGGGGTGACGGTCGACGTCGACACGGTCGAGGAGGATCTCGGCAGGTGGCTGCGCTTCTTCTGCGACGAGGGCGGCGACCTCGCCCGGCTGACGGTCTCGTCGGACGCGTCGATCCCGAGCCCTCGCACCCTGTTCGAGCAGCTGCGCGAGGTCGTGCGCGAGCACGGCTTTCCGCTGGAGCGCGCGCTGCCGCTCGTCACGTCGAACACGGCGCGGATCCTGAAGCTCCCGCGCAAGGGGGCGTTGCGGCCCGGCCACGACGCGGACGTCATCGTGCTCGAGCGGGGCTCGCTGGAGATCCGCGAGGTCATCGCGCGGGGGCGGCGGATGGTGAAGGCAGGGCAGCTCGCCGTCACGGAGCGGTTCCTCGAGCAGAGCAATCGAAAGGTCGAGTTGAATGGTCGAAAGCAAAGGGGGAGCTGACCGGTCGGACAGGGAGCCTCCGGGGGGCGCGCCGCCCGAGCGCCCCGGCGGCGCGCTGGTGCTGATCGGGGGGCACGAGGACAAGGAGGGCGGGCGGGAGATCCTGCGCGAGGTGGTGAGCCGCGCCGCCGGGCGGCCGGTCGTCGTGGCGACGCTCGCGAGCGAGGTCGCCGGCGAGCTCTGGGACGAGTACGAGCGGGTCTTCCGGGCGCTCGGCGCGGGCGACGTCAGGCACCTCGACATCGTCCAGCGCGAGCAGGCCAGGGAGGCGCGCTGGCTGGAGATCCTCGACGGCGCGGGGTGCGTGTTCTTCACGGGGGGCGATCAGCTCAAGATCACGAGCAAGCTCGGGGGCAGCCGCCTCGCCGACGCGATCTGCGCGGTATACCGGCGCGGCGGCACGATCGCGGGCACCTCGGCCGGCGCCTCGGTGATGAGCGAGACGATGCTCGTGGGCGGGGCGGGCGAGGAGTCCGCGAAGGTGCGCGGCGCCGTCCGCATGGCGCCCGGCCTCGGGCTGGTGCGCGACATCCTCGTCGACCAGCACTTCGCCCAGCGCGGCAGGCTCGGCCGTCTACTCGGGGCCGTCGCCCATAACCCGCGCTTGCTCGGGGTCGGCATCGACGAGGACACGGCCGCCGTGATCGAGCCAGATCGACGTCTATGCGCGCTGGGAACAGGAGCAGTCTACGTCGTAGACGGACGCAAACTCAGCCACACGAACATCGGCGAAGAGGAGGGGGATCGGGTGCTCAGCCTCTTTGACGTGCGGCTCCATGTGCTCAGCGCCGGGGACTCGTTCGATCTGGAGACCGGCCGCCCGATGAGCGGAAAGCCTCACTGACGTCAGGCAGGTTGCGGCGCGTCGTAATTTTGATCTCCGTGGTCCGGGCGCATTGCGTCGCACAGGGCGTTGGGACACTATTCCCACCTGTCCCGATCCGGAAGTGCGGGATCGAGATGCACGGGCCGGGCGACGGTCGGACGTAGCGGCGTTCATTGCAGAGCTCGCCGGGCGCCGTGCTCTTCCTGCCAGCGGCGGTCCTCGCCGGGTGCGTCCTGTGACGCCGTCCCGGCGACTGAGGGGCACGGCGGCCGGCTCGCCGCTGCGGGGCTTTCGACGATGGCGCTCTATCTGGAGAGGCAAGATCCATGAATCAGCAGCTTCGACATGCTCTGGGTGTCCTGATCGCGGCAGCGTCGTTGAGCGCGGCAGGGGTGGCCCGCGCGGACGTGACCGTCGAGGGGTTCGTGTCGCCCGGCAGCCCGAGCGACCCGTGGGAGATCGGGGCGAGCACCCTGCTGGTGAGCACGGAGCAAAACGAGGTGGGCCGGGTGGTCGTCAGCCATCGTGGCAGGCTGATCAGCGGCGGCGCTTACGTGGGGTACGCCTCGTACAGCGTGGGTGTTGTCGACGTCATCGGGTACGGAACGCGGTGGATCAACAACGGGACTCTCGACATGGGCGCCGCGGAAGCCGAGGGGTTCGTCAACATCCGCAGGGGTGCCCAGGTGACCACCGACGACCTGAACGTCGGCGCGCGGATCGACGGTATCGGCAACGTGCTCGTCGAGGGGTATGACGCCACCCTGACGAGCCGGAGCACCACGCTCCTCCCGCGCCGGGGGGTCGGCCGCATCGAGCTCAGGCAAGGCGCGAGCTTCTTCTCGAACAACGTTTATTTCGGCTCCTACCCGAGCTCCCTGGGCATCGCGCGCGTCATGGGCTCGGCGACGCGGTGGATCACCACGGGGGAGTTCGTCATCGGCGGGGGCGGCGTCGGCACGGTGGATGTCTACAGGGGCGAGCTCTTCACCGCGAACGCCCGGATCGAGGGCGACGACGGCTCAGGTCGGAGCTACGTGAGCGTGAGCGGCTGGGGCGGGACCTGGACCAACGACGGGCTCCTGCGCGTGGGGGGAGAGCTCGGGTTCGGCGAGGTCCACGTCGGGACGCTCGGGACCCTGGAGACACAAGAGACCGAGATCCGCTCGGACCGCGGCGGGGGCTTCGTCCAGGTGGGGGACGTGAGCGCGGCATGGCGCAACAGCGGTGACGTGACGGTCCTCGCGTCGAACTCCATCTCTCCCTCGCTCGTCGTCCAGCGCTATGGCACCGTCGGCATCGGCGGTGTCCTCCGGACCGCGCCGCTGTTCGCGGACTCCCCTTACGTCGGGCCCTCGGTGCGCATCGAGGCCTATGGCACGTTGAACGCGGGGACGATCGAGGTGGAGGAGGGCCACTTCGATTTCGCCGGGGGGTACCTGAGCTTCGGCAGCTTCGTGGGCGATCTCGCGAACACGCAGTCGGGCCAGCTGATGATCGGCAGGCCCTCGGTGGTCATCGCCGGCGACTACGCCCAGGGCCCGAGCGCCTCGGCGTTCTACTTCGTCTTCGGCGCGAACGCCCCGCCCATCTTGCAGGTGGACGGGGACGTGAGCCTCGGCGGCCGCCTGGAGGTGGGCACGGCAGGCGACACAGTCCCGCCCTTCCAGCTCGGGGACACCATCGCGCTGCTCGACTGGACCGGCGAGCTCTCGGGGGAGTTCGACGAGGTGATCCTCCACATCGCGCTCGACCCGGGGCTCGCCTGGGACACCTCCGCGCTGTACACGACCGGCGAGATCACGGTGGTGCCCGCGGGCTGAGCCAGGTCGAAGGGATGCCGCGCCGAGGCCTTCGCCGACGGTCCGGGAAGTCGGACCCGATCACGGCGCTCCGTCCACCCCGCGCGCGGCGTCCGCGCAGCTCCGGAGCATCGCCCGCAGCTTCTTGATCTCGAAGTCCGCCCCCAGCCGCCGGATCTGCGCGACGAACGGCTGGAGCCGCGGGTCGGCCTGCGCGAGCCGCGCCGCTTCCTCGAGCAGCGGCTTCACCCGGCCCTTGTTCGCCAGGTCGAGCAGGACCGCGAGCGCCTCCGGCGGCGGCGCGACGAGCCCCGCGTCCACGCCGCCCGCGGGCGGCTCGGCCTCCGGCGCGCCCGCGGGCGGCGCCTCGTTCGCCGCGCCCTTCTCCTGCGCGTAGATCCACGCGATCCCGAGGTGCCGCCGCAGCTTGTCGAGCAGCTCGTCCGCGCGCACCGGCTTGGCGAGGAAGTCGTCGCCGCCCGCGCTCAGGCTCCGGTGCTGGTCCGCCTCGAAGACGCTCGCCGACGAGACGATGATGACGAGCCCGCGCCGCTCCGGCGCCTCGCGCAGGTGCCTCATCAGCTCGATGCCGTCCACCCCCGGCATCAGCAGGTCGGTGATCACGACATCCGGCGCCAACGCCGCCGCCTGGGCCAGGCCGCCCTGCCCGTCCTCGGCCGCCGTCACCTCGAACCCGAGCGGCGCGAGCAGGTCGACCAGCACGGCGCGGTTCTCGGGGTGGTCGTCGATCACCAGGATCTTCTTCCGCGGGCCCTCGTAGCCCGTGACCCGCCCGCGCGCGACCACCGTGGAGGCCTTGGCCCACTCCCCGGCCTCGGGCAGCCGCACGTCGAACCAGAACGAGCTGCCCTTCCCGGGCTCGCTCCGCACCTGGATCGCGCTGCCCATGAGCTCGACGATCCGCGCGCTGATCGCGAGCCCGAGCCCCGTCCCCTCGGTGAGCCGCTTGCCGGTCCCCACCTGCTCGAACGGCAGGAACAGCCGCTCCCGCTGCGCCGCGCTCAGGCCCACCCCGGTGTCCTCGACCTCGAACCGGAGCGCCCGCAGGGCCCCGGGCGAGCGCTGCGCCGGCGCGCGCGCCTCGCCGTCGAGCGCGCGCGCCTCGCCGTCGAGCGCGCGCACCCGGAACACGACCCGCCCTGCCTCGGTGAACTTCACCGCGTTGCCGAGCAGGTTGAGGAGCACCTGCAGCAGCCGCTTCTCGTCCGCCCGGACGCCGGCGGGCAGCTCGCCCGCCTGCTCGTACGTGAACGCGATCCCCTTCTGCTCGGCGCGCACCCGGAAGATCTCGACGAGGCCCTGCACGAACGACTGGACGTGGAGCGCCCTCGGGAAGAGCTCCATCTTGCGCGCCTCGATCTTGGACAGGTCGAGGATGTCGTTGATGAGCGTCAAGAGGTGCGTCCCGCACTGCTGGATGACCGAGATCCCCTGCGCCTCCTTGTCGCTGAGCGACCGCGATCGCGACAGGATCTGCGCGTAGCCGAGGATCCCGTTGAGCGGCGTCCGCAGCTCGTGGCTCATGCTCGCCAGGAACTCGCTCTTGGCGAGGTTGGCGGCGTCCGCGGCCTCCTTGGCGGCGTCCGCGGCCACCTTGGCGACCTTCAGCTCGGCGGTGCGCTCCTCGACGCGGATCTCGAGCAGCTGCGTGTGCTCGCGGAGGCGGTTCTCGCTCTCGCGGAGGTGGGCGGTCATCCTCGTGGCCAGCGCCTCGGCTCGGCCGCGCGACGAGGCCAGCGACCAGGTGATCCAGAAGAGGAGCAGGCTGACCACCGCGCCGAGCGCGAGGACGATCGCGGGCAGGCGCTGCCCCGAGCCCATGTGGACGCCCGGGCGGCTGCGGAAGGCGAGCTTCCATGTCTGTCCGGCGATATCGAGGAAGAAGTCCCGGCGGTACAGCGAGCGCGCCGCGGGCGCGTCCTGGCCGTCCTCGCCCCCGTACATCACCTCGCCGCGGTGGGTGATCGTCAGGTCGAAGGTCTGCCGGACGGCCGCGGAAAGCGTCTCCTCGACGACGCTGATCGCGCGGAACGGCGCGTACACGTACCCGAGCAGCGCCGCGCGCCGCTCCTCCACGGTGCCGTGCGGGAGGTCGCGGTGATAGACGGGCAGCGCCACCATGAGCCCCGGGGTCCTCGCCGCGTCTTGCACGAGGGTGATCCGCCCGCTCGCGGCGGCGCGCCCGGTGTCCCGCGCCGTCTCCAGCGCCTCGCGCCGCGCCTGCTCGAAGCCGAGGTCCAGGCCGATCGCCTGGCGGTTCTTCTCGAGCGGCTCCAGGAACTCGAGGACGAAGTACCCCGGGCGATCGCTGGCCGGCTTGACCTCGAAGCGCGCGTACGTCGCCTCGGCCGCCCCGTGGGTCCGCCGCACCTCCTCCTCGTAGGCGGCCTTCCCGTCCGCGGGGACGTACCGCACGAACCCGACCCCGTTGATGCCGGCGTAGTTGCGCGGCAGGTCGAGCGTCTCGACGTAGCGCTTCCACTGCGCGTAGCTCACGTCGCGCATCGCGACGAAGAGCCCCTGCGAGGCCCGCAGCCCCGCCAGGTACGTCTGGAACCGGTGGGCGAGGGCGTCCGTTGCCTTGTAGGCGTGATCGTCGAAATAGGCCCGGGTCTCGTCCTCGACCTTCTGTCGCATCGTGCGGAACACCAGCGCCGTCGCGGTCAGGCCGAGCAGCAGGACCAGGAACGCGATCCGCGTCCGCCGGAGGGTGCGCATCAGCCTGGGTCGCCGCGGCATTAGCTCCGCGAGCATACCCCGCGCGCGGCCGGGGCAGGGCGCTCCGCCCCCGGGGTCGCGCCGGGCTCAGCGCGCGGCGGACCGCTGCTCGGCGGACGGACCCGTCGCGATCGCGTAGAGGCTGTCGACGAACATCGGCGCCTGCGGAATCTGAACAGGCTGCTCGACGCTCATCGATCGTCCACCACCGTGAACGAGTCCCCGTCGCGGCAGCCGCCGAACGACGTCATCCTCACGCCGGTGATCTCTTCGACAGAGCGGATCAGGTCGGGCGTGTCGATGCCACCCGGCGCGTTCGGCCACGTGTAGGCGGCCTCGATCCGGGAGCCATCCTCGTTGTAGATGACGGTGTTGATGGCGATCCCGGCCGGCGCGCTCACCCGGGAAGGCTCGTGGCCCACGAGCACGATCCCTTGCAGCTGGGCGCCCGGATCGACCGTCACGGTCCATTGCGTGAACGCATACGAGGAGAGCGCCAGCACCATCTTCGAGGTGCGGGAGACGTGCACGCTGGCCTTGGGCCCGCCCTCGCCGCGCTCGTGGATGCCGATGATGTGGAGCTCCGTCGCGTCTTCCGCGGCGGTCTCGTAGCTGGTGAAGTCCTCGCAGGCGGCCTCCACCGGCGCTGGCGGCGCGGGGAGCCCGGCGGGGCCCTCGTCGACGCAGCGCCCGTCGTCGTCCGCCTCGAGCTCCTCGGCGAAGGGCAAGAAGCCTTCGGGCGCGCTGGAGGCGAACTCGCTGGCGCCGAAGTTCGCGGTCATCACGTCACCGTCGGAGAGATAGAGCACGGGGTAGTACGCGCCCGTGCCAGGAAGCACGAGGATCTCCGCGCCGCCGGCGTCCGCCTCGGGATCCATCCCCTCGAGCCACGCGCCGTTCTTGCTGAAGTAGACGCGCCCGGCGTCGAGGTCGAGGGCCACGCCGACGACGTCGCCTGCGGCGAACGGCGCTGCCTGAACGGCGCTGCCCCGGCCGCCGCCGATGCGGGTGCTCCCGTCGCCGCCGCTCGAGATGTTGCCAGTCGTGTTGTACAGGGCGCCCATGTACGCGGTGTCTCCGACCGTGTGGATCACGCCCTCCACGGAGGCCCCGATGTTCTGGGCCCACCAGACGCCGTCGAGCAGGCTTTCGACGGTGACCTCGTAATACCAGCGCCCCCCGACGTGGCTGGCCGCGGCGCGGGCGATCTGGGACATCTCCGACGCGCTCGCCGTGAGGCCGTCGTTCGAGAGCGCGACGGCCCCCTCTCCGCCCTCCTCGTGGGCCGCGAGGCCGAGCTTGCAGCGCACCGAGCCGCTCGGCTCCGGAGGATCCTTGTCCGTCGCTGGCGGCGTCTGCTCGGGGCCACCGCCCGTGTTGCCGTTGCCGTTCGCTCCGCCGGGACAGCCGCTGCCGAGGAGCGCCGCGAGCAGGCCGAGCGAGAAAAGGAAGCGATGGGTCATGAGATCTCCCGGAGTGGAGGTGAACGTCTACGTCGAGAGTGTCCTGAGGAAGGGTGTTGCAGAGCGGTCGTCTCGTCCCCCGTCACGACGATAGGGCCCCTGGAGAGCCGCGCCCTCGACGCGAGACTCGCCCCAGGCCCTCTGAAAAGCAAGAGCTCGGTCCGCGCGCTTGCCGTTGCGATGCTGCTCGTCGGCCGGAAGGTCGCCTTGCAGGCTCGGCACTGGCCTCCTCCGAGCGTGGCTGGGCGTCCACGCCGCTGTCCGCGAGCGCTCCGGCGGGCGCCGCGTCAGCGCAGGTCCTCATCGCGCGCGGCCAGGTCCTCATCGCGCGCGGCGTCCATGGCGACACCCTCGTGAGGAGTGATCTCCCTTCCTCTTGGTTCCCTCTGCATCACCGACGCTCCCGGCGGGCGAGGTCGCTGGCGAGCCAGGGTCGATCTATGCCGTCCCAGGTGGATGAGGTTCAGCTGGGCTGTAACGTAGACTGCTGAAGGGGTCGCCGAGAGCCTCCCGGTGAATTGAAATTCAACCCGGAGGTCGCCGAGCGTCGGCTGGTCAAGACTGACCATTCCTCCGGACAGGCTCTGGTTTGAATTTCAATTCTCCCCCGAGGTTCCGGACAGCCTCCGGCTTGAATTTCAATTCTCCCCGGAGGTTCCGGACAGCCTCCGGCTTGAATTTCAATTCTCCCCGGAGGCTCTCGGCACCCCGGGAGGCCTCGCAGCTGTTCCTCCGGCTCATCCGCCGCGAGGCCCCCCGCGTCGTCCCCTCCGGCTCACGCACCTCGTGAACCTGGACCGGATCTCTTACGGAACTCCTAAGCACCGGCGAACTCGTCGTTCTGGATGTGTGCGGGCTTCGGGTCGTACGCGGAGCTCAGGGCCGCGTCGGGGCCCGGCGTGCGCTTAGGATCGTGCGCGCCCTCGATGCACGGCGGAGCGGCGGAGCGCAGGGAAGGTCGCGCCGGACCGCTTCTCTCTGCGCATGATCGACGACGGCCCGGGCATCGACCCCGCCGCGCTCTCGAAGCTCGTCGCGCGACGCGCTCGCGCCGACGAGGCGCGCACGCGCGCGCCGGAAGGCCAGGGGCTCGGGCTGCACATCGCCTACCGCGCGGCGGAGCTCCACGGCTTCCGCCTGACCTTGCGGCCCTCCGAGCACGGCGGGCTCGAGGTGGAGCTGGAGGGCGCGCACGCGCGGGCCCCGGAAGAACCGCCGGGCCCGGCGCCGGCGTCAGGGCCGGTCAGGGCAGCCCGAGCAGCCCGCTGTCCTGATACAACCACTGTGTTCCTCGTTCTAGTCGGAGGCCGCCGTATCACAGGTGACGTTGATGTAGCCGTCAAGGCCGTTCCGCGCGCCGCCGATGAAGCGGAGCGGCCATAGATGCTCTACCTCCGAGCAGACCTCCCGCGCGACGAGCTCCGGCACCTCGGTCACGCAAAACCCGCTCGCGCATTCCGGGCAATCGAGCGACTGCCGACAGCGCTCGAGATCGTCGCCGCTGAGCTGGGCGACCTCGCAGCGGCGAAGCTTCGTGCCATTGCGCTCCACGAAGGCCGGCTTGCCTTCCGGGTCGAACCAACCACGGGACGCGTCGCACCCCTCGTGATCGGGCTGATCGATCGTGATCTGGCACCTTGCCTGGCCGTCCTCCGCCACCGCGATCGGCTTGCTCATGCAGACGGAACCGCAATCGGCCCAGCCGGGGTGCAGGAGGAGACCCCAGATGTGCTCGTCTTCGCAGGTTGACCTGACGATCTCCGCCGACACCTTGTCGGCCCACGCCTCGAGGCGCGTGGAGCCCGGCGCGGAGACCAAGCAAGCGTCCTCCGACGCGCCGAACGGCCCGGCCACGGCGCTCGTCGTCATGGCCGGCAAGGAGGCCTCGTCGGGGGTGAGCTCGGAGACGTCGGCCTCCTCGTCGTCTCGTGTACTGGCGATGAGGATCTGCACGAAAGCGTCTGTCGGCAACGACGCGACGAGCGCGCTCTCCGCTTCATCGACGGGGAGCCGCGCGAAGGTGACCAGATCCATGGCGCGCTTCGCCGCGCGGAGCGGGCCGTATGCCTCGCCCGGCGCGGCGAGCCGCTGACCGAGCGCGGTCGTCACGCTCTCGGTCAGGGCGTCCGCCTCCGCGGGCGTCGCGGTGTGGCTGATCCAGGCGAGCGAGGGCTCATCGAGGGGCGTGAGGAGCGACTCGCCATCCGGCGCGCTCGGCCGCACGACGACCACGCGGAGGTTCATCGAGTGCCACTCGGCCGGGTCGGCGCTGCCGCACGATCCCCACTCGTAGTCGAGATGCCCATCGAGCCCGGCGCGCAGGCTCCTCGCGGCCTTATCCCGCAGGGCCGCCGCTTCGGCCGTGTCCGCGTCGTCAACCACCAGCAGAATGATACCGTCGTTGGGGTGCGAGAGCGTTTGCTTCACGCTCAGCTGCGCCGTGGATCCGGGGCCCGGCTCCGCCAAAGGATCCTGGCTGCCGCACGCCGCAGCCGTGACCGCTATCCATGCAAAACATAAGGGCATTGCTCGTCGCATCGTGAAAGCTGATCATGGCAAACTCTGTGCCCTCGCACCTGCCGCGTCTTTTCCGCCGATATCCCGGTCTCGACGCGACGTCTCGCCAACGAAGCGGCGCTCGCCGCCAACTCGGTTGCTTCACCCTCGCGCGACCTGGAGCATCGAGCGCTCGCGGGCGCATCTGGGATGGGAGGTGAGCTCCTTCCGCAGAGGCCGCTCAGGTCGTGCGCCCGACGCGCACCATCGAGGTACTCGAGCTCCCGTCCCAGATCTGACGACGGCGCCACCGGAGCGGCGCATCGCCTTCTTCATTGTATCGAAGCGCTGTGTCGAGGCAGAGGGCGTCAGGGGACCGGGCGCCGCCTGGCTCGGAGCGCGTCTCGCTGCGCGAGCAGCCACGCGCGCGCCTCGCCCTCCGTGCCGAAGAACTGCTGGGGGTAGGGCTGCCCCGTGAGCATGTGCACGCCCTTCGCGAGGAGCGCCACGACCACGCGCAGCGAAAAGCCCGCTCCGATGATCGCGACGGCGTCGGGGCGCGCGGTGCGCAGCTCCTCCGCCATCACCTTGCGCGCCGACGCCGGGATGGCGCCCGTGTGACGCGTATCGGCGAGCACCAGGACCTCGCGGCCGCTCTCCGCCACGCGTCGCATCGCGCCGACGACGGCGCGCGCTCGGTCGTCCGTGAGGTCGCCGTGGACCTCCACGCGCAGGATGCCGTCGGGCTCCTCACGAACCTCGGGGCACGCGTTCTCGAGGCCGACATCGCTCACATCGAGCATGCTAGCCGAGTCGCGACGCCGGTTCAGCCCATCACGTCGCGCCCGTGAGCCTCAGCACCTCGGCCGGCTCGACGTCGGTCGGCTGGGTTCATGGACCGCGGAAGGCACACCCGGAGCGGCCTGGGGAGAGGGGCTCGTCGAGCCGCCGGCCTACGGCAAGCACCCCTTGGCGCACGCCTCTTCCTCGAGCTTTCGCGCCGCCTCGATGACCTTCTTCGCCTTCGGGACCTTGTCCCACTGCTTGTCGGGCAGCTCGACCGTGCACGCCACGTCGGGAAACGCCGCCTTGATGACGATGTAGCCCGGCGCGCTCTCCCGCACCTTTGGCGCGAGCCCGCAGAACCCCACGTCGAGGAGGACGTTGTGAAAGCCTTCGAGGCTCCCGGGCGCCACCTGCCCATGCCCCACCACATCCGGCCGGATCCCCAGGCTCCGCCGGCGCGTGGCCGCCCCCGAGGCCGTGATCGAGAACCGCTCACGGATCGCCGAGGTGTGGACCTCCACGACCGGCGGCGGAGGCGGCGTCTCGCTCGCCGATGCGGCGGACGCGCTCGCCGACGCGCCAGGCGCGGGCGCCGACGCGGCGGCGGACACCGGCGCGCCGGGCGCGGACGCCGACGCGGCCGGCGCGGATGGCGGCGCGGACGCCACGGCCGTCGTCGACGCGGGCGCGCGCGGCGGCGCAGCTGGGTCCCCGGAGGAGCAGGCGGCCACCAGCGTCGCGATCGAGCAGAGCCAGCCGCGTGTCTTCATTCCCCTCATTCCCCTAGACTCCGTAGTAGACGAGGCCACGGGCCTTCGCGTCGTGCTGCTGATCGGCCAGGCCGTCGCCGGTCACGTGGACCCGCGGCCACAGGTAGGAGTGGTGACCCTCGAGGCCACTCGCGCGGAGGCCCTTCGTGTCTCTCGCCGTGAAGGTGACCTCGACCTTGCTCGCGGGGGTCGCGAAGTCGGCGACGAGCACCTTGGGGTTCTTGGTGCTCACGGACGCGCCGGCGCCGAGGGCGGAGGAGCTGCTGAAGATGGCCTTGAGATCGAATTGATGGAAGGTCTCGCGGATGTGGATCCACTGCACCTTCACCTGGCTGATCTTGCCGCCGCTCAGGTGGGTGATCTCCACGCGGTACTCGCTCTCGTCGAACAGCCCGGCGTCCGTGCTGTCGAGCACGTCGGGCCTGATCTCGAACGTGCCGCCGCCGTACGCGGCGCTGAGCGTGTGAAAGACCCGCACGCGGTAGGGAGGCGGCGGGTCGACGACCTTGACCTGCTTCGGGGCCCTCGACGCGGAGCCCAGGTAACTCGACAGGTCCTTCTTGCCGAGGGCCTTGCGCGCCGCCCACCCCTCGAGGGTGTCGTCCATGGCGTCCTCGTGGACCAGCGCCGCCCAGTTCTGCCCGGTGTTGGCGGCCTTCCACGCCTCGTAGAACGTCTTCTTGTTCTTCAGGTGCGTGAAGAACGAGGTCGCGATCGAGATCGACGCGACCGCCGCGGGCGAGGCCTCCTCGTACCCGAGGATGCCGCGCACCTGGGGCGCGCTGCGGGCCATGACGCGCGCCCACATCGCCCAGGTCGTGTTGTTGAGCGTCGAGCACTGGGCGAGGATGATCCACTCCGGCCCGCTGAACGCGCGGCCCGCCGCGTCGAACTTTCCGGCGACGAAATACGCGCTGATGGGGATGTACGCCTCGCGCGGGTCGTCGGTGATGCCCGCCGTCGGGTGCGGGAGCGCCGCCGGGTGCTCGGGGTTCATGTCGCCCCGGGCGAAGCCGCCGAGCCAGCCGTGAGAGCTCATGTACAGCAGGCTGGCGCGGAAGAGCGTGCCCTTGGCGCCGGCCGCCGCGCCGCTCGCGATCTGCTTCTTGGCGCCGTCGACCTCGACCACGGGATCGAGCATGAACTCGCTCAGGAACTTCGCGGAGAGCTCGGCGCCGGCGTGGCGCCCGGTGAGGTTCTCCCAGCTCGTGCCCTTGAGCTCCGGGAAATTCACGGCCGCGCCGCCGCGGAAGTTCTGCCACATGCCGTCCTTGCCGAGCCCGTTCAGGCCACCCGGGCAGATGCAGGCGATGCCCTTCGGGTCCTTCGCGGCGAGGGGGCCGGAGCGCTTCAGCTTGTAGATGGGCAGGAAGTCGTGCCTGGGATCGACGAGGCGCCCGGGCTCGGCCGGGTCCTGGTCGAGCAGGTCGAGGAGGTTGCGCCAGCCCGTGGCGCCCCCCTTGGCGTCGAGGAGCTTGCCGAACGCCTCGCTGTCGACGGCCGAGGTGCCGTCGGCCATGGCGTAATAGAAGAAGCGGGGGGCCGCCTTGACGACGCTCATGCCATCTCCTCCCGCAGGCTCTCGTGCATGGAGTCGTCCCCTCCCTCGATGATCCCCCGGATCGCGTCGCGCGTCGGACCGTCGAGCTCCCCCGAGCGCTCGAGGCCCTTCGCCGCCTGGAAGCGCAGGATCGCGCCGCGATCGCTGTCGTCGTCGTGGGTGAAACCGAAGTTGCGCAGGTGGCAGAGCATGGCCTCGTCCGAGCTCGGGTCGGCGTCGGTGACGAGCACGCGCAAGGTGATCTCGTGGTCGCTCCCCTCGGGCGTGTAGGTCACCGCGATCAGCTGCCGGCCCTTGGGCACCGCGTTCTTGATCCAGCCCTTCGCGTCGGTCCTGCCATGAACCCGCGCCTGAGAGGGCAGGGTGAGGCGATACTCGATGTCGCCGGACGGCTGGTACAGCTCGTCATGGATCTGGAGCTCGAACGGCTGGAGCTCGACGCCGGGGCCGCAGGGGCAGCGCTCGGCGATGCCGCGATAGACCTGGCAGCGGAAATGAGGGGTCTTGTCGCCCGGCGGCGGGGGCGCGTCCTTGCCGCGGAGGTTGCCCTTGCATGGCCCCACGTCACCGAGGCGGCACGGGAGGCCGCTCGGCCTGGTCGCGGGGCTGAAGAGGATGACGACCACGCGGCGGCTGGCGTCGTCGGCGACGCCCTGGGTGAAGGGGTTGTACTCGCCGCAGCCCATGAACTTCGAGCCGCCGACGTCGAGGACCTGCGCCGCGTCGATGGGCTCGGGGATCGAGCGCTGGAAATAGGCCTTGAAGAGCGCCTTGCGGGTGTCGGGGCTGGCGTTGCCGTCGACCCCGAGGCCGGAGCGCTCCTGGAAGCGCTCGATCGCGGCCCTGGTCCTGGGGCCGAGCACGCCGTCCTCGACGAGCCGAGGGTTCCTGTCCTCGGGAGGGTGGACGGCGTTGAGCATCACCTGGATCGCCGAGGTGCCCCAGTGCTCGGCTGCATGACGCTCCTCCCATGGCTCCGGGTCGTGGGTGAGCGCCGCGTAGGCCAGGCGGGCGCGCTGCTCGGAGAGCTTCTTGTTGTAGGTCTCGTCGCCGACCGTGTCGGTGTGGCCGAAGATCGCCGCCTGTTTGCCGGGCTTGGCCCTGACCGTCTCGGCGATGGAACCGAGGGCGTCCATCCCGCCGGGGCGAATGAAGGTGCGATCGAAATCGAAGTGCGGGCCCGACAGCTCGCTGCACTCGGTCTTCGGGCTGAAGATGAAGCGATGTGCCTTTCCGGTCGAGACCGCCACGCGCTTTGCCTCGTCGTCTTCGGCCATGACGCGTGTTCAGCACCTCCGAGGCCGCCACTACATCGTGAGCGGACCGGGGTTGTCAAGGCGAGAGCTCCTGTCGCCCGAGGGAGCCCCTCCGGGATGCACCGGGTGGTGGTGTGATCGCGTCGAGGCAGGTGGCATGATCACGGCTGTTCGGCGCGCACGGCGCGCGCGGTAAGGCGACGGGGCTCGAGGACCGTGGCGACGGCGTAGCCGCCGCCGCCGGCGATGGCGAGGACCCAGAAGAGGCCGGGAGTGCCGAGGAAGAGCGCTGCGGTGGAGACCAAGGCGAGCCAGGTGCCGAGGCCGTAGTGCAGCAGGTTGCGGCGGACGGCGCCTTCGCCGAGGTAGATCAGGCCGACGACGAGGCCGGAGCCGGTAGGCCAGAGCATCGACTGCAGGTCGGGCATGTCGAGGGTGTACGCCAGGCCGGTGATGGCGAGGAACAGCGCGGTGAAGGCGCTGACCCAGGAAGCGCCGAGCAACTTGCCGGACAGGGCGTCGGACTCGCTCGCGCCGCGCTGGGCGCGCGTGGCGGCGATGGTGGCGTAGACGGTGCCGACCGCGAGCCCCGCTCCCAGGAGCGTCATGGGAAGCCAGCCGGGCAAGGCGAGCAGGGGGCTGGCTCCCTTGGAGATCGCGGCGGCGCCGTGGCCGAGAACGTAGGCAAGTCCGAAGCTGATGTAGGTCGCGCGGTTATCGACCTCGCCCGAGGGATGCGTGGTGAAAGCGTCGGTGGTGGCGGTGAACATGGGGGAACCTCCGGGTCTAGGGTGCGAGCCGAGATCGATGGGGTGTTGAAAGGGAGTAGGAGACGCCATCGCCGTCACCTTACGAACGTAACCTTATGACCGTCACCTAACGCTTGTCAATTGATGCGGGTAACGAAAATAATGTAATTTTTATTACGTTTTCTTCAGTTTGCGAGGGCTAACGCCGGTAAGTTTCTGGTTGTAAGGTGACACCATGGGAGACAGCGGAACGGCGGCGTCGGCCGCACCGAAACCGGTCCGCGGCCGCAACCGCCGCGGAGAGGGCGCCCGCCTGCGCGCCGACATCGTGGCCGCGGCGGTCGAGCTGCTGGACGAGGCGGGCGACGAACGCGCCATCACGCTGCGATCGGTGGCCCGCCGGGTCGGGATCGCCGCCCCCTCGATCTACCCCCACTTCCCCGACCAGCCGGCCATCATGCTGGCCGTCGTGCAGCAGGCCTTCGCCGAGCTGGAGAGCAGGCTGCGCTGCGCCGTGGAAGAGACGAGCGACGATCCACGGAAGCGGCTGTACGCCGTCTGCAACGCCTATCTGGAGTTCTCCCTGAGCCACCCGGAGCGCTACCGCACCATGTTCGGTGGCCTCTGGAAGCCCACCCTGGGAGACAGTTCCGTGACGGAGCGGGACCTGACCACGCTCGGCAAGGAAGCCATGCAAATCCTCATCGACGCGCTCGGCGGCTGCGTCGCCGCCGGGTGCTCCACCAGCGCCGACCCGGTCGCCGACGCGATCGCGCTGTGGCTCGGCCTGCACGGCTTCGCACACCAACGTGCCGTCAGCCGCGTCTTTCCCTGGCCCGCCGACACCGCCGAACGCATCATCACCGCACTTGCGCGCCTCGACACCTGAGCCGTGCGCCGGCAGACGTGAGCGTCACACCTGGATACGGACGGAAACTCCACGGGTCCCTGTCCGCCGCGGCGGTCGCTTCGTCTTGACAGCCAAGTCGCTGAGGCCGCTATCGTCTAGCGTGCGTTCAGCCTCACTCTTGCACCGCCTCGCCCCCGCCCTGCTCGCCGCGCCGCTCGCCGCGGCGCTCGGATGCAATGGCGCCGATGCCCCACGAAGCCGCGCAAAGGAGCACGGCATCGGGGCGGCTGCCGCCGCGCTCACGGCGCCACGCTGGGACGTGGCGCCGCCGATGAACGTCGCCCGGAGCAGGCACACGGCGACACGTCTGCTCGACGGGAAGGTCCTCGTGGCCGGCGGAGCGAGCGCCACGGCCGAGGTGTACGACCCCGCCACGACGACATGGACGCTCGTCGCGTCGATGAGCACGCCGCACACGGGCCATACAGCGACGCTGCTTCCGGACGGCAGGGTCGTCGTGGCCGGCGGCGCGACCGACGCCGTCGAGATCTACGACCCCGCCACGGAGACATGGACGCTCGCCGCGCCGCTCCTCACGCCGCGCGAGCGCCACACCGCGACGCTCCTGCCCGATGGCCGGATCCTCGTGGCCGCCGGTGAGTTCGAGGAGTGGGTGATGAGCTCGAGCGAGATCTACGATCCCGTCGCGGATACGTGGACCGCCGCGGGGTCGATGGCGCAGGCGCGCTCCTCCCACACGGCCGCGCTGTTGCCGGACGGCAAGGTCCTCGTCGTGGCCGGGGTGGGCCCCTCCGGCGACCCCATCGGCAGCGCGGAGCGCTACGATCCGAGCGCGGGCGCGTGGACCGCCGCGGGCTCGATCCAGAACCGGGAAGGGCACACAGCGACGCTCCTGGGGGATGGCAAGGTGCTCGTCGCCGGCGGCTACACCGATTACGGCGGGGAGGGGTTCACCTCCACGAACCGCGGCGCGGCGCTCTACGATCCGGTGAGCAACACCTGGACGAGCGCGACGCCGATGAACGTCGCCCACTACAGGCACACCGCCACGCCGCTCGCCGATGGCCGGGTGCTTGTCGCCGGCGGCAGCGCGCTCACCGAGGTCTACGATCCGGCGAGCGGGAGGTGGTCGCTCGGCAAGTACCTGAACACGGACCGGAGCGGCCACACCGCCACGGCGCTCGCAGACGGGCGGGTGCTCGTGGCCGGCGGCGGGAGCGCGAGCGTCGAGAGGCTCACCCTCGCGGCGCCGGGCGCTGCTTGCCTCTTCGCGGGCGAATGCGCGAGCGGCTTCTGCGTCGACGGGGTCTGCTGCGATACAGCGTGTGACGCGGGCTCGTGTGACGCGTGCGCGGTGACCGCGGGCGCGTTGGCGAATGGCACCTGCACGCCGCTGAGCGGCGCCGTTTGTGGCAGCCCCGACGGCTGCACGGCGAACGGCGTCTGCCAGGCGGGCGCTTGCGTCGGGGATGCGCCTGTCGGCTGCGGGCCCGCGTGGACGCCGGCCGGGAGCATGCCCGTGCCGCGGCACGAAGGCGCGTGGGCCGAGCTCGCCGATGGCCGCGTGCTCGTGGCCGGCGGGTACGACAACGACTGGAACGATACCCTGTCCGCGAACCTCTACGATCCGGCGACGAACGCCTGGAGCGACGTCGCGCCGCTCTCGCACGCGCGCCGCAAGCCGGCGTCGATCCTGGTCTCGACAGGCGAGATCCTCGTCGTGGGCGGCGATTCTCCGTCGACGGCCGAGGCCTACGATCCGGCGAGCGATACATGGACGCTGACTGGCGCCATGGTCGCGCACCACGACCCGAGCGTCGCTCTCTTGCGGCTCCCCGACGATCGTATCCTCGTCGTGGGCGGCGGGACGGCGGTCGCCGAGCTTTACGATCCGACGACGAGATCCTGGTCTGCGACGGGCTCGCTCGGCGCCTCGCGCTCGCGGCATTCGGCGGTCCTCTTGCACGACGGGAAGGTGCTGGTGAGCGGCGGCGCGGGCAACCCGGCGACGGCGGAGCTCTACGACCCGGCCACGGGGACCTTCTCCCCGGCCGGGACGCTGACCTTCGCGCATTCCGGGCACGAGGCGACGAGGCTGCTCGACGGCAGCGTGCTCGTGGTGAGCGGCGACGGCGCCGATCGGTATGACCCGGCCACGAATACGTGGACGCCCACGCAGGCGTTGCTCGTGCCGCCCGCCGATTTCACGGCGGTGCTGCTCGGCGATGGTCGGGTGCTGGTCACGGGCGCGCCGAACGTCCCGCACGCGCAGGTGTACGAGCCGGCGACGAACGACTGGACCGTGACCGGGCCGCTGGACGTCGCGCGCCGACGTCACACGGCCACGCTGCTCGGGAACGGAATGGTGCTCATCGCGGGCGGCAAGGAATGGACGGGCGGCAGCGAGTGCACCCTCCGCAGCGCCGCGGTGTACAACCCCGTGACGAATGGCTGGTCGACGGTGCCGAACATGAGCAGGCTACGCGACGCGCCGTCGTCCGTGCTGCTCGAAGGCAATCGCGTCCTTGTCTTCGGGGGGTTGCTGGCAGGTTGCTCGTCCGGAGACGGCGACCCCGAGGCGCATGGGAGCGCGGAGATTTACGAGGGCGGCGTCACCCCGGAGGGCAGCGGCGGAAGCGGCGGCGCCGGTGGCTCCGGTGGAATGGGCGGCGCCAGCGGCTCCGGCGGAAGCGGAGGAGGCGGCGACGGTGGAATGGGGGGCGCGGGCGGAGTGGGCGAGGCCGGCGGCGGCACCGGCGGCGTGGCCGGCACCGGCGGTCAGGGCGGTATGGGTGGCGTGAGCGGCACCGGCGGTCAGGGCGGTATGGGTGGCGTGAGCGGCACCGGCGGTCAGGGCGGTATGGGTGGCGTGAGCGGCACCGGCGGTCAGGGCGGTATGGGTGGCGTGAGCGGCACCGGCGGTCAGGGCGGTATGGGTGGCGTGAGCGGCACCGGCGGCGGCGAAGAGCCGGATGGCGGCTGCAGCGCCGCCAGCAGATCCGCGGAGAACAGCGGGCGCGGCTTCGCTGCCCTCGTGGCCCTGGGCGCCCTCTTGGCGCGCCGCCGCAGGCGCTGAAACGCAGAAGACGATACAACCGGGCAGCGCCCTCTCCCAGCCTGGAACCATCGTCGCTGCCGGGCCCGAAGCGCACGTCCCCGCTTACCGATCGCCCGGGCAAGCACAGCGGGCGGCAGGACCGCAGCGCCGAGCGCGGGACACATCCAGCGCGGCACATCCAGCGTGGTGTGGACAGGTTGACGCGAAGGAGTGGACCCGTGCAATCAGAGGTCCTGCACCAGGAGCCAGCGTGGTGTAGACAGTATCACACCGCCGAGTGAGCATCGTTTGGATGCGTCAAACAGGGGAGATCGGCGATAGAAATCTCCACGCCTCCGTGGTTCATTTTTCCTCTCACGGCAGCTGCGCGGGGCCGGCCAGAGGGGGCGCGCCTACACAGATGGCATTCTCTTGCGAGGCGCGGTGACATGGCGCGGCGTTCTGAGTTACCCTGACGGCCCTCAGGAGATTCATGATGCTTTGCTCGTCAAATCTCTTTACGCACGGCCTGGCCGGTATGGCCGTTGTGCTGCTGTCCTCCTCGGGCTGTGTCCTCGAGCGCGGAGGCACAGGCGAGCCACGACGGACCGAACAGCAGCAGCCTGACCCTCAAGAGGAGCGCCCTCAAGAGGAGCGCCCCCAGGAGGAGCGCCCCGGGGACGCGCTCCCCGAACCCGAAGAGGAGCGCCCCGGGGACGAGCTCCCCGAACCCGAAGAGGAGCGCCCGGAGGACGGGCGCCCCGAGGACGAGCTCCCCCAGGAGGAGCGCCCCGCCGCGCTGTGCGAGGCGGCAGATGCGTCGCTCATCGCGTGCTTCGCGTTCGAGGGGAACCCCGGCGACGGCTCGCAGCACCACTTCACGCCCGATCGCGAGCGCGACCTGAGCTACGCGCCCGGAAAGGACGGCCAGGCGCTCAGGATGACGCGGGGGAGCCGCCTCCGCTTCGGCCACGACGCCGCGTGGACCGCCCCGGCGATGACCATCGATGTCTGGATCAATCCAGCTTCGATCCCGTTGAGAGAGCGTTACACCGTGATCGACAGCGGCGGGAAGCCTTCTCTCTTCCTGATGCCGGGCGGACTGGTCCGCTGCACCATGGGCGTCGAGCAGAACGTGCTTTACCCCGTCCTCCCGGGGAAGTGGACGCACATCGCCTGTCTCTCGGATGGCCAGACGCAGAGCCTCTACGTGAACGGCGTCGAGGTGGACCGGAGCCCGTCCGGACCGGTGCTCGCCGAGGGCGAGCAGCCGATCCACATCGGCTCGGACGAGCCGTCGGATCAGGACGAGTTCGACGGGCTGATCGACAGCCTCCGCGTCTTCGGCCGGACGCTCGCGCCCCAGGAGATCTGCGAGGCCGCCGGCCGCGACGGCTGCTGAGCGGCGCGGGCGCCGCGCCTGCCGAGAAAGGCGCGCGGCGCTCGCGGGGCGGGGGTAGCGCGGGGGTGCAGGCTGGCGCGGGCAGCGCGGCGGCGCAGGCCGGCCGGGGGCAGCGGCGGTCGCAGGCCAGCGGGCCCGCCGCGTCGCAGGCGGCCGGAGCCGCCGCGAGGACGTGCGCTCTGAGCGCAGAAATTCGAGGGGAACGTGAGGTAAGGGGGAGGGACGGAGAGAGACGCCTCAGAAGGCGGCGTCGCGGAGGCTGTCTTTGTACTGCGCCTTGTACAGGTCGTGGCAGCTCTTGCAGCTCGCCTTGGCGCCGTCGATGTCGCCCTTCTTGGCCTTCTCCGCGCCCTCCTTCGAGATCGCGACCCACTTGGCCATCCCGGGCGGCGGCTTCGACGCCACGTACTCCAGCGCGGACGCGATCTTCGCGGCGTCCCCGCTCGTGGTCGCCGACTGCATCACCGACTTCATCCAGCCCTGCATCGGACAGGGCTTCTGTCCTTTTGCACCGCAGCCGAAATCCTTCTTCTCGGTGACGGACGCGGGAAGGTCCGTCGGCCCGCCCGCCGCCCATGCAGCCCCAGCAAAGCCAATGCCGACGCCCACCAACACAGCACTCATCAGCTTCATCGACATCCGACGTCTCCTGTAGGAAAGGGCAAGCTCGGCGAGAGACATCGCAGCTCCGCGGGTGGTTGTCAACTGCCACCTTGAGCGTCGCGCGCGCTCGCGACCGCCGCCGGGCCGGGGACGACGTCAGGGCAGAAAAACTTCATTCGAGCCGTCGATTTTTCCGTGTCGCCGACAGCCGCCCCAGGCAGTCGCGGGCGAGAACCTGATCGGGGCTGCGACGAGCCCAGCCCAGGCAGAGACGGATGACGCAGAGCAGCATCCCGATCCCCGGCGCTGCGGGCGAGGGGCACGGCGGGTGCGGCGGCGCGCGCGGTCGCTCATCGGGCGCCTCTGGCATCCCGATCGGCGCCGAGCCCCGTGGGACCGATCTGCCCAGGTCCCGGTCACGTCGCCTCGGCCGGCGGCGCTCTCGTGGGCTCTCTGGACCTCGGCCTGGAAAAGGGGGCCGCCCGAGCGGAATGCCATCTTCTGGATGCGCGCCTCGCGGCGATGGCGTTTCACGACAGAACCCGAGGTCGCCGATACCGTCGCGCTGGAAGGGGGTGAGCTCGGAAGAAATCATGAGCCGTCTCACAAGTTCGAGGCGCCGCTCGCGGAGATCGCGATGACGCTGCGCGCCGGAGAGACGCGCTGAGACGGCATGTCGGTCATGCGCCCACCCCGCGAGCGCGAAAGCAGGAATGCCCCCCAGCGAAACGAGCCGCGTACATGATATCGCTGGGTCCACGGCCGTTGATGCGCGCGGGAGAGATCGTCGACGAGCGGTTCGAGATCGAGGGCCTCGCCGGCTCGGGCGGGATGGGCCACGTGTACCGGGCGCGCGACCGGCGCACCGGCGACACCGTGGCTCTCAAGGTGCTTCGCCGCGCCGGCAAGAGCGAGCTCAGCCGCTTCTCGAACGAGGTGCAGGCGCTCTCGGCGCTGCGCATCCCCGGTGTCGTCCGCTACATCGCTCACGGCGTCACCGCGGGCGGCCAGCCGTACATGGTCATGGAGTGGCTCCCCGGGGAGACGCTCGCCGCGCGCATGGCGCAGCGGGGGCTCACCCCGGCCGAGAGCGTCGATGTCGTCGCGCGGGTCGCGGCGACGCTCGGCGTCCTCCACCAGCAGGGCGTCGTGCACCGCGACCTCAAGCCGAGCAACCTGGTCCTCGTCGACGGGCGGCTCGATCGGGTGATGGTGCTCGACTTCGGGATCGCGCGCCTGCGGATCGATCAGCAGCTCACGATGCCGGGCACCGTCCTCGGGACGCCGGAGTACATGGCGCCCGAGCAGGCGCGCGGCGAGCGGAGCGTCGACGCGCGCGCGGACGTCTTCGCGCTCGGCTGCGTGCTGTTCAAGTGCCTCACCGGGCGCGCGGCGTTCCAGGGCGTCGGGGCGCTCGCCGTGCTGGTCAAGGTGCTCCTCGACGACCCGCCGCGCCTGCGCGAGCTGCGCCCCGAGCTGTCGGAGGCGCTCGACGCGCTCGTCGCCCGGATGCTCGCGAAGCAGCGGGACGAGCGGCCCCGCGACGGCGCGGCCGTCGCCGAGGCGCTCGGCGCGGTCGACCTCTGCTGCGTCGACGCGGCGGTCGGCGGCGAGCCCGCCGCGCCGGTGCGCGTGCTGGAGCTCACGAGCAGCGAGCGGCGCGTCACGTGCCTCGTGCTCGCGCACGAGCGCACGGCGCCCGAGGAGGAGACGCGCTCGCAGGAAGAGGAGCAGGCGCGGGCGCTCGAGCAGGCCGAGGAGCTGCGCGCGCTCGCGGCGCGCTACCAGGGCCAGATCGAGCTCATCGACGCGCGCTCGCCGCTGCTCGTGCTGACGAGCGCCGAGGCGGCGACCGATCTCGCGGCGCAGGCCGCCCGCTGCGCGCTCTCGCTGCGCGCGCTGCTCGGCGGCGCGCCGGTGGCGCTCGTGACCGGGCGGGCGGAGCTCACCTCGCGCATCCCGATGGGCGAGCTGATCGACCGCGCGGTGCAGCTGCTGCCGGCGCGCGGCGAGCCGGCGGCCGCGCCCGCGGTCCGGATCGACGAGGTGACGGCGGGGCTGCTCGGCGGCCGGTTCGAGACGAGCTGCGAGGGGGGCGCGCGCTTCCTGCACGGCGCGCGCGACGACCTCAAGGTGGCGACGGCGCCGGCGCTGCTCGGCAAGCCGATGGCGTGCGTGGGGCGGGAGCGGGAGCTCGCGGTGCTGACCGCGGAGCTCGAGCGGAGCGTCGAGGAGTCGACCTCGGGCGCGCTGCTGGTGGTGGCGGCCGCGGGGATGGGCAAATCGCGGCTGCGGCAGGAGTTCCTCGAGAAGGTGTCGGGGCGCGGCGAGCGGGGCGTGCGGGGCGTGCGGGACGTCGAAGGCGGGCGGGCGGCCCACGGCGGGGGCGTCGAGGTGTGGGTTGGCCAGGGCGACCCGATGAGCTCCGGCTCGGCGTTCGGGATGCTGTCGCGCGCGCTGCGGAGCGCGATGGGCATCGTCGACGGCGAGCCGCTCGAGGAGCGGCGGCGCAAGGTGCGGGCGCGGGTCGAGCGCCACCGGGAGCTCGACGTGGGGCGCGTGAGCGCCTTCCTCGGCGAGCTCGTGGGCGCGCCCTTCCCGGACGACGACATCCAGGTCGGGGCGGCGCGGCGCAACCGCCTGCTGATGGGCGATCAGCTGCGCCTGTCGTGGGAGGAGTTCATCCGGGCCGAGTGCGCGAAGCAGCCGGTGCTGCTGATCCTCGAGGACCTGCAGTGGGGCGACCTGCCCACGGTGACGATGGTGGAGGCGGCGCTCCGGAGCCTGAAGGACCTGCCGTTCCTGGTGCTCGGCCTGGGCCGCCCCGAGGTGCACGACGCCTTCCCGGGGCTGGCGCAGGGCCGCTTCGGCAACCAGATGATGCTGCCGCCGCTCACGCGCCGGGCGAGCGAGCGGCTGGTGCGCGCGGCGCTCGGCGACGAGCCGAGCGCGGAGCTCGTGGCGACGCTGGTGAGCCGCGCCGACGGCAACCCGTTTTACCTGGAGGAGCAGGTGCGGGCGGTGGCGGCCGGCCACGGCGCGGACCTGCCCGAGACGGTGCTGGCGATGGTGCAGGCGCGCATCGAGGCGCTCGACGCGGAGGCGCGGCGCGTGCTGCGCGCGGCGAGCGTGTTCGGCCAGGCGTTCTGGCCGAGCGGGGTGAGCGCGCTGCTCGGCGGGGCGGGGGTGACGCGCTGGCTCGCGGAGCTGGAGCGGCGCGAGGTGATCCACCGGCGCGGCCCGGGGCGGCTGCGGGGCGAGGTCGAGTACCGCTTCCGGCACGCGCTGGTGCGCGAGGCGGCGTACGGGATGCTGACCGAGGCGGACCGGCGGCTGGGCCACGCGCTGGCGGGCGCCTGGCTGGAGGGCGCGGGCGAGCCGGACGCGATGACGCTGGCGGAGCACTTCGAGCGCGGCGTCGTGCCGGCGCGGGCCGCGGCGGCGTACCTGAGCGCGGCGCAGCACGCTCTGGAGGGCAACGACCTCGGCGCCGCGATCGAGCGGGCCGAGCGCGGGCTCGCGTGCGCCCCGGAGGCCGCCGTGGTGGGGGCGCTGCGGCTGGTGCAGGCCGAGGCCCACGTCTGGCGCGGCGACCTCGCGCTCGCCGAGGAGCGCGGGACCGAGGCGGCGCGGCACCTCGCGCCCGGCTCGGCGCCGTGGTTCGCGGCCATCGCGCAGGTCGTCGCCGCGGCGAGCAAGCTCGGCGGCTTCGATCGCGTGGAGCGGTGGATGAGCGAGGCGATCGCCGCGCCCGCGCTGGAGGGCGCCGAGAGCGCGAGGAGCACGTGCCTCTGCGCGGGCGCCGCGACGCTGGCCTTCGCCGGCCGGCCGGCGGTCGTCGACGCGCTGATCGCGGCGGTGGAGCGCGCGCTCTGCGACGGGGCGCCGACGGGCGCTGGCGCCGGCGCCGAGGTGGTCGCGGGCCTGCACCAGGCGCTCGCCTTCCGCGCGATGAGCGGGGGCGACCCTGGCGCCTGCGTCACCGGCCTGGAGGCGGCGCTGGCGGCGTTCGAGCAGGTCGGCGACCGCCGCAACGCGTGCATCACCCGCGCGAACCTGGGCTATTCGTACGGGGAGCTCGGCGACTTCGGCGGCGCCGAGGCGGCGCTCCGCTCCGTGATGGAGGCCGCCGATCGGATGGGCCTGCACGAGGCGGCGGCGGCGGCGCAGGCCAGCCTGGGGCAGGTCCTCGCCTACCGCGGCCGGCTGGCCGAGGCGCGGGCCGTCGAGGAGGCGGCGCTCGCGTCGAGCCAGCGGCTCGGCGACCCGCGCGCCGAGGTGGTGTCGCGCTCCTACCTGGCGAAGATCGCCCTGCTCGCGGGCGATTTCGGCGCGGCGGAGCGCGAGGCGCGCCTCGCCGAGGCGCTGGAGAGCGCGTCGCCGTTCCGCGTCGCGGCCACGGCGATCCGCGCCAGGGCGCTCATCGGGCTCGGGCGCGCGCGCGAGGCGCTCGCCGCCGCCGGCGAGGCCCTGGCCGCGCTCGAGTCGCTCGGCGGGCTGGAAGAGGGCGAGTCGATGATCCGGCTGGTGCACGCCGAGGCGTTCTCCGCGGTCGGCGACGCGAAGCGGGCCGCCGCCGCCATCGCCGCGGCGCGCGACAAGCTGCTCGATCGCGCGGCCAGCGTCCGTGATCCCGAGTGGCGGAGGCGCTTTTTATCCCACGTCCCCGACAACGCGCGCACACTGGAGCTCGCGGCGCAGTGGGTCGGGACGGGTCGGAACACAGCACCGCTGTCCCACGGGTGAATCCGCACGGGACGTGCAATTTAAGGGCTGACAGCCGACGTGATTGGCCGTACGCTGTGCATAGACGTGGAGAGTTCCCGGCTGCAGTCGCCCTGAGCGACGCGCCGGAGGGCGTGCTGTGATCGGGGAGCGGGGGCGCTCCTCTTGGCTCGCTACCGAGGTCTCATCACGTGAAAACCAAGAGTGTGCTTGGATGCGCAGGCATCCTTCTCGTCGCTACTGGCTGCATGGCGCCCGAGCTCGAGCTCGGCGCGGACGGAACAGAGGAGCTCGACTCGAGCGCTGAAGCGATCGAGAGCGGGAATGCGCTGAGCTACAACGCGCTGAGCTACAACGCGCTCAGCTACAATGCGCTCAGCTACAACGCGCTCAGCTACAACGCGTTGAGCCCCCGGGCGGTCTCCGCCCTCCGGGATCCCGGCGCGGGTGGCGATCTCTTCCGGACGCTCGTGAAGTACACGGTCAGCTGCGCGTTGAACGAGTCCCAGTCGTTCCGCTTCTCCTGGACCGACCGCGCGGGCACGGTCCATCGCGAGGTCTACGCTGGACACCTCGGCCTCGCCGACCGGTGGGACAGGCGCCCGCTCGACGCGGACGGCAAGCAGATGGTCTCCGCGTGCCTCGCGGCGCACACGAACCGTTATGGTGTATCGGTCCTCATCTCGATGCGCTCCGCGGAGAACCCGCTGCGCCGCGAGGTCGGCCCCGACGAGCTCGACGAGTACCCGCACATCGAAGGGGCCTTCTGGGGGAACCTCTTCGCGGAGACGCCGTACCTGCGCGCCTGTTACAACGCGGAGAACGTCGATGTCGCGCACGCGGCGCGGCGCGATTGCGCCGCTGGCCACCCCGGCGCGGACGGGGAGCTCGAGGGCTGCGGGATGATCGAGATCGTCGGCGACTGCGCGGACCACTGCAGCAAGCTCCACCGGTCCGGGGAGTATTACAAGAACTGCGATGATCCGGAGTCGGGCAAGACGCGGTATGTCGTCACCACCGCGCTGCGCTGACCGCTGCCTTCACGGGGTCATCGGCTCACGGCGGGCTCCGCGCGGCGCGGACGAGCATCGCTCTCCGCCATCGCAGGTCCGAGTCCGGTGCTCCTGCCAGAGGCCCGGTCGGCGCGCTGGCCAGGGGCCGGGGGGGCGATCGGCACCTGCCAGCTGCGCCCTGGCAGGCAGCGCCCCCGCAACGCTGGCTCGGTCAGGGACCGCGCTGCTGCGGCGGCGCCGCCTGTCCGGGTGAGGTCGAGCCGCTCCGGGCCGGCACGCCGACGGCGGTGACGCCGCGCGGGGGCGCCGGCGTGGCGCGCGCGGCGGGCGGCGGAACGCTGACGGCGCGCCCGGGCGAGGTGTTAGCGTCGTGACGGCGCCGCCGAGGTCGGCCGCTTTTCCGCCATTCCATGGTGGTGTCGCTCTTGCTTCCCTCGCGCTCACGGCGGGCGAGCACCCGCAGGCAGGCGCCCGCTCGCCGGGGACGACATGGGTCGTTCACCCACTCAGCTGGAGAGCGAGGAAGTCCAATGAAAATTTCCGTTGTGGTTTCGACCCTTGTCGGCGCGTCCCTGTGCGCCGGCGTGGCGCTCGCCGAGGGCGCCCGCACCGCGCGGGCGCCGCGGCACATCGAGATCCACCGGTCGCGCGGCGACATGGTGGATCGGCCCTACCGCCACGCGCCGCGGGAGCAGGCCGCCGAACGGTCGTGGCGCGCCGAGCGCGCCGAGCGCGCCGCGCCGATCCCCCTCTCTCGGGGGCAGGAGCGGATCCGCTGCTCGGATACCGGCACCGACTGCGCCTCTCGCGCGGCGGCGGCCCACAGGAGCCGCAGCGAGGCGCGCTCCGCCCCGGGGCGCGCGGCGTCCGCCCAGAGGAGCGCCTCGCCGCTCAAGAGCAAGGCCGAGGCGCGCATGAACTGCAGCGAGGCGGGGGAGTGCACCGCCTCGAGCGCCCGGGCGCGCGGGGCGTGGGCCGCCCGGTCGGCCGGGGCCGCGGCCACCCGGGAGCCGGCGGCCGCCCAGCGCAAGGAGCGCGCGGCCGCGCCGCGGGAGCTCGCGCAGCGGCAGAGCCCCCGCATGGGCTGCAGCGAGGGCGACGAGTGCGCGATGTCCAGCAAGGAGGCCGCGAAGTTCTGGGCGGCGCAGTCCATCAAGGCAGGCACGAAGTCCCCGAGCCAGATCGCCTCGGAGCGGGCCGACCGGGCGCGCCGGGTCGCCGAGCGGCAGCGCGAGCGCGACGCGCGGCGCGAGAAGAGCGACTCCACCTCCAGGTGAGCCTCGGTCTCGACCTGGGACCGAGAGGTCGCTCAGGGCCGCCGCTCGCGGGAGATGCGTGCCAGAATGGAGCGCATGGCCGAGAGGGATCGACTCGCAGACGATCAGGCCCATCCTCCGCGGCAGGCGCTCGGCGTGCGCGTCATCATCGTCTACAAGCTCGCCAAATCGGTGTTGCAGCTCGTGATGGCGATCGCGCTCTTCCGCCTGGCCTCGTCCGGGCTCGCCGCCAGAGCTCACGCGTTCGCGGTCACCCTGGGCAAGGAGAGCGCGAGTGCCTGGAGCGCCGCGCTGATGGACGCGCTCTCGACGGCCACGACGCCGCACGGCGCCCGCGTCGTGAGCGCCGCGCTCGCGGCGGACGCCCTGCTCAGCTTCATCGAGGGCTGGTCGCTCCACCGTGGCTATCGGTGGGCGCCCTGGCTGGTCGTCGGGGCGACAGCCTCGCTCGTCCCCTTCGAGATCATGGCCATCGTCCGGCATGGATGGCGGCCGACGCGCGTCGTCATCCTGGTGATCAATATCGTCATGGCGGTCTACCTGAGCCGACGCGCTCGGCGAGGGCACCGGGGCTTCTCGGCGTACACGGAATAGGCACACACCCGTGTGCGTCCGCACGGGGATGACGACGGGGCGACGCGCTGGAGAAATGCACTGCGAGGGCGACATTGAATCTGTCACCGAGCCAGGTATGCACGTGCGCTTGCTGGGTTGGCGGCTTCGTCGGTAAAGTGGGCCGCATGACGCGCTTGCGCTCGGTGGTCGGCGGAGGCGAGCGGCCGCCGCTCCCCACTCCATGGCACGCCGGCCCAACGGCCTGGCGATGGTCAGCGGACAAAGCCCGTCTGATTCATCGCCTTGTGGGGCCGCATCCATCGACCGTCAGGAGAGCACGTCGGTGACAGTCTTCGCTCCAAGGACGTTATCGATCCAGCGGTCGAGCGTCGCGACATCCGTGCATGCCTCGATGCGCGCGCTCTCGTCGTCGGTGAGCACGAGCCCTGCACGCGCAAGCAGCCTCAGCAGCGTGTCCCTCTTGCCCTTGAGCTCGCCCTCGCGGATGCCCTCGAGCTTGCCGCGATCGATGAGCTTCTGCACGAATGGGGGAAAGGTCGCCTCGCCTTCGATCTGCCGTTCCATGACCAACGCCTCCAGAGACTGCCGCATGGGGTCACGCAACCCGTTCCAGATGAGCTGAAAGTAAACCAGTGCGTGCTCCTGGTCGAGCCGGCCGAGGGCGACGAGCGCCGCCTGGACCACGGTGAGCCCGTTCGGCCCGTTGCCGTGCGCCACCGCCGAGAGCACGGCGAGCTCGGTCTCCTGCTCCGCCTCGGCTGGGTCGGTGATCTCGGGTACGACGGCCGGACCGAGCACCAGCGGCTCGACGTTGCCGAGGCCCAGGCCGAGGTCGATGTTCTCCGCCGCCCAGACAGCGACGCCGGCGTCCGGCGCGACAACGAGGACGACGGTGCCGCAGCGCTTCCTGGCGCGCACGACCGTGACGTACGTCGGCCACGAGAACTTCTTGTCCGGGTCGACGTCGCGCTGGACCTCGAGGACGATCGCCAGCACGAGCGCGCCGCTCGCGTCTCGAAGCTCGAGCACCAGGTCGGCGCGGAACTCCACCGGGATGAGCTGGTCGAGCGACGACTCGACCACCGTGACCGAGGCGTGCGGCGGCACCGCGACGTGGAAGAGCGTCGCGAGCAAGCGGGGCGCGAGCTCCGGGTCCTCACGGAACATCTCGACGAGGGCGTTGTGCTCGAGCGTCGGCATGACGCTCGGCCTTGAGCACACCCCATGCCGACACGAAACGACGGGAAAACGCGAGGAGAGGTCCAGCTCAGGGGTGGCGGCGCCATGGCGGAGGGAACCGATCACCACGCCTACCCCATGGCACGCCGGCGCAACGTCGCAATCCGCTGCGGCGCAAACCCTGGCGACAGGGCGCTACTCGAGTAGCGCGAGCGTCCGCGGATCGGGCTCGGCATCGCAATACTTCTCGAGCCCCCCGAGGAACGCCCCCTCGTCGGGAGCCGCGCGGGCGAACAGGGTCATCGATGAGCAAAACTTCAACTCATCGCGACTACCGAAGATGTCATACGGCGAACGCCCCTCGACCTGGTTCACGAGGCCCTCGATACCAGGGCGCGCGTGGGCAGCCGTGATGACCGCGATGTGCCCCTCACTCGGATAGATCAGGGATGGTCCGCGCCCTTTTCAGTCCCTGAATCGCCGTGCGGATACGGCTACGAGCGCGAAGAGGACGACGGCGATCGCCGGAGCGCGCCGCGCCGGCTGACCCGGGCTGCCGATCTGACATCCGCCACCGCTGTCGACCTCGCCATTGCCGCCGCCGGCGCCCGCCGCGCTGTCGCCGCCGCTGCCGCCAGCGCCGCTGCCGCCAGCGCCCGCGACGTCAGCGCCGCCGCTGCCGGTGTCGCCGCCCGCGCCCGTCGCGCCGCCGCTGCCCGTCGCGCCGCCCGCGCCGCCCGCGCCCGTCGCGCCGCCCGCGCCCGTCGCGCCGCCCGCGCCCGTCGCGCCGCCGCTGCCCGTCGCGCCGCCGCTGCCTGCCGCGCCGCCGCTGCCCGCCGCGCCGCCGCTACCCGCCGCGCCGCCGCTGCCCGCCGCGCCGCCGCTGCCCGCCGCGCCGCTGCCGGCAGGGACGCACTCGCCCGACAGGCACGAGCCGCTCAGGCAGTCCTCATCTGCGGCGCAGCTCCCGCCGTCGAGGGACGGCAGCGCATAGACATACGCCGCGCCGGCGCGGCTGGGCGCCTCGCCCAGGTAGGGGGCCCCGACGATCGCGCTCCCTCCAGCATAACCGGCGCTCCAGCCGAAGAAATCGAAAGGATGACCATCCGACGGGGCCAGCGTGCGCGCCTCCATCCACGTCGCTCCTCCGCCGTAGAACACCGACGCGACACCCTTCTGCTCGTTCGCGCCGACGAACCCCGCCAGCACCACGTTGCGCAGGAGCTGCACCCCGGTCGCCGTGGCCCCCGTCAGCGCGGGAGTGAGCTTCGCTTGCTGCGTCCACCCGCCATCGTGGCGCGCATAGATGTACACGGCGCTCTTGGCCCCGATCGCCGCCGTGTCCCCCTCGACGGCGACCGACGTGCCGAAGGCCAGGTTCACGCCGCTGTCGGGCGGGACGAGCTTCGCCTGCTGCGTCCACGCGCCGCCCTCGCGCACGAACACGTACGCAGATCCAGCGTTGTAGCGCCCATCGGGGTCGTCCTGGGGGGCACCCACGATCGCTGTGTCGCCCGAGAGCGCGACCGACCAGCCGAGCCCGCGAGGGCTGTCGTTCGGCACGAGCTCCACCCGCGGCGACCACACGCCACCCATCCTCGTGAACGCGAAAGCCCGGCCCACGGCGAAATCGATGTCCTCGCACACATTGCTGGCCACGACCGTGTCGCCGTCCACGTCCACGGCCACCGTCGACAGGCCGCCGACGACGACCTCCGGGATCGCCAGAACAGCCTGCTCGGACCAGCCCTCGTCTGCCCGGCCGAACACATAGACGCGCTCCTCGATCGCGCTCGCCTCGTAGTCGGCGCCGGCCATGACCACGGCAGTGTCGCCGTCGATCGCCACCTGACGGCCGAACCGCATGCCGTCCTCGCCGTCGCTCGGCTCGAGGGTCGTCGAGAACGTCGCGACCCCTCCGGCCACGGTGTAGACGTGCGCCGCGCCTCGGCTCAGGCCACCCTCGTCCGGCGCCCCGATCAGCACCGTGCTCCCGCTCCCGGCGACGGCGAAGCCGAAGAGTCGCAGCGCCTCCGGCGCCGGCTCGGCGAGCCGCTGGTCCTCCATGAACGTGAGGGCAGCGCGCGTCGTCGCGGTCGGGCCCTCATCGGGCCTCACGGCGCAGGCCGCAGCCGTGAGCGCAGGCGATAGCAGTGCGAGACAGACGAGTCGACGGTCGTTCATCGGTCACCTCGCGCTGGAGAGTAGCCGAGGCGTCCTTCTCTCGAGAATCGCTCAGCGCGCGATCACGGTCTGCCACCCAGGCGATCGCGGCGCACGGAGACCCATTGAGTCATACTCGCAGGCACGATCGAGGTCGTGGTGGCAGGGACGACGCGGGAACGGGGCAGCTCGCGAAGCGTGGAGCCGGCGCGCAGGCCAGGCGTCACCCACCGTCGCCCGCCGCGCGCCGCCACCCGCCGTCGCTGCGCCGCGCCCGCCCCTCGCGCTCCAGCTTGATCAGGTGCGCCTCGAGGCTCAGCCGCGCGAGCGGCCAGAGCAGGGGCGCCGTGTCCGCGTAGGCGACCGGCAGGAGCCCCTCGAGCGTCGCGCCGCCCTCTCCGCCCTCGCTGGCCGCCTCGAGCGCCGCGACCACCCGCTGCTCGCGCCCGAGCCGATGCGCGATGTAGCGCCGGAACAGCTCCTCCGGCGCGTCGATCGGCCCGCCGTGCGCGGGCAGCACGACCCGGGCGCCGAGCGCCGCGAGCCGCTCGAGCTGCGCCAGGTACACCGCCATGTCGCCCTCCCGGGGGTCGATCAGGATGGTCCCCACGCCCGCCACCATGTCGCCGCAAACCAGGACCCCCTGCGCCTCGTCGAGGAAGCAGAGGTGGTCCGGCGCGTGCCCGGGCGTGTGGAGCACCCGGACCGCCATCGGCTCCAGCCCGCCGAGCCGCACGACGTCCCCGTCGGCCAGATGGCGCGCGATCGAGACGTCCCGCAGCCGCGGTGCCGCCTCGGCGTGGGCCCAGACCGGCACGCCGAGCTCGGACGCGAAGAAGCGCGCGCCCCCCACGTGGTCGGCGTGGTGGTGGGTCACCGCGATCGCCACGACCGTCCGCCCCTGGGCGGCGAGGCCGCGCGCCCACGCGAGCCACTCCCGACGCTCGTCCTCGTACGGCGTGGCCGGCTCGACGAGCAGCACCTCGCTGCCGCCGAGCGCGTAGCTGCTCGTGTGCGTCGCCGGCGGCAGCGTCGGCGTGCGCGCGGCGAAGGCCTCGACGTCGCGCACGCCGCGCGCGACCGCCTGCGGCCGGATCACCGCTCGACGATGACGGCCAGCGCCTCGCCGCCGCCGATGCAGAGCGTCGCCAGGCCGCGCTTCGCGTTCTGGTCCTTCATGGTGAAGAGCAGCGTCGTCAGGATGCGGGCGCCGCTCGCGCCGATCGGGTGGCCGAGCGCGACCGCGCCGCCGCGGACGTTGACCCGCTGGGCGTCGATCCCGGCGAGCTTGTTCACGGCCAGCGCCACCACCGCGAACGCCTCGTTCACCTCGAACAGGTCGATCTGGTCCGTGGTCAGGCCGACCTTCTTCGTCGTGTTCGCGATCGCGGCGGCCGGCGCCGTCGTGAACCACTCGGGCGCCTGCGCGGCGCCGCCATAGCCGACGATCCGCGCGAGCGGCGTCAGCTTGTGCTCCTTGACCGCCCGCTCGCTCGCCAGGACGAGCGCGCTCGCGCCGTCGTTGATCGACGAGGCGTTGGCCGCCGTGATGGTCCCGTCCTTCTGGAAGGCGGGCTTCAGCGACGCGAACTTCTCGGGCTTGCCGGCCGGCGGGCCCTCGTCGTCCTTCACGACCAGGGCGTCGCCCTTCTTCTGCGGGACGGAAACCTGCGCGATCTCCGCGGCGAAGAGCCCCTCGCGCTGCGCCGCGAGCGCCCGGCGGAAGCTCTCCTTCGCGTACTCGTCCTGCGCCTCGCGCGAGAAGCCGTGTTCCCTGGCGCACGCCTCGCCCGCGGTGCCCATGTGGTAGTTGCCGTACGGGTCCCAGAGCCCGTCGTGGATCATGCCGTCCACGAGCTTGCCGTCGCCCATGCGGTAGCCGGAGCGCGCCTGCGGCAGGTAGTAGGGCACGTTCGACATCGACTCCATGCCGCCGGCGACCACGATGTCCGCGTCGCCGAGCGCCACCGTCTTCGCGCCGAAGATGACGGCCTGGAGGCCCGAGCCGCAGACCTTGCTCACCGTGGTGGCCGGGACCTTGCTCGGGATGCCAGCATAGATGGCGGCCTGCCGGGCGGGGGCTTGCCCGATGCCAGCGGACAGGACATTGCCCAGGAACACCTCCTCGATCGCATCCGGAGCGATCTTTGCGCGCTCAAGGGCCGCCCGGATGGCGACCTCGCCCAGGCGGGGGGCGGGCAAGGGCGAGAGTGCACCCTGGAACGCGCCGATCGGCGTCCGGGCCGCTGCGACGATGTACACGGGGACGGGTAGGGTCATGATCTCCTCCAGCGGCGGTGGTGCTGTCTCATTCGATGACGCCGTCCAGTGCGTCTCACGAACAGGCCTCTGGTACCGCGGTTGACCGGTGGCGGCAAGCGAGCCCGGGACGCTCTTCCGCCTGCGCGCTGCCTCACACGGGCCCACAGCGGGGCCGCGAGAACCGGAAAGACGTGAACTCTCGTGGCCGGGCTCGTGCCGTGGCCGGCTCGCGTCGTGGGCGGGCGCATGCCGTGGGGCGGGCGCGTGCGTGGCCGGGGGCGCGCGTGGCCGGGGGCGCGCGTGGCCGGGGGCGTGCGTGGCCGGGGGCGTGCAAAGACGCCCGCCATGGTTGAGATGGTGTGCTCGGAAGCGTCGGGCCGCGCCGACTCGGCGCGCCTCGCGGCGCTGCTCGCCGAGCTCGACGAGCGAAACCTCGACAATGTGACCCGTACGGAGAGCTACCTCGAGCTCTACGCGCTCACCCGCGCCCATCCGCCGGATCTGCCCTGGCTGCTCATGGCGCACCTCGTGTCGCGCAACGCGGGCTCCCTGATGACCGAGATCGCCGTGATCCTCGACCGCGGCGACGGCGCGATCGCCCCGTCCGCGCTGCGAGAGCTCTTTCTCTTCCTCGAGCGCGCCAATCACCTCATCTTCTTCGACGCCTGGTATCATGTGCTCCACCACCTGCTCGGGCGGAGCGCCGAGCTCCGGCCCGGCAGGTGCTCGCGGTTCGTCCGCGAGGCCTGGGCCTGGCACGAGCAGGCGCGGCGCGCCGGCCAGCCGCACCCCGCGCTCGAGCGCGCGCTCGTGAGAGACCTCGTGACCAACGAGCAGAACCTCATCGAGCGCCGCGTCGTGCACCACCCCCGGTTCCCCATCGCGCGGGCGCTCGTCGCGCTCGCCGAGGCGCTCGGGCAGGAGGCGCCGGTCGTGCTGCCGTGCACGCAGGCGTCGATCCAGGTCGGCGGCTTCGCGATCCTCGAGCGGCGCATCGCCGCCGGCATGAGCATCTTCGACGCGATGGCCGACCGCGCGACGCGCGACGCGATGTACGCGTGGGCGCGGCGGCACCCGCACGACGGCTCGCGGTCGCTCTGGGGCGGCCCGGCCCGGCCGAGGCTCCGGGACGCCTGGCCCGCCCACGCCGTGCGGGCGCTCTGGGACGCGATTCATGCTCCCCCCGAGCCGGACCCGGGCTGGCCCTGAGCGCCGGGCCCCCGGCCGGGCGCCGGGGGCGCGGGGGGTCGATCGACTCGCCAGCGTACCACAGGCCGGCGCGCCGGACGCCGGCCTGTGGTACGCCGGCGACGCCGCGTGTATCGTGCTCGCCCCAAGGGGTCGAGGGGGGCAGTCCCCCATGCCCCGATCCGACAAGGAGCGAGCGAGCGATGTTGAATGCAGGCGACCGGGCCCCGGATTTCTCTCTCGAAAGCGATAGCGGCAAGGCGGTGAGCCTCGCTGATTTCCCGGGCAAGACGGTCGTCCTCTACTTCTATCCAAAGGACGACACGCCCGGCTGCACGCGGGAGGCCCAGGCCTTCTCCGCCGCCCTCGAGGCGTTCGCCGACGCCGGCGCCGCGGTGCTCGGCGTCTCCCGCGACTCCGTCGAGCGCCACCGGAAGTTCAGGGACAAATACGATCTCGGGGTGACGCTCCTCAGCGATCCGGAGCTCGCCGCGCACAACGCTTACGGCGCCTACGGCGAGAAGACGATGTACGGCAAGAAGGTGACGGGCACGATCCGGAGCACCTTCATCATCGGCCCCGACCGCAAGGTGAAGCACGCCTTCAGCGGCGTGAAGGTCGACGGCCACGCTGACGCGGTGCTCGCGCTCGTGCGCGGCGGCGGCGCGTCGCCCCCGTCGCCCACGCCGCCCGCGCTCACCAAGGGCGCAGCCTCGAAGAGCGCAGCTTCCAGGAGCCCAGCGGCGAAGAGCGCGGCCGGGGCGCCGGCGAAGAAAGCCGCCGTGAAGGCGCCGGCAAAGCCAGTTACCAGATCCAGATAAGGGACCGCCTGGACTGCCGGACAACGTCACAGCGGACTCGCGGCGTGCGAGGCGACGATCGCCTGTCGGATGCCGTCGCGAGGGCCTCCCGCGCGGCTTGGCTTGGAGCGCGCGCTCTCCGGGCTGGACGGATCGCGCGCTTCATGAAAGAATCTTGGACCTTTGCTTGCAGATGGATGAAATTGCCACGACACCAGGGCTCATCCCTCGACTCGCCTCAGGTCAGGTGGAGCGATGAGCGCTGGAGCGAGGGAGCTGGATCATGATTGTAAGGCATCTGATGGTACGGACTTTTGCTTTGCTGAGTTGCCTCTGCGCGATCGCCGCCTGCGGCGATGACCCGCCGCCGCCGCCGCCGGTCAGCGGCACCGGCGGGGGGGGCGGCGGCGGGGGCGACGGCGGGAGCGGCGGCGAGGTGGTCGAGGTGTGGGAGCTCGACCGCGACAAGCCGCTGTCGGTCGTCGAGCCGGAGTTCGCGCCGGCGCCGCACCCGCTCGAGCCGGGCGCTGCCCTGGGCGAGCTGGAGACCCCGCTCCCCACGAACACCACCTGGATGAACTTCGTGCTCGGCGAGGGCGATCAGCGGATCAACGCCGCGCCGTACGACCTCAAGGCGCTCGGACAGGGGCTGTCGATCTCCCGGCCGGAGGTCGTGGTGGAGAGCGCGTCCGTCACGACGCCCGATGTGGCGCAGCTCGGGCTCAGCGCGCGCCAGGCCTTCACCGGCCATGCGATCCGGTCGTCCGATCTCCTCTCGGTCACCGTGGAGTGGGCGGCGCAGGGCGGCACCATGACGGCGCCCATCGTCTACGGCATGCCGTACGTGACGACCATGTACGACGGGCTCACCCCCTCCGTGCGGGCCGGCGACGGCGTGGCGATCACCTCGGTCAACGGTGAGTCCACGAGCCCCACCGAGGTGACGGGCGATCGATTCGAGATCGAGCTCAACAACGGTCAGACGTGGGTCCTCTACGCGTCTCCCGCCATCAGCTTCGAGTGGGACGCCCTCCTGATGAACGCCGAAGGGCCGTATACGGGCTCGCTCCGCCTCGCGCTCGTGCCCGGGCCGAACGCCGCGGCCGTGCTCGACGAGCACGCCGCCGTCATCCCGGTCGGCGGCGACATCAAGGCGACTGTCACCGAGGACACCGCCTCGGTGCGCTTCGACTGGGAGATCAAGGGCGAGGGCGAGCTCCTGACCATGGCCCTGCCGCACCACGTGGAGCGCCTCGAGAAGGCCGAGACCGTTGACCTCGCGTACCCGACCGTCATCGGCCAGATGAAGGGCGTCTCCGGGTCGAGCTGGGAGCTCGTGTACCCGCTCAGCACGATCACCTGGGACGCGCCGCGCCGCGTCTCGGACCAGTGGGGCGACGCCGTCGTGGCGGCCCTCGAGGACGAGCGGGGGTTCACGCCCGCAGCGGGTGTCGTCGACGAAGACCCGTATTTCGGGGGCAAGCAGCTGGCGAAGCTCGCGCGCCTCGCGCAGATCGCCGAGGCGGTCGGCAAGGCGGATCTCGCCGAGGAGCTCCGGGCGCGGCTCAAGTCGCTCATCAACCCGTGGCTCAACGGCGAGAACGCGAACCCCCTCGTCTATGACACGACCTGGGGCGGGATCGTGACGACGAACGGCCTGGCGAGCAAGGAAGCGGACTTCGGCCAGGGCTATTACAACGATCACCACTTCCATTACGGCTACTTCCTGTACGCGGCGGCCGTGCTGGCGAAGGGCGATGAGACATGGCGCGACAACTACGCGGACAAGGTGCTCTGGCTCGTCCGTGACATCGCGAACCCGAGCGCGAAGGACCCGCATTTCACGCCGTTCCGCAACATGGACTGGTTCCGGGGCCACTCCTGGGCGTCAGGGCTGACGCCGTTCGCGGACGGCCGTAACCAGGAGTCGACGTCCGAGGCCGTCAACGCCTGGTACAGCTTGCAGCTGCTCGGCGACGCGCTCGGCGACGAGGACGTGAAGAACATCGGCCGGGTGCTCCTCGCGGTGGAGACGGCCTCCGCGCAGACGTACTGGCAGATCCCCGCGGACAGCACCATCTACCCGGAGCCGTTCAAGAACAACCACGCTGTCGGCGTCCTCTGGTCCACGAAGGCCGACTTCTCGACGTGGTTCGGCGCCAACCCCGAGTACGTCTACGGGATCCAGCTGCTCCCGATCACGCCCATCTCGGAGTCGCTCGTCTCCAAGCAGTGGATCGAGGACGCGTGGCCCGTGATGCAGCAGGCGATCAAGCCTGAGCCGGATCCCTGGAATGCGTTCCTGATCGCGGCGCAGGCGACCATCGACAAGGAGGCGGCCTGGGAGGCGGCGCAGGAGCAGACCGATCTCGACGACGGCCTCAGCCGGACGGCGCTGCTTTACTGGATCGCCACGCGGCCCTGAAAGCCTACCGGTAAGCGACGTGCGATAGACCACCACCCGGCCGCCGGCGACATCCGCGTTTGTCGCGGCCGGGGTGCGTCCAGGTCGAACAGGACTCGTTCGCCACTCCAGTTAAGCCAGGCGCAGACGAAGGGCGAGGGCGATCTCCTGGTCATGGCTCTTCGCCATCACCTGGAGCGCCTCCAGAAGGCAACCTCGCGGCGATCGAGCACCAGACGGTAATCGGCCATATCAAGGGCGTCACCGGATCGAGCTGGGAGCAGTCGTCTCCGATCCATGTGAATGATCGGGACTCCTGGGCTGAGCCCGGCTTTCCTACTGGCGAAGATGGCGCTGCTGCTGAGGTTGCGGCTAAAGCTCGTGCGGTGGCGGCTGAAGCTCGTGCGGTGGCGATGAATGCGGCGTCTGAGACTGCCGCTGAGACTGCCGCTCGAAGTCGTTCTGCGAGCTGGAGCAGCGGCCATTTTCCAGGTAGCGAGTGGGGCGAGGAGGTTATGGCGACCCTCGAGGAGGACATGACGTTCACGCCCGCAGCGGGTGTCGTCGACGAAGACCCGTATTCCGGGGGCAAGCAGCTGGCGAAGCTCGCGCGCCTCGCGCAGATCGCCGAGGCGGTCGGCAAGGCGAACGATCATCACTTCCACTACGGCTACTTCCTGTATGCGGCGGCCGTCCTGGCGAAGGGCGATGCGGACTGGCGCGACGAGTACGGGGACAAGGCTCTCTGGCTCGTCCGGGACATCGGCCGAGGACCCGAGCGCCGGGCGGCCCCGAGCCGCTCGCTCGCTCAGTCGATCGGCTCGACCCGCACGTCGACCTCGAGGCGCTCCGCCCCGCCCCCCACGAAGATGGTGCCCGAGGTCGGCGTCGCGTCGATGTAGTTCCGCCCGACGGCCACGCGGATGTGCTCGGTCTGCGTCAGGACGCCGTTCGTCGGGTCGAAGCCCTTCCACCCGATCTCCGGCAGGTACACCTGGAGCCAGGCGTGCGACGCCTCGCTCTGCCGCTGGTTCTCGTGCTTCGGCCCCGTGTAGATGTACCCGCACACGTAGCGCGACGGCACGCCGAGCAGCCGCGTCAGGCAGATGAACAGGTTCGCGAAGTCCTGGCACACGCCGCGGCGGTTCGCGTACACGTCGAACGCCGTCGTGGACAGGTTGGTCGACCCCTGCTTGTACTTGTACTCCTCGAAGATCGACGCGTTCAGATCGAGCAGCGTGTCGAGCAGGTCGTAGTCGTTCCGCTCGACGAAGGTCATCGCGTACTCGATGAGCTCCGCGAGCTCGCTCTCCGCCAGCTCCGGCGGCAGGAGGAACGGCTGCAGGATCTGCCGCTGCCACGGCATCCACACGAGCGGGATCGTCGACCGGGCGCGCAGCGGGCGGAAGCTCAGCGGGTCGGTGTCGAGCAGCTCCACCTGCGACCGGGACTCGATGATCAGCTCCTTGAAGGGCGTGTCGAGCAGCACCCGCCGCGCGCGGTTGCCGAAGACGTCGTCGTACTCGCGCTGCTGCCCCTCGACCGACAGCTCGACCTCGTTGTGCAGCAGCGTCTGCAGCCGGTCATGCGCCGGCGTCAGCCGCAGGAGGTGCGTGCTGCGCTCCACCGCGGTCGCGTAGTGGTACGCCGTGCGGTGCACCACCTGGAAGCGGCGGATCGCCGCGTGCGTGGGGCGGCGCACCGGGCGCGACGAGAGCGGCGGCGTGGAGGGCGACGGCCTGCGCCGATCGGTCTGCGGGGACGCCGTGGCCCGGAGCGCGCCCTGGCGCAGCACCACGAGGTGGCCCGGCGGGACGCGCGCCCACGCCGCCGGCTGCGCGCCGGCGTGGACCTTGAGCTCCTCCGACGAGACGATGACGCCCTTGCGGCTCTTGACGCCCCGGCGGGTGAGGTCGACCTCGAGGTCCTCGTCCCCGAACGCCAGGCGCTCGTACGGCGGCAGCACCTCCCACAGGAACGCGTCCCCCTCGCGATCGCGATCCGCGTAGACGACGAGATCGCGCCCGTCGGCCAGGACCGACGTGAGCGGGCCGTGCTCGTTCATCTCGTCGAACCAGTCGCGCAGCACCGCCGGGTCGATCTCGCCGAGGCTCCGGAGGCCCTCCGACGCCATCCAGCGCAGGAGCTCGCACAGGATGAGCTCCGTGTCCGTCGAGCCGACCGGCTGGAAGAGCGACTTCGGATCGACCTCGATCCGGTCGACCAGGCTGCCGCTGTGCGCGAACAGCCAGTCGCGCCCGCCCCAGCTGCGGCTGAACGGCTGGGTGTTGGCGTCGTTGATGCTGCCCCACGTCGCCGTGCGGATGTGCAGCACGAGCAGCGACGACTCGAGGTGCTCCCACGCCTTCACGAGCTCGCTGCGGATGCTCCCCTGCGGCGGCGCCGGCTCCTTCAGCACCGTCGCGCTCGGCTCGCCGCCCGGGTAGTAGCCGATGCCCCAGCCGTCGGGCAGCTTGCCCCCGGGGCGCAGGCAGGTGAGGTCGAAGCACGGGGCGAGCTCGCCCTCGAACGACATCGCGAGGAGGTTCGGCATGGATGATTCTGGCGGGTCTGGCTACTGGCTCGTCGCAGGGGGATTGCTGTCGGGCGGCCCGTAACCGAGCAGCTCGCGGCCAATACCGTCGCAGATCGTGGCTGTCGCGTCGACCACGTGGGTGAGCGCCGCGTGCACGTCGAGCGGATCGAACGCCTCGGTGGCCCTGTCGGTCACCCACTGATGCAAGAGTTGCAGCCGCTCCAGGCTCTCGCCCCCGGGCAGCGTCGCGCTCTCCGGCGGGCGGATCTCGCAGAGCCGCGCGAACGCCGCGTGAACGCAGTGCCGGATCGAGCGCGGGAAGCGGGGCTCGTAGAGGAGGAACTGTGCGACCGCCTGCGGGGTCACCTGACCCTGGTTCAGCTTCATGAACGGCTCGAACCCGGAGCAGGCGCGGAGGAGCGAGAGCCAGAGCGCCGTCTCCACGACCCGGTGCCGCCTGCGCACGCCGCCCTGCGCCTGCGCCTGCGCCTGCACCTGCGCCTGCGCCTGCGTCTGCGTCTGGCCGTTCCGGTTCGACAGCGGCTGCTCCAGGTTGGTGAGGGCGTGGTGGTGGACGTCGAGCGTGCGCGCGGTCTGCCCGACGCGCTCGAGCAGCACGCCGAGCCAGATGAAATCGAGCGGCGTGTCGTGGAGCATCGTGCTCTGGGTGTGCCCGAGGCAGAGCTGCGTGAGCTGGCGGACGCGCCGGTAGAAGGCGTAGCGGCTCGACCTGAACTCCTCCAGCGCCTGCTCGCTGCTCATCCAGAGGTGGAGCTCGTTGACGGTCTCCCACGCCTCGAGGCTCACCACCTCGCGGATCGTCCTCGCGTTGAAGCGCGCCGCGGAGCTCGAGCTGCGGAGGCTCGTCGGGTTCTCGTCGTCGAAGCTCATGTAGCGCTGCACGAGCTCGCCGTCGGCCGCGGCGTCCTCGCCGTGCACGGCGCCGAAGTGCGCCTTCTGCCCGGCCACGATGATGACCGGCAGCCAGCACTGGTGCGCCGGGAGCTCGGCGTCGAGCGCGAGGTTCTGCGTGACGGCGAGGATGCGCGCCGTGCTCTCGGTCCGCTCGAGGTAGCGGCCGAACCAGAAACAGTGATCGGCGACGCGGGATATCAAAGGGCCTCCGGGGGCTCGGACGGCGGCGGCGCGCTGGCAGGGTCGTTGTTCGCGGCCCCGGGGGGCGGGTCCCCGGCGCCGATGGACGGGATCCTCTGCCCGCCGTCCGACGGGGCCTTCAGGACCCATGTGTCCTTCGAACCCCCGCCCTGGCTGGAGTTGACCACGTAGGAGCCGGCCACGAGCGCGACGCGCGTGAGGCCGCCGGGCAGCGCCCACGAGCCGTCGCGTCCCGTCAGCACGTACGGGCGGAGGTCGAGCCGGCGCGGGACAGCGGCCTTGACGGCCGGGTCCCACGTGGGGCTCGTCGAGAGCTCGACCCGGTGCTGCGCGATGTAGCGGCGCGGCGTCGCCTCGATGCGCGCGCGGAACTCGTCGCGCTGCGCGGCGGTCGACTGCGGGCCCATCAGCATGCCGTAGCCGCCGGCCTCGTCGACCGCCTTGACGACCAGCTCCTCGAGGTGCTCGAGCACGTAGCGGCGGTCGTCCTCGCGCATGCAGAGGTAGGTGGGCACCTGCTCGAGGATCGGCTCCTCGCCGAGGTAGTAGCGGATCATCTCCGGCACGAACGGGTACACGGCCTTGTCGTCGGCCACGCCGTTGCCGGGCGCGTTCGCGAGCGCGACGTTGCCGGCGGCGTAGGCGCGCATCAGGCCGCGCACGCCGAGCAGGCTGTCCGGGCGGAAGGCCTCGGGGTCGAGGAACGCCTCGTCGATGCGGCGGTAGATCACGTGGACCCGGCGCGGGCCGCGCGTGGTCCGGACGAAGACCTGGTCCTGATCGACGAAGAGGTCGGGGGCCTGCACGAGCTCGAGCCCCATCGTGCGCGCGAGGAAGCTGTGCTCGAAATACGCCGAGTTGTACGGCCCCGGCGTGAGCACGACGGCGCTCGTGCCGCCCGGGGCCACGGGCGACACGGAGCGCAGCGTCTCGGCGAGCCGGGCCGGGTAGTGGTCGACCCGCTCGACCTGCGCCTTGTCGAGCAGGTGCGGCAGCACGCGCTTGCTGATCAGCCGGTTCTCCAGGACGTAGGAGACGCCGGAGGGCGTGCGGAGGTTGTCCTCGAGGACGCGGAAGGTCCCGGTCGGGTCGCGGATGATGTCGACGCCCGCGATGTGGATGCGCACGCCGCCCGGGGGCCGCAGGCCGTGGACCTGCTTCAGGTACTGCCCCGAGCCGAGGACGAGGTCCCGGGGGATGCGCTCCTCCTGGAGGATGCGCTGCTCTCCGTAGACGTCGTCGAGGAACAGGCCGAGCGCGCGGACGCGCTGCTCGAGGCCCCGCTCCATGTGGGCCCAGTCCGATGCCGACAGCATCCGGGGCACGAGGCAGAGCGGGAAGATCTTCTCCGCGCCCCGCTGGTCGGCATAGACCGAGAAGGTGACGCCCTGGTTGAGCAGGGCGAGCTCCGCGAGCTGCTGCGCGCGCGCGAACTCGTTCGGCGCGAGCGCGCCGAGGAGCGTGGCAGTGCGCAGGAACTCGGGTCGAGGGGCGCCGTCTGGACCAAACAGCTCGTCGTAGGCGCCGGGGAGGGGAGTATAGCCGGCGAAGAGGCCGGCACCCGGGGTCTCTAACAACACTGGAGTGAAGCTACCGCCTCGGGCCCCTCGAGGTCCATGGGCCAGTTGCGGTTTTCGCCGCCATGGAGCTAGTCGGCGACGGGGCGGACTACTCGATCTACTCGGCGTCGAGCGTCTGGCGCTCGCGGCAGCGCGTGAGCTCGTCGACCGCGGCGAGGAACGCGTCGTAGTCGATCGGCTTCGGGAGCACTCGAGCGACACCGAGGCTCGTCGCGTCATGTTTTGAAGACGCGGATGAAACAATGACTGGTATACGCGCGGTCTTCTCGTTGTGCCGGAGGGCCGTGAGCAGACCCCAGCCGTCCATCACCGGCATCATGATGTCGACGACGAGCAGATCCGGCGGCGCGATCTGGTCGAGGAGCGCGAGCGCCTCCTCGCCGTTCGATGCGCAGCGCACCTCGTAGCCGCCCTCGCTCTCCAGGATCATGCTCACGACCTCCTGGATGCTTGGCTCGTCGTCGACGACCACCACCAGCTTGGCGCGGCTGTTCGGCGCGCTCGAGCGTGTTCGTACCTCTGCGTTGCGCCGCACCGTCCGACCTCCGAGCGTATCGACCAGCATGAAGTACCTCTCCCCCCGCGCGCTCTCCGGACCGAATTCCAGGGATGAACCAGAGTATCCCCCACGCTCGCCGTTCCGTCGCTGCGTGGAATCCAAGATTGGTAGCTCAGGAGACTCCCGAAACGGACGGCGGCGACGCACGCCGCAATGCGCCGGTCCTCGCGCTCTGGCGCGCCGCGCGACCGGGACATCCGTGCGCGCGCCGTCGTGAAGCACGGGCGGTCTCGACGCGAGCGCGGTCTCGACGCGGGCGCGGTCTCGACGCGAGCGCACCGAAAATTTGCGTTTTCTGGCGAGCTGCGCCGCGCAAGGCGCGCGGATCAGCGCCCGGCCGCGAGCGCGCGCGGCCGCCGGTCCGCGCCGCTCCTACTGCGCCGCACCTTCGAGCCGCGCCGTGGCGTCGTGGTAAGCGCGGGTGACGTCGGACTCGTCGAGGATGCCGACGATCTTGCCGTCGGCGTCGGTGACCAGGAGCTCGCGCACGCCGTGCTCCAGCAGCACCTGGAGCGCGCCGTGCAGGTCCTCTGTCTCGCTGACCGAGGCGGGGCTCTCCATCATGTCGTGCGCGATCGCGAGCCCCGAGAGCTCCGGGCTCATCGCGGTGGCGCGCAGGATCTCGGCGTCGATGGTGCCGATGACCTTGCCTTCCTCGGAGAGCACCGGGAACGTGTCCTGCCACTCGCAGGCCGCGATGCGCTCGACGACGCTCGCGGCGGGCGTCCGCGCCTCGAACGAGACGAACGGGCGGCTGCGGATGACGATGTCGGCGACGCGGATGCTGCGGAGCACGTCGACGATGAGCTCGTCCCGATGCGCCGGGGACTCGCGCTTCGTCGCGACCTGCGCGCGGTACAGGACGCTGTGCCTGAGCGCCACGAAGGCGATGCCCTCGCAGAGCATGAGCGGCACGAGCAGGTCGTAGCTGCCGGCGAGCTCGCAGACCATGACGAGCGAGGCGATCGGCACGTGCGCGATGCCGCCGTAGAACGTGCCCATCCCGACGAGCGCGAAGGCGCCGGGGTCGATGCGCGGATCGTTGAGCAGGAGCTCCGCCGCGCGCCCGAAGGCGCCGCCCGTGAGGGCGCCGAGCACGAGCGAGGGGCCGAAGTCCCCCGCGCTCCCGCCCGAGCCCACGGTGAACGACGTGGCGACGATCTTCGTGACGAGCAGCACGAGCAGGAGCTGCACGGCGGTCCACCCTTGCGGCAGCCACGAGGCGCCCGTGATCGCGACCTGGGCGGCCCCGTAGCCCGCGCCCAGCAGCCCGAACCCCTGCCCCGGCCGGTCGAAGCGCGACCCGAGGAGCATGATCAGCGGCGTCACCAGCGCGCCGAGCGCGAGGCCGCCGAGGGCGGGCTTCGCCCAGATCGGCAGCTGGATCCGGTGCATCGTGTGCTCCACCGTGTGCATCGTCCGGAGGAACACCGTGGCCACGAGCGAGACGACGAGCGCGAGCGCGGCGTAGAGCGGGAGGTGGCTCGGGATGAACGGGTAGCGGGGCGCGTGCGCGAAGAGGGTCGACTCGCCAAAGAAATAGATGAAGACCGAGTACGACACGACGCTCGCGAGGATGGACGGCACGAGCGCGTCGGCCTCGAAGTCGTCGCGGTGCAGCACCTCGACGGCGAGGAGCGCGGCCCCGAGCGGCGTCCGGAACACGGCCGACATGCCCGCGGCCGCGCCCGCGATGAGCAGGATCCGCCGCTCGCGCGCGCCCACCCGCAGGGCGCGCCCGATGATCGAGCCGAGCGCGCCGCCGATCTGCATGGTCGGCCCCTCGCGCCCGCCGGACCCGCCGCAGCCGAGCGTGAAGATCGAGGCGAACGCCTTCACCAGCGGGACGCGCCTGCGCATGGTGCCGCCCTTGTGGTGGAACGCGTTGATGAACGCGTCGCCGCCGCCGCCCCGGGTCTCGGGCGCGAGCTTCGCGGTGAGCAGCCCGCCGACGAGCGCGCCGAGCGCGGGCAGGACGCACAGGAGCCATGGCCGGAACGCCCCTGTGTGCAGGCCCGTGAACACGGCCTCGCCCTTCGCGCGGAGCGGCTGGTAGCCGGTGAGCGAGACGAGGAGCTCGTGCTCGGCGAGCTCGAGCGCGGCGAAGAACAGCGAGCCGACGATGCCGGCGGTCGCGCCGACGAGCCCCGCGTGGAGCAGCACCCGACCGACGAGCTGGAACGCGATGAGCCCTTGCGGGCGAGGAAGCGGGGTGCGCACCACCCCCAACCGGCTGGGGCGAGAAGGGAAGTCCTCGGGGGACGACATCATGACCTCGGGGACCAGGCCCCCCCGCCGAACGATGGGCCTGGCAGGGCGGGTAGCTTCCCTGATCTCTCCGCGGGTTGCTGCCTGAAATCGAGGCCGGGCGCGACTTCTCCGGCCGGGTCGTCGCCGGGTCGGCTTCCGCCCGGGGCTCCTCCGCTCCATGAGTGTGGAAGGTGGCCCGAGGCGGGCGCGGTCCCCGGGCGCGGAAGCGTGAACGAGAGCGTGGACGAGGTGAAGGCATGGCGATCGATCAGAGCACCGTCGAGTACGGCACCATCATCACGGAGGACGACAGCGTCGCGGTGGGCGACGCGGCAGTCCGCACCACGGACGAGAGCGTCCGCACGACCGACGACGCCGTGTTCACGCCCGTGCTCGCGCTGGACCTGGCCGCGGAGATCCTCGCCGGCACGCTCGGCGCGCTCGTCGACGCCGACTACGTGCAGGGCAAGACGCAGTTCCGGGACGTGCTCTGCAGCCGGATCGACATCTCGCAGCTGGAGGCCGAGGAGCTCGTCGACGACATGGAGCGGTCCGGGCGGATCCGCTTCGTGGGCGCGGAGGAGGGCCGTGGGTGGCACGTCGAGGTGAGCGCCGGCGCTCGTTAGCGTCAGCGTCGAAGGGGCCGGAGGTGCGCGCGAAGCGAGGCCGGGTGCGGTGGTGCTCGACAGAATAATTCGCTTGCCGGCGTACTCAGGTCATGGCCTACGCTGACGCGCGTATGGAGGACGGTACGAAGCCGCGCAAGGCCGTGGTCCCGAGCGCTCCGCCCATCCCGCTCGTGATCGTGGCCGGCTGTCCTGCCGAGTTCGTCGCCGTGTGTCGGGAGGTGGGCGTCCGGCTCGGGGTCGCGGTGCGCGAGTGCGATCTGCGCTCGCTCCGGCCGACCATCATCGCGTCGCAGCCCTACGCCATCCTCGTGACGGAGGAGCTGTACCGGTTCGACCCGGAGTCGTTCGACGTGGTCATCCGGCAGGCGCCGGCCTCGCTCGTGCGCATCGATCGCATGGAGGCGCACGACGATGTGGCGCGGCGGCTGCTCATCGACGCCATCTTCGAGTCAGCGGCGGCCGAGCCGGGCAGCGGGATCCGGTCCATCATGACGTGAAGCGGCCCGCTGCGGCGGCGCGCGGCCTGAGCACGGAGAGGGAGAAAACCGCCGAGAACGCCGAGAACGCCAGGAGAGAAGGAAGAAAATTCTCTCTTCTCGCCTGGCGTCCCTGACGCTCTCGGCGGCTCCATCTTCTGGCGCACGGCCGCCGCGGGCTGCGGCGTCAGGGGCGCCGCTTCATGCCGGGGAGGGTGGCCTTCTCGGGCGGGGGCTCGAGGTACTCGATCTGCTCGGCCGACAGGATGCCGTACTTCGGGTTGGCGGCCGCGCCGCCGGTCGACTTCGTGAACGTCACGCCGTAGGTGCCGGTGACCTTCACCTTCGCGCCGACGGCCGGGATCGGGTTCGGCAGCTCCTGGCCCCAGAACTCGTCGGTGAGCTTCGCCTCGTTCTCCTTGCCGCGCGGCGCTTTGTCGATCGCCTCGATCATGCTGTAGATCTGCGCGAAGTTCGAGGCCCAGCCCATCACCTCGATCACGTCCTTCGTCTCGCCCTTCTCGTCGGCGATCGCGAAGCTCGGGACCGGCGCCTTGCAGTCCGCAGGGTCGCCCTTGCCCGTCTTGTGCACGGCACAGGCGGGGGCCTCCTGGAGGTTCGTCTTGACGATGTAGCCGACGATCGAGAGCTTCTTGCCGTTCACGTCCTCGAAGTGGACGCGGCTCCGCAGGTCGTGCGTGACGCCCCAGACCGTGTAGGCGTCGCCCTGCTTCTTGTTCTTCGCGGGCAGCGTCGGCACCGCGGGCAGGTTCGGCTTCCGGCCGCTGAAAGCGGGCTTGGCCTGGTAGGGCTGCTCGTCCGTTCCGCACCCTGGAGTGCCCGCGACGAGGAGGATGGCGGCGGCGAGGGTTCGACCGAATCGGGCGTTCATGGCATCTCCAAGGTCAGCGTGACGGGCGCACCAGCAGGAAAGATCCAGCGCTGGAGTAGCCCTCGGACGGCGGGGCGCCGCGCGCGGATCAGGCGCCTCTCGCATGCGCGCGCGGCGGCGAAAACGGCTAACACGGCCGCGAGCGGATCGTAAAGAGAAACGAAAACGTCCCTCGCTCTTCATCAAGCGGCGCAAGCGGTGAACGGGCGGGCCGGCCGCGGCCCGTCGCCCTGCGCGGCGAGGGGCCGACCTCCCCGCCGCGGCAGAGGGCGAGAGGGGACGCGGCCGGAAGCGCCCGGCCCCGCGACCGGAGGGGAGCGCCTCCAGCGCGCGCGGAGCCGCCGGCGCGCGGGCCGCGTCGCGCGCTGCGCGGGGCGCGTCGCGCGTTGCGCGGGCGGCCGCGGCGTTCTCCCCGGCCCGGGAAGTTGCCTCGAATACGCGGAGGACGCGTTTCCGCTCTTCGCGCTGGCAACATCGATCGAGTACCCTCTGCGTCCCATGCGCGAGACGACCCTGCGCGCCGCTTTCGAAGCGTCGAAGGTTTTGGTGATGATCCTCGCTGGCGGCGAAGGCCGCCGGCTCGGCCCGCTCACACACGATCGGGCGAAGCCAGCCGTGCCGTTCGGCGGCCGCTACCGGATCATCGACATCGTCCTCTCGAACTTCGTCAACTCCGGCCTGCACCGAATCAAGATCCTCACGCAGTACAAGAGCGCGTCGCTAGACGAGCACATCGCCCGAGCCTGGCGCCTGTCGCCGATGCTCGACAGCTTCATCGAGACCGTCCCGGCGCAGCAGCGCACGGGCAAGAGCTGGTTCAAGGGGTCGGCGGATGCCGTCTACCAGACCCAGCACGTCATCACCGACGAGTCGCCGGAGCACCTCTGCATCTTCGGCGGCGACCACGTCTACAAGATGGACGTCCGGCAGATGCTGCACGATCACCTGGCGCGCGGCGCCGACGTGACCGTGGCCGCCATCCCGGTGACGAAGGAGGAGGCGAGATCCTTCGGCGTCATCGAGTGTGACGAGTCGGGGCGCATCATCGCCTTCCACGAGAAGGTGCAGGATCCGCCGAGCATGCCGGGCAGGCCGGGCATGTGCCTCGCCTCGATGGGCAACTACATCTTCAAGACCCCGGCGCTGCTCGACGTCCTCGAGCAGGACGCCGCGACGGAGGACAGCGCGCACGACTTCGGGCGCGACATCATCCCGAAGATGGTCCAGAGCGGCAGCCGCGTTTACGTCTACGATTTCCACGAGAACCTCGTGCCCGGCGAGGACGAGGGCGCGGGGTACTGGCGCGACATCGGGACGATCGACGCGTACTGGGCGGCCCAGATGGATCTGGTCAGCATCCAGCCGGCGTTCAACTTCTACAACATGCGCTGGCCGATCCGGACGGGCATCAGCCACGACCCGCCGGCCAAGTTCGTGTTCCGCGACGAGGCGAACGCGCGCGTCGGCATCGCGACGGACAGCCTCGTCTCGCTCGGGTGCATCATCTCCGGCGGCAGGATCCACCGGAGCGTGCTCTCGAACCGGGTCCGCGTGAACTCGTTCAGCCACATCGAGGAGTGCGTGCTGTTCGAGGACGTCAAGATCGGGCGCCACGTCAAGCTCCGCCGCTGCATCATCGACAAGGACGTCGAGATCCCCGCGGGCGCCGAGATCGGCTTCAACCTCGAGGAGGACCGCAAGAAGTGGTTCGTCAGCGAGGGCGGGATCGTCGTGATCCCGAAGCGCGCCAAGATCGACTCCCCCTGACCCCCTGACCTGGGCCCCGGCGGCGCCCGGGCGCGGCATGCCCGCGCCCCCCTGCCGGGCGATCGCCGCCGGTTCTGATGAGCCCGCCCGGCGGCGCCTTCCCGGCATCCAAATACCCTGAATTCAAGGGAAAACCTGCCGTTCACGGCGCCTGGTCGAGGCGGCTCGCCCGGTGTCGGGAGGCCGCGCGGTCTCTGCTGCGCGCGGGGGGCAGGGCCTGGGAGCCCCCCTGGACGGGGCGTCCCTGCTACGTTGGGTGTGAGATGCCGCGCACGATCATCATCGGTGACGTTCACGGCTGCCGGGATGAGCTGGCGCGGCTGATCGAGCACGTCGGCTTCGCGTCGGGCGATCGCGTCGTCATGGTCGGCGACCTGATCGTGCGCGGCCCGGATCCGTGCGGAACGCTCGATCTGCTCCGCGAGATCGGCGCGATCTCGGTGCGGGGCAACCACGAGGACCGGCTGCTCCGCTGGCGCGCGGGCCGCAGCGACCCGCGCGGCGAGCCGCTGGGGGAGCTCTCGAAGGAGACCGCGCAGCAGCTGCGCAAGCGCGACTGGGCCTGGCTGGAGACGCTGCCGTACTGGCTGGATCTGCCGGAGCACGAGCTGCGCGTCGTCCACGCGGGGCTGATCCCGGGGCTGCCGATCGAGCGGCAGGACCCGCACACGTTGATGTACGTGCGCTGTCTCGGCCGTTACGGCGAGCCGGTCGAGCGCCGCGGGGGCAAGACGCTGTGGGGCCAGACGTACCAGGGCCCGCCGCACGTCGTGTTCGGGCACAACGCGCGGAGCGAGGCGCAGATGCACGCGTGGGCGACCGGGATCGACACGGGCGCGGTGTACGGAGGGCGCCTCACCGCGATGGTGCTCCACGACGGCGAGCGCGTGCCGCCGCCGGCGTCGCGCGCCGAGGTGCTCGTGTCAGTCCCGTCCCGGCGCCGCTACGTGGGACGTTGAAAATGCTCCGCTTCCTCCAGCAGTTCCGCGCGATGGGCGGGGCGGAGGAGGGCGAATTTCGTTAGGCTGCCGGCCGCGCCGCCGCCGCTCTTCAGGCCGGCGGCCCGTCACGGAGCAAGCCAGGTGGAGCCTCGATACCCGTTCGTTGCAGTCGATGTCCCCGAGCCGGAGGCCGAGGAGCTGGCCGCCGCGCTCTTCGAGCTGGGCGCCACCGGCGTGGAGCAGCGCGACGAGCAGACGCTCGTGCGCGGCGCGCAGTCCGGCCAGGTGACGCTCGTCGCGAGCTTCGACGATCACGACGAGGCGAACGCCGCCATCGCGGCGCTCGCGGAGCTCGACCCGCCGCTCGCCGCGCGGCTCGAGGAGGTGGTGGGCGACGCCTGGCGCGACGCGTGGAAGGAGCACTTCGCGCCGTTCCCGCTGACGCCCACGATCACGGTCGTGCCGCCGTGGGTCGAGTACGCGCCGCAGCGTGAGGGCGAGCGGGTGCTCCTCCTCGAGCCCGGGCGGGCGTTCGGCACGGGCCTGCACGCGACGACCGCGCTGGTGGCGGAGCTGCTCGACGAGCACGCGGCGGAGCTCCGCGGCCGCGAGGTCCTCGACGTGGGCACGGGAAGCGGCATCCTCGCGCTGGTCGCGCTGCTGCTCGGCGCGGCGCGGGCGGTGGCGATCGACAACGACGACGACGTCATCGAGGTGGTGGTCGAGAACGCGGCGCGCAACGGCCTGGAGGGGCGCGTCGCGGCGAGCGCCGGCGTGGTCGAGTCGGTGACGCGGCAGTTCCCGTGGGTCGTCGCGAACATCGAGGCGCGGGTGCTCCGGCCGATCGCGCCGGAGCTCGCGCGCGTGCTCGCGCCGGGCGGCTGGCTGATCCTGTCGGGCATCCTCGAGAGCGAGCGCGAGGAGCTCGTGGCGCTGTACACGTCGCTGGAGCGGCCGCTCGCGCACGTCGCGACCCGGCCGGACCCCGCGTCGCCGCGGGGTGATCGCGGCGCGGCGCGGCCGGCGGGGCGGGGCGACGCGGGCGGCGAGGGCTGGGTGGCGCTCCTGTTCCGCGCGCCGGGCGGCGCGGCGTCCTCGCCGGGATGAGCGGCCCGGGGCTCTTGCGGGTGCCGCTCGGCTCGATCGCGGCCGGCGTGATCGCGCTGCCGCCGGACGCGGCGAGCTACGTGGTGCGGGTGCACCGGCTGCGCGAGGGGGATCGCTTCGTGGTGTTCGATCCGGAGCTCGGGATCGAGGCGGACGCCACGCTCGAGTCGATCGGCCGCCGCGGCGCCGAGGCGCGCATCGACGCGCCGCGCCCGGCGGCGCTGCGGCCTGGCCGGCGCGTGACGTGGATCCAGGCGGTCGGCAAGGGCGACAAGATGGACGCGGTGGTGCGCGACGCGACCGAGCTCGGTGCGACGCGGATCATCCCGGCGATCTCGGCGCGCAGCGTGGCGCGGCCCGCCGAGGAGAGGAGCCAGCGCTGGCGCCGGATCGCGGTGGAGGCGGCGCGCCAGTGCGGCCGCGGGGACGCGCCGCGGGTGGACGCGCCGGTGAGCCTCGCGGCGGCGCTCGCCGCGGCGGCGGCGACGCGGGACACGGAGGGGGGCGCGCTGGGGATGTGCCTGGATCCGTACGCGGAGACGCCGCTCGGCGCGCGGCTCGCCGCGCTCACGCCGGGCATGGAGGCGGCGTTCGCCGTCGGTCCGGAGGGCGGGTTCACGCCGGAGGAGCTCGGCATCTGCGCGGCGCTCGGGTTCGAGCGCGTGCGCCTCGGCGCGCTGACCTTGCGCACGGAGACGGTGTGCGCGGCGGCGCTCGGCGCGCTGATCGCGGTGAGCGACGCGCGGGCGGGGTGATGGGCTGGCCGTCGGCGCGCGGCGCTCCGGGCGGCCTTGGCCGGGGCGCCAACGGACCGTGCTCCGGAATCGACGTGCGATGGATCGCGGGGCTGTTCGCCGCGATCGCGGTCGTACCCTGCGCGTGCAACAGCGCGGCGGACGCGCCGACGAGCAAGCGCGCGCTGGCGCACGACGGCGCCGCGCTCGGTCGAGCGGCGCCCGGCCCGACGCCGTCTCCGACCGCGTCCGTCACCGCGGCGACGAGCGCGCAGCCCGAGCAGGCGCCGTGGCCTCGAGCGCGCCCGCCGCGCGTCGAGGCGGACTGGTGCATCGACGGCGTCGACGCGCTCGACGAGGAGACCTGCTACGCGCTGCCCGACGCGCCGACCCGCGCGCTGCTCATCTACCTCCACGGCATCGTCCCGCCGGGGAAGGACAGCCAGCAGAAGACCAACTTCGAGACGGTCGTGGCGCGCGCCTCGCGGCGCGCGGGCGTCGCCGCCCTGATGCCGCGCGGCAAGGTCGGCCTCGCGCCGAAGGGGTACGCGAGCTGGTGGGGCTGGCCGACAGGCGGGTCCGCGTACGAGAAGCACGCCGCCGCGTTCGTCGCGACGTTCGCCGAGAAGCGGCGCAAGCTCGAGGAGATCGCCGGCGTGTCGTTCTCGCGGGTGTACGTCGCCGGCTCCTCGTCGGGCGCGTTCTTCGCGGCGGCGCTCGCGCTGCGCGGCGGCGTCGACGCCGACGGCTTCGGCGCGATGTCCGGCGGGGGAGGGCAGGCGACGCCCGAGCTCGCGAAGCTCGAGCCCAGGCCGTTCTACATCGGCTTCGGCACTCACGACGCGGTGGGCCGCTCGGCCCGCGGTCTCGCCGGCGTGCTGCGCGGCGCGGGCTGGCCCGTGCGCGTCGCCGAGCACCCCGTCGGCCACGGCGCGAAGGAGATCTATCTGGACGAGGCGTTCGCCTTCTGGCGCGAGCACGACGCGCGGTAGGCGGCACCGAGGAAGAGGGCTGGTGCCCCGCCGACCGCCGGCGCGACGCGATCACCTTCGCGCTGACAGGCTACATCCTCGGCGTGGAACGGACCGGCGGCACGTACGTCGTGCCGCTCGATCTCGGGATCGACATCGGTGATCCCATCTCCCGGCTCCACACCTTCGATCCGGACAGGCCCGATCTGGAAGAGGACCCGGGAACAGGCCTCTGCAGGTGTTCAACTTCCCAGGCGCGTTCGAGCCCGAGGTGCGCCTGGGCAACACGCGATCGCGACGGAGGAGGCAGTGACGGCGCCGCGCCGGCCATCACGATCGGCGCGGCCCGCCGCCCCTCAGCCGCTCACGGCAGCACCGCGCGCGTCGGGCACTCGCCGTCGCCCTGGAAGTCGCCGAGCGTGCGCGCCTGCGCGACGACGTAATCGTACGCCGTCTCGATCTCCCCGAGCGCGCCGGCGAGGTTGTAGTCCTGGCCGAAGACCTCGGCGACCTTCACCTGCTTGAGCTCGTCGATCGTGGTCTCGCCGTCGCCGTCGAGGTCGCAGTCGGCGATGTACTGCGCGTAACGCTTCGTGATCTCCGCGCCCGCGGTGATGTTGTTGAAGAACCAGTGATCGCCGTGGATGGTCGGCTTCACCGCGATCGTGCCGCCGGTCGGCACGCTGAACCCGGTCAGCCCGTCCTCGGTCGCGCAGTCTTCGAACGACGTCCCGGCCGACAGACCCCAGCTGAAGCGCACCCGCTCCGCGGGGACGCACTCCTCCCCGCGCGGGCACGACTCGCCGCCCTGCTTCTCGATGGAGCCCTCGAAGAACACCGAGTAGCCGCCCTCGACCATGAGCGCCACGTCGTCCTGCGTCGTCGGCGGCAGCGCCTTCACCTCGCCCCGCGCGTTCGGGAGGTCGAACCCGAAGCGGTCCCAGCGCACCGCGCTCGCGCCCTCGAACTCCGCGATCACGTACCTCGTCGCCGGCGCGTTCCTGAGGTCGAGCACGAACACCGAGGGATCGCTCAGCGTCTCCTTCGCGTTCGAGCGCGCCGCGCGCACGTTGCCGACCGTCACGAGGAACCGGTCGTACGTGACCCTCCAGCCGTCCGCGATGTTCTCCTCCCCCGTGCCCGGCTCGAGGCCCTCGGGGATGGTGTCCTCCGGCTCGACGAAGACCTGCACGGTGCCGGTCTCGGACGAGGCGCCGCCGTCGTCGTCCCCGCCGCAACCCGCGACCAGCGCGAGCGCGCTCGCCGCGACCGCGATCCCTGTCTCTCTCGCTCTCTTCATGATCCAAGCTCCTCTTTCGTCGAAGACTCCGGACGAGCGCGCACCGGCGCGCCGCCCGCCACGTGCCCCATCACGTGGACCGAGCGCAGGCCCGCGCACCTCGCGCGCCCCGCGCCCGCATCGCTCGCTCGCCTCGCCGCTCAGGCCGCGGGCGGAGAGCTCTTTGGAGCCAGGATCAGCAGCGGAATCGGGCGGACCTCCGGAGAGGGCCGCAGCGCGTCGAGGCAGAGCACCTCGAGCAAGGTGGCCTCTGCCACCCGGTGAAGGGGCGCGCCGAGCTGGGCGCGCAGCGCGAATGCGTCGCAGTGATCGTCGTCGACGTGGCGCCGCGCGTCCTGGGCGGCGACCCGATCGCCGGGGCCGGACGCCTCGTCGTCGGCCAGCTGCGGCGCGGCGGCGGCGGCGAGCGCCGCGGCGTGGGCCGTGTGGCCCGCGTGGGCAGCGCTGACCAGCGCGCCGACGTGGACCAGCTCGCCGTGCTCGCAGCGCGCGTGCCGCACGAGCAGCGCGTGCGCCAGGCCGCAGAGCTGCGCGAGCAGCGCGAGCAGCGCGATCCACCGGGCGCCCGGGGCCCCGCGAGGGCGCGCGGGGCGACGATGCGGTCGCCGCGCCGCCAGCGCGCGCGCGCTCGCGCCTGCGCCGCGGCGGCCTCTCACCGCGCCCCCGACCAGACGAACGCCGGCGGGCTCTGCGCCGTCATGGCGATCACCAGCGCGTTGTGCGCGCGCGACCCCGGCGCGATGACCACCTCGGCCGCCCCGCCCTCGCCCCCGGCGTCCTCCGCCAGCGCGTCGAAATCGACCCGCGCGAGCCACGCGCCCACGTCGAAGCGGATCGCGAGCTCGACCGGCTCGGCGCCGACCGTCGCCGCGACAGCGACGCTCGGGACCGCGCGCTGCCCCTGGAACTGCGGCACCGCGTCGACGTCGGCGACGAAGTCGAGCGCGTCGGCGCCCCGCGTCGCGCGCCCGCGCAGGTGGGCCGAGTGCCCGCCGGGGGCCGCGGGCGACCGCGCCGGGGCCGACTCGGTCAGGAACCAGTGGATGCCGTAATCGAACGACGCGCTCCGGATCTCCCCCTCGAAGCCGCGGACCCGGCCGAGCGGCTGCGGCTCCGGATCGAGCAGATCCACGCGCGCGATCGAGAGCATCTCGGCGACCGCCGTGCTGCAGAGCGTCGCCGAGCCGGACGCGGCGGCGCAGAGCTGGACCGGCCCGAACGCCACCGACGCCTCGTCGAGCGCGACCGTCCAGCCGCCGGCGGCGATCGCTCCGGGCGGCGCGGCCTCGGCGTGCGCGAGGTAGGAGACCTCCGGCTGACCGGTGCCGGCGCAGCCGAGCGCGGGGGCGGCGGCGACCGCGAGGGCCAGGAGCCCACGCGCGGCGGAGCGGTCGTTGCCAGCGCGGCGATCGCGGCGGTCGTTCATAGCGAGAGCGTCACGTTGCCGAGGACCGTGAGCGGCGGCCCCGCGCTGATGTGCCGGGCCGGCAGCGCCGAGGGCACCGGGGTGGTCTGCCAGTTCGAGACGAACGAGTACTCGGTGTCCGCGTGCTCGGCGTCGAGCAGGTTCTGCGCCTCCACGCCGACCTCGATCCAGGGGCCCTCCTGCGCGGGGTCGCCGCCGGCGCGGAGGCTCCGGCGCAGCGACGCGGACGCGTCCATCACCAGCAGCGGCGCGGCGCTCTGCGCGTACGGCAGCGGCCGCGCCGACAGGAACGTCGCGCCGTAGCCGAGCCGCCCCTCGATGGGCCGGCCCGCGATCGTGACGAGCGGCTTCTTCACCGCGAGATCGGCGCGCACCACCACGGGCGGCACGAAAGGCAGCTGCTGCCCCTCGACGTACGGCGGCGTCGGGTTCTCGGGCGTCGGCGGGGGCGGCGCGTCCAGCGTGGCGTGCGCCAGGGTGGCGCTCACGCCCGCGGTCAGCGCCGGGCTCGGCGCCGCCTGCAGGTAGACGACGAGCCCGCGGCGCGTCGTCGGGCCGATGCGCGCGAGCCCGCCCTCCGCCGCGTCGAACGCGAGATCGTACGAGAGGCGCGTCTCGTACGCGGCCGCTGTCGCGCTGAGGCCCCCGCCGGGGCGCACCGTCGCGCCGACCTCGTAGCTCCTCACGGTCGCGAACGGCGCGTTCTCGCCCTCCTCGAGCTGCCGCGCCTGCGGGGAGCGGTAGCCGTGGCCGTACGCGGCGGACAGGCGCAGCGCGGGCAGCGGGTCGACCTCCAGCGTGGCCCGCGGGCCGAAGGCCACGCCCGCGGCCGTGCGCCGGAACCCCTCGATGTGCGTCTCCTTCTGGAACGCCGGGATGAAGTTGCCGAGGCGGTCGTCCACGTCGAAGACGAGCACGTCGGCGCGGGCGCCGCCGCGCAGCCGCGCCCAGCGCGACAGCTCGAGCAGGGCGTCGCCGTGCACGCCGATCCCGGTCAGCTGGATCGACGCGTCGACGCGCCGGTCCCACGTCTCGTTCTGGGGCGGCTGGAGCAGGCTCTGCGCCTGATCGATGCCGTCGGCCTGCACCTCGACCCCCACGGCGACCTGGCCGGTGAGCCACGGCGCGAGCGGGGTCCGCGGCGTGCGGTAGGCGAGGCCGCCGCCGAGCGCGACGTCCTCGTTCGACTGCTCGATGAGGTCGCCGCGCCCGGCCCACGCGGGCCGCACGCGCGAGCGCTGCGTGTAGCCGGTGAAGTTCATCCGGCTCCGGTACCCGGACGTCATCGCCCAGAGCCAGGCGCTCTTCTGCGAGCCGTCGTCGTCCTCCCGCTCCGCCATCAGCGCGAGCTGGAGCCGGGTCGACGCGGCCGACTGCGAGCGGGCCGACGGGTCGCGGTACGTGTCGTAAAAGCCGACGCGCCCCGCCTCGATGTCGTCCCGCCGGAGCACGCCCGCGAGGTTCGCGCGGCTGCCGTGGGCCGCCACGTGGAGCAGCAGCGAGAACTCGTCCGGCAGGGGCATGCGGTACTGGCCGACGGCGGCGCCCGAGATCGCCCCCCGCGTGCCGTCGCCGAAGCCGTCCGTGGCGCGCACCGCGGCGGCCCCGAACGTGTCCTCCGACTGCGCCTCCGGCGCCCAGATCGCGAGCAGCCGCCGCGTGCCGAACGAGCCGAGCGTGCCCTTGAGCAGCAGCCCGCGGTCCTCGACGCCGAGGTCGAAGTACGCGCTGCCCGCGACGGCGAAGTCGCCCTGCTGCGGATCGTAGACCCCCTCGACGACGCGGAGCGACCGCACCACCTCCGGGATGATCACGTTGAGGTCCCCGTACCCCTGGCCGTGCACGTGCGAGCGCTGGTTCAGCGGGATCGGCCCGACCCGGAGCTCGACGTCCTGGCCGTGCTCGGCGTCGAAGCCGCGGAGGAAGATGCGCTGCGCGACCGCCTCGCCCTCGGGGTGCGCCACGTGGACGCCGGGCGCGGCGCGGAGCATGTCGGCGGCGGTCGCGTGCGGCGCGGCGGACAGCGCCGCGCGGCCGATCCGGAAGTCGCTCGCCGCGCGCCGCGGCGGGTTCGGGCGGCCCTGCACGTGGATCTCGATCGGCTTGCCGGGCTCAGCCACCGCGTGCGGGCCCGCGACGCCCCCGGCGAACTCGACCGGCTTCGGCGCCGCGGGCGCGGGCGCGGGCGTCGGGGACGCCGCCGGCTGCTCGGGCGCGGCCGGCGCCGGCTCGGGCGGCGCCTCGTGCGGTCCCGGCGCGAAGTGGAACGGCACCCGGATCCGCGCCCGCACCGGCGCGCCGCCGCGCATGGCCGGCGAGAAGCGCCACCGCCGCGCGGCGCTCATGGCGGCCTCGTCGAACCCCGCGCCGCCGGACTCGGCGACGACTGCGTCGCTGACCGTGCCGTCCTTCTCGACCGTGACGAACAGCGTGACCGTCGTGTCGACGCCCTCGGCGAGCCGCTCGGGCGGGTACACCGGATCGACATGCTCGAGGATCTGCGGCGCCACGGCCGCGTCCGGCTGCGGCTCCGGCTGCGCGAGCGCCGGCGGCGCGCCGAGCGCGCTGGCCGACAGGCAGCAGAAGAGCAGCCAGCGGCGCCTCGACGCGGCGGCTCCCTTCCGCGCACGAGCAGCGCCCTCGCCGGCGCGCCCGGACGCGCACACACGCCGCGCGCCGGCGCGCTGCCTCGCCGTCCCTGCTTCTGGTCCAGACGCGCGCATCGGTGAGAGAGCCCCACGCGACTACCACGGCGCACAGCGGCGCCGCAAGCGCCTGCGCGCCCGCGCGCCGGCGCGCACGACGGCGACGGAAGCGCGCGACGCTGCGACAGCGCCGCGGCGTCTCCCCGACCGGCGCTGGCCCGTGTATCGTCTCGTCATGGCGAATGAGGCGCTCGTCCAGGCGGTCAAGTCCATCGTCACCCTTGCGCGTGGGGGCGACCTCGACGCTGCCTACCGGGGGTACCGCGATCTCTTCCAGAAGCCGGATTTTCTCAAGCAACGTCCAGAGGATCAGCGGCAGGTGCTGCGGCTCATGATCCTCGCGAAGGGCGTCCCGTCGACGCCGACCGAGGCGATGACCGAGGCCCACCGCGCCGCGGTGCCCGCCCTGACGGAGCTCGTGTCGATCCACGGCGACCCCGGCGACCACGAGCTCCTCGGGCTCTGTCACGTGGTGCTCGGCAACCTCGAGAGCGCCGACAAGATCTTCCGGGCCGGCCTCAAGATCGAGCGCGAGCGCAACCCGCAGAGCGATCTGTGCGGCACGCTCATGAAGCGGATCTCGCTGCTGTAGTTTCCAGCGGCGCCCGTCCTGTAGGATGGCCCCCCGGCGCCACGGTGTGCGCTGTCAGGGAGTCCATGTACGTCATCGCGGTCGCGAGCCAGAAGGGCGGCGTGGGAAAGACCACGATTTCCCTCAACCTGGGGCTCGCCCTTGCGCGCGCGGGCCATCGCGTGCTGATCCTCGAGCTCGACGCGCAGGGGAGCCTCGGCCTGTCGCTGGGCCTCGCCGACCGCGCGCGGCCTGGCGTCGCGGAGCTGCTCACGGGCGCCGAGCGCCTCGAGTCGGTGCTGCTCCGGACGCGCGATCCGCAGCTCCAGGTGCTCACGGTCGGCCGGGTCGATCCGACGACCGTCTCGGGCTTCGAGGACGCGCTCGCCCGCGGGCCCGTGCTCCCGAGCGTGCTCGCGCGGCTCGCGCCGGACTTCGACCTCGTGGTCGTCGACTGCCCCGCGGGGCTCGGCAAGGTGACGACGCGGGCGCTCGAGGTGGCCACGCACGCGCTCCTGCCGCTCCAGGCCGAGCCGCTGGCGCTCCGCTCCGTCGGCCAGGTGCTCGCGGTGATCGATCGCGTGCGCGCCGAGACGAACCCGCGCCTCTCGCTCGTCGGCATGGTGCTGTCGATGTTCGATCGGCAGGCGCCCGCGTCGCTCGACGTCGCCGAGACGCTCTGGACCAGGTTCCCCGACGGGATCATCCTCGATACAGTCATCCCGCGCGACGAGGCGTTCCTCGAGGCGTCGCTGCGCGGGGCGCCGCTCCTGCTCATGCAGAAGCGGCCTCCGCCGCTCGCGCGGGTCTTCGATCAGCTCGCGAACGACGTGCTCGTTCGCCTCGATCCCACCTCGCCGGACGATGACGATGGCCCGATCTCGCTCCTCGTTTGACATCGACAGCGCCGTCGTCACCGCCGCGGCGCTCGTGAAGCGGCCGAAGACGCCGAAGGCGCGGGCGCCGTCGGTGGCGCCCGCGGGCGCGCCGCTCGTGTCGTTCGAGTCGCGGCCGCCGCCCTCGCGGGCGGAGCCGGAGCCGATGTCCTCGCCGCCGCTGTCGCCGCTATCGCCGGCGTTCGAGGAGCTCGCGCCGTCGAGCGACCTCCTGCCCATGTCGAGCGCGGGCGCGAGCGGCGAGATCGGGCTCCGGAGCGCGCTGCCCTCGTCGGCCGACGACGTCGACTCGAGGCACGGCATGGCGCTCGACCTGCCGTCGCCCGCCTCCTCATCGGCCTCGTTCGCGGCGGTCCCCGGGCCGCGTGCCGAGCGGCTCGGCGACGCTGTCGCGGCGCTCGCGGCGGGCCGCGAGCGGCCGCGCTTCCCGGATCTCTCCGCGGCGGCCGGCCCCGTCGCGCGCTGCGAGCGGGTGATCGAGTGGATCGCCGAGGCGACGGACGCCACGGACGTGTTCCTCGCGGACGCGGCCGGGCTCCCGTTCGCCGGCGCGATCCGCGACACGGAGGCGCGGCTCGCCGCCTCGGGCCTCATCGCGTCGGCGATCGGCTCGCTCGTGGCGGCGCTGCCTGGCGCCCCGTCGCAGCGCTTCGAGCTCTGCGTCGGCGACGGGCCCTTCTTCCAGCTCATCGGCTTCCAGGCGCGCTCGGCGGCGTACATCGTCGGCCTGATGCGCTCGAGCCCGCTCGTCCCGCGCGAGGCGCACGCCGTCCGGGTCGCGTGCCAGCACGCGCTCGACGCCGCGATCGGGGTCGTCGGGTGAGCGCGGAGCACGGCGAGCCCTCGTTCGGTCGTGGGGTCACGGCCGGCGCGGGCGCGCTGGACGACGACGATCCGCTCGCCCCGATCGCGCTCGACAGCGTCGGCTACGGCGTCGGCGGCCTCGACGCCATCATCGTGTTCCACCTCAGCGACGCGCGCGTCCACGCCGTGTTCGTGCGCGAGGGCGCGGCGCTCTCGCCGGGCGACGTCGCCGCGGGGCTGCGCGACGCGTACCTCGGGAGCCAGCTCGCCGCGCAGCGGCTCGTCCCGGAGCGCGAGGCGTCGGCCCGGCCGAGCCGCGGCCGCGGCGCGCGAGCGTCGAGCAAGCCGCCTGGCTCGCAGGGCCGCGCGGAGGAGCTCCCGGACCCGGTGGTCACCCTGGAGCTGAGCGGCCGGACCGTCCTCCTGCGGCGCGTCCGCGCCTGCGTCGTCGCGAGCCTCTTCGACGGCACGATGCCGCTCGGCATGGCGCGGCTCGTGGCGCAGCGGCTCGCCGCGGCGCTCGCGCCCGAGCTGCCGCTCGAGGAGCCGCCCGAGGAGATGCTGAGCGACCCGCCGGGGCTGTTCGAGGAGCCGCTCAGCGCGGACATGGTGGACGAGCTCGTGCGGGGGGTCGCGCGCTCGGCGCCGCCGCGGGGCGCCTCCATCGTCCCGTCGCGCCGGACGGGCGGGACGCCGCCGCCCTCCGATGCGCCGTCGCCCGAGGCCGCGCGGATCGCGCGGCTGCTCGCGCTGCTCGAGTCCCGCGCGCCGGAGCCGCACGTCGCGCGGCTGCGGCTCGCGCTGCGCGCCGGGCTGACGCCGCTCGCGCTGGAGCACCCGGACGAGCTCGGCGCGGAGGCGATGGTGCTCATCGAGACGGCGGTGGCGGACATCCTCGGCCTGGAGCGCGCCGCGCTGCGGAGGCTCCTGTGACGGTGCTGCGGCAGGGCTTGCGGGGCCGCATCGAGGGACCGCTGGGCGATCTGCTCGGCCCGATCGTCCCGCACAGCCTGCTCCACGTGGCGGACCAGGTGGTGATCGCGCACTCGCACCACTTCGCGCTGTTCCTGGAGCAGACGATCTTCGACGCGCTCGGCGGGGAGAGCCGCGGCGTGCGCCGGCAGGCGGCGTTCGAGGCGGCGCACGCGCTGCTCGGCCCGCTGTACGCGGAGCGCCACGGGGCCTCGCCGCGGGAGAAGCTCGAGCTCGCGGGCGAGCTGTTCGCCGCGATGGGGCAGGGGCGGCTGCGGTTCGAGCTGAGCGCGGAGGGCGGCGCGGTGCAGGCGGAGTCGCTCTTCCACGGGACGAGCTTCCTCGCGAAGTACGGCGGGCGGGTCCAGAACCGGATGGTCGTCGACGCGTTCGCGTCCGGCTACTGCGCGGCGGCGGCGAGCCTCGCGTTCCCGTCCGACTGGGGGCGTCTGGAGGCCGACGAGGTCACGTGCGTCGCGCGGGGCGATGCGGTCTGCACGTTCTTGCTCACGCGGCGGTCCGAGCGGCCGCGCTTCGGCGAGGCGCTGACGCGCAAGCTGGTCGAGTCCGCGCGGGTGAGCTGGGGGCACGAGGGCGGCCTCGCGGCGCGGTCGCGGCGCGTGGGGTTCGCGATGCTCGAGGAGCTCGGGGCGCTCCGGGCCGACGAGCGGGGGCTCATCTCGGCGTACGGCGTGAATCTGGCGCTCGTGCCGGTGGGGTATGTGCACCAGAAGACGTTCGACACGGTGCACCTCATCGAGCGGCGGTCTCCGGAGCTGGTCCCGGTGTTCGAGGCGCTGGTGCGGGAGGCGGCGCAGACGGGCGCGTTCCATCTGCTCGGGGGGATGCTCGCGTCCGCGTCGTTCGAGGCGGCGTGCGGCCCGGTGGGCAGGGACCAGCACGAGCGCCTGGAGCAGCTGCTCGGGCTGGCCCGCGCGCTCGGCTGGGGAGCGCTCTCCGCGCCGGAGTTCCAGGCGGGCCGGCTGCTGGTGCTGCGGGCGCCGATGACGCACGAGAGCGCGTATTACGCGATGAAGCACGGTTCCACGGCGAGGGCCCGGCTCCTCTTCCTGCAGGGGACGGCGCTCGCGATCATGCAGCTCCTGCACCGCGTGGATTTCGGGACGGAGCGGCCGATCGACGCGGAGACGTATGGTGGGCTGTTCAAGATAGGGACTCGGTTCCGGGTGCAAGAGACGAAGTCGCCGCTCCGGGGGGATGACGCGTGCGAGGTGAGGGTGGAGGCGGTCGAGGACAGGTGGTGACCGCTGACGGACTCGCTCGGCGGATGTGAGCCGCGCCGGCTCGACGACCTCCCCGCCGCCCGCCGCCCGGGCGGCGCGAAAGACGATATCGTAGGACTGCCACGCGAGCGCGGGCCGGCCTCTGATGTAAAGCTCATGGACTGACCTCCTCCTGGGGCGCCGCGCGGCCCTGACGACTCCAGCCCGCTGCTCGGACCAGGACGTAACCTCCTCGAGGACCTGTCGTGCCCATCGCTTGACGCCCCGTATCCGGTTCGGCAGAAGCGCGGCATGCAAGACCGCGAGCTCCCCCCGCCGCCCCGATTCGACCTCACGGGCCAGGTCGCGCTCGTCACCGGCGCCGCGCGCGGGCTCGGGGCCGCGTGCGCCGTCGCGCTGGCGCAGGCGGGGGCCGACGTGGTGCTCGGGCTGCGCGACGCGGGTCGCGACGACGGGCCGGCGAGCGCCATCCGCGCGCTCGGCCGCCGCGCGCTCCCGGTGCAGATGGACATCACCCGCGCCGAGGAGATCTCGCGGGCCGTCGCCGAGGCCGAGCGCACGTTCGGCCGCATCGACATCCTCGTCAACAACGCCGGGATCGGCCCCCCCAACCCGGCCGAGAAGGTCACCGAGGCGGACTTCGACCACACCGTGGCCGTCAACCTGAAGGGGACCTTCTTCGTCAGCCAGGCGGTTGGCCGGGTGATGCTCCGGCAACGCTCCGGCAAGATCGTGATCCTCAGCTCGCAGGCCGGCTTCGTCGCGCTTCCGACAGAGTCGGTGTACTGCATGACGAAGGCAGGGCTCGTGCACCTCACGCGGTGTCTGGCCGTCGAGTGGGGCCCTCACGGGATCAACGTCAACGGCGTCGCGCCGACCTTCATCCGCACGCCAGGAACGGTGAAGTGGCTGGAGGACGACGCCTTCCGCAACGACCTCCTTTCGCGCATCCCGCTCGGCCGCGTCGGCGAGCCGGTCGACGTGACCGGCGCGGTCGTCTTCCTCGCCTCCCCCGCGGCCTCGCTCATCACCGGTGCCACCCTGCTCATCGACGGCGGCTTCACCGCGCGGTGACGGCGGCTTCACCGTGCGATGACGGCGGCGCCTCCGCGCGCCAGGCCGTCACGTCGGTGCCCTCACCCCTCGGTCTGCCCGCGGGTGCCCTGCGCGCGGTCTCGTGAGGTTCGGCCCGGCATATGGTAGATTGCGCCGCCCGCACGGCGAATGCGTGCTCCGGCGGCGCTTCATTGCGCCGATTCTTATCGCAGTAGCAATTTGCGGTTTAGCTGTATGAGGCGACGAACTGCTGCAGCGAGCCTCGAGGTTCGGCTCGCACCTCGCCTTCGCACCTCCGAACGCCGCATCGGCCGGACAACCCATCAGAACCGTCCCGAAAAGGACAGCGCCACTGCAATCGCGGGAGGCATCCAGTGACACAGACGATCTTCAGGAACGTGGCGGTCGTGGACGGCTCGGGGGCGCCGCCGTTTCGCGGCGAGGTCCTGGTCCAGGGCAACCGCATCCAGGCGGTCTCCCGGACGGCCGGGGCGCTGTCGGCGCCCGGCGCCGAGGTCGTCGACGGGGGCGGCGCCACGCTGATGCCGGGCATGGTCGAGGCCCACGCGCACCCGAGCTTCGCCAACACGCCAGATATCGAGTCGCTCGGCGCCATCCCGCCGGAGGAGCACACGCTGCTCACGATGAAGCACGTGCGCGTGCTGCTCGACCAGGGCTTCACGAGCATCCTGAGCGCCGCGTCGGCGAAGCCGCGGCTCGACATCGTCATCCGCAACGCCATCAACGCGGGGGAGATCCCGGGGCCGCGTATGCTGGCTGCCTCGCCGGAGATGACGGTCACCGGCGGCCTCGGCGACGTCCGGCTCCACCATCACCACCGCGACAGCTTCGCCGTCATCGCCGACGGCCCTGACGAGTTCCGCCGGGCCGCGCGGCACTTCGTCCGCGAGGGGGTCGACACCCTCAAGATCAACCCTTCGGGCGACGAGTTCGTGCCGAGCGCCAGGGCGATGCACACCGTGATGAACGAGGCCGAGGTCGCCGCCGTCTGCGAGGTGGCGCGCTCGCGCGGCAGGCGCGTCGCCGCCCACGCGCGCAGCGCCGAGAGCGTGAAGATGTGCCTGCGCAACGGCGTCGAGATCCTCTATCACGCGACCCTGTCCGACGCGGAGGCGCTCGACATGCTCGAGGCCGCCAAGGACAGGATCTTCGTCGCGCCGACGCTCGGCATCACCTACACGTCGCTCCATGAGGCGAAGGATTACGGCGTCATTCCGCCGAGGGACGTGGCGCGCGCGCTCGAGTCCGAGCTCTCCCTCGGCTGCGAGAACATGAAGGCGCTGCGCCGGCGCGGGGTCCGCATCCTCCCCGGCGGCGACTACGGCTTCACCTGGAACCCGATCGGCCGGAACGCGCGCGATCTCGAGCACTTCGTCAACCTGCTCGGCTACACGCCGATGGACGCGATCGTCGCGGCGACCAGGCTGGGCGCTCAGCTGATGATGCTGGGCGACGAGCTCGGGCAGGTCAGGGAGGGGTTCCTCGCCGATCTGCTGCTCGTCGACGGCGATCCGACGGAGGATGTAGGCATCCTGCAGGACAGGGACCGGTTCCTCGCGATCATGAAGGACGGCCAGCTCCACAAGCGCCCGCCCGCCGCGCGGGGCGCCTACGCGATCGCCGCGGAGTGACCGGCGGCGCGCGCGTCAGTGCGCCGCCGCCTGCCGCTGCGGCCTCGCGTTCCACAGGCGCGTCGCCAGCGCGAAGCCGACGAGGGCGACAGGGAGCATGGCGACGGGCCAGGACATCCAGTTTCCCGGGTTCTTCGCCGCGTCGCCGGAGGGCAGGACGCTCGCGTAGAGGAACGACTGCGCTGCCGTGCCCAGGTAGACGAAGCCGTCGATGATGCCTGTCGCGATGCCCGCGTTCTTCTTTCCGCCGAAATCCATGCTCGCGGTCCCGGAGAGCATGCCGTGGACGCCGATCACGCAGAGGGACATGAACACGACGGTCCACCCCGCGATGGGCAGGCTCAGCGTGAACAGGACGATCACGGCGCCGAGCACGAGGCCCGCGTACAGCACCGAGGCGACCGGGCCGCGGCGCGACTCGAACACGTGATCGGAGATGAAGCCCGCGAAGACGCCGCCGAGGATGCCGGCGATGCACAGGAGCACGCCCCAGTGCGCCGACACGAAGCCCTGGAGCCCGGTCTTGTCCGCGAAGATGAGGTACCACTTCATCACCGCGTTGCGGAGGAAGCCGCTGCAGAACTCGATGGCGACGATGATCCAGATGACCTTTTGCGAGAACATGCGCCGCGCGACCTCGAAGGGCCCGATCCGCTCTCCTGTGTCGCCTGACGAGGCGTCGGCCGTGTCGAAGTCCTTGTATCCAGCCTGGCCTGGCGTGTCGCGGATGACGAAGAAGTCGAGCACCGCGAACCCGAGCAGCAGCAGCGCGGGGATCTGGAAGACCCACGGCATGGGCAGGAGCTTGGCGATGAATCGACTCCAGTCGTAGGCGAAGTAGAGCCCGAGCGAGATCAGGATGCCAAACACGCCGCCGAGCATCCCGCGCTCGCGCACGTGGAACCAGGGCGCGTTCACCTTGACGATGGACACGGCGCCGAAGCTCTGGAAGTACATGTTGCCGGCGAAGAGCACCGTCATCGCGGTGATGGCCGCGTCGTGGTCGATCTGTCCTTCCTCGGCGAAGCGGACCGCGGTGCCCATGAGCAGGTTCATGAGCGCCGAGCCGCCGGCGGCGAGGAGGATGGTGACGCGCCCGCCCCACCTGTCGGTGAGCGGCCCGTTCAGCAAGAAGGCGATCCCGTAGACGGCCGAGCCCCAGCCGTCGATGTTCCCGAACTCCTGCTTGCTGACGAGGTGCATGGCGTCGAGCGCCGACGCGTTGGCGGAGAAGTTGTACCGCCCCATGTAGAGAAAAGCGTAAGTGAGCCCCAGCGGAAACCAGTTGAAGAACCGCCGGCGCCGGAACTCCGCCGAGTGTCCGAGGTCGATCTTCGGCAGCCGCCGCATGACGACCGCGATCGCCGCGAGCAGCAGAAGGATCGGCAGCAGCTGATTGAGCCAAGCAGGCATGGATCGCCCTCCGGCCGCGGACGATAACGGCGCCCCGCACCAGCGGCTACGCCTTCACGCGCACTCCTGCCCGCCCGCTCGCTCCACAGAGAGCCGCCGCACAGGGCATCCGGCACGGCCTCGAGCCGCCGGAGGGGGCAGCGAGCGCGTGCGGCGCGCGCGCTGCCCCCTCCGGCGGCCCTTGCCTTTCAGATCCCCCGCCCGGATCACCCCCCGCGCCCGCGGAAGATGGCGTGGCGGAAGTAGTTGATCTGGCTCTTCGCGAACTCCTTGGCCGCGTCCAGCCGGTCCCCGTCGCGCGACGAGCTCCGGATCAGGAGCTCCCCGTTCTCGTAGAGCTCCCGCGTCTTGCTCCGCTGGAGCTTCCCGCTCGACGTCTTGGGCAGCACGCCCATCCCGACCGCCACCACGTCGTCGACCGTGAGCCCCATGGCCTGCTGCACCACGCGGCGCACCTCGCCCTTCAGCGCCTGCTTCTCCTGCTCGTCCGACGCCGCCGTCTCGAAGACGATCACCACCCGCTCGCGGTCGTTATGCGGCTTCATCGTCCCGAACGCGATCACGTTGCCCTTCCGGACCCCGGCGACGCGGTTCGCCTCCCACTCGAGGTCCTGCGGGTAGTAGTTGCGCCCGTTGACGATGATGACCTCCTTCGAGCGCCCGCAGATATAGACCTTGCCGTCCGCGAGATACCCGAGGTCCCCCGTCCGCAGCCACCCGCCCGCGAACGCCTCCTTCGTGAGCTCCGGCTCGTTGAAATAGCCGGGCATCACGCTCGGCCCCCGCAGCCTGAGCTCCCCGACCTCGCGATCCCCGAGCGGCCGCGCGCTCTCCGCGTCGTCCGACGCGAACACGGCGATCTCGTGCCCCTCGAACGCCGACCCGCACTGCACGAGCGACGACGCGCCGTCGCTGTCGGCCGCGGCCGGCACCGCCTTGCCCTCTTTCCAGAGCGTCTCGCCGTCCACCACGTCGGTCTGCAGCCCCGTCCCGAGCGTGCTGAACGACACCGCCAGCGTGCTCTCGGCCATGCCGTAGGAGCAGACGAACGCCTTCTCGTCGAAGCCGACCTGCGCGAACTTCTCCGCGAACGCGCGCAGGTTGTCGGCCCGGATCGGCTCGGCGCCGCAGCCGGCCACCCGCCACGTCGAGAGGTCCAGCCCCGCCATGTCCTGCTCCCGGATCCGCTTCACGCAGAGCGCATAGGCGAAGTTCGGCCCGAACGACACGTTGCCCCGGTGGCGCGTGATCGCCTCCAGCCAGCGCACCGGGCGCTTCAGGAACAGGAGCGGAGGCAGGAACGTGACCGTGTTGACGTAATAGAGCGGCGCGATCACGAAGCCGATGAGCCCCATGTCGTGGTAGAGCGGCAGCCACGACACGCCGGTATCCACCGACTCGCGCACCCCGAGGCCGAGGTCCACGATCGCCCGCACGTTGGCGGCCAGGTTCGCGTGCGTGAGCACCACGCCCTTCGGGCGCGACGTCGAGCCGCTCGTGAACTGGAGGAAGCACACGTCGTCGAGCTCGACCTTCACTGGCTTGAGCTCCTCGCGGGAGCCGCGGATGCCCTCCACCGCCACGATCTGCTGGAGCTCCGGCGCCTGCGCCTGGATCGTGCCGAGCACGCGCTTGATCTCGGCGCTCGTGAGCAGGACCTTGGCGCCGCTCTTCGCGACGATGTGCAGCGTGTTCTCGAGGTAGCCGGTCAGCTTGCCGAGGCCGGTCGGCGGGTAGATGGGCACCGGGATGACGCCCGCGCGGATCGCGCCAAGGAAGGCGAAGATGAAGTCGGCGTTGTCCGGCAGGATCAACGCGACGCGATCGCCCTTCTGGAGCCCGAGCGCCTGGAGCGCGCCGCCGATGCGCGCGCTCGCCCGCTCGATGCCGCCATGCGTGAAGAACGGCTCGGTCTCGCTCGACTCCTCGATGAAGCGATAGCCCGTCTTCGTGCTCGTCGCTGCGTCCTCGATCGCCTGTGCGACCGTTCGCGCTTTCCAAACAGCCGTCATCCCGAGAGCCTTCCTTCGTTCTTGAGCCTGAGCTCGATGGCCTTGACGACGTCGGCGACCGTGTCGACCTCGCGCAACATGTCGTCGGGGATCGAGAGGTCGAACTTGTCCTCCATGTCCGCGACGATCTCCATCACCCCCAGCGAGTCGAGGCTGAGGTCGGCGACCAGATGGCTCGACTCCTCGATCTTCACCTCGCCGGCCGTGTGCCCTTCCAGGAGCTGGATGATCTCTGCCCGCAACGTCTCCCGTGTCCACGTCATCGTCCGGTCCTACCCCAACTGCGGCGTGGCGAGGAGGGGGCTTGCTCCGGCGGCGAGGCGCTCGAATGCGGCCGCGCGTCCCCTGAACAGACCTTCGCGCTGCATCAGGGACGGGCGGCGTCGATGATCTCGCGCAGCCGACTGAGCCCCTCCAGCGCCCGCGCCCCGTACCACATGAGGTCCTTGCCATCGCACCGGAACACGTGCCCACGGCGGGCGGCGGGGATGTCGAGGGAGCGAAATATTGCCGCGTCGGCGTCGGTGAACGCGTGCGGCTCGTCGGGCAGCAGCACGATGTCCGGGGCGCGGGCGATCACCTCGTCCAGGGTCACCCGGGGGTAGCGGAGGTCGCGGCCCTGGACGCGCTCGGGCGGGAGCGGCGGCGCCTTGCCCAGGTCGGCCGCGAGCGGGTAGCGCCGGGGCCGGTCCTCGAAGACGTTCTGCGCGCCCGCGAGGTCGAGCATGTCGGAGATGAATGTGTCGCCGTGGACGGTCATCAGCGGGGCCATCCAGATCGGGACGAAGGCGCGGAGCGGCGGGCGCTCGCGGCGCCGCGCCTCGGCCGCGGCGTGGGCGCGGTAGGCGGCCGCGACCTGCTCGCGCGCGACGGCCGAAGGGGGCGGCGGGGCGGGGGCGCCGCCGTCCGGCGCCGCGGGGCGCGCGGACGCCGTGGGCGACGCGGAGTGGCCAAGCAGGCGCGCCAGCCGGGCGAGGTGCGCCACGCCGTCGGCGACCCGCCTCGGGAACGAGACGAGCACCCGGAGGCCCGCCGCGTCGAGGCGCTCGATGTCGCCCTTGCTGTTCTCCTCCTGGTTCGCGACGACGACCTCGGGGTCGAGCGCGACGATGCGGTCGACGTCGGCGTCCTTCGTGCCGCCGACGAGCTCGATGCCCTCGACGTCGTCCGCGGGCGCGACGCAGTAGCGCGTGCGGCCGACGAGCCGCTCCCTGGCGCCGAGCCGGATGAGCGAGTAGGTGTCGCTCGGGACGAGCGAGACGATCCGCTGCGGCGAGCCGCGCCACTCGTGCTTGCGCCCGCGGTCGTCGACGATGCGGATGAACGACCCGGCGAAAGCCGGGCCCCAGCCTGCGCTGAACGCCATGCGCCGGATGTAGCCCGTCGCCGCGCGCGCTGCACGCGCTCGGCGCGGCGTCGCGCGCGCCGCGCGCGATCGGCGCGGGGCCGCAGCCGAGCGCGGCGGGCACGGCGGGCGTGGCGGGCACGGCGGCGTGACGGGCACGGCCGGCGCCGGGGTGGTGTCGGGACTGGACGACGGCGGCGGGAAGATAGGGCAAAACCTGAACAAATGTGGATAGTTACAGGCCTCGTGCTGGCGCCTCCGGGCGGATGCGACAGCCACCTCGCCGGGCGCGGCGCCCGCGTAGAGTTGGCCCACCCGGGCGAAGTCTGCGACGAGGGGTCGTGCAGATCGATCGCCTCGATGTGCGTCGCGGAGGCACGCTCCCGTACCCGCCTTCCGGCCTGCCGCCCCTCGCCCGCGTCCCCGCGCGCGAGGAGCCCCCGCTCCGCCGGGCGCCCCGCGGAGGGCGGCTGCTGCCGTGCCGCATCGGGCGCTACACGCTCTTCGATCACATCGGCCAGGGCGGGATGGCCGACCTCTACCTGGCGCGGGTGCGCACCGACCTCGGCGCCGCGCGCCTCGTCGCCATCAAGGAGGTCGCCCCGAGGTTCGCGCACGACCCGCGCTTCGTGGAGATGCTCGCGAGCGAGGCCAGGCTCGCCGCGGGGCTGCGCCACGCGTCGATCGTGCAGGTCGAGGACCTCGGCCGCGAGGACGGCGCGATGTTCATCGCGATGGAATACGTCGAGGGCTTCGACCTGCGCGAGCTGCTCCGGCGCTGCGCGCGCCAGAAGGTGAAGCTCCCGGTCGCCTTCTCGCTGCTGATCATCGTCGAGGCGCTGCAGGCGCTCGCCTACGCCCACCGCAAGGGCGTCGTGCACCGCGACGTCTCGCCGTCGAACGTGCTCCTCAGCTTCGAGGGCGAGATCAAGCTCTGCGACTTCGGCATCGCCCGCGCGCACGAGCGCGGCGGGGGGACGCTGGACGAGGCGCTGCAGGGCAAGGCCGGCTACATGAGCCCCGAGCAGGCCCGCGGCGAGGCGCTCGACGCGCGATCCGACATCTTCGCGACGGGCATCCTGCTCTGGGAGCTGCTCGCCGGTCGGCGGATGTACAGCGCGGGCAGCGCGTCGCTCTCCAAGGAGGAGGCGCGCGGCGAGCTGCTCGAGCTCGCCCGGCGCGCCGCGATCCCGCCGCTCGTCGAGCGCGGGCTCCCGGACGAGGCCACGCTCCACGCCATCGTGGCGCGGGCGCTCGCGGAGGCGCCCGAGGATCGCTACCCGAGCGCGGCGGCGATGCTGCGGGACGTCGCGGCGTACGCGGCGGCGGCCGAGATGGCGGCGAGCCCGCTGCGCTTCGGGGCGTGGCTGCGCGACAACTTCGGCGCGGAGATCGTGGCCGCCCGCCGGGCGCGCGAGCGCGCGGTGCGCGCGCTGGAGCTCGGTCCGCCTGCGGTGATCGAGCCGGTCGCGACGGCGGCCGCGACGCCGCGGGCGCGGGCGGCGGCGGCGGCACCGGCAGCGGGGACGGCGGCGCCGCCGAGGGAGGCGGCGCCTCTGGCGAGGGCGGCCGGCGCGCAGCGCGCCAGGCCTGGCGCGCGGGTCGCGGGCGCGCCGATGTCGCCCCGGGTCGGGGCGCAGCTTTCGCTCGCTCGATCCCGGCGGCGCGCGCTCGGGCCGCTGCTCGCGCGCGGTGCGCTGCTGCTCGTGCTGCTCGCGCTCCTCGTCGCCGGCTGCTACCTCGCGGCGCGCTGACAGCGCCCTCTGGGCCGAGGAGAGATCCGGACGGCCCGGAGCGCCAAGGACGCCAGGAGGGCGCCAGGAGAAAGCAACGAAGAGATCTCCTGGCGGTCCCTGGCTTTCCCTGTCCGCGCGCCGGCGCCGCCGGTCGCCTTCATGCCGGCTCGGCGATCGGCGCCTCGGGCACGGGGACCTGCGTCTCCGGCTTCCGCTCGCACGCGTCGTTGCTGATGCCGACGCCGTAACGGTAGATGAGCTCTCCTCCGAGCCAGCCGCTCGCGCCGGCGAGGCCGAACCCCGTGGTCGAGAGCGCGATCCCGAGGGAGCGAAGCCCGACCGCCCGCGACGCGAGCGAGGCGCCGTACAGGCCGGCGATCGCCATGTTCATGGCGCCGTGGACGAAGCCGATCCGCTTCGCCGACCCGAGCGTGGTGCTCCAGTCGGCGAGCCCGGCGGCCGCCGCCGCGACCGCGCCGGCGAGGCCGATCGCCGCTGTCGCGTCCGCGCCGCGGTGGACCTTGCGCCCGCCCCCGATGCCGGCGAGGTCGAGCACGAGCGCGCACGACCAGGCACCGATGGGGATGGTCACCAGCACCGGGTGCAGAGGGTGCCCGAGGAACTTGCCGTGGAGCACCTTGGCCACCGTGGGCGCTCGCCTCAGGACGGACCGGATGCCGCGCTGCAGCGGGTCGGCGATCCGGTCGATCCAGTCCTGCTGCTCGATCTCCCCCAAGACTGCGCTTCCGATCATGTTCCCTCCCCAGAGGCGCGCGTCTCCCGCGCGCATTCCCGGCTCATGGCGCCCGCGCGCCGAACGTCCAGCCGCCGTCCAGCGGTGGACCCCCGCACGACGACACACGAGCAATCGGCGGACCCCGCGCGAGCGGTTCGGGCCTTCCCACCGCGGCGCGGACAAAGGCCGGCGCACTCGCTCCTGCAATCGTGCGATGCCGAAATTTCAGATTCGAAATCGAACGCGCGTATCTGGGAAGAAATCCGTTCGAATCGTGAACATCACGGATGGCATGGACGGTGCTCTATGTCCGGACAGCGCTGCCGGCGCGGCCTTCCCCCCCCCGAGGCCCCGGCGGCGCTTTTTTTTGTCTTCTTTCCCCGCCGTGCAGGGCGCGCCCGCGCGAGGGCGCCCTGCGTTCCTCGTCGTTCCTCGTCCCGCGCGGCGTTCTCTGGTATCTCGCCCGTGCCGCGCCGCGCGCGGCCCTCCCCGGAGCGATGCCCCTTCTCGCCGACGTCGCGGTGCCCGTCCCGCTCTCGCAGGCCTTCACCTACGAGGTCCCCGCCGCGCTCGCCGGCGAGGTGCGGCCGGGGGCGCGCGTGCTCTGCGAGTTCCACCGGCGCAAGCTGCTCGGCGTCGTGCTCTCCGTGAGCGAGCGCAGCACGGCGATCGATCCGTCGAAGATCAAGCCGCTCGCGGCGCTCGTCGACGCGCGGCCGGCGCTGCCCGCCGAGCTGCTCTCGTTCCTGCAAGAGCTCGCCGCCTACTACTTCGCGCCGATCGGCGAGGTGCTCCGCCTGGCGCTGCCGGCGCTCGAGCGCGAGCAGGTGCGGGCGCTCAAGGCCCAGGGCGAGCTCGACGGCGTCCTCGACCTCGGGCGCGCCAAGCAGGTGGGCGGCCGCAAGGTCGCCTACGCGCGGGCGACGGACGCGGTCGAGGAGCCGGGCACGCTCCGCGGGCAGGCCGCGGCCGTGCTCGCGCTGCTCCGCGCGAACGGCGAGCAGCCGGTCGCGCGGCTCGAGGAGCGCTTCGGCAACGCGCGCAGCGCCCTGAAGAAGCTCGCCGAGCGGGACCTCGTCGCCCTCGAGGAGCGCGAGCCGCCGCGCGACCCTTTCTTCCGCCTCGCCGAGGCGCGCGACGTGCCCCCCGAGCTCAACGCGGCGCAGGCCGAGGCCGCCGCGCGCATCGACGCGGCGCTCGCGGCCGCCTCCGCGCCCGGGGCAGGGGAGCACCGCGCGGGGGCGCCGCACGAGCCCCGGCCGGCGGCGCCGAGCGCGTTCCTGCTCTTCGGCGTGACCGGCTCCGGCAAGACGGAGGTGTACCTGCGCGCCATCAAGAGCTGCCTCGAGCGGGGCCGCGGCGCCCTCGTGATGGTGCCGGAGATCGCCCTCACCCCGCAGCTCGTCGCGCGCTTCCGCGCCCGCTTCGGCGACGCGCTCGCCGTGCTCCACAGCGGGCTCAGCGACGCCGATCGCCACGGCATGTGGTCGAGCCTGCACGGCGGCAACGTGCGCGTCGCCATCGGGGCGCGCTCGGCGCTGTTCGCGCCGGTGCCGGACCTCGGCCTCATCCTCGTCGACGAGGAGCACGACGGCTCGTTCAAGCAGGAGGAGGGCGTGCGCTACCACGCGCGCGACATGGCGCTGCTGCGGGCCCACCGCGCCGGGGCCGTGTGCGTGCTCGGCTCCGCGACGCCCTCCATCGAGTCGGTCGCGCTGGTGCGGCGCGGCAAGCTCGCCGAGCTGCGCCTGCCGGACCGCGCGCACCGCGAGGCCAGCCTGCCCGAGGTCACCCTCGTCGACCTCCGCCGCTTCGGCGCCGGCCCCTCGGGCGACCCGCTGATCTCGCTGCCGCTGCACCGCGCGCTCGAGAAGACGCTCGCGGCGAAGGAGCAGGCGATCCTGTTCCTGAACCGCCGCGGCTTCGCGCCGAGCGTCGTCTGCGGCTCGTGCGGGACGCTGACGACGTGCGAGGCCTGCTCTGTCGCGCTGACGTACCACCGCGGGCGGCGCCGCGACGCGCCCCCGCCGGCGGGCGTGCCCGCGGCGCCTGCCCCTGACGGCGCGCCCGCGGCGCCCCCGTCCGCCGGCGCGCTCGCGGCTCCCCCGATGGACGAGCGGCCCCAGGGCGGGCGGCTGCGCTGCCATTACTGCGACTACGCGGGGCCGCTGCCGGACCGCTGCGCGGCGTGCGGCTCGCGGACCCTGCTGCTCGAGGGGCTCGGCACCGAGCGGCTCGAGGCGACGATCGCCGCGTCGTTCCCGGAGGCGCGCGTGGCGCGCCTCGACCGCGACGTCGCGGGCAAGGACCGGTCGCAGGCGATCCTCGCGCGGATGCGCGAGGGCAAGATCGACATCCTTGTCGGCACGCAGATGGTCACGAAGGGCCACGACCTGCCCAACGTGACCCTGGTCGGCGTGGTGAACGCCGACGCCGCGCTGGGGCTGCCCGACTTCCGCGCGGCCGAGCGCGGCTTCCAGCTGCTCGTGCAGGTGGCCGGGCGCGCGGGCCGGCGCGACAGGCCCGGCCGGGTGCTCATCCAGACGCGCAACCCCGAGCACCCGGCGATCGCGTTCGCCGCGGCGCACGACGTGCCCGGCTTCCTCGATCGGGAGATCCGCGATCGCGAGGAGGTGGGCTATCCGCCGGCCACGCGCCTCGCGCTGCTCCGGGTCGACGCTGTCGACGAGGACGTGGGCCGCGGCGCCGCGGCGAAGCTCGCGGCCCACGCGCGCACCTGCCCGGAGGGGCTCGCGCGGCGCGTCGAGGTGCTCGGGCCGTCGGCGGCGCCGATCGCGCGCCTGCGCGGGCGGTACCGGTTCCGGGTGCTCCTCCGGGCGCGCGAGCGCGGGCCGCTGCGGGGGACGCTCGCGGCGCTGGCCGGGCTCATGAGGGACGGCCTCGACCGGAACGCGCGCGTGATCATCGACGTGGATCCCGTCGCCATGCTGTGACGGGGCCTCCGCGGCGCGCGCTGGGCGCTGGCCGGGCTGCTGCCGGGCGGAGCTAGCCGGGAGCGGAGAGCGCCGCGAGCTCGTCGCGCGCGGCGCCCGAGAGTCGCTCGAACTCGGCGCCCAGCCAGTCGAGGAACGCCGCGTCCCACGACGGCCCCTCCGGCCGGGCGGCGACCGCCTCGGCGAGCTCGCGATCCCAGCGGCCGTAGACCTCGCGGAGGAGCGCGTGAGCCCGGCGGGCCGCGGCGGAGGCCGGGTCCGCCTGGCCGTCCAGACGCTCGGCGAAGGCGTCCTCGCAGAGGAAGTAGTTGCACGTCGCGGCCCGCCGCTCGGCGGCGACGGTGCAGCCGCGGGGGCCGTGATACACGCACTTCGAGCGCCGCGGGGCCGAGCGCTCCTCGCGCTTGCGCACGCGCCGGAGCTGGAGTCCGCGGCTCACGGGGAGCAGGTTGCCGGCGGCGATCTGCTCGAGCAGCCAGGCGCGGCCGCCGAGGGAGGCGATGCGCCCGACGTCGGTCCAGTCGAGCTCGGGCGGGCTGACACAGCAGCCCGCGGGGCCTTGCGGGCACTGGCCGCACAGCGTCGAGTGCAGCCGGGTGTGCTCTCCTGAAAGCTCCAGACGGATCATCGATGCCCTTGCCGCGGCCCGAGGGGCCGAGACATGCCCTCCAGACAGCGCACGTCCTGGTACATGACTGGCGAGGAATGCCAAAAGCGTAGCGCGATTGCAAGAACGCAAACCAGACGCAGCCCCACGCGACCAGACACCGACCCGACGCGAGCTGCGCGACCCGCGCAAACAGATGTAAACAGACGCAACCAGACGCAACCTGCGCGACCAGACACAGAGCGGACGCGGGCCCGGCGCGCGCCAGCCGCGACCGGCGCGCCCCTCCGTACCAACAGCGTGTTCGAAAAGAGCGACAACTCGCACTCCCGGGCGCTCGTGGAGGAGCTGAATCAGTAATAGTAAGTAACGGGCACCGACGTGCGCGCACGTGCGCGTGGACACGCGCGCGACGGCGAGAGAAAGGTGCGATCGTGCTTCTCTGGCCGCGGCGGGAGTTGATAGGCTGCGCCGGTCATGGGCGATACGCTTCCCAAGGAGGTCGGTCGGGCCATTCGCGTGCTCCGGCTGCTGCACGGGCTCAGCTACGCCGAATTCGCCGAGAAGGCGCGCCTCTCTGCGACGTACCTGCGGCAGGTCGAGCGCGGCGAGCGCGACCTCGGGCTCGGCGCGCTGGCGCTCATCGCCCAGGGGCTCGACTGCGATGCTCGACTCCTCCTTCCCGGCGACGGGCGCAGCCCGGTCTCCGCCGTGGTCGCCGATCGCTTCGACCGCGCGCCCGAGGCGCTCCAGGACGCGCTCCTCTTCCTCCTGATCGAGCCAGACGACTCGCCGAAGAAGCAGGCCATCCTGGCGCTCATCAACGAGGATACGGACCGCGCGCGGCCGCGCTCCCGGCCCCGGCCGGAAGAGCGCGCGTCGCGGGGCGCCGTGCCCTCGTCGTCGAGCCGGCGCCCCGGGCGATGAGCCGCTGAGCGCTCACGGCCGCGCCGACAGCACGAGGAGCGGCGCCGCGCCGCCCGGAGCCCGCCGCGCGCCGTTCCGGGGCTCCGCGCCCCCGTCCATCGACGCGAGCCGCTGCGTGGCCAGGAGCTGAAACGCGGTCAGCGCGCGGGTCCGCCGCTTGTAGGCCGTCGAGAGGGGGATCCCGGACTGGCTCGCGAAGTCCGCCATGGGGACGCCCTCGATGTCGTGCGCCATGAGGACCGCGCCGAGCTCGCCGTCGATCTCCCGCAGGACGGAGAGCGCAAACAGCCGATCGCACTCCGAGATGATGTACTCCTCCGCCGACGGCTCCTCGAGCTCGGCGTCGAAGTCGTCCGGCAGCGGCTCCTCCACCCGGCGTCGCGCGCGCTCCGCGTAGTGGGACGCGGTGTGGACCGCGATCCGGTTGAGCCAGCGATCGGGCGGCCCGCGCGCCGGATCGTAGTTCGCGAAGCTCTCGTGCGCCGCGAGCATCACGATCTGAGCGACGTCGCGGCGATCACGGCGCGGGACCCCCAGGAGGCGCAGCCAGCGCCGCACGAGCACGATCGTTTTCTTGTTGAAGATCCGCCAAAAAGCCTTTTCCCTGTCGTTCGGCGGCTGCGCACCGTTGCTCCCATGCCCCGTGCCCGGCATTGCGTAACGATCGTTATCACAAGAAACGAAACTTGCAAAACGCGGTCGACGCGATCCCAGGCAGAATTTCGCCTGGTAGGTGAGATGATGTAGGTGAAGGTGGACGGGATTGCCCGTGGCTGCCTGGGGCGTGTTTTACGCGTGCGAAGGCTGAAACGTAGGAGAATGCGTCGTTTCACGATGGTGCTGGAGATGTAACGATCGTTCCTCTTCCGGTTCCGGACACGCCGGTTCCGGTTCCGGACACGCCGGGCCCGTTCGAGCCGCTGGCGCCTCGAGCACGTTCGTTTCCGGGCGCCTCGGGGCCTCCTCCCGGGTGGCGGCCGCTTTCCTCGCTGGACGCCACGGCACCGCGCCGGTACACGGCGCTCGATGCACAGGCTCCATCGAAGGATGCCGGCCTTCCGGTGGCTCGGCGCGCCCTGCCCGGCGCGCGACGCGCTCGTCCGCGGGGGCTCTGGCGAGGCGCTCACCGCCCATGTCCGCTGACGCAGGGAACCCAGGGGCGGCGCCCCGCGACGAGGCGGCGGCCGCAGGCGGCGCAGAGGCGGCGGCCGCAGGCGGCGCAGGGGAGGCGGCTGCAGGCGGCGCGGGGGAGGGAGAGCCCGCGGCGGCGAGCCAGCGGGTAGCGTACTTCGGGCGGCCCGGGACGTTCAGCCACGAGGTCGCCTCCCGGCGGTTCGGTCAGGGCGCGGAGCTCGAGCCCCGGCGCACCATCTCGGCCGTGTTCGACGCCGTGGCCGGCGGCGCGGCGACCTACGGCGTCGTGCCGATCGAGAACGCGGTGGGCGGCCCGATCTACGACACCGTGGATGAGCTGATCCGACGCGAGGGCACGGGCGCCGGGCTCGTCGTATGCGAGGAGCTCTCTCTGCACGTCACGCTGTCGCTCCTCGGCAGGAAGGGCGTGACGCCGAGGCGCATCTACTCGCACTTCGTGCCGCTCAAGCACTGCGGCGACTGGCTGCGCGAGAACTACCCTGGCGCGCAGATCCTCGAGGCGGAGAGCACCGCCGAGGCGGTCGAGCGCGCGGCGCAGGACGGCGAGGCCTGGGCGATCGGCAACAAGGGGGCGGCGGCGATCTACAAGCTCGACATCCTCGTGCCGAAGCTCGGGGTGAAGGGCGAGAACATCACGCGCTTCTTCGTCGTCGGCAGGGCCGAGGAGCCGCCGCCCGCGGGCGGGCGGACGCTGCTCCTGTTCGGGCTGGACCACCGCCCGGGCGCCCTCGTCGCGGCGCTCTCCGCGCTCGGGAGACACCATATCAACCTCACGCGCATCGTCTCGCGCGCGCTGCCGGACAGCCCCGAGGAGTACCTCTTCCTCGTCGAGTGCGAGGGCAGCACCGAGGAGCCTTCCTTCAAGGAAGCGCTCGCGCTGCTCCAGCAGCACGCGACGGGGGTTCGCTCGCTCGGCTCGTTCCGCGTCAGCCAGAAGTACGAGTGAGGGCCGCGGCCTCCGGCCCTTCGCCGTCCGCTTCACCCCACGGTCCCGGGCGCGTGACCCGCCCGTGAGCTCGGGCTGGGTACCTTCGCGCGTCATCCCCCCTGGGAGACACAGGGTGCGCCTCGGGACCAAGCTGCCCGATGACAGCGAGTTGATCGCGGCGGACGTGGGCCGGCCTCTCGTCGAGTAGGCACCCTCACTGGCTCGCTCAATAACGCCGCTCGGAAGGTGGAAATATCTTTGCGCAGGGTAGCCTGCGTGACCCTCTGTTCTTTTCGGTGGCCAATCGCGCCTCGCCTGCGACTAGAACGCTCGCTGCGTGCGGTCTCGCACTCCTCGACAGGCAAGGTGACATGGATCGACGATGGCGATGGCTCTTCGTGGTTGTGCCGGCGCTCATGGGCTCTCTGGAAGGGTGTGATGTGGGCCCGTGGGTGGCGGCGTTACCGGTCGAAAGCGGCATGCGCGGCGGCGGCGCAGGCCCGAAGGTCAAGCCGGTCGGGGCGAGCTGCGGCTGTGATGCGGACTGCGACGGCGAGGCGGTCGTCTGCATGCTCGGCATCTGCATGCAGCGCGCGGAGGGGCTGTGTGCGGCGCCGAACAGCGAAGAGGGCTGCGCGCCAGGCTCTCGCTGCTTCAACACCGACATCCTGACGGACACGGGGGTGTGTTATCCCGTCTACGATCCCGCGACCTGCGAGGGCGTGGAGAACCGTCATGGCCTGTGCTCTCCGCGGCGCGGCGACGGGTGCAACGCGGCGTGCGGCGCGGCGTGCGCGGAGGACACGGTCATCCCCGGGGACGTGGGCGCGGCGTGCGACACAGCGGAGGCGTGCTCGCTGCCCGGCGCGACGTGCTACAGCGACGCGAGCACGACGGAGCCGAACGGCTGGGTCGAGGGCTACTGCCTCGCCTTCGACTGCGAGGGCGACGACCAGTGCGGCCCGGAGGCGGGCTGCTTCCCCGCGGGGGAGGACGGCGCGCCCATCTGCCTGAACACCTGCGGCAGCGACCTCGACTGCCGCCCTGGCTACGTGTGCCACTCGTTCGACGGCGCGAGCGGCGACGGCGCGAGCGGCGACGGCGCGAGCGGCGACGGCGCGAGCAAATCTGCCTGCTTCGCCGGCTGCGACGCCGCCGCGACCTGCCCGCGGGGCACGACCTGCCTCGGGGAGCTCTGCGTGTCGGACGAGGTCGCGTGCTCGCCCGACGTCCCGTCCGGGTGGTGTCCGGAAGGCGAGGCGTGCGACGACGGCGTGTGCCGCAAGGACGCCTTCGCCTGCGAGGCCGAGGGCGACGCGCTCGAGCCCAACGATGATCCGGGAGCCGCGGTGAGCGTGCCCGTGGGCCTCACCGAGGAGCTCACGCTGTGCGAGGGGGACGAGGACTGGTTCAGGATCGTGGTGCCGGAGAAGACGATCGTCCGCGTGGGCATCGAGCTCCGCCACGCCGCCGGGGACATCGATCTGGTGGCCTATGACGGCCAGGGTCGCCTGCTCGGCTCGCGTTACGGCGATCAGTATCCGTACTCGTATCGAGATCAGGAGACGAACACCGAGGTGTACGGGTTCTACTCCGAGCGAGGCGGCGCCGAGTACCTCGTCCGGGTCGTCGGTCATGACGGCGCGCAGAACGCCTATGGGCTGGACGTGACCACGTACCCGTACGTCGACGGCCCGAGCTGCGTGGACGCCGGCTTCTCCTTCGACGAGTGCGCCGGCTTCGGCGAAGGCGGCAGCGGGCTCTTGCCGTTCCCGTTCCCCGACCCCGACGACTCGGTCGTCGGCGGCGGCTATGTCTGGGAGACCTTCAGCAACTACCGCTTCGCGCGGCGCGAGCTCATCATGCTCGTGCGCGACGCGCTCGCCGAGACGATGTGGGCGTTCCCGGGCACGACGCCGCTCTCGCTGATCGACGTTTGTCAGATCAACGGCGTCACGCCCGGATACGACATCGGCGACCCGCGCCACCCCGAGTCGACGCACGATCAGGGGGGCAACATCGATATCGCCTACTTCCAGACGGACGGCTCGAATGACGGGGAGATCATCTGCGGAGACGGGTCGAAGCACGAGGACGGGTACTGCTCCTCGGCGGCGAAGCGAAAGCACATCGTCGATCTCGAGCGGGAGGCGTTCTTCATGGCCAGGCTGTTCCGCTCGCCCCGCACGCGCGTCGTCGGGGTGGACAAGATCATCGCGCCGTTCCTCTCGAGGACCGCGGCCAGGCTGAACGCCCTTCCGGAGCGCGACCGGCGGAGGATCACCGACGACGAGCTCGCGAGCTTCTCGGACCGGATGGCGTACGGCGAGGGGTGGCCGTACCACCACCACCACATCCACCTCAGCATGAGCTGGTGGCCGAGGGACGCCGCGGGCGACCAGCGCGCGTCGGGCGCGTCGCCCCTCGCCATCCGCCGGTCGGCCGCGACCTCGGCTGAGCAGCGGATGGCGTGGACGCCGCTCAGGGCACGACCGTGATCCGGTCGAGCGGGGGCGGCGAGACCGGAGAGCTCGCCGCGAAGTAGGCGCGCAGGGCGTCGAGATCCAGCGCGCCGCCGAGGCGATCGGTGCCGTCGTTGAGCACGGTGAAGCCGTCGCCGCCCGTCGCCAGGAAGCTGTTCACCGTCACGCGGTACGTCCGCGCCGCCTCGATCGGGACGCCGTTGATCCGGATCGAGGCGATGTCGACCTTCGAGCCGATCGGCGCGCTCTGGCTGTAGCTGTACGTGAAGCCGTCGGAGACCTGCAGGATCAAGCTCCGTGGCACGCCCATCGAGTCCACCCGGAACTGCTGCTCCAGCAGCGTGTGGAGCTGCGCGCCGGTGAGGGTCATCACGACCAGGCTGTTGCCGAAGGGCTGCACGGTGAACGCCTCGCCGTAGGTGACCACCCCGTCCATGAGCTCGGTCGGCGAGGCCGCGTAGGTCAGGTCCGTGCGGACGCCGCCCGGGTTCATGAGCGCGACCTCGGCGCCGCCGGTGCTCGCCCCGCGCGTGGCGGCGAGCTGGGCGTCGGCGATGACCGCGCCCAGCGTGAACAGCCCGGGCCCCATCGGCGGGACCGTGCGGTCGAGCGTCGCGGTGATCGTGCCGATCTGCTCGTTGGCCAGCGGCGCCGAGAGGTTCTTGTAGCGCGTCACCAGGGCGTCCACCGTCGCGTTGGCCGCGTCGCGCGTCACGAGGACGTTGTTCGCCGTCTTCGCCGTCACCTCGCCCGTGCTCCTGCTGATCTCCAGGTCGATGTCAGTGACCAGCCGGCCGAAAGACGCCGCGCTCGTCACGATCTTGTCGCCGAGGAGGCAGTTGTACGCCTGGTGCGTGTGTCCGCTGACGATGACGTCCACGGCGGGGTCGACGTTCGTGGCGATCTCGACGAGGGGGCCAGAGAGGTCTGGGCACTCGTTGAAGTGGCCCGTGGGCAGCCCTCCCTCGTGGAGCACCACCACGATGGCCTCGATGCCCTGCGCCTGGAGCTCCGGGACGATGTCGTTCACCGTGTCGACCTCATCCATGAACGAGAGCCCCGCGACGCCGACGGGCGTCACGATCGACGGAGTGTCCTCGAGCGTCATGCCGATGAAGGCGATCTTTGCGCCGTCGAACTCGCGGACGTCGTAGCGCGGGAAGAGCGTCCTGCCGGTCGACGTGTCCACGACGACGTTGGCGGCGAGGAACTTGAAGGTGGCGCCCGGGAAAGAGGTGCCGTCCGCGCAGCCGTCGACCGGGCTGCACCCGCCGGATTGCATCCGGAGGAGCTCGGCGGTGCCCTTGTCGAACTCGTGGTTGCCGACGCCGTTGATGTCGAGGCCGAGGAGGTTCATGGCCTCGATCGTGGGCTCGTCGTGGAACAGCGCCGACACGAGCGGGCTCGCGCCGATGAGGTCTCCGGCCGAGACAACCACGGTGTTCGGGTTCGTGGCGCGGAGCTCGGCGATGCGCGACGCGAGGTGCGCGGCGCCGCCCGCGTCCACCTGCGTCTCGTCGGGCATCGTGATCCTGCCGCTGCTGCCGGCGGGCGGCTCCAGGTTGCCGTGGAAGTCGTTGAAGGCGAGGATCTGCACGCTCACGGTGTCGCCGCCGCCGGAGCCGCCGTCGCCCGAGCCGCCGTCGCCGCCCTGACCGCCGGTGCCGGTAGCGCCGCCGGAGCCGCCGTCGCCGCCCTGACCGCCGGTGCCAGTGGCGCCGCCCGAGCCGCCGGTGCCGGTAGCGCCGCCCGAGCCGCCGGTGCCGGTAGCGCCGCCCGAGCCGCCGGCTTGCTCCTGGGGGCTCGTGGCCTCGTCGTCGCCGCAGCCGGCGGTGGCGATCGGCGGTGCGATCAGCGCGGCGCCGAGCAGCGCGACCCGCCACGCCCGTGCGCTCCGTCCCACGACCCCGGAAGCTCCCGTCGACCTCATCTCTGCTCCTCCACTTCGCGGCGCCCGCCGCTCTAGGCTGTCACATCCTGGGTTCGCGGGGAAACAGCCACGTGAACGCCGCGCAGCGGCCTCATGGCTGGCCGCGGCTGCGGCTCCAGAACGCCACGACGTCCTCGGGCCGCTCTCGCTCGCGCAGGACCCGGATGTCGTCGCCGTCGACGCCGAGCACCGCGGGGATGCCGCGGCTGCAGTGGCGGGACCACATGCTCAGCGTGTAAGCCCCCGTGTCGCGGACGAGCACCAGATCCCCAGGCGACAGGTCCGGCAGCGGGAGATCGCGCGCCATCACGTCGCCGCCGAAGCAGAGCGGGCCGCCGAGGGTGCACGGCGAGAGCGGCCCCTCCCTGGGCGCGGCGTCGGGGTCGAGCGCCACGAAGTCATGGTGCCAGTCGGCCGGGTGATACGCGCGGCGCAGCAGGAAGTCGGCCCCGAGGTGCAGGATCGCGGTGCGCCCGGCCGAGTCCTTCTTCACGTACTCCACGCGCGAGAAGGCGAAGCCGCAGCCCGCCTGGACCCAGCGCCCGAGCTCGGTGATCAGCGTGGTCCCCGCCTCGAAGAGCGTCGGGACCTCGAGGCGCAGCGCGGCCGCGTAGTCCTCGAGCAGCGGCGGCCGGTCGGTGCTCCGGTAAGCGACCGGCAGCCCGCCGCCGATATCCATGGTGCCGGCGGCGCCCGGCCCCAGCGCGCGGCGGAGCTCCTGGCGCAGCGCCTCGACGCGGCGGATCCCGTCGACCAGCTGCGAGAGCGAGCAGCCCTGCGAGCCGACGTGCACGTGCAGGCCGGTGAGCCACCGGTACCGCGCGAAGGCGGCGCGCACCGCGTCCGCCTGCTCGAGGGGGACCCCGAACCTGGAGCGCCGATCCGCGACGCTGGTGAGGGCGATGCTGGATGCCCCGACCTGCGGGTTGATCCGCAGCCCGATGCGGCCCGCCGCCCCTTCGGGCCCGACGAGCTCATCGATGCGCTCGAGCTCGTCGAGGTTGTCGGCGTTGATCCGCACGCGCAGGCGGAGGGCCTCCGCGATGTCGGCGCGGGTCTTCGCGGGCGAGTCGTAGACGATGCGGCCGGGGGGGCACCCGGCGGCGACCGAGAGCTTCACCTCCTCGAGCGAGGCCGCCTCCAGCCCCGCGCCGCAGTCGACCGCGGCGCGGAGGACCTCCACGAGGGGGTTCGCCTTGATCGCGACCGTGTGGAGGGCGCCCGGCGGGAACGCCGCGCCGATCCGACCGATGCGCGCCCGCATGCGCCCGAGGTCGTGGAACAGCACCGCAGGCTCCACGTCCATCCCGCGGCGCCGCGCCTCGCGGAACACGCGCGCCATGCTCCCTGGATCCAGCCGATCCCCGTCGCTCATGGGACCTCCCTACCGCAGTCTGGCGTCCGGGAGGGCGGCTGTCCGCCCCGCGCGACGCCCGCGACGCCGCGACGAGGAGGTCAGCCTGGGTTTCCAGGATGTCTCGCGGCCCTGGGCGGGCAGCGCCCGGGCGCCTTCCGACGCTCAGGCGCCCTCGCGCTGGAGGCCGCTCGCCGAGGTCGCGAGCAGGGGCGCCCTCACGGCGCCGCCGTCCGCGATCTCGGCCTGCTCGGGGACAGCTCGTACGCTCAGGCGCGGTTGACGATGACGTTGAGCGTGGCGGTGATCAGCCCGGGGGTGTGCTTCATGGTCGGCATGGCAGGGTTGCCCCGCGGCGGATCGAGGCTGGACGCCGGGATGTTCGTCGAGCGAGCCGCGTACTCCGGCTCGGACGCGTACACCTTCGCGCTGAAGTCGGCGTCGAAGTAGAGCTGCGTGGTGATCAGCCTGGTCGTGGACCCGTTGATGCGCGCGACCAGGTGAACGTGGACGGGGCGCCCCGCGTACCATCCAGGCCAGAGCGAGGTGAAGCCCACGATCCCGTTGCGGTCGGAGAGCTGCACGCCGCGGCAAAACCGGTCCAGGTTATCCGGCGTACGCTCGATCGGGCCTGCGTACGGCGTGGAGGGATCCTGGTTGTCGAAGCCGCTGTAGTACCCCTCCGCGTCGCAGTGCCAGATGTACACCTCGGCGTCGGGGATCGGCTCGCAGTCGTTCTGGCCGTCGAGCAGGCGGAAATAGAGCCGGAGCTCGCAGCCGGGATGGCCGTCCCGGATATCGCTCCGGAACAGGTTGATGTCGTTCGGGATCTCGTTGTCGTCGAGGAAGAACGGTCCCTCGATGTCCGTGGTCGTCATCGAGCAGCTTGCTGCGTCCTCGAATATCGAGGGATCCAGCGAGTCGCCGCCCTCCACGCCGACGCCGCCCGCGCCGCCCGCGCCCACGGTCGTGCTGCTCGAGCTGGCAGGACCGCTGGCGGTCGTGCTGCTGGCGGTACCCCAGCCCGTGCTCGTGCTGCCGGAGCCGCCGCCGGCGCCGCCGCTTCCGATGGTGTCGTTGCCGGCCGCCCCGCCATCCTCTCCGCAGGACACGATCGCGGGCGCGGTGACGGCGAACGCCCCGAGCTTGATGAGAATCTGCCGCCGGTCGAGGACCCAGCCGAGCAGATCACGAGCCGCGGCTCCTTTTCTCTCACCCATACAACGATCTCCTTGGATAAGTCATGCTCTCAAAGTCACGCCCTGACCGTGAAATACTCTGACCAGGCTGAGCGGAAGCCGGCGCCCCCTCCAGGACCCACTGGCGGATGGCGCGGGCCGAACAGCCGGAATCCCCACGGAAGGGGCTGCCCTCTCTAAGTAAGAATCGCGCAACGCCAGAGGGTGGCCGTCGCATGACGTCTGCCCGTCAATGGGAATACCGTCGCTCGATTTTTTTGTCAAACAGATAGTTTGATTTCCAAGCATGTGCGACGTCAAATCGCGCCGGGCCAGGGCTGTGATTGAGTCGAACCGTAACAGGTCAGCGGGAACAGACCGCGTGTCCCGGAAGGATTACACTCCACCTCATCGAGCGCCGACCGGAGGGAGCAGCGCGGCGCGTATCTCTATCTCATCTGTCTCGCTCGTGGCGCGGGACAGGACAGGGGCAGAGGGCCAGAACCGGTGACGTGAGCGAGGGGCGGGGACAGGGCCCGCGCTGGAGCCACCGGAGCTCGTGGACCCGCGGCGCGTCCGGCGCCGCGGGCGCGACCCAGGTCGCCGGCGCCGCCCTTGCGATCGGCATCCCTGGAGTCTGCGCCGCTGCAGATCGCAGGGAACAGCCCGGCAGCCGTGGCGAAGATGTGCAATGACCTGGCGCGCACAACGGTCTCCTGTGTGGCTCAGACGAATTCCCGGACCGGGCGGATGTGATCACGCCGGGCGCTGAGGGCGGAGCTGAAGAGGCGTCGTGTCGTGGAGTCGCCGCGCCTGCCCGGCCGAGCCGCCGGCCGTGTCGGTCGCGCAGCGCGCCGCGCGACGCAGGGCAGCGCGCCGCGCGACGCCGCCGTCGAGGGTGCGCAGGTGCACAGATGTGCAGAGCTGGGCCGGCATGGTCCGGTGGAGCGGCGCGTCCCGCAGGCGGCCGTCCCGCAGGCGCCGAGCGGGCCTCGGGCTCAGGTTAACGGCGCGGAGCGGCCTCAAGGCGAGCTCAGCGGGATCTGCTCCGTGGACCGGTCCGGCGCTGGAATGTCGGAAATTTGATGAACACTTCCAGTTTCGTTGATTTTGCTGTACATAGCCGGCCCAAGAGCCCCATCCGGACGCACTGCTCGTATGATTCGCCTCCTCCTCATCGACGACTCCGCCGCGATGCGCACGCAGATGCGGGCGGCGCTCGAGGGGGCGAGGGAGCTCGGGCTGGTCGAGCTCGCCGAGACGGCGAGCGGGTTCGAGGCGCTCCGGCGGATGCATCGGGGCGCGTACGACGCCGTGATCATCGACATCAACCTGCCGGACATCGACGGGCTGGAGCTCATCCGCTTCATCCGCCAGAGCCGGCACCACCGCGACGTCGCGCTGATCGTCGTCTCGGCGATGTCCTCGGCGCGCGAGCGCGAGCGCGCCGTCCGGCTCGGCGCCCACGCGTTCGTCGCGAAGCCGTTCTCGCCGGACACGCTGGTGGCCGCGGTCCGGCGGGGCCTCGAGTCCAGCCAGCTGCGCCTGCGGGTCGCGACCTAGGCAGGGCGCGGCCTCCCCGCCGAGGCCGCCGCGCGGGCCGCGGGCGCGGCCTCCCCCGAGACTTCCGACGCGCGGCGCTCTGCTGGTAGGGTGCGTCGCCATGAAGCTCAGCCTGCACTCCTGCCGCCTTGTCGCGCCGCTCGCGCTGGCCGTGGTGACCGCCTGCTCCGCCTCCCCCGCGCCTCCCGCCGCGCCTCCGCCCGGGGCCGCCCCGCCCGCGTCGGCGGCGCCCGCGGCGACCGGCGCCGCGGACGGGCCGACCGGCCGGCTCTCGGAGGAGGACTTCAAGGCCCTGCACCAGCTCCGGTCCGACAAGGCCCCGCCCGCGCGCGGAGAGGCGGTCGAGGTGGCCGGGACGCGGGCGTACCTGAGCCTGCCGCCGGGCGCGAAGGCGCCGATCCCGGGCGTCGTGGTCATCCACGAGTGGTGGGGCCTGAACGAGCACATCAAGCACTGGGCCGACCGCCTCGCGGAGGACGGCTACGCCGCGCTCGCCGTGGATCTGTACGGCGGCAAGGTGGCGACGAACCCCGACGACGCGATGGCGGCGATGAAGGCCGTGGACGAGGCGAAGGGGATCGAGGTCGTGCGCGCCGCGCACCGCTTCCTCACGACGGACGCGCGCGTCTCGGCGCCGCGCACCGGCGCGATCGGGTGGTGCTTCGGCGGCGCCTGGTCGCTCAAGCTCGCCATGAACGAGCCCGAGCTCGACGCCGCCGTCATCTACTACGGCCGGCTCGTCACCGACCCCGCGAAGCTCAAGGCGATCAAGGCGCCGGTGCTCGGCGTCTTCGGCAACCTGGACAAGGGCATCCCGCCCGAGGTCGTGAGCGAGTTCGACAAGGCGCTCCACGACGCGGGCGTGGAGCACCAGGTGCTCCGGTACGACGCCGACCACGCCTTCGCGAACCCGTCGGGAGAGCGGTACGACACGAAGGCTGCGGCCGACGCCTGGGAGCACGTCCGCAAGTTCCTGGCCGCCAAGCTGAAGGGCGGATAGCCCCACGGCGGCGACCTACGCGCCGGCCTGGTCGAGGGCCGCCCCGGGGGGCCGCGCGCTCAGCGGGCCTTGAGCCGCTCGATCTCCGCGCGCGCCTGCTCGAGCTGCCGCTCGGTCTCCTCGCGCAGGCGCTGCTCCTCCTCGCGCAGGCGCTGCTCCTCCTCGCGCAGGCGCCGCTCCTTGTCGAGCTCGGCGGCGAGCTCCTCGGCGATGCGCTGCGCGTCCTCCTGGTGGGCGATGACCTGATCGAGCATGCCGCCGAGGCGGGCGATCCTCTCGTCGGCGTCCTCGAGGGGCGCGTTGCCCGCGAAGAAGCGGAGGCGGGGGCCGTCGAGCAGGAGGTCGAGGCCGAGCACCTCGGAGGCGAACCGGCCAGCCTGAGGCACGATCCGCTGGTACGCGCGGGGACGAGAGAGATCGCCCTCGGGCGCCGCGGGCAGCCTGTAGGCGTGCAGGCGCAGGCGGGAGCGGTCGAAGAGGAAGTACTCGCGGATGCCGAGCCGGGCATACCGGTCGACGTTGAGCTGGTGATCCTTGGTGCGGCTGCCGGCCACGTGGACCTCGATCACGAGGTCGAGCCCCTTGCCCTCGCTGTCGACCACCCACCGCATGCGCTCGTGGGGCTCGACGTCGACGACGGCGAGCAGGTCGGGCGCGAACCGCGGCTCGCCGGGGTAGAAGACGGCGAGCTCGGAGGAGAGGTAGATCTTGCGAGCGACACGGCGGAAGAAGCTGTCGAGGGCGTCGAGCGCGTCGCGCTTGGCCTTGCGGTGCGCGTCCCCCTCGGGCGGCATGAGCTCCAGCGGGACCTCGGCGGGAAGCATGTCCACGACGCGATCGCGCTCGGCCGGGGTCATCCGCGCCCACTGATCGCTCGTAGGAGCGCGCGGATCCGCGGGGTCGAAGAGGTAACCGGCAGGGAGGGCCTGAACCACGACCCGAGTCTAGCCCATGGGGTGGCCATCCGGGAGGCTCCCGGCTCCACCCCGCGCGCAGGGATCGCTTACGGCCAGGCGTCCTTCTACGTTCGATTTCAGGAGCGATCTCCTGGCCATCGCCTCACCGCAGCTCGCGCAACGCCGCGATGAGCTCCGACAGCGACGTCGCGTCGCTCCGATCGAGGGCCAGGGAGCCCTCGGCGAGCGCCTCGGCGAGCGCCCGCGAGCCCCCGGCCTCCGGCGCGGCGGCAGCGACGGCCGACTCGGCGCGCGCGATCTCCGTCACGAGCGCGTCGAGCTCCGCCGGGTCGAGGGCCGCGGCCCTCGCGGCCGCGGAGAGCGCGCCCGCGGCGCTCTCGACCTGCTGCACCGAGGCGCGCGTCGAGGCGTGGAGCTCCGCCAGGCGCAGCCGCTCCAGCAGCGCCCCGTACGCGGACTCCATCGCGGCGAGCTCGCGCAACGCGAGCGCCGCCGGGCGCTGCTCCGGGTCCGAGCCGGCCGTGGCGCCCGCCGCGCCATCCGTGGCGCCCACCGCGCCATCCAGGGCGCCCGCCGCGCCGTCGGAGGCGCGCTGCGCCGCGATCACGGCGACCTCGTCGCGCGCCGCCCGCACCTCGCCCAGGAATGCCTCGATCGACGCGGAGGCCGGCGCGAGCGCGCCCGCGCCCAGGGTCGCCAGCGCCTGCGTGGCCTCGCGCGGCCGCCGCCGCAGGAGCCGCCGGAGCGGCGCGTTGCACGCGACCCGCAGCGCCGCGGCCTCCGCGGCGGCGAGCACCCGCTGGCCCATCGACAGCTTCAGCGCGGCCTCGTCGCACGCGCGCGCGAGGTCCTCGGCGAGCGCGCTCGCCTCGGCCGGCCGCTGCTCCGCCCGCGGTCCGTCCATCGCGCCGCCCTCGCCCTCGCCGCCCGCGTCACCTCCGTCCCGCGCCGCGTCGCGCTTTGCCTGGAGCGCGGCGCGCGCGTCGGCCAGCGCCCCGACCGCGGCGCGCAGCCGCTCGACGGCGGCGTCGGCCGCCGCCGTCTCGGCGGCGAGGTCGTCGCCCTCGATGTAGGCGCGCTGGCTCGCCGCGAGCAGCCGCCGCCGCTCGTCGCCCGCCCGCAGCGCCGCCGCCCTCCGCCGGACCCGCGCCGCCCCGAGCGCCGCCGCGCCGCGCGCGCCGAAGGTCCACGCGCACGCCGCGGTCGCCCCGAGCGCCGCCGCGGCGGCGATCCCCACCGCGGCCGTCGGGACGACCGCGCCCGCGCCCGCGCCCACGCGCAGCCCGACCATCCCGGCCGCGAGCGTGCAGGCCGCAGCGCCCGTGCCGACCGCGCGCGCGCCGCGCTGGCGAGGAGCTGCCTCGAGCGCCGTCACGCCGACATACGCCGCCGCACCGAGCGCCACGAGCAAGAGCACGAGCGACAGCGGCGACGTCAGCGTCACGACCAGCCAGCCGAGCAGCGAGACGTCGATCATGGCAGCGCGTCGGCCGCCAGCGCGACCTCCCGCTCCTGCGCGCCGATCGACCCCGGCACGCTCGTCACCCGGAACGACGCCCCGTCCCACACGAGCGTCGTCACCACGAAGCGCACGTCCCTCCCCGGCGGATCGCTGCGGAACCGCACGCGCCACTCGAGGCGCGCGAGCTCCGGCGCCGGCAGCTGCACCGCCGCGAGCCCGATCGCCGGCGCGAAGACGCCGTCGCCGAGCGCCGCGTCCACCTGGCCGTCCCGCGCCGTGAGGGCGAGCTCCGCCGCGTAGTCCTCCCACAGCACGACGCGGAGCGCCCCGGGGCCGCTGAAGAGCTGCAGCTCCTTCAGCTTGCGGGCGAGGCTCTCGGCCTCGGCGCCGGCCGCGCCCCCCGGCGCGCCGCCCCCGGCGAGCAGCCGCCCGATGCGCGCCGCCGACAGGAGGCGCGCCCACGCGCGCGGATCGTCCGGCCCCGGCGTGCCCTCCGCCGCGGCCACCTTGCGCTGGATGCGCAGCGCCTCGTCGACGCGCCCGCTGCCCGCGGCCGCCGCCGCGAGCCTCAGCCAGCCCCGGGGCTCGGCCGGCGCGAGGTCGGTGAGCGTCGTGTACTGGCGGTACGCCGCCGCGTACCAGCCGTGCCGGAGGTAGACGTCGCCGAGCATCTCGCGCGACGCGGGGCTCGTCGGATCGAACTCGACGATCTCGGAGTACGTGCGGAGCGCGTCCGACTCGAAGCCGCTCGACGCGAGCACGTCGCCGAGCTCCAGCGCGAGCCCCGGGCTCATGAAGCCGCGGTCGCGGAGCCTCCGCCCGTAGGCGAGCGCCTCGTCCTTCCGCCCCGCCTCGGCCAGGAGGCGCACCCTCCGGATCTCCCCCTCCGGATCGTCGGGCCGCTCGGTGAGCATCTGGCGCACCAGCGCGAGCCGCTCGTCCGCCGTCGGGAGCGCCGCGAGCCGCTCGTCGACCAGCGTCCAGCGCGCCCTCGGATCGGCGCCCCCGAAGAGCGTGCGCCGCACCGCCGCGGCGATCGCTGGATCGACGCTCCGCCGCATGAGCGCGCGCGCGATGAACCGCTGCGCCTCCAGCTCGTCGGCGAAGCGGACGAGCAGCGCCTCGGCGCCGCCCTCGGTGGCCACCTTCGCCTGGAGGAGCGAGAGGAGCGCGGCCCTCGCGCGCCAGTCCGGCAGCTCGCACGTCGCGAGCGCGCCCTCGTAGCGCGCGATGAGCTGCTCGGCCGTCGTGGCGCGCGCGAGGCGCTTCGACCACACGACGAGGCGCTCGGCGAGCGGGCGCCGCGCCGTGTCGCTGCACGGCGACATCGCGACGGACCGGGGCCTGGGCGTCCACGCCTGGGCAGCTCTCCGCGCCGCCGCCCCGCCCGCCGCCCCCGCAGGCACGGCGTTCCCGGCCGGCCCGCCGGCGCGGGGCGGGGGCCTGGACGCGTTCGCGGCGGGCGCGCCGAACGCGACATGCGCGCTCGCCGCCAGGGCGCCCCCGCTACTGGTCTGCGTGCGAACGGCGGCCGGCTTCGGCGCTGCGAGCGTCGGCTCCTGCGGCGCGGGAGCCTGCCCCGCCTCGTCGGCCGCGGCCGTGGCCGTGGCGGCGGGCGGCGCCGGCAGGGCGGCGGCGGGCTCCGCGAGATCCGCCCTGGCGCCCTGCGCCTCGCCCTTCTCCGCCATGGCCGGCGCCGGCGCGGCCTCTGCCATCGGAGCGGCCGCTGGCGCCGCCGCCTGCTTGCTCAGCCCGTAGCCGCCCTCCTTGTTCGAGGCCTCCTCGTAGCTCGCGCTCGGCTCGCTCCTCCCGCACCCGGCGGCGATCGCCATGGAGGGCGGCGCGAGCAGCGCCGCGAGCTCGCGCTCTCGCTCGGGCGTGAGCGCCGTCAGCCGCTCGCCCCGGAGCGGCGAGCGCCGCCGCCGGATCCCCTGGTTCAGGTACGCCTGCTCGCTCTCGAGCGCCAGCGTGCTCGTGAACGGCGTGATCAGCCCGTACTCGAGCCCGAGCTCGACCACCTTGCCCCGGTGCGCCTCGGCGTCGTCGCCGTCCGCGAGCAGCCGCCGCATCTTCTCGGCCGCCCAGAAGCGCGGCACGAGCGCCGCCCCGACGCCCCTGTCGATCTCGATCGTGTGCTCGCGGGAGTACTCCTTCCCCGCGAGCCGCCCCTTCACGACCGCCTTCGCGGGCAGCGCGTGGTGCGTGCGCGCGAGCAGCACCACCTCCTCGCCGCGCGACACCTTGCCGCTCGCGGTGAGCATCGGCTCGTCGAGCCCCGCGCCGAGGTCGATCGAGAGATCGGTGATGGTCGCCGTCTTGATCGCGCTGGCGAGGCGCAGCACCTCGGACGTCGAGCCCTCGGTCTCGTCGATCCGGAACGACTGCCCGCCGCCGGCGCGCGCGAGCTCGCGGAGCAGCGCGTGGTTCGCGTTCTCGCCGACGCCGACCGTGAAGAAGCGCGCGCGCGAGGCCGCGAGCGAGCGCCGGAGCCGCTCCGAGAGGCGCGCGCCCGTCACCTCGCCGCTCGTCGCGAGCCCGTCGCCGATGTAGATGACGGCCGGCTGCTCCTTGCCGTGCACGCGCCCGAGCGCCGACTCGAACAGGGCGCCGAGGTCGGTCGCGCCCCCCGTCGCGTGCTCGGCCAGCCGCGTGAGCGCCGCGGAGATCTCCTGCTCCGACGCCTCGGCCAGCCCGTCCCTCGGGTGCAGGACCGCGGGCGCCGAGTCGAGCGCGATCAGCGCGAAGTGGTCCGACGGCGACATCGCCCGCAGGATCGCCTCGGCCGCCGCCGCCTTCTGCTGGCGCGCGGTCTCCTCGGCCGACGCCGACGTGTCCACCACGACGACGAGATCGGCGGGCAGCTCCTTGAGCTCGGTCCAGTCCACGTCGGGCACGTACCGCGCCATCACGTAGTCGGCGCGGTCCTCGCCCGCCGCGAAGCGCGCCACGCGCAGCGGCGACGGCTTCGTCTTGACGGAGGCCTCGAGCTGGAAGTCCGCGCGCGGCTCGTAGCCGCTCCGCCGCATGCTCACCCGCCGCCCGCCGTCCTCGATCACCGCGTCGGCGAGCGTCGCGATCTGCATCCCCTGGCCGGCCTGGCCGAGGTCGACGGAGAGGGAGAACTCGCCGATCTGGGCCGGCTCGCTCGACCGCATCGGGTACACGTAGGCGAGCTTGCCGGCCGGCGCGCCGAGCATCTCCACGTAGCGCAGCACCACGCGCCGGGAGCCGCTCGCGGGCACCGGGAAGATGCGGGCGCGGTAGCTGTGCCCGTCGACCCACTCGAGCAGCGCCGGCTCGTGGCCGGTCTGCACCGCGGCCTGGTACCGCTGCGCCGCCTCCTTCCGCTCGATGACCTCCCCCTCGACGAGGACGCCGTCGGTCTCCACCGCGAACGAGCTCACGAACGCCCGCTCGGGCACGGTGAACCAGTACCAGCCCTCGACCTGGCGCCCGCCCGGGTTCGAGAAGGTCTGGTCCACCTCGGTCTCGGCGATGCCGTCGCGCAGCACCGCCCGCACGGCCTGCCGGCTGATCTCGAGCGTGCGCGCCGGTGCCCCGGGGGCGCCCTGCAGGTCGACGCCGTAGATCCGGCCGGAGCCGCTGCCCTCGCCGGCGAGCGGCCGGTGGTCGCCCATGCCGCCGGTCCAGTCCTCCCAGTAGGCGAGCGGCGTGACCTTCGGCGCGGCGCTGCCCGCGACGGTCGCCTGCTCGCCGGCGTGCACCTCGACGCGCCCGCCGGGGGCCGTGACGAGGGCGAGCCCGCGCGCCACGTACACGCTCACCCCCTCGGCCGAGCGCCTCATCGACAGGCCCGCGTCGGCGGCCGACACCCTCACGTCTCCGAGCGCGTGCGAGAGCTCGCCGCGCTCCGAGGGCGGCGCGTCGAGCCACACCTCGCCCTGGGCGAGCGAGAGCCCGTCCGTGCCGAGCGCGATCTCCGAGTCCGCGCGGAGGAACACCGCCGAGCCGTCGGCGAGCCTCACGAGCGCCCGCGCCCCCTTGCCGGTCGCGAGCTCGGCCCCGACCGGGATCGGGACGCCGGACACGACGGTCGCCCGCCTGTCGTCCTGCGCGCCCGCCGTCAGCGTCACCTCGCCCGAGGAGAGCTCGAGTCGGGCGCCGATGGCGCTGGCCTTCGCGGGCCGCGTCTCCTGGCTCAGGACGAGCGCCGTCACGCTGGCGGCGAGCACGAGCACCCCGGCCGCGAGCCGGAGGCGCAGGCCGCGCTTGCGGCGTGCCAGCGCGGCGCCCGTCTCTGCTGCGCCTTCCCCGGCCGGCGCTCCGGCCGGCCCTACCTCTTCATGCGACGACATCCAGGTCCCTCCTCGCCGCGGTGGCTCTCGCCCCCGGAGCCCAGCGCGGGGCCATGCAGACGTCCCATGCCCCGCAACGATCTATCGAAGAGATCGCAAAGTTCATCCTAACGGGAAAAGGCGCAGGAAGCGTAGCCCGATCCCGCGGCGGGACGGCGGGCGGGCGTCGTCAGGCCGCGGTTTGCCGGGGAAGAGATTCGAGCCGCCAAGGACGCCAAGGACGCCAAGACGAGGAGAGAGGACGAGATAAATGGATTTGATCGTGCGTCGTGTATGTCTGTCTTTGCTCTCCCTCTCTCTGTGCGCTCTTGGCGTCTTGGCGTTTTTTCTTTCTCCTTCTCTCTCATCCGCTCGACGCTTCAGGTCACCTCGTCCCCGGGGTCAGGTCACCTCGTCCCCGGGGTCATGAGGCCAGGCGCTGTCATCGGGCCGGTGCCCGCTTTATATCTTCATGGAACAGGCTGCCAGGGCAGGACGGAAGTCCGAGCGCCATGACGAACGGTGGTTTCTGGGGGTCTATCCATCCAAGGAGGGGGCGATGACAGGACTGCTTCCGGGATTCCGGAGGTTCATCGGCTACGTGTCCCTTGTTTCCCGGCGGCGGAGGTTCCGCCGGGCGCCGGATCTCCCGGGCGACTGCTTTCGCGCGGAGGTGGTGAAGACGGTCGACGGGGACACGCTCCACGTGCGCGACGAGCGGGGCGTGATCCACTCTGTCCGCATGCTCTCGATAGATACGCCGGAGACGCACTTCCTCGGCACCTCGCAGGGCCATTGGGCCGAGGCGGCCGCCGCGCGGCTCGCCGAGCTGGTGCCCGACGGCGCCGAGGTCGAGATCCAGACGGACGAGCAGCCTTGCGACGCTTACGGGCGCGTGCTCGGGTATGTCATCTCAGGAGGCCAGCTCATCAACCGGCTGCTGCTCGAGGAGGGCCTGGCGATCACCTACACGGTCGCGCCGAACCTGCGCCACGCGCAGGAGCTCTCCGACGCCGCGCGGGACAGCTTCACAGCGAAGCGCGGCATGTTCAGCGACCCAAGCGTCATGCTCCCGTACGAGTACAGGTGGAGCATGAGGGGCCAGTCGAGCGCGAGGCTCGTCGGCAGCCTGTCCCGCGGCGAGGTGTTCGACCTGTCGGAGCGCGAGCGGATACCCTGCTGGGATCGGGTGTTCTTCTTCGACGCGCGCGACGTGAGGGATCCCTTCGTCCGCGTCGCGGCGGAGCGGAGCGCGCGCGGCGAGCGCTAGCGACCTCGGGAGCCAGCTCCCTTTCAGATCACCTTCGACGCCGTCGACGACTGACCACGGGGCTCGGCGGCGGAGCCCTGAGCGGTCGCGAGCAGCCGTGGGCCGGGAGCGCCCCGGGCGAGGCCCCTTCCGAACCCGTCGTCATCGCCCGTCGTCCCCGTTGCGCCTGGTGAAGCACGGCGAGCATTCATGCCACGGCCGTGGCAATTCGCCTCATTTTGCCCGGAGCCTCAGCACCAGCGAGCTGCGCTCGAAACGCCGAACCTCCGCGCGCCGCTCCTGATCGGGAGGCAGGCTCCAAACGGACTCGACCTTGGCACGGGAGTCGCTGTGGGCGGGTTCGCTCGCGGCGCCTGGCCTGTGTGCCCGGCGAGCCGCTGTCGCTCGTGGACCCACCGGCCGCTCGGGTGGACCAGAGCGCTGCGGCGCGCGGCCGGTCGTCAGTCCCCTACCGACAACTTCTTCGTGAAGGAGCGCTTGTATGCCAGTGAAGAGAATGGATGTCTCGTGCCTGGTCGCGTGCACCGCGGCGCTCTCGCTCGGGCTCGTGAATTGCGGCTCGGCGCCGGGCGCGGGCCCTGAAGAGCCTACCGGCCCCCGGAGCCCCCCGCCGGCGGCGGTCGGGGCCGTCGCCCCGGCGGGACCGCGGGCGCCGATGAACGCGAACCCTCCGCCCGGGGCCGACACGCCGCGCACGAGCTACTTGCCGGTCGACGACAAGGAGCCGTTCGCCGCCCTGGTCGCCCGGATGAAGGCCGATAAACCCGCGGTGACGAAGCGCCACCAGGCGCTGCTCGATGAGCGCTACGACCTCGCCAACCGCGCTGCGGCTGGGGTCACCATGTCGCGCGGGAAGCCCGTCCAGGCGGGCGTCCGGGTGAAGCTCCCGAAGGGAAACACGTGGGAGGCGCTGGCCGCGCTCGCGCCCGACGCCATCCGGGAGCAGGGGCTCTGGCCGAGGGGCTTCCTCCCGCTGCCGCACCCGAACCACCCGGAAGGGGGAATGATCTTCCCGAAGTTCCAGATCGACGAGCTGAAGCGCCAGACAGGGCGTGATCTCACGCGCTTCGATCTCGACTTCGACCTGCCGGATCACCTCATCTCGGAGTTCCCGGCGCCCATCTACCTCACCACGCGGCCCGACCTGGGCGACGTCTCCAAAGGGCAGCTCGTCACGATCGACAACTTCTACGAGCTCTTCAACGGCATCCTGACGCCCAAGCAGCTCGAGGGGCTCCGGCTGCTCGTGACGCCGTTCCCGCAGATGCAGTTCAACGCGACCTCGGACCGGCGCTCGGAGAGGGCGAGCCTCGGCGTCGCCTGCTTCGACTGCCACGCCAACGGTCACACCAACAACGCGACCCACCTCGTGGGCGACACCCGGCCGCAGGAGTTCCGGCACCGGGTCGACACCCCGACGCTGCGCGGCGTCAACATCCAGCGCCTCTTCGGCTCGCAGCGCGCGCTCAAGACGGTCGAGGACTTCACCGAGTTCGAGCAGCGAGGGGCCTACTTCGACGGCGATATCGTCATCGCCGTGAAGAAGGGGGTCAACATCCTCGATCGCGGGCACCAGGTGCAGGCGATGAGCGAGTTCCAGGAGATCCTCGACTTCCCCCCGGCGCCGAAGCTCGGCGTCGACGGGCGCCTCGACCCCGCGAAGGCCGCGCCGGAGGAGCTCCGCGGCGAGCAGGTCTTCCACGGCAAGGGCCGGTGCGGGACGTGCCATGTGGCGCCGTACTACACCGACAACCTGATGCACAACCTGCGGGCAGAGCGCTTCTTCAAGCCCGAGCTCATCAACGGCCGGATGGCCACCGCGGACGGCCCCATCAAGACGTTCCCGCTCCGTGGCATCAAGGACAGCCCGCCTTACCTGCACGACGGTCGCCTGCTCACGCTCGAGGACACGGTGGAGTTCTTCAACCTCGTGCTCGGTACGAAGCTGACCGCGCAGGAGAAGGCAGATCTCACGGCGTTCCTCCGCGTTCTGTAGCCCCGATCAGAGCGCTGGGGCCTTCACACGCGCGCCGCGCCGTCCGGCCCGAGCGTCCTTAGCCAGGCTGGATTCGCCACGGTATCGACCCAGCTCTCCAGCGTGTGGCGCACGGGCAGCTTCTCGTCCAGCGCGGCGAAGTCGAGCGTGAAATTCACGTCGCGGATGTAATCGTAGATGCGCCGCAGCTCGAGGCGGTAGGGGGCGTCAGGCACGTAGTCGCGCACCACCTGCTCTGTCTTCTGCTCGCTCCACTGTTCATAGACGATGCGCCTGCCCAGCGCGCGGCTGAAGGCCTCGGCCATCTGCTCGCCGGTGCTCGTGCTGCTGGCGAGGTTGATGCGCACGCCCGCGTAGTCGTCGGGCGCCGCCAGGGCGCTCGCGACGAAGCGGCCGATGTCCTCGACGCTGACCCAGCCGTGCGGTCGATCGGGCGCCGTCACGAAGCCGAAGACGTTCCGCTCGAGGTCGAAGAAGTCGGGGCCAAAGCCCTCCATGAACCACACTGGACGCAGGATGGTCGCGTGAGGAATGGCGTCGAGCGTCATGGCCTCGATGATGGCCTTGGTCTCGATGTTCGGGAGCCCGGCGTCCCTGTCGATCCCGGCGCTCGAGTAAACGAAATGCGGGACATGCGCCTCGAGCGCCGCCTCGAGGACGTTGCGCGCCTGCAGGAACTCGGCGACGTAGCCAGCCCGCCAGAAGTTCTGCATGCTGAACACGCCGTGCGCGCCGCGCGCCGCCGCGCTGAGCGCGCCGCGATCCTCGAACGTGCCTTCGACCGGGGTCGCGCCCCAGGATCGTAGCCGCTCCGCAGCGGGTGTGGTGCGGTCGCGCACCAGCGCGCGGACCGCGAACCCTGTCCGCAAGAGGTGCTTCACCACCTGCTGGCCCTGGCGGCCGCTTGCCCCGGTGACCAGAACCGTCCTATCTTTGCTCATTGCGCTCCTCCCGCGCCAACACACCAGGCGCCCTGAGAGGCTAGGAACGACGCGACCCACCCACAAGAACGCACCGTCTGGAGAGCAGCTTTCCAGGAGGAAAGCATGCGGCCGAGACGCCGGAGAACAGACCCATGGCCGACCCGAATGCCTGCCCCTTCGCCGCGACGTTCGAGCTGATCCGCGGCAAGTGGACCTACTGCATCCTCGTGCTGCTCGCGGAGCGGACGCGCGGCTTCAACGAGCTCCTGCGCCTGAATCCGGAGCTGACACCCAAGGTGCTCGCGCAGCGCCTGCGCGAGCTCGAGGAAAACGGCATCGTGTCGAGGCGCGTCGTCCCCACGAGGCCGCCCTCGAGCGAATATGGCCTGAGCGCGCTCGGGCACGAGCTGCTCCCGCTCATGTTCTCCATCGAGCGCTGGGGGCGCGACTACCTCTCCGCCCGCCAGCAGCCGGCGATGCCCGCATGAGGCGGCTGCCCTCTACCTCAGCGCCGCCCTCGCGCCGACTCGGCCTCGCGGAGACGGTGAGTCGCCATCTCGCGCTCGTCGGCAAGCAGCAGGCCCGTGGTCAGGTGAGCCTGCTGGACGGCGCTTGCTCCACGGAATCAGGCCATGGTACACCGCGTGCGGAAGGGCGAGAGCCATGGTGCTGCCATCATCCCTTGTAGAGCCCCATGCACCGATCCTCCGGGCTGTCGCCGCCAGCTTCGAACGACGAGGTGTGTCACCATGGGAATGAAGGAAGATAAAACTGGGTATTTCTCGTCGTCGGGCCTGTCCGCCTCGATGGCCCGCAACCTGACCCGGATGGTTGGCCTGATGTTGCTCTCGACGCTTGGCTGCTCGAGCGGCATGGATGAAGGCTCGTCGGCTGGTGCCGGTGGCAGCGGCGGCCAGGGCGGGAGCGGGGGCGGGGGCCAGGGCGGGAGCGGGGGCCAGGGCGGCAGCGCCGGGGAGAAGACCGTGCTCCGGGTTCCCCTGTATCCCTATATCCCCGACGCGGCGGGAGATCAGCTCGTGGCGATGGCGCTCCGCATCGAGGCCGAGTTCGAGGCAGCGCACTCCGGGATCGATCTCGTGGTGAATCCGCCCTGTTTTGCGGGCGACTTTTACGACCCCGCGTCGCTGGCCGAGGGCCTCGCCGCGGAGGACGCCGATTGCTCGTATGACGTCATCGAGACGGACATGATCCTGCTCGGCGAGCTCGTGGCCACGGGCGCGATCCGCCCGTGGGCGGAGCTTCCCCCCGCGGACTGGCACCCGGCGGGCGTCGCGGCGTCCACCTACCATGGGGAGATCTACGGCGTCCCGCACTGGCTCTGTGGCCATTTCACCTTCTCCAGGGACACGTCCGTGGAGAGCGCTGGCACGGCGACCGAGCTGGCGTCGGCGCTTGTCGGTCTCCAGACGGATGCGCCGGACATGGCCGGCAACTTGCTCGGAAGCTGGAACCTCCCCGGGCTGTATCTGGACGCGTGGGCGGACACGAACGGCCCCGACGGGGTCGCATCGGCGATCTCCACCACGATGTACGACGTGGCGACCCTGGATGCGCTCAGCATCTTCTCGAGGACGTGCGAGAGCGGGGGGAGCAACCCGTGCCTCGACGGCACCTACGATCTGGAGGAGAACTTCGACCTCCCGGCACAGCGATTCGCAGCAGGGGAGGTCGATGCGACCTTCGGTTATTCCGAGCGGCTCCATGCGATCTTGAAGAACCTTCCTCCTGAGGGTGATCCGGCCGAGATCAAGATCTCCTCGGCGCCGCTGGGCGACGGCAACCACCCGCTGCTCTTCACGGACAGCTTCGTCGTGAGCGCAAGATGCACGGATGCCTGCGCCGAGGCTGCCGCCGCGTTCGTCGCCTACATGAGCTCGGCCAGCACCTTCGCGTGGATCCTCGCGAGCGAGGACGCGCCGCAGGAGACCCGCGTTCCACGCTACCTCCTGGCAGCGACGCTCGACGCGTACGGGGCGCCCACGATCAGCGAGGAGCCCTTCTACCAGGCCCTCGACGCGCTGACGCAGGAAGGAATGAGCTTCCCGAACGGCGGGCTCGTCGACGTCAGGAACGAGATGCGAGATGACATCCTCGCGACGTTGACATCCGCTCCCTGATCCACCCGCGGCTCGTGGCGAGCGATCTCGGCGTCCATGACCGTCGGACGGGCCCATCGCGGTCCACCGGGGTCGTCGCCGGACGCGCGCGCCTCAGGGGCGCTGCTGTCTCGGCTTCGCGGGCGCGCGCTGGTCGAGCTGCTTCAGCAGGGTCTTCGGCGCCTTGAGGCGCCACGCTCGCTCGAGCCGCATGCGGCACTCGGGCGCGCGCAGCGCCGAGAGCCGCGCCAGGACCGCCGGATAGCCGCGGTAGTGGTCGGTGATGAAGTAGATGTCCGGCTGCGCCTCGATCAGGAATTCCTGCTCGTCGACGCTCTCGAGCAGGAAGACGACGGACTGGCCGTCCTCCTTGAGGCGCACGAACGACTTGCCGCGGACCTTGAGCGCGGGCGTGCGGAACCAGACGTCCTCCACCACCTCGGGCAGCGCGAGGCCGAGCTTGCAGAGCTGCTCCCAGTTCATGGCTCGTCGAGAACGCTCACGTCGGGCTGACCGCCTTCCCGCGGCGGCCAGTGGCAGGCCGCCAGCCGCCTCCGCGGCTCCAGAGGGAACACGAGCGGCCGTCGAGAGTCCAGAACAATGCCCGGCCCGGCGTGCTCGCGCTGCGCCGCGCCGTGGGTGCCGCGCGAAGGGCGCTCCCGGAGCCCCTCCCTCTCGACGCGCCCTCGACGCGCCCGCGCGCGGTCCACCGTAGCGCAGATCCGCACGTCGATTGGCTCTGCTGCGCTATGGAATGTGCGAAAGTGAACTGGCATACTCGCGCGGGAGAGCACAAGATGCGCCGCGCGAGGTTCTTGAATGCACGGGGGACAGCGGCCTTCCTGGATGGGTGCACTGATGTTGAGCGCTGCGCTCCTCGAGGGCTCGGACGGCGCCGGCAGCGGCACCGACGGCCGCTCAGGCGCGCTGGACGGCCAGATCGGCGGAGTGGATGGGCCGTGCACGGCGCGCTCGGAGATCATCGGCGTGGAGGACGCCTCCCGGCTCGGCTTCTCGGCGAACGACGCGATCTCTGCCATCTCGGGCGCGCGCTCTGCCACGCTCACGTGGGCGAGGGGCGGGAGCACGACCGTGACGGTCTCCGCGGGGGCGCCGCTCACCGCGCGCTTCGTTCACTTCACGAGGTCACGGGTCCAGCACGCTGCGGGGGGCGACGGGGCGCCCGAAGACCCTGTAGACCCCATGGCGACGAGCTGCCCCTTCGGCGATCCGTTTCTGGAGATCGACGTTCCGCTGAGCTTCGCGACGGAGGACGGCGCCTTCGCCGACGCGTTGCCGGTCACCCTCCGGGCCGGAAATCGCGAAGCTGTCACGTACATCCACGTGATCCATCCCTTGCAAGTCCAGGGTTCCTATCGGATTACCGAGGTCGACCCCGCGGAGGTCGATGATGTGCGGCTCGTCCTCCACGGCACGATCCGCAGCAGCACCATCACCGGAAAGCTACAAGGGTTGACCCCGGGCAACCTGAACGGGACCGGCGAGGGCCCGGGCACGCACGGGCGAAGGTTCGACGTCGCGGAGTTCTGAACGTCGTCCAGCGCGGCGGCGCCCGGCCGGACGAGCGCCCGCATCACGACGTGAAGACATCAGGCCGCCTCGTCGCCGCGGAGGCCGTACGCCGCCATCTTGCGCTTCAGCGTGCTCCGGTCGATGGCGAGCGCGCGCGCCGCGCGGGAGATGTTGCGCACGCCCGCGTAGTCGTCGGGTGCAGCCAGGGCGCTCGCGACGAAGCGGCCGATGTCCTCGACGCTGACCCAGCCGTGCGGCCGATCGGGCGCCGTGACGAAGCCGAAGACGTTCCGCTCGAGGTCGAAGAAGTCGGGGCCAAAGCCCTCCATGAACCACACCGGACGCAAGATGGTCGCGTGAGGAAAGGCGTCGAGCGTCATGGCCTCGATGATGGCCTTGGTCTCGATATTCGGGAGCCCGGCGTCTCTGTCGATCCCGGCGCTCGAGTAAACGAAATGCGGGACACGAGCCTCGACCGCCGCCTCGAGGATGTTGCGCGCCTGCACGAACTCGGCGACGTAGCCGGCCCGCCAGAAGTTCTGCATGCTGAACACACCGTGCGCGCCGCGCGTCGCCGCGCCGAGCGCAGCGCGATCCTCGAACGTGCCTTCGACCGGGGTCGCGCCCCAGGATCGTAGCTGCTCCGCAGCGGGTGTGGTGCGGTCGCGCACCAGCGCGCGGACCGCGAACCCTTGCCGCAAGAGGTGCTTCACCACCTGCTGGCCCTGGCGGCCGCTTGCCCCGGTGACCAGAACCGTTTTATCTTTGCTCATTGCGCTCCTCCCGCGCCACGACACAGGCGCCCTGCCACGCTAGGAACGACGCGACCCTCCCACAAGAACGCACCGTCTGGAGAGCAGCTTTCCAGGAGGAAAGCATGCGACCGAGAAGCCGGAGAACAGCCCCATGGCCGACCCGAATGCCTGCCCCTTCGCCGCGACGTTCGAGCTGATCCGCGGCAAGTGGACCTACTGCATCCTCGTGCTGCTCGTGGAGCGGACGCGCGGCTTCAACGAGCTCCTGCGCCTGAATCCGGAGCTGACACCCAAGGTGCTCGCGCAGCGCCTGCGCGAGCTCGAGGAAGACGGCATCGTGTCGAGGCGCGTCGTCCCCACCAGGCCGCCCTGGAGCGAATATGGCCTGAGCGCGCTCGGGCACGAGCTGCTCCCGCTGATGCTCTCGATCGAGCGCTGGGGCCGCGACTACCTCTCCGCCCGCCAGCAGCCGGCGATCCCCGCATGATGCGGCTGCCCTACCTCAGCGCCGCCCTCGCGCCGCCTCGGCCTCGCGGAGACCGTGAGTCGCCATCTTGCGCTTGAGCGTGTTCCTGTCGATGCCGAGCGCGCGCGCCGCCCGCGAGATGTTGCCCTCATGGACGCCGAGCGCTCATCCGGCTCCCTGGGGTCGGCTCGCCCCTGGCGCGGGCTGCCTGTCTGCGGGCGCCCAGAGCAGCTTCTCCGGCGTGATGGGCAGGCCGCGCACGCGGACGCCGGTGGCGTGATGGACCGCATTCGCGATCGCCGCCGCGACGCCGGTGATCCCGATCTCCCCGGCGCCGCGGCAGCCGACCGCGTTGAAGACCAGATCCGGCTCATCGAGCCAGCTCACGTCGATGTCCGGAACGTCGGCATGGACGGGCACGAGATAGCCGGCAAGATCGGCGTTGATCGGCTGCCCGTGCGCTCCGTCGTAGGCCAGCTCCTCGAGCAGCGCCTGCCCGATGCCGAAGACGATGCCGCCGATGAGCTGGCTGCGCGTCGCCTTCGCGTTCAGCACCCGCCCGACGTCGAAGACGCTCACCACGCGCGAGACGCGGATGCGGCCGATGTCCGGATGAACGCGCACCTCCACGAAGTGCGCGCCGAACGACTGGAACGTGAAGCGGTCGTCATGCAGGCTCCTTGGCGCGGTCTTGCCCTCGGCCTCCAGGCTGTCGCGCCCGATGCGCGCCAGCAGCTCGGCATAATCGATGTGGAGGGCGAGCGGCGGACGGCGGGGGAGGCTCCCCTCCGCGCACGGGAGCTCGCCGGTCTGGTCCGCCGCACCCGAAAGGCCGCTCGGCGTGGCCGCGGCGAGCGCGAGGATCTCCCGGCGGAGCGCGGCGCATGCATCCAGGATCGCCGGCGCCGTGCTGGCCGTCAGGTTCGAGCCGCCCGCAGGGGGGCAGGGCGCGAGCCGGGTGTCGCCCAGCTCGGCCGTGACCTGAGCGAGCGGCAAGCCGAGCCCTTCCGCCGCGACGAGCGCCATCATCGTGTACATGCCGGTCCCCACGTCCACACCCGCCGTCGAGACGACGGCGCGGACGCCGGCCCCGCGGCGCTCGAGACGCACGCGCGCGGTCGCGCCCATGAGCCAGGCGGGGTGCGTGGCCGTCGCCATCCCCCAGCCGACGAGCGCGTCGCCATCGCGCATCGAACCCGGCTCCGGCGTGCGCTGCGCCCACCCGAACCGCTCGGCGCCCCGCTCGTAACAGGCGAGCAGGTGCTTGCTCGAAAACGGAGTTCCGCGGTGTGGATCGATGTCCGCGTGATTGCGGCGGCGCAGCTCGAGCGGATCCATCCGGAGCACGAGGGCGAGCTCATCCATCGCGCTCTCCAGCGCCCACATACAGGGGGCTTCGCCTGGTGCCCGCATCCATCCAGGCGCCATCACGTTCAGGCGCACGCAGTCGTAGGTCGCTTCGTAGCTCGGACAGGCATACAGCAGCCGGGAGGTGCAGCTCGTCGGTTCCAGGAACCCCTCTCCGTCCAGGCGCTCGTCCGCGGCCGTGTGCACGCGCGTGTGGTGGCGCAGGGCCAGGAGCGCCCCGGCTCGCGTCGCGCCCAGCTCGAAGCGCTGCACGGTCTCCGTGCGATGTCCCACGTTGGTGAGCACCTGCGCGCGGGTGAGGACCGCTCGGACCGGCCGCTTCAGCCTCAGGGCGGCGAGCGCGGCGAGGACCGTATGCCAGCCCGTGGCGACCTTCGAGCCGAACATGCCGCCGACGAACGGCGCGAGCACTCGGACCTTCTCCTGGGGCAACCCGAGCGCCGCCGCGAGCACGGCCCGGTCGCCCCGCACCCATTGCGTCGCGTTGTACACCGTGAGGGTGTCGCCGTCCCACGAGGCGACCGACGCGTGCGGCTCCAGCGCGCACGGATGCTCGTTGGGCGTCGCGTAGGTGACGTCCAGGCGCACCTCGGCCGCGGCGAGCGCGCCCGCGAGCGACGGGCCCCGCTGCACCTGCAGCTCCTCGCCGAACACCTGCCGCGGCACATCGGCGATCTCCAGGGCCTGCTCCATCGCCACGGCGAAGGGCGCGCGCTCGTACGCGACCTGGACGAGCGACGCGGCGTAACGCGCCTGCTCGGGCGTGTCGGCGACCACCATCGCCACGTACTGGCCGTAGCGATGGATGCGCGTATCCTCGAGCGGGGGGCGCCGCTCGGGCGTCATCCCCGTCCAGTCCGCGCTCGTCGGCATCTCGCCGAGCGGTCCACGGTTCTCATGGGTGAGCACGAGCAGCACCCCCGGCGCACGCTCGGCAGCCGCCACGTCGAGGCGCACCACCCGGCCGCTCGGGATCGTGCTGCCCACGAGCGCCGCGTGCGCCGTCGCGGGCAACGTGGTCTCGGCTGCGTACCGCGCGCCGCCGGTCACCTTCATTCGCCCGTCCACACGGCTGACGGGTGTGCCGATCAGGCAGTTGCCAGTCGCCATCGTCGACTCCTAGGCCGCCCGGGCCGTGAGCTCGCTCAGCGCACGCACCAGCGCGCGCTTCGCGAGCTCGATCTTGAAGCCGTTGTGCCGCCGGGGGACAGCGCCCGCGAGCGCGGCGTCCGCGGCCGCACGAAAGCTGTCCGCCGTTGCACGCCGCCCGGCGAGCACCCGCTCGGCCTCGGGGCAGCGCCACGGCTTCGTGGCCACGCCGCCCAGCGCCACGCGGGCCGCGCGGATCGTCTCGCCATCCATGTCGAGCGCCACGGCCGCCGACGCGAGGGCAAACTCGTAGCTCGCCCGATCCCGCACCTTGAGGTAATGGGAGCGGCGGGCGAAGGAGAGGTGCGGCAGATCGACGTGGGTGATCAGCTCTCCATGCTCCAGCACCGTCTCGCGCTCGGGCGTGTCGCCCGGGAGCAGGTGAAGGTCCTCCAGGGGAATGCTGCGCGTCGTGCCGTCCGGCTTCCGCGTCCGCACGACGGCATCGAGGAGGACGAGCGCTGCGGACATGTCGGATGGATAGGTCGCAATGCAGTGCTCGGTCGTGCCCAGGACGGCGTGACTGCGATTGAATCCCTCGATGGCATCGCAGCCGGACCCGGGCTCCCGTTTGTTGCACGCCGCGTGCACGTCGCGGAAGTACGGGCACCGGGTGCGCTGCAGGATGTTGCCGGCGGTGGTGGCCATGTTGCGCAGCTGCGTCGAGGCGCCGGAGAGGATCGCCTCCGAGAGGACGGGGTAGCGCTCGCGGATGGTCGCGTGCCACGCGAGCTGGCTGTTGCGCACGTTGGCCCCGATATGCACGCCTTCCCCGTCCTCCGCGATGGAGGCGAGCGGCAGCCGACGGATATCGACCAGCGTGTCCGGCGACACCACATCGATCTTCATGAGGTCGATCAACGTGGTGCCGCCGGCGAAGAAGACGGCCCCCGGCGCGCTGGTCACCGCGCGGGTCGCAGCCTCGGCGCTCTCGCCTTCCATGTAGCGGAACGGCTTCATGCCGCGCTTCCTCCCCCGTTCAGATCCCGCGCCCGGCGCACCGCGGCGACGATGTTCGGGTACGCGCCGCAGCGACAGAGATTGCCGCTGAGACGCTCGCGGATCTCCTCATCGGAGAGAGCACCCAGCGAGGGCGGCGCGGAGACGTCCAGCGTGACATGGCTGGGGACGCCGCGGCGCGCCTCCTCGAGGAGCGCCACGGCCGACATGATCTGACCCGACGTGCAGTAGCCGCACTGGAGCGCGTCGCATTCGATGAAGGCCGCCTGCACGGGGTCGAGCCGGTCGCCGTCCGCGAGCCCTTCGATCGTCGTGATCTCGTCCTCCTGGTGCGCGACGGCGAGCGCGAGACAGGCGAGCTCCCTCTGGCCGTCCACGAGCACGGTGCAGGCCCCGCACTGCCCGAGGTCGCACCCCTTCTTGCTCCCGTTCAGGTCGAGATGCTCGCGCAGCGCGTCGAGCAGCGTCGTGCGCGGGTCGAGGCGCAGCTCGCGAAGCTCACCGTTGACCCGGAGACGCACGGGCACGCAGCCCTCAGGGGACTGCGACGCTCCTATGCCCGCATCCACTCCGGTCGGGCGCTGTCGATCGGCGACGACCATGGCGCCATCACCCCGTCGCCGCCAGCGTCTTCGCGCGGATCGCGGCGCGCAAGGCGGCCGTGAGCGTATCCGCGTCCCAGCTGTCGTCGAAGCGCACCTCGTCGATGAAGAACGTCGGCGTGCCGTTGACGCCGCTGCGCACGCCGGAGCGGACTTCGGTCTTCACCTTGTCGAGGTGCGCGTGGCTCGCGAGCTCGTCGGCAAAGCGCTCGGTATCGAGCCCGAGGTCGGCGGCGTAGCCGACCAGGTCCTCGAGATCGAGCGCGTCCTGGTGCTCGAAGAGCGTGTCGTGCATGGCCCAGAACTTCCCCTGCGCCCCCGCGGCCTCGGCGGCCTCTGACGCCGCGAGCGCGTGCGGGTGCAGCTCGGCGAGCGGGAAGTGGCGGAAGACGAAGCGCACGTCGCGACCCACCCGGCGCAGCACGTCCTGGACCACGAGGTGGGCGCGCCCGCAGTATGGGCACTCGAAGTCGCCATACTCGACCAGCGTGACGGGCGCGTCCGCGTCACCGAGGATGTGGTCGCCGGGGCCGACCGGCGGTGTCAGCTTGCTCATTTCGAACCTCCTAACTTGTCCAGCGCGTCGAGGATGCCGTCAGCGCCGGGGTTGATGCCGACGGGCGAGACGTAGCTCCACGCCACCTTGCCCTCCGCGTCGATGACGAACAGCGCCCGCTCGGAGATGCCGTCATGCGTGCGGTAGACGCCGTACTGCCGCGCCACCGCGCCCTTCGGCTCGAAATCGGCGAGCAGCGGGAAACGCAGCTTTCGGTCGCGGGCGAACGCGAGGTGGCACCACACCCCGTCGACGGAAACTCCGAGGAGCTTGGCGTGGTGTCGCTCGAATTCGCTGCGGACCTCGCTCTCGTTGTAGAGCGCCAGCTGGTCGCCGCACACGGGGCTCCAGTCGGCCGGGTAGAAGGCGAGGATGACCGGCTGCCCGCGGAAATCGCTCAGCGATACCTTCTGGTCGGGCGTGGTCGCCAGCGTGAAATCGGGTGCGGCCGCGCCCTGGTCGATCGGTTGGGCCATGATGGTTCCTCCCCCTAGGTTCCTCCCCCTATTTGATGGCAGCATGGTGCTCCCACCGGGTACCGCAAGAAGCGATCTGGGCTCCCGTTCGAGCGGCCAGCGGCGGCGGTCGGCTCAGGGCGAGACGGTGACGAGGTCCTCGACGCTGTAGACCCCGGGCGCCGACCAGGCTGCTCTCTCGGCCTCCTCCCTCTCGGCCCACGAGCGCACGCTCCCGCGCAGGACGATCTTGCCGCCGTTCACCACATCGACGCTGATGCGCCGGGCGTCCATCTCGGCGCTGCGCTTGAGGGCGTCCTCGATCTTGGACCTGACCTCCGCCGGTGAGACGTGCGGCTTGACCGTGATCAAGTTGCTCACCCCGAGCACGCCTACCAGATTGCGGACGGCCTGCTCGGCCTCGTCCTTCTGGAGCTTCCACTCCACCTCGCCCTCCAGCGTCAGCCAGCCCTTGCTGACCGTGACCTTGATCTTGTCGGCCGGCACGAGCACGTTGGATCTGAGCGCGCTGACGGCCGCCGCAGCGATGTCCTCGTCGGTGCGCTGGCTGCTGCCCGGCAGCCTGACCTCGAGCTCGTTGGCGACGGCCTTGACGCCGTAGACGCGCTTGGCCGCCTGCTCGGCCGCGTACTTCTCCGCAAGCGATTGCACGCGGCCGCTCAGGGTGACGATGCCGTCCTTGACCGCCACGCCGATTTCGGCTGCATTGACGCTCGGCTCCCACGCCAGCTCATCAAGGACATCCCGTTGAAGCTGTCTGTCGTTCATCGAACGCTCTCCTTTTTTGTTGCGTCGGTTCTGCCTTGTTCTTCTTGACCTGCCAGGCCGGTGGGCGCACCCGAACGGTGGCATCGGCGCGCATGCGGCTGCTCCACCTCGGCCGCGTTTTCATCGGCGCGCATGAGCTCCCCTCGGGCCGGCCTTCCAGCCTTGGTCTTGCGAGACTGCATCGCACGTGCCATCTCGGACCATCGCCCAACCGCGCTCTTCTGTTCTGGGGTCGAGGAGAGGCACTCGAGCCGTATGAGCGGTCGATCCGGAGCCCTCGCGCTCCCTCCTCTCCCGCCTGTATGACCGGATGAATGGCAGTCCTGGATGCGCCCGCTCTCGAGCGTGTCGGGCCGGCGAACGCGAGACGAGAGGGGAGGCTCCCCGGCGCGCCTTGCGGACCTGCGCCGCCGTGCGGTGCGCACGATGGATGCTTAGATTGTAGGGCGGAGGAAGAAGGAGTGTACGATGGTCAATCCAAGCATTCGACGAGGCGATCCACGCGAGCTGCTCGCCACCGCCTGGAATCCTGCGCGCATGACGGGTCCGCTCCGCGCGCGCGATCCCTTCCGCGTGATCCGCGATCTCATGGGCAGCGACCCGTTCGCCAGCATGGTCCAGGCGGCGAGCACCGTGTTCGACCCCGATATCGAAACCAAGGAGACCAAGGACAGCTACGTGCTCAACATCGACCTGCCCGGCGTGCGCGAGGAGGACATGGAGGTCTCGGTCACCGTTGACGAGCGGCTCCACGTCGTCGGGATCGAGCAAGAGCAAGAGGCAAGAGAAGGAGGGACCTCACCGGTCTCGGCTCGATGATTTATCGGCGGCCGAGCCTGGTCGAGCCTGACGGAGTGCCACATGATGCGCCGTGCTAGACGCTGCCTGCTGCCACATGATGGGGGGAGTGCCACATGAAGACCGACATCGAACTGCAACGTGACGTCCTGAGCGAGCTATCGTGGGAGCCGAGCGTCGATGCGGCCCACATCGCCGTCTCGGTCAAGGATGGTATCGTCACCCTGGGCGGCCACGCGTCCACCTACGCCGAGAAGCACGCCGCGGAGGAGGCTGCCAAGCGCGTCTACGGCGTCAGGGCCGTCGTCAATGAGCTTGACGTCAAGCTGGCCGACAGCGGCCGGCGCACCGATGAGGACATCGCCGCCGCAGCGGTCAAGGCGCTCGAGTGGAATCTCCTCGTGCCAGCCGACAAGATCAAGGTCACGGTGAGCAACGGCTGGCTGAAGCTGGAAGGCGAGGTGAACTGGCAATTTCAAAAGAACGCTGCGGAGAGGGCCGTCCGCTATCTTGCGGGTGTGAGGGGGGTGAGCAACTTGATCACGGTCGGGCCGCGCGTCTCCCCGGCGGAGGTGGAGGCTCAGATCGAGGAGGCCTTGAAGCGCAGCGCCCTGCTGGATGCCCGGCGCATCCGCGTCGAGGTGGTGGACGGCGAGGTGATCCTGCGCGGGAGCGTGCGCTCGTGGGCCGAAAGAGAGGAGGCCGAGCGGGCAGTCTGGGCGACTCCGGGGGTTCGCCGCGTGGAGGACTTCATCGCCGTCGAGGCGTGATGATCCCCGAGAGACTCCGCGGCGCGCGAGCCAGGCGTCACCGCCGCTGGGCCACGGTCACTTGACACCGCTCAAGGGCGGCAGCTCGTTCCAAGGGCGGCGGCTCCCTCGGAGCCGAGATCTTGTCCTCCCATGCTCAACCCTCCGCCCGCGCGCCCGAGACCAGCGCGAGCGCGCGTTGGGCAATGTTGTCGGCCGTGAGCCCGTACTCCTCGAGCACCTTCCCGCCGGGCGCCGAGGCCCCGAAGCGAGGCACGCCGACGATGTCCCCTAGCTCCCCGGTCCAGCGCTCCCAGCCGAAGGGCGATGCGGCCTCCACCGCCAGACGCGCGACGCCGGGCGGGAGCACGCCCTCGCGGTACGCGGCGGTCTGCTCCTCGAACAGGCGCCATGACGGCATCGAGACCAGCCGGACCCTGACGCCTGTTCGCCTGAGGATCTCCGCGGCGTCGACGATCAGCGCCACCTCCGATCCGCTGGCCATGAGCACGATCTCCGGCTCATTGGCGGATCCATGGCAGGCGAGCACATAAGCGCCCCGACGGAGCATGCTCGCCGGCGCGAACACGTCGCGATCGAGCGTGGGCACCGCCTGGCGGGTGAGCACCAGCAGCGTCGGCCGGCGGCGCTCCTCGACGGCCATCTCTCGACGGCCATCTGCCACGCCCAGCGGGTCTCGTTGGCGTCGCAGGGCCGGATGACCACGAGATCAGGAATGGCGCGCAGAGCGGCGAGGTGCTCGACCGGCTGGTGGGTGGGCCCGTCCTCGCCCACGCCGATGCTGTCGTGCGTGTACACCCAGATCGAGCCGAGGCGCGCGATGGCGGAGATCCGGACCGGAGGCCGCATGTAGTCGTGGAAGACGAGGAATGTCGCGCCGAAGGGAATGAAGCCTCCGTGGTAGGAGAGCCCGTTCACCGCGGCGCCCATGGCGTGCTCGCGCACGCCGAAATGGATGTTCCGGCCCGCGTAGCTCCACGTCCCTCCCGCGGCGCCCTGCGCGCCCGGCGGCGGGCGCGACGGCGGCTCGAGGTCACCGTACCCCTTCAGCCACGTGAACGTCGACGCATCGAGATCGCCCGACCCGCCGACGAGCTCCGGCACGCCGGCGGCGAGCGATTGCAGGACCGCCTCCGAGGCCTTCCTCGTCGCCAGTCCCTCCTTGCTCGCGGGGAAGGTCGGCAGATCCTCGTCCCAGTGCTCGGGCAGCCGGCCGCCGAAGCGCCGCACGATCTCCGCGGCCAGATCGGGCAGCGCGCGCTCGTACGCCCGGAAGCTCGCGCGCCACGCCTCCTCCAGCGCGCGGCCGCGCTCCAGCGCCTCGCGGTAGCGCGCGAGCACCTGCTCGGGCACGAAGAAGGGTGGATCGAGGGGCCAGCCGAGGCGCTGCTTCGCCTTCACCACCTCGTCGCGGCCGAGCGGATTGCCGTGCACCTCGAACGTGCCCTGCTTGTCAGGCGCGCCCTTGCCGATCACGGTCCGCACCGCGATGAGCGAGGGCCGGTCCTCCACGTCGCATGCCTCCCGGAGCGCGCGCTCGATCGCATCGAGATCGTCACCGTCGGGCACGCGCTGCACGTGCCAGCCGTACGCTTGGTAGCGCGCGCCCACGTCCTCACTGAAGGTGAGGGACGTCGTACCCGAGAGTGTCACCCCGTTGTCGTCGTACAACACCACGAGCCGCCCGAGCTGGAGGTGGCGGCGAGCGAGCTCGCCTCGGACCCGACGCCTTCCATCATGTCGCCGTCGCTGGCGATCACGAACGTCCGGTGGTGAAAGATGGTGTGGCCCGGCCGGTTGTAGCGCGCGCCGAGGTGCGCCTCGGCGATGGCCATGCTGACCGCGTTGCCGAGGCCCTCCCCGAGCGGGCCCGTGGTTGCCTCGACGGCCTCGACCAGGTGCGACTCGGGATGTCCGGGCGTGAGGCTCCCCCATTGCCGGAAGCGCTGGAGTTGCTCCAGGGTCATCTCCCGGTAGCCCGTCAGGTAGAGGAGCGCATAGAGGAGCGCCGAGCCATGACCGGCCGAGAGCACGAAACGATCGCGGTCCCAGAAGCACGGGTGCTCGGGGCTGTGCCGCAAAAAGCGCGTCCAGAGGACATACGCCATGGGCGCGGCGCCCATCGGCATCCCCGGGTGCCCGGACCTCGCCTTCTCGACCATGTCGACCGCGAGCATCCGGAGCGCGTCGACCGAGAGGCGATCCAGCGCGGCCTCGTGGCTCGGTGTCTCGACGGGAACGATGTGCGACCCACGCTTCATGCTGCCCTCCTCATCTAGGCATCTAGTAGGCATCTAGCCACGCGCAGCAGCCGTCACGCCATGGCAGAGCCCATCCGTTTCATTCCGAACGTCCGCCTATGCGGTCAATTGTGATCTGCAAACGAGGTGCCGCGCTCGCTGCGGCGCGGTCCGCCATTTGCCGGGCACGAGCAGCGCGGCGCGACCTTGCCGTTCCGCCGCGGCGCCCCAGGGGATCGCATCATGGCTCGATGGCGAGGCATCACGGAGGCGGGCAAACATGCGACGCCGGACCTCCTGTCCGCGCTCCGCTCGCTGGCCCGGTCGTCGAGGTCATGTTCTACCGCGAGCGCGCCGCCCCCGACGCGCTGCCGGCCGCGCGGCAGGCGCTGCGCTGCTTCGAGCCGTATGCCGACGATGCCCGGGAGTACGCCCGGGCGACGGTGCTCGTGCCGGAGTCGTGCCAGGCGGAGGCCGTCAAGCTGCTCGCCGAGGTGCGCAAGAGAGCGCCGGAGCACGGCGGCGACGGGCGCGATGGGCGCTTCGTCGCCAAGCAGAACGCGCTCGTGGTCAAGAACGCCGAGGCCTACTACCGAGCGATGGTGCGCAGCAACGCGGAGCCGTGGAGCGTCAGCGATCAGCACATGGCCGAGACGCTCGATCGGCTGCTCGAACACCACGGCCCGCGCGCCCGGGCGATCGTCTGGGCGCACAACACGCATATCGGCGACGCGCGCTTCACCGACATGGCGGAGCAGGGGGAGGTGAACCTCGGCCAGCTCGCCCGCGAGCGCTATGGAGAGGAGCGCGTCGTGCTCGTCGGCTTCGGCACCCACCGCGGCGCGGTGATCGCCGCCCGGGAGTGGGGCGCGCCGATGGAGGTGATGCGCGTGCCGATCGGGCGGCCCGGGAGCTGGGAGGACGTGGCATGTGACGTCGGCAGCGTGGCGCGCGTGATGCAGAGTCGGAGAGGGGGTTGCTCATGGCGGAGTCGAGCGCCGGGCTATCAGTGAGGAAGCGCTGTGCACGCGATCATTTTCGATCTTGATGGGACCCTGGTGGACACGGTCTATGCCCATGTTTTGTCGTGGCAGCGCGCGTTCGCCGAGGCGGGCATGCCGATCGATGCCTGGCGGGTCCACCGGCGCATCGGGATGAGCGGCGGGCTCTTCGCTCGCGCGGTGGCGCGCGAGGTCGGCCACCCGCTCGCGACCGAGCAGGCGCGCTTCGTCCAGGAACGCCACGGCGAGATCTTCCAGCAGATCCTGCCGGAGCGATGCCCGCTCCCCGGGGCGGTGGCGCTGCTCCGTCACCTGCGTGAGGTGGGCGTGCCGCACGGGATCGCGACCTCCGGACGCCGTCCGGAGATCGACGCCTCGCTCGCGGCGCTCGACCTCCCGCCGGGCATGGTCGTGGTTGCTCGCGGTGACGTGAGCCGCGCGAAGCCCGCGCCCGATCTCTTCTTCGCGTGCCAGCAGCGTTTGGGTGTGGTGGCCGAGGATTGCTACGTTGTCGGTGACTCCGTATGGGACCTGCTCGCCGCGCGCCGGGCCCGCATGTTCGGGGTCGGATTGCTCTCCGGTGGGTACGGGCAGGACGAGCTGCTCGCGGCGGGCGCGTACCGGGTGTACCGCGACCCCGCGGAGCTCGGCGCCGCGCTCGACGAGCTCGGCGTCCTGCCCTGAGGACCGCCCGGCGGGTCGGCCTCCGCCGCGCGCAACGCGGCCGTCGACTGTCATGGCTCGTGCGCCCTTTCCCTCATTGGCGTTCGCGAAGCGGAAATAGACGATGTTCTGGACCGGCTCTTTGCCGAGGAAATGATCGATTCGATAGATCTCCTCTTCCGGAAAGATGCTCGCGAGCGTGCGGTAGAGCGCCCGAGCGGACGCCAGATCGTGGCCGAACGGCTTCTCGACGACGAGCCGCCCTCGGCGCACGCACCCGGAGCCGTCGAGCGCCTTGACGACCTCTTCGAACAGAGCCGGCCGCACGGCCATGTAGCCATGTAGTGGAGCGGCCGCTGGGCGGCGCCGAGTCGCTCGCGCAGGCGGAGGACGCGAGGCGCCGCGAGGAGATCGAGAGCAGAGAGGATCAGCGCCCTCTCTGCTCGCTGCGACGTCTCGGAGCAGCTGTCCTGAGCTTGCCCGCCCTGACGGCCCGCCTCTGGAAGAGGAGAGGGAGGCTCTCGAGCATGTCGACCCGATCCGCGATCATCCGCAGGATTGTGTGGGGAAGCCGGTGATCCGGGATCTCGTAGGCCAGGCGGCGCAGCGCGCCGCTCACTCCTCTCGGCGGCAAGGCCGTGCTGAACACCGGCGTCGGACGGTCGAGCCCTGGGCGCCAGAGCACCCGGCCCTCGATCGGCTGCCGCTCTGGCTCTGTCCAGTGCGCGCACGAAAGGAGGTGTGGCGGCGCCTCTCTCGGCACGCCGGGCCTGTCCTCCGGACACAGATCAACTCCCCAGTACGGCAGCTCCTTTGGCTGCACGATCTCGGCTTCCATGGTCGCCTCCTCGTCGATGACAGAGCTCACTTGGCCCCCGGCGGAATGAGCACGCACTTGATGATCCCGTCGGTCCTCGCGGCGAACAGGCGGTACATCTCCGCCGCCCCCTCGAGCGGGGCGCGGTGGGTGATGAGCGCCCTGGGGTCGAGGTTCCCCTTCCGGATGTGCTCGAGCAGGTGGGGCATGTACCGCTTCACATCGCACTGCCCGGCCTTGATCGTCAGTCCCTTGTTCATGGCCGCGCCCACGTCGACGAGGTTCCACGGCGGCCCGTAGACGCCGACGAGCGAGACCCTCCCGCCGCGGCGGACCGACTGGATCGACCAGTTGATGGCGACGGGCGAGCCGGCCTCGAGCATGAGCGTCTTGCCCAGCACGTCGTGCAGCGTCGAGCCGTTCGCCTCGAGACCGACCGCATCGATGCAGACATCCGGCCCGCGGCCGTCGGTCATGCCCCGGAGGACGGAGACGACATCAGGGACCTTGCTGAAATCGAGCGTCTCTGCTTGGTTGTACCGGCGCGCGAAATCGAGGCGGTAACCGACCGAATCGATCGCGATGACCCGGCGCGCGCCGAGGAGCCAGGCGCACCGCTGGGCCACGAGGCCGACGGGCCCGCAGCCGAAGACAGCGACCGTGTCCGCGGGGCCGATGTCTCCCATCTCCGCCGCCTGGTACCCCGTGGGGAGGATATCCGAGAGAAAGAGCACGTCCTCGTCCGAGAGGTCGTCGGGGATCTTCATGGGGCCGACGTCGGCGAAGGGGACGCGGACGCGCTCGGCCTGGCCGCCCTGGTAGCCGCCGGTGGTGTGCGAGTAACCGAAGATCCCGCCGGTGATCGTGGTGAGCGGGTTCGTGTTCTCGCAGGCGGAGGTGCGCTCTCGCTGGCAGAAGAAGCACGTCCCACAGGCGATGTTGAACGGCACCACGACGCGGTCGCCGCACTGGAGGGTCCGCACGGACGGCCCGACCTCCTCCACGACGCCGGTGAACTCATGGCCGAAGATGGTGCCGACGCGCGTGTCGGGCACGTAGCCATGATAGAGATGCAGGTCAGAGCCGCAGATCGTGGCGCGACTCACACGCAGGACCACGTCGTTCGGATGCTGAATCCGAGGCTCCGGGTTTTCCTCGACACGGACGCATTTCGGCCCATGGTATGTGAGCGCCAGCATTCGCACGACCTCCCCTTTTGCTCGATGGGGCGATGCAAGGAGCGAACCCAGCGCGCACGCTCATGGGTGCAACCGGCGTAGGCACCGGCGCTCCGCGAGCTCGCCGCCCGGAGGCCAGGGAGGACGGTTGTCCATCGTTTGAAAACCCGGACATCTACCGCTGCTCCATCGAGCTCCTTGTTCTGGCGCTTCGTCTCGTCGTGCGCCTTCCTCGGGGAGAGCGGGAGCTCCGTGTTCAACTCGAACGCGCAGCCATGTCGGTGCCACGACACATCGCAGGAGGGTCCGGGAGACCGGCGACCGCGGGCCCCGTCGCGCCCCGCAGGCGGACCGAGCTCTCCTCGATGGGCGTCGAGGGTGAGCGTTTTCGATGAGCCGTGGCGGCCCCCTCGGAGGACTTCACCTCAGGAACATGCCTGGAGGGAATCCAATGAAGCGCAGGATCACGGCCATTGGGCGCTGGCGATGATGAGCGGCGGGTGCGACCCGATCGTCGCCGCAACGCCGGTGATCCCGATCTCCCCGACATCGCGACAGCCGACGGCGTTGAAGACCAGATCCGGCTCACCGAGCCAGCTCAGGCCGCTTTCGCCCTCCTCCCTCTCGGCCCACGAGCGCACGCTGCCGCGCAGGACGACCTTGCCGCTATTCACCACATCGACCTTGATCTTGTCGGCCGGCGCGAGCACATTCGACCTGAGCGCGCTGACGGCCGCCGCGGCGATGTCCTCGTCGGTGCGCTGGCAGCTGCCCGGCAGCCTCACCTCGAGCTCGTCAGGCTTGGGCTCGCGAGCTTGCATCGCGTGAGCCATTTCGGACCATGCTCCGACCGCGCTCTTCTGTTCTGCGGTCGAGGAGAGGCACGCGAGCAGCATGAGCGGTCGCTCCGGAGCTGTCACGTCCTCTCCCGCCTGCGTGACCGGATGAATGGCAGTCCGGCATGCGTCCGCTCCGGAGCGCGTCGATCCGGCGAACGCGAGGGGAGGCTCCTCGGCGCGCATCGTGCGCTTGCGCCGCCGTGCGGCGCGCACAATTGATGCTTACAGTGGAGGGGGAGAAAGAAGGAGGGTACGATGGCCAATCTAAGCACTCGACGAGGCGAGCCACAGGAGTCGCTCACCACCGCCTGGGATCCCGCGCGCACGATGGGTCCGCTCCGCGCGCTCGATCCTTTTCGCATCATCCGCGACCTCGTGGGCACCGACCCGTTCGCCGGCATGGTCCAGGCGGCGCGCACGGCGTTCGCGCCCGATATCGAGATCAAGGAGACCAAGGACAGCTACGTCTTCAACATCGACCTGCCCGGCGTGCGCGAGGAGGACCTCGAGGTCTCGATCTCCGGCAACCGGCTCACGGTGAGTGGCAAGCGGGAGGAGGAGGAGCAGCGGGAGGACGAGCGGTTCTTCGCCTACGAGCGCTCCTACGGGGCGTTCAGCCGCTCGTTCGTGCTGCCCGAAGGCGCCGATCTCGACAGGCTGATGGTCGAGCTCAGGGACGGCGTGCTCCAGATCTCGGTGCCCAAGAAGGCGGAGATGCAGTCACGCCGCGTCCAGATCGGCGGCCGCAAGGAGGCGGGCGGCAAGGAGCTCGCATCCGGGCAGCCGGCCGAGAGGGCCGGGACGACGGCCGAAGCCGAGAAGGCTGCGAAGGGCGAAAAGAAGGCAGCGTAGACCCTGGGGAAACTCCAGCTCCAGGAGGAGGAGGGTATGCACATGGCTGATCGCTTGGAGGACCCTGACCGCACGACGAGCTTCGGATTGGGGTTGGTCGATGCTCATACAGTGCAGGAGAACCGCGGTTCGTTCGTGGGGCTCGGCGTCGCCCTGTTGGTGCTTGGCGTTCTCGCGATCCTCATGCCCGTGGTCGCCTCGCTGGTCTCGGCGGTCGTCATCGGGAGCGTGCTGGTGGTGAGCGGCCTCCTCCAGGGCGTCCACGCCGTCCGGAACCCGCGATGGGCCAACTCCTCCTGGTCCCTCGTGAGCGCCCTGTTCCAGATCGTCGCGGGCGTCCTGATCGTGGCCTTCCCGGTGACAGGCACGATGACGCTGACCTTGATCCTCGCGGCGTTCTTCTTCGCAGACGGCTTCCTCAGGATCATCCGCGCCATCCAGCACCGCGGGATGGCCGCCTGGGGCTGGCTCCTGTTCGATGGGCTGCTCTCGCTGGCGCTCGGGGTACTGATCTGGTGGCGCTGGCCGAGCACCGCGGTGTGGGCGCTCGGCCTGCTCGTCGGCGTCAACCTCATCATCAGCGGATCGTCGATGCTGCTGATCGGGGTCAGCGCGCGACCCCGGCCCGTGGCCAGCGCGCGCGTGTGACCGGCGCGCCGCGCCCGGAGCGGCGCGCCACGCTCGTCGTCGCTCAGCCGTACGGTCGCGGTCCATGAGGCCGGTCTCTGACATGTTCGGAGCGCCGGCGGGCGTGCTCCAGATCTCGGTGCCCAAGAAGGCGGAGGTGCAGCCGCGGCGCGTCGAGATCGGCGGCAGCGAGAGGAGCGCCAACAAGGAGCTCGCGGTCGCGGGGCATGCCGGGCAGGCCGAGAAGGAGAAGTCGACGCCGGCCGAGAAGGCCGGGCAGACCGAGAAGGGCGACAAGAGGGCGGCGTAGTTGCTGGTGTGGCCCTGGCAGAGGAGGAGGTCGAATCCGATGCGCGTCAATGAGATCATGACATTCCCGGCCATCACGATCGATCCGACCGATTCGGTCGCGCACGCCGAGGAGACGATGAACCGCGAGAAGATCGGGCACCTCCCGGTCACCGATGGCGACGTGCTGGTCGGGGTCGTCAGCCGGCAGGACGTGCTCGACGCGTCGCCTCCGAGCATCAGCATTCCGTCGGAGGACGACGAGATCGAGTACAAGGCCAAGCTCCACGTGTGCAAGATCATGCGCGGGGTGGTCGAGACGGTGCGTCCCGGCACAGACGCCGCCGAGGCCGCCGGCAAGCTGCTCGATCTGAAGATTGGGTGTCTTCCGGTCATCGACGAACGATTCCACGTCGTCGGAATCGTCACCACGTCCGATTATGTCCGCCTCGCCAGAGACCTCCTGATCCATGGACATCTCGAAGAGACGGGCGTCGTGCGCCCCTGATGCACCATCTACAACATCGAGCATCGCCTCCGTCAGGCCTGCTGCAGGTCGGCGCTATGAATGGCTGAACCGCGAGGCCATGCTCATGATCGGCGAAGCCGACTCCAGCGCGCCTCCGGCGCCCGAGCTCGCGGGCGATCCTCAGCCATGCCTGACGAGCTGGACCGGCAGGAGATAGAACAGCGCGATCAGGAGGATGATGAGCGCGGCGGCGACGGGGCTCCACCATGCGACGAGGAACGAGGCGCCGTAACCGATCGGCCCTATGAGGTAGCGCTCGGTGGTCGCTCGGATGACATCGTCGTCCAGCTCCGGATCGACCAGCCGGCGATTGTGGGTCGCGTGCAGCCATATGGCCAGGAACAGGCTCGCCGTGACGAACAGCGAGCTCGCGTAGACGAGGAGCGCCGTGCGCGTCCTGTCGTCGTGCGCGTGCCAGTAAACGCCGAGGAGCGCCGTCGGAAAGGGGATGAGCGCGATCATCATCAGGAAGAGCACGTTGAGCTTGAGGAAGAGATGGTCCGTGCGCCGGAACAGCCTGAAGACGTGGACGTGGTGGCTCCAGTAGATCCCGAGGTACACGAAGCTCATCACGTAGCCCACGTAGACGGGCCACTGCGTCGCCAGCGCATCCAGGAGCCGGGCTGAGTCGGTCAGCCCTCGAGGGATCTTGAGCTCGATCACCAGCAACGTCGCCGCGATCGCGAACACCGCGTCGCTGAGCGCCTCGGTGCGGCTCGTCCCCTCGTGCGTCGCGAGGACGAGGGCGAGCCTCCGGCGTCGGTGCGGTTTCGGGCGCTCGCCGGGAGCGCTCGCCAGAGGGGCCGTCATGGGCTCGTTCTCCCTCGCCGGCCGCCGCTCGCCGTGAGCAGCCACGTCTCCACGGCGTGCGCGAAGCCCTCGTCGTCGTTCGACAGCGTGATGAAGCGCGCTTGCCGCTGCACGACGGCGCGCGCGTGCCCCATGGCGATGCTGAGCCCGCTCTCCCGGAACATGAACACATGGTCCGGCAGCTCGCCGATCGCGGCGATGGCCGCACCGGAAATGCCGAGGAGCGCCGAGAGCGTCCTCACGACCTCTCCAGGGTTGGCCCGCGGATGCTTCACCTCGATGGAATGAGGCCGCTGGCGTGACGCCGAGAGGTACGCGCACGCTCCCTGGAGGTCCGACTCGCAGCGCTCCAGCACCTCGGCGTCGTCGCTGACGCCGACGATCTTGACCGCGCGGTCCACGACCCCCTCCCAGCGCTCGACGACCCTGGGGAGAACCTGCACGGCCGCCTGCTCGAGCGCTACGCGCGGCGCGTCGGCGCGGCGCACCAGCCAGTCGTCGCCTTGGTAGACCCAGACGTCGGCGCCGTGTCGCTCCAAGGTCGCGATGACGACCGCGGCCGCGCCATTGTCCAGCGGGTGCTGCTCGAGCACGGACAGGTCCGGCCTCACCAGCATGGCGCCGCCGAACGCGGCGACCGGCGTCGCGATCCCGAGCCGCTCGATCAGAACGCGCAGGCCGCGCGGCGGCCGCCTGCTCGTGAGCGCGAGGTCGATGCCGGCGCCGCGGAGCTGGCCGACCGCCCGCTCGGCCCTCGGGGTGAGCACGCCGTCCGGCGTGAGGAGCGCGCCCTCCACGTCGGCGAGCAGCAGGCGAATCCCTGTCATACGGCGAGCGCCTCCCTGGCGGCGTGGAGCTTCACGCGGCCCTCCTCGCGGGCGGGGCGGCCAGGGTGGGCGCGCGCCACCCGCCGAGATCGGCGACGAGGCGGTCGGCTTCCACTGGGCCCCACGTGCCCGGCTCATAGCGAAAAACGGGGGTCGCCTGGTCCAGGACCGGATCGACGACGGCCCATTGCGCCTCCACTTCGGACTGGCTCGCGAACAGGGTCGGATCGCCGGCGAGCGCGTCGCCGAGGAGCCGCTCGTAGGGCGGCAGCGCCTCGGACATCTCGCTCGTCACGAGCAGCTCGGTCGGCTGTCCGGCCATCCGCTCCCCGGGCGCCTTGACCCGCACGCCGATGGCGAGCTCCGGCGCAGGGTCGAGCCGGATGCGAACGTAGCCCGGGTCCGCGCGCTCGACGTCGCCGAACACAGCGTGCGGCGGCCGCCGCAGCTGGACGAGCACCTCGGTCGCCGTGACCGCGAGGCGCTTGCCAGCGCGGATGCAGAACGGGACGCCCGCCCAGCGCCAGTTGTGGATGCGGAGCCGCGCGGCGCAAAACGTCTCGACCTGCGAGTCCGGCGCGACGCCCGGCTCGCCGCGGTACCCGTGGTATTGACCGCGGACGACGTGCTCCGGCTCGAGGGGCGCGATGGATCGCAGCAGCCGCACACGCTCCGCCCGAACGGCGTCCGCGTCCCCGGACGGGGGTGGATCCATGGCGAGGCACGCGACCACCTGCAGGAGGTGGTTCTGCAGGACGTCGCGGATGCACCCGGTGGCGTCGTAGAACCGGCCGCGGCCCTCGATGCCAAAGCGCTCGGCCATGGCGATCTGGACGCTCTCGACATGGTGGGAGTTCCAGACCGGCTCGAGCAGCGCGTTCGCGAAGCGGAAATAGACGATGTTCTGGACCGGCTCTTTGCCGAGGAAATGATCGATTCGATAGATCTCCTCTTCCGGAAAGATGCTCGCGAGCGTGCGGTAGAGCGCCCGAGCGGACGCCAGATCGTGGCCGAACGGCTTCTCGACGACGAGCCGCCCTCGGCGCACGCACCCGGAGCCGTCGAGCGCCTTGACGACCTCTTCGAACAGAGCCGGCGGCACGGCCATGTAGTGGAGCGGCCGCTGGGCGGCGCCGAGTCGCTCGCGCAGGCGGTGGAACGTCGCCGGATCGGCGTAATCGCCGCTCACGTACGAGAGCCGCGCGCACAGCTCGCGATGGTCCCCGGGCTCGAACGCGCCGGCCCGCTCGAGGCTCTGGCGGACGCGGGCCCGGAGCTGATCGATGTCCCATTCGCTCTTGGCCACGCCGATGATTGGCACCTCCAGCCGGCGCCGGCGGACCAGCCCGGCCAGCGCCGGGAAGATCTTCTTGAAGGCCAGATCGCCTGTCGCCCCGAACAGCACGAGCGCATCGGCGGCGCTCACACCGCCTGCTCCGCGGCGCCCCCGAGCGCGCGCCGCATCGCCCTGATCGCCTTGTCCATCATCCATCCAGCGAGCATGTGCCCGGCTCCTCTGTTGACGGCCCTGGAGCCGTGCCTTCCCGGTCCGGCATCGCGTATGCCACGCCGGCCCAGCGCCCGAGCGCGCCCGTTTAGGCGGTCGGCTCGTACCCTGGAGCGCGCTCGAGGGTAAGGACGGTGACGAGCGTCACTCGCGGCACAGGGCACTTCGTGCACGGGCGTGCTCGCCGGGAGGACGGGCGCGGCATGCGCGCGACGCCGCGGCGAGGAGCTCTCCGGGGCTATCGCGGCCGCAGCGCTGAGCGTGGCTCTGCGCCGCTCCTGTGCAGGTTGCGCATGTGGCGGGTCTGGTCCGATGATCGCATGAGACGACTCCATGCTCGATCGAGTCGTCGCCTACCTGAGGACGCACGGCGTACCGTTCCGTCTCTCCAGCCATCCATCGCCCGAGCCTCTCCCGGCAGTCGCGCACTGCGTCCCTCCGGGCGGCGTCGCGGTAGAGACGCAGGTGCTCGTCGTCGGCGGGCAACCTGCCATCGCCTGCCTGCCCCGGGGGGAGAGGCTGAGCCTGCCGGAGCTCAGGCACGAGCTCCGCGCGGAGGTGCTCGAGGGCAGCCCCGCGGATCTGAAGCCGCCCTACTCGCAGGCCGGCGGGCAGATCCCGCCGCTCGGTGGGGCGATGGGCGCCCTCACCCTCATCGACGAGCGGCTGACGAGCGCGTCCGCCATCGTGTTCACGGCCTTCTCCCCGAACGACTGCATCGAGCTCTCGTATGACGAATTCGCGCGCCTCGAGCGCCCCCGCGTCGCCTCGTTCACGATCGGCGGCGAGCTCCCGGAGCATGCCGAGACGCAGGAACCCAACAAGAAGGTCGCATAGGTTACCATGGCCAAGATCATCGGAATCGACCTGGGTACGACGAACAGCGTCGTCGCCGTCATGGAGGGGAAGGAGCCCAAGGTCATCCCCAACCAGGAGGGCTCGCGCCTCACCCCGTCCGTCGTCGCCTGGGACGAGCGGGGCGAGGTGCTCATCGGGCAGATCGCCAAGCGCCAGGCGGTCGTGAACCCCTTCGGCACCATCGCCTCGGCGAAGCGCTTCATCGGGCGGCGCTTCGAGGAGGTTGCCGAGGAGTCGAAGCGCGTGCCCTTCAAGGTCGTCAAGGCGAAGAACGGCGACGCAGCGTTCGAGGTGCGCGGCAAGGTCATCTCGCCGCCGGAGGTGTCGGCGCACGTCCTCCAGAAGCTCAAGAAGGCGGCGGAGGAGTACCTCGGCGAGAGCGTCTCGGCGGCCGTCATCACCGTCCCCGCGTACTTCAACGACGCGCAGCGCCAGGCGACCAAGGACGCCGGGCGCATCGCCGGGCTCGACGTCAAGCGCATCGTGAACGAGCCGACGGCCGCGGCGCTCGCGTACGGCCTCGACAAGAAGAAGCACGAGATCATCGCCGTCTATGATTTCGGCGGCGGCACGTTCGACATCTCCATCCTCGAGGTGAGCGACAGCGTGGTGCAGGTGATCTCGACGAACGGCGACACCCACCTCGGGGGCGACGACATCGACCACCTGGTGATCGACTGGCTGGTCGCCGAGTTCAAGCGGGACACGGGCATCGACGTATCGACCGACAAGATGGTCGTCCAGCGCCTCAAGGACGCGGCGGAGCAGGCGAAGATCGAGCTCTCCAACGTGCAGGAGACCACCATCAACCTCCCGTTCCTCACCGCGGACGCCTCGGGCCCCAAGCACCTCTCGAAGGTGCTCACCCGCTCGCGGCTCGAGCAGATGATGAAGCCGCTCGTGGACCGGACGATGGAGCCCGTGCGCCGGGCCCTCGGCGACGCGCAGAAGACGGCCCAGCAGATCGACGAGGTCGTCCTCGTCGGCGGATCCACCCGGACCCCCTTGGTCCAGGAGACGGTCCGGAGCTTCTTCGGCAAGGAGGCGCACAAGGGTGTCAACCCCGACGAGGTCGTGGCCGTCGGCGCGGCCGTGCAGGCCGGCGTGCTCTCCGGAGAGGTCAAGGATCTCCTGCTCCTCGACGTCACGCCGCTGTCGCTCGGCGTGGAGACGCTCGGAGGCGTGATGACGCCGATGATCCCGCGCAACACGACGATCCCGGCGCAGAAGAAGGAGGTCTTCTCCACCGCGGCCGACGGCCAGCCCTCGGTGGAGGTCCACGTCCTGCAGGGGGAGCGGGCCGAGGCGCGGTACAACCGGACGCTCGGTCGCTTCCACCTCGACGGCATCCTGCCGGCGCCCCGCGGGGTGCCGAAGATCGAGGTGGCGTTCGACATCGACGCGAACGGCATCCTCTCGGTGCACGCCAAGGACATGGCCACCGGCAAGGATCAGCGCATCACCATCACCGCGTCGGGCGGGCTCAAGGAGGACGAGATCGAGCGGATGGTCGCCGAGGCGCAGCGCCACGAGGCCGAGGACGCGACGCGCCGCGAGGAGATCGAGCGCCGGAACAAGCTCGACACCCTCTGCTACACGCTCGAGAAGACCGTCGCGGAGAACAAGGACAAGCTCGCCGACGCCGACGTCGCGGCCCTGAACGCGCTCATCGCCGAGGGTCGTCGCGCGATCGAGCAGCAGGACGACGCCCAGGTCGCGGCCGCGCTCGAGAAGATGGAGAAGGAGGCGCACCGTATCGCCCGGGTGATGTACGAGAAGGCGGGCGGCCAGCCGCCCGAGGCTCCGGCGCCGCCCTCGGGGGCGCGCGATACCGGAGGGAAAGAGGGCGTGATCGACGCGGAGTTCGAGGAGACCGGGACGTAGGCAGGTCCGATATCGAGGCGGCGAGCCGCCCGGCTCCGCCGCGCTCCTGAGGAGTGCAACTGGCGTAGGCATCGGCGCGCCGCGCGCTCGTCGCCCAGGGCCGGCGGTTGTCCATGGTTTGCGGAAGCGCTGGCGCGTGGGCGGTCCTCGGTGGTCCTGGATGCCTGCGGCGTCAGCGCCGCTCGCTCTCGGACTGCCGCTTGAAGAACGCCGCTATCCTCTCCTTCAGCCTGGCGAAGGCCGAGGTCGTATCTTCTTTGCTCTTGAGCTGCGCCTCGAGGTCCGAGATGTCCTTTTGCAGGGCCGCGTATTCCGGGTCATTGCCCGCATATCCGAGCGCCTTCGCGCGCTCGAGCTCGTGCCTGGCCGTGGCCAGAAGCCTCTGCGCTCCGTCCCTGTCCTTCTCGCGCACGGCCTGGGCTTCGCTGATCGTCGCGTGCGCGACGACGATCGGCAGCGGCTTGACACGGTCGATCACCGCCAGGGTGTTGAGCGCCGTCTGCAGCACCACGCCGGCCTCCTTGGTCTTCTTCTGCCCGAGCAGACGAGCGGCCTCGCTCAGCGCGGCCGGATAGGTCGCGAGCGGCAGGTTGTAGACGCGGGTGCGGATCTCGCTGGTCAGACCGAAGAGCACCACCCGCGCCGCCGGATAGTTCTTGTCCTCCACGGCCCTCTCCGCGGTTTGGGCGATCTCCTTGATGACGTGAATGTCCACCGGCGCTGCGTCGATGACGTCGACCTCCAGCTGGACAGGGATGAGGGCCGCCGCCGGGGTGCGGGCCAGGAGGGTGCTGACTTTGCCTGTAGCCCGCTCGAGCGCCGCCACCGCGTCGTCGCGCTTGTCCTCCGCGATGGCCTTGAGCGCATTCCGGGTCTCTGCGATAGCCGCGACGGCTTCCTTGTCCAGCGTCTTCTCGCCCTGCTCCTCGGCCTCCTTCCGCTGCTTCTCTACCTCGGGTCGCATCTCGGGTCTCGTCTGTCGTTCGCCCTCCTTCGGTCGCTTCTTGGTGTCAGGTAGCGCCTGTGCCTCGCTCGGCCCGAGGAGAGACGCCGGTGTCTCGCCACGCTCCTCGGCGCGTTCGCACGAAGCCAGTCCCATGCCCAAGGCCAAGGACATCGCCAGCACCGGGCTCAATGTGCCTCTTGTGTTCTTCATCTGGTGTCCTTTCGGTTTTGCATCTGCGGTCGCCTGCCCGCCCCCGGTCGTTCCGCACGAAGCCTCTGGATCGGTTTGCCTCGCTCTGGAAGCGAACGTAACGTCGGTCGGACGTTATCGCCCGTGGCTGCAGCGACTAAGAAGGGCCCCCGACCTCCGATGTCAAGCTGGCGCCGTCGCGCTGGCCGACGCTAATTCGGACCGCCGCGCTGCGCGCCACAGCAACAGCAACCAGCCGAGAGCCAGAGTCCTTCAGGAGCTCGTCCGGGTCGCCGCTCGGACCGCTGCACATCGGCCTTCCTGGCGCCCTCGGCCGGTGGCTGCGATGGCCGGGATGCCGCTCGGGCGCTGAGCCCTAGCCAGCGAAGCGCGGCGGTGCACCATGCGATGGGGAGAGGACTTCGTCCGTCTGGCCTCGGCCGTGGCCAGCGGTGCCCTCCTCCTTACGGCCGCGCGCGCGGCCCGTCGCCCTGGCGGAGGTGACAAGCCGCCAACTTGCGCTTGAGCGTGTTCCTGTCGATGCCGAGCGCCCGCGCCGCGCGCGAGATGTTCCCGTGGTGGACGTCGAGCGCGCGCCCGATCGCGCCGCGCTCGGCCGACGCCACAGCTTCCGCGAGCGTCGCGACCTCGTCTCCGTCGGGCGCCACCTCCGCCGGTCGATCGAACCCGCCCGCTGGCCTCCCCGCCGGCGACGCGATCTCCGGCGCGAGGTCGCCCACGTCGACCGTGTGATCGCAGAACACGCCCCACCGGAGCACCTCCGCGCGCAGCTCGCGCACGTTGCCGGGCCAGGGGTGCTGGTACAGGCATCTCAGCGCCTCACGCGTCACCTTGAGCCCGCGCCCCTTGCGCCGCGCCCTCAGCTCGTCGAGGAACGCGTGGACGAGGATCTCGATGTCGCCACCCCGCGCGCGCAGCGGCGGGACCTCGATGACGGCGCCGCGGAGCCGGTAGTAAAGGTCCTCGCGGAACTCCCCGCGCTCGACCATGGCCGCGAGATCGCGGTGCGTGGCCGCGAGGACGCGCACGTCGAGCTGGATCGTCGCCTCGCCGCCCACCCGGCGCAGCGTCCCGTCCTGGAGCACGCGCAGGAGCGACGCCTGCACCCGCGGCGACAGCTCGCCGATCTCGTCGAGGAACAGCGTGCCGCCGTGCGCCTGCTCGAAGACGCCGCGCCGCCGCCCCGCGGCCCCGGTGAAGGCGCCCGCCTCGTGGCCGAACAGCTCGCTCGCGAGCACGCCCTCGGCGAAGACGCCGCAGTTCTCGGCGATGAACGGCCCCCTGCCGCGCGGGCTGTGCTCGTGGATCGCCCTGGCCGCGAGCTCCTTGCCGGTCCCCGTCTCGCCGAGGATCAGCACGGGCACGTCGGTCGCGGCGACCCGGGCGATCCGGGCGCGGAGGAAGCGCATCGGCTCGCTCTCGCCGACGAGCACCGCGTCGCGGGTGCGCGCCTCGGCCCGCAGGCGCACGACCTCCTCGCGCAGCGCGCGGATCTCGGGGAACCCCTCGATGTCGAGCCGGACCTCGCGCACGGCGCGCGGGTGCGGGCGCGGCACGAACGCCGCCGGGATCACCTGGAGCATGCGCGCCGGCAGGAGCCCCGCCTGCACCAGGATGACCCAGAGCGTCTGCGCCTGCGGCGTGCCGGCCGAGAGCAGGACGTCCGTCGCCCAGGCCGCCGGGGGGAACGCGCGCTTGAGCTGCGCCGAGAGCTTGCCGAGCGCCCGGAAGAGCTTCGCGTGGTCCGACGGGTCGTCGACGTCGACGACGCGGAGCTCCACCCGCGGCGCCCGCGCCCGCGCCCGCTCGACGAGCGCTTGCGACGGCGCCTCGCCGGCCGGGATGGTGAGGACCACGATCGCGTCGTAGCGGCTCTCCTCCTGGTCGAGGAGCCGCAGCACGGGCCCGCGGTCGCCCTCGGGCCGGCGGCCCTGGTGCGCCGGCGCCGGCCCGAGCGTGCCCGCGTCCGACCAGGTGAGGAGGAGGCGATTCACTGGTGCATCGTACACCAGTGGTGATGCCTCGTGCACCAATGACCGTGGTGCATCGTGCACCAGGTTGAAGCGTTCTGCCGGCGCCTGAGCGGATCGCGCGCTGGCACGGGATCCGCAAGTCTCCGCTGCGTTCACGCTCGCCGCCCGCCACGGGGGCGCTGCCCGATCCGGGGGCGCCGCCCGCCACGGGGGCGCCGCCCGCTCCGGAGACCTCATGAAAGCACCCGCCGACAGCGTCGTTCTTCCCGCCCATGCCCGCCTCGTCGCCCGCGACGACGTCTGGCTCGAGGGCAACGCCGTCCAGCAGCTCGCGCGCGTCGCCGCGCTGCCCGGCTGCGTCCGCGCCGTGGGCATGCCGGACCTGCACGCGGGGCGGGGCATCCCGATCGGCGCGGCGTTCGCCTTCGCGGACCGCGTCGTCCCGCAGCTCATCGGCGGCGACGCCGGGTGCGGCGTGCGGCTCGTCGCGACGTCGATCGGCCGCATGGCGCCGGACCTCCTCGAGCGGCGCGCCCGGCAGGCGATGGAGGACGACCCGCTCGAGGGCTGCGACCCGGCGGCGGTGTTCGAGCAGGTCTGGCGGCGCGGCGCGCGCGGCTTTGCCGAGATCGACGGCGTGCCCGAGGCCCTCGCGCGGCTCGCGGCGGCGGAGCCGGAGGACGGCCTGCGCCCGAGCGGCGACGCCTCGCCGTACCGCGCGGGGTACGAGGCAGCGCTCGGCTCGGTGGGCGGAGGAAACCACTTCCTCGAGGTCGCCCGCGTCGGCGCGCCGCGGGACCCGGCGGCGGCGGAGGCCCTCGGCCTCTCCGCCGGGGAGCTCGTCGTCCTGGCCCACTCCGGGTCGCGCGGCCTCGGCGGAGCGCTCGGCCAGCGCTGGGGGGCCGCGGTGCTCGAGGGGGACGCCGTCGAGCCGTACCTCGGCGAGCTCGCGGGCGCGTGCCGCTTCGCGCAGGCGAACCGGTTCCTGCTCGCCTACCGGATGCTGCGCGCGCTCGGCGCCTCGCGGGCGTCGAAGATCGCGGGCGGGCTCGACCTCATCCACAACGACGTCGCGCGCGAGACCGTGGGCGGCGAGCCCGCGTGGGTGCACCGGAAAGGGGCCGCGCCCGCCCGGGGCAGCGACTTCACCGTGGTGCTCGGGTCGCGCGGCGCGCCGTCATGGGTGATGCGGTCGAGCGACGCGGAGGCCGGCCTGCGCTCGGTCGCGCACGGCGCGGGCCGCAAGATGGGGCGCAGCGAGGCGCGCGAGAAGATCGCGGCCAGATACCGGCGTCGCGAGCTCGCCCGCACGGAGCTCGGCGGCCGCGTGGTGTGCGACGACCCGGCCCTGCTGCTGGAGGAGCACCCGGACGCGTACAAACCGATCGCGCCGGTGATCGAGAGCCTGGTGGAGGCCGGCCTGGCGACGGCGGTCGCGCCGCTCGTGCCGGTGCTCACGGTGAAGCGATGAGCCGGGCCTGGGTGCAGGTCAGCGCGGGGCGGGGGCCGGTCGAGGCGCGGCGGTTCGTGGCGCGGCTCGCCGAGCGGATGGAGGCGCTCTGCGGGGAGCGCGGGCTCGCGGTGGTCGACGTCACGGTGCACGGCGACGAGGAAGCGCCGGCCTCGGTCGAGATCCTGGTGGAGGGCGACGCGCGGCGCTGCCTCGAGGGCGAGGTCGGGACGCACGCGCTGGTCGAGAGGAGCGCGGAGCGGGGGAGGGCCGCGCGCAAGCGGTGGTTCGCGGGGGTGGCGGTCCACCCTGCGGACGCGGACCCCGGGGAGGACGCGGGCGCCGGCGCCGAGATCGATCCTCGCGAGCTCGAGATCTCCGCCTGCCGGGCGAGCGGGCCGGGAGGGCAGCACGTGAACAAGACCCTCTCGGCGGTCCGGATCCACCACCGGCCGAGCGGGATCACGGTGCGCGTCGCCGACGAGCGCTCGCAGCGCGCGAACGTCCGCCGCGGGGTGGAGCGCATCGCCGAGCGGCTCGCCGAGCGCGCCGCCCGGCGCGTCGCAGAAGGGGAGGCCGCGCGCTGGAGCGAGCACGACCGGATCGTCAGGGGGGAGCCGGTGCGGACGTACCGCGTGGGGCGGAAGCGCGCGCTCGAGGTCACCGGCGCACAAGCGGATCACAGCGATACGACACGAGAACGATGGGTCTGCTCGAAGAGGCCTTAGTCGACAGCACTGCTCACCGCTCCTCGCCGCTCACCGCTCCTCGTCGCTCACCGCTTCTCGCCGCTCGCCGGCGCCGCGGGCGCGCCCCCCGGCGTCCCGTCCACCGCGTTGGGCCCGAGCAGCGTGCCGCACATCGTCTTGCACAGGATGTCGGTCGGCCTGCACTCGCACTTGCCCTGCTGCTTCAGCTCGAGCTTCCCGCGCATCTGCTCGATCGTGAACTGCGCGAGCCGCTCGACGCGGTCCATGTTCCACCCCTCCTGGATCTGCTTTGGCGTCCGCGGATCGGTGGTCTTGCCGTCGGGCTCGGCGCAGCAGCGGAAGCTCAGGAAGTAGTAATAGAACCCCTCGTCGTGCGTGTAGATCTTCGGCCGGCACTGGTTGCGCACGCCCTTGTACCAGGGGCCGCCGGTGTGGACGCTGTCGAACTTGCCGCGCCAGCCGCCGCTCGTCTCGCTCGCCACGACCTCATCGGTGTTCGCGGGCATGTCGGCGACACCATAATCGCTGATGCACTGCTCCTGCGACCCGCTCGGCACCCCCTTCCACAGGCGGGCCAGCTCGCCCGGGTCGCGCTTCGCGACCTTCTTCATGTCGGGGTCGTCCCACATGTGGTCGCCGTTGCACTTCGTCGCGTCGCGCGAGTACCCATAAGGGAACGGCTTCATCTCGGGCCCCTCGCAGGCGAGCGTCCACTCCGACTCGGTGCAGAGGCGCTTGCCGACGGCGGCGCACTTGACCTGCGCCTGGTGGAACCGATTCATCACCTCGGGCCGCTCCCCCTTCCTGTTCGGCCACTCGTACGTGTCGATGCAGTAACGCTTCTTCACCTTCTCGCCGGTGCAGCGGGCGGGGGTGGGAGCGAACTCCTCGCAGATCGTCTTCTTGTTCGACTTGTCGTACCAGCTGCGGAGGCAGCTGTGCTCGACCTCGGTGCAGTACTCGCCTTCGACGAGCTTCATGTCGGCCGGGCAGGCCTGCTCCTCGGCGGCCGCGCTCGCCGCGCCGGCTGCCCCGGCGTCGCGGGCGGGCGCGCCGGTCTCTGTCGCCGTGGGCGCCGCGCCCGCGGTCTCGGCGGGGGACGGGGCGGCCGCGGGCGGACGACCGTCGTGCGCGCGCGGGGGGGCCGCCGTCTGGGCGGGCTCCGGGGGAGCGCCAGAGCAGGCAGCGGCGAGCGTCAGGGCGGGGAGGGGGAGCAGGAGGCGTCGCATGCCGGGCGTCATAGTCGATATCGCGGCGAGGGGAACCAGGGTCGCGCCCCCGCCCGGAGCCCCGCGACACCGATGCCGGAGCGCGCGGCCGCCTCCGCCGCCGGCGCAGCGGCCCCGCGCCGCCCGGCGGCGCCCGGCAGCGGCGCCGCCCGCCGCAGAGCCTGGCGGCCGTGGGCCAGGCGAGCCGCGCGATCTCGCCAGGCGTTGCCGGATCGTCAACCGAGGTGACGGCCCTGCGGGCAGGAACGCAGGGAAACGCAGCGCCCTGGCCGCGGTCCTGCCCTTGCTCTGCCGTCCTGCTCGCGGCCGGGTCGGCCGCCAGAGGCTCGCTCGGTCGCGCCGGCTCTGCGTCCAGAGCGGCCGACGAAAGGACATGAGATGTCGACTACCAAGGTGAAGCGCGGCAGCCCGCGCTGGGCGGCTGCGAAGCTCGCCCTTCTCTCTCTCGTCATCGCCGGCACAGGCAACCTCTCCGGATGTGGGCAGGTCACCTATGACTGGCCGGACCGGCCGGCGCCGCCGCCGCCACCTCCGCTGCCGTCGGGAGACCTGCCCGACGCCTCGCCCCCGAGGACCACGATCGACAAGATCGACCTCCTCCTGGCCATCGACAACTCGGGTTCCATGGCCGACAAGCAGGAACTCCTCGCCCTCGCGGTCCCCGACCTCGTCGAGAGCCTCGTGAACCCGCGCTGCATCTACAGGACCGGCGAGGCGCCTCCCGTCGCGGTCCGGTCGCCGAACGACGCGTGTCCGCCGGATTTCAGGCGCGAGTTCGAGCCGATCAGGGACATCCATGTCGGCATCATCAGCTCGAGCCTCGGCGGCCATGGCGCGTCCTCCTGCCCGGCGAGCGCGAGCGCCTCGAACGCGGACATGGCGCGCCTCCTCGCGCGCGCCGACGAGCGCTCCGGCGTCAACGACATCCCCACCTACCTCGACAAGGGCTTCCTGGCCTGGGATCCCGAACAGAAGCTCGCCGGACGGCCCGGGGTGCCGGACGCGGAGGACGGCGAGGCGGACCTCGACACCGACTCGGACGCTGACGCCAACGACACGTCGCTGATCGGACAGCTCACGCAGATGGTCAAGGGCACGGGGCAGGCCGGCTGCGGCTTCGAGGCGCAGCTGGAGAGCGTGTACCGCTTCCTCGTCGATCCGGAGCCCTACGCCTCGATCGAGCTCCAGGGCGACATCGCGGTGCCGACAGGCGTGGACGAGGACATCCTGCGGCAACGCCGCGAGTTCCTCCGGCCGAGCTCCCTCCTCGCGATCCTCCTGCTCAGCGACGAGAACGACTGCTCCATCCGCGAGGAGGGCCGCAACTACCTCGTGGCCGAGACGAAGAACAGCTTTCGCCTGTGGCGGCCGCGCTCCGAGTGCGCCACCGACCCGAGCGACAGGTGCTGCAGGTCGTGCAACCAGAACCAGGACGAATGCCCGGTCGACCCGACGTGCATCGGCCCGGACGGGGAGACCGCGAGGCTGAGCCCGGAGGACGACCCGGTCAACGCCCGCTGCTGGGAGCAGAAGCGCCGGTTCGGCTTCGACTTCCTCTATCCGATCGAGCGCTACCGGCGCGCCTTCACCGAGGCGCAGATCGAGAATCGCCAGGGCGAGCTGGTCCCCAACCCCATCTTCAGCGACCTGAACGCTGGAGACGGCGACACCGACATCCGCGATCCCGGGCGCGTCTTCTTCGCCGGCATCGTGGGCGTGCCGTGGCAGGACATCGCGCGCCAGAACGCGGAGGGCCAGCCTGACCTCCTGCGCGGCCTCGACGCGCGGGGCGAGCCGGTCGGCGGGTTCAAGAACGCCGACGAGCTCAGCGCCCCGCTGCTCGACGGCGCGATCAGCAGCACCTGGGAGCTCATCCTCGGCGATCCCGCGCGCCGCCAGCCGCCGAGGGATCCCTTCATGATCGAGTCGATGGCGCCGCGCGCGGGCTCGAACCCGATCACCGGCGACGCGATCGTCCCGCCGCAGGAGGCGGGGTGGAACGACCTCAACGGCCGCGAGTACACGGTCTCGCAGGGGAGCACGCGAGAGGGAGACCTCCAGTTCGCTTGCATCTTCGATCTCTTCAGGTCGAAGGACTGCGACGGGACGACCGAGAGCTGCGATTGCAGGGCGGCGGCTGGCCTGGCGACCGACAGCCCGCTGTGCCAGCCGGCAGCCGGCAACGACCTGGCGGACCCGCAGCCCAGGACGGCGACGCAGATCAAGGCGAAGGCCTACCCGGGTCTCCGCGAGCTGCAGCTCATCCGGGAGCTCGGCCCGCAGGGCATCGTCGGCTCGGTGTGCCCGAGGCAGCTCGACGACGACAGCGCGGCCGATTTCGGCTACCGGCCGGCGCTCGGCGCCATCGTCGACCGCCTGAAGCCGGCGCTCGGCGCGGAGCCCGCGCCGTAGCGCTGACCGAGCGGGCGGCGCCGCTCAGCCCTGCTTCGGCGCCCTCATCCGCGCCGGGTCCACGGCCACGTCCCGCGCCACCTTGCCGAACGCGATGACGCTCCGGTCGCCGTTCTTCTCCTCGATGACCACGCGCCGCACCGACCAGAGCTCCGGCCCCGAGGTCATCTCGAGGCTGCGCACGTGCTTCGCGACCTCCTCGGCCCGCGGCCGCGCGGCGAGCGTGATCCCGTCGGCGCGGCTCGGGATCGAGAGCTCGTAGCGCCCCCGCAGCTTCTCGAGGTCGCCCCCGAGGAGCACGAGCAGGTCCGAGAGCACCGCGCCGAAGCGCCCCGCGGCGCCCCGCCCCGCGCCCGCCGCGCCCTTCGGGGTCGCGAAGCCGAACCCCTCGGGGGTGATCCAGTAGGTGATCGCGTCCGGCGGCTTCAGCTCCCAGCGGAGGCGGTCCGGCAGGACCAGCGACATCTCCCCGTCGCTCTTCACCGCCGTCGCGAGCAGGCCGATGCTCCGCTCCTGCGTGAACGGCGCGACCAGCGTCTTCACCGACGCGCGCGCCCGCGTGATCTCGGCGAGCGCGTCGCCCACCTCGTCGGCGCGGGCGCGGCCGGCGACGCCTGCGATGGAGAGCGCGCCGCCGCACGCCGCCAGGCCCATCAGGAAAGATCGTCGCTGCATCCTCGTCCTCTTACCCCAGACGGGCGGACCGCGCTTTGCTTCACGCAGGTGGGCCAGGCCGGTCGGCAGGCAGGTGGCAGACGCGCGCAGACGCGCCAGACCAGCGCGCCGCGCTCAGTCCGCCACGGGCTTCGGCGTGTTGGGCCCGCTCTCCGGGAGCTCCGGCTTCGTGATGTGCTCCTTCGGGAGCTCGCCGGTCAGGGACTTGAGCCAGACCACGATCTGCTCGACCTGGGTGTGGTTCAGGTCCTTGCCGAGCTGGTGCTTCCCCATGAGCCGCACCGCCTCCTGCAGCGAGGAGACGGAGCCGTCGTGGAAGTACGGCGCCGTCGCGGCCACGTTGCGGAGCGTCGGCACCCGGAAGACCATGAAATCGGCCTGCTTCTTCGTGATCTCGAAGACCCCGCGGTCCATCGTGTCGGGCCACGACCGCACCAGGCCGAGCTTCTGGAACATGGTCGCCCCGACGTGCGGGCCGAAGTGGCACGTCACGCAGCCGACCTCGACGAACGTGTTGAACCCCTCCTTCTCGGCGCTGGTCAGGGCGTCGGGATCCCCCTCCAGGAACAGGTCCCACCGCCCGCGCGTGAACAGCTTGCGCTCGAAAGCGCCGAGCGCCTTCGCCGTGTTGTTGACGGTCACGGGCCACGGGTCGTTCGGGAACGCCCTGCCGAACGCCTTCACGTACTCGGGGATGGAGCGCAGCGTCGCCTCCAGCCGCACCGGCGTCATCGCCATCTCGCTCGGGTTCATCATCGGCCCGTTGGCCTGGTCCTCGACGCTGTCGAAGCGCCCGTCCCACATCAGCGAGAAGAACCCGGCCGAGTTGTAGACGCTCGGCGTGTTGCGGCGGCCGCTCTGGTGGGCGTGCCCGATGGACACCTTCGCGCCGTCGGCGCCGTAGCGGTCGAGCGGGTGGCACGAGTTGCACGAGAGGTCGTGGTTCTTGGACAGCCGGCCGTCGAAGAACAGCATGCGGCCGAGCTGGATCTTCTCGTCCGTCAGCGGGTTGTTCGAGGAGGTGACGAGCGCCGGCAGCGGGTTGAAGCTCGCGAGCCGCTCCGGATCGATCTGCACCGCCGGCTCGCTCGCGCCGGGGGTGGGCGCCGTGCCGGGCGCCGCGCCGACAGGGGCCGCCTGGGGGGCTGCCGGGGCGGCGCCGGGCGCCGCGGCCGGCGCCGCCGCCGTCGTCTTCTGCACGAGCCAGGCGCCCACGCCGGCGCCCGTCGCGGCGACCAGCGCCGCCGCCGCCACGAGCGGGGCTGCCTTGCTGCGGGGGCGCGCGGCGGCCGGGGGCGGCTCGCCCGCCACGATGATCGTCCGCTGGAAGGGCACCGAGGTCCCCGCGCCCGTCATCGACGGGGGCGGGCCCTCGAGCCGCGGGTCCGACGTGCGGACCGCGGGGCCGCTCTGCGAGAGCATGCCGTGGTCCTGCCAGCTGCGGGGCGTGGCCACCGGCGTCGGCGGGCGCCGCGTCATCATGTCGCTGTGGTCCTGCCAGCTGCGGGGCGTGGCCACCGGTGTCGGCGGGCGCCGCGTCGCCATGTCGCCGTGCTCGGGCCAGCTGACGTTGGTGCCCGCGGAGGTCGGCGGGCGCCGCGTCGGGGCGTCGGGGTTCGCGGGCGCGCGCGACGGCGGCGGGATGTCGGCCTGCAGCGACTCGGGGAGGGGCTGCAGCATGTCGTCGCGGATCGAGAAGCCGTACGGCAGGAGTGTCCGGACCGCGTCGAGCATCTCCGCCGCGGTCTGGAAGCGCGCGTTCCTGTCGATCTGGAGCGCGCGGTGCACGATCTCGGCGACCTCGTGGGTCACCCAGGGCGCCAGGCTCTGGATGGGCGGCGCCGGGACCGAGCAGATGGCCACGATGAGCTCGCCGAGCCCGCGGGAGTTCCTGTAGGGGGTGCGCCCGGCGAGCATCTTGAAGAGGACGATGCCGAGCGACCAGAGGTCGGTCCGGCCGTCGACGTCCTTCATGTTGCGCGCCTGCTCGGGCGACATGTAGATCGGCGAGCCGATCAGGTTGCTCGTGGCCGTGAGCTCCTGGTGGTGCTCGAAGCTGTCGTCGGCCTGGATCTTGGCGACGCCGAAGTCGAGGAGCTTGACCGAGAGCTCGCCCCCGTCGCGCCGGGCGAGGAACAGGTTGGCGGGCTTGATGTCGCGGTGGAGGACGCGCGCGTCGTGCGCCCTGATGAGGCCCATGCACGCCTGGGCCACGATGCAGAGCGCGAGCTCCGGCGGCAGGGGACCGAGTCGCCGGAGCAGCTGGTCCACGTCCTCGCCCGAGAGCAGCTCCATCACGAGGAAGGGCAGGCCCGTCGCCCGGTCCCTCCCGCTATCCAGCACGCCGGCGATGTGCTCGCTGTCGATGGCGCCCGCCGCCCTGGCCTCGCGCTCGAAGCGGGCCATGACCGCCTCGTCCTGCGCGAGCTTGCTCGTGATCACCTTCACGGCGACGCGACGACCGGTCCCGAGGTGCCGTGCCTCGTAGACCGCCCCCATCCCGCCCTCTCCGAGCAGCCCGAGGATGAGGTACCGTTGATCGAGGGTGGTGTTGATCAGGTTGATGTCCGTCATGGTCCGGTCGACCCGGTCGCCGCTCCGATGCCGCGACCTTGCGCCCCGGATCGCATTCTCGGACGGAAGTTCCCGCTAGGCAATCTCGCGGTAAGGGAGCCCCGGACGAGAGGTGTCCCACCGCCGGTGTACGGGCGTGGATGCCAGGGGAGAGTGAACCAGGGGCGAAACCGTTGCGCGCCGGGCTCGGCCGGGCTGGCGACGGCGCTTGCGCCCGCGGTATCGAGGTGATCGTTTATTTAAGGAGCGCCACCGTCGCGCTCGCCATCCGAAGCGGACGGATCGGCCGCGTCGCTGCCCAGCTCGCCGCCCGGGTGGGGCGAGCCGGCGCGCTCCCAGGCGGCGTAGTCGCCGCGCGTGAGCAGCGGGTCCTCGGGGAGCGCCTCGGGCTCGGCGGTGTCGCGGGCGGGATCGAACGCCGGGTCGAGCAGCCGCGCGAGGTCGAAGCGCAGGAAGCGGCCGGCGAGGTGGGGGCCCTCGCTCACCCAGAGGACGCGCGCGGTCGCGTCCATGACGACCGCGTGGGTCGCGATGAGGGCGTCGATCGCGCGCCGGTCGCCGAGCGGCAGCGGCGCGCCGCCGGGCCCGCGCCGGTCGCGCAGCACGTCGACCGCCGCCTCGACCGTCGCGCCCTCGGGTAGCGCCGCGAGCCGCTCGTCGAGGCGGCGGCGCCGCGCGTGGGTCGAGGTCTCGGCCTCGACGCGGCGGTTGCGCGGGTCGCTGGCGAGCGGCCCCTCGAAGTGGTTGGTGAGCGGCACCTTCCCGCGGCCGCGGCGCGCGTGCAGCGGCGCGCCGGGCGCCCGCTCGGCGATCGCGACCTCGCCGCCCGCGTCGACCAGCATCACGAGGTGGGAGACCATCGGCGCGCGCGCCTCGAGGAGCGCGAGCGCCTCGTCCACGCTGCGCGCGCGGCCGAGCACCTCGCGCATCGTGTGCACGACGGGCTCGCCCGCCGCGCGCGGCTCGCCGGCGCGCCCGCCGTGGACCACGAGCGCGAGGCCCGCGGCGTTCATCCCCGTCACCGCGCCGACAAGGCCGGGCCATGACACCGAGGCGTACGGGATCTTCCCCTCCTCGTGGACCAGGAACACCGCCTTGCCCTCGTCGAAGACGGGCCCGGCCTCGAAGTCGAAGTTGCGGGCGAGCACCGCGTGGCCGTCCGCCGACGCGGCCCCCGTGAGCGCGAAGCTCGTGCAGCCGATGAGCGGGGAGTGCTCGAACGAGAGCGCGATGTCGTAGAGCGACTGGAGGAAGATGAAGCGGTGGTACGTGGGGAGGACGCCGTCGAACGGGTCGGGCGAGAAGGCGCGGGCCTGCGCGGCGATCTCGCGCCGCACGCGGTCGCTCATGCCCTCGTCCACGCCGCGGAACTGGAGGCGCGAGACGTCCATGATCAGCCACCGGAGCGGGGCGACGGGCACGTAGCGGCGGAACTGGTCGTAGAGGGTGCCCTCGTTGCGGACCATCTCCGGGTAGAAGAGCCGGCCGTGCTGGTGCCCGATCTCCTCCGGCGACCCGGAGAGGCGCGCCTCGAGGATCCGGCCGCGGCGGCGCGCGTAGGCGGGGCCGAGCACGCGCAGCCCTGCCGGCGCGGCCGCGGGCTCGCCGGCGACCGCGCCGATCGGCGGCGGATCGATCCGCGTGGCGGCGGCGATGCCGAGGTGCGCGAGGACCGGCGCGGCGAGGAGCGCGCCGGCCGCGATGAGCTTGCGCCGGTGGCGGGCGAGGCGCGACGGCCGCGGGAGCGGCCCTCCGGCGCCCTGGCGGTCTGTACCCTCCTCGTCCGAGCACCGCTCCGGTTCGCTCATTCTGGACTGCTCGTTCTAGAATGCTCGTTCCAGTCGGTCGCCTTCTCGTCCGAACACCGCCCTGGTCCGCGCATTCTGGACTGCTCGTTCCAGAATGCTCGTTCCAGTCGGTCGCCTTCTCGTCCGAGCACCGCCCTGGTCCGCGCATTCTGGACTGCTCGTTCCAGAATGCGCGCCCTCTCGTCCGAGCACCACCCTGGTCCACTCATTCTGGACTGCTCGTTCCAGAATGCGCGCCCGATCAGGGAGGCGCCGCCGTTGGCTGCGACGGGTGGGGGTCGAGCTCTGCGACGAGCTCGCTCGCCGCGGGCCGGCGCGACGCCCGCGCCGCCGTCGGCGCGGCGGGTACGTGGCGGAGGCCCCGCGTGAGCGCGAGCGTCGCCAGCACCCGGCGCACGATCCTCGCCGGATCGCGCACGCTGTCGAAGTGCGTGAGCCGCTCCTCCTCGGGCGGGTAGATGACCCGGATCGGCACCTCGACGACGCGGACGCCCGCGGCCACCGCGCGCAGGAGGATCTCCGCCTCGAAGGCGTACCCCTCATCGCGCGCGCCGAGCGAGAGCGTCGTCCGGAGCGGGTAGCGGCGCAGGCCGCACTGCGTGTCGGCGAAGGGGCGGCCCGCGAAGAGCGAGAGGAAGAAGTTCGAGATGCGGTTCGAGATCTGGTTCGCGCGCGGCGCGCCCGCCGAGACGAGGTCCCGGATGCCGAGCACCAGCGCCTCGGGGTCGGCGTCGGCCTCGACGAGGCGGCGCGCCTCCTCCGGCGGGTGCTGGCCGTCCGCGTCCACCGTGACCGCCACGTCGAAGCCGGCGGCCAGGGCGAACTCCATCCCGGTGCGCAGGGCGGCACCCTTGCCCAGGTTCTCCGGGTGGCTCAGCACCGTGGCGCCGGCCGCGCGCGCCCGCTCGGCCGTCCGGTCGCTCGACCCGTCGTCCACGACGAAGACCGCGCCGGCCAGCCTGTCGACCCGCAGCGCCTCGCGTGCGACATCCCCCACGTTGCGCTCTGCCTGATAGGCGGGAATGATGGCGCAGATCCGCATGAAGCAGAGCGCGATTACCATGGTGTGCCCTGGATGAACAGCGGCAGGCACGATCTGTCCGCCACGTTGTCTCCTGGCCGACGTCCGGCTGGCCTCGACGCGGGCGAGGGGAAGCGCGGGGCGCCTGGCGGACGGCCGCGGCCGTACCTGTCCAGCTAGCCCTCGTGTAGCGCGCGATCCAAGGAGCCTCCACACGTGCGTGTCCCCTCGACGCCGGCCGGCGATCGTCGCCCGGAGCCCCGTCCGGGCCTGCTCCGTCGCCGCCCGCGGTTCCGCCGCGTCTGGCTGAGCGAGATCGTCTCGTTGCTCGGCGACTGGATGAGCTTCGTCGCCGTGAGCCTGCTCGCGCTCGGCGGCGAGGGGGGCGGCGTCGTGGCGCTCGCGCTCGTCATGGTGGGGCATCACCTGCCGAACGCGCTGTTCGCGCCGGTGGCGGGCGTGCTCGCGGACCGGCTCGATCGCCGGTGGCTGCTCATCGCGACGAGCCTGGTGCAGGGCGCGCTCACCCTGGCCATGCTGGGCGCCGCCGTCGTCGGCAGCGTGCTGGCGGTGCAGGTGCTCGTCTTCGTCCGCTCGTCGGTGGGCGCGCTGCGCCTGCCTGCCCAGAGCGCGGTGCTGCGGCACGTCGTCGAGGAGGACGAGCTGCTCGAGGCGAACGCGATCGCGTCGGCGACGTGGAGCGTCATGTTCGCGGTCGGCATGGCGGTCGGCGGGTTGATCGCCGCGCTCGGTCCGGCGGCGGCGCTCGCGGTGGACGCGGCGTCCTTCGGCCTGTCGGCGCTGTTCCTCTGGGGGCTCCCGCCGATGGTCGCCGAGGGGCGGCCCGCGGAGGGCGGCACGCTCGCCGCGCTCGCGTCGGTCCGCGGCGACATGGTGCTCGCCTGGAAGCACGCGTGGGATCGGCCGCCGCTGCTCGACGCCGTGCTCGCGAAGACGCCGGTCCACCTGGCGAACGGCGGGGCGCTCCTGCTCCTCAACCTGCTCGCGACGCAGCTCGCCTTCGCGGGCACGGGCGCGCTCACGCTGGGGCTCCTCCAGTGCGTGCGCGGGGCGGGGACGGGGATCGGCCCGCTGCTCGGCGTCGCCCTCGTCCGCCGCGGCCTCCGGGGCGAGCTCGCGGCGACCGGGGCCGCCTGGGTGACGTTCGCGTCGATCGCGGCGCTCGCCGTGACCCGGCACTGGGCGGCGCTGCTCGCGGTCGTGCTCGCGTGGGGCCTGGGCAGCGGCGCGAACTGGGTGCTCTCGAGCTCGGAGATCCAGCGGCTCTCGCCGGACCGCTTCGTCGGGCGGCTCTCGGCGATCGACAACCTGGCGCTCACGGTCGGCCTGTGCGCCGCGCTGCTCGGGGGCGCGGTGCTCGTCGAGCGGACCTCCGCCCCCGGGGCGGCCGCGTGGCTCGGCCTCGGCGCCGGCGTGCTCGCCTGGCTCGGGTCGCAGTGGATGCTGCGCCGGCGCGCCGCGGCGGGGAAGAAGGCGCTTTCCTTGCAGTCCGAGACGGAGCGCAGGTAGCCTTCCGCCCCGATGATCCCGGACGTATGGGCGCCTCTGCGCGGCCTCTCCGTGCGCCGCTGCGAGGACGAGGGTCTCATCAACGGAACCTGGGTGGCCGGCGAGCCGCCGCGGTTCGTGGTCCAGCGGGTGAGCCCGATCTTCGCCCCGGAGGTCCACGACGACATCGAGGCGGTGACCGCCCACCTGGCCCGCCGCGGCCTCCTGACGCCGCGCCTCGTGCGCGCCGACGACGGCGCCCTCTGGGCGCGGGACGCCGCGGGCGCCGTGTGGCGGGTGATGGACTTCGTCCCTGGCCGCACGCTCCACCGCGTCGGCTCGCCGGCGCTCGCGCGCGCGGCGGGGGCGTTGGTGGCGCGGTTCCACCGGGCGGTGGACGACCTCGAGCACGCGTACCGCCACGTCCGCGCTGGCGCGCACGACACGGCGCTCCACATGGAGCGGCTGGATGGCGCGGCCACCGCGGGGGAGGGGAGGAGGCTGGCAGACGCGATCCTCGACGCGTGGCGCACGTGGCAGGGGCGGCTCGATATGCCGCTGCGGCACTGTCACGGCGATCTCAAGATCTCGAACCTGCGCTTCTCCGACGCGGGGGAGGGGATCTGCCTGCTCGATCTCGACACGCTGGCGCTGCAGTCGATCGACGTGGAGCTCGGCGACGCGTGGCGGTCGTGGTGCAACCCGGCCGGGGAGGACGCGACCGAGGCGCGCTTCGACCTCGAGGTCTTCGCCGCCGCGGTCGCGGGCTACCGCGAGGTGCGGCCGTTCGGCGCGGAGGAGCGGGAGGCGCTCGCGGACGCGGTGGAGCGGATCGCGCTGGAGCTGGCGGCGCGCTTCTGCCGGGACGCCTTCGAGGACCGCTACTTCGGCTGGGATGCGGCGCGCTTCCCGACGCGCGTCGCCCACAACCTGCACCGGGCCCAGGGGCAGCTCTCGCTGGCGCGCTCCGCGCGGAGGCAGCGCGCGGAGATGGCGCGGCTGCTCGCGGGGGGCTGATCGGAGCGGCGCGGGGGCGTCGCTGGCCTGGGTGGGCGTGTCGGGCCATGGGCGGGGGCCTGGCCGAGCAGGCGGCGGGGATGTCGGGCCATGGGCGGGGGCCTGGCCGGGCAGGCGGCGAGGATGTCGGGCCATGGGCGGGGGCCTGGCCGGGCAGGCGGCGGGGATGTCGAGACATGGGCGGGGGCCTGCTCGACCACGCACCCGGGCATGTCCGGATATGAGTGGGAGCCTCGACGAGCAGACAGATCGCGCAAGGTCACCTCCGTGAACGGCGTGGTCGCCCGCCCCCGCGCCGCACGGGCGGTCGAGAGGGCGAGTCGAGGAGTGTTGTCCGAGGCAGGCCGAGTTTGATGGTCCACCGGCGGCGCGCGGGCGAAGGCGCGGGGATCGTGCTGCGGACCGGGTGATCATGGCGTTCCATGGCACCAGCGCCGCGCCTGTGGCCGTTTGTGTTGGATATTTACGTTGCCTGTTGCTCCCCTCGCCGACGCGGAGGCAAGCGATGACATCGGGATGACGTGGATGCCGCGCCGATGCGCGCGCTGTGGCCGACCCAGGTTGGGGTAGCCGCTATCCAGGTGCTGTTTTGTTATGTTGTGTGTTTGTTATTTATTGTTTTCTTGTTTCTCGGCCGCCTTGTCGCGGTGGTCAGCACAGCCAGCGTGAGCACGGAAACGCCGTCGAGGATGGCTGGCCTCATCGAAGGTCGCTCATTAGGCTCTGGGGGTGACGCGGCCCACCGGCGCTTGAATGGATTGCCACCACGGCACGAAGTTCCAGGCAGGATGGGCTGATCGCATCAGGAGCGATGCTGCTTGAGGGCGGACATGGTCGCTTTTCATGCCGTTCTCGAACCGCTTGCTTTCACGTCGCCCTGATTGCTGTGGCACGCATGATGGATTGACTGTGAGGGTGCCGCCGCAGCGCGCGGCGCCCCGCATGGACCAGGAGACCATGATGGTTTCGCGTAACCAGGCGGCGTACGCGCCGCGGCAGAGGCTCTGGGACCCGTCGCAGCTGCTCGCCGGCGTCAGCCACGAGTCGACCACGGAGGCGCGCCTGCGCCGGCAGCGCGCCGTCGAGGAGTACGAGCCGGTCATCTGGAATGACCTCACTTCCGAGTACGACTCCCTCGCACTCATCGATCTTCTCCGCTCGAACCCCGGCGCCTACTCCCCCGAGCTCCACGGCTTCATGGAGCGGTGGGTGCGGGACGAGCACAACCACTACGTCAGCTTCCGGCACATCTACAGCGTTCTCTACGGCGAAAGCGTCACCTCGATCGCGACGCGCGTCGAGCGGCGGGCGTCGGATTTCTCCTCCCTCGAGGCGTTCCTGCACGACGAGCTCAAGCTGCTGCTCCTCCTCGCCTACGACGAGATCGTGACGGCCCACGCCTATCACCGCGACATCCCGTTCTACAAGGCGCTCGGGATCGCGCCGTTCCAGTCGTGCATCCGGTTCATCGGCCGGGACGAGGGGATCCACTTCGACAACGTGATCCGCCTGATCAAGGCGCTCTACCCCCACCGCGTCGGCGAGGTGAAGGGGATCCTCTGGGACATCGTGAACACGGACGTGAACGGCGAGGCCTACGAGGGCACGTTCGTCATGGATCACAAGCTCCCGTACCCCCTGTTCCCGCTGACCCACGAGGAGCTGATCACAAAGTGCGCCGGCAGGGCGCTGGAGCTCCTCACCGGGGAGCGCTCGTTCAACTGAAAGGTAACCGAGCGGGCGCGCGGCGCGCGGCCCTCTTCAATCATCAGGTGATACCTTGAGCACGCAGACAGTTCGTGATGAGTACAGGCCCAGGCAGCGGAGGTGGTCGGCGGCGGAGTTGCTCGGTCGCTTGACGCTCCGGGACATCGAGATCTCCAGGGAGCAGCTCGAGGAGCTCGAGCCATCCTTCTGGAACTTCCTTTGCTCGGAGGACGACTCCCGCCACTTCTACCGCCGGGCGCACGATGGGCGCGGGCGTTACAGCGACGCGCTCTTCTCGTTCCTCGAGGTCTGGCGCGAGGACGAGGCCAACCACGCGGTCGGCTTCAAGATGATCTACCAGGCGCTCTACGGCCAGAGCAGCGAGGCTGTCGACGCCCGCCTCGCCGCGAGGAGGGCGGATTTCTCGCGGATCGAGGAGATCCTCGGCGACGAGTTCACGATGTGCCTGGTCCTCGCATACGACGAGCTGGCGACGACGCACGCTTACCACCGCGACTTCGCCTTCTACGATTCGCTCGGACCGGACGAGCTCAAGACCTGGATCCGGCTCGTGACGAGCGACGAGGCCCTCCACCTCGCCAACCTCGTCCGGTTGATCGGCCAGCAGCACCGGCACCGGATCCCGGAGGCGCGGCGCGCGCTGGAGCGGATCGTCGAGGTGGATCTGCGCGGCGGTGACTACGGAGCCACCTTCGTCCTGGATCACAGCGGCGCCGGCTTCAACCTCTCGCCCGAGGAGCTCTCGAAGCTTTGCGCCCAGGCCATCGTGAAGAAGCTGGAGCGGATCCACGGGGGTGTTCCCGCCGCCTAGGATTTCATGTAGGTCGACTCGACTTGCGTGTCCCGGGCCCGGGGCGCGCCACCACCTTGCAGGAACCCAACGTGAGTCCTCGTCGCCTCTGGATAGTGCTGCTGCTCGCGGTCACCGCGTGTTGGGGCGCCTCGTTCGCCATCATTCACGAGGCCGTCGAGGACGTCGATCCGTACCTCTTCGTGACGCTCCGGTTCGCCGTGGCCGCGGCGCTGATCCTCGCGCTCGGCCGCAGGCGCATGCTGGCGGCGATCACCCGGTCGACGCTCCGGGACGGCGCGTGGCTCGGCCTCTTGCTGGCCGCCGGATACCTGCTCCAGACGGCGGGGCTGGCGAGGACCTCGCCGAGCAACGCGGCCTTCCTGACCGGTATCTCGGTGGTCCTCGTACCCGTGCTGCTGGCATTCGGCGGCTGGCGCCTGCCGAGGACGGGCTGGCTGGCCATCGTCCTCGCCTCCGTCGGGCTCGGCATTCTCACGCTCGATCCGCAGACCCTCTCGTTGAACCTGGGGGACGTTCTGAGCATCGGGTGCGCGTGCGCGTACGCGGGTCAGATCGTGCTGACCGGCCGGTGCTCGAGCCGCCACGACCTGTGGGCGCTCACGTTCGTGGAGTTCGTGGTGACGACGCTCGTCAGCGCGGCGGTGTGGGCGATCAGCGGGGCCCCGACGGCTGGGCTGGACCTGCCGGGGGTATGGGGCGCGCTCGGCTTCGCCTCGATCCTCTGCACCGTCATCGCCTACCTCGTGATGAATGCCGCGCAGCGGGTGGTCTCCTCCTGGGAGGCAGGGCTGGTCTTCACCACGGAGCCCATCTTCGCCGCGGTGGTCGCGCTCGCCCTCGGCGTGGAGCCGTGGCGCCTGAGGACGACCATCGGCGGGCTCCTCATCCTCGCCGCCATGGTCACCGCGGAGGCTGCGCAGCGCGCCGCGGGAGCGGAGGAGGGCGACGAGGAAGGGGGGGCGCCGTCGCCCGAAGGGGACGCGGAGCACAAGCGCAAGGACGCGCCGCACCTGTCCGCCCGATGAGCGCGGCCCTGGTCGAGCAGGCCCGGGGCATGTCGGGACATGCCCGGGGCCTTCCGGCGCACACCCCGGGCATGTCCAGGAGGCTTGCAGGCAGCACGCCGTCGAGGTGCTCGGGATCGACGTACTGAAGATGCCGATACAGCTGCGGCTGTTCGATGCAGGGCCGGACAACGTGCGGCTCTATCAGGCGCTCATCTCCCGGGAGAGTTACGAGGCAGAACAAGACGCCTGAGGCGCAGCCGCCCCGGCTGCGCCACGGAGCGACCGCCGGCTCGGGCTCTCCCCGCGCCGGACTACGCCGCCTTCAGCGCGGCCGTGCAGTGCCCGCAGCGCACCGCCTTGATGGGGATGGTCATCGCGCACTCGGGGCACTCCTTCGTCGTCGCCGCCTCCTCGTGCTTCCGCTGGAGCTTCCCCATCAGCTGCATCAGCAGGAACACGCAGAAGGCGACGATGAAGAAGCTCACCAGGTTGTTGATGACCTGGCCGTACTGGAGGAGCACCGCGCCCGCCTTCGTCATCTCCTCGGGGCTCGCGTAGGGGCCGGGACCGCTCGGGGCCTTCAGGACGATGTAGTGCCGGCTGAAGTCGATGCCGCCCGTCACCAGGCCTATCGGCGGCATGATCAGGTGATCGACGAGCGACTTGACGATGTTGCCGAACGCCGCGCCGATCACGACACCGACCGCCATGTCGACGACGTTGCCACGAATCGCGAACTTCTTGAAATCGTCCCAGAACATCGCTCGCCTCCCGAAGCTGACGGCTTCTACTCCGACAAGCGCTCCGAGGTCCACCCCCGGCTCGCGGTGGTCTGGGCGCTGGCCAGGCGCCCGCGCCGCGAGCAGGAACGGTCCCACCGAGCTCGTCCGTGACCCCGTGCTCGCGCCCGAGGGCGCCCCCAGCGTCTGCCTCCCAACCCGGCGTCCGCTCGACGGCGCCCCGGCGGCGCCTGTCAGGAATCCCTGGCGGGATTTCCGGCGGGCGAGACTAGGATGCGCGCCGGAGGAAGCACCCAGCCATGGATCCCGACGCCGAGGCCGCCCTGCGCTACCGCGCGAAAGCCGAGCTGCGCAAGCGCGCCCGGGCGCTCCGCAGCTCCATCCCCCGCGACGCCATCCTCGAGCGATCGCGCCGGATCCAGCGCGCGCTCGCGGAGCTGCCGGCCGTCGCCGCGGCCCGGCGGGTCGCGCTCTTCTACCCGATCGAGGACCGCAACGAGGTCGACCTCCGGGGGCTCGATCCGCTCCTCCGCGGCCGCGGCGTCCGGGTGGCGTACCCCGCCATCGACCCCGAGTCGCGCCTCATGACCTTCCGCTTCGTCGACGACCCGGAGGCCATGGAGGAGCGCGGCCTCGGCTTCCGCGAGCCGGACCCGGCCAGCGAAGAGGCCGCGGCGCTCGACGTGATCGTCGTGCCCGCGCTCCAGATCGACCCGCGAGGGCACCGCATCGGCTACGGCGCCGGCTACTACGACAGCACGCTCCCGCGCTTCTCTCCCCCGGCAGAGACCGTCGGCGTCGCGTTCGACTTCCAGCTGGTCGCCGAGGTGCCGGTGACCGACGGCGACGTCCCGCTCGGGACCATCGTGACCGACGCCCGCGTGCTCGCGGCCGATCCCACCTAGGATGCCAGAGGGTCCGGTGGAAGACGCGAGCGCGAGCGACAGGTCCGTCCTCATCGCGGCGGTCGCGTCCGGCGCGATGATCGCCCAGCAGGTCGCCGGCCGGGCGACCCGCGACGCCCTCTTCCTGGCCAGCTTCGGCGCCGCGGACGTCCCCAAGGTCATGGCCGCCGGCGCGGCGCTCTCGTTCGCCGCCGTCCTCCTGCTCTCGCGCGCCCTGCTCCGGCTCTCCCCCGCGCGCGTCGTCCCCGCCACCTTCGCGGCGAGCTCGGTCCTCCTCGCCCTGGAGTGGGCCCTCGCCCTGCGCGCCCCGGGCGCGGCGGCCCTCGTCTTCTACCTGCACGTCGCCGTCTTCGGCGCGACCCTCATCTCCGCCTTCTGGTCGCTCGTCAACGAGCGCTTCGACCCCCACACGGCGCGCCACTCCATGGGGCGCATCGCGGGCGGCGGGACGTTCGGCGGCGTGGTCGGCGGCCTCTTCGCCTGGCGCGCCAGCCAGCTCATGGACGCCCCGACGATGCTCCTCGCCCTCGCCGCGGCGAGCGCGCTGGCCGCCTTGACCACGTACCTGCTCGGCGGGAGCCTCCCGCGCGCCCCCTCCGCCGGCGCCGCCGCCGCGACCGGCGCTGCCGCCGCGACCGGCGCCGCCGCCGCGGCAGGCGCCGCCGCCGGCGAGGAGGTGCGCGCCGACGCCAGCGCCGGCGCCAGCGCGTCCGGCCTCGGCGCGCTGCGCGAGAACAGCCACCTGCGCGACCTCGCCGTGCTCGTCGGGCTCGGCGCGGTCAGCGGCGCGCTCTTCGACGTGGCCCTCAGCGCCGAGGCCGCCGCCTCGATGACCGACCGCAACGAGCTGCTCTCGTTCTTCGCGCTCTTCCACCTCTCGGTGAGCCTGCTCTCGTTCCTCGTGCAGTCGCTCGCCGCCACCTTCTCGCTCGACCGGCTCGGGCTCGCCGCCACCATCGGCATCCTCCCGGCCGCCGTCCTCGCGAGCTCGCTCTCCATCGTCGTCGCGCCGCGGCTCTGGGCTGCCTCCATCGTCCGCGCGACCGAGGCGGTGCTCCGGAACTCGCTGTTCCGGTCGGGCTACGAGCTGCTCTACACGCCGCTGCCCCCGGACCAGAAGCGGTCGATCAAGACGCTCATCGACGTCGGCTTCGACCGCATCGGCACCGCGGCGGGCAGCGGCCTCGCGATGGTCCTGCTCCTGGTCTCGCCGGGCGGGTCGCTGCCGCTCCTGCTCGGCCTCGGCACGGCCGCCGCGGGGGTCACGCTGCTCTTCACGCCGCGGCTGCACCGGGGCTACGTCGCCGCGCTCGAGGGCAGCCTGCGCTCCGGCGCCGTCTCGCTCGACCCGGCGAACGTCGTCGACGCGACCACCCGCCGCACCCTGAGCGGCACCGTCGACGCGCTCAGCCGCGACAAGGTCCTCGCCGAGCTCGCCGCCCTCCGGAAGGGGACGGCCGCGCGGCCGGACGCCGGGCGCGCCCCGCGCAGAGACGGCGAGCGCACGTCGTACGCCGGCCCGCCGATCTCGGCCCGCGCGCCGCTCTCGGGCCCCGCGCCGGGTCGCGAGCCCGGCGACGGCCCCGGGGCGGCCGCTGGCGACGGCCGGCTCCCCGACGGGCCGCTCTCGGCGCGGGCCGCGTCGGCGGCGCTCGCGGCCGATCCGGTGCTCGCGGCCGTGGCCGACCTCCGCTCCGGCGACCTCGCGCGCGTCCGCCGCGCGCTCGCCCGGGAGCCCGACCCGGCGCTCGTCGCCCACATGATCCCGCTCCTCGAGCGCGAGGGGCTCATCTCGGACGCCCTCCGCGCGCTCCGCGCCGTCGCCCAGCGCGCGACCGGCCAGCTCTTCGACGCGCTCCTCGACCCGTCCCTGAGCGTCGCGGTCCGGCGCCGCATCCCGCGCGTGCTCCAGGCCTGCCCCACCCAGCGCGTCGCCGACGGGCTGATGCTCGGCCTCGCCGACGAGCGCTTCGAGGTGCGCTACAGCTGCGGCGTCGCGCTCGCGCGGCTGCTCCAGCAGCGCGCGCCGATCCACCTGCGGCGCGAGGACGTGATCGAGGCGGCGACGCGCGAGATCGAGATCGACCGCCGGGTGTGGGACGTCCAGCCCCCGAACGCGGCCCCTGCGGGCGAGGCGCCCCCGGCCGAGCGCCTGCTCGTCGAGCGGACCAGCCGCAGCCTGGAGCACGTCTTCCGCGTGCTCTCGCTCTGCCTCGAGCGCGAGCCGCTCGAGATCGCCTACCGCGCGCTCCACGCCGACGACGCCCACCTCCGCGGGACCGCGCTCGAGTACCTGGAGAACGTCCTGCCGTCCCCCATCCGCGACAGCCTCTGGCCGTACCTGGGCGCGCGCCCCGCCGCTCCCGCCGCCGCCGAGCCTCGCGCCGACGAGCCGCCGCGGGCCGCCGAGCCCCGCGCCGACGAGCCGCCGCGGGCCGACGAGCCGCGCCCGCCGCGCGCGCCGCGCCTCCCCGAGCACGCGCTCGACGAGCTCCGCCGCTCCGCCGCCAACGTCCCGCGAGCGGCGCTCTCCGCCGCGCGCCGGCGGAAGGCGCCGCTCTAGCCGCCCCGTCGCCCAGGTTCCCCTGGTCCCTGATTGCGCGGCAGGTCTGCCGAGCTGCCCGGCCAGAGGAGCCGCTGTCGGTCGCGGCGCGGGCTGGCCCCCGCGCCTGAGCCCAGCTGTCGTCGCTCCTGCGGCGCATTCTGGACCGATCATTCCAGAATGATCGGTCCAGAATGCGCGACACAGGCGCGAGGGTCAGGTGAGCCCGGCGTCCGGGCGACCCCTCGGTGGCGCGCTGGGCCTCCTGCTCGATGCGACAAAAAGAAAAAGCGTCGCCGGGGCCTCGGGGGGGGAGAGGCCACACCAGCAACGCTCGCCGGAGAGATTGCAGCTCACGTGCCAGCGCGAGAAGATCGAAATGCAGAGCGATCTCGGCCAGGTGTCCCGGGCGCATCCCCCGGCCGTTGCAGTCCTGCGATTTCATCCTTGCAGACGCGCATTGCGTCGGGGCGGCGCGGAGGTCGTGCGCGCCCCGTGGTTCGCCCGGGGCTCGGGGCTCACCCGTGGCTCAGTGGAGCGGTTCGCGGCGCCGGGCCCTCTCGTCGAGGTGCTCGGCGATGGTGAGCCGGTCGGCGTCGCTCATGACCACGAACCGGACGGCGAGCAGGTTGTCGCGGTCCCAGACCGGGCGGGCGCGCAGCCGGATGGGGCGCCCGACCCCGAGGTCGAGCTCGAACGGGGTGACGGCGGGCAGCGCCCTGCCCGTGAGCGCGGGCGCGCGCTCGACGATCATGCCCGTGGGGGAAAGATCGATCGCGCGGCACCGGTGCCGGTGGCCGTCGACGAGCGCCGAGACGGGGAAGTCGACCTGCGCGCGCGCGCCTTGCCTTCGATCCATGCATTCCTCCTGAGGGTCCTTCGTACGGGCGCCGAGCGTAGGCCGCGCACCGCGTCAGGGCCAAACATCGGGCAGGCGAGCCCCGCGGTCCGGGCGTCGCGAGGGAGCACGAGCCCGGCGCGCGTGCGATATGCTCTCCCGGCGAAAGGAAGGTCTGGCGATGCCCACGTGCCGTGAGTGCGACAGCGAGGTCGACGAGCTCAAGACGATCAAGGTCGGAACCAAGAAGAAGAAGGTCTGCGAGGACTGCGCCGATCGCGCGGCGCAGGAGGGCGCCATCGCCGAGGAGAGCGAGGCGGTGGTCCAGCAGATGATGGGCTTCAAGGGAAGGCGCTGAGCCCGCAGCCCGGCCGCCCGCCGCGTCGGGCCGATTGAACCACCGCGCGAGCGCAGCAGCCGCCGAGGCGCAGAGGCGCGGCGAGCACGGCGGGATCAGGAGCGGACCCCGCCGTGCTCGCCGCGCCTCCGCCATTCTCTCGCGCGCGCGACGCAATCGGCGGGAGCGCGCGCATCGTGATGGGTTCAATGGCCTGGATCGAAGAGGAAGCCGGCAATCCCGGAGGTGCGGCGGTGGCTTCGCCGGACCCGATTGACCCATTCTCGTGCCGCTGCCGGCGCGTCCAGCTTTCCGGCGGATACCGGTCTTGATTCGCCATTGCTGCTCGCCCGGTGAGCAGCGCGCCCATTCGCAAGAGCGCCTCGCCCGTCTCGAGCAGCCTGGGTGATTGACCTGGACGCGATGACGCCGAGCGCCTCGAGCGTCCCCGTCGCGAGCACGTCGCGCGCTCCGCCCTTCAGCGCGAGCCGCGGGTGGCCGATGCGCGCGCGCGACCAGGGCGTCCTCTCGCGGCCTTTTTCCGGGCTCGAGCTGGGCGACCTCGCTCCGCGTCCGCGGGGCCGGAGCCGGCGGCGCGGCGCTGCGCGAGCGGGAAGAAGCTGCGGCCACGCGAGAGCCGGGGGCGCGCGCGCCGAGGAGACGACGCCGACTCGACGTGGTCTGGAGCTGGCCGCCGAGCTCGAGAATACGGGGTGCAGGTAGGCAAAGGTCGTTGATCCGGTGGATATTCTGGCATCATTGAATGGTTGCCAACAGTTTCGGTGTATTTCGACTGTGTGCGAGCGAACGAGCGACCACATCGCTACACATGCCTCACATGAGCGGACGAACTGCGCATTGCAGTTCTGCATCGAATTTTTGCAACCTTGATGTGAAAAGCGGCTCAGGTGTGCGACCTAATTGGTCGTTCGTTTGGTTTTCGAAAGCATTTCGTCTTGACCCTTCGTTCCAATCCAGGAATAAGTTGTCTCACGAGAGCGCCGGTATCCGCCCCTCTGGTGCTGAATGGTCTGCACCGATGGTTCGCGGCGCGAAGGCAAACAGCGGGAGGCTCCATTTGTGCCCCCTGTTGCCTTCGCCCGTTACGGTCCTGTTCACCACAGGGGTTCGACGACGCCGGGGGAGAAAAAGCCATGTATTCGATTTCTCAGGGCTTTGGGTCGCGGTCGTTTGCCGCCGGTAAGATCATCGCCTCGCTGATGGCGATGTCGATCGTGGGCTTCGGCTGCGCGCCGCTCGACGAGGACGTGACCGCGGAGGAGCTGGACGCCGAGGAGCAAGCGGCCGGCACGACCTATAAAGTGGGCCCGACGCGCACCTACAAGACCATCGGTGAGGTGGCGAGTAAGCTGGCGCCAGGCGACGTGGTGGAGGTCGACGGCAACGCGACGTACTCGGGCAACATCAGGATCACGAAGGGGGGCACGTCCACGGCGAAGATCACGATCCGCGGCGTGCGGGTCAACGGCAAGCGCCCCGTGCTGCAGGGCGGCACCAACACCATCGAGGTCAACGCGAACCACGTCGTCCTCGAGGGGTTCGACGTGACCGGCGGCTCGTCGCGCTGCATCTTCCACCACGGCCACGACGTCACGATCCGCGACACCGTGGTCCACGACTGCGCCGCGCACGGCATCCTCGGCGCCGACAGCGACTCGGGCTCGCTGACCCTGGAATACGTCGAGGTGTACCGTTGTGGTAGCGGGACGCAGAAGCACCCGATCTACATCGCAACGGATGAGACGGCTTACCCTGGTGCCGTGTTCCGGATGCAGCATAGCTACGTCCACGACGCAATCGGCGGCAATGCGGTGAAGACCCGCGCGGAGCGGAACGAGATCTACTACAACTGGATCGAGGGCGGACTCTACAAGGAGCTCGAGCTCATCGGTCCTGACGGGCAGGATCCGGATCTCGCGCGGGAGGACTCCGACGTTGTCGGCAACGTCTTCCGCAAGACGCACACGCAGTATGCGATCCGCGTCGGCGGCGACGGCACGGGCGACACGAACGGGCGGTATCGGTTCGTGAACAACACCTTCCTGCTCATGCAGGGGTCGAGCGCGGCGATTCACCTGTTCGATGGCATCGAGAGCATCGAGCTGCACAACAACGTCTTCTATCGAGTCGGCGGCGGGAGCGTTCAGGTCCTCCGCGACACCGAGGCGAAGTGGGCGACGGGCTCCCCGCTCGTCAAGGGCATCAACAACGCCGTGCCCACCGGCACGACGGTGCCTTCCGGCTTCAAGGGCACGCTGGCCTTGAGCGACACCGACTTCGGCTTCGCGAACGCCGGCCAGCGCGACGTGACGCTGCGCTCGACGAGCAAGCTCCTGAACGCGGGCGTCAGCTCGACGGCGGGCATCGCCGGGCGCGAGTTCCCGTCGCCGCTCGCGATGCCGCTCTTCCACCCGCCGAAGGGCGCGGTCGCGTCCTACGGCGGCGCCCTGCGCCGGACGGCCGTGGGCGCGGTCGACCTCGGCGCCTTCGAGTTCGGCTCGGGGACGACGACGAGCGAGCCGACCCAGCCGACGACGCCGACGACGACGCCGACGACGCCGACGACGCCGACCGAGCCGACGACACCGGCGCCGGCGGCCTGCTCCTCGGTGGACGCGGGCGAGTGGGTGAACGCGCCGCTGACGACCCAGTGGGGCACCTTCACGGCGACCTGGGACGTGACGCCGAGCGCGTCGAACATCGACGGCGTGATCGGGCTCTCGAGCGGCGCGGCGGATCAGTGGACCGAGCTCGCGGCGATCGTGATCTTCGACGAGCAGGGCAACGTCCGCGTCCGGAACGGCTCGAGGTACCAGGCGGCCACGACGTTCCCGTACTCCGCCGGCAAGACGTACACGGTCCGGATGGTGGTGGAGCCGGGGTCGCGGCTGTACTCGGTGTACATCCGGCCGCAGAACGGCACCGAGGTGCAGCTCGCGAACCGCTACGCGTTCAGGACCGAGCAGGCGAGCATCCGGTCGATCAACAACTGGGCGATGACCCAGACCGTGGAGGCGGCCGGGCTGTCGGCCTGCAACTTCTCGATCAAGTGATCACGTGATGGGCGGTGGCGCCCGGCCCGCGGAGACGTTGTTCTCCGCGCGGCGCGGGGCCCCGCCGGGCTCGCCCGAGACAAAGCTCCTCCTGCTCCGCCGGAGGAGCTTTGTCATTTGGGGCTCGGACATCGTCCCTCCCCGCGCCGCGCGGAGAACAACGTCTCCGCGGGCCTACGATGTCGAGGAGGGATGTGGAGGCATCGGCCCGCGAAGGACAAGGTCTCCTCGGGCCCACGGCGCTACGTCACCGCACGTCGAAGCCGTGGCGCAGGACCGGGAAGACGCCAAGGTAGAGGCTCCCCGAGGTCGCCCCGATGGACGGCCAATCGGCATCGGGCCGCATGGCTTCGAGCTCGGCGACCTGACCGCGGAGGAAGTGACGATAGAAGTACACGAAGTTGTGCTCGCCGTTGGAGCCGTCGTAATAACCGTGGTTCGCGGAGCCGTGCAACCCATGAATCCCGTTGTACAAGCCCAGCACGTTCCGGTTGTACCCCTCGTAGTTGTGCATCACCTCATGGAGGAGCCCGGCGTTCGGGACGCCGATCCCCTCGCCGGTGTAGGTGGTGGGGATCGCGAGGTACCGGTCTTCCCAGGCCCACGCGAGGTTGCTCACGTCGTGCACCAAGGATCCGTCGGCCCGGTGCTGCGGGATGAAGAGCACGATCATATCGTACTCTGAGAGCAGGTGCGCGGTCGGGTGCTCGCTCTGGAAGCGACCGGTGTCCCACCCATCGTGGTTCGGCTCGTAAATCGGTACGTCCTCGACAGGGGGCAGGACATCGACGGTCCACTTGGCGAGCCCGTACGACAGCGGCTCGAGCCATCGAGCGCTGGTCGCCCTCGCCTGCGTCAAGAGCCTCTCGATGTCGTCCTCGGAGAGCACGCCGATGTTCGACGGGTCCGCTCCACCGAGCGAAGCGTTGTAGTTGATGCTCGTCCGGATCGGCAGGATCCCGATGCGCGTGTCCTCCTGGATCCCGAGCGGCGGGTTCGCGGTGATGTCGACGTCCACGGGCGACGCGCCGACGGTCACGCTCTGCTCCCGGTAAGAGCCCGTGTAGTCGTACGGCGGCGACTCGGTGCCGAGGCCGACGCCGATGGTGTAGTCGCCCGGCGGCAGCGAGAGCGTGGCGGGCGTGGTGCGCCCCGTGAAGACGTCGTTCACGTACACCTTGCCGGGCTGCGGGCCCGCCGCCGTCACGGTGACAGGCTGGAGCGCGGGCCGGTTCGGGGTGTCCACGGAGAACGTCCGATCCGCCACGATCCCCTGCCGGACCTCCTGGCCGTTGCACAGGGTCGCGGGGCACGTCGCGTTCACGACGGGCTGGTCGTCGACCCAGACCTCGACGCCGTAGCTCACCGGTCCTCCGGTGTTGAGGCTCTGGATCCGGAGATCGTTGTCGCCGCTCCCGAACCAGTCGCTCACGTCGATGCGCTGGCCGACGTCCGGATCGGTGCTGTGGAACATCCTCCGCTGCAGGCCGTTCACCCAGAGGACGAGCCGGTCGTTCGCGCTGGAGACGCGCAGCTCCACCTTCGAATGGCCGGACGGCGCGCCGCCCACGAAGCGGAGATTGTCGACCACGTAATCGGCCGTCGTCTGCGGGACATTCAGCACGATCTTGAACGTCAGATCGCTGTAAGTCTGGCGCAGGGCGTCGACGACGTTCGCCGGCAGGTTGAACGAGATCGGGTTGTACGTGCCCGCGGGCAGCCCCGCGAGGCTCACCTGACCCAGCCAGACGCTGTGCACGCCTCGGGACGGGAGGTTCACGACGAGCTGCGCGTTGCCGAAGCCGGGCGACACCGGCGCCTTCAGGTCGAAGGCGATCGTCGAGGTCACGCCCGACACGGTGGTCAGCGGCACGGACTGGAGCTCGACGAAGTTGAAGTTCCGCAGGGCGAGCGCGGAGATGCCCTCGGAGTGATCGGCGCTCGCGCTCTTCACGCCGCCGGAGGCCGTCCAGTCGGCGGTGCTCTCGAACCCGAGCACCGACGCCGGGGTCACGAGGGGCTGCCCCACCTCATCGATGAGTTGCTCGTCCGTGTCGTTCCCCTGTACGCAGGCAGCGAGCACGAGCGCGCACGAGGTCGTGATCATGAAACGTGAACGTCGCATTCGATAGTCTCCTTGAGATCGCCGGACTGCTCTTCGCCGCGGCAGTCCGGCTGGCAGGGCTATCGCAACCGGCATGCCGCCCCGCCGCGCGAGGGCCTCTCCGACGAAAGCGGGCGGCGCGACAGCCGCGCGCGGCGCACGGGCGGCTGCCGCGCCATCGAGCCCGCCCGCGGTCGAGCAAGCGCATGGCAAGCGTTGCCGTCCTGGCAAAGATTGCCAGCCCTGAAAGGCAGAGACACGGCAAGGATTGCCATCGCGCCGCACGCCCGCGCCCCGGATACGCCAAGGCCGGTGCGCGCCGTCGGTCGGCGTGAGATCGGAGCGGTGGACCGGTGAGCCGGTTGATGAATTGCCGCGCTTCGGCGCCCTGGGCGCCGGCGCGCGAGGGGGCTCCGCGCCGGCGCGGCGCTCCCGCGTGGCGGGGCTACGCGGCTGAAGGGGACCGCGAAGGAGAGGGGCGCAGGGCGGGCCCGGCGGCCGCCCCGGGGGCTCAGGCGAGCCCGCTGCGCTGCAGCAGGGCGTCGAGGGTGGGCTCGCGGCCCCGGAAGCTCTTGTAGAGATCCATCGGGTCCTGCGTGTCGCCGAGCGCGAGGATCTGGCCCCGGAACGCGTCGCCCACCTGCCGGCTGAACAGGCCCTCCTCCTGGAAGCGGGAGAAGGCGTCGGCGTCCAGCACCTCGGCCCACTTGTACGAGTAGTAGCCGGCGGCGTAGCCCACCGGGCTCGAGAAGAGGTGCGAGAAGCCGGCGATCATGGCGTAGCCCTCGGGCAGCGGGACGGGCGAGTAGCGCGAGAGGACCTCGCGCGCGAGCTCGACGACGTCGCCGCCCTCGGGGCTCCAGTCCATGTGGAGCGCGAGGTCGATCTCGGCGAAGCCGAGCTGCCGCATCGTCGTGGCGCCCGCGCGGAACGTGCGGGCCGCGCGCATCCGCTGGAGCAGGTCGTCCGGGATGGGCGCGCCCGTCTCGTGGTGGCGCGCGAACAGATCGAGCGCCTCGCGCTCCCAGCACCAGTTCTCCATGATCTGCGAGGGCAGCTCGACGAAGTCCCAGGCGACGTTGGTGCCGGCCAGGCTCCGGATCGGCACCCGGCTCGAGGCGTGGTGCATCATGTGGCCGAACTCGTGGAACAGCGTCTCCACCTCGCGGTGGTTCAGCAGCGCGGGGCGGCCGCCGACCGGCGGGGTGAAGCTGCCCGCGAGGACCTCGAGGTGGCGCGCGTCCTCGCCGGCCGCGAGCCCGTCTTCGACTGGCACTGGCGCCGGCGCGCCCGTGACGAGCCCGTGCATCCAGGCGCCGTCGCGCTTCTGCTCGCGCGGCAGGAAGTCGAGGTAGAACGCGGCGCTCTGGGCGCCGTCGGCCTCGAGGAGCCGGTAGGCGCGGACGCTCGGGTGCCACGTGGGGGCGCCCTGCCAGGGCGTGATGCGCACGCCGTAGAGGCGGTGGGCGATCTCGAAGAGGCCAGAGATGACGCGATCGAGCGGGAAATACGGGCGGAGCGCCTCGTCGTCGAAGTCGTAACGGGCCCGGCGCAGCTTCTCGGCGTAGTAGGAGACGTCCCACGGCGCGAGCGGCGGCGCGCCCGGGCCCTCGAGCTCGCGGCGGAAGGCGGCGAGCTCCTCCTTCTCGCGCTCGAAGACCGGCTCGGTGCGCTCCCGCAGCGTATTGACGAAGCGGCGCGCCTCGGCGCCCGTCTTCGCCATGCGATCCTCGAGCACCAGGTCGGCGAAGCTCGCGTAGCCGAGCAGCTTGGCCTTCTCGCAGCGGAGCTCGAGGATGCGGCGGAGGAGCGGGCGGTTGTCGTGGCTGCCCTCGGTCGCGCGCGTGTTGAAGGCGCGGTAGAAGCGCTCGCGGATCGAGGCGTCGTCGAGGTACGTGAGCACGGGGATGTAGCTCGGCGCCTGCAGCGTGAAGCGGTAGCCCTTGATGCCCCGGTCCTCCGCGCTCTGGCGGGCGGCCTCGACGGCGCTCGGCGGCAGGCCGGCGAGGCGGGCCGGGTCCTCGATCACGAACTCGAAGGCGTTCGTCGCGTCGAGCACGTTCTGCGAGAAGCGCAGGGTGAGCGTCGCGAGCTCGACGTCGATCTCGGAGAGGCGCTTCTTGCCGGCAGGAGCGAGCTCGGCGCCGCTCCGGCGGAAATCGTCCAGGGTCTTCTTGAAGAAGCGGCGGCGCGGGCCGGTCAGCGCCTCGGCCTCGGGCGCGGCCGCGAACGCCTTGAGCGCGCCGTAGACGCCCTCGTCGAGCGCGATGCCGCTCAGGAACTCGCTGACCTCGGGCTGGACGGCGTTGTACGCGGCGCGCAGCTCGGGGGTCGTGGACGTCGACTCGAGGTGCGAGACGACGTTCATGGCGCGATCGAGCCGATCGGTGACGGCCTCGAGCGCGCCCAGGGTGTTGTCGTAGGTGCGGGGGCCGGGGGTCGCGATGACGGCCTCGAGCCGGGCGCGGGCGTCGTCGAGCAGCGCGCGCACCGCGGGCTCGACGTGCTCGCTCCGGATGCGATCGAACGGGATCTCGAAGCCGAGAGAGAGCAGGGGATTGTCGGTCGCTTCGGTCATTATCGCTCCTGGTTTGGCCCCCGAGGGGGCCGGCGGACGGGGCGCGGCGCCGGCTACCCTCGGCCGGCGCGCGCGGCCCTCCCTTGGTAAAGGCGCCGGCAGGGATTGGCTAGTGCCGGACTCACGAAGCACGGGCCGACGCGGCCGGCGCGGCCGCGGCTACAGCCCGAGCCACCGCGCGACCACCGTGGCGAGCACGTCGGACGTCCCCGAATGGATGCTGCCGCCCAGCGCGTCGTCCACGGCCGACGGGAGGCCGCTCTCCTCGAGGTAGCCGGCGCCGCCGCGCAACCGGAGGTCGTCCAGCGCGAACAGAACGGCCGAGTCCGCCGCGTGCCACTTGGCCAGGGCGGCCTCGGCCTGGGCGCGGTGCCCCTGGTCGAGCTCCCAGGCGGCGCGGTAGATGAGCAGCCGCGAGGTCTCCAGCCGCAGCTTCATCTGCGCGACGCGGTGCGCGACGGCCTCGTGGCGCGCGATGGCCTGGCCGCCGATCTCGCGCTCCCGGGCGAAGCGGACGGCCTCGCCGAGGGCGCGCTCCATCGCGCCGAGGCGGAAGGCGAGGATCAGCGCGCGCTCGTAGGTCATCGCGATCTGGAAGACGGCGAGGCCGGCGCCGGCGCGGCCGAGGAGCGCGTCGGGGCCGACCTCGCAGCCGCAGAACGACACGGGCGCGAGCCGCGCGCCGCGGAGGCCCGCCGTCGCGAGCGGCGCGCCGGGCCTGACGCGCGAGGCGTCCGGGCCGTCGGCGCCGGGCGGGGCGCGGGGGGCGTCCGGGCCGTCGGCGACAGCGCGGGCGCGCGGGGCCTCCGCAGCGTCCGCTCCGGCGCGCGGCACGAGCAGCGCGGTGAGGCCGCGCGCCGGCGCCCCCCCGGGGCGGCCTCCGCCGCCATCGCGCGCGATGGTGAAGTACACGTCGGCCCGGTCGGCCCAGGTCACGTACCGCTTCTCGCCGGTGAGCCGGTACCCGGCGGCCGTGCGATCGACCCTGGCCTGCACCGACGCGACGTCCGAGCCGGCCCCGGCCTCGGTCGCGGCGACGGTCGCCATGCAGTCGCCGCTCGCCATCCGCGGCAGCCACGCGCGCTGCTGCGCGGGCGTGCCCACCCGGGCGAGCAGGAGCGCCACGCCGAAGAGGTGCGCCCCCGCGGCGAGCAGCACGCCGCCGTCGCGCAGCGTCGCGCCGAGGCCCTCGTAGGCGAGCGCCGTCGTGACGAGGTCGAGGCCCTCGCCGCCGAGATCGCGGGCGATCGGCAGGCCGAGGGCGCCGCCACGGGCGAGGACGCGCATGCGCTCGTCCGGGGCCGCGGCGTCGGCCTCCGCGCCGAGGGCGCGCATGCGGTCGTGGACGGCGCGCTGGGCAGGGGTCCATCCGAAATCCATCGCCGCTGCGATACCAGAGCGGGCGAGGGGCGGGGAGCGCGCGAGGAAGGCGCGCCGTCCGTCCTTCCCTCCTCGCCAGCGCCGGGCCAGCGCGGCCCGCTGGCGCGCGGCTCAGTAGGGGCGCTCGCCGACGAAGTTGCCGGGAGGGTCGTAGTTGCACACCCAGAGCTGCCAGGCGCCTTCGCCGAAGGGCGAGTCGCCCGTGCAATTGGCGACCCCGCAGCCGAGCAGCAGGGAGTCGGCCCACACCACCTGAGTGTAATGGCCGCAGGTGGAGCTGCAGGCGTTGCTCCCAAGGTCGTAATTGGCCGCCTCGTCGACCCAGGTGGCGACGACCTCCTCCGGTGTGGCCGAGGAGCCGCTCGTCGCGTAGAGGTTCTCTCCGTACCTGCTCTCGCTGTGGCCGAACACGCACCTGTCGGCATAGGCCTGCGCCACCTCGGCGATCTCGCGCGACCACGAGAGCCCGGGCAGGGGCGGCTCGGCGGGCGGCTCGACCGCGGCGCGCGCCCGGTTGTGGGCCTCCGTGATCCCGCTCATCCGGGGCGGCTCGCCCGCGGCGCTCTCGTCATCGGACGAGCCGCCGCAACCGGCGGTGAGCGCGAGCGCGGGCACGAGAGGGAACCATGCGAATCGGGCGAACCGTGGGGCGAGCGTCTTCACGGGGCGATTGTCCTACGGCCCGGGCGAGCTCTGCAACGCCTATTCGATGATGGTCTGTGTGGACCCATGACAGCCGTGTCATGGCGCGTCAACACGGTTGGTTGGACAGCCGCGAGGGGCGCGGGCGCCGCGACCGCCGCGACGGCCGGATCCAGGCGTGGCGCCAGGCGTCCAGACAACCATCAACAGATCTCGTCATGCATTGCTGGCTCGCTGACGGGCTGCTCCCTAAGGTGCCTTCGAGACCAGCAACAATTCCGCCGGATGGCCCTTGTCAGCCGGGTCGGTTTATGAGTTATTGTCGCCCTGCTTCGGAGGCGGCGGCGGCCGAGTCCTAAGGTGAGCGGTCGTCCTCGCGGGCTTCCGCCGCTTTCCATGGCGCTCCGGCACAGGCGGCGCTCCCTACAAAGAACCAAGGAGTTTCCTGATGAACATCCGTGTGACGTGGCGAATCGCGACATTCCCTCTGGTGCTGGCGGGCCTCTCCCTCGCTCCGTTGATGGGGTGTGACAAGGCCGCGGAGCTGCAGAACGACATCTGTTGTCGCGACTTCACGCCGGGCGCCGATCTCGCCACGGTCGAGTGGGGGCTCGAGGGCGAGGCCGAGCTCAATTATGGTGCCTTCATGCAGGCCGTGTCGGACTTCACCGGCGCCGCGGGCTCCATCGTGGCGGACGTGAGCAGCGCCTGCCAGGCGATCGCGCTGGACCTCGGCGCGGACGCGGCGACGATCACGGCGACCAAGCCGAGCGAGCGCGCGACGGCGTGGTGCGAGCTCGCGGTCGACCAGCTCGGGGACGCGACGGCCGATCTGTCCATCTCGTTCCAGCCGCCGAGCTGCACCGTCGACGCGAGCGTGCAGGCGAACTGCGAGGCGCGGTGCAGCGCCAACGTCGAGTGCCAGCTGGAGCCCGCGGAGATCATCGCGCGGTGCGATCCGGGCGAGCTGTCGGGCCGGTGCGAGGGGCAGTGCACGGGCTCCTGCGAGGGCTCGGCCAACCTGGCGGTCGCCTGCGAGGGCACGTGCCAGGGCACCTGCGAGGGCGAGTGCGACGGCGAGTGCTCCGCGACGAGCGCCGGCGGCGACTGCCGCGGCGAGTGCCAGGGCACCTGCAAGGGCGAGTGCCGCGGCTCGTGCGAGTTCGCGGCGGACGCGCAGGTGCAGTGCAACGCGGACTGCTCGGGCTCGTGCGACGTCCAGTTCAAGGCGCCCAAGTGCAAGGCCCAGCTCAAGCCGCCGACGGCCGAGTGCCAGGGCAGCGCGGAGTGCAGCGGCTCCTGCGAGGCGAGCGCGAGCGCGAGGGCGAGCTGCAAGGAGCCCGCGATCAACATCTCGGGCCAGGCCGAGGCGGACGCTGTCATCGCGACGCTCAAGGCGAACCTGCCGCGGCTCCTGGTCGCCGCCCAGGCGCGCGGCGAGCTGCTCCTCAACAACGCCGAGGCGGTGGTCTCGGCCTCGGGCAGCCTGGAGGGCGCGGTCACGGGCAGCGTGAAGGCGGGGGCCTGCATCATCCCGGCCACCAACGCGATCACGCAGGCGGTCGAGAACATCGAGGCGAGCCTCAAGGCCAGCGCCAACGTGATGGCCAAGCTGGAGATCGCCCCCGCGGGCCAGTGAGCGCGAGCCCGGCGGCGGCGCGGGCCGCGGCCGGGCGAGCGTGAGATCGAGGGCCGGCCGAGGCAGGGCGCCGCGAGCGCTCGCCTCGGCCGTCGCCGTTTCAGCGCCTGTCCAGGTCCCCCGCCGCGGCCTTCGCCGGCGCGCGCCGCGTCGTGGCGCGCTGGTACGGCCGATACCGCTCGTGTACTCTCGCGCCGAGAGCCGAGGGCGGATGGAGCAGGGATCGCGGTCCAAGGTGCTCGTCGTCGACGACAACGAGCAGAACCGCGCCCTGGCTCAGGCGACGTTCGAGGACGACGGCTACGAGGTCGTGCTCGCCGTCACGGGCGAGGAGGCGATCCGGGAGTTCGAGCGCCACCGGCCGGACTGCGTGCTGCTCGACGTGCGGATGCCGGGGATGGACGGCTTCGCCGTGTGCGCCCGGATCCGCGACCTGCCCGGCGGCGCGACCGCGCCGATCGTGTTCCTGACCGCGCTCCGCGATGTCGACACGTTCGACAGCGCGCTGCGCGCCGGGGGCGACGACTTCCTGACGAAGCCCGTCCGCCCGTCGGAGCTCCTCGCCCGGGTGCAGGCCGCGCTCCGGGTGCGCCGGCTCGGCGCGGAGCTGCGCGAGCACGTCGAGCTCGTGAAGCAGCAGCGGGACGCGCTCATGCGGCTCCAGCTCCAGAAGGAGCAGCTCACCGCCTTCGTCGTGCACGATCTGAAGAACCCGGTGAGCAGCATGGACCTGCACGCGCAGTACCTGCTCCGGGACCGCGCGCTCCCGGAGGCGGCGCGCGACTCCGCGCGGCACATCCGCGACCAGGCGCGGTCGCTCCTGCGGCTCATCTACAACCTGCTGGACATCAGCAAGAGCGAGGAGGGGAGGCTCGCGCCCGAGCGCGCGCGCGTCGACCTCCGCGCGCTCGTGCTCGAGGTGTTCGCCGCGCTCGATCTGCGCGCGAGCTCCCGGTCGGTCTCGCTGCGCGAGGCCATCGACGCGCCCGCCGTCCGGGCCGACCCGGACCTGCTCCGCCGCACGATCGAGAACCTCCTGGAGAACGCGATCCACCACGCCCCGGTCGGGTCCGCGGTGGCCGTGAGCGCCGCGAAGGACGGCGCCGCGGTGGAGCTCCGCGTGGCGGACTCGGGGCCGGGCGTCCCCGCCGAGATGCGCGCGCGGGTGTTCGATCGCTTCGTCCAGCTCGGGGGCGACGCCGACGACCTCCACCGCGCCGGCCGCGGCCTCGGCCTCGCGTTCTGCAAGATGGCGGTCGAGGCGCACGGCGGGCGCATCTGGGTCGAGGACAACGCGCCTGGCGCGATCTTCTGTGTGAGGCTCCCCGATGACGCATGAACCGCCCTCCGGCGAGCGCCTGCCTGCGCCCGAGCAGGCGCCTGATGGGCCCCGATCGCAGCAGCTCGACGACGAGAAGTTCCGCCAGCTCATCGACGCGGCGCCCGACGCCATGGTGGTCGTCGACGAGCGGGGGCGGGTCGTGTTCGTCAACCTGCAGACCGAGCGGATGTTCGGCTACGAGCGCGGCGAGCTGCTCGGCCGCCTCGTCGAGATCCTCCTGCCGGAGCGGTTTCAGCGCTCTCACGTCGCCCACCGCTCGACGTTCACGGCCGCGCCCAGGGCGCGCCCGATGGGGTCGGGGCTCGAGCTGTTCGGCCGGCGGAAGGACGGCGGCGAGTTCCCGATCGAGATCAGCTTGAGCCCGCTCTCGACCGCCGGCGGCACGCTCGTGTCGAGCGCCATCCGCGACATCAGCGAGCGCAAGCGCCTGGAGGCGGCGGCGCAGCGCTCCAGCGACCTCCTGCGGAGCGCGGTGGAGAGCACCCAGGGCGCGTTCGCCGTGTTCGACGCGGAGGACCGGCTCGCGCTCTGCAACAGCGCGTACCGGCACTGGCTCGGCGCGCGCGCGAGCGGCCCCATCGTCGGGCGGAGCTACGGCGAGCTCCTCGAGGAGAGCCTCGGCTCGGGGCTCTTCGCCCCCGACGGCGAGCCCCAGACCGCGCTCCGCGCGCGGCTGCTCGCCTACCACGCGGCGCCGAGCGGCACCGTGGAGCTCTGCTCGAGCGACGGGCGCAGCCTGCGCCTGACCGAGCGCCGCACGGCCGAGGGGGCGACCGTGTGCACGATCTGGGACATGACCGGCGACGTGCAGCGCGCCGAGGAGCTCCGCAAGGCGCGGGCCCTCGCCGAGGCCGCCAGCTCCGCGAAGAGCGAGTTCCTCGCCTCGATGAGCCACGAGCTCCGCACGCCGCTCAACGCGATCCTCGGCTTCGCGCAGCTCCTCCACCGGGACCGGAAGACGCCGCTCACCGATCGCCAGAAGGAGCGGATCGAGCACGTCATGAAGGGCGGCGAGCACCTGCTCAAGCTCATCGACGACATCCTGGACCTCTCGCGCATCGAGGCGGGCCGCGTGGCGGTGTCGCTCGAGCCCGTGAGCGTCCCCGAGGTGCTGGCCGAGGTGCAGGCGACGCTGGACCCGATGGCGCTGCGCGCGGGCGTCGAGCTCTCCGTGACGCCCCTCCCCGCGGGGCTCCCGAAGATCACGGCGGACCGGACGCGGTTCGCGCAGATCCTCATGAACTACGGCTCGAACGCGATCAAGTACGGCCGGAAGGGGGGGCACGCCACGTTCGCCGTGTCGGTGCCCGAGAGCGGGCGCGTGCGGGTCTCGGTGGCGGACGACGGCATGGGCATCGCGCGCGAGCAGCACGCGAAGATCTTCCAGCCCTTCCAGCGCGCCGGCCAGGAGACGGGGCCGATCGAGGGGACGGGGATCGGGCTCGCCATCACGAAGCGGCTCGCGGAGATGATGGGCGGCGGCGTCGGCTTCCGCAGCGCGCCGGGCGAAGGGTCGGAGTTCTGGATCGAGCTCCCCGCGCACGAGGTGAAGGCGGAGGACGCCTCGGGAGCGCCCGAGCCGCGCGCGGACGCCTCGCCGCTCGCCGGGGCCGGCGAGGCCCGCTACGCCATCCTTTATGTGGAGGACAACCCGTCGAACATCGCCTTCATGGAGGCGCTCATCTCGGAGCTCGACCGGATCGACCTGATCGTCGCGCCGAGCGCCGAGATCGGCATCGAGCTCGCGCGGGCGCGGCGGCCCCACGCCGTCATCATGGATATCAACCTTCCCGGCATGAGCGGCTATGAGGCGATGCGCAAGCTGCAGGAGTGGCCGGAGACCCGCGCGATTCCCGTCATCGCGCTCAGCGCGGCCGCGATGCTGCGGGACACCCGCCGCGCCGAGGAGGCCGGGTTCTACCGCTATCTCACGAAGCCGGTGAGGGTCGACGAGCTGACCGCGGTGCTCGAGGAGCTGCTGCTCGTCCCGGCGGCGCCCTGAAGCGGCGGCGCCGGAGGGCTGGGCTTCTGCGAGGGCGCTTGACGGCCGTGGCCGCTCGGGCGCGTTCGCGCGTATGCTCGCGCGCCATGCGGCTTGCTGCGGCGCTCGGCGTCCTCCTGGGCATCGGTCTCTCCCTCGATCTCGCGCGCGCCCAGGTCCCGCCTCGCCCGGCCGGGCCGGCCGAGCAGCAGCCGCCGCCGTCCGGGCAGCCCCCGGCGTCGGCTGTGCCGTCCGGGCAGCCCCCGGCGCCGTCCGCGCCTTCCGAGCAGGCCGCACCCATCGAGCAGGCCGCGCCTTCCGAGCGGGTAGCGCCCATCGAGCAGGCCACGCCGCCGCCGGCGCCTCCGGGCGGGCTGCCCGCGATCGCGCCCCAGGTCGAGCTCCCCACGCGGGAGATGAGCGCCAGCTTCGACTCCAGCAGCGTGCGCGCGCTCTCCACGAACTCGCTGCTGCTGCCTGCCGGCGGGCTGGAGATTGGCGGGGAGATGACCCTGGTCACGAGCGAGCTCTCGCTCGGCCGCGACCCCGACGGCGAGGGGCTCGCGTTCACCGACGTGGGGCTCCTGTCCTTGAACGGTCGTTACTCCTTTGGCCCGGTGGAGCTCGCGGCCGCGATGGCGTTGCTGGTGAAGCAGCCGGACACTGCGGACGAGCTCGTTCCCCAGAACGGCTCGCTCGCGGGCCGGGTGGCGCTCGGCGACGGCCAGGCGCTGACCCTCCGCCTCGCGGGCGGGCCGCTCCTCGCCGATCTCGGGCTCTGGGAGGGCGGGGAGCTCCTCCTCCAGGCCAAGCGCGCCGCGCACAGCACGCTTGTCTTCCAGGGCGCGCTGGGCGGCGCCTTCACGCACCTCGACTTCGCCAAGGACACCGAGCAGCCCTTCTGGCTCGGCGAGGTCGTGGTGGACGCCGAGACCATCCTGCGCACGCCGGTGCGGGCATTCACCCTGTGGCTCGGGGTGGACCTGCGCTTTCCCGTGCTGCACAACCCCGGCAACCACGATCCTGACCCCTCGGGCTTCCTCGCGCCCACGACGCGCCTCAACGTCTATGTGGGCACCGCGTATTCGTACGTCGACGACTGGGACCTTTACTTGCGCGTCGCCGTGCTCGACCGGGGCGACAAGGCCGAGCCGTGGACCATGGTGCCGATCCTCGACGGCGGCTTCGATCAGCAGCAGTTCTCCCTCGGCGTGATGCACCGCTGGGACCTCGCCGAGAAGAAGGAGGAGCGAAGGGCGTGGATGTCGAGGCGCTGACGCGCTGAGCGTCACGGCCCGACGCCGAGCTGTCGGGCCAGGAAGTCGGCCTGTGACGCCGCGTTCCGGGCGAAGAACGGCCCGACGTAGAGGTCGAAGTGCCCGCACGGGAGGACGTCGAGGCGCTTGTCCGCCGAGCGGATCGCGCGGTGGGCGCGCTCGACGAAGGCCCTCGGCACGAGGTCGTCGCGATCGGCGGCGACGAGCAGGACGGGGCACCGCACCTCGGCGGCGGCGTCCATGGGGCGGAACGCGTCGAAGGTCGCGAGCATGCGCGCGAGCATCCTGTTCTCCCAGCCGCCGCGCGGCGGCCGCGGCAGCGTGCGCCAGAAGAGCGGCGCCGCCGGGTCCTGCGGGTCGCCCCGGCGCGGGCTCTCGACGCTCGTCGCGAAGGCCCATTCCCCGGGGCGGCCGAAGACCGGCACGTAGATGGGCGGCAAGAGGCGCGAGAGGTCGAGCGTCGTCCAGAGCATGTAGCGCAGGAGCGACAGGCCGGAGGGCTCCTGGCTCGGCGGGGTCTCGAGGAACGGCGCCTGGGCCACGACGGCGCGGATGCCGGCGTCGCGCGCCGCTGTCACGAGGGCGGTGCCGCCGGAGAAGCTCGAGCCCCAGAGGGCGATTCGCCCGGCGTCGACGCGGCCGTGGCTGGCGAGCGGCCCTCGCGCGAAGCGGAGCGCGGACTCGTAGTCTTCGCGGTGTCGAGCGGGATCGGCCCAGTGGCGCGGCTCTCCGTCGGAGCCGCCGAAGCAGCGGTAGTCGAACAGGAGCACCGCCATGCCCCGCCGCACGAAGCGCCAGGCAAAGGGCTCGAGGTGCCCGTCCTTCGTCCCCGTCAGCCCGGGCGCCATCACGACGAGCGGCGCGCGCGGCGCGCGGGGCAGGAACAGCCAGCCTTCGAGGCGCGTGCCGTCGGAGGCAGGGAACTCCACGGTCTCCACCGTCCCTTCCTCGCGCTCCTCGCGCTCGCGCCGGGGCGCCGGGGCGCGCGCGAAGCGGGACCGGCGAACGAGCGAGCGCCAGCACAGGACCAGCGCCGTGGCCGCGACGAGGCCAGTGAAGAGCCAGATCATCGGGCGCTCCTTTCCTGCGAGCCAGCGGGAAGGACCTCGTTCGCGAGCCTCATGAGCGCCTCCTCGTGCGTTGTTGGCGGCCTGGAGCGGCAGCTCGTGGCGATCGCGTCGATCGTGTCGACGTGATCATCGACGTGATCATCGACGTGATCATCGACGCGAGCTCCTGTCATGGGATACAGGCATCATATGTCACAATGTTCATATGATACAAATAATATATAATCCGGCTCGACGCGAGGGAGACCGCAGATGCAGGCGCGCGGCGGGGGCAAGGTCCTGCGCCCTGGTACGGCGCGTACGCCGCCGTCCAGGGGCTCCTCCGCCCTCCGGGGCGCGGGAGAGGGGGCCTCTCCACGCCGCGCGCTGGACGCTGCGCGCGCCGCCGCGCGCTCAGCGCGGCGCGGTGTCCCTGGCCCGGGCGCGGAACGCCTCCGGCGTCTCGCCGGTCCAGCGCCGGAACGCCCGGTGGAACGCGCTCGGCTCCGAGTAGCCGAGCAGGTAGGCGACCTCCCCGATCGCCATGTCCGCCTCCAGGAGCGCCGCCGCGCGGCCGCGCCGGACCTCGTCGAGCAGGGCGTGGAGCGACGTCCCCTCGTCGCTCAGGCGGCGCTGGAGCGTGCGCGGGCTCATCCGCAGGCGCCCGGCGAGCGCGCCCAGGTCGGCCCCCTCGCGCAGCCGCTCGCCGAGGAGCGCCCGCACGCGGTCCGCGAGCGCCGGCGCGGGCGACGCCGCCCCCGGGAGCTGCGCCGCGATGGCGCCCACCTGGCGCTCCAGGAAGGCGGCGAGCGCCTCGTTCGCGTGCGGCAGCGGCAGGTCGAGCGCCTCCGCCGGCAGGACCAGCTCGGTCTGCGGCGCCTCGAACTGCACCGCCGCGCCGAGCCGCCGCGCCTTCTCCTCCGGATCGGCCGCCGGCGCGTGGCGGAAGCGCACCGCGACCGCCCGGATCGGGGCGCCGCACATGCGCCCGGCGTTCACGAGCGCGTCGAACGCGAACATCTCCGCCATCTGGCCGTGGGCCGGGCGGTCGGGCCCGAACGGCGTGAACGCGATGTGCGCGCGGCGCTCGCGGATCTCCAGCGTGTAGCGCTCGCCCTCGTTCCAGAGCTGCTGGTAGCGGAGCATCCGGCGGAACGCCTCGCCCAGGGTGGGGCTGCTCGTGGCCAGGAAGCCGAGCGCGTCGAACTGCTCCGGCTGGAAGCGCCCCGCGAACCCGAGGCCGAGGTGCGGATCAGCGGCGGCCGCCACCGCGGCCTCGACCAGCGCGTAGAACGCCGCGAGCGGCACGCGCGCGTCAGGGTCGGCGAGCGCCGCGGCCGTGAGCCCCGCGGCCTCGATCAGGGCCGCCCGGTCGGCCCCGCGCTCCGCCGCGTAGTCCGCGAGCTGCGCGGCGGTGCGGGCCCAGACGGTCGGCGCGCGCGCCGGCGCCCTTCCGGCCTGGCGCCGCATGTCAGCCCTTGTGGCGCGCGCTGTCACGGCGCTCCCGCCGGGCGCGCCGCACGTTCTCGGGCGAGCGGAGGAGCAACATGCGAAGGCACGGCATCGAGGAAGGGCACGGCGCGTTCGTCGAGGGCGCCTGGTACATCATCGCGGACGCGTCCGCCGTGGGCAAGCGGCCGGTCGCCGTCGAGCGCTTCGGGACGCGCATCGTGCTGTTCCGCGATGAGCGCGGCGCCCTCGTGGCGGCGCGGGCGGCCTGCCCGCACCGCGGCGCGGACCTCAGCCTGGGGCGGGTCGTGGGCGGGGCGATCGAGTGCCCGTACCACGGCTTCCGCTACGCCGGCGACGGGCGCTGCGTCGCGATCCCGTGCGAGGGGCGCGCGCGCGGCGGGGGCGACGCGCTCGCGCTCACGCGCTTCGAGGCGCGCGAGCACCGCGGCTTCGTGTGGCTCTGGTGGGGCGAGCGGCCCGCGGAGCTGCCGCCGCTGCCGTGGTTCGACGGCATGCCGCCCGACGAGCGGCACGCCCACACGACGTCGGTGGCGTGGGACGTGCCGTTCGCGCGCGCGATGGAGGGCATGCTCGACATCCACCACGTGCCGTTCGCGCACCGCCCCTGGGTGCCAGGGGTCGGCGCTCTGCTCGATCCGTACGAGGTCCGCGTGGAGGGCGACGTCATCCACACCGAAGGGGTGCTCCGCCACGAGGACGGGAAGCCCTGGGATGGGCGTCGGGGGTGGAAGTTTGAGATCGAGGTGCGCTTCCCTGGCGTGCTGCGCCTGTCGTTCGGGGGGCGCATGGCGGGCATGGCGGGTTGCGCGCCGATCGACGCGGGGCGGACGGCGATCCTGGCGCGGTACTACATGCCGGTGCCGGTGATCGGCCGAGCGCTCGCGTGGCTCGGGCTCTCGATGGAGTTCTGGCTGATCCAGCCGGGCGACGAGCGGGTGCTCGCGTCCTCGGAGCCGCGCGACGCGGACGTGGAGGCGTGCCGCTTCGTGCGGGCGGACGCGGGGGTCCTCGCGTGGCACAAGATGCGGCGGGCGCGGCTGAGGGCGCAGCGCGCGGAGGGGCCGCGCCGGCTGCCGGTCGAGGCGGGGTGATGCAGCGCGGGGCCGTGCGGCGGGTCAACCGCGCATCGCGATGAGGGTCTGGACGACGACCCGCAGGTCGTCCACGTCGAGCGGCTTGTCCAGGACCGCGTCGGCGCCCAGGCGGTAGGCCTCCGCGTGGGTCTCCGGGTCGCCGAACGCGGTGATGAGGACGACCGGCGTGGACCAGTCTTCCCGGCGCAGCCCGGCCAGGAGCTCCATGCCGCTCCTGCCCGGCATGCGGACGTCGCTCACCACGAGATCGGGCGGGGCGCCGCCGCTGGACACCAGCGACTCGCCCATGAGCTCGAGGAGGTGGTTGCCGTCGCGGGCCTCGAGGACCTCGTAGCCGTCGCGGCGGAGGGCGGTGGCGAGCAGCCGCCGCAGCTCCCGATCGTCCTCGGCGAGCAGCACGCGGAACGGGCGCTCGCTGGGCGCGAGGGCGGGCGAGGGTTCGGAGAGCAGATTCACGGACGAAGCACGGTCGCGGAGCAGCTCGGGGGTCATCGGGTTTTCTCCTTCAGCTTCCCCTGTGCAGGCAGCGTGCCGACCGCCGGACGCGAACCGACCGAGGTTGCGGCGGACGCGAACCGACCCGGGTTGGGTGGTGGAACCGACCCAGGTTGAGCTGCCGACCCAGGTTGAGCTGCCGACCCAGGTTGAGCTGCCGACCCAGGTTGCCGCCCCCGACCCAGGTTGAGCTGCCGACCCAGGTTGAGCTCCCGACCCAGGTTGAGCTGCCGACCCAGGTTGAGCTGCCGACCCAGGTTGCCGCCCCCGACCCAGGTTGAGCTGCCGACCCAGGTTGAGCTCCCGACCCAGGTTGAGCTGCCGACCCAGGTTGAGCTGCCGACCCAGGTTGCCGCCTCGCGTCGTCCCGCGCCGGGTGGGGCGCCCTTCCCCGCCCGAGGTATTCTTCCGCGCCCTCAGCCGCCCTTCGACGCCACCCCGGCGGGCGGCTCCCACCGCTCCAGCTTGCGGTGCAGCGTCTTCCGATCGAGCCCGAGGATCCGCGCCGCGAGCGTCTTGTTCCCCCCCGCGGCCTCGAGCACCCGCAGGATGTAGCGGCGCTCCACCGCCTCGAGCGGCACGAGCTCCGACGGATCGTCCGCGGCCACGATGACGTGCGAGGGACGGTGCTCCCGGATCTTCGCCGGCAGGTCGTCCACCGTGATCTCCTCGTACCGCGTGAGCGCCACCGCCCGCTCGATGCAGTTCTGGATCTCCCGCACGTTGCCCGGCCACGAGTACGCGAGCAGCCGCTCGGCCGCCGCCGGCGACAGGCCGATCACCCCCTCCTTGCCCGAGCGCGCCGCGCAGTCCTCCAGGAAGCGCTGCGCGAGCAGGAGCACGTCGCTGCCCCGCGCCCGCACCGGCGGCAGCTCCACGTGGAGCACGTTGATCCGGTAGTACAGGTCCTCCCGGAAGCGGCGCTCCTCCACCGCCTCGTCGAGATCGCGGTTCGTCGCGGCCACGATGCGCGCGTCGAACGGCACCTCCGCGCTGCCGCCCACCGGGCGCACCCGCCGCTCCTGCAGGGCGCGGAGCAGCTTCGCTTGCACCGCGAGCGGCAGCTCCCCGATCTCGTCGAGGAGCAGCGTCCCGCCGTTCGCCTCGACGAACAGCCCGGAGCGCGTCGTGCGCGCGTCGGTGAAGGCGCCCCGCACGTGGCCGAACAGCTCGCTCTCGATCAGCGACTCCGGCACCGCCGCGCAGTTGACCGCCACGAACGGCCCGTCCTTGCGCCGGCTCCGCTCGTGCAGCGCCCGCGCGACGACCTCCTTGCCGGTCCCGCTCTCGCCCGTGATGAGCACCGTCGCGTCCGCGTCGGCGATCCGCTCGATCACGTCCTGCACCCGCCGCATCGCCGCGCTCCGGCCGAGGAGGTCCGGGAACGCGCCGGGCCCGGCCACGGCGCGGCGCAGCCGCCGCACCTCGGCCTTGAGCGCGTGGTGGGCGATCGCCCGCTCCAGTGCCAGCGCCAGCGTCTCGATGTCGACCGGCTTGGTCACGTAGTCGTACGCGCCCGCGCGGATCGCCTCCACGGCGGTCTCGATGCTGCCGAACGCGGTGATCACCACGACCGGCACGTCCGGCCGGATCTCGGCCGCGCGGCCGCAGACCTCGATCCCGTTCATGCCGCGCATGTTCAGGTCGGTGAGGATGACGTCGAAGCCCTCGTCCTCCTCGAGCAGCGCGAGCGCCGCCGTCGGCGATGTCCGGGTCGTCGCCTCCACGCCGCGCGTGCGGAGGTCCGCCGCCAGCCATGCGCACATGGCCTCGTCGTCGTCGATGATCAGCGCTCGCCTGCCCATGTCTCCTCGACTGCTCGCACAGTATGGCCCCTCGCCCGCGGCTACGCCGCCGCTCCCGCCGCCCCGCCCCGCCGCGGCGAGGGCGCGCCGTCGTCCCCGGCCGCCGGCCTCGCCGCGCCGTCGCCGCTCGAGGCGAGGTACACCGTGAAGGTCGAGCCCTCGCCGAGCTCGCTCTCCACGTCGATCCAGCCGCCATGCTCGCGCACGATGCCGTAGGAGACGCTCAGCCCGAGGCCGGTGCCCTCGCCGACGTCCTTCGTCGTGAAGAAGGGCTCGAAGATGCGGGAGACGTTCCCGGGCTCGATCCCCTCGCCACGGTCGATCACCCGGATCGCGAGGTGCTCGCCCTCGGCGCCGCCGTGATCGGCCGGCGGGCGCGCGCGCGCGCGCTCGACCCGGACCGTGAGCTCACCGCCCCGCTTCATCGACTGCATGCCGTTGATCACGAGGTTCGTGAGCACCTGCTGCATCTGCCCGGCGTCCACCTCGGCGCGCGCCGGGGCGCCGCCCCCCTCGTCGAGGCGCAGCGTCACGCCCCGCTTGCGGGCGAGGGGCTCGAGCAGCACCAGCGTCTGGCGCGCGATGTGCGCCAGGTCGGCCGGCGCCTTGTGCGCGACCCGGCGGCGCGCGAAGTCGAGCAGCTGCCGGATGATCTTCGTCATCCGGTCCGCCTGCTCGGCGATGATGCGGGCGCTCTCCGCCGTCTCCTCGGGCGACAGGCCGCGGGCGATCATCTTGGCGCGGCCGCCGACCACGTTGAGCGGCGTGCCGAGCTCGTGCGCGAGGCCCGAGGCGAGCTTGCCCACGGTGCCGAGCCGGTCGGCGTGCCGGAGCTGCTCCAGCGCGGCGATGCGCGCGGTCGTCTCCCGGGCGGCGCGCTCGCGCGCCTCGGCGAGGTTGTCGCACATCGCGTTGATCTCGCGGGCGATCTGGCCGAGCTCGTCGCGCTGCGGCAGGAGCAGCGGGCCGCCCAGGTCGCCCTCCCCGATGCGCCGGGTCTTGTCGACCAGCCGCTGCGTGGGGCGCCCGACGAGGAGCTGCCCGAAGGTCATCGCCAGGAGGCCGCTCAGCGCCGCGAGGGCGACGATGCTGATCACGGTGTTGACCACGCTCGCGTGGACGTACGTCTCCTCCTCCTCGAGCGACTCGGAGATCTCGATGGCGCCGACGCGCGCGGGATCCACGGCCACGGGCGCGTAGGTGTAGAAGCGCCCGCTCCTGTCGCCCTCGCGCTGGAGGCGGAACACCTCGGCGCCCCGGGAGAGCTCGGCGATGTCGGCGGCGGGCAGCGCTGGCGCGTAGCGGCCCCCGGCCGGCGCGTCGAGCCACACCCAGCGGAAGGTCACGCCGTCCTCTCGCTCGCTCGCCTCGCCGAGCACGCGGAGCGCCTCGTTCATCCCGTCCCGGCGCCAGATCTCGATGACCGCCGCGCGCAGGGCGATGCCGATGAGGTGCTCGTCGCGCCGCATGTCCGTCTCGAACAGCGCCCGCTCGCGCCGGACCGAGAGGTAGCCGTAGAGGCTCAGCACGACGCACATGACGAGGACGAGGGCCAGGGTGAGCTTGCTGGCGAGGCGCATGAGGTCTCGAGAGGATGCAGGACGCGTGCGCGTTCTCAAAACGTCGCGCGGGGGCGCCCGCCGCCCCGGGGCGCCCCGGAACTCCCCGGGTGGGGCAAAACTCCCCTGGACCGGCCCCTCGAGGGCGGCGCACCGCGAGGCGCGCGGGGCGCCGCGCTTCGCCGGCAGCAGCTCCTCGGCTCACCCCGCGGTCGCGCGCTCGACGTCCTCCCACGATCCGGTCGCCGCGAGCTGCGGCGCCGCCACCGGCGCCGACCAGCGCAGCGGCACCGCGTCCTCCACCCGGACGCCCTCGGCCACGCGGAACCGCAGGAGCCGCTGGGCGCCGGCGAAGGCCGCGAGCTCCGGGCCGTCCCAGATGACCTCGGCCTCTCCGGTCAGCGACAGCAGCCCGCCGGTGGCGAAGTCGACGAAGAGCACCCCGGCGCGCGGATCGAGCGCCAGGTTGCCGAACGTGTTGAAGGCGAGGTTGCCGGCGAAATCGGGCGAGGTCAGGACGGTGCGGCCGTCCTCCTCGGTCACGCGCACGAAGCCGGGCTTGCCGCCCCGGTGGGAGACGTCGGCCCCCTCGATCGCGCTGCCCCCGCCCGCGGACGACGCGGCGGTCGCGATGAAGAACGTGTCCGCGCGGCGGATCAGCGCCGCCGCCCCGGCCGACAGGGCCGGCCCCTCCGCCTGCGCCGGGCGCGGCGCGGCGGCCTCGTCGGGGTCCCTCACGAACACCGGCTCTCGCGCCTGGATGTACTGCGCGCAATTGCCGAAGCTCTGGCCGACCTTCACGATGAACCCGCCTTCGCCGGCCTCGACGATGGTGCCATTCATGCGGTTGCGGCGGCGGGTCTCGAGCTGGATGCCGAGCAGCCCGACCGGCGCGCCGGCCACGAGGCGCGCGCTCATCGGGCCGCCGGCGGCGGGGCGCGCGCTCACGGCGAGCGTCCGCGGATCCGGGGACGCGATGAACCCCGGCCGCCCCACGAGGATCGAGGCCCATGGCCGGCGCTGCGCGTCGAGGCTTCCGACGAGCAGAAAGGGCAGCTTCGTGAACAGCTCTCGGTGCTGGTCGGGCATGAAGTCCCGGATGATCCGGCGCCCGGCCCTCTCGGCCCGCTCGCGCGCGCCGGCGCGCGCCTGCACGGACATCTCGCCCTGGTGATAGGGCGACCCGTCACCGGGCCAGTCGGGCAGGGGTGTCACGAGAGCGTCCTCTGCATCGGCACGAAGCCGGGCAGGTCCTCCACACGAGCGAGCCACGCGCGCACGTGGGGATAGGGGTCCAGCGACACGCCGCCCTCCGGCGCGTGCGCCGTGTAGGTGTACATCGCGATGTCCGCGATCGTCGGCGCATCGCCGGCGAGGAAGCGCTGCGTCGCCAGGTGCTTGTCGAGCACGGCGAAGAGCTCGACGGCGATCGCCCTGGCGCGCTCGTGATCCAGCTTGATGCCGAACACGTTCGCGAGGCGCGCTGTCCCGGGCCCCGCGAAGAGCCGCCCTGCGGCGACGGACAGCCACCGCTGCACGCTCGCCGCCGCGACAGCGTCGCGCGGGAGCCAGCGCCCCGACGGGTCGTATCGCGTCGCCAGATAAACGAGGATCGCGTTGCTGTCCGCCAGCGTCAGGTCGCCGTCCTCGATGACCGGCACCTGGCCGAACGCGTTCTTGCTCAGGAACTCGGGAGTCCGCTGAGCGCCGTTCTTCAGGTCGATGTCGACGAGCTCGAACGGGAGCCGCAGCAGCGACAGGAACAGCTCCACGCGGTGCGAGTGCCCCGAGAGCGGGTGTCGATAAAGGCGGATGGGGCTTTCAGGAGTGGTCATCGACGTTTCCTTTCGACGGGAGGTCGGGCGAGGCGGCACAGGCAGCGCGTGCCTGCCTCGCTCGCCAGCCCAACATGCCCGTTGCGGTCGCCGACGGTAATGGCCGCGCTTGACAATGGACTGTTGCAGGAACTGGAATAATCCGATGGATCGCCTGGAAACCATGCGCGTCTTCGTCGCCGTCGCCGAGGAGGAGGGCTTCGCGCCCGCGGCGCGGCGCCTGTCCATGTCGGCGCCGGCGGTGACGCGGGCCATCGCCGCGCTCGAGGAGCGGATCGGCACGCGGCTCCTGCACCGCACGACGCGCATCGTCCGGTTGACCGAGGCGGGCACGCGGTTCCTCGCGGACTGCAAGCGGATCCTCGGCGAGATCGAGGAGGCCGAGGCGTCGGCGGCCGGGTCCCACGCCGCGCTGCGGGGGCAGCTCGCGGTGACGGCGTCCGTGTCGTTCGGGCGGATGTTCGTCGCGCCGGCCATCTTCGACTTCCTGGCGCGCCACCCGCAGGTGTCGGCGCGGACGCTGCTCGTCGACCGCATCGTCGAGCTGCTCGACGAGGGGGTCGACGTCGCCGTGCGGATCGCCCACCTGCCGGACTCGTCCCTGAGCGCGATCCGCGTCGGCTCGGTGCGGCTGGTGGTCTGCGCGTCGCCGGCCTACCTGGCCGCGCGCGGCGCGCCCGGACGACCGGCCGACCTGGCGCAGCTCGACACCATCGGCTTCTCGCAGACGGCCTCTCCCGCGGAGTGGTCGTTCGCGTCGGGATCGCGGGTCGAGAAGGTCCTCCCGTCTTCCCAGCTCCTCGTCAACACCGCCGACGTCGCCGTCGCGGCGGCCGTGGCAGGACGCGGGCTCGCGCGGGTCCTTTCCTACCAGATCGGCCCCGAGCTGCGCGCCGGGCGCCTCCAGATCGTGCTCCCCGCGTTCGAGCCCCCGCCGGTCCCGGTCCACGTCGTCCACGCCGAGGGCCGGCGCGCGGCGGCGCGCGTGCGGGCCTTCGTCGATTTCCTCGTCGAGCGGCTCCGGTCCGAGACGTGGCTCCGCTGATGCTCCCCGGGACTCGAACGGCGCGGCGGTCTGCTATGTCGCCCAGAGCACCGAGAGGTCGAGCTCGATGGCCTCGAAGGGCTCGACTCGCACGCGCGCAGCGCCCCGGTGGACGACGGCGGGCCCCCAGCCCCGGCCCGAGACGAGCGAGGAGGCCTCCAACGTCCGCGCGATCGGGTCGACCAGCCATGCGTACCGCACGCCCTCGCGAGCGTAGATCGGCATCTTCTCCTCGCGGTCGACCTCCTCGGTCGACGGGCTCAGGACCTCGCAGACCCAATCCGGGGCGAGCGGGAAGAAGGCCGTCTCCGGCAGCTCCGGCATCCGCTCGCGCCGCCAGCCGGCGAGGTCGGGGACGAGCGCGTCGACCTCGCCCGGGGCGCCCGGGGCGGGGAAGTGCAGCTCCGGCTCGTCCAGGATCCACCAGCCGCCCGGCCCACCATCGCCGAGGCCGAAGGGGCCGCCGACCTTGATCCCCAGGACCGAGCTCGCGTTGGCGTGGCGCGGCGCCGGTCGGGGCAGGACGTGGAGCACGCCGCCGATGAGCTCCGCCACCTTGTTCGCCGGGACGGCTTCGAGGTCGGCGTACGTGGCACTGCGCTGCTTCTCGGCTGGCTGGCCCATGCCCGAAGCCTGCCCGGGGGCGGGCGGCAGGGCAAGACGATGAGGAGCAGGACCAAGGCGGCGCGCCGTCGAGGCGCTCATCGGCGCAGGGCCACGACAGCGACCGCCAGGACAAGCCCGAGCGCGTGCACGTGCGGGTCCGGCGGCTTGATGTCGGCGACCTCGGGGCACGGGCAGGACGATGTCGACTCGGGGTCGGCGGCGCAGTGGGCTTGACGTTTCCGAAACGTTCAGATTTTCGTCTCCCACGAGTTTCCTTGCCGCTCTGCGGTACTGCGCCTTGTCGTGAGACCTGTGCTCTCTTCATCGGCCGTTCACGTGCTAGCCAGGAAGATCGCCCTACCTGGTCGTTCCGGAGGAGCACCCTGGATGAACACAGTCCGCAAGCTGTACGAGAGCGACGAACAAGGCACGGTGCATGTTGACCTTCCGATCGGCGCCCCTCATCGCCGAGTCGAGGTCGTGCTCGTCTGGCAGGAGATAGATGGCGTCCGAGCTCCGCCGGAGGCGCTAGAGAACAAGCGGGCCGAGATCGAGGCGCTGGCCGGCGCCCTGGCGGATGATCCTATCGAGCGGCCGACAGCCGGATGATCGTGTTCGCGTTGGCCTCGGCGCGCGTCCTGATGAGCAGCGCGTCCGCCTCGCCGCGGGCGCGCTCCCGCAGGCCCACACGCCGGGCCTGGACGTGTGGCTCGCCGTGCATACGGACGTGTGGCGCAGCCCGGTGGTCGGCCGCGTGGTGAGGCGCTCGCCGAGATCTTCGGCCGCGAGGCGCGCGCGCTCACGGGGTGGACGCCATGCGCGGGCGTTCAGGGCTTTATGCGCGTTGCGTGCAGCAGTTTATATTTGCTTTGAAATCGTCCTTGATACGCCAAAAATTCGTCTAGCACCCTTCCTCGGCTCCTTGCTTCACTGACCTGTGCGTGCCTAGGGTCGTGCTCCATGGGTCCAAGGCAACTCCTGCTTTTCCCCTTGGTAAGTCTCCTCATCACCACGACGTTTGCGGCGTTCGCGCAGTCCCCCGCAGCGCCGGGCCCTGGGGCGCCCGCGGCGCCTGATCCGGCAGCGGACGCGCTCCGTCGTGCGCGCACCGCGCGCAGCGCCGGCCGATGGCGGGAGGCGGAGGCGGCGTATCGCGCCGCCTTCGCCGCGGCGCCGCGCCCTGCCATCGAGGGGGAGCTCGGGCTCTGCGAGCTCTCGCTGCAGGAGTACGTGGACGCTGCGACCCATCTACGGCGCGCCCTGTTCGACCGCCGAAAGCTCTCGCCCGCGGAGCGGCAACGCTTCGAGGACGGCCTGCTCCGGGCGGAGAGCGAGGTCGTTCGAGTCGAGTTCATTCTCAGCCATCCGAAAGCGGAGGTCTTCCTGGACGGCAGGTTCCTCGGCCAGGGGCAGCCGGAGTACCGCTTCTACGTCGAGCCCGGTCGCCACGAAGTCCGCGCTTCTCTCGAGGGGCATGTCACCCAGACGGTCCCCTTCGAACGATGGCCCGGCGACGTGACGGCATTTCCGGTGGTGCTCGATCCCATCCCAAGAGCGCCGCCGCCCAAGGCGATCGTCCGCACGACGGCGCCGGCGCCGGAGCGCGACCGCTCGGGCCGCAACATCCGTGTCGCCGGAGCGTCGCTGGCCCTCGCCGGCACGGCGCTCGGGGTGGGGTTCGCCATCGCTGCCGGGGTGCGCGATGACGAGGCCGAGGCGCAGGCGGACGCCATCCGGGCAAGTTACGGGCGCGGCGGCTGCCTCTACGAGGGCATCAGCGAGATCACCGTTCCATGCGACGCGCTCGCCGAGACGGTCTCGACCCGCGACACGATGAGGGGCGCGGCCTGGGCCAGCTTCATTGCGGGCGGGGTCTTCGGTGCGGTGGCGATCTCGTCGCTCTGGTGGGCCCCGTCGCCGCCATCGCCGCCATCGCCGCCCCGTGCCGCCGTGCGCCCGTTCGTCGCGGTCGGCGGGGGTGGGATCGCGATCGGGGGCGTCTGGTAGGCGCGGTGCGCTGGGAGGGAGCGGAGAGCATGCGTCATGTGCTGATGGCGATGGGGTTGGCCACGTCGGGGCTAGCGCTGGCGAGCGCCTGCGGCGACACGGGGGAGGCGTGCGAGGAGACGGTGACCTGCGAGAGCGCGGGCGGGTACTGCGCCGGGGAGTGCGTGCCGGTGCCTGTCGACAGGAGCAACGTCGATGGCGCGCCCGTGCTCCTCTGGGAGGGCAGCATCGACGAGGAGCCGCCCGCGTGTCCGCCGGACGTCGGCGATGCGGGGGTCATGTTCTTGTACAAGGACGTCGATCCGGTGCCTGACTGCCCGCCCTGTGCCTGCTCGCAGCCGGCGTGCGTGCTGCCGGCCGGGGTGACGGCCAGCTCGCTCTACATGTGCCAGGACGGCGCGCCGGAGACGCGGACGCCATTCGAGGCCCCGGTCGACTGGGATGGCGCGTGCGTCGGCACGGATCCGATCCCGCCGGAGCAGGTCGGCTCGGTCGCTGTCCCGCCGGCCACCGCGGTCCCCTGCGAGCCCGTCGAGGCGGTGGTGCCCCGCAGCGGCGGCCTGGGGTCACCCTGGAAGCGCCACGCCAAGGTCTGCACGGGCCCGAGCAATGCACAAGCGTGCGGGATCACGTCCGGGAAGCTGTGTTTCCCCATGCTCCAGAAGCGAGCCACGCCCGCTTTCAAGATGTGCGTCTGGGCCAAGGTGACCGAGAAGGTTGACTGCCCGGACGAGTACCCGCACGAGCACTCATGGTACGCAAGCCACGACGACGGCCTCTGCTCGCCGTGTACCTGCACGCCGACCGAGCCCAGCGTGTGCGAGGCGCTCGTGTCGGCCTACGCCGACACGGCGTGCCGCCAGGAGATCGCCTCCGTGGCCGTCACCGATGAAGGCGGCTGCGCCGATCCGAGCGCTGGCTTCCCGCTCGGCAGCGTGCGTGCCGAGTGGGTCACGAACGCGCCCGGCGGCTGTGAGCCGTCCGGAGGCGAGCCGGTGCGGGACCGGGAGGAAGTGGAACCCAAGACCCTGTGTTGCATGGAGAAGATGGACACCCAATGAGCCAGACCAGCATCCCGCGTGCCGCCCTGGACCAGGAAAGCGCGCGACGTCGGTGGCTCCTGAGGACGGCGGCCGGCGCGCTCCTGGGACTCGCCGGGGCGCTGCTCGGGTCGAGCTGCGGAGGCGAAGAGCTGAGGTGCTGGAGCAAGGAGCGGTGCGAGCCGTGTCCCGGCTACTGCCTCGAGAATGCGTGGTGGGACGGCATCGTGAACTCCAGGAGGTATGTCGTGTGGGTCGGCAAGCAGGGCGAGGAGCCCACCTGCGAGGAGTACGGGCAAGCGTGGGAAGCGGACCGGTGGCTGGATCTTCAGGACGACCCGACCTGCCCGCCCTGCGGCTGCGAGCGCGCCGACTGCAACGATGGAGGGGTGGGCTACAGTATGATCGAGGAGTGCGATCCGCCCTTCGACGATACCAGGAAGACGATGCGTCGCCCCTGGGATGTGTGCGAACCGACGGGGCAGACCAAAGCGGCCACCGGGGTGGCCGTCCCCTGGTACGACGAGCGCCATGCGTGCCGTTCGAGAGAGGACCTGTTCCAGCCGGAGGCGACCTGGAAGCGGATGGCGCGCATCTGCAGCCCGGTTGAGCCTGCGGAGTACAGCTGTGGAGACCACCCCGCTTATCCAACGTGCTTGCTCGACACCCGTGTTCTCTCCGACGACTTCCGGATCTGCGTCGGCAATCCAGCTCCCTTTCCTGACGACGAGGTCATCGCGAGGACCGCCTGCCCGCCGGAGTTCCCGGAGAGGCTCGACATCTACAGGGCCGTCTCCGGCTGCGGCGCGTGCGACTGCGAGCCCGACGGGGAGCTCTGCTCGATGGAGTTCTTGTTCTACAAGGACGAGGCGTGCAGCGATCTCGTGCTGACCCAGACGCTCACGACCGAGACGGCGTGCACCGAGGTGGCGGAGCCCGTGGTCATCGGCAGCGTCAAGGCCCGCATGCTCAGGGAACGCGAGGGCGGCTGCATCGATCACGGGAGGGCGGGGATCGTGGAGGGCGAGAAGATCGCGCCCGCGGATGGCAGCGCGCTCTGCTGCAAGCCGGCTGGCGGCTGAGCCGGGTAGGCTGCCGAGCGGACTGGAGTCTATCTGCGGCGGTGCCCCACTAGAACACCGATCACGTTGAAACCCGGAGAATTTTCACATGGAGGCGGGGAGGCGGGGAGGGAAAAAAAATGAATTTCTCCCTCTTGCCGTCTCTCGCTCCCCGCCTCCCCGCCTCCATGTGAAATTCCTGATTTTTCTCTTGGTTTCAACCCGTTTGTCGCTCTAGCCGCTCGATCTGATCAAGGCGCCGCGGCGGGCGCCTGCTCTGTGGGATTTTTCGTGGGCTTTGCGCCCCCGTTGTCTCTGTCTCCACCCGCGCCGGTGGGCGCCGCCTCTGCGCCGGCCGGGGCTCCGGGCGCGCCGGGCGCCGTCTCCTCAAGCAGCTCGGCCAGCTTCTGCTCGGCGTCCTTGTCGAGCGCGCTCTTCATGTCGAACGTGAGCATCGGCAGCGGGCCCTGGTTCATCGCCGGCAGGCGCCCGTTCCACCGCTCGAGCGCGCGGTACTGCAGCACCGCGGGCGTCGTCGACAGCCGGATGATCGTGTTCGCCTTGGCCTCGGCGCGCGCCCGGATGAGCAGCGCGTCCGCCTCGCCGCGGGCGCGCTCCCGCGCCGACTCGGCCGCGCCCCGCGCCGTCGCGATCGCCTGGTCGGCCTCGGCGCGCACCTGGCGCACCCGGTTCTCGGCCTGGATCGACTTCTGCGTCGCCTCCATCGCCTGGTTGATCGCCGCGGCCACGTTCTCGGGCAGCCGGAGCGCCCCGTTGATGGTGAGCTGATCGATCCGGACACCGTCCTTGTCGAGCACCAGCGCGAGCTCCTTGGTCACGTCCTGGATGAGCTTCGTCTTGCCCGAACCGTAGATCTCCTGGACTGGCATCGTCGACGCCACCGCGTTGAACGACTCGCGCACCGCGTTGCGCACGTAGCGGTCGGCGAGCCGCATCAGGTCGTTCTCCCGGAAGCGCAGGTAGAGGTGGGGCGCCTTGTCCGGCTCGATGTGGAACGACATCCCGATGTCCGCGCCCACGTTGACGCCCTCGGAGGACGAGAAGGTGATCGACTCGTCCACGGACCGGCCCTCGTGCGCCGACGCCGTCCAGACCACGTTCTGCACGCTCGTCGGGAACTGCACGATCTGCTCGGTCAGCGGGTTGTAGAACACCCAGCCGGTCACGACCGGGATGTCGTCGACGCCGCGGCTCGAGCCGGCCAGCTTGACCCGGATGCCCACGTGCGCGGCGTCGATCCGCGTCACCGTGGTGCACGCGACGAAGAGCGTCGCGACGAGGAGCACGAGGCCGAGCGCGACCCGGCGCGCCGCGCCGGCGACGCCGCCGGAGGGGCTGAACTTGATGGGGGGGATCTTCGCCATGGATGCCGTTTCTCTCAGTCGCTGCGCCCCACGATGAGGCGGAGGGCGCTCGCCACGCTGACGCCGAGCGCGAGGAGGAGGGCGACGAGCGCGGCCCAGTAGCGGACCGGGTCGGCGCCGTTCAGCCAGCCGCGGAGCTCGGTGACGAGCAGGAGGTAGCCCCCGAGCGCCGCCACCGCGGGCCAGGCGCGGCGGCGCCGCAGGCGGGCGAGCTCCCGGCGGAGCCGCTCGTTCTCGGCGGCCAGGCTGGGCCGCTCGTCGCGGTAGGGGTCGAGGTCGCGCACGCGCTGCTGCTCCCTGGGGCTCCCGCGGCGATCACCCGCCGCGCTCGGACAGCGGCGCGGGCGCGTCGTCCGCGCCCTCGCGGCGCGCCCTCCGCCGGCGCCGGCGCTCGACGGTCACCCCGCTCGACTGCATCGCGAAGCGGAGCCCCTCCCGCAGGTTCGAGAGCGTCTTGATGTTCGACAGGTCGAGCCCCAGCGACACGACCGTCTGCGCCACCTCGGGCCGGATGCCGACGACGATGCCCTGCGCGCCGAGCATCGCGACGGCGTCGATGAGCTTCAGCACGTGATCGGCCGTGGCCGCGTCGAGGGCGCTGACCCCGGTCAGGTCGATGATCGCGTGGCGGCAGCGGGTCCGCGCCACGGCGTCGAGCAGCACCTCCATCATCTGCTGGGAGCGCTGCTCGTCGAGCACGCCGAGCACCGGCATCGTCAGCACCCCCTTCCAGACCTCGATGATCGGCGTCGACAGCGCCCGGATCGCCTCCTGCTGCTGCTCGATGATCTCGCGCCGCTCCTGCAGCATGGCCTGGTGGCGCTTCTGCTCGGTGATGTCGGTCGCGCCGCCGGCCATCTGGAACGGCACGCCCTTCTCGTCCCACTCGGCCATGCCGCGGGTGAAAATGACGCGGTACTCCCCGTTCTCGTGCCGTATCCGGAGCTCGGCCTCGAAGGGCCGCCGCTCCTCGAGGTGCGCCTTGAGCGCGGCCTGGAGGGCGCTCCGATCGTCGGGGTGAACGCGCTCGAAGAAGCTCATGAACGTCCCGCCCCACGCCTCGCGGCGGACGCCGATGATCCCGAGCATGCGATCGCTCCACTCCGTCGTGTCCTCGCGGATGTTCCAGAACCAGATGCCCTCGTTCGACGCCTCCGCGAACAGCCGGTAGCGCGCCTCGCTCCGCCGCAAGGCAGCCTCGGCGCGGCGCAGCTCGGCCACGTCGGTCGTGCCGCCGATCCACAGGACGATGTTCCCGGCCGCATCGCGCTGCGGCAGCGCGCTGACCACGTGCTCGCGGTACGTCTGGTCGCTCGCGCGCAGCAGGCGGAACTCCGTCTCGTACGGCTGCCCGGTCTCCAGGCTCCGGGTCCACGTCGCGACGGTCCTCGGCACGTCGTCCGGGTGCAGCATCGCCAGCCAGCCCTCGCCGATGATCTGCGCCTCCGTGCGGTCGAAGTAGTCGAGGACGGCCTTGTTCACGAAGTTGAGCTGGCCGTCCGGGCGCGCGGTCCACACCTGGATGGGCATGGTGTTCCCGAAGAGCCGGAGCTGCATGTCCGGCTCGCTCGACGGAGCGCCCCGCCGGACCGCGGCGCCGCTCGGCTGGACGCTGGCCCCGCGCAGGCGGCTCGGCGGCGGCGCGTCGCGCGCGTCCAGATCGAGCCCGAGCGCGCGGACGAGCGGCCCCTCCAGATCGACGATGCGCTCGGCGTGGCTGTCGGCGAGGCGGGCGCGCACGAGGCGGAGGAGCTCTCTCCGGACCTCCTCCTCGAGCCGGCCGCGCAGGTAGTCCCTCGTGCTGACCGGCGGGTCGGCGAACAGGACCGAGTCCGCGGCCGGCTCCACGATGTCGAGGAAGATCCCGAGCGGCGCGCAGGGCCTCGGCGTGATGCGCAGCGCGACCGTCGCGGTGAGCTGATGCACCGTGGCCTCGGCCTCCCCTTCCGTCTCGACCCGGACCGTCAGGGCGTACGGGATCGCGACGTCGAACGCGCCGCTCGTGCCGCGCGTCACCGCCGGGTCGCCGGCGTCGAAATCCATCGCGAGGCGCGACACCTTCCCGAGGACCTTGAGCTCCCGCTCCTCGCGGCCGGCGACCGGGAGAAGCGCAGTCGCCCGGCGGCGTATCACGTCCTCGGTCATCGCGAGATCGACGAGATTCCTGCCTAGCTCCTCGAGCGTGAACCCCCCGTTCTTCACCTGGTCTCCTTCTCCGATGCCCGCTCACCCCCCTCGCCCCAGGAGGCCAAGACCGCGAGCCTAACGCGCGGCGCCGCCGGCAGGAAGCCCCACGGCGCTCAGCTCGACGCTGACGTATACCGTCCTATCGCCCGTTTCCACACCGCGCGCGCGGCGGCGCCGAAGGCGAGCGCGCCCAGCGCGGCGGCGGCCGCGGTGCGCGGTGCGATGGTGCCGAGCATCGCCTCCGCCGGATAGGTGGTCATCAGCGCGAGCGGGACCACGAAGGTGAAGACGACGCGCCAGAACCCCTTGAAGAGGGTGACCGGCCAGCGCGCGAAATCAAAGAGAGAGTTGAAGAAATAAGCCAGGTTGTCGAGGCGCACGACCCAGAACGCGGCGGAGATGACCAGGATGCAGATCGAGTAGAGCACCAGCGTCGCCGTCACGAGCAGGCCGAGCGAGAGCGCGATGTCGACGGGCGCGGGGGCGCGGCCCATCCTCGCGAAGGCGTAGACGAAGATGGCCGCCGCGGCGGCGCCGTCGACGACCTTGCGGATCTCGAACCGAGCCGTGGAGACGAGGAACTGCGCGTCGGCCGGCTTGAGCAGCGTGAAGTCGAGCGTGCCTTTCCGGATCTGGTCCACCACGCTGATGAGCGACGGGTTCACGGCCCCCTCGAGGATGCCCTTGAGGAGCGTGAACCACCCGACGACGACGAGCGCCCGCTCGTAGGTCCAGCCCTCGACCGGCGGGCGGGACGCGAGCGCGATGTGGAGCGGGACGAGCCCGACCAGCGTCCAGACCGCCGTCATCACGGCGCCCAGCAGGAAATCCAGCCGGTACTGCATCCCGAGCGCGAGCGACACGCGCAGCTGGGTCGCGAGCAACCGGAGGTAACGCACGCCGCTCACCCGCCGAACGCCGAGAACCGCCGGACCCCGGCGCGCCACGCGACGAGCGCCGCGGCGGCGGAGCCGATCGCGAAGGCCCACTGCGCGCCGAGCTGGGCGAGCGCGCGGCCCGGCTCGAGCAGGCCGGTGATGAGCTCGACCGGAAAGGCGAGGCTGTAACGGAACGGCAGGACCCGCGCGATGTCGCCGAGCCACGGGGGGAACAGCTCGATCGGGACGAGGTAGCCGGCGAAGATCATGAAGGCCGCGAGGTAGACGTCGAACACCGCGGTCGAGCTCTCGATCACGAACGCGAGCGAGCCGATCAGCGCCATCGTGAAGAAGTTGATCATCCAGGCGCCGACGAGCGAGGCCGCCCAGATCCCGAGGTCGAGCGCCGTCGGATGGAACCGCTCGCCCGAGGTCACGACCAGCGCGACGACCGCGATGGGCAAGCAGAGCAGCGCCCGCAGCGGGAGCGCGGCGAGGTTGTCGGCGGCGTAGGAGACGAGCGGGTGGATCGGCTTGAGCAGGCGCTGCGAGAGGACGCCGCTCTTGATCTCCATGTTCATCTCCCACACGAGCCACGAGCCCGTCATCTGCCGGACGATGAGGATCGCCAGGAAGTACGCGGTGAAGTCGCTCGCCCCGAAGCGGCCGACCGGGGCGCTCGCGGCCACCGCGGACCAGAGCGCGAGGCTCACGAGCGGCATCGTCGTCGTGAGCATCCAGATCAGCATCTCGGCCCGGTACGCGATCGCGGCCGCGACCCCGACGCGGAGCAGCGTCGGGAACGCGTGGACCGCCCTGGAGAGCGAGCTCACGACGCGACCCCGCCCGCGGCGGCCGCCGGCTCGCCCGCGGCGGCTGCCGGCTCGCCGGCGGGCTCCTCGCCCGCGAAGAGCTCGCGCATCACCTCCTCGAGGGGAGGGTCCTCGACCGTGAGGTCCGCGATGTCGGTCTGGCTGAGCAGCCAGGACATGGCCTGGCGCAGCTCTTCCTGGCGGACCTGCAGCACCGCGCGGCCGGCGTCGAGCGAGAGGACGGCGCCGACCCGCTCGAGGAGCGCCCGGTCGACCGCGCCCCCGAAGCGCAGCGCGATGCGCTTGTGAGGGCGCACGCTGCGGGCGAGCGCGGCGAGGTCGCCATCGTAACGCAGCCTACCCTTGTCGATGACGATGACCCGCGGGCAGAGCGCCGCCACGTCGTCCATGTAATGGGACGTGAGCACGATGGTGGCCCCTCGCTGCTCGTTGTAGCGGCGGATGAACTCGCGGACGCTGAGCTGCATCGCGACGTCTAGCCCGATCGTCGGCTCGTCGAGGAACAGGATCTCCGGCCGGTGCAGCAGGGCGGCCGCGAGCTCGCACTTCATGCGCTCGCCGAGCGAGAGCTGCCGCGTCGGCTTCGAGGCGATCACGGCGATCCCGAGCAGGTCTTCCAGCTCACCGAGCGTCTGCCGGAACTCGGCGTCGCCGATCCCGTAGATGGCGCGGTTCAGGGCGAAGGTCTCGGCGGGCGGGAGGTCCCAGAGCAGCTGCTGCTTCTGGCCCATGACGAGGGTGATCCGCTTCAGGAAGTCGGCCTCGCGGTGCTGCGGCACGAAGCCGGCGACCGTGACCCGGCCGCCCGACGGGTGGAGCAGCCCGGCGAGCACCTTCAGCGTCGTCGTCTTGCCGGCGCCGTTCGGGCCCAGGAAGCCGACGCGCTCGCCCGGCGCGATCGAGAACGAGAGGTCATCGACCGCGTGGACGACCCGGTAGCGGCGCCGGAAGACCGAGCGCACCGTGGCGGCGAAGCCGGCGGCGCGTTCGTGGACCTGGTACGTCTTGGAGAGCGACTCCACCGCGATCGCGCTCGACGCCTCTGCCATGGGCGGCGCAGACTAGCACCTCACCCGCTGGAGCTCCCGCGACGACCGGTGCTCGCCCCGCCGATCCTGAGCTAGCCTCAAGGCGGTGGGGGGCAACGGTCGCCCGGGATTCCCCTATGCCGCAGAGCTTCAAGGACGACACGATTCACGACCGCGCGTTGTCAGCGAGCGGCACGCGGCAAGGCGCCGCGCCCGCGGACGCCGCGGAGACCGGCCCGCGGCAGGTGCTCGCCGGCCGGTACGAGCTCCTCGGGCTGGTCGGCATCGGCGGGATGGGGAGCGTGTACCGCGCCCGCGACCTGGAGCTGGAGGAGGTCGTCGCGGTCAAGGTGCTGCGCCGCGAGCTCAGCGGCGCCCCCGAGGTGATCGAGCGGTTCCGGCGCGAGGTGCGGCTCGCGCGCAAGGTGACGCACCCGAACGTGGCGCGGGTCTTCGACATCGGCGAGCACGACGGCGACCGGTTCCTGACGATGGAGTTCGTCGACGGCGAGGCGCTCGCCGGGCTCCTCGCGCGCGAGCGGCGGCTCAGCGTGGGCCGCGCCATCGACATCGCGGAGAGCGTCTGCGCGGGGCTCGGGGCCGCGCACCGGGCGGGCGTCATCCACCGCGACCTCAAGCCGGACAACGTGCTGATCGGGCGCGACGGGCGCGTGGTCTTGACCGACTTCGGGATCGCGCGCGCGCTGGCGCCGAACGGCGAGGCGGGCATGACCCTGAGCGCGGTCCTGGGGACGCCGGCGTACATGGCGCCCGAGCAGGTGCAGGGCGCCGCGGACATCGACGCGCGCGCCGACCTCTACGCGCTCGGCGCGATGATCTACGAGATGCTCACGGGCGAGCGCGCGTGGCAGGGCGACGCGCCGCTCGCGGTGGCCGCGGCGCGGCTCGTCTCCGACGCGCCGGACCCGCGGCGCCGGCGCGCCGACCTGCCGGACGCGCTCGCGCGCATGGTGCTCCGCTGCATGGCGCGCTCGCGCGACGACCGGTACGACTCCGTCGAGGGCGTCGCGCAGGAGCTCGCGTCGCTCACGCGCCCGGCCACGATCGCCCCCCACACGATCACGCCGCCGCAGGGGCGGACGCCGATCCCCGGGTCGATCTCCGGGGTGAGCGAGCTGGGCGGCAAGAGCGTCGCGGTCCTGCCGTTCACGAACCAGGGCCCTCCCTCCGACGCGTACCTGGCCGAGGAGCTCACCGACGATCTCATCGATACGCTCTCGATGACCCCGGGCCTCCGGGTGAGGCCGCGCGTGGTGATGGCGCGGTGGAAGGACGGCGACGCCGATCCGCGCGAGATCGGGCGCGAGCTCGGGGTGCAGGTGGTCGTCGGCGGCTCGGTGCGGCGGCGCGACGGCACGGTGCGGATCAGCGCGCGGCTCCTCTGCGTCACCGACGGGTTCCAGCTGTGGGCGAAGCGCTTCGACCGCCCCGAGACCGAGGTGCTGCGGATCAACGACGAGGTGGCCGAGGCGATCGCGGGGGCGCTGACCCTCGACGGGGCGGCCCCGAGCCGCACGGCGCCGAGCGACCCTGTCGCGCTCGACCTGTTCCTGCGCGGGCGCCACGAGTACCGCAGCTTCTGGCCGGAGCACCAGGAGCGCGCGATCGCGCTGTTCGAGCAGGCGCTCGAGCGCGCGCCCGGCGATCCGATGATCCTCTCGGCCTACGCGCTCGCGCGCTCCCGCTTCTGGTTCTTCACGGATCAGGGCGGCGATCTGGCCATCGAGGTGGCGGCGCGCGCCGTCGCCGCGGCGCCCGGGCTCCCGGACGCGCGGCTCGCGATGGCGTCGGTGAAGTTCCAGCGCCTCGATGTGGTCGGGGCGATGCGGGAGCTCAAGGCCGCGCTCGCGTCGCGCGCCGGCAACGCCGAGGCGGAGGGTCTCATCGGGACCATCCTGCTCGAGTGCGGCGCGTTCGAGGAGGGCGCGCGGCGCGCGCGGTCCGCGCTGGCGCGCGATCCGGACGTGGCGCTCGCGGGGTACGCGCTGTCGCGCGCCCACGCGCTGCTGGGCAGGTGGTCGGACGGCGAAGACGTGCTCAAGGCGCTGCCGGTCGCGCGCAGCGCGTCGGGCAACGCCGTGCTCCAGATCCGCCGAGCGCTCTGGCTGCGCGAGCCGGAGGTGGTCGAGAAGCTCCCGAAGAAGCTCGTGAGCGAGGCCTTCCCGGGCATCACCGGGCCGCTCGTGCAGCTGATCGGCGACGTCGTGGAGGGCCGGCTCTCGGACGTCCGCTCCGCGCCGGCGCAGGGCGCGGGCCCGACCGTCGCGGCGCTGCGCCGCACGTCGTTCCTCCGGCAGATCCAGGCGGAGATCGCGGGCTTCCTCGGCCAGCGAGAGCTCGCGCTGACCGCGCTCGAGCTCTCGCTGGCCGACGGCCTCTTCGATCTGCCCTGGATCGAGCGCTGCCCGGTGCTCGCGGGCTTGCGCGGGGAGCCGCGCTTCGCGGCCATCCACGCCGAGGTGGAGCGGCGGGCCTCGGCCGTGATCGCGGCCTACCACGAGCGCTGACGCGGTCGGCGCCCGCGGCGGCGCTCGGCGGTCGAGGCGGTCGGCGTCCAGCGCGGCGCGCGCGTGGGTGCGGCGCTCGGCGCCTGGTGCGGCGCTCGCGCGCGGCGGCTCAGCTCGGCGCGCGGAAGAGCGCGAGCACGCCGGTGTAGAGGGCGAGCCTGGCCTCGCCTGGCGCCCAGGGGGCGATCTCGAAGCTCGAGTGCATGCCGGCGATCGGGAGGTCGGCGAAGCGCTGGCGCAGGATGCGCGCCTCCACGTCGGGCGCCCCGTACAGGCCCTGGCCGCGCCCGGCGCAGCTCAGGTACAGCGCGAACCGCGGGGCCGAGCCGAGCGCGCTCCGGGAGACGTGCCGCGCGATCCCCTCGAGCCCGGCGCGGGCGGCGGCGGCGTCGCGCACGGCGAAGGCCAGGCGGACGCCGGGCCGCGCGTCGTCGCCGAGCAGGAGCCCGCGCCGCGACGGATCGATCCCGCGGATCGGCCGCAGCACGTAACGTACCGACCCGGGCGCCACCGGCTCCGCGGCGTCGCCGCGCGTCTCCGCGGCGCCGCCGCGCGGCCCCGCGGCATCGCCGCGCGAATCGATCGCCGGGTCGGCGAGCGCGGCGAGGACGAGCGGCTGCGCGCTGGCCTGCTCGCCGAGCGTCGCTGTCGCGGCGGAGAGCAGCTCGAGCGCCGAGCGCCCGCCGGCGCGCAGCACGACGCCGCCGCTCACCTCCTCCACGGGGTGGAAGCCCGAGAGCAGCCTGGCGGCGGGCGAGGCGTCGACGATCGGCGGGGCGAACCCCGTGATGGCGAGGCCCGTCACGGGGCCCTCGATCAGCTCGCCCTGGGACGTCACGCCGATCGCGGAGCTCGACGCCGTGCCGGCGCCGAACACGCACGCGCCCGGCGCGCAGGAGGCGAGCCCCTCGAGCGCCCCGGCCGCGAGCGCCCCGGGCCGGGCGAAGAGGATGGCCGTCGCGGAGCGGGGGCCGATGGTGCGGGCGAGCGTCTCGCGCAGGGCGCGGCTCGGGTCCTCGGCGCGCTCGGGGAGCGCGAAGGGCGCGACCCGGCCGCCCGACCAGAGCACGCCGCTCGCGCCGGTGTCCCCCTCGAGCTCGCCGCGCTCGCTGAGCACGCCCGCGGCCGGCACGACGCAGGCGGGGATGCCGCGCCAGGTGCTCCGGACGAGCTCGGCGACGCCCGAGGCGCGCTGGGCGAGCTGGCCGGAAACGAAGACGATGCCGCCCGAGGCCGACGGGACGGCGCTGCGCAGGTCGGCCAGATGGTGGAGAAGGCCATCCGGCCCACAGGTGGCGGAGAAGCTTCGTGCCATGGCTGGCCTGTCCATCCTAACCGAGCCGTCGCCCACTCGACAGGCCCCGCTGAAGAAGTTTATCGTGCGAGAGTCGCGCCGGCGCCTCGGGGCTTTCCCCACGAGACGGCGATGAAGGACCGGGCAAGCTCGATGAGGATCCAATCATTTGGCCGCACCGACGTCGGGCGCCACCGGCGCGCCAATGAGGATGCTTTCTTCCGGGACGACGAGCTCCGCCTCTACATCGTCGCGGACGGGATGGGCGGGCACGCGGCCGGCGAGGTAGCGAGCGCCGAGGCCGTCGAGACGATCTACGGCATGGTGAAGCGTGGCCTGCCCGCCATCGGCGATCCCGACGAGCCGCTGACGCAGCCCAAGGCGCGCGCCGTGCTGCGCATCCTCGAGGGCGCGATCCAGGCCGCGACGTACATGGTCTTCGCCATCGCCGAGCTCGACCGCGACAAGAGCGGCATGGGCACGACGATCAGCGCGGCGCTCATCGTGGGCGGCGCGCTCGTGACCGGCCAGGTGGGCGACAGCCGCATCTACCAGGTCCGCAACGGGAACGCGGTGCAGATGACCGAGGATCACACGCTCATCGCGTGGCAGATCAAGAATGGGCTCATCTCCGCGGACGAGGCCAGGAGCTCGCCCCACCGCAACGTGATCACGCGCGCGGTCGGCAACAGGGACTATGTCGAGGTCGACACCTCGATTGTGGCCGTGGAGGAGGGCGATCGATACCTGCTCTGCTCCGACGGTCTGCACGGCTACCTGCACGCCGAGGAGGAGATCGCGAGCATCGCCTCGAAGGGCGGCGAGGCGGCGGTCGACCTCTTCATCGAGCTCGCGAATCGGCGCGGAGGGCGGGACAACATCACCGCGGTGCTGGTCGAGGTGGGCTGACGCGCCCGCTCGAAACTCGGCTAGGCTGCGCGCATGGCGCTGAAGGACAAACTGGTCACCGAGGGGATGAAGCTCGCCGCGAACCCGAACGTGGCGAAGCTGATGCAGGACGAGCGGTTCATGCGGCTGTTCATGACGGCGATGAGCGTGCCCGGCCGCGTCTCCTCGTTCACGGCGGAGCAGAAGGAGACGTTCGCCAAGGCGATGGGCCTGGCGACCGCCGAGGAGGTCCGCGACCTCAAGCGGACCGTGGCCTCGCTGGAGCGCGAGCTCTCGAGGTTCAGGCGAGAAGGCTGATCCGAAGGGGCGCGGCGCGGGCGAGGCGCCGCGCTCTGGCGACGGGCGCGGCGGGGGGCCGCGCCCTGGCGACGGGCGCGGCGGGGGGCCGCGCCCTGGTGACGGCTACTTCGTGTCGCCGCGCGCGTAGATGCTGGCGACGTAGTCGAGCACGTCGCGCGCCGAGACCTCGTTGTACCCGAAGTACTTGATCATCCGGGTCTTGATGATGTCGATCTTCTCCTGCGTCTCCTTGTCGATGACGCTCGACACGAGGGTCTGGAGCTTGATCGCGTCCTTCTGGTCCTCGAACAGCTTCAGCTCGAGGGCGCGGCGCAGCCGGTCGTTCGTGTGCCACTCGAACTTCTTGCCGTCGACCGCGAGCGCGCCGATGTAGTTCATGATCTCGCGGCGGAAGTCGTCCTTGCGGTTCTCGGGGATGTCGATCTTCTCCTCGATCGAGCGCATGAGCCGCTCGTCCGGCTCGACGTCCTCGCGGGTGAAGCGGTCCTTCACCTTCTCCTTCAGGGTGTAGGCCTTGATGGAGTCGATGTAGTTCGCGGCGAGCTTCTGGATCGCGTCCTCGTCGGCGCTGATCGCCCGCTGCACCTCGTTCTTCACCATCTCCTCGTACTCGCGCTTCACCATCCCGATGCACTCGGTGAAGCGCTTGCGCTGCTCGTCGTTCGTGATGAGCGAGTGGTGGCGCAGGCCCTTCTCCAGCTCGCTCATGACCATGAAGGGGTTGATCGTCCCCTCGCCGAGGTCGTTGACGAGCGCGTTCGAGATCTTGTCCTGCACGTAGCGGGGGCTGATGCCCTCCATGCCCTCGCGCGACGCCTCCTTGCGGAGCTCCTTCACGGTGTCCTGCGTGTAGCCGGGCAGGACCTTGCCGTCGTAGAGCTTCATCTTCTGGACGAGCGAGAGGTTGTGCTTCTTCGGGTCCTCGAGCCGGGTGAGCGCGGCCCACATCGCGGCGACCTCGAGCGTGTGCGGGGCGATGTGCTTGCCGCGGATCTTCTCCTTGTTGAAGTCCTTCTCGTAGATCCGGATCTCCTCCGACACCTTCGTGATGTACGGGATATCGATCTTGATCGTGCGGTCGCGGAGCGCCTCCATGAACTCGTTGTTCAGGAGCTTCTTGTACTCGGCCTCGTTCGTGTGGCCGATGATGACCTCGTCGACGTCCGTCTGGGCGAACTTCTTCGGCTTGATCTTGTGCTCCTGCGACGCGCCGAGCAGGTCGTAGAGGAAGGCGACGTCGAGCTTCAGGACCTCGATGAACTCGACGATGCCGCGGTTCGCGATGTTGAACTCGCCGTCGAAGTTGAAGGCGCGCGGGTCCGAGTCCGAGCCGTACTCGGCGATCTTGCGGTAGTTGATGTCGCCGGTGAGCTCGGTCGAGTCCTGGTTCTTCTCGTCCTTCGGCTGGAAGGTGCCGATGCCGACGCGGTCCTTCTCGCTGAGCACGAGGCGGCGCACGCGCACGTGCTGCATCACCTTCGACCAGTCGCCGCCGTACTTGTCCATGAGGCGGTTGAAGATGAAGCGGCACGCCGGGTCGAGGTCGCCCTCGGCGCGGACCTGGAACTGCGGGCTCGAGAGCCCGAGCTCGCGGAACGCGCGGTCGCGCCAGGACGGCGGGATGAGGCGCAGCGGCTCCTCGTGCATCGGGCACTTGAAGCGGGCGCTCTCCGTCCCGGCCATGCCGACGTCGTCGAGGTTCACCCAGTCGAACGTGTAGAGCGCGCCGTCGGGCGTCGTCGAGTAGTGCTCGATGCCCTTCTTGAGGAGCCGGGCGATCGTCGACTTCGACGATCCGACCGGGCCGTGCAGCAGGATCACGCGCTTCTCCGGGCCGTAGCCCTCGGAGGCCGCCCGGAGCACGTGGACGAGCCGCATCAGCGGGATGTCGAGCCCGTACACGGCGTCGGCGCCGCCGTGCATCTCGTCCTTGAAGAAGTTGTACCGGATCAGCTTCTTCTTGTTGTCCGTGTACTCCTCGATGCCGTAGCGGATGATCATGTCGTACGCCCGCTGGAACGCGTTGCGCGTCACCTGCGGGTTCTGGCGAACGACCTGGAGGTACTCTTCGAACGTGCCCTCCCACGCGAGATCGCGGTAGAGCGCGAAGTCCTGCATCGCCGCGATCTTCTCAACCATCCCTGTCCGCAACTCGCCCATTTCGCACCTTTTTCTCCGGGGCGACCGCGGGGCGGCCTTGAGCCGCCGGAGGTGCGGGGGCAGCGCTCGGCTGGCCGAGCTCCGCCCTCGTCTTGCGCCGCGCGCCCAGGGGGAAGCCAAGCTTAACACCGATCCCAGAACTGCAAGCTCGCGCCGCCCTGGTGCTCCCTCCACCCGGAACGGGACCACGCTGCAGCGCGCCCCGAGCGCGCCGGTGAGGCCGGGAGGTGCGAGGCCGCCTGCTGGCAGGCGACGTCAGCGAGGGGCGGCGGCGCCGGAGGGCGCTGCGTGCGCTCCCGAGGAGAGCCCTCCGCTCTCGACGACGCCGGGCCAGGAATCGACGTATTCCGACGGCTCGCCGGGCCCGGAGATGTCGATCCAGAACACGCGCCCGGCGCCGGGGCGGCGCACGTCGACGTGAACGAACTTGCTGTTCGGGTAGAACCCGCAGCCCACGTCGTCGAGCGTGCGACAGAACTGGAAGAGCGCCGCGTTCGGCACCCCCATGACGAGGATGTCCATGGCGCGCCCGTCGGCGTGCTGGCTGTGGTGGCCGCCGGAGCTCTTCCCCCGCGCCCCCGGCCCGTTGTCCGACGGGCGCGGCCTGTAGCCGCTGAAGATGTGGAGCCCGCGGCGCGGGAAGGCGTCGGCGATCTGCTGGAGCAGCCAGAGCAGGCGCGGGTGGACGATGCGGACCTGGGGCACCCACTCGAGCGACCGCTGCCATGTGTCGGCGTCCGGCTCGTCGGGGAGCTGCTCGCCCGGGTCCGGCGCGTCGGGGGGGCGGGCCATGATCGACAGGCGATCGAGCGCCCCGGGCGCGACGGAGCCGTCGCAGCGCACCAGCTCGAAGGCGTCGTGCTGGCCGCCGTACCGGGCGAACTGGACCGGGCCTCTGCGGCAGCGCCAGTCGGGCGGCTGCTTCTTCGGCGGGGCCCAGAGCAGATCGAAGCCGTTCGACGAGAGGCTCGGCCCCGTCGTCGCGAGGAGCGGCGGGCTGGCGATCGGATCGAGCTGGCGGAGCCACGCCGGCGTGGCCGGATCGAGGTGGAGGGGGGCGGCCGGCCTGAACGGTGATTCGAACGGCGAGAAGAAGGGGGAGTAAGCGCTGGCGAAGGCCGAGCTCCCGAGGACGGCGGGGGCGAGGCCGCGCTCGCCCAGAGCGTCCTCGGCTTCCGGGCGCGCGCCGCCCCAGGCGAGCTGCCACCACGGCTGCTGCTGCCATTTGCCGTACGCGCTGCTCAGGTAGAGCCGGAGCGGGCCGGGGCGCTCGACCGCGGCGTTGCGGAAGGCGCGGAGGAGCGGCAGCTCCGGCGCGGCCGTATCGTCCAGGTTGAAGGTCGCGCGCCTCGGCGGCTCGTCGAGCAGGCTCGCGCCGGCGCGCGGCGGGGCAGCGACGAGCGCGGCGGCGAGGCCGAGGGCGGCGGTGAGGCTCTTGGCGGCGCGGGGCGGTGCCGGCATGGGGTCGACAGATGGACGAGGCGGGCGAGGGGAAGGTGGCTCACCCGGCGAGCGGGCGACCCTGATTTGCCACAATCCGCTCGCCCGGGGGACGAAAACACACCTGCGCCTGCCGCGGCAGGCGCGCGGGTGGCCTGCGCGCCTCGCCGCGGGCTGGCGCGGCGCCTGCTCAGGCGGTCGCGGACGCGCGCGCCAACCTGTCCCGTACGGCGTCCCAGGCCGGGTCCTCGGGGACGGCGGCGATGACGATCACGTCGCAGGCGGCGTCCTCGAGGCGGTGGAGCGCGGCGTAGAGCGCCGCCGCGTAGCCGGCGGGATCCGCGGGGAGGAGCTCGGCGTGCGGGCCAGCGGCGGTGCGGGCGCCGCGCTCGATCGCGCCGGCGCGCGCTCCGGCCCGCGCGGCGCGCTCCACCTCGGCGCGGACGGCCTCTCCGGGGACCAGCGCCACGCGCGCGCGCGGGGCGTAGTGGCGCGCGTGGGTCCCGGGGGAGGGGGCGCGCTCGCCCGGGGCGGTGATCAACCCGGCGCTCGTCTGGAGCGGCACGAGCGCGGCGATCGCCTCGGCCGCCACGTGCCCCGGGCGCAGCAGCCGCGCGGGCGAGCGCGTGACGTCGACGATGGTGGACTCGATGCCGACGGCGGTCGGCCCGCCGTCGACGATCGCGTCGATGCGCCCGCCGAGGCTCTTCTCGACGTGCTCGGCGGTGGTCGGTGAGATCGCGGTGGAGCGGTTGGCGCTCGGCGCGGCGATCGGGAGCCCGACCGCGTCGAGCAGGGCGCGCGCGACCGGGTGCACGGGCACGCGGATCGCGACGGTCGGCCCGCCGGCGGCCACCTCGTCGGCGACGCGGTCGGGCCGGCGCGCGACGATGAGGGTGAGGGGACCCGGCCACATCGCCTGCGCGAGCAGCTCCGCGTCCGCTGGCCAGCCGTCCGCGAGCGCGCGGGCGGACGCGACGTCGGGGACGTGGACGATCAGCGGGTTGCCGGGCGGCCTCCCCTTCGCGTCGAAGATGCCGCGCGCCGCGCGCCCGTCGTCCGCGCGCGCGCCGAGGCCGTACACCGTCTCCGTGGGGAAGGCGACGAGCCCTCCGCGGCGGAGGATCTCGGCCGCCCGTGCGATGGATGCCGCGTCAGCGGCGAGCCGCTCGGTTCGCATGCGCAGCGGTCCATGTTGCTCGGGCGCACGGGAGGCAAACGAAAACCGACGCGCCGGTCGCGGGCGGCTGCGCGCGCGGCGCGAGCCTCGCGGCGCTCACGGCGCGACAGCGCGGCCGAGGGAGCGCCCGTCGCCGTCGGCGTCGATCCAGAGCGGCGCGGTCATGGCGAACGGGAGGATCTCGCCCGGCTCGCCCGCGGCGGAGAGCACTGGCTCGAGGGGGCGCCGTCCCCGGACGACCGCGACGATGAAGGTGTCCTCGGCGATGGAGATGGGGCCGGGCGCGCTCTGCGCGGGCCGGCGTTCGCCGCCTGCGATGGCGTGGGTCGGAGGCCGGCGTTCGCCGCCTGGGTCGGCGTGGGTCGGAGGCCGGCGTTCGCCGCCTGCGTCGGCGTGGGTCGGAGGCCGGCGTTCGCCGCCTCCTTCGACGACCACCGGGATCGCGATCTCGTCGACGAGCGCGCCCGCGGGCGTGGTGCGCGCGCCCTCGAGGGGGATCGGCGCGCCCCGGGCGACGCCGCCGACGAGCACGTGCAGCTCGCTCGCGTCGACCCAGGGGGCGCGCTCGACGCGGATCGAGAGCGACAGCGCCTCCCGGCGGGCGCCGCGTCGCGCCGAGGCGACGCCGCCCTGGCGCGCCTCGCCGAGGCGCACCGTCACGAACGGGCCGTTCGTGATCACGACGTCGCGCCGGCGCCGCAGCGCGGAGACGAGATCGGCGGCGTCGAGCCGGCCCGGATCGTCGTCGGCCACGCCCACGTACGTGCGGGGGTAGCCCGGCTCCGCGCCGAGCAGCCCGTGGGTGTCGCTGGCCGCCGTCGGCGTGACCGGGCGAGACGCGCGGAGCAGCCCCCAGAGCTCCTCCAGCGCGCGGTCGCGCGCGGCGATCTCGCGCCCGGTCCAGACCTCGATGGCGTCGGCTCCTGCGCCGCCCCCGAGCTGCGCGACGAGACCTGACCCCTGATCCGGCGCGCTCCGCGGCGCGTCCAGCGCGTGCAGGGGCGAGCCGCTGCCAGCCGCGCGGCTCACCTGGACGACGCGCTCGCCAGGCAACGCGCGCACCTCGTCGAGGAGCGCCCCCGCGGCCTGGTCGCGCCACCGCAGGGCGCCCGGCGGCGCGGCCGCGTCGAGCGGGAACACGCTGACGCTGCCGAGCCCCGCGCCGCGCCGGGCGCTCGTGAGCTCGTCGCCCGGGAGCATCCGCAGCCGCCCCTCCAGCTTGAGATCGGCCACGGCCGGCGAGAGGTCGGCGACGAGGTTGTGCTCGCTCGCCACCGCGCACTCCACGCCCTCCACCGCGTTGGAGGCGACGCGAGCGGCCGCGGACGCGCTCGCGTCGGCGCTCCGCGCCGTGTGCTGCCGGAGATCGCAGGCGATGTAGCCCGTCGTGTCGACCACCCGCGCGATCGTGAGCTCGAGCCGCGACGCGCCGCCCTCCGCGACGTCGACCGTCGCCTCGGCGAGCGAGAACTCCGGCCCGCGCGAGGCGACGACCCGGATCTGCCCCGGTGGGAGCGGGATCTCGAGGTCGCCGGACAGCGTGAACAGGGGCGGCGCCATCGCCTTGCCGGTCCTCGGATCGAAGAGGCTGATCTTCGCCGGCGTGGGCCGCGCGGGGAGCGGCGGTCCCGCGGCGGGCGAAGGCCCGACGCGCTCGCGAACCGACAGCGAGAGCCGGCCAGCGCCGGACAGCGCGAGCCGCGCGGGGGCGACCTCGCCGGCGCGGATCTTGACGCGAGCGCTCCCGAGCGCGCGCCGGCCGCTCCCCTCGAAGTCGACCTGGTACAGGCCTGGCGGCGCCTCGGCGGCGAGCGGCGCGCCGGCCGTCGTCCTCAGCCACAGGGCGAGCGCGCCGGCGGCCGGCGCGGCGCCCTCCTCGGCGATCGGGGTCAGCGTCGCCTTGCCGGCGATCGGCGGGAGCGGCGCGCCGCGGGCGTCCACGAGCTCGAGCGCGACGCCGCCGGGCGCGCCGCCGCCGAGGAAGAAGAGCTCCGTCGCGACGCCGAGCGGATCGCCGCGGGGCGCGACAGCGAGGACGCGCTGGTACGCGACGCGCCCGCCGGGCGGCAGCGCGGCCAGCCGGGCGAACGTCGCGTCACTGAAGCCGGCGCCGCTCCGCGCGCGCAGCGGGGCGCCGTCCGCCGGGGCGAGCGCGTACGCGACGCCGGCCCCCACGCCGGCCACGTAAGGCTGTTCATGGTCGCCGCGAGACCCCGGCGCATCGCCGGGGGCGACCTGCTCCGCCGCGCCCCAGTGGACGATGTCGCCGAGGTCGAGCGCCTCGACCGGGCTCGGGCCGTCGTTCTGGAGCGACGTCGTGATCAGCAGCGCCCGATCGCGCGGCCCGAGCGCGTAGCGGGTCGTGATCGAGAGCGCGCCCCCCGCGCCGTCGCGCCCGCGCACCTCGATCCACGCGGCGCCGTCCTCGCCGACGCCGGTCGCGAGCTCGCTGTAGATCGCCTGCCGCGCCGGCGCGCCGACCCGCGCGACGATCTGCCCGAGCTCGTCGCGCCGCGCCCGCGCGTCCGCCGCGTCGATGACGTGGCCGCCGCCCTCGGCGAGCCCTGTCCCTGGGCCCAGCTGATCGACGACCACGGCGATCTCGTCGTTCTCGAGCACATGGTCGCCCGGCCGCCCCGCCGCGAGCGGCCCCGAGAGCGCGTCCGCGGGCCCCGTGATCCGCCGGACGCGCGCCGGCCGCGCCGCGCCCTCGTCCCCCCTGCCGCACAGCTCGCCCTGCTCCGCGTCGCCGTGCCCCCACCGGCAGAGCATGCCGAGGCGCTCGGCCGCGCCGGACGACACGACGACGCTCCCGTTCTGCGCGGGCGGCGCGCAGGTCGCGCAGGCGAGCGCCAGCGCGGCGAGGCGGGCGGCGCGCGCGACGTCAGCGGCGCGCGCGACGTCAGCGGCGCGCGCGACGTCAGCGGCGCGCCGCGCGCGCGCCCGGCCGGCGGTGGGACGGAGCGGCCTCTCGGGGGAGCGGATCATCGGTGCTGTTCCGATGCGCGGCCGCGGCGCGGCTTGGGTCCGGAGCGCGCGGTCGCGAGGAGAAGGCGGCGGCGAGCGCTACTCGTCGTCGACCATCTCCGGGTAGTCGCCGGGCGCGAGGTTGTCGAACCGCGTGCACGAGGCGGTGAACCGCGTGAGCACCTTCCCCGTCGGCCCGTTGCGCTGCTTGGCGACGATGATCTCCGCGATGCCCTTATGGTTGGTCGTCTCCGGGTTGTAGTACTCGTCGCGGTAGATGAACATGATGTTGTCGGCGTCCTGCTCGATCGCGCCGGACTCGCGGAGGTCGGAGAGCTGAGGGCGCTTGTCCTTGGTGGTGCGCGTCTCGACCGCGCGGTTCAGCTGCGACAGCGCGATGACCGCCACCTTGAGCTCCTTCGCGAGCTGCTTCAGCCCGCGGGAGATCTCGCTGATCTCCTGCTCGCGGCTGTTCACGCCGTCCCGCCCCTTCATGAGCTGCAGGTAGTCGATGACGACCAGCCCGACGCGCCGCCCCGAGTGGCCGTCGCTCGGGGGCCGGTCGTACTCGGCCTGGATGCGCCGCACCTTGGCGCGCAGCTCGAGCAGGGTGATCGCCGGCGTGTCGTCGACCCAGATGGGCAGGGTCGACAGGAACGACGCGGCCTCGGTCAGGCGGCGCCAGTCGTCGGGCTGCAGGAAGCCCTGGCGGAGCCTGCCGAGGTCGACGCGCCCCTCGCAGCAGACCATACGTGTCGCGAGCTGCTCGCGCGGCATCTCGAGCGAGAAGACCGCGGCGCCGAAGCCGGGCTCGTGCCGCTCGACGCCGTGCCCCGCCTGGTCGGGGCCGGGGGAGCTCACCGTGCGCGGCGACGCGACGTTCACGGCGAGGTTGAGGACGAACGACGTCTTGCCCATGCCGGGGCGGGCCGCGATGATCGAGAGGTCGCCGTCGTGCAGGCCGGCCGTCTTGGCGTCGAGCTTCTCGTACCCGGTCGAGATGCCGGTGATCCGGTCGCCGCGCTCGGCGGCCGCGGTGATCTGCTCGAACGCGGCCTTGAGCACCTGGGCGATCGGCTGCGTCGACGTCCCCTGGGGCGTGCGCGCGAGCTGGTAGACCGCCTGCTCCGCCCCGTCGATGAACTCCTGCACCACCCCGACGTCGCCGTACCCCTCGGCCGCGACCCGCTGGCAGGTGGCGATGAGCTGCCGCACGCGCCACTTCTCGTACACGACCCGCGCATGTGCGGCGACGTGCGCGACCGCCGGCGTCGCGTCCGCCAGCTGGGCGAGGTACGCCGCGCCGCCCACCTGGGCAAGGCGCTCCCGGTCGCGCAGCCAGGAGGCGACCGAGACGATGTCGATGGGCGTCCCCGCGGTCGCGAGCTCCTGCGCGCCCTCGTAGATGCGGCTGTTCGCCTCGCTGTAAAAATGTTCCGCCTTCAGGATCTCGAGCACCCGATCGAGCGCGTCGCGGTGCAGCATGATGGCGGAGAGCACCGCCGCCTCGGCGTCGAGATCGTGCGGCGGCACGCGTCCGGCGACGATGGGAGGCTCGATCCTCTGAGGCCGCTGGCCTCGGCGATCCATCATTCTCATCATCCGTGCTTCTCCTCCCCACCGATTACCCCCATCCGGCCCCGAGCTTTTCCACAGGCTCCGAAATGGGCGACGCCCCGAAGGCGCGGCGGTCCTTCGGGGCGTCGGGTGCAGGGTCGATTTCCGTCTATCAGAAGATGGGCAGCCCTGAGAAGGGTTTCTGTTTGCATTGCAGTGAGCGTTCGTACGGTGGGCATCCCAATGCGGGCTCGACGTGCAGGGGCCTCTCCTCCAATCGCGGAGGACAGGCGACTCCAGGCGAAGCGCCCCCAGCGGCGAGGTATGGAAATCGAGCAACCCCGGTCCGAACGCGATTTCCCTTCGCGCTTGACTCAGCTGCGATGGCGCTTTGCGCTCGGCCATGAACCATCACGGGAGCCGCCATTGTGGATCACAAAACGCGTCAAACAAGGATTGAACCCACCGAGGTGATCTGCGTTGGTGAAGCGCTGTGGGACCTGCTCGCGCCGGAAGGCATTCCGCTCGAGCGAGCAAAATTGCTTCGCCGGGTGCCCGGGGGTGGGGCGGTGAACACCGCGACGGCGCTCGCCCGGCTCGGGGTACCGTCGGGGCTGTGCGCCGCGCTGGGCGACGACGCGATGGGGCGCGGGCTGAGGGATGAGGTCGCCGCGGCCGGCATCGACGTGAGCCGGCTCGCGCTGGGCGCGGCGCGCACCGGCCTCATGTTCGTGGCGACCGAGCGCGGCGAGGCGCGGTTCCTCGGGTACAGGCAAGGCGAGCTCGAGGCGCGCGCGCTCGCCGCGGCGCTGCCCGCGCGGTGGCAGACCCGGGTCGTCCACTTCACCGGGATCGCGCCGGTGCGCGGGGCGGTCGGCGCGCTCGCGCGGGCGGCCGCGAGCGCCCGGCGCGAGGGGTGCGCGATCTCGGTCGACGTCAACGCGCGCCCGCGGATGTGGCCGCGCGCCGAGCGCGCCGCGCCCGGCCCCGGCGTGCGCGGCTGCTTCCGGCTCTTCGGCCAGGCCGACCTCGTGAAGTGCAGCGCCGGCGATCTCGACGTGCTGGGCACGACGGCGCGCGCGCTCCACGAGCGCCTGCGCCCCGGGGCGACGCTGGTGGTCACGGACGGCGCGCGGGCGACGCTCGTGCTCGGCCCCGCGGGCGAGCGCTCGGTCGCGCCGCGCCCGGTGCGCCCGCTCGATCCGACCGGCGCTGGCGACGCGTTCTGCGCCGGGATGCTGGCCAGCCTCGTGTGGCAAGGGCGCGAGGGGTGGGGGGACGCGGCGCTCATGCTGCGCGCGGTGACGCGGGGGCATGACGTCGCGCGGTCGTGGGTGAGGCGGAAGCGCGGCTGAGGGAGGGAGCGCGAGCGCGCGGCCCAGAAGGGAAGCAGGCGCGGGGGATGGGGAGGGGGGGAAGAGAGCGCGGGGAGAGCCGCGCTCCCGGGCGCTACTTGGCGGCGACCGTGACCTCGACCGACGCCGTGATGGACGGGGCGAGGCGGATCACGACGGGGTGGGCCCCGAGCGTCTTGATCGTGTCGGTCTCGATGCGGCGCCGGTCGACGCTGAAGCCCTGCGCGGCGAGCGCCTCTTCGATGTCGCGCGCCGTGACCGAGCCGTACAGCTTGTTGCCCTCGCCGACCGGGCGGCTGATGGTGATCTTGACCTGGTTGAGCTTGCCCGCGAGCTGCTCCGCCTCGGAGCGCGTCTTCGCGGCGCGCGACTCGGCGACCCGCTTCTCGTGCTCGATGCGGGACACGTTCTCGGCGGTGGCGCCGATCGCGAGGCCGCGCGGGATGAGGTAGTTGCGCGCGAAGCCCGGGCGAACCTTCACGAGCTCGCCGCTCTTGCCGACGTTGTGGAGGTCCTCCGTGAGGACCACATGGATGTGGGTTGCCATGATCGACCTCCTACGCCGTCACGGTGAACGGCAAGAGCGCGATATTGCGCGCGCGCTTGATGGAGAGGGTCACCTTGCGCTGGTGGCGCGCGCAGTTGCCGCTGATGCGGCGCGGGACGACCTTGCCGCGCTCGGAGATGAAGTACTTGAGCGCCTGCGGGTCCTTGTAGTCGATGACCAGCGCCTTGTCCGCGCAGTAGCGGCAGACGCGCTTCCGGCCCGTGCGGCGGCGCCCGGGGGCGTCCGCGTTCAGGTCGGGGGTGCGCCCGAAGTCGCGATCGTCGTAGTCCCCGCCGCCGTTGCGGCCCATGTCGTTGTTACGGCCGTTCATTGCTCAGCTCTCCTCCTCGTCGGTCGCGCCTTCCGCCTCGCCCTCTTCGGCGTCGTCGAGGTCGCTCGGCGGGGCCGCCTCGGAGCTCCGGTCGATGCGGCGCTCCGGCTCGATCAGGCCGAGCTGCCGCTCGCGCGAGTCGTCGCGGTCGTCCTCCAGCGGCGTGAGCTCCAGGCGCTCGAACTTCACGTCCTCGTCCGCGATCGTGACGCCCTGGGCCTCGACGTCGTTGCGCACGAGCACCGTCTGGTACTTCAGCACGCCGTCGAAGAGGCGCAGGTTGCGCTCGATCTCGGAGACGACCTTCCCGCCCCCGAGGTACTTCAGGTACACGTACACGCCGCGGCGGTGCTTCGCGATGTCGTACGCGAGGCGGCGGCGCCCCCACGTCTCGACCTTGGTCAGCCGGCCGGCCTCGCGACCGACGACCTCGGCGAGGCGCGACCCGATCTTCTCGGCGCCGTCGGCGTCGATGTCGGGTCGAAGGATGTAGATGGTCTCGTACTCTCTGGCGCGCCCGGGCGCCGTTACCTGTCGGCTCATTCAGTCTTCCCTCTCGGACGATGGCCCCGGGGCGGCGCCCCGGAGCGAGGAAAGGAGCAGCGGATCGAGCGACGCACCGGCGAGCTCGATCCGCTGTCTCCGTCGAGGATCAGGGCTTCTGCGTCGGGGGGGAGGGACCCCTCTCTCCCTTCGCGTCGGGGGCCGGGTCTGCCGACCCTTCCCCTTCGCCCTTCTGCCTCTTGCCCGGCCTGGGCCGGGTGTTTCGAACGTTCATCGCGGCCTCGAAGCCGCGGGCGGCGACTTCTAGCACACTTTGGACAGCTTGCTTCAAGCAGTCGGGCAGGCCCGCGCGCTCGACGGCGTCGAAGCCCGACAGGACGTAGTCCGCGACCTCTCCCCGGAAGCCCGCCGGCGGCCGGCCGATCCCCAGGCGGACGCGCCCGAAGTTGCCCGTGCCGCAGTGCGAGATGATCGAGCGCAGCCCGTTGTGCCCCGCGTGGCCGCCGCCGACCTTCAGGCGGACCGTGCCGAAGGGCAGATCGAGCTCGTCGTGGAGCACGATCAGCCCGGACGGCGCGATCTTGAAGAAGGCCAGCGCCGGCTGAACGCTCCGCCCCGACTCGTTCATGTAGGTCATGGGCTTGAGCAGGATCGCCGGCTGCCCGGCGATCTCCGCCTTCGCGTGCACGCCCGAGAACTTCTCGCGGAACGGATCTGCCCGGACCTCGTCGGCGAGCGCATCGACGGCCATGAAGCCGACGTTGTGCCGGTGAGCAGCGTATTCCTTGCCCGGGTTTCCCAGGCCGACCACGAGCAGCATGAAGAGCTGGTTCTGCTGAGCCCCTGGAGCGGACGCGGCGGCGGTGCGCCGGGCCGCAGGGCAGGACGGACCGCGCGCGCCTCGCCGTGAGGCGGCGACCGGCGGCCCGCTCCCTGGTTACTTCTTGTCCTTCTTGTCGCCTGCCGGGGCGGCGGCGCCCTTCGCGGGGGCAGCCCCACCAGCGGCCGGAGCAGCCGCCGCGGCGGGCGCGCCGGCAGCCGGCTTCGCCTCTTCCTCGGGGCCGGCCTTCTCGGGCGCGTTGACGACGGCGATGGTCTGCTCGTCGGCGAGCAGGGCCTTCACGCCCTCGGGGAGCTTCAGCCCGCTGGCCTTGTACGACTCGCCCACGTCGAGCTCGGTCACGTCGATCTCGATGAACGACGGGATCTTCTCGGGCAGGCAGCGCACCGGGATGGTGCGGAAGATCTGCTGGAGGATGCCGCCGGTGACCACGCCCTTCGGCTTGCCCACGCAGCGGAAGGGGATGTGGACGTCGACGGGCTGGTCGAGCTTCACCTGGATGAAGTCGGCGTGGACGAGCTCCCGCGAGATCGGGTGGTAGTCGTAGTCGCGCACCATGACGGTGAGCGTCTCGCCGTTCTCGATGGCCAGCTCGACCACGGAGTTCTTGCCGTGGTCGGAGCCGAGCACCTGAAGGAGCGCCTTCGGCGAGACGGCGACCGACAGCGGCGCGAGCTCGCGCCCGTAGGCGATGGCGGGAATCTGTCCGGCGCGGCGCAGGCGGCTCGACGCGCTCTTGCCGCTATCCTCGCGCCTCGTGGCGTTGAGCTTGATGATCTCCATGACGACGGCTCCAGAAGTGTTCCGGGGGTCCGCGATGCGCGGTCCGCTCCGGCGTAGGGTGCGGCGCTATAGCAGAACGGAGAAGAGAAAGTCGAGCCTTCGTCGCCGGATGGCGCGTTTTGTGGCAGGGGCGCGGGGACGACCTTGATCGTCGCCGCGCTTCCTGCCGACGGGCGCGCGCAGCCGGTCAGACGAAGAGTGAGCTCACCGAGTCCGAGTGGTGGATGCGGCGGATCGCCTCGGCGAGCAGCCGCGCCACCGAGACGACCTTGAATTTACCTGAAGCCCTCGCCTCTTCCGAGAGCGGAATCGAGTTCGTCACCACGACCTCGGTGAGGGGCGAGTCCTTGATGCGCTCGACCGCCGGCCCGGACAGGACCGGGTGCGTCGCGCAGGCGGCGACGCTCTTCGCGCCCTGCTTCATCAGGGCGTTGGCCGCGTTGACCAGGGTGCCGGCGGTGTCGATGAGGTCGTCGAGGATGAGGCAGCTCTTGCCGGACACCTCGCCGATGATGTTCATGACCTCGCTCTCGTTCGCCCGCTCGCGCCGCTTGTCGATGATCGCGAGCGTGCCCTGGAGGCGCTTCGAGTAGGCGCGGGCACGCTCCACGCCGCCCGCGTCCGGCGAGACGATGACGACGTCCTTGCCGTAGTTCTCGCGGAGGTGGTGGTCGAGCAGCGCGGGCATCGCGAACAGGTGGTCGAACGGGATGTTGAAGAAGCCCTGGATCTGCCCGGCGTGCAGGTCGAGCGCCACGATCCGGTTCACCCCGGCGGCGACGATGAGGTCGGCGACGAGCTTCGAGGTGATCGGCGTCCGCGGCGCGACCTTCCGGTCCTGCCGGGCGTAGCCGTAATAAGGGATGACCGCCGTGATGGAGCCGGCCGAGGCGCGGCGGAGCGCGTCGACCATGATCAGGAGCTCCATCACGCTGTCGTTCACCGGCGAGCAGGTCGGCTGCACGACGTACGTGTCGACACCCCGGACGTTCTCCTGGATGACGCAGAACGTCTCCCCGTCCGAGAAGCGCGACACGCGCGACTTCCCCATGGGTTGCTCGAGTACCTGACAAATTTCCTGGGTAAGCGCTAAATTGGCGTTGCCGGAGAAGATACTGACTCTCTTGAACACGGCGCGCCTCCAGCCCATTTAGGGGAGCGCGGCTCTATCAGCCTGACATGGGCACGTCAAGCGACTCTGTACATCGATCGCTTGGCTGTACGGCTGTATCGTGCCCGGCGGGTCCGCTTTCCACCCGCTTTTCGTTCGGCGCTGCTTCGGGTTAGGTAGCGGCTGTGAAGCATCTCGCTGCCGCCGCGGGCGGGCAGGACGGGCGCGCCGCGGTCGGGCCGCGGGGCAGCCTCGTGATCATCGGCAACTTCGACGGCGTTCACCGGGGGCACCAGGCCCTGCTCGCCGACGCGGCGCTCGACGCGGAGCGGCGGGGGCTCGACCCGGTGGCGCTCACGTTCGCGCCGCACCCGGCGAGCGTCCTCGGACGCACCCCGCCGCCGCTGCTGACGGCGCTGCCGCGCAAGATCGAGCTGATCCGGCGCGTGCAGCCGGCGATCCGGGTCGACGTGGTGACGTTCGACCCTGCGTTCGCGGCGCAGACGCCCGAGGAGTTCGTGCGGCGCGTGCTGCTCGACAGGCTCGCCGCGCGCGTCGTCCTGGTCGGCGCGAACTTCCGGTTCGGCCACGGCCGCGCCGGGGACTTCACGACCTTGGGGCGCCTCGGGGAGGACCTCGGCTTCGAGACGCGGTCGCACCCGCTCGTCGGCGACGCCGAGGGGGCGTTGTCGAGCACCCGGATCCGCGCGGCCATCGCGCGCGGGGATCTCGAGTCGGCCGAGCAGATGCTGTCCCGCCCGCACATGCTGTCCGGCGTCGTCGCGCAGGGGGCCAAGCGGGGCCGGACGATCGGCTTCCCGACGTGCAACCTCGACGAGATCGACGAGGCGCTCCCGCCGTTCGGCGTCTACGCGACGCTGGTCGATCGGGTGACCTCGTCGGGCCGCGCGATCGCGCTCGCTCGCGGCGTGGCGAACCTCGGCGTCCGGCCGACGGTCGAGGCGTCTGGGCAGGCGCGGCCGAACCTCGAGGTGCACCTCTTCGACGTCGACGAGGATCTCTACGGCGCGGCGCTGCGCGTGCACTTGATCGCCCGCCTGCGCGAGGAGCGGCGGTTCTCCGGCCTGCCGGAGCTCAAGGCGCAGATCGCGCGCGACGCCGAGGCTGCGCGCGCGCGGCTCTCGCCGCTGAGCGAGGATCCGGCGGCGGAGGGCGCTTTTCGCTGAGCGGCGGCAGGACGGTGGGGCGACGGTGGGCGAGCGGCGGATGTGGTAGCGTCCACCGCGATGGAGCGCCGGGACCTCGACGGGCTGACGCGGGAGGAGCTGATAGCGCGCGCCGAGGGGCTCGGGGTGCCGCGGCCGCGCGTGCTCACGAAGGCCGAGCTCGTCGACGAGATCCTGGCGCGCGCCGCGCAGAGCGAGCCGGAGCGGGCCCGCCTGCGCGGCTTCCTCGGGCGGGCGCGCGATCTGCTCTCGCGCGTGGTCGAGCGCGGCCTGCACATGCCCGAGACCGCGCGCGCGCTGCGCGGCGAGCCCCCGCCGGAGCAGTGGCCGCCGCCCCCGCCGCAGCCGCTGCCCACGACGACGCTCGCCGAGATCTACGCCTCCCAGGGGCACACGGGCCGCGCCATCGCGGTGCTCGACGAGATCCTCGCGCGGGCGCCGCACCACGAAGAGGCGCGACGGCTGCGCGCGCAGCTCATCGAGAAGGCGCAGCGCGCGCCGGGCGAGGGTGAGGCAGCGCAAGGCGCGGGCGCGGGGGGAGCGGGGGACGCAGAGGCGGAGGACGAGGACGACGAGGAGGCGGCGGAGGACGAGGGGGAGGACGACGCGGCGAGGGCGGACGCGGGGACCGCGGAGCGCGCTGGCGCCGAGGCCGCGCAAGCCGCGGACGCAGCGAAGGGCGCTGCGCCGGAGGCCGCGCATGCTGCGGACGCAGCGAAGGGCGCTGCGCCGGAGGCCGCGCAAGCTGCAGACGCAGGGGCGGCGGAGGGCGCTGCGCCGGAGGCCGCGCAAGCTGCGGACGCAGGGGCGGCGGAGGAGGGCGCTGCGCCGGAGGCCGCGGAGGGGGCCGGCGCTGGTGCGGGCGCCTCGGAGACCGCTGGCGCGGAACCCGTGAAGGGCGCAGCTCCGGAGCCCGCGGGTGCGGAGGTCGCGGAGGCTCCTGTCGCGGAGGACGCTGGCCTCCACGCGCCGAGCGGGACCCCGAGCCCGGACGCGCAGGGTAGGGCGGCCGAAGCCGTCTCCGGAGCTCCGGAGGGCGCTCCGGCGCAGCCGTCGCCCGCGGGTGCTCCTGCGCAGGCGTCGCCTGTCGCGGAGGACGGCGGCGCGGGCGCGGCCCTGAGCTTTGCGTCGATCGTGAACGACGAGCAGCAGGCGGAGATGCCGGCGCGGTACGACCTCGACGAGATCGTCGGCATCGCCGTCGATCCGGAGACGCTCTACCTCTACTGGGAAGTGCGTCCCAGGACGCTCGCGCGAGCGCGCGCGCGTCACCCGGAAGGCCAGCTCTCGATCCGCGTTGTCGCGGTGCTCCCGAGCTGGGAGAGGCCCGTGGTCGAGCAGCGCGATCTCGCCATCGACGCGCTCTTCGGGGACATGTTCGTGCGCGACATCCCGGCCGGCGCGCACCTCCGGATGTGCACGGGCTGGCTCGTCGGCGACGTGTTCGAGCCCTTCGCCGTGGGCCTCGAGGTCGCTGCGCCGCGCGCGTTGCCGGTCTCGACGAGGTCGTCCTCCGCGGAGCCCGCCGCCCCGGAGCCCGCGGCGCTGCCGGGCGAGGCGCCGGCGGGCAGCCTCGCCGCACCGGGCGACACGGATACGCACGCCGACGGGGCGCCATCCCCGGCATCCGGCGCGCTCCAGGCTCCTGCGCCGTCCGCAGGATCTCCTGGTGCGACGGGTGAGGAGGGAACGCCTGCTGCCGTGGCGGACCCTGCGGCGAGCGCGGCGCCCGTGATCGCATCTCCGCCGGCTCCGAGCGCGCCAGACGCGAGCGGCGACGTGGTCTCCGAGGCGGTCGCGCCTGGGCCGCGCGGGGACGCGGCCGCAGAGATCTCCGCGCCGGCGCCGGGCCGCGACACCGCGCCAGAGGCTGGCGCGCCGGCCGCGAGCAGCGGTGCGATCGGGGCGGCGGCTGCACCTGAGGCCAGCGGCGATGTGGCCGCGGAGGCGGCTGCGCTCGCCGCGCGCGATGGGGCCACAGCGGCTGCCGCGCAGCTCGAGCGTCGCGACATCGCTGCTGAAGCTGTCGGATCGGCCTCGCTCCGCAGCCTCGCTCCCGATGGGGGCACGCCTGGGCGCAGCGCGGAGGACGCCGCCGAGCCGGCGGCCTCCGCGTCGAGCGAGGGGCCAGCCCGGTTCCCTTCCGGGACATCGCCGACGCCGGAGGCGCTCGCGCAGGCGGTCGCGGCGACCCGCGATTCATCGAGCGAGGGGCCGGCGCGCTTCCCCTCCGGGACGTCGCCCACGCCGGAAGCGCTCGCGCAGGCGGTCGCGGCGACCCGCGGTGGGGCCAGCGAGCTTGGCCGCGGGAGCGGCGGCGGCGGGAGCGGCGGGCTCGAGTCCGGGCACGGCGGCCCGCCTCACGCGAGCGAGGCGCTCCGGCGCGCGGGAGCCGGGTGGCCGCAGTCTCCGGGCGGCAGCAGCGAGATGCGCGCGGGCGCCGGGTGGCCGCAGCCCCCGGGCGGCAGCAGCGAGATGCGCGCTGGCGCCGGGTGGCCGCAGTCCCCGGGCGGCAGCAGCGAGCTGCGCGCTGGCGCCGGGTGGCCGCAGTCCCCGGGCGGCGGAAACGAGCTCTGGCGAAGCTTCGCCACCCGGGAGCGCCCGCGATCCGGGGCCCGCTGAGCGGACCGCGCGACGCGCCGCACGCAACTGGCGAGGCGCGGCGGTCGACCCAGCTCGCGTGCAACCGAACCACCGATCCACCGCCAGCTCCGCCCTCTTCCTCCTCGGCGCGCTCGCGTGCGCCCTCTCCGCGCCGCAGGCGCGCGCCGACCTCCCCGCCGACGACGAGCCCACGGCGCTCGATCCGCGCGTCGACCGCCTCGACACCGCGCCCCACGAGCTCTGGGCCGCGGCCCCGGGACGGGCGCAGCCGCTCTGGATCGCGGTCCAGCTCGGCGTCGCGCAGCTCGACCGCGGCGAGCGCTCCATCAGCGGCATGCTGCTCGCGAGCATCCCCCTGGAGCGGCTGTCCGAGCGCCCCGGCGTGCCCCCTCCTCCCTCCGCCGTCGCCGAAGCGGACGCGCCTCGGCTGAAGCCTCCTCCCCCGAGCCAGGGCCCGCCCCGCGCGGCGCCGCCGCCCGAGCTCCCGGGAGCGCCTCCCCCGGCGCCGCCTGCCGAGGTCGAGCCGCCGCTCCCGCTGCCGGTCCGGGTCACGCCGGCGATGGCGCGCGCGATCGTCGAGGCGGCGCTGCGGCAGGCGCGCCTCCTCGATCCCGGGGCGCGCATCGACGCGCTCGCCTCGCGCGCCCGCGCTTCGTCGCTGCTCCCGGAGCTCCGGCTCCGCGTCTCGCGCCTCGTCGACGAGGCGGAGAACCTGGCCCCCACCGAGTACGATCCGGCGCGCAGGACGGCCTCCGGCGGAACGAGCCTCTGGCTCGAGGCGCGCGCGACATGGCGGCTCGACCGCCTGGTCTTCGTCGATGAGGAGATCGCCCTCGAGCGCCTCCGCCGCGAGCGCGCCGAGCTGCAGGCGAAGCTCGTGGCGCGCGCGCTCGAGCTGCTCTTCGCGTGGCAGCGCGCCGTCGCGCTCTCGGCGGACCCGGGCCGGAGCCCCGAGGAGCACCGCGCCGCGACGCTCGCGGCGCTGGAGGCCGAGGCGTCCCTCGATCTGCTCACCGGCGGCTGGGTGACGCGCTGGCGCGCAGCCGGCGAGTGAGACCCGGCTCACCCGCCCGCCGTGCCCGCGCCTACAGGATGGTCTGCGAGAGCGTCACCTTGCGCTTGCCGGTCCCGGTGTCCCCGTCGGCATCGGTGACGGTCGCCTCGATCTCGACGACCTTCCCGAGCAGCTCCTCGATGCCCCGCTCCCCGTCCAGCCGGAACCGCAGCCCCGGGAGCTTGCAGAAGCCGCCCTCGTCCTGGTCCAGGGTGAAGATGACCTTCAGCGGCTCGACCGTGTACCCGAGGTCGGGAACGAAGCCGCTCACCACGGTGGTCGAGCCGGAGCGGCGGAGGTTCTTGATCCGGGTCGCGACGAAGATGTGGTACCCGCCCTGCGGCCCCGCTTCCACCTGGACCTCGTCGAGATCCTCGAGCGGGAAGTAGTCGGCCTGGCCCTCCCCGACGACGACGATCGGCGCCCCGCCGCCCGCCGGCTTGCAGACGTCCGGCACCGCGTCCGACTTCCACGAGGCGCTGTAGGGCTCGAGCCGCCGGGGATCCACGCCGGGGGCGCTGCAGCCGCCGGCCACGCAGGTCTGCGGCGCCGGGCACGTGCGCGCCCCGGGCGCCACCACGCACTCCCGCTCGAGGCGCACCTCGAGGAGCAGCGTGCGGCCGCCGAGCACCTGCGTCGACGCGGTCCGGACGAGCAGCGGCCTGTCCGCGTCCTCGGCCCCGAACGCTTCCAGGGAGATCTCCACCGCCGTCCCGTCCTCGAGATCGCTGAAGAAGAACTCCCTGGGGAAGAACAGCTGCCCGCTCTTCTGCGTCATCACGTCGTCGCGCACGACCTCGCCGCCGGCGCGCAGGACCACGCGCATCCAGTCCATGTCGGCCCCCGCGAGCAGCTCGCTCGTCACGCCGATGACGACGGTCCCCGTCGTCGGTCCCGCGACGCCGCAGCCGGCGACGACCACCAGGAAGCAGAGCGCGAAGGCGGCGAGCAGGGAGTTGCGCATGTTCACGGCGGCCCGGCCGCAGGGGACGCGGCGGCCGTCGCCCCATCTTCGCGGCGTTCGGTCCTCCACGTCCAGGCGATCGACGTCGTTGCGCGCGTCGGCGCGCGCGGCGAGGCGGGCGATGCGCCGCGCTACTGGACGCCCTCGAGCGCGGCCAGGAACACGTCCGGGCCGACGAAGTCGTTGAACCGCTTCCGCTCCGCCCCGGTGGAGTCGTAGATCACCACCGTGGGCAGGCCGACGACCCGGTACTTGCCCTTGACCGCGTCGACCTGCGGATCCTCGTCGTCCGTCGCGTCGACCTTCACCGCGACGAAGTGCGCCGCCTTCGCCATGACGCGCGGATCCGAGAAGGTGTCCTTGTCGAGCTGCTTGCAGGCGCCGCACCACTCCGCGGTGAAATCCACGAGCAGCGGCCGCTTCTCCGCCTTCGCCTTCGAGACGGCCGCCGGCTCCTCGTGCAGCCACGTGAGCTGCCGCGGCGCGGCCTCGCCGGCCAGCGCCACCGGGACGGGCGAGGCGAGCCGCGGCATATCCATGCTCGCGACGAGCAGGAACCCGCAGGCCACCGTGAGCGCGATCCCGAGCCCCTTGCGGGCCTTCACCCCGAGGCCGCCGTCGTCCCAGGACAGGTGCACCGCGCCGAGCGCGAGGCCGAGCGCGACCAGGCCGGCCATCACCGCCATGAACTGCGGCGTGGGCTGCGCGAGCGACGACAGCGCCGGGAACGTCGTCTTCAGGAAATAGAGCGCGACGATCAGCATCACGATCCCGAAGAACGACTTCACCCCGAGCATCCACTTGCCGCCCTTCGGCAGCGCGACGGCGAACGTGCCGACCAGCCAGAACGGCAGGCCGAGCCCGATGGAGAACGTGGCGCCGACCAGCGCGCCGAGCCCGATGCTCTGGGTCTTGCCGATCCAGAGGATGATGCCGGTGAGGACGGGCCCGGTGCACGGCGCGGCGACGAGGCCGCTCACCAGCCCGAGCAGGAAGGCGCCGCCGTAGCCGATGCCGCCGACCTGCGAGAGCCGCTGCATCAGGGTGTCGGGCAGCGTCATGTCGAACGCGCCGAACATCGACAGCGAGAGCGCGATGAACACGAGCGCGATGCCGACGATGACCCACCGGTTCGCGAGCACGCTGCCGAACAGGCTCCCGGTGAGCGCCGCGACAACGAGCATCGCCGTGAAGAGCACGACGATCCCGAGCACGAAGCTCGTCGAGAGCAGCATCGCCTCGCGCCGGGACTTCGCCTCCCGCGCCCCGAAGATGCTCACCGTGATGGCGATCATCGGGTAGACGCAGGGGGTGAGGCACGTGAGCAGGCCGCCCGCGAGCGCGGCGAGCGCCGCGAAGGCCGGCCCCGCCTGGAGACCGCGGGTGAAGAGATCCGGCTGCTCCTCGGCCCGCGCGAGCGCCGGGAACACGAGCACCGCGAGCGCGGCGAGCGCGGCCAGCGCGGCCGGCGCGCCGCGCTGAAGACCCGCCGGCGCGGCGCCGGCGCTTCCCTTGACCAGCGCGCCGCGCTGAAGACCCGCCGGCGCGGCGCCGGCGCTTCCCTTGAGACGAGTCGAAGCGGTCATCACGGAGGTTCTATAGCAAAGCGATCGCCCTCGTGCGGCGCGCCGCCTTCCGTTCAGACCGCCGTCAGCGCTTCGCGAGCGACGCCAGCGTCCGACGCGCCGCCTCGATCTCCCCGCCGAGCGCGATGGCCATTGCGACCCTCCCCGAGGTGCTCCGCTGTACGAAAGCTTCCAGATATTTCCTTGCCTCGTCCCAGCGATGGTCGAAATAGGCCATCTGCCCGAGCACGAACCGCCCGTAGCCCTGGCCCGCCGGCACCTCCGAGAGCCGGTCGATCAGCGCGCCGAGCCCCTCCACCGTCTTGCCGCTCTCGCACTGCACGACGGCGAGGTGCCCCTGGTAGAGCGGCTTGTCCCGCGTGCCCCAGCGCGCCGCCCGCGTGAGCGCGCCGATCGCCTCGTCGTACCGGCGCGCCAGGTGGTACACGCTGCCGAGCGTCCACCAGTGGAACGCCCTGCGGCTCGCCGGCCCCGTGCGCGCCGCCAGCCGGAGGTGCCCCACCGCCCCCTCGATGTCGCCGAGCGCCTGCTTCGCCCGCGCCGCGTCCTGGTGGGCGACGTCGCTCAGCACGTCGAGCGCCACGATCTGCTCCGCCACCTCGGCCGCCCTCTCGAACCGGCGCGTTTCAAAGTACGCGAGGTAGAGCTGCCGCAGCAGCATCGCCTGCGTCGTCCTGTCGAGCGGCCCCCGGAGCGACAGCCCCCGCCGCGCCCACAGCGCGCGCGAGCGCGGCGTCACCGCGCCCAGCGCCCGCCGCAGCATCTCCTCGGCGTTCAGCGCCGCCGCGGGCGCCGGCCGTCGCGCCGCGCTGCTCGGGCGCTTCTTTCGTGGGGCCTCGTCCTGGCCAGCGTCTCCCCCGCCGGACGCAACGGCCCGCACCGTCGATTTCGTGCGCCGCGGCGCACCCCCGGAGCCCCCACGGACGGTTCGAGCGCCGCCCACGCTGTCACCGTGCTCGCTCGCCTTGCGCACAGAAATGAATCGTACCAGACCTGCACAGGCGTTCCAGCAAGACGCGACCTTTCCAGAATTGACTCGGGCTGGGCCGGACGCTGGACGCCGTCACGTACAGTTGCACCCTACCGGGCGTGGCGCCATACGTCGCGGCCATGCGTCGCCGCCCTGGGTTCAGCTCGCTTCAGCAGCGTGGGTATTCCGTCTCCACGGTCTCCGGCAGCCCGGGTCGGGGCTCCACGCTCCGCCTCGTGGCGTGCCTGGCGTTGCTCGGCGCGACGCCCCTCGTGTCGGGGTGCGGGCACCCGGCGGGCCGCGAGGAGTGCGAGGCGATCTTCAAGCGCAGCGCGGAGATCGAGCTCCGCGCCCAGAACATCGTGGATCCGAAGATCGTCGAGGAGCGCATCGCGGCGGTGCGGGACGCCCGCAAGGACCTCATCGACAGGTGCGTCGGGCGGCACATCACCGACGCCGCGATGGCGTGCGTCCGGCAGGCGACGACCCCGGAGCAGGTCGACCGATGCCTGGAGTGACGCGGCCGGCGACGCGCGCCGACGTCTTCGCGACGCTGGCGATCGTGCTGCTCGTGATCGGCGTCGTCGCGGGGCGCGCCGCGCTCCGCCGCCTGGCCGCGCGCCCCTCGCCGGAGGCGTGCGCCGCGCTCCTCGACCGCTACGTGGAGCTCGTCCTGCGCGCGGCCACGCCTGAGCCCGCCGCGTCCCAGGTCGCCGAGCGCAAGGCGCTGGCGCGGGAGGCCGCCGGCGAGCGCGGCTTCGTCCGCTGCGAGGCCGACCTCACGCAGGCGGAGGTCGCGTGCGCCCTCCAGGCGAGCAATGCGGACGACCTGGAGCGCTGTCTGCCCTGACGCGACGAGCGCGAAGCCGGCGGCCGACCCGCTCCGACATGCGCCCCCAGCGTGAAGGAGGCGCGGCGCGCTGCGAATCGTTCCGAGCGCGCCGCGCTGTGATAGTCTCGGCCGTGGCGAGCGCTCCCCACTGGCGCGATCTCCTCACCTCCCCACCCTCGGATTGCCTGTCGTGAAAGCCCCGTCGCCCTTGCTCGGCTTCAACAACAACGTCCGGCACAAGGGGCGGTTGTTCCATATACAGACCGAGGACTCGGGCATTCGCCATCCTCACATCATCACGCACCTCTTCGCCGACGGCGGGCGCATCCTCAAGACCACGAAGACGTCGTACGCGGAGCATGTCGGCCAGGCCTCGCTCGCGGATACGGTGCGCGGGATGATGAAGGAGCAGCACAAGGCGATGTTCATCGCCCTGCGCGACGGCCTCTTCGACTACCTCTTCGACGACTCCGCCGCCCCGCCCGTGTCGGCGGCCGCGGCCGCGGCGCCGCCCCCCGCCGAGCCGAGCAAGCCGGCGCGCCCCCCGGCGCCCTCGTCGCCCGACGCGATCAGCGCGCCGAAGCCGCCCCCGCCTTCACGGCCCCTCGCGCCCGAGGCGGCGCCCCGGCCGAAGCCGGCCGCCACGCCAGCGCCAGCGCCGATGCCGCCTCCGAGGCCCGCCACGCCAGCGGCGAGGCCCGCCGCCGTCACGCCCGCCGCGCCGCCGCCGCGCGCCCCGGCGGCCGAGCCGCCGCCCGCGTCGGCCAGCTCGCGCCCGCGGCTGGAGCTCGATCCGCTCGCGCTCCAGGCGCTCGGCGGCGGGCGCGCGGCGAGCCCGCTCTCCGGCAGGGCGGTGCGCCCCGCGCCCGCGGAGATCAAGCCCGAGCAGCCGTCGATCGATCTCGATCTCGACGCGCTGGAGCGCGCCGCGGCCGAGGCGCAGACGCCGTTCTTCCAGCAGATCCAGGACCTGCCGCCGCCGCCGGCGTCCGTGATCGGGCGGCGGGCGGAGTCCGCGGCGTCCGGCGCCGGCGTCTACAGCAACGTCCACCCGGAGCAGCCCGTGGCGCCGCCGGCGCCCTCGGTCGCCGTCGAGCACTTCGCGAGCGGCCCCGGCTCCGGACGCTATGCGGCCTCGCGCCCGGCCAGCATCTTCGCCACCAACCGGCCCGGGGAGGGCTCCTCGATCTTCGGTGAGGACCTGATCAGCGAGAAGTCGCTGGACGAGGTGATCCTCAGCTACCTCGCGGAAGACCTCGACAGCCCCCCGGAGAAGAAATAGCCAGGCGGCCGCCTGGCGGGGCGAGCGCGTGGGCAGGCGCGTGGATCAAGCGCGGGGGGAGCAGACGCGTGGCGATCAGGCGCGCGGCGATCAAGCGCGCGGCGATCAAGCGCGTGTGTCGACCGGCGGTCACATCATGAGCCGCGACCGGACCGCGAGCGGCACCGAGGGGCAGCGCCGCGGGGGCGCGGCCGTGGCGCGCATCTGGCTGCGGCCGATGTCGTACCTGCTCGGCGTCAGCATGGCGACCCTGGCCGTCATCTACCTGCTCGACCTCGCGCGGCAGGGGAACGAGGGCCTCGCGTTCTGGGACATCTTCCTGCAGATGTCGCCGGGCGACGCCGAGCACATCATGGGCGGCATCGGCGAGGTCATCGCCGCGATCCTCGGCATCGTGATCACGGTCGCCTCGATCATCGTGCAGCTCGCGGCGAACCGCTACACGCCGCGGATCACCGAGATGTTCTTCCGCGACCGGACGAACATGCTCGTGATGGGCTTCTTCGTCGTCAGCGCGGTGTTCTCGCTGTGGATCAACTTCTCGATCCGGGGCGGCCCGACCGAGCGAGAGCTCTTGATCGGCTCGACCGCGCACGCGTTCGTCCCGTACTACGGCGTCCTCGTCACGATGGGGCTGCTCACCGCGAGCCTGCTCATGATGGCGCCGTATTTCGGTTACGTGTTCGACTTCGTCGAGCCCGACAACGTGGTCGGGCGCATCAAGAGGAGCGGCATCGAGCAGGCGCTGCGCCCCGCGGGCGGGGAGAGCGACGACGCCATCGACGAGCGGCGGGTGACGGCGCTCTCGTCGCTGGAGCAGCTCGCCGACGTGGCGCTCAACGCGATCGACCAGAAGGACAAGGGGATCGCGTCGAAGACGGTCGACTCGCTGTCGGAGCTCGTCGTCGCGTACCTGCCGTACAAGGCGACGCTCGACCCGCGCTGGTTCCAGATCCGCGACCGCCTCGCCAGGGACACCGACTTCGTGAGCATGAACGCCGAGGCGCTCGGCAAGCTCTCGACCACGCGGACCTGGCTCGAATACAAGGCGCTCCGCCAGTTCCTGATGGTCTACCGCGAGGCGCTCACGGCGATGCCCGACCTCATCACGCGCATCGCGATCGACACGCGTTACATCGGGCAGACCGCCATCGGCGCCGGCGACCGGGCGGCCGTCGCGGTCGTGGTGAAGTTCTTCAACACCTACATGCGCAGGTCGCTCAACGCGAAGGACATCGCCGCGGCCTACAACAACCTGAACCAGTACCGCTACCTCGCCGAGGAGCTGCTCAAGGCGGGCTGGGGGGAGCAGGTCCTCGAGGTCGCGCGCTATTTCAAGTACTACGCGCAGACGGCGCACGCGATGGGGCTCGCGTTCCTGACCGAGACGGTCGCGTTCGACCTCTGCGTGCTCAACGAGCGCGCGTACGACGTCCACGCGCCCGCCCGCGACGAGCTGCTCCGGATCTTCCTCGACGTGGACAAGGAGGCCGATCTCGACCAGCAGGAGCGCTCGCTCCGCGGCGTCCGCAAGGCGCAGGTCAAGCTCGCCACGTACTACCTGCAGAAGGGGGAGGAGGTGCTCGCGCGGAAGATCTACCGCGACATGCGCGACGAGCGGCCCGACCGGCTGCGCTCGATCCGGGCGGAGCTCCTGGCCGTGACGAGCAACGAGTTCTGGGAGATCAACGACCGGGGCGCCGTGTTCGAGTACATCGAGCCCGAGCGGCGGCAGCTCATCCACCGCTTCTTCGAGTGGTTCCCGGCGACGACCATGCGGGAGCCGATCCGCGAGGAGCACACCCAGGAGTGAGCGGCGCTCCCGCAGGTGAGCCGGGGCGCGGCCGGCGCGCGGGGAATCCGCGGGGGGCATGGTCGCGGTGATTCCTGCGGCGCGCGGGCGGCGATAGGATGGGCATGCGTTCGCCGCACCACGTCGACCCGCCGGAGGAGGGCTAGCCTCGACCGGCGCCGAAGACGCGGAGATCGAGCGCTGCCGACCCCGAGATGCCCGCCTCACGCCCCCACACCAAGCACGCCGAGCCCGACGCGACGCGGGGGCTGTTCGCCGGCAAGTACCGGCTCATCCGGCTGCTGGGCAAGGGCGCGATGGGGGAGGTGTGGCTCGCCGAGGAGGACGGGCCGCCCGACGCCCGGCGCCTCGTCGCGCTGAAGCGGCTGGCCCCGAGGCCCGAGCTCGGCGCCTACGCGAGGGAGTCGTTCTTCGCCGAGGCGCAGGTGATCGCGCGGCTCGACCACCCGAACGTGGTGCGGCTGGTCGAGCTCGGGACCTTCGAGGGCTCCGTGTACCTCGCCCTCGACTACGTCGACGGGCCCGCCATCGATCGCGTGCTCAGGAAGGTGGGCGCGTTCTCGCCGCGCGTCGTGGCCTACATCGGCCGGGAGATGGCGAGGGCGCTCGAGGCCGTGCACACGCTCTGCGAGGAAGACGGGCGGAGCTACGCGGTCGTCCACCGCGACGTCTCGCCCTCGAACATCCTGATCGGGCGGGACGGCCGCGTGTGCCTGACCGACTTCGGGGTCGCGCGCGTCCCGGGCGTCGGGGGCGATCAGGCCGACAGCGGCGTGTTCAAGGGGAAGCTCCCGTACATGCCCCCGGAGCAGGCGCGCGGCGAGCCGTTCGACGGGCGCGCGGACGTCTTCTCGCTGGGGCTCACGCTGCTGGAGGCGCTGCTCGGCAGCCGGGTGCGCAAGGCCGAGACGCAGACGCAGCTCATCCTGCGCGTCGCCTCGACGCCGATCCCGCGCGCGCGCGCGCTCCTGCCCGAGCTGAGCGCGCCGCTCGCGGACGCGCTCGACGCCGCGACCGAGTTCAGCGCTGACAAGCGGACCGCCACCGCGGGCAAGCTGGCCGACGCGCTGGAGCAGGTGCTCCTCGGGATGGGCCAGGGCGCCGAGCAGGAGGCCCGGAACGAGCTGAAGGAGCTGGTCGAGACCTACATCGCGCGGGCGCGCTCGACGAGCAACTCCGGCTGCCACGTCGCGCCGTCGATCCCGCCTGCGAGCGCGCCGGGGCAGAGCTCGCCGGGGCTGACGGGGCATGCGCCGGGCGCCGTGCCCGCTGGCTCGCCGGGCCGTCCGTCGTCGCCCGAGGGGCGGCGGAGCGCGCCGCCAGCGCGCGGGAGCGGCGCCCCGCGCCCGCCCGGCGCGGCCATGGGCTCGCTCTCGGTGCAGTACCTCGATTTCGACGGCGTGGACGACGCGCCGCCGCGCCCGCGCGCGCCGTCGGCCGCGCCGGAAGGCGAACTCCAGCGGAGGCGCGCCGCGATCGCGGCCGGCGGCGACGCGGCGCAGAGGAGCGGCACGCCCGCGGGCAGCAAGCCGCCCGCGGCGGACGGGGTGCGCGCCGGCGAGGCGGCGCCCGACGAGGAGCCTGCAATGGCCGGGCTCAGCCCCGAGCAGCTGCGGCGCAAGCGGACGATCTTCTTCGCGGGGCTGTTCGTGCTGGGGGCGCTCGCGACGACCCGGCTGCTGTTCGTCTCGGGCTGCTAGCCGGCGCCTCTAACGGTCGTCGTTGATCCGTGGTGGGGAGAGATTTGAGCCACAGAGGCACAGAGGGCACAGGGGGAAGAGAACAGAGATGAAGCAATGACGCTTTTCTTCTTCTCTCTTCTGTGCCTCTGTGCCTCTGTGCCTCTGTGCCTCTGTGCCTCTGTGCCTCTGTGGTTCCCTCTTTCATGAACGAGGGAGAACCTGGGCGACGCGGCACCAGGTCCGTATCAGCCGAGCTGGATCGCGCGGAGCACGGCCGCCTCGTTGAGCGCGTGACGGCCGCCCTGGACCGACGCGAAGCCCGCGCGAGCGAGCGCGGTGAGCGCGTGCACGGCGCGCCGGATCTCGACCTGGCTGCGCGAGCCGCCGCGCGCGGCGAGCTCCTCCGCGGTCAGCGCCGCGCCGCTGGCGAGCAGCTTCGCCGCCAGGGCGACGTGCGCCACCGACCGGGGTGATCGCCGTCGCGCGTGGCTCCTCGCGGCGCTCACCATCTGCTTGACACCGCGCACCGCGAGCACCGCCCCGGCCGGCAGCGCGAGATCCCGGAGCGACGGCGAGGCCGGCCTCGCGGCGACCTTCACGGCCGCGCCGGCCGGCGCCGGCGCCGGCGCCGCCGGGGCGCGCTCCCGCGGCGCGGTGGGAGCGGGCGCCGCCGGCGGGCGCGCGGCGTCGACTTGACCGGCCCGCGCCACGGTCTCGTGCTGGATGACGACCTTGACGACGCCGGCCACCCGCAGCGCGATGCGCAGCTGCTCGGCCTCGGCCTCGGCGGCCCTGCGCGCCTCGTCGGCCTGCTCGAGCTGCCGCTCGAGGCGGCGGATCTCGGCGCGCAGCGCGGCGCTCGGATCGGGCGCCTTCGCGCTCGCGAGCTCGTCGGCGAGCGCCTCGCGCAGCTCATTGATGAGCGTGCTCAGCTTCGAGTCCGCGATCCGCGGCGCGCCGCCGGCCTCGCCGGTCCAGCTCGGGGCGTCGCCGCCGTGGGCGGTGTGGCGTGCGCGCCAGCGCTCGAAGCGCCCGATGGCCGGCAGGAAGAACTCGCCGGCCGGGAGCGCGCGGAACTCGTCGAACGTGTGCCCGTCGACGAGCGCCCTCACCGCGTCGTAGTCGCGCTCGATCTCGAAGCCGCCGATCGCGGGGAAGTTGAGCTGGCTCATGAGCTCCTTCGAGACGGCCTGCGTGCGCTGGCTGGCGACGGCGAGGAGGACGCCGCGCTTGCGGCCCTGCTTGGCGAAGCGGTGCAGGATGTCCGAGGTGAGCGACGCGCCGGACTGGGGCGCGAAGATGTGCACCTCCTCGACGACGAGGGCCGCGGGCGCGCGGCGCTCGGATAGGAGGACCCAGAGCCGCTCGAGGAACGGGAGCGCGGCGCTCTGCTGGGCGCGGCTCGTGGGCTGATCGGAGAGGTCGATGACGACGCCGAGGCCCTCGTCGAGCACCCGCGCGAGCGCGAGCGCCGCCGCGCGCTCGCCGGACGGAAGCGGCAGGTCCGCGTGGGCGCCGCCGAGGACGAGCAGGCGGAACCGCTCCCGCAGCGTGTGGAGCTCTCCCTCGGGATCGACGGCGACGACGGGGATGCCGGCCGCGAGCAGCTCCTCGCAGAGGACCCCGACGCCGAAGCTCTTGCCGCGACCGGACGAGGCCCAGATGCCGACGCGCAGGCCGGTGCGGGCGTAGTCGGACAGGTCGAGCTGGTAGCCGTCGCAGAGGGAGAGGGTGGGGCTCACGGGGTCGCTCCGCGCCGGGGCTCGGGGCCGGACGCGCTCACCTGCGGACTCTAGGCGAGCGCGGCGGCGCGCGCGAGCCGAGCACGGTGGCGTCGCGACGAAGTCAAGGGCCAAGGAGCGAAGGGCGCCGGGAGGCGGAGAGGCGAGATCGACAAGGCACGAGGCCTGGCGAGACGGGGGTCCACCCCCGCCGAGGCACGCACAAGGCCGGGCTGGCCGAGAGCGAATCCCCGTGAGGAGGCACGGTCATGGCCTGTCACGTCTCGCGTCTGGCTACCTCGCAACAAGCCCGTTCCGGTCTAGCCACGAGAATTGAAGAAGGAACCGTCGTGTGTCAGCCGACGCCGGTGAGTTGCGTTGTTGCGATGGAGCCAGTGCGTCGACTCCGTGCTATCCGGACGCGATCCATCGAGTTCTCGTTGTCGGCCGTGGACTCCATCGTTGTAAGTTCGCGCCTTCCCCCCGAAGGGAGCGCTGGCGCGGATCGATTGCTTTCGCGATCTCGTGAAACGAGCCGACAATGCGTGTTCGTTCAGCGCCGCGACACGCTCGAGGCGCTGCCGCCGTCGCTCATCGACTCCGAGCTTCGTGGACGTGGCGACATGAATCACCCTCGATGCCTCCGATCCTGCGGTTCGTGCACTCACCCGGAGGTCGAGCCCTTCATCCTGCGCAGCCCTCGAGGCCAGCCGAGAACCGTCTGCCAGGCTCGACGGCGTAGCTCCACCGGGGCACGGCGCGTCATGATAGCGTCAAAAAAAGAAAAAAAAGCGAGACCGCCGTCGAGTCTTGACCTACGCCGCGGGCGGACGCTAGAACGCTGGCGCGAGACGGAGACAGCTAGAACGGCCACGCGTCGCCGCGTGACCGTGCAGAACCAGAGCAATGACGCGTGGGAGCACGCGTGAGGTCGCGCGGGGGTAGTGCGCGACAGGCTCCATCGATCGATCGCCGGTCAGCCGCTGGACTGTGTAGTTCGTTCCCCGGCATCTCCGTCGACTCGAGCGCTGTGCGCTTCAGGGGGTCAATCGGTTCATCGCTCCGGGCTGCCTGGGCTGCCCCGGCGGATCCCCGTGAACACGGCGTGCTCCTTCGGCCCGATCCCGGCGAACGACGAAGCGCCCCAACCACCGCCACGACCACAGAGCGAAGAGGTTTCTCATGGCGAACTCAGATGATTCGGCCCCCCTGGGCGGACAGCAACACTACCAGCTCAGCCTCGGGACGCCGGCCGCGCGCAAGCTCGCGACGACCACCAAGTCGCCGCCCCAGATGCAGGGCATCACGTCGCGGTGGCTGCTCAAGCTCCTGCCGTGGGTGCAGGTGTCCGGCGGCGTGTTCCGCGTCAATCGCCGGCTTTCCTTCGCCGTGGGCGACGGCCGCGTGAGCTTCACCAACACCGGCGCCGCGGTGCAGGTCATCCCGCAGGAGCTGTGCGAGCTGCCGATCCTGCGCGGCTTCGACGACGACGAGCTCCTCGCCGCGCTGGCGAGCCGCTTCGTCCAGCGCGAGTTCAAGGCGGGCGACACGATCGTGGAGGCGGGCCAGCCGTCCGACGCGATCTTCCTCATCGCCCACGGCAAGGTCGAGCGGGTCGGCAGGGGCAAGTTCGGCGATCAGACCGTGATCGACGTGCTGGCCGACGGCGATCACTTCGGCGATAAGACCGTGATCGAGTCGCAGGACAGCTGGGGCTTCACGGCGCGGGCGGTCACGCCGTGCACCGTGCTGACGCTCCCGCAGCAGGCCTTCAGCGAGATGGTGGATCGGTCCGATCGGCTCCGGGGCCACATCGAGCGGTTCAAGGAGCTCGCGAGCAAGCCGAAGGACAAGGAAGGCGAGGCCTGCATCGAGCTCTCCGCGGGCCACAAGGGCGAGCCCGACCTCCCGGGCACCTTCGTCGACTACGAGCTCGCGCCGCGCGAGTACGAGCTGAGCGTCGCCCAGACGGTGCTGCGGATCCACTCCCGCGTCGCCGACCTGTTCAACAACCCGATGAACCAGACCGAGGAGCAGCTCCGGCTCACGATCGAGGCCCTGCGCGAGCGGCAGGAGCACGAGATGATCAACAACCGCGAGATCGGCCTGCTCCACAACGCCGACCTCAAGCAGCGCATCCACACCCGGAGCGGGCCGCCCACCCCCGACGACCTCGACGAGCTCCTCTCGCTCGTGTGGAAGGATCCGAGCTTCTTCCTCGCCCACCCGCGCACCATCGCGGCCTTCGGCCAGGAGTGCAACCGCCGCGGCGTCTACCCGCAGAGCACGGAGGTGAACGGCAACAAGGTGCCTGCCTGGCGCGGCGTGCCCATCTTCCCCAGCAGCAAGATCCCCGTCAGCGACACGCGCACGAGCTCCATCCTGCTGATGCGCGCGGGCGCGGAGAAGCAGGGCGTCGTCGGCCTGCACCAGACCGGCATCCCCGACGAGTACCAGCCCAGCCTGTCCGTGCGGTTCATGGGCATCAACGAGAAGGCGATCATCTCGTACCTCGTCAGCGCCTACTACTCGGTGGCCGTCCTCGTGCCCGACGCGCTGGGGATCCTCGAGAACGTGGAGATCGGCCGGGCCCAGGGCTGACGCGCCCCGGGGGGGACGCGGTCGGGAGCTGTTCACTCAGCGGCGAGCAGAGGTCATGCAACCCTTCGAGCTACCCCAGTTCTACGTGCCGTGGCCGGCGCGGCTCAACCCCCACCTGGAAGCCGCCCGCGCGCACTCCAAGGCGTGGGCCCGCGAGGTCGGGATCCTGGCCCCCGAAGGCAAGGAGAGCAGCGACGACATCTGGACCGAGCACGACTTCGACTCGCACGATTACGCGCTGCTCTGCGCGTACACCCACCCGGAGGCGCCGGAGGCGGAGCTCGACCTGATCACCGACTGGTACGTCTGGGTGTTCTACTTCGACGACCACTTCCTCGAGATCTACAAGCGCACCAAGGACCTCAAGGGGTCGAAGGCGTACCTCGACAGGCTGCCGCTCTTCATGCCCGTGGAGCCGACCGGCGCGACGCCCGCGCCGACCAACCCCGTCGAGCTGGGCCTTACCGACCTGTGGGCTCGCACCGCGCCCGGCACGTCCTCGGACTGGCGGCGCCGGTTCGTCGAGGCCACGAAGAACCTCCTCGCGGAGTCCACCTGGGAGCTCAACAACATCAACGAGGGGCGCGTCGCCAACCCGATCGAGTACATCGAGATGCGGCGCAAGGTCGGCGGCGCGCCGTGGTCGGCGGGCCTGGTCGAGCACGCCGTCTCGGCCCAGATCCCGGCCAGGATCTCCGAGAGCCGGCCGCTGCGCGTGCTCAAGGACACGTTCTCCGACGCCGTCCACCTCCGGAACGACATCCTCTCTTATCAGCGAGAGGTCGAGCAGGAGGGGGAGAACGCGAACTGCGTCCTTGTCCTCGAGCGCTTCCTCGGCGTGGACACCCAGCGCGCCGCCGATCTCGTCAACGAGATCCTGAGCTCGCGGCTGTACCAGTTCGACAACACCGTGTTCACCGAGCTGCCCTCCCTCTTCGAGGAGCACGGCCTCGATCCGAGGGAGCGCCGGGACGTGCTCGTCTACGTGCGGGGCCTCCAGGACTGGCAGTCGGGCGGCCACGAGTGGCACATGCGGTCGAGCCGCTACATGAACAAGCAGGCGAACGCCGGCGCGCCGGTCGGGTGGGTCGCCGGCGGGCCGACGGGCCTCGGGACCTCGGCGGCGAGCCTCAAGCGGGTCGTCGGGGCGCTGGGGCTCACGCGCTTCAAGAGCTTCACCCACGTCCCGTACCAGCCGGTCGGGCCGGTCAAGCTGCCCGCCATCTACATGCCTTTCCCGCTGGCGCTGAGCCCTCACCTGGAGGCCGCGCGCAAGCACACCATCGCGTGGGCGCGGCGGATGGGGATGCTCGACGTCGTGCCGGGAGCGCCGCTCTCCGGCGTGTGGACGGAGGAGCGGCTCGCGGGCTTCGATTTCCCCCTGTGCGCCGCCGGGATACACCCCGACGCGTCCGGTCCGGCGCTCGACATCTCGTCGCAGTGGCTCACCTGGGGGACGTACGGCGACGATTACTTCCCGGCCGTCTACGGGAACGCGCGCGACATGGCGGGCGCGAAGGCGTTCGTCCGGCGGCTGCCGGCGTTCATGCCGGTCGGCTCCGACGTGGCGCCGCCGCCCACGAACGTGGTCGAGCTCAGCCTCCTCGACCTCTGGTTGCGCACCGCGCCCACGATGTCGACGTACGCGCAGCGCCGGTTCCGCCGCGCGATCGAGGAGATGCTCGAGAGCTGGGTGTGGGAGCTCGCCAACCACATCCAGGACCGGATCCCGGATCCGGTCGACTACGTGGAGATGCGCCGCGCCACGTTCGGCTCGGATCTCACCATGGCCCTGTGCCAGCTCGCCGTGGGCGAGAGCATCGCGCCCGAGGTCTTCCGCACCCGGACGATGCGCAACCTGACCAACAGCGCCCAGGATTTCTGCTGCCTGGTGAACGACATCTTCTCTTACCAGAAGGAGATCCAGTTCGAGGGCGAGCTCAACAACGGTGTGCTCGTCGTCGAGAAGTTCCTCGACTGCGACAAGGAGCAGGCGGTCGCCGTGGTCAACGACCTGATGAGGGCCCGGGTCGAGCAGTTCGAGCACATCGTCGCCACCGAGCTCCCCGTGCTCTTCGACGACCTGGGCCTGGACGCCGGTGCGCGCGAGAAGCTCAACAGGTACGTGAAGGACGTCGAGAACTGGATGGCCGGGGTCCTCCACTGGCACCGGGGGACGAAGCGGTACCTGGAGCCCGTGCTCCACAAGACGCCCACGGTGGGGCGCCTGCTGTATGGCCCCGGCGGGCTCGGCACCTCGGCGGCGCGCGTCGCCTCGCTCCGCGGCGGCCGGGGCTCGGGGGCGGCCGACGCGCCGCCGGCCCAGGCGCCCGCGCGGATCGGCACGGCGAGGACGGCTTCATTGATTGAACAGCTCAAGGCTCGGGGAGAGAAAGCATGACGACGTCGTCGAACTGGGGACCTCGTGAAGAGGATTGGCACAAGCGGCTCAGCCTCGGGACCGAGGCGGCGCGGAAGCTGGCGACGACCACCAAGTCCCCGCCGCAGATGGCGTCGATCACGCCGCGGTGGCTCCTCAAGGTGCTGCCGTGGGTGGAGGTCTCGGCCGGCGTGTTCCGGGTGAACCGGAGGCTCTCCTACGCCGTGGGCGACGGCCGCGTGACCTTCACCGAGGTCGGCCGGAATGTGCGCGTGATCCCGCGGGAGCTGTGCGAGCTGCCGATCCTGCGCGGCTTCGACGAGGACGCCGTGCTGGAGGAGCTCGCCGACAGGTTCGTCCAGCGCGACGTGCAGCCCGGCGACGTGATCGTGGAGCGGGGGCAGCCGGCGGACCAGATCTGCCTCATCGCGAGCGGCAAGGTCGAGAAGCTCGGGGTCGGCAAGTACGGCGACAGGACGGTGCTCGGCGCGCTGGCCGACGGCGACTACTTCACGGCCGAGGCGCTGCTCGAATCGCACGATCAGTGGCAGTTCACCGCCAGGGCGGTCACCGCGGGCACGGTGCTGCTCCTCGATCAGCGGGCGTTCGAGGAGGTGGTCAGCGGGTCCGCGGCGCTCAGGGATCACCTCGAGCAGTTCAAGGCGAGGGCGAGCAAGCCGCAGGACAAGGACGGTCAGGCCGCCATCGAGATGGCCGCAGGGCACAAGGGCGAGCCCGACCTGCCGGGGACGTTCGTCGATTACGAGCTCAGGCCGAGGGAGTACGAGCTGAGCGTCGCGCAGACGATCCTGCGCGTGCACACGCGCGTCGCCGACCTGTTCAACGATCCGATGAACCAGGTGAAGGAGCAGCTCCGGCTCACGATCGAGGCGCTCCGGGAGACCCAGGAGCACGAGCTGATCAACAACCGCGAGTTCGGGCTGCTCCACAGCGCCGACGTCAAGCAGCGGCTCCAGACCCGCACCGGGACGGCCACGCCCGACGACCTCGACGAGCTGCTCTGCCGGCGGAGGAAGTCGCGCGTCCTGCTCGCCCACCCGCTCGCGATCGCCGCGTTCGGCCGGGAGTGCAGCCGCCGCGGCCTCTACCCGCAGACCGTGGAGCTGAACGGAACGAGCGTGCGCTCCTGGCGCGGCGTGCCGCTCCTGCCGTGCGACAAGATCCCGATCTCCCGCGGCGGCGCGACCTCCATCCTGGTCATGCGCACGGGGCTCGAGGACCAGGGGGTCGTCGGGCTGCACCAGACCGGGATCCCCGATGAGGTCGAGCCCAGCCTCAACGTCCGGTTCATGGGCATCAGCGACAAGGCCATCATGTCGTACCTCGTCAGCGCCTATTACTCCGCCGCCGTGCTCATCCCCGACGCGCTCGGCATCCTCGAGAACGTCCAGATCGGGCGCTGAGCGCGGCCGCGCTCCGCCGGGAGCAGGCGCTGCTACCTTCCTCGCATGCGCGATCCCCTCTCCGTGCCGACCGGCCCGCTCGTCGATGTCCCCTGGCTCGCGGCGCACGCCGGCGACCCCCGCGTCCGCGTGGTCGACTGCCGCTGGTACCTCAGCGGCCGCCGCGGCGCCGACGAGTACGCCCGCGGGCACATCCCCGGCGCCGTGCACCTCGACGTCGACGCCGACCTCTCCGGTCCGGCGCAGGCAGGCCCCGGGCGCCACCCGCTGCCCGACGCGGCGGCGTTCGCGCGCGTGCTCGCGCGGGCCGGGGTCGGCCCGGAGTCGCTTGTCGTCGCCTACGATGACGCCGGCGGCGCCATCGCGGCGCGCCTCTGGTGGCTGCTGCGCTACTTCGGCCACCCGGGCGGGCGCGTGCTCGACGGCGGCCTCCAGGCGTGGACCGCCGCGGGGCACCCGCTGTCGACCGACGCGCCGGCGATCGCGGAGGCGCCCGCGATGGCGCTCGCTGCCGGGGGCGCGCCGGTCGCCGACAAGGCGGCGGTCGACAGGCTGCGCCGCGATGGCTCGGCGGTGATCCTCGATGCGCGCGCCCGGGAGCGCTACGAGGGGCAGACCGAGCCCGTCGACGCGCGCCCGGGCCACATCCCCGGGGCGCGCTCCGCCCCGTTCGCGGAGAACCTCCGCGCGCCGTCCGGTCCCTTCCACGAGCGCGACGAGCTCGAGCGGCGCTACCGCGACCTCGGCGCGCTCGAGGCGGCCACCGTGGTCTGCTACTGCGGCTCCGGCGTCACCGCCTGCCACGACCTGCTCGCGCTCGCGACGCTCGGGCGCGCGGACGCGATCCTCTACGAGGGGTCGTGGAGCGACTGGGCCCGGGACGAGGCCCTGCCCGCGGCGAAGGGCCCCGATCCCTGAGCGGCGTCAGGCGAGCGCGCGGCGTCAGGCGAGCGCGCGGCGTCAGGCGAGCGCGCGGCCGAGCGTGGCCTCGATCGTCTCGCGCAGGTAGCGCACCGAAAGCGCGAGCGTGCGCGCCGAGCTCTCGGGCGTCGGCTGGAGCGCCGGCGCGACCTCCATGAGGTCGCCGCCGATCAGGCCTACCTCGCGGCCGAGGCGGCGGATGAGCGCGACGACGAACTCGGGCGAGAGGCCGTCCGGCTCCGGGGTCCCGGTGGCGTCGGCGTACGCGGCGTCCGTGCCGTCGATGTCGTTCGAGAAGTACACGCCCTCGACGCCGGTGCTCTTCACGTGGGCGACGATGGCGTCGAGCGCCGCCTCGGGATCGGCGCGGCACTCGGCCGCCCAGAACTGCCGCACGCCGTAGCGGCCCTCCCAGTGCTCGCGCGGCTTCTGGGAGGCGCGGATCCCGACCTGCGTCAGCCGGCCGCCCCGGCCGACCAGCTCGTTCGCGTGGTACGACCAGGTGGCGAAGCAGTACGCGACCCCGAGCCGCTCCTCGAGGAGATCGGTGTGCGCGTCGGGCTGCACGATGCCCCACGGCCTCTGCTGCGCGCTCCGTACGCGGGCGAGCGCGCGCGCGACAGGGAGGGCCGTGGAGTGATCGCCGCCGAGCACGATCGGCGCGACGTGCGGGTTGATCGAGAAGACGAGATCCAGCGCGCGCTCGGCGATGGAGAGCGGGGAGACCGGCAGCCGGGACGCCGCCGGCTCGGGCACGCCGGGGTAGAGGGCGCGGCGCGACGCGGCCTTCTGGCCCTCCGAGAGCATGTCGTCGTGCAGGAGCTGCGGCACGACGAACACGTCGCCGATGTCGACGAGCCCGACGTCGCGCGCCCGCTCGGGGAAGTCCGGGAAGGCGTCGAGGAGCGCGGTCCGGATCGCCTGCGGGCCCATGTTGGACCCGCGGAGGAACCCCGCGCCGACGTCGGAAGGAATGCCGAGCAAGATCGCGCGCGCGCCGGCGATCCGGTCGAGCGACGCGCGGAAGCGGGCGAGGACCTCGTCCTGGGTCGCGGCGCCGTAGAGCCGCCGCTGGACCTCGAGCTGCTGCGCGCGCCCGGTCGAGACGAGGTAGAGGCCCCCAGCCGCCGGACGCAGCAGGAGCGCGAGCTCTTCTTGCGGGGTCATGCTCGACGAGGGTACGCGCCCCTCAGGGGTCCGCCAGCGAAAGGGCGGACCCGGGGAGCGGGAAGCGCTCGGCCACGACGTGAGGAGCGGGCGCGCTCATCGCCTCAATCCACGATGCGCCGCAGGCGACGACACGCAGCGCCCGCAGCACGCCCGCATGCGCCACCAGGAGGTGGGGGCGCGCGCCGATCGGATCCACGGCGCCGCCGGACGCGCCGGGCGTCGCGTCGAGCGCGCGCCAGAACGAACGCACCCGCGCCTCGACATCGATCGCCGACTCGCCCCCGGGCGGCCCGGCGCGCTCCCAGCCGTCGAGCCACGCAGCGTACGCGATCGGGTCGTCGCGCTCGATGTCCGACCAGGCGCGCCCCTCCCAGGCGCCGTAGGCGATCTCGAGGAGGCGCTCGTCGACCGCGTGCGGCGCCCCGAGGCGCGCCGCGAGCTCGGCCGCAGGGCCGGCGCAGCGGGAGAGCGGGGACGACCAGATCGCCCTCGGACGCAGGCCGAGGCCGCCGAGCGCGCGCTCGATCGTCGTCGCGACGGCCTCCGCCGAGAGCTCCGCCGCGACGTCGAGGCGGCCGTAGCAGACGCCGGCGAGCGGTACGGGGGCGTGGCGGAACGCGATGAGGCCGCAGGGGAGGGGATCCACGCGCGGCGCTCCCGGCTCAGCCGCCCCGCGCGACGGCGAGGGCGAGCAGCGCCGCGCAGTCGGCGACCTGCTGCGTCGCGCCCAGGAAGTCGCCGGTGATCCCGCCCGCGCGGGCGCGGAAGCGGAGGCCGCAGATCGCCGAGGCGGCGGCGACCGCGCCGAGCATGGCCGCCACCTCGCCCGCCGAGAGCGCGCCGGCGGCGTGCGCGGCGGCGAGCGCGAGCGCCGGCCAGAACGAGCCGACGAGCGCCTGCGGCAGCGCCGCCTGCGCGACCGGCCGGCTGCGCGAGCCGCCCTGGGTGACGTAGGGGAGGGCGACCATCAGCCAGATCGGCGGGGTGCGCGAGAGGCACTGCGTGAGCACGAGCGCGACCGGCGCCGCGGCGTCGAGCCGCGCGAGCAGCGCGATGCGCAGCACGAGGACCACGATCAGCGCCGCGGCGCCGAACGAGCCGATGCGGCTGTCCTTGAGGATCTCGAACATGCGCGCGCGGTCGAAGGCGCCGCCGAGCGCGTCGGCCGTGTCCGCGAGGCCGTCCTCGTGGAAGGCCCCGGTGAGGAGCAGGCCGAGCGCCACGGTGACGCTGGCCGCGACGAGCGCGCCGCCCCGATCGACGAGCAGCCATACCGCGGCCTGGACGGCGCCGAGGCCGGCGCCCACGAACGGGAACCAGGCCGAGGCCCAGCGCCAGTCCGCCTCGGCGTACGGGAAGCCGCCGACCGGGACGCGCGTGAGGAAGGTCGTCGCTGCCCGGGCGCCGCGCAGGACCGGCGGCATCGTCATGGATTCCCGGGCTGGGCGCGGTCGGGGACGCGCGCGCTCTCGAACGTCGCCATGCCGGCGTGGAGGGCGCAGGCGGCGTCGAGGAGGGGCAGCGCGGCCAGCGCGGCGCTCGCCTCGCCGAGGCGCATCTCGAGGTCCAGCAAGGGGCGGGCGCCGAGCGCCGAGAGGATGCGGGCGTGACCGCGCTCGGCCGAGCGGTGGGCGAAGATCATGCCCGCGCGCGCCCCGGGGGCCATCTGGACGAGCGCGAGCGCCGCCGCCGAGACGATGAAGCCGTCGACGAGCACCGCCATCCGCCGCTCGATCGCCCGCGCCATGGCGCCGACGAGCGCGGCGATCTCCTTCCCGCCGACCGCCCGCACGACGGAGCGCGGGTCGGCGCGCTCGACGCGGCGGACCGCGTCGCGCACGACCTCGATCTTGCGCGACAGCGCGTCGCCCGCGACGCCCGTCCCCGCCCCGACGATGTCCTCCGGGGCGAGCCCGAGGAGCAGCGCCGTCATCGCGGCGGCGGCCGTCGTGTTGCCGATGCCCATCTCGCCGAGGAGGACGACGCGCGTGTCGCCCCCGAGCGCGTCGATCTCGGCGGCGCCGGCGCGGAGCGCGCGCTCGTAGACGGCCTCGGAGAGCGCGTCCTCGACCCGCAGATCGAAGATGGGATCGTCGGCGACCGGATCGCGCCGCAGGAGCGCGCCGGCGCCGGCGAGGTCGCGATCGACGCGCTCGTACGGGTGGGCGACGCCGACGTCCACGACCCGCAGCTCGACCCCGAGGTGCCGGCAGAGCACGCTGGCGGCCGCGCCGCCGCGCACGAAGTTCGCCACCATCGCGGCCGTGACCTCGGCCGGGTACGCCGAGACGCCGTGCCGGGTGACGGGGTGATCGGCGGCGAACAGCACCGCCGCCGCCGGCCGGCTCGCGGGCGGCCCGCCCTGGATGCCGGCGAGCGTCACGGCGAGGTCCTCGAGCGCTCCGAGGCTGCCGCGCGGCTTGGTCAGCGCGTCCTGGCGCGCTCGCGCCGCGCCGGCCGCGCCCGCGTCGGGCTCCGGGAACACCCAGTGAGGTGAAGAAGCCATGTCCCGGTTCTCTACTCTCGTGCCGGTGGCCCGGGAAGCGCGTTGACCGTCCCGGTGGGCCGTGATAGCCGCCCGTTCCGCCGAAGAGGTGCCTTCCGGAGAGCCTGCCAGGAAGGCCAGGTGGAGGTCCTCCCGGGCGGGCGGACCGCCGCGGAGGCGGGGAAGCCTCCCGCCGAGCGCGGGCTCGCTCGAACTGGGGTCAGGATGTCGCTGCGTGTCCTCTTCGTCTGCGTTGCCCGCCTCGTCTGCTCCGTCTGCCTCGGCGCTTCCGCCGGCGCGCTGTCCGGGTGCGGCGGCGTCGACGCGCGCGTGGAGGACGAGGACGCCGACGGGCCCTCCGCCGCGGGGGGCGCGGGCGACTCGTGCCTCTCGGGGGGCGGCGGCGGAGCGGCCGGCGAGGGCGCGGCGTCGTGCGCCGGCCCGGGCGCGCGGTTCGCGACCCGCGTGGTGTCTGCCTGCTTCGGACCGGGGCAGGCGTTCGGTCAGCACCGGTTCCCGGACATCGTCCTCGGCCCGCCGAGCGGCGCGGGGTGCTGCGGCGGCTCGCTCGACGTGCTCTCGCTCGGGGACGGCGGGGCGATCGTCGTGGCCTTCGAGGGCAACGCCATCGTCGACGGCCCCGGGGCGGATTTCCTCGTGTTCGAGAACGCCTTCGAGCGCGGCGACGACGCCGCGAACGTGTTCGCCGAGCTCGCCACGGTCGAGGTGAGCGAGGACGGCGCCGCCTGGTCGGCATTCCCCTGCGCCGCGGACCGCTACCCCTACGACGGCTGCGCCGGATGGCACCCCGTGCACGCCAACCCCGAGGAGAACGACGTCGATCCGCTCGACCCATCGTCGGCGGGGGGCGATCCCTTCGATCTGGCCGAGATCGGGGTCCCGCTCGCCCGGTTCGTGCGCATCACCGACCGCGCCGGCACGCCCGACGTCTTCGACCTCGACGCGGTGGGCATCGTCCACGCGCTGTGTCCGTGAGGCGCGCCAGGGCGATCGCCTGCGCCGCGCTCGCGGTCATGGGCCTCTCGCCGCGCGCGCGGGCCGAGGAGACCGGCCGCGGCGCCCGCGGCGAGGGCGCCGCGACGGGCGCCGCTGCGCCGCCGGAGCCCGCCGCGCCGGAGAAGGCTCCGCGAACGCGCGTGACGGCTCCGCGAACGCGCGTGACGGCTCCGCGAACGCGCGGGACGGCGCTCGAGGTCCGCGTCGAAGGAGAGCGCTCCTCGACGAGCGCCGCGCGCGACCCCACCGCGGCGTCGTACGTGATCCGCGGCGATGACCTCCGCGCGCCCGGCGCCACGGCCTCCTCCGTGCTGAGCCGCGTCCCCGGCCTGCAGGTCGTCCGGACCGGCGCCGGGGCCGACCTCGCGACCGCCTCGATCCGCGGCGCGAGCAGCGCCGAGACCCCGGTGTACCTCGCGGGCGTGCGCATCAACGACGACGTGACAGGGACGGCCGACCTCTCGCTCGTGCCGCTCTGGATGCTCCACCGGGTCGAGGTCTACCGGGGCAACGCGCCCGCCGACGCCGACCGCCTCGGCATCGGCGGCGCCATCTTCTTCGAGCCGGCGCTGCCGCGCGGCCCCCGCGTCGGCGCGGGGCTCGGCGCGGGCAGCTTCGGCGAGCTCTCCGCGTCGGCCTCGGCCAGCCTCGGCGACGAGCGCGCCAGCGTCCTCGTCGCGCTCAGCCGGCGCGCGGCGGACAACGACTATCCGTACCTCGACGACGCGGACACGGGGCTCACCGCCGCGGACGACCGGACCCGGACGCGGCAGAACGCCGACTTCGAGGCCTACGATCTCTGGACCGTCGGCCGCTACCGGCTGCCGAGGGGCGGCGGCATCACCGCCCTCTTCAACGGGTTCGCGCGCGACCAGGGCCTGAGCGACCTCTCCGCGAGGGCCGCGCCGCCCGCGAGCCCCGCCGCGGCCGCGCGCTCCCGCGTGCAGCGCTGGCTGGGCGCTGTCGCCGCCGCCGTCCCCTGCGCCGGCCCGCGCGGAGGCGGCGTCGAGCGGTGCCGCCTCGAGCTCAGGAGCTCGGCGATCCTCACGCGCCAGAGCCTCCGCGACCCGCTCCAGCGGCACGGCTTGTCCGCGCCGTTCGTCGCGAGCGCCGGCGAGCGCGCGGCGGAGCAGGGCGCCGTCCGCTTCCGCGTGACCGACAGCGTGACGGCGTGGGCCTCCGCGGCGATCGAGCTCGAGCGCCTCGGCATCGATCAGCCGTCGGGCGCGGCGCCGCTCCGCGCCGCTCGCGCGACCTCCCGCGCCTCGGCGAGCGCGTCGTTCACGCCGGCCCCCTGGGTGGAGGTCCACGCGCTCGGCGCCGTGGAGCACCACGCGACGCGCGTCGCCGGCGACGGCGGCGCGGCCGGCCTCGTCGAGCCGAGCGGCCGCCTCGGCGCGCGGCTGCGCCTCGCCGAGGGCGCCGCGCTCTTCGCCAACGTCGGTCGCTACGTGCGCGTCCCGGCGCTCGGCGAGCTCCACGGCATCTCGCCGATCGTGCGCGGCAACCCGGAGCTCGAGCCCGAGCAGGGCGTCACCGCCGAGCTCGGCGCGCGCGCGGCCGCGGCCCTGCCGCGCGCCCGGGCCGAGGTCTCCCTCGAGCTCCTCGGCTTCTCGCGCCTCGCGTCGGCGCTCGTCGCGTACCGCCGCTCGGGCCTCGGCGCCGTGCGGCCGTACAACGTGCACGGCGCGCGCGTCCTCGGGCTCGAGCTGACGGCCTCGGCGTCGGCGCTCGACCACGTGCGCGCGGCGCTCACGCTCACCGCGCTCGACCCGCGGGACACGTCGCCCGAGCGCGGGATCGTGAGCGATCTCCTGCCCTTCCAGTCGCGCTTCGTCGCGGCGCCGTCCCTGGAGGCGTACGCGGCGCCCGGGTGGCTCCGCGGGGGCCGGGCCTCGCTGGGGGCGCGGCTTCTCTACCGGTCCTCGCGCGTCGCCGACCGCGCGGGGCTCCTCGTGCTCCCGGAGCAGGCGGCGGTCGACGTGGAGCTCGCCGTCCTCGCGCTCGACGGGCGCCTGTCGGGGCGCCTCGCCGTCGAGAACGTCACGGGCGCGCGCATGCTCGACGCTGTCGGCTTCGCGCTCCCCGGCCGGAGCGTCCACGCGGCGATGGAGGTGTGGTGGTGATGACGTCTTCGCTCGGTCAGGCGTTGAATCGGACGCCGAATCAAACGTTGAGCCAGGGCCCTCGCCGGAGCGCGCGCTCGTCCCCGCTGGCGCTGGCCCTCGTCGCGGGCGCGGCCGGCGCGCTGCTCGGGTGCAACGCGCCGGCGCCGCCCGAGGACACCGGCGGCACCGACGCGCCCGAGGGGCGGTGCGGGATCGGCGCCATCGTGATCAGCAGCGACTACCAGTCCACGAGCGTCGGCCTGCTGAGCTGGGACGGCGCGGTCCTCTCCGCGTCGATCGCGTCGTCGGCCTCGGCGCCCGTCGTGCTCTCGGCGCCGCTCTCCGGCGACGTGACCGCGCCGACGATGCCCCTGCGCGGCGGCCGGCTGGTGCTGCTCGATCGCTCCGCCTCCGTGCTCACCTGGCTGGACGCGCGCAGCGGCGACGTCACCGGGCAGCTCTCCGTGGCGACCGGGTTCGCCGCGAACCCGCAGGACTACGTCGAGGTCTCGCCCGCGAAGGCGTACGTCCCGCGCCTCGAGCCGAACCTCGCCCCGGGGGCCCAGCCGCTCGACGGCGGGAGCGACGTGCTCGTCGTCGATCCCGGGGCCCGCGCCCTCGTCGGCCGCGTCGACCTCTCGCCCGCGATGGCCGGGGAGGCCCCGGAGTTCCACCCGCGGCCGAGCCGGGCGGTGCTCGTCGAGGGGAGCCTCTACGTGCTCCTCACGGCGTCCACGCTCTCGTTCCTGGACACGGCCGCGTCGCGCCTCGTCGAGATCGACACCCGCGACGACGCCATCAAGGCGATCACCGTGCTCGAGGGGCTGCACGGCTGCACGGGGCTCGCCGCGTCCGGGAGCGGCGCGCGGCTCGCGGTCGCGTGCTCCGGGTCGTTCGGCGGCGACTCGACCTCGACCCTGGCCGAGGCGGGGCTCGTGGTCCTCGCGCGCGCCGAGGGCGGCCTCGTCGAGGAGCGGCGCTGGACGGCCGGCGAGCTCGGGGAGGCGCCGCCCGGCTTCTCCGTCGCGTTCGCGTCGGAGGACACGGTCCTCTTCACGACGCTCGGGCGCGACGCGAGCGGCGGCGAGCGGCCGGTCGACGACACCCTGACCGCGGTCGACCTCGCCGGCGGCGAGCCCGCCGTCCTGCTGCGCTCGCAGGAGCTCCCGTTCTCCCTCGGCGAGGTGCGCTGCGCGGCCGCCTGCGGGCGGTGCCTCGTCGCGGACGCGGAGACCGACGGCGGCGTCGTGCACCGCTTCGACGTGGGCGCTGGCGGCGACAGCCGCGCGCTCGTGCACGCGGGCGCCTTCCACGTCGACCCGCGGGTAGGCCTGCCGCCGCGCTACATCGGCGCGTTCTGAGGGCCTGACGTATCCGCCTGCTGCGCGGACCGGGCCACCGATCGGCCTCCGTCGGCGTACCTTCGTACGCCGCGGTCGGCCTCGCTGGCCCCGGGCCGCTCGCTACGGTGAATACAGCGAGCTCTGAGCGGGCACGCCGGCAGGCAGGCACGGCGTGCCGGACTCCCGCGGGAGTCCTTCGGTCCTATCGGTGGAGCTGAGGGGGATCGAACCCCTGACCTCATGACTGCCAGTCATGCGCTCTCCCAGCTGAGCTACAGCCCCGGTCGTTGGGAGCGGGATATCTACAGCCTCTCGCGCCGCTTGTCTCTATTTTTTTTCGGCCGGCGGTGAGTTTCCCTTCCGGTCCCCGCCCCGCCGGCGGCGTCACGCGCCTTGTTGGCGGGGCGGGGCAGCCCTCAGAAGTTCATCAGCTTCGCCAGGTAGTACTTCATCGTCTCGGTCGTCCCGCCGCCGATGCGCAGGAGCCGCTGGTCGCGCCAGGCGCGCGCGATGGGGAAGTCCTCGATGTAGCCCCAGCCGCCGTGGAACTGGAGGCAGGTGTCGACGACGTCGTTCGCCACGTCGCCCGCCAGGATCTTCGCCATCGAGATGAGCTTCACGGTGTCGAAGCTGATCGGCACCTTCCGCACGTACCGCTCGTCGTTGTAGTGGTCGATGCACTTGTAGACGAAGGCGCGCGCCGCCTCGCAGCGCGTGTACAGGTCCACGAACCTGTGCTGCCACGACTCGCGCTTGATGATCGGCTTGCCGAACGCCACGCGCTCGCGCCCGTAGTTGACCGTGTTGTCGAGCGTCAGGAACGAGCTCGCGACCGCGCCCACCGCGGCGACGAGCCGCTCGGTCTGGAAGTTCTGCATCAGGTACGCGAAGCCCTGATCCTGCTCGCCGAGCAGGTAGCGCCGCGGCACCCGCACGTCGTCGAGGAAGAGCTCCGCCGTGTCCGAGGACTTGTTGCCGATCTTCTTCAGCTTCTTCGCGACGGTGAAGCCCCGGAGCGCCGTCGGCACGAGGAAGAACGAGCAGCCGTGGGCCCCCCGGTCCGGCGACGTCTTGGCGAGCAGCGTCACAAAGTCGGCGCGCGTCCCGTTCGTGATGAACGTCTTCTGCCCGTTCAGCACGTAGTCGTCGCCGTCCTTGCGCGCGGTCGTCCGGATCCCGGCCACGTCGCTGCCGGCCGCCGGCTCGGAGACGCCGAGCGAGGCGATCTTGTCGCCCGCGAGCGCCGGCCTCAGGAACTCCTCGATCTGCTCCTTCGTGCCGATGTCGCTGATCACCGGCGTCGCCATGTCGCTCTGCACGAGCAGCCCCATCGAGACGCCGGCCATCGTGCAGTGCACGAGCTCCTCGGCCTTCGCCGCCGAGAACCAGTAGTCGAGCCCGGCGCCGCCGTGCTCCTCCGGGAAGTGCGCGCCGAGGATCCCGAGCTCGCCGGCGCGCTTGAACACCCAGTCGGGGAAGCACTCCGACGCCTCCCACTCCTCCACATGAGGAGCGAGCTCCTTCTCTGCGAAGCCCCTCACCGTCTTCCTGAACTGCTGATGTTCTTCCGTGAACGGCTGCCACATCGCGACCCCCTCCTCGGCAACAGGAATCGAAATGATTCGTACACGAAACATTTTCCAGCGCAAGCGACGCGCCTTACCGCGCTTCCGCCCCCGCCGCGTCCACCGCTGGAAAGGCGGGCGGATGGCGCGGCGCGCGACCGCGAGCGCGACGGCGCGGGCGCCGGCTGAGCCGCGCGCGGAACCCCGCCAGAGCACGGAACCGCGCGCAGAACCCCGCCAGAGCGCGGGCGCCGGCCGGACCGCGCCGGCGAGAGCGTGAAAGCCGAATCGTCGCGCGCACCCATCCACCCGGTCTGCGGGCTCTGCTAGCCTCCGGGCCACATGCGATTCCTCGTCCTGTCGCGCAACGCGTCCCTCTACTCGACGAGCCGCATCGTGCTCGCGGGGCGCGCGCGTGGCCACGAAGTCAGCGTCATCGATCCGCTCGATTTTCAGATCGTCGTGTCGCGCGGTCGCCCGTCGTTGCTCGTCGGCGGCTCGCCGGTGCCCCGCTTCGACATCGTGATCCCGCGCATCGGCGCCAGCATCACGAACTACGGCCTCGCCGTGGTCCGCCAGTTCGATCTCATGGGCGTCCCGGTCCTGAACGGCGCCGTCTCCATCGCGAGGAGCCGCGACAAGCTGCGCGCGCTCCAGCTGCTCACGCGCCGCAAGCTCAACGTGCCGATCACCGTGTGCGCCCGGAACCCGGCCGGCGTCGAGGCGGCGCTCTCGCTCGTCGGCGGCTGCCCCGCGATCGTGAAGCTCCAGCAGGGGACCCAGGGCATCGGCACCATGCTCGCCGAGACGCCGCACGCGGTGCACGCGCTGCTCGAGACGTTCTGGGCCATGGGGCAGGACATCGTGCTCCAGGAGTACGTGCGCGAGTCGAAGGGGCGCGACATCCGCGTCATCGTCGTCGGCGGCCGCGTCGTCGCGTCGATGCGCCGGGTCGCGAAGCCGGGCGAGTTCCGCTCGAACCTCCACCGCGGCGGCAAGGGCGACCGGGTGAAGCTGCCGCGCCTCTACCGGAGCGTCGCGATCCGCGCCGCGAAGGCGATGGGCCTCGAGGTCGCCGGCGTCGACATGCTCGAGGCGCGCTCCGGGCCGAAGATCCTCGAGATCAACAGCTCGCCCGGGCTGGAGGGGATCGAGCGCGCGAGCGGCGTCGACGTCGCGGGCGCCATCATCAGCTACGCCGAGCGGTACGCGGAGGAGCAGCGCGGCCTGAGCCGCCGCACGCTCGAGGCGCGCATCGCCGAGGTGATCCACGACGAGCGCATGCCGGTCCCGCGGCGGCTCAGCCGCGCGGCGGAGAACGGCGCGGGCGCGGGCGCGGGCCGCCGGAAGCCCGCGATGCTCACGAACGGGAGGGGCGCGCGGAGGGCGGTCTCATGACCCTCCGGGTCGAGGCGGCCGGCGACGCGGTCGTCCTCACCATCGATCGTCCCGAGTGCAGGAACGCCATCGACAGCGCGTTCGCGAGGCGCCTCGCCGACGCGATCCGCCTCGCCGGCGCCGACCCGCGCGTGCGCGGCGTCGTGATCGCCGCGAGCGGCGACATCTTCGTGGCGGGCGGCGACATCCGTGAGCTCCACGCGCTCGCCTGCGGCGGCGCGCAGGGCGGCGAGATCCTCGCGATGTTCGACGGCCTCGCGGCCTTCGAGGAGAGCGAGGTGCCGATCGTCGCCGCGGTGCAGGGCGACGTGCTGGGCGGCGGCTGCGAGCTGCTCCTGCTCTGCGATTTCGTCATCGTCGAGGAGCAGGCCGGGCTCTCGTTCCGCCACGTCAAGATGGGCCTGTCGCCGGCCTGGGGCGGGCTGGCGCGGCTCTGCGAGCGGGTGGGGCCGCTCGAGGCGGCGCGGCTGCTCCTGACGGCGGAGAAGATCGACGCCGCCGAGGCGCTCCGGATCGGCCTCGTGAGCGAGGTCGTCCCGACCGGCGCGGCGCGGGATCGGGCGATCGCGCAGGTGAATCGCATCGCCGACAGCCCGCGCACCTCGGTCGCAGCGATGAAGCGGTCCCTGCGCAAGGTGCGCGAGGCGCTGCGCGCCTCCGCCGTCGAGGTGGAGCGGCAGGCGTTCGCCGAGCAGTGGAACGGCCCCGAGCACCGGCGGGCGATGGATGCGTTCCTGAGCAAGAAGTGACCGTGGCGCAGGGCGGGGGGCGCGGAGCGGAGGACGCGAGCGGCGCCGGGGCCGCGCCGGGTAGCGCCGGGGCTGCGCCGGGCGGCGCCGAGGCCGCCCCGAGCGGCGGTGAGCCCGTCCCGGAGAGCGCGCTCTTTCCGCTGCCCGCGCCGCCGACCATCGAGCACTTCATCGGCCGCCGCCCGCACCTGCGCGCCCTGCGCCGCGCGGCCGAGTCGCTCTTCCTGGAGCGGCCCATCTCGGTGCTCGTGCACGGCGCAGCGGGCATCGGCAAGAGCGCGCTCATCCACCAGTTCCTGATGGGGCTCCGCCGCGACAGGGGGCCGGTCATCCTGCGCGGGCGCTGCGCCCTCGGGGCGACCGAGTCCTACAAGGCGTTCGGGGACCTCATGGAGGCGCTGAGCCGCTTCCTCCGGCGGATCCCGGACGACGAGGTGGACCGCCTCCTGCCGCGCGACATTCGCGCGCTCGCCCGGGTCTTCCCGGTGCTCGCGCGCGTGCCCGCCGTCGCGTCGGCGCCGCGCGTGAGCGAGGCGCCCGACGCGCAGGAGCTGCGCCAGCGCAGCTTCGCGGCGCTCCGGCAGCTGCTCTGGCGCATCGCCGAGCGCCGCCCGCTCATCGTGTCGATCGAGGACCTCCAGTGGAGCGACATCGACAGCGTGGCGCTGCTGCTCGAGCTCACGCGGCCGCCCGACGCGCCCGCGATGATGTTCCTCGGCAGCTACCGGACCGAGGACGCGGCCGGGAGCGCGCCGCTCCGCGCGCTGCTCGAGGGGATGGGGTTCCGGCCCCCGGCCGCGAGCGAGGCCGCGCCCGGCGCGCCGGAGCACGTCGAGCGGCTGCGCCGGGACGGCGATCTGCGCGAGATCGCGGTCGGCCCGCTGTCGCCGATCGAGGCCGAGGAGCTGGCGCTCGCGCTCCTCTTCGCGCGCGACGAGGGCACGCGCGCGCGGGCGGACGCGATCGCGCGCGCCTCGCGGGGCAACCCGCGGCTGCTCGGCGAGCTCGTGCGCGACGCGCAGGAGCCCGCGGTCGAGGGGGGCACGCGGGGCGACGCCGCGATCGAAAGGGCGCTGAAGGCGCGGCTCCACCGCCTGCCGGAGCAGGCGCTCCGGCTGCTCGAGGTGATCGCCGTGGCCGGGGAGCCGATCGACGCGGCGGTCGCCGCGCGCGCGGCGAAGCTCGACGACGAGGAGCGCGCGCAGGCGCTCGCGCTCCTGATCGCGGAGGACCTCGTCGTCGCGCGGCGCGCCGGCGAGGGCGAGCTCGTCGAGGTGTCCCACGACCTCGTGCGCGCGTCCGTCGTCGGCCGGCTCGGCCCGGAGCAGCTCGCGGCGCGGCACCGGCGGGTCGGGCGGGCGCTCGAGGCGCTCGGGACCGCGGACGCCGAGACGCTGGCGCGGCACTGGCTCGGCGCGGGCGAGCCGGCCCGGGCGGGGCGGCTCGCGACGCTCGCGGCCGAGCAGGCGGCGGAGGCGCTCGCGTTCGAGCGGGCGGCGCGGCTCTACGAGCTCGCGCTCGGCCTGCTCGCGCGCGACGCGGAGCTCCCCGAGGCGGAGCGGCGCGCGCTCGGGGTGCGGTGCGCCGACGCGCTGGTCAACGCGGGCAAGGGCGCGGAGGCGGCGAGGCTCTACGCGGCGGCGGCGGAGGGGGCGGACAGCGCGCTCGGGCTCGAGCTGCGCCGCCGGGCCGCGGAGCAGTACCTGCGGAGCGGGCACATCGACGAGGGGATCGAGCTGGTCCGCGCCGTGTTGAGGGCGGTCGGCCTCTCCTTCCCGGAGACGCCGCGGCGCGCGCTGGTGGCGCTGCTGCTGCACCGCGCGGAGCTGCGCCTGCGCGGCCTCCGGTTCCGCGAGCGCCCGGAGCAGGAGGTGCGCCCGGAGGATCTCGCGCGCATCGACGCCTGCTGGACGGTGACGGTGGGGCTCTCGGCCGTCGACATGGTCCGCGCCGCCGAGTTCTCGGCGCGCGCCCTCCTGCTTGCGCTGCGCGCGGGCGAGCCGTACCGCATCGGCCGCGCGCTCGCGTTCGAGGCCTCGTCCGCGTGCCTGATGGGGGCGCAGAACCGGGCGCGCGCGGAGGAGCTCGTCTCCGCGGTGCGCGCGCTCGCGGAGCGGCTCGACAGCCCGCACCTCCTTGGCCTGTCGATGATGGTCTCGGGCATGCTCGAGGCGTTCACGGCCGGGCGCTGGAAGGAGGCGTCCGCGTGGTACGAGCGCGCCGACGAGCTGCTCCGCGACCGCTGCACCGGCGTGGCCTGGGAGCTCGCGACGACGCAGCTGATGGCGTCGTGGGCGCGGTACTACCGCGGGCAGGTCGACGCGCTCGCGCGGACGATGCCGGCCGTGCTCCGGGGCGCCGAGCAGCGGGGCGATCGCTACGCGGTGGCGATCTTCAGCGTGCAGGCGGCGTGGGTGGCGCTCGGGGCGGACGACGTCGCGGGCGCGCGCCGCGCGATCGCGGGGGCGCTGTCGCGCTGGACGACGTCGGGGTTCCACCTCGAGCACTTCGTGGGGCTGCTCGCCGAGACCTACGTCGACCGGTACGCCGGCCGCGCCGGGTCCGCGATGCGGCGGCTCACGGCGGCCTGGCCGAAGATCGAGGGCTCGATGCTGCTGATGATGCAGAACAGCCGGGTGATGGCCCACGTGGAGCGCGCGTGCGCGGCGCTCGGCGCGGCCGAGAGCGCGGCCGAGCCCGAGCCGCTGATCCAGGCGGCGCTCAGGGACGCCGCCGCGCTCTCCCGGGAGCGGATGGCGTGGTCGGACCCGTTCGTCCCGCTGATCCGCGCGGGCGCGGCGGAGCTGCGCGGCGAGCGGGACGCGGCGATCGCGCAGCTCGAGGCGGCGGCGGCCGGGTTCGACGCGGCGGACATGCCGCTCTACGCGGCGGCGGCGCGGCGCCAGGCGGGCGAGCTGCTCGGCGGGGAGAAGGGGCTGCAGCGGCTCCTCGTCGCGGACGCGGTGATGGCGCGCGAGCGGATCAAGAGCCCGGCGCGGTGGGCGGCGATGCTGGCGCCGGGGTTCGGGCGGCGGTGAGCGGGGCGGATGGGCTGGCGCGGCTGACGTGTGCGGCGCGGCGGACAGACGGAGTCCGCGGCTAGCGCTCGTCCCGGCCGTTGCCGGGCAGCGGTCCGAACTGCTTCTCGTACGCGGCGAGCCGGGCGGCAAGCCGCTTCGCCTCATCGCTGGCGGCGCGGGCCTGCTCCTCCGCGGCGCGGGCCTGCTCCTCGCCGGTCGGTAGCACACGCCCCTGGGCATCGAGCCACCGCAGCCAGTCGACCTCGAGGCCGCGGTAGATGCCCTGGCGTATCCCGAGCCGGAGGCCGAGGCTCGCGCTCGGGACATCGCCGTTCGCCTCGAGCGGCACCGGTACATAGGACCGCGACGCCTGATCGAGCGCGTAGGCCTCGAGCGCGCCCGAGAACGGATCGAACAGGTAATACTCCGGCACGTGCAGGAGCTTTGCGTAAATCCGCATCTTGTCGCCACGATCGACGGCTGCGGTGCTGTCGGAGAGCAGCTCGATGACCACGTCGGGCGTCCGCCCGTCCTCCTGCCAGACAACCCAGGATTTGCGCTCTCGCCGGGTGGTATCTAGCACCACGAATACGTCGGGCCCTTGGAAGTCGTTCTTCTTCGCCTGCAGCTCGCTGAAATAGATGGCCATGTTGCCGGAGACGTACACGTCGTCACGGTCGCGCCAGAAGAGCTGCAGGACCTCGATGAGCAGGTCCATCTGCGCGCGGTGGCGCTCGGATTCCATGGGCTCTCCATCGTCGTACGGGAGCTCGTCCTCGCCTGGCGGGGGAATCGGGATGGGAGAGTTCTCGCTCTGGAAGGGCATACGTCGCTCCAGGCGCAGCGTACCGCACCGCGTGCGCGGGCGCAGCCGGCACCCGACGGCGCGTCACGCCCATGTCGGCGTGGCCCGCGACGGCCTGCGTCGCTCGCCCGCGTCTCGCGGGGCCTTCCCTTTGGGTGCAGGCCCATACTGGCGCTTCCGGAAGGGGCGCGGCGGCGCGAGCCGTCAGCGCACCGCCAGCACCACCTCGTGCGCCTCGGTCCTCGCGGGGATCTCCCAGCGCTCGCTCATCCGCCGGATCACCGCCTCCGGCACCGCCGCCTCGCGCGCGCGGTTCTGGGCGAACAGGACCGCCGCGGGCGCCTCCACGTACACGACGCGGAGCCTCGCCCCGTAGTCGGCCGCCAGCTGCAGCACCGGCCCGCGCCGCTGCCGCGAGAGGTTCGTCGCGTTCCACACGAACCGCTCGCCCCGCCGGAGGTGCTCCTTCGCCCGCTCGCGCGCGGCCTGGACCACCTGCCCCTGCGTGTCGGTCGGATCGATCTCGAGCTCGCTCCGCAGCGCGTCCAGGGAGACGACAGGCCAGTCGGCGAGGTGGTCGCGAACATAGGTGTCCTTCCCGGCGCCCGGGAGCCCGCTCATCACCACGACCTCGGCGCGCGTGTCGTCGTACACCTCCACGTCCGGGTGGCGCCCCTCGGAGCGGAAGTACACGAAGCGCGTGTGATCCGACGCGAAGGCGCGCGGTCCTGTGTAACACCCCTCGTCGCGGCAGAACTCGCGGAAGAGCTCGATGTTGTCGACCACGCGGCCCATGTCCGCGCAGACGCGACCGCGGATGTCGGCCTCGGCCACGAGCGCGAGCAGGTCGCAGCGCGCGTGGAGGCTGACCTCGGCGGCGACGCGCTGCGCGTCGTCGCGCTCGATGAGGTAAAACGGGATCTGGTGGTAGCGCACGAGCGCGCACACCTGCTCGCGCAGCGCGAACGGCGCGCCGAGCTCCCAGAGCAGGCGGCGCGCGAGCAGCTCCCCCGCGCGCGAGTGGCCCTTGGCCGTGATCCGACCGTCCTCCTCGCGGGTGGTCGCCGGCTTCGCCACGTCGTGGAGCAGGCACGCGAGGTACACGGCGCGCTGCTCCTCCGCCGGCAACGCCTGCCATCCGGGCAACGCGAGGAGCGTCTCCAGCACCATGCGGGTGTGGATCCAGACGTTGCCCTCGGCGTGGTGGATCGGGTCCTGCGGGCAGGCCTCGAGCGCGCGGACCCAGTCGAAGACCTGGAGCTCGTCCCAGGGGACACGCGCCGGATCGGGCGTGAGGAGGTCGAGGAGCGAGGACGAGGAGGACATGAAGGAGCACCCCTTCCGAGCGCGCGCCGGACGCAGGCGCGGCGCGGGGACATAGCATGTCCGCGCCGGGGCGCCGGTGCTACCCTGGCGCCGCCATGTCCGCCAAATACCCTCGCTCGTTCCACCTGCCATGGTCGCCCGGCGGCACGTCCGACGACAAGCGCATGGCGGACGTGTCGGGGCTGCTCGGCGTCGAGATCGTCATCACCGAGAAGTGCGACGGGAGCAACCTCACGTACACGCGGAAGAGCGTGTTCTCGCGCTCGCACTCGGGCCCTCCGTCCCACCCGAGCTTCGATCTGGCGAAGGCGACGCACGCGAGCATCGCGCACGTCCTCTCGGAGGGCATGTCGCTCTTCTGCGAGTATTGCTATGCAGTCCACTCCATCGAATACGACGCCCTGCCGGGCTATTCGCTGGTCTTCGGCGTGCGTGACGACGCGCGTGGGCTCTTCTGGGAGTGGGACATGGTCGTCGCCCAGGCGAGGGATCTGGGGCTGCCCACGGTGCCTGTCCTGTTCCGGGGCACCGTCGGGGGCGAGCGCGAGCTCGAGGCGCTGACGAGCGCGCTCGCGGCCGAGCCCTCCGCGTTCGGCGGCCCGCGGGAGGGGGTGGTGGTGCGCGTCGCGGGCGAGTTCTCGGACGCGGTGTTCCAGCGGCGGCTCGCCAAGTGGGTGCGGCGCGGGCACGTGCAGACGGACGAGCACTGGATGCACCAGGAGATCCGGGCGCAGCGGCTCGCGCCGGGGCCGGCAGAGGCGCTATCGCCGTGAGGCCAGCGCCGCGAGCCGCTCGCAGAGGCGCTCGCGGAGCGGGCCATAGGCGTCGCGGTAATGCTCCCAGTCGAGGCGCTCGTCGGCGGCGATCTCGCGCCAGTGCGGGTTCGCGGCGCCATAGTCGTGGATCGCCCCGGACTCGGCGATCTGGACGGCGAAGAGCGGCACCCGGAGCGCGTGGAAGAGCTTCTTCTTCGAGGCCTCCGGCTCCTCGTCGAAGCGGGCGCCGGCCTTCTTGAAGTCGGACGCGGAGCGGCTCGCGGCCGACGCGGCGAGCTTCTTCCTGTCGAGCTTGAACGGCAGCGGTGGCCGCGCCTCCTTGAGCCGGTGCTCCGGCGGCAGGAACAGGCACTCGAGCGCGAAGACGCTGTGAGCGGCGAGGGCGTCGCGGAAGGTGTCGAGGCCGTGGACGACCACGTTGATGCCGGGCGAGAACGCGAGGTCCTGCTTCGCGTCGCGGCGCCCGAGGACGGCGACGAAATCTTCGTCGGACTCCGCGGTCGCCGTGCCGTACACGCGCGATCCGGTGCGGAACACGCTGTGGATCTCGCCGTCGGTGCGGCCAAGGACGCGGAGCACGGTCGACAGGCTCATGGCGGAGACTCCGATCGAGGGCGTGCGAGCATTGCGCCGCTCCCGGCGCTGCGCAACAGGTCTCCCGTCCCCCGTCCCCCGTCCCCCGTCCCCCGTCTCCCGTCTCCCGTCTCCCGTCTCCCGTCTCCCGTCTCCCGTCTCCCGTCTCCCGTCTCCCGTCTTGCCTCGGCGTGCGCGTGCGCGTGCGCGTGCGCGCTCCCCTCCGCTCCGGTCCGCCCCCGTTCGCACCTTCGCAGCAGCGCGCACGACGGCGCTCCTCCTCCGGTCTTGCTCCGTGGCGCACAAGGGCTCGACGTCTCCACGCCAGCGACGAAAGAATACCCTCGTGACCCGCTTCGCCGTCGCCTGGCCTCTCCTCGCCGCCCTCCTCGCCGCCTGCCATCGCGGCGACGGTGCCCTTCAGGACGACGGCTTCCGGCGCCGGCTGGCGCGCGGCTGCGGCAGCGAGCCGGATTGCCTCGTGCTCGAGCTGGAGGCCCAGGCCCGCGTCGACCGGTGCGCGTCGACCTGCGAGGAGGCCGAGGCCGATCTGCGCGCGTCGAGGTCCCTCGTCGCCCCGCACCGGCAGCAGCGCGAGGCGCGGCAGGCGCAGATCGCGGCCCAGACGCAGGCCCTCGAGGCCGCGGAGGCCGAGCGCCGCCGCGCCGAGCTCGCGGCCGCCGAGGAGGCGCGCCGGCAAGAAGAGGCGGCCCACGCGGCCAGCCTCGAGCTCGCTGCGGACGAGCTCGCCTGCGCCCAGCAAGGTGACGCTGCGGCCTGCGACGCGCTCCTCCGCTACCTCGCCAGGGCCGACCCGATGGACGAGCGCGCGGCCCAGGTGCGCGCCTCCCACGAGAAAGGCCAGCGGCTGACCGCGGAGCGCGGCGCCGCGAGGGAGCGCTCCCGGGAAGCCGCCGAGACGCCCTCCGCCGCGCGGCCGGGTGGCAGGTCGGGAACGCGCCCCGGACAGCGGCCTGCTCCCGAGGGCCGCGTCTGCTGCTGCGACGGCACGCTCTCGCCGACCTGCACCTACGTGAAGCGGGGGTGCTGCTCGCACCACGGCGGGGTCTGCGCCTGTCCCTGAGCACGCCGTCGACCGCAGGGACGTACGTCACGCGCGATCCCCAGCTCATGAATCCCACGCGATCCCACATCGCGCGATCCGGCGCGGGCGCGCGAGCCATCGCTCGCGCAAGCGAGCTCGAGAGCAAGCGCCGACGAGGCGACTCGACGTCAGGTGGTAGCGCTCTCCACGGTTCGGGAGATCGCGAGCCACCGTCACCGTCCTGTGAACCTGGTGTTTCCTGGAGCTTCTAAGTACCGTGCTGGCCCGCCGCCTCGCGCGGCGGCGTCTCTGCGCTTCCAGGAGGGTTCATGGCCGTCGCCGACTCGCATGCTGCTCCTCATCGGAACCGGATCGAACACCAGCCCGAGGCCGTCGAACGGCGGGTGGCAGACGCCCTCGCCGCGCTGTCGCTCGAACAGAAGGTCCGCCTGCTGACGGGCGCCGACGTCTGGAGCACGTACGCCGAGCCCGCCATCGGCCTGCGCCGCATCGTCGTCTCGGACGGCCCGGTCGGCGTGCGCGGCGAGCTGTGGGACGAGCGCGATCCCTCGGTGAGCCTTCCTTCTCCCACCGCCCTCGCGGCCACCTGGGACGAGGCCTTGCTGGAGCGCCTCGGCGTCCTGCTCGCGTCGGAGGCGCGGCGCAAGGGCGTCGACGTCGTCCTCGGGCCGACGGTCAACCTGCACCGCAGCCCGCTCGGCGGCAGGCACTTCGAGTGCTTCTCCGAGGACCCGCTGCTGACCGGCCGGATCGGCGCGGCCTACGTCCGCGGGCTCCAGGCCCACGGCGTCGGCGCCACCCCCAAGCACTACGTCGCCAACGACTCGGAGACCGAGCGGTTCACCCTGGATGCCCGCATCGATGAGCGGACGCTGCGCGAGCTCTACCTCGCGCCGTTCGAGCGGATGATCGTCGGCGCGCGCGCGTGGCTCGTGATGGCCGCCTACAACGCGGTCAACGGCGTGACCATGACCGAGAACGCGCTGCTCGCCTCGCCGCTCGACGACGAGTGGGGCTTCGACGGCGTCGTCGTCTCGGACTGGACCGCGACCCGCTCCACCGTGGCCGCGGCGCGCGCGCGGATGGACCTCGCCATGCCGGGCCCCAAGGGGCCATGGGGCGACGCGCTCGTCGCCGCCGTCCGCAGCGGCGAGGTGCCCGAGAAGGCCATCGACGAGAAGGTCCGCCGCCTGCTGCGCCTCGCCGCGCGGGTCGGCGCGCTCGAGGGCGTCGCGCCGGCCGCCCCCGCCCCCGCGCAGCTCCCCGCCGCCGCGGCCGCGAAGCTCGCCCGCGAGACCGCCGCGGCCAGCATGGTGCTCGCGCGCAACCACGGCGACGTGCTCCCCCTCGACGCGGCCAGCCTGCAGCGCGTCGCCGTGATCGGCCCCAACGCCGCGCAGGGGCGGATCCAGGGCGGCGGCAGCGCCAGCGTGCACCCGCACTACGCCGTGTCGCCGCTCGACGGGCTGCGGGCCGCGCTGGGGCAGCGCGTCGAGGTGCGCCACGCGCTCGGCGCCCGCAGCGAGGAGGGCCTCGTGCCCGTGTCCGGCGACCAGGTGACCGACCCCGTGACCGGCGAGCACGGCGTGCACGTGCGGCTCCTCGACGCGAAGGGCGGCGTCATGCACGAGGAGCACCGCGCCGTGGGTCGGCTCACGTTCATCGGGGACCTCCGCGCCAACCAGGCCTCCACGATCGAGGTGACGACGCGGCTCCGGGCCGCCGAGGCCGGCCGCTACCAGCTCGGCGTCGCCGGCGTGGGCGCCTACCGCCTCACCGCCGGCGGGCAGGTCCTCTTCGACGAGACGGTCGCCCCGGACAAGGACGACCTCGCCGCGCAGCTGCTCGCCCCGCCGCAGCGGGCGGCCGAGCTGTCCCTCGCCGCGGGTCAGGAGATCGACGTCGCCCTCACGCACACCGTCGCCCCGGACACGTTCGCGGTGGCGTTCTCCCTCGGCGTCGAGGTCCCCGCGCTGCCCGGGGACGAAGAGCTGGCGCGCGCCGTGGAGCTGGCGCGCTCCTCCGACGTCGCGATCGTCGTCGTCGGCACCACGGAGGCGATCGAGAGCGAGGGCTTCGACCGGAGCTCGCTCGCGCTCCCCGGCCGCCAGGACGAGCTGGTCAGCGCTGTCGCGGCCGTGAACCCCCGCACCATCGTGCTGGTGAACTCTGGCGGGCCGGTCACCATGCCCTGGCGCGAGGAGGTCGCCGCGGTGCTCCTCACGTGGTTCCCGGGCCAGGAGTTCGGCAACGCCGTCGCCGACGTGCTGCTCGGCGCCGTGGAGCCCGGCGGCCGCCTGCCCACGACCTGGCCGTCGCGGGAGGAGGACGTGCCCGTGCTCTCGACGAAGCCCGACAACGGCAAGCTCGTCTACGCCGAGGGCCTGCACATCGGGTACCGGGCCTGGGCCCGCGCCGGCGTCACCCCGGCCTACCCGTTCGGGCATGGCCTGGGCTACACGCGCTGGGAGATCCTCGACGTGGACGCGCCGCCGAGCGTCGCCCCGGGCGCGGCCGTCGAGGCGCGGGTGCGGGTCCGCAACGCGGGGCCCCGCCGCGGGCGGCACGTGGTCCAGCTCTACCTGTCGCGGCCGGACTCCGAGGTCGAGCGCCCCGTGCTCTGGCTCGCCGGCTTCGCCACCATCGACGCCGAGCCCGGCCAGACGGTCGAGATCGCCGTCACCGTGGAGCCGCGGGCCTTCGCGCACTGGGCGTCGGGCGGCTGGCAGATCGAGCCCGGCGCGTACACGCTGCACGCGGGACACTCGGCCACCGTCCTGACGAGGCAGGCCGGGGTGACGGTGCTGGACGCCTGAGATCGGCCGCGCAGCTCCGGGCGGCCGTCGCGTTCGCCCGGAGGGCGCCCCCGCGAGGGCGGGGAGCCGCGGAGGTCATCGAGCTTCCGCCTTCCCGCCGTCCTGTTCGGCTCCGAGCTCCACCCCGCTCCGGGGCGGCGCGCGGGCCTACCCCTCGGCTTCCTCGTCGTCGCCGGCCTCGTCGGTCGTCGAGCGCCGGCCGAGCCAGCGGCGGAGCTGCGTGCGGTGCACGCCGAGCGCCCGGGCCGTGCGCGCCACGTTCCCGCCCTCACGGCGCAGCGCCTCCTCGATGGCTTCGTCGGCGGGCAGCGACGCCGGCCGCCGTGCCGAGCGCTCGCCGGCCGCGGCCAGCTGCGGCCGCGAGCCCTGCGCCGCCGCTCTCGGCGCGAGCAGCTCCGGCGCGCTCGGCTGCGGCGGGGCGAAGGCGTGCCCGGCCGCGGACGACAGGTGCCGCGCCTGGACTACCTGGCTCCTCGCGCTCTGCGCCTCCTGCGCCGCCGCGCGGATCTCCGCCATCAGCTCCCGGACGTTGCCGGGCCACGCGCGCAGCAGGCACGCCTCGAGCAGCGTCACGTGGGCCGAGAGCGGCGCGCTCTCCTGCCCGCCCCCGGTGGCCGCCCCGGCGCTCCGCAGCGCCGCGTCGACGATCCACGGGATCTCCTCCGGCCGCTCGCACAGCCGCGGAATGCGGACGGTCGGCTGCGCGATGCGGAAGAAGAGATCCTCGCGGAGCTTCCCTGCGGCCACCTCCGCGCGCAGGTCCTTGTGGGTCGCGGACACCAGCGCGAAGTCCACCGGCACCGGCCGCGAGGCGCCGAGGGGGAGCACCTCCCTCGCCTCGATCGCCCGGAGCAGCTTCGCTTGCACCCCGAGATCGAGCTCGGCCACCTCGTCGAGGAAGAGCACCCCGCCGCTGGCGGCCTGCACGTAGCCCTCGGCGTCCGTCCCGGCGCCCGAGTACGCGCCCCGGCGCGCGCCGAAGAGCAGCCGCTCGGCGAGGCCGGCGGGGATGGCGGCGCAGTTCACGGCGACGAACGGCCCGCCGCGCCGCGGGCCGAGGGCGTGGAAGGCGCGCGCCGCGTGCTCCTTGCCGGTCCCGCTCTCGCCGGTGATGTGCAGCACCGTCCCGGAGCGCGCCGCGCGATCGATCGCGTCCCACGAGCGGGCGAGGGTCGGCCCGAGGATCGTGCCGCCGGCCGTGGAGATCCCCGCCCGGAACGGCTCCACGTCGGCCTGGATCACGAACACCGACGAGCCCGTGCGCACGAAGCGCGGCTCGCCTCCCGCGCGTGTGCCGGTCAGCGGGACGCCGTCGACCGACGTGCCGTTGCGGCTGTCGAGATCCTCGATCTCCCACTGGCCCTGGCTCCAGCGCACGCGCGCGTGCCGTCGCGACATGCGCAGGTCGTCCAGGGGGACGCCGCCGACCTCGCCGCGCCCGAGCTCGAGCTCGCCGTCCTTCAGCGGGAGGACGTCGCAGCGGGGCCTGTCCACGGAGAAGATGAGCACCAGCCCAGGTATCGGCCTCCTGGGACGCAGGTGCTCCGATCCCGAGCCGAAAGACTCGTCCAGGGTGGTCTCGCGCGCAGTGGGCACCACGTTGTTGCCGAGTGTAGCGCGGAGCGCAGCGATGAGGATCTTCCCGAGGGGGTGCGCCCATGGTGCGCGTCGCTCGCCCTCCTGGCGCCGCGGGCCGAGCGCCGCGCCGCCACGGGCCGAGCGCGGCGCCGCCGCGGGCCGAGCGCCGCGCCGCCGCGGGCCGAGCTGGCTGCAATCTTCCGGGCCCCGGTGACGGCCAAGGGCGACGGGGGCCCGAGGGCAGCTCGATGCGGCGCGTTCATGCACGGATCGAGGTCATGAGCAGAGCGCTTGGGCCTCGATCGCGGAGAGCGCCTTGCTCCTTCGAAAGAACCTGATGCGAATTGCCTCAGCGTGACCGATGCGCGCGACCGATTCTCCGCGAGGAGTGACGGTCCTTTCACTCGTTGCTGCAAGAAAGGACGGACCAACGCTGAGCTCGCCTTTGGTCCTGCGCGCGAAAGGACGCTGGCTGCGCTTTTTGTCGCGCTGGCGCCGGACGAGGCCGGGAAGTGGCTCGTGGTTCGCCGCTTGCTTTCGAGAAGCAGAAGGACGACCCATGAAGGACGAGCACCAGGTCCCCGGCCAGAGCACATCGTTCGCCAGGAGAGGCGATGCGAGCACGGGCGGGGTTTCGTCCTGCGTCCGCGGGCTGCCGCAGAGGGAGCGCGCCGTGGGCGAGGTCCTCGCCGGCAAGTACCAGATCGTGGGCCGGCTCGGCGCCGGCGGCATGGGGACCGTGTGGCGCGCGCGCAGCTTGTGGCTCGACGTCGACGTCGCGATCAAGGTGCTCCACGAGGAGCAGTTCGACGCCCACGCCGCCGAGCGGCTGCTCCGGGAGGCGCGCGCGACGGCGAGGCTCGGGCATCCGGCGATCGTGCGCGTGTTCGATTTCGGCGAGACCGACTCGGGCGAGCCGTTCCTGGTGATGGAGCTCCTCGAGGGCACGTCGCTCTCGAACTGGCTGGAGGAGAACGGTCCCATGCCGGCGGGGCAGGCGGTCCAGATGCTCTTGCCGGTCGCGTGTGCCCTCGCGACCGCGCATGCGCAGAGCATCGTCCACCGCGACATCAAGCCTGCGAACATCCTCGTCGTGCCCGACGGGGCGGGCGGCCATGTCCCGAAGGTGGTCGACTTCGGCATCGCCAAGCTGGCCAACATGGCAAGCCCTGCGATCACGCAGCGAGGGATGATCGTCGGCAGCCCGGAGTACATGTCGCCGGAGCAGGCCGACGGCCAGATGGCGGTCGGGGAGCAGACCGACGTCTGGGCCTTCAGCGTGGTGCTTTACGAGCTCATCACCGGGCAGCGGCCGTTCAGCGGGGAGTCGCTCGGCGCGGTGATCTCGGCGATCTTCAACAGGGAGCCGGTGCCGACGACCGAGCTCGCTGCCGGCGACGAGGAGCTCTGGGCGATCATCCGGCGAGGGCTGGCCAAGAAGCCGGCCGAGCGATGGCCGTCGATGCGCGCGCTCGGCCGCGCGCTGGCGTCCTGGGCGATCGAGCGCGGGATCACGGCGGACGCGGCGGGCACGTCGCTCGAGCACCAGTGGCTCGCGCGAGGGGCGGAGTCGCCGAGCACCATGGAGCGGGCGGCGCTGGCGGTCACGGGCACCGTGTCCGGACCGCCGGTGGCGCAGCGGCGTCGCGGCGCAGGGGGGACGCTGCTCGCGGCGCCGGAGCCGTCGAACACGCCCGCCGGGCCGCGGGGCGGCACGATCAGGATGATGGAGGTCCCGAGCGGCGCGCCGATCGGGTTCACTCCCCATTTCCGGCTGCAGAAGGCGCTCCTGGTCGGGGTTCTCGCCGCCTTCGTTGCGCCGGTGATCGTCGTGATGGGGCTGAACGTGCGGGGTGGGAGCGCGAGCGCTGGCACCGCGCAGCCGGTGGCCGCAGCCGTCGCTCCTGCTGTGGATCCGGGCGCCACGCTGGTCCCCAGGGAGGCGACCCCGGCGGTGTCCGCCGCGGCGGCCGCGCCCGCCGATGAGGGGGCGCCGCGCGCGGCGGCTTCCGGCGTTCCTGTGAGGACCGCGCCGGCTGAAGAGCCGCTCCCGCGGCGGGTCGTGCTGCCCGCGGCGCCCGCGTCGCCCGAGTCGGAGGAGGAGCTGCTGTATCCATGGGACGAGCCGTCCGAGCCACGGGCCGAGCCCCCTGCGCAGCGGGCCGAGCCGCCGGCTCGGCGCGGCGAGCGGCGCGCTCCTCGGGTCGAACCGTCCGCCCGGTCCGCCGAGCCGCCCGCGCGTCCGAAGCCCGGAACAACGTCGATGCCGCTCCCGACGGCGCCGGATTTTTGAGGTGGTCATGCGCAATTCTGGGGTGAAGTCTTGCTCCGTCCGCGGCTCTGGCGACCTGCTGCTCCTCCTGGTCGCGCTCGCCGCGGCGGCGATCGGGCCGGGCGGCTGCTCCGCGCTCATCGGCGCGGAGCTGTCCGACAAGCCGGACGAGACGGAGGAGGCCGGGGAGCAGGAGGATCAAGCCGACGACGGCAGCGGCGGCGGCGATCCCAACAGGATCAGCGGCTCGACGGCGAGCAGCAGCGACGACAGCGGCGGCGGTGAGAGCGCGGCCAGCGGCGTCAGCGAGAGCGCGGCCAGCGGCGGCGGCGAGAGCGCGGCCGGCGGCGGCGGCGAGAGCGCGGCCGGCGGCGGCGGCGAGAGCGCGGCCGGCGGCGGCGGCGAGAGCGCAGCCAGCGGCGGCGGTGAGAGCGCGGCCAGCGGCGGGAGCGCGAGCAGCGGAAGCGGTGCTGGCACGAGCAGCGGCAGCGCGACAACCAGCGCGAGCGGCGGCGGCGAGAGCGCTACCAGCGGCGCGGGCAGCGGGAGCGGCGCTGGCGGCGCGGGCAGCGGGAGCGGCGCTGGCGGCCCGGGCAGCGGGAGCGGCGCTGGCGGCCCGGGGAGCGGGAGCGGCGCTGGCGGCCCGGGCAGCGGGAGCGGCGCTGGCGGCCCGGGGAGCGGGAGCGGCGCTGGCGGCCCGGGGAGCGGGAGCGGCGCTGGCGGCCCGGGGAGCGGGAGCGGCGCTGGCGGCCCCGGGAGCGGGAGCGGCGCTGGCGGCCCGGGGAGCGGGAGCGGCGCTGGCGGCCCGGGCAGCGGGAGCGGCGAGGGCGGCGGAGGCGCAGCCAGCAGCGCGAGCAGCGGCTCTGGCGGCGCCGCGACCTGCAACGCCCATTTTGCCGATTGCGACGGGGACGCCGCGCACCACTGCGAGACGAACCTGTGGAACAACGACGCGCACTGCGGCGCTTGCGGCAACAGGTGTCCTGACGGGACCGACTGCCATAGCGGAGAGTGTCGATGAGGGCGCGTTCTCCTTGTCGCGCTGGACGGCTCGGCGCCTTTCTCGTCGCGGCATCGCTCACGGCCGCGTCCCCGCTCTCCGCGTCTGCGCAGGGCTCAGGCGACGTGGAGTCGGCACGCGTGCTGTTCGTCCAGGGCGCGAAGCTGGCCAGGCAGGGGCGCTGGGAGGAGGCGCGCGCGCTGTACGCGCGCTCGCTCGAGATCAAGCCGGCTCCCCTCACGCGGTACAGCCTCGGCGTGGCGCAGAAGGAGTCCGGGCACCTCGCCGACGCGCTCGCCAGCTTTCGCGCGTTCCTGGCCGAGCCGACGGCATCGACGACCGCGCCTTACCTCGGGCCGGCGCGGGAGGCGGTCGCCGCGCTCGAGGGGCGCGTCGGCCGCGCGACGATCGCCGTGAGGCCCGGCAAGGTCGATGGGCTCACGCTGGCCGTCGACGGCGAGCCGCTGCGCGTGGCGCCGGGCCAGGTCGTCGAGCTGGACCCGGGCGCGCACGAGCTCGTGGCGCGCGCTCCGGGGTTCCGCGCTGCCTCGGCCCGGTTCACCGTTGGCGCGGGCGCCTCGGTCGAGGTGCCGATCACGCTCGCGCCCGTCACAGGTGCGGCCGCGCAGGCATCGGCTGCCGGGGGGCTGCCCCCCGTGGCTGATTCCTCCGACGCTTCGCCGAGCCGGACGCTCCCGATCGTCGTCATGGGCGTGGGCGGCGCATTCGTCGCCGGGGGAGCGGTCCTCGGCCTCTCCGGCCTGAAGCAGGCGAGCTCCGCGCGCACGAGCGGAGGCTCGGACGCGAGCGCCGCGCGCGCCAAGGGGATCATCGGCGACGCCCTCGGCGGTGTCGGCATCGCGGCCGTGGGCATCGGGCTCTACCTGCTGCTGAACGGCGACCCGGCGCCGAGCGCAGCCAGATCGGGCTCCGTGGGCCCGTGGGTGAGCGCGTCGGGCGCCGGCCTCGAGATGCGGCTCTGACGGAGCGAGGCCGCGCGCGATGGCCCCTTCGATTCTGCTCCTCGCGAGGGCAGGGGTGCTATCCGCGCAACGTGGAGGGGGCGCGCGGCAGGGCGCGCGGATGATGAGGGCCTCCGCGAGCACCGCCGCTCTACCTGGCGGCGGCGTGGAAATGCTACTGCGCGCCGATGCGCTCGCCCGCGATCGTGCTGTCCCTGGCCGCGCTCCTGGCCGCGGGCGTCCCCGTGTCGGCTGCCCCCGCGCCCACGCCGGCCGCAGCGTCAGCCGCGCCCACGCCGGCCGCAGCGGCAGCCGCGCCCGCGCCCACGCCGGCCGCTGCGGCAGCCGCGCCCACGCCGCCCACGCCGGCCGCAGCGTCAGCCGCGCCCGCGCCCACGCCGGCGGCTGCGTCAGCCGCGCCCGCGCCCACGCCGGCGGCTGCGTCAGCCGCGCCCGCGCCCACGCCGGCGGCTGCGTCAGCCGCGCCCGCGCCGACCGCACCGGCGGCGGGGTGGTGCGCGCCGGAGCTCATCGCGCTCCCGGGCGACGTGTGCGCCTCCCTGCCGGTCAAGGAAGCGCCTGGCCCGCGCGTGCTGGTGATCTTCCTCCACGGCGTCGTTCAGCCTGATTCGGGCTGGCAGTGGGCGCAGCAGCGGGGCGCGGCGCGGGCCGGCGCCCGGCGCGGCGTCGCCGTGCTGATGCCGCGCGGCCGGCGGGGCATCGGGCCGCGGGCGGTGTCGAGATCGGCGTCCTCGATGGAGGACTGGTGGTGCTGGCCCACCTCCGCCGCCGCGCAGGCCGCCCACGAGGACGCCCTGCTCGCCGAGTGGGACACCGCGCGCGCGGAGCTCGAGCGACGCGCGGGCGGGCGCTTCTAGCGGGTGCTCGTGTTCGGCTTCTCGAACGGCGCGTACTACGCGACGTCGCTGGCGATGCGCGGGCGGCTGCAGGTCGACGGCTACGCGGCGTTCGCCGGCGGGTCCGGCGCGCGGCACCTGGAGCGCTCCGGCGCGCAGACCAGGCTGCGCGTGCCCGTCTTCGTGGGCTGGGGCGGCAAGGACCCGGCGCACAAGGATCAGGTGGCGCTCGCGAGGATGCTCCGCCGGCTGAAATGGCCTTCGAAGTCGCTCGGCAAGCCGCGCGCGGGGCACGCGATGACCGATGATCAGGTCGACGAGGCGCTCGACTTCCTGATCGGCAGGCGCGGCGGCGCCAGGAAGCTCGGCGGCGGGCGCGGCGCTCGAGGTCGGTGAAGGCTCTCGACCGCGCCGCGGGCAGCCGCGGGCGCGGTCAGCCGCCCGTGAGCCCGGCCATGTGCTCGCGCCGCTGGAGGGCTGGAAACCGGGGAAGGCGTCCGTGCTTCGCGGCGCGCCGTGCTCACCGGCGGGCGAGCCGTGGCGCCGGACGGAAGTGCGCGGGGAACACCCGCTCGAGGAACTCGTTGCGCAGCAGCCCGTCGGGATCGACGAGCTGCTTCAGCCGGACGAACTCCGGGAGCGCGTGCGCGTACATCGCCTGGAGGTGCTCGGCCATCGCATGGACGTTCTTCACCAGGTAGACCCGGCCGCCGAGCTCGAGGGTGTGCGCGCTGAGCTCGGTGAGCCGCAGGCGGATACGGCACACGCTGTCTTCGTCCGAGGCCTGGAACGCGAGCGTCACCGCGAAGCCATCGGTCCCGTGGTTCGCCGAGAGGAGGAACCGGTCGCCCTGGATGTGCAGCACATCGAGCAGCAGCGGCGGGATCTCGTCCCGGGTGGCGATCTCGTCGACCTTGCTCAGGAAGCTGGCGAGCCGGCGCAGGCTGTCTTCCGGGGCGCCCGGGTCGTACGGGATCATGAAGGCCTGCTGCACCGTCGTCATGTGCACCCCGAAGGTCTGCGCGATGCGCTTCGCGAGGACGTTGCCGTCCATGAAGAACAGGTAGCCCATGAGCTCATCGACGTACGGCCGCGAGACGTCGAAGATGAACCGGTCGATGATCGTCCAGACACCCCGGCTCACCACGGACGCGCGCATCAGCCACTCGATCGGCACGCGGAGCGCGTGCCGGGGGCGATGGGTGAGCAGCGGGCGGAGCTCGAGCGACGTCCCCGCGACGTACCGCGACCGGAGGATCATCCCCCTGCTCCCGTCGAGCGTCTGGAAGGCGATCGAGAACAGCGCCTCGGGGATCCATCCGTCCTCGTCCGCGCTGCCTCCTTCCGAGCGCAGGAGCAGCTCGGGGCGGGGGACGAGCGTCGCGGCGAGCTCCTCGAACGACGTGCAGCGCGTCGCCTGGGTCTCTACCCGGATCGGCGTCCCGGCCGGGGCGACGCGGGCGACGCGGTACGTGACGTCGATCACCGCGCCGAGGTAGCCGAGGCCGCCGATCACCGCGTGGAACAGCGCGCTCGTCGCCTCGTCGCGGCCTAGCGAGAGCAGCTGCCCGTCGAGGGTGAGGAGCGTCAGCCGCTCGACGTAGTGCCCCTCCTTGCCGGCGGTGCCCGAGAAGCGAGAGAGGCAGTCCCCCGAGACGGTGCCCCCCGCGGTGGCGTAGCTCGTCGATACGGCCGTGTACGGCACGAAGCCGCGCGCGGCGAGCTCACGGGCGATGGCGCCCCACGTGGCGCCTGCGCCCACGGTCATGCGCGCCCCCTCCACGTCGATCTCGATGGCGTCGAAGTGGCTCATCGAGATCACGAGGTCGTCGTTCAGCGCCTGCCCGTCGAACGACTGGGCCCCGGCGCGGAACGTGATCCTGCGCCCCGTCCGCGTCGCCATGCGGAACAGCACCCGGAGCTGCTCGACCGAGGTCGGGGTGTAGAGGTCCCCGCACGACTGGTGCAGCCCCCCGTACCCCTGGAGCAAGCAGAGCGGCTTCCGTGGGATCTCTTCCAGGCGCGGCGGCGGAGGAGCGCCCCCCACATAAGCGAGGCCGCCGCCCGCGCCCCCCCGCGCTCCGCTGGCAGCTCCAGCGCCCATGCTCAACCCGCGCCGGGGAGGAGGGAGACTTTGCCTGTCGTGCTGGTTCTATCGAGAGCAGGACGCATCCGTGCAGCGTCGCTCGAAACGAATGGAAGGGCCAACTTCCCCCCTCCGTCCCTCCGCCCCTGGGCGGGTGCGTGTCGCTCTAGGCTAGAGCGCTTTTCGCTCGGGTTTGATGCGGACGTCCTTCGTCTCACGTCTCACGTCTTCCGTCTGTCTTCCCCATGCGCGTGCTCGTGCGCGTGCGCGCTGACTCCGGGGAATCGCGCACGCGCACGCGCACGCGCACGAAGGACGAGCACGGAAGACGGAGGACGGACGACGGTGTACCAATTCCTGCTGAAAACCGCTCTACAGGCCGAGGACTTCGACGCGGATATTTCGGCGCGGGGCGGACTGCTGGAAGCGCCGGATGAGCTCCGCGACGTCATGGTCGATGTAGGAAGCCCCCTGGGCGTCGACGACCACGTGCGTGTCGCTCGGCAGCCGCTCGAACAGCGTGACGAGCTTGCCCTGCGTGAAGAAGTAGGCCGCCTTGTTGAACCGGATGGTCACGCGCGCCCCTTCGTGGATCACGTCGAACACGCGGTTCATCTGCGTCCTCAGCACGAACAGGACGCCGACCGCCAGGCCGATGGCGATGCCCTTCAGGAGATCGGTCAGCACGATGGCCACGATCGTCACCACGAACGGGATGAAGTGGCTCCAGCCGAGCTTGTGCATCTCGGCGAAGATCTTCGGCTTGGCCAGCTTGTAGCCCGTCACGAGCAGGATCGTCGCGAGGCACGCGAGCGGGATGTGCGAGAGCAGCCCCGCGGCGAACACGACGGCGAGCAGGAGGAGCGCGCCGTGCGTGAAGGCGGAGACCCGCGTGCGCGCGCCGGCGTTCGTGTTGGCGCTGCTGCGGACGATGACCGACGTGACCGGCAGACCGCCGACGAGCCCGGAGGCGACGTTGGCGAGCCCCTGCGCGACGAGCTCCCGGTTCGGCGGCGACTTGCGTTGCCACGGGTCGATCCGGTCGACGGCCTCCAGGTTGAGCAGCGTCTCGAGGCTGGCGACGATCGCCAGGGTCACGCCGAGCACCCAGACCTCGGGCCGCAGGATCGCGGACCATTCCGGCTGCTGGAGCGCGCTGAACAGATCGCCGGTGGGCAGCGACACGAGGTGCTTCTGCTCGAGCGCGAGGGATGGGACCGCCACCTTGAACAGCTCGTTGCCGAGCGTCGCGACGAGCACCGCGGCCAGGGGGGCGGGCAGCCAGGAGATCTTCGCGAGGCGCGACTTCTCCCACCCGACCAGGATGGCGAGGCAGACGGCGCTGAGGAGGAACGCGCCCCACTCGATCGCCTGCGTCGCCTGGCCCAGCATCGTGAAGGTGTTCCCGCCGTCGGCCTTGAACGACTCGGAGGCGAAGTTGTCCTTGTCGAAGCCGACGGCGTGGGGCAGCTGCTTCAGGATCAGCAGGACGCCGATGGCCGCGAGCATCCCCTTGATGACCGATGAGGGGAAGAAGTGGCTGATCGCGCCCGCCTTCAGCACGCCGAGCGCGAGCTGCAGGACGCCGCCGATCACCACGGCCATGGCGAAGGCCTGGAAGCTCTGCAGGCTGGTGATGCCCGCGAGCACGATGGCCGCGAGGCCCGCCGCCGGGCCGCTCACGCTGAGCTGGGCGCGGCTCACGAGCGGGATGATCAGCCCGCCCATGATGCCGGCGACGATGCCGGACAGGAGAGGGGCCCCCGACGCGAGCGCGATGCCCAGGCAGAGCGGCAGGGCGACGAGGAAGACGACCAGGCCGGCGGGGATATCGTACTTGAGGTTCGCGCTGAGGCGCGGGTCGAGCGGGGGCGCGCTCTCCTTCTCGGGTGCCGCCTGCGGCGCCCCCCGGGCTGCTGCATCGCTCGCGGCGGTGAAGACAGGGGTGCCGGCGTGCTCCGCCCCCGCGCTTGCTTGAGTGGCATTCTGGAACTGCATCGGATGGCTCTCTTGTTCGAGTGAGGTCTTGGGTCCTTGCCTGTCAGGCGCTCAGATGGCTCGCCGGAAGACCGCAGTCTCCGGGAGCGCCAACGGGGGCGCCTCGGCCATCGGACCGAACTGGCCGGTGGTGTGCTCGAACTGAAAGACCTGCCCGGTCTCGATCTTGAAGACCCAGGCGTAGAGAGAGAGCTCGCCGCGCGCGAGGCGCGCGCGGACCGTCGGATGCGTGCGGAGGTTCTCGATCTGGGCGAGCACGTTCTCCTCGACCGTGATCGTCAGCCGATCCTCCCCTTCGATGTGCGGGTAGTTCTCGTGCACCAGCCGGCGCGTCAGCTCCGCGTGCTGGAGCCACGACTTGACCGACGGCATCTCGTCGAGGCCCGAGGGATCGAGCAGCCCGCGCATCGCGCCGCACAGCGTGTGACCGCAGACGATGATGTGCTTGACCTCGAGGTGCGCCACCGCGAACTCGATCGCCGCGGCCTCGCTGCCGTTGCTGGCGCCGTACGGCGGCACGATGTTGCCGACGTTGCGCACGATGAAGATGTCGCCCGGCTGGGTCTGCGTGATCAGGTTCGGGTTGATCCGGCTGTCCGAGCACGTGATGAACAGCGCCTCAGGCCGCTGACCCCTCGCCAGGTGGCGGAAGAGATCCTCATGTGTGCGGCAGACCTCGGCATGGAACTTGTGCAACCCGTCAGCTAGCTTCTGCATTGAACAAACCCTCAGATTGGCCGCGCTGCTCCAGCGCGGCTGTCGTCGTGAACACCTCCGTTTCCAGCTCCTCCGTCCCTGAGGCGAGCGCCTCGGGGCCGGAGCTAGCCGATCAGTTCAGCAGGCGTGGTGGAGGGCGACGGACGGGAGGGTGAGGGACGGGCGAGGGGGTGCGGACGAGCCGGAGGTCGGCGACGAGCAGGACGCGCGGCGGTGCGGCGCCCGCGTTCGCCACCGAGCGCATCGCGCGGGTACGGTGGGTCCCGCTGCGGGACGGCGGCTGCAAGGCCTCGACATCAACGTGGTCAGGTTCGGCGGACCCGCTACGAAACGCGCCCGAAACATCGGGGTTGCTCGTTTCAACGCGGCTGATGTTCCCCCGTGCCAGCATAACCGGCGCGAGGATCAGCGCGAAGAGCAGCGCGATCCGGGGGAAATATGACCGAAGGCCTAGCATCGTTCAGGATGAGACAGCTTGTCGGCCCATCGAACCGGGGAGAGACCCGCTCTATTCCTTAACCTGGCGGCGGGCTCGGTGCGTCGCAAGACGCCACCCGGGCGAAACCCCGGAGTGTGGCAAAATGCGCCGCTCAAGGACGGATGCCTCGCGCCTGAGCTAGGACGGCTCCACGTCCAGATAACCGTTCTTCCTGCGGGATTCAACCGTCCGCGCACGCGGTCACGATGGCGTCACGAACGTCGCACATCTCGCGCTCACTCGCATATTTGTAACGAGGCCAGAAGAAGCCCTTCAGACCGTCCTTTTGACGGCGCGGCACCACATGGACGTGCAGGTGGGGGACGCTCTGGCTGACGCGGTTGTTGATCGCGACGAAGAAGCCATCTGCGGAGAGCGCCGACTCCACGGCGCGCGCGAGGCGCTGCGCGGTCGTGAAGAGCGGACCCACGAGCGCGGCAGGGAGGTCGGTGAGCACCTCGTGGTGGACGCGCGGGATCAGCAGGCAGTGGCCGGGGAAGAGCGGGCGGGTGTCCAGGAACGCGATCACGTCCGGCTCGTCGAGCACGACGTAGGCCGGCGTTTCGCCCCGGACGATGCTGCAAAAGATGCAAGGGCGAGCGGGCAAGGCGACCCCGAGCGATGCCGCGCCCCGGGGCCGGCGTCAATGCTCGCCTGCCCCTGGAGCCGCGCGTTCAGTGGCTCGCGAGGATGTCCTCGATCGACCCGTGGCCGCTCGGCTCGCGCGTCCAGTAGTCGAGGAGCCGCCCGCCGGCCGTCATCCAGGCCCGGTCGTAGCGGCCGTCCTGCGACGTGATCCGCACGAGGTGGTCGCCGCCGTGGAACGCCCAGTGGCGGCCCGTGTGGTCGAAATGGTCGATGAGCGCGCCCTGCCGCGTCTTGATGTGGAGCGCGTCGGCCGGGTCGTCCCAGGTCGTGTCGACGATGAGCTCGTGGACCTGCCAGAGGTTGCCCGAGGGGAGCACGCCCCAGTCCACGTTGATGCCGGAGTCGTTCGGGAGCCCGAACACGAAGCAGTGGGGCATGCGCCTCGCGGCGTGCCAGAGATCGCCGTTGCGGCTCGGCTCGTGGTGGAGCGTCACGAGCGTGTCGCGCGCGAGGCCGAAGCCGTCGTTGTCGCCCGGGCTGTCCCACACCCGGCGGAAGAGGTGCTGGCAGAGCTGATCGGCCCCGGCCGAGAACCCGACCGTGAGCAGGCCCCGCTGCCGGCGCTCGTGCAGGATCCGCCCGAACTTGCCGGGCTCGCCGTCGAACTGGGCGCCGAGCTGCTTGTAGCGCCAGAGCCCCGTCGTGCTGTAGCCGCCGCCGAGGATCACCACCTCGGACCACGCGAGGTGGTGCCAGAGGAGGTCGACGTCCTCCTTGCGGAGGCCGCTGGTCCAGTAGAACGGCACGTGCTCGAGGCCGAACCGCTCGTAGAACTGGAAGAACCAGCGGAACTTGCCGTACGCGAACTCCTGCCGCTCCAGCTCGTTGCCGTCGCGGGGCGCCTCCGAGAACGGCAGGAACAGGATGCGCTTGTTGTCCTGCCCGCGCAGGGCGCGCTGCGCGATGTAGTCGTTGTGGATGACGTTGCAGCGGCCATGCGAGCTGTAGATCAGCGCGGTCCCTCTCATCAGGTCGCGGATCTGACCCGCTCGGCGCGCCTCCCGTCAAGGGCCCGCCCGCAGCGAGGCGACACGTCCGCGCGCGCGCCGGCGTGACGCAGGCCTCGCCCGGCCGCCGCTCAGCCGCGCCGCATCTGCTGCATCTTGCGAGGGACGGCGCCGGAGCGCATCAGCATCTCGAACGCTTCCTTCTCGAGCATCGGGTGGATGCCGCGCGGCGGGACGCCCATGGGGCTCTTCTTCCTCGTGACGAAGCCGCTCAGGTACTGCGGGTTCAGCCCGTTCAGGCTCCGCAGGGTGTTCTTCATCTGCTTCGTGTTGTTCGCCCACGCGTAGGCGAACGCCCGCGAGCGGAGCAGCTGCGGCTTGAGCTCGGCGAACGCCTCGTCGTTCGGGTCGAAGGTCTCGAGCAGCTCGACCGCCTTCGTGGCCTGGCCGGTCCGGGCCCACGCCTCGCCGACGATGGCGGCCATCATGGCGCGGATCTTCGGCTCCTTGTGGCGGGTCATGTCGATCTTGTCGACGAGCGCCCGCGCCTCGTCCGTCTCGCTCAGGATGAGGTGGATCATGCCGCGCTGGGCGCGCGCCTCGTCGGCCATCGGGGCCATCACCTTGTCGAGGTTGATGGTCTCCAGCGTCCGGAGCGCGGCCCGCGGGTCCTCCTGCATCTGGAGCTGCGCCTTCGCGAAGGTCGCGGCCGCGTCGTCCTTCTTGAAGTCGGTGTCGAGCTTGGCGATCGCGTCCTTGCGGGCCTCGGCGGTGTCGGCGGTCTGCACGATCTGGGCGACGGCGCGCGTCTTGGTCGCGAAGCGCAGCGCCCAGAGGATCACGCCCGCGACGATGACCGTCAGGACGCCGGCGGCCACCTTCGGCCAGAGCCCCGGGATCGCCAGGGCGATGGCCCAGATGATGAGCGCCGGGATGCCGACGCGGAGGGCGAGCGAGCGCGGGTTCAGCTGGGCGAGCGGGTCGGCCGGCGGCTTGCCGCTGCGGAGCGCGGCGACGGCCTGCTCGCGCTGCTGCTTGGGGCTCTGCTTCTTCGGGGTGGGTTTGCCGGGGGTCTTCATCTCGTCCAGGTCGTGGGGCGAGCTTTCCTGCTCGCGGGGCGCGGGGGTCTCATAGCCGGCTTGCGCGGGCCCGGCCAGCGCTGCCCGGCCCCGGGGAGGGACGAGGTCGGGCGGCGCGGCTAGCCTGCGGCCGTGTCGGGGCCGCGCGCGCCGGGCTCGCCCTCGGGACCAGAGGCGGGGAGGGGGGTGACCGCGGGACGGACCGTCTCGAAGCCGCGCAGCGGCGGGAGCGGCTCGATCGAGGGGGTGACGAACTGCCCGCCGCGCGTGGGCGGGATCGAGGCCGTGGGGTCGGCGAGGCCGAGCGTGGACTCGCGGAAGTGGAGGAAGATCGTCTGCGCGATCGAGAGGCAGGGGACCGCGAAGAGCGCGCCGGTGATCTGGAAGAAGTGCTCGCCGATGAGGAGCGCGAGCACCACGAGGACCGGGTGGATCTTCGCCGAGTCGCCGATGATCTTCGGGTTCAGGAAGTTCGCCTCGAGCTGGTGGATGCCCACGATCCACGCGAGCACGCCGACCGCCGTGCCGAACGACTGCGTGAGGCCGATGGCGACCGCCGGGATCGAGCTCAGGATCGAGCCGAAGATCGGGATCAGCGACATCACGGCCGCGACGACCGAGAGGATCGGCCAGTACTTGAGGCCGAAGAGCCAGAAGCCGATCGCCGAGAGGACGCCGTTCACGAGGCAGATGAGGAGCTGCCCGCGGACGACGCCGGAGAGCCCCCGGTCGAGCCGGCGGAGGAACCGATCGAACGAGTCGCGCGAGCCCGGGTGCCAGAGCTCGCGGAAGAAGCGGAGGATCTTCTCGTGCGTCAGGATGATGTACCCGGCGAGCATCAACGTCATGAAGAGGTTGAAGATGCCGCGGGAGATGGCGGTCGCGATCGCCTGGCCGATCCGGAGGACCGTGAGCGAGTTCTCCTTGAGGTAGGAGGCCGCCTTCTCGTAGCCCTCCTGGAGCATGTTCGCGCTGGACAGCGGGTGCTTCGGGCGCGCCTGCGCGATCTGCCAGACGCCGTCGCCCGCCTCGCGGATCTCGATGTCGTCGGCGATCCGCACGTCGAAGGAGCCGTCCGGACCGGGCGTGATGCGGACGGGCGGGCGCTCGCGATCGTCCTCCCGGGGCAGCGCGATGGCGTCGGGCGGCGCGGTGAGCTCGTCGAGCTCCTCGTCGGGGTCGACCTCGGGCGGCGCGACGATCGGCGGGGCGGGCTCGCGGCCCGACCAGCGGCGGAGCCGCGCGTCGAGCGCGGGCAGGTACTCCTCGCGGAGCCGCGCGGCGAGCCGCGGCGCCTCGACGGTGAGCGCCTTCCCCTCGGCGATGAGGCGCGGGACGCTGAGGGCGAAGAAGCCCGCGATCCCGGAGACCGCGAGGGCATAGACGACGAGGATCGCCGCCCACCGCGGGACGCGCGCGCGCTCGAGCCGGAGCACCGCCGGCGTGAGCACGTACGCCACGACGAGCGCGAGCACGAAGGGGAGCAGCACCGCGTGGGAGACGACGAGCACCGCCACCGTGAGGACGGCGCTGACCGTCAGGAACACGGTGCGCCGCGAGAGGCCCTCGCTCACGTGGCCTCGCCGCGCGCGGCCGGGCCCGAGGCGCCGCCGTCGATGCGCGACGCGGGGAGGTCGGCGAAGAAGCCCTGCAGGTGGTCGCGCGTCGCCTCGAGCGCCTGCGGGACGACGCGGACGTCGGCGAGCACCGGCATGAAGTTGGTGTCGCCGGGCCAGCGCGGGACGATGTGGACGTGCAGGTGCTCGGCAATGCCGGCGCCCGCAGCCGTGCCGAGGTTGATCCCGATGTTCATGCCCTCGCACTTGAGCGCGGCGCGCAGGCGGGTCGCCGACTCGCGCACGAGGCGGAAGAGCGCCTCGTGGTCGGCCGGATCGAGCGCGTCGAGCGAGGCGACGTGCGCGTGCGGGACGACGAGGAGGTGCCCGGACGCGAACGGGTAGCGGTTGAGCATGACAAACGCGCGGCCGGTCGTGGCCACGACCAGCCGGTCGCGCTGTTCTTGCTCGGGTGCGCGGGGGATGCCGCAGAAGATGCAGTCGGCCTGGCCCTTCGGCGCAAGGATGTACTCGATGCGCCAGGGCGCCCACAGGGGGTTACCCATGTCGCGGAGACGCTAGCACGGCGGCCACGCGCGCGGGACCACCGCGCGCTCATCGCGCTCGCGTCGCCCGCGCCGCCCTCGCCTCGGCCCCGCGCCGCCCTCGCGCCGCCCTCGCCTCGGCCTCGCGCCGTCCTCGCGCCGGAGTTGCCCGCTCGCCGCGGCCTCTGCCGCGGGCCTCAGAACTGGAGCGGCGTCGCCGCGAGGTCGAACCAGATCGACAGCCCAAGCCCGGCGGACGTGCCGAGCGCATCCCAGACGAAGTCGCGGAACGAGGGGGTGCCGTACCCGGCGGCGTCGAGGGCCTCCTTCGCCAGGCCGGCGCCGAGCGCGACCGCCGCCCCGAGCGCGATCCGTCCGCGGATGTCCTCGGTCGCGAGCGCGCCGAGCGCGTACCCGCCGCTGGCGAGGACCATTGACGCGCAGAAATGGCGCGCCTTGTCATCGCCGAACCACGGATCGGCGCCGCGCGTGAGCGGCTGCGCCGTGGACGCCAGCCGGAGCGGCGCGCCCGAGGCGCGGGCAGGTGCGCCGCCAGGGCCGGCGAGGGGCGCGATGGCGGAGCGGGCAGGAGCGCCGCCGACGCGGGGCTGAGGCGCGGCCGGCGCGGCCGTGGCGCGGGCGGGAGCGCCGCTCGGGCGAGCCAGGGACGCGGTCGCGGGGCGAGCAGGAGCGCCGCTCGGGTGGGGCGGGGGCGCGGCCGCGGGGCGAGCAGGAGCGCCGCTCGGGTGGGGCGGGGGCGCGGCCGCGGTGAGGGAGGGGGGGCCGTCGGCGCGGGCAGAGGAGGGGCCGAGCGCCACGGCGGCGAGGACCGGCGCCGCGAGGGCGGCGCGCGCAAGGAGGCCTCTCATCGCCGCATCGTCCGTGACGTCGCGGAAAAAGCAAGAGGCGAGGCCCCGGGAAGGGCCTCGCCTCTCACGACATCGGGTCCACACGGCGAGCCGAGCGGCGCCGGGGCGCCGCGACCCGCCGCACCTGACGCGGCGACGTTCGCACCTGGCGCGCGGCGCTCAGAGAGGCCGCGCGCCGGGCGACGTCACTTCAGGTCCAGCTTGGTGCCGAACTTCTCCTTGATGAGATCGCCGATCGTGCCGGCCACCGGCTTGTCGTCGTCGTCCTTGCGCTTCTGCTGCTGCTGCCGGACCGGCGCGGGGCGCTCCATGCCGATGTTCTTCATCGTCAGGAAGAGCCGACGGTCGACCGTGTCGAGCGAGGAGATCTCGGCCTTGACCTTGTCTCCGACCTTCAGCTTGCCCTCCTCGGGCTCCTGCACGTCGCTCTGCGAGATCAGGCCCTCGACGCCCTCGCGCAGCCGCACGAACACGCCGTAGTCGACGATGCTCACCACCTGGGACTCGTCGATGACGCGGCCAGGCGGGTACTCCGTCAGCATGCTCGGCCACGGATCATCCCAGAGCTGCTTGATGCCGAGGGAGACCTTCTTCTCGTCGTGGTTGATCGAGAGGATGATCGCCTCGACGTCGTCGCCCTTGTGGTACAGGTCGCTCGGGTTGTTGACGCGCACCGACCACGAGAGATCGCTCTTGTGGACCATGCCGTCGACGCCCTCCTCGATCCCGACGAACACGCCGTAGTCGGTGAGGGACCGGACCTTGCCCGCGATCTTGTCGCCGGGGTGGTACTTGTCCGTGAAGAGCATCCACGGATCCGGCTCCAGCTGCTTGAGACCGAGGCTGATGCGCTTCGCGCGCGCGTCGACCTCGAGCACCTGGCACTCGAGCTCCTGGCCCACCTCGAGCAGCTTCGACGGGTGCTTGACCTTCTTGGTCCAGCTCATCTCGCTGACGTGGATGAGGCCCTCGACGCCCGGCTCCAGCTCGACGAACGCGCCGTAGTCGGTGATCGACATGACCTTGCCGCGGACCTTCTTGCCCGCGGGGTAGGCCTCCTCGGCGTGGTTCCACGGGTCCTCCTGGGTCTGCTTCAGGCCCAGGGAGACGCGCTCGGTGTCGGCGTTGTACTTGAGGACCTTCACGAGGACCTCGTCGCCGACCTGGAACACCTCGCTCGGGTGGTTCACGCGGCCCCACGACATGTCCGTGATGTGCAGGAGGCCATCGATACCGCCGAGGTCGACGAACGCGCCGTACTCGGTGATGTTCTTGATGGTCCCCTTGACGGTCATCCCTTCGGTCAACGTCTCGAGCGTCTTGGCCTTCATCTCGTCGCGCTCGCGCTCGAGGAGAACGCGCCGCGAGAGCACGATGTTGCCGCGCTTCTTGTTGAACTTGATGACCTTGAACTTGTAGGTCTGGCCGATCAGCTTGTCCAAGTTGCGGATCGGGCGGAGGTCGACCTGAGAGCCCGGGAGGAAGGCCTTCACGCCGCCGCGGATGGTGACCGAGAGGCCGCCCTTCACGCGCTGGCTGATCGTGCCCTCGATGAGCTCGTCCGCCTCGCAGGCGTTCGAGATCTCATCCCAGACCTTCATCTTGTCGGCCTTCTCCTTCGACAAGGTGACGAGGCCGTCGTCGTTCTCGCGGCTCTCGATGTAGACGTCGACCTTGTCGCCCGCCTTGACGGCGGCCTGGCCCCCGGCGTCCGAGAACTCTCGGAGCGCGATGACGCCCTCGCTCTTGCCGCCGATGTCGACCACGACAGAGTCGCGGTTCACTGCGACCACGGTGCCGGAGATGATCTCTCCTTCACGCGCGAAATCGCCCCCCTCCACGCTCTGTTCGAAGAGCGCGGCAAAGCTCTCCATGCTCGCCCCGGACGAGCCAGCCTCCACTTGGATGTTACTAGTCATGTTGTTCGTTCTTGGTTCCTTTCCTTCCCTGGGATTCGCCGCTGCGGGCGTAGGCGTGGACCCATGGTGCCACGCACGAGCGACGGAGGGGCAGGCGCACGCGTACCGATGCACCCGGCCCCTCGGGAGACGCGAGCCTGTAGTCTGAGGAGGGGCCTCTGTCAATGCAACGACCGAGCCACGGGAGGTTTTTGTCGTTTCCCTGAGAAACGACGAGCTCGCCGGCTCAAGGGGGCGCTTTAGGGCGCGGCGCGCTCGACGCGCTGTGCGAGGTCTGCGCAGGCGCGATCGAGGCCCTCGTAGGGCCACCTCGTCTGGATCTCGACCCGGTCGCCCTGCGCGAGGGCCTGGGCTCCCTCGAGCGCGTCCCTGGCGCCGGCGACGTCGGGGAGCACGGCGAGCGCGAGCTTGAGGCTGCCGAGCAGCGCCTGGGTGTCCGCGGCGAGCGCCGCCGCGGCCTCGCCCGAAGCGGGCGCGAGGCGCATCGCGAGCGCGGGCTCCGCGCCGAGGGTGAGGGCGCCCGAGGCGTGATCGACGCGGCGGAACAGCGCTCCGGCCCGCGGCAGCACGGAGGAGACCACGCCGGCGGCGCCGGACCACGCGACGCTCGTCAGCGCGAAGGTGACCGGGCCCTGCTCGGGCAGATCGAGCCGCTGCCACTCGTCCGACGCGGGCAGCGCGGCGTTCACGATCTCGACGTCCGTGCCGAGGACGATCGTGCCGTCGTCGGCCTGGCCGATCACGGCGCGCGGGCGCGTGAGCGTGCCGTCGACGATGAGGAGATCGCCCTCGCGGCGCCAGCCTTCCCAGCCCTCGTCGCGGGCGACCTTCTCCATGCCGGCGACGAACCGGTCCTTCGGGATGCGCCCGCCCGCGAGCGCGACCCAGCTCGTGGCGTCGGTCGAGGCGACCACGATCTCGCGCAGGTCCGAGGGGAAATCCAGGCCGGTGGCGGCCTCGAGGCGCGCCTTGCGCGACGCGCCCGAGGGCGACTCGTCGAGCAGCGGGAGGAAGTGCTGGCGCACGGGGCCGAAGAGCGCGAGCTCGGCGGTCTCGAGGCGGATCACGATGTTCGCGTCGCCCGGGATGTGGCGCCGGGCCGTCGGCTCGTAGCGCCAGAAGAAGAAGTAGACCCCGAGCGCGGCGCCGGCGAGCAGCGCGAGGAGCGCGATCGCCGCGAGGAGGCACGCGGCCGCCCGCGGCGGGCCCGGGCGCGGCGGGGCGGCGGGCGGGCGCTCGTCGGGCGGGCGCTCGCCGGGGCCCGCCTCGGCGGGGTCGCCGCCGGGGGCAGGCGCGGGCGCCGCGGGGTCGTCGGTCACGGTGGGGCGGATCGGCTCTTCTTCTTCGATCAGGGTGTCGGGCATCGGTTCAGCCGGGGGAGCGCCGGGACGGCCGGATGACTAGAACAAGTAAAATAACTACTACGTGTCGAGCCTCGGGTTCAGCCGGGAGAGCGCCGGGACGGCCGGATGACTCGACAAGTAAAAATAACTACTACGTGTCGAGCCTCGGGTTCAGCCGGGAGAGCGCCGGGACGGCCGGATGACTCGACAAGCCAACAGGTAAGTATGACTACGGCGCGTCGGGCGCCGGCTCGGCCGCGGGGCGCCGGGACAGCAGGGCGAGCACGAGGGGCGCAGGGATGAGCCAGCGGAGCCGCACGGCGCGCTCCACCTGCTCGACCGAGAGCGCCTTCATGAGGCCGGCGTAGCGGGCGTCCTCGACGTTGTCGCGGAGCACCTCGATGAACCGGCGCGCGCGCGCGGCGCCGGCGGGGTCGACGCCGACGAGCTCCGCGTCGAGCCGCACGCCCTCGTCGTCGAGGGACGCCACGGCGCGGACGCGCTCGACGCCGGCGACGAGCGCGCCGAGCGAGGGGAAGCGCCGCGCGAGGTGGATGGGCAGCCGGCGCGCGCGCAGGTCGAGGCTCACGAGCCCCTCGGCGGAGGGGTCGCCGCGGCGCGCGTCGGGGCCGTCGCGCAGGACGCGCGCGACGCTGCTCACCTCGACCGCGGACACGAGCGCGACGGCGCGATCGCCGAGCGCGATGATCCGCGCCGCTTCCGCGCGCGTGTCCACGTCGCCGCGGCGGTCGAAGACGGCGACGCCGCCGAACGGGGGCGGCGCCGCCTCCCAGCGATCGGGATCGGGCGCGAGCCCGGCCATGCGGCCCTCGAGGACGACGACGCGGTCGCCCTCCTCGAGATCGGCGAGCCGCAGGCCGAGCCAGACGACGTCCGCGCGGCGGAGGGCGCTCTCCAGCACCTCGTCGGGCGCCTCGTCGAGCGCGCGCCGCGCGAGCTCGTCCGCGGCCGCCTGGCCCAGGCCGGCGCGCATGCGGGCGACGTCGACGCGCACCACGAGATCGAGGTCGGCCGGGATGAGGTCGGCCGGCTCGACGCGCCGGACGATCCGCGGGCCGGCGGCGCTCCTCGCGCCGCGCTCGCCGGCGAGCCCCGGCGCGGCGTCCCCGCAGGCCGGGAGCGCGAGCGCGAGCGCAATCAGGGCGGGGGCGGCGGCGGCGGCGGCGGCGCGGGCGCGGACCTCAGCCGCCGCGCGCACGGACCTCCACGAGCGTCGCCATCTCGTCGATGATCTCCTGCGGGCTCCGGTGGCCGGAGTCGACGAGGATCGCGTCGTCGGCCTTGCGGAGCGGCGCGACGGCGCGCTCGCTGTCGGCCTTGTCGCGGCGGAGCACGTCGGAGAGCGTCGCCTCGAAGCTGACGGCCATGCCGCGCGCGACGAGCTCGTCGTACCGCCGCTTGGCGCGGATCTCGGCCGGCGCCGTGAGGAAGAACTTCACCTCGGCGTCCGGGAACACGACGGTGCCGATGTCGCGCCCCTCGAGCACGACCCCGCCCACCGCGCCGGCCTGCCGCTGCATCGCGAGCAGCGCCTTGCGCACCGCGGGGATGGCGGAGACCCGGCTCGCCCCGAGGCTGATCTCGGGCGCGCGGATCGCGCTGGAGACGTCCTCGCCGTCGAGCAGCACCCGCATGCCGCTGCCCCCGACGCTCGACTGGGCCGGGCTGTCGTCCAGCGCCGCGCCGGGCGCGGACGCGGGGGCCGCGCTCCGCTCGAGCGCGATGCGCCCGCCGCTGGCGAGATCCTCGGCGAGCGCGCCGATCGCGCCGCTCTCGTCCCACGCGAGGCCCACGCGGTGGACCGCGAGCGCGACGGCGCGGTAGAGCGCGCCCGTGTCGACGAGGAGGTAGCCGAGCCGCTCGGCGAGCCCCCGCGCGACGGTGCCCTTGCCGGCGCCCGCCGGCCCGTCGATGGCGACGCGCAGCCGCCGGCCGTCGCCCGGGGCCGAGAGGTGGCGCGCGTCGTCCTGTCTCTGCCGTTCCGTCACCTGCGCTCCTCCTCGCTCCGTCGCCCCCTCGCTCACGCTGCGCGGGCCCCCTCGACCTCGATGCGCGCGCCCAGGGCGCGCAGCGTCCCGACGAAGAGGGGGAAGCTCGTCGCGATGCAGCCCGCGTCGCGCACGCGCGTGGGCCCGCTCGCGGCGAGCCCGAGCACGGCGGCCGTCATCGCGATGCGGTGATCGCCGCGGCTGTCGACGTCGGCGGCGTCGAGCGGCCGGTCGGGCCTGCCCTCGACGAGGAGCCCGTCGGTCCGCTCCTCGCAGCGCAGGCCGAAGGCGCCCAGCACCGACGCCATCGCCGCGATCCGGTCGGTCTCCTGCACGCGGAGCTCCCTCGCGTCGAACACCTCGGTGATCCCGCGCGCCCGCGCGCCGAGGCCGAGCAGGATCGGCAGCTCGTCCATGGCGCGCGACGCGAGCTCGCCGCCGGCGCGCCCGCCGCGCAGGCCGGCGCCGGCGTTGAAGGCGACGTGCAGGTCGCCGGTCGGCTCGCCGAGGGCCTCGCCCTTGATCTCGACGGCGATGGGGCTGTCCATGTCGCGCAGCACCTCGAGCAGGCCGGCGCGCGTGGGGTTGAGGCCCACGCGCCGCACCGTCACGCGGCTGCCCGGCACGAGCTGGGCGGCGGCGAGCAGGAACGCGGCCGCGGAGAGGTCGCCGGGCACGTCGATCTCGAAGGCCGGCAGCGCGCCGGAGAAGCGGAGCGCGTCGAGGCAGACCATCGCGCCGACCGAGTCGATCGGCGCGCCGAGCGCGGTGAGCATGCGCTCGGTGTGGTCGCGCGAGACGAGCGGCTCGCGCACGAAGGTGGGGCCGTCGGCGAAGAGGCCGGAGAGGAGGAGGGCGCTCTTCACCTGGTCGCAGGAGACGGGGAGCTCGTACTCGATCGACGAGAGCACGTGCGGCTCTGGCAGCGGCCCGATGTCGAGCGGCGCCGTGAGCTCGCCGATCTTGCGCGGGTCGAGCTGCCCCTCGATGCGCCCGCCGCGGAGCCGGAGCGGCTTCGCGACGCGCTCCATGGGGCGGCGCGAGAGCGAGGCGTCGCCGGTGAGCCGCGCGGCGAAGCGCTGGGCGACGAGGATGCCCGACAGGAGCCGCATCGTGGTGCCGGAGTTGCCGCAGTCGATGGGGCCGTCCGGGGCGCGCAGGCCGGAGAGCCCGGCGCCCTCGACGATGAGCTCGCCGGGGGTCGGCTCGTCGACGGGTACGCCCAGGGCGCGCAGCGCGCTCACGGTCGAGCGGATGTCGCCGCCCTGCATCCCGCCCTGGATGCGGCTGCGCCCGGTGGCGAGCCCGGCGAGGAGGAGCGCCCGGTGGGCGATGCTCTTGTCCGCAGGGACCGGCACGCTCCCGATGAGCGGCCGCTCCGCCGGGTGGACGATCAGGTCGGGCACGCGTTGCCGTTTAGCAGAACGGCGGCGGCAGGCACAGCGAAGGGGACGCGCCTTGGTGCTACGGTCGGCGCCTCGCGGCGGATCGAGCGGATCGACATGGAGACAGGAGGCGGCGTGAACGAGGCACTGGACGTGGCGGCGCGTGTGGCGGCCCGGCTCGGCGCGGTCCCGGGCGTGGCGGCGGTCGTGCTGGGTGGGTCGCTCTCCCGCGGGGCGGGCCACCCGGACTCGGACATCGATCTGGGCATCTATTACGAGCCGGAGCGCCCGCCCGACCTCGCGGCGCTGCGCGCGCTCGCGCGGGAGCTCTGCGCGGGCGGCGCCGAGGACGCCGTGGCGCCGCTCGCGCGGGAGCTCCACGGCAATGTCCCCGACGATGTCGTGACGCCGATCGGCGCCTGGGGACCGTGGATCAACGGGGGCGCGTGGCTGGAGATCGAGGGGCGCCGGGTCGACTGGCTCTACCGCGATCTCGCCCAGGTGCGGCGCGTGATCGAGGCGTGCCGCGCGGGGCAGGTGACGTGCGACTACCAGCCCGGGCACCCTCACGGCTTCCTCAACCACATCTACCTGGCCGAGGTCCACGACTGCCGGCCGCTCTTCGACCCGCGGGGCGCGCTCGGTCCGCTGAAGGCGCTCGCGGCGCCCTATCCGCCGGCCCTGCGGCGGGCGGTCATCGACAGGTTCCTGTGGGAGGCCGGCTTCGCGCTCGACACGGCGCACAAGGCGGGGAGGCGCGGCGATGTGCTGTACGTGAGCGGGTGTCTCTTCCGCGCCGCGGCCAGCCTGGTGCAGGCGCTCTTCGCGCTGAACGAGCGCTACCTCTCCAACGAGAAGGGCGCCGTGCAGAGGACGCGGTCGCTGCCGCGGTGCCCCGAGCGCTTCGCCGACCGGGTGGAGGCGACGCTCTCGGCGCCGGGCCTCGACGCCGACGCGCTGCTCGAGAGCCTCGGGCGCATGGAGGCGCTCGCGCGCGAGACGCGCGACCTGTGCCGCCAGGGCGAGCCGAGCTGCTAGCATCGGCCGGGACGGTGGCTGAGGACGCCGCGGGGGCGGGCCTGGAGGCACATCGCGCGAGGACGGGGGAGCCATGGAGTCGATCAAGCTGGAGCACGGTCCGTCGGAGGAGCAGCTGGACAAGCTCGGGGCGCGCGGCTGGCCCATCTGGACGAAGGAGGTGTCGACCTTCTCCTGGCACTACGACGAGCCGGAGACCTGCTACCTGCTCGAGGGCGACGTGGTCGTGACGCCCGCCGAGGGCGGCGGCGCGCCGGTGCGCATCCAGGCGGGGGATCTGGTGACGTTCCCCGCGGGGCTGAGCTGTACGTGGGAGGTCCGCTTGCCGGTGCGCAAGCACTACCGCTTCGGCTGATCGGGGCCGCGGGGCCGAGGCGGGGGCCGAGGGGGAGCCTCGAGCCCGCGGCGCAAGCGCGCTGGGCGCGATCGCCGCCGTGCGGCGCCTCGGCGCGAGCTGACGGGCGGCGAGCGCCGCCCGGCGGCGCTCTGGCGCAAGCTGACTGTCGGCGCTCGCTGCCCGGCGGCGGTTCGAAGTAAGATGACTTACCTGAGATCGCCGCCCGATGGCGCCTGGCGCAAGTCAACTACCCGCAATCGCCGCCCGGTGGCGCTTTGATGTGAGTCATCTTACGCGGGACTGCCGGCCGGCGGCGCTTTGATGTAATTAATCTTACTGTGGATTGCTGCCTGGAGGCGCTTGGCGGTGAGGCATCTTACCCGTGTGGTCGCCTGACACCCGTTCCGCGCGACTGGACAGCCGTGAAGCGGCCTGCATGCGGTGAAAAAAGAAAGATGTCTTACTTTCGTGGGGTGGAGGGCGGCTGATCGAGCAAGATGTCTTGCGTCGGGCCCCAGCGCGGGGGACCCGTCGTGGTGTGGGGTCAGGAGCGACCGGCTCAGGCGCCGTCGAACGGATCGTCATCATCGTCGTTATCGTCGGCGTCTCCGGGCGCCACGGCGTCGCTGGCCGGCGCGGGTTCAGCTGCGCCCTCGGCGCCGGCCTTGCGATCGCGCCGGTCGGCCCGTGCGGACTGGCGGCGGAGCCGGCCGAGGAGGCCCGGGCGGGCATCGTGGCCTTGCTTCGTGGCGGGAGGTGCGGGCCGCCCGAGCTCCCCTCCGGCGCGCCGCCACGAACGCGCCGCTGCGGAGGGGAGGCCTCCGAGCTCACCTCGAGCTCCTTGCCGGCAGCGCGCCGGCCCGCGGCCGCTCCAGGCCGCGGCGCCGAGCCCGCGCTCGAGGAGCATGCTGGCGATGTTGCCGAGCGCGACAGGTGGACGGCGCCAGCCCCGACCTCCCGCGGCGCTTCTACCTGGAGGAGAGGATCCCCTGCCGGTGCGAGCCGCCCGAGGTCCCCCGGCGCGCATCGCCACGGTCGCGCCGCGGCGGCGGAGCGCCGCCGAGCTCCCCGCGAGCGCTTCCGAAGACGAAGCGCACGAGCTCAGCCACGTGCACGGCGGCCGCCAGGGAAGGGCTACACCGGATCCACCCAAGTCCAGACACGCGAGAAGAGGCACACGTAGATCGTCGCCTCGCCCATGAACGCCCAATCCATCGACACGTCTGGCACCACCTCATTGCCAAGCTCTACGGGGATCGTCTGGTAGCCGGGGTACGTGGCCTCGATCTCCCCAGTGATCTCGCGCGCCACCGGCTCCTCCTCGGGGATGCCGGGGAGGTGGATCCCGTAGTATGGCCCAAGCAGGGATATGTGGAAGCTGAGCGCCGTTTCGTCGGTGAGCCAGATGCGTGCCGAGTACGCCGGCTCACTTCCCCCCGTCAGTAGGTTGAGCGACTCGTTTTGAAGGCCGTATCGGTCCCCCAGTCGGCGGATCATCGCTTCCCACGTCGGGTACTCCGCTCGCCCGCGGTTTGCGGCTTCCACCAGGCGGCGGTGCTCCTCCGTGTCGCCGTAGAAGGGCTCGTTGGGAGGTACGTGGACGCGCTCGAAGCAATGTATGCCCCGCGGGTAGAAGCGGTAGACGACGTCGAGCAGCTCGGAGCGAGCTATTTTCATGGATGCGTCACCGAGGCGCCGAGCCCCTGATATTTTAGCTTGAACGCAGCCTCCACACCGAGGCGAAACCTGTGACAGAAGATCCCCGGCGGAAGATTGTAGTCCATGAGCTGTCCGACCTCCTCCGTAATCTCTTCGCTGATTTCGGCAGCACGGAGTGCATCAATTATCCCCATCAACTCAGTCCGGAGCGGCATCTTGATGGTGAGAGAACAGTACCACTCGGTGGTACCGCCTGGAAAACGATGCTCGAACTTCAGGTTTGCCTTAGCCTGTTGGTACCCTCCGGCCTTACCCTTTCCGTCATCCTGGACAGTGGTAACAAACGGGAAATCCGATGTCTCGAAGTTCACCCATACAAAGTGGGCCATTCCAGGCTTCGGACATTTCGAGCTGCATGCACCGCTACAGGTCAAGAAGGTTGCTCCGCTTCCGGCTATGTCGCCGAATCCGGGGCACTGGTCTCGCGGACTCTCCGGGCTGTATGTTGTGGTCTCCGGGATGTCGCTCGGTCTCTCCTCTTCGTCTTCGAGCTCCCACTCGTTGCACGCGAGCTTGTGCTCGCTGCCGTCGTTCGGGCCGTCCGGCGGCTCCGCCCCGAAGTCCCCGGATCCGGCGGAGGTGTAGACCGGGCGGGGCTCCGAGCCTGGACCGGCACCTGCACCCGACGTTCTTTCCCCGACAGGGTAGCAGTCTCCTATCGTCCAGTTGCACGCCGCCAGCGCCCAAACCAATATGGGCACGATCAATAACAGTACTATTCTCGCGTTCATTTGGCACTCCATCGAAGCACAGGACCAGCAACAACGACGACGGACACATAGCCCGGCATCACGAGACTGCCCCGACCGACCCAATCCACATTGGCGCTCACCGACACCCCCAGCGGTCCAGCAACGTACGCGTTGGTCTGCACGTGGCCGCCTACGGCCAAGCCACCGACGCGGCCGCACAAGGTGATGCCACACGCCGGCATGACGTAGAGCGCGACCGAGGGCCCCGCGCTGACGTTGCCGTCCTTCCACGCGTACCCGATGTCAACCGAGGTCTGGTTGTAGACCCCGGGCCCGTCCTCCTGGCTCGGGGGCAGGATCGTGCACACTGGCTCGGGGGCAGGATCGTGCACAGGTCGTGCACCGTGAACAGGATGTCTGGCTGGATGGGCCACGAGATGCCCGCGTGCGGTCCCACCGCGAGGCGCGGAACGGTACCGGCCTGGAGCCACCCGAGGCTCACACCGGCGCTCAGCTCGTACGCTTCTACGGGCGCCGGAACAGCAAGGAGCGGGAGGACAACCCCTGCTGCCCATGAGATCCGTCGCTGTGACGCCCTCACCGTCTCTCCCCGGGTGAAAACCTTTGGCCGCTGCGCACGATGCGCGCTGAGAACCGCGGGCCAATAGTCTGGCCGCGGGTTGGGCGTCAAAGAGAAAATCTGCCACGAAACCGCAACGGATGGGGGTCGAGCCGTCCCGAGCGTCCGCTGGTGCGCACGCGGTTACGCGGCTGGAGTGTTCGTCAACCAAATGGTCGGCGAACGGCGAGTCACCAGAACCCGACGTGTCCTCCTCGACCTACGCGACCTGCTGCGCACCCTCGCCCAGTCGGACATCGACGGCGGCCCCGCGCGCCGGCGTCCACCTCGATGACGTCGAGCTCGCCGCTCGGTGGCGCAGGTGGGGCCACCTCGCCGAACTCCGCGCGGCTACCGTTGCGGCCGTTAGCGAGTGAGGGGGCCGGCCCGCGCGCACTCCCAGAGCGCGGCGCGCCACCTCCCAGGGCATCGCGCTCGCGTCCGCGCTACTCTCGGATCGCGAGCAGGGCATCGACGCAAGCCACCCTGTCCTCGACGCCTTCGATCTCCGTATCGTCACAGAACAGCGTGACGTTCGTGTCGATGTCCGCCGCGCACGACGCGCGCAGATCGGGAAGCAGCTCCTCCTGGCGCTCGACCTCGCAAGGGACCGCGGCCTCCGCGCTGCACTCGGCCAGGCAGCTCACGTCGCACGCGGCGCCGCAGGAGAGCTCCTGTAGGGAGCTTGTCGAGTCGCCCATGCAATTGTCGAGGCAGGCAGCGCTGCCGCGACGAGCCGCCGCTCTGGTGGGGCGCGGTTCTCCAGCGCGAGCACACCAGCCGCTGGATGATGAGAATTTTGGGTCGCGAACTGGAATGCGTCCGCGGGCGGCAAATGGGGGCCGTGCAGGATTCACAGCGCCAGGCGACCCATGGTAATTCATCGCTGCGCGAGGAACAGACGCTGCTCCGGCGAGGCTGGGCGGAGTAAGGTGGTGCCGCGCCGGATTGGGCCAGCGCGGCGTCCGGTCCCCGCGTTGGGCCGAGGTGAACCTTGTTGCGTTCTGCATGGGTCGTCTGTTGGTCGAAAGCGGCGGCCGTCACGATGCTCCTCCTCGCGCTTTCACCGGCCTTCGCCGCGCCGCCGCCGCGACCGCCCTCGCTACCACGGTCGCCGCGCGTGGCAGCCCTGGTCAGGGAGGCGGAGGCGGCCCTCGATCGGCTGGACGTCGCGCGCGCCCGCGACCTGTGGGCGCAGATCTACGATCTCGAGAGATCCACGGTGGGGATCTGCCAGCTCGGGCAGCTCGACCGTCGCCTCGGGCGCTGGGTGGACGCCGCGGAGGAGCTCACGCGCTGTGTGCAGGAGATGCGCCCGCCGGCCACGCCCCAGGAGCGGCGACTCCACGACACACGGCACGCGGACCTGGCCGCGACCCGCCGGCAGGTGGCGGAACTCCATGTGTTCGCGCCTGCCGGGGCAGCGCCCGTGCTCGTGGACGGCCGGCTCGTGGACGAGGCCGGCCGGATATACGTCGAGCCCGGGCAGCATGAGGTCACTGCGGTGTTGCCGGACGGCCGGAAGGCGCGCTCCACCGTGCGTGTCACCGCGGGAACATCGCGGGCGGTCCTCCTGAGCCCGGAGCCCGCGGCGCTTCGCCCCGTTGCTTCGCCGCCGGCGAGGCCGGCGGGCGCGCCGGCACAACCGACGGCTTCTCCGGCGCCGTGGCTTCTTTACGCGGGCTCAGCAGCATCGGGGGCGTTCCTGGTGTCCGGGATCGTGCTGCACATCGTGGCATCGCTCGAGGACAGCGCCCTCCAGACCGAGATGTGCAAGCCCCGTTCGGCTGGGAACCCGAAGTTGCTGGAGGATTTGCACGCCATCGAGGTACAGCAGCACATCAGCACGGCAGCCCTCGTCGCAGGTACCGCGCTGGGTGCTGCGACGCTCGTGGTGGCGTTGCTGCCGAACGGCGCCCAGATCCGCGCGCGCAGGGCTGGCGCGGAGGTGCATTTCTCGTGGTAGAGCCTGGTATCATCTGGGAAGGTCACCGAATCCTCAGCGAGATGCACGACGGCATGGTCCGCACGTTCCTCGCCCAACAGGTAGGCGACGAGGGCGCGACCGTCTGGTTGCACCTCCGCGAGGGCCAACCGATGGACCGGACGGCCTTCGCTTCCGAGCTTCAGCGCTTGCAGACCATCGCGCGAGCGGTCCCGCAGGTCGAGCCCGTGCTCTATGGAGACGCGGGCGGCCTCTCCGCCTGGGTCGCGTGCCGGCGAAGCCACGGGATCAGCATCAAGGACGCGACGCGTGGTGCCGATCTCGGGGTCACCGCGCTGCGCATGGTGATCGAGATCGCCCGCGCGATCCAGCGCTGCCACGCACTGGGCTGGTGCCATGGGGCGCTGGGGCCGGATCGCGTGTTCATCACGTCGAATCGGGATTATTGCATCAGCCAGTTCGGCCTGGTCCGGCTGTTCCGGATCGAGCCGCACGAGGCCGCGCGGGAGCCGCTGGTGGCGCCTCCGGAGCTGCTGAGCGGCGACCGGGTGGGGCCACGGGCCGACGTCTATGGCCTTGGGACCTTGCTCTACGAGCTCGTCTGCCGTCGCTCGCTCGACGCCGGTCAGCCTGGTACGTTGGGGGCGCAGCGAAACAGGCCTGTGATCCCGATCGAGATACCGCGCGCTGTCGCTGCCGTCATCGAGATGGCCTTGGAAGAGGATCCGCGTCGCAGGTACAGGAACGTGGACCACTTCAGCACGGTGCTCGAGGGCCTCGTGGACGCATGGGCCACGCTGGACCTAGAACCGGGCGGCGGCGAGAAGGCCTCGGCCGCAGGTGGAATGCCGTCGACCTTGCGCAGCTCCCATCTGGAGAGTCCGCGTTCGCCAGCTCCGGTGACGGAAGAGCCGGACGCCCGTTTGCCCGAGGTCGAGCCGGTGGCTTCGCTGTTGAACGACGAGGAAGCTCCGCCGCCGGAGATTCCTCCTCTTGACGTGCCATCGCGGACGGCTGCCGCTCCGCAGGAGCTGCCACCGCCGCCCTCCCTCGTCCGAGCACCGGGGCGAGCACCGATGATGGACCGGAGCAACCCTGCGGAAACGTCGCCTCGGAGGCTCGCCGGCCGCATCGCCGTTTCGATCGCCGCAATCGTCGCGATGTGCGCGGGTGTGCTCTTGACTCGTCCGGCTCGGATCGTGCGCCGTGCGGAGAAGCTCCCGACAGAATTGGCGGAGCAGGTCTTGGCGCCGCGGAAAGGGGAGCGCTTGCCGCCGCTGCCAGTTCTGGCGCCGATTGTCCCAACGGAATCGGACCGCCGCCCGCGGGCTGCGCTCTCGCGACGAGCAGGCCTGGCGGCGAAATCCGAGCTGCGCCGGCCATATTGCGAGGCCGGCGACGTCAGCTGTGGTCCTGCGTCGTACTAGGAGGGCTTCTGTCGATGCGATGCGTTCTTCTGTTCATCGGCGTGAGTGCTGGGCTAGGTTGTTCCCCCGATCTCGACTGCCCCGGCTCAGGCCCCCACGAGGGAGACCCCGCCGTGTGGCTCTGGGAGGGCACGCAGAACGAGGCGCCAAGCTGCGCGGAAGCAACCGAGGTTCTCTGGGACGGGTGGAGAAAAGGTTCCTCCACCGCCCCGGATTCGCCGACATTTGCACGTGCTTGCGCCGGCGTTGTTCGAGAGGACATCCCGGACGGGTATATCCTTTGCGTCATCCCGACCGAAGTGGAGGAGATTTGCTGGGAGGGGTACGAGGACCATGCGATCTACGTGGAAGAAAATGGCGAAGAGCACGTGATGTGCTGCGCCCCCGCGGGTAACCCGCCGACGGTGATCCCTCAAAGCTACGGCGAATGCACCACATGAGCGAGCAGCTGGCAACTGCCCTCGCGTATGCGCTTTCATCGGTGCTCTGGGTTGCCTTTTGCACCTCGACCAGCGGGTGCGTCCCCCATCCCGAGGTCTCGGGCAAGGTGACCATCACGCGGGATGGCGAAGAGCTGGTGCTCGACACGGGTGGCAACGGAACCAGGGCCGTGGATGCAAGCGGCGAGGTCGCAGGAGGGTGCATCATACGCAATCGGAGCGAGCTCAGCGTGACGGTGCAGGAGAAGGGGGCCGCCTTCTCGTTCTTCGACCTGGTGGACCAGGCCGGTCTGCCCCATGTATCCGCGGAGATTGGTGGAAAGCTGTACCAGGGGGCATGCGTGATCGTCGTCCAGGAGCAGCAACGCGACCCGTACGAGGCCGACGTGGCGGCGGGGCCGTGCGACATCATCCGGAACTTCGACGGCATGGGGGCGCGCCTCGAGACGGCGGTCTTTCACGTCTCGGACTGCAGCGGGGCCGACTAGCCGGGCGGGCTCCCCTGGGGCTGATGCGCCTTCTCCGACGGCGCATCGCCGGCCAGCGCCTTTCTTCGTGCAGCGCGTAGCGCCGCGAGCCCGTGCGCCTGGGAAGGATCGCCGTCCCACCGCGGGGCTTCCCGGTAGAGCGTGTGCCAGCATTCGCGCTGCCGCCTCGGCCGTCTCGTGCTCGCCGTCGCCTTCGGGCGCGGCCTCAACGCGGTCCGCGAAAGCACGCCAGGATTCGGCGGCGTAGTAGCTGAGACTCGGCCACGGTCGGCCGGTGGTCCTCCCCCAATCGGGCGGTCACGCCTACCAGGAAATCCGACCAGCCGCTGCGGGCTCCACGCTGACACCAGACCACGCGAGCGTCCTGATGAAGCGCACGCCGCACGTCGCCACGACCGCCACGTGCTGCGTCGACAGATGGGCCGCCCCGAGCTCCGCGGCTGGAAAGAACCCGAGGTACCGTAGGCACAACCCCCACGCGTTACACACGGGGATGCGCCCGAGGTCGAGCCGCGCCGTGAGCTCGAAGGAGAGGGGCGCGCGGAACGGCATGACCCGGGCTGACGCCGTCGGGCCTCCCAGGACGCCGAGCCAGCGTGCGCCGCCGCCGAGACCGAAAAGCCCCACGTCGGCGCCGATGCCGATGTCCATGGCGTCACGGACGGGCCATCGGCGCATGCCGGTGACCGACGGCATGATGCCGCCGGTCGCCCGCGCGGCATGGGTCCCCAGCACGACATAGGCCGCCTTGACGTCGACTTGCCATCGCGTCGGCGCGCCTTCTTCCGCCTGGGCGCCCGTGGACATGAGTGACAGCGCGACAATCGCGGCGCACGGCCCGGTCAGCGCGCTACTCGTCCATATCCGGCGGCCCATCGTCGGCCTGCGCCTTTCTTCGAGCAGCGCGGAGCGCCGCGAGCCAGTGCGCCTGGTCCGGGTCGCTGTCCCACGGCGGCGCCTCCCGGTAGAGCGTGTCCCAGTATTCCCATACTGCCGCCTCGGCCGTTGCCAGATCGCTCTCGCCTTCGGGCGCCTCCACGACGCGATCCACGAAAGAGCACCATGGTTCCGAGGTGTGGTGGCTCAGGCTCATCCACGGTCGAGCGGGCTCCCCGCCAAAGCGTCCATCGCTGCTCTGGAGATAGCCTTCGTAGGCGCTCTGCGCGAGGGCCCTCCGCCAGCGGTAATTGACCGACATCGTGCAGGTGTCGCGGTATATCGCTGCCCAGATGCGGTCCTCCTCCGGGACGTCCTCCCGCCATGCGCTCGCATAGAGCGCGCGGAGCTCCTGCTCGCGTGAAGCAAGCTCCTCTCGACTGGCCGGCGGCGGCAGGGCCCTGATCGCGCGGTCGCGCGCGGCACTCGGCCCGGGGAGATCAGGCGCGACGTCCCAGCCGACGGGCGGCTGCAGCATCGGCGGGATTGGCCTCGTCAGCGTCCTCGGTTTTCCGCGGCGCCCGATCCGAAACCCTCTCCGGAAAGCGCGGAGCGCCTGGGCCCGGAGCTCCTCGGTCGTGTCGTCGGACGTCAGCGTCCGCCAGAGATAGGTCCTGTGGAGGCGAGACGTCGGGTCGGCCGCAGCAAGCTCGCTTGTGCCGGGGCGCTCCTTCTTGAACGCCTCGAGCATGGCAAAGAACGCGCTCTGGACGGCCTCCAGCAGCATCGGCCAGGGTGGGGCCGGCTGCCCGTCGACGCGTCCGTGGCGGCTCGGGGGAGCGCCTGCGTTGCCTTGGCCAACGCCCGGGGGTCGCGAGTCGTCGATCCACCGCGCGAACTTCTCGCGGTGTCGCTCTGCCCATGCGCGGTCCTCCTCGAGCAGGTCGTCGCGCCACGCTTCGGCGCAATGCCTGCCCAGATTCTCGAGGTCCCACTTCCATGTTTCGGGGTCCCTGGTTGTAAAGATGCCGTGTCCGGCGACCGCTTCGCGCAGTTGGACCCCTCCGGGCGGGAAGCTTGACCACCACTTCACGGCCGATCTCCCGGTTGACCACCGGTCGGGTCTGTCGGTTGACCACCGGTCGGGTCGGTAGGCGTGGGCGGGCATCCCCAGCCCGGCCCGGCGCCGAGCGGACAGAGGAGCGGGACGAGCTCAGGAAAGGCCCATCCGGGAGGCGGTGCCGGTACCGCGATCATGGCATCGATGATGTCGTCCGAGTCGAACTCGTCGGGGTCCGTCAGCTCGACCGGCACCTTCTCCGGATCGTAGCGGAAGTCCCACACAAACCGGCACTCCACGGTCGCTCCGCCAGGGATTGGCAGGCTGTTCATGAGATCCGTTTTCCTGGCTTGACGCTCCACGGATTCCCATTGGTCCTTGGCCATCTCATAAGTTATCCATAAAGGGGTCTTGATGAGATGATAGAGCATGTCGGCGACAGTCAACGGAGGTTCCTGGTCGGCCCAGTTGGTCCACTGACCACCGGCTTGGTAGCGGCATTGAAGCTTGCCGACCTGATCCTTTTCGTCCTTGCTTCTAAGCCACCTGACCGCCGCGGTGTTCATGCCCCACCTCTTGAGCTCTGATATCGCTTGCAGTGGCATCGCCGCGATCCGGTCTCTCAGCTCGTCGCGGTCGCTGGGATCCACGATCGAGCAGCCGCAGGTGAGCACCGCCAGCAGGGCGCCACCCAGCCGATAGTTCATCGGTCTTCCCCTCTCCGACTGACGGATCCACCCCTGCGTGGGCCGTGGGCTACCCTACCAGTGCCGCTCCGCGCGTGTCAACGTTCGAAGGGCCACAGGGAGGACGGTGCCGGGCGTCGAAACGCCGCCGCTAGCCGGGGCTCCGCACCCGATCCGGTGAACCGGCGACGGTGAACAGGGCCGCGGGAGCATCGGAATCCCGCCAGTCACCAGCAGCGTAGATCTGGGCGGTTCTTTCGAGCCCGGTTTCGCGAAGGCTCGCGCCAGTCAGCGTTCGCTTGCAGGTACGGAGCTCGGCGGCGCCCTTCGCGGATCACCGGCGCCTCCGCCTGGGACTCGGCTAAAATACGACCCCATGGGCTTGTTTCATCGCTCCGGGGAGATCGTTCTCTACTGCTTGAAGAGCGCCCGCGCGCTCGCGCGCGCCGCCGGGGCGCTCGGCTTCATGCTCTCCGCCGGGTGCGCGGCGGAGGCCGTGAACCCGGCGCCCGAGACCTCGGTCGGCGCGGTCGAGGGCACGGACGCCGTCGTCGCCGCCGTGCGCGGCGAGGGCCAGGTCACGCTCTACGTCTGCGGCGGCGCGAGCAGCTACGCGACGATGACGCGCTGGTTCGAGGGGCCCGCGGACGCGAGCGGCGCGTTCTCCCTCGCGAAAGGCGGGTGGACCGCCAGCGCCGAGCCCGGCGGCGACGCCGGCCGGCTGCGCACGCCCGACGGCGCGGAGCTCGCCTTCCACCTGCGCCCCGCGTCGCTCGACCGCGCCGAGGGCCTCTACGCAGCGGTCGACAGCGGCTGCCGCACCGGGGTCGTCGTCCACACGCCGGAGGGCGCCGAGGCGCCAGCGCTCCAGGGCACCTGGTGCGGCGCCGGCGACCGCTACGCGCAGGTGACGCCGATCCGCTCGCTCCACGAGATCGATCGGCGCGGGATCGAGGTGCGGGTCGAGGTCGATGGCGCGCGGAAGCACCTCCTCGTGACCCCGCTCGATCGGCCCTGATCTCCCCCTCCGCGGCGCTCCAGCTCCGTCGTTGAGTTCCGCCCCGTGCCGATCGAAGCTCGGCGGGTGGCGGAGGCAGCTCGACCGCGGAGGCAGCGCCTCGCCCTGCCCGCGTCGCGCTTCATCGGCCGGGAGGGCGAGCTCGCCGGGATCGCCGAGCTCCTCCGGCGCGGCGACCGGCTGGTGACCCTGTGGGGACCAGCGGGCATGGGCAAGACGCGGCTCGCCCTGGAGCTCGCGAGCGGGTGGGCCGAGGCGCAGGCAGGCGAGGCCGTGTGGCTCTGCGAGCTCACCGCCTGCCGCGATCTGCGCGCCGTCTGCGGCGCCGTCGCGCGCGCGATCGGCGCGCAGGTCGCGGCAGGGCGCCGGGAGGCGACGCTCGTCGAGCGGATCGGCCGCGCGCTCGCGGCGGAAGGGCGGGCGCTGCTCGTGCTCGACAACCTCGAACAGGTGATCGAGGCGGCGGCGCCGGCCCTCGACGCGTGGGTGCGCGCCGCGCCCGAGCTCCGCTTCCTCGTGACGTCGCGCGAGCGCACCCGCCTGCCCGGGGAGGTGAGCTACGAGCTCGGCCCGCTCGGCCTGCCCGCCGAGGGCTCGTCCGAGCGCAGCGCGGCCGTGGCGCTCTTCCTCGATCGCGCGGCCGCCCACCGCGCCCCGGCGCCGCCGCCGCCCGACGGCGAGCGCCTCGCCGACGTCGCCGCGCTGGTGCGGCGGCTCGAGGGGATCCCGCTCGCGATCGAGCTCGCGGCGGCGCGCGAGGGGGTCCTCGGCGTGCGCGGCCTGCTCGCGCGCCTCGGGAGCCGGCTCGACCTGCTCGCGGGCGCGGCGCGCGGCCGGGAGGCGCGGCAGGCGACGCTGCGCGGCGCGATCGAGTGGTCGTGGGACCTGCTCGACGACCGCGAGCGCCGGGCGCTCGCTTGCTGCTCGGTGTTCCGCGGGCCGTTCACGCTCGAGGCCGCGGCGGCCGTGCTCGCGGAGCCCGACGCGGCCGCGATCGATCGCGTCGAGGCCCTGCGCGACAAGTCGCTGCTCCGCGCCGCGCCCCCGGGGAGCGACGGGGCGACGCGCTTCGCGCTCTACGAGGGGGTGCGGGAGCTCGCCGCCGAGAAGCTCGCCGAGCGCGGGGAGCGCGAGGGCGCGGCCGAGCGGCACGCCGCCTTCTACCTGGCCGCCGGCGAGGCCGCCGCGGCGGACTTCGAGCGGCGCGGCGCGCTCGACGCGCTCAACCGCATCGCGGGCGACCTGGAGGAGCTGCTCGCCGTCGCCGAGGGCGCGCTCGCGGCCACCGTCGAGGGCGCGCTCGCGGCCGTCGCCGAGGGCCCGCAGGGCGAGGGCAGCCGCGCCGCGGGCCCGCAGGGCGAGGGCCGCCGCGCCGCGGCCGAGCGCGCGCTGCGGGCGCTGTGCGCGGTGGAGCCCGTGCTCAGCACCCGCGGGCCGTTCGGCGCCCAGCTCGAGCCGCTCGACCGCGCGCTCGCCGCCGCCGAGCAGCTCGCGGCGGATCCGCTCGTCGTCGCCCGGGCGCTCGCGGCGCGGGGGCGCGCGCGCCGGCTCCGCGGGCAGGCGGAGGCGGCGCTCGAGGATCTCGGGCGCGCCCGCGCGCAGGCGGCGGCGCTCGGCGCGGAGGCGCTCCTCTCGGGGATCGTCGCGGATCTCGGCGTGCTCCACCACGGGCGGCGCGAGATGGAGCGCGCGCGCGAACACTACGAGCAGGCGCTCGCGCTCCACCGCGCCCTCGGCGATCGCCGCGCGGAGGGGCGCGCGCTCGGCAACCTCGGCGCGCTCCACCACGACGAGCGTCGCGAGGGCGAGGCCGCCGGCTACTACGAGCGGGCGATCGCGATCGCGGCGGAGATCGGCGACGGCCGGCTCGAGGGGATCTTCTCGACCAACGCCGGCCTGCTCGAGCAGGAGCGCGGCGCGCCCGCGCAGGCGCGGCGGCGCTACGAGCGCGCGGCCGCGATCCTCGGCGAGGTGGGCGACCTCAGGCTGCTCGCGATCACGCTCGGCAACCTGGGCGCGCTCCACCACGAGGAGGGCCGCCTCGCCGAGGCGCGCGCCTGCCACGGGCGCGCCGTGGCGCTGCTCCGCGAGGTGGGCGACCGCCGCTCGGAGGCGATCGCCCTCTGCCGGCTGGGCGCGGCGCTCGCGTCGCTGGAGGAGGTGGAGGAGGCGCGGCGCGCGCTGGAACCCGCCGAGCGGCTGCTCGCGCAGCTCGGCGACGAGCCCGACGTGGAGCTCGCGCGGGTGGCGTCGGGCTTCGTCGATGTCGCGCTCGCGCAGGCGGCGCGCCGCGCGGGGCAAGGGGACGAGGCGGCGGCGCGCGCGGGGGCGGCGCGGCGGAAGATCGCGCGCGCGCGGGAAGGAGCGGAGGGGGCGCCGTCGAGCGCGAGCCGCTCCGACGACGTGCGGCTGCTGCTCCGGATCCTGGAGCGCAGCCTGGCGGCGCTGGGGCTGCCGGAGGGACGCGGCGAGGGCGGCGAGCGCGAGCTCCTGCTGACGGAAGGCGCGCGCTTCTGCCGCCCGCCGGGGGGGTCGTGGCACGACCTGCGCGAGCGTCATGCGGCGCGGCGCTTGCTCGTCGCCCTGGCCGAGCAGCAGCGCCGCGCCCCGGGCCGAGGCCTCTCCCTCGCCGCGCTGCAAGAGGCGGGCTGGCCCGGCGAGCGCATCCTCCCGGGCGCGGCGGCGAACCGGATCTACGTCGCCATGAACCAGCTACGGAAGCTCGGCCTCAAGCCGTGGCTCCGGAGGGACGGGGAGGGATACTCGCTGGATCCCGCGCTGCCGGTCCACCACGTCGCGGTCGAGCCGGCGACGGGGGGCGACGGCCGCGATTAAGGGCGGCTTAAGGAGCGGTCCGCGCCCGGAGATCTAGCCTCGCCGGTGGAGGTCCTCCGATGCGCATCTTGTCCTCGGTTCTCTTCGCGTCTTCGATCGCGCTCGCCGGCTGCGGCGAGCTCCAGGTCCCCGAGCTCGCCGCAGGCCCGGCCGGAGGGGGCGGCGACGCGCCCGGCGGTGGGGGCGCGGGGGGCGACGGGCCCGGCGGGGGCGACGGGCCCGGCGGGGGAGGCGCGGGAGGCGGCGCGGCGGAGACGGGAGGAGGCGGCGCGGGAGGCGACGCGCCGCTTCCGCCGGGGGACGCCTGGCACCGGCAGATCGCCGGCCCCGACATCGAGCAGGCGATGGCCCTGGCGATCGACCCGGGCGCGAACGTCCTCGTCGCCGGCAGCTCGCGCGGGCCTGCCGATTTCGGCGCGGGCCCGACGGCGCCCGCCGGTTTCGAGGATCTCTTCGTGGCCAAGTACACCGACGAGGGCGCCCTGCAGTGGGCGCAGCGCTTCGGCGGAGGCCTGGTGACGAGCACCGGCGCCGCCATCTTCGGCAATGACGGCGTCGTCGTGGTCGGTCATTACGCGAGCGGGCCGCTCGAGGTCGGCGCCCTGTCGCTCGAGGCGCCGGCGGACCACGACCTCTTCGCCGTCGCGCTCGACGGGCGCGGCAACCTGCGCTGGGCGCGCCGCATCGGCGGCCCCGGCGACGATCTCGCGGGCCGCGTGGCCGCCGGCCCCGACGACAGCGTGATCGTCGCCGGCCAGTCCGGGGGCAGCCTCCTCCTCGCCAGGCTCGCCATCGACGGGACGCCGGTCTTCGAGCGACGGCTCGGGAGCCTTTCCGGCAGCGCCTCCTCGCTCGCGCCGATCGGCGGGGTGGCGGTGGACCCGAGCGGCGACATCCTCGTGGCCGGCAGCTTCTCCGACGGCGCCGATCTCGGCGGCGGGCCCATCACCGGGCTGCGCGGAGACGAGGCCTGGGTGGCAAAGTACTCGGGCCGGACCGGCGCCCACCTCTGGTCGAGGCACTTCGGCGCGCCCGAGGACCACGGCCTGGGCCTCGGCGACGAGGCCCAGGCGCTGCTCGTGGACGCGCGCGGCGACGTCCTGGTCGCCGGCCAGCTCGCGGCGGGCGCCGACCTCGGCAAGGGACCTACCGACAGCGCGGGCGGCGCGTTCCTCGCGAAGCTCGCCGGACCGGACGGCGCGGTCCAGTGGGCGAACGTGCTCCCCGCGGCCCACGTCGGCGGGACGAGCCTCTCGTTCACGCCCGACGGTCGCGTCGCGCTCATCGCCTCGATCGGCGCACCCTTCGACCTGGGCGGCGGCGCGGTCGACGTGCGGGGGAGCTACGTCGCGGTGTACGAGCCCGCGACGGGCGCGTTCGGGTCGCAGCGGCACATCGCCGAGGTCGGCACGATGATCATCGACACGCAGAACGGGTCCTTCGGCCTGGGCGCCGCGGTGCTCGACGCACACGGGAGGCTCTCGCTCGTGACGAGCTTCCACGGCGAGGCGCAGAGCGGCTACGGGATCTTGCGGAGCGAGGGCTCGGGCGACGTGCTCCTCGCCCACCTGCCGCTCTGAAGCGCCGGGCCGGCCCGCCTCACGCCCCCTCGCCCCCGGCCGGCCCGTCGCCGCCCCCCGCCGGCTCGCCCCCTTCGGCCGCGTCGCGCGCGGGCGCGCCGCCCTCGGCCGCCTCGCGCGCGGGCGCGGCCCGCTCGGCCGCCTCGCGCGCCAGCGCACCGGCGTGGATGGCGCGCACCTCGTCGATGGAGCTGGCGTCGGCGGCGGCCTTGTCGGGGCGGTAGCGCTTCACGCGGGCGAAGCGGAGCGCGAGGCCGCCTGGGTACTGCGGGCTCGCCTGCACGCCGTCGAAGGCGATCTCGACGACGAGCTCCGGCCGCACATAGACGGTGTAGGCGTCGCGCGTGATCTCGAGCTCGAGCAGCCGCTGCGTCTGCCAGGAGAGCATCTCGTCCGTCATCCCCTTGAACGTCTTGCCGAGCATGACGAAGCCGCCGGCGCCAGGGTCGCGGGCGCCGAGGTGCAGGTTGCTGAGGAGCCCGCGGCGCCTGCCGCTCCCCCACTCGACCGCGAGCACGACGAGATCGAGGGTGTGCGCGCGCTTCACCTTGAGCCACGAGCTGCCGCGCCGCCCGGCCTCGTAGGGCGCGGCGAGCGACTTGGCCATCACGCCCTCGTGGCCGCGGGCGAGCGCGTCGGCGAAGAACGCCTCGGCCTCGGCCGCCGTCGGGAGCTCGATCCGCGGGACGCGCAGCGACCGGTCGAGCACCTGGCGGAGCGCGGCGGCCCGCTCGCTGCCGGGCCGGTCGAGCAGGTCCTCGCCGTCGAGGTGCAGCACGTCGAAGAACATGGCGCGCAGCGGCAGATCGGCGCGCAGCGCGGCCACGTCGAGCGTGCGGCCGAAGCGGCGCATCGTGACCTGGAACGGGTGGGGCGCGCCGTCCGGCCGCAGCGCGATCGCCTCGCCGTCCAGCACCAGCGAGCGGGCCGGGAGCGCCCGCACCGCCTCGACGATCTCCGGGACCGCCTTGGTGACGGAGTTGAGGCTGCGGCTGAAGACGCGCACCTCGTCGCCGGCCTTGTGCACCTGCACGCGCGCGCCGTCGAGCTTCCACTCCAGGGCCATCGCGCGGAGCTCGCCGAGCGCCGTGACGACGTCGTCGGCGGCCTGCGCCAGCATCGGCTGCACGGGGCGGAGCAGCTGCAGCGAGAAGCGCTGGAGGCCGAACGCCCCCTCGAGGAGCGCGGCCTTGGCGACCTCGGCCGCGTCGCCGGCGAGCATGACGGCGCGCCGCAGCGAGGCCGGCGGCAGCCCCGCGGCGCGCGCCACCGCCTCGATCATGACCGCCTCGAGCGCGCCCTGCCGGAGCTCGCCGACGAGGAGCCGCGCGAAGAAGTCGCGCTCGAGCTCGGTGGCGCGGGCGAGGAGCCTGCCGAGCGCCGCGCGGCGCTGCCCCGCAGACCCGGCGCCCGTCGTGCGCGCGATGTCCGTGAAGACAGCGTCGGCTTCCCCCAGGGTCAGCGCGGGCTCGGCGGCGGCCGGGCCGGCGCGGCGGGCCTCGGTGACCATCGCCGGCCCGAGGCCGATCCGGCCCTGGCGCAGCCGACCGGCGAGCCAGTCGACGCCGATCTCCACCTCCTCGGGCGAGAGGCGGCGCAGGAGGTCGGCGAGGGCGGCGATCTTCTCGAGACGGCTGGACGTGGTGGCGACACGCTCGGAGGTGGCGACGAGGTCAGAGACGAGCACGCAGGCATCCTACCCTGGCATCTCACGAGCGCACGCGCAGCGCACGCTCGACGGGTCGTGTGATGAGGCCGCCGCAGTGTGTCCTCTACTACCGAGCCGAGGGACTCCGCAGGATCGAGCCTGACCCACAGGCGCCAAGAGTTCTCCGCATGGGCTGAGCGAGAGCCTACCAAAGGGTGTAAGAATGAGGAGCAGAAAAGATCTTTTTCGTGCGGGATCGCAGCCACTTCCGAGTGCAGCCACTTCCGGAGAGCGACGGGGAATTATCAGGTCATTCTCTCGTGTCGAGACATCATGAGCTGGCCGCAGCGGCGGGCCGGGTGTCCAAGCGTCCACGCGCGCGGACATCTCCGAGAGAGCGCAGCGAGGGCGCATCCGCCGGTCGGGTGCCAGTCACGGGAGAGGGCGAGAGCTTGAGGAATCCCCTCATTTCTCCTCATTTTGCAGCCATTTTCAGCGGAGAAATTGAACAGGGAGGCGGGGAGACGGGGAGTATTTGAAGATCTTTCCTCCCCGTCTCCCCGCCTCCCTGTGAATTTTCTGAAGAATTCGAGGGGATGCCTCGGGACGAGAGCCCCTCCCGTGAAGGCTTACTCCGACGGGGCCGGTGTGGCGTCGAGCAACGCCGTGCCGTCGACGTGGTGGGTGACGACGCGCCAGGTGCCAAAGGGAGGCTCGGCGCGGAAGCTGGGATAGGCGATGAGCGCCGTCCCGTCGCCGGTGCCGGCGAGCGCCGGAGGGTCGTCGAGGTGAGCGTCCGCGGTGACGGGGAACCGGGTGAGCAGCGCCCCGTCGGCGCCGACGAGCGCGCCGTAGACGTCCTCGCTCGCGGGGCCGCACGCCTTCCAGCCGAGCACGAACCGCTGGCCGTCGAAGGCCACCGCGGCGCTGCCGAGGTTCACCCGCGCGACCTGGGTCCAGGAGTCATTGCGCCACGGCGCCAGGCACTCGGGGTGCTCCGCGATCACCGTCGGGGCCTCATCGAGCGTCGCGCCGTCGGGGCTCACCCGCGTCGTGAGGATACGCGATGCGCCGGTCGTGGCGTCGTGCCAGGCGACGAGGTACTCGCCCGCGCCGTAGGCGAGCGAGAAGGTCAGTACGCGGGCGTCGGGCGGCGTGATGGGGAACCCGTCAGGGTCGAGGACGGTGCCGTCGGGCGCGACGCGGGCGCCGAAGAGCGGGCCGCCGTAGCGGGGATCCTCGACCCAGACGAACAGGTGGTTCACGCCGTCCGAGGCGCTGGCGATGCGGCTGCTGAAATCGTACTCGGGATAGACCGACGCGCTCGTGTAGTCCGCCCCGAAGGCCGCGAGCCCGAGCCCGTTCATGTCGCGGTAAGCGCCGACGAGCGTTTGCCCGCCGCCGCTCGACAGCGCGGGGGGAAGGCGCGGGTTGGTCCAGGTGAAGAACGGAAAGACCTGCGGGGTCGCGCCGGAAGCTCCAACCCGGGCTCCCCCGACCGCGCACTCCACCTCCAGGAAGTTGGGATAGGAGCAATCCCACCAGGCGAGCAGGGCGTCCGTTCCATCGAAGGAGACGCGGGGGAAGACCTGCTTCGCCGCGCCGGCGCCGATCTGCGTGGCCGCCGGGGCGACGGGGAGGCCCGCGGCGTCGACGCGGTTCAGGTAGATATCTTCCCGCATCGAGAGCCCGGCGTTGCGATCGTCGCTCCAGGTCACGGCGAAGCCCTCGCCGTCGAAGGCGACCGCGGGGTGGAGCTGGGCGTTGGCGCTCCTCGAGACGAGCACGCCCCCGTCCGGGTCGAGCACGTCCGCCTCGGGCGCGATGCGCGCGCCGTAGATGGAGGCGCTCGAGCTGCACGTCCCGAGGCGCTCGTCGGTCCACGCGATGAAGAGCTGTCCCTGCGCCGAGGCGACGGCCGGGTCCCCGGCGGAGCCCTGGAGCACGAGGCCGCCGGGATGAACGGCGGCGCCGTCCGGGGAGAGGTACGCGAAGCGCACCTCGTCCTCCGAGCACTCCACCTGACCCGCGCTCCACGCGACGGCGCCGTTCGCGCCGTCGAACCCGACGGCGATGCGGCCGTCATTGGCCCACGGAGACCCGAGCAACGCGCCCGCGGGGTCGAGCAGCTCGCCCCGCGGCGTCATCCACGTGGCCCTGATCCGGTAGGCTCCATCCCACATGGGGTCGCACTCGTCGCCCATCTCGGGGGGACACTCGAAGGCGCCCCACGCGACGAGGCAGCGGCCCGCCTGGCAGTCCATGTCGTCGGGGTAGATCGGGAGAGACGCCTCCTCCAGCACGGCGCCGCCGGGGTCGATCGTCATCACCTGTCCGCTGTCCGTCTTCGCGCTGCTCCAGGCGATCACGTAGCTCGTCCCGTCGAAGGCGACATTGGCCAGCAGGGAGAGCTGGTCATCGAGCAGGACACCCCCGGGGTCCAGCACGGCGCCGTCCAGCGCGACCCGCGCGAAGCGCAGCGACCTCGGGGCGGAGGCAGTGCTGCCCCACTCCTCCCAGAGCACGAGGTACTCGGAGCCGCTCGAGGCGACCTTCACCTTGTCCGGGGTCGCGGCCGTGATGAGGCTCGTGCCGAGCAGGTGGCCCTCGCCGCTCACGCGCGCCGCCACGAGGCCAGGCGAGGCGCCGGCCGGGGTCGGCCGCGCGCCCCGGCCGACGACGAGGAAGCCGTCGCCGTCGGAGGCGACGTCGAGGTGGATGTTCTCGAGCGGCAGGGGAAAGGCGACGTCATCGAGGACGGCCCCTTCCGGGCTCACCCGGGCGGCGTAAGCGTTCACGGGGCGCGAGTCGGCCCAGACCACCAGATACTCGTCGCCGTTGAAGGCGGCCGCTGGCATGTCCTGGTTCCCGAGCGCCGGGCCCGAGACCGGAGCGTCGACCCCGAAGGGCGGGTCTTCGTCCGGCGGGTCCTCGTCCGGCGGGTCCTCGTCCGGCGGGTCTTCGTCCGGCGGGTCCTCGTCCGGCGGGTCCTCGTCCGGCGGGTCCTCGTCCGGCGGGTCCTCGTCCGGCGGGTCTTCGTCCGGCGGGTCCTCGTCCGGCGGGTCCTCGTCCGGTGGCGATGTCGTGGGTACCGGATCCGGCCCAGAACCGGACCCGGACGAGGCGGACGAGGACGACAGCGACGGCGGCGCGCCCTCCTCGGGGGAGCTGCAGGCAAGGAGGCCCGTCACGGTGACGCCAGCCGCGATCAGCAACGACAGTGCACGGTGCGACATGCGAGACCCGCTCTGTTGAAAGGGGTAGTGGACGGCAGGTTGCCGGTGGATAGACCGTATGCGAACGCCCTCACAACGAGAAGCCATCATTTCGCGTCAACCTGCATTCGCCATGGCTCATGCGGCGCGATGAGCGGTGAGATACGAGCGCCGGTCGAGTACACCCAACATGGGTTGATGTGGTGCCGTGCCGGGGCGCGAAGGGCACGACGCGGCCCGCGCCGCACCCGGACGGAGGAGCGCGCGGCGCAGGCCTTCACGTCCTCCACGTCCTGTGCTGCCGAACACGCTCGAGAGGCAACTGCCCCGGCCGCCTCCCCCGACGGCGCGATCGCTCCGTTTAGTTGACCTCCGCCGCTGGCCTTGATACCGGGTTGGCTGTCAGCGCGCCGTGGGTAGGTGAACACGGCGGGCGGGCGCAGTTTTCCTCAACCACAGCTCAGGAATACCGCCCCCCCGCTGCAAGGCCGCCGTGATCGGGCCTTGGGAGCAGCTGGCTTGGTTTTTGCGCAGCGGCTCTTCGGCAGTCTGACTGTACCGGGAGACGCTGGCGTGGTGTTGGTGTCCTCACGGAAGGCGACGGAGGTTCTTCGATGGTGGAGCGGCAAGTCCGGAGGCGGGTCGGCGTCGTGATGGGCGGCTCGTCGGGTGAGCGCGAAGTGTCCCTGCGCTCGGGCGCGGCCGTCGCCGAGGCGCTCGAGGCGCGCGGGTACGATGTCGTCCGGATCGCGCTCGGCGACCGGTTCGGCACGGAGCTCTGCGCCACGCTGCAGCGCGCGCAGCTCGACGCGGCGTTCCTGGCCCTGCACGGGCGGCTCGGTGAGGACGGGTGCGTGCAAGGCGTCCTGGAGCTCGCCCAGATCCCGTACACCGGGTCGAGCGTGCTCGCGAGCGCCCTCGCGATGGACAAGCTCAAGGCCAAGGAGATGTTCCGGCTGCACAACGTGCCGACGCCTCCCTACTACACTGTGGGCGCGCACCAGGACCTCGACGAGCTCGACGCGATCCATGGCTCGTTCGGGTTCCCCGTCATCGTGAAGCCGCGCGGCGAGGGCTCGAGCCTCGGCGTGGCCAAGGCCGGGTCGCTCGAGGAGCTCCAGGCGGCGCTCGCGGTGGCGTTCGAGTTCGACGACGCCGCGATCGTGGAGCGGTTCGTGGCCGGGACCGAGGTCAACGTGGGGATCCTGGACGGGAAGGTCCTTGGCGCGATCGAGATCGTCCCGAAGAAGGGGCTCTATGACTACGAGGCCAAGTACACGCCCGGCATGACCGAGTACCACATGCCGGCGCGCCTCCCGCCGACCCGCTACCGCGGGGTCCTCAACCTGGCGGAGCGGGCGGCCCAGGCGATCGGGTGCACCGGCGCCGTGCGCGTCGACCTGCTCGTGACCGGCGGAGAGAACGAGTACGTGCTCGAGGTGAACACCCTGCCGGGGATGACCCAGACGAGCCTCCTGCCGAAGATCGCGGCGGCCGCGGGCTACGAGTTCGGCGACCTCTGCGAGGCCATCCTCGCGAGCGCCCGGCTGCACCAGCCGGTGCGGCGCCGCGCGCCCGCCGCGTCGGAGCTCCGGCTCAACGAGCGAGGGCAGGCGGAGAAGCGCCTGCGCCTCGTGAAGTCGGCGGGCTGAGGGCAGACGCCCTGGAGGCCGCCATGGCGGGCTGAGGGCTCATCGAGCGCTCCGGCCCGCCGAGCACAGCCTCGCTTCCCGTCACAGCCTCGCCCCCATCACAGCCTCACTCGCTGTTACAGCCTCACTCGCTGTCCCAGCTCATCCCCGTCCCAGCTCATCTCCTCCATCGAGGCAGATCCGCGCGCCGGCCGAAGGTAGGCCCGTCAGCGAGCGACGCGACGCGCGGCGCCTGCGCGCCGGGCAGGAGCGCGGCTCACACGAGCGACGTGCAGATCCCGACCCGGGGATGGTACACGCCGACTCTGCGCTTCCCACCGCCCGCCTCGGGCGTCACGAGGACGACCATGCTCCGATCGACCGGAGCGTCGGCGCGGATCCGCACGTGCTCGCCGGCGATGACGACGTGCCAGATCTTCACCGTCCCGAACCTCGTCACGACGACACCCTCGTAGATCTGCGCGGGCGAAGGCGCGCCGCGCAGCGCCAGGCGACAGGCGGTGTAGCTGCCCAGCGCCTGATACAGGAGCACGAACGGCATGAGCGCGAACGAGAAGGCGAGCACCGTCTCGACGAACGAGATGTGCCGGTAAAAAGAGCCGGCCACGAGGAGCACGGCCCAGAAGAGCAAGGCGTACCCGACGCCGGCGAGCTGGTGCCGGGCGTGGCGCAGGGCCGTCCAGGGGCGCGGGGGTGGCCCGCGAAGCTCCGCCGGCAGCTGGATCGCGTCGAGTGACTCCATCGTGCAGCTTCGACATACCCTCGATGCCCGCGGAGCTCAATCGCGCATCGCGGGCTCTGCCCCCTTCCCGCTGCCCGGCGTTGGACACGCGTCGCGCCGCGGGCGCAGGTCGAGCGCGCCGCTCGCTCAGCTCGCCTGGATCCCCGCGGGTCGCCGAGTTCCTCTGGAAATCTCCGCCGGGTGGCGCACGATCAGCCGCACCATGACCACCCCGCGCAACCGCAAGATCGTCCTCGCCGCCCGGCCGTCCGGCGAGCCCAAGGTGTCTGATTTCCAGCTGATCGAGGAGCAGCTCGCCGAGCCCGGCGAGGGCCGCGCGCTGCTGCGCACGCTCTATCTGTCGCTGGATCCGTACATGCGCGGCCGCATGAACGCCGGCAAGTCGTACGCGCCGCCGGTCGAGATCGGCGACGTGATGGTCGGCGGCGCCGTCAGCGAGGTGCTCCGGTCGAGCGTCGCCGGCCTGTCGCCGGGCGACATCGTCGAGGGGAGGACGGGCTGGCAGGCGTACGCGGTCACCGATGGAAGCGACGTGCGCAAGGTAGACCCGGCGCTCGCGCCGGTCTCGACCGCGCTCGGCGTGCTGGGCATGCCGGGCATGACGGCGTACACCGGGCTGCTCAACCTCGGCCAGCCGAAGCCGGGCGAGACCGTGGTGGTCGCGGCCGCCTCCGGGGCGGTGGGCTCGATCGTCGGGCAGATCGCCAAGATCAAGGGCTGCCGCGCCGTCGGCGTCGCGGGCGGGCAGCAGAAGTGCGACCATGTCGTGAGCGAGCTCGGCTTCGACGCCTGCATCGACCACCGCCGCCCCGACCTGGCCGAGCGCCTGAAGGAGGCCTGCCCCGGCGGGATCGACGTCTATTTCGAGAACGTCGGCGGCGCCGTGTTCGAGGCGGCGCTGCCGCTGCTGAACCCCTTCGCCCGCGTGCCTGTCTGCGGCCTCATCGCCCACTACAACGACACAGCGCCGCCCCCCGGGCCAGACCGCCTGCCGGACCTGATGCGACAGGTGCTCTCGAAGCGGCTGATGCTGCGCGGCTTCATCGTCGGCGACTTCGCCGAGCAACGCCCCGAGTTCCTCCAGGAGACGAGCCGGTGGATCCGCGAGGGCCGCATCAAGTACCGCGAGGACATCGTCGAGGGGCTGGACAGGGCGCCCGAGGCCTTCATCGGGCTGCTCAAGGGCGAGAACTTCGGCAAGCTGCTCGTGCGCGTCGCTTCCTGAGCGCGGTCGTGAGCGGGATTCCAGGAGGTTTCATGAGAAGAGATTGAACCACAGAGGCACAGAGGCACAGAGGAGAGAAGAAAGTGATTGTGCGCTCTGCACATTATATTCTGTTCTTTATCTCTACCTCTGTGCCCTCTGTGCCTCTGTGGTTCAATCTCTCCATCCTCACGGAACCGGGGTGCCTCGCTCGACGAGGCGCCGGCCAGCGGATCAAGGCGCGAGGATCAGCGCGCCGCCCGGCGGGATCGTCATCGAGAGCGTGCCGGCCGCGGAGACCACCGCGGCCTCGCCGCCGAGCGCGTCCGTGAGCTCCGTGCCCTCCGGGAGGCCGAGCGACTGCGCGACCTCGACCGAGATGTCCTGCGCCGTGGCCGCCCGCGTCAGCGCCACGACAGCGGACCTGCCCTGGGCGAGGCGGCGGCCGAAGACCAGCGTGTCCTCCGTGGCGGTCAGGTTCACGTAGGCGCCGCGGCGGAGCGCGGGGACGTCCCGGCGCGCGGCGCCGAGCGCGCGCACGAAGTCGAGGGTGTCGAGCTCGTCCGGCGTGAGCTCCGCCTCCGGACGCCACAGGCTGCGGTTGTTCGGGTCGACGCCGCCCCACTCGCCGTACTCGTCTCCATAATAGAGCAGCGGCGCCCCCGGCAGCCCGAGCAGCCACGCCATCCCGAGGCGCACCCGCTCATAGACATCGGAGGACGCCGGCGCCTCGGCGGTGTCCGACCACTGGTTGTTCGGGACAGACCGGTCGTGAGCCTCGTCCCTGCCGTCGTAGTCGGCCAGCGTCGCGAACCGGGCCGTGTCGTGGCTGCCGAGGTACGGCGTCATGATGGCGCCCTCGGGCCACCTGCGCTGCCCGTCCTCGACCCAGTACGCGGCGTGCAGCATGCCCCTGCTCTGCTCACCCCAGGCGAACGTGCGGTACGAGACCCCGTGGTAGAGGACGAAATCGAACTGGCCGTCCAGCCCCTGAGGGCCGATGTACTTCGCGATCGTCCCGTAGTTCTCGTCGTTGCACGACTGGCCCTGCCCGCAGTCGCTCCAGCCCATCGCCGTCTCGCCCATCAGGAAGTAACGGGTGCCGGCCGGCTCGAACGCCGCCCGGACCTCCGCGGCGAGGTTGCGCGTCGCGACCTCCTCCACGTGCTTCACGGCGTCCACCCGGAGCCCGTCGAGATCGAACTCGTCGAGCCAGTAGATCGCGTCCTCCACGAACGCGGCGTTGGCCTCGGGCACCGTGTGGTCCACGTCGGGGAGGTAGCCCGCGAACATGCAGTCGAGCGCGTGCGACGTCCAGTCGCACCCGTCCGTGCCGCAGACACACCCCGTCCTGAACCAGTCCGGGTGCGACGCGACGTACTCGTGATCTTCGTGGACGTGGTTCACCACGAAGTCCTGGAGCACGCGGATCCCGTGGCGGTGCGCCTCGGCCACCACCGCGCGGAGCGCGCCCGCGCCGCCGAGCCGCGGCTCCACCTCGCGCGCCTTGATGGGCCAGTACCCGTGATACCCGGTGACCTGGTGGACTCCATCGCTCGCAGGGTAGGCGCCGGCAGGGTTCTCCTGGAACGGCGTGAGCCAGATGGCCCGCACGCCCAGCGCGTCGAGCGTGCCGTCCTCGATCGACCGCCGCAGCCCCTCGAGGTCGCCGCCGGCCCAGTCGCCGCGCGGATCGGCGCCGGGCGTGGGCGGCGCGTTCATGTCGGGGTCGCCGTCGCGGTAGCGATCCGTGACGACCATGTAAATGAGCGCGCCCTCCCAGGAAAACGGCTCCTCCTCGACCCAGAAGACAAGCCGGAGCGGCTCGCCGGCGCGGCCGCTGCGGGTCGCGCCGCGCAGGGTCACCCGGTACTTGCCGTCGGCGAGGCCTCCGAGCGCGATCCGCACGTCGCCGCGCGCGTCGATCGAGATCTCGTCCTCCGTGAGCGGGCGCGCCTCGCCGTCCTGGTCCAGCAGCGTCGCCTCGAACGCGCCCGCCTCGGGCCCCGCGCCCTCGATGCCGTCCCTGTACACGAGCCGCGCCTCGAAGGCGCCCTGCCCGGGGGCGGCCCGGGTCACCTGGCTCGAGGCGACCGAGAACGCCGGAAGGCGGCAGTCGGGGACCTTGACGGCCGAGTTCTCGGTCCCGCCGACGTACTTGCGGCGCCCCTCCGCGGGGTCGAACACCCACGCGACCTCGCTGCCGGACCGGACCGCGATCTTGTACCCGTGGAGCCCCGGCGGCAGGTCGACGGTGGCCACGAGCTCGCCGGGCGTGTCGCCCTCGACGAGCTCCGGGGCAGCGTCGAGATCGAAGCCGTTCCACTCGCCAGGGACACGGACGTCCGTGGCCCCCGGGGGCGGGGTGAACGTGAACGACGTCGGGCAGAGCACGCCACCCTGCTCGCCACCGCCACCGCCACCGCCACCGCCACCGCCACCACCGCCACCGCCGGCCGCCCCGGCGCCGCCGGTGCCCTTGCCGTGGCCGGCGTCGAGCTCGTGATCGTTTCCACACGCCAGCGGGAAGGCGGGGAGCACGGCGGCAGAGACAACGGCCATCAGAAACGCGATGTGGCGGCGCGACATGGCCTCGATGAGTATCCGATCGCGAGACGCATGTCAGCGTACGCGGCGCCTGGAAACAGCGCGCGCGCGCCGCAGGACACCAGCGCTCGTCGAGCTTCGCGCGTCGCACGTAGCGCGGAGAACAACGACGCTCCGCCCCCGCTGTCGCGCGGCCAACAAGAGCAGCTCAGCCGCTCAGCGGCTCCTTGCCGCGCGCGTCCGCGGCGAGGTACTGGCGCAGGTGCCGGCGCAGGGAGACCCGCGTGATCCCGAGCGCGCTGGCCGTGCGGGTCACGTTGCCGCCCTGGGCGGCGTAGACCGCGAGGATGTGGCGGCGCACCGCCTCGCCGAGCGACGCGCTGCCCCGCGCCGGCGGGGACGGCCGCACCGAGCCCGGCCGCGGCGGCGCGCCCGTCGCGCCCGGCGCCGGCAGCGCGCCGATCTCGGGCGGCAGGTGCTCCAGGTCGAGCGGCGCGCCGTGGGAGAGGAGCAGCGCGCGCTCGATGGCGCTCCGGAGCTCGCGGACGTTCCCCGGCCAGGGGTACGCCTCGAGCAGGGCGAGGGCGCGCGGCGAGATCCCGCCGCTCGCCGCGCCGCCGAGGCGCTCCAGGAAGTGCTCGACAAGCCTGCGCACGTCGCCGTCGCGCTCGCGCAGCGGGGGGAGCGAGAGCCCGAGCGCGCTGACGCGCTGGTGGAGAGCGCCGTGGAACGACCGAGCCAGGACGCGGGCGGAGAGATCGACGCTCGCAGCGGCGATGAAGCGGACGTCCGCGACCAGCGCCTCGACGCCGCCGATCCGGCAGAACGGCTCGCCGTCGAGCACGCCCGCGAGCCGCTCCTGGAGCTCGAGCGGGAGCGCGCCGATCTCGTCGAGGAACAGCGTGCCCCCCTCGGCGAGCTCGAGCAGCCCGGGGCGCGCCGCTCGGCGCGCGTCCGCCCCCGTCTCCACGCCGAAGAGCTCCTCCCCGAGGCGCTCGGCCGGCACGCGCGCCGCGCTCACCGCGACGAAGGGACCGCCCGCGCGCGGGCTCGCCGCGTGCAGCAGCCGCGCGCAGAGCTCCTTGCCCGTGCCGGGCTCGCCCGTGATGAGCAGCGGCGCGCGCTCGTGCCCCGCGGCGAGCTGCCGCAGCTGATCCATCGCGCGCGCCCAGCGCTCCGAGGCGCCGACGAGGCGCGCCTCGCTGTCATCCTCGACCCAGAGGACGCGCGTCATCATCCCGCCGCCGAGGGAGCGGAGGTATCCGGTGCGCCGGGAAGGGGCTGCGCTTTCTTCCACCTCGCGTCTCCTCGATTCATGGGCATGACGGCGAGCGCCGTGCCTGCCATTTTCTTCATGGGCATGACGGCGAGCGCCGTGCCTGCCATTTTCTTCATGGGCATGACGGCGAGCGCCGTGCCTGCCATTTTCTTCATGGGCATGACGGCGAGCGCCGCGTCTGCCGTTATCTACGTTACCGTGCTGTCCCCGGAGCAGGCCGTGACGAGGGCGAATCACCGGCGACCGGTGACAAGGGATGATGGCTGACAGATGCCGGATGATCTCACCCGGTCAGCGACATCCACTCTACCGCGAACGATGCTCTGGCGGAAGGGAGATCCCGACGGGAGGCGGCCGGACGGAGAGAAACTACGTGCTCAAAATTTGTGCGTGAGCGCGGACCTGGGTTAGTCGACCCGTGTACCCGAAAGGAGAGACGACGAGATGAGCTCGAAGCGCAAGACCCCGGCCCGCACGAAGACCACCAACAAGGTCCCGAGCCCGCTCGCTGCCCCGGCCACCTCGCGGGAGCCGAGCGCCGTGCAGCCGAAGGGCGCGGTCTCCGCCCCCGCCGCCGTCGAGATGCCGTCTCCGGTCGCGGAGCTCGCGGCCGAGCGCACGCGCGTCGCGGCGCCGAAGCTCGCGCCCTCGCCCTCGCGGCTGTCGCGCGAGGAGCGGCACCGCCTGATCGCCAAGGTGGCCTATGGATATGCCGAGAGGGCCGGCTTCCGGAACAACCCCGTTGACGACTGGCTGAACGCCGAGCGCGAGGTCGACGCGCGGATCGATCGCCTCGCGAGCTGAGGCCTCCCCGCGGCGGGCGCGCGGCGCCGCCGCCCCGGGCCCACTCGGACCCACGCGCGAACGACAGGCGCGCTGGCGCGAGATCCAGCAGAGGTGTCCGGAGGTGCCCGCCGGGCAGGGCCTCGGTCCGCGACGCGCGTGGCCGACCGAGGCCTGCACCTGCCCACGAATCCCACACGATCGGCCGCTCCCCCGCGGCGCTTTCAGGTCGTCGAGCGCGCCGGTCCGGCGCGCTCGACGACCTGAAAGCGCCCGACAGCGCCGCGGGGGCGTCTTCGAGGCTCGTAGCGGCGCCGCGGGATGGGTATCCTCGCCAGGGACGCGGGCGGTGAGCTCGCTGCCCGCCGTCCCGCGCGCGCCGGTCGCCTGGCCCGCGAAGGTCTGCACCCCGAACCTTGCGCCATGCATTCAGGTCACGTCGTCGCCAACCGCTTCCAGCTGGAACGCCTCGCGGGCTCCGGCGGGATGGGCGCTGTGTGGCGGGCGCTCGATCGGCAGAGCGGCCAGGCGGTCGCGCTCAAGGTGATCTTCAACCAGGGCAGGGAGCACGTCGTGCGCTTCCAGCGAGAGGCGCGCCTGCTCGCGGAGCTCGAGCACCCCGCGGTCGCCCGCTACATCGACCACGGCGTGACCGCCGACGGGCTCTACTACCTCGCCATGGAATGGCTCGAGGGCGAGGACCTCGGCGCCAGGCTGTCGCGCGGACCGCTCGGGATCGAGCACAGCCTGATGCTCGTCGGCCGCGTCGCCGAGGCGCTCGCCGCCGTCCACGCGCGCGGCATCGTGCACCGCGACCTCAAGCCGACCAACGTGTTCCTGCCCGGCGGCGACATCGACCGCGCGAAGCTCATCGACTTCGGCATCGCGCGCCAGGCGGACGCGACCTACGAGCTCACCCTGACCGGCTCGGCCATCGGCACGCCCGCCTACATGGCGCCGGAGCGGGTCCGCGGCGACCTCGACGTCGACGCGCGCGCCGACCTCTACTCGATCGGGTGCCTGCTGTTCGAGTGCATCACCGGGCGGTCGCCGTTCGTCGCCCAGCACCCGCTGTCCGTGCTCGCCAAGGTGCTCTTCGAGGCCGCGCCGCGCCCGAGCACCTTCTGCCCGAACATCCCGCCGTCGCTCGATCTGCTGGTCGCGCGCCTGCTCGCGAAGAACCCCGCGGAGCGCCCCGCGGACGCGGGCGAGATCGCCGCCGAGCTCCGGATGCTGAGCGTCGTCGAGGGCAGCATGGCGAGCGGCACCGGCCTGCCGACGCCCGCGCTGACGAAGAGCGAGCGGCGGCTCGTCAGCGTCGTCCTCGCGGCCGAGATGAGCGCGGGCAAGCGCGGGCCGCCGTCGGCCCGCCCGCAGGCGATGGCGGGCCCGGCGCGGGCGAACGACACGATGCTGTCGGGCCACCACGCCACCGTCGTGTCCGGCAGCAAGGACGCGCTGCCCGCGGACCTGCTCGCGCCGGCGCCGCCGGTGCGGCCCCGGCCCGCCCCGCCGCCGACCACGCCGTTCCACGAGGTGCGGCAGGCCGCGCAGTCGCACGGCGCCGTCCTGGAGGTGCTCGCCGACGGCTCGGTCGCCGCGGTCGTCGCCGGCGCGGGCTCGCCGACCGACCTCGCCGGCAACGCCGCCCGCTGCGCGCTGTCGATCCACGCGCTCCTGCCGGGCGCGTGGGTGGCGCTCGCGACCGGCTGGGACGTCATCGCCGGGACGCAGGCGGTCGGGCAGGTCATCGACAGGGCCGGGGCGCTGCTCGACGCGCGCGTGCGCCACGCCTCGGACGACCCGTCCTCGGGCCGCCCGGTGCTCATCGACCAGATGACGGCGGCGCTCCTCGGCGATCGCTTCGAGACCGCCGCGGGCAGCCAGGGCCCCACGCTGCTCGGCGCGCGCGAGCCGCAGGACGGCGGGCGCAAGGTGCTCGGCAAGCCGACGACGTGCGTGGGGCGCGAGCGGGAGCTGCGGGCGCTCGAGGACCTGCTCGACGAGTGCGCCGCCGAGGGGGTCGCGCGCGTGGTGCTGGTCACGGCGGGGGCCGGCGTGGGCAAGTCGCGCCTCGGCTACGAGCTGATCCGGCGCGTCGAGGCGCGCAGCGAGCCGGTCGAGGTGTGGCGCGCGCACGGCGACCCGATGCACGGCGGGGCGCCGCTCGGGCTGATCGCGCAGCTCGTGCGGCGCGCGGCGGGGCTCTCGGAGGGCGAGCCGCGCGATCCGCTCGAGCAGCGGCAGCGGAAGCTCGCGGCGCGGGTGGCGCGGCACGTCGGCGAGGCCGCGCGGGAGCGGGTCGCGGAGCTCCTCGGCGAGCTCTGCGGGGCGCCGTTCCCGGAGAGCCCGGCGCTGCGCGCGGCCCGGCAGGACCGCGCGGTGATGGACGAGCAGACGCGGCGGGCGTGGCTCGACTTCCTCCGGGCCGAGTGCGAGGCGCAGCCGGTGCTGATCGTGCTGGAGGACCTGCACTGGGGCGACCGCAGCACGGTGGAGTACATCGACGCGGCGCTGCGGCTGCTGCGGCACCAGCCGCTCCTGGTGCTGGCGCTGGCGCGCCCCGGGGTGCGCGAGGCGTTCCCGGATCTCTGGGAGGAGCGCGAGGCGACGGAGATGCGGCTCGGGGAGCTGTCGCGCCGCGCGTGCGAGCGGATCGTGCGCGAGGTCCTCGGCGACGCGCTCCCGGCGGCGGAGCTCGGGGCGCTCGTCGACAGGTCGGCGGGCAACCCGTTCTTCCTCGAGGAGCTCGTGCGCGCGACGGTGGAGAAGCGGCCGCGGGGGGTGCCGGAGACGGTGCTCGCGATGATGCAGTCGCGGCTCGCGGCGCTCGAGCCCGAGGCGCGGCGGGTGCTGCGCGCGGCCGCGGTGCTCGGCGAGGTGTTCTGGCGCGGGGGGGTCGAGGCGCTGCTCGGCGGGGGCGGGCAGGTGCCGCAGCTCGAGTCGTGGCTGCTCACGCTCGAGAAGCGCGAGCTCATCGTGCCTCGGTCCGAGTCGATGCTCCGCGGGGAGCCGGAGTTCGCGTTCCGCCACGGGCTCGTGCGCGACGCGGCCTACGAGATGCTGACCGACGCGGACCGCGCGCTCGGGCACTGGCTCGCCTCCGAGTGGCTGGAGCGGGTGGGCGGCGATGACCCGGCGGTGCTCGCGATGGTCGACCAGCACGTCGGCCGCGCGGCGGAGGAGGCGCTCGCGCTCGGCAACGCGGACGGCGCGGCGGGGCACCTCGCGCGCGCGGCGCGGCTGCGCGTGCGCGCCGGCCAGTTCGAGGGAGCGATCGGCGCGATGACGCGGGCCTTCGAGCTCGCGGACGTGTCGCGGCGCGAGCCGGAGCAGCTCGGCCGCTGGGTGGAGATCCTCTCGGAGGCGGTCAGCCATGCGCGGCGGGCGCCGTCGCTGGCGGCGGCGTCGGACCGCATCCTGTCGCGCGTCGACGCTGTCTCGCCGCTCGAGCTCCGGGTGAGGTCGCGCGTCGAGCTCGCCCGCGCGCTCGGCGCGACCAACCAGTTCCGGCTGTCGCACGACCTGCTCGACGCCGTCTTCGAGCTGGCGCTCGGGCACCCGGACCTCCTGCGCGAGGCGCTGATGGTGGACCTGGAGGTCTCGTGCCTCCAGGGGCAGTTCGCGCGGGCGCGGCGCGCGGCGCTCGACCTCGACGCCCTCGGCCCGATCGACGACCCGCGGGCGCTCCTGTCGGTCGCCCTGGCGCGGGCCACCTCGGGCGACCGGCCCGGCGCGATGGAGGCGCTCGCGCGCTCGGAGGCCGCGTCGGACCCGGGCGATCGGGCCGCGGAGGCGGTCCGGGCGAAGCTGCTCGTGATGATCGAGCTCTACACGGGGGATTTCCGGGCCGCGGTGCGGGCCTGCGAGCGCGCGCTCGAGCTCGATCGCGCGCTCGGGCTGCGCTTCGACGGGGTGGTGAACCTGCACAACCTCGCGTACGCGTGCGTCCGGCTGGGCGATCACGAGCGGGCGCGGTCGCTCTTCGCGGAGTCGCTGGAGCAGGCGGACGAGGCCGGGTACGACCGGGTGGCCGCCTCGAACCGGATGTACATCGCGTACCTCGACGGCGTGAAGGGGGCGGGGGACGCGCGCGAGCGGCTGAAGGCGCTCATCGCGCGGGCGGAGGAGCAGGGCTACTGGCACGACGTGCTGCAGGGCCGCTGGGCGGCGGCGATGCTGCTGAAGAACGCGCGCAACGACGCGCTCGCGCGGCGCGAGTTCGAGGACCTGCTCGAGCTGTCGGTGCGGCTCGGGGACCCGCTGCTGGAGAAGGACGCGCGCGCGTGGCTCGACCGCGCCGAGCGGTGAGGGGCGGCGGGGGCGGGTGTGCGCTGGGTACGGTCACCCAGCGAAGCCGTGATGGTACGGTTACACGGCAAGCTCGGCCGCTACCATCGGTCTGATTTCAACGATACGCGCCCCAGTCGACGGAGTACTGGCGAGCCGCCGCGTCGGCCGCCGTGAGTCCGGGTTGCGAGAGGTACACGCGAAACCCCGTGGGCGTCGGCTTGTAAATCGACGTCACGCCGTTCGCGCTGAAAAAGGAGCTCTGGCCCCTGAGCGACGCGAAGTAGAGGGGCGTCACCGTCCTCTGGCAGGATGAAGTGTTCACCTCAAGATAGACAGAGTCCGTCGCGGATTGAACCCAGTTCGAGCCAGGTGCGGTGCTTCCCGTACACTGGTTGAGGTTCGTCTGCGCAGCTGGCGGAGTCGATGCCCAGTTGATATGCCAGTTTCGCTGGTTCGCGATGGCAGGCGTGATGCCGTCCTGCACGACGTAGACGCGAAACCCATCCTTCGTCGGCAAATAGATGTTGTTGGTCCCAAACGTCGTCCAGTGGTAGCCTGAGCCACCAAGCGACGTGAAGTAGCGCGGCTTCGACGTCCTGTTGCAGCGGGTAGTATCGACATCGACGAGGACCGTTCGCGTGTTGTACTGGACCCAGCTGGTCGCGCCTGGCGTCGTGCGGCCAGTGCACATCTCGTTTTGATTCTGGTTGATGCTCGCGCCCTGCCAGTTCAGGTGCCACTTCCAGCTGTTCGCCTGCGCCGGCGTGATACCGCTCTTCTTGACATTGACGCGGAACCCGGTCGACGTCGCGCTGTAGATGGAGGTCGCTCCGAGTGACGTGAAATGACCCGAGCTGCCGCCGAGCGAAGTGAAGTACGCTGGCGGCGGCGCTGGATCCGCCGGAAAGTTGCACTGCGTCGTGTTGACGTCGAGGAAGATATGGTCCGCACCGTCCTGCTGCCAGTCCGTGTACCCGGGCGGCGTCTGACCTTGGCACGCGAAAGGCTGGGTCGAGGTAATCGAGCGAATCCATGGTACATAATCCACCGCTCGCGTGAAGACAGTATATGTCGAGCACAACTCACTGCCCCATGAAACGATCCCAGCGAGTTGCTGATGCCCGGCCTCGTTCGTCGCCGTAAGTGGCCCGCCGCTGTCGCCGAAGCATCCACCTTTTACGCCGTTCGCATAGCCGGCGCAGATCATGGTTGGTAACACTTGTCCCCACGTAGCCATTGCAGGCGCACACGTCGCCTGATCGACGATGGGCAGGTCGGCCTTCAAGAGCACGCTCGAAATGTCGCCTGTCTCCGTTACTCCCCAGCCGGTGATCGTCGCCGTCACCGTCTCCGTGTCCGTCGACATATAGCGCCCGTCAGGCATCTCGATCGGCTGAACCGAAGAGCCGAACGTGACCGGTGAATTCATCCGAACGATCGCGATATCGTTTCGTCCGGTCCCTGCATCGTAGCTCGGGTGGGGAACTATCTCAGCGCCAAAACGCACCTGTTCGGTCGCCTCCGTGACGACGCGGTTGCGATCGCCTGCCACTATGTCGAGAGCGCTCGGGCTTACGACGATTCCATCGTCATATATGCAATGCGCGGCTGTCACGACATATCGGCTCTGGCTTCCGCCTATCAACGGATCCGGCAGGAGCGTCCCGCCGCAGAGATGAGTTCCATCCGACTTATAAGCGATGATGCGCGTTTGCCACGGCGCATAGCTGGCCGGCGCCGGTGTGCCTCCGATGACCGGATCCGATGATTCGCCGATGAGATCGCCCTCGTCCTCGTCCTCGGCCCCATCCGCACAGCTCGCGATAGCGCATGAGGCGCCAATGAGGATCAGCCTACCACCGACGTGTCGCAACAAGCCTATCGCTGCATTCATTGATTATCCTTCATTTCAACGGAAGACAAATTCACCTGGACGGGGGACCCGCTTGCCCGCCCTGTCCTTCGGGAATCTATGGCGTAACAAAATGAAATATCCGTTCCGCGCGGCCCGTCAAGCTCGCTCCTGTGACGGTAGGCAGGCGACGTAAGGCGTGATCAGCGACCCACAAGCTGCGATGACCTGCCACTGGCTGCGTCCACCGGCCGCCCGGCAATTTCTTGCTGATCTCGACGACAACCATATCCCGCCGTGCCGGGACAAGGTACTCTGCCCAGTCGCGTTGCATGATGTGAATGAGGAAGAAGGGGGCGCGCGCGGTCGATGTTAAGGCTCGACGAAGCGAGCTTCTGGTGCGGCTCTCGGGCTGCTGCCACGAGCTGGTGCCGCGCCGGTCCAGGATGGAGGATCTCGGCTCGCTCGTCGAGAGTCGATTACGTCTCGGAAGTGCCCGGCGCTGCGACATGCCGGCGGCGTAGGTCCCGTAGGACGTGCCGGCGCCGGACGACGGGTTCGGCCCGGCGGGGACGAGCTTCACCTCCACGGCGAGGTCCCCAGGCTCGGGGCTGAACAGTTGGGCCGGGGCTGGGGCCATGTCTTCGGAGAGGGGGGCGATCCGTCGCCCCGCCTCCGGGAATCCCGACGAAAGCGACGGATCGCAACGGTTCGGCCCCGCGGAATCGTCCCGCCAGGCATTCGAGCGGCGCGGAACGAGGCCGGTCGCGAAGCGTGGGGCGCCTGTCGATGCGGGGCGCCGTCCCGGCACGCGTCGGAGTGACACGACGTGTGCCCGGACGTTTACAGGAGGGCCTCCGAAATGACACGACGTGTGCCCGGACGTTTACAGGAGGGCCTCCGAAATGACACTACGTGTGCCCGGACGTTTACAGGAGAGCATGCGGAGTGACACTACGTGTGCTCGCGCGTCCACAGTACGGGGTGCCGGTGGACCTGCGGGCCAGATCGGAGCGGTGCGCAGCGGCACGGCGCTGGTCCACCTCCATGAAGAGCACACGGACGCGCTCCGCGGGAACGCACGTGAGGAACCTTCTCGCGCGTCCTCGCACTGCTCGCGGAGCAACCGGATTCCCGGTCTCCCGGACCTCACGCGCTGGTGCTGAGGTCGATCTCGGACGTGTCCGCCGCCTCGGTGCTCGCTTTCGGCAGCTCGAACCAGAAGAGGCTCCCCTTGCCCACGACCGTGCGGAGCCCCGCGCGGCCGCCGTGCGCCTCGACCAGGCGTTTGACGGTCGCGAGGCCCAGACCCAGGCCCGGCACTCGAGCGCCTTTCGCTCGGACGTGAGGCTCGAACACGGTCTGCTCGATGGCGGGCGCGATGCCGGGCCCCGTGTCCTCCACCTCGATCCGCACGGCATCTCTGGCATCGAGCACCCGGATCGAGACGCGACAGACCGCCGCGTCGCCGAGGTACTTGAGCGCGTTGCGGATCAGGTTGGCGAGGACGCTGGTCAGCACGCCGGGGCTCGCGGCCACCGCGCACGGGGCGAAGGGCTCGACGCGGATCTCCGCGCCCAGCTCCACCGCGACAGGGGCGAGCTCGACCATGAGGTCGTCGAGCACGGGGTGCACCTCGGCGCGCGCGCCTGGCTCCGGCCTCGCGCCCGCGCGAGCGAACTCCAGGAGCCCGTCGGTCATGCGCTTGACTCGGATGACGGCCTGCCGGCCCCGCTCGAGCGACTTTTGTGCCGGCTCTCCTTCGCCGCACCGCCGCAGGGCGAGGTCCAGCGCGAGCGCGACCGTGCCGAGTGGGCTGAGCACGTCGTGCGCGACCCGGCCAGCGAACTGCTCGAGCTCATCCGCTCTACGCTCCAGGAGCACGCTGTGCTGCCAGAGCAGCCGCACATGGCGCCGGACCTGCACGGCGGCCGCCGCACAGGCCAGCAGCGCGAACGTCACGCTTGCCGTGTTGAGCACCAGCGCGATCCGCCGCGAGCGAACGCGGTTGGCCGCGATCTCGATCGCCATACGACGTGCCTGTCGGGCGTTGAGCTCGATGCTCGCCATCACGGCCTCGCTCGTCGCATTGAAGTCTGCTCTCAGCGCGTCGTCCACGAGCTTGTTGGCCTCGTCCGGATGGCCGTTCGCCACCAGCGAAAGGACCCGGTCGGCGTCCAGACCGAGCTTGCCGAGCTCCTGCGCGACGGTCTGCCACTGCTTGCGCTCTCCCGGATAGACGGGCAGGCCGAGGTAGGCGTCGAGGCTCCGGGATAGCTTGTCACGCGCCTGATCGAACTCGTGGCGGTCGACCGGCCAGCCTAGCACGGCGTCGTTGACAAGGTCGCTCAGGAGCGCCTCGGTATGCCTCAGCTCGGCGCGCGCGGCTGCCAGGTGCATGATGCTCGGCGTGGCGTTCTCCGCCAAGCTCATGGCCGCCGCGTCGATCTCGGCGGCTCGGTGCTCTGCGTAGGCGGCCGAGATCACGAAACTCGCGATAGCGGCGAAGAACGCCGCAAACAGCGACAGCAGGATAGACGGTAGCCGCTCGATCATAAGAAAAGATTTCGACTTCGCCGGGGCCTTCAGCCGTCGCGTTTCCATGCCGGGATACTGTGACCCCGTCCGCCCGAGCGCAACGCGCGAAGAGCGTCGGAGCCGCGGGGGATCGCCCTCGCTTCATCGGTGGGTGCCCACCGGGCTCGCGTCGAGTCATAGAAGTGCAACCCCTCCATTGCTGCAGTTGTACTTGCGGCGGCCGAGTGCCACGGCGCCATCCCCTCCCTCGACGCCAACAGTCGTGAGCCCGCTCTCGCACCGGTTCACGGCCGCAGGCCCGCCCGCGACGACGGCCGCCGAGCATGCGTCCCCACCGAACATGCCGTCCGCCCAACGCGGCCCGGACAGACAGCCGGTGCCAGGAGGTTCGCGCTCGTGCGATCCACGCAGGCAGCTGCGCGCTGGCGCACGCTCTGGACGGTACGAACCACGTTCGTGGTGATGTTCTCGCCTAGATTCCGTTTGACGCCGAATCTTGTCATCAGAAGAATAGCCCGCGTTGCCACGTTGCTCGCGTGTTGCGAAAGACGGGGAAGCAGACGATGAGGACGACAGGCCGGCAGATCCCATCGGCGACAGTGCTCGCTCTCGTTCTCAGCGTCGTTTCGACGCAGGCAGACGCATCCGAGCTGAGCGCCGGAATTAGCCTCGGATGGATCCAGGCTGGCACCGCGACGCGCCTCGCGGTGAGCCCGCATGCGGGGATCTCCTGGCGCATTACGAGCAACATTCTATTTCATGTTCACGATCTGTTCAGCGTCGTGCCCCCGATCCGGATAGGTGGGGCCGGTGTTTACAACAGCACCGCCGCCGCCCTCGGATATGGCTGGGATCATGGCGATTTTAGCGCGGGTCCGTCCATCGCGATCTACTTCATGCCAGCCTGCGGAAGCGCCTTGTGTGGGCGCGTTGCCGGGATGGCAGCAGGCGCGCATGCGCAAACCAGCGCGTACGTTGCAGGACCGCTCGGCGTGTCGGTGAGCGCCAATGTGGACTGGGTTGGTGGGAGCAGCCTTGTGCTTCCAGGTTACGTGTCGGTGCTTGTTGTCGCCGGTCCCGTGCTTCGATGGAGTGTAAAATGAACACAAGAAAAAATCTGTTGCTGATTGTGGCTATCGCCGTCTGGGTGCTATCGGCGTGCAACTGGACGGTAGGAGACTGTTATCCCCGCGAGGAGTGGGAGAAGGGTGAGGGTGCAGGTGGACCAGTCGGGCGGCCCGTTCCCGTCTTCAGCGCCAGCGCATCGGGGGACTTCGGGGCTGCACCGCCGGAAGGCCCGCAGGATGGCAAGAAGGAGAAGATCCAGTGCAACAAAACGGAGGACGAGGACGAAGACGAAGAGGAAAGCCCGAGTGATAGCTCGGAGACGCCGACAGCTAGCCCGACGAGCCCGCCGGATCCCTGTCAGCAGAGCGGCGCTCCGCAAATGGGGTGCAACATTTCGGTGTTCGAGCCGTCGATTTTTCAGTTTGTTACGATCGTAGCCTACGATGGGACCGTAGCAGGCGGTTGGCAGGAGGCGAAGCCGGGGCTAGTGTTCAGACGAAATGGCCGAGGCGTCGACGCGTGCATGGTTCACATCGGAATGCCATTACGAACTGTGGCTTGGGGCGAGATCTCGACGGAGAGAGCGGCGCTCATCAGTTCAGATCTGGTGAATCGGATAGCTGCAAAGTTTTACGAAGAAGGGCTTACCGAACTGCCGCCTGGTATATTCTGCGAGAAATTCAAGGATGAGATGCGCCGGCGGTTCGAGAAGGCTGAAGATTACAAGGGCCTCGGTGCCAGGCTTATGAATTGATCCTCCCCCGCTTCCCTGGACACCCCCGAGGTCGGATGGAGGCAGGGACGGGACGGAGGAGGAGGGCGTTCACGCCCGAACTCAAGGCGGAGGCGGTACGGCTATGAAGCACAGTCTTAGAGAGCTGCTGGACGTCGTCTACAGATATTACCCACGTGGCATTGATATCATCGAGCAAGCCGACATTCAGCGCTACAAGGAAACCGAGGAGTACGTCCGTCTCGTGGCCGCGCGGCGCCGCGCGGCTACGGACGAACGTTGGCCTGCCTTGCTGCGTCGGATTGAAGAACAATTCCCTGATGGCACTGTCATGAACGATTCGTTCCACCTGCCTACGGGGTCCTTGGACGCCTCCTACTCCTTTTCGTTCTCTCTACCAGACACAGCCAACGGCCGAACGCTGTGGTTTAAAATAAGCTTTATCGTTCCTTATTATATCGTCTATGGCTATCGCTTGGTCGAGTTTGTGAAGCAGCCAGAGAAATTTAGGGTTGTCTTTGGCGGCATCAATTTCTTCAATCCTCGAAGTCCGCGCGATCCGGAGCTCGTGTCAAATTCCGATGATGAAATGCTGAAGAGTGTTAGGTTTGACGAGTCGTACATCGACTTCGAACTGTCAGCCGACGAGCTGCCGTACGTAGAGTGGATCGCCCGCGACATTGAAGCGACATTCGGTTGTGAACGCATGCCGCCTGAGATCGGCATCGTGCTCGTGCCGGACGCGGCGGTGACCCCACGGCCTCTCGGGGAGGCGAGACTCTACGATTGCCTGTTTACGGCCGGTCATGAATGGGTGCCCCCTTCGCCGTCTGAAGTCCGGACCCCTGGCGTAGAGGTCGATGCGAGCAACCTGACAGGCCGGTTCGTCGCGGTCCTCAACGTATTGGCGGCGCTCTACAACATCTTGTGGAGCCTGATGCCAGAGGCGCAGGGGGCCTTCTTCGGGGGGGTGACAACAGATGGGGTCCTGCGCAAAGAAGAAGTATTGAGAGTGCTTGCAGAAATTCGGGTGCTCATGGATCCGCCGAAGACTGCACGCGGCATCGCTTCCAAGCGCGAGCTCGAAGCTGCCATGCGCGAGCTCGAAGCGCTGGTCGCTGCGTGGGATGGTGAAGGCGAGCCGCCAGCCTCCATGGTCGCGTGGGCCTCCAGCTTCCTGGCGACTTGGCTCGTGGACTCGGACCCCAAAGCCTCCTCGTAGTCGTCGCCGAGATCCGCGACGTGCTCCCGTGATGTGCCTGGGGCTATTCGGGAAAGCGAAGCGTCTCGTGGGCCTCGCCGATCTCCCCCACCGTCACGCTGCCATCGTGGTTCCAGCTGGTGCCGCCCTTGCCCGGCTGTCCGGTCTCGATGGTGACGCCCTCGAGCGTGAGCTGGTCCTCGTCGAGGTAGGCGACGCCGATCGAGTCGCCGCCGCGCCCCGGGCCGCCGTAGCCGCCGGGCCCTCCTTGGCCGCCCCGGCCGCCGAAGCAGGCGGCGAGTTCATCCCCCAGCGTTCCGCCCGGTGCGCCTCGGCCGCCTCGGCCGCCGTCCTGGGGTTCCCCGCCGTCGCCGCCCCTGCCGCCAAAGTCCGCCGTGATCTTGGTGTCGCGCACGGTCACCCGGGCGTGAAGCGCGAGGACGCCGACGGACGGCCGTCCGTTCTCTCCCCCGCGGCCTCCTCGGCCTCCGCAACCGCCGGCCCCTCCCGAGCCTCCTCCTGGACCACCCTTCGAGGCCACGCCGCACACGGCGAGCCCGCCCCGATGACCGCCGCCGCCGCCGCCGCCCTGGCCCGGCGTGCCCCAGGTCCCCTCGCCGCCCGTGTCGCCCTCCCACCCTGTCTCGGTGAGGCGCCCGATGCCCTTGCCGGGCGTGCCCTGCGTCCCCGGAGCCCCCGGGCCCCCAGTGAATCCCGCGGAGCAACTGCGGTTGTCCCGCTCCCCGAGACCGCCGCGCGAGGGCGAAGCGTAGGCGGGCTCCCCGTCGCCTCCATCCTCGGCGCTGTCGGGCAGCCCGTCCCCTCCCTTGCCGCCAACGCTCGTGAGCCCGCTCTCGCACTGGTTCACGGTCGCGGGCCCGCCGGCGACGACGGCCGCCAAGCACGCGTCCCCACCGAAATTGCCATCCGGTCCGTCCGGTTGCCTGGTCGGCCACTTCTCGCCAGCACCGCCTCCACCTCCTTGGCGGGCGGAGATCTCGCTCCGCAGGATCTCCACTGCCGTGCTCGACTGAACGAGCACGCCGACCGCGCCCGCCGAGCGGACGTAGAGATCGGCGAGCGTCGACACCCCGTCGGCGGCCCCGCTGTCCTCGGGGCCCGCGGGCTCGACGATCACCATGGGGCCGAAGACCCGATCGTGATTGAACAGGGTCCGCGGGGGCAGGGAGTCGCGCACCCATTTCCGGCAGTGGAAGCCCCCGAGGAGATCCACGCCGGAGGGCACCCTGATCTCCTCCACGATGAATCCCTCGTTGCAGAGGAACACGCGCCCTCGTCCAGCGCGCGCGAGCTCGATGGCGCGCGCGACGGTGTACACCGGCTTCGCCTTCGTGCCGGGGTTCCTGTCGTCGCCAAAACCGTAGTTTCCGGCGAGGAACACGCCGCAGCCGTCGTCGAGGATATCGGCGGCGACGTGCTCGAGGCAGACCGACTCCGGAGGCGGCTCGTCCTCGCACGAGGTGCCTTCACAAGGCGTCACGCCAGGGTCGTTCACGCCGGGAGCGGTTCCGCAGCCGGTTGCCCACGGCGACAACAGAAGGATGAAGGTAGCAGCGGTGCTCTTTCTCATGGACGTCTCCTGACGTGCGCCGCCAGCACAGCGCGGTTCATCGAGGCGGCTCCGGGTCTGGCGCATCGAACCGGTACCAGAACAGCGCAGTCCCCTCTCGCCCCTGGCCGAGCCCGCTTTCCAGGGCTGCGTTGCCGCCGAGCCCCCCGGCGCCGGCTTCCCCGGGCAAGACCGTCGCATTCTGCAAGATGGTCACGGAGGCGCCGACGGAGCCGATGCCGAACGAGTGGCCGCCGAGACCGCCGCCGGCATCGCCCCCGCGGCCACCATTGCCGCCAAAGCCGCCGCGGCAGCCTCGCGACGCCTCGATCAGAAAAGCGCGTCCACCATTGCCGCCGGCAACTCCGAAGCCTCCCCACTGGCCCGTCCCGCCGACACCGCCATCGCCGCCCTTGGCTCCGAGGACCGTGCTGGCATCGACAGTGAGGTAGCTCCCCTGCAAGGCCACGATCCCGACGCTCGCGCCGCCGTAGTCGCCTCCCTTGCCCCCCTTGCCACCGCACCCGCCGCTGCCGCCTGATCCGCCGGCCGCACCGCCCTGGGGCCGACCGGCCGGACACGCGTTCACGGGCTCGCGCCCTTTGCCGCCGCCCCCCCCGCCGCCGCCCTGGCCGACGCCGCCCGGCTTCCCGTCGTCCCCGCGGACGCCGGCCCATCCGTCGAGGCCCAGGAGACCAGGATCCATTGCTCCGGCGGCGCGCTCTGCATCGGCGCCGACTGCTCCCCTCTCGCCATCCTTGCAGTCCATGCTGACCGCGCCGGAGCCACCCAGGCCGAGGTCGGGCGGATTCCCGGCCGGTTCCGGCAGCCCTGAAGCTCCATCGCGGCCGGCCTCGAGGCCTCCATCGCCCCCCTGGCCACCCGCCGACTCGATGCCGTCGCCGCACATGGTCACGACCGGAAGGGCGCCCGGCGCCATGTCCGCGGTGCAGGCGTCCGCGCCGTTGTTCCCCACCACGCCGGCATTCGCGCGGAAGCTCGGCGCGTCCTCGCCCGACTCTCCATCCTTGCCGTCGCCTGCGAGGATCACGCTCGACTGCACGATCGCCCTGGCCCCATGCTCCAGGATCATCGCGATCGACGACTTGCCATCCGCGGAGGCGTCGGCCGCCACGGCGCGCACGCCGAAGATCACCGACGTCGCGTCGTCCCCAGCGATGGCGGCGTCGTCCCCCCCGAGCACCCGCACCGGGATGCCCACGGGCGGCGCGATGACGGTCAACGCGTTCGGCCCATCGAGCGGCCCCCCGTAGGACCAGTCGCCGCCGGCACACAGACGGCCGCCCCAGAGGTCGACTCCCTGCGGGAGCGAGATCGCCTCCTCGAACGCCCCGCCGCAGGCGTACACGCGCCGGGTCGGCGCCTCGCCACGCCCTCGTCCGTGCGCGGCGAGCCCGATCGCGTGCTGAAGCGTCTTGACCGGCGCTCCCTTGTTCCCCGGGCTCTCGTCGTCGCCTTGCTCGCTGACGAACACGCCGCATTCATCCAGGGCCGGCGCCATCGCTGGATCGCCGTCACAGGGCCCCGGTTGGGGAGGAGGGCTCTCGCACAGGAAGCCCGCCGCACAGTCTTCAGAATAGCACCCGAGCGTGCCGGTGGCGCCGGTCATGCCGAGCATGAGGGCCGCGAGGTAACGAACGAGCTCTCGATCTCGCCAGCTCAAGTTGCGACGCATCCCCACCCTCCGCCTCACCATGCACCTTCGAGGATCACACCTGCCCGCTCGCTCGTCGTCACCGGTACGATGCGGAGGCCTTTGGCCGGTCGCGCGGGTCGCGCGTCCCCGAAGACCGCGACCTCCGTAAGAAAGGAGGCCGCCGTCGCGATGCCGAACGCGGCGCTCGTCGCCAGCGACACCTTGCCAAGGGTGGCGAACAGGTCCCGCTCCTCGATCTGGGCATGAATGTCGGCGCACGCCGCCGGCGCGCTCGCTTTGCGGCAGGCGTCGGACGGCCACCCCTGCTCGCGACGTACAGTGTTGGCCTCGCGCAGGTTGGTGTGCACCACATGAGCGCGCAGGAGGAAGACCGCGCCGGCCGCCGCCGTCGCCGTCGTGAGCACGACGCCGCCAATGCGCGCCGTCCGCGGCCATGTAGCCGATGGCGCCGGAGCCTGCGTGGAGGTCGTCGCCGCGTGCGCCTCCGTCGCCGCCTTCTTCGCCGGGCCCCCTGGCTCGCCCTCGCCCGTCCTGCTCACCGCGGCGCGCGGCAACTGGATCGTCATCCTCGGCTCTGTCGCCGCCCGCGCGTCCAGCGTCTGGGATGCTTCCTCACGGCCCGGTGCTCGGGCCCGCACCATGTGCATGCCAGGCTCGAAGAACAGCGTGTAGGTCCGCCTGGGTCGGCCGATGGGCTTGCCGTCGATGAGCACCTCGGCATCCGGCGGATCCACCGACAGATAGAGCGTCGCGACGAACGGAACAGCCTTGGCCAGTCCGTCGTCAAATCTCTTTTGCTGCACAGGAGAAAGCGCCTTTCGCCGCTCAAGGCTCCATGCCAGGTGCTCCGCCGCGTCACGGAACTTGCGCAGGTCGAGCTCGCAGAGGCCCAGCTCTCCAGCGATCTCAGCAGCCTCTCGCTCTGTGACAGATGTCGCGTCGATCGCCTCGAAGGCCGCCTTGTAGGCGGCGTGTGCCTCGGTCGACTTGCCCGCTGCCCGAGCTCGTCGGGCGCGACGAAGATGGTCCTTGACGTTCGAGCCGTCGCTTCGCGCGAGGGCCGGCTTGCCGTCCTCCGCACGGACCGGATGCGTGGTGCCGATCACGGCGCCAAGCATCAGGCACATCCAGAGCGAGTGCGCAACGAAACGCATGCATGGACCGTACTGACGCCAGCTGTGGCGCGTCAACGGCGCTGAAAGTGTCATGATCCGAGCGATCGAATGAGAATTCCACAGCCGATCTAGGAAGGTGGCCATCGAGGCTCGTGCAGTCACATGCCCGACGACCCACATGTCACACGTTATCCGACCGGCCCTGGGGCCGCCCTGCATTTTTTTGAAGCCCTGCAGGCGGCTCAGGTGTTCTACCGGTCATGGGCGAGCCAGGCAGCACCCCTACCGGCTTCGAGTTCTTCCGGCGCCTCGCGCGGCGTCTCGGTGTCCCTGCGCGACACGCAGAGGACCTCGCGCAGGACGCCTTGCTGCGGGGACTGGAAGCGGATCTGCGGGTCGAGCTCGGGGAGGCCCGAGCGTCCTACGGTGCCACCATCGTCCTGAATCAGGCGCGAAACCACGTCCGGAACGCACGCCGTCGGGGGGAGGTCCTTACCTCGTTCGACGAGCACGAGCTTCGGGCGGAGTGCCCGACTCCGGAAGAGATGCTCCGCAGGCAGCAGCGGGAGGCGCTCCTCCGCTACCTGATCAACCAGGTCGACCCCAGGTACCGCGACGTCTTGATCAAGCACGCGATCGAGGAGGTGCCGCTCGTCGAGATCGCCTCCGAGCTGGGGCTCAACCCGAAGACGGTGAGGACACACTACCGCCGAGCGCTCAAGGGCCTCGCCGTGGCCGTGGAACGCCGGAGGGCGCGGCAGCGCTCGCGCGGATGGGACGACGCTGCATGCGTCCCGTTCGCCTTCGATCTGCGCGGCCGCGAGGGGTGGCTGAGCAAGCTAGGCCGCCTGGGCATGAAGATCCTGGTGCAGGGGGCGGTCGTCGTGCTGACCGGCGCCCTCATCGCGCCGTTGCCGGACTCGTTCAGTCCGGAGTCGTGGTTGCGGCAGGCGGCGGTGCACGCCCCTGCGCCCGCATCGGCCGCGGAGGAGAACGCTCCGCCACCGGCCCAACTCTCGACGCGCGCGGCGGTCGCGACGGCCGCGCAGGAGACCGAGCAGCCGACGCAGGACCGAGAAGCACGGGGGCCTGCTCCGTCAGGCGCGCCGGTTCGTCGTACCTCGCTCCCCGTCCGCGCCGCGGTCCCAGCCGTCCGCAAGCGCGAGCAGAGCCTCATCGCGGAGGCCCGAAGGGCCATCGAGGACCATAGCGCGGTCGCAGATGCAGAGGCGCGCCGGTTGCTCGAGACGCATGCACGGGAGTTCCCGCAAGGGCAGCTCGCCGCGGAGCGTGAAGCGCTCCTGGCGCAAATCCGCTGAGTCTTCGGCGTCCCTCCGACAGCCAGCAGGCGGTGACGCAGGTGATGTCGTCGGACATCCACAACCACGGCTGCGGTCGCCGCTGTCTGCTCGCGTGGGGGCGGGGGCGGAAATTGAACAGGGAGGCGAAGAGACAGGGAGTATTTAGAAATTCCCCTCCCCGTCTCCCCGCCTCCCTGTGAATTTTCCGAAGAATTCGAGGGGATGCCTCAGCCGGGCGAGAGCTCAACGGAGGAGAAGTGGAATCCGAGGACCGAAGATCGAAGCTCAAGCCGTTGGTTCAACGGATGGAATGGCGTGTTGTTCCGTTGAGCAAGGGGCATGTGCAGGCGCTCATCGACGAGGGATTCAATGCGTACCACAGCGATCCAGCGGGCAAGGTGGCGGCGGCGCTCCTGACGTTCGCTCGGCTGGTCCTGGACGAGGCGACTCCTGGATGCCAGGACGAACCTGGAGCTCCTGAAACCCCTGCGCCGATCTGTCGCATCACACCGCTCGACGAAGCGATGAACCGCTGGGTCGATGTCGACGAAGAAGGGCGACGGCGGGTACTTACAATCCTGGACGCGATGAGCGCCAAGGACCCAGCCGCCCGCGCGGCGCACGCAGCTCTGGCCTGGGCCGCGCAGGTGTACGAGCTCGCGAGAGCGGGTGTACCTGGTTAGTCTGCCCGGTGCTTCGAGGGGCGCCGCTCGGCGCAGGCGCCGTCGCCGCCCGCGCCGATGGACTCGGTACAGCGGTGGAGATGCTCGTCTCGCCGCAGGGGTCCGACGCCACCTCGGAGGACGCCCTCCGGAGCCACGTGTGCGGGAGCGGCAGCGCCCTGCCACGGCACAGGTGAACCCGTGAGGAAGTTCTCCTTGACATCTGGCCGGTGCCGAGCGCCGCGCGCGCCGGTCAGCGGCGGGGGTGAGGGGCGCCGGTCAGCGGTTCACGCTGGCGTCCGGTCCGGCGCCCTTCGGGGGCTCTAGGGCTCGGGGTTCTTGCCGGCGGTCCTGAGGTTCACGAGCTTGTTGAGCAGGTCGAACCAGAAGGGCGCGCCCAGCGAGGCGGCGACCGCGGTGATGAGGATGCCGGGGCTCAGGAGCCTGTCGAGCACCCCGCGGATCCACGCGACGACGCCCTGGCCGAGGAGCGCCGCGAGCGCATTCCAGAGCCTCGGGGCGCTCATCTGCTCGGGGGCCTGCACGCCCCAGGTGATGTCGAGGCCGAGCCCGGTGAGCTGCTTGTGCGCGCCGCCGCCCTTGTTGAGCGCGGCCATGACGTCCTCGTCCTTGTCCATGCCGCCGTCGAGCGGCGCCTCGCGGGGCGGCGTCTTCACCATCTCTTGGGCCGCGACGATCATGGCCGCGCGCATCGCGGCGTCGCGCGAGAGGGCGCCCGCGAGCTTGATGCTGTCGGCGTTGAACCCGATGCAGAGGGCGAGCGCCGTCGCGCTGATGATGAGCTGCGCCCGGCGCTTGTAACGCCCGGTGGCCCGATCCATGGCGTCGTTGAACCACCGCTCCAGCCGGATGTTGGCCTCGCGCATGTCCCTGACCGTGCAGTCGACGATCGTCCCGAGGGCGCGCCGGAGGTCGCTGTCCCTGGGCATGCGCTCGATGATCTGCCGCAGCTCGTCGAGGGGCTCCTCGTCGCAGCTCGGCGGCGCCGCGCTGGCGGGCGGCGGCGAGGGCGCGGCGCCGGTGGGCGGGGGCGACGGCTCCGCGGCGCTCCCCGGCGCTGGTGAGGGCGCGGCGTCGCTCGCGGGCGACGCGGGGGCGGCGGCGGCGACGGGCGCGGCGGCGGTGACGGGCGCCGCGGCGGCGCTGGCCAGCGGGAGCGACGGCGCGGCGGCGCTGGCCTGTGGGAGCGACGGCGCCTCGCCCCCGGACCAGTCGATGTGCCGCAGGGTGTCGATCAGCGTGGCCACGAACGCGTGCGCCGGGATGTAGGACGGCCCCACCCAGCCGTACTTGAGGTCCTTGATCAGCGGGTGCTGCCGGAGCGCCGCCGCGAGCGGGCTCGGGTGCGGCGACGGCATCAGCCGGGTGCGCACGAGGTCGGCGGCGACCCGGAGCAGGCGCCGCGCGGCCGGCTCGCTCGGGGTGAGCCCGCGGGCGGCGGCGTCGCGGGCGGCCGCCTCGCGCGCGACGAGCAGCCGGAGCACGTGCGGGTCGAGCGCGTGGTCGGCCAGCATGATCTCGATGCTCTGCGCCAGGTTCAGCGCGCGCAGCCGGAAGACGCCGGCGAGCGCCTCGTAGATCGCCGAGCAGAGGACGCTGAGGAGGAAGAAGACGCTGACGAGGCCGATCGCGATGTCGAGGGTCGTTCCCATGGGCATCCGGCAGGGCAGGGCGCGCGGCGGCGCGGGGCGCGGGCCGGCGCGCCTCGCGGTGCTCCCCCGGCCAGCAGGACAGGGAGGAAGAAGAGGCGGCCTTGCGAGCGCCCGTTCCCCTCCGCAGCCAGCTCAGCATACGCCACGGGGCGTTTCGGAGCGAGCGCGCTCGATGCCGGGGGATCTTGGTCTACCATCCCGGCCCCGTGACGAGCGCCACCCTACCCCCCGAGTCGCAGAGCAACAGCGAGCCACAGCTGCGCACCTCCTGGGCCCACGAGAGGGCCGAGCTCGACCGGTCGTCGCAGCGGCCGAAGCGCGATCGGCTCGTGCACGAGCCGCCGCCGGCGTCGCCGCCCGGGACGCTCGTCATCGAGGACACGCGGCGGCCGAAGATCTTCGTCATCGACTACGACGCCGAGGTCGTGTCCGAGAAGGAGATGCAGTCCGTGGACGAGTGCATCCCGTACCTCACGGACGAGCGGCCCTCGATCACGTGGGTCGACGTCCAGGGGCTCGGGCACAAGGCGACCTTCGAGCGGCTGGGCGAGATCTTCAAGGTCCACCCGCTCGCGCTGGAGGACATGGTCAACGTGCCCCAGCGGCCGAAGGCGGACGTCTACGGCGGCGAGCACGTCCTCATCATCGCGCGGATGGCGCAGGTCAGCGACGGCTGCGTGCTGCGCACCGAGCAGCTCGCGATCCTGGTCGGCAAGAGCTTCGTCCTGACGGTGCAGGAGCAGGCCGACTGGGACGTCATGGAGGCGGTGCGGGAGCGCATCCGCGTCGGCCGGGGCACGGTGCGGCAGCGGGGCGCCGACTACCTCGCGTACGCGCTGCTCGACGCGGTGGTCGACGGCTTCTTCCCGGTGCTCGAGCGGCTCGGCGAGCGGATCGAGGATCTGGAGATCGAGGTCATGGACGCGAAGCGGCCGATGTCGAAGCCGATCCACGACATGAAGCGGGATCTGCTCACGCTGCGGCGCGCCATCTGGCCGCAGCGCGACCTGGTCAACACGCTGCTCCGCGAGGACAACCCGATGATCACGAAGGACACGCGGCTCTACCTGCGCGACACGTACGACCACTCGGTGCAGCTGATGGACATGGTCGAGACCTACCGCGAGCTGAGCTCGGGCCTCATGGATCTGCACCTGTCCGGGATGTCGAACCGGATGAACGAGATCATGAAGGTGCTCACGATCATCTCGACCATCTTCCTTCCGGTCACCGCGATCGCGGGCATCTACGGGATGAACTTCCACCACGAGAGCTCGCCGTACAACATGCCGGAGCTCGACTGGTATTTCGGCTATCCGCTCGTCTGGGCGCTGATGCTGGCGAGCGTCATCGGGCTGCTCACGTACTACCGCCGCAAGGGCTGGCTCGGGAAGAACACCGACGACAGCGAGCCGCGGCAGCGGTGACGGGGCGCGTCAGCGCTTCTTCGCCGTCGTGTAGAAGGCGAGGTTGCTGAGCAGGCGCGCGTCGACGGGGCGGCGCGCGAGCGCCTCGCGGCGCGCCGCCTCGACCGGGGCCCGAGGCGTCGCGTTGCTCCTCGCGGAAGCGGCGCAGCCCGCCGCCCGCGAGGCGCTCGTCGCCGCTCCTGGGTGCGGTGAAGAAAAAAAGCGTGGAGAAGGAATGAGTTGAGGGGGAAGGGGGAGCAAGCCGGGGCAGGCAGCAGGCGGGGAGGGGGAGCCGGGAAGCGCGGGGAGCCGGGAGGCGCGGGGAGCGGTGGACGTGCGGAAGGCGGAAGGCGGAAGGCGGAGCCGCGCTCGTGGCGCGGGCGCGAATACGCTGCGCCGAATTGGTCGCGGCCGCGGCCAGCGGTATACTCTCTCGATCATCGAGATGAGGAATCGCGGACGCTGGATCGCTCTCCTGCTCGTCGGTGCGGCGGCGCTCCTCGCCTTCGCCTGCTGGAAGGAGAACCTCTCGGCCGCTCCCGACGCCGCCGCCGGGCAAGGCGGGCCGCCGGGCCGCTTGCGCTTCGAAAAGACGCTGGACGTGGAGGTATTCCAGCGCGGGAACATTCATACACACACATCGCTGAGCGACGGGGACAGCGAGCCGCGCGAGGTCGTCCGCTGGTACCGCGAGCACGGGTATACGTTTGTGGCCCTGACAGACCACAACCTTCGTGTCGATCCCGCGATGTTCCAGCACCTCCAGGCGTCGTCGAATTTTGCCGTGATCCCGGGTGAGGAGGTCACGATGACGGCGGAGGGACGGCCGGTGCACGTGAATGCGCTGTGCGCGCAGGGGCAGATCGGGGGCGGGACCTTCCCGACGCGGGTCGACGCATTGCGGTGGGCGATCGAGCGGGTGCGGGCCGAGGGGGGCGTGGCGCTCATCAACCATCCGAATTTCGACTGGGCGCTCTCGGCCGCCGACATCCTGGGGGCGCCCGCGGCGGAGCTGCTGGAGATCCACAGCGGTCACCCGTACGTGTACACGGACGGCGACGCGAAGCGGCCGTCGCACGAGGCGCTGTGGGACACGGTGCTGACGGCGAGGGGGGCCTCCGGCGGCGGGGTCGCCGCGGTGGCGGTGGACGACCTGCACCAGCTCGTGGCCGACTCGAACGCGCCGCCCGCGGGGCCGGGCCGCGGGTTCATCGAGGTGTTCTCCCGCGAGGTGTCGCCCGCCGCGATCTGCAGCGCGCTGGCCTGGGGCCGGCTCTATGCGTCATCGGGCGCGAGGCTGCGGCGCATCGCGATCGTCGACGACGCGTTCTCGGTGTGGCCGGCGGCGACGGACGCCGTGGTCGAGTTCATCGGCGCCGGCGGGCGCGTGCTGGACCGGCAGCGGCCGCTCGGGGGGCGGGCGACGTACCAGCTCCGCGGGGGGGAGCGCTACGTGCGGGCGCGGATCACGCGGCCGGACGGGAAGCGGGCGTGGACGCAGGCGTACGCCACGGTGGAGTGACGAAGCTGCCAGTTGACCTGGGATCGCCGCAGCAAGTATCTCAGTGTGCGTGCGTCGCTTGCTCTCCTGGGTGTTGCCATGCGCTCTCGCGGTGTCCGTCGCCGGTGTCGGGAATGCGGCGAGCGCGGACGAGCCGTACGACGATCCGGACGCGCGCGCGGCGTCGATGACGACGGGGCTGCTGCGCCGCGCCAGGCAGGCGCAGGCGGCCGGGCGGCAGGTGGCGGCCGCGGCGACCTTCGAGCGGGCGCTGGAGGCGGCGCAGGGGGCGTGGACGACCGACGCGGAGCGGGCGACCATCGCCGGGGAGCTCGGGCTGGTCGAGCTCGCGCTGGGGCGGCATCGGGACGCGGCGAGCCACCTGGCGCAGTGCCTCCAGCACCGGGGCGTGATCAGCGGATGGCTCCGCGACCGGGTCGATGATGGCCTGCAGCGCGCCGCGAAGCGCGTGGCGACGGTCTACGTGACGACCAATCCGCCGGGCGCCGAGGTCCTGATGGACGGGCAGGCGCTCTACCCGCCGGAGCCGGTCCAAGAGGTGTTCGTGGAGCCGGGGGAGCACACCGCGCGGGCGCGGCTCGAGGGGCACGAGGAGGCGGTGCGCTCGTTCACCGCCGAGGCTGGCCTGACGCTCCCGATCGTCCTCAAGCTGCGGCGCCTTCCGGAGCGCGTCGCGCGCGCGCCGGAGGCGGCCCCTGCTGCGCTGCATTCGGCGGCTCCGGCTGCGCCTCCGGCGGGGTCGACCTTCCCGCTGGCGGAGCTGCGCATCGGTGGGGTGGCGCTCACGACGGCGACGGTGGCGGCCGGCACGGTCTTCCTCCTGCGGTCCGGCGTCCTCCGCGATGGCCTCGCCGCGCAGGAAACCGCGCTCCGCCGCGGGGGGTGGGACCCGTCCGCGTGTGGGGGGGCGGGCGCGCCGCCGGCCTGCGCCGAGCTCCGCGACACGGCCGAGGCGCGGGACCTGTTCCGCGAGCTCGGGGTGGGGACGCTGGTGGCGGGCGGCGTCTTCGCGGCCGTGACGGCGGCCGCGTTCCTCACGGATCTGTCGTACCTGGCGAGCGAGCCGGCCCGCCAGGGCGTCCGTGTCGTGCCGGTGATGACGGCAGAGCGGGCGGGGGTCTTCCTTCAGGGCACGTGGTGACAAGGCACGTCCTGATTTAGCGACGCTGGCCCGCTGCGCGCCGGAGGTCGTCGTGAGCCGGGCCGCGACCTCGACACGATTGTCGAGAGTCGATCTCGCACGGAAGCTCGCCGCTCCCGCCGCGGCGGTCGACCCTGCCTGCGTCGCCGCTCTATCCACCGTTCGCGCGCGCCGGCGCCCGGCAAACGCCCGCCTGCTCCAGCGCAGATGGCTTCCGGTCGAAGCAAGCACCGGAGCGCCGGCAGACAGCTTGGCCCGCTGGTCCGTCCGCGAGCACATGCGATGGGAGCTTGAAGCGGTCGACAGATTTTTGCTGTAAGCACGAGTGGCTCTGGACGGTTTGCTTGTCGCAGTGCTTACATACGCCGCTATGGTTCCGAGGCGGTGGGTAACGCCGCCCGGAGACTCCTGCGCGATGTGACGCAGCGGAGCGTCAGAGCCCCGTTGGCTCTAGGCATTGGTCCCTGACCGGGACGATTCGGGAAGGAAGCGACATGCAGCAACATGGCAGCAGCGCCCAGGGGCGCGGTGCGGCGGCGACGTGCGTGCGGCCGCCGGTTCGGCTGAAGATTGCGGGCTCCAGCAGGCTCCCGAGCGCGCCGCTGCGCAGCGCCTCGTGGCTGGGCGCCATCTGTTTGTTGCTCCTCGCATGCGAGGACGGCGCTTCACCGGGGGCCGGCAGAGCGTCGAATTCGTTGACCGCCAACGACGGCAGCACCGGCGTGACGGAGTGCGACAGCTACCTCGATCAATACGAGGTGTGCATGCAGGCGACGTTGCCGTCGCACCAGTTCACCCAGCAGCAGAACGGCATCCGCCGCCAGCGGACCGCGTGGAAGACGCTGGCCGAAAGCCCCTTCAAGAAGCAAGCGCTGGCGCACGTGTGCCGGCAGGCCATCACCACCGCGCGGCAAGAGTTCGAGACCTGCACCTGGACGGGCGGGCTGTGAAGCCATGAAACCGACGATTGGAGCGCGCGAGGGGCGGCTACGCGGCCTTCTGGGGCGCGGCGCAGGGAAGATTCGCTTCGTCTGTGATGGGAGTGAGCAGCTGACCAGCGAGCTGCGAGGAAGCGCACCATGCTGAATGTCATCGGTCGATCCAAGAGGGCTCGGACCACGTCCGTCGTTTTGATCCACGTGCTGGGGCTCGCGGGGCCGATCGCCGCGCTGGCCGCGACATCGTCGCGAGCGCCGAGCGCGGCGGAGCCCAGCCTCCCGCTCGACGATGCGCTGCGCGAGATCGAGTCCGCGAAGGCTGGCTTATCTGGCGCTGCGGCGCCGGAGAGCGTGGCGCGGGATGCGGCGACCGCGCTCCCGGATTCGGGCGACGCGACGACCGTCGCGGCGGTGGCCTCGGCGCAGTGGCTCAACGCCCCTGCGAACGTCGATCCGAGCGCAGCCTGGTCGCTCTTCGACGGCGACGCGCGGACGACGCTGTCCTCGCCCTCGGGAGCCCCGATTCGCGTCGAGGTCCGCTTCGCCGAGCCCACCTGGATCCACCAGGTCAGCGGCTTCGGGCGGACCCGGGGCGCATTGACCATCACCGTGGATGGCGCCGGGGGCGAGCGCGTCCTCGAGGGCGTGGAGCAGCGCCCGCTGGAGCTGTCGGGCGCCCTCGCCCCGCTGCGCATGCCGCTGCCCGTCCTGGCCGAGCGGGCGCTCATCGAGTGGCTCCCCGGGGATGAGTCCGGCCTGGCAGAGCTCGCGTTCTGGGGCGCCCGCGACCCGGTGGGCGTGCTGCCGGAAGCGCAGTGGGCCGATCGGGTGACGAGCAACGGCTTCCCGGGGGCGCTCGTCTTCTCTTCGGATCGCGCCACGGCGCGCTTCGGCGAGGTCGGGAAAGGCGCTCAGACATTCGAGGTCGACGTCTTCGCCGAGCCGCGGTCGCTGTCGCGCGCGTTCCTGGTCTACGAGCTCGAGGGCGTGTCGCACTGGAGCGGGGTGCCGCGCAGCATCAACGGGGCGGCCGAGCGCGCGTCGGCGGCGCTCCCGCCGGCCAGCGCCAAGTCCGGTCTGCAGGTCGAGGAGATCAACCCCGCGTGGCTCGAGCAGGGCGTGAATCAGGTGGCGTTCGGGGCGCCGCGGAGCTCCGTCGAGCACGGCTCCGTGTCGAGCTACAGCGTGAGCCACGTGCGCGTGATCGGGATCCCGCACGGCGGCAGCTACGCTGCGGTCTCCCCCGCCGAGCTGTCGAGCATCGCAGGCCGTCCGCCCTCGGCGCAGGCAACCCAGCTCGGAACGGTCGCGTTCGCCGAGCCCTCGGCCCCCCACACGCTCGGCTTCCGCCTGACCGAGCCGTCGGACGGCAAGCTTGTCGCCATCGCCGCAGGGAGGAAGGAGCGCCTCGAGATCCCGCTTCGAGGCCTCTCGCCCGGCTGGCATCAATGGGACGCGGTGGGCGTGTTCGCGACGCTCGACGCGGTTCGCTTCTCGTTCCACGGCGGCAAGGAGAAATCCTCGCCGATCGGCGATCTGCGCGTGGCCGCGAGCGCCTTGCCGGCGCAAGCGCGTCCGGAGCTCCGCATTGCCTACCCGCTGCACGGCGAGTGCGAGCAGGGGCGAGCCTACGTCCGGGGCTTCGTGCACGGCGCGGGCGCCGCGGTGACGGGTGTCAGCGTCGATGGCCGCGCCCTCACACCCGCCGAGCTGGGCGGCGACGGGGCCTTCGAGCTCAGCGTCCCCGAGGCGCGGGGAGGGGCCGCGTGGTCGGTTCAGCTGCGCGCCACCCTCGCGGATGGCTCCACCGTCGCTCGCCAGGTCGAGCTCGGGCCGTGCCTGGACAAGGGCGCGCTCGCGGCCGCGCCAGACGGCCTCACGCCCGACGTGGGTGCGCCCTATGGCGAGTGGGTCACGCCCGGTGAAGCGAAGACTCTGCACTACGCCGGCGCGACGCTCGAGATCCCGGCGGGGGCGGTCTCGGAGCCGGTGCGCATCACGATTCGACCCCTGACGCGCGATCATGCCTCGCCCGCCGGGCGCGGGCTCGTCAACGTGGTGCCGGGCAGCGGCAGCTTCCGCTTCGGCCCGGCGGGGCTGCGCTTCAAGCGGCCCGCGCGGCTCACGCTGCCGTTCGACCGGGAGGGCATGCCGCCTGCGGCGACGATGCGCAGCATCTCGACCCTCTACTTCGACGTGCCGGTCGGCCTGTGGCGAGCGATCCCCAAGGTGGCGGACGCCAGCGCCGGCGTGATGGTGAGCGAGACCGACCACTTCACCGAGTTCATGAACGCCACGCTCCCGGCGCCGGACGCGCCGGGTCCGAAGAACACGCTGCCCGATGCGATGAACGGCATCGAGCTCGGCAGCCCATCGGCCGGCGTGGACCTGATCGAGCCGCCGAGCGCGAGCCCGCAGCGCACGGCGAACCTGGGCTATCCGCTGCGCGTGCCGCCGGGTCGCAACGGCCTCGACCCCGATCTGGCGCTCACGTACTCGAGCGGCCGTGGCAACGGCTGGCTCGGCATCGGCTGGGACCTCGAGATCTCGAGCATCCAGCACGACACGCGCTTCGGCGTCCCCGACTACGATGGTACCAAGATCCAGAACGATCACCCGGGTTCCGTCGCGGGCTCGGTGCGCTACGCGCTCGACGGCGCCCAGCTGACCGCCGTGGGCCCCGCCGCCGGCGGCATGCGGTATGAGCGCCGCGTCGAGGGGGCGTTCCAGCGCGTCCTGCGGCTGCCGACGGGCGAGCCGGGGATCGTTTACTGGGAGGTGACCGACAAGAACGGGGTGAAGTCGGTCTACGGCAAGACAGCGAACGCGCGTCTCGCCGACCCCAACGACGCCAGCCGCATCTTCAAGTGGAACCTGGAGTACGCCGAGGACCGGTTCGGGAATCGGATCGTGTTCAAGTACTTCCACGACGAGCAGACGATGTCCGGCGTCTCGATGCCGCAGGTCTATCCGAAGAAGATCTGCTACGGCGCCATCACGTCGGCGGACGAGGTCGACTGCGACGGGACCTACAACGTGAGCTTCGTGCTCGACGCCGCCGAGACCCGGCCCGACCGCACCGTCGACGCGCGGGCCGGCTTCCCGATCAAGACGTCGCGCCGCCTGGAGAGCGTCGAGGTCGCCTTCGGCGACACGATCATCCGCAGCTACGACCTCCGCTACACGCTCGGCGCCTTCCAGAAGACGCTGCTCGAGGAGGTCGGCTTGCTCGGCACCGACGGCACCGAGCTGTACAAGCACGATTTCGAGTACGAGGAGCCGCCCCCGGCCCCCTTCGCGGAGCCTGAGGTCTGGGGCACGCTGAAGTCGAGCTCGGGTCTGCGCACGGACTTCGGGCTCTCCCGGACGAAGGGCTCGAGCTTCGGCGGTGGGGGCGGCATCGGCGTGAAGACCCCGGTCATCTCCGCGAGCGCGAGCCTCGGCGGCTCCAGCGGGCACAGCCGCGTGCGCCGCTCGCTCCTGGATGTCAGCGGCGACGGGATGCTCGACCTCCTCACCGGCGTGAGCAGCAGCGTCAACACGGCGCCTCGCCTCCTGCCCCCCTTCGATCACCTGAGCTACAAGAGCATCCCTGGTGTCGGAGAGAACTCGCTCGGATACACGAGCACCGGCGGCTGGACTGCCGGAGCGGGGATCTCCGTGCTCGGCGGCGCTCTCGGCCTCGGCGGTAGCCTCGCCCACACGGAAGCCGAGGATCGCCACATCCTCTCCGACATCAACGGCGACGGCTTCGTCGATCAGGTGTGGGTGAGCGACGGCGCCATCAAGGTCCGCAAGGGCGCGAAGGACCGCTTCGGAGGCGAGGAGACGTTCGGCGCGTACGACGAGTCGATGATCGCGTTCGCGAACGCGGTCCGCCTGGAGAACCAGAAGAGCAGCTTCTTCCTCGTCGACCCGCTGGCGCGCTGGAAGGCGCCGTTCGCCGGCACGGTGCAGCTCGGCGGCGCCATCCAGAAGGGCGCGGCGGGCGGCGACGGGGTCACCGTCTCCATCCTCAAGAACGACGCGCTCCCGCCGATCTGGACCCGGACGTTCGCCGGGGGCGATCTGGCGCCGTGCGTGCCCACCGCGGGCAACACCTGCAACGGCTCCACGCCGCTCCAGGAGGCCCTCAGCGTCGGGGACGACCTCTACTTCCGCGTGAGCGCGGTCGACGACCCGCGCAAGGATCTCGTGCAGTGGTCTCCCGAGATCGCGTACCAGGGCATCGCCGCCAGCCGCGCCGACGACCGTGAGGTGTACGGCTCGTTCGTCTACCGCACGTCGCTGGCCGACGATTTCCGTCTCGTGGGCATGCCGAAGCGGCCCTGGATCCCGAACGCGCCGGGCGAGGTCAGCGTGCTCGGCGGGGGGACCAAGCTCTCGACCTCCGACGATGTCGAGCTCAACGTCTACAAGGTACCGTCCACTGCGGACGCGTGGGATGACGCGCAGCGCGTGGCGCACACCAACCTGGCCGCCGGCTTCGAAGGGGCGTATCAGGTCACCGGGGCGGGCATCCGCGTCGATACGGGCGACTTGCTCTACTTCGAGCTGAAGTCGGACTCGCCGGTGGATCCCGAGCGGGTGGGCTGGGAGCCCGTCGTCGAGTACACGCGCTACAGCCGGCCGGACCCGGAGGCCGAGGCTTACGTGGAGGGGGCCGTGCTCGGGTGCGGTCCCTCCGAGGAAGATCTGGAGACGATCGTCTGCGAGATCGAGAACGATCCGACGCCGGAAGATCCGGTGCCCGTGAGCTTCATCGTGCACCAGCCGGAGGTAAACGTCGCCGTCTTCATGTGGCAGGCCGGCGCGCCGACGACGCCAGTGACGGCGGAGAGCTCGACCAGCGCGGGCACCTTCATGAAGGGCGTCACGAGCCACCCGGTGTGCGCCCTCGTGCAGGGCGTCAACAAGCTCTTCTCGAAGGCGTGCCTCGGCCCCACGGCGACGGGCCCCGTCGCGCTCGCCGCTCCGGTCGGCATCACCCCGGGCGAGCCCATCTACTTCACCCTGATCTCCAGATCGCCCCTCACGCGCGTCGGCGCAACGCCCAGTGATGGCCAGGTGTACTGGGATCCGGCGACCGGAGGGGACCTCGCGCCCGTCAACGTCCGCTGGCTGGATCCGAACTTCGGGGACACCGAGGCGCCGGCGCCCACGCACGACATGATGGCGGGCGGCTATCACCGATGGTCGTTCGGGGACTATCGCGGCGACCAGACCTTCAGCGAAGCGGCGATCCAGCATGCGAACGTGAGCAGCGACACGGCGCCCTTCTTCTTCGCGACCATCTCCCGCGCGGGGATGGCTGGCGGCGCTGGTCCCGTGTACAGCACGCGTGGTCAGGGCAGCTTCGTGGGACGCGGTCTGTTCTCGCCCGGGCGCACGAAGGCCGGCCGCGGCTTCTCGGGGAGCGCGGGCATCGAGGCGCTGCGGCTGTCCGACACGTGGAGCTACGGCCTGGACGCCAACGCTTTCAACGTCGGTATCGGGATCGGCGCGGCCGACACCACGGGTGAGGTCGACTTCCTCGACATGAACGGGGACAACTTGCCCGACCTGGTGACGCGCAACGGCGTTTTGTTCAACACCGGCGGCGGCTTCACCTCCAAGCGCGCGGTCGACTTCGACGAGTTCCGCGAGGTCGACCAGGAGAGCATGCGCTTCAAGGCGAGCATGTCGCTCGGCGGCAGCGACGAGAAGGACCAGGCGGTCCCGGACACGGACACGCGCGGCCGGACGCGCGCGGTCATGTCCACGAGCTTCTCCGTCGGGCTCGACTACGCGGTGAGCTCCGGGAAGACGGAGCTGCTCGACATCAACCATGACGGCCTGCCGGACCGCGTATCCTTCAGCCCCGAAGGCGGAAACCCCGTCGTGCGCCTCAACACCGGCTACGGCCTGACGGCGCCGATCGAGTGGCCGAATCCGGACTGGAGCGCCAGCGGCATCGGCCTCCGCGAGGATGTGCTGAATGCCATCAACGTGATGGACGTCGAGACCGGTCCGAACGCGGCGCGCTACGAGGACACCGGCTCGCTCAGCGCAGGCGTCTCGGTCGGCGCGTCGTTCAGCGTGGGCCTCTTCGGGGGCGGCGGTCACGTCGGCGCGGGGTACGTCTACAGCCTCAACCGGCAGGCGGTGGACTTCATCGATGTCAACGGCGATGGCCTGCTCGATCACGTCAGCCGGCTGCCGTATGACCCGCAGCTTCGGGTCAAGCTGAACCTGGGCGATCGCTTCGACACGGAGCAGACGTGGGATCTCCCGCCATGGCCGAGCGACGTGGAGGATGCATTCGCCACCGTCGGTTCGGACATTCTGAAGACGTTCGACACCGAGAAGCGCAAGCAGGAGGCGTTGACCTTCTCCAGCTCGCGCGACTACAGCGCGACCTTCGACGCCGAGATCTGCTACTTCTTCGTCTGCGGCAGCGTCTACGGCTTCTACAACGACACGGCAGGCGGCAGCGACGTGGCCTGGCGTGACGTGAACGGCGACGGGCTGGTCGACCACGTCGCCAAGGTCGACGGCCATGCCGAGGTACACGTCAAGCTGAACCAGCTCGGGAGGGCCAACCTCCTCAATGCCGTCAATCGCCCCTTCGACGGCAGGTTCGAGCTCACGTACGAGCGTTACGGCAACGAGGTCGGCGACGAGGCGGAGCCGAGCGTCGACCTGCCGGGCAACAGCTACGCCCTCGTCTCGGTCGTCTCGATGGACGGCCGTGGCCAGGCCCTCGGTCAGACCCTGGACTACACGGCGCCGGCGGGCGGAGCCGCCCGCGCGCAGACGGGCAAGTACGACCGCGTCGAGCGCGAGGACTACGGCTCGTCGATCGTCACCATGACGCGCGGCGTGAAGAACAGCGAGGGCAGCTGGGTGGACGGCTCGGGCGACGGCTCGCAGGTCGAGACGCACTACTTCAATCAGGACTACTACCGTCGTGGGCTGGTCCATCAGGCGATCGAGCGCGGCTTCACGCCGAGCGGCGATCTCGTCCCCTACACGCGCCAGACGTTCACGTACGAAGACCCGACGCCCGGCGGTGCGAGCGTGCAGGACAAGCCGGATCCCATCGTCGGCTCGTTCTTCCCCGCGGAGACGCATCGCACGACGGAGTGGTTCGAGGGAGAGGCGACGGCTCAGAAGTCCACGGCGGAGCAGCGGACCTGGAGCTTCGACCACGGCGGCCTCGATACGCTCTTCCTGAGCGCCGACGAGGGCACCGCGGACGACCTGTTCTACAAGGTCGAGTACGACACGCGCGGCTTCAGCTATTCGAGCCCGAGCGAGCTGTACCTCGCGCAGCCGGACCGGGTGGCAGCGCGCAGCGGAAGCGCGTCAGGCGCCGTGCTGCGTGACCGGCGGGCCACCTACCATCCCACGACCGGCGCGCTCGAGACGTTCAGCCATCACATCACTGGGGGCGGCGTTCCGGGCTCCACCGCGACGTACAACGACGCCGCGAGCACGGTCACGATCGAGCGGGACGAGTTCGGCAACATCCACAAATTGATTGATCCGAACGCCTACGAGCTCACCTACCTCCACGACGCCACGGGGATCTACCGGACGAGCATCACGGATTCGTTCGGCTACACGTCCGAGAGCAGCCCGGACTACCTGTTCGGTGCTGTCGAGACCACGACCGACCTGAACGGCCACGGCACGAGGTACAAGTACGATGCCTTCGGCCGCCTGCTCGCGGTGTGGGGGCCGAACGACTTCGTGGAGGATCCCGTCGCGCAGGAGGGCGTGGTCCCCACGCTGCGCGCCGTGTACGGGCTGCAGCCGGGGGCTTCTGCCGCGCCGTTCTGGGCGATCATGGGCCACAAGGACGTCTCCCGGAACGCGCCCACGACCACGCCCCAGCTCCACGACTACGTCGAGACGGTCACCTTCATCGACGGCTTCGATCGCGTCATTCAGACGAAGAAAGATCTGGAGAAGGACTTCGGCGACCACACCGAGGTCGGGATGATGGTCAGCGGCTATCTCCAGTTCGACGAGCGCGGGCGCCGGGAGGCGCAGGGCCAGCCCGTCTTCAGCACGGAGGCCGCCACCGCCCTGGTGGACGTATCCGACGCGGACGATATCCTCACGACGTGGGAGTACGACGCCCTCGGGCGCGTGACCAAGCTGACGACGCCCTCCGATCAGGAGGACGTCGGGCAGAACTCCGTCGAGACCCATACGACCTACGGCTTCGGGCTGGACCAGGAGGGAGTCCTGCGCTTCCGCACCACGGTCACGGAGCTCGACGACGGGATGACCATCCAGCACCGTGACGTCACGGATCGCGTCGTCGAGATGATCGAGCGCGCGAATCCAGCGGACGGCACGCCGATCGTCACCCAGTATCGCTACAACGCCGTGAGCGACCTGCTCGAGGTCGAGGACGCTCATGGCAACGTCACGACCGCGACGTTCGACACGCTCGGGCGCATGGTGAGCCTGAACAGCCCTGACGCCGGGCTCATCGAGTGGGAGTACGATCTGGTCGGCAACCTGCGGGAGAAGCAGACCGCGAAGCTGCGGGCGTCGTCGCAGCGCATCACCTACCAGTACGACTACAATCGCCTGCGGCAGGTCACCTATCCGACGAGCACGCCGCGGGTCTACACCTACGGTGGTCCGTCGCTCGCGGGGGACGAGGACGGAAACGTCGCCGGTCGCGTCATGACGGAGACCAGCGAGGCCGGCGAGCGCACCTTCCGCTACGATCGGCACGGCAACAGGGTCCAGCTCCAGGCGACGTTCCCACGGCTGCGGGAGCCGCACCGCGGTCCCTACCGCTACCAGGTCGAGCATCAGTTCGACTCGTTCGGACGGGTGCTGCGCATTCTCTTCCCGGACCTGCGGGTCGGGACCAACCCCGACCAGATGCCGCTCGGCGATCCGAGCCGCGAGGTGATCAGCTACAGCTACGACGCCGGCGGCAACCTCAAGAGCATCCTCGGGTTGAACACGGAGATCAACGAGCAGCACCCCGACGAGTCGCCGAACACTATCTACCTCGCGCACATCGGCTACGACGAGTTCGGGCAGAAGGTCCGGCTCATCGCGGGCAACTTCATCGAGACGACGTACCAGTACAAGCCGCGCACGCGCAGGCTCGCCAACGTCAACGCGGACCATCGCGACCCGTTCCTGCGTCAGCAGAACAAGCCGGCGAGGCCGTTCCAGCGGCTCGACTACACGTACGACCATGCCGGCAACGTGACCGAGCTGCGGAACGACGCGCCGTTCGACAACCAGATGAACGGCAGCGTGCTCGTCGGCAACCTGAAGCACACGTACCGGTACGACGCGCTGGACCGCCTGACGCAGGCGGCCGGCGTGGTGCAGGCCAGGTCCCATGAGAGGTATCGCTACACGCAGGCGTTCGAGTACGACGACATCCACAACATCACCAGGAAGACGAACAAGAGCTTGCGGCAGGTGCCGGACTCCTCTCCGCGTGATGAACAGGACGGCGAAGATGACGGGTGGGCGAACGATCACCCCATCCCCGAGCAGACGTACGACGCGATCTACACCTACGCGGGGCCCCGGCCTCACGCGGTCACGAAGACGTCCGAGAAGCTCCATGTGGAGACGCAGCGCGACGATCGCGTTTACCAGTACGACGCGAGCGGCAATCAGCGGACATGGACCTTCCGTGGCGCCACCCGCGAGATCATCTGGAACGAAGAGAACCTCGCGAGCGAGATCAAGCTCTTCAACCAGACCCGCTCGAGGAACCTCTACGATGGCGAGGGGCAGCGCGCGATCTCGAAGCACGACGTCGTGGGCCAGGAAGAGACGGCATACATCAGCCAGGACCTCACGATCCGCGACGGTCGCTACCTCACCAAGCACGTGTACGCGGGTGACACGCAGCTCGCGTCCAAGATGGACAGCGCCTGGCTGAACCACCCGCCGACGCTGTACTTCCACACCGACCACCTCAGGAGCACGCAGTACTCGAGCAACGAAGAGCAGACGCTCATCCAGCACAACGAGTACTTCCCGAGCGGCGAGCTCTGGCGCGACGAGACCGATTCCCGCTACGAGCTGGCCCGCCGCTACACGTTCAGCGGCAAGGAGCTCGATATCGGCACCGGCCTCCACTACTTCGGAGCGCGCTACTACGACGGGCGCCAGAGCCAGTGGCTGAGCCCGGATCCGATGGTCGCGCAGTACTTCAGTGGGCAGCCCGCGCTCGGGGTCTACGCGCCGGTGAACCTCAGCCTGTACGCGTACACGGGCAACAACCCGACGAACTATGTCGATCCGAACGGGCAGTGGATCGAGTCGGCATGGGACGCGCTCAGCCTGGGGATGGGCGTGGTGTCGCTGGTCGACAACGTGCAGAAGGGCAACTGGGGAAGCGCCGCGCTCGACGCCGGCGGTGTGGCCCTCGACGCGCTGGCGCTGGCCCTGCCCGTCGTGCCCGGCGGCGCGGGCGCCGCGCTCAAGGCAGTCCGAGGCGCCGACAAGCTGAACGACATGCGCAAGGCGGTCGACACGGGCGCGGACGCGGCCAAGGTCGTCGCCAAGCACGGCGACGAGGTCGCGGACGCCGGCCGGCACATGGACGATGTCGCCGATCTCGGCAAGCAGGCCGATAACTGCGTCGGCAGCATGTGCGGTGCTCCGGGGCTGTGCTTCGTCGCCGGTACGGAGGTGGCGACCTCGTCGGGGCTGGTGCCGATCGAGACCGTGTCGGTGGGCGACCGGGTGCTCACCTCGGACGGCCGGAGCGAGACGCTCGTCGACGAGAGCTGGCGGCTTGTCGAGCTCGAGATGCCGAGCCGGGCGGGGGCGCGCGATACCATCGAGATCCGGCTGCTCAGGCCGCCGTCGTGGCTCGCGGCCAACGGGGTTCTGGTGGGGCGGACGGTCTGGCTGGCGTACGAGGAGATCTCGCTGGCCGGCGAGGCGCTGGTGAAGCGCATCGGGCCGGCCCCGCAGATCGCGGCCGGGCCTGGTCGGGTCGTGCTCAGCACGATCAACCAGACGGCGAACGACGTCGTGCGCCTCCGCTTCAGCGAAGAGGACGAGGTCATCGAGGCGACGTCATCGCACCGGTTCTACTCGGTCGATCGCGGCGACTGGGTGCGGGCGGACAACCTGCAGACAGGCGAGCGTGTCAGGACCGCCTCGGGCACGCTTGCGGTCTCCGGCGTGGATGTGCTACCGGGTGCGCACCGCGTCTTCAACCTGGAGGTCGAGTCCGAGCATGAGTACTTCGTCTCCGAGCTCCGCGTCCTCAGCCACAACACCCAGCCGTGCGGTGGGGGAGCGGCAGGGGACGGGAGCATCACCGATCCCAGCCGCTTGCTGCCGGAGCGTGCAGGACCGGTTGGCCATATCGCTCCTAGTGAAGTTGCTGGGAAGACGCCCGCACAGATCGACGCACGAGCTCGCGAGCTCGGGCTCGCTCCCCGCGGTCCGGATCCCGCAGGTGGACGCGGCGCGTACATCGACCCTCAAACGGGGCGCCAGCGGATACTCTCGCATCCCAACGCTAGCTCACCTCACGGACACGTGAACAACCCCGCAGGCCAGCGTATCGACATGAACGGCAACGTCGTTGAGCCGGAATCGCCTGGTGCGCACCTCCCGCTCGGAGGTGGCGGATGACCGGGGACGAAGCGTGGCGATCGCTACACGATGCGACGCTCGAGACGATTGAACTCCGCTGGGAGTCTGGCGAAGTGCGCTTGCGGATTCGCACCGGTGATCCAGAGCAACCTCGGCTCGTCGTGGTGGCATCATCGGTGCATCGGATGGAGTGTGCCAGGCAGCTACCCTGGGGATTCAGCGTCTCGATCAACGAGGTTCGTGGACCTTCCCCCATCGATGGCAGGGGCGCGTGCGTGGAGGTCGAGATGCAATCAGGCGATGTAATCCGAATCGAGGCCCTCGAGTTCTGTGTTCGAGGAGCAGATTGAGTTCGCCTCCCACGGCAGCCAGCTCGCCAGTGCGAGAGTTAGAGGTAATGCCGCGCACGTCTCGTCGATATCGCAGGCCCTAAGATTATCAGCCATCGCCTGCTCCCACGCCCGCTTCGTGACCGGGAACGGGTGTCTTCCGGAGCGCCGATGGAACAAAACAGTTCCGTGTCGATGAAGCATCGATCACTGGTGCGCACGGGGATATTGGACCCCACGTGCACTTCGAGAACGTCGATCCGATGCGTCGGGGCAAAGATGCGATCATGTCCAATAACTATGTTCCGCTGGAGTAGCTGTGGCTAGCCTTCCCTTTCCAGTTGCCACGTGGGGGATCGTGTCGAGTGCTAATGACGGATCCGCTCCAATCGAGAGGGTGCGCATTGATCGATGTGTTCCAAGTGGATTCATTATAGTCACAAAGGAACCTGCGGGGACATTTGACGTCTGGGTTGAGAGTGAAGCGGAGGTCATGGAGTTTATGGAGTCAATGGCGATCCGCTGGGAGCAGTGAGCTAACACTCGTGGGATCGCTTCCCCTGGCCATCATCGGGCACCGGGGCTGGGTCCGCTTGGGATCCGGGGGACAAAGCCGGACATTGATTTTACAGATCACGGCTACCCCGATATCCACCCAGATCCTCACCAGCATAAGCTTACACCGAACAATCCTACGCTAGCGCCAAAGGGTAGATTCTAACGCGGGGACCCGGAGCTACTGTAAGTACGCAGCCGATATCAATGGTGCGCAATGCGGTATTGGATCATGGATCAAGATGAGACGCCCCAGAGATTTCCGTTGCAGCAATTGCTTCGGAGAGTGTATGAAGTTGCTGACATAGAAGATTCCACGTGCAAGCTTCATAAGGTCCGCGGCTATGGATGCCAGATCCACGAGTGGGAGGAGAGGCTAGATTCGGAAGATGTGATTCTTGTTCCTGTTGATATTCTTGACAGGGTCACCGAAGGAACAGAGGAGTGGTTCTACGACCTTGAAGCAGAGCTGCCGGGCACAGAAATTGTCTTTGGTCTACACGACAGCACGGCGCTATTTGTAGAGGCGCCGCATACGATTGCGGAGAAGGTCGCCTGTGCATTCGAAAAAGTTCGTCCGTCATGATGATGCCGGGCACGACGCGCCTCCAAGCCATCAAACCTGAGCTCAGAGCAGCCTCAGCTCGTCGTGGTGGCATCGTCGATGCGTCGGATGGAGTGCGAAAGGCAGCTGCCCTGGGGATTGAGCGCCTCGATCAATGAGGTCCGGGGACCTTCCCCCGCAGAGGGCGAGCTCGCGCGCGTGGAGGGAGATCGAGATGCAATCAGGCGACGTCATCCGCATCGAGGCCGTCGAGTTCTGCCTTCAAGGAGCAGATTGAGCCCACCCCTCGGCTCTCCCCGTCGGCTCTCCCCCGGCTCCCTCCCCGGCCCCCCTCAGCCCTCACGCCCCGGCGCGCTTCCCCTCCAGCCGCGCCAGCACCGCCCGCGGCGACATCGTCGCGCGGTACACGTAGATCTCCCCCGCGTCGTCCTCCCCCAGCACCTCCTCGCTCACGCGGAGCTGCTTGCCGACCGCCAGCAGGATCCTCGCGGGAAACCCCTTCCGGATCAGCTCGACGCGCTGCCACACCGCAGCTCGGCTCCAGAACCCGAACGCCTCCAGGTACACCTCCTCGCCGGTCTCCGCGTTCTGAAACACGAGATCTGGCGCGCACACGACCTCTCCGGGCAGCGCGAACAGCCGCTCGTTCTGCGCCACGCTCCACGGCGAGCCGAGCTTCCTGAACCCCTCGCAGAACGCTGCCAGCTCGGGCGTCGTCTCCGAGAGCTCGCGCCCGTGGTACACGAGCCCGTCCGCCGGGCCGATCTCGACCGCGAGCGGCTCCTTGTCGCGCCCCCAGCGCAGGTCCGCCCGCAGCCGGAACGAGGCGCACGAGAGCACCGACGGCAGGAACATCGCGAGCCGCAGGCCGTAGCGCTGGACCGCGTCGAAGAGGCTGAACGGGCCGTCGAGCGCGATCGTGTAGCCCGAGGCCGGATCCCCCTGGACCACGTGGATCAGCCCGTGGAACCGCGCCGCGCGGAAGATCTTCCGGTACCGCGCGGCGCTCTCCCCGTCGATGCGGATCGTCACCTGCGTCGCCCGCAGGAGGATCGACTGCGCCAGCGCCAGGTTGTACCGGTCCAACAAGACCTCGGGATCGTCCGCGGCCGCGCGGCGGAGGATCTCGGCGCCGCGCAGGTCGGCGTAGAGCCCCGCCTCGATCGCCGCGGGCGTCGTGCCGAGCCGGCCGGCCACCTCGTCGAGCACGGCGGCGCGATCGAACCGCGCGCGCACGTCGAGCGCGCGGTGCGCCGCCGCCGCCGCGTGGAACAGCTCGCGTCGGAGCGCCTCGGGGTCGACCCCCTCCTGCACCTCGAACTCGCAGCCGTCCTCGAGCACCTTCCTCAGCCCGAGCGCGGCGACGCGGTCCCGCGCGGGCACCTCCACGGCGTCGAGCGCGGCCTCGACCTCGTCGCGGCTCTCGCCGACCCGCTGCGACAGGATGTCGAGGTACGTGCGCGCGACAGGGAGCAGCCGCTCGGCCGCGGCGCCGCGGAGGTACTGCGGGACGACCATCCCGCCCCGGCGGCGGACCCGCACGAGGTCACTGGTAAGCAACGTGCTCCCGGCGCTTGTCGCTCACCCGCTGCTCGCTCGTCGCGAGCGCCACGACGAGGTCGTCGTAGCCCCTGCCGTCGGCGCGCTCGGGGCTGGCGGTAAGCCCGAGGCGGAACAGCGCACCCCGGGCGCGCTCGATGCCCACGACGCGAAGCGTGCCGCCCTGGAAGCTCGCGACGATCGGCGCTGTGGGAACCGGCTTGGTCATCGGCACGCTCTTTTGCCGCAGGCAGGGCCGCGTGCCAACCGGAGAGTGAAGGGCCCGACCGCCGCGCCGAGGTGCGCCATACTCCGGCCTCACGACGGAGAGCGAGCCCAAGACGCCCGACATGACGGACCTCGCGGCCGCCTGTGCGGCGGCCGAGGAAGCCTTTCAGCGGGGCGACCTCGACCGCGCGCGAGCCGCCGCCGACCACGCCGAGGTCGACGTCGAGGAATATGGCGAACGGCTGGACGGACGGCCCGCCCGCTCGGCACCTCGCGATCCCGCCATGGGGAAGGCGGCCCACGCTTGCCGAGCACGGCAGCACGAGCACGGCAGCACGAGCACGGCAGCACGGCAGTACGGGAGACCGGATGCGCGCGAGCAGCGTCGTGCGGGGTGGGCTTGCTCATACTACACCACATTGCGCGGCCATGCTAAAAGTACGCCACTCCATCGGTCCGCTCGGATTCCCACCATGAGCTCCTCCGTTCCGTACACGATCACGGAGTCTCTCGCCCAGGGCAGCCGATCCACCCTCTATCGCGCGATCCGGAACGCCGATGGTCGCCCCGTGGTCCTCAAGGTGCTCGATCCGCAGCGCAGCCGACCGAAGGACCTCGAGCGGCTGCAGAACGAGTTCGAGATCGGCAGGCTGCTCGACTCCACGGCTGTCGTCAAACCGCTCGCCCTCGAGACCTACCAGGGCATGCCCGCCCTCGTCCTCGAGGACTTCGGCGGCCGGTCCTTGGGCGAGCTGCTCGGCGGGACGCCCATGCCGATGGATCGCTTTCTCCCGCTCGCCATGGCCATCGCGAGGGCGGTCTCGGAGATTCACCAAGCGGGCATCGTCCACAAGGACGTGAAGCCAGAGAACATCCTTGTGAACCCCGCCTCCTTCGAGCTCAAGCTCGCCGACTTCGGGCTCGCGTCCCGCCGGCCCCGCGAGCAGCCGCCCGCACAGCCTCCCCGGCTCATCGAGGGATCGTTGCCTTATCTGTCGCCCGAGCAAACGGGGCGGATGAACCGCGCGATCGACCACCGCTCCGATCTCTACGCGCTGGGCGTCACGTTCTTTCAGATGCTCACCGCAAAGCTCCCTTTCGCGGCGAAGGACCCCGTGGAGTGGGTCCATTGCCACGTCGCCCGCGCTCCTCCTTCTCCTTCGGCGCTCGTCCCCGAGGTACCCGAGCCGATCGCGCGCATCGTCTCGAAGCTGCTCGCCAAGATGCCCGAGGACCGCTATCAGACCGCCGGCGGCCTCGTAGCCGATCTGGAGCGCTGCTCGGCCCAATGGCAGGCGTGCGGACGGGTCGAGACGTTCCCGCTCGGCAAGGACGATGTCCTGAACCGCCTCGAGATCCCGCACAAGCTCTACGGGCGCGAGCGGGAGGCGGCCGCGCTGCTCTCTGCCTTCGACGCCGTGGCGACGACGAGCGCGCCCGCGCTGGTGATGGTGTCCGGTTATTCGGGGGTCGGCAAGAGTGCCCTCGTCCATGCCTTGCACAAGCCGATCGTGGAGAAGAGGGGGTATTTCCTTGCTGGCAAGTTCGACCAGTACAAGCGCGATATTCCCTACGCCACCTTGGCCCAGGCCTTCCAGGCCCTGGTCCGCCAGATCCTGGGCGAGAGCGAGGCCAGGATCAAAGGGTGGCGGGACGCCCTGCGCGAGGCGCTGGGCCCGAATGGCCAGCTCATGGTCCATTTCATCCACGAACTCGAGCTCATCCTTGGGCCCCAGCCGCCGGTGCCGGAGCTGCCGGTGCAGCAGGCGCAGTACCGCTTCCAAATGGCGTTCCGGCAGCTCATCGGCGTCTTCGCCCAGGCCGCGCATCCGCTGGTGCTCTTCCTCGACGACCTGCAGTGGCTGGACGCAGGGACGCTGGCGCTGCTCGCCGATCTGGCAACCCACGCGGACGTGCATTATCTGCTCTTGGTCGGGGCTTACCGCGACAACGAGGTCGATTCGAGCCACCCGCTGATGCGCAGCCTGGAGGCGATCCGAAAGGCGGGCGGCATCGTGCACGAGATCGTCCTCACCCCCCTTTCGCCGGATGATGTCGAGAGGCTCGTCGCTGACGCGCTTCATGATCGTCCCGAGAGGATCCGGGCGCTTTCGCACCTGGTGTTGGAGAAGACCCATGGCAATCCGTTCTTCACCATCCAGTTCCTGACGGCCCTCTGCGAGGAGAAGCTGCTGGGCTTCGACCCCCAACGCCGGGCCTTTCGCTGGGACCTGCCACGCATCCGCGCTAAGGGTTACACGGACAACGTGGTGGACCTGATGGTGGGCAAGCTCGCCCGCCTTCCGGAGGGTACGCAGGACGCCTTGAAACAGCTCGCCTGTCTGGGATACGTCGCCGACGTCGAGACGCTCGGCCTCGTGCTGGGGCAATCCGCGGAGGCGATCCACGCGTCCTTCGGGGAGGCGGTGCAGGCGGGGCTGGTCCTCCGCCTCCCCGATGCCTACACCTTCCTCCACGACCGGGTGCAGGAGGCGGCCTATTCGCGGATCCCGGAAGACGCGCGCGCCGGCGCCCACTTGCGCATCGGACGAATCCTATCGTCGAGTCTGACGCCCGAGGCGATCGCCGAGCGGATCTTCGAGGTCGTGAGCCAGCTCAATCGCGGCAGTGAGCTGGTCGAGTCGCAGGAGGAGCGGGAGCGCATCGCCGAGCTCGATCTCTTGGCCGGCAAGCGCGCCAAGACGGCGACCGAATATGCCTCGGCCTCGCACCACCTCGCCGCCGGGCTGCAGCTCTTGGCCGAGGACCGCTGGGAACGCGTGTACGGGCTCACCTTCGCGCTGGAGCTCGACCTTGCGGAATGCGAGTTCTTGACCGGTGCGCGCGAGGCGGTGGACGAGAGGCTTAGGACGCTGTCGGAGCGGGCCGAGAGCATCGTCGACCAGGCGGCCGTCACCTGCTTGCGTGTGGATGTGTACACAGCCCTCGATCGGCCCGACCGTGCGGTCGCCGTCTGTCTCGACTATCTCCGAAAGGGAGGGGTCGACTGGTCGCCGCATCCCACCTGGGCGGAGGTGCGGCAGGAATACGAGCGCTTGTGGCTGCGGCTCGACAAGGCCCGGATCGAGGACCTCGTCGACTTGTCCTTGATGAACGATCCGGCCGCGCGCGCCACCATGGAGGTTCTCTCCCGGCTCTTCCCGGCGACGCCGTACACCGACGAAAACCTCGTGTGCCTGGTCGCCTTGCGCAGCGTCAATCTCTGCCTGGAACACGGCAATGGCGACGCGTCGGCCTATGCCTACGCCGGGCTCGGCATAGTCCTCGGTCCTTACTTCGAGGACTATCCGATGGCGTTCCGCTTCGGGCAGCTCGCGGTCAACCTGGTGGAGAAGCGGGGCCTCGACGGCTGCAAGGCGCGCGTCTACCTGTATTTTGGGAATTTCGTCGTCCCGTGGAGACGGCCCATCCGTTCGGCCCAGGTCTGGCTGCAGCGCGCCTTCGATGCGGCGATCAGAATCGGCGACCTCATTTTTGCGAACTACAGCAACAACACTCTAGTTACCAATATGTTGGGCTGCGGCGAGCCGCTCGCCGAAGTCGAGCACGTGGCCATCACCGGACTTTCGTTCGCGCGCAAGGTGGGGTTCGGCTTCATCATCGACGCCATCACGGGACAATTGCGTCTCATCCGGACGCTGCGCGGCCTGACGGACGATTTCAACTCCTTCAACGGACCAGACTTCGACGAGACCCAATTCGAACAGCACCTCGACGCCAATCCGAGCGAGGTTATCCCTTGCTGCTGGTACTGGATCCGGAAGCTCCAGGGACGTCTGTTCGCCGGGGATCATGCGTCTGCCCTCGAAGCGGCCGCGACGGCGCAACGGCTTCTCGCGACAACGCGCTCGTTCTGGGAATACGCCGAGTACCATTTCTACGCAGCTCTTGCGCACGCGGGTGTCTGCACGGAGATGCCGGCCGAAGCGCGATCCCCGCACCGAGACGCCTTGGCGGCGCACCGCCGGCAACTCGCGATCTGGGCCGAGCACTGCCCCGAGAACTTCGAACACCGGAGAGCGCTCGTCGCCGCCGAAATCGCGCGCGTCGAAGGCCGGGACCTCGAGGCCATGCGCCTCTACGAGCAGGCCATCCGCTCGGCCCGCGACAGCGGCTTCGTGCACCACGAGGCGCTGGCCAACGAGCTGGCCGGCCGGTTCTACATGGATCGCGGCCTCGACACGAACGGCGTCACCCATCTCCGCAACGCGCGCGCCTGTTATGCCCGTTGGGGAGCCGACGGCAAGGTCAAGCAGCTCGACCAGCAGGTTCCACACCTCGTCGAGTCGAGGCTCCTCGCGCCTACGGCCACCGTCTCGATGCGGACCGAGCAGCTCGACCTCTACTCCGTGACCAAAGCGTCGCAAACCATCTCGGGCGAGATCCTCCTCGACAAGCTCTTGCGCACGCTGCTCACGATCGTGCTCGAGCAGGGCGGCGCAGAGCGGCTTGCCTCGTCCTGTGTCGGGACGACCGGCTCTCGATCGAAGCAGAGGCGACCCTCGACGCCAAAGGGGCGGTGACGACCGTCCTCGAGCCCATGTCCGTGGATCGCTCCCGGCGCATCCCCGCGTCCGTCGTCCACTACGCGCACCGAACGAAGGAGCGCGTCATCCTGAGCGACGCCGAAGGCGACGCAGACAAGTTCGTCGGCGACGACTACTTCGCGGCGCACCGGCCCAAGTCGGTGCTTTGCCTGCCCATCCTGCGGCAAGCCGCGGTGGTTGGCCTGCTCTACCTCGAAAACGACCTGCTCGCCGGCGCCTTCACGCCCGATCGGCTCCTCGCCCTCTCGCTGCTCGCCACGCAAGCCGCGATCTCCTTGGACAACGCCTGGCTGCTCGCCAAGGAGAAAGCCGCGCTCGCAGAGGCCGCGTTCCTCGCCGAAGCGGGAGCGGTGCTCTCCGAGTCGCTCGATTACGAAACGAAGTTCGCTCGCCTCGGCCGCCTCTGCGTGCGAGGCCTCTCGGACTGGTGCGCCATCGACATCGTAGAGGGTCGAGAGCTCCGGCGCGTCGCCGTCGCGCACAGAGACCCCACGAAGGAGCCCATGCTCCTGGAGATGGTGAGGCGATATCCGCCCCGCTGGGATTCCCCCCACCCCGCCATCGCGGCCCTCCGCACCGGCGAGCCAGTCCTCACGCCCGAGCTGACCGACGATGTCTTGCGGGTGATCTGCCACGACGACGAGCACGTGCGGCTCGCCCGCGCGCTCGGCACGCGGACCGGGATTTCAGTGCCGCTCATCGCGCGCGGGCAGACGCTCGGCGTGCTCAGCCTCGCCTGCGGCACCCTGGGGCGCCGCTACGGGCACGCCGACCTCGGGCTCGCCGTGGAGCTGGGGCGCCGCGCTGCCATCGCGATCGACAACGCCCGGCTCTACCGCGCTTCGCAGGAGGCCGTTCGCGCTCGCAGCGAGTTCCTCACGGTCGCAACCCACGAGCTCAACACGCCCCTCACCTCGCTCACGCTCGCGGTGCAGTCCCTTCGCAGGGCGGCACCGTTGGGGCGAGTCATCGATCCGCAAGTGCTCGATCGGCGGCTCGAGCTCGTCGCGCGACAGGGGACCCGGCTGACCCGGCTCATCCATGATCTGCTCGACGTGTCGCACCTCGACACGGGGCCGCTCGTGCTCGAGCGCACGGACGTCGACTTCGGCGCCCTCGTCCGCGAGGTGGCCGAGCGCTTCGAGGCCGACCTTGCGGGGGCGCGCTGCTCGGTGTCGATCCAGACCGGCGCGCCGGCCTGTGGCAGGTGGGATCGATCCTGTCTCGACCGGGTTGTGACCAACCTGCTCTCCAATGCCATCAAGTTCGGCACCGGCAAGCCCATCGAGATCGCCGTCGGCGCCGAGCGCGGCACGGCGCGGCTCGTGGTACGCGATCACGGCATCGGCATCGCCCCCGAACAGCGCGATCGGATCTTCGGCCGCTTCGAGCGCGCGGTGTCGGAGAGGCATTACGGCGGACTGGGCCTGGGCCTCTACATCAGCCGCAGGATCGTCGAGGAGCATGGGGGCTCGATCCGATGCGAGAGCCGGCCGGGCGCCGGGGCCACGTTCATCGTCGAGCTTCCTTGCGCCGAGCCAGCGTGATGCAGCGGGCAGCGCCACGTTCCAGGAGAGAGGTGGATCGCGTAAGGTGCTCCAGGGTAACCACCGCGTGCAGTGTGGCTGTATGCTGGGACGGCCGCTGCGAGGAGCTTGACTTTCGGCTCGCGTATGGATTTCCCACCCGCCGCCCGGCGGCGCAGGGTCGAGCGCGTGTACGGCGGTCACTGGTAAGCAACGTGCTCCCGGCGCTTGTCGCTCACCCGCTGCTCGCTCGTGCCGAGGGCCACGAGCTCGTAGAGGATCGCCGTCTTGTTCTCGCTCCGGCGCAGGATGCGGCCGAGCCGCTGCACGTGCTCCCGCACCGAGCCGCTGCCCGACAGGACGATCGCGACGTTGGCCTCGGGCACGTTCACGCCCTCGTTCAGCACCTTCGACGTGACCACCGCCGACAGCGCGCCGCGGTTGAACGCCTCGAGGATCGCGCTGCGCTCCTTCACCTTGGTCTGGTGCGTGATGGCCGGCAGCAGGAACTGCCGCGAGATCTGGTAGACCGTGGCGTTGTCCTCGGTGAAGACCAGCGTGCGATCGGCGCGGTGGGCGTGGAGCAGCCGCGCGAGCACGTCGATCTTGCCGGGCGCGCAGAGGGCGAGGCTCCGCTGCCGGCGGTACGCCTCGAAGGCGCGGCGGCCCGCGTCGGACTGAGAGCTCAGCAGGATGAACTGCCCCCACCCCTCGGGCATGCGGATGCCGTTCGCGCGCAGGAAGCCGATGTACACGGCGCGCGCCGCCTCGTACGCGGCGCGCTCGCCGTCCGAGAGCGGCACGTCGAGCCGCACCACGTCGTAGGCCGCGAGGTACTGCCCGGAGAGCTCGGTGATCTCCCGCCGGAAGACGATCGGACCGATGAGCTCGTCATAGCCCCGGCCGTCCGCGCGCTCCGGGGTGGCGGTGAGGCCGAGGCGGAACGGCGCGAGGCACATCTTCGCGGCGAGCGCGTACGAAGGGCTCGGCAGGTGGTGGCACTCGTCGAAGATCACGAGCCCGAAGCGGGCGCCGAGCCGGTCCATGTGCGCGTGCGCCGAGTCGTACGTGGTCACCGTCAGGTCGAGGACGTCGTGGTAGCCGCCGCCGAGCAGGCCGATCGGGACGCCGAACGCGGCGGAGAGCCCGTCGTACCACTGGTTCAGGAGGTCGAGGGTGGGGACGACCACGAGCGTGCTGCGCTGCCGCGCGGCGATCGCGAGCGTCGCGACGAACGTCTTGCCCGCGCCCGTCGGGAGCACGACGACGCCCCGGCTGCGCCGGCCAGCCCACGCCTCGAGCGCCTCGCGCTGGTAAGGGAAGGGGTCGTGCTTGGCGAGCGGCGTGAGCGGCAGCGCCTCGTACTTGCGGGCGGCGTCGGTGAAGGGGACGCCGCGGGCGCGGAGCCTCAGGACGAGCTCGGCGTAGTCGATCGCCGGCACGCGGTAGACGCGCTCGCGCGCGTCCCAGCGGCAGGAAGCGGGGAGGCAGGCGGGGTCGAGCGGCGCGCCCTCCGCGGGCGAGCCCGGGTCGCCGCCGTCGGGCGCCTCCGCCAACATTGGCGAGGGCGGCGAGGGCGGCGCGGCGTCGACGCCGGAGGCCGCCGGCTCCAGCGCCGGGCGCGGCGCGACGCCCTCGATGCGGAGGGTGCCGCCCTGGAAGCTCAGGACGATCGGCGCTGTGCGGACCGGCTCGGTCATCGGCGCGCTCTTTTGCCGCGGGCAGGGCCGCGTGCCAAGCGGAGAGAGCGGCGATCAGGCCAGCTCGGCCGGCAGGATCGAGGCGCCGCGGATCGGGGCGCGGTAACGTACCCACACCAGGGGGGACTCGTGCAGCGTGATCGTGAGGGCGGTGCCGGCGTTCACCGGGAGCTTGCGGCCGAGCTCGCGGTGGATGTGGCGCGCGATGAGCTCCGGCGTCGAGCGCTTGCCCTCGAACGCGGGGTGCTCGTCGAGGTTGCGGTAATCGATCTCCGCGAGCACGCCGCGCAGGCTCTCTCGCAGCGCGCTCGTCTCGATGACCTGGCCGAGGGGCGAGAGCTCCTCGCGGTCCACCTCCGCGGTGACAGTGTAGGTCGCGCCGTGCAGGCGCTGCGCAGGGCCGAACTGCTCGCCCTTGAGGCTGTGGGCCACCATGATGTGATCGCGGACGCCGACCGTGTACATGGCCGCACTATACTCGTCGTCACGGCCCTGGAGGGAGATCCCAATCGCATGTCGCGGCGCGCGGGAGTAAGGTGCGGACGGTTCCCCGCCAGGCCCGCCGCGGCGCGCTGGTCCGTGCGGGACGCAGTGACCGGTTGACCGTTGTGAGGGAGGATCGCCGATGAACAGCGAAGCGAGCGTGCTGGCCCCAGGGTTCCTCATCGCGTCGCCGCCCCTGGGCGATCCGAACTTCGACAAGACGGTCGTGCTGCTGGCGGTCCACAGCGAGGGCGGGGCGCTCGGGTTCGTGGTGAACCGGCCGGCGCCGATGACCCTCGGGGAGCTGCTCTCCTTCGCGGGCTACGGCAACGACCTGAAGGACCCGGCGCCGGTCTACCTCGGCGGCCCGGTCCAGCCGAGCTCGGGGTGGATCCTGTGCCTCGATCCGGCGCTCGGGGGCGAGGAGACGGGCGTGATCCCGGTCGGCTCCCGGGTGCGGGTCACCTCCTCGCGGAGCGCGTTCGACGCGCTCGCGGCCGACGCGGTGCGCGGCGCGGCCGCCGCGGATCCGCGGCGGAGGACGGTGCTCCTCGGCTACAGCGGCTGGGGGCCCGGGCAGCTCGAGCGGGAGATCGCCGCGGGCGCGTGGCTGCCGGTGCCCCTCGACGAGCGCGTCCTCTTCGACGTGGCGGTGGACCGTCGCTGGGAGCAGGCGTATGCGCTCCTCGGGCTGAGCCCGATCGAGGTCATGTCCATGCGCACGATCGGCGAGGCGTGAGGCTGGATTGACGTGGGGACGGCGAGGACCAACCTTGCCGGTCGCGTAACGCGCCCGCGCAGGGCGGCGCGGGGGCCTTCACCTCCGCTGCACACGGCCCATCCAGTCGAGCGTACAGGATACGAGAGGAGCCATCATGGAGATCAACATCGGAATCGACGCCAAGAACCGCGAGCAGATCGGGACGGGGCTGGGCCGTGTGCTGGCCGATACGTATACATTGTATCTCAAGACGCATAATTTCCACTGGAACGTCACGGGGCCCATGTTCCAGACGCTGCACCTCATGTTCGAGCAGCAGTACAACGAGCTGGCGCTCGCCGTGGATCTCGTCGCCGAGCGCATCCGCGCCCTCGGCCTGCCCGCGCCGGGGACCTACAAGCAGTTCGTGGCGCTGTCGTCCATCAAGGAAGAAGACGGCATCCCCAAGGCCACCGACATGATCAGGCTCCTCGTCGAGGGGCACGAGACCGTCGCGCGCACCGCGCGCGAGCTCTTCCCCGTGGCCGAGGGGGCCAACGACCAGCCGACCTGTGACCTGATCACCCAGCGCCTCCAGATCCACGAGAAGACCGCGTGGATGCTGCGCAGCCTGCTCGAGTAACTCCCCACCTCCAGCGGCGAGCTCAGGCAGGCGCGGCGAGCTCAGGCAGGCGCGGCGAGCTCAGGCAGGCGCGGCGAGCTCAGGCGGGCGCGGCGAGCGCCGCCCTGCGGCCGCGCGGCAGGCGGAACCAGAAGCGGCTGCCCCGCCCGGGGCGGCTCTCGACGCCGACGACGCCGCCGTGGGCCTCGACGATCTCCCGGACGATCAGCAACCCCAGCCCGGTGCCGCCGACGCTGTGCTCGGCGCGCTGGTAGCGCTGGAACAGCGTGGCCGCGATCTCCGGCGCGACGCCGGTGCCCGTGTCCTCGAGCGCGACCTCCACGTGGCGGGGCTTCACCTCGACGCGCGCCGCGATCGCGCCGCCGGGGGGCGTGAACTTGATGGCATTGCCGATCAGGTTGGAGAGCACCTGGGCGAGGCGCCGCCGGTCGCCGAGCACCGAGGCGCCCTCGCAGGGGGCTGGCCCGGAGAAGGTGTGGCCCTTCTTCTCGAGCAGCGGGCGGAAGTCCTCGATGGTGTCCGCGATCAGGCGCACCAGATCGACCTCCTCTCGCTCCATGCGGCGATTCGAGTCCTCGAGGCTCGCGAGCTCCAGGAAATCGTTGATCATGTACACCAGCGATTGCAGGCGCGCGTCGAGCTTCTGGACGTCCTCGAGCAGGGGAGGCTGCCTCGCGAGCTCCTCGCCCTCGAGCATGCTGGCGATCCGCAGCGTCATCGCGTTCAGCGGCGTGCGCAGGTCGTGCGCGATCATCGAGTAGAAATCGAGCCGCCGCTCGTCGTGCAGGCGCCGGTCGGTGACGTCGCGCAGCGAGACGATCGTGCTCGCGGCGGCCTCCCCCGGGAGCACCCGCAGCGTCGGCGAGAAGAGCCTGCCCCGGATCTCCACGTCCGGCATGGGGAACGTGGACTCGCCGCTGAGCGGCTCTGGATCATTCATGCAGAGGCCGGGGATCAGCTCCGAGGCCGCCCTCCCGAGCACGGCCTCCGGCTGGATGCCGAGCGCGTTGACAGCCTGCTCGTTCACGAAGCTGAGGCGACCCTGCGCGTCGATGACGAGCAGCGGATCGGGGGCTGTCTCGAGCAGCTTCCGATTCGCCGCCTCGGCCTGCTCCGCGCGCTCGAGCAGCGCCCGCCAGCGCACCAGGGACGCGACGCGCGCGCGCAGCTCCTCGTCCTCGTAAGGCTTCGCGAGGTAATCGTTGGCGCCAGCGGCGAGCCCCTCGACGATCTGGTTGGTGTGGTGGTACCCGGTGAGCAGCAAGATACCGAGCTTCTGGGCCCCAACGGGCTCGGAGCGCAGGAATCGACACACCTCGAGGCCGCTCACGCCCGGCATGATCCAGTCGAGGACCATCACGTCCGGCATCGAGCACGAGGAGAACCGCTCGAGCGCCGTCGAGCCGTCGCGAAACACCTCCACATCGTGCTCGGAGGCCAGCACGCGCCGCGCCCGCTCGGCGTCGACAGGGCTGTCGTCGACGACCCAGACGCGGCGCCGCGCGGGGCTGGTGCTCATTCGGCGGCGATCCTAGTGGGGGAAGGTGGGCAGCGTCAATGCGCCACCAGGTGCGCAGAGCGCTGCGCAGCGCGGGTGTCGAATACCGGACGAGCGCTGCCGTATCGTGTCGGAGGCGCGCGGCGACGGCGAGGCGCCCGGGTCATGGCCGGGGTTGCACGAGGAAGCCGTCGCGATCGATCGCCACCGCGCGCTGCTTCAGGAGGCGGCCGACGGCGCGCTTGAAGGCCTTCTTGCTCAGGCCGAAGATCGCCCGGATCTCCTCGGGGCTCGAGCGGTCGCCGACCCTCGGCGCGCCCGGGCGCGAGAGCCGCTCGAGGATCTTCTGCGCGTCGGCCTCGAGCTCCTCGTGCGCGTGGCCGCGCAGCGACAGCTCGATCTTCCCGTCGGGCAGCACGCTGGTCACGCGGAACCGCGCCGCCTCGCCGCGCGAGAGCGGGTGGGGCTCGCTCGCGGGGACCAGGCCGACGAAGCTGCGCTCGAGGATGACGAAGAGCCCGAGCTCCGGCTCGTTGCGCCACGCCTCGCCCTCGACCCACTCGTCGAGATCGAACTCGCCCCTGTCGCGCAGCAGCTCGGTGACGCGCATCGTCCCCGCGAGGCGCCCGGTCCTGTCCACGAAGAGCCCCACCGGGTGCCGCTGGCCGATCCGCAGATCGCGCGTCTGCTCCGCGCGCGGCACGAGCAGCTCCTTCGGCAAGCCCCAGTCGAAGAACGCGCCGAAGGGGGCCACGTCGGTCACCTCGAGGAAGGCGACCTCGCCGAGCATGAGCCTCGGCCGGCGCGCCGTCGCGATGGGGCGATCCTCGGAGTCGAGGTGGACGAACACCTCGACAGCGTCTCCCTCCTCCGCGCCCTCGGGCACCTCGGCGCCCGGCAAGAGGAGCACCGGCGCGTTCGGGCGGAGGTCGCCGGGGTCGGGCGAGAGGAAGGCGCCCGGCGGCCCGAACCGCCGTATCGGCAGGGTCACCACGCGTCCGAGGAGCTCGTCGTAGGGCATCGGCGCGCAGTCTTGCACAGGCCGGGCGGCGCGCCGCCGTGGTCTCGCCGGGGGCGCGGCCGCGAGCCGGGCCCGCCGGGGAGCTCCGGCGGACGACGCGCCGGGCGGCCCCAGAGGGCCGGGCCGCGGCGCGCCCGGGGCTCAGCGGACTCAGATGCGGAAGCGATGTGGAAAGAAGCTCTCGCCGTTGTAGTCGACCAGGTCAGGCCATCCCGCGCAGTTCTCCCATGGCCTCGTGGTACTCCAGCTCCCTCCCAGGGTCTGGCTCCCGCACGATCCCTGATCCGAGAACGTGATCAGGCGCACCCCGCAGATGAGGTCCTGGTAATCCATCCATTTCGCCAGCGAGTCGCACCGGCCGCCAGCGTCCACCCGCCGCCGCTCTCGCTCATGTTGCAATGGACGGTGAACGGGCTCGCGGCGCCGTCGGATCCGTCGGAATCGATCACATACTCGCCGTCCGCGGAGCGCGGCTCCGCCGCCTTGATCGCCTTGCAGCTCGGGCGTGGGACCCGCTTCCGCCCTCGGGGCCGTGCTACGTGACGTATTCTTACCTGGGCGCGAGCCTCGGGCGCCAGTACGTGCACGGCGCCGCTGCTGCTCGCGAGCCCGTCGGGGCGCAAGCTGGGCCAGCTCTCCGGGGCGATCCTGCGGGGCCAGGTCTGGTGGCGCCATGACGAGCACGTGCACATCGATTTCGCGACACGCGCCCCGCGCTGAGCAGGCTCTGCATGGGACGCGGGAGCGCGAGCAAGCGCGGTGGAGCCCATGCTTGACGAGCTGGCGCCCCTCACGTTACGACGAAGCGTGCTCGTGCGTGGGGTGATGCCGCGCGGGCGCGAGAGGGCGTGATCGCTCGCGGGGCGCGAGGATCGATGAGGAGGCCACTTTGACAAAGAAGACGACCTATGTCCTGGTGCACGGCGCCTGGCACGGCGGCTGGTGCTACAAGCGCGTCGCGGCGCCGCTGCGCGCGCGGGGTCACGAGGTGTATACGCCCACCCTGACGGGCCTTTGCGAGCGCTCGCACCTGCTCGCCGCGGGGGTGAACCTGTCGACGCATATCGCGGACATCGTGAACCTGCTGCGCTGGGAGGAGCTCACCGACGTGGTGCTGTGCGGCCACTCGTACGCCGGCATGGTGATCACGGGCGTGGCGGGGCTCGTCCCCGAGCGCATCCGCAGCGTCGTTTACGTCGACGCGTACCTGCCGGAGGAGGGGCAGAACACGCTCGACATGGTGCCGGAGCCCTTTCAGAGGAGCTTCCAGGCCTCCGCGGCGAGGAACGGAGGCCTCGTCATCCCGCCGTTCCCCTCCGAGATCCTCGGGGTGAACCCGCGCGACCGCGCGTGGGTGGACGCTCAGTGCACGTCGCAGCCTTATGCCACCTTCCTGGAGTGTGTCGCCGGCCGCGGGGCCGTCGAGCGCCTCGGCAAGCGCATGTACGTCTATGCCTCGGGCTGGGGCGAGACGCCGTTCACGGCCATCCACGAGAGGCTGAAGGCAAACCCCTCGTGGACCTTGCGCGAGGCGCCGTGCGGGCACGACGTGATGGTGGACATGCCGGAGCTCCTGGTCGAGCTCCTGCTCGAGGCCGCCTGACCGAGGCGGGCTCATCCGCGCTTGGCCGAGCTCCTGCCGCGCTTTGTCGCACCTGGCGAGCGCTGGAGCGGGCGGACGATCGTCGGTAAGCTCCGGCTGGATGAGCGAAGCACCGCCGCCAGCACGGTCGATCCAGGATGAGCTGGAGGAGCTCGGCGCGGAGCTCCGGCCAAAGGCCCTTCCGGGCGAGCGGCTGATCGAGACGCACCGGCGGCTCACCGAGGAGTCGCGGGAGCGGCGGCGGAGAGGCGATCTCCTCGAGCGGATCGCGGAGTGCTTGCCGATCAACATCTTCGCCAAGGACATCGAGCACCGATACCTGCTCGTTAACAAGAACGTCGGGAAGCTGGCCGGGCGAGAGAGCGACCAGGTGATCGGGAAGACGGATTTCGACATCCTCCCCGCGCCCGCCGCGCGGGCGATCCGCGCGTCCGACGAGCGGCTGCGAGCGAGGGGCGGCATGCTGGTCGAGGATCTCGTGATCGAGGCGGCCGGCAGCGAGAATCGGCATATCCATGTCGGCAAGACCCTGGTGCGCGCCGAGGAGACCGGGCAAGAGGTGCTGATCGGCTTCTCGATCGACATCACGGAGAGCAAGCGCATCGAGCAGGAGCTGCGGGACAAGCTCGCCGTGATCGAGCAGCAGCAGGCGACGATCCGCGCGCTGTCCGCGCCGATCATCGAGGTGTGGGACAGCGTGCTGACCGTGCCCATCCTCGGCGCGCTCGACAGCGCGCGGGCCGGCGCGGTGATGGAGGCCCTGCTCGCCGAGGTGAGCCGGAGGGGCGCGCGGTTCGCGATCCTGGATCTCACCGGCGTCGAGGCGATGGAGGCGGGCACGGCGGTGCACCTCGTGAAGCTCGTCCAGGCGATCCGGCTCCTCGGAGCGGAGGGCGTCATCACCGGCGTTCCCTCGAGCGGCGCGAGGGCGATGGTCGCGCTCGGGCTGGACCTCGGGAGCGTCACGACGCTGGGGAGCCTGCGGGAGGGGCTCTGGTATTGCATGAAGCAGATGCGCGCCGGCGCCGCGATCTGATGGGCGCCGCCGCTGCGGCGCTCCCCGCTTGGCATCGCCACCCTCCCGCCCCACGCAGCGGTGGTAGCCGGGAGACCGAGCGCCACGCCGGTGCGCGGGCCCGGCTGCGGGCACGGCTCCTTGCGGCTCGGGCGAGCTCATCGGAGTCAGCCCCGGCCCGTGCGAACCGATCCTGGCGAATACCACCCATGACAGACAGCTCCGGATACCGCATGTACGTCTTCCGCAGCGGACGCCGCGACGTCCCGGGGAAGCGGCTCGTCGCCGACCTCGCCGGCGACCTCCGGGCGCTCGCCGCCCCGGCCGGCGCCGATCTCCCTGGCGGGGTCGTGCTGCGCGCCCTGATCCGCGCCGGCGAGCTCGAGTCGATCCTCGCCGACGCCGGCGCGGAGGGCGCCTCGCTCCTGTCGCGGATCACCGACGATCTCGCCGCCGTGCTGGTCGGCGGCGACGGCGCGGGCGCGCTCCCGATCCCGGACGGCCAGACGTCTGGCCACGGACAGCCAGACGTCTGGCCACGGACGGCCAGACGTCTGGCCATGGCGGAGGCCCTCGCGGCGCTCACGGCGATCGATGTCCCGGCGACGGTCCCTACCTCGCCCCCCGAGGGCTTCTCGTTCTATGCGCTGCACCCGCTCGACTTCGCGCGGCTCGCCGAGCGGCTCGCTTCCCCGCCGGCGCCGGTCCGCGTCGTCGGCGTCCGCAGCATCGGCACCACGCTGAGCGCGGTGACGGCCGCGGCGCTCCGCCAGCGCGGGATCCGGGCCGAGCGCACCACCGTGCGCCCGACCGGCCACCCTTACGATCGCCGGGTCGAGCTCGGCGCCGGGCAGCTCCGCTGGGTCCAGGAAGGCGTCGCCGAGGGCGCGCAGTTCTGGGTGGCGGACGAGGGACCCGGCTTCAGCGGCTCATCGTTCCTCTCCACCGGCGACGCCCTGATCGCCGCCGGCGTCCCCCGCGGGAACATCGTCTTCCTCGGCTCCCGCGCGCCCGACCCCGACGCGCTCGTCGCGCCGGACGGCGCCCGCCGCTGGCGGTCGTTCCGCGCGGAGCGCGTCGAGAGCGTGACGCAGCTCCCGGGGGACGCGGGCGAGTTCATCGGCGGCGGGCAGTGGCGCCGCCGCCACTATGATGACGAGTCGCGCTGGCCGCCCTCCTGGACGACCATGGAGCGCTTCAAGTGCCTTTCCCGCGACGGCAGCAGGATTCTCAAATTCGAAGGCATGGGTCGCTATGGAGCCGAGTGCCTGGAGCGGGCCCTGGGCGTCTCCCGCGCCGGCTTCGGGCCGGAGCCGCGCGACGAGGGGCAGGGCTTCCTCTCCTATCCGTGGATCCAGGGACGGCCGCTCCAGGCCGGCGACCTGTCCACCGCCGTCCTCGAGCGGCTCGCCGATTACTGCGCCTTCCGTGCCTCGGCCTTCCCCGTTCAGAGCCCCGCCGTCGACGAGCTCATTACGATGACGCGCATCAATTTCTCAACAGAGATGGGCAGCGAGCTCCCGGGTGAGCTCCACCTGGAGATCGAGCGCCCCGTGCTCGTCGATGGGAAGATGGATCCCCACGAGTGGGTCAGCTCCTCCTCTGGCGAGCTCTTCAAGGTGGACGCGTCCGGGCACGGCGACGATCACTTCCTGCCTGGCCCCACGGACATCGCCTGGGATCTCGCCGGGGCCATGATCGAGTGGCAGATGCCGGAAGACGCCCGGCGCGCCTTCCTGGAGCGCTATCGCCGCCGTTCCGGCGATGACCCCGAGCGGCGCCTGCCGGCGTATCTGCTGGCCTACGCGCTCCTGCGGCTGGGTTATGCCGCGATGGCGGCGGCGTCGCTCGCCGACGAGGGGGAGGCGGGGCGCCTCATCGCGGCGCGACAACGCTACCGCGCGTCCATGAGCGACGGGAACAACGGCCTTCGCCCCGGCGCGCCCTCGGGCATCCTCGGGTAGCGCCGACGGCGCACCTACGGCCATCTCGTCTACAGCTCATTTCTTTCCCGACGCTCCTGTACGGAATTTCCGCGATGGTGCGATGAGCGCGGCGGCGATAGGTTCACGGCGCCATACCTCTGTTCGTCCGCGGCAGCCGTCTCGCGGGAGCTGGTTTGAGCTCCACGCCGCTCCACGTCGAAAGCTGACCGAAGAACTCATGCTCAAGCGCCTGATCCTCGTTGCCGGCTCCTGTTCGAGCAGCGATGACCCGTCTGTCCGCCAGACACCGCTGCTCTCTCCCTCCGACAAGGCGGAGCTCTCGAGGGAGTTCCCTGGCGTGGAGATCGACGCGCCCGCTCCGCCCCGGGGCGAGCTCTACGCGGCGCAGGCGGCGCACGCGGCGATCGACGCGCGCGCGTGGCGCGCGTCGGCGCTCGATCTCTGGGCGCTCGACACCCACCTGCACGCGCTCGACGCCCGCGGCCCCTTCGACCTCTGGATCGACGGGCTCGAGCGGGACGGCGCCGCCCGGACGGCGTACGAGGTCCTCACCCGCTGCCAGCGCTTCATCCGCAGGCGGAACCTCGCCTCCGCGAGCGCGGCCTTCGCCCGGGTCCTCGGGCGGCACCGGGATCTCTACGATCTCGACAGGCCGCTCGTCCGCGCCGACTATGACCATGCGGTCGACGTGTGGCAATGGATGCTCCGCCTCGAGCCGCGCGCCAGCGCCGCGGCCCAGGCGGCGGCGCTCTTTCACGACGTGGAGCGGCTGGTCTCCGAGGCGAACGTCCGGATCGAGCACCGCGCCGCGGATTACCAGGCGTTCAAGGACGAGCACGCGCGGCGCGGGGCGGCCCTCACGCGCTCCGCGCTCGCCGATCTCGGGCTCGCGCCCGAGGTCCTCGAGCGGATCGGCGCGCTGGTGGGGTCGCACGAGCGGCCGGGGGACGACGCCGAGCTCGCGTTGCTCAACGACGCCGACGCGCTCTCGTTCTTCTCGCTGAACAGCGGCGGGTTCCTCGATTACTACGGGCCCGAGCACACCCGCGCCAAGGTGGCCTACACGCTTCGCCGTCTCCGGCCCGAGGCGCGGGCGCGCTTGCCGCGGGTCCGCTGCCGCCCCGAGGTGGAGGCGATGCTCCTCGGCGAGCCGAGGAGGACCTCGGCGCCGGCTCCGGCGGAGACGCAGGCATAGAGGAGGTCCGGCGCGCAATGAGGATTGTCATCTTCGGTCTGACGATCAGCTCGTCCTGGGGCAACGGCCACGCCACGCTGTGGCGCGGCGTCATCTCCGCCCTCGGGCGGGCCGGGCACCGCGTCACCTTCTTCGAGCGCGACGCCCCGTATTACGCCGCTCACCGGGATCTTCTCTCCCTCTCGCACGGCAACGAGCTCCGGCTGTATTCGTCGTTCGAGGACGTCCTGCCCGATGCCCGGCGCGCGATCCGGGAGGCCGACGCGGCGATGGTGACCTCGTACTGCCCCGACGGCGGCCCCGCGACGGACGTGGTCCTCGAGTCGCGCGGCCTCAAGGTCTTCTACGATCTCGACACGCCGGTGACGCTGGACCGGATCAACGCCGGCCAGTCGGTCGGCTACATAGGGCCGCGCGGGCTCGTCGATTTCGACTGCGTGCTCAGCTACACCGGCGGCGAGGCGCTGGCGCAGCTCCAGTCGAAGCTCGGCGCCCGGCGGGTGTTCCCGCTCTACGGCAGCGCGGACCCGGAGGTGCACCGCCCGGTCCCGCCGCGGGACGAGCTCCGCGGGGACCTCTCGTATCTGGGGACGTACGCCGCCGACCGGCAGGAGGCGCTCTCGACCCTCTTCCTCGAGGCGGCCAGGCGGCTGCCGGAGAAGCGGTTCGTCATCGGGGGCTCGCTCTACCCCGAGAGCTTCCCGTGGGCGCAGAACATCTATTACATGCGGCACGTCGCGCCGGCGGATCATCCGGCGTTCTACTGCTCTTCTCCGCTGACGCTCAACGTGACCCGGGGCGCGATGGCGGCGATGGGGTACTGCCCCTCCGGGCGCCTCTTCGAGGCGGCCGCGTGCGGGACGCCGATCCTGAGCGACAGCTGGGAGGGGCTCGACCAGTTCTTCACGCCGGGGAAGGAGATCCTCGTGGCGCGGACGACGGACGAGGCCGTCGCGGCGCTCTCGCTCCCGGCGGGCGAGATCGCGGCGGTCGCGCGCGCGGCGCGGGAGCGGGTGCTCGCGGAGCACAGCGCCGCGAGGCGCGCGGAGGAGCTCGTGGCCATTTTCGAGTCGGTCTCGGCTCGATGAAGGAAGGGAGATGGCGATGTGGGGAGTGATTCCGGCGGCGGGCCTGGGGAGCAGGATCCAGCCGCTCGCGTTCTCGAAGGAGCTGCTCCCGGTGGGGACGCGCAGGGACGGCGACGTGGAGCGGCCGCGCGCGGTCAGCGAGTACCTCATCGACCGGATGATCCTCGCCGGCGCGGACAAGATCTGCATGGTCATCTCGCCGGGCAAGTCGGATATCGTCGAGTATTACGGGGCGAGCGTGGGTCCGGCGCACATCTGTTATGTGGTGCAGCCGGTCGCCGCCGGGCTCTGCGACGCCATCTTCCGGTCGCTGCCCTGGATCCAGCCGGAGGAGGAGGTCCTCGTGGGGCTCCCCGACACGGTCTGGTTCCCCGAGCACGGGCTCCGCTCGCTGGACGGCGGGGGCCTCTCCTTCCTGCTCTTCCCGGTCAAGCACCCGGAGTTCTTCGACGCTGTCGTCACCGATGAGCGGGGCAGGGTGCTCGAGATCCAGGTCAAGCAGCGGGACGCGCGGTCGCAGTGGGTCTGGGGCGCCTTCAAGCTGACGGGGGCGGTGATGCGGGAGCTCCACGACCTCTGGTGCGAGCGTGGGCAGAAGGATCCGTACATCGGGACGCTGGTGAACGAGTACCTCGCGCGCGGCGGCAGCGCGCGCGCGGTGCGGGCCGGCGAGGCGTATGTCGACGTGGGGACGCTGCACGGCTATCGAGAGGCCATGCAGCTCCTCAGCGGCGTGATCTTGTGAGCGGAGGAGCGATGGAGAGGAGCGTACGGAGCATCGATAACGCGTCGAAGTTGACCCGGGAGCAGATCCAGGAGCGCGTGCGCGGCCTCGGGCCGTGGTTCCACAACATCGATCTCGGCGGGGTGAAGACGGCGCCCGACCATTTCCTGGGCGACTACCCCGCGTTCAAATGGAAGGGCTTCGCCCACGCCATCCCGGCGGATCTCACGGGCAAGACGGTCCTCGACATCGGCTGCAACGCGGGCTTCTACTCGCTCGAGATGAAGCGGCGCGGGGCGGCGCGGGTGCTCGGGATCGACAGCGACGACGATTACCTGGCGCAGGCGCGGTTCGCCGCGGAGGTCTCCGGCGCGGACATCGAGTTCCGGAACCTCTCCGTGTACGACGTGGGCAGCCTGGGGGAGCGCTTCGACGTCGTGCTCTTCATGGGCGTGCTGTACCACCTCCGCCACCCGCTCCTGGCGCTCGACTTGCTCCACGAGCACGTGGTCGGGCACACGCTGGTCTTCCAGAGCATGCAGCGCGGCAGCGCCGAGGTGATGCAGCTCGAGCCGGACTATCCGTTCTCCGAGGAGCGGATCTTCGATGAGCAGGGGTATCCCCGGCTGCACTTCGTGGAGGAGAGCTACTCGCGCGACCCGACCAACTGGTGGGTGCCCAACCGGGCCTGCGCGGAGGCGATGCTGCGGAGCGCGGGCTTCGAGATCGTGAACCACCCCGAGCCCGAGGTCTACATCTGCCGCCGCCGCGAGCGGCCCGCGTGGGTTCCGGGCGCGGTCTACCCGGCCAGGCGGGCTCGCGTGGATGGCGTGAACGGCGTGGATGTCGTGAACGGAGAGCAGGCATGATCGAAGCGGTGATGCTCTGGAATGAGCCCAACAACAAGTCGCACTGGGATTTCGAGATCGACCCCGAGTGGACGACGTTCGGATCGATGGTGAAGCTCGCCTCCGACGCGATCCGGAGCGAGCGCCCCGGGCTGCCGCGCGTGCTGGGCGGCATCTCGCCGATCGATCCTGCGTTCATCGCCAACCTGGGCCGTCAGGGCGTGCTCGATCACGTCGATGTGGTCGCGGTGCATGGCTTCCCGCTCGACTGGAACCACTGGCAGATCCACGAGTGGCCCAGCAAGCTCGACGAGATCCGCGCGGTGACGGACAAGCCGGTCTGGATCACGGAGATCGGCGTGTCCACGTTCGGCGCCGAGGAGGTGCAGGAGTTCGGCCTCAAGCGCAGCGCCGAGCTCTTGCGCGGCAAGGTCGACCGGGTCCACTGGTACAGCCTTTACGACCTGCCGCGCGCGTGGCCGGCGACGACGCGGCATCGCGAGGCCGAGGGCTCGTCGTATTACCGGCACTTCTACATGGGGTTGCTCCGCGAGGACGGGACGCCCAAGCGCGCGCTGCGGCTCTTTCCGGAGTGCACCCCTGATTTCGGTCTGTGCCAGTGGTTCCACTTCGAGGATCACCGGCTCGACGACGCGGTGGAGTGGCTGAAGAAGCTCGGGGTGCGCCACCTGCGCACCGGCCTGAGCTGGGCCGACAGCTTCCGCCCCGGCGCGGAGGCCTGGTTCGACCGGCAGATGAAGGTGCTCGAGCCGTTCGATGTGACGCTGACCTACTGCTTCACCCCGGAGCACGCCGGCGTCCGGCCCCACCACACGAGCCCTCCGCAGCGCATCGAGGAGTTCGCGGAGTTCTGTGCCCGCATGACCCGCCGCTATGTGGGTTAGGCTCTGCCGGCGCGCGGGCCAAGCCGCGCGTGCCTGACGGCATCTCGTCCGGGCTGGCCTGTCCGTCTGCCCGGGCTGCACGTGCCCATCTGGCGCGCCGCGGCGTTCATCTGGCGCGCCGCGGTGCCCATCTGGCGCGCCGCGGCGGCGTTTGGTAGCCTGGCTCGGCTGCGCTCTGCGCCCGGATGGCCTGACCTTGCGCACTCCAGGTAGCTCATGTCCCACGTCGCGAGCACTCCGAAGCGAGAGAGACCCGAGGAACACAGCGGCACCCCGGCGGCGCTGGACCGGCGACTCGAGGCCTGCGGCGGGCTCGGGCGATCCGCGGAGGCGCTCTCGTGAACCTCTCCGTGCTGCGCCGCCAGGGCCGCATCCCGCCGGAGCTCGCGTGGCCGCCGTTCACGTGGCTCTCGTCGGATCGGGCGCCGCGCTGCCTCGTCGTGCTCGCCCACCCGGACGACGAGACCATCGGGCTCGGCGCGCGCATCGGCCGGCTCGCGCCGATCGAGGTGGTCCATGTGACCGACGGCGCGCCCCGCGACAGCCGCTTCATGCCGGCCGAGCTCGCCGACGTCGGGCGCGAGCGGTACACAGCGATCCGGCGCGAGGAGGTGACCCGCGCGCTCGCCGTGGGCAACGTGCCCGCGTCGAAGCTGAGGTGCCTCGGCGCTGTCGACCAGGAGGCCATCGAGGAGGCCCCGAGCCTCGCCCGGAAGCTCCTCGATCTGTTCGCCCGCACGCGCCCCGAGGTGGTGATCACGCACCCCTACGAGGGCGGCCACCCCGATCACGACGCGGCGGCGCTCGCGGTCCACTCGGCCGCGGTGCTCGCCCTCTGGAACGGCGTCACCTCGCCGCTGATCTTCGAGGCGGCGTCGTACCACGCCGCGCGGGGCCACCTCGTCACCGGCGAGTTCATCCCGTATCCCAGCGTCCCCGAGATCGCCCTCCGGCTCTCGGACGAGGAGGCCGCGCGCAAGCGCGCCATGCTGGACTGCTTCTCCAGCCAGAAGGAGACGCTCGCCCCGTTCGGCGCGGAGGTCGAGCGGTTCCGGCCGGCGCCCGCCTACGATTTCCGGCGGCCGCCGCACGAGGGCGCGCTCCATTACGAGCGCCTCGGCTTCCCGATCGACGGCGCGCGCTGGCGGAAGCTCGCGATCATGACGCTCACCTTGCTCGGCCTCGGGCGCGAGCGATGTCTCTGACGGTCCTGCACGTCGGCTATCCGCTCGCGCCCGTGGGGCCGGACGCCGTCGGCGGCGCCGAGCAGGTGCTCTCGATGCTGGACGAGGCGCTCTCGCGCGGCGGCCACCGGTCGATCGTCGTCGCGCCGGAGGGCTCCACGTGCGCGGGGACGCTCGTCGCCACGCCGGCGCCGCCGCCGGGCGCGGTGCTCGACGAGGCGGCCAAGGAGCAGGCCTGGCGCCATCACCGGAGCGCCATCGCCCGGGCGCTGGATCTGTATCCGATCGATCTCGTCCACCTGCACGGCGTCGACTTCGATCGTTATCTGCCCGAGCCCGGCGTGCCGGTGCTCGCCACGCTCCACCTGCCGCCGAGCTTCTACGCGCCGGCGGTCTTCCGGCTCGAGCGCCCGAGGACGTTCCTCCATTGCGTCTCCGCGACGCAGCGGCGCGCCTGTCCGCCGGGGGCGCGGCTCCTGCCCGAGGTCCCGAATGGCGTCCGGCTGGAGCACTACCGGCCGCGGCGGCACAAGCGGGGCTTCGCGATCACGCTGGGCCGGATCTGCCCGGAGAAGGGGTATCACGTCGCCGTCGAGGCCTCGGTCCGCGCCGGGTCGCCGTTGATCATCGCCGGGCAGGCGTTCGGTTACGAGGAGCACACGCGGTACCTCCGCGAGGTGCTCTTGCCGATGCTGGGCGGCCCCGGGCCGGTGCGGCGCTTCCTTGGCCCGGTCGGCCTCGCCCGCAAGCGCCGTCTGCTCGCGGCGGCCCGGTGCCTGCTCGTGCCCAGCCTGGTCCAGGAGACGAGCTCGCTCGTCGCCATGGAGGCGCTTGCCTCGGGCACGCCGGTGATCGCGCTCCGCGGCGCGGGCGCGCTGCCGGAGATCGTCGAGCACGGCCGGACGGGGTTCCTGGTGGAAGGCGCGGGGGAGATGGCCGAGGCGATCGCGAGGGTGGACCAGCTCGACCCGGCGGCGTGCCGCCGCGCGGCCGAGGAGCGCTTCTCGGCCGCGAGGACGGCGGCGGCCTACATCGAGACGTACCGGCGCGTCCTGCGCGAGGCGTGAGCGGGCGCCGGGGGCCTCGACCGTGGCCCCGCTGTCCGCTCGTGCGGCTCATTCTGGACCGCTCATTCTGGACTGATCGTTCCAGAATGAGCCGCACGAGCGAGGGGCACGTTCGGCTCATTCTGGACCGCTCATTCTGGAACGATCAGTCCAGAATGAGCCGCACGAGAGAGGGGCCCGTGCGGCGCATCCTGGACCGGTCATTCTGGAACGATCAGTCCAGAATGAGCCGCACGAGCGAGGGGCACGTGAGTCCGGCAGGGCCTCGTGCCACGCGATGAGCAGGGGCTCTCGGCCGGCAACCTGGCAAGACCTCCCGTGCAAGCAGGGACGAACCTGGGCGACGAGGTACGTTAATCCCCGGTGGACACGATGCGCACGTCGCGCCCGTCACGCTCTGGTTCGTCGAGCGGCTGCCACATGTCGCTGGCAAACTCGAAGAAGTCGGGTGGAACCACCATCGAGAAGGTATCTCCCTTCTGCTGGTTGCGCCGCAGCACGCGCTCGCGGCGCACATCGCGGGGCGCGTCCAGCACGTGGATGGTCATGGGATGCCCGCCGGCGTCGACGCGCTCATAGAATCGCTCCCGGTGGTCCCGGCGGATGAGGCCGATCTCGAGCACGACGCTTGTGCCGACCTCGAGCATCCTCTCGGCCAGCCTCCAGATCTGATCGATGCACCGTTCGGTGCGCTCGATGTACCACTCCAGGACGCCCGTACCCGGGCGGTCCGGGGTGAAGAGCGCCGTCATCCACTCGTCCAGGTTGAGCCGCACAGCGCGCTGCTCTCGACAGAGCTGCAGCGCGAACGTCGATTTGCCGGCGCCGACCGGCCCCACGATCAGGTGGATGCGCGCCGTGCCGCGCGACGCCGCGCGCTGCTCGCCGGGCGCGGCGCTGCTCGAAGACGTCCTCTCCTCGTGCATCGTTCTCTCTTTCATCGATCTCTCCTCGGTGTGGGCGCGACGAGTCGAGCCGCGGCCCGCGGATCGGGGCAGGGCGTGATCGCCTCGAGGCCAATCGGTCGTGATCGCGCGACGGGGTTGAGCGCGTGTCGCTCGCCGGTTCCGGGCGAGACGCACCGCACAGCTGCGGCGAAGCGCGCGCAGTGAGCTCGTCGCGAGCGCGGTCAGAAACGAAAACGCCAGCTGGAGGGCTGGCGCTCTCGATGTTGTACCGAGCGGAGCGGGCGGTCGTAAAGCAAAAATCGAGGTGCCGCTCACGCCATGGCGCTGGCGGGCTCTTCGTTTCTGGCGGGCCCCTCGGGACCCTTCGGAGGCCGGCGCAGCTTTTCCGGCCACCGATGTGGACATCCGTTCCTATCGTGCGTACACTCGTACATATGAAGAACGCGGACGACTCACGAACGATGCGCGAGCGGATGCTCGCCGGAGACCTGTACATCGCCGACGACCCCGAGATCGCCGAGCAGAGCGCTGCGGCGCTCGACCTGATGGCGGCCTACAACGCGACGTCGGTGCGGCAGCGCCCGCTTCGCCGTCGGCTGCTGGAGCAGCTGCTCGGCTCGATCGGCGAGGGCACGGAGATCCGCCCGCCGTTCCATGTGGATTACGGCGCGCACATCACCATCGGGGCTCGCTGCTTCGCGAACTTCGGTCTCGTCGCGCTCGACGTCGCGCCGATCACCATCGGCGACGACGTGCAGATCGGGCCGAACGTGCAGCTGCTCACGCCGACCCACCCGGTGGAGCCCGAGCCCCGGCGGCAGAAGTGGGAGGCCGCGAAGCCCATCAAGATCGGGAACAACGTGTGGCTCGGCGGTGGCGCGATCGTCCTGCCGGGGGTGACGATCGGGGACAACACCGTCGTTGGCGCCGGCTCGGTGGTCACGCGCGATCTGCCGGCCAACGTCATCGCGGTCGGCAACCCTGCTCGCGTGATCCGCCGCCTCGACGGCGCCGAGGCAGGGGCCGCCCCGGCGCGTGGGAACGCGTGAGGGTGATGGAGACGCGATGAGCGCTACAAGGGCGAGGCCCGCCCCGCCAGCGCGGCGGGCTCGCCGCCACGACCCGGGGCGCAGGGACCGGCTTGTCGCGACGGCCCTCGACGTGATCGCCGAGCAGGGGGTCGCCGGGGCCTCGCACCGCTCCATCGCCCAGGCCGCCGACGTGCCGCTCGGCTCGACCACGTACCACTTCGCGTCGATCGACGAGCTCCTCGCCGCGGCGTTCACCAGGCACGCGGAGACCGTGGCCGCCTGCTTCGAGGCGCGGATGCGCGCCGCGCCCGACCGCGAGGCCGCGGTCGAATCGCTGGTCGAGCACCTCACCGCCGACCTGCTCGGCTCGCCGCGCGACGTGGTGCTCAGCGTGGAGCTCTACGTCGCCGCCGCCAGGAGGCCCGCGCTGCGGGCCGTCACCCAGGCCTGGATGCTGCGGAGCCGCCGAGCGCTGGAGACGCACTTCGACCCGGTGACGGCCCGGGAGCTCGACGCGCTGGTCGAGGGGCTCGTGCTGCACAGCGCGCTGTCCACGGATCCGATGACTGCAGAGCAGATCCGGCACGCGATCCGCCGCTTCGCGGGCTGAGCTCGCGTCGGCGTCGGACCTATCGACGGGTGGCCTCATGACCCTGGCGATGCTGGATCACGCCATCGGCCGGTGTCCCCATGACCTTGGCGATGGGGTGGACCATTCAGTAATCCAGCGTTGTTGAAATTCCTCAGGTCACACGCTGGGCACACAAGAAGCAGAAAACACGGCTCCCGCCATGTCTTCGTGGTGGTGGCGCTGGGAATCGAACCCTGTGTGAACAGCGGGCGCGCCCGCTGGAACTGGCCGAAATCTCAGGGGGTTCTGCTCGATGGGGCTCCCCGGCGTCGTTCCGCTAAAGTCCGCTGAAATCCGCCGCTGTCCACCGTGTCTGGGCACGATCTTGGGCACGGTCCTGTCCTCCAGCCGGGGTGGCGGCTGGTGCGTCCGCCTTCAGGGGGATCTCCAGCGGCTGCTACGTTCGCCGATACCGGAGCTCGCGCCGGTAACAACAACGGTTTTACCCGTGAAACGTGTCAGTGTGCTCATGACAGCTCCCGAAGGTTTGTTTGTGAGTTCGTTAGGCTTGTTCGGGGGAGTCGGCTCAGCCGGACAGCTTGCCTACCAGGGCGCCGAGCGCCGGCATGCGAGAGCCCCTCGGCCTGCCACCGCCCGGACTCAGGCGCGGGCTGGCAAGGACTCACATGAACAACGCACGAGTCAGGCGGACGGCGTATTCCGCGTCCGGGTTCGTGGTGGTGTTTCCGACCCGCTCCATGATCACCGCGAGCGACAGGTCGCGCCGCTTCGGCAATCGCGCTCTATCTGCCGCAGCAAGCGCGGCGGGCATCTCTTCTCGGGTGAGGTCCGTGCAGTAGCACGGAGCGCCAGGCTGCTGCCGCCACGATTCGTCGAGCGTCCCTGCGTCGAATGCATCGAACCCGGTGTCCTCGACGAGCGCCATTCCCACCTTGCGGTCCCTGTCACTATCGGCCGCAACGGGGATCGCGATGCGGTCAGGGCTCCCCGCAGGCTTTCCCTTCTTCGCGAAAGAATCGGAACCGATCGCGTTCCACGCCTTGACGATAGGGCGGCCCAGCTGTTCGGCTACCCAAAGGCTTTCTACCTGACCGGCTTCGATGGCGTCGATCTTGCCGTCGCGCTGCGGATAGTAGTTCGACGTATCGATGACGACCGTTTCGGCTGGCACGTTGGCGAGCAGCGGCGCAATCCCCGGAATACGGTTCAGGGGGATCGAGATGATCACGACGTCGACGTCCGCCACGGCTTCCGCCGCCGAGACCGCGCGTCCGCCGAAGGCCAGCACGTCAGGCTCAATCGTGTCCGGGCCGCGAGAGTTGGCCGCCTTCACGTCATGTCCGGCCGCGCTCAGCTTTCGGACCAGGGTCTTTCCGATGTGGCCAGTACCCCAAATGCCGATTTTCATGATTGAATCTCCTACGAATTCCTTGAAGGCTTCACTCGCTCGCGGGGTGCGCGAGCGCTTCGAGCGTGCGACGAAGGTCGTCCAAGTCCTGGTCGGTAAGCTGGCAGGCGGTCTTGATCTTCTCGGTGACGCCCCGGACCTCGGCTTCGAGGGCGCGGCCACGGGGTGTCAGGTCGACCAGCACACGGCGTTCGTCGGCGGGGTCGCGTGTCCGCGTGACCAAGCCGGCGACATCGAGCCGCTTGAGCAGCGGCGTGATCGTGCCCGTGTCCATGTCGAGGCGGGCACCGAGTGCGCCGACGGAAAGTGGCGCGCCATCCAGCAACTCCAGGATCGCGAGATACTGGGGGAAGGTCAGACCCAACGGCTCGAGAAACGGCTTGTGCAGGCGAACCATCCGGTTCGCCGCGGCATAAAGCGCGAAGGAAAGCTGTGTGCCGACGCGTTGCCGTTCCGAAGTCATCGTTCCCTAGCTCACCAGTATCTAGCGCGCTAGATATTGGGACGTGCGTGGTAGCTTGTCAAGCCCACATGCTGCCCACGGCACCCGGCCAGCGGCCGAGGTGTTGCCCTCGGCCATCAGCCGGCGGGCCACCTTCGCGCCGAGCGGCCCGCCGTCCTCGCCCACGAACACCGGCGCGGCGTCGTCGACCGGGGCGCCCTCCCGAGTCTCCGCGAGGCAGCGCCGCGTCGGGCGGGGGAGGCGTGAATCGCCCCCCCAGGCCTCGCCGCCGGCCGGTGAGGGAGAGCGGGGCGGAGCGCCCGGGGCTGGCCACCTCGTCCCCCCAGGCGTCCACCCGGCGCTTCGAACCGGGGTCATCCGTAGGCTGAGGGAGGCGAAAAGCCGCAGCAGCGCGCAGATCGCCACGGGTTGCCGCTCGCAGTCGGCCTTTAACATCCACGGCCCGAGACGGCATCCGGTTCAAGTTTGGGGTGGGGGGAGACGACTGCAGCGCAACCAGGGGCTCCCGCACTCCACGCGCCCCGTAGCCCACCTGTGGCCAACGCGCACGTGCCCTGACGTCGTCTTTTGTCCCCTCCCGTCCACCTGCCGCCCCCTTTCCCCATGTCGCGTAAACTGTTGGAACAACACGGCTCCTGAGCGCGCAGGCCTCCAGGAGCGGTCGAGCGGCTGCTCCGTCCCTTATCGCCGAGAGCCGTCTTGTCGAGACCGCTCACCGTGCTCTGGCGTCAGGCCGCAAGGAGTGTTCCTCCACGGCTCTTGTGAACTTGAATCGTCCTGGCAAGTGAGCACAGCTCGTCCTCAGGAGCGCACGTCAAGCGCGCGACGTCCTGCACCTCGCCTGCTTCCCGCTCCGCTCTGTCGCGCCCTGGAGCGCCGTCGCGCCCCTCAGCCCGGCTGTTTGGTGTACGCTCCGACCTCAGCGAGACGCACACCCATGGACGCACACCCATGACCGCGAGCGATCGACGCGCACCCCGGCCGAGCGCCGGCGAGGGCATCACCGTCCTCCTCCACGCCGCCCAGGAGGGCCAGAAAGACGCCGCGGACGCCCTCCTCCACGCCGTCTACGCCGAGCTCAAGGTCATCGCCCTGGCCCGCGTCCGCCACCTTCGCGCCGGGCAGACGCTCGGCCCCACCGCCCTCGTCCACGAGGCCTACGAGAAGCTCTTCCGGGACGGCGAGGCCCGCTTCCAGAGCCGCGCCCACTTCTTCGGCGCCGCCTCCCAGGCCATGCGCGACCTGCTCGTCGACCACGCGCGCCACAAGGCCGCCAGGAAGCGCGGCGGCGACCAGGTGCGCGCCCCGGAGGACGCCATCGACGCGCTGCCCCTCGCGGTCGACCTCCCCTTCGAGGACCTCCTCGCCCTCGACGAGGCCCTGCGCAAGCTGAGCCAGGAGCACCCGCGCAAGGCCGAGATCGTGATGCTGCGCTACTTCGCCGGCCTCACCGAGGAAGAGATCGCCGAGCTCTCCGGCGTGACGACGCGCACGGTCGAGCGCGAGTGGCGGTTCGCGAAGGCGTGGCTCTACCGCGCGCTGCATGGCGGAGATGAGCCCGCCCCTTGATCCAGGCGAGGTAGAGGCCCTCTTCGAGGCGGCGATCGAGCAGCAGAGCCACGACGAGCGCCGCGCGTTCCTGGAGGCCCGGTGCGCGGGCCGCCCGGAGCTCTTCGACGAGGTGTGGAGCCTGCTCCGGTGCGACGGCGCGCAGCCGGAAGGGTTCCTGAAGGGCGCCGCCGTCGCCCTCGCCCCGCCCGACGAGCCGCTGAGCCCCGGCGCGCGCGTCGGGCGGTTCACGGTGCTCGACAGGGTCGGCCAGGGCGGCATGGGCATCGTCTACGCGGCGTACGACGCGGAGCTCGACCGCCGCGTCGCCCTGAAGCTCATCGCGCCGGGCAGGTTCGACCCGGAAGGCCGGTCCCGCCTCGTGCGCGAGGCCCAGGTGATGGCCAGGCTCTCGCACCCGCACGTCGTCCCCATCTACGAGATCGGCGAGCACGGGCGGGACGTGTTCGTCGCGATGGAGTTCGTCGACGGCCGGACGCTCCGCGACCTGGCCCGCGAGCAGCCCCGCGCGTGGGAGGCCGTGCTCGCCGCAGGGATCGAGGCGGGCCGCGGCCTCGCGGCGGCGCATCGAGAGGGGCTCGTCCACCGCGACGTCAAGCCGGACAACATCCTGATCGGCAAGGACGGCCGCGCGCGCATCGCCGACTTCGGCCTCGCGCGCCTCCAGCACGAGGAGGACTGGCTCCCCGACGCCAGCCCGAGCGCCGGTGTCTCCAGGAGCGGCTCCATCCATGCGCCCCTCACGGCAGGCAGCTTGTTCATGGGAACGCCGGCCTACATGGCCCCGGAGCAGGCCGAGCGGCAGCCGGCGACGCCGAAGAGCGATCAATGGAGCTTCTGCGCGACGCTCCACGAGGCGCTCCATGGCGAGCTGCCGTTCGAGGGCGAGGACCTCCACGCGCGGCTCGAGAGGGCGCGGCGAGATCTCCTGAGGCCGGCGCCGCCCGGGTCGAAGGTGCCTGCGTGGGTGCGCGACGCGCTCGCGCGGGGGCTCCGCGCTCGCCCCGAGGAGCGCTGGCCGAGGCTCGATGAGCTGCTGGACGTCCTCGCCGACCGGCTCGCGAAGAGCTCCGACATCGATCTCACCGTGTCCAGGCGCGAGCGGATCCGCTTCGGCCTCGCGATCGGCGCCCTCGGCGTCGTGATGGCGACGGTCGGCGTGGGTCGCTTCGTTCCTGTGCACCACCCCGTGCACCTCCTCGCGATGGGCTGCGTCACGGCGCTCGCGGGGCTCTCGCTGCTCTGGGCGTTTCGCCGCCCGCTCTCCAGGAACGCGGTGAACCGGCGGATTGGCCATGTGGTGAAGGTGCTTTTCGGCGCGATGGTGCTGCACCGCGCGCTCGCCGTGGTCACGGGCGAGCCCGTGGAGCGCGCGCTCGCGACCAACCTGCTCCTGTTCGCGGCCATCCACGCGACCGCCGCGCCGGGCCTGCCGAAGGCGAGCTGGCTGTCGGCCGCGCTCTGCGCGGCGGGCGCTGTGGCCGCCGCGGTGCTCCCCGAGCACGCCGGCGCGATCTACGTCGCCGGCGTGCTGGGCTCCCTCGCGAACGCGATCGTCGCGTGGCACCTCGCCAGCGCCGCGCCGCCGGCGAGGAAGGACGGGCGGTGAACCGCCGCGATCCGGCGCTCTCCGCGCGGCGACGCCGGCGCCAGGGGCTCCGCCGCCCGAGGCATCCCCTCAAATTCTTCAGAAGATTCACAGGGAGGCGAGGAGACGGGGAGCGAAACCTTCAAAATACTCCCTGTCTCCCCGCCTCCCTGTTCAAATTCCCCGCTGGAAGGGCTGCAAACTGAGGGGATTCCTCAGCCCCGCCGCTACTCGGTCACGATGCTGATGGGGTTGAAGTAGACCCTCACGCCCGTCTCCGTCCCCGCCTCGTTGCCCTTCGTGTCACCTACGTAATCGAGCTTGTTGACGAGGCTGTCCGGCGCGAACGAGAAGATGTCGTGGGCGTGGTCCGTGTCCGTGTACGTGTGGTTGAAGGAGATCGGGCCATCCACGCTCACGATCGGGCTGCTCGAGGTGTAGAGGCGGTACCAGGCGGTGCCGGCAGCGTGCGTCCAGTTGCTCTTGGTCTCCAGGGCGTCCATGTAGACCGCGGCCCAGAGCTCGTTGCCATTGAAGACATTCAGCTCGACCTGGAGCGACACGCTCGGACCGTGGCCGTCGAACTCCGCGTCTCCACCGACGCGCGGCGGGACGTAGAACCCCGTGGAGAGGCCTACGAGCGTGCTCGTCGACAAGAGCGCGCCGTCGTCGAGCTCCGCCGTCGAGAGCGCCGCGCCGTCCTCGGTAGCCAGGTCGGCGGCGGCGCTCCCGAGCTCCGCGCCGTCCGGGGCCGGGGCGTCCTCCGCGAAGGAATCGGCCTGCGGATCGGCGGTGGTAGCCATGCAGCCGGGGGCGGCGACGAGCAGGGCGAGGGCGAGGGGCGAGAAGCTACGGAAGAGGGCGATGTGGTTCATGATGGCTCCCAGGGTCTTCGTTCAGGGGTTGAGCGCGGCGAGCCGTCCCGGGGTGGCCTCCACCCCGCTGTTTCGCTCGCCTCACCCCGTCATCCGGAAGCCGGGAGGAAAACCCGACAGGGGGTCGATCGATTTTTTTCGGGAGGCGCCCGCGGCTCGGATCCAGGGCGGGCTCTCCGCCGCCTCAGGGAGCGGCGAGCGCGGTGAGCTCGGCGCTGACGTTCCAGAGGCGCCGGGCGGCCGCTTCATCGTAGGAGGCCGGCGACGACGGGGCGATCTGCCGCGATGAAGCAGGAGCGGCGTAGGGCGCCGAGCTGCTCCCGCCGGACGCACGGCCGGCGGCCCGACGCCCGGCAGGTCGCCGGCTAGTACAGCGAGTCAGAAATCCCGCCAGAGAAACCGATCGATGACGAGCGGTCGCCGAAAACAGTAGCAATTTTGATAGCTTCCGCCTGTTTCGCCGCCGAGGGCGACTCCGGTGTGGCCCAACGGGGCACCCTCCGCCATTGCGCCGCCGGCGGTGAAGGGCCCGCGGCGTCACCGATCGGGGTCGGCGCCTGGCCCGGCGGCGCAGCGCCGAGGGATTCTCCTTCGCTCGCCGCCCCGTTTCCGGGCGCTTCAATGCGCTGCCGCCTGTTTCGGGATCGTGCCTGCGTCCCCGCGCTCTGCCGGCCCAACGACTGGCGTTAAGCTGCGTGGTCCCGAGCGCAGCGAGGGGCGGCGCCTGGGGCAGACGCTTCCCTGGTTCCAGGACGGAGGAGGGTGCGCCGGGGCGCTGGCGCAGGTCGGGCTCGGCGACTGGGGTCCCGGGCGCCGACGTGCAAGGTGCAACGAGGCATCCGCGTTCCTGCCTGGACTCACCAAGGGGAGAGAGATGCTTGAACGGACGATCTGCATCATTCCTGCCGCGTTGCTCACCGGATGCGGCGCCGCGTCCCCCGGTGCGGAGGTGAACGGCGCGGAGGCGAATGAACCGCCCGGAGGGCTCGAGGAGCGGTATATCTACGACGGCGAGGTGGCCATAGAGCCCGTCGCGCTGGATGTGATGATCGATCGGCTGCTCCGGATCGGTTGCGTGCGCGCGCCGGCAGCGAACAGCTGGTGCCCGGTCAGCGTCGCAGATTTCTGCCCCTCACCTCGTGACGCCTGGGGCGAGCGCGGGCGGCGGGGGCACGTGCCGGTCAGCACCTGCCGGTCGAGAATCGGCGCTCCGGTCCGTCCTATCCCTCTGGCTCACGTCGCGGGAGATAGCGTGTCTGCCGGTGTGACCTCCTCATGAAGGTCGAAAGTACCTGCAGAATTCTGCCTGTGACACACACCGCCTTGCCCGCGCTGTCGCAGGAGGCTCCGCCCGAGGCACAACACTCGGGCTCGGGACCTGTCCCTGTGTGAACCGGTGCATTTTCTTGAGCCACGCTGGGCTTCGCGGGCGACTGCTTGCTGTCCCGCTGCCCACTGGCGGAGGGCTCTGCGATTAGCCAGAGGAACGATAGTCATGGGCCGGAAGCCCTCGAAACGTGCGACATCGGACTACGGACTCAGCAGAGAGACAAAGTCCAGAAATGGAGAGCCAATGAACAGGTTAACGCTCTTGAACGCGGTTTCTCTTATGTTGGCATTCACCGTTTTTGCGCCTGTAGCCATGGCGCAAGAGCCGGGCGAGGTCGACGTGGAGTCGGTGACGCTGGGGCCGGGTGGCTCGGTGATTGTCACCGGTACCATTCAATGCACGGAGGGGGATACCTATCTCGTAGACATAACGGTCAGGCAGAGGACGAGCGGCAACTTGTTCAACACGGCCGGTGGGCAAGATTCGGGTCAGTGTACGACCACTGGACCGCAAGCTGTCACGATAACCACTTTCGGCCAGAGACCTTTCCACAGAGGACCAGCTTCGGTGAGCACGTTTGGCGAAAACTGTCCTCCAGAGGGGTTCCCTTGTGACAGGCATCAAGCCGTCGAGGCTGTCACAATCCGTTAAGAAGAAACTTCGGCATCCGAGTTCACGGGCCAAGAGGATAGCCCGCGCAAAGCCATTCAGACCTGTCCAAACGCCGTCACGCACGACCCCGCAGCGCACCGTGTCCTGCATCGACGGCTCCTCGGGCGGAGCTCGCCACCCGGGCCTGCTCGAGAGCGTTCCGCCTGACGCGCGGCATGCCGGGTCGTCGTCTACATGTCGGCCCCGATCGGCGGGGCCTCGCTCCAGGTAGGGTCTCGCCCTCGCTGCTTGCCGGCATCACTTTCCGGATGCCTCCAGGGCGCTTCGGCACGCAACCACCGGCGCATCCCCGGCGCGGGCCGGTGGTCGTCGCGTGAAGAGAGATGGCGGCGCGTGTGCTGGGACGACCGCGCCGGCGCTCGCCGCGCCGGGGCGTGCCGTCTGGGAGCGCTTGGTACTAGTACATCAGGGTGCCCTGGCCGAGCTGGAAGTTGATGTTCGCGCCGAACTGGTCTCGCGCGCTCGTCACACGCGAGATAGCGTTCGAGATCCGGTTCTGGCGCTGCGACCAGGTGGAGGCCGTGAGGCCCGCCGCGATCTCGCCCTTCGCCAGCTGCAGGTGACCCTGGGAGATCGGGTGCAGCTGGACGGAGGGATCGGGCAGGGTGGTGAGGACCTCCAGCGCGTCGTCGATCTCGACCTCCGCGAGCTCCATCAGACGGAGCTGGACGTCCGCCCGGGTGTCGTGGAACTGGTTGACGAGCGTCTGCGACGCCAGGAGGCGCTGCTTCGCGATGTCGAGGTTGAACGCGGCATTGAGGACGCGGAGGAACCGCCCCATCTTCGTGATATCGTCGCCCGTGAAGGCGATCGGGGTGCCGAACCGCGCCTCCAGCTCCTGGCCCGCCGGCGAGACGGGGAAGAAGACCGGGAAGGTGTAAAAGGACATCGCGCCCTCGATGTCGAGCCCGAAGGCGTTGTGGTGGAAGAACGGCGGCGTATCCACGGACTCGATGAGCGACGGCGTGTTGAACGTGCCGTCGCCGTACCCGTTGGGGAATCCGAGGCCGAGGACGTCGATGTTGGGCGCGGCCAGGCCCTTCCCGCCGAACCCGCCGTCGAACACCCCGAGGGTGTTGGACACGGTGGCCCCTCGGGTCCCCGTGTCCAGGTTGCGGTTCAAGCCGGAATCCTGGTGTCTCGCGCCCGCGTTTTCATGGCACACGTTGCAACGGCCCCGCTGCGGATCGAGGAACGCCTGCCGCCCGTCGTTCGCCAGGGGGTCGAAGAGGTTCACCTGCTGGAGATCGAGCTCGTTGGTCCGGCCGACGCTCATCTGGAAGGCCAGCGTGAGATCGAGCTCCTCCTCGGTCGGCAGCCGGAACGACACGCCCGGCTGGCGGCTGAGATCCTTCGGGAAGTGCTGGTTGATCGCGCCGGTGAGGAACGAGCGGAGCGAGCCGTCGCCGGGCGCTCCGTCGCCCGACCAGCCGGTGCGGTGGACCGGCGGGACCGCCGTCCCATCCGCCGGGTCGGGGTCGATGGTGGCCGCCATGGAGAAGATATGGGAGACCGCCCGCACCGTGAACTTGTTGTCGAGGTCCTCGAACCCGTCGACGTTCTCGCGGATGACCCCCAGCGTCCTCAGCTCGTCGGTCTCGAGCTCCGCCAGGTTGGGGTCGTATTCGGCGACGAACAGCGGATCGAGCGGGTCGTCCTCGCCGAGCGCGGTGATGAAGGGGACGTCGATCGTGTAGTTGTTCTCGACCGGGTGGCAGCTGCCGCACTTGCGGCCGTTTCCGTCGAAGGTCTCGCGGAAGAAGATGTCGGCCCCCGCGCAGACCTCGGCGGACACGAGCCCGGCGATCACGCGAGGGTCCTGGTTGCAAGCGGCGAGCCGCTCCTGCGCGGTGAGCGCGCTCGACGCGGCTGAAGCGCTCTCGGAGCCGCCCTCGGGCTCGGGAGGGGCGCAGGAGGTCATCAACGCAATCGCGATCGCCGAGCCGAGGATCGAGAACCCGGGTTTTGGAAATGACATATCCATCTCTCTCTCTGTTGCCGTTGTCCTGTTCATGTCGCCGTGCACTGCTCTGGGAGCCGCGCCGGACGCGCGCGGGAGCGCACGTGCGCCCGCCGCCCATCGCCCGTCGCCCGTCGCCGCGTGCGCCCCCTCCGCTCATCGCCGCGCGCTGCCGAGCGCACGGCCTCGTGCCGCGGAGCCAGCGCGCGCCGCCGGTCGCGCGTGGCGCAGGGCGCGCCCGTCAACGTCTCATCGAGGTCTGGAGCAGGGTTTTGACGACTCGAAAGCATTGACAGAATGGGTTTCGTGACGACGTGACGACTCGAGCATGCGATGGGGCTGCACCCCTGGCGTGCTGCCGCGACGGCTCGCGCTGGCGTCGCCGCGGCGGTGACGCGCGCGGCGCGCAGCCTTCGTCCTGGGAGCTCCTGCCTTCGCCACCGCGCGCCACGTGCGTCAGTCGTGTTCCCTCGGCCATGTGCGACGGTGGATGACGATGGTTCCCACGACGAGCAGCGGCGCCCCGCGCGGGCCTGTCTACCGCAGAGCTCGTATGCTCCGCATTCATGGCTCACCGGAGGCGTGATTCCAATGAATTGGCGTCATGAATCCCATGCAATAGATTCATCGCGCCATGAGCGACCCGGAACCTGCAGGAAGGGGAAGACGCCCACCGCGGCCGCATACCCGGCGAGCGAGAGGACCAGCGTGGTCTTCGCCGAGAACCGGCGGATGAGCGCGCCCCTCGGCAGCAAGAACCCGACGCTGCCGAGCGCGAAGCGCGAGGCGAGCGGCCCGATGGCCATTCTTCTACGCGATCCGGCCCTCCTGGGAAAACGACGTGATATCGATGATTTATCTATGCATCGACGGGGCCGCCTCAACGAAGCAGCCTGCGGGGCTAACCCGGCCTCCGTCAACCCCGGCGTCGTTCACCGCTGGCGATGGTGGGTGGATGCAATGTCCGGCATGGTCACCCAGGTGCGCCCGCCACGGCAAGATGGGATGGACGCGTGCTATCGGGCCTTGCTACGCTGCGATCCGGGCATGGTGTAACGAATCGTCACGTGGGAGACGCCAACGCATGAATACGCCACTGTCGCCACCTGGAGCGGAGCGGACTGACGGATCATCCGTCCGGATCGGCGCTCTCGTTCCGCTGACTCGGCCCGGCTGGGTCGAGGCAGGCCGGCACTTGCTCGCTGGGCTCGAGCTGGCCGTTCGCGAAGTCAATGACGCCGGCGGGATCGTCGGAAGACCACTCGAGCTGGTGGTTCGAGACACCGCGGCTGATCCACAGAGGGCCGCGGCGGCCGTCGATGAACTGGCTCGCCTGGGCGTGGCCGCCTTGGCGGGGGAGTATCACAGCGTCGCCGCTCGCGCCGCTGCCGCCAGGGCCGACGCCCTCGGCCTGCCGTTCCTCTGCTCGTCAGCGGTTCTCGACGCGCTCACCGAACGGCCGACGGAATGGGTCGCGCGCCTCGCCCCGGCGCAGTCCCACGGCTGGCGGATCTACGCGAGCTTCCTCCTCGGCGCGGGCCACAGGCGCATCGCCGTAGCAGCCGATTCGAGCGTCTACTGGGCGTCTGGGGCCCGCATTCTGCGGGACTACCTCGCTCCACGCGGCGGCGCCGTCATCGAGCTCGACATGCGCGCGCTCGCCCCCGCGGCCGTGTGCGACGAGCTCGTCGACAATCGCGCGACAGCCCTCCTTCTTCTGGTCGGCTACCCGGAGCCGGCGGTGTCGATCGTCAAGTCTGTCCGCCGCGACCAGCGCCTCGCCGAGATCATGATTGGTGCTCCGGCCGGGCAACCGGAGTTCACCGAATGGGCGACGTTGCTGGGCGGCGACAGCGCCGCGATCCCGTTCTTGCGCTACCTGCCCGAGCGCCTCGGCCCACTCGGTGCCCGAGTCGAGACGGCCCTGCGCGAGCGGCTGGCCGAAGCGCCCTCCTTCGTCGCCTTCGAGGGCTACGACACGGTCGCCGTCCTCACCGATGTGCTGCGTTCTCACGGCGCGGACCGGGCGCGCACTGCCGAGTCATGGGCCCGCGTCGCAGTCGAAGGCACCCGCGGACGGATCCAGTTCTCCCGCACGCCAGGCATCAGCGCTTGGCAATGGGCTTGGCCGCCAGTCCAGGTCGTTGATCGAGATCCGGCGGAACCCGATCGCTTTCGGATCCTCCACGCCGGGTGAGAGAGCACGGAGGTCCGACCGCCCGGTGATGGCGCCGGGCCAGGGCTGTCCCTGAACAATCATTGATGGATCGGCTGCACGTACGGCGGGGGAGTGCTCGCGTACGACCGGGGGCAGCTCCGAGGCTTCGATGCAGGCCATGCATATCCGCCACGTCCAGCGGGCGTCGGGCGGCGCGCTCTGGATGACGGTCCAGGAGTCGCCGTGGTCCCCGCCGCATCAGCTGGTCCGCTTCGACGGCGCCCGCCTGGAGGAGATCTCCTCGTCGGTCTCCGGTTATCCTGGGCGACCGATGCGTGTGTGTCGTTCACTGCCGCTCGTTCTGGTCCTCGCCGCGTCCGGGTGCCGCGACTGCGCGCCGGATCCCTCGGCCGCGCTCCAGCCGGCGCCCGAGGCGCTCGCCTCGGCGCTTGCCGGCGCCGCGGCTCCGGCCGCTGCGTCGAGCGACGCGGCCGTCGCCCCGGTCGCCTCGGGCGGCGCCGCGGCGCTCGCCCCCGCGCCCAGCGGCTCGGCCGCCGCGCTGCCCGGGTCATCTCGCGTCGAGGCGGCGCCGGTGGATCGCGAGGCGTACCTCGGCGCCCTCGGCCAGGGCCGCGCCGCCGCGCGCCAGGGCCGGTACGCCGAGGCGATCGCCGCCTTCAACCGCGCGCTCGCCGCGATGCCGCACGAGCCGCGCGCCCTCGCCGAGCGCGGCCACGCCCGGATGCGCCTCGGCGCGGACCTCGACGCGGCCGCCGCCGACCTGCAGCGCGCCGAGCAGCTCGGGCCCGACGACAAGCTCGCCGCCCAGATCTGGTACAACCTCGGCGTGCTCGACGAGCTGCGCGGCCAGGTCGCGCTGGCCCGCGCCGCCTTTGCCCGGTCATTCCTCCTGTCGCCCACGGCCGCGGCCAGGGCCAAGGCGGGCCCCGGCATGCCGTGCGGCGTGCTCGTCGAGCGCCGCGAGGCCCCGTCCAGAGACGACTTCCTCGCGCCGAGGCTCGTCGTCGCGCGGGGCTGGCTCGACGCCTACGAGCAGCTCTACCGGGGCAACGACCCGAAGGTGGAGCAGCAGGAGCCCGCGACGGAGGCCGAGGCGCAGCGCTCGCTCTGCGAGCGCTACGGCACGGATCGCTGCACGGGCCCTTCGCCGTGGCTGCTGACGCGGTACCTGAACAGCATCCAGGGCGAGATCGAGGATCACGTCCTGGCGCGGCCGGACGGCTCGCTGGTCGTTTTCCATGCGGGCATGGTGTTGCGGACGACGGCCCTCACGACGATGAACCGGATCGTGTGTATCCCCGAGGAGCGGCTCGAGGTGCGGTTCGAGCCCGACGTGGTGCACGTGAAGGTCGAGGCGGAGCTCCGCGCCTGGAAGAGCGCGGACGAAGCGGCGGCCGACGCGTGTGACCCCGGGCGGCTCGAGACCGAGGATCTCCTCTACGACGCGAAGACGGGCCGGGAGCTCGTGCGGCTGAGCCGCGCGGGGGGCCGGGACACGGCCAGGGTGAAGCTCGCCGGGCGCACGGTGGAGGTCGCGGCGGGGACCTGCACGACGACCGTGCCGCTCGACGTGCCCGCCGCCGGCGCTGGGAGGCCGGCGGAGCCGAGATGAGGGGACGGAAGGGGAATGGGGTCGCGGCCGGACGGCAGCGACCTTGCAGGTCGGCCGGGGGACCGCGGCCCCGCGCTCGCCGTCCAGCACCGTTGCGTCCAAGCCCAGCTCTTCGGCCAGCGCCCGATTGAAGAACAGCATCGACGGCGCCGGCACGTGCGCCGGCTGCCAGGGCACGGCCAGGTCGGCCAGCGCGCGGGCATATCGGTGTTGTCGAAGGGGATGTGCAGGGCAGGGGCGTCAGGCGGCATGGAAAAGGGCGCGGATGGCTCGCGAGCTGCGCGAACAGGCCACACGATGCCGGCCATCCGCGTGCCCGGCGGGCGTGGGGTCACCCGGCGCTTGCCCTGGCCAGCGCGTCCTCCAGCCTGTCGTTGCCCCAGAACATCTCGTCGCCGACGAAGAAGGTGGGCGCGCCGAAGATCTTGCGGCGGATGGCCTCTTCGCTGAACGCCCGGAGCCTGGCCTTGCGCGGCTCTGCCTGGGCCTCTTGCACGTGCTTGCGGCCGTCGAGCCCGAGCTCATCGAGGACCTGCACCGCCACCTCGTCGGTGTTGATGTCCTTGTCCTCGGCGAAGTTCAGCTGCATCACCCGCCGGCAGTAGTCGCCCACCCAGGGCTGCTCGGCAAAGGCGGCGGCCACGCGCATGGTGTGCACCGCCGCGCGCGGAAAGGTGGTGGGGCGGCGCCATGGCACGCCGTATTTCGCGCATGCGCGGGCGGTGTCCATGAACGCGTATTCGCCCTTTTCCTTCTGCAGCACGAAGGGCGAGGTGTCCCATCCCAGGCGCTTGAAGACCGGGCCCAGCAGGAACGGGCGCCAGACGATGTCGACGCGCGCATCCCGTGCCAGCGGCGTGATCCGCGAGACCGCGATGTAGCTGTAGTTGCTGCCGAAGTCGAACCAGCACTCGACCTGTCTTGTCATGGGGTTCTCCTGTTCGTGGCGTTCAGCCGTAGACCACCAGGCAGCGCACTTCGATGCTGCGCCGCAAGGGCGCGTCGCTCGGGATGTGGGGCAGGTCGAAGGCGGCGTGGGGCGTGAAGCGCGAGGTGCCGCTCGCTTGCGAGTCGAACTGCTTGAAGACCAGCGCCTCGTGGGTGTCCATCTCCGAGAAGTAGGCCCAGCGGTGGCCGGGCGCGTGGTGCGACAGGTAGATCTCGCCGACCCGGCGCGGGTAGCGCAGCTCCGCGGGCACCAGGTCACCCACGTTCACGCTGGTGGCGTCGCACACCGCCAACGGGGTATCCCTCACGACACCGCCGATGGAGCGCCAGATGTTGACGATGCTGTAGCGGCGCACCGCGGCGGCGGCCTCGGGATCGTCGAGCACCAGGTGCAGGCGCCTGCGGCCGCTGTCTTCCGAGTAGTCGTTGTGCACCCGGCCCAGCGCCGCGGCGGCGCCCGCGGCGCCGCTGCGGCCAAAGGTCAGGGGGGGCGGGCGGCCTTCCTCGCGCTGTCGCAGCAGGTGGTCGAACACGAAGCCGCGCGAGGCGCCGGTGACGAGGCAGGCCAGCTCCACGCATTCCGGGTAGTAGACCGCCTTGAGCGCCTCCTCATCATGGAAGCTGTGCAGGCGCGAAGGCGCGTCCCACAGCTCGAAGCCTTCGTGGTGGATGCGGGGCGGGGCGGGCGCGAGGCGCGCGTCGACGATCGGCACCTCGCGCAGGTCGTGCTCGAAGTTCTCCCGGGGCACTTCCGGGCCTGTGTCATAAAGGTGGATGACCGGCCGAGCGTCTGCCGGTTTCAGATAGCCCACCGTGCCGCGCACGAAGGGCACACGCGGGCGAGATGGCGTGAACGCCGGCCCTTGCCTGCCACGCGGGGAGGTGGCGGGCGCTGGGTCGGCAAGCGTGGCGGGAAGGGAGGCCATGGACGTCAAGGACTTCTCCTCGTGATTGGACCGCAGGGGCGCGGCACACGTCCATTTCATCTCACCGGCGATGGGCCTCAAGTGAGATTTCGGACGGACTCGCATTCCTGGCACGCAAGTCAGTGCGTGTCCGAGGCGGCCTGGCGGCGTATCCATTCGCACACCCGCTGCACGTCGGGCGTGGGGCTGGGCTCGGGTTGGACCAGCCAGTACTGGTGGGACGATGTCCACTGCCCCTGGTCCCAGCCCAGCGCCTCCAGGCTGCCGGCCTTGACCAGCGGTGCGACGAGGGCCGCACGGCCCAGCGCCACGCCCCGCCCGCTGGTGGCGGCGTGGATGAGCTGGTCATACTGGTTGAAGCGGATGATGCCCCGGGGCTTCAGCCGTTCCAGCCCCATCAGCTTGAGTTTCTCGTTCCACTGCAGCCAGGGCTGCTTCGGCTCGTCGAACTCCAGCAGTACGTGCTGCTTGACCACCTCGGCCGCCGGCCGGCCGCGCAAGCGCAGCGACGGATGGGCCACGGGCACCAGCGCCTCTCCGAACAGGGGCACCGCGCCTTCCGGCGCGGCGCTGGGCGCGCAATAGCGGATGGCGATGTCCACGCCTTCGGCGCGCAGGTCCATCAGCTTGTTGCTGGTGGCGATGCGCACGTCCACGTCCGGCAGCTCTTCGTTCAAGGCGCCCAGGCGCGGCAACAGCCACAGGCCGACGACGCCGATGCTGGCGGTGATCGTCACCGGCTGCTTCTCATGGCGCCTGTGTATCGCCGCCATCGCGTCCTGAAGCTGTTGCACTGCCATGTCGGCCACCTTGAAGAACCTCTCGCCGTCGGCCGTGAAGCGGATCGACCGGTGGCCGCGCACCAGCAGCTTCACGCCGAGCGCCTCTTCCAGGGCCGACACCTGGCGGCTGACGGCAGATTGGGTCAGGCACAGGTCCTCGGCGGCGAGGGTGATGCTCATGCGCCGGCCGACGGCGACGAAGCCCTTGACGAGATCCAGCGAATGAAGGCGGGCGAGAGGCAGTGACATGCGCAGCGCTCATGTGACGTGGGCGTCAAGGATTGTGGGACGACCGCCCGTCCGTCAAGCGGGTGGTTCGGGGCAGCCACGGTAGCTCACGGTGGTGACTTCGCTCACACCAAGCTCAGCTAACACCTCGATTCTTCTGGATTTTCTCGCGCGAGCGAGGTCGCACAGGGGAGCAGGGGAACAGGCGAGACGATGTCCACTCGACCCGACCCAGATGCTGAATAAATTTTCTTGACATCCACAAAGGCTCCTGGACTTCCTACTCGTACCGCGGGCCTCGAGCCATCATGTCGATGAAGAAGCGCGTGTAGGCTCGGGCAGTCGGGTGAAGACGTCGACTTGCTGGAAGGGGCGCAGGCGCAGGGTGTCAGGTCAGGGGGACGTCGAGGGCGCCGCGGGCGGCGGGCGATTGCCGCAGTCCTTCGTACCAGCGGCGCAGGTGCGGGTGCTCGGGATGTTCGAGCGGCAGGCCCCACCAGCGGTGCATCTCGCAGGCGATGGGGATGTCGGCCATCGTCAGGCGCTCGCCGGCCATATAGGGCCGCTCTGCGAGATGGGTATCGAGCAGCGTGAGAAGCGGCTCGGTCGCGGCGACGGAAGCCGCGATCGCCTGCGCGTTGCGCTTCTCCGCGGGCGTGCGAACGAGCTGGAGGAACGCGTCGCGGCCGGCGCCGTTCAGCGTCGTCTGCTGCCAGTCCATCCAGCGCTCGGCGTCGAAGCGGGTGCGCAGGTCCTCCGGGTAGAGGCCGCCTGCCGCGTGCTTCGCGCACAGGTAGCGCACGATCACGTTCGATTCCCACAGGACGAAGTCGCCGTCCTCCAGCGTGGGCACCAGCGCGTTCGGGTTGCGCGCCAGGTACTCCGGCGTCTTCGTGATCCCGAACGCGGCGCCGGCGTCGATGCGTTCGAACGGCAGATGCAGCAGCTGCGCGGTGAACACCACCTTGCGCACGTTGATGGAGGAGATGCGGCCCCAGATCTTCAGCATGGCGTGGTCCTCGAGAGGTCCTCGCGGAGGATAGCGGCGAGCGCCGCGAGCCTGGCGTCGATCTGCTCCACCGAGCGATGACGAAGGACAGGCGCAGCGCGCTCACGTCCGCTCCGTCCGCATCGAAGGCGGCGCCGGGCACGAAGGCGACGACGCGAGCCACGGTCCGCGGCAGCAGCTCCGCCGCGTCGAGGCCGGGCGCTGGCGAGCGCCAAGGCTCCGGCAGCGAGTCGACGCGAGCGGCGGGCTTACCCGACGGGTGTGTGCTTTGCTAGCCGCATGACGACCTACCACGCGCGCTGTCACCGCCGGCCAGCTTCGTGGCGCTCCAGCTGAAGGCACACCTGGGCTAAGCTTTACCCCTCGTGACAAAGCCGTCAGACCTCGACTGGAACGACCTTCGCTACGCCCTCGCCGCCGTGAGGGCCAAAACGTTGGCTGGCGCGGCGCGCTCGCTGGGCGTCGAGCACTCGACGGTAGGCCGCAGGCTCGTGGCGCTCGAAACGGCGCTGGGCGCCCCGCTGCTCACCCGCGGCCCCGAGGGGCTCTCGCTCACGGCGATAGGCCAGACGGTCGCGCCGCTGCTCGAGCAAATGGAGCAGGCGGCGCTCGCGGTGCAAGCGGCCGTGCGGTCGCAAACGGTTCGGGTCAAGCTGGCCACCCCCTCGGCCTTCGGCCGCTTGCTCGCCCCGCACATTGGCGCCTTCCAGGCCGCCCGCCCCGAAATCGTCCTGGAGATATTGAGCGGCAGCCGCCTGGCCGACCTCAAAAAGGGTGAGGCCGACGTCGCGCTGCGCTCGGGCACGGTCGACGGCGACGATCTCATCGCCAGGAAGCTCGGCGAGCTCGATTGGTCGCTGTATGCCTCGGAAGCCTACCTGGCGCGGCACCCGGTTTCGGCTGGCTCGTGCGACCTTCGGGGGCACGACCTCTTGGGCTTCGAGGCCGGCATCAGCAACGCCCCTCTGGCCCGGTGGCTCGACGAGCGCAGCGAAGGCGCCCGCGTGCTCATGCGATACCGCGAGGTGAGCGACCTTCTGGCCGCCTGCGTCGCGGGCATGGGCCTCACCATCTTGCCTTGCCTCCTCGCCTCGCTCGAGCCTTCGCTCCGGCGGCTCACGGGCGAGAGCCTCGGCAAGAGCCGGCTCTCGATCGTGTACCGCAAAGAGGCGTCCCTCGCCGAGCCGGTGAGGGCGGTCATCGAGCTCGTCACCGAGGCGTTTCGCGGGCACCTCAAGGCCCCGGGGCGCCGCTGATGAGCGGCGCCCCGGGGCCATTCGGGGTTACAGGTCCCGCGAACGGTGCCAGAGGGTGCCGTCGGGGCCCACGACGAAGACGTCGAGTCTGTCCGGGGCCGAGCTCACGATGATGGGGTCGCCGCCGACGTCGACGGCGAGCGTCGCCCACTCGGTCTGCCCGGGCCACCACCGGCCCGCGCTCCACTCTTTGTAAAGCAATCGACCGTCGGTGCTCCGGGCGACGACCTCGAGGTGGCCGACGTCCGACGAGACCACCGACGGGGGCCCCGCGAGGTTGCCGCCCATGTCATACCAGTCGGTCTGGCTGGGCGACCAACCCGACGCCTCCCAGGCCTTGTTGTACGCGCGGCCGTCGGCGCCGCGGCCGACGATGTCGAGGTGGCCGACGCCCCACGAATCGATGACCGGGGTTTCGGCGAACTGCTTGCCGCCGAGGCCCTGCCAGCCCGTCTGGGAGGGCCACCAGCCGGCCGAACGTTGTAGGCTTTGTTGTACGCCCGCTTGCTCGCGTCGAGCGCGATGACGTCGATATGCCCGGCGCACCGCCTCGGGGGTAGCCATCCGCCCCCATCGCCATCGTGAACGCCTCGGCCGCCGGGTCGAGGCCCCGGCGCCGCGCCTTCACGGCTCCTTCGCCTTCTGCTCCGCTCCCCCCTGGTCCAGGGCCGGCGTCCTGCCCGCCCACCCCCGCGGAATCGTCTCGCCAGAGTATCCCCGCCCAGGGGAGCCGCGTTTGCTCGGGCCGGCGTCTACGGGCAGGCGGTGCGCGAATACCACGCGGTCACCGATCTGGAGCTCAAGCATCCCCGTCCGCTACCCCCTCTGTAAGGCATGGCCCCATTCCTGCTCGAGAGGCCGAACGGCTCGTTGGCTGGCCGATGTGTGCATCAACGAGCGTGACGGCTTCACATGAGCTCTCCGCCGCGGTTCCGCTCGATGGAGCGGACCAGGTTGCGCCGATCAGGTCACCAGTCTCTTGGAGCGATCAGCTCCTCGGCGTCAGCTTCGAATCCATAGGCAGCTGCGATGGTTGCAAAGTCGTTGCCGATGTTCTCTCTCGCAGCGGTCTCAATCTCGCTGCCGCGCGCCTCGAGCTCCTCGGCCAGTTCATTGAACCTCTCGGTCGCGTCGTGCGTCAGCGCGTAAAGCTCGGGAAGTGATCCAGGCTTCTGCTGCTCGATGTCCTCACAGAGCCTCTTGAGGATCTCCTGACCTTTGGCCACCAGGTCTCCAGGAAAGTACTCGTCCTCCTGCATCTCCGCCAGGAAGCCGTACGACCGCAGCCGAGGGTTTTCAATGCTCACTGTTTCTCCCGCTTGCACATGATGAAGCATCGCTCCCGTCGAGACCCAAGGAACCTGACTGTCCGCAGATGGGTCAACAGAAGCTGCCGGACCAGGTCTGTCTAGCTCGTCGCCTTTTGTGACCTATGCCACGGAAAGTCTCACGGATCGGCGCTGCGCCGCAAGGCCCAAGCGCTGTCCGGCGCCACCGGGTAGATCCGTCTGACTCCGGCGGCGGCAGGCGCCGTGCCAGCCGCGAAGGCCCGGTTTGTCGTGGATCAGCGGCGGCCTCCGGTTTTGCGGGCGCCAGTTCCGCCATGGCGGCCGTCTGGGGTTCGGTCGAACCCACCCCACCCAGGCCGCGTGAGCGCGAGCTCATGCAAACAAGCAAACATGTTCCGTTGTAATGCTTTGGAACAGCCAGGTCAACGACGCCGCGAGCATACTGCAAGTGAGCTTCGCAACAATCTGACATCCGGGTTGACTCCATGGAACTTGCCGTCCTCGGCATCGAACACAGCCATGTGAGCGCACTCCTCAGACTGCCATTCAGAACACCAGAACATGCCGCCGCCAATCTGGCGCAGCGCGCTAACGCTGTGGCGCGTTGGCAGCGCCATTCCATTCCACACCGCAAAGGCCGCCGCATCGTACCAGGACATCCCGGAGGCGACCTCCGTGCCATGCTCTGAGTCGCTGGCAGTGAGCTTGACGTCTGCGCGGTCGAGCTGGAACGTTGCGGACGGCGTGCCATCGTGGCTACCAATGACGGATGGGTGTATACCGTAACCTGTCGCGCGCCGCCAGCCGGTGGCGTCCAGGAATTTGATGTACTCAGCGGTGGTCACCGCACGGGCTTCATCGCTCGGGGCACCCACGGCTCCCATTCTTCTGAGGAGCATGGGGACGAGCATACGATTGACGTTGTATGCAGCGACGAGATCGAGCCTCGCCAGGGTAGACGCATCAAACGCGGAAATTTGTCGAGCGATGCGCCTGGCGAAGAAGAACTCCCAGAACGAGTAATGTGCGAACGAGTATCTCGTGAGCACCCTATTGGAGTGCGGCGAGGACACGAGCCCGCTGCCACGGATCAAATTCAACCACCTCGGGTCCAGTGAGTCTATCTCGTTGAAGGCGATCTTCTCGAGTTCATCGAACGTTGCGTCAAGCTCCCACGCACTCAGTGCTGGCTGATCGCGCAATAGCCACGCAGTGACTGCCTTCTCGTACAGCTCGTCGATGGTGGTCAAGCTCCACAAGTCCTTCGTCTTGTGGGCTACGGCCCTCAGTAGCTGGATGGTAAAGGGCCGAGACATGAATGTGTTCAGGTCCACTCCGCTGGCCAGTTTGTTCGACTTGTCCGACCGGCCCTGCGGTGGAACTTCCGTGGCGAGGAACGCGTGCGCGTCTTCGTCGCGGACGGGGAGGATCGAGTAGCTGATGATCGATTCGCTGCCCAGTGCCCTTCGAATGGCCCTATCTCCCGCGAGCAGGGGTGACTCAGGCGCCTGCAGCGCGGAAAGCATTTCCTGGAGCTCATCTCGTATCACCGCGTAAGCGGGGCCACGGCAAGATATGACGACGCGCGTGGACGCGGCGACGGAAGATAGGACTTCCTTTACTATACGAACAGCGCGTTGCCTTCCACCTTCTAGCGTGCCTACCAGCTCGTCCAGCCCGTCCAGGAGGAGGTAGAAACTCCGTTCTGGAACGCTGCCGACATCGGGTGGAACCGCCAGCGGCGGCTCTGCGGCGGCCGCGAGGGTGTGGAGCGTGATCGCAGAATCGTCGAGGCGAGATGCCGGTACCAGAAGAGTCAGCCCTGGCTCGCTGGGTGACGCGAGCTCGGAGGCTAACCACATCATCAGGCCGGTCTTCCCTGTACCAAAATCGCCGAGGAGCAAGCAGTGCTGCGGGGAACGGCTGCTTGACCACTGCGTCAGTGCATATCTTGCCTCTAGCGTCTCGCCGGTCGCAGGGTTCCTGACGAACAGCGGGATCGGTCGACGTGCCCACGCTACCTTCTCGTAAAGCTTCGTTGTCTCCTGGCGGTGTTTGTTCGCTGCGGCGTCGTGGGCCTGCTGAAGAGAGCTCGCGCCTGTCGCCGGGCCCGTTCGGGGCGACAGGCTCACCGAGGGAAGAGGTTGTCCCACTCCTCCGTCAAGAAACGATGGAAGAGCTGTGCGGACGTGAACGCCGCGTAGTCTTGCCAGTCGTCATCTTTCGATGAATCGGCGAAATCGCAGATCCCCTTCATGCACAGGAACATAGGATCGGGAGCGGCGGCCTCCCGACACGCAAGGTGGACGCCGTACGCTTCCATCTCGACGCCGATGAGCTTGCGCCAGTGCAGGCCGATATCGTCAATGGTCTGGTAAGCGGCGACCACTGCCGCGCCGGAGCCGAGCGGGCCCAGATGGAGGTTCAGCACCGTTGACGGCTTCCTGGCCTGCCATTCCGCGTAGATCGCGTCCAGCTGGGTGCGATTGCTGCTCCATTTCTGCAATCGGGACAGTAGCCGGTTGTGTATGTCGAGGGGCTTCGGGTCGGGCTTGAACTCGAGCTTCCCGTTCGACGAGGTGACCTTACCAGCGCCATAGTCGAAGGTGTGTGCCGGAGCGAGGATGTCCCCGAATCCGCGGTTCTCACCCCTCACGCCCGCGGCGATGCCGACCATCGCCACCAGCTTGGGGCGGAACCGCAGGATCATCTTCGTGGCCAGCACCGCCGATGCTGGCATCCCCATCTGGTTAGGCGTTGCCGCGATGACGCGGATGCTCCGCTTGCTCTTGGCCGTCGTGAAGGTGTTCGCGTAATACGTCGCAGGGTCCTCGGCGGATGCGGGGAGCTCCTCCCATGGCTCCCTCTTTATGCTCAGGATCTTTTCCAGCTCGGGCTTGTGTAGCGCGCTGAGGATGGCGACGTCGTAGTGTTCGGGGGGGGTCATGGGTGTGCTGCACACGTATCAAACCGCACGTGATGCTGTCTGTCCAGCGGCGCGATCGACCGTCCGCGTGGGCACCCCTCGCGACCTACACCGTGCGCGAGGTGCCCCGGTCGGCGACGCTGTGGTCCTCCCCCGCCCTGCGCCGGGGGGCGGCAAGGCTCCGGCAGCGAGTCGACCCGAGCGGCGGGCTCGACGTTCGGCCCAGGCTTGCTCACCCCTCCGGTACCACCGGCAGCCCGAGCAGCCGACCGAGCGTCTCGTGAACGAGCGTTGCGTGTTTGCGCCTGGTTGCCGCGCACTCGTTCCAGCTGATCGAGGAAGTCGAGGATGAGGTCGCGCTCGAAGTCTGTAACCGAGAGCGCGCATGGCTCGCGCCTCGTCCGTTCGGCGACGTCGCGCACGGGTAGCCGCAATGCATCCCGGTAGCTCGCGACGGTCGCAGGACTGGCATTGCGTTACTCTACGAGTCGGCGACGGAAGAAGGACCCCAGGAGCTGCGCGAGCGTCCGCGGCGCGCTCATCGCACACCTTCCTGTGCGCCGAAGACTCGCTCGGCGGTGAGGCCGAGCAACTCCGCGGCCCCCCGTGTCAGAGAAGTCGTCGCCGAGGGACCACGCGCAGCGAAATCTCGCAAGCTCCCCAGCTCGCCTCCAGCAGGTGGATATCGCTTTCCGTTGCGCTCTTGCGGTATCCTCTCCGTGGATCACGTCGTTGGTGGCGGGGGATCGCATCGGAGGACGAGCATGAAGAGCTTCTCGCGGTGGACGATGGGGGTGTCTGGGCTCGGGCTGATCGTGGCCCTGACGGGAGCCGCCGGCTGCCTCGGCACGGCCGAGGGGGAGGACACAGCGCTGGCCGAGCCGATCGCGGCGGGGGCGCAAGCGCTGACCGGGTGGCAGTGCGCGGCGTGCGTCAGCGGTGAATACACGCACTCCGTGTCGCTGAGCCAGGGCAGCGCGCTCGGCTGCGCGAGCGGCGAGGCCTACCGCTGCGAGCTCATCCCCTGGGCCACGCGGGCGTCCTTCGCGCATTGCGGCGCCTCCGTCGCCTGTCCGCCCGGCTGGTACGTGAGCGGCTCGCAGAGCGGGCCGAGCTACTGCGCCGGGATCTACGATCGGATCTCGTGTGGCGCGGTGCCGTACCCGAGCGGGGCTTACGCGACGTGCGACCCGATCTGCTACCCTGGCTTTACCGAGACGGTGGTGAATGTCGGCGTGCCGAGCTGTGATTACCAGGACAAGCGCACCTGCGTGAAGTGAGCGGCGGCGCCACCTTCCGCCGCGCCCCAGCTCTCTCCGGCGACCGCGCGCACGAGCCACGGCGACGGCATCGGTCCTGCCCGTCGTCGACGGTCGCCGCGCATCGATTCGACTTCCCTCCTCCTCCGCGTCGATTTGGAGGACGTGCTCGCGTGTCCGTGCGGTGGGCGCCGGCGGAGCATCGCCAACATCTCCGAGCGCGAGCCATCGTGGCGATCTTGGCCGATCTGGGCATCCCGACCGAGCCGCCGCTCGCCTCGTGAACGACCCGGGCCGCCACCTCATCCCCGAGGGCGACGGCGCGGCTCAGGGTGCTGCCGAGCGAGGCGACCACGGCCGCCCGAGGCGACGGCTCGGTCACGGCGAGCTCCCCAGGCCCAGGGCTTGACAATTGGGCCCGGGTTGGGCCCATGCCTCCCGAGGGGGTGCGATCCGTCATCACGCTCTCCCAAAATCCCGGGGCATTCGACGGATCACGACGGTTCGCCCCCGCGGAAGAGTCCCGCCAGGAAAACCGATCGATAGCGAACGGCTACCGAAGACAGCAGCGAATTCCATGGTTTTTGCCTGCGTGCCGGCCAGCGCGCTCCTCGTGGGGCGTCGATTGCGAGCACGTTTCGTCGTGGAACTCGGGCGGCGCACCGGAATCCGGATTGAACCCCGTTGCCACGCTCATGTAAGCTCGCTTTCAACATGAGAAGTATGGTTCAATCGTGTAGCGCGCTGGTGGTAGCCCTCGGCCTTGGGGCTGCCCTCGCTGCGTGCTCGGCGCACGGCCCAGGCATCGAGACGCCCGCAGCGTCTGGCGGCGGAGGAGCCGGCGACGGTGGGGGCACCACGACGGGTGGAGGCGACAGCTCCAGCTCCAACTCCAGCTCGAGCGGCGACTTCGACCCCACGGGACCGGGTGTCGGAGGCGGCGGGGGCAACGTCCCGCTCGGGTTCACGGTCGAGCCGAGCGACCTCCAGACGATCGCCGTCGCGGCGGGGCAGGCGCCTCCTTCCGTGAGCTACACGGCGATGCTGAGGGACGCGCCCATCAACGTGGGATGGTCGGTCGACCGCGGCGAGCTCGGGGCCATCAGCGCGAGCCCCGCGAGCATGGCGACGTTCACCCCCAAGGGGACCACGGGCGGCCTCGTCACCGTGCGGGCCGGGTTGAACGGCGAGACGGTCGAGCGCAACGTCCTGATCCAGCTGACCGCCGCGCAGAACGGCGCCGACGCGGCCGTACCGGCCCAGGCGCAGCAGATCGCCACGGATCCGACGCAGCTCACGCTCGGCGGCGGCGTCGGCGGGGTCGGCGGCGAGGGCCTCGGCGCGGCGGTCACGAGCACGGCCACCCTCGACGCCCTGCAGCGCCCGGCCAGCGACGGCGCGGCGGAGAAGCTCAAGTTCCTTTACCCGTACGACGGCACGGTATGGCCTCGAGGCCTGCTCGCGCCGCTCCTGATGTGGCAATGGACGCCCGGAGACGCCGACGCGATCCAGATCGAGCTCAGGACCACGAGCGGCTCCTTCTCGTGGAAAGGGACGTTCGGGCGGCCCGAGATCCTGGCCACCACCGGCGGGCCGTTCATCCGGCACCCGATCCCCCAGGACGTCTGGAGCATGGCCACCGACAGCGCCGGAGGGCCGACGCCCGACGGCTCGCCGGACCGGCTCACCGTGAGCCTCACCGTCGCGCGCGAGGGACAGGCGTACGGGCCGATCTCCCAGACATGGACCGTGGCTCCGGCCCGGCTGTCGGGGGTCATCTACTACAACTCGTACGGCACCCGCCTGGCGGAGAACCACGGCGGCGCCGTGGGCGGCAATGGCCGGTTCGGCGGGGCCGTGCTGTCGATCCGGGCGGGAGACACGGCGCCCCAGCTCGTCGCCGGGGGGAACGGCGACGACAGCCAGTGCCGGGTCTGTCACTCCGTCTCGGTCGACGGATCACGGCTCCTGGTCCAGAACGGGCTCGACTCCTATGGCCTGAGCGCGGCCTACGATCTGACCCCCGCGGGCGCCACCGAGCACGCCCTCTCGACCGCGGCGCCCTTCGCCGCGGTCACTCCGGACGGGTCGCTCGCGCTCACCCAGGCGGGCGAGCTCCTCTCGCTGCCGAGCTCCACGCGCCGCCCGACCTCCGGGCTCGACGAGGTGGCCTACGAGCTCGGGACGCCGGCGTTCTCGCCGGACGGCACACGCGTCGTGTTCAACGCGATGTCCGGCCCCGACGCGGACATCCGCAGGAAGCTCTTCGTGATGAAGTTCGACGCGGCGACAGGCGACTTCACCGATCCCGAGGTCATCGTCGACGACAGAGGCGAGCCCGAGGGCACGCGCCCGGGGTGGCCGGCGTTCCTCCCCGACAGCAAGTCGGTCGTGTTCCACCACCAGACCGACCCGGGCAACGAGGGCGACAACTTCGGCGATCTGAGGACGCGCCGGGGCGCCAAGGCCCATCTCGCCTGGGCGAGCATCGATGGATCGGGCACGGTCGTCCCCCTCGATCTGATGAACGGAAGGGACGGCCCGCGCTCGATCTACCTGCCCAGCCTGAGCGCGCCGGTCGAGATGACCTGCACTGCAGACGAGACTTCGGTGGGCGCCATCGACAACCGCCACAAGGACGACATCAACCTGAACTACGAGCCGACGGTCAACCCCGTCGCGTCGGGCGGCTACGCCTGGGTCGTGTTCACCAGCCGCCGCCTGTACGGGAACGCGGCGACGATCCCGCCGTTCTGCAGCGATCCCCGGGGCGTGGACCTGGTCGAGAACATCACGACCAAGAAGCTCTGGGTCGCCGCCATCGACCTGAACGCGACGCCCGGCACCGACCCGAGCCACCCCGCGTTCTACCTGCCCGCGCAGGAGCTGCTCGCGGGCAACGCGCGCGGGTTCTGGGTGCTCGATCCGTGCCGGTCCGAGGGCGCGTCGTGCGATACGGGCGATCAATGCTGCGGCGGGTACTGCCAGCCCGGCTCCGACGGGGAGCTGATCTGCTCGAACGCGCCGCCGGACGGGCATTGCTCACAACCTCAGGAGCGGTGCGAGACGGCCGCCGACTGCTGCGATCCGACCAACCGCTGCATCAACGGGTTCTGCGCGGTGGAGGGGCCCCGCTAGAGCGACGATCGGCTCGAGACGCCCGAGAATGAAGAAGTTCAAACCACAGAGGCACAGAGGACACAGAGGAACAACGAGAAACTCTGTGCCTCTGTGCCTCTGTGGTTCATTGTCTCGGGGTCTCGAGCTGTTCGGTGTCCTGGCGCCGGTCACGTCGAGGACGAGGAGGACGAGCCCGACGGTCGATCAGCCCTCGCGGGCCGCGAAGTCGCGGATGCGTGCTTCGATCTCGTCCTCCGGCGTCGAGAGCACCCAGGCCTCGAAAGCGCCGGGATCTGCGAAGGAGGCCTTGAAGGCGCGGATGAGCTCGCCGAGCGCCTTGCCGTCGAGCCCGGGCACGAGGCGCATCACGCGTTTCCCGTTGAACTTCGCCGCGATCTCGGCCGCCCTCGCCTCGGCGGCGCGCTCCGCCTCGATCTTGGCGGCGAGATCGGCCTGCGGGAAGGCCGCGATGACCTCGGGCAAATAGGACCGTCTGTCCTGAAGAACGGCACGTTTGTCGATTCCGTGCTCGCCGAGCCACGTGATGAAACGCGCGACCGTCGTGCGCTCGCGGCCGCGCTTGCGCAGGTTGCTGTCCGTGTCGTCGAGGTATGGCGCGACCGAGAAATAGGGGCTCGCGACCACCCACTCGAACATCTCGGGGAGAGAGCCGAAGCCGGCGCGCCATGTCTCGTACTCGAGGCCGAGGAAGCGGCAGATGCGCTCGAAATCGAGCGTGATCTCGAGCTCGACCTGGAAATTGCCGCCCTCGCGCCGGTAGACGTAGGTGAGGCCGCGCTCGCCGTATTTGAGGTCGAAGCGGCGGCAGAGCTTGCCGATGAGGTTCCCGAGGTCGTTGAACGAGAAGAAGTTGTACGTGCTCTCGAGGTACCGCTCGGGGACCGTGAAGAAATCGGTCTGGAGGCCCCGGTAGCTCGTGGAGAACACGTGCCCGACGGCCTTCGATCCCGTGATCCCGAGGTCGCGGGCGATCTCCGCGCGGAGCGCGAGCCAGTCGGGCGGGGCCGCGAGGATGACGTCCATGTCCCCGAAATCGGGTTTGTCGCCGTAATATCGAGGGATGCGATACCGGCCGGGGAGCTTTCCGTCGAGGTAGCGGCGCACGTCGGCCTCGCGCTCGAGGTAGGCGTCACGGGGCATGCGCGGGAAATCGAAGAGCTTGCCGCCCATCTCCGTGGGAGCAAAATATTGATACGGGATGGCGGCGTCAACGCGCGCGGCGGCTGGCGCGGCGCGCTCGACATTCCATCTGAGCCCGGCGGCGGGCTTCAGGCCGCGCCAGCGCTCGCTCCCACGCCGTCCAGGGCCGCCATCGCCTCGTCCGGCAGCTCCAGCTCGGCGGCGGCGAGGTTCTCGCGCAGGTGAGCCACCGACGAGGTGCCGGGGATCAGCAGGATGTTGGGCGCGCGCCGCAGCAGCCACGCGAGGGCGACCTGCATGGGCGTGGCGCCCAGGCCGTGGGCCACGCCGGAGAGGATGGACGACTGCAGCGGCGTGAAGCCGCCGAGCGGGAAGAAGGGGACATAGGCGATGCCCTCCCGGGCGAGGTCGTCGATCAGGGCGTCGTCTTCCCGCTGCGCCAGGTTGTACTGGTTCTGCACGCAGACGATGTCGCAGATCCGCCGCCCCTCCGCGATCTGGGCGGGCGTGACGTTGCTGAGCCCGATGTGGCGCACGAGCCCCTGGCGCTGAAGCTCGGCCAGGGCGCTGAGCGGCGCCTCGATCGAGCCCTCGACGGGACCGTGCACGCTGAACATGACGCGCAGGTTCACGACCTCCAGCGCATCGAGCCCGAGGTTGCGCAGGTTGTCGTGCACCGCTTCGGTCAGCGCTTCGGGCGAGGGGGCCGGGAGCCACGCGCCGGCCTCGTCGCGGCGGGCGCCGATCTTGGTGACGATGACCAGGTCGTCCGGATAAGGCGCCAGGGCTTCGCGGATGAGCTTGTTGGTGACGTGCGGGCCGTAGAAGTCGCTTGTGTCGATGTGGTCGACCCCCGCGGCGACCGCCTCGCGCAGCACCGCAAGCGCGCCGTCGCGGTCCTTCGGGGGACCGAACACCCCGGGCCCGGCGAGCTGCATCGCGCCGTAACCGAGGCGCTTCACGTGGCGGCGGCCGAGCTTCACGGTCCCGGCGGCGTTGATCTTGGACATGTCACGGTCTCCTTGGCAGGCCCGGCCATCCCTGGCAGGCCCGGCCAAGGTAGGCCCTGGCGAGGGGCGCGATAACGGCGCACAATCCGCACGGGCTGTGCGGAATACCGAACAATGAACCTGGACCTCGGCGATCTCGACGTCTTCGTCGCAGTCGCTCGCGCCAGGAGCTTCCGCGACGCGGCGCGGGCGACCGGCCGCAGCGCCTCGGCGGTCAGCGAGGCGGTGCGCCGCCTCGAGGAGCAGCTCGGCGTCCGGCTGCTCCACCGCACGACGCGCAGCGTCGCGCCCACGGAAGCCGGGGCGCGGCTGCTCGACCGCCTGGGGCCGGCGCTGGGCGAGGTGGCCGCCGCGGTGGACGTGGTGAACGGCTTCCGTGACCGGCCGGCGGGCACGCTGCGGCTGAACGTGCCGGTCAGCGCCTCCCGCCTGGTGCTGCCGGACATCATCCCGGCGTTCCTCGCCGCCTATCCGGAGATCCAGCTGGAGGTCATCGCGGAGGACGCCTTCATCGACGTGCTGGCGGCCGGTTGCGACGCCGGCATCCGCTACGACGAGCGGCTGGAGCAGGACATGATCGCCGTCCCCATCGGCCCGCGCATCCAGCGCTTCGCGACCGCGGCGGCGCCCGCCTACCTGGATCGGCGCGGCCGCCCGGAACACCCGCGCGATCTGCTGCAGCACGCCTGCATGCGCGGCCGCTTCAGCAGCGGCCAGATGATCACCTGGGAGTTCGAGCGCGACGGCGAGGTGGTGCGGGTCGAGCCGGCGGGACCGCTGCTGGTCAGCGCGGGCGCCGCCATCGACCTGGCGGTGGATGCGGCGATCGCCGGCGTCGGCGTCATCCAGCTGTTCGAGGGTTGGCTGCGCACGCACCTTGACAGCGGCGCGCTGGAGCCGGTGCTCGAGCCCTGGTGGCAGAGCTTCTCGGGGCCGTTCCTCTATTATCCGGGGCGCCGGCTCGTCCCCGCGCCGCTGCGCGCCTTCATCGATTTCGTGAGGACATCCGCGAAGCGGTGAGCGGCGGGGGGCGCGATCACCTCCCACCTCGAGGGCCCGCCGACCCGCGCCGAGATGCTCTGTCGCCTCGACAGGGCCACGAGCGCCGCGAGGATGATCGCCCCGCACAGCGAGCGTGCCGCCGCTCCGTCGCTGCCGGGCACCCGGGTTGCGCAGGCGGCCGCCTCGCGTCCGGGCGCGCTCGCCCCGGGCTCCCCGTCCGGCGCCGCCAGGCAGTCGGCGTCGACGTCCGGGCAACCCGGGTCGCAGGCGCCGTCGGGACCGCAGCGGTCCACGCCGGCGCAGTCCGGATCCACGGGCTCGACGCACGCCGCCGCGCAGATCCCATCCGGGCCGCAATGGGCCTCCGCGCAGTCCGGATCGAGCAGCGGTGAGCCCCCATCGCACGCCGCGCCGCAGACGCCGTCGGCGCGGCACGGGTCGTCCCCCTCGATGCGGTCGATCTCGGGCTGGATGAACGCCGCGATCGCCGGCAGGTCGGTCCGGGCGTCGACGCCGTCGATCTCGCAGTGGGCGTCGCCGTAGGAGCTCACGCCGGCGACGCGCTCGACGCCCCCTCGGGCCAGGAACGCGGGCCCGCCCGAGTCGCCGAGGCACGTGTTCCCGTCGGCGCCCGGGCGATAGTAGAGCTGCGTCGCGTCGACGGGACCGCTGCCGGTGTCGAGGCCGACGTCATCCGCGGGGCCCACGGCGTCGATCGGGAAGGTGACGACGCGGCGCACGAGCAAGACGCCCGCCTCGTCGATGCCGTGGCCGACGAACGCGAAGCGCGGGCCCACGTAGCGGGGGCCGTCATCCATCGTCTCGCGCAGGAGCGGCGCGGGCGCGACCGGCGCCGGGGCGGCGAGCTCGACGACCGCGAGGTCGCTGGAGTAGGTCTCCTCGTCGAAGCCCGGGTGCGGCACCGCCGCCACGGCCTCGATGACGATGGGGGGACGCGCCGCCTCCGGGCGGAGGTCGGCGCCGACATGGACCCGCGTGATCCCTCCCCGCGGCCCTGCGCCGGGAGGGATGCAATGCGCGGCGGTGAGCACCACGCGGCGCGAGACGAGGACGCCGGAGCAGAAGGCGCCGCGCTCGTCGCCGACGCCGACCACGTGGTCGCGCGCGAGATCGAGCGAGCCGCCGAGGATCGCGGCCCCGTCCTCGTCGATGCGCTCCGGCGCGCCCCCGAGGACACCGTGGGAGGCGCAGCCGGAGAGGGCTGCGAGGGCGAGGAGCGACAGGAGCTCTGGCATCGTGGCTGACATCACGGTCCTCGCAGCCCTCGTCGCCTCAGAAGGCGATCCCGGGCTTCATCCAGCGCTGCTCGCGGCCGCCATTGCAGGTCAGCACCTGGACGTTGGTCCCATTGGACGTGCTGCCGCCGCTCACGTCGAGGCAAAGCTCGCTGCTCAGCGCGGTCTTCAGCTCACCTTCCTCGGTCCAGGACCACTCCTGGGCGTCGCTGCTGTTGCAGGTGCCGATCTGGACGTTGGTGCCCGACGGGACGCCGGCGCCCGAGGCGGCGACCTCGAGGCAGCGGTTTGCGGCGAGGGCGCTCCGCAGCTCGCCGCTCGACGAGAGGAACCACTGCTGCCGGTTCGACCTGTTGCATTTCGAGACGTCCACGTTGGTCCCCGCGGTCGAGCTCCCGCCGGCGACGTCGAGGCAAAGGTCCCAGTGCAGGTCGCTCACCACCTCGACGTAGTCGTTCCACCGCTGAGCGCTCGAGCCGTTGCACGCCCAGGTCTGCACGGTCGCGCCCTGGGCCGTGTCGCTGTTCGACACGTCGAGGCAGCGGTTCGAGGCCACGGCGCTCCGCAGCTCGCCGCTCGCGGTCCGCGTCCATTTCTGGGCGTCCGTGCCGTTGCACTCCCATGTCTGCACCGTCGCGCCCTGCGCTGTCTCGCTGTTCGCCACGTCGAGGCACCGGCCCGGGGCGACGCTGCTCCGCAGCTCGCCGCTCGGCGTGAACAGCCACTCCTGCGCGTCCGTGCCGTTGCATCCCCAGGTCTGCACGGTCGCGCCCTCGGCCGTGTCGCTGTCCAGCACGTCGAGGCAGCGGTTCGAGGCCACCCCGCTGCGCAGCCGCACGCGGCGGCCGTACAGCGCCTCGACCGCCCTGATGTCGCCGCGCGACAGGCCCTCGCGCTGCGAGTCGAAGGTCGACCCGTCCTTCAAGGTGATCGTGGGGAAGTCCTCCGAGTCGCCATCGATGGTCCACGCGAAGGAGCCATACTGCATGATCGAGCCGAGATCGTAGGCGCCGAGGTCCACGCCGTCCTCGTTGCCCTGGACGTACGTGAAGAAGTTGTGCTCGTGGTCGGGCTCGATGTTCTCGAAGTGCACCGTGATCGTCTCGTCCCGATCGGCCCTGGTCTGCTCGTGGTGCAGGCCGATGGCGTGCCCGATCTCGTGGATGATGTTGCCGGTCGAGCAACCTGTTTCATGCAGGTTGATGGTCTGCCGGCCGCCTTGCCGGCCCACCCAGGACGAGCACCCGCCGCCGGGCACGAACGCCACGTAATCCGCCTCGTCCGTGCGGAGCTTGAACCGGAGGGGCGTCACCGACTCCCAGTGGCTGATGGCGTCGTTCACCCTGCCCTGGTTGGAAAAGGCCGAGTCGATCGTATAAGGGACGACCCCGCCCGGCCACCGGAAGGAGCCGAAGAGCCGCGCCGCTGAGCGCTCGTGACGGCCTCCCTCATCGAGGAGGATGTCGCCCTGGAAGACCGCCGTGTCGCCGAAGCGCTCATGGACGGCCTTCTGCGGCCCGAAGCCGGGGAGGTTCACGATGCTCTCCTCGATCTCCCCGCGCTGGCCCGGGAACGCGAGCTCCACGCGCATGCCGGCGGACGCCGCCGCGTCCTCCTCATCCGCCGCGCCGTCTCCGCCGCACCCCGCGAAGAGCGCGAGCCCGAGGCCCATCATCGACTGGACAACAAACACATTCCGCTTGAACATGACGCACTCCGTTCCTTGGTAGTTACGGGCACTGACGATCACGATCGTTCCTCCGCCCCCTCTGCACACCTCGGGTCGAGCCCGCAGGCTCTCGCGCAGCTCGGCGAGCGACGGTGGTCGTCTTCGTGAGCTATCTCGGCGCGCCTCGCCGGGGTGAGCCCCGGCCGCGGCAGCCCGGCTGGAAGAGCGCTATCGCAATCGACATGCCACCCCGCCGCGTGATGGCTTTTACGATGGAATCGTGCGGCGCGACGAGCCGAGCGCGGCGCACGAGCGGCTGCCGCGCAATCGAGCTCGCCCGCGGGTCCAGCGCGCGCGTGGCAAGCCTTGCCGTACTGGCAAGGATTGCCAGCCCTGAAAGGCAGGGGCACGGCAAGGATTGCCGCCGCGCCTCCGAGCGCCGGGCCGGCCGTGCGCCAGCTTCGCTGGCGAATCGCGACCTCCTCGCGGCGGTTTTACTCGGCGGCTCCCCCGGGCGCGACCGAAACGAGCGCGAAGAGCGACAGCGCAGAGCGCACGGCGTCCTCGGTCGCGGGGGCGTCGGCGCGTACCTCGACCGCGGCGGCGCTCATCCCGACGAGCCACGTTCCTTCCGGGAACGAATCGATCCACCGGGTGAGAGCGTGGATATCGATCGCGGCGCCCCCTTCGTGTTCGATCACGATCGCGGCGCCACCGGGCGTGACCAGCGTCGGTGCCTCGCCGGGGAGACCGTCGCGCCAGTCGAAGACGGTCCGCCGGGGAGGCCGCACCGTCACGCCCGCGGGCAAGCCGGGCGGTCCTTCTGCTCTCAGCTTCATCCAGTCGACGATCTTGTCGCGCTGGAAGGAGCCCGCGAAGAGCGCCGGCGAGCCCATCCACAAGCCGAGGTCGTCCCTGGCGTCGGGCGCGTGGAGGCGGAAGGTCGTGGGGATCTCGGGGGCCTGCGTGGCGACGAGCCCGAGGGCGTCTGCCACGGCGCGGGCGCGTTCGGCGCTTCGCTCACGGGCACGGCGCTCCGTGCGGGAGAGGGGTGCCCTGCGGCTCAGCGCGACGAGGAGCAGCGCGAAGAGCAGGGCGCCGAGGAATCCGAGGAGGAGGGGGAGGGCGATGGGGATGGACTATGCCGGAATCGCCACGGCGTCAGCACGAGGAGGCAGGGCGGGTAGGCTCGCCGCTCCCCGAGGGCGTGGCAGAGCGCGTCTGGCCCGGTGACCTTCTACGCGGCCGCGCTCCCGCGGCGGGCTGCGCCGTTTCCCCCTTCGGTCAGCTTCGCTTCGTGCTTTGCCATCCACTTGCGGAGCCGTTGCGAGAGAGGTGACCGTCCGTTCTCGTAGTTGGCGACCGAGCTGCGCGCGAGGCCGAGCTTTCCGCCGAGCTCGGCCTGCGAGAGTCCGAGCTTTTCGCGAAGCACCTTCAGCGACATCGCGCCCGTCTCCGCTGGCTCGCGCGACGGTGCGCTCGGAGCCGGAGGACGAGGCGGCACGACCTCGATCGCACGCACGTCCCGCGGTGCGCGCTCGGCCTTCACCGGCGGCACCTCGGCGCGGGCGCCTTCTGACGCGATGCGTCGCGCCACGGTGGCCCTGACGCTCGTCGCGCTCCCCACGAGCCCCTGGCCGCAAAACGGGCAGTAGTCGAACGCGAGGAGCTTGCCGGAGTCAGTGCGGAGCTCGATGCCCTGGATCGAAGCCGCGAGCCCTTGCGCGCGGCGCTCCTCGCTCGACCACCCGTAAACGAGCGTCAGCCCGGGCCCCTCGTGATTTACCGGCAGACCGGCCTGACTCATCCGAAGGCAGACCGTCCTGCCATCGCGTGTGCACTGTCGTCCGATGATGGGCATTGTCATCTCCTCTCTTCGAAGGGGGTGCGAGCGCAGACCTACCCGGTCGAACTTTTGCGCAGTACTGTTCACCTGTCAAGGTTGAGATGAACCGCGTGCGTCAGGCGATGCGTGGGCGAGGGGGGGTCGCGCGAAGCCGCCGCGAAGCCGCCGCGAAGTCGCCGCGAAGCGGCGCAGAAGCCGCGCCATCGCCATCCATGGCCGGACTGCTGGCGGGCTGAACTAGCCCTAGCCATCCATGGCCGGACTGCTGGCGGGCGGAAAACTAGAGGACGTTCGCGCCCCGCCTCGCGACGACGATATCGTCGCTGTCACCGCCGCTGCTGCGGGCGACGCGCGGGCCGTCCGCCTTGCCGTTCGCGCCGACGCTGGACAGCGTGTAGCCGTCGCCTTCCGGGCTCCTGCGGTACTCGAGGGGGCCTGTCCCACAAGGGTCCTGCGCGAGGTCCGGGAGCACCTCCGGATAGCGGCCGTCCATGTACGCCCGCTCCGCCTTGACGGCCGTGCGCGCCAGGAGATAGGAGGCCCGCAGGGCGCAATCCAGCCCGGCGACATGCTGATAGCTGTCGGGGTACTCCACGATGTCGAGCGCCGAGGCTTCGGCCGCGAGCGAGTCGGAGGCGACCTCCTGAAACCGCGTGGCCTGCGATGGGTCGCGCTGCGCGTCGAGGGCGATCTGCTCCGCGCGGCGCAGCCGCGCGTCCAGCAGCGGGAGGGCGCGGCCGAAAACGGCCTCTGTCGAGAACACCAGGGTGAGCGCGCGCAGGTCGGTGGGCTGCTCGATGGGAGGGGTCCGCTCGGAGAGGGCGCCCCTGGCCCTCAGGCTGATGGCCGCCTTCCGCAGCCCCAGGCGCTCTTTCCGGAGCACGTCGGAGAGCAGCGGCAGGTGGCGCCCTCGCTCCGCGAGCGTCTGGTCCAGCGCGGCGAGCTCCGCCGCGGGGAGCCGGGGCGCGCTGGCGAGGAGCGCAGCGACCCCGAGGTATGCGCGATTCGCCGCCTGACCCCCGACCCTGCCGGCGAGGCTCGACCCCGCCGACATGTCCGCGCCGACCTTGGCCAGCGTGAGGTAGCGATCGAGGGCGCCGGGCGCATCCCCTCTGGCCGCGAGCATGTGCCCCTCGATCGCGACAAGGAACCCGGCCTTCCACACCGGGTACACATCGCCATGATCCACCCACGCGCTGTCGTCGGTCAGCTCATGACGAGAGCACCGCGCCGCCTCGCGCAAGGCGTCGATCTCCGGGCGATACCGCTCGACCGCGGCGACGACCGCGGGGGAGAGCGGCGCGCGGGGGCCCGCGTTGGCCGCTCGCGCCAGCTCGCCGAGGTCTTCGCCCGCCGGGATCCTCGGCAGCGTCGCATAGCTCGCCGCGCAGTCCGCCTGCGCGGCGCCGTCGCCCGCTGGCCGCGATCGCTCGCGGATCCGCGCGCGCTCAGCCTCCCAGTCGGCCTCGGTTGTATCGAGATAGTCTCCGAGCCGGGATCGGCCCCAGGCCGACGCGCCGGTCCGGAAGACCATGAAGAGCGCGGCCGTCGCCGCGAGCCCGAACCCCAAACGCCTGAGCCTCCCCCGGAGGCGCCCCTCGATGGCTGTCATCGAACGGGAAAAGTCCGGGCGAGAAGGCTTATTCCGTGCCTATTTGTCAACCGGATCGCGCGCCGCTCCTCGGCGTGGACCGCGATGTTCCCGCTGCAACGCACGTTGTCGACGCCGGCAGCGCCCGCGCCAGGGGAGAGCCGCGCGGGACCGACCTGTCCGTCAGCGCGCGCCGGCGACGGCGCGCCACCACGGGGTCGGCGCGTCGACGTGCTCGAGCTCGACGGCCGCGCCGATCTGCGGCGTCACGACGCGCGCGCGGCGCTCGGCCGCCAGGGAGAGCAACGTCTCGGCCGGCTCGTCCCAGTCGTGGAGGGCGAGGTTGAAGGTGCCCCAGTGGACCGGCAGGAGCGTGCCGCCGCCGAGCATCTCGAACGCGGTCAGCGCGTTCTCGGGGCCGAGGTGGATCGCCCCCCACGCGGGGTGGTACGCGCCTACCTCGAGCATCACCAGGTCGAAGGGGCCGTGTCTCCGGCCGATGTCCGCGAGCTCGGGGAACAGCCCTGTGTCGCCGGAGAAGAAGACCTTGCGCCGCTCCGCCTCGATGACCCAGGACGCCCAGAGCGTCTTGTTGCCGCTCGTCGGCCCGCGACCCGAGAAGTGCTGCGACGGCGTCGCGGTGAACCGGACGCCGCCCACCTCCGCGCCCTCGTGCCAGTCGAGCTCGGTGATCCGCGCCGGGTCGACGCCGAGCGCCTCGAGGTGCGCGCCCACGCCGAGCGCCGTGACGATGGGGACGCGCGCGCGGGCCAGCGCCGCGATGGTGGGCGCGCACAGGTGATCGAAGTGGTCGTGCGACAGCACGACGGCGTCGAGCGGCGGCAGCTCCTCGAGCGCCGCCGGGACGGGGTGGAAGCGCATCGGGCCAGCGAACGAGACGGGGGAGGCGCGCTCGCCGAACACCGGATCGGTGAGGACGCGGCGGCCGTCGATCTCGAGCAGCACGGTGCTGTGGCCGAGCCACGTGACCCGCAGGCCGGTCGCGCTCCGCCGCGCCCAGGCCTCGTGAGGCCGCGCGAGGGGCAGCGGACCGGGCGGCGTCCGCTGGCCGCGACCGAAGAAGTACTCGCCGATGACGGGCAGCGACGAGCCGTTCATCCCGGGGCCGGCGCCCGACGGGTTCTGGAACTTGCCGCCCCGGAACTGAGCGGAGGCGCGCGCCCGCTCGATCCGGAGCCCCTTGCGACGCTGGGAATCGTTCATGAAGGGACGACCTCCTGCCGGGCGCGGCGCCTGAGGAGCCAGAGCCCGACCATGACAGTGACAAGAGCGGCGCCCATGCCGAGCCACGCCGAGGGGGGCGCGTCGCGCAGGGCGCCGAAGACCCGCTCTCCGAAGTACGCAGTCGCCAGCAAGGGAAGGAGATAACCGGCCAGCGAGCCCCAGAAATGGGTGGAGAAGCGCACCCCGGAGACGCCGAAGAACACGTGGAGCATGGGCGGCATCCAGAGGACGAGGCGGAGCATGAACACCGTGAAGAACGCCCGCCGCCTGAGGGCCTCGTCGTAGGCGCGGAAGCGCGCCGGCACCCGCTTCGATACCCAGTCCCGAGCGACGAAGCGAGCGAACGAGAAGCCCACGACGCTCGCCGCCATGGTGCCCGCCATCGAGAGCGCGAACGCCACCGGCCAGGGCCAGATGAGCGGCGCCGCCAGGATGAACACCGTGCCCGGCACGCCGAACGGCTGGAGCGCGGCGTACGCCGCCACGAACGCGACATACCCCCACGGCCCGAGCGCCACGAGCGCCTGCTTGATCCGCGCGGGCTCGCCGAAGATCTCGAGCAGGCCCGCGCGGTGCGCGGCGGCGAGGAGCGCGAGCACGGCGGCGACGGCGCCGATCTTCGCGAGCCTGGCGGCGCCGCCGGCCGCCGCCGGACCGGGCAGGGGCGCAGGCGGCGAGGTCCCGGCCAGCGCGCCCTGGGACGCGGCGGCGCCGCCCGGCGGGAGCGCGAGATCGGGCGAGGGGTCGGGCGAGCTCACCGGACGAGGTTGACGATCCAGGCCCAGGTTGTCAAGTGTGCTATTGACAAGATGAACCCACCCTGTCAAGTTTGGTCATCGTGAGCGAAGCGAGCTCCCCCGACAGGCCCGCCGACGACCTGCGCCGCCGCAGGCTGATGGACGCGGCGATGACCGTGTTCCTGCGCTTCGGCTTCCGGAAGACGTCGATGGATGAGGTCGCGCGCGCCGCGAACGTCTCGCGACAGGGCCTCTACCTCCACTTCGCCACCAAGGAGGAGCTCTTTCGCGCGTCGGTGGCGTACTTCCTCGACACAGCGCTCGCCGCCGCCGCGGCCGCCCTCGCCGACGCGGAGCGCCCGCTGGAGGAGCGGCTCGTGGCCACGTTCGACACGTGGGTCGGCCGGTTCGTGGGCGCGCTCGGGTCCGACGCGTCGGACCTCGCGGCCGCCACGAAGGAGCTCGTCGGCCCCATGGTCGACGAGCATGAGGGGCAGTTCATCGAGGCCGTGGAGGAGGCACTGCGCGCCGCCGGGCTGGTGGCCGCGTACGCGCCCGCGGGCGTCACCGGGCGCCAGCTCGCGGACACCCTGTACGCCTCGGCGCGCGGCCTGAAGTACGCCGCCGCGACGCGCGAGGCCTTCGTCGAGGGGATGTCCGTCGCCGCGCGGGTGATGTGCCTGCCGCAGCGGGAACACCGAGAGAAGCGGGCGAAGCAAGGACCGGTGAGCCCTCGCCCCGAGGGCGGCCGGCCGCGCAAGACGCGCGGCAAGGCTCGATGACGGGAGGCATGAGGGCCCCGGGAGAGGCGGCCGCGCGTCAGCTGCCTCGGCTCCGGAGCGCCCCCGAGCGCGCGCGCCTCGGTCACGACGCCGCGCCCTCGAGCGTGGGCCGCACCCGCACGTCCGCGGTCAGCTCGAGCAGGTCGATCTCTTCCTCCACGACGTGAAACGCATCATCGCCGATCACATGTCGGGCTCTCAGGTCCCTGAGCGCTTCTCGCTGAGCCTCCACGGCCTGCCGCTGGAGCGTCGCGAGGCTCGCGCCGCTCCGCTCCACGGCCCTGTGCTCGTCACGTGACTCCTCGGCGCGCAGCCGGGCCTCGTACTCGCTGCGCAGGAGATCGACCGAGGGTGACGTTGCGCTCGGACGCTCGAGCGCACGCAAGGCAGCGCGCGCCGTCTCGACCCGGGCGAGGCCGATCTCCTGCTCCACCATGCCGTCGTCACCCAAGCCGAGCCGCTGCATCAATGGCCGCAGCGTCAAGCCCTGCACGACCAGCGTGCTCAGCACGACACAGAACGCCGAGAAGACGATGAGGTCACGATGGGGAAAGGCGGTCGAGCCGTCCGGCAAGGCCAGCGCCGCAGCCAGCGTGACGATGCCTCGCATGCCGCACCAGGAGGCGAGGAGCGCGCTCCCGGTGGTGGGCAGCGTCGCCGGCGACGGCGACCGCGCGCCGAAGCGACGCGCCGTCCAGCGCACCGCTCCGGTGTACGCCATGATCCACGCGATCCGGACGAGGACAACCGCCGCACATACGGCCCCCGCGCACAGCGCGTACGTGCGCCATTCGTGCCCGTGCACGCGCGAGAGCACCACGCGGAGCTGCAGCCCGATGAGCACGAAGGCGAGCACGTTGAGCACGAGCACCGCGACCTCCCACACCGCGTACGAGGCGATCCGGCGGCGGGCGTTCATCCGGCCCGCCACCCGCTGGGCCAGCGTCATGGCGTACGCGACAACGGTGATGATGGCGGAGAGCCCGAGGCGCTCGGCGATCATCCACACGGCGAAGGTGCCGAGGAACTGCAGCAGCACGTTGATGGGGATATCGTCCACGCGGGAGGCGAACCAGATGTAGACACGCGCGAGCCCCCAGCCCGCAAGGACGCCGCCGCCGCACGTGAGCAAGAGCATCGGCGCCACGCTCCATCCGGAGAAGGCACCCGTCATCGCGGCGCCGACCGCCACCCGGTAGATGAGCAGCGACGTGGCGTCGTTGAACAGGCTCTCGCCTTCGAGGACCACGAGCAGACGGTGCGGGAGCTGTAGCTTTCGTAGCACCGCGGTGGCGGCGGACGCGTCGGGCGGCGCCACGATCGCTCCGAGCGCGAACGCTGCCGCCCAGCTCATCTCGGGTACGACGAGGCGCGACGCCCAGGCCACAGCCGCCACGGTCAGCACGACCACGACGACGGCCAGGCTGACGACCGAAGCGAGGCTGTGGCGCAGGTCGCGAGGAGATGCGTCGTAGGCCGCGTCGAGCAAGGTCGGCGCGACGAACAGCGCCAGCGCCAGCTCTGGGTCGAGCTGGACGTCGGGTATCCCCGGGACCAGCGCAAGGCTGGCCCCGACCAGCGCAAGGAGCGCCGGATAAGGCACGCTCAGCCGCTCTGCCCAGAGCGCGAACAGCGCCCCCGCGAACAGGAGACCGACGATCAGCTCGAAGAGGACCATGCGCTTTTCTTCTCCTCAACCCTCGTGGCTGAACCTCTCGCAGGCTCCCGATCCGAGGCCGGCTCGTCGCTCCAGCTGGCTGTCGCGCCTCGTGCCTTCGCTGCTCTTGCGCGTCAAGAACCCCCTTGCCCAGAGGGCTGGAGGGAACGAAGCCGATGCCGACGTGTGGCGGTCGTGGTGACAGCTTTGCCGCCGACGTCATTCTCGAGCGCCCCTGCGACGAGATGGCCGACGTCGAGCTGCAGATCCAGATGGTGCATCGCTTCGCTGCCGAGCGGCCGGACTGGGTGGAGGTGGCCCTATCGCCCGCGGACGCCCGCCGGATCATCGGCGCGGGCAAGCTCGCGGTCGTGATCGCCATCGAGACGAGCAACCTGTTTGGCAGCCGGGACGCGCTCTCCGAGCTCGACCGTTTCCATGCCATGGGCGTCCGGTCGCTGCAGCCCGTCCACCAGCTCGACAACCGCTTCGGCGGCGCGGCGCTGCACAACCCGATCTTCCAGTTCGCCCAGTTCACGAAGAACTGCCATGTGGACTTCGATTGCGGCGCCACCACCGAGGCCTTCACGCTCGGCTTCGACGTCGACAGCAGCTGCCGGAACACGCGCGGCCTGACCGACGAGGGGCGGCAGCTGCTCCAGGCGATGATGGACAGAGGCATGCTGATCGACCTCGCCCACCTCTCCGAGCGCGGCGTCCGGGACGCCTACGCGCTCGCGGAGAGGAACATCTATTATCCGCTCTACATCTCGCACGGGCACCTCCGGGAGGTCATGAACCCGGAGCTCGCCGATGACGAGAAGACGACGCCGGCCTGGGCGATCCAGGCCATCCGGCGCACGGGCGGCATGTTCGGGCTGCGGACCGCGCACGACCAGACGCGCGCGTACACGCGCTCGGGCGTCGAGAACAACTGCCAGGGGTCCAGCCGCTCGTTCGCGCAGGCGTACGAGTTCGGCCGCCAGGGCCTCAAGGTGCCCATGGCCTTCGGCGCGGACCTCAACGGCTTCATCCAGCAGACGCGCCCCCGCTTCGGCTCGAACGGCGCGTGCTCGGCCGCGCCCGAGGGCCAGGCGCTCACGCAGGCGCTCGCGCAGCAGGTGAGCGGCCCCGGCCGCGTGGGGACCGACTTCGACGAGAAGGGCCTGGCTCACATCGGTCACTTGCCGGATCTGCTGACCGACCTGGATCACCTCGGCGTCGACACGGCGGCGCTCCGCAGCTCGGCGGAGACGTTCCTCCGCATGTGGGAGCGCGCGGCCGGGCCTCGAGCGGGGATGGCGGACGCGGCGAACGACATCGACACGACCGGCATTGCCGACGCGGCGCTGTGACCGTGAGGCGGGGCGGCCGCCCTGGCCGACCCGGAGCTGATGCCGGAGCGGATCGCCGGCGCGCACGCCGCCGATTGACCCCTCGTCGCTCGTCTGCTCAGGCGAGCGCGTTTGCGAGCGCGTCAGACAGCACGTTCCGCGCCGCCTCTACAGGGGCTAGAACAGCGGAGGCGACCGCTCCACGCCGAGGTACGAGTGCATCGGATGGAAAAGGAAAGATCTCACGCGGCCTCCTCGTGGACCGAGGGGGAAGAGCGCGCCCGTGAAGCGATCGAGCGATGGCGCGCCGCTCCGGGCCCCGCGTGCCTGCTGCACGGCCCTCCGGGAGCCGGCAAGACGGCGCTGTGTACCCGGCTCGTCGCCGACGCGGGCGGGCGTACAGGGATATGCGCCGCCTTGGTGCAGGTAGGACGAGCGAGCCGCTTCGTCTCCGAGCAGGAGATCCTCGCGTCGCTCCTGGAGCAGCTCGGCGAAGACGTGCTGCATCCTCCGCGGGATGTCCTGAAGCTGCGCTCGGACCTCCGGAACAGACTGGCCAACGGCCAGGACGAGGACGAGCCCGAGGTGCTCCTCGTGCTCGATGGTCTCGACGAGTGCGTCGACTGGCCTCTCGACGCCCAGGTATCGACGCTCCGAGAGCTCGGAAAGCGCGTCCGGTGCGTGGTCTCGATCGCCGGCGGCGAGGGTGACGCGCATGCCTGGAGGGAGCGCCTCGGCTGGAAGGACTGTGACGTGCGTCTCGTCGAGGTGGCGCCACCTTCCCCCGCGGCGGCGGAGGCGCGAGGCATTCCGAGCTGGGCAGCAGCAGGCGGCAACGGCGGACCGGAAGTGCTCGCCGCGGAGGTCGAGCGTGAGCTCAGGCTCCTCGAACGAGGAGCGGTCGCGCTGGCGTTGCTCTCCGCGCTGGCCCGTGCGCTCGCGCCGCTCGAGCCGGAGGATTTCGCGGAGCTCCTGGAGATTGACGACGTTGCTGCGCTCGACCTCCTGCGAGGGTGCGTGCCGTCTCTCGGGCAGCTCCTGCGCTGGGATGAGCCGATGGGTGCAGTGAGGTTCCAGCATGAGGCGCTGCGGGTCGCGTGGGAGCAGAGGAGCGCCGGTCGCGATGAGGCGGAGGCGGTCGAGGCGCGTCGGCCCGACGTGCGGTGCTTGCCTTCCAGGCAGGAGGCCACGACGCCGACGCGCTCGGCGATCTCTGCGAGGCGGCCCCATGGATGAGCCCCGCCGAGGCGGCACGGCTGCTCTCGACGAGCCTGCTCGACGCCTCGGGGATTCCGTCGCTGGCCGGTGTCTTCCAGGGATGGGCGAGCGTGACGAAGCTCGGCGGCGTCTTTCGCCAAGCAGGAGGGGAGGAGGCCGTGCTCGCGGTCGCAGAGGAGGTGGCGTTCGCCGGAAGGTGGCTGCACGGGGTGGAGTGAGCCGTGCACACACGCTTTCTCATTCAGGGCGGGTGCCTGCGCGCGGCAAGGCTCCGGCGGCGACTCGACCGAGCGGCGGGCAGGGCGGCGGCGGCGGGGCGCCGCGAGAGTCGCCGCATGCTGCGGAACGCGGCGAACGCGGCGGCACTACCGCGCGTTCCTCCTGCTCAGGGCACGGCGGGGTCGGGTCGTCACCTCGGGAACACGGTGGCCACGCGCTCGGCTGCCTGACACAAGCACGCTTCCAAACGAGGTCCGCGGAGTGGGTCGTCGTGGATGAACCCACGGATGGGCGACCTCGCGGATGCCGGCCTCGGCGCAGCAGGAACGCGCGCAAGCGCGCTCGATATAGATGAGACTATCGGGTGCGCTCCGATTCGCCGATCCACAGACGGGGCGCGCCCGATCGGCCGTAGACGCGGAGCTCACGCCGTGAGGGCCGCCGCGGGCCGTCGTGGAGCGGCGCGCAGAGCACGGGTCGCTCGCTCGGCAAGGGGCGGTCCTCGACAGGCTTGGGCGTCTGAAGCGAGAATGTCGCTCCCGGCGCGGCGTCGAGGACGATGCGGAGGGCTTGCACGACGTCCGTGAGCTGCGCCGCGACGATCACGGTGCGCGGCCGTCCCGCCGAGTAGAACGGGTCGCTCACCTGCTCGTAGATCTCGATATCCTCACGTAGCCAGACGGAAGCATAGCGATCCGTGCCGAACTCGAGCACGGGAACATCGAACGCATCAGCCAGGGCTTCTCCTGCACGTTCGAACGTCTCGAGCGAGAACGGGCGAGACGGAGAGATCCGCCCAGCGGTGAACACTCGCTCGAGGTGCTTGGACCATGAGGCAGCGACGGGCGAGGGCGGTAGCCCGATCTCTCGCGCGTCGACATACAACGTACCTTCTTGATCCAGGTAATAGTTGCTGTCCACCTCCATCGCGTGCCCCACGCGCACGAGCCGCGCCCTCATGGGCCCCTCGGCTTCCCGCAAGGCCAAGCCCCGCTTGACCAGGGAGAAGATCCCCCAGGAGAGTCCCGCCATCGTCAATCCTCCGCAGCTCCTCTCGAACGCCGCGATCGGCGCAGACAGCTCGATCCCCGCGGACAAAAACAGCGCGGCAAGCTCCTCTGCCGAGCAGGTATCGCCGGCGTTCCACCTGAGCTCGATGGTCGCGTAATAGGCCAGCGTGCGATCGGACAGGTACCGCCGCAGCGCCTCGATCGGGTTCGCATAGTCGAGCACCATGCAGCCGTCCTGGTAGAGCTGCTCCACCTTGAGGACACGTCCTGCGTGCTCCCGCGACACCCCCATCTCCACGCCATGGCCCGATCGCGTCGCGTAGACGTATCCGGCCTGCCCTGGCTCCTCCGACAGGGTCCGAATGGCACCGCGCGCGCGGCGCTCCTCGGGGGAGAGCGGCTGGGGGGCCTCCTCCGGTGGGCGTGCGTCCTCCAGCCGTTCGAGGCCTGCCACGTCGACGCCGGCCTCGTCGGCAGCAGCCTCGCGCGCTGCCTCGATGCAACGCACGACGTCCGCGAGCGAGCCCGTCCACAGGAAGCTGTCGCCCTCGAGGCCGTCACGGAAGGGGTGACCATCGGCGATCACGCCGCCCGGGTACACCCAGAAGGCGTGGGAGGCGTCGCTTGCTTCCACCGCCGGCTCCGCAGCCAGGGATTCTGCGAGCCGTGCGCCCAGATGCGGTCGGAGGGCAGCGCGGATGCGGTGTGCCCCGACGGGCTCACGGTCGGCAAGCAACCCGAGCGCTTCGATCAGTGAGCGGACCGAGGTGGCGGCCAGTTCGCCGCTCGCGTGATATAGCGCGCCTCGCTCGTCGGCGAGCAACGGGTAGGTCCGGCCGCCCAAGATCGCACTACCGACGGGGACAGCGAAGATGGTGCCGGCTCGGGTCCGAAGCGGCGGAGCGCGCATCGCCGATTCGTCCGACCGGGGAAAGACGCACAGATCGGCCCGTCCGGGTGTGCGCCGGGAGCCGACGCCAGCGAGCTGCGCGTGAAGCTCGAAGAGGACATCCCAGGCCGGCAGCCTCGCTCCTGCGAGATAGCGGCGGAGCTCGTCTGCGCTCATCGAAGCGGGCGCGTCCCGAGGACCAAGATCGAGCGCAGAGAGCGAGCGGGCGGACAAACTCTCCAGGAACTGGTGCTGTTTGGACGGGACGGTCATGTGGTATTGTAGCCGGTCTTCAACGTGTAGCCCTCGGGAGGCTTGTAGTTTGGGCTGGCCTGAGTGAAATTGGTTGGCTCGCTCCCTCGGTTCTGCTCCGGCCCGAAGCCCCTGCGAATGACCTTGGGGTCCGGAGCCCCCCACCGTTCGTGGAGGTTGACGAAGAGCTGACTGCAGTTCGGGCACGGCGCACGCTTGACGCCGCCCTCCTCCTCGGAGCGGATGGCCGTGATCGAGCCAAGGCACTTCCTGATCTCTTCGTGGTCGTCCGGGTTGTGCGGGTCGAGCTTGCGGCCGATCTTGCTCTCCCAGTTGCGAATGTGCTGGGAGAGAGCGCGCGGCTCGCCGCAGCTCGATGGATCATAGCGCCCCGGGTAAGGCCACCCGCCAGCCTCGTTCCTGGCTGGAAACGACTGCTCCACGATGGGGTGGACGTCTCCGCTCGACTCCGTGCCGGCGCTCCCAACGGTCACGCTCCTCGAACGCCGCTTGCCCCGCTTGTTCGTCTGATCCGAGGTTACCGTCGTGATGACTGACGCGAGCCCATCCGGGTCGATCACGCCGAGCGGCTGATTGTCGGCGTAGGCGAAAGCGCGCAGGCCACCTTGCAGGCCGATCGGATCGGCGCTGATGTACCTCCCCGCCTCCGGGTCGTAATAACGAAACCGATTGTAGACGACGTCCGTCTCGGGGTCCGCGTACTGGCCGGGAAAGCGCAGCGGGGTGTCCGCCTTCGCCGCAGCGTCGGACGTCTTGCTCCCCCATACGGAGGCGCCGACACGCGCGAGGAGGTCGCCGCTCCCGGAGACCAGCAGCTCCGGCCCATGACGCAGGTCATTGACATAATGCACCCATTCGCCCGTGGACCGCTCCGCCTCTCGGACGATCGTGTCGCGATGCGCGAGTGGAACAGGTGTCTCCGGTAAGAAGCTATAGGTGCGCTCCTCGACAACCGTCGTGCTTTCGACGTTCCGCAGCTCATGCAGGAGCTGATCGCCGTCCCACACGAACCGCGTCGTCTCGCTCCTGCCATCCCGCGAGCAGATACGCTTTTGCACCCGCCTCGCGAAAGAATCGTACGTGAACTCGACCCGGCCGCCGTCGGGTGTCTCGATTGATTTGAGCATTCCGCAGCCGTCCCAGCGATAGGACCACGCCCGGACCTCCTCGGGAGCCTCTGCCGCTCTCTCCTTCCTGATGAGGCGACCCTCCTCATCGTAGTGGTACTCGGTAGTCCCACGCTTCAGCAACTTGCCGCCATACCCATAGACGCGCGGCTCCGCGCCGGGCCCGGCTTCATAAAGGTCACCGGCCTCATCGTAGCGGAAGAGCTCTGCCCTGGCATGCTCCGGGATCCTGGCGGTGATCTGACCCAGCAGATCGTACGAGAACGTCGTGCTGCCCTGTTGCAGATCCCAAGCCTGGATGACGTCCCCCGCGAGCGAGTACTGGAATGACCGGTCACTCGTCGTTCCCCACGGCAACTCTCCCACCCAGGCAGGTTGCCCCGACGGGATGACCGGCTCGCGCGCTGGCCTCAGGACGCGCTGCCGCGTCACACAGCCCATCGCGTCCACCGCGCGCTGGACGACGCCTCCGCCCGGAAGGATGCGCTCGAGCTCATGGCCTGCCGCGTCTCGGCGAAACGCCACCATCGCGGCTTCACCCAAGGTCACCTGCGTCGGGAGGCCCATCATGTCGTACGTCACGCGCTCGACGTATCCGAGAGACGAACGCTTTTCTCGGCGCCGATCCATCGCGTCATAGACATTGTCGACGGCGTGCTCGACGCCCGCGACCACCTGCGCCTCGCGCGTCAGGCGGCCACGCCCGTCGTATGCGAACGAGCAGCGCACGCGGCCGTTGTCCGCTTCGATGAGCCTTCCCAGAGGGTCATACGCGAAGACGTCCCTCGATCCGTCGTGGTAGGAGCGCTCGACGGTCCGCCCTGCCGCGTCGTATGTGATCTCGGTCGGCTCCCGCGCGTCGCCCTCCATGCGAACGATACGACCGAGCCAGTCCAGCCGATACCGCGCTCGCCGACCGTCGAACGCCTCCTCCTCCACGATCCTGCCGGCGGAGTCTCGCTTGAGCCGGTGGACCTCGCCGCGCTCGTTGATGACCTGCACGAGCGCTCCCTCGCGATCGTAGCGGTAGCGCACCCGCTGGCCGTCGGGTTTCCGCAGCTCATGGACCACATCGAGCCCACTCCAACAGAGTTCATAGCGACGGTGGTCGGAGCCGGTGACGGCTTTCATCCTGCCGTTGCGATCGTACTCGTACGAGAGCTGACCGCCGTTCGGCAAGCGGACCGCGACCAGATCGAGACGCTCGCCATACGTGAACCGCGTCTCGAGACCGCGCTCGTCGGTGAAGCCGAGCACGCGCCCGAGGTAGTCGTAGCGGACCTGCCGGCAGGCGCCGTTCGGCTCTCGCACGAGCACGCGGTTCCCGGCGTCGTCGTAGCCGAGGAGCGTGACGCCGCCGTCGGGCAGCGTGGCCTTGACGAGCTGCCCTCGCCCGTCGAGCTCGTAGCTAACCGCGTTTCCCATCTCGTCGTCGACGGAGACAAGATTTCCGCGCAGATCGTAGACGTATCGCGTCGCTTGCCCGAGCGCGTCGACCATCTCGGCGAGGAGGCCGAGCTCGTTGTAGTCGTAAGAGGTCATCGCGCCGACCGGATCGATGGCGCGCACGACCCGGCCGGAGGTGTCCCGTTCCCAGCGCCAGGTGGCCTGGTATGGATCCGTATACGCCGTCAACCTTCCGGCTTGGTCATAAGAGTTCGAGTGGACGCCGGCGCCGATCACCGCCCGATCGGCCCGCCCGAGCGCGTTGCCGAAGTAGCGGCGTACGCCGCGCGAGTCGGCAACCTCGACATAGCCGTGAGGCCCGAAGTCCAGCTTGCAATGATAGATGCCCCTGGCGCGCGTCACTCCGTCCGCAAGGAGCTCCGGCGCGTCGTCGGAGAGGCTCTCGTCCAGCTTACCCGGGTACTCCGCCCATGTCTCGACGCACCGGGCCTGGCGGTCATAGCGATAGTGGACGCAGAGTCCCTCCGGGTAAGCGCACGACGTGAGGAGGTGGTCATCGTACGAGAACCGCATCGCATGGCCGGCACGATCGACGGCGGCTGCGAGGTCGCCGTTCTCGTTGTACTCATACGTCCGGAACGCTGTCCATCTGCCTTGATGCTGACTGTTCTTCACCTCGAAAGCGGCGATGCGCCCGTCCCGGTGGCGCCTCACACGGATGAGCCGTCTCGCGCTGTCCAGGATGGCGTCGAGCGCTCCGTCTCGATACCGCAGCTCGATGGTGTTGTCGTTCCGGTCGACCACCATCGAGAGTCGGAAGCGCGAGCCGGCGGCGTCGAGTGCGGAAAACACACGAACGAGGCGATCGTCCGATGTGAGCGAGTAGCCCCACTCATACCGGGTGAGCATGCCTCTCGGGGTCGCGAGGCTCTCACCGATCGCAGGCAGCGCTCCCTCCGAGGAGGTGCCTTCCGGGTTCCAGACGCGCACCGTCCGTCGCCGCTGCTCGATCTCCCAGGCCAGGCTATGGGACCAGCCGAAGCCGAGCCCCACGTCGCGGTCTCGCGCGGCGCTCGAGTAGTGCCGCTCGATGGCGAGCGGCAGCGGCCCCGGCAGACCGAGGTCGACAGCGGGTACTGTGTACACGCGCCCGGTGAGCACATCGACAGGATCGCCCGCTGACACCGAGCCCCCATTCCCGTGCGCTGGATTCGGGCACCCGGCGCCGGATCCTTGCCCGCATCCTTTGGCGCTCTTCCCTCCGCCCTTGGCGTCCTTCCCGTTGTTCTGCCCGTCGCCGCCCTGGTCCCCGCCGTTGCCGTTCCCCCCGGGCCCTCTGCCTCCGCCCCCTGCTCCCCCGCCGCCCAGGATCCAGACGCCAGGATTCATGCCAGGGATGGCGGGGATGTTCGGGATGGGAGCTGTCCGAGCCACAGCTTGACGCTATCCTGGTCCACGAATCCGAACCAGCCCTGTCACGTCCGAGAGCTGCTCTGGCGCGCGTTGACCGCTGTGCGGCGTGCCCGGTCATCGGTAACGGCCCAGGCATCGCCATGGGCATGGCCCCGTGCGGCTCTCGTCCGGGTCGACGATGCTGGACACGGGGCGGCGTCGGTCCACGGCCCGAGGTGGGCACGGGCGGAACTGGAATGGTGCTCGGCGAGGCGGTCTCCACCTGCGTCGCAGACCCGGGGGCCCGCGTTTTTCAAATCGCGTCGGCGTCGCCGGCAGTCGGAGCAGCGATCGACGAGCTCGCCCACGCGTCAGGCAGCAGCTCGTCCAGCCGGTCGCGCGGCGTGGCGTTCCTGGCGGCGGCAGCGCCCCCGCTTGAGCACCGACGCCCGGGAGCTGCTCGCAACGACCGGCTCCTGAGCGCTGGTACGGCGCCTGCCCGTTGCTCGCGGTCGGAGATTCGTCGCGTCAGGGGCGAGACACCACGGAGAGGGGCTCGCCTATCAGTGCGGCGAGGAGCCGCTCGCCCTCGGGCCAGGGTCCGAAGCCGGCATCGGTGTTGATGTGCCCGCACGGTCCCATGTTGATGAACCGGCTCCCCCACGCGCGCGCGAGGGCTTCGGCGCGCTCCAGGGTGCAGTAGGGATCGTTGGAGCTTGCGACGACGATCGAGGGGAACGGCAGCCTTGCGCTGGGCAGGGGATGGAACGTCAGCGCTGCGCGCGGGTAGCTCGGCGATCCGGTGTAGGCCGGCGCGACGAGCAGCGCAGCGCGCACGGACCGCGCGCCCAGCGCCGCCCAGTGGACCACCGTGCTCACGCCGCAGCTGTGCGCGATCAGCACCGGGGGCTCAGCGCTCCCGTCGACTGCCTGATCGAGCGCCTCGACCCACGCGCCCCGGTCAGGGTGATCCCAGTCCGGCATCTCCACGCGGCGTGCCAAAGCGAGCTTTTGCTCCCAGAGCGTTTGCCAGTGGCGAGGTCCGGAGCCGGTGTAGCCGGGGACGATGAGCAGCGATGCCATGGGTCGAGTATCGCACTCTCGGGCGAGCCGCCTGTACAGCGCCGCGTTCTTCTGGAGGAGGAGCTCGGCTGCAGCACGAACCCCGTCCTCCCCCGCTCATCTCATTGCCGGCGCACGACGGTGGTGCGTGCTCTGCGGATCAGGCGCTCGAGGCGGCGGAGCAACCTGTCCTCGCCGAGGGCGGCCTCGAGCTCGCCGAGGAGACCGCGGATGCGCTAGAGGTCGAGGTCGTGCTGTTCGAGCAGCACGCCGCGCACATCCTCGAGGTCCTTGGGGCGGCCGGTCAGGACCTTGGTGACGACCAGGTCTTCCGGGCTGGTCATCGGCACGCGCACGCCGCCGAGGGCGACCAGCCTGCGGCGCTCCAGGAACTCGATGTGCAGGCTCGACGCTGCGATCACCACGTCGATGGGCATGCCGGTCGGGCGGTGCACGAGCGGGAGCAGGCGGGCTTCGCGGAGGAAGTCGTCGCCGAGGTGGATCCGGAGGTCGAAGCGGCGAGATCAACGAGCAGGGCGACGGCGGCGGGCCGCGACGCGGTCGAGGGCCTCGAGGACGCGGAGGTGCGTGGCGAGGTCTTCGCGGCGCTCTTCTTCGCTTGGCCAGCCGGGCTTTTGCGCGAGGACTTGCTTGCGGAGCTCATCGGCGATCCGGACCCCGGCGGCAGGGCCGTGCTGCCGCTTCCAGTCGCGCCAGTAGAGCTCCTTGTCGCGCTGGGCGGCCACCCAGCCCTGGCGAGCGAACCGCCGGAGCTCGTCAGCGTTGCGCATCGTGACCAGGCTACCACGACGGAAGCGCCGCGGGGACGCGGCCCCGTGTCTCAGGCCGCGGCGCCCCTGGGTGCTTACGCGAACTTCGACGCCCACGTTCGGAGCCGCGTTGGCCGTCCGCGAGCTGGCGCGCGGAAGGGTGAAGCGGAAGGCGCTGGTAAGGAGCATCGCCCGCTGCCTTGCCGCGCTCGGCGAGTCTACCGAGGACAATCCGGACGGTGCTGGTCACGATCCCGTCTCCAGAGTGACGAGTCGCCGGGCCTCCTCAGCGCACCATTCGGCGGCCTCTGCGGGCAGCCAGTAGAAGTGCTGCGGACTCCAGTACATCGCACCACCGGGGAGTCCTGGTCTGACGGTACCCTTCGAGTTGCTGATGACCAGCGGCACCGCGAATCGCTCCAGTGATTCAAACGTGATCGCGTTCTCGGCTCGCAAGAGACTCGCGGCATGGAGTACTCCCACGACCAAGTATACTGAGCCCACGCCAGCAACGGGCTCGGCGGATGCGGCGAGCAGCACCTTCGGACCGCACTCCCGATCCGCTCGGGGACGCGTCGCGCCCTCGATGGTCAGGCGTCCGGCGTCGCGCGCCTTGCAGAGCGGCTTATCCAGTTTGTGCGCGTTGCCGACATGGATCACTAACGTCTCCGGCATGGGTCCTCCCTCTCTCTGGGCAGTAGCACGCGGGCCCCGGGGAGGCTGCGCCCTCCGCTGGGGCAGGAGCACGCGCCGGACCGAGGCGTGCCTTGCGATCACCCAGTCGGGCGGGCCAGCGGGGTGGCGGCGGATGCTGAAGTCGAGCTCGGCGAGGGGGTCGAAGTCGTCGTCGCCGAGGGGGCCAGGCCGTGGCCTTGGGAGAGCGCGAGGAGCAGGTCCGCCGCGTCGGTCCAGCGGGGCGGGTCGCCGGGCGGCGCGAGCTTCGGATGCGTGCGGCGGTCGCAAGCGCGGCGGATGGACCGTGCTCCGCCAGCGCGGAGGGGGCCTCGGTCGCCCCAGCCCGGGACGGGCTGCGGTTCGCTCTGGTCGCGCTACGCGACGGCGACCGGCTCGGCGGCGGCCGGCTCGGCGGACTTCGGCTTGCGGGCGCCGCCCTGGCGGAAGGTGCCGAGGAAGTCGAGCAGCAGCTTCCAGCGGGCCGGCAGGTCGCGGTCGTCCTCCTTGAGGGCGTTGATCCGGCGGGCGATCTTCTCGAGCATCTTCATCGCGCGGTCGTCGACCTGCATCCGCTGCTCGAACAGGCTGCGGTAGACGGCCTGCGCGACGGCCTCGCGCGCGGCGAGGTACTTCTGCTCGGCCTGGGCCTCGAGGAGCGCCTCGGGGGTGACGTCCGGCAGGTTGAGCGCGGCCGCGTCCTCCTCGAGCAGCGCCGCCACGTCGTCCAGGATGCCCGCGTAGCCGGGCAGCGCCTTGCGCAGCCGCGCTGTCTGCTCGGGCTTGAGCGGCGGTGAGAGCGTCACGCCCAGCATGTCGGCCACCTCGCGGGTGCTCGGCGGCCTGGCCGGCCTGGTGCTGCTCGGCTTCGTGGTGGGTTTGACGCTCGTCTTCTTCGTCGTCTGCTTCGTCGTTCGGGGTGCCATGGAGTCCTCCTGGCTGGTTCAAGGTCGATGATGGCTTCGCCACCAGGGAATGATGGGTCGGCCATCATTCCATCCTGGAACGTCCATCGTCGGAGCCTGCGGGGTCAACCCCGGAGCATGGCCCGGCCAACCTCCAGCACGGGTTCGGCACCATCGCGTCGGTTGGCTGTCGACCCCGCCCAGAACGTCGAGGGGCCGGCCCTCGGAGACGAGGGCGCGCACCAGGTCCTGTCCGTCTGGACCGGCGCGCTTCCGGAGGCGCTGCTGCGGGCCACGGGGCGGTTCGTGACGTGCCCTGACGTCGGGGCGCGCGCAGGTCACACGGCGTGATGACTCGACGGAGCTGCCCGGAATTGAAGAGGTGGAGGCGGCTGCTCCGGCCCCTGCGGCCCGTACGCATGGGCCTGGCGCGCCGCTCGAGAGTCAGCATGGCTGCCATCACCCGAGAGACGACCCGATGCCCTCTGTGACCCATGAAGCCCTGGTGGAGCTGTTCAAGAACCGGCCGACGCTGGCCGCCGAGATGCTGCAGGACGCGCTCGGCCAGCCGATACCGGCCTTCACGGAGGCGCGCGTCGAGTCCTCCGACCTCGCCGAGATCGTGCCTTCGGACCGCCGGGCGGACGTCATTGTCGTGCTGCTGGTAGGCGAGCAGCAGCGGCCCGCGATGGCCATCGTGGTCGAGGTCCAGCTCGGCGTGGACCCGGACAAGCCGTACGTCTGGCCGGTCTATGTCAGCCAGACGAGGGCCCGGCACCGCTGCCCGACGTGGCTGCTGGCCGTGACGGTCGACGCGGAGATTGCGCGGTGGTGCGCGAGGCCGATCGAGATGGGCCACCCCGGCTTGACGCTGACGCCGCTGGTGCTCGGGCCCGCGGGCGTCCCGGTCGTGACCGATGTCGAGCAGGCGAGGGCGGCGCCCGAGGTGGTCGTGCTCTCGGCCATGGCGCACGGGCAGGAGGAGGTCGGGGAGGCGATCGGCGTGGCGTTCCTGGGGGCGGTTCCCGGGCTCGATGAGGAGCGCCGCACCCTGTACTGGGACCTGGTGCTATCCTCGCTGAACGCAGCGGCGAGGCGGACGTTGGAGGCGATGATGAAGAGCGGATACGAGTTTCAGAGTGAATTCGCGCGCAGCTACGTGGCGAAGGGCGTGGAGAAGGGCCGGAAGGAGGGCCGGGAGCAGGGGATCCTCGAAGCCAAGGCGCAGGCCGTGCTCGCCTTCCTCGAGGCCCGCGGGCTGGAGGTCCCTGCCGAGGTCCGGGAGCGCGTCCTCACGAGCACCGACGTGGCCGAGCTGGACCGCTGGATCCGCCGCGCTGCCGCCGTCGGCGACGCCAAGGAGCTGCTCGCGACGACCGGCTCCTGAGCGCGCACCGCCTCGGCGCGGCAGGAACGCGCGCAAGCGAGCTCGATGGAGGCGATGATGAAGAGCGGATACGAGTTTCAGAGTGAATTCGCGCGCAGCTACGTGGCGAAGGGCGTGGAGAAGGGCCGGAAGGAGGGGATCCTCGAAGCCAAGGCGCACGACGTGCTGGCCTTCCTCGAGGCCCGCGGGCTGGAGGTCCCTGCCGAGGTCCGGGAGCGCGTCCTCGCGAGCACCGACCTCGCCGAGCTGGACCGCTGGATCCGCCGCGCTGCATCCGTCGGCGACGCCAGGGAGCTGCTCGCGACGACCGGCTCCTGAGCGCGCACCGCCTCGGCGCGGCAGGAACGCGCGCAAGCGAGCTCGATCCTGGAAGCCGTGGAGCCCCGTGCGCGGCGCGGCGGCCGACCTCGCGCGCTGGTCTATCAGCGTGGCATGCCGCTCGCACTGTAATTCCGTGCGCAATGGAGGTCGCTGCGCGGGGAGGCGGCTCATGCACAGCAGGATCGGGCTGGCCAGGGTCGCGCTCGTGGGAACGCCAGCCTGTGGAGCAGCAGACGAACCGACCGACGCGGGAGGAGAGCAGGACGGCAGGGCGGAGGCTGATCCGTCGCCGCGCAGCTTCGCGGTCTCGCTCGACCGGGTGACGACGGTGGCGACCGTGATCCCCCAGATCCTGGAGGCGGGACGGCACGAACTCGCCGCGGCGTGCGCTGACCGTCCTGAGGCGTGGATCCGGGTCTTCAACCCGCGCGACCCAGGCGCCTAGGGGGACGTGCCCTGCGCCTCGATGCGCTGCGGCGAGGCAGAGGCGAGCACCGAACCGGCACCCGATGCTGACAGCGAGCCGAGCGGCGCGGCTCAGCAGCCATGGAGCCCGATCGGGTTAGGGTGCGGCATCTTCATGCTCGGGGCGACGATGGTCGCGACGTCCGTGCTCTGCCCCAGGGCGAGGGACCCGCGGGACGCGCAACGCTGCTCGGACAACTCGGGCGCCGCCCTCGGCACCCTGGGAGTCTTCTGCGGCTTCCTCTGAGCCATGGGCAAGGTCCTGAGAACCGCCGGCATCGTGGCATCCGGCGTGGCGCTCGTCGCCGCGGCGGTGTTCGACGCGCCTGTCCCTCGTGGGACGCTCTCTCCCGTGGGCTGGCTCCACATCGGCCTGCCGCTCTACCTGTACGTGTTCTCGCAGTGCTGGCTCGAGGAGGGTCGGGCCCGCGAGCGGCGTGCTCGCGGGCTGCCGGACCCGGACTAGCACTTCGTTCCCTAAGTTTGTCCCGGGTTCGGACTCGCCATATCTACGCGAACTTACTACGTTTTATGGCCACGTGACCCCGGACGAACTTGGGGAACGCTGTACTAGCCGCCGTAAGCGCCCAGCCATCGCCATAGGCGCTACCCCTTGCGCTATCGCCGGGGTCGACGATGCTGAGCGCGGGCGGCGACTACCCACGGTCCGAGCGGACCCGGGCGGATACTAGAGGGCCGGCGAGGTGCTCTCCCCCGGCACCCCGGTGGCAAGGACCGAGGGTCCGTTTCGTTCAGGGCGCGCCGGCGTCGCCTGCGGCCGGAGCAGCGGGCGACGAGCGCGCCCACGCGTCGGGCAGCAGCTCGTCCAGCCGTTCACGCGGCCAGCTTGCCGCCCAGCGTCAGTCAAGGCGCGAATGTGAAGGCCGCCGTGGCGACACCTGCCTGGATCACGCGGCCCCTGATTCCGGTGTCATAGCAGATTCCACTGTACGTTTGATCGTGCGCAGGGTTGAACATGGTGAACTGCGACCCAGACCAGCCGCCATGCATATCCCCTCCTGAGCCGAAAGAACCGCTGAAGCTTCCGCGGGTTACCGAGTTGAACGTAACGATGTGCCCCGAATTCGTGCCGTAGACGATGTTAGTGTTCCTATCGACATCGAACTTGATGTAAACGTTGGACAGTGCCTTGCCTAGTGCGATGTATCGGCTGCAGTCGACCTCCTGCTCGGCAAACGCCTCAGATGTTCCGCAGAGAACGGCGAATGTCGCCATGAGCATTGCAATCTTGGACATTTTCTTCTCCTCGGTTGGATCCCTTGCCGAAGTGATCCTGGAAGTGCGCATCTCGCTCGTCAACGGTCCCCCCACGGTGCGCGCGCCCACACCTACCGTGGGGTCCGCCTCGCTGAAGGTGGCGAGCTCGGCGGCGCCCCCCGCAGCGGCGCGGCCGTGGCCGTGCGAGCCGGGGTGAACTCGGGCGGCTCGTACCTGTGCTGGCCGCGTCGATGTCGCCGTCCGCCTAGTCGAGCACGCGGGGGAGGTGGACACCCGCGTGCTCCGGGCTGACGTTGAGCTCGCATGGCTGCCAGCGAGGCCCGCACCGGTGCCGCGGCCTGGTCGAGCGCGGAGCAGCTGCGGCCGTCGAGGAGGACGCCGGCGAGTTCGGGGCCGTTGATGCCCTGATGGGCGCGGAGCGGCCGAGCAGGTCGAGGGCCACGTCGGGCGCTGGTGACTGGATACCGGTGTTGTTCAGTGCCGGCGAACGCGGCGCCATCATCACCTGGTCGGGCTCGGTCACCTCGCCGGCGAGTCCTCGAGCGCGGGTCGGTGCCGCGGCCTGGTCAAGCGCGGAGCGGCCGCGGCTGCGGCGAGGCAGAGGCGAGCACCGAACCGGCACCCGATGCTGACAGCGAGCCGAGCGGCGCGGCTCAGCAGCCATGGAGCCCGATCGGGTTGGGGTGCGGCATCTTCATGCTCGGGGCGACGAGGGTCGCGACGTCCGTGCTCTGCCCCAGGGCGAGGGACCCGCGGGACGCGCAACGCTGCTCAGACTACTCGGGCGCCGCCCTCGGCACCCTGGGAGTCTTCTGCGGCTTCCTCTGAGCCATGGGCAAGGTCCTGAGAACCGCCGGCATCGTGGCATCCGGCGTGGCGCTCGTCGCCGCGGCGGTGTTCGACGCGCCTGTCCCTCGTGGGACGCTCTCTCCCGTGGGCTGGCTCCACATCGGCCTGCCGCTCTACCTGTACGTGTTCTCGCAGTGCTGGCTCGAGGAGGGTCGGGCCCGCAAGCGGCGTGCTCGCGGGGTGCCGGACCCGGACTAGCCGCCCGGCCCGCACGACGACGCGGCGAGATCGGCGGTCTGCCAGCCGGCGGACGATCAGCGCCCCAAGGGCCGCCTGGAAGCCGCGCAGGACCACCCGGGCCCGCTGCGCGGCCTCGAGGCGCCACGGCACCCAGTCGTCAGGGGCACCCGTCACCCGCGCGGCAATGCTTGCCTCCTCCCGAGCCGGAGCTCGCCAGCGTTGCGCATCGTGACCAGGCCACCACGACGGCAGCGCCGCGAGGGACGCGGACCCGTGTCTCAGGCCGCGGCGATCCTGTGCGTCGTGCGTCCTCCAGCAGGCGACGAGGCGCAGGGCGCATCCGGGGACGACAGCACGTTGGCTAAAGAAAAACTGCTCACGCGTGCGGCTGAAGTGGCACCGCCCCAAGGTGCTTCTCCAATTCGCTTACAATCACTGACGCATCTTCCTGAAGCAGTGGATCGTTCTTGATCTCCATCCACGTTCGCCATCTCATCTGACGTGGGATTGTTGCTTCGCCGCTCGCACTGTGGATCGACAATGCTCGCGTCCATTCCGGCTGAACAAATTGAGGAACAGCAGGACTCAATCGAAGCGTTGCGGCAAATACATAGTATTCGAACTCGGTGTACAAGCCAACGCGACGGGACACTCGACGGTCGGTACACATAAAAAGTGGCTGCTCGATGAGTTGAACGTCGCCCGCATCGACCCCGAGCTCCTCGCTAACCTCGCGAACGGCGCACTTGATTAGGTTTCCCTCATCCTTCGGCTCCATCAAGCCGCCGATGAACCAATAATACCCAGAGTTGGACGATGTGCGTCCGTCCCCATCACGACGCCCCCAAGACTCGGACCACTGCATCAGAATGCAGGTCTCGCCCCCGACAATTGCTTTTATGATAATCAAAGACGACTTCGCGTGGCGTGCAACCTTGGCAGCGGGTCGCCTCTTGAATTTGGCCCAGTTTACGCGACTCTGCTCCATTCTTCGTATGAGCTCTCGCAGCCGATAACGCTCATTGATATTTGTCTCGGCATCATCGAAGGCACCGATGAAGGGAGCGTCTTCTTCCAGGTGACGAGCCATGCTAGTTAAAAAATCGGTGGCGATGTCTGAATTGGCTCGAACAGTTAATCTTTGACTAATTGCACGAATTGATATCAATCCGAGGCTACGAAGCAGATTCAGAATCGCGACACCTTCGTTTTTGTATTTCCAATTTTTTAGAAGATCGTCGGCTGCAACTTCACCATGGCTAATTGTGTCCAGCGTGGACACAACCGTTGATATGGTGGCTTTAGAATCACTTAGTGCAACTAGTGGATCGATCTCTGGTGCCGACACACCGCCCTCGGCTAGCTGCGCAATCTTCTCGTACGCTCTGAACTTCACGACGACACGCTGGGCTACAGAAACAAGAAACGCCACAGCAAGAAATGCTCGATATGGATGCGCGCCAAATTGTTCGATCTTGATCGCATTGAGTCCGAGGAGAGGCTCGGTGATCTGCCACACGAAAGCTAGCGCAGACCCGCCCGTGCATGATACGAGCGGCACTTTTACATCTTGCCAGGACCACCTGGCATCCTTCAAAAGCGAACTCAAGTCATCTTTGTCTATTTCAGACGACATCAGGTCCTCGGCATTTAGCCATGTGATGGCTATAATCGACCACGCAGCTTCTGAATGTGATCGAGAAGTTGATTTGTGGTAGGCCGATCAGATGGCGCATATGCAAGCATCGATTTGATGAGATGATTCACTTCTGCATCCGATGAAGGTTCATTGAACTGGCGTGCAGCAACCTCGGCAGGGTCCGGCGTGTTTCCAGTGAGCATCTCAAACCAAGAGATACCGAGGGCGTAGATGTCGCACGCAGAGGACACGTCGTGCGGCAGCCGCCGCTGCTCTGGAGCCATGTAGTACCATGAACCCAGATGTATCGATGCTTGGGTCAGGGTTTCGGCTGATGTAAATTCTGGGTTCATGTCAGACCACCTAACGATACCCAGGTCGCCAATCACAAATCGCGTTGCGAAGCGCAGAATATTGGGAGGCTTCACGTCTCGGTGCACGCAACCAGAGTCGTGAATGCACTTTAGCCCCAAGAGACTCGACTCCACGACTTCAAGTGCTTGGTGAGGAGAGAGTGGGCCACTTTTTAGCATGTCGGCGACTGACTGATCTGCCAGATCCATAATCAAGAACGGATGGTCGTCTACTTCGCCGAAGTCTCTGTGAACCACAATATTAGGGTGCGACAGGCGAATTCCGTTCTTCACCTCGCGAGAAAATCGCTCACGAAGAACTTGCAGGTTAGCGGGCTTCAGTAGGTCTGTCCTAGGATTAACAATTTTAGCGGCGCATATCTCGCCAGTTGCAATGTTTCTACATTTCCAGACATGAGCTGCGGCTCCGCTATTTAAGTAGTTTATCAATTCATAGTCGGCCTTCAAGCCCGAAATGGTGACACCTTTGGTGATAGTTAACTGGCTCGGGCGTTTTTGAGTGAAAGCATCGGAAATTTCGTCAGTTGTTAGCGTAGTACCATCACGAAGTACACGATAGATACCCTTTCCCTCCTGCGCCAAGAAAGGATCAAGTTTGTTTTTGCGACGATGGGTGCCCAGAGTGTCAGGCTCCCAGCCAGTCTTCAAGAGAATCTCGCTTTCGGTCAAGATAGTCCCCGCCTGTTTCGACGAAAGAAGGTTGAAAAAATTCTTGAGCTGCGGCTTCAGCTTGGTCGACATGATTACGACACTCTCCTTAATACGGTGCCCACGCCGGACATGCTGCTTGCCGAGTGGTGATATAAAGCGCAGCCTAATGGGCCCTGAGCAGTCAGGCGGCTCCGCGTTTTGTGAGTCTACTCAGGGGCTTTGTTAGCACAGACCCTCGAGTGTCGGCTTCTGAGGTGCGATTTGACTGGATCTGAATGCACCATCGTCGCAACGTTCGACCGCGCCGAACAATCATAGATCGGGTGAGCGTGGTACAGTCCCCAAGGAAAGATTCGGCTGTTTGGGGATCTAGTTGCCGTGCACTTGACACTTTCGACCATGCAAGCCACGCACGGCCGCATTCACTTTGTTCGAATTGAAGGCCAAGTGCCTCTGCTTGGCCTTCCGCGGAGAGTTGCAGGATCTGTCGGCCAGTCGGCAGAACAGCACTTGAGGACATAAGCCCGAGCAGTCGCGCGGCATGCTTCACGTAGTTTACATGTCGGAGGGATAGGTTGATCGTGTCGGGCGAAAGCTCGCCACGAGTGGCCAACACCGAGACCGCTTCGACTATGCGTCCAAAAGAGTCGAACTGCGGTATAACGGACGAAGGAAGACGCTGGGCAAGCTGTGCTGCCGTTGCAGCCCTTATCCTACTAATGGCCACCGCTCTACTCCCGCCCTTCGCGACGACTTCACCTGGCAGATATGGAGGGCAGCGTATATTTACATTGCTCTGACAAAGTGTCAAGAGGCGACTACCCCCTGGACCATATTCCCATCGCAGTGGCTTGCCTCGTTCCCGAGAGCGAGCTTGCTGGACGAGTCTCACTTACAGTCGCGCCAAGTCTACCGGTCCATCCCTAGTTGGATTTTTTGCTCGTTGCCGAATTCGCGCAAGCTTAGCGCCGGCACATGGTCGCATGGATGCGCACAATGGGCGCGGGTGTGCTCCTATGTGGGCATAGGTCCGAGTTGATTGTAGTTGTTTTCCGTGATCCGCGAAGAATTCCGTAGATCACAGGCACCTCCTCGGCTCACAAGATCACGCTTTGTGCATAGAACGTGTGAGCGGGTGTTTCCGGCGTCGCCGCGCGGTGGTTACGTGCTGTTCTCGCGGTGCGAGACTAGCACGACACCGCAGTTCCAGCGTGCTATGGTCGGGCATGAGCGCCCTGCCACATCAGCGCCGTTCGCACACTTCTGCCGTTAGCGATACGGCGCACCCTTTCATCAAGTGGGCCGGGGGAAAACGACAGCTGTTGCCGAATCTGCTGCGTTTCGTTCCTACCCAATACGGCACTTACTTCGAGCCGTTTGTTGGCGGGGCGGCCCTGTTTTTTGCTCTTCGCCCTCCGAAAGCTGTGCTGTCAGATCTCAACGAGCGCTTGATTCGTACTTATCGTGGTGTTGCGTCAGACGTAGAAGGTGTAATCGATTCTCTCTCGCGGTGGCCCTACGACCGGGATTTTTTTGAGAAACTTCGTAAGGCCGATACGTCTCAGATGTCCGATGCCGAGCTCGCAGCATGGTTTGTATATCTGAACCGCACGGGTTTCAACGGTCTGTACCGCGTTAATAAGAGCAATCAGTTTAACGTTCCCTTTGGCAGCTATGCTAATCCGAAGATTTGTGACGCTGATGCTCTTCGAACGTGTAGTGTGGCGCTTAGGATGTCGGCGGAGTTGAAGATATGCGATTTTGAAGCTGCGGTCTGCAATGCGCGAGCCGGAGACTTTGTGTACTTCGATCCGCCGTACGTGCCTATATCTGAGTATTCTAATTTTACGCGATACACGGCTGATACGTTCGGCTCTGATGACCAGCAAAGGCTTCGTGATGTGGCCCTGCGTCTGAAGCGAATTGGGGTGAACGTTCTGTTGTCCAATTCGTCGGCGCCTGCGGTTTACGAGCTGTATAGTCAAGGCTTCGAGATCTGTGCTGTGAACGCCAAGCGCGCATTGAACTGCAAGGCTGACAGGCGCGGTGCTGTTGCTGAATTGATCATTCGGTAGTTTGTGTTTAGTTTATGGGTTTTTTGCGGAGTTATTCGAAGCTTGCGACGAGTTGATGGTGTTGATGTTCATTGGACAGAATGGCTTGTAGCTACCGAATTGGCGAGATATGTAATCCCTGACAGTCTCTCCGCCTTCGCCGCCCCCTCTCTAGAGGCCGCCTCGTCGCCCGCGGCCTCATCCGCGCCTTCCACCATCTCCGTCCCGAGCTGCGCGAGCTCCGTATCCGCCCAGCCAAGGGCATCGTGACCGTTCGCGCGGCGCCGGTTACCTGTCCCCATCGCGACGAAGGAGGAAGCGATGGCGACGAGGGCGGAGTGGGTCGAGCGGGTGGAGCGATGGGAGCGCAGCGGGCTGAGCGCCGAGAAGTTCGCGCGGTGCGAGGGGTACAAGCCCAAGCAGCTGTACTGGTGGCGCTGGAAGCTGCGAGCTGACGGGCATTCGCAGCCCTCGCCGACGGAGACGCCGCGCTTCCTTCCGGTGCACGTGGTGGCCGACGTCTCGCCGGTCGTGGCGGAGCCGATCGAGATCGCGCTACCCGCGAATCTATGGCGACGGCACGCATCAGGCGAGGATGGGGTCTACAGCACGGATACCGCTACCCAACAGGCGGGTGGTTCGCGTTCGGCCGGGCTTATGAGTGGGCGGTTACCGAGCTCCTGGCGCTCGCCGCCACCGGCCTCTCCCTGCACGAGATCCCCGCCTCCCTCTCGCTCCCGCGCCCCACGGTCGCCACCCGCCTCCGCCTCGCGCGCCGCCTTTTCGCCCGCGCCCTCACCCGCTCTCGGAGGTGGCCGCGATGAACCCGATGAGCCGCGTCCCCGTCGACGCCCCCGCCGAGACGGCGGCCGAGCTGCCGACCGCGACCGAGGCCGCCCTCCTCGAGATGGTGCTCGGCCTCCCCGGCGTCGGGCCGCGCATCCTCGGCACGGCCGCTCTCCCCTCGCTCGGTCGCCTCTCGCCCGCGGCCCTCGCCGAGCGCACCCAGATCGCGCTCTTCGACGCCACCCGGCTCGCCGCCGCCTTCGAGCTCGGACGCCGCTACCATGCCGCCCGCGCCCGCCGGGGAGCGCTCCTCACCGACGCCGCCCGCGTGGCGCGTTACTTCGGCCCGAGGCTCGCGTCCCTCGGCCACGAGGAGCTCTGGATCGCGGCGCTCGACAGCCACGGTCGCGTCCGTGAGACACGCCTGCTCGCCCGCGGTATCGACGACGGCCTCTACGTCGGCCGCGCGACCGTCCTGCGCGCCGCGCTGGACATGGCCGCCCAGAGCTTCGTCCTCGCCCATAACCATCCCAGCGGCGACCCGACGCCCACCCGCGAGGACGAAGCGATGACCCTGGAGCTGCGCCACCTCTCCGCCGAGCTGCACGTCCCGCTCACCGCCCACGTCATCGTCACGCCCAGCGGCCGCTACGCCGCCGTCCACGAGTAGGCCCTCGCGGGGCGCAGCGCTCCTGCGCCCTGCGCATCCAGCAGCCAGCCTCCAGCGCACCGCCCGGCCGGGAGCTCCGCACGCCCCCGGGCGTGGCACGAGCTCCGAAGCACGTGGAGCCACCGCGCTCCAACCCAGGGCACCGCGTCCCGGTCGACCCGCGCCGGCGCGCCGCCTCCGGCGACCGCCAGCGCGCCGGCGTCCGCACCGGGGAGGCCCGGCATCCTCAGCCAGGCGCACGACCTCGGACAGCGCGCTGACAGGCGCTCGCCGCGGCTGGGACCGCGCTCTCGTGGTAGGGTCGACCATGAGCACCGGCGTGCTGCCCGGCAACCTGGAGCCTGCTCGCAACGCACCGGAGGTCGAGGCCGCCTTCGAGGCGGTGCCGCCCGAGAGCGTGGCAGAGATCCTCGACGGGGAGCTCTTCACCTTTCCGCGGCCCGGCCGCCCCCACACGCGGAGCGCATCGCGCCTTGGGATGAAGCTCGGCAGCGCCTTCGACCTCGGCGATGACGGGCCCGGCGGCTGGGTGCTCCTGGATGAGCCGGAACTCCACCTCGGGCCGCGGCCCGACAAGGTGGTACCCGATCTGGCAGGGTGGAAGCGGGAGCGCATGCCGGACGCCCTCGGGGACGAGGACACGCCGGCGCACTACGACGTCCCTCCCGACTGGGTGTGCGAAGTGATCTCGCCGCGTACCGAGCGCGTCGACCGAGGGAAGAAGATGCGGATCTACCGGCGCGAAGGCGTGGGGCACGTGTGGCTGCTCAGCCCCTTGCTGCGGACGCTGGAGGTTTACCGACTCGAGGGCGGGCGGTGGGTGCTCCTCGAGACCTACGAAGACGACGCGAAGGTGAGGGCCGAGCCGTTCGACGCGGTGGAGCTCGATCTGGCGGCGATCTGGACCCGATGAGCGATCGCAGGCGAACGCGCCTCATCGGAAGTGGACATCGATCGAGGCTCGGCGTGGTCCTCCCCCGCTTCCCCCTGGAACTACGCCACCTCTCCGAGGAGCTGTACGTCCAGCTCCAGGCCCACGTCATCGTCACGTCCAGCGGCGCTACGCCGCCGTTCACGAGCAGGCATCGCGCGGCGCAGCGCCCCTCTGCATCGAGCAGCCAGCCTCCAGCCAACCGCCCCGGCCGGGAGCTCCACAAGCCTCCGGCAGCCGCACGACCCGCTCATCTCATTGCCGGCGCACGACGGTGGTGCGTGCTTTGCGGATCAGCCGCTCGAGGCGGCGGAGCAACCTGTCCTCGCCGAGGGCGGCCTCGAGCTCGCCGAGGAGACCGCGGATGCGCTCGAGGTCGAGGTCGGTTTGCTCGAGCAGCACGCCGCTCACGTCCTCGAGGTCCTTGGGGCGGCCGGCCAGGACCTTGGTGACGACCAGGTCTTCCGGGCTGATCATCGGCACGCGCACGCCGCCGAGGGCGATCAGCCTGCGGCGATCCAGGAACTCGGTGTGCAGGCTCGACGCCGCGATCACCACGTCGATGGGCATGCCGGTCGGGCGGTGCACGAGCGGGAGCAGGCGGGCTTCGCGGAGGAAGTCGTCGCCGAGGTACATCCGGGGTTTGGGGCGGAGGGCGCCGAAAGGCGACCCGGAGCCCCAAGGGTCAGACCAGCGGTCGAAGCCCGCGCGCGAGAGGTCGTCCACGAGGGTGAGCGTGCTGGTCTGCGCAAGGTCGACGGTGACGTCGACGTCCGCGGTCATGCGGGGCCTCCCGTAGGCCACGGCGGCCTGCGCGCCGAAGACGTACCAGCGGAGGCGGCGCCTTCGCAGCGCCGCGGCGAGGTCAGCGAGCAGGGCGACGGCGGCGGGCCGCGACGCGGTCGAGGGCCTCGAGGACGCGGAGGTGCGTGGCGAGGTCTTCGCGGCGCTCTTCTTCGCTCGGCCAGCCGGGCTTTTGCGCGAGGACTTGCTTGCGGAGCTCATCGGCGATCCGGATCCCGGCGGCAGGGCCGTGCTGCCTCTTCCAGTCGCACCAGTAGAGCTCCTTGTCGCGCTGGGCGGCCTCCCAGCCCTGGCGAGCGAACCGCCGGAGCTCGTCAGCGTTGCGCATCGTGACCAGGCTACCATGACGGCAGCGCCGCGGGGACGCGGACCCGTGTCTACACGCGGGGCCTGAATCCAGCGGCGCGCGACAGCGCCCGCGCGCCGCTACTAGCGTGGGGCGATGCGCGAGCGCCTCGACGGGATCGCCGCCAAGCTGACCGCCGTTCGCGCGCGGGAGCTCTCGTGCTTCGGCAGCGACGCCCATCGCCTGATAGCGCCCTCAGTCGTAATACTCGTTCCCCAGGTGCGTGATCAGCTCTTCCCCCATCATCCAGCGCAGCGTGTTCTTCAGCTTCATCGACTGGATGAACAGGTCGTGCTCCGGGTAGAGCTCCGGCGCCGTCATCGGGCTCTTGAAGTAGAAGCTCAGCCACTCCTGCGTCCCGCTGAAGCCGGCCCGCGCCGCGAGGTCGAGGAACAGCGCCAGGTCGAGCACGATCGGCGCCGCAAGGATCGAGTCCCGGCAGAGGAAGTTCACCTTCATCTGCATCGGATAGCCGAGCCACCCGAACAGATCGATGTTGTCCCAGCCCTCCTTCGCGTCCCCGCGCGGCGGATAATGCTCGATCCGCACCTTGTGGTAGAGCTTCGAATACAGCTCCTTGTAAAGAGCCGGCTGGAGGATCTGCTCGAGCACGCTGAGCTTCGAGGCCTCCTTCGTCTTGAACGAGTCCGGGTCGTCGAGCACCACGCCGTCGCGGTTGCCGAGGATGTTCGTCGAGAACCACCCCGAGATCCCGAGCATCCGCGCCTTGAACGCCGGCGCGATCACCGTCTTCATCAGGGTCTGCCCCGTCTTGAAATCCTTGCCCGCGATCGGCACCCCGTGGGTCCGCGAGAGCTCCGACGCCGCCGGGAAGTCCACGGTCAGGTTCGGCGCCCCGTTCGCGAATGGGACCCCCTCCTTGATGCACGCCCACGCGTAGATCTGCGAGTTCGAGATGCCCGGGTGGTTCGCGAGCAGCCCCGCCTCGAACGCCGCCACCGACTGGTGCACCTCCGACGGCGCAATGAAGATCTCCGTCGAGCCGCACCACACAGCCACCGCCCGGTCCGCCCCGCGCGACCGCACGAAGCCGCGGATGTCGTCCCGCAGCTGCTCCACCATGTCGGCCTTGCTCCGGCCGGTCTTCACGTGCGGGCCGTGGAGCCGGCGCACGTAGTCCGGGTAGAACACCGCCTTCATCGGCGTCACCGCCGCGAGCTCCTCGCGGACCGCATCGAGGTGCGCGGCCTCCAGCACCTTCGCCTCCACCGCCGCCTCATGGGCGTTGTCAGGGAAGATGTCCCAGCCGCCGAACTCGAGATCATCGAGCGACGCGAGCGGGACGAAATCCTTGATCCGCGGAGAGCGGTTGTCCGTGCGCTTCCCCAGCCGGATCGTCCCGAGCTGCGTCAGCGCCCCCACCGGCGCAGCGACCCCGCGCCGCGCGAGCATCACGCCCGCGATCGTCGTCGTCGACACGGCCCCGAGCCCCGGGAGGAGCACGGCCAGCTTCCCCTGCGGCTTCACCAGCTTCTGCGGCTGCTTCATCCGATCATCTCCTTGCTCGCTCCAGCGCAGCCGCTCCCGGCCTGCTCGATTCAATTCAGCCGTTCACGGCCTGGGGCAGCGGCGCGTCGCTCTCCGACGCCGCCAGCGCGGGCGCGTGACGGCCCAGCCCGAGCACGCTCCGGAAACCCTCGATCGTCCGGCGCAAGCCCACCCGGAGCGGCACCTTCGGCTCGAACCCGAGCACCCGCTTCGCATGCTCGATGACCGGCTGCCGCTGCCGCGGATCGTCCTGCGGCAGCGGGCGGAACGCGATCCGGCTCCGGCTCCCGGTCAGGTGAATCACCTCCTCGGCGAGCTCCAGCACCGTGAACTCCTCGGGGTTGCCCAGGTTCACGGGGCCCGTCTCGGTGGGGTGCTCCATCAGCCGCACGATCCCCTCGACGAGATCATCCACGTAGCAGAAGCTCCGCGTCTGCGAGCCAGCCCCGTAGACCGTCAGGTCCTCGCCCCGCAGCGCCTGGACGATGAAATTCGACACGACGCGCCCGTCATCGAGCGCCATCCGCGGACCGTAGGTGTTGAAGATCCGCGCCATCCGGACCTCGACGCCGCGGCTGCGGTGGAAGTCCATCACCAGCGACTCGGCGCAGCGCTTCCCCTCGTCGTAACAGGAGCGGATCCCGATCGGGTTCACCGAGCCACGGTAGCTCTCGGGCTGCGGGTGGACCTCGGGATCGCCGTAGACCTCGCTCGTCGACGCCTGGAACACCCGCGCCCCGCAGCTCGCGGCGAGCTCGAGCGCGTTGTGCGTGCCGACCACGTTGACCATCGTCGTCCGGACCGGATCGCGCTGGTAATGCGGCGGGCTCGCCGGCGAGGCGAGGTTGTAGATGCGGTCGACCTTGACGTCGTACGGCTGGATGACGTCGTGCTCCAGCAGCTGGAAGCGGCGATGATGGAGGAGGTGGGCGACGTTGGCCCGGGAGCCGGTCGAGAGATCGTCGAGCGCGACGACCTCGTGGCCATCGCGGATCAGCCGATCACACAGGTGGGAGCCGACGAAGCCGGCGCCTCCGGTCACCAGGATGCGCAGCGCAGCGCTCATGTCTCTCTGACCTCCTCTCCAGGAGACGACGACCGACCGCCAGCCCCGGGTGGGGTGAGCGCCAAAGGATGCCTCCTCGTCACGGTCGCTTCGTCATCCGTCATTGGCAGCACGCTGTTCCAAGCCCGACACAACACGTCGATGTCACTGTCTCCGGTCCCCTGGGAGCTCCTGCCCGTCAAGCAGCTCCCGGGCATATTTCTCCAGCGCCTCGGCGCGATGCGCCGCTGTGTGCCGGGCGAGCACGCGCTCTCGCGCCCGCTGCCCGATCGCGATCCGCTCCCGCTCGGGGAACTCGCGCAGGATGCGGAGCGCCTCCTCCGAGGAGCGGGCGACGAGGATCTCCTTGCCAGGCTCGAAGAACTCGTCGAGCCCCGGCCATTCATCGCTGATCACCGGCACGCCGCACGCCGCCGCCTCGAAGAGGCGCACGCTCGGCGAGTACCCCGCCTCGATCATGTCCCGCCGCGTGACGTTCAGCGTGAAGCGCTGCGCGCCGTAGAAGCCGCGGTGCTCGCCCGGCGGGATGTGGTCGGTCCGGTCGACGTTGGCAGGCCACGCGATGTCCGCCGGGTACTGCGGCCCCGCGACGGCGAAGCGGCCCTGCTCCCAGCGGCGCGCCGGCTCGACGAGGAGCCGATCCACCGTGGGCTGGCGATCGGCGCTGTAGGTGCCGAGGTAGCCGAGATCCCAGCGCGGCGCGACGCGCTCGGGGAAGTACTCGTCCGGGTCCACCGCACAGTAGAGCGGGCGCGCCCGCTTCGCCCCGTAACGCCGCTCGAGCAGGTCGAGCGTCGGGCCGCCGGTGAACGAGAGGTAGAGGTCGTACCGCGGGATCAGCGCCGGAGACAGGTACTCGGTGTCGCCCCGCTCGAGCTTCTTCAGCGTCACCGGCGTGTCGATGTCGTAGAACGCCGTCTTCCCGCGCGCCGTCTCCGTCACCCAGGCGCCGACCTCGACCCCGTCGGGCACGTAGGACCCGACCACCACCATGTCCGCGTCGCGCACCGCGTCGCCGAAGCGCGCGCGGAGGTCGTCGAGGCTCTGGTAGAGCTCGGTCCGCCCGTAGGGAGGGCGCGGGAGATCGCGGTTCTCCGCGTAGAACCAGAGATCCCGCTCGAGGAACAGCACGCGGTGCCCGCGCTGGGCCAGCCGCTTGAGGAGCCCGCGGTAGGTCGTCGCGTGGCCGTTGCCCCACGACGAGGTGATCGACAGGCCCAGGAAAACGAAGGAGTTTGTCTTCACGGCGCTGTCGCGGTGAGGGTTGCGTCGTCAGTTGCGTCGTCAGGCCGGGCGAGCAGCGCTTCGACCTGCTTCGCCCGCTCGGCATAGGTGTGCTCGGCGAGCACGCGCTGCTTCGACGCCTTGCCGATGGCGCGGGCCCGCTCGGGCGTGAGCGCGCGGAGGAGCTGCGCGACCTCGTCGCCGTCCCTGGCGACGAGCACCTCGCGCTCGGGCTCCAGGAAGAGCTCGATCCCCTCCCACGCGTCGGTGATCAGGCACGCGGCAGCGCCCGCTGCCTCGAAGACCCGGGTCGCCGGGGAGAAGCCGACCGACGCCATGCTGTCGCGCGCCACGTTCAGCACCGCGCGGGCGCTGGCGTTGAAGGCGTTGTGATCCGCCGTGTAGACGTGCCCGACGTACCGGACGTTCGGCGGCATCGCCTTGTCCTGCCAGCCGTTGCCGCCGAGCAGGAACCGCAGCTCGGGCAGCGCGGCCGCGGGCCGCAGGAAGAACTCCTCCACGCGCCTCTCCCGGTCCGGGAGGCGGTTGGCGAGGAGCGCAAAATCGCAATCGAATCGCGGATCTGGCGCAACCTCGAAGTGGGTCTCGGGGTCGAGCGCGTTGTAGATCGGCACGCAGCGCCGCGCGCCGAGCGCCTCGTAGCCGCGCACCACGGGCTCGCCGCCGCCGTAGGTGAAGACGAAGCTGTAGCGCGGGATGTGCGCGCGGAACGGGTCCGACGGGTTGGCGCGGACGCGCTCGAGCGTGGCCGGCGCGTCGACGTCCCAGAAGATCGTCCTCAGCCCAGGCCGCTCGAGCGCGGCGACCTCGGCCTCGAGCAGCTCGTCGAAGACGCCGACGCCGCTCGCCTTGACGACGACGTCGGCGCTCCGGGCCTGCTCGACGAGGCGCCGCGGCTCCGCGGCGTCCGTGCCGGAGTAGACCACCACGCGGGCCCACGGCGGATCCTCGATGTCGCGGTGCTTCTGCCGGTCGTAGGCGTCCGGCTCGTAGAACGTGACGCGGTGGCCGCGCGCGGCGAGGGCGCGGATGATGCCGCGGTAGTAGGTGGCGGCTCCGTTCCAGTAGGCGGAGACGAGGCTCGATCCGAAGAAGGCGATGGTGAGCGATCGGCTCGAGGTAGGGCGTCGGTTCATGCGGTGGCTCGCTGGGTGGTGGCGGCGGGCGCGGGGCGGTCGACCTCGATGCCGAGGTCGGCGCAGATGCGCAGGAGCTCGTTGGCGCGGTGGGCGCAGGTGTGGCGCGCGAGGACCGTCTTGCGCCCCCGCTCCGCCAGCTCGGCCGCCATGGCGGGCTCGGCGAGGAGGGCGCGCAGGTGCCTCTTCATCTCGTCGCCATCCCGCGCGACGAGGTAGTCGAGCCCGGGCGAGAAGAGCTCCTCCGCGTCGCTCCACGGCGAGCAGACGAGCGGGATGGCGCAGGCCATGGCCTCGAACGGCCGGATGGTCGGGATGCCCGGGAGCGACTCGACGTAGGGCCGCCGCGGGACGTGGACGGTCACCCGCGCCCGCGCGAACGCGTCGGGCGCGCGGTGGTTGGGGAGCCAGCCGCGGTACTCGATCCCGGCCGCCTGGAGCGCGGCGCGGGCGTGGTCGGGGTAGCGCACCCCGTGCACGCGCGCGGAGAGGCCGAGGTCGCGCGCCGGGCCGATCAGGAACTCGTCGAGCTCGCGCGTGCGCTCCTCGTCGCCCCAGTTGCCGACCCACACGAGGTCGCGCTCGGGCTTGATGCCGGGCCGCGGGCGGAACACCCGGGTGTCCGCGGCCTCGTGCCAGATGAAGGCGCGGCGGGCCCAGCGGCGCTCGAGGTAGATGTCGCGGATCACCCGGCCGAAGGCGAGCACGCCGTCGTAGTGGGTGAGGTCGTAGCGGGCCATGGCCCCGGGCTCCGTGACCGACCGGTGGTGCGTGTCGTGGAAGAGCAGCCGGTACGACGCGCCCGTCCGGTGGGCGCCGACGCGGGCGACCAGCTCGGGCTCGCTCCACTCGTGGACGATGACCAGCGAGGCGCCCTCGAGCGCCTGGTCCAGGTCGAGCGAGGCGAGGTCGTAGCGGATCGGGTCGACGTGCGGGTAGACGTCGCGCACCTCGATCAGGGGCGCCTCGCCGTGATCGGCGACGAGGTTCTGGAGGCTCCAGGCGTCCCTGGGCTCGAAGACACGGACGTCGTGCCCGCGCTCGGCGAGCTCGGTGACCACGCCGCGGAGGAAGTGCGCGTTCCCGTGGTTCCAGTCGGACAGCAGGGAGTGGCAGAAAAGGACGATGCGCATGGTTCACTCGCCTCCCGCGGCGGCGGCGATCGCGGCCTCGCGCGCGCCCTCGTACGCCGGCGAGCGCCGCGCATCGGACCGGCGCTGGAGGAGATCGCCGTAGAGGTGCAGGTAGCCCCGGGCCATCCGCCGCGGCGCGAAGTCGAAGGCGCGGGCGCGCGCGCGGGAAGCCAGCTCCCACCGCGCGCCGGGCTCGTCGATGAGCGACTCGAGCGCGCGCCGGAGCGCGCCGGGGTCGCCGGGGTCGACGTAGAGGGCCGCGTCGCGCCACACCTCGCGCAGGCTGGGGATGTCGCCCAGGACCAGGGCGCAGCCGGAGAGCGCCGCCTCGAGGACCGACAGGCCGAACGGCTCGTAGCGGGCCGGGTGCGCGTAGATCGACGCGCGGGCGAGCGCGGCGGCGACGCCGGAAGGGGAGAGCACGCCGAGGTGCTCGAGCGACGGGATGGGCCGCGCGCCCCCGCCTGGATGGAGGTCGCTGCCGGCCACCCGGATCGGCCAGGGGAGGTGAGGGGCGACCTCGCCGAGCGCCGCGACGTTCTTGGCCTGGTCCCAGAGCCGGCCGACGGCGAGGATGAAGTCCTCCTTGGGCTGCGGGGCGAACCGCTCGGGGTCGGCGGCGTTGGGGATCACCACCGCGCGGGCGCGGCTGGAAATCAAGGGACTCAAAGGCGAGAGGGCGCCGTGGTGGCGCCGCAGGGCGTCGAGCATCGCCTGGGTCGGCGCCACGACGGCCGATGCGCCGGCGAGCCCGTTCGCTACCTCGCGCCGGTAGCGGGCGTACTGCGGCGGCGCCTCCCCGCCGAGGACGGCGGCCCACCAGGAGACGACGCACGAGTGCGCCACCACGAGCTTCGGGGCGCGGAAGCCGAGGGCGCCGTGCGCGTAGCCGTTCAGGTGGACCACATCCGGCCGGACGCGCTCCTCGATGTCGAGGAGCCACTCCCCGGCGCGCGCGACGTCGTCCCAGGGGTCGTCCATCCACTCGAGCCGGAAGGAGCTCTCGAACAGGTCGAGCCCGGGAACGCGGCCGACCGCCTCGCGCTGGGCCGCCGAGAGCGGCCCGCCCATCGTGGCGAGCGACGTCCGCACCCCGTGCGCCGCGAGCGCGCGCGCGAGCTCGACCGCGTAGGAGAAGACGCCTCCCACGGTGTCCGCGGTCATCAGGACGGAGCCGGGCTCGTGCAAGGCGTCACCCATGGCCCGGTGCGGCGACCTCCAGCTCGGAGAGCGGCAGCGGGCGGCTCTCCTGGATGTCGCTGAAGTGATCGAACTGGCCGAGGTAGTGCGTGACGGAGCGCTCCCACGCCTGATCGTCGGGGAGGCCCCAGCGCATCGTGTAGTCGGGCGACCCGGGGTAGGGGAACATCGGCACCGGCTCGTTCGCCCACACGCCGTGCTCGCGGAGCCGCTCCCGGAAGGCGGTGACGTCCGCCGGGTCGTCGGTCTGCGACTGGATCAGGTTCGCCTGGACGAAGGGGACGCTCTTCTTGGCGTGGATCAGCAGATCGCTGAGCTGCTCCGTCGAGAGCTTGCAGTGCTTGGCCAGGAGGCTCCTGCCCTCCTTCGTGATGCTCTCCACGCCCGCCTCGATCGAGACGCACCCCGCCTCGCCGAGCAGGTCGAGCATCTCGCGGCTCCAGTTGTCGACGCGCATCTGGACGCCGAACGACACCCGGCGATCCACGAGCGCCTCGAGCAGCGGGCGGTCGGGCAGGAAGATCTCGTCGATGAAGTAGACGTAGCGGACGCCCTGGGCGATGAGCCCGTCGAGCTCGTCGAGGATCACCGGGAGCGGGCGCTTGCGGTAGCGGTCGCGGAAGTTGTCCTTCGCGCAGAAGGTGCAGTGGTACGGGCACCCCCGCGACGTCTCGACCTCGGCCCCGGGGCCGACCGGCGTCGCGTCGAAGCGGTGGTGGTGGTGGGCGTGACGCGCCACCGTGGCGTCGTCCCAGCGCAGGGCCGGGAGCCGCGCCATGTCGGTCGCGTGCGGGCCCCCCTGGACGCGCGCCTCCCCGCCATTGATGACGTATGCGATCGAGGCGATCTCGCCCCAGCGCGAGCGCGGGAGCTCCGCGAGCTGGACGAGCACCTCCTCGCACTCGCCCAGGACCACCGCGTCGACAGCGAGCTTGCGCAGGGTGGCGCGGGGGGTGGTGGAGGCGTGGGGGCCGACGGCGAACCGCAGGCCTGGCAGGTCGCGGAGCGCGTGCAGCGTCTGCTGGGGGACGCGGAGCTCGGGCGGGGCGCAGCGCCAGAAGAGGTAGCTCGGCGCCGTGGTCACCACGACGGCGTCGGGGCGGAGCGCGGCCACCTCGTCGCGGAGCGCTTCCTGCGAGAGGCCCCGGGCCTGGGCGTCGACGATCGTCGCCTCGTGCCCCGCGGCCTCGAGCAGCGCCCTGGCGTAGCCGTACTCGAGCGGCAGGTGCGGCTCGCGGCAGCCGAAGTAGATGCTCCCCTCGAAGCTCCAGGGCGGGTTGACCAGCGCGAACCTCACCCGACGCTCTCCATGCGCAGCTCCTCGACCGCCTGGCCGGCGGCCTTGCCGGCGCCGGTCAGCTCGGTCAGCTCGCGCAGCCACCCGTACAGCTTGCGGACGCCCTCGCGGACCCGGACGCGCGGCCACCACCCCGTCGCCGCGGAGAACCGGCGGCAATCGGAGACGTAGTAGCGCTGATCGCCGGGCCGCCACCCCTCGAAGCCGGTCGCCGGGCGCTTGCCGTCGAGCTCCTCGATCATGTCGAGCAGCTCGAGCAGGCTGATCGTGTTCTCCGGGCCCCCGCCGATGTTGAAGGCCGTGGCGGAGAGCTGCCGGATGTTCTTGCGGGCGAGGAGGAAGGCGTCGACGAGGTCGTCGACGAAGAGCACGTCGCGGACCTGCATCCCGTCGCCGTAGAGGGTGATCGGCTCGCGCCGGAGCGCCTGGAGGAGGAAATGGGCGACCCAGCCCTGGTCCTCGGTCCCGAACTGGCGGGGCCCGTAGATGCAGCTCATCCGGAACACCGCCGCGGGGAGCCCGAAGGTGCGGGCGTAGTCGATGACGTACTGGTCCGCCGTGCCCTTGGAGCAGCCGTAAGGGCTGTGGAAGTCGAGCGGGCGGGCCTCGGAGATGCCGGAGGCGCGGAGCTTCGGGTCCTCGGGCTCGTAGTGCCGGTCGCGGCACTGGAGCGGGACGTCGGGGAGGCCGCCGTACACCTTGTTGGTGGACGTGAAGAGGAGCGGCGGCGGGGAGCTCAGGGCGCGGAGCGCCTCGAGCACGTTGAGCGTCCCCCGGGCGTTGATCTCGAAGTCCTCCACCGGCCGGACGAGGCTGGTGGTCACCGCGACCTGGGCGGCGAAATGGAAGACGCTGGAGGCGCGCCGGACCGCATCGGCCACCGCGCCGGCGTCCCGCACGTCGCCGGTGATCAGCGTGACGCGGTCGCCGTGGACGCGCTTCAGCCAGTCCACGTTGCGCGCCACCGAGGGCCGCGCGAGGTTGTCGAAGAGGATCACCGACTCGCCCGCCTGGAGCAGGCGGTGGGCCACGTTGGCCCCGATGAAGCCGGCGCCGCCGGTGATCAGCGCCGGGCGCGCCGGCATCCCGGTCGGCAAGGTGGCGTCGAGGTCCGCGCCGCTCATACCGTCAGCCCCCGGGACTCCAGCTCGGCGCGCGCCTGCGCGACGGCGTCCTTCGCCACCTGGCCCTCGAGCCAGCCGGCGAGATCGCGGAGCCCTTCCTCGAGCGAGACCTGGGGCTCATACCCGATCTTGCGCTGGGCCGCGGTGATGTCGGCGAAGCAATGGCGGATGTCGCCCAGCCGCGATTTCCCGGTGATCTCGGGGTCGATCCGGTCCTTGCCCATCACCCGACGGACGTGCTCGGCGACCTCGCGCACGGAGTACGATTTTCCGCTGCCGATGTTGAGCACCTGGCCCACGGCGGAGTCGGCGGCGAGGACCCGGACGCAGGCGCGGGAGATGTCGGCGACGCTCACGAAATCGCGCCGCTGCAGCCCGTCTTCGAAGATGAGCGGCGGACGGTCGTTGAGGAGCCGCGAGGCGAAGATGGCGAGGACGCCGGTATACGGGTTGGAGAGGGCCTGGCGGCGGCCGTAGACGTTGAAGAAGCGGAGGGCGACGGTCGGGATGTTGTAGGCGCGCCCGATCGTCAGGCAGAGCCGCTCCTGGTCGTACTTGGAGAGCGCATAGACCGACTCGAGCGACGGCGTCTTGGACTCGGGGGTCGGGATCGGCGCGAGCGCCTCGCCGGCCTCGCTCCGGACCTCCCAGTCGCCGCGCTTGAGCTGCTCGAGCGGCCGGCTCGTCCCGGGGACGACGGCGCCGGCGGCGCTCCGATAGAGCCCCTCGCCGTACACGCTCATGCTCGAGGCGACGATCAGCCGCGCGACCGGCTTCTCGGCGAGCTCCTCGAGGAGCACGGCGGTGCCGAGGTTGTTGACCGAGGTGTACTCCTCGATCTTGTACATGCTCTGTCCGACCCCGACCATGGCCGCGAAGTGGTACACGACGTCCACGCCGCGGAGCGCCGACTTCACCGCGCTGCGGTCGCGGACGTCACCCACGATGAGCTCGACGTCCGCGTTGAGGTAGGCCGGGCGGCGGCGCTCGGGGCCGTGCACCTGGGGTATGAGGCTGTCGAGGGCCCGGACGCGGTGTCCCTGGCGCAAGAGCTCGTCGGCGACGTGCGAGCCGATGAACCCCGCTCCACCGGTGATGAGGACGTGACTGGCCATATTCCTCTGGGTCGCTGGTCAATGCGTGGCAAAATGCCACGAGCCTGAACGGACGAGGCTATACCGGGCTATAAGAACAGGGCGCCCCTGCTGCCACCCTGCACTGCGACGATTGCTGCGCTTCGCGCCCGGCTCTGTTCACCGCGGACATCGTACAATCGATGACCGGGACGACCTCCGAGTAACATGTTATCCACGAGCCTGCAAGAGCGCTTCGCGAGAGTTTGACTCGATCCTGTTCAGTAGGACCTCCCGAGTCCAGCCGAGGAGTACTCGTGTTCCGTCTGAGCTATCCGGGATTTACCTGACAGCCCTCAGGGTCGGCTTGCATTGCTTCAGGAGAGGACGGCAGGGGGGCGGGGGCTGTCCGTGGTATCCACATGGCATCAGGGCATACCGGTGCTCTTTTAAGGAGAGCCCGTAGCGGCTACTCCACCGCCGCGTCCTGCTTCGCGCGCTCGATCTCTTCCAGCACCACCTCGGGGTGCACATCCTTCTTGAGCTCCTCGAGGTGCGGGTCGGTCGACCGGGGCACCTTGAGGTGCCTGGCGATGCCGTCCACGAGCTCGATGAGCCGGGTGATCTCGTGCTCTGCCAGGAGGTTGATCTGGAGGTCGAGCTCGGCGCGCTTGTCGGCGAGCGCCTGCATGCGGTTCTGGCTGATGAGCACGAAGGTGGAGAGGAAGATCGCCTCCACCGAGGCGATCATCGCCAGCATCACGAAGGGAAACGGGTCGAAGGGCCTCACGCCGGTGATGACGCCCATGTTCACCGCGAGCCAGCCCCCGAAGATGCCGGCGTGGAGGAAGACGAACGTCATGCTCCCCGTGAAGCCGGTGATCCGGTCGGCCAGCGCCTCCTGGAAGCTCTTCTTGCTCTCGAGATCCTTGCGTACCTGCAAGAGCGCGTGGATGTTCCGGCGCACGACCCCTTCGACCTCCGAGCGATCGAGCCCGTCCTCTGCGGGTCTGCCGTCAACCGTCTCGGAGCCGTTCATGAAGTGGCCTCCCCGGATAAAAGGAGCCGAAGGGAGGACTTGTCAATCCGATTCGACAGCGCAGCACCGGTCCTGACCGATCGAGCGCGTTGGAGTGCATTCCGGTGAGCGACAGGAAATTCCACAAATATTCGCGATGGGCTTCGGGGCGGCGCACGGCGCTCCCCCGGAGGGGCGCCAGCACTGCTAGGCTCGCCGTCGCTCGCGCCGCGCGGCCTCGGGCACCAAGCAAGGAGGAGGAGCCATGATCGTCGTCACCAACCGCATTCCCGTCGCCGAGGGCCACGAGGCCGACTTCGAGGACCGCTTCAAGAATCGGGTCCACCTGGTCGATCGCGCGCCCGGCTTCATCCGGAACGAGGTGCACCGGCCGAGGCCGATGAAGCTGGACCACGCGACCGGCGCGTGGAGCCCGGATCCGGACACGCAGGGCTTCTACGAGGTCAAGACCTGGTGGCGCTCCATGGACGACTTCATCGCCTGGACGAGGAGCCCCGCGTTCGCCGAGGCGCACCGGAACCGCGCGCCGAAGGAGATGTTCGCGGGCCCGAGCAAGCTCGACATCCACGAGGTCTTCCTCAGCACCGACCTGCAGGAGTAGCCCCGAGGCGCGTCCGGCGGATCGGCCGGGCGCCGCCGCGCCGCCGCGCCGCAGCGTCGCGCCGCGAGCCGGGCGCAGGCGTGCGGCGCGGCCGCCGCGACAGTAGCTTCCGCCCGCGACGTCTGTTATAGCGGATGTTCGTCCACGGTCCGACCTGTCCGGCTCGACGTGCAGAGCCGCCAGGTCATGAAGCGCATCGGCCTGGCGACCCGCCGTCCTTCCACGTTCTCGCACGCTCTCGCCACGATCTCTCGCCGCGGTCATCGCGCGGCCGGCCTCGCCCGGATCGGCGGCGGGGCCCCGGAAGGACGTGCGGCCGCCCACAGCTCAAGGAGAAGCAGCGCATGCGGTTTCGTCCGGATCCCACCTTCTACCCTTCGCCGCGCCTCGCGATGGAGGCGCCGCCCGAGCGGCTGGCCTACGTGACCGCGTTCGACGCGGGCGCCGCGCTGAGGCGCCAGGGCGACGTCCGCCACGACGCGCTCACGGTCGTCGATCTCGATCCGAGGTCGCCGGCGTATGGCACCCTCGTCTCGGTCAACGAGGTGCCGACCTACGGCGACGAGCTCCACCACTCCGGCTGGAACGCGTGCAGCGCCGCGCTGTGCCCCTACGCGCCGCACCCGCACGTGGAGCGCCGCTATCTGCTGCTCCCGGCGCTCCGCTCGTCGAACATCTTCGTCTTCGACGTCAAGCGGGACCCGCGCCGCCCCGAGCTCGTCCACACGGTCCGCGCCGAGGAGATCGCGAAGCGGGCCGGCTATTCGCGCCCGCACACGCTGCACTGCGGCCCCGACGGCATCTACGTGAGCGCGCTCGGCAGCCCCGACGGCGACGGGCCGGGGGGCATCTTCGTGCTCGACTGCGAGAGCTTCGACGTGCTCGGCCGCTGGGAGATCGACCGCGGGCCGCAGTTCCTCCACTACGACTTCTGGTGGCACCTCGGCCACGACACCCTCCTCACGAGCGAGTGGGGGACGCCGAAGATGATCGAGGAAGGCCTGAATCCGGAGCTCCTGCTCGGCAAGAAGTACGGCCACAGCGTGCATGTCTGGGACCTGCGGAAGCGCAAGCACCTCCAGGCGCTGGACCTCGGCGACGAGCACCAGATGGCGCTGGAGCTCCGCCCCGCCCACGACCCGACCAAGGCGTATGGCTTCGTCGGCGTCGTCGTGAGCGTCAAGGACCTCTCCGCCTCGGTCTGGCTCTGGCACCGCGACGGCGACAGGTGGGCGATCCGCAAGGTGATCGAGGTGCCGGCCGAGCCCGCGGAGCCCGACCTCCTGCCGCCGCTGCTCAAGGGCTTCAAGGCGGTCCCGCCGCTCATCACCGACATCAACCTCTCTCTCGACGACCGGTTCCTCTACGTGTCTTGCTGGGGGACAGGCGAGCTCCGGCAGTACGATGTGTCGGACCCGTTCCACCCGAAGCTGACCGGCTCGGTGCACCTCGGCGGCGTCGTCCGCAGGGCGGCGCACCGTCGATCCGGGCCGCTGCGCGGCGGGCCGCAGATGGTCGAGGTGAGCCGCGACGGGCGGCGCGTCTACTTCACGAACTCGCTCTATGCCTCCTGGGACGAGCAGTTCTATCCGGAGGGCGTCGGCGGCTGGATGGCCAAGGTCGATGTAGCGGCCGGCGGGGGCATCGCGATCGACCCCGAGTTCTTCGTCGATTTCGGCGCGCTGCGCCCTCACCAGGTGCGGCTCGAGGGGGGCGACGCGTCGTCCGACTCGTTCTGCTATCCGTGACTGGCCATGACGCCCTGGCTCACGCTGGCGCTGCTCGGCGCCTATCATGGCATCAACCCCGGCATGGGGTGGCTGTTCGCCGTCGCGCTCGGCCTGCAGGAGAAGCGCAGCAGCGCGGTGCGGCGGGCGCTCGTCCCGATCGCGCTCGGCCACGCGGCGTCGATCGGCCTCACGGTCGCGCTGCTCGGGCTCGGGCTGGCGAGCGTCCCGGCCTCGGCGCTCCGCTGGCTCACGGCGGCGGCGCTGGTCGCGTTCGGCGTGCTGAAGCTCGTGAGGCCGCGCCACCCGCGGTGGGTCGGGATGCGCGTGGGCTTCCGCGACCTGACCTGGTGGTCCTTCCTGATGGCCACCGCGCACGGCGCGGGGCTCATGCTGCTGCCGGTCTTTCTGCTCGGCGCGGACAACCCGGCGCCGTGCCATGGCGGCGGCTGCCACAGCGCAGCGGGCCTGTCGCTGACGAGCCCTCCGGGCTACCTCGCCGCCGTCCTCGTGCACACGGCCGCCATGATGGCGGCGGCCGCCGCGGTCGCGCTCGTCGTCTACCACAAGCTCGGCGTCGCGATCCTCCGCACGGCCTGGTTCAACCTCGACCGGGCCTGGGCCGTCGCGCTCATCGGCGCCGGCGTCCTCGCGGTCGTGCTCTGACGGTCGTGCGGGCTGCGCGCGCGCTCTCGGCTTGAAGGCGAGCGGCCTCGTGTACCACGAGGCCGGCCGACTCTCGGCTTGAAGGCGAGCGGCCTCGTGTACTACGAGGCCGGCCGAGCGCGCACGTCGGGCCGCCGGCCCCTTGCCGCGCGACGCCGATGTCCGCGGGATCGCCATCCTTCATGTCAGAACGTCATCCAGCAGCGCGGGGCGCCGTCGGGCCGCGGCGCGCGGCGAGCGCAGGGCAGGGGCCGGGCGCGCCTCCCGAGCGGCCGCGCGGCGGGGCGGCGCGGCGGCCGCGGCCCGCGCCGAGGAGGCCCCTGTACCTCCTCCCCAACCTGATCACCCTCTCCTCTGTCTTCTGCGGCTTCGACTCGGTGCGGCTCTCGGCCTCGGCGCGGTCCGACGACGACTTCCAGCGCGCCGCGCTCCTCATCCTCTTCGCGATGCTCTCCGACACGCTCGACGGCCGCGTCGCACGGATGACGCGCACCCAGAGCGCGTTTGGCCTCCAGCTCGACTCGCTCGCCGATCTCGTCTCGTTCGGCGTGGCCCCGTCGGTGCTCGTGTACCAGTGGGCGCTGCACCGCCTCGGCCTCGCCGGCGTGCTCGGCGGGTTCGTGTTCATCGCGTGCGGCGCGATCCGGCTCGCTCGCTTCAACGTCCTCGCGACCCGCGACGCGGCCCGGTCCGCGGCGCCCCCGAGGTACATCGTCGGCCTGCCCGTCACCGGCGCGGCCGGGATCCTCGTCGCGATCGTGATGACCCACCGCGCCGCGGCCGGGCAGCCCGGCGGCGCCGGCGCGGCGCCGGCCGTCCTCGCGACGACGCTCCTCCTCTCGCTCCTCATGGTGTCGACGATCCGGTTCCGCTCGTTCAAGGATCTGCGCCTCGACGCCCGCACAGCGGTGCTCGCCGCGCTCGCCCTCGGGTCGAGCGCGCTCATCTCGGCCCGGTGGGCGCCGGGGTTCGTCGTCGTCTGGCTGATCGGCGCCTATGTCCTGCTCGGCGTCGTCGAGTCGCTCTGGCGCCTGGGGCTTCGATACCGGCGTGCGCGGTGGCCCAGCGTCGGCGCTCGCGCGGCTGGCGTGCGAGCGCGGCGTCAGACCGACAGGGCCTCGGTCATGTGATCCATGAACGCGCGGATGCGGTTCACGTTCTTCAGCTCGGGGAGCGTCAGGAGCCAGAGATCGCGGTCGTACGCGGGGTCGATCGGGCCGATGCGCGCGAGCCGCGGGTCGCCGCCCGCCGCGATGCAGGCGAGGAAGTGCGCGCCCACGCCCGCGGCGACCGCCTCCTGGGTCGCCAGCGAGCCGAAATCCACCCGCATCGCGATGCGCGCGTCCGGAACATTCGCCGCGAGCCACGCGTCGAGCCACCGCGGGTCGAGCCGCTCGTCCCAGTGGATCCAGGGGAAGTCGGAGTAGCTCGCCTGCGGCCCCGCGCGCTCGACGAGGGCCTTGCTCGCGTACACCGCGAACTGGATGCGGCCGACCTTGCGTCCCACGAGGTGCTCGGGGGGCGAGCGCGTCATGCGCAACACGACGTCCGCCTCGCGGCGCGGCAGGCTGACCTCGCTGTCGCCGGAGGCGACCGTCAGCTCGATGCCCGGGTAGCGCTCGGCGAACGACGAGAACGCCGGTTGGTACACGCGAAAGAGCATGTCCATCGTCGACACGCGCAGCTTCCCCTGGAGCTGCGCATCCTGGCCGAGCACCCGCGCCTCGAGCGCAAGCAGCTCGGCCTCGGTCCGCTCGGCGACCTCCACCACGTCCTGGCCCGCCGCCGTGGCCTCGTAGCCGTCGGGCATCTGCGCGAAGAGCCGGACCCCCAGGCGCTCCTCGAGCGCTCGGATGCGGCGCGCTACCGTCGTGTGGGTCGTCCGCAGCTCGACGCCAGCCCGGCTCAGCGTCCGGTGACGCGAGAGGGCGAGCACATGCCGCAGGTCGTCCCAGTCCACCTGTGCACCGTTGCACAGCGAGTCTGCCGATTCAATCAGCGACTGAACGCGGACGAACCGCTAGGTTGGCCGCATGCCGCACCCGGAACGCACGCTCTCGACCCCGTCCGCCGCGATCCACCCGCCGCCCCGGGACATGAAACGCCTCCTCTCGGCGCTGTGGGTCTTCGCGATGTTCAACTACCTCTATGCCGACGTCATGGGGCTGATGGACTCGACGCTCCTGGCGCAGTTCCTGCGCGGCCAGGTCGGCTCACTCCAGATCACCGGCGAGTTCCTCTTCGGCGCCGCCGTGCTCATGGAGATCCCGATCGCGATGACGCTCCTGTCGCGCGTCCTGCCGCATCGGGCCAACCGGTGGGCCAACATCGTCGCCGGCATCATCAAGACCGCGGCCGTCGCGGGGACGCTCTGGATCGGTCACCCCACCGGCTATTATCTCTTCTTTGCGTTGATCGAGATCGCGTGCACGACGCTCATCGTGGTCCTGGCCTGGCGGTGGGAGCCACCCAGCCTCGCCTAGCGCACCGATCAGCTTGGATCGCCCGGGAATGAATAGATTGGAACCACAGAGGCACAGAGGACACAGAGGAACAACAAAAAACCTCTGTGCCCTCTGTGCCTCTGTGGTTCATTTTCTCGGGTTTCAACCTGTTCGGCGTCCTAGCCAGAGCTGCTTGTGCCGCTTTCTACGTTACAGCGACGTCGGCGAGGAGCTCTTCATGGGCGTGAGCTCCTCGCGGCCCGAGAAATCCCCTCATTTGCAGCCATTTTCAGCGGAGAAATTGAACAGGGAGGCGGGGAGGAGGGGAGTATTTGAAGATTTCCCTCCCCGTCTCCCCGCCTCCCTGTGAATTTTCCGAAGAATTTGAGGGGGTGCCTCAGCCTCGTGGCAGGAGAAGGGATCCCCGAGCGCCGGTCATCGGCGCTCGGGGAGGGCGCTGGCGAGCGCGGCGGGGCTCAGTTCTCGAACCGGACGTTGTCCAGGTAGTACGGGCCGGAGTTGGCCGTGACGTTCAGGTTGAACTGCAGCTTCACGTCGCTCGGCGCGGCGTTGAGCGCGGTGATGGTGGCCGCCGCGAGCTGCGGGAACGGGATGACGTTGAACGCGCCCCGGGTGAAGCTGTTGAGCACGACGTTCCCGACCCACTGGTTGTTGATGCCGGCGGACGGGATCGAGATCAGCACCTCGATCGTGCCGACCCAGCTCGGGTTCGGCTGCACCTTCGAGATGAAGAGATCGAGCTTGATCTTGTTGCCCACCGGCGTGAACCCCGCGGTGCTGAAGTTCGGGCTGACGATCGCGTTGAACGACGCCGGCGTCCGGACCTCCAGCGACGAGATGCCCTCCTTCACCCGGCCCGTGTGGACCGCGAGCAACGCCTGCGGCGAGGTCCACGCGCCCGGCTTCTCGAACCCGAGGATCGGGTTGTTGAGGAGGTAATCGGTCATCACCTTCTCGCGGAACGGGAGGAACACGTTGATGAGGGCCGGCGAGATGAGGAAGCGCCGTGGACCGCTCGGGTTGCTCGCGCTGATCGGCTCCGTCTTCTCGGAGGTCTGGGTGAAGACGAGCGTGTTCGGGAAGGGGCCGCTCGGCACGCCGACGTCGAAGGCGCTCGCCGGGTTGCCGTTGCGGTCCTGCGGCTCGTGGCACCCGGAGCAGGCGAGGGTCTCGGCGCGGGCCACGACCTGGTCCACGGACAGGTTGCCGGCCGTGCCGGACAGGTCGCTGCCCAGCAGGGTGGTCAGCTTGTTCTCGATGTTGGTCCTCAGCGTCGACGTCCCGGTGCCGATCGCGTTCAGGTAGTTGTTCTGGAGGGGAATCATCAGGCTCTCGCCCGCGTTGTTCGAGTCGGGCAGGGCCGACGGGTACGCGAAGCGGTTGATGTCGTCGGTCGCGGCGAGCCGCTCCACCACGTTCGGGAAGACGGTGCTCCGGAAGTTCGTGACCCGCGCATCGCTCGACGCGGCCGGCGAGAAGAGCCGCGCGGCCGGGTTGTCCTTGACGAAGGAAGGGACGATGTTCAGCGAGGGGCTGCCGCTCGTGCCGTGGATGAGCCTGAACTCCCGGAGCGACCAGGCGGCGGGCGGCGTCGTGCCGTTCAGGAACTCGTTGGTCCGGATCTGGCCGTGGTCCGGCCCGGCCGCGTGGCCGTAGTGGTCGATGTGGACGACGGGCGCGAACCCGGTGAGGCCGGTGAAGTAGAAGTTCAGGAGCTCGTTCTTCCGCGTCGTCACGCTCTTCGCGGGGTCCGACTGGTTCAGCCAGAAGTTGACCACCGGGAGGCACGCCGCCCGGCCCTGGCTCGGGTTCGGGTTGGGCAGCCGCGCCTCGAAGATGATGAAGTTCCGCTGGAGGCTGTTCGAGTCGGACGCGCCGCCCTTCCTCGCGAAGACGACCCGGTACTCACCGCAGTTGGAGCCGTCCGGAGGCGCGAGGTCGAAGCGGTTCGACAGGGTCGTGGCCATGTACGCGCTGTCGGCGTTGGGGTCGGCGAACGGATCACTCGCGGCCTCGTCCCCCACGGCGCGCGGGCAGAGGACCGGCCACCCGTTGATCGAGCCGGTGGGCTGCTCGGCCGGGTTCGAGGACCCGGGGGGATAGATATCGGCCGTATTGGCCGCCACGGCGTCGCAGTGCTGGACGGAGGAGAAGACCCCGTTCGCGGTGGTCCGGTGGGTGTCCATCATCCGGCGGAACAGCGTGAGGGGTGTCAGGCCCGAGACGCCCGACTGGGTGATGAGCTGCTGGAGCACCGCCTGCAGCGAGAACTGGGACACGATATCGACGTCCGTGACGATGAGCGACTTTCGCCGATCGATCGCGAACGGCAGCGTGAGCTCCTCGGCGGCCTCGCCGAGCTCGCCCTCCGAGAGCTCGGACATCTCGCTGGAATCGTCGAGATCCCCGTCGCCCTGATCGAAGTCCGCGCACGAAGCGGGCAGGAGCGCGAGCGCGGCCAGCGCGGCGTGCCGCGCCCTCCGCCATGCGCCGGCGGAGCCGAGACCAGACGAGGTGCGGACGGGGATGTTCGAACTCGAACGATTGAACAGCATGAAACCTCCAGGAAACGGCCACAGTGACGAGCGCGCGCCACGTCGGTGGGCGCGCGCTCACGGACGAAGAGACACGGAGTCCAGGCGAGCGCGGTAGAGCGCCGCGCCCTGCCCGACGAGCCGATCGGGCGCGCTCGCCCATTCCTGGGCGTGCGTCGCCGGAGGCCACGATGTCATGACACGTGGCCTCATCGACTCGTCGCGTTGACGAACTTGCGACGAACTGCTCGCGCCCAGCTGCATCCGGCGATGAGCCGGGGGCGAGCGCGACAGGGATGTTAATACGATTTACCGTCGGGGCAAGAACTACCGTCTCTTGCGAGATGTCCTGTCCATGGCTCACGCGCTGCCGCGAAGTCTCCTGGCTCGGCCCACAAAATAGACGATGTCGGCGCCGCGCCGGAGCGGTCCGTGAACTCACCTGCAAAGGAGCGCCGTTCGCCCGCCGGGCGGCGCGCTGCAAAGCGACGATGTCGTTATGTGGGGATCACGATCGGTTCGCTGCTGGTGCTCCGGCGCGTGTTGGATGGCGCGAAGCTCGATCGGTGACCGTCGCGCTCCGCGTGGAAGAGGTCAGGCGGGGGCTCGCTTCCGGCTCGAGGTCCGTGTCGGAGCCCGGCCGGTGAGGTGGGCTCCTCCAGGCCGAGGGCGCCGGGGGGCCGGGCGCTGGGCGCTGGGCCAGGATCGTCGAGCAGCACCGCACGCTCGCTTGAATGCTGGTGAGCCCGCTCATCCTTCACGCGATCGGCGGCGGTCGCGTCGTTTTTTTGCAGGGTAGATTTTGTAATTCAAATTACTTCAGTCCGGCCAGGTGGCGGCGGCGCGGCTGATGGTGGAGCAGGGCGTGGATCTCGGGAGCGTCGTCACCCGCTCCAACCTCGAGCTCGGGTTCGCCTACGCGCTGTCGAAGACAGGCGGCCGGATCGTCTACCGCCGCTCACCGCACGCCCAGCGCGCCTGAGCCGATCGCTTCGACGGCGGCGCGCGCGCCGGCCCGGCGGTGGCTCAGCCGTCGAAGCGGGCGCGCGTGCCCGCCGCGGGGCGGAGCACCGGGAGGTAGCGCGAGGCAGGGAATCCGCCCTGGAGCCTGGGGCCGGAGGCCGGGAGCAGCCGCCCGAGCGCGACGAGGAACTGGACGATCTCCATCCAGGCGAGGTGATAGCCGAGGCAGAAGTGCGCGCCGCCGCCGAACTGGGCGATCTCGAGCGGTGAGATCGCCTCCTTGCGGCCGAGCCAGCGCTCGGGGCGGTAGCTGTCCGGATCCGGGTAGAGCTCGGGATCGCGCGAGAGCAGGACCAGCGGTATCGCCACGATGGTCCCTCCGGGGACCGCGCGGCCTTCGAGCTCGAAATCGGCGACGGCGCGGCGGGCGTCGGCGGCCACCGGCGGGTGGAGGCGGAGCGCCTCGCGGAACACGGCCTCGGCGAAGGGGAAGCGGCGGAGATCCGCGGGCGAGCGCGGGAGATCCGGCGCGCTCGACGCCTCTTCGCGGAGCGCGCGCCAGATCGCGGGGCTCTCGGCGAGGTGGGCGACGCACCAGGCCATCGTCGAGGCCGAGGTCTCGTGGCCGGCGAGGAGGAGCAGGCGGAGGTTGCCCACCAGATCCTCCTCCGAGAGGGGCTCGCCGTCCTCGTCGCGGGCCTGGAGCAGCGCGGGCAGGAGACCCTTCGCCTCGCCGCGGGCGCGCACGTCGGCGAGGATCCGGCGGACGCGCGCGTCGATCCAGTCGCGGGCGCGGAGGCCGCGGCGTCGCGGCGAGCCCGGCACGTCGAAGGGCAGGTTGAGGACCAGGAGCATCAGATCTTCGTAGTGGTGGCGCCACTCGGGGAGCTCGTCGTCCTCGACGCCGGTGATCTTGAACATCACCTCCAGGGCCAGCTCGCGGGTCTCGCGCAGCACCAGGACGTCGCGCCGGCCGAGCCAGGAGCGGACCCTGCGCTCGACGCTCGTCGCGACGATCGCGCCGACCTCCGCGGCGTCGAGGCCCTTCGGCGAGAAGGGCCCGTTCATCGCGGTGCGGATGTGGCGGTGCGAGGCGCCGTCGTGGGCCATCAGCGTCTGGCCGAACAGGTTGCCGAGCCCGCCCTCGGTCAGATACGAGGAGTCGAGCGCCTTGCTCTTGAAGAGCGAGAAGGCCTCGTTCGAGGCGTAGACGAGGTGCCATTCCTTGAAGCCCTGGCTCCAGAAGAAGAGGGAGCCGAAGCGGCGCTGGCCCTCGCGGAGCAGGCCGAGCTCGTCGACGGCGATCGCCGGCATGTGGCCCACGACCGGGAAGCCGCCGGGGAGGATGGGGAAGCCATGCCGGGTCTGGACGCGGCGGGCGAGGGGATTGCGGCCCCGCAGGAGCGGGAGGTCGGTGAGAGAGGCGGGGAGGGTGGTGCTCATGGCGCGTGCGAGCTCGTCTTGTACCATCGCGCCGGCGGCCTGGGTGCCGGGATCGTGAGGCGGATCACGTATCGCGATCGAGGGGGAGCAGCTGGAGGAAGCGTGAGCGCCAGGGCGCGGCGATGGCGCGCCCAGCGCAGCTCGGGGCGGCGGGGGCCGGGGCAGATCTGCTCGTCACGTCACGTTGACCGAGCCCCAGTCCGGGTTCCGGTTGGGGAGAACGGAGAGAGCGAGCCAGCTGCCGACTGGATAGGGTGCGCGACGTCCCTGGCGTCCTGGCGGGTCGATCCACTCTTCCCCGCCCATCACGCCGGCTAGCCTCAGAACGCCGTGCCGTTCACGCGCTTGCCCGGGGACGAGCTCCCGCCGAGGTTGCTGTGGAGCACGAACAACGACGCCCCTGCGGACAGATCGGGGCTGCGGTTCATCGACACACCGTCCGTGTTCGCGAGCGCGCTCCCGTACGTCACGGTATCCACGGTCGCCCCCGAGGCGGTCTGCAGCGTGATCGTGTCGCCGCTGTTGCCGAGGCCCAGCGCGCCCGAGGACGCCCCGACGGCTCCGCTCACGCCGCCGGGCACGGCCCCGGCGCTGCCGTACACCACCACGGCCGTCATCGGGGCGAGCGACGCGCCGGAGGGGAAGGTGTGCCGCGTCGCCGAGCTGTCGGCGAGCTTCCACCCGCCGATCGCGGCGGTCCCGGTGCCGATGTTGACGATCTCGACAAACTCGCCGTCCGGGTTGCTGCCAGGCTCGTTCGCGAGGATCTCGTTGATGATCACGGTGGCCGTGCCGGTGCCGCCGGTGCCGCCGGTGCCCCCGGTGCCGCCGGTGCCGCCGCTGCCGCCGGTGCCGCCGGTGCCGCCGGTGCCGCCGGTGCCGCCGCTGCCGTCGGGGATCAGGAAGTCGCGCACGACGCCCATGTGCTGCATGTTCGAGGCGCCGCTGTCCGCCGAGAGCGCCGGGCTGATGGCCGTGATCGGCGAGTAGACGCGCGTGTCCACCACGAGGCCGTTCGTGAAGCTGCTCCCGCCGATCGTGACGGCGGTCTCGAAGGGGTCCAGATCGCCGTCGACGAGCACCCAGTCATAGGGCTTGGTCCTGCCCGCGTTGGTGTTCGTGTTCCCGCTCGCGTCGGCGGGATAGGGGCTGGACGTGACGACGACACCCTCGTTGTTCAAGGTCGCGATGCACGACTCGCTCCTGACCGACGTGTTGAAATCGCCGCCGATGACCAGGTAATCGCCGTCGGGCACGACCGCGTCGATGAACGAGGCGAGCTGCGTCGCCTCCGTGTTGCGCGCGCCCGCGCTCGAGGTCAGGAGGTGGACGCTGACGGCCCAGAGGTCGACCGGACCGGGGATGTCGATCCGCGCCCAGGCGAAGTCCCGGTTGCTCACCGAGGAGTCGTCCCACTCGCCGGACGCGACGATCGGCCACCGGCTCACGACCCCGTTCGGGATCTGCGCCCCGGCCTCGCGGTAGTAGCTGAAGCCGGTGCCGAACGCGAGGTCCACGAAGGCGCGGATGTCGGACGTGCTGTTGCTGCCGTAGTTGAACTCTTGCAGCATCACGATATCCGGCTTCACACCTTGCATGATGCGCCTGCCGTGCCCGGGATCGTAGCTCTGGTTCGTGCCGCTCGTGAGGTTCGCGGCCATGAGCCGGACGCGCGTCGAGAGCGCGTCGCTGTGCTCCCCGAGGATGTCCGTCTCCGGGCCTACCTCCCCGTCCAGCGGCGCCTCGGCCACGCACGCGGCCATGGCGAGCGCCGACACGAGCAACTGCAGACGGACCCACGCGCACCGCTTCGAGAGGGAAGACGTCAATCGCATATCGTTGCACCGAACCTTTCTCGGGATCTTCGCATTACAGCACGGAACAGGGGCACAGCCGAGTCATGATCGTCCCTGTCCGATGCAGCGATGATGCGGTCTCGGTGTCGAACGGATGACACGCGTCCCGGGCTCGAGGGGACATGGGCCCAGGGGCGGTCGCTCTCCGAGGTCCCGTCCTCGACGGGCGCTCCGCGCCATGCCGCGCGCCGCGCGCGGCTCAGCGGCTCAGCGGCTCGCCAGGGCGAACGCGATCCCGCTCTGCAGCGAGCCCTTCACCGAGAGCCGGCTGACGTCTGCCCCGCCGGCGGCGAGGCGGCCGGCGACCTCGGGGCGGATCCCCGTGAGGACCACCCGCGCGCCGAGCAGGCCCGCGACCCGCACCGCCTCGAGCAGCGCCTCCACCGACCGCGGATCGAGCTCGTCCACGCCGGTCAGGTCGATGATCGCGATCCGCGTGCGGCGCTCGGCGATGCCGCGCGACAGCACCTCGACGATGCGCCGCGCGCGCTGGGCCTCCAGCGGGCCGATGAGCGGCAGGACCACCACGTCGTCGCCGAGCGGGATGAGCGGCATGGACAGCCGCGCCAGCGCCGCGTCCTGCGCCTGGATCACCTCCTCCTGGAGCCGCGCGCGCTCCTCCTCGGCGCGCCTCCGCTCCGTCATGTCGATGCCGGTCATGATCACGAACCGGGCCCCCTCGTCCTTGCCGCGCAGGACCGCGCCGGACCAGGCGGTCACCCGGCGCGCGCCGTCCCGCGCCGTCCACGGGACCTCCACCTGCTTCTTCGGCGCGCCCGCGCCGAGCTCCTCGAACAGGCCCCTGAGCTGCGCTGACGCCTCCGGATCGGGCGTGAGATCCCAGAGGTACCGGGGCTCGAGGAACCCGAGCGCGTCGCCCAGCGCCCGCTCGGCGGCGCGGTTCATGCGGACGATGCGCCCGCGCGCGTCGAGCACCACGATGAGGCCGTCCACGAGGTCCATCACGCCCGCCAGGAAATCCCGCTCGCGGCTCAGCATCTCCTGCGCGTGCTTGCGCTCGAAAAGGCGGCCGAGCTGCCGCGCGATGCGGCCGATGGTCCGGGTGAACGTCCCGTCGTCGCCGTGCTCGGCGTCGGAGAAGAACTCCAGCACCGCCACCACGTCGGCGCCCACCATCACGGGGAACGCGAACCCCGCCTTGACGCCCAGGTTCTTCGCGAGCCTGGCGCGCGGGAAGTTCGCGTCCTCCGCGACGTTCCGCACCCACGCCGGCTGCTTGCTGGCGAGCACCCTCCCTGGCAGCCCGACCCCCGAGGTGAACTGCATCGACTCCGTGACCGCCTTGAAGGTCGCGAACTTCACCTCATCGTTGATGTACCAGAGCGCCGTGGGGAGCAGCAGAGAGGGGTCGTCCGCGGCCGGCACGTACGCGTGTCCAACGGGCCAGCTCAGGTGGTCACAGATGTGCGCGATGGTGCGATGCAGCGCCTCTTCGACGCTCGCCGCCTCGTGCACGTCGACGGTGACGACCCGGAGCAGCTCCACCAGCGACCGCTCATCCGTCAAGACATTGTCGAGCCTCAACCGAGCTCTCGTCGCTGGTCCATCCGAGCGTTTGATGACACCGGACATGAGGGAGCGAGTAGCACGTTCAATGTATCCGATCCGTTTCCGTGAGGCGATCTTGGCGGAAGACCGCGCGCGGCGTGTGAGCGATGTGCGCGCGGCGACATGCATGAGGCCGAGCCGCCGTCGCGCCGCCGCTGTCACGCGGCCGTCGCGCGGCCGTCGCGCCGGGGACCTCGCGGGCGAGCGCGCCCGTCACGCCCGGGAGCCGGACCGCTCGCCGCCCGCGTCGCCGCTGGACGATGGCGCGCGATCCCCCCTAGTCTATCGACCGCCGCGGCGGCGAGCTCGCGTGTGCGGGCGCAGGGCCACGCAGCGGGCGACAAGGACAACGCGATCTTCGGTCTGTGATGAAAAGGATGATGATGCTCTCGAACTGTCTTCGCCGGTGCGCGTTCGTGGTGACGTTGCTGGCCGCGGCGCCCGCGCTCGCGGCGGATCCGCCGGCCGGCGCCTCGGCCGACGCGCAGCAGCTCGCCCGGACCAGGGCGCACGAGGGGCTCAAGCTCTACGGCGCCGACCGGTGGCAGGAGGCGTTTGACGCGTTCCAGGAGGCGGACCGGCTCTATCACGCGCCGACGCTCGTGCTCTACATGGCGCGGTGCCAGCGCAAGCTCGGGAACCTGGAGGCCGCGCGCGCCCTGTACGAGCAGGTGCTCGGCGAGGCGCTCCCGGACGACCCGCCGCCGGCGTTCCTCGAGGCGCGCAGGGACGCCGAGACCGAGCTCGCCGGCGTCCGCGCGGCGCTGAAGCCGCCGCCCGCGGCCCCGACCGCGCCGACCGCCCCGCAGGCCGGGGGCGGCGGCTCGCTGCTGCCGGCCGGCATCGCGTTCGGGCTCGGGGCGGTGGGCCTCGGTGTCGGCGCCGCGACGGGCATCGCGTCGCTCTCCAAGGTGTCCGACATCAAGTCGCAGTGCGACGGCCGGCGCTGCCCGGCCGAGCTGCAGGGTGACGCCGACGCCGCGACGACGCTGGGCCACGTGTCGACCGTGGGGTTCATCGTCGGCGCCGCCTCGGCCGCGGCGGGCGTGGTGCTGCTCGTGGTGCGGTCCAGCGGCGACGGCGCGCCCGGCGGCGACGGCGCGCCCGACGCCGCGGGCGCGCTGCCGCAAGCGCGGCGCGGCGTGGTCTGGAGCGCCGGGGTAGGCCTGGGGGGGATCGCGCTCCAGGGGGCGTTCTGATGCGAGCGCCGGCGCCGGGCGGGCCGAGGGCCTGTATCGCGGGAGGGCTCGCGGCGCTGGCGCTCTCCGGCCTCTCCGCCTGCACGAGCCTCTCCGGGGTCGGCGACCTCGAGTTCAGCGACGGCGGCAGCGGCCCCGGCGTGGGCGGCGCTGGCGGCGGCGCGGTGGGCGGCGGCCCCGGCGTGGGCGGCGCTGGCGGCGGCGCGGCGGGCGGCGGCGGCGCGGGCGGCGGCCCCGGCGTGGGCGGCGCTGGCGGCGGCGCGGCGGGCGGCGGCCCCGGCGTGGGCGGCGCTGGCGGGGGTCAGGCGCCCGTCCCGCCGACGGCCGCCGACCTGCTCGCGCTCACGGCGTCGTGCGATCAGGTCTCGTCGGGGCTCTTCCGGAACTCGTTCGATGGCCAGGAGCCCAGCATCCCTGTCTGTGCGCTGAGCGGGGCGTACTTCTGGCAAGCGGGGATGGCGATCGACTGCGATGGTCTCTCCCACGCGTCCGCCGAGTGTCCCTCGGACGTCCCCCACACGGCCCTTACGGACTCCCGCGGGAACGCGCTCGACTCGGTCTCGCTCCCGTTCGTGGTCGCCCCGAACGGCTGGCCGGCCGAGTGCCCGGTCGTGACATGGAGCCACGCGGACGCCGGTCTCCAGCTCGGGGCCGTCGTGGCGGTCATCCGCGGCGACACCGTCGCTTATGGCATCCTCGGCGACACAGGGGAGTGCGACGCCATCGGGATGGGCTCGTACGCGATGGCGCGGGGCCTGGGCATCGAGCAGCCCGGCGTCGGGGTGGAGAGCGGCGTGACCTACATTGCCTTCAGCGGGCCGGGGGCGGTCGTGGATCCCGTCGAGGATCACGCCAGGGCCGTGGAGCTCGGGACCCGACTCGCGGCCGAGCTCCTCGCGGAGCCCTGACGCGGCCGACGCGGGCGCGCCGCCGAGCGACGGGCGGCGAGGCCGAGCGACGGGCGGCGAGGCCGGGCGGCGAGGCCGAGCGACGGGCGGCGAGGCCGAGCGACGGGCGGCGAGGCCGAGCGACGGGCGGCGAGGCCGAGCGACGGGCGGCGAGGCCGAGCCGCGACGCCGCTACTGGTTCGCGTCGATCGAGTAGAGAAAGTCGTTGTAGGCGTCGATCTTGTCCCCCGGGACCACGTCGAGGCCGGTGTTCACGCGGCTGTCGTCGACCATCTGCGGCGCGAGGATCGCCTTGGTCGCTTCGAGGCCGATGCTGTTGATGCCGTAGAGGATGTAGGGCACGAGATAACCCTGGTAGTACTGCCGCTGGATGTGCGTGGCCTTGATGCGCCCCTTTCGCATGTAGTCGACGGTCTTCGGATCGAAGTCGAAGGCGACGATGGGGATGTCCGTCTTGCCCGCGGCCTCTGCGGCCATCGCGCACCGGTACGAGATGTTGAACAGGCCGAGCATGCCCACGACGGGCGGGTCCGCGGTCTCGAGCTCGGCTGTCATCCCCTCGACGTCCTCGGCCTCGCCGTCGGGGTTCCAGGAGGATTGCCGCACCAGGACCTCGTAGCCGGCCGCCTCGAACACTTCCTGGGCGCCCTGCGTTCGATCGATCCCGCTGCTCCAGGCTTCGTCGGCGTTGCCGTGGATGATCACCGTACCCGGGGCCGGGGGCAGCATCGCGAGCAGGGTTTCCCCTGCTGTCGCCCCCGCAGACCTGTCGAGGGTGCCCACGTGGATCGCGCGCTTCGAGGTCGCCACGTCGGTGTCGAGCGTCACCACGTGGACCCCCTTCGCGATCGCCTCGTCGACGACGGCTGCCTGGTCGTCGTTCAAGGGCGCGATGCCGAGCCCCTCCGCGCCGTCCGCCACCGTCTGCTCGATCTGTTCATTCAGGAGCTGCTTCGCTACCTCGACATCGTCCTGCGGTACGAGCGGCCCGATCACGGTCCCCGTGACCTCGAGCTCACCCATGGCGCGGTTCGCCGCCGTGATGACCGATGTCCAGAAGCCGACGGCGCTCTTCAGCACGAGCGCCATCTGCATCGGCTCAAACGAGCTCTCGTTGATCTCGGCGATCAGGGTGTCGACCGTCGCCTCGAGCTCCACCGGGGTGAACTCGTTCTCGACGATCGGGATCCGCCGGATGGGGGTGGGGCGCTCGCCCGCGTCGGGGGTCTCGCTCCCGCATGCGGCCGTGAGCACCGTGAGCCCGAGAGCCACCATCCCCCACCCTCCACTCCTCATCATGACACCCCTCCTTGTCCGTGGTTGGTCCGGTCGTGCGCGGTCCCCTCTGAGCGAAGATCAGGTCCTCGACGGCGAGCGACATGGCCTGATCGAGGCCGCGGCCGATGGCGGACCCGCCGCCGGAGGACGTGGGACGCCCCCGATGGCGACTGCCCCCTCGGGGAGACGGCCGCTGTCATCGAGCAGCACGCCGAGAGCAGGGACGCTGATCCCGCGAGCAGCCCGATTCCGATACAGCGCATACGTCGTCCACGATGAGCGGACCACGAGCAGCTTCAGTCTGTCAAGAGGGGACGAATTGCGCCGAGAGGGCTGGAGCTGGATCTGCCAGCTTGGCTCAGGCGTGGGTGCGTCGCGTGTCGCGTGTCGCGTGTCGCGTGTCGCGTGTCGCGTGTCGCGTGTCGCGTGTCGCGTGTCGCGTGTCGCGTGTCGCGTGTCGCGTGTCGCGTGTCGCGTGTCGCGTGTCGCGTGTCGCCTGGGCCGAGGGGTCGCGCGCGCTCGCGCTCCTGATGCTGCCCGGCGGCGACGAGCCCGGAGGGGCGCCATCCTGCGGCGCCCCTCCTGCTCAGCTCAGTCGCACGTGGCGACCTCGCAGGCCTCCACCGCCGCGCCGCATGCCGTGACGATGCACGTGTTGCACGCCTCGGCGTCCTGACTGCAGTCCTCGTCGCACGCGCCGTAGGCGCCGTTGACCTGGCAGGAGAGCACCTCCGAGATCTGAGGCCCGACGCTCGCGCAGGTGTTCACCACGCAGCCGTAGAACGCGGCATCGTCCCCGTTGGGCGTGCTGTTGATGCACGAGAGCGCCTCGGCGCACGTGGACGTCCCGGAGCCGGTCCACGTCGGGGTGAAGAAGCCCGCCTCGTCCCTGCAGTTCTCGTAGGCCGCGGACCGCGGGAAGTAAGGCCCGATCAGCATGCACATCTCGTCCTTCGTGGTCAGGCCCTGCGCGATGTTGCGGTCCTCGGTGTTCTTGAAGTCGCAGCGGTACTCCAGGGCCTCTCCCGCCTTGACCTCGAGGAACGGCGTGAACTCCTGCGACGGGACCCCCTCCCAGCGGTCGTGGGCATAGAGCTCCGTCGTCTTGCCGTCGGCGTCGACCTTGCGGGCGACGTAGCCGACGCCGCGGCGGTGCATGTGCGACTGGATCCTCACGACCGAGATGTCGTTCTCGGTGGTGCAGCGCATCTGCGACGAGGACGTCCCGCGCGGCGGCACGCTGATGAACGGGTTGTAGTGGAAGAGCATGCCCGCCTCGGTCTTCACCTCGTCATCCGCGATCGTGTAGAGGTTGATGCGGGCATCGGTATCGAGGGGCTTCGCCGAGGAGTTCAGGTAGTGGGTGTTCATGAGGAGCACCGTGCCCGGAGCGACCTTGAGCGCCACCCCCTCCGGCAGGTCGCCGAGGAAGGAGTTGCCGTCGGGGGACTGGGAGCCTGCGACCACGCCGTTGACCTCCCAGTAGGCCTGGGGGCCCTTGCTGCAGTCGTGGACCTCGGTCGCGTCGATGGGAGTGCCGTCGCGCGTCGCCGCCGGGATCTCGGTGTAGGGCGTCGTGTACAGGAGCACGTGGTGGCTGCCGGTCGAGAACCGGACCTTCTCCCGGTTGATGTTGAGCCCCTCCGGCGGCGCGACGAAGAGCTGACAGCGCTCGACCTCCGTCCCCGGCTCGATCGTGGAGTTCATTCGATACTGCACGCCGGTGCCCTCGGCCGGAGGCTCCAGCATCTCGTTCCCGGGCGTCTGGTCCCCCGGCGGGTCGGTGCCGGGGTCCGAGGAAGAGCAGCCCACGAGCGCGGCGGCGCCGAGGAGAGCGATGAAGGACGAGGCGATTGTGCGCATGGTTGATCCCTGATGTGTGTTGGTCGCATCATGCGCGCGCCGATGAGCGCGCGCATGGATCCCGGGGTGTCTCGCGGCGGCGTCGCGCCCGCCCAGGAAAATCGGCTGGTGCCGGCGTGCCCGCGCCGGCGTGCCCGCGGCCGCGCTCATCCCGCAGAGGCGCGCAGGCGAATGGGCAATGACGTCATCTTCCGGATCGAGGGGTGCGAAGCGAAGATCGCAGGCCCCGCGAGCTCCATCTCGGGAAAGCGGCTGAGGGGCGTGTCGATGGCTATCCGCCCGTCGAGGCGAGCCAGCGCCGCCCCGATGCAATAGTGGGCGCCGCGGCCGAAGGCAATGCCCGCGTCGGCGCCGCGCCGGAGATCGAACGCCGAGGCGCGGGGGCGGACCGCCTCGTTGCGCAGCGCGCTGCTCAGCATGGCCATGACCATCTGTCCCTCCCTGATCCGCGCGCCCTGAAAGTCGACGTCCTCGAGCGCATGGCGCGGGATGCCCAGCTTGCCGAAGCTGTCGTGGCGGAGCGTCTCCTCGACGACATTCCTGACGAGCTCGGGCTCGCGCCTGAACTCGCCGAGCGCCTCGGGCGACCGGAGGAGGTTGTGCATCGCGAAGCAGATGAGGTGGACGGTTGTCTCCGTCCCTCCCACGCGCACCGCGGCGACCAGCGCGACGAGCTCGTCCTTGCGCAGCCGGTCGCCCTGCTCCTCGGCCTGGAGGAGGAGGGTGAGGACGTCGTTGCCCAGCGGCTTCCGGCGGCGCTCCTCGATGGTGTCACTCACGACGTCGATCCCTACGCTCAGCGCCGCGTCGAGCTTCCCTGGGCTCGAACTTGTTGTTCAAGGAGAGGAGGACGTCGCTCGGGGAGAATTCCCACGCCGCCCGGTCGGTCGTGAAGCGGCTATCGCGCAGCAAGGATACGACGTCCTCGTGCCGGAAGACCAGCCACGACCGCCCTCGCTCCCCGTAGAAGACGGGAGCCTCGGCCGTGATGCGAGCGGACACAGGGGAGGGGTCTTCATCGAACCCGGGCGGATACGGGTCGAGCTCGAGGTGGCCGCCGCGCCGTTCTGCCATGGAAGGGTGCTGTTGCATGGGTGGCTCCTCCCTCTCCCTAGCCGCTCGTCAACCACACCACACGCTGCGACCAGAGCGGCTCCCCGACGCGTAGCGCCCGCGCAGGAAGGCGGCGATCGTCTCGGTGCGCCGCCGGAGCGCGCCGAACGAGAGCGTCGCGGCCTCCGCCTCGCCCTCCAGCAGGTAGATGAACACCGGGGTGTCGCCGAGCTCGCCCGCGCGCCGGGCGAGCAGCTCCGGGAGCGACGAGAGCTCGCTCGGTCCGGTTAATGACACGCCGAGGGACGGCTGTCGAGCCCTGAGCTCGGCGCTCATCATCGCTTCAAGCCGGCGTCGCGGCGCCGTGCTTCGAGCCTGGATCGGCCGGGTGTGCGCTGAATCAAGAACTGCAAAAATGCTTTGATGAACGCAGCATCGCTCCGCGCGCGGCGAGGGGATCGGCCGGCGTGGGCTGAAATGTGCTGAGTTAAGAACAGTAAAGATTTCTTGATTAACGTCATGTCGCTCCGCGCGGCGCGAGCGGGCCAGTCGGCGGGTCGAACATCCCAGCGCGGCCCCCCTCGCTGTCGAGCGGCCCTGAGCCGGCGAGCTCGCGCGAGCGAGGGCGAGCGAGGTGACTGGGCCTCTCCGGCTCCTGCCCAGCGGCCGAGGCTGCAAGCTCGCGCTGGCCGCGCACTCTGGTAGCCTGGGCCGGTGCAGCTCCGCTCCGACGCCCGTCACCTCTCGCCTGTGTTCGCGCTCGCGACCGCCGTCGCGCTCCTCGCCCCGGCTGACGCGCACGCGGCGGACTCGGCCCCCGCCCTGGCGATCGACCTCGGGGGGGCGCAGCTCGACCTCGTGCTGGTGAAGGCGGGGCGCTTTCGCCAGGGCTCGCCGCCCACGGAGGCTGGCCGCGGCGACGACGAGGCGCTCCGGGACGTGACCCTCCGCCGCGACTTCTACCTCGGGAAGTATCCGGTCACGGTCGGGCAGTTCACGCGCTTCGCGGCGGACACCGGCTACCGCACCGAGGCCGAGGTCGGCGCCTCTGGCGGGTTCGGCTTCGACGGCCAGGGCCTCTCGCAGCGGAAGGAGTTCACCTGGAGGACTCCCGGCTTCCCGCAGACCGACATGCATCCGGTGACGCTCGTGACCTTCAAGGACGCGGTCGAGTTCACCCGCTGGCTGACGCGGAAGACCGGCCGCGTCTTCGACCTGCCGACCGAGGCGCAGTGGGAGCACGCCTACCGCGCGGGCACGCAGACGCGGTTCCATGGGGGGAACGACGACCAGTCCGCCGCCGCCATCGGGTGGTTCAAGGGCAACGCGGGGAGCGGGACGAGGCCTGTCGGGCAGCGGCAGCCGAACGCCCTCGGCCTGTACGACATGAGCGGCAATGCCTACGAGTGGTGCCGCGACTGGTATGGTCCCTACGCGCCCGGCCCAGCGGTCGACCCCGAGCAGACGACCCCTCCGGCCGGCGACAAGCCCCGGCGCGTGCTGCGCGGCGGGTCGTGGCTCAAGGAGGCGAAGCACCTGCGCGCCGCGGCGCGGTACCGCAACGACCCTGGCAGCCGCAACGCGGACAACGGCTTCCGCGTCATCGCCGCGCTGGAGGCGAGCGCCCCGGCCGCCGCGGCGCCCTCGACGCCCGCGGCGCCGCTCCTTGCGGGGACCAGGCGCACGTCGCCCTCGAGCTCGTGGTCGACCGCGGCGATCGTTGCGTTCGTGGGCGGGGGCCTCGTCCTGGCGAGCGCGCTCGTCGGCCTCGTCGGCCTGCTCGTGCGCGGGGCGGCCCGCCGCAGGCGCGTTCCCGGGGCGCCGCCGGGCATGACGTTCCGGACGCAGGGCGACGGCTTCTGGCTGAACGCCCCGCCGCACCTGCGCGGATCGACGCTCCACTACCGCTGCCTCGTGAAGGGGGCGATGCGGCGCGCGTCGGTGCCGATCGAGCCGAACCCGCGCGGGCAGTTCGTCTACACAGGCGGCGCCCCGTCGGCCGTGGAGGTGGAGCAGCTCGGCGCCGCCGCGTGGTCCGCCGGCGCGCCGCGCGGGGCCGCCGGCGCGCCGCGCGGGGCCGCCGGCTCCTACCGCTCGCGGGACCGCATCTCGAGCTCGCCGGACGTGGCCGCCGTCGCGCCGTTCCGCGGCTATCCCTCGGCTTACTGAGACGCGCCGCCCGGCCCCTCATGCGCCGCCCGATCTGCGCCGTCTTCGCCGAATCGCCCGCGCACCGCGCCCGCGCCGGCCGCACGCTGCGCGCGCTCCGGCTCGCCGGGCTCGCGCCGGTCGACGTCACGGCGGCGCCGCTCGGGGCCGCGGCGGAGGTGCTCGCGGCGGGGCCGGTGTGGCTCGTGCGCGGCGGCGCGTGGCCTTTCCCGTCCGCGGCGCTCGATCCGGACCCGTTCCCGCCGCCGAGCGACACCGGGCTGCCGCTCTGCGCGCTCGGCGCCGTCATGGCGCCGCCCGACCCCTCCGCGCGCGCCGAGCCCGACGCCGTGGCATGGGTCGAGCTGCTGCGGGCGACCGGCGGCGAGCTGAGCCGCGCCGCGCGCGCGCGCCGGGGCCCGGGGTTGCCTCGCGCCGCGAGCGTGTACCTCGATGCGCCGCTCGCGGCGGGCGTCGCGGCGCGCCTGCGCGCGGGCGATCCGCTCGACGTCGCGCTCCAGGGCGAGCTCGGGGCGCGGCGCGCGCGCGTGGTGCGGCACGCCCCGCTCGACGTGTGCGACGACGCGGCGCTGCGGGTCGCGCAGGTCGTGACGAGCCTGCAGCAGGGCGGCGCCGAGCGGATCGCGATCGACCTCGCGATCGGGCTGCCGCGCCGCGGCGTGCGCTCGCGCCTCCACGCGGTGTATCGGCCGACGCGCCCGACGTTCGGCGCGCCGCCGGGGACGCTCGACCTGTCCGGAGCGCCGGGCGATCGTGAGGCGCGCTTCGACGCGCTCGCCCTTGGGCTCGCGGCGTGGGGCGCGGACCTCGCGCACGCGCACCTGCTCGACGCCGAGGACCTCGCGCGCCTCTCCGCGCGCGGGTACCGGGCGCTCGTCACGGTGCACAACGTGGCCGCGGGCTGGCCGGCCGGGCTCGAGCGCCTCGGCGCGGAGAGCGCGGCGCTGCTCGTGGCTTGCGCGCGCGCGGTCGAGGCGGAGCTCGCTGCGTGCGCGCTGCCCATCCCGGTGCGGACGGTCTGGAACGGGATCGAACTCGCGCCGGCAGGGGCGGGGCCCGCCGCGCACGAGCGGTCCATTCTGGAACGCGCTGTCCAGAATGGGCGAGACGCCGGACCTGTGGGGGTGGAGCAGGCCGCGCGCGGGCGGTCCATTCTGGAACGCGCTGTCCAGAATGGGCGCGGCGCCGGACCTGTGGAGGTGGAGCAGGCCGCGCGCGGGCGGTCCATTCTGGAACGCGCTGTCCAGAATGGGCGCGGCGCCGGACCTGTGGAGGTGGAGCAGGCCGCGCGCGGGCGGTCCATTCTGGAACGCGCTGTCCAGAATGGGTGCGACGCCGGACCTGTGGAGGCGGAGCCCGCCGCGTGCGGGCGGTCCATTCTAGAACGCGCTGTCCAGAATGGGCGCGACGCCGGACCTGTGGAGCCCGCCGCGCACGGGCGGTCCATTCTGGAACGCGCTGTCCAGAATGGGCGCGACGCCGGACCTGTGGAGGCGGCGCACCCTTCAGGATCGGCGGGCGCCGTCCGGACCCGCACGGCCGAAGCTGCGGCGTGGCGGCGGCGCCTCGAGATCGCGCCGGACGACCTCGTCCTGCTCGCCGTGGCGAACCCGCGGCCGCAGAAGCGGCTGCACCTCGTGCCCGCGATCCTCGCGGCCACGCGGGCCGCGCTCGCGGCTGCCGGCGATCCGCGGGCGGCGCGGCTCGTGATCGCCGGGAGCGCCTCGCCCCGCAGCGAGCAGGCGCTCGCCGCGGAGGCGGAGATCCAGCGCGAGGTCGACCGGCTCGGCCTGCGCGCCGAGGTGCGCTTCGCGGGCGCGGTCGCCGACGTGGCCGGCCTGCTCGCGGCGGCCGACGTGCTCGTCTCGCCGAGCGCCCACGAGGGGCTGAGCCTCGCGCACCTCGAGGCGCTCGCCGCGGGCCTCCCCGTGGTCGCGACCGGCGCCGGCGGCACGGCGGAGATCGCGGCCGAGACGCCGGCGCTGGTCCACCTGCCGCTCGACGCCGCGCCGGAGCGCTTCGCGGGCGCGATCGTGGCGGCGGCGCGCGCCCTCCCGGCGTCACCGGGCGGCCGGGAGGTCGTGGCGCGGCACTTCAGCGCGGCGCGGATGGTCGAGGGCTATGCGCGGCTCTACCCGCGGGCGATCGCGCGGAACCGCGGCCCTGGCCGGCGGGACGGGCTGCTCCTCGTGACGAACAACTTCTCGACCGGCGGGGCCCAGTCGAGCGCGCGTCGCCTCTTGCTCGGCCTCGCGGCGGCGGGCGTGCGCGGCCGGGCGGCCGTGATCGAGGAGCAGCCGGAGTACCCGACGCCGGGGCGGCGCGCGCTCGCGGCCGCGGGCATCCCGGTGCTGGCGGTGCCGCCGCCGGCGGACATCGAGCCGGCCGAGGCGGTGGAGCGCCTGCTGCGCGCGATCGACGAGGACCCGCCCGAGGCCGTGCTGATGTGGAACGTGATCGCCGAGCACAAGGTGCTCCTGGCCGACGGGCTGCTCGACGTGCCGCTCTTCGACATCAGCCCGGGCGAGATGTACTTCGCCTCGCTGCGCCGGTACTTCGCGTCGCCACGCCCCGGGCTTCCGTACCGCGCGCCGCGCGATTACGGCGCGCGCCTGGCCGGGGTGATCGTCAAGTACGAGGCCGAGGCGGCGCTCGCCGCGGAGGTGCTCGGGGCGCCGGCGCACGTGGTGCCGAACGGCGTGGCGCTCGGCGCGCGCCCGCCCGCGGCGCGACGCGCCTCGAGCGACGAGCGCGCGCGGCTCGCGATCGGGACGGCGGCGCGGATCCATCCGCACAAGAAGCTCGACGAGCTCCTCGCTGCGCTGCGCCTCGCGGCGCCGCGCCTGCCGCCGCACGTGCTGCGCCTCGCGGGAGGCGTCGACCGCGGCGCGGAGGCGCACGCCGAGGAGCTCCGGCGGATGGCGGCGGGCCTCTCGGTCGAGTGGGTCGGCGAGCTCGCCGACGCGCGCGCTTTCCTGAGCGATCTCGATATGTTCGCGCTGATCGCCGAGCCCGCCGGGTGCCCGAACGCGTCGCTGGAGGCGATGGCCGAGGGGCTGCCGGTGGTGGCCACCGCCGTCGGCGGCATGTCCGAGCAGGTGGACGACGGCGTGACGGGCCGGCTGGTGCCGCCGGCCGACGCGGCGGCGCTCGCGGGGGCGCTCGTGGAGCTGGCCGCGGATCCGGCGCTGCGGGCGCGCATGGGGGCGGCGGGGTGGGAGCGCGCGCGGGAGCGGTTCTCGCTGGAGAGGATGGTCCGCGATTACGTGGACGTGTGCCTGGGCAGGCGGGACGGGCGGGGGAGGTGAGGGGAGGCCCCGGCTGACGGGAGCCCCGCACCGAAGTTGCGTTCCGCGATCGGGTGGGGCACGTGGGCATCGACCCTGACCATCGAGCCGGCCGGCGGGCGGCGCGGGTTCGAGGCGAGGGCCGGGGGCCCATCCGGATCGGGCCCGAGCCAGAGGAGGAACACGATGAGCTACGTCGATGGTTTCGTTGTGCCGGTGCCGGCGGACAAGAAGGAGGCCTATCGCGCTCTGGCCGTGAAGGCCGCGGCGGTGTTCAAGGAGCACGGCGCGACGCGCGTCGTCGAGTGCTGGGGCGACGACGTGCCCGACGGCAAGGTCACCGATTTCAAGGGCGCGGTGAAGGCGGAGCCCGGCGAGGTCGTCGTCTTCTCGTGGATCGTCTGGCCTTCGAAGGAGGTTCGCGACGAGGGCAGCAAGAAGGCCATGGAAGATCCGCGCATGAACATGGGCAACGAGGCGATGCCCTTCGACGCAAAGCGCATGATCTTCGGCGGGTTCGACGTCCTCCTCGACGTCTGACCGGGCCGGCCGCCGCCCCTCGCGGAAGCGGAGCGGCCATATTCACACACACCGTACGGTCCTGAGGGCGTAAGGCGTCCTGGGTGCGCCTCGGGCGCGCTGCGCCCCGGGGCCCGCCGCCTGCGCCTCATCGCCCGCCTGATCACCTGCCTCATCGCGTGGGCGAGCGCGCCGCGCGCTGACGATTGTGTTCTGTGTCACGCGCCGCGTGGCCACAGGGACAGTATGGGCGTTCACGTCAGCCCGTGATCCGGTCTTCGTTACTCATTTTGGTATCGATTGACGGGCGGATCCTCGGCCCCGTATCGTGAAAGATCGAGCGTGGACCTCTCGCGTGCCTCGCGCAAGCGGGCCGCGCGCGGCTGAACGAACCACGGACGAGGAGGGTGTCATGACGAGCATGGGGCGACGCTGGATGACGGCCTTCGGGCTCGCGCTGATGACGGCGGCGTGCGGAGCGAGCCAGGAGGTCGACGAGGAAGAGGAGGTCGCGCGCATCACCCGAGCGCCGACTCCGGCGAGCGAGTTCATCCCGGTGGAGCTCGAGGCGACGGTCGACCACCTCGTCGCCAGGATCAACGAGGACGAGCTCCAGCCGATGCAGATGGTCGTCCTGCTGAAGAACCTCGGCGCCTTCTTCGCGCCCATCGCCACGGGCGCGAGCCGCGCCATGGGTGAGCTCGGGGTCACCGGGAACGTGCTCGGACCCACCGACCAGAGCGCTGACTCCATCAGCACGCAGGATCTCCAGAATCAGCAGATGGCCGAGGCGACGGCGAACGGCGCCAAAGGGATCGGCGTCTCACCCCTGAATGATGTCAACGCCGCGGCCATCGATGACGCGAGCGCGAAGGGGGTCCACGTGGTGACGTTCGACACCGACCTGGCGAACTCGAAGCGCGCGATCTACGTCGGAATGCTCAACTGGTCTGCCGGTGCCACGGCAGGACAAACCCTGCTCAAGATGCTGCCCCCGCCGCCCGGTACGGTGATGATCCACGGCAACGTCTCGGCAGACTGGGTCGACGGATACGAGCGAACGCAGGGGGCGCAGGCGGTGCTCGCGGAAGCCGGTTACACGCCCGTGGTGAGCCAGGTCTACTTCTTCGGCGGCGGCGACGCCGAGGACGTCGCGTGGATGAAGTCCCAGATGGAGGCCGCGGACCCGCCCGTCGTGGGCATGCTCGGCCTGTTCAACCTCTCGTACCGGTGCGCGATGGCCGCGGAAGCCGTGGGCAAGCCGGAGCTCCCCGTCGTCGCCTTCGACTTCGACCCGAAGACCGTCGACTACATGCGCCAGGGGCGCATCAAGGCCACGCACATCCAGCGGCAGTACTACGAGGGTTACCTCGTGCCCTACATCCTCTACGGCATCAACAGCATCGGCCTCGACGCGACCAAGGCGATCCTCGCGCCGCAGATGTACGACGAGTTCCGCTTCAACATCGGCGTCGACGTGGTCCCCGGGGACAAGGTCGACGCCTACAACGACTTCCTCGACTCGATCGGCGCAACGCAGTAGCGGCGTCGCAGCGCGAGGGAGACCTCGCGCCCATGCCGGGGGTGAGCCTCACGCGCGTCACCCTCCGGCCGTCCCGTGCCGCGATCGCCCCTGGCGCTCGGGTCCTCACGACCGCGCCGACCGCGCCCGTGCCGTCCTCCGCCGTCGCGCTGATGATTCGACGGCGAGCCTGGGTGCGGCGCTCACGGGAAGCGGGACCTGCGCTCGATCTCGTAGATGGGCAGGTTGTTCCGGATATAGGCCTTCGAGGCGTCCTCCCTCGGCTGGTAGTCCCAGCTCACGCCGGACGCGCGCATCACCTGGGCGAGGTAGCGCCGGCGCCGCTGGCTCTGGAGCACCTGGGCCCGGAGGCTCGCCACGTCCCAGCGCCGCTTCGCTTCGTTGCGAAGCAGCTCCACCTCGTCGCCGCGCGCCGGATCGCCCGCCAGGTTGCAGAGCTCTCGCGGGTCCTCGTCGAGCGCGTAGAGCTGATCCGGGTCGCCATCGCACGTGACGAACTTCCGGGCGCCCCGCCGGATCATGAAGAGCGGCGCGCCCGTGCCCTCCGCGAAGTACTCGCCGATCGCCTCGTCCCGGCCGACGCTCCCCGAGAGCTCCGGCAGCAAGGACCGGCCCTCCAGCGGGGTCGGGTAATCGTACCGGCCGCCACAGGTCGCCAGGTCGACGAGCGTCGGGAGCAGGTCGACATGCGAGGCGGCGGCCGCGACGCGACGCGCCGGAAACGCGGCAGGGAACGAGACGATCAGCGGCACGCGGGCCGAATGCTCGAACCAGCTCATCTTGTACCAGAGGCCGCGCTCGCCGAGCATGTCGCCGTGGTCGCTCGTGAAGATCACGACCGTGTTCTCGGCCAGGCCGGCCTCCGCGAGCGCTTCGAGCAGCGCGGCGACCTTGCCGTCAAGGTAGCTGATGGCCCCGTAATAGGCCCTTCGCGCGTTGCGGACCTGGTCCGGCGTAGGCGGCGGATCCTCCATCCCGATCGCGCGCCGCAACCGCTCCGAGTGCGGGTCGAACGGCGCGTCCCGCGCGCTGACCGCCGGCATGTCGATCTCCTCCGGGTCGTACATCGACCAGAATTCGGGGCGGATCGTGTACGGGTCGTGCGGATGGATGAAGGACGCGACCAGGCAGAACGGCCGCCGGTCGGCCTGCCGCGCGTGGTTGAAGAGGTAGCGCGTCGCGGTGAAGGCGACCTCGTCATCGTAGTCCAGGTTGCTCGAGCGGATGCAGGGGCCGGCGTTCCGCACGACGTCCATCGTGTGATACCAGTCGAGCACGCGGCCTGGCTCGTCCCAGTCTGGCGTCCACGTGAAGTCCGACGGGTAGACGTCCGTGGTGAGCCGCTCCTGAAAGCCGTGGAGCTGGTCGGGGCCGCAGAAATGCATCTTGCCGCTCAGGCAGGTGCGGTAGCCGAGGCTCGAGAGGTAATGGGCGAACGTGGGGATATCGGCGGAGAGCTCGGCGGCGTTGTCCCAGGCCCCGATCTGCGACGGTAGCCGCCCGGTCATCAGCACGTAACGCGAAGGCGCGCAGAGCGGAGCGTTGCAGTAGGCGGCGTCGAAGACGACGCCCTTGCCGGCGAGCCTCTCGATCGCCTCTGCCTTCACGATGCGGTGGCCGTACGCCGGCAGGTACTGGGGCGCGAGCTGGTCGGCCATGATGAACAGGATGTTCGGCCGGGTCTTGTGGGGGCTCATGGCGCCGCCGCCTCGATGCCCTGCGCTGGGTCCTGTCGATCCGCGGGGGTCGATCTTTCTTCCGCCATCGCGCGCAGGATATCCCATTCGCTGATGACCCCTTCGAGCCTGCCGTCGGCGTCCACCATGAGCATGGGCCGGCCTGTGGCGTGGTTCACGGTGAGCGCGGTGCGCATCGTCGTGTCGAGCCTCCCGGTGACGATCGCGTCCTCGGCGATCCCGTCGAGCGCGAGCGTCTCGTCGTAGGGAATGAAGCGCCCCCCCTCCTTGCCCCGGAAAACGAGCGTGGAGAGCCGGCCCTCCGCGCCCAGCACGCAGCGGTAACGCCCGGCCCTGTCGAGCAGGACGACGCGCGGGTCCCCGGGGTCGCGCGGGAGGCTCGCGAGGGGCCGCATCAGCGCGTCTCCGCGGAGGATGGCGAGCGGGTTGACGTGCGCCACGAACTTCTTCACATACGCCGTCGCCGGGGCGGTGACTATCTGCGCCGGGGTGCCAAGCTGCACGACGCGCCCTCCCTCCATGAGGAGGATGCGAGAGCCGAGCCGCAGCGCCTCGTCCAGATCGTGGCTGACGAAGATCATGGTCTTCTTGAGCACCCGCTGCAGGGCCAGGATCTCGTCCTGCATGCGCATGCGGATCAGGGGGTCGAGCGCGCTCAGGGGCTCGTCGAGGAGGAGGATGTCCGCGTCCGTGGCGAGCGCCCTGGCGAGGCCGACGCGCTGCTGCATCCCGCCGGACAGCTCGTCAGGGTGTTTGTCCTTCCAGTCACCAAGGCCCACGAGATCGAGCTTCGCGTCCGCGGTCTTGTCGATCTCGGCGCTGCTGAGGCCGCGGAGCTCGAGCCCCAGGCCGACGTTCTGGCGCAGCGTGCGCCAGGGCAGGAGCGCGTGCTTCTGGAAGACCATGGCTATCCGCTTGAGGCGGACCTGCCGGAGGGTCTCGTCGTCCGCGGTGGTGAGGTCGACCTCCCGGCCCGCGTCCTCGATGAGCACGCGACCGCGGTCAGGTCGGACCAGGCCGTTGAGGCAGCGGAGGAGCGTGGATTTGCCGGACCCCGAGAAGCCCATCACGACGAGGATCTCTCCCGGGTTCACCTCGACCGAGACGTCCGCGAGCGCGACGAGGTTTCCGGTGGCCTTGCGGATGGCCTCCCGATCTTCTCCGTGGTCCAGGCGGGCGAGCGCGCCCCGCGGGGAGGGGCCAAACGCTTTGAATACGTGCTCGACCTTGATCATGCGCTTCTGCCTCACGAATAGGTGCGCTGGGGCCTGTCGTGCTTGAACGTCCGGTCGAGCAAGATGGCCAGGATGACGATGACCAGCCCTGCCTCGAACCCTTGACGGATATCGACGGTGTTGAGGGCGCGCACCACCGGCGAGCCCAGGCCGCCGGCGCCGACGAGCGCGGCGACGACCACCATGGAGAGAGAGAGCATCAGCGCCTGGGTCACGCCCTCCATGATCGTGGGCAGCGCGTACGGGATCTCGATCTTCATGAGGCGCTGCATGGGCCGCGCGCCGAACGCCTCCCCGGCTTCAATCATCTCCCTGGGTACGCTGGTGATGCCCAGGTACGTCAGGCGAATGGGCGCCGGCAGGACGAACACCACGGTCGAGAGGAGGCCGGGGACGACGCCCAGGCCGAACAGCATCAGCGTGGGGATGAGATAAACGAACGTCGGGATGGTCTGCATGAGGTCGAGCAACAGCCGCAGCCCTGCGTAGAACCTGGCGCGCCGCGCGGCGATGATGCCGAGGGGCACGCCGAGGAGCAGGGAGAGCATGGTGGACATCGACACCAGCACGAGCGTCTCCAGGGTCGGCTGCCAGTAGCCGAGGTTCCATATCAAGAGCCCTCCGGCGAGGACCGCTGCCGAGAGCGCGACGCGGCGCCGCAGCGCGTAGGTGAGCAGGGCAGCGGCCCCTAGCAGGAGCAGCGGCGGAGCGAGGAGCAAGACGCGCACGCTCCCCTCGAGGACCCAGGAGACCGCCCTGGAGGCGCCGCGAAACTGCCCCGCGAACCGGGCGGTGATGAGCCTTGTCCCGCGCTCGATCCAGTCGCCCAGGGGGAGCCTCCGCGCCGTCGCCGCCGGGGTCTCTGCCTGGGTGAGCGGCGCTGCGGGGGCCGCGGCGCGAGGGGCCGCCTCGCGCGCGGGAGGCACGCCGCTCTTCCAGGCCTCTGCCTGCTCGGGGTGGGCGCGGAGCCACGCCCGCGCGGCGACCTCCGGGGCCATCTTGTCCTCGAGGATGTGCCCCATCAGGATGTTCTCGACATCGGCGGTGAACTTCATGCTCCTGAAGAGCTTCACGAGGCTCGGGCAACGCTCCACGAAGCCCCTGCTCGCCACCGTGCGGACCACCGACGCGCCGCCGCCTGGCCCCCACTTCTCGAGCGGATCGGCGAGGTAGGTCATGTCGAGCTGGTTGTTCATCGGGTGCGGCCTCCACCCGAAGAAGACGATCCACTCCTTGTTCGCCACGGCCCGGCTCACCTCGCCAAGCATGCCCTGTTCGCTGGACTCGACCAGCGTGAAGCCGTTGAGGCCATAGGTATCTTGCTGGATCATCCCGAGCACCATCCGGTTGGCGGCGCTCCCCGGCGCGATGCCGTAGATGTTCCCCTTGAATTTATCCTTGTGCGCCGCGAGGTGCGCCGCCGAGGTGACCCCGGCGTCCGACACGTACCTGGGCACGGCGAACGTGTAGATGGCCCCCTCCAGGTTGACCCCGAGATCCACCACCGCGCCGCTCTCCAGGTACGGCTTGATGCCGTCCGCCTGTGCGGGCATCCAGTTGCCGAGGAAGACGTCGACGTCGCCGTTCTTCAGGCTCTCGAAGGTGACCGGGATCGAGAGCAGATCGACGCGGCTCTCGTACCCCAGATCCTGTAGCACCACCGAGGCGACCGCGGTCGTCGCGGTGATGTCTGTCCAGCCTATGTCGGAGAGGCGAACCTTACTGCAGTCCTCCGCGGCGGACGCAGGCAGGGCCCAGGCGAGGAGCGCGAGCAGCGTGAACGCAGCCGCGAAGAGCTCACGACGGACGGCAAGAAGGGCCATCACGATCTACTCCTTGCCGGTCACGAGGTGAGAGAAGCGCCCGTTCAGCGAGATGGCGAGGCTCCTGTCGACGAGCGAGTGGCCCTCGGGGGCGCTCCGCTCCCAGAGCACGAGCTCCGTCAGGATGCCGAGGTTCTCGGTCAGCGTGACGCCGACCGCGGGCTCGTGGATCCACTCGCTCACCGCCTGGTCTGCGTAGCGGCCGTAGCTGAAGTTGTAGCGCGCGGTGAAGCGGCCGTAGGTGTACTCTGTGCCGGCGAGGACATAGTAATTGTGAGCCGAGGCGCGCCCAGGGACGGCAGGCGCGGTGTCCGTCGCGGGCTTTCCCGCGTACGGGAAGTCGGTCACCGTCTGGCCTCTCTGGTAGAGAAGCTCCCCCCAGAGCCCCCATTTCCCGATCGTCAGCGTCGTGTCCAGGGCGCCACGGAGCACGTCCCTCGGGCCGGACGGCAGGTCCGCTTGCAGGTACTCGGCGGAGACGCCGGCCTTGAGGGAGGCCGCGCCGTCGAGCTGCACGAAGGGCTCGCTCCGGAGGATGGCCTGATACCGGCGGCGCGCGCCCGGGATCGAGACTGTGTCGCGGTCCTGGGAGGAGAGGTTGGTCCGCCCGTCGACAGGGAAGAACTGCGCTGTATACCGGACCCCAGCCTTGTCATCTGCGCCGTATCTCCCTTCCAGGGAGAGCCCGTGCTCGGGGGCGAGCTTGAGGCCGTCGAACATCTGAATGTTGCCGTAAAAGGAGTTGTCCCAGAAGAGGCCGAGCTGGTTGTAGATCTTCCCGATCTTCAGCGTCAGCGGCGTTTCACCCGTCCCCAGGTCGGCCCAGGCGTACGCCTCCTCGATCCACGTAGGCCCCTCGAAGAACGGGGCGGCCTTCGTGTCGCGGAGGCGGGGGTGGACGTAGACGCCGAACCTGCCATACGTCGCCTTGATGCGGAGAGCGATGAAGGCTAGCTGGAGGTTGGGCTTGTAGCCGCTCAGGAACGGCTGATAGTACCATACGATAGCTCCCCCGCCGATGCGCAGGGCCAGCGCCGACTCTCCCTCCGCCGTCGCCGCCGCCGCGGGGGATACGGCGCTGTTCGCCGGCGGAGGTCGTGCCGTCGCCTGTGCGACAGGCGCGCGAGGGGCCGCTTCGCCCGGCGGTGGCGCCGTGCTCGAGGGCGCGGCGGCCGTCGGGCTCGGCCCCGCGGGCTCTGCCGCTGCAGGACGGGCGGCGCTCAGCAGCGCTGCGGCGATGCCTAGCGAATGGAGCCGGCGGCGCTCGGACAAGGAGCGATGGATCATGGAGAAGGAACCTTTGCGTAGCCGTCTCCGCCGCTCGAAGGGCGCTGGGCTGCTGTCGGAGGGGCTCGGAGATCGTTCATGCACGCCAGACGCAGCGCATTGCGTCCGTGATAAGAGACGTGTGTCCGTTATAACAGACGCGAGCCCTGTGTACAATCAACTTCTTCGGCGTGGCTTCGCTACCACCCCCGGCTCGGCACGCCGGCGCCCCGCGCAGCGGCCTTCATGCGCTCACTCGGAGAGCACGACTGCCCGGAAGACCTGCTCCGGACCGGCTGCTCGGCGCCGTGGGCGTGTCACCAGCGGCATCCAGCCGGCGGTCGCGCAGACGAGGGTCGCGCTCGGAGTCGATCTGAAAGGGATCCCGACGCTCGCGAGCCTGCGCGACGCGCTGGAGCATTGCAGGACACGGATCGGCGAGTACGAGGCCTCGCCGTCGTGACCCGGCTACCGCGGCGGCATGTCTCCGGGACGATCCCGAAGGCGAGCACGAGCCTCGTTCGAGGAGGGAGCTACAAGGGTGTCAGTCAGGGAACCAGAGCAGCTTCTCGGAGGAGGGTTTGTAACAGCTGTCCCTCGCTGCCTCCTCGTCGTCCGAGCAGCTGGATGACGAGAGGCAGTCCGCGATGGCGTGCAGCGCGCCTGCGTTGTACGTGGTCGTGAGCACCACCCGCTGGGCCGTCTCCAGCCTGTCGACGGCCGTCTTGCAGTCGGCCGCCGACACCTTCTCGCAGCGCTCCGCCCGCTGGCACCGCGCCGCGATCACCTCCGCGCTGCCCGGCCCCTCCGCGCCCATCTCCACCGTGACCTCGTCGTTGCACTCGGTGATGAGCTGGCTGTTGTCGGGGGCATCTTCACCAGCCGCCTCGTGCCGCGCCGTGAAGCACCTGGTCATCCCGCGCAGGTAGGCCGCCGATGCCGTCGGGTATGCGCCTTTGCACGCCCCGAGGTGCTCCCATGCGTCACCCGAGCCGTTCAGCTTGGCGAGAGCCTGGCACCACGCTGCCTGGGCGGTCGTGACATCGGAGCTATCGGGGTAGCTGGCCCCGCCGCCACCGCAGGCGAGCAGCGTAGCGATCCCGAGGGCAGGGATCGCGGGAAGGGTCGGAGGTCGGAAGGCGCTCATCCCCGGATGTTTGCCAGGACTGCGCGCAGACCGTCAAGGTTTGTGATGCGCTGGGAGCTCCGCCATCACCGGCCCGGCCAGAGGTAGCAGACGCAACGCGATGGGCGCCTGCGGCCAACGATGGCATGGCTCGACGGAGGATCGAGACCTACGAAGCTTATCCTGGCGACGCCGCCGCGAGGAATGAACAAGAAGCAATCGTCCGCATCGCCAGGAAGGAGGAGCGCGAGCTCTGGCGTTTCGGAGAGAAATCTGCGGCAGCAGCGCCAGAGGGAGGGCGCGCCGCGGCGACGACCGTGAGGTGAGGGGACCTTGGTCCTCACCCGGCGGTGCCGGGCGCGACGAAGTGAAGTGGATGTTCGCGCGGGTCTGGAAACTTCTGTCCGATGCGGCAACCCGACGACGGGCTAACCTTCAAGCGGTTCGCCTCGCTTGACCAACGTGCGCAGACCCGGGCATGCTCCAGCCATGAAGGTTCCCACTTCGCCCCGTTGGTCGCTGGAGACCCTCGCCGCTTGCCTGGCCGCCGCGGCCTTCACGGGCTGTGCCGGCTCCGGGGAGGCGAAGGACGAAAGCGGGAGCGGCGGATCGATCGCAGGATCCACCGGCGGGAGCGGAAGCGGTGGTCAACCGGGCGCCGGGGGCGCGGGCGCTACCGCCGCTACCGGAGGCGTCACGGGGAGCGGCGGCGCGAGCAGCAGCGGTGGGCTCCCTGGTGCGGGCGGAGCGACGGGTGGAGGTGGCTCCACCGGCGACGGCGGCGCGTCCACGGGCGGCTCCGCGGACACCTGCCCGCCAGCGACACCCCTGACCGGAGGCATGGAGTATTGCTCGAACAGCCGAGGCAATGCGGGCAACGGTTACGGTTATGAGCTTTGGGCGGAAGGAAGCGGGTCGGGCTGCATGACCGTGCACGGCGTCGACGCCACGTTCAGCGCGACATGGAACGGCGTCGAGGACTTCCTGGCGCGCGTCGGGCTCGACTTCAACCAAACCCAGAAGCACGCCCAGATCGGCACCTTCTCGGCGGAGTTCGCGCATACCAAGACGGAGGAGGACGGTGGCTTTACGTACATCGGCATGTACGGCTGGACCGTCAACCCGCTGCGCGAGTTCTACATCCTCGACGACTGGGGGAGCGAGAAGCCGGGAGGTTTCTCCTCCGACGGGACGCCGCGGGACGAGGTGGGCACGCTCATCGCCGATGGCGAGACCTACGACGTGTGGAAGAAGACCCGCGTGAACAAGCCGGCCATCACGGGTCCAAGTGAGACGTTCGATCAGTATTTCAGCATCCGGCGGACGGCTCGCACGTGCGGCACCATCTCCGTCTCCGAGCACTTCACCAAATGGGAAGAGCTCGGCCTTTCCCTGGGGAATCTGCACGAGGTCAAGCTGCTGGTCGAAGCCCAGTCCAACAGCGGGACAGTCAAGTTCACGACGGCGAAGGTCGTCGTGGAGTGAGCGAGGGCGTTCAAGCCCCTGGGCAGCGGCTCGATGGCAGGGTTCTTCACTCCGGCAGGGCTCTTCACTCCAGCACGATGTTCACGCTCTTCCTGCCCTCGTATCCGTCGCCGCGCAGAGTCACCGTGAGCTCCAGCTTCTGACCTTCGAGGGTCTCGCGGTCCCATGCGAAAGGGTGGTAGAACGCGCCGTCCGAGACCAGGAAAGAGCCGGCCTTGATGAACTGGACGTTGAACTGCGCGGAGGCGAGCCCGTCGGGATCGTCGGCGAGCGGGCCCTCCAGCTCGTTCGCGAGGCGCACGACATGGCACGTCTCCTCCGCGTCGCCGGGCAGAGCCTCCACCCGGACCCAGGGCGTGATCATCATCGAGCCCTGATTGCCGAGGATCAGCTTCACGCTGGTGCCGTCGGCGTAGGGCACGAACGTCCCGGACGACGCGTCGCCGATGTCGACAGCGCGTGTCTCGGTGGAGCCCTCGCCGAGCTGCGCGGGACAATCGCTGGCTTCCGCGGGGATCGACGGCTCACTGTCGACAGGGCCACACCCGGAGAGGGACGCGAGGAAAGAGAAGGCGGTCAGTAGCAGGCAGGATCGCATCGCGCGCGCAGAGCTCCGAAGAAAGCCGGGACGAGCCAGGCAGGAGACACGCCGGCTCGCAGAGGCGCGAGGGCGAGGGGGTACTGTAGCACGCGGCCTCCCGAGCTCCCGAGCAACCTCGGCGAGCAAAGCGCGTCCGGCGAGCAAACGTATTCGTCGAGCAGCGCGCGTCCGGCGAGCAACGCGTGTCCGCCGGCGCGCGACACCGGTCCTCCGAGGAGCCTTCGTGTGCCATCGCTCGCTGCCTCAGTGACAGGCCTGCCAGGGCAGCAGGGGCCAAGGCAGACGCCGGCCGCGACGCGATGGCGCGCCGCTCCGACGCGCGCGGCGAGTGGCACGCGCGCTGCTATAGGCCCGCTGCGATGCTGAACTCGTCACGGCGAAACGCCGGCGGCCTCGCGGATGCTCTGACGTTGGTGTCACGGTCACGGCGACCGGCCTCGTCGCGATTCGCGGTCCTCCGCGACCCCCTCTTCCTTGGCGCCCTGGCGCTCCTGGTGGTGAACGACCACCTCCTGAAAGGCGCCGGGCTCTTGCCAGGCGCCCTCACTGGCAAGCTCAGCGACCTCGCCGGCCTCGTGGTCGCCCCCGTCCTCGCAGCGGCGCTCGTGAACGCGCGCACGCCGCGCGGGCGAGCGCTGGCGTTCGCGGCGGTGGTCGCGCCGTTCGCGGCGATCAAGCTCTCGGCCGCTGCCGCGCAGCTCCTCGTGGGGCTCGTGGGCCTCGCGGGGATCGAGTGGCGCATCTGGCAAGATCCGACGGACCTGGCCGCGCTCGTGGTCCTCGTCCCGGCATGGCGCCTCTCGGCGCGCGCTGCTTCCAGCCGGGAGCTCTCGGCCCGGAGCGCCGAGGAAGGCTCGCGCACAGCCTGGGTGCTCGAGCGCACGATCCTGGGGGCGTCCGCCGTCGCCTGCGTCGCGACCGGCACCCCACGCAGCAGCTATATCACGGACGCCTATCTCATCAATGTCACGCCCGGGACCGTGGACGTTCGCGTGCGCTGGGTGGACGCGTCGCTCGATTGCGCTGCCGTCACCTCCGGCGATCCGACACGCATGTTCGGGCCGAGCGCGTTCAACCTCGGGATCACGTATCGGCTGGACCCGCAGGACACGCTCCCGCTCAACCGGGTCGTGGCCCGCCGCGCCGCAGGCGTCTTCGACGAGGCGGCGCCGACCTCGGAAGGGCCTTGCGAGGTGGTGCTGCTGGAGACGGATGGAATGCGGCCTGTGATGGTATGGTGGTCCAGCCTGCAGAGCGTCGAGATCCCGCAGAACGTGAACGGCAACAGCGATTTCTGGGACGACACGGGGACGGTGGCGGGGCGCGTCGCGCTGGAGCCGCACACGGTGGTGGTGCCCGGACAGGTGAAGAAGGGCGCGCTGCTGACGAACGTCGAGCCCTCGGTGTGCGCCGGCGCGCCGCAATCGTCCTTCCAGTGGGCCGGCCCCTCGCCCAACCTGGTGGCGGTCGGCGAGATCGCGGACATCTATGCTCTGTCGGACGGCTGCATCGAATTGACCATGAGCTATCCGGCGATCGACCATGGCGGTGGCCCGGGCGGCGCAGGCGGCATGGGCACAGGCGGCATGGGCGCAGGCGGCGCGGGTGCTGGCGGAGCCGACGTCGACGGCGCAGGCGGCGCGGCTGCTGGCGGCACGGGCGGCACGGGCGGCACCGGCGGCACGGGCGGCGAAGGTGGAATGGGCACCGGCGGCGAGGGCGGCGGCGAGCCGGAGCCGAGCGCCCCCTCTCAGACTCACTATCTGTGCATCCCGATCGAAGACTTCCCGTTCTCGGCGGGCGAGAAGGTGCAATGGATCGACAAGGTCGATCACCTCGAGGTCTCGGCCATCGGATCGGCGAAGCGGCTCGAGGTCTATCGCGACGTCTTCGACCTCCAGCTCGTGGGCCTCACCGCCTCGGTCGAGGCGACCGGGTGCGAGGGCGACCGGCTGGGCTGCGGCGCCTTCGTCACCGACGCGGTGGTCGCGGTGCAGAACGGCGGCGCGAAGACCCTGCTGAGCCCTGGAGACGTCCTCGAAGGGCCGGATTTCCGCGTGCGCGTGGGCCGCGCCGAGCGCGTGCTCGCCGGACGTGACGCGTGCGACGAGGGCTACCAGGCGCCCAGCACGTCCGCGGACCTGTTGATCGCTTACGAATGAGGAGAAGCCACATGGTGTCGAAGATGAAGCTGGTCTCACTCGGTCTTTGCGCCGCCGCCGTCGGTTGCTCCACCCAGAGCAGCGGCGGCGAGGGCAGCGACGTCCCCGAAGGCTCGGTCAACGTGGCCCAGGGCGGGGCGCAGGACATCTCGCAGTTCCGCGCGATCGTGAAGGCGGGGAAGGTGCCCACGCTCGACACGCTGGATCCGGTCGGGTTCTTCGCCGAGCACGCGATCGACCTGCCCGACGCCGACTGCGGCAAGGACGTCTGCATTCACCCGTTCCTCGCCGTGGCGCCGCGCTTCAACGGGGGCAACTGGACGATGGCCTTCGTCGCGATGAACACCGGGGTCGACCCTTCGAAGCTGGAGAGGCCGCCGGTCCACCTGGCGATCGCCGTCGAGAGCAGCAGCTTCGCCGACATCGACGAGGGCGCGCTGGACGTGGGAATGGAAGGGCTGCTCGCCAGCCTCCGTCCCGAGGACCGCGTCAGCGTCATCCGCTATGGCGAGAAGGCCGAGCGCCGCGCCTTCCTCGCAGCGCCGGAGTCGGCGGAGCTCACGAGCCTCATCGTCGACGAGAACCTCGGCGACGGCGCCGGCGAGCTCGTCGGCCTCTACGAGGGGATCGCCGCCGCCGAGAGGGCGTTCGAGGAGGGCGACGCGGCGGGCTTCGAGGGCGCGCACCGCGTGCTCTTGCTCACGAGCGGGCACGCGACCAGCGGTATCACGGACCCCGACCACATCCTCGGTCTGGGCGAGGCGCTGGTGGAGAACGGCACGGCGTTCGGCGTGATCGGCGTGGGCGAGCGCTTCCTCGTGAAGATGCCGGCGGCGCTGGGCTCGATGGGCGCGGGCACGTACGCCTACGCGCTGAGCCCGGGCGACCTCGGCGGCCTGCTCTCGGAGGAGGGGAAGACCACGCTCTTCCCGCTGGCAACGGACTTCAGCCTGGAGGTGACCCCGTCCGCCGGCTACAAGGTGGGGCGCATCTACGGGACGAAGCGGGCGACCGCCGACTCCGCGGGGGCGAACCTGGAGATGCCGGCGCTGTTCATCGGCCAGCGCGACGGCGCGACCGACGTGGGCGGCAGCCGCCGGGGCGGCGGTGGTGGTCTGTTCGTCGAGCTCCTCGCCGACTCGTCCCTCGGCGACGACATCGGGCCGGACAAGGCGGCCTTCCAGGTGACGGCGGACTGGGCCTCGGCGAAGGACGGAGCCGCGCAGAAGGTCGACACCACGCTGCTCAACTCGCTGCCTCCCGGGCAGAACCCCGACTCGATGTGGTGGAACATCTCCGACGGCGGCTCGGGCAAGCCGTACATGATGCTGAACATGTACCTGGCGCTGCGCGGCGCGCTCGACTTCTACCAGGCGGGCGACTGCCAGCGCTCGCTCGGGGTCATCGAGATGATGAAGCCGTCGGTCGGGGCGTGGCTCGGGGAGTACTCGGACACTGACATCCAGGATGACAACAACCTCATGTTGATGTTGCGACAGAACATCGAGGATGCCTGTCGTGAATCGCAGTCGTCCACGGAGCCCATACCCCCCGGCGACTTCGACGGCGGCTGCGGTTGGTTGTGACCACCACCGTCACGCCAGAGCTCAGCTGTGCTCGAGCGGAAGCCCCGCTTTCACCCAGCCGGAGCGTTCCCCTTACAGCGGCCGACGTGCCGCCATTGGGCACCAACGTCGGCCGCTCCTACGAGGGATCGATGGTGAAGCTCGATGCCTTTTCGTCGAAGCCGTGGAGATCGAGGTTCGCGTCGGTCGTGAGGACGAGCGACTCGGTCGAGTACCGGAAGAAATCGCTGTAGAGCGTCAGCTGGAGGCCGGCGGGGACGCGGACGGAGCTGATCCTTTTGTCCCAGGGCCCGCCGATGAGGTAATTGCCGCCGACGCCGTAGGTGAGCGAGTCGCCCGAGAAGTCGGCGTGCTCGTAGAGGGTCACCACGTCCTCCTGCGGGTCCGAGGCGCGCGAGACGACGAGGCTCGAGATGACGTCGCTGAAGCCCGCAGCCACGAGGTCCGTGTCCGAGGTGAAGATACGTGCCTCGCCCTCGAAGTTGTGGTGCATGAAGACCGTGACCCGGAGCCCGGCGGGGACCTCGATCGCGCTCGCGCGGTCGTTGCCGATGATCGGCATGTCCGGGAGGTTGTGGCGGCCGATCCCGAAGCCCTCCGAGACGCCGGAGAAGTCCGAGAGATCGTGGAGCACGACCTCGTCGTCAGGGTGGACGGTGGGGCCAGCGGCGATCGTCGCGTCGATCCACGCGCGGTAGCGCGCGACGTCGATGCCGAGGAGCGACGCGTGCAGGTTCGTGCCGTCCTGGCCGCTCGAGGCCGAGTACACGGCGACCTGACGCCCGTCGACGAACCACGGGCCGCCGGAGTCGCCGCTCCAGCCCGAGCCCGTCACGCCGGTCGCCAGGAGCTCGTCGTCGGCGCGCCGGCCATCGATGTGGACGCTCGCCTTCTTGAGCGACGGCGACATCACCAGCGGCGTGCCCTCGCTCCCCCAGCCGTAGGTCGTCGCGTCCCTCCCGTCCACGGCCTGCCCCGCGGGGGCGAGCTGGACGACCGCGCCGCCGGCGTCCTCGGCCAGGTGGAGCAGCGCTATATCGACCTCGGCCGAGGGCACCTCGACGCCGTCGACCGCGATGCGCCGGCCCTCGCGGTACGTGTTGCTGCCGATGCGCACCGCCGACGTCTCGCCCTCGTCCGCGATGCAGTGCTGCGCGGTGAGCACCCAGCGCGGCGCGACGAGCGTGCCGGTGCACTGGTAGAAGTCGCCCGTGCTCCCGCGCACGTCGAAGACCTGGACGGCCCAGGGGCTCGCCTCGGCGATCTCGCCGCCGATGATCTCGGAGGACTGCGACGCGAGCGGCTCGATCGGCTCGTCCGACGCGTCGGCGCCCGAGCAGGACGCGGAGAGACCGAGCGCGACGCCGGCGCAGGCCAGGAGAGCAACCTTAGTGCCAAGTTCTTTCTTGTTCATTGTATCTCCGCTCATTATCTTGTCTGGAGGATCGTTCGCGCCGAGGGAGCCCGCCTCGGCCAGGCGGCTGTGCACCGGTGAGCGCCGAGCGGCGCGCTCCACTCGTGCCAGGCGGGGACGGCCTCTGTCTCCCGAGGGCCCTGGCCGCTGCGCATGCGCGCGATCTGCGGCCTCGGGAGACCGGCATCGTCGGTGGCGGCTCGCGCGCACGGGCGCGGATCACCACGATGTAGGGGCGCCGCCCCGGCGCCGGCCCGCTCCAGGAACACGGCGGGAGTATTCGACGATGCCCGGGGCGGCGCCAGACGGCTTCCTGGAACGGCCGCGTTCGAGGAATGGAACATCGGGCGCCGTGCCCGCGCTCGTCGAATCGGAGAGGCTGTCGGTCACCGCGCCCATTCTGCCGCCCGGGGTCACGATCTCCGGACGCCGGTTCGAATCTTGACGGTGAAGTTCACCGAATTCCTGCGGGTTGCCAGGAGCATCTACATGACATGCCAAGCAGGCCCAGTGGCCTGGCACGCAGGCCCAGTGGCCTGGCACGCAGGCCCAGTGGCCTGGCACGCAGGCCCAGTGGCCTGGCACGCAGGCACAGCGCCCTGAGACGCAGGCCCAGTGCCCTGGGACGCAGGCACAGTGGCCTGGCACGCAGGCACAGTGCCAGGCCACTGTGCCTGCAAATCTGCAAGCTCACTCAAACGGACGGCGTCGCGGTCCTGGACGGCGTGCGATGGAGGTGCTCGCCTTTGCTGCATTCACGGCGTCTCCGCGCCACGAGAGCCCAGCTCGGCGCCGCTGCAGGTGCATGAACGTGAGGGATCGGAGCTGGCATGCTCGCTGCACCAGGGAAGCTGCCTCGCGAGTTCACCGCTGGCCGGGCAGCATCTCGGCTTCGAACGGTAGCAAGGCACAAGAGTGCGCCGGCAATGCCGGGGGCTGTCCACTCGATGACCGGCAAGGCGTGCACGCTGAACGTGAGAGCTTGCACGGCCGAGCGCAGCGAGCTCAGCAGACCAGAGCCAGGACGGAGCCCGCTCCAGGCGAGGGGCACGCCATCTGCCGAGCTCGGCGCTCGATTCCATCTCCGGTGTCCGAACAAATAGAGAAATGCAATGAAGACCAATTCCATCGTGACCGCTTCGAACCTCCGTCACCTCGTCTGCGTCAGTTCCGCGTTGCTCCTGGGTGCGCTCTCTCTCGGGTGCGTCGCCGCCCCGGGGGGCGATGCCGAGGCGGAGGAGATGGTGGGCGACGCCGCAGACGCGTTGACCGGATTCGTTTTCTTTTCCTTGTCGAACAATCTTGGTACGAATAGTGTGGACATGGGGCTGACATCCGATGGCACCTGCGTCCTCAGCGGCGTCGCAGGGAATCTCAGCAGGGGTTTCCAATGGTATTTGCACGACAAAGAGTCGAGGGCCGTCGTGAGGAGAACCGGAGGGACCAACTCACTCATCGTGGACGAAGGCGCCGTCGACGGCGGTCCCCCGCCGTGGGGGCTCGACAACCCTGTTGCCGCTCGTGCCACGTGCTTCCCCACCACCACGAACGTGCAGACCGCGCACTGGGAGGCCAACGTTAACCACTCCAACGGCATGGCAGATCCCGTCAAGATCGCCAATCTGGATCCCAACCACCGCCGGCAATGCTTCCTCAGCGGCCTCACCGGCGTTGAGGGCGCGTGGGACCACAGCTGGAACTGGGCCCGCGTGCTCGAGTATACAACGACTGACATCAATCACCCGACGACTGGATGGTATGTCGAAGGCTACCTCCTCTCGAGTGACGTTGACGGATCGACGCCGGGCATCGACGCTACGTGCGTCGACTTCCCGGTAGGAACAGTATTCAACTCGTACGATTTGGACTCCGATCCCGGGGAGACGAAGACCGAGCCCATCACCTCGGGCACGGGTACCAAGGCGTGCGGGCTCACCATCATCAACGGCCCGTTCAACTACAACAACTATACCGATGGTGTGCTGATCAACGAGCCCACCGGGTCTGGTGCGCAGTGGACGATGACCGCCAAGAACGGCGCGGCGGGCAGAGCTTTGTGCGCGAAGTGATCTTCGAGGGGTGAACGCCCCTCCGGCCCGAGCCCGCCGCGCGATCGCGATCGCGATCGCGCCGGGCAGCGCCGGGCGCGATCGCGATCGAGCATCCGGGCTGAATCGCGGCCGTAAGTCCCCGAATTTGCGTCAGATCTCGCCGGCACACGGGGTGCAACGGGCGGCGCTCGGAGAGGAGCCCGATGCCGATGATGACCCGAAATACCTCCGACACGTCCGTCACGTTCTCGCTCGCGGAGCTCGCGAAGATCGAGGAGGCGCGCGTGCGGGAAGAGCACCTCCAGCGCGCGAGGGCGCGCGAGCAGGAAGCCCGCGAGCAGCGCGAGGCGGAGGCGCGCCGGCGCGCAGCGGAGGCGGCGCGGGCCGCCGCCGAGGCCGAGGCGCGGGCGCGGCGCGAGCAGGAGCAGGCCGAAGCGGAGGCGCGCGCGGAAGCGCGGGCGCGGGCGGCGCTCGAGGTAGCGCGCATCGAGGCCGAGGCGAAGGCGCGCCTCGAGGCCGACAACGCGGCGCGCGCGCACGAGCTGGCCGTCGTCCGCGCGCGCGCCGAGGGCCGACGCCGCAGCCTGGTGCACGCGCTCGCCGCGGCGCTCGGCCTCGCGCTGTGCGGCGGCGCAGCGGCCGCGTACGGGGTCGCGCAGCACGTGGCGAGCCTCCAGCAGGAAGCCCGGCGGCTCCGCGACGCGCAGGCGGCGCTGGCAGAGGAGCGCGAGAGCGCGAGGGCGGCCGTGCTCGCGGCCCTCGACCGGCGCCACGCGGCGCTGCGCGGCCGGCCCCTCGCCGACGACGCCGAGGCGGCGCGCGCGACCGCCGAGGCGGCGCGGAAGGCCCTCGATCCGCGGGCGCTGGACCACGACCGGCTGCGGGCGTTCGGGGACGCGCTCGACGCGCTGGAGGCGCGGCTCGACGCGCGCGAGCGGATCGCGGCGCTCGATCGGCGCCACGCCGACCTCGCCGCCTGGGCCGCCGAGCGCCGGACCGACGCCACGGCGACGGCCCGGGTCGCCGCGGCGCGCGCGAGGGCGGCGGGCGCCGACGAGGGCGCGCTCCGCGCCTACGAGAGCGCGCTGGACCGCCTGCGGGAGGCGCTCGCCCGGCCCGCGGCGCCGGGCCCGCAGCCGCAGGTCCGGCCCGCGCGGCCCGAGTGCACGAACCCGGGCGACCCGATGTGCGGGCTCGACGGGCGGCCTCTCTGAGGCGCTGACGCTGCGCTCCTCTCCGGGCGAACGAAGGCGCCGCCGCCCCCGGCGCGGCGCTTCCACGCTCCGGAGGCGCATGGCACCCTGCGAGGAGAATGGCCAAGGACGTGCCGAGCACCAGCGAGCACCGGAGCCCGGTGCGGCCCGAGGCCGGGCGGCGGCGGCCGGCGCTCGTGTGCGCCTTCCCGCGGCCCATGGCGTTCGCGCTGCCCGACTCCGGGGCCGTCATCGGCCGCGCGTGGCTCGCCGAGCGCGGCCTCGCCGACGCGGAGGTCTCGGGCAGGCACCTGCGGATCGATCGCGCCGGCGGCGCGCTGCGCGTCGCGGACGTCGGGTCGCGCAACGGCACGTGGGTGAACGGATCGAGGCTCGCGCCGCGCGACCTCACGCCGCTCGACGACGGCGCGGTGCTGAGGCTCGGGCGCATCCTCTTCGTCTTCCGCGAGGAGCTCCACGGCCCGCTCGATCCGGCGCCGCCCGTGGGCGGGCTCGTCGGCCCGTACGGCCTGCGCGCCGTCGCGCAGCCGCTCGCGGGCCTGCCGCGGAGCCGCCCCGGCAACGTGCTCATCGAGGGAGACACCGGCGTGGGCAAGGAGCTCGTCGCGCGCGCCGCGGCGGCGGCGCTCGGGCGCGCGGCGCCGTTCGCGGCGGTGAACGTGGCCGGCGTCGCCCGCGGCGTCTTCGAGTCGCAGATGTTCGGTCACGTGGCGGGCGCGTTCTCGGACGCGCGCAGCGCCGCGCCCGGGATCGTCGTGGCCCACGACGGCGGGACGCTGTTCCTCGACGAGATCGGCGATCTCGACCTCGATCTCCAGGCGAAGCTCCTGCGGCTCCTGGAGAACCGCGAGGTGCTGCCGGTCGGGGCGCAGCGGCCGGTCCACGTGAACGTGCTGGTCGTCGCCGCGACCCACCGGGACCTCGAGGAGATGGTGGCGCGCGGGGCGTTCCGGCGCGACCTGTTCGCGCGGCTCGCGATGGCGCGCATCCACGTGCCGGCGCTCCGCGAGCGGCGCGAGGACCTCTTCAGCGTGGCGTGCGAGCTCGCGCGGCGCGCGGGCGTCGCGCTCCCGGCCGAGGCGGTCGAGGTCGAGGCCATGGAGCGGCTGCTGCTCGATCCGTGGCCCAGCAACGTGCGCGGGCTCGACGCGGCCCTCGCGGCGGTGCGCCGCCTCGATCAAGAGCCCGGGCTGCGGCTGTGGGCGCTCGAGGAGGTGCTGGGGAAGGCGCCGGACGACCAGAAGGCCGCGCTCACGCAGGAGCGCGTCGAGGCCGCCCTCGCGGCCGCCGGGGGCAACGTGACGTCGGCCGCGGAGCGGCTCGGCGTCTCGCGCGGCAAGCTGCTGCGGTTCCTCAAGCGCACGCAGCAAGAGGCGTGATGGCGCCTACCGGGTGCTGGCGCAGCGGAAGCCGATGCTCCAGCCGCGCGCCGTGGGAGCGCTCGGGCGGCGGTGGGCGGAGCGCACATACTGGCTCTCGACCGTGTCCCACCCGCCGCCGCGGAGCACGCGGCGGGAGTCGTCGCACTCGTCCCTCCCGTAGGGGCAATAGTGGCTCTCGGTCCACTCCCAGACGTTGCCGGCCAGGTCCAGGGCGCCGACTGGCGATCTCCCTGCCGGCGATCGTCCGACGGGGGCGGTCGCCGGGGCCGCGTCGCCGTCGTTGTACATGCGGGGCCACGGCCCCTTGCCCACCTTTTCGAGCCGCTCGGTCAGCATCCCGCTGCACTCCGGCCCGCAGGCGTTGAGGCGCTCGCCCGAGGGAGGCGAGTGGCCCCAGGGGTAGGTCCATGCGTCCTTGCCGCGCGCCGCGAGCTCCCACTCCGCCTCGGTGGGCAGCCGCTTGCCGGCGGCGGCACAATACGCCTTCGCCTGGTACCAATCGACGCAGTTGATGGGGTGGTCCAGCGCCTCTGGGCCGTTGCAGAACTGGCTCCAGAAGGAGCGGCCGCTCGGCGTGAGCCCCTCCGACTCGACGGTCTGCCGCGGGCGCTCGCAGGACGCGCAGTCCGAGTAGGCCTTCACCGTGACCTCGGTGGTGTCGAGGCAGAACGACCCCACGATCACGCCGTGCCGCGGCGTCTCGTCGCTGGGCGTCTCCGCGTCCACGTCGGAGCCCATCTGGAACTCGGCGCCTTCGATGAGCACCATGCCGCCGGGGCAGCCGCCCGATCGGGCCGGCGGCGCGCGCAGGGAGAGGTACACCCCCGCGCCCGCCGCGCACGCGGCGGCGGCGAGCGGCACGGCGCGCCGGAGGCGCCTGGCGCGCGCGCCCGAGGGGCCCCGCGCCGCGGGCCGCTCCGCGGCGAGCGGGTGGAGCACGGTGTGGCCGGCCGCGGAGTCATGGAGAGAGCCCGCCGTCGCAGGGGCGCCCGCGAGCGCGCCCGAGGTCGCGAGCGCGCCTGAGGCCACAGGCTCTCTCGCGAGCTCGCCCGGGCCGTGGGGGGCGCCCCGGAGATCGACCGGCGCGGCCACGGTCGTGGCGAACGCGGCAGGGTGATGGCGGCCAGGGGGCGCGTCGATCTCCACGATCTCCACGCTCCTGGCCTCCAGGCCCAGGAGCGCCTCGACCATCTCGCGCGCCGACTGGAATCTGCAGCTCGGATCGACGGAGAGCGCCTTGGCGAACCAGTCGTCGATCGAGGCCGGCAGGTCCTGCCGCTGCTCGGTGACGGGGCGGAACTTCCCCTTCAGGACCGCCGCGCCCACGGCGACGAACGAGCTGCCCTGGAACGGCTGCGCGCCGGTCAGCGTCTCGTAGAGGATGACGCCGAGCGACCAGAGATCCGAGCGGAGATCGACGTCCTTGCTCCCCTCGAGCTGCTCGGGGCTCATGTAGGGGGCCGATCCGATCACCATCCCGGTCTCGGTGAGCGCGGGGCTCGCCGCCGGCACCGCCGCGTCGCCCGCCAGCTTCGCGACGCCGAAGTCGAGCACCTTGACGAAGAGCGGGTATTCTTTGCTCCCCTCCGTGATGAAGACGTTGTGGGGCTTGATGTCGCGGTGCACGATGCCGCGCTCGTGGGCGCTCTCGAGCGCGCTCCCCACCTGCTGCACGAGCGACCTCGCGGTGGCGAAGCTGAGGCGGCCGCCGCGCTCGAGGAGCTCGGCGAGCGAGAACCCGCGCAGGAGCTCCATCACGAGGTACGGCACGGCCCCGTCGACGGCGCCGTAATCCATGACCTGCACCACGTGGGGGTGCGCGATCCGCGCCGTGGCCCTCGCCTCCCGGTGGAAGCGCGCGACGAGGGCAGGGTTGCCGGCCACCCGCTCGGGCCGGATGAACTTCACCGCGACGTCGGTGTCGAGGGCGAGGTGCCGCGCCGCCCACACGACCCCCATCCCGCCCTGCCCGAGAGGCCTCAGGAGGTGCAGCTTGTCCGCGATGACGGCGTCGGGTCGGAGCTCCACGAGGACCGGGCGATGGTACCACCGGCGCGCCAGCGGCTGCACCGCGGCCGGCGGAGCCTGCCGTCACGCGGGAGCTCGACGGCTCATCGATGCGAGCGGAGCGACCCCTGGATGGGTGCCCATGCCGTCAGATCTCGATCGGCCAGCCGAGGTGGCGCTCGTACATCCGGCTCCGGTGCTCGAGGAGCGCCCGCGGCACCGCGTCGCCCACCTCCTCGCGCGCGGTCCCGAAGGCCTGGCGGAGCAGAGGCTGGAGGCGGGGGCAGTCGCTCTCCGGGATCGGGCAGAGCGGGGTCAGGAAGGTGGCGGCGTAGACGTCGAGCGCGTTCGGGCGATCGCCGTCGAGGTAGTCGCGGCCTCCGTCGAGGCGGGCGGCGAGGGCGGCGAGCGTGGTGGTGATGCGGGCGCGCACGCGGTCGAGGTCGATCGCGGGGGAGTAGCCGTAGCGGGCCGCGAGGTGGCGCGCGATGGGCAGCGGAAAGCCGCGCTTGCCCTCGCTCGTCACCGAGGCGTGGATCATGAAGAGGCGCGCGTTCCAGCCGAGGCCCTCCTCGCCTGCGATCTCGTGGAGCAGGCCGACGGTGCGGACGCGGTGATCGAGGTCGTCGGGGAGCAGGGCGCCCGGCGGGCCGAGGCGGGCGGCGAGGGTCGTGATGGCGGCCCAGTGGACGCGCGGGGGCTCGTCGTCGTGGAAGACGACAGGCACGTTGTCAGCGCGGACCCACGCCGCGAGCTCCGCGTCGTCCCGCGAGAACCGCACCACGCGCACCGGCACGCCCTGGAGCCGGAACAGCCCCTTCGCGGCCTCCGACCAGGGGCTCGGAACCATCCCCGTGGCGACCAAGCGGACGCCGCGGGCCGCCTTCGCTGTCGCGACGTCGACGAACTCGATAGGATTCATGCGCCCGATGCTGCCCCGAGGCGGCCTCGCCTTTCAAGCGGCACCGGCCGACCCCGCGTCGATCGCCGCCGCGAGCCCGCCGCCGCGAGCCCCCGCTGCGTGTCGTCCCACCGCCGCGGATCCGTGGCCCGCGCCTGCAGCTCGCCGCGGAGCGCCCCGTCGACGAGCACATGGTGGTTCATTCGAGATTTCGGCAGCCTGGCGCACTTCAACTCTATGCCACGAACCGCCAGGTTACATCGCCGCTCTCGTCCCGTGTTCCAAGATCTCGCACTCCAAGGAGCGGCAGCGTCTTGGTCCAGAATCGGATCCTACAGCAAGTATCACGGCTTCGGCCGGGTGAACGCCGAGGCCGCGGTCACCATGGCCATCACGGGCTGAGCCCGCCCCGGATCCGGCGCTTCTTCAGTTCCTGTTGTCGGATGTCACGGTGATGACCACGTTCCCCTTCTTGCGTCCCGTTTCGACGTACCGGTGGGCCTCGACGATCTGTTCCAGCGGATAACTCCTGTCGATGACCGGCCTCAGCTTCCCCGTCTCGATGAGCTCTTTGAGGAAGGTCAGCCCCTCGGTCTTCTCGACCGACATCGCGGTCGCGGCCTTCCTGCCACCCGTCAGCCATGTCCATCCCATCTGAAGGAGGAAACGCGGCGAAACGACGGTTGTCAGGTAGAGCCCTCTCGGCCTCAGCGCGCTCTTGCAGTCCGAGAACGAGCACCTGCCCACGGTGTCGAAGATGACGTCGTACGTCTCGCCGCTTCTGGCGAAATCTTCCTTGGTGTAATCGATGACCTTGTCGGCTCCCAGGGATCTCACCAGCTCCACGTTCGTGGTGCTGCATACGCCGATGACTTCCGCCCCGAAGTGCTTCGCGATCTGCACCGCAAAGGTGCCGATGCTGCCCGAGGCGCCATGGATGAGGACCCGTTGTCCTCTCTGGATGTTCGCCTTGTCCCGGAGAAAGAACAGCGCGGTCGATGCCCCGTCAACCACGGCGGCGGCTTCCTCGTAGGTCATGTTGGCCGGCTTTGCCACCAGCGACCCCGCTTCGGGCATGCGAACGTACTCGGCGTTGGCGCCGAGCCCGAAGCCGGTGAATCCATAGACCTGATCGCCTTGTCTGAATCGCTTCACTTCCTTTCCTGCTGATTCGATCTCCCCGGAGAAATCGAGCCCCAGTACTTTTCTTTTCGGCTTCGTGAGGCCGAGGATGACCCTGCCCCACGCTGGTTTGCCCCTCCGCATCTCGGTTTCCGTGGCAGTCACCGTCGTGGCGTGTACTTTTACCAGAACCTCATTGTCCCCGGGGACGGGTTTTTCTACTTCCTTGAGCTCAAGAACGTCCGGCGATCCGTACTCTGTGTGCACAACCGCTCTCACGTGATCCCTCCGAGGTCAGCTGTTGATGCGACGAGCGCGCGCGTTCCAGGGCGCTGCGGTCCGCCCACCGGCGCGCCAGCGAGACGATGCGGCGCGCCTCGGTGAGGTCGATTCCGCTCGACCCGGCGAGCTTGCTGCTCGTCGGTTGACCAGGGGCCGGGGAGCCGGTTGCAAGAGCACAGTGGCGACGCCTCCAGGACGTTGTACGACGGGGCCAGCAAGTTTCCCCCCCGGCCTGCTCCGGGATGCTGGCGTTGCGCCTGCTTGCCAGGATCCCCGAGCAGGCCGGGGAGGCGCGCAGCCCGGACGCGGCCTCACGGCCTCACGGGAGACAATCGCGTCGCTCCGGAGCCTGGTGCCACCTGGTCCCGGCGCGCTCACGCCCTCTGAAACCCCGGCGGAGCTCACGGATCGTACCGGTTCGCCACCGCAAATTCGTCGCTGGGCGACGAGGTACTATAGCGGCCATATCCGCTGCTCCAGCTCGGAGAGCGACGAGACCTGGGACTCCCAGCCGTCGAGCCTGAGCTGGTACCTGAGGTTGCTGTACCGGTGCAAGAGCGCGAGGGCCATGAGCCTGCGGCTCAGCGCCGGGCTCGGCTCGGTGAGGTCGTATCCATACGAGCCCAGGAGGGCGCGCTGGAGCTCCGCGCTGCCGGCGGCGAGGAAGAGGCAAGGGCCCAGCAGGTCGTACTCGCGCGGCCCGAGGCACGCGTCCGCGAAGTCGATCATGCCGGTGACACGCCACCCCTCGTCCGTCCGCGTGCCGAGGAGGTTCTCCGGCGTGTACTCCCCGGTCAAGAGGACCGGGACCACGGACCTCGGGAGCAGAGGGCGGGCAGACTCCAGGTAGGACGGGATCTGGGACACCAGGTGCTCGGGCAAGCCCATGCGCCGGTGCCGGCCCTCGCACCCGGCGATCTGGCGCTCCACGAAGGCGTCCCAGCCGAGGTCGATGCCCTCCAGCCCGCCGGTGGGCAGCGCGTGGGCAGCCCTCATGATCTCGCCGATGCGGGCGAGCGCCTCGGCCCGCTCCGCGCCGACCATCGCGGGCCACGCCTCTTCCAGGGTGCTTCCCGAGAGGCGCGACATCACGAGATAGGGCCACCCGTCGAGCTCCGCTTGCCAGAGGAGCTCCGGCGTGGCCGCGGGGATGTTCCCGTGGAAGCGCGCGAGCGAGAGGCGCTCGGCCTCGAACTGGTGCCGCAGGAAGGGCGGATACAGCTTGATGATCTGACCGGCGTCGTTCGCGACAACGACGTTGGTCCCGCGCGCGAACGCGGAGAGCCCGCCCGTGGAGAGGCCGTGGCGCGCGCACACAGCGAGGATCGCCGGGCGAAAGGCCTGGAGATCGGCGCGGATCCGGTCGAACGCGCGGGGGCCGTCGAACGGCGGGAAGAGGGGTTGGTCGCCCGCGGGCGCGCTCGGATCGGTCGGCATGAGGCGGCGAGCAACCTAACCCGAGCGCGTGAGGGCCGCCATCGCGGAAGCGGCCCGCGCGGCCCCGGCGAGCACGGACGTAGCCGGTGGCTTCCCGGCGCGGGCCTCCGCGAGCCGCGCGCCGGCCTCCGCGAGCCGCGCGCCGGCCGCGGCGGCGATCTCGATCTCGCGCGTCGCGCGAAAGATGAAGAATGGACACCTGGCGGAGCCCGGGCGGCTGGAACATCCTTCGCGGGAAACGTCGTTCCCCGACACCACCTCGTTCTCCTGGAGAGGAGCGTTCCACCATGCAGATGCCCGACCCCCCGGAAACCCACAAGGAGTTCATCCGCCGCTTCCCCAAGCTCGGCGAGGCCTGGGCGCTCCTCGGCGAGGCCGGCGCGGAGGGCCCCCTGCCCGACAAGACGGTCCGCCTCCTGAAGCTCGCGTTCGCGTGCGGCGCGATGAGCGAAGGCGCCGTCCACTCGAGCGTGCGCAAGGCCCTCGCCATGGGGATATCGCCCGAGGAGATCGAGCAGGTCGTCGCGATCTCGGCCGCGGCGCTCGGCCTGCCCGGCACGGTCGCCGTCTACTCCTGGGTGCGCGATGTCCTCGATGTCCTCGAGGAGCCCGGCGGGTGAGGCGCGGCGCATGAGGACCACCGCGAGCCGGGGCCGGACGCGCGCCGTCGTGGGGGCGCTCGGGGTCGGCGCCCTCGTCCTGAGCTGCCTCGGCCCGACGGCGGGCCAGGTCGATCTGCCGGGCTTCGACACCCCCGTGGAGAAGGCGCTCTCCTTCCCGGCGGGAAAGAAGCTGGAGTTCCCGGTGCACGCCGACAGCTACGAGCACAGCGGCCCAAACCATGTGCGCGTCGAGGTGACCCTGCTCCGCGGCGGCGCGCCGGTCGGCGCGATGGCGTGCGACGGGTTCGAGCTGGAGGGCGACGCCGGGTGCGGCTCGAGCGCCACCCACCTGAACGGCAGCTGCGCGATGGAGGTCCCCGCCGGCGGGAGCGACGCCATCCGGGTGGTGGCGAGGCTCGCGGACAAGGGCAGCTCGGCGAAGCTCGAGGGGCTCAGCGTCTATATCCGGGATTGATGCGACCGGCCCGGTCCGGCCTCGGCGCCTCGCGGTGAGCGGGCGCCCGCCCGCCGCGCCGGAGCCGCTAGCCCCGCTCCGCCGCCCGCCGCCGCTTCAGCTCCTGCCCGACCGACACGGCCAGCGCGCGGAACCAGGCGTGGCCTGGGTCCTGCCGCATCCGCTCGTGCCACGCGAGCGACAGCGTGAACCCCTTCAGCTTGAACGGGAGCTCCATCGCGCGCAGCGGCAGGTGGCGCTGCGCCCTCGCGGCGATCCGCTCGGGCAGCGTCACCATCAGGTCCGAGCTCGCCACGATCTCCGGCGCGGCGATGAAGCTCGCCACCCGGACCGCCACGCGGCGCCGCAGGCCCATCCCGGCGAGCACGTCGTCGATGATGCTCCCCGGCCTGCCCCCGGGCGAGACGAGCACCTGCGGTATCGCGGCGAACTGCTCCGCCGTCAGCTTGCGCGAGGCCGCCGGGTGCCCCTCGCGGACGAGGCACACGAAGCGCTCCGGGAACAGCGGTGTCCAGACGATGGCGGGCCTCGTCGGCATCTGCGCCAGCAACGCGAAATCGAGCTCCCCCGCCTCGAGCGCACCGAACGTATCCAGCAAGGACCCCCGGGCGTCGACGTCGACGGCCGGCGCCTCGCGGGTCAGCCGCTCGACCAGCGGCGGCAGGAGGAGCGCCTCACCGAAGTCCGCGGAGCTCATCGTGAAGGTGCGCGCGGCCGTGGCCGGGTCGAACCGGGGCGCGTCGCCGAGGACGGCGGCGATCTCGGCGAGGACGCGCCCGAGCGCCGGGGCGAGCCGCTCGGCGCGGGGCGTGAGGCGCATCCCGCGGCCGGTGCGCACGAGCAGCGGGTCGCCGAGCACGTCCCGAAGCCGCGCGAGCGACCGGCTCATGGCCGACTGGGTGAGGCCGATCCGCGCGGCGGCGCGGGTCACGTGCGCCTCGCGGAGGAGCGCGTCCAGGGCGACGAGCAGGTTGAGGTCGATCCGGGAAAGATGCGCCGCAGTCATGATGCGTATCGCAATCATGCATTGGATGACTGACCGGACAAAGCGCAAAACATCCTCACATCGAGCGCGCGGCGAGGCCCGCAGGGGGAGAGGCCGCGCATCACCGCTCGAAGGGAGACATCCATGTTCGCTATCGCTGGGGTCACTGGGAACACCGGGTCTGTTGTCGCGCGCGAGCTGCTCGCCGCCGGGGAGAAGGTGCGGGTCATCGTTCGCGACGCCGCGAAGGGGCAGGCGTGGGAGGCGAAGGGGGCTGACGTCGCTGTCGCGCAGCTCGACGACGCGGCGGCGGTCGCGCGGGCGCTCGAGGGCGTGAAGGGCGCGTATCTGCTGAGCCCGACGTCGGTCGCCTCGACCGATCCCCTCGGGGAGAGCAGGTCCCAGGTCGACGCGATGGCGCGGGCGGTCGCGGCGAGCGCGGTGCCTCATGTCGTGTTCCTCTCGTCGATCGCGGCGCACCACGCGGAGCGGACAGGGCCGATCGTGTCGGTGCACCACGCCGAGGAGAGGCTCTCTGCTGTGGCGCGGGACGTCACGTTCATCCGGCCTGCGTATTTTCTCGAGAACTGGCGCTCGGTGTTCGCGGCCGTGAAGGGCGACGGCGTGCTCCCGAGCTTCCTCCAGCCGGGGCGCGCCTTCCCGATGGTCGCGACCGAGGACATCGGCCGGGTCGCGGCGGAGCGGCTCCTCGCGGGGCCGGCGGGCCGGCGGGTCATCGAGCTCGCCGGGCCGGAGGACTACACCCCCGAGGCGATCGCGCGCGCGCTCGGCAAGGTCCTCCTCGGCAGGGAGGCGCACGTGGTGCCGCTGCCGCTGGAGCAAGTGGCGCCGGTCCTGACGTCGTTCGGCGTGTCGGCGCCGATGGCGGCGCTCTACCGCGAGCTGTACGAGTCGCTCCACACCGGCCACGTCGATTTCGAGCGGCGGGACGGCGCGGTGGTGCGCGGCAAGGTCGGCGCGGAGGCCGCGTTCGCGGCGCTGGCCGCCTGACCGACATCCTGTATGCTCCCGCGCGGCCCCTGGGGCGCTCGCCGTCATGCCGCTGATCGTCGTCGAGGACCTCCGCAAAGCGTACCGGGTGGCCGAGCGCCGGCAGGGCGCGTGGGGCGCGGTCGCCGGGCTCGTGCGCCCGCGCTACCGCGCCGTCGACGCGCTCGCGGGCGTCTCGTTCTCGCTCGAGCGGGGCGAGCTCGTCGGGTACATCGGGCCGAACGGCGCCGGCAAGTCGACCACGGTCAAGATCCTCGCGGGCGTCCTCGTGCCGGACTCGGGGCGCTGCGAGGTGGCCGGCCGCGTCCCGTGGCGCGATCGCGTCGCGCACGTGCAGCGGCTCGGGGTCGTCTTCGGCCAGCGCACCCAGCTGCTCTGGGACCTGCCGGTCATCGACTCGTTCGAGCTGCTCCGGGACATCTACCGCGTCGGCGCGGCCGATTACGCCCGCGCGCGCGACGAGCTCGTCGCGATGCTCGACCTCGCGCCGCTGCTCGACACGCCGGTGCGGCAGCTGAGCCTCGGCCAGCGGATGCGCTGCGATCTCGCGGCCGCGCTGCTCCACGCGCCCGAGCTGCTCTTCCTCGACGAGCCCACGATCGGCCTCGACGCTGTCTCGAAGCTCGCGGTGCGGCGCTTCGTCCAGCGGCTGAACCGCGAGCGCGGCGTCACGGTGATCCTGACGACGCACGACATGGACGACATCGAGGCCCTTTGCTCGCGCGTCATCCTCATCGCCGGCGGGCGGGTGCTCTCGGACGGCTCGCTCGAGGCGCTGCGCGCGCAGGTCACCGCCGAGCGCTGGCTCATCGTGGACCTCACGGACCCCGCGGCGGAGATCGCCGAGCCGCACGCCGAGGTGATCCGCCGCGAGGGCGACCGCGTGACGCTGCGCTTCGACCCGGCGGCGATCTCGACGGCGGAGCTCGTCGGGCGCGTCACCGCCCGCTACCCGGTGCGCGACCTCCTCGTGCAGAACCCGCCCATCGACGAGATCGTGGCGCGGCTCTACGGCGAGGGCGACGGCGACGGGGCGCGCGCGCGGCCGTGAGCGCGATCCTCGCTTATCACGCCCTGTTTCGCGCGCGCTTCCGCGCGCTCTTGCAGTACCGCGCGGCGGCCGCCGCCGGGTTCGCCACGCAGCTCTTCTGGGGGCTGATCAAGGTGATGGTGCTCGAGGCGTTCTACGCGAACGCCGCGGCGGGCGCGCCGCTGCCGATGGCGTTCGGGCAGGCGGTCACGTACACGTGGCTCGGCCAGGCGTTCTTCCAGCTGATGCCTTTCTCGACGAACCCCGACCCCGAGGTGCGCGAGCAGATCCGCACCGGCGCGGTGGGGTACGAGCTCGCGCGCCCGCTCGATCTCCACGCGATGTGGCTCACCCGGGCGCTCGCCTCGCGCGTCGCGCCGACGGTCCTGCGCGCGGTCCCGATGGCCGCTGTCGCCGTGCCGTTCCTCGGCATGTCGCTGCCGCCGTCGCTCGCCGCCGCCGGCGCGTGGGCGGCGGCGATGGTCGGCGCGGCGGCGCTCGTCGGCGCCTTCGCGACGGCGGTGACGTCGACGATGCTGTGGACGACGTCCGGCGATGGTATCGCGCGGATCGTGCCGTCGGTGGTCCTCATCGCCTCGGGCATGGTCGTGCCGCTGCCGCTCTTCCCGGGGTGGATGCAGCCCTGGCTCGACGCGCTGCCGTTCCGCGGCATGATGGACGCGCCGTTCCGGCTCTACCTCGGCCACCTGCCCGCGGGGGCGCTCCCGGGCGTGCTGCTGCACCAGGCGCTGTGGACGGCGGTGTTCGTGATGATCGGCCGCGCGATGGTCGCGCGCGGCTTGCGGCGGCTCGTGGTGCAGGGCGGCTGAGCGGCGGGGAACAGGCGAGGAGCGAGGGAGGAAGAGGCGAGATGCCGCGCGACGCAACAAGGCTCTACCTCCGGCTCGCCGCCGCGTCGCTGCGGTCGCAGATGCAGTATCGCGCTTCGTTCGCGATGTGGTCTGTCGGCCAGTTCATCACGGTGGGCATCGAGCTCCTCGGGGTGTGGGCGCTGTTCGACCGGTTCGGCGCGGTGCGGGGGTGGCGCTTCGCGGAGGTGGCGCTCCTGTTCGGGCTCGTCAACGTCTCGTTCGCGCTGGCCGAGTCGTTCGGCCGTGGATTCGACACCTTCTCCGCGCTGGTGAAATCCGGCGATTTCGACCGGCTCCTGCTCCGCCCGCGCTCCACGGCGTTCCAGGTGGCGACGCGGGAGTTCCAGTTCCTGCGCGCCGGGCGGCTCGCCGTCGGCGTCGTGATGCTCTTCTGGGCTGGCGCCGCGCTGGAGGTCGGGTGGACGGCGGCCAAGGTGGCGCTGCTCGCGGGCGCGGTCGGCGGCGGCGCCTGCGTTTTCTACGGGCTGCTCGTGCTCCAGGCGACGCTGTGCTTCTGGACGGTCGAGTCGCTCGAGATCATGAACACGCTGACCTACGGCGGCACGGAAGCGGCGCAGTACCCGCTGACCCTGTACCGAGACTGGTTCAGGCGGTTCTTCACGTTCGTCGTGCCGCTGGCGTTCGTGAGCTACATCCCGGCGGGGGCGCTGCTCGAGCGGCCCACGGTGCCGGCGCTGCCCGAGGCGGCGCGGTGGGCGTCGCCGGCCGTGGGGGTGGTGTTCCTGCTCGTGTCGCTGCGCATCTGGCGCTTCGGCGAGCGGAGATACCAGTCCACCGGGTCGTAGCGGGACGGGGCCAAGGGGGCGGCACCCGGAGAGGGGGCGTCGCGCGGGGTGGGGGAGGAGAGCGGCACAATCTCGAACCCGGAGCTGAATCTGAGGGCCGCGTGCGCGAGAGATACGGCAAACGCCGAGTCGGACGCGTCGGAACGGTGCCAGAGGCCATCGATGGCTCGATTCCTCTCGTATACCCGGAATCCCTCTCGTGGAGCCCCGTGCCGTGACGTCGGGGGGCACACGCAGGTCACACGGCGTGGCGAACCCGGGGAGCTACCGGTAATCAGGGCCGGAGCCGCCGGTCGATCCGCGGCGGACGTAGCGAACCAGCGGTGTCGACGAGATGCCGCCGAGCTCGCTGCCGAACGCCTCGATCACTCGCGCGGCATGTCGCGCTCCGGCTCCCATGCGCAAGGACTGCATGAACGTAACGTAGTCCAGGTCACCTGTTGACGCCGCCTCTCTGCTGGGAGATCGGATGCGCTCATCCAGAAGGGGAGGAAGACATGGAGTACGGCTTAACGGCGAAGGCGAGCACGATCGTACTGTACAGCGGTCTCGTGATGGTGCTCGCTTCGGCATGCGACTTGTCCTACACCTGCGACACGGAGGAGCCGGGAGGCGCGGGTGACGAAATCCCGACAGAATCCGTAGGAGCGGGAGACTATCCGAGCAACGGCGCAGATGACGAGCCGGAAAACGAAGAAGTGGGCAGTGCACAGCTTGAGATGGCGGGGTCCTGTTCACCAAGTAAGACATGTACAGACATGTTCGTCGATTGCCAGGATAAGGGTGGATCTTGCACGCGTCTGGTGGATCGATGGGGCACGACCCTTTGCAGGGCCTGTCAAGAAGACTGTCTTGCAAAAATTCCTTATCGCTACACCGATTGCTACAAATGTGGATTTGAATGAACATGACGAACCTTCCCGCACTTCTGGGTGCGACGCACGTCGCCTTCGGAACAATGACGGCCGAGCGCCTTGAGCGCATCGGTGCGACCAACGTGGCGCGTGCGTGCGATTGCCTCCTCGTCGGACCGAGCCTTCGGGATGTCGCGGAGCACGCTCGGATGCGACAGGCATGGTGGAACTCGCCCGAAAAGTGGGATGTCTACTTGTCAGAGGTGCGCTGGCAGCCGCCCATTGTCGTGTGGGTGTCGTCGAGACTCGACGAGCGAGTGAACCTCTGGAAGACGTGCAGCTGGTTAAACGACATGGGAATCGCGTGTCAGGACGTCCTCATCCTTGAGTTTGAGCCAGTGCCGTCCTCAGGGACCCCCGACGAACCACTGCCGCCGTTCAATTGCTGCTCATCGGTGGACCACCACCCTGACGCGGTTCTTCTGGAGCATCTCGAAAAGGCGCGTCCCTGGCCGCGTGAACGCTACGATCGCGCCGTTCGCCTCTGGGCCAATTACGTCGATGAGAACCCCTTGCCATTCGTCGAGAGCTGCCTCCGCGGTGTCGAAGGGTTTCCAGAACTTGCCCCCTTGTGGACGCTTCTCTCGTGTTTCTTTCCAAGGAGAACTTCGGAAGGAGCCTTACGCCTCAGCCGATTCGACGAGCTCATTTTTGGCCTCCTCTCGACGGAGTGGAAAACTCCATTGGCCTTGGTCGCTCACGAATCGGAAATTCAAATGAACCTCTGGCACCTCCTGTTCTGCACAGGCGACCTGTTCCTACCACGCCGGCTAGAGCACTGGGCGGACCATAGTTCGAGCGCATTCGTAGAGCGTGCGCCTGGCCCGAAGCCTCCTAACGCTGGCTACCCCATGCTCTCGGAGGTGTATCGCCTCACCGAGCGTGGCATGCGACTCCGAGAACAGGGACTCGAGCAGCTCACGGATGCGCCGAGCCTACCCCTGGCCGGGACCGAGGCGTACTCGCCTTCGGCTCCCTGGGTGCTGCTCGAAGATGGACGGCTCGCTCGACTGTAACGGCCAGCCTTGGGCATGAGCCGGCCTGCGCCCCCTTGCCCGCGCCTGCGGGCTGAGATCTCCGGCCCGCGGCAGCGCGACCTCGCGAGCACCGATCTCGCCGAGCTGGATCGCTGGCTCCGCCCAGCCGCTGCGGCTGCACGTTCCCCGGGGTCCTGCCTGCCGCAGGCACGCGAGGCATGCGAGCTCCAGCACGAGGCCGGGGGCGACGGGCAGGGAGGTTTCCGGCGGCTCAGCTCAGCAGAGCGGATGTCTGGACGCGCGAACGGCTCGACGAGCTGCTGCCCGACGCGTGGGCGCAAGCACCGCTCGTGGCTCCGGCTGCGGGCGCCGACGCGCCCTGAAACGACGCGGAGCTCGTCTTCGACACCGAGGGCCGGGGGAGCACCTCGCCGCCCCTCTCGTGTCCGCCCTTGTCCGCCCGGGCCGTGGACGGACGCTGTCCCGCGCCCAGCATCGTCGACCCCGGCAAGAGTCGCAAGGGGTGGCACCCATGGCGATGGCTGGGCGCTTACGTCTGGACGTCTCCGGCCCGCGGCAGCGCGGGAGCGCGTCCTCGCGAGCACCGACCTCGCCGAACTGGACCGCCGGGCCCGGCGGGCGGCCGTCATCAGCGACGCCAGGAAACTCTGGTGTACCTTCGTGCCCTGACGTTTGCGCCTTGCCCAGGATCGACTCGCTGGTGTCGGCGAAAGCACATTATTCCATGAGAGTCGCTGGTTCCATCAAATGAACACCCCTCATAAGTCCTCGCATCTGGGGGTTCTTGCGCACGCTTGCGGAATAGAAGTTGAAATAGTCGCGGATGCGCTCGTCGACGAACTTATCGATGCGGAGAAAGACTTCGCGGTCAGTGCAGAAGCTGTAGCTGTTGCCCCACCCCTTCAATATGCTGCTTAGTCGAGTGAGGGTGGGAACAAATGATAGATTCCTATCGTATGCCACGATGGGCGACTTCATTGTCTGCTTACTAGCGCTCAGTAAGCGAACGATCTTGGAGAATAGATCGTCTAGCTTCTCGCCGCTGGGCCTGACTCGATCTCCATCGATTTCGCAGCCGAGAAACTCAAATGGTTTGTTGGTGTACCCGCGACGTCCCTTGTCCTCGTCTTCCCAAGGATTGTAGGCGTCGAGGTTGTACTGCTTTAATATCCGGAGACTAGCCAGAAAAGCCTTGTGGACACTGTCCCGAGAAGGGCCAAGAATAATGAAGTCATCTATATATCGAAGGCAAACGATCTTCCTGCCGTTGAGTTCGCTGTCGAACTTGCGAAGGAGTGCGTTTCCAACGATGGTTGATAGGCTGCAGCCCTGAGCGACACCGGTTTCGTCAAGTGGAAACAGGCTGGCGTGTTCCCCGAGTTGGTCCAAATTGTCGAGCTCAGTAGTCACTGCATCTCGTAGAATCTTGCGGAACTTTTCGTCCTTAATGTGTTCCTCGATGACGCTGAGTGCTGCGTCTCTCGGGATTTTGCGGTAAAATTCCTTGATGTCAGATGACGCGTAATATTTGGCGCCGCTGGCCACCGCTTCTTGCGCATGTTTGATGGCGTGCTTAACCGCGCGTCCTTTAATTCCGCCGAAGCTCGTTGGTGTGTCGAGGAATTCTTGTTTTATTCGTGGTTGCTCCTGCAGCAGATCGAGGAGCGCGCGCTGTACAACCCTGTTGCGGACGGAGGCAACAACTATCGGCCGAGGCTTCTTTCCTGCGCGCCTCTTAGCTATCCCGCGCGCTGGGTCGAACTTGAATGTGCGTTCTCGCAGCTCTTCCTGAATCCGCTCCAGATTCCGCTGCTCTTCCCTGTGGAATGCTTCGATTGCGTCCCTTGTCTCCAGGGACAACGATGATCGTCCTGTGCGCAAGACATGCTTCCACGCCTTGTTGAGGACGCGCCGGCTTTTCAGCCTATCATATAGCTGTGTAGGGTCTCGTCGCGCTGAGGCCATCGGTAAGTTCGCTCAGCTGCTCTGAAGGGGCGCCCCCAGGTTATCGGCGCGGATTAGAGCCCACACCGACGCCGCCAGTCCCCGTTTGACGGTCGCTGACGGCCCCCACCTCCCGGTCAGCAGCCACTTGGGCCCCGACCAGGAACAGGCAGAGTGACAGGAGCGAGGTGATCACGCCAACGACACGCGACCACCGCCAGGTCGTGCTGACCCGAATGTGCGTGCAAGACTTCACAGGTGCCCTCCGGCTGAGTTTACCATCCTTGCGGCCATCTGTCAAATTCGATGCACGCCCGCCGGCCTCCGCCCGATGCTTGTGCCTGCTGACCGTCCGATGGCCCTCTCGCGAGGAACGAATTCCGGCCTTGTTCTGCAGAGCAGCTGAGCAGAGGTCGCCCCCAGGTTCTCGGCGCGGATTAGAGCCCACACCGACGCCGCCAGTCCCCGTTTGACGGTCGCTGACGGCCCCCACCTCCCGGTCAGCAGCCACTTGGGCCCCGACCAGGAACAGGCAGAGTGACAGGAGGCGATTTGAGGCTAACGATTGGAATTTTCCTGTCAAGGTCGCCCGCCATGATGCGGAACAGGTGCGCTCTTGTCTTATGATCGCTCACCAGCGGCGGTCTTGTAGCGCGCGGCCCGGCGCTCGCCCGCACCTCGCCGGCCAATAATGGCCAGATCGCCGGGCCGCGGCTCCGGCCAGCGCCGCCTCACCGGGAGCGCCGGGGCGTCGAACTCCCAGGCGGCGCCGAGGGAGGCTCCGCCGGCTGCTCCTGGTCCCCGTCGGGCTCGGGCCCCTTCTCGTCCTGGTCCCGGGCTGACCGGCCCCTCAGATCACCACCCACGTCGCGCCGTCGCTCACCGCGTGGGACCGGAAGAACTCGCCCTCACAGCGCGTGAGATTGCCAGTGAGGAGGAGCACGCGCGCGCCACCGGCCCTGTTCCCCTCGATGGCTTCGAAGATGACCTCAGGGATGCCGCTCGCCTCACCGAGGATGTAGAGCAGGTTCTTGCCGCTCACCCCGGCGACGGCCTCGGACTCCTTGGCGGTAAAGCCGGTGATCTCGCGGAAGTCCTTGGACTTGAGCCCGGAGCGCGCGAGCTCGTGGATCTCGCCGTCGAGCGGATGCTTCGCCCGCGCGTACATCCGGCGGAGCTCGTACCAGAGGATCTGGTTGACCTGCCGGTCCGTGACCGACGACATGACCACACGCGCGTCGTCGAACGAGGCGTAGAACCAGAGCGCGATGCCGGCGTCGGTGTTGGATTTGGAGACCTTGTGACCGGACCGGACCGAGACGCGCTTGTGGTCGCGTACCGCCTCGATGACCTCGATCTGCCGGCTCCAGGGCTCAATGCCGAGCACCTCCCGGAAGAACGCGACCGGGTTCTCGCGGTACCGGGCCGACGGCCAGTGGATGCGCCCCTCAGCCGCAGAGGCGGCGAGGATGGCGGCGGAGAGCGCGCCGGCCAGGGTCACGCGAGGACGGCGCCCGCGCTTCGCCACGCGATCGGCGATCGGTGCGGTCATGCGGCCTCCAGGTCGGCGAGCGCCTTCGCCACGGCAGCCGCCGCATCAGGGAACGGGGCCAGCGCCTTCGAGATGGCGGCTTAGTCGACGATGATGAGCTCGGACGCCGGCCCGATCTCGCCGGTGAAGCGGCCCAGGAGCTCGAGCGCGCCCTTCGCGGCGACGATGAGGGACGTCCGGTCGCGCCAGCTCGCCTCCTCGTCCTCGACGGCCTCCCGGACCAGGAGCTCGACCTTCTCGACGAGCTACAGGCAGCGGGCCCGCGCGTTCGCCACGGCCTTCAGGTCGTCCTCGCTGCCCCCCGTGCGCCGCAGCGCCCCCTTGAGGCACCCCTCGGCGTGCTCCCGCACCGCGGCGGCATCCACGAGGTGATGGCGTCCGATGGTCTTCCAGGTGTCGCCTGCGGCGACGGAGGCTTCGATGGCGGCCCGCTTCTCGCCATCTTCGGGCGTACCGGCCGGAGAACCCCCTGCACCTCCCTGCACCCCCTGCATGCACCCGCGGTGAGCGGGCGATCCCGGGTGTGCTGACGTGGGTGCGACGATTCCTCTATTTTTGAGGTTGCATCCTCAAACCTTGAGGCTACCTTGCCGGCCATGGATGCACCGGTGACCGCGAAGGCGGCCCTACTCCAAGCCCTAGTCTCGGGGCCTGGGTACGGACTCGACCTCATCGAGCGGGTAAAAAAACAAACGAATGGCGGGCTCGTGCTCGGTCAGGGCAGTGTCTACCCGGCGCTACGAGAACTCGAGCGAGAGGGGCTACTCGACAGCTACGAGGGCGAGCCCATCCCCGAACGTGGAGGCCGTCCAAGGAGATATTATAAGTTGAACGCCATGGGCGCGAGGGCTGCCATGACGCAGAAGGACGTCGTGGTGGGGCTCTTTTTGGGTATTCCGGAGGCTGGACGATGAGCTCCGACCCCCATGGCAAACTGAGCAATGCAACAATGGTGGCGGTCGATTTGTGGCTGCGTTCGGCTATACATGCCGACTCTCGTAAGAAGCCGAGGAGCGAAATAAAAGCAGCGATAGAATATCGGGTTCGTCCAGATCTCGAAAGCGCGCACTCGCCCGCGGTGGTCGAATATATCATGGATGGTATGGCGCGCGAGCTTGAGCGCCGAGTTGGGCGTGCAGCATTCAAGCCTGAAGATCTTACAAATAAGCTGCTTGCTGCGCTATATAAGATCCAGGCCAAGTCTTTCGATGCTGAGACGGGAAAGCTTGCTCGCGTGATGGACGAGGCACAGAAGAACGCTCGGCGCAACAAGCGTAAAGCCGAGCGAACGGTCTCTCGGATAGCTGCACTACAAGAGGTCCGCAAGAAGCACCATTGGATTGTGGGGCTGCCTATTGAGCAGGTTATTGCTGCGCAGCGCACGATGCTCCACACGGAGATATTGATGCGGCTCATGTTGCTCTTGGTTCCTCGGCGCTTGGTTGACGAAGAATTCGTTGATGCTATCGAGGTCGTAGCCAGCCACTTCAAGCGCTCGGCTGCCCGCTGGCCTGCCTACATCAAGCTGGTGACTGCCACACTCTGGCTTGTGGTTCACGCCGTCGGCTACGCAGCATCGAAGCTGAAAGGTTCCAAGAAGGCTTCGGGAGAGTGATAGCTGCCTAGGGATTGGGGTGGTACGGAGTTGGCGCGCGCGGGCGAGTACGTTGACGCGGACTTGATGTCGGCGTGACACCGTGCCGCGGTAGAACAGCGTGGGGTCGTCTGGGGACTCTTCTCGCCGGCAGGGCAGGTGAGCCAATGAAGGTTGTAAGAAAGAAGACGGGTCGTCGACGATCCACCAAGGCACATCTGGTTGAAATCACGGTTGGCCGTCGTCCGAAAGATGGCTCAAATCAGAAGGTGTATCGATGGCTCAATGTCGCGGGCGAAATAGGTAAGGACGGGGTTACGGTAAAGTTTGGGGTACGCGCGGACAATGCCCGCCAGTCCGAACGCACTGAGACGCTGGCTCGGGTTCACGAGCAGCACCCCTGGATTGCGAGGTTGCCTGTCGAACGGGTCGCCCGCGCGCAGCGTGTGATGCTCTCGATCGAATATGTAGCCAGTGTGCTCGTCCTTTGTATGCCTAAGCGTATTGTGGACGAAGAGATTGGGGACGCCTGTGAGGTCATTGTCGAACATTTCAGGCGTTCGCCTGCGCCATCTCCTGTATATGTGAAGCTGGTAACGACCGTGTTTTGGGTCTTGATTCACGCCATCGGACATTTCGTCTCCCAGGCGCGAGGTTCAAGCAAGTCCTCGGGCGAGAAGTAGGCAAGCCGTCTGGATTCTGCCTATTCGGCTCCTCCGTTCGTAGCTACGACTTGCCACCTGTTCGCGCCGGAGCGGGTCTTGGTTGGCGTCACCTCCAGCTTGTGCTGACCGACGACCCTCCCTCGCAGCTTTCCGAGTTCGAAGCCGAGACGGCTCGCGTCGGGCATGCTGCCCGGCCTAGTTCTCACCAGGAGCTCGATCGCCTCTCGCAGATCGTCGTAGCCGTCCGGCGCCACATGCTGCCCCCGGACGCGTTCGATCGGGTAGAGCACCTGGAGCATCGTCTTCGCGGTTAACCCCGTTTTCTGAGCGTCGAGGCGAGGCAAGTCCCGCAGGATGACGGCGAGCGCTAGCTTCTCGGGCTCCTCCCGTCCCTCGATGCTGGGCCGGGTGAGCATGGGGTCAGCGCCACCGGCGAAGACGACGGCAGCGGGCACGAACTGAGCCCACGGGCTGAAGGAGCCCCAGGGCTTGACGCCGCCCTGCGGGCAGCCGGCGACGAAGAAGGCGCGCAGGAGCGTCAGCGTCGCGGCGACGAGGCGCGTCCGCTCGGTGCGGACCCACCCCAGGAGGTCGGGGTGCATGAACTCGGCGCGGTCCTCCGGGTTCTCAAGGTCGCTTTCGAGCCGGGAGATGAGCACCCGGCGCGCAGTGTCGCCGGTCAGGGTGATGTTGTTCCCGGTCGCCACGATGACGGAGCGCCAGCGCAGGGTCGGGATCTCGCTCTTGCCCAGGATGCGGAGCTCGACGGTGTCTTCGGCCGTCAGGCAGCGGTCGAGGGGCCCGCCTCCGAACTGCCGGGTGATGTTGTCGAAGTTCACGATCGCGGTGCCCCGGAGGGCGTACACCCCGAGGACCTTCTCCAACTCGGCGTCGTCCGACGGGTAGTTCATCTTGGCCGTGGTTCTGCCGGTCGCGATGAGGGACACGACGTCGCTCTGCAGGGTCTTGCCGCTGCCCCTCGTCGAGGCGTCGAACAAGAAGGCCGGGACAGCGCCCGGGATGGCTGGCCTGGCGATGAGCGTGAGGATCGCGGCGATCGCCGTGTACCGGTGCTCGTCGGACTTGTAGGGGAACTCGCAGAGGTGAGCAGGCCGCCGCCGAGCGGCGACCAGCCCATCACGCCGAGGCCGAAGGCGTCGGCCATCGGGAGCAGCTCGCGCTCGGTCGTGCGCTGGATCAGGCTGTACTCGGTCTGGAGGGCGGCGATAGGCGCCCAGCCGCGCAGATCCGCCGTCCGGGCAGCGGCGGCGACCCGCCAGGCCGGGAAATTGGAGAGGCCCGCATACACGATCTTCCCGGCGCGGACGAGGTCGTCGAGGCCCCGCGCGATCTCGTCGACGGGGGTCACGCGGTCGTCCATGTGGACGAAATAGAGGTCGATGCGGTCGGTCGCGAGGCGCTTCAGGCTGCCCTCGACCGCCGGGGCTCCGCGTCCTCGCTGTGGCTTGAATCAGGCCGGCTACTTGAAGATCGAGAGGGGCACGGCGTTCGCCATCGCCTCGTGGCCGGCGTCATTGGGGTGCAGGTGATCGCCGCTGTCGAACGAGGCGAGGATCTTCGCGGGCTGCTCCGGGTCACGCACGGCGGCCTCGAAATCGATGACCCCGTCGTAGGAGGTGTTGCCACGGATCCACGCGTTGACCTCCTGGCGTATGGCCTCCCCCTCGGGCGTATAGTAGGGCGGGAACGCTTCCTCGAACGGCAGGAGCGTGCCGATGAACGCCTTGACCCCCCTCGCCCTCGCCTTGTCGGCGAGCGACGTGAGCCCGTCAATCATCTGGGCGGCAGTCACCTTCTCGGCGGCCCCCAGAAAACCCGGCACTCCGATGTCGTTGATCCCGATCAAGATGATGGCGTGCGTCACGCCCGGCGTCCCCAGCACGTCGCGCTCGAAGCGCGACACGGCGCTCGGACCGATGTCGTCCCGGAGCAGCCTGTTCCCGCCGAGGCCCTGGTTGACGACCGCGACCCTCCGCGTCTCCGGATCCGCCTGGAGCCGCGCGAAGAGCCGATCCGAGTAGCGCCTGTCGGCGTCGATCGTCGATGTCGAGCCGTCCGTGATCGAGTCGCCGAACGTGACGACGACCTTCTGGGGCTCCGTGGACTCGACGTCGACGCCCGCCAGCCAGTACGTGGACGTCATGTTGGTCGGTGACGTCAAGGTCTCGCCGGCCGCCTGGTTTCCCGTGGCGACCGCGTGCGTCGTGAAGGAGAACGGGTGCCACGTCGCAGGCTCCGACGTCGCCGCGCTGTGAATGCTCACGAGGAGGCGGTCGCCCGGGCTCACCGCGAGATCCACGCCGTCGCTCACCGCCTCGCTGGCCGGCGGGACCGACGCGCTCGGCTGGCCGGAGAACTGGACCCGCCGGTCGGTGCCCGGCGTCGAGACGAAGGGCGAAGCCTCCTTCGCCACGCGGACCTCGGCGAGCTCCAGCGGCTGGGTCCCGAAGAGGTTCGAAAGCCGCAGCCGGACCCGATCGCCGGAGGCGGTGACGACGAGCCTCTGGCGCAAGGTCTCGTCGCTGAAGCTACGCGGCATCACGTCGAGGAACGACGAATCCGCCCCCTGCATCGTCGTCCCCCACGCGGCTGTCCAGCTCGCGACGGGCACCTCGTCGTCCCCGCCGCAGCCGGCGGCGGCGAGGGCCAACACAAACGCTCCCAGGGTCGCCGGGCGAGTAAATTTCGAACCGATCATCACGCACCTCCTCCACGCACAAGCAGGTCATTGACATCGAGCTGCGGCTCTTGCCCGCGCCATGCGCTACGCGGCCCGGCGGTCTCGGCGGGCCCACGCGACGAGCCCGAACACGACGAAGAGCACGGCCGGGATCGACGCGAGATACCAGGGAGGGAGCACCAGGAGGTGCGTGAGGACCGCGCCTCCCATGACGCCCGCGAGCAAGAGCGCGGCGCGGCTGCACACCCGCGGGATCAAGAGCCCGATGCCACCGACGAGCTCGAGGCCGCCCACGAAGTACTGAAACCACACACCGAGCCCGATCCTGGCGAAGCTGTCGACCATCTCCTGCTGGAGCCCGAGGAGCTTGTTGACGCCCCCGAAAGCGAACGCCGCCGAGAGGAGGATCTGCAGCGCCCAGAGGGCGATGTTCGCGGGGCGCCAGCGCTTGGCCGTGGGGGCAGCCAGGGTCACGCTCGCGGTCGCAGTCATGGATTGCATCGTCGTGTCTCCTTCACGAAGCCGGGCTCCCGGGGGTTGGCGACCGGGTTGACGACCCAGGCTTCACCGGGGCGACGAACGACCGCCGGCGGGATCGACAGAGCGAGAGGTTTTTTTTCGCGCTCCCGCGCGGCGCACGGCCGGGGCCTGGACTGGAGGAAGAGGATCAGCGAAGCAGGGGCCACCCCGATGCGGGGTAACCCAGCAGATCTACAGAATTTCCAGGGTGTTCGGGGCGCCCGACGGAGATGGCGCACCCGGCCGATGCCTGGTTCGGCGTGGGGGCCGGCGGTGAACGGTGAACGCCGGCTATCATGCGGCCGCGGTTTTCACCGATCGGACGCGGGACGCGATGATCACCGACACTCCGGGCCGAGAGGACGTGACCCGTCGCGCCCCTGTCCCCCACGCGCCGGAGCAGCCGCCCTGGCGCGCGGAAGCGCGCGTCACCAGGTTCCGTCGAACCAGCTGTGCGTGAGGCTGTTGTCCGTGCCCCGCGCGAACACGTCGATCCGTCCGTTCCCCCAGCTCACCGCGTCCGGCGAAGCCGTGAGATTGCCGCCCAGCCATTCCCAGTCCGCCCAGCCTCCCTGGTAGTACTTGTGCCAGAGCGCGTTGTCCCCACCCCGCGCGAACACGTCGAGCCGGCCTGAGCCCCAGGAGGACACCCCGGGCGCAGACGTCAGCGAACCGCCGAGCGACTCCCAGCTCGACCAGCTGCCCTGGAAATACTTGTGCGTGAGGCTGTTATCCGTGCCCCGCGCGAACACGTCGATTCGCCCGCTGGACCAGCTGACGGCCGCCGGATCGGAGGTGAGGCTGCCGCCGAGCGACTCCCAGTCCGCCCAGCCCCCCTGGTAATACTTGTGCTGGAGCGAGTTGTCCGTACCCCGCGCGAAGACGTCGAGCCGACCAGAGCCCCAGGAGCTCACCGCCGGGCCGGACGTCAGCGAACCGCCGAGCGACTCCCAGCTCGACCAGCTGCCCTGGAAATACTTGTGCGTGAGGCTGTTATCCGTGCCCCGCGCGAACACGTCGATTCGCCCGCTGGACCAGCTGACGGCCGCCGGATCGGAGGTGAGGCTGCCGCCCAGCGATTCCCAGGCCGACCAGCCCCCCTGGTAGTACTTGTGCCAGAGCGCGTTGTCCCCACCCCGCGCGAACACGTCGAGCCGACCGGAGCCCCAGGAGCTCACCGCCGGGCCGGACGTCAGCGAACCGCCGAGCGACTCCCAGCGCGCACCGTAGAGCGCAGCGGCGCCGTTGATGTCTCGGATCGTCAGGTTGAGGTCGCCGGTGGTCGTGCCGTTGCACTGCGGGTAATGCATCACCGAGGCCGAGTCGTAGGTGGTCAGCGCGCGCCAGCTGCTGTCCTCAAAGCACGTGCCCGCCTCGGGCCGCGTGTGCTCGTGTCGGAAGCCGAGCGTGTGGCCGAGCTCGTGTCTCAGGATGCCCGCGAGCGTAAAGGGGGAGATAACCCCGAAGGAGGTCGAGTCGATGAGCACGTTGCGGTTGGAGCGGCTGTAGTTCGGGAAGAACGCGCGAGCCAAGTAAGGCTGGCCGCTCACCGGTCTGACGTCGAAGACGACGTTGCTGTTGCCAGCGTTGCACGAGGAGTCCTGGTCCGATCGGTAGTCGAAGTTGACGTACGCCGCCCCCTCCCACGCCGCGGTGGCGCTCGCCATGGCAGCGACCACGGCGCTGTGATTCCCGCCAAACGATGTGCTCACGCAGTACGTGATGCTCAGCTTCTGCGTGTCGTTCCACTTGTCGTCCACGCCGCCGCTCTGGTCGACGATGAGCGCGCCATGCAGGAGATGGCGCTCGTAGAACTTCTTGAGTTCGTCGAGGCTGTCGATGGGCGTATCGCCGTCCACGATATAGAGCCCTGTGTCCCGCTCCTGATACGTGCTCGCCACGAACTCCTCGAAGCTGAGCTGCGTGTCGCTCACGTCCTCAGGGACGCCGGAGTCGACGGGCGCTTCCCCCACGCATCCGAGCAACGCGAGAGCCGAGGACGAGAAGGCAAAGTAGCCAATTGCAACGAAGCGATGATTCAAGAGCCTGGAAGTCGTCATCACATGACCTCTCGATGGCCTGTCCCTGGTCAGGGAGAATGCCGGCGCCGCGGTGAGAGCTGCCGGACCGCACCGTGTGGTCCTATGCTGAGCTCGCCTGGCGAGGCGCGTCCTAGCAAGCGATGTGCCACGTGCGCACAGCGACTCAACTCCGCGGCAATAGGGGTTTTGCGCGAAGGGAGTCGCGCGATGACGCAGTTTTGCTGCAATATTGCGCCGCCGCTGTGATGGAGCTGCATGGCGCGTCGAAAGTTTGCGGGATTACACAATGGGTTGCGCAACGACACCCGCGTGCCCGCGCCGGCGGGTGTGCTCTGTCGCTGTAATTTTCGATCTGTGTGGCACGAACCTCGAGCTCGGCCGCGGGCGGCGACGGCGAGCTACAGCGAGCGTCTCGCTCGGAGGAGCAGCTTCTCGAGCTCGCGCTTGACCAGGAGGTCGCGGTACTTGGGATCGAGCTGGTCAATCAGGCTCCGCGTGAGCGCCTCCCGCTGCCGCCTGCGGATCGAGTCGCGGCGGCGTCGAGATGCGCGCGCGTCGCGCGTCGAGATGTGATACGCGGGCCTCATGTCCCGAGACGTCGAGCTCCAGTGTCGTTGCGGAAAGGTCCACGGATGGCTGCGCGATGCGTCGCCGAGCACGGTGAACCACGCCATCTGCTACTGCGACGACTGCCAGGCCTTCCTGCACCACCTCGGCCGCGCGGACCTGCTCGACGAGCACGGCGGCTCGGACATCGTGCAGGTCGCTCCCGCGATGGTCTCGTTCGACCGCGGCAGCGACCTCATCACCGCCGTGCGCCTCACGCCGAAGGCCCTCTATCGCTGGTACGCGAGCTGTTGCAAGACGCCGCTCGGCAACACGCCGACGCCGAAGCTGCCGGTCCTCGGCATCGTCACCGAGCTGTTCCAGAAGGCGCCGAGCGCGCGCCCGTCCGACGAGGTCTTCGGCCCGCCAGCCGGCCGGATCTACGGCCAGTTCGCGGTCGGCGAGCCGCCGCCCGGGTCGGTGAAGCTGGACGTGCGCCTCATCGCGCGCCTGATCCGGAAGCTGCTCGGCTGGAAGCTCCGCGGCAAGGGGTGGCCACACCCGTTCTTCGATCGCGCGAGCGGCGACCCGAAGTACCCGGTCACGGTGCTGTCCACGGCCGAGCGCGAGGCGCTGCGCCCGCTCTGCGGCCCGCGCCCCGCGCGCGCGTGAAAGGCCGGCTCGGACGGGGAGGCGACGCCGGGCGCGACCCGACCCGGCGCGCCTGCGCCTCGTCGAGGCCGCTCTACAGCGCGCGTCGTCGCGCTCCTCGCCCCGCTCAGGGGCTGAACGCCTCCGAGACGTCGGTCAGCCCGAAGCCTTGCTGCGTCCCGCCGCCGGGAACGTAGATCGCCCCGTCGACGGCGACCGCGCCGGTGCCGTGGCGCGGCGTCCGCATCGGCGCGAGCACCTCCCACGTGTCGGTGGCCGTATCGTAGACCTCGTTGTCGTCGAAGACGCCCTGCGCGCCCGGCGCCGGGTTGCCCTCGCCGCCGATGACGTAGATCTTCCCGCCCTCCGCGGCCGCCGCGACGCCGCCGCGCGCCGTCGGCATCGGCGCGCGCGTCGACCACGTGCCGGCCGACAGATCGTACGCGAACACAGTATCCTTGACGTTCTCCTGGCCATTCGCCCGCCCGCCGAGCACATAGAACGTCGAGCCGACGACCGCGCCGCCCACGTGATCGCGCGGCTCGGGCGGCTCCGGCAGCGTCTCCCACTCGCCCGTCGCGACGTCGTACGCGGAGAACTCGGGCACCGTGTCCTGGAAGGCCTCCGAGAGCGAGCGCAGCCCGCCCGCGAGGTAGATCTTCGTGCCGTGCGCGCCGACGGCCGCGCTGCCTCGCTCCGTGCCCGCAGGCATGGGCGCGAGCTCCGTCCACGCGTCCGTGCCGGGGTCGTACTCGAGCACGTCGCCGACAGCCGTCCAGGGGAAGTCGCCGACCATGCCGCCGAGCAGGTAGATCTTCCCGCCGAGCGCCGCGACGTTCGGGTGATTCAGCGCGACAGGCAGCGGCGCGGCCTCGGACCACGCGTCCTCGCCCGGGTCGTAGACCTCGACGCGCCCGGTGTTCAGCCCATCGCCGCCGGCGCCGGCGATGACGTAGACCTTGCCGTCGAGCGCCACGACGCCGTGCTCCTGGCGCGGGCCGCCCGCGATGGCGGGGAGATCGCGCCAGCCGGCATGATCGTCGGCGCTGGCGCCATCGCCGGGGCTCCCTTCACCGGTGCAGGCGAGCGTGGACAGGGAGAGGCCGAGAGAGAAGCAGAGGGCAGTGATGGATCGCATGATGCTCTTTCCTCACGATGTCTGGTGATGACGAACCTGGTATGGGCCACGAATGGCGATCGTGCGCGTTGCGCGTTCCTCCGTTGTGGTGCACCTTGATGGTGCGCCTGCAGGCGCAGACGCACCATCCGAGTTCGTCCGTCGTTCTTGATTCATCGTCTGGCAGGAGGAGGTCTCGTGGACGCGCTCAGTGACGTACTCCAGGCGATCCGCCTCGCGAGCAACGTGTTCAAACGAGCCGAGCTCTCGGCGCCCTGGGGCCTTCGCCTGCAGGGCGGCGCGCTGGCGGGCTTCCATTACGTCGTGCGCGGGAGCTGCTGGCTCACGGTGGAGGGGACCTCGGCGCCCGCCACGGCGCTCTCGGGAGGTGACCTCGTGCTCCTGCCGCTCGGCCATGCGCACACGCTGCGCGACAGGGCGAAGAGCCCCGTCCGGAGCATCGAGGCGTTGATCTCGGAAGCCGGCGGCGACGACGTCCTCAGGTCCGGCGGCGGTGGCCCGACAACGACCCTCATCTCGGGCTGCTTCACGTTCGAGGACCGGTCGAGGAACCCGCTCCTCGCCTCGTTGCCCCCGCTCATCCGCATCACGTCCGATCAGGGGTGCGCGGTGCCGTGGCTCGAGCAGAACCTCCAGTTCATCGCCGCCGAGTCCGCGTCGCCTCGACCGGGCTCCCACGTCGTCCTCACGCGCATCGCCGACGTCATCTTCGTGCAGGCCCTCCGGGCCTTCATCGAGAGGCTCCCCGACGACTCCGGAGGCTTCCTCAGGGCGCTGCGGGAGCCGCACATCGGACAGGCCCTCGGGCTGATGCACAGGCAGCTGGAGCACCCCTGGACGGTCGAGAGCCTCGCCTCGAAGTGCGGCCTCTCGCGCTCCACGTTCGCGGAGCGCTTCAAGCAGACCGTCGGCGAGCCGCCCCTCGGCTACCTGACACGGCTCCGCATGGAGCGCGCGACCGCGCTGCTCCGCGCGGGCTCGACCCTCGCCGACGTGGCGCAGCGGACGGGGTACTCGTCGGAAGCCGCCTTGAGCCACGCCTTCCGCCAGTGGGCGGGCACCCCCCCGGGAGCTTACCGCAAGGCACAGCAGCAAACGCGAGGAGCCCGGCCAGGCGACAGCCATGCCCACGGCGACGCTGCGGCGCGTACCCCCTCGAACGCAGCAAAGTAGCTGCTCTCTCGCGGGCGACACGGGCCTCGAGCTTGTACGCGATCTCGCGCTCGGGAGAGAGCAGAACATCATCCTCTTCCGTCACGAGCGATGCACGGACGAGCAGATCGAGCGGCCGTGGACATCACGCTCCCAGGCGCCTCGCGCGTCGGGCGCGCACCAGGTCCTGGCCCCGCAGCCAGCTCGGGTCTGTTATATCGGTGGTCCGTGGGAGACCTCACGGCTCCTCCCACCGAAAGGAAATACGCGCGATGGTGATCCCTACTCAGACCATGACACCGCTCCGCTCCTCCTTCCTCTGCTCCATCGCCGCCCTCGCGCTCGCTGCGTGCGGCGACACCTCCGACCCGCCGACTGACGGCCCGGAGATCAGCACGATCGCCGAGGCGCGCGCCGTCGCCCTCGACGGCGAGACGACCGTCGAGGGGTTCGTCACGGTGGCGCCGGGCACGTTCTCCTCCGCGACGTCGGAGCAGGGCTTCGCCATCCAGGACGACTCGGGCGGGGTTTACGTCAGCCTGCCGGAGAAGCTCGACTTCGCCCTCGACGAGAAGGTGCGGGTGACCGGGCGCGCTGGCGAGATGGCCAAGCTGCGCATCATCGCGAGCTCGCCAGCGCAGGTCCAGCGCGTCGACGGCGAAAGGACGGTCGCGCCCGAAGACGTCGCCACCGGCGATGTCAAGGAGCCCGTGGAAGGGCGCCTCGTGCGCGTGTCCGGCATGGTGAGCAAGACGTTCGAGGACGACTCGCCCTACGGCTACAAGCTCTACATCGACGACGGCTCGGGGGAGATCCAGATCTTCATTCATATATCGGCCGGCTTCAAGGCCGCCGATCTCATGGGGATCGCGATGGGCGACAGCCTCGCGGTGACGGGCTTCACGTCGCAGTACGAGGATACGTACGAGGTGGCTCCTCGCGCGCCAGCGGATCTGCTCAAGGCGCAGTGAGCGGTGACCTCGAGATGGCCGGCCGTCGATCCGGCCACCTCGCGGCGTCGGCCTCACTTCCAGTTGACGGTGGCCCACCCGTGGGCAGGAATGCTGAACTGGAGCTTCTTGCCGGCCACGCCGAGGGTCGTCGCCTTCACTGCGTTGCCGGCATTGTAAAGAACCGTGACAAGGGTGCCGTCAGGGTTCTTGAAGGCCAGCGCGTCGCCGCCGGTCGTGCCGACGCGCATCGCTCCCGGGTCGACGTACCCGGAGACGTGGCGAAAGACGTGGTACGCGGGGGTGACGTTCAGCGTCTTCGTGCCCGTGTCGACGGTGAGGAGCGCGTTCTGGGGCCACGGCCGCTGCGAGTCCAGGTTCTTGCCCGCCGTGTCCAGCACCATGTTCCAGGCGCTGTACGAGGTCACCCCTGCCTGGATCCAGTCCCGGATGAGCTTCCAGCTCTCCTCGGCGTAGGCGTGGTCGTTCGGCGCCGCGCTCGCGTTGAACGGCGGCATGCCCGCAGGGTTCCAGGGGTAGTTGCCGCACTTGTGCTCCGTCTGCACGATCGGCAGATTGCGCGACCTCAGGCCGGATACGCTGCTCAGCATGTTCCACTGCAGCCCGAAGCCCTTGACGTACCGCATCGCGGTGGCATCGCCGGTCACCGCGCTGATGATCGTCCCGTCCTTGCCGCTGTCGGCGTTGGACATCGTGCCGAGGTAGACCTCGGTCGTGAGCCCCCGCTCGGCCAGCGTCGGCCCGAGGTACGTGCCGATGAACCTGGCCATGAGCGGCCCCGTCCACGTGCAGCTCGGGTACCTCGTCTCGTAGTTCGGCTCGTTCTGCGGGTGGACGGCCTCGATGGTGATGCCCTCGTCGGCGTACGCTTCAACGAACTTCGCGAAGTACAGGGCGTACGCCTGCAGGGTGTTCGCGTCGTCCTTCATCCTGCCGCCATCCATGGCGCCGTTGCTCTTCATCCAGGTGGGGGGCGTCCAGGGGCTGGCCCAGAGGTGGAGGCCGGGCCTCACGGCGAGCGCCGCCTTGATGTACGGGATCAGCTTCTCCCGGTCCCGATCGATGGAGAAATCCGCCATCGTGTGATCGTTCGGCGTCTCGTTGAGGGTATAGCGATCCATCGCGTAGTCGCTGGCGCCGATGGGGATGCGTCCATAGATGAACGCCGCTCCCTCCTCCGTGTCGAAGAGGAGCTTGATAGCTCGCGCCCTCTCGGAGTCGCTGAGCATCGAGAGCACGTTCCAGCCCGCCTCGTTGAAGGTGCCGCCGAAGCCGTCCCATTGCTGGTACGTCATCGCGTCGTTGACGGTCACGTCGGCATTGCCGTCCGTCACTTCCGTCGGCGCCCCTGTCTTCCAGTAGTCGTTCGGGCCGGAGGTGATCAACACAGGCTCGATCAGGGGGGGCCCGCCGCCGGTGGATGAGCCGCCAGCGCCGCCGTCGCCGGTCGGATCGCCGCCGGCGCCGCCCGAGCCCGTCGAGCCGCCCGCGTCTGGTCCGCCCGAGGCCGTCGAGGCGCCCGGGCCCGTCGAGCTGCCCGGGCCCGTCGAGCCGCTCGCACCGGACCCGGAGGTGCCCGAGGTGCCCGACCCGCCCGAGCCCTCGGGCTCTGTCGCGCTTGGCGAAGAACCGCAAGCCACGAAGAAAAACGCGAGCAATGCGCCGGTGGTCGAACGTCGTGCTGTGTTCATCGCTGAAGTCCTCGATCCTGGGGGTGCAGACCGGTGGCGGTGCCTGGAGCAGGCGTCCGAGAATCGTCGTGCTATATGCCCAGGAGGCTCCGAGGTGATCTGAGCAGGGCCACGTTTTCTGAGCGGACCGATATCACGGCAGGTGATGTTGCGTGGCGATCATGGACCGGCGCTGGCCGGCGGTGTCGAACCAGCGCGCCAGCTCGAGCCGGCCGTCTCGCCACGCCCGCTCGGGCCAGCGGAAGTCGAGGTAGCCCAGCGCGCAGGCGGCCGAGACAGCGCCGATGTCCGCGAGCTCCCTCGATAGCGTTCCGGCGTCGCGCTCCAGCCGGTCGAGACCGGCCTCGATGGCGGCCGCCTGACGCTGCATGACGCTGCTCGATCGCTCATCGACTGGGCGATGCTCGTCGGCGAAGAGGCGTCCCGCGGCCGCGCTGATGCCGTCCGCAATGCCCTGCCGGAGCAAGGCGCTCCACCGCGCCTCTCCTGGCGCTGGATACAACGTCCCGGCAGCGATGTGGTCCAGGTATTCGCAGATGAGCGCGGACTCGAAGAGCACCTGCCCGTCGTCGCGGACCAGCGTCGGAACCTTGGCCAGCGGGTTCAGGGACCGCAGCTCCGCGTCCGACCAGGGATTGACCAGCACGAGCTCGAGGCGATCCCCGAGCTGCAGCTCGTGCGCGGTGACCCGCACCTTGCGGGCAAAGGGGGACGTGGGAGCGTAGAAGAGCTTCATACAGACCGAGCTCGCCAGCAGGGGCAGGAAAAGCAAAATGTTCGAGGATGTCAAGGGCGCTGCGCTGCTCGCCTTGGCAGACGGAAGGTTCCTGGCGCGAGCCGCCGAGGCCGCGAGCGCGCTCCTGCCCGGCTGCGCTCGCGGTGTGAGGGGCCTTGTCGGCGCGCGTCATGGCGACGTCAACCGGAGGTTGACGTGGTTGACGACACCCGTGTTGATCGAGAGGGGCTATCGCGTCCACCTCCTCGAGGCGCACCGACAGCAGGACGGCCGGGCCGCACCGCGCCGGGCGGCACACCCGTTGCACAGGTGATGCTCAACAAGGATCGCTGGGACGACCGGACCGGGACCACGAACCTCTGGATCGATCGCTGTGCGTCCACGAACGGCGCCGGCGGCCTGTTGTCCCGGTCGCATTTCAAAGGAGCGAGGTTCCATGTCGACGAGAGCATTGATTGCTTCTGCCCGGCTCCGCGCCGGGCTCCTGATCCCCGCGCTTTCGCTCCTCTGGGCGTGCTCGGCGCAGCCCGGCGAGGGGGCCTCCGACACGGGCGGTGGCACCAGCGAGCCGGGCGGGAGCACCACCATCGGCAGCTCGGGGAGCGGGTCTGTCGGCAGCGGCGTGACGAGCTCGAGCGCCGCAGGGGCGGGCAGCGGTGGTGCCGGCTCCGGCAGCGGCGCGACAGGCGGTGTGACGAGCTCGAGCGCTGCCGGCTCGGGCAGCGGCGGCGACGGCTCCGGCAGCGTCGGAGCTACCTCGAGCGGCGCCGGAGGCGGCGGCGTCATCCCCACGGGCGACCCGCTGGACATCCTCAGGGAGTTCACGCCGGCGGACGAGGAGATGGCCGAGGCCTACGAGGGCTATATCACCGAGGAGGTCGGACCGCTGACCTACGCCACCGAGGGGACTGGCGCCGCCCGGACGATATCCCAGACCCTCTTCGTCCCTCCCAATGCGGTGTACGACGGCAAGGGCGAGACGCTGACCGCCGACGTCGCCGCCATGAAATGCGACATATCGAAGGGTGAGCAGGCCGAGAGCCAGCGGCCGTTCTTCCTGCTCGCGCCGGGGGCCAGCGTCAAGAACGTGACCATCGCCTACCCCGGCTGTGAGGGGATCCACATGATGGGCGACAACGTCCTCGAGAACATCACCTGGGAGGACGTCGGAGAGGACGCGGCGTCGGTCCGCAGCTACTTCCCCGGCGGGGCCATCACGATCAAGGACAGCGAGGGGTACAAGGCGTCCGACAAGATGTTCCAGTTCAACGCGCCCTGCGACGTCCGGATCGAGAACTTCACGGGCGCCGAGATGGGCAAGCTCTTGCGCCAGAACGGCGGGACGGAGTTCGAGCTGAAGCTGGACCTCAACACCGTCACGGTGACGGGCGTCGTCTCGGCGGTCGTGCAGAGCGACAGCCCGCTCTGCTTCGTCCGCCATCACAACCTCACGTACGAGTTCGTCGGCTCGGGCGACAAGAGCGACCGCGTGTTCCGCGATGTCCCCCCGGAGAACGTCACCGAGTACTGAGCCTGGGTCCCACCCCCTGGCAATGTATAAAAGAGGCTGGGCGAGCGACCGATGACCACGTCGGCCGCTCCCGACCCTGCGCCGGGCGAGCCGCCCCTCAGTCGATCGCGAAGGTCGACAGGCGGGCGGCGCCACGGAACACGAGGTACACGTCGTGTCGCCCGTACGCGCCATCGAGCTCGGCATTCGCGGTGGCGTATGCGTACACGTCGCCCGTGCTCGGCACGACGGCGGTCCCGACCACCTTGCCGCGGACCGGATCGTCGATCCGGATCTCGACGAGCGCGTCGCCCGCCTCGGCGCGGGCGAACCCGCCGCTGAAGTGGCGGGCACCGCTGCCCAGCTCGACATCGGAGAAGCGCAGCCAGCCGCCCGCGGTGGCGCCCACGGCCTCGCCCCACTCCTTGCTCTCGTCGACAAGCTCGATGCCGGCGTAGTCGTCGAAGTCGAGCGCTCGCGTCTCGCGGGCGAGGTCGCGGGCCGGGATGCGCTCGCCGCGCACGCGCACGACAGCGCTCCGGCGGATGTCGGCCGAGGAGGAGCCGACCATCAGCTCGACGCCTGCCGCCTCGAGCACCCAGCGGCTCCGGGTCACGTCCCAGTGGGCCAGGTCGGACGCGGCGAAATCGAGCTCGACCGTCCGCTTCTCGCCCGGCGCGAGGTGGACCCGTTGAAACGCCCGCAGCTGCCTGGCGGGCTGCGGATCGCGCGACGATGGCTGGCGGCTGTAGAGCTGAACGACCTCGTCGCCGGCCCGCAGGCTCGTGTTCGTGACGTCGACGCGCACCGAGATCGGGTCGCCCGCCTGGACCGACCGGGCGCTCAGCTGGAGGTTGTCGTACCCGAAGGTCGAGTACGACAGCCCGTACCCGAACGGATAGAGCGGATCACCGTCGAAGTAGAGATAGGTCCGCCGGGCCTTGATGATGTCGTACTCGAGGACATCCGGCAGGTCGTCCGCCGAGCGGTACCAGGTCTGGGTCAGCCGCCCGGCAGGATTGTGGTCGCCGAAGAGGACGTCGGAGATGGCATGGCCGGTCTCCTGGCCCGCATGGGTGGTCCACAGGATGGCGGGGACGCGGAGCTTCTCCCACGGGATGGTCAGCGGATAGCTCGTCTCGAGCACGAGGACGGTGCGCGGATTGGCGGCGACGACCGCCCGTACCAGGGCGGACTGCCGCTCGGCCAGCGCCATCGACGTGCGGTCGTGATCCTCCCGCCCGTTGATGAACGGCATGCTGCCGACGACGACCACGGCGGCGTCTGCGCCTGTCGCCGCGCGCACGGCTTCGTCGACGCCGCTCCGGACGACGTCGATCGCGAAGTGGGCCGCGTTGGCCGCGTCGGTCGCGGTCAGGGCGAGCGCGCCGTCCTCGGCGATGGTCAGGTAGACCTCGGGGCCGGCCCAGTCGAACGCCTTCTCGTAGCCGGCGTAGCGGATGACGTGCGTGCCGTCGCCCTGCGGCTCGAGGGCGAACTGCTGCTGGACGAACCAGCCGTACGGCTGGGCGGCGCTGTTCGCGAAGTTGGCGCCGAAGTTGAAGCGGTCGACCACCTTGCCGTTGGCCGCGCTGCGCAGCGTGACGATGCCCTGCCCCCAGTCGAACACGTCGAACTCCTCGGTGGCACCCGCGCTGGCCGCGCTGACGCGCAGGACGTCCCCGTCCTCGTCCGCGCCGGCGGTCACGTAGCGGCCGCTCGCCACGTCGCGCAGCACGATCCGGTCGACGCCCTCGCTGGAGAGGACGGTGGCGCCGCCGAGCCGCTCACGGATGCCGGAGAGGGGCGTGACCCTGTACGGGAGCGCCCCGGAGTACCAGTCCGTGTAGAGCGTGTCCGAGAGCGGCCCGACGACCGCGATCCGCCGCGTGGCCGACGGGTTCAGCGGCAGGAGGCGACGCCTGTTCTCGAGCAGCACCACGGCCTCGTCGGCGGCCTGGCGGGCCAGCTGGCGGTGCGCCGGGCTGTCGATGACCTCGGGCCCGATGCCGGCATAGGGACCCCCGTCCGGGTCGAAGTCGCCGAGCCGGAGGCGGACGGAGAGGACGTGCTCGACGGAGGCGTCGATGTCTTCCTCGGTGAGGAGCCCTTGCGCGAGCGCCGACTGGAGGATCGCGATGGTGGGCGCGCTGTTGGCGTCGTCGACGGTGAAGCTGTCCACTCCGGCCAGGAGCGTGGCCGCGAAGCCCTCCTCGTTCGTGGCGAAGTACTGCTGCGAGCCGGTCAAGTTGGTGGGGGCCCAGGCGTCGGACACGTTGTAGAGCGTCTTCTGCGTCCAGCTCCGCACGACCTCGCCGACATCCGGGTTGACGGTGGCCGGCCTGCCGTTGACCAGGTTGTAGGAGGTCATGACGCCGGTCACGGCGTCGGCGGCGATGGGAATCTTGAAGGCCAGCTCGTCATACTCGTGCTTCACGCGGGGGCGCAGGTTCGACGACGTGGTGTCACGATGGATCTCGTTGTTGTTGGCGAGGTAGTGCTTGATGACCGGCGCGGTCTTCAGGTAGAGCGGGTCGTCCCCCTCGAGGCCGCGCCCGTAGGCGGTGGCGATCACGCCGGAGAGGAGCGGGTCCTCGGAGTAGCCCTCCTCGTTGCGCCCCCAGCGCGGGTCGCGCAGCAGGTTGACCACGGGCGCCCATACCTGCAGACCCCAGACGCGCGGGGCGAGCGCGTGATAGCCGCGCACCTCGTCTCCGACAGCCTCGCCGACCTGCCGGATGAGATCCGGGTTCCAGGTCGTCGCCAGGCCGATCGCCTGCGGGAACACCGTGCCGGTCGCCGTCACGACGGCGCCGCCGTTGTCGCGATCGGTCGACCAGGCCACCCCGTGCAGCGCCTCGGTGCCGGCCTTGAAGTCCGGAACGCCGAGCCGCGGAATGGGAGGCTGGAACTGGTGCAGGAGCGAGAGCTTCTCGTCCAGCGTGAGCCGGCCGAGGAGATCGCTGACGCGGACCTCGATCGGCAGACCGGGATCCTGGAACGGCAGCGCCTCACCCGCGCTCGAACTCGAGGGGTGAAACACCAGCGCGAGGACGAGCGGAACGGAAGCAGCGATTGAGCAATATCTCTTCATCGGTCGTCTCCTTTGGGGCCGGGCGCCGTGGGCGAGCCCTTCTCTTCCAGCGTGATGACCAGCTCTCCGCGGGCCGCCCTGACCAGCGCTCCCAGCGGGTGCTCCGCGCTCTCCCCGCCTTCGACGGCCGCGACGCGGCGGTTGACGAGCAGAACGCTCCAGGCCCCCGGGGCGCCCGCGGCCTCCACCCGCACCACCGGGCCCTCCCGGGACGTGGTGAACGTCGCGCCCGCGCCCCCGTCCGCAGCCGGGATCGAGGTGGTGACGCGGGCGCCGTCCGCCGGCTCGTACACGCGCAGCGTCACGCCATTCGCGTGGTCGTAGTCGGGGCGGTCCTCCACCGCGCCCTCGGGGATCACCGCCCCCGGCCGGACGAGCAGCGGCACGCTGTCGAACCCGTGGCGCTCGCGCACCCAGCGGCCGCCCTCGACGCGCTTCCCGGTGAGATAGTGCGTCCACACGCCGCGCGGCACATAATAGGAGAGCTCCCCTTCGGCGGAGAAGACAGGCGCCACGAGCAGGTCGTCGCCCAGCATGTACTGCCGCTCCAGATGCGTGCAGGCCGGGTCGTCCGGGAACTCCACGACCATCGCGCGCACCATCGGCGTGCCCTCGCCGTACGCCTGCCGCGCGGCCCCGGCCAGATACGGCATCAGCCGCATCTTCAGCCGGGTGAAGCGCCGCAGCACCTCCACCGACTCCTCGTCGAACAGCCATGGCACCCGGTAGGAGCCGCTTCCGTGCAGACGGCTGTGCGACGACAGGAGCCCGAACGCGACCCATCGCTTGAACACCGCCGGGTCGGGGGTGCCCTCGAACCCGCCGATGTCGTGGCTCCAGTAGCCGAAGCCCGTCATGCCCAGCGACAGGCCGCCCCGCAGGCTCTCCCCCATCCCCTCGAACGTCGACTCGCAGTCTCCGCCCCAGTGCACAGGGAACTGCTGCCCGCCCGCCGTGGCCGAGCGGGCGAACACGACCGCCTCGCCCTCGCCGCGCCGCTTGCGCAAGAGCTCGAACACCGTCTGGTTGTAGAGGTGGGTATAGTAGTTGTGCCCGCGTTCAGGGTCGGACCCGTCGTGGTAGACGACGTCGGTGGGGATGCGCTCGCCGAAGTCGGTCTTGAAGCAGTCCACGCCCATGTCGAGCAGCGCGTCGAGCTTGGCGGCGTACCACGCGCGGGCCTCGGGGTTGGTGAAGTCGACGATGGCCATGGCCGGCTGCCACAGGTCCCACTGCCACACGTCGCCGTTCGGGCGCCGCAGCAGGTAGCCGCGCGCCCTGCCCTCCTCGAACAGCGGCGAGCGCTGCCCGATGTAGGGGTTGATCCAGACACAGATACGCAGGCCGCGCTCCCTGAGCCGGCGCAGCATCCCGGGCGGGTCCGGGAACACGCGCGGGTCCCACTCGAAATCGCACCACCGGTACTCGCGCATCCAGAAGCAATCGAAATGGAACACGCTGAGCGGCAGGCCCCGCTTCGCCATCCCGTCGATGAACGAGGTGACGGTCGCCTCGTCGTAATTGGTGATGAACGAGGTGGACAGCCACAGCCCGTACGACCAGTCCGGCACGCGCGCCGGCCGCCCGGTGAGCGCGGTGTACTTGCGCAGGATCTCCCTCGGCGTCGGCCCGTAGATGAGGAAGTAGCGCATCGACTGGCCCTCGATGCTGAACTGCGTCCGCGACACCGCCTCGGAGGCCACCTCGAACGACACGCGCCCGGGATGGTCGACGAACACGCCGTAGCCCGCGTTGGTGAGGAAGAACGGCGCGTTCTTGTACGCGTGCTCGCTGGACGTGCCGCCGTCGTTGTTCCAGATGTCCACGACCTGGCCGTTCTTGACCAGCGACCCGAACCGCTCGCCGAGGCCGTACACGAAGTGGTCCACGCCGAGGTCGAGCTGCTCGCGCACGTAGTGGCGGCCGTCGTCGGTGTCGATGATCGCCATCGCCTTCCGCGCGCTGCCGGTGAGGCGGCGGCCCCCGGCCAGGAAGTCCAGCCTCCACCCCTCGCGGCGCCCGATCCGCACCGACAGCGCGCCGGAGGTCAGCGTGGCCGCGTCCTCGTCCACCTTCACCTCCCCGGTCGGGTCGGTGGCGAGCTCGAACGCCGGGCCGCGGGGCCGCTCGCCCGCGAAGTGCGTGATGGTGACGCCGATGACGTCGGGCATCGGGGACGCGCAGGTGACGGTCACCACCGGTCCCTTGAGCAGGTCGCCGCGGTGCCGGATCCGCTGGACGGGCGCCTGCACGACGAACGACGCCGGCCCGGCATCGACGTCGACATCGACGTCGAGGACCTCCATCGGGTAGAACGCGTGCACACCCTTGCACATCTCCCAATAACCGTCAGTGAACTTCATTCTTTGATCGCTCCTGCTGTGAGTCCGCGCGACAGCGTGCGCTGGAAGATGAGGTAGAAGACGACGGTCGGCAGCAGGCCGAGCAGCGCGGCGGCGCTGGACATGGTGGCGTCCATCAGCCGCTGTCCCTGCAGCACGCCGAGCGCGACCGAGACCGTCTGGTTGTCGTTGGAGATGAGGAAGATGAGGGGGATCAGGAACTCGTTCCAGGTCCAGATGAAGAAGAAGACGAGCATCACCGCCAGCGTGGGCCGCACGACCGGCACGACCACCCGCCACAGGATCTGCCACCGGTTGGCGCCGTCTATCCGCGCCGCGTCCAGCAGCGGGCGGGGGAACGCCGACATCACCGACGACAGCAGGTAAGTGCCGAACGCGCTCTGGATGACGGTGAACACGATGATGACGCTGATCCGGGTGTCGTAGAGCCCGAGCTGGTTGGCCAGGTAGTACAGCGGGTAGACCAGCGACTCTTGCGGCAGCGTGTTGGCCATCAGCAGCAGGACCAGCACCCACATCCGGCCCTTGATCCGGCCGATGCCCAGCGCGTAGGCGTTCAGCACCGACAAGAGGACCGCCAGCACGGCCACCGAGCCGCTGATGAGCAGGCTGTTGAGCAGGACGTCGCCGAAGCCGACGCGCTCCCAGAAGGCCCTGATCCCCTCGAGATGGAACCCCTCCGGCGGGGCGAGCGGGCCGTTGGCGGTGTACTCCGCCGGCGTCTTCAGCGCGTTGAAGACCACCACGGCGAAGGGGATCAGCATGACCGCGGCCAGCGCCGCCAGCGCCGCCAGCACCGCGTAGGCCGACGGACCCCGGCGGCGCCGCCGCGGCCGGCTCCGCGCGGGTGCGCTCACCGGGCTTTGGGTCAGCGTCGTCGTCACCGCTCCTCCTCCAGCTCACGGCCCTGCAGCCGCAGGAAGACGATGGTGAGCGCGATGACGATCAGCGTCAGCACGGTGGCGATCGCCGAGCCGTAGCCGACGTCGGTCTTCTCGAAGAAATGGATATAGGAGTAGTAGGACGGCACGTTGGTCGCGCCTCCCGGGCCGCCCCTGGTGAGCACGAAGATGTGCGGGAATGCCTTGAGCGCGGCGATCGTCGTCCACAGCAGCACCACGAAGATCTCGGGCCTGATCTGCGGGATCGTGACGTACCAGAAGCGCTGCGCCCACGAGGCCCCGTCGATCTCGGCCGCCTCGTACAGCGAGGGATCCACGCGCTGCAGCCCGGACATGAAGATCACGAGGGGGAATCCGATCTGGATCCAGACCATGACCCCCATGACGCTCCACAGCGCGGTGGCGGGATCGCCGAGCCAGTCGTGCGCGAGCGAGCCGAGCCCGATCGCGCCCAGCAGGACGTTCACCGCGCCGTTCTCGGGGGCGAGCAGCCAGCTCCACACGATGCCCGCGATGACGATCGGCAGGACCTGCGGCAGGTAGATGCAGGCGCGCAGGGCGCTGGCGGCGCGCGGGCCGAAGTGCCGGTCGATCAGGTCGGTCAGGACGGAGGCCAGCACGAGCCCGATCATCGTCGGGAGGATCGCCATCCCGACGATGACCAGCGCGTTGTGCCGGAACGACGCCCAGAACTCGCTGTCCGTCGCCAGCTCACGGTAGTTGTCGAGCCCCACCCACGTCGGGGTGCCGACGCCGGCCCACTCGGTGAAGCTGGTCCCGATGTTCATCAGGAACGGCACCCCGATGACCCCGGTGAACAGCAGCAGCCCGGGGATCAGGTAGGGCAGGTAGGCGAGCCGATCACGCCCTGTCGAGCTGCGTGCTGTCACTTGGGCAGGCCGCTGTCGTAGGTCTTCTGGAGGCCGCTGAGCACCGACTGCGGCGGATCGCCGTTCATGAGCTTCTGGGTCTGCGAGACCCACTGGTCGTAGAAGCCCGGGGCCGGCCAGTCCGGGTAGTACGCCAGGCCGTTCGACTGGGCGAGGGTGGTGAAGCCGTCGATGAGCTTCCTGGCCCTGGGCTCGGTGATGGCCGAGCTGTCGGCCGCGACCGGGACGCCGCCCGCGTTGCCGAGGATGTTCTGGATCTTCTTCTGCAGCGTGATGTCGATGAAGTCGTAGGCGAGCTGCTTGTTCTTCGAGCCCTTCGGGACGACCCACAGGTTGCCGCCCGATCCGAGGGTCATCTTGGCGCCGGGCCACACGAAGGTATCCCAGTCGAACTTGGCCTCCTTGGCCACGCGCCCGAACCACCAGTTCCCGGAGAACATCATCGGGAACTTGCCGCTCATGAACGCCACCCCGGCGTCCTCGCCCTTGGTGCTGACCGAGCTCTTGGCGATGTAGCCCTTCGTCACCCAGTCGGCGAACGTGGTCGCCGCGTAGGTCCAGGCCTGGTCGGTGAAGTCGGTTTTGCCGGTGTAGCGCTGGAACGCGTTCACCCACGGCTGGTCGGCCTTGTCCAGCGCGAGCTGGTAGACGTACTGCTGCGCCATGTACTCGGCGCCGCCGTTGGCCAGCGGCGTGACGCCCTTGGCGACGAACGCGTCCATCACCTTGGTGAACTCGTCGAACGTGGTCGGGACGTTGACGTCGTGCTTCTTGAACAGGTCCTTGTTGTAGTAGACCTGCGTGTACTCGGCGTAGGTGGGCACCCCGTACCACTTGTCGCCGCCCATGATGCCCTTGTCGTCGTACTTGGCGACGACCTGCACGCTCTGGCTGAGCAGCTTGTCCCAGCCGCGCTTCTTGACCTCGGGGGTGATCTCCTCGAGCAGGCCCTGCCTGGAGAGCAGCCCGGCGGTCGCGTTGCCCTTGTTGTACTCCATGACGTCGGGGGCGCTGCTGGAGTTCACGATCATGGGCGCGGTCTTCTGGATCTGCTCGAAGCCCTTCAGCTCGAGCTTGACCTTCACGCCCGGATGGGTGGCCTCGAACTCCTTGATGGCCTCGTTCCAGGCGACGCCCATGCCGCTCTCGGGAGCCTCGTAGTGCCAGACCCGCAGCTCCTTGCCGCCGGGCTCGCCGTTATCGCTGCGACCGCACGCGACAAGCGTCAGGGACCCTGCGGCGAGCATGGCGAGCAGCGCTGCGCCCGTGACTCTCTTGATCATAAATTTCCTCCGTGGTGAGAAACGGACATCGGCCCTCCTTTTCGAAGCGCTCCGAGGGCAGGGATGATAAACCACATGTGAACGTTCACACAACAGGGAAACCAGACAAAACGCTCGTCACATGTTCATCTGGGAGAATGTGGGTGACCGTCGCCGCGAGGCGCACCGGGAGGCAGCGCCCATGACGACCGTGGGAAGAGTGAAGCCGTCGAGGCGCCGAGAGGACGCAGGGAGTTCGCTCCTCGCGGCGCCCTCGGCGTCTCGGTGGTTTGTAGTTCTCCCGTGCTCGTCCGAGCACCGATTGGTCGCCTGTAGCTCTCCCCTCCGAGCGCCGCACCAGGGCGGGGACGCCCGTCGCGTCCACGTCCTCGCCGGGCACCGCCGCCGCCCGATCGAGCGTGCCCTTGTCCGGCAGCGCGGGGACGAGCTTCCGCAGCTCCGCAGCTCCGCGGCGGGCCGGCAGGGGTCCGGCGGCGGCAGCGACAGCACCGTGCTGGCCTTGGCCGGCGCCGTCGGGGATGGCGGCCGAGGTGGCACAGGACCGGAGCAGGCGAGGACCAGCGCCAAGATGTCTCACGCGGCGATGAATCTGGATTGTATCTGGGATACCGTAGCAAAAATTCATAAACTCACAGGAGAGTAATATGGAACTGGGATTAGAGAACAAAGTCGTCATAGTCACCGGGGGCGCCAGAGGTATCGGAGAGGGTATCGTACGAGCGCTCGCGGAGGAGAAGGCCATTCCGGTGATCATCGGGCGTGATGAGAGCGATAACTTGAGGGTATCTCAATCGATCGTCTCGAAAGGGTCCAAATGCGGATACGTGACCGCCGAGCTTACGTCGAATGACGCATGTAGGCGGGCCGTCGAAGAGACAATGTCAAAATTCGAAAGGATCGATGCGCTCGTCAACAATGCCGGTGTAAATGATGGCGTGGGTCTGGCTTCGGGGAGCTATGAAAAATTCATCGACTCGCTTCACAAGAACCTGATCCATTATTATTTGATGGCGCACTATTCGTTGTCGGAGTTGATTCGCGGCAAAGGTTCGATTGTCAATATCTCATCGAAGACGGCCGAGACAGGGCAAGGCAATACCTCCGCATATGCGGCCTCCAACGGAGGGCGGAACGCGCTCACGCGCGAGTGGGCGGTGGAGCTTCTGCCCCACGAGGTCCGGGTGAACGCTGTGATCGTCGCAGAATGTTATACCCCGTCGTATGACACCTGGATCAAGACCTTCCCTGACCCGGAAGAGAAATTGAAGCTGATAACCGAAAAAATTCCACTGGGAAAACGAATGACTACAAAGGAAGAGATCGCCGCGATGGTGGTCTTTTTGCTCTCGCAAAAGTCCTCGCACATCACGGGACAGCTCATTCATGTGGATGGAGGATATGTGCACCTCGATCGTGCACTGCTTTGATCTGATGCGTCATGGCGATTACGGCTGCAACTGATCCTTGCACCACTGAAGCAGCCCGGGGATCAGGCAGGGCAGGTAGGCGAGCCGGGCACGCCCTGTCGAGCTGCGTGCCGTCACCTGGGCAGGCCGCTGTCGTAGGTCTTCTGGAGGCCGCTGAGCACCGACTGCGGCGGGTCGCCGTTCATGAGCTTCTGGGTCTGCGAGACCCACTGGTCGTAGAAGCCCGCGACCGGCCAGTCCGGGTAGTACGCCAGGCCGTTCGACTGGGCGAGGGTGGTGAAGCCGTCGATGAGCTTCCTGGCCCTGGGCTCGGTGATGGCCGAGCTGTCGGCCGCGACCGGGACGCCGCCCGCGTTGCCGAGGATGTTCTGGATCTTCTTCTGCAGCGTGATGTCGATGAAGTCGTAGGCGAGCTGCTTGTTCTTCGCTCCCGCCGGGACGACCCACAGGTTGCCGCCCGATCCGAGGGTCATCTTGGCGCCGGGCCACACGAAGGTATCCCAGTCGAACTTGGCCTCCTTGGCCACGCGCCCGAACCACCAGCTCCCGGAGAACATCATCGGGAGCTTGCCGCTCATGAACGCCACGCCGGCGTCCTCGGCCTTGGTGCTGACCGAGCTCTTGGCGATGTAGCCCTTCGTCACCCAGTCAGCGAACGTGGTCGCCGCGTGGGTCCATGCCGGGTCGGTGAAGTCGGTCTTGCCGGTGTAGCGCTGGAACGCGCTCACCCACGGCTGGTCGGCCTTGTCCAGCGCGAGCTGGTAGACGTACTGCTGCGCCATGTACTCGGCGCCGGCGTTGGCCAGCGGCGTGACGCCCTTGGCGACGAACGCGTCCATCGCCTTGGTGAGCTCGTCGAACGTGGTCGGGACGTTGACGTCGTGCTTCTTGAACAGGTCCTTGTTGTAGTAGACCTGCACGTACTCGGCGTAGTTGGGCACCCCGTACCACTTGTCGCCGCCCATGATGCCCTTGTCGTCGTACCTGGCGACGACCTGCACGCCCGGGCTGATCAGCTTGTCCCAGCCGCGTCTGGTGGCCTCGGGGGTGAGGTCCTGGAGCAGACCCTGCCTGGAGAGCAGCCCGGCGGTCGCGGTGCCCTTGTTGTACTCCATGACGTCGGGGGCGCTCTTGGAGTTCATGATCATGGGCGCGGTCTTCTGGATCTGCTCGAAGCCCTTCAACTCGAGCTTGACCTTCACGCCCGGATGGGTGGCCTCGAACTCCTTGATGGCCTCGTTCCAGGCCACGCCCATGGCGCTCTCGGGAGCCTCGTAGTGCCAGACCCGCAGCTCCTTGCCGCCGGGCTCGCCGTCGTCGCTGCGACCGCACGCGGCCAGCGTCAGGGACCCCGCGGCGAGCACGGCGAGCAGCGCTGCGCCCGTGACTCTCTTGATCATGAGTTTCCTCCGAGGTGAGAAACGGACATGGGCCCTCCTCGTCGATTCACTTCGAGGGGCGGCATGTTAACCCACGTGTGAACGCCCATACAATTGGATAGAACAAAATAAAGTTCTGGTCATATGTTCAGCTGTGAGGATGTGGGTGACCTTCTCCACCAGGCGCACCTGGAGGCAGCGCCCATGAAGCTCGGGGCCATCCTGCTCGACAGCGCATGGGGCCCCGCGCCTGGCCGGTCGACTCGGATCCCGATCCTGATTTCGCCCGGGTATTCGCGGCAGGCTTTTCGGATACGAGCTTCCTGATCAACGCGAGCTATCCCGGGAGGTCACCCCGATGGCTGTGGCGCCCTCCGTCTCAATGTGCATGAGACAACGCCCCCCATGGGTGTATCGTCGGAGGGCTAGCCCGGAACATTTGATGAAAAAAAGGCAGCCCTCCCGGCAGACGATCCAGGCGCGTTGTGTGCTCCGCGCGCGGACTCTCCCGGCGATGCGCAGCCCCGGCTGGGTCCGGCGACCGCGCACTCCGGCGCGCGCCGGGGCAGGCGGCCCCCGTGAAAGGGGGTTGGCAGGCGGAGCGGTTGCGCCGAAGATGGCATCACGCTGCGCCGTGGGGTGAGGCACACCTCGCGTCACGACAACTCTCTCATGCGTTGGAGCAGGTGGATGAACGTACGACTCGTTGCAGGTCTTTTCGTGCTGGCGCTGTCGGCAGCCGCGGGATGCGGAGACGATGAGGGCCAGGGCGGCGCCGGCGGCAATGGCGGCTCCGGGGGCGCCGGGGGTGTCGGCGGCGTCGACGCCACGAGCACCGGAACCGGCACCGGCGGGAGCGGCGGCGCCGAGCCCACCGGCACTGGCGGCGCCGAGCCGACCGGCACCGGCGGCGCTGAGCCCACCGGCACTGGCGGCGCCGAGCCGACCGGCACCGGCGGCGCTGAGCCGACCGGCACCGGCGGCGCCGAGCCGACCGGCACCGGCGGCGCTGAGCCGACCGGCACCGGCGGCGCCGAGCCGACCGGCACCGGCGGCGCCGAGCCGACCGGCACCGGCGGCGCCGAGCCCACGGGCGGCGGCGGCGCTGAGCCGACCGGCACCGGCGGCGCTGAGCCCACGGGCGGCGGCGGCGCTGAGCCCACGGGCGGCGGCGGCGGCGAGCCCACGGGCGGCGGCGGCGGCGGCGGCGCGCCAGTGGGCGCGCTGTACGACGCCTGCGCGACGGACGACGAGTGCACCGGGGACATCTGCCTCTCCGAAGGGGAACTCGGATACCCGTCCGGGCTCTGCTCGAACCTGTGTGAGCCCACGGAGGAGATAACGCCGGGCGGAGAGTGCGACGGTGGGGTCTGTCTCGACCTCTTCGGTGGCGTGGGCGCGTGCCTTTCGCTCTGCAGCGCGTCGTCGGATTGCCGCGACGGTTATGCCTGCGAGGACATCGGCGGCGGCGTCCGGGCCTGCGCCCCGAGGTGCACCTCGAACGCGCAGTGCCCCTCCGTCGGCGTGTGCGACACCCTGAGCGGCCTCTGCGTGCCCGGCGAGGCGGACTGCACGAACGATGAGGACGACGACGAGGACGGGGACTACGACTGCGCGGACACCGACTGCGCCGCGACCTGCACCCCGATCGCCGAGGCCGCCTGCGCGAGCGCGACCCCCATCGTCTCGACGACGATCAACGGCGACACGTCGGGGGGCACGAGCGGGCTGGAAGGGACCTGCTACCTCGGCAACACCGGGCACGGACAGGAGGAGATCCACCTGTTCACGCCGCCCGCCGGGCAGTCGGGCACGCTCGTGGTCGAGCTCGAGTCGCCGACCGATCACAGCGTCTACGCCCGCAGCTCGTGCGCGGACACGCTCTCCGAGATCGAATGCTCCGACACGGGCTTCCCCGAGGATGGTTTGCCCGACGAAGAGCGGATCGAGCTCCACGTGAGCGCCGGCCAGACCGTGCCGATCGTCGTCGACGCCTACGACGCGGAGGAGAGCGGTCCCTACACGCTGAACGTCAGCTTCACGCCGATCGTGTGCGGCGACGGGACCGTCGACTCGACCGAGGAGTGCGACGACGGCAACACCACGAGCGGCGATGGCTGCTCCGCCACGTGCGCCCACGAGCTCGACGTGCTGTGCGAGGACGCGGTCGATCTCGTCATCGGCGAGAACACGGGCAGCACGGCGACCGGCACGTCGGCGTTCGAGGGCAGCTGCCTCGGATGGTACGCGCCGGAGACGATCCGCAGGTTCACGCCGCCGAGCGACGGCACGCTCACGCTGACGCTGTCCTCCGCGACCGACATGGGCATCTACCTGCGCGAGAGCTGCGCGGACACCGGCTCCGAGGTCGAGTGCGTCGACAACGTAGGCTCCGGCCGTAACGAGACGCTCGAGATCGATGTCCCCGGCGGCGAGCCCCTGTTCGTCTTCGTCGACACCTACAGGCCGAGCGACCGCGGCCCCTACACGCTCACCGTCGCCTTCACCCCCGCTCCCTGAGCGCCCGCGCGCCGTCTCTGGCGCGCCGGGGTGGCCCTCGCCTCGGGACGAAGTTGAGGTGCGCTGCGCGCATGCTCGCCGTCCCGCCCTGACCCGCCGGCCTCACCACAAGCTCGCTGTCGCCCCCTGCGCGCGCTGACCGGCGCCCGCACCCCCAGCCTCACTCCGACGAGGCGGCCGGCGAGGTGCGCGCGACCGAGCACGGCACGCGCCAGCCCATCCGCCCGTGAGGGGGCTGCAGGGGACAGTGGCGCTCTAGACCACCTTTTGCGCGAGTTTGATGCAGACGTCTCTCGTCTTCCGTCTCTCGTCTCTCGTCTCTCGTCTCTCGTCTCTCGTCTCTCGTCTCTCGTCTCTCGTCTCTCGTCTCTCGTCTCTCGTCTCTCGTCTCTCGTCTCTCGTCTCTCGTCTCTCGTCTCTCGTCTCTCGTCTCTCGTCTCTCGTCTCTCGTCTTCCGTCTGCCTTCCCCGTGCGCGTGCGCGTGCGCGTGCGCGCTGATTCCGGGGAATCGCGCACGCGTGCGCGCTGACGCCGGGAAATCGCGCACGCGCACGCGCACGCGCACGAAGGACGAGCACGTAAGACGAAAGACGTAAGACGTAAGACGTAAGACGTAAGACGTAAGACGTAAGACGTAAGACGTAAGACGTAAGACGAAGGACGAAGGACGAAGGACGAAGGACGAAGGACGAAGGACGAGCACGTAAGACGTAAGACGGTGTACCAATTCCGGCTGAAAACCCCTCTAGACGCGCGTCATGCCGCCGTCGACCACGATCTCCTCGCCGGTCATGAACGACGAGTCATCGCTGGCGAGGAACAGCGCCGCGCGGGCGATCTCCTCGCTCGACCCGAGGCGCTTGAGCAGGACTCGCTCGGCGAGGGAGGCATGGACGGCCGCGACCTGGTCGCGCGGCTGAGTCTTTTCGATGATTCCCGTGTCGGTGGGACCAGGGCTCAGGACGTTCACGCGCACGCCGGCGCTCGCGAGCTCGGACGCCGCCGTTCTCGCCAGCGAGCGGACCGCCGCCTTGGAGGCAGCGTAGGCGCTCGTGCCGGCCATGCCGAGGTGAGCGTTGATGGAGGCGTTGAGCACGACGGCGCCGCCGCGGCGCAGGAGCGGAGCGGCCGCCTTGAGCGCGAGCCACGGCCCCTTGACGTTGACGCGAAACACCTCGTCGAAGTCGGCCTCGGGCAGCGCGGCGATCGTGCCCCCGCGCAGGATCCCCGCGTTCAGAAACAGCACGTCGAGGCGCCCGTAACGCTCGCCGACGTGGGCGAAGAGCGCCGCGATGGCGGCGCCGTCGCCGGAGTCCGACTGCAGCAGCTCGATCTCGGGGGACAGCACCGCGCGCGCCGCGTCCAGCGTCGCGCCGTTCCGGCCAGTCGCGATCACCCGCGCGCCCTCGGCGTGAAAGAGCTGGGCAGCAGCGAGCCCGATGCCGCTGGTCCCGCCGGTGATGAGAGCGACTTTACCTTCCAGTTTCTTTTGCATGACATCTCCTGACGTTGATGAGTGAATTATTATGGACAGATCTGTCCAGAATAGGGATGAAAAAATGCCGCTCGAAGCGGCTCGAAAGGGTGGGGGGCGCGAGGGGGCGCGATGCTCAGTCCGAGGCCGAGCGCCCCGCCTTCGGACGCCGCGCGCCGCTGGAGCGCGCGCGCAAGCCGTCCAGCGCCGCGTTCGCCACGTCACGCAGCGCCTCCGCGCTGGCGCCGGCCTTGGACATCACCTTCATGCCGATGATCGCCGCATACAGCAGGCGAGCCTGTTTGCGTTCGTCGACCGAGTCGCGCACCTCGCCCGCCGCCTTGGCCCGCTTCAGCTGCTGCTCGAGCAGACTCTCCAGGCGTGCAGCGCTCGCCGCGCCGACGCGCGAGACGTCCGCGTCGCTCACCCCGAGCTCGCAGACCGCCGTCACCCCCATGCAGCCGAGCAGACGTTGCTCCGCTTTCTCCCTGGAGTAGGAGAGCAACAAGGCTTCGAGCCCGGCGAGCGCCGAGGGCGCAGCCTCGACCCGGGCCACGCTGCCACGCACGCCCTCCGCGTTGTAACGCTCGAGGACCTCGACGAACAACTCCCGCTTGCCCCGGAACGAGTCATAGAAGCTCTGCCGACCGATCCCCATCGCGTGGCGCAGATCCTCCGTCGAGGTGGCCTCGTAACCCTGACGCCAGAACACGGCCTTTGCCGCCTCCAGCGCGACCTCGCGATCAAACTCCTTCGACCTCGCCACCCTGAGACCCTACCATTCTGGACAGAGTTGTCCAGAAAAATCGGCTGCCTTCCGCGCCAGTCGCGGAGCGTGAGCGGCTCGGCGCAGGCGGCGTGCACCGCCGACTAGAAAGGCACTTCCGGGATCGGGACGCGGTCGACCTCGGGCTCCTCCGCCGGCGGCGCGGGAGGCTTCGTTGCGGGCTCGGCGACAGCCGTGCTCGTCGTCCGGAGCCGGAGGGGCGTCGGAGGTCGTGTCGCCGTGGCCGGCGGCGACGGTCGCACCCTCATGTCTCCGGGAACCTTCGCCGCCGGGACCACCGCTGCTGCGATGGGCTCTCCGGGGGGCGTGCTCGGCGGCGGCGCGGGCGGGGACGGCTCCCGCGGGGTCACGCGCGGCGGAGGCTCCGCCGGCGCCTGCGGTGCTGCCGGCGGCGCGGCGGCGGTCCGCTCCGGGGCGTGCGCCTCGGCCGGGGCGACCGCCGCGCGCTGCTGGGGATCCCCGTGGACCGCGCTGCCCCGGCTCACAGCGGCGGTGATGCCGGCGCCGAGGAGCACCGTCGCCGAGACGGCGATCGCCAGCAGCGCGCGCGAGGGCTTCTGCTGCACGGCCTCCTGCGCCATCGACCCGGCGCCGGTCAGCGTCCCGGGCCTCGCCGAGCGCGGCGCCGCCGCCGGCGCGCTGACCTCCACCGCGTGCAGCGGTATCGTCCCGCTGAACCGCGGCCGGGACCAGGTCGGGTTGGCCGACGACAGCTGCAGATCCGGGATCGACGGCGACGCCATGCCCGCGAGCCGGCGGAGCTCCCCGACCATCTCGCCGACCGACTGGAAGCGCTGCGCCCTGTCGCGCGCCAGCGCCCGCGCGAAGAACGCGTCGATCGCCGGCGGCAGATCGGGCGCGAGCTGCGAGGCGCTCGGCAGCGGCGCGACAAGGATGTTCGCGATCACGGCGCCGAGCTGATCACCCTGGAAAGGCAGCTCGCCGGTGACGGCGCAGAAGAGGATGACGCCCAGCGACCAGAGATCGCTGCGCCTGTCGACGTCCTTTTCGCCCCGGACCTGCTCAGGGCTCATGTAGTGGGGCGAGCCGAGCAGCTCGCCGGTGCGCGTCACCTCGTCCGTGAGGTGCGGGCCGGTCTCCTTGACGATGCCGAAATCGAGGACCTTGACGATCTCGTCCTGCTCCTCCTCCACGCGCACGAGGAAGAGGTTGGCGGGCTTGAGATCGCGGTGAACGAGGCCGGCGTCGTGCGCACGGCGGAGCGCCTTGCCCGCCTGCATCAGGATCAGCGTGGCGTCGGCGAGAGACAGCCGGCCGACGCGCTCGAGGCGCGTGCCCAGATCCTCGCCCTGGAGCAGCTCCATCACGAGGTACGGGGTGTCGTCGTCAATGCCATAGTCCTGAACGTAAACGACGTGTGGGCTCTGCAGGCTCGCCGCGATCCTCGCCTCACGCTCGAAGCGGGCCACGAACGTGGACGACGCCGCATACGTCGGGGCCATGAACTTGACCGCGACGGGAGAGCCCAGGTTGATGTGCCGCGCCACCCACACCGAGCCCATCCCGCCGCGCGAGAGCGGACGCTCAAGACGGTACTTCCCACCTACGACGGAATCCGGGGCGTAATGCATGGCGATGGCTTCCTCCTGAGTGCCAAGGGAAGTGGGATGAGCGTACAGGATAAGAAAGGCTCAGGCCATGATGAGCCGGGAGATATAGATAGATTGTCCTTGTGTGCGCGACGTTCCGGGCGCCTTTGCGCTCCACACAGCGTCGCGGCGACTGGCTCGTTGGACGAGCGCCGCGAGCCAGGGTCGGGAGCGGTGCTCCGACGTGGCGCCGAGACGGGCAGTCGGGGTGGACCCGATTGACCGACGCGCTGCTCCCGTCGGGCTCGCTGGACTGCCTGCGTCCGCGCCGTCCGAGGCGGCCGATCGCCGGTGTGGAACTCTCGAGATGGGCCGAGCGCTAGATCCGGGGCGCGAGGAGCCTCGCCTGTTCATCGTCGCTGGTAAATTCCATGACTGGCCGGCGTGTCGAACGTGCTCTGTCGGGCGCTGGCGCCTGATTCGTCCGCGAGCGCGGCCCGCGCTCGTCTAGGTTGCGCGAATGAAAATCCTGCTTTGGGCGGCTCTGGGGCTTCTGTGCGCGGCCTGCGGCGACGACGCCGAACCGTCAGGCCCGGGAGGTGGTGGCGGATCCGGAGGTGGCGGCGGCAGCGGCGTCACCAGCGGCGATGGCGGCGACGGCGGCAGCGGCGGCGAAGGCGGCAGCGGCGGCGAAGGCGGCAGCGGCGGCCGCAGCGAGGGCGCTGGCGGCGAAGGCGGCAGCGGCGGCCGCAGCGAGGGCGCTGGCGGCGACGACGGTACCGGTGGGCGCAGCCCCGGCGCCGGCGGCGCTGGCGGCAGCGACGATGCCGGCGGCGCCAGCGGCGTCGGCGGCGGGTCGACGGGCGTGAGCACCGATCTCGCCGCTCCGGACGCCATCTATCTTCACCCGACGGACGATTTCGGCAGCCTCGTGTGGAGCATCGCCATCGCCGGGGCTCACGACGGGGGCGCCTACGTCGGAGGCAATTCATACGGCGAGCTCATGCTGGGCGACCAGCTGATCACCGAACGGGGCGCGTTCCTCGTCCGCCTCGATCCCGACGGCGATCTCCTCTGGTCGGCGCCCATTGTCACGGAAGACCAGTCCGGTGCCAACGCCGTGACGACCGACCGGGCGGGCAACGTGCTCTTCGCGGGCGAGCTCAATGGAGCGATGAAGATCGGGAGCACGACGCTGACCGCCCCGCTGGCCGATCCCGACGCGCTCGTGGCCAAGCTCGACGCCGGGGGCGCCGTGCTCTGGGCGAGGAGCTTCGACTCGGGCGCCACGGATCGCGCCCTCGCGATCGCGACCGACGCGACGGGCCATGTGTACGTGGGTGGCTATGTCGATGGCGACATCGACTTCGGCGGCGGGGTCGTGGAGGTGGATGGCGAATCCCCGTTCCTCCTGAAGCTGACGCCGGACGGCGACTTCGTCTGGGCCAAGGTGTTCAATCGAGACGGCGGCAGCGGCGATGGCGCCACCGGCAACACCGTCGCCGGCGTCGCCGTGCACGAGAGCGGCGATGTGTGGGTCACGGGCCACGCCGACGGGCCGCTCACCATCGACGGCACGACGCTGGCGCTGCCCGCCGCCTCGGAGAGGATGGGCTTCGTCGCTCGCTTCTCGAGCGACGGCACGACCCAGCTCGCGCGGCGCTTCGGCGGGCCTGTCTTCGACGCCGGCACCGACATCGCTGTCGGCGGCGGCATCTTCCTGTCGGGCGTGGTGAGCGGCGAGAGCGACGTGCTCGGGACGACGGTGCGCGCGGACAGCGAGGCGCCGTTCGGGACAGCGTTCGTCGCGAAGCTCACGGAGGACGGGACCGCCGCGTGGGTGACCACGCCGGAGCGCAGCGGTCAGGCGTCCGGCATCGCGCCCGACATGACGGGAGGCGTCCACGCAGCGGGCCGCTCCGACGACACGGCCACCCTCGAGTACGCGCCGTTCGTGGCGTACACGCGCGGGCCCTCCGAGCCCACGGTGACCCAGCGCTACGTGGCGACCGACAGCTCCGCCGACGACATCGCGCGCTCCCCCGACGGCACCCTCTGGGTCGCGGGCATCATGTACCTGTCCCTCGATGTCGGATCGGGCCCCGTCGCGTCGCCGGGCATCAGCGGGTTCGTCCTCCGCTACCCGCCGCGCTGAGGTAGTGTCGGGCAATGCACGTTCGCCCCTACCGCATCGATGTCCCCGAATCGACGCTCGACGACCTCCGCCGCCGCCTGGCCGCGACCCGCTTCCCGGCGCCGCTCCCCGGCGGCGGATGGGCCCACGGCGCCGACGTGGCTTATGTGCGCGAGCTCTGCGAGCACTGGCGCGCGCGCTACGACTGGCGCAGCCACGAGGCGTCGCTGAACCGGATCCCGCAGTATCTCTGCGAGATCGACGGAGTCGATCTCCACTTCTGGCACGCGCGCGGCAAGGGGCCGGCGCCGGTGCCGCTCCTGCTCGTCCACGGCTGGCCCGGCTCGATCTACGAATTCCACCACCTGATCGGCCCGCTCACGGATCCGGCCGCTCACGGGGGCGACCCGGCCGACGCGTTCGACGTCGTGGTCCCGTCGCTGCCGGGCTACGGGTTCGGCGGCAAGCCGCGCGAGCCCGGGTGGGACGTCCGCCGCGTCGCCGCGGCGTTCGACCGGCTCATGGTGGAGGCGCTCGGGTACCCGCGCTATGGCGCGCAGGGGGGCGACTGGGGCGCCTTCGTGAGCGCGCGCCTCGGCGCGGCGCACGCCGAGCACCTCCTCGGCGTGCACGTGAACCTGATCCTGGCGGCGCCCCCCGCGGGGGAGCTGACCGAGGAGGCGCAGCGCGCGCTCGCCACGGTCGGCGCGTTCCGGGCGGCGGAGGGCGGCTACAGCCACGTGCAGGGGACCAAGCCGATGTCGCTCGCCATCGCTCAGTCCGACTCGCCCGCAGGGCTCCTCGCGTGGATCGTCGAGAAATTCCGCACCTGGAGCGATTGCGGCGGCGACATCGAGCGCGCCTTCTCGAAGGATCAGCTGCTCACCAACGCGATGTTCTACTGGGCGCCGGACAGCATCGCCAGCGCGGCGAACCTCTATTACGAGACCTTCCGCGACGAGGCGATGCCGCCTTATCTCTTCGAGAAGATCGCGGCGCCCACGGCCGTCGCCGACTTCCCCGGGGAGATCTACCGCGCGCCGCGCGCGTGGGTCGAGAGCAGGGCCAACCTGGTGCGGTGGACGGAGATGCCGCGCGGCGGGCACTTCGCGGCCCTCGAGGCGCCCGAGCTGCTCCTCGAGGACGTGCGCGCCTTCTTCCGGTCGCTGCGCGCCAGCTCGGGCGTCTGAGCCGCGGCCCCGGGCCCGCCGGCGGCCGGCGGTGAGCGGCATCGCTCGCCCGGCGCAGCGCGCGAGGGCGGGCGAGCGCGCGGGCCGGGCGGCGATCCGGATCCCAATCCCGCGGACGCGTGGACCTCCGATCACCGGCACGCGTCGCTCGAAAGCGTCCCGGCGAGCTGTATCAGCGCGCTCAAGTCGGTGAGCTTCGTCTTCCATTAGGCCCACCGCTCGCACGGCTCCCAGATCATCGTCGGCGCCGAGAGCCTCGAGGCAAAGAACTCCATCTACGGTTTCAAAGGCGGGACTCTTCCGCGGGGGCGAACCGTCGCGATCCGTCGGATGCTCCGGGGTTCTGGGGGAGCGTGACGACGGATCGCAGCCCCTCGGGAGGCATGGGCCCAACCCGGGCCCAATTATCAAGCCCTGGGCCTGGGGAACTCGCCGTGACCGATCCGTCGCCTCGGGCGGCCGTGGTCGCCTTGCTCGCCTGCGCCCTGAGCCGCGCCGTCACCCTCGGGGACGAGGTGGGGTCCCGCGTCGTTCACGAGGCGCTCGGTCAGCTGTTCGGGCTGCCAGTGGCACCGGAGGGGTGGGCAGGCGGCCGAACGTCGCGCCCGCCGCTCGCTCGCGCGGGCTTTGCTCGCTGAGCCCGCCCGGGCTCCAGCCGAGGGGTGAGATGCGCGCCATCTCGTGTACAATCGGATTATGAAACGTGGTCTTCGTTCTGCGTTGCTTGCCGTGTTGCCGGCGCTGACGGGCGCATCGTGCGGGGCGCTGCTCGGCCTCGATGACTTCACCGACGCTCAAGCGCCGGGCGGCGGGGGTAGCGGAGGGATTGACGCCTCCTCTGATGGCGCCGGGACTGCCACGTCGGGCGGCGTCGATGGATCGGGGGGCGCACCGTGGGGCGGAGGCTCAGGCGGCGCTCCCGGCGGTGTGTGCGCTCCGAACAGCGACACGCGGTGCTCGGGGAACACGCCGCAGCGGTGCGACGACCGCGGAGCGTGGCAAGACGAGGCGCCGTGCCCCGCCAGGGCGCCGGTGTGCCGCGGAGGGACCTGCGTGACACCTCCGAGCTGCGCCGACCTGGCACCGACGTGCGGGCCGATGAGAAACGAGAGCTGCTGCGCGACGACGGCGGTATCGGGCGGGAACTTCAACCGGAGCAATGTCAGCGAGCATCCGGCCAAGGTGAGCGACTTCCTGCTGGACCGGTTCGAGGTGACCGTGGGGCGATTCCGCGCGTTCGTCGATGCGTACCCGGGGAGCTTCCCCGAGCCGGGAGCCGGGAAACACCCGAAGATCGAGGGGAGTGGGTGGGATTCGAGGTGGAACGGGTATCTGGCTTCGAGCGCGGCGTTGCTCAAGGACGAGGTAAAGTGCGACTCGATGTTCCGGACGTGGACGGATACGGCGGGCGACAACGAGCGTCTGCCAATGAACTGCCTGAGCTGGTATGCTGCGTTCGCGTTCTGCGCCTGGGATGGGGGCCGCTTGCCAACGGAGGCGGAGTGGAACTACGCAGCGGCGGGCGGAGACGAGCAGCGGCCGTACCCGTGGTCGACGTCGCCCACGGATGAGACGATCGACCAGAGTTTTGCGGGATATGGCTGCACCTTCACGGATACTCCAGAGAAGTGTACGTTCAGGGACATCTTGCCTGTCGGATCACTGAAGACAGGAGATGGAAGATGGGGGCAGGCCAACCTGGCCGGGAACGTGCGAGAATGGGCCCTGGATATATGGGGGGACTATTCCGAAGATTGCACGGACTGCGCTAACTTGGAGGGGGGAGGCGAACGGGTATTGCGGGGCGGCTCCTTCTCGGATGACGCGCAATACCTGCTTTCATCCACCCGCGACAGCTACGACGATACGACGCGCCGCCCCTACGTCGGGGTCCGCTGCGCGAAAAACCCGTAGTTACGAGGCGAGTCCACCGAGCGGATCCGTTCTGCTGCGAGCTGGAACGGCGGCCGCGGGCTGCGCTGAGCGAGCACCCGGAGATCCGGTACTCGATGTGGTCGTCGTCCTCCGAGATCGCCGAGCAGACCGAGGAGGACGTGCAGCTCTACCTGGACACGCTCGACGCGCTCGGGCAGGAGTTCCCGGAGGTCACGTTCATCTACATGACCGGCCCCGGGGACGAGGAGTACAACGGCGTGAACCGCGTGAAGCGCAACCAGCAGATCCGCGACTTCTGCCGCGACCACGGGAAGATCCTCTACGACTTCGAGGACCTCGACGTCCACTGGAACGGCGAGCGGCACACCGCGGAGGTGGACGGGGTCGAGATCCCGATGGAGCACCCGCATTACGACGTGGATACGTCCGGCAACGCGGAGTACGAGTACACGCACACGACGCAGGACAGCTGCGAGAACAAGGCCCGCGTCTTCTGGCGCATGATGGCCGAGCTCGAGGGGTGCAGCGTACAGTAGGCGTCGGGCATGGGCGCGCGCGGGCGCGCGCGACGGCCTGGTGAGGTCCTGTATCGCGCGCTCCTCGCGCTGGCCGCGCGCCGGCCCATCGCGGCCAGCGCCCGGCCGCGGCGACGACCTCGTGAGCCGATGTCTTTCCTGTCGGTTAAGTCCAGGTTTCGGGCCGTGAGCGCGGCTGTCTCGCGGCGCGCGCGCCTTGCGAGCCGCCTCGGGCCCATGCTACGCGCATGGTGCACGGGCTTGCATCTCTCGCGTGTCTCTCGCGCAGGGGCGCCGCCCGGCAGCCGATCGGAGGCGGGCGATGGACAGCGCGATACCGCTCGGGAAGAAGCAGATCATCGACGGCCAGCTGCGGGTCTATTACTACGGCTACTGGATCAAGGCGTACGAGGCTCCGGCCGATACGCTGCTCGCGAAGAAGCGCCTCATCGAGGCGCTGACGCGGCGCCTGTTCAACCACGTCGAGCACGGCATCAACGTCCCCGGCAAGCGGCTGGACGAGGCGCGGCGCGCCTTCGAGTCGGAGGCCGATCCGCAGCGAAAGCGCGTGAAGGGCGCGATGCTCGCGGGCGCGATCTTCAATCGGGCGGCGGATATCTTCACGAAGCTCGTCGAGATCCAGGCGCTCGGCGTCACCATCGAGCCCGACAACGCCCTCATGCGCGAGTGCGGAGAGCACCTGCTCGAGGCGCTGACGCTCGGGAAGATGGTGCTCCACCGCAGCGGGGAGGAGGGGCTCGATGAGCTCTGGGGAGAGCCGTTCAAGGCGTTCTCCTTCCCCGTCGAGGCGTTCTACAACAGCCGGTATGTGAAGATCGCGCAGAGCATGAGGGCGATCGACGGCATCCGCGACGAGATGATCGCCACCTTCGGCGGCGCGCCGATGTTCGCCGGTCTGGACCGCCTGGCCCGCGAGTTCGCGCACGCCGCCAAGGTCAAGTGCGAGACGCTCCGCACCGACGCCGAGATTTTCGAGGTCTGGACGTCCTTCGTCGTGTCGGCGGAGAAGCTCGCCGCCTTCCAGCCGCAGCTCGGCCCGGACGCCTCGCCCGCCGAGCGGGAGCAGGCGGCCCGGGGCGTCGAGCTGATCGTCCGCGGCAAGAACGTGATCTCGTACATCACCCGCGCGCGCGTGCCGATGCCCAAGACCGCTTGTGAGCTCAGCGAGCGGTACGCGCGTTACCGCTCGACGTACGAGTGCGCCGCGCCCGCGTCCGCGTCGGGGCCTGCGCGCAGCGTGGCCTGAGCCGGCGGCGGCAGCGGGCCGGAGCGGCGCGTGCTTGTTGCCCGGCGGCGTCGGGCCCTGCTACGATCCGCGATCGATCTGTTGATAGCGCTGCAAAGTGCGTCCTGCGGGGTCGCCGCGCCGAGACCATCGCGTGGGAGGTCCAATGTCGTGCTTTCGTGATTCGACGTATCTTCTCTGGTGTGCAGCCGCCGTGGCAGGCGGCGTCGTCGGGACCGGTTGCGGCTCCGTCGCGGAAGAAGGCGATGGGGGCGATGCGACCTCGACGACCACATCGAGCGCCGGCGGGGAGGGCGGGCGCGGCGGGGACGGCGGACGCGGCGGGGAGGGCGGGCGCGGCGGGGACGGCGGACGCGCCGGCGCGGGCGGGCGCGGCGGGGAAGGCGGGCGCGCCGGCGCGGGCGGGCGCGGCGGGGAAGGCGGCGCGGGCGACGGAGGGTCCGCGGTGCCGGTGAACCCGTGCGGGAGCGCCTGTGGCGCCGACGAGCTGTGCGACGAGAGCCACCTCGGCCTGGACGACGATTGCGACGGGGAGGTCGACGAGACGTGCGCATGCGTCGCGGGCCAGGCGCGCTCCTGCTTTCGCGGGGACCCGTCCTACCGGAGCTACGCGGGCTGCTTCCCTGGCACCGAGATCTGCGACGGCGCTGGCACGTGGGGCCCGTGCGCCGGCGGCCTGCACGCGGCCGACATGTGCTTCCTGAACGACGCCGGGGGCTGCCACCCGATGCAGGCGGCTCCGTTCGCCGACGTCGACCTCAAGGAGGGGACGGGCACGTTCAGCGAGGATGCGGGCTTCGAGTCGTGGACGGTGGCGTGCCCCGAGGGCGTGGATCCGTGCCCCCTGGTCGGCGGGACGGCGCCGGCGGACGACTTCAAGCCGCTGCAATCCGGCGAGTACACGGTCACGTACACGAAGCGCGGACTCATGGACGGCGGCACGAGCAGCTGCACCTACCCGCTCTTCGTCGGCGCACGCGGCCTCCGCGTCGAGCTCGAGTGGGAGCACGACCTCGGCGACGTCGATCTCGACCTGCACCTCCACAAGCCGTCCAACACACGGCCCTGGAACATGAACGGCTCGCCGGTGGACTGCGGATGGAACAATTGCACCATCGAGAAACTGTCGGGTTTCTCGGAGCTCAGCTGGTTCAGCGACACGGCGATGCCGCCCGAGCCGGTGAACTGGTACCTCGACCCGGAGGAGAGCAACAACACCTGCTTTCACGTCCCCCGAGGCGTGGGTCAGCTGTGGCGAGACGACGGCCGCGGCTGCCACAGCCCGCGGCTCGATCTCGACAACGTACACTGCGACCCCTCGGTCACCGACCCGGAGGACAACAACTTCTGCGCGCCGGAGAACATCAACGTCGATTTCCCTCCGAAGGGCCAGTGGATGCGGATCGGCGTGCATTACTTCGGCGGCAACGTAGCAGTCGACGTCCACCCGCGGATCAAGGTCTACTGCGACAGCGCGCTCGGGGCCGAGCTCGGGCCCAAGGGGTTCTACCTGCCCGAGCTGCCCGTCCCCTTCGCTCCCGAAGATGCCGAGGATAGAGTCTGGCTCGTCGCTGACGTGATCTTCCCGGAGCCCGACGAGTGCGGCGAACGGACCTGCATCGTCCAGCCGCTCTACGCCGATGAGGCCCTGCGGACGCCGGCGCTCACCACGAAGCGCGTGGTCGAGAGCAGCTTCGGCCCGGAGTATCCGCCGGTACCTTGAGCCACGCGCGCGCGGCTCAAGGTACCGGCGGCGCTCACCCCGCCTGCGGCGCCGCCACGAGCTGGATCGCCTCCTCCGGGCAGGCGACGACGCAGAGGCCGCACGCCTGGCACTGCGCCGCGTTCGGCGTCATCGCCGTCTTCCGGCCGTGGACGAGCGACTTGAGCTTGCCGCGCAGCGACAGGGCGTCGAAATCGGCGCTCGCGATGCGCGTGATCTCGAAGACTTGATAAGGGCACACCTCGACGCAATCGCCCTTCGCCTCGCACCGGTTCCGGTCCACCACGGGCCGGAAGGCGCCGGGCTCGGCCCGGCACTTCTCTCCAGGCCTGTCCGGGTGCGCGGCCGCGCGCCGCGCCTTCTCCTTGTTCAATGACTCCGCCATCTGCGTGCCTCCCGCCGCCGCCCGCGCGGAGCGCTCAGAAACAGCTCGAGCGCGCCTCGAAGCGCGCAGCGTAGTTCGACCCGAGATTGCTGTCCCACGCGCCGTGGGACTCGGCGGCCACCTCGATATCCCAGGCGTTCATGTGGCCGTATTGATCGTAGGCCCAGAGGAAGAGGTCCTCCTCGGTGGCGGTCGGCTCGTTGCAGACCCAGGTGCCGCTCGACTGCGGCGGGAGCGGCGCGCCGCCGCAGATGCGCTGGCCCGAGGCGTCGGGCGGGGGCGAGCACCAGGCGCAGTCGCGGGGCGCGTTGCTGACGAGGACGTAGGCGTCGCCGTGCGCGCCCGCGCTCGCCGGGAGGAGCGCGTCGCTGCCGTTCAGCCGGATATAGAGGTTGATCTCGTGGTCCGGATACAGGCCGCGCAGGTAGCCGCGGTAAGCCACGGTCAGCTTCGCGGCGTCGCTCCGGACCGGATCCTGGATGAGCTCGAACGGCCCGGCGTGCGCCGTGGTGGTGGGCCCGCAGTAATCGTAGCTCGGCGGGTAATTCGACGCGGCGCCCTCGCGCGCCACGGCGGAGAGCGCGAGCGAGAGCGGGAGAGCAGCGGCGAGCGTCTTGCGGAACATGCGTGGACCTCCAGGAGCGTGTCGGCGCCGGGGCCGCGCGCAGCGCGAGCGCGCGGCGGCCCGGACATGGGGGCTACCAGCTCCGACCACGCCGGTCAACGCGCCGCGGGCGGCGGCCAGTCAGCGCGCCGCGGGCGGCGCGCGGGCGTGGCGCCGCGGCGGTCGAGCGACTCCGCCGCGGGCCGGCGCGCCGCGTCCAGCCGAGCTCGCGAGCCGCCTGCGCCCGGCTCCGCCCCCACCGGACGAGGCGGCCAGAGCCGCTCCTCTCCGGCGACCGGTCATGGCATAGTCGGCCGATGAACCGCGAACTCCTTGGCTCAGCGCTCCTCGGACTCCTCATCGCCGCCTGCGGCGACGCTGCCGTCGAGGCGCAGCCCGGGGGCGGCGGGGCCGGCGGCGAGGGCGAAGCCAGCTCGACCGGCGGGGGTGGGGGCGGCGGCGGAGGGCCAGTCGCCTGCGGGGGGGCGGGGGAGAGCTGCGGCGAGGCGGAGTACTGCGATATGGGCGAGGCGGGCGACGCGTGCGCCGGAGAGGCGCTCGGCGAGTGCGCCGCGAGGCCGAGGGTCCAGGACTGCCCCGAGGAGTGCCCGGGCGTCTGCGGGTGCGATCAGCGCCTGTATTGCAACGAGTGCCTGGCCCACGCGGCCGGGGTGAACGCGTCGAAGGACACGTCGTGCACCAGCGCGGACTACGAGATCGGCGGGCGCGACCTCGTCTTCGTGCACAATGCCGACCTGGAGGCGAATCGGTGCCTGACGCTCTCCCTCGCCTGGCCGGCCGAGAGCGGTCCGCGCTTCACCGGCGTCGCGCTCCCGGAGCACTGGGCCCTGCTGGATGTGTGGCTCACCGGGCAGATGCGCGATTGCACCGCGGGGCGCACGCCGAGCGACGACGGGCTCTATGTCGTGACCGGCGCCACCGGCACGATGTCGTGGGAGTCCGAGCCGGACACCGGCATCCCATGCGTCATCGACATGGACGTCACGGTCGCGCTCGAGGGCGAGCCGGGGACCGAGCACGTCCAGGCGACCGGCGTGATCGTCGACAATACATGCCTGTAGCGTCGGGCGGCCGAGCCGGTCGGCCGCTGACCGGTAGCGCGGCTCACGGCGAGGGCTTCCGGCCGCCCGGCGCTGGAGCAAGCGCCGCGGCGCCCGCACCGACGGCCGCGCCCGCGCCGACGGCCGCGCCCGCGCCGACGGCCGCGCCCGCGCCCACGCCGATGGCCGCGCCCGCCGCCGCGGTGGCCACGCCGGCGACGATGCCCTCCCAGTGGCTACCCTTCCACAGGACCTTGCCGCAGCGCTCGCACCGCCAGAACTCGTCGTAGCGCTCCACCACCATCGCCGGCACCGCGCCTCGCACCGTGTCCTTCGGCGCGGCCGCGAGCGCGCCGCCGCACGCCATGCAGCGCGGATCCCGCACGGGCAGCCCGAGCTCCCGCAGCACGAAGCCCGCCTGCTCCATCGGCCGGAGCCCGCGGGGCACGTAGAGCCCGCGCACCGCCGCGGTGCGCAGCGGCCGCCGCGCGAACACCCCGGCGTCGGAGCTCAGCAGCACCCGGCCGGTCCGCTGCGCGAGGCGCACGAGCTCGCCGTCGTCGATGCCGTGCTCGAACGTCGCGTCGTACCCGGCGCCGCGCAGCCAGCGCGACAGGCCGCCGAGCATCGCGTCGCACAGGAAGCTCGGCCCCGCCGCCGCGTCCGGCGCCGGGCCGGCCCCGCCGCCCGCTTCATCCACGAGCACGCCCCATGCGCTCAGGATGGCGCCGGGCCCGCGGGCAGCAAGGCGCCGGCCGCGAAATCCCCACGCCTCGCTCGCGCGCTGGTACCGTCGCCATACCGTCTCGCGACGGTGGAGGAGTCGATGTCGACGATGGGTGCGAGGTGCTCCTGCGCGGCGCTCGCGCTCGCCGTGCTGGCGAGCGCGCAGCAGGCTTTGGCCTACTGCCGCTCGAACACCTGCAAGGATACGACGCTGTGCCTGCAGGACGACCAGCCGGTCGGGTTGTGCAAGCCGCTCCGCTGGACGGGCGACTGCATCGGCTTCGCCATCCAGGAGGACGCGTCGAGCGAGGTGTCCTACCAGGAGACCTCCGACCTGCTCGACGCCGCGTTCGGCGCATGGCAGCAGGCGCCCTGCGGCGCGGGGACCCCTGGCATCCGTGTGCAGAACCTCGGGCCGGTGAGCTGCGGCGCCGTGGAGCTGAACGCGCGGGACGGCAAGACGAGGGTCGTCGACGGGCTCGTGCCGGGCAACGCCAACGTGGTCGTCTTCCGCGACATGGACTGGCTCGCGGCCGCGGGGCACAGCAGCGAGATGCTCGCGCTCACCACGGTGCAGTTCGACAAGAAGACCGGTGATCTCTGGGGGGCAGACATGGAGATCAACACCCATCTTTACGACATGAGCGTCGGGGACGACTCCGCTGCGCCGAGGGAAGACCTGCTCGCCATCGTCACGCACGAGGCCGGGCATTTCCTGGGGCTCGACCACACGATGGCCGGGCCGGAGGCGACCATGCACTACAGGTACGACAGGTTGGATCCGATGAACTTCCGGACGCTGCACGAGGACGACATCGCGGGCATCTGCCAGATGTACCCGCCGCGGGATCTCTCGGCCTCGGCCTGCAACCCCATCCCTCCCCATGGGTTCTCCGCGGAGTGCGCGGCGGACCAGCAGATCGGCTGCAGCGCGGCGCCGCCTGGCGCTGGCGGCCGGGGGTGGAGCGCGCCGCTCACCGCGGCTGCGATCGGCGCGGCCGCATGGCTCCGCGCGCGCCGTCGCGGTCGGCGCGCGCGGCCCTGACCGGCGCGCGCGGCCCTGACCGGCGCGCGCGGCCCTGACCGGCGCGCCCGGGCTGCGGGCTACGGCGCCGCGCCGCGCTGCTGGGCCCGGCGGGAGAGCGCGTAGGCGACCCCCCGTTCCAGCGTCCCCTTCGTGACGATGCCCCCGAGATCCGCCTCGAGGCCGACGAGCGCCTGCGCCACGCTCGGCCGGATCCCGGTGATCACCACCTCGGCGCCCAGGAGCCGCACGCTCCGGGCCGCGCGGACCAGCGCGTCGGTCACCTCCGCCCCTGCCTCGGGCATCCCGGTGACGTCGAGGAGGGCGATCCTGGCCTGCTGGTCCGAGATCCCGTGGAGGAGCACCTCGATGACCTGATCGGCCCGCTCGCGGGTCATGTTGCCGACGAGCGGCATGACGAGAACGCCGGCGGCGATCGGCAGGAGCGGCGTGGAGATGGACCGGAGCGTCTCCTCGCGGACGCGGAACATCTGCTCGTGCAGCCGCAGGTTCTGCTCCTCGGCCCGCACGCGCTCGGTGATGTCCGCCGAGATCCCGCAGACGCCCGTGGCCCTGCCCTCGTCGTCGCGGAGCGCGAACTTGGTGGTCATGTACACGTGCGTGCCGTCGGGCAGCTCCACCCGGTCCTCGAGGACGAGCGGCGCGCTGGAGCCGAGGGCGTCGCGGTCCTGCGCCTCGAAGCGCGCGGCGGTCTCCGTGGACATGAACTCGCGCTGCGCCCGGCCCAGGAGCGCGCCCTTGGGCTTGCCGAGCGCCGCCTCGATCGTGCGGTTCGCGACGGTGAAGCGGCCCTCGGTGTCCCGCGCGTAGATGAGCAGCGGCGCGTTGTCGATGATGGCCTCCAGGAGCGTGGCGCTCTGGCGCTGCCTCGCCTCGGCCTCCTGGTGCGAGGTGACGTCGCGGGTCACCGCCATGACGAACTGGACCCCGGACTCGTCCCGGAGCGGCAGGTAGGTCACCTCGAGCCAGCACCGGCGGCCCTGCTGCTCGTCGATCACGTAGGGGGTCGCCGGGAGCGTGACGACCTCGCCGGCGACCGCGCGCAGGAAGGGCTCCGCGAACCCCCGCGCCACGGACTCGGGGTCCTCGAGGAGGTTGAACGCGCCCACCACGCGCTCCCGCTCCGTCTTGAACCACGCGACGCTGGTCTCGTTGATGACCGCCAGCAGCCCGTCGGTGCGGTAGACGAAGATGGGCATCGGCAGCGCCTCGAAGAGCGCCTCGTACGAGATGCGCGGTTCGCCCGCGGAGCCCTGCGCGCCCGGCGGCGGCGCGCCGTCGCCGAGCCGGCGCTCGAGCTCCTCCACGCGGGCCCGCAGGCGCGCGTTCTCTGCCGCGATCGGGTCGTTGCCCCCCTGTGTGCTCATGGTTCCTCCCGCGTCGGTGCTCACGCCGTCCGAGGGCGCTCGACGCGGAGCTCGGTCCAGGGTGAGGTCTGCTCGGCCAGGGTACGATAGGCGAGCGCCGCGGCGCCGACGAAGAAGAGGGCGAGCGCCGCCGGGCCGACGTCGATGCCGCGGGCCGCGCCGGGACCGTCGAGGACGCTCGCGTGGAACGGGAGAAACAGCCCGAGGTGCAGCGCCGCGAGCGCCGCGCCGAGCGCGAGCGCCCAGCCGCGGTGGAAGCGCGCGCGCCGGGCGTGGTGGGCGATCACCGTGTCGGAGGAGACGCAGAGGTTGCCGTGCGCCGGCGCCCGGAGCACCCACGCCTGCGCGGCGTCGCGGTACCCCTTGCCGGCGGCGCTCGGGTCGATCTCGCGGCGCACGGCGCCCGCGATGTAGATCGCGTCGCCCGGGAGGACCTCGGACACGTAGACGGGCGCGCCGCCGCGGCTCGCCGGGACAAAGGTCGTGTCGAGGGTGAGCCTGCCGCTCGCCGGCTCGACGCGCACCGCGGCGCCCGAGGGGAGCCGGAGCGAGAACGCGCGCGCCCGGGTCTGCCACGCGCCCGGCGCGGCGCCGGACGCCTGGCCGCGGCACGAGATCTCCACCGAGATCACCGCCTCGTCGGGCGCGGCGTCCTCGGTGCCCACCTCGCCGCGGAGCAGGGCGAACCCCTCGCGCATCGCTGCAGGGCCCCGCGCGTAAGCGGCGACCTGGGAGCGCCGCTGGTGGTGGAGGCAGCGCGCGATCGCGATCGCGACCGCGGCGCCCAGCACCACCCCGGCGACCCCGTACACGATGAGAAGACTCACGACAAAACCCATCTCGCCAGCCTAGACGTGCGGCCCTGACGCGTCGAGATGGGCTGTTCGCAATGGCCGCTGGAGCCCGGCGTCTCGGCTTCCGCCCATGGCACCTCGCTCACCCGCGCGCGGCGGGGCGATACCCACGTTGAACTCGGCAAGGACCGCTCCCCGGGGCGCGCGGAGGGCCAGGAGCGGCTCATCGCGGCCGCGCTCGAGTCCGGCCGCTCGCGAGGTATCCCGCGCGCGCCTCCCTGAAGTAGCATCACGTCGTCATGCGTAAGACAACACCCCCCGAAGCCGCACGCACCTCCCTGAATCTTCGAGCTCTCGTCGCGTCGCTCGCCGCGCTCACCGCGGCCGTGTCGTGCTCCCCGAGCGATCCGAGCCCTTCCGTGGACGCCTCGACGGCGGGGAGCGGCGGTCAGGGGGAAGCGGAGGCAGCGCGACCGCGGGCTCGGGTGGCCTATCGTCGAGCGGCGGCGCGCCGGGTGGGAGCGGGGGCTCGGGTGGGAGCGGGGGCTCACCGAGCGAGCCACGCCCCACGGTGACCGCCGCTCCGGGCACGGAGCTCGTCACGATCGACACGAGCGTGCTCCACCAATCTTTCGAGGGCTGGGGCACGAGCCTGTGCTGGTGGGCCCATCACGTGGGCGGATGGGCGGAAGCCAAGCGCAATGCCGTGGTCGAAGCGGTCGTCGATCCGGTGAAGGGCCTCGGCTACAACATCTTCCGCTACAACATCGGGGGAGGGGAGAATCCGTCGCACGAGCACATGGAGAAGCATCGCGAGATGCCGGGGTTCCAGGGCGCCGACGGGACCTTCACGTGGGAGAACGATGCCAACCAGCGCGCCGTCCTCTTGCGCATCGCAGAGCGCGGGGCGGATCTGATCTTCGAGGCGTTCTCCAACTCTCCCCCGTACTGGATGACGAGCAGCGGCTGCGCCTCGGGCAGCGGGAACGGCGGAGACAACCTCAAGGCCGACCACTACGACGACTTCGCCCACTACCTCACGGAGGTCGTGCGCCGCTACAGGGACGAGCACGCGATCACCTTTCGCACGCTGGAGCCGCTGAACGAGCCTCACGCGAGCTGGTGGAAATCGAACGGCTCCCAGGAAGGTTGCCACTTCGACCGGGCGAGTCAGGAGAAGATCATCCAGGAGGTGGCCAGGCAGCTCACCAGCAAGGGCCTCGGCGGCACGGTGGTCAGCGCGTCGGATGAAAACAGCATGGATGATGCCGTCCGGAACATCGGCGCATTCGGCCCGGAGACGCTCGCCGCGCTCCAGCAGATCAACGTCCACTCCTACGCGGGCAGCCAGCGCGAGGAGCTCCGGCGGCTGGCGACCGAGCTCGGAAAGCGGCTGTGGCAATCGGAGTCGGGGCCGCTCGGGCAGAGCCTGAGCGACGACACGGACGCGGCGCTGTTCATGGCGGAGCGCATCATCCGGGACCTGCGCGAGCTGGGGGCGGAGGCCTGGGTGGACTGGCAGTCGGGCGATCCGTCGCGCAGCTGGGCGAGCTTCACGCTGAACGACGGCGAGCAGTCCTACACTCCCATCAAACGCTTCTACATGCATGCCGGCTTCAGTCGTTACATCCGGCCCGGCGCGACCTTCGTCCACGTCGACAGCGAGGACATGGTGGCCGCGGTCAGCGCCGACGGGGGCTCTCTCACGCTCGTGGTCCGCAACGGCGACCGCAGCGCGAGCCGCGGCTACACCTTCGATCTCACCCGGCTCCCCACGGTCGGTCTCGCGGCGGAAGCGCGCCGCACCTCGCGCACGGAGGACCTCGAGCGGCTCCCCGACGTGGCGATCGAAGACTATCGCTTCGCGGTCACGGTCCCGGCCTTTTCCGTCACCACCTTCGTCATCCCGATGCCTTGATTTCCCCTGTCTCTCGGGCCCGCGGTGCCCGCAAGCCAGGTCGCCGGCGCGCGCTGCTCGTCGATGGACACCGAGCCCCGGGCGTCACGGGCCCGCTGCCGGGGCCGGATCGAGCTGCACGTCGACGGTCCAGGCGCCGCCCTTCTCCTCGCCTCGCACGGTCACGCGCCCCGTCGCGAGATCGAGATCGAGCGCCGGGTCGCCCCCGTCCTGGGTCGTGTCCCCGTCGTGGACGCGGACGACGTGGTCCCCCTCCACCGCGCACTCGGACACGCCGGTCGTCCCCGCGCCGTAGAGCATGCGGCCGCTGCACGCGAGGCGCGTGCGGCACTTGCCGCCTCGCGGGAAGGGCGCGACGTGCAGCGCGCACCGCGCGCCCGCCTTCACCGGGCTCGGTCCCGTGGACTCGGTGACGCGCGCGGACCGGCGCAGCGCCCTCCTGGTGGCGTCGAGGAGCGGCTCCCCGGCGACGGGCGGGCTCTGGTAAGCCAGCGTGAGCTCGACGCGGTACGCGGGCGCCGCGTCGCGCCAGACGGCGCCGGCTCTGCGGACGCTGTCGAGCGAGACCTCGGCCCGCTCCCCGGCGCGCGAGCCCTTGTCCTGGTACGAGAGGACATAAACATGGGTGCCAGGCTCCGCGCCGGAGTCCTCCTCCACGCCGCTGCTGAGCGTCGACATGCCGTCGAGCGGATCGCTCGATCGATAGATCGGCTCCCCGCCGCAGACGACCTGGAGCGAGGGCACCCGGATGTCGTCGCCCGAGCTCGTGAGCTCCGCCTCGACGGTGCACGGCGCGCCCGCCGCGAGGGGGAGCCCCGTGGCGCGCGCGACGCCCGCATTCCAGGTCGCTGTCGCGCGCCGCGGCGGCTTCTCGGGCCCCGGCGCGGCCGGCCCCGGTGACGCCGGCGCGGGCCCGGGCGCAAGCGCTGACGGCGCCCGGACGGGCTCGGGTGGCAAGGCGGGGACCGGCCCCGGAACGCCGTCCGTCGTGCCGGGCGCCGGCGCCCTCAGCGCATAGCCCGCGACCATGGCGCAGATCCCCAGGCCCGCGAGCAGCGCCAGGATCGGCGCGGCCAGCGAGCGCCTCGGCCGGCCGCGCACGGCGTCGAGCTCGCGGCCGAGCTGGTCGAGCACGCGACGGGCGTCCTCCACCTGGCGCTCGAGCTGCTCGACGCGAGCCGCTCGATCGTCGTCGCGGTGGTCCTGGAGCTCCTTTCTGGCCGTCGCGAGCTGCTCCTGGAGGCTGTCGACGCGTCCGCGCAGCGCGTCCCGTTCGTCGCGGTACCGCATCGCATGACCATATCACCGGGCGGGGCCTTTCATCGGTCAGGATGGAACATCTCCTGCATTGCGTTGAAGCTGGGCTGGCAGATTGTGCCAATGTGGGCCGCGATCGTGCTGGGGCTCAAAGGTGGAGAGATGCGCTTTACATTGATGTCGCTCCTGTTCGTTCTCGGCTGCAGCTCTGTTGTCACGGAGTCTCCGGGTGATGTGGTCCGTGACTCCTCGGGGATAGAACGACAGGGCGGGGCCGGTGGCTCACCCGAGACCGACGGCGATGGCGGCGCCGGCACATCGGGAACGGGGGGCAGCGGGGGCATGGCGTCCGGAGCCGGCGGTGACATCGGCGTGATCGAACCCGACGGCTGTTTGCGCCAGACGTGCTCCAGCGAGGGTCATATCCTGCGGCAACTGAAGCCCGACTCCACCTGGATGCCGAGCGGTGACCCGCTCACCGTGGACTGTCCTCCGTTCTCCGAGCTCCAGGACCCCGAGCCTGGTATCTGCTTCCTGAGCGAGCCGACCGTCGAGGATCCAGGTGATGGGCTCATGTGCTGCTATATGATCAGCCTCTGCTGCCTGTAGCGGCGAGACAGGGGGGATCTGGAGCGTCGTTCGGACCACGATTCGATACCCGTGAGCAGTCCAGGTCAAGCTGCTCCTCTGGAAGCAGTCTCTCGGACTCAGGGCGATCAGGCGCCGGTACCGTTGTTCACCTCGTACAGGTCGCGGGGCGGCCAGTCGAGGTCCTCCGGGGCCGGCGCTAGGCCCCTCGGAGCGGGGGCGCTCGTGAGCGCGACCGGATCCCCGGGCGCCGCGCGGCAGCTCTGCTACAAGCAGCCTCCATGGCCAGCACCGACGCGCAGCCCCCGAGCAGCGACTACCTGGACCGGCTGATGCGGAGGGGCTCCTTCGAGGCGCTGTGGCCCTTGTTCGCAAAAGCGACCAGGCCGGCCAAGGAAATGACCGAGAGCTACTCTGCCCTCTGCCATCTTCGGCCCCTCCTGACGAAGGGCCGCCCATGTCGCGTCATTCACGTCGGGGACGGGGCGCACGCGAGGACCGGAGCCCTCTTTGCGCTGAAGAGCGAGGCGGACAACATCAGCGTCGATCCGCTGCTCAACGTGGCCCTGGTGGAGGCGTGGCGCGATCGCTTCGGGGTTCGGCGCCTGGCGTGGCACAAGGCCAGCATCGACGACGTCGCGGAGCAGCTCAACGCCCTGCCCCCGATGCCGGTGTTCGTGACGTTCGTCCACGCCCACGTGCACATGGACAGGGTGCTCGATCGGCTGCGCTGGGACGCGGCCTTCACCCTCGCGTGCTGCTTGCCCGGCCACCAGCTCACGCAGACGCGCGTACCGCTCGAGGAGGGCGTTGATCCGGGCGTGCTGTCCACGGGACGCCGGTACCAGGTGGTGGTGAATCCCAGCGCCTCGGTATCATGGCCTGCACAGGCCATTTCAATGCAGGGAAGCGAAGATGGCGGCCACGAATAACGCGCTACCGCCTGGAGATCCGGGCTGAGGAGCAGACCCGGGCGTGCCACGACGCGGAGCTCGCCCGGGATCCCGGCGGGGCCGACCCGGGTGAGGCGACTACGGGAGCTCCCAGCCCTGCGCATCCCCGCGGCACGCAGGCCCGCACGCCTCGCCGTTCGGATACGAGGTCCGGTACTCGGGGGTGAAGCTCCGCTTTCCGACGAGCTCGCCGTCCCGCCGCACCATGACGTCGACGCGCGCTGGCGTGCCGTGAATCGTGATCCCCTGCGCGAACTGCCCGGGGATCGGGGTGCAGGACTGCGAGACGGAGTCATCGTCCGACGTCTCCGTGCATCGTGTCGCTGCATCGATCGAGACAGTGACCGTCGGGCTGCACTGGACGAACACGCCGCCTCCACCGGCCTGCGGCGTGTTCGTCCAGGTATAGGAGCACGACACCTCGTCGCCGTCCACCGAGAGCTCCAGCGCGTACTCTCCCGCCGCCCAGCTCTTGTCCGCCGTCGTGGTGATGATGGAGAAGCTGTCGAGACAGCCTATCTCCGTGCACTCCCTGGTGATGCAGCCGTACGCGGCGGCGATCGTGGCCAGCCCGGTGACGAGCGCGATGGCTTTGCGCGCGAAGGGTCCGAGTCGAACGAGGCGAGAAAGAGATCGAATCATGGGGCCCATCCTCTCTCCGGCGGAAGCGCCGTGGATCGACGCGCAGGCGTAGCAATGGGCAGGCCATCCGTCCGGACGGAAGAGACCGGCTCTCCAGGCGTCATGCGCCGCGCGTTGCGCCGCGCGCGCCCGAGCGCCGCATGACACGCGCGTCACGCCGACGTCCGCCGAGCTGGTCGCCCGAGCGGAGGCCCACCCCTTCGGCGTGCCGGTGCCCAGCGTCCAGGCGTCAGGCCGGCGGGCCGCGCGAAAAAACGATACCGGCTAGTTTCGGAACTTGACAGTTTCGGAACTCGCCGGTATCAATATCTTCCTCGGGGATGACGCATGGCTCAGAACGATGACGAGGCCGTCGATGTCGAGGCTGCGCAGCCAGGACGCAAGCGAGACCACTCTCGCGACGCGAAGATCCTCGACGCCACGCTCGAGGTCCTCGCCGAGGTGGGCGCTGCGGGCCTGACGATGGACATCGTGGCCGCGCGAGCCGGCGCCGGGAAGGCGACGATCTACCGCCGCTGGACGTCGAAGACAGAGATGGTCATCGACGCCGTCGCGCACATGAAGCGCAATCAGGTCGATCTCGAGCGCCTGCCCGACACAGGCACGCTCCGCGGAGACCTGCTGGGCCTGTTCAAGCCGCAGTCGATCGAGGAAGGCGAGCGCAAGCTCAAGATCATGACCGGGCTCGCCTCGTTGCTCTCGCAAGACCAGGCGCTCGCCGAGGCAGCGAACGCCGCGGTGGTCCAGCCATGGGCCGAAGCGCACTTCGCGCTGATGCAGCGAGCGGTCGAGCGCGGCGAGATCTCGGCGTCCGCCGACATCGGCACGCTGTCCCAGGTCATCCCGTCGATGGCCGCCTACCGCACGCTGGTTCAACGCAAGCCGATCGACCTGGCCTTCCTCGTGTCGATGGTCGACGGGGTCATCGTGCCGGCCCTCCGGGGTCAGCCCTCGGCGGTACCACCCGATCCGAAAGATCACAGACCTGTTCCCACCACCTCACGGGCCGACGGATCCCCGTTGCCCCGAAGAGCCGCGACCGTGCGGAGACGCTCGAAGACCTGAACCTGCATCCGGAGAGAATCATGACCGTAAGCGTTGCCAACCACCTCAACTTCCGTGGCGATGCTCGCGCAGCGCTGGAGTTCTACCAATCCGTGTTCGGCGGCGACATCACCATCGTCACCTACAAGGACGCCCAGAGCGTCCAGGATCCGTCGGAGGCGGGGCAGGTGATGTGGGGCCAAGTCACCGCCAGGAACGGCTTCCAGGTGATGGCGTACGACGTGCCGTCCCGGATGCCGTGGGATCAGGGCAAGAATGCGTTCTTCGTCTCGGTCCGCGGCGACTCGGCCAGCGAGATCGCCGCGCTCTGGGAGAAGCTCTCCGACGGCGCGACCGTCGCGCAGCCGCTGGCGCCGTCGGGATGGACGCCCCTCTACGGGATGCTCAAGGACCGCTTCGGCATCACGTGGGTCCTGGATGTCGCCACGGAGTACAAGGCGCCCTGAGCCAGCGGCGGAACGCGCGGGGACGCGGCGCCGAGGAGCTCGTCGCAGACCGCGGCGAGCTCCGCCGCCCGCACCTCGCCCCCCGCCTCCTCCAGCCGAAGCCGGTTGTGGCTCCTACTCGCGGGCGCGCTCGCCGATGGTCAGGAGGACGCGGCAGCCGGCGCGCTCGCCGCTGCGGACCTCGAAGGCGTGGGCGCCGTCGCCGGCCAGGGCCCAGTGGTGGAGCGTCAGCGGGCCGCAGCGCTGCGTCGGCGGGTCGAGCAGCGCCGTGTTGCCGTGGACCGCGAAGGTCCAGGTGCAGCCGTCGCCGTCGGTGGCGGCGGCGGCGTGCGGCCCGGTGCGCTCGATCGCGATGCTGCCGACCTGGGGCTCGTAGCTCGGCGGCAGCGGGTTGCCCTCGGCGTCGGCGCAGGCGACGGTGGCGACGTTGGCGCGGGTGAGCGGATCGGGCGGGGCGTAGGCCCACGCGCCGACGAACGCGGCGGCGGGATCGTCGTCGGCGTCGGGGTCGACCCAGGTGCGCTTGCCGGCGGCGAGCACGAAGTCGCAGTCGGGGCCGCCGGGGCGGTGGCTGATGGCGTCGACGACCTCGGCGGCGCCGGCGCCGTCGCGGGCCAGGGTCCAGCGGGTGATGGTGTAGCTCGAGCCGATGACCGGGTTGTCGCAGGTCGCCTCCGCAGACGCGAAGCGCGCGTGCTCGTCGTCGGCGTCGTGGAAGGTCCACGAGCATCCCTGATCGGTGCGGCCGGCGAGCGTCCGGTCGCCGTCACGGGCCAGCACCAGCGTGCCGATCTGCGGGATGTCGAGCTCCACCGCGGGGGCGTCGCCCTGGGCCGGGCAGGACACGTGAGCCAGGTTGGTGCCGCTGGCGCGGTCGGGCAGGTCGTAGGTCCAGGTGCCCTCGAAGCCCGACGGCGACGAGGAGCTGTTGCAGGCGGGGAAGAGCGGGACGAGGACGAGCAGGATGAGGTTGCGCATGGTTGCCCGCAAGACCACGCAGCTGGCCGTCGTGTGACATCCGGGCCGATGTCACATCCGCGCCGGCCGCGCTGTCCATGATCGAGGCAAGCCAAGGACCATGAAACCCGACGTCGAGATCCACCGCCGCTTCCTGTTCGCGATCGCCTACCGCATGCTCGGCAGCGCGGCCGACGCCGAGGACCTCGTGCAGGACGCCTACGTCCGCTACCTGGCCGTGCCCGAGGCCGAGGTCGAGTCGCCGAAGGCCCTGCTCGGCACCATCGTCACGCGGCTGTGCCTCAATCTGCTGGGCTCGGCGCGCCACCGGCGCGAGACCTACGTCGGCAGCTGGCTGCCCGAGCCGATCTGGAGCGAGGCCGACGCGCTCGACGCCTCGTCACCCCTGGCCCGCTGGCAGTCGGTGTCGGTGGCGTTTCTGGTGGTGCTGGAACAGCTCTCGCCGCTCGAGCGCGCGGTCTTCGTCCTGCACGAGCTGTTCGACTACGACTACGCCGAGATCGCGCGGGTAGTCGAGCGCACGCCCGCCGCCTGCCGCCAGCTCGGGTCTCGCGCCCGCGAGCACCTCGAACGGCAGCGGCCGCGGTCTCCGCCCACCCCCGAGGCCCACCGCGAGCTGGTCGCGCGCTTCGCCCGCAGCGTGGGCTCGGGCGACCTGCGCGGGCTGGTCGACCTGCTCGCCGGGGACGTCGTGCTCGACGCCGACAGCGGCGGACGATTTGCGGGCGCCGTGCTGGCGCCGTTGCGCGGCCGCGAGGCGGTGGCGGGCTTCGTCGCCTCGACCCCGCGGCTCCCGGCCGGCCCCTTCGACGCGGCGATCGGCGACGTCAACGGTGAGCCGGCGCTCCTCCTGCGCGACCGCACGGACGCAGCGATCCGCGTCGTCATCACGCTCGACATCGACGGCGGCGTGGTGCGCGCCATCCGGGCGATGGCCAATCCCGACAAGCTGCGGTGGCTCAACGCCGGCCGCGATCCGTGATCGGGCAGCTCGGCCTCGCGGGCGGCGTCGTCGCGCCAGGCGCGGCGGCGCGACGACGCGATCGCCCGACGCCGCGAGCGACACTGGCCGTCTGGTCTGATGTTCACCGCTCGTTCGGTGCTCGACACCCGTGAAGTCGAGGTCCGGTCGGGCGCGCGCGGCGACGAGGAGGGAACGGCGCGTGGCGGGCCGGTGTCATGGGGCCGTTCCACGTGACGCGCGCGCATTCCAGCGCGTGACACGCTCGCGTTACACCTGGTCTCCCTCTCCCGGGCCTGTCTCTCGTGCAAAGCGGCATTTCGAGCGCAACACGCGCTCTGCGCACCGCCGGCACGTGGCTTGCTCTGCCATGTCTTCGAAGACGCCGCCGCAAGCGCACCACGGTACTCGATGGGCGCGAAGCGACGAGCGATGAACGACACGTGGAGACGACCATGAAGACAAACACCATCCTTCCCGCGGCTCTCCTCGGCTGCCTTGTCTCGGCCTGCGCGCTCACGCCCGCGGAGGACGAGGACACAGCGGCCGTGACACCGGGAGATAGCCTCTCCGAGCCCGCGGCCGAGACCACGCCCGCCACCGGCGTGGCCGCCAGCGCGCTGGCCAGCACGATCCCCGAGTCCGTCGCCGTCGGCACCAGCGTCGATCTCGACGCCCACGCCGCCGAGGAGGGCTTCGCGCTGCCGCCGGGCCAGGCGATGATCGACATCGTCGGCCTCGCCATCGCCACCGCCAACGATCACGTCTACGCCTGGTTCGCCGACGGCACCGTCAGCTCGGGCTACAGCAAGGACCTCGACCACTACACCGCGCCCGTGCCGTACGCCTTGCCCGGCGGCCGCGTCCCCAAGGACATCCTCGGCACGGGGATCGCCAGCAACGCCCGCACCTATACCTGGTTCCGCGACGGCACGGTCAGCGCGGGCCACAGCACCAACCTCGGCGCCTACGGCGCGCCTGTCGCGTTCACCGTGGCCGCCGGCGAGACCCTCGCCGATCTGGTCGGCATCGACTTCGCCTCCGACGACCGCGTCTACGCCTGGTACCGCGACGGCAAGCGCAGCATCGGCACGCTCACCGATCTGGACGCCCACCAGGCCGCCGTCGCGTTCACCCTGCCGCCCAACCGGAAGACACGCCACATCGTCGAGACGGCGATCGCCAGCAACGACAAGGTCTACACCTGGTTCCAGGACATGGAGCACGGCAACGCGTGGCCGGCCGTCGCCGACGCGGTGGACGGCATCATCGTCGACAGGCTGCGCGCGCTCGGCGCCGCCGGCGTCACCGTGGCGATCTCCAAGGACGCTCGCATCGTGCTCGATCGCGCCTACGGCTACCGCGACGTCGATACGCAGGAGGCGCGCATGCCGTGGCAAGGCAGCTTTCTCGGCAGCGTCAGCAAGTTCCTCACCGCGCTCGGCGTGACCAAGCACGCCGAGCAATCGCCCTCGTTCTCGCTCAACACGCCTGTCTACGGCAGCAGCGGCGTGCTCAGCGACAGCTCGTACGTGCAGGCGATGGTCGCGGGCATCAACCGCCACAAGCCGCTCGTCGGCTTCGCCATCGCGCCGACCAACCGCGTCTACGGCTGGTACGAGAACCAGACCGTGAGCTGGGGCTCCTCGAGCGATCTCGACGCCACGTCGGGCCCGGCGCAGGCCTTCTCCATGCCTGCTGGCAAGACCACCAACGACATCCTCGGCATGGCGATGTCCTCGGCGGGCGAGGTCTATACCTGGTATATCGACGGCACCTACAGCATCGGCACGCCGACGGACCTGGACTCCGTCTCGGGCTCGGGCGGCGCCGCGCTCGAGTGGTCGCCGGCCAGCGGCGTCTCCGTCACCGAGGTGCTGGGCATCGCGATTCGCAAGTCGGACGACCGCGTCTTCGCCTGGTACGCCGACGGCACCTACAGCTCCGGCACGGCCAAGGACTTCGACTCCGGCAGCGCGCGCGCGAGCTACAGCCCGCCCCCCGGCAAGACGATCTACGACCTGCGCGACGCCGACTTCGCCTCGACGGGCCTGGTTTACTTCCACTACGGGAGCAGCGTCAGCATCGGCACGGCGGCGGATCTGGACAGCACCGCGGCGCCTTACAGCTCGGCGCTGGCCAGCGCGCCGATCGTCAATGACTGGCTCTCCTGGTACGGCGGCATCAAGGTCCTCCACCTGCTCAACCACAGCGCCGGCTTCTGGGGCTCGGGCGACGTGGACGGCGCGGCGCGCATGTTCAACGTCGACGTCGAGGACCTGACCTACGCGCAGGCCCACAAGTTCATCCTCTCGACGCGCCGCCTGCTGTGGGCGCCCGGCACCAATGACGCGTACTCGAACCACAGCATCGGCCTCGCCGGTCACGTGCTGGAGACCGCCTCGGGCATGCCCTTCGAGACCTTCATCCGCACCAGGATCCTGAACCCGCTCGGCCTCACCGACATCGTGCCCAACGGCACCGGCGACCTTGCCCACGCCGCCACGCCGCACGGCGTCAGCGACGGCCACCTGGTGACCCAGACGCTCGCCCCGGCGGAGAGCCTCAACGGCCTGGCGGCGGGCGGCTACAGCGCCACCGCGGGCGACATGGTCCGCCTGATGCTGGCCACCGACAAGCAGTCGAACCACCCCGACATCCTCGCCGCCTCCTCGCTCACCCTGATGGAGACCCCGCCGTTCCCGGCGACGGTGCCCGGCCGCGCGCTCGGCTGGGATTACGCCAACGGCAAGCTGGGCAAGGGCGGCGACATCAGCGGCGGAAACGCTTACATCGCCAAGTTCCCGGCCGGCTTCCTGCTCGGCGGAGTCGATGTCGGTGGCATGACCATCGCGCTGTGCGCCAACGGCGGCGCCTCCTCGGGCGAGCTGCGCTCGCTCGCCGACGCGGTCGTCAAGGCGGCGGCCCCGGTGCCGGTGGACAGCAGCTACGACCTGTTCTGAGCGCGCGCCGCGCAGCGGCGGCCGTGCTCTCCGGAAAGCGGACGAATCGAGCGAGCGACGGCCGGCTGACGCAGCGCCGCCATCGCTCGCTCGCTTCGTTTCTGCCCCGCGGAGCGCCTCTCCGGGGCGCCCTCGCGACGAGGCGACCGACGCGCCTCGCGCTTCCCGCCGGCCCCCGTCAGTCGCAGCGGCAGTAGAGACACCCTGGGTGGTGCGGGCCGGTTCCGCAGTATCCCGCCCACCCGGTATTGCTGCACGTGCAGGGGTCATGAGGGCGGAGGCAGTTGTCCAGCCTGCACGACTGGTCCGGCGTCTCGAGCGGCGGATCGAAGCTCGCGGCGTCCGCCGATGCGCCGTTCGCCGGAGCTTCGCAGGATGCCGGGTTGTTCGCCGTCGGCTCCTCCCCGGGCGCTGCGCGGCCCGCGCCGCCCGCGCCGATCGCGGAGAAAAGCGCCACGCTTGAGATGATCCAGCGAGCCTTCATGGTCAGACCTCCTGTGCACAGAGCCTGTTGCTCGTCGGTGCGCGCGACGGGAAACGCCGGTAAATGGCGCATCCCCGCGACGAGCGCGCACATCGTCGACGCTCAACAGGTTGAGCTACGGCTCCCTTGTCGCAAGTGACCGCGCGAGCGCGGAGGGAGTTTGTTCCGTGGTCGGATCGAGAGGGCGAAAGGGCTCCGCCGGGAAGACAGGGAAGAACCGCCGCGGGCCGTCTATCGCAGACGGGCGATGTCACAGCGCGTGTCGCGGCAACGCCGAAATCGGCGAGACGTTCAGGCGCGGGCTGGAGATCCCAGGGCTCTCTGCACGCGTGGATCGCTCACTGGGGAGCGGTCGTATGCGTGCCCTGCTCCACGTACTCCTGGCAGCAGCAGAACTCCGTCGTGGTGACCCGCGGGTCCGTCTTGCTGCCGCAGATCACCTTCTCGAGCATCGCCTGGAAGGCGCTCAGGTTGTCCTGCGAGGCGAAGAAGTGGCCGTTCGTCTCCCGGGCCACGCGCGCGTACTCCCCTTCGATCGCCTTGCGTACCCGCTCGTTCTTGGCGGCGTCGCTGCTGTACTTTCCCGTGCCCATGTACGTATGCACGCGGGTCCCGGTCTGCTTGGCGACCTCGATGGCGCGGTTCGCGGCCTCGATGTCTTCCTGATCCTGACCGGTCGACGAGAGAGCGAGAGAGAGGCCGCCCTCGAGCGGCTCGTCACCCAGGAACATGATGTTACGGACCGCTCCGGGTCGCCAGTCGAAGTGGGTGGCGATGTCCTCGATGGCGCGTGCCGCGTCCTCCTTGATCTCGTCGGCGGTGGCCTGCGCCCCGGTGCGCCCTTTGAGGAGCGAGGCATCGGCCTTCGCCGTCTGCGTCAGGTAATTGCGCACCGTCGTCGTGAACACCGTCTTGGAGAACGTGCCCTCGATGCCCAGGTACGTGGCCCGGAGGTTCGACGGGCACTTCGTCTTGGCGGAGTCGATGGCGGTGTTGACCACCTTGCTGAGCGCGTCGGCCTCGTCCCTCATCGAGCCGCTGGCGTCGATGACCACCACCAGATCGACGGTCGGGATGACGGTCTGGCCCTCCTCGACGACCGTGGTCGCCTCGGCGAGCTTCGGGAACTCCAGCTTCCTGCCCTGGCAGCTCAGCTCGCCTCCATTGCCGCGGTGGGCGGACGCCACCCCGAGCTGCCCCGGCAAGGCCGTGCCCGCGGTGATGCCATGGGTGCTCTCCGGGACGTTCCACACGTTGATGGCGAAGCGGGAGCGGGCCTGATCGCCCTGGGTGAAGTTGAAGGAGAGGAGGTTCTTCAGGCTCAGGGTCCCGACGATGCTGTCATGATAAAAGAACGCGGTCAGCTTGGGCCCGAGGCTCCCCTGTGCGCCGCCGAGCAGGTGCGCGATGTCGACATCGCCAGGCGGGCCATCGTACGTGAAGCACCCCTTGCCGAAGACGGAGCCGTCGGCGTCGAGGACGCGGAATGTGTAGCTGGTGCTCATGGATCATTCTCCTGGATGTTCACTGCGTGTTCGTCATGGCGGACAGGCCAGCTGTCCCGCGGCGCAAAGGCGTCGAGCTGCGGCATGGTCGCAGACGGCCTCACGTCGAGGATGCCTCGACAGCGGTCAGATCCTCCCCCCGAGAGCTCGCAGCGAGATCGCGAGCGCGCGGAGAGCTTCAGGCCCAACGTGAAGATGCGAGTGTTTCGGCTGTCGAGAGCGGCCATTCCCCGGGGCGCCTGTCCGCGCCTCGCTGGTGTCGCCCTTCTAGGCCGCGGCGCGCCTGAGCGCTATAGGACTTTGGTCCTACGTCTCGGCTCCTCGCCCTGGCCCGGCCAGCAGCGCGCAAGCCTCGCGGCGACGCAACCGCACGCTGGTCTCGGCGGGGGCCTCTGCCCTTGCTGAGGATACAGGGCCGCGGCCGCCATGCGGCTGTCGAATTCACCAGGGACGAACCCGAGCCACATCATGCTGCGCGATGGAGCCACGTCCCGGTCGCCATGGGACCAAGGTCCTATAGACGGGGCCCACGCGGTCATTAAGGTGGGGGAACAGAAAACGGCGAGGGGCGCATCGTGGTGCAACACGGCGATCGATGTTGACATCACTGCTCTCGTATGCCGTGGCGAACAAGCTCGCTCCCGCGAAAGGATCCATATCATGTCACAAACCCCCAATACCCAATCCTCGTCTGCTGAAGAGCTCGATCTCGTGTTCTGGGACACGTCGTCGTACAGGTGGAACGGCTCCGGCGACTGGAACCAGTGGCGCTATATCCCCGACGGGCTGGGCGGCGAGATCGGCATCCGATTCGGCGTCAGCTCCGGTTTCGGCCCCTTCGACTGGAACAACGGGGGCGTGCCCCCGTTCGGCTCGGTCAATGACGGCACCGGCGCTGCCTCGTTCGGGAAAAACGAGCAGGCGGCCCTCTCATCGACCAGCGTCAACGCGATCCGCATGCAGGCGAACAGGCAGTTCACCAGCGCCCACAACAACTTCACGGTCGAGCTCGATTTCTCCCGCTACAAGGGCTCGAAGGTCGGGGGCAAGGACGGCGTCGCGGGGGCCAACACGTTCATCGGCCTGAGCGACATCTACGCGGGCCTGACCTACGCCAAGACGACGGTCACCATCACCGGCACGCTCGCCGACGGCAGCGCCGCCAGCCCGGCAGGCTGGAAGCTGGTCAACGGCGGAGTCGCGCCGAACACCGCCGGGGGCAATCAGCCCAGCGCGCAGCTGAGCCTCGTCAACGGCGTTCTGCAGGGCACGAGCACGCCGGCTCCCGGCGGCATGGCCAACTCGATCGATACCGTGATGGGTCTGGTGCGGCTCGACGCGGCCGGCTACAGGACCCTGCTCCTGCGTCACGACCTCTACCCGGTGGGGGGCAACAGGTCGCCGCGCGTCGACAATTCGGGGCTGTACGTCGCTTCCGCCTTCCCTCGCAAGCCCCCCCAGCCGCCCGAGCCCCCCAAGCCGCCCCCGGTCGACCTCGTCGTGGTCATCGACACGAGCGTCTCGATGAGGGACGAGGCGGACGCGCTGAGCCAGACGATCGAAGCGGCCATCGCGGCGGCCAAGACCAAGTGCCCCTCGGACCTGCGCGTCACGTACCTGGGCATCGAAGGGACGTTCAAGAAGACGCGCTTCGACAACACGGTCAGAAGCTACCTGACCCAGACGGCGAAGGTCGACGCCTCGCTGCTCAAGGGGCGCACCAACGCGGACAGCGCGAACCTCACGGAGGAGCAGAAGAAGGTGTTCGATCCGAGGGAGGACGGAGCGCGGGCGATCGAGGACATCGCCACGCATTTCGACTGGCGGCCCGGCGCTTCCCGCAGCGTCTTCTTCCTGGGCGACGAGGCGCTCGAGGGCGGCGTCTCCGTCGCAGGGCAGGATCAGGAAGACATCGAGGCCGCGAGCCGCGCCATCGAGGCCGCCAAGAAGGCCGGGACGCGCGTCCACACGTACCTGGGCACGTCGAAGTTCAGCAGCGACGCCCGGAAACACGAGCGGATCGTCAAGGAGATCCAGGCGGAGTTCGCTCGTGTGGCCCGGGAGACCGGCGGCAAGCCCTTCACGTCGACGGACGCGCAGAGCGGCTTCCAGGCCGTGCTGGAGGAGGTGATCTGCGGCAGCAGGCCGGGCGCGACCACCACGCCCTAGCCGCCCGAGGCGAAGCCCTGAGCGGGCCGCAGGTATGCCTGAAAGGAGAGACAATGGCTACAGTGAGCTTCTCGTCGGACTGGTCTCATCAGCAGAGCGGCGACATTCAATCCGGGGAGCCTTTGCGGCTCGAATACGCCATCGAGAGGTTGCCTGATGGCAGGGCGGAGCGCTACGGGAAGCGGGCGTGGAGCATCCTCGCCCACCTCCGATTTCATCCGAGCGGGAAGGAGGGAGTCGGCGATGTCTCCTCGGGAGCGTGCGAGCTGGACGTGCCCGCGAACACCGGCCGGATCGAGCTGTGGTTCAACAATACCGATCACACGGGCTTCTCGAGCTGGGATAGCCGCTACGGCCAGAACTACTGGCTCGACGTGAAGGCTGCTGGATAAGGCGCGTCATGGGACCTTGGTCCCATGACGGCTCGCGCCGCCCGCGTGTCAGGATCAGAGCCCCTGGAGCCGGTCCAGGGGCCGCGCGAGCTCCACGACCGACGCGACGCCGAGCTTCTCCGTCACCTGGCCCCGATGCCCCCTGATCGTCCTCTCCTCCGCGCCGATCTCCTCGGCCACCTTCTCGCCGAGCTCGCGCACCTGAACCAGGTTTCGGCGCTGAGCGAGCTCGCTTCCTCGATCGGGCACGAGCTGAACCAGCCGCTGGCCGCCATCCTGAGCAACGCCCAGGCGGCGCTGCGCCTCCTCACGCACATCCCGCCGGACATCGCCGAAGCGCGCGCCGCGCTCGAGGACATCGTGGCGGACGACCGCCGCGCGGGGAAGGTCATCCAGCGGATGCGCGCGGCGCTTCGCGAGGGCGCGGTCAGCGTGGCTGCGCAGGACGTCGACGAGCTCGTCCGCGAGGTGGTCCGGCTCGTGTCGGGCGCAGCGCGGCTCGCGGGCGCGACCGTGCGGGCGGAGCTCGCGCCGGGCCTGCCGCGCGTTCGGGGCGACGGCATCCGGCTCCAGCAGGTGATCCTCAACCTGCTCGTCAACGCGCTCGATGCCGTCTCCCGCTGTCCCCCGGACGCCCGCCTCGTGGTGGTGCGGACCCGCCTGGCCGACGGAGGCCGCGTCGAGCTATCCGTGGCGGACTCCGGCGAGGGCTTCCCGCCGGAGGACTTCGAGCGGATCTTCGAGCCCTTCTTCACGACAAAGGCCCAGGCGCTCGGCGTGGGCCTGGCGATCAGCCGCGCGATCGTCGAGGCGCACGGAGGCCGGCTGTGGGCGGAGTGCAGCCCGGGCGAGGGGGCGACGCTCCGCTGCGCGCTGCCGGTCTGGGACGAGGGCGCGCGCCCCGCGGAGTGACGCTGGCGTGCCGCGCCCGTGCGAGGCGCGGAGCACGTCGATCCAACCCGGGGCCGCCGTACTGGATGGCCGGGGGTCAGCGGCGCCGCCCCCGAGCGGGCGCGGCGCCGCGAGCCTCGGATCCTCAGTCGGCCGGCAGGTAGCCGAAGGTGCAGTCGTAGCTGCGGCTCGTCACATCCTCGGCGGGCGTGCCGGCCGACACCTTGACGAGCAGCCTGTTCTCCGCCGGGCTCGCCGGGAGGTCGACCCCCGTGATGGCCAGGTCCGTCGTCTCGTTCTCGGTGGCCGTGTAGCCCTCGCCGAGCTCCGTGCCATCGCCGTTCAACAGCGTGACCGTGAGCTCGCGCAGCCCGGAGCCGTGGCGCTGCGCCCCGCAGAAGGCGGACACCTTCCAGGTCTCGTCCGCGTCCTCGGGCACCGGGAGCGCGTAGTAATCGGTATCCGGGGTGACCCCGTCAGCGAGCTGGCCGTCGACGGCGTAGGCGATGCCGCCCCCGCTGATATCGAACGAATACAGGTCGCCCTCCGGCGTCGTGGCCAGGTTGTTGGTCAGATCCTGGGCCTCGAGGCCGTTGATCTCCACCCGGTTGTGGAGGAGGATATAAAAGTCGTTCGCCCCCACGTCGCCCTGCGAGCGATTGACGAAGACCAGGTACTCGGCCGCTTCGCCTACCTTGACCGGAACCTCGATGCTGCCGCCCTTCGACGGGTCGACCTTCGCGTAGGGGGTGGTCAGATCCGCCGCGTCGAAGACGGTGACCTCGCTGACGTCCACCGTCGAGCCGCTGCCCTCGGGGCCGGGCGGGGCCGAGGTGACCAGCGTCGCCTTGAGCCCGCGCTCGGCGGCGGGGGTCTCCGGCAGGGTGAACGAGTAGACGTCGACGTCCGTCGCGCTCGCGAAGCCGCCGATCACGAACGTGGTGTAGTATCCCGGCTCGTCCGCGAGCGCCTCGTAGTGGAGCGGCAGGGCCTGAGCGGCGTCGTCGTTCGGCTCGGTCTCTCCGATCAAGCTGTCGTCGTCGGCAGCGTTCGGATCGAGCAAAGTGATCCCCAGCGCATAGTCGAAGTTGGCGATGTCCTCGGCGGGCGCGCAGCTGTCCTGGCCCAGCGCGGACGTGCACTCCTCGACGAGGAGGTAGTAATCGCCGTCTGCGGGCAGGACGGTGATCAGCCGGCTGTCGTTGCCGCCCTGAGGCGGGTCGTCGTTCCGGGCGATCTGCGTGCCTTGCGCGTCGAGCAGCGAGACGACGAGATCGGGATAGGTCGGATCGGTCTCGTCTTTTTCCGGCTTCGCGTCGGTGAGGATGTACAGGACCTGTCCTTTGGTCCCTGTGAAGCTGTAGAAGTCCTGATCGGCGTCGACTGGCTCGAGCGTCGCCTGCACCGCGTCGCCGTCGATCTCGATCGCCTCCGCCGTCTCGATGCTCTCGTTCGGATCCGTCTCGTCGCCCCCGGAGGAGGTGGACGTGGTGACGCTGCTGCTCGTCGAGCTGGACGTCGAGGAGCTCGTGGCCCCTCCTGCTCCTCCGGCGCCCCCCTGTCCGCCGACGCCCTCGTCATCTCCGCCGCAGCCCGCAGCTGTCGCCGCGACCGTGCCAAGCACGAAGAAACCCAGGAAATGAATCGATCTCATGGCACCTCCAACATCTGCTGCGCCACAGCAGAGTCTGCTGTAGCCGCATGGGAATAGTGCACCTACACTGCTGCTGGTCCTGCGCGCCACCAATGCGCACGTTTTCGTCGGGCCGAATTCTGGAGCATGCACAACAGCGGGGTGCTGATCCACAACGGGGCACCGATGAGCCTGGAGAAGCGTCCCGTAGAGTTCGGTGAGCGCCATCCGGGTGGTCGCGGATTTCACGCCGCGACCAGGGGCGCCGAGCTCACCTGAGCAGGATGGACTCCACCGAGGTGGTGCGAGTGACCGCGTGGCGCGGGCGGCGATGCTCCCCCGAGCGTCGGCGCGGTGTCCAGCGGCGCGATCGCGCCCCCGCGTCGCCGCAGCTCACGCGGTCCTCACGCCTTCCACGCGGACGCCATGCTTTGCCCCCCGGGGAGGTGAGTTGCGCTGTTCACGACGCAGCGTTCCACGTAGGCTGAGGTCTCATGGACCTCGTGCACCCGCGCCGCCTCGCCCCCCGGAGCACGCCCTGAGCGGCTACGAGGACTACGCGCGCCGCCTCACCGGGACCGGCATCCTCACCGACCTCTGGGTGGACGGCGCCCCGCGCTTTCGCCAGGCCCCGGTGCTGCTCTCGGCGGCCCAGCGCGATGCGCTGTACGCTGCGGCGGAGGCCGTCACCGAGGCCCACCACCAGCTCGCCATGCGCTGCGCCGTGGAGCCAGCCCTCCTCGACCGCCTCGCCCTCAGCCCTTTCCAGCGGCTCATGTGGACCAGCGCCGCGCCCCGCTGGCACGGTATCGCCCGCGCCGACGTCTTCCTCACCGCCGAGGGCCCCCGGGTCTGTGAGCTCAACAGCGACACCCCGAGCGGCCAGGCCGAGGCGGTCCTCGGCGGCGCGCTCGCCTGCGCGGACCACCCCGGCCACGGGGACCTCAACGAGGACCTCGGCCCCCGCTTCTGCCAGCTCGTCGCGCGGCTCACGGAGCACGAGACCGGACACGCGCCGCGCCGCGTGGGGATCCTGTACCCGACCGAGATGACCGAGGATCTCTCCCTCGTCTTGCTCTATCAGCGCTGGTTCGCGGCCCAGGGCTGGGAGGTGCGCACCGGCTCGCCCTACAACCTCCAGGCCTTGCCCGGGGGGCGCGCCGGGCTCTTCGGGGAGCCCTGCGATGTCTTTGTCCGTCATTACAAGACCGACTGGTGGGGCGAGCGCCTGCCGGTCTGGAGCTCCGACCCGGGCTACCCCGACGAGGCCCCGCTGGCCCGCGCGCTCGACGTGCTCCTCAGCGCCAGCCTGCGCGGCCGGGCCGCGGTCGTGAACCCCTTCGGTGCCGTGCTCACCCAGAACAAGCGCGCCCTCGCCCTCCTCTGGGAGGAGAGAGACCGACTCCCCGCTCACACCCAGGCCAACCTCGCCCGTTACCTCCCGTACACGGCGCGCCTGGAGGCGGCCCCGCTGGAAGAGCTGCGGCGCGAGAAGGATCGCTGGGTGTTGAAGTCCGACTATGGCTGCGAGGGCGATGAGGTGGTGATCGGCAAGGACACCTCCCCAGGCGACTGGGAGGCGGCGCTGCGCCTGGCCATCCCGACGCGCTGGGTGGCCCAGCGTTACTTCGAGGCCCAGGGCGAGCTCCCCGGCGAGTCCACGAACTACGGCGTCTACCTCATCGCGGGCCAGGCCAGCGGCCTCTTCATCCGGCAGCAGGCGGGCCGCACCGACACCCATGCGCAGAGCGCTCCCGCCCTGCTCCTCCCGAGGGACCATGAGCCAGGATAAGCCCTTCTCGCGCAAGGCCTTCATCGACGAGCCGGGCCTGACCGGGGCTCGCTGGTGGCAGGACGAGCTGCAAGCCGACCCCGACCCCTTCGGCCGGCGCAGCGCCCTCAAGTCCATGCTCTGGATCGGCGGCGGCGTGCTGAGCGCCGGGCTCCTGGCCAGCCTCGTCCTCGACGTCGGCGGCGGCGACGCCCTCGATATGCAGAGCGCCGTCGACGCCCTCGAGCTCCAGCGCGAGGAGGGCTGGGACGTGGGCGCCATGAACAAGGTGCTCGATTTCCCGGGCGCGGTGAGCCAGGACGCGCGCGGCCAGACCCCTGACATGACGACGCTGCAGTCGCTCGCGTCCGGGCTCGCCCCGACCCAGGCCGAGCTGAAGCCATATTACGTGTCGACCTTGTTCCAGGCGATCACCGACCACAACAACGCCGCCCTGCTCACCCAGGTGCGCCCCGTCGACACGCCCGAGATGGAGACGGCCTTTGACAAGGCCCGCGCGCTGCTCTCGCTCTTCCAGGAGGCCTCTTCGCCGCGCGACATCGCCCTGGTGGTCGACCTGCCCGGCCCTCAGGCGGTCGCCTTCGCGGCCGGGCTCGCCGAGCTCTTCGAGCCGGTGTTCCTGTTCGACAACTGGCCCCACCCGGCCGGCGTGGTCCCCTCGCACCTCGTCCTGGGCGCGGCCCTCTTCCATGCCCCGCTGCTGGCGGAGTCGGCCCCCGTGCGCCAGCTCCCCGCGCCCCCGGTCTTCGTCGTGGACAGCCAGCGTCTCAACCCCTACACCGACGATCCGGACACCTTCGACAACCGCTACGTCGCCAGGCTGCCGAGCGCCGAGCGCCTGAAGGCCCTGGGCGTCAAGCATGTCCTCTACATCAACGACCAGGCGGGGCCCGAGCTTCAGGAGGCTGACGACCTCAACGAGGACTTCGTCGCGTACCAGGCGGCGGGCGTGGACACCAAGCTCTTGTCCTTGCGTGACTTCAGCCCTCCCGTCTCCGAGGACATGGCGGCCCTGGCGAGCGGGGTCAGCGCTGCGCCGAGCCAGAGCTCCGCGGTCGCGCCCCCGTTGCGCACGGGCGTGCCGCTGATCTTCTTCTACGGCGGCTCGTACCTCTCGCACCCGGCCTTCTGGGGGAATTACGGCTGGTACAGCACCCCGCGCAGCGCGCACGCGATGCCCCCGGTGCGCCCGGTGTCACGGGGCGCGGACTTCGCCCCCACGCCCCGGCCCACGGTCTTCTCCAGCCGCGCGGTAGGCGGCGCCGTGAGCGGGGTCGGCAAGCAGAAGCCCAGCGGCTTCGGGCGCGTTTCCTTGAGCTCCAGCTACCACCCGAGCGCCGCCTCGTACGCGGGGGGGCGGAGCGGCTCCTTCGGGCGCGGCGTGTCGTTTGGCGGCTAGGGGAGGGCGCGCGCCCCGCGCTCTCGAAGACCCCAGGCCTCACAGGAGTCATCATGGGATACACCTTCTTTGCCGTCCAGGTGGTGCTCAAGACCTATCCGGGGGACAACCTGCGGGCCCGGCTACACCAGATCATCACGGCGTCGCCCTCCGAGGTCTCGCTCGTCGAGAAGCGGGCCTTTTACAAGAACCTGACCAGCGTCTTGAACGAGGGCATGGCCTCCTTCGAGCGGGGCTTCTGGGACCTCATCCGCGGCCGGGACGCCGAGCGCCAGTTCGAGACCTGGTGCAGCGAGATCGAGGGCAGCATGGCCACGGAGCCAGAGGAGATCGACGCCGTGGCGGACGAGCTGCACCGCATCTCCAACGAGAAACAGTTCGTGATCGCCTCGCTGATCTTCCTCCTCCAGGAGGGGAGTACCAGCGACGATATCCTGGCCGAGCGCTGCGACATGCCCGAACGCGCGTACTTCACGCGCCAGACCTTCGGGAACCTGCTCGGCGCCATCCCGGCGCTGAGCTTCGCCAGTGTCAAGGCCGACGCGGTCTACCTCATGCCGGGCACCGACCAGGACGGGCTCTCCTCGCTGGACCTCGCCGACGAGGGCTACGCCTACTTGAAGCTGCTCTAGGTTGCATGTACCGGACGGCCTGTCCCGGGGAGGGAAGCGCCAGGGCACCGCCGGCCTGCCACGCCGCCTCCTTCATGCTTCTGCGGGGATCAGCCTTGATGGCGCCCGCCGGCGCCGTACGTTTCGACGCCATGAGCAAGCCGCCCATCCTGCTGGTGCACGGTATCTGGGATTCTGCGGCGCGCATCGACTGCCTGCGCGCCGGGCTTGCGGCCCGCGGCGTCGACCGCGCCAGCGCCTTCGATCTGGTCCCCAATGACGGCCGTGCGTCCATCGAGCGACTTGCCGCCCAGCTGGACGCCGCCGTGGAGGCCGCGCTCGCCGGGGCGGCGCCCGGCGGCGCGGTGGACGTGGTCGGCTTCAGCATGGGCGCCCTGGTGACGCGCTATTACATCCAGCGCGGCCGCGGCCGCGCGCGCGTCCGGCGCTTCGTCTCCATCTCGGGCCCGCACCGCGGCACGCTCAACGCCATGTGGCTCCCCCACGAGGGCGTGCGGCAGATGCGCCCGGATAGCCCCCTCCTGCGCGACCTCGCCGCGGATCCGGACCCCTGGGGCCCGGTCGAGGTGCACGTGCTCTACACGCCTTTCGACGTGATGATCCTCCCGGCCCGCTCCAGCGAGCTCCCCGGCGCCCGCACCACGCGCGCCGTGCCGGTCGCGCTGCACCGCTGGATGCTCTCGGACCGGCGCGTGCTCGACTCGGTGGCGGAGCTCCTGGAGCGCTGAGCGCCCGCCTCGCCGCGACGTCGCGAGCCGCGTCACGGCGCCCGCCGTGCGGTGGGGTCCAGCGGACGTCGTCTCTTCGGTGCTGGCTCCCCGTGTCTTGCTTACCTGGTGCGCTGCGCCTGCTTTACCATGCAGCGCATGTCGCACACGCTCGCCTCCTCGGTCCGCTCCTCTCTCTGCGCCCGCGTCCTGGGGACGGCTGCTCTACAGATCGGCCTCGTCGCGGTGCTTGCGGGCTGCTCGCCGAGGACGCGCGACTTCCAGGGCGCAGGCACAGGCGGTCCGGGAGGCGGCGCGGGTGGCGACGGCGGGCAGGGGGGCGGCGCTGCTGTCGGAGGCAGCGGCGACCCAGCGCCGGGCGGCGGGGGCGGCGCAGGTGGTCACGCCGCCGGCGGGTGCGCGACGGACGAACGGCGGTGCTCGGACAACAAACCACAGCGTTGTGATGACCGTGGCGAGTGGGAGGACGAGGCGCCATGCCCTGCGAGGGCGCCGGTATGCAGCGGCGGTGCGTGCACGACGCCTCCGAGCTGCGCCGGGCTCGTGCCGACGTGCGGGCCGGCGGGCGACGAGAGCTGCTGCGCGGCGACGGCGTTGCCGGGCGGAAGGTTCAGGCGGAGCAATGACGAGGCGTATCCAGCGATGGTGAGCGCTCTCCTGCTGGATCGGTTCGAGGTGACGGTGGGGCGCTTCCGTGCGTTCGTGGAGGCGTACCCCGGGAGTTTCCCCGAGCGGGGAGCGGGAGCGCACCCGCGCATCGATGCAAGCGGCTGGGATCCGAGCTGGAACATGGAGATGCCCCCGAGCGCGGCAGCGCTGAAGGAAGCTGTGCGGTGCGATGCGACGTACCAGACATGGACGGAAGAGGCTGGCGAGCGCGAGCATCTGCCGATGAACTGCCTGAGCTGGTACGTCGCGTTCGCGTTTTGCGCCTGGGATGGTGGGCGGTTGCCCACGGAGGCGGAGTGGAACTATGCGGCAGCGGGTGGAGATGAGCAGCGGGCGTACCCGTGGTCGAACCCTGCCGTGGATACGACGATCGACGGGAGCTACGCGGCGTACGACTGTGCCGGGGACGGGACTGCGAGCGAGCTGTGTGCGTTCGATGATGTACAGCACGTCGGATCCAGGTCCATGAAGGGAGATGGAAGGTGGAGGCAGGCGGACCTCGCCGGGGGCCTGTGGGAGTGGGCCCTGGACAGGTACGCCGACTATACTGCGGCTCTGTCATGCGACGATTGCGCCAACCTGACCGCTGGCTCGAGCCGGGTGTTCCGGGGTGGGGGCTTCGGCAGCAGCGCGTCGTACCTGCTCTCCGCGTTCCGCAGTGACCACGACCCGTCGGACCGCAGCGGTTACGTCGGGGTCCGGTGCGCGAGGAACCCGTAGGCCACGAGGTTACTCCCGGCGATCACGATGCGCTGATCCGGGCGAACACGCAGCGGTGATCTCGGTGTTCACGATGGCCTGAGAGCCGCAAAGCTCCGCCGATCGTCCGCCTGGATCCCGGGCGCCGCCAGGCTGCGCACCTTGCGATCGTGGAGCGGGGCGCCGCTGGATCACCCGGGGAGGGCGGCGGTCAGGTCCAGCTCGACCAGCTGACCGGCGAAGCCGAGCGAAGCGACCCCGAGCAGGGTGCTGGCCGAGCCGAAGGCAGGGCCGAGCGCCGAGTCGTTCAGCCGTCGCCACACCGCGTCCAGCACCTGGTTGTCGTCGCTGACCACGTAGATCACCGAGCGCACCACATCGGCGGGCTGCGCCCCGGCCGCGGCCAGGACGATCAGGGCGTTCGCTGTCACCTGGTCGGCCTGCGCGAGGTGGTCGCCCGCGCCGACCAGGTTGCCGTCGAGGTCGAGTGGGCACTGGCCGGCGAGGAAGGCGAGCCGGCCGGCCTCGACGATCGTGACGTGGTGATAGCCGGGAGTCTTGTGGACGTCGGACGGATTGAACTTCCCAACGCGCATCGAGGGGTAAGGGAAAACCAAAACGAGCCGAGGATGTCAAGGGGCGGCTCGCCACGCTCACCTCAGGGGCCGCAGGTTCCTTGCGCGCTCCGCCTCCCTCCTGGAGAAGTGACGAGAAGCGCGCGGAAGCGGCCGGGGCCGAGCCGAGGACCCTGCAGGCGATCGAGGTTGGGCGGCAGAGCATGAGCCTCGACACGCTCGTCAGGCTCGCGAACGCGCTGGATGTGAGGGCCCGTCACGTGTTCCTCCGGCGTGGACGCCCGCACGCTCCTGCGTTGGTCTCCTTGACAAGGCGGGGTAGCCGTCAGGTACGCTACCGTTCCACGATGGGTGGGGGCGGCACGACGGGGTGGGCTCCGGAGCTCAAGGCGCTCCACGGTGAGGTGGCGGTCAGCGGTCATGGGGCTGGTGACGCCGGGAGGGCCGCGGTCGATGATGCCGAGACCTGGCAACGGGAATACGTGTTCACGCAGCGGCGGCCTATCTCCGGAGAGGCGCAGATAGGCCGTGAAAGGTCGCGGCCTGTCCACGGGATCACGGCGATATGCCATGGCGAGCCGCGGCTTGTCCTCGGGAATGTGGAGGTGATATACCATGGTTCGCGGCCCGCACGCGAAGCTGCTTAGGCAGGTCGTGTGTCGCAGTTCATCGCGACGTTGGGCCGTCAGGTCGGCACCTCCGGGCTTGAGCCATCTTGTGAGGCAGGGGATTGATGACAACGATCAACTACGTGGTTGGCGACGCTACCAGGCCAGCCGGCGAGGGCTCACGAATCATCGCCCACGTGTGCAATGACATCGGTGGCTGGGGCCGGGGCTTCGTGACCGCGTTGTCGGCTCGCTGGGCTACGCCAGAGGTAGAATACCGACGCTGGCACCGGGGCGAACTCCCTGGTCCCCCGTTCGGACTGGGCCAGGTGCAGTTCGTGGAGGTTGAAGCTAGGTTGTGGGTCGCGAACATGATCGGCCAGCACGGCGTGAGAGCGCGCGGCGGGGTCCCACCGGTGCGCTACGAGGCGATCGATGCTGCGCTCTTGGCGGTCGCTGCTTTTGCGCGTCAGCACGACGCGTCCGTGCACATGCCGCGCATCGGCGCAGGGCTGGCCGGAGGCAGCTGGAGCGAGATAGTGCCCCTCATCGAGCAGAACCTGTGCTCGGCGGGACTTCGCGTCAATGTCTATGATCTCCCGGGTCAGCGGTGAGCTGCAGCCCCGCCCAGCCAGCCGCTGGTGCCGACGCCGCGAAGCGGCGCGGCCCACCGGCAAATCGTTGGACAGACGATACGCTTCCCATGCTCATCGTAGCGTCTGGCTGTCCCGACACCTCGAGTCCCTCACCCACCCGACAGGCTCTGTGCGTGGCGTCGAATGAACGGCCCTCGGTGGACACCGACGCGACTTGCAGCGCAGTCCAGCCCACGGCATCCGGCTGCTGTGATTGCGCACCTGCAAGACACCAGGATTGACCAATGACGACACCCCACGGCCCGTCGCGATCAGCAGGCGGAATGAGCAAGACCACCGTCGCTTTCCTGTTCCTGTTCATCGGGCTCGTGGTGGGGTTCTTCGCCGGAATCGGAGCGACGAAGGCCGGCTCTGCGTTCCTCGAAGAGCTCGCGTCCAGCGAGGCGCCTGCCGACCTGGTGCACGCCCAGAGCTATGTGCGGCCCGGCTTCTCCTTCAAGTACCCAGGAAACTGGAGGGTCGAGGCGGACGCCCCGGAGAATGATCCCGATCACCACTTGAGCGTCGAGAGCCCCGGCTCGTGCATGACGATGCTCTTCGTCTTCGACGCGCCGACCGAACCCGCAGACAACGTCCAAGCGCACATTGACGCGTTCGTTCCCAGGTTGATCTCGGCACCGGCGCGCGCGCCGTTCACCACATGGGGTAAATACGCCGGACGGGGCGTGCTCCTGAAAGGCAAGCTGCTGGGCGTGAACGAGGGCTCGGTCCGGGTGTTCTCTCACGCGAATGACAAGCGCTCGTTCGTCGCGGTGGAGCAATGCTACGACGATGACATGAAGCACGTGAAGCCTGGCCTCGAGCTGGTGGAGTCTTCCTTCGAACTCTCACCTTGATGCCGTGCCATGCTCCACGTGTGGAGGGCCGCCTCGCGGCCGATCTCGACTGGCCGCTCGAGCGCTCCGCCCCCATCCCGCGGCGGCGCCGGGCGCCCGCTCACGACCCGAGCTCGCGAGGCGATCGAGGAGCTCCGCGAGGAGGTGCCGCTCGCCCACGTCCCCATCCCGCCGCGACGTTGTTATCGACGATATCAAATTCTTGTTAGCGACAAAAATACGTGCTAACGTTGATCCGGTATCATCGATAACAGGGCCGCGCTGCGTGCGGTCCGCGACCAAGGAAGAGGTCCCATGATCATCGTCACCGGAGCGACGGGCCAGCTCGGCCATGCCATCGTGGAGCGCCTGCTCGAGCGCGTCGACGCGGGCCAGATCGGGGTCAGCGTGCGCGATCCGAAGAAGGCCGAGGATCTCGCCGCGCGCGGGGTGCGCGTCCGGCGCGGCGACTTCGACGACGCCGCGAGCCTCCGCGACGCCTTCGAGGGGGCGTCGCAGGTGCTGATCGTGTCGTCGAACGCCCGCGCGTCCGGCGGCGACCCGATCGCCCAGCACCGCACCGCTCTCGCGGCCGCGCGCGAGGTCGGCGCCCGGCGGGTCCTCTACACGAGCCACATGGGCGCGAGCGCGACGTCGGCGTTCCCGCCGATGCACGACCACGCGGCGACAGCGCCCCTGCTCGAGGCCGCGGGGATGCCGTTCACGTCGCTTCGCCACGGCTTCTACGCCGCGACCGCGGTCGAGCAGGTGCGCCGCGCGCTCGCGAGCGGAGAGCTCGTCGCGCCGGAGGACGGCAAGGTCTCGTGGACGGCGCGCGAGGACCTCGCCGAGGCCGACGCGATCGTCCTCGCCTCGGAGGCGGCCCGCTTCGAGGGGCCGACCCCGGCCCTCACCGGCTCGGAGGCGCTCGATCTCGCCGATCTGGCCGCGATCGCATCCGACCTCACGGGCCGCACGATCAAGCGCGTCACCGTGCCCGACGACGCGTACCGCGCGAGCCTCGCCGCGAGGGGCGTGCCGGAGCGCATCCAGGACATGACCCTCGGCCTGTTCATCGCCAGCCGCCAGGGGGAATTCGCGCGCGTCGATCCCACGCTGGAGCAGCTCCTCGGGCGTCCTCCGCGCCGGGTGCGCGAGCTCCTGGCCCGCGCGCTTCAGCGCTGACCCGAAGGGGTCGCGTCCGCTCCACGGCCCGCGGGCGCCGGCCGAGGCATGCATCGCCCGCACGACCGCGCGACCGCGCCGTGGTTGCCGCCGAATGCGCTGCTGAAGCGATACGCCAGCGCGAGCTATCGGTCGTATCCGTGCGAGGTGTCGTCAGCGCCTGTCGGGGCGGCTCACGACGAGCGCACCGGTCTGGACGTAGCGCTCGTAGACGACACGCAGCTCCGCGTCGTTGAGCCCCCGCCCGTCGCTGCCGATGATGTAGAGCCCGCGCTCCGGGTCGCGGTAGACGTTCGCCTGGAACTCCTCCCAGCTCAAATCGGTGTCTTCGCTCGGCGCGGATTCGTCAGCCTCGGATGAAGAGGAGGGATCCACGCTGCCGCAACCGGCGAGCACGAGCGCCATCAAGGGCGCACAGAGAAGGACGGACAGGGAGCGCCCGATGCGGCTCCTGGACAGACGCCCCGAAGACGAACCTTGATTCATTGGAACACCTTTCGCAGACAGGTCACACGTCGCTTGCAACCAAGAGAATCTCGCCGGCGGCGATTCGACAGCCAGCCCCGCCAGCATCTCGCATGATGGCACAGGAATCGAGGAACATGGAAGTCCCGTGCGGGAGCTTCAGCGCACCTTGGTCGAGCTATGCTTACAGACGGCGCCTGGATCTCGTCTCCTGCTCGCGGCTTCTTCGCTCTGGTTCCTTCACAGGGCAGCGCGGAGGCAAGAGAGGCGTCGTTGCTCGCCGAGCGCGTCTCTGGTCCTCGGAGGCGGGGTCGCCCCCTCTGACGGAGCCGCCTTCGACCGTCGGCTCGCGGCGCGCTGCCCGGCGAGCTCCCAGGTCCGAGATGAACCTCCCGAGCGCGCGATGAGGGCCTAGCGGGGCGCCCCTCGCGCCTGCGCCGCCCGGCGCCAGCGCTCGGGGAGGCGGACGAGCAGCATCGCGAGCCCGGGGAGCAGCACGACGCCCGCGACCAGCAGCAGCACCGACGTGAGCCGCGCCGCGGAGGCGCCCACGGCCGCGTAGGTCGCCGAGATGCCCAGGTTGGCCAGGGCGGTGACCGTGAAGAACGCGCCGCGGGGCATGCGGCCCGCGCCGGCGAAGATGACCGAGGCCTCCGAGAGCACCGGCACGCCGCGGAAGAGCAGCAAGAACCAGACGCCATGCCGCGCCGCGGCCCCGTTCAGGCGCGCCAGCTCGGCGTCGCCCACCATCCGCTTCAGCGCCGGCGCGCCGGCCCGCGCGCCGAGCCAGTACCCGAGCGCAGCGCCCGCCGTCATGCCCGCCCAGGAGACCGCCGTCCCGCGCCAGAAGCCGAGGAGCCCGCCCGCGGCCGTGCTCACGAAGCTGGACGGCACCGGCAGCACCACGTCGCCCGCGAGCAGCCCTCCCAGCACGAGCGCCGTCGCGGCGCCCGATGGGGGCGACGCGAGCAGCCCCCGGGCCGCCGCCTCGAGGCGGTCGGCGAACAGGAAGAACGGCACGAGGATGGCCGCGAGGAGCAGGCCAGAGAAGACGGCCCACCCCGGCCAGGAGCGCCGCGCGCGCGCCGGCGCGCCGGGGACGGGCGTGTGCCCGGGGGGGCGGGTCGATCCAGGACCAGAAGAAGATACCGGCATCAGCGCTCCGGGGCCGTGGGAGGCCGGCCCGCCGCGGGGTGGAGCCGCCGGCCAGCGCCCGAGTATAGGTCGCCTGGGACGCTCCGCCCCGGCCGTGAGCCCGGGAGGGCGGGGGAGCGCCCCGCGGACCAGGCGCCCCTCGGACCCCCTCGGACCACAGCTCCTCGCGCGGGCGGAGCCGCTTTCCGCCTCGACAGCCCGGCGCGCGCGGCCCCGAGCTCTGGTATGCACGCCCTCAGGCTTTACCCACGCGACCCTGCCGATGAAGCTTGCTCCCCGTCTCACTCGCGCGCGGGCCGCGCTCCCGGCGCGGAGCGCGCCGTCCTGGTGCTCCCGGCGCGCCCCTCTCCTCGTGCTGGCGCTCGCGTCCGCGTGCGGCGGCCCCCCGGGCGCCGCGCCCGGCGCCGGCGGCGGTGGTGACGCCGGCGGCGGTGGTGACGCCGGCGGCGGCGGTGACCCCGGCGGCGGCGGTGACGGCGGTCGCGGCGGGCAGGGCGGCGCCGGCGGGCAGGGCGGAAGCGCGGCGAGCGCCGGGCAGGGCGGCGCGACATGTCACGATTACGCGACGTTCGACAGGGGGCGCCCCGTCGACTTCAGGGCGGAGGTGCTGCCGCTGCTCCAGCGCTCGTGCGCGACCGGACCCGCGTGCCACTCCAGCAAGGTGGGCTCGCCGGTGCAGCCCTACCTGGGACCGACCGCGGAGACGCCGGCGGGGGAGGTCGGCGCCGCGGAGCTCGCCGCGATCCGCGCGCAGATCGTCGACGTCGACTCGGGAGAGGCCGCCGGGATGAAGCGCGTGGCGCCGGGGGACCCGGAGCACAGCTTCCTCATGCACAAGATCGACGGCACGCTGGCGTGCGAGCTCCTCTCGTGCCCCGAGAGCTGCGGTCTCGCCATGCCGCCGACGTTGAGGCCGCTCTCGTCCGTCGAGAAGGACACGGTTCGCCGCTGGATCGCCCACGGGGCCGCAATCGAGTGAGCGGCGCCGCCGGCGCCCGACGTCATCACCGAAAGGAGAACAGGCACGATGTCGCACAGGAGCCGATCCCCGCGCTTCACGTTCGGTATGCTCGCCGCGGCGAGCGCTCTGCTGGCCCTCGGCTGCGGCGACGACGGGGCGCAGCCGGCCGCGCCCGGCACCGGCGGAGGGCCCGGGACGCCGCCTGTCGAGCCGGAGGTCCAGACAGCGCGCGACTACCCCGACCTCGTCGAGGCGGTCAGCTCGTTCGGCGCCGTCCTCCTCGACAACGCGCTGTACACGTACGGCGGGAACCTGGGCGGCGAGTTCGCGGCCGACAACCAGTCGAGCGCCTTCCGGCGCCTCTCGCTCGCGCCGGGCGGCGCGTGGGAAGACCTCGGGGCCGTGGAGCACCTCGAGAGCACGGCGCTCGTGGCGCACGGCGGCCTCGTGGTCCGCGTCGGCGGCCTGCGCGCGGACAACGCCGCCGGCGACCCCGAGGAGCTCGTCTCGGTGAGCACCGTGGAGCGCTACGATCCGAGCACGGGGAAGTGGCAGGCGCTGCCGGACATGCCCGAGGGCCGCTCCGGGCACGGGGCCGTGATCGTGGGCGATCGCCTCTACGCGGTGGCCGGCTGGGAGCTCATCGGAGCAGGGGAGTTCCGGACGGGTGGGTTCATGCTCGATCTGTCGGCGCCCGACGCGGCGTGGGTGCCCCTGCCGGACCCGCCGTTCCAGCTCCGCTCGCTGGGCATCGCGAAGCGCGGTGACGTGATCTACGCGATGGGGGGTGTGGGCGACGCCCAGGAGTTCTCCGGCGAGGTCTACACGTTCGACACGAAGACCGAGACCTGGGCGCCGGGCCCCGAGCTCCCCTCGGAGATCCCGATCAAGGGCTTCGGCGCGACGGCGTGCAGCGATGACGAGGACCTCTACGTCAACTACGCCGACGGCCTCTTCCGGCTCAACGAGGCCGGCGACGGCTGGGAGCCCGCCGGACAGCTCGAGTTCACGCGCTACTTCAGCCCCCTGACCTGCCCGGGCAACGGCGAGGTGATCGTGGTCGGCGGGCGCTCCGCGGCGAGCAACGAGCTGACGGCCTCGGTCGAGTCGGTCGACGTGGCGAAGTGATCGCGCCCGGCTGACGCCCCGCCACGGTGCGAGCGCGAGACGCGCGGTGCGAGCGCGAGACGCGCGGCGCGGGGACCGTGCTGGGCTCACGCGAGCCTCTCTCGGGCGACCCATTCTGGACTGATCATTCCAGAATGATCGGTCCAGAATGGGCCGCAGCGAGAGGGCACTGGGCTCGAGCATGGCGCCAGCCTGCGCGGTGCGAAACCGCGGATTCTGGTGGAGGTTTCCGCTCTGGCCGTCGGTTTCGTCCCGGACGACAGCAACAAGCAGGCGTCCCGACACACAGCCGTCGCAAAGACTCTCCAGGCTATGCAGCGCGTCTTTGTGCCTGCTGCTGTCCATCACCCCCAAGGCTCACCATGTCCGACATGTTCGTCGTCCACTCGGGCGCCCTCCCCTCTTCCACCAAGCTCGTGGCGTTTCATGGCACCGAGGGCATCTCGAAGCTCTATCGCTTCGAGCTCTACCTGATAACGACGCTCGACGTCGGCCATGAGATCGACATGGCCGCGGCCGTGGGCCAGCCGGTCACCGTCTCCCTGGAGCGGAGCGACGGCGGCGAGCGCTTCGTTCGGAGCGGCGTGATCGGCAGCATCGAGCTCATCAACGACTTCGCCGGTCGGTGCGTCTTCCGGGCCACCATGGTCCCGCGCCTCCAGCTGCTCACCCTGTCGGTCCACAGCCGTATCTTCAGCGAGAAGGCCATCCCGGAGATCCTCCAGAGCGTCCTTCAACAGGGCGGCGTGACGGACTGCTCGCTCCAGCTCCGGGGCGCCTACCGCCCCGAAGAGCATGTCTGCCAGTACCGCGAGAGCGACTATGCCTTCATCGCCCGGTGGATGGAGCGCGAAGGCATCTACTATTATTTCGAGCACGGGGAGGGCGGCGAGACGCTGGTGCTGACCGACGATCGGTCGTCCCATCAGCCCGGTGCCAGCAAGCCCGTTCGTTATTACCCGCAGCCCAGCGCCAACACGGCGAGGGACACCATCCGCGCGTTCACCTGCCGGCACGGCACCGTGCCCGGCGCGGTCCGCCTCAAGGACTATGACTACGCCAACCCGGCCGTGCCGGTCTCCGGGCAGGCGTCGGTCTCCGCCAACGGCTTCGGTGAGGTCAGCCTGTACGGCGCGCGGTTCTTCTCGCCGAGCGAGGGGGAGCGGCTGGCGCGGATCAAGGCCGAGAGCCTCTCCGCGGCCGGCGTCGTCTACCAGGCGACGGGCGCGGCGGTGACGATGAACCCCGGGTTTACCTTCGAGATCGAGGAGCATCCGTGGGCCGCGTTCAACACGAAGTACCTGACCACCGAGGTCGAGCACTGGGCCAACCAGGCCCCGGAGGTGCCCGAGCTCGAGGGGCTCACGCCGTGGAAGGATAACTATCGTATCGAGGCCAGGGCCATCGCCGCGACGGCGCAGTTCCGCGCGCCGCAGGTCACCGAGTGGCCGCGCATCTACGGCACCGAGCCCGCGGTCGTCGATGGTGCGGCGGTCAGCGAGTACGCCCAGATCGACAGCCATGGTCGCTACCGGGTCAAGTTTCACTTCGACGAGAGCGACCTGACCGGGGGGAAGGCGTCGACCTGGGTCCGGATGCTCCAGCCTCATGGCGGCGGCATCGAGGGCTTCCACTTCCCGCTCCGAGCGGGCACGGAGGTCATGTGCGCCTTTGCGGGGGGCGACCCCGACAGGCCGGCCATCGTCGGGGTCGCGCCCAACGCGCTGACGCCGAGCCCGGTCACCTCGGGGAACAACACGCGGAACGTGCTCCAGACGGGCGGACGGAACCGGCTCGAGCTGGAGGACCAGGCCGGGCAAGAGCGGATCACCCTGTCGACGCCCTACGATAACACCTACATCCGGATGGGGGCGCCCAACGCCGGCGCGTCGTATGAAGTCAAGTCGCAGGGCCACGCCTACACGTGGATCGGAGGCTCCTCCGAGAACATCGTGACCGGCAACCGGACGGCGATCACCGTGGGTATCTCCGAGAGCATCGTGGGAGGCTTCGCCTTGAGCATCATCGGGGGATACTCCGGGAGCTTCGTCGCTGGATACTCGCAGAACGTGGTCCTGGGCTATCGCGACACACGCATCGTCGGCAACGAGAAAACGAGGGTCTACGGAAAGCGAGATACCTTCATCGCGAAGAGCCGGAACACGAAAATCGTCGGCGACGACACGTCCTTGCTCATGGCCAATCGCAGTGTCACCATCAGAGGCAACAGTGGTCTGGTCGTCTCGGGGAACCGCACCACCCGGATCGTGGGGAACGACAGGGGCACGGTCCAAGGTTCGCGAACGAGCCATGTGATCGGAGATAGCGACTCGAAAGTCTGGCGCAACAGCACGAAAGAGATCCTGGGCACGAAGAAGAACCGAATCGTCGGTCGCGTCACCTCCGACCTGCTCGCAGGGCATAAAACTACCGTTCACGCGGGGGGAACCGAGGCGACGATCAGGGGTGGCACCACCACCGAGATCTTCGGCACGAGGAAAACCACGGTCACTGGGCGGAGCGAAAGCACCATCAATGGCCCCGCCGAAAGCACAGTGACCGGTCTTTACAAGACCAAGATCGGGTCGCGCGTCGAGGTCATCAACGGAACGAAATACGAGAATATCAAGGGGCTGGCATTCAAGAAAGCTCCTAACGAGATCAAGGAATTGAAACTTTCGACCATCAGGGCAAAGGGTTACAACGCCGCACACGAGATCATGAAGATCAAGACCCACCTCGGGCTCACGAACGCGGATTTGCACATCCTGAAGTGATCCACCTGGCGCGTGTGGAACAGGCTCCCGCTCGGCGCTGAGCCATGCGACCCATCGAGCCCTCTACCCTGGATTTCGTCGGATGAAAATCGTCAAGCCCATGCGTCTCGGGGTGGTGCCCAGGGTCTTCATGAACCAGCGCACCCCGCACCTCCTGATCACCGCCTTCGTCGGCTTCTCCTATGAAAAGCCGGCCCGGCTGCTCTACGAGCCGACGGTCTGGACGATGGCCACGGAGGAGCTCGGCAAGGATGGCCTCTTCGACGAGTTCAACCCCAAGACCCGGGGCGAGCTCCTCGTCACGGGCCGCTGCTATCCGCCGGGGCGCGTCGCTCGCCCCGCGAGCTCGGTCCGCGTGAAGCTCGGATCCATCGACAAGAACCTCTACGTCATCGGCGACCGGACGTGGGGGCTGCTCGGCATGTCGGACCCGACGCCTTTCACCGAGATGCCGGTCACCTGGCGCAACGCCTTTGGCGGAGAGGGGTTCGCCAAGAACCCGCTGGGCAAGGGCCACGGCGACAGGAGCGCAGCGCTGCCCAACATCGAGTCGCCCAGGCACCTGATCCGCGCGCGCGGCGACCGCCCGGCGCCCGCCGGTCTCGACGGGTACGACGTCACCTGGCCCCAGAGGTTCTCCAAGATCGGCACCTGCGATACAGCGTGGCGCGAGGAGTGCTTCCCTGGTTTTGCGCGGGATATGGACCCGACGCTGTTCAACATGGCCCCGGACGATCAGCAGATCGACGGGTTCTTCCGGGGCGACGAGAGCTTCGTGGTCGAGAACATGCACCCCGACAAGCCCCGGATCGAGGGCGCCCTCCCCGGGGTCGCGAGCCGGTGCTTCATCTGTCTCAAGACGAGCGACGGGGTGGAGATCCGCGAGCCCGCCATGAAGCTCGACACGGTGCGCCTGTTCCCGCACCGCGAGCGGGGAGTCGTCCTCTTCCGCGGCGGCATCGAGGTCGCCGAGGACGACGCGAAGGACGTGGTGGCCGTGCTGGTCGCCTGCGAGGCCATGGGCGCTCCCAGGCCCGCCGCGTATTACCACGAGTACCTGGCCCCCCGGCTTGGCCTCCGGAGCCCCGATCTCCCGGACGACGAGGATGACGTGCTCATGCCCGAGCCCGAGGATCCGGAGGCGCCGCCGCTGCCCGATGACAGGCTCTCGGGGCTCGCGTCAAGGCTCAGACGGCAGGGGTTTCTGGGAGGTACTCCGGATCGGGCCGTCAGAGGCGCGGCCGCGGCCAGCGCGGCCGCGGCCGGAGTCGCCGCCACCGGTGTCCGCGGAGCCGGAGCAGAGAGGGACCCCGACATCGAAGAGATGGAGGCCGACCTCGCCGGGGTGGGGATCGACCCCGAGCACCTCGGCGCCGCGGCCAACGAGGACCAGCCGGATCCGGCCATGGACCTCCCAGAGGGCAGGGAGGAAGAGGAGAGCCTCGCGTGGTCCGAGCCCGAGTCTGAGGCGCACCACGACGCCGACCCGGAGCCGATCGAGCCTGCGGCCGCGACGACGGCCCCCGATCTGGCAGACGACGCCGATGACGCCGAGATGCTTCGCCAGCAGGATGCGATCCTGGAGCTGGCCAAGAAGCGGATGCGGGACCAGGGCATCGATGCCGAGGCCTATCTCTCCCAGCAAGGCCCCACCGAGGACCCCGAGCCCCTCGATGAATCCGAGGAGGCCGCGGTCAGCCTGGTCGAGAGCCAGATCGCCGGCCGAGCGTTGAAGACTGAAGGAGTGGACGTCGGTGCGCTGCTCGCGGAAGCGCGCCGGCGCGCCGCCGACCAGCCGGGCGAGATCTCGGTGCTGGAGACGCGCGAGCGCTTGCGGCAAGCGATGCAGCGCGAGGGCGTCGCACCGGACAAAACCGAAGAGATCCTGTCGACGGTGGACTGGCAAGGGCTCGAGGACGAGCCCCAGGCCGACCTCGACGACGACATCTCCGACGAGGCGCCCGAGGCCGCCCGCGCCCAGCCCGAGGAGCCAGCCGGAGACACCTTTCCAGAGGACGAGTCCGCTGAGTTTGCCGAGGGCGAGTCCGCTGAGTTTGCCGAGGGCGACGCGCCTGAATCTGCCGAGGACGAGGCCGCTGAGTTTGCCGAGGACGACGCCCCTGAATTTGCGGAGGGACTGGACGAGAAGGCCTCGTTGCGCGCCGAATGGGGCCAAGAGGGGCGGCTGCTCGCGCATCTCTTGCCGGCCTCGGCGCGCCTCGAGAGCGAAGAGGTGCTGCGAGTTCGCCACGAGGTCGAGGCCGGGCACAACGAAGGGCGGAGCTTTGCGGGGTGCGACCTCACGGGCGCCGACCTCTCTCATCTCGACCTGGCGGGAATCGACCTCTCCGGCGCCATCCTCGAGTCGGCCTTTCTCAACGGGAGCAACCTGCGAAAGGCGAACCTCACAGGAGCCATCCTGGCGCACGCGAACCTGGAGGGCGCGGATCTCTCGGAGGCCAAGCTCGATGGGGCCAATCTCGGCTCGGCGTGTCTGCGGGACGTGAAGGCTCGCGGAGGCGTCGATTTCGGCGAGGCCGTGCTCGTCAAGGCCGACCTCTGGGGAGCGGACCTGTCCGGGGCCAAGCTCTCGGGCGCCGACCTCTCCGAGGCCAATCTCCGCGACACCAACCTGGAGGGCGTCGTCGCAGAGAAGGCGACCTTCCAGAGCGTGGACCTCACGGGAGCGCGCCTCGTGGGCGCGCGGCTCTCGGGGGCCACGTTCAACGAGGTGAACGTGACCGAGGTCGACTTCACCGGCGTCGACCTGAGCTCCGCCACCTTCATCGCCGCCGAGGGCGACGGCGCCATCTTCCGGGACGTCGTGGCCAGGGACCTCGCGAGCGTGAAGGGCTCGTCCTTCGCGGGCGCGGACTTCAGCGGTGCGACGCTCACCGGCGCGAACCTGATGGGGACGTGCCTTCGCGGCAGCGACTTCTCCGACGCCGACCTGCGCGGCGCGTTGCTCGACGAGGCGGACCTGACCGAGGCGACCCTGGATCGCGCGAACCTCGTCGAGGCCATGCTGACCCGGACCAACCTGACCGGGGCGTCGCTCTACGCCGCTGACCTGAGGCAGGGCGTCATGAACAGCGCGTGCGTCCGTGGGGCCATCTTCGAGAAGGCCAACCTGTTCGGCGTGTGCGCCGACAGGATGATCGGAGACAACGATACGAGCTTCGAGGGCGCCAACCTCAAGCGACTTCGGGTGATCCCGGCCCAGAGGCAGCATGGATAGAGATGCGCTGCGCAAGCTGATCGAAGAGGGAGAGGTCGTCTCGGAGCTGGACCTGTCGGGCCTCGACCTGTCGGGCCTCGACCTCTCCGGCGGGATCTTCGAGGATGTCCGCTTCGCCGGCGCCAACCTGGCGGGCGTCAAGGTGCGCGAGGCGATCTTCCACCGCTGCGACCTCGCGGGAGCGAACCTGAAGGGGCTGGATTTTCACCTTGGCACCTCCATGGACTGCACGTTCGCGGGGGCTGCGCTCGCCGACGCCTCGCTGGTTGGAGCGAGCTTCTCGCACGTGAACCTCGAAGCGGCCGATCTGACCGGAGCGGACCTCTCGTCGGTCGGCATCGAGCACGCCAGCCTCAAGAACACCCGATGGGTCCGTGCCAACCTGACGGACGCCTCCCTGTTTCAGACCGAGAACGCAGGCGCGGACTTCTCCCACGCCAACCTGACCAAGTCGGTCCTGTTCCGTCAGGACCTGTCCCAGGCCGTTCTCACGGGCGCTGCCCTCGCGGAAGCGATCCTGGTCGAGGTGCGGATGGGGCCCAAGGACTTCCGGCGGATGGACCTCAGCGGGGCGCAATTCACGAACGCCGACCTGCACGGCTGCGACTTCTCCGGGGCCACGCTGACGCAATGCAGCTTCAAGGGCGCCGACCTCACCGGGGCCAGGCTGGATGGGGCCATCGCCCAGCTGGCCGTCTTCGTCGAGGCGATCATGACGAACGCGAGCCTCACCCAGGCCGACCTGACCCAGGCGCTCTTCGTCGACGCGCGTGTGGGCGCCGCGAACTTCTCGGGCGCGCGGCTCGAGACGAGCGTCTGGCACCGAGCGAGCTGCACGGGTGCCCGCTTCTGCCGGGCGGACCTGAGCTATGCAGACCTCTCCCACGCCGACGTGTCCTTCGCCGATTTCTCCGACGCGACGCTGGCGCGCGCGCGGCTGCACCGCGTGACGGACAAGGGCACGATCTGGCCGCTGAGCAAGGCGCTGGCGCACGGCGACGACGAGGAGCTCAAGGAAGCAGAAGACTGGCAGGCCAGCGTCCTCGGGCAGCCGGCCGGCGGCCAACGTACCCCGCACGCATGAGGAAAACGATGCAGAGCGTAGCAAGGACGAGGCGATACGAGCGGGGAGCTTACGGTGACCATGGCGCCGTGCTCCGTGTCGATGGCTCCACGTACATTGTCGAGACCGAGGACGGCGAGGTCCGCGCGAAGCGCGCCACGAGCTGCCTGCTGGAGCCCGCCGCCGGAGACCTGGCGCTCCTCGCCGCGGTGAATGGCACGCAGTACATCCTCGCCGTCCTCGAGCGGGAGGAAGGCGCGCCCTCGCACCTCGTCTCCGAAGGGGATCTCCAGATTCGTTTGCAGCGCGGCTCGCTGGGCCTCTCGGCGCCCGACGGCGTGCACGTGGCGTCCGGCAAGGACCTCTCGATGGCCGCGTCGACCTTCCGTGTCCAGGCCAGGGAGGGGCACGTCGCGCTGGGGGTGCTCTCGTTCGTCAGCGAGGTGGTCCGCGCGGAGGTCGACCGGGCCAAGCTGATCGGCCGGAGCCTCGACGCTCAGCTCGAACGGCTGATGCAGCGGGTGAAGCGCTCCTACCGCATCGTGGAAGAGGCCGACCACGTGCGCGCCGAGCGCATCGACTATGCGGCCAAGGGCGGCCTCGCCATGCACGGCGAGAACGCCAAGATCACCGCGTCGCACGTCGTGAAGATCGACGCCGACCAGATCCAGGTAGGGTGACCGGACATGTGCTTTGCCATCACCTCGGGCGGTGGGATCGACTTCGGCGTCCCGGACGTCTGCTTGCCGGGGCCCATCCCGTACCCGAACACCGCAAACCGATGCATGGGGACGTCCGTCGCCTACAAGGTGATCCTGGGGAGGGGCGCCGCCCATACCATCGCGACCATCATCCCCATCTCCATGGGAGATAACCCTGGGATCCTCGGCGGCGTGGTCTCCCGTCGCAACATGGGCCCCTCGCGGCGCCTCGTCCCCTATCCCAAGCTGCTGCTCCAGAACAAGCCGGCGGTGCGGCTCGGCGCCACGGGCCTCCAGAACCAGATCAACATCAACGGGACGAACATCGTCCCGAGCCAGCCGAAGGTCCTGCTCCTCTGAGGTCCGCGCGCCCGTCCACGAGAGCCGTCCGCGAGCGCCGTCCGCGAGAGCGACCACGACCCCTGTGCTGCTCTGCCCGTCGAGAGACACAAGCATGGCCATCCATGAGCACGCCCGCATCCGCCTGGCGATCATCCAGAGAAAATACGGCCCGCGCCTCGCCCGGGACACGAGCGGCGCTGACGTGCCCGACCGGCGCGAGCGCTTCAACGCCGAGTTCCGGCGGATCCTGGCCGACATCATCGTGCCCACGCTCGCGGCCATCGGCGACGAGCTCGCCGCGTCGGGCCATGGCTACCGGATCGAGCAGGACGTGGGCGAACAGACCCCCAGCCTCGAGTTTCACATCCTGCTCCGGGGCGTGCCGGCGGACGCCAACAACCTGATCCGCCTCTTCTCCAGGGCGGATGCCGAGGGCGATGGAGAGGTGATCGCCGAGGTCAACGTGGCCCAGACGTTGACCGAGCTCACGCGATTCCGGGTGCTGTCCCGGATCACGCAGGATGTCGCGGAGCAGATGTGCGTGGACGCCATCGAGCACGTCTTCGCCTGCAACGCTCGCTGAGCGCCTGGCCGGGCGCTGTGGCGCACCGGGGACCCCGACGCCCGCCTCGATTGAGAGCAGGTCCGTGAAGACCGCGGAGGGGGAGGCGGTGCCGTACGAGATCGGCACTCTCTATGTCCTGGAGAACCGCGCGGCGGCGAAGAGCCGCGTGATCAGCATCGGGTTCGCGCGAATCAAGGCTGCGCGAAAGACCGAGGCCGTGGTGCTCGGGCTGGAAGACCTTCAGGCCGCGTTGATTCAAGAGGAGGCCGAGGTTTGGCCGGCCTTCATCCTGTCGCTCTACCATGGGCACTACGAAGACTGGGCGCGCGCAGAGACGGCGAGTCGAAGGGGGTCTCCGTTCTCCAGCGTCATCACCCCACTTATCGATTCGGGGCTCGGCGTCAGCACGGCGCGCAATCACCTGCTGCAGACCGACCCCGCGACGCACTACCTCGGCACCTGGAGCTTCGCCCCGCACCAGGGCTCTCGGGCCTCGTGGCCGACGCCTGATCTCGGCGACGCGATGCGCGCTCCCTCGACGAGCCAGATACGGGTCTTGTTCTTGAATGGCGACTGGGATGTCTCCACGCCCGTCGAGAATATGCTGCAGATCGCGCCCTACTTCCCCAACAGCCACACGACCATCGTCCACCGCGGCGAGCACGCGATGCCGAGCCGGCTGACCAGGAATCATCCTGCCGTGTTCGACGCGATCCTCGAGTTCTTCCGATCGGGCGGGGCCGCCAAGCTGCCGGCCGAGATCACGCTCCCGGCGCCCACTTTTACGGTCCCGGCCTTTCCACCGCCACCCGGGCGAAGCACCCGGTAAGCGCTCGCCGGGACCCGCCCGTCATTCGGGTGGCATGGCGTGGTCAGTCGGACAGGGACGCCGGGGCGCCGCCCTCGGACGCCGTTCTTGTCGCGGCCCTTGCGCTGAGGGCATCACCCCGCGCATGGCGCCGCATCATCGCCGAGGACACCCCGGCGCGAAGGCGACCTTTTCCCGTTCGCTGCGCGCCCGCGCGCGAGATACTCGGGCTGTAGGGTGCGCTGGCTGGTCGCTAGCCGCATCTGCTAGCATTCGCCCATGACGGAGCTCATCGTGGGGGCCGCGCTTCTCGGCCTGTTTGTTGTTGGTGGATTGGTGGTTTGGCTGCGGTTCACCATCGGGGTCGACATGCGCCGCGCGAAGGTGCTCTCGCAAGGCGAACCGGGGACGGGGCGCATCCTCCGCTGGGATCCCACCGCCGTCAGCCACGGGGGCAACTCCATCCTCCGCTTCACCCTCGACATTCGTCCCCGCGCCGGTGGCCCCGAGTTCCAGGGCACCGCCGACTACTGCGTGCGGCCCATGGAGGCGCCACAGTTCCAGGCCGGAATGGAGCGACCGGTGCGCTTCCTCCGAGAAGGCGAGCGCCTGCTGGTGGAGTTCGAGTAGCGCTGCGGACTCACGACGACGAGGAGCGGCGACCCTGTAGCGACCGAGGATCCGGCGATCGAGCCAGCGTGGTGTAGACAAAGTTACACAGCCGAATGAGCGCGTAGGTAAAAGAAGCCGGATCGCTGCGCGAAGAAGTGTGGCGCGGCGAACCGAAGTGGCGGGACCGCGAGCGTCGCGACGCCTCGCTGGCGGCGGTTCAGAGGTCGCGGTACATGACGTGCAGCCCCACGCGTCCCAGAGCCGGATGCGCGAAGGCGCGGGGTACCGTGCCGATCACGCTGAAGCCATGCCGCTTATAGAGTTCTACAGCTGAGCGATTCGACTCGACCACGGCGTTGAACTGCATTCCGGCGTATCCGCGTCTCCGGGCCCAGTCCAGCGCGAACCGGCACAACGCGGTACCCACACCCCGACCCCGGGCGTCGGCAGCGACCATGAAGCTCGCTGTCGACACATGTGATCCCGGTCCGGGACGATTCGTTCCCATCTTGGCAGTTCCGAGGACGCAGCTGTCCTCGACGGCAACCACCGTCAACCCGGGCGGTACCTCGACCCAGATGTCGTGTGCCTGCTCGACGGTCATCTCCGGGTCGTACGCGAAGGTCTCCTGCGCCTGCACCACCTCCCGCACGATCGTCCACACCTGAGACCAGTCACCCTCGGTGAACTCCCGGATCTGCACGGCGCCCAGAGTAGCGGTTGATCCTCCGAGCGGACCAGCTACTTACGCCACCGGCGAGGCCGCTGGCAGGAGCAGTGGCTGCCCGGCGCGGCCGCGCTATCAGCGCCTGACCACCGTGAAGTGGAGGTCGCGCGCCCCCGGCGGCGCGATAGGTCCTCACCCGCACCCCGTTGGTCACCGGCACGACGGTCCCGCCGACCATCTCCCCGATGTCCTGGTTGATGGCCCCCTTTTACCGCCCAGTCGCCGGTCGCCGGGGCGCCCCGGCTCGGTCGGCGCTGTGCGACCGAGCACGTTTGCCCCGAACCTGTGGCGCGGGCAGCGCCGCGGGCGCACGTCGGCGTGGACGCCGGCGTTGCGGGCGCCAGGGGGCTTGGCCCGCGGCGCTCATGCCGCTTCGCAGCTCGGGCTCCGCGCACGCGGGATGGCAGGCGCCTGGCTCGGGAGCCCGAGATGCTTGAGGATGGCGACGATGACCTCGCGCTCGGAGATGTCGGCCACGAGCCTCCGCCGGCCGCCACACGGGCAGGCCAACACGTCCTCGAGGTACACCCGACGGAGCAGGCTCGCGCGTTGGGCCCACGCCGGCAGACGACTCGGCCAAGCATCAGCCGGAATCCGTTGAAATAATTGAGATTTCTGCCGCCGACGCCTCGGCGCCGGAGAGGTCCTCACGGAACATCTCGACGAGGGCGTTGTGCTCGAGCGTCGGCATGACGCTCGACCTTGAGCACGCTCCATGCCGACACAAAAGGACGGGAGAACGCGAGGAGAGATCCAGCCCCGGGGTGGCGGCTCCATGGCGGAGGGTGACCGCCACCGCTCCCCGCTACATGCCACGCCACGGGCGGAGGGCATGGCCTGTCCGGTCGACCTGCGCCGGTAGGTGGTCTCGACGCCGGCTTCGCTCGCCTCGACGAGGCTGAGGCTGAGCTTCCCGAGGCTCGCGCCCTTGGCCGCGGCGGCGCCGTCCGCGATGCAGGAGAACTGCGCCCAGGCGTGAGCGTTTCAGGGGGCAGAGGCGTCATGCGGGGGTTAGAGCTCGAGACGAGCAGAAGTCGAAGCAGACACAGGGACGAAAGCGCAGCGAGCAAGCATGAACCCCAAAAACGGACAAGAGGTTTCGTCGTTCCCCCCGGAGGCCTTCAAGGTCGATGATGGCCTCGCTACCATGGAATGATGGGCCGGCTATCATCCCATCCTGGAACGGCCATCATCGACAGCTTTACCCAGCGAGGTCCACGTCCTCGACACCCGGGCGCTCCGCGAGGCGCTCGGCGGGACCGCGCTGGTCACGGCCAAGCTGTCGGTGTGACGTTCGCCGCATTGCGTCATTCGCTCTCGAACTCGAGGGAAGCGGAGTTGATGCAAAAGCGCTCGCCCGTCGGCTCCGGCCCGTCGTCGAAGACGTGCCCCAGATGTCCATTGCAGCGGGCGCACACGACCTCCACCCGATCGAGTCCATGCTTCTGGTCGGCCCGGCGCTCGATCCGCTTCTCGTCGAGGACGGCGGTGAAGCTGGGCCAGCCCGTCCCGGAGTCGAATTTCGCCCGCGACGAAAAGAGTCGGGCGCCGCAGCCGGCGCATCGATAGACGCCCGTGCCGTGATGGTTCCAGTATTCTCCCGTGAACGGGCGTTCGGTGTTGCCGTAGCGGAGCATCCGGTAGCGGTGAGGCCCGAGCAGCAAGAGCCACTCGGGCTCGGTCTTGGGGATTTTTTCATCCGCCATCGTTCGGTCCCGTCGTCAATCCCTGACGTCGTGCGCGATCGGCTTGGCGCCGGCGGCCCACATGGCGCTCAGGCTAGCGTTCGCGCATTGCGAGTGCAACGCCATCGCTCCGATCAGGCGCAGCGGAGGCCATCGCGACCGCCATTATCGAGCGGGCGCACACCAGCAGGTCCGCTTGCTCACGTGGATGTCTTCCACTGCTTCGAAAGCGATCTCCGATGTCATCCTGGCGCCAAACAGCTCATGAGAAGGGGACGGCCATCTTGCGAAGGCGACCTAGAGAACGAGAGCACAGGAGGGCCATGGTGCCGAACCCGACGAAACAGACACCAACGTCAGACCAGCTCCTGAGGTCGAATGCAGCGAATCGCACGAGCAAGAGATACGCGATGGCGAGGTTGGCCAGCGCCCAGGCAACGTTCACCGTCGGCGACGACAACCCCTTGAAGGGCGGTGATGCGAATGGGCTCTGCAACGGTAGGCCGGACACGCCCGCGATCAGGTGAGGGAGCGCATTGGCGAAGAACGCCCCACCGAAGAAGTGCGCGGGATGGACATACCACGGCATGATGATCTCCTTGAGCTGTTCGAGCGGGGACTGCTATCGCGCCAGGAAAGTACCTTGTGGCGGCTTTCACATGCAAGGAGGAAGAGAAGGCCACCCCGGACAGCCGCGTGGCGAAGCCGTCCTCGCCAGCGGCTGGTTCGGCGGAGCATCGCGCCCACAGACCAGCGCGCTCCCGGTCAGGACGAGAGCCCCAGCACATGCGCGGCCCGCTCGGGATCCAGCCGGAAAGGGCTCTCTTCGCCTTCGAAGAAGCGATGATCGCGGAACAGGTGCACCAGCAGACCGGAGCCTCGCAGGAGGTGTTCGGATGGCAGCTGGCCCGATGGCCGGATGGCCGGATGAGGTGGTCAGGCGGCCCCCCCAACGCTTGACTCCCGTATCGCCTTCAGGCTTCCTGGCCCCCTTGTTCAATCTGCTGGCGAGGCCAAGGTGGCCTGGCGGACGCAGGTTGTTCGGTGGAGCGGTGAATGACGATCGAACGGCAGCGGCGCAGCGGGAACCTCGGCCTGGTGTCGGCGGCCATCTCGATGCTGGCCTGGGCGCTCTTGACGGGCTGCTCGGACGGGAGCTCCGCCGGCGCGGCGACGAGCACGAGCGGCGCGCACGCCGGCGGGGGCGGCAGCACGGGAAGCGGCTCCGGGGAGGGTGGGGCAGGCGCCGATCACCCGTTCGACGACCCCGGGACCTGCTCCGACGGCGAGCGCAACCAGCGTGAAGACGACGTGGACTGCGGCGGCCCGTGCGAGCCCTGCGTGTTCTGGCAGCGCGTCGCGCCCTCCGGCGCGGTCTCTCTGTTCCTCACCCGGCAGGGGACCCTGCTGGGGAGCAACGAGTATGACTGGCTCACCCGGCTCGAGCGGCTGGACGGCGCGTGGCAGCGGGTGCTGGCGGACGGTGAAAACGCCACAGTGAAGCCGCTGGCCAACGGGAGCAGCGGCGAGATCTATGGCGCGGGCGAGGGCCTCGTGCGCTCCGACGACGACGGGCTGACATGGCAGGTCATCAACCCCGAGTTCAGCCCCGGGTTCTTGAAGGTGATCGATGACGCGCTCTACGCCGGGCTCGGCAACGACCTCTACCGGTCGACGGACGCCGGGTTGAGCTGGGAGCTCGTCGCCGGCGGCTTCGGAGGTGGCGATCTGGTCCGCCTGGAGGTCAACGCCGACGGGATCTGGTTCCTGATGTCCTACAAGCTGGTGATGCGGTCGCTCGATCGCGGCGCCACCTGGTTCGAGGTGGCCTATACGGAGGGCGATACAGCCGCCGGGCTCGTCGAGCTCTCCGATGGGGTCGTGCTCGTCGGGCGAGGTGCGACTCCTCCCCTGTCGTCCGCCGATCGCGGCGACTCCTGGCAGCATGGCGAAGCGGTCGACGTCTCGGCCCGGGTGCTCGCGGCCAACTCGACGGATCTGCTCTTCTCGGGCGGGACCGGCGTGGACATGTCCGAGGACGGCGGGCTCACCTGGACCGAGCGGGGGGACGGCGAGCTGTTCGGCTTCCGGTCGATGGTGATGCTCCCCGACGATCGCCTCGTGGTCCTCGACAACAACGACCAGGTGTTCGTGAGCCGGCCGACCACGTTCTGGGGCAAGCACGAGCGCCGTGGCGAGCCGCTCCCGGCGTCATGCACCGACGGAGCCCAGGGCCCGGGTGAGCAGGGCGCCGACTGCGGCGGAAGCTGCCCGGCGTGTCCGACGTGGCGGCGCCTCGCCGAGGCGAACCTCACGAACGTCCAATGGGTGGCTGCGACGCCGGACGGCACGCTGTTCTTCGACGATCAGGAGAGGAGGTACCGGTCGACGGACGCCGGCGCCTCGTGGGCTCCCCTCGAGCTCGACGGCCAGCCGCTGCCGTTCATCAGTACCGTGATCCAGATGGGAGATGGAACGATGCTCGCCACCTCGGGCGTCGGGCTCTATCGCTCGTCGGACCGCGGCGGCTCGTGGAGCGTGGTCGACGCGACCCTGAATGTGGGCGCGATCGCCCTCCATCCAGACGGCCGCCTCTACAGCTCCAGGCAAGGGTTCTCGAGCGACGGCGGCGTGTCCTGGGAACCGGTATCGGATGAATCGCGAGACATCACGGGGGTCGTCTTCACCGACGACGGCGATCTCTACGCTCATGGCTCGCGGTCTCTGGTTCGCTCGCTCGACGGCGGCAGGACGTTCGAGCCCCTCGACGGCTTGCCCCTCGACAACGACGAGAACTACGTCAAGCTCGCGGCCGCCCCGAACGGCCACCTGTTCCTCGGCTCCTACAAGGGAATCTTCCGCTCGATCGACAGGGGCGTCTCCTTCACCGAGGTCACCGACGCCGCCTGGAATGTGCTGGTCGACTCGAAGGGCAATGTCTTCGCCTTCGGAGAAGGCATCTCCATGTCGCGCGACGACGGCGATACCTGGGAGAGCCGCCTGCTCGGGGTCAACGCGGCGCCTCGGGCCGTGGCCCTGGCCGACGACCGCATCTACCTGAACACCGCGCTCGGCCACTACCTGAGCACGACGACCACGGCGTGGTGAACGCCGCGGAGCGAGCACGCCACGCGCGCCCGACTTCGCCGGGCAGCTTCGAGCACGGTGGCCAGGGCAGGCGAGGCGCTCGAGGGAGCCTGGCGTCATCTGGCCGGGGTTCGGCCGTCTGCGCTGGAGGACACGGGCGCGGCGCGGCTATCATGAGAGCGTGAACCCGACGAAGTCGCCGCGCCCCCTCTGCGCCCCGCTCGCGCTCGCGCTCGCCTGTGCCGCCTGCACCGATGGCAAGGGGGCCTTGAGAGACTTCCACGGCGTCCAGTATCGCGCCGACGGGGCGCACGCGCTCGAGAGCGACGGGGTGCTGCCCGGGCCCGGTGGGCTCGGCGGCCTTCCGAGCGGCGTGCGCCCGAGCGTCGTGTTGACCCGCCCCGACGGCTACTACGTCGAGATCGCCAAGCCCGCGCAGCGTGCCTCGCTCGAAGCCGAGAAGGCGAGCCTCGAGCAGAGCCACGCGGGCTCGAACTTTCGCGAGGTCGTGACGCCCGACGGGTGGGAGCTCACGTACGACATGCCGACATCGCCGGGCGCCGAGCCGGGCCGGTCAGGCGGTAAGGCGCACATCATCTACCGGGAGATCGCCGCCGGCAACTACCGCTGCTCGTGGGCAGACGTCAACGGCAGCGACCCCAAGGCGGCCGAGGCGGTGTGCCGGTCGATTCGCCCGCGTAAGTAGCGCGCCGGAGCACCCGTCCCGGCGGAGCGCCGGGAAGGTGCCACTGGCGTCGGGTCACGGGCCTCGTCACGGCGCCGTCCGGGTGTGACGGTAGATGGCGCCGCCGTCGCCGACGACGAAGGATGTCCTCCCGGCGCCCCACAGCGCGTGAAGATCGCGGTCTGTCGTGGAGTTGAGCTTGAGCCAGGAGATCCCGTCGTAGCGCAGGAGCGTGCCGAACGCACCCACGGCAAAGACATCCTGCGACCCGCTGCCCCACACGCCGGCCAACCATTCCGACGTGGGCAAGGTCATGTCCTGCCACTCCCGGCCGTCGTAGCGCAGGATCGTGCCGTTATCGCCCACGACAAAGACGTCCTGCGGCCCGCTGCCCCACACGCCAGACAAAACTTGCTCTTCCGATGGGTTCGAGCGCATGACCTGCCATTCCTGGCCGTCGTAGTGCAGGATCGTGCCTTTGTCGCCCACGGCAAAGACATCTCGCCCATCGTTCCCCCACACGCCATACAGGAACTCCGCTGTGGGCGAGCGCATGACCTGCCATTCCTGGCCGTCGTAGTGCAGGATCGTGCCTTTATCGCCCACGGCGAAGACGTCCTGTTGTCCGCTCCCCCACACGTCATTCAGCCGTCTCCCTGGTATGGGCGAGAGCATGGTCTGCCACCATTCGCCGTCGTAGTGCAGGATCGTGCCCACATCGCTCACGGCAAACACATCCTGCGGCCCGCTCCCCCACACGCCAGACAACCCTTCCGAGGTGGGCGAGGTCATGTCCTGCCAGTCCTGACCGCCGTGGTGCAGGATCGTGCCGCTACCGCCGACCGCGAAGACGTCCTGCGGCCCGCTCCCCCACACGTCAGACAACCGTATCAAGCTGGGCCAGGTCATGTCCTGCCACATCTGGCCGTCGTAGTGCAGGATCGTGCCCCTGTCGCTCACGGCAAAGACGTCCTGCGGCCCGCTCCCCCACACGCCGAACAAACGCTCCGACGACGTGGGCGTGGGCGCGTTCATCCTCTGCCATTCCTGGCCGTCGTAGTGCAGGATCGCGCCGTTGATATCCACGGCGAAGACGTCATCTCCCCGGCTCCCCCACACGCCAGACAGCACCTCCGAGGTGGGCAAGGTCATGCGCTGCCATTCCTGTCCGTTGTAGTGCAGGAGCCTGTCGTAGCCACCCACCGCGAAGACATCATCTTTCTTGCTGCCCCACACGCTCCTCAACTGCTGCGATGGCGGCGAGCTCATGGCCTGCCAGCGCTGGCCGTCGTAGTGCAGGATCGTGCCCCCTTCGCCCACGGCAAAGACATCCTTTCCCCCGATTCCCCAGACGCCAGACAGCGATCTCGATGTAGTCGAGCTCATGGCCTGCCAGCTCTGGCCGTCGTAGTGCAGGATCGTGCCTTCATTGCCCACAGCGAAGACGTCCTGTGAGCTGCTTCCCCACACGCCGGACAGTAACGTCGATGTGGGCGAGGGCACGCTTTGCCAGCTCCGACCGTTGTAGTGCAGGATCGTGCCTTCTTCACCCACGGCAAAGACATCATTCCCCCCGCTTCCCCACACGCCATACAAGAATGTCGATGTGGGCGAGGTCATGGTCTGCCAGCTCTGGCCGTTGTAGTGCAAGATCGTGCCGTTCGAGCCCACGGCAAAGACATCCTGCGGACCGCTTCCCCACACGCCGCGCAACCATTCCGATGTGACGGCCTCCTGACGACGCCAGTTCCAGCTGCCGCACGGAGCGGCGGACAGGTCATCGCAGGAGCTGACGCACCCCGGGCGGCCGAAATCGTAGCGCAGGTAGAAGCAGGACGTCATGACGGACAGCGCGGTGTCGCAGGCTTCGTCCTCTGCCAGCTCTCCGTCGCCGCAATGTGCCTTGCAGTCGTCTCTGCAATACCCGCGGAGCGCCGAGTTCTGCTCCCCGCGGCACGCCGGGTCGGTCGCATCGATCCCGTCAGCGCCGCAGTCGCATGTCTCCTCGCCTATCGCATCGACGACGCCGTTGCCGCAGCGCTCGTCGGACGTGCAGTCGGCGCTGCATCCGTCGCCGTCCATCTCGTTGCGGTCGTCGCAGACCTCGTGCGGCGCGGCGTCGACGACGCCGTTGCCGCAGCGCTCGTCGGACGTGCAGTCGGCGCTGCATCCGTCGCCGTCCATCTCGTTGCGGTCGTCGCAGACCTCGTGCCGCACGGCATCGACGACGCCGTTGCCGCAGCGCTCATCGGACGTGCAGTCGGCGCTGCATCCGTCGTCGTCGCTCGTATTCCCGTCTTCGCAGACCTCGCCCTCCTCGAGAACCCCGTTGCCACACGTATCGAGGTGGTCGGGGGCAACACACAGGCTGCCCTCGGGGACCGAGACGCATCGATGGTCGATCGGGCAAAAGCTCTCGCCGCAACGGAGCCCGCCCTGGAGGCATGCGCCCGTGACCGCGATCAGCGCCGTCAGGAACACGATCGCCACGACGTGACGAGGCGCCCAGCCTCCCCGCGGAGGGCCCGTGACGCTCCCGCTCCTGTCCATGCCCCGTCTTCGTAGCCATGCCCGCATGTTCCCTCGCTGTTTCCTCTCCCGGCTTCCCGGCAGCTCGCTCCGGGTACCACAAGGCCGGCGAGGCGTCGGCGGCTCTCCGGGCCGGAGCCCTACCGTGTGGCTCCGGCCCGGGTGTGGCGGAAGATCGTGCCACGACCGCCGACGACGAACGAGGTGCCTGCGTGGCCCCAGATATCATATAAATTCTGGTTCGTCGTGGAATTGATTCGCAGCCAGGAGACGCCGTCGTAGTGCACGAACGTGCCAGAAAGGCCTACAGCGAAGACGTCTTCAGGGCCGGTCCCCCAGACGGCATGCAAATGTTCCGACGTGCCCGACGAGGGCACGAGCTCCCAGCGATGGCCGTCGTAATGCACGATCGTGCCAGAATCGCCGACGACAAAGACATCTTCAGGGCTGCTCCCCCAGACCCCATGAAAATCTCCCTCTATGCCCAGTGGGGGCACGGGCTCCCAGCGATGGCCGTCATGACGCACGATCGTGCCAGATTTACCGACGGCAAAGACATGGTCAGGGTCGCTTCCCCAGACGCCATACAGGTCGTTCGATGTGCCCGAGGAGGACACGAGCGTCCAGATGTGGCCGTCGCGCTGCACGATCGTGCCAAGATCGCCGACGGCAAAGACATGGTCAGGGCCGCTTCCCCAGACGCCATGCAAACTTCGTGATGTGCCCGAGGTCTCAGCCTCCCAGCTGTGGCCGTCGTAATGCACGATCGCGCCGAGATGACCGACGGCAAAGACATCTTCTGGGCCGCTTCCCCATACGTCAAATAGAGCCTCCGATGTGCCCGAGGAGGGCGCGGGCTCCCAGCTCTCGCCGTCGAAATGGGTGATTGTACGGCTGACGGCAAATACATCGTCCGGACCGCTTCCCCAGACTCCCTCCAAGGCTCCCGACACGCCCGAGGATGGCGCGCTCTCCCAGCTCTGGCCGTCGTGATGCAAGATCGTGCCATACGCACCGACGGCAAAGACATCTTCAGGGCTGCTCCCCCAGATACCATGCAAATGTCCCGATGCGCCCGAATAATGCACGGACCTCCAACGGTGGCCGTCGTGATGCACGATCGTGCCAAAATCACCGACGGCGAATACATTGTCTTTATCGCTGCCCCAGACAGCTTTCAGGGCATCCATGGTGCCCGAGTCGGGCACGCTCTGCCAGCTCTGGCCGTCGTAATGCACGATCGTGCCAGAGTCGCCGACGGCAAAGACATCGTCAGGGCTGCTTCCCCGGACGCCATACAAACTCTTCGAGGTGCCCGAGTCGGGCACGAGCTCCCAGCTGTGGCCGTCGTGATGCACGATCGTGCCAGACCAACCGACGGCAAAGACATCGCCAGGGCTGCTTCCCCAGACGCCAAACAGTTCTTCCGAGGTGCCCGAGTCGGGCACGCGCTCCCAGCTGTGGCCGTCGTAATGCACGATCGTGCCAGATTCACCGACAGCGAAGACGTCGTCGTGGCCGCTCCCCCAGACACCGTTCAAGTTCTCCGCTGTGTCCGAGTCGTGCACGAGCTCCCAGCTGTGGCCGTCGTAATGCACGATCGTGCCAGATTGACCGACAGCGAAGATGTCGTCGGGGCGGCTCCCCCAGACGCCCTTCAGGCGGACCGATATGCCCGGGGAGGTCACGCGCTTCCAGCGGTTGCCGTCGTGATGCATGAGCGTGCCAGACTCATCGACGGCGAACACATCTCCGGGGCCGCTTCCCCAGACGCCGATCAAGTATTCCGATGTGCCGGACTCTTGCTCACGCCAGTTCCAGTCCCCGCAGCGATCCGTCAACAAGCTATCGCACGAGGCGGAGCAGCCAGGGTGACCGAAGTCGTAGCGCAGGCTGGCGCACGACGGCAGATCGGTGGGCTTCCCCGGGTCACACGCCTCCTCCGGGGCTACCTCCCCGTCGCCGCAGTGCGCCTTGCAGTCCTCGCGGCAATAGCCGCCGTCCGCCGAGTTTTGCCGCGCGGCGCACTGCCGCTCGGTGGGCTGCACATCGACGGCGCCGCAGTCGCAGGTCTCCCCGCTGGCCGCGTCGACGATGCCGTTGCCACAGGTCTCGTTCGACCGGCAATCGGAGCTGCACCCGTCGCGGTCGTCCGTGTTCCCGTCGTCGCACACCTCATCCCTCACCGCGTCGACGACGCCGTTGCCACAGGCCTCGTTGGACCGGCAGTCGGAGCTGCACCCGTCGCCGTCGTCCCGGTTGTCGTCGTCGCACGCCTCCCCGCCGACTTCGTCGGTGATGCCGTTGCCGCAGGTCTCGTTCGACCGGCAATCGGAGCTGCACCCGTCGCCGGCGACCCGGTTCCCATCGTCGCACACCTCGTCCCTCGCCGTATCGACGATGCGGTTGCCACAGGTCTCGTTGGACCGGCAGTCGGAGCTGCACCCGTCACCGTCTTCCCGGTTGCCGTCGTCGCACGCCTCCCCGGCGGCTTCGTCGGGGATGCCGTCGCCGCAGGGGACGACGCACCGCTCGGCCTCGTTGCACACGTAGCCCCTGGGGCAGTAGCCCTCTCCGCAGGGGAGCCCCCCAGGCTTCAGGCACGCTCCGGCGGCGACCACCACGGCGATCGACGACAGCATCGCCGCGAGATGACGAACCACGCCGCCCGCCGAGCAGCGCCCCGCGCCGCTCCGCCTCGCATGCACACATGAACTCCGCTCCGCCATCATCTCCTCACCCTCGTTTCGCCCCGATGCCAGGGCGCGCCTCGTCCCCTGTCCCGCTCGCGCGCCGCCCACGTCGACCGCCCGCCTCAGAACGAGATCCGCGTCGACAGGCCCGCTGCGCTGCCCGACACGGCGGGCGCAAGCTCGATCTTGACGTCGCCTCGATCGTCGGTCCGGTACGACCGCGGCCAGTTCATGTACACAAGGACGCCGCCCGTGATCAGGGCCGCTCCCGCCGCGACGAACGAGCCTACGGCGAGCTCGTTCTCCAGGCGGCCCCGGTCGTACGCGCTGCCGCCGCTCGGCGCGCACTCGAGCCCACAGGCCTGGCGGAAGGGGCCCTGGAGCTCCTGCTCCGCCTCGTCGTGGTGCTCGTTGGCCTGCCACGTGAGCGCTGCGCCGAGCAGCCCGAGCGCCCCGCCCGCGCCGACCACCGCCCAGGGCGCCCACGCCGCCTGCCACCGGCGCTGGGTGATCGCGGCGTCTGCGCTCAGCCGGAGCGTCCCCGAGGCCCGCTTGCCCGCGAGCACGGCGACGGGCCTGACGACGGTGTAGTACCCCTGCTTCCTCGCCGTGACGACGTGCTCTCCGGGGAGGACCAGCCGCCGCTCGGCGCCGGGGCCGACGAACCACGGCTTGCCGTCGAGGAGCACCGTGGCGCCCGGCTCGTCGCAGCGGAGCTCGATCATGGCGAGATCCCGCCGCACGAGCTCGCTCATCGACGCGCGCGCCTCCGCCTCGAGGTGCGGTTCGAGCGCGCCTGGGCCCCACCGCAGCGCCTGCTGCAGGTTCTCGTGGGCCAGGAGCGGCAGCCCGCTGCGCATCAGCACCCTCCCGAGGTAGACCCGCAGCTCGGGGTGGTCCCAGTAGCGCAGCGCCTCTTCGTACTTCGCCCTCGCTTCCGTGAGGATCGCGCTCCGGTGCAGCGCCCGACCCTCCTCGAACAGCTGCTCTGCCTTCTGCTTGCGCTCCTCCGGGACGCCCTGGTGCCACGGAGGCCTGGGCGGCTGCCCGTCGGCGTGCGCGGGCGCCGCGTGGACCCCGAGCAGCACGGCGCACAGCGACAGCTCCAGGCCGAGCCCGGCGCGCCCACCGCGTCGTGTTCTGGTCAAGCTCATCACCTCCGCTCCAACATCGCTCCAACCGGCCCGCCACGTCGAGCCCGAGCCCGACGAGCGTCCGCGCGACCGCCGGCCGGATGCGGCGCTCCGGAGCGGAAGGCGCGCGGCGACACCCCGGAGCCAAGCTGCATGTCCCGAGCCGGCACGCTGCGACGCACGACGCGGGCGAGAGCACCGTGGCACCGTAGCCGCCGCCGTCGCCGTCGCCGTCGCCGTCGCCGTCACCGTCGCCGTCGCCGTCGCCGTCGCCGTCGCCGTCAACGACCATGCGAGCCACCTGGAGCCGGCGCCAGGCCTCGAGCCGCGCCCCGCGGGAGCGAGCTCTCGAGACCCAGTGTCGCCGGCGTGGCGGAGAGGTTGCGTTGATGCGTCCGGGCGCGGGCGCGTGGCGGCGCGGGCGCGCGGCGCGATGGCAAGCCTTGCCATCCCCTGCCGTTCAGGGCTGGCAATTTTTGCCATGACGGCAAGGTTTGCCATCGCACGCTGGACCCGTGGGCGAGCTCGATCGCGCGGCAGCCGCTCCTGCGCCGCGCTCGGTCGGCTCCGCCGCTCGGTTCCGCTGGAAGGGCGGGGCGGCACGCCGGTTGCGATGGCGCCCCGCCAGCCGGGCTGCGGCGGCCGGGCCTCGTCGACGAGGCTGGCCGAGCGGATACGGCGCGAGGCGGAGCCGCCTCCGGAGCGCGAGCCGCTCCGGAGCGACCCCGGTCCGCCTCACTCCACAGGAGCGATCATGCATCTTCGTTTCGTCTTCAAGTTCCCCTTCATCGCAGCGGTCATGTGCGCCGCGGCGTCGGTCTCCCTGGGCGCCTGCGGCGGCGCCGATCCGGTGGACGACGACGTCGTCGCCGCCGGCGAGGCCCAGGAGCTCACGGCCGAGAGCGCGGAGGCGCTGACGTGCCCCGCGTCCGTGCCGACCATCGACTTCCGGAAGTCCCTCTTCGTCACGAAGGAGACGGACCCGAACGTCATGCTCGAGTTCACGCTCAGCTCCGTCCTCCAGCAGCTCATCACCAGCGTCGGCTCCGACCAGACGCCTCTGGAGCTCTATCAGCGCTGGTGGGACACGCAGAACAGAAACATAGCTTCGGAACGCGTCTTCAACGACCCTGACGCCATCCACTGCGACGACGAGACCGACAGCAACGGCGCCGCCCAGCTCAACGGGTTCCCGTACACGTGCCCCAGGAACGAGGGCGTGCTCGCCGGCACCGATCCGTTCAACCCCGCGGGGGCTCACTTCATGGAGCCGGTCGCGCTCGTGAACCGGTTCGACCTCGCGCCGGTGGACGGCTCGAACTGCGGCGAGTACCGGATCGTCTTCGCCAAGAAGTCGTCCAGCAACACCGACCGCAACTTCATCATCTTCGAGGCCAAGCTCCCGAACCCGAACCCCGAGTGCGGCGTCGCCGCCTGCCTCCCGGTCGCCGAGTTCTGGGCGAGCCTCTCGACCAAGACCGAGGCCCAGCGCTCCGTCGCGCTCGAGGGCTTCTATTACAACGGCCTGCCCGGCTTCGCGCCGGTCATCCAGGCGTCCAATTTCGTGGACGGGGCCGGCCAGATCCGCACGAACCAGTTCATGCGCAATGCCCGCGACGCGGGTCAGGCGTGGTCGCTCCGCGAGTTCAAGCTCGACGTGGGCACCGACTTCCTCGACAGCTCGGTCAGGCTCTTCGTCAAGCCGGTCACGGTGAAGGAGAACCCGTTCCGCGGCCTGTTCAGCGCCAGCTTCGACCCGAGCGACCCCCGCGGGGCAGCGTTCCAGAGCGACTTCCTCGGTGCCCTCGACGGGCTCGTGCCGCTCGGCGACGACGAGAACGACATCTCGCTCAGCACGCTGCCCAACGCGGACGACTACAACTCGGGCGAGAGCATCGCGGGCCCCGGTTCCGAGAACGACTATCGGCCGCAGCTGCAGGGGAACACCGCGTTCATCGCGGACATCGACACGGCGCTCGCTCCGATCCTCGTGAATCGTAGCCTCTGGCCCAACGCAGTCACGGCGGACGACGCCGCCGATCGCGCCACCACCCAGTCGTGCGCCGGGTGCCACCAGCTGAGCAACGGCGACGACCTCGGCGGCTTGCACCTGTGGCCGACGCACTCGACCACCGCGCCCAACGGGTTCGTCCATGTGGACGAGCTGGGCCGGATCTCGCAGCCCCTCCAGTTCACGTTCCTCCCCCACCGCGCGCAGGTCCTCACGAGCTTCATCGAGGAGAAGTCGTGCGAGGAGGCCTGCTCCCCGGCGGCCGCCAGGGCCGCCTTCTCGTCGGCCAGCGCCGATGCGCCCCTGGAAGGCGCGGAGCTCGTCCCCACGCTCGGCGGCTCGACGACCCACTGAGCGCGCGCCCTTCAGCCTGATCCCCCCCGCCATCTTCCGCGCGGAGCCGCCGAGACGCGGCTCCGCGCCGGGCCGCGCGACGCGCGCGGCGTGAAGCGCTCCTCCCAGTCACGACCATCGTAGCGGTATCGTTCCGCCGCCTTCGTTGCCCACGACCTGGACGACAACGAAGACGTCGTGCGGCCCGCTTCCCCACAACGGCGTGCAGCCAGCTCCCTGTCTGCCAGTCCGCGGACCAGGCGTCTCCATCGTGGCGGGGCGCGGGCAACGACGCGCGATGGCAAGCTTTGCTGGCAAGCTTTGCTGGCAAGCTTTGCCACGATGGCAAAGCTTGCCGCGCGCACGCCGGCCCAGGGCGCGCGAGCTGGCCGCGGGGCGACCGCTCTTTGCCGTGAGATCGCCGCGCGCAATACCGATTTTCATCGGCAGGCCCCTCGCGCCGAGGGCGGTACGCCGGTTGCTCTTACGCTCGACCAGCCCGGCTCGCCGGAGCTGACAACGAAAGTAGAGAACAAGCCATGAAAACGATCAAGAATATCCTCCTCTGCGCCCCCTTCTTCGGCCTCTTCGCGGTGACCTTGCCGGGTTGCCCAAACGAGCCTGAAGAGCAGCCGCCGGTCGAAACGGCGCCGCTGGAGGTCATTTGCGGCAAGGCGGCCGAGTGCGGAGAGCTGGGCGAGGGCAAGACGGTGGAGCAGTGCGCGGCCGAGCTCGCCCCGGCCTTCGATGCGCTGAAGCAAGACGATGTCTGCGGACCGGTGATCGAGAGGTACGAGTCTTTCACGGTCTGCGTGGTGCAGCATTCTACCTGTGAAGAGCTCGGCAGCGACGAAAGGCCGAAGGATCTCCCGTGCTCTGAAGAGGCCGAGCGCTTGCAGCAGGCCATCGACGAGGCTGAGAAGAAGAAACCCGATGCATCGTCCGGTTGCTCCCTGGCTGCTGGGTTCGCCATGGCGGAGGCGGCGTCGTCCCCGCCCCGCCCGGAGTGCACGACGGCCGAGGAATGCTCGCAGATCGAGTGCACGACGTCCCGCGAATGCCCGAGGGTCCAGTGCCCGGGCGACACAAGCACGGTCTCTGGTTGCTTGAACGGATATTGCATGACGAAAGAGGATATGTGCGAGTGAGCGCAGAGCTCGAGCCCGCCCTGGCGGGCCGCGCTCCCGCGTGATGGAGATGCGGGCGAGGGGCGTGTCCGCAACCAGGGCCTCGAGCACATCCTCGATGGGCGCGTGGGACCCAGGCCTGCGCTCCGATGGAAGGGGCGTGCGAGCGCACCGCGGTTTGTGATAGGTTTCGTTGGCCCACGCGCACCGGCGTGACCTGCGATGCCCGAGCTCCCCCCTCGCCCCCGGATGGTGTCGTCCCAGCGTCCGCGCTGCTGCGGCGCCGTCCCCTCGCTGCGCGGGCCTGTGTCGGGCCGGCTCGCCTCGACCCCCTGTTCAGCTCCTCCGTGACGCGCCACGCCCTCGGCCTCTCCGCGCTGATCTCCGCCCTCCTCCTCGCCGGGTGCACCGCGATCTCCGGGCTCGACGGCCTCACGTTCGACGACCGAGGCGCAGGGGGGCGCGGCGGCGCCGCACCCGACGCCGGGAGCGATGCGCCCGGTGCTGGTGGCGCGGCGTGCGAGGGCGGCGCGTGCTCGGCGCCGAGCGGCCTCGCCCTCACGGACCAGATCTTCACCCCGCTGCGCGGCGATGCGAACACGGGCACCCCGGTCGTGCACGAATGCCCGGAGGGAGAGGTCATCGTTGGCTACGAAGGGAGCCTCACGGAGCCGGATCCCTCGATCCTCCACGGCGAGATCCAGGCGCGGTGCGGCAAGCTGAGCCTCACCGGAGCTGGCCCGTATACAATCACCACGACCCCCGGCGACCTCACCCCCAGCGAGGGCACCCTCGGCTCCGCTCCGTGGGAGATGATGTGCCCTGAGCATCACGTGGTCGTGGGCTTCAGCGGCCGGGCTGGCAGCTTCCTGGACCGCCTCGTCATCGATTGCGCGCCGCTCCTGGTGGAGGGGGATCCCGGCGCCCAGCGCGTCCGTGTCGGGCCGGTCACGTCACCCGAGGGCGCCGGCGGCGACGGCGGGACCGCCTTCGAGGACACCCGCTGCGGGGTGCACGAGGTCGCCAACCTGGTGCATCTCATCGCCGAGCGCGGGCCGATCAGCGCCTTTGGCCTCGGCTGCAAGACCGTCTCGCTGACCTACTGATCGCACCGCCTGGCGCGGCGCGGGCAGGGCGCCACGAGGCTCCCCGCCGCGGCCGAACGGGGCCCGCGAGCTCCGCGAGGCGCACGCTGCCCGGGCGCGCATGGTAGCGTGGGCCGCATGCTGACCGCTTCTCGGATCGTCGTCGCGTTGATCGGGGTCCTTCACATCTACATCCTCGTCATGGAGATGTTCCTGTGGCGCTCGGAACGCGCGTACAGAGCGTTCGGCACGACCCCCGAGATCGCCGCGATCACCGCGCCGCTGGCGGCCAATCAGGGGCTCTACAACGGGTTCCTCGCCGCGGGCCTGCTCTGGGGCGTCCTCCACCCGAACGACGCCTTTGCATGGCAGATCCAGACATTCTTCCTCCTCTGCGTGGCCGTCGCCGGTGTCTACGGCGCCGCGACGGCAAAGCGATCCATCCTGTTCGTGCAGACCGTCCCATCGGTCATCGGCCTCGCCCTGGTGCTGCTCGCACATCAGGCGAGCGGCTAGAGCGAAGCGGCTCGGCCGCCGGCATCCGCCGTCGCCTCGCCCCGCCGACGCATGAGCCGGCGACTCGCGGTGCGACTGCACACATGGGCCAACCCTGATGGGTGAAGGCTGTAACCTACCTGGGACAACCCTGACGGGTGAAGACTGTATGTTCTCGCGTGCTCTGGCTCACTCGCCACGAGCCGAACGGGCGCTACGCTGTTGCCTGGATCAATGGTGATGCCGCAGCCGCGCCTCTGGCGAGCTCGGCAGGACCATGGCCTTCCATGACATGGCGGCGACGACCGCCCGCGGAGGAGCGAGACGATGAAAAGGACCTTGTTGGTGGTGCTGGCGTGCACGGCTGCTGCGCTGAGCGGCGCGGCGTGCGGAGGGACGGAGAAGGGCAACGGGGGCACCGGCGGCGGCGATGCGGGCGGCGGCGATGCGGGCGGCGGCGCCACGTCGGGGACCGGCGCGCAGCCGGAGTCCGGCGAGCAGTTCTCCGTCGACGCGCAGGGCGGGACCTTCACCGCGGAGGACGGCTTCACGATCGAGGTGCCGCCGGGCGCGGTGAGCGAGGAGACGGTGATCACCATCGAGCGCGTCGAGGACGCCCCCGAGGGCGCGGTGGGGCCCATGTACGTCCTCGGCCCGGAGGGCCACACCTTCGACGAGCCGATCACGCTCACGCTGCCGATCACCATCGAGCTCAAGGCGGCGCTGGGCGAAAACACGGTCCTCGACGCCTACGGCTTCACCGCTCAGGAGGGCTCGGACGACCACGCGCCGCTCGCGCGGCACGACGTCTCCAGGGAGAGCGTCGTCACGGAGGCCGACCGCCTCTCCAGCTTCTACCCCGGGATGATCCTGCCGACCTCGATGGCGAGCCAGCACCGCTACCCGAGCGCTCTGGCCGCCGACGAAACCTTCCTCTACTTCGCGAGCGGCGGCACAGAGGACGTCGCGACCGGGGACAACAACGACGGCTACATCTACCGCGCGAAGCCGGGCACCGCCGAGGCGGAGGCGATGATCCCCGCCGATCCCGATCCCAAGGCGCTGTGGGTCAACGACTCCCACGTGTACTGGGCGAGCGGCGGCGACGATGATCCGGTGATCCCCTCGGCGCTCCGGCGCGTCGACAAGGCGAGCCTGGAGGTGGAGACGCTGGTCGAGGTAGGCTATGTCGTGAGCGTCGTCGGCGACGCGTCGGCCCTCTACTTCGGCGACGGCAGCGGAGAGAACCTCTACACGATACCGCTCGACGGCGGCGAGCCCGTCCTCCTCGCGTCCGACGCCGGGAAGCCCGCGCACCTCGCGCAGGACGCAGAGAACATCTACTGGACCGGCGGCGCCGTGACCAACAAGGTCTACAAGGTGGCGAAATCAGGCGGGGAGGTGACCGTCATCGCCGAGAACGAGGCCGAGCCGGCCGGGATCGCGGTGGACGCGGAGTTCGTCTACTGGGCCAACGTCGGCGACGGCGGCGTGTTCAAGGCGCCCATCGCCGGCGGGCAGAAGACCCTGGTCCATCAGGGAGGCTCGATGACGGGGCTGGCCATCCGGGGCACGACGCTCTTCTCGACGGACACGAGCGGTAACCGCAGCATCAACGCGCACGATCTCGAGGGCAACAGGACCGTCGTGCTCGCGCTCGGGCAGCCCGTCGCCTGGCGCATCATCGCCCCGGAAGGTCAGGGCGTGTTCTGGTCCAACGCCGGCGACAACCGCTACCAGGGTCAAGTCGTGTCCTACAACGCGCCTTGATCGTCCGCGTCCCGGCGGCGACGGCGAGCGCGCGGCAGCAGGGCGAGCCCGACGAGCCGCCCTGAAGCGGCTCACGCCGCGCGGATGTCGCTCTGGAACGGGGAGAGGTTCTCCGGAAACAGGAGCCACGCGAAGACGCAGCGCATCTCGAAGTACTCGTCGGCCGCGATCGCCGCGAGCGAGGGGTCGAGCTCGCCGATGGCGTGCCCTTCCCAGACGAACTCTGGCACGCCGCGCGACCGGCTGACGAGCCCGCCGGTCTGCAGCTGGTCGCGCGCGCGGAAGGCGCGTGTGAGCGACATGTTGACCGCCGCCGTGAAGTCGGGCCGGTGCGCGATGCGCTCCGGCAAGGCGACGCGATCGAGGCCGGCCGACCAGCAAAGCCAGCAGAGGGCGGCCCACTCGGCGCGGGCCCTGCGCATCAGGAGAGAGACAGGCAGGGCTCCCGTGTCGAGCGTCTCGTCCACGGTGAGCTCGACGGTCTCCACGCCGTTCTCGGTCTCCTCGGTCAATGTCGCCGCCCTCCGCGCGAGCTCCACCGGCCCGTCCGGCAGCACGTGCGACAGGTCGGGCGGGAGCCACGGGCAGGGCTCCGCGCCCGGCAGGCTGCGCTGCACGGCCTCGCGCAGGCGCAGCAAGCGGGTGGCGTAGAGCTGGATCTTCTGCCGGACCTGCTCGATCGGCTGGTCGAGCTCGACCGTCTCCGATGCCTCGCCGGGCACTGGATCGATGGCCTGGCGCGCCGGCCAGAAAGAAAACTCCGGGAACAGCAGCCGCACGAAGGTCCTGAGGTGCTCGGCCACGCCGGCGGCCTCCGGCTCGATGCGGTCGGCGTCCTCGAGCACCCCGCGCGTGTCGCCGAGCTCGATGCGCAGGAGCGCGCGCGTGACGCAGGCCGAGCGGCGCTCGGGCTCGAGCAGCAGCGCCGCCTCGACGAGCGAGAGCGCGACGCGGCGCGAGCCCGGCAAGAGGGCGGCGAGCATGCGGTAGGCCGCGCTGGGCTCGGCGCCGAGCAACAGCTCGTCCAGGACGCCGAGCGCTGTCGCGCTGGACGTCTCGAGCAGCGCTCGCCCGCGCCGGTCCGCGACCTCGGGCCTCGGCCGCAGCGTCGCGTCCCGCAGGAACTCGACGAGCCTCTCGCGCTCGCCCCCAGGGACCGCCGCGCGGGCCGCGGCGCAGCAGGCCTCGCGCGCGCGGCCGCCCTGCAAGAGCTCTCGCGCGAGCGCCCAGGCGCGCTCGGCGTCCCACGCCGCGAGGTCCTCGGCGAGCGCGGGCGACGCGCCGAGGCTGGCCTCGTCGAGGGCCTCGCCGAGCTCGCGCCGGACGACCGGCGCCCCGGCCGCGTCGAGCCACGTGAACGCCCCGACGGGGTGACCGTGCCAGTACTGACCGCGCTCCTCGCAGAGGCGCGGATCGAGGTAAGGGCTCGCGTCCGGATCGGGGAACCAGCGGACGGAGGGGCCGTGGAAGCGCCCCTGGGGGTCGAAGTGCCGCTCCTCCGAAGGGCGGCCCAGCGCGTCGTACTGGAGCTCGCGCCAGCGCGCGCCAGCGCGGATCTCGATTTCCTGAGAGGGCTTGCCCTCGCGCGTGACGTAGCGGTAGACGACCGCGCCCGAGGCTTCGTCCTCCTCGCTGCTCAGCCAGCGTTGCGAGCCCTGGTCGTACTCCGCGTCCTCGGCGGCGCCGGCGGGCCTGTCGGGCCAGCGCGAGCCGTCCGAGGAGATCGGGTATCCGGCGCGGTCGTGAAACACCTGGCGCGCGACGCGCCCCTGCCGATACTGCGCTCGCAGCTCCCAGGCGCCGGGCGGCACACAGCACGATCGCAGCTTGAGCTCGGTCGGGGCGTCGCTGCCGTAGAGCACCAGCTCGCCGTCGAGCTGGCCGCCCCGGTAGCGCCCGCGCTGCGCGGGCTGACCGTTCGGGTGGAACACGGTGAACGGCCCGTCCTTCACCCCGTCCGCGTAGCGGCAGCGCGAGAGCAGCGAGCCGTCGCTCGCGCGGTACACGCAGCGCTCACCGGAGGGACGGCCGTCGGCGTCGGTCTCTACGAGCTCGAACGTGCCGTGCTCGGGGTTGTACGTGGCCGAAGGCGGAATCGACGCGGGCCGCTCCGCGACGTTGTGTTTCGTGGCGTCCACGCATCGCAGTCTATCGGGTTTCGCGCCGACAGGGCGGCTGTTCATGCCGGTTGCAAAGATCCCGAGCCGGCGGCCCCTCTCGCAGTCGCTCGTGGAAGCGGCCCCGCGCCGCGCAGCGCCGGTCTGCGTGCGCGGCGGCGCCGGCGCTCAGCCGCCGAGCGCCTTGTCGATCGCCTGTGTGAGCTTCGGGTCGTCCGGCGTCACGGACGACTCGAACCGCGCGATCACCGACCCGTCCTTGCCGATCAGGAACTTGGTGAAGTTCCACTTCACCTCTCCGGCGGGCGCGGACTGCGTGAGGAAGGCATAGAGCGGGTGCTTGCTGCCGCCCTTGACCGGGATCTTCGAGAACATGGGGAAGCTGACGCCGTACTTCGTGGAGCAGAAAGAGGCGATCTCGGCGTCGGTCCCTGGCTCCTGCGCGCCGAAATCGTTCGAGGGGAAGCCGAGGACGGAGAACCCACGGTCCTCGAGCCGATCGTGGAGCGCCTCGAGCCCCGCGTACTGCGGCGTGTAGCCGCACTCCGATGCGGTGTTCACCACGAGCAGCACCTTGCCCCGGTAGTCGCCGAGGGAGCGGTCCTGTCCGTCGATGGTCTTCACGGTGAAGTCGTGGAGCGACATGGCCTTTCCTTCCTGAGCGGCGCCGGGCGTGAGCTCCGGCGACGGCTGCTGGACGTCCTTTCCACAGCCCACCACGCAGGCGAGGGCGATCGAGGTGGCCAGGGCGAGTCCGCACCGGAGCGCGCGCGGCGAGCTTTCCATGACGGAGTGGATAGCCGCGCCTCCGGGCGGCGTCGAGCAGGAACGCGCGCGCCGGCGCGGCGCGTCGGAGCTGCCGCGTCCACCCGAGCGCTCTCGATTTCTTGATGGCGTCGGCAGGCAGCGTCCACTCACCGCCATGCTCGCTCGTCTCTGTCGTCTCGGGGCTCTCGCGACGGTCCTCGCGCTCACCGTCTCGGGCTGCGGTGGATCCAGCGACAGCCCAGGAGGCGACGGCGGCTCAGGGGGTGCCGGCGGCTCAGGGGGTGCCGGCGGCTCAGGTGGAACCGGCGGCTCAGGTGGAGCCGGCGGCCCAGGGGGCGCCGGCGGCTCAGGTGGAACCGGCGGCGCCGAAGATCCGACCGGCAGCGATCTCCCCGAAGCCGGCTTCATCGAGGTTCCGGGCTCGCCGACGCTCGGCCCGAGCTGGACGTCGCGGATGTTCTACTCGTTCGTGCCAGCCGCCGAGCATCCGGAGCGAGCGCCCCTCCTCGTGTTCTTCAACGGCGGCCCCGGTGGCGCGACCACCAGCGTCCTCCTGCCTTACGGCACCGGCCCGTTCACGCTGGATCCCGCAGCCCCTACCGACGCCGCGCCGGTCGCGAACGACGCGTCGTACGCGCGCTTCGCCAACCTGCTCTATGTCGACGCTCGCAGCACCGGCTTCTCCTACGACCTCGCGCTGCCCGATCCGTTGGCGTGCCAGGGCAGCAGCGGCAAGTTCCACGTCGCAGACGCCGCCGACTTCATTTACCTGCTGCTCGAGTTCCTCGACACGCACAAGGCATTGCGCAACAACCCGGTCGTCATCGCCGGCGAGAGCTACGGCGGCACGCGCGCTGCGCTGATGCTCTATATGCTGCATAACTACACCCTCACCTCGGACAGCACGGGTGTGATGTCGGTCGCGCCTTCGTGGCTCCAGGAGAAGGTGCAAGCTCACCTCGACCTGGCCTTCCCGACGCATGCCGGAGTCCCGCGAGCGCCGCATGAAGTGGCCGAGCAGTTCGGCTGGCAGCTCTTGATTCAGCCCAGCATCTTCGGGACGCGGCAGCGCGACTACCAGAGTCCGCTCGCGGCGAGGGACCCGGACCTCGTCCCGATCTTCATCGCCCCGAGTGTGAGGGACGTCTACGACGTACGGCTCACCCAGCAGCAGGCAGCTTCCATCGGGGAGCACGCCGCGCGCTCGATGCGCAACCCCGGGCACCTGGAGACCCTGCTCGGCGTGGACCTCTCCAGCATCACCGGGCTCGCGCCGCCGGCACGGGGGCCGTCCTTCCGCTCCTTCTCGCGCGCCGACCCCGCGGAGGTGGCGGCGAGCGAGACCGACCTTCGCGCCGAGCTCGGCGAGCTCGACGCCGCGGACGCGTACTGGCTGCCCTTTGCGCCACCATGCACAGGGGATGGGGTCGAGATCAGGATGTTCGCCGTGTTCGACGGCATCATCGGGCGCACCGCGACGTTCATCACCAATGCCCGTTACGACGCGGTGGTCTACACGGAGGCGTTGCCGGCCATCCTCGAGGAGCACTTGACCTTCGACGTCGAGCTCGACACGTCGCTGCCCGAGGGGGCCGCGCGCCCTGGCGTCCTTCACCTCCGGAACGGCGCCGGGGGTGTGTCGCTCCGCTTTCCGACCTACGAGGCGGGACACGAGGTCTCCGTGGGCGCCCCGCGCGAGCTCGCCGAGGATGTCGAGGCGTGGCTCGCCGCGACCGGCGCGTCGGCCCCGTAGCGCACGACGGCAGTGGGCGATCACGCGGCGAGCGCGCGTCGCTTTCCAGGAGGGCTGGATCGCATGGCAAAGAATGTCCTGCCAGCCCGGGGCAGGTCCCGCCGTTGGGGCTTGACGTTTCCGAGGCGTTTGGATTCTCTCTCCCTCCCATGACGGTTAGCGACCGCTTCTCCCCGATCGTCGACGCTCGCCCGGAGGACACAGCATGGCCGGTCATGCAGTGGCCGCCGGCGCCCGGCATCCGGCTCCCCGGGCATGTCGTCGAGCTCTCGCCCTGTGACCCTGACCGTGACGCCGAGCCGCTGTTCCGGGCGCTGGACCATGACGCTGTCTGGCGCCATCTCGCCGGCCGTCCGCAGGATCCCGGCGCGGCCGTCGCGGGCCTCAGGGCCAGGCAGGCGCAGGGCTTCTTCGTGTGGATCGTGCGCCTTCTGCGCCCCTACGCTGGTCTCCCGGAAGGCGCCGTCGTGGGCACCACGTCGTATCTCGAGGTGTCCCCCCGAGATGCTCGGCTGGAGATCGGCGGCACCGCGTATACGCCCGCGGTCTGGTCGACGCAGGTCAACCCCGACGCGAAGCTGCAGCTGCTCGCGTATGCCTTCGATGTCCTCCGCGCCGGTCGCGTGCAGCTGAAGACCGACGTGCGGAACGTGCGCTCCCAGCAGGCCATTGCGCGCCTGGGCGCCCGCTACGAAGGGACCCTGCGCCGCTACCAGCGGCGGGACGACGGCACGGTCCGCGACACGGTGGCGTTCTCCATCCTCGCCGAGGAGTGGCCGGCCGTTCGCGAAGGTCTCCTCGAGCGGGCGAGGGGCGTGAACGCCGATCGTTGAAGCAAGGGAGCGCCGGCAGCACGAGGGGGCAATCAAACGATTCTTCCTCCCCGCCTCCCCGCCTCCCTGTGAATCTTCTGAAGAATTCGAGGAGATGCCTCAGCCCGGGGCGATCAATCGATCGTCACCGTCACGGTCTGACTGGCGTTCGCTCCGTTCGACGCCGTCACCTGATAGACGCCGGACGGATAGGGCTCCTCGATCAGGATCCTGCGCTTGTTGATCCTGGAGATGGGAGCCAGCTCGTCGATGCCGTTCCCGACGATGCGCACGGTCGTCAAGCCCTCGACGAAGTTGTCCCCGATCACGTAGAGGGGATACCAAACGACAACGTCGCGGTCCGACGCGAACCGGCTGATGGTCGGCGGCAGGCTCGGGTCGGGCGCGGGCTCGGCGGGGCAGCCGCCCCACGGCGGGCAGTCGCCGAGGACGCGGTACGGGTCGCGCCCGAGGAGCTCCTGGACGCGCCATTCGGTGATCAGCCGCCCGCGTATCCCTTGACTGGGGACCATGCTGGGGAGCGACGGCACCGCAGGCGCCGCGTCGATGCACCCGTCCTCGTCGGCGCGATCTCGGCACACGGCCATGTCGACCTGGCCCGCGACGAAGTGAGAGAGCCACTGCGCGATCGGCAGAGGCCCGCCCGGATCGATGGCGGGGTCGAGGATCATGAGCTGCCCGCCCACCCGGACCACGGGCGCGACATGGTGGCTCCACGACACCGACCCGTCCGGCTCGTTCTCGGTCACCAGGGTCAATCCCCCGTTCGCCCTGGACTGGACTCGAGCATACCAGGGCGTCGGATACCCCGACTCGTGGAGGATGTAGACCGCCGCCGGGGCCCGCTCCTCGCAGCCGTTCTCGGGCTCGAGCCAGGGGATCCGCCGCGGAAAGTCGGGTTGGTCCGGCAAGGCGAGCGCCTGCAAGCGCGTGTCGCGGATCGCTCCGAACCCATCGCTCAGCTGCGCCTCGGTCCAGCTGGGAACGCAGTCGACCGGCAGGTCCTCGAGCGAGCCCTTGAGCTCGTTGAACGAATGGGCACCGTCGGTCAGCGGGCAGCTGCCGTTGCTCTCCTCGAGCGGCGCTCCCACGTCCGAGGGCTCGATGTCGAGATCAGCCCCGGAAGCGGGGCCCTCGTCGCCGCCGCAGGCCGATGAGGCAACGGCCATTGCCGTGACACAGAAAAATTTCATCAGAGCGAGATGCGGCTGTCTCATGATTTCCTCTCTGGGCGTGCGAGACACGAGCCGCCTCGAAAGACTGGCCCGGATCAACACCTGACGGTTTGCTGGTGGATGCCAGCAACCTCGGTCGCCCTTCGCCCGGATCGCCCGGCGACGTCGTTTTTCGGCTGCGCGTGGCCAGGCGTCACGAGGTGCGAAGACGATCGGGCTCGGCGCCTCGAGCACCCATTGTCGAGCTCGGTCCGGCGTTGTCGCCTGAAAGGATGGGGCAGCGGCTATCGCCGACCGGCGGCGTCACGCGCACTGGAGGCCGGGACGACAGGCGAGCGCCTGGCGGTCGCCTCCGGTGCGCGTCGTGGGGAGCGGGGCCGCGATCAGGGGCAGACGCCGAGGTCAGCCCACTCGGCCGGGCACCAGGAGAGCGGGCTGCTGGGCGAGCAGTCCGGGTGCGACCACCAGATCTGCTGCTTCGCCATCCAGATGTGGTTGCCGTTCTTGACCAGGGTCGAAGGCGTGTACACCTGCCCCGACGCCCACGCGGACAAGCTGTCGCAGGTCTTGCAGGCCTCCCAGGTCGACGGCGACGCGCTGAGGTTCTTGTTCTGGTAGACGTACGGAGGCTCGTTGTAGAACGACCAGGTGCTCGCGCCCGACATGTCCTGCCAGACGCCCGAGGTCGTCTTCAGCTGCTGGCGAACCATCTTGATGGGCGACGCGCAGGAGATCGCCGGCTCGGTGTAGTTCAGGCCGACGTCGCGGAAATGCTCGACGTCGTGCGCGTACATCTCGACGGTGCTGCGCGCGTCCTGGGCGAGGAACTGGTAGCCAGCGCCGTCCTTCATGTCGACATAGAGGCAGAGCTGCGTGCCGGTCACGCTCGCGACGCGCTCGGGCGTGCACCACTCGTACTTGAAGATGACCTGCTGCCCGGGCTGCAGGTTGCCGAGCGAGCCGCCGCAGGTGCCACCCGAGCCCCACTGGTTGTTGCAGCTCGAGTGATTCCCCGTGACCCCGTCGTCATCGCCGAAGTAGTAGACGAACCACCCGTCCGGGCTGTGGTAGATGCCGGACTCGAGGTTGTAGTACCACTCGCCCACCGCGCCCCAGGCCGTGGACGCGTTCAGGAGCGCGGGGACCTTCCACTCGATGATCCAGCCGCGGGTATCCCCGACGTTGCCCGTGTAGTGGCTCTGAAGATGGTAGCTCCCGAGCTGGCTCGCCTCCCCGAGGGGCTCCTCCTCCTCGGCGACGCCGGAGGTGCAGGCGGCGGCGCCGACGGCTCCGAGGAGCAGCAGCGCCGCGCCGACGCCCGCCCGGGCAGCGTTCGACGGACGACGAGGATGGGTGTGCATGGACAGGGTGCTCTTCTCGCTCATAAGGCTTCTCCCGACAGCGGTGTTTTCCCCCGCCGCCTGAATAGCGCAGCGTCTGGCCGCTTGCTGTTAAGTCGTGTTAAGCCGCACGACATCATCCCGACATCAGGTGACGAGCGCGCAGGTGGCCGTTCGCGGGGTTCGCGGTTTCGTCGCGCGTGACGGAGGCTGTTCGTCGCGCCTCCCGCGAGGTACACGGCGCGCTCGAGGGGGCTCGTCCGAGGTCGTCCGCGCGGCGCGGGAGCCAGGCTGGCTCGCGTACCCCTGGCCCCAGCGGCCCATTCTGGAACGACCGGTCCAGAATGAGCCTCAGACGCGAGGACAGCTGGGCTCGAGCACGGGGCCAGCCGCCATGGATCTCCTTGTGAACGATCGCCGCGTCTTCTTGACGTCCAGAAGCGACGTGATCACGTCGATCGTGGAAGTTGCGTGCGGGGCCGCGGGTCGCGCTCCCGCGCCGTGAGAAGCTCTCCCCGTCTCCGTCTCACGGCCAGCAAGCCGCGGTGCACGTCCGGATCGGGCGGACGTGCACCTGCTCGACTACCGACGCTGCGGCGTGCCGCTGCGGTTCACGGCCGCTTCGCCGGGCTCACCGTCCGCTTCGGATCCCGCACCACCACCTCGCCGAGGACCTCATCGATCTTCTTCATGATCGCGTCGTCCAGCTTCACCCCGGCCGCCTTCACGTTGTCGCGGACCTGCTCCGGCCTGGAGGCGCCGACGATCGCCGACGACACGTTGCGGTTCTGCAGCACCCAGGCGACCGCGAGCTGGGCCATGGACAGCCCGACGTCCTGCGCGATTGGCTTCAGCTTCTGCACCCGGGTGAGCACGTCATCGGTCATGAAGTTGGTCATGAACCGCGAGCCCAGCTCATCGGTCGCGCGGCTGCCTTCGGGCGGCGGCTGGCCGGGGAGGTACTTCCCGCTGAGCACGCCCTGCGCGATCGGGGACCACACGATCTGCCCCACGCCCACCTTCTCGCTGGCGGGGATGACCTCCGCCTCGATCACCCGCCACAGCATCGAGTATTGCGGCTGGTTGCTGGCGAAGGGCACCTTCAGCTCGCGCGCCAGCGCCGCGCCGCGCTCGATCTGCTCCGCCGTCCACTCCGAGACCCCGATGTAGAGGACCTTCCCTTGCCGGACCAGGTCGGCAAAGGCGCTCATCGTCTCCTCCAGCGGGGTCTCGACGTCGTAGCGGTGCGCCTGGTAGAGGTCCACATAATCGGTCCGCAGGCGGCGCAGGCTGCCGTGGATCGACTCGACGATGTGCTTGCGCGAGAGGCCGCGATCGTTCGGCCCGGGGCCGGTCGGCCAGTAGACCTTGGTGAAGATCTCCAGCCCCTGGCGGCGCTGACCGGCGAGGGCCTCGCCCAGCACCTCCTCCGCCCGGGTGCTGGCGTAGACGTCCGCCGTGTCGAAGGTGGTGATGCCCTCGTCGAGCGCCGCCTTCACGCAGGCGAGCGCCGCTTCCTTCTCCACCTGGGAGCCGTGGGTGATCCAGTTGCCGTAGGAGATCTCGCTGACGAGCAGGCCGCTCTGGCCGAGATGTCGATGCTTCATGGGGCCACTCTAGCACGACGCCCTTGCCCGAGGATCTGGCTGCGCCGTCGCCCGTCGTGTCGGCGGTGCCCGACAAGTCGAGCTCGTCGACCCCCGAGATCGCGTTTCCCGCACACGAGGGCGAGCGCCGCGGCCATCACCGTCGCGAGAAGCTCTGTCGTCCAGGCTGCTGTGTGCTCTCTGATCTCTCATCAGAAGCTCCCATGGCGGGTGATATTCTGGAACGACCAGTCCAGAACGATCCGCAGGCGCGGGGACGGCTGGGCTCAGCATGGGGCAGCCCGCGCCCGGCTTGTGACCCTGGCGGCCCGCAGCTGTCCGACTCTCGGAAGCGGCGTCGAGCTACGTGGCGCCGGTCGCAACGCCAGCGACGTGGGCCTAGTGACAGCCCTGGCTGTCGAGCCACGACACCCCGCGGTTCTTCTCTGTCGTCCCGCTGGAGCCGCCTCCGTCCGTGTTCGCGAACGACATGAGGACGCGGCTCCCCGTGGAGCGGTTGGTGATCTCCATGGTCATGTTGTTCGGGATGAGCGCGCTGCTGTTGGGGTAGTTCGCGCCGATGTAGTAGCGCATCCGTCCGCTGGGCAGCGCGCCGCAGAGCGCCATCCTGTTCTCCAGTGCCACCCAGTTGCCGCGGTTGAAGTTCGCGTCCTGGGGGACAAGGTTGGCTCGTCCACCCCAGCCGCCCAGCTGTGAGCCGATCAGGTGGCCGCCATCGTAATCGTTGGAGGGATTTTCGGCGTCCCCCCAGCTCCCCACGTTTCCCTGGCATGCATCCCGTCGCGGCGCGGTAGCGATGGGTGGCAAGTACGCATACGCCCTGTTAGGCCGGCCAGAACCGTCGATGTAGTAGTGCTCTCCATCGAAGGAATGCCACACATTGCGATCGCTCGAGGGGAAGTACTGTGGGCAATCGCTGATGAGCTCCTGAGCCGCATAACCGATCCCGTACTCCGCGAGCGTGTCGCGGATCTCGTCCTCGCTGCCGTTCTCGAAGAGGTCCATCACCCCATCGGGTCCGCCGAAGTCCCTCTCCAGCGCGTCCAGCGGGTCTCCACCATCTGTAGGCTCGGCGCCGCACGCGACCAGAGCAAGGAAGCTCGCACAAAGGAACGCAGACATGGCCCTCATGGTCATACTCCCCTTCCAGGCCCGCGCACATGCCAGCGCGTCTGCCACTCGACCTGGCGACAGCCAGGCCGCTGGGCGCTCCACACCGCGGGGGAAGATCACGTTAATAGAAGAGCGGAAATTTATATCGATACGATTTGGTTAAGTTCGTGTTTCGGGCATATTAATAGTCACACGTGGCCACATGTGTCAATGCTCCAGAAACGAGCGATAAGTGAGGTTCTGTCGCGAACGTGCGCCGAGCACTGACGGCCGCGATCCAAGGTAGGCCGTCGGCAGACGGTTGGTGCTGCCAAGCCGTGCCGTCCTCCTCCGAACCGCACCGGGCGCGATGGACCCGATCTGGCGGATCTGGCGGCGCGCCTGGCGGCCGCCAGGTCCCGGAGCGCGGAGAGGGCCAAAAGATCGGGGAAAAAGCCGCGGCACGCCGCTCGCAAAGAGTGCCCACCGCAACGCCGCGAGGTCCGACCTCGCGCTGGCCTCGCCGTTGCGGGGCAGCGCGAAGGCACGGAAGCGGCTTGCTAGCTCGAGCCGGCGCCGCGCGTCGCGCTCGAATGGAGGCACGTATGTCGGTTCATCACTCCCTGTCCATGCTTCTCCCTGTCCTCGCGCTCGCCTGCACCACCGCGCAAGGCGCCGCTCCAGAGCGACCGGAGAGCACCGCTCCGCAGCACGACGGCGCAAGCGCTCCGGCCGGCTCGACCGACGCGAAGCGCTTCGTCGACGCCGAGTCGTACTTCACGAACTCGGCCGAGCTCGACGCCTGGTACGGGCTGCTTCGCGAGCTGAACGACGACTTCGACGTCGTCTGCGGCGACACGTTCTGCGAAGGCGATTTCAGCAACTACAGGTCGCTTCGATTCCGTTGCTCCGTCGAGGAGCACGCCGGGACGATAGGTAAATGCGTGTGGGTCCTCGCCGCGAGCAACGAGGAGATCCTGCCCTCCACGGGCGACATGGAGGTAGACGCCAGGATCTTCGTCTGCGAGATGCCCGTCGCCCCGGAGACCGCCGTGGTCGACCTCGTCGAGGCGCTCTCGGCGCCGGCAGGTCGGGCCATCAACGCCGCGCTCCCCGGGACGGACAGGTCGCTCTACGACGGCTTCGTCGAGTGCCTCTGACACCCGCCGCGCCGTGAGCAGAGCGCGCCGAGCGCCGAGAGGTGCTTCTGGTCAGCCAGCGGACGAAGCGCTCGACGCGCTCTTGCCGTAGTCCGGGAGGTCGATCTTGTCGGCGGGGGGCGACAGCAGCTTGCCGGCGATCCAGCTGAATGCGGGCCTTGTCGCCAGGCTCAGGGCGGCCTGCTGGAGGGCGATCCCGGCCCGGGTTTGCGGCTGCGCGATCCGCGGCCCCGCCTTTGGCATGTCCTGGGCCTGGTCGACATAAGGGCGCATGATGCGCTCGTAAGCGGCGAATGCCCTGGCGTGATCGTCGCTTCTCGCCAGCTCGCCGGCGAGCACATAGGCGCCGACGAGCGCGAGGCTCGTGCCCATGCCGCTGACCGGCGAGGCGCAGTAGGCGGCTCCCCGACCAGCACGACGCGGCCCTTGGACCAGCGAGGCATCTTCACCTGACCGATCGACTCGAAGTAGAAGTCCTTCGCCTCGTCGAGCGCGGCGAGCACGCGCGGCGTCTCCCAGCCGGCGTCCGCGAACCTCGCCTTCAAGAGCGCCTTCTGCTCGTCCTGCGACAGCTTCTCGTAACCTCGCGGCTTCTCCTGCAGCGACAGGGCGGCGCGCGTCGTGCCGAGGTTGTCCGGCCGCAGGAAGACGCTGCGGCCGCCCGGCGCGTTGAACCAGCGCGAGACGTTCCCGTCGTTCTCGCCGCGCGGCATGGCGAAGTAGGCGATGTACAGATCGAGCGGAACGCGCTTGACCTCATCCCCGAACTGCATTTCGCGCGTGGACGAGCCGATCCCTTCCGCGACGATGACCAGGTCGTACTCGCGCTCGTCGCCGCGCTCGAAGCGGACGTCGACCTTGTCGCCGCGGTCGCGGAGGGCGGCGATCCTGTCGCCTAAGATATAGTTTGCCGAACCGCGGCTATGATCGAGCAGCAGGCGCGCGAGCTCGCTGCGGAGGATCTCGAGCTCTGCGACAGGGCCGTTGCCTCTGAACTGCTCAGCGCCGATCCTGGCCCGCACGTTGTTCCGCTCGTCCACGAAGGCGATCGCCTCCTCGTGCGTCGTCCGCTGGCGGATCGCGTCCTCGAGCCCCATGCGCTGGACCACCTTCCGGCCGGCGCCGCGCACGTCGATGTTCTGCCCGCCGTCACGGAAGCTCGGGGCGCGCTCCACCACGGTCACCGCCATGCCATGGCGGTCCAGCCACCAGGCCAGGGCAGGACCCGCGATGCTCGCCCCGGTGATCAACACGTGTCGCTTCATCGGCTCTCCCTTGCCCTTCCGGGCGCTGACCTGGAATCCCTTGCCCTTCCGGGCGCTGACCTGGAATCCCTTGCCCTTCCGGGCGCTTACTTACCTTGAACCCGGGTGCCTTGCCTCGCTCGCGCCCACCTCGCTCACGAGCCGCGGAAGAGGCTGCTGACGGCCACGTCGAGCTGGCTCCGGACGATGCCGACCACGCTGTCGACCTCGGCCTTATCGATGCCGAGCCGCTGCCCGAGCAGCTCCTGCGTTCTCCTCAGCAGGGCCTCGCGGCCGCGCGTCACCCAGCGCGCGGCCGTGGCGCGGTGGATGCCGTAGACGGCGGCGATCCTGTCGATGCCGAGCCCGTCCACGAAGTGGAGCCGCAGCACGTTGCGCTCGTCGGCCGGCAAGCCGGCGAACGCGTCCTTGAGCGCCTGGGAGACCTCGGCCCGGTAATGTGCCTTGAGAAACGAGAGCTCGGGATCCGGCGTGGAGGGCTCCGCGGCCTCGTCGGGCTCCGCCCCGGCCGCCGCGCGGTCGTGCCCCGCCTTCTTGAGGAAGTTGAGCGCCGTCCGGATCGTGGCGACGCGCACCCAGCCGCCCAGCGGGCCGCGGCCCGCGTAGTCGCCGATCTTGGGAGGCGCGCCGGGCCGGCCCACGATGAGCTTCTCCAGCACCTCCTGGCGCAGCTCGTCGCGCTGGCCGGGCGGGATGTTCCGGCTGCGCAGCGCCCCCTCGAGGGCGGCCTCGTGGCGGGAAAGGAACGCCTCGACCGCGCCCGGCGCCCGCTCCGCGCAGGCGCAGGCGAGGTACAGGTCCGCGGCGTGGAGCGACGCGAGGTGCGCCGCTGGCCTGTCGCGCGCGTCGCGGTCCGGCAGGTGGCGCGCGACGTGTCGAACCCACGAGGACACGGCGAGCGGGAGCCCCGGCCACGCACGCCGGCCCTCCTCGAAGAGCCCGCCGAGGGCCGCGTCCACCTCGTCGCCCCCGCCCAGGCCGGCTTCTTCCCGGAGGGCGCGGATCGGAGACCGTGCGTCGCTCATGCGCCCTTTTCCCCTCTCATGGCGGGGAACGTGCATCAAGGCGGGAGTGGATGCGCCGACAGCCACGCTTCGAGCGCGGCGACGTCTCTTTCCATCTCGCTGCCGCCGCCGCGCGCCACGTCGAGCGCGCCGGTCACGAGCGCGCGCGCCCGCCCGCGATCGCGCCCGATCGCCCACAGCGTGTCGGCCATCTGCCCGCGGATGTTCACGCGAGCGCTCCGCCCGATCGCGTAGGAGTCGGTGAGCGGGCGCGCCTCCGTGATGGCGAGCGCCCGCTCCAGGAACGGCAGGCCCTCCTCCGGGTGCCCCAGCCTGTCGTGCGCCTGCCCGAGCACGACCAGCGTGTTGGCGAGGTCCGGGTGATCCGGGCCGAGCAGCTTCTCCTCGATGGTCAGCGCGCGCTCCGCGCACGCGAGCTGCTCGTCGGTCTCGCGGAGCAGGCCATGGCTGATGGCCATGTTCTTCAGGATATAAACCATGTCGGGGTGCTCCGCGCCCACCGAGCGCTCCTGGATGTCCCGCGCGCGCTGGAGCAGCGCGAGGGCGTCGCGCGGGCCGCTGTGCAGGTTCGATAGACCGATGATCGTCTTGACGAGCGCCGGGTGGCCCGGCCCGAAGGCGCGCTCCTGGACGGCGAGGGCGCGCGAGGCGAACGGGATCCCCTCGGCGCTCCGCTGGGACATGTACAGGATGAACGCGATCGCGTTGAGCGACGCCGCGAGATCCGGGTGGTCCGGGCCGAGGAGCCGCTCCTGGATGGCGAGCGACCGCTGCGCGAGCGCGAGCGCCTCCGGGTGCCGCTCGACGTTCGAGAGCGCCCTGGCGAGGCGGCCGAGGGTCGTCGCGACGGTGAGGTCGTCGGGGCCGAGGGCGCGCTCCTGGAGGGCGAGCGCCTGCTGCAGGTGCGGGAGGGCCTCGTTCGCGTGGCCCTCGTCGAGCAGGAGCTTGCCCAGCACCAGCAGCCGATCCGCCGAGACGAGCGGCGCGTCCCCGACGCGCTCCAGCGTCGCCGCGGCGAGGTCCGCCCAGACATGCCCCTGCGGGTGCCGGCGGAACATCACGCCATGGACGTGGGCCAGCGAGAGCTCTGCCCTCGCCGCGACGGTCAGGTGCCCGCTGGCCTGGGCCGCGGTCAGGGCGCGGTAGGTCGACGCTTCCGCCCGCGCCCCGTCGTCGAGCTGGATGTCGGCGAGCGCGACGGCCATCCACGCCTCGGCCTCGAGCGGCCTGTACGACAGCGGCGTCGCCTCGTCGGCGACCTTCTGGGCGAGCGCCCGGCTCTGCGCGTACCGGCCCGCGGCGCGCTGCGCGGCGGCCTCGGCGAGCTCCCCGCGGGCGGCCTCGATCCGCGCGCGGGCCGCCGGGTCCCGCGGCGGGCGCAGCGGCGCGGTGAGCGCCTCGATCGAGGCGCACTCCTCGAGCGGAGGGAGCTGATCCGCCGCCCGCGCGGCGCGCTCCACGACGTCCCTCTCCGCGCTGGCGAGCACGGCGGTGAGCGCGCGCAGCCCCTCGCGGCGCTGCGCGAGGCACGCCATGCGCAGGTCCAGCAGCTCGCCGGACTGCTCGCCCCGCACGTGGGTGGCCTCGCACGCGTCGGTGTGCATCTGGACCCAGCGCTTCGCGTAGCGGTCGACGAGCGCCTCGGTCCCGGACCAGGCCGCCTCGGCGAAGGGCGCTCCCGTGGCGAGGAACGCCGCGCGGAGCTTGCCCTTGAGCGCGTCGTCCCAGGCGCCGGCCAGCCGCTCCTCGGCGTGCCCGCACACGCCCGCGCCCCGGCCCTGCCACCACAGCGCGCCGGCGCCCGCCGCGAGGACCGCGGCCACGCCGAGGGCCCCGAGGGCGAGGCGGCGCCTCCGCGGCGACGTGCTCCGCCGCTCCAGGTCGGCGAGCAGGGCGGACATCGATGGATACCGGTGCTCTGGCGCGAGGGACAGGCCGCGGGCCAGCGGGCCCTGGAGGAACGAGGGGATGCTGTTGCCCCGCGGCGGCTCGCGGTCTTCTGGCGTGCGCGTGCCCTGCTGGCCGAAGCCGAGGTCGGTCGCCGTGAACGGCCGCTCGCCCTGGAGCGCCTCGTAGAGGGCGACGCAGTACGCGAACTGGTCGCTGCGCGCGTCGGCCGGCGCGCCGCGCAGGAGCTCCGGGGCCATGTACGCCGGCGTCCCGAGGAGCGCTCCCGCCTCGGTCTGCGTCCCCGCGCTGGCCGGCAGGGGCCGGCCCGGGCGCTCGGCGCCGTGCTCGGGGCGCGCGGGCGCCGCCGGCCCGGCCGGGGCGACGCGCACCAGGCCGAAGTCGGTCACCCGGACGCGCCCGTCCTTGCCGATGAGCACGTTGTCCGGCTTGAAGTCGCGGTGCACCAGCCCGGCGGCGTGCGCGGCGGCGAGCCCGCGCCCGGCCTGGAGGAACATCTCGAGCACGGCGCCGGGGGGCCGGCGCTCCGCGCGCGCCGCGCGCGCCCACTGCCGCAGCGTGCCCCCCTCGACGAACTCCATGGTGAGGAAGACCTGCCCGTCGAAGCGGCCCGCGTCGAAGACGGTGATCACGTGGGGGTGCGACAGTCGCGCCAGCGCCTGCGCTTCCCGCAGCAACCGTGACGCCGCCTCTTCCCGCGCCCGGTCCGCGAGGCGCTCGTGGTGGACGAGCTTCAGCGCGACGCGGCGGTCGAGCTCCGGGTCATACGCCGCGTAGACGACCCCCATGCCGCCGGCGCCGACCGTGTGGAGCACTGTATAACGCCCGATCCGGCTGCCTGGCGGCAGGCGCGGCGGCGCGACCTCCGGTCCGGCGGCCTCCGGGGGCGGCGGCGCTTCGTCCGTCGTGTCTGTCTGCGCCGCCGGCCAGCTCGCGGCGTGGCCCAGCGCGGCGACGAGGTGGCGGCAGTCTTCGCACGCGTCGAGGTGATGGACGGCGGCGTCGCGCTCTGCCGCGGAGAGCTGCCCTCGGCCCAGCGCATCGAGGGTATTTTCCTCGAGGCAGCGGGTCGGCTGCCCGTTCGCCGTGTCGCCCATCCAGACTCCTTCTGGAAGCGAAATGTAGGCGGACAACGACGAACTTGTAACAACAATGAGTTCACCGGGGGTGGCGCGGAGGTAGCGCGGGGGAGGGGGCCCGCGCGTTCTGGCGTGATGAAATGAGTCCAGTCGGGGTGGCGCGGGGGAGGGGGCCCGCGCGTTCTGGCGTGATGAAATGAGTCCAGTCGGGGTGGCGCGGGGGAGGGGGCCCGCGCGTTCTGGCGCTGTGCTCGCCCGGTGGGACGATTTCGGTGCGACATCCGGAGGCGGTCGCTGTCATCGGGGCAGGAGGCGACGCTCGACGCGCCGCCCTCGCCGCGCGCCCCGCCGGCGCTCGCCGGGGCAGGCCAGCCGAGCCGCGGCCTTGCTGCCAGAGACCCCGTTCAACCCTGAGGCATCATCATGCTATCTCGCTCCTTGTTCATCGTGCCTGTTGCGCTCCTGTCGGTGCTGTCCGCGTGTGGCGGAGAGGACGCGGAGTCCATCGCAATGTCGCAGGAGATGTTGACGACCCCGGTCACCGGCGCCGTGGACAAACCCGCGGGCCTCACGATCGTGCCCCCCTGGGGGACAGGCGTGCAGCACACGATCACGCGAGGATATGGTACCGAATATCACGACAACACGAACGACACGGGACATACGAACGATTACTACGCGCTCGATTTCGACCTGAGCTTGAACGAGAGCGTCTACCCCGTCGCCGACGGCCAGGTCGTGTTCGCGGGCAAGACGGAAGGCGGCTTCGACCCCTTCGGCAACATCGTCTTCATCCGGCACACGGTGGGGGGTGAGCAGCTTTACTCGCTGTATGCGCACCTCGCGAGCACCGCCGTCGCCACGGGCGCGACGGTCACGACGAGCACGCGCATCGGCGCGGCCGGAAACTCCGGGTCGCTGCCGATCAACGTGCACCTCCACTTCGCGCTCTCCAAGAACGCGCTCTTCAGGAACGTGCAGGGTTCGAAAGGGCCGTACGCCGGTCAGGCGGTCGTGCCGGAGGCGTTCGCGAGCTGCACGAAGAACGGCAGCGGCTCCTGCGAGAACCTCGTCGCGGGCGACCGGCTGACCCGTGGCGGTACGACGGGCACCGGCGGCACGACGGGCACCGGCGGAAGCGGCGGCAGCGGTGGAAGCGGCGGAAGCGGCGGCAGCGGCGGTAGCGGAGGCAGCGGGGGCGCCGGCGGTGGCGGCGGGGGCAGCTGCGGCTCCACCTGCACGCAGTGCGTGCTGACGCAGCGGACCGATATCCTGCCGTTCTACGCGTCGAGCGGTTGGGACACCACCACGTGCGGCAACCGCGACAGCATCGTCAGCAACTGGTGCGGCATCGATCCGGCCGGCTGCAACACCGTGCGTTCCGGCAGCTGCGCGGCCGCGTGCGGCACCTCGACGTGCGGCTCGCCCTGCACGCAGTGCGTGCTGGCGCAGCGGACCGATATCCTGCCGTTCTACGCGTCGAGCGGTTGGGACACCACCACGTGCGGCAACCGCGACAGCATCGTCAGCAACTGGTGCGGCATCGATCCGGCCGGCTGCAACACCGTGCGTTCCGGCAGCTGCTCCGCCACCTGCGGCACCCCGCCGCCCCCGCCGCCTCCGCTGACCATCGCGAACGCGCAGATCGAGGCGGTCACCACGCCGCAGTTCGGTCGCATCGACGGCTTCGGCCCGTATGGCGGCTGGGGGCTGCACGCTTCCTATCCGCGCAGCGGCAACTCCGGCCTGGGCCAGCGCTTCGGCTTCTACTCGGCCGGGGCCTCCGAGACCGTCGGGCAGGTGCTGAGCGCGCGCTTCGCCGCGAGCCGTGTCTACACGTTCCGGAGCTTCGCGCAGGGCGGCGGCGACAACACGGGCGCCGTCCCCTACGAGATCGGCTATGCGTCGACCGACGGCGTGCTCTCGTCGTTCCGGCTCCTGGCGCGCCAGGTCCACGCGACGGGCGCCGGGTGGGTCAAGACGAGCGGCGTGACGTACATCACCGGGAGCACCGGCGCGGAGCTCGGCAAGCAGATCATCGTGCGGTTCGGCGATCGCGCCGCCGGCGGCTCCAGCGACATCTGGTTCGACAACCTGGAGCTCGTCAACGCGGTGCCCTGACGCCGGCGAGCGCCGGAGCGAGGCGCCCTGCGGGGGCTGCTCGTCCCTGGCGCGTCGCGCGGCGAGTCGTCCGTCGGCGCCCTGACGCGGGCGAGGCGGACGACGGCGCGCGACCCGCCAGGGCGAGCAGGAGCCCTATCCTCGATGACGGGAGGCCTGCATCGCGACGGCAATGCCGTCCTGGAGCGTGGCCTTCGTGACGATGCCTTGCAGGGGCTCGTTGAGGTGCACGAGCGTCCGGGCCACCTCCGAGCCTATCCCGGTGATCACCGTGCGCGTCCCCAGGAGCCGCAGGCCTTTGGCGGCGACGAGGAGCATGGTGGCGACGCTCTCGTCCATACGCTTGAGGCCCGTGATATCGAGGATGACGAACTCGGCGGCCCGGCTGCTGGCGCCGTGGAGCATCGCATGGATGGCCTGCTGAGCCCGGTCGCTATCCATCGTACCGATGAGCGGCATGACCAGGATGCGATCCGTGATCGGGATGAGCGGCGTGGAGAGCTCGAGGAGCCGGCTGCGCTGGGCAGCGATGATCTGCTCGTGCAGCGCGGTCTTCTCCGCGTTCGCGAGCGCCTTCTCGGCGAGCTCGCGCTCGAGCCCCTCCTTGGCCTCGCGCAGCTCGTCGGTGCGGGCCATGAGCTCGAGGACGAGCGCCTCGCGCGCGGCCTCGACGGCGACGCGCTGTCGGACCTCCGACTCCAGGCTCGCGTTCTTTTCCTGCAGCGCTCGCGTCATGCGCCGCACGGCGATGTGCGGGCGTATCCGCGCAAGGAGCTCCTCGGTATCGAAGGGCTTGCTGATGTAATCCACCGCGCCCGCCTTCAACCCTTGCAGCCGGTGCTCCCGGTTGTTCAAGGCGGTCATGAAGACGACCTGCGTGTCGGTGGTCTGCGAGTTGGCCTTCAGGCGCCTGCACACCTCGAAACCATCGATATCTGGCAACATGACGTCGAGGAGGACGAGATCCGGCTGCTCACGCTCGATCAAGCTCATCGCCATGCTGCCATCGGTCGCGACGGCGAGGTCCAGCTGCTCGCCCGACAGTGCTTCCAGCAGCGTATCGAGGTTGACGGGGTTGTCGTCGACGGCGACGACGAGGCCGTTGAATTGCGTCAAATCATCCATCCAGTGCCTGAAAACGCAGCGCGGACCGATCAAGTAGCGCGACGACTGTAAAGGGTCAAGCATGCAGCGTCGCTCCAGGGAGCGAGTGCGGCTCCGGCGATACGATGTACCAGGGCCGACTGAACTATATGTGTGCGAACGTGTGCGGTCTTGCGTAACGCTGGTCAACATCTGAAAACATTGTATGCGGGTGTGCCCGCGCACCCCGCGCACCCCGCGTAATCTTCCCCCCCAGCGCACGTGCGCTGGGGGTGGGCAGATGTGGCCGTCGCGAAGCGTCGTTCACAATTGCATTGACTTGTGTTGCCCTGCCCAGGCTAGTTTAGCGCACGCTCGGCTATCGTACCTCGGTGCCGATGCACGAGAGGGGGCCGGGAATGGAACTGATGGGGTATGCGCTGGGGCACGTCGCTTACGAGGGAAGCGAGACGCGCGTTGTTCACGCGGTGCATCTCCCCTCGGGCGCGCAGGTGGCGGTCAAGGTCCCGCTCGCCGAGGTGCCGAACCCGCGCGTCATGGGGCGGCTGGTCCACGAGCATCAGGTGCTCCGGCAGCTCGCTGCTGTGTCCGGCGTCGCGCGCGTGCATGCGTTCGAGCAGCGGAACGGCACGGCGGCGCTGGTGCTCGACAACCCTGGAGGGAGCTCGCTCGATCAGGTGCTCGCCAGGCAGGGGCGCTTGCCGGTGGCGGCCGGGCTGCGGCTCGGGCGCCGCCTCGCCCGGGTGCTCGAGGGCGTGCATGCCGCCGGTGTGATGCACAAGGACATCAAGCCGCAGAACCTGCTCGTGGATGAGACGTACGAGCAGGTCACCCTGCTCGACTTCGGCATCGCCTCGCTGCTGTCCCAGGAAGCGACCGAGGCCAGCATTCCCGAAGCGCTGGAGGGGACCCTGGCGTATATCTCGCCAGAGCAGACGGGGCGCACGGCGCGCGCGCTCGATACGCGCACGGATCTCTACTCGCTGGGCGTGACGCTCTTCGAGGCGCTGTCGGGCCGGCGGCCCTTCACCGACCGCGATCCGCTCTCGCTGGTGCACGCGCACCTCGCCAAGAAGCCGCCTCCGCTCGATACGATCGCGCCGGAGGTGCCGGGCGCCGTGTCGGCGATCATCGCGAAGCTCCTGGCGAAGGATCCCGAGCGGCGATACCAGACGGCCAGAGGCGTGGCGGAGGACCTGGAGGAGGCGCTCCGCGCGCTCCAAGAGCGTGGGACGGTGGAGCCCTTCTCGCTTGGAAAGAAGGACTTCTCGCGGAAGCTGCGGTTGCCGCAGGTGCTCGTGGGGCGGGAGCAGGACGTCGAGCGGGTGGGCGAGTCGTTCGCCCGCGCCGAGCGGGGCGCGGTGGAGCTCTTGCTCGTCGGCGGACCGTCGGGCATCGGCAAGACGGCGCTGGTGCGCACGGTCTACCACGACATCGCGAAGGCGGGGCGCGGCCTCCTGGTTGCAGGCAAGCACGACCAGCTCGCGCGGTCGACGCCGTACGCCGCGATGGCGCAGGCGTTCGGGGGGCTGATGCGTCAATGGCTCTCGAGCCCGAAGACGGTCCTGGAGACCTGGCAGGACCGGATCCGCAACGAGGTCGGGGACAACGCGCGGCTGATCGCCGACGTGGTGCCGGAGCTCGACCTCGTCATGGGCAAGCTGCCGCCGGTGCCGCCGGTGGAGGGCGAGCAGGTGCTCAACCGGCAGAAGCTGACGTGGCTGAACTTCGTTCGCACCGTCACGGCGCCGAACCCGCCGCTCGTCATGTTCCTGGACGACATGCAGTGGGCCGACAGCGCCACGCTGATCATCCTGCAGACGCTGCTGACGGACGTGGAGCGAAGGTCGCTGCTGGTGATCGCGGCATACCGTGACAACGAGACGCCGCCCGAGCACCCGCTGTGGAAGCTCGTGGAGGCGGTGGAGGCGAGCGAGGCCAGGGTATCGAGGCTGACGGTGGGCCCCCTGTCGGAAGAGCAGGTGCAAAAGTGGGTGTCGCGCACGCTCGAGAGCGAGCCGCGGCGCGTGGAGCCGCTCGCGCGCGTGCAGTGGCAAAAGACGCGTGGAAACCCGTTCTTCCTGGAGCAACTGCTGCTCTCCCTGCACCGGCAGGAGCTGCTGGTGAGGGACGCCGGGAGCGGGGAGTGGCGCTGGAATCAGGCGGATCTGGAGCGAGCGCAGATCACCGACAACGTGGTGGCGCTGCTGACGGACAAAGTACGAGAGATGCCGGACGCGACGCAGCAGCTCATGGGGCTCGCGGCGTGCGCGGGTCACACGTTCCATCTCCACGATCTGGAGCGATTGAGCGGTTGGGCGTGCGCCCGGGTGACGGAGGCGTTGTGGCCGGCGCTGGAGGAGGAGCTGGTCGTGCCGGTCGACGGGGCTTATCGCCCCGCGCAGGCGCTCGGAGGGGTGGGCGACGGAGCGCTGGACGCGACGTACCGGTTCTTGCACGATCGCGTGCAGCAGGCGAGCTACGAGCGGATCTCGCCGGAGCAGCGCGTCCTCGCGCACCTCGAGATCGGCCGGCGGCTCTGGGCGCGGTATCGGGCAGAAGGGGGCACGGCGCAGCAGCTCCTCGAGCTCGCGCGGCACATGAACCAGGGCGCGGCGCGGCTCACGTCCGCGGAGGAGCTCAACGACGTCGCGCGGCTGAACCTGGAGGCCGCTCGCGTCGCGAAGGCCGCGAGCTCCCACCGCCTGATGGCCAGCCTGCTGGAGAACGCGCGGGCGCTCCTCGGCGAGCGAGCCGACAACGAGGAGCGAGCGCTGGCGGTGGAGATCGCGCTGGAGCACCTGGAGGCGGCGTATCTGCTGCGAGAGTTCGACGACGTCGAGGCGCGCGCGCTCGAGTTGCTCGCGAGGCCTCTCGGGGTGGTGCCCTGGCTGTCGGCGCAGGAGATCCGCGTCCGCTGCTGCCTGGCGGCGGGCCAGTATGCGCGGGGAATCGAGCTTGGCATCGCGGCGCTCGCGGAGCGGGGCTTCACCTTGCCCGACACGGACGAGGCGTGTCAGCCGGCGCTCGTCGAGGAGTCCGCCGCGCTGGATCGATGGCTGGAGCAGGACCTCGGCGCGTTCGATCGGATGCCGCCCGATCAGTCCCCGGAGCACCGGCTCATCGACGACCTGATGACGCGGACGCAGCTCTGCTCCATCTACGGCGGCCGGCCGATGCTTTACACGCTCATCATCGTCCGCATCGTCTCCGAGGCGGTGCGACGGGGGGCGCTCACGCCGGCTGCCGCCCTCATGATCAGCAGCTTCTGCAATGTGTGGTCGGTGGCCACGGGCATGTATCGCCGCGCCTTACGCTGGACCGAGCCCGGGGTGCGCGCTGCGGAGCGCGTGGGGTCCCCGATGCTCCCCGAGTGCCTGGTGCTCCATGGCATCTACCTGCTCTATTCCAGGCCCATCGACGAGACGGGCGCCTTCTATGAGCAGGCCATCGCGGCCGGCCTGAAGATCGGCTCGTTCACGGGCACGAGCTGGGGCCTCCTGTCCGATCTGTTCTATTACCGCGCCTGGCGCGGCATGCAGCTCGCCCAGCTCGACGCGCACATCAAGGCTCGCTGGGATCTCGTGCAGCGCGCGGGGGACGCCGTGGGGAGGCACCACTTCGAGGCGGTCGCGTCCTATTGTGACGTGCTGACGACCCCAGACGGCGCCGCGAAGCTCCTGAACGACGAGCCGCTGCCGCGAGGTTCGCGCTCCCTCCTAGCGGACGGGGACGGGTACACGGCAGGGCTCGCTCGGACCGTGGAAGTCTATCTGTTCTGTGTCACTGGCAGGTGGGAGCGAGCGCTGTCGCGGGCGCGGGAGGCAGACCAGTTTCGAGCGGACATCCTCGGCATGCCGCAGGCGGCGGACGTCGCGTTCTACCTCGCGCTTGCGGCGGCGAAGTGCTGGCATGACGCCGCCGGCGCCGAGGAGCAGGCGCGGCTGCGGGAGCACATCGAGCACGGCCTCGAGCGGATGCGCTACTTCGTGGAAGGTTGTGCGCCGAACTTCCTCCACAAGCTGCGCCTCGTCGAGGCCGAATACGCTCGCGTCCTCGGCAAGACCGAAGAGGCCATCGCCAGGTACGACGAGGCCATCGAGCACGCGCGCGATCAACGCTTCCTGCACATCGAGGCGCTCTCGATCCAGCTCGCCGCCGAGTTCCGGCTGCAAGCGGGCGCGAGCCACATCGGTGCCATGTACCTGCGCGAGGCTCGCGACGCGTATGCGCGCTGGGGCGCGGTCAACGTGGTCGCCCATCTGAACGCGAAGTACCCTGCCTTGCTCAGGGCGTCCATGCAGGGGGCGGCTGTCGAGCGCACGATGGCGGCGGCGGGGACCACGACGACCACGGGCGCCTCCGCGGGCGCGAGCCTCGACGTGAACACCGCGGTGCGCGCGGCGCAGGCGCTCTCGAGCGAGCTCGACCCGGAGCGCGTCGTGGGCCGGCTGATGGAGCTGCTCCTGGAGAACGCGGGGGCGCAGCGCGGCGCCCTCGTGCTCCGCGAAGGGGAAGCGCTCTCCGTCGTGGCGCGGCTGTCGGTGGAGGGGGCTCGCATCGAGACGGGGCTGTCGGAGCCGCTCGAGCAGAGCCACGACGTGCCGGTGACGATGGTGCAGTATGCGGCCCGCACGGGCGAGCCGGTGGTGACGGGCGATGCGACGAGCGAGGCGCGCTTCGCCGTCGACCCTTACCTCGCGTCTCGCGCGGTGCGCTCGCTGCTGGCCTTGCCCTTGACGCACAGGGGCCATCTCGTGGGCGTGCTGTACCTCGAGCACCGCGACGTGCCGTCGGCGTTCCCTCCTGCGCGCGTGGAGTTCCTGTCGGTGCTGGCCTCGCAGGCGGCCATCGCCGTCGAGAATGCCACGCTGTACCGGGACCTGGAGTCCAAGATCAAGGAGCGCACGGCCGAGCTCCGGATCGCCAAGGAGGCGGCCGATCGGGCGAACCGGGCGAAGAGCGATTTCCTCTCGAGCATGAGCCACGAGCTGCGCACGCCGCTCAACGGCATCCTCGGTTATGCCCAGGTCCTCTCTCGCGCGCCCGAGCTCTCCCCGAAGAGCCGTGATGGGGTGCAGGTCATCAAGCAATCGGGCGAGCATCTCCTTGCGTTGCTGGAAGACGTGCTGGACCTCGCGAAGATCGAGGCCGGCAAGATGGATGTCGCCTCGAAGCGGTTCGATTTCCAGGCCCTGGTGCGCACGGTGGTGGACCTGTGTCGCGTACGCGCGGACCAGAAGGGCATCGCCTTCACCCATGAGATACGCGGCGTGACCACGTCCACGTTCTACGGCGACGAGAAGCGCCTGACGCAGGTGCTGCTCAACGTCCTGAGCAACGCCATCAAGTTCACCGAGCGAGGACGCGTCGCGCTCGTCATCGACGAGCTGAAGCGCGACCCGGGTGAAGGGAGCACGTTGCGGTTCCGGGTCGAGGACACGGGCCCCGGGATTGCGTCGGAGCACGTCTCGCGCATCTTCGAGCCCTTCGAGCAGCTCGGAGATCACAAGGCGAAGAGCGCCGGCACAGGGCTCGGCCTCGCGATCACGAAGAAGATCGTCGACCAGATGGGCGGCACGATCGAGGTCGAGAGCGAGCTCGGCCGAGGCAGCGCCTTCACGGTGACGCTCGCGCTCGCGGAGGGGCCTGCTTCCGCGCACGCCGACAAGGCCCTCGGGTGGCATACCATCACCGGGTATCGTGGAGAGCGCCGCACGGTCCTCGTCGTGGATGACAACCCGCATAACCGTGCCCTGGTGAGCGATCTGCTGGTCCCGATCGGCTTCGAGGTCGTGGAGGCCGAGGACGGTGAGGGGGCGCTCCGGCTGGCCAGGGAGCGGAGGCCGGCGCTCGTCTTGATGGACCTGCTGATGCCGGGCATGGACGGTCATGAGGCCACGCGCCGCCTGCGGCAGATGCCCGAGCTCGGCGAGGTGGTCATCCTGATCTCGTCGGCGAACGTATCCATGGTCGAACGGCAGGAGGGCGTCCAGACCGGCTGGAACGACTCCTTGCACAAGCCCGTGCAAGCGGGCGCGCTCTTCGACAAGATCCAGCGCTTCCTCGGCGTGGAATGGATTCGGACCGAGGAGAAGGCCCCCGTCGTGGCGGCGCGGGAGAGCGGTCCGCTGGTGCCGCCTCCGGCCGAGGAGCTTGCCCTTCTATCGCGGCTGGTGGCGTCGGGGCGGGTCCGGAACGTGGTGGCGGAAGCGGCGCGGATGGAGGAGACCGACCCGCGACTCGGCCCGTGGCTCGAGCAGCTCCGGGGGCTCGTGCGGACGTACCAGCTGCGGAAGCTGCAAGAGTTCGTCGACGGGTACGCCGCGGGCACGGCCCTGCACGGCGAGAGCGCCTAGCCCTCCTTTCGCGAAGCCGACAGGGGTCGGCGGTGTAGCCGCGCGGCGCGCCCTGAAAGGCCCAGACACGGCAAGGATTGCCGTTGCGCCACACGCCCGCGCCCCGGACGCGCCAACGTCACCTGTTCAACGCTCCGACGGAACGCTCGCCTGCCTCGCCTCGGCCCTCGACCCCAGAGAGGACGTCGATCGAGCCGTCGCCCGGAGGCGCCTGCGCGGGCTCGGCGCGAGCTCCGTGTGCACGAAGCCGATCGCCTGCGTGCCCTCCCGCTCCGGCGCGGCGACGTGCGGCCGCAGCATCTCTTCCCGGCTCGCGCGCCCCAGGACGCCGCGCGGCTCCGCCAGCGCCATGATGGACAGCCTCAGCGCTGCAGGTGCTCGGGCGGGCTCGGCTCTCTGCGCTGCTTACGGGATCGGCTTGTTCCGGAGGGCTGCATTCTGCTTGTAGGCATCCTTGTAGGCGTCGTGACACGCTTTGCAGTCGGCCTTCACGTCGTCCGTCTTGTTGGCCCTGGCGTCGTCGCTCGTCTTCTTGGCAAGCTTGGCCCAGTCCTTCATATCAGGACCGCCGAAACTTCCTGCCTTCTCCATCGACTTCGCAATCGTGGCCAGTTCGCCGGATGCCATGGGCGTGCCCGCGTTGTCGCGCATCCATTTCTGGAGCGGACAGGGCTTCGACTTGCCATTGCACTGCCCCTCGGCGATCGCTGCGCTCGGGAGCGCTGCGGCACCAACGACCCCGCCCACGACCATCACCAGGACGACCGACCACGCTTTCTGCATCTTTGCCATGTAATGAATCCTCCAGATTGTATTCAAGCAGGTACCAGGATCATTTTTGATCGTCGCGCGCCGCGGCGGCGCCTTCGCAGGTAGGTAGCCGTTCACCGTCAAATACTTTCGGTCACCCCTTGGCCAGGGCGCCGTGTTCATCGGGGGGCGGCTCCGTCACGAGAAACCTGCTGCGCAAAGGCGTAGCAAGACACGCGCCATGCTCGTCGCGTCTGTTTGCTGCGGGAAACGTGGGTTGCGGGCGTGCCGACGGCCGAGGTGATGGTGCAGACCTGATGCCTGGAGTCATCACCGGATGCTTGGAATCCTCACCACCCTGGCGCCTTCCGATCGTCGGACCCCGCTGGCTGGGATCGACCTGCAGGTGCTCCGGTTTCTGGCGCCGTGCGTGGGCTTTGTCGTGTTGACTCGAGGGTGTCTGGAGGTGCCGACCTGTTGGTCATCTACGAAGCCTTGAAGGTTGCTCATGTACCACTCGTCGGGGAAGTGGGAGACGGTCGCGCAGGTGCTGACCACGCGCTTCGTCGCGAACCGGCTCTACACGTTCCGGAGCCATGCCACGGGCGGCACCGACAACAAGGGGAGCGTGCCCTACGAGATCGGGTATGCGGACAATCGATGGATTGCCAGCGTCGCTCCGGCTCCTGGCGCGCCAGATCCACGCGACGGGCTCCACGTGGGTCCGGACGGCCGGCGTGTCGTACCGCACCGGCAGCACCGGCGTGCCGATCGACAAGCAGATCGCCATCCGGTTCAGCGACACCGCCGTGGCCGTGCCCAGCGATATCTGGTTCGACAACGTGGAGGTCACGTCGGCGCCCTGACGCGGAGATAGGATGGTCCAGAGGCCGGCGAGGACGAGCCGCTTGCGGCCCGTCATCCCCGCGGCCTTGCCGACCTCGGGCGAGTCGACCGGCTACAGCCAGACGTCTGGCCACGGACAGCCAGACGTCTGGCCGCCGCTATCAGCGGCGGGACGACGGCAGGGGCCGCGACACGGTGCTGTTCTCCATTCTCGCCGAGGAGTGGCTGGCCGTTCGAGAGGGGATCCTCGAGCGAGCGAGGTGTGTGGACCCCGATCTTTGATGGGGCACCTGGCCCCTCCCCATCAAAGCAGGACAGCGGCGAGGCAGTGCGTGACCGCGCCGTGGAGCGCTTCGCCGCTCCCCGACGGCTGCACGTGCACCGGCCTCCGGTGCACGTGCCCGGTCCTCGGGATCAATCGATCGTCAGCGTCATGGTCTGACTGACGTGCGCTCCGTTCGACGCCGTCGCCTGATAGACGCCAGACGGATACGGCTCCTCGATCAGGATCCTGCGCTTGTTGAGCTTGCCTCGGCCAACCTGGTCGTGGAGCCGCGGTGGCGCCGCCTGAGCCGAAGGCAGCAGCGAGCCGGGTTGCGTCGAGGAGCGCGATCTGGGTGCGCTCGGCCAGCGCCGCCGGAGAGAGGCGACCGAGCGATGGGAGGGCGGCCGTGCCGAGGATGCGCGGCGCAACGCCGGGGATGCCGAGCACCATCTCGATGAGGGCGGCCTCGGTCGCGGTCGGGACCTCGGCCGCCGTCTCGGCGGGAGCGTCGACGGGGGCGCGGCTCATCGGGGCCACCTCCGCCAGCGGGTGAGGGAGCGGGCGAAGAGGCGGCGCGCGAGGCGGAGGCGGGTAGCGACCGTGGGGCGCGGGAGCGCGAGCGATTGGGCGATCTCGTTCATCGAGAGGCCGGTGGCGGCGAGCGCCAGGATCTCGCGAAGCGCAGGACGGAGACGGTGAAAGGCACGGAGAAGACCGCGCGCGACGAGGCGATCCTCTGGAGACGGCGCGGCGAGGCGCGCGAGGCGGTCAGGATCGAGCGCGGGCGCACTTGGCACGCCCGCGCAGGAACAGCACGGACGTAGTGTGTCCTGGATTACTGTTGACGGCGCCATCCGGTAGGAGAAGCATCGGGATTCGGGGAGAGGACATGAGGCACCGGCTGAAGGTGAAGGCGCGCGCGCTCATGCTGTGCGGCTGTGCCTGTGCGCTGGTCGTTGTTCCGGCGCAGCGGGACAGTGTTGAGGGAAAATGTGATGGATGTTGAGGAGTTGCTGGTTGACTTTTACAACGGGGCGCACACGCTCGATGTCGTTACCGCGTGGGCCTATGTGGTTGCAAACCGCCAGGCCGTCCTTGAGAGGCTCGCGTCGTTCCAAAGGGCGTACGAGCGGCTCATCGAACTGCACGCGGCGGGCAAGATCGGCGTCGGAACGGCCGACTTCTCGGCTGGCAATCTCGAGCTGGTCAAGCGGATCAATCGGCTGATTGGACCGGGCTTCGACAGCGACGAGGCGCGTCAAGCAGCTCAAGAGATCCATACTCTGGCGGAACGGTGCGTGCGGGCGTTGAAAGAAAGTGACACATCACCGGCCGGGCAGGGAGGTCAGTGACGTCGAGGCGGCGGGCATGGGGTATGCGCCAGGTGCGTGTGCTCTCGTCCATCGACACCTCCGGCGCGGGTTCCCATGCAGCCCAGAGGCTCAGAGAGAGCACGGAGATCACCGACTGCGGCAGACTCCATCACCACAGAAGCGCAGGTCCGAGCTCTCCCAGGCGGGCCCTCCTCGCCTCGTAGTCGGGCATCACCCTGCCGAGCGTTGCCCAGAACTCCCGCCCATGGTGGTCGTGGATCAGGTGCGCGAGCTCGTGGGCGAGCACGTAATCGACAAGGGTTCTCGGCGCCTGCACGATGCGCCAGTTGAGCCGGAGAACGCCGCGGGAGCAGCTGCCCCAGCGCTTCGCCTGGTCCGTCACGAGGATGAGCGGGCGCGCGCGTTTTCACTGCTCGTGCACGCTTACGATCAGACCCGCCGCGCCGTCAGCTATCTGCGCTGGAACGAGGGGGATGCCGAGACGATCGCGCCGTCGCTCTACAAGGGCCGAGGCGGCCGCGCGGCGTCGTCCAGCGACACCGCCGCCGAGCCGGAGGAGGCCGCGCCAGCTGCCGGCGCCACGCCTGCCGCCGCACCGCCTGGCGCGGGGCCGCAGGCGACGCCTGCTGCCGCGCTGCCCAGCGGTTAGCCCAGGCCGCACGAGGTGCGATGACACTTAGCCGAGATCGCGCGCCGCGCGCTGCTCGGTCGGCGCGCTTCTTGGCGTGCTTGGCGTGCTTGGCGTGCTTGGCGTGCTTGGCGTGCTTGGCGGTTCATTCCTCAGCGTATCAACGTGCTCGGTATTCTAGACCTGGCAGCAGAACGTCGATGGCGCCGCCGGCAGCAGCTCGCCGACCGGCTCTCCGCCGCTCGGCGCGCAGGCGCCGGGATCCACGGCGACGACCGCCGCCGACTTGCTGCCAAGGCCGACACCGGGCGGCGTGACCCCGCAGAACGGCGTTGTCGAGCTGACGACGGCTGAGACGAGCGTCTGCGCGCACGCCCCGTCGCTGTAGACCGAGGCCATGATGGTGCATGACGCGCCCTCGGGCTCCCCGCAGGCGCACTCGGAGCAGCTGCGCGTGTCGTCGGCGCGGCCGTAGAAGACGTGCCTGTCCAGGTAAGGGGCCGTGCAGGTCACGTCGCCCTCGTGGAAGATGCACGTCAGGAAGCCGCCGGGCGGCGTGACCCCGGGCTGCTCCGGCGACGGCATGCAGGTGCTCCTGTCGCCCGGGCACTCCGTGTAGGCGCCGGGCAGGCAGGCGCGCGCCCGGGTCTGCCAGGGATCGAGGCGAGCCGGCGGCGGCGGCTCGTCCACCCTGGGCGTGCAGGCGGCGGTCACCAGCACGGTGGGCGCGTCGATCGAGAGCGACTGCACGCAGGGCTGCCCGCCGCAGTCCTGGCCGGCGGGGATCGCGTTCGCGGGGGTGCAGGCGCCGTCCCAGGCCTCGGGCGCCGCGAAGGCGGTCTCGACGGTGTCGGGGCCAGTGGCGGCACACGTTGCCGCGTGCGCCGACCAGCCCGCCGGGAGCTGGCACGAGGCTGCAGCCGCGTCCGGCGGATCGCAAAGGCAGGCCGCGCAGGCGAACGGCGCCGGCGCCAGGTCGGCGAAGCCCTCGTAGCCGAGGTTCGGCGCGGCGGCGGGGCAGTCCGGTTCCTGGTCCGGCGGGCCGTACCAGAGCAGCGCCGGGCCGAACCATCCGAGCGGCGCCGGCGGGATGCAGTCGCCGGCGCAGGCGGTTTCATCGCCGCCGCTGCCGGCCCCCCCGGTGCCGCCCTCGCCGCCGCTGCCGCCATCACCGCCGGCCCCGCCGCCACCTTCCTCGGGCCACGGGCAGCCCGGGTGGCCGTATTCCTGAGGCTGACAAGGACCGTGGACGATCGCGTCGCCGGAGCAGCCCATCCACGAGAACATTCCCACGAACAACCAGGAGAAGACGCGCATGCCGGACAAGCTAACGGATGGTGCTTCATGCTGACAATGGAGATCCATGAGACAGGCGGCTGCATGTGTCATTGCGGATTCCTCCAGAGGATTGTCATGTTGAGTGATAAAACCTCCCATGGTCATTCGCGCTGGTTCAATACGTTGCCGTGACACCGAATCCGAGCGCGGCGCTGGCCGGGGGTGACGACCAGCTGAGGGCTGGAAGCGATTCGCTTCCATCTTTCTCGCGTCGAAGAACCGCATCCGCAACGATCCAGACGGCTTCCGCGTAAGCGTACGCGGACCACCTGTCCGAGAGGGGCCACGCGCTGCCGAGCCGTGGGCCGACGCCGACCATCGGCTGGCTGGGTGAGCTGATGGTCCACGGGTCCCGAGGGACGAACCGGACCACGCCGGCGGTGGCGACCCCGCAGCCGAACAGGTGCTGGCCGCGATGGCAGGCCACGGCAGCCGCCGTGAATGCCCTGATGCCGAAGGGCATCGCTTCGACTTCCTGCGCGAGCGCGGCGAGCCCGCGCCCCTCCACCGCGATCGACCAGTCAGACCGCCGAACGCCGAGGGACAGCGTCATCCCGGCCGCGGCGCCCGGGGTGATCCCCAGGCCAAGGATCGCCCCGAGCCCCGCTTCGAGCTGCAGCCGCTCCGCGGGTGCCGCCCGCGGCCGCGCGCTGTCGTGCGATCGCTCGACAGCGCGCGGTGGCTCCGGCGCGGGGCGCTGCGCCGGCGGGGGCGGCGGGGGCGCCTGCGGGGGCCTCGGCGAGGGCTCGTGCGCCCGTGGAGCCGGCTCCGGCACGTCCATGATCTGCACCGCGATCGCGAGGGCCACGCCGTAGAGCAGCTCCTCGCAGCCGATCCGGGTGCCGAATCCGTCGGCCCACCGGGTCTCGCCCTCGCGGTCGCGCAGCGACATCGAGGCCGTGAACTCCGGCCCCTCGCGCCACACCCTGACCTTGAGCACCTGCGGCGCGTCGTCCTGGAACGGGTCGGCGCCGAACCTGCGTGCGACCTCCGTGCGCAGGAACGTCTCGTCGGGGCAGGCTTCGGCGCCGGGGCCCCGGGTCATCTCGAGCCGCATCATGACCTCGGGCGGAGCCGGCGCGGCGTGCGCCTCGGCGATCCAGAGCAGGCCGAGGACCGCGGCGAAGGCGGCGCGCGCCAGGCCCGAGGCGCCCCGACGGCGCCCGACGATGCGGCGGGCCGGGTGCGCGCCGAGCCCGTGTCTGGCCCTGGCGCGGCTCATCGGGACGGCTCGCTCCCTGACGCGCTCTGCGCCGGCGGGGCGAGGCGCGCCCGCGGAGACGGCCTCACGCGGCGGCGGATGGCCGGCGGAGGCGGGGTAGGCGGGATCGAGCCGATCCAGCCTCTCGTACGCCGCGAGCAGGACGTCCTGGGACAGGTCGTCGATGTCGGGCCCGGCGACCCCGAGGCGCCGGAGCGCGCCGGGGAGAACTTCGAGTGCGGCAGCGTGAACGGAATTCCAGAGAGGAGCGCGGGAGCGGTCCCCGGGGGGATGAAAGCGTGTGCTCATATCTAGAATTACGGGGAGCGTTCCGGGTCCGTTTGTGAAACGCACCGCCAGGTGCGGGACGGCGAGGTTCCTGGCCCGCCGTGCGGGAGCGCCGGCGATCCGCTGAGCGATCCCCTGGTTTCCTGGCGCCCTTTACATCATGGCGGTTCGCTTCCCGGCTCACTGCCCGCAGCAGCGATATCACTGTTTCATTTCTCGAACGCCGCCGTTCCAGCCCGCTGTCTGGCGCCGCCCACCGTGTCGCCGCATACTCTGGACGTGATCCTCGCGCGGTCGCGGGGCGGGCCGGATGCGCCTGTCTCCGGACCTCGGGCTGCGGCGGGCCGCTCTTGTGGCCCGCCCGTGCAGAGGGCATCACGGCGGATGGAACCTGGCCTCGATGATCCGCCGGGTGACGCCAATGAACCCCTGCGCCCGGCCACGCGCCTGGTCTGGAACCATAACCTACCATAACGAAACAATGGCGAATAAATGAGACACATCTTTCACATGATGCCCATGCGCGCCCTGCTCTGCAGCCTCGTCGTCGGAGGCGTCTCGCTGGGCGCACCCGCTCAAGCTCAGGCGGTGGAGTACGGAGTATACGAAGGAGACGGTTGCCCCGCAGGGTACACTCCGTTGACCCCAGTCGACGCCTTCTGGACGTTTGCCGCCAGCTGCGATGAGCTCCCCTATTCAGGCGTCTTTCGTATCGCAGGCGGGTCTTCGATAGATGGCCCGTGGAACAGCTGCCAGCAGCACGCTGACGATACCCGCGAGCTGGAGTACACGCTCTGCAAGCCCAACTACGAGCTCTTTGACATCGGCGGGACCACCTTTGCGGTGGTGAGAGGCGGAGAGCAGTGTCTGGAAGGCTTCGAGCACGTGGATTTCGCCACCGCCTCCGCCTACTCGGATGAGATATGCTCTCACGTCGGGCTCTGGGGGATCGCGAGGATCGGTGGAGGCGGCTCCATTGACGGTGCAGGTTACGATTGCAACGTCCGCGCGACCGACCCTCGCCCGCTCGGCGATGCCATCTGCGTAGAGATCGAGTAAATATCCCGGACCAGAGGCAGCTCGCGCTGGCCGGATGAACCTTCCTCAAGGCGACCCGAGGGGCGAGGACCTGAAAGGCCAGCTCACTGCTTGCAGGTCGCGGCTCCGGTATAGTCGCCGATCGTCGTGGTCGTCGCGGGGTCGAACGCCGGTGACACCGGGTTCCCGAGCAACACGTCCCGCCCGATCTGTGAGCCGTACATGCACGCGGAATCGTGCCCGCAGCCGCTCTGGGCGCCGTCGACTATATAAAGCCGATGGCTGTCCATGGATTTGCCCCACTTCTGCGAGATGTATTTGAGGTAGTTGAAATAGACGAGCCCCCGCTGCATGCGGTAAGAGTTGTCGTGGGGGCCTTGCACGAGGTCACGGCACAGATCGGCAGGGCGGCTGATCTCCCCCATGCCGGTGCCGGTATAGGGTTTGGCGCAAGCGTCCCCCGTATTGACGAGATACGTGACATCGTTCTCGAGGTAGCGATATCCGCGCTTCGCCAGTCCATCGAGTCGAGTCTTGAGGTGGTCGGGGATGTACGTGAGGCCATGCTTGTACTCGTTGTACGTGCCATCGCAGAGCTCGTCGTCCGTGCTGAAATTGTCTCTCACGTCGCATCTGCCTTCCTCGTCGGGGCACATGTCGTCGTCGCGTTCGAGCCGCGCCGAGTCGAGGTAGACGTACGACGAGGGGCTCGCGACGACGAAGCGCACCTGTAGCCCGGCGTGGGTGGCCGCGCCGGGGAGCCCCTTGCTCATCGCCGCAAAGCGCTGAACGGCCTGGCCACCTTCGGAGAAGCCAGCGAACGTGATGGATTCGAGCGGGTACGTCGACCGCAATCTCTCCGCGAGCCACTCCAGCTGAGTGAAGGAGTCCGTGACGTCGCTCTCGTCCTGGCCGCCGCTCGCCCAGTCGTCGAAGCTCAGGCAGTCCGTGCAGCCCGTGGGCCATTGCGCCGAGGGGCTGGAGCTGCCTCCCAGGTACGGCGCGATCACGATCGTGTCCGTTCGCGGGCCGAGCGCCGCCTTGACTGCCCTGAAGGTGGCGTCCGCGTCGCCTCGGTGACCGTGAATCACGATGATCGCGTGCTTGAGATCGGGGTTCCATGACACGAGCGGCCGATCGCGGTAGAAGGCAAGACTGCTCCCCGGGTTGCTCGGGTCGAACGCCAGCGCTTCCAGGCAGTCGCTCGCCGATGCCCCCGCCTCGCAGAGCGGCGGGCTCGGAACGGTGCACCCCGACACGCAGGAATACCTGACGAACTTATCGCCCTGCACGTTGTTCAGGTTGAAGTTGTCCAGGGTGGTGAACGTCGCCCCGGGCATCGATACGCTGACTGAATTGGAGCTGCCCGCAGGCACCAGGAACTGGTAGTTGCCGTTCAGATCAGTGTACATCGATTCGTTCTGCGAGCCGGTGAGGGTGACCTTCACGTGAGGGAGCCCGGCGTCGCCTGGCGCTCCGGCGCTGCCGGCCCCCACGTAGCCGGCGAGCCGCACCAGCGTCGCGCTCGTGAGCGCAGCGCTGGACGCCCGATGAACGCCGTGCTCAGCGTCGACCTCCTCGTCCACGGGCTGTGCGCAACCCACCGAGATCGAGGCAAGAGCGCACGCCCCAGCCACGGAGTAAAATGACCGTCTTCGCTCTGATGTGAACATAGTAATATCCATTTGAACGCGCTGGCCTGAACCTCACGCTGCCTTTGACGTGGTGTCGCCCGGCCTGGAGGCGTCACATCGTCACCTCGCGCTCCCGGGCACCGCTTCGCCTGCCCAGGCGCCGGCCGTGGCAGTCCGGCTGGCAGGGCGCTATCGCAAGCGGCGTGCCGCCCCGGCGCGTGAGGGCCGCTCCGACGAAAGCGCGCGGCGCGACGAGCCGAGCGCGGCGCGCGAGCGGCTGCCGCGCACTCGAGCTCGCCCGCGGGGCCAGCAGGCGCATGGCAATCCTTGCCGTCCTGGTAACGATTGCCAGCCATGAACGTGGAGGCACGGCAAAGTTTGCCATCGCCCCACACGCCGTCGCCGCGGACACGCCAAGGTCACCTTTCCGACGCTCGCCCCTCCCGGCCGTCGTCCTGCATCCATCCCACCTCGTGCGCGACTTGCAGCACACCTGCCGTCTGCTCCGCCACCTTCGCCGCAGGGTGGCTGTCCGTCATTGACAGATCCGTCGATCTGCGATGTCGTCTCGCTTTCCGCCCGCGAAACGCCGGCGAATCCGCAGGCCTATCCCCCGTCATCCGATCTCGCCCGCCAGCGCCCCCGCGGGGCTCCGCTCCGGGCCCAAGGAAGGTACGAGCTCGATGCGCGCGATCACGGTGGAGCCCGGCAAACCGCGCTCCGGTCTCCTGGAGGACATCCCCGAGCCGCCGGTCGAGCACGGGCCGGTGCTGGTCGAGACGCTCGCCGTCGGGGTGTGCGGCACGGACCTCGAGATCCTGGAGGGCGCCTACGGCTTCGCGCCGCCGGGCAAGGCGCGGCTCGTGATCGGGCACGAGTCGCTCGGCGAGGTGCTCGAGGCGCCGGCCGGGTGCGGGCTGGAGAAGGGCGACTGGGTGGTGGGGGTCGTGCGCCACCCCGACCCGGTGCCGTGCGCGAGCTGCGCGGCGGGAGAGTGCGACATGTGCCGGAACGGCCAGTATTCCGAGCGCGGCATCAAGTCGGCGGACGGCTTCGCCTCGGAGCGCTACCGCACCCGGCCGGAGCACGCCGTCGCCGTCGACAGGAAGCTCGGCGAGCGCGGCGTCCTGCTCGAGCCCGCGAGCGTCGTGGCCAAGGCGTGGGAGCAGATCGAGCGCATCGGCGCGCGCACGAGCTGGACGCCGCAGCGCGTCCTCGTCACGGGGGCGGGCCCGATCGGGCTGCTCGCGGCCCTGCTCGGCGTGCAGCGGGGGCTCGAGGTGCGCGTCCTCGACCGCGTGACCGACGGGCCGAAGCCCGGGCTCGTCCGCGACCTCGGGGCGACCTACCACACAGGCAGCGTCCAGGAAGCCGGCGCCGGCGCGGACGTCGTGCTCGAGTGCACCGGCGACGACCGGCTCATCCACGGCGCCATGCAGATCGTGGCCCCAGCCGGCGTCGTCTGCCTGACAGGCATCTCGATGGGAGAGCGGATGATCTCGGTCGACATCCAGCGGCTCAACCGGAAGATGGTGCTCGAGAACAGCGTGGTGTTCGGCACCGTCACCGCCAACCGGAGGCACTTCCAGGCAGCGGCAGCGTCGCTCTCCAGGGCGGACCAAGCGTGGCTCGACCGCCTCATCTCGCGCCGCGTGCCGCTCCACCGCTGGACCGACGCGCTCGTGCGCCAGCCGGCGGACGTGAAGCCCGTCCTGACCTTCGTGTGAGCCCCGAGCATAGCTCGCCAGCGTGGACGTAGCTCGAGCGCGAACGCATCCCCGCCGCCGCCGCGACGGCGTTCGGTGCTAGATTCTCGGCATGGTTCTACCCGCCTCCGGGACGCCGGGGCCGCCCGCCCCCCCGCTGATCGCTCCGACAGAGGAAGAGTGGCGCGCGATGACCCCGGCGGAGCGCGAGCGCCTGCTGGTGAGGATCCTCGACGCGCTGTCGGACCCGCGGAGCGCCATGGCCGAGGGGCGACCTCACTATCAGGCCAGGCGGCGAGCGATCGACATGCTCAGCCTGCACTTCGGAGCCACAGGGCGCGTCATCTACCTGGCCGACAAGCTGGCTGTCGTCTACCCGGGTGAAGAGGCCTTCGTCCCGGATATCCTCGCTGTACCGGACGTGCCACAGCCCGAGGATGACCCGCCGATGGCGTGGGTGGTGGCCGACGAGGGCAGGGGGTTGAGCATGGTCCTCGAGGTGCTCCATCAGGGCAACCGGAACAAGGATCTCGTCGCCAACGTCGAGCGCTACGCGCGCCTGGGCATCCCCGAGTACTTCGTCTACGACCGGCTCCGGCAGCAGGTCCATGGCTACCGGCTGCCAGGGCCGGACGCCGCGCGCTACCAGCGCATCGTGCCGCAGATGGGGCGCCATACTTCGTCGGTGCTGGGTCTCGACCTGGCGGTCGTCGGCGACCGGCTCCAGTTCTTCCACGGCATGGCCGAGCTGTTCGGCTCCGCGGACCTGATCGGCCGGCTGAAAGGGATGATGGAGAGCCTCGAAGCAAGGGCCGAGCAGGCGCAGGCGCAGGCCGAGCAGGCGCAGGCGCAGGCCGAGCAGGCCATGGCGGGCCTGCGAGAGGCCATCCTGGCCGCGCTCTCCATGCGCCAGATCCCGTGCCTGGACGAAGCGCGCGCCCGCCTGCTGGCCTGTCAGGAGCCCGCGACGCTGCAGCGCTGGCTGCTGCGGGCGATGAGCGCCGGCTCTCTCGACGAGATCTTCGCCGAATAACGAAGCCGCCCGCCCCCGACCGTTGCTCTCCCGGTGGTCCACGCCGGAGCCGCAGCGGCGGTCCTCGTCCCCGCGCGCCTGCGGCCTCATACATGGCCCCGGACGTTGGGTCCAGGAGGAGGACGCCATGAAGCGACGATGGGAGAGAGCGGGTATCGAGACGAGCGCGCTGGGCCTGGGATGCTGGGCCATCGCGGGGAAGTGGAACGACCCGGCCGCGAGCTGGGAGTGGCACGGCACCGACGACGCGGAGTCGGTCCGGGCCATCCGCGCCGGCATCGACGCTGGCGTCACGCTGCTCGACACCGCCGACGTGTACGGGTCGGGGCACAGCGAGGTCCTGGTCGGGAAGGCCATCCGGGAGATTCGCGACAGCGTCACCCTGGCCACCAAATTCGGTCACCTCTTCGAGGAGAAGCACGCCAACCTGGGCAGGACCGACGCCAGCCCGGCATACATCCGGCGTGCCGTGGAGGGGAGCCTGCGGCGGCTGGGGACCGATCGAATCGACCTCTACCAGCTCCACATCTGGGAGTACCCGCCGGAGAAGGCCGGTGAGGTGGTGGAGGTGCTCGATCAGCTCGTGAAAGAGGGGAAGATCCGCACCTACGGCTGGAGCACCGACGTGAAGGCCTCGGTCGAGGTCTTCGCCCGCGGACCGCACTGCGGCGCGGCCCAGATCCTGCTCAACGTGTTCGAGGGGAACGATCGGCTGATCGCCTACGGCGAGGGCAAGGGGCTGGCGCTCCTGTGCCGGAGCCCGCTCGCCATGGGCATGCTCTCGGGCCGGTACACGAAGGGCGAGACCTTGCCCCGCGGCGACGTGCGCACCAGCAACTTCGAGTGGATCACCTGGTTCAAGGACGGCAAGGTGAACCCCAACTACGCCCGCCGCCTGGAGGCCGCCCGCGAGATCCTGACCAGCAACGGCCGGACCCTGGTTCAGGGCGCGCTGGCGTGGATCTGGGCCAAGAGCCCGAACACCATCCCCATCCCCGGCTTCAAGAACGCGGCCCAGGCCGTGGAGAACGCGCGGGCCATGGAGAAGGGGCCGCTCACCGCCGAGCAGGCGCGCCAGGTATCGGAGCTGGTGGCGTACGAGGACAGGAACCTGTAGGGCCGCCCTTCGACTCCGCCTGCGCTGAGCGCAGCGCCGAAGGCGGAGACGAAGGGCTCAGGGCGAACGGATCTCACGGTCCGCATTCCGCTCGACGAGGGCTCCAAGCAGCTCGAGGCCCTCGTCGAGCTTCTCGTCCTCCACGTTGCCATAGCCGAGCACCAGCGCGTCGCTCGCGCTCGATGGCTCGGCCCGGAACTCGTCCTCGGTCGAGATCCGCAGCCCCTCCGCGCTGCAGGTGTCGGTGAAGCTCGGGCCGAAGCGCCGCGCGCTGAAGCGCACGTGCAGGTGGAATCCGGTCTCGCCGCCGCCGGTGCGGACCTGATCTCCATACCGGGTCTCCAGGAAGGCGAGGATGGCCTCCAGCCGGGCGCGGTAGCGTCGCTTCATGGCGAAGATATGGCGCTCGAGATCGCCCTCCTCGATGAAGCGGGCCAGCGTCCGCTGGTGTGGGATGGAGCCCCGGAGGTTGGTGCGCCGCACCAGGTCGGCGATCGGGCCGACGAGGTGGGGCGGGGCGATGAGGTAGCCGACCCGCACGAAGGGCGCGAGGCACTTCGAGAAGGTCCCCAGATAGACGACGCGCTCGGCGTCGAGCGAGACGAGCGGTGGGACCGGGCTGCCGCGGAAGCGGAACTCCGAGTCGTAGTCGTCCTCGAGCACCAGCCCTTCCGCCGAGGTGGCCAGCTCCAGGAACTTCACCCGTCGCTTGAGCGGCAGGAGGGCGCCGATCGGGAACTGGTGGGAGGGAGTCAGGTAGAAGAGCGCGCCGCGGGGCACGTCGCCCAGGCCGGACGGGAGAGCGCCGGAGTCGTCGACGTGCACGGGGCGGCAGCGGAACCCGGCCGAGGCGAAGGCGTCGCGGGCGAAGGTGAGCCCGGGCTCCTCGCAGAAAAGGGTCGTGGCGGGGAGGAGCCGTGAGAGAAGCGACAGGGAATGCGAGGTGCCGGAGGTGATGCAGATCTGCTCCGGATCGGCGGCCAGCCCGCGGAACCGGTACAGGTAGTCGGAGATGGCTTGGCGCAGCCGGGCGTCGCCGAGCGGTGGGCCGTAGGAGAGATCGGCGGCGTGCGCCAGCGAGATCGCGTCGTCGGCGGCGCGGCGCCACGCTTGCCGCGGGAACCTGGCGAGATCGGGGATCCCGGGGGTGAAGTCGAAGCGGAGGGGGGGCCGGCGCCGCCGGAGGGCGGCCGCCGCCGAGACGCTGGTGTGCGGCGCCCGCACCGGCAGCGTGGCGGCGTAGGTCCCGTGGCCCGCGCGGGTCTCGAAATAGCCCTCGCCGGTGAGCTGCTCATAGGCGTCCGTCACCAGCCGCCGGGAGATACCCAGCTCCGCCGCGAGCTGGCGCGAGGGCGGAAGCCTGGCGCCGGGCGCGAGCTCTCCGGCGACGACCGCCCTGCGCAGCCCGTCCGCGAGCTGGAGCGCCAGCGAGCGCCGCGAGGCGCGATCGAGCACGATGCCGAACATGGAACCGATGTTAGTGCACGAGGCGCGCCCGCGCGGCGCGACCGGCACCGACCCCAGGAAAACGACACGGCCGGGCGCGATGACATGAAGGACGGGCGAGCCCGGCGCATTCATGAGCGGAGGCGAGCAGCCACCGCCACGCCTCCGTCGGTCGCCGGTGGTTCATCGATCGTCGGTCGTCCGGGGACATCGCGCCTGCGCGCCCCGGCGCGCTTCGGTTCGATTTCTCGAAAGGCTCGTCATGGCAAGCTCGCTCTCCACAGGCCGGCGCGTGAGCGCCCCGCGCCGGCACCTCACGGCCGGCGCCGCGCTCGGGCTCTCCCTGGCGCTCGGCGCCGCGGCCGCGTCGTGCGTCGCTCCAGAGGTCGTGTCGCCGGTCCCGGGCGCGGGCGGCAACGGCGGCACCGGCGGCGCCGCGGGAGCGGATGATCAGGGCGGCGGCGGCGGCGCCGCCGCGCCGGGCGGCGCGCGCGTCCTCACGTTCCACAACGACAACGCGCGCACCGGCGCGAACCTCGCCGAGACAACGCTCACCACCGAGAACGTGAACGCGAGCCAGTTCGGGCTCCTGTTCCGGCGCGCCGTCGACGACCAGATCTACGCGCAGCCGCTCTACGTGTCCGGCGTGACCATCCCCGGCCAGGGCGCGCGCGACGTCGTCTACGTCGCCACGATGAACAACTCGGTCTACGCGTTCGACGCCCGCGACCCGCAGGCCGGCGAGCCGCTCTGGCACGTCAACTTCAACGACCCGGCGAACGGCGTGACGCCCGTCGACCACCTCGACGTCGGCCAGGCGTGCGGCGTTTACCGGGACATCAGCGGCAACATCGGCATCCTCAGCACGCCCGTGATCGACGAAGCCACGGGCACCATCTACGTGGTCCCGAAGACCAAGGAGAACGGCGGCGAGCAGGTCTATCGGCTCCGCGCGCTCGACCTCGCCACCGGCGCGGAGCGGCCGAACAGCCCTGTCGTCCTCGAGGCCAGCGCGCCGGGCACCGGCGAGGGCAGCGCGGACGGCACGGTCGTCTTCGACGCGGCGATCGAGAACCAGCGGCCGGCGCTCGCGCTCGCGAACGGCATGGTCTACATCGCCTTCGCCGGCTACTGCGACACCGGTCCTTACCACGGCTGGGTCCTCGCCCACGACGCCGCGACGCTGAAGCAGCGCGCGGCCTGGAACGACACGCCCGGCGGCTGGGCGGGCGGCATCTGGATGGCAGGGCAGGGGGTGAGCGTCGACGCCGACGGCAGCGTCTACCTCCTGACCGGCAATGGCACCTTCGACGGCGCCGAGAACTTCGGCAGCAGCGTCGTCCGGCTGTCTCCCGAGCTCGAGGTGCTCGACCACTTCACGCCGTACAACGTCGACTACCTCAACGAGCTCGACCTCGATCTCGGCTCGTCCGGCGCGCTCCTCCTGCCGCGCTCGAACCTGCTCGTCGGCGCGGGCAAGGGCGGTTACGTGTACGTGCTCGATCGCGATGACCTGGGCGGGTTCCGCCCGGAGGGCGACACGCAGATACTCCAGTCGTTCCCGGTGACGCCGGACCACGTCCACGGCTCCCCCATCGCCTGGGATCTGCCGGACGGCCCGATGATCTACGTGTGGGGCGAGAACAACCACCTCCGCGGCTTCCGCTGGGACGGCGCGCAGTTCCAGCCGGCCGGCCAGAGCGAGCGGCCGGCGCCGCCGGGCATGCCGGGCGGGATCCTCTCGCTCTCCGCCAGCGGCAGCGCCCCCGGCACCGGCATCCTGTGGGCGACGCACCCGCTCCGCGGCGACGCGAACCAGGCCGTGCGCCCGGGGGTCCTGGAGGCGTTCGACGCGTCGGACCTCTCGCGCGTCCTCTGGACCTCGCAGCAGGTCGCCGCGCGCGACGACTGCGGCGATTTCGCCAAGTTCTCGCCGCCCACCATCGCCGACGGCAAGGTCTTCCTGCCGTCGTTCTCCAACCAGCTCTGCGTCTACGGGCTCGCCGACTTCGGCGACGACCCCTGCTTCAACGGCGCGGAGGACGAGGGCGAGGCCGGCGTCGACTGCGGCGGCGCCTGCGCCCCGTGCGGGCCCCGCGAGGTGCTCTGCCCCGGCGCGGGCGCCATCGCCGTGGGCGACGAATACCCGTGTGATCTCGGCGCCGAACGCGCGATCGCGAGCGTGGGTATCTCGGTCGGCTGCAACGACGGCGAGACCGCCGATTTCGTCGTGACCTTCGACGGGCCGACTCCCCTCGAGGTCACCGCCGCTTGCGACACGAGCTTCGCGGTGAGCGGCGTCGTGTCCAGCCAGGCCACGCTCCGCATGGTCGGCGGCGGCGGCGACGACGAGAACATCTCCTTCGAGTGCTGCGGCTCGAACGGCTGGTCGATCGCCTACGAATGACCGGCGCGCACGGCGCATCACCTCCAGGGCGACGCGCGCCGGGGCGCGGTCCGGGCGCCGCGCGGTGGGCCCGGGCACAGGAGGCATCGCGCGCGATGCATTGTAGTCTGGACGGGCGTATTGCCACCGGTTGTTGCCTTTGCGCGCTGTGCTCTGGAAGCAGCGCCGCGCCCGGGTCGAGCCGGCCGGGACGTCAGCCGCGGATCGGGCCGGACGGACGCCGCGTGTCAGGAATTAACGTTAGAATATAAACGCCACGCCTGAAGCGTGTTAAGGGGGCGCCGTGGCCGATCAGCTCAGCTCGGATCTCGCCTCGCTCCGGATCCAGCGGGACGTCGATCCCGACCGGCGGAGGCCGCTGCGCACCGCCGTCATGACCGCGCTCGCGCTCGCGGCGGTCGCGGGGGTGGCCGTGCTCGTCGCGCCCCGGGCGCAGAGCGCGATCTTCAAGACCGAGGTGGCCACCACGGAGGTGGCGCTCGTCTCGCCCGCGCAGGCGTCGATCTCGGTGACGTCGACGGGGTATGTGGTCCCGCAGGTCGTCTCCCGCGTCGGGGCGAAGATCCCCGGCCGCATCGCCCGGGTGTTCGTCAAGGAAGGCGACGTGGTGAAGCAGGGCGACCCGCTCCTGGAGCTCGACGACGCGGACCAGCGGAGCCTCGTCGCCGCGGCCCAGGCCAAGGTCGCCGCGGCGCGGGCGCGCGCCGCCGCCTCGCGGGCGAGCATCGTCGAGGTCGAGCAGCAGGTCGCGCGGGAGCGGGCGCTGGTCGAGCGGCAGGTGACCGGCCGCGCCTCCATGGAGGACCTGACCGCGCGCATGCGCTCGCTCGAGGAGTCGGCCCGGGCCGTGGACGCGGAGGTCAAGGCCGCGGCCGCCGACGTGGAGAGCCTGCGGGTCACGCTGGCCGACCGGAAGATCGTCGCGCCGATCAGCGGCACGATCATGACGAAGCCGCCGGAGGTGGGGGAGGTCGCCGGCCTGGAGCTGCCCCACCTGCTCGAGATCGCCGACTTCACGTCGCTCGTCGTCGAGACCGACGTGCCGGAGACGCGGCTCTACCTCATCGAGCCCGGCAAGCCGTGCGAGATCGTCCTCGACGCCTATCCGCAGAAGCGCCTGCGGTGCACGACGCTGGAGATCGGCAAGCGGGTGAACCGCGCCAAGGCGACCATCCCGGTGAAGGTGAAGTTCGTCGGGGAGGTGAAGGAGGCGCTGCCGGAGATGAGCGCGCGGGTGAGCTTCCTCGCCGAGGCGCTGTCCGAGGAGGCGATGAAGGAGCCGCCGAAGCGGGTCGTGCCGGAGGCCGCGATCGCCGAGCGGGCGGGCGCCAAGGTGGTGTTCGTGGTCAACGACGGCCAGGCGAAGATGGTGCCGATCAAGGTGGGCGGGCCGGCGCCGGGCGGGCTGGAGCTGCTCGACGGTCCGGCCCCCGGGGCGCGCCTCGTGGCGAGGCCGTCCCCCGAGCTCGCGGACGGCCAGAAGATCAAAGAGAAGGAAAAGGGGAGCGAATGAGCGAGGGGTATCGCGAGGGGAAGCCGAAGCCCATTGTCGAGCTGCAAGGGGTCGGCAAGACCTACTTCCGCGACAAGGAGCCGATCGTGGTGCTCGACGACATCACGCTCGACATCCCGGAAGGGTCGTACGAGGCGCTGATGGGGCCCTCGGGCTCGGGCAAATCGACGCTCCTCAACCTCATCGCCGGGCTCGATCGCCCGACGCGCGGCACGGCGCGCGTGGCGGGGCAGGAGCTCACGCGGATGGGCGACGGCGAGCTGGCGCGCTTCCGGTCGCGGACCATGGGCTTCATCTTCCAGGCGTACAACCTGATGCCGGTCCTCACCGCGGTTGAGAACGTCGAGCTGCCGCTCCTGCTCACGAGCCTGTCGGCGGCCGAGCGGCGCAAGCGCGCGCAGACGGCGCTGCGCGTGGTCGGGCTCGAGGAGCGGATGGGCCACTATCCCCGGCAGCTCTCGGGCGGTCAGGAGCAGCGGGTGGCGATCGCGCGGGCGATCGTGAACGACCCGACGATCATCGTGGCGGACGAGCCGACGGGCGACCTCGATCGCAAGAGCGCCGATGAGATCCTGACGCTCCTGGAGAAGCTCAACAAGGAGTTCAAGAAGACCATCCTGATGGTCACGCACGATCCGCAGGCGGCCGAGCGCGCGACGGTGACGCGCCGGCTCGACAAGGGGAACCTGTCATGAACCTCGTCTCCGTCGCCGCCAGGAACGTCCTCCGGAACAAGTTCAGGACGCTGCTGACCGTGATCGGCGCGGCGGTGGCGGTGCTCGCGTTCGTGCTCCTCCGGACGGTGCTGTCGGCGTGGAACGTCGCCGCCGACTACGCGGCGAAGGACCGGATCGCGACGCGGCACAAGATCTCGTTCATCCTGCCGTTGCCGAAGCGCTACATGGCCACGGTCCGCGAGGTCCCCGGCGTGACGGAGGGGACGTTCATGAACTGGTTCGGCGGCAAGGACCCGCGCGACGCCAACAACTTCTTCGGCTCGATGGCGGTCGACTCGGCGACCTTCTTCAAGGTCTATGACGAGATGGTCGTCGCCCCCGCGGACATGGAGCGGTGGATGGCCGACCGCAAGGGCGCCATCATCGGCGACGTCCTCGCGAGCAGGCTCGGCGAGAAGGGCGTGAAGGTGGGCGACACGGTGACGCTGGAGGGGTCGATCTACCCCGGTCCGTGGCAGTTCAACATCTCGGGGATCTACACGGCCACGCGCAAGTCCATGGACAGGTCCCAGTTCATCTTCCATTACGACTACCTGAACGAGTCGATCCCCGAGAAGCAGCGCGACCAGATCGGGTGGATGGCCGCGCGGATCGACGAGCCGTCGCGGAGCGCGGAGATCAGCGCGGCGATCGACAAGATCTTCGACGAGAAGGACGTGCAGACGGCGACGATGAGCGAGCGGGCGATGAACCTGTCGTTCATGGCGATGATGTCGGCGGTGCTGACGGCGCTGAACGTCGTGTCGATCATCATCCTCCTCATCATGATGATGATCCTGGGCAACACCATGGCCATGGGCGTCCGGGAGCGGACGCGGGAGTACGGCGTGCTGCGCGCGCTCGGGTTCGAGCCGAAGCACGTGAGGATCTTCATCGTCGGGGAGGCGGCGACGGTCGGGCTGCTCGCGGGGCTCGTGGGGCTCGCGATCTCCTATCCGATCGTCGAGCTCGGGATGGGCCGGTGGCTGGAGGAGAACATGGGCGGCATGTTCCCTTACTTCCGGATCGATCCGGCGACGATGGTGCTCGCGGTGCTGCTCTCGATGGGGCTGTCGCTGGCCGCATCGCTCATCCCGGCGCACCGCGCCTCGAAGCTGTCGGTCACGGACGCGCTGCGGCGCGTGGCGTGAGCGAGCCGCGTGGCAGCCTGTCCTCGACACCCTGAAAGCGGGAGAGAGCGCTCATGATCCCCGTCGCTTACAACGTGCGGAACCTGGTGGTGCGGAAGACGACGACCGTCGCGACGGCGGCCGGGCTCGGCCTCGTGGTGTTCGTCTTCGCCTCGGTGCTGATGCTGGCGAACAGCGTGGAGCGCACCCTGGGGCGCACCGCGCGGAGCGACGTCGTGGTGGTGATCCGGAAGGGCTCGGACGTCGAGATGGCGAGCAGCGTCGACGAGCAGCAGATCGGCGTGATCCTGGCGGGCCCCGAGGTGGCGCGGCGGCAGGACGGCAAGCCGGACGGGGTGGGGGAGGTGGTGGCGGTCATCCTCCTCGACAAGCTCGGCACGGACGGCGTCTCGAACGTCCAGGTGCGCGGCGTGCCCGACGACGTGCTCGCCTTCCGCCCGCAGGTGACGATCATCGAGGGCCGGCCGGCGCAGCCGGGCACGGACGAGGTGATCGTGGGGCAGGCGATCCACGGCCGCTTCAAGGGCCTGTCGATCGGCGAGTCGTTCGAGCTGCGCAAGAACCGGCCGGTGAAGGTGGTCGGGGTGTTCTCGGACGGCGGCTCGTCGTCGGAGTCCGAGGTCTGGGCGGATCTGCACACGACGCGCTCGGCGTTCGGCCGCGAGGGGAGCGTGTCGGCGGTGCGCGCGCGGCTCGCCTCGGCCAGCAAGTTCGACGCGTTCGAGGCCTCGATCGAGCAGAACCGGAACCTCGGCCTCGAGGTGATGCGCGAGAGCGACTATTACGAGAAGCAGTCCGAGGGGACGAGCATGTTCATCAAGGCGATGGGCGTGCTGATCGCGGTCTTCTTCTCGATCGGCGCGATGATCGGGGCGATGATCACGATGCACGCGTCGATCGCCAACCGGCAGCGCGAGATAGGCACGCTGAGGGCGCTCGGCTTCTCGCGGCTGAGCATCCTCACGTCGTTCCTGATCGAGTCGGTCCTGCTCGCGCTGGTCGGCGGGGCGCTCGGGGTGCTCGCCGCGCTCGGGATGCGGTTCGTGCGCTTCTCGACCATCAACTTCGCGAGCTTCTCGGAGATCGTGTTCACGTTCGAGCCCACGCCGGGGATCCTGATCGCGTCGGTGCTGGTCGCCGTGGCGATGGGCGTGCTCGGCGGCTTCTTCCCGGCGCTCCGCGCGGCGCGGATCAGCCCGATCCAGGCGATGCGCGGGTAGCCAGCAGGGCGGCGGGAGGGCTTCAGGGGGACGTCGGCCGGGGGCGCGCTCCCGGGGGACGCCCCTGGGGCCGGGCAGGCTGGCCTCCGGAGCGGCGCTTCGATCGAGGATGGGGGTGCTAGATCGAGGGCCAGGGGGAGGGGACTGGAGGCATGAGCCGCCCGGATATCCTGCTCATCGGGCATGTCACCTGCGATCTGCTGAGCGCCGAGCTGGAGGGCGAGCACCGGCTCGGGGGCACGGTGAGCTTCGCGGCCGTCACGGCGGTGCGGCTCGGCCGCGCGCCGACGGTCGTCACGCGGGCAGCGCCGTCGACGGACGTGTCCGGGCTGCCGGCGGCGGCGGAGGTGAGGGTGCTCCCGTCGCCGGCCACCACGACGTTCGCGAATGTCTACACCGAGCAGGGGCGGGTCCAGTACTGCCATGCGCGGGCGCTGCCGATCACGGCCGGCGACATCGACGAGCGGCTGCGCCGGCCGCGGGCGGTGCTGCTCGGGCCGCTCGTCGATGAGATCGGCGCTGACGTGGCGGGCCTGTTCGACGACGGCACGCTCGTCGTGGCCACGCCGCAGGGGTGGATGCGGCGGTGGGACGAGACAGGGCGCGTGTACGGCAAGCGGTGGGATGACGCGGAGGGGATCCTCCGGTGCCTGGACGTCCTCGTGCTGTCGCAGGAGGACATCGAGCACGACCTGAGCCGGCTGGAGCCGTTCTTCGAGCATGTGCCCCTGGTGGTGGTCACCGCGTCTTGCGATGGGAGCACGCTCTACAGGCGTGCTGCTCACGGGGGGAGCGGAGAGGTGGTGAAGACCAGGATCCCTCCTCGTCCAGCCAGGGAGGTCGACCCCACCGGGGCGGGCGACGTGTTTGCGGCGGCGTTCATGATCCGGCTGCAGGAGACCGGAGACCCTGTCGAGGCGGCGCGCTTCGCCAACGTCACGGCGTCGTTCGGCGTCGAGCACGCGGGGATGGGAGGGATTCCAGGCCGCGAGGCGGTCCTGGCGTACATGCAGGAGCACCCGTTCGTGGCGGCCGGAGAGCCGTGAGGCGCGGGCGTCGCGGTCGCACGCGGCGCGGCGAGGGAGAGAGGGAGAGAGGGAGAGGGAGAGAAGGCCGCAAGGGCGGTAGGCGTCGGCCAGGGATGGAGTGTGTTCCCGCGAGCGCGCGCCCGGGTGGCCGGCGACGTGCTCTGTCGTGGCGCGGGGGAACAGCATGCCCACGACCATCAAGGCGGTTTACGTGAACTTCACGGCGGCGAGGAGCGCGGAGCGGATGAAGCGGCTCTCGTCGCTGGTCCAGCGGACGGAGCTGAACTCTCTGGTCATCGACGTCCGATCGAACGGAGGGGCGCTCCTTCATGCGCGCGACGAGGAGACCAGGGACCAGCTGGAGGCGCTTCGCCAGGCGGGCATCTACGTCATCGCCCGCGTCGTCGCGTTCAAGGGCGGTCCGCGGGGCTGGTACGACCCGGGCTCGGAGGCGCGATGGCGGGAGCTCGCGGAGATCTCGCTCCGGGCGTTCGAGCTCGGGTTCGACGAGGTGAACTACGATTACGTGCGCTACGGCGCGGCGGGGGAGCCGCGGTCGCGGACGCCGGTGCGGGAGAGGGCGCCGACCGTCAGGGCGTTCTTCGAGTTCCTTCGCGCGGAGGTCGGCGACGCGGCGGGGCGGCCGATCTCGGCGGATCTGTTCGGGATCACGCTCCTCGGGCCGCAGGACGGGGTGGGCCAGCGGCTGGAGGACGCGGTGGAGCTGTTCGATTACGTGATGCCGATGCCATACCCGTCGCACTGGGGGCCGGGCAGCTTCGGGCTCGCCAACCCGGCGCACCACCCGTACGAGACGGTGCACGCGGCGCTCTCGGCCGGATGGAGCAGGGTGGCGGAGCTGCCGGGGCGGATCGCGCAGCTGCGCAGCTGGATCCAGGCGTTCAACCTGGACAGCTCGCATCCGATGCGGCGGTACAGGTACACGCCGTGGCATGTCCGGGAGCAGATCCGCGCGATCGAGGACGCCGGCTGCGCCGGCTATGCCGCGTGGAACCCCCGCAGCACGTACGAGGAGAGCGCGTTCGAGCCGGTTCCGCCGGGGACGGCTTGACGGGGGCGAGCTGACCCAGGTTGAGACCGGCGGGGGCGCGCTGACCCAGGTTGAGACCGGCGGGGGCGCGCTGACCCAGGTTGAGACCGGCGGCGGGGGCGCGCTGACCCAGGTTGAGACCGGCGGGGGCGCGCTGACCCAGGTTGAGACCGGCGGGGGCGAGCTGACCCAGGTTGAGACCGGCGGGGGCGAGCTGACCCAGGTTGAGACCGCGCAGGTTGAGACCGCGGCGGGCGCGGCCCGCAGGCGGAGCTGCCATGCGGTGGTGAGCGGCGATGTGGGTCCGGCCAGGGATCGGAGTTGACGATTCCCCGAAGGATAGCCGCCCGTGCCGGCATTCATGAGAGGGGGCCGGGCGCGCTCGCGACGAATTGCCCGCTGTGCAGCGTCCCTGTGCCTGAACGCGTGAACCACGGCCGGCCTGAGCGTGCGCTCGACCGAGTCGACTCGACGCTCGCCGGGCCCTGAGCCGCGGTCGGACGCCGCTCGTAAAAGCTGCAATGAAAACTTCCGCACGATGTCGCTGCGCGGATTCTTGCCCCATGGTCGACTGCGACCATGGCGGAAATCCGCGACACCGCTTCTTTCCAGGAACACGATAACATCCTTGCATGAGGAGGCGCTTCTGATGAAACCGCAATCGAGAACTCCGGGGAGCGACCAGCAGAAGAATCGACCCGGCGCGCGCGGGCGATCGGCGCCCCTCGGGACGACGGTCTGCCTCCCGCGGGCCGCCCGCGCCTGCCTCGCGTGGCTGAGCCTCCTCGTCGCGCTCTCCGTGGCGTGCCATCCGGGCGAGAGCTTCGCCGGCGCGGCCGACTTCACCGTTCAGTACGTCAACCACGACGCAGCCACCCCGAACGACACGATCATCGAGGCCGGCATCAGCGTGCGCAACAACACCGGCGCATCGATACCGCTGAGCAGCATCGTCGTGCGGTACTGGTTCACGAAGAACAGCGCCGCGACGGTGACCCCGGCGTGCTGGTGGTGGACCCCGTCGTGCAGCCACATCACGCTGGCGACCGGGACCGCCTCCGCTCCCGGCGCCGATCGCTACGTGGAGATCCGCTTCTCGAGCGCGGCCGGGAGCCTGGCCGCGGGCGCCGCGACCGCGTCGATCGACCTCGGGATCGTGTTCGACGTCAACGTCAACGAGGCCGACGACTACTCGTACAGGAACCAGACCGCCTCCGCCGACTGGAGCCACATCACCGTGCATGACGCTGGCTCCGCGCCCACGGCCGGCGTGCGCGGCGGGACGCCGCCGACCGGCGGCAGCAGCGTGTCGCCGCCCGCGGCGCCCACGTCGCTCGCCGCGACGGCGGCGAGCTCGAGCGCGATCTCCCTGAGCTGGTCGGCGAGCAGCGGGGCGACGAGCTACAACGTCTACCGGTCGACCACGCCGGGCTTCACGCCCGCTGCAGGCAACCGGATCGCCACCGGCGTGCCCTCGACCAGCTACAACAGCACCGGGCTCTCGGCGTCCACCACGTACCATTACCGGGTCACGGCATCGAGCGCCGGCGGCGAGTCGGCGGCGTCGACCCAGGCGAGCGCGACGACGCTCGCCGGGAGCGCGGCCACCGCCGAGTTCTTCGACGACTTCAGCTACACAGGCACCGGCGACAGCAGCTTCCTCTCCTGGTGGTCGCTGCGGACCTGGTCGGGCAAGCCCGGCGTGGACGGCGCGCAATGGCTGTCGTCCAACGTCTCGCTGATCACCGATCCCTCGAGCTCGGCGAACAAGCTGATGCGGCTCAAGGCGACGACGAACGGCGCCGGCGCGGGCAGCTCGCAGGCCGAGGTCATGTCCAGGTCCAATAAATTCCGCCTGGGCACCTACGCCGCCCGGGTGAAGTTCTACGACACGCCGCTGTCGGGCTCGCGCTTCTTCGCCGACAAGCCGATAGAGACCTTCTTCACGATCACCGACTACGTCACGGGAGACCCGAACTACTCGGAGCAAGACTTCGAGTACATGCCCAACGGCGGCTGGGGGCAGGGCGACAACAGCACGATGTGGCTGACCTCGTGGGAGACGACGGTGGACAGCACGTCGAGCCACGTCTCGGGGAGCCACGACGGGTGGCATACGCTCGTCATCCAGATCACCAGCTCGTCGATCGGCTACTACATCGACGGGGCGCTGAGGGCGACGCACGCGTCGAGGTTCGTGCCGGAAGCGGGCCAGTACCTGAGCTTCCAGGTCTGGTTCGACGAGCTCGACGGGAACCAGGGCAGCTCGCGCACGTACCATCAAGACGCCGACTGGGTCTACTTCGCCAAGGACGCGATCCTGTCGCCCGCCGAGGTCGACGCCAAGATCGCCGCCCTCCGCTCCTCGTCGGTCGCCCGCAGGAACACGGTGCCGTGACCCCGCAGGCTGCATGATGTGCGCGCCGCCGGCGGCGTGAGCGCCGCCGGCGGCGTGAGCGCCGCTGGCGGCGCGGGGGGGGGGGCGGCGGCCTCGCGCCTCGCGGGCAGGGAGGCGCCTCGCGGTGGGCGCTGCGCTGCATGGCGGGGCGCGCGCGGCCCGCCCTGGAGAGCCGGCCGGTGTACACTGTCCGCCATGAAGCGCTTCCTCATGATGAGCATGCTGGTTCTGGCCGCCGCGTGTAGCCCGGAGGAGCGGGATTTCACTCCCGGCAGCTCCGATTCCACGACCGCGGCGTCGTCTGGCGCGGTCGCCGTCGCTGGCGCTGGCGCTGGCGCCGGCGAGGGCGGCGGGCTGCCGGCCTGCGGCGACGGCCTGTCCTTCTGCTCCGGCGCCTGCGCGGACACGAGCTCCGATCCGGATCACTGCGGCGCTTGCGGCCATCATTGCCTGGGACAGCGGTGCGTGGAGTCGCGCTGCGAGCCCCTGGAGCTGGCGTCGGGCGGGTCCGAGCCGCTGGACATCGCGGTCGACGACACCACCGTCTACTGGGTCGATTCCGTCGCTCGAAAGATCATGACGGTGCCGATCGGCGGCGGCAATGCAGCTGTCTTCATCGAGGCAGAGCCCGACTTTTCCCCCCGGAGCCTCGCGGTCAGCTCCGACAGCCTCTACTACACGGACTCGGGCCTCGAGCTGGTCGTGAGGTCCTCGTTCGATGGCGAGATCTTCGAGATCCTCGGGGAGGGGCAGAAGTATCCCCTGGCCATCGCGATCGACGCCGCGAACGCCTACTGGACGAGCGCCGACCAGGACACGGTCATGAAGGCGCCGATCGACGGCGGCGGTGACGCCGTCGCGCTCGCGACGGACCAGGCCTCCCCGCTCGGCGTCGCGGTGGACGCGACCCACGTCTACTGGGTGAACGAAGGCGGCTCCGTGATGAAGGTGCCGATCGAGGGCGGCGACCTCATCGCTCTCGCGGAGGGCCAGGCGAAGCCGCAGGACGTCGCGGTGGACGCGACCCACGTCTACTGGACCAACGACGGAGGCACGGTGATGGCGGTGCCGATCGAGGGCGGCAGTCCGATCACGCTCGCGGAGGGGCAACGCAACCCGCGGAGGATCGCGATCGACGACGCCAGCGTCTACTGGACGAACGACGACGGCAGCGTGCGAAAGGTGCCGCTCGGCGGCGGCGACCCGATCACGCTCGCGGAAGGGCAAGATCATCCGCTGGGCATCGCGGTGGACGGGACCAGCGTCTACTGGACGAACAGCGCCGGCGGCACGGTGATGAAGCTCCCGAAGTAGGCCCGATCCCGCGTACGGCAGGAAGCGCAAGCCGATTCGAGCACGTCCAGGTCCGGACCGTCCCGAGGAGCTGAATCGGCGGTCCGTCACCGACGATCGCCTCTGTCCCGGAGCCTACCTCCCGATATGCCACATTTGCGTTGCAGCTCCATTTCTTCGCATCAGGATTCCCACTTATACAGCGGCGCGCGGCTGTCCATCGCGCGCCTCATGGGGGGATCTGATGACCTCGACGAAACATGGCCCGTTGCTCTATGTCCTCTTGTGCCTTGGGAGCGGCTGCGCAGGTGTGGACGGGACCGAGGATGTCCAGGAGGCGTCGTCCGAGTCGTACGCACCGGCGTCGGACGGCGCGCTTGGCCCGCTCATCCCGATGCACAAGGATGCTGTCCACGCCGGCTTCTTCTGGGATCCGCTCGGCTCTCCCAAGATCCTGTTCTGGATGCGTCCGTCCGAGTACAGGGGGACCGACCTGGCGGACCCGACCGTCGGGCCCGTCGGGACCCTCAGGGAGTCATTCCGGAGGGTCGTCTATGGCGGGTTCCGCTTCAGCGACACGCTCGAGCGCAGCATCCTGAGCCGCATCAAGGACGACATCGAGCGCGAGAACACCCTCGTCTTCGATATCTCGCACCCGGACGCGTTCGCGAACCGGGGCAAGTACGATGTCCGTGCGCTCGACGAGGAGGATTTCGCGATGAACGCCGCCGCGTTCTCCGATCGCGGATCTTCGGCGGGCCTCAACTACAACCTCTTTTGCGCGGGGAACACCACCTTGCCGGACGGCCGCTGGCTTGTCGTCGGAGGGCACGACAAGTCGGGCAACCAGGGGACCCGGAAGCTGAACATCTTCGACCCGCTCACGGCGACGTGGGTATTCAGGACGGTCCCGCCGGTGAAGGCGGCCTACGCCGTCGACCCGACCGACAGCTACTTGCCTCCCAACCCGGACCCGCTCGACGAGAGGAACACAGACCCGCCCGCGCCGTCGGACATGCGATACCAGCGCTGGTACCCGACCGCCGTGACGCTCCCGGACGGCAAGGTGCTCATCCTGTCCGGCTCCGACCAGGATAGCAGCGTCGGACCCGACGAGGCGCCCGCGACCAAGGTGCGGCAAGTCGTCCCGGAGATCTACGATCCCGCGACGGACGCCACGGTTCCGCTCGAGAACGCGAGGAAGCTTCTTCCGATGTACCCGCGGTCCTTCGTCGTGCAGACCGGCCGGGACAGGGACGACTGGAAGGTGGCCGTCGTCGCCGAGGTCGAGCCGCCGCTCCCGACGGGGGACGAGATCCGGGAGTACGATCCGTACCGGTACAACGGTAACACCTACCTCTTCGACGTGCGCGCGGCGCTCGCCGACGTGCACCGCGACGAGCGCGGCGAGCGGCACTGGCGGCGCGTCGACAGGGCCGACTTCGCCCACGAGAGCGGCGCCAGCGTGGCGATGTTCGACCTCGACGAGCAAGGACAGCCCCTCTCGCAGCGTATCGCGCTGTTCGGCGGCGACGCCGGGAATGGAGACGACATCGCCGCCGTGGAGATGATCGACTTCTCCGACCGGCGCCCCAGGTGGCGGCGGCAGGACGACCTGATCCGGCCGGCCACGCAGAACAACGCGGTCGCCCTGCCGAACGGCGAGGTGCTCATCGTCGGCGGCCGCGGCGGTTCCGAGGGCGAGGAGCGGATCAACACGCTGGAATACCAGCTCTTCGACCCGGACTCGGGAGACGTCAGGACGCTCATGAGCACCACCGTCCCCAGGCACGATCACTCGACCTTGCTCCTCGCGCCGGACGGCAGCGTCTACTCCATGGGCGGAAACCGGGTCGATCTGGCCCCGGAGGACGACACGCTCGGAGTCCCCGTCCTGCAGGTCTACAAGCCGGCGTACATGTTCATGGGATCGAGGCCGGTCATCGAGCGGGCCCCCGAGAAGATCACTCACCGGAGGAGCTTCCAGGTCACGCTCGAGTCGCCGTGCAGGAGCACGAGCTCGGTGGTGATCCTTCGCACGGATCCGGTGACGCACAACTGGTCGTGGGGCAACCGGTACGTGAGGCTGTCGTTCGACCGGATCGGCAGGTGCAAGCTCAAGGTTCATGCCCCGGCGACAGCCGCCCTGGCGCCGGGAGGCAACTACCTCCTGTTCGCGCTCGACGATCGCCGCGTGCCCAGCGAGGCGAAGCGCGTCCGCGTCGAGGAGTGAGCCTCACGGCAGCGACCTGGCCCAGGTTGGGGGCTTCTTGCAGCTCTTTCATCGCCTCGTCGCGCTCGACACGATCACGCCGCGGGGCGCGCCAGCAGCTGCGCGAGCGCCTCGGTCAGCGTGGCCTCCGCCGCGGCGCCGCGCGCTCTCCCTCGCCACGCCACGATGCCGTCCGGTCGCACCAGGACCGCGCCGCTCGCCTTGACCCCGAACGCCCCTGGCCAGCGGCGCCCGTCGTCCTCGAGATCGACGCCCATCCGGAGCGCGTCGACGCGAACGCCCAGCTGCCTCGCGGCGACCTGGGCGGCCTCGACCCACGCGGCGCCGTCCTCCCCGGCCAGGAGCACGCAGCTCCGGCCGAACAGGTCCAGCGTCGATATCCGCTCGCCGCCCCTTCGAATCCAGACGTGCGGCGCGCGCGTCCCCGGGCGGCCCCGCAGCTCGGTCGTGCCGGGGCCGGGCAGCGGCCCGCGCTCCAGGAGCACCGCGCGAGACGTGTAGCCGTAGCCCATCGTGAGGTACGGGAAGACCTTGCGCATCCCCCACAGCATGCCGAGCCCCGGCTTCACCGCGAACAGCCCCCGCTCGTCGTTCATGCTCCCGGCGATCTCCGCCACCGCGCGCCCCACGGGCCGCCGCTCGACATCGTAGGTCGCGAGGAGCTCCGGCCCCGCGTGGCCATGCAGCACCGCCGCGAGCTTCCACGCCAGGTTGTGCGCGTCCTGGATGCCCGTGTTGGCCCCGAACCCGCCCCAGGGCGGCATGACGTGCGCGGCGTCACCCGCGAGGAACACCCGCCCATGCTGGTAGCGCTCGGCCACCCGCACCGCGGATTGCCAGGGCAGCGCGCCCTTGAGCTCGACGGCCAGGTCCGGTATCCCGACCCCCTTGCGGATCAGCGCGACGCACCGCTCCGCCGGGAAATCCTCGGGCCGCTCTCCTCGATCGGGGTGGTAGGAGACGTGAAACACCCAGAGATCGGTGTTGTTGATCGAGGCGAAGAGCCCGCGGACATCGGGGTTGTCCACCAGGCACATGCTGAACTCTCGCCCCTTCACGAGCGCGGTGAGGTCGGCCCGGAAGTAGAGGTTGAGCTGGTGCGTGAGCACGCCTGGCCCGGTCTGGTGGACGCCGAGCTGCCCGCGGATCGGGCTGCGCGCGCCGTCGGCGGCGATCAGGTAGTCCGCGCGGACCGCTTGCCGCGCTCCGGTCTCCCGGTCGACGATCGCGGCGGTGACCCCGTCCGCGTCCTGCTCGAAGCCGACCAGCTCCGTGAAGAACCGCGCGTCGACGCCGCGCTCGCGCGCCGCGCCGAGCAGCACCGGCTCGAGCTCGTCCTGCGTGCAGCGGCAAGGGCCGGTCGGGCTCTTCCTCGACCCTTGCCCGCTGATCCCCTTGCGCCGGAGCCTCCGGAGCAGCCAGCCGCCCTCGCCGCGCGACTCGAGCACCTGCACCAGCGTGGCGCCGGCGTGGATGCCCACGGCCGGGGCGAGCTTCGCGCCCACGCGGCGGACGGCGTCCTCCAGCCCGAGCTCGCGCATGAGCTCCATCGTGCGGCCGTTCACCCCGCGAGCCCGGGGGTGGATGCTGGTGCCCGGGTGGCGCTCGACCAGGAGCGCGCGCACGCCCTGCTGCGCCAGGAACAGGGAGGCCGTCAGGCCGACGACGCCGCCACCGACGATCACCACGGGAAACCGGCCATCCGCCATGGGGGAGCCTCCTCGAGCGCCGGAAGGGCGCGCCTCGCCCCCGAGCGGATGAAAATGTAGTGACTACAAACTTGGTGTCAATGCAAAATCAGGGTGGCCGCTCGTGGAGCGTCCGAGGTTCGAGCGGAGCGAGAGGGGCATGAGCGAGCGACCGGGGTTGCGGGAGCGGAAGAAGCAGCAGACGCGCCTGGCGATCTCGCAGGTGGCGACGCGGCTGTTCATCGAGCGGGGGTTCGATCAGGTCACCGTCGCCGAGGTGGCGGAGGCGGCGCAGGTGTCGGTGAACACGGTCTTCAACTACTTCGTGACGAAGGAGGAGCTGTTCTTCGATCGGGCGGAGGAGGTGGAGGAGGCGCCGAGCCGGATCGTGCGGGAGCGGCGGGCAGGGGAGTCGGCCATCGACGCGCTTCATCGAGGCTTCCTCGATGTGGTGAAGGGCAAGAAGGAGCCGTTGCGGGCGGAGCGGCTGCGGCCGTTCATGGCGACGGTCGAGGCGAGCCCGGCGCTCAGGGCCCGGGGGCGGCTGATGCTCGTGCGGAGCGAGGCGCGGCTCGCGCAGACGTTGATCGAGCAGACCGGCGCGCCGGCCGACGACCCCACCGCGCCCGTGGTCGCGGCGATGGTGATCGGGCTGGAGCGGGTGCTCGTCGAGGAGCTGGTGGCGCGGGTGCTCCGCGGCGACTCCGACGCGGAGATCAGCGCCGCGCTGTCGCGGCTCGGCGAGCGCGGGTTCGAGCTGCTGAGGTCGGGCGTCGGGGACTACTGCACCTGAGAGGCCGGGCGCTCCCGTGGGGAGCGACCTAGCGACGCCGCCGCTGCCCTGCGACGGGGCGCCACCCTGCTCGTACGAACCGGGTCGCTACAACGTGGGCGGTCGCCTCAACCTGGGTCGGTCCTCAACCTGGGTCGGGTCGCCTCAACCTGGGTCGGGTCGCCTCAACCTGGGTCGGGTCGCCCAACCTGGGTCGGGTCGCCTTGGGTCGGGTCGCCCCACCTGGGTCGGGTCGCCTCAACCTGGGTCGGGTCGCCTCAACCTGGGTCGGGTCGCCCCACCTGGGTCGGGTCGCCCCACCTGGGTCGGGTCGCCCAACCTGGGTCGGGTCGCCCAACCTGCGTCGGGTCGCCCCCCCAACCTGGGTCGAGTCGCCTCAACCTGGTCGGGTCGTCGGGTCGGGTCGTCGCTCAACCTGGGTCGGGTCGCCGGGGCTTCAGATACCCCTCGGCCGGGTCGCGCAGCGCGCCGCAGATCCCTACGACCGCCTCGCCGACCCTCGGCGACCAGCCCAGGCCGCGCAGCCGGGTCGCGTCGAGGGCGGCGTCCATGGCCAGGAAGCCGGCCATGACCCCGTGGGCGGCCCTGGCTTCCGCGAGGCTCCACGAACGCACCGGCACCCCGGCGGCATCGCCGATCGCCGCAAACAGGGCCCCCATCGGCTCGGGCGACGCCTCGGCGGCATGGAATACCCCCGTCGCGTCCGACTCCAGCAGCGTCGCGTACGCCACCGCCAGATCCCGCACGTGGACGGTGGACCAGCGGTTTGCGCCATCGTCGATGTAGCGCGCCACCCCCGCCGCGCGCGCTCCCTCCACCAGGCGCGCCACCGGACCTGCGCCGTCGCCGTAGACCATGGGCGGCCGCACGACGAGGCCGCGGACGCCCCTCGCACCGAGCACGCGCGACTCGGCCGCCACCAGCCACTCGAGCGGTCCGCCGGGGTTCACCGCGTCATCCTCCGGCACCGGCACCCGCGAGGACCGCGCTCGCGGCGCCCCGGTGGTCGTCACGAAGACTCCGCCGCTCATGGCCGAGAGCATCGCCGTCACCGCCGCAGCGTCCGTGGCCGCGCGGTCCTCTCCCATCGTGGCCGCGGTGTGCACCACGCCGTCGCCGGCCCCCGCCTCGCGCGCAAGCACGTCCACCTGGTAGAGATCGCCCCGGACCGGCTCCGCTCCGCAGGCTCGCACCCTCGCTTCCGCCGCCTCGCTGCGCGCGAGCCCGCGCACCCGGTGCCCGCGAGCGACGAGCGCGCGGGCGACCGCCGAGCCGATATAGCCGCTCGCGCCGGTGATGAAGATGTCCATGTCTGCCTCCTTGTGAGTTGATGGTCGATACCTAGCGGACGCCCGGCAGAGTCCCCATGTGATAGAGTCCATCTCCCTTTTGCGATCGTCCAATGCCCGATGTCCTCACCGCGCTGCTTCGCCACGTGCGCATCGAGACCAGCCTCTTCGGCCGCATCGAGCTCGGCGCCCCGTGGGGGGCCCGCGTCGGACGACGAGAGCTCGTCTCGCTCCACCACGTCCTCGAAGGCGAGATGTGGCTCGAGCTGGACGGCCGAGAGCTCCATGTAGATCAGGGAGACCTGCTGCTGCTGCCGCACGGCGCTCCCCACTGTCTCCGGCACCGGCCCGGGGCTCCGGTCGACGACGAGGATCGCTGGTCTTCGCCCCCCGCGCCAGGGACGCAGGCGGTGCGGCGCCGGCTGGGCGGCAGCGGCGAAAGGACGGTGGTGCTCTGCGCCTCCATGAGCCTCGTCGGCGCCGGGCGGTCGCTGCTCCTGCGCGCGCTGCCCCCGGCGGTGCTCATCGACGGCGGCGCCGGTGAGCCGGTGCCCGGCCTCGGCCGGCTCCTGGATGGCATTCGCGACGAGGTGCGCGGCCGGCGGCCGGGCGCGCCGATCATGGTCGCTCGCTTCGCGGAGCTGCTCCTCCTGCAGGTCATTCGCGCGGAGCTCGAGCGCCCCGCGCCTCCGGGCTCCTGGCGCGCCGCCCTCGCGGATGAGCGCGTCGCTCGCGCCCTGGACGCGCTCTATCGAGCCCCGGAGCGCGCGTGGACCGTTGCCTCTCTCGCGCGGAGCGCAGGCATGAGCCGCTCGGGCTTCGCTCAGGCCTTTCGCGGGCAGGTGGGAGAGAGCCCTCTCCGGCACCTGATGCGCTGGCGCATGGAGCTCGCAAAAGAGAAGCTGCGAGACCGCCCCGAGCTCGCCCTCGCCGACGTGGCGTCGTCCGTGGGCTACCGGGACGAGGCCGCCTTCAGCGTCGCGTTTCGCCGGGAGGTCGGGGTCCCCCCGGGCGCCTACCGATCCGGAGGCCACGCGTCGCGACCGGCGCCGGCCGCGTCCTCGTGAGCGCCGCGCGCGGCGGAGCTCATGGCGGGATTGTTTTGCATTCCCATCCAATAGCGTGCGGAAAATGCAGATTCTCTCCACTCCTCCGCGCGCGTACTCTGGTCCACAAAAGGGCGCGCGAGCGGTCCGCACAGGCAGCGGATGCGCTCCGCAGGCGCGGCCCTTCGACTGGAGGCGACGTGTATGCGTGAGGAGACGAGACGGGCAGCATTGCGGGCAGCAGCAAGGGTCGCGCTGGGAGCGCTGGCCTGTGGCGTTTCGGTCGGCTGCGGCGGAGTCCACATCTCCGACGAGCAGGCGCCGGCCCCGGATCCCGGCGAGCAGGTCGTCCCGGAGGCGCCGGATGGCCCGGACCCCGCCGGCACTGGCGCGGCGGCAGGCGGCGCGGGGGCGGCCGGCGGCGGAGGGGCAGCTCCGGGAACGGGCGGCGACGTGTCCGCGTCGAGCGCCGCAGGAGGCGGCACGGACGGCGCCGGGGGCTCTCCGTCGCAGCCATCCGAGCTCGCGTGCGCCGAGCAGGCCGGGCTCGACGACGCGGAGGCCCGCCCCCGCGCGGAGCTCGAGTGCTGCCTCGACTACACGGCGCAGCGCCTGCCCGACGGCGCGGTGCGGCCCTCCGAGCAGCAGCTCGCGGCCCTGGCCGAGGACGCCTCCTTCGTGAACTGCTGCACGGCGCTGATCGTGGGCGTGGGCGCCAATGCCATCTCGTACGGCGAGGCAGAGCCCATCCGGCACGTGTGCTGTTTCGGCGACCTCGTCGCGCCCGAGGAGGAGCTCTACGCGTACACCTTCTGCACGCCCTGGGGCCCCCCGGTCCCGCCGGCGCTCGACGCCGACGCCGCGTCGGAGGTCGCATGAACGCCTCGCAGCTCGATCTCCGCGCCGAGGCGCGCGCGCACGCCCTCGACGTGAGCGGGTATCCGGCGGAGCTGTTCCCCTCCGCGATCGGCACCTGGCGCGCGCGCATGGTGAACGAGCACGCGTCGTCGGCCGTCTTCGAGGCGCTCGCGCGCCAGCTCACCGACGCGGGCTTCCCGCCGGAGCTCGCCGACGCGTGCCGGGGCTTCGCCGCCGAGGAGCGCCGGCACGGGGTGCTCTGCGGCGCCGTCGTGGAGTCCCTCGGCGGGGCGGCGACCGCGAGCGTCCCGGAGCGCCCGGAGTTCCCCCAGCACCGCGACGCGCCGCCGCGCGCCGCCGTCCTCCGTAACGTGATCCACATCTGCTGCATGAGCGAGACCGTGGCCGTGTCCCTCATCGGCGCCGAGCGGCTGGAGATGCCGCCGGGGCCGCTGCTCGATCTGCTGACGCGCATCTACGCCGACGAGGTCGGGCACGCCCGCTTCGGCTGGCGCCTGCTCGAGCAGGTCGCGCCCGAGCTCTCCGCCGCAGAGCGGGGAGCGGTCGAGCGCTACTTCCCTGTCGCGTTCCGTCACCTCGTGCAGCATGAGCACGCACACCTGCCGTCGCGCGGCGCGCCAGAGCGCGGGGAGCAGCTCGGGCTGTGCAGCGGCCTGGAAGCCCGGGTGTTGCTCGATGAGACCATCGAGGAGGTCATCCGCCCCGGGCTCCGCCGCTTCTTCGATTGCTGACACCTCAGCGCGGGCGCCCCCGCCGACGACCCGTTGAAGACGGCTCGACGCCGGTGCATTCTCCGCCCCATGCGCCCGGGTGAGGTCATCGACCGCCGCTTTGAGATCGAGCGCGTCGCGGCCTCCGGTGGGATGGGGACGGTCTACCGCGCCCTCGACCGGGTCACCGGGACGCCCGTCGCGCTGAAGCTGCTCGGCCAGCCCGACCGGAGCGCCGTCCACCGCTTCGAGCACGAGGCTCGGATCCTCGCCGAGCTCGATCACCCGCGCATCGTCCGGCACGTGGCCCACGGCGTCACCCCCGACGGGGTGCCCTACCTCGCCATGGAGTGGCTGGACGGGGAGAGCCTCGCGCAGCGCCTCACCCGGCAGCGGCTCGACCTCGAGGAGAGCCTCGCCCTGCTCCGCGCCACCGCCGAGGCGCTCGGGGCGGCGCACGCGCGCGGCATCGTCCACCGCGACGTCAAGCCGGGCAACCTGCTGCTCGTGGGCGGCGAGGTCGCCGGCCTCAAGGTGCTCGACTTCGGCATCGCCCGGATGAAGCGCACCATCGGCGCGCTGACGCGGACCGGCTCGGTGATGGGCACCCCGGGGTACATGGCGCCGGAGCAGGCCACCGGCGACCGGGACCGCCTCGACGCGCGGGCCGACATCTTCTCGCTCGGCGCGGTGCTCTTCGAGTGCCTCACGGGCAGGCCGGCGTTCCAGGGCCAGCACGTGATGGCCCTGCTCGCGAAGCTGCTCATGGAGGACCCGCCGCGCGTCCGGCACCTCCGGCCCGACCTGCCGCAGGAGCTCGACGACTTCGTCGCGCGCATGCTCGCGAAGGACCCGGAGAAGCGGCCGCGCGACGGCGCGGCCGTGGTCGAGGCGCTCGACGCCCTCGAGCGCGATCCGAGCAGCGGCCTGGCCGTCACGCCCGTCCTCTACGAGGCGATCACCACCGGCGAGCTCCGGCTGCTCTCGATGGTGGCCGCGCGCGAGCCGCGGCAGACCTCCGGCGGGGGCGCGACGAGCACCCTCGTCTCCGCGCTGCCCCGCGAGCTCACGACGAAGCTCCACACGAGGACGCAGCCGTTCGGGGCGCGGGTCGACACGCTCGCCGACGGCACCGTCCTGCTCTCGATCGCGGGCGTCGGCGACGCGATCGAGCAGGCCGCGCGCGCGGCGCGCTGCGCCCTGGAGCTCGGCGAGCTCCTGCCGGAGGCCTCCGTGGTGCTCGCGACCGGCCGCGCCGAGCAGACAGGCAGCCTCCCGGTCGGGCCCGTCATGGACCGCGCGGCCGCGCTCCTCTCGCTCGCCGAGCGCGAGGCGCGCCCGGACCGGAAGCCGGCGCCCGTGTGGATCGACGACGTGACCCGCGCGCTGCTCGACGCGCGGTTCGAGATCGAGGCCGGGCGGTCGGGCACCTTCCTCCTGCTCCAGGAGCGCGAGGTCGGCCGGACGGCGCGGACGCTGCTCGGCAAGCCGAGCCCCTACGTCGGCCGCGACAGGGAGCTCCGGAACCTGCGCGAGCTCCTCGAGGACAGCTTCGGCGGGCCCGAGCCCCGGGCCATCCTGATCACCGGGCCGCCCGGGATCGGCAAGTCCCGCCTGCGCTACGAGCTCATCGAGGTCCTGCGGGAGCGGCACCCCGAGCTCACCATCGCGGTCGGACGCGGCGACTCGCTGAGCGCGGGCTCGCCGTTCTCGCTCCTCGGCTCCGCGCTCCGGGGCGCCGCCGGCATCACCGGCGGCGAGCCCGCCGCCGCGCAGCGCGAGCGGCTGCTCTCGCTGGTCGCGCGCGCCCCGGCGCTGGAGCCGGGCGACAGGACGCGGATCGCCGCCTTCCTCGGCGAGATCGTCGGCACGCCCTTCCCGAGCGAGGCCGAGCCGAGGTTCCAGGAGGCGCGGCAGAGCCCTCCGCTCATGGCCGACCAGATCCCGCTCGCCTACCTCGACTTCATGGAGGCGGCGTGCGCGGCGGGGCCGTACCTGCTCGTGCTCGAGGACATCCAGTGGGGCGACGCCGCGTCGCTGAAGCTCATCGCGCGCGTCCTCCGGGAGCTGCGCGACCGGCCGTTCGCGGTGCTCTACCTGGCGCGCGTGGAGGTGCGGAAGGCCTTCCCGGTGCTCTGGGAGGGCAGCGAGGTCCACGAGATGACGCTGGGCGCGCTGCCGCGCCGCGCCGCCGAGGAGCTCGTGCGACAGATGCTCGGCGACGGGCTCCCGCCCGCGGAGGTGGCCCGCCTGGTCGAGCGCGCGAGCGGCAACGCCTTCTATCTGGAGGAGCTCATCCGGGCGGTCGCGGAGGGGCGCGCGGACCGGCTGCCGGAGACGATCCTGGGCATGGTCGAGGCGCGGCTCGAGGCGATCCCCGCCGAGGCGCGGCGGCTGCTCCGCGCGGCGAGCGTCTTCGGCGAGGCGTTCTGGAAGAAGGGGGCGCTCGCCCTGCTCGGGGACGCGGAGGGCTCGACCCTCGCGGTCGACTGGCTGCCCTGGATGCTCCAGCGCGAGCTCCTCGAGCGGCGCGAGCAGAGCCGCTTCTCGGACCAGGAGGAGTACGCGTTCCGGCACGCGCTCATCCGCGACGGCTCCTACGCGATGCTCACGGACCACGACCGCGCGCTCGGCCACCGGCTCGCCGCCGAGTGGCTCCTCCAGGCGGGGGAGCACGACGCCAAGGTGCTCGCCGAGCACTTCGAGCGCGGGGGCGAGCCGCAGCTCGCCGTGGAGTTCTACCTGCGCGCGGCCGAGCAGGCGCTCGCCGGGAGCGACGCGTCCGCCGCGGTCGTGCTCGCGGAGCGGGGGCTCGCGCTCGGCGCGGGGCGGGACGTCGAGGCGGCGCTCCACGGGATCCTGGAGGGGGTCTCCGACACGCTGCGCGCGGGCGGCGCCGCGCTCTCGCCCGGCTCGTGAGCGGTCACGGGGTCCGCTTCCGCGGCCGCGGGATGCCGTACTCGTCGATGCGGTTGATCAGCGTGCGGAGCGAGATGCCGAGGAGCTTCGCGGCGCGCGTCTGGTTGCCCGCGGACTGCTCGAGGGCCTCGATGACGCGCTGCCGCTCGAGGACCTTCATCTCGAGCCGGAGCTTCGCCATGGCCTCGGCGCGCGGCGTCGGCGTGGGGGGCTCCGCGGCGGCCGCGGGGGTCTCGGCGCCGTCGCCGCCGGGGCCTCCCCGCGTGCGGGCGCCGTCGCTGGCCGGCGGCGGCACGGAGCCGCCCCGCGGCGGCGCGGCGCTGCTCGGCGGCGGCACGGAGCCGCCCCGCGACGGCGCGGCGCTGCTCGGCGGCGGCGCGGAGCCGCCCCGCGGCGGCGCGGCGCCGCACACGAGGTGCGGCGGGAAATCGCCGGGCAGGACCGACTCCCCCGCGCACAGGACCGCGGCGCGCTCGATCACGTTGCGCAGCTCGCGCACGTTCCCCGGCCAGGAGTACGCCTCGAGCACGCCGAGCGCCTCGGGGGAGATGCGGGGCGCGCTGCGCTGGTCGAGGTGCCGGCACGCCTCCTCGAGGAACTTCCTGGCGAGCGGGGCGATCTCGTCGCGCCGCTCGCGGAGCGGCGGGACCACGAGCGAGATGCCGTTCAGGCGGAAGTAGAGGTCCTGGCGGAAGGCGCCGCGCGCGATCTCGGCCTCGAGGTCGCGGTTGGTGGCCGCAACGAAGCGGAGATCGACGCGGCGGGGCGTGCGGCCGCCGAGGCGCAGCACCTTCCGGTCCTCGAGCACGCGGAGCAGCTTCACCTGGAAGGCGAGCGGCAGCTCGCCGATCTCGTCGAGGAAGAGCGTGCCGCCGTCGGCCGACTCGATGAGGCCCGGGCGCGCCTGGCTCGCGCCGGTGAAGGCGCTCTTCTCGTGGCCGAAGAGCTCGCCCTCGAGGAGCGACGGCGGCAGCGCGGCGCAGTGCAGCTCGACGTAGGGACCGCTGGCCCGCGGCGAGCGGGCGTGGAGGGTCCGGGCGAGCACCTCCTTGCCGACCCCCGTCTCGCCGAGGATGAGCACGCTGATGGGGCTCCGCGCGGCGCGGGCGGCCTGCTCGTAGAGCGCGACCATCGCCGGGGCCCGCACCACGACGTCCTCGGGCGCGTGCCCGCGGTCGGGCTCCACCGCCGGCCCCACGGGCGCGCGGCCGACGACGACGGTCGTCGCACCCAGGTTGAAGCGCTCGCCGACGACGATCTCGGCGCTCTCGCGCGACAGGCGCCGCAGGCGGTGGGTCCGCGCCGTCAGGGCGGGGAGCTGCTGCTCGCCGACGAACGTGCCGTTGGCGCTCCCGAGGTCCTCGACCCGGAGCGAGGGGCCGACGTGGAGGGCGGCGTGCCGGCGCGAGACCGAGCGATCGTCGATGCGCACGTCGCACCCGTCCTCCCGGCCGAGGACGACCGAGCCGCGGGGCGGCAGGGGCGCGAAGGCGATGGTGCTACCCGCCACGATCGCGAGCCGGAGCGGCGCGCAGGATTCACGCCCATCGCCCCCCGGAGAGCCTTCGTCCACGCGACCATGATACGCGGCGCCGCGCCCTGTCCTGCACGAATCATGCAGAATCATGCAGATCGTGCAAACGCTTGCGCGATCCGCGCCTCGGCCGCCGAGCGGTCGGACGCCGGCGCCGCGAAATGCTGGGTTCGCTGCGCGGCACGCGTCCTGCTCTTCCAGCGTTCGAGCGTCTGAACGTCGACGACGAACCTGTCGACGACCGGGACGACGCCGACCGGTGACCGCTGATCGACGCTGCTCGACGCTGCTCGACAGCCGAGCGCGGACGAGCAGCGCGGCCGGTCCTGAACGACAGCGTGCGTGGTGCTCCAGAGCGGCCTGGCGGGCTCAACCCGCCCCCTTACCCCCACTTACGCATCAGGAGTGGTCATGTGCACTGAGCATGGATCTTTCAACCGCAGGCGTCTTCTCCAGGGGCTAGGCCGCGCGGCGGCGGTGGCTGCGTTCACGCCGGCGGCGGTCCTCTCGACCCGGGTCGCCGAGGCGCAGGTGCTGGCGCCGCAGGTGCTGGCGCCGCAGGAGCTCGCCCCCGGGAGGCCCGAGAGCGTCGGCCTGTGCTCGGATCGCATCGAGGACGTCTTCGCGCGCGTCTCGCGCCGCGTGAACGACGGCCTCTTCCCGGGCGCAGTCGCGCTGATCGCGCGGCGGGGCCGGATCGTCGGGCACCGGGCGTTCGGCACGCGGGTTCGTGGCCAGGAAGAGCCGGTCACGCTCGACACGGTGTTCGACCTGCTCTCGATGACGAAGGTCCTCGCGACCGCGACGTCGGCGCTGATCCTGGTGCAGGACGGCGTCCTGCGGCTGAACGACAGGGTCGCCGACTTCGTGCCGGGGTTCGCGGCCCACGGCAAGGCGGCGATCACGGTGCGCGACATGCTCCGGTACACGGCCGGCCTGCCGGTCGACAGCCAGTTCCTGGACGAGCCGGACGGCGATCGCGTCTGGCAGCGGATGGCCGAGGCGCCGCTCGAGTACACGCCGGGGACGCAGGTGCTCTACAGCGATCTCACCTACCGCCTGCTCGGGCGGGTGATCGAGGCGGCGTCGGGCATGGACCTCAACGAGTTCGCGAAGGCGCGCATCTGGGGCCCGCTCGGCATGCGCGACACGACCTTCAACCCGTCGGCCGCGCTGATCTCGCGGACCGCGGCGACGGGCTTCTCCGAGCTCCGGGGCCGGGTGGTCCGCGGCGAGGTGCAGGACGACCAGGACTTCGCCCTCGGCGGGATCGCCGGCTGCGACGGCGCCTTCTCGACCGCGAGGGACATCGCTGTCTTCTGTCAGATGATCCTGAACGGCGGAAAGTACGGCGGCGTCCGGGTCCTGAGCCGCCAGGCCGCCGCCGCGATGGTGAGCAACCAGACGCCCGAGGTCAGGGCGGCGGACACCGACCAGTCCCCGCTCTCGAACCTCCTGTCGACGCCCAAGGGCTATGGCTGGGAGCTCGCGACACGCCGCTTCTCCAACGGCGGGACGCGCCTCTGCAGGGGCGCTTACGGCAAGTCCGGCGGTGCGGGGACGTTCATGTGGATCGACTGCCGCCGCGAGCTGTTCGGGGTGCTGTTGACCAACCACGGGCTGCCGACACCGTTCGACGAGATCGGCTGGAACCGGATGCTCGACTCGGTGGGAAGCGCGGAGTTCTTCGACGGGATCGTCAACGCCGTCATGGACGAGTGACCGGCGCGGACTGGCCCGCCGAGCGCTTCACCCCTCGCGCCCGATCCGCTCATCGCAGGTAGAGGTCGTGGCTCTGCGCGAGACTTCGGCTAGGCTTCCGCCTTGGTCATGAACGCGCCGACGCCCCGCGACGGGTTCGAGCGCCGAGCGCTGTGCGCCACGTGCCGCACGCTGCTCGCGGCGGGGGAGCCCTGCGACGCAGGCAGCGACCACGAGGTCCTCGCGCTCGGGACGCCCGAGGACCGCGCCTGCGTGCGGCGCGTCGTGTGGGACGAGGCGCCGCGGTACGAGATACGGCGCTCGGATGGCTGGGGCGGCGTGCTCGTCGGAGGCGTGCTCGGCTTGATCGGCATCTGGGCGCTCCATTCCTTGCTCTATGACCGCCGGCCGCCTGTCCTTGCATTGAAGTGCGCGACGTTCCTCTCCGCGATGGTGGGGTACTGTGTCGCTGTGTTTCGCGCGCGGCGCGTGATCGGCACGGTGCGCCGCCCGCGCCGCGCCACGCGCCGTCCGCGCATGGGGATGGACGGCAGCATCGGGACCGTGGTCGCCGACGACCGACCGCCGTCCGAGCCGTGCGCGCGCCTCGTGGTCCTCAAGCTGGCGCCGTATCAGGGGGGCGGCGTCACGCTGCGCGACGCATGGAGTGAGGGCTTCGAGGTGGAGCTCGCGGACGGGCAGCGGGTGCACGTCCCTGCAGGGCGGATCCGCCTCGACGGGCCCCGCAGGTTGGAGCGCGAGCTCCCGGAGGACGAGATCGAAGCGCACCTGCGCCGCGTGGACCCGCTCCGCGCCCCCGGGGCTCGCGGCGAGCCGGACGACCTCTTTCCGTACGTCGAGGGCCGCGTCATCGCGCTGCGACCGGGAGACCGTGTGAAGATCGTCGGGGAGATCGGCCCTGATGTCGCTCACGAGCCAGGGACATACCGTGTCCCGGCGCCGCTGCCGCGCGTGCGCCCCCGCGGCGTGCCGCACCTGCGCTTCTTGCGCGAGGCGCGGCGTGCCGCCACGCCCGGCGCGGGCTGAAGCGGCGCGAGGCGGCTCCCGCTGCGAGGGCGATGGGCCCAGGGCACAACGCCGCTCCGGGACGGCGCGCGCATCAGGCGCTCTTCAGGAGCGGTCGAGCGCTGCGCGGCACGGCCCTCACGGGCCGCAGCCGGCGCGCTCCGCCCCGAGCGCGAGATCGTCGTACCACATGTTCTTGTTTCCGCCGTGGTACTTCTCGAACCCGAGCTTGAAGAGCTTGTAGTCGTACGGGCCCCAGTTCGTGACGTGCAGCTGCTCGACCTCGGTGCCGTCGACGAACACGCGCACCTCGCTGCCAGGCCCGTTGTAGTTGAACTCGAGGCAGTACCAGGTGTTCGCGGCGAGCTTCACGCCGCCGTCGCACGAGTACGTCCCGCCGTTCGAGAGCTTCTCGGCGTCGTCGGTCTTGCGGTTCAGCTCGAGCTGACACTGGTGCTCGCCGATGCGGATGTGCTCACCCTCGTTGGGATCGCCGTTGCCGGTCGTCGCCGCGACATAGGTGTTGTGACCCATCTGGATGGCGGTGTCGCTCTTGACGTAGACCCTGCCCCAGAACGCGCTCGGCACGGGGATGCCGAGCATCTGGCTGAAGCCCGAGCCCGTGACCTTGACCGAGTGCGAGCCGCTGTGGCCCGAGCTGTCCATCGTGACGTAGTCGCCCGCGCTGGCGCGCAGGTACTCGGGGAAGAACTGGAGCTCGGAGGGCAGCGAGCCGCCCTCGAAGTCGGAGCAGAAAATGCTGCACCCACCGGAACCCGTGCTCCCGGTCGCCGTGCTGGTCGTGGTGTCGCCCCCGGTCCCCGTCGTCGCGCCGGTGGTGGCCGCGCTGGTGGTGACGCCGGTGGTCGTGGTGGCGCTGCCCGTCGTGACGCCGGTGGTCGTGGTGGCGCTGCCCGTGGTGACGCCGCTGCCCGTGGTGGCGCCGCCGGTGCCGGAGGAGCTGCTCCCGGGGCCCGCGGTTTCCCCTCCGGAGCCGCCGGCGCCGCCGCTCCCGGAGCTGGAGTCGTCGCCGCACGCGGCCACGGATGCAAGCGTGAGCAGGGTCAACAAGCTGAAGGAACGAGCCAAGAAGGACATGCTGGAGATCTCCTCAACAAAGGGCGCAGAATGGCCCAAGCGATGCGCTCGACTCTATCAGTGAACCCCCCGCATGTCAGGCCCAACCGCAGGAGTGGGCGGCGTGGGCTGTCGTTGCGGGCACGAGCGCGAGGGGCGGTGCGCGAGCCTGCGCCACAAGCCCCCTCTGCCGGGCGCCGCGCCGTGGGACGCTTGATCTCGTCCACCCGCCGCTGCGATTCCTCTCCGTCGAGCTGACGCCGTCGAGCTGACCCGCCCATCGCGCCATCCAGACGATGCTGCCCGCCTCCCCGCCCTCCTTCGAGCTCACGAGCCCCCGCGTCGGGCGGCGCCATGAGGGCCTGGGCCGCGTCTTCGGGGGCCTCGCGCTGCTCGCGATCGGGGGGCCTTTCCTTGCCAGCGTGCTCCTCGTGATGCTGGCGGACTTGCTGGGCGATGCGGGCCTTCGCTCTCACTCTTTCCACACGCTGACCCTGGTGATGCCCGGCGCGCTCGTCGCCCTTGGCCTCGCCCTGGTGAGCGTGTTCCTCTCCACCACGCCCGTCACCCGGCGGGGCCCGGCGCGCGTGGCGGCGGGCGCGGGCGGCCTGCGCCTCACCATCGGCGCCGCGGAGCGCTGGATCCCGCGCGCCGAGGTGCGCTCCGGCCTTGTGCTGCCCGAGCCGCGCATGCGGGTCGAGCTCCACCTGCGCCGCGGGGAGGTGCTCGACGTGCAGGTCGCGAGCGAGGAGGAGGGCGCGCGCCTGCTCGCGGGCCTCGGGATGGGCCCCGCGGAGCGGCGCGTCGCGATCTCGCTCGGCGGCGTCCACCGCGAGCTCGTGGCCGGCTGCGCTGGGCTGCCGGCCTTGATGATCTTCTGGCTCCTCGTGCTCGGGCTCTTCGGGCGCATGAGCGGCGCGCTGGCCGTGGCGTGGCTGGCCCTCACGCTGCTGTCCACCTGGCTCGTCCGCCGCGCCGCCAGGCCCACCCAGGTTGTGGTGGGCAGCGACGGCGTGCGCGTCGAGCGGCCCTTCTCGAGCGCCTGGCTGCCCTACGCCGAGCTCACCGAGATCCGGAAGGACGGCGACGCGCTGCTCCTCGTGAGCCAGAAGAGCGGCACGCTCGTGCTCCAGACGGGGGAGGCCCTGAGCGATGCGGTCGCGAGGCGCATCCGCGAGGCGCACCAGCGCGTCGCCGGCGGGGCCGCGCCGCGCGGGGCCGAGGCGCTGGAGCAGCGCGGCCGCGACGTCGCGGCCTGGCGGGAAGACCTCCGCAAGCTGCTCGCCGCCGGCGACTACCGCGCCGCGGGCCTGGCGCCGGAGGACGCGATCCGCGCGCTCGACGACGCGGACGCCCCGCGGGATCGCCGGATCGGCGCCGCGCTCTTTCTGCGCGTCGCCGGCTACCCCGAGGCGCAGGACCGCATCCGCGTCGCCGCCGGGTCCACGGCCGACGACGCGCTGCGCGCGGCGCTCGAGCAGGCCGCCGAGGAGGAGCTCGACGACGCCGCGCTCGCGCGGGCCCTGCGCTGAGCCATGGGGGGCGCGCGGCGCAGGGGGGCCGGGGTCGCGGGGGCGACAACCACGGTGCGCCGCGGGAGCGACAACCACGGTGCGCCGCGGGAGCGACAACCACGGGAGCGACAACCACGGTGCGCCACGCTCTGCGGGGGCGCGCGGCACCGGGGTTGCGGGTTGCGGGCGGCGGCAACCACGGTGCGCCACGCTCCGGTGCGCCACTCTGGGCCAGGGCAGGGCGAGCGCTTCGGGGCACGGCCGCAGGTCGCGAGATTTCCAGCGGTATCCAGCGGTGAAGCGCTGGCACATGTCCTGCACGACAGCGACAGCGGAGGTGTTCATGTCACGTGTCTTTCTTCAGGATGATGCAGCCTTGCTATCGCCGTTGCCCACGCCCCCGCCGCGAACGGCGGCCCTGATACGGGGGGCGTCCCGCGCTGCCGCCGCGGCTGCCGCCGTCTTCGTGGTCGCCTGTGGTGCGCCGACCACCGATCAGGAAGGAGATCAAGGCGACCAGATCACCACCGAGCCTCAGCCGGAAGAGGGCTGTGGCGAATGGACGCCGATCCCGCCCATGCATCCTCCGCGCGACGACGAAGGCGAGATCATCCCCCCGATGCCGCCTCCACCGCCGGACGGCGAAGACGGCGAGATCATCCCCCCGATGCCGCCTCCACCGCCGGACGGCGAGGAGGGCGAGGTCATCCCGCCCATGCCGCCTCCGCCGCCGTGCGGCGACGAGGGCGAGGTCATCCCGCCGATGCCGCCGCCGCCGCCGGATGACGAGATCATCCCGCCGATGCCGCCGCCGCCGCCGTGCGGCGACGAGGGAGAGATCATCCCCCCGATGCCGCCTCCACCGCCGGACGGCGAGGAGGGCGAGGTCATCCCGCCCATGCCGCCGCCGATGCCTCCCCCGTGCGAGTGAGTCGTTTCAGCGTGGCGCCGGTGCATATCCTGTAACGTCATGGAGGTGGAAGATGGGCGAACGTGATCGCGAGCTCGAGGTCGCGCCCGAATGGTGGCGCTGGACCACGGAGAACCTGCTGCGCGGCGTGGCGGAAGGCCTGGTCTCGGAGCAGCTCCAGGCCGCGGGCGTGAGCGGCGCACAGGCCAGAGAGCTCATCTCGGCGATCGTCGCTTCGCCCATCTTCCTCGCCGCTCGTCCGTTCGCCCGCGCGGCGAGGCAACACGAGATGCTGGCGCGGCTGAAGCAGCGGATGGCGGCGACGGCCTGCGATCCGACGGGAATTCCACGGCGGTCCGGCGTGTCCGCCGCGGAGCTTCGCGACGTGTACGTCGCCGGGAACATTCCGGTCATCCTGACCGACGTGGTGACCCGCTGGCCCGCGTTCGGCCGATGGACACCGGCCTATCTCTCCGAGACGTTCGGCGACGTCGTGGTGGACGTGACGACGGGACGCCTGAGCGACCCCGACTACGATATGCACGCGGCGCGACACACGGAGAGCACGTCGCTGCGCGATTTCGTCGCGCGCATCGAGGCCGCGCGCACAGAGACGAACGACTTCTACATGGTCGCCAACAACCGTGTCCTCGAGCGGACGAGGCTCGGCGCGCTGCTGAACGACGTGGTGCTCCCGGACGGGTATTGCGCCGCGCAGCGGCTCCTGGGCAGCGCGGCGCTGTGGCTCGGCCCCGCGGGGACCGTGACGCCGCTCCACTACGACACGTCCAACATCCTCTTCGGTCAGGTGTACGGCAGGAAGCGCTACCGCATGATCGCGCCGTTCGAGACATCGCTGTTCGAGGGGGCGCGCGCGATGTATGCCGCTCGGGACCCGGAGCAGGGGTCGATGGATCCGGTGCTCGTGAAGGACGTCGTGCTCGAGCCGGGCGAGGCGCTCTTCATTCCGGTTGGCTGGTGGCACCATGTCCGCGCGCTCGACGCGAGCATCAGCCTGGGGATCAACAGCTTCCCGTTCCACAACAACTTCGACTGGTACCGGCCGAGCAACGTCACATAGGTCGCCGGGTTGAACAGAGCGCGATGTGACCGAGACCGACGACGACCCAACCCAGGTTGACTCAGGGCGACCCGACCCGACCCAGGTTGGCTCCGCCGACCCGACCCAGGTTGCCCCGACCCGACCCAGGTTGACTCTGCCGACCCGACCCAGGTTGACTCCGCCGCCGACCCAGGTTGACTCCGCCGACCCGACCTGACCCGGGTTGACCCAGTGTTTCACTCGACGCGGGTCGAGCTATCCAATCCAGCCAGACCCGGGTTGAGTTATCCGGCCGTCGACCGACCCGGGGGGCGGAGTTGGTTCGGAGTTATCCGGCCGACCGACCCGGGTTGTGTTCCGATCGACCCGGCGTTCCGAGCGGCCCGAGCGGCCCGACCGACCCCGAACTCGACCCAGATCGCGGTCTTGGCGCGAGTTGCGGTCTGGGATCTTGACCCGGGTCCCAACCGGCCCGCCCGCTCCTCCCCGTATCGTTGTCGTGCGCACGCGATCGGCTTTACGCCGCGAGCACCGCGTCATTCACGCTGGCCCCATGAAATATGCGCATCCACCATGTCCCCACCGGAAATACAGCGCTGCGCACGCCAGCGCACCATCGTTCGAGCGCAGCGCGGTACGACGCGCGAAACGCACGCACCGCAGCAGCAGCGGTTCGCCACGCATCACCCTGCTCACGACCGACTGCGAATGTCGGATTGCGCTCACGCAGGTCCTCGAAGCTCGTGGCTCGCTCGTAGGGGGAGACATTGCTGGCTCGCTCTGCGCCCAAGAAGTCGAAACCTCGCCGGTGCACCTCCGCATGGGCATGCGCTTCCATACGGGCTAGCTCATCAGCCACCTGATGACGGAAGCCCTCCGCGTTCTCCTGTGCGATGACGGGCGGCAGCACGAGCGGGAGCGTCGCCTCGTCGAGCCACTGCGGATTTTCCGGGTCGAGATACGCCGAGGGACGCGTCGCGTGAAGCGCGCCACGGCCCAGCTCTCCCACATCCACCTTGACACCTGGCCACTCCGTCGCATGCAGGACCAAACCAGCAGCCACCGGATTTGCGAGTACGTAGGCGATCTTCTCCACCACCGCCGCCTGCGTCAGCAGCTTCACCACGCTCGTGGCCTCATGATCCCATACCGGCCCCTCCCACTTGCGCAGCACCTTCGTGCCCAGCGCGACGAGGCGATGGAAGAACTGCAAGAAGCGCGGCAGCACACCCCGCACATCGGTCACAACGAGATGCAGGTGCGTCGACATGGCGCAGAGGGCATGAACCTCGACACCGTAGCGGCGCGCCGAGACGGCCAGGGCATAGACCAACAGCTGGTTGATGGTCGCATCAGGTCGCAACAGCAGGTGCCGGCGCAGGACGCGTCGGGTGATCAGGTATGTGACACCTGGAGCGATCTCGCGAGGCTGGCTCATGGCCGGGGTGAAGAAACAAGCGCTGTGCCGGAAGGTGGCGTGGATCATTTCAAGGATTTGTCCGGCTCAGTGGGTGGCGGTCGCCAGTTCCGCCATGGCGCCGCCATCTCGGCCGATGCGTGCTGCGCTGCCCCGCTGCCCCGAGTTGGGTCGGGTCGCCCTGTGGGTCGCCGCCGGCGCCGCGCTGGCGGGCGCTGGCGCTGCCCCAACCTGGCGCTGGCGCGCTGGCGCTGGCGCTGCCCCAACCTGGGTAACCTGGGTCAGGCCGCCCAACCTGGGTCGGGTCGCCAACCTGGGTCGGGTCGCGGGGTCAGGCCGCCCAACCTGGGTCGGGTCGCGCACGTCAACCTGGGTCGGGTCGCGACCTGGGTCGGGTCGCGGGTCGCGCAACCTGGGTCGGGTCGCGCACGTCAACCTGGGTCGGGTCGCGTCAACCTGGGTCGGGTCGCGCAACCTGGGTCGGGTCGCGCACGTCAACCTGGGTCGGGTCGCGCAACCTGGGTCGGGTCGTGGCTCTTCGAGAGCCACTGCACGATCAGCGACTCGAGCACCTTCGCCGCGGCGGATTCGTCGGTGCGGCCGTGGAACATCTCGGCTGCGAGCGCCTCGGCGGCGCCGATGATCGAGACGCAGCGGAGGTGCAGCTCACGCTTTGGGAGGTGGGCGAACGGCGCGAGCGCGTCCCGGTAGATCATCACGTACCTGTCGAGGAGCTCCTGCTCGACGGCATCCATCTGCTCGTCGCCCTTCAGCGCCGCCAGGATCGCGTGCCACTGAGGGCCGACCGTCGCGCAGCAGTGCATGTACGCGGCGCTGACGACGCGCGCGACGTCTTCGAGCCGCTGGCGCGTCCGCTTCAACGCGTCGAGCAGCGCCGCCACCTGACGGTCGTCGATCTGCCGCGCCAGGGCGATGAGGAGCCCGGACCGCGTCTCGAAATGCTGGTACGCGATCGGCTTGCTGACGCCCGCGCGCTCCGCGAGGTGTCCGAGCGTCAGCGCCTCGGTTCCCTCCTCGCGCACGATCCTCTCGGCCGTCTCGAGCAGCTGCTCGCGGCGCTCCGCCTTCGGCAGGCGCTTGCCGGAGGTCTCGCTCGTCGGCCGGGTCGCGGATCGCGCGGCGTTCGCTCTCGCCATTCGCCTTGACACTACCACGGGTCGGTACATATTACCAAAGGTAACTTACCAACAGTAAGTTCGCGTCGAACACACCTCGGGCGCCCGCGCGACCTGGCGGGAGGAGTCCATCCGCATGACCCAACGAACGATGTCACCTGTCCTCTTGATCGGCGGCTCCGGCCACGTCGGCGCGCGCGCGGCGAAGGCGCTCCGGCGGCTGCAGCCAGACCTCCCGATCGCGATCGCCGGACGCGACGCGCGCAAAGCGTCCGCGGTCGCCGTGGAGGTCGGCGGTCCCACGACGGCGACGACCGTCGACGTCGACCGGGACGATCTCGGTCTCGATCGTGGCGCGTCGTTCAGCGCCCTCGTCGTGTTCGTCAAGGACGGGGCGTCCAACGCCATGAAGCGCGCGCAGGCGGATGGCGTGCCTTACGTCGCCTTCTCTGACTTCGTCTCGGAGATCGGTCCTGTTGTCGCCCATTACATTGCGCGACCGACGCGCGCTCCCATCCTCATGCTGGGCCATGCCCTCGGCGGGACGGCGACGCTCGCGGCGCTGCACCTCGCGCAGGAGCTTCGAAGCGTCGACGCGATCGCGATCGGCTGCGTGATCGACGCCGACGACCACGGCGGTCCCGCAGCGCAGGCCGATTTCGAGCGAAACCAGCAGATCGCGCAGGCTGCGCTCCTCCTCGAGGACGGGAAATGGACCTGGGCGCGAGGCGACGCCTCGACACGGCGCCTCGTCGACGTGGAAGGTGTGGAGGTCGTCGGCCAGGCCTTGCCGCTCCTCGACGTGGTCAGCCTCGCAGCGGCCACCGACGCACGATCGATCCGTGTCGATATCGCCGTGCGAGACGCGGCGAAGCGTGGCGCCGGGCAGGTGACGGATCTCGTCATCGAGGTGTCGGGGCGGCGCCATGACGGGTCGAGCGCGCGGCTGCGCTACGACATCATCGACGCGGACAGCCATGGGCGCCTCAGCGCGTACGGCGCCGCGATCGCGACGGAGCGCCTGCTGGGGCTCGCCGGCGGTCCTCCGGTCGGCCCGGGCCTCTACCACCCGGAGAGCGTGCTCGACCCCGCGCGCTTCCTTGCGCGGCTCGAAGAGCTCGGCGCGCGCATCCGCCGCACCTGAGCGGAGGGCGCATGAAGATCGGAGTCATCGGTGCGGGCCACGTCGGCGGGACGCTCGCGCGCGGCCTCACGGAGGTCGGACACGAGGTGTTCATCGCGAGCTTGCGCGCGGGCCGCACACGCTCGCGGGTCTCCCGCGCTCTTCGCGCGGGAGGCCCCCTCACCCCGGTCGAAGCCCCATCGCGCGCGCCACGCCGTCCCGGTACTCCACCCAGGCCGCGTGCGCTGCGGCCACCGCCGAGGCGACAGCGTCCGCCGTCGGTCCCTCGTCCGGCAGGTGCCCGAGGACCATCTCCCACGCGTCCCGCCGGTGCCCGCCCTCCACCGCCCGGTGCGCCCTCGCCAGGCGCATCTGCTCCGGGGGACATCCGTAGTGACGCACCATGGGGTGCGCGCGCAGCGCCTCCTCGATCGGCAGCACCTCTCGCCGCCCCTCGAGCTCCGCGCGCTCGTGCACGCTGCCCTCCACGAAGATGGTCAGCACCGCCGCGCCCACCACCCACGGCGGCGCCGCGCTCACGCGGTCGAGCAGCGTCCGGTAAGCGCGGGCCTCGGGCTCGAGCGGGATGGACTCGTCCTCGATGGCCGCGCGCGGGATGCCCAGGCCGTCGATCATCTCGAGGAAGAGATCCGGATGCGACGCGCCCAGCGAGAGCTTGCCGGTCTGCTCCTCGAAGAGGTTCTCCGCCAGGGCGCTGCGCACCGGGGCCGGCGGCGACTGGCCGAGCACGCGCGCGAGCAGCACCGGGAAGTCGCGCACGTAGACCCGGTACTCGTGCCGGAAGTGGACCGCGAGCTGGTCGCGCGTGAGGCCAGGGCCCGTGAGGTGCGTCCAGGCCCAGTGGTTCTTGCGGTCCATGATCGCGAGCAGGCGCTCCTGAAGACGGCTCGTCATGCGGCAGCTCCTCGGCAAAGGGAGGCTTTGTTCTACCGCGCGAGCGACGTCTGCCCAGCGCCGTCGCCGCCGTTCGAGCGGAGGAGGTCGCGCCGCCGTCGCGCCGCCACGGCACGCAACCTGGGTCGGGTCGCTCAACCTGGGTCGGGTCGCTCTGCTGCGCTGCGGCGCCAACCTGGGTCGGGTCGCTCTGCTGGTCGCTGGTCGCTGGTCGACCTGGGTCGGGTCGCTGCTCCAACCTGGGTCGGGTCGTTCGCGAGCACGAGCTTAGCCGTCGAGCAGCTCTGCTTTATGATGCGGCGCATGTGGTCGTCTTCCATTCCTGCATCGGGGCGGTGTCGCTGCGTCGGTGGCATGTCGTCGGCTCTCCTGCGGATTTTCCTGGTCGCTGCGCTCGCTGGATGCTCCGCCGAGCAACGCAGCTTCGTCGACAAGAGCTCCGGCGGTGCTGGCGGTGCTGGCGGTGCTGGCGGGACAGGCGGCGCGGACGCCGGTGGGGCAGGCAGCGACGGCGCTTCGAGCACTGGTTCCGGCGAGAGCTGCGTGGCGCCCTCGGACTGTCCTGCCCCGGCGGACCCGTGCCAGATCCCTGCGTGCGTCGAAGGCAGGTGTGGCGTGGCGCCGTTGCCGGAAGGCACCGAGGTTACGCCGGCGGCCGGCGACTGCCAGCAGATCTTCTGCGATGGTCGCGGCGCTTCGATCGTCGTTGCTGCCGATGAGCCCGAGGAGGATGACAATCCGTGCACGTCTGACACCTGCGACGGGACAGCGCCCATCCACTCGCCCCAGCCGGGGCCGTGCCCAGGGGGGCGCTGCGACGACGCTGGCCGCTGCGTGCCGGTCGAGTGCGAGCGCGACGGCGAGTGCGGCAGCTCGACGGAATGTTACCGATACACCTGCGATAACGGGCTCTGCGCGGAGGGTCCCGCGCCGGCAGGTACCTTGTGCAACATGCAGCAGGATCAGTGCAACGGGGCGGGCCAGTGTATCGACTGCGTGAACAGCGGCGGATGCGGAGAATGCTGCGTCTGCACTGCCGGCGGGGTCTGCGTCCCGTGGTGAGCCGCTGTCGGTGAGTCGATCGGACCCAGGCTGGTCGACCCGACCCAGGTTGGCGGCCCGGTGGTCCAGTGCCATTGCTCCATGTGCCGGCGCGCGAGCGGCACCGCGTTCGCCACGAACGCGCCGGTGCACGCCGGCGCGTTTCATATCGAGTGCGAGCGCGACGGCGAGTGCGGCAGCTCGACGGAATGTTACCGATACACCTGCGATAACGGGCTCTGCGCGGAGGGTCCCGCGCCGGCAGGTACCTTGTGCAACATGCAGCAGGATCAGTGCAACGGGGCGGGCCAGTGTATCGACTGCGTGAACAGCGGCGGATGCGGAGAATGCTGCGTCTGCACTGCCGGCGGGGTCTGCGTCCCGTGGTGAGCCGCTGTCGGTGAGTCGATCGGACCCAGGCTGGTCGACCCGACCCAGGTTGGCGGCCCGGTGGTCCAGTGCCATTGCTCCATGTGCCGGCGCGCGAGCGGCACCGCGTTCGCCACGAACGCGCCGGTGCACGCCGGCGCGTTTCATATCGTGCAAGGGCAGGAGCTCATCACCGAGCACGAGGCGTCGCCGGGCATTCTGCTCGCGCTGCGGCTCGCCGCTCTACTCCCGCATGCTCGACCGCCCCGGTATCCGTCGCGTGCGGCTCGGCACGCTCGAGGAGGCCCCGGGCGCCCGCCCGGTGGCCCACATCTGGGTCAGCGCGAAGGCGGCCTGGGACACGCTCTGCGATGATGGGCTGGAGCGGTTTGACGAGGCGCCGCCGCCTTACTACGGCTCACCCGGCCCGCGGCGCTGATGCGAGCCCGCCACGGCTCTCGGTTGATCGCTCTTCGCGGTCATGGTCGGTTATCCTTTCCGCCGGCGGGCGCTTGCCGCTAGGATCGCCGCATCGCGCGCCCGCGCGCAGCCACTGGGCGCCCGTGCGCCGCGACTGGTTGATGACAAGGAGGCCCTCCGTGCACCGTCGACATGCGCTCTGGATCCTGATGCTTTGCCTCGCTCCCCTGCTCGCCGCGTGCGGGCACCCCTGGAAGACAATTCGTCAGGCTGCGCCGAACCCGTTCTACGGCAAGGGGCGTTTCGGGGTCGTCCCGGTGACGTTCATCGCCCTCCAGGTCGGCAACAAATCCGAGGCCGAATGGATGGCGGAGAAGGACGCCGAGCAGCAGCAGAGCTGGCAGGAGGACAAGGCGGGGATCAACGAGCAGTTCACCGCGGCTCTCATGGCGGAGGCAGCGTCGGAGGACGCCATCGTCGTCAAGGCGACGAGCGCGGCCGACGCGCCGTTCTTCATCCGCTCGAACGTGACGTTCTACGAGCCCGGCGTCTTCACCGGCGTCTTCAACATGGACACGGTCGTCAAGGTGACGGTGCAGATCACCGACCCGGCCGGGATGGTGCTCGACGAGGTCCTGTTCGAAGCGAAGTCGCCGGCGTCGCTGATCAATCCGTCGACCGGCGGGCGCGCGCGGGACGCGGCGAGCCAGCTCGGAAAGCTGGCGGCGATGTACCTCAGCCATCGCATCCGCGGCGAGGACTGAGCCCAGGACCGCAGCGCCGCCGTCGAAGCTGACCGCGGCGGCCGACGGCACGCGGCGCCCGGCGGCTCCACGACGTACGCCAGGCAGACGGACATCGGCAGCAGCGCAACGGCCCTCTTGCCCCACGTCATCGAACACGAGCGTCATGCCCCGGCACATCGCCGAGATCGTCGCCGGGGAGGCCGCCCGGCGCGGGCACGGGCGTCTCGGCCTGACGAGAACTCGATGGCTCGTCGAGGGCGAGACCTCTCCGGAGAAGCTCGCGGCGCGCGGGATCGAGCGCGTGCGACCGAGCGCCGCCGAGCGCGAGGAGAGCCACCGCATCATCATGGATGAGCTGGTCCTCGCGCGCTCAGGCCCGAGTCGGTCGCTTGCTTTCAGCGGATCATCGGGTGGATGAAAGAGGTGGGGTGTGACGGCGTCGTGCTCGGCTGCACCGAGATCCCGTTGATCATGAACGACGGGAGCTCCCCGCTGCCGACGCTCGATTCCACACCATGGCTCGGGCGCGCGGCGCTGCTCCGGGCGGTGCGGCGCGCAGCCGCGCCGGCCTGATCCGGGCCCTCCGGATCTGCAGCGGAGGAGGGCCTGCCACACGGACCGACATCGAGCCGGCGACGCCAACCAGCGATGAGCCCTGCGCGTGAGGGCAGCTCGTCCGCCGGCGAGAGGCCTTGCCACGGTTACATCGCTCCGATACGATGGGTGGGTGACGCGATTCACGGTCGTCCAGCCTACTCGAGGATAGCCACCCTGCGGCGTTAGCGCCGGTGTGGCCGGCTCGGGCTGTCCTCGCGGCATGCAGGAAGAGCGCTGTCGAGCGATGGGCGAGGAGAGCGCGTCAGCACGATGGGGGAATGCATGGATGACGAGTTGGCTCACGCAGCTGCGTCCCTTTCCGAGCTCGCCGCGGCGCGGCAGCGGATAGATGCGCTGGAAAGGGCGCTTGCGGAGTCGCAGGCCGCCTTGACGGCGTCGGAGGCCGCGCTGAACGAGGCGCGATCGAGCTATCAGAGCCTGTACGACATGCTCATGCACGCCCAGGCGCCAGTCGCGATGTGGCGAGGCGACGACTTCGTGTTCACCCTCGCGAACCCGCACTACTGCGCCGTCCTGCCGGACCGCACGTTCCTGGGCAGGCCGCTCCTCGACGTCCTTCCCGAGGCGAAGCAGCAAGGGTTCTGGGATCTCGTCGATCAGGTCTATCGCACCGGCAAGCCGTTCGTCGGCAACGAGATGCCCGTGACGTTCCGTCACAAGGACACAGGCCGCGAGGAGCAGCACTGGCTCGACATCGTGTACGCGCCCGTCCGCGATGGGAGAGGTGGGATCGTCGGCGTTTGCCACTTCGGCGTCGAGATCACCGATCAGGTGCGGGCGCGGCAGGCGGCCGAGGCCAGGGCCGACGAGCTGCGGCGGAGCGCCGAGCTGATCGCGGCGCAGCAGGAGACGATACGTGTCATGAGCACGCCGCTCCTGCCTCTGGCCGACGGCGTGCTCGCGATGCCCCTCATCGGGCCGATCGACGCCCGGCGCTCCGAGCAGATCATGGAGGGGCTGCTCCGAGGCGTCGCGAGGGAGGGCACCACGATCGTGATCCTGGATGTCACCGGCGTCGACACGAGCGACACGCAGGCCGCGAACGGCCTGCTACGGGCGGCTCATGCGGTGCGGCTCCTCGGCGCCCGCGTGCTGATCACGGGCATTCAACCCGCGATGGCTCACGTGCTGGTGCAGCTCGGCGTCGATCTACAGGGCATCGCCGCCTACGGCACGCTGCGGTCGGGGATCGCTGCGGCCATGAGCGCGAGGTAGTTGCCGGAGCGACCGATCCCCAGGTAAGGGCAGCCAGAGCGCGGGCGAGCCCGTCCCTGCGTGCTGGCAGGGTCGAGAGAGGCCGTACGGAGTGGAGCCACATGAACGAGCTGAGCCGTTCTCAAGTAGAGCACTTCATTGCGGAGGGATTCGTCCGTATCGACGCGGCGTTTCCTCGGAGCTTCGCCGACGAGGGCCGCGCGATCCTGTGGCGCGACACCGGGATGGACCCGAACGACCCGAAGACGTGGACGAAGCCGGTCGTTCGACTCGGGTTCTACGGTCAGCGACCGTTCGCTGACGCGGCGAGCACGCCGGTGCTTCGGGCCGCGTTCGATCAGCTGGTCGGCCGCGGGCGCTGGCAGCCGCAGACGGTGCTCGGCACGTTCCCCGTTCGCTTCCCGTCGCCGGAGGACCCGGGAGATGCGGGCTGGCATATCGACGCGAGCTTCGGCACCGAGAACCCGGACTTCATGTCGTGGCGCGCGAACGTCGCGTCGCGCGGCCGCGCGCTGCTCATGCTGTTTCTCTTCTCGGATGTCGGCGAGTCCGACGCGCCGACGCGGATCCGAGCTGGGTCGCATCTGGACATCGCGAGGCAGCTCGCGCCGGCGGGCGAGCAGGGGCTGACGTTGCGTGAGCTGGCTGCCAACGCCTTCGAGGAGACAGCGCATCGACCGGAGGTGCTCGCGACGGGCGAGGCGGGGACGGTCTATCTATGTCATCCGTTCCTGGTGCACTCGGCGCAGCCGCACCGCGGCACGCGCCCGCGCTTTCTGGCCCAGCCGCCGCTGCTCCCGGCCGAGCCGCTGCGGCTCGAGCGCGAAGGCGGCCAGTATTCACCCGTGGAGCAGGCCATTCGCGGGGCGCTGAGCGGCGCTCTGTGATCCGCGTGACCCATTCAGGCCGCAGCGACGACGACCCGACCCCGACGACGACCCGACCCAGGTTGGGGACGATGCTGTCGATGCCGTTGTGGATGGAAAATTGAACTTGATTTGAAATGGATCAAGGGGATCACCCGACCCAGGTTGAGGATGACCGACCCAGGTTGAGGATGACCGACCCAGGTTGAGGATGACCGACCCAGGTTGAGGATGACCGACCCAGGTTGAGGATGACCGACCCAGGTTGAGGATGACCGACCCAGGTTGAGGATGACCGACCCAGGTTGAGGATGACCGACCCAGGTTGAGGATGACCGACCCAGGTTGAGGATGACCGACCCAGGTTGGATCACCCGATCCGGCCCGACCGACCCAGGTTGGAAGCGCATGGCTAAAAAAATCGCGCCAGATCGCAGCCTGGGCCGGGCCGCTGCTCAACCTGGGTCGGGTCGCGGGGGCTGCTCGCGGTGCTGGGCGCGCCAGGCGGCGGGGGTGACGCCGTGGTGGCGCCGGAAGAGGCGCACGAAGTGGCTCGGGTCGGCGTAGCCAACGCGCTCGGCGATGACATCGACGTATTCGTCGGTCGCCAGGAGCCGGCGTCGCGCCTCGGCCAGGCGTCCCTCCGCGATCCACGCCCCAACCGTGCGTCCGGTGGCCTGCTTGACCGCGGTGGTCACGTGGGCAGGCGTCCGTCGCACCGCCTCCGCGACCTCCTTGAGCGAGAGCGGCCCCAGGCACCGGGCCTCGATCACGGTCAGCGCCTCCGCCACGATCGAGGGACGCTGCGGCGGCGCGACCCGGACGCTGCCGCTCGCGCGCACGACCTCCGCGAGCACCAGCGCCAGCAGGCTCTCGGCGACCACCGGCATCGCGCCCCCGGCCTGCTGCTCACGCTCGAGCTCCCGGAGCAGATCGAGCACGTACGCCTGTCGCGCCGTCGGTAGCTCGACCACAGGAGACCCCCCGCGGCGGACGCGGTCGATCGGGGCGAGCAACTCGCCGTAGCGCGCCGGGTCGAGGCACGTCCGGCAGAAGCCCAGCCCCCATACCTCGGGGCGGCTCGCGGACAGCACGCGGTGCGCGTCCCCGGCCGGAATGAGGTGGAGGTGTCCGGCCCGCAGCTCGAACTCTCCGCGATGCTCGACCCGCATCCGACCTCCGACATGCACGGCGAGGGCAACGTAGGTGTGGACCGCCGGGCTCCGCATCGGCCTCACGACGTCGCCGCAGCCCGCATGCCGCATGAACCGGATCGGATTGGGGTCGAGATCGTCGTGGCTCACCCGCGGAGCGTACCACCATCGCCGTGGCCTGGCGGCGGCGCGGGGCGCGATCGAAAAGGAGGCCAAGGCCACCGAAAAGGCGTCCAAGGACGCGCGCCTCCACCGGCGTCAGGCTCCTCGTGCCGGACCGACATCCGCACCACCCGAGGATCACCCGATGCCTGACCGAGCTGAGCACCTCGCCACCGGTGACGAGGCGCGCTGGAACGCCGTTGCGGCCAGCTACGAGCGCTGGGCCGAGCCCCTGACATCCCATTTCGCGCGCGCGGCGCTGTCGCTGGCGGGCAACGTCGAGCGCGGCGAGCGCGTGCTCGACGTCGCGGCCGGGACGGGCGCCCTCGCGCTGGCCGCGGCCGAGGCGGGCGCGCGCGTGCTCGCGACCGACTTCTCGCCCGGCATGGTGGCGCGCTTGCGCGACCGACTCCAGCCCTTCCCTGGGAGCGAGGCGCGCGTGATGGACGGGCAGGCGCTGGCGGTGGAGGACGCGACCTTCGATGCGAGCTTCTCCATCTTCGGCGTCATGCTGTTCCCCGACTGGCGGCGCGGACTGGCCGAGCTCGTCCGCGCGACCCGGCCCGGCGGCCGGGTGGCCATGGCAACCTGGGTCAACCCCGAGGGCGCCGGCCCTGCGCCGCTCTTCTTGCAGGCCTATCGACGCGCCTTCCCTGGCGCGGCGATCCCCCCGCCGCCGCCGGGCATGGTGGTCCTCTGCTCGCCGGAGGGCCTGAAGGCGGAGATGGTCCGGGCCGGGTGCGGCGAGGTCGCCGTGCACGCGGTCGACGGCGCCTGGGGCGGGCCCTCGGTGGACCTCGTCATGGGGGACATCGACCAGATCCTGCGTCTGATGCCGCTCTACGCCGCGCTCGACAGCGAGGGGCGCGCCCGGCTGAGCGGACCGCTGCGCGCCGCCATCGAGGCCTGCGCCGAGCCAGGCGGCGCCGTTCGCGTGCCGGCGACGGCGAACGTCGCGATCGGTCGCCGCTGACGCGCGCCCCATTGGCGTCGCCGTGGAGCCGCATCCGGGAGCGCTAGAGGGCGCGTGCTTCACGCGCGATGCCCAGCAACCCGGGGAGCTCCGAGAGGCTGCGCACGACGCGAACGCCGTCCGCGACGCGCTCCTCCGCGCGCTCGCCCAGCAGTGCAACCACGGTCATCCCTGCGGCGAGGCCAGCGGCGATCCCGGGGCCGCTGTCCTCCACGACGACGCACTCGGACGGCGGAATGCCCATCGCGCCCGCTGCATGCAGGAACAATCCGGGGTCCGGCTTCCAGGCGCCTACCTCGTACGAGCTGAAGATGCGGCCCGAGAAGAACGGCAACAGGCCGGTCACCGAGAGGCTCAGCTCGATCTTCTCCCGCGGGCCGCTCGATGCGACGCAGAAAGGGATGGAGAGGGCGCTCACCAGGGCCAGGGCGCCGTCCATCGGGCGCAATCGCTCGCGAAACGCGGTGGCCGTGCGCCGCCTGAGCTCCGCGACGAACGAAGGAGGCAGCGCTCTCCCCGCGCGCGCCTCGAGCGCCGCGACGCAATCCGCCATCTTGCAGCCCCGGAACAGCGCCGTCGCCTCGTCGACCGTCATGCTGACGCCGTATCCGGCCACGTGCTCGACGAGCACCTCGTTGCCCAGGCGCTCGCTGTCCACCAGCGTGCCGTCACAGTCGAAGATGATCGCGCTCATGCGCCCGTCCTCGCCGGCCACGATACCGCATCGCAGCGGGCCGCCTCCGCTGGTCGCCTCCCGGGCGGAAACGGGTCGTGCCCATGCCGGAGCACCAGATCACCACCGGCTGCTGCCTGCGCAGCAGCGCTGGCGGCAGATCCACGTCGCGCGGCGATCTGGGGGGCCGACCCGGTGCCGACCGTGGCGAGCCCGGTGGGCGGCGCGACGCCCTGTGGCGAGCGAGGCAGCGGCATGGGAGTTGTTTTCACAGGAGCACCATGGATCTCGGCTTGAAGGGACAGGTCGCCATCGTCACCGGGGGCAGCGAAGGCATCGGGAGAGCCACCGCTCTGCGGCTCGCAGAGGAGGGGGCGCGGGTGGCGATCGCCGCCCGGCGGCCGGACGTGCTCGCGAGCGCGGAGCGGGAGATCCGGGACCGGGGCGGGGAGGTGCTGGCGATCGTGGCAGACGTCACGAAGCCGGCCGACGTGGAGCGCCTCGTGGCGGACACGGTCGCCCGGTTCGGTCGGCTGGACATCCTGGTCAACAACGCCGGCACCGGACGGGCAAACCACTTCGAGGAGGTCGATGACGAGACCTGGCAGGCCGATCTCGACCTCAAGCTGCACGCGGCGATCCGCACGTCGCGCGCCGCCATACCCCACCTGAAGAAGCAAGGGGGTGGGCGCATCATCAACGTGACGACGCCCGCCGGAAAGCAACCCGGGGCGCGGTCGCTCCCGACGTCGGTCAGCCGCGCGGCGGGCATCGCGCTCACCAAGGCCCTGTCCAAGGACCTGGCCGAGCACGGCATCCTGGTGAACACCGTCTGCGTCGGCGTCATCAAGAGCGGCCAGCAGCGGAGGAACGCCGAGCGCCGCGGGCTCAGCCCCGAGGAGCACTACGCGGCGCTCGGGAAAAACGTGCCGCTCGGGCGCGTGGGCGAGGCCGAGGAGGTGGCCAGCGTGATCGCCTTCCTCGCCTCGAGGGCCGCGAGCTACGTGACCGGCACCAGCATCAACGTGGATGGCGGGACCTCCGGAGCGATCTAGTATCGGCCCTGCGCCGCCGCGGATGTGCTGTCTGTGCAAGGGGCGCTCGCGGGGGCCGTGGGCGGCGTTGACCAAGGCGTCCAGTCGCCAGGCGAAGCGGGCAGCGGGCAGCGGCAGGAGCGTTCGCAGACCGCGTGACGACGATCTCGCCGAAACCGGCGTACACGCCGGCCGTATCGATGGCATGCGCCCTCTGCACGCAACCCTCGCCGCCCTCGCCTCCCTCGCCGTCGCTGTCACCCTTGCCCGCCCGTCGACGAGCAACGTCACGCCCATGGAGCGGCAGCCGGTGCTCGTCGAGCTCTTCTCTTCCGAGGGCTGCTCGAGCTGCCCGCCCGCCGACGCCGTGCTCGCTCGTCTGTCGAAGGAACAGCCTGTGGCAGGCGCGGAGGTCATCGCGCTGGAGCTACACGTCGATTACTGGAACGACCTTGGCTGGAACGATCCGTTCTCGAACGCGGCGTTCACGGAGCGGCAGCGCGCTTACACGGACGCCTTCGGGCAGCGCGGTGCGTACACGCCGCAGATGGTGATCGACGGCCACGCAGAGCTCATCGGTTCGAACGGACCCGCGGCCCGCGCGGCGATCGCGGCCGCAGCGCGCGAGCCGCGGGCGAGGATCGCGATCGCGAGGAGCGGAGACAGGGTGTCGATCACGGTGGAGGGCCTGCCTGATGGAGAGGTGGCCGATCTGTGGCTCGCCATCACCGAAGACGACCTCACCACCGCGGTGCCGCGCGGCGAGAACGCGGGAGAGACGCTCGCGCACGGCCCCGTGGTCCGATCGCTTCGCCGCGTGCTGGAGATCAACCCGGGGACGCGAGGACCGGTGCAGGCAAAGGATGTGTCGGTGAGCGTGGAACCGACCTGGAATCGCGCCGCGCTGCGGGCAGTGGCGTTCGTGCAGCGGCGCGCATCGCGGCGAATCGCCGGAACGGGCGCGGCTTCGCTCAAGTGAAACATCCCTCGATGTGGCGCTCATCATCATCCAGTCAATCCGCAATGGTCCATTTCCCGAGGACTGACACGACATGAACACCCTGCGGCACCTCAAAGGCTGGTCCCTGCTCTGCGCGAGCCTGCTGCTCATCGCCGTACTCTCATTCACGATCCTGTGGCACCACGACTTCTCCGTGGAAGGCGTGCGGCTGGTCATACGCATGACCGCGCGAACCTCGCTGCTGCTGTTCCTGCTGGCGTTCACCGCATCGGCCGCGTTCCGTCTGTGGCCCAGCCGGTGGACGCGCTGGCAGCGCGCCAATCGGCGCTACCTTGGCCTCTCGTTCGCGGGTTCGCATGCCATGCACGCGGTGGCCATCACGGCCTTGGCCCGGATGGATCCGGTGCTTTATCACTCGCGGGTCAAGCTCGCGACCTATGTGCTCTCGGGTCTTGGCTACGTGTTCATCATCGCCATGGCCTCCACGTCCTTCAAGCGCACCGCGGCCTGGATCGGCCCGCGGGCGTGGAAGGTGCTGCACGTCACGGGCGCCTATTACCTGTGGCTAACGTTCATGAAGGCCTTCGTCACGCGCGCCCCGGCAGACTCATTCTACTGGCCGTTCGTGGGCGTGCTGGCGGCCGCAATGCTGCTCCGCATCGTCGGCATGGCCAAGGTCAACACACCGGCTCACATCGTCGCTTCGTAGGCTTGGTCCTCGAGAAGGACACTCCCATGCATCGAAGGAGCCGCGTTCACTCCACAGCCTGCGGGGCTCACTTTGCAGGCCGCGACGCCCGCCCGCCATGCGGCGGGCGTCGCTCCGCGCAGGCCGCTCGCCAGAGCCGCTCCTCAGAGCTGGCTGCCCGCGGACGCCTGCGCCGCGCTGAGCGGGCGTGTGCTCGCCGCCGGCACGGGCTCCGGCACAGAGCCCGCCTCGCTCAAGCGCCGCTTCGCCTCGGTGAGCACCTCGCTCGGCAAGGGACCCTTCCTCGCGAACTGCAGGTTGTCGCGCAGGTGCTTCGGATTCCGGGTTCCGACGATGGTGGTGCTCAGACCCGGGTGCGAGAGCGTGAAGCGCAGGGTGAACTCGATCCGGCTGAGGCCATCGAGCAGCTCGTCGAGCCTGGCGCGCTCCCAGCGGTCTTGCATGGTGGTGCCCGGCAGCATGTAGTTCGTGCGCTGCCAGTCGGTGGGCGCGCCGCGCGCCACGCCGCCGCGGATGATCGTGCCCGCGCCGGCCTCGGCCGCCTTGCTGATCACGTCCTCGTGCTCGCGCTGCAGCGCGGAGTACGGGATCTGGAAGGCGTCGAAGACGCCCAGCTCGATCTGCTCCACCAGGTTGGGCAGCGTGCCCGAGACGCCGAGGAAGCGAACCTTGCCCTCGCTCTTGAGCTTCAGCGCCTCCTCCAGCGCGCCGTCCTGCTCGAACTCTCGCCGGGTGAGGCTCCGGTGGAACTGCACGAGGTCGAGGTGGTCCGTCTTCAGCAGGCGCAGGCTGTTCTCCACGCCGTGGCGGATGTTCTGCGCCGTGTGCACGTGCTCGCCCTGCGCCCCGCCGACGACGCATCCGCACTTCGAGGCCAGGAAGTACTCGTGCCGGCGGTGCGAGATGAAGCGCCCGATCCGCTCCTCGCTGCGACCGTAGTCGATGGAGGTGTCGATGAAGTTGATCCCGGCGTCCAGCACGTCGTTCAGGACGCGCTCCGCCTCCTGGTCCGAGAGCTCGGGGCCGCGCGGGGCGCCTCGCAGCTCCATGGCGCCGAAGCCGAGCGTGGTGACGCGGACGCCGGTGCGCCCGAGCTGGCGAGTGGGTAGATCCGTCATGGTGCTCCTCCTCTTCAGTTCTTCGGCGGCGCCGACTTGAGCGTGGCGTCGAACAGCGCGAGCAATGTCTGGTAATGGCGCTCGGACGCGTCCCGGTTGTACACCGACGAATCGGAGGGGACCCAGCCATGCTTCGCGCCTGCATACGTCTCGACCGTGTGCTGTACACCGGCCTGCTCGAAGGCCTCGATCAGGCGCTGCTTCTGCTGGTCCGGGAACGAGGCGTCCTCGACCGCGCCCGCGACGTAGACGCGCGCCCGGATGCGCGGCGCCAGGAGGTGCGGGCTCTCCGGATCGTCGGTCGCCAGGTTGCCGCCGTGGTAAGACGCCGCCGCGATCACGCGATCGGGGAAATGGCCGGCGGCCGACAGCGACAACCCGCCTCCCATGCAATACCCCGTGGTGCCGATCGCCAGGGACCTGACGTCGGGCTGCGCTGCCAGGAAGGCGAGGAACGCCTCCGTGTCCGAGCGCACGTTGGCCTTGGTGGCGGTGGACATGTACTTTTGCTGCCACTGCTTGCGAAGCTCCGGATCCCGGCTGAACGCCTCGGCGTCCGGCGCCTCGTAAGGGCCGGCGCGGTAGAACAGATCCGGCAGCAGGACGAGGTAGCCGCCCTGCGCGATGCGCTCTCCCAGCTCGAAGAGCGCGGGCCGGATGCCGCGGCCATCCTGATACACCAGCACCGCGGGCCAGGGACCCTCGCCGGAGTCGGGGCGGAAGACGGAGGCCTCGGTTTGCCCGTCTCGGGTCTTCAAGGTGACTGTAGCTCGTGACATCGTTTCCTCGTGCACGACGGTTGGGAATGAATGGACGGATGATCGAAGGGGCGCTCAGCGCGCCGCCGGGAAGAATCGGTTGGCGGGCCGCGCGAGCCCCAGGTTCTCGCGCAGCGTTCGCCCTTCGTACTCACGCCGGAACAGGCCTCGGCGCTGGAGCTCAGGGACGACGCGATCGACGAAATCGTCGAGCCCGCCCGGCAAGTAGGGGAACATGATGTTGAAGCCGTCGCAGCCGTTCTGGACCAGCCACTCTTCCATCTGGTCCGCGATGGTCCCGGGCGTACCGACGAACGCGAGCCCCCCGAAGCCGCCGAGGCGCTGCGCGAGCTGCCGCACCGTCAGCCCTTCTCGACGCGCCAGATCGATCGCGCGTTCGCGCCCGCTCTGCCCGGCGTTCGTGTGCGGGATCTCCGGGAGCGGCGCGTCCGGATCGAACCGCGAGGCGTCGCAGCCGAGCGCGATCGAGAGCGAGGCGATGCTGCTGTCGAAGTGCACGAGGCTGTCGAGCCGCGCGCGCTTCTCCTGCGCTTCCTCGACGGTGTCCCCCACCACGACCAGCGCGCCCGGCAAGATCTTGAGCGCGTCGGGGTGCCGCCCCAGGCGCTCCAGCCTGCCCTTGACGTCGGCGTAGAAGCGGCGCGCGCCTTCCAGCGTGGATTGCGCCGCGAACACGACCTCGGCGGTCTCGGCCGCGAGCTGCCGGCCTGCTTCCGAGGCGCCCGCTTGCACGATCACCGGCCAGCCCTGGACCGGGCGCGCGATGTTCAAGGGCCCGCGCACCGAGTAGTGCTTGCCCCGGTGATCCAGGACGTGCAGGCGCGCCGCGTCGAAGTAGATCCCGGCCTCGACGTCGCGCACGAAAGCATCGTCGGCGAAGCTGTCCCAGAGCCCGGTGACCACGTCATAGAACTCGCGCGCGCGCCGGTAGCGCTCGTCATGCTCCACGTGCTCGGTGAGCCCGAAGTTCAGGGCTGCGTCCGGGTTCGCGGTGGTGACGATGTTCCAGCCGGCGCGCCCGCCGCTCAGGTGATCGAGGGACGCGAAGCGCCGGGCCACGTGGAACGGCTGATCGAACGTGGTCGACGCGGTCGCCACCAGGCCGATGTGCTCGGTGGCGCCGGCCAGCGCGGAGAGCAGCGTGAACGGCTCGAAGGACGTGACCGTGTGGCTGCGCACGAGCGCGTTGAGCGGCATGTTCAACACGGCCAGGTGATCGGCCATGAAGAACGCGTCGAAGCGAGCCTGCTCCAGGCGTTGCGCGAAGCGCTTGAGGTGCGCGAAGTTGAAGTTCGCGTCCGGGTAGGCGCCTGGGTAGCGCCAGGCGCCGGTGTGAATGCTGACCGGGCGCATGAACGCGCCCAGCTTCAGGGTGCGTGCGACCACCGTGGAACCCCGAGCCGCGCGAGCGGCCACTCCGAGCGTTTCGCCGTCATGCGGCGTGTCTACTATAACGGATGCTACGACGCTAGGGCGGATGGCGACCGGCGACCCGATCCGGGGTGATCGAGCAGCATCGGCCCGACCCAGGTTGAGGCGACCCGACCCAGGTTGAGGCGACCCGACCCAGGTTGAGGAGGCGACCCGACCCAGGTTGAGGCGACCCGACCCAGGTTGAGGCGACCCGACCCAGGTTGAGGCGACCCGACCCAGGTTGAGGCGACCCGACCCAGGTTGGATTGCACGCAACCAGAAAAATTCGACAAGATCAGAATCCAGTGCCGCCGGTTCTATTCGATCGCACTGAACCCCCCTCCTCGCCCCGACGCCTCGCGGACCGACGGCTGTCCGAACGATGCGCAAGTGTACGATCGTTGCGCAAGATCGCGTGATCGCTCGAGCCATCGAATCGCGCCATCAAGGCGATCGCCTCGTCGTCCTCGCAGGATGAGCGTCATGGCCGCCTGCTTGCAATGTCCTCGCGTCGAAGCACCTGGTGAACGCGTCGTGGACGCGACTCCAGCGTCATCAGCCAAACAACGAGGACCACGACCCATGAACCGATCGCGCAAGAACCGGATGACTCACACGATGCATCGGTACGCTCCGCCCGGCGCCCTGCTGCTCGCCGTCGGGCTCTTTCCCGCATGCGCGACGCAAAGCGGATCCGATGAGCCCGACTCCGACACGCTGGGCGCCGGGCTCGCCTCGAGCGCGACGATGACCTGCTCGAAGCTGACCGTCCTCAAGGGGTCCACCGGAGGCCAGGGCGCTGCGGCCCTGGCGACGAAAGATCTGAGCGGCACGGCCGATACGTGGAGCAAGTATGTCGAGTTCAACCCCGGCAGCCAGGCTCAGTGCGAGTACGCATTGCCGGCCGGCGCGTCGGACGCCGACGTCTCGGCGCTCAGCCTGTCGGTGAACTACCGAGGTCCCACGAAGGCCGAGATGCTCTGGACCTTCGACGCCTGGGACTTCAGCACCAGCACCTGGGTCAAGATCGGCGACAACGCGTTCGCTTCCTCCTGGAGCTGGAGCACCGCTACCCTCGCGCTCCCGGCGCCGCACGCTCGATTCGTGTCGGGCGGCAAGCTCAAGATCCGCTATGGAACCACGAGCAACGCCGACGCGTCCGACGTCGACCTGCTGGTCCTCAACGCCACCCTCACCAGCGGGCCGCCGACCGAGTGCGTCCCCGAGACCGACGCGCAGCTCTGCTCGCGGCTCGCCAGGAGCTGCGGCCCGCTCTCCGCCAACGACAGCTGCGGCAACCCCCGCACCGTGGCGAGCTGTGGAACGTGCTCTGGCACCCAGACGTGCGGCGGTGGCGGGTCGTCTGGCGTGTGCGGCGACGCCGGCTCCACCTCCGATCCCGATCCCGATCCCGACCCCAACCCCACCCCCAGCTCGGTGGCTGGAGCGTGCGGCGATCGCTCGAGCGGCAGGACCATCACCGTCGCGCCCTCCGGAGGCGACCACAGGACGATCCAGGCCGGCCTCAACGCGGCGGCCGCAGGCGACACCGTCGTCGTCAAGGCGGGCACCTACAACGAGAAGGTCTCCTTCTCGCGGAGCGGCACCGCTGCGGCCGGTTGCATCACCCTCAAGGGCGAGACCGGCGCGATCCTCGACGGGACCGGCAAGAGCGGCGTCGGCATCGACATCTCCAGCAAGAACTACATCAAGGTCACCGGCATGACGGTGCAGAACTTCAAGGGCAGTGGCGACACCCCCATGGGCATCAGCGTGAGCGGCAGCTCGAGCTTCCTCGAGATCCGCAACAACCTCGTGCACCACATCGAGAGCTCCGAGGACGCCCACGGCATCGCCTTCTACGGGACGTCCGCGACGCCGATGACCGACCTCCTCGTCGACGGGAACGAGATCCGGAACTGCAAGCTCGGCTCGAGCGAGGCGATGGTCCTCAACGGCAACGTCACCAAGTTCGTCGTCTCGCGCAACACGGTCCACGACAACGACAACATCGGCATCGACTTCATCGGCTTCGAGGGCACCGGCCCCTCGGGCTCGGACCAGGCGAGAGACGGCGTGTGCGTGGACAACGTCGTCTACAACATCTCGTCGGCCGAAAACCCCGCGTACGACGGCGAGCGGTCGGCCGACGGCATCTACGTCGACGGCGGCAAGGACATCGTCATCGAGCGAAACAAGGTCGACACGAGCGACATCGGCATCGAGATCGCCAGCGAGCACGCGGGCAAGACCACCAGCAACATCACCGTGCGAAACAACTTCGTGTCGCGGAGCTACCAGGGCAACATCATGATCGGCGGCTACGCCACGAACAGGGGCAACGCGGCGGACATCGCGGTGCTCAACAACACGCTCTACCAGGCCGCCGGCGGCGAGATCATCATCCAGAACAACTCGAGCGGCGTGCTCATCCAGAACAACATCCTCCGCGCCACGTCGGGGAACGACTACGTGAGCAGCGGCAGCAACAACAGGAACGTGACCGTCGACAACAACATCTTCTTCGGCGCGAGCCGCAGCTCGGCGGGCGCCTTCTCCGACCCGCACGCGAGGTTCGTCGACCCGCTCCTCGTCGGGCCCCCGTCGGACCTCCACCTGACGAGCGGCTCGCCGGCCGTCGACGCTGGCATCGATCTGGGCAGCCGGAGCGGCGCCACCGACATCGACGGCGGCGCGCGGACGAGCGGCGCGCGCATCGACATCGGCGCCGACGAGCGTTGAGGCCGCGCTGGCCCCGCGAGGCGCGGGGTCACGCACGCCGGGTCGGGCGCCCTCGCCCGGCCCGCGTCGCCATGCCGCGGCCGACGGCGCCTCGCCCGGCCCGCGTCACCACGCCGCGGCCGAGGGCGGATCGCCCGGCCCACGACCCGCCGGCGCGCCCCGCTGGTGAATCAGCTCCTCCAGCCGCCTCTTCGTCGCCAGGAAGTGCCGCGAGAGCAGCTGCTCCGGGCCGCGCGGGCGCGCCACCGGCACCTCGATGATCTCGAGCACGCGCCCGGGGTTCGCCCCGAGGACGACGATGCGATCCGACAGGTAGATCGCCTCGTCGAGGTCGTGCGTGATGAAGAGCACCGTCACGTCGACCCGCTCCCAGATGCGGAGCAGGTGCGCCTGCATGCTCGCCCGCGTCTGCGCGTCGAGCGCGCCGAACGGCTCGTCCATGAGCAGGATGCGCGGCTCGTTCGCGAGCGCGCGGGCGATCGCCGCGCGCTGCTTCATCCCGCCCGAGAGCTGGGCAGGGTAGTGATCGGCGAAGTCCGCGAGGCCCACGACGTCGAGCCACTCGAGCGCGAGCCGCTCTGCCTCGCCACCCGCCACGCCCTTCATCTTGAGCCCGAACATCACGTTCTTCCTCACCGTGAGCCAGGGGAAGAGCGTGTAGCTCTGGAACACCATGCCCCGATCGGCGCCCGGCCCCGTGACCGGGCTCCCGTCGATCAGCACGTCCCCCGCGCTCGGCGCGTCGAGGCCGGCCACGAGGCGGATCAGCGTCGACTTCCCGCACCCGGACGGCCCGATCACGCTGATGAGCTCCCGCCGGCGCACCTCGAAGCTCACCCCGTCGAGCGCCGTGACGCGGCCTCGATCGCCCTCGAAGCGCCGAGAGAGCCGCTCGAGGCGCAGCACCGCCGGGCGCGCGCGGAGCTCGGCGAGGCGCGCGGCGACCTCCGCCGCGTGGTGCCTGTAGCTGGGGAGCTCGATCCGGTCGTCCGCCGTCATCGCGGGTCTCCCTGGAGCCGCGGGGCGAGCGCGGGCGCCTCGACGCCCGGCCGGGCGGCGCGGCGCTCGGGCGCCCGGAGCCGCCGGCGAAGGCCGCGCGCCCAGCGCGCGAGCGCGGTGTTGCCCGTCTCCCACGGGAACAGATACCGCCCGACGAACGCGAGGAGCTGATCGGTCGCGAGGCCGATGAGGCCGATCATCACGATCCCGGCGACCACGTTGGCGAAGTTCCGGTAACGCTGCTGCTGATAGAGAAACGCGCTCAACCCCGATTTCTCGCCGATCAGCTCGGCGACGACGAGGTACGTCCAGGCGCAGCCGATGAGGAGGCGCAGGTCGCGGAACAGCGCCGGCAGCGCCGCCGGGATCACGACATGGGCGACGAGCTGGCGGGGCCGCGCGCCGAGCGTCTGCGCGGCGTGGAGCAAGGCCGGATCGACCGAGCGCACCGTGTTGGCAACGACGAGGACCATCTGGAAGAAGACGCCGATGAAGATGATGGCGATCTTCGGCGCGTCGCCGAGCCCCAGCACGGCGACGGCGAGCGCGCCGAACACGGGCGCCGGCATGTAGCGGATGAAGTCGACGAACGGCTCGACGAGCCGCGAGAAGAGCGCGAACGCCCCGCAGAGGACGCCGAGCGGCACGCCGAGCAGCGCGGCGTAGAAGAAGCCCCAGAAGATGACCTTGCAGCTCTGGAGCAGGCTCTCGTGGAGCCAGTGGTCCCCCGTGCGCTGCGGAGGCGTGGTGAAGGCGGTGTAGAGGGCGCGGCCGACCTCGTGCGGCGCCGGGAGGAAGATCGGGTTCGCGCGCTCCCCGCGGGCCAGCCGCTTCCCCGCCTGCGAGAGCTCGAGGTTGCGCCGCTCGAACACCTCGCGCTCGACGAGCTGGCCCTCCGCGACGTAGGCATAGACGCCGGGAACGGCCGTGTCGCCCGGATCGATCACGCGCACCAGCGGGTGCCAGACGAATGGCACATAGCTGATGACGCACCACGCGGCGAGCGGCAGGAGAAAGGCGAGCGCGGCGAGCTTCAGGCCCGCTCCTCCCCGGAGCGGCGCCTGCACCGCGAGCAGGCCGCGCGGCGCCGCGCGGCGCGCGCCGCCGGCCGGCGCCGCCGACGCGGGGAGGGGATCTCCGGCGCTCACGGCGCCTCACCTGCCCTGAGGGCCTCCGCGGTGAGGCTCGGATCGATGTAGTCCTCGACCTTCAGCGGCGCCTTGTAGACGCTGTTCTTGACGTTGAACTCGTCGACGATCCTGCTCGACCCGTGGAGCGAGGCGAGGCCGTCACCCTTCTCCAGGTGCTTCATGCCGCCCGCGAGATCGAGGAAGAACGTGCCCTTCAAGAGCGGCCGGTACCGCTCCGGGGTGAGCCCGACGCGCGCGCTCATGATGCGCACGGCCTCGTCGAGGTTCTTCTCGTCCTTGATGAACCGGGCGACGCGGTCCCACACCCGCACGACCTTGCCCCAGTCGGCGCGGCGCTCGGCGAGGCTCTTCGGGCTCACCGCGAGGACGTCGTAGATGAGCCCCGGCACGTCCGCGCTCGTGAAGATCGCGGTCGAGCCCGGGAGCTCGCGCAGCGCCTGCCCGCTGTTCGGCTGCCAGGCGACGATGGCGTCGACGGTGCCCGATCTCAGCGTCTGCGGCGTCTGGTCCGTCGGCACATTGACGATCTGGATGTCCTCCTCGCCGAGGCCCGCAGACCTGAGCGCGTTCAGGAGCAGGAGGTGGCTGACGAAGCCGACCTCGACCCCGACCTTCTTCCCCTTGAGCTCGGCCACGCGGGTGATGCCGGGCCGCGCGACCACCATGTCGTTGCCGTTGCTGTAATCGTTGACGACGATCGCCACGCTCGGCGCGCCGCCGTTGCCGGTGACGAGCGCGTCGCCGTTCGTGACGCACACCGCGTCCACCTTGCCGGCCGAGTAGGCCTCCATCGAGGGCACGTACTCGAACCAGGTGAAATCGACCTCCACGCCGGCTTCCGTGAACCAGCCTTTCTGGATGGCGATGTCCCAGGCGACCCACCCCGGCCAGTCGCTGTAGGCGATTCGCAGCGCGGCCCCGGCGGGCTCGTGCCGGGGGAGCGCGGGCGTCCCGGCCCGGGCGGCGCCGCCGTCGCTCGAGCCCTCCGCGGGCCCCGGGCCCTTTCCGCACGAGGCGCCAAGCAGCAGCAGCGTCACGAGCCCGACCAGCCGAACAAGCCACGTCATCGTGCGACCCTTTCCCCGGTTGCCTCGGGAGCAACGCGGAGAGTGCCTGGTCGCCTGTTGCGCGAAGCTTTCGCGCATGTTGCGCGAGCCATGACGCGCGCCTTTTTTATTTCACGCCCGCTTTCGAGCGCGCGCCGGTCCTCGCCGTCCAGCCGGTCGCGCGGTGATCCTGCGCGCGGTGCGCCTCGCCGGCCGGCGCCCGGCGCGGGCGACGGCCTGCCAGCGAGGCGCGCCGCGCGTCGCCGTCAGGGCTGGTCGGCGCCCTGGCCGTCGTCGTCGTCGCCGCCGGCCAGATCAGGGCACTTCTGCGTGATCAGGGCGCACTCCTGGACCGGCGACTCGATCGTGCTCGCGGTCGAAGCGCACGTGAGCGCCCGGAGCCTCGTGACGTGGGCGAGCAGGCAGGCCTCGTACTCGGCCACGGTCGCGGTGCAGCCCGTGCGCGCCTCGGCGGGAGGCAGACAGCTCGCCGGCGCCGCAGCGGCGTCGTCGGGCTGGGTCGCTGGCGGGTCGGCCTCGGCCATGCATTTCTCCTTCACCGTGTTGCACTCCTGTCCGACGGTGGACCACAGGATGCCGGCGAACTCACAGGTGTCCTCCTTGGAGAGCGAGAGGCTCGGCGCGAGCGATTGGCACGTGGACTCGACGTCCGCGGTCGTCAGGTCCTTGAGCTGCTTGCTGCTCACATCGGCAGGTATCGGAGCGGCCGCCACGTCCTTGCCGCCCCAGAGGACGAGCGACAGGAAGGCCGAGAGTGCCCCGAATCGAGTCAGTCGGTTCATTCGTTCTCTCCCTTGTAAGAGCGGCCGTCTCCGGCCGCCGGATGGCTCGGAGCAACCGACGTACCGTGGGCCTCGTTGTGCACGATGGGACCGCGCGCGCCCGGCGCGGCGCGGCGGGAGAGGCGTGATAGCTCATCGGTCTTCCAACCTTCCCGCCTTCCTTCACGGGCGCTATGACGAGTTCTCGTGAGCTCCACCCTGCCGATCTGTCCTCTCGCGCGCGGCGGCCGGCGCGGGCAGGATGGGCACAGGGCTGCTCGCCCTGGCGCGAGGCCGCGCTCTCACCCGGGACGGCGCTCTTGTGCTCGGACGACACGACGAGGAACCGCCAGGGACGAAAGCGGCGGCAGGCAGCCGCGCTTTCCGGGTTCTCCTGGCGTCCTCGGCGTCCTGGCGGTCTTCTTCGCCTGACCCGCTCTACCGGACGCGGCCGATCGTCATGCTGGCGTGAGCGACAGCCGGTACCGCCGGGACGAGAGCGACGGCGCCGCGCGTCGCCGCGGCGCGCGGGCCCCGGCCGGGCCGGGGCCGGTGGTCGTCAGACGAGGTCCCGCTCTCCGCCCGGATACACGAAGGAGTCGCGGGGCGAGTACCACGAGGCGCTCTTCACCACCTGGAGCGGGCTCCCGGGCCGCAGCGCGTACACCGGGTGATCCTTCGCGAGGAACTCGACGGAAATGAGCTCGTAGGGGTCGGCCATGTCCGCGATATAGGGGTAGTTGCCGGCGACGAGCCGATCCCCGAGCCTCGTCACGTAGGTGAGGTGTCCGCGCGCGACGACGCCGATCTTGTTGCCGACGTGCGCCCTGGTCCGGATGATGGGCACGCCGTCCACCGAGGTCGTGGCCACGAGCTCCTTGCCGTGCAGCTCGAGCGTCGTCGCCCCGGGCGACGCCGGCACGCCGCGCTCGGACACGTACCGGCGCACCGTGTCGGAGGAGTTGAAGTAGTGCGTGAAGAAGCGGGCCGGGCCCGCGCCGTCAGGCGTCGTGTGACCCGCGAGATCCAGCCCCAGGTACGTGAGCGAGTAAGCTCCGAAGCCGGAGGTCTGCTCCGGCCTGTCGACCACGTACTGGTTCATGTAAATGGCCCTGTTCTCGGCGGGCCTGAGCCCGTTCGGCAGGAGCGCGGCGGCGGCGTCCGGATCGGCTGGGACCCAGCTCGAGTAGAGCATCCGGCTATCGATGACCATCTGCGGCGCGGCGAGCTTCGACTCCGACATGGTGCTTTCCTTCTCCCCCCGGGAAGACGAGCACTATCACAGCTCGCGGACCGCGATCCGCAGCGGCCCGGGGAGAGGACCCCGGACTCACCTGGTCACGGAGGTGAGAGGCTGTCGTCGAATCTGCTGCTCGCTCCGCGCGCCGCGGAGAGAGGGGGAGCCAGCGCCTGTGCTGAAGCGAGGAGCCGGGCGCGAGCGTCAGGGAGGTCTGCCCCGGCAGGCATCGGCTCGCGATCCGCGCCGCGCGGAGCCGCGCGGCGCGGTGGCCGGGCTCAATCGACGGCGGGCGGCTGCGGTCCAGGGACGATGCCGGCGATATCCGGATCTTCCCCCGGCGCCTGGGCGCCGCTCGACCCCTTGTCATTGCGGCGCTCGTGGCGGTTCGCCGTCTTCTCGCGCTGCTTCTCGATACGGGCGCGCTCTTTCTGGCGTTTCAATGCGGTCTGTCGTTGCATGATGACTCCAGCTCCAGGACACCCTCGAGCGGGCGTCCCGAAATAGGCTTCTCGGTGGGATTTGTGGGCGCACGCCCGGACAGGCTGACAGGTGGTCATGGCCGTGCCGGAGCGTGTGCCCCCACTTTACACGAGCAGCCTGGTTTCTCTGGCACGTTCGACGAGGCGAGCACGCGGAGAGCGCTGCGCTCTCTACCGCGCGCTCGGCCGCCCGCCCGAGCTCGACTGGCTCGCGCGCAGGCTCGCGGGGCGGCAAAAAAAAGCGGCGGACCTCGGGGGTCCGCCGCCCTATGTCGACTGAGCGAGCAGCGCGATCAGTAACGACCGCGCCCGCCGCCACCGCCGCCGCCGCCGAAGCCGCCGCGTCCACCGCCGCCGCCGCCGCCGCCGCCGGCCGGGCGCTCCTGCGCCTCGTTGACCTTGAGCGCGCGCCCATCGAGCATCAGGCCGTTGAGCTGCGAGATCGCGCTGTTCGCATCCTGGGCCGAGCCCATCGTGACGAACGCGAACCCGCGCGGCTGGCCGGTCTCACGATCGGTCGGCATCGAGATCTCGCGGACCTCGCCGCTGCCGGCGAACGCGCTCTCGAGGGACTCGCGCGTGGTGTTGTAAGAGAGATTGCCGACGTAAAGACGATTACCCATGACACATTGCTTTCACGGCCTGCAGATGCGCTCGAGAGCGCTGTTCGCCCGCCATTCGATGAAGCCGTCGCAGATCGAACGGTGACGTGCCGCGCGGCGAATCCCGCGCAGGCACACGGTGCGTCGTCCAGTCATCCGCGCGAGCAACGCCTCCCTCGTGTAGAGGGAGAAAAAGCATCGTGTCGAGAGCCAGTGACGTCGTGAGGCAGCCAGGGTACTCCGGCATGGCGTGGTGCGCAAGGGGTACCGCGCCGGTTTCTTCGAAGGCGCTGCGCCTCGCGGAAGATCTGCGAGATGTCAGGGACAGCCGCGCCTCGCAGGAGCCGGCGCCGGGTCGCCGGCGATGAGCCCGCCGCCGTGGCCGGGCTCCAGAAGAGCTCCCTGGTACCCAGCCGGGGCCTCGTCAAGGTGCCCGGTGCGCTGCCATCGAGTCGGTGAGCTCATGATGGGAATCGCTGGCCGTGTCGAAGCAGGCTCGGGCATTGCGAACGAAGGAGTGGGACGGGCGATATCGCTTGATAGGCAATTCTACGCGACGAGGCGCGACGCGCGCGATCGAGCAGCTCCCGAGCCGCCATCGCCCCTCGCTCGGGCCGTCCTGGCGCCGGAGTAGCGAGACGGCGGCGGCGCGCCTACCCGGGCGCCCCGGAGGAGACAACGCACGACCCCAGCGCGCGCGCCTGCTCGCCGGTCGTTCGATGCCGCCTCGGCAGGGACCTGGCCCGCGGCGCGCGCGACCGAGGCAGGCGCGAAGGGCCCCCGCGGCGGCCCCTGGTCCTCCGCCCCGGCCGCTCTTTGCCGCTTTCGCCGCGCTCTAGCGCGCCGCACACCGCCGCCCCCGGCGGCGGAGCCTGCCCCGGCAGCGTCCAAGCCGCCGATCCACGAGCCCATTTGGGAAACGCTCCTGTTACCTTGGGCGGCGCTCCGCAGCGCACTGCGGGCGCAGGTTCGACGGCAGCGCCGGCACGCCGGCCTCTCGCCCCATCGCCAGCCGAGGTTCGGATCCAACATGCAGCAGGACTCGAAGAGCGCGCGCGTCTCGTTTCGTATCGAGAACCTCGAAGCCGCGCTCGAGCAGGGGATCGACAACGAAGCGGCCGCGCTCGACGTGCTCGTGGCCGCCGCGGCGAAGGGGAGCCCGCACCCCGAGCTGTGGGCGAAGCTCCACGAGGTCACCGCGCGCAACGACCGGTTCTCCGAGCTCGCGTTCGCCTACGAGCGCTTCGCCGGCGAGCGGCGGTTCGGGATGCTCCCGCAGGCCGCCCAGGCCGAGTTCCTCGTCCACGCCGCCGAGTTCCTCGCCGACTCCTTCGGCGACCCCGGCGGCGCGCGCCCCTACCTCGAGCGGGCGCTCTCCGTCCTGCCGTCGCACCAGGAGGCCTTCTTCCGGCTCGAGCGCATCCTCGTGGAGGCGAACGAGCCGCCGAAGCTCGCGGATCTCTACGCCCTCGCCGCGAACCACCGCGCCGACCGCGCCGAGCAGCTCTCCCTGCTCCGCCGCGCCTTCGAGCTCATCGAGGCCAGCGGGAAAGAAGAGGAGCGCGCGATCAAGCTGCTCCAGCAGATCCTCCGGATCGACCCCGCCGACGCCTCGGCGCGCTGGGCGCTCGAGGCCCGTTACGCCCGCGCCGGGCGCCTGCAGGACGTCGCGCGCCTGCTCGAGCAGGCGCTCACCGCGGAGCCGCCGCCGCCCGACGCGCTCGAGATCCGCGCGCGGCTCGTCGACCTCTACAGCGGGCCGCTCAAGGAGATCGAGCGGGCGCTGCCGCACGTCGAGGAGGTGCTCGCGCACGACCCGACCCACGAGGCCGCCTTCCGCGCCGGCGAGGCGCTGCTCGGGCGCAAGACCGCCCTCGTGCGCGCCGCCGCGGCGCTCGAGTCGGCCTACGCGCGGCTGGGCAAGGCCCAGGACGCGGCGCGCATGATGACGCTGCAGATCGAGAACCTGCGCGGGCCGCGCCGCGTCGAGGTGCAGAAGCGGCTCGTCGAGCTGCTCTTCCAGAAGCTCGGCGACCTCGCCGCGGCGTTCGCGCTGTCGGAGCAGATCCTGGCGGTCGATCCGTCCGACGAGGCCGTGCGCGAGCGCTTCCTCGCGCTCGCGCCGGCGCTCGACCGCCGCGTGGACGCGGCGCGCGTGCTCGTGCGCGCGTCCTCGGGCGCCAAGGACAAGCCGCTCCGGGCGCGCATCGCCGCCGAGCTCGGCGAGCTGTACGAGGGCCTCGGCGACGGGAAGCGGGCGCGCGCGGCGTTCCTGCAGGCGCTCGACGGCGAGCCCGACGGCGCGGCCGTGCGGCGCGCGGCGCGCGGGCTGGCGAAGCTCTGCGAGCGGGAGCGCGACGCGCGCGGGCTCGCCGGCGCGCTCGAGCGGCTCGTCGAGGCCGAGACGGACGCCGAGGCGCGCGAGGCCGCGGCGGAGCGGCTCGCGCGCCTCTACGAGGAGGAGCTCGGCGACACGGCGGGCGCGATCGCCGCCTACCGCAGGCTCGCGGAGGCGGGCTCCTCGCGCGAGCCGCGCGCGCTCGCCGCGCTCGAGCGGCTGTACGAGGCCACCGCCGCGCACGACGGCCTCGCGTGGGTCCTCGAGCGGCGCGCCGAGGCCGAGCCGGACCGCCGCGCGGCGCGGGAGCTCGCCTTCCGCGCCGCCGAGCTGCGCACCCGCCTCGCGGACCTGCCGGCCGCCGTCGCCGCCTGGCGCCGCTACCTCGCGGCGTTCGGGCCGTCGCGCGAGGCGCACGCGCGGCTCATCCCGCTGCTCGAGCAGGAGCGGCGCTGGGCCGAGCTCGAGTCGCTCCTCGAGGCCGAGGCCGAGCTCGCGACCGGCCAGGAGCGCGCCTCGGTGCTCGCCCGGATCGGCGCGATCCGCATGGCGCGGCTCGACGATCCGGCCGGCGCGATCGCCGCGTACCGCGGCGCGCTCGCGCTGGATCCGACCGACCGGCCGAGCCGGCTCGCGCTCGAGAAGATGCTCGGGCCGCCCCCGGGCAGCGGCGCCGGCGGCAGCGGGGTGGAGTCGTCCCCGTCGCGGCAGAGCGCCCACCTCCACCTGACCGACGACCAGCGGCTCGCGGCCTGCGCGGTGCTGGAGCCGATCGCTCGCAAGGAGGGGGCCGCCCCGCTGCTCGTGCGCGTGCTCGAGACCCGGGCGGAGATCGCGCCCGTCGTGTGGACCCCCGGCGCGGCCGCGCCGGCGCCGGCCGACGTCTCGGGCAGGCTCGCGGCGCTCGAGGAGGCGGTGGGCATCGCCGAGCGCGAGCTCAGGGATCCGAAGCGGGCGCTCGACCTGGCGGCGCGCGCGCTGACGCTCGCGACGGCGTCCGCGCCGGAGCGGCTCGCCCGGTGGGTCGCCGAGGTCGAGCGGCTGACCGAGCACGGCAGCGAGTCAGCGCGCCGGGCGCCGGCGCTCGCCGGGGCGCTCGGCGACCGCGCGGTGGACGGCCCGGCGCTGTCGCACCTCGCGCGGCGGGCGGGCGAGGCGCTGCTCGCGAGCGGCGACGTCACGCACGCGCTCGTCCTCTACCGGCGGGCGCTCGCCTTCGAGCCCTCGTCCCCCGAGCTCATCGCGCGGGTGGACGCGCTCCTGCGCGAGCAGGGCAGCCCCGAGGAGCGGCTCGCGCTCTACCGCGAGGCCCTCGCGCAGCCGTGCCCGCCGGCGCGGCGGCGCGAGCTGCTGCACGCGATCGGCACGATCCAGCGCCGCGATCTCGGCGACCTCTCCGGGGCGGCGGCGACGTACCGCGCGGCCATCGAGGACGACCCGGGCGACGACGCGGCGTACGAGGCGCTGCTCGAGACGTACGCGGCGGGCGGCGCGTGGGACGCGCTCTACGGCGCGCTCGCCGAGCGGCTCCCGGGCGTCGCGCCCGAGGAGCGCGTGGCGCACGAGCTGCGCATGGCCGAGGCGGCGGCCCGGGGCGGGAAGATCCCGGGCGCGGTCGCGCACTACCGCGAGATCCTCTCGGGCGGCGCGGCGCTCTCCGACGCGGCGCTCTCCGCGATGGAGGCGCTCGCGCTCTCCGCCGGCGAGGCGCAGCTGCTCCGCGACGTGCTCGAGCGGCGCGTCGCCGCCTCGGGCGATCCGCAGGACGAGGCGCTCTGGCTGGAGCGGCTCGGCGACCTGGCGGCGTTCGGGATCGGCGCCGCGGACGCTGCGGGCGTTGCGGGCGCTGCGGACGCCGCGGGCACTGCGGACGCCGCGGGCGCTGCGAACGCCGCCGGCCCCGCGGGAGACGCGGGCGCCCCCGCGGCGCGCGTCACCCCGGCGCCGGGCGACCTCGAGGCCGCGGTGGCGGCATGGCTGCGCGCCGCCGCGCTCGCCGAGGGGCCGCTCGCGGATCCGGAGCGGGCGCAGAAGCTCTACGAGCGCGTGCTCTCCGTCTCGCCGCAGCACCGCGACGCCGCCGGCCGCCTCGCGTCGCTCTACCGCGGGCAGGGCGCCTGGGATCGGCTCGCCGCCGTCGGCGAGGTCCTGCTCGACACGGCGCCGACCGGCGATGAGGCGCTCTCCGCGCTCGCGGCCCTCGAGGACGCCGCGATCCGCGCGCGCGCGACGTCCCGCTTCGTCGACGCCGCGCTCAAGCTGCGCGACCGCCTGTCGGCCGAGGGGGAGGGGAGCGCGCCCGCCGGCAAGTCGGCGGCGCGGGGCCGCGCGATCGACGCCGCGCTCGCGCGCGTGCTCGCCGCGGATCCCGACCGGCAGGACGACGCCGCGTCCGTCTACCGGCGCCTGCTCGCGCCGCCGGCGGGCGGCGACGCCGCGCCGGGCGCGCTCGACCCTGCCGCGCTGGAGGCGTTCCGCGCGTTCCTCGCGCAGAGCCCGGACACGCTGGCGCGCCGCGTGGACCGGCGCTGGCTCTTCACTCTCTTGACGGACCGCACGGGCGAGGGCGAGCGCCTCCGGGCGCTCGCCGCGTGGGCCGCCTGGGAGGAGGAGATCGGCGACCGCGCGGCGGCCGCGGCGCTCTACGGCCGGCTGATCGAGGCGGATCCCGAGAACGACGACGCGCTCGCGGCGCGGGCGCGCCTCCTCTCCGACCTCGGCGATCACGAGGGCGCGGCCGAGGTGCTCGCGATGCGCCGCGACCGCAGCGAGGGCAGCGCGCGCGTGGCGCTCGACGTCGAGCTCGCGACGCTCCTGCTCGACCGGCTGGATCGGCCGGCCGACGCGCTCGACGCGATCGCGCCGGCGATCGAGGCCGGCACGATCGAGCCCGCGGTGCTCGAGGTCGCCGAGCGCGCGCTCCGGCGTCCCGAGACGCAGGCGCGCGCCGCGCTGCTGCTCGAGCGGGCGTGCGACGCGCTCGACGATTCCAGCGCGCGCGCGGCCCTGCTCGAGACGCTCCTCGCGAGCTCGCCCGCGCCGCGCCCGCGCGCCGACGCGGCGCCTGGCGCCGCCGGCGGCGCGCTGGGCGGCCTCGCGTCCGCGCAGGGCGCCGCCGTCCGCCGCGGCTGGTTCGAGCGCCTGCTCGAGCACCACGAGCACGACGCCGAGCGCGGCCTCGAGGTCGCGCTGCGCGCCGTCTCCGAGCTGCCGGGCGAGCTCGCCCTCTGGGATCGGCTCGATGACCTCGGGCGCCGGGCGAAGCAGCCCGAGCGCGTCGCCGCCGCGTACGCCGCGGCGCTCGACGACGCGGGCGCGGCGCTCGCGCCCGACGTCATCGAGGAGATCGGCCGTCGCGGCGTCGAGCACCACGAGGAGTGGTTCGACGCGCCGGAGGCCGCCCTCGCGCTCCTCCGCCGGCTGGTGGAGCTCGTGCCGGGCTCGCTCTGGGGCTTCGAGCGGCTGAAGCTCGCCTACAACGCGGCCGAGCGCTGGGAGGACCTCTTTGCGCTCTACGACGCGATGCTCGAGCGCACCTCGGCGACCGACGAGCGCATCTTCCTGCTCGAGGACGCCGCGGCCGTCGCGCGCGACCTCGCCGGCGACGGCGAGCGCACGATGCGCTACCTCGAGCAGCTCCTGCCGCTCCAGGACGACGCGCGCACCCGCGCCGCGCTCGAGCGGCTCTACGAGCGCCACGGCAGGCACCGCCCGCTCATCGATCTGCTGACGGTCGAGCTGCCGAGGCTCGCCGGCGACGCCGCGGAGCGGCTGCGCGAGCGGATCGCGCTGCTCTGGATCGAGGGGGTGGGCGAAGCCCCGTCGGCGCTCCCGGTGATCGAGCAGCTGCTCGACGCGCACCCGAGGTCCAGCGCCGCCTTCGCGCTGCTCGAGCGGGTCCTCGCGGCGATCCCGCCCGCGCAGGCGCCCGCCGGCGAGGCCGGCGCTCGCGCGACGTCGCGCGCGGCGCGGCAGCGATCGGCCGTCCTGCTCGCGAGGCACTACCGCGAGGTGGAGCGGCCGGAGGACCTCGTGCGCGTGCTCGAGATCCAGCTCGAGGGCGCCGACGTCGACGACCGCCCGGCGCTGCTGCGCGAGATCGTGCGGCTCCGCCGCGACGCCCTCGGCGACGAGCCGGGCGCGTTCGCGCGGCTCGCGGAGCTCGTCGAGATCAGGCCGTCGGAGCCCAGCGATCGCGTCGAGCTCGCCGAGCTCGCCGAGCGCCTCGGCCGGCACGACCGCCTGGCCGAGGTCCTCGCCGCGGCCGAGCCGCGCGCCGCCGACGCGCAGCAGGCGCTCGCGCTCGTGCGCGACGCCGCGCTCCTCCGCCGCGACCGGCTCGGCGACCCCGAGGGGGCGATCGCGCTCTTCCGCCGGCTCTTCTCGCTCGCCGAGCGCCACGGCGACGCCGCGGCCGCGCGGGGCGCGGCCCGCGCGCTCGACCGGCTCTTCGCCGAGGGAGACCGCGTCGCCGAGCGGTGCGACGTGCTCGACATGCTCGCCGCGCTCGAGGAGGACCCGGCGGCGCGGCGCGCGGCCCTCGGCGAGCTCGCGCGGCTCGCGTCGGCGCGGCTCCACGACGAGGCGCGGGCGATCGCGGCGTACTCCGCGCGCCTCGCCGACGACCGGCAGGACCTCGAGGCGCTCGACGGGCTCGCGGCCATCCTCGAGGAGGGCGGGCGCTACCGGGAGCTCACGGCCGTGCTGGAGCGCCGCGCGGCCGTGCGCGGCGGCGCGGGCGCCCGGCGCGATCTCGCGCGCGTGGCGCGCCTGTTCGAGCGCGAGCTCGGCGACGTCGAGCAGGCCATCGCCACCTGGCGCCGCGTCCGCGAGGAGCTCTCGCCCGACCCCGAGAGCGGCGACGCGCTGGCCGCGCTCTACACGCGCACCGAGCGCTGGGACGACCTCGTCGCGCTGCTCGAGGCGGAGGCCGCTGCGGCTGGCGCGCTCCCGGGCGCGGCGGCGGCGGCGCGCAGCGCGGAGCTCTTCCGTCGCCTCGGCGACACGCACCGCGATCGCACGCTCGCGTGGGAGCGCGCCGTCCAGGGCTACCGCGGCGCGCACGAGGCGGAGCGGGCGGCCCTCGCCGCGCTCGGCGACGGCGACGAACGCGGCGAGGGGACCGCTTCCTCCGCGCGCGCGGGCCTCGAGGAGCTGCTCCGCCGCGTCGATCCGGCGTCGGCGGAGCACCGCGGCGCGCTGGTCGCCGCCGTGGGCGCGCTGCTCGAGATCTGCGCCGCCGCCGACGACTGGCGCGGCCAGGTCGCGCTGCTCGAGCCGCGGCTCGCCGCGGCCGAGGCGGACGCCGAGCGCGTCGCCATCCTGAAGGCCTCCGCCGCGCTGCTCGAGGAGCGCGGCGGCGACCGGGAGGGCGCCTTCGAGCTCGCCTTCCGCGCGTTCCTCCTCTCGCCCGGCGCCGAGCCGCCCGAGGGCCTGCTGCGGCTCACCGATCTCGCCGCCCGCTGGCACACGATCGCCGACGCGCTCCCCGAGCTCGAGCGCCGCGGCGACGTCCCCGCCGCCACGCTCCGCGACCTCACCTTCCGCGTCGGCCGCTGGCACCGCGACGCGCGCGCCGACCAGGAAGCCGCCGAGCGCGCCTTCGAGCAGGCGCTCCTCCACGACCCCGCGAACAGCGCGATCCTGCTCGACCTCGCGGAGCTCCTGCGGCACCGGCGCGGGCCCTCGCTCGTCCCGACCCTGCTCCGGCTCGCGGCGGCGACCGGGCACGACCTCGCCCTCTACCGCGAGGCCGTCGAGACGGCGCGCGACGTCGCGGGCGACGCGGCCCGGGCCCGCGAGATCGCCGCGGAGCTCCTCGAGATCGCCGTGCGGCGCCTCGGCGACGACGGCGCAGAGCCCTCGAGCCCCGGCGCGTGGCCCCCCGCGCGCGCCGCCCTGTGGGCGATCGACGCGCTCATCGGCATGCTCGCGGACGCGGGCCAGAGGCCGCAGATCGTCGCGCTCTGCCGCCGCGGCGCCGCGCTCCCGCTCGCGTCGAGCGAGCAGCGCCGGCTCCTCCGCGTCGCGGCCGAGGCGGCGGAGCCCGAGGAGGCGATCGCCCTCTACAGCGGGCTCTTCGACGAGGATCCGGCGGACGAGCCGGTCGGCGAGAGCCTCGCGGCGCTGCTCCGGAGGGCCTCTCGGCGCGACGAGCTCGTGCGCCTGCGCGAGCGGCAGATCGAGGTCTCGGGCGACGTCGAGCGCCGCGTCGCGCTCCGGTACGACGCCGCCGACCTCCTCTCGGAGACCCCGCGCACGACCGAGGCGATCGCGCTGCTCCGCCAGAACCTCGCGGAGAGCCCCGGCCACGGCCCGTCGATCGACAGGCTCGCCGCGCTGCTCGAGGCGGGCGGCCTGCACCGCGAGCTCATGCTGCTGCGCGAGGAGCAGGCGACCGCGCGCGAGGCGTCCGGCGGCGGCCTGGCGGCCGCCGAGCTCTGGCTCGAGGCGGCTTCGCTCGCCGAGCACGAGCTCAACGAGCCCGAGCGCGCGATCGCGAGCTACCGCCGCGCCGCGGAGATCGGCTCCGCCGAGGCGCTCGACGCCCTCGCCCGGCTGCTCGCGCGCCGCGGCGAGCACGCGGCGGCCGCCGAGGCGCTCGAGCGGCTCTGCGCCGGCGCGCCGGCCGACGAGCTGCACCAGGCCGCGCTCCGCCTCGCCGACGCGTACCTCGCCGCCGGCGAGCCTGACCGCGCCCGCGCCGCCCTCGAGCGGGCGCTGCCCCGCGCCGCGCAGCCCGCGCCGCTCCGCGAGCGGCTCGCGTACCTCTACCGCGCGTCGGGCGCGTGGGGCGCGCTGGCCGAGCTCATCGCGGGCGACGCCGCGCGCGCGGACGACGCGCCGGCGCGGCTCTCGCTCCTCCGCGAGGCCGCGGACCTCTACCTCGCGCGCGGCGGCTCGCCCGCCGCCGCGGTCCCGCTGTTCGACGAGGCCATCCTCCTCGCCCCGGACGACCTCTCGCTGCGCCTCGCGCGGAGCCGCGCCCTCTCCGCCGCGGGCAGGACCGACGACGCGACCGCGTCCCTGCGCGGGATCATCGCCGACTTCGGCAGCCGCCGCCCCAAGGAGCGCGCGCTCGTCCACCACGAGCTCGCCCGCGTCGCCCTCGCCACGGGCGATCGCGCCCGCGCGATGGCGGAGTTCGACCTCGCGCTGCGCATCGATCCCGCTCACCCCGACGCGCTCCACGGCCTCGCCGGCCTCGCGCTCGAGGACGGCCAGCTCGAGCGCGCGCACCGCGCTTACCGCGCGCTGCTGCTGGTCGCGCGCCGGCCCCACGAGGGCGAGGGGCTCGGCGGCGGCCGTCGCAGCACCATGCCGCCGACGCGCTCCAGCGTGGGCCGCCCGGCGGCGGTCTCGTTCAGCCGGGCCGAGGTCCTCCTCGCGCTCGGCGAGATCGCGCGGCTGCAGGAGGCGCCCGACCGCGAGGCCGAGTACGTCGAGTCTGCGTTCGAGGCGGCGCGCGAGAGCGAGGCCGAGCACGAGAAGCTCCTCGCCGCGCTGCGCGCCCGTGGGCGCCACGACCTGCTCGCCCGCGCGCTCGAGGCGAGGCTCGCCGGCCCCGCGCTCGAGCCCGCCGAGGACGCCGCCGCGGCGCTCGGCGAGCTCGCGTCGCTCTACGAAGGGCCGCTCGACCGCCCCGAGCCCGCGCTGACGGCGCGCCTGCGCGCCCTCGACCTCACCCCGGGCGCGGGCCCTGCCCACGACGCCGCCCTCGATCTCGCGCGCCGCCTCAGCCAGACGCCCCGGTACCTCGAGCTCCTCGAGCGGCTCGTCGGCCGGGCGGCCGGCGAGCCGTACGAGGTAGCGCTCCTGCTCCGCTTCGGCCGCGCCCTCGAGCTCGAGCCGGGCGACCACGAGCGCGCCGCGGCCGTCTACCGCCGCGCCGAGGCGAGGATCGCTGCCGGCGCGCCCTCGGCGGGGCGCGACGCGGGCGCCGACGTCGAGCAGCTGTGGCGCTCGCTGGAGGTCCTCTACGAGCGCCTCGGCGACCGCCCGGCGCAGGCCGACGTCCTCCGCAAGCGCGTCGCCCTCGCCGACGCCACGCGCGCCGACGACGCCGCGGCCCGCGTCGAGCGCGCCGATCCGCGCTACCGCCTGGCCACGCTGCTCGCGGCCGATGCGGCGGAGGTCGACCAGGCGATCTCGCTCGTCGAAGAGGCGCTCGAGCTCCACGCCGATCCGGACCGGGCCGAGGCGATCTTGCGCGACGCGCTCCGCACCGACGCGAGGAACCCGCGCGCGATCCGCCTCTTCGAGCGCCTCGCCCGGCAGAGCGGCCGCCCGCGCGCCCTCGTGGACGCGCTCTTGCTCCTCGCGGAGGTCGAGGGCCCCGGGGTGCTCGAGGAGGCGGTCCGCACGGCCCGCGCGCTCGGCGACCGGGACCAGGCGGAGACGATCCTGCAGCGCATCGTCGGCTCGGCCGCGCCGCCCTCGTCCGACCCGCCCGGCGCCGCGTGGGCGATCGTCGCGCTCGCCGAGCTCCGCGAGGAGGCCGGCGACCTCGCGGCGGCCGCGTGGCTGTCGGAGCGCGCCGCGCGCGCCTCGGCGCCCGAGGAAGAGCGCGCGCTGCTCCTGCACGCCGCGGCCCTCGCCGCCGGTCCGCTCGACGACGTCCAGCGCGCCGCGCGGCTCTACGAGGAGCTCCGCGCCCGCGAGCCCGCCGAGCGCGAGATCTGGATGCCCCTCGCCGGCGTGTACCGGCGGAGCGGCGACGCCGCGCGCCTCTCCGCGCTGCTCGAGGAGACGGTCCCCCTCGTCGACGACATGTCCGAGCGCTGCGCGCTGCGCCTCGAGCGCGCGCGCCTCCTCGCGCAGGAGTCGCCGGCGCAGGCGGCGCTCCTGCTCCGCGACATCCTCGACGAGGATCCGGCGCAGGTGGAGGCCGCCATCCTCCTCGCCACGATGCTCGAGGAGGCCGGCCGCACCGAGGAGCTCGGCGAGCTCTTCGCGCTCCAGCTCGACGCCGCGAAGGATCGCGGCGACATCGCCTCGATCGCGTCGATCTCGATGCGCCTCGGCGCGCTCCTGGAGCAGCGGGGCGACGACCGCGGCGCGCGCGACGTCTATCTCGGGGCCGTGGACTGGGACGCCTCGAACCGCGACGTCCTGCGCGCCCTCGTGCGCCTCGGCCGCAAGCGCGACAACGCGGACGACCTCATCGACGCGCTCGAGAAGCTCCTGCGCGTCGAGCAGGGCGGCGAGGCGGCGCAGCTCGCCCTGGAGCTCTCCGAGCTGCACGCAGCGCGCGGCGACGACGCCGCCGTCGAGGCCGCCCTCAGGGCCGGCTACGCCGTCTGCCCCACGAGCGATCGGCTCCGCGAGGAGCTCGCGTCGCGCTACGCGGCCCGCGAGGCCTGGCACGCGCTCGCCGAGCTGCACGTGCTCACGGCGCAGGTGGCCGGCGGCGAGGAGGAGCGCGTCGAGTCGCTCTGCCGGGCCGCCGAGATCCTCCGCGACCGCGCGGGCGACGCCGCGGCCGCGGCCGAGCTCCTCGAGCGCGCCCTCCGCATCGCGCCCGGCGACCGCGACGTCCTGCTCGCGCTGATCGACGCGTGCAGCGCGGTGGGCGAGCACGCCCGCGCGGCCCGCGCGCTCACGGCGACGCTCGAGGCGAGCCCGGACGACCCGTGGCTCTACCGCGCGCGGGCCGAGGTCCACGGGGCGCTCGGGCAGGGCGATCGCGCGCTCGCCGATCTCGAGCGCGCCTACGCGCTCGGCGGCGCCGAGTACGCGCGTGAGCTCGTCGCCGGGCTCGAGCAGGCGCTTGAGCGGGCGTCCGCGGCGTCCCCGGCGTCCGCGGCGTCGGCGCGGCCCGCGGAGGTCGAGGCCGCGTCCGCCGAGGCCGCGGTTGATGGGGCCGGGCCCGTCTCGCCGCACGCGCTCCGGCTGCGCCTCGCCGAGATCCTCGCGCGCTCGGGCGATCTCGAGCGCGCGCGCGCCCACCTCGGCGACCTGCTCCACGCCGACTCCAAGGATCGCGCCGCGCTCAAGGCGCTCGCCGGCCTCGAGGAGTCCGCCGAGCGGTGGGACGCCGCGAGCGCGGTCTACCGCAGGCTCATCGCCCTCGAGGAGGGCGACGCCCTCGTCGCCACCGCGCTCCGCCTGGCCGGCGCCTGCTCGCGCGCGGGTCACCTGGGCGACGCCCGCGGCGGCCTCGAGCGCGCGCTCCGCGCCGCGCCGGGCAACGCCGCGATCCGCGACCGCCTGCGCGCGCTCTACGCCGAGATCGGCGCGAGCCGCGAGCTCGCCGCCATCACGCTCGAGGACGCCGCGGCCGCGTCCGACGTGGCCGGTCGCTTCGCGCTCCTCGTCTCGGCCGGCCGTCTGCTCCTCGATGTAGGCGACGCGGCGCAGGCGGCCCCGGTGCTCCGGGAGGCGCGCTCCCTCCGCCCGCAGGATCACGAGGTCGCGCTCCTGCTCGTTGACGCGCTGACGGCCGCGGGCAGCCCCAAGGAGGCGCGCGCTGTCACTGCGGAGCTCATCGCCGCCAACAAGGGTCGTCGCTCGCGGCTCCTCGGCGCCGTCTACCACCGCCTCGCGCGGATCGAGGAAGCCGAGGGGAATGCGCGCGAGTCGCTCACTGCGCTCTCGAGGGCGCTCGAGAACGACCCTCAGAACGGCGAGCTCGCCATGGAGCTTGGCGAGGCCGCGCTCGGGCTGGGGGAGCAGGACATCGCCGCGCGGGCTTACCGCGCGGTCACCCTGATGAAGATTGCCCCCGAGCCCGCCGAGGGCGGCACCACCCTGGCCGCGCGGGCGCTCGCCTATTACCACCTCGGGGCGATGGCGCTCGCCGCCGGCGACCGCCGCAAAGCGCGCCTGATGCTCGACAAGTCCGTCTCCGAGGACGCCTCCCTCGAGGCGGCCCGGGCGCTCCTCGACGAGCTGCGCGCCGGCTAAACCCCCCTCCCGCGCCTCTCCTCAGGTATGCCCGGGTCGCGGCGACGCCCCTCGCGGCCGCCCCAGGCGGCGCGCCGACGCGCGGAACCGCGCGATTCCAGCCGCTTTTCCGCGTGTTCTTGGCGCCTCTCTGCCCCATCGACGCGCCGTTCCGGCGGTCCTCCGAGCGGCTCGTTCCCCCTCTGGCGCACCGCTCCGAGCGGCCTTTCAGGGGTCCGCGCGATGCCCGTTCTCAGAAATAGCGATTTCTCCCCGCATTTTTGTCTTTTTTTGTCCTGTGTCGTGTGTAAGGTTCGCTAAGGCTGTGCGCGGCGAGGTGTCGCGCGCGAGCTCATGTCCCAGGAGAGTGCCATGGCAACCAAGAAGACGGCCGGGGGCGGCGCGAAGAAGACGTTGAGCAAGAGCGGCCTGATCCAGGCCATCACCGAAGCTGCCGGTGATGAGCTGAGCCGCAAGCAGGTGAAGAACGTTCTCGAGTCCCTCATCACGATCGGTCATCGTGAGCTGAAGAAGTCGGGCGCGTTCACGCTCCCCGGCTTCGCGAAGTTCCGGGTGGTCAAGCGCCCTGCAACGAAGGCGCGCCAGGGGATCAACCCGTTTACCAAGCAGCCGATGACCTTCGCCGCGAAGCCGGCGAGCAAGTCGGTCCGCGCTCGGCCGATCAAGGCCATCAAGGACGCGCTCCTCTAGGCTCAAGGATCTCTCATCGGAGCGCAGGGCGGCCACGGCGACGTGGCCGTTCTTGCTCCATGCCCCCTGCTCCGGTGCGAGCGCCGGGGGCCGTCGCTCTCCGCCGCGCGTCCTCGCTGGCCTCCTGGCCCGCTCGACCCGGCAGGTCCCCGCGACGGACGGTCGACCCAGAGGCGGTAGACCCCCCCAGAGGCGGTAGATCCCCCCAGAGGCGGTAGACCCCCCCAGAGGCGGTAGACCCCCACCGGAGACGTCAGGCCCGCCGAGCCCCCTCTCCGGCGGGCCGGGCAGCTCGGAATACCTCGCCTGCCGCCAGTCGGTGCGCCCGCCTCCCGCGCTACCGCGTCACTTCTTGCGGCTGTAGGCCTGCGCCGCCACCGGCCCCGACCCGGTGCGCGCCTTGACAACGAGCTTGGCCGTCGCCGGGAGCGGGAAAGGCCACTGGTAGCAGCTCTGCTTGGCTCCGATGGCCGCAGTCGGCCCGGTATCCGAGTCGACAGCGAGCACCGGTTTCAGGTTGAACGCGGCGAGCCCCGGCTGCCCTCCCGCGTTGAGGTCGATCTCCAGCTGCAGGTCGACCTCGGTGACCGTGGGGAGCGCTTGCGCCAGGAACGTGTAGCAATTGCCCGGCTGGAGCATGAAGGTCTGCCCCGAGGCCGTCTGCCCCTCGGGCACCACGTTGCACACCGGCGCCCCTTCCGCCTGCATCCTCGGCGCCTCGGCCGAGGCGCGGCCCTGGAACATGGTGGTCATCGCGAGCGACTGGACTCCATCGCAGGGGGACGTCGTGGGCACCGCCACCGGGGGCAGGCCGGCGTCCGGGGCCGGGACGGACGCTGTCGGCTGCGGGGGCGGCAGCGTCCCTGCGTCCGGGGCATCGTCCGCGAACTCCGACTCCTTGCTGCCGCCGCCGCAGCCCAGCGCTGCCGCCGAGAGAGCCAAGAGCACCACTGAACCCAACGACCTACCCGTCACCGTCATCTGCGGCCTCCTCGCGCACAGCCCTGCCGCACGCCGCGGCTCCTCGTTCGGAAAGCTGTGCTCGCGGGCGCTCATACACCCGACGGAGGCCGGGAGCTATGCGCGAGGCGCTTTGCGCGGGCGGGCCAGCGCGGGCGTCGCCACGGTCGTACCGCTCCGCCGCGGTGCCGGGCGCCGCTCCGCCGCGGGGTCGCTCAGCCGCTGGCCCCGCCCACGAGCTCGCGCAGGACGCACATGCGCGCGATCAGCAGCGCCTCGGGCCGGATCGCACGGTCGAGGTACGCGGCCGAGTTCGCCTCCGTCAGCGACTCGCGCAGCATCCCCTGCTCCAGGAAGGCGACGGCGCGCCCGAGGTGCAGCCGCGCCCTGTCGGTCGCGAGCCCCATGCCGGCGCTCGCCAGCATCTCTCGTTCCAGGAACCACCGCGCAAACTCTCCGGGATGATCGAACTTCGCACGGGAGCCGTGGTCGGTCATGCCGTAGGCTACCTCACTTTTCCCCGTCGGCCAGCCGAGCCTGACCGTCAAAACCCGGGAAATCGTGGCAGGAGCAGCATCAATCCGTCGGGCGGGTGCGATGAAAGCGGGGGCGTGACCCGTCCAAAACGACATCCGGCGGACGGCCCTCGGAGCTCGGTTCGTCCGGCTCCGGGGCAGGTCGCTCCGGGGAGCTCCCGCGAGGGACCCGTTGCGTCGCGAGCCCGTCAGTGAGATTGAACGCGGCGTTCCGCCGGAAATTCGAGGAGGTTCTTTTGCTCCGTACGATTGGCGTCCTGTCAGCCATGGTCCTCACCGCAGCCCTCGCTGCTGGTTGTCAACAGCGAGAGGCTTCCACGCCGCCGAACTACGCGAACCAGCCCCCGCCCGGCTACTACCAGCAGCCGGGCTACCAGCAGCCCGGCTACCAGCAGCCGGGCTACCAGCAGCCCGGCTACCAGCAGCCGGGCTACCAGCAGCCGCAGTACCCGCCGCCCGGGTACCAGCAGCCGCAGCAGCCGGGCTACCAGCCCGCGCCGACGCAGCCCGCGCCGACGACGCAGCAGCCGGCTCCGCAGCAGCCTGCCACGGCGCCCGGCGGCTTCCCGTGGCCGTTCCCGCTTCCTGGCCAGACGACCACCGGCGGCCAGCAGCCGGCCCCGAGCGGCGGTGGGACGAGCTCCGGCAGCGCGTCAGCGATCGACCCGAACGTCGCTTCTGCCGCGACCATCCCGCTCAACAACCTCGCCGCGACCGAGGCGCAGGGCATGACGAAGGAGGGGGGGCCGATCGCGGGTCAGTTCAGCGCCGGGCAGACGCTCGAGCAGCAGATCCAGCTGATGCCCGGCAAGTGCTACACGGTCCTCGGCGTCGGCGCGGGGATCACCGAGCTCGACATCAGCCTGGTCGCGCTGACCCCGATCCCGATGGGCTCGTCGGTGCTGGCGCAGGACACCTTGACGGGCTCGAACGCCGCGCTCGGCGGCCGGGGCAATTGCTTCCGCTGGTCGTTGCCCGTCGGCATCAACGCCAAGTACATCGTGAAGGCCACCGCCGGCTCGGGCATCGCCGCCGCGCAGCTTTACGTGAAGTGACGCCGCCAGCACGCCGAGGACGCCGGGAGCTCTCTCTCCTCGGCGCCCTCGGCCGCGTGCTCCGCCGAACCGCTGCGAAACGAGAGCGGTCCCAGACGAAGAAGAACACAACCCACCAAGGCGCCAAGGGAACCAAGAGTCTTTCTTGGTGCTCCTGGCCCTCGTGGCGTCCCTGGCGGTTTGTAGTCTCTTGATCCGGATCGCGCTGGCCAGACCCGGCCGCGCAACGCGCTAGACGCGGATGCCCGGGGCCGGGAAGCCGCGGCAGAGCTCTGCGACCTCGGCGGCGACGCGCGCGATACGCGCCTCGTCGTTGATGTTCTGCGCGACGTCATCCATCCACCCCGCGAGGCGCTCCATCTCGGCGACGCCCATGCCGCGCGACGTCACGGCCGGCGTGCCGATGCGGAGCCCCGAGGGGTCGAACGGCTTGCGCGGATCGAACGGAATCGAGTTGTAGTTGGCGACGATGCCCGCGCGGTCGAGCGCCTGCGCGTACGGCTTGCCGGCGATCCCCTTCGGGGTCATGTCGATCAGCAGCAGGTGGTTGTCGGTCCCGCCGGTGATGAGCCGGAAGCCGCGCGACTCCAGCGCGCGCCCGAGCGCCTGCGCGTTCTCGACGATCTGCTTCGCGTAGCCCCGGAACCCGGGCTCCGAGGCCTCCTTCGCCGCGACCGCGATGGCCGCCGTCGTGTGGTTGTGCGGCCCGCCCTGGAGGCCAGGGAACACCGCCTTGTCGATCGCGCTCGCGTGCTCCTTCTTGCTCAGGATCATCGCGCCGCGCGGGCCCCGGAACGTCTTGTGCGTCGTCGACGTCACCACGTCGGCGATGCCCACCGGCGACGGGTGCGCCCCGCCGGCCACGAGCCCCGCGATGTGCGCGATGTCCGCCGCCAGGATCGCCCCCACCTCGTCGGCGATCGACCGGAACGCCGCGAAGTCGATGGTGCGCGGGTACGCCGTCGTCCCGCACCAGATGAGCTTCGGCCGGTGCGTGCGCGCCAGGTCGCGGACCTGGTCCATGTCGATGCGGTGATCGCTCTCGCGCACCCCGTACGGGACGCTCTTGAAGTACTTCCCGGTGATGCTCACCGACCAGCCGTGGGTCAGGTGCCCGCCCGCGGGCAGGCCGAGGCCCATGATCGTGTCGTTCGCCTGCGCGAAGGCGAGGTAGACGGCCAGGTTGGCCGGGCTCCCCGAGTAGGGCTGCACGTTCACGTGGTCGGCCCCGAACAGCTTGGCCACCCGCGTGCGCGCGAGCTCCTCGACCACGTCGATCTGCTGCTGGCCCTCGTAATACCGCTTGTGCGGGTAGCCCTCGGAGTACTTGTTCGTGAGCACCGAGCCGGTCGCCTCGAGCACCGCCCGAGACACGTAGTTCTCGCTGGCGATGAGCCGGAGCGTGTCCGCCTCCCGCCGCTCTTCCAGCCGGATCAGCTCGGCGATCTCCGGATCGACCTCGCTCAGCGGTCTCAGGCCCTGCACGTCGCTCTTCACGCTCATACTTCGAACTCTCCGCGTGTGAGGATGTCGGTGACGCGCCAGAGGAACGAGTTCGCCAACACCCCGTCGATGATGCGGTGGTCGTAGGACAGCGCGAGGAACATGACCGGATGGATCGCGATCGAGTCCTCCTTGTCCTTCGTGACCACCACGACGCGCTTCTTGATCTCACCCATCCTGAGGATGCCGACGTTCGGCTGTGAGATGATCGCGCCGCCGAACAGGTTCCCCTTGAGGCCGGGGTTCGAGACCGTGAACGTCGTGTTCGCGAGGTCGTCCGCCGTGATCTTGCCCGACCGCGCGCGCCCCGCCAGCTCGTCGATGCTCTTCGCGATGCCGCGGAGCGACAGCCCGTCCGCCTGCTTGATGCTCGGGACGATGAGGCCGCCGGGCGTGTCCACCGCCACGCCGAGGTTGACGTCGCGCAGCACCACGTACGAGTTCTCGAGCACCCGCGCGTTGAACTCCGGGTGCTCGCCCAGCGCCCGGACGGCCGCGGCGCAGATGAAGGACAGGAACGTCAGCGACACACCCGCCTTCTTGAACGCGTCCTTGTGCGCGTCGCGCAGCTTCGACGTCTCGTGCAGGTCGACCTCGGCCACCGTCACCACGTGCGGCGAGGTCACCTTGGAGTAGACCATGTGGTCCGCGGTGATGCGGCGGCGCCGGCTGAACGGCACCACCTTGTCGCCGGGCTTCGGGGTGTAGGGCGGCACCTTGTAGGCGCCGAACCCGACGCCGGGCACCGGCGGCACGAACCCGCCGCTCGCCTGGATGAGCTGCGACAGCTCGGCCGCCTGGCTCGCCGCCTGGGGCGGCGCGCTCGCCTGTGGCGCCGGCCCCGGCTCGGCCGTCGAGCCGTGCGCCGCGCGCATCACGTCGTCGCGGGTGATGCGGCCGTGATCGCCTGTCCCCTGCACCTCGCGCAGGTCGACGCCCGACTCGCGCGCGAGCTTCTTCGTCGAGGGGCTCGTCAGCGGGCGGGCGCCCTCGTCGTGCCCGTTGCTGCCCGACGCCGGCGCGGAGGGCCGCGCTTCGGCGGGCGCCGGCGCGGGCGCCGCGCCCTGGGCCGTCGCCTGAGACTCCGCCTGAGCGGTCTCGTCGATCTGGCAGAGCAGACCTTCCTTGGCGACGACGGTGCCCTCGGACACCGCGATCCGCGCAACGCGGCCCGCGACCGGCGCCGGGATCTCCGTGTCTGCCTTGTCGGTCGCAACCTCGAGCAGCGGCTGCTCGCGCTTGACGAAATCGCCCTCGCGCACGAGCCACCTCGAGACGGTCCCCTCGAGCACGCTCTCGCCGAGCTGTGGCATGCGAACATCGACCATCGCTTCTCGCTCCTCCAACGTGCGCCGCCGGGAGCGCCCGTTTCGCCGGGCAACGGCGGCACGGTCGTATACGCCGCCCGCCCTTCGAGGGCAACGACACATGTTCGTCCGGTGCGCATCCTTTGCATCATTTGTCAGCATGTCGGCGGCGCGGGGTCCCGGCGCGCTCCTCGCCGCCCCCCGCGCGCCGGGACGCCGCGCCGCGCGCCACCACCCGCGGCGCCGCGCGCCACCACCCGCGGCGCCGCGTGCCGCCCATCCGCCGGCCAGGCGGAGGGGCCGCCCTGGTGACGGCGAGGCGGCCCCACCGGGGCGCCGGGCGCAGGAGGACCGGAATCGTACGTAGACGCTGGCGCGCCCGAGCCGGTAAAAGACCCCCGTGCGTGACGCCGCGCCGGACGTGACCGCGGTCCCTTGTCCCCTGGCCACCTCGAGCGGTGAGGCCGCGAGCGGCGAGACCGCGGGCGGTGAGGCCGCGAGCGGCGAGACCGCGGGCGGTGAGGCCGCGAGCGGCGAGGCCGCGGGCGAGCGCCGCGCCGCCGGGCCTTCGCGCGTCGCGGGCGCGCAGGCGATCGGGGCGATCGCGATCGGCGCCATCGCGTTCCTGCTGCTGCAGATCCTGACCTACGGCTACGGCCGCGATCAGGGCATCTACGCCATGGTCGCGCGCGCGGTGCTCGACGGCGGCATGCCCTACCGCGACGCCTTCGACTTCAAGCCGCCGGGCATCTTCCTGATCTACGCGGTCGCGCGCGCCCTCTTCGGCCCGGCGCAATGGGGCATCCGCGCGCTCGAGGTCCTCGGCCTCGCCGGCATGTGCCTCGCGATGGTGTCGCTCGCCGGGCGCGCTTTCGGCGACCGCCGGGTCGGCGTCGTCGCCGCGGCGCTCGCGGTGCTCGTGCACGCGCAGCTCGATTTCTGGCACACGGCGCAGCCCGAGTCGTTCGGCGGCATGCTCACCGTCTTCGCCCTGCTCGCGGCCACGCCGCGCAGCGCGGCCGGCGCGCCGCGCCCGGCGCCCGGCGCCGCCGCGCTGATCGCGTCGGGCGCGCTCTTCGGCGCGGCCGGCCTCCTCAAGCCGCCGCTCGCCGGCGGCGGCGTCGTGCTCGCCGTCGTCTTGGCCGCGCCCGGCCTCGCCGAGCTCGCGGGGCGCGGCGCGGCGTTCGCCCGGCGCGCGCGGCGCAGCCCGGCGCGCGGCGCCGACCGCCGCGCGCCCGAGGCTCCGGGATCTGCGCGCGCTCCGGGGGCGGCGCGCGCCTCGGGCGAGCGCCTCGCCGCGCCTGATTCCGGTGAGGCGCGCGCCTCGACGACCGCTCCCGAGCTGGCGCGCCCGGCGCCCGCGCTCCTGTGGGAGGCGCTCCGGCCCGCCCTGCTCATCGCGCTGGGGGGCGTGCTGCCCGTGCTCGCCTGCGTCTCGTGGTTCGCCGCGAAGGGGGCGCTCGGCGACCTGCGGGAGGTCCTCTTCGTCTTCACGCCGCACTACACCGCGCTCGGGTGGCGCGGCGTGGGCGTGCTCGACATGGCGTGGCACGGCGTCAGCGAGTGGCTCGTCCGGTATTCGGGCCCGCTTGTGCTCGGCCTCTGCTGCCTGCTCGCGCTGCACCCGGACCGCCACGAGCGCGCGGGCGTGGCGCTGCTCGCGGGCGTGATCGCGATGCACCTCGTCGGCGTGGTGATGCAGGCGAAGTTCTTCCCTTACCACTACGGCGCGACCTGGCCGCTCACGGCGATGCTCGCCGCGCTCGGCCTCTGGAAGGCGTGGCAGCGCTGCGTCCGGCACGGCGCGAAGGCGGTCGCCGCGCTCGTCGCGGCGCTCGTCGCGACGGCCTTCGCCCGCTCGGCGACGAAGGACGTGGACGAGGACTACCTCGATCGCTGCGCCGAGCGCGTCGCGTTGCTCGCCGCGGGCGCGCGGGATCTGGATCGCCTCGATCACCTCGCTTCGGTCGCGGACGTCAACGCCGCGGCGAACCGCGCGGTCGCCGCGTGGCTGCGCGAGCGCGTCGCGCCGGGGCGGCCGGTGTTCGTGTGGGGCTTCGAGCCGGTGATCTACGACCTCGCCGAGCGCCCGCCGGCGACGCGCTACCTCTACAACGTCCCGCAGCGCGCGGCGTGGGCCCGGCAGGAGGCGCGCGACGCGCTGATGCGCGACCTCGCCGCGCGCCCGCCGGCCGCGATCGTCGTCGAGCGCCGCGACGTGTTCCCCTCGGTGACCGGCGACGGGCTCGACTCGCGCGACACGCTGGACGGGTTCCCTGCGCTCGCGGGGCTCCTCGAGGAGCGCTACGAGCTCGCCGTGCTCATCGAGGATTTCGAGATCTACCTCGAGCGCTGAGCGGCGGGCTCGCACGCCGCTCGGCGGGCGTGAGCCGCGAGCGGCGGGCGTGAGCCGCGAGCGGCGCGCCTGAGCCGCGAGCGGCGGCGCGGCCCGGCGGGCCGCGCGCCGCGGAGCGCCTCGCGCTTCAGGGGCAGGAGACGGTGTTCGGCTCGCCCGGGGTGGGCTCTGCGGCCCGGAAGCGGCGGCCGTCGCGGGGACCGTCGGCGCAGCGCTGGATCGACTGCGCAGTCGCCAGCGCGGGCGTCGCGCCCTCGTCGACCTGGACGCGCTCGGGCGCGGTCGCCTCGCTGGAGATCAGCGCGCTCAAGAGCCCCGTGTCCGCCGGATCGTTCGTGCCGTAGACCACGGCGTCGAGCAGGCGCGCCGCCGTGGCCGGGGTGCCCGCGGGGAAGGCCGCGGGCCGCGCCTGGTACAGGCCGACGCCATCCGCGCCGTTCTGCAGGTTGTCGCTCTCGGCGGTCGCGTCGAGGAGCACGTCAGGCTCCGGGGTCACGGCGGGGTTGCCGACGAGCAGCAGGCCCCGGCCGTTCGTCGTTCCGTTGAGCTCCACCACCCGGTAGGACGGCTCGTCTGCGAGGCTGCCGTTGAAGAGCACGAGCGAGTAGCCGGCGAGGCTCACGTTCCGCACGCCCGTGCTGATCTCGATGAACTCGCGGTCGTCGTTCACCGGCGCGGTCGGCGTGTCCGCGTCGAGCTCGTTGATCAGCAGCCGGATCACCGTCACCGGGAACGACGTCCACAGCGCGCCGGGCCGGCTCACCACGATGTCCTGCGGGCCGACCGACGTCTCCTCCGACAGCGCGGCGATGGTGATCTGCGTGTCCGAGTCGACCGTGAAGGGCTGCGGCACGAAGCCCACGGTCACGGCGGTCGCGCCGGTGAACCCGCTGCCGGTGAGCACGAGGGCACCCCGCTGAGCGATGACCGGGTAGTCGACCAAGGTCACCCTGGCCGGCGGTCCGCAGTCCGCGCAGGAGGAGCCGCCGCAGTCGATGCCGCCCTCGTCGCCGTTCAGGATGCCGTCATCGCACGAGGGCTCCTGGCACATGTGATCGATGCAGACCTCGGTCGGGCAGTCCGCGTGGACCAGGCACTGCACGCACGCCCCCTCGGCGCTGCACAGCCCCCCGTCGGCGAGGGAGCACGACGTACCGACCGCGACCGGCTCGTTGACCGGGGAGCCCTCGCGGCAGGAGTCGATCGTGCACTCGCTGTGGTCGTCCGGCACGTCGTCGTTGTTGTCGACCTCCACGACCGCGCCGTCGCCGTCGCAGCGGCGCTCGCTGCAGTCGCCGTCCATCTGCATCTCCGCGGGCGTCCCCGCGGCCACCGGCTCGCTGGCGCACGCTCCGTCGACGCACACAGCGATCGCGCACTCGCTCGCCGGCTCGGCGCAGTCCGCGTCGGCGGTACAGGTCCCGCCGCCGGAGCCGCCAGCACCGCCGGAGCCGCCAGCACCGCCGGAGCCGCCAGCACCGCCGGAGCCGCTCCCGGCGCCGCCGTTCCCGCCGTCGCTTCCCCCCGCGGCGCCGGCGCCGCCGGTGCCGCCCCCGGCGCCGCCGTTCCCGCCGTCGCTTCCCCCCGCGGCGCCGGCGCCGCCGGTGCCACCCCCGGCGCCGCCCTGTCCTCCAGAGCCCTCCGGTCCGTCGTCCCCTCCGCAGCCCGAGATGGCCAGAAGGCAGATGCTCAGCGCGAGCGCGGAACCGTATCGATTCGATCTCAAAGTCATTGACCACCCTCGTGTAGTTTGGACCGGGCGCTCGAGCCCTCGAGGCTTCCTGCGCTGCCTCGCGCGCAGGGACGAGCAGCCGGGCATCCTAGACGCAGGGGGCGCGTGACGAAAGCGCCGCTCCGCGCACCTCCGAGCTGGCCCGAGCTGGATCGCGCGAGCCGGCGGCGACTGCTGTGCTCGTGGCGCGCGGCTGCCCTCGTGCGGCTGGTCACGAGGGCGGGCGAGAGCGCGCGTGGGGCGCGCGCTGCTGGCATGCTCATTGATGCGTCGATCTGCCGCCATGTACTCCGCCGCGAGCGGGGCCGATACCAGGCCCCGCCTACGGCGCGGCGACCCAGGAGCGACAACCATGCGGATCGGGATAGTTTCCACCCCGTTCATCCGGGTGCCGCCCTCCGGATACGGGGGGACCGAGCTGTTCTGTTATGAGCTCGCCGAGGGCCTCTCTGCGCGCGGACACGACGTCACGCTCTTCGCGACGGGCGATTCGGCGGTCAGCTGCCGCCGCCGGGCGCTCTACGCCTGCGCGCGCTGGCCGCCGGTGCCGGAGGACGAGGTCAACCACGTCGCCTGGGCGTTCTCCGAGGTCGTGCGGGAGGACAGGCTCGACGTGCTCCACGTGAACAGCCCGTTCGCCGTCGCGTTCACCCCCTTCGTCCGCGTTCCGGTCGTGCATACGGTGCACCACGCGCGCTGCGACGAGAGCTCGCGCATCTACGCGCGACACCCGCAGATCGCGTATGTCGCCATCAGCGAGCGGCAGCGCTCGCTGGAGATCGCGCTCCCGCGCTCGTGCGTGATCCACCACGGCGTGACGTCGGCGCGCTACCCGACGAGCCTCACCGACGAGGGCTACCTCGCGCACATCGGCCGCTACGCCGAGGAGAAGGGGACGCACCTCGCCCTCGACATCGCGAGGGCCGCGGGCATGCCGATCCGCCTCGGCGGCCGCGCGCACCCCAAGGACCATGCCTATTACCTGCAAGAGGTGGCCCCGCGCCTCCGGGAGAGCGGGGCGTCGGACCTCGGGGAGGTGGATCACGACCGCAAGGTCGCGCTCCTGCGCGCCGCGCGCGCCCTGCTTTGCCCGCTCCAGTGGGAGGAGCCGTTCGGGCTGATCGCCGTCGAGGCGATGCTCTGCGGCACCCCGGTGCTCGGCTTCCGTTGCGGCTCCTTCCCCGAGATCGTCGACGAGGGCGTCACGGGGTTCCTGGCCGAGCCGGGCGACGCCGCGCGCCTCGGCGCCCTCGCGACGCGGCTCGCGCGCTTCGACCGCGCCGCCTGCGCGCGCCGCGCGCGCGAGCGCTTCTGCAACGCAAGGATGGTCGCGAGGTACGAGGCGCTCTACCGGACCCTCATCGACCCGAGGCGCGCCCAGGGCTCCCGGGCCGCATGAGCCCGCGGAGGATTGCCCCTCTCGCGCGACGCGGCGCGGTGCTCGTCGAGCGCGCTGTCCGCCGCCGCGCCGCCGCGCCGCCGCTATGCGCCGTGCGTGAAGGGGTTATAGAACACGGACCCCACGAGCAGCATCATCGCGACGAGCGACACGGCGCGACAGGCCACGTACTTTCTGATGTAGGAGCCCGGCAACCCCAGCGCTCGCAGCTTGCGCACCGCGAGGACGTTGCCCGCGATCAACAGAGCGACCGTGAGCGCGATCACCGCGGCGAAGATCTCCGTCGTGCGCTCGGGCGCGAGCTTGATGGCCGCGTAGTTGAGGATCAGGAGCGCGATCACGGGAACGAGGGTGAATATCCGCTGCTTCGAGAAGCCGTCGACCAGACGGGCCTTGTCGCTCGCGCTGAGCGCGGACAGCGCCCTCTCGCTCATCACGCGGCTGCCGACGATCAGCAGCAAGGAAACGATGAGCCACGCGAACTGCCACGTCCCTTGATCCATGCCGCCGGACCGTACGTGGGGGGTGATCGCGTGTCAACGCGGCCTGCGCTGCCCGCGCGGCCCGGACCTCACGGCGATCGCGGTGACGGCGCAGCCTCGCCGACGTCGTCGACGCTGAACCGGCGCCGCAGCGCCGCCCGGAGCACCAGGTAGAGCAGGAACCCCATGGGCCCGAAGAGCAGCGTCAGGGCCAGGCAGGGCACGACGATCCAGCGCGGTATCCCGAGCTTCACCGCGTCGCGCGCCTCCCAGGCCCCCGTGAACAGGTCGAACACGAGATAGTGGATCCAGCCGACCAGCAGCACCTCGGGCCGCGCGAAGAGCTGCGCGACGTCGTGCAGGCTGCCAAAGCCGCCTCCTCCCTTGCCGAAGGTGGGCACGATCGCGAGCACGTACACGAGCGCCAGCGCCGCCGCGGTGCCCGCGGCGACGCGCTGGGTCCACCTCCAGCGTGGAGCGAAGGCGAGCAGCAGCCATCCGGGGAGGACCGCCGCATTGCAGAGAGAGAACACCGCCTCGAGGTCCATGCGCTCCGCGCAGGGTAGGTGAGCGGGACCGGAAAGGACAGAAAGGCGAGCCGGGCCGCCCGTGCCGGCGCGCGCGCCCGGCGCGGGTCTCCGGGAGCGTGGGGCGCCGTGGTAAGAAGCGTCGATGAACGAGCTCTTGCAGGCCCTGCTCCGGCGCCCGTCGATCGGGCGCGCGGCGCGGGCCGCGTCGGACTGGGTGGATCTCCAGCTGGCGCACGTCGTCGACTCGCTCGCTCGCCTCGCCCCGCGGGCGCGCGGGCGGCTGCTGGACGTCGGCTGCGGTGACAAGCCGTATGAGCACCTCTTCCGCCCGCACGTGCTCGAGTACCTCGGCGTGGAGCACGAGGCCACCTACGGCGCCACGGCCGCGCGCTCGCGCGGCAAGGCCGACATGCTCTACGACGGCGAGCGGCTGCCCTTCCCCGACGCGAGCTTCGACACCGTGCTGAGCGTGCAGGTCCTCGAGCACACCCCCCGCCCGGACGCGCTCGTCGCCGAGATGGCGCGCGTCCTCCGCCCCGGCGGCCTGCTCATCCTGAGCGCGCCGTTCTCCTTCCGGCTGCACGAGGAGCCGCACGACTACTTCCGCTTCAGCCCCCACGGCCTCCGCGCGCTCTGCGGCCGCGCCGGCCTCGTCGTCGAGGAGATCCACCCGCACGGCAGCCTGTGGAGCCTGCTCGGCCACAAGCTGAACAGCTACCTGGCCCTGCAGGTCGCGCAGATCGGCGGCGTCGCGCAGTCGATGGGCAAGCTGGGCCACGAGGCCGCCGCGGAGGGCAGGGCGCGCGTCTGGACGCTGCCGCTGGTCGCGCCGGCCATGGTCGCGGTCGCCGCGGGCGCGCGCGCGCTCGATCGCGCGCTGCCGGACCGCACCGAGGCGCTCGGCTTCACCCTGGCCGCCCGGCGCTCGACGGCTCAGGCAGCCTGAGGGGAGGAGAGGGGCAAGGAGGGGAGAGGGGCACGAGCGCGCGAGGAGATCAGTTGATGTTCGGCGGGATGGCGACCTGGCACTCGTTGGCCGGCGTCAGCCACTTGATGGCGTTGAGCCAGAAGCGCTCGACCTGGTAGTCGGGGTGCTCGACCCACTCGCTGTTGTAGGTGATCCACTCGTCGCCCCAGACGAGCACCCGGCCGTCGCCGGACTCCAGCGCCTTCAGCACGTCGTGGCCGTCGCCGGTCGCCAGCGTGGTGCCCTCGCCGGCCACCGGGTAGCCGTTGTCCACGCCGACGGCCTGGATCCCGTCGAGCACCGGGTGCGCGCCGCCCCACTCCGTGATCGGGATCGTGGAGCCGCCGTGCTGCGGCAGGATCTGCTGCGCGTCGTAGCCGACCCCGAGCGGCTCGAGCAGCGTGTTGACGTTCTCGCGCTCGTCCGGGTCGCCGTAGCCGATCAACGTCATCAGGCCGCCGCCCTTCGCGATCCAGTCGCTCAGCGCCTCGACCTCGGCGCTCGAGTACGTGCGCCCGATGACGCTCACGTCCTGGACCACGATGACCTGATGCTTGCCGAGCTCCTCGGCGGTGAGCTCGGCGTCGTTCAGGTCGACGGCCCCGTTGATGCTGCGCTTGTTCAACCAGGCCTCGAACACGTCGCCCTCGCCCCATTCGCCCGGCTCGCCCAGGGTGGCGATGCGGAGGCAGTCGCACACGCCGTCGCCGCCGGCGTCCACGTCGTCGATGATGCCGTTGCCGTCGTTGTCCACGCCGTCGCAGCTGTCCTCGTTGCCGGTCACGCCGCTGCCGGAGCTGATGCTGCCGCCGCCGCCGGCGCCCACCGCGACGCCGCCGAAGTCGTCACCTCCGCCGCTGCCCGCGCTGCCCGCCGTGTCGCCGCTGTCGCCGCTGCCGCCGCTGGTGCTGGCGCCGTCTCCATCGCTCGAGCACGCGGCCGCCTGCAGCGCGACACCGATGCACGCGACCTGCAGCAGCTGTCCGACCGGAACCCGACCCAAGGACCAAAGGTAAGATCTCGAGTTCATGGCACTCTCCAAGAAGTTCGACGTTGATGACGACGGCCCCGGCGCGCCGTCGATCGCGCTCGGGTCGAAGACTTGGAGTGTCTCCCGGAGCGCGGCTCTTCGCAACGCGAAAGAGCGAGCTTCGATGAGAGACACGTTGGCTGACCGTGTGTGTCATGGTCTCCAGGTCTCCTGGCGTGATGATCCTGGTGATGCGGAGTGCGATTGAGGAGGAGTTGAACTGCCAGGCTCGATGAAGATATCAAGGACAGAATTTTCCATGTCCCTTGGCGTCTTGGCAGCGTCTGCGCAGCGTCCGCGCAGCGTCTGCCCCCGGCCCGGCGCGCGGCCCCGACCGCCGCGCGCCCGCAGCCGGCGGGGGACCCGCTGCGCGAGGCGGCGCGAGCGTCCGATCGACAATCCAGGAAACTGACGGCCGGCTCGTGTGTGATGGCAGCAAGGGACCCTCCTTGCCCAGCCCCGACCTCGCCTCCTCGAACCTCGCCGAGGCGCTCCGTCCGCTCTCCTGCGAGCAGCGGTCCGACGCGCCCCCGCCCGCCGTGGCCTCCGGGCGGCCCGCCGACGCGGCGCCCGCCGCGCCCATCGCGTCGCGGTCGGTCGACGGCGTCGAGGCGCTCTACCGCCGCCACCACCGGCTCGTGCACCGGCTGGCGCTCCGCTACGGCAAGGGGAACCTCGCGTGGGCCGAGGACGTCACGCAGGACGTCTTCCTCGATCTGTTCAAGGCGTTGCCGACCCTCACCGATCACGACGACCTCGAGGGGTGGCTGTACCGGGCGACCACCAACCGCTGCTTCAACCGCCTCCGGCGCGAGCGCTTCCTCTCGCTCGCCCCGGTCCGCTGGCTGCTCGGCGAGCAGCCGCAGGAGCCCCGGCCGCCGGACGCGCTCGCCATCGCCCGCGACGACCTCCGCCGGGCGTTCGACGCGCTGAACGCGCTGCCGGTCAAGGAGCGGGTCGCTTTCTCGATGTACTACCTCGACGGCAAGGAGCAGGAGGAGATCGGGCGGGTCCTCGGCCACTCGAAGGGCTACGTCTGCAAGCTCATCCAGCGCGCGGTGCAGCACCTCGGCGGCGCCGGATGGAAGGTGGATCATGGCGACGTCTGATCGCGACGACCTCGTCTCGCAGCTCCGGGCGCTCGACGAGCAGCTCGCCAGCGTGCCGCCGCGGCCGCACCTCGAGGCGCGGCTCCGCGCGCGCCTGCACGCCGCGGAGGCGGCCCCGGCGGCGCCTGCGCTGCGGGACGCGGTCCGGGGCTTCCGGCGCCCGCTCGCGGCCGGCCTCCTCGCGGCCGCGGCGCTCGCGCTCGGCCTCGACGACGGCGCCCGGAGCGCGATCGAGCGGTGGGGTGTGGCCGCCCGCAGGCTGGCCGCGCCCGCCGAGCCGGTCACCGGAGAGCCCCGCGCCGACAGCGGTCCAGCGGAGCCGGGACCCGCGCGGCCCAGCGTGTCGCCGCCGCCCGCGCCGGTGGCCCCCGCGCCCGATCCGCGCCGCCGCGCGCTCCTGCCCGATCCGCGCCGCGCCGTCGAGGAGCCGCCGCCGGCCGACGTCACGAGCTCCCCGCCGCCCGCGCCGGCGAGCCCGCCCGATCCGAGCAGCACGCCCGCGCCGCCGGAGCGCGGGCGCGATCTTCGGTTGCTCCGGCGCGACCCCGGCGGCTCGGCGCTGCCGGGCGTTCGCGAGCCGTCGGTCTTCTGGGTGCCCCGGACCGAGGAGCGCGGTCCGGGCGCGGCAGGGCGCGCGGGCGACGAGGAGGCAGGGCGCACGGGCGGCGAAGAAGTGGCGCGCGGGGGCGACGAGGCGGCGGAGCGCGCGGTCCCCGAGGCGAGCGTGACCGCCGAGGAAGAGGCGTGCTCGACCGATCTGCTGTTCGACGGGGTGACCTGCCCGGACGACTGCACGAGCGGCGTGCTGGGCGACGGGGTGACGTGCCAGGACCCCAACGCGCTGATCGAGCAGGGCGCCCCGATCTGCGAGGAGATCGGGCTGGTCCTGCGCGATCTTCAGATCGACAAGGCGGACTACGCGGTGTGTGACGGGAAGGTGCTGCGGGCGAACTACCTCTGCTGCCCGGCGTGGGAGGCGCCGCCGGAGGAGCCCAGGGAGCCGCCGCCGCCGCCCGAGGCCCCTTGCGAGACGACCGGCGTGGTGGGGGACGGCGCGACGTGCGAGGACCCGAGCGCGCTGAAGTACGAGGCGCTCGCGCTCTGCCAGGCGCTGGGGCTGCCGCTGAGCCACTTCGATGCCTCGATCGCGCCCTGCGCGGGCGGCACGCTCGAGGCGACGTATGCCTGCTGCCCGTAGCCGGACTGCCGATCTCGGATCGACGTCACGAAGCGGCGCGCGCCCAGGAAACCGGAGCCCCCTTCGCGGTTGGATCATGGCGAATGACGACGCGGCGCCGCGCGATGGCCGGCCGCGCGTCGCAGCCATCCTCGCGGCTCACCGCGAGGCCAAGGAGATCCCATGCGATTGGCTCATCACCACATCACCGCTCTCTCGATCGCCGGCGCCGCGCTGCTGGCGGGTTGCTCCACGTATGTCAGGTCCGGCGAGGATCTCGACACGAACACCGTCGACCAGAGCGTCGCCCCCGAGGAGGCCGTCGACGCCCCCGAGAGAGAAGCGGGCGACGCGCCCGAGAAAGCGGCAGGCGACGCCCCCGCGGCGGCGGATGACACCCCCGGGGAGGCGTGCTCGACCGATCTGCTGTTCGACGGGGTGACCTGCCCGGACGACTGCACGAGCGGCGTGCTGGGCGACGGGGTGACGTGCCAGGACCCGAACGCGCTGATCGAGCAGGGCATCCCGATCTGCGAGGAGATCGGGCTGGTCCTGCGCGATCTTCAGATCGACAAGGCGGACTACGCGGTGTGCGACGGGCAAGTGCTCCAGGCGAACTACCTCTGCTGCCCGGCGTGGGAGGCGCCGCCGGAGGAGCCCGTCGAGCCGCCGCCGCCGCCCGAGCCCCCTTGCGAGACGACCGGCGTGGTGGGTGACGGCGCGACGTGCGAGGACCCGAGCGCGCTGAAGGACGAGGCGCTCGCGCTCTGCCAGGCGCTGGGGCTGCCGCTGAGCCACTTCGATGCGTCGATCGCGCCCTGCGAGGGCGGCACGCTCGAGGCGACGTATGCCTGCTGCCCGTAGCCGGGCTCCCTCGCTGCAGGCAGGGGCCTGCCGCGGCATGACGCGCTGCCGCGCGGAGGAGCGCGCAGCACACGGCCGGTAGCGCTGTCCGTCGTGCTGCGCGCGCGGCGCGCGAAGGTGCTCGTCGCGGCGAGATCCTGTGAACGCAGGGCGGTCGCCCGGCTTCCGGACGGGATCAGCGCTGCGCGGCCAGGGAGCGGATGAGGAGGGGCTACTGGCCCGGGGCGGGCGCCAGGCCCGGCTTGAGCTCCCTGGCGATGCGCTGCACGCTCTGCATCAGCGTCTTGATCTGATCGCCGACGACCGGGCCCGCGTCCTCGACGAGCCCCTCGATCTGCGCGAGCACGGGCGGCAACCCCTCTGCGGTGACCTCGTTGATCCGCTCCCCGCCGAGCTTCGCCTCGATGCGAGCCAGCTCGTCCTTCAGCTCCCCGAGCGCCTGGGACACATGCTCCCGGTGCTGCACATGCTCGTGCCGCGAGAGCTCATAGGCAATCGCGATGGCGCTCCGAACATCCCGCTGAACTTCCATCCTCTCCATGCTTCTTCACCCGTGCCGTCGCCGGCGGTAGTTGATCTCCATGCCAACCGGCCGCGGGGCGTCGCGCCGCCTGGCCGCCGGCATATCCATCATGGGAGTGGTTTGCTCTGGTCGTCTGCCGGTCGCGCCCGCGGGGCGGATCAGGCAGTCGGCTGTTGCTGGTACTTCAGCGTTCCAGCGTTCCAGCATGTCAACATTCCGAGTCTCGACACGCGACGTCGTAGCAGCTTCCGTGCCCTCACCGGCGCAGCGCCCTCTCGGGCCGCCCGGGGGAAGGCGCGGATCGGGCGCGCGAGCTCAGCGCTGGATCGATGGACGATCCGCCTCAGTTGTCGTGAATCGCCACGGTCTGCGCGGCGTGACAGGTCGGCTGTTCGCCGGGCGCGGTCCCCGGGCGAGCCGTGTTTCCGGGCAGGGGTCTCCTCAGGGCTGCACCAGCTCGACGCCGCTGAACTCGATGGGAAAGGTGATGACGGTCGTCACCCCGCCTTGCGGCGCGGGGAACTGCATCTTCTCGAACGCAGCGGACACGCAGCGATCGACCTGCTGGTTCTTCGTGGTCGACCGGATCACGTCGGCCTTGTTGACCGTGCCGCTCGGCCCGATGGTCGCCTTGACGGTCACCTTCCCCACGAACTTCGGCGAGCTCTTGACGCCGATCTTGTAGCACTCGTCGAACAGCTCGGCGTGCTTCTCCACGACCTCGCGGACCTGCGCCTCCGAGATGCTGCCCCCCAGCGTCCCGGTCGCGACGCCCGTGCTCGGCCTCGTGCTCCCGGTGCCGCGCGCCGCGCCCGGCTTCGACGCGGGCGCCTCGACCGGCGCGGCTGCCCCGGGGACCTGCGCGCCTGGCGGGGGCGCCTCCCCGGCGGCGGGCGTCGGGCCTGCCGCGGCCGGAGGTGTCGTGCCTGCCGTCACCGGAGCTGCCGCGCTCGCCGCCGCCGGGGGCGCCGTGCCCGCCGGGTCCGAGGAAGCGGGCTGCGCCGGCGCCTGGGCGGGCGGCGGCGGGGCGCACCCGGCCGCGAGCGCGAGGACCAGAACCAGACCTGTTCGGCGAGAGCTCATGCCCGAAGGTAAAACCGGAATGCGGGCCCTTGTCCACGAGGATGGAGGCGTGTCGCCCGCTCAGCGCAGCCGCAGCACCTCGACCTCGGACGCGCCGCCGCCGTCCACGAGCGCCGGCGCGCGACCCCGGTCGCGGGCCCTCAGCGATGCCCAGAACACCTCCGTCCCCGGCCTCTTCCGGATCGGGACCGGATCGGCGTAGAGGAAGCCCGCCCGCCAGCGCTGCGGCGCGATCGCCGTCGGGAGGCCGACATCGCGGTAGATCGGGTCCGCCATCGTCGTGGACAGCGGGGCGCGCTCGACGACCCGGGAGCGCACCGAGAGCGCCACGTCGCTCGCCGCGGGGCCGCCCGCGCGCACGAAGATCGTGAGGAGCGAGCGCGCGCCCTCGTGGAACGTGGTCCCGAGCAGCTCCGTGCCGTCGTCGAACCGCGCCCCGAGCGGCGCGAGCGCGGCGCTGATCTCCGCGAGGAGCGCCGCCGCGCGCGCGCCGTCGCCTGCGGCCAGGGCGATGTTGTGCGCGATCCGCTTCTGCTCCAGCGTCTCTGGCGCCCCTGCCGGCGGCTCCGCCGGCTGTCCGAAGTGCGCGCGGAGCTCCCACGTGAGGAACGGATCGGGCGCGATCTCGCGCTCGGGCTCGGTGCCCGAGACGAGGTACCAGGCGAGGAGCCCCGGCTCGCGCTCGCGGAACGAGAACGCCTCGATCCCGCGGGCGCGCGGGTCGACGGCCGCGCGCGGGTCGACGGCCGCCTGCGGATCGACGGCCGCGCCGAGCGCCCAGAACGGGCCCACGGCCGTGATGTCGAAGCGCCGCGCGAGGCTCGCCTGGTCCCGGTCGAGCATGAACCGCGTGTCGACCAGGTAGGCGCCGCGCGGCGGCTCCTGCTTCGGCGCGGGCCGCGCCGGGGTCACGACGCGCCCGCCGAGGGCCCAGACCTGGGCCCAGCTGGCCTTCATGCCCTCGTGCATCTCGACCGGCGCGCCGGCGGGCAGCCTGGGCCCGAGCCAGCGCAGGAACGCCGTCTTCGCCCCGTCGGAGTCGATGAGGTGCCCCCGCTCGTTGAAGCGTCCGCCCGTCTCCCGCGCGTACCGCAGCGCCGGGAGCCCGTCGCGCAGGACGGCCGCGAGCGGCACGAGCCAGAGCGCGAGCGCCGCGAGCGCCGGCCACGCGGTCAGCGCGCCCGGCGCCGGCCACGCGGTCAGCGCGCCCGGCGCTGGCCACGCGGCTGGCGCGGGCTGCGCGGGCTGCGCCGCGTCGTCGGGGGCGTGCCGTGCGGCGGCGGCGCGCTCGAGCAGCGCCGCATTCCCGGGCGTGCGCCGTGCGGCGGCGGCGCGCTCGAGCAGCGCCGCGGCGGTCTCGACGAGGGCGGCGCCGGCGAGGGCGAAGTACGCCCCGAAGTAGTGCGGCCAGAAGATGTGGATGTCGGCGCCCTGGCGGAAGACGACGTACTGCACCGTCGCGGTCGCGAGGTAGAGCAGCGGCAGCGCGTCGTGCTCGCGCCGGAGCAGGACGAGCCGCGCGGCGCAGACGAGCGCGGCGAGCTTTCCGGCGGCGATGGCGACCGGCGTGAACGAGAGCTCGATCCAGTACCGCCGGCTCGCGAGCACCTTGCTGAGCGGCTCGGCGTTGCCCGAGGACCGGAACCCGTAGCTCGCCAGGAGGTCGCCGAGCTTGCCGGCGTGGTGGAAGAGGGCGACGTAGAGCGCGACGGTCAGCGCGGCGATGAAGGCGGTGAGCACCCACCACTGCGCGTAGCGCCGCGCGTGGACGGGGCCGAAGACGCGCTTCGGGAGCAGGTACGCCCGGATCGCGCCGAAGACGAGCAGCCCGCCCGTGAGCACGAACGCGGGCCAGTCGGCGTTCATCCCGATCGCGAGCCCGAGCGCGCTGACCGCGAGGTAGCGGCGCCGGGACGTCTGCGTCAGCCGGACGTACCCCCAGAGCCCGAGCAGCGTCCAGGCGATGACCGGGACCTCGAGCGCGTTGAGGTTCGCGAACGACAGCGTGATCGGCAGGACGACGAACGACGCCGCCGCGGCCGCCCCGGCGGCGGGGCGGTAGACGCTCCGGCCGATGGCGTGGAGCAGGGGCGGCGTCGCGGCGCTCAGCAGGACGGCGGGCAGGCGGCAGATGACGTCGTGGCGCCCGAAGACCTTCATGAACGCGGCCGTCGTCCAGAAGATCCCCCACGGGTGGTGGCAGTAGTACATCTCCGGCGGCGGCTGGCTCGCGGTGTACTCCCAGACGGGCCCGGCGATCTTCCAGCGGAGCATGTTCTCCGCGATGATCCCGACGCCCGCCGACGACGCGTAGTGGCCGGCGAGGATGGGCCCGAACATCTCCCACGCCGCCGCGAGCGCGAACCACGCCGTCGCGATCGCGGTGATGGTGAGCGCGACGCGGGCCTCGAGGCGGGACGCGGCGGGGAGGCCGTTCAGATCGAGCGGGCGCGAGGCGGGTCGGGGCAAAAGCACGGCGCGCGCAGCCTATCTCCGATGGAGCCTGCCGGAGAGGTGAGAAAGAGGTGAGAAGTAGCCGCCGCCCGCCGCCCGCCGCGACGGCGCGGGTCGATGCGCGCGCGCGTCTCGGGTAGGATTGGGGCATGTCGAGCGAGGCGCACAGGCAGGTCCATCGGCGGGCGCACCGCGACGGCAAGGAGCGCGATCCGACGTTCTATCCCGTGGAGAAGAAGATGGGGGAGGACTCCCTTCAGACGTGGATCGTGGAGCTGCTCCGCCCGCTCATCGAGCGCTGGTACGGCGAGCTCGGTCGACCGAGGTTCGTGGGCGCCGACCAGTTCATCTACTACCGGCAGTTCGACCCTTCCAAGGTCGTGGCGCCGGACGTGTACGTGCTCCCCGGCGTTCAGCCGGGGCGCCGCGTGCGGAGCTGGAAGGTGTGGGAGACCGGGATCGCCCCGAGCTTCGCGCTCGAGGTCGTCTCGTCGGACGAGCCGTACAAGGACTACGTGGACGCGCCCGAGCGCTACCGGGAACTCGGGGTGAGGGAGCTCGTGATCTTCGATCCCGACTGGGAGAAGGGCCGCGACCGGGTGCGCTGGCAGCGCTACCGGCGGCTGAAGGCGCGCGGCTTCGTCCGGGTGGAGACGACGAACGTCGACCGGATCCACGCGCGCGTGCTCGGCTGCTGGCTGCGGGTGATCGGCGCAGGCGAGGAGGCGCGCCTCCGCCTGGCCACGGGGCCCGAGGGCGAGGAGCTCTTCCCCACCGCCGCGGAGGCGGAGCGCGCCGCGAAGGAGGTGGAGCGCGCCGCGAAGGAGGTGGAGCGCGCCGCGAAGGAGGTGGAGCGCGCCGCGAAGGAGGCGGCGCTGGAGCGCGTCGCCGTGCTCGAGGCACAGATCGCGAGCGCCGCGAGGGCGAGCGGCAAGGGACCCGCGGAGCGGGGCTGAGCGAGGCGCGCCCCCGTCAGGCCCGGAGCAGCGTCACCCGCCGCCCCGAGGGCGTCCGGGTCTGCTCGAGCGGGGGGCGACCGGACCCCCTCGGGAGGTGGCGCTGGCACATCGCGACCTCTCCACGCAGGCTTCCGAGGCCCTCGGGCCAGCTCTGGATCGACCGGACTCCCTTCCGGAGGTGGCGCTGGCACATCGCGACCTCTCCACGCGGGCTTCCGAGGCCCTCGGGCCAGCTCTGGATCGACTGGACCCCCCTCGGGAGGCGGCGCTGGCACATCGCGACCCCGCCGCGTAGCCCTCCGAGGCCCCCGGCTCGGTTCCGGATCGATCGGAGCTCCCTCCAGGAAGCCGCGCCGGCACATCGCGACCCCGCCGCGCCGCCCTTCGAGGCCTCCGGCTCGGTTCCGGATCGAGCGAACCCCCTCCGAGAGGCGGCGCTGGCACATCGCGACCTCGCCCCGCAGGCCTCCAGCGCCGCCGGGTCGGTTTCCGGCCCCAACGCGCCCTCTCCGGGGGCGGCGCCGGCGCGTCCAGCGCCACCCCGAGATGGTAGCTTCCCCGCCACCTTGGGTACCCCGTCCCTCCCGGTGGAGCCTCCGGCGGCGCCCGGCCCCGCGCGGCGGGCGCCGCTCGCCGGCCCGCTCCGCCGCGCCGCGGGCGCCGCGCGCCGCGCGCCGCTCGGCGCGGCGCTCGCGCTCGTCGTCGTCGCCACGTCGGTCTATGTGATCGCCGTCCCGCTCGCGGTCGTCCGCTATCCGCCGATGACCGATCTCCCGTTCCACGCGGCCCAGACGGCGGCGCTCCGGCACTACCTCGACCCGGCGTGGCACTTCCGCGAGCAGTTCACGCTCCAGCCGCTCGCGGTGCCGTACATGTCCATGTACGCGCTCGGCGCATTGCTCATGCTCTTCCTGCCCCCGATGGCCGCCGTGAAGATCGCGGCGGCGGCCATGCTCGCGCTCCTGCCCGCGGGCCTCGCCGTCCTCTTCCACGGCCTGAAGCGGAGCCCCCTCCTCGGCGTCCTCGGCCTCATCCCCGTCTGGTGCAACCTCACCCACTGGGGCTTCCTCAATCACATGGGCGCGCTCGGCCTCTTCGCGATGGTCGTCGGCCTGACGCTCCTGCTCCTCGATCGCCCCTCGCGCGGGCGGCAGCTCGCGCTCGCGCTCGCGCTCGTCGCCCTGTTCTTCACCCACGTCTTCCGCTTCCCGTTCGCCCTCGCCGCCGTGGTGGGCGCCGCGATCGTCGTGTTCCCGGCGACGCGGCGGCTCCGCCCCATCGCGCTCCCGCTTGCGCCCTCGCTGGTCCTCCTCGCCGTGTGGCTCGCGGTGCGGACCGGCACCCTGCACGGCGCCTTCGCGCCCGCGCTCCACTGGGAGCGGCTCGGCGAGGTCCCCTCGCTCCTGTTCACGAGCTTCACCGATCCGGCCGAGGCCGCGGCGGCCCGGCGGGCGGCGCGCCTCGTGCTCGCCGCGCTGCTCGTGTGCGCCGCCGGCGCCGCCGCGCAGCTCGCCGGCATCACGCCGAGCCCGCCAGAGGCCGACGCGCGGGAGCGGACCTTCGCGCGCCTCGCGGCCCTCGTCCCGGTCGCCTGCGCGGCCGTGTTCCTGGGCCTGTTCCTGAGCATGCCGCTCCAGATCGGCCTCTGGTGGTACGTCTACCCGCGCGAGATCGTCGCGGCCCTGTTCCTCGCCTTCGGCGCCTTCCCCGACCTGCCGCGATCGCCGTGGCTCAGGGTGCCAGCCGTGCTCGCGCTCTCGGCCGCGGCGGTCTCCCTCGGCGCCGTGGTCCGGGACAACTACCGCCGCTTCGACCACAGCACGCAGGACTTCGAGGCCATCATCGCGCGCATCCCGCCCGCGCCCAGGCTGCTCTACCTCGTCTTCGATCACGGCGGCTCGTCCCGGTCGACGACCCCGTTCATCCATCTCCCCGCCTGGGTGCAGGCCACGCGGGGCGGCTGGCTCAGCTTCCATTTCGCCGTCTGGGACGCCTCGCCCATCGCCTACAGGCCTCGCTCGGAGCCGGGCGCCGTCGTCCCGCCGCCCACGCCGCTCCGGTGGGAGTGGACGCCGGAGAAGTTCGACGTGCGGCGCCATGGCGCCTTCTTCGACTGGTTCCTCGTCCGCCGGCGGGCGGGGGCCGACCACCTCTTCGCGAGGGACGAGAGCATCGTCCCCGTCGATCACGTCGGCGACTGGTGGCTCTACCGGCGCAGCGGCGGGCCGTAGCGCGCGCTGCCCCGGGCTTCTGTTACCATGCCGCGCATGCGCACCTCCTCCGCTTCAGCGCTCCTCGCTGCCGGCTTCGCCCTCCTCTCCCTGTGCGCCTGCGGCTCCGACGACCCGCCGGCGGATCCCGGCGCGGGCGGCGCGGGCGCGGGCGGCGGCTCGAGCGCGGAGGGCGGCGGCGGCTCCGCCCCGGAGCCAGCGTCCTCGTGCACGGAGCCGACGCCCGTGCCCTGCGAGGACGAGGTCTTCCAGCAGATGAACTTCCAGTCGACCGTCGCGCCCGGGGGGATCGACAACGAGCCGGACGGCGACGGGTTCCGCTCGCTCGTCGACGCCACGGCGGGGGGCGCCTTCGCCTCCGAGCCCGACGCTTACGTCTATGCCCGCTTCACGGCCGAGGGCCTCGAGAAGGTCGAGATCTCGGACGAGGACGCGCTCGGATCCATGGCCTGGGACATCGCCTTCCGGCGCTACGTCGTGCGCATCAACAGCGGCCACTCCGGCCCGTCCTGCGTCTCCGCCGCGCGGCTCCCGGGCACGCCGGACTACGACGCGCTCACCGAGGCCCCCGGCGAGCTCAGGCTCCGCCGCGACGAGTACTTCACCACCGAGAGCTGCGAGCTCATCCCCGACGGCTCCGGGCTGGAGTCGCCCGCGACCGCGCTCTCCGGCTACTGGACGTACCCCGGCTGCGTGGCGATGAGCGGCCACGTCTACGTCGTCGAGCTCGCCGACGGCCGGAGGCTCAAGCTGACCGTCACGAGCTTCTACAACGAGGAGGCCCAGGCGCAGTGCCAGGAGACCGGGATGGTCCCGATGATGACGGACACCGGCGCCGCCAACCTCCAGCTCCGGTGGGCCTTCCTCCCGTGACGCGGAGCCCCGGCGAAGGGCGCCCCGCGCTGGCGCGCCGCCGCGACGGCGGCGCCGCTTCGTGCCGCCGCGACGACGGCGGCGCCGCTTCGTGCCACCGCCGCGCTGCCGCCCTCGTCGCTTCGTGCCGCCGCGCCGCCTGCTTCACGGCCTCGGTCGCCCCGGCGCTCGCCGCGCTGCTCGCGCCGGCGCTCTCGGCCTGTGGCGCCGACGACGCGGTCCCGGGGCCGCTCGACGTGCCCGCCGCGGCGCCGCTCGACCGGCCCGATACGCGCGGCGCCGACCTCCAGTTCCGGTTCGATCCGGACGACGTCGTCGAGACCTTCGCGTCGGCCTCCGGGGCCTTCCTGGTCCACTTCGCGCGCGAGGGGCGCAGCGCGGTGCCCGGCGCGGACGCCGACGCCTCGGGCGTCCCCGACTTCGTCGAGGAGGTAGCGGCCATCTACGACGAGGTGATCGTCCACTACCGCGACGTCCTCGGCTTCCGGCCGCCGAGGAGCGACGAGGACCTCGCCGACAACGGCGGCGACGGTCGCTTCGACGTCTACCTCGTCGACTTCGCCGGCGTCGGCGACGGCGTGTTCCGCGTCGACGCCTGCGCTCCGGACGAGGACCGCTGCGCCGGCTTCATGACCCAGGAGAACGACTACAGCGGCTACGACTACCCGTCGACGCGGACCGCGAACCGGATCCTCGGGAGCCACGAGCTCTTCCACGCGGTGCAGGCGGCCTACGATCACGGCCAGGACACGCTGATCACGGAGGGGACGGCGGTCTGGGCGACCGAGTCGTTCGACCCCTCGCTGCGGGACTTCGAGGGCTTCGTCGACGGCTACCTCTCGAACACCGATCGATCGCTCGACGTGCCCATGGTCGGCCCGGTCGACCCTTTCAGCTACGGGAGCGCGCTCTTCTTCCAGTTCCTCGACGAGCGCTTCGGCGACGGCACGGTCCGCGCGCTCTGGGAGCGCGTCGAGGACGGCGCTTCCGGCGAGGCGGACCCCGTGTGGTTCGAGCAGCTCGACCCCCTGCTCTCGTCGCAGGCGCAGACGACGTTCGCCGAGGCGTTCGTGGAGTTCGCCACCTGGAACCTGCTCACCGGCGCCGCCGCGGATCCCGAGCGCTCCTACGCCGCCGGGGCCGGCTACCGGGGGCTCGCCCCGCAGGCGGTCGAGGCGCCCTACGCCGACCGGCTGCGGGTCTTCCACGCGTCGGCGCAGTACTTCAGCGTGCCGCCGGGCGGGCGCGCGACCATGACGGCCGCGCTCGCGGCGCCGGCGGACGACCCGGCGCAGCTCGACGGCCTCGCCCTGCTGCTCGCGCCGCGGCGCGGCCGCGCGTACGGCGAGGTCGTGCGCGCCGGCGACGTCGCCGGCGGCGAAGCGCTGATCGACATGGCCGGCGCCGATGGCCTGGCCGTGATCGTGGTGAACGGCCTGCAAGAGGGGGAGTCGCGCAAGCCGACGCTGTGCATCGGCACATCGGACGAGGTCACCGCATGCCGGGCCGCTGCGGAGGGCGGGGCCGGCGGTGGTGGCGGCGGCGGTGGCAGTGGCGGTGGTGGTGGTGGCGGCGGGGCCGGCGATGGCGGCGAGGCGCCGCCGGAGGACACAGGCGGCGTGGCCGACGAGGGTTGCGGCTGCCGCGTCGGATCGCCGGCCGCCGCGGTCGGCAGCTCCGCTGCGGCCGGCAGCGCCGCGCTCGGCGCTTCGCTGCTCGGGCTTGCTGTGCGCCGGCGCAAGCGCAGGGGGAGGCCTCTCGCCGGGCGGCGTCCGCTCGCGTGACGCCGCGCACAGCGGCGCTCGCGGCCGTCTGTTCTGGCTGACGCCAGGCGCCAGCAGGCGAGCGCGAGCAGGTCGACTGGAGTCTGCGGTCGCACACAACCCATCACGGTGGACGAGATGCGCACAGCGCGCCTCGACGTCGTCGCGATCATCGGGGCGGCGTTCTCCGTTCGCGTCGACGCGACGCTCGCCACGAAGGGCGTACAGCTCCTCACCTCACGATCCTATCCGGTGGAGTTCTTCGACACGGAGCGCGAGGCGCGCGCGTGGCTGCTCGCGCAGCGGGACGCGCTCCGGGCCAGGCGGCGGCCGCTCACGTGAAGCAGCCGCCGGCGACGGCGAAGCGCTAGCATGCTCGCATGAGCGATCCCGGCGCCGAGGACGCGAGCTCCTCTCTTCTCCGCGAAGATTCCGACGGTTTTCTGTTCACCGTCACGGTGGGCGACATCTCGGAGGACACGGCGCGCGCGATCGCCGCCGCGTGCCGGCGCCTGATGGACAGCGGCCGCGAGGTCCTCGTGCTCTCCGATGCGAGCCGCACCGGCACCATCACCCCGTCGGCGCGCAAGGTGATGGCGGACAGTCTTCGCGGCGTGCGCTTCGACGCGATCGCGGTCTTCGGGGGCAGCTTCCCGCTGCGCGTCGTCTCGACGCTCGCCGCGAAGACCGTCCAGATCCTCACCGGGCAATCCTATCCCGTCGAGTTCTTCGCGACGGAAGCCGAGGCGCGCGCGTGGCTGCTCGCGCGACGGGACGCGCTCCGGGCCAGTCGGCGATCGCTCGCGTGACGTCACCCTCCGCGGCGCGCGCGGGCCGCGCGTCGCCCGCGCACCGCCGCGGCCAGGCCGAGGATCGCCGCGGCCGCCAGGCCGCGCCGCTCGCCTGAGGGAGCGCCCGCCGCCGCGCATGCGCAGCCGACCTGCTCGGCCGCGTCGGGGCCGGGCTCGCCGTCTCCCTCCAGCGGCGGGGGCGGCGGCTCGTCCCCCAGCAGCTCCCTGAGCGCCGCGACAGGGTCGATGATCCCGTGCCCGAAGATGGGGTCGTGCCCGCTCTCGTCCGGCACCGCGTACGGCGCCGGCCGGGCCGTGCGGATCATGACGTCGTAGAGCTCGCTCGCGGTCCGCTCGGGCGCGGCGCTCACGAGCAGCCCCGCGACGCCGGCCGCCACCGGGCACGCCGACGAGGTCCCCCCGAAGAGCGAGGTATAATCGGTCGGGCTGTCTCCCTCGCTCCCGGCGATATCAGTGCTCAGCGTCCCGGTGGGCGCGACCAGATCGATGGAGCTCCCGCGGTTCGTGAACGACGTCTGCTCTTCCAGATGGTTGACGGCGCCCACGGTGAGCACGCCCCGCACGGCCTGGAGCTCGTCGTCGTTGATCTCCCGGTCATCGTTGCCGGCGGCGAAGAGGACGAGCGCCCCCTTCCCGTCGCGCCCGGCGTCGAAGAGCCGGTCGATCGCGTCCTCGACCACCCTGGGGACGGGCATCGGCTCGGCGTATCCCCAGCTGTTCGACACCACCGAGGCGTTCACTTGCAGCGCGAACTCGAAGGCGTCGACCGACTGGGAGATGGGCCGCGGCTCGTCGTCGAGCAGCCGCACGCACCGCACCCTGCAGGCCGGGCAGCCGCCCGCGATGCCCACGCCGTTGTCGGTGTCGGCCGCGACGAGGCCTGCGCAGGCCGTCCCGTGGCTCACGCCGTCCTCGCCCGGCTTGTAGGTGGGGTCGTCGTCGCCATCGATGACATCCCGGCCCGGATCCATCTTCGCCGCGAGGTCTGGGTGGTCGAGGTCGCAGCCGGTGTCGACGACGACGATGGATGTGGACGCGTCTCCTCGCGTGCGCCCCCAGGCCTCTTCCATCCGGAGGTCGTCGAAGTACCACTGTCCGGGAAGTCGCGGGTCATTCGGCGTGAACGGCGCCCCGCGCGCGACGAGGCGGACGTGGAGGTCCGGGATCGCCTCGCGCAGGAACGCTGGCCGCGCCGCGCCCTGCAGCCGCTCGGCGAGGTCGAGGCCGTCGCCGCCGCTGGTGTCCTTGACGAGCCACAGCCCGATCGAGGGCATCAGCGGCCTCACCACCTCCACGCCCGCCGCGGCGAGCGCGCCCTCGGCGCCCGGCTCGACCTCCACGATCGCGGTCGCGCCAACGCTCGCCTGGACCGTCCGGCCGCCGGGGTAGTGGAGCCGCACCGGCGCGAGCACGGCGCCGGTCGCGCCCAGCGCAGCCGGCCCGAGCCGCTCGGCCGAGACGCGCCGCCCGCCATCCAGGAACGACGCCGTCCGCGCCGCGGCCGGGCTGGCGAGGGCGTCGCCGGCCCCGGCCGCCAGGAAAAGGAAGAGCGCCGCCGAGAAAAGCGTGGTGAATCGCTTGCGTCTCATCGCTCTCCTGGATGTACAGGACCGCACGGCGTCCTGCCAGAGCCGCTCTGGAGCGGTGCCCGGACGAGAAGGAGAGAGCCGGCAAAGGCGAAGGGAAGAATAGAATTTTTCATCTCCTCGGCTTCGCGTTCCTGGTGTCCTGGTGAATTCTTCTCTCGATCTCATCAGTCCAATCGGATTCCTTCCCTGCGCCCCGAGGTTGTCTCCGGCGCATGAGGAGAGGATGAGATTGCGCGGCACGGGGGCTCCTGCCGGACTCGGGTGCCCCTCGCGCGTGGGGCTCACTCTGGACTGAGCATTCTGGAACGAACGGTCCAGAATGATCCGCCCGCTGGCAGCAGGGCTCAAGCAGGGGGGCCTGCCCGGCGGATCGAGCATTCTGGAACGAACGGTCCAGAATGATCCGCCCGCTGGCAGCAGGGCTCAAGCAGGGGCCTGCCCGCGCCGCGCAACTACCAGCTGTGCTCCTCTGGCCGGGCAGCTCGCCACCCGCAGCGCAACCAGGGAACCAGAGACGTACGTGAGCGGCGAGGTATCAGCGCTTCTCGGCGCCGCGGATCACCATCGATGCGAGCAGGTCCCGCAACCTCGCGAGGTCCTCCCGGGCTGTTCCGTCGGGGAGCCCGGCGATCCGCGTCGCGACGCGCTCCAGGAACTGCTGCCTCGCCCGCTCATAGCCCGGCGCGAGCTGGTCGTGCAGCGCGCAGGTCACGAGCTCCTGGTCGAGCTGCCGCCAGAAGAACTTGCCTTCGACGGTCGTGGCGCAGAGCCGCCCCGTGAAGCCGACCACCGCGCGCGCCCCCGCGTCGAGGAGCCGGTCGAACAGCGGGCCGCTGGCGGTCTCGCCGCAGCAGAAGTAGAGCACGCGACCGCGCGCCCAGAGCTCGATCTCCGGCGCCGGGCTCTCGTGCGATAGCAGGATGCCGTCCGGCGACTCGTCGTCGACAACGCAGCTCGTCCTGCCGTGGGACGACACAACGATCGCGCGGAAGGGGTTGCCCGCGCCCTCGGCTCGCGCGATCTGGCGGAGTATCCGCCGCCGCTCCGCGCTGGCGCGCCCGAACGGTACGATGGAGAACTGCTCTCCCATGCGACCATAGAGCTGCGTCCGGCCCGTCGCGAACCAGGCGCTGTCGGGGTCGAAGGATGTGTCAATCGAGAGTACAGGTCGAGCAGTCATCCTACCTCCTTCGAAGGTTCCCCGTGCGCGCCGCGCGTCGACGATGATGCTCGCTCGCGCCGGCGACCGCCAGCGCCGTTCGCGCCAGCGGCGCCGGGGAGCAGGCGCATGGTATCAGGCACTCTCCACCGGCTCCTCCGCCATGTGCCTTGTCGCCGATGCCATCCCGGACTCCTGCCGCGAGACTCGCGGCAGGGTACGATAACAACGGTAAGGGAAACCCTTCTACAAAAATCGTATTGCGCCGGATGGAATTCTCGCCGCGAAGACAGCGCGTGGCCAGTGTTAGCGGCGTGAGCGACATGAGCGGCGTGCGTGACGTGCGTGGCGTGCGTACCGTGAGCCGAGGCACGCGCGCATTGCATCATGATGTCATTCCAGCATCCAGCCAGCATCCAGCACGCTCGCGCGCGGCCGGCTCGCGAGGGGCAGAGCCGCGGCTCCGTCCCGCGCCGCCGGTCGGCGCGGGACGATCGCCGCGCTGTTCACGGAAGGGGTGCTGCCTCCTCGGTCTGGCCCAGGACGAGCTTGCGGGGCTCGCCGCGTCGCAGCTCGCCCATCCTCGCCTGCATGGTCTGCCCGAGCTCCTCGCGCCCGGCCTCGTCGAGGAGCTTCTTCACCTTGGGGAAGAGGTGCTCTTCCTCCTCCTTGTGGTGGTGCTCGAGCTGCTCGGCGAGCACGTGGAGCTTGGGCCCGAACTTCTCGTCCGTCGTCTCGAGCGCCAGCAGATCGGCCAGCACGCGCTTGAGGGACAGGTGCTCCTCCAGCGACTCGAGGAGGATATCTTCGGTGCGGCGGGCCCTGACCGCCGGGTAGAAGTGCTGCTCCTCGACCGTGATGTGCGTGGCGAGGAGGTCGGCGGCCGTGGAGAACTGCTCAGCGGTGACGGAAGATGCCTTTTTCAGCCCGGAAAACTGCTCTTCGAGCTCGCGGTGCTGGCGTTCGAGAAGGTCGATGGCGTCCATAGATCTCTCTATGTAGCGGGAGCCGTCCCTGGAGCAAGCCGGGCCGCGCCTGCGGAAGCCCCGCGACGCGGCGCTCGTTCCGGCGCCGCGCGCGGCTTGTCAGGAGCAACCCGCGCGTCGTACAGCCCTTCGGAGGGTGCCGACGCCGACCTCAGGCGCGGCGCCGCGCACGGGGCCAGGTGACCCGCGCGGCGGGGCGGGTGTAAGCTCCGTGAATGTACTCGCCCGGATCCTTCCTGGAGACTGACATCGATCGGCAGTTCGATCTCATCGAGGCACACAGCTTCGGCTGCCTCATGGTGCAGGACGAGCAGGGAGGTATCGAGATCGCTCATCTGCCCTTCGTGCTCGATCGCGGCGCGGGGCCCCACGGCCGCCTCCGCGCCCACGTCGCGCGCGCGAACCGCATCTGGCGGCTGGCGACGGAGGGCAGGCCGCTCGTCGCGGTGTTCTCGGGGCCGCACGGGTACGTCTCGGCGCGGTGGTACGAGGAGCCCGGAAGGCAGGTGCCGACCTGGAACTACGCCGTCGTGCACGCCCACGGGCGCGCGGCAGGGCCGATGAGCGACGAGGAGCTGACAGGGCTGCTCGACGACCTCACCAGCATCCATGAGCGCGGCGCGGCGGAGCCCTGGAGCACGCGCGGGCTCGATCGCGCGCTCCACGAGAGCCTGCTTCGGGGGATCGTGGGGTTCTCGATCGCGATCGAGCGCCTCGAGGGCAAGTTCAAGCTGAGCCAGAACCGCTCGCCCGCCGACCGCGCGCGCGTGCTCCGCGCCCTCGGCGAGCGCGGTCAGCCAGACGATCTCGAGATGATGCGCCTGATGACGCCGAGCGACGAGGACCGGTGAGCGGACCGCCGCGCCGACTCGTGCGCTCGATCCTCGCTGACCGGCGTGCGCGGCGTGCGGCACCTGGCGCGGGGCGCGCGCAGCGCTCCGGCTGCCCTCGCCGCGACACCCCGCTCTCTCCTCGGTGACCTCGCGCGGCAGCGGCGAACACACCGCCTCTCCCCTCGGTGACCTCGCGCGCGGCAGCGGCGAGGCCCGCGCTTCAGGCGAGGTCGAACAGCAGCACCTCGCCCGGGTCCTTCCCGACCAGGCGGAGCGCCCCGCCCGCCGTGATCGCCGCCGCGTCCCCCGCCTCGAGCAGCGTCCCGTTCAGCTCGACGCTGCCGCGCGCCACGTGGACCCAGGCATTCCGCCCTTGTGCCAGCTCGTACCGCGCCTCTTGCCCCTGTCCGAGGAGCCCCACGAACAGGCTCACGTCCTGGTGGACGGTCACCGAGCCATCGCGCCCGTCCTGCGAGGCGACCAGCCGCAGCTTGCCTCGGCGCTCCTCCTCGGAGAACGCCTTCTGCTCGTAGCTCGGCGTGTACCCGCGCCGGTCCGGCAAGATCCAGATCTGCAGCAGGTGGGTCACGCCCGACTTCGAGGCGTTGATCTCGCTGTGGTACACGCCCGTGCCGGCCGACATGCGCTGGACCTCGCCGGGGCGGATGGTCGAGCCGTTCCCCATGCTGTCCTTGTGCTCGAGCTCCCCCTCGAGAACATAGGTGACGATCTCCATGTTCTGGTGCCCGTGCGTCCCGAACCCGCGCCCCGGAGCGACGTAGTCGTCGTTGATGACCCGCAGCGCCCGGAAGCCCATGTGGTCCGGGTCCTGGTAGTCGGCGAACGAGAACGTGTGAAATGACTGGAGCCAACCGTGATCGGCATAGCCGCGCTCGCTGGATCGACGGATCTGCATGGCCTGCGTGGAAGAGCTGTTGTTCATGAGACCCAGCATGCGCCCGCCGATCCATCTTGTGAATCGGCATTCACTTCATGGATCCCATCTGCTCCGGAGATGGTTGCCTCGCCTCGCCGCGCCTCGCCTTGCCGGGAGTCGCCTCGCCTCGTTTCAGACGACCTCGAGGTTGGTCACCTCGGCGTCGAGCCACGGCGCGCCGTCGGGGTGCACGACGAACGCGTCGAAGGTCGCGCCCGTCGCGCGCGCGCCGGCCGGCCTGAGCTGGTCCTGCGGGACGATCGCGAGGTTCGGCGCGCTCACCACCGGCACGGTCGCCTCCCCGGCGAACGCCTCCGACGCCGCGCGCAGCACCGCCGCGACCCGCTCGGCGGTCGGCTCTGGCAGGTAGAGCGCGTCGACGGTCGGTACCCGGTCGACGCGCGCGGCCGTCGCGATCTCGGACAGGAACACCGCCGCGGCGCCGACGGCTCGGCCGGCCTCCTCGACGCGCAGCAGCCTGCGCGATCGCGGGTCGCGCAGGCTGTGCTCGAGCTGCGCCGCGTCGGGCGCGGACCAGAGGACGCGCACGCCGTCGCACGCCGCGATCGCCGCGAGCACCTCGTCCACGGCCCCCGCTGGCGTGGCCACGGCCTGCGCCGGCCTGGCGCTCGCCCGGGGGACGAAGCCGTGGTTCTGGCACGCGGCCAGCGCCTTCAGCTTGAACCCCGCCTGCTCGACGGCCTTGAGGAGCACACGCCGGGCGGCCACGGAGCGCGCCTCCACGAACACGACGATCGGCAGGCCGGACCCGCGAAGGCCGTCGAGGAGCTCCGCGTACAGCCGGCTCGCCAGCCCTTGCCCCTGGAACTTCGGCCGCACGCTCACGAACGAGAGCACGTACCCCTCGGACGCGGCGCCGCGGAAGCGGAAGCGGCGCGGCGCGGCGCCGATGAAGCCGGCCGGCTCCCCGCCCTCGCGCGCGAGCACGGCCCGCGGCGCCGGGCCGGGGAAGCCGAGCTGCCACCTCAGGTAGTCGGCCGTGTAGTGGAGCGCCGGCGGCGCCCACGCCTCGCGCAGGACAAGGCTGGCCTCCTCCGCCACCGCGACCGGGTCGACGTGCTCGAGCTGCATGGCCGCGAGCCTGGCAGAAACACCGAGCAAACGGAACTGCGCGCCGGCCTCGTAACTAGAGGTTGGCCATCTCCGGGGCGCGACGCACGATGTCCGGCCAGCCGGCCGGGTCGTTGCCGTGCTGGGCGAGGAACGCGTAGACCCACCGCTCCAGGCCGAACGCGATGCACACGCTGTGCATCGGGCCCGCGCCCTCGACGTTGCAGCTGAACGCGCGGCCGAAGAAGTCGGTGTGGTAGTTCAGCGAGCCGGCCGCCACCCGCTCGCCCTCCGGGAGCATCAGCGAGATCTCGTACTTCGTCTCGCTGCTGATCTGGAAGTACGTCTTGGCGGCCGCGTCCGGCGCGATGAAGAACGGATCGCTCGCCGTCCGGATCTCGCCGGCCAGCCGGTGCTCGTCGAGGTAGCGCGCCACGAGCTCGTTCCCCTGCTCGCGCAGCCCGAGGACGTTCTCCCGCGAGCCGAGGAAGACGATCTCCCGCATCGTGAACTCCCAGAGCCGCCGCAGGTCGACCATCTTGCTCGACTCGTAGCGGAAGCAGCGGCCCGCGAGCGCGTAGCGCGCGCCGCCCGCCGGCAGCACGCGGTCCCGGTTCGCCGCGTACACGTGGTAACAGACCGCCGGCGAGAGGCACACCTCCGGGGGCGCCATGTCGCTCAGCGCGCGCTCGTCGAGCGAGTCCCGGTCCTGGTGCCGAGCCCGGAAGTCCTCGATGCGCGGCATGTCCTCCGGCAGGTGGCACGTGAACGTGACGATGTGAGGAAAGGAGCGGAAGTAGTCGCACTTCGCCAGCGTCGCGGCCGGGATCAACGTCGGCACGAGGATCGGGCTCGGCGAGAAAGGCGCGCCGAGCGCCTCCAGGGAGCGATCGAAGTAGCGGTAGAGCCGCAGCGGGATACCCTCGAGGGCGACCTGGCCCTGCCCCATCTGCGTGACGCCGTCGGGGAGCGCGCCGCCGCGGAACTCCACCCTGTCGCACGCCGGGCTGCGGTACACGAGCTTCCGCGTCAGCGCGCGCAGGCTCCGCTGCATCGTGCGCGCGAGGCCAGCGGCCGCGCTCGCGAGGTCGCCCGCGCGCTCCTCGGGGGCCTCGAACTCGAGCGCGGCGCCCTCGCGGACGAAGCGGATGTTCGAGATCTCCTTCGACAGGAAGGCGATCTGCTTCGGGATCTCCTCCTGCGCCATCTCGGTCGCCGGCGTCGCGAGCTCGACGGTGACGGTCTTCCTCACGGGGCAAGCTCCTGGATCAGCTGGCTCAGCGCGCGCGGCGTGCGGGCGACGCTGAACTTGTCGTCGGGCAGGGTCACGTTGAACCTGTCCTCCAGCTCGGTGAGGAGCTGGAGCGCGCGAATCGAGGAGAACCCCGCGTCGTAGATGTCGTCATCGGGCTTGATCGCAGCGGGGAGGCTGCCGACCGTGACGATGACCTCGATCACCTTCTCCACCTCAATCGCCATCAAGAGCTCCAGGGTTAAGATGCGCTGTCGGACAGCGAGCGCCTCGCCGCGTCCTCCGCGCCCTTGCTCCTTGCATCGGAGCGGTCCGCGGCGGGCTCGACGAGCGGCGGCGGCGGCTCGGTCCGGAGTGATGCCACCCGGCGCGCCGGGTTGCCAGCGACGACGGTGTACGGGGGGACATCGGCCATCACGATCGAGCCTGCCGCGACGACGCTGCCCTCGCCGACCGTGACCCCGGGGAAGATCATCGACCGGGCGCCCAGCCAGACGTTGTCCTCGATCACGACGGGCCTCACCTCGCTGTCCGCCGGCGGCAGGCCCCGCTTCCGGTCCTCCGGGTCGCTGGGGTGGCCGCTCGAGTCGAGGATGTAGACGCTGCCCGCGATCCGGCAGTGCTTGCCGATGGTGATCGACTTGCCGACGATGATCCGGCAGTCGTGCCCGATCCCGGTGTTGTCGCCGATCCGCAAGGTCGGGCGGTCCGAGAAGCGCGCGGCGAAGACGAAGTTGATCTTGCCGTCGAGCACCACATTGTCGCCAAGGATGATGTCGCCCCGCCCCTGGATGTAGTGAATGAAGTTCCCCGTCCGGACGCCCTTGCCGTACTGCGTGCAGTACGACTTGAAATGCGGCTCGCAGACGAGGACGCGAGCGCCGAAGTAGTACGCGTCGCGCGCCGCCTCGAACGCCACGCGCGCCGGGAGCACGACCGGCCGCGGCGCAGGCAGCGTGAACGTGCGGACCTGATGCCGCACCTGGCGCACGGCGCGGGCGACGCTGTGATCGGACGAGGCGAGGAAGCGATAAAGGTTCTTCATGGACGGTGGGCTCTGCCCGGATCGACCGAGCAGCGATGTTCAGCGGGGGGCGCCCGTCAAGAGCGGAGAAAGACGCAGCGAGGTACCGGAGCCTATCGCTCCAGGCTTGTCGCGTCGACCATTCTCTTGGTTGTCCGCTCAGCGACTCCTATTCAATGCCGTGACAGCCCGTTGCCAGATCGTTGTCCGCGCTTTGTCCGTGTCCGTTCGTACTTAGCAAATACCGTGACAACGCCAGCAGCGAGCCGCGTCAGGCCGCGTCATGCAGGCTCGCTTCGAGCAACGCCGGAGCCCGCGTCGCCGGAGCCCGCGTCGCCCGCCGCGCCGGAGCCCGCCGCCCCGGTGACCCGTTTCGCCTCCATGTGGGGCAGAGCGCCACGGAGCAGGGCCAGGCCGAGCGCGGCCTCGACCAGGGTGAGCGCCACGGCCCACGTCGTCGTCGTCGCGGCGACGGCCGCCAGGCGCTCCTCGCGCGTCGCGCCGGCCGCGAACCGCTCGAAGAGCGCGGCGGCGAGCACGTCGCGCGTGCCGAAGCCCTGCGGGGTGAGGGGGAGCGTCACCGCCACCATCAGGATCGGGATGTAGGTCAGGGCGGCCGCGAAGGGGATGCGCACGCCGAAGAGCCCGAAGGGCAGCCAGGTGCCGACGAACAGCACGAGGAGGTGGGGCACGCGCGCCGCGAGGGCGATGAGGTGGCCGCGCACGCCCGCCTCGAAGAGCGGGGCGAGGAGCTTCGTGCGGGCGAGCCGGGCAGGGCGCAGCGCGAGGATCGCGAGGTAGAGCACGCCGGCGCCGAGGAGCAGGGCGGACCCGGCGAGCGGACCGCCGTTCGCGGGCACGGCGACCGCGCCGAGCAGGAGCAGGCAGCCGAGCCACGACGCGTAGACGACGAGCGTCGCGCCGGCGACGCGCGCGAGCGGCACGCCGTGCGCGCGCGCGAGGAACACCGTGATGAACGCCTGACCGACGTGGTGGTTGAGCAGCGACGGGAGATAGGACGCGCCGCGGAGCACGAAGAAATCGCGGAAGGCGACGGGCGCGATCAGGCGGCGGTAGACGAGCACGGTCGCGAACGTGTCGGCGGCGAGGAGCGCGAGGATGAAGACGGCGGCGAAGGCGCCGAAGAGCGGGGCGTCGACGCGCGACAGGGCGGCGCGGAAGGCGCCGAAGTCGAGCCGGCCGAGGACGAAGGCGACGAGCCCGATCGCCAGCGCGAAGGGCAGGGCGCGGCGCGCGCGCCCCCAGAGGCGCGGCGCGCGCGGCTCGGGCAGCGCGCCGCCGCGCGGCGACGGGGCCGCGGCGAAGGTTCCGGTGTGGGTCGAGGAGCGCAACGGCGGGACGGTAGCAGAATCCCCGCCGGTGTGGCCGGAAGGAGCGGCGCCTCTCGGACCGCCGCCCCCGCCGCCGGCGCCCCGACCGGCGTACGCTGCGCGGCGACCGCGCCCCGCATGGGGCATAGTCGTCCACCATGTCCAAGTACGATTACGATCTGTTCGTCATCGGCGCCGGCTCCGGCGGCGTGCGCGCAGCCCGCATGTCCGCTTCCTTCGGCGCACGGGTCGCCGTCGCCGAGTCGCGCCACCTCGGCGGCACCTGCGTCAACCTGGGGTGCATCCCGAAGAAGCTCCTCGTCTACGCCTCGCACTACGCCGAGGACTTCGAGGACGCCGCCGGTTACGGCTGGACGGTGCCCGGCCACGGCGCCGGCGGGAGCGGGCACGCCGGCCCGTCGTTCGAGTGGTCGACGTTCCTCCGCAACAAGAACAAGGAGATCGAGCGCCTGAACGGCGTCTACGAGCGGCTGCTGAAGAACTCGGGCGCCGACATCCACTGGGGGCAGGCCAGGGTCGTGGATCCGCACGCCGTCCAGATCGACGGCGCCACGATCACCGCCGAGCGGATCCTCGTCGCGACCGGCAGCTACCCCTGGATCCCCGACCTGCCGGGGCGCGAGCTCGCCATCACCTCCGACGAAGCGTTCCACTTCCAGACGATGCCGCGGCGGGCGGTCATCGTCGGCGGCGGCTACATCGCGGTCGAGCTCGCCGGCATCCTGCACGGGCTCGGCGCCAGGGTGTCGCTGATCCACCGCGGCATGCACCTGCTGCGCGGCTTCGACGACGACATCCGCGCGTTCCTCGCCGCCGAGATCCAGAAGAAGGGCCTGGACCTCCACCTCGGCGCGAGCGTCGAGAGCATCGAGCGGCGCGGCGACGGGCTCTGCGCGGCGCTCGCCGACGGCACCGAGCTCGAGGCGGACTGCGTGCTGTACGCGACGGGGCGCCTGCCGAAGACGAGGGGGCTCGGCCTCGAGGAGGTCGGGGTCGAGCTCGACGAGGACGGCGCGGTCGTGGTGGACGACGCGTTCCAGTCGTCGGTCCCGTCGATCTACGCGCTCGGCGACGTGATCTCTCGCGTGCAGCTCACGCCCGTCGCCATCACGGAGGCGATGGCGCTCTCGAAGATGCTCTTCCGCGGCGAGCCCGCGCGCGTGGACTACACCGGCATCCCGACCGCCGTCTTCAGCCAGCCGAACGTCGGCACGGTCGGCCTCTCCGAGGCGCAGGCGCGCGAGCACCACGACGTCGCCGTCTACGTCTCGATCTTCCGCGCGCTCAAGCACACCCTCTCCGGGCGCGACGAGAAGACGATGATGAAGCTCGTCGTCGATCGCGCGACCGATCGGGTGCTCGGCGTCCACATGGTCGGGCCGGACGCGGGCGAGATCATCCAGGGGTTCGCCGTCGCGCTGAAGTGCGGCGCGACCAAGGCGCAGTTCGACGCGACGATCGGCATCCACCCGACCGCGGCCGAGGAGTTCGTGACCATGCGCGAGCCGCTGCGGAACGCGGATCGCAGCCCCCCGATGGGGATCGCGCCGAGCTCCGCGTAGCCCGCGGGCGCGCGGGCGTCAGCGCGACGCCGGCGCCCGCACGCGCCTCGGCCCGTGCGCTTCGATCTGCATCGGTCAGCTTCGGTCGCCCCGGTTCGCTTCCGTCCGCTGCTGCTCGCTCGCTCGCGCTCGAGCCCGCTCGCCCGCCCGCGTTCGCGCCCAGCGCGCTCCTCTGGTATGGACCGCGCGATGTCGACCCACGCCTCGAGCCCCTTGAAGCCCGTCGGCCTGCTCACCCGCACCAGCGACAGGTCGTTCTACGTCTTCAACGCCGTGCTCTCCGCGGCCGCGCTGGCGTTCCTCGCCTATATCCTCATCATCCGGCGAGGCGCGGGCGGCGCCGATCTCCGCTTCATGCCGCCGCTGAACGCCGCCCTGAACGCGACCGCCGCCACGCTGCTCGTCGCGGGCTGGCTCGCGATCAAGCGCCGCGCGGTGGTCGTGCACAAGTACCTGATGGTCTCGGCGTTCGTCGCCTCGTCGCTGTTCCTCGTCGGCTACCTCGCCTACCACTTCGTCCACGGCGACACGAAGTACCAGGGCACCGGGCCGCTCCGCGCCGTCTACTTCGCCGTCCTCATCTCGCACATCGTGCTGTCGGCGGGCATCGTGCCGCTCGCGCTGACGTCGTTCTACTTCGCCTACAAGGCGAACTTCGCGAAGCACGCCCGGGTCGCGCGGGTGACGCTGCCCCTCTGGCTCTACGTGTCGGTGACGGGGGTGCTCATCTATTTCATGCTGCGCGGGAGCCCGCCGGCGGTGCCCTGAGCGCGCCGCGGCCGCTGTCGGCCTGGCCTGACGTCGCGGCGCAGGGCTCAGCGCCGCGCCGCGCGCCTGTGCAGGACGGCGCTCGCGACGCGCACGGCGAAGAGCAGCGCGAGCAGCGCCGCGTAGATCATCGGCTCCGTCGCGTCCTTCTTCACCCGGAGGAAGAAGTGCACGACCCCGAGGACGGCGGCGACGTACGCGAGGCGGTGCAGGCGCTTCCAGCGCGCGGCGCCGAGGCGCTTCAGCATGCGCGCGGTCGACGTCGCCGCGAGCGGGACGAGCAGGAGGAGCGCGACGAAGCCGGCGAGGATGAAGGGCCGCTCCGTGATGTCCTCGACGATGGCGCGCACGTCGAGCCCCTGATCGACGCCGGCATACGTCAGGAAGTGGGCGCACGCGTAGAAGAAGGCGAGGAGCCCGAGCGCCCTGCGGATGCGCAGGGGGAACGTCCAGCCCGAGACGAGCTTGAGCGGCGTCGCCGCCAGCGAGGCGATGAGCAGCACCAGCGCGAGGAGGCCGAGCTGGTTCAGCGCCTCGGCGACGGCGTTCGGGCCGAGCGCCCCGGTGAAGGCGCGCAGGCCGAGCACGGCCAGCGGGATCAGGCCGCCCGTGACGATCGCGGGCGGGAGCCAGGGCTGCTTCCTGCGCGGCGGCGCGGCGGCGCGCGGCGGCGACGCCGCCTTCACCGCCCTCACCGCTTCGATCGGCGAGCTCATCTTCAGAAGCTCTCCCGCAGGTCCATGCCGCTGTACAGGCCCGCGACCTCCTCCGCATAGCCGTTGAACGGCAGCGTCTGGCGGCGGCGCAGCTCACCTATCCTCCGCTCGGTCGCCTGGCTCCAGCGCGGGTGAGCCACCGCGGGGTTCACGTTCGCGTAGAACCCGTACTCGTCCGGCGCGGCCTGGCTCCAGGTCGTCCTCGGCTGCCGCTCGGTGAGCTTGATGCTCACGATCGATTTGCACCCCTTGAACCCGTACTTCCACGGGACCACCAGGCGAAGGGGCGCTCCGTTCTGGCCAAGCAGCGATTTGCCGTAGAGGCCCACCGCCAGGAACGTCAGCGGGTGCATCGCCTCGTCGAGCCGCAGCCCCTCGACATAGGGCCAGTCGAGGACGTCGCTCCGCTGCCCGGGCAGCTGCGCCGGGTCGAGCAGCGTGGTGAACTGGACGTACCGGGCGCGCGAGGTCGGCTCGAGGCGCCGGAGCAGCGCGGCCAGCGGGAACCCGAGCCAGGGGATCACCATCGACCACGCCTCGACGCAGCGCATACGATAGACGCGCTCCTCCAGGGGGAACCACCGGAGGAGGGTGTCGAGGTCGATGACCTCGGGCTTCTTGAGCTCCCCCTCGCACGCGACGGTCCACGGTCGGAGCCTGAGCCGTCCGGCGTTCTCGGCCGGCTCGGACTTGCTCAGGCCGAGCTCGTAGAAGTTGTTGTACGAGACGATGGCCTCGTAGTCCGTCCGCGGTTCGTCGGTGACGAACGGGCTCCTGCCGCTCGCGGCGCTGGGCGGCGGCGCGGCGCCGGGGAGCGGCGGCGCGCTGTCGTCACCGGCGCGCGCGCCCTCACCGCCTGGCGCGGCGACGTCCGCCACGCCTGCCGAGCCGCCCGTGAGCCAGACGAGGCCGCCGCCCACGGCCGAGGCGGTGCCGGCGAAGAGCGCCGCGTTCTTGAGGAGCTCGCGCCGGCGCATGTAGAGCGCTGGAGGGGTGATCTCGTCGGCGGGCGGCTCCTTGGGCAGCTGGCTCATGCCCCCATTCTACGATCGCGCCGGGCTCCGGTTTCGATCCGCGATCAAGCGGCCCTTGACAGGAGCCGGAGCGCCGCGCCAGGCGTGTGGTGGAGCGACGGCAGCGCGAGCACCTGCGCGATGCGCGCGGAGCGCTGCTCCACCGCGCGGGTGAGCGCCGCCCGCTCGCCCGCGCCGCCCGCCGCGAGCAGGGCGAGGACGTCGGCCCAGACGCGCTCGCGCCAGCGCGAGAGCATCTCCATGGCCACCCAGGTCGCGAGGTCGGGGGCGTTGTCGTGGAAAAAAGTGCTCAGGGCGCAGCCGTGCCGGGCGGCGAGGCGCTCGAGCGCCTCGGTGACCGCGAGGCGGAGCAGCGTATTGACCTGATCGTGATCGTGCTTGAGCCGCGCGAGCATCCGTGCGTCGCGGCCGTGCCCGAACTCGACGACCGTGGCGTGGATCCCGAAGACCAGATCGTAGTTGATGTGGGCGCTGAAGCCGAGCAGCGCGTTCTGCACGGGAGGCGTGAACCGGGATGACGTGCTCGCGTACGCGACGTGCCAGGCGTCGCAGTCCTGCGCCACGCCCCGCTCGGACCAGCGGAGCGTCTCGAGGTACCGCGTGCAGAAACGGCCGGCGAGGCGCGAGATCCACGCCGGCTCGAGGAACATGCCGTCGGGCCGCTCGACCTGCGCCGCGACAGCGCGCGTGACGATCCCGTAAACGTCGGTGAACGCCGCGCGGCGGTCGCCCGCGGCGATGAGCCGGTCCGTCACGGTGTCGAGCACAACGGCGGCATCGTGGACGCTCTTTGGATACAGGTTCAGGCCGTCGATGCAGCTGCTCATGAAGTCCCCTCCTACTTCTTCGCTCTCAGATAGACCTGTTCTGATGTTCCAACTCCCGCATCCGACCACCTCGTCGCCCCGGCGCGGCGTCGCCGGCCCGCAGCGCGAACAGTGCAGAGGCGCCGGCCGGCGGTCTGCCCGGCCCGGTCGACCCGTCTGCGGTCCCGGTGCGCGTCGTCCCCATGTCGAAAGCGGATCTGCGGACCCGCCGAGAGATAGATCGCCGCGTGTGGTGCCCTGCTTCTCCTACTGCCGGCCCCCCTCTCGACCGGCTCCTCGCAGAAGAGCGATGATCTGATGCGATCCTGGCGCGCTCGCAGCGGGATGCCCCCCCCTCGCTGCGGCGCTCTAGGTTCAATCTACTCTACGACACGGGGTGGGGTGACCACAATTGCCTTATGAAGCATGCTCCCGTTCGGGACAGCTTCCGAGGCTATTCGAACTAGCGAGCTCGAACAAGCGGCTGTTGACCCTGACACGTTTCTTTGTCGCGCGGGAGAGCCCCACGTCATCTTCCCGGTTGCGCTGCTACTGGAGTGTCTAGGGTTCGTCGCATTTGGAAGGTCGCCATCGCCACTCCCGTAGACGCAAATCGCGGCGAGATGTTCTTGAAACAAGCCGAGTGGTTATCCCACTTTGGCTGTACGGTCTGCTCATGATTCGCGACGACGGTTTAGGAACTCCCTGAGTCGACGCTCAGGAGATTCCTGATCGGTTGCCCACAGGCCCCGCGCAATTCCCGCCTATTGGTAAAAATCGCGGGAGGACGATACGGATTTTTATCCGTTGAGGACGTTCTTGAGGCCTGCTGGCGTGCTGACAGCGCCAGGGTTCGCCTGTCATGGCACGACGCGTACAGGGGTGACCCCGGTGCCTAGGCTGCGCAGCCTGCTTCCGCGGCCGGGGGAGGGGGGGCCTGACCCGGAGGCGGCGGCCGCGGGGCTCGCAGGGGCCGGCCGCGGCGCGGCCTCTCGACGGCGCCCGGGCCAGCGGGCGCGCGACCGCCCCGCGGCGGCGCCGCGCGCCCGTGCGGTGAGACGGCCGCGACGGGGCGCCTGCGTCCGTGACGTGTGTGGACGTGTGGGGTGGGGGGGCTTCGCCGGAATCGTGCTGAAATTTGCTGAAACGAGGGCGCGTCAGCCTCCGGTCGAGGCCGGCGCTGCGGCGTGTCCGCGCGCTTCAGCCGGTGCCGCCCTTGGCCTGCTGCTCGCGGTGGCGCAGCGTCGCGCGCAGGTAATCGCGGTTCATCTGCGCGATCACGTCGAGCGGGATCTCCTTCGGGCAGACCGCCTCGCACTCGCCGACGTTCGTGCAGTGGCCGAAGCTCTCGACGCGCATCTGCCCCACCATGCTGAGGCTCCGCTGATCGCGCTCCGGCTGGCCCTGCGGCAAGAGGTTCAGGTGCGTGAGCTTCGCCGCGGTGAAGAGCGAGGCCGACGCGTTCGGGCACGAGGCGACGCAGGCGCCGCAGCCGATGCAGGCGGCCGCGTCCATCGAGCGCTCGGCGACCGGCTTCGGCACGGGGATCGCGTTGGCGTCGGGCGCGCTGCCGGTCGGCACCGAGATGTAGCCGCCCGCCGCCACGATCCGATCGAACGCGCTGCGATCGACGGAGAGGTCGCTCACCACCGGGAACGCCTGGGCCCGCCACGGCTCGAGCCACAGGACATCACCGTCCTTGTAGTGTCGCATGTGCAGCTGACACACGGTCGTCCCACGGAGGGGGCCGTGTGCCTGGCCGTTGATCATGAAGCCGCACATGCCGCAGATGCCCTCGCGACAGTCGTGATCGAACGCGATCGGCTCCTCTCCCTTGAGGATGAGCCGCTGATTGAGCACGTCGAGCATCTCGAGGAAGGACATGTGCTCGCTGGCATCGGGCACCTCGTACGTGACGAACCGGCCCGCTTCGTACTTGCCCTTCTGCCGCCAGACATGGAGGGTGAGGCGCATTATTTGTAACTCCGCTGCGTGGGGTGAACCTCGTTGAACTGGAGCGGCTCCTTGTAGAGCTCCTGGGCCTGGCCTTCGCCTCGCCAGCCCCAGGCGGCGACATAGGTGAAGTTCTCGTCGTCGCGCTTCGCCTCGCCCTCGGGCGTCTGGTGCTCTTCCCGGAAGTGCCCGCCGCACGACTCCTCGCGGTTGAGCGCGTCGCGGCACATGAGCTCCGCCAGCTCGAAGAAGTCGGCGACGCGCGCCGCCTTCTCGAGCTCCTGGTTGAAGCCGGTGCCGGTGCCCGAGACGCGGACGTCGCGGTGGAACTGCTCCCGGAGCTCCGGGATCCGCGCGAGCGCGCCCTTCAGCCCGGGCGCGTTGCGCGCCATCCCGCACTGCTCCCACATGATCTTGCCGAGCTCGCGGTGGAACGAGTCGACCGTGCGCGAGCCGCTCGTGGCGAGCAGCTTGTTCAGCCGGCCGCTCGCGTCGCGCTCGGCGTCCCTCACCGCGGGGTGGAGGTCGTCGACCCGCTCGAGCTTCGTCGACGCGAGGTAGTCGCCGATCGTGTACGGGATGATGAAGTAGCCGTCGGCCAGGCCCTGCATCAGCGCGCTCGCGCCCAGGCGGTTCGCGCCGTGGTCGGAGAAGTTCGCCTCGCCGAGCACGTAGAGGCCGGGGATCGTGCTCATCAGGTTGTAGTCCACCCAGAGCCCGCCCATCGTGTAGTGGATGGCCGGGTAGATGCGCATGGGCACGGCGTACGGGTCGTCGCCGGTGATGCGCTCGTACATGTCGAAGAGGTTGCCGTAGCGCTCGGCGATCGCCGGCTTGCCGAGGCGCCGGATCGCGTCCGAGAAGTCGAGGTACACGCCGAGCCGCGTCGGCCCGACGCCGCGGCCCTCGTCGCACACCGCCTTCGCCGCGCGCGACGCGACGTCGCGCGGCACGAGGTTGCCGAAGCTCGGATACCGGCGCTCGAGGTAATAGTCCCGCTCGCCCTCGGGGATGAGCTCCGGCGAGCGGGTGTCGCCCCCGTTCGCCGGCACCCAGATGCGGCCGTCGTTCCGGAGCGACTCGCTCATGAGCGTCAGCTTCGACTGGTAGTCGCCCGAGACCGGGATGCACGTCGGGTGGATCTGGGTGAAGCAGGGGTTGCTGAACAGCGCGCCGCGCTTGTGCGCCCGCCAGATGGCCGTGCAGTTCGACCCCTTCGCGTTCGTCGAGAGGAAGAAGACGTTGCCGTAGCCGCCCGAGGCGAGGACGACCGCGTCGCCGAGGTGCGTCTCGAGCGCCCCGGTGATCAGGTTGCGGGTGATGATGCCGCGCGCCTTGCCGTCGACCACGATGAGGTCGAGCATCTCGGTGCGCGGGTACATCTTCACCTTGCCGAGGCCGATCTGCCGCTCGAGCGCCTGGTAGGCCCCGAGGAGGAGCTGCTGCCCCGTCTGCCCGCGCGCGTAGAACGTCCGCGACACCTGCGCTCCGCCGAAGGAGCGGTTCGCGAGCACGCCGCCGTACTCGCGCGCGAACGGCACGCCCTGCGCGGCGCACTGGTCGATGATGTTCACGCTGATCTGCGCGAGCCGGTAGACGTTGGCCTCGCGCGCGCGGTAGTCGCCGCCCTTCACGGTGTCGTAGAAGAGGCGGTAGATGCTGTCGCCGTCGTTCTGGTAGTTCTTCGCGGCGTTGATGCCGCCCTGCGCGGCGATGCTGTGGGCGCGGCGCGGAGAGTCCTGGAAACAGAAGCTCTTCACGTTGTAGCCGAGCTCGGCCAGGGTCGCGCTCGCCGCGCCCCCGGCGAGGCCGGTGCCGACGACGAGGATCGTGTACTTCCGCTTGTTCGCCGGGTTGACGAGCTTCAGGTTGAAGCGGTGCTGGTCCCACTTCTTCTCGATGGGACCTTCGGGGATCTTCGCATTGAGCTGCATGGTGACGGACGCTCCGGGCTCAGCGGACCAGGCCGAACAGGACGGCCAGCGGGATGGAGGAGAAGCCGACGACGAGCAGGACCGACGACGCGGCCGCGAGCTTCCTGAGCGCGGGCGTGTAGCGGGGATGGCTGAGGCCCATCGACTGGAACATGCTCCACGCGCCGTGGTAGAGGTGCAGCCCGAGCAGGCCCATCGCCACGACGTAGGCAATCGTCACGGGCGCCGAGCTGAAGGCCTTCACGACGTTGTCGTAGGCGTCGAGCGGCACGAAGTCCGGGTGGACGGTGCCCGTCGTCAGGTGGAGCAGGTGAAAGAGGATGAAGGCGGCGAGGAAGCCGCCGCTCAGCAGCATCGTGCGCGCGGCGATGTTCGGGTGCCTCTGCCCCTTCACCTGGTAGCGGACCGGCCGGGCCGCGCGGCTGTGCAGCGTCAGCGTGATGCCGGTGTAGAGGTGGACGACGAGGGAGAGGAAGAGGACCAGCCGCGTCCCCCAGAGCAGCGAGGGCGTCCCGTGGAGGAAGGCGGCATAGTCATTGAACTTCTGTCGGCCGAGGTAGACCTGGAGGTTGCCGGCCATGTGGCCGATCACGAAGCCGAAGAAGACGACGCCGCTCAGCGCCATCGCGAACTTCTTGCCGACGAGATCCCGGTAGAAGAGCGCGACGCGCTGAGCCCTGGTGGGGAGAGTCGATGGGGCAGCAGTGGGGCTCATCGCTCCCCTCCTTTAGTGGGGTGCGAACGCATTAGCCAGAGGGAATCTCGCGCGAGATCGCCGAAGAATTTGCGGGCGTGGGCCGCAGATCTCGGCCCGCGCGCCGGCCGGGGGCGCGCGCTGTCCGGGCTCCGCGCGGCGGGGGCGCGCTGTCCGCGCGGCGCGCGGCGGTCAGGCGGCGCGCGGGCCGCGCGCGCGCTGTACCTTGTGGCCGTAAAACGCGAGCGCGAGCTGGATCGCGAAGATGCCGATGGCCTGCTCTTCCTGGCTGGTGAACGGCGGCAGGCGCTCGTCGCGGAGCACCACCAGGCCGCCAAACAAGCTCTCGCCCAGGCGGAGCGGCGCCACGATCGCGGCGCCGAAGCGATCGCCCTCCGCGGTGCAGAGCAGGTCGGGGGCGTCGTCCGCGGACAGGCGGACGGGGGCCAGCGCGCCCTCGAGCTGACCGGCGAGCCGCGCGATGAACGCCGCGGGCACCTCCACGCCGGAAGCCGCCTGGTACAGCGCGGGCCCCTGATCGAGGGCGAGGGAGAGGGCTGCGCCGGTTGTGTAGACCACCTTCGCCGCGAGATCCACGGCGCGCTCCGGGAAATCATCCCGCGACAGGGACGCGGCCAGGGCCGCGCTCGCCTGGTGGACGGCGGCCACGGCGTCGAGGTGCGTGCGCAGCATCGCCGCCCCGAGCCGCCGCTTCATGTCCTCGATATTATATGGCTTTTCGAGGATGTCGTAGGCGCCGCTCTCGATGCACGCCACCGCGGCCTGGGCGCTGGAGCACGCGGCGCCGACGAGGATCTCGAGGTCCGGGCTGATCGCCTTGAGCGCGGCGATGATCTCGGCGCCTTCCATGCCGGGCGCCCGCACGTCGGCGACCGCGAGGTCGAACCGGCGCGCCCTGACGAGCTCGATCGCGGCGCGGCCGCTCTCCGCGCAGGTGACGTCGAAGCCGCCTTCGCTGAGCTCGACCGCAAGCCGGTCGAGGACTCTCTTCTCGGCGTCTACCACGAGCACATGGGGTCGGGCCTGGCTCACTGATGCCTCCTCCTCTGGTGTCCACAAGGGGTGGCCGCGCCGCCTCGCCGTCCGGCGCCGCCGTGATCGCTCGATGGCCACGTCTCGGTCGCGGCCGATGTCGCTCTCCATCCGGCGGGGATCTCTTCGTTCTCCACCGGCCGCCGAAGTCCGCCTACGGTCCAATAGAGCCTGTATTCCAGCGAAACGGAAGCTGAAGTGGCGTCGCCGCCATTCTCCTTGACAGGGCGCGGCGTCGCGCTTCCGGCGCGGATGTGCTCCGGTATACCGACTCGTGCGGGCCGCGCGCGCAGCTCGCGCGCCGCGCGCGCTCGTCCTGGAGCGCGGATCGCGCGCGCTCGTCGCAGGGAGAGGAGCGCAGCGGAGGTGCGCGCGTGGAGGCCTGTCTCGCCGAGCCGCCGCGGAGGTCGCGCGCCGATCACCGGGCGACCTCTGCGCCCGCGCGACCGCGACGTCTCTGCACGAGCGGTCGCGGCGGTGCTCGTGGGTGTGGCCGCGCGTGAGGTCGTGGTCGTGCGCGCGGCCGTGATCGTCGTCGCGCGCGGCCGCGCGGGTCGCGGCCGCGCCCACCTCGGCGATCCTCTGCCTCGCCAGCGCCGCGCGCGCTCCGGCCCGAGGACATCGCGTCCACCAGCACGAGGCGCACGAGCGACGCGTCGTCGGCAAGCGCGACGCCGACGCCTCCGCTCGTCCCGCGAGGCGCTGCCGGCTGCCCGCTGTCGAGGCGCGATCGGTGGACCTGGTCGATGCTCGGGCCCGAGCGGCGCGGCGATCCGGTGAGGCGCCCCGCGTGCTCGCGGGCCGGCGCGCGTACCACGGACCGCCCTCCGGCGGCGAGCGCTTGCTGCGCAAACCGGCGATGGAGACCCGAGCCGGCGGCAAGGCAGGGAGAAAATCGAGTCATCTCCCCGACTTCGCGGCTTGGACTCACCCATTCGTCGGGAACATGAAACCTTCCGGACACGGAGGCGTTATCGGGACTCTCCCGAAGACACCTCTCTCTATCAGGATCATCCTTAAGAATCCTCGGATGCAGCCGCGAGCTTGATTACGTTCGTCCTGTCATTGACGACATCGAATGCCCTGGTTGTCCGCGTGCCGTTGCGGGCGTCTCGAGGCTCGTTGTCGGGCGCTGGACGAATGACATGTCGCTTGACGGGAAAGCTCAGCTCAGCTCAGCTCGTCGAGCGGCCGGGGGGTCGCGGAGGGGGTCCGATGTTCATCGTGAGGAAGGGCGAAGTTCCGCTGTTGTCCCGTCGTATCCAGGAGGCGGCCTCACGCCTGCTCGAGCGCCATGACGGGACCCCGATCGAGCTGCGCTTCTGGGGCGGCGAGCGGCTGCGCTTCGGCGCGGGCGCGCCCGCGCTCTCCGTGACGTTCAGGACGCGGCGGGCGCTCTGCGCGGCCGCGCTCCGGGGCACGCTGGGGCTCGGCGAGGCGTACATCCGTCGCGAGGTGACCTTCGAGGGGGATCTCGAGGACGCGCTCGCCGGCCTCTTCGAGCTCGCGCGCGCCGCCGAGGCGCGCCTGCCGCGCCTCGCGCCCTCGTCGTCGCTCGAGCTCGGCGCGGCCGACGTGCTCGACGCGCTCGGGCTCGGGTGGCTCTCCGGCGCGGCGAAGCGCGAGCGGCTCGCGGTCGAGCGTCATTATGGGCTCGGCAACGACTTCTACGCTCTTTACCTCGACAGGCGCCTCCAGACGTCGTGCGGCTACTTCAGCTCGCCGGGCGAGGCGCTCGACGACGCCCAGGCGCACAAGATCTCCCTCGTCGCGCGGAAGCTCGCGCTGCGGCGCGGGCAGCGGCTGCTCGATCTCGGGTGCGGGTGGGGGCACCTCATGCTCCACGCCGCGGAGGCCTACGGCGTGCAGTGCCTCGGGATCACCCTCTGCGAGAACCAGGCGAGGTACATCCGCGAGCAGGCGGCGGCGCGCCGGCTGCCGGTGGAGGTCCGCGTGATGAGCCACGAGGAGGTCGAGGACGAGCCCCGGTGGGATCGGCTCGTCTCGCTGGGGTCGATGTGCCACGCCGGCGAGCGCCGGATCGAGGTGTTCTACGACCGGGTGAAGGCGCTGCTCGCCCCGGGCGGCGTCTGCCTCCTCGAGAGCGTCACGAGGGCACAGGAGTCGCCGTGGACTGACCCCTTCCTGCAAAAGCACATCTTCCCGGGCTACTGGCCTCCGTCGCTCCGGGGGATGACGGCGCGCGCCGAGGAGCGCGGCCTCGGCGTGCTCGACGCGGAGAACCTGCAGCGCCACTCCGAGCTCACGGCGCGCTGCTGGCGCCGCAACTTCGTGGAGAACCGGGACAAGATCGCGCGGGTCACCGGCTTCGACGCGGCCTTCATGAGGAAGTGGGAGTTCTACCTCGCGTGCGCCGCCGCCGCGTTCCGCACCGGGCACCTGAGCTTCATCCAGATGGTGCTGTCGAACGGCGCGCCGCGCGACTATCCGCTCGCGCGCGAGCCGCTGTACGCCGCGGAGGAGCCCTCGCCGCGGGAGCGCGCGCCGATCGTCCCGGCCGTGCACTTCAGCGCGTGGGGGGCGGCCGCGCCGTCCTGAGCCGCCGGCCGCGCCGTCCCGAGCCGCCGGCCGCGCCGTCCTGAGCCGCCGGCCGCGCCGTCCAGCCCCGCCGGGTGCCGTCCAGATCCGCCGGCCGCGCCGTCCTCACCGGCGCGCGCGGAAGATCTTGTGAAGCCTGCGCCGCCAGCTATCAGCTAGAGCATGAGCGAAAGGCTTCCGGCCACCGCGCGTCGCGGCGCCGCGCGCTCGTTGTCCGCGCCGCTCCATCGGCTCGTCCTCCTCCTCCTCCCCGCGCGCGGAGCCAGCGCCGCCTCCGCGCTCTTCGCGCTCGCGCTCTGCTCCCTGCTCGCCGGGTGCACCGAGATCCGCTACGTCGCGCAGGCGAGCCTCGGGCAGCTCTCGATGGCGTGGAAGACCGAGTCGCTGAAGGACGCCGCCTTCGACGCGCGCAGATCGTGGCGGACGCGCGCCCTGCTGCGCGAGGTCCCGCACATCAAGCGCTTCGGGGAGCGCCACGGGCTCACGCCGACGGGCAACTACAGGACGTACGTCGAGCTCGAGCGCCCGGCGGCCGTCTGGGTGGTGAGCGCGTGCGAGCCGCTCCGGTTCCGCTCGAAGACATGGAGCTTCCCCATCGTCGGGACGGTGCCCTACCTGGGGTGGTTCCATCTCGAGGACGCCAGGGCGTTCGCGGCGCCGCTCAAGGCGGCCGGCTGGGACGTGGACGTGCGCCCGGCCGGCGCCTACTCGACGCTCGGCTGGCTGGAGGATCCGGTCCTCTCCACGATGATCTCGAGCGGGGACGACGCGCTCGGCGACCTGGCCAACGTGGTGCTGCACGAGTCGCTGCACGCGACGCTGTACGTGAAGGGCCAGACGAGGTTGAACGAGAGCCTCGCGAACTTCGTGGGAGACGAGCTCGCCAAGGCCTACATGGACGAGCGCGTGGGCCCCTTCTCGGCGGAGAAGACATCCTACATGAGGGAGCAGGAGCGGGGCGAGGCGCGGGCGCGCGCGCTGCACGATGCCTACATCCACCTCAACCGGCTCTATGCGTCCTCGGCGCCCGACGCCGAGAAACGGGCGGAGAAGCAGGCGGTGCTCGCCCGGCTCGCGGCGGACATCGGGGCGCGCCGCCCGCTCAACAACGCCGCCCTCGTGCAGTTCCGCGTCTACAACTCGGGCAACGAGGAGCTCAGCGCGCTGCTCGCGACCTGCGGCGGCAGCTGGCCGCGGTTCGTGGGCGCGCTGAAGAAGCTCGAGGGCCAGCGGTTCTCCGCGCCCCAGGAGAACATCGGCAGGGTGGTGGAGCCGTTGATCCAGGCCGGCTGCAGGTAGCCGCGCCGCACCCCTGCGTGCCGCGCTGCGCGCCGCGTGCCCCGCTGCGCGCCGGGATGCGTGCCGCGCTGCGCGCCGCGCGCCGACGCTGGGCCCCGCGCCGTGAGGCGCCGAGCTGGAGCCGTGCCGCTTCATCGCAATCGTTCGCTCTCACGGTGTGGCGCAGGGCGATGATCCCCTCGATAAGTGGACTCATTCATGTCCAGGGGGGGATTGCGTCCTGGATCTGAACCCATCCCTGGATCGAAGCAGTCCCTGCGGAAATGTATGAACTGCGTCGCTCTTTGACGCGATGCGGCTCGCGGCGGAGGGCAAGTTTTTGCGGATTTTTGGGCTCCGGGCACCGGTCTGGCGGCGGTTTCACCGTTGGCCCGCCCATTGCTGAATGTATCCGGCAGATGTCGCTCTCGTCGGTCGAACTGTTTCGTGGAGACTCGACGGGCGCGGCGCCCCTGGCACACCGTTCGCAGTACAAGCCCCGGTCGTTGGGGGGCGCCGAGCGAGGTGATCGACGGCCGCTTGCGCCGGGCGATCGTTACCCCGCCGCCACCCGGATGCCATGGGTCTTGCTGTTGGGCTCATTGATTGACTTGGCGCATGGCGCCGGTGAGAGCTTCGGTTCGCGCGATGACAGCCGCCTTACGAGGCGATTAAGGAGGATGGTTGAGGCGCGTGCGACGCGCGCCGCCGAGTTGGCTTATCGTGATCAGCTTGTCGATCTTGGTCCGAGCTTCGCTTATCTGTTCTTCGGCTCTGTTCGACCCAGCTTCATGCTTCGCTTCAGCTTGTCACCAGCTTCCGCTTGAGCTTGTTCGCCGCTCTCCGCGCTTCACTTCTCGAGCTTGTCCCTACGATTCCTGGCTGCGCTTACTCCTTTGCTTCTCCTTGCTCTTTCGCTTTGACTGGCTTCTTGAATTGTCTTATGCTTCCGATTCGTCTTCGCTTCCTCTTCGTTCTTCGTTCATCAAGCTTCGTATCCCTTTCCTGACTTTTCTGTCTTCACCTTTGTGACCGCGGGCCTCTTCAGGTACCGCCGGCGGGGCTCTCCTCCACCGGCGCTCCTGTGCGGTCCCGGTGGGTCCGCCACGGCGGGCTCCAGGCCGGCGGGTTCTCCCGACCGGCCTTTCTTTTTTTCTCTTGCGCGCACCGCTGCATGAGCGCGTCCGTCCGTCGCGGCCCGCGTCGGGCGCGGCCTTATCCGGGCGGCCGCCGCATGGGGGCGCCGGGCCGGCGCAGGTGGATCCGCTCGACCTTGCCGCGGGAGTACAGTAACGACCAGCGGGTCGTCGGGAGCCCGTGTCCTCCTCGCCGTCCTGGATCGTCGTCGAGGGGTCACGGCCGCTGGAGAGCAGGACATGATGCAGCGTCGCGGTGGGCCTGGGCAACGCGTTGACCTCACGAACTGCGCCGTGGAGCCCATCCACATCCCCGGCAGGATCCAGCCGCACGGAGCGCTGCTCGCCCTCTCTCCCGGCGATCTCGTCATCCGGCATGTCAGCCGCAATGTCGGCGCCCTGCTCGGGAGCGGGCCGGAGGGGCTCGTCGGGCGCTCGCTGCTCGACGTCGTCGCGCCGGCGGCGGGCGGAGATCTCGAACCCATCCTCCGCTCCCCGGACCCCGCGGCGATGAACCCGCTCAAGGTGAGCCCCAGGACGGGCGCCGCGGCGGCGTGGTTCGACGCGATCGCGCACCGGGCGGGCGAGCGGCTGATCGTGGAGCTCGAGCCCGCGGGCACGCCGGGCGACATGTCCTTCTCGAGCGTGTACCGCGTGATCCACACGGCGATCGAGCGGATCCAGTCGGCAGGGGGCCTGTTCGACGCGTGCGAGGTGACGGCCGAGGAGATCAGGCGCCTCACCGGGTACGACCGGGTGATGATCTACAGGTTCGACCGCGACTGGAACGGAGAGGTCATCGCCGAGGCCAGGGAGGCGGATATCGAGCCTTACCTCGGGCTGCGCTACCCGGCCTCCGACATCCCGCCGCAGGCGCGGGAGCTCTACCTCCGGAACTGGCTCCGTATCATCCCGGACGTCGGGTATCAGCCGTCGGATATCGTCCCGCAGCCGGACGCGCCCATCGACCTGAGCTTCTCCGTGCTGCGGAGCGTCTCGCCGATGCACATCCAGTACCTCAAGAACATGGGAGTCGGCGCCTCGATGAGCGTCTCGCTCATCCGCGAGGGCGTCCTCTGGGGGCTCATCGCCTGCCACCACTACGCGGCGAGGCAGCTGTCGTTCGAGATCCGGCAGGGCTGCGAGCTATGCGGCAGGTTCCTGTCGATCCAGCTCGCGGCCAAGGAGAAGCTCGAGGATGGGGGGCGGAAGCTGGAGCTCAAGGCCCTGTCCGACGAGGTCGTCGCGACGGTGTCGCGCCAGGAAGATCTCATGGTCGGGCTCGCGGAGAGCGCCGGGGCGCTGATGAAGCTCGCGGACGCGTCGGGCGTCGCCCTCTTCCACGGAGACACGGTGAGCCCGCTCGGCCTCTCGCCCGCGCCCGAGGAGCTCAGGAGCCTGCACGCGTGGCTCAGGCGCAACGTCGCGGATGATCCGGTGTTCCACACAGACAGCCTCGCGAGGATCGAGCCCGCCCTCGCCAGCATCAAGGACGTGGCGAGCGGCGTGCTCTGCATCTCCATCCCCGAGCCGGATCCCTGGTACGTGGTCTGGTTGCGGCCCGAGGTGATCCAGACGGTGAGCTGGGGCGGGAACCCCGAGAAGCCCGTCGAGAGCTCGGCCGAGGGCACGGTGCTCGGCCCCCGGCGCTCGTTCGCCCTCTGGAAGCAGGTCGTCGAGCAGACCGCCATCGCCTGGAACCCGGCCGAGATCGAGGCGGCCGAGCTGCTCCGGCGCGCGCTCATCGAGCTCGATCTCACGCGGCAGGTGATCCGGGAGAAGAGCGCGCGCGCCGCGGCCGAGCGCAGCAACGCCGAGCTCGAGCAGTTCGGGTACATCGTGGCGCACGACCTCAAGGAGCCGCTCCGCGGGATCAAGTCGTTCTCGACCTTCGTGATCGAGGACGACGGAGCGGCCCTCTCGTCCGAGTCGCAGCGCAACCTGCGGCGCATCGGCGAGCTCGCCGGGACGACGATGGAGCTCATCAACTCCCTTTACGAGTACTCCCGCGTCGGCAACGTGGACTTCTCCTTCGGAGAGGTCGACCTGAACGACGTGCTGGCGGACGTCGAGCGGCGGCTCGCGGGCACGCTGCTGCTGCGCCGCGCCGCGATCCGCGCGCCGCGGCGGCTCCCCAGGGTGGTCTGCGACCGCATCCGCATCGCCGAGGTGCTGGCCAACCTCATCTCGAACGGCATCAAGTACAACGTGAGCCCCGAGCCCTGGGTGGAGGTGGGCTTCGACGAGACCTCCATCCCCGCCATCTTCCACGTCAGGGACAACGGGGTGGGCATCCCCCCGGACGAGCGGCACCGGCTCTTCACGATGTTCGAGCGGCTCTCGACCGCGGCGCAGTACGGCGAGGGGACCGGCTCGGGGCTCGCCATCACCCAGCGGATCGTCGAGCGGCACAAGGGGAAGATCTGGGCGGAGTCGCCGCCGGGCGGCGGCACGACGTTCTACTTCACGCTCGCCGAGGCGCCCCTCACGGGCGCGTGAGCCCGGGCGAGGCCGCGCGGCGCCGCCGCCGGGCGCGCGCGGCGCAACGTCAGAGGCGTCAGAGGCCGTCGTCGCCGGGCGCGCGCCTGGGGCTGACGGTGGCGGAGATGATCTTCCAGTCGCCGTCGACCTTCTCCAGCCGGAGCGCCACGGGCAGCTCGTCGCGCCGGACCGGGTGTCCGTGCCGGGCGCCGGTGACCGTCGCGGTGGCGGTCACCTCGGCGGTCATGCCGGCCGGGTCGACCTTGATCTCCGTGTCGCCGAGGCTCACGTCCGCGGTCTGGTAGACGATCGCGGCCTGGGTCGCGGCCGCCGCGAGCTCGTCGCGGCCGCTGAGCCGGTCGCCGATCTCGACGACGCTGGCGCTCGCCTCCTTCGTGAAGATCGCGGCGAACTCCTTGCGAACGCGGCCGTGGCGCACGATCGGGTTCCGCTCGCCGTCGTCGATGCGCACCGCTTCCTCGAGCTGGGTGAGGCGATCGCGGATCCGGTCCTCGTCGGAGGGCGAGAACAGCAGCGCCACGACGGCGAGGACGACGCCGACGGCGATGAGCCCGAGCGGGAGCCAGCGCTTCATACGGGGAGTATAGGCGACGGCGCCGCGCGAGCGCGGGGAAGGCTGAACGCGGATCGCGGCAGCCTCGGCGCCGCAGAGGGCGGCCGGATCCCGCGGGGCGGGCGGGCCGAGCGCCTCAGGCGCGCAGCGCTGTCAGGCGCGCAGGCCGACGACCGCGAGCGCGCATACCTTGAGCGCGCTCAGGATGGTCTCGCGCAGCCTCGCGGAGCCGAGCACCTCTTTCCAGAGATAGCCCGCGATGCCGAGCGACTGGGCCCGCGTCAGCATCATCGGGGCCGGCTGGCCCGTGATGAAGATCACCGGGGCTTCCGTGACGCGCTTGAGCTTCTCGAGCAGCTCCAGGCCGTCCATGTCCGGGAGACGGTAATCGAGGATGATGCAATCGGGCGGGCTCTTCCTGCACTCCTCGAGGGCAGCTTTGCCCGTCGCCGCCTCGATCAGCTTGACCTCGACGTCCGCCCAATCCCGCAGGTAGCGCCGGTAAATGGTGCGGTCGCTCTCGCTGTCATCGATCAGCAGGATCACGGCTTTGCGGAGCGCCATGGACCCAGGTTCCCTTTTCCGGGTGCCTCGCGCAATCGCAATATGGACGGCGCCCAGCGCGGTGGGGACATGCCCCGGGAGCGCCGGGGCAGAACCTGATGTGGAGGACGGCTAGCTCCCGACGATCGGATCGAGGCAACGATCGCGCGCGTCGCGCAGCGCGCCGAGCTCGACGTCGAGCACCTTGCCGCCGCCCGCCTCGATCGTGAGGCGGTCGCCGCCGGTCGCGCCGAGCTCGACGCAGGGCACGCCCGCGGCGCTGGCCCGCCGCGCTACCTCGGGCGCGTCCTCGGGCCGGACGCTCACGACGATGCGGCTCGGCGCCTCGCCGAACAGCGCCTCGGCGAGCTCCTCGCGCGCTCCATCGCTCGAGCCTCCCGGCAGCCGCACGCTGGCGCCCACCATCGCCGCCGGGTCGCCGGCGGCGGCGCAGCACTCGCCGAGCGCGATCGCGAGCCCGCCGTCCGACACGTCGTGCGCGCTCTGCAGGAGCCGCGGCCGCGAGCGCGCGAGCGCGAGGCAGAGCCCCTGGAGCCGCGCCTCGCGATCGAGGTCGAGCGCGGGGCTCGGCCCCTTCACCTCGCCCGTGTGGCGCGCGACGTACTCCGAGCCGCCGAGCGGGCCGCCGCGCGGGTCGCCGAGCAGCAGCACCGTGAGGCCGGCGGCCGGGAACGAGGCCCGCAGCACGTCGCCCGCGTCCGCGACGAGCCCGACCACGGCGACCGTCGGGGTCGGCAGGATCGCGCGGCCGTCGGTCTCGTTGTAGAGCGACACGTTGCCGCTCACGACGGGCACGGAGAGGGCGCGGCACGCCGCGGCCATGCCGTCGATCGCGAGCGCGAACTGCCGCATGATCTCGGGGCGCTCGGGGTTGCCGAAGTTGAGGCAGTCGGTGAGGCCGATCGGCTCCGCGCCCGCGCACACGACGTTGCGGCACGCCTCGGCCACGGCCATCGCCGCGCCCTGGAACGGGTCGAGCTCGCAGAGGCGGCCGTTGCAGTCGCTCGAGAAGGCGAGCAGCTTCTCGAACCGCTGGCCGTCCTTGTCGCAGGGGACGCGCACCACCGCGGCGTCGCTGCCCGCCCGGACCTCGGTGCCGCCGCGCACGATCTGGTCGTACTGCCGCCACACCCAGGCGCGCGAGCCGAGGTTCGGGGAGCCCGCCATCGCGAGGAAGAGCTCGGACCACGAGGGCGGCGCCGGGATGGTGCGCGGGTCGAACGCCCGGCGCGCCGGCAGCGAGGCGTCGTCGCGCTGCGGGCGGTCGTACTTCGGCGCCGCGTCGGTCAGGAAGTCGACGGGGAGATCGCAGACGACGACCGGTTTGCGGGCGTCGGCGGCGGCGGCGGCCGCGCCGCCGAGCGGGTCGTAGCCGGGCGTGGCGCGCACGACCCAGCGCCCCGTGTCGGTCACCTTGCCGATGATCGCCGCGTCGAGCTCCCACTTCGTGCAGATCTCGATGACGCGCGCCTCGCACCCGGGCTTCGCGACGAGGAGCATGCGCTCCTGCGACTCGCTGAGGAGCATCTCGTAGGGCGTGAGCCGGGCGGCGCGCCGCGGGACGAGGTCGAGGTCGAGGTCGAGGCCGCTGCCGCTCCGGCCCGCCATCTCGACCGACGACGAGGTGAGCCCGGCGGCGCCCATGTCCTGGACGCCGACGAGCAGGTCTTCCGCGAAGATCTCGAGGCACGCCTCGAGCAGGAGCTTCTCCATGAAGGGGTCGCCGACCTGCACGGTGGGCCGCTGGCTCGGGCCGCCCTCGGAGAACTCGTCGGAGGCCATGGTCGCGCCGTGGATGCCGTCGCGCCCCGTCTTGGCGCCGACGTAGAGCACGTTGTTGCCGACGCCGCTCGCGCGCCCGTAGAAGATGCGGTCGGCGCGGACGACGCCGCAGGTGAAGGCGTTGACGAGGATGTTGCCGTCGTAGGCGCGGTCGAAGAAGAGCTCGCCGCCGACGGTCGGCACGCCGATGCAGTTGCCATAGCCGCCGACGCCCGCGACGACGCCGCGCAGCAGCTGCGGCGTGCGCGGGTGCTCGGGCCGGCCGAAGCGGAGCGAGTCGAGGTTCGCGATGGGGCGCGCGCCCATGGTGAAGACGTCGCGCAGGATGCCGCCGACGCCGGTGGCCGCGCCCTGGTAGGGCTCGATGTACGACGGGTGGTTGTGCGACTCCATCTTGAAGACGGCCGCGAACCCGTCGCCGATGTCGACGACGCCGGCGTTCTCGCCGGGCCCCTGGATGACGCGCGGGCCGGTCGTGGGCAGGCGCGCGAGGTGCACGCGCGAGCTCTTGTACGAGCAGTGCTCGCTCCACATGACGCTGAGCACCCCGAGCTCGGTGAACGTTGGCTGCCGCCCGAGCCGCTCGCGCGCGCGCTCCCACTCGCTCGCCGAGAGCTTGTGCGCCTGCGCCAGCGCGATGTCGACCGGCGGATCGCCGGGAAAAGAGGAGGGGGAGGTCACGGGTGTGGCAGCGCTCATCGCGGCCCTAGCTAGCGCAAGGACGCAGGGAGGGGAAGCAGGGGAGCGGCCCCCCGGAACAGAGCGGGGCTCACCCGCACAGGAGCCGGGTCCAGATCGGCGTTTTCGGCGCGCAGGCGTGCTCCAGCACGCCGAGCACCGAAAACGTCGAGATGGGCCCGGATCCGCCGCGGGTGAGCCCCGCTCTACCCGCTCTAGTCGCGCTTGACTAGGAGGGCTGTGAGATCGTCGATCTGCTTGGCCGAGCCGGCGAAGCGGCGGACCTCGGCGAGGAGGGCGCCGAGGATGTCGGACGTGGGCCGCGCGTGCAGCCGGTGGATGAGGTCGCCGACGCGCTCCTTGCCGAACACCTGGCCGGCGGCGTCCTGGTACTCGTAGAAGCCGTCGGTGAGCAGCACGAGGAGGTCGCCCGGCGCCATCACGAGGGGCGGCGTCGGGGGCAGCTCGAGATCCTTGAACATGCCGAGCGGGACGGTCGACGGATCGCGCCACACGACCTGGCCCTCGGCCGCCCGGTAGTGGAGCAGCGGCCCCTGCCCGGCCGCGTGGTAGCGGAGCTGGTGCGTGGCCGGGTCGAGGATGCCGAGGAACGCCGTGATGAAGCGGTCTTCCGGCAGGTCCTCGAGGAGCTGCTGGTTGATGTGGTGCATGAGCGCGTCCATGTCGGCCGAGAGGCGCAGGCCGATGCGGAGCATCGCGCGGAACTGCGTCACGCTGAGCGCGGGGCCGATGCCGTGGCCGGCCGCGTCCGCGAGCAGGAGGAGGACCGGCGACGCGTCGGCGCGCTCGTCGAGCCGGATGACGTCGTAGATGTCGCCGCCGGTGTCGTCCGCCGGCTTGCTGAACGCCGACAGCGAGTATCCGGGGCAGCGCGGCAGCCGCCGCAGCAGGATGTTCTGCTGGATGTCGCGCGCGATGGTGAGGTCGTGCTCGAGCTTGATCTTGATCATCCGCTCCTCGAGCAGGAGCGTGCGCTGCACGGCGACCGCCGCCTGCGCCGCGAGCAGCTCGGCCACGTCCCGCTCGTCCGGGCCGAAGTGGCCCACGACCGAATTCAGCATCTGCAGCACGCCGACGAGCTTGTCGTCGAGCCCGATGAGCGGCACCGTGATCAGGGATTTCGTGTGATATCCCGTCCGGCGGTCGATCTCCGGGTTGAAGCGCGGGTCGGCATAACAGTCCTCGACGAGGATGGTCTGGCGCCTGCGCGCGCACTCCCCGGCGATGCCCTTGTCGATGCTGACGCGGATCTGCGTCTCGCCCGTGGCCACACGCGAGTAAAGCTCTTTGGCCTCCTCGTCGTAGAGGAAGACGCTCCCGCGGTCCGCGCCTATCACCTCCCGCCCCGTCTTGATGATGAGCTCGAGCAGCTCCGTGAGATCGCAAGGCGCCGCGAGCTTGCGCGACACGTCCAGGATCAGGATGAGCGACGACGCATCGATCAGGGAGGGAGTGCCCACGCGCATGCGGCCGGAGAGTTTGGGCTACGTGGAAATAGGGGTCAAGACATGGTCTCGCCCGGGATGTCCGCGGCGAACCTCTCACCCCGCGCGCATCGCGTCGCTCGCGCCGTCGGGCGGGCGTTCTTCGCTGCGGCGCTCTTCGGCGCGCCGGCGCTTTTCCGGAGCGACGGCGGTCGCGAGCGCCCCCGGCGACGCAGGGAGATCGCCATCGACGCGGGCGGCGTCGCGGGTGGGCAAGGGCCCGCGCAGGTCGGCGCTACCACCTGGGCCCTACCTGTCCTAGAACACGCGACGCACACTCCTTGAAAGCGAGCTCTTCGATGATCCGCCTCCGCCTCGCCGCCCTCGCCCTGCCCATCGCCCTGGCCACGGCGGCCTGCGACGCGCCGCCAGCTCCCGTGGGCGCGGCGCCCGACGCCTCGGCCGCGACCTCCGCCGCGCTGCCGGAGCCGCCTGCCTCGTCCGCCGTGCCGCCGGCGAGCGCCCCCGCGGCGCCGGAGGACGCGGGCGCGCTGGCCGCCGCGGACGCGGGCGGCGCGACGCCAGAGCGCGACGCGGGCGCGCTGGCCGCCATCGACGCGGGACAGCAGCCGCCGAAGGACGCGGGCGGTGCGCTGGCCGCCACGGACGCGGGCGCGCCGACCGACGCGGGCGGCGGGCGCGCGTCGACCGGCGGGCCGGTGTCCTCGTCCGCCGCGACAGGCGCGGGCGCGCCGCCCGCGATGCCGCCCGCCGAGGCCGGCTCCGCGGAGGCCATCGCCGCGGAGGTCGACACGATATTTGTGGGCAAGAAGACGTATTTTGCCCGCTTCAAGCAGGAGCACACGCAGAAGATCTCCGGCGCCGTGAAGAAGCAGAGCGGCACGATCTCGGTCGAGAAGCCGGAGAAGATCTCGTTTCGCTACGATCCGCCGAGCCAGAACCGCATCGTCTCCGACGGCGTGTCGCTCAAGGTGTACGTCGCCGAGGACCGGCAGATGTTCGTGACGCCGGTGCAGAACTCGGAGTACCCGGGCGCCCTCTCGTTCCTCATGGGCCACGGGCTGCGGCCGTCGTTCACGTTCACCTTCAACGAGAAGGCGAAGTTCGAGGGGGGCCCCGTGCTCGTGGGCAAGCCGCGGGCGCCGACTCCTCACTACGACCTCGTGATGTTCTATATCGACAAGGCGCTCCTCGCGAAGAAGGACCCGGGCGTCGTGCGCCGCGTCCTCATCGTCGACGCGCAGGGCAACCGGAACCGGTTCGACTTCGAGAACGCGTCGCAGCCCGCGTCGATCGAGCCCGCGGAGTTCCAGTTCACGGCGCCGCCCGGCACCGACGTCAAGCAGAATTGATGATCCCGCGACTCGCGCTCTCGGAGCTCTTCCCCGACTTCCACCCGGAGTGGATCCTCGCCGAGGACGAGGATCTCATCGTGGTCGACAAGCCCGCTGGCCTGTCGACGCACGCGCCGGAGGCGGACCGGATCGACGACGTGGTGACGCGCCTCCGCGCCTTCCTGCGCGGCCGGGGCGACGCTGACGACTACCTCGGGATCCACCAGCGGCTCGATCGCGACACCTCGGGCGTGCTGCTGTTCACGCGGCGCCGCGAGGCGAACGCCGCCCTCGCGCGGCAGTTCGAGGGGCGCACCGTGCAGAAGACGTACGTCGCCGCCGTGTCGGGCTTCGGCGATCGCGCGCCGCGCGGCACGCTGCGGCACCGGCTCGTCCCGGCACCGGGCGGCGCGATGCGCGCGATCGCGGAGGCCAGCGCGGGGCGAGAGGAGCGGGGTAGGGGGCGAGAGGAGCGGGGTAGGGGGCGAGAGGAGCGGGGCGCGGGCGGCAGGAAGAAGGGCGCGGGCGGCGCGGAGAGGGGCGCGGGCGGCGCGGAGAGGGGCGCGGGCGGCGCGGAGAAGGGCGCGGGCGGCGCGCTGGCGATCACGCGCTACCGGCTGCTCGAACGCCGCGGCGACCGCGCGTTGCTCGAGCTCCGGCCCGAGACCGGCCGCACCCACCAGCTCCGGGTGCAGCTCGCCACGATCGGCCTCCCCATCGCCGGCGATCCGCTCTACGGCGGCGCCGAGGCCCCGCGCCTGCTCCTGCACGCCGCCGAGCTCCGCCTCGAGCACCCGGCCACGGGCGCGCCGGCGGCGTTCCGATCGCAGCTGCCGGCGGCCTTCGAGGCGTGGCTCGCGGCCGCGCCGGCGGATCCGTACGCGGGCGGCGTCGCGGCCGTGGAGCGCGCGATGCAGGAGGCCGCCGAGCGGCGCTACGGCGTCGCGCGCGCGGGCGACACGACGGCGCTCCGGCTCGTCCACGGCGCGGGCGACGGGCTCCCCTTCGTCTCGGTCGACCTCTACGGCGAGCACCTCGTCGTGGCGCTGTTCGGCGCAGGCGAGGGCGAGCCGGGCGCGCCGCCGCGGGACGTCGTGCTCGACGCGGCCCACCGGCTCGGGGCGAGGGGCGTCTACGTCAAGGTGCGCCCGAAGCACGCGAGCGTCATCGTCGACGCGCGGCGCGAGGAGTTCGCGCCGCGGCACGCCGTGCGGGGCGAGAGCGCCCCGGACGACTTCACGGTGATCGAGCACGGCTTGCCGTTCAAGGTGCGGCTCGGCGACGGGCTCTCGACGGGCATCTTCCTCGACCAGCGCGAGAACCGGCGGCGGGTGCGCGAGCTCGCCCGGGGCGCGCGGGTGCTGAACCTCTTCGCCTACACGGGCGGCTTCTCCGTCGCGGCCGTGGCGGGCGGCGCGCGCGCGAGCGTCACGGTCGACGTTTCCCGGGGCGCGATCGCCTGGGCGCGCGACAACCTCGACGCGGTCGGCGCGGACCCGGCGGCGCACGTCGTCGTCGAGGCCGACGTGTTCCCGTGGCTGAAGACGGCCGCCCAGTCCGGCGAGCGGTTCGACCTGATCGTGCTCGATCCGCCGAGCTTCGCGACGACAAAGAAGAGCCGCTTCAGCGCGGCGAGCGACTTCGGCGCGCTCGCCGCGCTCGCGTTCCGCCTGCTCGCTCCGGGCGGCAGGCTGCTCGCCTGCACCAACCACCGCGGCATCGCGCGCGCGAAGTTCCGGCGCCATTTGCACGAGGCCGCGCGTGAAGCAGGATGCGACGTCGTGCAGATGAAAGACCTCCCCGATCCCATCGATTTCCCGAGCGAGCCAGGCGCGGAGTCCCACCTGAAGAGCGTCCTCGCCAGCGTGGGCGCGGCGGCCGCGCCGGCGGCGAAGGGCGCGCCGGCGGCGAAGGGCGCGCCGGCCGCGAGGAGCTCGCAAGGCGCGCCGGCGGCGAAGGGCGCGCTGGCCGCGAGGAGCTCGCAAGGCGCGCCGGCGGCGAAGGGCGCGCTCGCCGTGAGGGCCGCGAAGCCTGGAGGCGCGCGCACGGGGCCTGCCGCGCCGTCGCGGTCGCCCCGCCGAGGTGCGCGATGAGCCAGCGCCGCCTGCTCATCACGATCCGGTCGTACGCGTACCTGGAGCCTGCGTTCCTGGCCGCGGGCGATTTCGAGACCGGCCTGGTCGAGCGCAAGAGCTTTCCGGACGGCGAGCGTTACCTGCGCGTCGTGGTCGACTGCTGGGGGCGCGACGTGGTCCTGCTCGGCGGCGCCCCTCAGGACCTCGACTGGCTGGAGATCTACGACCTCGGCTGCGCCATCTCGCGCGCCGGCGCCCGGTCGCTCTCCATCGTGATGCCGTATTTCGGCTACGCGACCATGGAGCGGGCCGTGAAGCCGGGCGAGGTGGTGACGGCGAAGACGCGGGCTCGGCTCATCTCGGCGATCCCGACGTGCGACGCGGGCACGCGCATCTTCCTCTTCGATCTGCACACCGACGGCATCGAGTTCTATTTCAGCGACTCGCACGTGACGCGCCATCTCTACGGCGCGCCGCTCATCACGCAGGCGGTGCGCGAGCTGATGGGCGACCGCCCCTACGTGCTCGCGGCGACGGACGCCGGCCGCGCCAAGTGGGTGCAGAGCCTCGCCCGCGGCCTCGGCGTCGAGCCGGCGTTCGTCTACAAGGAGCGGCGGGGCGACGGCGTCGGCGTGACCGGCATCAACGCCGATGTCTCCGGCCGCGAGGTGGTCATCTACGATGACATGGTCCGCACCGGCTCATCGCTCGTCCAGGCGGGGCGCGCCTACCTCGCCGCCGGGGCCTCGAAGGTCCACGCCGTCACCAGCCACCTCGTCCTGCCGGGCGACTCGCTCGAGAAGATCAGGAAGGCCGGCGTGTTCACGACGCTGCTCGGCACCGACTCGCACCCCGGCAGCCAGCAGCTCGCCGACACGCCCGGAGCCCTGCACTCGGTGGCGCCGCTCGTGGTGCGCGCGCTCGAGCGGGAGACATAGAGCACCTCCGCGAGGGGCGACTCCAGTGTCGACCGCGCTCACGGCTTCATCTTCTCCGTCACGGCGCGTCCGCCCTCGGCCACGCCCGAGAGGACGATATGGTCGACCCCGAACGGCCATTTCAGGTGCACGAACACGCGCCTGAGCTGCGCGGTCACCCCGGCGACCCGGAGCGACGCGACGGCCTTGCACCCGCCGTCGCCCCGCGTCGTCTCGATCACGAGCGGGCGCGACGGCAGCGCGCGCAGCGTGAGGCGCACGATCCCGGTCCCCTCCCGCGACGTGACGTCCTGGCGCGCGATGCCGTACGCCGGCTCCTCGAGCGCGGTGAGCCGCGACGTCGTGTCGGGCACCCGCTCGAGCTCCCGCCAGTAGGGAAAGACGGGGCGTTCACCGTACGGCATGCAATTCGAATCGAGTCGCACGGCGTAGTGCACCTGATTCCGATTCTCGCTCTTCGCGATGAAGAAGGCGGACCGCGCGTCGGACGGCCCGAAGCGCAAGGGAGCATCCGCCCCGGCGGGCACAGCGATGAGCGAGAGGGCCACGCACGCCGCGATCGACGATCTGCGCGTCAGCATACGCGCATGCTGCTCGTGCGCACTGAAGAAGGTGTGACAAGCCGGCGGACGCTGCGAGACACCCTGCGCCGGCGCGAGCCCTGCCCCCGTTCATTCCTGCCCGGCGGGCCTGTGACAGAGCAGTCCGTCGTACTGGTCGTTGGGAGCTCCGCAGCAGCGCACGCTCGCGTGAGCCCACTCGTGCGCACGATCGATGGTATTCTGCCTGATGAGGCTCGACGGCCTCACGCCCGTCGCCCGACGTCGATGATGCGACTGTCTCCCAGGCGCACGCGTGGATGTCATCGCTGCAGGTTCCATGGTGCATGACTGCTGGGCAATGCAGGCCCGTCCATGCGGCGCGCTTTCAGCGGACTGCATCACCTCCCTTGACGTGCCATGCAGCTGGTCCCGCGCCAGCGCTCTCCGAGATCAGATCCGGTTCGCTCCCGGAATCTGACGCTGACGCTGACGCTGACGCTGACGCTGACGCTGACGCTGAGGCTGAGGCCAGCGGCCGACTCGACGGCCGCGGCACACGGTGAGATCTCGCATGAACGAAGCAGCCACAGCGACCTCCGCCGTGGGGCGCTACCCGCCGCGCGCCGGTGCGAGCGACCACGTCATCGAGCGCGCGGCGCTGAATTCCCTTGCCCGCGCGGATCTACCCGTGGATGCTCTTCCGCAAGCGCGTCTCGCGCGGAAAGGATGAGCGTCGAGGCCATGGATGAGCTGGTACGACAGGTCGCAGAGAAGGTTGGCGTCTCGGAGGACAAGGCCCGCGTGGCCGTGGAGACGGTGGTCAATTTCCTGAAAGAGAAGCTCCCCGCGCCGCTCGCCGCCCACGTCGACACAGCGCTCGGCGCGGCGGCCCCCGCCCTCGCCAACCTGGACGTCGCCAGCCTCGCTGGCTCCCTGGGCGGCCTCTTCGGCAAGAAGTAGCAGCCCCTCCCGCGCCGCGCGGAAGTCGCGCTCTTCCACCGACCACCTCCACCTCTCCTGACGCCCGGCGACGAGGCCTCCGCTCCTCGGCGCGCTCCTGTCCAGGACGCGTCCGGGCATCGGACCTCGCTCGGCGCGCGCAAGCCCCTTGCGCCCGCGGCGCTCCACGCACCCGACCCGGCCTGCGGCGCGCGGCCGCAGCCTCCGGCCTCCACCTGCGTCGGGCCTTCGCAGCGCCCGCGCGCTCGCACCTCCGGGAGCGGGGCGCCGGCGGCGCGGCGGGGACGGCGAGCCGGGAGAGTCGCGGGCTTTCTGGACAGTCCGCGCGCCGCGTTGGATATCCGCTGCACAGGCCGGCTCCGGCACCGCGCTTGCGAGCGTCGAAGACCTGGAGAAGCTCCCGCCCACCTCCCTCTTCGCGGGCGGTCCAGCTTCCGCGGCGAGAGGAGCGATATTCCATGGCGTCCGTGATCGGCGGCGAGGCCGCGTTCATCGGGTCTTTGACTGAACTGATCGAGCTCAATTGGTCCGCGGTGGACGCGCTGGCAGCGGCGCTCGCGCGGATGAGCCGCCCAGGCGACAAGAGCCGGCTCGCGAGCTTCCTGAAAGACCACGAACGCCACCTCGAGGAGCTCTCCGCCATCGCCCACGAGCTCGGCGACCCGCCCGCGGAGAGCGCCGTCCGGCCCAGGCTGAAGAGCAGGGCGCTGACGAACGGGATCGTCGGCGACCGCGCCATCCTGGAGGCGATGAGGCACTGCGAGGAGGATAGCTGCGCTGCTTATGAGCGGATGATCGCGTCCCGAGATAGCCTGTCCGACCGCGCGCGCGACGTCCTGCGGCAGTCGCTCGCGGTGGAGCGGCGTCACCGGGAGTGGTTCTCGGAGCAGCTCGACGCCCGCCAGGGGCTGCTGCTCTTGCCGCTGTGACAGGCGCGCGCGTTACACGGCGCTGCGCGCGTCGAGCTCGAGCAGCGAGGCCAGCTCGAGGAAGCTGCCCACCATGAAGTCGGGGCTCGCCTCCTTCAGCTCCTCGCGGCTGAACGACGTCGTGATCGCCACCACGGCGCAGCCCGCCGCCCGGGCCGACAGGACGCCGTTCGTCGAGTCCTCGATCACGAGGCACGCGCCCGGGCTCAGCCCCAGCCTCTCCGCCGTCTTCTGGTACGGCTCCGGGTGAGGCTTGGTCCGGCTGATCTCCTCGGAGGTCACGACGACATCGAAGAACGGGCGCAGGCCGAACCTGTCGAACGCGAACTCCTGGTTCTTCTTCGTCGCCGAGGTCGTGAGCGCAAGCCTGTCGAAGCGGCGCCGCGCCAGACGGATGAACTCCAGCGCTCCCTCGATGGGCGCTATCTTCTCGTGGAGCGTCCTGAACACCTCGTGCTTGTGGCCCACGACCTCCGCCGCCGACAGCGCGCCGCCGGCGAGCTCCCTCACGACATGCTCGACCATGTCGAGGTCGGAGCGCCCCCTGAACTCCACATAAAGGCGCTCGGGCACCGTTATCCCGTATCTCTCGAACGTGATCCGCTTCGCCTCGGCGTGCAGCGGCTCCGTGTCGATGATGACTCCGTCCATGTCGAAGATTAACGCTCTGAATTGATCCATGTTCTCTCGGGCTTCGCTGCGCGCGCGGCTGCCGCCACGGCCACCCGGGCGAGGACCTGTAGGACGTCAGCGATTCGAACCAGGAGGGTCCTTTGCAGCCGGTGGTTCTTCTTCCGCTGTCTCGTGTATCATCGATGCGATGAATCGTCCTCTGGTCCTTGCCTCCCTTGGCCTCGCCTTTTCCCTCATGGGCCTCGCGGGCTGCGACGAGCCCCAGAAGCCCGCCGCCGCGGCGGCCTCGGCCGCTCCTGCCGCGCAGGCGCCCGCCTCCGCGCCTGCCGCCGCGAGCCCGGCGCCCGTGGCCAGCGCGCCGCCGAAGCGGCAAGAGGTCGTGTGCACCAGCAAGAGCGACCCGGTGACCTTCTCTCATCCTGCGCTCGAGGCGAGGGTGCGGCAGCAGCTCCAGAAGCCCGAGGGGCCGATCGCGCGCGCCGAGCTCAAGAACATCAAGACGATGAACCTGTCCGACGCCCAGGGGCTCGACGAGCTCGACCCGTGCATCTTCTCCGAGCTCACGGGCGTCAAAGGGCTCTACCTGCCGCCGGGCAAGATCGACGACCTCCGCCCGATCAAGGGCCTGCTCCGGCTCGAGTCGCTGCGCGTCTCGGCGACCCTGGTCAAGGACCTCTCCCCGCTCGCCGGCCTCGCCAAGCTCGACCGGCTCGACATCGGCCGCACGCCCGTGACCGACCTCTCCCCGCTCGCCGGCCTCACCAACCTGACCGAGCTCCAGATCGACGAGACCGAGGTGACCGATCTCAGCCCGCTCGCCGGCCTGAAGAAGCTCGAGATGCTGCAGATGAAGCGGACGCGCGTGAGCGACGTGTCGCCGCTCCGGGATCTCAAGAGCCTGAAGAACGTCTACCTCGAGGGCTCGCGGGTCGACGACGCGAGCCCGCTCCGGACCATCCCCGGGGTCAAGATCCACGAGGGCTGAGGAGGCAGGGCGGCGCGAGGCGCCGTCGGTCGCGAAGGGGTCACGGGAAGGAAGAACACCGGCTCTCCTGCCCGCCTCCCTGCTCGATGGACGGCGCTACGAGGCTCCCCGTCGCCGCCTCCGCGCCGCGCCGAGCGCCACCGCCGCCGCGAGGAGCCCGAGCTGCCAGCCCGCCGCTGCCCCGCCCGCGCTGCCCGCGCCGGCGGCCCCGCACTCGCAGCGCATCTGCCCGTGGATGACGCCGTTCATGTGCGGCTCGTCCTCCTCCGCCGCGCCTCCAGCGCCGCCGGCGCCCCCGGCCCCGCCTGCGCCCGCGCCGCCCCCTTCGCCGCGCGGCGGCGGCGGCGTGTCGATGACGTAGAGCGCCGGCCCGGAGCCCTGCGCCAGGAACGGGCGCGGCGGGAGCGCCGGCCCGAGCGGGAGCGCCGCCAGCCGCGCGGCCGGCCACACGGCGGCCCCTTCCGGATCGAGCCGCCACGCCGCGGCGGCCTCCTCGTCCGGCACGGCCCGCCGCGCGGCGCCGTCGACGAGCCACAGGGAGGCCGCGCCGTCGTCGCCGCGCACGAGCTGCGGCGACGGCGGGAAAGCGTCGCCCTCGGGCAGCGCCTCGAGCGCCGCGTCCGGCGCGCTGGCGACGTCCCAGAACCGTGAGAACCGCCACGCGTCCAGCGCCTCGACCTCGCCGAGCGGCCGCCGCACGCCACCCGGCAGCTCGAGCGGGCACGAGAGCGCCTTCGGGCTCCCCTCGAGCTCGACCTCGTCGCCGCTCAGCGCGTCGATCCCGTAGGCGCGGACCGCGTGCTCGCCCCCGAGCAGGCTGAGCGGCATCGGCGCCGCGAAGCCGTGCGCGCACGAGCCGAGCGGCGCGCAGAGGTCGTCCCGGTGCCGGTCCGCGGGGAACGTGTAGCCCTCCGCGCCCGCGTCCGTCGCAGCGGCGTCGAAGTAGAGCCGCGCGCCGCCCGGCGCGCCCTCCGCGTCCGGGTCGCGGGCCCAGCCGGTGACCCCGGCGCAGCCCGCGGCCTCGAGCGCGCCCTCGGGCGGCTCGTTGAGGAGCGCCCGGTACGCGGCGACGAGCGAGGTGTACGGCGGTACATAGACCATGCCGACGCCGCTCAGGGACTGCCGCACGTTGAAGTGCAGGTGAATCGTCGTGGGCGTGTCGCCGAAGACATTGGACACCTTCCCGATGCGCTCTCCGCGCGACACGTCCTGTCCCGGCGAGACCTGGACATCGGACATGTGCAGGTAGTCGTAGCGGGTCCCGTCCGCGCCGGTGAGGTACACCGAGTAGCTGCCGACGCTGGTGATGGTGCCGTCCGCCACCGCGACGACCCAGTACTTGCCCGCCTCGCACGTCGGCGGCCGGACGTCCTGCCCCTGGTGCCCCGCGCCGGAGGGGCAGAGCGGCATGTCCCACGACCGCGACTCACAGTAGTTGTCGCGCCACGGATAGGCGTAGTTGTCCGCGTCGCACTGGCCGCCAGCGGGGCCCGCGCTCCCGCCTTTGCTGTACACCTGGGAGTTGGCGAACGCGGGGCCCTCCTCGAGGGGAAAGCGCATGGCCGGCGCGTACACGACGTCGTCGGCGCGCCCCTCGCCGGAGCCTGGAGCGAGCTCGCCGGCCGGGTGGTACGAGAACGGATCGGCCGAGGCCGGGCGCGGCAGCAGCGCGAGCGCGGCCGTCGTGGCCAGCGCGGCGAGGCGGGGGCGCGGAGGGCGGGGCGGCGCGCTCATGGCCTGTCGCCCGCCTTCACGCCGGCGCCGCCCACGTACACGAGCTCGGCGGCGAGCTCGCGGACGAGCGCGTCCGAGGCGCAGGCCGGCGACTCCGGCGCCGCGCACTCGACGTCGAGCGCGTACGAGACGCCGTTCTCGATCCAGGAGGCGGTCCAGATGCCCTCGTTCGCCGTGATGAACGCCGGCTCCCCACGCACGGAATGCGCGCCGCGGAGCGGGGGAATGCTCGGATACTTGCGGGAAAGCCGGGTCATTGTGAGCGAGACCGCGAGCGTCTCCGTCCGCGCCCAGAACGAAGTCCAGTGCTCCTTGGCCACGATCACCGGGGCCATGAGGAGCTCGCGGCGGGACGGCACGAGCACGGGCACCTGCGAGGTCCTGGCGGCGTGGAACGCCGTCTTCGGGAGCGCCGCGAGCGCGGTCCGGTCGATCGAGGCGGCCGGTGGCCAGGTGACCGTCGCGATCACCGGGGCCACCGCCGCGGCGGCCGACAGGGCGGCCGCCTGATCGCGCGGAGTCTCGGAGGCGGGGGCGGTCTGCTCGCACGCGGCGATCGCAGCAGAGAGGATGACGAGAACAGCCGTGGGCATGCCGCGCATGGGCCCTCCCGGAAGGGGACCCTCGATTCTAGTCGAAAAAATGCACCCCAGGCCAAGAGATGATGGGGCGCACGCGAGATGTCGCCGTGGTGTGACCGGGACGACTTGACGCTCTGCGCGAAGCCTCGACGAGCGGACACGTCAGGAGAGGCCACGCTGCGCTGTCGGGGGTGTGGGCGCTGACAGCTCGTTTGTGAATCTCGCTATCTCGGGTGTTGCGCGCGACGCGCAGAGCGTATCTCGTGTTGCCGACTTCACGTCGGTACCTCGAGCGTCTCGTCCCTGCGAGCTCGCGAGCGGGGCTGTCGGTCGAGCTGGTGAAGCGCGGCCAGCGCCCGCGAGCTCGCGCCTCGTCGCGCCCGGCGCCTCCGCGCCTCCCTACAAATCGGCGGATGCCTCGGCCTGGATGCCGAGGTACCCTGCACATCGCAAGCGATGGCGAACGCCGCGAGGAATCCTGGTGACGAGGCGCCCCAGCGCGGGCTCCGCGCCGACGCCCAGCGGAACCGCGACAAGCTGCTCGCGGCGGCGGAGGCCGTGTTCTCCGAGCGGGGCGCGGACGCGTCGCTGGAGGACATCGCGAGGCGCGCGCAGGTAGGCATCGGCACGCTCTACCGCCACTTCCCGACGCGCGACGCGCTCCTCGCGGCCGCGTGCGACGAGTGCCTGCTCGCGCTCACGGAGAAGAGCCGCTCCATGGGCGAGTCCGCGGCGCCAGCCGAGGCGCTCCGCGTGTTCTTCGAGGAGCTCGTGCGCAACGCGGGCAGGTACCGCGGCCTCGCGGCGTCGTTCGGCGTCGTCCTCCAGAGCTGCTCGCCGGGCTGCCAGGCGGCGACGGAGGAGGGGCAGCGGCTCCTCGCGCGCGCGCAGGGCGCCGGCGAGATCCGGCGCGACGTCGAGTTCGAGGACGTCGTGTGCATGGTGACCGCGATCTCGCTCGCGGCGGCGCAGAGCCCCGACGCGGCCAGCCGCATCCCTCGCCTCGTCGCGCTGTTCATCGACGGCCTGCGCGCCCGCGCCGAGGGCGGGGCGCTCGACGTGGTGTCAGAGCGTGGTGCCGCGCGCCGCCCGCGCTAGCGCCTGATCGAGCGCGCCCGGGCTGAACCCGACGAGGATCTGCCCGCGGACGTCGATGATCGGGATGCTGCCGCCGCGCTGGTGGCTCTTCGCGAGCTTGTCCTGCATCTCGGCGGCAGCGGCCGGGTCCTCCTCGATGTCCTTGACCACCGCGGCGACGCCCTTCGCGCGCAGGTAGTCCGCGGCCTGGTGGCAGGGCTTGCACCACGAGGCGCCGTAGATGATCACCGTGACGCCGGCGAGGTTGCTCGGGGCGGCCGGCCCGCCGGCGCCCGCGGAGCCGCCGGGGCCCGGCGCCGCCGGGGGCGGGGGCGCCGTCTTCGCGATGTGCTCGGCGCGCCGCTTCTCCAGCAGCGACTCCCACTCCCTCCGCGCCATCGTCCGGACCGCATACGTGCCGTCCGGGCGCTTCTGCGTCAGATCCGCGACGTAGAAGGCGTCGCGCGTGCCCTCCGTCCGGTCCGAGAGCATGGCGCGCACGAGCGCGCGGCCCTCGGCCGGCACGTCGGCGGGGCGGAGCTCGACGTGGGTGTCGCCCTTCTCGTCGATCCACGTGAGCATCAGGTTCGCCGTGTCGTCGCGCAGCTCGAGCGGCGGCAGCTCGGCGACGGCCGGGGCCGGGGCGGTGCCGTCGGCGCGCTTCTCGGTGCACGCCGCCGGGGCGAGCGCGGCCGCGGCGAGCGCCAGCAGCGCCGCCGCGAGGCGGGCGCGCGCGTGCCCGACGTCGCCGGCGCGCGCGTGCCCGACGTCGCCGGCGCGCGTCACGCCTCGCCTCCCGCGGTCGCCGAGGCCCCGAGCTCCTCGCTGAGCGCCATCCACTCGGTCATCGCCGCGTCGACGCGCTTCGCGAGCGCCTGCTCCTTGCGCGCCGCCTCCGCGAGCTTCGCCCAGTCGCCGCCGGGGTCCTTCTTCAGCTGCTCGCGCATCTCCTCGAGCTGCGACTCGCCGGCCGCGATCTCCGCCTCGAGCTCCTTGATCCGCTTGCGCTTCCGCTCGGTGGCCCGCGCGGTCGCCTTGTCGCTCTCGAAGGCCCGCCGGCGCGCCGCCGCGTCCCCGGCGCCCGCGTCGTCCGGCGGCGGCATCGTCGCGCCGCTCCGGCGCACGGCGCGCGCCGGCTTCGCGCTGCGATTGGCCACGTCGGCCGCGTCGGCCGCGGCGCCCCGCCGCTCGTCGCGCGGCTCCGGCGCCCCGCGCCCGCTCGCGGCGCCTCGCGCGCGCCCGCTCGCAGCGCCTCGCGCGCGCTCCGCCTCGCGCACCGAAGCCTCGCGCTCCTCCGCCTCGGCCGCGAGCTTCTCGAGGTTGTCGCGGTAGTCGCGGAAGCCGCCGGGGTAGACGTCCACGCGCCCCTCGCGCACGGCGACGATGCGCGTCGTCACCCGCTCGAGGAACCGCCGGTCGTGCGAGACGAGCAGCACCGTGCCCTCGAAGCCCGTGAGCGCCTCCTCGAGGATCTCGGCCGCGGGGATGTCGAGGTGGTTCGTCGGCTCGTCGAGGAAGAGCAGGTTGCGCGGCTCGAGGAGCAGCTTCCCGAGCGCGAGCCGGCTGCGCTCGCCGCCCGAGAAGCCCTGGACCTTCCGGAGCGCGTCGTCCCCGTAGAAGCGGAAGCGCGAGAGGTACTGGCGCGTGGCGTCGACGTTCATGTCGGCGCGGACGCTGCGGATCTCCTCGACCGCGGTCCGGGCCGGGTCGAGCGAGCCGAGGTGCTGGTCGAAGTAGCCCTGGCAGAGGTTCGTCCCGCGGCGCACGTCGCCGGCGTCCTCGGGCGCGCCCGCGCCGGCCAGCAGCTTGAGCAGCGTCGACTTGCCGGTCCCGTTGGGGCCGACGATGCCGACGCGGTCGCCGCGCCGGATCAGGAGCTCGACGCCCGAGAAGAGCGTGCGCCCGCCGCGGGCGGCGCCGAGCCCGCGCGCGTCGAGCACGATGTCCCCGCTGCGCGGGGCCGGCGCGAACCGGAAGCGGACCTTCTCGGCGGTCGCCCAGACGTCCTCGGGCCGGTCGATCGTCTCGAGCTTCTCGAGCATCTTGCGCCGGCTCTGGGCCTGCTTGGTCTTCTGGCCGGCGATGTTGCGCCGGATGAAGTCCTCGGTCTTGGCGACGAACGCCTCCTGCCGCTCGGCGAGCTCCCGCTCGCGGGCGAGGTCCTCCTCGCGGGCGACCGCGTAATCGCTGTACTTGAGCGGGTAGACCCGGAAGCTGCGGTGGCCGAGCTCCATCGTGTTCGGGCAGACGGCGTCGAGGAAGGCGCGGTCGTGCGAGACGCAGAGGAGCGCGCCGCCGAGGCCGGCGAGGTGCTTCTCGAGCCAGGTGATCGTCTCGATGTCGAGGTGGTTCGTGGGCTCGTCGAGCAGGAGGAGGTCCGGCTCGATGGCGAGCACGACGCCGAGCTGGAGGCGGCCGCGCTCGCCGCCGGACAGGCTCGCGACGGGGCGGTCCATGTCGGCGGGCGTGAACCCGAGGTGGGCCGCGATGATCTCGACGCGGCGCTCGAGGTCGTCGCCGCCGGCGATGTGGTAGCGGTCGGTGAGGTCGCTGAGCCGGTCGAGGTCGGCCTCGCTGCCGCTGGCGGCGGCGTGCTGCGCGGTGGTGAGGGCGTGGCGCAGCTCGAGCACCTCGGCGAACCCGGAGAGGAAGGCGTCGAGCACCGTGCCCTCGGCCTGGAGCTCGTGCGACTGCCGGAAGTAGGCGACCCGGATGCCCTTGCGGATCACGACCGAGCCCGTGTCCGGGGTGAGCTCCCGGGCGACGAGGCGGAGCAGCGTCGATTTGCCCGCGCCGTTCGGCGCGACGAGCGCGGCGCGCTGGCCGTGCTCCAGGGAGAAGGTGATGCCCTGGAAGAGCTTGTCGGCGCCGTAACCGAAGCTGAGGTCGGCGACCTGGAGGACCGTCATCGCGGCCGAGTTCTAGCATGGGTCGGGCGCGCGCAAGGGCGCCCGGGGCGAGGCCCGGGTCGCGCAGGGCGCGGGGCCTGCTCACGTGGACGGCCACGTGGGCGACGGACGGCCACATGGGCGACCGCGCCGGCGGCGGTCCCGACGTGGCCGTGCGGGCGCGGACGAGGGGCGCCTCGCCCGCGCGGGCGAGCGAGGCGCGCTCGGGCTCAGGTCTCGGCCATCGCCGCCTTGACGGCCGGGCGCTCCATGATGCGGCCGAGCCAGCCCTTCAGGTTCTTCCGCTCGGAGAAGTCGATCTTGGCCGCCATCAGGCCCCAGCCGAGCACGGACGCGAGGTCGAGGTCCGCCAGGGTACAGCGCTCGCCGGTGATGTACGCGCGGCCGTCGAGGCGGCTGTCGAGGATACGGAGCAGGTCGTGGATCTCGGCCAGGCTCTGCGCGGCCTGCTTCTCGTTGTGCATCTCCTTGGGGAAATACTCGCTCGTGTTCCCCATGTAGCGGAACAGGGCGCCGGTGACGCTGACCTGGCCCCAGACGAGCCAGGTCAGGGCCATGAGCTGCTCGGGCGTGCCGGGGGCCGGCCACAGGCCCTTCTGGATGCCGTAGCGCTCGCCGAGGGCGATCTGGATCGCCACCGACTCGAACATCGGGGTGCCGTCGATCACGAGGGTCGGCACCTTGCCATTGGGGTTGATGGCGAGGAAGTCCGGCTTCTTCTGATCGCCGGCGCGCAGGTCGAGCCGGACGGACTCGTACGGGACATCGAGCTCGGCGAGCGAGACGCGGACGCGCCCGGCGCTGGACTGCGGAGCGTAATAGAACGTGATGGACATGCGGTTAGCCTCCGGCGACCCCTTGTAGTGGATCTGGCCCGCCGTCGTCACGCCCGGGCTGCTGCAGACCGCCAGATTCGTTCCGATCCCGCTGGTGCGATGGATGCGAGGTATTTGCCGTGCGGAGCAAGAATCCGACGTGGGTTGTTGGCTACCGGAGTGGGCGAGCCTTCGCTTGTCCTGCCGTCCGCATCCGAGATCCGTCGAGACCGACCGCTCCGGCGCTGAGGGGGGCGGCACTCAATACGTCGCCCCGGCCTCCTGCTCCTCGCCCGCGTGATCGGCGGGTGTGGGGGGTGGAGAGTACATCAGCTCATCTTGTCGGAGCCGCCCGCCAGCTGCTGCAACGCGCGGATATGATTGACAATGGAGCGCTTGTGCTGCTCCAGTAGCTTGCGATCTTCGACACAATTCGATCTGCAAGGCGCGGCGCCGGAAGCCCCGAAAAGCCTGACAGCTTCCGCCCTCCCGGCTGGGAGCGCGGCATCTGGCGCGCTCTTCAGCAGGCCCGCGCGCACCCCCGGGGCGTCACGGCGCGGAGCGACACCGGAGACACGGACTCGATCCAATTCACGAAGCCCGCATCGAATATCGCGAAAACGCGCTCGTTGCATTCGCGAATGTTTGATTGGTTACTGCTGGATAGTACATTTAACTATCCTTGCATAGGCATTGATCCCCTGTAATGATGGTCATGGGGAGGGGTTGTGCTTTCGGTGTCTTGGCCCTGAGATCTGGCCGACACTGGAGCTTCCTCGGAGGCGATGTTTTTACACCCTCGCCTGAAGGAGATCGCTATGTCGCGCGAGTCACAGACGCAGCTCTCCACCATTGCTGAGGTGCAGAGATGGCTCACGGAGAGGATCGCGGAGCGCTCGGGCGCGTCGCCACGGTCGATCGACCCCGGCGCGCGGTTCAGCGATTGTGGGCTCGACTCCATGGCTGCGACGAGCATGCTCGCCGAGCTGGGGAAGGCCATCGGGCGGCGGCTCCACCCCACGCTGATATGGGAGTGTCCCACGATCGAGAGGCTGGCGCGTCACGTGGCCGAGGGACCGAGCCTTTCGCCTGCTCCTCGTGGCGCGCACCCGGGTGAGGGGGCCCTCGGGGCGCGGGGCGCCGAGCCCATCGCCATCATCGGTGTCGCCTGCCGGTTCCCGAAAGCGCCGGACCGGGAAGCCTTCTGGCAGCTCCTGCAGGGTGGCGTGGACGCGACCGCCGACATCCCTCCGGGGCGGTGGGACGTCGACGCGCTCTACAGCGCAGATCCCGGCGCTCCCGGGAAGATGAGCGCGCGTCGTGGCGGGTTCCTGGACCGGGTCGACCATTTCGATCCGCAGTTCTTTGATATCTCGCCGCGCGAGGCCGTCCAGATGGACCCCCAGCAAAGGCTGATGCTGGAGCTCTCGTGGGAGTCGCTGGAGGACGCCGGCGTGCCGCCGCGGTCCCTCGAGGGCAGCCAGACCGGCGTGTTCGTCGGCGCCATGTGGGGCGATTACGCGAGGGTGAATGGCGGTCAACTCGACGCGATCGTCCAGCATACGGCCGCCGGGCAGGACCTGAGCATCCTCGCCGCCCGGGTCTCCTATGCGCTCGGCCTCCAGGGGCCCAGCCTGCACGTGAACACTGCCTGCTCCTCATCGCTCGTCGCGATCCACCTCGCGTGCCAGAGCCTGCGGCTCGGAGAGTGCGACCTCGCGCTCGCCGGGGGCGTGAACCTGATCCTCGCCCCGGAGAGCATGATCGCCATCTCCAAGTTCGGAGCGCTCTCGCCCGACGGCCGCTCGAAGGCGTTTGACGCGCGCGCGAACGGGTACGCCCGCGGCGAGGGCGGCGGCGTGGTGGTGCTCAAGCCGCTCTCCCTCGCGCTCGCGGCCGGCGACCCCATCTACTGCGTGATCCGTGGCAGCGCCGTGAACAACGACGGGCTCAGCAACGGGCTCTCCGCGCCGAACCCGAAGGCGCAGGAGGCCCTCCTCCGCGAGGCCTACGCGCGCGCGGGGGTGAGGCCGGAGCAGGTCGATTACGTCGAGGCCCACGGCACCGGCACCATCCTCGGAGACCCCATCGAGGCGCGGGCGCTGAGCGCCGTCCTGTGCGCAGACCGCCCGCCGGAGCGGCCGCTCCGGATCGGGTCCGTCAAGACCAACATCGGCCACCTCGAGGGCGCCGCGGGCGTCGCGGGGCTCATCCGCGTCGCGCTCTCGATGCGGCGCCTGGAGCTCCAGCCGAGCCTCCACCTGGAGCAGCCGAACCCGCACATCCCGTTCGACGACCTGCGGCTCTCGGTGCAGCGAGCGACGGAGCGGTGGCCCGAGAACGAGCACGGGCAGGCCCTGGCCGGCGTCAGCTCCTTCGGCTTCGGCGGGACCAACTGCCACGTCGTGCTCGAGGCGACGCAGCGCCGAGACGTGCAGCTCCTGCCGCTGTCCGCGCCGAGCGCCGAGGAGCTCGCAGCGCTGGTCCGGCGCGTCCATGCGCTCGCCACCCGGAGCGGCGAGCGGCCCCCCCTGCAGGCGCTCTGCGGCGCGGCCGCGGCGCGGCTGAGCGGGCAGGAGCACAGGCTCGCGCTCACCGTCTCCTCCCATGAAGATCTCGCCGCGCGCCTCGGCGCCCTCCTGGCCGGGCACGCGCAGCCCGAGGGCTCGATCGGGAAGGCTGCCGGGCAGCGGCCGAAGATCGCCTTCGTGTTCGGCGGGCACGGATCGCAGTGGCTCCCCATGGGGCGCGATCTCCTGCAAGAAGAGCCCGTCTTCCGGTCAGTCCTGCAGCGATGCGACGCGGCGATGCGGCCGCACGCGAGCTGGTCCCTGCTCGCCGCGCTGGCGACGGGCGACGAGCGCCTGCTCGAGGAGGCCGAGCTCGTCCAGCCTGCCATCTTCGCGATCCAGGTCGCGCTCGCGGCGCTGTGGCGATCCTGGGGCATCGAGCCGGATGCGGTGGTCGGGCAGAGCATCGGCGAGGTCGCGGCGGCCTGCGTCGCCGGCGCGCTGACCCTCGAGGACGGCGCCGCGGTCATCTGCGCCATGGGCAGGCTCGTCGGGCAGAGGAGCGGCTCGGGCAGGGTGGCCGTCGTGGAGCTCTCCGTCGCCGACACGGCGCGCGCGCTCGACGGCCACGAGGGCCGCCTCTGGATCGCGGGGAGCAACAGCCCGGGATCCACCCTGATCTCGGGCGAGGCGGCGGCGCTGGAGGAGCTGCTCCAGGCGCTCGCCGATCAGGGGGTGGCGGGCAGGCAGGTCCGGATGGATTACGCCTCGCACAGCCCGCACATGGACGCGCTGTGCCCCGAGCTCCAGCGGGCCCTCCAGGGGATCGCGCCGCGCGGCGGCGGGGCGCCGATCTACTCGACCGTGACGGGGGCGCGCCTCGACGGCGTGGCGCAGGACGCCGCGTACTGGGCGCGCAACCTGCGGGAGCCGGTGCAGCTCGCCGGCGCGCTCGAGCGCCTGATCGACGACGGGCACAGCGTCTTTCTCGAGCTCGATCCTCACCCCGTCCTCACCCATGCCGTCACGTCCAGCCTGGCCCGGAAGGGACGGAGCGGCGTCGCGCTGCCGTCCCTGCGGCGGGACGAGGCGGCCCGGGCGTGCCTGCTCGACTCGCTGGGCGCCCTGTACATGCTCGGCGCGCCCGTCGCGTGGCGCCGGCTGGCTCCGCCCGCCGCGCCGGACGCCCTGCCGGCGACGCTCGAGGGGCCGCGCGCTCCCGGGCCGGAAGCGGCCTCCCGGCGAGCGGAGGCGGGTGAGCCTGCCCCGCCCGAGCTGCTCGTGCTCTCGGCGCGCTCCGGGCCGGCGCTCCTCGATCTCGCGCGCTCGGTGGCGTCCCGGCTGCGCTCGCCGGAGGGCGCTCTGCTGCGCGATGTCTGCTACACGGCGAGCGTCCGGCGCAGCCATCTCGAGCACCGGCTGGCCGTCGTGGGCTGCTCGCAGGAGGAGATGGCCGGCGCCCTCGATGACCTCGCGCGCGGGGGCGTCGCGCGTTCCGCGGCGCAGGGCGAGGCGCCGCCGGGGCAGCGCCCCACGGTGGCGCTCGTGTTCTCGGGCCAGGGGTCGCAGTGGCCGGGGATGGGGCGGGCGCTCCTCCGGCAGGAGCCCGTCTTCCGCGGGGTGGTGGAGGCATGCGACAGGCTGCTCGCGGCGCTCGCCGGCTGGTCGCTGCTGGAAGAGCTCGACGCGCCGGAGGCCTCGTCGCGCCTGCAGGAGACGCAGGTGGCCCAGGCCGCGCTGTTCGCGGTGCAGGTCGCGCTCGCGGCGCTCCTCGGCTCCTGGGGGATCGCGGCGGATGCCGTGATCGGGCACAGCGTCGGGGAGATCGCGGCAGCGCACGTCGCCGGGGCGATCAGCCTCGAGGAGGCGGTGCGCATCGTCCACCACCGGGGGCGGCTCATGCAGCGGGCGACCGGCCTCGGAAAGATGGTCTCCGTCGAGACGTCCCCGGAGCAGGCAGCGCGCGCGCTGGACGGATACGAGGGGCGGCTCTCGATCGCCGCCGTCAACGACCCCGGCTCGGTCGTGCTGTCCGGCGACGCGGCGGCGCTCGGCGAGGTGGTGGAGGAGCTCCGGCGCGGCCGGGTGCACTGCCGCGAGCTGCCGGTGAACTACGCGTTCCACAGCCCCCAGATGGAGCCGTTCCGGGGGGAGCTCACGAGCGCGCTCGGGGAGATCGCGCTGCGTCGCGCGGACAAGCTCATGGTGAGCACCGTGACGGGTGCGGGCATCGGCGGCGAGGAGCTCGACGCTTCCTACTGGGCGAGGAACCTGCGGGAGCCGGTGCTGCTCGCGCGCGCTCTCGACAGCGCCGTGACCGCCGGACACCACATCTTCCTGGAGGTGGGGCCGCACCCTGTGCTCTCGGCCAACGTGCAGCGATGCCTCTCCGCGCGCAGGGTCGACGGGGTGGTCGCCCCGACCTTGCGCCGGGGCCGCGACGAGCGGCGCTGCCTGCTCGAGTCGCTGGGCGCCCTTTACACGCGCGGGTGCCAGGTCGACTGGGCCCGTATGTATCCGACGGGCGGGCGCTGCGTGCCGCTGCCGGGTTATCCATGGCAGCGGAAGCGATACTGGCTGGAGGCGCCCGGGGACACGGGGCGGCGCGAGGCGCCGGCGGCGCCCCTGCCAGCGCTCCCGTCGCTCCTCCGCTCGGCGGACGCGGCGGCCTTCGCGGCGCAGCTCGGGCTCTCGGCGGCGCTCTCGGCCGAGGAGCTCGGCGTCGTGGGCCGGGTGCTCGACGCGTTGCGGGCAACGGTGGATCAGGAGCGCGCGGCAGCGGAGATCCAGCCGTGGCTCCATCAGCTCTCGTGGAAGCCGCAGCCCCTGCCGCTGCGCCCGCGCTCCTCCACGCCCGGGCACTGGGTCGCGCTCGTGGACGAGGGAGGCACAGGAGACAGGCTGGCGGACGCGCTCGAGGCGGCGGGCGGGGCATGCTCCCGGCTCCGCCTGGGGAGCGCCGTGCGGCGCGTCGCAGAGCACACCTGGACCAGCGATCCGACGCCGGAGAGCCTCGCGGCGTGGTGGGCGGAGCGCGCGGCCGAGCGCGGGCCGGTGCGCGGCGTGGTCCACCTGTGGAGCCTCGGCGGCGCGCCGCAGGGCGAGGACACGCTGGACGCCGCGCTCGCGCGAGGCGTCGAGAGCGCGCCGGCCTTGCTGCGCGCCATCCTGCAGACAGAGCGAGGCCACCGGCCGCGGCTCTGGCTCGTGACCCGCGGGGCGGTGTCGGTGGGCGCGGGCGACCCGGTCATGGCGCCCGCGCAGGCGGCGCTCTGGGGGCTCGGCCGGACCCTGTCGCTCGAGCATCCGGAGGTCTGGGGAGGGCTCGTCGACCTGCCGTCATCTCCCGGGGAACAGGATGTCCCCGCGCTCCTGGCGCAGGTGCTGAGCCCCGAAGCGGAGGACCACGTCGCGCTCCGGCCGTCGGGGCGGTTCGTGGAGCGGCTCGTGCGCTGCAGCGGGCCGCCAGCCGGCGCGCAGGCCTGGTCGACGTCGGGCACGGCGCTCATCACCGGGGGGCTCGGCGCGCTGGGCAGGCATGTCGCGCGGTGGGTGGCGCAGCGGGGCGCGCGGCACCTCGTGCTCACGAGCCGCAAGAAAGTGTCGGGCGATGACCGCGCCTTCATCGCGTCGCTCGAGTCGCTCGGGGCGTCGGTGACCGTCGCGCAGGCCGACGTGGCCGACGCGGAGGCGATGGCCGCCGTGCTCGCGGACATCGACGCCCGGCTGCCGCCGCTCTGCGCGGTGTTTCATCTGGCGGGCGTCTCCGATCGGACGCCGCTCGCGGCCCTGGACCGCGCGGGGCTGCGCCGGGTGCTCTCGCCGAAGGTCCACGGGACCTCGGTGCTCGACGCGCTGACGCGCGACCGGCCCCTCGACGCGTTCGTCTGCTTCTCGTCGATCGCCTCGGTGTGGGGCTCGGCGCGGCAGGCCAGCTACGCGGCGGCCAACGCGTTCCAGGACGCGCTCGTCAGGGCGCGCCGCGCCGCGGGGGCGCCGGCGGTGGCCGTGAGCTTCGGGCCGTGGCGCGGCGGCGGCATGGCGACCGGCGCGATCGCCTCGCTCGAGGAGCGCGGGGTGCGGGCCTTCGGCCCGGAGCAGGCCATGGCGGCCCTGTCCTTCTGCCTGACCGCCGGGGCGGCGCAGGTGGTCGTGGCCGACGTCGACTGGCCGAGGTTCTGCTCGGTGGTCGAGAGCAGCGGCCCGCGCCCGCTGCTCTCGGAGATGCCGCACGCCGCCGAGCCCGCGCCGGGAGCCGCCGAGCCCGCCCTCCTCGACGAGCTCGCGGCGGCGCCGCCGCGGGAGCGGCGCCGGATGCTCCAACGATGGATCCAGGCCTCGGTCGCCGAGACGCTGGGGTTCGCCGAGGCCGATGAGGTGAGCCCGACCCGGGGCTTCTTCGATCTCGGCATGGACTCGCTGATGGCCGTGGAGCTGTGCAAGCGCCTGGGCCGCGGCCTCGGCCTGCCGCTGTCGTCGAGCGTGATGTTCAACCACCCGAACGTCGTCGCGATGACCGACTTCTTGCTCGAGGAGCTGTCGCCGATCAGCCCGGGCGAGGCCCCTCTGGCAGGGACCGAGGTGCGCGCGGGCGTGGATGGCGCGGCCTCCAGCGGCGCCGAAGGGCGCGCCGCGACCGGCGACGAGCCGATCGCGATCGTGGGGATGGGGTGCCGCTTGCCGGGGGGCGTGGAGAGCCCGGAGGACTTCTGGCGGCTGCTCGAGCAGGGGGTCGACGCCGTGACGCCGATCCCGGCGGACCGCTGGGACGCCGCGGCGTACTACGACCCTGATCCGGACGCGGCCGGCAAGATGTATGTCCGGGAGGGCGCGTTCCTGGCCGCGGCGCCCGATCAGTTCGACGCGCGCTTCTTCGGGATCGCGCCGCGGGAGGCGGTCCACCTCGATCCGCAGCACCGGCTGCTGCTCGAGGTCATCTGGGAGGCCATGGAGGACGCGGGCGTGGTGCCCGGCGAGCAGCCGCAGACAGGCGTCTTCGTCGGGATCGGGCCGAGCGACTACGGCATCCTGCAGCGGGCGCACGCGGACCTCGAGGCGCTGGACGCCTACACGCTCTCGGGGACGTTCACGAGCTTCTCCGCGGGGCGGCTCTCGCATGCGCTCGGGCTCGAGGGGCCGAGCATGGCCGTCGACACGGCGTGCTCGTCGTCGCTGACGGCGATCCACCTCGCATGCCGGAGCCTGTGGGCGGGGGAGTGCCGGGTTGCGGTCGCAGGTGGCGTCCAGCTGATGCTGGCCCCGCATCTCCAGGTGTACCTGTCACGCCTCCACGTGCTGGCGCCGGACGGGCGGTGCAAGACGTTCTCCGCGGACGCGGACGGCTATGGCCGGGGCGAGGGCTGCGGCATGGTCGTGCTGAAGCGCCTGTCGGACGCAGCGCGCGACGGCGACCGCGTCCTGGCGGTCATCCGTGGCTCTGCCGTGAACAGCGATGGCCGCAGCGCCGGCATCACCGTGCCGAACGGCAAGGCGCAGGAGGCGGTCGTTCGAAAGGCGCTGGCGAGCGCGGGGCTCTCGCCCGGCGACATCGATTACGTCGAGGCGCACGGCACGGGAACGGCGCTGGGCGATCCCATCGAGGTCGAGGCGCTCGCGGCTGTCTATGGCGAGGGGAGGCCCGGGGGCCGGCCGCTCAAGATCGGCTCGGTGAAGACGAACATCGGCCATCTGGAGTCGGCGGCGGGGGTGGCCGGCCTGATGAAGGTGGTGCTGTCGCTGGGGCGCGGGGAGCTGCCGGCGCAGCTGCACGCGCGCGCGCTCAACCCGCGCATCCCGTGGGCCGAGCTCCCGATCGCGGTGACGGCGGCGGCCGAGCCGTGGCGGCGCGGGGGGCGGCCCCGCCGGGCGGGCGTGAGCTCGTTCGGGATGAGCGGAACCAACGCCCATGTCGTGCTGGAGGAGGCGCCAGAAATCGCAGCGCCGCCCCCTCTTCCGGACGCCCCCGTCACGCTGCTGCCCCTGTCGGCGAGGACCCCTGGGGCGCTCGCCGCCCTGGCCGAGGCCTATGAGCGCTTCCTGAGCAGCGCTCCGGCCGACACGCGGCTCGTGGACATCGCTTACACGGCGAGCGTGCGGCGTCGCCATCATGAGTTTCGCCTCGCCGTGGCAGGCCGGTCCCGGGAGGAGCTGGCCGAGGCGCTCGGCGCCTGCGCGCGTGGTGAAGGGCACCCCGCCGCGGCGAGCGGGCAGACCGTGCTCGGATGGCAGCCCCAGGTGGTGTTCGTGTTCTCGGGGCAGGGCTCGCAGTGGGTGGGGATGGGGCAGCAGCTGCTCGCCGAGGAGCCCACCTTCCGCGCGGCGCTCGAGGCGTGCGAGCCCTTCGTGAAGCTCCACGCGGGCTTCTCGCTGCTCGCCGAGCTCGCCGCCCCTGCGGCGACCTCGCGGCTGGATCTGACGGAGGTCGCCCAGCCGGCGATCTTCGCCGTGCAGGTGGCCCTGGCGGCGCTGTGGACGTCGCTGGGCGTCATGCCCGACGCCGTGATCGGCCACAGCGTCGGCGAGGTGGCGGCCGCGCACGTCGCCGGTGTTCTGAGCCTGGACGAGGCGATCCGGCTCGTGACGATCCGCGGGCGGATCATGCAGCGGGCCACGGGCCTCGGGAAGATGGCCTCCGTCGCGCTGTCCGAGGACGAGGCGGCGGCCGTCCTGGAAGGGCGCGCGGACCGGCTCTCGATCGCGGCGATCAACGACGCTCGCTCCGTGGTGCTCTCCGGCGACGCGGCCGCGCTCGAGGAGGTGGTGGCGAGCTTGCGCGCGAGGCAGGTGCCCTGCCGCGCGCTGCGGGTGAACTACGCCTTCCATAGCCCGCAGATGGAGCCCTTGCAGCGAGACTTCCGGGCCGCGCTGGGGGAGGTCGCGGCAGGCCGGGCGTCGATCGCGATGTACAGCACCGTCACGGGCGAGCGCCTCGAGGGCGAGCCGCTCGACGCGGGATACTGGGCGCGGAACATCCGTGAGCCCGTGCAGCTCGCCCGCGCCGTCTCCGCGGCGTGGGCGGACGGCCACGAGATCTTCCTGGAGGTCGGCCCGCACGCGGTGCTCCTGGCCAACCTCCAGCAGCTCCTGTCGGAGCGGGGCACGGGCGGGAAGGCCCTCCCCACGCTGCGGCGTGACCAGGGAGAGCGGCGGAGCGTGCTGCAGGCGCTCGGGGCCCTCTATGCGCACGGCTACCCGGTGCGCTGGAAGCTGCAGTATCCGTCGGGCGGGCGCTGCGTCCCGCTGCCGGCGTACCCCTGGCAGCGGGAGCGGTACTGGATCGAGGGCGGCGCGCTCGCGCCCGAGCTCTCGGCGCCCCCCGAGGCGCCCGGGGTCGCCGAGGAGCTGCTCTACAGTGTCGCGTGGCATCGCAGCCAACCTGCGCTGCCGCCCGCGGCACCGCGCCCGTCGCGCGGCGCCTGGCTCCTGCTCCTGGATCGGGCCGGCACGGGCGAGGAGCTGGCCGCGCTCCTGAGACAGCGCGGCGATGTGTGCGTGTGCGCCGTTCCGGGGGAGCGTACCGCGAGCCTCGAGGACGGCCGCTACGAGGTGAACCTCTCGGACAGCAAGGCGCTCTCGGCGCTGCTGGACGACGCGTTCGAGGGCGATGCGGCGTGCCGGGGCGTCGTGCATCTCGTCGGCCTGAACGCCGCGGCGGCGGAGGCGACGACGCCGGAGACGCTCGAGGGAGACCTGCGCCTCGCAGGCCTGAGCGCGCTGTCCCTGGCGCAGGCGCTCTCGCGTAAGGGGTGGCGCGATGCGCCGCAGCTCTGCCTCGTGACCCGCGGAGCGCAGACCGTGGCCGAGACAGCGCCGGTGGCCGTGGCCCAGGCGCCGCTCTGGGGCGTGGGGGGCGTGCTCTCGGCCGAGCACGCCGAGCTCCGGTGCAAGCGCGTCGATCTGAGCCCGACCCCCGCGGCCGGCGAGGCCGCCGCGCTGCTCCGGGAGCTCGACGCCGCCGATCGCGAGGACCGGATCGCGCTCCGCGGCGCGGCGCGGTACGTGGCGCGGCTCGAGCGCGGCGTCCCCGGGGACAGCCCCGGCGCGAGCGCGAGCTTCCGCGCCGACGGAGGTTACCTGATCGCCGGAGGCCTGGAGGGGTTCGGCCTCTCGCTGGCGCGGTGGATGGTGGAGAAGGGCGCCCGCCAGCTCCTGCTCACGGGCGAGGGTGGCGCAACGGAGGCGGCCCGGAGCGAGATCGCCGCGATGGAAGCGGCAGGCGCTCAGGTGGCCGTGGCCGAGGTCGACGTGGCGCAGCCGTCGCGGGCGGCCGAGGTCGTGGCGGCGATCGAGCAGCGGTTCGGCGCGCTGCGAGGGGTCGTCCACGCGGAGCCGGCCGCCTCGCGCGGCGGCGCGCCGGAGCGCGACGTGCACCGCTCCTGGACCGCGGCGGCCGCGCGGGCGCGCGGGGCGTGGAACCTGCACGAGCTGACCGCGGACAAGCCCCTCGATGTCTTCCTCCTGCACGCCTCGGCGATGCCGCTCCTCGGAGCTCCTGGCGACGCAGGCTCCGCCGCGGCCGACGCGTTCCTCGGCGCGCTCGCCCACCACCGGCGCTCCATGGGGCTGCCCGCGCTGAACATCGACTGGGGCCTCTTCTCCGAGGAGACCCCGGCGGAGGGACGCCACGGCGCCGCGGCGCGCCTCTCGAGCAGGGGGACGGGGCTCCTCACGGAGGCGGACGCGCTGGTCGCGCTGGGGCGCCTGCTCGGGGGAGGGGCGGCCCAGGCCGGCGTGCTGAGGTTCGACCTGCGCCAGTGGCTCGAGTTCTACCCGACCGCCGCCGTATCGCGCTTCTGGGAGCACCTGCGCAAGGAGGGCGATCGCGCGAAGCAGCGCGCGCCCGAGGTCGCGCGCCTCCGGGCGATGCTCGACGGCGCGACGCCGGAGGAGCGACCCTCGCTGATCGAGCGCTTCGTCCGGGAGCTCGCGGCCAGGGTCCTGCGGCTCGATCCGGGCTCCATCGACCGGCACGTGCCGCTCAACGATCTCGGCATCAACTCGCTGATGAGCCTGGAGCTGCGCAACGGCCTGGAGGCCGGCCTGGGGCTGGCGCTGCCGTCCACCTTGCTCTGGACCTATCCCCATGTGGCCGGGCTCTCGGCGTACCTCATCGAGCAGCTGGGCTCCGGCGCCGGAGCTCAGCCCGCGTCGCCTCCGCCGACGCCGGCGCCGCGCGCCCCGGGCGCGGCAGCGCCGCCCGCGGGGGCGCCGGAGGTCGAGCCGATCGCGGTCGTCGGCCTGGCGTGCCGGCTGCCCGGAGGCGGAGACGGCCCCGAGGCGTTCTGGCGAGCGCTGGAGGCCGGCGTCGACGCGATCCAGCGGGTCCCCGCGACCCGGTGGCCAGAGGACGCGATCCCCGACGGCCCGCCGGGGACGCGCTGGGCCGGGTTGCTGGACAAGGTCGACGAGTTCGATGCGCGCTTCTTCGGGATCGCGCCTCGCGAGGCCACGAGCCTCGACCCCCAGCAGCGACTCCTGCTCGAGGTGGCCTGGGAGGCGCTCGAGGACGCAGGGCAGCCCCCCGAGCGCCTCCTCCGCAGCCGGACCGGCGTGTTCGTCGGCATGGCGGCCCAGGACTACCAGCACCGCGTCGCCTCGCTCGATCCCCGGCAGCTCGACGCCTACTGCGCGACCGGCACCTGGGCGAGCACCGCCGCGGGGCGGCTGTCCTACGTGTTCGGCCTCGAGGGGCCGAGCATGACCGTGGACACGGCGTGCTCCTCCTCGCTGGTCGCGATCCACCTCGCCTGCCAGAGCCTCCGGAGCGGCGAGAGCGACATGGCGGTCGCGGGGGGCGTCAGCCTCATCCTGTCCCCGCTGACGATGTGCCTGGTGGGCCAGACCCACGCGCTCTCTCCCGACGGTCGATGCAAGACGTTCGACGCCGCCGCGAACGGGTATGTGCGGGCAGAGGGCTGCGGCATGGTCGTGCTCAAGCGGCTCTCGGATGCGCAGCGGGACGGCGACAGGATCTGGGCGCTCGTCCGGGGCTCGGCCGTCAACCAGGACGGGCGCTCGTCGGGGCTGACGGCGCCGAACGTGCTTTCGCAGCAGGCGCTCCTGCGGCAGGCGCTGGAGAGCGCCCGCGTCTCGCCGGCCCAGGTGGGCTACGTCGAGGCCCACGGCACCGGCACCTCCCTCGGGGATCCAATCGAGCTGCAGGCGATGAAAGAGGTGCTGGGCGGGCCGCGGCCTGACGGGCTGCCCTGCTGGCTCGGCTCGGTGAAGACCAACATCGGCCACCTGGAGGCGGCGGCGGGGGTGGCCGGGTTCATCAAGGTCGTGCTGGCGCTGCGCCACGAGATGATCCCGAGGCACCTGCACTTCCAGACGCTGAACCCGCGGATCTCGCTCGAAGGCACGCCGTTCACCATCCCGGCGGCGCCGCTGCCCTGGCCGTCCGGAGGCGCGCCGCGGATCGCCGGGGTGAGCTCCTTCGGGATCAGCGGGACCAACGCGCACGTCGTGCTGCAAGAGCCGCCGCCTCCCGCCGCGCCCGCGCCCGTCGACCACGCGCCCGTCGTGCTGCTCCCGCTCTCCGCGAGGAGCCCGGCCGCGCTCTCGGCCATGGCGGAGGCTTACCGGTGCTTCCTGGTCGAGGGCCCCGCCGGAGCTCCTGTGGACCTCACGGACGTCGCGTACACCGCGAGCGTACGGCGCGGCCACCACGAGCATCGCTTGGCCCTCACCGGCGGCTCGCGGCAGGAGCTCGCCGGGCTGCTGGAGGCCTACGGGCGGGGCGAGGAGGCCGCCGGCATCGCCCGCGGAGACGCGCGCGCGACGGCGCGGCCCCGGGTCGTGTTCGTGTTCCCGGGCCAGGGCTCGCAGTGGCTGGGGATGGGGCGGCAGCTCCTCGCGGAGGAGCCGACCTTCCGCGAGGCCGTGGCCGCGTGCGACGCGGCGATCGCGAGGGAAACGGGGTGGTCGCTCCTGGAGGAGCTTCACGCTGGCGAGGAGCGATCGCGCCTCGCGGAGATCGATGTCGTGCAGCCCACGCTCTTCGCGATCGGCGTGGCCCTGTCGGCGCTCTTCCGCTCGTGGGGCGTGGAGCCGGACGCCGTGGTGGGGCACAGCATGGGCGAGGTGGCGGCGGCGCACGTCTCGGGCGCGCTGACGCTGGACGACGCCGCGCGCGTCATCTGCCGCCGGAGCAAGCTGCTGCGGCGGCTCAGCGGCGCGGGGGCGATGGCCCTCGTGGAGCTGCCCATGGAGCAGGCGCGGCAGGCGATCTCCGCGTACGCGGGGCGCGTGTCCGTGGCGGTGAGCAACAGCGATCGATCGACGGTGCTGTCCGGCGAGCCCCTCGCGCTGGAAGAGATCCTGGCGGAGCTCGCGCCGAGAGGGGTGTTCTGCCGCCGCGTGAAGGTGGACGTCGCGTCGCACAGCCCGCAGGTGGACCCGCTCCTCGGGGAGCTGCGGGCGGCGCTCGACGGGCTCGCGCCGGGGGCGGGGCGGGTGCCCATGCGCTCGACCGTGAGCGGGGAGATCTGCCGCGGCGAGGAGCTCGGGCCGGACTACTGGGCGAGGAACCTGCGGGATCCGGTGCTGTTCTCGAGCGCCGTACAGCGGCTCGCGGACGACGGGCACGCGCTGTTCATCGAGATGAGCCCGCACCCGGTCCTGACGCCCGCCATCGAGGAAGGGCTGCACGCGAGGGCGCCCGGGGGCGCGGCGCTCCCGTCGATGCGGCGTGAGCGGGACGAGAAGCGATGCCTGCTGGAGGCGCTCGGGGCGCTCTACGCGCACGGCTACCCGGTGGACTGGAAGCGGCGGTATCCGTCAGGAGGCCGCTGCATCTCGCTGCCGGCGTATCCCTTTCAGCGAGAGCGCTACTGGATCGACGAGGGCCCTCGGGCGCCCTCGCTGCAGGGGCACCTCGCGGCGCCGGACGACGACGAGGAGCTGCTGTACGCCGTCGCATGGGAGCGCCGCGCGCCGGTGCCGGCGAACGGCGCGGGCCGCTCGCCGCGCGCCGGCGCCTGGCTCGTGCTCGAGGACCGGACCGGGACCGGCGCGGAGCTCGCGGAGCTCCTGCGCCAGCGGGGCGATACCTGCGTCACCGCGGTGACAGGCGAGGTCACGGCGCGCCTCGGGCCCGGGCTCTACGAGCTGGACCCCGCAGATCCCCTCGCGTTTCGGTTTCTGCTCGAGGACGCGTTCGGCGGCCAGCCGTGCCGGGGCATCGTGCACCTGTGGAGCCTGGACGCGCAGGCCGCGGACGGCGCCACGCTGGAGACGCTGGAGCGGGATCAGCGCCTCGGGACGCTGAGCGCGATGTTCCTCGCGCAGGCGCTCCTGCGCAGGGGGTGGCGCGACACGCCGAGGCTGTGGCTCGTGACCCGCGGCGCGCAGGCGGTGGCGGAGGCCGCGCCGGTCTCGGTGTCTCAGGCCACGCTCCTCGGCTTCGGCCGCGTGCTCGCCTCCGAGCACCCGGAGCTCCGGTGCACGCGCGTGGACCTCTCGCCCGCTCGCGCGCGGGAGGAGTCCGCCTCGCTCGCGCGCGAGCTCGACGCGACGGACGACGAGGATCACATCGCGCTCCGGACGAGCGGGCGCTACGTCGCGCGGCTCGCGCGCAGCCCGCTGCGGGGCAGGCGCGCCGGCGACGTCGATCTGCGGCCGGACGGCAGCTACCTCATCGTCGGCGGGCTCGGGGGGCTCGGGCTCTCGCTGGCGCGGTGGATGGTCGACCGGGGTGCCCGCCACCTCGTGCTGTCGGGCCGCAGCGGCGCATCGGAGCAGGCGCGGCGCGCGATTGACGCGCTGGAGGCGCGGGGCGCGCAGGTGGTCGTGGCCCAGGCGGACGTGTCGCGCCGCGACCAGGTCATCGACCTCCTCGCGGCGATCGACCGGCGCGCGCCGCCGCTCCGCGGGGTCGTCCACGCGGCCATGGTCATCGCCGACAGCACGGTGGTGCAGCAGAGCGCCGAGCGCTTCTGGAAGACCATGGCCCCGAAGATGCACGGCGCGTGGAACCTGCACGACCTGACGGCGGGCAGGCCGCTCGACTTCTTCGTGATGTACTCGTCGGTCGCCTCGCTGCTCGGCGCGCCGGGCAACGGGAACTACACCGCGGCGAGCGCGTTCCTGGACGCCCTCGCGCATCACCGGCGCGCGCTCGGGCTGCCGGCGCTGAGCATCAACTGGGGGATCTTCTCCGACGTGGGCATCGCGGTCCGGCAGGCCGACGTCATGGGCCGCGTGGGCGACCGGGGAATGGACAGCCTCACGGAGGCGGACGGGCTGCGGATGCTGGAGCGCCTGCTCGCGGCGGACATGCCCCAGATCGCGGTCGTCCGGTTCAACGTGCACCGGTGGCTCGAGTCCTACCCGAGCGTCGCGCGGTTGCGCTACTGGGACCAGCTCACGCGCGAGAGCGCCCGCGCGACGCCGAGGTCGTCGGAGATCGTCCGGATCCGCGATGCGCTGGAGAGGGAGCCGCCCGAGGAGCGCCGGTTCCGCCTGGAGGGGCACCTGAAGGAGCAGCTCGGCCGTGTGCTCCGCGTGAACCCGGCCGCGGTTTCTCCGGTCGAGGTGTTCGCGAGCCTCGGGATGGACTCGCTGACGAGCCTCGAGTTCCGCAACCGTCTCGAGTCCAGCCTCGGGCTCAGGCTCTCGGCGACGCTGCTGTTCACGTACCCGAACATCGCATCGCTCGCCGATCACCTGCTCACCCAGATCGAGGCGGCTGACGCTCCTGCTCAGGAGGCGACCGAGCCGACCTTCGCCGACATCCTCGGCGACCTCGATGGAAGTGCGTTGCTGAGCCTTCTTGACGAGGAGTTGACGCTAGCCAGCGGGAGGAAATCGCTATGAGCGCGCCGGTGACAGATTACGAGGCTCGTTTACGGCAAGCGATCGCCACCATCCGGGAGCTCCGATCCGAGCGAGATGCCCTCGCGCGCGCCAGGTCCGAGCCGATCGCCGTCATCGGCATGGCGTGCCGGTTCCCGGGCGGCGCGTCGACGCCGGAGGCCTACTGGCGGCTGCTCGAGGACGGCGTGGACGCGGTCATGGAGATCCCCGCCGAGCGGTGGCGCCTCGATCTGACGCCCGACGAGGCCCCGGATCCGCGGGCGCGCGCTGTCCGCTGGGGCGCCTTCCTCCGGGAGGTGGACCTGTTCGACGCGCGGTTCTTCGGCATCTCGCCCCGGGAGGCGATGACCATGGATCCGCAGCAGCGCCTCCTGCTCGAGGTGGCCTGGGAGGCCCTGGAGCGGGGGGGGCAGGTCCCGGAGCGGCTCGCGGGCACCAGCACGGGCGTCTTCCTGGGCATGAGCAACAACGATTACGCCCACCTGTGCGGCGCGTTCGAGCCCGGCGCGCAGGACATCCACGCCATGACGGGCAATTTCTTCTCTTTCCCCGCAGGCAGGCTGTCCTACACGCTCGGCCTCCAGGGGCCGAGCCTGACCGTCGATACGGCGTGCTCGTCGTCGCTCGTGGCGATTCACCTCGCGTGCCAGAGCCTGCGGAGCGGCGAGTGCTCGCTCGCCCTCTCGGGCGGGGTCAACCTCATCCTGTCGCCCGTGATGATGCGGCTCATCTCGACGACAGGGGCGCTCTCGCCGGACGGCCGGTGCAAGGTCTTCGACGCGGAGGCGAGCGGCTTCGTTCGCGGCGAGGGGTGCGGGCTCGTGCTCCTGAAGCGGCTCTCTGACGCGCAGGCCGACGGCGACCCCATCTGCGCCGTCATCCGGGGCTCGGCGGTCAACCAGGACGGCCGCTCCACGGGGATGACCGCTCCCAACGTCCTCTCGCAACAATCGATGCTGAAGAAGGCCCTGGAGAGCGCCGGCGTGCAGGCCTCGGAGATCGGGTATGTGGAGACGCACGGGACGGGGACGCCGCTGGGAGATCCGATCGAGGTCGAGGCGCTCGCCCAGGTCCTGGGGGGGCCGCGCGCGACCGAGGCCGGGTGTGTCCTCGGGGCGGTGAAGACGAACATCGGTCACCTCGAGGCGGCCGCCGGTGTGGCGGGGTTGATCAAGGCGGTGCTCGCCCTCCAGCACGGCGCCATCCCGGCGAACCTCCACTTCAGGGCGCTCAACCCGCGCATCAAGCTGGAGGGCACGTCGCTCACCATCCCCGCGCGCAAGCTCGCGTGGAAGGCGGGCGGCGCTGCGCGCCTCGCCGGCGTGAGCGCGTTCGGCCTGAGCGGGACCAACGCGCATGTGATCCTCGAGGAGGCGCCGCCGAGCGCCGCCGCCTCTGCGGGCGAGGCGCCGGTCGTGCTCCTGCCCCTCTCGGCGCGGACCCCGGAGGCGCTCCTCGCGGCGGCACGCGCGCTCCGCGATCTCCTGCGCGAGCCCGTCACCGGCGCGTCCCCGCGCCTCTCGGACATCGCCTACACGGCGAGCGTCCGGCGGAGCCACCACAGCCACCGCTTGGCCGTGGTGGGGAGCTCTCGGGAGGAGCTCGCGGCGTCGCTGGACGCCTGCGTCGAGGGACAGGCGCCTCCGGGGGCGACCCGGGGCGTCGCGGAGCCGGGAGCGCGGGCCAGGGTGGTCTTCGTGTTCTCGGGGCAGGGGTCGCAGTGGGCCGGTATGCACCGGGAGCTGTTCGCGGAGGAGCCGAGCTACCGCGCCGCGCTCGAGGCCTGCGACGCGCTCGTGCGGCGCCACGCGGGCTGGTCGCTCCTGGACGAGCTCGCGGCGCCCGAGGCGACCTCGCGCTTGCAGGAGACGGAGGTGGCCCAGCCGGCGCTCCTCGCCGTCCAGGTGGCGATGACCGAGCTCTGGCGGTCCCTGGACATCCGGCCCGGCGCGGTCGTCGGGCACAGCGTCGGCGAGGTCGCCGCCGCGCACATCGCGGGCGCCCTGAGCCTGGACGAAGCCGTCCGGCTGGTGGTGCTGCGCGGGCGCCTGATGCAGCGGACGAAGGGGCGCGGGAAGATGGCCCTCGTCGCGGTGCCGGCCGAGCAGGCGGCGCATGTCATCGAGTCCTCGGGCGATCGGCTCACCATCGCCGCCGTCAACGATCCGCGCTCGGCCGTGCTGGCCGGCGAGGAGGCGGCGCTCTCGGACGTGCTGCGCCGCCTCCACGAGGAGGGGGTGGACTGCCGCATGCTGCCGGTGAGCCACGCGTTCCACAGCGCGCAGATGGCGCCGCTGGATCGCGAGCTCGAGATCGCGCTCTCCGGGCTCTCTCCGCGGAAGGCGGCGCTGCCCCTGTTCAGCACGGTGACCGGCGCGCCGGTCGCGGGGAGCGAGCTCGAACCGGCGTACTGGGCGAGGAACATGAGGGAGCCGGTGCGGTTCGCGGGCGCCGTCGACGCGGCGCTGGCCGCGGGGCACCGGATCTTCCTCGAGGTCGGGCCGCACCCGGTCCTCTCCGGCCACCTCCAGCAGTGCTTCTCCACGCGGGGGGCGGAGGCTCATGCGGTCTCCTCGCTCCGGCGAGGGCTCCCGGCGCGGCGGTGCCTGCTGCAGTCGCTCGGGGCGCTCCACGCGCACGGCCATGCCGTCGAGTGGAAGCGCCTCTATCCGGCTGGAGGTCGCTGCGTCTCGCTGCCGACGTATGCCTGGCAGCGGACGCGGCACTGGGTCCAGCGCGAGCGACCGGAGGCGCCGGACGCCCCGGGCGCGCCGCGCGCGTCCGGCGGCGCGCCCGCGCCCGAGCCGGCGGGTGGGGCGGCGGCGAGCCCCCTGGTCGAGCGTCTCAGGGCGGCCACGGCCGACGAGCGCCGGCGGCTGCTGGAGGGGTGGCTGCAGACCTCCGTGGCGCAGACGCTGGGGCTGGACGGTCCAGAGAGGATCGCGCCGGGCGCGAGCTTGCTCGATCTCGGGCTCGACTCGCTGATGAGCCTGGAGCTCCGCAACCGGCTCGAGCTGAGCTTCAAGGTCAAGCTGCCGGTCAACCTGCTGCTCGAGCATCCGAGCGTCGCGGCGCTCGCGCGAGGCGTCGAGCGCACGCTGGACGCGCTCGATTTGCCCGCGTCGCCGGGCGGCGAGCGCGCGCGCCAGGACGGCTCCGCGCCGCGAAGGTCGCCGCTCGTCGCGATCCAGCCCGGCGGCGAGGGATCGCCGTTCTTCTGTGTACACCCGTTCGGCGGGCCGGTGCTCTGCTACACCGATCTCGCTCGCCACCTTGGGACGGAGCGGCCCTTCTACGGCATCCAGGCGAGCGGGCTGGACGACGGCGCCGCGCCCGACGATCGGATCGAGGACATGGCCGCGCGTTACCTCGAGGCCATCCGGGCCGTGAAGCAGACTGGCCCTTACCTGCTCGGCGGCTGGTCGCTCGGCGGGCTCGTTGCGTTCGAGATGGCCCACCAGCTCGTGAGGTGCGGTGAGCGCGTCGCGCTGCTGGCCATGATCGATGGTTACACCTCGATCCGGAGCACCCCTGAGCGCCGGCTGTGGCAGCTCGTCGAGTCCGCGAGGATGGCCCGCCCCGCGATGGCGTACGACGAGCTCCGCCGGCTCGACGAAGGCGAGCTGACGGAGCTCGTCCTCGGCGCGGCGCGCGGCGTGGCGCCGGGCTTCACCGACGCAGTCAAGCGGCTCGGGGCGGCTCACGGGCGGGCCGCTCGCTCCTACGTGATGCCCTGTTATGCAGGTCGTGTGGTCTATTTCAGGGCAGCGCAGCAGCCGCCGCCCGGCCCCTTCGGTCCGGTGACGGAGCCCTACGGGACTCTCTATCAGCCCTTGGATGGGATCTCGTCGCAACCGATCGAGATCCATGAAGTGCCAGGATCTCATCATACGATGCTCCGAGAGCCTCACGTCAGGGTCCTGGCAGAGCGGCTCAGGGAGCGCATGCTCGCCGTGGATATCCGCCCCTGAGGACCACAGTGAGGTGCGCGGGGCGCCGGGCGGCCGCGCCGCGCGTCGAGGGCAGAGCGGAGCACACGGAGCGCTCCTGTGGTCCCTCGCTCGACGTCTGCTCGGGCGTGCAGCTGCGCTGCTGTTCCCGAGGTGTCTACAATGAAATGCTACACTCCCCGATGGAACTCCTGTAACTACGGTAGGAGATGAAGAGGCAGCCCTGGGAGCGGCCGCTCTGGTGCGTCCACGGCGGGGGGGTCTCCAGGAGCGTTCTGTCGGTGTGAGGAGGACAGGGATGGGCAACAGTGCGGCAGTAACCTTCTCGTCCGGCAAGATCTGGCTCGACGAGGTGAACGGGATTGTCCGGGTCGAGTTCGCGCCCGGGACCCATCAGACACTCCAGATCGCCAGAGAGGTCATCGCCGGCATCAACACGATCGGCAACGGCGTGCGGCGGCCGGCGCTCGTCGATCTCACCAAGGTGAGGGCGATCGACCGCGACGCCCGGTCCTACTACGGAGGCCCCGAGTCGATGGCGAGCTGGCCTGCTCTGGCGATGCTGACCGACTCGCCCTTGAGCACGACCATCGCGAACATCTGGCTGGCGGTCTACAGCGCGATCAACGGGAGGCGCGCCAACCCGTCGAAGATTTTCTCCGACGAGACGGCCGCGGTCGAGTGGTTGAAAGGGTTTCGTTCGTGAGCGAAGGAGAGCCGTCGACCGACTCTCGTGTTGCGGAACTCTGCTCGGTCCTCCTTGAGGGGAATCCAGCGCTGGGCGTGGTCCCAGGCGTGGCCAGCTTCGACCTGGCGAAGCGCGCCGCCCAGGCGCTGGTGGAGGAGGTGCTCGACCGGCGAGCGAGGGAGGAGCGGTTGGAGCGCCGGCTCAACGAGATCATGGTGATGCTCAACTCCATCGTGTCGTTCGACTTCTCGAAGCGAGCGGAGGTCAGCGAGGAAGGCGACGCCTGGGACGCGCTGGCGCTCGGCCTGAACATGGTGGCCGAGGAGCTGGCCTCCAGGGTGGTGTCCAAGGAGTACGTCGATAACATCCTCCAGTCGATGAGCGATCTGCTCGTCGTCGTGGACAAGGCGGGCACCATCGCCAGCGTGAACGCCGCGGCGTGCCGCCTGTCGGGCTACGCCGCCGAGGAGCTCGTGGGCGCGCCTGCCAGCAGCATCTTTCCAGCCGCGTTCCCCTGCGCCATGGGCACTGACGAGAGCAGCATCCTGCTCGAGGAGACGGCGTTTCAGAAGAAGGCAGGGGAGATCATCGCTGTCTCTCTCTCGACCTCCGTCATCTCCGACAGCGTCGGGGAGAGCCAGGGGCTCGTCTGCGTCGCGCGAGATCTCACCGAGCGCAAGCGCCTCGAGGAGGAGGAGCGCCAGCGCCTCCAGCAGGTGGTGGAGACCCAGGCGCTCCTGCTCGAGGAGCTCTCGACGCCGCTCATGCCGATCGCGGACCAGATCCTGGCCATGCCGGTGATCGGCTCCGTGGACGATCGCCGCTCGATGCAGATCATGGAGACGCTGCTGAACGGCGTCGTGGCGCGGGAGGCGCGGATCGTCATCATCGATATCACCGGCGTGCGGAAAATCGATGCGCGGGCGGTGCAGGGCATCGCCAACGCGGTGAAGGCGGTCAAGCTCCTCGGCGCGCAGGTGGTGCTGACCGGCATCCGGCCAGAGGTCGCCACGGCGCTCATGGCACTCGAGTTCAACCTCGGTGGCATCTACACGTTCGGCTCGCTGCAGACTGGTATTGGATACGCCATGAAGCAGCTCCAGAAGCCCAGGCCGGCTTGACTTGACAGGCATCGTGGCCGCGACGGCGAGCCCGGCATCGTCCTTGCTCACGTCGGGCATGCCGCGCCCACGGAGAGGCGCGCTCTGAAAGGGGAACCCGATGCCCAGAACGCTCCTTCACTTTTCCATCGCCGCGATCCTCCTCGCCCTCGCCGGCGGCTGCTCCGGCGAGAGCCGCCCGCAGCCCGAGCCCGGCCCGGGCGGCACGGAGACTCCGCCCGCGCAGCTCGGGCCCGAGCAGCAGGCGGAGCTCACCGCGCTGCTCGGCGAGCGCGAGGCCTCGGCGGACATGACCGCCGGGGACTTCGCCTCGAAGTACGCCGTCGCCTTCGCCTCGAGCCTGCCCTACGCGCCGGCGGACGCGGAGCACCTGTCGCTCATCCAGGGCTCCTCGCTCGGCCTCGACGCGGACGAGCTCGCGAAGCTCTCGAAGAACGGCTTCGTCATCTCGGAGAAGAAGAGCTTCCCGACCTTCGTGTACGGATACGAGAGCATCTACGCGCTCGACCTGCCGCTCTACGTCTCCGCGGACTCGATCCTGTACGCGGTCCACCGCTCCTACGACGCGATCCTCAAGGCCGTGGAGCTCGCGGCGCTCGCCCCCGAGCTCACCAGGATGCTCGAGGAGATGCGCGCGCGGCTCGCCGCCGGCGCGGGCAGCGAGCTCGGCGACGAGGCGCGCGCCGACGCGGACCTCTTCACGGCCGTGGCGCTCGCGCTGCTCACCGAGGAGAGCGTCGCGCCCGTCGCGGGCGCCAGCGCCGCGACGATCGACGAGCTCGTCGCGGGCGCCAGGGCCCACCAGGGCACGGCCGAGGTGAGCCTCTTCGGCTCCGACCGGACCATGGACTTCTCGCAGTTCGAGCCCCGCGGCCACTACACCGACCAGCCCGAGCTCGGGCGCTACTTCCGCAGCATGATGTGGCTCGGCCGCGTGGACTTCCGCTTCCTGGAGACCCAGCCCGACGGCACGCAGCTCTTCCAGCGGCGGCAGCTCGAGGGCGCGTACGTGCTGCGCGCGCTCGCCGAGGCGAAGACCCTCGACCGCTACACGCGCATCGACGACGCGATCCAGGCCTTCGTCGGCGAGAGCGACTACATGACGCTGCCCGAGCTCGACGCCCTGCTCAAGGACCTCGACCTCAGCGACGCCGCCGGGCTCGCCGGCGTCGCGGACGAGCGGATCGCCGAGGTCATCGTGAAGAAGGGGCACGGGACGCAGCGGATCTCGAGCCACATCATGATCAACGGGCTCGGCAAGGGCACGCTGCCGCTCTCGTCGAGCTTCGCGATGCTCGGCCAGCGGTACGTGGTCGACTCGCACGTGTTCTCGAACGTCGTCTACGACCGGGTGCAGGGCGGCGCCGTCAAGCGCATGATGCCGAACCCGCTCGACGTGGGCTTCGCCGCGCTGGGCAACGATCAGGCGGGCCTGCTGCTCGGGTCCGAGCTCGGCCAGTTCCGCTACGCGCCCGACCTGCACATGATGCGCGTGCTCGTCGACGCGCACCCGGCGGACTTCTGGAGCAAGAACCTCTACAACCGCTGGCTCGTCGCGCTGCGGGAGCTGTCGCCGGCGCGGGCGCTCGCCGACACCGAGGGGCTGCCGGAGGTGGCGAAGACCGAGGCGTGGGGCCGGCGCCTGCTGAACACCCAGCTCGCCTCCTGGGCCGAGCTCCGGCACGACACGTTGCTCTACGCCAAGCAGTCGTACACCGGCGGCGCCACCTGCGAGTTCCCGGACGCCTACGTGGACCCGTACCCGGCGTTCTACGCGCGCATCGCCGAGCTGGCCGAGCACGGCGGCAAGGTCGTCGAGACGCTCGATCTCTCGAGCGCGCCGTGGCTCGAGGAGGCGATCCCGGCCTACTTCACGCGGCTCCACGACGTCGCGACGATACTCGGCGAGATGGCCACGAACGAGCGCGCCGGCGTGCCCCTCACGCAGGCGCACCTCGATTTCATCAACCAGGCGGTCAAGATCCAGATGGGCTGCGGCTCCCCCGAGGGCGCCGAGGGCTGGTACGCCGAGCTCTTCTTCAACGTGATCGAGGGCGTGACCCAGGATCCGACGATCGCCGACGTGCACACGCAGCCGACCGACGAGCTCGGGTCACCGGTCGGGCGCGTGCTGCACGTGGGCACCGGCCTGCCGCGGCTCATGGTCGTCACCGCCGACCCCTGCGGGACGCCGCGCGCGTTCGTGGGGCTCGCCTCGTCGTACTTCGAGAAGATCACCGAGGACTTCGCGCGCATGACCGACGAGGAGTGGGCCGGCGCGATCCAGGAGACGAGGCCCGACGACGTCGCCTGGATGAAGGACCTCGTCTCCCGCTGAGCCCCGGAGCGCGCGGCCCCGGCGATCGCGCGCCGACGGAATGTGCCGAGCTGTGCCGGCCAAGGTGTCCGTGGGGCAGTGTGATCACGGTCTGAGAGCGCCGCGACGGCGCGCTCCTCCGCCGGTTCGGCCTCGTCGCTATCCTCGACGAGCGGCGCCGCGGGGGCGGCGCGATCGACGGGGCTGCCGGCGACGCGGCGTTCTCCACCAGGGGCTCGATCGCATCGTCAGCTTCGAGCGAGCCGAGGCGCTGTTCCTTCAATCCCAGGTGCTCCGAGCGAGCGAAGGTGAGCGCCTGTTCGAGCGTCGTCCAGATTGAGATCAGCCTCGCGGACGTGCTCGCCGCGCAGGGGCGTCACGCGGAGGCCGAAACGTTCGCCGGCAAGGCCCTCGAGGCTGCGCCACTTCACGCCAGCATTGCTGCGCGAGGTGAGGCGCTCTCCAGCACCGGACAACATCCCCATCAATGGCAACTCGATGGTGGCCTCGCTTCGCAAGATGGGGCGCTGGCGCTCTGCCGGATCGCCGCGAGCCGCTCGGCGCTCGGTAGGCCGGACGCGCGCGAGGCGGCACAATGGGCCCTCGACGCGCTCCGCGCCGAGTTTGAGGAACAGGAGCCGTTCCGGAGGGAGACGGAGCTCCATCTCTTGCGCATCCTCGGGCTCGACGCCTGAAGCTCGGTCCGAAGTGAGCTTTCTCACGACAGCCTGCTCACGATAGCCTCGGGTTGAAATTCAATTCACCCCCACTACCTGCGGACAGCCTCCAGGTTGAAATTCAATTCACCCCCATCACCTGCGGACAGCCTCCAGGTTGAAATTCAATTCACCCCCGAGCCTGCGGACAGCCTCCGGGTTGAAATTCAATTCACCCCCGAGCCTGTGGACAGCCTCCAGGTTGAACCGCAGCCGCCGCGGTGGCCTCAAACACCGCTCCCCAGCGAGCCGCGCACCCTTCACGCCGCCGCGGCCGCCGCCTGAAAAGCCCGCGAGAGCTCCTCCGGGGCCGGCAGCGCCGAGCTCACGAGCCCTCGCCGCGCGACCGCGAGCCAGCGGATCGGGTCGACGACAGCGCCGCTCGTGATCGCCGCGAGCAAGCGGCGTCGCATCCAGTCCTTGCGGCGGTAGAAGCTCGTGCCGTGCTCGGCCATGGGGCGCGGGACGTAGCTCGCCAGCGAGACGTGCGTCTTCTCGTGGAGCAGGAGATCGGTGAGCGCGGTGAACGCGACGGCGTCGTCGCGCAGGAGCACCGCGGTGAGCAGCGCCCGCACCCGCGCCGAGGCGAGGTTCACGCTGATGCCGCTCCCGTCGGTGTGCGCCATCTCGTCGGGGCCGTAGAGGTCCTGGTGCGCCCAGATCGGCGACGTCGGCAGGTCCGCCGACTCGGAGATCGCCGCGTCGAGCCGCTCGATGATCGTCATGGCCGCGGCCGCGGCGCGGACGCCGGGCACGTCGGCCGCCGTCTTCAGGAGCACGTCGCGCGAGGTGCGGGGCATCGGGCACGGCGCGGCGCCCGGCGGCCGCGGCGGCGCCGCCGCCGCGGCGGGCTGGGCGTGCTGCGCGGCCGCGCCCTCGGTGGCGAGGCGCCGCCAGAACGCCAGCGCCAGCGGCTCGTCGAGCGCGAGGTACACGAGCTCCCCGGGCCGCGCGCCCGGCGCCCCGGCCGCTGGCTCGGGCGCCGCCGACGAGGCGCCCAGCGGCCAGCGGGCGGTGCTCCGGGCCTGGGTCGACGGCAGCAGCGGGGCGCCCTCGAGCGGGCGGAGCACGCCGGCACGGTGGGCCTGGAGCAGCTCGCGCAGCGTGAGCGCCGCGCCGCGCCAGTGGAGCTGGCCGAGGGGCGCGGGCGGCGCCCCCGGCGGCCGCTGGCCTGCGTCGACCACGATCGACCGGAAGAGGGGCGCGTCGAGCAGCCCGCCCGCGAAGCGGATGACCTGCTCGGGCGCCGCCACCGTGGGCGTGCGCGCGAGCGGATCGAGCTCGTCCGCCGCCTGGGCGGAGGCGATCATGATGCTCTCGCCGAGCAGCGCCGCGTGCACGAGCCGGTCGAGCACCGACGAGAGCCGGTGATCCACCGCGCGCAGGAGCTCGCGGTCGTACAGGGCGTCGCGCAGGATGAAGCGCTCGAACGCAGCGACGAGCGCCGCCTCGACCGCCGCGGACGCGCTCGCCGCGACCGCGGAGCGGCCCTTGTTGAGCGGCACGCCGAGCGGCAGCTCCGCGACGAGGCCGAAGCCGGCCGCCGTGATCGCCCGCGCGAGCTCGCGGTGCAGCCCGAGCTCCGGGCCAGGGAAGGGGTCGACCCGCGTCGCCACGGTGAGCCCCTTCTGGGTGATCGTGAGCTGCGGCTCGACGCCGTCGCCCCGGCCCACGAACAGCTCGAGCGCGCCGCAGATGTCGCCCGACGGCGGCAGCCGGAGCGGCACCTCCGCGGCGCGGCGGAGGCGCGCCCGCGCCGTGTTGACGAGCGCGCCGTCCACGTAGATCCGCGCGACCGCCGGGTCGACAAGCCCCGCCGCCGCGGCGATCTCCGCGGCGAGCGCCGGCCGCGAGATCGGCTGCGCCAGCGAGAGCCGCACCGAGGTGCCCGTCGCCGGGCGGCGCGGCGGCGCCGGCACGCGCCCGGGGCGCGCGGCGTGTTCCCCCGCGGGCGGCGAGGGCGTGGGAGACGGCCGGGGCAGGGGCAGCAGCGTCCACGAGAAGTCCTCGTGGCGCGGCCCCGCGCCGAGCGGCGCGACGAGCAGCCGGTGCCCGCCCGAGGCCGTCGCCGTGACGACCTCGATCCAGGGCGCGATCTCCAGCGCCGAGAAGAAGCCGATCCCGTGCTCGCCGATCGCGTCGAGCTCGCCTGCCTTGCCGCTCCGGAAGGGGACGAGCAGGTCGGTCAGGAGCTCGGTCCGGGTCATGCCGCGGCCCTGGTCGGTGACCGAGATCTCGCGCCCGTCCTCGGTCGAGCGGACCTCGATGCGCGCGCCGACGGGCGAGGCGTCGAGCGCGTTCTGGAGCAGCTCGCGCAGCGGGCCGATCCGCGACGACGCTTGCGCGTAGATGGTGCGCGAGAGGATGCGCTGCGCGAGGTCGGGCACCGTGGCCTCGCTGCGGCAGGCGGCGACGAGCGCGAGGCGCTCGGCGCTGCTCGCCTCGAGGTAGGCCTCGGCGCGGCCGTGGATCCGCACGAGGAGCAGCTCCGAGAAAAGCCCGTAGGAAATCTGGGTCATGGCTCGCCTCCGGACGTCCTTTCACCGGGCCGGGACGCGGCGCAGGCCGCCCCGTCCACGGGTTCGCCGACGATGAGATCGCGCTCGAGATCGGCCTCGCGCACCCCGGAGGCCCGGTCGAAGGCGGCGCGCAGCGCGTACCAGTCGCTCCAGCCGGAGGGCCGCCGCACCGCCGGGCTGTCGTCGCGGATGAGCAGGAGCCGGCGCGTCCCGAGGCACGGCAGCGGGCCAGCAGGCCGCCGCCCCGCCGCCTCAGGGAGCGGGGGCGCGCCCGGAGCCCGGCGCGGCGCCGCGCCGTCCGCGCCGCCGCGGTCGGGCGGGAGCCGGCTGCGGCAGAGGGCGACCATGGTCGTGTGCGGGTTCGCCGCGCGGGCGAGCAGCAGCGGCAGCCCCGCGAGGTCGCCGCGGCGCCGCGCGAGGGCCGAGAGCGTCTCCGCGGGGTCGAGCTCGAGCTCGTCCTCGAGGAGCTCGCGCTCGCCGGGCAGGTACGGCTGCCACTCGCGCTCCGCCCAGAAGCTCTCGGGCACGAAGAGCCGCTCGGCCACGCTCGGCCCGAGGAACCCGAGCAGCGCCTCGCGCCGCTCGGGCGTCACCATGCAGCGGCCGGGGCCGAGCAGGGCGCGCGCGAGATCGCGGGCCACCTCGTCCCAGCCCGCGGACTGCAGCATGAGGGCGCTGATCTGCGCGGCCATCTCGGCGAGCCGGTCGCGCGTGCGCCGGCCCTCGCCGCTCGCGGCGGCGAGCTGGATGAGCCGCCGGTAGAAGGCCGTCGCGACAGCGGTGAACTCCGGCCCGACCTTGAGCGCGTCGCGCCCCTCGGTCAGCTCCACCGCGGCCGGGAAATCGATGAGCGCGAGCTCGGCGAGGGCGAGGCAGGCGTCGACCTTGACGCCGGCGTGGAAGGTGGCCGCCGAGATGCTCGGGAGCAGCCCCCGCCCGCCGACGTGGAAGCGCGCGAGGAGCGCGCGCTCGTGCGCCTCCTCGGCCTCCTCGAGACGCGCGCGCGCCGCCCCCGCGGGGCCGCCCGCCCCGGCGCCCGGCGCGCCCGCGCCGGCGGGGCCGCCCGCCCCGGCGAGGGCTCCACCGGGATGCGCGATCCGCTCCTGGACGAGCTGCCCGCCCGAGATGAGCCGGCCGTCGTTCACGGCGGCGCCGTCGAGCAGCACGAGGGCGCGGCTCGCGGGGAAGAAGTGGAGCGCGTCGCGCAGGTACACGCGCACCGCGCTCGCCTCGAGCAGCGCCGACGTGACGCGCACGCGCGTGCCGAGCAGCGGCGCGATCCGGCGGACCGAGCACATGAGGGCGGCGGCGAGCTCGGGCGCCGCGCGGCCGCGGGCGCTCCCGACCTCCTCCGGCGCCGAGGTGGGCGCGTCCGGCGCGTCGCCCGCGCCGGGCCAGGCCACGACGCGGATCGCCCACCCCTCGATGCCGTCGCCGGTGGTGAGGTGCAGGCTGAAGCTCTCCGGATCCGGGAGCCCGAACCCGAGCACCGAGAAGAACCCGACGCCGAAGCGGCCCAGATCGATCCCGGGCCGCTTGTCTGTCGCGAACGGGATGAGCAGCCGTGAGAGGATTGCCCGCAGCCCCATGCCGACGCCGGTGTCGCAGACGTCGACCCGCCCGTCGGTGACGGTGACGTCGACGAGCGGCTGCGGCGCGCGGGCCGCGTCGGCGGCGTTGAGCACGAGCTCGATGAGCGGCCGGAGCGGGTGACCGAACTGCCGGGAGATCTCCTCGTCGAGGATCTTGAGCAGGTACGCGCGATCGATGGGCGGCTCCGCGAGGTCGCGCTGCCCTGCGCACAGCGCCTCGAGCGCCGGGCGGTGCAGGCCGACGGCGACGAGCTCGTGCAGCGATCCGAGGAAGTACAGCCCGGCATCCCCTGGCAAAGGCGCGGCGCGTCGGCTGCCGCCCCCGTCACCGCCCGCTCCGTAGTGCGCGTGCACGCTCGACTGCTCCCCCTCACGCCCGCCCTCGACACCTCCCTGCGCGAAGTGCGCGCACCCACCGTGCGAATGCGCGCCGAGTGAGCGCCGAGCGGCGAACGATCGGCGGAGCTTTCACCGCCCGTGCCGAGCCGAGCTGTCGGGCGTCGACCGTCCGTCCTTCAGCGCAGCCGCCGGGGGCATCGGCCTCCCGGCGCGCCGGCCTAGCCCGCGGCGCGCCGCGCCGGAGGCGAGCTCGGGGCGCCGCGCTCCTCGTCTTGCTGCGCGCCGTCGCTGTCGGTGAGCAGCCCCGCGGAGCCGCGGGGCAGCGTGGCGCTCTGCGGCTGTGTGGAGCTCTGGGGCAGGGGCGTGGAGCTCTGGGGCAGGGGCGTGGAGCTCTGGGGCAGGTCGGAGATGTGGAGCAGCTGGGAGAGCTCCAGCGCGCTCCACTTGCCCGGGGGCGGGATCGAGATCATCCCATCGCGCTCGCGCTCCAGGCGGGCGTTCAGCTCGCCGCCGATGAGGAGCGCGAGGGCCAGCAGCCACAGCCAGAAGAGGAAGATCGCGACGGTCGCGAGGCTCCCGTAGAACGTGGCGTAGCGGCCGAGGGTGGCGACGTAGAGGGAGAAGAGGGTCGACACGATCGACCAGAGCACCACGGTGAGCACCGCGCCCGGGAAGATCCGGCGTCGCTCGACGTTCGGCCGCTGGATCGAGATCCTGAAGAACGCGGCGACCATGCAGATGACGAGCCCCGCGGGGAGCGCGAACGCGACGATGCGGGCGCCGATGGAGCCCGACAGCGTGCTGATCAGCAAGCCGACGCCGGCGACCACGGGCACCACGGCCAGGCTGGCCATCACGCACGCCGCCGCGATCGCCCTGCGGATGTACCAGGGGCGCTCGCGCGTGTTGTAGATGGTGTCGAACACGCCCATGGCGGTCGAGAGCCCGGAGGACGTGATCCAGAGGAAGCCGGTGATGCTGATCGGGGCGACCGCCGAGGACTGCGAGAGCCGGATGAGCTCCTCCGAGACGAGCACGGCCACCCCCGGCGGCGCCGCCTGGAGGATCGGCCGCACCACGACGTCCGACCACTGGTGGATCCGGCTGAGCACGTAGCCGGCGAAGGCGGCGAGGGGGATCAGGCTGAGGAACGCGTCGAAGGCCATGGCGCTCGCGGCGCGCGGCGCGTTGTGGCGATCCAGGCTGATGATGACGCTCCACACCGCCTTGGCGGCGCGGTGGCGCTCGATGTGTCGCCGGATCGGAGCGGGCACGCGAGCAGACTCGCTCTCCCTGGTGCTGGGCGCAATACCATCTGCCGCGCGCTCCCGGCTCCGGCGATCTCGGGCCGGCGGCAACTTCCGGCGTGCGCCGCCGAGGGCGCGGGCCGGGGAGGCGCGGGCGCGGCGTACGTGCGGGTCGGTCCCACACCACGGAGAGCGCGCCGGAAGCGGTGCTGATCGAGGCGCGCGAGAGCGGCGGGGGCCGCGCTCGATCCGCGAGCACGGCTCCTCCGAGCGGGCGCGCCTAGGCGCCGGCGTTCCTGTCGGCGGCGAGGAGGCTCTGCACCGCGTAGGGCACCGACTCGACCCCGGCGAGCTCCGCGAGGGCGTAGGCGATGTGCTCGCGGCTCGCGTGCGGCGGGATGCCGACGATCGCCCAGGAGCCCCCCTCGCCGCGCTGCAAGTTGCTCCCGCGCTCGACGCGGAGCGATGCCAGGGCCGGGTAGACGGCCACGGTCATCCGCTTCGGCCGCAGGCGGTCCAGCGCGCGCATGGCGAAGGCGATCCGGTCGAACTCGCTGGGATCGCGGTACTCGACGTGCCGCTGCCGGTCGATCTCCACATGGTGGGCATCACGCTCGCGCACGGCGTGAGCATAGCCCAAGCAGGCCGCCGCGCCGCCAAGGCGCGAGCGGCCTCGACGGGCGCCGGTGCCGGCGGCGCCCGCCGAGGCGGCCCGAGGCGCGTGCGACCGCCGCGATCGGCCGGCCTCGGCCCACCCCGTGGCCACCGCGCTGGAGCAGATGCCGTGAAGAAGCTCCTCGTGGAGGTCGCCGTGGAGCGCCGGCGCCGACGGGGGGACCGCGCTACCGCAGGATCTCCTCGAGCAGCGCGTTCGGCTGGCCGCGGCGATCCTCGCCGAACGACGAGACGCCCAGGCCGTAGTACTGGTTCATGATGGTGAACCAGAGATCGCGGAGCTGGCGATCGCTGCCGAGGGCGCCGTAGGCGACGTGCGCGTCGTTCAAGAAGACGCCGTCGCCGCCGAGGAGCACGATGGGCAGGTCGTACCCGTCGTGATCGTGCGAGCGCATCTCGCTCATGTGCACCATGACCGAGTGATCGAGCACCGTGCCGTCGCCCTCGGGGATCGCGTCGAGCCGCTGCGCGAGCTCCGCGCTCTTCTGGTTGAGCCAGCAGTTGATCGCCGCGTAGTCGAGGTTGCTCTGTGTGATGATCTTGTACTGGCCGTCCTGGGTCGCGCGGTCCAGGTTGCCGGCGGCGTGCTGGGCGGAGTGGTAGTGCAGGCTGCTCTCTCTCCTGTACGCGAGCCCCACCTTGGCGCGGACGTCCTCCGGGATGCACCGATACTCGAACTCGGAGCGCATGTCGTCGTGCATGTGGGTGATGACGCGCGTCACGTCGCATTGGATGGCCATGACGATGAGGTCGATCATGACCTTCGCGTGATCCTCGTGCTTGTACGGGCCGGCTCCGGTGTTGTCGTTCTCGTTGAGCCCCTCCGCCTGGCCCGGCGGCTCGGGGACCACGCCGGGCTGGCTGATCGGGCTGCAGCCCAGGGTCGTCGGCGTCATCGTCGACTCGACGCGGGTCGCGTTCTTCTCGATCTCGCGCAGCGAGTCCAGGTATTGCTGGACGATCTTGCGATCGCCGGAGCCGACCCGGTTCATGAGCGAGTTCGCGTCCGCGAGCACGCCGTCGATGACGCTCTTCTCGGTCGCCGCGCGGCGCTCCGCCTCGATCCTGGCCTCCTCGTCGCTCTGCCCTGGCACGGCGGACCCCGCGCCCGCGCCGACGAGCGCGTCGAACACCGCCTTCGGGTTGACCGAGCGCTTCAGCGGCTCGCGCGGGCTCTTCCAGGAGACGACCTGGTTGTAGGCGTAGCTGCGCTGGTCGAAGAAGCCGGGCTTGACCCCGAGCCCCGTCTGCAGCGACGGGATGCGGGTCGCCTGCTCCGGGCCTGCCTTCTGGACGATGAGCTGGTCGACCGAGACGCCGTTGCCCACCCACTCGCCGAGGTCCTGGCGCGCCTCCCTCCCCATCTGATCGGCGTCCACGCAGGTCGAGAGCGCCGCGCCGAGGCGTGAGTGGGAAGGCTCGATGTAGGGGTGCTGCTCCGTGCTCCACGTGTAGTTGCCGAGGCGGCTTATCATGAGCATCTTCGACTTCACCGGCGCGAAGTGCTCGAGCACCCTCGGCAGCTTGAAGTCGGCGCCCTTCAACGTCTTTCCGAACGCCGGGGCCGTCTCCCACCAGTGATGGGGCGCCCCGTTCGGGAAGGTGCAGAGCAGGAAGCGCTTCGGGGTGCCGGGCTCCCCTGCGCGCGCCCCGCGCGGCGCGAGGCTCTCGAGCCACGGCAGCGCCAGGCAGACGCCCGCGCCGCGCAACAGATTTCTGCGTGTCATCAAGCGTTTCATGTGCGCATCGCTCCTTCGTGCCTCGTCTCGTGCAGCAACAACCCGCGCGGCCTCACCGCCCCTCGCCCTTCGCTCGAAGGCGGAACGCCTCGCTGATCACCACCTGCTTCACCAGATCCGCGACCGTCCCGCCGCCCCAGCGCGCGGTGATCCCCTTGAGCCGCGTCCTGTCCTCGCCGCTCGGGCGTCGGCGCAGGGCATAGCTGAAGAGCTGCTCGGAGGGGCACGTCCCCGACTGGGCGGCCTCCATGAGCGCCGGCACGAGGCCGGAGATGTCCTGGAACGTCACGCCGCCGTACACCCCCGTCGCGTCGATCGGGTCGCCGTTCGGGTACGCGGTCCGGTAGGCGCCGATCGGGTCGAAGTTCTCCAGGCTGAGCCCGATCGGGTCGAGCACGTCGTGGCAGCTCGCACAGTCGGGCGACGCGCGGTGCTTCTCGAGCTCCTGGCGCACATTGAGAACGGGGGCCTCGTCCCCGCCCGCGGCGCCGAGCTCCGGGATGTCCACGTTGGCGGGCGGCGCCATGGGCACGCAGAAGAGCTGTTCCATGATCGTCTTTGCGCGGGACGTGGGAGAGGTCCGGTCGGCGCGCGACGACAGCGTCAGGAACGCGGGGAGCGTGAGGAACCCCTCGCGCCCGCCCTCGGGGTCGTTCGTGTAGAGCGGCTCGAGCAGCTTGCTCTCCGGGTGGGGCGCCGTGAGGAACTCGGACCAGGGCCGCCCGCCGGTCGTGAAGCTCGCGAAGTAGGCGTTGACCTGCTCGAGCATCGCGTCCTTCACCTCGTCGTTCCAGCTCGGGAACCGGGTCGCGTCGGCGTTGTGGCTGGGGAGCGTGCGCGTGCCGAGCCACTGCCCGAAGAAGTTCTGGAAGAAGGCGGCGCTCTTCGGGTCGGCCAGCATCCGGTCCACCTGCTGCTCGAGCTCGCCCTCGGTGGCCAGCTCATCGGCCTCCGCCGCGTCGAAGAGCTCCTCGTCCGGCAGCGAGCTCCAGAGCAGGTACGAGAGGCGCGACGCGACCTCGTAGCCGTTGAGGGCGCCCGGCGATCTCGCCGAGTCGGGGCCCAGCTCGATCCGGAGGAGGAAATGCGGCGACGTCAGCAGGGTCCGGACGACGTGCTGCACCGCCTGGACGGGGGACATCTCGAGGGCGGTCCGCGCGTTGGTGTACTGCGCCGCGTACCGATCGACCTCCGCCGCGTCGAGCGGGCGCCGGAACGCGCGCAGCCCGAAGCGCTCGATGATCTCGCGCGCGCACACGCCGTCCGCGCCTTGAGCCGGGTCGCACACGAGGATCTTGGCGCGCTGCGCCTCGTCCGAGAACGCGTCCTCGGCGAGGTCCCTGGCGGCGTCGTAATACCCCTGGACCAGGACCGGCGAGAGGTTCGAGAGCGCGCTCACGTTCGCGTCGAAGCCCTTCGCGCCGAAGGCCGGGAAGCCGTCCGCGGGCCTCTGGCTCGTTCCCAGGAGGTGGGCGACCGTGGAATTGTACTCCGAGGCTGTCATGTGGTGCAGGGGCATCGCATCTACAGCGATGTCGGCGCCCTGCTCCGGAGCGCCATCGCTCCGCTCCGGAGCGCTATCGCTCCCGAGGGTGCCAGTGCACGAGATGCTCAGGAGGCATCCCCCGGCAGCGAGCCAGGGACCTGCGAACACTCGGTCCAATCTGAACGTCATCATGGGCTCCCGCGTGTGAAATCGGCTGTTGGTTCCTTGTGACCGGTGAGCTCGGATTTCGTGATCAAATCGACCTCGCGGCCACACGAAGATCAGGACGTGTCCTGTGCGTGGAAGACTACGGTGATGGTGTTCCTCCTCGGGCTGCCCGGGTGTGGGGTGGACGTCGAGATCGCAGTGGGGCGCATGAGTCCACCATCGATGGCGATCGCCTGCTCGCCGGCGCCCAGGTCATCCATGGCGGCCTCCTCGGATCCTGGCGTGGTGGCGCTGCACCGCGTCGGAGAACGCCTGTCGAGCGGCCCTCAGCCGCGCATACACGGTGTTGATGTTCACCCCGGTCCCCTGCGCGATCTCCGCCGGCGGCATCTCTTCCAGCTCGGCGAGGACGAGCACCGAGCGCTTCTCCTCGTCGAGCGACGCCAGGAGGTCGTGCACCACGCGCGCGGTCTCCGCCCTCGCCATGGCCTCGTAGGGGCTGAGGTTGCTCGGCCCTGCGAGCTGATCGGGATCCACGATCTCTTCTGGCCCGCGGTGGGTCGGGCTCTGGCGGCGCAGCGACCTCCGGTGCGCCTGCACGACGTTGACCACGATCCCGAAGATCCACGTCTTCAGCGAGGAGCGGCCCCGGAACTCCGGGAGCCGTCGGTACACGACGACGAACACCTCCTGGCACACGTCCTCGTGCGCCGAGGCCTCCACGCCGAGGCGACGCACGGTTCGCCCGACGAGGGGAAAGAGCTTGCGGTACAGCTTGGCGAAGTCGAGCAGAGCGGCCTGTACGTCGGCCTCGGGGACGGCGGAGACCACGTCGGCGGGCGGAGCCGTCGACGGAGCGACCGCCGCGCGGGCGGTCACGGGCTGCACCTCGCCGTGCGGGCGAGCGAGGCGTGGAGCTCGCCCGCGCGGCGAGGGGAGCTCTCCGCTCGCGCCGAGCAGGTCCGCGTTGGGGAGCGCCTCGGTCCACCCCGAGAACCAGGCGTGCCGGAAGACGTGGGGGTTCGATTCTTCAAAGAGGGGCACCGCTTCTCGCATGGTTGCTGCCTGCGCTCCGGGCGACCGATCCGCGCCGTCTCCGCACGAGAATCCGGTCAGCCAGGGCGAGCGCCGGTCGCGTCGGAGCTCGCCCCGGTGCCGCTCGAGGGCAGACCTGTCGCAATCATCAATGCGCCGCGATGATGTTGACGCGGCAGCCTTCGCGCGCGGCGAGGCGAAGAGGGCGGCGTCAAATCAGCGGTGAGAAACCATTCAAGCCGACCACGCGCGGGTCCGCGGCCAGGCGCGCCAGATCGGCGCTGAAGCTCGGCGAGCCGGTCTCGAGCTGCGCGACGAGCGACCTGAGAACTCGCTGTCCTTCATCAGGGCAAAGCCGAAGTAGTAGGTCAGATTGTGAGCGCTCACATTTCTGATGTCAACGACGATCTATCCCTCCGCGGCCGAGCTCGACATCGGATGGCTGGCGAGTCTCCTCCGAGCGGCGCGTCACGACGGCGGGCGCAGGCCCACGGTATTGTTCAACGTGGATTCCAATTTCGGGATCGAGGCTCGCCTCGCGCCGGTTCATTTGGGTTGACATGGATTATGTGAACGCTCACAAACCTGTGCTCAGGGCGTGTCCTTCCGCTTTGTCCCGGGTAGCCGTCGCGCGCGCCCCCTGCGGCGGCACCGCCTGCGCCGGCGGCGGCCCCCGCGACGGACGCCTCTTCAGCGGCCCCGGCCGCCAGATCCGAGCCACCTGGTGGTGAAGCCGTGAACGCAAAGCCCGCTTCCGTTTCCAGGGCGCCCTTCGGCGACGCCGATGGTAAAGAGGTGGTCCTCTACACGCTCACGAACACGAACGGCCTGGTCGCGAAGGTGATGACCTGCGGCGCGACGGTGACCGAGCTCCACGCCCCCGACAAGACAGGGAGGGTGGGCGACATCGTCCTCGGCCACGACGACCTCGACGGGTACCTGAAGAGCAGCCCGTACCTCGGGGCTCGCGCAGCGCCTGCCGCTCTCGCCGATCACGGCGAACGTCGTGCTCGTGGCAAGTCGACGAGATTATTTGCTCAGCAGCGTAACGCAACCCAATCCCAGGAGGATCCATGACCCGCTCGATCACATGCAGTATCTCGCTCCTTGTCGCGCTTTCAATCGCTGCTTGCGGGTCCGACAACGACGCCGCCGACGGCTCGGGCGGCAGCGGAGGAAAGGGGAGCAGCAGCTCTTCGAGCAGCAGCAGCTCTTCGAGCAGCAGCAGCTCTTCGAGCAGCAGCGGCAGCACCTCGGGCACGGGCGGCACGGACGACCCGAACCCGAACGGCGGGGGAGGACAGGGCGGGACGGTCGATCCGGTCGGCACCGAAGGCGACGGCGATTTCGAGATCGGGCCTGACTACCAGGACGCCCCGGAGATCAAGAGGATCGACGGCGTTCCCAGGGGGCGGACGTTCACGCTCTCCATGTCGTCCCGGGACAGCGAAATCTTCACCGGCCACGATCCGACCTTGAACGACAACGCCAAGGGGGATTTCAACCGCCGCGTGGAGGTCGCGATCCCCGCGACGTACGTCGACGGCGCGGAGGCGCCGTTCATGGTCGTCCAGGACGCGACCAACAGGGACGAGATCATCAACACGATCAACAACTTCGTCGCGGACCCGAACAACCGTTTCCCGAGCGTCATCGCCATCTTCGCCGCGAACGGAGGGGGCGACTCGTACGGCAGCGAGCGGGGGCTCGAATACGACACCATGTCCGACGCCTATCAGAGGTTCGTCGATACGGAGCTCCTCGAGGCGGTCAAGAACGACCAGGCCGTCCACGCCGCGTACCCCAACCTGAAGTTCACGAGCAACCCGGACGGCCGCGCCACGTACGGATGCAGCTCGGGCGGGGCGGCGGCGCTGACCATGGGCTGGTTCGGCCACGACACCTACCGCAAGATCGTCACCTACTCCGGCACGTTCGTCGACCAGCAGAACCCCCGCGCGCCCACCGAGGCCGAGTATCCCGACGGCGCCTGGGAGTACACGGAGGGGCTCATCCGGGACAACCCGGTCAAGCCGCTGCGCGTCTTCCTGCAGGTCGGCGAGAACGACCTCGGCAGCACCCGCGATGAAGCCAGCCACCACAACTGGGTGATGGCGAACCAGCGCGTGGCGGCGATCCTCAAGGAGAAGGGGTATCATTACCGCTTCGTCTACGCGAAGGGCGCCAGCCACTGCGACGGGAGAGTGCTCAGGCAGACGCTCCCCGACACGCTGCGCTGGATGTGGCGGGGCTATCCGGTCGATTGACGCGCGGTGGTCCAGCGCATGCCAGCGTGATGTAGGCCGCCGCCGGCCGGCGGCGATCCGCGCGAGGCGCCGGGCTGCGCCGCCGCTCGGCCGCCCCGCGGCGGTGACCCCGCCCTGCCGAGCCTGCCCGAGGCGCCCACCCGCCGGAGGAACCCGTGGCCCGCGGGTGCCGCCACGCGCCCGCCATGCTACGCGCCGGAGCGCCATGGACAGCCTCCCCCTGCTCGCCGACCACCCCTACGCCTCCTTTCTCGATCAGGTCGAGAAGCCCGCGCGCTACGCGGGCGGCGAGGTCGGCTCGGTCGTGAAGGATTGGGCGTCGGTCGAGGCGCGCGTCTGCCTCGCCTTCCCGGACGTCTACGACATCGGGATGAGCCACCTCGGCTTCAAGATCCTCTACAAGCTCCTGAACGACGACCCGCGCACGCTCGCCGAGCGCTGTTATGCGCCGTGGGTCGACATGGAGGCCCAGCTCGTGAAGCGCGGGCTGCCGCTCGTCTCGCTCGAGTCCGCGCGTCCCCTCAGGGACTTCGACGTGGTGGGCTTCTCCCTCCAGTTCGAGCTCACCTACTCCAACATCCTCACGATGCTGCACCTCGGCGGCGTCCCGCTGCGCGCGGCGGACCGCGGCGAGGACGACCCGATCGTGATCGCGGGCGGCCCGACGGCGACGCACCCCGAGCCGATCGCGCCGTTCCTCGACGCCCTCGTCATCGGCGACGGCGAGGAGAAGGCCACGGAGGTCGCCCTCGCGTGGGCCCGGCTCAAGCGCGAGGGCGTGCCGCGGCGCGAGCGGCTGATCGCGATCGCGCGCCTCGGCGCCATCTACGTGCCCTCGCTCTACGCGACCCGCCTCGACCCGGACACCGGCTTCGAGATCGTGGACCGCCCGCTCGTCTCCGGCATCCCGTTCCCGGTCGAGCGCGCCCTCGTCGACCTCAACCAGTACCCGTTCCCCGACGAGAGCCCGACCGGCGGCCCCGAGGCGATCTTCGACCGCATGTCGATCGAGATCGCCCGCGGCTGCACCGAGGGGTGCCGCTTCTGCCAGGCCGGCATGATCTACCGCCCCGTCCGCGAGCGCGATCCCGAGCAGATCGTCGACACGGTGATGCGCGCGGTGCAGAAGTCCGGCCAGGACGAGGTGTCGCTCACGGCGCTGTCGACGGCCGACGTGTCCTGCATCTCGCCGCTCATCAAGAAGGTCACCGACCGCCTCACGGCGGAGCGCATCTCGCTCGGCGTCTCGTCGCTGCGCGCCTACGGGCTCGAGCCCGATCTCCTCGACGAGCTCAAGCGCGTGCGCGCGACAGGCCTCACCTTCGCGCCCGAGGCGGGGACCCAGCGCATGCGCGACGTCGTGAACAAGAACGTCACGGAGGAGCAGCTCCTCGAGACGGCCGAGCGGGTGTTCAGCCGCGGCTGGGGCAAGATGAAGCTCTACTTCATGATCGGCCTCCCGACCGAGACCGACGAGGACGTGCGCGGCATCGTCGAGACAGGCGCCCGCGCGGCCGGCGCCGGGAGGAAGGCGGCCGGCAGGGGCAAGCCGGCCGACGTGACGGTCAGCGTCTCGACCCACGTGCCGAAGCCCCACACCCCCTTCCAGTGGGCGGCGATGGACACGCTCTCCGAGGTCGCGCGCAAGCAGCAGCTGCTCCGGGACGCGGTGCGGCCCTACCGCGCCGTCAAGCTGAAGACCCACGAGGCCCACGCCAGCGTCCTCGAGGGCATCTTCGCCCGCGGCGACCGCCCCCTCGCCGACGTCCTCGAGCGGGCCTGGCGCAGCGGCGCCCGCTTCGACTCGTGGGACGACCAGCTCAAGCTGTCCATGTGGGAGGAGGCGTTCACGCACGTGGGCGTCGACCGGCAGAAGTACCTCGGCACCCTGCCGGTGACCGCGCGGCTGCCGTGGGACCACATCGACGTCGGCCTTGAGGAGGGCTTCCTCGCGCGGGAGTACAGGAAGGCGCTCCAGAACCGCCTCAGCCCGCCGTGCGGCAAGGTCGCCGGCGCGTTCGTGCACCACACGAACCTCGAGGACGCCACGGCCGATACGCGCCGGCTCGTCTGCTACGACTGCGGCGTCGCCTGCGACATGACGCAGATGCGCGAGGAGCGGCTGACCTTCCTCGACCGGCTCGGCGCCCACCGGCGATCGTTGCCGGTCCTCACGGACGCCGCCGCGACGGCGCCCGCTGCCGCGACGGCGCCCGGTGCCGCGGCGCCCGCTGCCACGACGGAGCCCGCTGCCGCGACGGAGCCCGCCGCCGCGACGGCGCCCGCCGCCGCGACGGCGCCCGCTGCCGACCTGCCTGGCGAGCCGGCGCCCGCCGGCGACGCGGAGCCGCCCCGCGCCGAGGCAGAGGCGCCCCGGCGCGCGCAGCGGACCGCGCCCGCGCCGAAGGGGCGCGGCGGCTTCCGCTACCGCTTCCGCTTCGAGAAGGCCGGACCGGTGGCGCTGCTCGGCCACCTCGACGTCGTGCGCGAGCTGCCCCGCGTGCTCCGGCGCGTCGGCGCGCCGATGACCTACACCGCTGGCTTTCACCCGAAGCCCGACATGACGTTCTCGCCGGCGCTCTCGCTCGGCGTGATCAGCCTCGACGAGTACGTCGACCTCCGTCTCGAGCGCGACCTCGACCCCGCCGCGCTCGACGCGCTCGTCGCGTCGATGACCGCTGCGAGCCCGCGCGGGCTCGTGTTCCGCGGCGCCGCGCAGCTCGGCCCCGAAGACCCCGCCGTGAGCAAGCTGATCGCCGGGGCCCGCTACGCGCTCGCTTTCGCGCGCTCCGCCATCGGCGTCGACGCGGAGGCGACCCTCGCCGCCCGGTGCAGCGCCGCGCTCTCGGCCGCGTCGCTCCCGATCCGCCGCGAGATCGACCGGCTCGCGAAGATGGTCGACGTGCGCCAGTACCTCGTGCGGGCCGAGGTCGGCGGGCCCGACGTGCTCTCGGCGCTCGCGCGCGCCGGGCTCGTGGGCGACCTCGTCGCCCTCGACGTCGAGGTCGACATCCGCGGCTCGGGCGCGGTGAAGTCGTCCGAGGTCGCGGCCGTGATCCTCGGGGAGCCCGGGGAGGCGCCGGGCGCGATCACGCCGCCGCCGCACCGCGCCGTGCGGCTTCAGCTGTTCGGACGCGCCGCGCCGTCAGGCTCCGCCTTGCCCGAGCGCTTCTCGCTCCTCGATCTCGAGCGGGCGCGCCGCGTCAAATCCGCGCCCGAGCGGGCGCCGTCCGCCGCGCTCGCGGCCGACGCCGGGTGAGCCAGCCAGGGTGACGGTCCCATCGTAAAGATCCTTCGCAGGACGCGGCGCATCGACGCGCATCGACCGCCAACCGCGCGGGCGATCGCGCGGGGATCGGCTACGCTGCGCTCGTATTCATGGCAAAGGAGGCTCACGACACCGAATGCTGCGCCGCGCGCCTCGCCGCGGCGGGAGCGGTCGGCGCGAGCGTCGCCCACGAGCTGCGCAACGCCCTCGCGGTCGCGGAGTCGTCGCTCTTCCTGGCGCAGCGGGACCTCGACGATCGGCCTCGCCTGCTGCGCCACCTCGACCGGGTGACGTGCGAGATCCGCAAGGCGCACGAGGTCATCGGCAGCGTCCTCGGGCTGGCGCGCGGCGAGCCGCTGCGGCGCGAGCCGGCGCCCGTCGGCAAGCTGATCGAGAGCGCCCGCCACGCGCTGGTCCTGCCCACGGCGGTCCGGTTCGAGGTCGCCGTCGCGCCGGCCGAGCTCACGCTCCTGTGCGACCCCATCCTGCTCGAGCGCGTCTTCTCGAACCTCTACCTCAACGCGATCGAGGCGCTCGACAACGCGCCCGGCGGCTCGATCGTCACGCGCGCGTGGCGAGGCGACGAGCGGACGTACCTCGAGGTGGAGGACAACGGCCCCGGCGTCCACCCGTGCGTGGTCGACCGCCTCTTCGAGCCGCTGGTCACCGCCAAGGTGAAGGGGACCGGCCTCGGGCTCGCGCTGAGCCGGGTCATCATCGAGGCCCACGGCGGCGAGATCACCGCGACGGCGGGCTGCTCCCGGGGCACGGCGTTCCGCATGTGGCTGCCCAGCGCGTAGCGCGCGGGGAGCCCCTCTCCGCGACGCCGACGGCGCGCGCGTCGATCAAGCACGGCCGCGGCCGCGGACGAGCTCGGTGACGGCCTCTCCCAGGCCCTCGAGCGTGAGCGCGAACATCGGGAAGATGGCCTTGATCGCGTCGACGGTCGGGTGGGGATAGGGGCTGATCCCGTCCGGGTTCAGCCACACGGCGCGGTCGAAGTGGTCGCGGAGCATCATCAGCCAGGCGACGCCGGGCATCCGCGCGTCGGACTCGAACGAGGCCTGCCACCCGCCGGGCCCCGGGCCGCCGAAGCCCGCCGAGCCGAGCAGCTCGTAGGGCGCCATCGAGGCGTCCCCGACCATCACGAGCTTGTAGTGCTTGCCGCACTCGTGGAGGAGCTCGCGCACCGGGATGGGGTCGAGGAGCCCCTCGGTCCTGTAGACCTTCTCGTAGACGCAGTTGTGGAAGTAGTAGCTCCGGAGCTCCTTCCAGTGCGTCGCGCGCTTCGCCGCGCTGAAGAGCTGCGACACGAGCGCGGCGCTGGGGTCCATCGAGCCGCCCACGTCCATCATCAGGATCACGCGCGTGTTCGGCCGGCGCGGGGGCCTCGTGACGACCTCGATCTCGCCCGCGTTCCTGGCCGTCGCGTCGATCGTCGCCTCGATGTCGAGCTCGCGGTCGCCGCCCTCGCGCGCGAAGGCGCGCAGCTTGCGCAGCGCCACCTCGATCTGGCGCACGTCGAGCGTCAGATCGCTCCGATAAGGCCGGTAGCGGCGCGCGTCGGCGTTCTGCACGGCGCCGCTCCGCCCGCCCGCGGAGCCGCCGACCTGGATCCCGCTCGGGTTGTAGCCGCCGCGGCCGAACGGCGAGGTGCCGCCGGTCCCGATCCAGCGGCTGCCCCCGTCGTGGCGCTCCCGCTGCTCGCGGAGGCGCTCCTCGAACCGCCGGAGCACCTCCTCGAGGTCGAGCTCCTCGATCATCGCCTTCTCCTCCTCGGAGAGGGCGCGCATCTTGATGGGATCGCGGAGCCACGAGAGGAGCTCCTCCGCGACCGCCTTGGCCTCGACGTGCGCGCCGCGGAAGTGCTCGGCGAACGCGAGGTCGAAGTCGTCGAGGTGCGCCTCGGAGTGGACCAGCATCGCCCGCGCGACGTTGTAGAAGCCGTCGAGCGAGCTGTCGTGGAGCCCCGCGGCGAGCGCCTGCGCGAGGCCGACGGCCTCCTGGGCGCCGACAGGGACCTTGCGGGCCCGGAGCTCGTAGAGGAACTCGATGAACATCGCTACGACCTGTACCGCTTGCCGCCGGCCAGCTGGTCGGCGAGGGCGACCAGGTCCTGCTCCTTCTTGAGCAGCGCGCCGAGGAACGGCAGCGTCTTGTCGAGCTTCACCTCCTGCACGCCCGCCCGGCGCAGCACGGCGATCCAGTCGATGAGCTCGCTCGTCGAGGGCCGCTTCCGGATCCGGCCGTTCTTGCGGATCTCGTAGAAGGCCTGCATCGCCTGCTCCGCGAGCGTCCGGTCGAGGTCGGGGTGGTGGACGCGGACGATCTCCCGCATGAACTCCGCCTCCGGGAAATCGATGAAGTGGAAGACGCAGCGGCGCAGGAAGGCGTCCGGCAGCTCCTTCTCGTTGTTGCTGGTGATGATCACGACCGGCCGCTCCCGGGCGGCGATCTCGTCGCCTGTCTCGGTGATGCGGAAGCGCATCCGATCGAGCTCGTGGAGGAGGTCGTTCGGGAACTCGAGATCGGCCTTGTCGACCTCGTCGATGAGGAGCACGACCCGCCGCTCCGCGCTGAACGCCTTCCCGAGGGGGCCGAGCTTGATGTAGCGGCGGATGTCGCGCACGTCGCCGTCGCCGAAGCGAGAGTCGTAGAGCCGTTGCACCGTGTCGTAGACGTAGAGCCCGTCCTGGGCTCGCGTGGTGCTCTTGACGTGCCACGGGATGAGCTCGGCCGACAGGCTCTGCGCGATGGCCTCGGCGAGCAGCGTCTTGCCGGTGCCGGGCTCTCCCTTGACGAGGAGCGGCCGCTCCAGGACCAGCGCGCAGTTGACGGCGGCCTCGAGCGCCTCGTTGGTGAGGTAACGTTCGGTGCCGCGAAAGCGACGGAAGTCGGACATGCCGAACGGTAGCACCCCGCCGGCGCGCGCGGCGGAGCTCGCCGCCGGAGCGACCCGGCGCGCGCGGGGGATCAGAGCCAGTTGCGCGCGAGGTAGGCTGTCCACGAGGCCGCCCGCTCCCAGAGGGGGCGCCGGGCCCAGTGCGCGACGGTGAACTCGCGGCAGTGGGCGACATCGTCGGCGAACATCCGCTCCATGGCGCCGGCGAAGCCGCGGTGCGAGATGACGGCGTTCGCCTCGAGGTTCATGCGGAGCGACTGGCTGTCGAGGTTGGTGGAGCCGACGGTGGACCACGCGCTGTCGATGACCGCCGTCTTCGCGTGCAGGACGCGGCCGCGCCACTCGAGCATGCGGGCGCCGGCGTCGAGGAGGTGGCCGTAGATGGTGCGCGACGCGAGCAGGACCGCAGGCACGTCGGTGGTGCCGGCGACCATGATCCTGACGTCGACGCCGCGGCGGGCCGCGGCGGTGAGGGCGTGGATGATCCGGAGCGGCGGCAGGAAGTAGGCGTTCGTGATGAAGATCCGGTGCCGGGCGCGCTCGATGGCGTGGCGGTAGGCGTCGCGGATGCCGTGGCGGTGCCTGCGGCGGGGGAGGTCGTTGCTGATGATCTGGACGGCGGGGTCGGGCCTGCGCCCGGCGTGGCTGTAGCGCTGCTCGTCGACGGGGGCGCCGCCGGCGCGCTGCCACGTGCGCAGGAAGAAGTACTGGAGCTCGGCGGACGCGGGGCCCTCGATGCGCAGGTGGGTGTCGCGCCAGCCGGCGCCGCCGTCCTCCGGCGCGGCGTAGTCGTCGGAGATGTTCAGGCCGCCGGTGAACGCGACGGTGCCATCGACGATGAGCGCCTTGCGGTGGTCGCGCCGGGCGACCTTCCCGAACGGGGCGGAGAGCTCGATGGGGCGGAAGGCGAGGGGCCGGACGCCGGCGCGGCGGAGCCCGTCGAGGAACGACGACGAGACGGAGGAGCCCCAGGCGTCGAAGAGGAGGCTCACCTCGACGCCCGCGGCCGCCCGCGCGGCGAGCGCCTCGGCGAAGCGCTGGCCGGTGCGATCGCCCCGGAGGATGTACGTCTCGAGGCAGATCGTGCGCTGGGCGCGGGCGATGGCCTCGAGCATGGCCGGGTAGGCCTGGGCGCCGTCCTTGAGGAGCGCGACGCGATGGGCGCCGACGATCATCTCGGCGAAGGCGGGCTCGGCGGGCGCGAGGGGGGGGTGGGACATGCAGCGAGGGGCCGGGCTCCTCGGGGTGAGGCGGCATGGATGATAGCGCGGTCGGTGGGCGGCGCCGAGATACGGGCCGGGCGCCGAAGCGGGGTGGCCGGTCCGCCGCGGGCCCACCGTGATGCCGGGCGGGCGGGTGATCGTGCGGGATTGCCGGAGAAGGGAAGTTGGAGCGAACGCGCAATGCCGGGAGACACCTTGAGATCCGGTCGATGAAGGATGAATGTCAAGGCGAGGAATGGATGTTTGCGAGGGGCGGGTTGGACTCGGCCTGTGCGCGCGGGCATCATCCACCGCCGTGGGCGGGAGAGCCGCGATCCCGCGCTTCGGTCCGGCGGCGGCTCGCGCGGAGACGCGCGGAGAGAGGACACGTCACGCGATGGCACCGAGGCGAGCGAAGGGGCAACACGCCGTGCAGGACGAGCTGTCGAGCGCGGGCGGCCGGGAGCATGGGTATCCGAGGCCGCAGCTCCGGCGCGCCGGGTGGACGTCCCTGAACGGGACCTGGGCGTTCGCGCTCGATCCGGAGGCGAGGTGGAGGAGGCCCGGCGAGGTCGTGTGGGATCGCGTCATCGAGGTCCCGTTCTCGCCCGAGACGAAGCGGAGCGGGATCGGGGACATGGGCTTCTACCGCGCCTGCTTCTACCGGCGGACGTTCGAGGCGCCCGATCTCCGGCAGGGCGAGCGGCTGGTCCTGCACTTCGGCGCCGTCGACTACGAGGCCACCGTCTGGGTAGAGGGGAGCCTCGTCGCGCGCCACGCCGGCGGCTACACCCCCTTCAGCGTCGACATCACCGACCACCTCGGCGCGTGCGGGGCGCAGGAGATCGTCGTCCGCGCCGAGGACGACCCCACCGACCTGGCGAAGCCGCGCGGCAAGCAGGACTGGGAGGACGAGCCCCACTCGATCTGGTACCCGCGCACGACCGGGATCTGGCAGACCGTCTGGATGGAGCGCGTCCCGGGGACGTCGATCGGAGCGGTGCGCTGGGCGTCGAGCCTCACCCGATGGGAGCTCGACTGCTACGCGAGGATCGCGGGGGAGCGCCGCGATGATCTGCGCCTCAGGGTGCGGCTCCACTACGACGACGCGCTGCTCGCCGACGACACGTACACCGTCGTCGCTGGCGAGGTGCACCGGCGGGTCGCGCTCTCCGACCCGGGGATCGACGACTTCCGGAACCACCTGCTGTGGAGCCCCGAGTCGCCCACCCTGATCCAGGCGGAGCTCGAGCTGCTCGGCCGGGGCGGGGAGGTGCTCGACCGCGTCCGGAGCTACACGGCGCTGCGCTCGATCGCGATCCAGGGCGATCGCATCGTGCTCAACGGGAGGCCGCTCCCGCTCCGGATGGTGCTGGATCAGGGCTACTGGCCCGAGACCGGGATGACGCCGCCGGACGATCTCGCGCTCCGGCGAGACGTGGAGCTCGCGCGCGAGATGGGCTTCAACGGCGTGCGCAAGCACCAGAAGATCGAGGATCCGCGCTATCTCTACTGGGCGGACACGCTCGGCCTCATGGTCTGGGAGGAGATGCCGAGCGCCTACCGCTTCACGGCGCAATCGGTCGAGCGCCTCACGCGGGAGTGGATCGACGCGGTCGAGCGCGATTACAGCCACCCCTGCGTGATCGCGTGGGTGCCGTTCAACGAGTCCTGGGGAGTGCCGAACCTGCCGGACAACGCGCGGGAGCGCCACTGGGTCGAGGCGCTCTACCACCTCACGAGGACGCTCGACTCGACCCGCCCCGTGGTCGGCAACGACGGCTGGGAGAGCGTGGCGACCGACATCATCGGGATCCACGACTACGACGCCGACGCGGAGCGGATCGCGCGGCGCTACCACGCCGAAGACGTCCGGCCCAGGCTGTTCCAGCGCGAGCGCCCCGGCGGCCGCCTCCTCGTGCTCGATGGACACCGCGGGACGGTCGAGCTCCCGATCATCCTGTCCGAGTTCGGCGGGATCGCGCTGCGGCGGAGCGCCCCGGGCATCTGGGGCTACTCGCTCTGCAACGACCCGCGGTCGTTCGCCCGGGCCTACGAGAGCCTGCTCGCGGCCGTGCGTTCGGTCGAGCTGCTCAGCGGCTTCTGTTACACGCAGTTCGCCGACACGTACCAGGAGGCGAACGGCCTTCTCTACGCGGATCGAACGCCGAAGTTCCCGCTCCACGAGATCCACGCCGCGACGCGCGGCCGCGTCTCCGGCCACCTCCAGCCCGACTGCCTGGATCTGCGGGGGCGCGAGGGGCCTCGGCAGGAGGGCGTGCTCGATCCCATGGTCGAGGACGGCAGATAGCCGCGCCGGCGCGCCGACCGACCTCCAGCGGTCCTGGGCGCGAGCTGACGCACGATCTCATCCACCCTCGGTGGGCTCAACGGTCCGCTCCTCCTCGAATCCTGACGCCCTTGCCCCGCAATCGCGTTGCGATCTCGCGAGAGGCGCGGTCACGCCGCGTCGCGGCGCGCTCGCCGGCATGCTCCTTGAATAGCGCCTGTCCGATGCCCGGGCCGGGACCCAGGTGCACACCGAGACTCGATCGGGAGGGACCGATGGACGCGAGATCGCAGCCAGACGTGATCTGCTTTTCGCACCTGCGTTTCAACTTCGTGTTTCAGAGGCCGCAGCACCTGCTCACGCGCTGCGCGCGGCGGCGGCGCGTCTTCTTCTTCGAGGAGCCGGTGTTCGACGGCGAACCACCGCGCCTCGAGGAGACCGAGGCCGAGCACGGGGGTGTCCGCATCGCGACTCCGCACCTGCCCGCCGGCGCCGGGACGTCGCGGGCCTCCGCGATGCAGCGCGAGCTCCTCGATGACATGATGAAGCGCCACGCGATAACAGACTACGTGCTCTGGTACTACACGCCGATGGCGCTCTCGTTCTCTCGGCACCTCGTGCCCGCCGCGACCGTGTATGATTGCATGGACGAGCTATCGGCCTTCGCCGGGGCGCCCCCGTCGCTCAAGCAGCGCGAGGCAGAGCTCCTGGGCCGCGCCGATCTGGTCCTCGCCGGCGGCGCGAGCCTCTACGAGGCGAAGCGGGCGCTGCACCCGAGCGTGCACGCGCTCCCGAGCAGCGTCGACGTCGCGCACTTCGCCCGCGCGCGGTCCGCTCCCCGCGCCGAGCCCGCCGACCAGGCGGCGATCCCGAGGCCGCGCCTCGGCTTCTTCGGCGTCCTCGACGAGCGCATGGATCTCGAGCTCATCGCCGCGGTCGCCTCGCTCCGCCCCGCCTGGCAGATCGTGCTCGTCGGGCCCGTGGTCAAGATCGACCCCGCGGCGCTGCCCCGCGCGCCCAACATCCATGTCCTCGGGCAGAAGCGGTATGAAGAGCTCCCCGCGTACCTCGCGGGCTGGGACGTGGCGCTCCTGCCCTTCGCCCGGAACGGGGCCACGCGGTTCATCAGCCCCACGAAGACGCCGGAGTATCTGGCCGGCGGCAAGCCCGTCGTCTCCACCTCGATCCGCGACGTGGTGCAGCCCTATGGCGAGCTCGGGCTGGCGCGCATCGCGGACGCGCCGCGCGACTTCGTGGCCGCGGTGGAGGCGGCGCTCGCCGAGGATCGCGGCCCGCTGCTCGCGCGCGCGGACGACCTCCTCGGGCGGAGCTCGTGGGACGCCACGTGGGCCAGGATCGAGCGCCTCCTCGAGGGCGCGCTGGAGGGCCGCGCCCGGGCGGCGGCGGCGGAGTGAGCCATGTTCGATTACCTCATCGTGGGCGCCGGCTTCGCCGGGTGCGTCCTCGCCGAGCGGCTCGCCCGCGGAGCCGGCAAGAAGGTGCTGCTCTGCGACGCGCGCGCGCACATCGGCGGCAATGCGTATGACCATCACGACGCCGCGGGCATCCTCGTGCACAGGTATGGACCGCACATCTTCCACACGAACTCGCGGGAGGTCTTCGATTACCTGTCGCAGTTCACCGAGTGGCGCCCGTACCAGCACCGCGTGCGCGCCTGGGTCGACGGGCAGCTCCTGCCGATCCCGATCAACCTCGACACGATCAACGGCCTCTACGGCCTGAGCCTCAACGCGCTGGAGGTCGAGGGCTTCCTCGCGTCGCGCGCCGAGCGGCGCGAGAGCATCCGCACGTCGGAGGACGTGATCGTCAGCAAGGTGGGGCGAGAGCTCTACGAGAAGTTCTTCCGCGGCTATACCCGCAAGCAATGGGGGCTCGACCCGTCGGAGCTCGACGCCTCGGTGACCGCGCGCGTCCCTGTCCGAACGAACCGGGACGACCGCTACTTCGCCGACACCTACCAGGCGATGCCGCTCCACGGGTTCACGCGGATGTTCGAGCGGATGGTCGATCACCCTGGCATCAAGATCCTGCTCAACACGGACTACCGCGAGATCCGCAATGTCATCCCGCACCGCGAGGTGATCTATACAGGCCCGATCGACGCCTATTTCGATCACCGCTTCGGGAAGCTGCCTTACCGCTCGCTCGAGTTCAAGTTCGAGACCAAGGACCAGGAGGTGTACCAGGCGGCGCCTGTCATCAACTATCCTAACGAGAACAGCTACACGCGGGTCACCGAGTTCAAGTACCTCACCGGCCAGGCGCACCCGAGGACGACCATCGTCTACGAGTTCCCGAACGGCGACGGCGACCCGTACTACCCGGTGCCGCGGCCGGAGAACGCCGCGCTCTACCGGAAATACGAGGAGCTCGCCCGCTCGACCTGCGGCGTCCACTTCGCCGGCCGGCTCGGCACGTACCGTTACTACAACATGGATCAGGTCGTCGCCCAGGCCCTGACCCTCTACACGAAGCTGACGGGCGCACCGAGCTGGCGGTCTCTCGCGGAGGCGGCGTGAGCGGGGCAGCGGGGGAGGGCGGCGAGCCGCCGCTCGAGCTCTGGGGCGGTATCGAGTGCACGGTGAACCGCGTCCGCGACGCGTACCACGATCAGCTCGAGCGGAGCGGCCACGCGCACCGGCTCGATGACCTCGATCGCTTCGCCGAGCTCGGGATCCGGGCGCTCCGGTACCCCGTGCTCTGGGAGCGCACCGCGCCCGATGGCCCCGCGCGCTTCGCGTGGGCCGACGCGCGCCTCGGCAGGCTGCGCGAGCTCGGCGTCCGGCCGATCGTGGGCCTCGTCCATCACGGCAGCGGGCCGCCGCGGACGAGCCTCGTCGATCCGAGCTTCGTCGAGGGGCTCGCGCGCTTCGCCCGCGCTGTCGCGGAGCGCTACCCGTGGGTCGAGGACTACACGCCGGTGAACGAGCCGCTCACCACGGCGCGCTTCTCTGGCCTCTATGGCCACTGGTACCCGCACGGGCAGGACGGCCGCTCCTTCCTCCGCGCGCTCCTGACGCAGTGCCGCGCGACCGCGGCGGCCATGCGCGCCGTCCGCGAGATCAACCCGCGCGCGCGCCTCGTGCAGACGGAGGATCTCGGGAAGACGTTCAGCACGCCGCTGCTCGCCTACCAGGCGGAGCACGAGAATCACCGCAGGTGGCTGAGCCTCGACCTGATCATGGGGCGGGTGGACCGGGATCACCCGTTGTATCCCCAGCTCCTCGAGTGGGGCGCGTCCCCCGGCGAGCTCGAGGCGCTCGTCGCGTCGCCCTGCCCGCCGGACATCCTCGGCATCAACTACTACATCACGAGCGAGCGGTTCATCGACGAGCGCCTCGATCGTTACCCGTCATGGATGCACGGCGGCAATGACAGGCACGCTTACGCCGACGTCGAGGCGGTGCGCGTCGTCGCTGGCGGCGTGGGCGGGCACCTCCCGCGCCTCCTCGAGGTCTGGGAGCGCTACGGCCGGCCCGTCGCGATCACCGAGGCGCACCTGGGCGGCTCCCGCGAGGAGCAGCTCCGGTGGCTGGCCGAGGCGCACCGCGCGGCGGTGGCCGCGCGCGCGGCGGGCGCGGACGTGCGGGCGGTGACCGCGTGGGCGCTGCTCGGCTCGTTCGATTGGGACAGCCTCGTCGTGCGCAATCGAGACCGCTACGAGCCGGGCGTCTTCGATGTCCGCGGCCAGGCGCCGCGCCCGACGGCGCTCGCCGGGCTCGTCCGCGCGCTCGCGCGCGGGGAGCCGTTCAACCACCCGGTGCTCGCGTCGCCGGGGTGGTGGCGCCGCCCGGAGCGGCTCCTCTACCCGGCTGTTCGCGTGGAGGAGCGCGACGGCGCAACGCGCGTCGAGCCGTCCGGCCGCGGCCCTGCCGTGTCGACCGAGGGGCCGCCGCTCGTGATCACTGGCGCCGCGGGCACGCTCGGCAGGGCGTTCGCGCGCGTGTGCGCTCGCCGCGGGCTGCCGCACCGCCTGCTGAGCCGGCGCGAGATGGACATCGCCGACCCCGCCTCGGTCGAGCGCGCCCTCGAGCGCCACGCGCCGTGGGCGGTCATCAACACGGCGGGCTACGTGCGGGTCGACGATGCGGAGCTGGAGCCTCACCGGTGCGCGCGGGAGAACGCCTCCGGGCCCGCGGTGCTCGCGGCGGCGTGCCGCGAGCGCGGCGTCCGGCTGGTCACGTTCTCCTCCGATCAGGTCTTCGACGGCACCGGGACGACTCCCTATGTAGAGACCGACCTGGCGAGGCCCCTCAGCGCGTATGGGCGGAGCAAGGCTGTGGCCGAGCAGCAGGTGCTCTCGATCCTGCCGACGGCCCTGGTGGTGCGCACGGCGGCCTTCATCGACCCCTGGGACGCTTCCAACTTCGTCGCGGCCGCCCTGCGCGCGCTGCGCGACGGCCGCCCCTTCAGCGCGGCCGAGGACCTGATCGTGACGCCCACCTACACGCCCGACCTCGTCAATGCGGTCCTCGATCTCCTGATCGACGGCGAGCGGGGCCTCTGGCACCTGGCGAACCGCGACGCGGTGACCTGGGCTGAGCTCGTCACCCGGAGCGCCGCGCTTGCGCGGGTGGACGCGAAGTCCCTCGTCCGGTGCCCGAGCCACGCGCTCTGTTTCGTCGCGCCGCGCCCCCGGTACAGCGCCCTGGGCAGCCAGAGAGGGCTCCTGCTCCCTGCGCTCGACGACGCGCTCGAGCGCTATCTGGTCGATGTGGACGGCGGCCCGGCCGGATGACGGCCGCGTGGAGCCGGGATGCGCGGCGCGCCTCACCGTGGATGACGGACATCCCCGATCGACCCTCAGGAGAAGGCGGTAGTCGTATCCGGGAGGTCCTTCATGCGAGCATAAGACATCAATGACATCTTCCGGCTTCTTCCCGCATGTCGACCGCGTGTCCGGAGCTCGACGTCCAGCACGGTGCGGGTTAGCGCCGATGAGCTCGCTTTGCCGGCTCGCGCGTCATTCCGTCGAAGATGGCGCTCGCGCGTCCCGACGTTTCGTTATGACAGACGGTTGTCTGCTGGATTGGCGCGCCGTCTGTCGAGGGCGTCGACACGTCTGTTCCACCGGAGGAAAAGTGGGCGGTCCCGGCGGCGTTGCTTGCCCGTCCCTGCTTGCGCGCCTAGCCTGGGCCGCAGACGTAACCACGAGATTGCGGAGGAAAACGCCATGATGCCGATGATGAACATGCCGATGATGAGCTCGATGGGTCAGATGCCCGGCATGATGGGGATGATGCCCCAGATGATGGGTCAGATGCCCGGCATGATGGGGATGATGCCCCAGATGATGGGTCAGATGCCCGGCATGATGGGGATGATGCCCCAGATGATGGGGATGATGCCCCAGATGATGGGCCAGATGCCCGGCATGATGGGGATGATGCCCCAGATGATGGGGATGATGCCCCAGATGATGGGTCAGATGCCTGGCATGATGGGGATGATGCCCCAGATGATGGGTCAGATGCCGATGATGGCGCGGATGACCTGTGAGATGGACAAGGAGGGGATGGTCTGCAAGATGATGCCCATGGAAGGCATGGGTATGGACATGCTGCGCGAGCGCTGTGACGCCATGATGAAGATGATGAGCATGGGCATGCCGATGATGCTCATGTGCGGCAACATGCCGATGATGATGTGCATGAACACCGGCATGGGTATGGGCATGGGCTCCGGCTCGGGCAGCACGAGCAACATGGGCTCCGGCGCGCATGTCGCCAGCATGAACAAGTGATCGCGCGCTCCTGGCGCAGCGCCTGAGCCGGCGGAGCACCGATCGGCTCGAAGGCGGACCGCCAGGACAATCAGAGAGAGCGCGAAGACGAAGAGAGCGCCAAGAGGAGAGGAAGCTCTCCTGGCGCTCTCTTCGTCTTCGCGCTTCGGCGCGTCGAACGCTGGTTAGCTCGTCTTTTCGATGTACGTCATCACCAGGTACATGATGACGTCCTGCTTGGTGGGGTTCCTGTACTGATGGGGCACGTCGGCCTCGAACAGGATCGCGTCGCCGGTCGAGAGCAGGTGGCGCTCGGCGCCGACGATCATCTCCAGCGTCCCGGAGGTCACCACGAGGTTCTCGACCGTGCCTGGCGGGTGCGGGTCCGCGTGCTCCGTGGCGAGGGGGGCGAGCTTGAGCTCGTAGAACTCGACGGTCCTCGGCACATCGAACGGGAACAGCGCGCGCGAGGAGAACGAGCCGTCGTGCGACGTCAGCACCTTGGCGCGCGCGGCCGGGATGATCGAGGTGCCGCCGATCGACTGGTCGCTGATCAGCGCCGAGAAGGGCACGCTCAGCGCCCGGGCGATCTTCCAGACCACGTTGATCGTCGGCGTGCTCTGGCCGAGCTCGATCTGGCTGAGCATCGCCCGGCTCACGTTCGACGCCTTCGCGAGCCGCTCGAGGGAGAGCCCGCGCTTGGTCCGGAGGCGGCGCAGGTTGGCGCCGACGATGCCCGTGAGCGCCGAGGAGGCGTCCTGCGGGGCCATCTCGTAGGTCCAGGCTTCTTCAGAGCCGTCGTCCGCTTCCCGTTGCGGCGGGGCCTCCCCCTTGGCTCGGCTGGAGAGCGAGCTCGCGGGGCCCGCGGCGCTCTCCGGCCTGCGCTGCGAGGGCGGCCCGGCCAGCGACGGAGCGGTCCCCGCCGACTGGATCGACGCGCTCGCGCCGTTCGCCAGGCCCGACGCCGTCAACGAGGGATCGAAATCCTCGCCGTGGATCGACGCCGGGAAGGGGCGTCGCGTGTTCTGGCGGACCGACTTCATCGCAGCTGCCAGACTGGCATCCAGGTCCAGACGGGGTACCACCAGAGGGCGACCGGCATGGTCGCTGAACTGCCCGACGACCTCTCCTTGTCGTCTTCGAGGGGGCGTTCGTTCCGAACCACCCGACGCTGCCGGTACTCCTGTAGGTCGATCACTTGAGCACTCTGGGGGCGCATCCGCTTTACCTCCAACCCGTAAGCACATCATCCGTTATAACGGATTGTCTGTCAAGGGACAGCGCGATCATGACGCGCGGGTCACGGCACGCCGCGTCAATTGGCGGGTCGTGTCATGCGGACTCAGCCATGGCGCACCGTGTCGGCCTTCGAGCCCGCAGAGCAGGCCACGGCACGCGCTGCGTCCGCGTGAATACAGTGATGGTGAAATTTGTCAGGGTGCGCTGACACGACGCGTTGCGTTATCCTGGCGGAGCCTTCCGGCGATGGACCTCCGAAATAGTGGACAGGCGGAGCGCACGACCGCGTAGCGCCGCCTCCGTTCGTCCGTTCATCCGCCGGGGCGCGGCGTGTCGCTGGGCTGGTGGGCGTGATCTGGCGTTTCAGGAACATCCTGCGCGCGTCGTCGTCTGTCCTTCACGTCGCGGCGTTGCGAGCCGGAGAGCGCCGCAACGTGAAGAACACACATCGCGGCATCACGAACGCACAAGGAGGCAGCCATGGCAGGCGTCGACGTTGGGGGAGGCGAGAGGCGGGCGCGGAACAGCGAGATCAACATGATCCCGTTCATCGATCTGCTGATGGTGACCATCGCCTTTCTCCTGATCACGGCCGTGTGGGTCACGAACTCGCGGCTCAAGACCAGCGCAGAGGTGCCTGCCGCCGCCGGGTGTGGTGAGGAGTGCCAGAAGGAGCCTCTCAGGACGATGCACGTCCATGTCGGAGAGGACAGCTTCAACCTCGTGTGGAAGCAGGGCGCGACCGTGCTGAGCGAGGTGACCGTCCCCAAGCATCCTGTCGAGATCGGCGCGGCGGGAGCCACCGCGATCCGCTATCGGGAGCTTGGCGAGGCCATCCAGCGCGAGTGGGAGCGGAGCGGCGAGCACCGCGCCCCGAGCGACCGTCGCGCCGACCAGGCCGTGCTCCACAGCGACGACAAGACGCCTTTCCGCGAGCTCGTCGCCGTGCTCGACGCCATCAACGCCCCGCGCCGCGCCGTCGTCCTCGACGATGGCCGCAGCGTCGAGATGCCCGCGTTCCTGGCAACGTTCTCCGCGCGCTAGAGCGGCGCTCACCCGCTTCGGATACGGGCCCACCTCGACGTCTTCGGTGCTCGGCGCACCGGAGTGCGCCTGTGCGCCGAAGACGCCGATCTGGGCCCGTCTCCTGTGCGGGTGAACGCCGCTCTGTCTTCGTTATCTGAGAGGGGGAGTGCGCTCGCGGCGCTACGCCGTGAACTCCGTCGTCAGCGCCACCCAGTTCGAGGGCGGGCGGACGGCATAGCTCAGCGCCAGCACCTCGATCAGCACCACGCGGTAGATCGCGTGGACGTCGTCGACGTCGACCTCGTGCGCGTTCGCCTCGAGGGCCGCGTCGAGGTGCTCCTGCACGAAGGCGAGCACGTCGGGCTGCTCCATCGCGATGACGTCGTCCGAGTCGACCGCCTCGGCAGGATCGTGGAGGCGGATCTGCTCGTCCAGGTTCAGCGACTCCTCGACCCCCGTGAGCGCCGTCTCGGTGACCTCCTCGAGGTCCTGGCCGAACAGCTCGTCGAAGGCGAGCCAGATCGAGAGCGTCAGGAAATAGCCGAGGGCGAGCGCCGTCTCGTCGAGCGGGCCCGAGAGCACCGAGGAGATCCGGTCCGCGAGCGCAGGCTGCGTCTGCTCGAAGCGCGTGAACGCGTCGTCGAGCTGCTTGCGCGAGTCGTCGTCATCTTCGGCGAGCTGATCCTCGATCTCGGACAGGACGCGCGCAGGCACCTGAGCGTACGAGGGGACGGGGCGAATGGCTGCGCGGCGTACCCACACGCGGACAACCTAGCACACGATGGCGCGGTTCATGGAGCGAGCAACCGGATGCTCGACGCCGGGACCCACCCCTCGGTCGCGCCCCAGCGAACCTCGGCGAGCCCGCCCGATCTCCTGCCGACCTCGACCGACGCGCCCTCGGGGATCGGGCTCTGCTCCGCGCGGGGCAGCGCGCGCCCGCCCTCGTCGAGCAGCCGGACCTCGGGGACCACCACGACGCCGGCGCGCGTCGTCAGGCGGAGGTGCCGCGCCGCATAGGTGAGCGGCACCAGCGCGAGCAGCGCGACGAGCGCCGTCGGCGCGAGGACGCTGCCCGCGACGTGCGCAGGGCCGGCCGGGCGGCGCCGCAGCACCACGCCGAGCGAGAGGAGCAGCGACGCGAGGAGCGCGGCCGCCGCCCAGGTGCGCTCCGAGGCGAGGCCGACGATGACCCGGTCGAGCGTGGGGCGCGCGTCGACCGCATCGGCGGCGCGGCGCGAGCGCCGGCGCGTGATCTCCGCGCGCACGAGATCGAGCGAGCGATCCGCGTCCGTGTCGCCCGGACGGAGCCGCAGCGCCTCCTCGAACGCGGCCGCCGCCCGGCCCAGGTCGCCCGGGCGATCCGCGCCCTCGCGGACGCGCAGGACATAGGCGAGGCCGCGGTTGTAGCTCGCGTCCGGGTGCACGAAGCCGCGATCGGCGAGCAGCTCGAACGTGTCGACCGCCGCGCCGTACTCGCCGCGGCCGAGCGCCGCCGTACCCTGCTGGAACAGCGCCTCCGGGGGCTCAGCCGGCTGCGCACGCGCCTCGCTCGACGGGAGCGCCGGCGCGAGGCACGCGGCGAGGAGGAGCGCGGCGGCGAGGGGGCGCCTGCGGCGACCGTTCACGTCGGCTTCCATCGGGCGAGCTCGGTCATGACGGCGCGGCTCTTCTCGACCAGCGCCGCGGCGGCGCCGCCGCCGCCCTCCTGCTCGGCCGGCTCGAACCGGATCGCCTCGCACGCGGCGAGGGCCTCGCAGGCGCGCGCCGACAGCGCCTCGGGGACGCCGCGCTGGCCCAGCTCACCCGGGAGCGCCGCGAGCAGGACGCCGCGGGAGCGGAGGCCCGTCGCGGACTCGATCGCTCGGTGCAGGGCGCGCTCGATCGCCGCGGCCGTCGCCTTGAGATCCCCCTGCGCCGCGGCCTCCTCAGCTTCGCGCAGCGCGAGCGCCGCGAGGCGGGCGGGCGAGGTCGCGCCCGCCGCGCGGCGATCGCGCGCCCGGCGCACGAGCCGGTCGCCCGCGCCGAACAGCGTCACGACGAGCGGCGGCGCGGCCAGGAGGAGCCAGAACGGCGCCCCGTCGAGGGGCAGCGTCGCGGGCGGGGTGTACGGGCCGAGCGACGTGCGGAGCCCCGGCATCCCGGCGAAAGGCTCGGCCCGGCCGGCGGCGCCGCGGTCGGCGGCCGGCGCGCCGGGCGCTGGCCCGGAGGGCGCCGGGGGAGCGACCGCGCGCACCTGGATGACGCCGAGGTCCGCTACCTCGACCACGTAACGCTTCTGCGCCGGATCCCAGTACGGGAACTCGACCTTCCCGAGGTTCACCGCGCCGCTCTCCTGGACGCGCACGACGTAGCCGAACGAACGGAAGCCGCCGATCGCGCCGGCGCGCGGCTCGAGCGACTCGCGCTTCTCCGGGTCGAGCCACTCGAGGCCGGTCCGCTCCGGGACCCGGAGCGACTGCGGGAAGTTGCCGGTGCCGGTGACCTGCACGTTCACGGCCACCGAGCCGCCCTGGTCGATCTCGCGCGGCTGCACGGTCGCCTTCAGCGTGAACTGACCGACGTCGCCGAGGGCATAGCCGGACGGGCGGCCGGCGAGCGGCGGCTCCGTGACCCGGACGACGACGTCGTTCGACTCGCGCAGCACGCGCGCGCCGATGCGCCGGCCCGTGATGCGCGCCTGCATGCTGCCCGTGTGCAGCTCGCCCGCCTTCAGCGGGAACAGCGCCAGCTTGTCGACGAGGCGCGCGGCGTAGCGGTGCCCGCCGACCCGCGTGTACACGGGCCGCTCCTGGCGGGCGTCCTCGAGGAGCTGGTAGCGGAGGAAGTCCGCGCTTGGCGCGGCGCGCGGCTCGCTCATCTCCGCGTTCTCGCGGAAGTACAGGTAGAACGAGACGGCGACCTGCTCACCGACCACCGCGGCCGTCTTGTCGGGGACGGCGCGCAGGAACACCACCGGATCAGGCTCGCTCGGCATCGCCAGCTCGGGCGCCTGGTCCTCGGGCTCGTCCTCGGCCTCCTCCTCGTCGAGCAGGCCGCCCGGGCCGCTGAACGGCCACGGGAAGCCGTGCAGCGGGCCGCCGGGCAGCAGGAACGGGTTGTTCGGCCGGCGCGGCCGACCGCTCGCGGGCACGACCTTGATCAGGATCGGACCCGCCGGCAGTCGCCTGCCGTTCCACGTGATCGTCGGCCCCGGGATCGTGTAGCGGCCGGGCTTGTTCGCGACGAGCTGCCACGTCGCGCTGATCCCCAGCTGCGTCGTGACGACGCCGCCCCCCATCTGCGTCTTCATCTGCGTCCCGATGCTCGGGCCGGAGACGATGTCGAGGTCGGGCGGGACGCGCAGCTCGGGATCGGACGGCATGCCGGCGCCGCGCTCGACGAGCGCCTTCACCTCGACAGAGAACGGCTCGCCGACCTCGACCTCGGTGGAGCTCGCGCGCGACGAGAGCTCCGGCTGCTGGGCGCGCGCGCGGAGCGGGGCGAGCAGCGTGAGGAGCGCCAGCAGCAGCGCCGTCGCGAGCGGCGCGAGGCGGCGCGGGGAGGCGAGCGGGGCAGGGAAGCGGGCGGCGAACGCGAGCGGGGCGGGGAGGCGCGCGGCGAACGCGAGCGCGAGCGTGGCGGCGGGGCGCGTCGCGAGCGGGGCAGGGGAGCGCGGCGGGCGCGTCACTTGTCCTCCATCGCGCGGCCGCGCCGCATGCCGGCCCTGCTCTTCGCTTCCTGCTCCTGGTACGTCGGCGCCTCCTCGAGCTGGTCGAGCATGCGATCGTCCTGCCGCCCGGACTGCGGCTGCTCCTGGGGCTGCTCGCGCGGCGGCTCGGGCTGATCGGGCTGGCCGGCGTCGGGCGGCTGGTCCTGCGGGCCGGCGTCCGGGCTCTGGTCCTGGTCGCCGCCGTCGTCGCCTGCGTCTTGCTCGCCGCCGTCGTCGCCTGCGTCTTGCTCGCCGCCGTCGTCGCCCGCGTCTTGCTCGCCGCCGTCGTCGCCCGCGTCTTGCTCGCCGCCGTCGTCGCCCGCGTCGGGCTCCGCGTCCGGCGGCGCGTCGGGCTCCGCGTCCGGCGGCGCGGCGTCCTTCTGCTCCTCGATGCGCCGCAGCGCGATCGCCCGGTTCCAGGCCGCGTCCCTGCCGATGCCGTCGCCGCCCGCCTCCTCGAACAGGCCGGGGATGATGGCCAGGGCCTGGTCGTAGTACTTCACGGCGTCCTCGTACTTGCGCCGCAGGAACTCGAGGTTGCCCGAGAGGTAGCGGGCGCGCGCGCGCAGGTCGGCCGGCACGCTCGGATCTGCGGCGATCGCCTTCACCAGGGTCAGCGCGCAGTCGATCTCGATCGCGCGCAGCGCGTCGTTCTGCTCCTGCTCCGGCCCGCCGTCCGCGAGCCCCTCGTCGCCGAACCGGTGGCCGTAGCGCTCGGCCAGGTGGAACAGCGTCAGCCCGAGGTCGAACGAGCCGTTCGGCTTCTGGCGCACGGAGTCGGGCAGCCCGATGCCGGCGTCGCTGCACGCGCCCGTCCCGAGGTAGCTCTGGAGCGCCTGCTCGGCGGACTCGAGGTTGCCCGCGTCGAGATCGCGGATCGCCTGGTCGACCGCCGGCGCGTTCCGCTCGAACGGGGACGTCGGATCCCACCCGCTGCACCCGGAAGCCGCCGAGAACGCGGCCCCGGTGAGGCACGCCGCGGCGAGCCCGATCGCGAGGACACGCCCGTGGCGCGCGATGAACCCGGCGAGCTCCGCCCGCTTGCGATCACGACGCGGCATGCTGCCCTCCCGCGTTGCCCCCCGCGGCCGGCCCTGCCCCCGCCTCGGAGCCCGCGCCGCCCGCGCGCCCCTTCAGCAGCGAGGAGCGCTTCGGCCTGGCCTCGGGGCTCGTCGCCACGAAGCGCCGGCGCGGCGCGTCCTTGAGGAACACCTCGGCGATGAGGAGCAGGATCGCGAGGCCGAGGGGGTAGAAGTAGACGTCGGCGTAGACCGTCTCGACCCGCTCCGAGAGCTCGCTCTTCATCTGCCGCCTGAGCTCCGCGGCGATCGTCTCGATGCCCGTGGTCCCCTTCTCCGCGCGGATGATCTGCCCCCCCGGCGTCGCCTGCGCGATCGACGCGAGCTGCTGCTCGCCCGACAGCGACAGCTCGGTCGTGAGCGGCTTTCCCTGGCGGTCGGTCCGCCACCCCACGATGCGGCCGTCCGGGCCGATCTCCGGGATCGGCTCCGGCGTGCGCCCGCCGATCTGCACGACGTGGACCGTCGTGCCCTGGGCGCCGATCGCCTGGGCGACGCTCAGCGGGTAGCCCTCGAGGTCCTCGCCGTCGGTGACCAGCAGGATGATCCGCTTGTGCTCGGCCGACTTCGGGTCGCGCCGCAGCAGCTCATTCGCCTGGTCGAGCGCGCGCGCGATCGCGGTGCCGCCGATCGGCATGTCGTTCGGGTCGAGCTGGCGGAAGAACTGCGCGATCGCGGCGCCGTCGGCGGTGAGCGGGAAGCCCATCGGCTCGCCCGCGAACGCGACCGCGCCGAAGCGCGCGCCCTCGAGATCCTTGATGAGGCGGGCGACCTCGACCTTCGCCCGGAAGATGCGGGAGGGTTCGACGTCGCGCGCGTACATGCTCTTCGAGTAGTCGAGCACGACCACCACGTCGACGTTGGTCGCCGGCACGAGCCGCGTGCCCTTGCCGTACTGCGGCCGCGCCGCGGCCACGAACGCGAGCGCCGTCGCGAGCACGAGGAGCACGCCCTTCCAGGCGCGGCGCTTCGCCGGGTCGGCGGTCGTGAGCGCCTTCACGCGATCCTCGTCGCCGAAGCGCTTGATCGCGCGCGCCACGCCGAAGCCGCCGAGGACGAGCAGGAGGCCGATCAGCGCGGCGAACGCCGTCCCGAGCAGGAACCAGGGGGCCGCAAAGTTCACGGGAACCTCCGGAGCAGCCAGGCGCGCAGGAGCGCGTCGAGCCCGATCAGGAACACCCCGGGCAGGAGCAGGAAGGGGAAGAGATCTTCGTACGCCGAGATCGACGCCTCGAAGCGGGTCTTCTCCAGACGGTCGAGCACGTCGTGCATGCTGGCCGCGAGCGCCTTCGCGTCGGTCGCCACGTACGACGCGCCGCCGGTCTTCTGCGCGATCTCCTGGAGCAGCGCGGGGTTCACCGGGAAGCGGTGGCGCACGTAGCGCGGCTGCCCGAAGAGATCGATGCCGTCCTCGACCTCGACCTCGTCGTCGGTGCCGATCTGGATCGTGTAGACCTTCACGCCGAGCGAGGTCGCGAGGTGCGTCGCGTACTCGGGCGCGATGGCGCCGGCGTTCGAGTCGCCGTCGGTCAGGAGGATGACGACCTTCGACTGCGCGTCGCTCCTGCGCAGCCGGGCGACCGCGGTGCCCAGCGCGTCGCCGATGGCCGTCGCGCTGCCGTCGATCACGTTGAGCGTCATCTGCGAGACCATCTGCGTCAGCAGGTGGTAGTCGAGCGTCGGCGGCGACAGCACGTAGGCCGCCTTGCCGAAGACGACCACGCCGAGGCGATCGGTCTTCCGCCGGCTGATGAAGTCCTGGAGGACGAGCTTCGCCGTGTCGAGCCGGGTCAGCCGCTTGCTGCGCGGGAGCTTCGGCTGGCCGGGGAGGTCGCTCGGCCGCGCGTCGAGGATCGCGCGCATCGAGCCCGACAGGTCGAGCGCCACGACGATGTCGATGCCCTTGTCGTCCGAGCGCTGCTCGCGGAGCACGCTGACCGGCCGCCCCATCGCCAGGATGAGCAGCGCGAGCGCGACGGCGCGCAGCACGCCGGGCACGTCGCGCAGGTAGCTGCGCAGCCCGCGCGGCCCGCGCGCGAGCGGCGCGACCGTGCCGAGCCGGAGCCGGGGCCGGCGCGCGTCCTCCGCGAAGATGCCCCAGTACCAGACGACCGGCACCGCGAGGAGCGCGAGCAAGAACCACGGGTTCTGCCAGCTCGCGCCGGACCACGCCTCGCGGCGCGCGACGTAGGGGTAGACGCAGGCGATCGCCGCGACGACCAGCGTCGCCGCGATCGCGAGCGCCGCGCGCTTCGTCCGGCTCACGGCGCCTCCTCGGGCGCCCGCGACGGGCGGGCGGGCGGCGCCTGCCTGGCGGAGGGCGGGCCGCCGGCGTCGCCGGGGCGCACGGCCGGCGGCGTCGTGCGGTGCACGATGACCTCGCCGCGCTCGATCGCCTCCAGGCAGTCGGTCTCGGTCGGCTGGAGGCGCGCGAACTTGACGAGGTCGCAGTCGGCGAGGAACCGAGCGATCTGCGGGAGCACCGGCACGGGCGGGCGCACCCGCGCGAGCAGCGCGCGCATCTCGTCGCTCGTCGTCTCGAGGCCGTCGAAGCCGTACCGCGCGCCGAGGTACTTGCGCACGCAGTCGCTCACGCGGTCGAAGTACTCGTCGGTCCGCCCCTCGCTGAGCAGGCCGGAGCGCCGCAGCGCCTCGAGCTCCTCGAGCGCGGCCACCCACGGCAGCTTGGGCGGCGGGGCGACCACGACGCGGGGCCGGCGCAGCCAGCGACGGACGAGCCAGGCCACGAGCACCCCGAGCGCCGCGCCGATGAGGATGCCGACCGTGAGCTGCTTCGCGAGCACCCACTCCTCGCGCTGCGGCCGCGGCGGCGGGTTCGGCTTCACCTTGGGATCCCGCTCGTTGGCGATCGGGTCCTCGACCACGATCTCGTGCGGCCGGGTGCAGACCGTGACGAGCTCCCCGCTCGCGCGGGAGACGGCGATCGGCACCGGCGGCAGCTGCAGCACGGCCCTGCCCGGCTCCTTCGGGAGCGGCACGAACGGGATGAGCAGCCTGGTGGTCGCGCCGGTGTCGGTCGCCGTCGTCGTGCTCGTCGGCCCGGCGCCCGCGTCGGCCTCGGGCAGGATGAACCCCGCCTTTTCCAGGGCGCGCGCGGCGTCGCTGTCCCCCTGGACCTTGAAGCCCTCCGGCAGCACCGTCTCGCCCTTGCCGTGCGCGACAGTGATCTCGAGGTGGGCCGCGTACCCGCTGAACCCGTTCCTCGGGAACGTCTCCTGGATCTGCGGTCGCGTCGCGCCGGGCGGCACGTGCTCCGCGCACGAGGCCCACACGCTCCCCGCCCCGCGCTCCGTCGGGCCCGGCGCTGGCGCCGGCGCGGGCAGCGGAGGCGGCGGCGGGGCGTCGTCGTCCCGAGCGGCGGGCCCGCCGGCGTCCGGCTGCGAGCGCGCCGGCAGGGCGCACGCGAGCGCCGCCGCGAGCGCGGCCCACGCGAGCGGGCGCGCGGCCCACGCGAGCGGGAGCGCGGCCCACGCGAGCGGGCGCGTGCGGCCAGCCGAGGAGCCGCGCGTCGTCATCGCCTGAGCCTCCGCGCCCGCTTGGCGAACAGGTCGCGCAGCGGGGTAACGAAGCTCTCGCCCGTCTTCACGATCACGGCGTCGAGCGCGAGCTTCTTGAAGAGCTTGTCCCGGTCGCCCCGGAGCTTGCGCATGGCGGCGCGGTAGTGGTCGCGGACCGCACGGTCCCCGGTGTCCACCACGACCTCCTCCCCGGTCTCCAGGTCCTCGAACGTCGCGAGCCCCACGTCGGGCAGCTCCTCGTCGCGCGGGTCGACCAGCATCACCGGGATCACGTCGTGCTTGGCGGCGGCGAGCGCGAGCGAGCGCTCGAAGCCGGCGGCGAAGAAATCGCTGATCACGAACGCCACGCTCTTCCGCTTCGCCACCTTGACCAGCGTCTCGAGCGCGAGCTTCAGGTTCGTCCCCGTGTACTTCGGCTCGTGCCCGAGGATCTCCCGGATGACGCGCATCACGTGCTTGTCCCCCTTCTTCGGCGGCACGAGCTTCTCGATGGCCTCGGTCGCGAGCACGAGGCCCACGCGGTCGTTGTTCTTGATCGCGCTGAAGGAGCAGAGCGCCGCGATCTCGGCGGCGACGCGCGCCTTCGACGCCCGCCGCGTGCCGAACTGCTCGCTCTGGGAGGCGTCGACGACCAGCATGACGGTCATCTCCCGCTCCTCGACGAACACCTTCACGAACGGCTCGCTCATGCGGGCCGAGACGTTCCAGTCGATCCAGCGGACGTCGTCGCCGGGCAGGTAGGCGCGGACCTCGCGGAACGAGAGGCCTTGCCCCTTGAAGACGGACGAGTACGTCCCGGAGAGCTGCTCGTTGGCGAGCCGTTGCGTCCGGATCTCGATGCGCCGGAGCTGCTTCAGGAGCTCCGGCGGCAGCGGGTTCTTCGAGCCGGAGTCCTTGATCACGGCACCTCGACCACCTCGAACACGCGCCGGACGATCTGCTCGGACGTCACCTCCTCGGCCTCGGCCTCGTAGGTCAGGACGACCCGGTGCCGGAGCACGTCGGGGCCGATCGCCTTCACGTCCTCCGGCGTGACGTAGCCCCGGTGGCGGAGGAACGCGTGCGCGCGCGCCGCGAGCGCCAGCGCGATCGAGGCGCGCGGGCTCGCGCCGTACTCGATGAGGCTGCTCAGCTCTTTCATGCCCTTCTGCCCGGGCTCGCGGGTCGCGAAGACCACATCCACGATGTAGTCCTTCACGCGATCATCCATGTACACGTCGCGCACGACCTTGCGCGCGGAGACGAGCTCCTCGGGCGTCGTCACCTTCGCGGCCTTGCTCTCGATCAACGCGGTCGTGCGGTCGATGATCTGCCGCTCCTCGGCCCGCGCCGGGTACCCGACCTTCACCATGAGCATGAACCGGTCGACCTGCGCCTCCGGCAGGCGGTAGGTCCCCTCCTGCTCGATCGGGTTCTGCGTCGCCATGACCACGAACGGGCTCGGCAGTGGGTAGGTCGTGTCGCCGATCGTGACCTGCCGCTCCTGCATCGCCTCCAGCAGCGCGCTCTGCACCTTCGCCGGGGCGCGGTTGATCTCGTCGGCGAGCACGAGGTTCGCGAAGATCGGGCCCAGCTTGGAGGTGAAATCGCCCTTCTGGTGGTTGTAGATGACCGTGCCGATGAGGTCCGCGGGCAGGAGATCCGGCGTGAACTGGATCCGGGAGAACTTCGCCTCGATGGCGTCGCAGAGCGTGCGCACGGTGAGCGTCTTGGCGAGGCCGGGGACGCCCTCGAGGAGCACGTGCCCCCCGGTGAGCAGCCCGATGAGGATGCGCTCGATCATGTACGTCTGGCCGACGATGACCTTGCCAACCTCGTTGAGCAGGGTGTCGATGAAGGCGCTCTCTTTGGCGACCAGCTCGTTCAGGGCGCGTACGTCGTGCATAACGGGTGGGAGCTCATAGCAAGCCCGGCCGCCCGAGGACAACCGGCGCCGCGTGAATATTCCTCGGGCGCGAGGCCACGGCGCCCGCGAGCGGCCACGGCGCCCGCGAGCGGCCACGGCGCCCGCGAGCGGCCAGGTCGCCCGCGAGCGGCCACGGCGCCCGCGAGCGGCCAGGTCGCCCGCGAGCGGCCACGGCGCCCGCGAGCGGCCAGGTCGCCCGCGAGCGGCGCGGCGCTAGAAGCCGGGCTCGCGGAACTTGGCGCGCCCGGTCTCGGCGGGCGGTCGCGGACGGGGCGGGACCGCTGTCGCGCTCGTGGCGGGGGCGGAGGACGGCGGCGTCGCCGGCGAGGCGGAGGGCGCCGGCGCGGTAGCGCGCGGCGGCTCCGGCGCGACCTGCTCGGCGGCGGCGACCCTCGTCCGCGGCTCCGGCGGCGCGGGCGGCGCCGCGGGCACGGCCTCGCCCGGAGCGGCGGGGCCCTCGCCGAGGCCGACCCAGAGGAGCGTCGCCGCCCCGAGCAGCGCGCCCGAGGCCACGAGGGCCGCGGCGGTGGCGATCGTCCGGGCGCGGCGGCGCGGGTCCAGGCGGGAGAGCGGCCGCGCCCGCGACCTGCCGTCCGCGGCGCGCAGCGCGTCCTTGATCACCGCCGCCCGCCGCGCTGTGCGCGAGGCGAGCGCGTCGCGGATGTACCCTGTGACCTCCTCGCGGCGCCCGCCCATCGCGGCGTCCACCGCCTCGAGCGCGTCGGCGAGCTCCGCCATCGTCGCGAACCGCTCGGCCGGATCCTTGGCGAGCGCCCGCACCACCGCGGCCTCGAGCGCGGGCGGGTAGTCGGGGATGAGCGAGCTCGGCGGGTCGACCGGCTCGGGCCGCGCGATGCGGGCCATGGTCGCGAGGTCGTGGCTGGCGGCGAAGGGGTGCGTGCCCGTCGTCAGCTGATAGAGCACGATGCCGAGCGCGAAGATGTCCGAACGCCGGTCCAGCTGCTCGCTGTAGACCTGCTCGGGCGCCATGAAGAGGATCTTGCCCTTCATGTGCCCGGTATTGGTCGTCGGGTTGTCCGCGTGGGCCATGGCCTTGGCCACGCCGAAATCGGCGATCTTCACCGAGCCATCGCGCGTGATCAGGATGTTGTGCGGCGAGACGTCGCGGTGCACGAGCCCGACCAGCGCGCCGCTGTCGTCGCGCAGCTCGTGCGCGGCGTGCAGCCCGCGCGCCGACTCGATCGCGACCCGCACCGCCACGGGCAGGGGGAGCGGCCTGCCCTGCTTGCGGGTGCTGCCGCCGAGCAGCGCCACCAGCGCGTCGCCGTCGATCCACTCCATCACGAAGTAGAGCACCCCGTTCTGCTCACCTTGATCCAGGATCGCGCACACATTCGGGTGCTTGATCCGGGACGCGATGCGAGACTCGGTGAGGAACATGCGCTTGCAGCGCGGATCGCTGGAGAGTGCCGGCAGCATCGTCTTCACTGCCACGATCCTGTCGCCGCCCGCTGCCCCGCCGCGCTCCCGCGCCGCCCACACCGTGCCCATTCCGCCCTGTGCGATGGCGATCAGCAGCTCATAGCGGCCGAGAAGTTGACCTGGCACAAGATCGACGGGCGCTATCACAGCTCGTACCTGCGACTCCTGTGTCGTCGTGAATCCGACCACGCTGAAGCTCTCACGGACGATGGAAGAGCGTTCCAGGATCGGCCACCAATCTCAAACAATTTTCCAGTTGTCGAGAATCGAGAGGCATGAGTACGGTTAGATTGCCTCTATCGCTTCGTTGAGGAAGGAGGCGCAGGTGGAGCATCGGATCACCATCGGCGGAGTGGTATTCTTCGCCGTGGTCGGCGTCGGTCCGGCTGCGTCCGCAGATCCTTCCCCGCAGGCCGAGGGGCGCGCGCCGCTGCCCGTCGTCGCGAGCGCGCCGCCGCCTGCCGCCGCGAGCGCGCCGCCGCCTGCCGCCGCGAGCGCGCCGCTGTCCGTCGTCGCGAGCGGGCCGCCGCCTGCTGCCGCGAGCGCGCCGCCGCCTGCCGCTGCGCCCCGGCAGCCGAGCGCCGCGGAGCTCGCGTCCGCGCGGCGCCTGTTCGCGCTCGGCCTCGCCGCGGAGGATCAAGGCCGGTGGGCAGAGGCGCTGGAGGCCTACGAGCGGATCCGCAAGATCGTCGTGTCGCCATCGCTCTTGTATCACCTCGGCGCGTGTCACGAGGCGCTCGGCCACGTGGTCGAGGCGCTCAACGCGTTTGAGCTCGCCCTGTCCGGCGCGACAGCGCGGCGCGAGCTCGCGCTCGCGAGGGAGTCGCGGTCACGCATCGAGAAGCTCCGGGTGAGGACGTCGCAGATCGTCCTGCGCCTGCCCGAGCACGCGGCCGGCGTGCACGTCGAGATCGACGGCGAGCCGATCAACCCGGCGCTCGTCGGCGCGGCCATCCTCGTGACCCCCGGGGAGCGGCGGGTCGTGGTGAGGGCGGAGAACTACGCGGAGCGGTTCGAGGCCACGGTGCAGGCCGAGACAGGCGCGATCGTCGAGCTCCGGGCCGAGCTCGGCTCCAGGCGTCAGGTCGCGTCCGCGCGCCCGCTCGCGCCGACGCGCGCGGCGCCGCTCCGCGCGCCCGCGCCGGGCCCGCGCATCTCGCCGGTCGCCGTCGTGGGGGCGGCGGCCGCGCTCGCCGCCGGCGCCGTGGTCACGGGCGTGATCGCGTACGACGTGCGGCACACCTTCCTGAAGAAGAACGCGAACCCTGCCCCGGGCTCGCTGGACGAGCGGCAGGCCCTGCGCGACCGCGGGCAAGCGCTCGCCGTCACGAGCACGGTGCTCACCGGGGCCGCGCTCGTCGCGGGCGGCTTCGCCACGTACCTCTTCTGGCCTTCTTCCTCGCCGCGCGCGGCGCCCGCGGACACCGCGGGGAGGCAGGCGCGGCCAGCGCGCGCGCCGGGCCCGACGGCGCTCTCGCCGTGGATCGGCCTGGATGGCGCGGGCGTCGCCGTCAGGGGGGCGCTGTGAGCCGCGCGCGCCGCCTCGGCATGGGCGTCGTCGCGGCGCTCGCCCTGGCCTGCACGGGCGCGTGCGCCTTCATCGCGCCCTTCCCCGAGCTCGCGCCGGACCCGGTCGGCGAGGGGGGGAGCGGCGGCGGCGGGGCCGCGGGCGGCGGCGCCCCGGAGGGCTGCGTCCCGCTCGCCGAGACGGCCTGCTACGCGGGGCCGCAGGGCACCGAGGGCGTCGGCCTCTGCGCGGCCGGCGTGGCCACGTGCAACGACGACGGGACGGCGGTCGGCTCCTGCGTCGGCCAGGTCCTGCCCGCGTTCGAGAGCTGCACCACGCCCGAGGACGAGAACTGCGACGGGCGGGCGTGCACCGGCGATCCCGTGCTGAGCGCCGCGCTGGGCGGCGCCGGCGTCCAGCACGGCACGGCCATCGCCGTCAGCGAGGACGCCGTCGTGGTGGTCGGGTCGGCTTCCGGCAGCACCGACCTCGGCGCGGGCCCGTCGGACGAGCTGGGCACGCTCGGCGACGCGGACGCGTTCCTCGTCGCGTTCCCGCGCGGCGCGCTCTCCCGCGACGGCCGCTCGCGGTTCGGCCGTCGCTTCGCCGACAGCGTCGCCCGGGGCGTGGCGCTCTCGCCGGACGGCGACGTGGTGCTCGCGGGCAGCGCCTCGGGCGACGTCGATTTCGGCGGCGGCGTGCGCGAGGGCCACGGTCACCGCCCCGACGTCGTCGTCGCGCGGTTCGACGCCGCGGGGGCGCACCAGTTCAGCCGGCGCTTCGGCGACTCCGCCAGCCAGCAGGCGACGGCGGTGGCCGTGGACGGCGCGGGGAACGCGTTCGTCACCGGCGAGTTCTGGGGCACGCTCGACTTCGGCGAGCGCCAGGAGGGCGAGGGCTTCACCCTGACGAGCCAGGGCAAGCGCGACGTGTTCCTCGTCAAGCTCGACGCCGCCGGCAATGTCCAGTGGGCCAGGCAGTTCGGCGACGCGGAGGACCAGGCCGGCACCGGCGTCGCCGTCGACGGCGCGGGCAACATCGTCCTCGTCGGCTGGTTCAGCGGGAGGATCAGCTTCGGGGGCGACAAGGGCCTCGTCACCGAGGCCAAGAGCGACCTGTTCATCGCGAAGCTCGACCCGGCCGGCGACCACCTCTGGAGCAAGTCGGCCAACGCGACCAACGCCGCCGAGGCGCTCGGCGTGGCCGTGGACGGCGCGGGCAACGTCCTCGTGACCGGCTCGTTCCGCTCCTGGGTGAACCTCGGCGAGTCGCCGCTCACGACGTCGGGAGACAAGGACATCCTCCTCCTCAAGCTGGACGAGAACGGCGTCCCGCTGTGGAGCGAGGACTACGGCGACGACGCCGACCAGGAGGGCGCCTCCGTCGCGGTCGACCTTGCCGGCAACGTCCTCCTGACCGGCTCCTTCCTGGGGAGCGTCGAGGTAGGGGACGACGTGCACGTGGCCGCGGGCGCCGCCGACGTGCTCGTGGCCAAGCTCGACCTCGGCGGCAGCCCGATCTGGTCGCGCGCGTTCGGCGACTCGGGCGAGCAGCGGGGTACCTCCGTCGCGGTCGATCTCCTCGGCAACAGCTGGGTGACCGGCCACTTCAACGGGGTCCTCGACCTCGGGGGCGGCGCGCTCACGAGCCGCGGCGCCAGCGACGCGTTCCTCGTCCAGTTCGGCCCGTGAGCGCCGCGGCGCCGCCGGCTCACTCGCCGGCGAGCGGGTAGATCGGCCGGACGTCGATCGGGATCCCCTCGAGGCCGCCGAGCGCCTGCTGCATCGGCCCCGAGACCTCTCCGTACCTCGAGAGGAGCTCGCTTGCGGCCTGCCGGTCGCCGCGGTGCTGCACCATGCAGAGATCGCGGACGAGGCGGGCGATGGCCGCCTCGAGCCCCGCGGGGTCGACCGTGAAGCGGCGGGTCGCCGGGTCGAAGCGGGCGGCGCGCTCCTCGAGGAAGCGGTTGATCTGGAGCGCGGCGCCCTTGCCGTGCGCCTCGGCCACGCCGAAGCGGGTGCTCCTGAACAGCCCCGCGAAATACGACACAAGGAGCTTCTCCCTGAAGTCGGCGGGGAAGTGTCCTCTCTGGATCATGAAGAGGACGTTGTGGGCGCCCATCACGTCGGCCTTGGCCTCCTCGAGGGCGGAGTAGGTCGAGCCGAGGGCGAGGCGCACCTCGACCCGGGCGCCGCCGACGTTCGTGAACGCCGGGCCCAGGCTGTGCGAGAGCTCGTGGAAGAGCGTCTCGTTGAAGAACGCGTCGGCGGACAGGTGCTCGAGCTGCGCCGGGTCGAGGATGCGCTCGGCGATGGGGCGCATGATCAGCTCGAACTTCGTCTCGATGACGTTGCGGAGCAGGACCTTCTTGGCGCCCTTCTCGGCGCGGACGCGCTCGTCGTTCGGCAGGTTGAACGCGATCGTCTGGACCGATTTGCGGGCGTCGCCGGCGCTGTAGACGAGGTCCACGACCTGGATGGGGCTCTCTCCGCCGCGCTCCGTCTTCACCTCATCGGGGATGGGCAGGTTGCGCTCCATCTCCGGGAGGAGCTCCTTGTACTTGGCGAGCCTCCGGGAGGCCTCCGGGTCGCTCACCGTGACGAACGACTCGAAGGAGGCCTTGAGGCCGAGGAGCTCGTCCTCGTAGGTCTCGTAAGGGCCGATGGTCACCTCGACCGGGCTGTCGAGGTCCATCCAGTCCTTGTCCGATGCGTGGTAGTCGTCCGAGCGGAACGCCTCGGCCCGCGATCTCAGGAACCGCCGCAGGCTCTCGTTCGCCGTGAGCGCCGCCGCCTCCTCGAGGAGCGCGCCGGCGGGGCCGAGCCACGCCGCGTACGCCTGGCTGTACGGCACCGCCACGAGCCTGCCCGCGTCGCGGCGGATGAGCGTGAAGAGGCTCTCGAAGGCCTCCTTGTCGCCCGGGTGCTGCGCTGTCCAGGCGTGGAGCTCGTCGGCCGAGAGATCTTCCGGGTAGAAGCCGGCGCCCGGCGGACGAGGCCTGTCGGTGGCGAAGGGGCGGTGGTGATCCTGCCTGTCCCACGGGCCGCGCATGATGTCGAAATAGGCGAGCTTGTCCCGCCCTTCCGGGGTGGTGTCCGAGGCGAGCTGCTCGCGGAGCTCCGGGTTCGCGGCGTGGGCCTGCCGATCGAAGACGGGATCGAGCAGCCGCGAGGCCTCGATGAGCTTGCCGAGCACCTGCCTCTCCCGCTCGGGCAGCTTGCTGACGTCCGCGGTGAGCCTGGCCGGCGCGAACTGCTTGACCTTCTCGGACAACAACGGGACCTCCTCTCGGGCGACGTCGTGATGTCGTGATGTCGTGATGTCGTGATGCCGTGACGTCGTGATGTCCAGCAACCGCCGGACGGCTCAGGGTCAGCTCGTCTGGACCAGGCGTGCGTCGCGGTACTCGCGGACCGCCTGGGCCTCGTCGATGGCGTGCTTGAACCCGGTGGCGGCGCGGAAGGCCGCGCTGTCCACGACGACGGGGTACTTGACGTGGGTCAGCGCCGCGCGCGGGAGCTTCGGCAGGCCGAAGCGGCCGAGCGCGTTGCGCAGCACGAACTCGGGCAGGGGCACCGCCACCCGCCCCGCCGCCCGGATGATGAGCGACAGGGGCACGGGCTGCGGGCCCGAGACGTTGTAGACGCCGCGGATGCGCTTCTCCAGGGCGAGGCAGATGGCGGTCACGACGTCCTGCTCGTGCATGAACTGGAACAGCGGGTCGAACCCGAGGACGTACGGGACGTGGGGGCCGCGAAGGAAGCTCGCCAGCGTGCCGTGGCCGGTCGGGCCGAGCGTGTAGCACATGCGGAGCACGGTCGTGCAGAGCTCGGGAGCGCGCCAGAGCGCCGTGCAGGCGTAGAGATCGGCCGCGACGAGGTCGGCGAGCTCGGGGAAGGTGGACACCGCCATCGGCGGGTCCTCCTCCGTGTGGTAGAGCGGCGACTCGGGGCCAGCGCCATAGTAGGTGTGTCGGCCGACGAAGATCACGTGCTCGACCCCGCAAGCGCGGCTGTTGTCGAAGACGACGCGCGTGCCGCCGAGGTTGATCCGATACCGCTCCTCGGTCTGCTCCACGAGGTGCGTCACCGTCGCCATGTGGATGACGGCCTGGGGCCGGCTCTTGCGGAACACGTCCTCGGCGGCGCGCTTCTGCAGATCCACGTTGTGCATCTCGACGCCGGCGGGGGCGGACGGCCAGGGCCGCCGGTCGATGCCGATCACCTCGTGTCCCGCCTCGAGGAGGCGCGTCGCGACCATGCGACCGAGCTGTCCGGTGATTCCAGGGATGAGGATCCTCATGCGCGCTCCTTCGATGAGGCAGGCTCCGCCGGCGTGGCGCCGCGCTGCCCCGCCGGCGTGGCGCCGCGCTGCCCCGCCGGCGTGGCGCCGCGCTGATCGAGCGCGAGCCCCCCGCGGCGCCGCTGCCGCCCGACCTCGATGAGCTCGGCGATTTTCGCCTTCACCTGATCCACGTGGCCCATGATCACCTCATCTTCCTCCGCGCCGGTCCCGGGGAACGTCATCGGCTCGCCATAGGTGATCTCCAGCTGGACTGGCAGCGGCGCCGGGACGAGATAAGGGGTGATCGGGATATAGGGGACCCCGAACAGCCGGCCGATCGTGTACGAGTTGGCGATGGTGGGCACCGCCTCGCCGCCGCCGACGAAGCCGAACGGGATGATGGGCGTCCTCGTCTTCTGCGCGAGCCGGACGAACCCCGAGCCGAAATGCACGAGCGAGTTGCGCTCGCTGTAGAGCTTGGCGGTGCCGCGCGCCCCCTCGGGGAACACCATGAGCAGCCGCTCGTCCTCGAGCAGGCGGCTCGCGTGCTCGGGGAGGCCGGTGAAATGCCCTGTGCGGCTCGACCAGAGCGAGGTGAAGGGGAGGCGGTTGATGAACTTCTCCGCCATCCCCTCTGCCAGCCGCGGCGGCTCCATCTCGAAGAACATCGACGCGACCACCATCGCCCCGTCGATGGCGACGCCGCCCGAGTGGTTGCCGACGAGCATCGCGCGCCCGCGCGCAGGCACGTTCTCGGCGCCCGCCACGTCCACCGAGAAGTAATGATGGTAGAAGAAGTCCAGCGCAGAGAAGAAGAGGCCGAGGTGCTTCCGGGAGATGCCGTAAGGATCGACCCCGAAGCTGTTGAACGGGATCTCCAGCCGCTGTACGCGCTGTGCAATTGAGTCGCTGACGAGCAGTGTCAAAGGTCACCCTCCGGAGACTTCGGCGCCCGGAGGGTACGCGCGATCGGGCGGGGAGCACAACCTCCGCCACGGCCGCGGAGGAGCCGGCGGCCGCCCTGCGCCGCCGGCGCGCCGGTGAAGGTGCGCCCGCTGAAGCCGCGCGAGCCGCTGGGCTCGAGTCGCCGCAGGCCGCAGGTTTCGCGCCGTTGTCGTCGATGATCACGTCTCGAAACATAACGCGCCGCGGCGGGCTCTCCGCGGCGCAGCGCTGGCTGCTGCGCTCTCGACCGTGGCGCGCGGCGCGGGGCCATTGAGCAGCCCCGCTGCCCGCGGTATGGGTCGGCCATGTCGATCCGACGCCGCGCCCCCGAGCTTCCTGGCCAGGCGCCCTCCGGCCGCCCGCCGGAAGGACGCCCCCGCAACGCCCGCCGGGAGGTCGCCCCGTGACCGAGCTCGTGATCCGCCGGGCGGCGCCCATGGATGCGGCGATCCTCGCGGCGAACAACAGGGCGATGGCGCTCGAGACGGAAGGCAAGGTGCTGGACACGGCCACCACCCTCCGCGGCGCCGCCGCGCTGATCGCCGACGAGTCCAAAGGGTTCTATCTGATCGCCGAGCGCTCCTCCGAGGTGGCCGGGCAGCTGATGGTCACCTACGAATGGAGTGACTGGAGAAACGGCACTTTCTGGTGGATCCAGTCCGTTTATGTGTCTCCCGCGTCGCGCCGCAGCGGGGTCTTCCGGGCGCTGTACCGGCGAGTCCGGGAGATGGCGGCGGACGCGGGGGACGTATGCGGCATCCGCCTCTACGTGGAGACCGCGAACGCGCGCGCGCAGTCGACCTATGTCGCGCTCGGAATGCAGCGCTCGCATTACGAGCTCTACGAGCTCGACTTGGCCTCCGGCTCCTCCTGAGGCGCCCGGATTTCCTGGCTCGGGGCGGGGGGAGCGACCGCGGGCATCGACGGCCAGGAGCCCTTGACGAGGGCGCGCATCGCGGCCGTCTTCAGCGCTACCTCGCGGGGATCGAGGAAGACACCGAGCGCCTGGCGAATGTGGGGAAGCGAGCGGATGAGATCGGCAGGGGTCATCGCGTCGGGCGGCGACACGCCGCTCCGCTCGCAGGCCTCCTGGATGATCTTCCTGGCGAACGCGGGCGCGAGGCCACAGCACTCGACCACCTGCTCGAAAAGCGAGCGCATGAGCTGGTTCCCCCGGGGTAACGTCTGACGCGCGGCGCGTCTTTCACTTGGGCGAGCACATTCCGCCCCACGACAAGAATAGCCTACGTCCCATGTCACGCTCGTGAGATGACGACTGACCTTCTGCGGTGCTTTGCGAAGATGTGGGTGACGAGGTGCGCTCAATGTGTGACAGCGCGGCCTCGTGCCGCGCGATCGGAGCTGCTTCGGGACCGGCGCAGAGGGAGGCCGTGGCCGCCGGTGATTGGACGGGCCTCGACCGCCGGAGTGTTGGACGTGGCGGCGAAAAGGATCATCGCCAGGCCGGCCGCGCGCGTCGCGCGCCGCGGGGGCAGCGCTCGGACCCCGTGAGATAGCGCCTGTCCCTGACTGACGTCAGGGGAGCCCCGGTCCCGGGCTGGCGTCGATGGTGTCTCGTCGAGGCGATGACGTCGCGCGTCGTGCGCGTCAGAGCCCGCTGGGCTTGAAGGGCGTCCGGGAGGTCGTCCGCGGGGCGCTTCGCTTCGGGTCCGGGGCCTTCGGCGTCGCGCCGCGAGCGGCCGAGGAGCGGAGCGGCGGCTTTGCCGTCGAGGACGCGGATCCGCTCGCGGTGCGCGGGTCGGACCGGCTCGGCTTGGGCTTGGCGGCGGGCGGCGTCGCCCTCTGGCCGGGCCGCGGCGCCGCGCGGTTGGCGGTGGACGCCGGCGCATGGGCGGCCCTGGCAGGAACGACGCCCTGAGCGGCCCTGACCGGAACCGGGGCCGGGGCGGCTCTGGCGGGAAGGGGCGCGTGCGCGGCCCCGGCGGGAAGGGGCGCGTGCGCGGCCCCGGCGGGAAGGGGCGCGTGCGCGGCCCCGGCGGGACCGATGCCCTGGGCGGAGCCGCCGGGTGCAGCGGCCTGCGCTGGGGCGTCGAGGGCGGGGCCCTGGGCGGGCGCGCCGGGATGCGCCACAGCGGCCACATGAGCGGGCGCGCTGTCCGCGATGGCCGCAGGGAGCAGCGGCGAGCTCGGGGAAGCGGCGACGCTCTCCGTCACCTCCTGGGCGACGGGCTCGCGCTGGCCGACGGCGAAGAAGACCCCCACGCCGATCGCGAGCGCGACCGCGCAGAGGCTGGCGATCACGCTGCGGCGCACGATGTGCTGCCGGCGGAACACGGCCTCGGAGACGACCGCGCCCAGCCCCTGCGCGCTGTCGGTGCCCAAGAGATCCGTGGCCGCGCCGACGCCCTGCTGGCTCCGGGGCGCGCGGTGGCTGAGGGGCAGCGGCTCGCTCCCGGGAGAGCGCTGGCTGAGGGGCAGCGGCTCGCTCCCGGGAGAGCGCTGGCTGAGGGGCAGCGGCTCGCTCCGGGGAGAGCGCTGGCTCAGCGGCGACCGCACCGACCTCGGCCCGGTGCCCGACGCCGGGCCGTTCCGCGCGCTGGGCGGACCGAGGCCGTCCGGCGACCCGCGCAGGCCGACCTCCTTGATGAGCGCCTCCACCGCCCGGGGGGACGAGACAGCGAGGCCCGGCGTCTGCGCGGCCGCCTCTTCCAGCGCCTCCGCGAACGCGGCGGCGGTAGGGAACCGGTCGTCCGGATCGGTGCTCAGCGCGCGCAGGCAGATCCTGTCGATCGCGGCCGGGACCGACGGCACCACCCCGCGCGGCCCCGTGGGCGGGCCCTGGAGGATGTGCGCGATCAGCGCGCCGTCGTTGTCGGCCTTGAACAGGCGCTCCTCCGTGAGCATCTCCCAGAGCACCACGCCGGCCGAGTAAACGTCGCTGCGGCGGTCGACCTGCTGGGCCCGGATCTGCTCGGGCGCCATGTAGGCGAGCTTGCCCTTGAGCGCGTTGCCCTGCGTCGACATGAGCCGCGTCTCGGCGCGGGCGACGCCGAAGTCGGTGATGCGCGCGACGCCGTCGATGCCGACGAGCACGTTCTGCGGCGAGACGTCGCGGTGCACGAGGTGGAGCGGCTCGCCGTCCGACCCGGTGAGCTCGTGCGCCGCGTGGAGACCCGCGAGCACGTCGAGGAAGATGCGGAGCGCGATCCCGAGCGGGACGGGCCGCTTCGCCCGCGCGCACGTGCGGAGCAGGAGGTGCAGCGACGGGCCCTCGATGTACTCCATGACGAGGAACAGCGGGTCCTCGACGAGGTCGAACGTGGCGACGACGTTGGGGTGGCGCACCCGCGCCGCGAGGCGCGCCTCGTCGAGGAACATCGCGACGAACTCGGGCTCCGCCGCGATGTGCGGGTGCATCATCTTCAGGGCGACGAGGCGCTCGAACCCGCCGGCGCCGACGGCCCGCCCGAGATACACCGTGGCCATGCCGCCCGACGCGATGGCGCGCAAGCTCTCATAGCGGCCAGCGTGCAAGGTCACATGCCGAGGCTACACCATGCCTGGTGCGTTCTCCATGAGTCCCGCGCTGTCCTTCGCGCGCGCGCACGTCCTGCACAGCCATGACGAAGAGCGGGTGCACCCGTGTCGATGTGAGGCGCCATACGACCGATCGCCGACAGCCAGCGCCGGCGTGGCCTGCTGGTCGGCGATCGGCGCTGGCGGCGCAGGCCTGCGCGGTTGCTGCGGGATCAGCTCACGATCGGCAGCCGCCTGGCCGCCGGTCGCGCGCCGCCCTGCTCGCGCTCGCGCAAAGCAAGGTCGTGCTCGACTATCGTAAGGGGATTGTCGTAGGCCGGCAGCGGAAGATCCTTGTTCTTCGCGTACACAGGGTGCCTGCCGTGCTTCTTGTACCACTCGGCCACCGTGGCGTTGGCCTTCATCTTCTCGAGGATGTTCCGCCACCCAGCGCCGGTGTTGTAGGCGCAGAAGCTGATCTCGCCGAGCTGCGTTCCGTACGGAATGATGCACATCTCCGTGCGACGGAAATCGTAGTTGAACAGGTCCTGGAACCACATCCCCGCGACGAACAGGACCCGCCACTCGTACTTGTGAGCGTCGCCCTCGCCGGCGTGCGCGGCGCCCGTCTGGCTCATGAACTGCTTCACCAGCGTCGCAAGGTTAAAATTGGGCGGCGCCTTCTCGGGCCGGTAGTGGCGTAGCAGCGCGGCGACGACCTGGGCCTTCGTGAAGGCGCGGCCGCGGCCGGCGTCGAAGATCGCGCGGAGGTCGGAGAGCAGCCCCTCGACGTCCACGAAATCGAGCAGCGGGACCATCTGCTTCGTCTGCTTGTGGACGAACAGCACGGTCCCGATCCCGCAGTTCGGGTGGCACCCGCAGTTGATCTGCCCCCAGTCCTTGTCCGGGCCGTCGAGCAGGTCGGTCACGTCGCCGAAGGGGCTGAGCGACGAGAGGGGGAACCAGTCGCGGAGCGGATCGGTCACGCCCGTCTGCCGGGCGACGTCGTGCGCGAGGTGGCTCAGCGTGTAGCGCTGCTTCTCGCGCAGCTCGTCGGAGATGTCCTCGTCGCGGCCGGTGAAGCTGACCGGCTGGAAGCTGACGACCGTGACCTTGTCGGCGTTCTGGACCGCGAAGTCGATGATGGGCCCCACCTGGTCGTTGTTCACGCCGTTGACGATCGTCACGACCAGGATGACGTCGATGCCGGCGGCCGAGAGCTCCTCGATGGCCCGCAGCTTCACGTCGTAGAGGTTGCCGATCTTGCGGTGGCTGTTCGCGGCGTTCGTGACCCCGTCGAACTGCAGGTACGCCATCCGGAGGCCCGCCTCCTTGGCCTTCCTGGCGAAGCCCGGCTCCTCCGCGAAGCGGATCCCGTTCGTCGCGCACTGGACCGCGAAGTACCCCTTCGCGCGCGCGTACCGGATGGCGTCGAGGAAGTGCGGGCTCAGCGTCGGCTCGCCGCCGGAGAACTGGATCGACATCTGCCGGCGCGGGCGCACGGCGGCCGCGTCGTCGAGGATCCGCTGGATCTCTTCCCAGGAGAGCTCGTGCACATAGCCGACCTGATTGGCATCCATGAAGCACGGGTCGCACATCATGTTGCAGCGGTTCGTCAGGTCGACCGTGAGGACCGCGCCGCGCCCGTACCGGATGGTGCTCGAGCCGTGGTTGTGGATCCGGTCCGGCGTCATCTCGACGTCGCGCCCGCCGAAGAGGCGCTCGATGCGGGCGAGGAAGTCCGGGTCGATCGAGATCGTGTCCGAGAAGGAGCCGTGCTTCGGGCAGGTCTTCTCCATGACCACGCGCCCGTCGCGCGCGACGATGCGGGCGCGGATCTCCCCTGGCTTGTCGGTGATGAGCCGGGTCCAGTCCGCCTTGCCGCCCAGGATCTCGGCGCGCGCCTCCTTGACGCAGCGCGGGCACAGGCTGTCCGTCTCGCGAGGCCAGCCGAGCGGGGGCTTCGATCGCTGGCCGCCCCTCGGGATCGGCTTGTCGCTCCACTTCGGGTGGAACGGCCTGGGCTCGTCACCGAGCCGGCTCAGCTGCTGCAAGACCGGCCATACCTTGTTGGCGGATACCGTGATGGCCTTTTCCAGTGTCCGTACCAGGTCGATCAAGCGTCACCTCTTCTACAGCCGCTACAGCCGCAATTCGCGGCTGCACCGTAGGTCGACCTGGCGCGTGCTTCCATCAAATTCCAGGCTTGTCACGCGGGGCCGACGCGCCCCGTCGGGCGGTCGGCACGGCGCCGCCGGGCAGCTGACGGCGGCCGACGCGGCGCCGCCGGGAGCGTGACAGCGGGCCGCCGATCGCGGGATAGTGCGGCGCAGCGAATGCGATTGCTCCCTGGAACCCCCCGCGCCCTCGGCCTCGCGGCGGCGCTCGCGGCCACCGCGCTCGCCGGCGCGGCGGCGCCGCAGCCCGTCGCGCGGACCGCGCGCGCCCCGCAGGCGGAGGACAGCAGCGGCGCGCCCGCGGCTGCTGAGCCCGGCACGTCGCCGCTGCGCGGCAACCTCGGCGTGCCGGTCGCGGAGCGGCTGCTCGCCTCGAGCGACCCGGAGGCGCGGCTCCGCGGCATCGAGCGGCTCGGATCGATCGGCACCGAGGAGGCGATCGACGCGCTGCTCGCGGCGCTCGAGCAAGGGGCGCCGGCGGCGCGCGACCCGAAAGCGCGCCTCGCGGCGGTGCGGGCGCTCGCCCCGCACGCGCCGCGCGACAGCGTGCGCCAGCTCCTCTCGCGCGAGCTCGCGGAGGGCGGCGCCCCCGCGCGCAGCGCCGCCTCGCCGCTCGGCGAGCTGCTGCGCGGCACGGCGGCCCTCGCGCTCGCTCGCTCGGGCGACAAGCGCGCGCTCGCCGCGCTCGTGAACGCCATCGTGCAGGGCGGCGCCGCGGGCGAGGCCGCGGCGCGCGCGCTCAAGGCGTACCCGCCCGCGTCGCTCCAGCTCCTGCTCGGCAGCCGCAAGCGGCTCGAGCCTGCGCTCGTCGCCTTCCTCGGCGAGCTCGGAGACCTCCGGGCGCTCCCGGCGCTGCGGCCGATGCTCGAGGGCGGCGACAGGGCGGCGCAGGTGGCCGCGGCGCGCGCCCTCGCGCGGCTCGGCGACGAGGCCGCGCTGGCGAAGGCGCGCGCGTGGCTTCGCAGGCCGGAGCCGGGGCTCCTCGAGGCGAGCGCCGAGGTCCTCGTCCAGCTCGGGGCCCCGGAGGCGCCGGACGCCGTGGCCGCGCTGCTCGGGTCCGAGCTCGCGCGGCTCGAGGGGCTCCGGCTCGCCGAGCTCGCGCCGGCGGAGCGGCTCGCGCCGGCGCTCGCGCGCGCGCTCCCGCTGCTCCCGGAGGACGCGCGGCCGCGCGCCGTCGCGGCGATCGGCCGCGCGGGCGGCGCGGAGGCGGCGCGGCAGCTGCGCCGCCTCTCGATCGAGCGCCCCGAGCTCGCGACGGCGGCGGCGTTCGCGCTGGCGACGGCGCCCGGCGCCGAGGCGCGGGCCGCCGTCGCGGAGATGATCGACGGCCCGCGCGCCGCCAAGGACGCGGACCTCCGCCGGCTCGGCCTGCGCGCCGGCGTGGTCCGCGGCCTCGCGCTGCGCGACGCGCCCGAGGCGCTCGAGGGGCGGCTGCTCGCCGCGCTGGCCGCGCCGAGGGGGTCGAGCGATCGCGCCGTCGCGGCGTTCGGCGCCGTGGCGCTCGGCCTGCGCGACGCCAGCGAGGTCGTCGGCGAGTGCTCCCCGGCCTCCTGCGATCGCGCGGCGGTCCATGCGGCGGCGCGCGGCGCCCTCGCGCGGGGCGAGCGCGCCCTCGTCGCGCTCGCCCCGCTCTTCGCGGAGCTCGCCGCGCCGGGCGGCGGCGGCGCGCCCGACGCGGCGGCGATCTCCGCCGGCGTCGCGCTGCTCGCGGCGCCCCGGGGCGGCGCTGTCGCGACCTCGCGGCTCGCCGCCCTCGCCGAGGCGGGCGGTCCCCTGGCGCCGCTCGCCGCCCGCGCGCTCGCGGCCCGCGACGACGAGGTGATCCGCGGCAGGCTCAAGCGGCTGCTCGAGGGCAGCGACCCCGTCGTCCGCGCGCACGTCGCGCTCGGCCTCGGGAGCGACCCCATGCCCGACAGCGTCTCGCTCCTCGCGCGCGCCTATCGCTTCGAGGACGACGCCGCTGTGCGCCGCGCGATCGTCCGCGGGCTGTCCCGGCGCGCCGAGGTGCAGCGCCGGCGCGTCCTCGAAGCGGCGCGGGACCTCGATCCGGACGAGGGGGTGCGCGCGCTCGCGCGGGCCGCCCTCTCCGGTGCCGACCGGCGGGCGCTCGATGCGCCCTCCGCGCTGGCGACGGGGGTGGTGTGGATCGCGATCGTCCCGAACGACCGGAGCGCGGCCGCGAGCGCGTCGTCGCGCCCGGCGCGGCTCGTCCGCCCGGACGGGCTGGCCGTCCCGGTCGTGGCCGATCCCGACGGCGTGCTCCTCGTGCCGGGGGTGCCGCCCGGGGTGAGCTCCGTCCTGCTTGCGCCGGCCGCATCACCGGGGGACGCTGGCTCATGACGACGATGAGCAACGCGACGGACGAGAGCGGCACGGACGCGGAAGCGGGCGCTGCATCCCGCGCCGCATCGGCGGCGTCTGCGGGCGATGCCGATCGCGCGCCGGTGAGCGGCGACAAGGCGGCGAGCGCCGGCGCGATGTCCTTCGAGGAGTCGACGCGCCGCCTCGCGAAGATCGTGGCGGAGCTCGAGGGCGGCGACCTGCCGCTCGAGCGCGCGCTCTCGCTCTTCGAGGAGGGCATCCGCCTGTCGCGGTCGGCGCAGGAGCGCCTCGACCGCGCGGAGAAGCGCGTCGAGGAGCTGCTCGGGATGGACGCCGACGGGCGCCCGGTGACGCGCGAGTTCGAGGGTTGAGCGGAGCAAGGGTGAGATGAGGACCGCGGCGGCGCTGATCATCGGCAACGAGCTGCTCACCGGGAAGATCGCTGACGAGAACCTCTTCGTGCTCGCGGGCACCCTGCGCGCGCTCGGCGTCAAGCTGGAGCGGGCCGTCATGGTGCTCGACGACATCGAGGTGATCGCCGCGGAGGTGCGCGCGCTCGCCGCGTCGCACGACTGGCTCTTCACGAGCGGCGGCGTGGGCCCGACGCACGACGACCTCACGATCGCGGGCGTCGCGCGCGCGTTCGGCGTGCCGGTGGTCAGCGCGCCCAACATGGAGAGCATGCTGCGCGAGTACTACGGCGACCGGCTCACCGAGGGGCACCTGCTCATGGCGCGCGTCCCGGAGGGCGCGCGGCTCGTGACCGGCGGCAGCGCCGCGTGGCCGGCGGTGGTGATGCGGAACGTGTGGATGCTGCCCGGCGTGCCGCAGATCTTCCGGGCGAAGCAGGCGCTCATCCAGGCGGAGCTCTCTGGCGGCGCGCCGTTCATCTCGCTGGCGGTGTTCACGACCCTCGACGAGGGGCAGCTCAAGCCGATGCTCGATCGCGTGGTCGACGCGCACCGCGACGTCGACATCGGCTCCTACCCCCGGTGGTCGGGCGCCGAGTACCGGACCAAGCTCACGTTCGACGGCCTCATCGAGGCGAGGGTGCGCGCGGCGCGCGACGCCTTCGCCGAGAGCCTGCCCGCGGAGACCATCGTCCGCGTCGAGTGACGCGCGCGCTTCAGCCGGCGCGCCGGGCGCATCATGCCGAGGCGCCGCGCGCCTGGCGCGGCCCGCGCGCCTGGCGGCCGCCACCCCCGCCGCCGCGCCGCCACCTCCGCCGGCGCGCGCGATCTCCGGGGCGCCGCGCGCACGGCCCCCGGGCCCGCCGCGTGCTTGTCGCTCGCGCATGAGCCTGTGGAAGAGCGCCGCGCTGCCGTCCAGTCACCTCCTCGATCCGTACGCCGACGAGCCCTCCGCGCTGACCGGCTTCGCCGGCCCGCGGGAGCGGGCCCTCGAGGAGGGGATCTGGTCGCTCGGCGACGCCGACCTGCTCGCGATCGTGCTCGGCACCGGGCTCGCGGGCCGGCCCGTGACGCTCGTCGCTGCCGCGCTCCTCGCCCGCTTCTCCGGGCTGGAAGGGCTCTCGCGCCTCGGCCCGCACGCGCTCGCCGAGCACCCCGGCCTCGGCCTCGTGAAGGCGCTCCGCATCGCCGCGTCGCTCGAGCTCGGGCGGCGCGCCTTCGAGCGCGCGGTGCGCCCGCGCCCTCCGGTGCGCACGTCGGCGTCGATCGCTGCGTGGTGCGCGGCGCACCTCGGCCCGCTCGAGCACGAGCAGATGTGGGTGATCTCGCTCGACGGCCGCAACGGGATGAGGGGCGCCCGCAGGGTCGCGCAGGGCGGGCTGCACGGCTGCTCGGTCACGGCAAAGGACATCCTGCGCGCCGCGATCGCGGACGCGGCCTCGGCGCTCGTGCTGGTGCACAACCACCCGAGCGGCGACTCGGCGCCGTCACCCGAGGACGTGATCATGACCAACGCGGTCGCCGCGGCCGGCGAGGTGATCGGGGTGCCGCTCGTCGACCACGTCATCCTCGCGCCGGACGGGCACTACTCCTCGCTGCACGACCTCGGGATGATCGGTCCCGGCGACGCGCCGCCCGACGCTGCCGTCGCTGTCGACCGGCCGCGCCCCTGACGCCGCGCGGGCCTCGCCCTGCGAGCGTGAGCTCCCGCTGAGGCTTCCGGGAGCGCACCTCCAGCAGAAAATTGAACCATCAACGGCGCCCAGGCAGCCTAGCCCTGCCGGCTGACCAGGATCCCGTGCCGCGCTCCGCCGGGCGTGCTCGCCGCGCCAGGCACGCTCGCGAGCCGCAGCGTCGCGCCGCCCCAGCCGACGGAGGGGCTCCCCTGGAGCAGCGACGCGTAGAGCGCGCTCGCCTGCGTCATCGGACAGCCGAGCGCCTCGCGCAGGAACGTGAGCGACACACCCGTCGCGTAGTTCACCGGTGTCTGCCGGCCGTCCTCGGAGATCACCGTGACCTTGAAGACGTCGTCCTCGGCGCGCGCGGCGCGATCCGGATCGGTCAAGACGAGGTGCAGCGCCTCGATGACGCCGCTGCCGGGGCCTCCGCCCGCGTCGAGGGTCGCGTACAGCTCGAGGAGCGGCGCCGTGTAGCGGACGAGCTGCCGCGCCGCCCCTTCCCCCGCCGCCTCGGGCGCGGGCAGCTGCTCGCGGCGCCTGAGCTGCGCCTCCACGACGAGTGCCGACCGCGCGAGCTCCCGCTCCGTCTTGCCGAGCAGCCGGCGCGCCCGCATCTCGGCGAGCGCGCGCTGCAGCACCTCGCGGTTGCGCGCCGCCCGCTCGTGGCTGCGCTCGCGCGCGAGCAGCGCCTCGAGCTCGCCCAGCGCCTGCTCGTGCTCCCCGATCGACGCGAGCGCGTCGGCGAGCGTGAGCCGCGCGTCGGAGAAGCCCGGCGCGCGCCGCACCGCCTCGCGGTAGGCCGCGATCGCCGACGCGATGTCCCGCCGCGCCTCGTGCGCGAGCCCGAGCGCGAAGGCCGCCCGACCGTCGTCCGGCGCCGCCTCGCACGCCCGCGCGAGCCAGCGCGCCGCCTCGTCGTGGTCGCGTTGGTCGTAGAGCACGATCCCGAGCTCGCGCAGCACCCGCGGGTCGGGCGGCTCGCTCGCGGCGCCCTGCCGGAGCTGCGCGGCCGCGGCGTCGAGCTGGCCGAGGCGGACCAGCGCGCGGGCGTAGGTGAGGCGCGCGTCGACATCGCCGCCGTCGAGATCGACGGCGCGCGCGAGCGCCCGCGCCGCGTCCGCCCAGCGGCCCTCCGCCGCGTACGCCGCCCCGAGCGCGCGCCACGCCCCCGCGTCGTCCGGCTCGGCCGCGAGGTGCTCCTCCAGGCCGGCGATCCCGCCGGCCATGTCCCCGCGGCTCAGCAGATCGAGCGCGCGGGCGCGCAGCGCTTCGGGCGGCGTCATGGCGGCAGGTTACGCCGGCGCGAGGAAGCTGGTCGAGCGCCGCCGGGCCGCGCGGCCGAGCGCGAGCCGCCCTGTCGCCGCCGCGAGCGCCCGCGGCCGCGCGGCCGCGCGGCCGCGCGGCCGCCATCTGACGCGGTCAGTAGCCGGGCGGCAGGTCGCTCGCCAGGCATGAGACGGTGTTCGGCGCCGTGCGCGACGACCACAGGGCGCCGGCCGGCGCCCCGCCCGAGAAGCGCACGCCCTCGCGCGGATCCCACCCCGGCGCCTCGCCCGGGCGGAGCGAGTGCGCCCCGCTCTGATAGAACGCGATGATGTACGTGTGCCCCGCGACCCGGCAGCCGAGCCGGCTCGCCAGCGCCTTCGCGAACGCCTGGCCGGTGTGGCCGAAGGCGCTGCAGCAGCGGAGCCACACGAGCGCGTCGGGGCCCGCGAGCTCGCCCCGCAGGGCGTCGAGCGCCCCGTCGAGCGGCGAGCCGGGCCGGAGCGCGTCCACGTCGAGCCGCGTCTCCCCGAGCCGCATGTACCCCCAGCCGCCGTGCCCCCACGCCTGCAGCGACGTGATCTTCCGGCCGCGCTCGCGCGCCGTGCGCGCCGCCCACCGGAGCGCGTCGTCCCACCGCGAGGCGGCGTGCCACGTATGGGCCGCGCCCGTCACGCGGTGCAGGAACGCACCGGCGCGCCAGATCGGCGTGAGCCCGATCGTCGCGCCCACCGCCTCGCCCACGACCTCGAGGTCCTCGGGCTCGGCGGCGGCGCGGTGCTCGCGCGCCGCGCCCTCGCGCCGCCGGCGCGCGACGTTCGGCCGCCGAGAGCTGCCCCACCCGACGTCGGTGTTATCGAAGAGGACGAGCCGCATCGAACCTCCCATTCTGCGCATTCCGAATGTACCGCCGCTCGCAGCGGCCGCCACGCGGTCGATCCCCCACCCTCACCCCGAGCATCTCCCGATAGCGCAGGCACGTCCCGGGCGCGGCGAGGCGCGGCGAGGTGCGCGGAGGACGGGCGGCGGTCGGCCAGTTCGCGGTGGGCGCAATCGCTAGTGATTTCCTCCCGCGCCCTCGGGTAGCCTGCCCGAACCGATGGGCCTGTCCGAAAACATCAGGTTTTATGCGGCCACCGACGTGGGCCGCATGCGGGACCACAACGAGGACAACTACCTCGTCGACAAGAAGCTCGCGCTCTTCGTGGTTGCCGACGGAATGGGCGGACACGCCGCGGGCGAGGTCGCCAGCGCCCTCGCGGTGCGCATCATCCACGAGGAGCTCAAGAAGGAGCGGGACCTCATCGAGAACCAGGCGCGCAGCAACGTCCGGCGCGCCGCGATGAAGGAGGTCCTCAGCCTCCTCGAGCACGCCGTCCAGCGCGCGTGCGCCCGGATCCACGAGGAGGCGAAGGCCGACACGACGAAGCGCGGCATGGGCACGACGCTCTCCGCGCTCCTGATCGCGGGCTCGCACGGCTACATCGCGCACGTCGGCGACAGCCGCATCTACCTCCTCCGCGAGGGCCGCATCCAGCAGGTCACGGAGGACCACACCGTCTACAACGAGCTGATCAAGCGCGGGAAGCTCACGCGCGATCAGATCGAGAAGGTCGCGCAGAAGAACGCGATCACCCGCGCCGTCGGCGTGTACGAGCGCGTCGAGGTCGACACGCTCACGATCGAGGTGCTCCCGGGCGACCAGTTCCTCCTCGCGTCCGACGGGCTCCACGGCTACATCGCCCACACCGCCGAGCTCGAGCCGTTCTTCGAGGAGGAGAACGGCGAGGTCGCCGCGAACGGCCTCATCGATCTCGCGAACAAGAAGGGCGGCAAGGACAACATCACCGCGGTCCTCGTGCGGCTCGGCCAGGGCGATCACCGCGACAGCGTCCGCGCCCGCCTGCTCGCCCTGAAGCGCGACGTGCTCGCGAAGATGCCGCTCTTCGCGCGCCTCCAGGAGCGCGAGATGCTCCGGGTCATGCAGGTCGCCGAGGTGCTCTCGTTCGAGCCCGGCCAGATCGTGGTCCGCGAGGGCGATCGCGGCGACGAGCTCTTCATCGTGCTCTCGGGCCTCGTCCGGATCGTCCGCGGCGACGCGGTGCTGAGCGAGGTCGGCCCGGGCGAGCACTTCGGCGAGATGGCGCTCATCCGCAGCATGCCGCGCTCGGCCACCGTCTCGGCCGTCGAGCAGAGCGAGCTCATCGCCGTCCGGCGCGCCGACTTCTTCGAGATCCTCCGCAAGGAGCACGAGCTGGCCGTGAAGCTGCTCTGGCAGTTCCTGGGGGTGCTCGCCGACCGGCTCGACCAGACGTCGCGCGACCTGACCACCGCCCGCGAGGAGCTCGCCGCGGAGGACATCACGAGCGAGATCTTCCCCGACAGCGAGGAGGGGAAGAGCCCGTTCGCCCCCGAGGAGCGCGCCGAGGCGCGCTGAGCCCTCGCGCCGCCGCGGCGCCGCCGGCGGCGCCCCGACACGGGGGACGGAGCGAGCGGGATCCCGGCGGCTGGCGGCCGCGCCCGTCAAGCGACGGGGAGGCGACGGGGAGATCGACGGGGCGCGGCCGGGCGTGCCGGGCGAGCGATTCGCGGATTGACACCCTCCTGCCCCGGCCGGTAGCGTCCGTCCGACGGATAACCATGAGCATGCACCGCAGAAGGTACGGCGAAGGCCATCTTGCTCGCGTCTCCATCAGCGTGGATGGAGGTTCGGCGCTCGCGTCGCTCGCCGTCGCGGCGGCGGCTCTCCTCGCGGCGTCCCCCGCGTCCGCTGACGAGCCGCGCAGCGCCACCGAGCCGCGGCTCATGATGGAGACGGGCGAGATCACGAGCGTCGTCGACGCCTTCGACGACGGCGACACCTTCGACCTGAACTTCAGCTTCGGCTTCGAGCACGCGACGAAGAGCGCGAAGATCCGCCGCGAGACGAGCATCGCCGGGCCGGGGCTGTCGACGGGCGGCTACACGTCGAACCTGCTCAACGTCGCGAGCTACAGCGAGGCGACGTCGAAGTTCAACATGCGCCTCGACGTCGGCCTGTACCGGGACCTCGCGCTCTACCTCAAGATGCCGCTCATCTTGAACAACTCGCGCGAGCTCACCGGCCTCGACGGCAGCGCCGATCACCAGAGCGTCGTGCTCGCGGGCGCCCCGGGAGAGCAGCTGTTCTCGCTGCCCTTCACGTCGCCGAACCGGAGCGGCATCGAGCACCTCGCCGTCGGCCTCGACGTGAACATCATGAACCAGGCGCGCGACCGGACGAAGCCGACCTGGCTGTTCGGGATCGAGGGGCGCTTCCCGGTGAGCGAGCCGATGCACGCCTGCTCCGAGACGCCGAAGAGCGGGCAGGTGAAGTGCGCCGACCCGGCGGACATCAACCGGAACGGCGTGAGCGATGTGAGAGCTCAGACCCCCGTCCCGTTCGAGGGGGAGCGGGTCGCCCAGCGCGATCCTGGCGTGTCGCGCGGCACGATCGGCCTCGAGGTCCACACCTTCCTGTCCAAGCGGGTGAAGTACGTCGAGCCGTACGGCGGGTTCAAGGCGCTGTTCGAGTTCCAGCAGGAGTCGAGCGACTACGGCCTCACCGACCTGAAGACGTCGCTGGTCAACCACCCGCCGCTCGTCGGCACCGTGCTGCTCGGCCTGATGATCCACCCCTGGGAGAACCGCGAGAAGTTCACCGGGCTCACGTTCGATCTGCGCTTCACCGGCGAGTACCACTCCGAGGGGCGCGACTACTCCGAGCTGTTCGACGCGCTCGGGTCGACCGACGCGAGCTCGCTGCGGCAGCCGCAGTGGTCGGCGTTCCGCAAGAACGACGCGTACAACGTGACCGCGTGCAGGAGCGGCGACCCGAGGGCCTGCGCGCCGTCGGTCATCGACGAGGGCTCGCAGCGGACGTACTTCACGGGGCTCAGCGACGTCCAGCCGTACGGCTCGTACCGCGGCTCGGCGAGCGTGACGTGGAGGGCGGCCGAGCTCGTGAAGTTCCAGCTCGGCGTCGGCTTCCGCCACGATCAGGGGCACGGCATCGGCGGCGACCAGCCGTGCAACTCGCAGTACAAGGACAGCATCGATACGGCCGGGCCGTGCCGCCGCCAGAACGACGACGGGAGCTTCACCGTCACCGGCAGCCCGAACCCCAACTACCGCCCGACCATCAACGCGGTCGGCCGCCGCTTCTACGTCACCGACAGCAACACGTTCGACATCTTCGCGAGCGGCACCTTCATGTTCTGATCGACGCCCCGTGCGGCGGTGGCCACCGCGGCGTGCGTCGCCGGGGCCGAAGCAGCGACCCATGATCGACCCCTGGCACCTCCGCGGTCGCGCGCGCGCTCTGGCGCTCGCCGCGGCGCTGCCAGCGTTCGTCGTCGCGCTGCCCGCGTCGGCCGAGCCTGCCGGGGCGGCCTCGCCCGCGTCGGCCGCGACAGCGCGACCCGCGTCGGCCGCGACAGCGCAACCCGCGTCTGCGGAGAGGCCGACCGTCGTGCTCCCGACGGCGCTCGCGCCCGACGCCGTCGAGCGCGCGGCGCCGCTCGCGAGCGCGCTCGACGCGCTCCTCTCGGACACGGCGCAGGACCTCGGCCTGTCGGTGGAGCTGGCCGGCCGCGCCGCCTCGCGCGCGCGCCCCGACGAGGCCGAGCTCATCGAGCGCGCGCGCGCGAGCGACAAGCTCTTCATCGCGCCGAGCCTCGAGCTGCGCGGCGACGACGTGGAGCTCAGGCTGGCGCTCGCCTCCGGCGGCGCGCGGTCGCTGCGGGTGCGCGTGGAGCGCGTCGCGCGCGACGAGCTCGCGGTGCGCGCCGCGGTGATGCTCCGCGACCTCGTGGCCGAGCTCGACGTCGGCGCGGGCGCGGCCTCGCCGCTCGGCCAGGAGGCGCCTTGCTCCGAGCCGTGCCGCGGGCGCCTCGCCACGCCGGCGCGCAGCCTCGGGAAGGCGACGCTCGCGGCGAACGCGACGCTCTACGGCGGCCTCGTGGGCTTCTCGATCCAGCGATCGAGCGGCTCGGATGATCCGCGCCTGCTCTACCCGCTCCTGGCGGTCGGGGCGGGCATCGGGCTCGGCGGGGCGATCATCATCGCGGAGGAGTGGGACGTCGGCGTGGCCGACGCGTGGTACCTCGGGTCTGGCACGTGGTGGCCGACGATCGCGGGCCACCTGATCTACGAGGGCCGCTTCGCGGAGCACGCGGAGGATCCGGACCAGGAGCGCTGGGCCTCCGGGCTGATCGGCGGGACGGCCGGGATCACGCTGGCGGCGCTGGGGCTCTCGCTGGGCCGCATGTCCGAGGGCGGCGCGCTGATGGCGCAGTCGGGCGGCGGGCTGGGGCTCACCCTGGGCGGGCTGGTCGAGTGGGCGGCGCGCGGCGACGTGCAGCGGACGCCGATCGCGGGCATGGGCTACGGCGCGGCGCTCGGCTGGCTGGCGGCGGCCGCCGCGGCGACGCAGCTCGACATGACAGCGGCCCAGGTGCTGACGATCGACGTGGGCGCGCTGCTCGGCGGCCTCGGCGCGGCCGCGCTCGCCAGCCCGCTCGTCTTCGAGTCCCCGACGCAGGCCCAGCAGCGCGCCTGGGTCGGCGCCGCCGCCGGAGGATTTCTGCTGGGGGCGGGCGTCGCGTGGTACGTGACGCGCCCCGCGTTCGCTGGCGCCCGCGCCGCGAGCCCCTCGTGGAACCGGTTCGGCCTGCCCATGATGGGAGTGATAGGAGAGAGCGTGGTCGGGAGCCGGCGGGCGCCCGCGCTCGGCCTCGGGTGGCAGGGGGCGATTCCGTAGGAGCTATGAAGATCACGATCACCGAGCTGGATGCAGGGACGCGCCTCGACAAGCTGCTCGTGCAGGTGCTGCCCGGGCTGGGACGTGCGGGCGCGAAGCGGCTGTTCTCCGAGGGGCGCGTGCGCGTGCTCGGGGAGGGCAAGAGCGGCGCCGGCCGGCGCGCGTCGAAGGGCGACGTGGCGGTGGCGGGCGAGGTGCTGGAGGTCGACGTCGAGCCCACGGAGGCCTCCGGCGCGGCGACGCCGGACCCTGACGTGCCGCTCGACGTGGTGCTCGAGCGCGACGACCTCGTGGTGGTGAACAAGCCCGCCGGGATGCCGACGGCGCCGCTCGATCCGGGCGAGCGCGGCACGCTCGCGAACGCTCTGGTCGCGCGGTACCCCGAGATGGCGGCCATCGGGTTCTCCCCGCGCGAGCCTGGGCTGTGCCACCGGCTGGACACGGACACGAGCGGCCTCGTGCTGGCTGCGCGGACGAGCGCGGCGTTCGCGGCGCTGGGCGCCGGCCTGAAGGAGGGGCGGCTCGACAAGCGCTACCTGCTGATCTGCCAGATCGGCGACCTCCCGGAGATGGGCTCGATCGAGGTGCCGCTCGCGCCGCACCCGAAGGACAAGAAGCGGGTCTATCCGTGCATCCACCCGCGCGACGTGGCGCGGTACGCGCCGCGGCCGGCCGCGACGATGTACAAGCGCGTGCGGCAGGTGGGGCTCTGGGAGCTGGTGGAGGCGCGGGCCCCGCGGGCGCTGCGGCACCAGATCCGGGCGCACTTCGCGTCGGTGGGGCACCCGCTGGCCGGCGACGTTCTCTACGGAGGGCCCGCGGTGGAGGGGCTCGGCCGCCACGCGCTGCACGCGCACCACATCGGCTGGGGCGGCAGCGACGTGGTGCCCGCGTTCGTGGTGACCTCGCCGCTGCCCGCGGACATGGCGGCGCTGCTCGGCGAGGTTTGATCGCTCGCCGCGCCGCGCGCTCGCCCGGCCGCCGCGGTGAGCGCATGCGGTCGCGCCATGTCGTCCTGCGCACGCGGTCGTGCCGCGTCGGCCTGCGCGCGCTCGATCCTCCGTCGTGCGCGCCGCGGCGGCTCAGGGCGCGTCGACCTCGACCACGTGGCCGCTCACGTCGCGCGCCCGCGCCGTGATCCGGAGGTCGTCGGCCGACGCCGTCCCGTCGAGGTTGCTGAAGCGGAACGCGATGACGTAGGTCGACGCCTGCGCGTTGAACTTCGCCGGCTCGATCCGGATGCCCCCGAGGCTCTCCTGGTCGATGACCGCCGCGTCTCCCTCGTCCGTGTACTGGCGGTTCCACTCGTCGTAGTTGAACGCCCGCTCCTCGATGACCTCCCCGGTCGAGCGGCTCGACGTCGCGACCGCGACCTCGACGAGGCCCGGGGAGATGCCGGGCAGGGTGGCCTCGACCTCGACCGAGACGGCCGACGTGGAGTCGTCGTCGGTGCGGCGCACCGCGAGCGCCGGCGGCAGCCCGCCCGGCGTGGGGAGGAAGCGGAGCGGGTGCACGCAGAACACCTTCTCGGTCCCCCCTTCGCGGATCTCGAAGTGCAGGTGGGGAAACAGGCTGCTCGCGGCGAGGCCGGTGTAGGCGATGTGCTGACCGCGCCCGACCTCGTCGCCGGCCTCGACGAGCGGCATCGCGAGGTGGACGTAGGTGCTGTAGAAGCACGCGCCCGGCGCGTCGCAGTGCTCGATCTGCACCACGACGTCATCGAAGTCCTTGTAGCGCCCGGCGCGCGTCACCTTCCCCGCGGCGACCGCGTACACCGGGGTGCCCATGACGGTGGGGATATCGATGCCTCGGTGGAAGTCGTAGACGCCATCGCGCGAGGCCTGCAGGCGGGGGCCGAAGCTCGACGACATCGGCTGCATCTCGTCCGTCCCCCCGATCGGCCACACGAGGTCTGCTCCCTCGGGGTCCGAGCCGCAGCCGGCGACGGCCGCAGAGAGGGCCAGGAGCGGCGCGAGATACGATGGCTTCCGCGAGGGCTTCATGGTGGCGAGTCCGTGGCGCGCAGGCGCGGTGCAGGTGTCGAGTCCACGGCGCAGCGCCGCCTGCTCATGGTATCGAAGCAGAGCACAGAAGTCGAGGTCAGGGGGGCCGTGAGGCGGTGTGCGGGGCTCGCGCGCTCGGGGCCTTCGCGCCCTCGCCCTCCAGCCGTCCGACGCGCCCGGCGCCGCCTCCGCCTCGGGCCGCGCGGCGCCCTCAGGGCGTCGCCGGGGCCAGGGCGTACGACCTGTGCGTCAACGTCACGCCGAGGCTCGTGAGCGCCGTGCTCGTGGCCGTGCAGCGCACGAAGCTCCAGTCGTTCGGCGTCGCGAAGGCGAACCCGAGTGAGCCGTCGGCGACCGTGCCCTCCCACTCGATCAGCGACACGTCATCGAGGAACGTGGTGGCCTCGCCGCTCGGCGGCGCGGCCGCCCTGAAGTAGACCCGCACGGAGCCGGCGGTCGAGGGCGGGGTGAGGTCGACGTTGAACCGCTGCCAGTCGTAGGTGCCGGCCGCGCGCGTGTACACGATGCTGTTCGACACGCTCGCCCCGCCGCTCGTGTACCAGTAGACCTGCGCGCGCATCTGCCCGGCGTTGTCCCCCTTCAGGTACCCGCTCAGCGTCAGCTTGCGCCCGGGCTCGAACTTGATGCGGTTGTTCATGTAGGTCGACACCTCGGAGGTGCTGTTCGACTTGCGCAGGAACACCATCGCGCCCGTCCCGCCGTGGACGACGCTGTTCTCGATGTAGCGGTATTCGCTCATCGACCACATCGAGCCCTCGTGGGAGGCGTCGTCGATGTCGCCGTCCTCGAAGTCGCCGTAGATCATGATCTCCCGGCCGTAATCACAGCTCGCGGCGGCGCTCGTCCGGAGGGCGGCGAGCGAGTCCGCGCCGTCCGAGCGCAGGTGCGCCACGGGCCCTGTGCTGCGGCTCGTGAGCGGCACGCTCCGCGTCTCGACCTGCTCGGTCGTCGTGTACTGCGAGGGGGCGCTCACGGCGGCGGCCCGCGGGCCGCTCTGGAACACCACCGCCCCGGTGAGGCCGTCCGCCGTGTCGCCGGCCACCGCCGCCGCCGGGAGGGTCGTGGAGAGGTGGCCGATGTGGCGGCTCGCGCGGCCGAGCCAGGCGCCGCCCACGAGCTTCGGCACGTACTCCTCGTTCTGGAACGGGATGAGCTGCACGCGGTGCACCGCGCGGCCGCCGCTCTCGTCCTCGTCGATGTCGACCACGGCGACGTACGATTGGTACGTCTCGAAGATGTCCTGATCGAAGACCATGTTGCCGAGCGACATGAAGATGAAACGGGGGCCGGCGCCGCCGTCGTAGAGCCCGACGCCGTGGATCGTGTGCGGGTGGTGCGCCACGACCATGCCGGCGCCCATCTGGATGAGCTGGGTGAACCGCCGCCGCATGCCGGACGTCGGATAGTCGCTGTACTCGGTGCCCCCGTGCAGCACCGGGATCGCGAAGCGCCCGACAGCGTCCGTGTTCATGAAGTCGCTGATCTCGGTGAGGCTGAGCTCGAGCGCGCCGGGCTTGGGAGGCGGCCCGTCGGAGGCGGTGAGCGCGTACTCGGTCAGCGTCGTCCCGTCGTTCACGATCTGGCTGAACCCCTGGAACGCCACGTCGACGCCGCGGAGCGTCCGGTAGAGCACGGTGTCCTTGGCCATCGCCTCGTCGAGGCCGGCGCCGAACCAGTCGAGCCCCGCGTTCGGCACGGCGCTGAGCGTGTCGGCGACGCCTTCGCCCAGGTAATCGAACATGTGGTTGTTGCCGAGGCTCACCCCGTCCACCCCGGAGAGCGCGAGCGCCCGGACCGTCTCGGGGTAGGAGAAGAACGTGAACGACTTGTAGGGGTGCGGCGTCTCCGGGTTCGCCGTGACCGGGGACTCCAGGTTGACCTGGGTGTAGTCAGCCGACGAGAGGACATCGCGCATGAAGGAGAGGATGGCGCGCGCGTCCGCCTCGCGGGTGCCGGGCCGGATCAGGTCGCCGGTCTCCCCCTCGACGCCGTCCTCGTCGCTGTCGATGAAGCGCCGCCCGAACATCGTGTCGCCTCCGACGAGGATCCGCGCGCGGTTCGGGCGCTGCACGGTGAGGACGACGCGGCCCATGTCGGCGGCCGCCGCGGCGAGCGGCCGGTGCAGATCGGCGGGGATGATCTCGCTGTAGTACCCGTCGACCTCGACCCGCAGGAGGACCGAGCGCCGCGCCAGCGCCGCCAGCGTGAACGCGCCCTCGTCGTCGGTGAAGGCGAGCTCGCCGTGGTTCACAGCGCCGCTCCCCCAGCCGATGGCCGTCACCTCGGCGCCCGCGATCGGCGACCCCGCCTCGTCGACGACGACGCCGGTCACATCGATGGGTGTCGCCTCGTACGTCGCGTCGAACGCCGCCTCGGTGGCGTCGAAGCGATACGCCGCCAGCGCATCGCCCGCGGCGAGCGAGGCGCAGAGCGCGGCGCTCGCACATATCCATCGGGACGTGAATGTAGGGATGACGGGTCTTCTTGCCATGAACGCTCCCGGTCTGTTGGGGCCTGCCCCAGGACGGCCGACATCAAGAGAGGATGACGAGGCCAGAGCAGAGCTCCGCCGGGGCCGGTCAACCACGTGTAAAATTGCCGTGTGACCGTATACCGGCGGTTCTCATCACATCTGGCCGTTGAAGGGCCGCGAGCGTCGACTGGCCGCTCGGCCCTCGCCGCGAAGACAGCGAGAGCGCCGACCCATGCACGATTCGATCCGTTTCAATGTCGAGCTGTTCGACAGAGATGATCAGCGCGAGACTATCATGATCAGGTCAGCTCTAGCTATACGCTCGAGTGGCGCGCGCGCGTTTTCTTGGCTCGCCCGCGCGGGCGCCGTCGACGTCGATGTCGGAGGGCCGTCCTCGCCATGTCACGTCGCTGTCGTCTCTTTCGTGTGGGGGCGCGAGCAGGCAAGGCGCGCTGCGGCGATGCGCGCTGGCGTCGCACCTGGACACACTGCCCGTCACGGCGATTCATGGGGTCTCTGGAAGAGTGCCAGTCCAGAGAAGCTCGGAGCTTGGCAGCGAAAGCCGACTCTGTCGACCGTCGGCCGGGCTTTGGGCTGCTGGCGCGCGCACGGCGGGAGCTGCGATTTGCCGCTTTTTTCTCGGTTGTCGGAGAGCGGAATATCGGTACCCTCGTTCATGCGGCCGGCGGCGTCGGTCACGCGGAACGTAAACGGTCCTTCTCCCATGCCGTCTGGCTCGACGAAGTGGCTGTAGCTCGCGGGAGGTCTCCCGGAACGGGCCGTCCCTCGTCAGGTACCCGAAGCGCGCGATGGGGTAGCGGCGGTCGCGGACCTGCACGGCGGTCCGGGACGGGCCGCTTCCTTCCTTGAAGTCGTGGCTCACGGGGCCGTCGGCGCTGCAGGCGACAACCGCTTAGGAGACGGGGATGCGGCCGGCTCCGATCGGGGCGATCGGCGCGAGCGCCTCGACGCCGACTACAACGGATCCGCGGCGCGCGGCGCGCGCGGGCGCGTCCGCGCGGCGAGAGCAGCAGCGCCGGGGCGCAGGCCGCGACCGCCGGATGAGCCCGCAGGTGGCCGCTCCGTCCCCGCTCCGGCGCGCCGCGCGTCGGTGGATTGTAGAGCTTGCTCGGACAGGGTTGAGGGACTCCCCCGGGAGTCCGGGGCGCGCCGGCGCGTCGACCCCGCGCGCGCTACGCGGCGGCGGAGATCGCCTTCTTGCCGGGGCGTGGCGCCTTGGTCGCTCCGGCCGCTCCGGCGCCCTGCGGCTTCGTCGGCGTGGCGGCCGCGGGCGGGGTGGAGACGGCGCGGACGAGCGCGGCGGCGATGGCCGCCGTCATCCGCGCGGTCGGCAGCCGCGGCGTGAACGCGAGCACGCGCTCGCCGGGGCGCCGGCCGCGCGAGGAGCGGCCGCTGCTCGCGAGCCGCTCGACGGCGCGCTCGCAGGGCGAGCCCGGGGCGACGCGCAGCAGCACCTCGGGCAGACCGATGGCGCCGCCGGCGCCGGGCGCGTAGACCACGCCGACCTCGATCGCGACGAAGCCGGGGAGCGCGGCGCGCGGCGAGAGGCCGAGCCGGAGCTCGTCGGCGTCAGGGCTGCCGTCCGGGATGCGGAGGCGGCCGACGACGCGGAGCTCCGTGGCCGCGGCCGCGCCGCGGGCCGCCGCGCTCGCGGTCGCCCTGGCCGCCGCGCCGGGCGCCTTCGCCGCGGCGCCGGCAGGGCCCTTCGGCGCGGCCGCCGCGCTCGCGGTCGCCTTCGGGGCGCGGAGGTCTGCGCTCGCGGGCGCCCCGAGCGAGCGCCGCACGCGCCGCGCGACGTCGCGCAGGAACGCGACCGGCCGCGCCGCCGGATCGGCGGGGAGCTCGGCGAGGCGGCCAGTGCAGAAGATCGCGAGCAGCGCGGTCGCGTCGAGCGCCAGCAGGTGGGCGTGGTACGGCGAGACGCGGGCCGCGGCGTACACGCCCCCGCCGAGCGCCGCGAGGAGCGCGACGAGCAGCGCCTTGCCGGCGCGCGTCGTGACGTCGAGGTAGACGCCGCGCACCCGCGGCGGCTCGCGGAAGGCCTCGGCCTCCGCGACGGGGAGCCACTTGCCAGGGCGCCGCAGCGCCCCGCCGGCGCGCTCCGGGCGGGGGGTGCGGTGCGCGGCGAGGGCGGTCGCCGCGGCCACGAGCGCGGCGCCCGCGGTGCCGTCCCTGAGCAGGAGCTCCAGCGCGACGCCCGCGACGAGCGCGAGCCCCGCCAGGGCGGCGCGCGGCGCGAGCGGGATCGGGACGAGCGGCCGCGGCGCGACGCCCGCGGCGCGCGCGAGGCGCTCGTGCTCGCGCGCCTTGAGCGCGACGAGCGCGCTGTAGATCGCGAAGAGCACCACGCCGGCGGCGAGGTAGACGGTGCGGCTGCGATCGGGGCTCGCGGCCGCGGCGTCCGCCAGCCGCCCGAGCGTGTCGGCGGCGGGCGTCGCCGCGGCGGGCGCGGGCTGGAAGGCGCGCGCGTCGGCGCGGACCGCCCACCGGATCGGCTCGCCCTTCGGGGCGTACGGGCGGAGCAGCTCGAGCTCGTCCTTGTCGAGCGAGCGGCGGAGCGTGGAGAGCGTCATCGGCGCCGCGAGCGCCTCGGCGCCGTCGCCCGCCTCGGGCGCCTCGTCGATGCGGGGCTCGTCGGGCGCGGCCGGGAGCTCGACGGTGAGCCGCGCCGAGTCGTAGCCGTCGTCCCAGAGGGGGCCGGTCCACGCGACGCGGGAGCTCGGGCCGTCCTTCTGGATGAGCCCCCGCTTCATGAGGTCCGTGCGGTAGCGGAAGAAGAGCACGAACACCCCGCGGCTCAGGCCCTTGCCGTCGAAGCGGGCCCGCAGCGCCGGCGGGCGGAGCGTGCCGTCCGCGCGCGGGCGGACGTCGGGGGGCAAGAGCTCGATCTCGACCGGCGTCGCGGAAGCGAGGGAGCTCGCCTCCGCGGCCTTGAGGGGCACGGCGTAGCTGCCCTGGTCGAGCTGGGCGTCGGGGTCGACGCCCTGGATGTCGAGGGCGCGGAGGGGCCCGCCCGAGATCTTCAGCGTGACCTTGTGCTCGACCGTGGCGGCGCCGGCGCGGTCGATCGCGAGCCGCACGTCGTCTCCGGCGACGTGCACCTCGACCCACGCGTGCGCCGGAAGAGCGAACGCGATCGTCATGAGCGCCGCCAGGAACGGGAGCAGCAGCGCCGGCCCGGGGCGGCGGGCGATGCGAGAGGGCATGGTGCAGACGTCCCACGGCGCCGCGCGCGGGGCCAACTTCTGTGGCCGGCGCGCGCTCCTGGCGCCGCGTTCCGCGCGGCACGGGCGCGCCGCGTTCCGCGCGGCAGGGGGCGCTCCCCTTCCACCGATTCCGCCGAGCGGCGGCCGCGTCGCGCGCTGCTGCCGGTCAGGTGGCAGCGGGCGTGATCAGAAAGCGACGCCGAGCGAGAGCGACCCCATGAGCTTGATCTTCCCCGCCTTTTCGTAGAAGGGATACTCGTAGTTGCCCGCCCTGACCCTCACCGGAGGGGCGAGCGCGACGCCGAGCCCGAACCCGCCAGACATGGCGAACCCGCCGTCGCGGCCGAAGATGTTCGTGCTGCCGATGATGAGGCCGAGCACGGCGCTGCTCACGTCGCGCTTCCCGGTGATCGCCGCGGACGTGGTGGGGGTGTAGACCGCCTCGAACGACTCGTAGCCAAAGCGCCCTTTCACCCAGAACCCCCGCAGCGGCTTTCCCTCCACGTAGACACCGACGTCAGCCGCGAGCGCGTATCCGGTCGTATCGATCGTCGTGTCGTCGAGCGAGCCCCAGATCCACGACGGGGTGATACCGATGGTGAGCGGTCCGACGACGGCGAGCTCTCCCTCGAAGGTCATCCTGCCGAACAGGAGATCCAGGGCGTTGTAGCGGACCGACCAGCGGCAGCAGGTGGCCTCGGGCGGCCTCGGCGGCGGCGGCGGTCCGTCGGGCAACGCCTCATAGCCGGGCGGCCGCGGGGGATAGCCTTGCTGGGGATAGCCTTGCTGAGGGTAGCCCTGCTGCTGAGGATAACCTTGCTGAGGATATTGCTGCTGCTGGGGGTACCCCTGCTGCTGAGGATACCCCTGCTGCTGGGGGTACCCCTGCTGCTGAGGATATTGCTGCTGCTGGGGGTACCCCTGCTGCTGAGGATACCCCTGCTGCTGGGGGTACCCCTGCTGCTGAGGATATTGCTGCTGCTGGGGGTACCCCTGCTGCTGAGGATACCCCTGCTGCTGGGGATACCCCTGCTGCTGGGGATACCCGGTCTGCGGCGGGGCACCTCCGCCGGGCTGTCCCTGGCCTTGCGGGAGCGGCTGCGCGGGCTGTTGCGCGGCCGACGCCGGCGCGAAGAGGAGCGCGCCGAGGCCGAGAAGGACGCCGCAAGCTGCCGAGCGGGGAGCCATCCAGGAGGCGGGCGCGCTCGCGGAGCCCCGACCCGTGCTGAAAGCGCAATCCATGGCGGTGGACTCTACCGAATCCCGAGCAGGCCGGCTACACGCGCGCCGCGAACCTCGCCGTGCTCGCGCGCGCGATCTCCAGCTTGTAGTCTCCCGCCCGATGCCGCCTGTCCCCGATGTCGTCACCGCCGCCGCCGATCCCGCGCCCGGAAGCCTTGCCGCCAGCGACACAGCGGCCGCGCTGGCGGCCGAGCCCGGCGCTGCGCCCGGGCCGGAGACATCCCCGGCAGAGCTCGACCGCGCGCTCTCCGAGCTGGGCGACGCGGCCCTCGGGTTCGCGCGCATGCCGCCGCGCGACAAGGCCTCCCTGCTCCGCTCGCTCCTCCCGGGCCTGCTCGCCGCCGCGCGCCCGCAGGTCGAGGCGTCGTGCGCCGCGATGGGGCTCGACCCGCGCTCGGCGGCGAGCGGCGAGGCGTGGCTCGCCGGGCCGTACCCGACGCTCTCGCACGTGCGCCTCCTCGCCGAGGCGCTCGAGGACATCGCCGCGCGCGGCCGCCCGCGGCTCGCCCGCGGCGCGGTGCGCGAGCGTGCGGACGGCCGCGTCGAGGTGGAGGTGTTCCCGGCGCGCCGCGGGGACGCCGCGCTCCACGGGCCTGTCCGCGCGCGCGCGCTCATGCTGCCCGGAGCGACGCGCGCCGGCGTCCGTGAAGAGCAGGCGCGCTTCTACCAGCAGCGCGACCCCGAGGGGGGCGTCGCGCTGGTGCTCGGCGCGGACGACGTCGCCAGCGTCCCCCTCCGGGAGGCGCTCCACAAGCTCTTCGTCGAGGGGCGGGTCGTGGCGCTCGCGACGAGCCCGCGGAGCGCGCCCCTCGGCGTCATCCTCGAGCGCGCCCTCGCCCCGCTCGTCTCGCGCGGGCTCCTCCGCTTCGTGTACGGCAGCGCGGACGTGAGCGCCTACCTCGCGGCCCACCCCGCGATCGGGGAGGTCCACGTCACCGGCTCGGCGGCCGCGCACGACGCGCTCGTCTGGGGGCCGCCGGGCCCCTCGCAGGCGCTCCGGCGAGCGTCCGGCGAGCGGCTGCTCCAGAGGCCGATCTCGTCCACGCTCGGCGGCGTCAGCCCGGTCCTCGTGATGCCGTGGCTCTACGGCGGCGACGAGCTCTGGTTCCAGGCGCGGGTCCTCGCGAGCCAGGTCGTGAGCAACGCCTCGCCCGGCAGCCACGCGGCGCAGGTCCTCGTGCTGCCCAGGGGCTTCGTGCAGCGGCCGCTGCTCCTCCGGCTGCTCCACCGCGCGCTCTCCGCCGTGCCGCCGCGGCGCCCCGGCCATCCGGACGCCGAGGCGCGGTACGCCGCGCTCACGGCCGGGCGCGCGCCGCTCGAGCGCGAGCTCCTCGACGGCACGCCCGATGTGCCGCTGCCGCGCGGGGTCGTGCGCATCGGCGAGCCCGGGCCGGGGGAGCTCCCGTGGACGCTCGTCGCCGGGCTCTCCGGCTCGGACGCCGACGAGCCGCTGTTCTCGACCGAGCCGCGCTGCGGCCTCCTCTCCATCGTCGAGGTCGGCTCGAGCGATCCGGTGGAGTTCCTGGCAGCGGCGACGCGCTTCTGCAACGACCGGCTCCGGGGCACGCTGGGCGCGTCGATCGTGGCGCACCCGATCAGCGCGGAGGACCCCGCCGTCGGCGCCGCGCTCGAGCGCGCCCTGCTCGAGCTCCGGTACGGCGTGATCGCGGTGAACCAGGCGCCCGCCGCCGCGCACGCGGCGGTGGTCCCGCCCTGGGGCGCGCACCCGAGCGCCACGCCCGCCGACATCCAGAGCGGGCTCGGCTTCGTCCACAACACGGCGATGCTCGGGCAGGTCGAGAAGACGATCCTGCGCGCGCCGCTCACCACCTTTCCGCGGCCGCCCAGCTTCTGCGATCACCGGCGCTCCCACGTCGTGGGGGAGCGACTCGCGGCCTGCGCGGCGGACCCGGGGTGGGGCAACATCGCGCGCGTCGCCTCGGCGGCGCTGCGGGGGTGACCGCGCGCCGCCGGCGCTCCGCGCGAGACGCGCCGTCGCTGGGCCGCGCCGCTGGGGCCGGAGGGCGGCGCTCGAGGCAAACCCACAAAACCAGGCTGGCGGCGCTCACCGGATCCCTCAGGGGCTCGGGCGAACGCCGCCAGCGCGCTGTCGACGTCGAGATGCGCTCGGCGCTCAGGACGGCAGCGACGAGCGGAACTCCTTCACCTTCTCCAGGATGTCGCGCAGCGCGTTCCGGGAGGTCTCCGAGACGTCCTCCGCCAGCTTCTCCGCGTCGAGGAGCGTGGGCTCCAGCTTGCCCCAGGCGTCCTTCGCCTCCATGCCGGCCAGGTGGAGCCTGACCCGGATCTCGTCGCGCAAGGTCTGCAGCGACTCCAGGCTCTTGGTCAGATCGCTCTTCAGCTCGGACGTGATGTTGCTCATTCTTTTCCTCCCGTATCTACGAGGTGTTGGGTGCTCGTCGGCCAATGCATCCGCCGCGCCAGACGGCGCGCTTCAACGCAGCGCGCGACGTCCGCGCGTCCGGACCGGAGCCGAGCACATCAATCTCTGGAGCAATCACCGCGTGGCGTCCGCACGAGGTGTGGCGAAATTGCTCGGCGAGCGCGTTTTTGCCCCGGCGCCGCGCGAGCCCTTCAGGTGAGCTGGCCCTGCGCGAAGAGGACCCCGTCGAGATCGGCATAGACGAATCCGCCAGGAACATAGGTGATCCCGGCGAACGTCACGGGGACATCGCGGTCCCCCACGTCCTTCTTGCCGCTCTTTCGCGGGTGTGTCGCGAGGGCCTTCACGCCGATCGGGATGCGGGCGAGCTCCTCCGCGTCGCGGATGCAGCCGTACACGAGCAACCCGGCCCAGCCGTTCCGATGGGCCATGTCGGCGAGGTTGTCCCCGAGGAGCGCGCAGCGGAGCGACCCGCCGCCGTCCACGACCAGCACGCGCCCTTCGCCCGGCTCCTCGAGCGCCTTGCGGACGAGCACGTTGGCCTCGTGGACCTTGACCGTCGCGACGCGCCCGTGAAACAGGCGCGCTCCGCCGTAGTCGCGGAAGATCGGATCGGCGACGGCGATCGCGTCCGGGTGCTTATCGCACAGATCCGTGGTTCGAACCTTGATCTCTGAGCTCATCGAGGCTCCTTGGCATGCTTGACCGGAACAGCCCGCGGCGTTTCCTCCCGCGCGCCTCCGCCCTCCCGCGCGCGCCCGCGCGAAGGAAGCACGACGCCCGATGGAGGACCGAACAGCGAGGCGAGGCGTCAGGAAGAACATCGGGCTATTCCCCGATTCACTTCTTCACGCCAGCTCACTCTAGGGGACCGAGCGCCGGATTCAACCGCTCGCGCGCTTGCGCGCTCGTCTCGTGATCGCTCAGGACGGCTCGCGGCGGTCGGCGTCCCCGGGAGAGGGGATGCGCTCGTCGTCCTCCCCCGTGCGCCCCCCGCGCGGGTCGGCGAACGCCGCCGCGTCGACGCCGTGGCGGGCGAGCCAGCGGCGCAGCTGGTTGCGGTGCATCCCGAGCGAGCGGGCCGCGCGCGTGACATTCCCCCGCTCGCGCCGCAGCGCCATCTCGATGGCGATCCGCCGCATCTCCACCGGCGCCGGCGTGCGCTTCGCGACCTCCGTGATGTCGAGGCCCGCGGACGGCGCGAGATCCGACGCCTCCACGACGGTGCGCCCTGCCTCGAGCGCCGCGAGGCCCGCCTGCCGCACCTCGCGGAGCAGCTCCCGCACGTTGCCGGGCCAGGCGCGCAGGGCGCAGGACTCGAGGAGCCCGACGCTCGGCGCGAGCCGCCCGCCGTCGCGCCCGAGCTCCGCCGCGACGAGCCAGGGCAGCTCCTCGAGCCGGTCCGTCAGCGCCGGGATCCGCACCTCGGGCCGGCCGATCCGGTAATAAAGGTCCTCGCGGAAGCGGCGCGCCGCGACCTCGGCCTGGAGATCCCTCAAGGTGGCCGCGCAGAGCCGGAACTCCACCTTGCGCGGGCGCGTGTCGCCGAGCGCGATCACCTCCCTCGTCTCGAGGACGCGGAGCAGCTTGGGCTGGACCGACGCGTCGAGCTCCGCGACCTCATCGAGGAACAGCGTGCCGCCGTGGGCGGCCTGCGCGTAGCCCTCGGCGTCGGCGTTCGCGTCCGAGTACGCCCCGCGCCGCGCGCCGAAGAACAGCCGCTCCGCGAGGCCCTCCGGGATGGCGGCGCAGTTCACGGCCACGAAGGGGCCGCTCTGCCCGGTCGCCGCGTGGAAGGCGCGCGCCGCGAGCTCCTTGCCCGAGCCGCTCGGCCCGGTGAGCAGCAGCGTGTCGCCGCGCATCCCCGCGCGAGCGACCTTCTCGCGGGCCTCCCGGAGCGTGGGGCCGACAAGCCCGTCCTCGTGCTGCAGCACGCCGCCCCGCTGGAACGGCGCGATGTCCGCGGCGAAGCGCAGCAGCGTGCTCCCGAGCCGGAGCACGCGCGGGAGCGACGGGAAGACTCGGCTCTCGATCTGCTTGCCGTCGACGAAGGTGCCGTTCCTGCTGCCGAGATCGGCGATCTCGATCCCCTGACCCGAGAGGGAGATGCGGGCGTGACGGCGCGACACCTGGTCGTCCTCGACGACCACCATGTCGTCCCCCGGCGCGCGCCCGAGCTCGATCGCGCCGCTCCCGAGCGGGATCGGCGCGCAGGCAGGCTGTCCGCGGGTGAAGATGACCACGACGCCAGGCACCGCGGTCTCCGGCGGCACGTTCGCCGCGTCGCGCGCCCTGATCGTCGATTGAGCGTCAGCAACCACACCGTACGCATACCCGATCCCGCGGCAGCCCTGAAGGGACCCGAGGAGCTCGTCGAGGTGCGGCTGGAAGATTCAGGTGAGGTGCGACGCCGGCGCGCTCGTCGTCGTGAGCGCCGCGCGGCTGAGTCTCGTCAGTACCGCGGCACCGACGGGTCGACCCGCTGCGACCACGCGTCGATCCCGCCTTCGAGGTTGTAGAGGTTCCTGAAGCCCTTCGCGAGGTAGTGCTCCGCGGCCGCCTGGCTGCGCCCGCCGTGGTGGCAGTGGAAGACGATCCGCGCTTCCTTGGGGAGCGTGTCCAGGTACCGCTGCCCTTCCTGGTCGAGGAGGCGGGCCCCCTCGATCTTCGCGATCGCGCGCTCCTGCGTGGTGCGGACGTCGAAGAGCTCGAGCGCCTCGCCGCTGTCCAGCAGCGCCTTGAGCGCGGCGGGCGAGAGCTGCTTGACCTTCGGCGGCTCGCTCGGGCTCTCCAGCTTGAAGCCGCCCGAGGGGCCGTCGACGAAGTCGACCGACAGCCCCTCGGCGCGCCGCGCGCTCGCGCGGTCGAGCAGGAACACCGCCCCGCCCGCGTGGACCTCGACGTCGCCCGCCTGCCGCGGGCCGAAGTAGAGGCCGTAGCTGTAGGAGGGGTCGATCTCGATGTGCACGAAGTCGGCGTCGGACTCCCGCGCGGACGCGAACGCCGCGACGGCCGCCGGGGTCACGCGGATCGAGGGCGGCGCCTGCGGCTCGCCCTGCGAGAGCCCGAGCGCCTTCACCAGCTCCCCGGTCGCGTGCAGCTCCTTCACGATGTCGCACCCGCCGACGAACTCGCCGCGGATGTAGAGCTGCGGGATCGTCGGCCAGCTCGAGAACTCCTTGATGCCGTCGCGCAGCGCCGGGTCCGACAGGACATCCACCGTCTGGTACTCGGGCAGGTGCTCATCGAGGATGCCCACCACCGTGGCGGAGAAGCCGCACTGCGGCATGCTCCGCGTCCCCTTCATGAACAGGACGACATCGTTCTCGCGGATGATGGTGGCGATCCTGGCCCGCATGGGCTCGTTCAGGCTCATGTTCTTGCTCTCCCTCCGCGGCCGTGGCGCCGCGGTCGACTCTTCGCGCGCGTCCGCGGGCCTCTCGCTAGCATGGGCAACGCACGGCAGCGAGGCCCCGCGGCCCGCAGCGCTTGCGTCTGCCGCGGGCGTCTCGCCGGTGCCGCGGCGCTCGGCGCGGGCGGCGGACGGAGCGCGCCGCGGACGGCGAGGCGCCCTGCGGATGAGCCGCCTTGCGGATGAGGCGCCAGCGCGGCGCAACGAGGTGGCTGCGCAGCGCGCTCAGCGGCCGAACAGGAGCCCCACGAGCGCCGCGATCGCGGCGAGGGTCGCGAGCACGGCGGGCGTGCTGAGCTTCGCGCCGAGCGCGCGCGCGCGCCCGCCGCTCGCGCTCGAGGGGCGCGCGAGCGCGTCCGAGGGCGGCGGCGCGACGCAGCGCACGCCCGGCGACGCGGCGCTGTCCGCGCGGACGTCGACGAGCAGCTGATCGAGCGGGGCGTGCTCTCCGAAGGGGCGCACCAGGCGGAGCGTCACGCAGTCGTTGAGATCGGGGGGCAGCCGGAGCCGCAGCGTCCTCGCGGCGACCTCCGCCGGGGCGCGGTGGGCGCCGCTCCGGGCGCAGCTGTCGCAGCCGCCGCCGTCGCAGCGCGCGCAGGTGACCCGGGCGGGCACGGCGATCTCGATGTCCGCGCCGCCGCGCGCCCACGCCGCCGGGACGGCGATCGAGAGGCGGCCTCGCGCGCCGTCCGAGGCGTCGAGGTCTTCGCGGTCGATCAGCTGCCCGAGCTCGGCTCTGCCCATGGTCCTTGTGTGCCGCACCCGGGAGCCGGCGCCAAGCGCCGGCGCAGCGCGGCCCCGGGAACGCGCGCGGCGCGGGCCCTCAGGGGGGCGCGTCGCGCGGCTTGCGCGGCTCGCGCGGCTCGCCGTGGAGCGCGCGACCGCCCCCTGCCGGCGCCCGCCCGGCGCGCAGGACGCCCACGGCCGAGAGCAGACACGCGAGCACGAGCAGCAGCCCTCCGAACGAGCCGGGCCGCGTGCTCTCCTTCAACCCCACGATCAGCACCCGCGCGAGCTCGGCGTCCGGCACCCGCGCCGGGTCTTCCAGGTAACCGAACACAGCGCCGAGCGCGATCCATGTCGCGTGGATCGTCGCCGCCAGCGTGGTCAACCCCATGGCCGCGATGAACCTGAGCTTGCCGGGCTCCGGCCGCCGCGCGAACTGGACCCCCGCGCCGACAGTGACCATCCCGAAGACCAGGATGGGCCACATCCCCCAGCCGCCCTCGACGAAGAATTCGAACATCGGTCGCCTCCCGCTCCTCTCCCTGCGTTGGTGAGCCGCCGTCGCCGTCCGCGCCGGCCTGCACACCCCTCAACGCGGCGCCGGCGGCGGCGTGACCGAGAAAGTTCCTTGTCACGCCCGGCGCGCTCGCGCGTTATGGCGGCGTGGAGAGGGGAGGCGCAGCTGCTCCGTCCGACGCCGAGCTCGCGGCGCGCCTGCGGCGCCGCGACCCGCGCGCCTTCGACGAGCTCTACGCGCGCTACCACCCCCGGATCTTCAGCTTCCTCGTGCGCCTCGCGGGCCGCCGGGACGTCGCCGAGGACCTGTTCCAGGACACCTGGCTCGCTGTCGCGCGCCACGCCGACCGGCTGGCCGAGGACACCGATCTCGCCGCGTGGCTGTTCACGATCGCGAGGAACCGCTACCGGAGCCACCGCCGCTCCGCCGTGCTCGATCTGGCGCGCGCCGCGCTGTTCTCCCGCGAGCCCGCGCCGGCCGCGCCCGGGCCCGAGGCCGCGGCGGACGCCCGCGCCGAGGTGGCGGCGCTCGAGGGGGCGCTCCGCAGCCTCGCGGCCGGGCACCGCGAGGTGCTGCTCCTCGGCGCCGTCGAGGGGCTCGAGGCGGCGCAGGTGGCGAAGGTCCTCGGCGTCCGCGAGGAAGCCGCGCGCAAGCGGCTGTCGCGCGCCCGCGCCGAGCTTGCGGCCTGCCTGGAAAAGCGAAATGCTGAGCGGCCCCGGACGGGATCGACGCCCCCGATCTCCGCCGCGGACGCCGCCGATCGACGCGCGCGCGGAGGTTCTCGATGAAGCCGTTCTCAGGAGAGGATCCGCTGGCGAGAGGCCTCGCCGAGCTGCCGGCCGTCCCGCTCGACCCGGCGGTGGCCGACGCGGTGAGGCGCCGCGCCCGCGCCGCGCTCGCGGAGGGGGCGGAGCGCCCGGCGCCGCTCGCGCGACCCTCGCCCGCCTGGGCGGCGGTGCTCCTGCCGGGCCTGCTGCTGAGCTCGGGCGCGGTGTACGTGTGGGATTCGGTGCAGAAGATCGGGCAGATCTACGGGGGAGGGTAGGGGCCGGGCGGCGCCTCCGCTGCCCGCGATGGGCAGCGAAGGCGCGGCGGACGATCAGTCCCCGAGGTCGACGACCTCGAGCCCGTGGTGCCCGAGCGAGCAGAGGGCGCGGTCGCCGGAGACCGTCACCTGGTAGGTGTACGTCGAGAGCTCGCCCTTCGTTTCGTACGTCAGCTCGTCGAGGTCTGCCGCATCGAGGACGGCGATCGACGGCGGGCTGTAGCTGGAGAGGATGAGGCGCGTCCCGTCCGCGAGGAGCGGCCCGCCGAAGCCGATCTCCGCGCTCGCCCGCGTGGCGGTCTCGATGCTGCCCGCCTCCAGCCCGCTGGCCACGAGGATCCCGGAGCGATCCGAGGTGCCGCCGTCGTCCGCGTAATAGTAGTTCCCGTAGGTGTACATGAAGACGCGGTCATCGCCGACGAACACCTGCGAGATCGACCTGTCGTCGTCGAGCGGGCTCTCGTCGCGGAGGCGCGCCGTCTCGGCGCCGACGTCGACCAGCTTGAGCGTGTAGCTCGTGCCTCGGCAGAGGCCGGGCCCCTCCCAGGTCTCCTGGTTGTGCGGCTGGAAATCGGCCCGCGCGAAGGCGCCGTAGCACGCGACGTAGTCCGCCGCCTCGAACTCGACCGTCTGGTAATCCATCGTGAGCGCGCGGCCGGACGCGCGGTCGAAGGCGAGCAGCGAGCCGGGCACGTTGACCGGCGCCCGCACGACCGGCGACGACGGGTCGGCCACGTCGATGCGGTCGATGTAGAAGCGCGCCTTGGAGGGATCGTCGGGCAGCGGCACCCAGTGCGAGGTCAGCACGGTGGTGCCGTCGATCTGCAGGCCGGTGTAACCAGCGCCCTCGGGCAGCGCCACCGAGCGGTGCGCCGGGCTCGACGGATCGGAGAGGTCGATGATCTCCAGCGTCGCCTCGGAAGGCGGGGGCGCCCCGGCGTCGCCGCCCTCGTCGTAGTAGTAGTAGCCGTCGGTGACGTTACGGACGACGAGGGTGCTCCCGGCCTGGACCACGGAGTAGCCCGTCTGGACGACATTGCCGTAGTACCCCAGGTAGGAGAGCCCGTCGCCGCGGAACGGCAGGACGCGCTGGCTCGCGACGCGGGGAGCTGCGGGGTTCCTGAGGTCGATCACGGCGAGCTGCGTCTGCGACGTCCAGTCCGCAGAATACGAGGACCAGAGCAGGTAGGCGTACTGCCCGTGCGCGAAGATGCTCGCGCCGGCGAGGCCGGAGCCGTAGCAGCCGTTCTCCGACCCGGTGGACAGCTCCGCGAGGTCGAGCTTGCCGAGCGGCTCGGCGCGGCCCGGATCCGCGGCGGGGACGACCTCGATCTGCGCGCCGCTCGTCCACCAGTCCGCGCTCAGGCGGACCACGAGGTCGCCGGTGGTGACCGCGTTCTGGACGATCGTCGCGAGGGTGAGGTCGGCGACCTGGACAGGGGCGTCGCGGTCATCGATGTTGAACGTCCCGACCTCCTCGTCGGAGACGGCGAAGAGCCGGTCGTCGTGGACGAAGGCGCGGCGGGCCTGGCCGCGCGCGGGGGCGGAGCCGCGCTTCGTGAGCGTGTCGGCCGTGAAGTCGATGAGCTGGATGCCGCTCGCGTACGAGCCGCAGCCGTCCGTGTCGCCGTTGAAGTTCCAGCCGCTGTAGGGCACGAGGATCGTGCCGAGGTCGTCGAGGATGGTGAAGGCCTTGTGGATCCGGTCCTGGTCCTCGGCGAAGCTCCCCCACGAGCCGCCGAAGTGGACGCGCTCCAGCATCGTCGGGTTCGCGAGATCGGAGACGTCGAAGAGCGAGACGTGGAGCGCGCCCTCGGTGGAGGCGTTGTCGAACCCGAGCGCGAGCAGGCGGTTGCCGCGCGGCTCCATGTGGTAGACCCAGCCGGGCATCTCGAGCTCGCCGAGCTGGGCGGGGTGCTCCGGGTCGCTGAGGTCGATGGTGAACAGCGGGTCGGTCTGCTCGGCCGTGATCGCGTAGGCGCGGTCGCCGTCGAAGCGGACGGAGCGCAGCGTCTCGGGCCGGGGCAGGGTGAGCTCGGTGTAGCCGAGGGGCGTGATCTCCTCCGAGGAAGCGACGGAGAAGGTCTGGACGCCGGGCCTCGCCTCGTTGTTCCACCAGAGGCCGGGCTGGCTGATGACGCGGAGGACGCCCTCGTGCTCGTCCATCTGCCAGCGGCTCTCGATCTGGCCGGTGGCCTCGACGGTCGCGCCCTCGACGAGGGCGCCGCCGGGGTCGGAGATGTCGATGATCTGGATGGTGGAGTGTCCCTCGTCGGTGCCGTCCCACTCGATGCCGGCGACGTACATGCGATCCGCGGTGACGCTCACGCTGCGGCGCCACCCGTAGCCGTAAGGGTCCTCGTCGCCGTAGGTCAGCTGATCGACGACGTCGATGTCGGCGGGGTCGCCGACGGACAGGGAGGTGACGGTTGTGTTCGGCGAGCTTGAGCACCCCCAGCAATAGCCGTTCTCGAACGTGACCGCGTAGAGCACGTCGCCGACGATGCGAGAGTCGGAGATGCTGCCCGGCAGGTCGAACGACCCGATCGGCCGGATGTCCGTCGGGTCGGAGACGTCGAGCGCCTCGATGCGGCTCGTCTGCACGGAGGAGTAACTGCCGGTCGCGTCGTCGAGGATGTATTGCTCCCACGCCGAGAACATCGCGTAGACGACCCCGTCCCGCAGGTACATCTCGAAGGGGATCCCGCTCGCCTGGTATTGCCCGACGAGCCTCAGCCTGTCGCGCCGCGAGATGTCGATGATGCTGAGCCCCGAGTACTGCGAGAGCGCGTAGAGCTTGCCGTCCTTGACCTGGATGATGTCGGCCTCGGTGATCGCGCGCTCGGCTTCGCCGTCGCCTCCTCCGTCGTCGTCGGGCGCCGCGGCGCCGCCGCCGGCGCCGGCGCCCGTACCTTCGCCGTCGGACCCTTCGTTCACGTCTCTTCCGCCGGGGCCATTCGGGTTGCCGGAGACGAAGTCGGTCGGCGTGGTCTCTTCAGGTGAAGGCCCCGTCGAGGTGTTTACCTGGCAGCCGGTGAGCCCGGCCGATACCGCTGCCGCCGCGAGGACGAGCCAGCTGGCGTGAGATCTGGACACGAACGTCATTGTCACCTCGTTCAAGACAAGACACAGGGCGTCATGCCTGCGCCGGTGCGTGCTGCACTCGTGGAGTCCCGTGCCCAGCGCACTAGCAAGCGGCAGGCCAGGCGGATCGCGCAGGAATCCCGCGGGTATTCGCGGTCTGCGTTCTCGCTGTGCCAGAGTGTGCAGCCAGCGGGATGCCTCGGTCAGCCACCTGCCCGCAAACCGTGCGCCTCCGCCGCCCTTACGCCCGGATCCCGGGGTGAGCTCTCGGAGTGTGGGGGGGCGGCTTGCTCTCCTGGTCGGAGCTCCTGGCCGGAGCTGCTCGCGGTGTCGGGAGCGTCGCGTTCGCTCCGGGATGCCCGGGCACAGCGCCATGGAGCGACAGGCGAGCCTGGCGCCGGCGGCTGCCGGGTGGCACGGTCGATCGTTCGACAGGAGGCTTGATGATGGAACTGTTCAGCAAACGTCACCGGCTTGTTCTTGGGATGTTCATGGTCTTCGTTCCCCTGCTCACCGGCGCCAAGGGCCAAGGCTGTCAGCCCCCGGGCGACGGCGGGCCCGGGCCTGGGGGCGGCGGATCCGCCGGCGGCGAGCCCGCGGCGTGCATGGTGACCGGCTGTAGCGGTCAGGTCTGCGCGGACGAGGACGTGATCACCACGTGCGAGTACCGCGAGGAGTACGCGTGCTACGGGGAGCACGGGGTGTGCGAGCGCGGCGCGTCGGGCGAGTGCGGCTGGCGGGAGACGCCGGAGCTCGAGGCGTGCCTCGGGGGCGGCGAGCCGGCGCCGTGCGTGGTGACCGGCTGTAGCGGTCAGGTCTGCGCGGGCGAGGATGTCGTCACGGACTGCGAGTACCGCGAGGAGTACGCGTGCTACGGGGAGCACGGGGTGTGCGAGCGCGGCGCGTCGGGCGAGTGCGGCTGGCGGCAGACGCCGGAGCTCGAGGCGTGCCTCGGGGGCGGCGAGCCGGCGCCGTGCGTGGTGACCGGCTGCAGCGGTCAGGTCTGCGCGGACGAGGCCGTGGCCACCACGTGCGAGTACCGCGACGAATATGCGTGTTACGCGGAGCACGGGGTGTGCGAGCGCGGCGCGTCGGGCGAGTGCGGCTGGCGGGAGACGCGAGAGCTCGAGGCGTGCATCGCGGACGCGTCGGGCGACAGGACGCCGGTCAGCGGGCGCTGCATCCGGAACGCCGGCGACGCCTGCGCCTCGGACGCCGACTGCGCCGTCGGCGGCTGCGGCGGGGAGGTCTGCCATAACCCCGCCGTGAGCGAGGGCATCTCGACCTGCGACTGCACGAGCCCGGGGCTCGCGTGCGGGTGTGTGGATGGCGTCTGCTCCTTCTGGAACTGAGGCTGTCACCGGAGCAAGCCTGTGATCGTCAAGGCACCTCCGGGGTCGTCGGCTCCTGAGCAGCGCCTCGCGGTCACCCTCTCCGCGGCCCCGGATACAAGGCGCGAGCGGCTCAGCGGTTCAAGGACATCTTCTCGGAGGATCCCGCCGTTCTGCGCCAGCGCATCGAACTCGACGGTTCGCTCACCCAGCTTCCTGCGTGGCAGAGGCCCATTGCCGACGTGCAGCGGGCGGCGTCGGAGCCGTGAGCCCGTCGCTGAGCCATCATGACGCCCGCCGGAGCAGCCCCTACTCTCCCACCAGCCGCAGCCCCACCGGCAGCCCCTCTCCGAAGAACGCCGCGCGCTCCGCCTCCTCGACGGCCATGACCTCGCGCACGGCCCTGACCCACGCCTCCGGCGCGCCCACCTTGACGAGCCGCCGCTCCACCTCGCCGCGGGTCCGGTCCGACACGTCGCGCGCCCGGTCGCCGGTCCGGCGCGCGAGCTGCACCGCGGCGGGCGCGGCGGACGGCAGCTCCTCCCACTTCTCGCGCAGCAGGTGGTCGAGCCACCGCTCGGCCGCCGCCGGCGACACCACGTGGTGCACGCTCGCGTAGGCGGGGACGCGCGCGCCGATGCGGCCGATCGCCGCCCAGAGCCGCGCGTCGCGGTCCGTCCACGTGCGCTCCAGGACCCAGGCGCCGAGCTCGCTCCGCCGGCCAGCCGGCACGCGCTCGAGCGACGCGCACAGCTCGAGCAGGTCGTCGAGCGCCTCCGGCTTCACCCCCTTCGGCTTCTTCAGCCGCTGCTCGGCAGGGGCCAGGAACGGATCGGCCAGGTCCCGGATCGCCACCTGCAGCGCCTCGTCGAGCCCGGCCGCCACGCGGCGCCACGCGATCCAGAACTGCTGCCAGGAGCGCGCCTCCTGCGGGAACGCGAGCTTCTCGGCGAAGAGCGGCGCGAGCGCGGCGACGCGCGCCGGGTCGCCCGCGTCGCCGAAGCCAGGCCGGAGGCAGTAGCCGGCCAGCGACCAGAAGACGCGCTCGTGATCGGCCGAGCGCCGCCGCGACCGCGCGCTCGGCGCGAGCGTGTCGAACAGCGCCCGCGCGGTCTCCGTCGTCCAGGTGGCGCGCTCGCCGAGGACGCGCTCGAGCTCGCGGACGAGGTTCTTCACCTCCCGCGGCGCGACGTCCGGCCGTCCCTTGCCGAACACCCGCTCGATCGCCTCCCGCGCCTCGTCGAGCCGCCTGCCGCCGGGCGTCGCCGCGGCGTGCGGCCTCGCCGGCGCCCGCTCCCCCGGCGCGCCCCCCTCGGCCTCGCCGGCGCGCGCGCCGCGGCCTTCCTCGCGCAGCTGGAACGCGAGCCGGAACCGGCGCGGCGCCGGGGCGCCCAGCTCGACGCAGGCGAGATCCAGCGTGCCGATCGCGGTGAGCTCCCCCTCGATCTGGACGCGCACCTCCGCCCGCTTGCCGGCCGCGGCGCGCGCCGCGTCCCCGGCGTCGAACGCCACCGCGACCGGCGGCAGGGGCTCGAACCGGTCCTCCTCGAGCGGGACGATATCGCCCGCGCGATCGGCGCGCGCGTCGTCCGACGCGAACAGGTCGAACCGGACCGGGCGGCCCACGACGAGCGCGAACGTCCGCCCGGCCGCGGCGTGCACGCTGCCCTCCTTCGCGCCGCGCGGCACGACGCAGACCGCGGGCCGCGGCCCCCCGCCGGCGGGCGGCTCGAGCCCGACGTAGTAGCCGCGCGCCGCGCCGCCCTCGATGCGCACGCCGCGGCCCGCGAGCGCGAGGCCGTAGGCGACCGCGCCCCGCGCCACGGCGAGGTCGGGATCGGCGTACGGCAGCACCTCGAGCGGCGGGCCGCCCCAGCGCTCGATGGCGTGCGCGAGCCGCTCGGCGACGCGGCGCGCGCGGAAGACGCCGCCGTTCAGGAGCAGCGCTGTCGGCCCGCGCGACCCGGGGGCGTGGCGCGCGAAGAACCAGGCCACGTGCCGGGTGATCGCCACGTCGCGCTCGTACGGCAGGCCGAACGCGACGAGCCCGCCCCGCCCGCGCTGCGGGCGCGCGTCCGCCGGCGCCTCAGGGAAGAAGCCGTCGAGCACGACGCCCTCGACCTCCGCGCGGCCGAGGCGCGTCGTCAGCGCGCCGCCGACGAGCCGCGCGCCGTGCGAGAGCACGGTGACCGGCGCCTCGTCCGGCGGCGCGGGGCCGCCCGCGCCGGGCTCCGCGCCGCCGCCGAGCAGGCGCTCCTTGGCGGCGCGGCAGGCCAGCACGAGCTGCCCGAAGCGCGCCGGGTCGAGCTTCTCCCCGGCGCCCACGAGGCGCGGCTCGCAGAGGTGGGCGAGCGCGAGGTCCATGTTGTCGCCGCCGAGCAGCAGGTGGTGGCCGACGGCGACACGCGCGACCTCGACGGGGGGGGCGCCGGCGGCCCCGGCGCCCCGGGCGACCCGGATGAGCGACAGATCGGTGGTGCCGCCGCCGACGTCGCAGACGAGGACCATCGCCTCGCCGCCCGAGCGGGCGAGCAGGCCGTCGAGGCCCTGCGCGCCCGCGAGCCGCATGAAGTCGTAGAACGCGGCCTGCGGCTCCTCGAGGAGCCGCGCCGACAGTCCGGCGCGGCGGGCTGCCTCGACGGTGAGCTCGCGCGCGACCTGGTCGAACGAGGCCGGCACGGTGAGCACGACCTCCTGCTCCGCGAGCGGGCGCTCCGGGAAGGCGTCGTCCCAGGTGCGCCGCACGTGGGCGAGGAGCCGCGCGCTCGCGTCGAGCGGCGACACGCGCGGCAGGGCGGCCGCGTCGTCGCCCGCGCCCCACGGTAGAATGGGCGCCGTGCGGTCGACGGCGGGGTGGCAGAGCCAGCTCTTGGCCGAGGCGATGAGCCGGCCGGGGACCTCCCCGCCGCGCCGGCGCGCGTGCTCGCCGAGGGCGAAGGGCGCGTCGCCGAAGGGGTCGGCCGGCGCCTCGCCGGGCAGGGGCGCGTAGAGCAGCGAGGGCAGCAGCGGGCGCGCCTCGATCTCGGTGGCGGTCACGAGCTGCGGGATCGGAAAGACGCGGATCGCGCCGGGCTCGGCGTCGCGCTCGGCCCACGCCACGACCGTGTGCGTGGTGCCGAGGTCGATTCCGACGATCAGGCTCGGGTTCTTCGCGGGGGCGGACATGCGTGGGCGCAGCAACGATACTGCATCGCCGCGGCGCCTTCCGCCCGCAGGTCCAGCGCGCCCCTGGCGCCGCCCCAGCGCGCCCCTGGCGCCGCCCCAGCGCGCCCCTGGCGCCGCCCCCCGCGCCCGTGCCCGCGCCGGGCCGCCGCAGGGGGCCTCGCGGGCCGCCGTGGGGGGGCCCTCGCGGGCCCCGCCGCAGGGGGTCTCGTGGGCGTCCGCCGGTGCGCGGCTGGCGTGGCGGCGCGTGGCGGCGCGTGCCGGCGCGCCGCCAGCGTCCTTTTTCCGGGCGATGCCCCGTGCTAGAGGCGCGAAATGCGAGCGAACCGAGCGATCTGGCTTGTGGTCATGGCCGTCCTTACGGCGGGGTGCGGGTCGGGGAAGGCCGAGATGTCGTTGGCGGCGAGCGCTGCCCCGCCGCCCCCTCCGCCTCCGCCTGCGCCCGTCCAGCCGGCGGCGCCCGCCGAGGCGGTCATCGAGGGGGATCGCATCAAGATCGCCCGGCCGATCTTCTACGACCTCGACAAGGACGAGATCCGGCCCGAGTCGTTCTCGGTGCTCGACGCGGTGGCGAACATCCTGCGGACGCACCCGGAGATCGTCGCGCTCACGGTCGAGGGGCACACGGACAATCAGGGCACGGTCGAGCACAACATCAAGCTGTCCGAGCGCCGCTCGAACGCGGTGGTCCGCTACCTCGTCCAGCGCGGCGTCACGACGCCGATGACGGCGCCCGGGTACGGCGCCGGCGCGCCGCTCTGCTTCACGAACGACGAGGGCTGCCGCGCCATGAACCGGCGCGTGGAGTTCCGTATCAAGACGAAGTGATCGCCCGGCGGGCCGCTCCGACCGCCGGCCGCTCGTCCTTCCCTCATCAACACCTCACCTGCGCTCGCTCCTGGCGCCGCCCGTGCGTCGGGACAAACAGGCCAGGTTAACACAGCTCCTCCCTCGAAATCGACCGCTTTCCGCCGCGCCGCCCGCGGGTCGGTCACGTGCGCCACGTGCGCCAAGTTGGTTACGCCGGTCATGCCGGTTACTTCGGCTGCGCCGCTCACGTTGACCGCAGGGGCCGCTTTCGCCCGCGCCCTCTCGGCCGCGCCGTGGCCCGTGCCCAGCCGCCCAGCCAGCTTGCGTCGCCTCGCGGGGTAGGCGGCGCGCGAGGATGCCTGTCCGTCTGTGCGCCTGTGGGACAAGGGACTCCCAAACTCGTTCGTGCTGCAAAATTCTATTGAACGATGTCTCCGGATCGTGGTTAATACATCACGGGAATACGCGCGCTGAGTGCGACGCGCCGGTCCGAACAACTCATCGCAGTACATGGTGGATCATGGCGAGCTTTCGTCGTTGTCCGTTGGGGATCGCCTGTCTCGTCCTTTCGGGGCTATCGTGGTTGGCGCCGCGGCCTGCGGCCGCGCACGACGCCGATCACCTCAGGTGGGCGGAGAGCCTCGTTGATAACCTCGCTCCTGAGAACAACGAATACTCGACTTCCAGCTTCGTGTCCTGGGCTGGCGTGGCCGGCGCGCGGCGTTACGTGAACCGGACGCAGTGCGCCACCTTCGTGACGGAGCTGTTCAAGCGGAGCTATGGGTGGACCGAGTCGTCATTCGACGACTGGCTGGGCAGCCGGAGCCCGAGCGCCGCCGCGTACTATGACGCCATCGTCGAGGAGAACGGATTCGAGAGGATCCGCGACCTTCAGGACGCGCGCGCCGGCGACATCATCGTCCTCCGTTATCCTGCGGGCGAGTCGTCGACCGGGCACGTCGCGATCCTCCGCCGGGCGCCGAGGGTGAGGCTCCCGCTCAACCCCTTCGTGGTGGGCACGTTCCAGTACGAGGTCAGCGTGGTCGACTCGACGAGCACTCATCACGGCCCGTCCGACTCCAGGATGTCCTCGGGCGGCCGGGGGGACACCGGCGCGGGCTACGGCGTGATGCGCGTCTACACGAACATATTCGACACCATCGTCGGGCACACCTGGAGCACGGCCACCACCACGACCTACTATCCGACCACGCAGCGCCAGGTCGCCATCGGCAGGCTGGTGCTCGACGACGACGATCGGTAGCGACGCGCCCACGACAGGCACCGTCCCCCGGGCGCATCGCGCCTGAAGACCGCACGCCAGTCTCTGGCGCGAAGACCGCACGCCCGCCTCTTGGTCCTGCGGAGACCGCGTGCCCGTCTCCGATGCTGCGAAGGCCGGGCCACCGGCACATCCTGCACCCGAGGGCCACGCGCGCCCGCACGCCGCGCCGCGCCATGCCGCGCCCACAGGGTCGTGTAAAATTCGCGTCACGCTGTAGCTTTCGTTGTCTGCCACACACCGGCCACGCCATGGGGTGTCACGGGAGTGCGACCGAGCGAAGTGACGCATTTCGCCCAGAAAAACGCCGACCTACGCGCCCGCGGGCCCCGTTGACAAGCAGCGGGGCGGGGATCTAGAGTGCCGGCCCTCTGAGCTTCTCGCTCGGAGGCCCCAGACCCAACAATCATCGGCTCATCCAACCCGGGGCAGCTCTGCCGCTGGGTTTTTTTCTGCCGTTGATGGGAAGAAGCTCTTCGCTTTCGACCCAGCTTTCGACTTCACCGAACCCACGGAGACCGCGCGTCCATGAGCAATCAGTACGGCCACTTCGACGACGAGAGCCGCGAGTACGTCATCACCCGGCCCGACACGCCGCTGCCCTGGCTCAACTACCTGGGTTCGGACGAGATGTTCGGCCTCTGCACCAACACTGCGGGCGGCTACACGTTCTGGAAGGACGCCAAGCTGCGCCGGCTGACGCGCTATCGGTACAACAACGTGCCCATGGACGTCGGCGGGCGCTATCTGTACGTGAACGACGGCGGGGTGGTGTGGAACCCCATGTGGAAGCCGGTCAAGACGGCCCTGGATCGCTACGAGTGCCGCCACGGCCTCGGCTACACGAAGATCACGGGCGAGAAGAACGGCGTCGAGGTGGAGGTGCTCTTCTTCATCGTCCCCGGCGAGAACGTGGAGATCTGGCGCACCCGGGTCACCAACAAGAGCGGCGCGAAGAAGGACATCCAGCTCTTCTCCTTCCAGGAGTTCTGCTTCTTCGAGGCGCTCAATGACATGACCAACTACCAGCGCACCTACTCCATCGGCGAGGTGGAGATCGACGGGAGCGCCATCTACCACAAGACCGAGTTCCGCGAGCGCCGCTCCCATTACACGCTCTTCGCCTGCACGCGGGCCGTCGACGGGTTCGACACGAGCCGCGACGCCTTCTGCGGCAGCGTCCACCACGGCCTCCACGAGGCCCAGGTGCCGGCCAAGGGCAAGGCCACGAACTCCAAGGCGTTCGGCTGGAACCCGATCGGCAGCCACCAGGTGAGCCTCTCGCTCGAGCCCGGCGCGAGCGAGACCCTGAGCTTCGTGCTCTCGTACGTGGACCAGGGGGAGCTGCCCAAGTTCAAGGCGCCCTTCGTCCTCAACAAGCAGAAGGGCAAGGAGATCCTGGCCAAGTACTCCGCGCCCGGCGCCGTGGACGGGGCGTTCGCGCAGCTGAAGGAGGACTGGGCCGGGATCCTCTCGAACTTCCAGGCCGACTGCCCGGACGAGCACGCGCGGCGCATGCTCAACACCTGGAACCAGTACCAGTGCATGGCCACCTTCAACCTCTCGCGGTCGGCCAGCATGTACGAGACCGGCATCGGCCGCGGCATGGGCTTCCGCGACTCGAACCAGGATCTCCTTGGCTTCGTGCACCTCATCCCCGAGCGCGCCCGCCAGCGCATCCTCGACATCGCCGCCACCCAGCTCAGCGACGGCACCTGCTACCACCAGTACCAGCCGCTGACGAAGAAGGGGAACGCCGACATCGGCGGCGACTTCTACGACGATCACCTGTGGCTCATCCTCTCCACGTGCGCGTACATCAAGGAGACCGGCGACAAGGACATCCTCAAGGCGGCGGTGGGCTACGCCGACAAGCAGGGCTCCAAGGAGGACCTCCTGCACCACCTGGAGACGTCCATCGCCTACACGATGAAGAAGCGGGGCCCGCACGGCCTGCCGCTCATCGGCCACGCGGACTGGAACGACTGCCTGAACCTGAACTGCTTCAGCACCGAGCCCAACGAGAGCTTCCAGACCGCGGGCGACGTGAAGGACTCGAAGGCAGAGTCCGTGATGATCGCCGGCCTCTTCCTCTACGCCAGCCGCGAGATGGCCGCCCTGTACGACTGGATGGGCCAGAAGTCCGACGCGGACCGCATGCGCGCGCACTACGCGGACATGCTGGCCGTGGTCGAGAAGGAGGCCTGGGACGGCGAGTGGTACCGCCGCGCCTACGACGCCGAGAGCCGGCCGGTCGGCAGCAAGGAGAACGAGGAGGGCAAGATCTTCATCGAGAGCCAGGGCTGGTGCGTGCTCGGCGGCGCCGGCGCGGACAACGGCCGCGCGAAGCAGGCGATGGAGAGCGTGCACAAGCACCTCTACACGAAGAACGGCATCGTGCTGCAGCAGCCGGCGTACTCGACCTACCACCTCGAGCTCGGGGAGGTCACCTCGTACCCGCCGGGCGTGAAGGAGAACGCGGGTATCTTCTGCCACAACAACACCTGGATCCACCTGGGCTGGTGTCTGCTGGGCGAGGGCGAGCGCGCGCTCGAGTACTATCTCTCCATCTGCCCCTCGGCCAAGGAGAGCCAGATCGAGACGTACCGGGCCGAGCCCTACGTCTATGCGCAGATGATCGCGGGCAAGGACGCCCCGGTCTTCGGCGAGGCCAAGAACGCCTGGCTCACCGGCACCGCGGCCTGGACCTTCGTGTCCGTCAGCCAGGGGATCCTGGGCGTGCAGCCCCAGTACGACGGCCTGAAGCTCGACCCCTGCGTCCCCAAGGACTGGAAGAGCTTCTCCATCTCCCGCCGCTTCCGCGGCGCCAGCTACGAGATCAGCGTCAAGAACTCGGGGGTGTGCAAGGGCGTGAAGAAGCTGACCGTGGACGGCAAGCCCGTCGCGGGCAACGTCATCCCGCTGTCCCCCGCCGGCAAGACGGTGCGCGTCGAAGTCGAGATGGGCTGAACGGCCCCCTGTCCGCGCGCGCTGGCGCCGGCCGGCGCGCGCGCCCCCCATCCCCGCAAACTGCGCAGGTGAGCCGCGCGGCGGCTCGGTCGTCTCGGCTGGCGCGCACGCGGCCACCAGTCGCCTCGGGCGGAGCGCGCGCGGCTCAGTCGCCTCCAGGCGCGGCGACCCATCGCCCGTTCAACATGACCTGCTTCACGCGGCGCATCGCCCGGATGTCGGCGAGCGGATCGCCCTCGATCAGGACGAGATCGGCGAGCTTGCCCGGCTGGATGCTGCCGAGCCGGTCGTCGATGCCGAGGAACCTGGCGTTCTCCAGCGTGCCGGCGACGAGGACCTCCATGGGCGAGAGGCCGCTCTCGACGAGCAGCTCCATCTCGCGCTGGTAGGCCCACCCTCGCTCGGCGCGCGGCGCCGTGCCGTGAGAGCCGACCACCACCCGCACCCCGGCCCGGCGCGCGGGGCGCGCGGCGCCGGCGAGCCTCCTCCTGTTCTCGAAGCCGAGCACGTGGGCCTCGGCCGCGCCCTCGTCGCTGGCGCGGCGCTCGAGGAGGGCGAGGGTGGGGGCGGCCGCGTCGCGCACCAGCACCGCGCGCTCCGGGCGGGCTCGGGCCGGCTCGTCGAGCAGCGGACCGGCCAGGAAGAGCCGCGGCACCGGGCCGAGCCTGCGCGCGGCGTCATACGCCTCGACCCATTGCCCCGGCGCGCGCAGCGAGGTCACGCCGCGCTGCAGGAACAGCCCGGGCAGCCCGTCATCGCCGTCGAAGCGGAAGCGCGCGTCGATGAGGCCTGGCAGGACCGAGAGCCCGGCGCCGGGAACGACCTCCGCGCCGGCCGGGACGTCCGTGGCGCCGCGCGCGCCCGCGGCCACGACGCGATCGCCGCGGACCACGACGACGGCGTCCCGCACGGGCGGCCCTCCCCGGCCGTCGACGAGCGTGGCGCCGACGATCGCCACGGAGTGCGCGGCGTCCGGCCGCGCGATCGCGTTGATCTCCCGTGCGGACGGGACTTTCGGCTGCTCTTCCGGAGGTGGCCACTGCACGGGCGCGCTCGCGCAGGCGTAAAGGCCCGAGAGCGTCGCCAACAGACACACGCGCAACCGAAAGCTCATCGTGCCCTCCCCGGTGACGTGAAGTGTGCGAACTGTGCGCGGACAATGTGAGAACAGCGCGCGGACGATGCGCAGACGTGCGCGGACAATGCGCAAACAGCGCTCCACCGGTCCCTGGTCAACCACGCGCGTCGCCGGAGCTCCGCGGCGCGCATGGATCCGTGTCGCTGCGCCCAGCGCCAGCGACCGCAGAGCGAGGTCCGGATCTCCGGCCGCAGGCGGCTGAGGCGTCGCACCGTTGATCATAGCATCTCCGGCTCGCGGGGCCGCTAACATGAGCGCTTTTCAACTTCCACCTTCGCGCCGGAGGAGTGCTCGCGGCGAGGTCCGCCCCGATCTCCAGATTCGCTGGTGCCACCCAGACGGCGTGACGCCGCGAAGAGCGCCGGGCGCGCGCAGGTCCAGTCCGAGCTTCGCCGTGCAGTGTCTCGTGGGGCACAAGAAAGCTTGGAACTCGCGGCTTGCTGGATCCGGCGCGACGCTCCGCGGCCGCGGCGAATGCGATCGCGGGCGCCCGTACAGCGGCGATGCGCGCTCGGCTGGCGATGCGCGCTCGGCTCACGAACGGCGACTGCCGTTCTGCCACGGCGGGACGCCGCCATCGGGCGATTCCCGAGCCGCGCAGGCCCCGCCGGTCTCGTCCTCGTCGGCGCTCATGTCACGATGTTTTGGTCGCCCGGGGGGGTGGCCAAGCGCGGAAAGTCGATTCCGTGCGCCGCTCGAGATAGTTGAGCGTCACAGCCTGGGTGGGGTAGGGTGCCACCGCCGGCGCGGCGGGGACGCCGTGACGGGCATGCACCGGTGGGACCGGCTGACAAATCGATTTTCGAAGACTGGCGCTCGTTCAAGCGCGCTGGAGGACATCATGCGTAGCATCAATCTTCTTAGCATTGGCTCGATGGCTCTCATGTTTGGCGCGACCGCGTTCTCCGCAGGGTGCGGGGACGACACCGACACGGGTGGCTCGGGCGGCGGGAGCACCGCGAGCAGCACCACCTCGGGCACGACCGGCACGACCGGCACGGGCGGTAGCGACGAGGGCGGCGGCGGCTCGGGCGGCAGCGGCTCGGGCGGCGAGGACGCAGAGTGTGTGACCTGCTCGGCGCCCCTCCTCGCCGACGCCGACCCGAACGACCTGTGCGAGGCCTCGAAGCCGAAGTACGCCGCGCTCACGGACTGTATCTGCGAGGCCTGCGGCGCGGCGGAGGGCGACGTCTGCTATACCGCCTGCACCACGGACGAGGCGGCGGACGACGCGTGTACGCAGTGCGGCACCACGGCGGCCACCACCGCGGATGGCGCATGCGCGGCGGAGGGCACCGAATGCATCCAGGACAGGGTCGAGTGATCTCCACGCGCTGAGGTCTCGCGGCCCGTCCGCTCGACCTCCGGCGCTCCGCTCCGCGGCCGCAGCGGCAGGCAGGCGACTGTCTCCCTGCGGCCGTTTTCGCGCCCTCCGCCGGCGCTCCTCGGCGCTGCGACGCGCCGTGGCGAGCCCGCGCAGACGGCTATTCCACCTCGGACACGGTCACGTCGACGGTCATCGTCTCGGCGGCGGACGTGTAGAGCGTCCCCGCCGTGGGGGTGGCGTCGAGGTAGTTGCGGCCGTAGCCGACGCGCACGTGATCGAGGCTGGTCAGCACCCCGTTCGTCGGGTCGAACCCCTTCCAGCCGATGCTCGGGATGTACAGCTGCACCCACGCGTGCGTCGCGTCGGAGCCGGCGCGGCTCGTGCTGACATTGCCTGTATAGATGTACCCGCACACATAGCGCGCCGGAATACCCAGGAGCCGCGCCAGGCAGATGAACAGGTTCGCGAAATCCTGACAGACCCCGCCCCGGCTCACGAAGACGTCGTGAGGGGTGGTCGTCAGGGTTGTCGAGCCCGGCAGATACTGGTATTCGCGAAAGAGCGTCAGGTTGATCGCGAAGAGCGTCTCCAGCAGGTCCCCATCATTCTGCTCGACGAACGACATGGCGTAATTGAAGAGCTCCTGGAGCTGCGTGTCGGGGAGCTCGACGGGGCGCACGTACGGCGCGATCATCGCCTGCTCCCAGGGCATCCAGACGAGGGGGAACGCGGGCCGGATCCTCTTCTTCGCGAACGCGAACGGATCGGCGTCGAGCAGCTCCACGGTGGAGTCGGCGGAGATCCTGAGCGCTGTATACGGGGTGGTGATCTCGAAGCGCGTGGCCCAGTTTCCGAAGACGTCCTCGAACTCGACCGCGGGGACCTCGGGGTCGATCGCGAGCGTGTGCGAGAGCACGCGCTGGTCCCAGTCGTATATCGGACACAGATGTAGCTTGTGGACGCTGCGCTCCACCGGGCGATCGTAGGTGTATGTCGTCGTATGGACGACACGAAGCTTGCGACGCGTCACGCCTCGGCGCGCACCGACAGCTCGATGCGCCAGCGCTCGTTCGGCTTCTGCGCCTCGCGGGGGATCGCCTCCAGGAGCAGCGTCCCCACCTCGGTGACCGAGGCGCGCAGCTGCACCGGCACCATGTCCCCCTCGCGGCGCCCCTCCGCGGGCAAGGTGACCTCGATGGGCGAGAGCTCCTCGAGCTCGCCGGGCTTCCAGTGCTCGAGCTCGGTCCCGGCCTGGTCGTCCCGGCGCACCGACGAGCTGAAGAAGCGGAAGCGCACCGGCTCGCCGACCACCACCCCGAACTCCTGCGGCGGCAGCGTCGCCTCGGTGCCCTCCTCCATGCCGAACGGCGCGAGGCAGAGCGCCGTGATCGGCGGCTCCAGGCCCGGCACCGCGGGCACGGCGCCCTCGATGCCCACGTAGTAGGCGCGCGCCGTCCCGCCGCGGATCCGGAGCCCCCGGCCGCGCCGCGCCAGCCCGTAGGCGGCGGCCCCGCGCGCGACAGCGAGGTCCAGGTCGTCGATCGGGAGCACCCGCGGCCGCGGCGCGCCGTCCTCCTCGAGCCACGCGCCGAGCGTCGCGATGAGCCGCTCGCGCAGCGCCGCGCTCTTCATGACGCCCCCGTTGAAGAGCACCGCCGTCGGGTGCAGGAGCAGCGGCGCGCGGCCGGACTCGGCGCTCGCCGCCCCCTGCGGGACGAAGCCCTCGAGCCGCGACGTGGCGCCGGCCTGCCGGCCGAGGAAGGCCGCGAGGTGGCGGGTGATCGCCGGATCCTGCGCGTACGGCAGGCCGAGCTGCGTCAGGCCGGCGCGCGCGCGGGTCGCGGGGCGCGCGGAGGACGGGACCTCGGGGAAGAACCCGTCGACGAGCGTCCGCGTGATCTCGTCGCGCGTGAGCTCGGTCCGGATCGACGCCCCGAGCAGCTTCGACCCGCGGCCGGCGATCACGATCGGCGCCTCGTTCAGCGACGGATCGCCGAGCAGCCGCTCCTTCGCGACGCGCGCCGCGTGGGTGAGCGACGTCATCTGCCAGCGGTCGAGCTCCTTGCCCTCGGCCGCGAGCTTCGCCTTCACCACGTGCGCGAGCGCGAGGTCCATGTTGTCGCCGCCGAGCAGGATGTGATCGCCGACCGCCACGCGGACGAGCTCGAGCGAGCCGTCGCGCGGGACCGCGGCGATGGCGGAGAAATCGGTCGTACCGCCGCCGACGTCGACCACGAGCAGCACGTCGCCCGGCTGGAGGTGCTTGCGCCACGCCTCGCCGGCCGCGTCGATCCAGGCGTACACGGCGGCCTGCGGCTCCTCCAGCAGCGTGAGGTCCTCGAAGCCCGCGGCGCTCGCGGCCTCGACCGTGAGGTCGCGCGCGGCGGCGTCGAACGACGCGGGCACGGTGATCACGAGCTCCTGCTTCGTGAGGGCGAGCTCCGGGTCGTCCTTCGCGAACAGGTGGTCCCACGCCTCGGTGAGGTGCTCGAGGTAGCGCCACGACGCCTCGACCGGCGAGATCTTCTCGATGTCCTCGGGCGCGCCGACCGGCAGCGTCGGCCCGCGCCGGTCGATGCCGGGGTGGCAGAGCCAGCTCTTCGCGCTCGAGATGAGGCGCGCCGGCGCGTCGACCCCCCGCGCGCGCGCGTGCTCGCCGACGACGAACCGCCGCTCGGCGTCCCACGGCAGCGCCTGGAGGCCCTCGCTCTCGTGGGGGATGTACATGAACGAGGGCAGCAGCGGCCGCGCCTCGAGCGTGCCCTGCGCGACGAGCTGCGGGACGGCCAGCACCTCGGGCGAGGGCGCGAGCCGCGGATCGGCGCCTTCCTCGGGCAGGCGCGCGTAGGAGAGCGCGCAGTGCGTCGTGCCGAGATCGATGCCGATGATGTAGCGCGCGCTCATAGCTCGACCTCCGCGGGGGCGATGATGCTGGCGTCGTGGCCGGCGACCGGCGTCGGCAGCGAGAGCTCGTCGGCGCGCCAGCCCCGGTGGCGCAGCACCCCTCGGTATGGCGCGCTTCCGGACACGTTGCCGATGAGCTTGATCTCGGACGGGTTGTAGCCGGCCTCCAGCGTGACCCTGGCCCCCTCGTCCTCGCGCCGCACGGGCGCGAGCTTCGCGTGGCCGCGCAGCGCCTTGCGGCAGCCCTCGTGGACCATCCTCGCCGCGACGCCGACGTCCGCGTCGCCGAAGGAGGCGATGTCCTGCTCGAGGAAGTCGACCAGCCGCCCCTCGCGCTGGAGCAGCGCGAGCAGCTGGAGCGCCGAGCTCGCGGCGGGCGGCGAGGGCGGCGCGGGCGTGGCGCGCGGCGGGGGCGCTGGCTCCTTCTTCGCGGCCTCCGGGGCCTCGGCCAGCGGCGGCGCGCTGCCTTCACGAGCTCGCTCGAGCTGCTCCGGCTCACGCCGCCCGGCCGGCGGCAGGGCGGCGGCCTCGCGCGCCTGCCAGGCCCGCGCGGCGAACCGGGGGTCGAACAGCACGCGGAAGAAGCACGCGAAGGCGAACCAGAGCCGCGTGGACCAGGGAAGCGGGGGATCGTGGAGGTCGGCCACGGCGAGAGCCTAACGCCGAGCGTTGCGATCGGTACAGAGACCGGCGAGCGGGGCAGGAGGGCGCCTGTCCGGCGCCGCCGCGCGGGACGCCGCCGGGCGGATCAGAAGGTCGCCCGGAGGACGGGGAAGCGGAGCTCGTGCCCCTGCGTCACGCCGAACTTGAACATCTCGTCCTGCGAGTACAGCGGCCTGAGCGAGAGCGACGGCATGCCGAGCGCGACCCGGCCCGGCGTGATGTCGACGAGGCCGAGCCGGGGCTGCTCCCAGCGGCCTCCCCGGAGGAGCGGCGCCGCGTCCGTCGTGATCTGAACATTGACGCCCGGCTGGGGGGGCTCCGTGGCCGGCTCGTTGCGGATCGGCTCGCTCTGATCCGTCTCCGGGGGCTTGTACGCGGTCGCGTTCAGGGTGACGACGAGGGTCGGGATGACCAGCGCCATGCCGCCGGCGAGCATGTAGAGCGGCACCTCCGAGGGCGGCTCCGCGGACTCGATGAAGTAGCCGGCGACGCCGCCGCCCGCCGCGCCGAGCCCGCCGAAGACGAGGTAAGGCCAGGCGCGCTCGACCCCGATCGCGCCCATCGTCAGCATCACGACCTCACCGCCGAGCAGCGCGCCGCCGACGATGCCCTTGCCGGTGACGCTCACCCTGTCGCCCTCGCTCGCTTGCTGGGCGCTCGCGCGCCCGGGTGCGCCGGTCAGCACCGCCGCCGCCACGGACGCCCCTGCCAGACACTGCGCTGCCTTTCGATTCATGCGGTTGAGCGGCATCGTGTTTTCCCCGTGTCGATTGTCGCGAAGCCTGCGAGGGCTGGAGCTCTGGACCGCCGCCGGCCGCGCGTCGCGCGACCTGCGCCCGGGCCGGCCGGCTGGCGGCCCCGCCTGGGCCGTCGCGCCGTTCTCGAATTGTGAACCGCTGGCGGAGAGCGGGGACGCACGCGCCTCCTCTCTCCTCCAGCGAAGCCGGTCGCGCGAGACTAGCACGGGTTTCAAGGCTCCGAACCGCTGCATTGCCCGTGCGGAGGATGGGTGGTATGGCTCCACCGGAACCGGGCCGTGGCCCGCCGCCGCCTGCCGCCCAGAGCGCGGCAGCCTTCGAGGGATTACCGCTATGGGCCGCATCGGACCGATGGAAATCGCCCTTCTCATTGGGCTCGCCCTGCTCCTCTTCGGCGCTGGGAGGATCGCAGACGTCGGCAAGGGCATCGGCGAGGGCATCCGGAATTTCAAGAAGGGGCTCAAGGACGACGAGGACGAGGACCCCGCCAAGCAGCTCCCGGCGAAGACCGACGCCAAGGAAGAGGACACACACAAGCCCGTGTAGTCCGGGCGCGGCGCGGCGCGGCGCGTGGACAGACGCGCAGCGGCGCGCGCCCGGCGCCGCCAGACGCTGGTCGACGCTCGCTGGCGCGCGTCTATACTCGATCGCCGTATGCCTCACCGACTCCTGGAGCGCATCGTCAAGGCGCTCGTGGTCTCCGCCGCGTTCCCGCTGGCAGCGTACTTCGTTCTTCAGTTCGGCCCCGGGGGGCTCTGGCGAGGGTTCGAGCCGGCGCTCGCGGTCACCGGGCAGGTGGCCAAGGCGCCGTACGACCTCACCCGCCTCGAGGCCGTGAACGAGACGCTCAAGATGATCCGGGACAAGTACGTCGAGCCGGATCGCGTCAAGCCGAAGGAGATGCTGCTGTCGGCGCTGAACGCCGTGCAGCGCGACGTCGCGCAGGTGATCGTCCTCAACGAGGATCCCAACGAGGTCACCGTCCGCGTCGAGACCAGCGAGAAGAAGTTCCGCATCGACAACATCCAGGGCCCCTGGGACGTCTCCGCGCGGCTGCGCGAGGTCTTCGGCTTCCTGCAGAAGAACCTCAAGGGCACGGAGGTCGATCTCCGCGACGTCGAGTACGCCGCGTGCAACGGCATGCTGCACACGCTCGACCCGCACTCGACGTTCCTGAGCCCCGAGGCGTACAAGGAGATGAACCTCTCCACGTCGGGCGCGTTCGGCGGGCTCGGCGTCGTGATCTCGATCCGCGACCAGATGCTCACGGTCCTGAACCCGATGCCCGACACGCCCGCGGGCAGGGCGGGCCTCAAGCGGCTCGATCGGATCGTGAAGATCAACAACGAGTCGACGCTCAACATGCCGCTCGACGACGCCGTGCGGAGGCTCCGCGGCGATCCCGGCACCGCGGTCACCGTGTGGGTGACCCGCGACGGCGACGGAGGGTGGCAGGGCCCGAAGGCGTTCGAGCTGACCCGCGAGGTGATCAAGGTCAGGTCCGTCGAGTCGCGCGCCCTCGACGGCGGCGTCGGCTATGTCCGGCTCAAGACGTTCCAGGCGACCTCGACCGCGGAGCTCGACGCGGCGCTCGACGGGCTGCGCGCCAAGGGCCCGCTGAAGGGGCTCGTGCTCGATCTGCGCGGCAACCCGGGCGGCCTGCTCGATCAGGCCGCGCGCATCGCCGACAAGTTCCTCGCCGACGGCGTCATCGTCTCGACGGTCGGCGCCTCCGAGGGGCGCGAGGAGAAGCGCGCCAAGGGCCCCGGCACCGAGCCGCTGTACCCGATCGTGGTGCTGGTGAGCGGCAACAGCGCGAGCGCGAGCGAGATCGTGGCGGGCGCGCTGAAGAACAACGACCGCGCCGTCATCGTGGGCTCGCAGACGTTCGGCAAGGGCAGCGTGCAGCTCGTGTTCCCCGACGTCACGGCGGAGAAGGCGGCCCTCAAGCTGACGATCGCGCAGTACCTGACGCCGGGCGACATCTCGATCCAGGGCGTCGGCGTCACGCCGGACATCGAGCTCGACCCGATGACGGTCGACGAGCTCGAGATGGATCTCACCGTGCAGAAGGACGGCCTCCGGGAGCGCGACCTCTCGGCGCACCTCTCGAACGCGCGGGCGGCGGCGGCGGGCAAGCCGTCCGAGGTGGTCCGCTACCAGCTCACGAGCGCCGAGCGCGAGGAGATGCGCGAGCGCGGCGGTGACATCGACGAGGACTTCGCCCTCGACTTCCCGATCCGCTTCGCGCGGGATCTCGCCGCGCGGATGCCGCAGAACACCCCGAGGCTCCAGCAGCTCCGGGCGGTGCACGACCACATCGAGCAGGTCGGCAAGGAGGAGCTGGGCAAGGTCGCGGCCGAGCTGGCGAAGCTCGGCGTCGACTGGTCCGACGCCCCCGAGGCCGCGACCCCGGCGGCCAAGTCCGAGCTCGACGTGAAGGTCGAGACCGATCGACCGAACGCCGAGGTGACCGCCGGCCAGCCGATGGAGATCCGGGTCACCGTCAAGAACAACGGCAAGCAGCCGGTCTACCGGCTCCGCGGGACGACGGAGAGCGACAACCTCTACTTCGACAGCAAGGAGCTCATCTTCGGCAAGATCGGCCCCGGCCAGACGAAGTCCGCGAAGGCGCCGCTCGGCTGGTGCGAGGTCGAGGGGCGGAAGGTCGGCTCGACGAAGCCGAGGAAGGCCAACGAGAAGCGCTCCTGCAAGATCCCGATGGACGCCCTGTCGCGGAGCGACGGCCTCAAGGTGAAGTTCGAGGCCGCCGCCGCGCCGGAGCCGCCCCCGGTCGAGATCCGGCCCACGGTGCGCGCGCTCGACCGGCCGCTCTTCCAGTACGCCTACCAGATCGTCGACGACCGCGAGGGCAACGGCGACGGGCTCATCCAGAAGGGCGAGCGGGTCAGCATGTACCTGACCGTCAAGAACGTCGGCAAGGGCCCGTCCTACGAGACCCAGGCGAACATCGCGAACCTCTCGGGCGAGGGGCTCATGCTGCACGCCGGGCGCTTCGACGTCTCGAACATCAAGCCGGGCGACGTGCGCAAGGTGGTCTTCACCTTCGACGTGGAGCCGCAGCTGTCGGAGCCCGAGGCGACCCTCACGCTCTCGGTCGGCGATCGCGACCTCCGCGAGTTCGCCAGCGAGAAGGTGAAGATCCCGATCTCGCCCCGCCTCCAGCTCAAGGGCGGCGGCTCCACCGCGAAGGCCGGGGCGGAGGGGGCGATGCTGCTCCCGACGCCGGAGCCGAGCGCGCGCGGCTTCGGCCGGCTCCCTGCGGGCGCCGTGGTCAAGGTGCTCGGCGAGGCGCCCGGCGGCTTCCTCAAGGCCGACCTCGGCGGAGGCCGCTTCGCGTTCGTCGCGCCGCGGGAGGTGACCCCGGGCGGCGGGCCGGCGCCCGCGGCGGTCGCGTTCGAGGACGTCTACTCGCACGCGCCGCCGACGCTCGACATCGCCGCGGCGGCGCTCGCGACGACCGCCGACACGGTGAAGATCACGGGGACGGCGTCGGACAGCGAGCGGCTCCTCGACACCTTCATCTTCGTCGGCTCGCGGAAGCTCTATTACAAGTCGAACCGCGACGGCGCGGACCCGAAGAAGGCCGAGTTCTCGTTCGAGGCGCCGCTCCGGCCGGGGGTCAACGTGATCACCGTCGTCGCGCGCGAGACGCCCGACACGACCACGCGGCGCACGCTCGTGGTGCGCAAGGACGGGCCCGACGGCTCGATCCTGAAGACCCCGAAGTCCGACAACCCCGTCGACGACTGGATTGCGGAGCGCGGGGGCGAGGACTAAGGCGCCAGGCATGGATGACGGGCGCAAAGAGCGGTGCTTCGCCGGGCGACCCTGCCCGGCGAGGCAGTGCTGCGCCGGGCTGCCCTGCCCGGCGAGGATCTGGTAGCTTCGACGCGTGGGACTCCTCGCCTGGCTGGGCCTGAAGCAGGGGGGCTCGTTCCCGAACCTCGACGCCCTCCTGAAGGAGCTCCGCACGGCGCTCCCGGACGACGAGGCGGTGGTCCTCCGCTACATCGCGACCGTCATCGTCCTGCTCGGCAAGGTCGCCTGCGTCGACGGCCGCTTCTCCGACAAGGAGGACGAGCTGCTCCGCGACCTGCTCACGCACGTCGACGGGATCGCGCCGAGCGGCGTCGACGCGGTGTTCAACGCGCTCCAGGGCAAGCTGCCCTCGCTCCAGGACGGCGAGGTCGATCGCTGCTACCGCGAGCTCAAGGCGCTCTGCAACGCGAGCGAGCGGGTGGAGATCGTGCGCCTGCTGATCCGGCTCGCGGCGGCGGACGGCGCGCCCACGCCGGCCGAGCGGGCGGAGATCACGGGCATCGCGGAGGAGCTCGGCGTCCCCCTCGCCGAGATCGAGCCGGATCTCGCCGGCCGGGCCGGCGGTCAGGCCGGCTCGTCGGGGGAGCCGGAGGAGCCTGGCGGAGAGACGCGGGGATGAGCGGGCGGCGCAGCGGCGCAGCGGCGCTGCTCAGTCGCGCGCGTCTCGCTGCTCGGCGCCGCTTTCAGGGCTCGCGGCGCGGCTCGCGCGGCGCTGCTTCAGCGCCGTGAGCGTCACGAAGAGGACGAACAGGACGGCCCCGAGCACCGCCACGAGCACGCCGAGGTTGAAGAGGTAGTGCGCGCCCTGCGCGCCGCCCACCCCCATCAAGAAGATGCCGAGCAGCGCGATGCCCGCGCCGATGACGGGATCGGGGCCGACGTCGTTCTCCGAGGTCGCATGCGAGAGCCCGCCCCCTTGCACCCCGCCGGCCTCGTTGCTCATCGGATGGCTCACAGGAGGAGCTTAGCAAACTGGTCAACGGCCCGAAACCCGCCAGCGCCGTACCCGGGCTATGCTGCGCGGGTGAGCACGCCCACGAACCCCCTGAACGACCGTCCTTCCCGTCCCGCGTCGCCCGACTTCGCCGGGCGCCGCGTCATCAGCTTCGAGAGCCGCCGCGCCGCCGAGATGGCGTCGCTGATCCAGCGGTATGGCGGTGTGCCCGTCACGGCGCCGACGCTCCGCGAGGTGCCGATCGAGCGGAATGAGCGCGCGCTCGACTTCGCGCGGCGCCTCGCGGGCGCCGAGTTCGACCTCGTGATCCTGTTGACCGGCGTCGGGACCAGGGCGCTCGTGGCCGAGGCGGCGCCCGCGCTCGAGCCGGGCCAGGGCGACGGCGGGGCGCCGGCTCGGGACGGAGCAACAGACGCCCAGGGCGTATCGCTCATCGCCGCGGCGCTGTCCTCGGTGCAGCTCGTCGTGCGTGGCCCCAAGCCGGCCGCGGCCCTGCGCGAGCTCGGCCTGACCCGGTTCATCACCGTCCCCGAGCCGAACACGTGGCGGGAGATCCTCGACGTCGTCGGCGCGCTCGGCGGCCTGAGCGGAAAGCGGATCGCCGTGCAGGAGCACGGGGCACCGAGCCACGAGCTCTACGCCGGGCTCGAGGCGGCCGGCGCCCGCGTCACGCCGGTGCCCGTGTACCGGTGGGCGCTCCCGGAGGACACCACGGCGCTGCGGCAGGCGCTCCGCCTGCTGGCGGACGGCGGCGCGGCGATCACGCTGTTCACGAGCCGCGCGCAGGTCGAGCACGCGCTGCTCGTGGCGGCCGAGGAGGGGCTCGTCGAGCCGCTGCGCGCCGGGCTCGCGCGGGGCGTGGTGGCGTCGATCGGGCCGGTGTGCACGGAGGCCCTCCGCGCCGAGGGGATCGAGCCGGATTTCGAGCCCGAGCACCCGAAGATGGGCCACCTGGTCAAGGCGGCTGCCGCGCGCGCGGGCGAGCTCCTCGCCCGCAAGGGGAACCAGGCCGACGCGCCCGCGCCGGCTCAGTCGTCGCCGTCTTCGTAAGCGGATTGCGCCACGGTCGCCGGCCGCGGCTCGGGCCGGGCCGCCGGCGCGGCGGCCGCAGCGCTCGCGCGCTGCTGCGCGTCCGCGTGGCCCCTGTCGACCAGCTCGGCGCGGTAGAGCACGCGCCCGTCCTCGGCGGTGATCTCGCCGCCGACGTCGCCCCAGGCGAAGTCGTCGCTCTGGAGCGTGCGCATCGTCGCCTTCGTCTTGCCGATGCGGACGCGGAAGCTCGTCTTCTGGCAGGCGATGGGGGCGCCGCCGACCTCGACGTTCACCGCCTCGGTGCCGAGCACCTCCTCGTTCTCGTCGGCGGCGAGCGCGGTCTTGGCCATCATCGCGTCGTAGTCCGAGAGCGTCGCCGGCCGCTCGGCCCCGCCCTCGATCCACGCGGCGCTGAGGATCTCGCCGCGCCGGCTCGGCGCGTCGCTCATGCGGACCCGCAGCGCCTCGGTCTCCCTGTCGCCCTCGAGGGTCACGTCGACAACGAGGACATCGCCCTCGCGCGCGACCACCCGCTGCGTGAGGAGCAGCGGCGTCTTCCTGAAGCTGCCCGAGAACCGGTGGGCCACGTAATCGCCGGGCTCGCGCGCCGCGGCCGTCTCCTCGGCGGTCGGGGCGCTCTCGTCGGTTGCGCCCTTCGCGCCCTTCGCGACATCGCGCCGCGCCTCGACCGCCGTCTTCACGGCGATTCCGTGGGGGCGGCCAGCTCGAGCGTTCGTTCCGATCCCCGCGCCGCAGCCAGCGGCCAGGATCGTGGTGAGGGCGGCGAAGAGGAGCGGTCGGTTCATGCACCCCCGGTACCTGAGGGCGCCCTCCATGGCCCAGTTTCTGGCAGCGTCGCGGGCGCGCCGAGGCCGACGGCGCGGCCGTCAGACGCGCCGAGGCCGACGGCGCGGCTGCGACCCCGCGCGCGAGGCCGCGGCGAGCTCGCCGACGTCGTAGCGCGCGCTCAGGGCAGCTTGCCGCTCGGGAGGAGATCGTCGAAGGCGGCGTCGAACTCGTCCGCGAGCATCTCGGCGCCGACGGCGCGCGCGGCCGGCTTCGGCACGTCGATGCGGCGCAGCCGCTCCGCGACGCTGCCGCGCGGATCGCTGTAGCTCGGGCTCATGCGGGCGACCCGCTGGAAGTAGTAGAGCGCCTGCTCGGGGATGCCGCGCATCTCGTAAGCGTTCGCGATCTCGTACGTCAGCGCGAGCTCCTGCTCCACGGTCTTGTGCGAGGCGTGCAGCCCCCGGATGAGCGCGTCGATGCCCACCTCGATGTTGCCCATCTGGAGGTGGGTGACGCCGATCATCGACTGGCAGACGCACTCGCGCCCGGGGTCGCGTGAGGCGAGCTCGAACTCGGCGATGGCGTCCGCGTAGAGGCCCATCTCCTTGTAAGCGACCCCGAGATCGTAGTGCGTCGACGCGTCGCCCTCGGAGATCTGCGCCGCGACGCCCGCCTTGAACTGCTCGAAGACGCTCTCGACGCTGACCTGTCGAGGATCGTCCTGGACGCCCGTGACCGAGCCCGGCGCTACCTCGAGCTCATCGATCATCTTGAGGGACTCGGCGATGTCGAACGCGCGGTCCTCGTCCGGCCGCTCGCTGCCGCGCGGGACGACCCGCGTGCCGCTCTGGTTGTCCGTGGCCGCGCGCGTCTGCGACGTCAGCTCGGTCACCTCGCGCAGCCGCTCCATGAGGAGCGGGTGGTTCGGCAGGCGCGCGAGCTGCTCCTCGAGGATGTTCCGCGCCTCCTCGAACATCCCGTGCTGCGCGAAGAACTCGACCTCCTCGAGCGCGTCCTCGTCGAGCGCGTCCGCGCGGCGAGACCCCGGCGGCACGGAGCGGCCCGAGGCCGGCCGAGCGGACGCCGGCCGAACGGACGCGGGCCGGGACGACGCCGGGCTGTACAGGGCCGGCGGCGCCGCGAGCACGGGAGGCGGGGGCATGGAGGACGGGGAAGGCGCCGGCGGAGCCTGAGAAGCAGCGACGGCCAGGGGGTGCCCGGGCGAGCGGCTCGGGTGGACCGACGCCGTCTCCTCGTCGTCGTCCTCGACGTCCTCGACGTCCTCGACGTCCTCGACCTCTTCGACCTCCTCGACGTCGTCGATCGGGAAGCTCGGCAGCGGCGGCTCGTTCGCGAACGGGTCGTCGAGGTGCGTGACGAGCTGCGGACGCCGGGGGAGCGCCTCGACGACGCCGTCCTCGTCGAGCGTGTACGCGGGCAGCGGCGCGTCGGGATCGTAGAGGTCCTGGCTCGGCACCTCGGACGCGTACGCGTCGTTCTCGCCGGCCGTCGGCGAGACCTCCGGCCCTGTGTGCTCCTCGTCGGCGAGCTCGTCCTCCTGCGGCACGGCGTAGCCGAGCAGGTTGAGCATCTCCGTGGCCTGCGCGTTGCCCGGATCGAGGAGCAGCACCTCGTCGAGGAGCCGCGCGGCGTCGTCGACGGCGCCCTCGCCGGAGAGCTGCTCCGCGAACTCGAGCATCTGCTCGACCGCGCCGTCCTGGTCTCCCGCCTCGATCAGGATGTCGCAGAGCTTCTCGCGCAGCTCCCGCGCGCCAGGCAGCCGGGCGACGCCGCCCCTGAGGAGGGTGATCGCCTTGTCGTACTGGTGGTCGCGCCGGAGGTTCTCCGCGTGCGCGACGAGCTGCCGCGGGCTCGCGACCGGGGCGGTCGTGGGCTGGGACGCGCGCAGCGGGATCGGCGCCGCGGATGAGGGCTCGGCGTCCTCGACCTCGAGCTCCTCCGCGTCGGCGTCCTCGTCGTCCTCGATGTCGACGTCGATCGACGCGCGCGTGTTCCTCGCGTTGGGAGCGAGCTGGGCGGCGAGCTGGCGGACGCCCTCGTCGTTCGGGGCGCGCGCGACAAGGGCGGCGACGAGGGTGGCGAACTGGTCGACCCGGCCCGCCTCCTTGGCGATGCGCGCCGACTCCTTCTGCACCTCGATCGCCTTGGCCGGCTGCCCGAGCAGGTCGAAGGCGCGGGCGAGGAGCGCGAGGGTCTCCAGGTCCCGCGGGTTCTCCTTGAACGCGATCTGCAGCTTGGTGAGGGCCGACATCCCGTCGCTCGGGTCGCCGCGGTCGAGGTAGATCTCGGCGGCCATGCGGGCGAAGCGGGCGTCCGGGCGGTGCTGCAGCAGGCGCTCGACGACCTTCAGCGCGTCGTCGCGGCGCCCGAGCTTGAGGAGGAGCTCGGCCGCCGTCCCGAAGCGCTGGATCGCGGCGTCGTAGTCGCGGACGCGGATCAGCGCCTCCGCGAGGCGGAGATACGCAAGCGGGTTGTTCGGGTCGAGGTCGACGACCCTCTTGAAGATGTCGATCGCGTCGCGGTCGCGCCCCGCGCGGAGCAGGCGCGTCGCGACCTCGTCGTAGGCGGTGAGCGCGTCGCTCGTGAGCCCGAGCTGCGTGTAGATCTCCGCGAGGCGCGGGACGATGTGGCCGAAGCGGTCCTCGTACTGCGGGACGTGCTTGTGGATGATCTCGCGGATCTGCTTGTAAACGGCGATCGCCTTGAGCGCGAAGCCCTGAAGGGAGTAGAACTGGCCGACGCGCTCGTAGGTGGTGATCGCCTCGACGTACTCCTCCGTCCTCAGGTAGAGGTCGCCGATCTTGAGCAGCGTCCGAACGTCCTTCGGATCCTCCGCGACCAGCTTCTGGTACTCGGCGATGGCCTTGTCGAAGCGCTTCCGCTCGACAAACTTCTGCGCGGTCTGGAGTACCTTGTCGCGATCGACCGCCACGGCGATGGGAATCTCCTACTGAGGACAGCGAGGCGCTGCTCGGACGCCCCGTCGGCATCCCTCACCTCGCCTAAAAACACCTAGCCAATCCCGCTACCACGTACAAGCACGCGGCATCGGAAGTTCGGGAAGCTACCGCCAAGGTGCTTGTTTGCAGCACGCGGCATGCGCTCCCCGCGGGTCCATGTGGGGAGCACGGGGAGCGCGGGGACCGCCTGGCACGGTGGCCTTGGCCCCGCCCCGGTCGGACGCCAGGCAGGTCCGGTCGAGGCGCGTCGAGAGCGCGCCAGGGCGCGCCGATCAGCCGGGAAATGTGAAGATCGCGGAGAAGCCGGCCAGCGCCGCCATCAACGCGAGGACAGCGCGAAGCATAGCAGTCGAGCGGCCTTCTTGCACATTTCTGCACACATGTCGGCAGCTCGCCCCCGGCGGCGGCGCTGGTGACGCCGCTGAGCGCTGCGCGCCTGACCCGCCGGCGCGCGCGACGGATGGCGGGGATTCGGGTCGCGAGCTCTGCTGTCATCCGTACGCTGGCGTCGCTGGCGGTCCGCCCCGCAGTGGGTTCCTGGGCACGGCTGCGAGCGCTCGAACAGGTGGTCGCAGGTGTTCAGCGTGTTCAGCGTTCCTCGCCGGAGGGCGGGCCGGCGGGTGAGGTGCCGCGCGGGCGGGGCCGTGCGCAACGATTGCGCGCAGGGCGCGCCGGCGCCGGGGCGGCGGGGGCCGGATGGGGACCCGAACCGGTGAGCGCTTCTCGACCGCCCCGGTGAATGGACCTAGAGTTGGCCACCATGTCGCGCAGCCAGGCCTACCGCGCCCCGTTCGCTCCTGGAGAGGAAAATGCCGTCGACGCAGCGCTCTGCGAGCGGCTCCTCTCGGTCGCCCTGTCCAAGGGAGGCGATTACGCTGACCTCTTCTTCGAGTACCGGGCGGGGGGCGGGTTCACCTTCGACGAGGGCATCCTCAAGGCGGCGTCGCGCGGGGTGTCGATGGGGGTCGGCGTCCGCGTCCAGCGCGGGGACGCGACAGGCTACGCGTACACGGAGGACCTGACCTGGGACGCGATGAAGCGCGCGGCCGAGACGGCGGCGCAGATCGCGACGGGCTCCGGCGGCACGGAGAAGATCGAGCTGCGGCGCCGCGCGCTGCCGAGCCGCTACGAGCTGCCCGTCCTCTCGCTCGACGTCCCCGGCCTCGAGAAGCGCGCGCTGCTCGAGCGCGCGAGCGCCGCGGCGCTCGCCTTCGATCCCAGCATCGTCAAGGTCGAGGCCAGCTTCGCCGAGGAGGTGCGCGAGGTGCTCGTGGCCACGAGCGACGGGCGGATGGCGCACGACGTCCAGCCGCTCCTCCGCTTCGGCGTGCGGGCGCTCGCCGAGCGCAGCGGCAAGCGGCAGGAGGGCTCGAGCGGCGGCGGCGGGCGCATGACGACGGCCTACTTCGAGGGCAAGTCGCCGGAGTGGCACGCCGAGGAGGCGGCGCGGCAGGCGGTCGCGATGCTCGACGCGCGCGACGCGCCCGCCGGCGAGATGAACGTCGTGCTCGCGCCGGGCGACAGCGGCATCCTGCTCCACGAGGCGGTGGGGCACGGGCTCGAGGCGGACTTCAACCGGAAGGGGACCAGCAACTACTCCGGACAGGTCGGGAAGGACGTCGCGAGCCCGCTCTGCACGGTGGTCGACGACGCGACCCTCCTCCAGTCGCGCGGCACGATCAACGTGGACGACGAGGGCCACGAGCCCGAGCGCAGCACGCTCATCGAGAACGGCAAGCTCGTCGGGTACATGCACGACCGGCTCTCGGCCAAGCACTACGGGCTCACGCCGACCGGCAACGGGCGGCGCGAGAGCTTCGCCGCCGCGCCGATGCCCCGCATGACGAACACCATCCTGCTCGCCGGCCCGCACGATCCCGAGGAGATCGTGAGGTCCGTGAAGCGGGGCGTGTTCGCGAAGAAGTTCGGCGGCGGCCAGGTCGACATCTCGAACGGCGACTTCGTCTTCTCGTTGACCGAGAGCTACCTCATCGAGGACGGCAAGCTGACCGCGCCGCTCAAGGGCGTGAACCTCATCGGCAACGGCCCCGAGGTGCTCCGGCGCGTCACGATGCTCGGCCACGACGTCGCCACCTCCGACGGCATCTGGACTTGCGGCAAGGACGGACAGAGCGTTCCGGTCGGTGTGGGCTGCCCCACAATCAAGATCGATCTCATCACGGTCGGCGGAACGCGGATCGGCTGATTTTCAAGGGCTGGAGCGGTGGGGGGAAGGTAAGCCCCGTAGCGGTGTGGGTGGGTTTAGCGCGGTGCGTCTTGCCGGCCAGACGCCGCACCCGTATACGGGGCGGACATGGCGCGTCGCTCGTTCATAGCCATCGTCGGACACGGACCGGACCTGGAGCGCGATGAGGGCGCGGCGTCGGTCCTGCGCTCGCTGGGCGCTGATGTGAGGACCCTCGACCTCTGGGATGATCCGCCGCGGCTCTTCCTCGATGACGAGAGCAAGGCGCGCGCGATCGTCGTCGAGGCGCTCGATCGGCCGGACCTGGCCGCGGCAGCGCTGCGCGCCCTGCGCCGCGAGCCGCGCCTCGAGGAGGTCGGCGCGCTCGTCGCGGTGAGCGTGGCGCAGATCGCGCGCATCGAGCCGTCCAGCGGCTTCGACGACTTCCTGCTGGTGCCGTACGTGCCGGCCGAGCTCTACGCTCGCGTGCGTCTGGTCGAGTGGCGCCGCAGCGAGTTCGCGACCGAGGAGCGCGTGAAGGTGGGCGCGATCGTCATCGACCGCGCGGCCCACGACGTCTCGGTCGGCGGCATGCACGTGCCGCTCACCGCGAAGGAGTTCGCGCTGCTGTCGTACGTGTGCGAGCGGCGCGGGAAGGTTGTGTCGCGGACAGAGCTGCTCCGGCGCGTCTGGGGGAGCCAGTACGAGGGCGGCGCGCGGACCGTCGACATCCACGTGCGGCGCCTCCGGGCGAAGCTCGGCGCGGCGCTGCCGCTCGTCACGCTGCGCGGGGCCGGCTACCGGCTCGAGTCGCCCGTCCCCGGCTCCGGCGGGCCCGAGGGGGCCGACGCGGGCAGGGCGCAGCGGGGCGGAGCCGGCGCGGAGTCCCACGGCGAGGAGCGCGGCGAGCCGCGCGACGAGGACGAGGACGACGAGGAAGGCGACGACGAGGGCGACGAGGAAGGCGACGACGAGGGCGACGAGGACGAGGAAGGCGACGACGAGGGCGAGGCGAGCGCGCGAGGGGAGCAGCGCTCCGGGACGTCGGCGTCCACCTCCACGGCGACCGGTCGCGAGCGGCGCATCACGCGATGAAGTCGCCTGACCGCCGCGCGTCGCGCGCCGCCGCTGGCGCCGTCGCGGTGCGCGGCGGAGGTCGCTCGCGCCGCGCCGCGCCGCCGATCGTCGCGATCAGCGTCGGGTGTCCGAGCGGGGTGGGCCCCGAGGTGGCCGTGGCCGGCGCTGCGTCCGTCGAGAACGTTCGCTGCGTGCTCGTCGGCGATGAGGCGATCCTCCGGCGTGCTGCGCGGCTCGTCCGGGTCGCCGCTCGCCGGCTCGTCGTGGTCGACGGGAGCGCCGCCATCGAGCAGCTCGCGCCCGGCGAGGTGGGCGTCTGGGCGGGCAGCACGCGGCTCTCGCGGCCGAGCGCGTTCGGCCGGCCCGAGGCCGAGGAGGGGGCGGCGCAGCTCGCGTGGATCGACACGGCGACGGACCTCGTGCGCAAGGGCGTCGCGGCGGCGCTCGTCACGGGGCCTGCGTCGAAGCACGCGATCGCCACGAGCGGGGCGCCGGGGTCGGCGGACTTCCTCGGGCACACCGAGCACCTGGGCCGGCGGCTCCGCGCGCGCGAGGTCACGATGGCCTTCGCCTCGGGCAAGCTCGTGACCGCGCTCGTGACGACGCACGTGCCGCTCCGCGAGGTGCCCGAGGCGGTGAACCCGCGCGAGGTCGCGCGCGCCGCGGTGTGGCTCGCGCGGCTGCTGTCGGATCTCGGCCGCGAGAAGCCGCGCGTGGCCGTGGCCGCGCTGAACCCGCACGCCGGCGAGGGCGGCCTCCTCGGCGACGAGGAGCAGCTGCGGATCGCGCCGGGCATCCGCCTCGCGTCGCGGCGGCTCGCGCGCTCGGGCCTGGCGGCGGAGCTCACGGGGCCCGTCGGCGCGGAGACGGCCTTCCGGCTCGCGGCGCGGGGCGCGCTCGACGGCGTCGTCGCGATGTACCACGACCAGGCCACGATCCCGAGCAAGCTCCTCGGCTTCGGCGAGGCGGTGAACGTCACGCTGGGCCTGCCGATCGTGCGCACGAGCGTCGACCACGGCACCGCGTACGACCTCGCGGGCACAGGGCGCGCCGACCCGCGCGGCATGCGCGAGGCGATCGCGCTCGCGGCGCAGCTCGCGGCCGCGCGCTGACGCGCGGGTCATCGCCGGCGGCCGCGCGCTGACGCGCGGATCATCGCGGGCGGCCGCGCGCTGACGCGCGGGTCATCGCCGGCGGCCGCGCGCTGACGCGCGGATCATCGCGGGCGGCCGCGCGCTGATGCGCGCGGTCGGCGCGACGGCGCGTCAGCGTGCGTCAGCGCGTCTGAGCGCGGCCCTCGATCATGGCCATCAGCCGCTCGAGCGACGGCAAGCTCACGCCGCGCTCGCGGCCGAGCGCGACGATCGTGGCGCCCATCGCGAGGTGCTGCTCGCGGAGCTTCGGGCCGAAGTGGACGTCGAGGAAGCGCAGCGCCTCGGGGGCCAGGAGCCGCGCGAGCGCGGCGCCGGGCTTCAGCGTGAGCGGTCCGATGGCGCTGGTCAGGAGCTTCGTCCAGGGGGCCACCTTGCCGAGCCGCTCCGCGAGCGCCACGCACTCCTTCGTGGCGTGGAGCGCGGTGCTGAGCACCTCGTCGTCCGCGACGAGGGCCCCGGTGCCGCCGCCCGCGTCGATGGCGGCGATCAGCGGGAAGAACGCGGTCGTGGTGGCGACGTTCTGCGCGCCCACGTCGCGATCGAGCTGCGCGGGGAGATCGGCGCTCGTGAGGCGGCGCGCGAGCTCGTCCAGCAGCGGGCGCTCCGCGGGGAAGCCTCCCTCCTCGTCGATGAGCGTCGAGGCGAACCCGACGATCCAGTAGCGGACCACGCCGCGCTCATCGAGGTAGCCCGAGACGCTCGGCATCGCGGGGGTGATGCGGCGCACGGCCGCCTCTTCGAGCGCCGTGCGCTCCGGGGGCATGAGCGGCGTGAGCACAACGACGGGGACGGCCGGCCCGCCGCGGAGGAGATCCGCGACCGTCCTGCGCCCTGCCTCGCGCGGCGCGGCGCCGCCGGGGTCAGCCCGGGGAGCAAGCTGATCGAAGCGCACGGCGACGAGGACGAGCTCGGCGTCGGCCGGGATGTCGGCCGCGAGGCGCGGGCGCTCGAGCGTGTCGCGGCGATCAGCGCTGTTCACCTGCTCGATGACGAACGGCCGTACGTCCGCGACCCGCTCGGGACGGACCACGAACGTGACGTCGTCTCCCTGGGTGGCGAGGCGCACGCCGTAGACTCGCCCGAGCGCGCCTGCGCCCACGATGCTGATCCGCATGGCTGCCCTCGGTAGCCTGCGCGGCGCCGGGCGGGAAGAGCCCGCCGACGCGCAGCGGACCGGCGGCTCAGAACGTGCGCTTCGAGTCGATGAGGATGGTGACCGGTCCGTCGTTCTCGACGAACACGCGCATGTCGGCGCGGAAGCGGCCGGTGGCCACCGCGAGGCCCCGCGCCCGCAAGGCGGCGACGAAGCGGTCGTACAGCGCCTCGGCGCGCACGGGCTCCATCGCGCCGTCGAAGCTCGGCCTGAGGCCGCGGCGGACGTCCCCGAAGAGCGTGAACTGGCTGATCGCGAGCACCCCGCCGCGCACGTCCGCGAGCGCTCGCGACATCTTGCCGGCGTCGTCGCTGAACACCCGCAGGCCCGCGATCTTGTTCGCGACGTGGTCGGCGTCCGCGTCGTCGTCGTCCCTGGCGGCGCCGACGAAGGCCACGAGGCCGCGCTCGATCGCGCCGACCACCTGGCCCTCGACCTCGACGCGCGCGGCGAGCGCGCGCTGCACGACCGCGCGCACGGCTAGCGGTGGGCTGCGCGCGGGGCGGCGGCGGGCTCCGCCCCGCTGCCCGCGCTGAGCCCGAGCTCGCGCATCAGCTTGGCCGTGAGCTTGAAGTAGCTGCTGCGATCGTAGGGCTGGTTGAGGATGTGGAAGTCCTTGCGCACGAGGCCCACGCAGCCGAAGCAGTAGGTGCAGCCGGTGCAGTCGACCGAGCGCACGAGGTACGACGACTGCGTGCACCGCTCGGACGCGACGCAGTGGCTGCACGCGATGAGGTCGCGGCAGCCGCGGCAGTGCGTGCTGTCCGAGCAGCGCTGCGCGTCGACGCAGAAGTGGCACCGCTGCAGCGCCTTCGAGTTGCGGCAGAACGTGCAGTCCACGCAGCGCTCGCACGCGACGCACTCGACGCACCGCTCGTTGCCGGTGCCGGTCTCGAACCCCTGGATCAGCTTGCGGAGCTCGGCCTCGAATTCCGCGCGCGTCATTCCGCCTCGCCGCTCGCCGCGGAGATGACGCCGTCCACCGCCGCGCCGGGCGCGATGGCCTGGGGGCTCGCCGGCCGCGCCTGGAAGCCGGGCTCGGCGGGCGCGCCGCCCGCGATCGGGGCCTCGGGCCTGCCGCTCACCTGGCGCCGCAGCCGCTCGGCGGCCTCGCGCGTCGCGGGCTCCTCCGCGAACTCCTCGATGCGCCGCAGCCGCGACTCGAGCACGGTCTTCCGCTTCGGCAGCTCGCCGACGAGGATGCCCGAGAGCTCGTCGATCGCCTGCTGGATGCGCTGCTCGTCGCTGTGCTCGAGCAGCTGCAGGTACACGTCCTGCTCCGCGGGGAAGGTGTGGCCGGCGCGGAGGAAATCGTTCGCGGCCTTGGAGATGTTGGGCCTGCCCGACGCGCAGAGCAGCTTCGACAGGAGCCGCTGGCGCTCGACGGCCTTCGGGTCGCTCTGCGGAGGCGGCGCGAGGACGATGCGCCCCGGCGTCTTGGACGCGGCGTCGCGCCCGGACTTGACGCGCCCGCCCTTGCCGTCGTCCACCTCCGGCTCCTTGCGCGGGGAGAACAGCGCCTCGAGCGCGGCGCGGTGTTGCTTCGCCGCCTTCCGGTCCTCGCCTGTCTGTGTTGGGCGCGGCAGCCCCGCGCTGTTCGGCTGACCCCGGCCATAGGCGGTGTGGAGCTCGGGGTTGTGCCAGACCTTGGTTGCGTCTCTACGAATTCGGCGCATGTCGTGCCCCTGCTGACCTCGGAGCGATCATGGGCGCGCCACCGGGTTCGGCTTCCGCATCCCGCGTGTGGCGCCCCGCTTGCATCGATGGTGTGGTGAATGAGGCTGGTGCGTGTTGGACCGGGCTTCCCCCCGCGATCCGCGATGGCCCGGACGATGGTTGCTAGGGACGCGACGCCTGTCTCTCCGCCGATGGTGTCGATCGAGGAGGACGGGCCGCGCCGCTGTGCGCCGAGAGGTACCCGGCCGCGGACCGCGTGATGAGGGGCTCTGCCCCCATGCACCCCGGATCCGCGCTCACGACCCGACCGCAGTCGCGAGGCAGCTGGTTCCTACCACAGCCTCTGGTCAGCGCCGCAGAAAATTGGGCCGCCCTCCGCACTTCATGACAATCCGGTCCTCAGAGGTCCTCGATCCCCTTCTGAATTCTGAGCTTCCGCGAGGGGCGTCCTGGAGACGCTGTGTCGAGGTCGCTGACCTCGTCCCAGGGTGATTCAAGAAGCGGACCGCCGACTGCCTTTCCCAATCCCCCATCGCACGGACGGGCGGCGACGCCATGTCTGGGAGATCCGATCCCAGGGTGGATGGCATTCGCACCCGGCCCGACTGGAGCTTTCCATGATGAGCCTTCGTTCCGTGAGCAGTGCGGGCGCGGCGCCGCGGGCCGCAGGGGAGGCCATGCGCACCGCGGAGCCGCGGGCGCGCCTCACGCGTGCTCGCGCTGCCATGCTGGCAGCGCTGGTGAGCATCGCGGTGCCGGCCGTCCCGGCAGGGCCGCTGCACGCGGAGCCGCTGCCCAGGGCGCACGCCGCCGACAAGGCCGGAGAAGATGCCGGCGCCGGTAAACCGACCCGTCGCGAGCGGTCGCCGGCGAGCCCCGCTGGTGAGGAAGCGGAGCACGCGCGCCGGACAGAGACGCGGGCGAGGGCGCGCCGCGGCGATGGCGGCGCCGCCTCCGCGGCGAGCGGCGACGAGAAGAAGACGAGCGGCGCGGCGAACCGGAAGGGCCGCGCCCGCGGGAAAGCGCCGCACGCGGCGGAGAGCGCGGCCGGGAAGGAGACCGGCGCGGCGAAGGCGGGCAAGGCGAAGCGGAAGGAGAAGAAGAGGGCGGCGCGCACGGTCGAGAGCAAGCGGCGCGCGACGAAGAAGGGGGTGAGCAGGGAGGCGCCTCCGAAGCCGTGCCTCGGGCCGGCGCTCTCGATCGATCGCAGCGGGATCGAGCCCGAGCGCCTCGAGCTGGTCGACTGCGCGGGGAAGCCGCGCGAGGCGGCCCGGCGCGCCCTCTCGTTGCTCGCCCGACCGTGGGGCACGCCGCGACCGGTGCTGCCCGACGAGCGCGCGCCGGCGCCGAAGGCGGAGGCGGCCAGCGACAAACGGCGGACGGCGCGGACGGCGCGGACGACCGCAAACAAGCGGGAAGCGGCCAGAGACAGGCCAGCAGGGGCGCAGGCCGGAGAGGTAGCGCCCGGCGTGCGGCTGCTCGATCCGGGGCTGCTCTCCCGCATCGACGCGCTCGCGCGGCAGTACCCGGGGCGGCTCGTGTCGCTCGTGAGCGGGTACCGTCCGCAGAGCCAGGGGAGCCTGCACCAGACGGGGCGGGCGCTCGACCTGCGCATCACCGGGGTGCGCAACGACGAGCTCGCTGCCGCCTGCCGCAAGCTCGCGGATACCGGATGCGGGTATTATCCTAACAGCTCGTTCGTGCACATCGACGTGCGCGCGCCGGGGACAGGGAGCGTCTCCTGGATCGATGCGTCCGGGCCCGGCGAGGTTCCCCGCTATGTCACCGCGTGGCCACCGCCCCAGGAGGAGCAGCGGGCGGCGACGAACGGCGTGTCCAGCGAGGATGCCGAGGAGGTGCTCCGGCGGGAGCGCCGCGAGCAACCCGCGGGGGCGGCGAGCGCGGCGCCGGAGAAGGCGGCGAGCGCGGCGCCGGTAGCAGCAGCGAACGCCGTGCTGGAGAAGGTCGCGAGCGCGGTGCCAGAGAAGGCGGCGAGCGCGGTGCCGGAGAAGGCGGCGAGCGCGGCGCCGGAGAAGGCGGCGGGCGCGGCGCCGGAGAAGGCGGCGGGCGCGGCGCCGGAGAAGGCGGCGGGCGCGGCGCCGGAGAAGGCGGCGAGCGCGGCGCCGGAGAAGGCGGCGGGCGCGGCGCCGGAGAAGGCGGCGGGCGCGGCGTCGAAGAAGGCGGCGGGCGGCGCCCTGTAGTATCAAGGCGCGATGGGCATCACGATCCCTCGCCGGCACGCCTCCGCGGTCGCCGGCAGCTTCGGTCCGCTGGCGGTACATCGTCACGAGGTCGTGGCCGCGGGCGCCTCGTATACCGCCTTCACGATCGAGCTCGCCGACTGGATCTCGGTGGCCGCGATCACCGATGCAGGGGAGTTCGTCCTGGTGCGGCAGCACCGGCACGGCGTCGACGCGGTGACCATCGAGACGGCAGGCGGCCTCGTCGATCCCGGGGAGGAGCCTGCCGTCGCGGCGCCGCGCGAGCTCCTGGAAGAGACGGGGTATGCCGCGGCGTCGCTCGAGCCGCTCGGGTGGGTGCACCCGAACCCGGCGCTCCAGGCGAATCGCTGCTTCCTCTACCTGGCGCGCGGGGCGCGGCGGATCGGCGAGCCCGCGGGCGACGAGCACGAGAGCACCGAAGCGGTCTTGATGAGCGCAGAAGAGGTGACCGCAGCGATGCAGGACGGCCGGATCAGCCACTCGATCGCGGTGATCACCCTGCTGCGCGCGCTCGCCGTCACGACGGCAGCTCCGCGCTGACCGCTGCGCCCCCCGAGCGCCGGCGAGCGACGCGCAGCCGCCGGAGCACCGGGCACGCGGGAGCTCCGCGTGGACAGTATCCAACGCTTCCCCGTCGAGCATGCGTGAGTCCATGGGAGCGACCTGTCGGCTCGCTCACGCGATGATCCGTGCTTTTGTTGAATGGAGTAGGGAAGAGCACTCCCGCTGTGCGCGCAGGTTGACACGGTCGGATCTCTCGCGTCTTGATGCGCGCCCTTCGCCGAGCCGCGCCGGGGTGCCTCTCGGGAGCAGCGCGGGGGAGCGCAGCAGTGATCCTCGTGGGGGGAGCCATGGAGATCTGATCGATGAGCCGTGTTCTTCGGCGGACAGCTATCCTTGCTTGCGCCGGCGCCGTCCTGCTCACGGGGTGTAGCAGCGTCTCCCCCGCGCCGCTTGATCAGGCGACCGATGCGCACGGCAACGGCGGCGGGAGCGACGGAGTCGGGAGCGCTGGGCCCGGCGGCGCGGGCGACGCGCCCGCCGCCAGCTGCGACGAGCTCTCGGCCGCGCTGGAGGGCGCGCTCGACGGGGCCATGGAAGCCCAGCGACTCCCTGGCGTGGCCGCCGCCGTCCACGTCGGCGGGTGCAGCTGGCTCGGCGCCGCCGGGGTGGCGGACGCAGAGGCCAATCTGGCGATGCAGCCCGGTGATCTCTTCCGCGTCGGGAGCATCACCAAGACCTTCGTCGCCACCCTGGCGCTGATGCTCCGCGCGGAAGGACGGCTGTCGCTCGACGACGCTGTCTCCACGTACGTGGACGGCGTCCCCCGCGGCGAGCAGATCTCCGTGCGGCAGATCTTGAACCACACGAGCGGGCTCTTCGACTTCACCGAGAGCGACGCTTTCTGGGCCGCGGCCCTCGACGACCCGACGCACACGTGGACGCCCGCGGAGCTCATCGAGATCGTCGCGTCGAAGCCGCCGTATTTCGAGCCGGGGCAGGGGTTCGCCTACTCGAATACGAATTACATCATCGCTGGCCTGCTCATCGAGGCGGCCTCGGGGGAGCCCGTCGGCGAGCTGCTCCGCAAGCGCGTCCTCGAGCCGGCGGAGCTCGCGCACACCTACCTCGACGGCGCCGAGCCGGCCCTGCCCGGCCTCGTGCACGGCTACGGGCGGAGCCGAGGGGAGCTCGTCGACACGACCTCCGCGATCGACCCGTCCGCGGCCGGCACGTCGGGCGCGCTTGTCTCGACCACGAGCGATCTCACGAGCTTCTACCGCAAGCTGCTCGACGGCACGCTGCTCGGCCCCGCCGAGCTCGCAGAGATGACCACGTGGGTGGACGCGCCGCTCGGCGAGGTCAACGGATACGGCCTCGGCCTGTCCCGCCGTGAATCATCGCTCGGCGTCCAGTACGGACATGACGGCAGCATCTGGGGCTTCACGTCGTCGTCCTATTACACACTCGACAGCGACGCTTCTATCACCGTGCTCGTCAATCTGGAGAGCGGCGACGCCGGCAGGATCGTCGATGATCTGTCGAATGTCCTGGTAATGCCCTGAACCGCGCGGGGGCCGTCGCCTCGATCCCGACACGGGCGCGCGCTCACGAAAGGACCGCAAGGGCCGGGCGCTGTCCACCGCGTGCACATAGGACGACGCGAGGGCAGGGCGCGCCGCGCGGATCCGGGGTTTATCAGGAATCGACGCACTGGCGCGCAGCATCGTCGTGCGCTGCGAACGGGCCTTTCGATTGCATCACCACGGACGCAGCCTGCGGGATGACACCCGGCAGGCCGCTCGCATCGCGAAAGGAGTCCGTGATGAAGCTGGTGAAAGCGCTCGGTGCGCTGGCGCTGTTCGGGACGGCCATCGGCACCGCGCAGCTCGCTGCAGCAGAGACCACAACACCGATCCAGGATCTCGTGCTCGTCGAGGAAACAACGAGCTCGGCCCTCGCCGACGCTCGTCGCCCCCCTGACGATATCCCGTATCATGGGCCCTACCGGCCGTATGGGCCCTACCGGCCGTATGGGCACTTCCAGCCGTTCAGGCCCTACCGGCCGTACGGGCACTTCAGGCCCTTCCATCCGTACGGCCATTACCATGGCGATCGGAGCTCCGAGGCAACGCCGAGAGGGGACCTCCCCATGCCGCTCGTGAGCCTCGCCGACCATCGCTGACCTTGAACTGGGAGCGGCGCCGGGGGCGGGGCGGGCCTCCGCTCCCCGCGCCGCGTGCGATGGCCAGGCCTCCACGGAGGAGGACATCGGAGGGAGCCTCATGGGTGAAGGAAGGCGACGTCGAGCCCTCGCGCTCCTGACCCTGGCCGCCGCGGCGCACCTCGGCTGTGTCGTCCTCGGGGCGCTCCAGGTCGACCTGAAGAAGGCAGGGCGGCTCGGTGAGGTGCTCGCCGTGCACAGCGCGCTCTCCGGGGCCGACAGCGGCTACAACTTCTTCGCTCCCTCGGTCGGCGCGCTGCCCTGGGCGAGATTCCAGGTCACCGAGGCGAGCGGAAAGGTGAGCGCCGACGCGCTGGAGTCCGGGGCAAACCACGAGGCAGATCTCCGGGTCAGGAGCATCGTCGCGCTCTTCATGATGGAAGCGGACGAGTCGCTGCGGCGCGCGCTCGCGGCCTCGTGGGCAGGCAAGGTGCTCGCGAGGCACCCCGGCGCCGAGAGCGTGGTCGTCCGGCTGGAGATCTGTGATCTCCCGTCGATGAAGGGGTACCGCGACGGCAAGCGGCCGACGTGGGACCTGGTGTATCAGGCGAAGCTCGTCCCGCTGCCCAGGTCTCCGGCCGGCTCGCAGGGGAAGGGCGGGGCGCCATGATCGGGCCGAGCGGCGCCTCCCGCGCTCTCGCGGCGGTCGAGCGCTTCGCGCTCGCGCCGGCGTCCGCGGCGCCCCTCGCGGCGCTCCGCATCGGGCTCGCGGCCGTGCTCCTCGCGCAGGCGGCGCTCGTCGCTCCTCAGCTCTTCGAGCTCTACGGTCGAGCGGGCATCCTCCAGGGACCGCTGCGGGACGCCTTCACGCCGGTCGACCTGCCCGACATCGGCCGGCTGGCCGAGCTCCTCGCGCCGCTCGGGATCGGCGAAGCCGCGGTCCTGGTGAGCACCGGCGCCCTGTACGTGCTCTCCCTCGCCGCGCTGCTCTGCGGGCTCAAGACGAGGGCCTCGGCCCTGCTCGCGTGGTGCACCCACATGCTGCTGATGGTGTCGGCGGACCCCACCACCTACGGCGCGGACGTCTTCGCCAACATCTTTCTCTTCTATCTCCTCTGGGTGCCCTCGGGCGCCGCGCTGTCCCTCGACCAGCGGGCGCGTCATCGGCGGGTCCACACGCGCTCTCGTAGGCTCGCCGGCGCGCCCGACGTGCCGACGCCGGGCGCGCGGCTCGGGCTCCGCGTCGTCCAGCTGCACCTCTGCATCGCGTACCTGGCGAGCGGGCTGGAAAAGGCGTCAGGCGAGCAGTGGTGGAACGGCGAGGCGATCTGGCGCTCGGTCATGCTCCCGGAGTATCGCCAGCTCGACTTCTCCTGGCTGGCCCATCACCCGTGGGTCGCGCAGGTCGCGGGCTGGTCCGTGCTCGCCGTGGAGATCGGGTATGCATTCCTGATCTGGCCACGGCGCACCCGGCGCGCCGTCGTCGTGGCCACCGCCCTGATGCACCTCGGGATCGCCGCGTTCATGGGGCTCGGCGTGTTCGGCGCCATCATGCCGGTCCTCACCCTCGCCGCGTTCGGGGTGCCCGCCGACCCCCGCGCCCCCGCGCCGTCGCGCCCGGCGCAGCACCCCGGGCTCCCGCGCCTCGCCGGCGGGTGAGGCCCGCGCGCCGCCGAGCTCGCCGCCGAGCTCGCCGGTGACGCGCCGCGCTCGGGACGCGGCGGCGCCGGGCGGATGAAGTACCCTGCGCCCGATGCGCTCCCCCGACGCAGCCCGCCCCGGCGCCCCGCAGGCCCTTCCCCTCTCGCCTGCCGAGCTCTTCCAGCGCGTCTTCGAGCTCCTCGCGGCCATGGAGGAGGCGCAGCGGGCCAGGGTCATCGACCTCGCGCGGCGCCTCCTCCCGACCCTCACGGCCGAGGACATCCGCAACCCGCACGACTTCCCCGACCTCGACGACCCCGACTGGCACTTCGAGGACGGGCAGCTCGCCGGCATCGAGGCCGTCCGGTTTGCGCTCCGCGGTCTCGCGAGCGATGTTCTGGGGGATGGCGAAGAGCGCGAAGCGCGAGCGAGACCCGAGAGCGGCGCAGAGCCCCGCGAAGGCGGCGGCACGCAAGGCGAATGAGGCGTTCTACCAGCCGTTCTCCGCGCTCCGGCAGCTGACCAAGCCCAAGCCCAAGGCCGGCGCGCCCGCCGCGGCGCCCGAGGGGAAGGGGAAGGCGACCGAGGGAAAGCCGAGCGCGAAGGCGCCCGCGCCGCCGGGCGCCAGCGCGAGCGCAAAGGCGTCCCCGGGCGCCAGCGCGGCGCGGGCGAGCGTCGAGCCGGCGCCGCGGCCCGTCGACCCCGAGACCTTCGCCATCTACATGGCGGGCGTCCGCGTGCTCGAGGACCGCGTGAACCGGATCCCGGTCACCGCGAGCCGCGTCGAGCGGGCCGCGCTGCCGACGATCGCGTCCGATCCGGACGAGGACGCGCGGTCGCGCATGCGCTCGCTCGTCATCGACGGGATCAAGTTCGAGATCACGGACGACAGCGAGCGCATCGAGGGCAGGCGGCTCGACGTCGATCCGCGCGAGCTCAGGCGGCTCCGCCGCGCCCGCTACGCCGTCGACGGCACCCTCGATCTGCACGGCCTGCGGCTCGAGGCGGCGCGCGACGCCGTCGAGGCGTTCGTCTGCAAGCGCCAGCGCGACGGCGACCGCGTCGTCGCCATCATTCACGGCAAGGGCAGCCACTCGCCCGGCGGCCACGCCGTGCTCCGCGGCGAGATCGCCGCGTGGCTCAGCCACGGCCGCGTCGCCCGCCACGTCGCCGCGTTCGCGACGGCCCCGGACGGCGAGGGCGGCGCCGGTGCCCTGCTCGTGCTGCTCGCGCGATGAAGCTGTCGACGCGCGCCGATCTCGCCGGGGCGCCCGGGCGCGCGCGGCGCCCTGCCACGCCCGCGACGCGCCTCGTCTGCTGGCCCGCCCTCGCGCTGCTCACCCTGCTGCCCGCGTGCGCGCCGGCCCCCGCCGCGCCGCCCGCGCCGCCGAGGGCGGCGCCGCCCGCGCCGCCGCCATCCACGCTCGGCGAGGGCCAGCTCGGCGAGTACCGCTCGGAGCGCTTCGATCTCCGGCTCCCGCTGCCCGATGCGCGCGGCTTCCGCGTCGAGGACGGCGAGGGCCCCTGGCTGGTCGCGACCCACGCCGCGTCGTCGACGTCGCTGCTCGTGCGCACGTGGCGAGCGGACGGCCGCGCGAGCCGGGCCGCGTGCGAGGCGCGCGCGCGGCTCTGGCGCGACCTGCCGCGCCCGGATCGCAGCCTCACCGCCGTGGAGCGCCGGATCGACGCGCCCGAAGGCTTCGACACCATCGTGGAGATCGGCGTCGCCGACGCCCCGCCGGGCGCGCCCATCGAGGGCTTCGCGGTCGCCTTCGGCGGCTCCGGCCGGCGCTGCTTCGCCTTCATCGCCGAGACGCGCGCCGCGGGGCCCTCCGCCGAGCGGCTCGTCGCCGAGCGGCTCGCCGCGGTGGTCGAGATCTCGCTCGGCGGCGTCCGCCTGGAGCGCGAGGTCGCGCCAGCCATCCCGCGCGAGCCGCTGCCGTGAACGCGCGCGCCATCGCCCCGCGCCGCCTCGCGAGCCGCTGCCGTGAACGCGCGCGCCATCGCCCCGCGCCGCCTCGCGCGCCGCTGCCCTGAACACCGGCAGCGGCGCTGCGCTGCTGCGCAGGCTCAGCGGTAGACGCCGCCCCGCGCGCGCGACTCGAGGGCGGCGGCGAGCTCCTCCTCGCCGATCGACCACGCCTCGGCCGACAGCTCGCGCGCGTCCGCGGGCCTGAGCGCCTCCAGCGCGTGGGGCACGAGGCGCAGGCGCGACAGCGACAGGAGGCGCTCCAGCGCCTCGGACGTCACGCCGCCCTGGAGCTCCCTCCGCCACGCGCGATCGATCGCCTCGAGCCGCGCGGGGCTCTTCCAGGCGTCGGCGAGCACCACGCGGCCGAGCCGCGCGTCGATGGCGTCGATCCCCGTCGGCAGCGCGACGATCGCCTGCTGCGCCGCGCGCGCCGGATCGCCGAGGCCGAGCGAGAGCAGCGCCCGCGCCGCGTCGAGCAGCCGCACCTCGTCGGGCCGGAGCGCGGCCCGGTCGACATACGGGAGGCGCTCCAGCGCGATCGCGTAGCGCTCGCGGCGCGCGGCGTCGATCACGTCGGCCAGCGCGCGCAGGACCCTCGCCGTCGGCGGCGAGAACCACGGATCCGCGCGCTCGCCCGGCCGCTGCGCGGGATCCTCGAGGTCGAGGGCGGCGGCGCGCCACACCGCCGCGCGCGCGTCGAGGACGGCGCGCGCCGCCTGCACCGAGAGCGCGAAGAGCGCGATCGCGGGGAGCAGGCCCCGCGCGCCCCAGGCGCCGCGGAGGAGGAGGCTCGCCGTGACGACCAGCGAGAGCACGAGGAAGACCTGCAGCCGGCGCCGGCGCCGCGCGCCGCCCGCGGAGCCGGCAGCCCCGTCCGTCGCGCCGACGACCTCGGCGCACCGCTCGAGCAGCCACGTCCAGGCAGATCCCACGTCCGGGGATCAGGATGCCCCCGGCTACGCCTCCGCGCGAGGCCTTTCGATCGCCGCGCAGAGCGCCCGCGTGAAGTCGTCGGTGCTCGCGGCGCCGCCGAGGTCGCGCGTGCGCACCTGCCCCGACCGGTAGACCTCCGTCAGCGCGCGCTCGATCCGATCGCCCGCCTCGTGCTCGCCGAGGTGCCGCAGCATCATCACCGCGCTCTGCACGAGCGCCGTCGGGTTCGCGTAGCCCTTGCCCGCGATGTCCGGCGCCGACCCGTGCACCGCCTCGAAGACCGCGGCCTCGTCGCCGATGTTCGCGCCGGGCACGATGCCGAGCCCGCCGACCAGGCCCGCGCCGAGGTCCGAGAGGATGTCGCCGTACAGGTTCTCCGTGACGAGCACGCCGAGCTTGTTCGGGTCGCGGACCATGGTCATGGCCGCCGCGTCGACGATCATCTCGCCGAGGTGGACCTCGGGGTGCCGCACCGCGACGCGCCGCGCGCAGTCGAGCGCGAGCCCGTCGGAGAGCTTCATGATGTTCGCCTTGTGGACGATCGTCACCTTGCTCCGGCCGTGCTCCTTCGCGTACCGGAACGCGAACTCGGCGATGCGCGTCGAGCTGCGCTCGGTCGTGAGCTTGATGCTCTGGGCCACGCCGGGCAGGATCATGAGCTCGAGCCCGGCGTAGAGCCCCTCGGTGTTCTCGCGCACGATGACCATGTCGACGTCGAACCGCGGCTCGACGTTGGGCAGGCTGCGGATCGGCCGCACGTTCGCGTAGAGGTCGAGCGTCTGTCGGAGCGTGACGTTGACCGAGCGGAACCCGCCGCCGATCGGGGTGGTGACCGGGCCCTTCAGGGCGACGCGGTTCTTTCGCACGGCGTCGATGACCGGGAGCGGGAGCGGCGAGCCGGTCAGCTTCGCGACCTCGATGCCCGCGTGGTGGATCTCCCAGTCGACGGCGACGCCAGCCGCGGAGATCACGTCCTGAGTCGCCGTCACGACCTCCGGTCCGATGCCGTCGCCCGGGATCAGCGTGATGCGAAAGGCCATGGTCGCTCCCATAGCAGGTGTGCGACGGCGCGAACAACGGCAAGCGAGCTCCCCCCCCCCCCGCGCGCGGACACGCGCCCACCGCAGCGGGCGCGAGGTGGACGACGCGCAGGGGGGCGGGTGGGGTCGGGTGATCAATGCGGCTTTTACAATCGGGCGCGACCTCGCTAGGGTACGCCTCCGCACGGCCTGACGGGCCGCTGTCACCTGGAACCGGGCGCAGGTCGAGCCCGTCGACCCGGCCCATGTTCACCAACTGGAAGTGAAGGAGCGTGCTCATGCACCCTCGTATCTTGAAAGGTCGCCTGTCCGTTTTCGCGGCCTTCCTGCCTGCCGTGATCGCGTCGTTCTCGCTGCCGGGGTGCGGGTACTCCGAGGAGGAGTGGAAGGCCCAGCTCGACAAGTACAACCGCCTTCAGAGCCAGCAGCAGTCGACGGAGAGCCGCCTCGCCGAGACCCAGAAGGCGCTCGAGGTGGAGCAGGCGAAGGTCGCGGAGCTGACGAAGCAGCTCGAGGCGGCCGGCGTCGACATCAGCAAGCTGAACGAGAACCTCCAGGCGACGAGCACGCAGGTGTCGCAGCTGAGCTCGACGCTGGAGGAGCGGGAGAAGGCGCTCGCGGAGTTCAAGGCGCGCGCCCGCCAGCTGGAGCAGATCAAGGCCCGCTTCGAGACGCTCCGGAAGAAGCTGGACGAGCTCACGAAGCTCGGCCTGGCGGTGAACATCCGGAACAACCGGATGGTCATCTCGCTGCCGGGCGACGTCCTCTTCGACTCCGGGCGCGAGACGCTGAAGAAGGAGGGGAAGGATATCCTGACCAAGGTGGCGACGGTCGTCCGGAACGACCCGTCGCTGCTCCAGCGCTACTACCAGGTCGCCGGTCACACCGACAACAAGCCGCTCGCGGGCGGCCCGTTCCGCGACAACTGGGGCCTGTCGCTGATGCGCGCCCGCGAGGTGCTGCTGTTCCTGGTCAGCCCGGCCGACGTCAAGGGCGGCGGGGGCGCGCTCCCGGCCGCGAAGTGGAGCGCCGCGGGCTTCGCGGAGACCGACCCTGTCGCGACGAACGACACCGACGACGGCCGCCGCAAGAACCGCCGGTGCGACCTCATCGTGGTCCCGAGCGTCGAGGAGATGCTCGACCTCAAGGCGATCGCGCAGTAACCCCGCCGGGCGCGGCGCTCGCCGCGAGAGCGGCGCGCGCCGCGGGCCGGACCCGAGCCCGCCGCGGGGCTGCGCCCGCGGCATCAGGCAGGCTCAGGCCACCTCCCCCTTCATCGCTGGTCCTTGCTCGTCGTCGCCCGGCGTGGCCGGCGTGGCTCCAGCGGCCCGGCGGAACTCGCTCGGCGTCTGGCCGGTCACGGCGCGGAACGCGGCGGCGAACGCGCCGAGGCTCTGAAAGCCGACGTCGAGCGCGACGCGCGTGACGCTGGCGCCCGGGCTGGTGAGCAGGTCGATCGCCCGGAGCACGCGCGCGCGCGTGATGAAGGCGCGCCACGTGACGCCGGTCTCGTCGCGGAACCGCCGCCGCAAGGTCCGCTCGGTCGCACCGGCGAACGCCGCGGCCCGCGAGAGATCGGCGCTGGCGACGTCGCGGAGCGCGCACTCGATCGCCCGCTGCACGGGCCGCGTCCTGCCGCGGGGCAGGCGGTACGTGGCGCCGCGATCGAGGAGCGGCGCGAGGATGTCCGCCATCGCCGCGAAGAACGTGTTGGCCGTGGCGTCGTCCGGGCGGCGCGCGACGGGCCACCGCCGCGCGTAGATCACCATCTCGCGCAGGAGCGCGGGGACCTCGAAGATCCTCACGGCCGCGACGCGGCAGGGGAACGCCGCGGGGTCGAAGTAGATCGAGATGACCGACGCGTCGCGACAGCTGGTCGCGTGCCGCTCGCCCGCGGGGATGAGCGCGGCGCGCTGCGGGGGGAGCAGGAAGGAGGCGTCCTCGACGTCGAGGCGCGCCGTGCCGGCGAGGGGATAGAGCAGCTGGTGGCGCTCGTGCGTGTGCCAGGCGTAGGCGGCTCCCCGCAGATCGTCCTCGTAGGCGAACGCGCGCGCTCGCGCCTCATCGAGCCCGAGCAGCACGAGGCGATCGGCGGTCTCCGCCGGGGTCAAGGCGCGGGGGTGCATGGGATGGCCTCTCGGCGACGATCTTTGTCCTTTCGTCGGCAGCCGTCCAGCCTGAGCTCGTCCACCATCGACCCCATGACCCAGCACAATCCCACCGAGCACGATGCGCTGATACAGGAACAGTTCACCCGCCAGGCGAGGCCGTTCGCCGAGGTGCGGGCCCATTCGGCGGGGGCCGCGATGGAGCTGCTGCTCGACGCGCTCGCCCCGGCGCCGGGCGACACGGCCCTCGACGTCGCGTGCGGGCCGGGCATCGTCGCGTGCGCGCTGGCGCCGCGCGTGGCGAGCGTGCGGGGGCTCGACATCGTCCCCGCGATGCTGGACGAGGCGCGCGAGCGGCAGGCGAAGCTCGGCCTCTCCAACGTCGCGTGGGAGCTCGGCGACGCGAGCCGCCTGCCCTATCCGGACGACAGCTATCGCCTCGTCACGACGCGGTACAGCTTCCATCACCTGCTGGATCCGCTCGTGACGCTGCGCGAGATGGCCCGCGTGTGCCAGAAGAGCGGGCGAGTCGCCGTGATCGACGTGGCCCCCGCCGAGGACAAGCGGGACGCGTACGACCGCGCCGAGAAGATCCGCGACCCGTCCCACGCGCGCGCGGTCACCGAGCGCGAGCTCGTCGCCCTGTTCGACGCGGCGGGCCTCGAGATCGAGAAGACCGTGCGCTACCGGCTCGAGGTCGAGCTCGAGACAGCGCTCCGGGCCTCCTTCCCGGAGCCCGGCGGGGCGGACCGGCTGCGGGCGCTCTACCGCGCCGACGTGGGCGTCGACGCGCTCGGCGTGGGCGCAGAGCTCCGGGGGGACGAGCTCCACTTCGCGTATCCGATCGTCATCGTGGTCGGGCGCAAGCGAGGCTGAGCGCGCGCTCCGGATCAAGGGACCGGCGCGGCCGGGCAGGAGGGGTCGGTCGTCACCTCGACGTCGTCGACGTACAACGTCTCGTTGTCGAGCGGATCGTCACAGACGCCGCTGGCTCCGATCTTGAAGGAGAGGTGCTGCGGCCTGCCCGCCGTGCGCGGCTCCAGGCAGATGGTCCGCTGGGTCCAGCGCTCGCTGGGCGGCAGGGCGGCGCCGGGCGTGGAGGAGGCGGTCGCCGCGGTCAGGGCGCTCGTGCGGTACCAGAACTTCAGCGCCGGGCCGGCCGCTCCGTCGGGCTCGGGGACCGTGAACACGGTGGAGGCCGTGGGCTCCCGGCACGGCTTCCGCACGGACAGCGAGAGCGAGGCCTCGCCGGAGCGCGCGACCGCCGGATCGACGGCGAGCGCGGCGGTGCCGCCCGTGGCGTCGTCCTCGTTCAGGACCCATGTCGGCGCGAGGCTCGCGTCAGAGCTGGCGTTCTCGAAGCCGGGATCGAAGAGCGGCGCGTCCTCGGGACAGCGCTCCTCGGAGACGAACGCGAGGTCGTCCACCGCGAAATCCCGCTTGTTCTCGTCCGTGCACGGCTGGCTGCTCCGGTTGCGGTAGGCGAACACGAGCCGGTGCGCCATGCCGAGCGCCCACCGGGGCAAGCAGAGGTGCGAGACCTGCGCCTCGCCCGTGCCCTTCAGGGTCGTGAGCTGGTGTGTGCTCAGCATCACGTTGACGATGGCGCCCGGGCTGCCCTGGCTCCAGACGCGGAGCGCCGGGCGCGGCAGCGCGGCGGAGGGCAGGGGCGCCGAGACCGTGCCCTCGAGCGAGGGATACTGGCAGAAGAACGTCGTGGCGATGTGCCCGCCCTGGCCGCTGCGCGCGCCGAGGCCGCTCTTGACCTCGGAGACGCCGCTCTCCGGGGTCGCGGTCCAGCCGGAGGCCCCTGCCTCGAAGTCGCCGTTCAGCACCTGCCCCGGCGCCGGGCACTCGTGCATTGCGTCCGGCTGAATCGCGACGTCGTCGAACGCCAGCGTGTAGCCCTGTCCGGTCGCCTCATCGCACAGGGGAGAGCGCCGGGAAGGCCCGAGGAGCAGCTCGATCGGCCCGCCGTAGGCGCGCGCTCCCAGGCACACGCGCTGGGGGGTGAAGGACGAAGAAGGCATGAGATCGATGTTGCTGAAACCGCCGTCGATCCGGACCCCGACCCCCGGGGGGCCGATGCAGTCCATGGAGTCGCAGCCGATGTGCGCGGCGAAGGTGAGGAGGAGCGGCTCGGCGCACGCGAGCTCCGGCATCGTGAGCTGCTGATAGAAGCCGGCCATCTCGCACACCGCCTCTGTTCCGATGACCCCGGCCCCCGGGTTGCCGTCGCCCTCGGCCTCGGGAGAGACGAGCGCGGCGCCCCTGGTGCTCCAGGCGTCCGCGCTCTGGAACGAGGGATCCAGCGGGCCTCCCTTCCAGACGCACTCGCCGTCGACCACCTCGTAACCATCGGTGCAGCCGCAGCCCGAGATACACACGCTGTCCACGCACCGGAGCTCGCCGTCGCACTGGCCTTCAGGCCCGCACGCGCAGCCTTCCTCGCCGGCGGGACAGCCGGCGCCGCCCGCGCCGCCGGCACCCTCGCCCGCGCCGCCCGCGCCGCCCGCGCCGCCGGCACCCTCGCCCGCGCCGCCGGCGCCGCCCGCGCCTTCACCCGCGCTGCCGGCGCCCTCGGCGACGCCCCCGCCTCCGCCCGCGCCGCTCGACGTCGCGGGAGCAGGGCGCTGCTCCGCGTCGGAGCAGCTCGCGAGCGCGCCGACCAGGACCCAGCCGCAGCAGGTCAACGCGCGTGTCCGTCTGATCATCAAATCAAGTTAGCGGCCACTACATGCTGCTGCAAGGAAGAGACCTTATTTCAACAACAAGACAGCGAGATAAGGAGAACTCTCAAGTGGTGTCGGGTAAAACCGTATACAGCGACGTCCGCTCGCTGAACTCGGGCTCACCGCGAGGTGCTCAAGAGGGTTGGGGTCGAGCGCGAGCGCCCGAGAGGCAACTCACGATTTGGCCGCGAGCGAGAGCGCGCGTCAGCTGCCGGAGGCCGCGCCGCTCGAGCCCAGCGTCGGGCCCGATATCGGGGAAGACACGAGGCTCGATACGGGGCTCCCCCCGGCGGCGCCCGCGCCGAGGAAGGCCCGCAGCTCGGCGAGCAGCGGCCGTGGCTCGCCGACGAACGGCAGGTGGTCCTCGCCCGGGAGCTCGACGTACCGCGCGCCGCGGATGCGGCCGGCGAGATCGCGCCCGGCCGCCGCGGGCACGGCCCGATCGCCGGCCCGGTGCAGCACCAGCGACGGGGCGCTCACCCGGTCCAGCGCGGGCCGGAGGTCCGCCGCCGCGTGGGCCCGGAGCATGCGCGCCGCCCCGCTCGGGCTCGCGCCGAGCCGCAGGTACGAAGCCCAGAAGCGCCGCAGCGCGGCGTCCTCCGCCGCCGACGGGGCGAGGCGATCGAGGAACAGCGGCTCGCCCCAGCCGCTCCGCAGCGACCGCTCGGCCGCGTCGGCGTCCGCGCCCGTGACGCCGAAGAGGCACCCCGGCCAGGCGGCCATGTGCGCCGCGCTCCCGATCGCGACCAGCGCGCGCGCCCGCGCCGGGTGCGCCGCCGCGAGCAGCGCGCACGGCGCGAACCCGGCGCCGACGCCGAGCAGCGCCGCCCGCTGCACGCCGGCCGCGTCCAGCACGGCGAGCAGGTCCTCGGCCTGCTGCTCCGCCGGCGCGCCGGCGCCCTCGCGCTCGCTCATCCCGGTGCCGCGCTGGTCGAGCACGATGAGCCGCGACCACGCGCTGAGCTCCGCGAAGAGCCGGGACATCGGCGGGTGCTCCCACGCGGCCTCGACGTGCGTCACCCACCCCTGGACGAGCACCAGATCGATCGGCCCGTCGCCCGCGGTCTTGTAGGCGAGGCTCGCGTCGGCGCTCGTGGCGAAGCGGGTCTCCGCCGCGCGCTGCAGCGCGGGCGCCCGCATGGACGAGACCGTCGCCTCCCGCCCGGCGTCGAGCCCGCGCCGCATCGCCTCCGCGAGCTGCGCGTAGGCGCTGGCCCATGCCCGCGCGGTGGCGGGCGTCCACGCGTCGCCCTCGAGCTCCTCCAGCGCCCCGAGCAGCGCGCGCCCCACGGCGTCGAAGTGCTCGGGCAGCGCGGCGTAGGCGGCGTGCCGGCGCCCGAGCGCCTCGAGCAGCTCGAGCAGCTTGTCCGGCGCGCGCAGGTTGTCGACCACGAGCTGCAGCGTCGCGGCGAGCTTGAGCCGCTGCTCGCGCATGTCCGGCGGGAACAGCGCGCGGAGCGCCGGCTCGGCGGCGAAGAGCCGCTCGTAGAAGCGCGCGACGAGCGCCTCGGCGCGCGACGCGAGGCGCGCGAACGAGGCGCGCACGACGTCCGCGTCCGTCTCCTGCGCCCCCGCCGACCCCGAGGGCGGCGCCACGGCGCGCACGATATGGAACGCACGGCAGAGCGCCTCGGTCTCCTCGAGCGCGGCCTGCACGTCCTCGGCCGACGCGAAGCGCGCCTCGGGCGCGCGCAGCACGCAGCGGTCGATGACGTCCGCCAGCATCTCCGGGACCTCGGGGCAGAGCGAGCGCAGCGGCGGGAGCGCCCGCGCCGTCACCCAGCTGGCGATGGCGTGCACCTCGAGCCCCGCGTGGGGCAGCCGGCCCGCGCACAGCTCGTAGAGGACCAGCCCGAGCGCGTAGACGTCGGAGTGGGGCGTGGCGGCGGTCCCGGCCCAGAGCTCCGGCGCGAGGTAGAGCGGGGTGCCCATCATCATGCCGCCGTCGGTCAGGTTGACGGTCGGGATCGCGCCGGGCGCGTCGGGCGTCGCGGGGATGGCGGTCGTCACCGCCGACGGGTCCGAGGGCGACCAGGACGCGGGCGCGGCGGGGACGATGGGCGCCCGGGGCGGGGCGAGGTCGAGGCCGGGCTGGTCGGCGAGCTTGGCGAGCCCGAAGTCGAGCAGCTTCACCTCGCCGCGCGCGTCGAGCATCACGTTCGCGGGCTTGATGTCGCGGTGCAGGACGCCCCGCCGGTGCGCGGCGGCGAGCCCGCGCGTGAGGCCGAGCGCGATGCGCAGCGCGGCCTGCCACGCGACCGGCTTGGGGAGCAGCTCGAGCGGCTCGCCCTCGACGAACTCATAGGCGATGTACGGCCGCCCGCGCACCTCGCCGATCCGGAAGACGGCGACGACGTTGGGGTGCTGGAGGCGCGCGATCGCGCGAGCCTCGACGCGCAGCCGCTCGATCGTCCTCGGATCGGGGCTCTCCGCGGCGACGAACTTGAGCGCGACGGGCCGGTCGAGGACCTCGTCGTGGGCGAGGTACACCTGCCCCATGCCCCCGCGGCCGAGCGGCCGGATCACGCGGTAGTCGTCGAAGGTGGAGGGCGGCGCCCAGGGGACCGAGGACGACGGCGGGGGCTCGTCGCCGTCGTCCAGGTACTGCACCGTGGAGGGCAGGGCGAGCGGGGCGCCGAGGTCGCTCTCCCTCGGGCGCGCCGCGATCAGCGCGCGGCAGTCCGCGCACCCGTCCACGTGCCCGCGGAGGCTCGCCGCGGCCTCGTGCGGGAGCTGGCCCTCGATCCAGGCGGCCAGGGCATCTTCGGGCGGGCACGGGCTCATGGCGCTGCTGTTCTCCGGAGGGGCATTGTCGGTGTCCATCGCGGGCAGCGCAATGGCCGCGCGGGATCTTCCGCGCTGCGCCGCGATCTCCGAGGCGAGCCCCGCGCGCCCGTCCTGGCCGCGACGCGTCGGCGCGCGGCGCGGGCCTCGCGCGCCTGTCGTGGCGCGTTTGTGCGCTGGCGGTGGAGGAGCGCGCCGGCGCGCCGCGCCGCGCCGGCCGGCTCTGGCCTGGCGCAGCCGGGGTGTCACGCTCTTGCGACCCATGAGCAATCCGAAGCCACCGCCGAGCCCAGCGCCCCGCTCCGAGACGGTGCGGCAGGCGCTCCTCGAGGAGCTCCGCAGGGGCGGGGCGACCGCGTGGGAGCTCTCCACGCGCCTCGGGATGCGAGAGCGCGACGTGACGCCGCACCTCGAGCACCTCGCGCGCTCGCTGCGCGCCCGCGGCGAGCGGCTCTCGGTCGCGCCGGCCCACTGCCTGCGCTGCGGCTACTCGTTCGACGAGCGGCGCTCGCTCGCGAAGCCGAGCCGCTGCCCGGCGTGCCGGGGGGAGCGCATCGAGGCGCCGCGGTTCCGGATCGACGCCGGCGACGGGTGAGGCGCTTTCGTGGGCGGCGGCGGGGGGAGCGCCGCCCGGGCGCGCTCACAGCGCCGGCCGATCGAGGAGCCCGGGGCGCCGCCGCCGCGCGGCGCGCGCCTCGAGCTCGCCGAGCAGCCGCGGGCCCGCGCGGTCTCCGGCGCCGGCGAAGAACGCGCGCGCCTGATCGAGGTCGCCATGCACGGCGTAGAGCTCGACGAGCTCGCGCTCCGCGGCCTCGTCGATCGTCGCCTCCGGCGAGCCGGCGCGCGCGGGGCCGAGCCGCACGATCGCGCGCAGCGCCTTCATCGCCTGCTCGGTGGCGGCGCTGCCGCCGAGGCCCCGCAGGCTCCACGACTTCACGTAGAGCGCGCGCTTGCGCAGCCCCGCCCTCGCGGCGCCGCGGAGCGCGGCGTCGCAGGCGCTCACGGCCTCGTCGAGGCGCCTGGCCGCGAACGCCAGGTCGGCCAGCGCGAGGTGGGCCTCGGGCGCCTCGCTGGACGCCGGGTGCTCGAGGGCGAGCTGGCGGAGCCGCGCCTGGGCGCCGCGCAGGTCCCCGCCGTCCTGGAGCGCCCGCGCGAGCCCGAGGAGCGCCGCGGGCCGCTGCCTCGCCGCGCGCAGCGCCGGCGCGTCGACGAGCGCGGCGTAGGCCGCGGCGATCCTCGCCTGCACCCGCGCCGCCTCCGCCTCGAGCGCCGCCCGCCGCGCCGCGCCGCGCTCGCCCGCCGCGCCCGCCATCGCGGCCTCGTCGAGCACGAAGAGCTGCACGCCGATGACGCGGCGCTGGCGCGCGAGCGACTCCGCCTCGCGGAAGAGCTGCTCCGCCCTCGCCCCGCGCGCGCCGAGGTCGCCGCCTCCCTGCGCGGCGCGCGCCGGAGCTCGCGCGCTCGCGCCAAGCGCGTCGCCTCCGCGCGCGGCGCACCCCGCCGCGGCGAGGGCGATCGCCACCAGGGCGGCGAGCCGCCGCGCTGCCGCGCCGCGCGGCTCCGTGGACCTCCCGGCGGGCCTCGCTGCGCGCTCCAGCACCCGTGACACGTCCTCTCCTCGAGTCCTCGCGGCTCGCCCGCAGGAGGCGCGAAACGTCGCGCGCCCCGTCGAGCCGAACGGCGCCGGAAGATAGCCGCGAGCGCCCCGCGGACCAGGGCAATCCACGGTGGACGCGGCGATTCCTGCCCTGAACCGCGCGGAGAACAGGGCCTTTCGAGCGCCCTGCGCGGCGGCGCACACGCGGGCGCCGGGCGGAGGGCGGCGCGCCGCGTGTGCGCCGCTGCGCGCACAGGGAGCCCGCTCCGCGTCGGCCCGCCCGTTGCGTCTTGGCCTTCATCTCCCCCGCTCGGGCCGGCGCTTCACACAGGGCGGGGAACGCATCGAGATGGAGAGTCACGACATGGCGACAAAAGTGAACTGCCTCCCGTTCACGATCCCCACGCTGCCGCGCCTCGGGCTCGCCGACCTCGAGAAGCGCTTCCGACGGCTGGCGCTCCTCATGTACGACACGAGCGTTCCGGCCGCGACGCTGGAGAAGGAGGTCTATCCCTACCTGGCCCCAGGTATCGAGTTCGTCAATCCATGGCGGCGCGTGCGCGGGGTCGAGACGTACCGGGTCGATCTCTCCGGGGCGCGCCGGGCCGCCCGTTTCGACCTCGACATCTCCCAGCTGCACGTCCAGCTCTCCGAGCCGCGCCACGCGGGCCGCGCCCTCGTCGACAGCACCATGCACCTGAGGCTGTCCCCGCGCCGCGCGGCCCCCGTGCGGATGATCCTTACCTACGATTTCGACATGATCGACGCGGGCGATCGCTTCCAGATCACGCGCCACGAGGAGATGTGGAGCTTCGGGGACATCCTCCGGAGCGCTCCGCTGATCGGCCGGTCCTACGATGTCGTCCGTTCCTGCTCGGGCTACCTCTTCACCGGGGCGGTGCTCCTGTCCCGCGCCCTCGCTGGCCACCTGTCCGGCGCCGCCCTCGCGCCGGACGCCCCGGCGCGCTCGCGTTGACACGCGTCGACGCGCGTCGAAGCTCGATGCCCGTGCCATGTCCGCCCGGCTGCCCCCTGACCGAGCCGCAGCGCCGTAAAGCAGCCACGCAGACGTCCCGCTTGACGAGCCATGCACGGCGCGATACACCTGTCCTCGTGAACTCTGGTTTCACCGCGACCACGACGACCACCACCCGCAGCGGCGGGATTGGTCTCGTGTGCGTGCGGTGAACTGACGAGCACACGAAACCAAGCCCCGCCGGAAATCCGGACGGGGCACGTCGCATCGAGCGCTCCGTCTGGCCGGCATCGCCGACGGAGACTGACATGCTCGACGAAGACGATCATCGTTCTCTAGGCCAGCGCCTCGACCTGTTCCACTTCCAGGAGGAGGCGCCCGGCATGGTGTTCTGGCACGCGCGCGGCTTCGCGCTCTATCGCCTCCTGGAGGAGGCGATCCGGCGCCAGATGATGCGCGACAGCTATCGAGAGGTCCGCACGCCGCTGATCCTGCGCCAGGCGATCTGGAAGGCCAGCGGCCACTGGGACAATTTCTCCTCGAACATGTTCCGGCTGTCCGAGGAGGATCACGCCGCGGCCATCAAGCCCGTGAACTGCCCGGGTCACATGCAGATCGTGGCGCGCATGGCGCCGTCGTACCGTGATCTCCCGCTGCGGATCGGCGAGTTCGGGATGGTGCACAGGGACGAGCCGAGCGGCACGCTCCACGGCCTCTTCCGCCTGCGGCAGTTCACTCAGGACGACGGCCACATCTTCTGTGTCGAGGAGCAGATCGAGGCCGAGGTCGCGCGCTTCGCGAGGGCGCTCCGCGACTTCTATGCTGGCTTCGGCTTCGACGACATGGTGGTCGGCTTCTCGACGCGCCCCGCCGAGCGCTCCGGGAGCGACGAAGTGTGGGATCGGGCGGAGGCGGCGCTGTCGGCCGCCGCGACGAGCGCGGGGCTCGAGTACCGGCTGCAGCCCGGGGAAGGGGCCTTCTACGGGCCCAAGCTCGAGTTCGTGCTGCGCGACCGGCTCGGGCGGAGCTGGCAGTGCGGGACGATCCAGCTCGATCTCGTGCTGCCGGAGCGCTTCGACATCACGTATGTCGACGCGTCGGGCGCGCGCCGCCGACCAGCCATCCTGCACCGCGCGCTGCTCGGCAGCGTGGAGCGCTTCCTGGGCATCCTGCTCGAGCATTACCGGGGTGCGCTCCCGCTCTGGCTATCTCCCGAGCAGGTCGTCGTCGTGCCGGTGACAGACGCGCAGCGCGCCTATGCCGAGGAGGTCCTCCAGCGGCTCCAGCAGAAGGGGGTGCGCGCGATCCTCGACGCGGGTGACGACTCGCTGTCGCGGAAGATCGCCGTCGCGCACGCGTCCGCGATCCCCCTTGTCGCGGTGGTCGGCAAGCGCGAGGCCGAGCGCCGCTCCGTGGCGCTCCGGGAGCGCGAGGGCGGACAGCAGCGCGAGCTCCCGCTCGACGAGGCGGTCGTCGAGATCGTGCGGCGGAGCGAGCTGCGGTCCTGATCGAGCGCGCGCCGGCGATCTTCCGGAACCGGACGCCGGCGCGCGTGTCGTACGGATCCCCGGCGCCCTCGAGCGTCCGGCCCGGCTGCGGCTCGAGAGCCAGGCGCCCGTCCGGCACGTGCGACGGGGGCTCACCATGGGGCCGAGCGGGCGAGTGGCGATGATCATGGAAGGAGAGCGGGAAAGGCGCGCGGCGGAGCGCCGGGCTGTCGCGGTCCAGGGCAGCCAGGCGGAGCCGGCGCTCGGGGACGTCACCGCGCCGCCGGCGGCGCGGTGCCCCATGGGCCTCTCCTGAGCGCTGCTCGCCTGCCTCACCGGCTCGAGGCGCAGCCGGCAGCACCAGCGGCCACCGCGTCACCCCGCAGCCAGCGATCCGTCCTGCTGCGCCGCTCCACGACGAGCGGCAATCCATCCCGCGGCACGAGCGGCCGCCGTCCGCCGACGCTCGCCTCGTACCCTGCGGGCAGCTCGAACCGGAACTCCCGCACCAGCGCGGCCAGCATCAGCTTCATCTGCAGGATGGCCGTCCGCTCGCCGATGCACTTCCGGATGCCGAGCCCGAACGGCAGGAACGCCGCCGACGGGCGGTCCTCGTGCCACGGTGAGCCCGGCAGGAAGCGCTCCGGCAGGAACGCCTCCGGACGCTTCCAGTACCGCGGGAGCCGCTGCATGACATAAGGGCTCACGAGCACCTCGTTGCCGGCGCTCACCGCGTGCGGGCCATGGCGGAACTCCCTCCGCGCCTCGCGCGCCAGCACCCATACCGGCGGGTGCAGCCGCAGCGTCTCCAGCACCACCGCGGAGAGCAGCGAGGCGCGCTCCACCTCGGCGCCGTGCGCGCCGGTCGCGTCGAGCTCCTCCTCGAGGCTGCTCCGCACCTCCGGGCGCAGCGCGAGCTCGTGGAGCGCCCAGGCCGAGGCAGCGGCCGTCGGCACGTGCGTCACCAGCATCATCACGATCTCGTCGATCATGGCCTGCTCGTCCATCTGCCCGGCGTCCACGGCGCGCACGAGCGGGTCCAGCAGGTCGGGGGTACCGGGGCTCCCTGCGGCCCGGCGGTGCTCCGCCGCCTCCCTGATCGACGCCGCCAGCGCCTCTCTCGCCTGGTCGTAGGCCGCCTCGTCGTCTGCGGCGTGCCCGAGCCACGCCTCCACGCGCGGCAGCTCGGTCGCGATGTGCTCCACGACCCGCTCTCCCGCGTCGCCGAGGAGCAGCATCGACGCGCTCCGCAGGGCGACGTCCTCGAGCACCGGCAGCGCCGCGCGCGCCTCGCCGGTGTGCAGCCGCCCGAGCGCCCCGCGCACGACGCGCGCGGCGCCCTCGGCGCGCGCGAGGAGCGCCTCCCGCTGAAACGCCGGCGCGAGCGCCCTCCGGCGCTCGAGGTGCTCGCTCCCCTCCAGGCGGGCGACGCTCCGCGGATAGGCGTCCTGCATCCGGTGCGGCGGCGTCTTGTCGGTGAAGCCTTCCCGGTCCGAGAACACCTTCTGGATCGCGGCCGGATCCGAGACGGCAAAGCACTGCTGCAGCCCCAGCCGGAACCGGAAGAAATCGCCGTGCGCCAGCGTGCCATCGAGCAGGAATGCGAGGGGATCCGCGCGGAACTCCGGCCAGGAGCCGTGCAGCGGGTGCCCTTTGGGACCGGGGGATGAGCTCATGGAAAATCCTCCTGAGAGCGCTCAACGTGGTTTGCACGCAAGGTGGTGAGATCGCGAGGACGGCGCCGCGGGCCGCGTCCGCGGTGGTGGGAGTCGCCGTCCGGCTCGCGCGCTCTCGAGGGAGCGGACGCCGGCGGCCCGACCCGAGGCTCGCCTCGGAGGTCGGGTCGGACCGATAGCGTTTCCGCGCTCGAGGGCGCGCGCGGGTCGTTCAGGAGGGCATCGGGCGGCCGGCGTCCGAGGGCGCGCGGAGGCTCAGGTACACCGCCGCGTGGCTGAGATCCGAGGGCGCGCGGAGGCTCAGGTACACCGCCGCGTGGCTGAGATCCGAGGGCGCGCGGAGGCTCAGGTAGATCACCGGATATCCGAAGTCGTAGGCCGAGTCGCCGGGCTCGGCGCGCACGTGCTCCTCATAGGCCCTCGCGAGCTCCTGCGCGGTGCACGCACACCCCGCCTCGGCGGCGATCGCGAGGATGCGCGTCATGTCCCCGTCCGCCTCCGCCATCTTCTCGGCGAGGCGCTCGTCCACCTCGACCTGCGCCAGGAACGCGCGCGCGTCGCTCCTGTTCACGTCTCCTGCCTTCGTTCCCTGGTCCATGCGAGAGAAACCGGTCGTCGCGAGCTGTTCGTTCATGGTGATGAGTTCTCCTTCGGGCCGCCCGAGGTCACGGGGCGGCGGCGGTGGCGCCCCGCGCGCCGTCCGCCGTCACTCCCCCTCACAGCAGGTCCCGCGCCAGCGCCGCGAGCGCGCGAGATGGCCGGGAATCGTCGCTCTCGCGGCGCCGGTTGCGCGCGCGGCTGCGCGAGTCGCGCGTGGGTTGCGCGAGATCCCGCGCAACCCGCGCAGCGCTCTCCCTGGACCGGTCGCGCGGGGCGCGGTACTTCCGGCGCATGCTCACGGACAAGGGAAGACGATGAAGACCGAGAAGGAAAAGATGCTGGCGGGCGAGCTGTACGACTTCCGCGACCCCCAGCTGACCGCCGAGCGGCGCCGCGCGCGCGACCTGTGTCAGGCGCTGAACGCCACCCGCGACGAGCAGCAGGACGAGCGCGCCCGCCTGATCCAGGAGCTGTTCGGCGCGCCCGTCGTCGCCTGGATCGAGCCGCCGTTCTACTGCGACTACGGCACCAACATCTCGCTGGGCGAGCGGGTGTTCTTCAACTTCAACTGCGTGGTCCTCGACGTCGGCCCGGTGCGCATCGGCGACAACGTCCTGTTCGGCCCGGCGGTGCAGATCTACACCGTGAACCACCCGATGTCCGCCGCCGAGCGGCGCACAGGGGTGGAGTTCTCGCGCCCCGTGGAGATCGGCTCCGACGTGTGGATCGGCGGCGGCGCGATCCTCTGCCCCGGCGTGCGCATCGGCGCCGGCACGGTGATCGGCGCCGGCAGCGTGGTCACCCGGGACATCCCGGCCAACGTGTTCGCCGCCGGCAACCCGTGCCGGGTGGTGCGCCAGCTCGTCGAGCCGCAGGGGGCATGAGGCGAGCGGCCAGCGCCGCGCTCGCTCGCCGCGACGGGGGCCGGGCGACGCGCCTCAGTCGTCGTGCGGATCGCGAGGATCGTACTCGTCCTCCTCGACGTCGAGGTCCAGCTCGTCCGCGATGTCCTCCCAGCCGAGGAGCTTGAACTGCGTCGAGCCGTCGTAGTCGAACCCGTTGATCGGAGCCTCCGACGAAGGCCCGCTGGCCTGCCCGTTCTGGACGACGAAGAGGCCGTGCGGGAAGTCGCTGCCCGCGGGCACGTTCACGACGTCATGGCCGTTGGTCTCGCCGGTGCCCTCGACCTGGAAAGCGGCGATATGGTCCGTCGGGTCTTCCCGGTCGTACACGTGAAACGTGTCGTCGCCCTGGCTCGACACGAGCAGATATCCCTCTTCGTCCTCGCCGTAGTAGATCGCCAGCCCCTCGACGTCCCGCTCCAGGTGCAGCCCGCCGGCCGAGGGGTTGCCGGGCGCCGCGATCGTCCCGGCGACCGGCGTGCCCGGCGCCGAGTCATCGCAGGCGTACTCGCCGTCGTCGGGGACAGCCCACCACGGCTCCCCGAACGAGCGGGCCCGCTCGACAAGCCGGCTCGCCGGCACGGTGACGGTGGCCGGCAACGCGTCGTTGAGCGGCACGCGCCAGACGCCGACCACCTCCTGCGCGGCGAACAGCACGCCCTCCCGCTGGTCGACCGCGAGCCCCTCGAACTGAGGATCGCTCTCGGGCTCCTCGCGGCAGGGCGTCCACTGGATCGACGGGCTCCCGGCGCTCGCTCCCGGCACGGTGAAGACCGGGTTGAACCGGAGCTCGCGCACCCTGCTGTAGGACACCTCGCCGTTGCCGGCGGCGTACAGCGCGAGCTCGGCGACGACGCTGCGGTTGCGCTGCGTCACGAAGGCGCGGTATCCGTCATCGTCGTCCTCGAGGCGGTGGAGCGCGAGCCCGTAGGCGGTGTTCTGGTCATCCAGGTCGTTGTCGTGGACCCCGGGCGACTCGCCGGTCGGCTGGAGCGAGGAAGGCTGAACGAACTGGCTCGGAAAGACGCGCGGCGCGCTCGACGCGCCACGGCCGCATGAACTTTGGGTGTGCTCCCCGTGAACGGGCCGGCGGTTCCGTGGGCAGCGCTGTTCGCGCCCACGTCCTTCGAGCAGCCCCCGACCCGCGCGGAGGCCGTCAGCTCGCCTCGCCCCTGAGCCGGCCCCGCGCGGATGGGCCACGATGAGCCCGGCCCGCGCGCGGCTGTCAACCGCAGGCGTCAACCCGTGTCAAGCGCCGGTTGACAGAGCTCCTGGGCGCCCATCCGGCGAGCAGCCCCGAGATCGTTCCCATCCCGACCGACAGGAAGCCTCGCCGGACGGTCCATCGCACGGCGCTGGATCGCCGTGTGCAAGGAGCCGCTCGGCGCTCGATTTCATCGATCTGCCGATGAGGCGCTTTGCTTGAGAGGGAACCCGTGAGCATCCATCATTCCAGGTCTCAGCTTGATGTCGCAACGAGGAGGCCGACGCTGCGCGCAGCAGCGGTGGCGCTCGGATGCGTGACGCTCCTCGCCGCCTGCGGCCAGAGCGCGACGGACGACGGCACGGAGCCCGACCCTGGAGGCGGCGTCGCTCCGGGCGGCTCCTCGTCGAGCGGCAGTCCCGATAACGGATCTTCCTCGGGCGACGGCTCCGGCGCTTCGTCCGGCATCGGCGCCTCGTCGGGCGGCGGCTCGGGCGCCTCGTCGGGCGGCGGCTCGGGCGCCTCGTCGGGCGGCGGTTCGGGCACGTCCTCCACGGGCGGCGGCTCGGATGGAGACCCCACCCTGGTGGGCTTCGCGGCCTACAGCGCCGATGGCCTGGACACCACGACCGGCGGCGCCGGCGGCGAGGTCGTGACCGTGACCTCCTACGCGGAGCTGGCCGCCGCCGTGGGCGACCACACCCCGAGGGTGATCCGGGTCTCGGGCACCATCGCCGGCCCCGGGGGCGTGGAGATGCTGGACGTGGGCTCCAACAAGACCATCATCGGCCTGGGCGCGAGCGCGACGATCGACGGCTTCGGCCTCGACGTCAACGGCTGGACGCCAGACCTTGTCGCCGCTCACGGCGTCACGTGCGATCCCGACAAGGCATCGCTCTTCACGCCCATCTCCAACGTCGTCATCCGCAACCTGACGTTCATCAACTCGACGGACGACTCGATCAACGTGCAGTGCTACTCGCACCACGTGTGGGTGGATCACAACACGTTTTACAAGAGCTACGACGGCTCCGTCGACGTCAAGCGCGGGTCGGACTGGGTGACGGTCTCGTGGAACCACTTCGTGGAGACGGACAAGACCATGTTGCTGGGCCACGACGACAGCAACGGCCCGCAGGACACCGGGCGCCTGCACGTCACCTACCATCACAACTGGCTCGACCACACCATCCAGCGGAACCCACGCGTGCGGTTCGGCCAGGCGCACGTCTTCAACAACTTCGCGAACGAGATCAACGACTACTTCATCGGCGTCGGTACGGGCGCCTCCGTGCACGCGGACGGCAACTACGTCGATGTCGTCAAGCGCACCTCCAAGGACTACGGCGGGACGGATCTGACATGGACAGACACCAACATCGTGGGCGAGACGCTGCACGGAGGCGTCGAGAACGGGAGAGGGTTCGACCCGGGGACGTACTACGCCACCACCCCTGATCCGGCGGCCGACATCCCGGCCATGGTCATGAGCCAGGCTGGCGCAGGGAAGCTGACCGGGATGGAGTAGCCGCGTCCCCGTCACCTGGTGGCCGGAGGAGCCACCTTGTCAGGGAGCGCCGGCCTGGGCTATCCCCGCGCCCCAGGACATGTCCCCGAGCGGCAGCTCGACCGTCGCGCCCGCCTCGAGCGCGCGCTCCCAGCCTCGAGCGCACGCTCCCAGGTCGCATCGACCTCGGGCAGGTCGAGGTGGATCGTCACCGCGGAGCCGCCGAGCGCCTTCGGCGTGCGGCTCACCCCGCCGCCCATCGCGCCGGCGCTGCGGCGGGCTCATCGGCCTCGGCCCGCTCCCCGGCACACGGCGGAGACCTGGACGGCTTGTGATCCGGGCGAGCGGCTCCAGGATGTCCTTCCAGACCCACGGCGCGAGGAGGCGCGAGGAGAGCCATGCTGCAAAAACCTATCGAAGGTGGTGCGTGTTTCTTGTGCGAGGCCAGCTCGGCGCGCTGGAACGACCCGGCGGCCGCCGGGGATCCGGCCCAGGCAGGCCACGAGACGGCGGGTCTCTCGAGGCGGCTCGACGAGCTGAGGAGCGGGAAGTGCACCCCCGAGGGCCTCCGGTCCCACCTCCTGGAGATGTGCGCGATGTGTCAGAAGGTGCTGATGGACGTGGGCGAGGGCGCGACGAAGGAGGACGTCATCTCCCGGCTCGAGTACCGCGTCGCCCGCCTCCGGGACGTGGCGCAGGCGGAGGGCGGGGCCGCGCCCTGAGGGTACCGGCGGCGCCGGTCGGGCCGCGCGCCGCCGCGAGGCGGCTCAGAAGCTTACCTGCAGCGTGCTCTTCAGCGTCGCGTCGAGCGGGAGGACGCCCGCCGGCGGCTCGGCGTCGTACGCCGAGCTGAACGACACCTTGAGCGAGAGGTGCTTCGTCGCCGCGGCGAGGATCGATGTCTCGCTGAGCACGCGCACGTCCCCGGCGCGGCCGAGCCGCGGCTGGAGATAGAAGGTGTTGCCGAGCTTGAGGTGGGGCGTGACCGACGACGAGAGCACGAGATACGCCGACAGCCGCGCGTCGGTCACGCGCTGGCCCGCGTCCGGCTCCGGGCCCACCGCGAGCTGCTCGTGCTCGAGCAGGAGCGCCACGCTGACGGCGGCCTCGAAGCCCTCGAAGGGCGCGACCCGGAGCCGCGGCCCGGCGCCGACGAGCGCCCGCAGCGCGAGCCGCCGGAAGTCGTCGCGGTCGTGCTGGACGAACACCTCGCCCTCGAGCGGCCCCGTGATCGCGAGCCGGTAGCGGAGGTGCTCGAGGTCCTTGTTCACGATCGGCTCGCCGTTCTCCTCGGAGAACTCGGCGCGCGTCATGAGGAAGGCCTGGTGCCGCCGGGCGCGGTATCCCGCGATGGCGCTGCCGGAGAGCGCGATGAGCCGCGTGTTGCCGGTCCGGACGTCGGCCGAGCCCTCGACGGCGATGGCGAACCCGTCCTTGCCCCCGTTCGCCGCGATCAGCGGGTGGACATTGACGATCTGGGCGCTCGCCGGAGAGGCGAGGAGCGCGAGCGCGAGGGCGAGCAACGTGCAAGCGAGGCCATAAGGACGGATCACGGCCCTCCGTTTTAGGCGATCGCGCGCCGCGCGGCGAGCGCGCGGGAGCGGGCGAGCGGCTCCGGGGAAATTCGCGTGCGAGGAGGTCGGATCACCCTCTACGCTGGGCGCCTCCTCGAACCGCGAAGGTTGCCATGAGCGATGACATCGTCGAGCTGACCACGAAGCACACGTACGGCACCTGGCGCGCCCAGCGCGGCTGGAAGCCGATCCACGTCACCCGCGCGGAGGGTTGCGCCTTCTGGGACGCGTCCGGCAAGCGCTACCTGGACCTGTCCTCCCAGCTCATCTGCTCGAACCTCGGCCACCAGAACGAGGCCGTGATCGAGGCCATCTGCGCGCAGGCGAGGCAGCTCGCCTACATCAGCCCGGCGCACACGTGCGAGGTGCGGGCCAGGGCGGCGCAGAAGCTCCTCGAGGTGATGCCGAAGGGGCTCGACAAGTTCTTCTTCGCGACGTCGGGCACGGAGGCGAACGAGGCGGCGTTCAAGATGGCGCGCCTCTACACGGGCAAGCACAAGATCATCGCGCGCTACACGTCGTACCACGGCTCGACGGCGGGCTCGGTCGCGGCGACCGGCGACTTCCGCCGCTGGTTCATCGAGCCGACGGGCAAGATCCCGGGCGTCGTGTTCGGCCCGGAGGTGAACTGCTACCGCTGTCCGCTCGGCCGGAGCTACCCCGAGTGCGGCGTCGCGTGCGCCGACTACCTGGCCTACATGATCGACCACGAGGAGAACGTGGCGGCGGTGCTCGTCGAGCCGATCGTGGGCACGAACGGCGTCCTCATCCCGCCGGCCGAGTACCTGCCGAGGATCGCGGAGGTCGCGCGGAAGCGCGGCGTGCTCCTCATCGCGGACGAGGTGATGAGCGGCTGGGGCAGGACCGGAAAGTGGTTTGCCGTCGATCACTGGGGCGTGGTGCCGGACATCCTGACGACCGCGAAGGGCGTGACGAACGCGGCCGCGCCGCTCGGGGTCGTCGCGACCTCCCGCGCGATCGCGGACTACTTCGATGACAACGTGTTCGCTCACGGCCACACCTACGAGGCCCACCCGCTCACGCTGGCCCCGGTGATCGCCGCGATCGACGAGTATCGCCGGCTGGACCTCCTCAACCGCTCGACGAAGATGGGTGAGATCGTGGGCGAGAAGCTCCGCGCCCTGAAGGAGAAGCACCCCTCGATCGGCGACGTGCGCGGGCTCGGCCTGTTCTGGGCGGTGGAGCTCGTGAAGGACCGCGCGACGAAGGAGCCGTTCAACGTCCCGCAGGACAAGGCGGCCCGGCGGCCGCTGGTGGTCGACGCGGTGGTCGCCGAGGCGGCGAAGCGCGGGGTGTCCGTCATGGGGTGGGTGAGCCACCTGCTCGTGGCGCCGCCGCTCATCATCAGCGAGGCGGAGATCGACGAGGGCATCGCGGCGCTCGACGCGGCGCTCGACGTGGCGGATCAGAAGCTCGCGGCCTGAGGCGCTCCGCGGGCGAGGCGGCCTCTGGCTGGCTGTCCGCCGGCATGTCCCTGGTCGACGCGGGCGCGCCGGGCAGGAGCGCTCGCGATGCGTGCTATGCTCGCACCATGACGGCACGTACGAACGGCTTGCAGCCCCGTCCGCCCCGGAACACGGGGCCGATCGAGCTGCGGGACTTCGGCCCGACCGGCCGCCGGCTGGGGACGGAGGCCGACTGTTACGACGGCAGCCCGTGGGAGCTGCACCGCGGGGAGCTGATAGAGCAGATGGGGAGCAAGGATATCCACGGCATCGTGATGGCCCTGCTCGCCGCCCTCTTCCGCACGCACGCGCGCGAGGGGTTCACGGTGATGACGGACGTCTACTGCGACCTCAGCGACCCCGGGGGGCCGTCGCTCCGGGCGCCGGACGTGGTGGTCGTGGGCGATCTCTCGTCGCCCCGGAACGACGCTTACCGCGGCACCCCGTTGCTGGCCGTGGAGATCCGGGGGACGCAGTCGAGGCGTTACCTCGAGGAGAAGGTGAAGCTCTACCTGGAGCACGAGTGGCCGTGGGTGTGGATAGCGCACGCGGAGCGGCGAGAGCTCGAGGTCGTGCGGCCGGGGACGGCGTCGATCACCTACCGGCCGGGCGCGGACGTGCCGCTCCTGCCGGAGCTGGGCAAGCACGGCCTCGGCGCCGTGCCCGTCGCGGCGCTGTTCGAGGAGCGCGACGCGTCGCGGTTCACGGACGAGTGGGTGCAGGCGCGCACCCAGGCGCGCACCCAGGCGCGCGCGATCCTCGCGGTGCTCTCGGCGCGGGGGATCGCGGTGCCCGAGGCGGTGCAGGCGCGGGTGCTCGCGTGCGAGGAGCCGGCGGCGCTCGGGCGGTGGCTGACCAGCGCGGCCACGGCGGCGAGCGGGGCGGCGTTCGCAGCGGCGGTCGATCGAGGCTGATCCGGCGGCCGCGTCTTCCTCCGCGGCGGGCCGCGTCTTCCCCGGCTGCGTCCCCGGCGGGCTGCGTCTTCCCCCGCGGCGGGCCGCGTCTTCCTGGATCGCCCCGGGACGCCGCGCCCCACGTCACCGCGGCGGCGGCGCCGAGCTGCGGGCGCACTCGGCGGCGCGCCCGAGGAGCAGCTCGCGCTCGCGCGCGTTGCGCGTGAGCGACGCCGCGCGCTCGAACTCGGCGCGGGCCTCGCCGAGGCGGCCGAGCTTCGCGAGCAGGTCGCCGCGCACGCTCGGCAGGAGGTGGTAGTTCTCGAGCGAGCGCTCCGAGCTCAGCGCGTCGACGACGGCGAGGCCCGCGGCCGGGCCGAACGCCATCGACAGCGCCACGGCGCGGTTCAGCTCGACGACCGGCGACGGCGCGATCCGCGCGAGCGCCGCGTACAGCGCCGCGATGCGCGCCCAGTCCGTCTCCTCCGCGGCGCGCGCGCGCGCATGGCAGGCGGCGATCGCGGCCTGGAGCGCGTACGGCCCGAGCGCGCCGCCGAGCGCCCCGGCGCGCTCGAGCGCCGCGAGGCCACGGCGGATCAGGAGGTGATCCCAGCGCGCGCGGTTCTGATCCAGGAGCAGGATGGGCTCTCCCGACGGGCCGACCCGCGCCCTGGAGCGCGAGGCCTGGATCTCCATGAGCGCGACGAGGCCGTGGACCTCCGGCTCCTTCGGGACGAGCTCGGCCAGGATGCGGCCGAGGCGGAGCGCGTCCTCGCAGAGCGCGGGTCGCATCCAGTCGTCGCCGGCGGTCGCCGAGTAGCCCTCGTTGAAGACGAGGTAGATGACCTGGAGCACCGACGACAGGCGGGGCGCGAGCTCCTCCCCGCGGGGGACCTCGAAGGGGACGCGCGCCTCGGCGAGGGCGCGCTTTGCGCGGACGATGCGCTGCGCGACGGTCGGCTCCGGGACCAGGAACGCGCGCGCGATCTCCTCGGTCGTCAGGCCGCCGAGCAGGCGGAGCGTGAGCGCCACCTGCGCCTCGGTCGAGAGGACCGGGTGGCACGCCGTGAACACGAGGCGCAGGAGGTCGTCGCCGACGTCGTCGTCGAGCGCGGCGTCCAGATCCGGCGCGGCCTGCGCGCGCTGGGCCTCGATCTCGTGGCCGAGCTCCTCGTGCTTGCGCTCGAGCCGCTTGTTCCGGCGGAGCTCGTCGATCGCGCGGCGCTTCGCGGTGGCCATGAGCCACGCGCCCGGGTTGTCCGGGACCCCCGACCCCGGCCACCGCTCGAGCGCGGTGACGAGCGCGTCCTGCGCGAGCTCCTCGGCGAGGCCGACGTCGCGCACCATCCGCGCGAGCCCGGCGATGAGCCGGGCCGACTCGATCCGGAAGACCGCGTGGATCGCGCGGTGCACATCGGGGGCCGTCACGGCGACCGATCAGAGCACCTTCCTCCGCCGCCGCAAGCCCCGTCCGCCGCCGGGGCAGGCCCCCCGCCGGCGCGAGCCCCGGGCGCGCCGCGGCTACTGCTTTCCGGACGACTCCGCGCGCAGGCGCTCCTCGGTCTGCGCGCGCAGGCGCTCCTCCTGCTCCCTGAGCTCGGGCGTGAGCATGGGGCCGAAGTCGTCCGCCGTGAACACCTGGCGAATCTCGACCTCGGAGTCCTCGAGCATCGGGTTGGGGCAGCGCTTCACCCACGCGATGGCCTCTTCCTTCGACTTCACCTCCCAGATCCAGAAGCCGGCGATCAGCTCCTTGGTCTCGGCGAAGGGCCCGTCGATCACGGTCCGCTTGTCGCCCGAGAACCTGACGCGCGCGCCCTTCGCGCTCGGGTGGAGCCCGTCGCCCGCGACCATCACGCCGGCCTTGACCAGCTCCTCGTTGAACTTCCCCATCTCGGTGAGGAGCTGCTCGCTCGGCATGACGCCCGCTTCGCTGTCCTTGGTGGCCTTGATCAGGATCATGAATCGCATGGTCGTGTCTCCTTGCTTCCGGGTTGGGGTGGGCCTCGGGGGAGGCTCCGGCGGGGGTCGAACCCTGGCTTCATCGTCACGACGAACGGGGGTCGGTGGGATCGACACGCCGGGCGATCTTTTTTTGCGGCGCCTCTAAGTGACCGAAATGTTTGAAAAATTTCTGTTTGTGCGCCCGTCGCGCGGGCGAGGAGCTCAGAAGCGGCTGCGCAGCAGCGCGCCGCCGCCGCCGGGCAGGATCGCGGGCGTGAGGGCGACCGAGGTGCCCTGCGCTGGTGCGGTCAGGAGGAGCACCACGCCAGCGCCGAGCCCGACGAGCCCGACGGCGCCGAGCACGGTGCTCGTGGTGGTGAGCGTCTGACCCCGTGAGCTGAGGGACATGCCGTCATCGCTGCACCGCGAGGGGGTCGGACACTCCTCTTCGAGGTCACCCTTCGTGCCGAGCGCGAGCCCGCCCGTGACGAGGCTCACGCCCAGGGCCGCGGCGCCGACGCCGCCGATCGCGAAGGCGAGCGTGCGCCGGCCGCTGGAGGGGGGCGTCGAGGGCGCGTCCGGGGGAGGCGAGGGGGCCTGCGCCGCGGGCGGCACGGAGGCCGGGGGCGGCGCGGCGGCGGCCGGGGGCGGCTCGATGCGGACGTCCTTGCGCGCGCTCTCCGGGAGCGACACGCGCGTCTCGGTCTGCCGGCCGTCTGCCCATCTCACGACGAGCACGTGATCCCCGGGATCGACCGGGAGCTCGCTGCCGACGCTGGCCTGCGGCAGCGGGGCTCGATCGAGGAGCAGCTCCGCGGGCGCCGGCGCGCCCTGGGCGAGCTCCAGGACCAGCCTGGGCAGGCGCGGCTCGAGCGACGTGAGCTCCTGCTTGGCGGTGGGGAGGCGGGGGTCGCCGGGCTCCAGCTGCGGCAGCAGCTCCTTGAGGTGCCGCCAGGCGCTCGCCACCTGGCCGATCTCCCTCTCGCACAGGGCGAGGTTGTACAGGGTGCCGCGCGCCGGATAGGTCTCCTGGCTCTTGCGGAAGAGCGGAATCGCACGGGGGCAGTCGTGCGCCTCCGCCGCGGCGAGGCCCTGCTCGAAGAGCGCCTGTGCGTCGGCCGCCCTGGGATTGCTGGGCTGCGCGGCGGCCGCGTGGCTCATGGCGCAGACGAGGGCGAGCGACAGGACGCCACGCCCCGCAGCGGGAACTCTTGCTTGCTTCTTCAGTCCCATTTCTTCCTCGGGTCCACGGGCTGCTTCTGCGGAGTGGTCGTCTTTGACGGTATCGGCCTGGGTGAGGATGACGTCGCGGCGCTCGCACGCGGCTTCGGCGCCGGCGCCGCGGGCGATGGTGCTGGCTTCGTCGTGGGGGCGTCGGACGGGCTCGCCGTGGGCGGCGGGACGGGCGCGGGCGTCGCGGGGCCCACGGTGGGCTCCACGGTCGCCGGGCTGGGAGCGCCCGGGGACGTGGACGCGGCCTCGGGCACCGGGATGGAGGCCATGGGCGCGCTGCTGTCCGCGGGCGCGCTCGCCGTCAGCCGCCACGCGAGGGCGAACCCGGCCAGGACGAGCGCGCCGGCGGCGCCGGCGAGCAGCGCCACGCGGCTGCGCGGAGCGCGGGATCGCGTGGTGTTGCCCCAGGAGGCGTGGGGCAGCGTCCCGTGCGACGCCCCCGCCGCCTCGCTCCCGGGCGATGAGGTCATGTCCGGGCGAAACGGCATGGGGGCCGTCGTGGCCTCGGGCGCGCCGGGCGCTGCGTCCCACGAGGGCGAGGAGGTGCCGAGCGCGCCGCGCGCCCCGGAGGGAGCGCCCGCCACGGGCGGGTACCCGGCGCGGGCGGTGGCCTCGGGCAGGAGCCGGTCGATGCTCTCGAACGAGAGCCTCGCGCGCTGCGACCCGAAGGGCGCGAGCACGCGGCCGATCTCGGCCACGCTCTGGGCGCGGGCGGTCGGGTCCTTCACGAGGCACCGGCTCACGAGCGCCCCGACGGCCGGCGGCAGATCCGGACGCAGGGCCAGGATGGACGTGGGCGTATCCATCATGATGGCCGCCGTGACCGCGGTGATGCTGTCGCCCTCGAACGGGTGTCGCCCCGTGAGCATGCGATACAGGATCACGCCGAGGGCCCAGATGTCCGTGCGCACATCCGCGTATTTCAGGCTGCGAATCTGCTCGGGCGACATGTAGTGGATGGAGCCCATGATGAGGCCCGTCGCCGTCAGGCTCGCTTCCTTCACGGAGTCGCCGGTGGCGATGACCTTCGACAGGCCGAAGTCGAGGACCTTGAGGAGGGGAGTCCCGTCGGGGCGGCGGGTGAGGAACAGGTTCTTCGGCTTGAGGTCGCGGTGGATGATGCCGCGCGCGTGGGCCTCGGCGAGCGCCTCGCAGGCCTGGAGGAGGTAGTCGGCGGCCTCGACGAGCGGGAGGGGGCCGCGGGTCTGGAGCACGTGGCCGAGATCGTCGCCGGTCAGGTACTCCAGCACCATGTAGGCCGCGCCCGAGTCGAGCGTGCCGACGTCGATGACGCGCGCGATGTGCTGTCCGTCGAGCGCGGCGGCGGCGCGGGCCTCGCGGAGGAAGCGGGCGCCGGCGTCAGGGAGCGCGGCGGCCTCCGGGAGGAGGAACTTGACGGCGACCCGCCGCTCCAGGACGAGGTGCCAGGCCGCGAGCACCACACCCATACCGCCGACGCCGAGGACGCGCTCGATGCGGTACTTGCCCGCGAGGACGTCACCCGGAACGGGGACGCCGGCGGGCCCGGGTTGCTGCTGCTGCATGGTGCGAGGAGAGCGTAGCTGGGGGGTGGTGCCGAGTACAAGAGGCGGGCGGACCGCAGGGGAGGGGCGTGCCGGCGGCGCCGCGACGGCGGGCGCGGCGCCGCACCTGGACGGCGGCGGCTCCTCGCGGGGGAGCCTCGCGGCTCACCGGCGGCAGTCGCCGGTCCGAAGGGCGCGACCGGCCATCGCCACCCGGAGATCTGGAGCCGACTGACAGGACATCGTCCATCGTGCAGTCGCCTGCTTCGCTCCCGCCTCCGGGGCAGTTGAACAAGGCTTTGTGTGAGCTGTGCAGGTCGAGCCGCGAACGCCGTCTTCCACCGCCGGCTCGGCCAGCCTCGCCCCGCCTGGCCTGAGCCGACTACGGCTCGGTCCCGAGCCGCTCGGCGGCCTTCTTCTGCTGGAGCCTGTGCTTGATGGCCCCGAAGAGCACCGGCGCCACCGAGACGAAGATGATCAGGTAGACCACCCGCTCGATCTGCTTCGCGTCGAAGACCTTGCCGAGGAAGTACCCGAGAAAGGTCATCGAGAAGACCCAGAGCACGCCGCCCACCACATTGAACATCGCGAAGCGCTGGTACGCCATCTGACCCACGCCCGCCACCACCGGCGCGAACGTCCGGGCGAACGGCATGAAGCGCGCCAGGATGATCGTCTTGCCGCCGTGCTTCTCGTAGAACTTCTGCGTCGCGATCAGGTGATCCTTGCGGAACAGCAGCGACTGCTCGCGCGTGAAGATCTTCGGCCCGGCGCGCCGCCCGATCGAGAAGCCCACCGCGTCGCCGATGATCGCCATCGCCATCAACGTGACGTTCATCAGCAGCAGGTTCTGGAAGTTCGTCAGGTTGAGCGGGTTGATGAGCCCCGCGTTGACCAGCACCCCGGCGGTGACGAGCAGCGAGTCGCCAGGAAGGAAGAACCCGATGAGCAGCCCCGTCTCGGCAAAGATGATGAACATCAGGACGGGGTAGCCGCCCCACTCGAGGAGCGACTCGAGCTCCCTCAGCCTGCTGAAAAATTCACGGAGGAGTTCCACGCCCGCTCGATAGCTCACCTCGGCGGCCGCGTCGAACCCCGCGTACGCCCCGCAGCGACCCGCGCCGCCGGCGCGGGCGCGCCCGCGAGAGCGCCCGGCAGCGCCGCCGCCGGCCGAGGGAGCACCCCCGCGCGGCGGCGCCGCGCCCGCCTCGAACCCCGACGGCGAGCTCCCCGGAGAGCTCCCCGGCGCCCCGCGCGCGGCCCGGACGGCGGCCGCGCCCGCTGCTACCGCGCATACCGCGCCAGGTACTCCTTGAGGTGCAGCTTCCGCGCCGTGTTCTCGGACGACATGTAGCGCACCGTGCCGAAGATCTCCCGCTCCGGTCCCCAGGCCCGATCGTAGCGGCCGAGCACCCAGAAGATGCCCGAGTAGGAGTTCGGATCGCGGCCGTCGAGCGCATACCGGTTGTTCAGCTCGAGCATCACCTCGAGCGCCTCGCGCGGGCTCGGCGACCACTCCAGGATCTTCTTGCCCCAGAGCATCCGCAGGTAGTTGTGAATCCGCCCCTCGCGGAGGAGCTCGCCCTGCGACGCGTTCCAGATCCGGTCGTAGGTCGCGCCGGCCGCGAGCGCCTCGAGCGAATAGACGCGCGGGCGCCGGTCGCGCTCGTGCTTCTTCAGCGTCGCGAGCGCCCAGTCCGGGAGAGACTCGTACTCGGTCGGCTCGCGCTTCCAGGAGAGGCGCGGCCCGTCGCCCTCGCTCGCCCCCAGCGCGAAGGCGTTGAACCCGAGCTCCCGCCAGGTGACGAGCTGCTCGAGGAACGCCTCGGCCGCGGGGCTCAGCCCCCAGAACCCCTCGCGGCTGCCGCTCGGCCGCTTGATGCCGTCGTCCGGCCGGCCGAGCCGCTCGAGGCGGAGCCCCTCGCGCCGGGCGACCGCGGCGAAGACCTCGTGCGCCGCGAGGTGGCCGAAGTGCAGGTACGGCGACAGGCCGCTCGCCGCGCCGGCGTCGGGGTGATCGCGCTCGTCCAGGTAGCGCGGGAGCCGCTCCGAGACGAAGCGCGCGAGCTCCTTGCCGGCCGCCTCCGGGCCGCCGCGGCAGGGCGCCGGCGGGACCGCGTGATCGATGGGGAGCGCCGAGAGCGCGGCAGGGTCGCCCTCGAGCAGCGCCGGGGAGGCCGCGGGCCACCGCCGCGCGATCGCGCGGGGGAGGGGCGCCGCCGGCCGGAGCCGCGCCTTCTTCAGCGGATCAACCGCCGGGAGCGCGACGAGGTGATCGGCGATCACCCGCTGCCAGAAGATGCGGAAGGAGCGGGCGGTCGTGAACACCCGGTCGGCCGCGCGGACAGGCAAGAGGCCGTTCGAGTCGACCTGCTCCAGGCGGACCGGCGCCTGCCGCGCCGCCGAGGCGACCATCCGGGGGAGGAAGAAGCAGGGATAGTCGTCCGTCACCACCACGCACGCCCGCGCCGCGAGCGCGCCGAGCAGCCCCTTGCCGGCCCCCTCGGCCGGCTCGACGTAGGGGTGATACAGCACGCCCGCCGCCGCGAAGCGGCGCGCGTTGTCGGCCATGCCGTCGATCACGAAGCGATGGAGCCTGTCGCTCGCCCACCGGTAGCCGCACCGGAGCGCCTCCAGCACGACGAGCGGCCGATCGAGCTCCAGCGACCAGGCGATCGCGCGCTCCAGGGCGAAATTGTGGCGTGTCCGGCGATTCGCGATCATCCAGTAAAGGACGTGATCGCCGGCCTCGCGGACGGGCATCGCGTTGCGGGTGCGGAGCCGAAGCTCGGGGACGCTGCTGGAGATCACGGTTGAGCGGTGCTCTAGCACAGCGCCGCCCGGCCCGCGCACCCGCGCCCGCGCTTGCGCTGCGGTGAGGGCGGCCTCAGGTACCGGCGCAGCGGTCGGCCATCGACGCACGAGCACGACGCGCGAGGAGGGGCAACATGGCTCTCGATATCCTGAAAGAGCGGGGGATACCGCTCGATCGCCAGTCGTTCAACTGGCGTGATCTCGTCCAGGTGCCGTTCAGCAAGCTCGACGACGACGCGTTCACCCGCGTCCGCGTCATCCTGATGAACGGCATCGAGCTCGAGAGCGTGCGGTTCCTGCACAGCTTCGCGCGCATGAACCGGGATCTCCGGCGCGTGCTCGCCCAGGTGCGGCGCGTCGACCACCACCAGACCACGGTCGTCAACTGGCTCAACCCGCCGGACCAGTCGCCGCTGGAGACCACCATCGGATACGAGCAGGTCGCCATCGAGATCACCGCGCACGCGGCCCTGTCCGAGCCGGATCCGTACCTCGCGCAGGTCTATCGCTTCGGCATGCTCGAGGACTACGACCACCTCTATCGCTACTCGGCCCTCCTGGATCGCCTCGAGGGCAAGGACGCGAACAACATCCTGCAATCGTACACCGACGTGACCGTGGGTCGCCCCACCTCGGTGGAGCACCGCGCCCCCGAGGACGACGTGCGCGCGCCGTACGACCGGAAGACAGCGCACGTGATCACGAAGCTCAACGCGCTCACGATCATGGCGGCCGAGCAGCAGACGCACAACTACTACGCGAACGTCGGGCCGTTCTTCGCGGACCCGGTGGCGCGGCTGCTCTACGCCGAGATCGACTCGATCGAGGAGCAGCACGTCACCCAGTACGAGGCGATGATCGACCCCGAGGAGACATGGCTCGAGAAGTGGGTCCTCCACGAGGCCAACGAGGTCTACAACTACTGGAGCTGCCTCCAGCAGGAGCAGAACGCCCGCGTCAAGCGCATCTGGGAGCGGTTCCTCGATTACGAGCTCGGGCAGCTCCACGTGGCGATCGAGCATTTCAACCGGATCGAGGGGCGCGACGCGGCCGAGATCCTGCCCGCCTCGCTGCCGGACCCGGTGTCGCACGAGAGCCACCGCCAGTTCGTGCGCGACGTGCTCTCCAGGGAGGTGCACCTGCGCGCCGTCGGCGAGCACATCGTCGACCCGAACGTCGTCCCCGAGAGCGCCGCGACCATCGCTTACCGGCGGCAGATGAACTCCGCCGGCTCTCCTTCGGAGATCGTCGCCGCGGGCTACCGGTACACGCCGGGCACCGAGCTCTCGCGGCGAGCCGAGCAGACCGACGGACAGAAGGAGGCCACGCCATGAAGCAGATTGCGATCGGGACCAACACGACAGGGATCGCGACCTCTCCCCTCGACAGCAAGGAGCTCATCGCGGCCGCGCTGGCGGTCCCGCCGAGCTCCCCCGGGAGCGAGGCCGACGCCGCGGCGGTCAGGACCGAGTACGCAGCGGGATCGGGCACCGTCGGGAGCGTCCCGCCGCCGGCGAGCCTGAAGGGGATGGTCAAGGCGGCCGGAGAGCTCATCCAGGGCAGGCCGCCGGCGCTCCTCATCGACAAGCTCGGCGAGCGCCTCCAGTTCGAGCGCTCGGGCACGCGCCTCTACGAGGCGATGATCGCCAAGCACGACGCGGAGGGCAGCTTCGAGGGGGGCCCGACCCGCGCCGACCTCGAGGCGATCCGCGACGACGAGCTCCGGCACTTCGCGCTGCTGAAGCGCGCGATGGAGCGGCTCGGCGCCGATCCGACCGCGATGACGCCAGGGGCCGACGTGATCGGCCTGGCGTCGGCCGGCGTGCTCGCCGTCGCCGTGGAGCCGAGGATCGACTTCGGGCAGAGCCTCCAGGCGCTGCTCGTGGCGGAGCTCACCGACAACGACAGCTGGCGGATGCTGATCGACCTGGCGACGGCCTATGGCCAGGACGAGATGGCCGCCGAGTTCCGCGTGGCCGAGCAGCACGAGCTGCGCCACCTCGAGCTTGTGCGGGCGTGGATGTCGAGCAAGCTCGCGCTGGACGCCCGCGGCGCGCCCACCACCACGACACCGCAGCGAGCCGCCTGAGGGCCGCGCCGGCGGCCGCGCCCCGTCGGGGGACGGCCGCGCGCGGGCGCGGGGCGATCGGGAGCCGGACGCGCGCGGCGCCGGGCGACGCGGCCGTGGACCGGCCTCCGGGATCTCGGTATGACGCTCGGCGCGCGGGCGCGGTGCATGTGGGGTGCCGCCGGCGGCTCCGCGCCTCGGGTGAATCCATGAACCTGCCCCAGAAGCTCCGAACGCTGTTCCTGCTGCCCCTCGTCGCTCCGCTCGCCTGCGGCGGGGCCCCGGCGCAATCGCCGGCGCCGCCCCAGAAGGCCGCCTCCGCGCCGTCCCCCTCGGCCCCGGCGAACGCGGCCGCCCCGGCGGCCGCCGCCCCGGCCGCGCCGTCGAAGGCCGGGCCGCGCGCCGATGCGACGCTCGTGCCCCGGCGCCTGCTCTTCGGCAACCCGGATCGCATGTCGCCCCAGATCAGCCCCGACGGGCAGCGGCTCGGCTTCCTCGCCCCCTCCGAGGGCGTGCTCAACGTGTGGGTCGGCCCGGCCCTGGAGCCGGCGGCGGCCAGGCCGGTCACGAAGGAGAAGAGCCGCGGCGTGCGCACCTTCATGTTCCCGTACGCGAGCGACGTCGTCCTGTATCGGCAGGACAAGGGCGGGGACGAGAACTGGCACGTCTACGCCGTCGATCTCAAGACCGGGCAGATCAAGGACCTCACGCCGTTCGAGGGCATCTCCGCGACGATCGAGGGGCTGAGCCAGAAGATCCCGAACGAGGTCCTGATCGGCATGAACGACCGGGACAAGAAGCTCCACGACCTCTACCGCGTCGACGTCCGCACCGGCGAGCGCAAGCTCGTGCGGCAGAACGACGGGTTCTCCGGGTTCGTCGCCGACGACGACTTCAAGGCGCGGCTCGCGGCGCGGATGACCCCCGCCGGAGGCCAGGAGTACCTCGATCTCACCGGCAAGGAGCCGAAGCCGTTCGTCGCGTTCGGGCCCGAGGATGCGGTCACGAGCGAGGCGATCGGCTTCGACGCGACCGGCAGGACGCTCTATTTCCGGGACAGCCGCGGCCGCGACACCTCCGCGCTCGTGACGCTGGACCTCCGGACCGCGAAGCCCAAGGTGCTCGCCGAGGACGCGAAGGCCGACATCGCCGGCGCGATCGTCCACCCGAAGACGGGCAAGGTCCAGGCGGCGGCCTCCGAGCGCGAGCGCAAGCGCTGGCAGGTGCTCGACAAGAGCATCCAGCTCGACCTCGACGCCCTGCGCGCCGTCGCCGACGGCGACCTGGAGGTGCTGAGCCGCTCGCTCGACGACAGGCGCTGGACGGTCGGTTACACCGTCTCCAACGGCCCGGCGCGGTATTACCTCTACGATCGCACCACGAAGCGGGCGACGTTCCTCTTCACGAACCGGCCGGCGCTCGAGTCGGCGCCGCTCGTGAGGATGCGGCCCGTGGTCATCAAGGCGCGCGACGGCCTCGAGCTCGTGAGCTACCTGTCGCTGCCGCGCGCCGCCGACCCCGACGAGGACGGCAAGCCGGACAGGCCGCTCTCGACGGTGCTCCTCGTCCACGGCGGCCCCTGGGCGCGCAGCTCCTGGCGCCTCGACCCGATGCACCAGTGGCTCGCCAACCGCGGCTACGCCGTGCTGAGCGTCAACTTCCGGGGCTCGACGGGCTTCGGGAAGAAGTTCGTCAACGCGGGCAACCTCGAGTGGGCGGGCAAGATGCACAACGACCTGCTCGACGCGGTCGCCTGGTCGGTGGCGCAGGGCGTCGCCGACAAGGACCGCGTGGCGATCATGGGCGGCAGCTACGGCGGCTACGCGACGCTCGTCGGCCTGACCTTCACGCCCGAGACCTTCGCCTGCGGCGTCGACATCGTCGGCCCGTCGAACCTCGTGACCCTGCTCGAGTCGATCCCGCCCTACTGGGCGCCGATGCTCGAGCTCTTCGCCAAGCGGGTCGGCGACCCCCGCACCGAGGACGGCCGCGATCTCCTGCGCTCCCGCTCGCCGCTCTACTTCGCCGACCAGATCAAGCGGCCCCTCCTCATCGGCCAGGGCGCGAACGACCCGCGCGTGAAGCAGGCCGAGAGCGATCAGATCGTCAAGGCGATGACGGGCAAGGGGATCCCGGTGACGTACGTGCTGTACCCCGACGAGGGCCACGGCTTCGCCCGCCCGGAGAACTCCATGTCGTTCAACGCGATCGCGGAGACCTTCCTCGCGCAGTGCCTCGGCGGCTCGTACGAGCCGGTCGGCAACGACTTCAAGGGGTCGACCGTCACCGTGCCCGTCGGCGCCGAGGCCGTCCACGGGCTCTCCGCGGCGCTCCCCGGGCGCTGAGCTCCCCGCCCCGCCACGGGCCCGCCGGCGCATCGGGCGGGCCTCCACGGTCCCGCCCGCCGCGCCGGGACCTGGCGCGCCGTCCCGCCGCCGCTACGTCTGCGGCGGCGACGCGCTCCGCGGGCGCCGCCGCGACCCGGGCTCGCTGGCCGTAGAGACGCTCGACAGGTCGTCGAGCGTCTCGAGCAGCTGCTCCAGGTCGAACGGCTTGTTGATGATCCGCGTCGCGTCCGGGTGGTTCGGGTCGATGCAGAACCCGGGGTCGCTGAGCGCGGTCACGAGCACGACCGGCACCGCCTTCCCCTCGGCCGCGAGCGTCTCCATGAGGCGCGGCCCGTCCATGAACGGCATCACGCAGTCGAGGACGATGACGTCCGGCAGCGCCTGGGAGCGCAGCCGCTCCAGCGCCTCGAGCGAGTCGGTATACCCCTCGACGTCGTATCCCTCGGCCAGCAGCACTTCTTCCAGCGTCTCGACGATCGCGTCGTCGTCGTCGACGATGACGATGCGCCGCCGCCTCCCTCGTACCGCGTCTCCTTGCTCGTCGCTCACACTCACCTCGGTGGAGAACTCCGGTGTCACTTCTGGGACCGGCCGCTGTCGCCGTCGACCCTCGGGCGCTCCATCTGTGCGAATTGTTTACAGGCTCTCCCGGTGCTCGCGCCAGCAGCGCCAGCAGCCCCCGCCTCCGCCGCCTCTCCGGCTCTCCCGCGGCGAGCCGGCCACGGCCTCACCCCTGGCGCTGGGCCTGCTCGGCCGGCGGCACGAGGTCTGGCGCGTTCGCCATCTTGGTGTGCAGCTGGACAGGCTGCTGCCGCAGCCGGAGGCGCATGTTGATGAGCTCGACGCCGAGCGAGAAGGCCATGGCGAAGTAGATGTAGGCCTTGCTGATGTGCTGGCCCATGCCGTCGGCCATGAGCACCACGCCGATGAGCAGCAGGAAGCTCAGCGCGAGGATCTTCATGCTCGGGTGGCGCTGGATGAACGTGCCGATTCTCCCGGCGAAGACGAGCATCACGCCCACCGCGATGAACATGGCAAGCATCATGATCGAGATGTGCTGCGCCATGCCGACCGCGGTGATGACCGAATCGAGCGAGAAGACGATGTCGAGCAGCACGATCTGCACAATGACGGACGGGAACGACGCCCTGGCCTTCGGCTGCTCATCCTTGACGTCGGCGACCTCGAGCTTGTCGAACATCTCGTGCGTCGCCTTGCCGATCAGGAACACTCCGCCGCCGAGCAGGATCAGGTCACGCCCGCTGAAGTCGTGTCCCAGGAGGCTGAACAGCCTGGCCTTGAGCCCCATGACCCACGAGATCGTGAGCAGGAGGAGCAGCCGCATCCCGAGGGCGAGCACGAGGCCGATGCGCCGGGCCAGCGGCTGCTGCTCCGTCGGCAGCTTCGCCGTCATGATGGTCAGGAAGACGATGTTGTCGATACCGAGGACGATCTCCAGCGCGCTGAGCGTCGCCAGCGTGATCCAGCCATCGGCGTGCAGAAATGCGCTCATGTCGGGCATCGGGGTGGCCCTTTGTAGCATGAGGCGCCGCGGTCGCCCGCAACGTCGTCGTCACGCCGGCTCCGGCTCCCGCTCGTTCCCCGCTGCATCCAGGGAGGATCTTGCTTCTGTGCTCAGGGAGCGCGGGCGATCGCAGGGTCGCGGCGGCATGCGCCGACGGGCGCGCCGGCGCGCTGGTGACCGCGCTGGCGTGCTGGTGACGGCGCGCCGGGCGCCGCTTGACGTGGCATGTTGGGATCCGGTACAGATGGTAGGGAAGTACGATCAAGTGGATCTGCCTCCTTCCTGGCTTCCAGGTGAGCTCCTGAGGGGTGTTGGCGAGCTCTCCGGTCATTGCCGTGCCTTCGCGATGCCACAGGGGCGAAGCGCCAGGGTCGCCTGTTCCTCACCCGGGACAGGTAGTCTGGCGCGAGAGGAGACGACCTCGTGACGGTGGTTCCGAAGGTCGGCTTTGGGCAGGAGGAGCGCTGGGCCGCCGGCGGCGATGACGCCGTGTCGCTGGAGCGGGCCATCTTGGGGAGAGAGCCGCAGGAAGAGCCGCAGGAAGAGCCGCCGTCGGAGCTGCCTCAGGCGTGCTGGCTGGACGGCGACGCGGTCTGGCTGCGACTCGATGGGCTCGACCACGGCCACCCGGTCGTCCTGCTCGGCGCGATGGGCGCCTGGGTCGAGCCCGATTATCAGACCTCGTTTCCCTTCGGCAGCGTCGTCGGCGTGCGCCTGTACTTCCGCGGCGTCGAGATCGGCCCGCTCCCCGCCCTCGTGGGCCTGCAGTCGATGGGGCTGCGGGGCCCGCTCATCGGGCTGTGCTTCCAGGAGCTGTCCGCGCGCGCGAGCGGCCAGATCCGCGACGCGCTGCGCGCGCTCGTCGCCGCCGGCATGGCGAAGGCCGCCGCCGCCAACCTCTTCAGGCCCTCGGCCACGGGCGCCGCGCAGGTGCGCGAGATCATCGACGACCCGCGGCGGGTGCGCGACATCCTGAGCGTCCTCCTGCGGAAGAAGGGCGTCGTCCGCCGCGCCGCCGAGGGCGCGCCCTCCATGTGCGTGATGCTCAGCGAGGTGGGGGTCGGGACGGTCCGGTGGTTCGGCGTCGAGGGCTGGAGCGAGGCCGCCGCGGTCGAGATCGCCGGGCACAGCTCCGTCTTCCGGTTCAACATCCGGGCAGAGCAGGTGCGCCCGGGCGAGATCGTGTCCGCGCTGCCCGCCCGGGTGGAGCGCCTCCGCCAGAGCCTCCAGCAGCGGGGCGTCGAGGTCGAGCTCACCGCCCGCTTCCTGCACCCCCACTGGCTCCACCTGCCGCCCGTCGAGGCCGAGGTGGTCGACGTGTCGTTCTCGAGCCTGCGGCTCGCGCTCGGGGAGGGGCAGCCCCCGCTCACGCCCAGGCTCAAGCTCGCGCTGGAGCTCCCGGACGGCGATGACGGGGTGATCCACCTCCTCGGCGAGGTGCGGTCCGTCGCCGCGGGCGAGGGCGCCGCCGCCCAGCTCGGCAGCTTGCACGTCGTGGCCGCGAAGCGCGAGGACGAGCGGCGCTGGCTGCGGCTCGTGTCGCGCATCCTGCACGCGACGACCTACGGGGGGAGCGCCTGGCAGGCGGAGTTCTGGGACCTCTTCGCCTCGTCAGGCTACTTCAACCTGTCCGGGCGGCGCCCGGAGCACTTCGAGTCCATCAAGCCGTGCGTCATGAGGATGGCGCAGAAGGCCGCGGCGACGCCGCACCTCCTGCACAACGTGACCTGCCTCTCCGAGCACGGCATCGAGGGCAATTTCTCGGTGATGAAGCCTTACCACAGCACGTGGATGTTTCATCAGCTCGCGAAGCGGCCGAAGAGCGCGTCGAACATGAGCTCCCGGCAGGTGCTCCGCGACATCTTCACGCGCTGCTGCGAGTACGCGCTGGCAGACCCGGAGTGCCGGTCGGTCATCGTCTACGCGGAGGCGCACGTCGCGTGGAACGAGCGGTCGTTCTTCGAGTTCGCCCGCAGGCACGAGGCGACAGGGCTCGTCCTCGCGATGCCGTTCCGCCTGATCGGCGTCGACGTGCCGGCGCTGCCTCCGCAGGTCGTGTGGGCGGGCGCGGGCGCGGGCGAGGGGCCCTTCGAGATCGGCGAGGCGACCCCGGGGGAGCAGGCGGCGCTGCTCGGGCAGCTGTGCGCCACGTCGCCGCGCCTGTACACCGAGGCGCTCGACCTCGTGCCGGGCAGGCTCGCGCTGGGGCCCTGCGTCGAGCGCTGGCGCAGCGCGGGCCTCGAGCGGGAGCGCGCGCTCCTCGTCGCGCGCCAGGGCGGCGAGCCCCTGGCGGCCGCCGTCCTCGAGCTCGGCGAGCTCGGCACGAACCTCTTCCGGCTGCTCGACTCGGTCCGCCTCGTCCCGCTGTGCCCCGGCGGCGACGCCGCGTTCGGCCCGCTCCTCGACGCTGTGTGCGGCTGGTTCCAGGAGCACCACCGGACGTCGTTCATCTACTTCGGCGAGCGCGGCAGGCTGACCTACTCCGGCCCTGCCAGCCTGAACGACCTCGGCGAAGGGCGGCTGTGGATCGTCGCCAGAGAGCTCGTCCCGGAGTTCGTGGAGCACGTTTACCAGCTCACCGAGCCAAAGCCGCCGCACCGCTAGCGGCCTGGGCCGCCGGGACAGGCGCTGTCGTCTCTGGATCTCGGCTCCCCAAGCGAGGAGGCATGTACCAGCTCAAGATCGACAGGATCAACGCCCTCATCGAGGTCACGTTGAAAGGCGTGGTGCGGGCCGAGGAGGCGCAGGCGTACGCCGCCGAGTACAGGAAGGCGCTCGGCTCGCTCTACGGCCGGAGGATCCGCGTCCTCGTGGACTTCCGGGGCTTCTCCATCGCCTCCGAGCAAGCGACGGAGCTGCTCCGCGATATAGGGGCGACCTCGGCCGCGATGGGGGTGATCCGGACCGCCGAGCTGGTCAAGAGCGACCTCGCCGCGCTGCAGGCGGGCCGGATCGCGCGCGAGTCGGGGACCGCGGACATCGTGCGCGTCTTCAAGGACGAGGGCGCGGCGCGCGCCTGGCTCGTCGGCGACCGCGCCGCGACGTGAGGGCTGCCCGGGCCCGGCGCGCGCGAGCTGGCCGACAGCGCGCCAGCGCGCCAGCGCGCGCCGGGGCTGGCCCGGCGCGGCCAGCTCAGCGCGCGACGAGGACCTCCTCGAGGGGGCGGCGGAGCGAGCGCGTCGACGCCGGGTCCGCGAGCGACAGGCGGAAGAGGAGGATCTCCGCCGTGGCGTCGGTGACGTGGAACAGCCGGAGGTACCGCTCCCGGAGCGCCCTCGCGACCTCGACGGTCTCCGGATCCATCCCCTCGCCGGCGCCCCGGACGAGGCGCGCGAACAGGTACGGCAGCGTCGCCATCGGGTAGACGGCGATGCCCCGCTGCGTCGCGGTCAGCCACGCCCGCTCGAGCGCCCTGCCGCCCTGGAAGTAGTCCGCGAGCCCGGCGCGCGGCATGGTGATCAGCGCGACGGCCATCGCGCCGGCGACCGCCTTGTGCGCCGTCTTCTCCAGCGCGCCGCCGCCGCCCCAGCGCCGCACGAGGTCCATCGTGCGCCAGTCCCGGCAGATCCTGAACCCCGCCACATCGGACGGCGACAGCTCGAAGGCGCCGACGAAGATGCCGTCCCGGCGCGCCGCCGCCTCCGCCTCGGTCCAGCGGATCTCCTTCATCATGTCGGCGTGCGTGCGCTGCGCGAGCAGCCGGGCGCGATCGCCGGCGCCGATCAGGGCGGCGATCTCCTCGAGCTCCGCTGGCGCCTCGAGCAGATGGAGGTCCGCCCCGGGGACGGACCGGACCGCGGCGGCGAGGGCTTCCCGGTGCTCGTCCGCGAGCGCCGCGCGCCCGCCCTGGCGCCGGTTCGTGTGCCGGAGCCCGATGGCGTCCGCCAGGGCATCCATCGCGTGGCCCTCCGCGCCGCCCACGGGCGCGCCGAAGAACTCGAACGCGGCGGTCAGGTCCTCGTCGCCGTCGCGCGGGAAGGGGGAGACGCGCACGCTCAGCCCCTCGCGGTGCGCGGCGAGGACGACGTTCTCGGCGGCCGCGCCGAGCGCGACGACGCCGCCCGCCCCCTGGAAGTCGGCGAGCGACTCGGAGCGCGCCCGATCGTGGAACAGCCCGAGGCGGCCCGCCTCGTAGACCCACAGCCAGGGCTGGCAGTTGCCGCCCGAGGGCGCCGCGGTCCCCGCCTCGACGAGCCGGCGCAGCCGCTCCCGGTCGAGCTCGACGGCGCCGGCCTCCCCGGCGGGGAGGCGCGCGAGCGACGCCGCGGCGAGCGCGGGGCGCGGCGGCTCGTGCGCGGCCGATGCGGGCGGCGTGGCCAGCGTGGCCACCGCGGCGGCCGGCTCCTGCTCCGGGCCGCTGATGATCTGCTCCAGGTCGACGTAGTACCGGCCCGACCGCACCGGCTCGCCCAGGGCGATGCGGCGCGCCGTGTCCGCGGCCGCCGCTCCGCCGTGGACGACCGCCGACCCGAGCTGAGGCCACGTGCTCACCGTCTGCTGCACCTCGAGGAGCGTGGCGGCGAAGCGCGTGGAGAGCGTGTCTTGCCCGATGATCTGCATGACATACGGCACCTTGTCCTCGGTCGACAGGCCGCGGATGCGCTCGGGCCTGAGGTCGCCGACGAGCCCGTGGAGGATCGGCCGATCCGGCTCGAGATCGAAGCGCTCGACGTCGATGAGCCCCCTGTCGCTCGTGTCCATCACGACGGGGATGCGGTGGGCGCGCGCGCGCAGGCGGAGCTCCAGCTTGATATCGAGGCTGTCGCACTCGTCCACCGCGATATCGAGCTTGCCGCCCTCGAGCAGGAAGCGCTCCAGGTTGTCCGAATTGACCCCTTCAGAAAAGCACTTTACCTGGAGGAACGGGTCGAGCTCGGCGATGTCTCGCGCCGTGGCGACCACCTTGGGCACGTCGAGGTTGTGCACGCCGGTCCGGATCCGGTTCATGTTCGAGAGCTCGAGATCGTCGAAGTCCGCGATGCGCAGCTCGCCGGCGCTCCGCTCGAGCGCGACGGTCAGCGCCACGGACTGGCCCACGGAGAGCCCGACGACGCCGATCCGCCGGCCCGCGAGCGTCGCCTGCTCCTCGGCGCTGATCTTGTACTTGTTGCGGTTGGTCCGCAGCTCGACGAACTCCGCCTCATCGAGCAGGTGCACGAGCCGGTGCGACCACGGGTAATGAACCCAGACGCCGTACGAGAGGCGCGGGACGCCGCGCAGGTGCTCCTCCACGAGCCGCGCGATCTCTTGATCTCCGAGGGTCCGGCGGGGGTGCCGGGTCTTGACGAGATCCCTGAGCTGCCGGTCGATCGTGTCGAAGACCTGCACGCGCGGGTCGTCGCGGAGCAGGCGCCCGAGCTCTTCGGCGTCCTCCTCGCGCGTCGGCCGGAAGAAGCGCGGCCGCCACCCGGCCGACTCGGCGTCTCGTTGCGAAGGATGCGAGATGAGCTGCTGCCAGCTGGTCGTGGTCATCGTTGGTTCGGCCTCTCCCTGCGCGCCCGGCGCCGCCCGTGCCAGCGCCGCCGTGACCTCCAGACGCTCCCGCGGCTCAGCGCGTCGTGCGCGGCGCCCGGCCGTCGATCTCGAGCCTCATCTTCGCGACCTTGTGGTGCACGAGGGCGGCTTCAGGCCCGTTGACCTCGAGATAGCGCAGGGCGGCCGCGATGTCGTTGCCCCGGAACGACCTGACCCGCGGGTTGAACCAGCTGAGCGCTATCCCGATCTGCCGCACGAGCAGCGCGTCGGTGCAGATGGCCACCGTGAGTGTGTGTTTGCTTACGAAATCGTTGATCGACGCGCGCTGCTTCGCGTTGGGGCCCCCACCGGCGGTCACCACCAGAGTCCTGGTGCACGTGGCGGGGAGCGCGAGCACCGCCTGCATGTAGAGCTCCCAGTCCTCGTCGCTCGGCGGTTCCCTGCCGTGGACGGCGATGAGCACGTGCTCCGTCGTGTCGAACAGCATGGTGGGATGGGTCATCGTCTCACCGAGCGCCCGCAGAGCTTACGTCCTCGCGCCGCCGAACCGCCAGTTCGCGCAGGCGATCCCGGCGGCAGCCGCGCGCGCGGCGGCCTGGCAGGGGTCCGCGAAGTCCATGGGTTGCACCTAGGACGGTTCGAACGACGCAGCAACGCTCCGGAGCGACTTTCGACGCCGTGCTGGCCTGATGCGCGGCGCGGCGCGCGACGACGCGCCCGCGGCATCGGGCCCCGCGCGCTGTCGCGTCCCCGTCGCGGCGCGAGGGGGCCGCGGCGGATGACGCCGCCCGAGCGCGTTGACGTCGGTGGTCGTTCGTGGCGCTCGTGGCGCGCGGCGCGCTCGGCGCGCGGCGCGCCCAGGGCGGACCCGAGTTGTTTCCAAAGGATTTCATGACGTGATGCTGGGCAGTTGCACCGGAGGCTGTCAGCTTCGCTGTGGTCTATACTACGGAACGTGCGTGAGAGGTCACCCTCCCGTCGCGGCGACGCACTGCAATGCTGCACCGAGGCTTGACGGATGACCCCAACCGCATGTAGCGCTCGATCGGTGGGTTGTATTGTCCAGCAAACAGGGCCGGCGCCCTGCCTGCTGCGGATCTCGATGTGACCACCTCGCCGGGGGAGGGTAGTTTCGCGATGCGCGTCCTGGAAAACTACGTCGGCGGCGCCTGGACTCGCTCTTCGGGGAAGACACACCTCGAGGTGAAGAACCCGGCGACCGGGGAATCTCTTGCCAGGGTCCCGCTCTCGACGGCGGCGGACGTCGACGCGGCGGTGAAGGCCGCGCAGGCGGCGTTCCCCGGCTGGAGCGCGACGCCGGCGGTGCAGCGGGCGCGCTACCTCTTCAAGATGCGGGAGGTCTTCGACGCCCACCGCGACGAGATCGCGGCCATCTGCACCGCGGAGCACGGCAAGACGCTGACCGAGGCCAGGAACGATTTCGGGCGCGGCATCGAGAACGTCGAGCACGCGGCCGGCATCCCGGCGCTCATGATGGGGCAGGCCCTCGAGGACGTGGCGTCCGGGATCGACTGCCAGGCGATCCGCCAGCCGCTCGGCGTCTTCGCGGCGATCACGCCGTTCAACTTCCCCCCGATGGTCCCGCTCTGGTTCCTGCCGTACGCGATCGCGACGGGGAACACCTTCGTCCTCAAGCCGTCGGAGCAGGTGCCGCTCTCGCAGCAGCGCATCTTCGAGCTGATGGAGCAGGTCGGGCTGCCGCCCGGGGTCGTGAACCTGGTCCACGGCGGCCGCGACGTGGTGAACGCCCTCTGCGAGCACAGGGACATCGCGGGCGTGTCGTTCGTCGGCTCGTCGTCGGTCGCGCGCCACGTGTACAAGAGCGCCGCGGAGGCGGGCAAGCGGGTCCAGGCGCTCGGCGGGGCGAAGAACTTCCTCGTGGTGATGCCGGACGCCGAGCGGCTGAAGACCATCGTCAACATCGCCGAGTCCATCTACGGCTGCTCCGGCCAGCGCTGCCTCGCCGGCAGCGTCGTCGTGTGCGTCGGCGACACCTACGAGACCGTGCGCGAGGGGCTCGCCCGCTACGCGCAGGCGATCGTGCTGGGCGACGGGTCGAAGCAGGGCGTGACCATGGGCCCGGTGATCTCGGCGGCCCACCGGGACCGGGTGCTCTCGTACATCAAGCAGGGCGTGGCGGAGGGGGCGACGCTGCTCCTCGACGGCCGGGACGCCAAGGTCGAGGGCTACCCGCACGGCAACTGGGTGGGGCCGACGATCTTCGACGACGTGCGGCCGGGGATGGTGATCGCGACCGAGGAGATCTTCGGCCCGGTCGCCTGCCTGATGCGCGCGAAGGACCTCGACGAGGCGATCGCGATCGCGAACCGGAGCGAGTACGGCAACGCGGCGTCGATCTTCACGTCGAGCGGCCGCGCGGCGCGCGAGTTCCAGCACCGCGTCGGCGCCGGGATGGTCGGCGTGAACATCGGGGTCGCGGCGCCGATGGCCTTCTTCCCCTTCGGGGGGCAGAAGGGCAGCTTCTTCGGCGACCTCAAGGCGCATGGCCCGACGGCCATCGACTTCTACACGGAGCGCAAGATCGTCATCACGAGGTGGTACTGATGGCACGAAACGTACTTGGCGGGCTGATCCAGTGCTCGACCCCGATCAACGACGAGGGCGCCTCCGTCGCGGCCATCCGGGACGCGATGTTCGAGAAGCACCTCCCGTTCATCGACGAGGCGGGGAAGAAGGGCGTGCAGATCCTCTGTTTGCAGGAGGTCTTCAACACGCCTTATTTCTGTCCCTCGCAGGACGCGAAGTGGTGTGACGTGGCCGAGCCCGTCCCCGGCCCGACGGTCGAGCGGCTCGCCGCCTACGCCAAGAAGTACAAGATGGTGATGATCATCCCCATCTACGAGCGGGAGATGGCCGGCGTCTATTACAACACGGCCGCCGTCGTCGACGCCGACGGCACCTACCTCGGCAAGTACCGGAAGACGCATATCCCGCACACGAACGGGTTCTGGGAGAAGTTCTTCTTCAAGCCGGGGAACCTCGGATACCCCACGTTCCAGACGCGGTATGCGCGGATCGGCGTGTACATCTGCTACGATCGGCACTTCCCGGAGGGGGCGCGGCTGCTCGGCCTGAACGGCGCGGAGATCGTGTGGAACCCCTCGGCGACGGTGGCCGGGCTCTCCCAGTACCTCTGGAAGCTCGAGCAGCCCGCGCACGCCGTGGCCAACGGCTACTTCATCGCCGCCTCGAACCGGGTCGGCACCGAGGCGCCGTGGAACATCGGCAAGTTCTACGGCACGAGCTACTTCTGCGACCCGAGGGGCAGCTTCCTCGCGACAGGGAGCGAGGACAAGGACGAGCTCGTCGTCGCCGAGATGAACCTCGACCTGATCGAGGAGGTCCGGAGGACGTGGCAGTTCTACCGCGACCGCCGGCCCGAGAGCTACGGCGAGCTCACGAAGCAGCTGCCCTGAGGGCCCTCGGCCGCGGCGCGAGGGCGGCGCGCGCCGGCCTCGCGCCTCGCGCCGAGCCACGCGAAGCCCACCGCGAGGGCACCAGCAGCGCCGGGGCGCTGGTCGCGGGCGGCACTCTCCCCCGGCGTTTCCCTCGCCATGGCGGCGCCGCCCCCCCGGAGGGGACTCGCCGCCCGGCGCTCACCCGCGGAGAAGCGACATGGGCATCCTGATCAAGAACGGCGAGATCATCACGGCGAGCGACCGGTTCGTCGGCGACGTCTACTGCGAGGAAGGGAAGATCGCCGCCGTCGGCGCGGGGCTCGCGAAGGAGCGCGCGGGGGACACGGTGATCGACGCCTCGGGCCAGCTCATCTTCCCCGGCGGGGTCGACGCCCACGTGCACATGGAGCTGCCGTTCATGGGGACGGAGAGCTCGGACGACTTCGAGACGGGCACCGCGGCGGGCGTCGCCGGGGGCACGACCTCGATCATCGATTTCGTGATCCCGAGCCGCGGGCAGTCGCTGCTCGACGGGCTCGCGATGTGGAACGAGAAGGCGAAGAAGGCGGTCGCCGACTACGCCTTCCACATGGCCGTCACCTGGTTCGGCGACGAGACCCTCGACGAGATGGCCGTGTGCACGCGCGAGCACGGCATCCCGTCGTTCAAGACCTTCATGGCCTACCGCGGGGCCATCGGCGTCGACGACCCGGAGCTCATCCAGGTGATGGAGGCCGCCAAGGGGCTCGGCGCGCTGGTGACCGTCCACGCCGAGCACGGGGACGCCGTCGTCGCGCTCCAGAAGAAGCTCCTGAAGGAGGGCAAGACGCACCCGCGGTACCACGCCCAGAGCCGCCCCGCGCCGATCGAGGGGGAGGCGACGGGGCGCGCGATCATGCTCGCCCGGGTGCTCGGCGAGCCGATCTACATCGTCCACCTCACCTGCAAGGAGGCGCTCGCCGCCGTCGCCGAGGCGCGGAGCCGGGGGCAGGTGGTCATGGCCGAGACGTGCCCGCAGTACCTCCTGCTCGACGACTCGGTCTACGAGAAGCCCGGCTTCGAGGGGGCGGCGTACGTGATGAGCCCGCCGATCCGGCCGAAGGGCCACCAGGACGCGCTGTGGGCCGCGCTCTCGTCGGGGCTCATCCAGACCGTGGCGACCGACCACTGTCCCTTCAACCAGGTCGGCCAGAAGGACATGGGCAAGGACGACTTCACGCGCATCCCGAACGGCGCCGCCGGCATCGAGAACCGCCTCGCGCTCCTCTGGACCTACGGGGTGCTCGCGGGGCGGATCGACGTCCACCGCTTCGTCGATCTCTTCTCCACGCAGCCGGCCAAGATCTTCGGGCTGTACCCGCGCAAGGGCTCGATCGTGCCGGGCGGCGACGCGGACCTCGTCGTCTTCGACCCGCAGGGGACGAGCACGATCTCCGCGAAGACCCACCACCACCGGTGCGACAGGAGCATCTTCGAGGGCTTCGAGGTGAAGGGGAGGCCGACGCACGTGGTCGTGAACGGCCGGGTGCAGTGCTCGGACGGCAAGCTCGACGTGGAGCGCGGCGCGGGCCGCTACCTGCCGCGCCGGCTCGGGCGGAGCCAGGGCGCCCGGGCCGTGTAGCCGCGACCGGCTGTCGATCACCGCATGCACCGCATGACCGCGCGAGCACCAGCATGACCCGAGCCCCGACCCGCCTTTCAGCCCTCCCGTCCGGCCGGATCGAAGAGCGATTCGAGGACAAGAACCCGCGCTACACCGAGGCCGAGGCGTTCGCCGAGGCGAACCGGTGTCTCTACTGCGTCGACGCGCCCTGCGTGAAAGCGTGCCCGACGGAGATCGACATCCCGAGCTTCATCCGGAAGATCGCGACGGGCCAGGTGAAGGGCGCCGCCCGGACCATCCTCACGGCCAACCTGCTCGGCCAGTCGTGCGGGCAGGCCTGCCCCGTGGAGGTGCTCTGCGCGGGCGACTGCGTCTACAACGCGTGGGGGCGCGAGCCGATCGCGATCGGCCGCCTCCAGCGCTACGCGGTCGAGGCGGCCCTCGCGAAGGACCCGGGGCTGCTGCGGGCGAAGCCGCCCACGGGCAGGAGCGTCGCGCTCGTCGGCGCGGGGCCGGCGTCGATCGCGGCGGCGGGCTACCTCGCGCTCGAGGGGCACCGCGCCGTGATCCTCGAGCGCAAGGCGATCCCGGGCGGGCTGAACACGCTCGGGATCGCGCCCTACAAGATGAAGGGGCACGAGGCGCTGCGCGAGCTCGAGTGGGTGCTGTCGCTCGGGGACATCGAGCTCCGCGCCGGCGTGTCGGTCGTCGAGCAGGCGGCGGCGCCCGGGGAGGTGTCGGCGCGCGACCTGCTGGCGGAGTTCGACGCTGTCTTCCTCGGGCTCGGCCTGGGCGACGACGCGCGCCTCGGCATCCCCGGGGAGGACGGCGAGGGCGTGGTGGGCGCGACGGCGTTCATCGAGCGGCTCAAGGCCGATCCGCGCCTGGAGCTGACGGGCGTGCGGCGCGCGGCCGTCGTCGGCGGCGGCAACACGGCGCTCGACGTCGCCCACGAGCTCGCGCTGCTCGGCGTGGACGTGGCGATCGTGTACCGCCGGTCGGAGGCCGAGATGTCGGGCTACGCGCACGAGCTCGAGGGCGCGCGGGTCGCGGGCGCGCGGCTCATCGAGAACCGGGTGCCGGTCGAGGTGGTGCGCGACGGCGGGCGGCTCGTCGCGCTGCGGATCGCGCCCGCGGAGGCGCGGCGGGAGGCGCCGCAGGGCGCCGCGCCGGCCGCGGAGGAGCTCGTGCCGGCCGACCTCGTCGCCGTCGCGATCGGGCAGAGCCGGGCGACGCGGGTGGCGCTCGCGTTCGAGGGCGTGGCGCTCGACGCGCGGGGGCGCGTGGTGGTCGACCCGGCGACGCACCGCACGGGCAACCCGCGGGTCTACAGCGGCGGCGACTGCGTGAACGGCGGCAAGGAGGTCGTCAACGCGGTCGCCGAGGCGAAGGTCGCCGCGCGCGCGATGCACGAGGCGATGATGCAGCGGGCGGGCGGCGCGGCCCCCGGGCCCGCAACGCAAGGGGAGTGAGCGATGGCCGATCTCTCTATCGACTTCGCCGGGATCAAGAGCCCGAACCCGTTCTGGCTCGCCTCGGCGCCGCCGACCAACACCGGCGACCAGGTCCGGCGCGCCTTCGACGCCGGCTGGGGCGGCGCCGTCTGGAAAACGCTCGGAAACCCGATCGTCAACGTGTCGAGCCGCTTCGGAGGCATCGACTACGGCACGATGCGGCTCATGGGGCTCAACAACGTCGAGCTCATCACCGACCGCCCGCTCGAGGTGAACCTCCGGGAGATGCGCGAGGTCAAGCGGCGCTACCCGGGCCACGCGCTCATCGCGTCGCTGATGGTCGAGACGAAGGACGAGTGGCGCGAGATCATCCGCAAGGCCGAGGACACGGGCGCCGACGGGCTCGAGCTCAACTTCGGCTGCCCGCACGGGATGTGCGAGCGCGGCATGGGCTCGGCGGTCGGCAACGAGCCGGCGGTCCTCCAGGAGATCGCGCGCTGGGCCGTCGAGTTCGCGACGACGCCGGTCATCGTGAAGCTCACGCCGAACGTCGGCGACATCCTCGAGCCGGGCGAGGCGGTGCTCCGCTCCGGGGCCCACGGCGTCTCGCTGATCAACACGATCAAGTCGCTCATGGGCGTCGATCTGGAGCGCATGGTCCCGCTGCCGCGGGTCGGCGGCGCGTCGACCAACGGCGGCTACTGCGGGCCTGCGGTCAAGCCGATCGCGCTCCACATGCTGAGCCAGCTGGCGCGCCACCCCGAGATCGGCCGGCTGCCGATCTCGGGCATCGGCGGCATCTCGAACTCGCGCGACGCCGCGGAGTTCATCGCGCTCGGCGCGACCAGCGTGCAGGTGTGCACCGCGGTGATGCACCACGGCTACCGCATCGTCGAGGAGATGATCGAGGGGCTCGGCGACTGGCTCGACGAGCACGGGATGCGCTCGGTGAGCGAGCTCCGCGGCAGGGCGGTCGCGCAGGTGCAGGAGTGGGGCGAGCTCGACCTCTCGTACCGCGTGGTGGCCGACATCAGCGCCGAGAAGTGCATCGGCTGCCAGCTCTGTTACGTGGCGTGCATGGACGGGGCGCACCAGTGCATCCACCTGCCCGGCAGGACGGAGGCGGAGGCGCGGGCGGCGGGGCACACGCACATCCCGAAGGTCCTCCCGGACCGCGCCGTGACGGCGGATCCGAGCGGGGTCGCGGCGCCGTCGCGCGTGCCGTTCGTGGACGAGGAGGAGTGCATCGGCTGCAACCTGTGCGCGCTAGTGTGCCCGGTGTCCGGGTGCATCACGATGAAGGAGGTGCCCTCAGGCAGGCCGCCCGAGACGTGGAACGACCGTGTCCAGAAGGGGACAGACTTCGTGCCTGGCGGCCTGGAAGCGACCGCCCGCGCGCGCAGCTCTTGATCCCGGGCTCCTCACCCGCCGGCCTGGAGCCCGCGACGACCGCGACCGCGCACGCGCCGGCGGAGCTCGCAGGGAGGAGCATCGATGTCCTTGATTAACGACGATCTCGCGCCCACGCCGGAGGCGGCGCGCACCTGGAAGCTGGGGCATTTCGCGGCGCTCTGGATCGGGATGGCCGTGTGCATCCCGACGTACACGATGGCCTCCGGGCTCATCGATCAGGGGATGAGCTGGCAGCAGGCGCTCGCGTGCGTGGCGCTCGGCAACGTCATCGTGCTGCTCCCGATGATCCTGAACGCCCACGCGGGCACCCGGTACGGCATCCCGTTCCCTGTGTTCGCCCGCGCGTCGTTCGGGGTGACGGGCGCGAACGTGCCCGCGGTGCTGCGCGCGCTGGTCGCCTGCGGGTGGTTCGGCATCCAGACGTGGCTCGGCGGACAGGCGCTGTGGCAGCTCCTCGTCGCGCTCGTGCCCTCCGTGGAGGCGCCGCTCACCTCGGCGGCGTTCAAGGGGGCGCTCGGCATCCACCCCGGCGAGCTCCTCGGGTTCGCCGTCTTCTGGCTGATCAACCTGTATTTCATCCTGAAGGGCACGGAGTCGATCAAGTTCCTCGAGACCTGGGCGGCGCCGTTCCTCATCGTCATGGGGCTCGTGCTGCTCGGCTGGGCGTACGCGCGCGCGGGCGGGTTCGGCCCGATGCTGTCGCAGCCGTCGAAGATCCCCGAGGGGCAGCTCCTCAGCGTGTTCGCGCCGGGCCTCACCGCGATGGTCGGGTTCTGGGCCACGCTCTCGCTGAACATCCCGGACTTCACGCGGTTCGCGCGCAGCCAGCGCGACCAGGCGCTCGGGCAGGCGCTCGGCCTGCCGGCGACGATGGTGCTCTTCTCGTTCATCGGCGTGGCGGTCACGTCGGCGACGCCGGTGATCTTCGGGGAGCTCATCTGGGACCCGGTGAAGCTGCTCGCCCGGATCGGCGGCGCGTTCATCATGGTCCTCGCGATGGTGGGCCTGTCGGTCGCCACGCTGTCGACGAACCTGGCGGCCAACGTCGTCTCGCCTGCGAACGACTTCTCCAACCTGGCGCCCCACCGCATCTCGGCCAGGGCCGGCGGCGTGATCACGGCCGTCCTCGGGGCGGTGATCTTGCCGTGGAAGCTCATCGAGTCCTCGAAGGGGTACATCTTCACGTGGCTCGTCGGCTACTCCGCGCTCCTCGGGCCGATCGGCGGGATCATGATCGCCGACTACTTCCTCCTCCGGAGGACGCGGCTCGAGGTCGACGACCTGTACCGGCGCGGCGGGGCCTACGAGTACCAGGGCGGGGTGAACTGGCGGGCGATGGCGGCCCTCGCGATCGGCGTGCTCATCAACCTGCCCGGCTTCCTGGCCGAGGCGGTCCCGTCGATGAAGGACGGGGTGCCGGAGGTGCTGCGCTCGATCTACACGTACGCGTGGTTCGTGGGGTTCTTCGTCTCGGGAGGGCTCTACGTGCTGTTCTCGCTGACCGGCCGGGCCGCGCCCGCGGCCGCGACGGCGGCGCGCGGGCCGTCGCCGGCGCGCTGACGAGGGAGGGCGCCCCCGCGGGAGGCGCCGCGCGGGCGCGGGTCAGGGGGCGAGCTTCACGACGAACGTGTCGCCGCCGCTGTAGTAGCCGACGCCGATCGCGTTGCCCTCGCTGTCCACGGCCACATCGACGATCCCGCGAGGGCTCGTCCCGCCGAGCGGGCCGCTCGTCCACAGCACGTCACCCACCGGCGAGAGCTTCGCGATCCAGCCACCCGGGTTGACGCCCTCCGCGCTGACGCACCGGTGCGCCGGCGCGCGCCGCGCGGAGGGGCAGCGAGCGCGCGACGCAGTTCGCAAATCCCGCGCCCTCTCCGCGGAGCGAGCGCGCCGCGTCTCCGCGTCGTTTCAGCCGGAATACGCGGCGATCCTGCTGTCCGCTCCCGGGCCAGTGGCCGGCCATGGGCCGGCCGAGCGACGGCTCGCTGCAAGGCGAGAGCGGCGCGGCAGCGTCGCCCGGCTGGGCACGGCGAGGCCCTGTCGCGCGCCGCCTCACGCTCCGAGTTCACGCTCCGAACAATGTCCGCGATGGATTAGGCTCGGTCTTCATGATCGAGAAGCTCGTTTTCGGCCGCACCGGACACATGAGCACGCGCGCCATCTTCGGCGCCGCTGCCCTCGGTCGGGTCACGCAGGAGGAGGCGGACGCGACGATCGACCTGCTCCTCACGCACGGCGTCAACCACATCGACACAGCGGCGAGCTACGGCGACTCCGAGCTGCGCCTCGCGCCGGCGCTGCGCCGGAATCCCGGGCGGTTCTTTCTGGCCACGAAGACCGGCGAGCGCACGTATGACAAGGCGCGCGACCAGATCCATCGCTCGCTCGAGCGGATGGGCGTCGACAGCGTGGATCTGCTGCAGCTCCACTGCCTCGTCGAGCCCGCGGAGTGGGAGGTGGCGATGGGCCCCGGCGGCGCGCTCGAGGCCGCCATCGAGGCGCGCCAGCAGGGGCTCGCGCGCTTCATCGGCGTGACCGGTCACGGCCTCTCGGCCGCCCGGATGCACCTGCGCTCGCTGGAGCGCTTCGATTTCGACACGGTGCTGCTGCCGTACAGCTATATCCTGGCGCAGAACGGCGCGTATGCCGCGGAGCTCGCCGCGCTGCTCGGCGAGTGCGAGCGGCGCGGCGTCGCCGTGCAGACCATCAAGTCCGTCGTCCACCGGCCGTGGGGCGAGGATCCGCAGGCGCGTGCCACCTGGTACCGGCCGCTGGAGGAGCAGCGCGACATCGACAGGGCGGTGCACTGGGTGCTGAGCCGGCCCGGGATCTTCCTCAACACGGTGGGCGACATCCACGTCCTGCCCCGGGTGCTGGACGCCGCGGCGCGGTACGAGAAGCGGCCCCCGGAAGAGGAGATGCGGGCGCAGGTGGCGTCCCTGGGGATGGCGCCGCTCTTCGTCTGAGGCGCTCGCGTTTCGGGCGCGGCGGTCCGTTGGTTCGGGATGGCGTGCGGCGGCCCGCTCGGACGGCGTGCGGCGGCCCGCTCGGACGGCGCGCGGCCGCGGCGTGCGGCCGCGCTCGGCCGTGCACCACGCCAGCCTGGCTCGCTGAGCGGAGCGCACGCGCGTCGCCGCGGCTGATTTCGTGACACGCGCTGCGATGTGACCGGAATTGACAACAGTGAGGGTGAGGAGCCCTCGCTGGAGGACACATGGTTCAAGAACATGCAGCGACGAAGAACCTGCTGAAGGGCGGTCTCACGACGATCGCCATCGTGAAGAAGGGAGAGGCTGAGCATGTCTGAGCATGCCGAGCGGGCCGAGTTGCTCGACGACCACCGACCGGAGCTCGCGCGGCTGCTGCGGAGCCAGCCGACGCGCAGCGGCGCCGCCGCGGCGCTCTCTGGATACCTCCTTTCCCTGCGAGAGCCGACAGGCTATCTCATCGCGGTCGGCCTGCAGCAGCGTGACCCGAACCTCGAGCCCGAGCGCATGCTCCGCTCGGCCCTGGCCGCCGGCGTGCGCGCACCGGTCCTGACCGGCGTGATGGCGCGCTCGGCGCTGGCCGAGATCATCGCCCCGCTGGCGCCCGTCACGCGAGCGGTCGCCGCGGAGCTGAAGAAGCCGGCCTCTTCCGGCACGGTGCGCGTCATCGTGGCGGCAGCCGGCGGCGCGGAGCTCTTCACCGTGAAGCTCTCGGACCTGCCGTCCGGCTGAGCGATCGGCCCCGCCCAGGCGCGCTGGGCCGTCCCCGGCGCGCTTGCCCTCAGGGGGCGAACCTCACCACATAGGCGTCCTCGCTGCCCGCGCTGCTCGTCATGGGTCCGAGTCCGAAATCGACCGTGTCCTTGAAGCGACCGACAGCGATCAAGGCTCCCGTGGTGTCGGTGGCGAGGGCGTGGCCGAACGCGTGGACCCCCCAGATCCACTGGCTGCCTTCCGGGATGTACGGGGTGGCGCCTTTTCTGCTCCAGACCAGCTCCCCGGCGGTGTCGAGCTTGGCGATGTAGGCGTTCGGGATGAAGGTGGAGAACATGTCTCCAGCGCCGAAATCGATCGAGCTGGTGAAGTAGCCCGTGAAGAACGCGTTCCCGGCGGGATCCACGGCCACGCTGTCGAGGTCCATCGCGCCGTTGTCGTCCCCGAAGCTGCGCGCCCAGAGGGTGTTGCCCGCGCTGTCGAACCTGGCCCCGAACGCCGCCTGGTACCCGCCGACCCAGAAGCCGGGGTCCAGCTCGAAGCCGTGGAACCCGTTCCATCCGCCGATGACGATGTTGCCCCCGGCGTCGACCGCGATGCTCCTGCCGTGATGGTCGGAGACGCCGTCGAAGCGCCTGCCGAAGACGTGATGTCCGTCCGCGTCGAGCTTCAAGAGGAACACGTCCGTCCCGCCCCCCGGGATCGGCCCGCCGCCGAAGTCGACCGTGCCGCTCACGCCCCCTGTCAGCACGGCGTGGCCATCGCCGTCGACGGCCATGGCCACCCTGCGGTAGAAGTCCGCCTCGACGCGCTTCGTCCAGAGGGGATTGCCCGCGGGATCGAGCTTCGCGACGAGCAGGGCGTCGCCGGCGCCGGGCGCCACCACGCCGCCGAGGTCGGCCGCGCCGCGCACGGAGCCGGCCAGGAAGACGTTTCCGGCGCCGTCCACGGCCACGCCGTCGGGCGAGGCCTCGAAGACGCTGAAGTCGCCCGCGACGCGGCGGCTCCAGAGGTGCTGGCCGGCGCCGTCGAGCTTCGCCACGAAGAGCTCGACGCCGCCCGCGCTCGTGAGCGGCCCGCCGCCGAGGTCGATGCTGCCGGTGAACGTGCCCATCAGCACCACGTTCCCCGCGCCGTCCACGGCGAGGCTCGCGCCCCGCTGATCGCCGCCGCCGCCGAAGCGAGCGCTGAAGAGGTGTCCGCCGGCCGGGTCGAGCTTGGTCACGAAGACGTCGAGGCCGCCCGCGCTCGCGAGCGGGCCGCCGCCGGCGTCGAGGCTGCCCCGGAAGCCGCCGAGGAGGAAGGCGTTGCCGTCGCCGTCCGCGGCGACGTCGATGCCGGCCTCGACGTCCGCGCCGTGGAGCACCCGGGTGCCGGGCGGGTCCACCGCGGGCGTGAAGCAGACATGGAGCCTGGGCCGCGTCGCGACGTCGGCGTGCTCGCTGCTCCGGAAGGCCGTCTTGTCGCTCCCGTACTCCTCGATCAGGACGCCGTGGTTCGGGTAGCTCGGGTCGTCGCGGTACCAGCCGTGGACCATCCGTATCAGGTTCACGGTGCGACTGCCTCCACCGGCTGCAGCGGCGATATGCGCGGTCTCATAAGGCCAGTGGTTCTGGAAGCTCTGCCAGGTGACCGTGGATTCGCTCCACGCGCCATCGAACGCGCTCACGACGACGTCGCTGCTCGTGAGCTTGTTGCTCTGGTACAGCGTGAGGGCGGCCGACTCCAGGCGTGTGCCCGGCGGGATGGCCGGGAGATCGAACCGGAGGAGGCTCTTCCGCTGGCCCGCGCTGCCGGTGCCCGTCTGCAGCAGGGGACCGGCGCTGTCATTCCACTTCGGGCTGCTCTGCCATAGCGTGGCGTCCTCGACAACGCCGTTGGTTCCGCGCCGCACCGTCACGCACGTCGACGGATCGCACGCGTCGCCGTCACCGTCGCCGTCGGCGTCCGACTGCGCGGGGTTCGGTGATCCGGGGCAGTTGTCCGCCGCGCTCAGGACGCCATCGCCGTCTGGATCATCGGGTGAGGCGGACGCCGGAGAAGCGGCCTCCAGCACGTCGTCTCCGGTCGTCTGGGGGCCTTCCGCGGCCGCGCTGCACGCGGCGGCGGCCGACGCCAGGCAAGCCAGACCGCTGACTCGGATCCACATGAACGAAGAATGCATGGTCTCTATCTCCTCCCCCGCTTGGAGGGGCAGCGGGGATGACCGACGTGCGTCGCGCGCTCCGGCGTCCGCGCGTCCGCGCGCTCCGACGTCGGCGCGTCCCCGCCTGTGCACGCCGCATGCCCCGGGGCCGCGCCGCCCGGCCGGGCTCCTTCGCGCATCGCGCGCCGCGTGGTGGCTCACCGCCGGACCGCTGAATCTCGCAGCGCCGCGCGAGGCGAGCTCGCCGCGCGTCGCTGTCCGCCACCCCGGCTCGTAGCCGGCGACGCCCGAGCCACGCCGGCGGGCCGGCCAACGGCCGGCCAGGAAAGGCCGTGGAGCTGTCCGCGGACGAACGATCCCGGAGGGCGATGCGGGCGACGCGGGCGGTCTGGTTCACGCCGGCGATCGCCGGGAGCTGCTCAACGTCGGCGCGGTCGCGCGCGGGACCTCAGCACGGGAATTCGGCGGCGTGTGCCGAGGGCGACGCGAGTCGAGCGCTCATGCGTTGAGCGCTCATGCGTCGAGCGCTCATGCGTTGAGCGCTCATGCGTCGAGCGCTCACGCGTCGAGCGCTCAAGCGTTCGCGTAAATGCGCCGCTCGCTCGAGTCGAGCCCCAGGTACACGACGCGGCGGTCCAGGCTGGGGCCTCCGCGCTCCGCGTCCTCCGGCGCCGGCCGCCGGTCGGCGGCCTCGTCGCCCCGGCGCAGCGCCTCGTACTCCTCGACCGAGGCGTGCTGGCACGCGTCGAGCGCGGCGTCGATCTGGAGCTGGGCCACGAGCGCCCCGGCCTCCGGACCGACCCTGGCCGCGAAGAACTCGGCGCAGCAGCCCGATCCGTAGCTGAACAGCCCGACGCGCTTCCCCTCGAGGGCGCGGGCCTCGGTGTTGAGCAGGGAAGCGAGCGCGAGGTAGAGCGAGCCCGTGTAGATGTTGCCGATGCGCGCCGGCAGGTCGAGCGAGGGCTCCACCTCGACGGCGAAGCTCTCGTCCGCGGCCTGCTCGGTCAGGCCGTCCATCACCCGCCGGTGCCGGTGGGCCTTGCGGGCCATCTTGCCGTAGGGGACGTGGTAGCAGGTGCGCGCGAGCGGCTCGCCGTCGCCGCCCAGGCGGCGCCACTCGTCGTAAGCGCCGGCGAGGGCGTCCAGGTAGCACTGCACCGAGAAGTGGCCGTCGACGAGCGCCTCCTTGTGGTGGAGCGGCCGCCAGAAGTCGTAGACGTCGCGCGCGTAGGTGCCGGTCCGGCCGACCTCGATCTCGACGAGGCGCGGGCGCTCGCGCACGAGCAGCGCCACGGCGCCGGCGCCCTGGGTCGGCTCGCCCGCGGAGCCGAGCGCGTAGCGCGCCACGTCGGAGCAGACGACGAGGGCCGCGCGGCCCCGGGCCGAGCCCGAGGCGATCCAGTCCACCGCGTTGAGCAGGCCCGCCGTGCCCCCGAAGCAGGCGTGCTTGGCCTCGAAGACCCGGCACGCGCTGGGCAACCCGAGCAGGCCGTGAAGGAACGAGGCCGCCGGCTTCGAGTGGTCCACGGCGGTCTCGGTGCCCACGACGCAGAGCCCGATGTCCGCCGGGCTCGCGCCCGAGCGCTGGAAGAGGCGGCGGGCCGCGTTGGCCGCGAGGGTGATCGGATCCTCGTCGGGCGCCGCGATCGCCATCCGGCGGGTGCCCAGGCCGGTCAGGTACTTGGACGGCGCGACGCCCCGGGCCTCGGCGAGCTCGCTGAGCTCGACGAAGCGGCGGGGGACGCTGAGGGCGATCGCATCGATGCCGATGGGGGGAAAGTCAGGACGTACGCTCATCCCCTGCATCGTAGGGGCGCATTGTGCAGAGACCATCGAGCCCTCGCGGAAGCTCGGAGGAGCCCGCCGGCTCGCCGGCCGTCCAGCCCCCGGGGCGCGCGCCCGGCCTGCGCTGATTCGCGGCGCCCGGCCTGCGCTGATTCGCGGCGCCCGGCCTGCGCTGGGGCGCCGCGCCTGGCCCGCGCTGGTGCGCCGCACCTGGCCCGCGCTGGTGCGTCGCTCGGCGTGCGCTGAGCCGCCGCGCCCGCGCGCCCAGCCCGCACCCCGCCACGCACAACCACCCTTACAGGACACATGTCATGTAACCGTCACCAGGACAGTCACCAGGAAAAATCGCGTTCGGGTCAAATTCGTCACCACATCTCGTTTCAATTGTGCAATCTAGTATATGGCGCGTTCTTGCGCCCTAGCGCTCGAGGTTCATGTGAAGCTCTCCCGGTCTACCATGTTGGTTCCGCTTCTTGGGTTGGGTGTCCTGGTGATGACCGGCGCGGCGGGGTGCTCCTGCAGCTCCGGAGCCGAAGGCGACGCAAGCTCGGCGGCCGGAGACAGCAGCGTCGGTGGCGGCGACGAGGGCGGCGCGGGTACCGCCGGCGGCGGCGAGGGCGGTGAAGGGGGCGAGGGCGGCGAGGACGGGATCGGCTCCGGCTCCACCGGCAACATGGGAGGCGCGCCGCCGGTCACGCCCGACACGGCGTGTGTCGCCACGGTCGCCGAGGCCACGCTCACGAAGCGGCCGGTCGACATCATCTTCGTGATCGACAACTCGTCCAGCATGGCGAACGAGATCATCAGCGTACAGAACAACATCAACGAGAGCTTCGCCTCGATCATCGGCGAGAGCGGCATCGACTACCGTGTCATCATGATCTCCGCGCACGGCACCGCGCAGGTCGACGACTCGATCTGCATCGGCGCCCCGCTGAGCTCGGCGAGCTGCGCCCCGGCCGTCCCGGAGCAGCCGGGGAACAACCCGCCTGTCTTCTACCATTACAGCCACGAGATCAGGAGCAACGACGCGCTCTGCGTCCTCCTCGGCAGCTACAACGCCGTCCAGCCCGACCAGTACGGCCTCGCGCCGAACGGGTGGTCGGAGTGGGTGCGCGAGGACTCGCTCAAGGTGATCACCGTGATCACCGACGACCACGTGGGCTGCCAGTCGACGCACCTCGAGCGCAACATCTATATCGACGACACCAGGCAAGAGCTGGACGATGTCGTCGCGGATTTCGAAGGTCTGCTGTTCGACCTGGACCCGGTGGTCTTCGGCGACGCGACGGCGCCCAACTACGTGTTTCACAGCATCGTCGGGCTCCAGGAGAACACGCCGGCCACGGACGCTTACGGGCCCGACGGCGACGTGGTCGAGGGGACGTGCGGCACCGCCGTCGCGCCCGGCACGGGCTACCAGGCGCTCAGCAAGCGGACCGGCGGCCTCAGGTTCCCGCTCTGCGAGACGAGCTCCTACGACGTGGTGTTCCAGGCGATCGCCGAGGGCGTCATCACCGGCGCGGTGGTCGCGTGCGACTTCGCGGTGCCGGACTCGCCGCCGGGGGAGGTCATCGATCTGTCGACCGTGGTCGTCCAGTACACGCCCGGCGACGGCAGCGAGCCGCAATCGTTCGACCAGGTGGCGAGCGCGCAGGCGTGCGCCGCGGGCTCCTTCTACATCGCGAACGACACGATCACGCTCTGTCCCGACGCGTGCCAGGCGGTCCAGGCCGACGCCGGGGCGGCGGTCGACGTCCTCTACGGCTGCGATCCCGAAGCGGCGAAGTGAGCTCCCCGGCCGGCCGGGCGCGCTTCCGCCGCCCGGCCGGCGATCTCGCCGGGCGCGTCGACGGCCTCGCCGGCGACCCCGCCGGCGGCCCTGAGGGCACGCAAGCACGCCAGCGCAGCCGCTGGAGCGGCCGCCCTGGCGCCGCGGCTGCCACCCTGGCTCGGCGCTCCAGGGACGACGTCGGCCGCTCCTGAAGCGCGGAGCCAGGCACAGCCGCTCAGAGGCAGCAGCGGAAGCCGATGTTCGGATCGGTGTTGTCGAGCCGCGGCGCGGACTCGACCGCATCGCACCTGACGTCCGTGAACTCCGTCGCCGCTTCCCCCGCGTCCCGCTCGGACGCCCGTGAGCCGCCACGGACCAGGCAGCGGCCTTCCGCGTCGCAGGAGTTCTCCCACTCGGCGGCGTTGCCGCTCATCTGGTAGAGGCCCGTCACGCCGCCTTCGCAGGCCGGGACCGGCGGGGGCGGGTTGGGAGGCACCGGCTTTCTGGCGAACTCGCCGTCCGGGTCGTCGACATTGCACTTCGCCTCGTAGGTGTGGCCGTACGGGTACTCGTTCGTGCCCTGGCCGGAGCACGCGTTGAACCACTCGCTCCGCGAGGCGTTGGCCGCGTCGGCGGGCGAGCTCTCTCCGCCGCCGATCCTGCCGCAGAGGTGCTTGTCCACATAGGTGCAGTACGCGTACGCATCGCACCAGTCGACGTAATTGACGGGCACTCTCCCCTCGGTGTAGGGCCACCCGTTCGAGGGCCGGTAGATGTTCCCTGCGCAAGCGGCCGGCAGGCCGGCGAGCACCGGGTTCGCCTGCATGAACAGGTCATACTCCTGCTTCGTCACCTCGTATTGATCGATGCAGTAGCTGCCGCCGCCCGCCACGGGCGAGATCACCATCCACGCGGGGCACGCGCAGGTGTGGCTCGTGGGGTTGCAGATCGACGTCGCGCAGTCGGTGCTGGTCGTGCACCGCTGTCCCGCGGGGCACCGGGTGCTGCAATCCGCTCCGCCGCAGTCGATGTCGGTCTCGTGTCCGTTCTTCACGCCGTCACGGCAGCTCGACCCGAGGCAGACCTGCTCGGCGCAGACGAGCTCGCGGCAGTCGGTCGACCTGGCGCACCCGTCCCCGGGCTCGCAGCCGGCGCAGAGCGCACCGCAATCGATGTCGGTCTCGTCGCCGTTCTTCACGCGGTCGCTGCAGCTCGGCTCCAGGCACCTGCCACCCACGCAGCTCCGCGACTCGCAGTCCGAGCCGACCGCGCACGCCTGGCCCACGTGGCAGGGAGCGCAGCGGCCACCGCAATCGAGGTCGCTCTCGTTGCTGTCCTTCATGCCGTTGGAACAGCTCGCTCCGCCGCTCCCGCCGCTCCCGCCGCTCCCGCCGTCGCCGCCCTGTCCGCCGGTGCCGCCGCCCTGTCCGCCGTCGCCGCCCTGCCCGCCGGTGCCGCCGCCCTGCCCGCCGCTTCCGCCGGTGCCGCCCTGCCCGCCGCTTCCGCCGCCCTGCCCGCCGGTGCCGCCGCCGTCGCCTCCGCCCGTCGTGGCGCTGCTCGTGGTCAGGCTTCCCGCCGTGGGAGGCGGGCGCTTCTCTTCGCTGCTGCACGAGGCAGCCACGGCGAGGGCTACGAGGGGAACCAGAACAACGGACGACCGCATCATGACGCTTCCTCCCTGTGCTCAATCACAAGGTCAGATGGAGGCGCTCAGCTTACTTGCGACATCGCCTGTACAGCGCGACAAAACGGATTCACCCGCCGAGGAGCCGAAAGCGTCATGGAATGTGCTCTCCCCTTGGCGCCTGGCGGCCTGTCCCTGCAACGGCCCGGCGCTTCAGAGCTCGCCCTCGTCGAGCCAGCCGTGGGCGAGCGAGAGGATCCGCGCGTTGTCGGGCACGTCGCGCAGGAAGCGCTCGCGCCAGGCCGGGTCGCTGATCCTCCCGGCCCGGACGAGCAGCCCGTTGCGGGCCAGGGCGATGGCGCCCCTCGCCTCGGCCAGCTGGCCTGACGCCCACAGCGCCTCGGCGTGGACCAGGCGCACGAGGAAGCCCTCCTCCTCGTCGCGGTCCGACTCGAGCAGCGACAGCGCCTCCGTCGTCGCCGCGAGCGCCTCGCCGGCGCGCCCGAGCTCGAGCAGGGCGCGCGCGCGGGCCGCCATGGCCGCGGGCAGCCGCTCCGGCACCGCCCTCGCGAGCGCCTCGGCCGCCCGCGACTCCTCCTCGGCGAGCGCCGGCTCGCCCGCGAGCAACAGGACCCGCGCGAGCTGGAGCCGGCTCTCGCACTCCCGGCGCCGGTCGCCGCGGCGCTGCAGCGCCTCGATCGAGCTCCGCAGGGCCGCCCTGGCCTCGTCGACCTCGCCCGAGTGCGCGAGCGCGAGGCCGAGGTTCTGGAGGGCGTTCGGGACCCTGTCGTCGAGCGCCATCCTCTCCGCCTCCTCCAGCCCGGCGCGGAGCACCTCGGCCGCGGCGTCGAAGTACCCGAACTGGACGTAGCAGAGCCCCATGTTGAGCCGCGCCCTGCACGCCTCGCGGCGATCGCCGACGTCCTCGAACGCGGCGAGCGCCGCGCTCATGCTCGCGATGCAGGCGCTCGGATCGCCGTTGTGCTGCCGGAGCAGCCCGTGCAGGTAGAGCAGCTTCGCCTCGGTCATGAGGTCGGCGGCCGACGCGTCCTCCGTCGCCTGCTCGACCGCGTCGATCAGCGCGTCGACGCACGCGTAGCGGCCGCCGAGCAGCAGCACGATCGCCCCCTCGAGCAGGCAGGCGTTCCGCGCGATGAGCGCGCCCGCGAGCGGCTCGGTGCCGAGGACCGCCATCATCCAGCGCTCGACGCGCTCGTAATGGCCCTGCTTGTGCCCCGCCCCGGCGAGCTGGGTGAACGCCGAGAACCACGCCACCGAGCCCGGCGCGAGGTGCCGCGTCGCCTCGACCCCGCGCTGCTCCGCGAGCGCGGGCTCCCCGCGCCAGAGCAGCGCCTCGGCCTCGACCAGGCGGAGCGCGCCCACGGTGTCCGGGTCCGGGGCGCAGGCGATGCCGCGCTCGGCGCAGGCGATCGCCGCGGCGAGGTCGTTGCCGTGCAGGGCCTTGTCGGCCGCGCGCAGGTACCACTCCGCGGCCTTCGCCGTCTCCTCGCCGCGCTCGAAGTGCTCGGCGAGGACCATCGGGTCGCCCTCGCCGGCCGCCTCGAGGAAGCTGCCCGCGAGCGCGTGGCCGATGCGGAGGTCGCGCGCGGTCAGCATGCCGTACGCGGCCTCGCGCACGAGCGCGTGGCGGAAGCAGTACTCGGCGTGGTCGCGCCGCCGCCCCTCGCCGCGCCGCACGATCACCTCGCGCCGGAGGAGCTCCGAGAGCAGCGGCGCGATGTCGATGCTCCCGAGCAGCGCCGCGACCGCGCTCGCCCGGAACGTCTCGCCGAAGATGCTCGCCGCCCGCAGGAGCCGCCGCGCCTCCGCGTCGAGCGTCTCCAGCCGCGCCTGCACCATCGCCACCACCGTCTCCGGCTGGCCCTCGCTCTTGCCCTCCGCGACGGCGCGGATCTGCTCCTCGAGGAAGAACGCGTTGCCGTCCGCGCGCTCCACGAGCCGCGCCACGAGGTCGTGCCGCGCGTGCGCGCCCAGCGCCTCGCGCACGAGCCGCTCGCTCGCGCGGCGCGGCAGCGGCGTCAGGTGGAGCTCGTGCACGAGGCGGCCGTCCCAGAGCTTCGGGAAGACCCGGTGCACGTCGGGCCGCCCGAGCGCCAGGACGAGCAGCGGCGTGTCCCGGAGCAGGCGCAGCGCGCCCTCCACCATCGTGACGGTGGGGAGGTCCCCCCACTGCAGGTCCTCGAGCACGAGCAGCACGGGCCCCGCGCCGCACGCCGCGCCGAGGAAGTCCTCCCAGGCGAGGCGGAGCTGGTCGCCCATCAGCACCGCGTCGCGCCGCGCGAGCCGGAGCTGCACGTCGTTCTCGTCGGGGAACGGCGCGCCCACGAGCTCGCCGAGGAAGGCGGCGACGCGGGGGACGTCGAGCCCTTGGTGCTGCTCGACGCGGCTCCGGACCTTGCGCTGCCGCGCCTCCAGCGGCTCGCCCTCGACGATGCCGAGGGCGTGGCGGAGCGCGCTCGCGAGCAGGCCGAAGGCGGCGCCCGCGCCCATGGGGTCGCCTTGCCCGATCCAGACCTCGATCCTGTCGCCGCGCTCGCGGAGCTTGCGGATGAGCTCCTGGCGCAGGCGCGACTTGCCCATGCCTGCCTCGGCGGTCACGAGCACCGCGCCGGCGGCGCCCTCGTCGATGCAGCGCTCGACCTCCGCCTCGAGCATCGCGAGCTCGCGCTCGCGGCCGACGTACGTGGTCGGCCTGCCGAGCAGCTGCGCGGTGCGCTCGTCGCGCGCCCCGTGCAGGACGCGCCCGGCGGCGTCCTCGGTGACGTCGAACCGGGCGCCGATGAGGCCCGCGGTCACCTCGTCGATGCGGACGCCGGCGAGGGGGAAGCGGTCGTCGTCGGCCGCGAGCATCTGGAAGGCGCGGTCGATCAGCTCGCCGACGGGCACGCGCGCCGCCAGCTCCGCGCGGCCGGTGGCGAGGGCGACGGGCGCGCCGCCGAGCAGCTCCTTGAGGGCGAGCGCGCACCGGGCGGCCCGCGCCGCGAGGTCGGTCGGCGTGCCGGCGCCCGACAGCACGATGATCGGCGAGCGGCCCTCGAGGAGCTCGAGCTCGCCGCGGTACTGCTCGGCCACGTCGTGGAGCTGCCAGAGCTGCGCCCGGCGCGGCTCCTCCGCGGCGTCGCCCTCGGCGGGGCGCTCGTGGGTGACCACGAGGCACATCACGCGGCGCTCGCCGGTCGTGAGCTCCACCGCCCGCGGCGGGAAGGTGCGGGGCCCGCCCAGGTTGCTCTCGGGCGCGCCGATCTGCGCGAGCTCGTCCGCGACGGCGCCGCCGTCGGCGGGCCGGTCCGACGGCGATTTCGCGAGCATGCGGGCGACGAGGCGGTCGAGCGCGGCGGGGGTGCCGGGCCTGAGCTCGCGCACGCGGGGCGGGTCTTCGAGGAGGACCTTCATCAGGACGGCGAGCCCGCCGTTCCCCTGGAAGGCGGCGCGGCCGGTCAGGCACCGGTAGAGGATGCACCCGAGCGCGAACACGTCCGCGCGGGCGTCGACGCTGAGCTCACCGCGCGCCTGCTCGGGGGCCATGTACCCGGGCGTGCCGAGGACGAGGCCCGCGGCCGTGAGCGGCTCGTCGGTGACGGCGCGGGCGAGCCCGAAGTCGATGAGGCTGACCCGCTCGAGCGAGCCTTCCTCGATCAGCAGGTTGCTCGGCTTCAGGTCGCGGTGGACGAGCCCCAGCGCGTGGATGGCGCCGAGCGTCCTCGCGACGCGCAGGCCGAGCTCCACGGTCTCCTCGAGGGTGAGCCCCTTGTGCGTGAGCCGCTCGGAGAGCGTCTCGCCCTCGAGCCACTCCATGGCGATGTACGGCTGTTCCCACGCGGTCGTGCCGTGCGCGACGTACCGTACGACGCCCGGCACGCGGGCGGCCGCGAGCGCCTGCGCCTCGCGCGCGAAGCGGCCGAGGTGCTGCGCGCCCTCGTTGGTGAGCAGCTTGATGGCCACGGCCTCGCCGGTCTCTCGATCGTGGGCCCTGTAGACGGCCCCCATGCCGCCCGAGGCGGCCAGGTGCTCGATGCAGAACCGGCCGTCTATGATGTCTCCTGCCTGCATCGCTCGCCGAGGACCCGAGGACGGTCCTCACCGGCTACCAGCGTGCCAGCGAGCCGAGCTCTGAGTCCAGTGCTCATTCGGCGCGCGCGGCGCGCAAGACGGCGTACGCCTTGTGGAAAACCGGGCGGGGCGGCGCCGCGAGAGCGCGCGCGGCGGGCGCCGGAAAACTTCGCGAAACAAACTGTCGCGCGGCGGGCGCGGCGGGCGAGGCAGCGCGAGAGGAGCCAGCGCGACGGGTGGGTGCCGCGACAGAGCAGCCAGCGCGGCAGAGGAGCCGGCGCGACCGGCGGCGCACAGGCGCGTTCGACGCGCTCCGGGTGGGGTTGCCAACGGGCGACTCGAACGCGAAGAAGGCCTGGTAACGGGAGGGGCGACCATGGCGACCATGACTCAGTTTCGTGAGCAGACGACCGGAGACGGCCGGCCGGGGCCCGAGGCTCAACCGATCTTGCGGCAGCGCGGGGAGGAGATTCAGCCCTACGGGGCGCTGGCCCGCTATCCGCTCGGCCTGGGCGACGACGTGCGCGCGGCGAGCGTCAAGGCGCTCAACCAGATCTTGAGCGACACGATGGTGCTGCGCGACATGTACAAGAAGCACCACTGGCAGGTGTCGGGGGCGACCTTCTACTCGCTGCACCTCTTGCTCGACAAGCACTATGAAGAGCAGGCCAAGCTCGTCGACGACCTGGCCGAGCGGGTGCAGACGCTCGGCGGGATCGCGATCGCGATGCCGCACGACGTCGCGGAGATGTCGAAGATCGAGCGGCCGCCGCGGGGGCGCGAGGAGGTGCCGGTGCAGATCTCGCGGCTGCTCGAGGCGCACGAGCAGATCCTGATCGAGGCGCGCGAGGCGGCCGGCAAGGCGGCCGAGGGCGGCGACGACGGGACGAACGACCTGCTCATCAGTCAGATCGTGCGCGTCAACGAGATGCAGGTGTGGTTCATGTCCGAGCACCTCGTCGACACACCGCTCGTCCGGGCGCGGTAAGCGGGAGACGGGAGGGACGTTATCGCCCTGACAGGCGGGGTGGGCGAGGAGAGCGAAATCCAGAAGAGCAGTAGCGCTCTCCTCATCGAGGTCCATCGACGTGTGACGCGGAGGTCCAGGACAGAGGTTGTTCCTGCGCGGGTCGCTCGTGTACAAGCGGGCCATGACGTATCCGCCCCCCGCCGCGTCGGCGCCGCTCGAGCTCGGCTTTGCTGCGCTGGCGCTGCTCGTCGCGGCCCTGTTCGTGTGGGGGTTCGCGCGCGGGAGCGCCGCCGTGGGGGCGGCGCGGTCCGCGCGCGCGGCCGCGATGGCGGCGGCGGGGGTCGTCCTGTGGATGGGCGCGACATGGGCGCTCGCGGCGAGCGGGGTGCTCGCGCACTTCGATCTGCGGCCGCCGCCGATGGCGCTGGTGTTCGCGAGCGTGCTCTGCGGAGGGCTCGGTCTCGGGCTCTCTCCGGTCGGGCGGCGCTTCGCGCTCGGCCTGCCGCTCGCGGCGCTCGTGGGCGCGCAGGCGTTCCGCTTCCCGCTCGAGCTGCTCATGCACCGGGCGGCCCTCGAGGGGGTCATGCCCGCGGAGATGTCCTATTCCGGGCACAACCTCGACATCCTGACCGGCGCGAGCGCGCTCGTGCTCGCGCCGCTCCTCGCCTTGAGCCGGGTCCCGCGCTGGGTCGTCGCGGGGTGGAACGCGCTCGGCAGCGCCCTGCTCTTCGTGGTCGCGGCGGTGGCGCTGCTGTCATCCCCGATGATCCGCGCGTTCGGCGATGAACCGGGCCACGTGAACACCTGGGTTTGCTACCCGCCGTTCGTCTGGTTGCCCGCGGTGATGGTGATGGCGGCTCTCTTCGGCCACGTGGTCGTCGCGCGGCGGCTGCGTGCGGAGCGCCGGAACGACGTGGCGCCGGGGGGAGGCTGAGCGGCAGCGCTCGGCGTCGTGCAGCGGGCGGTGGGGGACCGTGGCCGGCGTGCAGCGGGCGGTGGGGGGACCGCCGGCGTCGTGCAGCGGGCGGTGGGGGGACCGTGGCCGGCGTGCAGCGGGCGGTGGGGGGACCGTGGCCGGCGTGCAGCGGGCGGTGGGGGGACCGTGGCCGGCGTGCAGCGGGCGGTGGGGGACCGTGGCCGGCGTGCAGCGGAACGTTCCAGTACGCCTTCTCATCGTGATCACGTGTGCAAGCCCACGGAAGGAAGATGCGCCGTGCTGGTGAGCTTCGTCGGCGGGCAGGTGCCGCCGCCGTTCGCGCTACTCCTCCTCCCGCACCCCACCGCGCAGCTCGTTCGCCGCCGGACGCGCGAGCTTGCGCCGCGATCGGCCCGTGCGCGATGCTCTCGCCATGCAATTCATCGAGGTGCTCACGAGGGACGGCATCGCCGAGGTCACGCTGAACCGACCCAAGGTCAACGCCATGAACCAGGCGGTGCTCCGCGAGATGACCGACGTCTTCCGGCGGCTCGCGGAGGACGACGCCGTGCGCGGCGTCCTCGTCCGCGGCACCGGCAAGTGCCTTTCGGCGGGGCTCGATCTGCGCGAGGTCGCGTCGCTCGATCGCGCGGGGCTCGCGGGCTTCCTCGACGATTTCGACGCCGCCTTCGGCGCCGCGTTCCGCTTCGCGAAGCCCTTCGCCGCCGCCGTGCACGGCCACGCGATCGCGGGCGGCCTCGTGCTCGCGCTGTGCGCCGACTTCATCGCCCTCGGCGCCGGCGACCACAAGCTCGGGCTCACCGAGCTCGCCGTGGGTATCCCCTTTCCGGGCGTCGCCTTCGAGATCGTGCGCGCCGCCTGTCCCAGCCGAGCGTTCCGGAGGCTCGTCTTCGGGGCGGACCTCCATTCCCCCGCGGAGGTCTTCGAGATGGGCGTCGGCGACGCGCTCTCCGCCGATCCGCTCGAGGACGCGCGCCGCTTGCTCGCGAAGGCGTGCGACCGCCCGGCCGCGGCGTTTCGCTTCGTCAAGGCGAGCCACCGAAAGGAGGCGTGGGAGCGGATCGCCGCGCCGCCGCCGCCCGCCGAGCGGGAGGCCCTGATCGACGCGCTCCTCTCCGCCAGGCAAGCCCTGGCCGCGCCGCTCGGCGGGTGAACCTCCCCGCCACGGTGGACGGCGGCGGCGCCTTGTTCCGCCCGCTAGAGGTCCGGCCAGGGATAGCCGGACTTCTCCACCTTTCGCCGCGATGATGCCTGTCGACGCCATGGCCGAACTGCGGACGCCACGGGGAGCGGTGAAAAAAGGAGCGGCGAAGGGGCTCCTGCATGTTGGCACGGAGGCCGCCGAGGCCCGCTCCGTCCGGTGGTCGCCTGAGATCCTTGTCTTCTGCAGCCCCCGTTGAGATCATTCCGGCGCTCGAGCACCAGGTTCCTGTGGGATGGCGCGGCGGTCATACAGGAAATCAAGCGCTCGGCCGACGATCTGGGCAACCCCGTCGTCGACGATCGGAGGTACTGGGTAGCGGGAGATGGCCCCGTCGTGCTCGCTCATCGCGATGTGCGCTGGGACGCCCGCGGCGCGGCCGCCGGCGAGTGGGTGCACTACGTGAACGATCCGAACGGAGCGCCGACGCACCTCGTGGACGCTGGCGGCGCCGTCGTGGGCGAGCTCTCGCGATCCGGGCTGGGCAGGACGGTGCCCGCTCCTGGTTCCAAGGTACGCACAAGCCGTTCGCTTCGCGGGTCAGTACGAGGACGAGGAGACGGGCCTCCACTATAATCACTTTCGCTATTACGATCCAGACACGGGCCGGTACCTGTCGCACGACCCCATCTCGCTGCGCGGCGGACACAACTTGTACCGTTATGTGCGAGATCCTAACACGATGACGGACCCGCACGGCCTTGTTCCCTGCCAGTGTGTCATGGTAACCAACAACGGGCCTCCGGAGCGGCTCGTGGGGCAGGACGCCAACGGAAGTAACTTGTACGCGTGGCGGCGCAACTCTGGTGGTAGCCCACAGAACGTTCACCCGGACATCTCGGATCACATTCCCAACGCGAACCAGCTGCCTCAGGGCTCCACGGCGAGCCCTGATCAGCGAGGAAAATGCGCGGAGCCGGCGGCGCTCACCGATTATCGCAACTGGCTCGCGAAGCAGCCGAACCCCGGCGACGCCACCATGTTGAACCGGATCCAACAGGGGGTCGTCGCCGTCGTACCCATGAACAAGGGCGGCCCGACCTCGGGCAGCTACAAGGCACCGTGCGACTTCTGCGGCCCGACCCTGAACAACATGGGATTGTCGAACCGGGTCATGACGCCGCAGGCCGTCGCGCAGGCCATGCCCAATATCGCCCAGGTGTTCACAATCCAGAACGTGCCCGTGTTCCGCTGACAGACGGCCTATGCGACCTCCCCTGCCCCTGCACCTGTTTTCCCCTCGCGCTCAGCAGCTCCTCCTCTCCGCGGAGCGCGACGACAGCGAACGCGATCGCGAGAGCGTCGCCCGCCGACTGGCCGATTGCCATCGACCGCTGTTCGCTGCGGCCATCGACTTCGAGCACCTCTACGGCGGGCTGTCGTGGGGCGAGGACACCCTCGGGATCTACTATGACGAGCCGATGCGCGACGAGAATGACCCGCTCGACCTCGACGGCACGATGGTGCCGATCGGCAGCGAGGGGGTCTGCGGCCTGTTCATGAACGAGGCGGGGGAGGTGATCACCCAGCCCAACGTCAAGAGCGCCTCGATCGAGAAATACATCGAGCAGCGCGCGTTGCTCTCGGCCGCGGAAGCGCATCGCGCATACCGGGTCAAGGTCCGCCCCGCGACGGGCGACGCCCTCGCGGCGTCGCTCGGTCTCACCGTCGTCTCCGAAGCGACCGACGCGTATCAGGCCTACTTCGCTTCGGGCGGCGTGCTCCTGCGCCACTACGGGCAGCCGGAGGTGTACGAGGCGCGCGCGGACCTCGTGCTCGCCCCCTCGCTCGAGCACGTCGCGGCGATCCTGGCGTCGGCTGCCCACGTTGTCGGATCGCCCCGCGTGAGCGTCCACCGCGTGGGGGCGACGGTGGTTCGTCTGTCCGCCGATGAGGAGTCGAGCATCCCTCCTACGGGCTCGTGGAGCGCCGCCCCCGATGCCATCCGTTTTCATTACGGCGATGAAGACGACCACCACAATGGTACCGTCTGGCTCATCGGCGCGCGCGGCTCGCGGCGGATCGAGCAGTACCAGACCACCGCCGAAGGACGGCTGCTCAGCTGGACCACCTACGAGGACGGGAATGCGACCCTGCGGATCCCGTCAGGAGCGCCGTGACCCCACCTCGGCTCGCGGCGGCCGAGCGGAAACAGTCACGGTTCCGCGCCCCCCAAGCCCGTCCCGTCGCGAGCCCCCCCGTCCCCCGCTACCCCCGCAGCGTCTGCCATGGATCGTCTTGGTGGATGTGGCCTGGGCAACTTCGCCCCGCTGGATGAAACAATCCCCGCGCTGGAATCATGGATACTGCCGCCGGTGTGGGGATCTGAGGGGCCGCCTTCAAGATCGTGCGCGCCGCCTGTCCCAGCCGAGCGTTCCGGAGGCTCGTCTTCGGGGCGGACCTCCATTCCCCCGCGGAGGTCCTCGAGATGGGCGTCGGCGACGCGCTCTCCGCCGATCCGCTCGAGGAAGCGCGCCGCTTGCTCGCTCGGCGTGCGATCGCCCCGTCGCGGCGTTCCGCTTCGTCAAGGCGAGCCACCGAAAGAAGGCGTGGGAGCGGAGCGCCGCGCCGCCGCCGCCCGCCGAGCGGGCGGCCCTGATCGACGCGCTCCTCTTCGCCAAGCAAGCCCTGGCCGCGCCGCTCGGCGGGTGATCGTCCCCCGCCGCGGTGGATGGCGGCGGCGCCGAGCTCACCGACGCGCGCCTCGATCTGGCGCCTGCGGCACCTCCGGGCGCCATGGACTCCGAGAGGCGGGGCTCCCCTCCTCATCGTCTGTCAGTCAAGGCCACTGCCGAGCAGCGGCTCAAACGCGTGATATGCGCCGTAATCCTTGAAGTGTCGTGAGTAGAGCTCCGCGCCGTCGTCGAGAGTCTCCGACAGAACACGGCTCACATCTACAACGTGCTTCAGCTTCCAGTGGATCTCCTGGCCTGCGGCATTGTTGAAGCACGTCTCATGCGCGCGGCTGTGTTGCTCGGCGCGCACACGTGCCTGCTCGTCATTGTCGGCGCGGAGGAGGACGAAACACTCTTCGAACAGGGGTGTGTAGGATGGGTCCAACGACCATGACTCGTAGAGTAGGATCGCAACGTAGAGAGGTGGTTTCAAGCTGGAATGCATAGATGTAACTTGCTTGGCTCTATGGCTCGGCCAGATGACGCTGAGGGGGCAGGTAGATCGGCGGGATCACGTATCCCGCTCGACGGATCTACTTATGATCGCATAGCCAGACAAATGCATGGAGGCCACTGCCGGGAATATTTGGAATTCCTGGTCTGCGGGCGCCCATGCGGCCCGACAGAGCCAGCGGCCCAGCTCGATAAAGTCGGTGCTCCCGAGACGTGCTCCCGCGCTGCCGCGGGCCGGAGGCCTCACCCCGTGCTCCCCGGGCAACGCGGCGCAGGCCGGCCTCCCTGCCACAGGCTGGTCCTCACAGCCGAGCGAGCCGACCGTCTTCGAGCAGCACCCAGGGAGCTGATGCTGAGTACGCCTCGGTCCCAGCGATGGGCAGGCTTGGCGCATCCGTGAGTCGATTATTGGCCCTCCTTCATTCGCGGCTCGAGGGGCGGATCGAGCGCATCGCCATGGAGCTCGCGCAACAGGATCGCGGCGTGACGAGCTCCGCTCTCGATCGCATCTAGAGGATCCTCCCCGGGTACGTTGTAGCTGCGCCCGTCAACCTCCACAGGGATAACCCACGGCCACTTTCCCTCCGGTGTGTTTCGGGTTGGCTCGTGGATGCGAACCAGGATGTCACGCGACTCGCCGCCCTCTCCGGTCACCTTGAAAACTAGATCCAGCATCACTTACACCTTTTGTCACACTCTTTGAGGCATCGCCCAAGTTCCTCGGTGCATTGGCTCCGACAGTTCCTGTCTCCTTTGGAGCAATTGTCCCAGCATCGTTCCCATGCTTGGTCGCACTTTTCCTTGCACGCCTCTAGGCAGTCGGGGGTGCACCCTGCCATCGCCTCATAGGATCCGCTTCCCACCGGCGCGTTTTGCGGCCTTGCCGGCACATGTCCGAAGGCCCCATCCCCTCCTGTCGGGGTGATGATGCTACCGCCGGCGCCTTCGTCCCCCTCACCGCGGAGATAGCACTCTCCAACATCGTAATTGCACGCCACGAGGCCGAGGCTTATAACAACAAACAGCTTGCTCATCTCGGGTTTACCTCAATTCTCCAAACGGGTCCAGTGGTCACCATCACGACCAGACTTCCAGGAAGAACGCGACTACTGCCACCAGCCCAGTCCACATGGACGCTGGTGGACACGCCCAAGGGCCCGGCGAAGTACCAATCGGACTGGGCGCGGCCGCCTGGTGCGACCCCCACCACGCGGTCACAGATTACGGCACCACACACCGGCATTGAGTAGATCGCAAGGGACGGCCCGAGGCTGACGGTCGTTGTCTTCGTGGCGTACCCAAGAGTGACGGCCGCTCGGTCGTAGATCCCGACACCAGCGCCAGGAACGATGCTGAGCATGTTGTGGGCTTCGAGCCTGAAGTCTCCCTCGCTGCGCCAGAGCCACCCGGCGAAGGGGCTCACGGCGAGCCTGGGCTCGATCCCGACCTGGATCCCGCCCACGCTGACGCCGCCGCTGAACTCGAGTGCGTGTGCCGGCGCCGGAACACTACTGACGAGCGCACAGGCACAGCCGCATAGCACGAGCACGCGCGTCTTTGCCTTCAGACCGTGCCTCATGCCCTCCCCCGATCCCGGATGCTTCTCCTACCGGAAGGCGGCGTCAACAGGTGACCTGGACCACATTACGTCCGAACGGTCCTTGCATACGAGGGCCGGTGCGCGACAGGCAACGTGGATCGTCAAGGCGTGCGTCAGCGAGTTCGGCACCGTCCCGTTCACCCGCTGGCTCGCTACGTCCGAAGCGGATCTCGACGGCTCTCCGCCCCGTTACGGGCATCGGCTGGGCTCGTTCGCCATCGTGTGACCTGCGTGTGCCCCGACTCCGGGGCACGGGGCGCCACGAGAGGGCACTCGGGTATACGAGAGGAACTGAGCCCTCGATGGCCTCCGACACCGCTCCGACGCCTCCGACGCGGCATCTGCCGTATCTCTCGCGCATCCGCCCCGTAGATTCAGCTCCGGGGTCGATTCCCGGCGCCTCAACCGAGAAGACACGGCGAGAGCCGTATTTCCTGCTGTTTGTATGCCCTGCGTGTGACCTGATAAATTTCAGCAAGGGTGAATTGCTGAGCAGCCGGATGTAGGCAAGGCTACCGCGAGCGGGCGTGGCAGGGACTTACCGAAACGTGGGATGCGGCTTCGAGGCACGGGGATCGATCAGCTCACCGATGCGAAGCATAAGCGCCCTCAGCCCTCTGGGTGTTGCTCGAAGACGGCCGGCTCGCTCGTTTGTGAGGAGCAGCGCGACAGCGCTCCCGATCCGCGCGGCTGATCGAGGGCGCCGGCCGGAGGTCCAGGCGACGGAGAGGGAGCGCGTCTTCGCGAGCATCGATTGGCCGAGCTGGACCGCCTGGCCGAGCGGGGCAGCGCTCGGCCAGGCCGCCTTCACGATGGCGCACAACGCTTCGTCCGCTGTGCTACCTGCACGGCGCGCAACTGCCGCCGCAATCCACGCCGTTCTCGCCCTGGTTCATCACGCCGTCGGTGCACGAGGCCTCCCGGCACATGCCCGCCCAGCAGACGCCGCTCTCGCAGCTCGCGCCCGTCCTGCAGCCTCGCCCCGCAGGGCAGGGTGGACAGGGCGGTCCCCCGCAGTCGATCCCCGTCTCGTCCCCGTTCCGTACGCCATCGTCGCACGTCGCCGGCGCGCAGCGATCCCCGTCGCAGACGCTGCTCTTGCAATCGGCGCTCGACCGGCAGGCCTCGCCGATGATGCAGGGCCGGCACGGACCGCCGCAATCCCTCGCGGCCTCCCCGAGCGCGGCATCGACAGCATCGTTTGTGCAGTGCGCTGGTACGCACAGCACGTCGTCGCACGCCATGCCGCTGGGGCAGTTGTTCATCGTCGGATCGGCCGCGTAGCACGCGACACAAGTCCCTCCATGACATATGCCTTCGCGGGTGTCCGGGCACACCACGCCGGCGAGCACGAGCATATTGATCGGCCCGCTGGCACCGCAGCTATCGTACGTACACTGTTCCCCGTCGTCATAGACGTCCGACGGGTCGTCGATCTCGACGAGCTCGCCCGCGGTCGTACACTCCACCCGCCGGCAATCTCCCTTTCGCTGCGAGGCGATCGGTCCGGGGTGGATCTCCACATCGCACGCTCCCTCGACGCAGCGCCCGGCGCCGCACGCCGAACTCGGCGGTCCTGGGCACTCGGCGTCGCTCCGGCAGCCCGCGTCGACGCCGCCATCGGGTGCGCACCCCTCGGTGCCCGGCGCGCACTCCGGGCAGGGCCTGCACGCGAGGGGGCAATCCGGATTGCTCGACTCGCTGGGAAGGCAACAGATGTGGGTATCCGGATCGACACACACGCACCGGCTGCCCGTGCAGACCGCGCCGGGGACGTCCTGGTACCCGGTGTGGCAATCGGCGTCGGTATCGCAATAACCGCCGAGCCACGGCGCATCTCCCGAGCAGGAGGCGACGAGCCCCGCAGCGATCGCGATGGCCGGCGTGGCGAGCACCACGCCACGAAGAAATAGTCTCATAGGAGCAGCACCTCCGGACATCCACCGTCGCTCGCCAGCGAAAGAGCCAGCGGAGGCGCGCGGACTGCCCATGTGCAGCCCCTCCTATACAGGACTGGAGTTGAGGACGCGCGTAAGAAATCGACAGAAAGGGCCGGAATAAGCTGGAAAATCGCGGTGCTTCACTGGAAAGTGGTGAACACGCACCTGGTCACAGCGTTCGGCAGAAAGTGCCGGGGTAGATGGAAAATCCAAGTGCGTTAATGGAATGTGGAGGAGCGCGCGCCTGGCCATTGGGCTCCGCAGGTGTACCAGTCGGCGCCGCAGGGGGGCTGCGGCTCGTCCTCCTCGAAGGGCCGACCTGACGCTGGTACTCGGCCTGTCGTTTCCGGGCGGGCGCGTGGCGGCACGGGCGCGGTGCGCGGCGGGGGAGCACGGGGGACAGACGTCGCCGGGCGGCGCTCCGACGGAGGGGCCGCGGGGCTCAAGATCAGCGCGCGAGGGTGCGGAAGCCGGGCGACGGCCGGGACGTGCGCTGTTCGGGGCAAGATGAGCTGGGACCAGGCGACGAGCGCCGCTGCCACAGCGAGGACCAGCGCGCCTGCCGCGCAGGCGATCCGCCGCCGGCCGCGGCGAGGTCCGGGCGCGGTCGGCGCGGCCTCAGCCCGCGCGAGAGACGGCGCTGCCAGCTCCCGCAATGCGACCGGAGATGCCGGCGGCGCGGGCGTCGGTGCCGGCTGCGGCGCCGCGAGCGGCGGCTCAGGCACGAGGAGCGGAGGTACCTCGGGCAGCACGGCCGAGGTCCCAGGACGGGGCGCGTGCTGCTCCTCCAGGTCAGTCGAGGTGCCGAGACGAGGCGCGTGCTGCTCCTCACGGTCGGCCGAGTCGACGGGCGGCGGCGTGTGCTGCCCCTCGCCGTCCTCCGAGACCCCGGGCGACCTGCTCGTCACGCCGGAGGGCAGCGTCGGCGGTCCGGACGGCGTCGACAGCGGCGCCGGATGCCTGGAGCGCGCTCCATCCGCGGCCGGCATCGGGCCGCGCACCCCGGAGCCTGCGCCCGGCTCCATCCCCCGCTCCAGCTCGGCTTGCCAGCGACACCAGCCCTCGATCGCCGCGTGGAGCGCCCCGATGAGCTCCGCCATGTCCCGGTACCGGACGTCGGGGTCCTTCTCGATCGCCCTCCTCACGACCCCCGCGACCGACGGCGCCAGCGGCACGATCGTCTCGATCGCCGGGGGCACCTCGCACGCGACGCGGCAGGCGAGCTCCTCCGGCGGACCTCCGGCGAACGGCCGGCGTCGCCCGAGGAGCTCGTAGAGGACCAGGCCCAGCGCGTACACGTCGGTCCGCTCGTCGAGGATCGCGGGCGTAGAGAGCTGCTCGGGCGCCCGGTGCGCCATGGCCGCCGCGTCGAGGCCGAAGAGCTGCGCGATGCCCAGCCCGGCGAGCTGGAACGAGCCGTCGCCGAACAGGACGAACGCCTCCGGGCAGAGGTCCCCGTGCAAGATCCCCGAAGCGTGCGCGGTCCTCAGGACCTCGGCGAACTCGGCGACCTGCGAGAGCGCCCATGACGGCCCGAGATCCCTCGATCGGTCCTCGATGAGCGCGCGCAGCGACGGGCCATCGCGCCGCTCGATGGCCGCCCAGCAGAACGAGCCGCCGAGGCCTCCGTCGAGCACCCGCGGGACCTCGTCGAGGAGCAGGCTCACCGCGCGGAGCCGCTCCAGCGTGTCGAGGAACCCCTCGGGCACCCGCTCGCTCACGTGAAGCAGCGCGCTCCTCCCCGCGCGATCCACGGCGGCATAGACGTCCGCTCCGCCGCGGCCCGCGAGCTGCGCGACGATCCGGTACCCGAGCCCGGCGCCGTCTACCACGTCAGCTCCAGGCCGAGCCCCGGGCCGGTGGCGGTCAGCCTGGGGCCGCGGCTCCTTGGAAAGAGGGCATAGACCAGCGTCCCCGCGCCGAGGAGCGCGCCGGCGACCAGCGCGACAGCCGCGCGCTCGTCGGCGCGCTCCATGGCGCTGTAGGCGCTCTGCGCGCGCTGCAGCTCCGCGCCGGCGATCCGGTAACCGCCGTGGTTGCGCGCGATCAGGTCGTCGAACCTCCGCTCGTGTCCGCGCGACTCCGTGAGGAAGATCGCGCCGAGCGTGAAGCAGCCGGCGGTCGCCACGCCCCCCACAAGGATGAGCCCCGCCGCCGGTCCTTCATCCGCCTGCCCCGCCGGCGCCAGCAGGCGCGGCGGCGCCGGCGCGCGCGGCGTCGCCTGCCGGCGCTGGTCGGCGACCGGCGCCGGCGCTGGCGCCGCGAGGTCGATGACGACCAGGCGCGCCTCCCCGGCGCGCGCCTCGACGGCCGTCTCCTTCGCCGCCGTGCCGAGCGCCGCCCGGACGCGGTGCGACCCGGGGGCGACGAACACCTCGCGGCCGAGCGGCGCGCGACCGACGGGGCGATCGTCGATCGAGAGCTGCGCGCCCTGCGGCACGGCGAAGGTCAGCGCGCCGACCTCCTGCCTTGCTCGCGCCAGGTCCAGCGCCCGGCTCGCGTACCGCTCGCGCGCCTCGCCGCCCCCCGGGGCCGGCGTCTTCTCGAGGCACAGGGCGAGAAACTCCGCCGCTCTGGGCATGTCCGCGACGCGGAACGCGAGCTGCCCGACATTGCAGGCCGCCTTCTCCGACGGCTCCAGCTGCCAGAGCTGAAGCCAGATGTCCCGCGCCTTCGCGAGCTGACCTTCCGCGACGGCCCGGTCGGCCGAGCGCTCGAGTCGACGCTGGGCGTCGCTCGCTCCCGTTTCGGCGCGACCGGCGGTGGTCACGAAGACCGATGCGGCGAGGATCAACGCTCGAGAGAGGGCTCGCGAGGCCTTCATGCTCATGACGAGCTACATATCAGGTCGGGTCGGGCGAAGGGGAACCTGCCGGCGCTTCTCTGGAGAGACAGAGAAACAAGAAAAGAGACGGAGGCGTGAGAAGCCTGTGTGTCGAATGGGAATGCGATCGGCGGCGCCTCATCGCTCGTCGCGCTGGCCGCGTTACCCCATCATCCGCTTCCACTGCTCCGACAGCCGCTGCGTCGACACCGGGACAGCCGCCTTCAGCTCGGGCGCGAAGAGCGACACCCTGAGCTCCTCTATCAGCCAGCGGAACGACTCCAGCTCTTCCGCGGGAACCCCTTTGTCGCGGAGCCCCTGCTGGTGCTTGAGGTAGTCCTGCCAGAACGGCAGCACCTGCGCTGCCTTGGCCTGGTCCTTCTGCGGCCCGTTCGGCAGCCGCTCGAGCCGGATCTGGACGGCGCGCAGGTAGCGGGGCAGGTGCGCGAGCCGGTCGAGCGGGGCGCGCGAGAAGAGCCCCACGGGCAGCAGGAGCTCGACCTGCGTGCGCGCGTCGTCGAGCGCCGGCCGCGACGCGCCCGGCTTTCCCGTCATCGACCGGAGCATCGCCTGCACGCGATCGAGCTCGACGCCGATGTCCCGCGCCAGCCCCGCGACCTTGCCCAGCACGCCCGGCAGCGACCGCCGGCCGCTGTCCAGGCGCGCCTGGAACGCGGCCCGGGTCCTCGGCAACGCGGCGAGATCGCCGAGCTGGAACGTCTCGTCGAGCGCGCGCAGCGCGATCTGCCGGGCCAGGCCGGGCTCGCCCGGCGCCACCTTGGCCCCGAGCCCGCTCACGGACACGGCGCTGCGCAGCGGCTGCTCGATCTGGCTCATCTTGCACCCGAGCTGCAGCACGAAGAGCCGCCGCAGCCCGGCGCGCGTCGCCTCGGCGGCCGCGGCGCGCGACGCGAGCACGCGCACCGACACCGACGCCTCCCCGTCGATCAGCGCCGGGTAGCCGAACACCTTCTGCCCCCCGGCGTCGACCTGCACGCGCTCCGGCAGCGACTCCAGGCTGAACGACGTGAGCCCGTCCCGCTCCAGGCCCGCCTTGCCCACCTTCGCCCAGGCGTCGCGCGCCCGGCCGGACAGGCGGTCCTTGAGCTCCCTGAGGTCGCGCCCCTCGCCGATCACCCGGCCATCCTCGCCGATCACGCGGAAGTAGAAGCGCAGGTACGGCGGGAGCTCGTCGGGCCGGAACGCGTCGGGCGGCACGCGCTCGCCGGTGCGGTCCTCGACCGCGCGCGCGAGCGCCGCCCGCATCGGGCCCTGGAACGGCCGCAGATCCGCCGCGATCTCCCGGGCCACCTCGCGGAGCGGCACGAGCGCCTTGCGCAGCGCCTTCGGCAGCGACTCGAGCAGCAGCGCGGTCTTCTCGGCGTGCCACCCGGGGATCATCCACTCGAGCTCGTCCGGGTCGGCCTGCGGCAGGAGCACGAGCGGCAGGGCGAGGGCGATGCCGTCGTCGTCCTCGCCCGGGTCGAAGCGGTACGAGAGCGGCACGGTAGCCCCGTAGAGCTCGAGCGCGTCGGGGAAGCGCTCGGGCGAGAGCTCCGCGGCCTCGTCGAGCAGGACATCGGCGATCGACAGGTGGAGCACCCGCGGGTCCTTCGCCTCGGCCTCCTTCCGCCACGCCTCGAACGTCTTGCCGCTGTAGACGCCCTCGGGCACCCGCCGGTCGAAGAAGAGCTCGAGCGCGTGCTCGTCCGCGAGCATCTCGCTCCGCCTCGCCTTGTCGCGCAGCCGGCTGACCTCCTCGAAGAGCTGGCGGTTCGCGTCCATGAAGGGCGCGCGCGTCGCGTACTCCTGCCGGACCAGGGCGTGGAGGAGGAAGATCCGGCGCGCGGATTCTGGACTGATCGGTCCAAAATCGATCCTGCGGTCGCGCGCGATCGGCAGCCCGTAGAGCGTCACCTGCTCCTTGGCCATCACCGCCGCCGGCTTCGCGGCCCAGTGAGGGTCGCCGTAGCTGCGCTTGCAGAGCGGCCCGGCCACGGCCTCGATCCACGCGGGATCGACGGCCGCCGCCATCCGGGCGAAGAGCTGAGACGTCTCGACCAGCTCGGCGGCCATGATCCACGCGGGCGGCTTCTTCGCGAGCCCGGACGAGGGGTGGAGCTGGAAGCGCGTCTGCCGGGCGCCGAGATAGACCTTGTTCTCCTGGTTCCACATGCCGATACGGCTGAGCAGGCCGGGCAGGAGCGCGCGGTGGATGGCGTCGCCCTTCGCGGGCGTCGTGTTCGGCGAGAACCCCATGTCCTTCGTGATGCGGCTGAGCTGCCGGTGCACGTCGATCCACTCGCGCATGCGCAGGTATGAGAGGAAGTGATCGCGGCAGGTCTTCCTCAGCTGGTTCTGGGTCAGCCGGCCCTGCGCCTCCTGGTAAAAGGCCCAGATCTTCAGGAGCCCCGCGAAGTCCGAGCCCTCGTCCTTGAACCTCCGGTGCGCGTCGTCGGCCTGCTTCTGCGCGGAGAGCGGCCGCTCGCGCGGGTCCTGCACCCCGAGCGCGGCGGCGATGATCAGCACCTCGGCGAGCGCCCCCTCCTGCTCGCCGCCGAGGACCATCCGGCCGAGCCGCGGATCGAGCGGCAGCCGCGCGAGCTTCCTGCCGATGTCCGTGAGCGCGCCCGCGTCGTCGAGCGCGCCGATCTCCTCGAGCACCCGGTAGCCCTCGTCCACGGCGCGCTTCGACGGCGCGTCGAGGAACGGGAAGTCCTCGATGTCGCCGAGCCCGAGCGCCTTCATCTGCAGGATGACGCCCGAGAGGCCGACGCGCAGGATCTCCGGATCGGTGTACGCGGGCCTCGCCTGGTAGTCCTGCTCGGCGTAGAGCCGGAAGCAAACCCCGCTCTGCACGCGGCCCGCGCGCCCCTTGCGCTGGTCGGCGCTCGCGCGCGAGATCGGCTCGATCTGGAGCTGGGTGACGCCCGTGCGGGGGCTGTACCGGTTGACGCGGGCGAGCCCCGCGTCGACCACGTACACGATGCCTGGAATGGTGAGCGACGTCTCCGCCACGTTGGTGGCGAGCACGATCCGCCGCCCGGGGAGTGGCTGGAAGACGCGCTGCTGGTCGCCCTGGGGCAGCCGCCCGTAGAGCGGCAGCAGCGTCGTGTGCGGCAGGCCGTGGCGCTCCAGTTCAGCCATCGTATCATGGATCTCCCGCTCGCCCGGGAGGAAGACGAGGATATCGCCGCGCGGGTCTATCGAGGTGATCTCCTCGACCGTGTTGGCGACCGCGTCGGCGACCTCCGCCTCTCCGCTCTCCGGGGTCCGGTGGATGACCTCGACAGGATACGTGCGGCCGGAGACCTCGATGACGGGAGCCCCGTCAAAGTAGGAAGAGAATCGATCCGTCTCGAGCGTCGCGGAGCTGACGATGACGCGGAGGTCTGGCCGCCTCGGCAAGAGGCGCTTGAGATAACCGAGCAGGAAGTCGATGTTGAGGCTGCGCTCGTGGGCCTCGTCGATGATGAGCGTGTCGTAGTCCGAGAGCCGCGGATCGCCCTGGATTTCGGCGAGGACGATGCCGTCGGTCATGTACTTGACGTACGTCGCCCGGCTCGTCTTGTCCGAGAACCGGATCTTGTAGCCCACCTCCTTGCCCAGCTCGACGTCGAGCTCCTTGGCGACGCGGGCGGCGACGCTGGTGGCGGCGATGCGGCGCGGCTGCGTGACGCCGATGCGGGCGGAGAGCCCGCGGCCCATGGCCAGGCAGATCTTGGGGAGCTGCGTGGTCTTGCCCGAGCCGGTCTCGCCCGCGACGATCACCACCTGGTGCCCCTCGATGGCCCGGGCGATGTCGAGCACCCGCGCCGAGATGGGCAGCTCCTCGGGAAAGCGGACCGGGCTCCCGGACGCGGGCGGGGGCGAGGTCCTGCCGCCGGGGGCGGGCGGCGGGGCGGATTGTTCTTGCGGAACGCGGGTGCTCACGGTGCGCGAGGGGGTAGCACCTCCCGCCGCGGCGCGCCGTTCGAAGCCGTGCGCGCGCCGGTGCGTGGCCCGCCGCGCCGTCGCTGGAGCGGCGCCGGCGACGGGTCGTTCAGGGGGCCCGGTCGAGGAGGGGGCGCGAGCGCGTCAATCGTCGCCGATTTCGCAATCGGGCTTCGGGCAGCGGCCTTGCACGATGTCGCGGCACGCCTGGTCGCGCTCCACGACGTCCGTCTCGTCCAGCGCGAGATAGATCTGCTGGAGGCGGCACGCGAACGAGCCCTCGGCCTGGAACGAGCTGCACGCATCGAACACGTCCGGCATCGACCAGGGAGAGCACATGGACACGCAGCTCTCGAGATCCGGCGGCATGTCCGGGCACAGGGCCGCGTAGAGCGTGCAGATCGCCTCGCACTGCCCGATGCACCCGTCGCCGCCCGGCGGGCCGAGCAGCCCGCTGGCGGTGCAGCCGGCAGGATCGCCGGTCTCCACCGCGCGGCACGCGGCGTACGCGGCGGGCGACGGCATCGCCTCGCAGACGGCGCAGCACGTCTCGACCGACGGATACTGCGGCGTCAGCTCGCAGAGATCCATCGACCGGGCGCAATGCGTCGAGCACTCGGCGATCTCGCAGGGGCCGCTGTTCTCCGAGGCCGGGGGCGTGGGGTCCGGCGTGATCTCGCTCCCCTGGCTCGCCTCGCCCTCGTCAGCGTCCACCGCTCCGCCGGCGCCTTCGGTCGTGGGGTCGCCGCCCTCTCCGCCGACGCCGGGCAGCGGGGCGATGACCTGGCACCCCACGAGCCACGTGGCGAGCGTGGCGAGCGTCCAGAGCGCAGCGGAGCGCTTCCTCATAACGTACCTCGTACGCTGATGTAGCCAGGCCCGACCGCCCAGGTGACGCTCGAGGCCGGCTCCCTCGAGCTCTCCAGGCCGAGGGCGATCCCCCCGACGGCCGCGCCCGCGATGGCGAGGCCGAACCCCACGTTCGAGGCCCAGCCGAGGGCGTTCGCGCCGCTCCGCGCGTCCTCGGAGCAGCTCGCCGTGCGCTGCCGGCACGCCTCCGTGAGGTCGCCCCGCGCGCTCAGGTAGGCGGCGCCCGTGCCGAGCCCCAGCGCCAGCCCGGCGCCCGAGGCCACGAACCCGCCGATGATCCACGGCATCGCGCTGCCGGACCTGGGGGGCACCGGCGTGAGGGCGACGTCCAGCGTCGTGGTCTCCTTCTCCGGAACGTAGACCCGCTGCCGCTCGGCCACGTAGCCGTCCGCCTCGATCTCGACCCAGTGGTTGCCCGGATCGATCGAGGCCCCGTCGAACGAGGCCTTCACCACCTGGCCGTCGACCTTGAGCCTGGCGCCGGGCGGGCTCGGCGTGATCGTCACCTTCAGCCGGGGGATGCGCCCGTCGAGCTCGCCGCGCAGGGCGTCGGCGCGGCGCCGCGCCTGCATGAACGGCCACGGCTCCCCGGGGGTCGGGTGCGACGCGGCGATCGTCGCCGCGAGCTCGCGCGCCTCGCTGAGCCGCCCGATCGCGGCGAGCGTCTTGGCCACCTCGATGGCGGTCGTGGGCACGCTGACGAGCTGCTCGGCGCGCTGGTAGGCGCGGAGCGCCTCCGCATATTTCCTCTGGGCGAAGAGCTCGTCGCCCGTGTACACGAGCTCCCGGGCCTCGGTCCGCGCCTTCTCCTCGGCCTCGCCGCCGCCGGCGCCGAGATCCTGAGCGGCGAGCGCCGGCGAGGCCGCGACGACCAGGCTGGCGAGCATCATCAGCGTCCTGGGCCGGGGGTGCATGCGTTTCCTCGATCAGAAGCCGAGATCGCGGCGGGCGCGCGTGCGGACCGCGACCTTCTTGGCGGGCGCCTCGGCCGGGGCGGCGCGCGTCGCCTGGACCTCGGCCGGCGCCTTCACCGTCGCCTGCGGCTGCGGTGCCTTCGCGGCGGCCTGCACCTGGGACTGCGGCGCCTTCGCCGCCTCGGGCAGCGGCGCGGGGGTCGCGCACTGCGCCGCGGGCTCGACGACGGGGGCGGCGGGCTCCGCCGGCCCGCTCCCGACCATCGCGAGCGACGCGGCATGCACCGCCGGCGCCGTCCGGCCCACGCCGGAGACGCCTGCCCAGGCCAGCGTGCTGATCCCCATGACCGCCGCCGCCGCCACGGCCCAGGTGCGCGCGCGCACCCGCTGCCCTGGCGAGCCGGTGCCGAGCGTGGCGAACGGCATCAGCGTCGTCACGAGGGACGAGAAGCCCTCGCCCGAGGCGAGCGCGTCGCGCGGGGGCATGGGATGGGTGGCCGCGGGCTCGGTCTGCCCGCGGGCGGTGAGGGCGGCGTCCAGCGCCTCGAGGACGGCGCGGGCGCTCTGGGCGCGGCGCGCCGGGTCGGGCTCGAGCAGCGAGAGGACCCAGGCGTCGATCGCGGGCGGCACACCCGGGACGAGGCGGGACGGCGGCGGCGGCGGCCCGCGGTCGATCGCGACCGCCACCGCGGCGATGGTGGCGCCGCCGAAGGGGATCTGCCCGGTCAGGCAGAAGTAGGCCACGACGCCGAGGGCCCAGAGGTCGCTGTGCGGTCCGACCTTCGCCCCACCCGCCATCTGCTCCGGCGACATGAAATGCGGCGTCCCCATGATGGCGCCCGTCACCGTGAGCCGCTCGGCCTCCTCGACGGTGTTCTTGGCGATGCCGAAGTCGAGCACCTTCACGAAGGGCTCCCGCTCGCCTTCCACGAGGAAGATGTTCTCGGGCTTGATGTCGCGGTGGACGATGCCTGCCTCGTGGGCCCTGGCCAGCGCCGCGCCGATCTGGCGCACGATCGAGACCGTCTCGTCGAGCGAGAGCCGCCGGCGGCGCTCCACGAGGTCCTGGAGCGTCTCGCCCTCGAGGTGCTCCATCACGATGTAGGGGACCCCCTGGTCGGCGAACCCGAGGTCGAACACGCGCACGACGTGCGGGCTCTGGATCCGGGCGGCGGCCTCTGCCTCGCGCCGGAGGCGAACCACGGCGAGCGGGTGATCCACGTACATGTCGCGGAGGAACTTCACCGCCACCTGGGTCTTGAGCGCTGTGTGCTCGGCGAGCCAGACGCTTCCCATCCCGCCCTGGCCGAGCGCGCGGATGAGACGGAGGTGGGAGCCCACCTGCATGCCCGGTAGGGGCCCACGCTCCGAGCTCAAGGGCGCGGTGTAGCACCTTGCCTCAGCTGGGGCGATTCGGCACGGCGATGGCTGTGTGGCCTCGACCATTCCTACCGTCTTGCTCATGCCGGGGGGAGCTTGCACGTGGCGAGCCAGCGCCTCGAGTCGAGCGGTTACGCGGGCATGACCTGGAGTCGGCATGGCGCATCGTGGCGTGGAGCCGCGCTGCAGGGAGCCCTCGTGACAGTTCGCTACAGGCATGTACGCTGCTGAGGGCAGCTCTCGCGCGCCCTCTGCGTGTACTCACGTTCGCTGTCATCGAGCGGTGCGGGCCTCGCTACATCGCCGTCACGTCGCGCGGCGCCGCCGAGCGCGGCGGCGTCGCGCTGGCAGCAGCAGGTTTCCGTCGTCGACCTCGGCGCTGAGCAGACGGGAGTCGGATCGCATTTCCTCATGAGATCGCCGCAGCGGCGAGAGGGTTTCCACCCGAGGCATCGCCTCGAGCTCTTCGGAAAATTCACAGGGAGGCGGGGAGACGGGGAGGGGAAACCTTCAAATACTCGCTGTCTCCCCGCCTCCCGGTTCGATTTCTCCGCTGAAAAGGGCTGCAAAATGAGGGGTTCCTCGGGGTTTCCACGCGGCGCCGTGGAGCCCACGGGAGCGGGACGCGCCGCCGTGGAGCTGCCGACTGCGCCGGACCCGCGATGTGGACGACGGGGCGCGGATTGCGTCTTTTAGCTCGATACGGGGCCATGTCGAGGCGTGGGCGCCGATCGCGCCGCGACTGCGCCGCTGGCCTGTCGAGCGGCGGTGAGGGTCGAACGGTGTCGCGTGCGATCTCGCGCGATCCGCGCGATGGATCGCGACGGATGAGGAGCGCGCCGGGCGAGCGAGCGAGCGGGCGGCTGACACCTGGCGACGAAAGGCTTGTGTCGCGCGCTCGAAACAAGCAGTCTACGCCGAGCGATGCAGCCTTTCCTTCTCTGCCTTCTGGCGGGCGTCGGCCTCCTCGCCGCGGCGTGCGACGCCCCTCCCGCGGAGGCACCCAAGCCGGTCCATCTGCCGCCCGTGCCCCCGGGCGAGCTCCGCAGCCCGGAGGCGTTCGCGTCGATCCGGGACAACGACGCGCGCGCGGCCTCGCTTTTTCTCGAGGCGAGCAAGGTGCTGCTCCACCCGCGCTGCGTGAACTGCCACCCGCACGATGGCGTCCCGCGCCAGGGCGACAGCGGCGGGCGCCACAACCCGCCCGTCGAGCGCGGGCAGCGCGACCGCGGGCTCGCCGCGCTGGAGTGCACATCGTGCCACCAGGCGCAGAACCTCGATTTCGCGCGCGTGCCCGGCGCGCCGGGCTGGCACCTCGCGCCGGTGGAGATGGCGTGGCTCGGCCGCACGCCGGCGGCGATCTGCGCGCAGGTGAAGGATCCGGCGCGCAACGGCAAGAAGACGCTCGCGCAGATCGTCGAGCACTCCGCGCACGACGAGCTCGTGGCGTGGGGGTGGGCGCCCGGCCACGGCCGCACGAAGGCGCCCGGCTCGCAGGCGCAGTTCGGCGCGCTCATCGATGCGTGGGTGAAGGCGGGCGCCGCGTGCCCGCCCGAGGAGGCCCGTCCATGATCATCCTGAAGGTGAACGGCGCCGAGCAGAAGCTCGACGTGGATCCGGAGATGCCGCTCCTCTGGGTGCTGCGCGACGTGCTCGGCCTCACGGGGACGAAGTACGGCTGCGGCCAGGCGCTCTGCGGGGCGTGCGTGGTGCACCTCGACGGCGAGACGGTGCGCGCTTGCGTGACGCCGGTGAAGCGCGCCGCGGGCGGCTCGGTGACGACGATCGAGGGGCTCAGCCCCGGCGGCGATCACCCGCTCCAGCGCGCGTGGGTGGAGCTCGGCGTCCCGCAGTGCGGCTTCTGCCAGGCCGGGCAGATCATGAGCGCCGCCGCGCTTCTGCGGAAGAACCCGCGGCCCTCGAACGACGACATCGACAAGTCGCTCGCCGGCAACATCTGCCGGTGCGGCACGTACACGCGCATCCGCGCGGCGGTCCGCAAGGCCGCCGGCCTGCCCACGGAGTGAAGATGGAACAGCAACGCGTCGTGCTCCTCCGCCGCTCGTTCCTCGCGGGGCTCGGGCTCGCGGTGGGCGGGCTCGCGCTCGGGCTCGCCGAGGGCAGCGCCGAGGCCGCGCCGCCCGCGCCCGCCGCGCCGCCCGGGCCTCAGGTCGCGCCGGGCGAGCCCGGGCTCCGGACCGGGGTGTTCCTGCACATCGCGACCGACGGCACGGTGTCTATCGTCTGCCACCGGTCGGAGATGGGGCAGGGGATCCGCAGCTCGCTGCCCGTGCTCGTCGCCGACGAGCTCGGCGCCGACATGGCGCGGGTGAAGATCGTGCAGGGCGTCGGCGACAAGGCCTATGGCGACCAGAACACCGACGGCTCGCGCAGCGTGCGCGACGGCTACGAGCCGATGCGGCGCGTGGGCGCGACGGCGCGCGCGATGCTGGTCGCGGCCGCCGCGAAGAAGTGGCGGGTGCCCGCCGCGGAGTGCGTCGCCGAGCAGCACGCCGTCCATCACGCCAAGTCGAAGCGCTCGCTGGACTTCCGCGAGCTCGTCGCCGACGCGTCGAAGCTCCCGGTGCCCGACGCGAAGACCGTCGCGCTCCGCCCCGTCGCGGAGCTCAAGCGCGTCGGCGGCCCGCTGCCGCTGCTCGACGGCCCGGCCATCGTCACGGGCGCCGCTCGGTTCGGCGCGGACGTGCGCCTGCCGGGCATGCTCACCGCGGTCATCGCGCGTCCGCCGGTCGTGGGCGGCAAGGTCGTGCGGTACGACGGCGCGCGCGCCCTCGCCGTCCCCGGCGTGAAGAAGCTCGTGGACCTGCCTGGCCCGAAGGGCGGCGCTGTCGGCTTCCAGCCGCTCGGCGGCGTGGCGGTCGTGGCGGACTCCACCTGGGCGGCGATGCGCGGCCGGGCGGCGCTGCAGATCGAGTGGGACCACGGTCCGAACGCGGCGTACGACTCGGCGACTTACCGGGAGGCGCTCTCGAGCGCGGCGCGCGCGCCCGGCAAGGTGGTGCGGAAGGTCGGCGACGTGGACGCGGCGCTCAAGGCGGCGGCGCGCACGATCGAGGCCGACTACTACGTGCCGCACCTCGCGCATGCGGCCATGGAGCCGCCGTCGGCGGTGGCGCGGGTGGACGCGAACGGCTGCGAGGTGTGGGCGCCGACGCAGAACCCCCAGTCGGCGCGCACCGAGGTGGCGCGGGCGCTCGGGGTCGACGAGGGCAAGGTCACGGTGCACGTGACGTTCCTCGGCGGCGGCTTCGGCCGGAAGTCCAAGCCGGACTACTGCTCCGAGGCGGCGCTGCTCGCGCGCGCCATGGGGGCGCCGGTGCGCGTGCAGTGGACGCGCGAGGACGACGTGCAGAGCGGCTACTTCCACAGCGTGAGCGCGCAGCACCTCACGGCGGGGCTCGACGCGGCGGGCAAGGTGACCGCCTGGCTGCACCGGACGGCCTTCCCGCCGATCCCGTCGACGTTCGACGCGAGGGCGAAGACGCCGAGCGAGAACGAGCTCGGCCTCGGCGTGCTCGACCTCGCGCTGTCGGCCCCGAACGTCCGCGCCGAGGCGTGCGACGCGCCGGCGCACGTCCGGATCGGCTGGCTCCGGTCGGTCTGCAACATCTTCCATGCCTTCGCGGTGCAGAGCTTCATCGACGAGATCGCGCACGCGCGGCAGGCGGATCCGCGCGACGTGCTGCTCGAGGTGCTCGGCCCGGCGCGCCAGGCCACGCCGGCCGAGCTCGGCGTCGCGAAGGTCCCCAACTACGGGGCGCCGATCGAGCAGCACCCGGTGGACGTGGGCCGGCTGCGGCACGTCATCGAGCGGGTGACGGAGCTCTCGGGGTGGGAGGCCGCGCGCAAGGCGGGGCGCGCGGTGGGCCTCGCCGCGCACCGGAGCTTCCTCACGTACGTGGCCGTCGTCGCCGCGGTGTCGAAGGACGCGCTCGGCAAGGTGAGGGTCGACGAGGTGTGGCTCGTCGCGGACGCGGGCACGGTCATCAACCCGGACCGCGCGCGCTCGCAGATGGAGGGCGCGGTCGTGTTCGGGATGAGCATCGCGCTCCACGGCGCGATCACGGTGAAGGGGGGCGCGGTCGAGCAGACGAACTTCCGCGACTACCAGGTCGTTCGCAGCCCGGAGGCGCCGAAGCGCATCCACGTGGAGCTCGTGAAGAGCGACGCGCCGCCCGGCGGCGTCGGGGAGCCGGGGGTGCCGCCTGTCGCGCCGGCGATCGCCAACGCGGTGTTCGCCTTGACGAAGACGCGCGCGCGGGAGCTCCCGCTGCGGCGCCTGGGGCTGTGACCGAGGCGGGGGGGTCGAGGGGGGGCCGGGTGAATTGAAATTCAGCCCGGGGGCTGTCGAGAGGGTCCCGGGTGAATTGAAATTCAGCCCGGGGGCTGTCGAGAGGGTCCCGGGTGAATTGAAATTCAGCCCGGGGGCTGTCGAGGGGGTCCCGGGTGAATTGAAATTCAGCCCGGGGGCTGTCGAGAGGGTCCCGGGTGAATTGAAATTCAGCCCGGGGGCTGTCGAAAGGTTACCGCCCCGGGGCCATCCGGCACGGCAGCGGATTGACACCCTGGCCGGTTCCGCGACCATCGCTTCATGGCACGCACAGCTCCGGTTCCGAACATCCCGGCCATCCCGGGAATGAACCCCGGCGTCTTCATCATGGGCGGCGGCGCAGGCGGCGGAGGCAGCGGCGGGCGCGGCGGCAATGGAGCCGGCGGAGACCAGGGCGCAGGGGGCAATAACGGTGGCAACGGCGCCCAGGGTGGCGGCCCCAACGCCTCCAGCTGCGGCCAGGGTAGCGGCGGTGGCTGCCCCAACCCGTCGCACGGAGGCGGGGGAGGAACGCAGGCGGGTCACCCCATGGATCCCGTCACGGGTCGCGTCTACACCCTCGCCGTCACCGACATGGCCCTTCCGGGCGCGTTCCCGCTCGTGATCGAGCGCGCCTACAGCTCCGCGCAGCGCGACCGCGACTACGGGCTCGGCCACGGGTGGAACCACTCGCTCGGCTGGCGCGTCATCGAGCTCCGCCGCCGCAGGGTGCGGATCGTCACGGCGACGGCGCTGGCCTGCGAGGGCCGGTGCCCCGACGAGGGCGAGACAGTGAAGCTCCCTGTCGGACTGCTGACGCGGACCCGCGACGGCTATCTCCTCGAGGCCGACGATGGGATCACGCGGGTCTTCGATGACGTCTTTGCGATCGACAACGAGTTCCGCCTCAGCGCGCTCGTGGACCACAACGGCAACCAGGCCCGGCTCTTCTACGAGAACGGGACCGGACCGCTCCAGTTCGTGAATGACAGCGTGGGCCGCCTGCTTCGCGTACGGAGGCACAGCGACGGCCGAATCGCGGCCTTCGAGGTGAAGAACGCGTCCGTGAGGGGCGCCTGGACGTCGTTCCGAACCTACGAGTACGACGAGCGCGGAGACCTGGTGGCCGCGCGCGACGCCCTGGGGCACGCGATGACCTTCGCGTACGACTCAGACCATCGGCTCGTCACGGAGCGCTGGCCCACGGGCCTCACGGTGCACTACCGCTATGACCAACACGGTCGCTGCGTGGAGACGTGGTGCAACGACCCCAACGAGCGTGCGCTCCTGGCCGAGGGCGTGCCGGAGGTGCTCGCGGACGGCAGCCGCGCGAAGGGGTTCCTGCACGCCAAGGTCGAGTATGGCGCGGGCGAGAACAACATCATCACTTCGCGCGCACTGCGGAGGATCGAGGTCAACGCGTTCGGCAAGGCGGACCGGATCGTCTGGGCGGGGCAGGTGCACGACAACGCATTCGACGAGTCGGGCGAGCTCGTGGGGTACCGCGACGGCCTCGGGCGCGCGTGGAAGATGGGCGAGGCCGGCGGCGCCTACCGCGTGGTCGACCCGCTGGGGCACGCGACGGAGTACCTGTACGACGACCGCGGCAATGTCGTGGTCACGCGCGGCCCCGACGGCCTGGAGACGCAGCACGCGCGCGACCCGAACGGGAACCTGATCTACCTGTCTGACGCGATGGGGCTCGTCGCGAGCTTTCGCCATGATGAGCGTGGCTGTCTGGTTCACGCCGAGACCGCCGATGGCGGCAAGACCACGATGAAGTACGACGCGCTCTGCAACCGCGTCGAGATCGTCGAGCCGCACGGCGGCACGCGAGCTCTGCGCTACGACTTCCTCGGGCGGCTCGTGGAGATGCGGGACGAGAAGGGCGGGGTCCACCGCTGGCTTTATGACGCGATGGGCCGCGTCGTCGAGTACTGCTCTCCGCTCGGCGCGCGCACGTCCACGATCTACGACGAGGCCGGCCGCTTCGCCGGCGAGCGCGACGCGGACGGCCGCTGGTTCCGGCTGATCTACGCGGGCCTCGGCGAGGTGATCGCGGTCGAGCGGAGCGACGGCACGCGCGTCTCGTACGCCTACGATCGCGAGCTCGGCATGGTGCGCATCGTCAACGAGGAGGGCGACGTGCACACCATCGAGCGCGATCTCGAGGGGCGGATCCTCGCCGAGCGCACCTTCGACGGCCGCTCGCTGCGGTACAGGAACGACCAGGCCGGGCGGCTGTCGAGGATCACCTTCGACGATGGCGAGTTCGTCGAGATGACCTACGACGATCTCGATCGGGTGATCGAGCGCGCCTTCTCGGACGACACGTTCCACAAGCTGGAGTACGACGAGCGCGGCCGCCTCGTGCTCTTCGAGACGGAGGCCGCCCGCACGCAGTACACGTACGACGCGCGCGGGCGCTGCGTCCGTGAGGAAACGGCGCTGGCCAACGATCCTTCCTCCGCCACGAGCGTCCAGCAGCTGTACGACGCGGGCATGAGCCGCACGAGGATCAACGTGCCCGGCGCCTTTTCGCTCGCCACCCCGCGCGACCCGGCCGGGCGGTGCTCCGCGCTCTTCTTCTCGGATGACCGGGGCGCGGACCAGCCGATCGCGACGTTCGCGTACGATGCGATGGACGCCGAGGCGGGGCGCCTCTTCGCGGGCGGCGGGGGCATCGCGCTCACGAGGGACGCGCACGGCAACGTCCTCCGCTCGGCCGTCTCCGGCCGTGGGACCGCCGTCGACCGTCCGGGTGAGCCCATCTGGGTCGGCAAGCTGGGCGGCCCGGAGACCTTGCGGTTCGACTACCGATGGTCGCCCGCCGACGAGCTCCAGGTGCTCGCCGATCGCGATCGCGGGGCGCAGTCCTTCACGTACGACGCGCGCGGCCGCGTCGCGCAGAAGCGGCACGAGAAGCGGGCCTCGACCGAGGATTACGTGCTCTCGCCGCGAGGCGACGTGCGCTGGATCGGCGGCCGCGCGCAGTCCCACCTGGTCGGCGGGCGCCTGGTGACCACGAACGGCGCGACGCTCACGTATGACGCGCGCGGCCGGCTCGTGAAGAAGGTGGAGGGGACCGCAGTGACCACCTACTCCTGGAGCGTGCTCGGCCTGCTCTCGAGCATGACGCTGCCCGACAGGACGCGGCTCGAGTTTGTTTACGACGGGTTCGCGCGGCGCCTCGAGAAGCGCGTGATGCGGCGAGACGCGGCGATGGTGCGGCACCGCTACCGCTGGGATGGCGAGGATCTCCTGGAAGAGACGGTGGAGCGCGAGGCGAGCACCGCCGGCGCTGGCGCGCCGTTCACGCTGCTGGAGCGCCGGCGCTACGCATACTCGCCGGACTCACCGGCGCCGATCGCGCAGGCGGTCGACACCGAGGCGGGCCCGGGCGCGTGGAAGTACTTCGTGCACCGGGACGGGGCGCCTGTGCCGCTGGCGCTCGTGGACGCCGACGGGACGGTCGACCAGGTCTTCGAGACGGAGGCGTACGGTCGGGTGATCGCGGGCGACGCGGCGGCGACGCTGAGCCGGTTCCCGGGGCACTGGTACGAGCCGGAGACGGGGCTCCACTACAACCGGTGGCGGTACTTCGATCCGGCGAGCGCGACATACCTGAGCCCGGAGCCGCTGGGGCTCGAGGGGGGGCTCGAGGCGTACGGGTACGTGAGCGGGAGGCCGCTCGCCGTGATCGACGCCGATGGCCTGATGCGCTCGACGGTGACCTCTCGCCGTGGAGGAGGTCCCACGCAGACAGGCTATTCGGCGCGCGATCCGAGGACACCACCGACCGAGCCTGGCAGCAATGAGCCGTACCAGCGGCAGCTCCACCCCGCCGTCGCGGCCGCGCTCCCGACGCGCAACGCCATGCCAAGACCGGCCGGTGGTTGCTCCGAGCCGGACGCCGTGAGCCGCTACCTTCAGGACTACGAGCGGCGAAATGGGGTCTCGTGCGACCCCGGCACTCCGCGAGGGCAGCGGAATCTGCGGCGGGCTCTTCGTCGGATGGGCAGCATCGGGAGCAACGACAGCGACCCCAACGCTACCGCGTGCGCTCCGTGCCCTAACTGCTCGCAGATGCTCTCCCGCCTCTATGCCATGGCGGGCGCGGGTCAGCCTCCGCCCGTGACCCCGGCGTCGCCACCACCACCGCGAAACGCTCCGCCCGGCACCCCGCTGCCGCCGCCAACGGCGGCTCGCGGGGCGCTCCCCAACACGCAGCTCCGCAACGACATCAACGCCGGAAATGTGGCCGACGCGAACCGCGCAAATACCGCGAGGTACGCGGAGACGCTGGACCAGCAAGTGGCCGCTGGACAGATGTCACGGGCCGAGCGGGACCGGCGCGTGCGGCGGGTCGGCGGCATGAACCCGGGCACGTACGATTACGTGAATGGCCAATGGCAGCAGCTATGACCTCCTCGCTGGAACCAGAGACGCTCGACTTCCCCGCGCTCCCCGGCGTGCCGTCCAGGGACCGCGCACGGCTCCGCTCGCGTTTCGCGGGCTGGGACGACAGCTACCTCGCCTGCACAGGCGCCCCCACCATCGCCCGCGACGAGATCCTCGACGCCGTGCGCGCGCGGGGCGGTGACGTGCCGCCTGCCCCCGAGGCGTGTGGCTCCTTCAGATGGTACGAGGGCTCGGTGCTGGTCACCGAGAGCCGGGACACGTGGTGCCTTTATGCGCGAAGCGCCGAGCAGCTCGTCCCCTGGCTCCAGGCCTTCGGTGAGCGGCGGCCCCGCAAGCCTATCTGGTTCCCCGCCTACTCGGCCGTGCTTGCCGAGAGCGATCCGCTGGAAGGCGAGGGGCTGTTGTTCGAGGACCGGGAGCCCGGCGTCGAGGGGTCCTTCCAGGTGCGCAACGGCAGCGCGGTGGTCCGCTACCGCCTCCCTGGCGGCGGGATATCACAGGGGCTCGGAAGACGAGCGACAGCGCGCTTGCACAACCCGTGGCGGTCGTCGTTCGACCTCGTGCCCACGGTCCCGGCGTTCGTGGCCGTCGACGACGAGGGCTGCCCCGCTTTCCTCGCATGGCTTCACGAGCAGGGGCCGTCGTCACGCCTCGTCGATGCCGTCTCGGAGGCGCTCGGCGTCGCGCGTGGCATCCGGCGGTTCGATCGAACCGCCATGTGTGGTCCAGTCCTCTGCCACGCAGAGTTCTTCGCGGGTGAGGCATCCGCACAGGCGTTCGAATCGCCGCTCCTCGTCTCCGGCGACCCCTGGCTGCCGGCGGGGGAGCCCTCGCGCTTGCTGGTCGGTTACTGGGACATCGGGACATCGGACGCGTTCGTTTACCTCGGTGAAGACCGCCGCATCTACCGTTACACGTTCGAGGAGGACCTGTGGTCCGTGTCGGCGTCGAGCTACGCTGCCTACGTCGAGCGGATCCTCCGCTTCGACGCGAGGATCGCGGCCACGCAGGCGTCGGATCTTCCCATGACCGAGCTCTGCGCGCGTCTGGGGCTCGTGGTCGACCCAGTCGGAACGGATGGCTGGGCGACCCTGGCGGTTTCCAGCGACCTCGTGGCGTTTCAGCGACCCGGTGAGCCGGCGCTCTTGAAGTGCTTCACCCAGCAAGCCGAGGCACGGACGTGCGAGATCATCGCGTAGCAGGTCGTCTGCTGGGGCTGTATCCGACCCCCTGCACGACGCTCGTCGCGCCAGCGCGACGAGGTGCCGACAGGAAATCGAGGCCGATCGGGCGGCAAGGCGCAACAGTCACTCGGATGCGGAGATCCAGCGCGGCAGCAATCGTGTCGTCCGAATGACACCGGGCGTCTTCGGGGGTACCTGCGAGAACAACGACCGGGGGCCGACGTGAAGATGCGATTCAGCCATCCCCTCCTCGGAACCATAGCGAAGGGCATGTTCAGCCCCGAGCTCCAATCCATCTGCGGAACCAAACAGCTCACGGCGTCCATCTCTCAGCTGAACGAGGTGGCGGAGAGGCTCGAGCGGTGGCGTGCTCCGGGGTTCGAGCTGCGCGTGCGCGTTCATCTCGGTAACTTCGAGCCGGAGACGGGACCGGTCACCGCGCTCGACAAGACGAACGCTCTCGTCAAGGGCGTTGCTCGTCGGATCGGCCAGGAAAGCCGCTCGTCTCGTCTGCACGGGTTCGTGTGGCATGTCTGCGACGGGGTGCTCGCCCTGCGCGACGACGTGTTCTTGCGCGTGCTGGGCCCCACGGCAGCCAGCCTGCGGCCCTGGCTCGAAGAGTGCGCGGCCCTGCGGTTACAGTGCTTCTTTCCGGTGCTTCGAGCCGCCGGAGAGTCGCCTGCCGCACCCGAGTCGGGCTGGATCGAGTTTCGCGACGACTACGCCGATTCGACGGGGCTTGCGGCTCTGGACAACGAAGCCGTGCACCTCGATCTCCCGCTTGAAGAGGCGAGCGAACGGTTTCGACAGAGCGTGATCGGGTTTCTTTGCGCAACCGTCGATCCTGCGTCGAAGACGCTTCCGCTGTCGCCTCGTGCGAGAGAGGCGGCATCGCGCTGGCTCTGTCGGATGCACGATCCCGGCGACCCTGCGCGGCTCGCCTCGTGGGTGCGGGAGAACGGCGGCAGCGAGGCGCTTGCCAGGGTGGCCGCGGACGCCGAGAGCTCGTTCGGCGGCCTGCGCAGCGTCGACCGGATCCAGCGCTTCGGCGGGCTCCAGATGCTCGATCGAGCCCTCGCCAAAGGGAGCGTCGCGGAGTGGCCGCTTCAGCAGACGCCGGACGGCCCCGCGCTCCTGGTGAGCCCGCGAGATTTCGACAACCTCGACACACTTGCGTGCATCACGCAGGACGGCCGGATGTGGGCCTACGGGTTCGGCTGGGATGAGTGGGAGCGGACGAGCGACTCCGTGCGCACGTTCGTCACCCGCGTCGCGCTGTGGGGACACCCCAAAGAAGTGCCGATTCATGTCTCACGGTCGTCGCACGGCCGTGAGCTCGCCCGGGCGCTCGGCCTGGACGAGGTTGAAGAGGCCAGCGACTCCACTGGCACCTTCTACGCTGGCGACGCGGCGCTGGTGTTCGAGCGTAGACTACAGGGGCTAACTGTGACGCGCATGCGGGAGCTTCGCCCCGAGGCGGTGCTCGCCTGGGACAACGTCACCTCGCCTGCCTGAGGCGCTGCGTGTCCGTGGACGCGCGCCGCGGCTACGAGGTCCTCGCCTTTCCCTGCTGGTAGATGTCCTTGACGTTGATCTCCATGAACCGGTCCGGCTTCTCGAGCGGCGTGAAGCCGAACTGCCGGTAGAGCCCGTGCGCGTCCGCGGTGGCGAGCAGCGTCCGCCGCAGCCGGAGGTGACCCAGGGCCTCGGCGACGTGAGCGAGCAGCGCCTTGCCGTACCCCTGGCGTTGCTCCGCCTCGACGATGAACACGTCGGCCAGGTACGCGAACGTCGCGTGGTCGGTGATCACCCGGGCGAACCCGATCTGCGCTCCCGCCTTGTAGACGCCGAAGCAGAGCGAGCCCTGGATGGCCCGCTCGACCACCTCCCGGGGGATGCCCGTGCTCCAGTAGGCGGACGCGAGGAAGGCGTGGATCCGCTCGACGTCGAGGAGCGCCTTGTCCGACGAGATGACGATGTCTTCAGCTGCCTTGTGCTCCACTGCGGCGATCCTCCGTTCAGCCTGCGTGCTCGGGGTCCTGGGCCCTGACGGCTCCTCCAGCGACCCGCGTGTCCGTCGCTCTCCGGGGAGGCCATCCGAAGGACCGGGCGGCGTCAAGAGGAGGCGCCGGGCCGCGCGGTCCGGCGCGCGCTCGATCCAGCGCGCGCCCGTGGACGGTGCCCCCGCTGGCGTGCGAGGTTGCCCGCGAGCACGAGGGAGGAAGCATGCTCACGCTCCTCGGGGTCGCGGTCGTGGTCGTCGGCTTCGTCGCCCGGCTGAATCCGCTCCTTGTCGTCGCCGCGGCGGCCGTCGCGACGAGCCTGTCGGCGGGGATGAGCCCGATCCAGGGGATCTCCGCCCTGGGGAGGGCCTTCAACGACAACCGCTATGTCAGCCTGGTCTGGCTGGTCCTGCCCGTCATCGGCCTCCTGGAGCGCTCGGGCCTCCAGGAGCGGGCGCGCGCGCGGATCTCGCGGGTGAAGACCGCGACCACCGGGCGCCTCCTGCTGGTCTATTTCGCGGTACGGCAGCTCAGCGCGGCCCTGGGCCTGACCTCGCTCGGCGGCCACGCCCAGATGGTCCGGCCGCTGATCGCGCCCATGGCCGAGGGCGCGGCGGAGAGCCGCTACGGGCCGCTGCCCGACCGGGCGCGCTGGCTGATCCGCGCCTCCGCGGCGGCGGCCGACAACGTGGCCCTGTTCTTCGGAGAGGACATCTTCCTCGCCATCGCGTCGATCCTGCTCATCAAGGGGTTCCTCGAGCAGAACGGCATCGTCGTGGAGCCGCTCCAGGTGTCGGTCTGGGCCATCCCCACGGCGGTCCTGGCGCTCCTGATCCACGGGACTCGGCTCCTCCTGCTCGACCGGCGGCTCCAGCGCGAGCTCGCGCGCGAGGGAGCCGGGGAGGAGCGCGGGTGATCTCGCTCGACCTCGGCTACGCCCTGGCAGGGCTGTTCTTCGCGGCGTCGGCCGTCCTGAGCGCGGTCGATCGCGAGAACGCGAAGCGCTGGAAGAACGCCCTCTTCTGGGGGCTCCTGGCGACGAGCTTCCTCTTCGGCTCGCGCCTCGGGGACCTCGGGAACGGGGTGCTCGTGCTCGCGCTCGTGCTCCTCGGCGGCGTCGGGGGCCTGGGGCAGGGGCGCCCCGCCACCACGACGCCCGCGGAGCGGCTCGCCGGCGCCGCGCGGAGCGGGGACCGCCTCTTCGTCCCGGCGCTGATCATCCCGGCGACAGCGCTCCTCGGCACGCTGGTCCTCCGCCGCGTCCAGGTCCTGGGGTCTCCCCTGATCGACCCCCGGCAGGCCACGCTGATCTCGCTCGCCCTCGGCGTCGTGCTGGCGCTCGCGGTCTCGGTGGCGTGGCTGCGCCCGCCGTGGCTCGCCCCCTTGCAGGAGGGCCGGCGGCTGCTCGACACGGTGGGCTGGGCGGCGATCCTGCCCCAGCTGCTGGCCGCGCTCGGGGTCGTCTTCGCGGCAGCGGGCGTCGGCGACGTCGTCGGCGGGCTGGCCGGGAGCGTGATCCCGCCCGGCAGCCGCCTCGCCGCGGTGGCGGCCTACACCGTGGGCATGGCGGTGTTCACCGTGGTCATGGGCAACGCGTTCGCGGCGTTCCCGGTCATGACCGCCGCCGTGGGCCTGCCCCTGATCGTGCGCCGCTTCGGCGGCGACCCGGCGATCATGAGCGCCATCGGCATGCTGTCCGGCTTCTGCGGCACGCTGATGACCCCGATGGCAGCGAACTTCAACGTCGTGCCCGCGGCGCTGCTCGGGCTCCCCGACCGCGACGCCGTGATCAAGGCGCAGCTCCCCACCGCGCTGCTCCTGCTGGTCGGGAACACGCTCCTCATGTACCTGCTCGTCTTCCCGCGCTGAGGCGCTCCTCTCCATGACGCACGCCCTGACCCCCGAGATCGCCTCGCAGCTCGCCGCCCTCGCCCTCGGGCACGTGACGCGGGAGTACCCGCACAAGCTCGATCACGTCATGGCCGGCCCCGAGGACGTGAGGGGCCCGCGCGACCTGCACCCCCTCTTTCACGGCAGCTTCGACTGGCACTCGTGCGTGCACGGCCACTGGCTGCTTGCGCGGGTATACCGCCTCTTCCCCGGCGCCCCGGGCGTCGCGCCGGTCCGCGCGCTGCTGGACGCGCAGCTCACGGGCGAGAAGGTCGCCGCGGAGCTGGCCTATCTCCGGCGCCCGTCGAGCCGCGGATTCGAGCGGCCCTACGGGTGGGCGTGGCTGCTCCTGCTCGCGGCCGAGCTCGAGCGGCAGGGCACCGAGGAGGGCCGCCGGTGGTCGGCGGCGCTGGCCCCGCTCGGCGACGCGTTCGCCGAGCGCCTCCTCGACTTCCTGCCCACGGCCACGTACCCGGTCCGCGCCGGCGCGCACACGAACACCGCCTTCGCCCTCGCGCTCGCGCTGGAGTACGCCGCCGTGAAGGGCGACGCCCGGCTGTCGCGGCGCTGCGCCGAGGCGGCGCGGGCGTGGTACGGCCGCGACGCGGACTGCCAGGCGTGGGAGCCCTCGCAGGACGACTTCCTCTCGCCCGCCCTGATGGAGGCCGAGTGCATGCGCCGGGCCCTGCCCGGGCCGGAGTTCCTCGGCTGGTTCGCGCGGTTCCTGCCGCGCGCCGCGCAGGGCGAGCCCGCGACGCTGTTCGAGCCCGCGGCGGTCAGCGACAGGAGCGACGGCAAGATCGTCCACCTCGACGGGCTCAACCTGAGCCGCGCCTGGTGCTGGCGCTCGCTCGCGGCGGCGCTGCCCGGCGGAGACCCGCTGCGCGCCCGCGCCCTCGACGCGGCGGAGCGGCACCTCGACGCGAGCCTGCCGCACGTCGCGGGCGACTACATGGGCGAGCACTGGCTGGCGAGCTTCGCCCTCCTCGCGCTGGGCGCGGACTGACACGCCTCGAGGAGCCGAGCCTCGTTGTGCGACGAGGGCACTGCGCGCGACGTCACGGCGGCCTCGCCGGCGCCGGGCTGGCTCTGCAGCGTCCAGCTCACCGGTACATCCATGGGCTCTAGGGCACGCACAAATGCGCACAGCCTGGCCAGGGGGCGGTCCACGTGGGCGCGGGATCGGTGCGGCGCCGAGCGCGGCAGCAGGGGCGCGCTGGATGACGTGCCACGGCTCAGCACGCGAGCGCGCTGGCTGGGTGAAATTATGAATGCTCAGCAGCGAATACCTCACTTGTCGAGCGGCGGGCTGGTCGATCGAAGTTGACACGAGACATGTGAACGCTCACAGTGTGGACCGGTCGTCATGCTTTTGCTTCGCTCCGGATGGGCCGTCATGCGCATCCAGGAGACAGTCCTGAAGTAGCGATCGACTATGTTGCTCGCGGCCGGGATCGCGATCCTGGTCAGTGGCACCCTGATTGCAGCATCGGTCCCAGCGACGGTGGGACCCCGGTGCAGCCGGCAGCGGCGGGAACCCCGGAAGCGATCCGACGTATCTCGCCCGGCAGCAGGCCTCTCCGGGGGGCTGCACCATAGACATCTGGTCGTGCTGTACGGCAACGCCAGCTGCTCGGTGATGGGGTGGCTCCTGCTCGTGCGCTTCACTGTCATTGCAGCAGGTCCTGAGGCGCTCGGCGCGGCGCGCTTCATGCGCAGCCAGGGCCGGCGACGTACTGTCGAGCGCGCGGCGCGCGACCCCGACCCGAGCAAGGGCAGCGCTGAGCAGTGAAAGATTCCAGTTTCACTTACTTGATATGACGAGGATAACAAGATGAGATTCGGAACCAAGCAGAGCTTGCTTGCGGCGGCGACGTGCGTCCTCGCCGTGTCGTGCGTCATCGGCCCCGAGGGGGCGTACGACGCCGAGCTCGAGGAGCAAGGCTCGCTCGAGGGCGCCATCACGATCGATACGAGCGCGGTCTACACGATCGTCGGCGTCCAGAGTGGAAAATGCGTGCAGGTGGCTGGAGGCAGCACCGCTGATGGAGCGGCCATGCAGATCGCCAGCTGCAACGGCTCGACGCGGCAACAGTTCCGCATGGAATCGGCGGGCGGCGGCTACTATCGCATCCGCAACGTCAACAGCAACCGTTGCATGGACGTCGCGAGCGCCTCCACCAGCGACGGCGCCGCCATCCAGCAGTACTCCTGCTGGACCGGGAACAACCAGCAGTGGTCGTTCACGGACGTCGCCAGCGGCGTCGTGCGCGTCACCGCGCGCCACAGCGGCAAGTCCCTGGACGTCTACGGCCGCGGCACCGCGGACGGCACCGGCGTGATTCAATGGGCGTCGAACGGCGGCACCAATCAGCAATTCCGACTCACGCCCGTGGGCTCGGGAACCGGCAGCACGAGCAGCACGAGCAGCACGAGCGGCACGGGCGGCACCGGTGGCTCCGGCGGCACGGGCGGCACGGGCGGCACGGGCGGCACCGGCGGCACCGGCGGCACCGGCGGCGGCACCGGCGGCACGTGCACCGCGTCACAGCCGACTGGTCGAAACGTGTCGGGGAGCGGCCCTCACAGGGTGGTCGTCGAGACGAATTCGGACCCGGGCATCAACCAGGGCACCATCTATCGTCCGGCGGATCTCGGTGGAGGCGCCAAGTATCCGATCTTCGTCTGGGGGGAGGGCGCATGCTCGCGAGACGGGCTCGCGAATCAAGCGGCCATGGCCGAAATTGCCTCGCATGGCTACTTCGTGGTGGCGGACGGGACACCGGTCAACAGCCAGCCCAACCGCGACCTCGGGAGCGGAGGCGACGTGCTGCGCTCCTACGTCGACTGGGTGATCGCCCAGAATGAGAAGCCTTGCAGCGCCTACTACCAGAAGATCGAGACCACGAAGGTCGCCGCGAACGGCTTCTCCTGCGGCGGCTTGATGGCGGCGGGGACCGCTGCAGATCCCAGGATGACGACCTGGGGACACACGAGCAGCGGCTCTTTCTCGGCGAATCAGTCGTTCTACAACTCGATACACACACCCGTCTTGATCGTCACCGGCACCGCGGACAGCCTGGGCGCGAACGCGAACGGCGCGAGAGACTTCCAGAACATCGCCGCCTTGGGTGACATTCCGGTCATGATGTTCGCCAAGGTCGGCGCGGATCACGGGGGCGATCTGTGGGCCCGGAACGGCGGCGAGTTCACTCAGGTCAACCTGGCGTGGCTCAACTGGTGGCTCAAGGGCGACGAATCGGCCACCGGCAAGGGCATGCTCGTCGGCCCGAGCTGTCGCTTCTGCACCGACAGGACCTGGCAGGTCTCTTCTGCCAACCTGCCCTAGCGTGGCTCGCTCTCGAACCGCCTTGCTCCGAGGAGCAGGGCGGTTCGACCGACCCTGGCGCGCGCAGCGCGAACCTTATCCACCCTGCGCGCGTCTCGACATTCATCCGCAGCGGCGATGGCCGGCGCGCCGGACCGCTCGGGAGCCTTGAGCGCGCGGCGCGCGACCCCGACCTGCGCAAGGGCAGCGTCGAGCAGTGAGAAGATGGCAGTTTCACTTACTTGACAGGACGTGGAGGACAAGATGAGATTCGGAACCAAGCAGAGCTTGCTCGCGGCGGCGACGGGCGTCCTCGCCGTGTCGTGCGTCATCGGCCCCGATGGGGCGTACGACACCGAGCTCGAGGAGCAAGGCTCGCTCGAGGGCGCCATCACGATCGATACGAGCGCGATCTACACGATCGTCGGCGTCCAGAGTGGAAAATGCGTGCAGGTGGCTGGAGGCAGCACCGCTGATGGAGCGGCGATGCAGATCGCCAGCTGCAACAGCTCGACGCGGCAACAGTTCCGCATGGAATCGGCGGGCGGCGGCTACTATCGCATCCGCAACGTCAACAGCAACCGTTGCATGGACGTCGCGGGCGCCTCCACCAGCGACGGCGCCGCCGTCCAGCAATACTCCTGCTGGACCGGGAACAACCAGCAGTGGTCGTTCACGGACGTCGCCAGCGGCGTCGTGCGCATCAACGCGCGCCACAGCGGCAAGTCCCTGGACGTCTACGGCCGCGGCACCGCGGACGGCACCGGCGTGATTCAATGGGCGTCGAACGCCGGCACCAATCAGCAATTCCGACTCACGCCCGTGGGCTCCGGAACCGGCGGCACGAGCAGCACGAGCAGCACGAGCGGCACGGGCGGCACCGGCGGCACGGGCGGCACGGGCGGCGCCGGCGGCTCCGGCGGCGCCGGCGGCTCCGGCGGCTCCGGTGGCGGCACCGGTACCGGCGGGACGCGCAGCGCCGGCTGCGGCATTCCCACCTCGCTCGCCAGCGGTAACCGCACCATCAACGTCAACGGCACCACGCGCCAGTACGTGCTCGACATTCCGGCGAACTACGACGCGAACAAGGCGTATCGGCTGGTGTTCGGCTGGCACTGGCGCGGCGGATCGGCCAACGACGTCGTGAACAACGGGTACTATGGGCTCAAGGCGCTGGCGAACGGCAGCACCATCTTCGTCTCGCCGAACGGCATCGACAACGGCTGGGCCAACACGGGCGGGCGCGACATCGCCTTCGCCCGCGCCATGGTCGACACCCTCAAAGCCAACCTGTGCGTCGACACGAGCCGCGTCTTCTCGACCGGGTGGAGCTTCGGCGGGATGATGTCGAACGCGCTCGGCTGTGATATGGCGGACACCTTCCGGGCCATCGCGCCGATGTCCGGCGCCCTCTACAGCGGCTGCAACCAGTCCAACACCCAGCCCGTCGCCGTCTGGATGTCGCACGGCCTGTCCGACAGCGTCGTCCCCATCTCGGCCGGAAGGCAGGCGCTCGACGTCTTCGTGCGCAAGAACGGCTGCAGCACCGAGACGAGCCCCGTGGGCCCCAGCTCGTGCGTCGCCTACCAAGGGTGCCGGGAGGGATACCCCGTGCACCGCTGCGAGTTTCCCGGTGACCACCAGCAGCCGAGCTTCGCGAGCTCGGCCATCTGGAACTTCTTCACGCAGTTCTGACCTCGCGCCCCGCCGGCGCGGCGGCTCGGGCAGCGGCAGACGCGCCCGCCCGAGCCGCCGCGTTGCCTCGCCCGGCCCGTGCGCTGTCGAAGCAGCGCGCTGGTACCTCTGTGCGCGCGCCAGAGCGGGTCGTGTCGCTCGTGACCCCCCATCGTCAGGCTCTCGACGGCCCTTCCGCTCGCGCCGGTCCTGCCCGTCGCGCAGCGGCCGGCGCAGCTTCTCCCCGGCCAGCCCTGCGGGCTGTGGAGCGAAGGCGGCCCCTCGGATGCATGGATGAGTCGTTGGCATAACCCCGGATATCGTCCTATCCGACGCCGTGATGTCGAGCGATGTCTCGAGCCCCTTGAGATCCCCTGTGGGGGATACCTCAACGGGCTACGCTGACGGGTTGCTCACAACCGGGATGCCCGCAGGTACAGCCGTGGACATCGCGGTTGGCCATCGTCGATTGACGCTCACAATGATCGGAGCAGTACTTGTTGCCCTTCGCCGCGCGCTCCGCCGGGACCGCGCAGCGACACCCTGCGTGCAAGCATTCCGTCTGATTCACCATCGCCGTGACCTCCACGACGGACCTGCTGCCGTCCTCGATGGACCACCATCAGGGTCGTGCGGCGTTCACGTTCAGGTCGTTCCTGGTATGGGGACGGTCTCCACGGCCGCAGCGCCGGATGCCGGCGCCGCGAGACCGGCGTGAACGGCGTGAGCGGCGTGAGCGGCGTGAGCGGCGCCTCATCTGCCTCATCTGCTTCGGCGGCGCGTCGAGGGGGCCCGCGTCGCGCGGTCAGGAGGGGCTCGAACAGGACACCTCCTGTCCGCGCGTCGCCCCCTCCGCCGACGACGTGACGTTCCGTGCGCGGTGAATGCTCACGCGCCCCCACGCAACAGAAGCCGCGGAGGCAAAGAGGACCATGCGATCGGTATGGAGGTTCGGAGCCGCCCTCGCCTGCGGGCTCGCGCTACCCGGGGGCGCCGCGTGGGCGGCCAGCACGCCATCGTGGGAGGCCGTGCCCTCGATGATCACCCCGCGGGCCGAGCACACGGCCACGGTGCTCCAGGACGGCCGCGTGCTCGTCGCAGGGGGGTTCACGGAGGTGGACGACGGGTCGCCGTACGCAGCGCCCACGGCGGTCGGCCTCACGGCGGTCGAGATCTACGATCCCGCGACCCGGACGTGGTCGCCCGCGGCGCCGCTCTACCAGGGCCGGCGCGGCCACGCGGCCGTCCTCCTGCCGGACGGCCAGGTCCTCGTGGCGGGCGGCCGGTTCAGAAGCGAGCAGAGCGGGACAGAGATCAGGTCGGCGGAGCTGTATGACCCGACGAGCAACACCTGGACCAAGGTGGGGAGCCTGGCCAAGCCCCACCCCGTGCCCTCGATGGTGCTCGTCGACGGCAAGCCCGTGCTGGTCGGCATGGCCTGGTCCAACTTGCTGTTCATCGACGAGATGAACGCGGCCGTCTACGACCCGGCGTCGCGCACCTGGACGGACACGGCCCGCTGCGTCGATTCGACGATCTACCCGGTGAGCGCGACGCTGCTCCACGACGGGCGGGTGATGTCGGTCGGGAGCGGCTGCAGCATCTATGACCTGGAGACCCAGCTCTGGACCTCCGAGCACAGGCCCGTGCTGACGACGTCGGTGTACAAGTACCCTGACGCGATGACGCTCGCGAGCGGCGGTGTCCTCGTCACGGGAGGCACCCTCTCCGGTCCCGACCCGGCGGTCCACGCCTTCTCGCAGGTCTACTTCCCGCAAGACGACCGCTGGGCGGCGACGTCCGGGCCCTATGCGCCGGCCTCGTCGTGCGGGACGGACCCGGGCTCGAGCCTCCGCGGGACGCGCACATCGCTGCTCCCGAGCGGAAAGGTGCTGCTGACCGGAGGCCTGGAGACCTGCAGTACGTACGGCAGGAGCACTTACAGCGTTCCCTTCTACGCGATCAAGGCGCTCTTCGACGAGGGGACCCTCGCCTGGTCGAGCCTCGAGCTGGAGTCGCCGGTCACCCTGGCGCGCGCGTTCCACTCCTCGACGCTCCTCGAGGACGGAAGCGTGCTCATCGCCGGCGGGTACACCGGCGCCACGACCCCGACGGCGTCGGCGGTGCTCTTCCACGAGCGCTCGCCGCTCGGCGCGGGCTGCGCGACGGACAGCGACTGCGGCACCGGCTTCTGCGCGGACTCGGTCTGCTGCGACGCGCGCTGCGACGGCCCCTGCGACGCCTGCGCGGCCGCCTCGGGCGCGTCGCAGGACGGCGTCTGCACGCCGGTCACGGGCGTCGCCTGTGACGACGCGGACGCGTGCATCGCGGGCGGGGTCTGCGAGGCGGGCGCGTGCGTCGGCGGCGCGGCGGCGCCTGACGGGACGCCCTGCGGCGACGGCGACGTGTGCTCGACGGCGAGCGCCTGCGTGGACGGCGCCTGCGTCGGGTCGAGCCTCGCGGTGTGCCTGCCCGCCGACGACTGCCACGAGGCGCCGGCGTGCGATCCCGCGGCCGGGTGCGCGGCGCCCGGACCCGCGCTGCCGGACGGCGCCCCCTGCGCTTTCCCGGGCGCCGAGGATCGGTGGCAGGAGACGGCGCGGATCGACGCCTCCCTCCTCTCCGGGTTGCAGACCACGGTGCTCCTGGACGGGACGGTCCTCGTGGTCGGCGGGGCGCCGGTGTCCGGCCGGAATGAAACGCGCATCGTCTGGACCCGCTATGATCCGAGCACGGGCGCGTGGGCGCCGACCGGGCCGATCGACGGCTTCCGGAACGTGCGGATACCCACGTTGCTTCCGGACGGGACGGTCCTGGTGTTCGGGTCCTCCGGCTTTGGCCCCGCGCCGACGAGGCGCTTCGACCCGGCGACGGGCGTGTGGACGCCGGCCGCGTCCACGGTCGCGCCGCGCTTCTCTCACACCGCCACGCTGCTCCAGGACGGCCGGGTCCTCGTCGCTGGCGGCGACAAGTCCGGCGGTCCCGGTGGACTCCTGGTCGAGGTCTACGATCCGGTCGCCGACACGTGGACCGCGAGAGCGCCCATGAACGTTGCGCGACAGCGCCACTCGGCGACGCTGCTGCCGGACGGCCGGGTCCTCGTCGCGGGCGGCGCCGACGGGTATCCCTCCGAGAGACCGGAGCACCATCTGGTGAGCGCGGAGGTGTACGACCCGGCGACCGACACGTGGACGCCCGTCGCCTCGATGCGCTGGGCTCGCATGTGGCACACGGCGACGCTGCTTCCGGACGGCCGGGTGCTCGTCGCCGGGGGCTGGGACGCTGCGAGCGGCAAGACGGCCGAGATCTACGATCCTGCGAGCGATACGTGGACCTCGGCGGGGGAGATGGCCACGGCGCGGAGATCTCCTGGAGCGGTGCTCCTCGCCGACGGAAGGGTCCTGATGGCGGGCAACTCGCTGGACTCGGGCGATGGCGCCCTCGCCGCCGAGATCTACGACCCGGCGAGCAACACCTGGGCGCTCGGGCCGGCGCTGGATGTGATGATCAACGGCCACGCGACGGCGCTGCTCGACGACGGCCGTGTCCTGATCGCCGGCGGCGGCGCCGGTCCGGCGCCCGTGGGGTACCAGAAAATCAACCATGCGTGGCTCTATGTCCCGGCGCAGCCCGCGTCGGGCGGGGCGTGCCAGGCGGGCGCCTGCGTGCCGGGTGGAGGCGGCACAGGCGGAGACGGCGCGGGCGGCGATGCCAGCAGCGGCACGGGCGGCGATGGCGGGGCGGGCGGCACGGCCACAGCCGGCCACGGCGGCGACCCGACCAGCGGTGGTGGCGGCGACCCGACCAGCGGTGGCGGCGGCGACCCGACCAGCGGTGGCGGCGGCGACCCGACCAGCGGTGGCGGCGGCGACCCGACCAGCGGTGGCGGCGGCGACCCGACCAGCGGTGGCGGCGGCGCAACCGGCAGTGCCAGCGCCAATGCAACCAGTGGCGCCGGCGGCGATGCGACAAGCGGCGTCGGCACCGGCGCAACCGCCGGTGGCGGTGGCGAAGGCGGCGCTGCCCCCGGAGGCGACGGCGGAGGTACCAGCAGTGAAGTTGGCGCCACATCCACCACGACCAGCACGACCGCGGCCGGCGGCGATGGCACCAGCAGCGCCGGCACCGGCGCCACCGGCGCGCAGAGCAGCAGCGGCGGCGATCTCCCGGGCGCAGCAGGGGGCGGCGGCTGCCGCATGACGCCAGGTAGCCAGGGCGCGCCGGTCTGGTTGCTCGCCCTCGGGGCGCTCGCCACCCCACGGCTGCGCCGGCGCCTCGCGAGGTCCAGCCGCTCCGCCTGAGCTGCGACGACCGGCGATCCAACCCGGGTTGTTCCCCTGGACGGCACAACCCGGGTTCAGGTTGATCCCCGCCCGCCCAGGTTGCACGCCACCCGAAGTCGATCCCGCTGCCGCAGGGCCTCGACATCGTCGCGTCGCGCGGCCGCCCGCTCGTCATCTTCCTGCGGCGGGCGAGCCCGGCTCGCCTCGGTAGGTGGTAAGATGCGCCATGCGGACGGCTCCCAGCCCCTCGGTGCTCCAGCCGTTCGTCTTCGCCGGAGCTGGATGGCAAGCGGCCGAACCTGCGGCGCCATCGTCCCCTGCCGCCTTGACGCTCCTCACGTGGAACGTGTGGTTTGGCGCCCTGAAGTCCCGGGCGCGGGGCGACGCGCTGCTCGCGGAGCTCTCGCGGCGAAGCCCCGACGTGATCGCGCTGCAAGAGGTGACGCGCGAGCTCCTCGCCGCGATCCTCGACGCACCTTGGGCTCGCGCAGAATATCAGGTGTCCGACGTCGACGGCAGCACCTTCGAGCAGTATGGCGTCGTGCTGCTCTCGCGCATTCCCATGCGACGTCTGGTCGTGCTCAACCTCCCCACCGAGATGGGGCGGTGCCTCCTGGCCGCCGAGCTGTCGTGCGGTCTCACCGTGGCGACGAGCCACCTGGAGAGCACGTCATTCCGCGCGTCGACGCGCGCGATGCAACTCGGCATCATCCAGCCGTACCTCGCCCGCTCCAGCCCCGACGTGGTCTTCGCCGGTGACATGAACTTCACGCAGGACGCCGCAGCCGAGAACGCCGCGCTCGATCCGACCTTCGTGGACGTATGGCCCGCGCTGCGCGGCGATGATCCTGGCTACACGGTCGACACCAGCATCAACTCGATGCGCTACAAGGTCGATGCCCGGCATTCGCAGAGGCGCATCGACCGAGTATTCCTGCGTAGCCGTGCCTGGTCCGCCCGCGCGGTGGAGCTCGTCGGCTCCACGCCGCTCGACCCCGAGGGCACGTTCATCTCGGATCACTTCGGGATCCAGGTCGAGCTCGCGCATCGAGGCGCGGGCCCCGTCCGGCCAGCGGAAGGGAGCGGCGGCTGAGGCCGAGCCCCGTCGGTCCACGCGCGTACACCCGGTCTCCCCGGGGCGGCCCCACCTCGCCGCCTCGAGCGAGCGCGCCCGCCTCAGGCTCAGCGCTCGCGGCTTCGCGACGGTCGATCCTCCGCCGCGGAGCTCTGACGCGCGAAGCTAGATTGTGGAGCGGGAGACGGGATTTGAACCCGCGACGTCAACCTTGGCAAGGTTGCACTCTACCACTGAGTTACTCCCGCAAACGTCGATCACACGAGCCAGGAAGCCACGTTGCGCGAACGCATGCGGGGAGATCCTGAGTGCGCCGAGTCCTCGACCGAGGTGGTCCCCGTCGAGGCGGCGGAGGAGTACCAACCGGCGTCGTCCCAGTCAAGCGCTGAAGTGCGGGACCTCGGCGGCCAGCGACCAGGAGCGCCTGGCCAGGCGCGCGGAGCAGGCGGGCAAGGGCGCCTGGTCGCGCCTCTGCCCTGCTGACGGCCTCCTCCGAGCGCCCCTCCGTCCAGGTTGACAGCGGATCCCCGCGCCGGTAACGTTGGTCTGACCAGAAGGCCAGAAGGCAATATGACCAACCCGATCCGCTTCCAGCCCGTGCCCCGGTCGGCGATCTACGTGCACGTCGCCGACCAGATCCGCGACGCGATCCTCAACCGCTCGCTGTCGTCGGGGGAGCGCCTGCCGCCCGAGCGCGAGCTGGCGCAGCAGTTCGGGGTCAGCCGCGCGACGATCCGCGAGGCGCTCCGCCACCTCCAGGCGCAGGGGCTGCTCGCGCCGCGCGGCCGGACCTCGCCGATGCAGGCCGCGAGCCCCGACGCGGCGGTCGACCGCTTCCGCGAGGCGCTGACCCACGTCGTCCAGCTCCAGAACGTGCCGCTCCCGGACCTCATCGAGCTGCGCGTCGCGATCGAGACCGCCGCGATGACGCGCGCGGCCGCCGCGCCGGTCGAGGCGCACCTCGCCGAGGCGCGCGCGGCGCTCGAGGAGATGGAGAGGCCGCAGATCTCGCCGGTCGAGTTCCACCAGGCGGACGTCGCGTTCCACGTCGCGCTCGTCGCGGCCTCGGGCAACCAGGCGCTCGCCCTGGTGATGCTCGCGGTGAGGGACAGCATCCGGCTCCACCTCGACGAGGCGCTGCGGGGGCGCTCGTTCGCGACGATCCGCCCGCGGGTGGTCGAGGAGCACCGGGGGCTCCTGCGCGCGATCGAGCGCGGCAACGCGAAGTCGGCCGCGACGCTCCTGCGGGCCCACCTCTCGGAGTTCTACGGCACATGAGCCTGCTGGACGAGCTGGTGCGCGCGCTGGGCGACGGAATCGTCACCGACAGGGACGTGATGGACGGGTACCGCCACGACAAGGCGATCTGGGCGGTGGGCGGCTGGCCGCTCGCGGTGGCGCGGCCTTCATCGACAGCGGAGGTGCAGGAGCTGGCGCGGTGGGCGACGCGGCACGGCGTCGCGCTGGTGCCGCGCGGCGCCGGGACCGGGGTGGCGGGCGGCGCGACGGCCATCAACGGATGTGTGGTGGTGAGCTTCGAGCGCATGCGCCGGATCCTCGCGATCGACGAGGCGGCGATGCTCGCCGTCGTCCAGCCGGGGGTGATCAACGGCGATCTCAAGGCCGCCGCGCGCGAGCGGGGGCTCTGGTATCCGCCCGACCCGTCGAGCTACGCCATGTCGTCGATCGGCGGCAACGTCGCCACGAACGCCGGCGGCCTTTGCTGCGTGAAATACGGAGTCACGGCCGACTACGTGCTCGGCCTGGAGGCGGTCCTCGCCGACGGGACGGTGATCCGCACCGGCGGACGCAGCCGCAAGGACGTCGCCGGCTACGATCTGACGCGGCTCCTGGTCGGCTCCGAGGGCACCCTGGCGCTGGTCACCGAGATCACGCTGCGGCTGCGGCGGCCGCCCCCGCCGTCGGCCACGCTGGTGGCGACGTTCGGGTCGCTGGAGGCCTCGGGGCGGGCGGTCGCGGCGATCGTCCGCTCGGTCGACGCGTCGCTGCTCGAGATCATGGATCGCACGGCGGTCCGCGCCGTCGAGGCCCACGCGCGGCTCGAGCTCGACACCGAGGCCGCCGCGATGCTGATCGCGCAGAGCGACGCGCCCGGCTCCGTCGAGCTCGGGCGCATGCAGGAGGCCTGCGAGGGCGCCGGCGCGACCATGGTCCTCACCACCGAGGACGAGGGCGAGGGGCAGATGCTGCTCACCGCGCGCCGCCTCGCCTTGACGGCGCTCGAGCGGCTCGGCACGGTGCTCGTCGACGACGTCGCGGTGCCGCTGCCGCAGCTGCCGGAGATGTTCCGGCGCATCGACGCGATCGTGGCCGAGTCGGCGACCATGGTCGGGACGGTGGCGCATGCGGGCGACGGCAACCTCCACCCGCTGGTCGTCTTCGACCGCAACGACGCCGCCGCCGAGGCGCGCGCGGTGGCCACCTTCGAGGCGGTGATGGCGCAGGCGCTGGAGCTCGGCGGCACGATCACCGGCGAGCACGGCGTCGGCACGCTCAAGTGCGCCTTCCTCGCCCGCCAGGTCGGCGCGGCGTCGCTCGCGCTGCAGCGACGCATCAAGGCAGCCTTCGATCCGGGCGGCATCCTGAATCCCGGGAAGGTGCTCGGGACGCCTCCGGGCACGAGGCCTGGCGGCGATCCGACGTAGATCAGCGACAGCTCGGCCGCCTCGACCTCGACGCGGGCCGCTCGCCCTGCGCACGTCGCGGGCGAGGTGAAGCCGACCGCGAGCGCGCCTCTTCGCGGGGCAGTTTGCCACGCCGTGATCACGGCGTCCTCGCAGGCCCTCACGCCGGAATCCTATCGCGTCGGTCGAATCATCCGCTCGCGGCGCGCGCATCCAGCGCGTCGCGCTCCGCCTGGAGCTGCCCTGTCGGGCGGACGGGCGATTGGCGCGGCGCATCCACGAATCGCCTCATCGAGATCGGTATTTCATTTCAATCGAGGCCAGGGCGCGACCTTGACCCTCATTGGTGGAACCATATAGTCCTGAGACGGTCGGGCGGCACACAGTGCGTGTGCGCCGGGCCGCGGGGGCACACGACCGCAGCAGCGCGCGGGCTGCGGTCGTGTGCGCCGTTCACGCCACCATCACGTCATCGGAGGTTCACATGAAGCAATTGATTCAGCAGCTCGCCCAGGATCACCTCTGGAATCAATGGGTCGCGGCCAACTCGGCCACCGAGCCGGCGCTCGCCGCTGGCTGCATCTCGCGGAAGGACGGCTGTATCTCGAAGAAGGCCGGCTGTATCTCCCGGAAGGCCGGCTGCATCTCGCGGAAGGCCGGCTGCATCTCCAGGGTGCGCCGCCCCGTGAAGGCCGGCTGCATCAGCTGACAGCTCGTCCGGGCTCGCGGGCGAGGCGGGGAGAACATCGTACCGGTGGTCTCCTGCCTCGCTCGCGGCCGCCTGGACCGATGGGCAACAACGCTTCTCGATGGCCGCTCTCCGCCTTCCTGGACTCGACCCATGGACGACCAAAGACAGACGCTCTCCGGGATGCTCGATCAGGTCAGGGACATCCCCATTTACCGCCGGTCGATCGAGGAGGGCTCCTTCCCGATCCTGGAGAAGCCGGAGATCGCCAGGGGCTTCCCGGACAACTGGATGACCCCGAGGCTCGCCGAGGCGCTCAGGGCCGGCGAGGCGGAGTTCGTGCTCTCGACCGGGACCAACCACGCGCGGATGCAGATCATCCGCCCGCCGTTCTTCCTCTTGCAGTCGTATTACCGGCTGTGGAGCGAGCATCCCGACGTCGCGGTCACATGGCAGCAGGGCTGTCAGCGCGTCTCGATCACCACGGTGCTGGCGACCGAGCACGTGGCGCGGGTCAACGCGCGGCGGCGCGGCGTCCCGGCGCCGGCGCTGCCGAGCCTCGAGGAGCGCCGGCTCGACGCGCGCACGCTCTACCTCAACCTGCGGCTCGACCCGGCGCTCTGGGAGCGCGGCGACGTCGAGCGCATGCTCGAGGAGATGAGCGCCGTCCAGGCGGCGCACCCGCGAGGCTGGTACCACCTCGACTGCGACAGCTACCACCTCGCTCACCTCGTGCGAAAGGCGCTGGCCTGGGGAGCGTGGCAGCGCTTTCCGCGGCCGGCCAGCGTCATTCACGCTTACGAGTACACGCCGCGGAACGTGCGGCGGTTCTTGCAGCAGCACCTCGACTGCCCGATCATCGATCTCTTCGGCAGCACCGAGCTCGGGTATCTGTATTACAGCGATCGTCACGGGCGGTACTGGCCCTACCTCGACAAGATGCACCTGGAGCTGATCCAGGTCGAGGAGGGCAGCTCGATCTACAGCATCATCGTCTCGAGCGTGCGCAACCCCTACATGCCGCTCATCCGCTATCGCTCGGGCGACTGCGCCGAGACGGTCGATGGCTCCCCCGATCCGCTCCGGATCCGCCGGTTCTGCGGGCGCGAGCGAGAGCTGCTGCGGCTCCATCGCGGGGGGCTCCTCTCTCAGGCCCACCTCGACGACTGGATCGCCGAGGCGGCGCCCTCCGTGTTCGTCTATCAGCTCCACCCGGAGGGGCCGCGGCAGGCGCGGCTCCTGTACACCACCTTCGACGGCAGGCCCGTCGAGCCGAGCGCGGCGCGCGCGCTCCGGGAGAAGGTCCAGGAGGGCGCCGGGCTCGATTGCTCCCTCGAGCACCGCGCGCACGTCGCCATCGGCAAGTCCGGGAAGTACGCGTGGCTGGTGCAGGGCGGCGAGGCCGCGGAAGGAGGTGGCTCGTGAAGCTCGAACGACCCAGGGTGACGACCGCCGCGCTGAAGGCGCTGCTCGATGAAGCGCTCTTCTCCGGCGTGGTGCGCCACTTCGTGAAGACCACCGGCGAGGAGCCCGCTTACGTCGAGCGTCAGGTGATCGAGTGCCTGAGGTACCTGTACCTGATCTCGCGCTATCCGGAGCCGCTGGCCGGGCTGTTCTTGCCCGTGGAGCAGGCGATCGACGAGGTCTGGCACTACCTGATCTTGCAGACGCGGGAGTACCGTGAGCTGTGCGAGGAGCGCCTGCCAGGGCGCTTCTTCATCCATCACCGCAGCCTGCCGTACGAGGACTACCAGGAGGCGCAGCCCAGCCGGGAGCGGTCGCTCGAGGAGGCGCTCTGCTGGCTGCCCCTCTACCGCGAGGAGTTCGGCCCGTTCGACGAGGGCGCGCTGCCCCACTGGACGATGGTGCGGTTCCTCCACCAGCAACTCGGCCTCTCCCTGCAGGCCATCGCGGCGCTCGAAGCGGAGGAGCAGGCCGCGCAGCCCGGCGCGGGGCGCGTCCGGTGATCGGTCGGGCCCTGCGGGCGGCGCCCGCCACGTCCATCAACACCCTGGTCCTGCTGCTCTGTCAGGTCCTGGGCATCGCCGGTGTCGTGTCGATCCAGTTCGTCGGCAGCCTGGTGGGCGAGCGGCTGGCGATCGACATGCGGCTCGCGACCCTGCCGGTGGCCCTGCTGGTGCTTTCCTCGGCCCTGGGCACCTGGCCGGCCAGCCAGCTGATGCGCCGCTTCGGGCGCAGGCCCTGCTTCATCGCCGCGGCGCTGCTGTCCGCCGGCTGCCTGGCGCTGGCGGCGCGGGCGGTGGACCGGTCGGACTTCGCGCTGTTCTGTACGGCGGTCCTCGGCGTCGGCCTGCAGGGCGCCTTCGTGCAGCAGTATCGCTTCGCGATCCTCGAGGGGCAGGAGAGCAGCAGGGCGCCGCGCCTCCTGACCATGATCCAGCTCGCCAGCGCTGCTGGCATCGTCCCCGGCGTCTCGCTCTTTGGCCTGCTGGAGGGGCGGACGTCCAGGTACATGCCCTGTGCCCTGCTGATCCTGGCGGCCCTCCAGGTGGCGGCCGCGCTCGCTTTCCTGGCGTACCGGCCGCAGGAAGCGCGCGTCGCCGAGGCCTCCGCCGCGCCCGACGCGCGCGCTCGCGCCATGTACTGGCCGATGGTGGGCATGGGCGCCGGGGCCTTCCTGGTGATGAGCCTGATCATGGTGCCGACTCCCTTGCAGATGTGCGGCATCGAGCAGAGCTCGGTCGAGCAGGCGAGCTGGGTGATCCAGGTGCACCTGCTGAGCATGTACCTGCCGTCGCTCTCGGTCGGAGCCCTGCTGAGGCGGGTGTCGATAGCGCAGCTGCAGGGCCTGGGGCTGCTGTTCCTGCTCGTGGGGTTTCTGATCAGCTGGCTGCCCGGCTTCGAGGGGCACCTGGTCGGGCTGGCGCTGGTCGGGGTCGGATGGTGTTATGTGTTCGTGACCGCGACGACCCTGGTGGCGCGCAGCCGCTCGGGCTCAGAGCGTTTTCGAGCGCAGGGCGTCAATGACCTCTGCGTGTTCGCCGCCAGCGGCGTGGCGTCGCTGACGTCCGGGGCCCTCCTGTCGGTGCTGGGGTGGAGCGGCCTTCTGTACCTCGGCCTGGTGCTGGTCCTGAACTTGATGGCGCTCGCCTGGAGCGTCCACCGCACCTGAGCCGGCGCCGGCGCCGTCGCCGTCGCGCGGGCGACGCGGCGCCGCGCGCATCTTCGCAGCCATCGCGCGGGCCACGAGGCGCCCAGGCGCACATTCACGTCCAGAGCCAGAGGGAGGCGAACATCATGTCTGACTTGCAGTCGAACCGTTCTGAAGAGGGGGCGGCGCCCGCCAGCCGCTTCGATGCCGTCGTCGTCGGGGCAGGGTTCGCGGGCCTGTACATGCTCTACCGCCTGCGCCAGCTCGGCCTGTCGGTGCGGGTCTACGAGGCGGGCAGCGGGGTGGGCGGCACGTGGTTCTGGAACCGCTACCCGGGCGCGCGCTGCGATATCGAGAGCATGGATTACTCCTATTCGTTCTCGCCCGAGCTCCAGCAGGAGTGGAGGTGGACCGAGCGGTACGCCACCCAGCCGGAGATCCTGCGTTACCTCGAGCACGTCGCGGACAGGTTCGAGCTCCGCCGGGACATCCAGCTCGGCACGCGCGTGACCGCGGCCGTCTTCGACGAGGCGACGGGTCGGTGGGCGATCCGGACGGGCGACGGCGCCGGCGCGTCCGCCAGGTTCTTGATCATGGCGACAGGCTGCCTGTCCATCGCGAAGCGGCTCGATTTCAAGGGGATCGAGGCGTTCCATGGTGACTCGTACCACACGAGCCACTGGCCGCGCGAGGGCGTCGACTTCACCGGCAAGCGCGTGGGCGTCATCGGTACCGGCTCGTCCGGCGTCCAGGTCATCCCCGTCATCGCCGAGCAGGCGGCTCGTCTCTTCGTCTTCCAGCGGACCCCGTGCTTCAGCGTGCCCGCGCGCAACGCGCCCATCGACCCGGCCCACGAGGCGTCGATGAAGGCGAGCTACGACGAGCACCGGCGCAAGGCCCGCGAGACGCGCGCCGGGGTCGTCATGGAGGTCAACCCGAAGTCCGCGCTGGAGGTCTCGCCCGAGGAGCGGGAGCGCGAGTTCACCGCCCGGTGGGAGCGGGGCGGCACCGCCTTTCTCGCCACGTTCTCGGACGTGATGCGCTCCCGGGAGGCCAACGAGACGGCCGCCGAGTTCGTTCGAGCCCGGATCCGAGCGACGGTCCGCGACCCGGCCGTCGCCGAGGCGCTGTCGCCGAGGGGCTATCCGCTGGGCACCCGGCGTCTCTGCGTCGATACCCGGTACTACGACACGTTCAACCGGGACAACGTGACCCTCGTGGACGTGAAGGCGTCGCCGATCGAGGAGATCACGCCGAGGGGGCTCCGCACGGGGAGCGCGGAGTACGAGCTGGACAGCCTCGTGTTCGCGACCGGCTTCGACGCCATGACGGGCGCCTTGACCAGCATCGACATCCGGGGGACAGGCAACGAGTCGCTGAAGCAGAAGTGGGCCGACGGCCCGCGCACGTACCTCGGCATCGCGGTGGCCGGCTTCCCGAACCTGTTCACGATCACCGGCCCCGGCAGTCCCTCCGTGTTCAGCAACGCCGTCGTCTCCATCGAGCAGCACGTGGAGTGGATCTCGGGCTGCATCGCGTACCTGCGCGAGCGCGGGATCGAGCGCATCGAGGCCACCGCCGAGGCGGAGGACGGGTGGGTCGCGCACATGAGAGAGGTGGCCGAAGGCACGCTCTATCCCCTGGCCAACTCCTGGTACATCGGGGCAAACATCCCTGGCAAGCCGCGCGTGCTGATGCCTTATGCCGGCGGCGTGGGGGCCTACAGGAAGCAGTGCGAGGCCATCGCGGCGCAGGGCTACGAGGGGTTCTCCCTGTCGAAGGCAGGGTGAAGGACATGGGCGGGGCCTCCGCGCGACGTGCGCGCGAGCGACTCCGGAGCGGCGCGCCTCGAGGGTGGATGTGCGGGGCCGCGCGGCGTGGCGCTACGGCGCCACCCCGGCCCTCGCGAGCGCGCTGCGCACCGTCGCGAGGGCGGCGAACCGCTGCGTCAGGTACTCCTCCAGCCGCACGTGCTGGCTGAACGTCACGTTGAAGCGGATGTGCGGGTCGGCCGCGTTATCGGCCATGAACGTGGCGCCGCGGACCAGCAGGATCTTGTTGAGGTAGGCGTCCTTCACGAGCTCGTCGACGTCCACGCCGCGCGGCACCGCGCCCCAGAGGAACAGGCCGCCCTCGCCGGGGTGGTCGAGCAGCACGCCCGCGTCGCGCAGCCGGCGCGCCGCCGCGTTGCGCGCCGCGCCGAGCTTCTGCTGCAGCCGGTCGATGTGCTTGCGCCAGCGGCCGGTCGACAGCAGCTCGAGCAGCACGAGCTCGTTGAGCGCGCCGGTGGTCAGCACAGAATAGATCTTCTCGCGCAAGAGGGGCTTCAGCAGCGCGGGCTCGGCGGCGATGTAGCCCAGGCGCAGCGCCGGGCTGAGCGCCTTGCAGAAGCTGGAGTAGTAGATGACCCCCTCCAGGCTCGAGAGCTGCGCGAGCCGCGTGGGGTGGCCAGGGTGGAAGTGGCCTTGCACGTCGTCCTCGGCGATGAGGACGCCGTGCTGGTGCGCGATCATCAGCGCGCGGTGCAGGTTGGCCGCGCTCGAGCCCCAGCCGGTCGGGTTGTGCAGCACGCTCTGGATGAACAGGAGCCTGGGCCGGTGCTCGCGGCAGGCCGCCTCGAGCGCGGCGAGATCGATGCCATCCGGCCTTCGCGCCACCGGCACGAGGCGATAGCCCGCCTCGCGCAGGCGGCCGAACATCAGGAAATAGCCGGGGTTCTCCACGAGCACCGCGTCGCCCGGCTGGAGGAAGCTGCGGCAGATCAGGTCGATGGCGTGCGTGCCGCCCCACGTGGTGAGCAGGCGCCCCGCGTCGGCGGCGATGCCTTGCGAGCGCATCAGCATGGCGATGCGCTCGCGCAGCGCCGGGAGCCCCTGCGGCGGACAGCGCGCCGCCATGCCCGCCTCGTTGCGGGCGAGCGCGCGCTGCACCGCGGCGGCGGGGATGGCGTCGCTCAGCCAGCTCGCGGGCAGCGCGCCGCTGCTGGCCAGCAGCACGCCGGCGCGCTGGTCGTTGGCCTGCTGCGCCAGCCACACCGGCTCCTGCTCCTCGCCGGCCTCGAGCAGGGCCTCGTTGGGGATCGCCGGCGCCGCCTCGCAGACGAAGAACCCGGCCGTGCCGCGGGTCTCGATCAGCCCGGCCGCCACCAGCCGATCGTAGGCGGTCACCACGGTATTCGGGCTGACGCCCAGCTGCCCCGCGAGCTGGCGGATGGACGTCAGCCGCGCGCCCGGCGGCAGCTGCGCGCCCTCGATCAGCGCGCGCAGCCGCGCCTCGACCTGATCGGCCAGCGGAACGGCGGAGTCGCGGTCGAGCGAGAACATGGGTCAGCGCAGGAACATGAGCGCCAGCACCGCCAGCGCGCCGGCCATGATGCCATTGAACAGCCGCTGCCGTCGCGGGTCGGTGAGGAAGCGCCGGATCGCCACGCCGAAGAGCGCCCACGCCGAGATGCACGGAAAGGCGATGGCGAGGCCGACGACGGCCACGATCAGCGCGCCGCTCGCGACGCCCATCCCCGCCGGCATGAACACCGCGGCCAGCGTGACCGCCTTGACCCAGCTCTTCGGGTTGACGGCCTGGAACAGCGCTCCTTGCGTGAACGACAGCGGCCGCGGCACCTCGGAGCTCTTGATCCCGACGCCGCCCGTGAGCTTCCACGCTAGCACCAGCAGGTACAGCGCGCCAGCCACGCGCAGCGCGCCATGCAGCACCGGGTAGGTGACGAACAGCGTGCCCAGGCCCAGGCAGGTGACGAAGGTCTGGAGCGCTCCGCCTGCGCTGATACCGAGGACGTGCGGCAGCGATCCGCGGTATCCGAAGTTCGCGCCCGAGGCGGCGAGCATCACGTTGTTCGGTCCCGGGGTGCTGGACATCACGAAGCAATAGGTCGCCAGGGGCAGCAGCTCGGTCATCGCGGTTGTCTCCGGTCGGGTGTGGCCTGGAGCGTAGGAAGGCGCCTGTCGCCGGTGAAGGCACAAGGGCCGCGCCGCCTGGCGGAACTGTGTCAGTCGCGGGACCGATACAGGTCGAGCCGCATGGCGCAGCGCTGCCCCGGGTCGAGGCCGTTGCGCGCTTCGTTCTCGAGGATCGCCGCGAGCCGCGACGGCGTCTCGGCTGGCGGCAGCTCTCGAAAGCCCATGGCGGCGTAGAACGGCCCGTTCCAGGGGACGGCCCGGAAGGTGGTCAGGGTGAGCGCCCGGAGCCCAGCGGCTCGCGCCCACGCGATCACGTGGCCGAGCAGGCGTCGACCGAGCCCCTGGCCCTGGCGGTCGAGGTCGACGTCGAACTCGCGGACGTGAAGCTCGTCGCCGACCGCCTCGGCGCCCAGGAACGCGACCGGCCTGCCGGCGCCGTCGTCGACCACCCAGAGCGTCCCGGCCCGCAGCGCATCTCGCCAGCCCTCCGCCGGCGTCACGCTCGCCAGGGCCTCCAGGTTGAGGTCCGTCCCCCGGAACGCCTCGCTCGCCGAGCGCTCGATCTCGGGCAGGCGCGGCAGATCGGCCTCGATGGCTGGTCGCACGAACGTCGATGTCATGGATGTCGGTGATCGAAGAATAGCCTGGTTCACATGCCGCGATCTCGATCCTGGCGAGCGCGGCCTTGCCCCACTCGACGAGGTGCGCCTCGGCTCGTGTGTCTCGCCGGTTGCGCGCCGTCTCGCGGCTGCTACCATGGCCCGCGGGTGCGCAGGGGCGCCCATCCCGCCGAGAAGAAGCTTTCACCCTGCACGCGCGACGAACGCTGGTGTCTCATTGCGATTTCCTCCGGCCGAGGGGAGCGGGTACGGCCACGACGAGGAGAGAGCCATGACTGGACCCTGTTCGTGAACTGAAGATCCGCGTCGGAATCCGCCATCAGGGCGTGCAGGCCGCCGACGCGGCCGCCTTCGAGCGGCCGCGGGCGCTCGACGAGCCACGCAGGCCGGGGTTCGCCTTCATGGCGGCTCGCCCTCGTGGCGGCTCGTCGTGAGCGCGCTGCTGCACGTCACGCCACCGGGAATCGCTCCGTGTTTCCCGGTGAAGGAGTCGTTGCGCTCGCGCTGCGCGCGACATCGGCCCGTCCACCAGCGTGGGCGGCTCGGTTCGCCGCGTTTGCGGGCATCGATAGCTCCTGGCTCGGTGTCAATGCTTGAAGCTGGAACCCAGAGGTTGCCTCCATGACCACATCGACTTCCGCCACATCGCCCGAGACGCTACCGTTTCACCTGACCGGCAACTTCGCCCCGGTGCTCGACGAGATCACCGCTCACGACCTCGAGGTGACCGGGACGCTGCCGCCGGAGCTCGCGGGCACCTACGTCCGCAATGGGCCGAACCCGAGGAGCGGCCCCACGCCGGCCTGGTTTCTCGGCCAGGGCATGTTGCACGGCGTTCGCATCGAGGGCGGTCGAGCCCGCTGGTACCGGAACCGCGCGATCGACGCGCCGACGACGTCGAACACGAACATCGTTCGTCACGCGGGAAAGATGCTGGCCCTGGTCGAGACGGCGCCCCCCGTCGTGGTCAGCAGCGAGCTGGAGACCGTCGGCGCGTTCGACTTCGCGGGCGGCCTGACCCGTGGCATGACCGCGCATCCGAAGATCTGCCCTTTCACCGGCGAGCTGCTGTTCTTTGCCTATGGCCTGCAGGCTCCGTTCGTCACGTACTACCGCGCGAGTGCGTCCGGTGAGCTGGTCCAGTCGGAGCCGATCCAGGTCGGGAGCCCCACGTACATGCACGACTTCGCGATCACGAGGCGCTACGCGGTCTTCCTCGATCTCCCCGTGCTGTTCAATGGCTGGCGTACTCCCGTGCCCATCCAGTGGAGCGACGACTACGGCGCGCGCATCGGCGTGTTGCCGCGCGACGGCCGGGGCGACCAGATCCGCTGGTTCCCGATCGCGCCCGGCAACGTCGTCCACACCGCCAACGCGTACGAGGAAGGCGGGACGATCGTGCTCGACCTCATGCGCTCGTCGACGCTGAGCACGCCCACCCGGCTGCACCGCTACACGCTCGACCTCGAGAGGGGCGCCGTCCATGAAACCGCGCTCGACGCGCTGCACACCGAGTTCCCGCGCATCGACGACCGCCGCACGGGGGCGGCGCACCGGTACGTCTACGCGCTCGAGCTCCGCAACATGGTGAACGGCATCCCGACCGACGCCGCGCTCCGCAAGTACGATGTCGCCGCTGGTCGCTCCACGGTCCATGAATGCGGGCCGGATCGCGTCCCTGGCGAGTGCATCTTCGTTCCCAGGGCGCCGGACTCCGGCGAGGACGATGGCTACGCCATCTGCTACGTCTACGACCGCAAGCGCAACGCGAGCGACCTCGTCGTGCTCGACGCAACCGACTTCGCGGCGCCGGCGCTCGCCACCGTCGCGCTGCCCAGGCGCGTTCCCTTCGGGATCCACGGGAGCTGGTTCCCGGACCTCGGCTGAGCCAGTCGGCGTGCCGAGCGCGGCTTCAGGGAGATGTCCTGGATCGAGCTGGACGCCAAGATCGAAGCCGGAGCTTTTTACCTACGCGGCGCCCAGATTTCCGCTCATCGGGAGGCCGCTGGCCCAGCCCCTTGCCATGCCGCGGACCATGGCCTCGTAGTCGGTCGCCTTGCTGTTGCGATCTCTCTCCTCGCAGAGCGCTGGATCGGTCGCGAACAAGGAGCGAGCGAGGTGGCGGGCGCCCGCGGCGATCGCGGCGTTCTTGGCGCGGCGGCGCTGCGTGAACTCGGTGAACGCCGCGTCGAGGGAGGTCGCGCCGCCCAGGCAAGCGGCCAGATGCCACGCATCTTCCAGGGCCTGACAGGCGCCCTGACCTGACGTGGGCAGCACCGCGTGCGCCGCGTCGCCGATCAGCAAGACGTTGTCTCGATGCCATGGCTCGATGGGATCGTGGTCGTGGACATAGATCTTGTTGATGCGCTCGATCGGCGTCTCTTCGATCAACTCCGGTATCGGGCTTGGCCATCCTCCGAAAAGGGCGCGGAGCTCATCGCGGTAGTCCGCTGGCACCCTGACCCCGACGTCAGGGCAGGCCGCGCCGCCGGCCCAGTACGCCTCGGTACGGGACACGGGGACGACGCCGAAGCGCGCGCCGACGCCCCACCAGTCCGTCACCTCGATCTCCGAGAACACAGCTCGAGGGCTGGTGAACGTGCCGATCCAGTTGATGAAGCCCTGGTATCTCGGACGATTGTCGCCGTGGACGAACTGCCTGGAGGCCGAGCTCATCCGTCCCTCTGCGCCGAGGATCACGTCCGCCGAGACCGTGGCTCCGCTCGCGAAGTGAACGCTCGCCGATCCCGTGGCAGAAGGCTCGACCCGCTCGGCGACGTGCCCGTAGCTCACGCGCACTCCCTGCTCGGCGACGCGGGACAGCAGGACCGACTGAAGATCTTTCCGCAGCACGGAGAGGCTCGGGTAGCCCATCAGCTCGTCCAGCTTCCGGATGTCCAGCGCCCCGAGCTCCTCGCCGGCCCTGGAGACCCTCCGCATCCGGGCCGGGCGCCCCGCCAGCTCGGCGACCGCGTGGAGCAGCCCGAGCTCCTGGAGCACGAACGAGGCGTTCGGCCAGCAGACGATCCCGGCGCCGATGTCCGCAGGTGCTGCGTGCCTCTCGAAGACCTCCACCTCGAACCCTCGTCGAGAGAGGGCCAGCGCCGCGCTCAGTCCGGCAATCCCGCCTCCGAGAATAGCGAGCTTCAACGTGATTCCTCCGGTGCCTCGTCGTGGTGCAAGGACGCGCGCAACCCCGGTTGTCTATACTGCATGTTTGTCTGCGCAGGGGCCAGGAAAAGCAAAGGCAAGACGATCGCGGCGGCCAAGGGCGCGGCGGCGCAGAGCCAGTGAAGCTCTGCTGCCGCGGGGCGCATCCGCGCCGCGCGCCGTGGTAGCTTCCGGTCGTCCCCCTGGAGGTGTCATGCGCCGCAGAGCCCACGCAGCATTCCTTGGCCTCGTCACCCTGACCTTGCTCGGTGTCGCGGGGTGCGCCGACGAGGAGGTGAACCCGGTGAACCCCGACACCACCACGACCGGCGAGCCGCCGCGCGACGGCGTCGCGCTCGCCGGCCTCGAGGGGGACGTCGAGGTGGTGGTGGACGACCGCGGCGCGCCGCACATCTACGCGACCACCTTCCGGGATGCCGTGAGGGTGCAGGGCTACCTGATGGCCCGCGATCGCTTCCCGCAGATGGAGATGATCCGGCGCAACGTCACCGGCCGTCTCGCGGAGTTCATCGGCCCCCTGTCCCCCGAGGCGTTGCAGGCGGACATCGCCGCGCGCGTGATCGGCTTCAAGCGCATCGCCGATCGCATCTACGACGAGCTCCCCGCGGACGATCTCGCCAGGGTGGCGCTCGACGCCTTCGCCGCGGGCGTGAACGTCTATATCCAGGAGGTGCGCGACGGCAAGGTGAAGCTGCCGGACGGCGCCTACCTGCTCACCGTGCTGCTCCTCTCGAAGCCCGAGGTCTTCACCGACTGGACCCCTCAGGACTCGCTCGCCATTGGCCGCTTCCTCGCTCACACGCTCTCGTACGACGCCGATCAAGAGGTGCAGCTCACCAGGATGGCCGCCGTCGCGGCGGCCACCTTCCCGGCCGGCGACCCGCGCGCGGGCATCTTCCGCGACTTCTACTCGTTCGCGCCGGCGCAGGCCGTGTTCACGCGCGACGGCTTCCCGAACGTCGGCATGGATACAGGCACCCGCGCCGCGCTCCCGGAGCGGCTCGATCCCGCGCAGGCCCCGCAGAAGCGGCCGGGGGGGCCGCCGTCCGGGCCGGCTCTACCGGCGCTGGACGTGCTCACCGCGGCGCAGGGCTTCTTCGATAGTGCCGGCCGCCTCCGCGACGAGCTCGGCGACGAGTTCCGCGGCTCGAACAACTGGGTGGTCTCGGGCGCCAGGACCGCCTCGGGCGCGCCGCTGCTCGCCAACGATCCTCACCTGTCGCTGCCGAGCCCGCCGCTCTTCTGGTACGCGCACCTGAACACCGCCCGCGCGGGCGGCGACCTCAACGTGCAGGGCCTCGCCCTCGCCGGGTTGCCCGGCGTGCTCCTCGGCTACAACGACCACATCGCCTGGGGCGCGACGACGGCCGGCCACGACGTGACCGACGTCTACGAGGAGACCATCACCGAGGGGCAGGGCGGCGCGGCCGACACGGTGCTCTTCAACGGCGAGCAGGTGCCCATCGAGATCGTCACCGAGACCATCAAGGTGGCGGGCAAGGACGACGTGGTGATCGAGCTCGAGCGGGTCCCTCACCACGGGTTCATCATTCCCACGATCGTCGAGGGGAAGGTCGAGCCGCGCGCCTCGACCACCGCGCTCAGCGTGCGCTGGACCGGCGACGAGCCCTCCGGCGAGCTCGGCGCCTTCCTCGGCCTGGACCTCGCGAAGGACGTCGCCGAGGCGCAGGCGGCGCTCGACCGATTCGAGGTCGGAGCGCAGAGCTTCGTCGTGATCGACCGCGCGGGCGACGTCTTCTGGTCCACGCAGTCGCGCGTGCCCATCCGCGCGGAGGCGGCGATGACCTGGGATCCAGAGACCGGCACGGGCCTGTCGCCCGCGATGGTGCTGCCCGGCGACGGCAGCGCCGAGTGGATCGGCACCCTGGAAGACCGCTACCTGCCGCACGACATCAACCCGGCGCGCGGCTTCATCGCCACGGCCAACAACGATCTCGTCGGCGTCACCGCGGACGGCGACCCGTTCAACGATCCCCACTATATCGGCCACAGCTACGACCCCGGCTACCGCATCGCGCGCATCACCGAGCGCCTCGAGGAGCTCACCGCCGCGGGCGGGGTGACGCCCGAGGACATGAGCCGTCTCCAGGGCGATCACCAGTCGCCGCTCGGCCGGCTGCTCGCGCCCTCCTTCGTCGAGGCCGCCGCGCGCGCGGCCGAGGAGCGCGCCACGCCGGGCACGCACGCGGAGCTCGCCGCGTTCGTCGCGGGGGCTTCGGCCGAGGACCTCGACGCGCTCGCCGCCGCGGCGGCGCGCCTCTCGGCCTGGACTTCTCACGAGACCCCGGCCGGCGTGGACATCGGCGACGGCGCGCCCTCGACGAGCGAGGTGGAGGACTCCATCGCGGTCACGATCTTCAACGTCTCGATGGTTGAGCTCGTGCCGCTCGCCTTCGGCGACGAGGCCACGGCGCTCGGCGCGCAGCCGAGCAGCGCCGCGATCGCCCGGGTGCTGCAGAGTGCCATCCTCGCGCCGCAGCAGCTCGCGACCTTCGACCCCGCGCTCGGCGATACGGTGCTCTGGGACGACCTCGCCACCCCGGACCTGGAGTCGCGCGACGAGCGGATCGTGCGGGCGATGCTGGAGGCCGTATCCGCGCTTCGCGACCGGCTCGGCGCCGACATGGCTGGCTGGCAGTGGGGTCGCCTGCACACGGTCCGCTTCGTGTCGCAGGTGCCCATGCTCGCCGGCGGCAGCCCGGTCACGCTGCCGACCGAGGATGATCCGGAGTTCCCCGGCGGCTTCCCGCGCCCGGGCGACAACTTCGGTGTCGACGTCGCCAACTTCGGGATGTGGGACACCGACTCGTTCGACTACGGCGCGGGCGCCGTGCAGCGCCTCGTCGTCGAGATGACGCCGGACGGCCCGCGCGCGTGGAACGCCCTGCCGGGAGGCCAGCACTTCGCTCCGGAGAGCCCGCACCACGCCGACGAGGCCGAGCACTGGCGGCGCAACCAGGCCCCCGAGATGTACTTCACCGACGACTCCGTGCGGGCGCACCAGGAGTCGCGCATCCTCTTCGTGCCCGGCGGCTGACGCCGGCGTTCCATCGCGCTGCCCGCCGTGGGCGGCCGATGCGCTCAGCCAGCTCTCTCGTTCGTGGATCGTGACACGGCGATCCCCAGGCAATCAGCCCAACCCGACCGGCGGCGGAGGCGATCTCCTCAGCAGCCGGGTTCGGATTCGGTCCAGACACCGCCGGTGCACGTCAGATCGCTGACGCACGCGCCGTCCTCGTCGTAGCGGCATTGAGCCCCGTCGTCCGAGCACGGCTCGCCAGCCGTCAAGCCTTCCGGCGGGCACTTCTTCGTGCCCGAGCAGGTGCGGATGGTGGCCCAGGAGCCGTCCTTGCAGTGGCTATCGTAGTCGCATCCGCCGTCGTGGAAGCTGCATTCCTCACCTGCGCTGCACGACCCCGTGGCCGGTCCTTGCGTGAGTCCGCATTCAGGCGCGCCTCCCCCGGCGGCGGCCGCTTCATCACCGCCGGTGGCCGCTTCACCACCGTCGACGCCTTCGGCGCCGCATCCAGCGAGCACATGAGCCATCAAGATCGCTGTCGCAAGTCGCATGATCGTCGCCTCCGGCCGCAGCACTGATCAATAAACATGCCATTATTGAACGAACAAAAAGAAGCGTTTGCGAGCCGGTTTGCCGCGAATGTGCCGCAGTGTGCCCACGTCCATGTGTGCCACCGGATCGTGGCGTCACGGATGTGTACAGGTGGGCCTGGATCGTCATCGAGCGCGTCGTGGACGAGACCCGGGGTCGTGCCGCAGGCCGTTCGGCTGAGCGTCATTCCGCAGATAGGGACGGGCTCGGGGGCCGCTCCTCGAACTGGGGGGCGTCCCCGGCAATGTGATCCCACGGCGCCTTTGACCCGACGAAGATGTGCATCTCTATCCTGACGCCTGGATCCCCGTCGATGCACCCGAGCGTGACACCATGTACCTGGTCCCCGAACATGCCGCACAGGGTCGAGCCACATGCGCTGCAGAAGGCCAGGCCCCAGCCATGTCCAGACATGTGCCTGGTGAGCTTGTCTTCCCCTGCTATCCACCTGAACGTGCTGCCCGCGGCTACCTCGGCGTAGGCCGACGATGCTCCGCTGAAGGCTTTGCGGCAGCGGGAGCAATGGCACGCGCGAGCATGCTGGAGTGCTCCTTCTATCTGATATCGAATCGACCCGCAGAAGCAGCCACCCTCGATCATATCGAATCCTTCGTGTTTGATGGTCAACCAGGATCTGCTCGATCTGGTTCGTGCACCGGGTCCTCGCCGCTGCTCCAGCCTCCGCATGACGGCGTCCTCCTGGGAGGCCATCCGAGATGCCGTCCCACGTCAAGACGAGGCCACCCGCCGTCGTCACCTTCGTGTGCCGCAGCCGAGGAGCGCGAGCGCTCCGATCAGGGGCAGGCTGCTGGCGAGCGCGTCTCCGAGGAGAGCGCTTCACACAGGGCTTGTCCGGGTCTCCGGGGGCGGTCCGTCGTCGAGGACCGACAGGTCGAGATCGCGGAGCTGCTCGGGGTCGCCCATGACGTCGATCTGGGCGATTTTCCCCTGCGCGAGTGTAAAGCGGAGCACCCGGAAGAGCCGCCCGTGCGGGGCCACGACGACGCCCACCGTGCCGTCCACAAGGGCAGGGCGGGCAAGCTTGGCGCCGCGCGCGCCGGAGATCGCCTGCTTGGCCCAGGCGTGCGCGCCGCGGACCTCGGTCCCGGTCGGGGGCGCGGCCGTGGCGTCGGCGCGGATCACGACGTCCGGATCGAGGATCGCCACGAGCGCGTCGAAGTCGCCGCCACGCATGGCCGCGAGGAAGGCGTCGACCACCTCGCGCTGGCGGCCGACGTCGGCGTCCGGAGACGCGGGCGCTCCCTGCACGCGTCGGCGGGCGCGGCTCGCGAGCTGCCTCGCCGCGGCCGGGGAGCGGCCCACGATGGAGGCGATCTCCTCGAAGGGTACCGCGAACAGGTCGTGCAGTACGAACGCGAGCCGCTCGGCGGGGGTCAGCGTATCGAGCACCACGAGCAGCGCGAGGCCGACGGAGTCGGCCAGCACCGCCTCGCGCTCGGGGTCGGTCCCGGCCTCGCGGTCCGCGGCGGGGTCGGGCGCGGCCATCGGCTCCTCGCGCCGCGCCTTGCGCGCGCGCAGCATGTCGAGGCACACCCGCGCCACGACCGTCGTCAGCCACCCGCCCAGGTTCTCGACGCCGCTCGTGTCGGCGCGGCTCAGGTGGAGCCAGGACTCCTGCACGGCGTCCTCCGCCTCGCCCAGGGAGCCGAGCATCCGGTACGCCACCGCCCGCAGGTGGGCCCGGTGGGCCTCGAACCGCTCTGCCAGCCAACGATTTTCATCCATCGGTCACACTCCCTCGTCGCGCTTCGTCATGGCTGTGACGAACGAACCCTGGCCGATGTGACGACGCGAACGGACGTTCAGCGCCCCGTCACGGTTGGCGAGCACACCCGAACCGATCGAGAGGATCACGATCATGCTGAAAGCACGGATGAAGAACCCCGCGATGCTCCTCCCCGACGTCATGCAGCCCATCCACGCCCTGGTCGGCGTGGTGAAGAAGGGCGGCGTGCCGGCGCGGACGCTCGAGCTCGTACACCTGCGGGTGAGCCAGATCAACGGGTGCAGCTTCTGCGTCGACATGGGCGCGCGTGAGCTCAAGAAGGGGGGCGAGGCTGACGAGCGCATGTTCGCCGTGGCGGTCTGGCGCGAGGCGCCCTATTTCACCGACGCGGAGCGCGCCGCGCTGGCGCTCGCCGAGGCCGCGACGAGGCTCAGCGATCGCGCGGATCCGGTGCCCGACGACGTCTGGGAGGACGCCGCGAAGCATTACGACGAGCCGGCGCTCGCGGCGCTGATCCTGCACATCGCGCTGATCAACTGCTTCAATCGCGTCAACGTCACCACGAGGCAGGTCGCCGGCTCGGTGAAGTGGGAGGCGCGCGAGGACCTCCGCTGAGGAGGCGTCGATCTCTTCCGGTGCCTCGCGACGCGCGTCGGTGTCCCCGAGCGAAACGCCGCTCGTGATCGCGCTGGTGCGTCCTGCGCGGCCCACGAGGGCGAGGCGTCGCGGCGCTGGAGGTCGGGTCCACCCACCCGGGCCTCAGAGGAGGGGCCCAGGTGGCCACGGAGCGACTGTCCATGCCCACAGCCTGCGGGGCGCTCCTTGTCGGTCAAACCGCCCTGCTCCTCGGAGCAAGGCGGTTTGAGGGCGAGCCACGCTAGGGCAGATTGGCAGAAGAGACCTGCCAGCTTCTGTCGGTGCAGAAGCGGCAGCTCGCGCCGACGAGCATGCCCTTGCCGGTGGCCGATTCGTCACCCTTGAGCCACCAGTTGAGCCACGCCAGGTTGACCTGAGTGAACTCGCCGCCGTTCCGGTCCCACAGATCGCCCCCATGATCCGCGCCGACCTTGGCGAACATCATGACCGGGATATCACCCAGGGCGGCGATGTTCTCGAAGTCTCTCGCGCCGTTCTCGTTCGCGCCCAGGCTATCCGCGGTGCCGGTGACGATCAGCACGGGTGTGTGAATCGAGTTGTAGAATGCCTGATCCGGTGAGAAAGTGCCGCTGCTCGTGTGTCCCCAGGTCGTCATCCTGGGATCTGCGGCGGTCCCCGCCGCCATCAAGCCGCCGCAGGAGAAGCCGTTCGAGGCGACCTTCGTGGTCTCGATCTTCTGGTAGTAGGCGCTGCAAGGCTTCTCGTTCTCGGCGATCACCCAGTCGACGTAGGCGAGCAGCACGTCGCCTCCGCCCCCGAGCTCGCGGTTGGGCTCGCTGTTTTCCGGTGTCCCGTCCGCCACCACGAAGTAGCCATGCGAGGCAATTTCGGCCATGGCCGCTTGATTCGCGAGCCCGTCTCGCGAGCATCCGCCCTGCCCCCAGACGAAGATCGGATACTTGGCGTCCCCACCGAGATCCGCCGGACGAAAGATGGTGCCCTGGTTGATGCCCGGCTCCGAGTTCGTCTCGATGACCACCTGATGAGGGCCGCTCCCGGACACGTTCCGACCGGCCGATTGTGACTCGGTGCACGTGCCGGTGAAGCCGCCGCCTTCGCCCGCGCCTCCGCCCGTCGTCGCCCCGCCGCCAGTAGGCGCTGCTCCGCCCGCGCCGCCGGAGCCGGAGGCCTCAGACCCCCCGGTCGTGCTCTGTGAGCTACCCGAGCCCGTGGGCAGAGGCCCTCCGGTGGGGCCCGCCTGCTCGCCGCCCGAGCCGCTCACGCTCGTTCCTGTGTCCGCCGGGGCTCCGCCGCTTCCGCCGAGATTGCCGTCGTCATTTGAGCCGCCGCAGGCGCTGACAATCATGCCCAGCGCGGCCCAGGTGAAAGCCCAAGTCGATTTAGTTTTCATAGCGACTCCATAGGGTGCCCCAACGACCCCGGAGGTACGCCGTCGATCTCCGTCGATCGCCGAAGCAAGAAGCAGAAGGATGACCTTCACCGACAGTGTGAGCGTTCACAAATCAGATGTCAATTCCAATCGACCGGCCTGCGGCTGTCCTCGATCTCGAGGGAGGACGAGTCTGGCGGGTCTCTTCGGAGCGCCACGTCGAGCGAGGGTTCGTTCGGAGCGCGGTATCGAGCGGGGGCTCGTTCGGAGCGCCGCGCTCAGAGGGGTGGGCGCAGGATCGCGATCTTCGCCGGCCCGCTCGACTGGCGCGGAGGCGATGTGGTCATCGACGTGTGTGTACGTTCACAAGCAATAGCGCGTGCGCCCGCTGGTCCATCGCCCAGCGGGCGCGCGGCGGTGGCGAGCTCCGTCAGGGCCTCGCTCGGCGGAGCACCTTCTGCAGCTGCTTTCGCCCGCGGTGTATCCGCTTGTTCGTGGTGCCTGGATGGGCACCGAGCTCCGCGGCGATCTCTTCAGCGGTGTGGCCCAAGGCGGCGCGCGCGAGCACGGCTCGCAGCTCGGGCTTGAGCCGCTCCAGGCCGCGAAGCGCCAGCCGAGCCTCCACTTGCCCGAACGGTGACGGCGCGTCGCTTACAAGCCCCGAAGTGGTGTACGCGGTGCGCTCCCTGGACCACCGGCACACGCGCTCCCGGTAGTGGAAGATGTGGTGCCAGGTGACGGCGAACAGCCAGTGCTTCAGAGCCTTCTTCAGCGGCATGTCCGGGGAAGGCCGAAAGCTTGCAGCTTCGACGCTGCGCCAGGCGGACAGGAAGATCTCCTGCATGATATCGGGTTGATCGCGAGCAGGCACGGCGAACTGGCGCAATACGGCGCGGATGATCCCCGAGTGCCGCATGAGGGCATCGAACGGAACGCGCACTGCCGGATGCGCGACAACCTCGACCGGATGCGACGTGCGCCCATGCTCCGCCACGGCTTCTTTGCGTCTCCTGGACGTGCTCATTCTCCTGCCCCGGCCCAGGGCGGAGCTCGGCCTGGCGTCGCGCAAGGACACCGCCGCCTCCACCGCTGGCTACGTGTTGCTGGACTGCCGATGATTCAGCGAACTTGCAGCAGCAGCGCCTGGCGCTCCGCGGCGAGCTGACCTCGCGGGAACTCCATCGCGTGCATGTCGAGCAGGCGTCGCGCCTCGACGTCAGCCCTGGCGTTGTGGGCCTCGATGGCCTTGCGCGCCTGATGGATCAGGTTCTTCTCGCGCTCGCTGGCGGTCGGGCGTGCTGCGCCGACCAGAGACAGAGACGAGGCACCAGCGGCTGCCGCGGCGGGCGAGCTGGGCTTGCCGTTCACCGCGGCCACTGGAGGCGCCTCCCGAGGTTCGAGGGGCAGCGCGATGCCCTGCCCCCTGGGCGCCGTCATGGCGACCGCTGAAGGTACCTCGCGTTGCTGGCCGGGCGGCACGGTGCCCAGCGCCACGGGTGCGGCCGCGGGCGCGTGGACCGTCGCCGGCCGGAGCCACGCCTCGGTGCCGGACGAGGGCGGGAGCGCCGCAACGACGGCGCCGGCGAGCACGACGAACGCCCCCTGTCCGAGGAGCTTCGCGCCCAGCTTGCGTAGCGAGTCGGCCCACGCCTCGCGGGGATGCAGGCCGAGCGCCACCGGGACGCAGGCCTCCTCGTCCCACCCGTGTGAGCGCTGCTGGGCCCTCCAGCGCCGCTTCGCTGCCTTCAGGTGCTGGCGAGCCCGGCTGTGCTGGGTCTTCACCGTCTCCAGATGGAGCCCCAGCTCGGCGGCGATCTCGGCGAGCGGCTGCTCCTCGAGCTCGTGCCGGATCAAGACCTCGCGGTACCTGGGGTCGACCTGGCTGATCAGATCCCGGATGAGCGCTTCCCGCTGCCGCCTGCGGATCAGGTCCTCCGGACTGGGGCGCTCGTCCTGGAGCTCGCGATCATCGAACGCGGTCAGTACCTCGCCCCGGCGGCGCGCGTTCCGGGTGTGCTTCCGCGCCTGGTTCAGGGCGATGGTGACGGAGTACGGCGCCGGATCCTCGCCCGGCTCGATCCGCTCTCGTGCCTCCCATGCCCGCAGAAGTGCATCCTGCGCGACGTCCTCGGCGTTGCGCTCGGGGACACCGACGCGCCTCGCGAGGCGCCGGAAGAGCTCGAAGCGGGGGGTGGTTCTTGCTGGCCTGCCCACAGCGGGTAGCACCCCTGAGCCGCCCGGAAGGGTTCAGGAAAATGCATGGAGCGGCAACTTTGGTAGGGCAATGTGTCCTAATGTGGGTATTCGGCCTGTGATGCCCTCGGAGGAGAGTCGACCAGTCCTTTACGTTTTCGATCTGATCTTTACCGTCGAAAAGGTCCTCTATCGGCGAATCTGTCACGGTTGACGCCGCGCACCGGGCGTAAGTACGTTGCCGCCATGCGATTCGTTGCGCCTTCGTTGCTGTTCTGCCTGATGCTTGGCGTCGCAACTGGCTATGCGAGCTCGGCCAGCGCGGAGGATATCTATTCAACGCTGGAAGAGGGCGACGGTTCGACAGTGAAGGACGACGTTCGCCGTGCGAAGAGAGCTCGCGACGCAGGGCGGTGGACCGAGGCGCACGCGGCTTACAAGGCAGCCTTCGAGGCAGCGGATCCGGCGTCGAGCACGGAGAGAGAGCGCGCGGAGCTCGCCGGAGAGCTCGGCCTGTGCGAGATCGAGCTGCGCAAGTACCGTGATGCAGCCGAGCATCTGGCCTGGAGCCTCGAGCAACGCGACGCGCTCCCCCTTCAACTACAGCTACGGTTCGAGGCCGGGCAGCGCAAGGCAGCGCCGCACGTCGGGACGCTCTACCTCTCGGTCGAGCCGCCCGATGCAGAGGTGCTCATCGACGGCAAGGCCATCAGCGCACCTGCGCGGACCTACCGGCTGTTCCTGGAGCCCGGGGAACACATGGTGCGGGCCCGGTCGGGGGGCTATGAAGAAGCGTTCCAGTCGTTCGACGCGCAGGCGGGCAAGGCGACCACGATCTCGATGCGGGTGCCGCGTGCCGCGACAAATGCAGCCGTCTTGAAGGACACGGCGACCGGGACTCGGGAGACGAAGCGAGCCGCGCGGGGAGCACAGGCGTCGACCGTGGCGCCGTCCTCCACCGCGTCGAAGCTCCGCGTCGCCGGCGCGGTCCTGGCGGGGGCAACCATGGTAGCCGGCGGCGGGTTCCTGATGTGGAGCGCCTACACGGAGGACGAGCTCCACGATCGAGCTAGGGTGCTGCGTGGTGCAGACAAGGAAGCGGACCGATGTGCCCGCCCGAACGCTCCGCGCGCGTGCTCGGAGCTGGGCGATCTGCAAGAGCAACGCGATCTCTTGAGGCAAGTTGGATGGGTGGGCCTTGCGACCGGCGGCGCAATCGGTGCGCTGACGCTCGCGTCTCTGCTCGTGAGCCGAACCTCGACGCCCAGCGATGGGGTGCGCGTCGTGCCCACGGCGGGCGGGCGGAGCGCGGGGCTGATGATGGTCGGTGCCTGGTGACGAACGTGGAGCTCGGGAACATGGGGACCTCATCGAAAGGCCGGCGCGGGGTGGCTACGTTGGTGTCCATCGCGCTCGCGTGCGGAATCGCTCTTGTCGTGTGCGGGTGCTCGTCCGGCCCAATCGGGGAGCCCAACTGCGACGGTGATCCCATGGTGAAACCTCCGGAAGACGGGTGCGGCATTTTCGTCAGCGCAAGCCTCGGGGACGACGCGAACCCGGGCAGCCGCGCTGAGCCGGTGAAGACGCTGCGCAAGGCCTTCGAGCTCGCAGACGCTGGCAGCCACAGTGTCTACGCGTGCGCTGAAACGTTCGACCAAACCCTTGGCTTTTACGGAACGAGCATCTGGGGCGGATTCGACTGCGCGCACGGCTGGCGGCACCTCGGTGCAGGTGGGAAGACCGTCATTGCTCCGGAGGGACCCGTTCCTCAAGTGGTGTCCTTCGGAGGACAAGGAATCACGTTCGCAAACCTGCGGATTGTGGCTCCCGACGGTAACGATGTGGATCGAATCCAAAAAGGCTCCATCGGGATTGCTACACTCGAGGGCGTCCAGCTCAAGCTCGTGGCGAGCGAGATCATCACCGGGCGGGGTGGGAAGCCGGGCGGCAGCTCGATCCCGATCTATCTGCGCAAGGGCAGCGAGATCGAGGTGATCGACAGCCGTATCGTTGCAAGCGACGGAGCGGATGGCGAGCCCGGAGCTCCGGCGGAGGGCGGAGCGGCGGCCGACGGAGCACCAGGACACCCGGGAGCCGACGCGTGTACGGTGGACGCCGTAGCCGGGACGGCGGCTGTCATGACCGAGTGTGATGATGGGAGCTCGGTCAGCGGCGAGGGCGGCCTCGGGTTGGCGGATCGGGGCTCCGGGGGCGGATACGGGGAGCTACTTCTGGAGCCCAACCCGACGGGGGCCGGTCTTGGAGGCGTCGGTCAGCAGGGAGACACGGCGTGCAGCGATGGTCAGCGTGGTCTGGACGGTGCCGTCGGAACGCAGGGCCAAGGAGCGAGACGTCCAGGCGTCGCTGTATGGGGTCGGACGCTAGGCAAGGGACAGGATGGGCAATTCGGGCGCCCTGGTCAGGGTGGAGGCGGTGGCGGCGGCTCGCGCGGCGGTCCCGTCGCCTGTGGTGCAGGCCCTGAAGGCGGGGCGTTCGGCGGCTCGGGCGGTTCGGGCGGTTGCGGTGGCAAGCCGGGGAAGGGGGGCTTCGCCGGGGGGGCGAGCATCGGCATCGTCACGCGCGGCGCCAAGGTCGCGGTGCGCGGGTCGACAATCGAGACGGGTCGTGGTGGGCGGGGTGGCGCTGGAGGGGCGGGCTTGCCAGGCGGGAGCGGCGCTCCTGGGGGCGAGGGAGGGAGAGCGGTGTCCGGTACGCTTCCCGGATGCCGCGGAGGCGACGGCGGCAACGGGGGACCGGGCGGCGGTGGCGGCGGAGGACTCGGCGGTCATTCGGTGGGCATCGCGTACCTGGGAACCGTGGACGTGACGCGGGAAGACGTGCAGGCGACGTTCGTTCTCGGAACTGCCGGCAAGGGCGGGCCTGGCGGGGATCGAGACGCGACGGAGAGCGCGGGCGATGACGGCGTGGCGGCCGAGTTCCTGCCCTTCATGGCCAACGACCCGAACGACCCAGAGCCGGTGATACGCGAATAAGGGGGCAGCGATGCGAGAAGGCACGATGATGACCACAGCTTCGAGGCGCAACGGGCGCCATCGCGCTTCGAATGGATCGCCTCTGCTGCTCGGAGCCGCTCTGTCCTGCGGAGTCGCAGCGACCGGGTGCGGCGCTGACTCAGGTACGTGGGAGCTATGCGAGGAAACTCTCACGTGCGCGCCGGTGGAGGCGTGCAATGCAGATCACGGTATCCCTGGCCTGCCGGTCGACTGCCAGGGAGTGTACGTGGCTGTGAACGGCGACGACAACGATCCGGGTACGCGAGAATTCCCGGTAGCGACCTTCGCGCGCGCGTTTGCGCTCGCCTCCGACCATGGCATGCGGGTATACGCGTGCGCCGAGATATTCACTGTTGATGTGCGCGTGCCAGCAGGTATGGAAGTGTGGGGTGGGCTCAACTGCCGTGATCCCCGGGGGCATTGGCCGCTGCATCCGTTCGGCGAGCTCACCACGATTGCTCCAGGACCGAACCTGATCCCCATCACCGTCGTGGATGAGGCGGCCGAGCCTGCATCCGACGGCGCTGTGGCCACGACGCTCACGAGGATGCGGATGATCGCGCAAGACGCCACGGTTCCCGGTGGCTCCGCTATCGCCATGCGCGCCTTGTCCGGGGTTACGGTGGAGGTGCGTTTAAGCGAGATTGTTGCTGGGAATGGCGCAGATGGAGTCGTCGGCGCGGACGGCGGCGCGGAGCCAGCACACGAGGGGGCTTTTGGCAATCCAGGAGCGATGGCGTGCTCTGCGGATGCCGTGGTAGGAGGGGCGCGAGTCACCACCGCATGCGACGATGGCATTTCCTCGGGGGGAATTGGCGGCGTAGGAACCAAGGGCTTTGGCGGTGACGGGGAAGCTGGCGACCCTCTCCCAATGTCCAATCCGACGGGCTACGGCTTGGGCGGAGCCGGACAACGCGACGTGCCAGCGTGCATGGGCGGCAACGAAGGACTCGTCGGCGACGACGGCGCGAACGGTAACGGCGCGACAGCGCAAGGAGCGGTCAGAATCACCGCTGCTGGTCTGGAAGGACTCGCCGGTGCAGAGGGCAAGCCCGGGCAGCACGGCTACGGAGGCGGCGGTGGCGGCGGCTCGCGTGGCGGCTCGATGTTCTGCGGCGCAGGTTCGGCGCAGGGCGGCGCTTCTGGCGGATCGGGAGGAGCTGGAGGTTGCGGCGGCAAGCCCGGAAAGGGCGGCGGTCCAGGCGGATCCAGTATCGGGATCCTGTCTCATCACGCCAGCGTCCGCGTGAGCAGGACGAGCATCGCCACGGGCCGAGGCGGCAACGGTGGACGCGGCGGGAACGGCCAGTATGGCGGCATCGGTGGTTATGGCGGCGCTGGCGGCGCGAACACGGCTGGGTCGCAGCCAGGATGCCGTGGCGGCGATGGTGGAAAGGGCGGAAACGGCGGCCGCGGCGGCGGAGGACTCGGCGGACACTCGATTAGCATCGCATACACGCTCGGCGAAGCACCGTACGTGGATCTCGATTCTACCGTCAATGTCGGAATCGTGGGTAAGGGGGGTGGCATGACCGATTCGGACGCCAACGCGGGCGACCCAGGCACCTGGGGGCTCGAAAGCGGCTTCGAAGATTAGAGCCGTGGCTCTACACTCGAAGTGGCTGATATACACCGACGAGCGAGGTAGCCAGCGGCGCGCGTCCGAGCGATGGCCATCGCTCTCCTTGACCGCAAGTTCACCGCAACCGAGCGTGCCCGCGATGGCCATCGCGCTCCGTGGCTGCAGCCGAGCTCGCCCGTGATGGCCATTCATGGGCTTGCTCCACGAACCCTCAGCCAGCCTGAGCGTCAACACCAGCAGGGGGGCGCCAGGGCCGGCCCGCAAGGCAGAGACCCCGCCCGCCGCCTACATCCCTGCGCCGTAGCGTCCGGTCGCTCGGCTCCGGGCTGCGCCGGCACCCAGGTTCGGCTCCGGAGTCCGCCCCGCCGGCCTGGTGCTCGCCGTGGAACTGCATGGAGCGACGTACCCTGGCGTCACCCGCCGCGCCCGGTCCCGGTGATTCCGCTCACGCCGGATCCGCCCCAGATCCAGCGCTGCTAAGTTTGCCAGAATACACGCAAGGCACACAAAAGAAAGAAGACACGGCTCTGGCCAGCGTCTTCTTGACTGCGGGAGCGCAAGCGGACGACGCTACACTGTCATGGCAAGTTTGAAGTGGCCGCACATGTCCGTGCTCCTGGCTGGATTTGCGATTTCCGGATCGGGCGGCTGTGCGTGGTTGATCGGCGCGGACTGGTCCAGCTACGGACCGGCCGGAGGGGCGGGCGATGATGCCGGCAGCACCGCAAGCGCTAGCAGCAGCGTGGAACCTGGAACCGGGGCTGGTGGAACCGGCGGTTCAGCGCAGGGCAGCGGCGGCGCGGGCGGAGCGGGAGCTGCCAGCGCTGGCGGCACGGGCGGCGCTGGCGGCGCTGGCGGCACGGATGGCGCTGGCGGCACGGGCGGCGCTGGCGGCACGGGTGGCGCTGGCGGCACCGGCGGCACCGGCGGCACTGGCGGCACGGGCGGCGCTGGCGGCACGGGCGGCGCTGGCGGCACGGGCGGCGCTGGCCACGACATCTCTTACGAGATCTCCTGTTGGAGCGGCTACGTGGCTGTCGGCATCCACGGCCGGAGCGGCGCCGCGCTCGACCGTATTGGCCTGATCTGCGCGCCGCTCGCCAGCGACGGCACCCTGGGCACCGCCTTACAGACCATGGCCGCCGGCGGCGACGGCGGCTCGCCGGCCAGCGCGATCTGCCCAGCGAACGAGGTCCTGGTCGGGATCAATATCTGGGACGACTCCCCGGTTTTCCGGATCGAGCTGCTGTGCCAGACGGTCGAATTGTGGAAAACGAGCGATATCAACTTCAATCTCATCCCTGGCATCGGCGACGCCTTTGGCACATCGCACGTGATCAAGTGCCCGATCGGAACCGCCATCAAACAGATCCACGGCGATGCCGATCAGATTGTGCGCTCCCTGCGTCCGGGTTGTCGCATGCTGTGACGGGCCGTTCTCACTCCGGGGCTGCGGCTCTCGTGAGAGCGCCTCACTGGATCGGCCCGAGCCAGCGACAAGAGACGCGAGCCGGCCAGGACTGCGAGGGCGGAGCACAACACCTCTGCCGCCACGCGACCTCGGCGCCGAGCGTGACACCGAAGGCATCGCGGGCTGGGCGGACCAGGCCGTCCAAAAGGCAGCGGTGCGAATACCTCATTCGCTCTTCACAGCGCCGCTCACGCCACATAGCCGACTCGAGAACGACCTTGCGCCTGCGCTTCGTCCCCGTGGCGATGCGTTGGGCGGCGTAGACCGTCGGCGCTGCCGAGCGTTAGCGCTGTCAACAGCGACAGTGCTACTCTCGTTTCCGAGGTTTCTTACGGCGATAGGGACGTTCCACTGACATGACGGAGATTGCCACCACGTCTTCGCTGGACGAGCGTGTGCCGCACTTGCGGAGGCATCTTCCTGGCCTTCGGGATCTGTCCGGCTACCCCCATGGCCGCCTCGCTCTGCGAGGTCAGCGGAGATACCGTCCCCCCTGGCGTCACCCGCCGCGGCGGTGCCCGGTGATGCCGCTCACACCGGGGCATCCCATATCCAGCGTCGCCGAAATTTGTCAGGTCACACGCAGGTCACACGCAAAAAAAAAGACACGGTTCTCACCGTGTCTTTTCAGTGGAGGCGCCGGGAATCGAACCCGGGTCCGCAAGGCATCCAGTCTACCTTCGTTCACGTGCGTAGTCGTCTTACGCTGACGACGGCGTTCGTAGATTCGGCTACGACCTATCCCTCACTGAATCTCGGCCGCGTTATCGAGGGCGTCCTCACGCGACCCAGCCCTGTGGTTGACACCCTTAGAGTACTAGGACGACCTTCTCCTCGGATGGCTTAGCGGTTCTTAGGCCGCAACAGCGAATGCGTTGTCGTTCGCAATTGTACGTCCCGCTTGATAGGCGGAGCAGGAGCCGCCAGCACGCAGACAGACCTTCAGTCCCCACGTCGAAGCCGATCGCCCCCTCGTGGTTCGTTCAGACGGACCAAACATTGCTAGAAACTGCGCTGCCGTCAACCCCTTCGCGCCAGATCGCTCCGCTGCCGAGCGCGCCCCTGGGGCCGTTCTCCGGATCGTCCGCCTCTGGCTTCAGGCTCCGGGGTCCGGTCCTGCTCGTTCCGGGCATCCCCAGCCCCCCCGCGCGGTTCCCGGCACTCCCGCGCCCGCGCCCCCGCGCCCGCGCCCCCGCGCCCTCACGCCCCCGCGGCCTCACGCCCCGCACAGCTCCCCCGGTCTTCCCGTCCCCCCGTCCGCTCTCCCCGCCCGCTCTCCCCGCCCGCTTCCCCCGTGCCTCTCCGCTGCGCTGACCTCGCCCGCCTCCCCGCCGCTCTCGACGGCTCCCCCTGGCTCGGCTAAGAACCTCGCGAAAAGAAAAAGGAGACGGGCACGTCATGACGAGGATGGTGCAGTGCGTGAAGCTCGGCCGTGAGGCGGAGGGGCTGGAGAAGCCGCCGCTCAAGGGCGAGCTGGGCAAGAAGATCTACGACAACGTCTCGAAGGAGGCGTGGCGGCTGTGGCTGGAGCACTCGAAGATGCTGATCAACGAGTACCGCCTCGATCTCATCTCCGAGGCTGGCCAGCGGATCTGGATGACCGAGCTCGACAAGTACTTCTTCACCGGCGGGAACGAGACCGCCGCGCCCCCGCCCGACTACGTCGCGCCCAAGGACAAGCAGGAGTAGCCGCGCACCGTCGGCCCCGACGCCGGCGGTGCTCCTTCCACCCGCACCCGTCCGGCGTCACGCCCGCCGCCCGCACCCGTCCGGCGGCGCTCCCCCCTCTCCTCCGCCGTCACTTCCCCCTGGCCCCCCTCACGGCAGCGGCCCCGGCGCCGGCAGCGACCCTCCGTTGCGCACGTAGTCGATCAGCGCCGCGCTCATCTGCTTGTCGACCTTCTCGCACTTCGCGCTGACCGCCCCCATCGTCGCCCCCTTGCACTCTTTCCTCCGCTCGGCGATGAGCGGGCCCACCTTCTCGTCGGCCTGGAACGCGTCGCGCGTCTTCTGGTCGAGGCTCTTCCACGGGATCGGCGCGAACTTCGGCTTCGGCGGCACGTGCAGCCGGACCTCCTCCGTCATCAGCGACGCGCACGTCCCGTCCCACCGCAGCACGTCGTAGCCGCCCCCGGCGCCGCTCACGACCATGCCCCCCGTGTCCGCCACCCGGCGATACAGGATCAGCACCTCCTCGTCGAAGAGCAGCTTGTCGTTCGAGGACGACCCGCCCGACGCGTTCCACGCCTCCGTGTCGCGCGTGAGGTACCCGCGCGTGAACGGCGTCCCCTTGGCGAACAGGCTGAGCGCCACGTCCGGATAGAACCCACCGCAGAGCCGCTTCACGAACGCCGCGGGCGGCAAACACATGGCGTCCTGCTGCTCGCACGTGGTCGGGATCTGCTTCGACGCCTCCGCCGCCGCGTCGTCCTTCTTCTTCCCGGCCCCCTCCTCCGACTCCTCGCCGCCCGCCTTCTCGGCAGGCGCCGCCGCCACCTCGGCCCCCGCAGGATCCGGCTCCGCCGGAGGAGGCGTCGCTCCGCCGCAAGCGACCAGGGAACCCGTCAACAGTACAAGCGCAAAAGAGCTCTGGACAGATCGCATGGCCCAAGAACCTACCGGAGCCGCCCCGCCCCTCCGCATGGAAAAACAACACCACCCCGCGACGCAATGCGCCAGCGCGGCGTCCAACGGACATGGCGCATCGCAGGAACCCGCGCCATGTCCGCAACGCAATGCGTAAGTACGCCACACGGGTTCAGTTTTCCGACAGCGCTTGACACAAGCGCTCCTTCAGCGGAGTCTGCGCTGATTCCGGCAGGAGGTGGTCATGCTGGATCTTTCTTCGTCAGCAATCTCGATCTCGTGCGTTGGCGGTTCGCGTAAGTGCAAGTCTCACACGGACGCTCGCTCGAAGCGAAGACGGGTGTCCGCTGGTCTCGGAGGGTGTGCGATACTCGCCTCCTTTGCGCTCCTCGCCGGCTGTGGCGCCGCCGAGGAGCAGTTCGAGCCGTGGGGCACCGAGGACGTGATCACGGGCGCCGGCGGCGGCTCCGCGTCGGGCGGCTGGACGGACGCCGCGGACGGGTCGGGCGGCAGCGGCGGCGGGTGGCCGTCAGGCAAGCTCGGCCCGCCGTATCCCATCGTCCTCGCCCACGGCTTCTTCGGGTTCGAGGACTTCGCGGGCGCGGGATACGTCAGCTATTTCTACAACCTCAAACAGACCCTCGCCGAGGGCAATGAGGTGGTCTACACCCCCTCCGTCGACCCGTTCAACAGCTCGACCTACCGCGGCGCCCAGCTGCTCGCGCGCATCGAGCAGATCCTCGCGGAGACGGGGCACGAGAAGGTCAATATCATCGCCCACTCGCAAGGTGGCCTAGACGCCCGCGTCGTCGCGCACGAGCGGCCCGATCTCGTGGCCTCCGTCGTGACCGTCGCGACGCCTCACCTGGGCTCGAAGGTCGCCGATATAGCGCTCCAGCTCGTGGCCTACGAGCGCCTGCAGGACGTGCTCGACGACCTCCTCAACGCCATCGGGGCGCCGCTCTACGACCAGATCGGCAACGAGACGAGCGTCTTCGCGTCGCTCGAGCAGTTCTCGACACCTGGCATCGCGGAGTTCAACGCGAAGTACACCGACGCGCCCGGGGTGTTCTATGCCTCCTTCGGCGGCCGGACGGACCGCGCGATCGGCGGCAGCGACTGCCTCGCCCTCGACCCGGCGCCGTTCGTCGCGCAGTTCGACGACGGGCTCGACCCGGTACACCCGCTGCTGTCGCTCACCGAGACCATCCTCGACGGCGGCTTCGGCGAGGCGATCCCGAACGACGGCCTGGTGCGCGCGCGCGACGCGCGGTGGGGGAACTTCTGGGGCTGTCTGCCGGCCGACCATTTCGACGAGATCGGCCAGCTCTTCGGGCAGAGCCCGGGGGAGGGGAACCCGTGGCTCTATATCGACTTCTACCGCGCCGTGATCGAGCGGCTCCGGCAAGAAGGCCTCTGACCACCCGCTGATCACCCGCCGACCGCGGCGACCCGCCCGCCGGCCACGGCGGAACCACTCGCCGGCCACGGCGAACCACCCGCCGACCACGGCGGCACCCGCCGCGCCGCCGTCGAAAACCGCCCCGAGCGGCGCCCCCGTCCAGTACCATCGCGCGCCGATGCTCAAGGCGCTGCTCACCGGCTCGCTCCCGCTGCTCGCCCTGCTCAGCGCGGGCTGCAGCAGCGACGTGCGCCGGTTCCCCCTGCGCGATCCGGTCTGGCGCGACGCCGACCTGAACCCCGTCTCGCTGCCCTGCCGGCCCGACCCCGAGGCGCCCAAGGACGACCCGCAGCACCGCCTCTGCACGCCCGAGGAGTACGAGTCCTCGTTCGCGTGGGACGCCGCCGACAACGTCGTGTTCCGGCCTGTGTCGCGGTTCTTCGCCGTGGAGCCAGGCGGGGAGGCGGTCAACGTCAACAGCCTCGACGAGGTGCCGGACTCGAGCTGGTTCACGAACCGGATCGGCAAGAAGCCGATCTCCGCCGAGGAGCTCGTGCGCGGGCCGTGCGGCGACAAGACGCTGGACCCCGAGGCGCCGGACGGGTCCTGGGTCATCGACATGGGCAAGCCGAACGGCGCGAACCCCGGCTTCCGCGTCAAGGTCGAGGGCGTCGGCAAGTTCATGCTCAAGGCCGACCCCCAGGACCAGCCCGAGCGGGCCACCGGCGCGACAGCGATCGCGGCGCGCCTCTACCACGCGGCCGGCTTCTGGGCGCCCTGCGACTCCGTCGTCTACCTGAAGCCGTCGGTCCTGAAGCTCTCGCCCGGGCTCACCGTGACCGACAACAGCGGCGTCAGCAGGTCGTTCGACCAGGCGGCGCTCGACGGCGTGCTCGCGAAGGCCGCGAAGCGCGGCGACCGGGTGCGCATGGTCGCCTCGCGCTGGCTGCCGGGCCGCGCGATCGGCCCCTTCAGGTACGAGGGGACCCGGGACGACGACCCGAACGACGTCATCCCGCACGAGGACCGGCGCGACCTGCGCGGCGGGCGCCTGCTCGCCGCGTGGCTCAACCACTTCGACTCTCGCGAGCAGAACTCGATGGATGTCTGGCTCGCCGAGGACGAGAAGGACAAGGACGCCTCGCCGGGCCACGTGCGCCACTACTACATCGATCTCGGCGACTGCTTCGGGAGCGAGTGGGAGTGGGAGGAGATCTCGAAGCGCCTCGGGCACGCGTATTACTTCGACACCGAGTACGTGCTGCTCGACTTCATCACCCTCGGCATCCCCGAGCGGCCGTGGGACCGGGCGCGGCATGACGCGCAGGGCGATATCTTCGGCTTCTTCAGCGATCGCGACTTCCGGCCGGAGGCCTGGCGCGGCGGCTACCCCAACCCGGCCTTCGGGCGGATGACCGAGCTCGACGGGGCCTGGGCCGCCCGGACGCTCGCGCGCTTCACGCCGGAGCTCATCGAGGCGGCGGTGCGGACCGGCGACTTCACCGCGCCGCGGCACACGACGTTCCTCGTCGACAAGCTCATCCAGCGGAAGCGCGCGATCATGGCGCGGTACCTCACGCGGCTGTCGCCGATCGCCGACGTCGCCCTGGCCGCGCCGGCGGAGCTGTGCGGCGTCGACCTGGCGCGGCGCACCGGCGTCGCGCGCCCGCAGGACCTCCGCCACGAGGCCGCGATGTACGCCGGCGAGGCGCTCGCCCTGCGCGCGCGGCCGGCGGTGCGCCCGTCGCCGGACGGCCGCGTGTGCCTCTCGCTCCCGCACATCGCGCCGGACGGCGGCGCGCCCGACGACGCGCCCTCCCGCTACGCCATCGTCGATGTGGTGAACGGGCACGCGCCCGGTCCGCTGCGCGCCCACCTCTACGACCTCGGGCCGCGCCGCGGCTACAAGCTCGTCGGCATCGAGCGCCCCGACGAGGCCGATCCGCCCGGGTGAGGTCGCGGGGCGCGCGCCGCGCCGACTAAAATCCGTGGCTGGTGCCGATCATGAAGCGTAGCTCCTCCGGGCGGGCGCCCTGCTCGAAGGTCTCGGTCGCGGTGCCGACAAGGAGGTCGAACGAGTGGTCGCGCGAGCTGCTCGTGCGCAGGCCGAGCACGAACGACATGCGGAGCAGGTCGAGCTCGAAGTCGCTGAGGTGCTCGCCGAAGACGTTGCCCGCGGCGACCTGCACCGTGCCGTCGACGAACGCCCAGATCGGGTAACGGTACTCGAGCGTGGCCGCGGCGGCGCTGCGCCCGCGGAGGCGCCCCTCGCGGAAACCCCGCATCGGAAGGTCGCCGCCGAGCGGGGCGAGCTCGGTGAAGGGGACCTCCGCGACGCCGAGCGGGTCGGCGAAGGCCGCCCAGAGGGCGAGGCTGACGATGCGGTCGTGCCCGGTGAGGTCGACGAACCCGCCCAGCGAGCCGCCGTAGCGGACCCACCGGCTCTGCAGCGGCCGCTCCAGGTCGGCGGCGTGCTCGCCGAACATCTCCATCCGGACGCCGTGGCCGCGGGCGGGGCGCGGCCGCCGCGAGTCGAGCGCCGCGTGGGCCCCGATCCGGTAGGCGGTGAACCCGGTGTCGAACGAGGGGGGCAGCGGATAACGGCCGTTCGCGACGCGCCAGCCGACCGTCGGCTCACAGCAAATATCGTCGAACTCGACGGTCTTCGCGCCGGTGTACGCCTCGACGAAGCTGAACGCGTCGAAATCAGCGTGGAGCGTCAGGCTCCCCTGGAGGCTCTTGGCGCTGTAGCGGGCCGAGTCGCGCTCCAGGGTCCTCGGCCCGATCCCGGCGAACAGCCAGTCTGGCCGGGTGTCCGCCTCGCCGCGGAGCTTCACGTACGCGCGCCCGTCGAGCGGAATGCGGTCGGCGATCGTGAGCCTCAGCCAGTCGATCCCGCCGGTCGCCGCGTGGAGGCGGAGCTCGTTTCCGGGGAAGAACAGGTCATCATAGAAGAAGTAGACGCCGACGCTCGCGCGAAAGCCGAAGTCGAAGAGCGCCGTCGGGACGATGCCAATGTTGTCGTTCGGCCCGAACGTGAAGATGTCCTTGAGGTCCTCGATCCACTCGCCCTGCTCCGCGGCGACGGTGAGGTAGCCGAGCGGCCGCCGGACGAGGTACTCGCTGACGAGGTAGGCGGGATAGAAGACGACGCGCGGCACCCAGAGCAGCACGTCGCCGGCGCTCGTCCCCTCGTCCGGGCGACCATCGTAGTCCGGCAAGGGGCGCTTCGCGCTCGGCGCCTGCGCCGCCGCGGGGGACCGGGCGGGCGCTGCCGATGTGGCCGCCGCTCGAGGAGCCGCCGGCGGAGCCCCCTGGGCCTGCGACGGCGTCGCGGCGGCAGGTGACGCCGCGGGCGCGCGCGGATCAGCGCCCGCCTGCGGCGTCGCGGTGCCGGCCTGTGCCGTAGCGGTTCCCGCCTGCGGCGCAGCGGCCCCCGCCTGCGGCGCGGCCAGCGCCTCGGCGCACGCGAACAACAGGGCGAAGCTAGCGAGCGCGGCCGCGCGCCGCCGCCACACCGTACCGAGCGCGCGCGTCCATCCCTTCTCTCTGGTGCCCAATCCGCCTCGTCTCTCGCACGCGAACCCGTCGCCGCGCGCGGGAGCATAGCGGAGTTCCCGACCCGCACGACGTTTGTCTGCGTGCGCCGCGCGCGGGTCGGGAGCGGTGTACGGCGCTTCACACGCCGGCGTCGCGACGGAGGTTGCCGGCCGGGAGCAGGCTCGATAGCCTCCCGCGCTCGGGCATCGGTCCTGTCGGGCATCGGTCCTGTTCCGGTGCCGCCTGATCGGCGGTCTTCCCGGGATGGAGCGAGGCGTGGCGAGCACAGGCGAGACCGAGACACAATCCCGAGGGGTGCTTCACCGGCTCCTGGCGATCTTCGCCGAGGTGAAGCCGCGCGAGGTCTTCAGCGTCCTCGTCCTGACGCTGAACGTCTTTCTCCTCCTCACTGGCTATTACCTGCTCAAGGTCGTGCGCGAGCCGCTGATCCTCGCGGGCGGCGGGCTCGAGATCGGCGGCCAGAAGCTCGACCTCGACGGCCCCGAGGTGAAGGCCTACGCGGCCGCGGGCCAGGCGCTGCTCCTCGTGGGCGTGGTCCGGGCCTATGGAGCCATGGCCAGGCGCTTCGGCCGCATGCAGCTCACCACCGCGCTGACGCTCTTCTTCGCCGGGAACCTGGTCCTCTTCTTCTTCCTCGCGCGCCTCGGCGTCCCGCTCGGGGTGCCGTTTTACCTGTGGGTGGGCTGCTTCAGCCTCACCGTCATCGCGCAGTTCTGGTCGTTCGCCAACGACATCTACTCGCCCGAGCAGGGCAAGCGGCTCTTCGCCATCGTCGGTATCGGGAGCTCGCTCGGGGCCATGCTCGGCGCGCAGATCGCGAAGCGCGTCTACGTGCCAATCGGCCCTTATAACATGATGCTGGTGGCGGCCGGCGTGCTGCTCGTCTGCCTGTGGCTCACGTACCTCGTCCACCGCAACGACCTCGCGAGCCCGGGCGGCGAGAAGGCTGCTGCCGACGCCCCGCCCGGCGGCGCGTCGGGCGGCTTCAAGATCATCGCGCGCGACCGCTACCTCCTCCTCATCGCCGGCCTGACGCTCGTCCTCAACTGGGTGAACTCGACCGGCGAGTACATCCTCGATCGCACCCTGATCGAGTCCGCCACGAGCGCGCTCGCGCCTGCCGCCGGCTCCCCCGGCGAGCCGGGCGGCGGCGCCGGCGGCGAGCCGAGCGGCGCCCCCGGCGAGCCGGGCCGCAACGCCGGCGGCGAGCCAGCGCCGGCCTCCCAGGGCGCGGCGCCGGACGCGCCGCTCGCGGCGGGCGCGCCGGTCTACCTCGTCGATCCGCAGGCCTCGCGGCTGCTCGAGGGGAAGATCACCGCCGTCAAGGGCGGCGCGTTCGACGTCGAGGCAGGCGGCAAGGTCGTCGAGGGCGCCGAGAAGGGGCTCGTCCACCCGCACACGGAGAAGGGGAAAAAGGCGGCGCTCGGCGCGGTCATCGGGACGTTCAAGGGAGACTTCTTCTACTGGGTCAACACCTTCGGCGTCCTCGTGCAGCTCTTCCTGGTCTCCCGCATCTTCAAGTACCTCGGCGTGCGGTTCGCGCTGTTCATCCTCCCGACCATCGCCCTGTTCGGCTACTCGGCCCTCGCCGTCCTGCCGGCGCTCGCCGTCGTGCGCGTCGCGAAGATCGCCGAGAACAGCACCGATTACTCGGTCCAGAACACGGCGAGGCAGGCGCTCTTCCTGCCGGTCGGCCGCGACGCCAAGTACAGCGCCAAGGCGGCGATCGACACCTTCGTCGTCCGCGCGGGCGACGTGCTCGCCGCCGGCGCGGTGATCGCCGGCCAGGTGCTCGCGCTCTCCATCCGCCACTTCGCGATGATCAACATCGCGCTCGCGCTCGTGTGGCTCGGCGTCGTGGCCGGCATCGCCCGGGAGCACCGGCGGCGCACCGCGGACGAGGAGAAGGCCGAGGACCTGAAGGCCGCCTAGCGCCGGGCTCGCGTCAGGGCTGGGCCGCGCTCGCCTTCCAGCCCTCGTAGGCTTCCATCAGGGCCAGGTACAGCCAGCGGCCGATGACCTCGGCCCCCGCGCCCGACGGGTGCGCGAGATCCGCGCCCCCGAGCCCGCGCTGCACCCAGATCCCCATCGAGCCGGAGCCGCCCATCGCGCCGAACGTGTCGAAGTAGCCGCAGCCGACCTGCCCGGCCACCCGGCGCTGGATCGCCGCGAGCTTCGGGATCACCGGGCGGCTGCGGTAGACCTCGCCCTTCTTGTCGGCGCGGTCCATCGGGCCCACGAGCAGGCACGACGACTCGGGCAGCGCCGCCCGCACCTGGTCGAGCACCGCCTTCATCGTCGACTCGACCTGGTCGAGCGGGAACAGCTCGCCGTCCTCGCTCTCGTTCATGCCGTAGTGGAACACCGTGAGCGACGGGCTCCGCGCGCGCAGCTGCTCGGCGAAGTGCGCGTCGTCGCTCTTGTCGAGGAAGCGGATGCGGCAGCCCTGGATGCCGATCGCGTCGAGCACCACCCCCGGCGTGTCCCGCTCCATCCACACGCCGAACGCGCGCACCCCCGGGCCGTGCGCGCGCACCTCGAGCGCGTGCGGCCCGTCGGCGACCTCGTAGGTCGCGATCGCCGAGGCGGCCGCGTCGGCCCGCGTGTCGATCATCTCGCGGGTCTCGCCGTCGATCTTGACCTCCATCCGCCCGCCCTCGGGGTGCTTCAGGTAGTCGACGGCGAACCGCGAGACAGCGCGCCCGTAGCTCCCGCTCTCCGCGGTGCCGAAGCGCGAGAACACCCCCGCGCCCTGCGACCGGAACGACACGCCGCCGAGCCCGTAGAGCCCGTCCTTGGCGAACGGACCCACGACGCGGCTCACCTGCCAGCCGGGGCCGGCGAAGCGGACCACATCGTTGTGGAAATATCCCGGCCAGGCGTTCGCCATCAGCATGAACCCGTGGCCCGCGTCGCCGAACCGCTTCTGCAGCTTGCGCCGCAGCGTCGCCGTCACGAAGTCGCTCGCCACGATGGAATCGCCGAAGTAGGTGACGCGCGCGATCGACCCCGGCGCCTTGCGCTCCACCGCGGCGAGCGCGCGGAAGAACGGCGTCATCGCCTTGCCGCTCGGGTCCTCGATCGAGCGCGGCGGCTTGCCCTCGGAAGCGACAGCGGCCGGCATGAGCTCGGCGGCCGCGGCCGGCAGCGCGACCTCCTCGGGCTGGCGCAGCTCGGCCTGGTCGGTGGTCTCCATGACGAGCGCCGTCTCGCCGACCGACGCCGAGGGCGCCGGCGCCGGGACCACGACGAGCCCCTTGCCCTCGGGCAGCGGCGAGAGAAGCCGCAGCCGCCACAGGCTCGGGTGCGCGTAGGGCACGAGCACGAGCAGCGCGAGCGTCGCCATCGCCCGGGCCGCGGACGAGGTGAGCCCGTTCCGCGGCGGCGAGCTCGCCGGCGCCGCGTCAGCGCCGCGGCCCTCCGGAGGAAGAGCGCGCTCGCCGGGCGCGGGCGCCTCGTGAGCGGGCGGCTCGTGAGCGGGCGGCTCGGGTGCGCTGGTGCGCGGCTCGGGGGCGCTGGTGCTGCGGGAGGAGGTCATCGACGCGGGCGGAGAGGGGAGGGGCGCGCTGCGGCGGCTTCAGGCCGCTCCGTTACGGGGTGCGCTTCTCCAGCTTGTCCAGGGCCGCGCTCGCCTTGTCGCGGCAGCTCGCGTCGCCCTGGTGGATGCAGATCGCGCGCAGCAGCTTGATCTCGCTGGCCGACGCGCGCCCGCCCCACACCTTGGGCTCGAGCGCCTTGCGCTGCGCCGGGTACGAGCTCGAGTCGAGCTGCGAGCTCGCCTGCGTCGTGCCCGAGTCCGAGGCCTTCGGCGCCGAGGCCGACGCCGAGGGCGTCGCCGCGGGCGGCGGGGGCCAGAACGACGTCGTGCCGCCCTGCGCCGTGTGCTCCGGCTCGGGCGGCGCCTCGGGGTCGACCTGCCGCCGCAGCTCGGCCACCTTCTCGCGGAGCGTCGCCGGGACGCTCGTCGTCTTGGCGATCTCGTTGAGCAGCGCGAGCTTCTCGGTCTTCGACTCGGCCCGCTCCACCCGCTGGAACATCCCCTCCGCCCAGCGCTCCTCGATCTGCTTCTCGACGTCCTTGAAGCGCTGCGTCTCGCGGATCGGCGCCGTCTCGCCGACCTCCTGCAGCCGGCGGTGCGCGGCGTCGATGTCCCCCGCCTGGAGGCGCTCCTGCGCCCCGTCGAGGATCTGCACGTCGTTGCCGCCCAGCTCCGGCGCGGCGGGCCGCGCGTCCGGCTGGAGCGCCGGCACGTTCGAGCGGGCGCGGGTGAGCGCGACCACGGCGATCGCCAGGATCACGGCGACGGCGAGGAGGATCCCCATCGCCTTGCTCGCCCCGCCCATCCCGCTGGACGACTGCACGGCAGGGGCCACGCTCGCGTAGGACCCCGGCGCCGGCGCCACGCCCGGCGTGCCATCCGGTCCGGCGCGAAAGATCTTGCCTGCGGCGACGAAGCGGAGCCGCACGTCGCCGAGCTCGAGCGCGTCGCCGGCCTCGAGCAGGCCTCGCTTGAGCTCGACGCCGTTGATGCGCACGCCGTTGGCGCTCTGCTTGTCGACGACCTCGTAGCGGCCGTTGCCGAGGCTGATGAGCTCCGCGTGCAGGCGGCTCACGGAGCTGTGGTTGATCGAGATCGTCGCGTCCTCGGAGCGCCCGACCGTGAAGCGCTCGCCGTCGAGCGGGAACTCCGCGCCCGGGGTCGGGCCGACGACCATGACGAGCCGGTTGGGGCGGGTGTGGAGCGGCAGGTGCGCCGTGCTGCGGCTGCCAGGCGGCGGCGTCGGGCTCGTCACGGCGGACGAGAGCGCCTCATCGACGATCTCGATGCGGTAGTCGCCGAGCTGCACGAGGTCGCCGTGGCGCAGGTGCTGCTCGCCGGTGACGCGCGAGCCGTTGACGTACGTGCCGTTGTAGCTCTCGAGATCCCGGATGACCCAGCCCTGGCCGTTCTTGGCCAGCGTCGCGTGACGGCGCGAGACGTTGCGATCGGTCAGCCGGATCGAGTTCGACTCTCCGCGTCCGAGCGCATACTCCTCATGGGCGAGGGGAAGCCCCGTCTGTTTCCCCTCGTCATCCTCGATCGTCAGCTTCCACATAGCGGGTTCGGGGCATTCAGGCGGAGCCGGGCTCGCCCCGCGAGCCCCCTGTGGGTCCGTGGCACCCACCGCTCGCCGTGCGAGCCTCCTCAGCGAGGCCCGACTACTTTAGCGAGTCCGCCTCCGGGAAGGCAACGACGGCGCACCAGCCTCTGCCGGGCGGCCGGGACCGCGCGGTCGCCGCCGCAGGGCGCGCGGTCGCGCGGCGCAAGCACCGGGCGGGCCAGGCTGCTCGAGCCGGCGGCTGGACGCGCCTCGTCCCGCGCGCCGCGCCCTCGGCAGGCGGGACGAGGCGCGCCGCCCGGGCGCCGGGCGAGGCGCGCAGCCCGCAGCAGCCGGCCGGCTGGACGAGGCGCGCCGCCCGCAGCTGGCCGGCCGGGCGACGCGAGGCGCGGCGAGCCCGCGCGCAGCCGCGGCGGAACACCCGCACCCGAGCATTCCGCCCCTGACCGCGGGTCTCTCGGCGCATGTCAATGGCTCCCGCCCACGGGCCGGAACGGGTGGAGGAACGCCGAGAGCGACCCCGGGTTGCGGGTCTGCAGCCAGAGCCTGCCGTGCCCCTGGAACTCGCAGACGAGCCCCTCGCCCGAAAGGAACAGGCCCTTCAGCCCGGCCAGCTTGCGCACCTGATAGCGCAGGCCCTCGGTGAACGCGAGCAGGTGTGTGTTGTCGCAGATATATCCCTGGTGCTCGCGGCCGACGTCGATCGTGTGGATACCGCCGTAGCTCGAGAACCAGATCAGGCCCTCGCCATACGCGCGCAGCAGCGACAGGCCGCCGGCGAAGAAGCCCCTCGCCCCCTGCCACTTCGTGTCGAGCGTGATGCCGGGCGTGGACGCGAGATAGGCGCCCGACTGGAGGAAGACCTCCATCCCCGAGCGCAGGATGATGCGCTCGATCGACCCCTCGGGGGCGGGGGCGAGCCGCATCGACTGCATGGGCGCCGTGGCCGTGAAGGTGTTCTGGAAGAGGCTCTCTCCGGCCGTCAGCCTGCGCTTGAGCGCGCTGGCGAGCCCGCCCTGCAGGCTGGTCTTCATGTCGATGGCCGCGTCGCGCGCGACCATCGCGCCGCTCTCGGCGATGATCTGCTCGCCGGCGTGCTCGAACGTCACGTGGAGCACGCCGAACTCGGGGTTATCTCGGATCTCGTCGCGCACGCCGTCCCCCGCTCATCAAGGTTGCCGCGGCGCGAGCCGCGCGCCGATCGCCGCGCCGTACCGCCCGGCGTTGCGCGACTGCACCCACAGGCTGCCGCTGCCCTCGACGTGGCAGACGAGGCCCTCGCCCGAGAGCCACGTGCCGAGCCACGTCGACGTGTTCTTGCCGATCCGGCACGAGAGCGTCGACTCCCACGCTGCGAGGTGGCCCGTGTCGATGATGACGTGGCCTTTCACCGGGAGCTCCTCGAGCGCGCCGAAGGCGCCGATGATCATCTGCCCCTGCCCCCCCGTCTCCAGGGCGAAGAGCCCCGCTCCCGAGAAGAAGCCGCGCAGGCCGCCCGAGCGCGTCTTCACCTCGACCTCGGGGCTGGAGGCGACATAGGCGCTGCTCTGGACGCACCATTGCTTGTCGCCCACCTCGAGCACGGCCATGTCCCCGGGGAGCGGTGTCGCGAACAGCACCTCTCCGGGCCCGCCCTCCGCCGCAAAGGCGTTCCGGTAGAACGACTCTCCGGCGAGCATCCGCTTCAGGCCCGACATGATGCCGCCCGACTGCGTCTCCACGCGCACGTTCGTCGACATGCCCACGAGCGCGCCGCTCTCGGCGATCACGCGCTCGCCGGGGGCGAGCCAGCACCGCGCGAGGGCCTGCGAGGGACGGTAGAGGAGATTCACCTGCATCGGACGCCTGTCTGTCTTCTTCTTCGCTCGCTCAGGGCGGGAGCAGCGGCGCGAGCCAGCCCACGAGCGCGCCGGCGCTGCGCGACTGGATCAGCACGCGCCCGCGGCCGGTGAACTCGCACACGACGCCTTCGCCGGAGACCACGAGGCCCATGAGCCCGCCTCCAGGGCTCCTGATCTTGAGCGCGAGAGACGCGTCGAACCCGACGAGGTGCCCGCTGTCCACGACGAGCGACCCGTCGCACGGAATCTCCTCGATCGCGCCGTAGCTCGTGATCCAGAGATCGCCGACGCCGGAGGCCTCGATGAAGAAGATGCCCTCTCGCGCGAGGACGGCGCGTAGCCCACCCCAGCGCACCTTGACGTCGATGTCGCCCGCGCTCGCGAGGTACGAGCCCGTGCTGAAGAGCATCGTCTCTCCCTGAAGGGCGACGTGCTTGACCCGGCCGCTGAGCGGCGGGGCGAGCCACACCCACCCGCCCTCCGGCGCGGAGATGTGGTTCACGAAGAACGTCTCGCCGCCCGCGAACTTCCGGAGCAGCGCGACGACGAGCGCCTTGAGCCGCCCGAGGAACCCGGCCCCGCGCCCCGCGTTCAGCCGGACCTCGGTCCGCAGGCTCGGCGAGCGCGCCACCATCGCGCCTGCCTCGGCGAGCAGCGCCTCGCCCGGGTCGAGGCTGACCTCCAGCAGCGAGGACGACGGCTCATGCTTGGTGCGATGCTGCATTCGTCCACCGGCGGGGCACGTACATATAACGGACCGGCGCCGGGAGCGGAAGCAGGAATAAGGTGTGTCGAGGTGAGCTGGACTCGGTGAGTCCCAGGTTTTCTGTCCAGCGGCTCGCTCGCGCTGACTTCTACCCTTGGGCGTGAGTAGACTGAGCGCGTGAGCGACAGGCGATTCACGGCCTCCGAGCCGACGCCCCGCGCGGAGCCTCGCAGCGAGAGCCAGGGGTCCGGCTTCGTCGCGGCGCCGCAGCGCATCGCGGGGCGCTACGAGATCCTCGGCCTGCTCGGCACCGGCGGCATGGGCAGCGTGTACCGCGTCCGCGACGTGGAGCTCGACGAGGTGGTCGCCCTCAAGATGCTCCGGCGTGATCTCGCTGAATCCGTCGGGATGATCGAGCGCTTCCGGCAGGAGGTGAAGCTCGCGCGCCGCGTGACGCACAGGAACGTGGCGCGGACGTTCGACTTCGGCGACCACGACGGCGAGAAGTTCCTCACGATGGAGTGCGTCGAGGGCGAGTCGCTGCACAACGTCCTCGCGCGGACCGGCCCGATGCCGGCGCAGCAGGTCATCGGCATCGGCTGCGCGCTGTGCGACGGGCTCAGCGCCGCGCACGCGGCGGGCATCGTACACCGCGACCTCAAGCCCGAGAACGTGCTCCTCGACCGGGGCGGGCGGGTCGTCATCACCGACTTCGGCATCGCCCGCACCGCGTCCGGGTCGAGCGCCGGCGAGTCGGCGGGCTTCGTGCTCGGCTCGCCCGCGTACATGTCGCCGGAGCAGCTGACGGGCGAGCCCGACATTGACGCGCGCACCGACATCTACGCGCTCGGCATGATCCTCTTCGAGTGCCTGACGCACCGGCGCGCGTGGCCGGGCGCCGGCGCGATCGCGGCCGCCATGTCCAGGTTGAAGTCGCCGCCGCCCGACCCGCGCACCGTCCGCCCGGACGTGCCGCTCGCGGTCGCGGACGTCGTCCTGAAGTGCATGGCGATGCGGCGCGAGGAGCGCTACGCGAGCGCGGCCGAGGCCCACCGCGCGCTCCTCCTCGCGCGCTCGCGCGTGTCGATCGCCCCGCAGCCGGCGCAGTCCCTCTTCTCGGCCATCGCCGCGTCCGCCGCCAACTCCGCGCCGACGGCGCCGCAGCCGATCGAGCAGAACCCGACCCGGGTCGCCGCGGCGCCCGAGGCGATCACCGCGCCGCAGCAGCGGCTCATGTCGCCCACGCTGGCGGCGCCCACGCCGGTGCCCACGCCGTCGTCCGCGACCTCGCCCGCGCTGAAGACGGTCGCCGTGCTCCCGTTCCGCAACGTCGGCGCGCCGGACGACGAGTACCTCGCCGACGGCTTCACCGAGGACCTCACCGACACCCTGTCGATGACCGCCGGCCTCAAGGTCCGGCCGCGCGCCGCCGTGTCCCGGGTGCGGCTCGACGGCCGCGACCCCCGGGACGTCGGCCGCGAGCTCGGCGTGCAGGTCGTCGTCGAGGGCTCGATCCGCCGCACCGGCGGCGGCGGCTACAGCCAGGACGGGCCGCGCTCGCAGCCCCCCGCGCCGCGCTCGCAGCTGCACGCGCCGTACTCGCGGCCGGGGTCGCGCCTCCCGCCCGGCGGCTTGCGCGTGACCGTGCGCGTCATCAGCGTCGAGGACGGGTTCCAGCTCTGGGCGAAGCGCTTCGACAGCTCGCCCGAGGCGCTGCTCACGGTGAGCGACGACGCGGCGGCCGCCATCGCCGAGGCGCTCACCGTCGACGTCGCCAGCCGCGACCGCGAGGCGCCGAGCGACCCGCGCGCGATCGACCTCTACCTTCGCGCGCGCCACCAGCTGCGGCACCTCTGGTACGGCGACGCCGCGCCCGCGGTGACGCTCTTCGAGGAGGCGCTGTCGTTCTCCCCGAACGACCCGAACATCCTCTCCGGGTACGCGATCGCGTCGGCGCGGCTGATGGCCGCGCGGGGCGACGGCAGGGCGCAGCTCGCGAAGGCGCAGCAGGCGGCCGAGCGGGCGATCGCGCTGGCCCCCTCGCTCGGCGAGCCGTGGGTGGCCCTCGCGACGGTCCGGTTCAGCGCGTGCGACCCGGTCGCCGCGGTCCCCGCGCTCCGCAGGGCGCTCCAGTGCGCGCCGAGCCTGGCCAAGGCGCACGAGCTGCTCGGCCGCATCCTCCTCGAGGCGGGGCTCATCGACGAGGCCGTCTTCCGGCTCGAGACGGCGCTGGCGCTCGATCCGAGCGAGCTGTTCCCGCGCTGGGAGCTCGCGCGCGGCCGCGCCCTGCTCGGCGACTGGACGGGGGCCGGCGCGCTGCTCGACCTGCCGGCCGACGACCCGTCGAGCCGCTTCCACAAGGCGATCATGCGCGCGCGCTTCGGGCTGTGGCGCAACAAGGCGTTCCCCATCGACGACCTGCCGCTCGCGACGGAGACCATCCCGATCCAGTACGCGCGCATCTACCGCGACGTGCTCGCGACGTCGCGGCTGTCGGACGAGCAGCGGGCGTTCCTGCGCGCGAAGGCGGACAGCTCCGAGCCGGGCAGCCGCCTGCGCCCGCTCTTCCTCCAGATGTACGCCGAGATCCTCGCCCACATCGGCGACGACGACGCGCTCTTCCCCGCGCTCGCCGGCGCGGTGGAGGCGGGGCTCTTCGACGCCCTCTGGATGCAGCGCTGCGCGGTGCTCGATCGCGCCCGGGCCGACGCGCGCTTCGCCCCGCTCCGCGCGCGCGTCGAGGAGCGCGCCGGGGCGATCCTCGCGGCGCTCAAGGCCTGAGCGCCGCGCGCCCTGCCGCGCATCGTCCACGCGCCTCGCGCGCGGCGCCGCCGCCTCGGGTCTACCCGCGCGCTCAGCCCCTGCGCGCGTTCTTGGCCCCCCGGGTCACGGCGGGCATCAGCACGTCGCCCTCCACGTGCCCGGACACGTCCAGGATGGTGCGCCCCTCCGCGTCGCGCCCCGGGCGCTCCCGCGTGTAGCGCTCCACCGGGGCGGCGAGCACGACGCCGAGCTCGCGCGCCGCCTCCGTGAGCTCGGCCGAGAGCGCCTCCTCGACGATCCGGGCCCGCGCGCCGCTCGGGGTGCCGGGGGGGATCGCGACGGCCACCGAGCCCGCGACGACCCCGCCCTGCGCGAGCAGCCCGTGCGGCGAGCCGCTCTTCTGCGCGAGCTTCAGCGCCACGCGCGCCGCGTCGCAGCGGTCGCGCGCGGCGGCGAGCGACGCGGCGCCGCGGCGGAGCACCTCGTGCGTGTCCTTCGTCGGATCGTCGCGGTACGTCTCGGCGAGCCTCGCGTTCTCCTCCCTGATCCGCGCTACCTCGGCCTCGGCGGCCGCGACGTCGGCCTCGTACTTCGACAGATCGATCGAGCTCATGGCGTGTCGTCACCCTCGGTTCGTGAACAAGAGGCTCCCGGCGAGCAGCGCCCCGGCCGCCGCGGCGCCGTAGAGGCAATAGCGCGCGAGCGCCGCGTGGCCAGCCAGGTAGAGCTGTAGCCCCGCGAAGCCCGCGGCGATCGCGAGCGCCGCGTAGATGAGCTGGCGCACCCCGGTGTAGACGAGCGACGCGGCCTGGGCGAGGCCCCGGACCTTCACCTCGGCCTCGCCGCGGTTGGCGCGCGTGAGGTACTTGCGCAGGTCGTCCGGGATCGTCAGCGCCTTGATCCCCATGTCCTTCGCGGCCTCGAGCGCGATCTGGGCCCAGTCGCGGCTGCCGAGGACGAAGTCCTGCAGGTAGGGGCGCACGACATCCATCGGGTTGAGGTCCGGATCGAGCTGCGTGCACACCCCGGTGAGCAGGAGCAGGGTGCGCTCGAGGAGCACGAAGTCGCGCGGCACGTGGAACGCGCCGGAGAGCTCCTTCAGGCCGATGTTCATGCGCCTGAGGTCGATCAGGCTCTCGATGCCCTTCTGCGGATCGAGCTTGATGTCCTTCAGGTTGAAGGACTCGAGCTTCACCTCGTCCTGGAAGCGCTGGTGGAAGAACTCGACGACCCGCTCGCTGATGTCGACGGTGTCGCGCCGCGACAGGAAGCGCATCTTGCGCAGCGCCTTGATGATCCCCTCGGTGTCGCGGCGGATCACGGCCTCGAGGAACTCGGGGATGCCCTCGCGCATCTCGTGGGAGAGCTCGGCGACCGCGCCGAAGTCGAGCAGGATGAGCTCCCCGCCCGGCCCGACCAGCATGTTCCCCGGGTGCGGATCCGCGTGGTAGATGCCGTCGACGAAGATCTGCTGGCAGAAGACCTGCACGATATGCCGGGCGAGCGCCTTGCGGTCGACGCCGTGCGCGTCGAGCGCCGCGATGTCGCCCACCTTGAGCCCCTCGACGAACGTGGTCGTCATCACCCGGCGCGTGCAGTAGGGCTCGATGGGCCGGGGGAACCGGACCTGCGGCTGCTTCGCGAAGTTGTCGGCGATGCGCGTGATGTTCCTGGCCTCGCGCACGAAGTCGAGCTCCTCCAGGATCATCGAGCGGATCTGGTGGTGGTAGGCGTCGAGCCCCTGGATGGGGACGAACTTCGCGACGATCGCCATGATGCGGCGGATGGTGCGCAGGTCGAGGCGGACGATCTCGTCGATGTCGCGGTGCTGCACCTTCACGGCCACGTGCGTGCCGTCCATGAGCCACGCCTCGTGCACCTGGCCGAGCGACGCGCTCGCGAGCGGCTCCGTGTTGAAGCGGGCGAAGACCTGCTCGATGGGGCGCCCGAGCTCGTCGGCGATGCGCGCCTCGATCTCCTCGTAGGGGCGCGGCGGCACCTGGTCCTGGAGCCCCTCGAGCCCCGCGCGCAGCGTCGCGGGGAGGAAGTTCGCCATGATGCTGAGCATCTGGCCGACCTTGATGAAGAGCCCCTGGAGCTCGACGATCGTGCGCTCGATGCGGCGCGCGTTCCTCGCGTGGACCTCGTCGACGCGGCTTTGCGCCCACGTCTCGCCGAAGAGGCGGCGCAGGAAGAAGAACCAGAGGTAGCTCGCGATGACGGTGAACGTCGTGAGGTAGGCGCGGATGAAGCGGCCGCTCTGCGCGGCGTTCTGCCGGAACGAGGGCGGCTTGCCGGCGGGGCTCTGCGGGGGCCGCGCCGCGCCGACCACCGCGGGTGGCGGGGGGATACCGGCGCCCGCGAGGAGACCAGGCGGCGCTGCGGCCGGCGGGGCGGCGCCAGCGCCCTCGAGCGGCCGCGGCGACGCTGCGGCCGGGGCGGCGCCGGCGCCCTCGAGCGGCCGCGGCGACGCTGCGGCCGGGGCGGCGCCGGCGCCCTCGAGCGGTCCCGGCGCGCCGTCCGCGCCGTCCGGCGCGCGCTGGATCGCGCCGGCGCGCAGCTCGCCGGGCGCGCGCGTGGGCTCGGCGGGCGAGCGAGGCAGCCCGGAGGACGAGCCCAGCTCTTCGGGGGCGGCGCCGTGTGACACCGCGGCAGCCTAGCATCGGTCGGCGCTGGCCCACGAAAACGCGGGTTCGATGCGGCGCGCCATCGCTCATCGCGCCTGCGCCATGGCCTCCGCGATCGCGTCGTAGGCGGCGGGCCGCGCGCGACGGATCGCGTCGGAGGCGCGCGTCGGGTGTACCCGGTTCGTCAGCAGCACGCCGACGAGCCCCGCGTCCGGATCGATCCAGAGGCTCGTCCCGGTGAACCCGAGGTGGCCGAAGGTCCGCGGGCCGAAGCGGGCGCCGGAGCTCGGCTTCTCGCCGCTCTTGCCGTCGAACCCGGCGCGCAGCGACCCGCCTGGCCGCGGCGCGACGAGCGGCCAGAGCTCGTCGCGCGAGAGCCACTCCGGGCGCTCGTCCGCCAGCGCCTCGAGCAGCGCGACCCCGAGCCGCGCCACCGACATCGCGTCCCCGAAGAGGCCCGCGTGCCCGGCCATCCCGTCCTGCGCGATCGTCCAGGCGTTGTCGTCGTGCACCGCGCCGCGGATCACGCCCCCGCGGAAGCCGACGTCCTCCGTGGGGACGACGCGCTCGTCGAACCGCGGATCGCGGCGCCGGTGCGCGCGGGCCGGCGCGACAGCGAGCCCGAGGGGGCCTGTCACCTCGCGCGCCACGATCTCGTCGAGCTCGGCCGCGCCGCGCCGCGCGAGCGCCGCGCCGAGGAGCACGTAGCCGAGGTCGCTGTAGACGGGCGGGAACCCGCCGTCCGGCGGCTCGCCCGCGCACGCCTCGCGGCGCCCGTCCGCGCAGGCGAGCAGCGCGCCGAGCGGATCGATCGGCGCGCTGTCGCCGGCCGGATGGAGCACGCGGTGCGCCTCGAGCCCGGCGCGGTGCGCGGCGAGCAGCTCGAGCGGCGCGCGTGCCGAGCGCGTCCCCGCGAGCTCGGGCAGCACCTGCGCGAGCGGCTCGTCGAGCCTCAGCGCGCCGGCGCGGGCGAGCCGGGCGAGCGCGAGCGCGGTGAACGGCTTCGTCACCGACGCGAGATCGAAGATCGCCTCGGCCGTCGCTTCGGTCGGCGCCGCGCCGCGCGCGCCCGCCGGCGGGCTGTCCTCGAGCCACAGGCGCCCCGCGGCCCCGAATCCGTACTGGACGTTATGTCGGGTACGCACGGCTGCGGCGACGCATGCGCAGGGCGCGGCGCGGTGCTCTGCGATCACGAGCTCCGCGACTGGCGTGAGATCGACGAGGGTCATGCCCGAAGATGAAAAGGCCGGTGCGCCCCTGTCAAACGGCCTCGGGGGGCGGCCGGATGGGGCCTGCAGAAACGCGGAACGATCCCCGAAAGATCGAGCGGCGCGGGCGGTCCTGCTTCAGGATCTCGCCGTGCCTTCCCCCACGAGCACCGAACCACGCGCCGCCGTTGCGTCGCTCGCCGCGCTTGCGGTGAGGTACGACGATCGCCGGCCTGATCGCTGGGCGCCGGTCCCTGAGCAGCTCGACGCGATCATCGCGCACGACGTCGATCTCGCCGAGGCCGGGCGCGTCGCGCGCGCGCCGCTCGTGGCCGAGCTCGCGCGCCGCTTCGAGTTCCCGGCGCACTACCTCGACTCCATCCTGCTCGTCCCGCGCGAGCGCTTCGTCTTGCCGGAGGACCTCGCGGCCTCTGCGGACGACACGCCGCTGCCGCTCGACCGTGCCGGGCACGCGACCGTGAGCGCGCCGCACGCGTACCTGCTCACGTACGGCCTGCTCGGCCTCTCTCCTGGCGATCGCCTCCTCGAGCTCGGCACGGGCACTGGCTACGGCGCGGCGCTCGCGCGGCGCATCCTCGGCCCGACCGGCCACGTCACCTCGATCGAGATCGACCCTGCCCTGCACGTGCGCGCGGCGCGGCTGCTCGGCGCGCGGCCGGATCCCCGGGGCGACGAGGCGCTCGTGTGCAGCGGCGCCGGCCCATCCCACGAGGCCGCGAGCGTCACGCTGCTGTGCGGCGACGGGCGCTCGCTCGCGGAGCACGTGCTCGCGGTCGGTCGCACGCTGCCCTCGGAGCGGCCCTGGAAGGTCGCGGTGACGTACGCGCTGACCGCGCCGCCTGCCGCGCTCGAGGACCAGCTCGCCGACGGGAGCGTCCTGGTCGCGCCGGTCGGCCCGTGGGAGGGGCACCAGGAGCTCATGCGTGTCGAGCGCCGGCAGGGCGCGCTCCTCCGCGAGGTGCACGGGGCGGTGCGTTACGTCGCGGAGCGCGGTCGCGGCTAGCGTCTCGGGATCCAGCGAAGTCTCCCCCGGCGGTTCCAGGTGAGCGCCGGCGGGGGTCTCCGCGCGGTGGGGGCGGGTGGGCGCGGCGAGCACCGACCGAGGTGCCATCCGGTGTAAGGGGGCGTCACGTCTCAGGCGCGCCTTGTGTGGCGCGCGACGAAACGTTTCAGGTGGCATGGCCCGAAGGGAGACATGCCGGGCGGTGTTTTCGGCGCAAGCTCTTCGGTCCCCGTCTTGGCGGATGGCCGAGCGCCCGCCCGCCCCCGCCGCGCGGAGACCCCCGCCGGCGCGTGCTGTTCGGATCGCGCTCATCCCGCGTTCCGCCTCCTCCCACGTTGCACCACTGCCCCCGCTGGATCGGAGAACGACCCACCGTCTTTGACCCTGGCCCTCCCGCAACTTTATCCTGGGCTTCCCCGAGGCGGGGCCGCCCCGGCGCGTCGGCTCGGCCCGTCGTGACCAGGGAGAAGACCGGGAGCACTATGGCGGAGTTCGTTTGGGAGGCGCGCGGCCGCACCGGAGAGATCCGGAAGGGCACCATGGAGGCCGAGAACGAGGCGGCGGTGCAGAACCGGCTCCGCGCCCAGCAGCTCAACCCGACCCGGGTCAAGAAGAAGGGCGCCCAGTTCAGCTTCAGCCTGAGCTTCGGCTCCGGGGTCGAGGCCAAGGACCTCGTCAAGTTCATCCGTCAGTTCGCGACGATGATCGACGCGGGCCTCCCGCTGGTGCAGTGCCTCGAGATCCTGTCGAACCAGGAGCCGAACAAGATCTTCCAGGCGGCGCTGCGCGACATCAAGAACACGGTCGAGCAGGGCGCCACGTTCAGCGACGCGCTCCGGCGCCACCCGAAGATCTTCGACGACCTGTTCGTGAACCTCGTCCAGGCCGGCGAGGTGGGCGGCATCCTCGACAGCATCCTGAACCGGCTCGCGATCTACATCGAGAAGCGCGTGAAGCTCGCGCGCCAGGTGCGCGGCGCGCTCGCGTATCCGATCGCCGTCATCATCATCATGATCGTCGTCATGATCGTGCTGATGTCGTTCGTCATCCCGTCGTTCGAGACGATGTTCGCGGAGTTCGGGGCGAAGGACGCGCTCCCGCAGCTCACGAAGATCGTCATCGCGGCGTCGAAGGCGTTCGTGACCTACCTCCCGCTCATCATCGTGCTGACGGTGGCGGGCGTCGTCGGCGGGGTCTACTTCTACCGTTCGCCGTCCGGCAAGCGGCTGGTGCACCGCGTCCTGCTCAAGCTGCCGATCATCGGCCCGGTCATGCAGAAGATCGCCGTCGCGCGCTTCTCGCGCACGCTCGGCACGCTGCTCGGCTCCGGCGTCCCCATCCTCGACGCGCTCGACATCGTCGCGAAGACGGCCGGCAACGTCGTCGTGGAGGAGGGGCTCATGTACTCGCGCCAGAAGATCTCCGAGGGGAAGAACATGGCCGAGCCGCTGGGCGAGATGCAGGTCTTCCCCGGCATGGTCGTGCAGATGGTCGCGGTCGGCGAGCAGACCGGCGCGCTCGACACGATGCTGAACAAGATCGCCGACTTCTACGAGGAGGAGGTCGACGTCGCCGTCTCCGCGCTGACGTCGCTGCTCGAGCCGCTGCTCATGGTCGTCGTCGGCGGCATGGTCGGCGTCGTGCTCATCTCGATGTACCTGCCGATCTTCGATCTCGCCGGCAAGGTCAAGGCGGAGTGATCTCGCCCGCGGCCCCCCCGGCGAGCCCGGGCGGCGAGGCCGGCGCGCCGCAGAACCGCGCCGACGTGGACCGCGCGGGGGCGGGGTCGCCCCCGGCCTCGCCGGTCGCGACGCCTCTCCCGCCCGGCGCTCCCGGGGGCGCCGAGGCGCCGCTCGCGAGCCGGCTCACCTGGCTCATCGCGCTGCGCCTCGCGGTGCTCACGGTCTTCCTCGTCGTGACCGCGGCGGTGTACCTCGGCGGCTTCACCCCCGGGAGCTTCTCCAGCATCGTCGCGCTCGTGACGGTCGCCGCGGCGTACGGCGTCTCCGGGATCTACGCGGTGTTCCTGCGCATGAACCGGGCCCTCCGCGCGATCGCCCGGGCGCAGCTCGTGACCGACCAGATCACCTGGACCGCGCTCGTGTACATCACCGGCGGCGCCACGAGCGGCGCCACGTCGCTCTACGGCCTCACCTGCCTCACGGGGGCGATCCTGCTCGGGCTCCCGGGCGCGATCGTCGCGGGGGCGTCGGGCGCTTCCGCGTACCTGCTCCTGTGCGCCGCGCTCGGGCTGCACCTCGTCGGCGTGCCGCCGGACCAGCCTTCCGGTGCGTACGTGACGCAGTGGGGCGAGCTCCGGTACCCGATGTTCGTCAACCTGCTCGCGATCATGGTGGTCACGCTGCTCGCGAGCTACCTGGCGGAGCGGCTGCGCGCGACCGGCGGCCGGCTCGTGCAGGCCACGGCGCGCGCGGAGCAGGCGGAGCGGCTCGCCGCGCTCGGCCGCCTCGCCGCGGGGCTGGCCCACGAGATCCGCAACCCGCTCGGCTCGATCGCGGGCTCCATCGAGCTCTTGCGCACGGGCGGGACGCTCTCGGACGAGGACCGGAAGCTCTGCGAGATCATCGAGCGCGAGACGGCGCGCCTGAACGACCTCGTGGGCGACATGCTCGACCTGTCGCGCCCGCGGGTGCCGGCGCTCGAGGCCGTGGACCTCGCGGCGACGGCCCGCGACGTCGTCGTGCTCGCGGGGCGCTCGGGCCGCGGCGGCGACGTCGAGGTCCGCTTCGAGGGCCCGGCGTCCGCGCCCGTGACCGCCGACGCCGCGCAGATGCGCCAGGTCGTCTGGAACCTCGTGCGGAACGCGATCCAGGCGAGCTCGCCGGGCGCGTCCGTGACCGTGCGCCTCTGGCGCGACGCGGGCGCCTGGCTCCTCGAGATCCGCGACAGGGGGCGCGGCATCCCCGCGGGCGCCCGCGACCGTCTCTTCGACGCGTTCTTCACGACGCGCACGCACGGCATGGGCATCGGCCTCGCCGTGGTGAAGCGGATCCTCGACGACCACGGCTTCGGCATCGAGGTGGACAGCCGCGAGGGCGAAGGCACCGCGTTCCGGGTGAAGATCCCCGACCCGCCGGTCGCGGCGGGCGAGGCGGAGCGCCTCGCGGGCGCCGCGGCGGCCGCGCCGCTCTCCGAGCACCTCCCGCGCTCGCGCGCCGCGGGCTGAGCAGAGAGGCGCCCGCTGCCGTGTTCGGCGCGCGCCACACCGGCCGCGTGGCGCTCCGTTCACGCCCCTCGCGCCTGTCGACAGGCGTGCCGCGCGCGCCGCGGCAGATTGCGGCGGAGCCCGCTTCCGCGCATGAATAGCCCGCGACGGCCGCCGTCTGCCCCTCGAGGCGGACCCGCGCCGGCGGATTGCTGACTCTTTTCGCGGTGTTCGTGGAGAGCAGGGACAGGACGTCATCGAGCCGCAGCGGCTCCCGTCCGACCTGGCAGGCCGTTTGCCTGGATGCGTAGTGACAGGGCGAGCAGTACAAGCGACCAGCGGCTCGCTCGCGGCTCGCACGTAGAGAAGGAGAACCACACGTGACACGCAGGATGAACCACCTCTTCGCGGCGACGTTCTCGCTGCTCGCGCTCACGCTCGGCCAGGTGGGCCTCGCGAACGCCGGGCCGGCGACGGACGTCGTCAAGGCCAAGCAGACGGTCCTGTTCGACCTCCTGAAGAAGGGCGGGGGCGAGAGCCAGAAGAAGGTCGGCGCGGTCTTCGACGAGATGCTCGACTACTCGGCGCTGGCGGAGAGCTCGCTCGGCAGCGAGTGGGCCGCCCGGACCGACGCCGAGAAGAAGCAGTTCAGCGATCTGCTCAAGCAGCTCGTGCGCAAGGCCTACGAGCGCAACCTGAAGAAGACGCTCGACTTCAACATCGAGTACACCGGCGAGACCGAGAGCGGCGGCGTGATGACGGTCAAGACCAAGGCCGTCTCCAGGAAGAACGCGCGCGAGGAGCCGGTCGAGATCGCCTTCAAGCTCTCCGAGAAGGGGGGCACCTGGCTCGTGCGGGACATCGTCACCGAGGGCGTCAGCCTGGTGGGGAGCTACCGCGCGCAGTTCACGAAGATCATCAAGAAGGATGGGTTCCCGGTGCTCATCCAGAAGATGAAGGACAAGCTCGCCAAGGGCGACGTCTGACCAGCCCACCGGCGAAGCTCGCCTCCTCGGCGCACGTTCAGCGCCGTTCTCCCGCCCATCTTCACGTCTGATTCACGTCTGATTCACGTCTGATCGCCGCGAACTCGCCTGAATTGCCGCAGGGTTGATACCCTTGGCGAGTATGGCTGCTGGACAGAGGCGCGGCCGGTCGGCGCGCGCGCTGGGCCTTCCGCCGTCGCTCCGCGCGCTCGCGCCCGGCGGCGGTGCCGCCCCGCGTCCGCCCGACGACCGTCCTGTCCTCCGGCTCGCCGTCAGCAAGGGGGCGCTCGCGATCGAGCTCGGCGAGCCGTTCGCGCTCGGCCCGCTCCGCGTGACCGAGCTCGTCGTGCGGCTCGCCGGGATCCGGTTCCCCGTCGACCTCTCCGGCGGCGTCGCGCGCTTCCGGCACCGGCGCGGCCAGCTCGCCCGGCTCGCCGTCGAGGCGCAGGGGACCGATCTCGCCGGCTGGGCCGCGCCGCGGCTGCGTGGCTTCTTCGGGGAGGGCACGCCGCAGCTCCTCGTCGCGCCGGCCGAGGACGGCGCCCTCGTCGCGCTGCGGTCCGGCGAGACGGCGCTCGCGTTCGAGGTCGCCATCGCGCCCGGGGAGCGCGCGCTCAGGCTGATGCCGGAGCGCGCCCGTGGCGTCGGCCTCGAGACCCCGCCGCACGCGCTCGCGCTGCGGGCGCTCTCGATGATCGCGGGCGCGCACGGGCGCGTCGTCGAGGGCGCGGTCGTGCTGGACGCCGCGGTCGAGCGGATCGTCCGCCTGCTCCTCCCCGCGGCGGGCGCGAGGGCGCCCGCGGTGGCGGGGGTGCAGTGGGCGGCGGTGTCCGCCGAGGCGGGCCGCTTCCGCGCCGAGGGCGCGCTCGGCGGAGCGCCTCCCGCGCTGAGCGACCGCGCGCTCCGGGCGCTCGAGACGGCCGAGCTCGCGGGCGTCGCCGACGAGCTCGCGCTCGCGGGCGGGCTCGACGAGGCGCGCTACGCCTACCTCGCCGCGCTGGAGCGCGCCCCGCGTCACCCCGAGATCTCCGCGCGCCTCGCCTGGATCGACCTCGTCATCGGCGATCGCGCCGAGGGGGCGCTCTCGACCGTCGTCGACGCGATGCCCGCCGTGGACGCCGGCCTCCTCGGCGGCGCGCTCCTCGAGGCGGTCGGCGATCGCGACGGCGCCTTCTCGGCGCTCGCCCGCGCCGCGCACGCCGAGCCCTACGGCCCGCTCGCCGGGCTCGCGTGGCTCCGCGCGGCGCGGCTCGCGGACGCGACCGACGTGCGCCTCGACGCGCTGAACCTCGGCGTCGCGCGCGCGCCCGGGCTCGAGTCGCTGCGCTGGGCGCGGCTCGAGGCGCGGCTCGACGTCGCGGACGTGCGCGGCGCGCTCGCCGACGCCGAGCACCTCGAGGCCTCCGCGCGCGGCGCCGACGCGCGCCACGCCGTCTTTCGCCGGGCCGCGGAGGCCTACCTCGCGCGGGGCTACGCGGCCGACGCGCGCGCGCTCTTCGAGCGGGCCCTCCGCTACGCGCCGGAGAGCCCCGATGTCGTCGCGGGCCTCGCGCGCTCGCTGCGGGCGGCCGGGGAGGGGAGGCGCGCGCTCGACCTCCTCGCCCGAGCGCGCGCGCTCGCCGCGCGCAGCGGGGCGTCCGCCTGCGCGCTCGACCTGGAGCTCGGCCGCGGCCTCGCGGAGATCGCCGGGGATCTCCCGGCGGCTGTCGCGCGCGTGCGGGCCATCCCGCCCGGCGTGCCGGAGGCGCTCGAGGCGCGCCTGCTCGAGGGCCGCTGGTGCGCCGCGCTCGGCGACCTCGGGGGCGCGTCGGTAGCGCTCGGGCGGCTGCGCGACGCGGTGGAGCTCGCGCTCCAGGGCCGCGCCGACGACGCGGGGTCCGCCCGCGCGAAGGGAGCGCCGCTCGGCGACGGCCCCGCCGCGCTCGCGGCCATGCTCGCCGAGGCAGCCGAGATCGAGGAGCGCTCCCGGGGCGATCTCCTCGCCGCGCAGCGCCACCTCGGCCTCGCCCTGCGCTTCCGGCCGCGCGATCCGGGCATCCTCGCCGCCTTCCGCCGCCTCTCGGCCGAGATCGCGCCCGTGGCCGCGCCTGCAGCCGTGCCTTCCGCGGTCGCCGCGCCGAGCCCGCCCCCGAAGCCCCGCGCGACCGAGCAGCGGATCGAGGTGCACGTCCCCGCGCCGCGCCGGCGCACGATCCCGCCCGGGCCGGTGGTGATCGCCGCCGCGCCGACCGCGCCCGCCGCCGCGCCTCCCGCTGTCGCCGCGCCGGCCGCCGCGCGGACCGCGCCCGCCGGCGCGCCTCCCGCTGTCGCCGCGCCGGCCGCCCGTGCGCCGGTCGACCCTCGGTTGATCGAGGAGATGTCCACGCTCGACAACGCGGACACGTCCACCGAGCTCGGCGCGCACGTTCCGAACAGCGTCACGCTGGCCGAGGGGCAGGGGCCGTTCGCCTACGGCCTCGGCCTCGAGGACGAGATCCTGGCCGAGCGGCTCGCCGATCGGCTCCGCGCCGATCCCACCGACGAGGGCGTCGCGGCGGCGCTCGCCGAGGTGCTCGCCCGGCTCGGCCGCGATCTCGACCTCCTCGCCCTGCTCTCGGCGCGCATCGACGAAGGGGACGAGGCCGTCCGGCAGGAGCTCGCGCCGCGGCGCCGCGAGGTGCTCTTGCGGCTCGCCGCGAGGGCGCGGAGCGAGGGGCGCGAGGCCGAGGCGGAGCTCTACGAGATGCTGCTCCACGCAGATCTCACCTGAGCGTCGCCCGCTTGGCCCGCGCTCGGCGCCCGTGATAGCCGGATCTCCTGCGCAGCGCGCGCAGCTCTTGGAGGTGCAGCATGGCCGAGGAGCCGCCGAACCGCGTCCAGCCTGGGGGCTCGCCGTGCGAGCCGGGCGCCTCGCCCGCGAGGGCGGGCCGCCCGATCATCGTGCAGAAGTACGGCGGCTCGTCCGTCGCCGACGTCGACCGGATCGGCAAGGTCGCCGACCGTGTCGTCGCCGCGAGGCGCGCCGGCAATGACGTCGTCGTCGTGGTCAGCGCGATGGGCAAGACCACCGACGGCCTGCTCGCCCTCGCCCGGCAGGCGGCGGGCGAGGGCGCCGACCCGCCCCGGCGCGAGCTCGACATGCTGCTCTCGACGGGCGAGCGCGTCTCGATGGCGCTCCTCTCCATCGCCATCCAGTCTCGCGGCTTCGAGGCGATCTCGTTCACGGGCTCGCAGTCCGGCATCCTCACGAACGATCGCCACTTCGACGCGCGGATCATCGAGGTCCGCCCGTTCCGCATCGAGGACGAGCTCGCCCGCGGCCGCATCGTGATCGTCGCCGGCTACCAGGGCATGAGCTACCGCCGCGAGATCACGACGCTCGGGCGCGGCGGCTCCGACACGACCGCCGTGGCGCTCGCGGCGGCGCTGAGCGCCGAGCGCTGCGAGATCTACAGCGACGTCGACGGCGTGTACTCCGCTGACCCCCGCGTCGTCCCTGACGCGCGCCACCTGCCCGAGCTCGACTGCGCGGTCCTCCAGGAGATGGCCGAGTGCGGCGCGAAGGTGGTCTGCGCGCAGGCGGTCGAGTGGGCGCGGCGCTCCGGCGTGGCCCTCTACGCGCGGTCGACCTTCGACGCCGCCCCCGGCGCCCGGGAGACGGTGGTGCGCCGGTTCGCGCCCGGCGCCGCGTCCTCGACGATCGCCGCGCGCGCGATCGTCGCCGAGGGCAACGTCGTCCTCGCGCGCGCCCCTGCCGGGCTCCGGCTCGACGCGCTCCTCCGCGCGGCGAGCGAGCTCGGGGTGAGCTTCCGGGATCTCTCCTTCGGCCCTGGCGGCGGCGCGTTTGCGATCCCGCTCCTCAACGTGCCCGACTGGCAGGGGGCGAAGCGCCAGCTCGCCGCGCTGCTGCCGTCGCTCGAGCTCGTCGAAGGCCTCGCGTCCGTCAGCGTCGTCGGCGACGGCCTCACCGCCACGGCGGAGCCGCTCGCCCGCTTCGCGGAGGTCCTGCAGCAGGCCGGCATCGCCTCGCGCTTCACTGTCGCGGGCCCCCTCCGCCTCGGCGCCCTCGTCGACGCCGCCGAGGCGGCCCCCGCGCAGCGCCTGCTCCACGCGTCGTTCGTCGGCTCCTGATCGACGCAGCGTCCCCCGACCTCGTCCCCCTCCGTGGGCCGTGCTCTCGGCGGGGGCTCAGGTCGCCCCGCGCGCCTAGTGCTTGCGCTGCCGCGTCAGCGCGAGGAGCCCTGCCGAGCAAGCCACCCACGCGACCTCGCGCGACGCGTCCCACGCGATCGCCGCCCGCGGGCTCGACGCGCCCCCCTCCTCGAGCGCGCCGTGGGCCGTCGCCTCGATCTCGGCGACCAGCGTCGGCGCCGCGTTCGACGGCACGTGGACCAGCTGCGCCCGGCGCTCGCCCTCGCGGGCGACGAGCGCGAGCAGCGGTGACCCCCGGTGATCGCCCGCGAAGGCGAGCGCGATGACCAGCGGGAGCCCCTCGATCACGCGGAAGGTCTCGCCCCCGTCGCGCGACACGCAGAGCAGCCCGGCGCCGGCGAGCGCGATCGATCGGCCCCCGGCCGCCGCCGTCAGCCGCACGTCGTCGGCCTCCGCGGCGCGCCGCGCCGCGCCGGACAGCGGCACGACCGGCGAGCCCTCGTCGTCACCGCGGAGCCGCTCGAGCTGCGGGCCCGCCGGCGTGCTCGTGAGCGCCACGATCACGCCCTCGCTCGCGCTCATCCGGAGCACGCCGTCCCGCAGCGCGGGCCCGAGCGACAGCGACAGCGCGCCCCGCGACGGCGCGGGCGCGCTGTCACGGCGCGACGACCCTGGCGTCACCGCGGTGCCCGTCTCCGGCGGGACGACCACCGCGCCCGCCGCGGGCGACCACAGCGTCTTGCCGCAAAGCACCCAGAGCCGCCCCGGCGTCGTCGCGAGCGTCACCGGCGCGCCGCCCGACCCCCACGCGCCCAGCGGGCTCGCGGTCTTCCCCCGGTCGTCGCTGAGGAGCAGGCTGCCGCGGCGCGTGGCGATGAGCAGCGCGGCGTCCGAGAGCGCGATCGACGCCGCCGACGCGTCGACGCCGGCGCGCCGCGCGGTCAGCGCCCCCGCGTCGACCACGAGCACGGTCCCGCGATCGCCGGCCGTCCGGTCCGCGCGCCGCGCGCGGCCTCCCGGGCGCGCGGCGGGCTCGCCCGTCGGCCCCGGCTCCGCGCCCGCGCCTCCGGCGACGACGTAGCCGCCGGCCACCGCGAGCGTGCTGCACGGCACGGCGGCGCCGGCGCCCTCGACGACGACCCACGGCAGCGCGTCCCAGACAGGCGCCTGGTCGTCCGCGAGATCGGGCAGCTCCGCGAGCAGGTCCTCGCCCTCGTAGGTGCCGTCCTGATCGGCGTCGAGCGCCGGCAGCTCGTCCTCGTCCACGTCCTCCGACGGATCCTCCCCTGTCCCTTCAGCGCCGCCGTCGTCGGTGTGCGCCCCGCCGTGCTCGTCGAGGTCGTCGTGCTCGTCGTCGTTGTGGCCGGGCGTCTCGTCGGACAGCCACGAGCCCGCCTCGGCGTCCGCGATCCCCTCGTGGAGCGCCCCCACGTCGACGCCCTCCTCCGCGGCCTCGTCGTCCCCGGCCCCGGCGTTGTCCTCGACGAGCTCGACGCCGACCTCGAGGTCGTTCGCGTTCACGTCGTCGAGCCCGCCCTCCGCCTCGTCGAGCGTCTGCAGGAGCTCCTCGAAGGTCTCCTCGCCTTCCTCGTCCTCGTCGTGTCCGAGCGGCGGCAGGTCGACCAGCTTGTCGTCGTGCTCGTCGTGCTCGCGCTCGATCTCGTCATCGTCGACGGCGGTCTTCGGCTGCGGTGCCGGGCACGTCTCGCGGCGCTCCGCGTTTCGCTCGCTGCAGGCTCGTGAGGCTGACATCGGCGGGAGTGTAGCGCCCCTCGCGGCGCTTTCGCCCCGCGCGACGCCCCGCGCTGGCGCGCCGCTCCCCTCCAGAGCCCGACCGCCGAGGCCGGCCGCGGCCTCTCCCGCCCGGCAACGCCCAGGAAGGCCGCTGCGCGCCGGCGACCCCGCCTGGAGGGCCCTGGAGCACATCATGTTTGTATAAGCTTTGTGGCATGTAGGCGCTTCACGTCCATTAATGTAATATAATTTACATAAACGGTGTTCCGACTACATGAGTTTCCGGACTATTTCATGTCATCCCGCATCGAGCTGTACGTATAATGTTTGTAGATGTAATTTGACGGAGGGTGTTCATGGCCATAGAGTCGATTCCGCTATGTTCGACATCGTCGTCTCCTCCGCGCCGGCAACGCCCTTTGCCCATCGCGTCGCGGCTGCGCTCCGCGAGGCCCGCATGCGGGTAGTCACCTGCGAGATCGCGCCGAACCGCCCGCCCCCGGACGCGCTGCGGGTCGACGCGGCGGTCGCCTGCGCGCAGAGCCCTGCAGCGCTCCTGGACATGGCCCGCTCGCTGCGCGCGGTGCTCGACGGCCCGCCGCCCGTGATCGGCGTCAGCTCCTCGCGCGCGATCTTCGCGATGGCGGAGCTCTCGGGGGCGCTCGCGGACGATGTCCCGAGCTCGGTGCTCGCCGCGCAGGTCCAGCGGCTCGCGGCCCAGGCCGAGCGGCAGCGGAGCCGCGTCATCCTGCGTGGCGAGCTCGACGACGTGGGGCTCGACGGGCTCCTCGCCTCGCTCGGGTCGCGCAGCCGCAGCTGCTTCATCCGTGTGCGCGCCGGCGCGCTCCGCGCCGAGGTGACGGTGGACGCCGGGCGGCCCATCCACGCCCGCGCCGACGGCGTGAGGCCCTCGGAGCACTGGACCGACGCGCTCGCCTCGCTGGGTACCTGGCAGGGCGCCACCTTCGAGGTCGTCGCCAGCGAGGCGGGCGGCGCGCAGCGCGGCGAGCGCGAGAGCCAGCGCCCCCCGGCGTTCCCCGTCGACGACGCGGCCGACGTGGCCCTCGCCGCCGCGGTGGTGAACGCCTGCGCGGCCTATGCGCGCGCGTGGCTCGGGCCCCCGATGACGTCGCGCCTGCTCGCGTCGTCCTGGATCACGGTGCGCGAGCACCACAGCGCGCTCGACGCGTTCGCCATCAGCGGTGACGCGCTCGTCTCTGTCGCCCAGATCGATCGCGCCCGCTCGGCGATCCCGCAGGCGGTCGCCGCCTGGATCGTCGCCTTCTTCGACGCGGCCGCGGAGAAGGAGCCCTCGCGGTTCCAGCGCCGTCGCATCCGAGAGGTCCTTGGTGGGCTCACGCGCCTCGTCGAGCAGGTCGGCTGGGCGAGCGTCTTGTTTGAAGGAGTCGAGCGATGAACCAGATGTCGACGATGGACGAGGCGCCGGAGAGCCTCGCGGAGTCTCTCCCCGTCAGCGTGGAGCGCCTCGCCGAGATGACCTCCGACGAGGTCGACGACCTGCCGTACGGCTTCATCATGCTGGACGAGGACGGCGTCGTGCTGCTCTACAACCGCTACGAGCAGCGCATGAGCCGCCTGCCGTCAGAGCGGGTCGTCGGCAGGAACTTCTTCCAGGACATCGCCCCCTGCACCCGGGTCGAGGCGTTCCTCGGCCGGTTCCGCGCGCTCGCGCACCAGCCGCCGGGCGCGACCGACAGCTTCGCGTTCCGCTTCCATTTCCTCCACGGGGCGCAGGACGTCTATGTCCAGTTCGCGCGCGCGCCGGTCAACCGCGTGTTCATGACCGTGCACCGCATGCCGCTCGAGCAGGGCGAGCACGAGCGCCCGGCGACGATCCGCCACGAGCGCGAGCGAGGCCGGCTCAACGGTCCGCTCGGCGCCATGTTCCCGCTCGCGTGGGATCAGGTCGCCGCGCTGCTCGCGCGCGTCGGCCACGGCGCCGCGCGCGAGCTCGGCCGGGGCGTCGGCCGCAGGATCGCGGGCGTCGCGGAGCACACGGTGGTCGAGGCGGGGGCTGCAGCGCTCGACAAGGCGCCGGTGCTGCTCGCGGTGGGCGCGCTCGACCAGGCGCTCGCCGAGCTCGGGATGGGGAGGCTCGCCGCGGATTTCTGCGCGAACCCGCCGCGCGTCGCGTGCTTCGTTCGGCCCCCGGTCGAGTCGGGATCGGTCGAGCTGTCCGCCTTCTACGAGGGCCTCCTCGAGACGACGATCAGCGCGGCCCTCAACGCGGCGCACGTCGCCCGGTGCATCGAGGGGACCGATCTCGCGGCGCTCCCGTGGCGCTTCGTGGTCGTGCCGATCGAGCGCGCCCCCGAGCTCCGCGCCCTCGAAGGTGAGCGGCCCGACGATCTCGCGAAGCGTTTCGGTATCCTCGAGAGCGGCTCGGGGGCCGCGGTTCGAGGGACGAACGCGGCCTCTTGACGCGGAGCGGGCCCCGGTCATCCCCGGCCGGCGTGCCCGCTGGATCCCTCCGGCGAGCGGTGCTTAGCTCCGCCGTCCAATGCGCCGGCGCGACAGCAATTCCAGGCAAGTCGCCTCCGCGCCTCCGGCCGGCGAGCAGCCGTCGGCGGCGTCCGCGGGGGCGCTCGGGCCTGCTCGCGGCCCACTCTCGATCGCGGAGGCGAGCGCCGGGATGCTGGTGCAAGACGTCGTGGTTCATCCAGCGGATGTCGTGTTCGTGAAGGGTATCGTCGAGGCGAGCGATGGCATTGCGCTCCTGCTCGGGGATCGCGGCGGGGAGCTCACCCTCGCGGCGCCGCTCGGCCGGGGTGACGAGTTCGCCGAGCTCCTGCTCGATCTGGAGCGAGACGTCGGGTTGCGGCGCCGCGGCGCGCAACGCTGAGGCAGGCATGACGGAGCGCCGCGACCCGAGCTCGGTCGATCTCACCCAGGAGCCCGCGCTGGACGCCGCTGTCCACGAGGGCGCGGCTCCGGGCCTGCCTCCGCCGTCGGGCGCGCTGCTCGACCCGCGCATCCTCGCCGCGTGGAGGGAGTGGCTCGCCGCGCTCGCGACCGACGCCGAGGCCGCGATCGCCGCGGCGCACGTGTACGGGGAGCTCGGCCCCGAGGCGCGCGAGGCGTGGCTCGACGTGCTCGCCGAGGACGCGCCCAAGCTGCAGGTCCCGCCGGTCGCGATCTACGCGCCGCTCCTGTCGGTCGAGAGCGACGCCGCGCGCCGCGAGCGGATCGAGGAGGCGATCGGGGCGGGGGAGCGCGCGTCGGGTCCTGCGGGCGGCTTCGCGCTGCGCGGCATCGCTGCGGGGGGCGACCGGGTGGTGGCGCTGGTGACGCCGCTCTATCTCCGCTTCGTGCGGGTGCTCTGGTGCCGCTACCTCCCCGAGGACGGCATCGCGTGGGCCCGGCACGACCCGATCGTCCGCGCGGAGGAGGCGCCTGGTCCCGGGATGCTGCTCGACGGCGCGCAGCTCGAGACCACGCCGATCAAGCTGGTCATCGAGGAGCTGTGCCATGCCATTCTCGCGCAGCAGCGCAAGGGCGCCGAGCTCCCGCCGTCGCTGCAGCTCTGCGCCGATCTCTTCGACGCGCAGCTGGAGGGGGATCCGCTGCCATGAGGCCGCTCGCGCCGGTCTGCTTGCCGCTGCTGCTGCTCGCGATCGGCTGCGGTGGTAGCGGCGACGCGGCCCGGGAGCCCGTGGCGGGCCCGCCGGCCGCCGCGGCGGACCCGGCGCGCGGCCCGGTGCGGACCTTCTCGTACGAGACGCTCGACGGCCGCGAGCTCTCCACCGCCTCGCTGGCGGGCAGGCTCAGCGTGATCGGCTTCGTCGCGACGTACGACGTGGCGTCGCAGGCGGAGGCGCGGTTCCTCGCGGGGCTCTTCCGCGATCACACGCCGCGCATCAACGCGGCGCTCCTCGTCCTCGAGGCGAGCGAGAACCGTCCGCTGGTCGAGGCGTTCGTCGCCGCGCTCAAGCTCCCGTACCCGGTGGCGCTCGCGGACGCCCCGACGATCGCCGGAGAGGGGCCCTTTGCCGGGCTGCACCATGTGCCGAGCGTCGTCATCCTCGACGCCGAGGGGAGGGAGGCGTTCCGGCACGTGGGCCTCATCACCCAGGAAGCGCTCGAGGAGGTCCTCCGCCGGATTGAGCGCGAGAACGCGCGGTCGGCGCGTTAGGCAGCGCGTCGCGGCGGCCGGCGGGAGGGCGGCTGACGCTGCGCCAATTCTTCGATCGGCGCGCGACGGATCGAGCGATGATGGCGCGCATGATGCTCGACCACATCGGCTTTCCGGTTTCGGATTTCGCGCGGAGCAAGGCTTTCTATCTGGCGGCCCTGGCCCCCCTTGGTTACGGGCTCGTGATGGAGATCACGCCCGAGATGACCGGGGGCGCTGGCAGCCATGCTGGTCTGGGGGCCGAAGGGAACCCGCAGTTCTGGATCGGCACGGGCGGCGCCGTGCAGGGCAGGTTGCATGTCGCGTTCATCGCGAAGACGCGCGCCGACGTCGACGCCTTTTACAAGGCCGCTCTGGCGGCCGGCGGCGTCGACAATGGGCCGCCGGGGCTCCGGCCGCAGTATCACCCGGGGTATTATGGGGCTTTCGTGCTCGATCCCGACGGACACAACATCGAAGCTGTGTGTCATGGCCCCTGAGGCGTGAGGGATTCAGGGAAGCACGTTCTGCGGAGCTGCAGTCTCGCCGCTCGGCGAGATCGAGAGAACGCGCGAGGACGCCAGGAGATTTTTACTCCGCCTCCCGCCTCCCGGCGCTCGTCTCCCGTCTCCCGTCTCCCGTCTCCCGCCTCCCGCCTCCCGTCTCCCGGCGCTCGTCTCCCGCCTCCCGTCTCCCATCCTTCGTGCGCGTGCGCGTGCGCGTGCGCGATTGATGCCGTGAGATCGCGCGCACGCGCACGCGCACGCGCACGGCAGACGAGCACGCGGCGCGGAAGACGTGAGACGGAAGAGGGAAGACGGAAGAGGGAAGACGGAAGAGGGAAGACGGAAGAGGGAAGACGGAAGAGGGACGACGGAAGACGTGAGAGGAACGGCGGACAGCGCGCGTCCATCCGCTGGAAGACGCGAGACAGAAGGCGAGCGTTCCGCGCCCGCGGCCTCGCCCTCAGAGCCTGCTCAGGAGATCCGTCTTCTTCGCCGCAAACTCCTGCTCGCTGATGATCCCCTTTTGCCGCAGGTCGGCGAGCCGCTCGATGGCAGCGAAGATGTCCGACTCCTGAGCTGAAGAGGAGCGCGGCAGCGCCTCGACGGCTTGCGCCGGCACCGGAGCAGGCACGGCGCTCGGCGCCTGCTGCACGGCGGCGTCGCCGGAGATGATCGGCAGGTTGAGCACGCTCACGACGCCGTACTGGCTGGTGAACGTGACCGACGACCCCGACCCTTGCTGCTGCGACACGCCGCCGATCTGGTGATCCAGCGTATCGTAGACGCTGACTCGCCCGTTGACGTCGACGGCCAGGCGACGCGCGCCGGGGAAATAGGCATACCGGACGTTGTTCTGCGACCCGGTGGAGCTCGGAACCCCGAGCTCCCCGGGCCACCAGCTGCCCGAGCCTCCCCCCGACGAAGGCACGAAAAGGCTGACCGGCGAGCCGCCGAAGCCGCCCCCGCCACCCTGCTGCTGCTGCTGTCCACCCTGCCCCTGGGACGAGTAGCTGGCAGGCGCAGGCGCGAAGGGTTGGCTGGCCAGGAGACTGGACAGCTCGGAGCACAGGCCGTCCACCTTCGCCTTGAGGCCGTGATTGAACATGTCGCCGACCATGGTCATGCCGCCCTGCATCCACTGCCCTCCGCCGCCAAGCTCGGGGTGGTAGAACTGCGCCATCGTTCCATGACCGTTCACGAGCGCTTGCAGCAGCGTCATCACCGCGTCGGTGCTGACGAAATAGCGCTGTGACAGATCGGAAACTCTGCGCTGACCTTCAGGGGTGAGTGGCTGCATGGTGAGGCGCTCCAGGAGGGAGCGGCGAGCCTGGCACGGCGGTCCGTCGCTCGCAACGCAGGCTATTCTCGCGCGTCAGAAATCCCGTCAGGGATCCCTGACGCACGAGGCTGGCGCGGCCGAGAAGCGGACGCCGGGGTTCGGGGCGGAGCCCCGAGGAAACAAAGCCAGTGCCGCCCCCGCGAAGCCGCAGCGAAGCGGCGCAGCAGTCCGGCCATTCATGGCCAGACTGCTGGCGGGCGGAACTGACGGCGGCGAAGGTGATTCAGCCCGCGAGCTTGCGCACGCTCGCGAGCTGAACACAGACCGCGACGACCTCCATCGCGACGCGGATCTGATCGAGCGGCGGCAGCGACGGCGCGATCCGGATGTTGCGATCGCGGGGATCGCGGCCGTAAGGGTACGTCGCGCCAGCGCCGGTGAGCTTCACGCCCGCCTTGTTGGCCAGGCGCACCACCTCCTTGGCGCAGCCGTCCAGGGTGTCGAGGCTGGTGAAGTAGCCGCCGCGCGGCGAGGTCCAGGTGGCGATGCCCTTCCCGCCGAGCTCGCGCTCGAAGATGCTCGTCACCGCCTCGAACTTGGGCCGCAGGAGCTCGGCGTGCCGCTGCATGTGGCCCAGCAAGCCCTTGTAATCCTTGAAGAACCGCACGTGCCGCAGCTGGTTCACCTTGTCCGGGCCGATGGTCTGGATGCCGAGGTGCTTCTTCGCGTCCGCCACGTTCGCGGGGCTCGACGCCATCGCTGCGATGCCGCTGCCGGCGAACGAGATCTTCGACGTCGAGGCGAAGACGAGCGGCCGGTTGGCGTTGCCCGCGGACTGGCACGCCGACACGATGTCCGCGAGCCGGTCGCCCTCGGCGTAGAGGTCGTGGACCGCGTAGGCGTTGTCCCAGAACAGGCGGAAATCCGCGGCCGCAGTCTTCATGCTCGCGAGACGGCGAACGACCTCGGGAGCGTAGGTGGTGCCCGTGGGGTTGCTGTACTTGGGGACGCACCACATGCCCTTGATGGCCGAGTCCTCGGCGACGAGCCGCTCGACCTGAGCCATGTCCGGCCCGGCGTCGTTCAGATCGACGGTGATCATCTCGATGCCGTGGTGCTCGCAGATCGCAAAGTGACGATCGTAGCCAGGGCTCGGACAGAGGAACTTGACCTTCGGCTGCTTCGACCAGGCGCCGTTGCCGTCCGGCACGCCGTGGACGAGCGCGCGGACCACCGCGTCGTGCATCATGGTCAGGCTGCTGTTCCCGCCCACGATGACCTGCGCCGCGGGCACCTCGAGCAGCTCGGCGAAGATGGCCTTCATCTCCGGCAGGCCGTCGAGGCCCCCGTAGTTGCGCGTATCCGAGCCGTCGGAGGCGGTGAGATCGCTCGCGTCGGGCAGGGGGAGCATGCCGTTCGCGAGGTCGAGCTGCTCGGACGACGGCTTCCCGCGCGTCATGTCGAGCTTGAGCCCGCGGGCTTCGAAGGCGTCATAACGTGCCTCGAGCTCCCGGGTGAGCGAGGCAAGAGCATCAGGGGACAACGAGCGCAGTTCAGTCATGGCGGGCGATGTCTAGCAGAATTTCGCGCGCGCGTCCCGACCCGCGTGGATCCCCGCTATCCGCCGCGGAAATGCCGCAGCCGGGCCGCCCGCCGGCGGCCTGCCCCCGCGCGGCCGCGACCCGCCCGTCGCGCCGGGCGCCTCGCCCCCGCCTGGGCCCGCTGTGACAGGCGCCCTCCTCATGATGCGTTTTGCCACGAGCGCTCGCCCACCGCGCTTGTGTCCGCACGCCGAGGGCCATGTCGACGAGGATCTCGAGTTGCCCGAGGCCCTGTATCGGCACATCAACACCTCCCATGGACAGCAGGCGGCGAGCCGAGGGCTGTCGCGGTCCGGCGGGGCTGAAGCCGCGGCTCGGGCGGCGGCGCCTGCTCGGCATGGGGAGTGCTGGGGCTCTGACAGGGCTGCTGGGATGCGGGCGAGGTCAGGCGCCTGCGGGCGCGTCCGGGCCTCGAGAGGAGGATCAGGGAATGAGCGCCGCCGTCCACAAGAAAGACCCTTCGCGCCTGAGCGCGCGGCCGCAGGCGAAGCTCGCGGGCGAGCTACCGGCCGGGCTGACTCCGCTCGGGCTGTCTCCGCGGCGCGACGGGCTGCTCTACGTCCCCGCGGGGTACCGGGCCGACCGCCCCGCGCCGCTCGTGGTCCTGCTGCACGGGGCCGGGGGCAGCGCGCACCACGGCATCGCGCTGCTGAAGGAGCTGGCGGACGAGGCAGGCCTGCTGCTGCTGGCGCCGGACTCGCGCCACGCGACCTGGGACATCATCGCCGACGACGCGTACGGCCCCGACGTCGCGTTCCTCGACCGCGCGCTCCACCAGCTGTTCCGCAGCGCCGCGGTCGACCCGGCGCGGCTCGCCATCGGCGGCTTCTCCGACGGGGCGTCCTACGCGCTGTCGCTCGGGCTCACCAACGGCGACCTGTTCACGCACGTGATCGCCTTCTCGCCAGGCTTCATGGCCCCCGCGGAGCAGCGCGGCCGCCCGCGCATCTTCATCTCGCACGGCACGCAGGACCAGGTGCTGCGGATCGACCCCTGCAGCCGCCGCCTCGCGCCGCTCATCCGGCAGGCGGGCCACGACCTGCGCTACCAGGAGTTCGAGGGCGCGCACGCGGTGCCTCCGGAGATGGCGCGGGACGCCCTCGGCTGGTTCCTGCCCGGGGCGGGCTGAACCTGTAACGGCACCAGGAAGAAAGAGGGTTTGACGCGCCGAGACGCCTAGCGCGAGGGCGGAAGAAGATGTGAGAAGAGAGAGAGTGAACCGCCAGGACGCCAGAGCGCGAAAAGGAGAGGAAGAATTCTTATCTTCCTCTCTTCTTGGCGTCCTTGGCGTCTTGCCGGTTTGTCATCCTCCCCGCTCCATGTTCGCTCGCGGTACCGGAGCGACGTGAGCGAGCGAGGAGGCCGCCGGGCGAGCCCGCCCGGCGCGTGCCTCACTCCGCGGCGATCGGCTCCACGCTGTGGACCGTGTGGCTCACCTCGGGGTTGTTCTCGAAGTACGCCTTGCCCGCCAGGCGCTTCACGAGCGGGCTGAACCGCTCCGCGGCCTTGCCGGCGAGGAGGTCGCGGACAAGCGCGACGTCCTCGCGCGCCCGGCCGAGCGTCTCGGGGTCCGTGAGGAACTCCTTCGCCGCCTTCGCCTTCGCCGGAGCGGCCTTCACCGCGTCGCGGAGCGCCCCCGCCGCCGACCTGGCCTTCACCACGGCGCGCTCGGCGGCCGTCTGCTTGATGAGCGGCGCCACCTCGTAGACGAGGTTGGCGGCCGACCCGGCGACCCGGTGCGGCGCGTGGTGGAGCGGGCTCGCGTACTTCGGGTTCCTCTCGAGGAACGCGCGGACCTCGGCCTCGGTGACGCCCGCCTCCTCGTAGGCGCGGGTGAGCTCCTGCTCGGCCAGGATGCGCGCCTTGAACATGTACATCTGGATGCGGGAGTAGAAGTTCGTCGCGCCGTCGCCGCTCGTCTCGACCGCGCAGAAGATCGTCCCGGGGTAGCGCGACGTGATCAGCGACTGCACGCCGTCGGAGACGCCCGAGGAGGGCATGCACCCGAACGGCTTCACGCTCACCGTGACGTGCGCCTTCGACTTCACGGCGTTCACGATGAGCTTGCCGACCTCCATGTGCCCCTCGCCGCCGCGGAGGTCGTTGGAGTAGTAGTCCTTCGCCACGTCCGCCACGAGCTCCATGTCCGGAAGGTGGTAGTCGAAGAGGCCGAGCGGCAGCGCGAACGCCTGGAAGCCGACGCGCAGCGCCCCCTCGGCGAGGCGCATCGTCGCGAGGCGCTTCGCCACGCCGAACTCGTCGAGGCTGGCGAGGCCGTAGTTGCCCTCGTCGGCGCCGCGAAGGTCGCGCCGCTCGCGGGTGTCGCGGGCGCACTCCCAGATGTTGTAGAGGAGCCACGCGGTCGTGAGCTGGATGTCGTTCTCGCCGCCCTCGCTCTCGAGGAACCGCTGCAGGGCGTAGTTGCCGTCGCCCTCGGTGGTCATCGCCCAGAACTCGCCGATGATCGACGTCTTGGCCTTGGGACGGAGCTTGTCCACCCGCACGGCCTCGAACTCCTTGCGCGCCTCGTAGAGCGCACGGAAGACGTTCGTCTGCTCGTAGAGCGCCTTGTAGAGGATGCGCTTCGCGCTCTCCATCGCGCGGTTCGTCGCGCCGGGCTCGACCTCGTAAGGCCGGATGCGGTAGCCGAGCGCGTTCAGCGTGTCGCCGCAGACGATGGCCTTGATGATCGCGATGAAGAAGGCAGGGTTCATCTCGAGGCCGACGTCGTCGCCGGTCGCCTGCGAGAGGCCGCCCGTCTGCTGGAAGAGCATCACCCGGAAGCCGTCGAAGCCGGCGTCGCGGAGCGCCTTCCGGTACTCGGTCACGTACATGCCGAACCGACAGGGGCCGCACGCGCCCGCGGTCAGGAACACGTAGTTCTTGATGATGTCCTCGGTCGGGATCCCCTGCTTGTCGCGCAGGTCGATGAGGTGCTTCACCAGGCCGCCGACGGTGAAGTACGTCGGGTTGCACTGACCGCGGTTGCCGAACTCCTTGCCCGTCTGCAGCCCGGCGTTGTCGCTCATCCCGAAGTAGTGGACGTTGTAGCCGAGGCCCTTCAGCGCGCCCTCGCACAGGAAGTCCTGCGCGGCGGTGAGGCCGCTGATGAGGAGCGTCACGTTGTCGCGCTCCTTCTTGGTCATCTTCGGCTTGAGCATGCCGTCGACCCACTGCCGCCGCTCGGCCTTGATCCCGAGCCGCTCGCGCTCGGCCTCCTCGAACGCCCTGAGCTCCGCCTCGATGTCGATGTCAGCCTTGTTCGCTCTCGTCTCGCCCACCAGAGGAAGGCGCGTCTTCTGCGTGATCGTCTGTTCCATGGCGTGGCTTCCCTTCGCTCGGATGCTGGAAGGGGCGGCCGCGCCGTCCCCCCCTCGACCTCGGCCGTAATTCACGCTTCCAAGGGGACGACGGTCCCGTCGGACTGCTTCTTCTTCAGCTGCACGAGCCCCGTCTTCGGCGCATCCGGCGGCGACACCGGCGCGACGTAGCTCCGCACCCTGTCGGCGAGCGCGGCGATCTCCCGCTCGAGCGCGGGATCGGTGATCTTGCGCGCCGCCTGCTGCTCCCGCTTCAGCTGGAGCAGCTCGAGCCGCTTCTCGTCGATGCGCTGGACGAGCTGCGCCTTCTTCTTCGCCGCGTCCTCGAGCGCCTCCTCGTGCAGCTTGAGGCTGTGCGCGTACGTCTTCACGCGGATCTTGATCGAGCCGCCGGGCTTGTTCGCGTCGATGTCGTGCAGCGCGGCGTACGGCGTGGCGCTCGAGCTCACGATGCTGTCGATGATGCCGTAGGTCGGCGCGTCGTGGCCGCACTTGAAGCTCGACAGGTCGAGCAGCACGACGTTCGGGTGCCGGGCGGCGAACTTGACCGCCCAGACCTTCTGCGCGCTGTTCGCCGAGTAGTTCTCCGGCCAGACGTCGTTGATGTCGAGCGGGTGCTGGCCGTTCGCGATCTCGTCCTTGAAGTACCGCGCGAGGTACTCCATGTCGCGCGGGATGGACCGCACCGAGAGGACCGGATAGCCGAGCACCTGGAACTCCTCCGGGATGCCGTGGTTGAGCCCCGGATCCGAGTGGTACGGCCGCCCGATCATCAGGATGGCGACCCGGTTCTCGGCCTCGACCGTCTCCAGGATCGCCCGCCCCTTGTCCTGCAGGTCGCGCTCGAACTGCGACAGCGCCCGCATCCCCTCGCGGTGCGCGTGGTCGCTCTCGTCCTCGGTGATGCCGAGCCGCGGGCCCCACGTCTCGAACATCCGGCGCGCCGTCAGCGTCATCTCGGAGAACGTGAGCGGCGGATCGAGGTACTCGATCCCGCGCGTCTTGAAGAAGTCGACCTCCTTCGTGAACGCGGCCTTCATGACGTCCGGCACGCCCGCGACGATCGGGCAGCTGGTCTTGTCCATCACGCCCTCGCCGAAGCTCGGCACGTGCGTGAGGATGGGGAAGAAGATGTAGTGGAGCTTCTTCTCGTCCGAGTGGTGGTGGAACAGGAGGTTGTGGACGTGGGCCTGCGCCACCTTCGAGGGGAAGCACGGGTCGATGGAGCCGTACTTGCCGCCCTCGACCCACATCTCCTCGCTCGTCGCGTCGCTGAAGACGACGTTCTGCTTGGGGATGCCGAGCGCCTCGAAATAGGCCCGGTAATACGGGCCCGTCGAGTAGATGTTGAGGACGCGCGGGATGCCGATGCGGACGCGGCGGAGGCGCTCGCGCGTCTCGGGGCCGCTCCGCCGGAACGGGCGCGTCGTCTCCACCCGGCGGATGCCGAGGAAGCCCTTCTTGACGACGACGTCCTTCACCGGCGCTCCCGCCTCGGGCAGCGGCGCCGTGTCGTAGAAGTGCCGGAAGGCGAGCTTCGACTCGTAGTCGACGAGGTTCGGGAACTGCTTCGCGATCTTCTTCCGCTCGGCGACGAGCGCGAGCATCGCCTGCTCGCTCTCGACCGTGCCCTTCTCGCACGAGAAGCCCGAGATGTAGCGGCTCGTCGTCCCGTCAGGCCGCTTCGCGTCGATGAACGTCCGCTTGCACTCGTTCGGGCAGAAGTGGCAGACCGTCTCCTCGTCGTTCTTCGTCGTGTATTCGAGCGCGATCGCCGCGTCGATGCCGATGAACGTCGAGCGGCCCCTGCGCTTCACGACCCGGAGCGTCTCGAACGCGGCGCCGAGCGCGCCGGCCTCGCCCGTGTGCGGGTGGACGAACACCTCCGCGCCGGGGACGCGCTCCTTGATGTAGTCGACCTGCGCCTTGACCGCCGCGAGGTTGTACTGCGTGCCGCCCTGGAGCACGTAGCGCGTGCCGAGCGCCGCGAGCCGCGGGATCTGCACGACGTACTGCCACACGTTCTTCGGCAGCACCTGCGCGAGGCCGGCGAGCAGCTCCTCCTTCGAGAAGCCCTCCTTCTGGAAGTTCACCCGGTCGGTGTCGAGGAAGACGGCGCAGCCGTAGCTGAACTTCGGCGCGAGCTCGGCGCCGAAGGCCGTGTCGGCGTACTCGGTCACCTTGAGGCCGAACTGGTCGGCCATCGCCTGGAGCAACATGCCGTTGCCCGCAGAGCACGAGTTGGAGAGGCGGAAGTTCGCTATGTCGCCGTTCTTCATGAACAGGACCTTGATGTCCTGTCCGCCGATGTCGCAGATGACGTCGACGTCGCCGAAGAACTTCACCGCGCTCATCATGTGCGCGACGGTCTCGACGATGTTGACGTCGGCCCTCATGCACTCCTGGAGCACGTCGGCCGCGTAGCCGGTGCCGCCGAACCCGAGCACGTCGAGCGTCGCGCCCTGGTCGGCCACGTACTGCCGGAGCTGGGCCAGGAGCTCCTTCGCGTCCTGGATCGGGTTGCCCTTCGAGAGCTGGTAGGCCTTGCAGACGATGTTGCTGTCCTCGTCGATCAAGACCGCCTTCGACGAGGTCGAGCCGCCGTCGAGGCCGATGACCCCGCGCACCACCTGGCCGGGCTCGAGCTTCATCGGCGTGAACCTCGGGATGCTGTAGAGCTTGCGGAACTCGTCGACCTCGTTCCGCGTCTTCACGAGCGGCGGGCCCGCGCTCTCGCCGAGGCGCGCCTTCCTGCCGTTCGTCATGTAGTCGATGAGCCCCGCCTTGCCGGCGTAGCGGCCGACCTCCGGGGCCTCCTTGAGCCCGTACACGCAGGCGCCGAACGCCGCGTAGTACTGCGCGTTCTCCGGGACGAAGATCGTCTCCTCGACCGGCCGGTCCTTCGGCCAGGCATAGCCGCGCTCGTCCCAGGTCTCGGGGATGCGCTTGCGCCAGCACTCCTGGAGGAAGGGGAGGTAGGTGTTGGGGCCGCCGAGCAGGATGACCTTGTGCTTGAGCGTCGAGCCGCGCGTCAGCACCGACAGGTTCTGGAGGACGATCGCGTCGGCGAGCGAGCAGAGGATCTCCGTCGAGGGGATACCGCTCTTCACGAGGTTCACGATGTCCGTCTCGGCGAAGACTCCGCACTTCGCGGCGACGTGGTGGAGCTTCGAGTCGTCGAAGTGGATCTGCACCACGTCGGACGACGGGAGGCCCACCTTGATCATGCACTTGTCGATGGTGGCGCCCGTGCCGGAGGCGCACTTGTCGTTCATCGACGGGGCGGCGGTCTTGTCGCCCGTCTTCTCGTCCCGCTGGAAGATGATGATCTTCGCGTCCTGCCCGCCGAGCTCGATGACGCTGCCCACGTCGGGGTGCAGGTTCTCGACCGCGAGGGTGACCGCGTTCACCTCCTGGACGAACTTGGCGCCGAGGCCGGCGCAGAGGGGCGCCGCGCCGGAGCCCGTCATGAACACCCGCCAGCTCTCCCGCGGAGACGCGGGGAACGTCGCCTCGATGACATCGAGGAGCTCGAGCACCTTCTCCGGCTGCTTCGTCTGGTGCCGCTGGTAGTCGCTCCAGAGAATCTCGAGCGTCTGCGGATCGAGCACGACCGCCTTCACCGTCGTCGATCCGACGTCGATGCCGACCACGACCGGATCCTGGATCTGCCTTCCCATCGGGGCTCCTCCCACCACCGTCGCCGGCCACCAGCGGTCCGACTGACTGGCTGGTCAGTCGTGATGGCTACAACGGGATGCCCGGAAAATCAAATGATTCGGTGCATCTCGATCGTCGTGGAACGCCGTTTTGCCTGCATCTGCGTCCAGGGCGCACGGTTCCGCCGTCGCGCTCGGTGCAGGATGCCGTGCGCCTGGCGAGGATTTTTCCGGAGCTTCTCCGGGCGGCGCTCCCGCGCGGCCCCGGGGGAGACATCGAGCCCCAGGTGACGGGCCGGTGATGGTAAAGCGACCGGCCCATGGACAAATCCGAGCGCCGCCAAGCGCTCCTGCGCGCGGCGCGCACCGTGTTTTCCGAGAAGGGCTATCACGAGGCGAAGGTCGATGACATCGTCGCGCTCGCGAAGGTCGCGAAGGGGACGTTCTACCTCTATTTCCCCGACAAGCGCTCGGTCTTCGGCGAGCTCGTGCGCGGCCTCTTCTCGCGGCTCGGCGGCGCCATCCTGCGCGTGGATCCGTCGGCGGACGTGGAGGCGCAGGTCAAGCACAACATCCGCGCGATCGTGGCTGTCCTGCTCGACGATCCGGCGCTGACGAGCATCCTCCTGTCGCACGCGGCGGGGCTCGATCCGGCGTTCGTCAAGGAGCTGCGCGCGTTCCGCCAGGAGGTGAAGCTGCTGCTGGAGCGGAGCCTCGCGGACGGGCAGCGGCTCGGCATCATCGAGCCGGGGGACACGGAGCTCTACGCGACGTTCACGATCGGCGCGCTGAAGGAGGTGCTGTTCGAGAACGCCCTCGAGGAGCAGGCCCGCCCGCGCGAGCGCATCGTCACGGCGCTCTACGACCTCTTGCGGCGCGGCTACCTCCGGATGGACGCCGGGCGCGCGGCGCCGCCCGCGGAAGCGGAAGGCGAGCGCGGCGAGCGCGGGGGGAGGAGCCGCGACCGCGCGCCCGCGACGGGGGACGCCGCGCGCGAGCAGCCGGAGCGGCCGAGCCCGGCGCGCCGCCGCGCCAGGGCGAAAGGGGACTGACCGGCGCGTCAGTCAGGCAGGTGATTACCCAGGTCAGGCGGACTGCGTACGTCCGGCGCCGCGCGGGACGATGTGCTCGATGAAGTTGTGCAGCGTCCGGGTGCCGAGCTGATCCGGGGAGAGGCGGGCGAGGAGCGCCGGGACGTCGAGGCCCTCGGCCTCGATGATCTCGCGCCGCCACGCGATGTAGCCGGCGATGACGTCGTGGTCCATCTCGGGGTGGAACTGCACGCCGTAGCAGGTGCTGGTGAAGCGGATGGCCTGGTGGTCATCGAGCTCGGTGAACGCGAGGCTGCGCGCGCCCTCGGGCAGCGTGCCGACCGTGTCGATGTGGGTCGCGTGCGTCTCGAAGCTCGACGGGAGCCCGTCGAAGAGAGGGTCGTCGGCGCGGCGCTGGACGCGGATCCGGCCGATCTCGCGGCCGCGCGGGTTGCGGATGCACTCGCCGCCGAGGGCCTGGGCGAGGATCTGGTGGCCGAAGCAGATGCCGAACGTCGGGGTGCCGGCGCGCACGACGTCGCGCAGCCACGCCTCGGTGCGGAGCATCCAGGGCTCGCGGTGGGGGACGTTGGCCGACGAGCCGGTGATGACGAAGGCGGCGGCCTCGTCGGCGTCGGGCGCGGGGAACTCGCCCGCGCGGGCGTCGAAGGTGGCGTATCCGCCGCGCCAGGCGGACCCGATCGCCTGCTCGATCAGGGCCGCGAACTGGCCGCGCCGCTCGAGGACCGGGGGAACGGGCTCACCGGTCTTCACGATGACGATCTTCTTGTCTCGTACCACCCTTTCAACATAGCAGAGCGGCCGCCGCGCGAGGGCGGGACTTGGCAGCGCGGCGCGGGAGCGCGAAGATGCTCCCCCATGTCCGCCTATGTCGTGTCGCGCCCGGTCTGGCGTCGGTTTCGCCCGCGTTTCCTGGCCCGCGCCGCGGCGCACGTCAGGGCGGGCGGACAGGCGGCCATCGTGCTTCCGGACGAGCGGGTCGATCTCCTCCTCGCCGTCGACGCGCAGGGAGAGCTCACGGAGCTCGGGCTGTGGTCGCTCCTGTCGATCGAGCAGCAGCGCTTCCGCCGCGTGAGCGAGGGCCCGGCGCAGGGGCTCGCGACGGCGCGGGTGAAGCGACAGTACGAGGGCTCGGTCCTCGACTGGTGCGAGCGCGACAGCGTGCATCCGGGGGCGGTCCGCGAGGTGGCGCTCGACTGCCTCGAGTGCGGGGCATGCTGCCACGACGCCAACGTGGTGCTCGACGACGTGGACCTCTCGCGCTGGCGGGGCGCCGGGCGCGGGGATCTCGCGGGGCGCGCGTACGTGCAGCGGGCGCGGGACGGGAAGATCACGCTGCGCTTCGCGGCGAGCGGGCGCTGCCAGCACCTCTGCGAGGACAGGCGCTGCGCGATCTACGAGCTCAGACCGGACAACTGCCGCGCGTTCGTGGTGGGGAGCGAAGCGTGCCTGTCGGCGCGCGAGGAGACGCTCGGCCTGCGCGACGGGGCGCCTGTCGACGCGGCGCACGCGGCGCACGCGGCGCGGTAGCCGCCGGCGGGCGCGGCCCGCGATCTCGCGATGCGCGAGCGGGACATGGAGGCGGCGGAGCGGGCGCCCGCCGCGCGGATCGGGGCGCAGCGCATCGCTGGACTCCTGATCTTCTTCGCCAGCGGCTCCTGCAGCCGCGGGCGGCGCCTCCACCCCCGCGGCCCGGCGATCATCAAGGCGTCGGCGCGTCCTCCTGAGCCGGCGCGGCCTGATCGTCGCGCGCCGGGGCCGGGCCGCCCTCCGGCGCGGAGACATCCATGGCGCAGCGGAAGCCGATCCAGGCGTGCGCCGTCACCGGCGCCGCGGCGGTGCGGTACGTGGCGGAGAGCTTCTCGGCGCCGTCCAGGAAGCTCCCGCCGCGCACCACCTTGAGCGGGAACGACGGGTCGCCCTGCGGGTTCTCGCCGCCGGGCGGGGGGAAGACGAGGCCGTCCGAGACCCACTCGGACACGTTGCCGCCGAGATCGTAGATGCCCTCCGGCGTGCGATCGCTGGGGTGGGCGCCGGACGCGCAGGTCGCCACGTCGGCGCCGCGCGGGAGGCAGCCCTCGTTGCGGTCGTAGCAGGCGCGCTCGCACGTCGGCGCGTCGTCGCCCCAGACGTAGGCGCGCCCCGCCGCGCCGCGCGCCGCCACCTCCCACTCCGCCTCCGTCGGCAGCCGGCGGCCCCGGAAGCGGCAGTAGCTCTCGGCCTGGGAGTAGTCGACGCAGTTGATCGGGTGCCCGGTCGCGCCGCGGGGCTCGTTGCAGCGCCGCGACCAGATCTCGGCCTCTCGCTGGTCCTGGGCCGCCACGGGCGCCTGCACGCCGGGCAGGAGCTCGGGCGTCAGCGAGACGTGATCGGCCGTCGAGCACATGCGCTGCTGCATGCAGGCGCGGTAGGCGCGGACGGTCACCTCGTTGCGATCGATGTAGAAACCCCGGGTGAGCGTCACCTGGCGCGCCTCGCCCGCGCCGCCGATCGTGGTCGTGAGCGGCGCGATGTAGACCATGTCGGCGGGCGGCGCCGGGAGCGTCGCCGCCGCCGACACCGCGGCCGAGGCGCTCTCGGCGGGGGCGGCGGTGGCGACCGCCGCCGTGCCGGCCGGGGCCGAAGCGGCGCGCCCGGCCGGCGACGCCGCGGCCGAGGCGCGCGCGGCGGGCGCCCGCGCCGGCTTCTTGCTGTCGGGCGCCTTCGCCAGGACCAGGAAGTACGCCGCCGCGCCGGCGCCGCCGAGCAGGACCGTCGCGAGGAGGAGCCAGGGCAGCGCCGCGCGCGCAGGGCTGCGGCCGCCCTGCGGCGGGGCGACGGGCGGCGCGGCGTGAGGCGGCCCGCCCGCGGGGAGCGCGGCGTGAGGCGGCCCGCCCGCGGGGGGCGGGGCGGCCGCGGGGTGGGCGGGCGGCGGGGACGGCGGGCGCGCGGCGGGGTACCCGGCGGGCGCCACCGTCTCGATCATGGAGTCGTCGACCTGCGCGGTCCGGGAGCCACCCGTCGCGAGCGCGCTGGCCGCCCCGGCGGCGCCGCCCGTCGCGCCGGCGCGGGCGTCCGCGAAGCCGCTCGCGCCGCCGTGGCTCACCTTGACGACGGCGGGCCGCGCCGCGGCGGGCGCGAGCGAGTCGGCGAGCACCGTCGGCCCGACCGGCGAGCCGGCGTCTCCGGCCCCGACGCCGAGCCCGCGCGCGGCCGCGTACTCCGCCGTCGACAGGCCCCCGGCGTGCTCCGCGCCGGGCGCGTCGAGCCACGCGCCTGCACCTGCGCCCGAGCCCGCGCGCTCGCCGCGCGCCGCCGCCGAGAGCGCGTCCCAGAACTCGCCCGCGCTCGTGAAGCGGTGCTTCGGCTCGATGGAGAGCGCCTTGTCGAGCACGCGCTCGATCGCCTCCGGCGCGTCCGGGAGCCCGCGCGCCCGCAGCGTCGGGCGCACCGCCGGGTCGGCCGAGGCGATGTAGAGCTGCGTGGGGTCGTCCCCCTCGAGCGCGCGCTTGCCGCTCACGAGCTCGACGAAGATGAGCGCGAGCGCGAACACGTCGGTCCAGGGGCCGGTCGCGCCGCGGGCCTTGTTGAACTGCTCGGGCGCCCCGTAGCGCGGCGTGAAAGCGCTCGGCCCCTGCCGGGTCGCCGCGAGCGCCTCGGTGAAGGTGGGGTGGTCGGCGAGCACCTTCGCGATGCCGAAATCGAGCACCTTGAGCGTCCGCGCCCCGCCGACCTCGGAGAGGAACAGGTTCGCGGGCTTCACGTCCCGGTGCGCCACCTTGTGCGCGTGCGCGACCGCGAGCGCGCGCGCGGCCGGCGAGAGCAGCTGGAGCGCCTCGGCGATCGACATGCCGGCCTCGCCGCGGTCGCGCCGGTCGCGGAGGTACTGCCCGAGCGTCTGGCCCTCCAGCCACTCCAGCACGAGGTAGGGCACCCACACGCCGGCCCGGGTGGTGAACGCGCCGACGTCGAGCGCCTGCACGATGCCCGACGAGGCCCGCGACAGCCGGTGCAGGATCCGCCCCTCGCCGCGCAGCGTCTCGAGCAGCGCGTCGCGCTCCGCGGCGTCGAGCGAGGTCGGCAGCTTCAGGCACTTGATCGCGATGAGCTCGCCGAAGCCCTCGTGCACCCCGCGGTAGACGACGCCGAACCCGCCATCGCCGATGACCGCGTCGACGCGGTACTTCCCTTCGATGGTGTGTCCAGCGAGGCCGAACGGGTCGTCGGAGGGCTCCGTCATGCCCCGCTCCTAGCGCGGAGCTGTCCCCAGGCAAAGGGGGGTCGGCGCGCGGCCTGGCTCCGCTTGCATCCGGCGGCGCGCGGCGCCATGCCGGCGGTCATGAAGACACCGCGAGCGCTCGTGATCCTGGCCGAGGGGGCTGAGGAGATGGAAACGACCATCATCGTCGATGTCCTCCGGCGCGCCGAGGTCGAGGTCGTCCTCGCCGGGCTCGACGGCCCGGGGCCGGTGCGCTGCAGCCGCGGCGTGCGCCTCGTGCCCGACGCGGAGCTCTCGGCGGTGGCGGGCGACTTCGACGTCGTCGTCCTCCCGGGCGGCAAGGGCGGCGCCGACCGGCTGGCCGCCTCGCCGGCCGTCGGGGAGCGCCTTCACGCGCAGGCGCACGCGGGCCGCGCGGTCGCGGCGATCTGCGCGGCGCCGATGGTGCTCGCGGCGCACGGGCTCTTCCAGGGCAGGAGGATGGCGTGCCACCCGTCCGTGAACGACGTCGTGTCGGCGCACGGCGAGCTCGTCGCGAGCCCGGTCGTGGAGGACGGGCAGCTCGTGACCAGCCAGGGGCCTGGCACCGCGCTCCCGTTCGCGCTCGCGCTCGTCGCGCGGCTCCGCGGCGAGGAGGTCGCGGCGAAGGTGCGCGCGCCGATGATGCTGCCCTCCTGAGCGAGGGCGGCGAGCGGAGCGTTCAAACGAAGCTGCCGCGTCGGGCCAGGGTGACAGCCGAGGAGTCCCCTCATTCTGCGGCCCTTTTCAGCGGGGAAATTGAACAGGGAGGCGGGGAGGCAGGGAGTATTTGAAGACTTGTCTCCCCGTCTCCCCGCCTCCCTGTGAAGTTTCCGAAGAATTCGAGGGGTTGCCTCAGGGGGGACAGAACATCCTTTGGTGCAGGCTCCCGAGTCCATCGAACGCGGGTGCTCTGGGAGCGGCTCGGGGCCGCTCCTGTTCTAGGATGGCGGCCGGCCGGCGCGCTCCAGGACGTGCGCCACGCTGGCCGGCGAGGAGAGGTGAAATGCGAGCCATGGTCATCCCCGCCTTCGGCGGGCCCGAGCTGTTCGAGCTGCGTGAGGTAGAGCGACCTTCGCCCGGCCCAGGCGAGGTCCTGGTGCGCGTCGTCGCGTCGGGGACGAACCCGGTCGACGCGAAGATCCGGGCCGCCGGCGCCTGGGCGCAGATCGCGCCGCCGGCGGTCCTCGGCTACGACGTCTCCGGGGTCGTCGAGGCGGTCGGCCCGGGCGTCCGCGACCTCGCCCCCGGCGACGAGGTCTTCTACACGCCGGAGATCTTCGGCAACCCGTCCGGCAGCTACGCCGAGTACAACGTCGCCCCCGCGTCGATCGTCGCGAGGAAGCCGCGCGGCATGTCGCACGTCGAGGCGGCCGCCGTCCCGCTCGCGGGCGGCACCGCGTGGGAGGCGGTCGTGCGCAGGCTCGCGGTGAAGCCGGGGGAGACGGTGCTCATCCACGGCGGCGCGGGCGGCGTGGGCTCGTTCGCCGTGCAGTTCGCCCGCGCCGCCGGCGCCCGCGTGCTCGCCTCCGCCGGCGCGGCCAACCAGGAGCTGCTGCGCGGGCTCGGCGTCGACCGCCCCATCGACTACACGTCCGAGGACCCGGCCGACGTCGCCCTGAGCGAGACCGGCGGCGCCGGCGTCGATGCGGTCTTCGACACGGTGGGCGGAGATCTCGTCGCCAAGAGCCTGCGCGCGACGCGCCCGGGCGGCCGCCTCGCCTGCATCCTCGCGCCGCGGGGGGATCTGTCCCAGCTCTACGTCAAGAACCAGACGCTCCACGGCGTCTTCCTGACCCGGGAGGGGGCGCGCCTCCGCGAGATGACGCCGCTCTTCGAGCGAGGGCTCGCGTCGCCCCTCATCGCCGGGGTGCTGCCGCTCGAGCAGGTCGCCGAGGCGCACCGGCGCCTCGACTCGGGCCACGGCGCCGGCAAGCTGATCCTCGCGATCGCGAAAGGCTGAGCCGCCCGCCCGCCGCCCGTCGCCACCCGCCCGCCGCCACCCGCCCGTCGCCACCCGCCCGTCGCCACCCGCCCGTCGCCCGTCGCAGATCGGGCCCGTTTGCGGGACCACAACCGCGCGTGGTTGGCCTTATACTGCGCCGCGTGCTGCCGCTGCTAGCCCTGACCGTCGTCGTCGTGCTGTGCCTTGGCTACCGCTTTTACGGGAGGCTCGTCGCGCGCAACTACGCGCTCGACGACAGCGTCGTGACGCCCGCGGTCAAGGTGAACGACGGCGACGACTACGTGCCCACGAAGCCGTTCTACCTCTTCGGGCAGCACTTCAGCGCCATCGCCGCCGCGGGGCCGATCGCGGGCCCGATCCTCGCCGGCCAGGCGTTCGGGTGGCTCCCCTGCGTGCTCTGGATCGCGATCGGCGTCGTGTTCATCGGGGCGGTGCACGACTTCTCCGCGCTCATCGCGAGCGTCCGCCACGAGGCCGAGAGCGTCGCCGAGATCGCGAAGCGGCACATCGGCCGGCGCGCCTGGCTGTCGATGATGATCTTCATCTGGCTCGCGCTCGCGTACGTGATCGTCGCCTTCACGGACATCACGGCGAGCACCTTCGTCGGCAAGACCGAGGAGTTCGAGGGCGGCACCTTCCAGTTCAACCCCGGCGGCGCCGTCGCCGCGGCGAGCGCCGCGTACCTCGGGCTCTCCATCGTCATGGGCGTCGTCGAGCGGTACCTCAAGCCGCCGCTCTGGCTCACCACCCTGATCTTCGTCCCCGCGACGCTCGCCGTCGTCTGGATGGGCACGAAGATCTCGACCGCGTTCGTGCTGCCGGTCGACAACCCGCAGCGCGCGTTCGGCCTCATCATCCTCGTCTACTGCTTCGTTGCCTCGCTCCTGCCGGTCTGGCTGCTCCTCCAGCCGCGCGGCTACCTCGGCGGGTTCGTCCTCTACATCGCGCTCGCTGTGGGCGTGATCGGGATCTTCTTCGGGAACCTCCGGTATCCGGGGGAGTTCGAGCTCCGGCAGCCCGCCTTCACCACGTTCAACGCCCCCGGCGCGACCGGGGCGCTCTTCCCGTTCCTCTTCGTCACCATCGCCTGCGGCGCCTGCTCCGGCTTCCACGGGCTCGTCTGCTCCGGGACCACGTCCAAGCAGATCTCGAAGGAGTCGCACACGCACTCGGTCGGCTACGGCGCGATGCTGGCCGAGGCCTTCGTCGCGCTGATCGCGCTCGCGACGCTCGTCATCGTGGCGCAGGGGACGAAGCTGGGCGGGCCGGGCAAGATCTACGGCGACGGCATCGGCAAGTTCCTCACGGTGATCATCGGCAAGGAGCACTTCCTCTTCGCCGCGACGTTCGGCGCGATGGCGTTCTCCACCTTCGTGTTCGATACGCTGGACGTCTCGACGCGCCTCAGCCGCTACATCCTCCAGGAGCTGTTCCACTGGAAGGGGAGGGCCGCGTCCGCGGCGGCGACCGCGCTCTCGCTGGCGCCGCCGACGCTGTTCATCATGACCGCGCGCCCGCCCGCGCCCGGCGTGCGCCCGGCGTACCTCGACTTCTGGACGCTGTTCGGCACGAGCAACCAGCTGCTCGCGGCGCTGACGCTCCTCGCGGTCACGGTCTGGCTGCACCGCGAGAAGCGGCGCATCTGGTACACGGCGATCCCGATGGTGTTCGTCATGGTGATCACGGTGTGGGCCCTCGTCCTCCAGGTGCGGACCGCGCTGAACGCGGTGCGGACCGAGGGGCTCGCGCTGAACGCGACGACGATGAACGGCCTCGTGGGGCTCGCGCTGATCGGGCTCGCCGTGTCGCTGCTTGTCGAGGCGGTGAAGGCGATGAAGAACGGCGGGCCGGTCGGGGAGCCGGTGGCCGGCCCGGCGCGCTGAGGGGCGCCCGGGCGATCGGGGACAGCGGGCGCCGGGCAGAGGACGGCGCGCGGCGGGAGAGGACGGCGCGCGGCGGGAGAGGACGGCGCGCGGCGGGAGAGGACGGCGCGCGGCGGGAGAGGGCGGCGCGCGGCGGGAGAGGGCGGCGCGCGCCGGGAGAGGGCGGCGCGCGGCGGGAGAGGGCGGCGCGCCCGGGCGTCACCCCGCCGCGGCGCGGTCGCGCAGGCGCCGCTCGGCCAGCCGCTCGGCGGCGAGGTGCGGCGGGACGCCGTCGACCTTCGCCATGTCGAGGACCAGGAGGACCGTGTCGAAGATCGCATGGACGCGCCGCTCGACCTCCGCGCGGGACCAGCCGAAGAGATCCGCGCCGCCGCTCAGCACGCCGCCCGCGTTGGCGACGACGTCGGGCACGTAGAGGACGCCGCGCGCCGCGAGCGCGTCGCCGTGGCGCGGCTCGAGGAGCTGGTTGTTGGCCGCGCCGGCGACGATCTCCGCGCGGAGCGCCTGCACGGCGCGGTCGTCGAAGACGCCGCCGAGCGCGCACGGGGCGAAGATGTCGGCCTGGACCGAGGCGATCTCGTCCGGCGGCGCGACGGAAGCCCCGAGCTCGGCCGCGACGTGGCGGGCGCGCTCCGCCTCGACGTCCGCGACGATGAGCCGCGCGCCCGTCCGGTGGAGCTCGGCGGCGAGCCGGCTGCCGACGCTGCCGCAGCCCTGGAGCGCGACGGTCCGGCCCGCGAGGTCGTCGCTGCCCCAGCGGTGGCGGGCCGCCGCCTGGATGGCGCGGAGCACGCCCCTCGCGGTCCACGGCGACGGGTCGCCCCCCTCGCCGGCGAGCCCCTTGACGTGGCGCGTCTCGCGCCGGATGAGCCCCATGTCGGCGGGCGTGGTGCCCACGTCCTCGCCGGTGATGAACCTGCCGCCGAGGCGCTCGATGAACCGCCCGTGCGCGCCGAAGAGCCGCTCCCGGTCGAGCGGCTCCGCGCCGCTGCGGAGGATGACCGCCTTGCCGCCGCCGACGTCCATGCCGGCCAGCGCGTTCTTGTAGGTCATGCCGCGCGACAGGCGCAGCGCGTCCACGAGCGCGTCCTCGTCGCTCGCGTACCGGAGGAGCCGCGTGCCGCCGAGCGCGGGGCCCAGCGCGGTGCTGTGGATGGCGATGATCGCGCGGTAGCCCGCGGGCTCGTCCGCGCAGAACAGCACCTGCTCGTGCCCCATGGCGGCCAGGGTGTCGAAGACGCTCTTCATGCCGCGCCGAGCGTACCACCCCGCCGCGGCCGCCTGGGCCGGCGCGCCCGGCGTCCAGCCCGCGCCGCGGCTCACCCGGCGCGGCGGGACGGCCAGGCTCCGCGAGCGGCGGTGGTGAGGGGACCCGCGACGGCGGCGAGGAGGAAAGAATGAAATAGTAAACGATATCAAATGCTTGGTATCCTCTGCGAGCCTCGCCGGAGGCGCGCACGACCGCCGCTGCCAGCGTCCTCCCTCTCAGGTCCGAAAAGCGCCAGAGGCGCGGCGTCCCCCGCGCTAGACGCTCCGCATGCGCCTCGACGAAGACGCTTGCTACCGCGCGCTCGAGACCCGCGACCATCGCTTCGACGGTCGCTTCTTCACGGGCGTGCGCTCCACGGGCATCTACTGTCGCCCGGTCTGCCCGGCGCGCACGCCGAGGCGGGAGCGCTGCGTGTTCTTCCCCTCGGCGGCCGCCGCGCAGGAGGCCGGCTACCGCCCGTGCTTGCGCTGCCGCCCCGAGGCCTCGCCCGGGACGCCCGCGTGGCTGGGCACGTCGGCGGTCGTCTCGCGGGCGCTCCGGCTCATCGCGGAGGGCGCGCTGGACGACGCGGACGCCCCGGCGCTCGCGGCGCGGCTCGGCGTGGGCGAGCGCCACCTGCGGCGGCTCTTCCTGCGGCACGTCGGCGCCCCTCCGCTCGCGGTGGCGCAGACGCGGCGCCTGCTCTTCGCGAAGAAGCTCCTCGACGAGACCGCGCTCTCCATGACGGAGGTGGCGCTCTCGTCGGGGTTCTCGAGCGTCCGCCGCTTCAACGACGCGATCCGCGCCACCTACGCGCGGACGCCGCGCGAGCTGCGCCAGGCCGCCGCGAAGCGGGGCGGGGGGGCGGCGCGAGCGGACACCGGCGCGCCGGACATCGCGCTCCGCCTTCCGTTCCGCCCGCCCCTCGACTGGGGCGCCCTGGCGGGCTTCCTCGGCGCGCGCGCCATCCCCGGCGTCGAGTCCGCGGGCCCCGGCGTGTACCGCCGCACGGTGCGCGCGGCTGGCGGGCACGGCGTGGTCGAGGTGCGCCCGGTGCCTGGCGAGCCTTACCTCCTCGCGCGGCTGCGCCTGCCCGGCACCGACGGGCTGATCCACTGCGCCGAGCGCCTGCGGCGGCTCTTCGACCTCGGCGCGGATCCCGACGCGATCGCGGCGCACCTCGGTGCCGACCCGCGGCTCGCCCCGTGGGTCGCGGCGATGCCGGGCGTGCGCGTGCCGGGCGCGTGGGACGGCTTCGAGCTCGCGGTGCGGGCGATCCTTGGCCAGCAGGTGAGCGTGCGCGCCGCGACGCAGCTCGCCGGCCGCCTCGTCGCGCGGCACGGCGAGCCGCTCTCGCTGCGCGGCGGCCTTCTACCCGAGGACGCTGGCGGGGGGCTCTGCTTCGTCTTCCCGGCGCCCGAGGCGCTCGCCGCGGCCGACCTGACGCATCTCGGCATGCCGCGGGCGCGCGCGGCGGCGATCTCCTCGCTCGCGGCGCGCGTGGCGCGCGGCGAGGTAGCGCTCGACGCCTCGCGCGGCCTGGAGGAGACGGTGCGCACGCTCGCCGGCGTGCCCGGCATCGGCGAGTGGACCGCGCACTACATCGCGATGCGGGCGCTGCGTGAGCCGGACGCCTTCCCGGCCACGGATCTCGGCCTCCGGCGCGCGCTCGGCGGGATCTCCGGCGCGGGTCTCCTGGCGATGGCGGAGGCGTGGCGCCCGTGGCGGGCCTACGCGGCGATGCTCTTGTGGATGGCGGACGCGCAGGGAGCGCGTCCCGCGGAGAGGGAGGTGTCGAGTGGAGCTCTTGTTGGATGAAGTGGAGACGCCGGTCGGGGCCTTGCTGCTGGTGGCCGGGGGCGGCGCGGTTCACGCGCTCGAGTTCGCTGACTGCGCGCCGCGTCTCCACCGCTCGCTGGCGGCGCGGTATGGCGCCGTCGCGCTCCGCGGCGCCGCGGACCCCTCTGGCTTCTCCAGCCGGCTGAGGGCGTACCTGCATGGCGATCACGGCGCGCTCTCGGGCGTCCCCGTCGAGCCTGGCGGGACTCCCTTCCAGCGCCGCGTCTGGGCGGAGGTGCAGCGCATCCCTCCTGGCGCGACGCGCGCGTACGGCGAGGTCGCCGCGTCGCTCGGACAGCCGTCGGCGTCCCGCGCTGTCGGCCTGGCGAACGGCCGGAACCCGGTCTGTCTGGTCATCCCGTGCCATCGGGTCATCGGGGCCGGCGGAGAGCTCACGGGCTATGCCGGCGGCCTCGAGAGAAAGCGATGGTTGCTCGCGCACGAGGCCGGCGCCGCTGTGCGCGGCGCTCCGGAGCGCCCCGGCGGCGCAGCGCGCGGGCACGCGCAGGCAGACCGCCTGGCGGCTGGACGATCTTGAAATGAGATGACGTCGCTGCCGTGACTCAGATGCTCATCGGGCACGAGGCCACATGATGTGAAGAGGGATAGCGCCCTCGACGCCGGCTGGCCTCATGCCTGAGCCAAGTCGTCCTCGCGCCTGTTCATTCTGGAATGATCAGTCCAGAATGAGCAGGCGCGAGGGCACGTGAGTCCGGCAGGGTCCCCCGCACCGCGCGATGCGCAGAGCTCTCGAGCTCTCGAGCTCGGCAAGACCTCCCGCCTCCGAGCGCGAGAGCCCGCGACGCCTCCGCCGCCTACTTCTTCGCCCCGAGCAGCGCCGCGATCGTCGGGTAGTCGCTGTCCTCGACGGCCCCCTGGATCACGCACGTCACCTGCCCGCCCGGCGTCGCGATCGCGTGAACCGGCAGCTCGTTCGCCTCCTTGACGCCGAGCGACCGCAGCCATCCGGTCCGCTGGGGCCCTTCCGGCAGCCAGTACGAGGCGCGCACCCCGGTGCCCGGCTGCGCCTCCAGGAACCGCGAGAGCTGCCGCTCGTCGTCGTCGATGGAGATGAACGCCAGGTCGATCATCACGCCGGCCGCCCGGAGCTTCTGCTGCCACCCGAGCAGCCGCGGCATCTCCTCCAGGCACGGCTTGCACCACGCCGCCCAGAAGTTCACCCACACCCACTTCCCCACGCCGAACCCGATGTTCGCCGGCAGCGGCTCCGCGCCCTTGGCGGCGACCGCCGAGAGCCCCCCTGACGAGGGCGCCGGCCGCGGCGACTGCCCCGCGCACAGGAGCCGCGGCGCGGCCGGCGCGACCGACGCCGCCGCGCTCGCGGGCGCCCTCGCGCTCGCGGTCCCCGCCGCGCCAGGCGCCGTCACCGCGTTGCTCCGCCCCTGGCCTGGCGTCGGCGGCGGCGGCAGATCCGCCTTCTTCTCCCCGTCGCACCCGCCCGCGAGCCCTGCGGCGACGGCCAGGGCAGCGAGGGTGCAGCGGAGCGCGCCGCTCCTCCTCACAGCTGGCAGTCCACCCAGGAGACGAACGCGCTCCGGTTGATGGCCTCTGCCGTACATGCCTTGTTCTTGCGCGAGACGTTCCATTGGCAGTATTCCGCGCCGAGCTGGGCGAACTCGTTCCCGAGCCACAGCATCCCGACCTTCTTGTCCAGGTCCTGCTCCTTGTACTTGTCGGAGATGTCGAAGAGCACGCTGTTCGCGCGCTTGTGCGACAGGGTCCGGTTGAACTCCGGCGTCCCCGTCTTCGACGCCCGCGCCACGATGAAGAAGTAGCGCGCCCCGCGCCGATCGAGCCACATCTCCTCGATCATCTTCTTCGAGTCGTCGTCGAGCTTCTCCGAGCCGTCGTCGAACATCACGACCCCTCCGCGCCCCTTCAGCGGCGTGAAGAGCGCGTTGAAGTCGTCGTCGCTGATCGACGCGAGCGTCTTCACGTCGGCCGGCTGGCACCCGCGCCGCGCCTCGGCCCCGACCAGGCCGCACGCGTTGAGCACCCGCTGCAGCACCGTCTTGAACGCCGGCGTGCAGTACGGCGCCTCGGCGTCGTTGGCGATCGCCACGGCCGGCCTCACCGCCTCGGCGACCCCCGTCTTCAGGCGCTGCGAAGCGGCCTGCACCTGCCCGTGCACCGTCACGCCGGACGCGACCAGCATCGCGCACCCGGCCACGATCCCGATGATCCCTGCGCCTCTCATGACCACCTCACCTCGTCCGGAGGGCCGGCGCGAGCTGCCTTATCGAATACGACAGCCCGATGTCGGTATCCTCGTCACAGAGCCGCGTCGTCCCCAGGAACATCTGCGGCGTCGAGACCTGGAGCTTGTTGTCCACGATGTACCGGAGCATCCGGTTCAGCCGCAGCGCCGTCTCCTTCGAGTCCATGCACGCGTCGAGCCCCGGCCAGCGCTGCCGGATCGCCGCCTGCACGTTGGCGACGCCCGCCCCCGCCTTCGCGCCCGCGAGCAGCTCCTCCTGGTTGTCGTAGGCCCACTCGAGCACATCCATCGCCCGGTGCTCGCTGCAGAGGATCGCCTTGGAGAGGAGGCACGCGCCCGGGTGCACCGGCCGGTCGAGCATCCAGTTGCAGTCGCTGTCCAGCGGGAAGAGCACCAGCGTGGTGTCGAGCTTGTCGAACACCCCCTCGGAGACGAGCCGCTGGTGGAAGGCCTTGCACGTCGGGCAGAGCGGATCGACGAAGATCGTCGCCGGCTGCACCGCGCCCGCGGGCTTCACGTGGAGCAGCGCGCCGTTCGGCTCGGTCGGCTTCTCCAGCTTGCCGCAGCCGTTCAGGTAGCTCGCGTAGCTCGGCAGCGCGCTCGCGTAGAGCAGCGCCGGCGTGACCGTGCACGCGCCCAGCGCGACGAGCCACCCCGGCAGGAGCAGCTTCGAGCCCATGCGGCGCGCCGGCGCGGGGGGCGCGGCGCCCGGCCCGCCCGGCCCTTCCACGCCGAGGGGCGCCATCGGCACCGTGGGCCCCACCCCGGCCGCGCCCGCCGCGCTGGCCGCGCGCGGCGCCGCGCTGGACCAGGCCGCGGCGCGCGCCTCCCTCCGGTCCTCGAGGAACGCCCAGATGCCGCCGGCCGCGAGCAGCGCCGACGAGACGTACATGCCGACGCACGTCTTGCAGAACACCCCGAGGCGCACCGCCGAGATGATCGCCATCATGATCGACACCGCGAGCGGCGTCAGGCCGGCGACGAAGAGGAAGTGCGCCGCGCGCCGCGGCGCGTGCTCGGCGGAGAGCAGCACGTAGAGCGCGAACGCCGCGAAGAACGCGAACGCGCCCAGCGCGAACAGCGAGATCGGGATACCGCCCCAGAAGCCCTCGCGGAACAGGGCGGAGTAGGGGCTGTACATCGCGACACGGCAGGCCGTATCGGCGCCCTCCTGCGCGCTGAGGCCGGGGATGAAGCTGCAGTGCAGGTCGTGGACCTGCCGGTCGAGGTGCCGGATGTAGTCGAACGTCGACGAGGCGCTGAACGCCAACCCGAGCAGCGACCCGCCGAGCGCGAGCGCCGCAGGCCAGCGAGGGCTACGACTGCGTGACATGGCCGAGTGGTTACGCGAGGGCAGGCAACGCGTCAAATAGGACGCCCGTGCGTACGGGCATCCCCCGAGGCCCGGGCGCGCCCCGCCGAGGGCCGACGCGAGACGCGCCGCGTTGAGCCCGCCGGCTCACCGGCTCGCCGCGCGCTCCTCGGCGAGGAGCAGCGTCGTCGAGAACTGCCCGTTCGGCTCGATCCATTGCTTGAAACAGCGGAAGCCCGCGCGCTCGCCCATGCGCGCCACCCCGTCTGGCTCATATTTGTACGAGCTCTCTGTCCAGATGGATTCGCCCTCCTCGAAGGCGACCTCGAGGTCGAGCGCGCCCACGCGGACCGCCTGCCGCCGGCGGCTGACGAGGTGCATCTCGACGCGCGCGCTCTGCGCGTTCCACGCGGCGCGGTGGTCGAACGAGCGCAGGTCGAACGTCCCGCCGAGCTCCCGGTTGATGCGCGCGAGCAGGTTCTTGTTGAAGGCGGCGGTGACGCCGAGCGGATCGTCGTACGCGAGCACGAGGTCCGCCGCGGGCTTCACGAGGTCGGCGCCGAGCAGCAGCCCGTCCCCGGGGCGGAGCGAGGCGCGCAGCGTCTCGAGGAACGCCGCCGCGGCTTCCGGGTCCAGGTTGCCGATGTTCGAGCCGAGGAACAGCACGAGGACCGCGCCCCCGCCGTCCGGCCCCGCCGGGCGCCGCGCCGTCGCGCGGGAAAGGCCTTCCTCGTACCTCGCCCGGTGCGCCGAGGCCTCGACCCTCGGCAGGCGGCTCAGGGTCCGGCGCGAGAGGTCGAGCGCCGTCTCCGAGACGTCCACGAGGTGCACGCTGAGGCGCGGGATCCGCCGGCAGAGCGGCGCCGCCAGGAGGGCGAGCTTCTCCCCGCTGCCACAGCCGAGCTCGACGAGCGAGGCGCCGGCCCCGAACGGCGCGACCATCTCCTCGGCGTGCCGCTCGAGCAGCGCCCGCTCCGCGCGCGTCAGCGGGTACCAGGGGAGCTGACAGATCGCCTCGAACAGGTGCGAGCCGAGCGCATCGTAAAAATACTCCGGCGACAGGTGCTTGGGCGACGCCTTCAGGCCCGCCCTGACATCGGCCATGAACCGCTCGAGTGATTCTGTCCTGTGCATCACCGGACCTTAGCGGCAGACCCGCGAGCGCGCCTTCAAATGCGTGGAGCCCCAACGATTCAGGGCGGCGCCGCGCGCATTCCGCCGAGTCGGCTCGTTTTCTCCGGGGCAGCGGCGACCCGTTGCCCGCCCGATCCACCGCTGCTAGGAGCTGCCTCCGGGGGGAATCCGGGATCCAGAGCCATACCGATGACGACCCCTGCACCCGGCGCGGCGAGCGGCGCGCCCCACCCTGTGAAGCTCGGCCCGTTCGATGCCGAGTTCCTCGCGGACCTGCCTTACGACCCCTCGGTGCTCTTCTTCGACGAGCTGCTCGAGGTGGACCCCGGGAAGAGCCTCGTGCGCTGCCGCATGCCCACCGACAGGCCGATGCCGCTCGTCGACGCGCAGCGGGCGCACCCGCTGCTGCACCCGCGCCACGTCGCCGGCGCGATCATGGTGCACGCCACGGGCATGCTCGGCTTCGTGCACGCCTACCACCTGCTCGGCCTGCGGCACCGCGAGGGCTGGATCGGTTATGGCACCAACATTCACCGGGTGGTCTTTCGCAAGCTCGTCCAGCCGGGCGCGCCCATCGAGGCCACGTGCGTGGCGAAGCGCTCCCGGATCGGTGTGACGCGGCACATGATCCGTTATGAGTTCGAGTTCCGCCACGAGGGCAGCGTCTGCTACGAGGGTGATCAGACGGCCGTGTGGATGCGCGTGCAGGACGTTCCAGCCATCGATTCCTGAACCGAGCTCGAGGAAGATGGAGCGATCCCTCGCTTGACCCGCGCGTTCGGCTCGTCTACCGGCCCTCCCATGCCTGAATTCGATGCGGGATCGATCGTCCCGTCCACACGCGATCTTCTCCAGGTGATCTCCACCCGTAGAAAGAGCATGGCTCTCGTCGGGCTCGTTGGCTCGGAAGCGCCGGCGGAGGACGCGGCGCGGTTGCATGAGCTCAACATCTCCGCGCTCGCGTTCGCCGAGGCGGGGCTCGTCATGCAGGGGGCGGCGCGCGCGACGAAGACCGTGCCGTCGCTCTGTCTGTCGAAGGTGGGCGACCGCGACGGCGTGCTCGCGGCCCGCTACCACGGGGCGGACGGGGTCTGCATCGACGCGCTCTTGCCGCTCGACGAGTGGGATCGCCTCGCCAAGGTGGCGCGGACGATGCGCATGCTGCCGCTCGCGCTGGCCGAGGGCCAGGAGGGGGCCGAGGCCGCCGCGAAGGTCGGGGCGCGCGCGGTCCTGGTCCGGGGCGCCTCGGCGGAGGCGGTGATCGCGAGCGTCGCGTCGCTCCCGAGGACGCTCACGGTCGTTGCCGAGGTGCTCTCGGCCGACGCCGACGCGCTCCGCCGGCTCGTGGGCCACGTCGACGCAGCGATCGTCCCGTCGGCCGTCCACACGTCCGTCCAGTTCCCGGCGCTCGTCGCCGAGGTCGATCCCTAGAGCGCGCCGGGCGCGAGCGCGGCGGCCGGCGAAAAGTCGAGCCGCCCCTCGACGCCCCGGGCTTCCGCCTCCACGATCTGGCCCCGATGGACCCCACCCACGAACTGGACGAGCAGCGGCGCGCGCTCCGCGAGGGGGCGCTCGTGCAGGCCATGCCCGAGCTCGGGACGCTGGTCGTCACCGGCTCGGACCGACAGAGCTGGCTGAACGGCCTGGTCACCTGCGATCTCGCGCCGCAGAAGCCGCTCCCCCCCGGGGTGAAGGCGGCGCCTCCCGCGGGCGGGGCGTACGGGCTCAACGTGGTGAAGACGGGGAAGATCTTCGCCGAGGTGTGGATCGTGATCGCGGCCGATCGCATCTTCGTCGGCGCGCTGCGCGACCGCATCGAGCGGCTCCGCGAGAGCTTCGAGCGCTACCTCATCATGGAGGACGCCGAGATCCAGGACGCCTCCGAGGAGCACGCCTGGGCCTTCGCCCACGGCCCGCGGTCCGCCGATCTCGTGGCGGCCGGGCGCGCGGCCGGGGCGGAGGCCGCGATCGTCGACTGGACCGGCCTCGGGGGCGCGCTGTTCGTCGCGCCGCGGCAGGCCGAGGGCGCGGTCGTCGCGGCGCTCCTCGCCTCGGGCGAGGGGGGAACCGTGCTGCCCACGACCGCGGCGGCGTGGGAGGTGCTCCGGGTCGAGAGCAACGTCCCGCGGTTCGGCGTCGACTTCGACGATCAGAACTTCCCGCAGGAGGCCTCGCTGGAGGAGCGCGCCGTCTCGTTCAACAAGGGCTGCTACCTGGGGCAGGAGACGGTGTTCATGCTCCAGATGCGCGGCCACGCGAAGAAGCGGCTCGTGCAGCTCGCCGTCGAGGGCGAGGGCGCCGTGCCCGCCGGCGCGGAGATCGCGCTGCCCGACGGCGCGGCCGTCGGCGCCGTCACGAGCCAGGTCACGGATCCGGTCGGGCAGCGGGTGATCGCGCTCGGCTACGTCAAGTACAAGCACGCCGTCCAGGGCACGGCGCTCCAGGTCGCCGGCCGGCCGGCCGAGATCACGCGCGCGCCGGGGACGAGCGCCGCGGCGCCCGCCGCGAGCGGCGCTGCGCCGCGGCTGTGAGCGCCACGGAAAGAATTTTTCAATCTAGCTGACGCTCGGCGCGTACCGGCGAGAGGGCGGGGATCCTGACCCGTCAAAACGCATTGTCGTCAATGCGGTCGTTTTCTCTCTTCGTGTCGACGAAAGAGGGGAAAAGAAAAACGTCGCGATGATGCGAATTTTGATTCTTGAGAATCAATGACATCTCCTGGGGTGAATACGGCCGATCTTCGCTGGCAGACGCGCTGAGCAGTCTTGACATGGAAAGCCCTCTTGATAGGGTCGCGGCGTTCGGCGTTCCCTCGGAGACGGGGAGAGGCGCGGAGGGCTCGCGATGGCTCGACGTTCCGTTCGCCTGGAGTCGATCGCGCTGGCCGGCGTCCCTTTCGTCCTGTGCCGGACCCGACGCTCATCCGGAGTTCGTGGGCTGTACCGTCACGATGTTGAGCTCGCGGTGGAGGACCCGGCGAGCCTGCGCGGCCTTGCGCTCTGGAAGAGCCGCGCGACGCTGGTGTTCGTGGCGAACGGAGAGGAGACGTTCGTGCACGGCATGGTCGCGGAGCACTCGCAGGTCCAGCACGCGGACCTGGACGGGATCTGCCTGCACCTCGCCATCGTGCCGCGTGTCTGGGAGATGACCCGGGTCACCGCGAGGGGTACGTTCCTCAACCTTGCCGTCCCCGAGATCGTGACCCGAAAGCTCACGGCTGCGGGGTTCAAGGAAGGGGAAGACTTCCGCTTGAACCTGCACCGCGAGCACCGGCCGCACGATCGTCTGGTCCAGCACGACCGGAGCGACTTCGACTTCATCGAAGAGCTCTGCAAGGTGGCGGGGCTGTCCTTCTCCTTCCTCCACAGCGGTGAGCGCGAGGTGCTCGTCATCTCGGACACGGACGGCGTCTGGTGATCGTGAGACGCTCGAGCTCCACCGATCTCCGCCGGGTCGGTTTGCGAGCTTTGCGCGCCGGTGCACCGCCGTCCGCCGCCTCATCCGTCGCGGCGGCCTGACTGGCGGGCTGGAGAGGCGACAACTTCCCTGCACACAGGGCTTGCTCCCGGTGCCCGTCGTCCTAGGTAACGCTCTGGCAGGAGGCGCTCGAGCGGTACGCGGCCGGCAAGCGCTCACGCCAAGACACGAGAGACGAGATCGCCGGCCGCTGTCTGCCGGCGATTCGCGGCGACTCGCGCCGATGACCGCGACGAGCACGAGGCCAGGGCGCCGGCCGCCCTGCTCGCATGGTTGGTGAGGGGAGGGGGGTATGAAGCTCGGTATGGTTGGGCTCGGTCGAATGGGCGCCAACATGGTGGCGCGCCTTCTCCAGGCCGACCATCAGGTCGTCGCCTTCGATCGAGACGCAGACAGGGTGCGAGAGCTGGTGAGCCAGGGGGCGATCGGCGCCGGCTCGCTCGAGGAGCTGGTCCAGGAGCTCGAGCCGCCTCGTGCGATCTGGCTCATGGTGCCCGCGGCGGTCGTCGACGGCACCCTCACTGCGCTGGCGCCGCTCCTGTCGCGCGACGACGTGATCATCGATGGCGGCAACTCGCACTACCGCAACGACATCCGCCGCGCCAGATCGCTCGCCGCGGCCTGCATTCGCTACGTCGACGTGGGCACCTCGGGCGGTATCTGGGGCAAGGAGCGCGGCTACTGTCAGATGATCGGCGGCGACGCCGACGTGGTGGAGCGGCTCGATCCCATCTTCGCCGCGCTGGCTCCGCCCTTCGAGGCGGCCCCGCGCACGCCGGGGCGCCACGGCCCGCCCACCGCCGCGGAACACGGTTACGTGCGCTGCGGACCGAACGGCGCGGGCCACTTCGTCAAGATGGTGCACAACGGGATCGAGTACGGGCTCATGGCCGCGTACGCCGAGGGGCTCAACATCCTCCGCCGCGCGAACGCCGGGAACGAGGAGCGCCCCATCGACGCCGAGACGGCTCCCCTGCCGGAGCCCGAGCTCTATCGATACGACCTCGACCTGCGCGACATCGCCGAGGTCTGGCGCCGCGGCAGCGTCATCGCCTCCTGGCTGCTCGATCTCACGGCCGCGGCCCTGGCGCGCAGCCCCGATCTGAGCGAGTTCACCGGCTACATCTCCGACTCCGGCGAGGGCCGTTGGACCCTCGACGCCGCGATCGACGAGAGCGTGCCGATACCGATCCTCGCGACCGCCATCAGCGAACGCTTCGCCTCTCGCGGTCAGGCGGAGTTCGCCGACCGGGTGATGTCGGCGATGCGCTTCGAGTTCGGCGGGCACGAGGAGAAGCATCCATGACCGTCCCGCCGCGTTCGGACGCCCTGGTGTTCTTCGGCGCCACGGGCGATCTCGCGTACAAGCAGATCTTCCCGGCATTGCAGGCGATGGTCCGCACGGGCGCGCTGGACGTGCCGGTGATCGGCATCGGCAGATCGCCGTGGACCGTCGAGCAGCTCCGCGCCCGCGCCCGCGACAGCCTCGAGCACCATGGCGGCGTCGATCGCGACAGCTTCGCGAAGCTCTGCTCGCTGCTGCGCTACGTCCACGGCGACCACGCGGACGTCGCGACCTTTCATGCCTTGCGTCGCGAGCTCGGCCGGGCCGAGCGTCCTCTGTACTACCTCGCCATCCCGCCCAGCGCCTTCGCCTCCGTCGTCAGCGGTCTCGGCGAGTCGGGTTGCGCCGGTCGAGCGCGGGTCGTGATGGAGAAGCCGTTCGGGCGCGACCTCGCTTCGGCGCGCGCTCTCAATGGCACGCTCCACGAGATGTTCCCTGAATCGTCGATCTTCCGCGTCGACCACTACCTCGGGAAAGAGCCGGTCCTGAACCTGCTCTATTTCCGGTTCACCAACCGCTTCCTGGAGCGCGTGCTCAACCGCGACAACGTCGACAACGTGCAGATCACCATGGCCGAGAGCTTCGGCGTCCAGGGGCGTGGCAGGTTCTACGAGGAGACGGGCGCGATCCGCGACGTTCTCCAGAACCACATGCTGCAACTGACGGCCATCCTGGCCATGGACCCGCCCGTCGGGGAGGACGTCGAGGCGATCCGCGACGAGAAAGCGCGCATCACCAACTTGTTCGCGCGCGAGGACTCCATCGAGGCACAGTGGCGCATCGTCGAGCCCGTCCTCGACTTGCCGACCCTGCCGCTTCCCTACGAGCCGGGCACCTGGGGACCTGCGGAAGCCGATCGTCTGGTGGCGGCGGTGCCCGGTGGCTGGCAAAGGCCGATCGAGCCGAGGGCGGCCGCATGAACCAGGAAGAGCTCGACCGGTTGTGCGTCAACACCCTCCGCTTCCTCGCGGTCGACATGGTGCAGCACGCAAACTCCGGCCATCCCGGCATGCCCCTCGACGCGGCGCCCATGGCCTACGTGCTGGCGACGCGCTTCATCCGCAGGGACCCGGCGGATCCGGGCTTCATCGATCGCGATCGCTTCGTGCTCTCGGCCGGCCACGCCTCGGCGCTCCTGTACGCCCTCATGCACCTCGTGGGCTATCCGGAGATGACCCTCGAGCAACTCCAGCGCTTCCGTCGATGGCAGAGCCTGACGCCCGGCCACCCCGAGAGCCACCTCACGAGGGGAGTCGAGGCCTCCACAGGGCCGCTCGGCCAGGGGATCGCGAACGCGGTGGGCATGGCCATCGCCGAGGCGCACCTGGCTGCGCGCTACAACCGCCCGGGTCACGAGGTGTTCGACCACCACACCTACGCGCTCGCGAGCGACGGCGATTTCATGGAAGGCGTGCAGGCCGAAGTGGCCTCGCTGGCGGGGCACCTGGACCTCGGCAAGCTCATCGTCCTCTATGACTCGAACCGCGTCACGCTCTCGGGCACCACCTCGCTCACGTTCACGGAGGACGCGGCGGCCCGCTACCGCGCCTACGGCTGGCACGTGCAAGAGGTCGGCGACGGCAACGATCTGGCGGCCATCTCGCGCGCGATCGAGGCGGCGAGGGAGGCCCGGGCGCAACCGTCGCTGATCGTGGTCAAGACGGTGATGGCCTACGGCTCGCCCGATCTGGCCGGCTCGTGGCACGCGCACGGTAACCCGCTGGGCACGGAGGAGGTGAAGAAGACCAAGCGCAACCTCGGCTGGCCCGAGGAGCCGCCCTTTTACATCCCGGCCGAGGCGCGCGCGCGCTTCCGCGCTGTCGGGGAGCGCGGCAAGGCCCTGCACGACGAATGGGACCAGCGCTTCGCCGCCTACGCCAGGGCGTATCCCGAGCTGGCGCAGGAGATCAAACGGCGCTTCAGCGCAGAGCTCCCTGCCGGCTGGGACGAGAGCCTGCCCAGGTGGCCCGCCGATGCAAGAGGGATGGCCACCCGCAAGGCCTCCGAGGCCGTGCTGCAAGAGCTGGCGAAGACGGTGCCGGAGCTCGTCGGCGGCTCGGGTGACCTGGATCCTTCGACGTTCACCTGGCTCAAGGAGGGCGGCGACTTCGAGTCACCGGCAAGGCAACGTGAGGGCGTGGACGGGGTCGTCGGCGGCGGCTGGGGTTACGCGGGGCGCAACATCCACTTCGGCGTCCGCGAGCACGCGATGGGCGCGATCGTCAATGGCCTGGTCTATCACGGCGGCTTCATCCCCTTCGGGGCGACGTTCCTGGTCTTCGCCGACTACATGCGTCCACCGGTCCGGCTCTCGGCCATCGCTCGGCTGCGATCGATCTGGGTCTACACGCACGACAGCATCGGCGTCGGCGAGGACGGGCCGACGCACGAGCCGGTGGAGCAGATCGCTAGCCTGCGCGCCATCCCGGGGATGATCGTGTTGCGCCCGGGGGACGCCAACGAGACCCGCTGCGCCTGGCAGGTCGCCATCGAGACGCACGACACGCCGATCGCGCTCATCCTCTCGCGCCAGAGCGTACCCACCCTCGACCGCCGCGCCTTGGCCCCGGCCGAGGAGCTGCGCCGGGGCGCGTACGTGCTCAATCGAGGCGAGGCCGATCCCGAGCTCATCCTGATCGGGACCGGCTCCGAGGTGCCGCTCATCGTCGCCGCCGAGCCGGTCCTGCGCCGACGCGGCGCCCGGGTGCGCCTTGTGTCGATGCCGTCGTGGGAGCTCTTCGCGCAGCAGAGCGCGGCGTATCGCGAGAGCGTGCTGCCCCGCGCGGTGAAGGCCAGGCTCGCCGTGGAAGCCGCGGGATCGTTCGGCTGGGAGCGCTGGGTCGGCTCGGACGGCGACGTCCTCTCCGTCGACCGGTTCGGGGCTTCGGCGCCCGGCGATCTCGTGATGAAGGAGTACGGTTTCTCGGTCGATCACGTCGTGGAGCGGGCCCTCGCGCTCCTCGAAAGGCGGACAGGCCCGCTGCCGCCCACGAGCCCGCTGGGGGGCGCATGATCCAGTGGGAGTCGTGAAACAGACGAGGGGTTCGCGAGCGCCGTCGACCGGTTCGTCCTCGGCGGGCGCGCCGACCCGTCACCGCGACATGGTCAGCTCCAATCACCCCTGGAGCCAGGAGGGCTTCATGTCTCCCGAACAGTTCGACATCCTCATTCTCGGCAGCGGTGCCGGCGGAAAACACGTGGCCTGGGACATGGCCCCTGCCGGGTGCCGTACGGCCGTCGTGGAGCGGGATCGCCGCATGATCGGCGGCTCGTGCCCGAACACCAATTGCCTCCCGAGCAAGAACGAGATCTGGAGCGCCAAGGTCGCCGACCTGGTCCGCCACGCGGCCGCGTACGGCACGAGCACCGGCCCCGTTGCGGTCGACATGGCGCGCGTGCGGCAGCGCAAGCGCGACATGGTCGAGGCGCAGGTCGCCCGTCATCTGGAGCACTTCCGCGCGAGCGGCGCCGACCTCATCATCGGCGCGGGACGGTTCGTCGCGCCGAAGACCTTCGAGGTGCCATCCGACGGCAAAACACGCCTGCTGAGGGGAGATCGCGTGTTCCTCAACCTGGGGACACACGCCACGATCCCGGACGTTCCAGGCCTTTCGGCCGCGGGACCGCTCACGCACGTGGAGGCGTTGGAGCTCGACAGGCTGCCCGAGCACCTCATCGTGCTCGGCGGGGGCTACGTGGGCCTCGAGTTCGCGCAGGCATACCGTCGCTTCGGGAGCCGCGTCACCCTCATCAGCCGCGGGCCGCAGCTCGCCCCTCGTGAGGACCCCGACGTCGCCGGGGCGCTCCGGCAGATCTTCGAGAGCGAGGGGATCGAGGTGCTGCAGTCGGCCGAGCTGCTGCGGGTGCAGGGCCGGTCCGGCGAGCATGTCAGCCTGCGCGCGCGCACGCCGGACGGCGAGCTGACCATCGAAGGGAGCGATCTCCTGGTCGCGGTGGGGCGCACGCCCAGCACGGCTGGGATCGGCCTCGAGACCGCCGGGGTCGAGCTCGACGCTCGAGGTTATATCAAGGTCAACGAGAGGCTGGAGACCACCGCGCCTGATGTCTGGGCGATGGGCGAGTGCGCCGGCAGCCCCCAGTTCACCCATGCCGCCATCGACGACTTTCGCGTCGTCCGCGACAACCAGGCGGGGGGCCACCGGACCACGCGCGACAGGCTCATCCCCTTCTGCATGTTCACCGACCCGCAGCTCGCCCGTGTCGGCCTGAACGAGCGCGAGGCCAGGAGCCGTGGGGTCGAGGCGCGCGTCGCCACGCTGCCGATGAGCGACGTGCTGCGGGCAGCGACGACCGGCGAGACGCAGGGCTTCATGAAGGCCCTCGTCGACGCGCGGAGCGACCGTATCCTCGGCTTCGCCATGCTCGGCGTGGAGGCCGGTGAGGTGGTCGCCGTGGTGCAAACAGCGATGTTGGCCGGCATGCCCTACACGGGGCTGCGAGACGCCATCCTGGCGCACCCGACGATGGCTGAAGGCCTCGGCTCGCTGTTCGCAAAGGTGCCGGCCCGCCCTGCAGGCCTTTGACGAGCGCCTCGAAGGTCTCGCTGAACGCGAGATCGACGAAGCGCCAGCTTACTGTAGGCGAGCAGCGGCCACGTGGAACACGGGCCGCTGCTCGCCCCGCCGCGCGCGAGCGGACGGAGGCGGCGCCCATGCCCCTCGACAAGAAACGGTTTTACCCACATCGGGGAAATGTCAACATGGTGCTTCAGTGTCTCACCAGAGCTGGCAGCCTGCGCGCTCGCCGGCTCGCAGGCGGCGATGGGCCCCGAGCGCGCCCGCGCACGCCACAGGAGGAGCTTATGTCCAGGTTCTCGATCTCCGTTTCGAGCAGCGGCAGGATGTGTGCCGCGGTTGTGATGACAACCGTCATGATCGGCTGCTCCGTGGAGCCAGAGGGCAAGCAGGCGATGCCCGAGCCGGATGGCCTGGCGTCGTCATCCAGCGAGCTCAGGGCTAAACGACACAGCCCGGATCGTCGTCATTGCCGGGCTCGGTGCAACGATCACAATCCGTGCACTGAGGACGCATGCGTCGCGGGCGTGTGTGTTCATTCTCCGGCGCCTTATGGGACGTCGGACACGAGGGGGCGCAATCGCTGCGGCGAAGGGGAGGTCTGCGACGGCCACGGCGCCTGCGTGGAGCCGGGCGCGCCGCTCTGGGCTCGGCGCTGGCCGCCGCCACCGGCCAGCTTCGGGAGCATGACCGTTGACCGGGCCGGGGCCATCCTCCTCTCCGGCTCGTTCACCGGCACGGTCGATCTCGGCGCCGGGCCGCTCACGAGCGCGGGGGACAGCGATATCCTGATCGCGAAGCTCGACGAGGACGGCGCGCTCGTCTGGGGGAGGCGCTACGGCGGCCCTGGGTTCGAGTACGGAGCGCGGATCGGCGTGCTCGGCGACGGGAGCCTGGTGAACGCTGGAGTGTATGTCGACTCCCTGGACGTTGGCACCGGCCCGATACCCGGCGCCGGGCTGAGCGACATCTACGTGATGCAGACGGATCCGCTGGGGAACCCACGATGGGTCCGCACCTTCGGCGATCCGGAGCACCAGGATGTAGGGGACATGGCGGTCGACACGGAGGACAACGTGGTCCTCGTCGGCTCGTTCGAGGGGACGGTCGATTTCGGCACGGGTCCGCACACCAGCGTTGGCGCGCAGGACGCCTTCGTGGTGGAGCTCGATCGGTCGGGCAACACCGTCTGGAGCAGGATTTTTGGCAGCGACGCCAGCGATGGAGTGACCGCCGTGTCGGTGGATCCGGAGGACAAGGTGGTCTTCATCGGGAACACGAGCGCCGGCATCGATCTGGGCGGCGGGCCGCTCGCGCCCTCCCGCGCCTACGTCGCGAAGCTGGACACCGCGGGCAACCACGTCTGGAGCAGGCTGCTCGGAGACGGTTCCACCTACTTGCAGGACATCGACGCCGACCGCGCGGGCAACCTCATCGTGACCGGGAGCACCCCGACGACGATCGATCTAGGCGCGGGGCCGCTCGTCAACGAGGGCTGGGGCGCCGCGTTCATCGCGAAGCTCGATCCGGAAGGCAACGCCGTCTGGAGCAGGAGCTTCACCACGTCGCTGAGCTTCACCGTCATCGGCTCGGTCGCGGCCGATGGCCAGGGGAACGTGATCGCTTCCGGCGTGCTCGTCTCGGACGTCGCGAACAGCAGCATCGACTTCGACGGGACCCCCTTCTCGTCAGGGGACATCCGCGTGAGCTACAGCGCGCGCACCTTCCTGGCGAAGTTCGACGCGGCCGACGGGCACGTGCTCTGGGTCAAGGGGTTCGATACAGCGGGGCTCTACGATGTCACCACCGGCCCACGCGACCGCGTGCTGGCGAAGGGGGTCTTCACCGGAACCATCGATTTCGGCACGGGGCCGCTGACCGCCACGAGCGAAGCGGACCCGTTCATCGCGGCGTTCGGGCCCTGAACGCCGTCAGCGAGCTGGTCCTCCCCCGCTTCCGTGGACACCCCCGGACGGCACCAGGGCCATGTCCACACGCACGTTTACTCCGGCGCCGAGACGACGAGGACGGTGCGCCGGGCGGTGGTCCCCTGGGGGTTCTCGCCCTGACGCCCCGCGCGGCGCTCCCCGCGGGGAGCGGCGGCGCCCGCCGTCGCGCGCCAGCGCGAACCCCTGCCAGCTCATCACCAGGTTTCACAGGCCGTGCGGAGCCGTGGCCTCGCGCGGCGCGCTACCACTTCACGCCCAGACCGCGCGCACCGGCGCGCGGCAACGGGTCTACTTGTGATGCCGTCGGCAACTCAGCCGGCGTCTGCATGCCGTGCGCGCGGGCGCGCCGTCGATCCTGACCGCCTCCGCCGCCAGGCGAACATGCCGGGTGCGACGAGCAGCATCGCCGCGTGGCCCGGCATGGCGCCGAGATCGAACCATGGCGGCGAGCACCCGCCCCCTGGGGGCCCGCCGGGGTCCCCAGGGCCGGCGCCGGTTCCACCGCCGTCGTCGGTGCAGCGCCCGTCTTCGCACGTGCCGTCCGCACACTCCTCCGTGATAACGCAGGCTTCTCCCTCGGCTGTCGCCCCGAGCGCGTAGAGCTCGGCGGTGCTGCCGCTGATCACGAGCAAGCCCTTCCCGGGAATGTACGTCGTGGTGTGGCTCTGCCGGTCATGCGACAGAGAGGGCAGCGCGATGAAGGCGCTGGTCGCCGGATCGTACAGCTCAACGGCCCTCCCGGCGCCGGCTCCGCCGACCATCACGACGCGCCCGCTCGGGAGCGTCGTCGCCGTATGCAGCGCGCGCCCGGCGGCCATCGTGGGTCCCGAGGTCCAGGCGTCGGTCGCGGGATCGTAGATCACGGTCGACGGCAGGTGCTCGTATCCCGTGCCGACGCCCCCCGTGACGAGCACCCGTCCATCGGGCAGCAGCGCGGCCCGATGGTCATAACGAGCTTCCGGTATCGGCGCCGCCACGGTCCAGCGGTCGGCCACGGGATCGTAGATCTCCGCGCTGGTCAGCGCCTCGAAGTTCTCGATCTCGTCGACAAAGCGGAGTCCCCCGGTCACGAGCACCCGCCCGTCCGCGAGGAGCGTCGCGGCGAGCCTGCGGCGAGGAACGGGGAGCGATGCGACCGTGTCCAGGGTGTCCGTGTCCGCGTCGAAGCGGTAGGCGGAGCCCCAGTCATCGAAGTCCATCCCGCCACCCACGAAGAACACGTCCCCATCCGCAAGCTGGGTAACGGCCATATCGGAGTCGAACACCGCTGCGTCACCCAGGGTGGTCCAGGTATCGCTCGCGGGATCGTAGGTGTCGAAGGGGGCCTCCATGGACGCGACGAGCAGGCGTCCATCGGGGAGCGGCAGCACATGCACGAAGGTGTAATGGTCCCCCGGCGATTCGCCGAAGGTGGACCACGTCCCCGTTGAAGCGTTGTAGCGCTCCACGGTCCTGGCCGTCCACGTGGACTGGTCGATGTACCCGCCCACGACGAGGACGTCCCCACCGGGGAGCGCGGCTGCGCCGTGCAAGTGCCGTGAGATGCTGAAGGAGCTCGTCTCCCAGGACTGGGCGGCCGCCGGCAGTGAGACGAGAAGGGGCGCGCAGGCGGCCAGGAGCTGCGAAAGCGTGAGGAGAGAGCGCATTGATGATCTCGTGCCGAGGTGTGATCAGGCGTGATCCGCCTCGATGCTCATCGTGGATCGTGAGGCAAGCGTTCATCCTCTGCGCGGGGGCGGGCGAAGGCAAGGGCCGACACGCATTGCGCGAGGCTGAGCCGAGGCCGCGCGCGACGGACGGGCTCGGAAGCGTCTGGGCGCGTCGTGTGGCGGCGTACGGAGAGGTCGTGGGCCGCCGGACAGGATGCTGAACCCTGCGAGACGAGGGCGGCGACGCCGAGCGCCGCGAGCAGCTGGCGCTTGCCGCTGGCGCGCGCACAGGTGGTCAATCGCGCTCCAGAGCAGGATCGCCTCCCAGCGGCCGCTCGTCACCAGCGGCTGCCCGACCGGGTTGCGCACGCCGAGTTATGCGATGCTCAGGCCAGTCCCGCAAACGCCCGTTCGTTCTGCACGCCCCGTCGGCGCCGCGCATGGAGGCGACACGGAGGCGGGCGCCGGCAGCACGGGCGCGCCGCGGGGGCGCCCCTCGGCCAGACATCATCTCCTCCAGATAGAAGCGCCGTGCGAGCTCCGGGCCGTCGCCGTCCAGAGCACGGGGCCGCCGCCGGCGAGCTCCTCGGGCGCGGGTCTTGTCCCGTTGCTCGCGACCCCGAGCTCCTCGAGCGCGGGCTCGACGTCGCAGCCCCTGGTCGACCGCGGAGCGTGGAGGAGGCCGCCGGCGAGCTCGGAGCGGCCGCGCAGGTCGAGGGCGACGTCGGGCGCTGGTGACTGGATCTTCTCCGAAAGGTTTCACCGCGCGGTGGACGCTGCGTTCAAATTCAAGTACCCGAAACTAGGCGCCTCGGTGACGAAATGATGGTGATAAACCGCTCCGATCTGCTCGACCTCGTCTACCGCTTCTACCCGCGGGGCGTGCATAACTTCGAACGCAGGCACGTGCCTCCCAACGAGCCCTTCTACGACGACACGGAAGAGCACCGCCGCCTGGTGGAAGCCGCAAACCGCGGGCGAGCGGAGTACCCAACGTGGGAAGCGATGATCCACCGCATGTACGAGCGATACAGCCTTCAAAACGAATCGCTCAGCCTTGTGGCAGGGGGGAGCGACCCGGCGTACTCGGCCCGCATCTATCGCCCCCAGGACTCGGGGCCCGTTCCCTCGCTCAGCGACAGGGCTTCGCTCAGCTTCCACGTGAGCCTCCTCGGGCCCTATTATGGGATCCACGATACGGGCGAGCCCGACGAGATACCGGCGGCGGTCGCAGAAGAGATCGAGGCCACGTACCCCGGTTACCAGACGATCCCGCCGGAGCTCGGGAACGAGGTGGTGCCGGACGTGGCGATGGACGGGGCGTTGATGGGCGAGGCGACGATCTACATGTGCCTCTTCTCGGACGTCTGGACCTGGGTGGATCCGTAACTACTCCCCCCGGGCGGCCGCCGTCCACGTGGCTGAGCTCGGGCGCTTCGTCCTCGGAAGCGCTCGCGGGGAGATCGGCGGCGCTCCGCCGCCGCGGCGCGGTCGTGGCCGCACGAGCCGGGGGAACTCTGGCGGCTCGCATCTCGGCAGGGGATCTTCTCCTCCAGGTAGAAGCGGTCACATCGCTGGCGGGCAACCTGGGCGAGCTCGAAGACCGCGAGCTCGGCGCGATCGTCGTGCTCGTCACGCGGGCGTGGCCGCCGCTTCCATCTCGCTGAGTTCGGGTGCGGCGCCGGCGACGAGGACCGTGAGCGCGGGCTTGGCCGCCTCCCCGTCGCAGTGCAGATCCGGGTCCAGAAGTATGGGGCGGTCCTAACGGTTGCAGCAGAGCACGTGCGTGTCGCCGGGCTCCAGTTCACCGCTCACCACCTTGGAGTCGGTCGAGGGGGCGCAAGTAGGCTCGTCCTTCACGAGGATAGACCGAATCGCACCGATCTGTCCGTCGATCGTATCCGTGCAGAGCGGTCCATCCAGCCCGGAAATGAAAACGGCTCCGAGCTCTTCGGAGCAGTCTGCCTGATAGTACACCGTGGTCTGTACGCGGCACTTGTCGCGGCTCGGCTCGCTACAGGAGCACGGGCTGCACGTGCGCGTGTCGTTGTGGAGCTGCAAATCCCGCCGGACCCGGTAGGAGTCCCAGCACTCTCCGTTCGGCTGCGGCGGATAACAATGGAGGAAGTCTGTGGAAAAGAAGTCGATATCCGGACTACATGCCCGAACGAATGTCATGTTCGTTCGCCGCAGCGGCGGCACCGGGGTAACAGGCTGGCAGTCAGTCACAAGCGGCGGCTCGATCGTCACAAATTCATAGGATTCTCGAGGAATGGGATGGGTAAGAGGAAAGCATGTGCCATCCCAACTGTTGCCCGCATCGATCATAGCAACGAGGTCACTACTGGAGCAATCGGACGAGGAGTGCAGGAGCACCCTGTCCGAGAGCAGACATTGAGCAGGTCTACACTCGCAAGGCTCGCACTCCACCGGCCCAGGCGTCCCCGCCCACCCTTCCCACAAGGTCTTGTCACCGCACCGTGGAGCACTCTCGTATCGGCCGTCCCAGAGCAGGATGAGCTGGCTCGGATCTGGATCTGGTAAATCTTCGGGCACCGGCGACGAGCACCCGATGAGCACACACGTGGCCAGCGTGGAGAGCGCAACCCAGCGCATCGCGGCGGCCACCCCTCTGCCTCGGTCAATTGTCAACATTGCCATAGATGATCTCCGCGCTGGAGCAGCAAAACGTTCGGGTCTCGCCGCTCTCGATCGTGGCGTCGACCATGGAGACGGTGGCCATTGGCGTGCACGTGCCCGGCTCGTCCCGTGCGAACACCACGCGAACCCCTGCCAGCGGCGAATCGGCAGGTGCGCCGTAGCAAATTTCCTCTTCTGTGCCGATTCCGTTGATCGAGATCAGCATGTCCAAGCATGTCGTGTCGCTGAAGAGCAGTACATCCGCCACGCAGCTTCCGCCGACGGGGGCGCCGCATTCGCATGGCGTGCAGGTACGAGCGTCTCTGCTCTTCTCCTGAAACTCGAAGCGCGCGGAGAAGCCCGGCCGGCACGAGCCGTCGTGCTCGGGTGCGATGCACACCAGCCCATCGAACCCTGTCCTATACTCACCGGTCCACGGGCAAGCTCGCGCAAAACTCCCTGTAAGGGGGGGCGGAGTGTGCTCCGACGGCTTGCATGCGGGAGCCATCGTAGGCGGCTTGATGGTGACCGAGGCGAACGCGTCACCCGGGACAAGGGGCGAGGCCTTGACACAGTGCCCTGGCGGGTCGGCTGCACCGGCGAGGTTGACCTTGACTCCCTCGTCAGCGCAGAGAGGCGCCTCATGCGCCTTCACGCTGTCTGGCAGCACACACTCGGCAGGGCTGCACGCGCACGTCCCGCATTCGTTCTGGTACTGAGGATCCGTGCGCACGTCAGCCCATCCATCCCAGTAATCGAGCCGACCTTCCGGACAGCTAGGAAAATCTGGCGTGTCGCCGATCCACAACAACACCGGATTGTCGTCGGTCCGGGGCCTGGGGATATCGATGTCCTCCCCGCAACCGAGCAGCGCAGCCATGCTGAAGGCGAAACAAGATGTCGACCGCATGAGAACCCCTCCGCTGCTCAGTAAAAGACCTTCTGACAAGGGAGCAGACCGTCACAGAGGTCGGGCTCCTGCGCCGGCATCTTCATGGTCTGCCGTGTGGGAGCGGCGGGCCGGGTCGTGCGCGGCCGCGCCGCGACGGGCGGCGTGGCGGCCCCTGGGAGCGGCTCAGGGCGTCGATCGAGCGGTCGAGCTGAGGGAGGCAGGGTGGCTCGACCCGCCGCGGCCTGGACCACTGGCCCCAGGCGAGGCACGACGTGACGCGGGGATTCACGCCGCAGGACCGCGGTCGCGCTGCCCAGCACGAACGCCAGCGCGAGCACCGCGCCGAACCAGCGCGGCGGGGAGCGTCGCCCTGGGGTGCGGCTTGAGTGCGGAGGGGTCGAGGGCGCCGGCGGCACCGGCAGCACCGGAGAGCGCGGAGGGGTCGAGGGCACCGGCGGTACCGGCAGCATCGGCTCGAGGTCCGGTAGCTCGGGCGCTGGAGGCGACCGCAGCGCGACCGGAGGCACGTGGGTGACGTTGTCCCGCGCAGCCCGCGGCGGGATCGCGCTCTTGAGGGTGGCGGGCGTCTCGGAAGGGCCCTGCGTGGCGACCGAAGACGCGTCGGTGACGCTGTCCGCCGCGTCCCGCGGCGGCACGCTCTCGACCGTGTCGGGCACGTCGGAAGGGCGGGGCGTGGGGAACTCGCCAGCTCGCCCTCCCGCTTCACCCGCTTCACCCGAGGCAAACGCGTTCGCCTCGTCTTCCACGAGGATGGGCGCCGCCTCGTGCGGCTTGCGCCGAGCGCCAGACTGCTGGGCGAAGATGTCCGCGTGGGGAGGGGCCGGCGGTGCGCCAAGCTCTTCCCACTCGCGGGCAAAGGGCGTCAGGACACAGAGCATCTTGTCGATGCTCGGCAGCCGCCGGTTGGGGTTCTCCTCAAGCGCCCTTTGCATCATCACCTGAAGCATCGGATGGATCCCGTTGGGAAAGCTCGGGGGACGGGTCCACGGCGAGAGGGCGCGTTTGCACAAGAGCTCGTACATGATCGTACCGAAGCCGTACACGTCCGCGCGAGGTCCCAGCTGACCCCCCGAGAAGAGCTCGGGCGGTGCGTACCCGTACGTATCTTGACGAGCGTCCTCCGGGCCGAGCTGAAAGAGACGGGCAAATCCGAAGTGGGTGATCGCGTATCGGCCATCGCCCCCGATGGAGACCCGGTCCGGACTGAGGGCGCCATGGATGAACGAGAGCTCATGAGCACGCACGAGACACCGGCCGATGTCGATCAGCACCTCGAGATCCGCCGGCCCGAGGTCGTTTCCGCGCGTGGCGTCGATGAGCGGGATCGCGTCGCCGAGCACAGGCGACGCTGCCCACGCGACGGCGCCGTTCACCCCACCGTAGAGCACGGGGACGACCTCCGGGACCTCGTCGGAGAGGCGCTGCAGGCGCGCAATCTCCTCAGCGAACAGACCCGCATCGAGGCGCGCGCCCTCGCGGAGGTGCAACCAGACCAGAGCCCCCGTGTCGCCGACCTGCCTCGCGAGGAAGTGACGGAGCAAGCCGCGCTCCTCGTTGAGCAGCTCGTGGCCTTCCCAGACGTCGCCGGCGGCTACCATACGAGCTTGACCTCCGCGCCGGCGCCTCTCGTGCGGATCTCGGCCTTCCGCGGCCAGACGACGTACACGACCGTTGCGGCACCGAGCGCTGCCCCGACGACGAGCGCGGCCGAGCCGAAGCCATGGAACAGGCTCGCTCGTGTGTTCGCCGCGTGCGCTTCGTCGTAGGTCTTGCGGAACTGCGCGCTGCTCGGGAGCATCGAGCCGTCCGAGAGGCGCGACACCTTGGCGGCCGTTTCGCTCTCCGCGGCGTCGCCGGCCAGGTGAAGGCCGACGCCGGCGCCGAGCAGGGCCGCCGAGGCGGCCGCGCCGGTGCCGATGGTCCACGGGTTGCGCGCCCGCGCTGGAGCGCTGGCGGCTTTCGGGGCCTCGAAGGCGAGGGCGACGCGCCGCGACTGCCCCGCCGTCACCTTGACGCGCGCACGGGCTACCTGCCCCTGCTTGCCGGTCGCCGTGACCTCGTGCTGTCCAGGGACGACGAAGACGGGGCCGCCCGCGCTCACCTCGCGACCGTCGACCAGCAGCCGCGCCGTGCCCGGCGGGGCGCTCACGTGGAGCTCGGCCACGCGTTGCCGGACGGCCGCGAGGTCGGCGCGTCGGACCTGGTAGCGGCGGCGCTCGATGTCGTTGGTCGGCGCGGGCATCTGCGCGACGCACGTGGAGAGCTCGGCCGCGGCCTCCTCGAACCGGCCGAGGCGCAGGTCGAACACGCCGAGCTGACACACGGCCATCGTCGAGGGCTCGAGCTCGTTGATCCGCGCCCAAAGCTCGCGGGCGCGAGCGAGATCGAGCCGCTTGGCGGCCTTCTCCGCCTCCTCGATGAGCTCTTGGACCTCGCGGGACCGGGGAGGAGGGTCCGCGGCCGCGGCCTGTACGGGGAACGCGGAGGCGAGGACGAGGGCCAGGACCGCCGCTTGCCGGGGGTGGACCAGTGGAATGGAAGCACGCACGGTTCACCTCGGGGTGAACGAGGGGGACCACAGCGCCGCGCTGACCCATCCAGCGCGGCGCTGCCTTTCATACCACCGCGACGACGCGGTCGAGCGTGCAGAAGTGCCGCGTGTTTCGCGGCTGCTCATTGTGAACACGCGACGAAGATTCTCGTTTGCGGCCTAGAAAAACGCCGCGGCCGGTGACGACTCTCGCGGCGGTCCATGACCGCGAGAGGAGCGAGGCGCGCTGCACCGGTCCGGTACGCTCGGAGCGTGCGTCCCGCCCGCCATCGCGGAGATGGGTGCCACCCGTCTTTTGATGGAGGCACGTCTATCGGGAGATGGGTGCGACCCATCTTTTGATGGCGGCACGTCCATCGCGGAGATGGGTGCGACCCATCTTTTGATGGCGGCACGTCCACCGGGAGATGGGTGCCACCCATCTCCGGCATGGACGAGCCACTTCACCCGGATGGGCTCACGGCGTCCCGCCCGCCCCGCACGGGGGCGCTGGGACGGCTTCGGGCTTCCTGGCGGGGGCTCCTCCAGGGGATCGCGCGAGTCGTCCACCGTGTCGTCGTCATGTTCGAGGGGGCATCGGGGGCCGCCTGCTCACCACGATCGCGCCTGACACGGAGCGTGCTACGACGACGCTACGGGCTCCGAGTTCACGGGCCAACTCGCCAGGAAGCTCCAGGCCCAGGCGACCATGGCGGCCGGGGGCTCGCCTTCACCGTCCCACGAAGCGACCAGCGCTTCGAGCTCACGGGTGGCAGCTTCGAACTCGCGCTTCGCAGAGATGCCCCATGGAGTCATCGGCGGCTCGAGGAGCACGCGAATCTTCGCGAGCGTGTCGATCAACTCGTCCTTGCGAAGGACTCCATCCGTCTCCACCACGCAGTAGCAAGAACCGCTCTGCAACTCTGGCGTCAGGGGCCACAAGATGCAGTAGAGCGCCGCGAGCACCGTGAGCACCGCGATGAGCGGCTGTGTCAGGTTGCTCGCTTCGAGCTGGACGCCGGGTGCCGGCTCATCAGACGGCGATGGCTCCACCCACGTGTGATGGTCCGTGAACAGGCAGTCGTAGAGTCTAGCCTCCCCGGGGAGACGCGGGCCCGGCATCACATCGGGCACGAGCACGGTCCCGATCTCCGGCGGCATGCGTTCGCAACCGAACGTCGCTTCGATATCGCCGGAAATCCACTCCGCGCATGGCCGCTCATCGGGCAACAGATCGAAGGTGACATATTCCTTCCTGACGATAGCGAAACTTTGCCCATGGTCCGGATGAGCGACGAACCTCGGATCGAACGGGCTGCGCGGAACGATGAAATGTAACCCTAGAAACTTGACCGAGAACGAGTCCCTCGTTCGCTTCACGATATCGACCGTGCGTTCGCTATGGACGATGTAGTAAGGAGCCAGAAAGCTCACATGGAACCACAGCGTTCGCCCCGTGGACTCCGGCATGTCGATCGAGAAAGAGTAACAGGCGTCGCAGTCTCCGGCGGGGAGATACAGCGAATGGTTCATGAACCTGCCAGGGAATCCGTCTCGGAGGCGACGCCGCAGGTCGCGCCATCGGTCGCCCTTCGATGCCTGGATCCGCGCGCGCACGAGCCGGTCGTGCTCTTTGGTCTCCATGCATCGCTGAACGTCGATATCGCCGTCGTCGGTCATCCCAACACCACGGGGATAGTATCGATAGACGATATCGAGCAGCTCGTCAATGCTGTGCTTCATGGATTCCCAATCCTTGGGTCGATGTGTCTGTACGGCCACGGATGGCCCGATGCGGTTCCGTGGGCCCCGCAGCCCGGACGATCCCGCAGGCCGCACCGCTGCTCGAGGGCGTCGCCGCTGTTGCCGCGGCGGCCTCTCGGGGTCGTCGAGCTGCTGAGCCGCGCCTACGCCGATCACCTCGCGCATGCGTTGCACCACAGCGCCGCGCTGGCCCATCCAGCGCGGCGCTGCTTTTCATACCACCGCGACGACGCGGTCGAGCGTGCAGAAGTGCCGCGTGTTCCGTGGCGAGCATTGTGATCGCGCGACGGAATTTCTCGTTTGCGACCTAAAAACGCCGCGGCCGGTGACGACTCTCGCGGCGGTCCATGACCGCGAGAAGAGCGAGGCGCGCTGCACCGGACACGCGCGTCCAGGCCGTCCGCTTGCGTCGTCTGGTACGCTCGGAGCGTGCGTCCCGCCGGCCGCTTCCGCTCCGCCGAGTCTGCCGCTATAGCCTGCACCAAATTCCCTGGTTCAACGGCGGTCGTCGCGTCTCAGGACGGTGCGCTCTCGAGCATGCGGTGGAACGAGGAGCGCCAGGCAGTTCTCGTTCACCGTCACTTGGAGCTGACGTTGGATCTGTGAGGCGCGACGGCGCGCGAGCTCAAAGTGGGGGGCCCGCGCTCCGCGAGTTCGATATAGCGGGGGCTCTACTCGCCAGCCTTCCGGGCTGTTGACGCTCAGGCTGGCTGATGGCTCGCCGAGTAGATCCCTTGCTCGCCGGAACCAGGGAAGAAGCCCAAGTTCGTCCCTGGTTCCTCTCCTTCCTCAATCGCGGAACCAGGGGCACCAGGGGCTGGGTGACGCGCTCCTGACCAGCGCGCCCGCGCCCGGCCCGGGGTCAACCGGACCGGGCCGCTCCCGCCCGCTCAGCCGAGCAGCGGCGCCTCCGCCGGCACCTCAGGCGCGGCGGCGCCCTTCGCCTTGGCGCGCCGGGCCGCGGCGCGCTTGCGCCGCTCGTACGCGCTCGTCGCCTCGCGGGCGATCTCCGGGTGGTTGCGGAACACGAAGCGCGCGGCGGCCCTGACGGCGTTCATCCGGTCGAGCAGCATGCCAGCGAGCCGGTTGCGGAGGTCGATCGCCGAGCGCGCGGGGCCGGCCAGGGCCGCGACGGACGCGGGCCTGTCGCGTAGGGCGGCCGCGACCGCATGCGCCTCGTCGATGTGCCCGGACTCGAACCCGCCGAGCCCCTGGAGCTCGTCGCGGTGGGGCTCCGCGAGGTGGGCGTAGTCGTCGAGCGCGCTCGCGAGCGCGTCGGCGGTCTGCGGATCGTCGGCGTGGGCGGCGTCCACGCGGGCGAGCTGCGCGTCCTTCTCGTCCTCGACGCCATCGTCGAAGTACCACTCGAGGACGGCGGTGAGCTCGTTCAGGAGGAACCGGCCGCGCGCCGCGGGATCCTCGCCCTTCGGGTTGATGGTCAGGAGATAGCGCGTGTGGGCCTCCTGCGTCGCGCGCTGGAGCGACAGGATCTCGTCGCCGGTCTTCACATGGATGCGGCCGGCCGCGCCGGCGGGCTTCTTCTTGCCCTTGCCGGCGTTGCCGACCGCGGATTCGAGCCCGGGTCGCACGATGCTGCCGCGCTCATCCGCTTCTGGCTTCCAGTACCTGTCAAAGAATCTGGCGACATCGACCGCCTCTCCGAAGAGAACGTGCAGCGGCTGATTGATGACCGGCGACGCGCTGTCTGCCATCTCGGCAGCGGCGCTGATCCACTGCTCCAGCTCCTTGCTCGGCTTCTTCATGTTCCTCCTGGGCCACCGCCTCGCTTTCGACGAGCCGGTGCCCGGAAAAGGGAGATGAGTGTCTCACCCCCCAAGTACGGTGACGAACCGTATGCACGCACCTCCCGCTCGCAAGCGGTGAGCATTGCCGAGATGCTGCTCGGAGGAACACGCGTCGTGTCGCCCGCAGGGCAGGGGAACACGGGCGCCCATGTCCCGGAAGAGCCGCCCCGTGTCCCGGAAAGGGGCTGCGTGTCCCGGAAGGGCGGTTCCGTGTCCCGGAGGGGCGGCTACGTGTCCCGGAGGGCCGGTTCCCTGTCCCGGAAGAGCCGCCCCATGTCCCGGAAGGGCGGTTGCGTGTCCCGGAGGGGCGGTTGCGTGTCCCGGAAGGGCGGTCCCGTGTCCCGGAAGAGCCGCCCCGTGTCACGGGAGGGCGGTCCCGTGTCCCGGAAGAGCCGCCCCGTGTCCCGGGAGGGCGGTCCCGTGTCCCGGAAGAGCCGCCCCCTGTCCCGGAAAGGCGGTCCCCTGTCCCGGAAAGCCCGCTCCCGCTCCCGCCCCTCCGCCCCGGACCCCTCCGCCCCGCCCCGCCCCTCAGCCCCGCGCCGCGCCCCCCCGGCCCCGCCTCACGGGAAGATCTCCCGCTCCCCGTACGCCGCCGCCAGCCGCTGCAGCGCCACCGCGTACGCCGCCAGGCGCAGCGTGCACTTCTTCTGCCGCGCCATCTCGGTCACGTCGCGGTAGGCCCGCTTCATCGCCTTCTCGAGCCGGGCGTCGACCTCCTCGAGCGTCCACGTCTCGGAGCGCTTGTTCTGCACCCACTCGTAGTAGCTCACCGTCACGCCGCCCGAGTTGGCGAGGACGTCCGGCAGGATGTCGATCCCGCGCTCCAGCAGGACCTTCTCCCCCTCCGGCGTGCACGGCCCGTTCGCGCCCTCGGCCACGAGCCGCACCTGGAGCGAGCTCGCCTCCTCGACGCCGACCTGGTTCTCCAGGGCCGCGGGGATGAAGATGTCCGCCTTCAGCCGGAAGAACTCCTCGCGGCTGATCGGCTTGCCCGCCGGATAGCCCGCGATCGAGCGGTGCTTCTTCACGTAGTCCTGCAGCTTGTGCGGGTTGAACCCCTCCGGGTTGTACAGATACCCCGCGTGGTCGCCGACCGCGACGGTCGAGGCGCCGAGCTTCGACAGCAGCACCGCCGTGTGCGAGCCGACGTTGCCGAACCCCTGCACGAGCAGCGTCGAGCCGCCGAGGTTCACGTCGTTGTCCTCGGCCCACTCCGTGATGCAGTGCACGACGCCCTGCCCCGTCGCCTTCTCGCGCCCGTGCGTGCCGCCGGACGCCACCGGCTTGCCGGTCACGACGCCCTTCACCGCCTGCTTGAAGAACTGGCCCACGGTGTTCATGTACGTGTCCATGGCCCACGCCATCGTCTTCGCGTCGGTGCCCACGTCGGGAGCCGGGATGTCCGTCTCCGGGCCGATGTTCGCGCCGAGCGCATGGAAGAAGCGACGCGTGATCCGCTGGAGCTCGGCCCGCGACACCTCGTTCGGGTTGAACTTGATGCCTCCCTTGCCGCCGCCCAGCGGCAGGTTCATGAGCGCGCACTTCCACGTCATCATCGCGGCCAGCGCCTTGAGATCGTCGAGCGACACCGACTCGTGGTAACGAACACCCCCCTTGAACGGCCCGAGGAGGTTGTTGTGCTGGATCCGGTAGCCCTTGAAGAGCCGGATGCTGCCGTCATCCATCCGCACCGGGAAATTGACGATGATCTCGTTCTTGGGCTGGCTCAAGATCGTCGTGATGTAGACCGGCAGCTCGATCAAGCGGGCAGCCTCGTCGAGGTAACCCTGGACGACTTTGAAGAACTCGTATTTGTGCTTCTGGCTCGGAGCCGGAGGCGCGCTCACCGGCGGAGTCGTGGGCTTGGCACTGAATTGATCTTCCATGGCTCTGTAACTTTTTAGTCCGCCGCGCCCCTCCGTTCAATGTCAGGGAGCTATCACGCGACGCGTTATCGCGTATCCGGAGGGGCGGGACATCGCGTCAGGCTGGGAATGCGCGATGCGGCGGCGCGTTAACGACATCGGCGGCAAGTCCGCAGTGGGTGGGCGATGCCCCGGCGCGGGCGCGCCGCGCGTGCTTCTCGTGTCGCTGGACGCGGCTGTCTCGCGCCGCGCGCGCAGCGCGAGGCGCGCGGCGTCGATCACGTCCTCGACCACAGGACATACAGATACGTGATCGTCCCGGTGACGAGCAGGGCGTCGACCCGATCGAGGATGCCGCCGTGGCCGGGCACGATCCCGCCAGAGTCCTTGATCCCGAAGGAGCGCTTGAACAACGACTCGCCGAGGTCGCCCGCCTGGCCGAGGCCGCCCGCGACGATCGCGAGCGCGACAGCGTCGACGAGCGGCAGCGACCGCAGGAACCAGAAGTGGGCGATCAGCGCGCCGATCACCGCGAAGAGCAGGCCGCCGACGGCGCCCGCGACGGTCTTCTTGGGGCTCACCGCCTCGTAGAGCTTGCGCCGGCCGAGGAAGCGGCCGGCGAAGTAGGCGCCCGTGTCGGAGAACCAGGAGAGCAGCAGGGCCAGCACCACGAACGACGGGCCGTCGGCGCCGGCGTCGCGCCGGAGCAGCGCCAGCGCCCCGAGCCCGCCGCCCACGTAGAGCGGGCCGAAGGTCATCGCCAGCACGCGCAGGGCGGCGGTGCGCATCTCCCCGAGCCGCGTGAGCGTGACGAGCATCGCGGCGAACGGCAGCAGGAAGATCAGCGCGAGGAGCGCGACCGGCGAGCCCCCGAAGCGCCAGAGCACGCCGAGCACGGCGAGGGTGAGCGCGACGCCGGCGACGCGCGAGGCGCGGTCGTCCGGGTGGGTCATCGCGAAGAACTCGAGCGCGCCGACGGCGGAGGCGGCGGCGACGAGCGCCGCCCACCCCCAGGCCGGGCCGAGGTAGAGCAGCGAGAGGAGCACGGGCGCGGCCACGACGGCGGTGATGAACCGCATCGCGAGGTTGGAAGCAGCCAAGCGTCAAACCCCCGTCCGTGAGCCGTTGTGAGAGGCGAGCTCGCGCGCGCGCCACGGCCGAGCCCCGTCGATCGCGCCGCGCGCGGCGACCAGCTCGCCGCCGCCGCCACCGCCGCCGCCGCCGCTGCCCTCCGCCCTGTACGCGGGCTCGACGGCGCTGTCGCGCTGCTGGTAGGTGGCGATGGCCGCGAAGAGGTCGTCCTCGGTGAAGTCCGGCCACAGCCGCTCGGTGAACGACAGCTCGGCGTACGCGGCCCCGTAGAGCAGGAAGTTCGAGAGCCGCTGCTCGCCGCCGGTGCGGATGATGAGATCCGGCTCGCCCACGCTCAGGCTCGGCAGCCGCGCGGCGAGCAGCGCGCCGTCGATCGCCTCCGGGTCGAGCCGGCCGGCGACAGCCTCCATCGCGAGCTCGCGCGCCGCGGCGGCGATCTCCTCGCGCGCCCCGTAGGACAGCGCGAGCGCGAGCGTCATCCTCATGTTCGCGGAGGACGCCTTCCGCAGCGGGTCGAGCACCTCGCGCACGACCTCGGGGAGCCGGCTGATGTCGCCGATCGCGACCAGGCGGATGTCGTTCTCGAGGATCTCGCCGCGCTCGCTCATGAGGAACTCGCGCAGGAGCCCCATGAGCGCGTCGACCTCGTTCCGGGGCCGCGCCCAGTTCTGCTCGCTGAAGGCGTACAGCGTCAGCGCCTCGACGCCGAGCCTCCGGCAGACGCGCACGATCCGCCGCACGGCGGCGCTCCCGGCCTTGTGGCCGGCCTCGCGCGGCTCGCCGCGCAGCTCGGCCCAGCGGCCGTTGCCATCCATGATGATTCCGACGTGGCGCGGGAGATTTCTGGCTTCTACGAGGTTCATCGGCGGGGGGAGTTTCCCTTGTTGACTACCGACTGTCGACTGTTGAGTCTTCACGCCCATGAGCACTGGGGTTGGTCTCACGGTCACGCTGCGCGTCAGGATGGGCGCGCATGACGCACATTACGCGGGGGAGCTGTGTGACGGCGCGCGAATTCTCGCGCTCTTCGGCGACGTCGCCACCGAGCTCCTCATCCGTCTGGACGGCGACGAGGGGCTCTTCCGTGCGTACGAGGCGGTCGAGTTCCTCGCCCCGGTCCGAGCAGGCGACTTCATCGAGGCGACCGGGGTGGTCACGAAGGTCGGGGCCACGTCGCGCGCGATGGCCTTCGAGGCGCGCAAGGTCGTCGCCAGCGTCCGCGAAGCCGGGGTGGCGCCCTCGGCGGCGGACGCGCTGGCCGAGCCGATCGTCGTCTGTCGGGCGCTCGGGACGTGTGTCGTCCCGAAGGAGCTCCAGCGTCGGCCGCGCCTCGTCCTGCCGGCGCTGTCGGCGCCGCCCCCGGATCACGCGAAGCTCCCGGAGCCGCGGCCGATCATCACGCCGCCCCCCCGGATCATCGTCACGCCGCCGAACAGCGCCCTCATCTTGACGGCGGCGATCGTCGGCGCCGAGACGACCCGCGCGCAGACGCCGCACCTGCCCGTCACGGCGCGCGAGCTCGCCGACGAGGCGGCGCGCTGCCGCGACGCGGGCGCCGCCGTGGTCCACCTGCACGTCAGGAACCCGGACGGCTCGCCGAGCCAGTCGCGCGAGCTGTTCGCCGAGGCGATCGCGGCCATCCAGGAGAAGACGGACGTCATCGTCCAGACGTCGACCGGCGGCGCCGTCGGGATGAGCGTCGACGAGCGCGCCCAGCCGCTGCTCTGCAGCCCCGAGATGGCCACCTTGAACTGCGGCACGATCAACTTCGGCGACGGGATCTTCGACAACGCCCGGCCGCTCATCCGGGACATGGCCGCGCGCATCCGCGCGGCGGGGAGCGTCCCCGAGCTCGAGTGCTATGAGGTCGGCCATATCCATGAGGCGCTCAGCTTGTTCGCCGACGGGCTCCTCGCGGAGCCGCTCCACTTCCAGTTCGTGCTGGGGGTGCCCGGCGGCATCGCGGCGCGAGAGGACGTGCTCCGGTTCATGATCACCCAGATCCCCCAGCGCGCCACGTGGGGGGTGGCCGCCGTCGGCCGCCACCAGCGCCCGATGACCGAGCTCGCCATGCAGCTCGGCGGGCACGCCCGGGTCGGGCTGGAGGACAACATCTACCTGGACAAGGGCGTGCTCGCCGAGGGCAGCGCGCCGCTCGTCGCGCGCGCCGCCGCCTTCGCGCGGAGCATCGGCCGCGAGGTGGTCGAGCCGGACCGCGCGCGCCAGCTGCTCGGGGTCCGCCCGCGCGCCGCGGCGGCGGCCCAGGCCGGCGCCGCCGGGGGAGGGAGCGCGCTCGCGCAGGGATGATCGGACGACCGCTCTCCACCTGGGCCGATCACCTGCGTGGCCGGCTCCCCATCGCGCTCGGCGTCGCCGTCGTCGGGGCCGCCGCGCGGCTCTCGATGCCGTCTCCGCCCGCGCGGACCGCGGACGCGATCGCCGGGATGCTCGGCGAGGCGATCGGCGGCTCGGTCAGCCCGGACGACTTCGTCTGGGAGGAGCGCGGCGGGTTCCTCTCCGACGCGCTGCTGGGCCGCCGGGTGCTGTTCCTGGGCGTCGCGGGCCCGCGGGACGTCGCGGGCCCGCGGGACGTCGCGGGCCCGCCGGACGGGGAGCGCGCGCCGGACGCGGAGCGCGCGCCGGAAGGGCGCGGCGCCGCCGACCTGTACCGCGCGCGCGTGCGGCTCACGCGCTCCGGCCGGCCGGTGAGCCTGAGCGGCGTCCGCAACCTGACCGAGACGCCCCTCGGCGACGACCGCAACCTCGTGGCCCGCGGGCGCCGCGTCGCGGTGACCACCTCCGCCTTTGGCGCCGTGCAGGGGATCACGCTGCTCGATCTCGGCGGCGGCGCCCGCCCGGGGGCGCCCCTCGGCGAGCGGCTCCGCGCGGCGGTCGACGGCTGGCTCGAGACAGGGAGCGCGGACGGCGTCTCGCGCACCGAGATCTCGTTCGACAGCCCGCCCGCGTCGGCGCGGCTCGACCTCGCCGACGAGGCCCTCGTGATGGCGCTCGGCCCCGAGGCGGTCCCGGCGGCGCTGAGCGCCGGCACCGGCGAGCTCGACACGGGCGGCAGCGATCCGTTCGGCGCCCGCGCGCACCGCGTCCCGCGCCGCGTGTCCTCGTTCGCGGAGCTCGCCGGGCTCTCCGCCGGCCGCCTGCTCGGCCCGGGGGCGGCCGCCGCGGTCGAGCGGCTCGCGCTCGCCGCCGACAGCGCGGCGGCGGGGCTGCGCGCCGGGCCGGACGCCGCGTACCTGACCCACGGGCCGGCGTCCCCGGAGCCCGCGCCGCCGGGGTGGCCCTCGCTCTGGCCGCCGCCGCCGGTCCAGCCGGCGGTCGATCCGCCGCTCCCGGGGGAGGGGGCCTGGGTGCTCGTGGCCCCTTCGCTCCCGCGCGTGCTCCCCGGGATCGACGGCGACCCGCAGCGCCCGTCGAGCCCGTTCGCGGCGACGACGATCCGCCCCGATCCGCAGCGGCGAGAGGTGCGCGTCCACCTGCTCGCGATCGACACGCGGCACGTCAAGTTCACCCTGCAGGCCGGCTTCGAGGCGCCCCGGCCGACGGCCGGCCTGCACGGCACGGGGACGCTCCCGGACGCGCCGGCCCTCCGCGGCGCCATCGGCCTCGGCGCCGGCCCGCGCGACCCTGTCGCGCTCCACGAGGAGGCGGAGGCGCTCGGCATGGTCGTCGGCGGCCGCCCGCTGGTGCCCCCGCGCGACGGCGCGGCGACGCTCGCGGTCGACGCCTCGGGCCGGCCCTACTTCGGCGCGTGGCCCTCCGGCGCCGGGGTCGAGCGCGTGCCCTGGGTGCTCTGGCAGCGCCCGGCGGCGGCGAGCCCCGGCGAGCCCCGCGGCGAGGGGCCGAGGCGCTTCCCCTGGTCGCTCTGGCAAGGGCCGTCCCTCTTCGAGGCCGCGAGCGCCGCGGCGCCCGCCGGCGACGCGGCGCTCTCGCCCGGCGAGGGCGACGACCTCGTCGTCGAGCGCGCGGCGCTGTGCGCGACCGACCGCGGCTTCGTGGTCCACGCGTGGGGCAGCGCCCTCGACGCGGCCGCGCTCAGGGCGGCGCTCGCGCGCGCCGGGTGCGTCGCCGGCGTCTCGCTGGGCAGGGCGCCGGACCCGCTCGGGGTCGCCTTCCTGAGCGCGCAGCCGGACGGCCGCTTGACCGCGGAGCGCCTCTCGCCCGCGATGTCGCTCGCGCCGCCCGCGCACGTCGCGTCCGCCTCCCCGGGCCCCTTCCTCTACTTCTCGTCGCGCTCGACGGACGGCCCGCCGCCGCCCGATCTGTCGCTCCCGGGCGAGCGCGTGGGCTGGACGGTCGACGGCGGCGCGCAGCCGCCCCCGGCGTGGAGCCCGGCCGTGTACGCCGCCGACACGGTGCACCTCGGCGCGCAGGTCCGCGTGCACGCCTTCGCGCCGGACCGGTTCCTGTTCCGCCTGCGCGCGGGGTCGCGCGAGATCTCGCCGCGCAACGCGCCGAAGCTCGCCGCCGAGGTGCCGGAGGGCGAGCGGCAGCAGGTCCTGGCGGCGATCGGCGTCGGCACCGGCCGGCGGCGCGGCCCGCGCGGGCTCGCCGTGGGCGGCACGGTCGGCCTCCGCTTCCGGGGCGAGGGGGGCCTGCTGCTGGTCCGTCGCGGCCGCGTCGAGATCCGCCCGGCCGGCGGCGTCGAGCTCGCGCCGGACATGGATGCGACCGAGGTGCCGCTCACCGCCGACGACGGCAGGCTGCGGCCGGAGGCGCGCGAGATCGGCACCATGCGCCGGCGCGGCGCCGCGTGCGCGCTCGACGACGGGACGCTCCTCGTGGCCACGACGACGTTCGACAGCGACGAGGCCACGACCGAGGCGCTGCTCGATCTCGGCTGCGCCCGCGTCGTCGCGCTCGATCGCGGCGCGCACCGCAACGCGTTCGTGCACCGGGCCTCCGGCGACCCCGCCCTGCAGCAGGGGTACGAGGAGACCGCGCTCTTCGCGGTCGGGCTCGCGATGCCCGGCCGGGCGCGCCGGCTCACGGTGGACGCGCCCCCCTGATCGCGGCGGCGGCTCGCGGTGGTCCTCACGGGCGCGGCGGCCCGCGGTGGTCCTCACGGGCGCGGCGGCCCGCGGGGGGCCCGACCGGCGCGGCGGTCAGGCGTGGGACAGCATGCCGCGCAGCATCCCGAGCGCGCGCGTGTGCAGCTGCGACACGCGCGGCTCGCCGACCCCGAGCTCCGCGCCGATGTCCTTCAGCTTCGCCCCCTCGAAGTAGTACATGCCGATCACGCGCCGCTCCCGCTCGGGGAGCTGCGCGATCGCGAAGGCGAGGGCCCGCCGGGTCGCTTGCGCGGAGATCGCCTCGATCGGGTCGTCTCCGCCGGACATGTGCACCGACTCCTCGGTGGGCGTGACCTCGCTCAGGCTCACGAAGACGGTCGAGCAGCCGACCGTGCCCGCCGCCCCGGCCTCCACCGCCTCGCGCGCCCGCCGCGAGAGCCAGTCCTGTGCGCGGAGCTCATCGACGATCGCGCCGCGGATCCGGAGCTTCGCGTAGCCGGCGAACGTCTCGCCGTCGCTCCCGCCGTTCTTGCGGAGCGAGTCGACCAGGCCGAGCATCCCCGCGCTGAGCAGATCGTCGCGCTGCACGTTGGGCGGCAGGTGCCGCGCCACCTGGCGCACCAGCTTGCGGACGAGCGGGAAGTACCCCTTCAGCACCTCCGGACGGAGCGGCGCGCAGGGCGCTTCGCGGTCGCGCGGCCCGCTCGCGCAGGCCGCGCCGGTACAGCTTGGCGGGTCGCTCGCGCCGCGGTCCTGCTCCGCGGACTCCCACGCTTCCTCGTACGTGCAGGGCGACGTGCCCTCCGCCGATTCCCAGAAGTCGTGCGCGCAGCTTGACGTGAGCTCCGCGGACTCCCATGCATCGTGCGCGAGCGCCGCGCCCGGCTCCTGCGCCGCGGCGACCGGCCCTGCGTCGTGGGCGTCGAGAGAATCGAGAGCCAGCGCGACCTGCGCTTCGATCAGCGCGCGGTCACACGTGACGACCGGGCACGCTGTGCCCATGATGACCGGCTGGACAAGCTCGTCCCCGTCACAGCACGGGGCGAGTGACCTGGGAGAAGGGAGCCCCTCCCGCTGCAGTCGGGTCGATTGCTGCACGTGAGGTGGATTGGTGCCACAACTCTCGCAGCGTGCAAGGTAGAGCCGCGCAATTGTGTCTGGTGCGGATGTTCAGTGTGTGGAGTATGCCCAGCCGCCTCGGCAGCTCACCTTCCGGCCGGTGAAGCGGCGGGCGTCGGGGTGGGTGCTCCTGAACCCACGCCCCGCTGCGCTTCATTGCCGCTGCGCCCCGCGTCCGAGTTTGTCCCTGTAGTATTCGCTGGTTGCGGCGGAGTGGCGCGGGGCTGGCCTGACCCATACACCTCTTCTTCCGCCGAGAGGGGGACATCTCGGGCCGCCTCGTCGGCCCCGACAGAGCCCCTCGCCCCTTCGTAGCGCGGCGGCTCTCCAGGCCTCGAGTAATCCACCCAGTACACCTTATCTGATCTTGCGTCCAGGTGAACGAACGTCGAGTTGGGGTAATATCCGACACCCGCGTTGCGGAAACCTCGGCAGAAATCGCGGACCACGGTGTTGGGCACGCCCTCGACCATGAAGTCGACGGCGCGGCCGAAGTTGTGGTTGGAGTGCGGCGTGTACTGGGTCGGAGAGTAGGGGCGATACCCGCTCACGACGCGGATGGTCCTGCCGCCGAAGTGGTCGCTCACCATGCCGATCAGCGTGGCGAGGCGCGGGTCGATGGGAATCGACGCGGTGGGCGACGCGCGCATCAGCCGGCTGAGCTTGGGGAGGGCCTTGGGGACGAGGCGCCCCTTCGACGTGAGCAGCTGGAGGTCGAGCCGCTCGGCGCCGCGCACCAGGCGGACCCAGCCGGGGCGCTTGGGCCGCTGCGCGTAGCGCTTGCCCGGCGGCATCGACCGGGGGTCGGGCTTCGGGTCCCGCTTCATCGACCCCTTGCCCAGGGGGCGGGTCTCGGCGCTCCGCTCCTTCGCGCTGGCGCCGCGGCTCCGCTCCGGCCCGTCGCGCAGCGAGGCCGCCCGGTTCGACGCGCCCGGCGCGGACCGGCCGCCCGGCTTGCCCCGCTCGGGGATCACGAGGACGAGCCCGGGGTGGATCCGCTGGCCAGGCTTGAGCCCGTTCGCCTCGCGGAGCGCGTCGACCGTGATGCGGTACCGCTTCGCGATCTTGCCGAGCGTCTGGCCGGCGTAGACGGTGTGCTGGCCGTCCTCGGCGACCGCCGCGCCGGAGGCGGCGAGCAGGACGAAGGCGGCCGCGAGGGCGGCGAGGGCAGAGCGCAGCCGCGATGACCGAGCGCGGGGCTCCAGGGCGGCGCCGGCGGGGAGGCCGCGGGGGCCGCAGAAACGCGAGAAGTCCGGATGCATGAGGCGACTCTGACCTGACGTCATCCGTGCCCGACGACCGAGCCCCGGACGGTGCTACCCTGGGCTGGCGCGCGCCGGCCGGCCATACCGGGGGCGCCGCACCGCGTATCGGGCTTCGATAGGCGGGCGAGAGGCGAGCGTAAAGCGGTTTTTTGCCCCGCGATCGACGGCGGTGCGAAGCTTCGCCGGAAGCGACCAGAAGCGATCAACGGGGATCGGGCGCGCGAGGGCCCGGGCAACGCGGCCCGGGCTCCCCTTTCTTCACCCAAGGCGGCGCGGACCAGGACGGACGGGATGTCGGAAGGCAAGAACTTGATCGGGGTCGACATCGGATCGAGCGCGATCAAGATCGCTCAGATCAAAGAAGGCCGTAAGGGCTACGGCCTCGTGCGGCTCGGCTACGCGCCGCTCGCGCCGCAGGCGATCGTCGACGGCCACGTCATGAACGCGCAGGCGATCGTCGAGGCGCTCGGCCGCGCCTTCTCCGACGCCAAGATCCGCCAGCGCGAGATCGCGCTCAGCATCAGCGGTCAGGCGGTCATCATCCGCAAGATCACGGTGCCGCTCATGACCGCCGCCGAGCTGGACGAGCAGATCCAGTGGGAGGCCGAGCAGCACATCCCCTTCGACATCAAGGACGTGCACGTCGACTACGAGGTGCTGCGCCGCCGCCCCGAGGCCGGGCAGATGGACCTCCTGCTCGTCGCCGCGAAGCGCGACGAGATCAACGACTACACGCAGATCGCCAGGACCGCGAAGCTCAAGCCCATGGTGGTCGACATCGACGCGTTCACCGTGCAGAACCTGTTCGAGGTGAACCGCGGCATCCCGCCGGACCAGACGTTCGCCATCATCAACGTCGGCGCGAGCCTCGCGTCGATCAACATCGTGTCGCGCGGCGCGAGCGCGTTCACCCGCGACATCGGCAACGGCGGCAACTACATCACCGAGCAGATCCAGCGGAAGCTCGGCATCAGCTTCGAGCAGGCCGAGGAGTTCAAGTGCGCCAGCGTGACCTCGGGCCCGGGCGGCGTGCCCGCCCAGGTCATCGAGACCATCGAGCAGGTGTGCGACTCCATCGCCGGGGAGATCCAGCGCTCGCTCGACTTCTTCCTGGCCACGAGCGGTGAGGGCGACATGCACCGCATCTACCTGACGGGCGGCTCGTCCAACCTGCCCGCGCTGCCCGCGGCGATCGGGCGGCGCGCCCGGGTCGCCGTCGAGCTGATCCAGCCGATGGAGCGCATCACCGTGGAAGCGAAGGAAGTCAACCAGGAGCTGCTCCGGCTCCGGGCGGCGCAGTTCTGCGTCTCGCTCGGGCTCGCGATGCGCAAGGACCGGGAGAAGCGCTCGTGATACGCGTCAACCTGCTCCCGCAACGGCGCGGCACGCGCGGGGCCGCCCCGCAGGCGAGCCAGCGCTGGCTGCTCGTCACGCTCGGCGTCGTGATCCTCGAGATCGTCGCGCTCTTCCTCTTCCACCAGACCAAGGTCGAGGAGCTCGAGGCGCAGTCGCAGAAGAACTCGGTCCTCCAGAGCCAGATCCAGGACATCCGCACGCTCGTCTCGAACCACGAGGAGATCAAGAAGTCGCTCGAGGTGCTCCGCGCGCGCGAGGACGCGATCGCGAAGCTCCAGGCGGCGCGCAGCGGGCCGACCGCGGTGCTGCTCGAGCTCGCGCAGCTCCTGACGAACGGCAAGGGGCCGACCGCCGACCCGGACAAGCTGGCGCAGCTCCGCAAGGAGAACCCGCTCGCCGTCTACAACCCCTCCTGGGACAGCCGGCGGCTGTGGCTCTCGAGCTACGTCGAGTCCGAGCGGACCGTGCGCGTCGAGGGGCTCGCGCGCGACGGCACCGACGTCTACGAGCTCGCCCAGCGGCTGAAGCTGTCGTCGTACTTCTATGACGTGCAGCTGCTCCCGGGGAAGAAAGAGAACGAGAAGGCGTCGCGGCTCGAGCTCGTCTCGTTCGCGCTGCAGCTGAAGGTGAGGTACTGATGGCCACGAAGCCCAACCCCGCGCCCGCCGGCTCGGCGCTCGACCGGCTGCCGCCGCTCGCCAAGGTCGGCGTCGGCGCGCTCTTCGCGGCGCTCGTCGGCATCCTGTACTTCGTCGGCTTCTACGCCGACGTGGACTCGCAGATTGAGGGCGCCGTGCAGAAGCAGCAGGCGCTCCAGGCGGAGCTCACCAAGGCGCAGGCGTCGAAGGCCGCCTACCAGAAGGACCTCGACGAGAAGACCCGGCGCGAGCAGCTGAGCCGCGAGCAGAAGAAGATCCTCCCGGACGAGTCCGAGACGCCGGCCTTCCTCTCCGCGATCCAGGGCGTCGCGACCGTCTCCGGCGTCAACCTGACGTCATGGAGCCCGACCGAGGAGATCCCGCAGGAGTTCTTCTCCAAGGTGCCGATGAAGCTGACGCTCTCCGGCAAGTTCCACCAGGTGGCGAAGTTCTTCCACGGCGTGGGGCAGCTCGACCGCATCATCAACCTCGAGGAGGTCCAGATCAAGCAGCCGAAGGTCGTGGGGACCGACGTCGAGGTCGAGGTGGAGTGCCTCGCGACCGCGTTCCGCGCCGTGCGCGCCGGAGAGACCCCGACGGCCGGCGTGAAGCGGCGGAGCGGCGGAGGTGTCCGGTGAGCGGCGGTCGCTTGCTGCTGCTCGCCCTCGGGGCGACCACGGCGTGGGCGCTCGCGCTCACCGGGTGCGAGGACGAGCCGGTGATCACCTCCGCCCAGCTGGGCGGCGCGGCCGCGCCGCAGGCCACCGCCTCGCCGCCGCGCACCCCCGCGGCCGGCGCCTCGGCGTCCGCGGCCCCGGACGCCGGCGCGCCCGAGATGCCGCCGCTGCCGCTCCGCGAGTTCCAGGAGGCCGACTTCTCCGAGAGCGACCGGAGCCGCGACCCGTTCCGGAGCTTCGAGTCGCTCTTCGCGACCCAGGCCCGGGGGCGGGTGACGATCCAGCGGCAGGTCCTCGTGGACCGCTTCGCGCTCGACGAGCTCAAGCTGGTCGGCGTCGTCTCGCGCGCGCCCGCCCGCGCGCTGCTCACCGACCCGACGGGGCTCGGGTGGGTGGCGAAGGTGGGCGACTTCGTCGGCAAGGCCGAGATCGTGCACGCGGGCGGCCCCACGGGCGTCGACGTGGCCGTGAACTGGCGCGTCGACCGGATCCGCGACTCCGACGTCGTCTTCATCCGCGAGGACCCGTCGCACCCGGAGATCCCGCCGACGACGCGCGTGATCGCGCTGCGTCCGCTCGGCGAGCAGAACGAGCCCGCCCCCTGACCGCCATGAATTGGGCCCGCCCCGGGCACCCGAAGTAGCCTCCCGGCAGCGTGACGCAGACCTCGCGTCACCGCGAAGCGGGAGTGCAATGAAGAGCAATCGAGACTATCGCCCGAAGCGGGGCGCGCTTCGCCGTGCTGCGGCGCTCGGGATGATGTTGATCCTCGGCGCTCCTGCGGGAGACGCAGACGCCGCGGCCCCGATCAAGGTCAGCGACGTCAGGCTCACGGCGCCGGCGGACGACCGGGCCCAGGTGGTCGTGGCGACGAGCGGCGCGCCGCGCTTCTCGGCGCGGGTCGCGGACGGCGGCAAGCGGCTCCTCATCGATCTCGACGGCGCCGAGATGAGCGGCGCGCCCGGCGCGATCACGAACGGCAACGCGATCGTGGCCGGGGTGATGACCCAGGGCTTCGGCAAGGCGGCCCAGCGCACGACGCGGGTGCTCGTGCAGCTCGCGCGCCCGGCGGCCTACCGAATCCGCGCCGACCAGGGCGCGCTCGTGATCGAGCTCGCCGCCGCCGACGCGACCGCGCCCATGGCGGCGCGGGCCCCGGCCGCCCCCGCGACGGCGGCGCCGGCGCGCGAGCCGGCGGCGATCACCGACGTGCGCTTCGAGCACCAGGCGACGCTCGACCGGGTGATCATCGAGCTCTCGTCGATCCCGAGCTACCGCGAGTCGACCGGCAAGGGGGGCCGCCGCGTCATCGAGCTCCAGGGCGTCCGGCTGCCCGACGCCCTCCAGCGCAAGCTCGACGTGGGCGCCTTCGGCGGCCCGGTGCGGGCGATCTCGACGTTCCGGCGCAACAGCGACGGCTCCAGGGTGGTCGTCGAGGTGGAGCAGGCCGAGGGCGCCTCGGGCGCCGTCGCGCGCGAGGGCAACACGCTCGTGCTCAGCGTCGCGCGGGGGGCGCTGCCCTCGACGCTCTCGGGGATCGGCGCCGACGGCGGCGCGGCGCGGCGGACCCGCACGGTGGCGCGCGAGGAGCTCGTCGACGGCGGCGCGCCGAAGGTGGAGACGTCGTTCGAGGGCATGGACGGGGTGGGGGCGGAGCCCGGCTTCGCGGGGCGCGGCCCCGACCAGCCGGCGGGCAGCCAGGAGTCGGTCGTCGAGCCCGACCAGGCCGGCGCCTTCATGCCCGCGCTCGCCGGGCAGCAGCGGCGGTTCACGGGGCGGCGCATCGACCTCGACCTGAAGGACGCGGACATCCACAACGTCCTCCGGCTGATCTCCGACGTCGGGCGGGTCAACATCGTGACCGCCGACAACGTGAGCGGGACGGTCACCATCCGGATGCGCAACGTCCCGTGGGACCAGGCGCTCGAGACGGTGCTCCAGGCCAAGGGCCTCGGCGTGGTGCGGCAGGGCAACATGATCCGCGTCGCCCCGATCGCCGACCTCAACAAGGAGCGGGAGCTCGCGATCGCGCGGCGCAAGAGCGAGCTCCAGCTCGCGCCGCTCGAGACGCGGCTCATCCCGATCAACTACGCGGACGCGGCGGACCTGCAGGATCGCTCGAAGGACATGCTGTCGCCGCGCGGCTCGCTCGCGGTCGACGAGCGGACCAACGTGCTCATCGCGCGCGACGTCGCGGGCAACCTGAACCAGATCGAGGAGCTGGTCCGCTCGCTCGACACGCAGACGCCGCAGGTCCTGATCGAGGCGCGCGTGGTCGAGGCGACGAGCCGCTACGTGCGCGACGTCGGCATCCAGTGGGGCGGCGACGGGACGTTCAGCGCGGCGACCGGCAACCCGACGGGGCTCGTGTTCCCGTCGGCGATCGGCGTCGCCGGCGGCGCGACCGACTCGAACGCCCCGACCGGCGGCCTCTCGCCGTTCACGAACCAGGTCGCGAACCCGAACTTCGCGGTCAACCTGCCGGCGATCGTCGGCACCGGGCAGGGCGGCGCGCTCGGCTTCACGCTCGGCTCGATCAACAACACGGTGAACCTCGGGGTCCGGCTCTCCGCGGCCGAGGCGAGCGGCATGCTGCGGATCATCTCGAGCCCGCGCATCCTCACGCTCGACAACCGGGAGGCGCGGATCAGCCAGGGCACGCTGATCCCGTTCTCGCAGATCAGCGCGCAGGGCGTGCAGACGACCTTCCAGGAGGCGAAGCTCCAGCTGCTCGTGAAGCCGCACGTCACGTCGGACGGCAGCGTCGCGATGCACGTGAAGATCAACCGCGACGAGCCCGACTTCAACCAGACCTCGGCCCGCGGCGACCCCACCATCCTGAAGCGCGAGGCGGAGACCGACCTCCTGATCATGGACGGGCACACGGCGGTGATCGGCGGGATCTTCACCCGCAACACCGGCCGGAACCTCGATCAGGTGCCGTTCTTCGGGGACATCCCCGTCCTCGGCCTGCTCTTCCAGCGGCGCCGCGCGAGCGACACGCGCAGCGAGCTCGTCATCTTCCTCACGCCGCGGATCGTGAACCGCGCCGAGGCCCTCGGCCGGTAACGCCCCGGCGGGGCGCGCGCCACCTCGACGGGGCGCGCGCGGGCCCCGCGCCCTTCAGACGCGCTTCCGCCGGGTCGCCTCCCGCATCAGCGGGACCGCGTCCGTCACGACCCCGCGCAGCCACGCCCGCGCGGGGTCGTCCTCGGTCCGGCTGTTCCACGCCATGGCGATCTCGAGGGGCGGCAGCTCGAACGGCAGGTCGAAGGTGCGGAGCGGCAGCAGGCTCGAGAAGGCCCGGCTGAGGCGCGTGGCCACGGTCGCCACGAGGTCCGACGCCGTGACGACGTGCGGCACGAGGAACACGTGCGGCACGGCCATGACCTCGCGGCGCGAGACGCCGCGCGACGCGATGAGCTCGTCCGCGACCCCCTCGTGCGCGCCGTGCCGGGGGATGACGACGTGCGGGAGGGCGGTGTAGGTCGGGAGGTCCACGCGACCGCGCGCGGTCGGGTGGCTCGCGCGCGCGAGCCCGGCGAAGCGGTCGTCGAAGAGCGTCACGCGGCGGAGATCGGAGGGGAGGGCGTCCCGCGAGAGGACGCCGATCGCGAGGTCGATCTCGCCGTTCCGGAGCGCGTCCGCGGCGCGGGCGTCGAGGGGCAGCAGGTGGAGCGCGAGCCTCGGACCGCCCTGCGCGAGCGCCGCGTTCAGCTGCGGCAGGAGGAGGAGCTGCACGTACTCCGTCGTGGCGATCCGGAACGTGCGGTCGCTCCTCGCGGGATCGAAGGCCGGCGCCGGCCCGCCGAAGAGCCTCGTGAGATCGTGCATGAGCGCCGCGACCTGCGGGGTCATCGCCTCGGCGCGCGAGGTGAGCGCCATCTGGCGGCCGACCCGGATGAGCAGCGGGTCGGCGAAGAGCTCGCGCAGCCGCGTGAGCGCGTGGCTCATCGCCGGCTGGCTGAGCCCCACCCGGCGCGCCGCGAGGGTCACGCTGCGCTCCTGGAGCAGCGCGTCGAGCGCGATCACGAGGTTCACGTCGATCGCAGAGAGATTCACGGGTGGAATATATACATGGATGCGTATTCCCGGAGTGGATACTTACGTTATCTTGCGCGCCGGGCGCGGGCGCGCTGGAACATGCGGCGACGCGAGGTGACGCGAGGTGACGCGAGGCGACGCGAGGCCAGCGGGGCGACGCGAGGCCAGCGAGGCGGGCGAGGTGGCGCGGCGGCGCGCCTTGACGCGGCCGGTCGCCCGCTTGCGGGCGCTGGTCGTGCGGCCGCCATGGCTGCTAGGGTCGCCCGCGGCTCCCCCTGACCGGCGGCGCCCCGCGGAGACCATGACATCGCCCGTTCTGCTCGGGGGGATCGACTTCTTCCACCTCATGAACGATCGCGCCATGCGATCGCGCGGCCAGGCCGGGAACCACTGCCTGTACGTGCTCGAGCTCGACGGCCGCCTCGACATGGCCCGGCTCGCGGCGCGCCTCGAGCGCGCCACCCAGGTGCTGCCCGAGCTCCGCTTCCGGCTCGACAACAGCGTGCTCGGCCGGGCGGGGCGGCCCCGCTGGGTCGTCGACCACCACCGGCGCGCCCCCGAGCCGCGCCTCCACGAGGTCGCGGGCGAGCGCGAGCGCGCGGCGCGCATCGAGGCGCTGCTCGCGGACCGGACCTCCGGGGAGCGGCCGTGGGCGCTCGACGTCGTGCGCGGGGCGGGGGAGGGCGACACGGTCGTGCTCCGCCACTTCCACGCGCTCACGGACGGCAAGGGCGCCGACCGGCTCGTCGCCTGGCTCGGCTCCGGCAGCGGCGACGCGCCCGACGACCCGCCGCTCCGGCAGGAGCGGCACGACGCCCCCGAGCGCCTCCTCGCGCCCCTGAGCCGCGACGAGCGGCTCGCCCTCGCGCGCGCCTACAAGGCCCACGTCCTCGCGCTCGGCCGCGCGCCGATCCTGTCGCTCGCGCGGGCCTGCGCGAGCGACAGGATCGGCGCGCGGGCGCGGCCCACGGGCTCGCGCGTCCTCCGGCTCACGCTCTCGGCGGAGGAGACCCGCGCCTTCGACGCCCGGGTGCGGCAGAAGGCGCGGCTCGCCGAGTCGAGCCTCATGCTGATCGCGGCGACCCGGCTCGCCGACAGGGCGCTCGTGGGCCGCGGCTTCGCCCCGCCGCACCACGTGATCCCGCTGCCGCTCTCGCTCGACCCGAAGGTGGGCGCGCGGCGGCTGTTCGGCAATCACCTCACGATGGTCCTGCTCTCCCTCGGCCGCGACGAGCTCCACGACGACGCCCGCGCGGTGGCCCGCCTGGCCGAGCAGCAGCGCGCCATGGTGCGCGACCGGCTCGACCTCGGGATGATCGCCGCGCTCGACCTGGCGCGCTGGCTGCCCGGGCCGGTCTACCGCTGGCTCGGCGACCAGCCGTTCCAGGGCGAGCTCGCCTCGCTGATCGTCTCGAACCCCGGCGCCGTGACGGTGGAGCGGTTCGCGGGGCTGCCCGTGCGGTCGGCGTACCCGCTGCCCGCGGTCGTCACGCCGCCGGGCTTCCAGGTCATCTTCAGCCGCTTCGGCGGGCGCCTGTCGGCGTCGATCGTCCACGGCGACGGGCTGCTCGGCCCGGACGAGGCGGCGGCGATGCCGGAGGCGCTCCGCGCCGAGCTGCTCGGAGAGCCCGGGCCGCCGGCCGCGGGCGGGGTATAAGGGGCGGCGTCATGCGTACGTTCGATATCGTCATCATCGGCAGCGGCATCGCCGGCGGCCTCCTCGCGCGGCAGCTCCGCCTCACGTGCCCCGACCTCGGGGTCCTCGTGCTCGAGGCCGCCGAGGCGATGGAGGACTACAAGGTCGGCGAGAGCACGGTCGAGGTCGCGGCGAACTACATGGTTCGCCGGCTGAACCTCGGCACGTACCTTTACCAGCACCAGCTGCCCAAGAACGGGCTCCGCTTCTTCTTCGACTCGCAGGGCAAGGACCTCCCGCTCCCCCGGATGAGCGAGATCGGCTCCGACCACATGCCGTTCCACCCGAGCTTCCAGCTGGAGCGCGCGCGGCTGGAGCGCGATCTGGTCGCCATGAACCGCGCCGCGGGCGCCGAGGTGGAGCTCGGCGCCAAGGTGGTCGACGTCGCGATCGACGGGCGCGGGCGGCACAAGGTCGTCTACGAGCAGGGCGGCGAGCGGCGCGAGGTCGCCTGCCGCTGGGTGTGCGACGCGTCCGGGCGGCGGCACGTGCTCTGGCGCAAGCTCGGCGTGAAGGTGCACAAGGAGACGCGCCTCAACACGGCGGCCGCGTGGGGGCGCTACCGCGGCGTGGCGGGCCTCGACGCCGTCGCCGACCCGGCGTGGCGGTCGCGCGCGCGGTACACCTCGCGCCACCTGTCGACGAACCACTTCATGTACGACGGGTACTGGATCTGGTTCATCCCGCTCGCCGGCGACCTGATGAGCGTGGGTGTCGTGTTCGACAAGGACCGGATCGGCGAGGGGTCGGGGGCGGCGCTGACCGGGCCGCGCACGCGCGCGGACTTCGAGCGCTTCCTCGGCGCCCACCGCGCCGCGCGCGAGCTGCTCGAGGGGGCGGAGCTCGAGGACTTCCAGGGCTACGCCCACCTGCCGTACCACGCAGATCGGTACTTCTCGACCGACCGTTACGCCGTCACCGGCGAGGCGGGCGCGTTCACCGATCCGTTCTACAGCCCCGGATCCGATTTCATCGCGACAGCGAACGAGTTCATCACGCAGATGATCCTCTCCGACGTGGCCGGCGACAGGGCCGCCTTCGAGGAGAAGGTCGCCGCCTACGACGCGTACTATCGATTCAAGTACGACAGCACGCTCCGGCTCTACGAGCGCATGTACCCGGTGTTCGGCAGCTTCGAGCTCTACCGGCTCAAGTACCTGCTCGACTTCAACAACTATTACAACCTCGTCGTCTGGCCGTTCATGGCCGATCGCGTGACGGACGTGGGCTGGATCCGGGAGGAGCTCAGGTTCACCGATCTCGTGCTGCGCGCCCTCTCCACGATGGGCGAGCACTTCGCGTCGCTCGCGAGCGACCTGCGCGCGCGCGGCGAGTACTTCGCGCAGAACGAGGGGCGGTTCGCCAACGGGCTGAACGGCGTCGCGCAGCTGGAGACGCGGCTCGGGCCGGCGATCGACGAGCGCTTCCGGCGGGAGCAGGTCGACCGGGCGTACGGGAGCGTCTTCGCGGCGCTCGTCGAGCGGCGGCTCGGCGAGCAGGGCCTGTCGGACCGCGCGTGCGTCGTCTCGGAGCTCAAGCTGCCGCAGGTGCTCGTGTTCCGCGACATCACGCCCGAGCGGCTCTCGCGGCTCCTCCAGCGCGTCGCGGAGCGGATGACCAGGGAGCTCCGCGACGAGTTCCCGGACGCAGGGATCGAGCGGGTAGAGCTCGGGGCGGGCGGCGAGGTGTCGGTGACCGGGCTCGACGCGGGGACCGCAGCGCACGCAGCGGTGCTGTCCCGGGCGCACGCGCTCTGGGACGCATCGGCGGGGTCGCTCGCGCATGTCGCCCTCTAGCTTCCTGGGGCGGTGAGTAGAAGGCGACACGGCTCGCTGTGGGGGGAAGACGTATATCCGGCTGCTCGCGATAGGCGCGCGATGCGGCGGGATGGCCTTGCCTTTCGTGGCCGGATTGGATTGCATGATCCTTGAACCAACCTCGATGAGCGGGGGCTCACGATCGAGGGGGAACAGGGGTCGAAGGGGCGTGACTCCGCCGGAATGGTGAGGAGACGTGTACCCGGGGTCGGTCATACGGTGATCCCGGCTACCATCGGACGACGTCGAGAGGAGCAGAGCGTTGCAGGCACCTCGGGGGTACCGGATCGAAGGCGTGATGCAGACCAACGAGGGCTGGATCACTGCCTATGCCACGCGCGAGAGCGACGGGCGGCGCGTGCTCCTCAAGGCCCACGCCGATTCACCGCGTCACGCCGCGGGCTCGGCCGCGGGCGCGCTCCTGAACGAGCTCGAGATCGCGAGAGGCCTCGACCCGGAAAGGGTGCTGCACGCCGCCGCGATCGAGCGGGAAGACAGCAGGGCTTTCCTCGTCTTCGAGGACGCGGGGCTCGTGCCGCTCGGCGCGATCCTCGAGCGATCTCCGCTCCGGATCGAGCGGTTCCTCGCGCTCGCCGTGGCCATGGCGGACGCGCTGTCCGAGGTGCACCGGGGCGGCGTCATCCACAAGGACATCAAGCCGCAAAGCTTCCTCGTCGAGCCGAAGAGCGGCGCGGTCCGGCTGACCCACCTCGTGGCCGCGACCCGCCTGCCGAAGGAGCACGCCTGGCCGCACGGCGCGCAGAGCGCCGTCGTCGAGGCAAAGCTCCCCTACATGTCGCCGGAGCAGACGGGCCGCATGAACAGGGCGCTCGACTGGCGCACGGACCTCTACTCGCTCGGGGTGGTCTTCTACGTGATGCTGGCCGGGCGCCTGCCGTTCGACGCGGCGGGGCCGCTCGAATGGATGCACTGCCACCTCGCGCGGCCCCCCGCGCCGCTGCCCGAGGACGCCGTGCCCAGGGCCGTGGCCGACATCGTCATGAAGCTCCTGGAGAAGGACGCGGAGGCGCGGTACCAGAGCGCAAGCGGGCTGTCACAGGACCTGCGCGCGTGCCAGCGCTCGCTGCGCGACGCCGGCCGGATCGAGCGATTCCCGCTCGGCCGACACGACGTCTCCAGCCAGCTCCGCACGCCGCACCGGCTGTACGGGCGCGAGCAGGAGGCGGAGCGCTACCTCGCGGCCTTCGACCGCGTGCTCCGGGGCAGCCGGGAGATGATCGCCGTCACCGGGTACTCCGGAATCGGCAAGTCGTCGCTCGTCCACGAGATCTACAAACCCCTCACGCGAGAGCACGGGTATTTCGTCTCGGGCAAGTTCGACCAGCTCCACCGAGGGATCCCCTACTCCGCGGTCATCCAGGCGCTCAAGGGCCTGCTCCGGCAGGTGCTGGCCGCGAGCGCGGAGAGGGTCGACGACGCGCGGCGCGCGCTGGAGAGCGCCCTCGGGCGGAACGCGTGGCTGCTCGTCGAGATGCTCCCCGAGATCGGGATCATCCTCGGCGCCGAGCACATCGAGCCCGCCCCGCCGGGGCTCAGCCCGGCGGAGACCCAGCACCGCCTCATGCTCGCGTTCCGGAGCCTCCTCCGGGCGTTCTGCGCGCGCGAGCACCCGCTCGTGCTCTTCCTCGACGATCTGCAGTGGGCCGACGCCGGCTCGATCTGGCTCATCGAGGGGATCCTCGACGGCGACGACCTCGGGCCGTTCCTCCTCGTCGGGGCGTACCGCGACAACGAGGTGAGCGACGGAGACCCGCTGCTCGTCACGCTGCGCTCGGTGCAGGCGCGGGGCGTGACCGTGAGCACCCTGGAGCTCGCGCCGCTGTCGTTCGCGTCGCTCCAGCAGGTCGTGGCCGACACGCTGAAGCTCGCGCCGGGAGAGGTGGAGCCGCTCGCGCGGCTGGTCATGCGCAAGACCGAGGGGAACCCGTTCTTCGCCGGCCAGTTCCTCCAGGCGCTCCACGCGGACGGGCTCGTCCACTTCTCCCCGGAAGAGCGCCGGTTCCGCTGGGATCTCGCGAAGATCGAGGCGCGCGGGCTCACCGAGAACGCGGTCGAGCTGATGAGCGGGAGGGTGCGCAGCCTGAACGCCGAGGCCGTCGAGATCCTGCGGCTCGCGGCCTGCATCGGCGGCACGTTCGACCTGGAGACGCTGTCCGTCATCGCCGGCCTCGACAGGGCGGAGACAGCGCGCCGCCTCGAGCCGGCGATCCGCAGCGAGTACGTCCTGTGCAGCGCGAGCGAGCTCCCGGAGATGAAGGTCGACGCGGCGCCCGCCGTCCGGTTCCGCTTCCTGCACGACCGCGTGCAGCAGGCGGCTTACGGCCTCATCGAGGAGGCGCAGCGCAAGGCGGTCCACCTCCAGATCGGCCGGCGGCTGCTCGCGGGCACGACGGCCGAGGAGCGCGCCGAGCGCCTGTTCGAGATCGTCGAGCAGCTCGATCAGGGGCTCGATCTCGTGAGCGACGAGGAGGAGCGCCTCGCCATCGCGCGGATCAACCTGGAGGCGGCGATCCGGGCGAAGCAGTCGACCGTCTACGCCGCCGCGCGGCGCTACCTCGAGGCAGGCCGCCGCCTGCTGCCGGAGGACGCGCTCGCCGCGCACGACGAGCTCGCGTTCGCGCTGCTCCGGCAGCTGGCCGAGGTGGAGTACCTGCTCGGGGCGCTGGACGCCGCGGACGCGCTGATCACCGAGGCGCTCGGCTGCGCGCGGACCTCCGTCGAGCAGGCGGATCTCCTGCGGCTGCGCGTGGTGCAGTTCGCGATGCGCGCGCGCTTCGGCGAAGCGGCGGAGGCCGGGCGCGAGGCGCTCGCCCTGGTCGGCGTCGCGCTCCCGACGCTCTCCGCCGCGGCCGAGATCGAGGCGCTGGTCGAGGCCGAGGCCGCGAGCGTCGAGCGGCTGCTCGCCGGGCGGACCCCGGCCTCGCTGATCGATGCGCCGGAGATCGCCGACGAGCGACAGCGGCTGGCGGTCCGCGTGCTGAACGACCTGATCCCGCCGCTCTACATGCTCAACCAGGAGCGGCTCAATTTCCTCGTCTGCTGCAGCATCGTGCGGATCTCGCTCGAGCACGGCCTCGCGCCCGAGGCGTCGTACGGCTTCGCGATGTACGGCTCGTGGCTCGGCCACTTCGATGGCCGCTACCGGCAGGGCTACGAGTTTGCCCGGCTGGCCGTCGAGGTGGGCCGCAGGTTCCAGGTGCAGGGGGATCTGTGCCGCGCTTGCTACATCCTCGGCAACAACATCCAGTCATGGGTGCGCCCGCTCGAGGAGGCGGACGCGCTGTTCCGGGAGGGCTACCGCGCCGCGATGGACGCGGGGGATCTCCAGTTCGCCGGCTACTCCCTCGCCTACCTGCTCCTCAACCCGTTCCTCCGCGGCGCGAGCGCGCGCGGCCTGCTCGAGGAGCTGCCCGGCGCGCTGCGCGTCACGCGGCGGCTCCAGCACACGCTCGCGACAGACACCCTCCTCGGCCTGCTGCTCGCGCTGCGGGACCTGACCGGCGGCGACGCGGCGTCGGCCAGCGAGCCGCTGCTGCGAGGCCTGACCGGCGACGACGCGACGTCGGCCGGCGAGCCGCTGACGGAGGCGCGGTACCTCGCCGACTGCGCCGCGCACGAGACCAGCTACGCGCTCTGCCATTACCAGATCCTCAGGACGATGTGCGCCTACCTGCATGGCGCTCCGGCGGAGGCGCTGCGCTTCGCGGACCAGGCCGAGGCGAGCCTCGGCTTCATCGCCGGCAAGTACCAGACGGCGGCGCTGCGGTTCTACCGGGCGCTCGCCCTCGCGGCCGTCCTCCCGGCGGCGGGGGAGGGCGAGCGGGCGCGGCTGCGCGCCGATCTCGACGCGTGCCGGGAGCGGCTGCGCGGCTGGTTCGAGGGCTGCCCGGAGAACTTCTCGCACAAGCGCGCGCTCGTGGAGGCGGAGGCGGCGCGCCTCGACGGGAGGGTGGACGACGCGGCCCGGCTCTACGACGACGCCATCGCGCTGGCGCGGCAGCACGGGTTCGTCAACGTCGAGGCCATCGCCTGCGAGCTCGCGGGCCGCTTCTGGCTGGCGCGCGGCAGGGCGCGCGTCGCGCAGGACTACCTGGCCGACGCGCTGCTCGCCTACCGGCGCTGGGACGTCGGCCGCAAGGCGCTGCTGCTCGCCCGGGAGTTCCCCGCGCTCAGGCAGGAGCGCGACGCGGTCCCCCTCCGGGCCGCGCGCGCGGACGTCTTCGACGTGGACACGCTGTTTCAGGCGGCGCGCGCGCTGTCCCAGGAGCTCGTGCTCGACCGGCTCCTCGGCAGCATGGTGCAGGTGCTCGTCGAGAACGCGGGCGCGGAGCGGGGGACGCTCCTGCTCGCGCGCGGCGAGGGCCTCGTGCTCGTGGCGCAGGGGGTGGCGCACCCGCCGGAGCACCGGGCGCTGCCGTACCTGCCGCTCGAGGAGCGCAGCGGCGAGGTCTGCACGTCCGCGGTGCGGCTCGCCGTGCGCACGCGGCAGAGCGTGATCTCGGCCAACGCGTCCCGGGATCCGGCGCTGCGGGACGACCCTCACGTCAGCGCGCACGGGGTGAAGTCGCTGCTCTGCGCGCCGCTCCTGCACAAGGGGCGCGTGCTGGGCGTCGTTCACCTCGAGAACAACCTGCTCGAGGGGCTCTTCGGGCCTGAGCGCCTCGAGCTCCTCCACCTGCTCGCCGCGCAGGCGGCGGTGTCGCTGGACAACGCCCTCGTCCACGAGAACCTCGAGCGGATGGTCGAGGAGCGCACGCGCGAGCTGCGGGCCACGCAGCAGCAGCTCGTCGAGCGCGAGGCGCACCTCCGGGCGCTCATCGACGCGCTGCCGCAGTCGATCTTGCGGGTCGATCGCGAGGGCCGGTGCTTCGAGTACCGGCCGCGCCGCGGCGGCGCGGAGCTCGGCGCGGGCGCGGTCCCGTCGTTGCTGGCCGAGCTCGTGCCTGCCGCCGAGGTGCCGCGGCTGCTCGAGCTGATCGAGCGCTCGATCGATCGGGCCACCATCGAGCGGGCGGAGTTCTGCGCGGGGGGCGCCGGGGGGCGCCGGCACGTCGAGGTGAGCATCACGGCCCTGGGTGGTGGGCGCCTCGAGGCGATCGTCTCGCTGATGGATGTGACCGAGCTCAAGCAGCGCGAGGCGGAGGAGGCGCTGCTGCGGGAGCGGGAGATCGCGCTGGAGGCGCAGGTGGAGGCGCTCGGGGCGCTGTCGACGCCTGTCGTGCCGATCTCCCGGAACGTGGTGGTGATGCCGGTGGTCGGGGAGCTCGACGCGCGCCGTGGCGAGCGGATGCGCGCCGCGTTGCTCGAGCAGATCGCCGCGCGGAAGACCCGCATCGCGATCCTCGACGTCACGGGCGTCCCCGAGCTCGACGAGCGCGCGACCGCCGATTTCGAGCGGACGGCGGGCGCGGTCCGTCTGCTCGGCGGGGAGCTGGTGCTGACCGGCCTTGGCCCGCAGGCCGCGCGGCGTCTGGTCGAGCGTGGCATCTCGCTCTCGCGGGTGAGGACGTTTCTCACGCTCCAGGAGGGCGTCAGGTTCGCGCTCCGGCAGCGCGGGGTGGGCGCGTAGCCCCCCGCCGCCCCGCCGCCGCCGCCGCCCCGCCGCCGCCGCCGCCGCCGCCGCCGCCGCCGTCGCCCGCCCCGTGGCTGCCTGCCGGCCCCCCCGGCGGTTCCTCCCGCCGATCGCCCGCGGTTTCTCCTGTACGCGCGCTCGTTCCGCAGTATCACAGGCGCCGATGCGGTGGAGAGCAGCGGGTGGGCGAGTGGGTCAGTGGGCGGTCTCCCTGGCGCTGTCGGCGGGCGCTGTTGGTGCGTGCGTGGGAGCGGCTGCCGAGGGTGGCGCGCGTCCTGCGTCGCAGGATTCCCCGGATCCCGGCTGGATCTCCGCGGCGACGTCTGACGCTGGCGGTGCTCCGCGGTGTCCGCATGGTGCGCTGGAGGATCCGCATCGTGGTTTCGTGCGGTGTCTGGAGCCGGGCGAGGCGGATGCTGGCTGGCTCCCGCCGTCGCCGCAGCCCGAGCCCTCGCCGGACGACGCTGGCGCCCTGCCTGACGGCGGCGCCCCTGACGCCGCTCCCATCGACGGTGGCGTTCCTGACGCCTCGGTCGTCTCGGCTCCGCCTCCGCTCGTGGAGGTCAGGGAGCCGGAGTTCATGAACGGCGATGTCCCGAACGTGGCCAAGCGGCTCGAGAAGGTCTCCACCGATCTCGCGCAGTGTGTCGCCAACAATGGCGGCCTGTCGGGCGCCTCTGGCAGCGTGAAGATCCAGTTCCTGGTCCGTGTCCGCGGCCGTGCCGAGGGCGTCGAGATCCTCGAATCCCGTGGCGTGACCCCTGACGCTCAGCGCTGCATCCGTCAGTTCCTCAAGAACCGACCCATCGGCGCTCCCAGCGCCGATCCCGTGGGCGTCACCGTCACCCTCTCCCTTCGCGCCGCGAAATAAGTCCCCGCCCCCCAGAGATCGTCCGCCGCCCCCACGCCCACCCCCCCATCAGGAGCCGGGGCGGGAGGGGGTGGCTCGCGGGCGGGCGGGCGGGGGTGGGCCCCACGAATCCGAGGGCCGGCCCGCATCGCAGTTTTCACCTCCCGGACCGAGTCCCCCGTTCCCACGGCACTGGCCTTCCAAAAGGCCCGAGTTCGTGGGGGGACCCCCGCCCGCCCGCCCGCGAGCCACCCCCTCCCGCCCCGGCCGTCCCCCGGCCGTCCCCCGGTCGTCTCGCGGTGCAGTGCGGTGCAGTGGGTTGACGCAGCCCCCGCCGATCCTATCCTGGCCCGCCGCTGTGCCCGACCCCATGCTCACCCGCGAGATCGCGCGCCGGAAGACGTTCGCGATCATCTCCCATCCTGACGCTGGCAAGACCACGCTCACCGAGAAGCTCCTGCTCTACGGTGGCGCGATCCAGCTGGCCGGCGCCGTGAAGGCGAAGAAGGCGCGGGCCCACGCGGTCAGCGACTGGATGGAGATGGAGCGCGAGCGCGGCATCTCGATCTCCACGAGCGTGCTCCAGTTCCCGTACAAGGGCCGGCTGCTGAGCCTGGTGGACACCCCCGGCCACGCCGACTTCAGCGAGGACACCTACCGCGCGCTGATGGCGACAGACGCCGCCATCATGATCCTCGACTCAGCGAAGGGCGTCGAGACGCAGACGAAGAAGCTCTTCCGGGTGTGCAAGCTCCGGCAGATGCCGATCTTCACCTTCGTGAACAAGCTCGACCGCCCCGGCCGCGAGCCGTTCGAGCTCATCGGCGAGGTCGAGGAGGTCCTCGGCATCGGCGTCTACCCGGTCACCTGGCCGATCTCGGTGGGCGGCAAGTTCCGCGGCGTGTACCACCGCGAGCGCAAGCAGGTGTTCCTCTTCGAGCTCGTCGCGCACGGCGCCGAGATCGCCCCGATGGAGGTCGTCTCGCTCGACGCCCCCGAGCTCGTCGAGGTGCTCGACGAGGAGGGCGCGCGCCAGCTGCGCGAGGACATCGAGCTCATCGACGCCGCCGGCGACGCGCTCGACCGCGACAAGCTGGCCCGCGGCGAGGTCACGCCGATGTTCTTCGGCAGCGCGATCACCAACTTCGGCCTCCCGCAGTTCCTGGACGCCTTCATCGAGCTCATGCCCCCGCCCGCGCCGCGCGGCAGCGACAAGGGCCCGATCGCCCCGGACGACGACCGCTTCACCGCGTTCGTCTTCAAGATCCAGGCGAACATGGACCGGGCCCACCGCGACCGGATCGCGTTCCTCCGCGTCTGCTCGGGCAAGTACGAGCGCGGCATGAAGGTGCACCACGTGCGCCTCGGCCGCGACATCCGGCTCACCAACCCGGTGCAGTTCATGGCCCAGGAGCGCACGCTCGTGGAGGACGGCTTCGCGGGCGACATCATCGGCGTCTTCGACCCGGGGCTGTTCCTCATCGGCGACACCCTCTGCAGCGGCTCGCCCGTGAAGTACGCCGCGCTGCCGCAGTTCCCGCCGGAGCAGTTCGCCCGCGTCGTCATGGTCGACCCCATGAAGCGCAAGCAGCTCAAGAAGGGGCTCGAGCAGCTCGCGCAGGAGGGCTCGGTCCAGCTCTTCCGGCCGCCGGAGGGCCGCGAGGGCGAGGCGATCCTCGGCGTCGTGGGCGAGCTCCAGTTCGACGTCGTGAAGCACCGGCTCTCGGCCGAGTACGGCGTCGAGGCCCGGATCGAGCGGCTCTCGTTCAGCATGGCCCGCTGGGTCGAGGGCGAGCCGGTGCCGCTCGCCGAGCTCGAGTCGAACCTCTACGGCTACGGCGCCCTCGACGTGCACGGCAACGCCGTCGTGCTCTTCAAGGGCGACTGGCAGCTCGAGAGCTGCGGGAAGGCGTTCCCCAAGACGCGCTTCGTGGAGCTCGGCGGCTCGATCAACCCTGTCTGAACGAGCGACGCGCACCCGCTTCGGATACGGGCCCACCTCGACGTTTTCGGTGCTCGGCGTACTGGAGTACGCCTCCGCGCCGAAAACGCCGATCTGGGCCCGTCTCCTGTGCGGGTGCGCGTCGCTCTGTTCCGTGGAGGGGGCGCTACTCCGCGAGCAGCGCGGCCAGGTGGCGCACCGACGGCGAGCCGTAGCTCAGCAGCCGGTCGTGGTAGGCGCGCTCCGAGAAGCCTGGCTTGGCCTGGTGCTCGGCGCGCAGGCGCATCATCTCGGTGAAGCCGTGGTAGTACGTGGTGAGCTGCGCGCTCGTGAGTCGGGCGCGCCGCCACTTGCCGACGGCCTCGCCTTCCTCCTGGAACGCTTCCTTCGTCATCAGCGCGAGCGCCTCCTTCTCGTCCATCGCGCCCGCGTGCACCCCGTGGTCGAGGATGGCGTTCACCGACAGGCGCAGCACCATCTTCTGGCGCTGCATCCGCACCTTCGGGCCGCCGAAGCCGTGATGCGACATCAGCCACTCGGTGTAGACCGCCCACCCCTCGACGAACGGGCCGCTCGAGAACACAGCGCGGATCTTCGAGGGGAACTTGTTGTTGTGCATGAGCTGCAGGAAGTGGCCCGGCATCGCCTCGTGCACCGTGAGGTCGGCGAGCATGCTCGTGTTGTACTCGCGGTAGAACGAGTCGACGCGCGCCGCGGGCCAGTCCTTCGGCGTCGGCGCGATCGCGAAGAACGTCTCCTGCTTCGCCTCGAGCGGGCCGGACGCGTCGCAGTAGGCGACCGCGACGCCGCGGCGGTACTCCGGCATCTCGATCACCTGGCAGGGCTCCTCCGGGATGCGCACGAGATCGCGCTCGCGGACGAAGGCGGTCGCCGCCGCGAGCAGCCGATCCGACTCCTTCACGATGGTGGCGTTCGTCGGGTGCTCGGCCGCGAGCGCGTCGAGGACCCTCCGGATCGCGGCCATCTTCTCGTCCTGCGTCTCGGCCTTCGGGAACGGCTGCTTCCCGAAGAGCGTCGGCCAGAGCTCCCGCGAGGTCTCGAGCATCTCCGCGTGCGTCTGCGCGAGCAGCGCGCGGGCGCTCCTGACCACGCCGTCGATGTCGACCGTGGCGTCATCCAGCGTGAAGCGGAGCTTCTTCTCGAAGCGCGCGCGGCCGAGCCGGAAGTCGCCGTTGCTCCTCGGGAGCAGCTCCTTCTCGAGGAACGCCTGGAAGTCCTCGAGCGCCGCCGCCGCGGCCCGCGCGGCGGCCTCGAGCTCGGCCCGCTGCGCCGGGGCCGACGCGAACAGCTCCGGCAGGTCGGCCTTGCAGAGCGCGATGAGCCCCTGGTTCTGCGCGATCGCCGTCTCGGTGTGGATCCGCGGCGGCGCCCCCGTGAGGCGCTGCTTCGCGGCCCGGACGAGCGCGGGGACGCCCGAGAGGCGCCCCCCGAGGCTGCGCAGGCGCTCCTCGAGCGGCGCGAAGCTCCGCGTGATCAGCGGGTCGAGACCGTCGCCGACGAGGCCCGTCGTGACCATCGGGTTCCACGTCGCCTCGCGGAGCTCGTCGATCGCGAACAGCGTCGAGCGCAGCTGGTTCTCGATCATCGCCGCGTCGACGCGGCTCTGGAGGCCGAGCTGCGCGGTGGGCACCGAGAGGAGCTCGGACAGCGCGCCCTCGATCGCGCGCCGCCGCGCCGCCTCGCCCTGCTCGGTGACGTCCGGCCACGCGGCGTCGTACCGGTGGTCCCCCGCCTCGGTGGCCCGGACCGGCTCGTCCCGCAGGTGCTCCTCGAGCACGCGCGCCGACAGCGCCGCGAGCGCCTGCTCCGCGCCCGCCCTGGTGTCGGCCGCGCTCACGACGGCCTCCTTCGCCCCGGGCTGCGCGGGCGCGAGGGCGGCGGGCTCGGTCGAGCCGCACGCGCAGAGCAGCGCGATGAGCAGGGGGAGGCGGCGAGGGAGCGATCGGCGGAGCGGAGAGGGTTCATCGGAGGCACCATGTCGTCGCACTTGCGCCTTCTACTGCCGGCGCGCGGAGAAGGGAACGTGCCCGGGCGAGCGGCGGCGTGGAGGGGCGTCATGGCGCGCTGCCGAGCGAGGCCCTCGCCAGGCGGGAGATCCCGTCCATGTCGCTGTGCACGGCGTCGAGCAGCGGGCCGAGCGCGAGCCGCAGCTGCTTCGAGTTCGGGTGGCGGAGGATGCGCGCCACGGTCTCGGCCGCCAGCTCGCTCAGGTCCTGCTCGGCGTAGCGGTCGATGTGCGCGCTCGACAGCGCGAGGCCCGGGAACGCGGTGCGGCAGAGCGCGTCCACGAGCTCCCCCGCGACGCCCGGCGCGATCTGCGCGGTGCTCAGCGCCATCCGCGCCTTCTGCGCGCTGATCGTGCACGACTCCGTGCGCAGCTGGCTGATCACCGGCGAGCCGAGCGCCGAGTGCCAGCGGGAGAGCTCGGCGGCCCGGCTCGCCTCGAACTCGCCCGGCGGCGCCTCGGAGACCGGCAGGAGCGCCGCGAGCTGCTCCGGCGCGCCAGGATCGATCGCGACGCGACGCACGATGATGAGATCGTGCGCCCGCAAACACCCGATGAGCAGCCGCGCCGACGTGTCGCGCAGGAGCGGCGCGAGCGCGGCCGCGATCACCGTGGGCGGCGAGCCGATGAGCCCCGGGCTCGACCCCCGCGCGGCGCTCGCCCCCGCGCCGCGGAGGCGATGCGCGCCGGAGCTCGGCGGCGAGCGCACGCTCTTCGGCGGGGGCACGCTCGAGGGCGAGTTGCGGCCGACGATCGGCGGCGCGCCCTGCATCAACCCGAGGCCGCGGGTGCTCGCCGGCGGCGCGCCCTGCATCAACCCGAGGCCGCGGGTGCTCGCCGGCGGCGCGCCCGCGCCCCAGCCCGTGCCGCTCGGCGGCGGTACGCTCGACGCCGGCGCCGGCGCGCGCGGCACCTCGTGGACGAGCGGCGGCGCCGCGGCCGGCCCGGAGCGCCGCGCTTGCGTGGTGCGCTCGGCCACCACGTGCAGCGACGCGAGCTCGATCGCGCGCAGCGCCGGGACGTTGCGCGGCGCGCGGGCCGCGATCGCCGCGGCGAGCTCGGCCTCCCTGCCGAGCAGCGGCTCCTGCCCTCCGAGCTCGCGCAGCAGGTCTCCGGCGACCTGCGAGCACCGCTCCGCGGCCCTGTCCGCGGCGCCCTGCGTCTGCGGCTCCTTGAAATAGAGCGTTAACTTTCCCCTGATCTTCTCGCCGCGCGCGGCCGCCGTCACGATCTGCGATACGGTCTCGACGTTGGCAGGTTCGCGCCCCCCGAAAGGCCAGAATCCCATACGGCCCATTCTCGCGCGATCTCGGGCCCGGGCGCGAGCGCTTCGAGGGGCGGGCGCCTCACGCCCGCTCAATGGCGAGGCGGAACCGACACATAGCGATTCCCGCGCTCGTAGAAGCGCCACGGCTTCTCCGCCCACGAACCTGCGTAGTCCACGTTGATGCGAGGCGACCTGCCGACGGGGCCCGCCTTGCCGGGGAGCAGCGAGAGCTGGGGTCCGCAGACATCCATCCCGTACGCGGCGCGGTCGAGCGCCAGCGCCTGGCAGAGCTTCCCTGGCCCGTTGGTCAGCTCGACCCGCTCGGGCGCGACGCCCCGCCGGCGGCTCATGAGCGGTAGCCCGAGCAAGGGCTCGATGGCGCGCACGAGCACCGCGTGCGGCTTCCCCTCCGAGGCCACGACGATGTTGAACGCCCAGTGCATACCATAGAGCAAGAACATGTAGGCATGGCCCGCCGGGCCGAACATGACCTCCGTCCGTACTGTCCGCCGCCCTCCGGCGCTGTGGGCCGCGAGATCTTCCGGGCCGCGGTAGGCCTCGGTCTCGACGATGCGCCCGGCGGCGGTGCCCTCGGGGGTCCGGTGGACGAGCACCTTGCCGATGCAGGCCCGCGCCACGACGAGCGCGGGGCGCGCATAGAACTCGCGCGGCAGCGGCGCCGCTGCTTCGAGGAGCGCGGCGCCGTCGCGGGGCGCGCGGGGCTCGGGGGCGGGGCGCACGGCGGGCTCCGGGCTCAGACGGCGGGGGGGCGCGCCGCCCGGAAGCGCTCGTCGATGAACGAGAGCACGTCGTCGCGGTGCTTCTTGGCCTGGAACTCGTGGTGGAACACCGCCGCGATCTCCATCGTGGGGGCGATGACATAGGTGATCCGCCGGGCGATGCCGATGAGCGGCCAGAGGACGTCGTACGCGCGGCAGACGCTGCGATCGCGGTCGGCGATCATCGGGTAAGGGACCTTGTGCGTCTCGGCGAACCGGCACTGCGTCGTGTGATCGTCGGTGCTGATGCCGACGATGCTCGCCCCCGCGAGCGCGATCTCGGTGTGGTTGTCGCGGAAGAGCTGGGCCTCGACGGTGCAGTCGCGCGTGAAGGCCTTCGGGAAGAAGTACACGACCGTGCAGAGCCCGCCCTGGCTGGACAGCACGAAGCGCTGGCCGTCGATGGCCACCTTGTCGATCTCCGGCGCGCGCTCCCCGACCTTCAGCATGTCGCCGCAATGTGCCGCAACTCGCCGCCCGCGTCGACAGGCCAGGCGGTCGGCGGGCTGCGCCGCGCGCGGGCTCACGAGGCGCGCGCCGCGCGCGGGCTCACGAGGCGGGCGGCAGCGACGCCGGCGGGCTTGCGATCGGCGAGCTGCGTCGCGCGCGGGCTCACGCGGCCCGCGTCACGTGTCGATGCCGAGCCGCTTCAGCCTGTAATAGAGGGTCGTGCGCTGCATCCCGAACTGCCGCGCGACCTCGGCCTTGTTCCCCCCGCAGCGCTCGAGGGCGGCGAGGAGCTCCCGCCGCTCGATGTCGTCGAGCTGGGAGCTCAGGTCGAGCTTCGGCCGCGAGGACGCCGGCGCGGCCAGCGCCTTGCCTGCCCCGTCCGCCTCCGGGCCCGCCGCGGGGGCGGCCTTCGGCGCGCGGGCGGGCGGCTCGGCTGGCTGCGGGCGCGCCGTGAACGCGAGGTGCTCGGGCAGGATCACGTCGCCGCGCGAGAGGATGGCGGCGCGCTCGACGACGTTCTCCAGCTCGCGCGTGTTCCCCGGCCACGCGTACGCCGTGAGCTTCGCGATCGCCTCCTCCGAGAGCGAGGTGGCCGCGCGCGCGTTGCGGCGCGCGTACTTGCGAAGGAAGTGCTCGGCGAGGGCGCGGATGTCCTCGCGCCGCTCGCGCAGCGGCGGCAGCCTCAGCGGGAACACCGACAGCCGCGAGACGAGCTCCGGGAGCACGCCCGCGCGCGCCCAGGCCTCCTCGATGCCGGGCGTCAGCGACAGCACGACGCGCACGTCGACGCGGGCGGTCTCGGTCGACCCGAGCCGCTCGACCTCGCCGTCGGTGAGCGCGCGGAGCAGCCTCGCCTGGAGCGACGGCGTGAGCGGCGCCGGCTCGTCGAGGTAGATCGTCCCCCGGTGGGCGAGCTCGAGCCGGCCTGCGCGCTCGGTGAACGCGCCGTCGAAGGCGCCCCGCCGCCAGCCGAACAGCTCGCGCTCGAGCGCCTCGCCCCGGAACGCGGCGCACGTCACCTTGACGAACGGCTGCTCCTCGCGCGGGGAGCCCACGTGGATCGCCCGGGCGACGACCTCCTTCTCCGCCCCCTCCTCGCCCTCGATCAGCACGGGCGTGGCCGCCTTGGCCACCTCGCCGATGCGGGAGGTGACCTCGCGCATGACCTCGCTCTCGCCGGCGATCTCCCCGAAGTCGATCGGGTCCCGCTGCTCGCGCTCGAGGTAGCCGGCGTAGTGGGCGAGCTGCTCGCGCAGCCGCCGGTTCTCCCGGAGGGTCGCGAACCCGGAGATCGCCTGCCGGAGGATGACGGCGAGCTCCTTCGAGTTCCACGGCTTCTGGACGTACCTGTCGACCGCGCCCGAGTTGACGGCGTCGATCAGCACCGTCATGTCCGCGTAGGCGGTGAGCAGCACGCCCGCCGCGTCCTGCCGCCGCTCCTTCGCCTGCTTGAGGAACTCGATACCGCTCATCCCCGGCATCCGCTGGTCCGCGACGATCACCGCAGGATCGAGCCGATCGAGGAGCGACAGGGCCTCGGCGCCGCCGAGCGCGTAATGGAGCCTGAACGACTTCCTGAAGGCGAACCGGAACGCGTCGAGGTTGTCCTGCTCGTCGTCGACGACGAGGACGTCGAAGCTGTTCCAGTCCAGATCGCGCATCGGGTGGCCCTGCCTCCCAGAGTTACTACAGCTCGGCGCGACCGTGACAGCGGAGGTGGCGCGCCTGGCGAGCGGGCTTCCCCGGCGCGCCGTCTCGGTCGGGCGGGCGCAGGAGCGGGCGCGGTCGCTGCGCCTGCGCCTGCGCCCGGCCGGAGGCGAGCGTCCTTCCGACCGCGACGCGCGACGTGGGCCCGCGCGCCGGGCGGATCGATTTCTCCGCCGGCCCAGAAATACGCGGTAAGCTCCGCCCCCGCCGCCGAAGAGGGCGGGCTGGGCGAGCCCCACACGGAGGAAGCCGGATCATGCTCGAGGACGTCATCAAGGAGCTGCGCGAAGGGATCGACAAGGCCATCGAAGCTCTCCGGCGGGACCTGGCGAAGGTGCGCACCGGGCGCGCGAACGCGGCCATGCTCGACGGCATCCGCGTCGATTATTACGGCGTGCATACGCCGATCGTGCAGATGGCCACGGTGTCCGTGCCGGAGCCGCGGCTCATCACGATCAAGCCCTGGGAGAAGAACCAGGTGAAGACGATCGAGAAGGCCCTCCGGGAGAGCGATCTCGGCTTGAACCCGCAGGTCGACGCGGACCTCATCCGGCTGCCGATCCCGCCGCTGACGGAGGAGCGGCGCCGGGACATGGTGAAGCTCACGAAGAAGAACGGAGAGGACTGTAAAGTTGCCATCCGGAAGCACCGCCGGGATGCCAACGAGATGATCGACGCCCTCGAGAAGGACGGCGAGGTGAGCGGCGACGAGGCCGATCGGGCCAAGAAGAAGGTCGAAGACGTGGTGGCCGAGGGGACGCGGCAGGTCGACGCGGTGATCGCGGGCAAGGAAAAGGACATCCTGGACGTGTGAGCCGGGCCGCGGCGGCGCCGGCTTCGGAGGTGGGGGACACCGGAGATCGGAGACCGGGGCCACGGCGCTCCCGGCCGTGCACGACGGGCCGAGGCGCCAGGCGGACCTCGCCGGGATGGTCAACCCGGAGCCGGCCGCCGACCGGGCAAGCGCCTGCCGCGCGCGGCGTGTCGGGGACGTCGACGCGCGACGGCTGACGACCGGCGCGCGACGCGCGACGCCCGACGACCGACGCCCGACGACCGACGACCGACGACCGACAATGATGCGTCGAATGAAAAAGAGGCTTGCGGTCCCCCCGGTCCGAGTCGGTAGGATCAGGAAGGTCGGCGAGCGGGCGTTTCAAGACGCCCAATACGGTGCGAGAGGCCCTGCTTGACAGGTTTTCGGTAGCATGAAACGGTTGGTGTTCGAAGCCTCCGACCCGGAGCCGTCTCAAGGATTCCCGAGGTTATGCGAGCGATCGCTTCAGGAATGACGGACGTTGGTCTCCAACGCGACCACAACGAGGACAGCTACGCCGTCCTGTCGGAGTATGACCTGTTCATCGTCGCGGACGGCATGGGGGGTCATCGCGCGGGGGACGTAGCCAGCAGGTTGGCGACCGAGTCGATCGCGGACTTCTTCCGGTCCACGTCGCGGGAGGACGCCACCTGGCCATTCCACTTCGACACCAGCCTGTCGGAGGAGGAGAACCGGCTCCAGGCGGGCATCCGCGTGGCCAACCGCCAGATCTTCGAGCGCAGCATCCGCTCTCGCGACTGCGCCGGGATGGGCACGACGGTCGTGGGGGCGCTCTTCTCGAAGAAGAAGAACCGCATCTACGTCGGCCACGTCGGCGACAGCCGCGCGTACCGCGTCCGCAAGGGCTCGATCAGCCAGCTGACGCGCGATCACTCGCTGTTCAACGACTACATCATGGCGATGCCCGAGCTCACCGAGGAGCAGCGGGCCGAGCTTCCGCGCAACGTCATCACCCGCGCGCTCGGGATGAACGACAACGTCGCCGTGGATCTGCTCAGCGACGAGCCGCAGCCCGGCGACGTGTACCTGCTCTGCTCCGACGGCCTGAGCGGGATGCTCTCGGACGACCAGATCCTCCAGATCGTGAGCTCGACCGAGGAGGTGCCGGAGATGTGCCGCCGCCTCATCGCCAAGGCGAACGAGAACGGCGGCGAGGACAACATCACGGCGCTCGTGATCCGGATCGACGAGCAGGACGAGGCCGAGCTCCCGAACAGCGCGACGATCGGCCCGCCCGCCGACTCGCAGCAGGTCAACAGCGGCGAGCGATCGACGGTCCCGGCGGCGTCGGCGTCGCGCTCCGAGAAGAGCTGACGACGGGCGAGGGACCGACGGTCCCGGCGGCGTCGGCGTCGCGCTCCGAGAAGAGCTGACGACGGGCGAGGACGCGCGGGGCACGTCGACGGCGCGCTATCGGGGCGCGGTCAGCGCGTATTCGACGCCCCCGCACGCCCCCGCACGCCCCCGCACGCCCCCGCACGCCCCCGCGCGCTCCCCTGCGCGCCCCGTCCAGCCGCCGGATCAGCTCAGGTTCCGCAGCTGTCGAAGGCCAGGGCGCCTCTCCTGAGCTCGCAGATGTACCGGTCGTTCCGCACGGTCGTGCACTCGAAGACGACCCAGATCTTGCCCGCGTCGACCCCTTGCTCGCTCTCGGGCTCGAACCAGAACTGGCACGGGTCCGCCACGTCGGAGACGAAGGGTTTGCCGGCCGTCTCCACCGACGAGAAGCTGATGCTGCCCGTGGCGGGCATCTCCTGCGTCGCCGCGGGGGAGATGCTGTCGATGTCGATCCGCATCTCCGTGGCCGTGGCGTTGTTCCTGATCCTCGCCGCGACGTTGAAGCTGCCCGAGCCGGACACGGTGCAGTCGACCGTGGCGTCCTCCTCGCCGTCGGCGAGCACCCGGGTCCTCGAGGCCGCGGTCACTTCGCCGAGGACCTCCGAGTGCCCTGTCACGTTGCAGTCGGCGCCCGGGTCGGCGAAGTTCACGGAGAACGCGCCGCGCGGGGTAGGCGGCGCCGGGTCGCTGCAGCCGAAGCCGAGCAGAGGGAGGAAGCCGAGCACGGGCACGAAGCCGAGGCGGGCGAGTCGCATGGAAAGCTCCGGTGGGTAGATGGCGGCCCCGAGGCCGCACCTCGCTTCTATCGTACTCGGGGCCCCGCGAGCAAACGGCGGCCGCGTCCGGTGCGCGCGTGCAACGACGCTGAAAGACGCCGCGCGCGCTTCAGCCGAGCGCCTGCGCGCGCTTCAGCCGAGCGCCTGCGCGCGCTTCAGCCGAGCGCCTGCGCGCGCGCTTCAGCCGAACGCCTGCGCGATGTCGTTCCAGAGGTCCTCGCTCGCCTCCAGGCCGACCGAGAGCCGGACGAGGCCGTCGGCGATGCCGAGCGCCTCGCGCGCCGCCGCGGGCACGGAGGCGTGGGTCATGATGGCCGGGTGCTCGGCGAGCGACTCGACGCCCCCGAGGCTCTCGGCGCAGGCGAAGATCGCGAGCCGCTCGAGGAACCGCGAGGCGACGGGGAGGCCCCCGCGCACGGTGAACGAGATCATCGCCCCGGGCGCGAGCATCTGCCGCGCGGCGAGCGCGTGGCCGGGGTGCGTGGGGAGGCCGGGGTAGTTCACCGACTGGACGGCGGGGTGCTCGGCGAGCCTCCCGGCGATGAGCGCGGCTGACACGCACTGCTGGCGCACGCGCACGCCGAGCGTCTTGATCCCGCGGAGCACGAGGTAGCAATCGAACGGGCTCGGGACGCCGCCGATCGCGTTCTGCAGGAACCCGATCCGCTCGGCGAGGGCGTCCTCCGACGTGATGAGCGCGCCGCCGACGACGTCCGAGTGCCCGTTCAGGTACTTCGTCGTCGAGTGCGCCACCACGTGGGCGCCGAGGTCGAGCGGCCGCTGGAGCACCGGCGTGGCGAAGGTGTTGTCGACGACGAGGAGCGCCCCGTGCGCGCGCGCGACCTCGGCGAGCCCGGCGATGTCGAAGATCTTGAGCATCGGGTTCGTCGGGGTCTCGATCCAGATCATCCGCGTGGCCGGGGTGAGGGCCTTGCGGACGACGTCGAGGTCGCTCATGTCGACCGGGGTCGAGGTGATGCCCATCGGCCGCATGACCTTGTCGAAGAGCCGGAAGGTGCCGCCGTAGACGTCGTCGCCCGAGAGCACGTGGTCCCCGGGCCGGAGCGTGTGGAGCAGGGTGGCGGTCGCTGCGGAGCCGCTGCCGAAGGCGAAGCCGTGGCGCCCTCCCTCGAGGGCGGCGAGGCACGCCTCGAGCGCCTTGCGGGTGGGGTTGCCGCTGCGCGAGTACTCGAACCCCTTGTGATCGCCCGGCCGCTCCTGCGCGAAGGTGCTCGCGAGCACGATCGGGGTCATGACCGCGCCGCTCGTCGGATCCGGCGGCTGGCCCGCGTGGATGGCGAGCGTGTCGAGGGCGAGCCTGTCGTGACTTACGTGGGGCTTCATGCGGTCGAGACTTATCTCACGCGCCGCGTGCGTCCACGGTTTTGGGGCTCGGGGGGCCAGCGGGGCGCGCCGCGTCCGGGCCGGGCTCGCCCCGCGGGGAGGCCGCGTCGAGCGCGTCGAGCAGCGCGCGCGCGCTGCCGACGCGGCGCGCCGGGTCGCGGTCGAGCGCGGCAGCGAGCGCGCGGCGCTGCCCCCGCGAGAGCGCGTCCGCGGCAGCGAGCGCGTCGAGGCAGAGGCCCGCCTCGCTGATCTCGACCAGCACCGCGGCCTGCTCTCGCGCGCGTGTCAGCTGCGCGCCGGTGGCGAAGTAGGCGAGGGTGGCGGCCAGCGCGTAGACGTCGCCGCGCTGGGTCGGCGGCGACTCGCCGCGGGCGATCTCGGGGGCGACGAACGGGAGGGTGCCCCGGTCGGCCGTCTCGAGGTCCGGCTCCATGCCGCGGAAGCGCGCGGCGCCGAGATCGACGAGGCCGATGTCGCCCAGCGGACCGAGCAGCACGTGATCGGGGCCGAGGTCGCCGTGGACGAAGCGGATCGGGCCGCCGGCGTCCTCGAGCTCCTGGAGCTCGGCGAGGGTCTCGATCGCGGTCCTGACGACGTGGACGATGAGCGAGGCGGGCGGCGGCCGGCCGCGGCCGCGCCATCCGTCGAGCACGTCGCGGAGCGAGGCGCCCTCGCGCCGGCTCTCGAGGAGGAAGGGGCCGTGGCGATCGGCGCCGACGCGCGCGAGCGCGGGCAGGGCGGGGTGCCGGGCCAGGGCGAGCGCCTTCGCCTCGCGGACCATGGCGGCCCGCCCGGCGTGCTCGTGGAGGGCGCCGGGGGCGAGGCGCTTGCACACCAGCGTGGACCCGAGCGCGGGGCCGGGCGGCTGCCCGCCGAGCCGCACCAGCGCCACGTCGAAGGTGGCGCCGGTGCCGAGGTGCTCGATCAGCTCGGTGCCGTCGGGGGCGGGGTAGGGCATGGCGGCCGCCTATAGCGTGAACCGGGCGGGCGCCGAAGGAAGCGCGACGGGCGCCTCAGCCGTCCCCGCGCCGCGTCGGGGCGAGCTCATCGCACTCGCGGAGCCATCGCAGCGCCTCCGCGGCGCCGTCGCTGCCCCGCATCGCCAGCGTCCACCGCGCGCCGCGCCAGCGCGCGACGAACGCGTCCCAGCGCGCCGGCGCGTCGTGGCGCGCGGGGAGGGCGGAGAGGGCGGCGACCTTTTCATCGATGCTCTGGAGCGGAAATTCCGGCTTGCCGAGGCCGAACCTCGCCTGCGTCCAGTGCACCACGCTGATGAGGAGCCCATACCGGCAGCGGCGACTCGCCTCGTTCACGCCCACCACCGGGGACTTCCAGTCGAGATGGATGTCGTCGAGCTCCGGCAGCCGCGGCTCGCGCTTGCCCACGCAGACGTGCACCGCCTCTTGACCGGGCCGGTGCACCTCGCGCCAGGTGTCCGCGTCGAGCGGCTCGCCGCCCCGGAGGAGCAAGGCCACGCTCCCCGGGAGCGCACCGAGCAGCGCGCCCCGCTGGTGCTCGATCCCCCCGAGGATCGTGTCGCGCGCCATGCGGCGGCCGCCCGCCCCCGCGAGCTGGCCGTCGAGGAGCTCGCGCATCGCGGCCGGCTCCGCGTAGACCACCTTGAATCCCGCGCTCCCACCGTGCCACACGTTGCGCAGATACCTGATCTGTCTGCACAGCCCGAGCGCAGGGTCGATGTCCCGGAGACGCTCGAAGATGCGCACAACCACGTTGACGCCCGTCGGCCCGAGGCGGGTGAGCGCCTCGCCGAGGTCGCGCGGCGCGGGGGCGCCCCAGAACGCGTTGTCCAGGTTGAGCTCCGCGCCGGCCTGCCCCGAGAGCCGGTCCGCGAGGCTCCTCTCCAGCGCCTCGCGCAGCGTCCCTTCGAGCCCGTCCAGGTGCGGGCCCGCCCCGGCGTCGGGTGAACCGGCCATGCCGACAGCTTATCACGGCCGCCCGCGCGGCTAGAGCGGCGATAGAGCGGCGAGGCGCGCCCGCGGGTCGCTTCTCGATGGCTGGGCGCCGGCTGGGCGCTGAAGGCGCGCTCGCCTCGCCAGCGGGCGCCGGCGCCGCGGCCGCCTGTGGGATGGCGGCGCACCTGCACGGGAGGAGGGCGGTGGCCAAGTTTTCCTCGCCTCATGCGGCATATCACTGCGTTCAGCGCGATCGTGCTAGAAGTCTTTAGAACCAGCATGGATCCCAAGATTCTGGAGATGCTCTTCATCGCTGTTAGCAACGGCGTCGCCCTCTTCATCGGCGCTTACCTGGCGCGCAGATCGGCAGAGCTCAGCGGGGATCGCCGGGCCGAGCACGAGGAGAGAGCGGAGGTCCAAAGACAGCGGCGAGAGGCGCTCTTGGAGCGACTGACCCTCCAGCGGCGCGCGCTCGACGACTATGGGCGGATGGTGGTCCGGTGGTCCTCGGTGCCGCCGTCCGGCGCGCCGCGCACGAAGGAGGAGGACCTCGCGGCGGACCAGGAGTCGCTCGCGATGTACGCGCAGATGGCCAACGCGTTCGGGAGCCGCCAGTTCGCCGAGCAGGCCGCCGCGACGCTGCACGCCGTGCGCGCCGGCCGGGGCAACGCCCAGGTGTTCCCGTTCTCGGTGCAGATCGCCTCCGCCTGCTACCAGGAGATGATCCGCGCGATCTCCGAGCTGGAGAAGGAGATCGGGCTGCCGGCGCCGCGGTCGACCGCGCGGCCGTTCCTCCCGGACGAGGAGCTCGCGAAGGAGGCGACTCGGCTGTTCTCCAGGAACGTCGTCGAGCGCTCCGGGATCGACCTCGGCATGGTCGACCAGATCCTGGAGCGCGTCCGGGTGAACCAGTCCCCCGAGGAGGCGGACAGCCGCCGGTAGGGCTCACGCCGCCGGCGTCACTGGCTCCATCCCATCCGGATGAGCGCGTAGAAGAGCAGCAGCCGGGGCACCCGGAACAGCACCAGAGGGAAGAAGTAGCGCGGCGGGATGCGGTAGAGCCCCGACAGGTAGCAGAGCATCGAGAAGGGGACGGGCGAGATGCTCCCGATCGCGATCGCCCAGATGCCGTAGCGCTCGAACAGCCTGTCTATCTTCGGCCGCGTCCGCTCGAGGCGCGCCGCGAAGATGCGGAAGCGCGCGAGGTGGCCGGCGAGGCGGTAACCCGTGCAGCCGGCGAGGAGCGAGGCCGCGGAGATCGCGATCATGGGCCCGACCTGCGGGCCTCCCGAGGAGATCGCCGTCAGCATGTAGAACTGCGGCGGGATGGGGAACGAGAACGCGTCGGCGAGGTAGGTGCCGACGAACATGCCGGCGAGGCCGAAGCGCTGCACGAACCCGCGGCCGAGCGCGTCGAGCTGGTCGCGCGCGAGGTGCGCCGCGAGCGCGATGAGCCCGAAGAGGGCGCCCAGGCTGAGCACCAGCTGGACGAGCGTCCGCCACAGGTCGCTCCGGTCGCCGCCCGAGCGCGCCCCGCCCCGCTGCGCCGGCGGTGTCGGGGGGTCTGTCGAGCGGGCCTCGTCCTCCTGCGTCGGCGATGCCGGATGGCCGCTCGAGCCGGCCTCGCCCTCCTGCGACGCCTCCTGCGATGTCAGACAGCCTCCTGCCGGCGGCGCTGCAGCCGCTCGATGATCCGCCTGCTGCGGAGGGTGCTCTGGAAGATCCGCGTCGCCTTCTCGAGCGCGTCGAGGAGCCTCTGCGCGGCGCCGTGCTTGTCGACGTAGGCGAACGGCCGGTGCGCGTTGATGACCTCGAACGAGTCCTTCTCGTCCTGGTAAGCCGAATAGAAGATCACCGGGACTTCGGGCTGCACCTTGCGGATCTGGTCGCAGACCCAGAAGCCGTCCTGCCCCGACATCCGCACGTCGATGATCACCGCGCAGGTGTCGTCGGTGAAGGCGGCGACCGCGTCGAGGGCCGAGGCGCACACGACGAGGCGGTATCGCTCCGAGAGGAGGGCGCCGAGCGCTTGCCAGCTGCTCCTGTCCTCGTCGACCACGAGCACGAGCGGAAGCCGCGTGGACTCGGGCTTCTCGCGATCCGGCCGCTGGGCTGGATGGGCCACGAGCAGGGTATCGGATTCCTTGGCGGACATTCGTCGATCTCGGCGGGCGCGTCAGGACGCCCATGACGCAATGTACCACGCCTGGCGGATCGAGCCAGCCAGCGGGCGCGCTCGCCGGAGCGGCGCCGGGTGCGTAGTGCTCCGCGCAGTGCGCGGTCAATTGCGGCGCGGCGCGGCGCGGCGGGCGACGGCGCGGCGACGGCGAGACGAGGCCGTCGCGCGGGGCTGCCGGGCGCGGGGCCGCCGGGCGCGCGCCGCCGGGCCTTGGGCGGCGCCTGGGGATTCGTCTATGCTGGGCGCGAGGGCGTGGCCTCATGGTGAGGCTTGCAGGCCTGATGCAAAGCGCTGGTGTCGTGACGGCTCCCGCGCTCGTCTCCTCGCGCGCTGCCCCGGGCTGCCGGTCGGCATCGGGTCGCTCGCCGGGGAGGGTCGCTGTTCCACAACCGAGATGAGCTGCCCATGAAGAACGCAGGACTCCGATCGATCCCCCTCGTCATCGTCACCGTCGCCGCGCTCGGCCTCTTCGCCGCGGGGGCCTCAGGGTGCAGGGACGAAGAGAACTTGCACGCGTGCAGTGAGCTCTGCAAGCACCGTATCCTCTGCGCGGAGGAGAAAGGGACTCCGCCGCCCAGCCAGACGAGCTGTGAGACAGCGTGCCTCGGCCTGGAGGGAGAGGACCTCGTGGAACGAACCGAGGAGTGCGTGGCCGAGGCGTCCTGCGATTACGTGCTGTGCGCGGACCAGTGAGGCGCTCGGGCGCGCGGCAGGCGAGGCGCCTCGCCTCCGTGTCGCCTCCCGGTCCGAGAGGGCGCCGTGATCAGGGCTCCGCGTCGCACTCGGGCGCGTCGCGGAGCTTGCCCGAGGTGTGCGGGCCGTCGAAGCGCAAGAGCTCGAGATCGACGAGATCGAGGCTCTTGAACGTCAGGTCGAGCGGGCCGACCGACACGCCCGCTTCCGCCTCGGCGTAGGCGCGGACGCCGCCGTCGACCCGCGCGTCGTACGAGCAGTAGGGCGGCGCGGTCTCCGCCGTGACGCGCGCGTAGGCCTGGACTCCGACGTTCGGGCCGAGGATGCCGTACAGGCGCGCCCGGAGCTCCGCGCCGGCGCTCACCTTGCCGGACGCCGTGATCGCGCCGGGCGCCCCGACGGAGGCTGTCCCCGAGGCCGCGCACGAGGGCTCCCAGATCGTGCTCCACGTCTCGTCCGTGTAATCGACCCCGGCCTCGATCTCGGCGGTCGTCTGCGCCTCGGCCGCCAGCTCGGCGGCCGTGAAGGAGAGCGCCAGGTCGGCCTTCGCCCTCGGCACGACCTCCGTGGTGACGATCACGGGCACGGGGCCCACCCAGAAGGTGAGCGTCGGCAGCGGCAGGCTCGGGACGCCGCCGGCGAGCTCGAGCAGGTCGACCGTACAGCTCCCCGTGACCGTGCCGGCGCCCTCCAGCCTGGCCCTCACGTCGAGCTTGCCGGACGCGACGAAGCGGAGCTGCTTCAGCTCCGGCACCGGGTTGAGCTTGCCTCTCGGGCCGACGTGGACCTCGAGGTCGAGCGCCGGGGAGAGCTCGGCCGTGACATCGAGCGCCGCCGCGCCGTGCGCGGTGATCCCGCACGAGGCCGGGAGGGAGGCCGACGAGAGATCGAGGAGCTTCATCGAGGCGCCGGACGAGACCTTCAGGGCCTCTGCCTGGCTCGCGATCTGCTCGCCGTCCTCCTCGCCGAGCTCGCGGGCGCGCGCGAGGTGCTCGTCGATGGCGCGCGCGTACTCGCGAGCGTCGTAGTGGACGTGGAAGTGTCCTTCGGTGAGGAACTCCGTGAGGCGGGCGGGCGTCGTCTCGAGCGCGACCCGGGCGTCGTCGAGTGCGCGGACCCTCACGACCCGGACGAGGTAGCCGCCGCCCGCCGTGCCGCCGAGCACGTCGCCCGCGGCGAACGGCGGCAGGCTCCCGTCGTGGGTGATGACGATCTCGTGGGCCTCGAGCTCTGCAGCGACGAACCCCGGCTCCTTCTCGGGCACGCGGGCGCGCTCTGACAGCTTGAGCGGCCGGACGACATCGACGTCGCCGGGGGCCGGCAACTCGGCATGATCCGCGGCGTCGGCCGGCTCGACGGCGCACGACGCGAGCCCCGGCGCGCCGAGCGCGAGGAGGGCGGCAGACATGAGGCGCGCGGCCAGCGCGCGGCTCCCAGGGAGAGTGGTTTTCATGGGCGCGGACGCTACGCGGGTACTGTGGCAAACTGGTTACAGAAAAAAGACTTGCTGTCTCCGGGGGATGGGGCAATGGCTCACCGCGATGGATGGATATCCAGAAATCGATGTCTCCGGGGCGCGCGGAGAGTACTTATTGAATCGAGCGATTCGCACCATGCCGTGCGGGCGCGCTCATCGTTGTGTGCCGCGCGGGCGCGGTCGTGGGTGAGCAGCCCGCCTCGCGTCGAGCGCTCGGTTCGGTGGCCGCGGGGTCGTGCTCTCGGCAGCGCCCCTCACCGTCTTGCCCCGCCGTCTGCCCCCGGGCAGGCTTCGCTCCATGGGTCAGCCCGCCGAGAAGCAGCGCCGCGCCACGTACGCCGACCTCGAAGCCGTCCCGCCGCACAAGGTCGCGGAGCTCGTCCGCGGCACCCTGCACGTGTTCCCCCGGCCGGCGCCGCGGCATGCACAGGCAGAGACCGAGCTGGCTACCGAGCTCGTTGGCGCCTTCGGTCGCGGGCGCGGTGGCCCTGGTGGCTGGCGCATCCTGATAGAGCCGGAGCTCCACTTCCCCGACCCGGACGCGCCGGGCGAGGTGGAGGCGCTCGTGCCCGACCTCGCCGGCTGGCGCCGCGAGCGCATGCCCGAGCTGCCCGAGACGGCTTACTTCGCCGTCGCCCCGGACTGGATCTGCGAGGTCCTGAGCCCGTCGACGGCTTCCTTCGACCGCGACGAGAAGATGCCGGTCTATGCGCGCGAGGGCGTGCGTTACGCGTGGCTCGTCGACCCGATCGCGCGGACGCTCGAGGTGTACGTGCTCGGCCAGGATCGTCGCTGGGGGCCCGCGGTCGTCCACCGCGACGCCGCGCACGTCCGCGTCGAGCCCTTCGACGCGATCGAGCTGGATCTCGCGGTGCTCTGGGCGAAGTAGCGGAAGCGAGTCCGCCGGCCAGGGGATGAGCGGCGCCCCGGCAGAAACCAGGTTGCGCGTGGCGCGCCGCCGGTGTGCCGCGCGTCACGCCGACTTGCTTGGCGGCTTGAATTGCTGGCCAGTGCCATGCACGCCGATCGCAAATCGATGGCTCATCCGGCCTTCTCCGGACACAAGGCTCGGTGGAAACGAGAGTTGAGCGGCGCGGTCGTAGCCCTGAGCCGATAAGCGCTCCAGCCGACGCGCCGCCCTGCGCGTGCTCCTCGCCGCCTTGCCTTGCCTCGCGTCCCCGGGCAGGCTCGGGTCATGGGTCAGCCCGCCGAGAAGCAGCGTCGCGCCACGTACGCCGACCTCGAAGCCGTCCCGCCGCACAAGGTCGCGGAGCTCGTCCGCGGCACCCTGCACGTGTTCCCTCGGCCAGCGCCGAAGCACGCCTGGACGTCGTCGGGCCTGGGAGGCGAGCTCATCGGCCCCTTCCAGCGTGGACGCGGAGGCCCGGGGGGCTGGGTCATCCTGGACGAGCCGGAGCTCCACTTCCCCGACCCGGACGCGCCGGGCGAGGTGGAGGCGCTCGTGCCCGACCTCGCCGGCTGGCGCCGCGAGCGCATGCCCGAGCTGCCCGAGACGGCCTACTTCGCCGTCGCCCCGGACTGGATCTGCGAGGTCCTGAGCCCGTCGACGGCTTCCTTCGACCGCGACGAGAAGATGCCGGTCTATGCGCGCGAGGGCGTGCGTTACGCGTGGCTCGTCGACCCGATCGCGCGGACGCTCGAGGTGTACGTGCTCGGCCAGGATCGTCGCTGGGGGCCCGCGGTCGTCCACCGCGACGCCGCGCACGTCCGCGTCGAGCCCTTCGACGCGATCGAGCTGGATCTCGCGGTGCTCTGGGCGAAGTAGCGGAAGCGAGTCCGCCGGCCAGGGCATGAGCGGCGCCGCTTCGGGCTGTTCTACCTGGGGTGAGTAACGGGATTCGAACCCGCGACAACTGGAGCCACAATCCAGTGCTCTACCAACTGAGCTATACCCACCGTTCTTCGCGGCCCGTGGGCTGCGAAGGCCTGGCAGAATACTCAGCTCGGCGCAGAGTGCAATCGGGTAAACGCACCGTCGCGTCGCTGTTTTCTCCCCCCGCCCCCGGGAGGCGCTGGCGGCCGCCGCCTCCCGCGGCCCGCGCGCCCGTTCCTGCCGCCTCGGCCCGCCCTCGTTCACACCCGCGCGCACACCCGCGCGCCGCGGCCACCCCCTTGCTGCGAGCCGCGGCCGCCCCCTTGGCCGTCTGCTTCAACCCCCCGCGCCCGGCGGCCTCCTCCTCCACGCCCCCGGCTGCGGCGCGGCGCCGGGCGCCTCGCTCAGAGCGTTGCCCAGCGGCGCAGCGCGACCCGGCGGGCCCGGTCCAGGTCCGCGCGGTGGCGCGTCGAGATCGGCGCGCGCGGCGGCGGCGCCGATTGCCCGGGCGCGCCGGACTGCCCGGGCGCGCCGGCCAGCTCCTCCGCGGCCTCGCGGCCGGAAGCCGCGAGCAGCGCCGCCGCGAGCGAGCTCTCGAGCGCGGCCAGGTCGTAGCCACCCTCCAGGAGAAAGGCGAGCCGCCCCTTCGCCTTCGCGGTCGCCATCGCCGCGAGCCGGCGGCCCATGGCCGCGTAGGCCGAGCGCGACAGCTTCATCGTCGCCATCGGGTCGCGCTCGTGCGCGTCGAACCCCGCCGAGACCAGGATGAGCTCGGGCGCGTACTCGTCGAGCACCGGGAGGATGATCTCGTCGAACGCCGCCTCGTAGACCGCATCCGTCGCCCCGTCGGACAGCGGCACGTTCACCGTGTAGCCCGCGCCCTCACCGCCGCCGACCTCCTCGGCGGCGCCGGTGCCGGGGTAGAACGGCCACTGGTGCAGCGAGCAGAACAGCACCCGCGGGTCGTCCCAGAAGATGTCCTGCGTGCCGTTGCCGTGGTGCACGTCGAAGTCGATCACCGCCACCCGCGACAGCCCGCTGCTCAGGGCGGCCCTCGCCGCCACGGCGACGTTGTTCAGGAGGCAGAAGCCCATGCCCGCCTCGCGCGTGGCGTGGTGGCCAGGCGGGCGTAGCAGCGCGACCCCGAGCTGACCGGGGCCCGCGAGCACCGCCTCGACCAGCGCCACCGCCGCGCCGGCGCCCCGCCTCGCCGCGTCGACCGAGCGCGGGACGACGTAGGTGTCCGGGTCAAGCGCCGCGTAGTGGCCGCTGAGCCGGCCGAGCGACTCCAGGTACCGAGGGGCGTGCACCCGGGCGAGCTCTTCCTCGGCGGCGTCGCGCGACGCGACGCGCTCCAGCGTGAGGCCAGACGCGGCGCAGCGCTCGATCGCGCGACGGGCGGCCTCGAGGCGCTCCGGGCGCTCGGGGTGCGCGCCGCGCGCGCGGTGTTGTTCGAACAGCGCATCGTCGACGACGTAGAGGCGCGGGCCTTCGGAGTGCTGATTCAAGTGCACCATGAGCTGGGTGGAGAGTTGTAGCAGCGCCGCAGCGGATGGTAGCTTGCCCTGAGCCCCGGCAAGAAGGAGTGGAGACGCAGGATGCGCGGAAAGATCATCGCAGTCTTCGCCGTGATTGTCCTCATGGTCGGAGGGCTCTCGTACGCCCTCGCGCGCGCCTCCCTCGGCGAGATCGCGAGCCCGGGCGAAGCGCCCCGCGCCCTCGCGGCCGCCATGGCGCAGCTGCAGGTGGACGGCCTCGTGCTGGAGCGGTGGCTCGCCTCCCACGCGAGCGACCCGAAGCTGCGCGAGCCGTTCAACGCCGGGACCGCCCCGGCGCGCGCCGAGGCGGCCACCAGCGCCGCCAACGCCATCCGGGAGGCGGTCGCCGCCTCGCCCGAGCTGGCCAGGACCCCGCCCTCGCTCGTGGTCCTCGTCGACACGAAAGGCGTGGTGCTCGGGCGGAACGCCTCCGCGCTCATGCGCGGGGACAACCTCGGCGCCGTCTACCCGTCGCTGAAGCTCGCCATCGAGCAGGGCGTGACCGGCTCGGACGTGTGGGTGAGCCGGGCGCGCAACGAGCAGTTGCTGGCGTCGTACGCGCCCATCCGCAGCGACGCCGGGCAGATCATCGGCGCCGTCGCGGTGGGCACCGCGCTGAACGACGAGCGGCTGACGAACGCGAGCGAGCGCACGAGCGGGCGCCTCCTCGTCGTCGCGATGCAGTCGGGCGACGGGCTCGACGTCGTGGCGAAGTCGCGCGACGCCCCCGCGCCGCTGCTCGCGGCGCTCACGGCGTCGCCGGCGAAGGACAGCGCCCTGCAGGCGCTGAGCTACGGGCGGACGGTCGACATCGGCGGGCTGTCCGGCGAGTACACCGCGGTCGGGCATGCGCTCGACGGCTACGGCGACGGGCGGCGGGCGGTGCTCCTCAGCATCGCGCAGCCCCGGACGCCGGGGCTCGCGAGCTCGCTGCTCTGGCCGCTGCTCGGCGTCTGCGCGCTCGGCCTCGTGCTCGTCGTGGTCGCCGCCTACTTCCTGGACGCGTACATCTCGCATCCGGTCTCCGAGATCGAGGACGGCCTGCTCGCGATCATGAACGGCCGCACGGATCTGAGGTTCGAGATCGAGCACGCCGAGCTCGGCGGGCTCGTGTTCCGGCTGAACTCGCTCCTGAACCAGCTGCTCGGCGTGCAGGAGGACGAGACCGACGCCGAGGGGCGCCCGTCGCGCGCCCCGACGTCGGCGTCGTTCCGGGACGCCCTCGAGGTCGACGAGCGCATGGCCGCGCTGCCCGCCGACGAGATCCCGGCGGACGCCAAGGCGCTCTTCGAGGAGCCGGAGGACGCCTACTACGCGCGCATCTTCGCCGAGTACATGTCCGCGAAGAAGTCGCTCGGCGACCCGGTGGATCACATCACGCGCGACGCGTTCGTCGCCCGCCTCAAGTCGAGCGAGCAACAGCTCGGGCAGAAGCACGGCAAGCCGATGCGCTACAAGATCGAGGTGCGCGGCAAGGAGGTCGTGCTCCTCGCTGTGCCGCTCGCCTGACGCGCTCGGCGCGCCGCTGGAGCGGCGTGAGCCCGGGGCCGCGCCGCGTGGCGTGACGCAGGGGCGCGCGCCTCGGGGACGGGTGAACCCGGGACCGCGCCGCCGCCGAGCGGCTCAGTGCAGCACGGCGTCCGGGCCCTCGTGCAGCTCGACGCGCCCCGACGAGGGCTCGCGGCGGAGCGCGATCACGTCGGAGAGCTCGCAGCCGAGCGCGATCGCGGGCGACGAGGTCGTGATGATCCACTGCACGTTGGGCAGCGCCGCGCGCAGGCGCGCGGCGAGCGATCGCTGGCGGTGTACCGGCTGCTGCGCCTCGATGTCGTCGATCAGCACCACCCCCTCGGCGAGGCGCGGATCGCCGCTCGGGTGCGCGGCCGCGAGCGCGCGGAGCGCCAGCGCGCCGAACGCGATCGTGTGCCGCGCGCTGCGCCCGAGGTCGTCGAAGTCGACGCGCTGGCCGTCCGCGCGCTCGAAGATCGGCTCGAGCCGGAGCGGATCGACGCCCACGTACCGCGCGCCGTGGCCGTCGAGCAGCGCCGAGAGCACCTCCTTCAGCGCGCGATCGAGCGCGTCGAGGCGGGCGGATTGCGCGTGCAATCGTACGTCCAACGGCGCGTCCGACTGCGCGTTCGACGGCGCGTCCGATTGCGCGTCAGGCTGCCCGTCCGCGTGCGCATCGGGGCGCGCGCTCGACGGCGCGTCGTGTCGGCCTGGCCCCTCGTGCCCGTTCCGCCCGTCGTGCCCGCCTGGCGGCGCGACGGGCCTCTCCGTCGCGTTGCCGCGCGCGAGCGCGGCCGCGACCGGGACGAACGAGAGCACCTGCTTCGTCTCGCGGGCCAGGTCGGTCCGCGTCGCGTCGTCGAAGCTCGCGGCCGCGCGCACGTCGTAGCGGAGGATGCTGCGCTCGGGCGTCGTCAGCACGATCGAGGTGCGGGAGAACCAGCGCGCGCCCGAGAGCGCGACGAGGACGAAGCCGCCCTCCGCCGCGCGCCGCTCGAACAGCGACTGCTCCCGCCGACGCAGGAGCGCCGCGTCCTCGGGCTCGTCGAGGCGCGCGTTCGGGCTCGCGATGCGCAGCGGGTGCGCGCGCGCCGGATCGTCCGTCCCGAGCATCCAGTCGGTGACCACGACCGGGGGCGCGCTTTCCTCACCGCGCGACCTCAGCTGTGCGACCGCGTATCCGGGCCGCGTCGACGCGATCGCCGACAGGATCGAGGTCTTGCCCACACCGTCTCCGCCGAAGAGGACCACGAGCCGGCGCGGCGCGCCGGAGGCGTCCCCGAAGGACAGCGAGAGGTCATCGAAGGGGCCGACGTGGGCGAGGCGGACGCGAGAGAGCAGCACCGCTCGCGAAGCTATCACCGCGCAGCGCGCCCGCGGAACGCCCCCAGCACCGACGTTCGGCCGCTGGCGCGCCTTCGACGCGCCGTGGCATGCCTCGCGCGTGCGCGCGGCCGCCCGCGCACCCGGTAGCGCGCGGGGGCGCGGCAGCCTAGATTCGTCTTCCGGGGTCGTCACCGTGCTGCGCAAGCTGCCTCCGCCGGATTTCCGCTACGTGTGCCTCCACCCGGAGCCCGGCTCGACCGGCGCGCTCGCCGCGGCGGGCTCCGCGGGGCTCGCGGGCATCTCCGCGGCCGTCTGGAGCGCCGGCAGCCAGACGCTCTCGCTGGGGCTCATGGCCATGGGGAGCGCGCTCGGTGTGCTCGCGCTGGCCCGCGCCGAGCCGCGCCTCCCGGCCCAGCGCGGCGCGCGCGAGGTGACGATGGCCGTCGTCCCCTGGGGGATCCTCGTCGACCCGGACACGGAGCCGCGCGTGCTGCGGTGGCCCGCGGTGAAGCGCGTGAGCGTGGACGTCTCCCACACGATGCGCGGCGGGACGCCCGCCATCGTGTCGAGCCTCGTGACGGTGCACACCGAGCGCGACGTGCTCGCCGGCCGCGCCGCGGGCGCGGTGGACCTGGAGCGGCTCCTCGCCAACCTCGAGGGCTACGCGCAGGAGGCGGCGCGGCCCGTCGCCGGCGACATCGAGGGGCAGACCGTGCTCGGCGACGGCGTGACCGAGCCGATCGCCGCGGCGTTGCTGCAGGTGGCGGACGGCGTCTGCGCGACGAGCCGCGGCTCCGCGCAGCTCGCGCTCCCCGGGGGCGGCTACCGCACCGCGGCGACGCGCACGGCGGCGCCCGAGACGATCGCGGTGCTGCGCTCGGCGCTGTCGTGGAGCTACGACTGCCCCGCCGATCCGCGGCCGCTGGCGGCCATCCTCGCGGGCGTGCTCGGGGCGGCGGAGCTCGTGCCGGAGCTCCTGCGCCTCGCGAGCTCGCCGCACCCGGTGGTCGCCGCGTTCGGCAAGGCCGCGGCGCTCCGTCTGGGCGCGCCGCCGAACCGGGCCGGCTCGCTCGATGAGGTGGCGGCCTTCCTGTTCGAGGAGGACGTCGAGATCGGAAAGCAGTGGATCGCGTCCGTCCCGCCACTTTGTTTGCGACCTGGCATCGAAGCTTGCTAGCTAGAGTGGTCGGCAGCGCGAGCGCTGCGGTGCGAGCGGCCTGCGCGCGGTGGCCGTCGCCCCGTTGGGCTCTTTCCTCACGGCGCGCTGCCGGCGGGTCGTCCACCGCGCCGGGTCGGCTATGAAACGGGCTCCGTCGTTACCGAAGCCGTCTTCACGGGTAGCGCGTCGCCGGCTGGCCGCCGCGTGTGTCCTCGGCCTCTTGCTCGCCGCGTGCGCAGAGCACCACGCGGCCGGGCCGCCGCCGTCGCAGAGCACCGCGCGCGCCGCGCCGCCGCCCGTGCCGCTCGCCCTGAACGGCCTGGCCGCCGCCGTCGCGCCGCTCGCGCCGCTCGCGCCGTCCATGGTGGACGGCGCGTGGGTCGAGGCGGTGCGGCTCGAGCGCTGGGCCGAGGCGGCGGAGCGGCTCGACGCGCTGCCCGTGGACCAGCGGACGCTGCCGGCGATGAAGTACGCGCGGGCGCGCGTCGCGTTCGAGCTCGGCGATCACGGCAAGGCCGTGGAGCTGCTCCACGGCCTGGAGCAGGCGCTGCCGCTGCTCGCCCGCGAGGTGGCGCGCTACCGCGCCGAGGCGGCGTTCGAGGTGGGGCCGTTCCTCGCGGCGGCGGCGTACTTCGAGGGCGTCGGCGACGCCCCCGGCCTCTCGCGCGCGGCGATCGCCGCGATGAAGGGCGGCGATCTCAAGCAGGCCCGCGCGCTCGCGGATCGGGCCGTGGCGGCGGCGCAGCGCGCGCGCAGGTCGCGCGACGAGGCGGCGGCGCGGATGGCGCGGGCGCGCGTCCTGCTCGGCGTGCGCGACGCGGCCGAGCGGTCTGGCGAGAAGGGCGGCGCGGGCGCCGCCGCGGCGGCGCTCGCGCTCGCGGATCTCCGGTGGCTCGTGAAGAGCGCGCCTTCATCGGCCGACGGGCGCGAGGCCGCGGAGCTCCTCGCCGCGATGCCGGGGCAGCTCTCGCCGCAGGATCGGCTCCAGAAGGTCGACGCCATGGTCGCCGCGGGCAGCGCGGCCGAGGCGATCGCCGAGCTCGACGGGCTGTCGGGCGTGCCGGCGTCGGAGCTCCACCACCGGCGGGCCGCGGCGCTGTACCAGGCGCGCGACTACGAGGGCGCGGCCGCGGCGTTCCTCAAGGTCGCGGCGTCGCCGTCGGCGCGCCAGGCGGAGCAGCTGCACCTCGCCGCGCGCTCGCTCTCGCGGCTGCAGCGCGAGGGCGAGGCGATCGAGCGGCACCTCCAGGTCGCGCGCAGGTTCCGGAAGACCCGGTGGGGAGAGCTCTCGAGCCTGCTCGCGGCGCGGCTGCTCGTGCAGGTCGGGCGCTACGCGGACGCTGTCGCGCAGTACGGCCGGTTCATCGACGCCTACCCGAAGAGCGAGCGGCGCGGCGACGCGCTCCGCGAGCGGGCGCTCGCGATGCTCTCGACGGGCAGCGCCGCGCGCGCGCGGCAGCCGCTCGAGCAGCTCGCGCGCGACGCGGGCGCGGCCGACGTGGCGAGGCTGCGCGAGCTCGCGGGGCTCGCGGCGCTGCGCGGCGGCGACCGCGACGGCGCGGTGCGGCTCTGGACGCAGGTGATGCGGGAGCAGCCGCTCTCGTGGGGCGCGCTGCTCGCGCGGTCGCGCCTCGCGGCGGTGGGCGCGCCCATGCCGCCGCTGCTCGTCCCGGCGTCGGTCCGGGACGCCAGCGCCGTGGAGGTGAAGCTGCCGCCGGCCGCGGCGCTGCTCGCCTCGATGGGGCTCGATCGCGACGCGGAGGCCCACCTCGCCGACAACGAGCGCGAGGTCACGCTGCCCTACGCGGGCCAGGAGAGCGAGGCGCTCTGCAGGATGTACGGCATGCTCTCGTCCGCGAAGCGCCGCTACCGGGTGGGCACGCGGGCGGTCTCCGCCGCGGCGCTCCAGCGCGCGCCCTCGCAGGCCGAGCGCTGGACGTGGGAGTGCGTCTACCCGGAGCCGTACGCCGGCGAGGTGCGCGCGCTCGAGGCGCAGCACGCGCTGCCGAGGGGCCTCGTTCACGCGCTGATGCGCCAGGAGAGCGCGTTCGATCCCGTCGTGGTGAGCCCCGCGAGCGCCGTCGGGCTCATGCAGCTCATGCCGGCGACGGCGAAGAAGGCGGCGAGCGAGCTCTCGCTCGGCTTCGAGCTCGATCAGCTCAAGAGCGCGCCGCTCAACCTGCGCCTCGGCGGCTTCTACATCGGCAAGCTGCTCCGGACGTTCGCGGGCAGCTTGCCGCTCGCGACGGCGGCGTACAACGCTGGCCCGAAGGCCGTGTCGCACTGGCTCGAGGGCAGCATCGACAGGGATACCGACGTGTGGGTGGCGCGGATCCCTTACGACGAGACGCGCACCTATGTGGGTCGTGTCCTCTCGAACCTGGCGCGGTACCAGTGGCTCGACGGCGGGGACGCGGCCGTGGAGATGCTCCCGCTCACGCTCCCCGCGGACGCGCGCGCCCCGGCCGACGCGTACTGAGGACGGCCGCCGCCGCGACGGCGCGGGCTTCCTCCTGCGCTGAAATTGCGCTGTGTGCTTGAACTGGCGGGCGGGGGACCTCACCGTGATGGGGTGGCAGGAACCGCTGGAAGTGACGGCGTGTTCAAGCGTTGCGGGGTTGTCGTCCAGCCCTACGCGGACGCCCGGTTCATCAGCCGGATGTGGACCTCGACGCTCGCGTGGCTGCTCGTCCTCTTCTCGGTCGCCTCGCTCGTGGAGCCGCTCGCCGGCCCGCTCGCGACGAGCGTCCTGATGCCGTTCGCGCTGCTCGGGTCGCTGCTCGCGCTGGTCTGCGTGATGTGCATGCTGTACGCGCCGTTCGCGTGGCTGCTGGCGGCGGTGGGCTCGTCCGGCGCGGCGGTCGTCCGGGTGAGCAGCGCGCTGTGGATCGAGCGTCCTGGCGATCGGAGGTCGTTCTCGCTCCCCTCGCTCACGAGCGCGCGGCTCTCGAGCTCCGGCGGCGAGGTCGCCTTGAGGACGGACGACGGCGACATCATCCGCGTGCGCCTCGACGATCCGGGCGACGCGGAGCGGCTCGTCGGCGCGATCGCCGCCGGCCGGGCGCGGGGCACGTGGAGCGCGCGGCTCTACGACGACGTCCCGCCGCCGCTCCGGCGCCGTCTGTTCGTCGGGGTCGCGGCGCTCGTGTCGCTGATCTGCTGGTCGGTGCTGGACGCGGACGTCGCGCTCTCGCTCGGCGCCGTCACGGGCGCCGCGGCGTGGGTGCTCGCGGCGCTGCTCAGGGAGGGCTCGGCGCGCCGCGTGCTGGTGGCTGGCAGCGACGGGCTCTCGCTCCGGGACGACGCGGGCGAGCGCTTCATCCCCTTCAGCTGCATCGAGCGGGTCGACGAGACGGCGCTCGGGGTCGAGCTCGTGCTCGCGGGCGGCGAGGAGCTCCCGCTCACCCTCGTGCCGCTGCAGCTGCTGCGCGATCCCCGGGAGACGGGGCTCAGCATGGTGCTCGCGGAGCGGCGCCGCGAGCACCTGCTCGCGCTGCTCCGCGAGCGGAGCGGGCGCGGCGCTCCCGAGGCGGCGCGCGCGGGCGCGCTGCTCGAGCGCCGCGGCCTGCCGGCGACGGCCTGGCGGGCGGCGCTGCGCCGGCTCGTGAGCGAGTCCGGCGCCGACTACCGCACGGCGAAGCTGACGCGGGAGCAGGCGCTCGCGGTGCTCGAGGACGGCGCGGCGCCGGCCGAGCTCCGGATCGGCGCCGCGCTCGCGCTCTCCGCGTGGCGCGATGGACAGACCGCGGAGCGGCTGCGGATCGCGGCCGAGGGCTGCGCGAGCCGCGATGTGCGGCTCGCGCTGGAGCAGGCGGCCGAGGGCGACGTGGACGACTGGATGCTCGAGCGGGCGCTCTCGTCGGCGAGCGCGGGCCCGAGGGCGGTCGCGCCGCGGTGCACGTTGCCCGCGGCGTGAGGTCGTTTCGCGGCGGCGTGAGGCCGATGCGCGGGTGCGCGGGCGTCGCGCGATTTCTCGGGTGCGCGGGCGTCGCGCGGTTTCTCGGGTGCGCGGGCGTCGCGCGGTTTCTCGGGTGCGCGGGCGTCGCGCGGTCGCGGCGGTGGGGGGCCGCTTCGCGGGCGGGGCGGGCCCCGGCGGTCGCGGCAGGTTGATTTCTTCTCGCCTTCCGGCCTTCCTGTTCTCAGAACTCTTTCACGAGGACGCGCGGCTCGCTGGTCTCTGTCCAGCGGCGCTGCCGCGAGCGCTTGCAGCGCGCCCGTGGTCCTCGGAGGTAGCCCTGATGGAAGGCCCGCTCCAGGACCCTTACGCTTCGGTCGCCGTTCACGCGCCGCGCCCCCGCGCGCCGGCGGGCCGCGCCGCGCGGATCGCGCTGCTCGTCGTCGCGCTGCTCGCGTCGGTCGGGTTCGGCGCGCTCGTGGTGGCGCCGCGCCTCCGCGCCCCCGCGCCTCCGGACACCGTCGTCGCGCGGCCGTCCCCCGCGCTCGTGATCGCGATCCGCGATCTGGCGCGGCTCGAGACAACGGAGGTGCACGTCGAGAAGGTCGTGGATCTGGCCGACCGGCAGAGCCGCCTCTTCGGTCTGGTCCAGGCCACCGACGCCCTCCTGCTCGTCGCGGTCGGCCACGTCACCATCGGCGTCGATCTCGCGCGGATCGGCGAGGACGACATCGCGATGGATCCAGAGACCGGCGTCGCCCGGCTCACGTTGCCGGCGCCGGAGGTGTTCTCGACGCGGCTCGACGAGGAGGAGACGTACGTCTACACGCGGTCGACGAGCCTGCTCGCGCGGCGCAACGAGCAGCTCGAGTCGCGGGCCCGGAAGGAGGCGACGGCCGCGATCGAGAAGGCCGCGCTCGAGGGGAACGTGATGGCGCGCGCGAAGGCGCAGGCCGAGCGGCAGCTCACGGCGCTCGCGACCCAGCTCGGCGCGAAGCGGGTGGATATCCGCTGGCGCGAGGTGGGGGGCGGGGGGGACTGACGCGGGGGAGGGGAGCGACGTCGCGGAGGCCCGAGGGCGGACGCGCTAGCCCTGTGCGGCCACCAGCAGGAACATCGGCCGCTCGCGCTCCTCCGCGAGCTCCGGCCGGGCGGCGATCTGCGCGTCGGTCGGGCCCCATTCCTCCACGTGCGAGACGGCGAAGCCCGCGCGGAGGAGCGCGTTGAGCGTGGCGCCGAGGGGGCGGTGCTGCTTCACCACGCCCTCGGCCAGCCAGCTCGTCGTGCGCGGGCCTTCCACGAGGTAGCCGTCGACCGGCCAGGTCCTGCGCCCGTCCGCGTCGACGCGCCAGCCGGGGCGGCTCGGGGCCGTGTAGATCGGGTGCTCGACCGAGAAGACCAGGCGCGCTCCCGGCGTCAGGGCGCGGCGTACGGCCGCGAGCAGCCCGCCCAGGTTCTCGATGTAGTGCAGGGCGAGGGAGCTGTAGGCGAAGTCGAACGCCGCCTCCGGCAGGTCCAGGCGCTCCAGGTCCATCCGCGCATAGGCGATCGCCTCGTCCGACGTCGCTGACCTGGCCCGCTGCAGCATGCGCTCGGACACGTCCAGGCCGAGCACATGGGCCGCGCCGTTCTCTCGCGCCCACCGGCAGAACCAGCCGAAGCCGCAGCCGAGGTCCACCACGCGCAGGCCCGTCAGGTCGGGCACGAGGGCCCGCAGGGCCGGCCACTCCGGTGCGCCGTCGAGGCCCTCGACGGACCGGCGGAGCTGGCTGTAGGCCTCGAAGAATCCGGGATCGTCGTAGATGTTCTGGGTCATGGTCACATGCCTTTGCGACACACGCGGATAGCTGACACGAGCCGCGCCGTCGCCGGTACTCGGGACACCGGCAATCGCCGGGACCGCCGTCCCGCATGCGGTCACGGGCAACGGCGAGGGTTACGTCAGACCTTCCGATGCCCTCCGGGGGCATACCACAAAAGTAGTATATCGACCCGCCGAGCTCGGGCTTACTTTGCAGCGCGGCTCGCCAGTTGAAGTCAGCCGATTCTCGAGGCGGCCCGTGAACGACCACGGCGAACCTCGCGCACGCTGTGCGGGAGAGCCTCGCCGTATCCGCCAGCGCGGAGAAGCGGGGCCACTTCTGCGGGCCGAGCGTCAGCTCGCCTGCGTCGAGATGGAGAGACCAGGAGCGAACTATGCGTGTGCGATCGAAGAAATCGCTGGTGTGGGTAGCGGGCGGCGCGGTGTTCATCGCGAGCTTGGTCATCGCAGGCGGCGCCGCCGCGTCGACCGTGTTGATCCTCAATCCCGCGGAGATGACGGGCAAGCTGTCGTTCAGCGGCGAGACGCTCACGAGCGCCACGGTGTCCGCCTCTTCCCCCGACGGATTCGGGGCGAGGGAGTCAGTCACGACGAGCACGTACTCGATGACCGTGGAGAGCGGCCACAGCTATACCCCCAGCATCGAGGCTTACTTCAGCAATCCTACCGCTGGGTCGACGTTTCTGCGGATCGGCCGGTCGGCGTCGGTGTTTGTCGACAACGCGAACGGGCCGACCACGGTCGACTGGCAATACCCGAGTACCCGTCGCGTCAACTTCACGATCAACGTGACTGGAGGTGCGATCGCCTATTATGACGTGTATGCGTCCGTAGGCACCAGCGCCGAGTCTTACTTCGCGAGGACATACAACAACCTCTCCGGCCCGCGGCCGTCATCTGTCACGAGCTGGAATGTGATGGTTCCCCGGGATGCGGTCAGCGTGTACGGCACGGTCGGCCTGGTCGCCGCAGACGGGACGACCCAGGTCACGCGTCCCCTCAGCGCGCAGACGGTCAATCTGCAAGCGGAGCAAGCGAGCGTGAGCTGGCCGATCGATCTCACCAGCACGGGGACGCTTGAGGGGATCATCGCCTTTGACCCGGGCGGCGGCATCACCGATCAAACTTTGTATTTCAGGGGTGTCAACAACACGCCAACCCAGGGATCCAACGGTTCGATGCAGGTATCTCCTGATGGCTCCTACACGATCGACCTTTCGCCTGGCCAGTACGACGTGTACCTGCGGAGCAACTTCGCATCCCAGTACTCCGAAACCAGGTCGCATCGTGTCACCATCACCGCCGGAGCGACGAGCACCCAGGATTTCGTCGAGACGCTGGGCACGGGCCAGGTGACTCTGAACGTGAGCGGTCTCTTCTCCAACGCTGATCTCTCCTGGGTACATACGCAGCTCCTACGCCAGGATCCGAGCCCGGCTATCCAAACGTCGGCCGAGCACTTCACGCCGACCGATGGTCGGTTCGATCATTTGCTCCCGAGCGGAGTGTGGAAACGCTACCTTCTGAGGTTCGGCCTCTCCGACTCGTCCGACCCACAGCTCCCGCTCAATGTTCAATACTACCGCTATCTCTACAATGACATCGGTGTCTCGCCGATCACGGTCGCTCCGGGTGCAGCGCAGAACATCGGCGCCGAAGACGTGACGCTGGTCAAGAGCAACGCCTATTTCTCCGTCAGAGATTCATCGGCCCTCCTGAGCAGTCCTTACATCGATGCCTACCGGAACGAATTCAATGGTGATGGTTCGCCGAGATCGTACCGATGGTTCCGAGCGTTCGGCTCCTCGGATCCGAGCGACATGCCCGCCTTGACCATGGCCGCCGAGCCGGGCACCTATATCATGAGCTCGTACGCCACGATCAGTGGATCTGTGACACAGCTCGGCACCCAGGAAGTCACGTTCGGAACGCCGGTACCCACACTCCCGAGCGCAGATCCCTCCAAGCCAAAGGTATTGGTCACGCCGATCGAGGGCACGGCGCTCAAGGTGAGCCTGGAGTTTCCTCAGGTGACGTCGCCCGGCGTCACCACCGTGACCGAGACCCCCTTCGGTCCCGCGCCGCCGGAGGGATTCGTGGCGTTCTGCGCGAATGGGGATGTCGCCGCAGATGTCGGATGTAACCCTATTTATTACGACATCAAGACAACGGCCAGCTATCCAATTGGTCCAGGCGACGACCAGTTGGTGAAGGTGTGCGTGAAGAGGCAGTTCCTGGGTCCCGAGCCGACCGAGTTCCTCTCCCTTGGTCATTATGATGAGACGACGAGCGCGTGGGAGGTGCTTGAAACTCCGCCGGGAGCGGACAGGCCAGCGATGAATTGTATCGACGATCTCGCGGCGTGCGGTTGTACCGATGAATGGAGTTGCGGCATCGATTACAGCGATCCAGACAATCCGGTGAGCGTGGTCCAGGTCTGCGGCATGACCCAGGGCTTCTCGCCGTTCACGGTGCTGAAGGGAAAGCTCAAGTTCACCAACACGGTGGACGGGGTGTCGTACGAGGGACCGACGGGACCGCCTTCGCTGCAATCGTGGACGGTGCAGGAGAGCGGCGTCTATCGCATCACGGCGATCGGCGCTCGCGGCGCCAGCGCCTCGCAGGCGATAAACATCTCTGGCGGCTGCGGCGCTCAGATCAGCGGAGACTTCACGCTGTCGGTCGGTGACAACGTCGCGATCCTCGTCGGCCAGAAGGGTACCCCCGCCCCCTACAGCGGCGGCGGCGGCGGCGGGACGTTCGTCACGTTGAACGGCTCCCCCCTGCTCATCGCCGGTGGAGGCGGCGGGGTCCGCTCCGGCGCGCTGGTCAATGGTCGCAACGGAAGCGTCGGCGCGGCTGGTGTAAGTGGCTCGGTGAGCTCCAGCTATACGTCCGGGTTCATCGCGGGCGGTGCCAACGGCCTCGGTGGTACCAGGATCGCGTCCTACGGCTCCGCCGGCGGTGGCTGGCTGGGCAACGGCGCGTCCGACGGAGCCTACGGCGAAGGCGGCTTCGCCTTCTCGGCAGGGATCCTGGGTGGTAAGGGCGGGGTTGGGAAGTCCTGCGGCGGCCTGGCTCACGGCGGGTATGGCGGCGGCGGCGCTGGCAACGGCTGCTATGGCGGCGGCGGCGGCGGCGGTTACTCGGGAGGCGGCGGTGGCCGTGTGGGAGGCGGCGGCGGCTCCTGGAACGGCGGCGCCAACCCCGCGGGGGAGGAAGGCGTGTGCACGCCGAGCGGCCACGGCGTGGTCACCATCGAGCACCTGAGCCAGTAGCCTCGCGTCGTCCGTTGGAGACGGGGAGACGCTTGCCCCGCATTGTGTCGAGGTTGGCGGATCGAGCCATCAATGTCCCCGCGACAACAGGCACTTCAGGAGCGAGGATGCGCTCCCATGAGCCGCGCTCTCCGTCGCCACGCCGCGCGGCTCAGCTCGCCTCACGACCGAGCGCGGGCGAGCAGCGCCTCGAGCTCCCGGACGCGCCGCTCGGCAGCCTCGCGGGCCGCGCGCTCGGCCTCGGCCTCTCGCTGCGCGGCCTCGGCCTCTCGCTGCGCGGCCTCGGCCTTGCGCTGGGCGCGCGCGGACTCGCGGTGCGCAGCTTCCTTGGCGGCGCGCTCCGCCTCTTCGGGCGTCAACCAGCGCTCCGCGCCCGCCGCGCTGGTGCTTATATCGAAGGACCCACCAGCCGGCGTCTGTACGGCGTGGAGCCACGCCTGCAGGAACTCTGACCGCGCGGGCCCTTCGCCGGCATGCACCTGCGCGAACGAGGCGTCGCTCAGGCGACGCCAGATCTGGATGCGGAACGGGCCTCCGTGTGCGCGCGGCCCCTCCAGGGATGGGTCGAGGATCCACAGCTCCTCGACGCCGCAGGCCGCGTACTTCTGCGGCGCGACGACGTAGTCCTTCGTCGGATGCTGCGCGCTCACGATCTCCACCGCGAGCCGCGGCGCTGCATGGCCCTTCTTCCAGAGCTTCAGGCTGCGCACGGCGTCCCCCTCCGGGGGAGGCGGCTCGACGAGGTAGACGTCCGGATCGACGCCGAGCCGCGGATGCTGGCGGTCCCAGCGGACAGCGAGGTTGCGACCGATCTTCACGACGCGCTGGGAACGGGCAGCCCATCCGAGCAACAGGTCGCGGATCCGCTCGCTCAAGAGATCGTGGGGGCTCGACTCGGGCACCGTCTCCTCCGTCAGCACCCAGCGCTCGGGGTCCGGCACGACCTCGGAGCGACGGATCACGCGGAGAGACGGCGGCATCGACGCAGAGGGTAGCACGGGGGTGGACGCGCGCTGCGCGGCGGATGAGGTCGGCGGAATCCTGGGTGCGGTCATGGTAATACCTCCCCCCGGCGCGGAGGAGCCGCGCTGCGGGGTGTCTCTGCAGAGGAGTTCCGGACGGGCGGGGCGGGTGATTTGAAAAAATGCATCGTCGCCTCGCGCGGGGCGCACATCGAGAGGGGGAGCTTGCGCTCGGGCAGCCGGGGCACAAGTCATCGGGAGGGAGGCGGTGCGCATCAGGGCCGCGGGTCACGTGGAGGTTGTTCGAGCCATCCATCGTGATGTCCTTCATGTGATCATTCGACGAGCTGTTCAGGGCATCAGCCCACTGGTACGCTCCATCCGGGGTGAGCTTCGCGAGGGGCGTATCGGACGAGTAGCCGGCGGTTCCGAGATGTTCGAGCGTCACCGTGGCCTGCACTGCCAGGGATACGGGCGCGCGCCACCAGGCGCGCCGCGGCGTCTCCAGCGCGGTGGGCCGAGAGCGCCTCCAGCATGTACGGCAGGAGGGCCGCCAGGATGCAGGTCCATGCCGAGGCAGCCGCGGCGGGCGCCCGTTACCTCGGGGTTGGGCAGGAGCAGCCGGGCGGTGGCGATGGGCTGCCCATCCGCGTAGGCGACGAAATGGAGCGTGGTATCGAGGGTGTCGTACGGGTCGACCTCGCGCGGCGCAGCGGGGGCGGCTGCGAGGAGATCTAGCTCCTGACCGAAGACCGTCCAGCGGACGCGGAGCGCGTCGTCAAGATCCTTGCGCGTGTGTGCAATACGACATTGAATTGAGGTCGTCTCCGACTCCTCCGGCCTGGTGCGCAGGCATTCTGCGATGGGTTCCGGGCTCGCGGCGCCATCGCCCACTCGCCCCGGCGGGGGTTAGCAGCGTGTGCAGGATGTTGATTGCAACTGGCGTGCCGTAGCGTTTTATGGTGAACTGGGCGCATCTTTGGGTGAGGGGGCCAGGAATGGCTTCAGCTGGAAACAGGGGGGGCGCGGGAGGGCTGCCTGTGGCGCCGGCCGGAGACAGCGCTCGGTGAGGTGGGTCGCGCGGCCGGTGACCGTCGTCACTCTGTGCTGACGGTGCTCCCTTCCTCACGTCTCGAGCCGTGGTGGCGCGGAGACGGAGGGAGTTACTGGCGCTCTGGAGTAACAAACAGGTTGATGTCGTGAGGATTTTGAACGACTTGACACGGCGATTGAGGAGGTCGGAGGCCCATGAGCTCGTCCGCGATGTGCGCGTGTTCGAGTTCGTCCGTGGTCGCCATGTAGACGGAAGTCGAAAGGAGCGTGTTTCGAACGCGGCTGTCTACCCGGGGCGAGCCGAGAGGTGCACCGACAGCATCGACAACAATTGTGACGGGCGGATCAACGAGGGCTGCGCGGATCCGGAGCCCGACCCCGAGTGCACGTCAGGCACTACGACATCCTCCTGCTATTCTTGCGCAGTATCCCGCACGGATAGCCTCACCGGCAACTCCGATCCGGCGCTGCAGAGCTACGATGATTCCGCACCCGGCTCATCGCAAATTCGCGCGTGCCCATCGGGCTATTGTAGCTGCGTGCAACGGTGCGTCGGAGGGCGGTGGAGCGGGTGCAACGGCGGAGTTCTGGCGCCCCGCACAGGTCCGGTGCCAGAGTGAAACCACGGTCGCCGCCCGAGTCCTCGATCGCGTTTGAGCCGACGCAAGGGACGCGTCACTTCATGCTGGCGAACCAGCGGTCGAGGATGGTCTGCGCCCGCTCGAGCTCCGGGAGCTCCGTCACCTCGTTCTGGGCGTGCATCGTCCGCTCCGCGCCCGGCCCGAAGTTCGCCGCCGGGATCTGAAGCGCCGCGAAGCTCGCCACTTCCGTCCAGGTCTGCCGGGCCTCCACGCCGTGGACGCCGCTCTGTTCCAGCGCGGCGATGAGCGCGTGGCTCCGGTTCGGCGGCGCCGGCTCGGAGAGCTCCTCGAACCGGACGGCCCCCACGCGGTCCACGAGCGCCATCAGCCGGTCCTGGGAGGTGTGGGAGTCCGTGCTCGGACCGAACGTGTGGTGCACGTTCACCTCCAGCTGGTCCGGCACGACGCTGCCGGATCGGCCCCCGTGCGCCGAGGTGGCGCTCATCGTTTCGTACCAGGTGAGCCCGTCCACGATGTCGGGCACGGGCTCGAACGCGGCCAGATGAGAGAGCACGCGCGCGAACTTGTGAATCGCATTCACGCCGGCCCCGGGCAATCCGCTGTGCGCCGTGCGGCCTGAAAACGCCAGTGTCGCGTGCGTGGAGCCTCCCGAGCCGAGCTGAAGCTTGTTGTCCGTGGGCTTGAGGACCAGGGCGAAGTCGGCGCCCCGGAGCTCGGCGTCCTTCGCCATGACCACCCTGAGCTCGCTCGCGTCGAAGCCGCACTCTCCGCGAGCGTGAAAGACAAGGGTGATGTCGGCGCGTACCGGCGGCCTTCGCTCGGCCAGATCGAGCATCAGGCAGAGGCCGCTCTTCTCGGCAGCACCAGGACCCAGCACGCGGTTGTTCTCCGCCCGCGCCCCTCCTCGTTGCCCCGCGTTCGCCACGTCGAGCTGCCCGACGAGTAGAACCCTCGGGCCGCCCGACCCGCGCGAGAGCGGCGCTACCAGAGAGTTCCCGTAGCGGCGCAACGGTGAGGCCAGGGGTAGCGCTGCGAGACGTTGATCCAGCTCGTCGGCCAGCAAGCGCTCCTCACCGGTCGGCGAGGGGATCTTGCACAGCCACAGCAAATTTTCGAGCAGCTTCAAATCGACCTCCGATCAGAAGAAAGGATGCGTGCTGGCTCCTCGGTTACTCTATCTCTTCTCGGGCGTCCCGTCGTCGAGGTGGTACGCGGCCCAGGCCGGAAGGAAGGCGCTGAAAGGTCGGAGTTGAGGAAGCCGAGCGCCCTGTCGACGCGACTGAGCTCCCTCGTTCAGCGGCGGAGCGTTCCATGCGCGCCATCCGTCAGGTCCAGGTCGTCACCGGAGCCAGGACGAACCAGACACGAAGTCGCTCGCCGATCCGCGAAGACGTTTCTGGATCTCTACTGGTCCCCGCCGTCGGCCCGGGGGGAGGACACAGCAACCGCTCAGTGGCGCGTCCTGAGCAGCTCGCCTTCGGTGGGCCCGCTTCGCGCGCCCGTCGCGCGGTTGCCGCGGAGGGGGCGCGCGCTCCGCGGCGCCGGGCGGGGGTCGGCCGGGCGCGCGGCCTGCGCGGAGAGGGGGCGCGGCGCGGCGGCGGGGACGGAGGCCTCCTCGGGCGCGGGGACGGCGGCCCTGACCGCCGCGGCGTCACCCGATCTCGCTGCTGGGCGTGGGCTCGCCTGGGCCGCGACGCGCGCCTGCACGGCGTCAACGATGGACGCGGCGCGCGCGTCGACGCTCGACGCCCGCAGCGCGGCGGGGACCTGGGCCTGCGCCCGCAGCGCGCCGGTCGACAGCACGACGCCCAGCGCCACGACGAGGCCGGCCGCGAGGCCCAGCTTGCCCCGGCGCGCGAGCTCGGGTCGCGCCGGCGCACCCGACGGGCCGACCGCGGCCTTGTAGGCGGCGACCATGGCGTCGATCGAGGGGAACCGCTCCGCCGGATCCAGCGCGAAAGCGCGCGTGAACCAGGCGGAGAGCGCTGGCGGCGCCTCCGGGTACAGCGCCGCCCGCGGCGTTTGCGCGCTGGCCAGGATCGAGGCGAGCACGTCGCTCATGGTGTGTCCGGGGAAGGGCAGCCGGCCCGTGAGCGCCTCGTACGAGACGACCGCGAGCGCCCACATGTCCGAGTGCGGGTTGGTGTCCCCGTCGCATGTGTGCTCCGGGCTCAGGTACGCCGGCGTGCCCAGCACCACGCCGTCGGCGGTCCGGCGGGGGAAGTCGGCTGGCAGGTCCTTCCGGATCCACTTGGCGATGCCGAAGTCCGCGACCTTGGCGCGCACCTCACCGTTGCGCTCCTCCTCGAGCAACACGTTCGTCGGCTTGACGTCGCGGTGCACGATGCCGAGGCCGTGCGCGACCGAGAGTGCCTCTCCGATCTGGCCGAGGAGCGGGGCGAGATCCGCCGGGGATATCGGCCCCCGCTCCTGCATGAGCTGCCTCAGGGACCGACCTCGAACGTAGCCCATGACGAGGTACGGACCCACGTCGGGATCGTCGCCGACGTCGCGGACGGCGACGACGTGGTCCGTCTTCTGCGCCAGCTGCGCCGCGAGCTGCGCCTCGAACCGGAAGCGCTCCAGGGCGGTGCCAGCCTGGCTCTCGCGCTGGACCGTGAGGAGCTTGAGCGCGACGTCGATCCGCAGGGCCCTGTCGTGCGCGAGCCACACCTCGCCCATGGCGCCGCGTCCGATCAGCCGCGAGAGCTTGTACCGCCCGGCGACGAGCTGGTTGCGCCGCGGGTCCGGCGCTACCTCGCCCCGCCCGGCTGCAGAAGAAGCGGGACCGGCGTCGCCAGAGCTGCTGGAGCGCGCGGCAACGACACGCGCGCTGTCCACCCTCTGGAGACTGGCGTCAGATTGTCCACCGGAAGCGGATGCTTGCCACACGAGCGGTACCCTCCGTGCCGTCGCCGTGCCCAGGCTCATTGACGCGCTGATGCGACAACGCTCCTGGATACCGAGACCGGGGCATGTCAGTCACGATACCACCGGGAGGGCGAAAGTGGAATCAGGAACGATGGAGGCGCCTCGCTGGGAAGTCCCCGGATCTGCCATAAGGTGCGCAAGGGTGGCGGATCGGCGCCATGGCGGCGCGCTCGACCAGGCCGGAAGGTGATGTTCATGGCGTCCACCGCCCTGTTCGGCCGGTCCTGGTGGACGACCTCCCTGTTGTTTCCGTCGGGATCGAGCACGAACGCGGCATAGTGGCCAGGGCGGTACGGGCGCTCGCCGGGAGCGCCGCGATCCTTGCCGCCCGCGGCGAGCGCGGCATTGCGGAAGCGCTCGGCCGTCGCGCGGGCCCTTCTGCTGCGCTCCCCCGAACACCCAACGCCGCGACGCGACGCGACGTCGTTCTTTCTCCAAGCGCATACGAGTTTGACTCGCATCGAGATATGTCTGGCTCCGAGAGCGGGTGACCAACGAGCGCGCCGCCATTGAATATTTCCTCGTCCCCCATCGCGAGAGCATCACGCGCCGAGGCAGCGCGCGCCTGTCGGAGCTCGGCGGCGGATGAGCCCAGGGGACTGACGCCGGGATCGCCGGTGTCCGTGCGGGGAGCTTCCGCAAAAAAACATTGACTTCCGGTCCCGCGGCGTCGCCACATGGTCATCTGGATGTTGCAAAGAGTTCGCTGGATTGATAACTTCACGACTCGTGAGACGGATTGGGCGCCAGCGCCCTTGGCTGGGTCGTCGCCCCCCATGTCTCTCGCCTGCTCGAGCGCGGTGGGCGTGGCTGGTAGCAACGACACGTCGGGCTCGGGGGGGCGCAGGGCCGTGGGCTCGACGACGATCGCGCTCCGGCCGGGTCGATCTGGTCATCTCGTCCGGCGTCGAGCAACCGGTGGTGATCGCGGGGCTCACCTCATGCAACGACAGCTCACAGTGCCCCGAGGGCGAGACCTGCCAGAGCGCTTTCACATACCAGTGAGCCTCGCCGCTCCGCGGCGCGGCTGCCCTCCAGCTTAACAAGGAAAAGGAAACGGAGACCATGACACGCACTTATCGCCCCTTGCTGCTGCCTCTCTCCCTCGCGCTGTTCTCGCACGTGGTCGGCTGCTCCGGCTCGGACTCGGATGCGGACGCCTCGAGCGACGGAGCGACCAGCACCTCGTCCACCTCCGGCGGCGGCGGCACCTCGTCATCCGGTGGCGGCACCACCTCGTCCACCTCCGGGGGCGGCACCGCCTCGTCATCCGGTGACGCCGCGTCGTCCACCTCCGGCGGCGACGCCGCGTCGTCCACCTCCGGCGGCGACGCCGCGTCGTCCACCTCCGGCGGCGGGACGACCGAGAGATTCAGCTTCTTCGTGACCAGCCTCGCCGCCATGCGGGAGCTGTCGGGCTCCCAGGACGGATTCGGGGGCGACCTCCGCTTCGGGGAGACGGGGCCGGGCGCCGGTCTCCGCGGCGCGGACAAGATCTGCGCGACGCTCGCCGAGAAGAGCCTCCCGGGCGCAGGAAGCAAGACGTGGCGCGCGTACCTGAGCGCCGTGGCAGGAGAGGACGGCAATCAGGTCGACGCGATCGATCGGATCGGCGAGGGGCCCTGGTACGACCGGCTCGGCCGGCTGGTCGCGAACAACAAGGAGGAGCTGCCCAACACGCGTCCCAGCGGGGCCGACGAGGCGATCATCGACGATCTGCCGAACGAGGACGGCGTCCCCAACCACCAGCCCGATCCCGGCCAGCCCGAGGTCGACAACCACGACACGCTGACGGGCTCCAACGACCAGGGGCGGCTGCAAAGCGCCACGGCGACTTGCAAGGACTGGACGAGCGCGACAGGCGACAGGGCCTCCGGGCAACCGCGACTCGGACACTCGTGGCCGAGGGGCGGCGGCGGCGGCCCGGGCGGGGGCATGAGCGGGGCCCATTGGATATCGTCCCACGATGCGCCGGGGTGCGCGCCGGGCGTCAATATCGTGGACACGGGAGGCCCGCAGCCGGGCTCGAACACCGTCGGCTCCGGCGGCGGCTACGGCGGGATCTACTGCTTCGCCCTGACGCCCTGACGGTCTCCCGCTAGCATCGACGCGGAGCGTTGATTCGAGCGAGGCTATCCCTTCGCTGCACGCACGATAAAGTGAAGCGATCTGCCGACGACGTAGCCAAATGTACACTTCGCGGCGACGGCAACCCAGCCTGCGTCGAACGGACCGCTTTTGCTGGAGGCTCCCAGCGAGTCAGAGAGTACATATCCAGACCACGCGAGAACTGCCGCCCAGATTACGAACGTGATGCTGTCATATATCTGTGAACGCGCCGCTGCGGGTGCTGTCGGGCGCTTGATAAGCTCCGACAGCGCTCGAGCGAAGGGCTCGTGTGCGCCGATGGGCCGCCAATGCTCTTTGCCGACTGGCCTCGCCCTCGTTGTCGGCGACAATCCTTCGCGGATCTTTTCAATGACGGCCGCCTCGGTGAACGGGCCCAGCACCGTTTGCCCTTCCAAGATCTCCCATTCCATGACCACGAGCCTACCGCAGCTGGCACGGAGCCAGCTTGCTGTTTTACGCAGGGCGGATCCAGCGCCGCTTCTCTTCTTCCAGCCGCTCGAGGGCCCGGCGCTGTTGCGTCTTCACCGCTTCCGTCGTGAGGCCCAGCTCGGCGGCGATCTGGGCGAGCGGGATCTCCTCCAGATCGTGCCTGATCAGGAGGTGCCGGGACTTCGGGTCCACCCGTTCGAGCAGGCAGCGCCTGCGCGCGTGCCGCTGCCGCCCACGGAGCAGCTCCTCGGGAGTCGGGAGCTCAGCTCCGATTTCGCTCTGGTCGAACGACGTCAGGACCTCTCCTCGACGGCGCGCCCTGCGCACATGGTCGCGCGCCCGGTTGGCGGCAATCACGATGCGGTAGGCCGCCGGATTCTCACTCAGCGCGATCCGCTGGTCCGCTTCCAGCCCACGGAGCAGCGCGTCTTGCGCGACGTCCTCGGCATGGCGCGCAGGGACTCCCAGACGCCGTGCGATGCGCCGGAAGAGCTCGAAGCAACTGGAGAGGCCCGCTGACTTGTCCACGCCGGTAGCACGTCTGAGCCGCCCCCTCGGGGTCAGCAAAATGCAGGGACATGATCATTTTGGTAAGATATTGTGGGTTGAAATGCTACGCGACGTCCTGATCGCTACAAGCCACAAGATGACCGGCGCTCAAGACGTGCGCCCATTCCGCCAATCGTCCAACATTTCTCGCGCGAAGCGCTGCTCTTTAGCATTGAGGGGTGGTCTGGGAGGGCCCGGCGGCTACGGCGGCCCGGGGCGCGGCGGCGACTCGATCGGCGTCGACTACCTCGATGAGGACCAGCTCACGCTCGAGGGCGTCATCTTCGAGATCGGACCGCCGGGCACGGGCGGCATGAGCTGGAACCACGATGGCACCACGACGGTGGGGCCGAGCGGCGAGAGCCACGAGACGCTTCGCTTTCCCGAATAGCCGCAGCTACGTCGCGAGAGGACGGCGCGGACCTCCACGAACGCTACGCGCGAGCCTCGGGATCCGAGTCCACGAGCCAGCTCGCCAGGAGGCATCTCAGGGCGTGGTTCCGCGAGGTCGCCGGCGCTTCTTCGAAGGCGCGTCAGGCGTGGACGCGACCGGCGGCGCAGCGAGCGTGGACGCGACCTGCGGCGCAGCGAGCGTGGACTCGACCGGAGGCGCGGCGAGGCCGGCCTCCTGAGCGGGCGCTTCGGAGCGGGCGCCGAGCCGGTCAATGAGCGCCCTGAGCGCGGCTTGAACCGCGGCGTCGGCTTCGTGGAACTCGTCGAGTCGACATCGCCAGGTCGAGGAGCGCACGCCCGGCGGTCGTCGCGGGATCGGCTCCCGCGGGTCCGGCCCAGCGCCGAGCGCGGCCCGCGCCTTCGTCCGGCGTGCGAGCGCCTGCTCGAGGACACGCTCCTCGGGACGTTGCCGTGTCGATGGGTAGACGAGGCCGGCGCAGCGGCGGCAGCGCAGGCCCGGCGCATTGAGGTAGAGCACGACTGCCCGCGCGGAGCACCCGGGGCAGCGCGCCCAGAGCCGGAGACCGCCCGAGGCCACGCGGGTCGCCTCGAGCGGCAGGGTGAGCGTCCCGGCCAGCACGAGGCACGCGCCGACAATGTCGAACTCCACGTCGGTGTCGACCTCGCCGCGTCGGGCGGCGCTGGCAAGCGCAGCGACATTGATAGAGGCGATCGCAGTGGTCGTGAGCGTGGGCACGCCGGCAGCGTAGCAGGGTTCGATGGCCGCAGCCGGCGGCGTACGTCAGGGGCTCGGCGCGGAACCTCGTGTCGACACGTCCTGCCCGCGCGCACGCATCGCAGGTCAGCAGACGGCCCACCGCCGGCCTGCGTACGTTGATCGCGCGGGGATCCCGGTGGATACGCTCGAGGAAGGCGGCCGCGGTGGGAGCTCAGTCGACTCTCCAGGTCATCGAGATCGATGCGTTCTTACCTCCGCGACGACGTCTTCGTGCGGGATCCACAGGTGCCGTCAGCAGCAGCCGCCACCGCCTCACGCTCCTCGTCGGTGCTGCGCGCCCTTACCTCCGCGACGACCTCTTCGTGCGGGATCCACAGCCGCGACCGCCTCAAGCTCGGCGTCGGTGCTCTCTCTCCAGGTCATCGAGGTCGGCGCGCTCTTACCTTTGCGACCACCTCTTCGTGCGGGATCGATCCATGGGCCGTCAGCAGCAGCCGCGATCGCCTCACGCTCGTCGTCGGTGCTCTCTCGTCCTCGACCACGGGCATGGGTGCGCGAAGAAACGCCTGCCTTACCAGGTTGTTCTCGGAGACAGCGGGCTCGCGGACGCCGGCGGTGCTGGCTCGTCGAGGGCTCATGGTTCGAGGCTACGACGGGACGTCTGTTGGATCGACGGCGCCAGATACGGCAAATGCACATCGAAGCGCGGATTGGCCCCCTCGACGTAGCCCTTTCTCCCGCTCCCAGCGCTCCTGTGCCGCGACCGCGTAGTCTGCGGCACGGACACCCGAGACGAAGAGCGCCGCGTCCTCGTGGGTCTCCGTCTTGGATCGTGAGCGTTTGTGGCGCGCATGCGTGAGAATGTAAAAAATCGATATCGCTCCACGTCAAGAGGCGATTGTTTCGCGCGACTCAGTTGTCGACTAAATGACGAATCTGGGAGGAAGCGGTTTGCTCGCCTGTCCGCTCCCGACCTGATGATGGCCCCGTACGTGCTCGATCCGTTGCGTGTGCCGGTTGCATGGTGCCGGTCGGCTACGCTTCAGGGGACACGCGGCAGAGCGCACTCACTCTCGCACGTAAGGTAGCTCACTAGACGGACCCGTCCACCGAGACGACGCCGCCCTCGAAGCGGATCGGCGCGGTGAGCAAGGCGCGGAAGGCCTTGTATCCGGCGACGCCCGCCCGGAAGGCGTGCAGGAAGACGTGATGGCGCCCGTCGGCGCCGATGGCCACGGAGGGGTGCCCTGGCCCCCACCATTCCGCGCTGGAGCTCAAGAGCACCTCCGATGACTTGCGGTAAGGGCCCGTGGGCGCGTCCGCCACGGCCGCGCCGATGCCGTAATGGGCGGTCGAGAAGTCGTTGCCAGCGTAGAGCAGGTGATAACGCCCGCCCTCCTGGGTGATCCAGGCGCCCTCGATGAGGTGCGCCTCCCAGGGCTGGTCATTCTCGAGGATGACGGCGGGCTCCCCCTCCAGCCTGCGGCCGTCCGCCGACAGCCGCTGGGCGTGGATGCGCGTCCTGAGCGCCCGCGATATCGCGGCGATGTCCTCCGCCTCCGCGCCGCCCGCCCGCGCCCCGAGGCCCGAAAGTCGCGCCGCGAACCCGGTGAAGTCCGCGGTCGCCGCCTCGATCAGCGGCTGCAGCACGAAGAACTGCTCCATGGGCTCGAGCGTCTCCACCCACGGCCACAACGTCAGCGCCAGGACCGCAGTGCACTGGTCCTCGCCGGCAGCGAAGAGCTCGCTCACCCGGGCGGGCTCCCGGTGGAGCAAGGCCGCCAGTCTGCCGGGCCACACGCCGTTGTCGTCCTTCTTCCAGATCAGCCAGGGCGCGCCCCCAGCGTCCACGAGGATGTGCGCGTCGATCACGTCGCCCGTGACGAGCGGGGCTTCGTCGGCCTTGAACGGGCCATCCGGGCTCCCGGACCGGGCGAGGCCGATCGCCAGCGAGCGGTCCTGCGCGCGGGCCGTGAAGCAGACCCAGTGCTCGTCGCCGACCCGGTGCATCTCCGGCGCCCAGAAGTCCGCCCGGTTCAGGCCGGTCAGCGCCCACGCCGGCGTCTGCCCCTCCGGGAAGACGAATCCGGTGAGCTGCCAGGTGGTCAGGTCGCTGGAGGCGAGGATGGGGAAGGCATTCGGCGCGTCGTTCGAGGTCACCAGCAAGCGCCATTCGCGCTCGCCCACGCGCACAACGCAGGGGTCGCCATAGCCGTAGAGGATCTCCGGCGCGACCGCCTCGGTCAGCAGCGGTCGCAGCGGCGGTCCGCCCTTCCGTGGCGGCGGCGGGGTGCGGGCGAGCGGCACGCGGGTCCCGAGGTCACGCGCCAGCCCCTCGAACAGGTCGAGGTAGTCCGGCTGCTCCGCCCGGGCGAGCTCGTAGCTCCGGGCGTCCCGCCCGGGCTCGGTCACCCGGAAGCGGCGCGGCAGCCGAGGGGCGATGACGACCTCGAAGGCGAACGGCGCGCCGGGCGGCGTTTCCAGGCGCAAGGGCATGGCTTCGGCGTGCATGGGATGGGCTCCATCGTGATGACACGTGACACCATGAGTCTAGACCACGCGCGTGCCGCGTGCGCCTCTGGCGCTCGAGCTGACGAGGCCCGGCGGCATGTTTCGTGGTTCACCGGGGGTATGAGAAAGCCCGTGGCGCAGCAGGGGGACGGACTCGGTGAAAAGCACCTCTCGACGGTACGGGTCTCCCTTATCGCGTCCGTCGCCGCGCTGGGCGGCTTCCTGTTCGGGTTCGACACCGCCGTGATCAACGGCGCCATCAGCGCGCTGGAGAAGAACTTCACAGCGCACGCGGCCGCGGTCGGCCTCTCCGTTTCCTCGGCGCTGCTCGGCGCGGCCGTCGGCGCGGTGCTCGCGGGCAGGCTGGCCGACCGCTACGGCCGGACGCGGACCATGCTGGCGACCTCCCTGCTCTTCGTCGCCAGCGCGGCGGGCTCGGGGGCGGCGATCTCGCCCTGGGACTTCAGCGCGTGGAGGGTGCTCGGCGGCGTGGCCATCGGCGCGGCCAGCGTCGTTGTGCCGGCGTACATCGCGGAGATCGCGCCGGCTCACCTGCGCGGCCGCCTCGGATCGCTCCAGCAGCTCGCGATCGTGCTCGGCATCTTCGTCGCCCTGCTCGGCGATTATGCGATCGCGGTCTCCGCGGGCTCGGCGGCGAACCCGTTCTGGTTCGGGGCCAGCGCCTGGCGATGGATGTTCTGGAGCGCCATCCCACCGGCGGTCCTCTACGGGGTCGGCGCGCTGCTGATCCCCGAGTCCCCGCGCTATCTCGTGGCGAGGGGGCGTGTTCGCGAGGCGCTCGTCGTGCTCCGTGGCTTCATCGGCGGGGCCGCCCAGGCGAGGCTCCTCGACATCCAGAGGACGCTCTCGTCCGAGCACCGGCCCAGGCTCGCGGACCTGCGCGGGCGCTTTGGATTGCTGCCGATCGTCTGGATCGGCATCGGCCTCTCGACGTTCCAGCAGCTCGTGGGCATCAACGTCATCTTTTACTACTCGAGCGTCCTCTGGCAGGCGGTCGGGTTCTCCGAGCGGAGCTCCCTCGTCATCACGGTCATCACCGGCGTCACGAACATCGTGACCACGCTTGTCGCCATCGCGACCGTCGACCGCATCGGGCGCAAGCCGCTGCTCGTCGCGGGATCGATCGGCATGGCGCTGACGCTCGGCACGATGGCGGCCGTGTTCGGGACGGCGGGCGTGGACGCCTCGGGCAGCCCCGTTCTCGAGGGTGCTGCTAGCCTTGTCGCGCTGCTCTCGGCCAACCTCTATGTTTTCTTCTTCGGAGCTTCCTGGGGCCCGGTGACGTGGGTGCTGCTCGGGGAGATGTTCGAGAACCGGATCCGCGCCCTCGCGCTCTCGATCGCGGCCGCCGCGCAATGGCTCGCGAACTTCCTCGTGAGCGCGACGTTCCCCGCGCTCAAGATGGCCGGCCTGGGCATCGCGTATGGGCTCTACACCGCCGCCGCGGCAGCCTCGCTGGTGTTCGTCATCGCCTTCATCCCCGAGACGAAGGGCAAGGAGCTCGAGGAGATGTGATGTGCGCCATCTCTCCTCACCAGGGGACCGGGCCTGCGTCGTCCGAGAAGGTGCCAGTCGGTCCGTCGGCGCCGAGCAGCGCGAGCCGCACCGGTTCGCGCGCGCCTTCGGCGACGGTGCGCGTTCCGCTTCGGTTGTTGAGATCGGTCGCGACGTAGCCGGGGCACACCGCGTTGACCTTGATCGCGGTGCCGGCGAGCTCCTGCGCGAACGCGATCGTCACCGCGTTGAGCGCGCTCTTCGACGGGCTGTACGCGACGCCGCCGACGCCGCGGTGCGGAGTGGCGGGATCGCTGATCCAGGTCATCGAGCCGAGGCGACTCGACACGTTGACGATCCGCCCGGCCGGCGCCTCGCGGAGGAGCGACAGCATCGCCTGGGTCACGGCGATGACGCCGAACACGTTGGTCTCGAACACGGCGCGGACGTCGGCGAGCGAGGCCACGCTCGGCCTCCCACTCTGGGCGATCTCGTCGATCGTGGCCCCGCTCTGCGCTGCGCCTCTGGCGATGCCAGCGTTGTTGACGAGGACGTCGAGCCGGCCGAGCTCGCGACGGATCCGCGCTGCGGCGGCGGCGATCGAGTCGGCGTTCGTGACGTCGAGCGCGATCGCGCGAGCATCGCCGGTGATCTGCTTCGCCGCGGCCTCGCCGCGCGCGAGGTCGCGCGCGCCGACGAGCACGGTGTGGCCGCGCGCCGCGAGCTCCTTCGCGATCGCGTGGCCGATACCTTTGTTGGCCCCGGTGACCAGGGCGACGGGTTTGTCTTGCATGTCCCCCTGGATAGGGATCTCCGCGGGCGCTGCCTTGGCGATTCTTGGCCGGTCGAGAGGGGGCCAAGAATGCCCAAGCCGAGGGGGCGCGTCGGTCATAGGATGGAGGCGTGGCGACCCGTGCCGACCTCCTTGCTGTCCCGGTGCCCGGCGTGCGCGTTACGCGCTGGTCGACCGACGAGCTCTACGCCAGCATGAAGGAACTGTACGCGATCGCTCGCATCGAGGTTGGGCGTTCGGAGTGGTGGAGCCGCGGAAAGGTGTGGAGTTGCGGCCCGGGCTCGTTGCAGATCCTGCAACCCGGCGACGTGCACCGCGACATCTCGCGCGACGGCCCGGGCACGGGCCAGTGCGTCGCGTTCTCGGCGGATATGGTCGAGCGCGTGATCGGCAAGGTCTGCGTCCATCCAGTGCTCGCCGCCGGTGACGAGCGGGGCGCGGCGTTCCACCGCCTGCATCACGCGGTGCGCGCGGGCGCCGATCGTCTCGTGCTCGAGGTCGCGGTCGCCGAGGCGATCGACGCGCTCGCGGCGGTTGGTGACGCGCAGCGCGAGCACACGCGACCGGTGCGCCGCGCGATCGAGCTCCTGCGAGAGCAGCTCGCCGAGCCGGTGACGCTCGACGACCTCGCTGCGCACGCCGGCCTCGAAAAGTTCCACCTGTGCCGCGCGTTTCGCGCGCAGGTCGGCATGTCTCCGTACGCGTACCTGACGCGGCTGCGGATCATGCGCGCGAAGGAGATGCTCGCCGCCGGCGTGAGGCCGCGCGACGTCGCCCCGCAGGTCGGCCTCTACGACCAGAGCCAGCTCAACCGGCACTTCCGGCGCATCGTCGGCACGACGCCAGGCCAGTACGCGCGCGGCGCCTAGAGCGGGGCTGTATCAAGCTTGCAAGCTTGGCTGAGCGCCGGGCTGGAGGGCACCCCGACCCACATTGGCTCTCGTTCGCGAGTCAACATCGATCCGTGCGACGCGGAGCCCCTTGGCGAGGGATTGTCGGAGAGCCATTGTCGCGTCGCGCTGCCGAAGTAGCAGCACGCGCGCGCGAGCGAGCGGCAGAGCGAGCTCGCGGACAGGTCGACAGGCTCCGTCTTCGACGAGCAGACACACACGCTCCAGGAGATCGGTGACATGTTGTCCCTGAGCCCAGAGCGCATCCGGCAGATCGAGGAGAGCGCGCTGAAGATGCTCCGGGCGCTCTCGCAGCGGCAGGCGATCGAGGGCTGCTGGGGAGCTGAGGCCTTCTCCGCTAGGTCGGGAGCGAGGGACTCGACGCCGGTCCTCAGGGATCGGTCTCCGGGTCGTCGCTGTCGCGCCGCCCCCAACCGCGAGCCCACGACGGCGTTCGACCAAGGGGGTCGGCTCTCGCCCGCGTGCCTGCCGCGCGCCGGAGGACGCCGGCGCGCGGCAGCGGCCGGCAGGCTGGCGGGCGGAGGGGGAGCGGACCCAGCTGCGGATGCTGCGCAGGTTCGCGTTACCGCATAGACTGGCCGCCCGGGCCAGGCAGGCCGGGAAGGGTCTCACGATGCTCGCGCACACGCGCCGATCCCAGGAAGACGACGGCCGCATCCCTCACGCAGCCCGGGCGCGCCGGAGCCGCGCGTCGTGAACGACATCGACGTCCGGCTCGCCTGCGAGCCGCTCGGAGACTGCATCGTGCTGGAGCTCCTCGGGCGGGAGGCGATGGATGCGCTCTCGTCCTGGGAAGTGGTCGTCGCCATCCCCGGAGAGGTGGATCTCGCCGCGTTGCTCCGCGCCCCGGCCACGCTCGCGATCGTCGATCCGGCCGAGGGTACGGCGCGGCTCGTCCGCTTGCTCGTGATCGAGGCCAGCTTCGATCTGCGGCACGGCCGGGACCGCGTCTGCGCGCTTCGCCTCTCGGATCCTCCGTGGCTCCTCACGAGGCGCGGCGGGTACCGCGTCTTCCTCGAGAAGACCACCGAGCAGATCATCACCGAGGTGCTGACGGGCGCTGGCATCCCCGCGGCGGCCATCGAGCCCCGGCTCGCGGGCGCCTACCCGCTGCGGCCCCAGTGCGTCCAGTACGCCGAGGCGGAGTGGGCGTTCGTCGAGCGCCTCCTCGCCGACGAGGGGATCTCGTACTGGTTCGAGACCACGGCCAAGGGTGAGCACCTCATCCTCTTCGGCGATGGCACGGGCTCACACGACGGAATCGAGGGCGGCGCGACCCTCCCCTACGCCGGGCCCACCGGGACAGAGCTCATCGCACGCGCGCTCTTCTCGCTCGAGTGGGAGGAGCGGGTCGTGACCGATCAGGTGACCGTGCGGGACTTCGACGTGCGGCACCCGGGCGTCTACGTCGACGGCCACGCCGGCGAGGGGGAGATCGGCTGGCTCGAGTACCCGGCCGGCGTCACCACGCTCGAGGCCGCCAAGGCGCGGGCCGAGCGGCGCCTCGAGCAGCTCCAGCGGGACAGGGTCACCGTGACCGGGGAGAGCGACTGCGCGCGCCTCATGCCGGGGCGTATCGTCGAGATCGCGGGCGCGGAGGCGGAGCTCTTCGAGCAGCGAATGCTCATCACCGAGGTCTCGCACCGCTTCGCCCGGCCGCTCCCGGACGGCGGCCGGGCAGCGCCTTACGGCAACCGGATCACGCTCAGGCCCACGAAGTCGTCGGACAGCGGCGATCACCCGCCCTATCGGCCCGCGCTCCGCCCGGCGCCCGCGGTGGAGCACCTCGACAGCGCGGTGATCACCGGCCCCCCAGGCGAGGAGATCCACGTCGATGATCTCGGCCGGGCCAAGGTGCGCTTTCTCTGGGATCGCGCCGGCATCCAGGACGATCGCTCCTCGCACTGGACCCGCTGCCTCCAGCTTCCGCTCGGCGCTTCGATGTTCCTTCCCCGCGTCGGCTGGGAGGTCACGGTCGGATACCTCGACGGCTCGCCCGATCGACCGTTCGTCCTCGGCCGCGTCTACAACGCGACCGCCGTCGCGCCGTACCCGCTCCCCGCGGCGTCGGCGACGACCTCGTTCCAGTCCTGGACCACGCCGAAGAGCGGGATGACCCAGGAGATCAAGATGGTCGACGATGCAGGACGACAGGAGTTCTTCGTCCACGCCTCGAGGGACCTCTCGGTCAAGGTCGGCGACTCGGCGACGACCCAGGTCGACGGAGACGAAGAGCACCTCGTCGGACTATCGCTCACGAGCGAGGTGCTCGGCAGCCACATCGCCGGAATCGCGGCGATGCAGACGGTCGACGTGGGGCAGGAGATGCTCCTCTCCGTCGAGGGGTCGAACCGGGAGCTCATCGCCGGGGCGGAGCTGGTCAATGTGACCGGCAACCGCGCCGTGCTGGCCGACAGCGCGTGCGTCGAGGTGATCGGCGCTCAATATACGCTGCTCTGCAACCAGTCGAACACCCACACGACCGGCGCCTGCACCCGCGTGGTGCTCGGGACCACGTCGCTCACGGGCGGCCTCGGCGTCACCGAGTCGGTGGCGGCGGCGCGCACCTATGTTTGCCGTGGCTCGCGGACGATCACCTGCGGCGGATATGCCGAGTCGGTCCTCGGCGGTAAGCGGAGCAAGGCAGGCGCGGTGAACGAGCGGGCCGCGGGCAACGCCGGCGTCAACGCGTCGAGCGGCTCGATCACGGCCGGGACCGTGGCGATCCACGCCGGCGGGAAGGTCTCGATCAGCGCGCCCGTCGTGACCATCGACGTCACCGGGAGCATCGAGGCGGGCACGCTGAACCTGGGCGGCGGCAAGCTCAAGACGGCCGGGAGCATGACCGAGGTGAGCGGCGGCACGACCACGAGATCCAGCGGAGGGAAGGTGGGCGGTTGAGCGACCGGAGCATCGTCCTTGAAATCCCCGGCGTGAGCGCCGAGGTGCGCGTTCATTCGTGCGAGATCGAGGAGCGCGTGGGCGCCCCGACGGTGGCCCATGCGCGCTGCGCGGCCTTCGTCGGCGGCGCGCCCGCCGAGCTCACGTCGCTCGATCTGATCGGCCGCGCCGCGACCCTCTCCCTGCACTTCCACGACGTCGCGCGGCGCTTCGAGCTCGCGGTCGAGGCCGTCGAGGAGCGCGCCGGCCACGCGCGCGTGACCCTCGCCTCGCCCGTGGCGCGGCTCGACGACACGCGCGACTACCGGGTCTTCGTGGACGAGAGCGCCACCGAGATCGCGGCGCGGGTCCTCGGCGAGCATGGTGTCCGCCTCGATCTCCGCGCCCGCCGCGCGGCGGCGAAGCGACCCCACTGCGCCCAGGTGTTCGAGAGCGATCTCGCCTTCTGCGCCCGCCTCCTCGCCGACGAGGGGATGAGCTGGTTCCCCGACGACGAGGATCCCACGCTCCTCCACGTCGCCGACGCGCCCGAGACCTTCCTCGACACGGGCGTCGCGGTTCCGTGGCACGACGAGGCGGGCCTCCTGCTCGGGCGGGCCGTGCACGCCGCCCGGCTCCGGAGGCGGGTGACGGTCGAGAAGATCGCGCTCAAGGACCACGATTTCACGCGGCCGATGCTCGATCTGAGCGGCGCCTCGGGGGACGGCGCGCTCGAGTGGTACGAGCACCCGGGCGGCTTCCGCGATCCGGACGCGGGGAGCGAGCTCGCCGCGATCCGCCTCGCCGAGCGGAACGCCGAGGCGACCGTCCTCGAGGGCGAGGCCACCGAGCCGGAGCTCCGTGCCGGCGGCGTCTTCGAGGTGACGAGCGCGCCCGAGGAGCTCGGGGAGGCGCGCTGGCTCCTGCTCTCGGTCGTGCATGAGGCGAAGGCACAGGGCGGTCCGGCGGAGCTCCTCTACGTCGCGCGCTTCCGGGCCGTCCCCGCGCGCAGCGGCTTCCGGCCGGCGCGCGCCTCGGCCGCCCCCCGCGGCGGCGCCGGCACCGCGGTGGTCACCGGCTCGCCGGGCGAGGAGATCGCCCTCGACGAGCACGGCCGCACCCGGCTCCTGCTCCGCTGGGATCGCCGCGGCAGCCCCGACGCCCGGAGCTCCGGGTTCGCCCGCGTCGCTCAGCCCCAGCTCTCGGGGGCGATCTTCAACCCCCGGGTCGGCTGGGAGCAGCTCGTCGGGTTCGGCGATCAGGGCGGAGAGATCCCGGTGATCCTCGGCCGGATGTACAACGCCGTCCAGGCGCCGCCCGCCTCGCTGCCCGCGAAGCAGGTCGAGACCCACTTCGGCACGGCGACCACTCCGGGCGGCTCGAGCGGCAATGGCCTCCGGATCAGCGACGCCGCCGGGCAGGAGGGCTTCGCGATCCAGGCCTCGGGCGACTACAAGGAGCAGACCGAGAACGACAAGGTCGTCGAGATAGCCGCGAGCTACACGCTCACCATCGCCGGCGAGCGGAAGGTCGTCGTCAAGGAGCGGGTCGTCGAGAAGGTCGACGGCGAGCAGTCGATCAAGGTCGGCGGCCTCCGCAAGGTGACCGTCGACTCGAACTACGGGCTCCACGCGGCCTCCGAGACGGTCGCGGTGGGCGCCGCCCGGGTCATCCGCGCGGGGGGCGACTACATCACGAGGACGCCGACGTTCGTCCGGGTGGTGGGCGGAGCGAAGCAGGAGATCGGCATCGAGCACCAGAGCGTCTTCACCGAGGGGATATCGACGCTGCTCGTCGGCGGCTCGGTGAACACCACCGGGGGTCTGTCGGAGTCGGTGGGCGTCGCCGGCGCGGCCGTGATCAAGGTCTCGGGCGCGCAGACCATCGCCGCGGGCTCCTATGGCCTCACCGTGCGGGGGCTCTACGCCGAGAGCTACGCCTCGCGCAGCGCCACGGCAGCGGGCAACGTCGCGGAGAGCTTCGGCAAAGTCACCTACGCGTCGAAGGGCGCCGCCAGCATCACCGGCTCCGAGGTCGCGATCCAGGCGATCGCGAAGCTCACGATCAAGGCGCAGGGCGTGACGGTCACCATGACGCCCGCGTCGATCACCGTCTCCGGCGACTACGAGAGCTGGACGTCGAGCATGGAGGAAGGGACTCACTACTATGGCTAGATCGCGCACGGTCCAGCAATCGGCCGCCCGCCCCGCCCGGGGCAGGGCAGCGCCCCTCGGCCCGGGGCTCCACCCCGGCGTCGTGGAGATGGCCGTCGCGCGCGGCGACGGCGAGCCGCGCCCCGCGTACCAGGTGCGCACGAGCGGCGGCCGCCGGCTCCTCGCGGCGCTCGACCCCGGGGTCTCGCCCGCGTTCATGGACGAGTGCATGCGCGAGGGCCGCACCGTGGTGCTCGCGGACGCGCCCGGCGGTGTCGGCGGCGCCAGCGTCGCCATCCTGGGCGCGCTGCAGACCGCCTCGGCTCCGGCGCCCGACGCGCACGGCACGCTCGCGCTCGAGGGGCGCCACGTCCGGGTGCGCGCCAGAGAAACGCTGGAGCTCGAGGTGCCCGGGTCGAGCCTCCGGATCGAGCCCGGCGGCGCGGTGCGGCTCGAGGGCGACCGGCTGGTGATCGACATGGCGGCGCTCGTGCGGATCTTCTCGGCGCGGGTGGAGCTGCCGTGAGCGGCGTCGCGCTGACAGTGGAGGGCGCCTTCGACCTCGTGCCAGCGCGCCTCGGCGGCGTGGAGCGGCTCGGCGAGGCCTCCGTCCTGGAGCTCGATCTGCACGGCCCGAAGGACGCGCCTGTCGCCCCCGGCGCCGTGCTCCGCAAGGCGGGCCGGGTCGTCCTCGACGCCCCCGGCGGGACCCGGGTGATCGTCGGCGTCGTCACCCGCTTCGTCGTGATCGCGAGCGATCACGAGCACCGCCGCGCCTACCGCATGACGCTCGCGTCACGCTTCGCCCTGCTCGCGCTCACCCGGAGGGCGCGCACCTTCCAGGAGCTCACGGCGCCGGAGATCGTCGAGCAGGTCGCGCGCGGGGGCGGCTACACGACCGTGCGCAAGAACCTCCGCGCTTCGTACCCCAGGCATCCCTTCGTGGTGCAGTATCAGGAGAGCGACGCCGCCTTCGTCCGGCGCGTCTGCGAAGAGCACGGGCTCTACTTCCGCTTCGAGCCGAACGGCGACGGCAACGACGAGATCTTCGTCCTCGAGGACGACTCCACCGCGGCCGAGGACGCAACCCCGGACGGCATCTCGCTCGTCTCCCGCAGCACCCTGGACGAGCCCCGGCTGGTCGCGGTGGACGCGGCGCGGCGGCTCCGACGCGCGGTCGGCAAGGTCACCCTCCGCGACTACAACCCCGACCGGCCGCAGCTATCGCTCGAGGGCAAAGCTTCAGGCGGGATCGAGGCCGAGCAGGAGGTCGAGGTGTACGAGGCGCCCGGCGGCTTCACCTCCCCGGCGGAGGGCGAGGCGCGGGCGCGGATGCGGCTCGAGTCGCTGCGGGCCGACGCCGCGCGCGTCTCGTTCGACACGAACGCGCTCGTCCTCGCGCCCGGCGGCGGCTGCCGCCTCATCGAGCCATCGGACGGCCATGGCGTCGTCCGGATCGCGGGCGAGCACGTCGTGACGGCGATCCAGCTCCGCTGGGAGGCCGGGGAGGGCGTCTTCCGGGCCAGCGTGGACGCGATCCCGCGGCGCGTGCCCTTCCGCCTCCCGAGGATCACGCCGAGACCGCGCATCCCCGGGGTGCAGTCGGCCTGGGTCACCGGCGAGCGCGGGCGGGAGATTCACCCCGACGCGCTCGGCCGAGTCCACGTCCGCTTCCACTGGGACCTGCACGGCGAGACCGACCATCGGAGCAGCCTCCCGGTGCGGGTGGTACAGCCGCAGGCTCCAGGAGGCATGGTGGTGCCGCGCGCGGGCTGGGAGGTCTTCATGATGTTCGAGGACGGCAACCCCGATCGCCCCATCGTGCTCGGCCGCTCGTACAACCAGATGCAGCCGCCGCCGCTCCCCCTGCCCGCGAACAAGACGGTGACCTCGATCGCGACCGACAGCTCGCCGGGCGCGGGCGCGCGGACGGTGATCCAGATGGACGACGCCGCGGGCCGCGAGCACCTGCTCATCCACGCGCCGTTCGCCAAGGACACCTCGGTCACCCGCAATCACGCGGTGCAGACGCTCAAGAACGAGAACCTCCAGATCGGCGCGACGCTGAAGGCCGACATCGGCGGCAACGAATCGACCTCGGTGCACCTCGGCTACATGGGCAGCTACGGCTCCCGCAGCGTCACGGTGGGCGCGGCGCAGTACCAGAGCGCGGGCGGCAACTTCGTGAGCCAGGTCGGCAGCGAGACGGACGTGGTGCTCGGGGTGCTGGCGGAGCAGGTCGGCAACCCCGTGAAAGGCGCCGCGAACCTCGCGGTCTCCGCCGTGCTCTCGAAGATCGGGACGAAGGGCGTCGCCGGGCAGATCGCGGCGGCCACGCTCGGCGCCGCCCGCGCCGCCCACGAGGGATACCAGGCCAGGGGCGTGGATGGCGCGCTCGCCGCGGCCAGGGACAGCGCGATGGGGAGCGCCACGGCGCTCCTGCCCGGAGGCGACGCGATCATGGCGGCGGTGAAGGGCTCGTCGCGGCCGATGCCCTGGGATCACGGCCGCCCCGATCAGGGCACGGCGGCGCCCGGCGGGGGCGGCGCGGGCGCGGGCGGCGCCGGGGGCGGCGCCGCGGGCCCGGGTCCCGGCCACCGCAGCATCGCCGCGCTCTCCTCGTACACCGAGGCGGTCGGCGCGGCCTACGCGGTGATGACCCCGGGCCCTGTCTCGTGGGTCACCGTCGGCCCGGCGGCGACCTTCATCAACGGGAGCCACACGAGCAAGGCCGCGAAGGCGGGGCTGCGGGTCGGCGGCGGCCTCGGCGAGTGGCTCGGTTCGTTGAACATCAACAGCGCGGGCGTCATCGGCCGGAACGTCACCGGGATCATGAGCTCGGACGTGAAGGGCGCGCTCCGCGTCAACGCGGGGGGCACGTACACGCTCACCGCGAAGACCGCGCTCACCCTCAAGGTGCAGGGCAACCTCCAGATCGGGGGCAGCCCGATCACCTTCAGGTGCGGCGCCTCCGAGCTCACGGCCACGCCGGGCGGCGTGAAGATCAAGTCCCCCTCCATCACGATCACCGGAAGCTCGAACCAGTCGGGCTCGCTCACGCACCGATGACGCTCTCGGTCCTCGGCCTTGGCCTGATCTCGCCCGCTGGCGCCTCGGCGCGTGATCACGTCTTCTTTCTGCGCGCCGGGGCGCCGCCGCCCCCGCCCTCGCCTTTCCTCGGCCCCGACGGCCGCCGGATCGACGCCCGCCACTGCCCGTGGATGAAGCCCCGGAACGCCGACGCGGACCGTCTCCTCGCCCTCGCGCGGAGCGCCGCCGCCGAGGCCCTCGCCGCGCTGCCCAGGGGCGCCGCCGCCGCGGTCCCGCTCTTCCTCGTGACCCCCGCGCCACGCCCGGGCCTGCCCGAGGAGGCGCTCGCCGGGCTGGCCCGGGGCCTCGCCCCCTCGGCGCAGCGCTTCACGGGGGCGGCCGGCGCCTTCGCCGCGCTGGCTCAGATCGCAGAGCGCTTCGCGAGCCGCACGATCGGGGCCGCGCTCCTCGTCGGCGTCGACTCCTTCGCCGGCCTCGACGCGCTCGCCGAGCGGCAGGAGCGGCCCCCGAGCCCCTGGCTGCTCGCGCCGCCGCCGCCCTCCGAGGGCGCGGGCGCGGTCCTCCTCGCCTCCCCGGAGCAAGCCTCGCGCTTCGGCCTCGCGGTCCTCGGCGAGATCGTCGCGAGCCGGTGCGCGCCCGGGCGCGCGACCGACGAGGACGACGAGCCCGTCGACGCCGCGGCGATGACCGCGCTCTTCCAGGGCCTGCCCGCATCGAGGCCGGTCCAGGCCGTCTTCGGCCAGGGCCGCGTCGACGCGCTCCGCTGCCGCGAGTGGGAATGGACCGCGGCGCGCTCGGCCGATCGCCTCGCCTCGAGCTACTTCGGCCCCTGCCTCGAGGCGGAGGTCGGCGCGCTCGGCGCGGCGGCGGGCGCGATGAACCTCGCCTATGCCTTCGCGTCCTTCCGCCACGGCGCCGCGCCCCCCGACGCCGCCTCGTGCTTCGTGGCCTGGGCCATCTCCCGTGACGGCACCCGCGGCATCGCGCTCGGCTGCGCGCCTCCTCCGCCAGCAGACACGACCGCGGACGGAGCCCCGGTGCTGCGGCCGCTCGCCGTCGAGGTGACCGCGCGGCGCGTGGAGCGCGACCCCTTCGTCCCGCCGCCGGAGCCGCCCGAGGAGGAGACGGACGACGAAGCGTGGCGCGACGAGGACGGCGCCGGGACGGAGGCAGCGGCGCCCGTGGCGGCGGCGAACGACGTGGATCCGCTGCTCCCGGCGCTGCCACGCGAGATCGCCCCCGCGGAGCCGGTGCGGCTCGACCCCGAGCGCTCGATCGAGCTCGCGCTGCCCGACTTCTACGCCTCCGTCGTGGCCCACTGCGGGGAGCTCACCGCCGCGCTCGCCCGCGATCGCCTCGAGGCCCCGCGCGCGTGGCTCCCGTCGACCGAAGCGCGGCTGCTCTGCCAGATCGACGCGATCGTCGCTGCGGGCCCGCGCGCGGTCATCGAGCTCGCCGCCTTCTGGGAGCGCTCGATCGACGACCCCTGGAGGTCATCCGCGGCCGCGCTCGCGCTCGCGGCGTTCGCGGGCGACGACGCCCTCGCCGCGATCCACCGCGCCGTGCACCTCCTGCCGCATGACGCCGAGGACCACGCGATCACTGTCGCCGAGGCCCTCGCGCACGCGGATCACCCCGGCATCGAGGACCTCACGCGCGCGCTCTCCGCGTCGGCGCACCCGATCGCCCGGGCCATCGGCGTGACGCTGCTCTCCTCGCGCGGCGAGATCCCGCTCGCCGCGCTCGGCGTCGCGCTCGACGACGACCACGACGCGGTGGTGCGCGCCGCGATCTGGGCCTGCGAGCGCCTGCCTGTCGCGCAGCGCGCCCGCTTCACGGAGCAGCTCTGGGATCGCTGCCGCGCAGCCTCCCCGGCGGTGGTCTGGTCGGCTGCGCGCGTGCTCGCGATCGGGGGCGAGCCCGATCTCCACCGCGACGACGCCCTCTGCGCGCGCCTCGGCCCGCGCGCGGCGGAGCTGTTCGTGCTCGCCGGCGGCCCCGCCGACTGGCCGCGCCTCGAGGCCCTGCTGGGCCGCCACCGGCCCACACGCGCGTCCCTCTCCGCCGTGGGGCGGCTCGGCTGCCCCGCGTCTTCCGACTGGCTGGTCCGGCACCTCGACGAAGAGCTCGCCGACGACGCCGCGGAGGCGCTGCGCACGCTCCTCGGCCCGCTCGTCCCGGCGGCGCGGGCGTTGGACGCTGGCGCCTGGCGGGAGGCGCTCGCGGCGCAGCCCCTCGACCCGAGGGCGCGCTACAGGCGGGGCCGTCTCTTCTCGCCCGCGGTGGTGGCGGACGAGTGTGCCTCGGGCGAGCTCTCGCGCCTCGCCCTGGAGCAGCGCCTCGACGAGCTGCGCGCCCGCCTTCGCCTGCCCGAGTTCGTCGACGTGAGCGGCCCCCATGCGCGGGCCGAGGCGAACCTCACGACGTTCCTTGCCCTCGCGCGGAGCCGGGGCTGAGCGCCGCGCGCGCCCCAGAGACGAGAGAGACACCGTGGCGACGATCAACCTCAAGGCCATCGCGACGACGCAGAGCAATCATTTCTGTCCTGGCCCCGTGCCGGCCGTCAGCATGTCGCCACCGACGCCTCCGGCCGGTCCGGTGCCGGCCCCGTACTTGTATATGGCGTACTCACGGAGCGCGACGGACACTGTCGACCGCCTCCTGGTAGCGGGCGCGCCGGTGCTGGTGAACGGCAGCTCGATGACGATCGAGCCGCCGGGCAACGCCCCTTCCCAGACGACTGGCGGCGACATCCTGACGCACGCCGTGAACGATGCGTGCGACGTCTTCACCGCGTCGACCAAGGTGATGGCCGGCGGCCGTGGCGTCGCGTGCACCGGCGACCAGGTGCACCTCAACACCAATGCGGCGGCCGTGAAAGCCATCTCCCAGATCAGCGGGGTGCTCCTGATGGCGACCATGATCCGGGCCGCCGCGCACGATGGCAGCACCGTGAACGTGATGGTGACGCTCGATCCGATCTCGGTCGCGTCCGGCGCCATGATCGACGAGAACCTGGATCTCTCGGTCCCGGGGCTCATCCCGATCGACTGGAAGCGCCTCTACAGCTCCGCGCGCAGCCGCGAGCACACCCCGCTCGGGCGCGGCGGCTGGACGCACGCGTACCACCAGTGGATCGACGTCGACGGCGACGTGCTGCGCCTCCGCGACGAGGACGGCGCGACGATCACGGTGCGCGACGCGAAGCCGCGCGAGCCGGCCTTCCACCGCGGCAGACGCCTCGTCGTGACCCGCGACCTCCGCGGCGGCGCCACCGTCTTCTCCCTCGACACGCGCCGCACGCGGACGTTCTTGCCCACCGGCGGAGGACGCGCCTATCTACGCGAAATTTCTAATGAATCCGGTCACAAGGTCGTCCTGGAGTACGAGGCGGAGCGGCTCGTGCGGATCATCGACACAGCGCGCCGCACGATCGCCCTCACCCACGACGGCGACGGCCACGTCGTGCGCCTCGAGGTCTTCCCTCCGGGCCGCGAGGGGGGCGCCCCGGTCCACGCCGTCTCGTTCGCGTACGGCGACGACGGCGAGCTCGTGCGGGCGACCGATCCGCTCGGCCACAGCGAGTCGTACGGCTACGACGAGCAGCGCCGCCTCACCGTGAAGACGCTCCCGAGCGGCCTCTCGTTCCACTACCGCTACGACCCCGACACGGGCCGCTGCGTCCGGTCCTGGGGCGACGGCGACCTCCACGCTGGCGACCTCACCTACGATCTCGAGCAGGGGATCACCCGCCTCACCGGCAACCTCGAGCCCCGCGTGTTCACCTGGCGGCTCACGGACGGCTCGGTGGTGCGCGAAGCCTCGCCCGACGGCCTCCGCGCGCAGGATCTCGAGTTCGACGACGACGGCCTGCTCCTCCGGGCGAGGGACGCGGCGGGCAACACGCTGACCTTCACGCGCGACGCGCGGGGCAACGTCACGCGCTACGCTGATCCGCTCGGCCCGCTCGTCGAGCTCGAGTACGCGGACGACCTCCTGGTGCGGCGCCGCATCGGCGGCGTGACGACCGAGCACGCCCACGATCACCGGGGTCGGCTCGCCGCGGTGAAGTACGCGTCCGGCGCGTCGCTCTCGATGAAGTACGACGAGCAGGGCCGCCTCGCCGCGGTCTACGGGCCCGACGGGCTCCGCGGCGGGTTCGTCTACGACGAGCAGCACAACGTCGTGGAGGAGCGCACGCCCCGTGGCGGGGTGCGCCGCTTCCGTCACGACGCGCTCGGGCGGCCGGTGGTCTACATCGATCCTCTCGGCCGGGTGACGCGCCGCGAGATCGACGCGCTCGGTCGGACGCTCGCGCTCCACCTGCCCGACGGGACCACGCTGCGCTTCGAGTACGATGCGCTCGGCCGCGTCACGCGCCGCACCGACGCGCTCGGGCGCACCGAGACGTTCCGTTATGCCGGCCTGAGCTCTCCTGTCGAGGTGGTGGCGCCGGACGGCTCGATCTGGTCGCTCTCCTACGATCTGAGCGAGCGGCTCCAGCAGGTGAAGAACCCGAAGGGCGAGACCTTCGATCTCCGCTACGACCGCTCCGGCAGGCTCCGCGAATACCGCGCCTTCGACGGCCGTGTCGCGCGGGCCTGGCACGGCAAGAACGGCCGCCTCGCGCGCGTGGAGAACCCCGACGGCACCTTCCGCGCGCTCCGCTATGACGGCACGGGCAGGATCCTGGCCGAGGAGACGCCGCACGGCGCGATCAAGGTCGAGGCGCCCGACGACCGCACCGTCGAGTATGCCTTCGACGATCCGGCGGGCGTGGTCCGCGTGCGCATCGAGCACGACGCGCTCGGCCGCGTGGCGGCCGAGACGCAGAACGGCCGGACGATCCGCTACGAGTACGACGCCCAGAACCGCTGCACGGCGCGCCACCTGCCGACGGGGCACGTGACCCGCTACGCCTACGACGAGGAGGGCAACGTCACGTCGATCGATCACGACGGCTACCGTGTGGACCTCCAGCGCGATCTCGCCGGCACGCTGCTCCGGAAGCTCTTCGTGGGCGCGGGCGTGGACGCGCGGCGCGAGATCGATCCGATGGCGCGCCCGACGCGCGACTGGGTCGGCGCCGCCGGGCGCACGCTCGTGGATCGCCTCTACGTGTACGACGCGCGAGGCGCGCTCGTGGAGCGCAACGACCTGCGCTGGGGCGTCACGCGTTACCGCTACGATCTGCTCGGGATGCTGCTCGACGCGAGCTCGGCGAAGGGGCGCGAGTCGTTCGAGTACGACGCCGGAGGCGCGCTGAAGCCGGCGGGCGCCGCCTGGGAGACGGGGCCTGGCGGGCTCCTGCTCCGCACCGAGGAGGCCGCGTACGCTTACGACGACGCGAACCGGCGCACCCGGGAGGTGCGCTCCGACGGCGAGACCGAGTACCTCTGGGACTGCCGCGGCCAGCTCCGCGAGGTCCGGCGTCCTGACGGCTCGCGCGTGCTGTTCGCCTACGACCCGTTCGGTCGCCGCGTCAGGAAGGAGATCCTCCCGCCTTTCTCGCCGGCCGCGCCCGGGTCGACAGAGGCGCCGAGGCCCCGCGTCGTCGAGTACCTGTGGGACGGCATCTGCCTCGCCGCCGAGCTCGACTCCGAGCGCGGCCTGCGCGTCTTCGTGCACGAGCCGGGGACGATGCGCCCGCTCCTCCAGCAGGAGGGCGGCGCGATCTACGCGGTGATCACCGACCACCTCGGCACCCCGACCGAGCTCATCGGTCCCGGGGGGGAGGTCGCGTGGTCAGCGCGCCACGCGGCGTTCGGCACCGTCGTCCAGGAAGCGCGCCCCGAGGGCGGCGCGCCGGTCGCGTCCCCCTTCCGGCTGCTCGGCCAGTACCACGACGAGGAGACCGGCCTCTGCTACGTCCGCTATCGCTATTTCGATCCCAGGGTGGCGCGCTTCCTGAGCCCGGATCCGCTCGAGCTGCTCGGCGGCCGCAACCTCTTCGCCTTCGACGGCAGCCCGACCACGCACGCGGACCCGCTGGGCCTCGCCTGCGTCATCGTCGGCAACCCGGCGAGAGACCGGTTCGTCGCCTACTGCATCTCCCGCATCAAGCCGAACCCGAGCAATTACGCGATCGCGGTGCACGGGACGACCCATCACGTGGCGGTGCAGGACGCGCATGGGATCCACTCCTTCCATACGCCGGGCCAGCTCCTGGCCATCGTCAACGCTGCCGGGAACTACAACGGCGCGGCGCTGATCACGCTCAACTCGTGCAACACGGGCCGGATGCCGAACGGCGTGGGCGCGCAGGTCTCCGCCGCTTACCCCAACCGTCAGGTCCTCGCCCCGAGCGACCTCGTCTGGGGTCTCGGCGAGGGGATCGCGCCTCCGAAAGGGGTGGCCAACAGCGCGAACTATGTGCCGCGGCCTGGCGAGCCTGATCCCGTCCCCGACCCGGCGCGCCCCGGACAGTGGAACTCATTTTATAACGGCATGCCCAGCGCCGATAACCGGCACGACCAGTACACGACGCTGCCCACGCCACCTGCGCCTCCGCCAGGCAGCTAGTCCCGCGGCGATCCGAGCGTCCCTGGTTGCGTGAGAGGTCTCGCCCAGCTGCTCGGCCCGCGGCGAGGCGGTCCGCGTCGAGCCGCCTTGCCAGCGCGGAACCAGGGACGAACCTGGGCGGGGTGCTAGCCGCGCGCGTGGTAAAGGACGACCTCATGCCGGTAGCGATCGCCGAAATCCACGGTGAGCCACAGGTCGCCTTCCTCGCCGGCCACCAGACTAGATGGGAGGAAATCGCCCGGCTTCGTGTGGAACTGGATCGGAATAAGCTCCCAGTCCCCTCCTCGACCCAGCCGGTAGATGCAGACCGGCGACGCGCGATCGCGAGAGCACACGAGGATCCCTCCCGACGGCGTGGTCACGAGGCCCTGCACCTCGTGGTCCCCCCAGAGGGGGGGCAGCATCTGCCATCTGCCCTGGGCGTGACGCGCGATGAAGCGCTCTCCCGATCGCAGCGAGCCCCACGCGAGGAGTCCGTCGCCTCCACGTCCGGTGAGTAATCCGACGCTCCTTTCATCCACGCCGGGTGGCAACACGAGCCTCTCCGGCGTGAGCTCACCTCGCGGGAATACCCACCACCCAGGTTCGAGGCGCGTGGACTGTGTCACGTAGACAATCACGTCGCCGGATTCCGTCGTGCTGAGCATCATGGGCGGGTTCCAGCCATCCCATAAAAGCTTCTCGGCGAGAACGGGAGGGATGGGCCTGTTCGAGCCGTCGAGCCACCGGAGGGCGCCGTCGACGCCCATGGCGAGCACCCCATCGGCCCACGTGCTGATCCATGCGAGATCTGGCTGCTCCACCCATTGCCCGCGCTCCTCGTCCCAGCGGACGACCGCGTTTCGCGGAGATGCCCCCGTGAAGAGCCCCGGCATCGCCGGAGACGGGCCGGCGGCCGCCTGCGCCTGCCACCCCACGTTCATGGCGAGGGCCCAGACGCGGTCGGGCCATCGACCGGCCATGTCCTTGATCTCTCGCGGAACGACGGGCGGCGGAGACACCCCGTCGGTGCGCGGCGCCAACACGACCTCGGTCCTCCGCGGATCGTGGAGCCGCCCGCCTTGTGCCCGCGCCACGTGAGGCCCGGTGACCGCGAGGACCGCTCCTTCAAGGCGGTGAAGCTCGATGGGCTGCTGTGATGATGCGATTGCCGTGAACATGCCGGGACCTACTCCTCCTCGTCACCGCTTCCCTCGGATGCGCTCGCCTGCCGTGCGCAGCTCATCCAGCCACTCCATCCGCAACCGCGGGTCCGCCGCGAACCTCGCCATCCACGCCGAGTCCTCGTCGCGCTTCCCTTCGGGGGTGAGCCCGTACCGCACGATCGTCGCCCGCTCGGACGCCGGGCTCGCCGCGATCTCCGCGAGCATGGCGACGTAGTCCTTGAGCGAGAGCCGGGGCCCGGGAGCGGCCGGCGAGGGCGCGGACGAAGCGAACGGAAGCGTCGGCTTCGCGGTCTCGAAGACCTCGCTCGTGGCCTGCTCGACGAGGCCCGGCGCGGCGCCCGCGGCCGGCGGGGGCGCGGACGAAGCGAACGGAAGCGCCTGCTTCGCGATCTCGAAGACCTCGCTCGTGGCCTGCTGGATGAAGCCCGGCGCGGCGCGCGCGGGCGGCGGTAGGGCCGGATCCTGGGACGGCGGAGCGGCGCGCTCGCTCTCGCGCGGCGCTCTGCCAGCGAAGGGGAGCGCCGGCGCCATCGGGCCCGGGAACGCGAGCGCCGTCTGCTCGTCGAGCCCCTTCCGGACCACCGGCGCACGCGGCGGAGGAGGAGGCGGCGGCGGGGGCGGCGGGGGCGACACCGCCGCCGCGCTCGCCGGCTGCAGGAAGGGCAGGACGGGCTCCGAGAGGTTGGACAGCGGTAGCGTCGTCTCGCTCAGCACGACGCTCGCCGTCCGCTGCTTTGCTTGCGCCTCCGCGGCGCGGCGTGGCCTCCGCGTCGGCGCCTTCAGCGTCGGCGGCTCCGGTCGGACCTCGGGCGGCGGACCGGGCGCAGCGGCGAGGAGCGCGGTCGCCTCGTTGCGCACCGCCTCGTCGGCCGTGATGCGCTCGTGCCAGAAGCCGAGCAGGCGGAAGACGTCGCCCTCGCCGAGGCCGCGCGCCTCGAGGAAGCCGAGCGGGTCCTCCGCGGCCGTGAAGGCGCGGAAGAAATCGAGCCAGGCGCGGAGCTCTGTGTCGAGCGGCGGCACCTTGCGGTCGACGTGCGCCTGAGCGGCCAGGCGATGCTGGTCGCACGCCTCGATCAGCGCCCCGTCCTCCATGGCGCTGTCGGCGAGCCGCGCGGACCACGCCGCCTCCACCTGCGGCCACGCTGCGGCCGGGATCGCGGCGTGATCCAGGCTCTGCTCCAGCGGAACGCCCTCGGCGACGTACGCAAGGACCGCCGCGTACGCCGAGAGCGCCACGCCCGCGATCTCGGGATCTGCGGGCGGCGTCGGGTCAGCGGTCATCTCAGCCATCGCCGCGCACCACCACCTCGCGCAGCACCCGCCGGCCCCGGCCGATGGGGAAGACGGCGCGCGCCACGAGCTCCACCCGCCGCGCCTCAGGCTGGATCAGCACGGTGTCGATCGGCGGCCGCGTGACCACGCGCTCCCCTGTGTCGTAGCGCGCGCTCGCGGCCACCGGGAGCGCCGGGAGCGCGAACACGAGCGGATCGAGCGACATTCCGTGTACGCCCACCGGATCGCCGGGCGCGAGGTGCTCCTCGAACTGCAGCGTGGGGTGGGCGACGTTGCCGAAGCGGATGTCGTGATCGTCGGGCGGGAGCGGCATCCGGGTGGACTTCCACCGCGCGTCGAAGGTGCCGGCGTACTCGAGGCGCGGGGACCAGTGCGTCATGATCGCGCCGAAGCCCATGGGCGGATGGCCATCCGAGGGCGAGCCGTGGGGCCGGTCCGGGTGCTCGATCTGCGGGGCTGGCTGGTCCACGAGCTCGGCGGCGCTCCTGGCTGCGCCGACGCCCGCGGGATTACGGAGCTCGATGACCGAGAGGTCCTCGGACATGCCGCCGTAGGCCCGCTCGTAGACGATCGGCGTCCGGAGGAAGGGCTGGGCGGGCCCGATCCTGACGCCGAGGACGCCCCGGGTGAAGACGCGCAGGCCGTGGACGCGCAGCGGCGTCAGACGCCGCCTGACCTTCACGGCGACGTCGAGCACCGTGACCTTCGCCGGGGCTATCGCGTCGCCGGTCACCACCACGTCCGTGCCGAGCTTGGCGACGCCGAGGTCGCAAGGGAAGCGGAGGCTGCTCCGCGGGTTCCCGGGATCCCAGGGCTCGTCGGCGATGCGGATCGGGGCCGGATCGTCGGCGAGCCTCGGTCTGCCGCTCCGGTCGACGATGAAGGTGCCCTTGATGATGGCGACGAGGACGTCGTTCCCATCCCGATCGATCAGGGGGACGGGCTGGACGGCGAAGGGGGACTCGTTGGCGACGCTCATGAGAAGGTTCGTTGAAGGCCACCGCATCGTACATGCGCAGGTCGCGGTTCATCCCTCAAAAGTGCACTGAGAGCGCGGCCGCTGGCGCTGAGCTCCGCGGCCCGACGGAGCAAGGCGGCGCCCTCCTCGTGCCCTGACCGGAGTGCTGGACATCGCACCATGTGCATGTTTGCGGCCCCGTCGAGAGCGTCGGAGGCACGCACGTCTTCGCCTCGATGTCGGGCGACTGGCAGGTCCTGGTCTATTCGGCTTCGGTCAGGACCAGGGTCAAGAACGCCATGGTCCTGCCCATCCCGCTGAAGCCGGGGACCGCGGACGCGATCGAGCTGATCGACCTCTCGGGATACCCTAGGTTCTTCACCCACCTCTACGAGATGTCCAGATGATGAGCGCACATTATCCCGATCACGCCTTCGTGGTCTACCAGTTTGCCCCTGGCGAACACAGACTTCACCCCTTCGCGTTCCGCTTCAGGAGCCGTCATGACCGCCTCTTCTTTCCGACGCGCCACATGCACGAAGGCGATGTCCCGCAGACGGGTCCCGCAGGCGGCCGATTTTGATCATGAATACTACGCGCAGCGCGCGCAGCTTCACACCCGGGGCCCTCACGCGCCGCAGGACAGGCCGGATCTGGAGATGCCGTGGTTCATCGAGCGGATGCAGCCAATCGACTACGGCCGGATCCAGGGCATGCGAATGAACGAGGACACCTTCGCAGAGCGCTCGACCTGAGCGTGGACCTTGAGGTCGTCTGCAGAGGCGGCGCACAAGCGAAGGTCGTTCCCCGACGGCGGCTCGGTACCGAAGCAGGTCACACTCCAGCCGTTCGGCGAGCTCTGGACCGCGGGCCGTCTCCCCTGCCGCCTCCTCGCGACGAGCCCGCTCCCCCGCGGCTTCCTCCCGAAGCTCGGCCGTAGCGCGGGTCCGCCTGGCGCTGCCAGCGGCGTCGCGCGGCGCGCGTGGCAGGCCGGGAGCCAGCCACGACAGCGCCGGTCGTCCAGCTCCCCGTGCTGGGCGTTTCGCGCGGGGCCGCCTCGAGGTGGAGCACCGCCACGCTCGAGGGCGCCGGAGGTCCCTCAGGGTGTGGTTCCGCGAGTTTGCTGGCCCTCTCTAAGGCGTCTCAGGCGTGGGCACGGCCGGCAGCGCCGGGGAGGGGGAGCCGGCCTCCTGAGCGAGCGCTCCGGAGCGGGCACCGAGCCGGTCGACGAGCGCAGCGAGCGCAGCTTGCACCGCAGCCTGGGCTTCGTGGAGCTCGTCGAGACGACGTACCCATATCGAGGAGCGCACGCCCGGCGGTCGTCGCGGGATCGGCTCCCGCGGGTCCGGCCCAGCGCCGAGCGCGGCCCGCGCCTTCGTCCGCCGTGCGAGCGCCTGCTCGAGGACACGTTCCTCGGGACGCTGCCGTGTCGCAGGATAGACGAGACCGGCGCAGCGGCTGCAGCGCAGGCCCGGCGCAGCGCGGTACAGCACGGCCGCCCGCGCGGAGCATCCAGGACAACGTGCCCAGAGCCGGAGGCCGCCGGAGGCCACGCGGGTCGTTTCGAGCTGCACGGTGATCGTCCCGGCCAGCACGAGGCACGCGCCGGCAATGGCGAGCTCGACATCGGCATCGACCTCGCCGCGTCGGGCGGCGCTGGCAAGCGCAGCGACGTTTACAGAAGTGATCTCAGCGGTCCTGCGCCTGGGCACGCCGGCATCGTAGCAGGGCTCGACGCCGAGCTTCGAGAGCAGCAGCGGAAGGTCCAGGTCATCGAGGCCGGCGCGCTCTTACCTTGGCGACGATCTCTTCGTGCGGGATTCCACCTCAACGTAGCGCGTTCTCCCGCTCCCAGCGCTCCTGCGCCGCGATCGCGTCGTCCGCGGCGCGGACACCCGAGACGAAGAGCGCCACGTGCGCAGGGTCGTCCAGGTCGAGGCCAAACCGGAGCATCATGATACGTTCGCGCGGCGAGACGGAGCGGAGGACCTCGGCAGCTGAGTGGGCGCGTCGGTAGGAGGGCATATTACGAGCATACCAGCGTTGCGGGGGGACGTCGTGAACGAGAAGTATACCATGTTGCCGCTCGTCAATACCGGGCTGCCGTGCATGAGAACCGTCCTCGGCTGCCCGTTCTTGCAGTGCAACAGCGGAATCCTCGACGGGACGGCGGGTCTTCCGCCTTGAGCATTCCTCGCGGCTTCGTCGCAGCTCCATGCGCATCGGCTGTCGCAACGAACCCGCCCCAATGGCCGGCATCGCACACAATAGAGTGTCCGCGACACCGCAGGCTCCGGGGTTGACGACGGTCCTCGAGCCGACCTTCCCGCTCCCGGTGATGCTCCTCGGAAAGCTGCGTCTTGGCGGGCGAGCGGCGTTCATCGCCCGGCTCGACCCGGCTGGAGACGAAGCGTGACGCCGCCCCCGCGTTCCCGGAGCGCGCGGCGGACGACGCCGAGCAAGGGGGCGGCGCAGCGGCGGTGCTCCGTGAGGCCGGCCTCCTGCCGGTGGGCTGCCTCAGGCGTGGGCGCGGCCGCAAATCGCGGTAGAAGAGAGCCGCCATGCCCCGCAGGCCCACGGGATCGCTCTTCCGCAACGCCGCTGACCGGCTCTACGTCCGCGTCCTCATCGGCGACAACGACCGCGAGAGCTTCCCGCTCGACCCCAGGCTGACCGAGAAGCAAGCCGAGCAGCGCAAGGAGCTCGTCGCCGACCTCGCCGCGCGGCTGCGCGCCTCGCGCAACGTCACGCGCGACGCGATCGTTGCCTTGCTGGAGCGTGCGGCGGTACGTGAGGGCGGCTTTCTGAACCGCGAGGGCCTCCGCATCAGCGAGGCGGCACGCCTGCAGCTGCAGGACGTCGATCTGGATCGCGGCGCGCTGCGCCTCGAGAAGACCAAGACGAACGACCCGCGCGCCTGGGCGCTCTCTCCCGGCGTGCTGCAGGCGTTGCGCGCCTGGCTCGCGCTCCACGGCGACCCGGCCCCTCCGCGCCGCTGTTCGTGAACGAGGACGGCGAGCGCTTCAGCGTCGAGCACGCGGCCGAGCGGTTCCGCGTCCATCTCCAGCTCGCCGGCATCGACCGCTCGGAGCTCTTCGAGGACTCCGACGAGCGTCAGCAGGTCCGCGTCCACGACACGCGCTTGCCCTTCATCCCCGTCGCCCTCGCGAACGGCCGGAGCGAGACCTGGGTCGCCGACCGGACCCGGCGCCGGAGCTCCATCATGGTCCAGAGGTAGCGCCGGGCCGTCAGGACGTTTGCAGAGCTGGGCCTTGGCGAGCTAGCTTCCCTCGCCGAGGCGGTCCCCGAGCTCGTGGGAAAAGGCACGCGAAACGGCACGGAGGAGGGTGGGGGCGGGGCGAAGAGACGAAAATCGACAATAGAATCAATCACTTGGCCCCGTGGCGAAATGGCAGACGCGGTGGATTTAAAATCCGCGGCCCTCGCGGGCGTGCCGGTTCGAGTCCGGCCGGGGCTACCTCGTGATGCGACGCGCCGAGCGTCCCCGGGGGCGGGCTTCACCCTGGAGACCGCCTCGATCGGCCGGGCAGATCCAGCTTCGACCTGGCGCGTCGAGCTGCGCGTCACCACTTCACCCGCCCGGCACACGCCCTTCCTGGGGGCCTGCGGCGTCGGGCTCTTCCTTCCTACCTGGGACACGCCCGGGACCGCGCCGGATACACCCTCTGCCAGCGCGACCACGGCCTCTCACACCATCCGAGGTTGTGGAGCGCATCGCCCGCCTCTGTGGTGAGCTCGGCACCTTCCGCCTCGTGGAGCGCATCGCCTGCCTCTGCGGTGAGCTCGGGGAGCTTCGGCCTCTCGCGGCAGCAGCTCACCTGAGCTGCTTGCCCGCCTCGAACGGGACCGCGGCGCTCGCTGCCTCTCGTGACGCCGGCTCGCCCGAGACGTCGCGCGGCCGTCGCGCCTGATCGAGGCCTGTCGTGGTCTGAAGGGGAGCAGCGCGCAGCTCGTTCGGTGGCCTCTAGGCTAGACAAACGAAGTGAACTCGACTAATGGGAGCGCCACACTACATGGATCTGGATATCGACTGTCTGCGTGAGGCCAAGGTAGAGAACGTAGAACGGCTTGCGCACGCTCTGGGCGTCAAGCTGCCCGTCCACAAGCGCCACGACAGGCGCGCTTACTCCCGCGAGCTCGTCCGCGTCGTGATGCAGGGCATCCGCCGCGACGCCGATCGGTCGCGCGGCCGCAGGTTCTTCGGCCGCAGCTGATACGCCCTCAGGGGCCGATCAGCTCTGAAGGCCGTCCCTCCAGGACCCCCAGCCGCTACGCCCTCCCAGCCGCCACGCCCCCCAGCCGCCAGCGCTCTCTCCGGCCCCCCGCCGCCAGCGCCTACCGCGCCTGCGGCTTGCTCCGCACGGCCAGCCGCCCCCCCGTGACCCGGCTCCGTGCTGCGAGCAGCAGCGGCGCCGCCGGCGTGAGCGGATCCACCAGGTCGTTCACCTGGAGCATCGCCTTGTCCGTCACCTTCCACGCCGCCGCGTGACCCGACACCCCCTGCTGGGGCGATCCCGCCAGGTCCAGCGCCCGGCTCAGCTCCCTGCCCACCTGTGCGATCCGAGCGAGCTCCTCCCGCGACGCTCCCCCGTCCTTCGCCGCCGCATAGATCGCCCGCACCACCCCGAGCAGATCTCGCACGGCATCGAATGGAAACGGCGGGGTGCTGACCGGAATGGGCACTGCGCCAATGTACAGCAACTCGCCCTTCGATGGAGCATTTGCATTCCGATGACGCGCATCAGATTTCCACAGAATCGTCTCGATTGTAATTGTGGAAACAGAAAAAATCAGTTGAGCGGCCCGACCGCCTCCTCGACCGCGGCGATGAGCGCCCCGCTCTGGATGAGCTCCGCCGCCGCCGCGATGTCCCTGTAGAGCGGACGGTCCTCGGTGAGCTCCGGCACCACCCGGCGGATCGCCGCGTGGGCTGCGGCGACGCCCGCGCTCGGCCGGAGCGGGCGCCGCTGGTCCACGCCCTGCGCCGCCGTGATCAGCTCGATCGCCAGCGAGCTGCGGACGTTCTCGATCACCTGCGCGAACTTGCGGGCGCTGATGCTGCCCATGCTCACGTGGTCCTCGCGGCCGGCGCTCGAGGGGATCGAGTCGACGCTCGCCGGGTGGCAGAGCACCTTGTTCTCGCTGACCAGCGACGCGCTCGCGACCTGCGCGATCATGAACCCCGAGTGCAGCCCGCTGCGCGGCGCCAGGAACGGGGTGAGGCCGGTCGAGAGCGCCGGGTTCACGAGCTGCTCCACCCGCCGCTCGCTGATGTTCGCGAGCTCGGCCGCCGCCATCGCGGCGAGATCCAGGGCCAGCGCGACAGGCTGCCCGTGGAAGTTGCCGCCGGAGATGAGCTCGGCGCCCCCCTCCGCGAGGAACACCGTCGGGTTGTCGGTGACGCTGTTGACCTCGCGGGTCAGCACCTCCGCGGCCCAGGCGAGCGCGTCGCGCGTCGCGCCGTGCACCTGGGGCATGCAGCGGAGCGAGTAGGCGTCCTGCACCCTGGGGCAGTCCGCATGGCTCTGCATGATCTCGCTGCCCGCGAGCAGCGCGCGCAGGTTCCCGGCCGTGCCGGCCTGGCCCGGGTGCGGGCGGACGCGCATGAGCCGATCGTCGAACGGGCGCTTCGAGCCCATGAGCGCCTCCAGGCTCACCGCGCCGGCGATGTCCGCGACCGTGCAGAGCGCGGCCGCGTCCCGCAGCGCGAGCGCGCCGAGCGCGGTCATGTACTGGGTCCCGTTGATCAGCGCGAGCCCCTCCTTCGCGGCGAGCTCGAGCGGCGCGATGCCGGCCTTCTGGAGCGCCGACGCGCTCGGCAGGAGCTGCCCCTCGAAGCGCGCCTCTCCCTCGCCGATGAGCGCGAGCGCGAGGTGCGCGAGCGGCGCGAGATCGCCCGACGCGCCGACCGAGCCCTGCGCGGGGATGCGCGGGCACACGCCGCGCTCGAGCAGGGCGGTGAGCAGGTCGAGCACCTCCGTGCGCACCCCGGAGTGCCCGAGCGCGATCACCTGCGCGCGCAGGACGATCATGGCGCGCACCTCCGCCTCCCCGAGATCGGGCCCGACCCCGCAGGCGTGGCTCCGCACGAGGTTCCGCTGGAGCGCCCGGATGTCGTGATCGGCGATGCGCGTCTCCGCGAGCGCGCCGAAGCCGGTGTTGATGCCGTACACGGCGGGCGCCGCGTCGCCCGCCGCCGCGATCGCGTCGATCGCGCGGCGCGAGGCCGCGGCGCGCTCGCGCGCCTCGGCGCAGACCGCCACCGGACGGCCGCGCCGCGCGACGTCCTCGAGATCCGCGAGCGACAGAGGACGGCCGAGGAGCAACGGAGAGAGCGGAGAGGGAGCGGCGGGGCGCGGCGTGGAAGGGGTCACGGCGGCTCACGCTAGAGCGGCGGATGCCCCGAGAAAAGCCGTCGCTGCGGCCGAGATCGGCCGCGACCGGCGTCGCCCGGCCGCTCGCCGGCAGCTCGGGCCACGCCCCGGGCGCGCCCTCCCGGGAAAGCGCGGAATCCTGCTCTGTCCGCAGCGACGAAGCCGGACGGGACGGCCGGAAGAACGGCGCTTTCTCGCCTTCTTTCCGCCCTCCGACGCACCCCCGGAGCCCGCTCGCCGCCGGCGATCCTGCCGGGGGCCCGCCGGCGACGGACGAATCCGGTGCCCCGCCGGGATCGATCCGCCTATCCTCGCCGGGCGCATTTCCCGGCCGGGCGCCGGTGCGCGCTCGCTTGCTTCCGATGCGCTTCGCCTCCGTCCCACTCGCCACGCTTGCGTTTGCTGTCGGGCTCGCCTCGAGGAGCGCCGCTCAGCCCGCGGCAGGCGCGAGCGCGGGAGCAGGAGCGCCGCCGGCCGCCGCGAGCGCGGGAGCAGGAGCGCCGCCGGCCGCCGCGAGCGCGGGAGCAGGAGCGCCGCCGGCCGCGGCGGACGTCGAGCGCTCCGAGGAGCGGCTCATGCTCGACACGGGCCGCGCGCCGCCGCCAGAGCCGGCCGCGGCGGACGTCGAGCGCTCCGAGGAGCAGCTCGTGCTCGACACGGGCCGCGCGCCGGCGCCGGAGCCGGCCGCGCCGGACATCGATCGCTTCGAGGAGCGGCTCGTGCTCGACACGGGCCGCGCGCCGCCGCGGGCGCCGGACCCCGACCGGGTGACGTTCTCGCTGCAGGGCGAGTACCAGCTCCGCTACAGCGCCATGAGCGATCTCCGGCTCCGGGCGCCGCCGCTCTCGGATCCGGGCGCGACGACGCTCGGGCAGAACCAGTACATCGCGCACTGGCTGCGCCTCTCGCCGCGGCTCCACTACAAGGACAAGGCCTCGCTCATCGCGCAGATCGACGTCGTCCGGGGGCTCCTCGCCGGGGACGTCACGCGGCACGTCGAGCAGGTGCGCGACGCGCGCGCCGCCCTGACCTGGTACGACGTGCACCCGCGCTACCTCTACCTGGAGGTGCCGTCGACGATCGGCGTCTTCAGGCTGGGCCAGCAGGGCGCCCACTGGGGGATGGGGCTCGTCGCCAACGACGGCGAGCGCGCGAGCCTCTTCGGCGACTACGAGCGCGGGTCGCTGGTGGAGCGCGTCCTCTTTGCGGCGACGCCGATGGGCCCGAGCGGGCCGCTGGTCGTGACGGTCGCGGGCGACCTCGTGTTCGAGGACAGCGCGGCCGACCTGCTCGGAAACGACGTCGAGGGGCAGGACGAGGGGGAGGGCGATCGCGCCCTCCAGGCGGTCGTGTCGGCGCTCTGGCGAGCCCGGCGCGGCGAGGTCGGGATCTACGGCGCCCTGCGGCGGCAGGCGCGCGAGCGCCGCGCGAAGACGAGCCTCGCCCAGTTCACCGAGGCGTTCACCGCAGGGGTGATCGACGTGGCGGGCAAGTTCGACGCGCCGGTGCCGGGCGGCGGCGCCCACGTCTACGGCGAGCTCGAGGCCGCGGTGGTCCTGGGCTCGGCGTCGTTCACGCCGAGCGGACCCACGCCCACTCCCGGCGCGGCGGCGCAGCGCGCGCCCGTGGCGATGCGCTCGGCCGGCGGCGCGGTCACGCTCGGCGCGGTGCATGTCGCGGGCCGCGGGCGGCCGGCCGAGCGCTGGGGACGCGTCGTCACGGAGGTCGAGGCGGGCTACGCCTCGGGCGACGACGACCCAAGGGACGGCGTGGCGCGGCGGTTCACGTTCGACCCCAGCCACAACGTCGGGCTCCTCCTGTTCGACCAGGTGCTCGCCTGGAAGACCGCTCGCGCGGCCACGATCGCCGAGCGGGAGCGCTTCGCCGCGACGCCCGAGCCGGGCATCAGGTCGCTGCCCTCCAAGGGCGGCGTGTTCGGCGCCGCCTACGTGAACCCGCGGATCGTCGTGCGGCCAGCGCGCTGGCTCGACCTGAAGGCGGGCGCGGTCATCGCCGAGACGACGTCCGACCTGGTCGATCCGTACGGCATCCCCCGGGCAGGCGGCGGCCTGCCCAACTACGACGGCGGCGACCGGCGCCGCCACGATCTCGGCGTCGAGCTCGACCTCGGCGTCGACGCGCGCATCGCGATGGGCAGGCTCGTCACCATCCAGCTCGGCACCGAGGCCGGCGCGTTCTTTCCCGGCGGCGCGTTCGACGACGCCGCGGGCACCGAGCTCCCCGATCAGTACCTGCTCACCCTCAAGCTGGGCGTGATCCACTGAGCCACGGAGGGCTCCCCGGCCCTCACCCGCTTGTCCCCGCGCCGGGGGCGAACGGCGCGCCGGCCAGGTCATCGGGCCCGAGGCCGCGCCCGCGCGCGAACCAGCAGACGAGGGCCGCGCAGGGTGCTAGATGGGCGGCTGCGCGGCGAGCGGGGCGCGGCGAGCGCGGGCGCCGCGCCGGCGTGCTGGAGAGCAGCGGACGCCACCTGGTAGAGGTCAACGAGACGCGATGCGATACCACGTCACCCTCCCATCCGGCCGAGAGATCCCCGTCGACGTGACGCACCTGCCGGACGGGCAGGTGCAGGTCTCGGTCGAGGGGCGCACGCTCGCGGCCGACGCCTTCGGGGACGGCGCCTCGACGCACCTCCGCCTCGACGGGCGCGGCGTGGAGCTCCTGCTGGAGGGCGCGACGCCCGACGTGGGCGTCGCCGCGAACGGCCGGCGCTTCACGGCGCGGGTCGAGAGCGAGCGCGCGCGCGACCTGCGCAGCGCCGCGAGCGCCGGGCCGGCCATGGGCGAGGGGCTCGTGACGTCGCCGATGCCGGGGCGGGTGCTGAAGGTGCTCGTGCGCGAGGGCGACGAGGTGCTGGCCGGCGCGCCGCTCGTCGTCGTCGAGGCGATGAAGATGGAGAACGAGCTCAGCGCGGCGCGCAGCGGCGTGGTGAAGAAGATCTACGCGACCCCGGGCGCCACGGTGGAGAGCGGCGCGCGGCTCGTCGAGGTCGGGTGAAGGCGCCGGCGGCCGACGGCTTCCCCCGGCAAGGAGAGATGGGAGAGCAACGATGCGCAAGCGACTCGCGCTGAGCCACCTTCCGACCCCGATCCAGCGCCCGCAGCGGCTCGCCGAGGCGCTCGGCGTCGACCTCCACGTGAAGCGCGACGACATGACGGCGGGCGCGGAGGCCGGCAACAAGATCCGCAAGCTCGAGTACCTCCTCGCCGCCGCGCGGGAGGAGCGCGCCGACTGCGTGATCACCTGCGGCGGCCTCCAGTCGAACCACGCGCGCGCGACAGCGCTGCTCTGCGCCTCGCTCGGCCTGCGCTCGGTGCTGTTCCTGCGCACCGCGGATCCGGCGGCCGGGGCGCCGCTCGAGGGCAACGTGCTGCTCGACCGGCTGGCGGGCGCGGAGATCCGGCTGATCTCGCCCGAGGTGTACAGGACCCGCGACGTCGTGATGGCCGAGGCGGCCGCCGAGATCCGCGCGGAGGGCGGCCGGCCGTACGTGATCCCCGAGGGCGGCTCGAACGGCCTCGGCGCGCTCGGCTACGTGCGCGCGATGGAGGAGATCCGGAAGCAGCTCGACCTCGGGCTCGCGGGGGGCAAGCCGTTCGACGTCATCGTGCACGCCTGCGGCTCCGGCGGGACGGCGGCGGGCGCGGCGCTCGGCGCGGCTCGCTACGACGTGGCCGGCGAGGTGCGCGCGATGGCGGTGTGCGACGACAGGGAGACGTTCGCGCGCATCACGCGCGCGATCATGGACGACGCGCGCGCGCTCGAGCCGCGCCTCGGCGCGCCCGCTCAGCTCGTGATCGACGACTCCGCCAGGGGGCCGGCCTACGCGGTGTCCACGCCCGAGCAGCGAGCGCGGATCCTGAAGGTCGCGCGGCTGTCGGGGCTCGTCCTCGACCCGGTGTACACGGGCAAGGCGTTCTCCGGGCTCTGGGACATGGCCGAGCGGGGCGAGCTCTCGGGCAAGCGGGTGTTGTTCCTGCACACCGGCGGGCTCCCTGGCCTCCTCGCGCAGAGCGCGGCCTTCGCCGAGTTGTTCTAGAGCGGCGCTCGCCCCGGGGTGTCCCAGCGCCGGGCCGGAGTGATCATTCTGGAACGATCATTCTAGAATGATCGTTCCAGAATGATCGGTGATCCGGGGGCCGAGACAGGGCCGGTCGCCTGTGGCCTCGCCGCCGCCTGTGGCCTCGCCGTCGCCTGGAGGCTCCTCTGGCCGATGCCCCGGGGCGTCCCAGTGCCGGGCCGGAGTGATCATTCTGGAACGATCATTCTAGAATGATCGTCAGCAGCCGCTTCAGGTCGCGCCGCGCCACCACGCGTCGGACAGCGACGCGTCTTCCAGGGTGTCGATCTCCATGTAGCCGCCGTGGGTGTCGACCTTGTGGAGATCGGCGCCGGACTCGAGCATGTGCTGCAGCAGATCGATGAGGTAGGCGCGCCGGAACGACCGGCCCTCGCGGAACTCCGGCCGCTCCGAGAAGGCGGCGCGCGCGGCGTCGAAGGCGGACAGGAACCGCGCGGCGCCGCGCGCGGAGAGCTTCATCACCCCGATGAACTCGCCCGTCGCGGACTCCGACGGGATGCGGCGCGAGATCTCCACGACGCGACCCGCCGCGTCGGCGCGGAGCTTCTCGGCGTCGGTCTCGGGGTGCTGCGAGCGGCCCACGTAGCGTCGCCGCCAGTCCGTGTCGCAGGCGAGCGTGATGTCGTGCGGAGAGCGGACCAGATCCGCCACGATCTCGGGCCGGTACACGATGTCCGCGTACGTCGAGACGAAGCCGCCCCCGAGGTGCTCGCGCGCGCAGAGGAGCGAGAGCAGGATGTTGTTCTGCTCCCAGTCGCGGTTCTCGACGTACGTCAGGTCCGGGTACGCGGCGCGGATGACCTCGGCCTTGTAGCCGCAGACGAACACGACGTCCGACCGCCTGAAGCCGCCCGCCGCGAGCGCGTCGAGGATGCTGTCGAGCATCGGGCGGCCAAGGATGGGGACCAGCGTCTTCGGCAGCTCTTCGGTCAGGTGACGCAGCCGGCTGCCCCGGCCCGCCCCGATGATCACGGCCTTCACGACTCCGCCGTTACCACGGACGCACTCGGGCGATCACGGGAGACCTCGGAAGCAACACGAAATCCCACGGATCCAGGCCCCGTTACGGAATCGTGACCGTGAGCTGACCCCCTGCCCCGGACCACCGGGCTAGAAGCCGAACATGGAGATCGCGGTCGTCCTTATCGCCCACTCTACGCTGTCGGTCTTTTTCCAGACCTTCTTCCTGCACCGGTACGCCTCCCATCGGATGTTCACGATGTCGAAGCGCTGGGAGCGGATTTTTCACTTCCTCACGTACCTGACGCAGGGCTCTTCGTATCTCGTTCCGTGGGTTTACGCGATCTTGCACCGCATGCACCACGCCTACAGCGACACGCCGAAGGACCCGCACTCGCCGCGGTATTACTCGGGGGTCACGCCGATGATGCTGGACACCGCGAAGAAGTACGACGCGATCTACGCGGGCACGGCCGACGTGGAGCCGCGCTTCCTCGGCGGCTACCCCGAGTGGCCCACGCTCGATCGCATCGGCAACTCGTGGATCAGCCGCCTCGCCTGGGGCACGGGCTACGTCGCCTTCTACGCGGCCTTCGCCTCGCACTGGTGGCAGTTCCTGTTCCTCCCGCTCCACTGGACCATGGGCCCGCTGCACGGCGCGATCGTGAACTGGTGCGGCCACCGCTACGGCTACCGCAACTTCAACAGCGACGACGACTCGCGCAACACGCTGGTCCTCGACGTCGTGACGCTCGGCGAGCTCTTCCAGAACAACCACCACAAGTACTCGATGAGCCCGAACTTCGCGGTGCGGTGGTTCGAGATCGACCCGGCCTATCAGGTCATCCGCGTGTTCGCGTGGATGGGCATCCTCCAGATGTCCGAGAAGTGCCAGGTCGCCCGGCTGGAGCCCGAGATCGCGCGGGCCGAAGGGTAGGGGGCGGCCGCCAGCCGCGCTCCCCGCGCGGCGCCGGCCGGCACGCACCACCGTGGAGAGAGGCGCGCGGAGCCGAGGCCCCGCGCGCCTTTTTTTCTAGGCGTTCTCGAACAGCAGCCGGAACGCGCCCGGGACGTCGTTCGGCCCGAGCTGCTCCTTGCGCTTGTTGAACTCCGGCAGAGCGGCCTGGTAGGCCGCGTCGACCCGCAGGTCGCTGCCGTCCCAGCTCGGGCGCCAGATCTCCATCGTCTCGCCCGCGAGGTCGATGACGTCCTTGAACTGCCCGCGCTCCTTCAGGATCTGCGTGCTGAGCCCGTACATCAGGAGCCCGCCCGGGATCGCGCCGAGCGCCGTCGTCGCCAGGGCCGGATAGCAGATGCGCGCGGTCCGCACCCCGAACCGCTCCTGGATCTCCGCCATCGTCTTGCGCTGGAGCTGCTTCGCGCCGGCGAGGGGGCCCATCGCGTAGACAGGGTCGTCGCTCGGGTAGTCGTAGTCGCAGAAGGACACCACGCTCTCGCCCCGGGCGAGGAGCCCCGCCGCGGCGAGCGGCTCGGCCCACAGGAGCGACGACGTGCCCATGAACTTGTTCGTCCGCTCGATGTCCACGTCGTTCGCGACGTCCACCTCGACGAGCCCGAGCTTGCGGATGTTCTCGGGGCGCGAGAAGTCGGGCACCTGGAGCACCGGGTCGAACGCGACGTCGAGGTCCTTCACCTTGGTCGGACCGTGCTCCGCGTACCGCTTCATCGCGCCCGCCGCGATGCCGTTCACGAGGTGCACCGCCCGATACCGCTCCTTGAGCGCGGCGACGACCTCGTCGATCACCTGCGGCTTCGTGGCGTCGTTGTTCCAGAAGCGCGCCGTGAGCCCCTCGGCCTCCGCCGCGTCCGAGATCGCCTTCACGTGGTGCGGGCCGATCTGCATCTTCTCGCTGTCGAAGTGCACGGCGAAGACGGCCGCCCGCTCCCCGAAGAGCAGCTGCAGCGCGAGCGCCCGGGTCATGCCGTTCGAGCCGCCCAGGATCAGCACCGCCGTGTCCGGGGCGATGCGCGCGCCGGCCTGGCTGATGCGCGCGCGGTGCGCCGCGAGCTGCTCGGTCGCCACGCGCGCGCCGTGCTCGGCCAGCGCGCCGACGAGTGCGCGGCGATCGAGGCCGCCGAGGGGAAGCTTCTTGAAGGTCTCTAGGTCATCCATCTCGTCCGGCGTCTTACCGTCTCCCGCGCTCCGCGTCACGACTGGACAGCTGCCCGCCGTCGCCGACGAGGACGAGCGCGCGCGCTCGACGGCGACGGCGCCGAAGCGGGCGCCCCGCCTCCGTCCGAGCCGTGATAGATAGATCCCGTGAAGACGGTTCTTGTCACTGGGGGCAGCGGGTTTATCGGGCGCGGTCTCGTGAAGGACCTGCTCGCGCGGGGTGATCGCGTGACGGTGCTGACGCGCGACGTGGGGCGGACGCAGGCGTCGCTGCCCGGGGCGCGCGTCGTGTCGTGGACCCCCGACAGCGCGGGGCCGTGGTTCGAGGAGCTCGACGGGGTGGACGGGGTCATCCACCTCGCGGGCGAGTCGATCGTGAAGCGGTGGTCCGAGGACGCGCGGCGCGAGATCGTGAGGAGCCGCATCGACACGACCCGCCTCATGGGCGAGGCGATCGGCAAGGCCAGGCGCAAGCCGGGCGCGTTCCTCTGCGCCTCCGCCGTCGGCTACTACGGCCCGCAGCCGGGCGACCAGGTGCTCGACGAGGGCGCGGCGCCGGGGGAGGGCTTCCTCGCCGACGTCGTGGTCCGCTGGGAAGAGGCGGCCCGCGCCGTCGAGGAGCAGCACGGCGTGCGCTCGGTGCAGCTGCGGATCGGCGTGGTGATCGGCGAGGGCGGCGGCGCGCTCGACAAGATGATCGCCCCCTTCAGGTTCTTCGTGGGCGGGCCGATCGGCGACGGCAAGCAGGTGACCTCGTGGATCCACCGCGACGACGTCGTGGGGCTGACGCTGCTCGCCCTGGACAACGAGGCGGTGCGCGGCCCCCTCAACGTGACCGCGCCGCACGCGGCGACCGGCGAGGAGGTCGCGCAGGCGATCGGCGCCGTGCTCCGCCGGCCGTCGTGGCTCCGCGTACCCGAGGCGGTGGTGAAGCTCGGGATGGGCGACGCGGCCGAGATCATCACCACCGGGCAGCGCGTCTATCCGAAGCGCGCCGAGGAGCTGGGCTACCAGTTCCGCCACGCCCGCCTCGTGCCGGCGCTCGAGTCGATCTTCGGCCGCTGAGCGCGCTGCATCAGGCGCTCAGCGCGTCGCGCGAACCGCCGAGCGCGCGGCATCAGCCGCCGAGCGCGCGGCTCGAGCTGCCGGGCGCCCGGGCGGTAGCGCCGGCGCCTCGTTCCGCCCGGCCGCGGATGGGCAGGGCAGCTGGGCGCCGCGCCGCGGCGCCCAGCTGCTGCCCACGCAACACAAGAGCCGCCGGTGGCGCGCTGAGAAGTCGACCGTTGTCGAGCAGCGCACCATCGGGAGCCCCGGACGGCGGTTTCCCAGCGCTCCCCCAAGCGCTCCGTCCGCTTCTATGCTTACGACATCATGCGCCGAGAAGCTCTCGGGATGAGTTGGATTGGCGCGTGCAGGGTATCCCGACTGGAGGCCGACGCGCACGCCCTCGAGGAGCCCTCGAGAGACAAAGCGTTAGGGAATCCCCTTTGGCGCAGCGCACAATCGCGGGGTTGCTCGTCTGAGGCGGTCTTGCCTGCGTGAGCGCAGGTGGGGACCGAACACACGTGCGGTCTCCGTCCGGACAGACGACCACCCCGGGCCTGCGCCGCGCGGGGCGGCCGGCGGACGCGCGCCGGACGCGCTCGTGCGCTCATGGGCTGATGCCGCGACTCTGGAGGATCTCGCGCACCACGGCCTGCGCGGAGCCTGGCAGCTCGGCGAGCGCCCCGCGGGCGAGCTCCACGAACTTCATGCCGCGCGCGCGCTTGAGCGCCTCGACGGCCGCGGCGCGCTCCTCGGCGCCCTCGTGCTGGAGGATGCCGAGGAGCATCTCGCCGGCCTCGAGGGTGTCTATCTTCGCGATCGCGCGCACCGCGCTGGCGCGGACGGCGGGCGCCTGCGACTCGCGGTAGATGCGGGCGAGCGGATCGAAGGCGTGGGCGAAGCGCAGCTCCTCCAGCGCGCGCGCGGCCTCGTGGACCACGGTGGGGTCGGGGTCGACGAGCGCGTCGCGGAGCGTGATGAACGTGCGCTTGTAGAGGAAGCGGGAGAGCGCGCGGACGACGGCCACCCGGATCTTCGGCTCGGGGCGGCGGAACAGGTGCTCGAGCGGCGAGAGGATCGTGTAGAGCTCGACGGTCGCGAGCTGCTCCGCGAGGCTGATGAGCTGCTGCGCGGGCGACCGGGAGAGGGGCGCGGCGGCGGGCGCCGCGCTCTCGACGGCGAGCGCCGTGAGCCGGGCGAGCATGGCGCGGCGGCGGGTGACCTCGGACCACTGCGTCGGGTCGAGCACGATGTCACCGCACGCCTGGCTGGCGCTGCCGGCCTGCTCCCACTCGACCAGATCGATGTGCCACACGTCGGGGAAGCCGAGCTCGTGGCGGAGGTGCGCGGGCAGCGGCGACGCGTCGATCGGCAGGTCCTGCGCGTCGACGTAGCGGCCGCCGGCGCGGGCGTAGTGCTTCTTGCGGTTCTCCTCGAGCGGCAGTTGCGTGAGGGCGCGGTAGACGCTGCCCACCTTGCTGTACTGCCCCGCCTCGCCGAGCGCGATCACCGCGGCGAGCAGCGCGTTCTCGGCGATCTCGGGCGGGGCGGCGCGCTTCTGCGAGACGGCGGACACCTCCTGCCAGAGGCGGGCCTGCGTGAGCACCGCGAAGTTGGCGACGGCGGCGAGGCCCTCCTTGCGGGCGTACGTGGCCATCTCGCGGGCGAGCGTGGCGGCGGCGGAGATCTCGCCCTGCTTCTCGGCCGCGGCGACCGCCTCCTCGTAGGACTGGAGCGCGTAGTAGCGCAGGTGGTCCTCGCGCAGGATGCGGATGACGTTCACGTAGCCCTCGAGCACGTGCTCGAAGGCGCGGCTCTCGCGCCCGACGGCGATGAGGACCTGGTAGCAGTCGAAGGCGCGCTCGCGCTGGCCGATGGTCTCGTACCGGTCGGCGGCCTCCTCGAGCAGGTGGACGGAGGCGAAGACGGCCTCGCGCGCGGCCGCGGCGTCGCCGGTGCGGAGCGAGGTGCGGGCGAGGTTGAAGCGGGCCAGGCCGGCGGCGTAGAGGTCGCTGCCCGACGAGGAGAGCAGCTGGGCGAGGCGCGACCAGAGGGCGCGGGCGCGGGCGAAGTCCTGGCCGCGCTCGCGGGCGATGGCGGCCTGCGCGACGAGGCCGGCGGCCTCGTACTCGTCGGCGGCGCGGGCGTAGAGCCGCTTCTGCCGCTCGGGGTCCTGCTCGCGCTCGGCCCAGGCGAGCATGGTGCGGGCGCGGTCGATGGACGGGACGTGGGTGATGAGGGGCCGCTGGCTGTGCTCGCTGCCCGCGTACCAGGCGACGGTGAGGGCGCTCCGGTGGTCGCCCAGCCGGACCAGCACGTCGCGGAGCTCGTCGGTCATGGCGACGTAGTCCTCCTCGCGGGCGATGGTGTGCTGGAGGGCGCTGAAGAGCGCGTCCCGCGCGCGGGAGAGATCGCTCCTGGCCAGCGCGGAGCGGGCCTCGTCGCGGAGCTCGTGCAGGGGGCGGACGCCTTGGGTCATGCCTGGAGTGAGCGTAGTACAACGCCGCGAGAGCGGCGCGCGGCGATGGAGTAACCGTCAAAAGGCGCATCGCGGGCGCGCCGTGAGGCGCCCCGCGGGACCGCGAGAACCCGCCTGTCGCTGCGGGGGCCGGCTGCTAGAGCGGCGGCCGATGATGAAGCTGATCCGTCACGCCCTGCCGATCGCCTGCGCTGCTGCGTCCGCCCTCTCCTGCGGTGACGGGGGCCAGCGCACGCCGCTGCTCGTCGACGCCACGAGCGCCGAGCCGGGCGCGCCGGGCGCGCTCGGCGCTGGCCGCGCGGCGCCCGACGCGCTCGGCGCTGGCCGCGCGGCGCCCGACGCGCTCGGCGCTGGCCGCGCGGCGCCCGACGCGCTCGGCGTGGGCCGCGCCGCGCCGCCGCGCGAAGGGGCGTCCGGCGAGCACCGCTTCTGCGGCTGGCTGCACGAGTTCCTCGGAGATCCCAGGTCGACGGAGCTCGGCTACGACACCTTCGCGGCCCACGCCGGGGCGTTCGACGCTGTCCACCCGAAGTGGTGGCGCGTCGCCTCGCCGACGACGTTCGAGAACCACCCGCGCGGCCGGGCGACGCCTTTCGCGGGCTTCCACGACCGGCGCGTCCTCGACGCGACGACGGGCGGGACGGCCGGCGGCGGGCGGACCCGGCTCGTCCCGCTCGTCGCCGCGGTCGACCGGCCCGACGTCGTCGCCGTGCACGCCATGATCCACGACCCCGCGCTCCGGGCGCAGCACGTGGCGGGCCTCGCGGCGCTCGTGATGGAGAACGGCTACGACGGGATCGACGTCGACTACGAGCACCTCGCGTCCGTGCTCGGCCCGGGCGAGACCGTCGAGGCCGAGCGATCGGCGTTCTCGGCGTTCATCGACGAGCTCGCGCGCGCGCTCCACGCGCACGGAAGGACGCTCTCGCTCGCGGTCCCGGCGGTCGCGTCCGCGAGGGGCGTCTTCGACTACGAGGCGCTGAGCGCCTCGGCCGATCACGTGCACGTGATGAGCTACGACTACCACTGGGGCGGCGGGCCGCACGCGGGCCCGGTCGCGCCGCTCGGGTGGCTCCGGCGGACCGTCGCGTACATCGGGGGCATCGACGGCGGCGCGCGGCGGGAGAAGTTCATCCTCGGGCTGCCGAACTACGGTCTGCTCGGGCCGGAGGCGCCGGAGGGCGGGGGCGCCGTGGTCGGGTGCGAGCCGCTCAGCAAATGCCGGGAGCTCGCGGGCGACAGCTATGCGACGAGCACCGACCACATGAGCCGGTGCGCGGAGGACGGGGGAGAGCGGTTCGAGGCAGGGAGGGCGCCGAACCGGGTCCTCGCGAGCGGCGCGCACCTCTTCTTCGAGGACCTCGAGTCGCTCGAGGAGAAGGTCGTCGCCGCCAGCCAGGGCGGGCTCGGCGGCGTGACGTACTGGAGCATCGGCGGCGAGCCGGGCGGCGCGGCGTTCTTCTCGATGATCGAGCGCCACTTCCGGTAGTGGTCGCATTTGCCCAGTGAGAGCTCACATGAAGGCGGGAAGAGTGGAAGAACATTGAGCTTTTCTCCCCGCCTCCCCGCCTCCCCGCCTCCCTGTTCAACCCCGACCACCACCCCACTTCCCGAGGTGATCGCGGCGCGCCGGGCGGCGCCTCAGACCTTGAGGAAGATGCCCCGGCGGTGGAGGGGGTAGAGGAGCACGAGCCAGAGGGCGACCGCCGCGAGCGCGAAGGCGAGGGAGGCGTTCAGCGGCGAGAGCCACGACGCGAAGAGGCGCGCGTACAGGAGCTCCAGCGCGCTCGTCCTCGAGCCGTCGTCTCCGGTGCTTGTCACGAAGTAGAGCAGGTGTCCCATCATGGTCGAGCCCACGTAAGCGGCGATCGGGTTCGCGCCGAAGATCAGGAACGGAGCGCCCCACCGCTGCCATCGCTTCACGTCCACGATCCACATGCAGGCGGCGAGGACGACCGCGGCCACGCCGGCGGTGAACAGCGCGAACGAGCTCGAGTAGAGGCTGCGGTTCCAGGGGAAGACGCGGCCCCAGAGCAGGCCGAGCGCGACCCCCGCGGCGCCGGCCGCGAGGAGCCCGGCGACGCGCGCGCGGAGCCCGGCGGTCGCGCCGAGCCAGCGGCCGGCGAGGCCCCCCAGCATCACGGTCATCGCCGCGGGGACGGTGGGGAGGACGCCCATCGCGTCCCAGCCCTTGCGCGCGATGTGCCCTCCGAGCAGAGCCCGGTCCACGAGGGCCGGCAGCGTCCGGTGCGGGTCGTCGAGCGGGTAGAGCCGCAGGAGGAGCCAGTAGCCGAGCAGGGCCGCGGCGATGATCATGGCCTGCTGCCGCGCCGTGGTCCTGAGGCTGAGGAGCGCGGCGAGCACGTACGCGGCGCCGATGCGCTGGAGGACGCCCGGGATGCGCAGCTCGGTGAGGCGCTCCGCGGGAAAGAACGGGAACGCCGAGAGGAACAGCCCGAGCAGGATGAAGATCGCGCCCCGCTTGACGATCTGGCGGGCGAGCTCGCCGTCTGTCGCGCCCCGCGCGCGGCGCGCCGACAGGGAGATGTGCAGGGTCACGCCGATGATGAAGAGGAAGCAGGGGAATATCGTGTCGGCGAGCGTGCAGCCTTCCCAGGTCGAATGAGCCAGCGGCGGATAGATGGCCGGGAAGCTGTCCTGGAAATTCACGAGGAGCATCGCGACGATCGTCATTCCACGGAAGATGTCCAGCGATTTGAGCCGCATGCGATGAATGTAGTGCGCGTGGATCGATGAGCCACGGAAGCGTCGCTCTCTCGTGCGCTGTCCGTCAGCGGCATTGCTCCTGTGGTTCTCCCTTCGTGGCTGTCTCGCGTGCCCGGTTGTCCAGGGGGGTCATGGCCACGGCGGCGCGCTGGAGCCTTGTTATTCGAGTCCCTCGATGGTCTCGGTCACCGTCGAGGCGTGGTACGTGTGCGGGTCGGTCGCCGTCCACGTGAGCGTCGATGCGAGAGCGGATGACACCACGGCTCCCGCCGGCGGCCTCTCGGCCATCGTGTTCCGCAGCTCGAGCGACAGCCACGTCCGCGAGCTGATGCTCGACGGCTCGGGATGGCAGGACCGGGATCTGACGGTGAGCTCGGACTGACGGAGCTGCTTCCGAGCGGCTGACCGTCCTCGACCCTCCGGTGGAGCGAGCGCTCAGCCGAACGAGCTCGTCGAGCCAGCGGCCGCCGGGGAGGGGAGCGGCCGCGCTGCGGGGCCCGCGCGCGCGGCGCGGGCGCTCCTGCCGCCCCGCGTGGTATGGTGCGCGCCGTTACAGCGAGAGGAGAATCCTGTCATGGCACGCACCCCGTCCACGATGCTCGAGCTGGGCACCCCGGCGCCCGACTTCCGGCTACCGGACTACACCGGAAAGCCCGTGGCGCTGTCGGATTTCACGAAGGAGCGGGCGCTCCTCGTGATGTTCATCTGCAATCATTGTCCGTTCGTCAAGCATGTGCGCCAGGAGCTCGCCAGGCTGCGGCGCGATTACCGCCCCGAGGACGTCGCCATCGTGGCGATCAACTCGAACGACATCGCTGCGTATCCGGCGGACAACGCCGAGGCGATGGCGAGGGAAGCGCGCGAGTTCGGCTACACGTTCCCCTATCTCCTCGACGAGGCGCAGCAGGTCGCCAAGGCGTACATGGCGGCCTGCACGCCGGACTTTTACCTCTTCGGCCCGGATCGCCGGCTGGTCTATCGCGGCCAGCTCGACGACAGCCGCCCTGGCAACAACGTCCCTGTGACTGGCCGCGATCTCCGCGCCGCCATCGACGCGGTGCTCGCCTCGGCGCCCGTCCCCTCGGATCAGCGCCCGAGCATCGGCTGCAACATCAAGTGGAAGCCCGGCAATGAGCCGGAGTATTACGGCCGTACCTCGTAACATCTCTCCATCGCGCAGCCCCCCGCGCCATCCCCCCCGCGCCCGTCAACTCCGCCCCTCTATTCCCGTAAGCCCCAGGAGGGAGGTGCCGCCGCACGGCGCCTGCGGGATGGGCCGATGTCCGAGCATGCGCATCGAGCCTTACCCTCAGGGCGAGGCTCAATGCGCATGCGAGCTCGGCGGGGCCCCCAGGCGCCGTGCGGCGGCACCTCCCTCCTCGGGCCGGTCCTGCCGGTCTTGCCGGTCTTTCTCCCCGAGGATGGCCTTGGCCGCGCTCGCCCGCGCCGCCCCGCTCGCCACGGTCGCGTGGTCGACCACCCAGTGCGCGTCCAGCAGATCCAGGTAGTCGAGGTCCAGCTGCCCCCCGGACGGCAGCATGAACACCGCCGAGATGTGCGCGTGGTTGCGCACCGCCTGCACCATCTCCCGGGGAATGTAGAGCGCCGCGTGCGTGAAGAGGTGCACCACCGGCGTCCGCGGGTCGTGGTGCCGCGTCAGGTCGAGATCCGTCGAGAGCTCCGCGAACACCCGCGCCGGGTTCCTGCCGCGCTCCCCCTTGAACGACAGGAGGTGCGCCGTCGGGAGCTGGCCGTTCTTCGCGCGGTAGAGCTCGTAAAGCCGCGCGTCGAAGAAGCGGAACGCCACGTCCTCGCCCTCGAGCAGGAGCCGCTTGCCCGTCGCGATCGCCATCCCCCGGGCGAACGTCTGGCGATCGCCGCGCATCGACGCCGACGCGTCGATCAGCAGGTAATGGATGCGCTTCTGCTCGTCCCGGCTCTGCTCGCGGGAGAAATAGAGCACCTCGTTGTCCGCGATCCGGCGCGCGAGCTCCATGTCGTCCCAGGCGAGCTCCGTCAGCACCATGCTGTCGATCGAGCCGCGCGTGCCGAGCCCCGAGTAGCCGTGCGCCGCCGTCGTGCCCGCCGCCGGCCGCGTCTTCGTCTCGAGCACGCTCGGCAGGATCTCCAGCGAGAAATTCACGATGTCGTTCGCCTCGGGCGACGAGAGTGCCGCGAGCAGGTCGACCTGGGCGAGCGCCCCGGCCGACGCCTCCGAGCCCAGCATCCCGAACAGGCGCAGCGTCTCGATGTCGAGCGCGTCCGACATCGTGAGCACGTAGAGCCGCGAGACGTCGAGCGCCTCCAGCGCCCGCTGCTCGAAGTCGCGCCGCGTCGACAGGAACAGGCCGCGGAGCTGCGGCTCGATCCCGTCGAAGAGCGCCGCGTCCACGGGGAGCATCGCCCGGTACGCCGGCGCCGTGTGCGTGCGCGCCGCGACGGCGCCGAACAGCCGCGACAGCACGACCGTGACGAGGTCGTCGTTCATCCGGAGCTGCGCCGCCCCGCGCGCTGCCTCGCTCTCGGCGAGCTCGCGGAGCACCGTCCGGTACCCCTCCAGGATGCGCTCCGCGTCGCGGAGCCGGCCCACGAGCTCCCTCGGATCGCAGCGCGGGCCTACCTCGAGCTGCTCGCGCGGCGTCGAGAAGAGCAGCCCCGCGTCGTGCACCAGCGCGAACGGCAGGACCACCCCGAGCCGCTCGAGGCTCTGGTGCCAGCGGATCGCGCGCAGCGCGAGCGACGAGCTCAGCGGGCGCACCTGCGAGAACGCCAGCGTGCCGAGCGGGCCGGTGATCGAGGGGTTCGCGAGCTGCGCGGCGGGGACGGGCACGGCTACAGGTTGGTCACGCAGCGGAAGCCGATGCCCGGCGCGCTCGCCGTCGCGACCTGGTGGTAGCGGAACGCCGGGTTGAGCCAGAGCAGGACCCCGCCGTTGTAGCCGCCGCCCCGGATCGCCTTGCGATCGCCGGCCGGCGCGCCCTTCGGGTTCACCTGCTCCTCGTCCTTGTAGGTCTCGAACCAGTCCGCGGTCCACTCCCAGACGTTGCCGACGACGTCGTGGGCGCCGAACCGCGTCTTGCCCTTCGGGAACGAGCCGACCGGCGCCGTGCCGAAGAAGCCGTCGTCGGCGTCGTACATGCGCGTGCTCGGCCTGAGCCCGCGCGCCTTCTCCCACGCCGTGCACTCGGTGCCGCACGCGTTCATGAACGTCTTGTCGCCCGGCTCGTCGCCCCAGGGGAACCTGCGCCCGTCGGAGCCGCGCGCCGCGTACTCCCACTCGGCCTCGGTCGGCAGGCGCTTGCCGTGGACCTCGCAGTAGGCGTCCGCGAGGCTCCACGACACGCAGTTGATCGGGTGGCGCTCGAGGTCGGGCTTGCCGAAGGTGCAGAGCTCGGCGAGGGCGGTCAGCGTCTTCTGGTGCTCGGCGGCGGTGATCCCGTCCTGCTTCGGGAAGTCCGGCGTGGCCGGCGGCCGCTTGCACTCCCCCTTGTCCGAGCACGCCTTGTAGTCGCCCGCGGTCACCTCGTGGACGTCGATGCAGAAGGTGTCGAGCGTCACCTTGTGCGCGGGCTGCCACAGCTTGAAATCCGGCTCGTCGGAGCCCATGAAGAACTTGCCGCCCGGGACGAGCACCATGCCGGAAGGACACTCGGTCCGGCGCGCGGCCGCCGCGGCCGACGCAGGCGGCGCGGCGCTCGCCGTCGCCACCGCCGCGGCGGACGCGGAGGCGACCGGCGCGCTCCGCGACGCCTCGTCGGCGGACGACAGCGGCGGCGCCGGCGCGCGCAGCAGGCTCCACGCGATGGCGCCGCCGGCCGCGAGCGCGACAGCGACGCCTCCGAGCGCCAGCGCGCCCTTCGACCGCGGCGCCGCCTTCGCCGCGAGCCGCTGCGCCGCCGCGTCGTTCGCGGTGCCGCCGGTGGTGCTCACCTCGGTCCCGGGAGCGGCCCGCACGGCCGAGGGGGCGGAGCCCGGCGGCAACGCGGTGGGCGGCGCCGCCATCGTCGGCGCGGTCGTCGCGGCGTGCGGCCAGGACATCCGCGGGGCGGAGATGCGGGGCGACGACCCGCCGGACGGGGGCGCGAGGGAGCCGCCGCCCGTGGCGACAGCCCAGCCAGGCGCCTCGGGGAAGACCGCCCGGTGCAGCGCCGCCCAGAAGCGGCCCATGGTCGGGAAGCGGTCCGCCGGCGCGACGGCGAGCGCCTTCGCGAAGACCGCCTCGACCTCGTCGCTGACCGTGAGGCCCAGGGTCCGCGGGGTCGGCCGGCGCGACGGGTCGCGGCTCGCGACGGCGAGCTGGATGTAGTCGTCGCCCTGCAGCGCCGGCGCGCCGCCCAGCATCGCCTCGATCATGATGAGGGCCATCGCGAAGACGTCGGTCCAGGGTCCGGTCGCGCCGTGGGTGCGGCTGAACTGCTCGGGGGCGCCGTAGCTCGGCGTGAACGCGGTGATGTCCTTGCCCGTGTGGGCGAGCGCCGTCGCCGCCGCCGCGTGGTCGGCCATGACCTTGGCGATGCCGAAATCGAGCACCTTCACGAACGTGGACGTGTCGCGCGGGGGGCCGATGACGAACAGGTTCGCCGGCTTGATGTCGCGGTGCGCGATGCCCCGCGAGTGGACGAGCTCGAGCGCCACCGCCGCCGACTCGAGCAGCGCGACCGTCGCGTACACGTCGCGCGGGGGCAGGCCCTGGCACGTCTCGTCGTAGAGGACCCGGTCGAGCGGCTTGCCCTCGAGCCACTCGAGGACCATGTAGGGCAGCCACTGCCCGTCCGGCGCGTTGAACGTGCCGATGTCGCGCGCCTGGACGATCGCGGCCGAGCGGCTGGAGAGCTCCGCCATGAGCTTGCCCTCCTGGATGAACGCCTGGAGCAGCTGGTCGCGCTGCTCGGCCGGCGCGTTCGCGAGGAGCGTGAAGCACTTGAGGGCGACGGGCTGCTTCCAGATGACGTGCTCGGCCTTGTAGACGACGCTGAAGCCGCCCTCGCCGACGGCGTTTTCGATCCTGTACTTGTCCGCGATGAGGGTGCCGGCGATGTCGAGCGGATCGCGGCGGTCCGGGTTCTGGCTCATGAGATCCCTGCGCAGCGCGGCGGGGCGCCGGTCGGAGCGCCTCGCGCGTGCGTCGGGCCATCTTAGTGGGCCCGCGGTCGGTTGGAACCCTTTCGCGCGATCCGGCGGTCCTCACCGCACCGTCCGCCCCGACCCGACCGCCCAGCCCGCCGTCCGCCGCCGGGCGCGATCCGCGCCGCGAGGGCGATCGGGCGCCGCGCGCCGGCGGAGGTGCGCCCGCCAGGGCGGCAGGTAAATTTCGTCCAATCTTCGGGAGGCGTGACGCTCTACAACGGAAGGCAACCCGGGACGCCGAGGCGACGGGGGCACGCCGGAGGACGGCGCGGTTCCCCTGGCCCTCGGCGGTCTCTCGCGGCGAGCGCCGCTCGTGCTCCGGCCTGTGCGTGCCCGGACGCGCGAGGAGCGCCGCAGGGCTGCAAGGCATGACCCGCCGTTCCCCTGGAGGGGCTCGACGCGGTACGAGCACGAAGGAGCGCGACGATGACGAAGAGCCAGGTCCCCCCTATCCCGGAAGGTCAGACGTGCATTCCCTACCTGAGCGCGCGCAGGGCCGCGGAGGCGATCGACTTCTACAAGCGTGCGTTCGGCGCGCGCGAGGCCTCGCGCATCGCGATGGCCGACGGGCGGCTCGGCCACGCCGAGCTGTCGATCGGCCGAGCCCGCTTCTACCTGTCGGACGAGTATCCCGAGCTGGGCGCCGTCAGCCCCGAGACGCTCGGCGGGACGAGCGCCAGCGTGGTCGTCTACGTGGAGGACGTGGACGCGCTCGTGGCGCAGGCCGCGGCGACAGGCGCGACGGTCGAGCGGCCGCCGCAGGACCTGCCGTTCGGGGACCGGATGGCCTGGCTCCGCGACCCGTACGGCCACCGCTGGGCGTTCGCGAGCCGGATCGAGGACGTCTCTCCGGAAGAGATGCAGCGGCGCCTCTCGGCGACCTAGCACCGCGTCGCTCGAGGGCGAGCTCGCGGTGGCGAGCCGGCGCGAGCGGTGGGAACGAAGCCGTGGTGCCCGGCGAGCGGCACGGCCGGCCCTCGGCCCGAAGCGGCTTGGGTGGGCTCTTGGCCTGCGATCAGCTGCCCTTGCAGATATCGGCGCAGGTGCCCGTCGCATCGACACACGCGGAGGACGCGCAGTCCGAATCGGAGGAGCAGGGCGCGCCGGCGGCGCCGAGCGGCGCGCAGGTGGCGCCATCGCACGTCGTGCCGGCCGCGCAGTCATCGTCCGACGCGCATGGGCCGCCCGCCTGCTCGCGCGCCTGGCACGTGCCGTCCTGTCCGCAGCGAAGCTCCTCCTGGCAGTCGAGGCTCCCCTTGCACGACCCGCTCACGGCGAGCCGTGGCGCGCACGTCCCCGCGTCGGGCGGCGAGGGCTGGTCGCACCGGAGCGCCTCGTCGCAGTCGAACCTCGACGAGCATGGCTGTCCGGCCAACGCCGTCGCTTTGCACGCCGATGTCCTCTGCCCGCTCGCGTCGGTCGTGTGCACGCAGCGGTCCCCGGCGCAGTCCCAGTCCGTGCCGCACGCCCCGCCCTCGGGCGCGGAGCCGTCCCACGCATCGAGGCAGGATGGCGTGAACTTTTCGTTCACCCCCAAGAGCACGCCCAGAATCTGAAGTTCGGCGCACGGGGCCGCGTTCACCTCGGCGAGGCACGCCTCCGCCTTTTCCGGGACGAAGGTGCCTTTCACCTCGCCTCCGCCGCTGAAGGCAACGAAGATCGCTTCGAAATCCGAGGCGCATGCGTCGGCGGAGCTCGCGTCCAGGCCATGCGCGGCCCGGGTCGCCGCGTCGCAGCACGCGAATGTGCGGTCGCAGAGGGCCTTCGCATACCTGGAGAGGAAGTCGGTGCCTGTCGGCTCCAGGCCACCGCTGCTCGCCCGCGTCTCGTCGTCCCCGCATCCCGGCACGGCGGACATCGCGACAGCGAAGGCCGATAGGAGCGTCGCGAGCAAGACAGGTCGATGCGTGCGCATGAAGAACCTCCTCGGCCTGATCTTATATGGATCACCGGAGCCAAGCGAGCGTGAGTTCCATGACAAACCTCGGATGATTGTCGCCGAAGCAGCTCGCCTCTTCCCCGACGACAACGCCGGCACATGGCCGCGAGGGTGCCGGTGGCGGTGGTGGTCGAGCGTGTGGGCTGCCGTAGCGCGAGCGCCTTCATCGCGTCATTCCGGCGCCTCCTCGGCGTGGCGCCGGGGGCGTACTTCGCCACGCCGCTTTCGTGACCCACGTCGAGAGACTCGGGCGCATAGACACCGTCGTTAACAATCGTTAACAACGCAGCATCGCGTACCGTCGTACAATGGACGGCGCGCCCGCGGGAGCGGGCGGCCCAGCTTCATTGATTCACGAACGGAGAGGAGATCGCTTATGCTTCACGAGAGCAGCCGGTCATTGTGCCATGTCATGTCGCGCGTACTTCAGGGCGGCGGCGTTTGCTGCCTTTCCTTGGCGCTCGTGGCGGCGTGCGGCGCTGAGGTCGGCGACGACAGCCCGGGCGACTCGCTCGCGTCCAGCGTCAGCGGCAACAGCAGCAGCAACGGCGGCAGCAGCAGCAACGGCGGCGGCAGCAGCAGCAGTAACGGCGGCGGCGGCAGCAGCAGCGGCAGTAACGGCAGCAGCAGCGGCAGCACGGGTCTCCCGCCCGGCAGCTGCGGATGGAGCGGCGCCACCGTGGAGCGCTCCTACGCGCCCAGGCTGTTCGCCGCGGGCGACGATCCCTCGGGCGATGTCGAGTGCCGGGGTGTGCTCAACCCCGAGCGCGGCGTCTTTCGCTTCATGGATCTCCGAAGCCTCGACCCGGTCTCGGATCTCCGGGAGGAGGGCTACTCGCTGATCTACGGCAAGGTGCTCATCGACGACTACCGCACGCGGGACATCGATCAGACCCTCATCGATCAGCTCGACGAGAGCTTCGCCGCCGCGCGCTCGGCCGGGCTGAAGGTGCTCCCCCGGATCTACTACGCAACGGACATCGGCGAGCCGGACGCGCCGCTCAGCCGCGTGCTGGCCCACATCGAGCAGCTCAGGCCCGTGCTCGAGGAGAACGCCGACGTCATCGCCGTGCTGAACCCCGGCTTCGTCGGCGCCTGGGGAGAATGGCATTCGTCGACGAACGATCTCACCGAGCCGAGCAACCGCAAGCAGATCTTCGACGCGCTGCTCGAGGCGCTGCCGAGCAGCCGGATGACGCTCGCGCGCCGCCCCTCCCACAAGCAGGAGGCGTACGGCGGCCCGCTGACCGAGGCGACGGCGTTCTCCGGGGCGCCGCTGTCGCGCGTCGGTCACCACAACGACTGCTTCCTCGCGAGCGACGACGACGAGGGCACCTACCAGCTCCCCGGCGAGAAGGAGTACGCTATCGAGGACTCCGGGTTCGTGCCCGTCGGGGGCGAGACGTGCGCTCTCAATCCGCCACGCAGCCAGTGCGCCTCGGCGCTCGCCGAGCTCTCCCTGCATCACTGGAGCTTCCTCCACACCGACTATCACCCCGACGTGATCGCGGACTGGAAGGCCGAGGGCTGCTTCGAGACCATCGCCTGCCGCCTCGGCTACCGCTTCGTCGTGATGGGTCACGAGTCCCCCGAGCAGGTCGCCCGCGGGCAGTCGCTGCAGCTCCGGCTGCGCGTGTCCAACGACGGCTACGCTCGAGCCTACAATCCGCGCCCGGTCCACCTCGTGCTCGAGCAGGGCGCCACGCGGCACGTCCTCGAGGTCGACGCCGATCCGCGCCGCTGGGCGCCGGGCGCGGAGAGCGATCTCTGCCTGCAAGCGCAGATCCCGGCCGATCTCCCCCCGGGCGACTATCAGCTCGGCCTGTGGCTCCCGGACGGGTCCGAGCGCTTGCGCGACGATCCACGCTATGCGATCCGGCTCTCGAGCGGCGCGACGTGGGACAGCGCGAGCGGCGTCAACCTGCTCGACGCCACGGTCCACGTGGTCGAGTGACCGCTCGCGCGGCGCGGGGTGGCTGATGCTCGAGCCGAGCTGTCCTCGCTCCTGCGGCTCTTCTGGACCGGTCATTCTGGAACGATCAGTCCAGAATGCGCTGCTGGAGCAAGGGGCACGGTCGCTCCTGCGGCTCTTCTGGACCGGTCATTCTGGAACGATCAGTCCAGAATGCGCTGCAGGAGCGATGGGCACGTGAGGCCGGCAGGGTCCCGGGGGAGGGCGCCTCGTCACCGCGCCGGCGGGGCCACGATCCCGACATAGGTCGGCGCCGGGACCTCGGTGACGCGGCCGGTCGGCTCGAGGGCGCCCGTCGCCTCGTCCACGCGGAACGCGACGATGTTGTTCGAGTCCTGGTTCGCGACGAGCAGCAGCTTGCCCGTGGGCGAGATCTGGAAGTGGCGCGGCGTCTTTCCCTGCGTCGGCGCGTGGCCCACGGGGCTGAGCGTGCCGCCGTCAGGAGCGACGGCGAAGATGGCGATGCTGTCGTGGCCGCGGTTCGACCCGTAGACGAACTTGCCCGACGGGGCGACCTGGACCTCGGCGCAGGCGTTCTCCTCGGCGCTCACGCCGTCCGGCAGCGTCGAGACGGTGGCCACGGCGGAGAGCGTCCCGCGCTCCGGATCGTAGCTCATGGTGGTGATCGAGCCCGAGCTCTCGTTGATCACGTACGCGAACCGGCCGCTCGGGTGGAAGTCGAGGTGCCGGGGGGTCGTGCCCGCGGGCAGGGCGAGCGTCGGCGGGTCGCTCGGCTCCATCCGGCCGGTGGCCGCGTCGAAGGTGAGCTGGGCGATCGTGTTGAGCCCGAGGTTGGTGACGAAGGCGAAGCGGTTCGCCGGGTCGGTCACCGCGTGGTGCGACCTCGACCGGCGCCCGAAGGATGCCTCGTCGACCGCCTGCCCGAGCGCGCCGTCCTGGCCGACGGGGAGCACCGCCGCCGTGCCGCCGCCGTAGTTGGCGACGAGGACGAAGCGCCCCGAGCGATCCGTGGCGAGGTGGGCAGGGCCCTGGCCCTTCGAGGACGCCCTGTTGATGAACGCGAGCGTCCCGTCCTCCGGGCGGATCTGGAACGCGCTGACCGCCCCCGACAGCTCCCCGTCGACCTCGCCGAGCTCGTTCACCGCGAAGAGGCGCCCGCGCGCGGGGTCGATGGCGAGGAAGGTCGGGTTCATCTCGGCGTCGAGCGGGCCCTGCACCGGGGAGAGCGCCCCGTCGGCCTCGTCCAGGCGGAACACGAAAATCCCTTCATGGCCGCCCACATACACGAGGGGCGCGCCCGCGGGCTGCGGCGCGCCGCCCCCCGCTCCGCCGCTGCTCGCGCCGCTCGCGCTGCTCGCGCCCGCGCCGCTGCCGCCCGTGCCGCTGCTGCCTGTGCCGTTGCCGCCCGTGCCGTTGCCCTGGCTCATGCTGCCACCGCCGCCGCTGGTGATCCCCGATGAGGTGCCGTCCCTCGCGGTCCCGCCGCCGGAGCTGCCGCATCCGAGCCACAGGCCGGCCGCCAGCCAGAAGAGTGTGCGCTGCATCGATCGACTTCCTCTACGCCAAGCGTTACCCCCGGCGAGCGCCGCCGGGCAAGCGCCACGGCGCTCGCCGCCGCGCCACCGGCGTCGGGCGTGCGCGGCGATCAGGCGCGCCCGTGCAGCGCCCCGGCGGCGGCGCCGAGGAGCGCGCCGGCCGCGATCGGGAAGCCGTGAGCGAAGGTGACGTGGAGGAGATCGTCGAGCGCGCAGTGCGTCTCGAGGCCGACGGCCACGCCGAGGCCGCACAGGGCCCCGATCGAGGCGCCGCGCCACGCCGGCGCCGAGAGGAACGAGCGGCGCAGCACGAGCGCCGCCAGCGCGAACGGCGGGAGCGCCGTGGCGAGTGCGCTCGCGATGCACCGGATGTGCAGCTCCAGAGGCACCGGCGGGTCGGCGACGCGCGACCTCACGACGGCCGCGGCCAGGAACCCGACCGGCACCGCGACGACGAGCGCCTGGAGCGCCCTCACGCCGGCCGGCAGGCCCCGCGCGCGCCGCCTCAGCGCGAGCAGCAGGCCGAGGCCGGAGAGCACCGCCGCGACGGCGAGCGGGACGATGACCCGGGGAGACCCGAGATCGTCGCGGAAGCCTTCGATCCAGCTGAAGAGCAGGATCCAGGCGAGCCCGCCCATGATCGCGAGGAGGCCGCGGCGCTCGCGCGCAGGGCGCGTCAGCGACGGCTCGGCCGGCGCCTCGACCAGGGCCGGCGGGCGGGCGGCGAGGCGGGTCGCGACGTGGGCCGCGGGATCCGGGATGTCCTCGAGCCGTTTCAGCAAGTCGCGCTCATCCGTCATCGGTATCTCCTCGGACGCCTCCCTGCTCCTTGCCGCGGCGGCCGCTCCGCTCCGGCTTCGCGGCCGCGCGCTTTCCCGCGGCCGTCTCCGCGGCGATTCCCCCGGTCTTTTCTCCGGATCTCTCGTCGTGCGGCCGCGACCTCCGCTCCTCGAGCTCGGCCCGCAGCGCCTCGTAGGCGCGGAACGCGCGCAGCTTCACCGCGGTCGCGGTCGTCCCCAGGATGGCGGCGGCGTCCTGCACGCTCAGCCCCTCGTACCGGAGCAGGATGAACGCCTCGCGCTGCGACGCCGGGAGGCTCGCGAGCACCCGCTCGACCGCCCGCGCCGTCTCGGAGGCGAGCGCGACCGCCTCGCCGTCGGCCCCGCGCGCGTCCGGCGGCTCCGCGCCCGGATCGCTCGGGAGGCGCTCGGTGCCGCGGTGCTTCTGGGCGCGCGCGTGGTCGACGTAGACGTTGCGGGCGATGGCGTAGGCCCACGGCGCGACGGCGCCGCCGCGGGCGAAGGTGGCGCGGGCGCGGTGCATCCGCAGGAACGTCTCCTGCGTCAGATCGCCCGCGAGCGTCGCGGAGCCGCACATGCGGGTGAGGTACGCGAGCAGGCGCGATGAGAGCGCGCGGTGCAGCTCCGGGAACGCGCGCGCGTCGCCGCACGCGTACCGGTCCATGGCTGCATTGATGGCGGGCTCGTCCATGACAGCTCCGCCGGTATACACCTTCCGCGCGCGGCGCGCAGCGCGGCGCGCCAGGGGCCAGGGGAGCCGTCGCGCTCGGTCCATCGTCGGCCGCGCGCAGGTCGTCCGGATCCATGAGCACCTCGCGACGGCGACATGCCTGCCCGACGTTTGCCCGGGCGTTCGGGGCCGCGACGGCCGTTCGGGATCGGCTCGGGCAAGCTGACGTGGGCGTTCGGCACGCGCAAGAGCAGCGACTTGTTCATCGCTGCGCTGGCCGCGCTGCTGCGCCGCTACCGGCGCTATCGACGGCCGCACGTCATCGTCGACAACTTCGACATCCACACGAGCAAGAAGACCCGGGCGTTCGTCGAGCCGACCGGGGGCAAGCTTGTGCTGCACTTCCTGCCGCCGTACGCGCCCAAGTACAACCGCATCGAACAGGTCTGGACGCAGCTCCACGACAACGTCACCCGCAACCATCGGTGCGCAAGCATCGACCAGCTCGCCACGGCAGGCACGTCGCGCAGAACGCCACCAGCGCCCGCGCGCGTCGCGCCGCGCCGCGAGCAGCAGGATTTCGCCGTTGGCCCCGTCATGGGAAGACCTGGTACACCCACGCCGTGCAGGGGGCATACGTCTCGAGCGCGCAGCTCTTCACCTCTTCACAGCTCGCCAGATCGAAGCACTTGGTCATCGTCTCGAGCGCCTCGTCCGTGAAGAGCGCCCCCGCCATGCAGAAGTCCTCGAAGACGGGGCAGCCCTTCCCGCAGCGCTCCTCGAACTCTTTGGCGGCTTCGGTGTGCTCCACGGTAGAATGGTCCGAGTAGTCGAGGTAGACGGTGGTGAGGCACAGGGGCGGCGAGCAGGAGTCCGCGAGGCAATCGAACAGCGGCCCTCCGGGGTGATGGAGCAGCATCGAGTCGCACTGGGCGCTGGCCTTGCAGGCGGCCGTGTCGTACGAGGAGCCGGGTTCCGCCTCGCAAGCGGCCAGGGCATCGCAGAAGGCATCGTAGAGCCCGGGGCCGGCGGACGACTCGACCCCTCCGGCGGCGCCATCGGGCTCGACCTCTTGACCGTCGCTGCCGCTGTCATCGCCGACCTGCACCCGGGCGGTGCAGCCGGCGCCGGAGGTCTGGAACATCATGAGCCCGAAGAACAAGAAGATGGATGTGTTCACGAGACGTCGCATTCATATCTCCCCGGGCTTGTAAGCGCAGCCCGTCGTCACTCCATGAATGGCGTCAATCGTATGTTTCTATGATCTCCCGATCGATCTCTCGTCCGGGTGCGACGGTGGCTCTGCTCGATGCGGAGGCGGCCGAGCCGCGCGAGGCAGCGGCAGCGAGAAGGACGAGCGCGGCCCGCTGCCTCCTGTCAGCGCTGCTCGCCTCTCAGCTCCGGGACGAGGATCTCGAGCCTGCGGCGGTAGGCGGAGCTCGGGTGCTCCGCGATGAACCGGTTCGCGCGGGCGAGCGCCTCGCCGCCGCGGCCGAGCGCCTTCAGGGCGCCGACCGCGATCACCTCGCGCTCCTGGGCGAGCGCACCGCCCGGGAAGCGCCCGAGGTGGGCGTCGGCGAGCGCGAGCGCCTCCGCAGGGCGCGCCGCGAGCGCCTCCTGCGCGCGCTGCAGCAGGCCGAGCTCCGTCTCCGCGTCGTGCAGCGCCGGCCGCGCCGAGCCGCCCGCCGCCGGAGCGCCGGTCGTCGAGGTGGACGCGCGCGCGGGCAGCGGCGCGCTCGCTGGTTCCGGAGCAGGCGCGCGGGGCGGCGCCGCCGCAGGGGTCGCCTCCGCGGGCAACTGCGGCGCCTCTGCGGCAGGCGCTGGCGCTGCAGCGGCCCCCGCCGGCGTTGCGGGCGCGACGACCGCGGCCCCCATCGGCGCGGGGGGCGGCGGCTGCGAGCGCGACGGCATGAGCCACACCGCCCCGACGAGGACGACGCCCAGCGCCGCGCCGACCGCCAGGCCGGAGAGCACCGACGGCGGCGCGCCAGCCCCCGTCGCGGCGATCCCTGCCTGAGCGAGCGTGGCCGGCGCGCCCGCGCCACCGCCGGTCGCCGGCGCGCCCGCGCCACCGCCGGTCGCCGGCGCGCTGCCGTCCGCCGGGCCGTCGAGGTCCTTGCCGCCTCCCGGTCCGCCCGGAAGGTGGAGCGGCAGCCGCGCCGCGAGCCGCGCGAGCTGTGCCTTGTCCGGCGCGTCGCGCCGGGCCGCTTCGAGGGCCATGCGGAGCACGTCCGGGCCGCCATTCGAGCCGAGCAGCTTGCGAGGATCGCCGCTCATGCGCTGCTCCTCTCCGGCAGCCGCGCGGCCCCGGCCCGCGGCGCGCCGAGCTCGTGCCGGCGCATCGCCGCCTCGATCTGCGCCCGCGCCGCGCGCAGCCGCGAGTACGCCGTCTGCAGCGGGCACCCCGCCGCCTTCGCGATCTCCGCCATCGGCATCTGCTCGATCTCGTGCAGGACGAACACCGCGCGCTTGTCGTCGTCGAGCTGATCGAGCGCCGCGTCGAGCCGATCGAGCGCGCGACGGCGATCGAGGGTCTCGTCCTGCGGCGCCGCCATCACCTGCTCGGGAACGGTGTCGGCCACCTCTTCACGCCTCCGGTGCGGCCGCCGCCGGTACTCCGACGCGAGCCGCAGGCAGATGCCGTAGAGCCACGTGCGCAGCGCCGAGCTGCCGTCGAAGGTGTCGAGCTTCCGATGGACGATGAGGAAGACTTCCTGGCAGACGTCCTCGACGTCGGCCTCGCCGACGCCGAGCCTTCGCAGCACGCGCCACACGTAGGCCGCGTTCTCTTCGAAAATCTCCTCGAGGGTCATCGCGAGAGGCCAGGGCGCAAGGAAAGCCAGCCCCAGCCCTTCATGGTCGCGAGGGCGACGTTTTATGAAAGAAAAGCGATGCCGGGCGTCGATCAGGGGAATCAGGGGAAATCGACGCCGAGCAGGACGTCCGCCGTCCCGGCGAGCGGCGCCATCTGGAAGACCTCGCGCTCCCGGCCCTGGGCATCGATGTAGTAGAAGGTGTCACGAACGAGCGGCGTGATCAGCCCGAGGCCGCCGCCGGCGGTGAACGGGCCGGACAGCCGCCGGGCCAGGCGAACGTCGAGCGTGACGCCCGCGGTCAGGCGCTCGTCGGTGCGGTCGACGCCGAACCCGATGCCGTTGACGCGGAGCGCGCCGAGGCGGGCGCCCGCGCACGCGGAGAGCCGCGTGGTGCTCCCGACGGAGACGGGGCACGCGGAAACGAACCCCTCGCTCCAGGAGAAGCGCGTCGACGAGGCGCCGGTGGTCGCCTCGTTCGGGAACCAGACCGCCCCGCCGAACTCGAACGCCCAGAACCCGGGCGGCGTGAGGCGCGCGTGGATCACGGCGGCGACGCCGGGCGAGGGCAGGAGGCCGAGCCCGAAGAGCGGACCGGCGCCGACCTCGACGCGCCACGGCGCCGGCGGCGGAGGTGCCGGCGGGGGGACCGGGATCAGGATGCGCTGCACGATGACCTGCGGCGGCGGCGGCGGCGGCGGCGCGGTCGCGGGCGGTGGCACGGGCGCGGACGCGGGCGCCGGAGGCGGCGCCGGCGCGGCCAGAGCAGGCGGCGCGCTCGGGGGAAGCCTCGCGCTGGGGTCGATCATGAGCGCGATCGCCAGGGCGAGCTCGCTGTCGATCGCGCCGCAGCGCGGCGACGCCGTGGCGATCTCGCGCGTCCCGAGCACGGCGCCTTCCGCGTCGGCGATCGCGATCACCGCGCGCCACCCGCCGGAGCCGCCCGGCTCGATCCGCCCCTCGATCGTGAGGTCGGCCCGGGCGGCCGAGACGAGCGCCGCGCGCCCGAGGCGCGCCTCCACCGCCTGCGCGAGAGCGCGCGCCCCGACGCACGCCTCGGCGCCAGCGAGCCGGACCCAGCTCAGCGATGCCGTCTGCTCCCCGGAGGACGCGCGCGCGGGGGACGCCGCAGCGACGAGCGCCGCGGCGACGAGCGAGGAGAGTGTGCGCTGCATCGGCCGGTCGACGTCCTCCGAGCATGCGTTACCCCTGGCCAGCGCCGCGGGGCAAGCGTCACGGCGCGGCGGCGCCGAGGAGCGCCCCGCGCTCGGCGAGGTCGCTCAGGAGGGCGGCGGTGCTCTCCAGCACCGGGCCGTCGACCGGGCGTCCCAGCGCGGCGCAGCCCTCGACCACGGCGTCCCGGAGCGCGGCGCCCGCGAGGAGGCGGCCGAGGATCTCGGCCGCGAGGGGCGTGAGCTCCAGGAAGCGGACCTCGTGCCCGGCGTCGCGGTACACGAGCAGGCGCGTCGGCTCGCGCGCTGGCACGTCGCGCGCCGACTCGCCGCCTTCCAGCCTGTGGACCGCGTGCTCGTGGCGCACGAGCGCCGCGGCCCGCTGGAAGCGCGCGCCCCGGTCGAGCGAGAGCTCCTCGCGGGAGGCCGGCGCGTCCCGCGCGTCCGCTGCGTCCCGCGCGTCCGCTGCGTCCCGCGCCCCCGGCGCGCCCGGCTCGCCGGCCTCGTCCTCGTCTGCCTCGGCGCACGACGCCGCGAACGCGGCGAGCTCGTGGCGCGCGAGATCCGCGAGGTACGCGGGCACCTCCGGGTCCTCGGCCCAGCGCGGCGCCGCGAAGCCCACGAACTCGAAGGTGACGTCGCGGAGGTAGCGCGACCGGGGCAGCTCCACCTCGAGGAAGCGCGCCACGTCCGCCTCGAACCGCGCGCCGAGCCGCGCCGCCGTCCGCGGGATCCCGGCGCGGATCGCGCTCGTCAGCCCGCGGCGGATGAGGCTCCGGTAGAGGAGCAGCCGCCCCGGCGGGAGTGAGGCCATCGCCTCGAGGTCCGCCCCCTCGAGCCCGGCGCCGGCGAGCCACGCGCGCGGATCCGCCGCGATCGCCGCGCCGTCCGGCTCGCTCACGCTGCGCTGGAGCGCCCGCTGCAGCGCCGCGAGCTCCGGCGGCGGCGCGCTCGACGCCTCGCGCGTCTCGCCCGTCTCGCGCGCCGCGCTCATGCCCGCGCCTCCCGCGCCGCGCTCATGCCCGCGCCTCCCGCGCCGCGCTCACGCCCGCGCCTCCCGCGCGGCGAGCCCGCGCCGGTACGCCGCGTCGACCTCGGCGCGCTCGGCGAGCAGCGCCTCGAGCGGCGGCACGTCGTTGTCGCGCTCGAGCACGACGGGCACCGGCCCGGTCCGCGCGACGGCGCGGGCGAGCAGGTCGAGCACGGGCTCGATCACCGGCGCGCCGTGCGTGTCGATGAGGAGCTCCGCGTCGTCGCGCCACTCGTGCCCCGCCACGTGCATCTCCACGACGCGCCCGGGCGGGATCTTCTCGAGCAGCGCGACCGGATCGACGCCGTGATTCCGGGCGTTCACGTAGAGGTTGTTCACGTCGAGCAGGAGCCCGCAGCCGGCGCGCTCGAGCACCTCGGCGAGGAAGTCGGCCTCGTCGAGCGAGGCGCGGCCCGGGGCCAGGTAGTACGTGATGTTCTCGATCGCCATCGGGCGCTCGAGCCGGTCCTCCGCCTCCCGGATGCGGGCCGCGGCGTGGGCGGCGGCCGCGGAGGTGAGCGGCAGCGGCAGGAGGTCGTGGAGGAACCTGCCGTCGACGCCGGAGAAGCAGAGGTGGTCGCTGTGGAAGGGCGGATCGAGCCGTCTGAGGAAATGCCCGAGCTCGCGCAGGTAGCCGCCGTCGAGCGGATCGAGCCCGCCCACCGACAGCGTGAGCCCGTGCGTCAGGATCGCGCAGCGCTCCCGGACGCGCTCGATCGCGGCGGGGAAGTACCCGCCGCGGCGCATGTAGTTCTCGGGGGAGAGCTCGAAGAAGGGGACGGGCAGCGCCGCGCCGCCGTCGAGCAGGTCGAGCACCTCGTCGAGGAACTCCCAGCGGAGCCCGAGGCCGACGCCGGTGAGCGCGCTGCCGGTCGTGGGGGGCATGGGGCGGGCGGGGCTGGCGGCGATCAGCCGCAGGTGCCCTGGCCGCAGCCCGCGTGGCCGGCCTTCTTGCCCGCCGGCTTCTTCGCGGTGGGCTTGGCCGTGGGGGGCGGCGCGGGCGCGCCGGGGGCGGGGGTGGCCGTGGGGGCGACCTGCGGCGTGGCCGCGGCGGACTGCACGTCGGTCGGCGGCGCGGGCGCCGGAGCCGGCGTCGCGGGGACGTCCGCGCCCGCGGCGGCGTCGCCCGAGGTGGCCTCTGTCGGCGCGGCGGGCGCGGCCGGGGCCGTCTCCTGCTGCTCGGCGGGCACCTCGGTCGCGTTGACCGGCGCCTGCGCCGCGCCGCAGCCGCTCATCACCATGGCACCGGCGCTCAGCGCGGCGAGGGTCTCGTAAATGCTCTTCTTCGACAGCATCGTGTGCTCCTCTGGTTCTCGTCTCGACGGTCCCTGTGCCCGGTACGGGCGAGGCGTGGCTCGGTTTCGCGACCGCGTCCGGAGCCCCGTTTCATCTCAGACCCGCTGCGGCGCCGCAACGGCTCGGTGGCTGGAGGCGCGCGCGCTCACCGCGCGCCGTTCGCGGGCGCCTCGGCCGGCGCTGCGGCTGCGGCCGCGGGGCCGGCGGTCGCCGAGAGCTCCAGTGACACCAGCGCCTCCTTGGCCACCTTGGGCGACAGCACCTCCAGCGTCTTCTGGGCGAGCTTGCCGAACGCCTCGCGCGGGCGGACGTCGTGCTCGGCGAGGCCGACCGTGAAGGGCTTCGCGGTCTTCACGGTCAGGCCGGCGAGCCTGTCGCCCTCGTACCTGAACGTCGCGATGAGCTCCACGGTCCGCGGCGACTGCCGCTGGTGCAGCAGGAAATCGCCCGACGCGGTGACGGTCACTGTCCGCTCGGCGCCGGACATCTTCGTGAGGTCCTTCTCGCCGGAGGTCGAGATCGACCGGATCGCGAACTGCGCCTTCTCGTTCTTCTCGCGGACGGCGTCCGGCGTGTCCTTCGAGATCTCGAGCCAGGTGCGCGCGTGCTCGTTCTGCAGGTCGCTCTTCTTCTCCTCGCCGGGCTTGCCGTCGTCGCCGACGGCGGTCTGGAAGAGCTCGAGCGTGGAGAGGTCGACCGTGATGAGGCCTGTCGTCCGCGTGACGTCGGCGGGATCGACCTGCAACGTCCCCGCGGCGGCGCCCTGGATCCGCCCGCGGATCTTCTCCCGCGGCGCATCCATCGCGAGCTCGACCTTGCTGCTCGCCCTGTCGATCGCGAAGCTCGCGGCGGCGGGCGCCTTCACCTCCGGCGCCTTGAGCTCGGTCGCGGCGGGGGCGAGGCGCGGCTTCTCTTCCTCGCACGCGGTGGCGCCCAGGCAGGCGGCCGCGAGCGCGCCGAGCAGCAGGGTCCTTGTCCAGATCATCTTCACGCTGGTCTCCTCACCTTCTCGACTCGAGTGGATGCGCGCCGCTCCCGGCCGCGCGCTGCTCTCAATTGAACAGGATGGCAGGTGGACGGGAAGGCCGATCGAGGTCGTCCCGGTCTCCCACCTCTCGCTCGACATCTCCTCTGGCCCCGGCCATGCCGCGGCCACCGTGATGCCGGGGCCGGCGAGCGCTCGCTCGAGCGCTGCACCGTATCCCTGCGGTGGAGTACGCGCGAGGCGCGGCGCGGTTTCGGAGAGCGCCGCGGTCGTGCGGGCGCGGGCGCGCGGGGCGGGGAGGCGCCGCCGGACCTGCGCTGCACAGCCGCGGGTGGCCTGCGGCGTGCACCAGGCGGTCGTCGAACGTGGAACCGGTCAACGGGGGGAGAACAGCGATGAGCACGCGACGACTCGCGGCGGCGGTCCTGGCCGTCGCTGCCATGGTGGCGCTCGCCGGCACGGCGGAGGCGCAGGGCGGGGCGCGAACGGATCAGCAGGGCCGGCCGGCGGGCAACGTCCCTCCGGCGGATCAGCCGCTCATCCGGCGCATCCCCGAGCCCTCGATCTCGGTCGAGGGCGGCTTCGGCATGCTGGGCTACCTGGGCGGCGCCGCGGGCGTCGGGCCCACCTGGAACGTGCGCGTGACCGGGACCATGTCGCGGCGCCTGGCCGTCGAGGGCAACTACACCGGCTCGGTGAACCAGCGCGCGACGCTCGGGAGGTCGCTCGTGATGACCTCGCTCGACGCGGGGGTGCGCTACAACGTCCTGCGCGCCGACGAGGCGATCGTGCAGCCGTTCGTCGTCGCGGGCGTGGGCTACACGGGCTGGGCGGGCGAGGGCGGCGACGCGTTCGCGCTGTCGGTGCCGCTCACCGCGGGGGTGGAGCGGCTTGTCACGCGCAACGTCAAGCTGGGCGCCCGGTTCAACTTCCGCCCGGCGTTCTTCGACGACCTGAGCGTGCGCGGCGCGGCCAGCCAGACGGGCGGGGACAGCTGGGCGCTGCTCGCGCACGGCGGCGGCGCGTTCTGACCGGGCTCGCGGCGCGCGCGGCGGCCTCCTGGGCGGAGGCGAAAGCGTCGAGGAGACGGCGTTCCGTGGAGTAGTCTGCCGGGCGCGCCGGGCGGCGACCTGCCTTCCGGGTTCCCGGCCGGACCTCACCCACGGAGTAACGACGGCATGAACACGCGCAGCAGCTCGCCCCGGCGGGGCCTGTTCTTCTTCTTCACGACCCTCGCGCTCGCCGCGAGCACCGCCTGCACGACCCAGCCGCAGGCGGCGCAGGGGACGACGGCGGCGACGACGGACGCCAGGGAGGAGCCGGGCGCCAGACGGGAGAACGACTGCTCGACCGGGCCGCTCCTCAACTGCCCCGAGGGGCAGCTCGACGGCTGCGCGAACGGGACCACCACCGAGCACCGCTGCGTGGAGGCAGGGCCGGGGAAGTGCCTCGACATCCGGGCGGCGCTCGTGAAGTGCCAGGACAGCGAGATCCTGACCCACGAGGGGTGCCCCGAGCCCGCGTACATGCAGCGGTGCGCGCCGAGGCCCACGCAGCAGCAGCAGCCGTGAGGCCGGGGCCCTCCGCGGGCCTCAGCGCTCCGTTTCGGTCGAAGAAATTGCTGTAGTTACGCAGGCTTGCGGCCAGATTCCTCCGCCGGGAGCTTCGTGTCCGAATACTCCGGCCCGCCCCCGTAGTTGCCGGCGCCGCCTTCGCTGCCCCAGGTCTCGACCTCGCCGGGGGGAGCGTCCTCACGCTCGCCGGTCGACTTGATCGCCCCGCGGACGCCGGGGACGTCAGCCTGCGGGTGAGGCTGCTTCGCCTCGCTGACCTCGCGCTCGGGCTTCTCGGCTCCCAGCTGGTCCTGCGTCTTCTCGTCTCCCATGGTTCCTCCTTCCGGTGGACCTCTGGGGCCGGCGTGCTCGATCGTCCACTCCTCCGCCAGCGCCGCGCTCGCCATCCGCGCCAGCGCTGCGCCCGCCACGCCCTCGCCAGCGCCGCGCCCCCGCCGCCCTCGGCTCAGACCTCGCCGTCTCCGACAGGGATCGTGAACCTGAAGGTGGTCCCCACGCCCACGCGGCTGTCCACGCTGATGGTCCCGCCGTGCGCGGCGACGAGCTCCCGCGCGATGGCCAGACCGAGCCCGGTGCCCTTGTAGCCGTTCCGCTGGCCGCGCCAGAACCGCTCGAACAGGTAGGGCAGCTCGTCCTCCGGGATCCCCGGACCCGTGTCCGACACCGAGAACACCACGTGCTCCTCCCGGCGCTCGCACCGGACCGTGACCGACCCCTGGGCGCCGGTCACCTTGAGCGCGTTGCTCAGGAGGTTCGAGAGCACCTGGAGCACGCGGTCGCGGTCGCACGCGATGATCGGCACGTCGTCGTCCGCCGCGGCGCCGAGGCGCACCCCCTTCTCGTGGGCCTGCGACTCGAACGTCTCGACGGCCTCCCGGCCGATCTCCCGCGGATCCTGCGGCTGCCGGCGCAGCTCGAGCCGGCCGGCGCGGAGGCTCGCGAAGTCGAGCAGGTCGTGGATCAGCCGGTCCATCCGGTGCGCCGAGCGCTGGATCGCCTGGAGCGCCTTCGTGTCACCCCGGTCCCCCCCGCGCGCCGCCGCGCGCTTGGTCATCACGGCGGCCGCGGTGATGATCGCGCTCAGGGGGTTCCGGAGGTCGTGGGACACGGTGGCGAGCACGTTGTCCCGCAGCTCGATCGCGCGCTGCGCGGCCTCGTAGAGCCGCGCGTTGTCCGCGGCGAGCGCGGCCCGCTGCGCCAGGTCGTGCGCGACGGCGAGGTCCGCCTCGTCGTAGACCCGGCCGGACTCCGCGGTCGCCAGCGCGATGCAGCCGAAGGTGCGGCCCCGCGCGACCATCGGGACCAGCATGGCCGACGTGATCCCGAGCTCGCGGACGAGCCGGCGGAAGGCGGCGTTCTCGGCGAGCGGGGCGAGCAGCGGGTGGGAGAGGTCCCGGATGAGCTCCGGGCGCTCGCTGCAGAGGACGTCCTCCACCAGCGCCGACAGCCCGGGCAGGGGATCGACGTCGCGGAGGAGCGCGCGCGCCTTCTTGATCGTCTCCGGGCTCGCGTGCGTCACCGTGACCCGCCGCGCCGCCTCGACCTCCGGGAGCGTCTGGATCACGCACCAGTCCCCGAGCTCGGGGACCGTGATGCGCCCGAGCCGGTCGAGCGTGCCCTGGAAGTCGAGGCTGTCGCTCAGGGACGCGCTGGCGGCCGCGAGGAACCGCTGCGCCTGCTCGGCGCGCGTCCGCTCGGTGATGTCGAAGAAGGTCACGACGCCCGCCGAGACGCGGCCGTCCGGATCCCGCACCGGCGTCGAGCGCACGAGGATCCGCCCCCACGTGCCGTCGCCGCGCAGCACGTCGATCTCCTCGTTGTTCACGACCTCGCCGGTCGTGACGGTGCGCGAGAGCGGCCACTCCCACGTCTCGTACGCCTTGCCGGACTGCACGTGGAAGCCGCGGCCGATGTAGCCGTCGATGCTCTGGATGCCCTCGAACGACTGCCGGAAGATCTCGGTGGCCTGCCGGTTCGTGAGGAGGAGGCGCCCCGTCTCGCGCTCGCCGATGATGAGCCCCGCCGGCATCTGCTCGACCACTGTCGCGAGCAGCGCGCGGGCGTCGTCCGCCTGGTGCCGCGAGGCGCGCTCCCGCGCGACGAGCTGCGCCTGCACGATGATCCCGGTCGCCCGGCTGGTCATCGTGCGGAGCATCAGCGTGTCCTCCTCGGAGAACTCCTCGGCGTTGCGGGAGCCGAGGATCGCGACGCCGATGGGGTGCCCGTCGTGGATCAGCGGCACCCCGTAGACGGCGCGCAGCCCCCTCGACCGGATCTCGCGCGCCGTCGCGGGCAGCGTCCGGAGCGCGGCGTCGAGCGACGTGGGCCCGCGCAGCGCGAGGACCGCGCGGGCGAACTCCCGCGTCGCCTCGAGCGGGGGGCCGAGCAGCGGCCCGTCGTCGAGGCCCGCTGTCGCGTGCACCTCGAGGGCGTCGCCGTCCCCGAGCAGGACCATCGCCACGTCCACGGCCGCCGCCGCCTCCCGCGTGGCGCGGATGAGCGCGGTGAGGAACGCGTCCAGGTCGGTGCTGCCGAGGGCGGCCGCCGAGATGAGGTCGAGCGCCTGCAGCAGGCGCACGCGCGCCTCCTGGTAGCGCGTCACCGCGTCCGCGATCGCGTCGTCGAGGGCGCCGTTCAGCCGGATCAGCTCGTGCCCCTCGTCGCCGCCGCCGTCGCGCTCCCAGAGCTCCAGGATCACGGCGCGGAGGGCCGCGTACTCCTTCACCACATCGGCGAGGTCGTACCCGTGGGCCAGCCGGTTCAGCGCGTGGTACCCGGGCATGCCCCGGAGCTTCCGGTCGACCTCGGCCCCGGCGCCCGCCTCGCCCGTGACCTCGGCGATGTAGGCGAGGACGCCCGGGACGTGGTCGGTGAGCATCGGATCGGACAGCTGCCGCGCCGGGCTCAGCGTCTGGACCCGCTGCTTCCACGTCTCCAGGATCGCGTCGCGGTGGCGCCGGATGAAGTCGGAGAGCCGCCCTTCGTTCGGTCTACCGAGCAGATCCATGCGAGGCCCTACGATAGCGCGAAACCTTGAGCATGTGTTCACCTCGCCGCGCGCTGCATCGAAGCGATCGACGTGAGCAACGTGAGTCGAGCCCGGGCGGAGCTCGCGCTGCCGCGTGTCGCGCGCCACACAGGCGCTTCAGCTCCGGAGGCCTGGCGCCTCGTGCCCGCTCTGGGCGACGTACTCCAGATATCCGCCCCCGTAGACGTGCGGCCCATCCGGCAAGAGCTCGAGGACGCGGTTGGACAGCGCGGCGAGAAAGCGGCGATCGTGCGAGACGAACAGCATGGTCCCCTCGAACGAGGCGAGCGCCCCGACGAGCATCTCCTTGGTCGCCATGTCGAGGTGGTTGGTCGGCTCGTCGAGCACGAGGAAGTTCGGCGGGTCGTAGAGCATGATCGCGAGCACGAGGCGGGCCTTCTCGCCGCCGGAGAGGATGCGACAGGGCTTGTCGATGTCGTCGCCGGAGAAGCCGAACGCGCCGGCGAGGGTGCGGAGCGAGCCGATCGAGGCCTGGGGGAAGGCCGCGACGATGGACTCCCAGACCGAGCGGGTCGGGTCGAGGAGCTCCATCGCGTGCTGCGCGAAATATCCCATCTTGACGCTCGCGCCGACGCTCACCTCGCCGGCGTCGGGCGCGGCCGCCCCCGCGATCAGCTTGAGGAGGGTGGACTTGCCGGCGCCGTTCACGCCCATGATGCACCAGCGCTCGCGGCGGCGGATCAGGAGATCCAGCCCGTCGTAGATGGGGCGGCCGCCGTAGGATTTCTTGACCCGCTCGAGCCGCGCGACGTCGTCGCCCGAGCGCGGGGCGGGCTTGAACTCGAAGCGGATCGTCCTCCTGCGCTTCGGCGGCTCGACCTTGTCGATCTTCTCGAGCTTCTTCACGCGCGACTGGACCTGCGCCGCCTTGGCGGCCTGGGCCTTGAAGCGCTCGATGAAGCGCATCTCCTTCGCGAGCATCGCCTGCTGGCGCTCGTACTGCGCCTCGGCCTGCTGCTCGTTGATGGCGCGCTGCTGCTCGTAGAACTCGTAGTCGCCCGAGTAGCTGGTGAGCTCGCCGCCGTCGATCTCGATGATCTTGGTGACGATGCGGTTCATGAACTCGCGATCGTGCGAGGTCATGACGAGGGCCCCCGGATACTGCTTCAGGTACCCTTCGAGCCAGATGATCGACTCGATGTCGAGGTGGTTGGTCGGCTCGTCGAGCAGGAGCGCGTCAGGCCTCATGAGGAGGATGCGCGCGAGGGCGACGCGCATCTTCCACCCGCCCGAGAGGTCGCCCACGTCGCCGTCCATCATGGCCTGGCTGAAGCCGAGGCCGGCGAGGATCTCGCGCGCCTTGGCGTCGAGGGCGTAGCCGCCGAGCTCCTCGTAGCGGGCCTGCGCGTGCCCGAAGCGCTCGATCAGGCCCTCCATTTCATCCATGCGCTCGGGGTCGGCGAGCGCTGCCTCGAGCTCGCGGAGCTCGGCGGCGACGACGGAGACCGGGCCGGCGCCGTCCATGGTCTCGGCCACGGCGCTCCTGCCCTTCATCTCGCCGACATCCTGGCTGAAGTACCCGATGGTGACGCCGCGGTCGATCGCGACCTGGCCGCCGTCGGGCGCCTCCTCCTTGGTGATCATGCGGAAGATCGTGGTCTTGCCCGAGCCGTTCGGCCCCACCAGGCCGACCTTCTCGCCGCGGTTCACTGCCGCCGACGCCTCGAGGAAGAGGATCTGCTTACCGTGCTGCTTGCTGATGGAATCGAGGCGGATCACGAGGGGCGCTGCCGCCGGAGGCGGCTCCTTTCCGCGGACGTATACCAGACGGCCCGTCAAGCGCCGCGGCATTTCGTCCGCCGCGGGCGGTGACCCGACGCGGTGGCGATCCATGTCAAACTACGCTTTGCTCGCTTCAGGACGGAGGTCTTTGCGTATGAAAGCTTGTTTTTCTCCCTTGCTATGGCGAATCCTCTCTGCGGCAGCCCTCGGCTGCTCTGCGGCCGCTCTCGGCTGTGGTGACGGCGGTGAGGCTCCTGCATCTTCTTCGGATGGGGGCGGCGGTCCGGGCGGCTCTACCGGCACCGAGGGCGCGACCGTTGTAAGCGGGAGTACGGGCGCGAGCGGCGCGACGGGTGGGTCCGTCGGGAGCGGCGGCAGCGGCGCCGCCGGGAGCGGCGGCAGCGGCGTCGCGACGAGCGGGTCTGCCGGGAGCGGCGGCGGCGGCGGCGGTGCAGGCGGTGGCGGCGGGGGCGCGTCGATCTGCCCGGGCGGCCCGTATGCAACGAATCCGCTGCCGGCGGGTCGACCGCAGCGGGTGCGCGATGGGTTCGAGTATGTCGAGGGGCCGGTGTGGGTCGCGGAGGAGGGGGCGCTTTTCTTCTCGGTGATCCACCTCACCGCCGAGAACGCGCCGCCGCTCAACGGCCCGAAGGCGACGATACACAGGTTCACGCCGCCGGACTCGTTCGAGGTGTTTATCGAGGACAGCTCGTCGAACGGGCTCGGCATTGACCTCGACGGCAACCTGATCGCGTGCACCCACGACACGCGGAGCGTCTCGGTGTTCGATCTCGGCACGAAGGCGCGGCGCACGGTGGCCGAACGCTACATGGGAAAGCGCTTCAACTCGCCGAACGACGTCGTCGTGCGGGGCGACGGCAACATCTATTTCAGCGATCCGGATTTCCAGCTCAGCGGCCGCTCGGAGCTGCCGATGGCGGTGTACCGCGTGTCGCCGTCCGGCGACGTCAGCGTGATCGACACGATGGACAGCCCGAACGGCGTCGCCCTCTCGCCCGACGGCAGCGCGCTCTACGCCGGCGAGTTCGGCGGCCCGATTTGGCGGTACCCGCTGAACGCCGACGGCTCGGCCGGCCCCGCCCCGGAGCGCGTCGCCGACCTGGTGGACGCCGATGGCATGGGCGTCGATTGCGCGGGCAACCTCTACGTGGGGTGGGAAGGCGGCGTCGAGGTCATCGCGCCGAGCGGCGAGAAGCTCGGCACGATCCAGGGCACGGGCAAGGCGTCGAACGTCGCGTTCGGGGGGCCTGACCGGAAGACCCTCTACATCACCGCGGGCGGCGCGCTCTACGCGGTGGAGATGAACATTCCCGGATACCCCTACTGATTGCCAGACGCCCGACCGGACGGCGCGTGACGAGGTGAAGATGAGAATTTGAACCACAGAGGCACAAAGGGCACAGAGGAGAGAAAAATTATCGAATTTTCTCCCTCCCCCTCTGTGCCCTCTGTGCCTCTGTGGTTCATTCTTTCTTCACCTCCCCGACCCTCTACGACCCACCATCGCCGGGCTTGCTCTCTCCCGGCGGTGAGGGCAGAAGGCCGGCATGAGCAAGGTTCAGATCCTGTCCTATGCCGGCTGCAGCACCTGCAAGAGAGCCCTGAAGTGGCTCGGCGAGCGCGGCGTCGACGTCGCGGTGCGGCCCATCGTCGACGAGCCGCCGACGGCCGAGGAGCTCGCCAGGTGGATCCCGGCGAGCGGGCTCCCGGTGCGCCGGTGGCTGAACACGAGCGGGCAGAGCTACCGCGCGCTCGGTAAGGCGCGCGTGGACGCCGCGAGCGACGAGGAGGTCGCGCGGTGGCTCACCGCGGACGGGAAGCTCGTCAAGCGGCCCGTGCTGGTGAAGGGGAGCAAGGTGCTGGTCGGCTTTCGCGAGGACGACTACGCCGCGCTGTTCAGCTGAAGCGGCGAGGGCTCATGGGAGTGAACAGCCGAGGAATCCCCCTCATTTGCAGCCCTTTTCAGCGGGGAAATTGAACAGGGAGGCGGGGAGACAGGGAGTATCTGAAGATTTCCCTCCCCGTCTGGAGAGGGCGCCTCAGGGCGCCGAGGTGAAGCGGCCTCCCCGGACCTGGCTCAGCTCGAACGAGCTCTCCGGATCCAGGGCCTTGTCCGTCGTGCCCTTGCGCGTGCGGCTGATCACGAGATCCACATCGCAGCTCTCGGGCTTCTGCGAGCTGGTCGCTTCGAGCTCGTCCGCGCTGATGGTGTACGTCCCCGGGTCGCCCCCCACATCGAACGTCTTCGAGAAGATGCAGTCGCCGTCCACGCGGATCACCATGTCGTCCCCCGACCCGCTCGGCGCCCACGCGATCGTGACCTCCTCGCCGCGCGGGACCGGCTCCCTGGGCAGCGCCTCGAGCTCGAACGGGTCGGGGAGCGTCCCGGCGTTGTTGGGCGCGTCGTCGTCGTCCGCGCGGTCCAGCAGCACCTTGAACTCGGTGTCTCCCGCGCCGACGTCGAACTGGGCCAGATAGACCCCCTGGCTCTCGGCCGACATCTCGACCTCCTCGCCGTCCGCCGTCGCCGAGATCCGGTCTCCCGAGCTCAGGATGACGTACGTGTTGCTCTCGTCGCCGCCGGCCTTGAGGGTCGCCTTCAGGCTCGTCGACGACTCGCTCTCGGCGGTCGCCTCCAGGGTCGCCGAGATCCCGCCGGTGCGGAGCTGCTTCGAGTCGAGCGTCTCCGTGCACCCCGCGAGCAGGCCAGACGCCGCGAGCCCGAACATCGCCATCGTGGTCTTCGTGATCATGAGCTGTCCTTTCATCCTTCACCTCTCATCCCGCTCGAACGCGTGGATCTGTAGTTTTTTATTGATACTACATTCGGCCGCGGTTCACGGCAGAAACGCACGGTCCCGGCGGGAATAGGGGAGGTCCCGTCATGGATTTCCCTTGCACCGCGCGTCGGCGCCTGCTCGCGGGGTGCGATCGCGGCGGCGGCAGCAAGAGGCTCCCGGCGGCGACGCGCCGACGTGGCGACGTGTGCCGCCGGGCTCACCAGTGGCTGCGCACCGCGAGCGCCCGCGCCCGTGGGCGGGGAGGCGCACGCCGTCGGGGCGGGGCGCCGGCGCAGGACAGCCCCCCGCGAGATGGCAAGCCGCCTTCAGAGCACGAGGACCGCGAGCAGCCGGGGCCCGTGGAACAGATCGAACCCGCCGATATCGAGCTTGCGGCCGATCGTGTACGTCGTCTCGTCTCCGCGCCTCGTCGCGTGAATGCTGGAGACGACCCCCTGGCCGACCGCCTCGAGGTTGTAGGAGAGCTCGGTGAGCAGGCGGAGGCGGCTGAGGCTCGAGGTCAGGCGGAGCCGGAGCCCGAGAGACAGGTTGGCAGAGAGCGCGATCATCGTCGCCTCGTCGACCTCGCGCTCGCCGCCAGGCGCCGTGGGGTCGTCCGAGAAGGCGTAACGCACCGGACCGGCGCCGCCGTACAGGCCTATATCGCCGAACGGGGCCAGGCGCGGCCACTCGCCGTTGCCCATCCGCAGGCTGAACCCGCCCTGGTAGAACCGCGACGTCACGCTCTGAGCAGGGCTCTGCCGCTCGAAGACGTAGAGTTCGCCCGTGCCCGGCTCCTGCTCCCGGAGCGCATAGAAGATGCGCGGCAGCTTGTAATCCATGTACCGGAAGCCGGCGAGCAGCTCCTCGAGATAGAGGTCGTCCGCGGCCTCAGGGAAGAGCTTCGTGACGTCGAAGCCGACGTCGATCTGGCGGACCAGGAGCTGAAAGGGCGCGCTGGCCACGACGCCGGCGTCCCGCCCGGACGCCGGATCCACGGCGATCTCGGCCACGCTCCCGGAGGTGAACCGCGCTATCTTGAGGCTCGTGCTGATGCCGACGAGGTCGGCGCCGATGTCGAAGACGTCGCTCGCGAAGCCGTTCAGCCCGATCAGCTTGCCGAGCGAGCTGTCGTACCGGATGTCGCCCCCCGACGAGAACAGCCGGTCTGTCTTGAACCCGGCGTTGAGGCGCGCGGCGTTGCGCACGTGCTCGAAGTCGTACGTCAGCATGGCCCGGCCGCCGACCATGAACACCGGGTCGACGTCGTAGGCGAGGCGCCGGGTCCTGCCCCGGTAATCGTTGATGCCGCCGGAGGAGTTCGGGCTCGCGAGCTGGTGGAAGAAGAGCAGCTCCACGTCGCTGTTCAGCCGGAGGTGGACGGCGTCGAGGCTGATCGCCCTGCCCTGATCGAGGAGGCCCTCCTGCATCTCGAAGCCCGCGGCGTCCTCGAGCGGCGTCCGCGCCGGGACGGAGAGCGCCTCGGCGCAGGCGGAGAGCGCCTCGCGCTGCTCCTCGAGGACGCGGGAGACCGCCTCGGCGCGCGCCACGGTGGCCGCGTAGCCGGGCTCGCCCCGCGCGACGCGCCGGGCCTGCTTCACGACGTAGGGCGCCACGGCGAGCGCCTCGATGTGCATCCGCAGGAGGAACGACACCGCCTGGAGGGCGTCGCGCGCGATCGTCGCGGCGGGCTCCTGCCCCGCGCTGGCCGCGCGCAGCGCCACGGCCGCGCCCGCGATGTCCCGCTGCGCTCCGGCGAGCGCCCGCCGCCGCGCGGCGGCCCTCCCCCGCGCGGCGGCGATCTCGGGCGTGTCCGGGGCGCCGAGCGGCCTCCCGGCCGAGAGCCGCGCGACGGTCCGCTCCTCGGCGGCGAGCGCCCTGGCGTGCTCCGCGAGCGCCTCCCACGCGGCCGGCAGGGCGCCCGCGGTGCTCGCGGCGCCCTCGGCCGGGGCGGGCGCCGCGGGCGCCGCGAGCGAGGCGAGCGCGTCGAAGAGCCGCGCGAACGCGGGCGGCGCCGACCGCGGCCCTCTGGCGCGGGCGAGCGCCTCGTCGATCTTCACCCGGTAGAGCTTGGCGAGCGGGACCTCGTACTCCCCGTCGTACGGGGGCGCCTCCTCGAAGCGCTCGCGCAGCCGCTCGCCCTCGTCCTCGTCGAGGCGGAGCGCGGCGACCCACGCGTCCCCTGGGGAGTACGGGGTGCGGCCGAGGACCTCGTCGGCCAGGGAGATCGCTCGTTCCAGCTCGACCGCGCGGTCGTCGATGATCGCGCGGCGGGCGTCCTCGTTCGCGAACGCGCGCGCCGCGCGGACGTTGTACGTCGCGGGGACGCAGGCCGGGGCCGACGCCGCGACGAGGAGCAGGAGACCTACGAGCGCCGGGCCCGGTCGCACTGGCGCGAGGGTACCACGGCGCGAGCGCGGCTCCACACTGGACGCCGCGCCGCCGGCCTGCTCAGAATGCGCGGCCGTGGCTGCCAGCCGACCCAGTGAGATCGACGGCGCGCGGGAAGGAAGATGCCTTGCTGTGCCGGCCGATCTGCGCAAGACAGGACAGCGGTCGCTGACGGAGCATGAGCAACGTGTGAAGGAGAAGAACCGGGATGAATGATGCCACATCCAGCTGCGACATCGGCATGATCGGGCTGGCCGTCATGGGCGAGAACGTCGCGCTCAACATGGCCGACCACGGGTTCAAGGTGGCCGTGTACAACCGCACGGTGCAGGTCGCGAAGGACTTCGTCGCGAGGAACCCGAGCACGCCCGGCGGCCTGGTCTACTGCGAGACGCTGAAGGACTTCGTCCGCTCCCTGAAGAAGCCGCGCAAGGCGGTGATCCTGGTCAAGGCCGGTCCGCCCGTGGACATGGTGGTCAAGCAGCTCCTCGAGGCGGGGATCGAGCCTGACGATATCGTCGTCGATCTCGGCAACTCGCTCTGGACCGACACCATCCGGCGGGAGCAGGAGTACGCGAAGCAGTGCAAGTTCTTCGGCTCCGGCGTCTCCGGCGGCGAGGTCGGGGCGCGCTTCGGCCCCTCGCTGATGCCTGGCGGCGACCCCGAGTCGTGGCAGCACCTGGAGCCGATCTGGCGCGCGATCGCCGCCAAGGTGGATCCCGCGACCGGCAGGCCGCTCGAGGGCGCGACCCCCGGCAAGCCGGTGGAGGGCGGCGTCCCCTGCACGGCGTACATCGGGCCGAACGGCGCGGGCCATTACGTGAAGATGGTCCACAACGGGATCGAGTACATCGACATGCAGCTCATCTGCGAGGCGTACACGCTCCTCGACGGGCTGCTCGGGATGTCGAAGGACGAGATGTCGCGCGTGTTCTCCGAGTGGAACAGCGGCGATCTCGACTCGTACCTCATCCAGATCACCGCGGACATCCTCCAGCAGAAGGATCCTGTCCAGAAGGACAAGCCGTTCGTCGACTTCGTCCTCGACACGGCGGGGCAGAAGGGCACGGGCAAGTGGACGAGCAGCAACGCGCTCGACATGGGCATCCCGGCGAACGCCATCGCCGAGGCGGTGTTCGCGCGCTGCCTCTCGGCGCTGAAGGACGAGCGCGTCGAGGCCTCGAAGCACCTCGCGGGTCCGACCCCGGCCCCGGTCGAGGACCGGCAGGGGACGATCACCGCGATCCGCGACGCCCTGTATTGCTCGAAGATCTGCGCCTACGCCCAGGGCTTCCAGCTCATGGCGGCGGCCCAGGCGGAGTACAGCTGGAAGCTCGACTTCGGCACGATCGCGAGCATCTGGCGCGGCGGCTGCATCATCCGCGCCCGGTTCCTCCAGAAGATCACGGAGGCGTACACGCGCAATCCTGGCCTGACGAACCTCCTGCTCGATCCGTACTTCAACGATCAGATCAAGAAGGGTCAGGCCAACTGGCGCAAGGTGGTCTCGATCGCCGCGCAGAACGGCGTCTGGGCGCCGGCGTTCATGTCGGCGCTGTCGTACTACGACGGCTACCGCGCGGCCCACCTGCCCGCGAACCTCCTGCAGGCGCAGCGCGATTACTTCGGCGCGCACACCTACGAGCGCACGGATCAGCCGCGCGGCAAGTTCTTCCACCTCGACTGGCCGCACCCCTCCCGCCCGCAGCTCGATATCAAGGGCACCGGCGGCGGTCACTGACCTTCGCCAGCTCCTCCGTACTCCCATCCTGAACTCGGGCGCCCACCGTGGGCCGTCCCCCCTCCTCGGGCCCGGCTCCCTGGCGGGCCCACTCCCCCCGGACGTCCCGCTCAGGTGAGGCTGAATCGCGGCCGCAGGTTCCGCTCGCGCAGGAAAGGCTCGATGTCGTCCACGACGTCGAGCTGCACGCCCGCGAGGCTCATCGCCGCCGCGATCGTCTGGATGCCCATGCGCCCCAGCTTGTTCATCTCCGGCGGCGGCCGGACGACGATGTGCTCGATCCTGTCGCGCACGCTGAGGCCCCACTGGGTCAGGACCACGCGCGCCTCGGTCTCGTAGCGCACCATGAGCGCCATGTCGTAGATGAAGAACGCCCGCTCGCCCGGGCGCATCACGCTCACGAGCTTCTGGTAGGCGTCCACCGAGATGAACCGCGCGATCTCGCCCGTGGCCACCGTCTCCCGCACGAGCTGCACCAGCATCCCGGCCGGCTGCGTGATCCACACGCCGACGCTCCCGCTGTCGTCGAGCAGGTGCGGCTGCCTTCGGAATGGAGTCTTGTGGCTCGGCGGAGGCATCTCTCTAATGACAGTAGCCATTCTGGCGATCACGTCCCGCCCGTGGCAACCGGCGGCGCCCCGTTCGCCCGATCCGGACGGCAGAGCCGACGCGCGCTGCTGTCTCACAACTCACCGGCCAGCTCCTCCCACATCGTTCACGCTGCGTCATCGTGGTCGTAAACGGCGGATACGGCCAGAAATGTGCATCCAGCCGTCCGGGCTGCCCGCGGCGCGGGCGCAGCGAGCGGTGTGCAGGCCGCCACGGACGGGCCCGGAACCGAGGGAACCCTGGAAGATCGCTGGCTTTTTTCCCGCGCTCCGGCCCTGCTGCTCAGCCCGGGCCCCGCCGGTCCGGGCGCCCGCCGCGCGCGTTGGCATGCGGCGCGTGCGGCGCGTGCGGTGGGACACGGCGGCGCGCGCGGCCGATCAGGCGAACAGCGCGGCGCAGGCGGACCCGATCAGGTTGACGTGCTCGAGCCGCGCGATCCGGGGCTCGACGCGCGAGCCGAGGAGGGCGCGCAGCGTCTCGTTCACCCGCGGCGCATAGCGCGGATCGCCCCAGAAGAGGCTGCCTTCGGCGAGGACGCCGAGCCCCGGGGGGGTCTCGAGCACGTCGGCGACCGCCGCGAGCCCCGCCGCCACGAGGTCCGCCGAGCGCTGCAGCAGATCGCCGGCCACCCGCCGCTCGTCCGCCGTGCCCTCCTCGCGGAGCCGCACGAGGTCCGCGGCGCTCGTGAGGGAGGCGTGGTCCGGGCACAGCCGCCCGAAGAGCCGCGGCAGGTAGGCCCCGGACACCGCCTTCTCGAAGCGCTGGGCCCCCGGGTTCTCCGAGCTCGCGTCGAGCTCCGCGTCGAAGGGCTGGAGGTGCGGCGGGTTGAAGTTGCCGTTCTCGAGGTTGACCGCCATCGGCGCGACGAAGTGCCCCGTCTTGAGCTTCGGGATGCGACCGGCGGGGAGGAAGGTGGCCATGTTGGTCCCCGTCCCCACGATGAGCCCGATGAACGCCGCGGGCTGCGACCCGCCGTGCGCGAAGGCGCCCCCGAGCAGGCTCGCCACCGTGTCGTTCAGCACCCGGACCGGGCCGGGCCGGAGCTTGCGCGCGGCGAGCGCCCGGCCGAGCCGCTCGCCCACGCTGGTGCCCTCGACCCCGGCGATCTGGACGCCCTTGGTCCAGCGGAGCAGCCGCGCGTCGAGCGACGGCAGCGTCTCCGACGGGTACGAGAAGCAGTAGCCCACCGGCAGGCCGTGCACGGCGCCGAGGCGCTCGACAAGCTCCGCCTGCACGTCGAAGAAGGCGTCGCCCGCGACCTCCGGCCCGCCCGGGAACTTCGCCGGCACGGGCCCGGCGACGATGCGCGACACGCCGCCCGGCAAGAGCTCCACGACGGCGGCGCGCAGGTTCGTGCCGCCGGCGTCGACGACGACTGCGCGCCCGGTCATCCCCTCCGGCGGCGGCGCGAGGTAGGCGGGGAGCGCGGCGATCTCGGTGCCGGGCGTGGAGAGGCCAAAGACGGTGCGCGCCGCCAGGGTGCGGCGGATGTCCTGGAGCTCGGTGAGCGAGAGCTTCATCAGGGGAATTCTTACCCTCGGGCTCCTGAGAAGGAAATAACTTTGCACGTCGCGCCGCGAGCATGCTTGACGCAGGCCTCGCTCGGACGGCGGAACGGCAGCGGCAGGCCGCTGGTGATTGCGCTGTGCGTCACCTGGCGGACGTGGCCGAAGAGCGGTTGTCGTCCACACCGAAGACGACGGGATAGACCACCGTCGCGACGCTCTTGCGATCCGCCGCGGAGGGGAATCGGAGGCCGCGGAAGACCTCGAGCACGCAGCCGACGACCTTCTCGTCGCGGAGCGGCGGCGCGGGCGACGACGGCGCCGCCGCGCCGGGCGAGGGGAGCGCAATCAGCAGGGGCGCGTCCGCGGGCGGTCGGTCGGCGTCGCCTGCGTACGTCACCTTTCCCTGGCCGTCGACGGCGAGGTGCACGGGTATGCGCCCTTCGAGCTTGGGATTCTGGCGAAGGCCCTTTTCGTAGCAGGCGCGCATGGCGCCGAAGTTCTCCTGGACGACGCGGCGCACGACGTGGGGCGGAATGTGGGATTTGCCCTTGATCGTCTCATAGGGGTTGCTCTTGCAACGGCCGGCGATGCTCCTCACGACCTTCGCGTCCTTGTCGAGCTCCCGCTCCAGCCCGGCGCGCGCGGCGCCTGCCTTCTTCAGGTTGCGCGCTCTGGCGTTGAGCGACGTCCGGAGCTTGCGGACCGCGGCGCCGGTGCGGGCGAAGCTCTCCCGGACGGCCCTGGCCTCCCGCGCGAGCTCCGGGTCGGCGGCGTGGACCGCGGCCGCGCGGCCCCAGAGCTCCAGCCGATCCGCGATCCGCTCCAGCACGTCGGGCGGCGTGCTCAGATCGGCCTCCCGGAGCACCTCGATCATCCGCGAGGCCTTCTGCACCTCGGGCCCGAGCGCCTTGCAGTCGGCCTCGATCGAGCGCGCGGGGCGCCCCTTCTCGGGCCTGCCGGCCTTCGGTGCAGGGGCGCGCTCCTTGTCCTTGTCCTTGTCCTTGTCCTTGTCCGGCGCGCGCTCAGTCGACGGCCTGGGCGACGGCCTGGCCTCGGGCTTGCTCTCGGCCTTGGAGGCCAGGGCGCGCCCCTTCTCGGGCTCGGGCGCGCCTTCGCGGGCGCGCTGGCTCCCGGGCGAGCGCAGCGCGACGCGCTCCTTTTCCTCGGGCGAGCGCAGCGCGACGCGCTCCAGGTCGGCCCACGGGGCGTCGTCCCGCGCCTCTACCGCCGAGGTCTCCAGGCGCTGGTGCTCCGGGGCGGCTTCCGTGACCAGCGCGGCGTGGGCGGCGACCGCCGGCTCTCGCCGTGACGGCGCCCCGCCGCAGCCAAGCAAGACATGAACTCCGACGAGGACGAGCAGCGCGCTTCGCATCGGTCCCTCCGACGTGCGTCCGACGTACGATCCGACGATCCGATACAGTACACCGGTCCGATCGGTGTCCGCACGCGAAACGGCGGGGCGCTTCCGGTAGGTGGGATACGCGGGGCAGGGGCCGTCGCGCATGCGAGACCCCGCGAGAGCGCCCCGGAGCGCAGGGCTCAGTACGGCGAGGAGGGCGGCCGGGTCACCTTGTCGGGCTCGACGGGCGGGGACTTCGTCGAGGAGGCGATGAGCTCCCGGATGCACCGCTCCAGCTGCTCTATCCTGATCGGTTTGCTCAGGAACAGCGCGTTCTCCACCTGACGGAGGCTCTCGCGGATGGCCGGGTCGCGCGTCCCGGTGAGCAGGATGATCGGGAGGTCGGCCCGGATCTTCCGGACCATGGAGACGAGCGTCAATCCATTGATGTCCGGCAGGTAATAATCGGTGACCAGGACGTCGGCCTGCATGATGAGCGTCCGGTCCTCCAGCGCGGTCCTTCCGTTGAGGAAGCACTGCACGCGGTGCCCGTCGAGCGAGAGGATGTCCTGCCACCCCTCACACAGCTCCTCGCTGTCCTCGACGATGATGATGTTCAGGAGCATGCTCCCACCACCGCGTGGACCTGCGCTCCGGGCATTCATGACGGACTAGCAGCTCACACGACGGGCGTCGAGGGCCCCAGTCCCCAGGGATTCGTCCCGCTCGGAGATCTGGCCGCAACCGAGGTCCTGCACGGATGCCAGTATAAGGGTTATCCTTAGGTAACCTCAGGTAGTTTACGAAAAAAACGAGCGGAATCAAGCGGATTCAGCCGGGGCCCGAGGCCTCGGCACCGCTCGTCGACAAGCACGAGCCCGAGGGATGTCAGCGGGACGCCGGAGGCGCACGCCCGCCACGCCCGTGAGGCCCATCGCGCCCGCCTCGCCACGCCTCGCCCTGCGCGCCCGTGCGGCTTCAAACTTGCTTCTCGGGTAGCTCCAGCTCGAAGCAGGTATTCTTTTCCTCCATGGCGAGGCGCAGATCGCCTCGGTGGTGCTGCGCGATGTTCCGCGAGAGGCTGAGCCCGAGCCCGGTGCCGTGCTCTTCCTTCTTCGTCGTGAAGAATGGCGTCATGATCTTCTCGGCGATCGCGGGGTCGATCCCCTTGCCGCTGTCGATGACGCGCACGTGGACCTTGCCGTCCGACGAGCGCGCCTCGATCCGGATCCATCGCTCCCGGAGCGCCGAGATGGCGTCCACCGCGTTGTTGATGAGGTTGATGAGGATCTGCACGATCTGGACGGGATAGCAGTCGATGACGAGCTCTTCCCGCGGGAGATCGAAGCTCAGGTGGACGCTCGCCTGCTGGAGCCGGAAGCCGCTGACGCGGACGGCCTCCCGGATCAGTTCCTGGACGTTGTGCGGGCGGAGCTTCTCCGACTCCATCCTCGTGATCGACTTGAGGCCGGAGATCACGTTGGTGATGTTCTCGACCATGCCGTCGATGTCGGTCGCGACCCGGGCGAGGCGCTCCTTCTCGAGCTGCCCTCGCTCCGCGAGCCGCTTCAGGAGATCGGTCTTCGTGGTGATCACGTTGAGGGGCGTGTTGATCTCGTGGGAGATCCCGGCCGCTACCTCGCCGAGCGAGGCGAGCTTGCTGAACCTCGAGAGCTCTTCCTGCTGGGAGAGGATGAGCCGCTGCGTCTTGACCCGCTCGGTGACGTCGAAGATGAGGAGGATGAGGTAGCTCGCCTCCTCGTCGCCGAAGGTGATGGTGGCGGTCATGAGCTCGATCCAGAGCTCGCCGCCCGCCTTCTCCGCCAGGTTGATGGTGAACGACGCGAGCGGCTTCTGGCGGGCCGCCTCCGAGAGCTCGGCCCTGCGCGACGACTCCACGCCGCGGAGGACGATCTCGAGCAGCTCGTCGAGGGGCAGCTCGTGGAGCTCGGGCGCGCCCTTGCCGATCTTGTCGGCGAACTCGTTCGAGGCGAAGGTCACCCTGTAGAGCCCCTCGTGCGACTCGAGGATCGCGAGGCCCGCGTTGGACGCGGAGACGACCTTCTTGAAGACCTTGAGTTGCTGCTCCTGCAGCACCCGCTCGGTGATGTCGAGCGCGATCGTGCACACGGACTGCGCGGTGCGCCGGTCGTCGAGCAGGGGGAACTTCGACGACAGCCAGTAACGGAGCTTCCCGCCCACGTGCAGGCTCTCCTCCAGCCACATGGGCGACCGGCTCTTCAGCACCTCGAAGTCGCGCTCTCGCAGCGCGCTGCCGGCCTTCTGGCCGAACAGCTCCTCGTCCGTCCGCCCCAGCACCTCCTTCTCGGAGCGCCCGACGACGTCGCAGAAGCGCTGGTTGACGTAGATGTACGCGCCGATCGAGTCCTTCATGGTCACGAGCGCCGGCGTGTTGTCGACGATGGCCGAGAGCCGCTCCTTGCTGACCCGACTCTGGGTGAGCGCGTGCACGAGCTCGGTGTTGTCGACGAAGCTCAGGACGAGCCCGTCGACCTCGCCCTTCGACCCGTCGATGAGCTGGACGCACGCCTCGAAGTGCCGGTCCAGGACCTCCAGCTGGAGCCGCATGGCCCGCCGCTCGCGCAGGCTCTCACCGATCATCTCGAAGACGGGCTCGACGCTCAGGTGCGAGAGGGCGGCGCGGATGTGCTGGCCGCGGTCCACCTCCGAGATGCGGAAGAGGTAGCGCGACGCGGGGTTGTAGTCGGTCAAACGGAGGTTCTTGTCGACGACGAGGAGGGGATAGGCGATCGCGTTCTGGATGGCGACGAGCCGCTGGTTGAGCGTCATCAGCTCGGAGGACTTGACGTTGATCTCCTGGTTCAGCGTCGTCAGCTCCTCGTTCGCCGACTGGAGCTCCTCATTCGTCGTCTCGAGCTCCTCGTTCGTCGACTGGAGCTCCTCGTTGGACGACTGGAGCTCCTCGTTGAGGGCCTGGAGCTCCTCGCTGGCGGTGTCGTGCTCCTCGAGGACGGTCTGGAGGTGCCCCCGCGCCGCCGCGAGCTCCTGCTCGAGCTGCCGGATCTGCTCCTCCGGCGCGAGGCGGGAGCTGCCCGCGGGCGCCTTCATGGGGCGGAAGGCGTCGTGCGGCGCCTGGCTGAAGCAGATGATGAACTCGACCCGGCCCTCGGAGGGGAGCGCGACGACGATGAGCTGGATCCTCCGCTCCTCGCGGTCGATGACGAACGCGTGCCGCTGTTCCCCCTTCGCGGCGTGGCCGGACCGCTCTGCCCGGTGGAGCAGCGCGCTGACCTCGACCGCCACGTCGGGCGGGAGCAGCTTCTGGATCGTGACGGTGGGCTGGCCCTTCGGGAAATGCAGGTACCGGTTGGCGCCCCCGAAGACGTGCCGCACCCGGTGGTCCTGGTCGACGAGGACCGAGTCCGGGGCGAAGCCGTTCACCATGGAGGTGAAGAGATCCAGGGCCGTGGTGGACTGGCGATCCTTCGTGATGAGCGCGCTCTCGCGGTTGAACTCCTGCCTCGAGTACGAGCGCGGGAGATCGCCCTTCTTCGCGGACCGGACGAAGATCTTCGCGTTCTTGTCCGTGAGCTCGAAGAGGTCGCTCACGGTGGTCGCGGACTCGGATTTACCGAGGAACAGGACAGCCTGGCTGTCCATCGCGAAATGGAACGTCCTGAGCGTGTGCTCCTGGAGGTGGGAGTTGAAGTAGATCAAGACGTTGCGGCACGAGACGAGATCCAGCTTGAGGAAGGGCGGGTCCTGGGCGACGTCGTGGCGCGCGAAGACGATGGCGTCGCGGACGTAGTCCTTGATCCTGAACCACTGGTCCTGCTCGTCGAAGTACCTGGACCGCAGCCTGGGGGGGATGTCGGCGACCAGCGCCTCCTGGTAGAGCCCCTTGCGCGCGCCGGACATCGCCTGCTCGTCGATGTCCGTCGCGAAGATCTGGACGTTGAGCTGCTTGCCCGCCTTCGCGAGCGCCTCGAAGACGAGGATGGCGATCGAGTACGCCTCCTCGCCCGTGGCGCAGCCGACGACCCAGGCGCGGAAGCTGTCGCCGGTCCGCTTCTCGTCGATCCGCTCCGCGATGGCGGCCGCGAGGGCCTTGAACGAGTGCTCGTCGCGGAAGAAGGAAGTGACCGAGATCAGGATGTCCTGGAAGAGGAGCCTGCCCTCGTCGGGGCGCACGCGGAGGTACTCGGCGTAGGCCTCGATCGACTCGCAGCGCGTGGCGATGACGCGCCGCTCGATCCGCCGTCGCACGGTGGACTGCTTGTACTGGGCGAATTTCACCCGGCTCGACTTCTCCAGGAAGGAGAGGATGCTGTGGTACGGGTCCTGCTGGGTCAGGCTGAGCTGCCGGAGCGAGGCGTCCGGCTGGTCCTGGCGGCCGGCGAGCTCGTTGAACTTGCTGAGCTGATTGGCCATCTCCTCCAGGCCGAGCTCGAGATCGACGGCGCCGGTCTGCTTGGCGGCGCGCGGCATCCCGTCGTACTTGGCCGACTCGGGGGTCTGGCAGATGGTGACCCCGCCCGCGGTCTTGATGGCGCGGACGCCCTGCGCGCCGTCCGACCCCGTCCCCGAGAGGACCACGCCGATGGCGTTCTCGCCGTAGTGCTCGGCGATCGACTTGAAGAACAGGTCGACCGACGGCTTCGGGCCGACCTTGGTCCCGGGCTTCCGCAAAAGGAGGGCGCGGCCGTCGGTGATCACATCCGCGTTGGGCGGGGTCACGTAGACCGTGTTCGCGCAGAGGTCCTCGCCCTCGGTGACCTCTTTGACGCTCAGGGAGGTGGAGTGGCTGATGATCTCGACCAGCCGACTCCGGTGCTGCGGCGCGAGGTGCTGGACGATGACCAGGCTCATCCTGTCGGCGCTCTTCAGGCCGCCAATCAGGACCCGGAGCGCCTCGAGGCCTCCGGCGGAGGAGCCGATCCCGACGACGTAGGAGGGGCTCGCCTGGGGGGGGAGGGGCTCGGGCGGCGCAGGCTCGGGCGGCGCAGGCTCGCCGGCGGGGCCGAGCGCTCCAGCCTCCAGCTTCGGTGCGACCTGGGCATTCGCCGGCTTCTTCTTCCTGCTGGATGGCCGCCTGGCGCGGCTGCTGTTCTTCGTTCTCATGGACAACAGAGCGCGATGGCAACGGGGTCGTGAGAATAACGGACGGGCGCGTAGGGAGCGATCCGTACCATGCTGCGCGCGCCGGCGCAGGGGGCCCTCGACGCCGGCGCGTTGCGAGCGACGCGTTGCGAGCGATGGCGGCGCGCGGCGGCGCTTCCGCCGGGGGCCGCGCCGCCGGTGCGCAGGGGGCTGCCGCGCGGGCCGGGGATCGTGCAGAATGCAGGGTGCCGCACGCGGACGGACGCGAGAGGCGGTCGAGAGTGTACAAGGTGAGCAAGCGCGAAAAGAACGGCCGCAGCGTGGGCGGGAAGGATGATCACGGCAGGGGCGAGGGCGAGCTCGCGGAGGCGGCGCGCGCGCTCGAGCGGGAGCTCCTCCGCTTCGAGGAGCTCGCCGAGTCGGCGCGGCGGCTGTCGCTGGACACGCGCAAGGGGATCGAGCGCGCGGCGAAGTCGACGACGGAGGCCGCAGAGGCGCAGCAGCGCGTGAGCGTGGCGCTCGGGTCGCTGATCGCGGCGATCGCCGCGGCGCGGGATCGCCACGAGGCGACGGCCACGGCGCTGGCGGCGCGCGGGGAGGAGATCAAGCGGCGGGCCGAGCAGCTCGGGGAGCTGTTCCAGCGCTTCGCGGCGCTCGGCGAGGAGGGGCGGGGCATCAACCAGCTGGTGCAGGAGACCGCGGCGCGCCAGCGCGACGCGACGAGCCCGGAGCAGATCGGCGAGGTGGTGACGGCCATGGACGAGGTGGAAGGGCGCATGGCGCGCCTCGCGGACGACGCGCGCGAGCTGGCTCAGGCGGCGACGGCGGCGGGGATCGTCGATCTCGCCGAGCAGGCGGACGGGATGCGGCAGCAGGTGGCCGCGATGCGGAACAAGGTGGGGCTCCTGCGGAAAGGGATGATCGCGCGGCTGTCCGGGGGGGCGCCGCCGAACTAGAGGGAGCGCGGGGAGGGAGCTGCTGGCCTGGGTCGAGGAGCCCGGCCCCCTCTCCGCGGGCCTACGGTGGAGTTGGTTAGGACAGCAGCCGCGCCCGCCCCGCGCGAAGGGCTTCCTCTCCGCGGGCCTGCGGGGACTGCCGCGCTAGGCGCGGGGGGGCTCGCGGCAGAGCGTGAAGTAGTGATCGAGGGGCTTCTCGCCCTTGAACGCAGCGCCGATGGAGACGTCCTTCGAGAGACGACGCATGAAGTCGCGCGTTCCGTCGTAAACGACGGATTGGAGACCCTTGCTGTTCGGGACGACAGGAGGCCAGCCGGCAGGCACCGGGCCGTCAGGGACCTGGAAGTAGTCGATCACGACCGCGCCACGCTCCTGCCACGACTGGTTGCCCGCCGTGGGGACCGCAACGAAGAACCCCGGGCCAATCCAGGAACGCGTGAGCCCCTCGTTGTAACCGAAGAGACGAGCGCTGCCATCCTCGGGAAGGGCAAAGCGCTTCTCGAAGAAACGAAACGGCGAGGGAAGAGGAAGGCTGTTCCTCCCCTTGTGATGAACCCCCACCCGACGCGGGGTGCCGTCCGGGACGAAGAAGTCGAGGGTGAGCGCCGGGGTCTGGCTCGCGGCGGCGTACAGCGCGCGCTGATCCGCGCGGCTCGTCGTCGATAGGGCGCGGAGGCGCTCGTCGTGCGTCAACCCGTCAAGGTACTCGGCGAGGCGGGCCACCGGGGCGTTCTGGCGAAGAAGTTGGATGAGCTCCGACATGGGCAGGCGAGCATAGCAGCGCGCAGCTATCGCGCATCGCGCAGGTCGCCTCGCAGGAAGCAAGGTTGACGGGCGAGGCGCCCTGTCGCGGAGAGGGCTTCAGCGGCAGTGGGCAGGAGAACGCAGCAGGGCGGCGGCAGGAGCGGTCAGCTCCGCGCCATCGAGGCCGGCGACGAACCGGGCGAAGGCCGGCCCGTCACCGGCCGTCAGCGCGAACGCCGCGCAGACGGCAGCGGAATGGACCGAGCGGGCCGCGCGCGAGCGGAGCACGCGAGTCAGGCCCGCCAGCGCCTCCGCGTTGCCCGCCGCCGTCGGCGCGGCCGAGGCCACGACGGCGCGGAGATCCGCGCCGAGGACGTCGGCGACGTCGGTCGCGCCGAGCACGCCAGCGAAGAAGGCGCGCCACGCAGGGAGCGCGGCAGGGTCGAGCCCGTCGAGGTACGCCGCGAGGTGCCGGATCGCGAGCACGCGCGCGCGCACCGAGCCCGACGCCAGCGCGACCTTCCCCCACGCGAGGAGCGCGCGCTCGGGCGGCAACCTGAACTTGGAGAGGAACAGGAGCCGAGCGTCCGAGACGCCGCCCGACGCGAGCCCTGTCTCGAGCGCGGCCCAGTCCTCGGCGAACAGCGCCTCGGGCGACAGGACGGCATCGCACGCGGCGTAGCTGCCGACGTAGTCGAGGCCGTAGCTGTACGGCGCGGCGGCGAGCGCGGCGGTGAGCACGCGCGACCACGCGTCGCGGACCTTGACATCAAGGCCCGGCGCGCCCGCGGCGTCGCACGCCGCCGCGAGCGCCACGGCCCTGGCCGCCTCGCCGTCGAGGTCGTCCACGAAGGCATCGAGCTGATCGGGGGCGAGCCCCTCGGGCAGGCCATCCTGGAGCGCGGCGAGCTGGTGCGCGCCCCCGAGGTCGAGGAAGCGCGAGACGCCGTCGGGCTCGGACGGCACGCGGAGCGGGGCGACGAGCGCCGCGTAGGCCTCGATGTCGCGCTCGGCGCCGAGGAAGGCCCGCTCGGGGTGGCGATCTTCCGGGTCGACGACGAGGAGCTCGGAAGGACGCGCGGGCGCGACCTCGACGCGCTCGCCCGGCGCGAGCGCCTGCACGCGGGCGGGGCCGTCCCCGGCGAGCCACACGAGCTCCAGGGGCGCGACGAGCGCGCCCTCGGGGTCGCGCAGCGTCACGAACGCCCCGCCGGAGGGCGCGGCCTCGACCGCGAGCGACGGGAGCTCCCGCGCCGCGACCGCGCGCCGCGCGCGGGCCGTCGCCTCCGGGCCGAGCGCCGGCGCGAAGGCGTCGAGGAACTCGTCCGTGCCGATGCTGCCGAAGCGGTGCGCCTCGAGGACGCCGCGGAGCGCCGACCAGAACGCCTCCTCGCCGGTGAGGCTGCGGATCTGGGTGAGCAGCCAGGCCGCGCGACCGTAGGGGCCGCTCGTGTACTTGTCGTCCGGCGCGAGCGCCGGATCGCGGACGGCGTCGCCCCCCTGGAGGCCGAGCTCGTCGCCGTTCAGCGTCCCCGCGCGGCTCTCGTCCGTGTAGACGCGCACGCCCTCCTGCTCGAGCAGCGTCGCCATGCCCTCCTTGATCCAGAGGTCGTCCCAGGTCTCCACCGTCACGAGGTCGCCGAACCACTGGTGCGCGAGCTCGTGCGTCGTGAGCAGGAGATCGGAGGCGAGCGCGGGCTGCGTGCTCCGCTCCTCGCGCTGGAAGCTGATGCTCGCGTGCTCGACGCCCCCCGCCGAGAAGTCCGGCAGGAGCACGAGCGCGTACTTCTCGAAGGGGTACGGCCCCAGCAGCTCCTCGAAGCGGCCGATCGCGCGCGCGAGCTCGTCGACCATCTCCCCGTGATCGCCGGGCAGCCCGCGGCGACGCCAGACCGCGATGGGGAGGTCGCCCTTCGCCCCGCGCTCGACCTCGAAATCGCCGATCGCGAACGCCATGAGGTACGTCGGCAGCGGGTAGGCGGTCTCGTAACGGACGAGGTGGCCAGGGGGCCCGAGGTCCTCGTCGACCACGAGATCGCCGTTCGCGATCATCGCCTCGCCGCCGTCGACGCGCATGGACACAGAGAACAGGGCCCGGTCCGCGGGCGCGTCGTGGCAGGGCATCCACCGCGACGCGCCGAGCGGCTCGGACACCGTGTAGACGGCGCGCACGGCGACCGGGTCGCCCAGGCGCGCCGGCACCGCGCGGAGCGCTTCGCCGGAGAGCGCCTCGTAGTCGATCTCGATCGCGATCGGCTCGCCGCGCGTCGCCCCGGGCACGCTCGAGAGGTCGATCGCGAGCGCGCGGCGCGACGGATCGATCGCGTGCGGGAGCGCGCCGCCGCCCTGCTGCCGGACCTCCTTCACCTCGGCCACGGCGCTGTCGAGCACGACGCTCCGCGGGCCGTCCCCCGTGAGCGACAGCGTGATGCCCAGCGTCGCGACGAGGCGGCTGCGCTCCCAGTCGAACTCGCCCCGGAGCTCGTAGCGCTCGACGTCGCACGCGCTGCCCTCGAGCGGCGCCGGGCCTTCTCCCGAGCACGCAGCGACGAGCGAGCCAAGCAGCAGGCAGGCCCCCCGGAACGCTCCGGGGCGGTGTTTCTGGACGGTGCAGTGCATCGGGTCTCCTCGGTGGAAGAGGGCTTCACCTCGCGCGGCCGGGTCCCGCGAGCTCGGAGCGCCCGAGCACAGGCCGGCGCGGCGACGCGTAACTGACCGCGGGACAGTTACAGAAACCGCGGCCGTGGCCAAGCGGCCGTGAGCGCGCCGGAGGTCGCGGTGAGAGGGCGGTCACGAAAAACGGGAGCACTCGGTCGCCCGCGCCACGGCCGCGAAACGCGCTCCATCGCGGGCGCGTACCCCTGCGCACCATGGGCGCAAATCGCCTTTCATTTGTAAGGGTTGCAGCGACCTGTGCGAGGATGCTCGCCGCCATGGCACATCACACAGAGGGGTGGGTGAGGGGGCGTTCGTTCGCGGCGCCGCTGGCTCTGGGCGCGGCGCTCGCCGTCGCGCTCGTCCCGAAGAGCTCGGCCGCTCAGACGTGGACCGGCGGGCGGACGACGCCGGTGCTCGACGAGGTCGTCGCGATCGACCAGACCGGGGAGCCGCGCTGGCCGTACGGCGACGAGGACGTCGCGGGCGACGGCGAGGCGACCTTCGCGCAGCCGGAGCGGTCGATCGACTTCCGCACCGCCTACGCGATCGCCGACGCCGGGCGGCTCTGGGCGCGCGGGTACGTGTCGGAGACGACCGCGATCGGCGGCGAGGTCACGCTCTTCGTGTTCATCGACGCCGACAAGAACCGGGGGACCGGCGGCACGGCCCGGGCGCCGGAGATCGACGCGCGCTTCACGGCCGACGCGTCGATGGGCGGCTACGAGGTCGTGCTCGGCGTGAAGGGCGACGGCACGCTCTCGGGGGTCTGGTCCTTCGCCGCGTCGGGGATGTACGAGCCTCTCACGGTCAACGAGATGCAGGTCGCGACCGAGGCCGGGACCGACGTCGACCCGCTGCTGATCGGCGACGGGAGGCACGGGTACGCGCAGGGGTCGATCGATCTCACCATCGCGGGCGTCAGCGCGGCGTGCGAGGCGAACCTGTACTTCAGGTCGGTGACCGACGCGGCGGGCGTCGGGCCGGGCGATCTCGACATCGGCATCTCCGCCTCGTGCGTGCCGGACGACACGGACGACGACCGCGTGCCCGACGTGATCGTGCCGCCCTCCGGCTGCACCCGCGACGCGGACTGCGCCGGCGCGGGCGTCTGCGTCGAGGGCGACTGCGTGCTGCCCGTGTCGTGCACCGACGACGCCGACTGCGACGCGGACGAGGACTGCTCGCCCGACTACCGGTGCGTCCCCACGCCCTCGGGCACCTGCTCGTCGAACGACGAATGCGGCGACCTCGTGTGCGCGGCCGGGCAGTGCGGCCCGTGCTCGCTGGGCGGCGTCCAGTGCGGCGCGGACGAGCGCTGCGCGCCGACCGGGCGCTGCGTCGAGGGCGCGGCGTCGAGCGGCGCGGGCGGGCCCGGCGAGCCGGACCTCGAGGCGGGCGACGCTGTCCAGGGCGGCGCCTGCGCCTGCACCGCCGGGCCCGCGCCGTTCGGCGGGGGCGCCCTCTCGCTGCTCGCCGTGGGCGGGCTCGCGCTCGCCTTCCGCCGGCGCCCGCGCCGCGGCACCGGGGCTGACCGATGAACAGGAGACCCATGCGCGCACCGATCACCGCCGCCATCGCCTGCACCGTCCTCGCCGCCGCGACGAGCGCGTCGGCGCAGGAGACGGACATCGACATCGAGCGCTTCAAGCCCGCCGTCACGCACGACGCCTTCGTCGTCACCGAGGGCTCCGGCGTCCGCGAGCCCGCGGACCCGTGGGAGCTCGGGCTGCTCCTCAACTACGCGCGCAACCCGCTCATCGTCGCGACGGGCGACGGCGACGTGCGCACCCAGATCGTGAGCGGCCGCCTGGGCGCGGACCTGATGGCCTCGGTCACGATCGCCGAGCCGTTCGCGCTCGGCCTCGACATCCCGTTCTTCCTCGCGCAGTCGGGGGAGGGCTCGCCGTCGTTCGGGGGCCTCGGCGACATCCGGCTCGTGCCGAAGCTGCGCCTGCTCGACGACCGCGACTCCATCGGCCTCGCCCTCGTGGCCGAGCTGCGCGTGCCCACGCACACGGGTGACTTCTCGGGCGGCGCGCGCAACGTCGTGTTCTGGCCGCGCATCGTGCTCGATCACCGCTTCGCGCCCGGGCTGCGCTTCGGCGTCAACGCGGGCGTCGCGATCCGCGAGGAGACGACGTACGCGAACGTCGAGGCGGCGAGCGAGCTGACGTACGCCGCGGCGCTCGGTTACCGCTTCGGCGGCATCGACGGGAAGGTCGAGATCGGCGCCGAGGCGAACGGCGGCATCGGCCTCGCCGCGGACAACATGGCGGTGGAGGAGACGCCGCTCGAGGCGCTCGGCTACGTGAAGATCAACCCGAGCGAGGAGTGGGAGATCGTCGCGGGCCCGGGCATCGGCGCGCTGGCCGGCTACGGCGTGCCGATCTTCCGCGTGTTCGCGGGCGTGAAGTACACGCCGACCTCGCACGACGGCGACCATGACGGCGTCGACGACGAGCGCGACAAGTGCCCCGACGTCCCCGAGGATCGCGACGCCGACTACGACAGCGACGGCTGCCCCGAGGAGGACGCCGACGACGATCAGGACGGCGTGCCGAACGCGGACGACGAGTGCCCGGACGAGAAGGAGACGATCAACGGCGTCGAGGACGACGACGGCTGCCCGGACAAGGGCGATCCGCGGGTCACGTACGAGCAGGGCGAGTTCGTGATGCGGGACACCATCCGCTTCCGTACCGGGTCGGCCGAGCTCGAGCCGGAGTCGTACAAGACGCTCGATCAGGTGGCGCTCGTCATGAAGGCGAACCCCGAGATCGAGCGCGTGCGGGTCGAGGGGCACACCGACGAGACCGGCACGCGCGAGCTGAACCTCGAGCTGAGCCAGCAGCGCGCGGACACGGTCCGGAACTACCTCATCCAGAAGGGCGTCAGCCCCGGCCGGCTCACGGCGGAGGGCTTTGGCCCGGACAAGCCGCTCGCGGAGGGCGACGACGACGCGAGCCGGGCGAAGAACCGACGCGTGGAGTTCGTGATCGACGAGTGAGGCCCCCGCCCCCGGGGGCGCGCCCCTGAATCCCTCGCATTCCTCTGCGAGCGTACGAGCGCAAGGCGCGCCCCGCCCACAACCAAGCTGCTCGCGGAAGCGATAGAAGCTCCGTCCCCGGTCGCGTCCAGGTGCCTGGATCGGGGACGAACCTCGATCCTCCAGGAAAAGGTGGGCGCCAGCGCTCGCTTGACGGCGGTCGCTGGCCCACCTGGTCGTCGCAGGCTCATTTTAGCCTGCGACCTCGCTGCGGCCGAGATCGCCTGGGCTGCTCAGCCAGCGGCGTCCGCGGGCGAGCTCCGCTTGCGACCCAGGAACGAGTGTATCAGGTGCTGCGATAAGGTAAGCGCCTTCAGACGCAGGGAGAGGCCTTGCTCAGCCATAGCACTCCGCGCTACGTCTACACATGGACGGACGGGAGAGCTCGCCGATGACAGAAGGGCCGTTGGGGGAGCGTACGGAGTCAGCAGCGGGAGCTCCATCTCCCTCCGGCGAGGAGGCGATCGCGGCGGAGGCGAACGTCGACGAGCTCAAGGCCGAGATCGCGCGCCTCCGCGGCCGCGTCGCGGAGCTGGAGTCGGCGCCGCGCAACGAGTCGAGGGCTGGCGTCGAGGAGCGTGTCGTCTCCCCGAGCATCGGGCAGCACGGCTATGACTACCTCGTCGCCCTCGTCAATCACGCCCCGAATATCTTCTTCATCAAGAACCTCGAGCATCGTTACGTGGCGATCAGCAAGCTCGCGGCGCAATACCAGCAGATGACGCCCGAGCAAGCCCTCGGCCTCAGCGAGCGCGATATCTTCCCCCCGGAGATCGCCGAGAAGATGATCGCGGAAGAGGTGGAGGTCATGTCCAGCGGCAAGCCCCTCGAATACGAGCAGGAGCTGCCGGATCCGGGCGGGACCCGCTACTTCTACACCATCAAGTTTCCCATTTACGATACGAAGGGCGCGCCGCTCGGGGTGGGCGCCTTCGTCACGGACCTCACCGACCTCAAACGCCTGGAGCTCGATCGCCTGTCGATGAAGGAGCAGGTGATCAGGGCGCAGCAGGCCGCGATCCGCGAGCTGTCGACGCCGCTCGTGCCGCTCGGGCCGGGGGTGCTCGCGATGCCGCTCGTGGGGACCATCGATAGCATGCGGGCCCGCGAGATCCTCGAGACGCTGCTCGATGGGATCGCCCAGCAGAGCGCCCACACCGCCATCCTCGACATCACCGGCGTTCGCTTCGTGGACACCCAGGTTGCCAATGCGCTCGTGAGCGCCGCTCGAGCGGCGCGGCTGCTCGGGGCTCGCGTGGTGCTCACCGGCATCAGCCCGGCCGTGGCGCGAACGCTCGTGGATCTGGAATCCAGTTTGGACGGTATCGTTACCCTGGGCACGCTGGCGAGCGGCATCAGTTATGCGATGAGGGCCGGCGACAGCAAGAACAAGATGCCAGCACGCCCGGGCAGCCCTGCGGCCAGCAACGGCGTTCTCCAGGCGAATCCGACCACCGGCGCTGCGCCGCTGGCTCCGCGGTAGCCTGACCTCTTCACCCTGCTGCGCCGCGGTCGCCCGGCGCCTTGATAACGATGCGGCGCCGCGCCCGCGGTAGCCCTGGCTCTTCACCCTGCTGCGCCGCCTGACCGGCGTCTCGATAACGATGCGGCGCCGCGCCCGCGGTAGCCCTGGCTCTTCACCCTGCTGCGCCGCCTGACCGGCGTCTCGATAACGATGCGGCGCCGCGCCCGCGGTAGCCCTGGCTCTTCACCCTGCTGCGCCGCCTGACCGGCGCCGCGCCGCACGCGCCCAATCTCCCCTGTTGCGCCTGAGTCGCGAAAATTCATCCATTCTGAAGTCGGAATCGTGCGCCCTCAGGCGCCGCGCCGTCGAGCGCAGGGGCGGCGCGCGTCGTGGAGCCCCGCGCCCAGAGACCGCGAGCTGCGACCAGTCAGGCAAGTGACACTCATGGTCGCTTCTGTTTGGCGCCTTCCACCTACACGCCGACTCCCTTAGATAAAATGTCTTTACTCTGTGCGCTATTGCACTGCTTCGTTCGATATTGAGTGGCCGCTATCTGGATTGCGGGACAAGATCATTGGAGAAGCGAGCGGGGGCGGCCATTGCGTGGCGCTGAGGGGGTAGCACCGTCCCGGGGATAGCGTCTGCCTTGCTCGCGCCTGGCTTTGCAGTCCGTTCCGAGCGTCTTGCGCCGAACAGTCATCCACTTGCTGCCCGAAACCGAGGCATCCACATGCAAGTACAAATTGTGGCCCGCACAACGGAGCTCATCCGGGATTGGCTCGTCGATCGCATTGCGACGACGCGGGGCGTCGACCCGCGGGTCGTGAATGCTAACGAACAATTCAGTCGTTATGGAATCGACTCGCAGGGCGCTGCTGTCCTTATCGACGAGCTCTCGCGGATGGTCGGCCGCCCTCTATCACCCCTCCTGATCTGGGAGCACTCGACCCCGGACGCCCTGGCGCGCCATCTCGCCGCGCCAGCGGGCGCGTCGCCCGCGGCCCCGCGCTTGCCGCCGGCGATCGCCGCGGCAGACGAGGCAGCGCCGATTGCGATCGTCGGCGTGGCCTGCCGCTTCCCCGGGGCCCCGAGCCCCGCCGCCTTCTGGCGGCTGCTCCGCGAGGGGGTGGACGCGATCGCGGAGGCGCCGCGGTCGCGGTGGGATCCGGACGCGCTCTTCGACGCCGACATCTCGACGCCAGGCAAGATGAATACCCGCTCCGGCGGGTTCCTGGACCAGATCGACCAGTTCGATCCGCAGTTCTTCGGGATCTCCCCGAGAGAGGCAGTCCACATGGACCCCCAGCAAAGGCTCATGCTCGAGCTGTCCTGGGAGGCGCTGGAGGACGCGGGGCTCGCCGCCGGGGAGCTCAAGGGAAGCCGGACCGGCGTGTTCTTCGGGGTGGCCTGGATGGACTATGGAATGCTGGTCCACCGCGCCGGGCCCGAGGCCCTGACCCAGCATTCGGCGATCGGCTTCCACCACAGCATCGTGGCCAACCGCGTCTCGTACGCGCTCGGCCTGGAGGGGCCGAGCCTCTCGGTGGACACGGCGTGCTCCGCCTCGCTCGTGGCGGTCCACCTCGCGTGCGAGAGCCTCCGTCGCGGTGAATCGACGCTCGCGCTCGCCGGCGGCGTGAACCTGAACATCATCCCGGAGAGCACGATCGGGGTGGCCAAGTTCGGCGCGCTGTCGCCGGGGGAGCGGTGCTTCACCTTCGACGCGCGCGCGAGCGGGTACGTCCGGGGGGAGGGAGGCGGCGTGATCGCGCTCAAGCCCCTCGCGCAGGCCATTCGCGACGGGGACCCCATCTACTGCGTCATCCGCGGCAGCGCGGTCAACAACGATGGAGCCAGCAACGGCCTGACCGCGCCCAACCCCGCCGCCCAGGAGGCGCTGTTGCGGGCGGCCTACGCGCGCGCCGGCGTCGATCCGGCCGCGGTCCATTACGTGGAGGCGCACGGGACAGGGACCCTGCTCGGCGATCCCATCGAGGCCAGGGCGCTCGGCGCGGTGCTCGGCGCGGGCCGTCCGGCGGAGAGGCCGCTCCTCCTCGGATCGGTGAAGACCAACATCGGTCACCTAGAGTCCGCGGCGGGCGTGGCCGGGCTCATCAAGGTGGCGCTCTGTCTCAAGCACCGGGAGCTGCCGCCGAGCCTCCATTTCGAGACGCCGAACCCTCATATTCCGTTCGACGATCTCCGCCTCGCGGTGCAGCGCGCGCTCGGCGCCTGGCCCGAGCCGCACAGGCCTGCACTCGCGGGGGTCAGCTCGTTCGGCATCGGCGGGACGAACTGCCATGTCGTGCTCGAGGCGCCGTGGCCCTCCCGGGCGGAGCTGCTCCCCCTCTCTGCCGGGAGCCCCGGCGCCCTGCGCGCGCTCGCCGGGGAGGTCCTCGACGACCTCGCGGCGTCTGGAGACCTCGCGCCCCTCTCGAGGATGTGCCGTGAGGCGGCGGCGCGCTCGAGCGACGAGCCGCACCGGCTCGCGGCGGCGGCGCGCTCGCCTGGCGAGCTCCGGGGGCTGCTCGAAGGGTACCTCGCGGGCGAGCTGAGGCCGGGGCTGTCGGTGGGCCATGCGCGGCCTGATCAGCGCCCGAGGCCGGTCTTCGTGTTCCCCGGCCAGGGCTCGCAGTGGGCCGGGATGGGCCGATCGCTCCTCCACCGCGAGCCCGTGTTCCGGGCGGTCGTGGAGCGGTGCGACGCGATCATCCAGGAGCACCTGGGCTGGTCGCTGCTCGCGCTCCTCTCGGCGGGCCAGGGCGGGGCGTGGCTCGACGCGATCGACGTGTCCGTGCCCGCCATCGTCTCCGTCGAGGTCGCGCTCGCGGCGCTGTGGCGCTCGTGGGGCGTCGAGCCCGCCGCCGTGGTGGGGCACAGCGTCGGGGAGTGCGCGGCGGCGCACGTCGCCGGCGTGCTGAGCCTCGAGGACGCCATCCTGGTGACCTGCGAGCAGAGCCGGCTGATCGCGCGGCTCCGCGGCCGCGGCGCCATGGGGCTCGTGGCCCTGTCGTGGGAGGACGCCGGACGGGCGCTCTCCGGCCACGAGGGGCGCCTGTGCCGCGCGGTGCGCGAGAGCCCGGCGTCGACGGTCCTGGCAGGGGACCCGGAGGCGCTCTCCGAGCTCCTCGCGGCGCTCTCCCGGCAGGGCGTCTTCTGCCGCCGCGTGCACATCGAGGTCGCCCCGCACACGGCGCAGATCGACGCCCTTCGGGAGGAGCTCTTCCAATGCCTGCGCGGGGTGAGGCCCGGCCCGGCGTCGGTGCCGATCGCCTCCGGCGTGACCGGCTCGCTCCTCGACGGCGCGCGGTTCGACGCCGAGCACTGGGTGCGGAACCTCGCCGAGCCGGTGTTCTTCGCCGACGCGGTGTCGCAGCTGGTGCGGGAAGGATACGCGACCTTCCTCGAGGTCAGCCCCGCCCCGATGGCGAGCCGCGCGATCCAGGCGTGCGCCGAGCATGCGGGCCGGGACGCGATCGTCCTGCCTGCCCTCCGCCGGGGCGAGGACGAGCGCGCCGTGCTGCTCGAGTCGCTCGGGGCGCTCCACGCCGCCGGCCAGCCGGTGCGCTGGGAAGCGCTCCACCCGGCCGGACCGGTGCGCTGGGAAGCGCTCGACCCGGCCGGAGAGGAGCCGCCGCAGCTCGTGCCGCTGTCGGCGCACCGGCCCGAGGCGCTGGCGGCGCTGGCGGAGGCGTGCCGAGACCTCGTCCGCCAGACGCCGGCGGAGGAGGGCCCGAGCCTCCGCGATCTCGCCTACACCGCGGGCGTCCGGCGCAGCCACCACGACTGCCGCGCGTCGGTCGTGGCCCGATCGCGAGAGGAGCTCGCCGAGCTGCTCGACGCCTTCCTGCGAGGCGAGCCGCGCGAGGGCGTCGCCCGCGGCGAGCGGAGCCCGGGGAGGCGGCCGAAGATCGCCTTCGTCTTCCCGGGCCAGGGCTCGCAGTGGGTCGGGATGGGGCGCGCGCTCGCGGAGGCCGAGCCGGTCTTCCGGGCGACGCTCGCGGCGTGGGACGAGGCGATCCGGCGCGAGCTCGGCTGGTCGCTCCTCGAGGAGCTCGGCGCCGACGAGGGGCGCTCGCGGCTGCACCGGATCGACGTCGTGCAGCCCGCGCTGGTCGCGGTGGAGGTGGCCCTCGCGGCGCTGTGGCGCTCGTGGGGGGTCGAGCCCGACGCGGTGGTGGGCCACAGCATGGGCGAGGTCGCGGCGGCGCACGTCGCGGGGGCCCTCTCGCTGGAGGACGCGGCGCGCGTCATCTGCCGCCGCAGCCGGCTCCTCGGGCAGCTGAGCGCGGGCGGCGCCATGGCGCTCGTCGAGCTGCCGCTCGCCGAGGCGGCCCGCGCCCTCCGCGGCCACGAGGATCGCGCCTCGGTGGCGGCGAGCAACAGCCCGAGGTCCACGGTGCTGTCCGGAGACCGAGGCGCGCTGGAGGACATCGTGGCCGGGCTCGAGCGGCGCGGCGTCTTCTGGCGCTGGATCAAGGTGGACGTGGCCTCGCACAGCCAGCACGTGGAGCCTCTGCTCGACGCGCTCCGGGAGGCGCTGGCGGACGTGGCGCCGGCCGCCGCGCTGGTGCCGATCGTCTCGACGGTGACGGGGGAGCTCGGCCAGGGCCCCGAGCTCACCGCGGCCTACTGGGCCCGCAACCTGCGGGATCCCGTGCTGTTCTCGCCGGCGGTGTCGCGCCTCGCCAGGGACGGCCACGCGCTGTTCCTGGAGATGAGCCCGCACCCGATCCTCGTGCCGGCGATCGAGGAGGGGCTGCGCGACGGGGGGCACGAGGGCGTGGCCCTCGGCTCATTGCGCCGCGGCCACGAGGAGCGGCGGACGATCCTCGCGGCGCTCGGGGCCGTGTACGCGCACGGCCACCCGGCGGACTTCAGGCGGCTGTTCCCTGACGGCGGCCGCGTGGTCCGGCTGCCGAGCTACCCGTGGCAGCGCGAGCGGTACTGGATCGACGACAGCGCGCCTCGGGCCCCGGCCCGCGCCGCGGCGACGCGCGGCGCGGAGCTCGGGCACCCGCTCCTCGGCCGCCGCCTCACCTCGTCGATGCAGCCGGAGACCCATTTCTGGGAGCAGGAGATCGGCGTCGATCGGCTGCCCTACCTGGCGGATCACCGCCTTCAGCAGGACGTCGTGCTGCCGGGAGCCGCCTTCGTGGAGATGGCCCTGTCGGCGGCAGCCGAGCTGCGCGGCGCCGCCGAGGTGGCGATCGAGGCGGTCGTGTTCGAGCGGATGCTCGTGCTGCCGCCGGAGGGCGGGCGGAGAGCCCAGCTCGTCGTCACGGAGGACGGCGCCGGGGAGGCGGCGTTCGCCGTGTCGAGCCTCGAGGGCGGAGCCTGGGCCCGGCACGCGGCCGGGAGGCTGCGGTGGCGCGAGGGGCCCGCGGGCGCGGCGCCGAGCGGCGAGCCGCCGCGGGCGATCCAGGCGCGGTGCTCGCGCGCGATCATCGGCGGGGCGGAGCACTACGAGCGCCTCGGCGCGGCGGGGCTGTCGTTCGGCGAGAGCTTCCGGGGCGTGGAGCAGCTCTGGATCGGCGAGGGGGAGGTGCTCGGGCGCGTGCGCATGCCGGGAGCGCTGGGCGAGGAGGCGGCCGCCTACCGCGTGCACCCCGCGCTGCTCGACGCGTGCTTTCAGGTCGCGGCAGGGCTGCTCGACCTCGCCGCGGCGCCGGAAGGCGGCGCCGTGACGGTGCTGGTCGCGCTGGAGCGCCTGCGCGTCCTCCAGCAGGAGCCGGGAGCGGCGCTCTGGGCGCACGGCCGGCTGCGCTCCGGAGAGGGCGGCGAGGCCGGCGAGGTCACGCTGGATCTGCGCCTGCTCGACGACGCGGGGCAGGTCGTGGCGGACGCCGAGGGGCTGCGCCTCCGGCGGCTCTCCCCGCGCGCGCCGGCGCAGCGCCGCGCCGCCGACGCGTGGCTCTACGGCGTCGCCTGGCGGCCGAAGGACCACGCGCCCGAGGCGCTGCGCGCGCTGCCGCCCGGCGCCTGGGTGCTGCTCAGCGACCGCGGGGGGACGGCCGACGCGCTCGCGTCCCTGCTGCGCGAGCGAGGCCAGCGGTGCGTGCGGATCGTGGCGGGCGACCGGTACGCGCGCCTCGGGCCGGACCTTTACTCCGCCGACCCGTCGGATCCCGGCGCGATCCACGCGGCGCTCCGCGAGGCCTTCGCCGGCCAGCCCTCACCGCGCGGCGCGCTGCACCTGTGGAGCCTCGACGCCGCGGCGCAGGAGACGACGGCGGAGGCGATCGCCGCGGATCAGGCGCTCGGCGCGCCGAGCGCGCTGCGCCTCGCGCAGGCGCTGGTGCACATGGGGTGGCGCGACACGCCGAAGCTCTGGCTGGTGACGCGCGGAGCCCAGGCGGTGGGCGCGGGCTCCGCGGCCGTGTCGGTGACGCAGGCGCCGCTGTGGGGGCTCGGCCGGACGCTGGCGGTCGAGCAGCCGGAGCTCGGGTGCGCGCGCGTCGATCTGCGGCCAGACGGCGGGGGCGCGGACGTGGGCGCGGACGTGATGGAGGAAGCGCTCGCGCTGCTGCGAGAGCTCGAGTCGACGGACGGCGAGGGCGATGTCGCGCTCCGCCCGAGCGGTCGCCACGTGGCGCGCCTCTCGCGCGCCGCGCCGGAGCTGCTCGCGGGCGGGTGCGCGCGCCTCGACGGCGAGGGCTCGTACCTGATCGCCGGAGGCCTCGGAGACGTCGCGATCTCGGTGGCCGCCTGGATGGTCGCGCAAGGGGCCCGCCACCTCGCGCTCGTCGCCGAGGACGACACCCTCACGCCGGCCTGGGCCAGCGCCAGGGAGGCGCTCGAGGAGGCGGGCGCCGCGGTGCGGGTCCTGCGCGCCGACGTGGCGCGGCCCGACGACGTGGCCAGGGTGCTGGCGGAGCTCGATCGGAGCGCGCCCCCGCTCCGGGGGATCCTCCTCGCGCCCGAGGCGCTCGAGGACGGAGGCGCGCTGGAGATCGACGCGGCGCGCCTCCGCGACGGGCTGGTCCGGAGGGCGCTGGGCGCGTGGAACCTGCACGCCATGACGACGCGCGCGCGAGGGCTTGACCTCTTCGTCCTGTACGCGTCCGGCGCGTCGCTGATCGGCTATCCCCGACAGGCGGCCGACGCGGCGGCGAGCGCGTTCCTCGGCGCGCTCGCCCAGCACCGGCGCGCGAGCGGCCTCCCGGCGCTGAGCATCCACTGGGGCGATCTCGCGGCGCGCGGTCCGGACGCGGAGCAGCAGCGCCCGGCGGCGCGGCCGTCGCACCGGGGGATCGGCAGCTTCACGCCCGCGCAGGGCGCGGAGGTGCTGGAGCGGGTGCTCGCCGCCGATCTGGCCCAGATCGGGGCGATCGACCTGAACTTGCGCCAGTGGGTCGAGTTCTATCCCAGCGCGGCGGGCGCGCCGCTCTTGTCGGAGCTGCTGCGCGAGGACCGCGGCCCCGAGGCGGCGGCGCCGACGCCGTCGCGCTTGAAGGCGGCGCTGGAGGGCGCTCGGCCCGAGCGCCGCGCGGCCGTCGTGGAGCAGCACGTGCGCGAGGAGCTCGGCAAGAGCCTGCGCCAGGACGCGTCCCGCATCCCGCGGCTCGCGCCGTTCAGGAGCCTCGGCCTCGACTCGCTGATGGCCATCGAGCTCCGGAACCGGCTGGAGTCGAGCACGGGGCTCAAGCTGTCGGCCGCGCTGCTGTTCACCTACGGCGACGTCGCGTCCCTCGGCGACCACCTGCTGCGCGAGCTCGGGCCCGCGCCGGGCCCGGGAGAGGCGGCGCGGCGCGTACCCGAGGGCGGAGGCGCCGCCGCGCCGCCCGATCCGCTGTCGGGCCTCGAGGAAGAGATCGCGGGCATGTCGGACGACAGGGCCGAGGAGCTGCTGCTCCAGAGCATCCTGTCCGTCGCGGGAGGGCCGGTCGGATGAGCAGCGAACCTCTGCCTGTCGTCAAGCAGGCGCTCCTCACCATCAAGAAGCTGCAGGCGAAGCTCGACGCCGAGGCGCGCGCGAGGACCGAGCCCATCGCGATCATCGGGATGGCGTGCCGCTTCCCCGGCGCCGCGACCCCGGAGGCGTTCTGGGAGCTGCTCGAGCAGAAGCGCGACGCGGTGACCGAGGTCCCGGCGGCGCGGTGGCCCCTCGAAGCGCCGGAGCTCGGCGACGGCGGGGCCGAGCAGCGCGCCGCGCGCTGGGGCGCGTTCGTGAAGGACGTGGACCTCTTCGACGCGCGCTTCTTCGGGATCACGCCGCGCGAGGCGAAGAGCATGGACCCGCAGCAGCGCCTGCTGCTCGAGGTGACCTGGGAGGCGCTGGAGCGCGCGGGGCAGCCGCCGGAGCGGCTCGCGGGGACGCGGGCCGGGGTGTTCGTGGGCGTCGTGATGACGGACTACGACCGGGTCTGCGCGGCAGGGGACGCGGCGCTGGACATGTACGCCATCACTGGCACCGGGCACTGCTTCCCGGCCGGGCGGCTGTCCTACGTCCTCGGGCTGCAGGGCCCGAGCATGGCCGTGGACACGGCGTGCTCGTCGTCGCTCGTCGCGATCCACCTCGCCTGCCAGAGCCTGCGCGCCGGGGAGAGCTCGCTCGCCGTGGCGGGAGGCGTCAACCTCATGCTCGCGCCGTGGCTGACGCAGGCGCTCGCCGCGTCGCAGGCGCTCTCCGTCGACGGGCGCTGCAAGACGTTCGACGCCCAGGCGAACGGCTTCGTGCGCGGCGAGGGCTGCGGGATGCTCGTGCTGAAGCGGCTCTCGGACGCGCTCGCCGACGGCGACCCCGTGCTCGCGCTGATCCGCGGCTCGGCCGTGAACCAGGACGGCCGCTCCACGGGCCTGACGGCGCCGAGCGTCCTCGCGCAGAAGGCCCTCCTGCGGCAGGCGCTGGAGAGCGCCGGCGTCTCCGCCGCGGACCTCGGGTACATCGAGGCGCACGGGACCGGGACGCCGCTCGGCGATCCGGTCGAGATGGAGGCGCTGTCCGACGTGATCGGCGGGCCGCGCGAGGACGGCTCCACCTGCGTCCTCGGGGCGGTGAAGACGAACATCGGGCACCTCGAGGCGGCCGCCGGGGTCGCGGGCGTCATCAAGGCGGTGCTCGCGCTGCAGCGCGAAGCGATCCCGGCGAACCTGCACTTCAAGGCGCTCAACCCACGGATATCGCTGGACAAAACGCCGTTCGTCATCCCGACCGAGCCCGTCCCGTGGCGGCCGGGGGCGCGGCGCCGGCTGGCGGGGGTGAGCTCGTTCGGGATGAGCGGAACCAACGCCCACGCCGTGCTGGAGGAGGCGCCGCGCCCGCCGGCAGACGCGGCCGCGGGCGACGCGGCCGCGGGCGACGAGGCGGACGCGCCCGCGGTCGTCGTCCCGCTGTCCGCGCGCAGCCCGGGGGCGCTCCTGGCGCTGGCGCGGTCGTACCGGGACTTCCTGGCCGACGGGGCGCTGTCGCTCCGGGACGTCGCCTACACCGCGGCGGTCCGGCGCGGGCACCACGAGCACCGCCTCGCGGCGGTGGCGCGCTCGCGCGAGGAGCTGCGCGAGCTGCTCGACGCGGCCGCGGGCGGCGGGGAGCGCCCGGGGCTCGCGCGCGGCCAGGCGAGCGCGGAGCAGCGGCCGAAGGTGGTGTTCGTGTTCCCGGGCCAGGGGTCGCAGTGGCTGGGCATGGGGCGCGATCTGCTCGCGAGCGAGCCGGTGTTCCGCGAGGCGATCGAGGCGTGCGACGCGGCGATCCGGCGGGAGGCCGGGTGGTCGCTCCTCGACGAGCTGGGCGCCGACGAGGGCCGCTCGCGGCTCGGGCAGATCGACGTCGTCCAGCCGGCGCTGTTCGCGATGGAGGTCGCGCTCGCGGCGCTGTGGCGGTCGTGGGGCGTGGAGCCCGACGCGGTGGTCGGCCACAGCATGGGCGAGGTGGCGGCCGCGCACGTCGCCGGGGCGCTGAGCCTGGACGACGCGGCGCGGGTCATCTGCCGCCGGAGCAGGCTGCTGCGCCGGCTGAGCGGGCGCGGGGCGATGGCGGTCGTGGAGCTGCCGCTGGAGCAGGCCGAGGCGGCGATCGCCGGCCACCGGGACAGGCTGTCGGTCGCGGCGAGCAACAGCCCGCGATCCACGGTGCTGGCCGGCGCGCCGGAGGCGCTGGAGGAGGTGCTCGCGGCGCTCTCGGGGCAGGGCGTCTTCTGCCGGCAGATCAAGGTGGACGTCGCGTCGCACAGCCCGCAGGTGGAGCCGCTCCGCGGCGAGCTCCTCGAGGCGCTCCGCGAGATCGCGCCGGGGCCGCCCCGCGTGGCGATGCGATCGACGGTGACCGGCGGCTGGTGCGACGACGAGGCGCTCGACGCCGGTTACTGGGCGCGGAACCTGCGGGAGCCCGTGCTGTTCTGCCAGGCGGTGGAGGAGCTGCTCGAGGGCGGCCGCGCGACCTTCGTGGAGATGAGCCCGCACCCGGTGCTGCTCCCCGCCGTCGAGGAGGCGCTGCGCCATGGCGACCACGGCGGGGCGGCGGTGCCGTCGCTGCGCCGGGATCAGGGGTCGCGGCGCGTGCTGCTGGAGTCGCTCGCGACGCTCTACGCGCGCGGCTACCCGGTGCCGTGGGCGCGCCTGTTCCCCGCGCGGGCCCGCTGCGTCCCGCTGCCGACCTACCCCTTCGAGCGCGAGCGGCACTGGATCGACGCCGGCGCGCGGCCGCCCGGCGCGCCCCGGAGGCCGCGACAGGCGCGCGGCGAGGCGGCGGCGCACCCGCTCCTCGGCGCGTCGTTCTCGGTCGCCACCCAGCCCGGCGCGCGCTTCTGGGAGCGGGACCTGAGCCCCGACGAGGCGCTGGCCTACCTGGCGGACCACCGGGTCGAGGGCGAGATCGTCCTGCCCGGCGCGGCCTACCTCGAGATGGCGCTCGCCGCGGCCGCGGAGGTCCACGGCGAAGGGGCGCACGCGGTCGAGGACGTGACGTTCGAGCGCATGCTGGCGTTCCCGGAGGCGGGGGCGCGGGCGGTCCACGTCGCGCTCGTCGAGGACGGCGCGGGCCGCGCCTCGTTCCAGGTGTTCACGCGGGACGACGAGGGCGGCGGCTGGACGCGCCACGCCGCCGGCAGCGTGCTCGCGCCGCCGCCCGGCGGCGCCGGGCCGGCGGCGCCGCCGCGCGAGGAGGCGGGCGACATCGGTGACATCCGGGCGCGCTGCCCGGCGGCCGTGTCGGCCGCGGAGCACTACGAGCGGATGAGCGCGATCTCGATCCAGTACGGCGCGAGCTTCCAGGGCCTGGAGCAGCTCTGGCTCGGCGAGCGCGAGGCGCTCGGCCGGGTGCGCGCGCCGGACGGCGTGGCGTCGTCCGCGTACCGGCTCCACCCCGCCCTGCTGGACGCCTGCTTCCAGGTGCTGGCGCGGCTGCTCCTCGCCGAGGATGCGCGGCGAGCCGGCGACGGCGCGCTGGTCCCGGTGGGGGTCGAGCTCGTGCGGGTCCACCGGCGCCCCACCCGGACGGCGTGGGTGCACGCGTGCCTGCGCCCGCGCGAGGCCGGGGAGGCCGGGCCGCCCGCGGGGGATCTCCGGATCCTCCAGGACGACGGGCAGGTCGTCGCCGAGGTCCTGGGGCTGCGCGCGCAGCGGCTCGCTGCCGGCGCGCTCGCCGGGCGCCATCCCGCGGAGGAGTGGCTGATCGCGCTCGACTGGCGCCGGGCCGGCGATCTCCAGGGAGCGCCGGCGACGGCGGCCGCGCCGTCCGCGGGCGCCTGGGTGATCTTCATGGATCGCGGCGGCGCGGGGGCGGCCCTGGCGTCGCTGCTGGAGGGGCGAGGGGAGGCGTGCGTGCGGGTCGTCGCGGGCGCGCGCTACCGCCGCGTCGAGCCGGCGCTCTTCGAGGTGGATTCGGCCGATCCCGAGGGCTACCGCGCGCTGCTCCACGACGCGCTCGGGGGCGACGCGGCGTGCCGCGGGGTGGTGCACCTCTTCAGCCTGGACGCGACCGCGGCGGACGCCACGACCGCGGCGACGCTCGAGGCGGATCAGCGCCTGGGGAGCCTGAGCGCGCTCTACCTGGCGCAGGCGGTCGTCCAGCGCCGGTGGCGCGACCCGCCGCCGGCGTGGCTCGTCACGCGCGGGGCGCAGCCCGCGGGGGCCGGGGGCTCGCCGCTGTCCGTGGCGCAGGCGCCGCTCTGGGGGCTCGGGCGCACCCTCGCCATGGAGCACCCGGAGCTCGGCTGCACGCGCGTGGATCTCGACCCGGCCTGGGCCGCCGACGAGGCCGCGCGCGCCCTGCTCGGCGCGATCTCCGCGGGCGACGCAGAGGACCAGATCGCGCTGCGCGCGGACGGGCGGTACGTGGCGCGCCTCGCGAGGAGCTCCTTCGCCGCGTGCGCGGCCGCGGCGCAGCGCGGGGCCGGCGGGGCGCCGGCTCGGCCGGGCGTGCGCGCGGACGGCACGTACCTGATCGTCGGCGGGCTCGGGGGCCTCGGGCTCGGCCTGGCCGAGTGGCTGATCGCGCAGGGCGCCCGCCACGTCGCGCTCGTCGGCCGGAGCGGCGCGCCGGAGGCGGCGCGGGCGGCGATCGACGCCATGCAGGCGAACGGGGCCCGGGTGCTGGCGCTCCGCGGCGACGTGTCGCGGCCCGACGACGTGGCCAGGGTGCTCGCCGAGATCGACGCGCAGATGCCGCCGCTGCGCGGGGTCGTGCACGCGGCCATGGTGCTCGAGGACGCCACGACGCTCTCGCTCGACGCGGAGCGCTTCCGGCGGGTGATGGCGCCCAAGGTGCAGGGCGCGTGGAACCTGCACGAGGCGACGCGCGGCCGCGGGCTGGACCTCTTCGTGATGTACTCGTCCGCCGCCTCGCTGCTCGGGCCTTCGGGGCAGGGCAGCTACGCCGCGGCCAACGCGTTCCTCGACGCGCTCGCGCACCACCGCCGCGCGCTCGGCCTCCCGGCGCTGTCCATCAACTGGGGCATGTTCTCCGAGGCTGGCGGCGTCGCGGCGCGGGGGCTCGGGGACCGCCTCACGCACCGCGGCGTCGGCGGCTTCACGCCGGCGCAGGGGCTCGAGGCGCTGGGACGGCTGCTCGAGGGGGCGCCGGCGCAGATCGCGGTGCTCCGGCTGGATCTGCGCCAGTGGCTGGAGTTCTACCCGAGCGCAGCGGGCGCTCCCTTCCTGTCGGAGCTGCGGCAGGCGGAGCGGAGCAGGGCGCGCGAGACGCCTGATGCGGGCCGCGCGCTGCGCTTCCGCGAGGCGCTGATCGAGGCGGAGCCCGCGGAGCGCACGCGGCTCCTCGAAGGGCACCTCAAGGAGGAGCTCGGGCGCGTCATCCACCTCGGCCCATCCATGGTCGACGCGGCGGCGACGTTCCGCAGCCTGGGCGTCGACTCGCTCATGGGCCTCGAGCTGCGCAACCGCCTCGAGGCGAGCCTCGGGATCAGGCTCTCGGTCGCGCTGCTGTTCACCTACCCGACGGTGGCGTCGCTGGCGCAGCACCTGATCGACAGGATGGACCTGCCGGCGCCGGACGCGCCGCCCGCGCCGGCAGCGTCGCCGATGGCGTCGAGCGCGGCGCAGGACGGCGCCGCGCCTCCGGCGCAGCTCAGCCGGGAGGAGATCCTCGCGTTCATCGATGAATCACTGAACCGCGTGAACAACGGCCAGGACGAGATCCTGGGGAGCGAGAGACGATGAACACCTCCGCCATATCCGAAGACGATTACCTCTCACGCCTGCTCAAGGCGGCGACCGCCATGAAGGAGCTCGAGGCCAAGCTCCGCGCGTACGAGCGCGAGAAGGCCGAGCCGATCGCGATCATCGGCATGGGCTGCCGCTTCCCCGGCGGCGCGGACGATCCGGAGCGCTACTTCCGCCTGCTCGAGGCGGGCGTCGACGCCGTGTCCGAGGCGCCGCCCGGGCGCTTCGCGCTCGATCCGCCCGGGTACGACGTCCTGCCCTGGGGCGCTTTCCTGAAGGAAGTCGACAGGTTCGACGCGCAGTTCTTCGGGATCTCGCCGCGCGAGGCCGTGAAGATGGATCCGCAGCAGCGCCTGCTCCTCGAGGTGGCCTGGGAGGCGCTGGAGCACGCCGGCATCGCCGCCGATCGGCTGGCGGGGACGCGCACCGGCGTCTTCGTCGGCATCACCACGAACGACTACCAGCTGCTCAGCGCCGCGGGGGCGCCGGAGGAGCAGGACGCGTACGCCGCGACGGGCAACGGCCACTGCTTCCCGGCCGGGCGGCTGTCCTACTCGCTCGGGCTCGAGGGGCCGAGCCTCGCGGTGGACACGGCGTGCTCGTCGTCGCTCGTCGCGGTCCACCTCGCCTGCCAGAGCCTGCGCGCCGGGGAGAGCACGCTCGCGCTGGCCGGCGGGGTCAACCTCATCCTGTCGCAGCTCATCACGCGGCTCATCGAGCAGCTCCAGGCGCTCTCGCCGGACGGGCGCTGCAAGACGTTCGACGCGCGCGCGAACGGCTTCGTCCGCGGCGAGGGGTGCGGCGTCGTGGTGCTCAAGCGCCTGTCCGACGCGCTCTCGGACGGCGACCGCGTCCTCGCGCTGATCCGCGGATCGGCGGTCAACCAGGACGGCCGCTCCTCCGGGCTCACCGCGCCGAACCTCCTCGCGCAGCAGGCGATGCTCCGGCAGGCGCTGCAGAGCGCCCGCGTCTCGCCCGCGGACGTCGGGTACGTCGAGACCCACGGGACCGGGACCTCGCTGGGCGATCCCATCGAGGTGGAGGCGCTCGCCGGCGTGCTCGGGCAGCCCCGGGAGGACGGCTCGGTGTGCGCGCTCGGCGCGGTCAAGTCGAACATCGGGCACCTGGAGGCCGCGGCCGGGGTGGCGGGGCTGATCAAGGCGGTGCTCGCGATGGAGCACGGGGTCATCCCGGCCAACCAGCACTACCGGACGCTGAACCCGAGGATCGATCTCGCCGGGACCCCGTTCGTCATCCCCACGCAGAGCCTGCCCTGGGCGGCGGGGGGCAAGCCCCGCATCGCCGGCGTGAGCTCGTTCGGGCTGAGCGGCACCAACGCGCACGTCGTCCTGCAGGAGGCGCCCGTGCAGGCCACGGCCGCCGTCGCAGGCGAGCGGCGATCCGCCGTCGTGGTGCCGCTCTCGGCCCGCAGCCCGGGCGCGCTCGTCGCGCTGGCGCAGGCGTACCACCGCCACCTGACCGAGGCGCCGCGCGACGGCGCGGCGAGCGTGCACGACATCGCCGCCACGGCGGCCGTCCGGCGGAGCCACCACGAGCACCGCGCGGCGGTCGTGGCCCGCTCCACGGAGGAGCTGGCCGACGCGCTCGCGGCGCTCGCCTCCGGCGCGTCGCGCCCCGGGATCGCGAAGGGCCGGGCCAGCCCGGCGTCGCGGACCCGGCTCGCGTTCGTGTTCTCGGGGCAGGGATCGCAGTGGGTGGGCATGGGGCGCGCGCTCCTCGCGACCGAGCCCGTCTTCCGGGCGGCGCTCGAGGCGGTCGACGCGGTCGTGAAGCAGCACGCCCCGTTCTCGCTCGTGAACGAGCTCGCCGCGCCGGAGGCGAGCGCGCGCCTCGACGAGACCGAGGTGGCCCAGCCGGCGATCCTGGGCATCCAGGTCGCGCTGTCGGCGCTCCTCGGCTCGTGGGGCATCGCGCCCGACGCGGTGATCGGGCACAGCGTCGGCGAGATCGCCGCCGCGTACGTGGCCGGCGTGCTGAGCCTGGAGGAGGCGGCCCGGCTCGCGGTGATCCGCGGGCGGATCATGCAGCGCGCGACCGGCGGCGGGAAGATGGCCTCCGTGTCGCTGAGCGCCGCGGACGCGGCCCGCGCGCTCGAGGGGGTCGAGGACCGGCTCTGCGTCGCCGCGATCAACGATCCCGGCTCGGTGGTGCTGTCGGGCGAGGCGCCAGCGCTCGCGGAGCTCGTGGAGCGCCTCGGGCAGCAGGGCGTGGCGTGCCGCTCGCTGAACGTCGACTACGCGTTCCACTCGCCGCAGATGACGCCGCTCGCGGGCGAGCTCATCGCGGCGCTCGGCCCGATCGAGCGGCGGCGCGCGTCGCTGCCGATGTACAGCACCGTGACCGGAGCGCGGGTGTCCGGCGGGGAGCTCGACGCGGTGTACTGGGCGAGGAACATGCGGGAGCCGGTGCAGCTCGCCCGCGCCGTCGAGGCCGCGATCGCCGAGCAGCACCGCGCCTTCCTGGAGGTGGCGCCGCAGCCGGTGCTCGCCACCTACCTGGAGCGGTGCCTCGCCGCGTCGGCGATCGAGGGGCACGCCATCCCGACGCTGCGCCGGGGGAAGGACGAGCTCCGGTGCCTGATGCAGTCGGTCGGGGCGCTGTACGCCTGCGGCGCCGCCGTGGACTTCCAGCGGCTCTATCCGGAGGGGCGCTTCGTCGCGCTGCCGACGTATCCCTGGCAGCGGCAGCGGTACTGGCTCAGCCCGTCGCCCGAGCCGCGGGCGCCGCGCCGCGAGGTCGCGCCGGCCCCTCCGCGCCCGAGCGCGCTGCTCCTCGACGGCGTCCCGATGGCGCGCGACGGCGTCGCCGCGGCGGCCAAGGTCATCGCCGCGACGGCCAGGCTCATCGCGGCGGCGGGCGACGGCGCGGCGCTGGAGGACGCGGGCGCGGCGCTGGAGGGCGCCGCCGCGGCGGAGCGCGCGCCCGAGACGCCGACGCCGTGGGTCGAGCGGCTGCTGGCGCTCCCCGCCGAGGCGCGGACGGCGGCGGTCGAGGCCGCCGTGCGGGCCGACGTGGCGGCGGTCCTGCTGCTGCCGGACGCGAGCGACATCCCCACGGATCTCCCGCTGCGCGAGCTCGGGATGGACTCGCTCATGGCGGTGGATCTGCGCCACGAGCTGTCCGCGCGCACCGGCCAGCCGGTGCCGTCGACGCTGGCCTACGAGTATCCGACGGTCGAGCTCCTCACGCGCTACCTGCTCGAGCACCTGCCGCCGGCGGAGCGCGCGGTCGAAGGGCGTCCGTGACGGGCGCGCGGGCGCGGAGCGCCCGCGGATACGTCGGGCGTGGCGCCGATTGAGGACGTGAACGGCGAAGACAAGAAGGAGGTTTCCATGAAGGTCTATGGCATGCCGGAGAGCACGTGTACCCAGAAGGTCTTGACCGTCCTCGCCGAGAAGGAGCACGAGGCCGAGCTCGTCGAGGTGAACGTGCTGAAGGGCGAGGACAAGACCCTCCCCGAGCACCTGGCGCGGCACCCGTTCGGGGAGATCCCCGTGCTCGAGGACGACGGGTTTCTCCTCTACGAGTCGAGGGCGATCATCCGTTACCTCGATCAGCGCCTCCCCGGCCGCTCGCTCACGCCGAGCGACCTCCGGGAGTGGGCGCGGATGGAGCAATGGATCAGCTCCGAGCAATCGTATTTCAGCGGGCCCGCCTATGACGTGATCCGGAGCGGGCCTGTCTACAACCTCGTCTGGAGCAGCCCTGGCGCGGTGTACTTCCCCCCGCCGCCCGACGAGCCGATGCTGCAGAAGGCCAAGAAGGACGTGGCCCTGGCGTTCGATGTCATGGGCAGGACGCTCGCGACCCAGCCGTACCTGGCCGGCGGGACGTTCTCGCTCGCGGACATCACGCACATGCCGTACATCAATTACCTGATCGCCTCCGGCGGCGGCGACTTCGTGTCGAGCCGGCCCAGCGTGGCGGCCTGGTGGGAGCGCGTCACCTCGCGCCCGTCGTGGCGCAAGGTCGGGAAGGTGCTGGGACAGCCCTGAGCGATTGATCACGCCCTCTTCCTTTGCCTGCTTCATGGACTCGGCGCCGGCGCCGGCGCGCCGTCGCAACCGGAAAGGAGCTCTCACATGGAACATGTCGACACGCTCATCGTGCACGCACACGCGTTGACCATGCGCGGCGACGGCGTGGGGTACATAGGCGACGGAGCGGTCGCGATCCAGGGCGGGCGCATCGCGGCGGTCGGCGCGACGGCGGAGCTCTCGGCGCGGTTCAGCGCCCGGGAGCGCATCGACGCGACCGGCCACGCCATGCTCCCGGGGTTCATCAACGCGCACCTGCACTCGCCGGTCAACGTGATCCGCGGCGTGGCGCAGGACGTGGACCACTGGCTGGAGAAGGCGTACTGGATCTACTACAAGTACGTCGATGACGCGGACGCGGTGGCCCGCTCGCGCTTCACCCTCCTCGAGGGGATCAAGTCGGGGATAACCACCTTCCTCGATCACGTCGCGCCCTTCCCCGGCTGGCCGCAGGCGTACGCGGCCGCCGGCGTCCGCGGCCGCCTCGCCGCGTCGATCAGCGCGCTCGGCATGGACGCGAAGCTCGACGGGCTCTATCCGCTCGATCCGCAGGCGGGCAAGGGCATCGACGAGGCGGTCGCGTTCGCGCGCGAGTGGAACGGCGCGGCGGAGGGGCGCATCTCCGTGCTGCTCGGGCCGGTCGCGCCGGACATCGTGCTCCGGGAGCACCTGCTCGAGATCAAGCGCGCCGCCGATCGCGAGGGCCTCATGATCCACATGCACGTGGCCCAGGGAGACCGGGAGATCGCGCAGATGCTCGCGCGCTACGGCAAGCGGACCCCGGAGTACCTCGATGAGCTCGGCTATCTGGACGAACAGCTGATGGCCGTCCACCTCACCGAGGCGACGCAGGAGGAGGTGCAGCTCATGGCCCGCCGCGGCGTCCGCATGATGCTCTGCTCGAGCGCCATCGGCCTCATCGACGGCATCGTGCCGCCGGCGCTCGCCTTCAAGGAGGCGGGCGGCATGGTGGCCCTCGGCTCGGACAACAGCGCGTGCTCGATGTTCAACGAGATGCGGCTCACGGCGCTGTTCAACAAGATCGCCCGGCGCGATCCGAAGGTGATGCCGCCCTGGGAGGTGCTGCGCATGACGACCATCGAGAGCGCGCGGGCGATCGGCCTCGGGGACCAGATCGGGTCGCTCGACGTGGGCAAGCAGGCCGACCTCATCCTCATCGACCTCCGCGAGCCGAGCCTCTCTCCGGTGCTCGACGCCCCGGTGCGGAACATCGTGCCGAATCTGGTCTACAACGCGCGCGGCACCGAGGTGAAGACCGTGATCGTCGCGGGGCGGATGGTGATGCGCGACGGAGAGGTGCTCACGATGGACGAGCGCGCGGTGCTCGAGGAGGCGCAGGCCGCGGCCGACGCCATCGCGCGCCACGTCGCGTCCGACCCGGACCGCGACGCGCTCGCGCTCGTGTCGGCCACGAGGAGCGGCAAGCTGTGACCCGAGGAGGGCGCGGCGCCGCGGTGACGGCGTCGCGCCGGGGAGACGTGACATGGTGAAGGCGCGGCAAGCCAGCATCGCAGACATGGATGGGATCATGCGGGTCGAGGAGGACTGGCCCGAGCACCAGCGCGCGAGCCGGGAGACGATGCTCGTCCGGCTCGAGAAATTCCCCCAGGGCTTCTGGGTCTTCGAGCAGGAAGGCGAGATCATCGGCACGCTCACGAGCTGCCCGACGAGGTACGAGCGGGGAGGGCGCAAGGGCTGGAAGAGCTGGGACGAGGTCACGAATCAAGGCAACCTGCCGGACATCGACATGGCCAGCGCGAACGCCCTCTACCTCGTGTCGGGCACGCTCCGGCGGGAGGCGCGCGGGGCCCGGACGTACGCGCTCCTGATCGAGACGCCGGTCCGGCTGGCGGAGGAGCTCGGCCTCGATTACGTCGTCGCCGGCGCCAAGATCCCCGGCTACGACGCCTATTGCCGGAGGCACGGCGAGGTGGACGCGCGGGATTACGCGTTCCTGCAGCTGAACGGGTGCCTCATCGATCCGTTCCTCGAGGTGTACAGGGGGTACGGCTTCGCGGTGCCCGACAGGGACCATGTCGTCAGCGACTTCTACCCCGACGGCCCGAGCCGCAACTATGGCGCGATCGTCGTGCGAGAGCTGAAGCGCGCGGGCAGCGGCGGCAGGGCGACCGAGGGACGCTGACCCGCGGCGTGCGCTGCGACGCACGCGCGGGATACCGCGGCGACGTGCGGTGACGTGCGGACTTTCCGGATGTCCGCGCGCGCCGCACGTCTCATGTCGTCCACGCTCGCGCGAGACCGCGCGAGAGGGCCTGGCAGGCCAGCACAGCGCCGAGACGCTGCCCTACATCGACAGAAGTCAGGGCACCACTACGTGGCGCTGCGCGGTGCTGCGTGGAGCTGCGTGGCGCTGCGTGGAGCTGGGAGCGCCGCACCGGCGTCATGCCTGCATCCCGGGGCGCCACGACAGCTCACTCTCCGGGCGGGCCTCCCGCCGGGATGCTACGATACACGATCCCCTCTACCCACAGGAGTCGGTCCACGATGGCAGTCCACAGCACTGTGCCAAGATACGACCTTCTCAGTCCTGACTTCTTTGCCAATCCGCACCCGACATTCCAGCGCATGCGGGCCGAGGATCCCGTTTACTGGGACCCACAGCTCAACGTCTACTGCCTGACCCGCTATGACGACGTGCAGCTCATCACGAGGGATCCGCGCTTCTCCGCGGAGCGCGTCGACTATTACATCAACGGCGCCCCCGCAGCCCTCCGGGAGAAGCTGAAGCGCTACGACGAGTTCATATCCCACTGGATGGTGCTCGCCGACCCGCCCAGGCACACCCGGCTGCGCAGCCTCGTGGCCAAGGGGTTCACTCCACAGGTGGTCGAGGGGCTGCGCCCGCTGGTGCAGCGGGTCGCGAACGAGATGATCGACGCGGTGCGGGCCGACGGGCGCATGGATATCGTCCGCGATCTCGCCTATCCGCTGCCCGGCGTCGTCATCGGGAAGCTGCTGAGGATCTCGCCGGAGGACACGCGGCGGCTGAAGGGGTGGTCCGACGGCATCTTCACGCTGCTCGGGGCGCCGTCGCCGGACGAGGAGATCGTCGACAGGGGCCATCAGGGGGTCCTCGGGTTCGAGGAGTACCTCCGCGAGCTCGTGGAGGAGCGGCGAGCGCGCCCGGGCGATGACATCGTCAGCAATCTCCTGCTCGCGGAGGAGCAGGGCAGCATGCTCAGCGACGCCGAGCTCGTGTCGACCTGCGCGCTCCTGATCGCGAGCGGCCACGAGACGACGACCCACCTCATCGGCAACGGCGCCCTGGCCCTGATCAGCAACCCTGACCAGCTGCAGAAGCTCCGGGGGAGCCCGGAGCTCATCGACAAGGCGGTGGAGGAGGTCCTGCGCTACAACGGCGCGGCCTACCAATCCTCGCGCCGCGCCCGCGAGGACGTCGAGATCCGCGGCGTGCGCATCGAGGCAGGGCAGATCGCGTTCGGCTTTCTCCACGCGGCGAACCGGGACCCGGCCCGCTTTCCGGATCCGGACCGGCTGGACATCCTGCGCAAGGACAACCGCCACGTCGCGTTCGGCGGCGGCATCCATTTCTGCCTGGGCGCCCAGATGGCCCGCGTCCAGGCCCAGGTCGTGCTCAACACGATCGTCCAGCGGCTGCCGGATCTCGCGATCGCCGCGCCCCACCTGGAGTGGATCCAGAGCTTCCTCGTCCGCGGCCTCCGCGCGCTCCCGGTGACCTTCTCCGCCTGAGCGCGGGGCTGCCGCCGCCGCGCGCGCTCCGCCACCCACCGCCGGCAGCCGCGCGCGCCCGCGGCTGCTCGTCAGAAGCGGCCCTGGAGCTCCAGCCCGCCGCCGGCGAGCCCTACCGCGGGCGTGACAACGATCCGCGCCGCCGCGGGCTCGTCGCCGCCGAGCGACGTCACGAACAGCGCGACGCCGGCCGCGAGCCCGATCCCGCCGACGACGAAGCCCACGTTGGAGAGCGCGGCGGCGCGCCCGGCGTCGTCGACCAGCGCCACGCCCTGCGCGTCGCAGAGCGTCCTGGTCCGGCAGTGCTCGTCCTGGGCCCGGTTCCACCGCGAGCTGGCGACGAGCCCGAAGATCGAGCCCGTCACGACGCCGGCGACGCCGACGCCGCCCGCCACGAAGGAGAGGGTGCGCCGGGTGCCCGCGCCGCCGTCCCCGGCCGGCGCGGGCGGCGCGGCGGGCCCCGGCTCGGCCGCCCCGCCAGGCTGCGGCGGGGCCGCCGCGGCGGCCGCGGCGGGGTCGTCCTCGAGCGGCGGGACCTCCACCGTGACGACCTTGCCGGGGCCGGCGGTCTGCGCCTCCACCGAGAACGGCTTCTTGCCGGGCGCGGTCGCCTCGACGCGGTGCTGGCCCGGGTCGACCGGGAGCGCCGCGCCCCACGCGCCCGCGTCGAGGACCGCGCCGTTGCGCCGCACGACGAGCCCGTCGGCCAGCGCGCTCACCGCGATGGAGAGGCGCTCGAGCTTCGGCTCCAGATCGGCCGCGCGGCGCGTCGCCTTCGCCTCGCGGTCGGCCTGGCCAGCCCGGCTCGCCATGTCCGCCGCCTCGCGGAACGCGGCCCAGGCGCTCGCGCTCCGGCCGAGCCGCTCGAGGCAGTCCGCGAGGTTCCACTGGGTGCCGTAGCCCGGATCGAGCCGCTGGCTCGCCGCGAACTTGGGGCACGCCTCGGCGAGCTTGCCCTTGGCGACGAGCTCGCGCCCCTCGCGGAAGAGCGCCTCGGCCGCGGCCGCCTGATCCGCCGACGGCTCCGCGCGGGCGACGGCGGCGGAGAGCGACAGGAGCGCGGCGACACACCACGCCGCGCGGCTATTTCCTCGATGTCTCGTCATCGTCGTTCCTCGGGGGCCTGGAGGGCGGCCTGACGGCGGACGGCCGCGGCGCGGGCGGGCGCGCGACGACCCGCGCCGACGTCGACGCGGCGGGAGGCGCGGCCGGCGCGCTCGCGGAAGGCGAGGGCGGCGCCTCGGGCGTCGCGGTGGCGGGCGCCGGCGCGTCGGCGCGCGGCAGCTCGGCCTCGACCTCGTCGCGCGGGGCCGGCCTGACCTCGGCGCCCGCGGACGGCGGCGGCGGCTCGGCCTCGTCGCGCGGGGGCGGCGCCGGCTCGGCCGAGGAAGCCGCCGGCGGCGACCCGCCGCGCACCGCGAAGTAGACGCCGACGCCGCCCGCGACAGCGGCGGCCAGCACGCCGCCGACGAGCAGGGCGACGGGCGGGCGCGACGCCGGCCGGTCGGGGCGGCTCGACAGCCCCACGCTCGTGGCGGGCGCGGTGCCCGACAGCGCGTGCGGCCCGGTCGTCGCGCGCGAGGGGCGCGCAGCGGCGAACGGCGCGTCGAGCGGCGGCCCCGACCCGCGCGCCAGGCCCGAGCCGGTGTCGAAGGCCGCGCCCGGGCCGCGCGGCGGGCCCGAGGCGGCGTGGAACGACGGCGCGCTCGGCCCGCGCGCCGCGCCGTGGGCGCCGTCGAGCGGCGCGAACGACGCGCGCGACGCCCGCGCGGCGGCGTCGAGCGGCACGAGCATCGCGTCGACGATCGCCTCGCCGTTCGGCAGGAACGCCCGCAGCGCGGCCGCGAGCTCGGCGGCGCTCGCGGTGCGGCCGGCCGGATCGATGACCAGCGCCCGGTGCACCACGTGGGCGACCTCCGGCGGCACCCACGGCGCGACCTCCTGGAGCCAGCGCACGGGCGTCGTGCAGATGGCCAGGACGAGCTCTCCGAGGCCGGTCAGGTGCTGGTTGGGCCGCTGCCCCGAGAGCGCGTGGTACAGGCTGATCCCGAGCGACCAGATGTCCGAGCGCGCGTCGACGGCGCCGCTGCCGCGCGCCTGCTCGGGCGACATGTAGAGCGGCGAGCCGAGCAGCGCGCCGCTCTTGGTCATCCCGCCGTTGCCGAGGCTGTTGTCGGCCACCTTGGCGACGCCGAAGTCGAGCAGCTTGATCACGCGCTGGCCGCCCTGCTTCCGCGCGAGGAAGAGGTTCGCCGGCTTGATGTCGCGGTGGACGATGCCGGCCTCGTGCGCGCGCTCGAGCCCGAGGCACGCCTGCAGGCCGACGCGGAGCGCGAGATCGACGGGCAGCGGGCCGAGCCGCTCGATGAGGGCCTGCACGTCCTCGCCCTCGAGGAACTCCATCGCGATGTACGGCGCGCCGGTCTCGCGGTCGCGCCCGGTGTCGAACACCTGCGCGATGTGCTCCGACTCGACCGCGCCGACCGCGCGCGCCTCGCGCTGGAAGCGGCGGACGAGGTCGTCGTCCGCGGCCTGGCCGAGGATGACCTTCACCGCGACGCGGCGGCCGGTGCCCGTGTGCCGCGCCTCGTAGACGGCGCCCATGCCGCCCTGGCCGAGCAGCCGGTGGATCGCGTAGCGGTCGTCGAGGGTCCGGCCGATCATGGCGTCAGCTCCGGACCCCGGCGGCGGCCGCGTCGGCGGCCCGATCGCGCGGCGCGCCCTGGAGGCTGGCGAGCCGCGCGGCCGCGCGGAGGCCCGGCGGCGCGGCGAGCGCGGCGGCGCTCCGCGAGGCGGCTTGGAGGCGGGCCCTCTTCACGGCCGCAGGCTAGAGCACCTCCGAGCCGGCGTCACCCCTCGCCGCACACGCTGCACCAGGGCAGCCTCACCAGCGTGTGGTACGACGTCTCGAGCGTCGAGAGGTCCTGGAGCAGCACCCGGCCGCCGAGCCTCGACGGCGTGTACTCCGAGAGCACCTTGAGGGCCTCCATCGCCGCGAGGTGGCCGAGCATCTGCGCCATCGCGCCCGCGTGCGGCGGCGGCCCCGCCGGCGAGCGCGTCGCGAGCGGCGGGTTGAGCGCGTCGGCCGCGGCGCAGACCCGGCACGCCGTCTTCCCCGGGAACACGAGCGGGCCGAGGACGGCCGCCGTCCCCGCGAGGTGCGCGAAGAGCGAGGCGACCCGCGCGCGATGGCCGAACCGCGCGACGCGCGAGAGGAGCGCTGCGTCGTCGCCGCGCGCCGCCGCGACGACGAGGTGAGGGCGCCCCTCGGGCGAGAGGAGGTCCCCCGCGTCGAGCGCGGCGCCGGGGCTCTCGTCTACCCGGCACCGCGGCGCGCGCTCGCGGATCAACGCCGCCACGGCGCCCCGGCGGGGCGCGCCGAGCGCCGCCTCGCCGCGCTCCCGGAGCACGGCGACGTCGCGCGGGCCGACCGCGCCGTCGTCGATCAGGCGGAGCGCGGAGATCCCCGCCTCGGCGAGCGCGAGGGCCGCCGCGGCGCCCCAGGGCTCGAGGCCCACGACGAGCACGCGCGCGCTCGCCAGCCGCTGCGCCGCCTGCGGCGGTGCCGCCGACCACCTGCGGAGGAACTCGACCTGCCCGCGGAGGCGCTCGCGATCCGCGGGCTCCGCCGCGCCGGGCGCCGGCTCGATCAGCCTGCGCGTCTCCAGCAGGTCGAGGAGCGCGGTCACGCTCTGCCGCGAGTAGTCGGCGAGCGCCTCGACGATCGCCTCCCGGTCGCGCGACCCGTCGAGCAGCGGCGCCATCCGCTCGAGGAACGCGCCCACGTCTGCGCCGGTGAGCTGGAAGGTGCCGAGATCGGACCGGAGGATGACCCCTGCGTCCGTGGGCGTGATGCTGGCCGAGCGGCTGAGTCGAATGCTGGGCATGGTGCTCTCCGATGCTCCCTGTTCAGCCGCGCTGGGGCCGGGTCTGGCCCTCTGTCGGCCCGGGTTGACCGATGCAGACGACGTACATGGCGTCCTCCTCGGCCGGGAGCGCCAGGAAGGCCTTGAGCTCGTCGTCGTAGAAGCCGCCGATCGCCACCGGGCCGAGGCCCATGGCGGTCGCGACGAGGTAAAGGTTCTGGCCGAGGTGCCCTGCGTCGAGCCACAGGAAGCGATAGCCGCGCTGGCCGTACTTCCACATGGTGCGGAGCGGGACCGCCGTGATGATGACAACGACGTTGGTGTTCAGGACCATGTCCTGCGCCAGGGTCAGATCCGCGAGCGCGGCGTGCGCGAGGCCTCCCCGGCGGAGCTCGAGCTCGTGCGCGCGCGCGTCGTAGTGGTAGAGGCCGTCCGGAAGGTCCTCCACGGCCTGCGTCGCCACATAGATCTCGAGCGGGTACCGGCCGCCGGCCGAGGGGGTCGGGCGATCGCAGGTCCACTCTGCATCGATCTTGCGCGCGCCCCGGACGCCGTAGCTCGCGTGGAGGAGCCGCCCGAGCGTCTCCAGGGGCATCGCCCCGAGGGCGAAATCGCGGATCGACCGGCGCCGCTCCAGCACCTCGCCGAGCGGGGCGTCGATCGCGAAATCGCGTCCTGGCAGCGCCGTGCGCTCCGACCCTACGTAGGTGCGGAACTGGAGCGGCTGGGTGTCCGCGTCGAACGGCGGCTCCAGCGGCCGCGATCTCACGTGAGCGGACTGGAGATGATAGAGCCGCGCGATGTCCGCCTCAATGCTCCTTGCCATGGTGTCCTCTCTCAGGCCATCGGATGGGGGTCAGGGTTGATCCCGTGGGGCGCCAGCGCGTGGAGGCGCGGGTTGCCGAGCCGCGCGACCGCGTGGCCGAAATGGATCTGCTGGAAGTCGGGCCCGATGGCCCGGACGACGCGGAAGGGGGTCGCCGCGAGGTCGGGGGACGTCACGTCGACGATCGCGAGGCGGAGCCCCGCGGCGCTCACGCGGCGCGTGAGCGCGGAGAGCGAGATCTCCTCGGGCTCCTCGAGCTGCGAGGCGGTCACCGTGCCGCCCTCGCCGAGGAACGCGAAGGCGCCGGCGCGGCTCGGGGGGACGTAGTAGACCGCGTGATCCTCGAGCGAGCGCACGTCCTCCGGGCGCTCGGGGATGTCGAGCGCCTCGCCGGTCATGAGGCGGAAGACGTAAGTCCCTATCTGGCCCTGCTCCAGGATGGCTTTCCTGATGGCGGTGCGAGGGCTCAGGTGGGCGGCGAGCGACACCACGGCGCCGGGCCAGCGCTTGCCGTCGCCGTAGCCCACGCACATGACGGCGGGGACGGCGACGCCCGCGTCGAGGAGATACAGCTCGATCCGGGCGCCGCGCCCCTCGAGCTGCCGGGCGATCTCGCGCACCTCGGGATCGACCGAGTCGTCGGGCAGGATACGCCGACCGGGCCGGCGGGCCAGCCAGGAGATCGTGAAGGCGTCGCGCTCGATGAGCTCGAGGGCAGCCCCGAGCGACGCGCCGGCGATCGTCGCGCCGGCGGCGAGGCCGTTCGAGGTCACCTGGCAGAAATAGGCCTCTTTCGGCGCGCAGTAGTTGTAATAGGTCGGAAGCGCCGGGACGTACACGGGCGCGCGGGTGTCCATCCAGCGCCCGAGGGCCCACTCGATCGGCGTGCTCGGGTCGAGCCGCGGGTACGGGAACCCGGGGCGGGCGTACTGCGCCTCGTCGTACAGACAGAGGCGCTCCGGAGCGATGAAGTCGCCCTTCATTTCGGCGACCGAGGAGCGGAGGAGCTCCGCTTTCCGGAAGAGCCCGGAGGAGTAGCGCTCGACCGCCTCGCCCACCGCCCTGACGAGCGCCTCGACGGCCGTGATGCCCTTGCCGGTGCCGAGCTGGGGCTCGTCGCAGCGGTGAGCGTCTCCTGCGCCCTCGGTGTACTTGCTGAGCAGCGCGGTGGCGGTGCGCGGCGCCTCGGGGGCGAACGCCGGGCTCGTCGCGTCGAGCTGGAGATGCTGGACGATGCCCGCGCGCGCGTCGACGATGCCGGCCAGGAGCCGGCGGAGCTCCGCGGGATCGCCCGCGTCGCGCAGGCGCGCGGGCCGGCACGCCGGCGCCGTCCCGCGGCGCAGGGCCTCGGCGGCGCCGCCGCAGACAGGGCACCAGGGCATCTGCAGGACGGCGTGGGAAGAGACCTCCGCGTTGACGACGTTCTGCACCAGGAACCGCCCCGCGAGGCGCGACGCGCGCCGGCGCACGAGCAGCTCGACGGCCGCGAGGGCGACGGCGTGGCCCAGGAACGCCGGCACCGGCGCGAGGTAGGTGCGCGCACGACGCCCCGGGCGTTCGGCGAGGAGCGCCGCCTGGACGGCGTGATCGGCCTCGGCGCGCCGGCTGGTCGCGAGCCTCCGGAGACGGTAGCAGTTCCAGCACGCGGTCTCGCCAGGCACGACGACCGGGCCGATCACCGCGTCGAGCCCGTCGAGGTGGGCGCTCAGCGAGAGGATGGAGTGCGCGTGGGCGAAGCGGGCGACGCCCTGGAGGACGAGGAGATCGTCGCCCGGCACGCAGGCGACGATCAGATCCCAGCCCGTGTCCTCCTCGGCGAGGGGGCGGTCCGCGGCGGCGCGCAGCGTCCCCGACGTGACCGCGCACCCGGGCGCGATCCGCGAGAGCGCGGCGGACAGGGCGTCGGCGCGCTCCTCGCCGAGATCCGCCTCGCAGAAGGGGCCGAGATCGTCCGCCGTCACCTGCCGATCGTCGACCGCGCGCAGCGCGCCGACGCCCGCCGACGCGAGCTGCGCGGCCGCTACCGCCCCCCACGGCTCGAGCCCAACCACGAGGACGCGCGACCGCGCGAGCGCCTCGCGCGCCTCCTCCGGTTCTGGCCGGGGCGGGGCGGTCCTGTCGAGCGGTGAAGCGGCGGCCGATGAGCTGGGCAGTTGCGTGGACACGCGAGCTCTCCAGGAAGGATGAGCGCGGTGAGGCCTCGACCTGCGCCGCGCTACCCTTCGGCAAAGAGTTTTGAACCTGTTGAAAATCGATGCGGCGACAAGCGAAGGCGGGGAGAGCCCGGCGACTGGTCGGCGAGGCGGCCTGGGGGGATCGACCGCGCTCGGAGATATGCAGTATTCCTTGCGCGATCGCCCTGGGCTCGCGCCGTCCGCGACGCTCGTCGGATCGTGCCTAACCGCAGCGGCAACGGCAGCGGCAACGGCAGCTACAGCTACAGCTGCAACTACAGCTACAGCTACAGCTACAGCTGCAACTACAGCTACAGCTGCAACTACAGCTACAGCTACAGCTACAGCTGCAACTACAGCTACAGCTACAGCTACAGTTGCAACTACAGCTGCAGTTGAAGTTGACCGGAGTCGTTGATGCCATCGCCTCCAATCTCTCGTCCAGCTCATTGACGGCGTTGCGGATCTCCGTCACCGCCACATCCAGGTCCTTCGGCTTATCATTCGCGTTGCTCGAATCACTCATGGCAAAGCCTCCCACAAGTAGATGGGGCACGCAAAGAGTGTTCGTCAATCGATGCTTCCTGGATGACGGGCGGAATGCGCCGATGCGATCTCCGCGGTCCGCTCCTTCTTCGGGTTGGCGCGTCGCTTTCACCTTCTTCACCGTCCTCGTACGACTCCACCGCTGCCCGTCGGCGGGCCCAGCGCGCGCCCGGGGCGCGCGGCGGCCGCCGTCGATAAATCGCCTCCCTTGCACCGCGCCGCGCGAGGCGAAGAAACCTGGACAAGCTGGCGCGTCGCGTGCGCCCGCCGCGCCGTGAATACACCTTGATTCATCGCCTTTTTGCGCAGCCTCCCGTCCCCGCGAGCGACTCGCCCTCTGGCGCTCGGCGCTGGCTGGCGATCCCCATCGAACGGCGCCTCCAGCGGGCGCGACCTCACGTGGGAGGACTGGAGGTGACAGCGCCGCGCGACGTCCACCTCTTGCTCCTTGCCATGGTGTCCTCGCTCAGGCCATCGGGTGAGGGTCGGGGTTGATCCCGTGGGGGGCCATCGAGCGGAGGCGCGGATTGCCGAGCCGCGCGAGCTCGTGGCCGAAATGGATCTGCTGGAAGTCGGGCCCGAGGGCCCGGGCGACGCGGAACGGGGTCGCGGCGAGATCGGGCGAGGTCACGTCGACGATCGCGACGCGCATCCCCGCGGCCTGGACGCGCCGGGCGAGCTCGGACAGCGAGACCTCGCTCGGCTCCTCGAGCTCGGCGGCGGTCACGGTGCCCCCTTGGCGGAGGAAGGCGAAGGCGGCGGCGCGGCTCGGCGGAAGGTAATAGACAGCGTGATCCTCGATCGTGCGCACGTCCTCCGGCCGCTCGGGGACGGCGACGTCCTCGCCCGTCATGAGGCGGAAGACGAAATTGCCAATCTGGCCCTGCTCCAGGATGGCCTTCTTGATCGCGGTGAGCGGGCTCAGGTGGGCCGAGATCGAGACCACCGCGCCGGGCCAGCGCTTGCCGTCGCCGTAGCCCACGCACATCACCACGGGGACCGCGATGCCCGCCTCGAGCAGATACAGCTCGATCCGGGCCCCGCGCTCCTCGAGCTGCCGCGCGACCTCGTGCACCTCCGGGTCGATCGCGTCGTCGGGCAAGATCCGCCGCCCCGGCCGGCGAGCGAGCCACGAGATCATGAAGGCGTCGCGCTCGATGAGCTCGAGCGCGGCCCCCATCGACGCGCCCTCGAGCGTCGGGCCGGCGGCGAGCCCGTTCGACGTCACCTGGCAGAAGTGGGCGCCGGGCCCGGCGCAGTTGCCATAGTAGGCAGGGAGCGCCGGCACGTGCACGGGCGCGCGGGTGTCCAGCCACCGCCCGAGGACCCACTCGATGGGCGTGGTCGGATCGATCCGCGCGAACGGGAACCCGGGCCGGGCATACTGCGCCTCGCCGTAGAGGCAGAGCCGCTCCGGGGCGATGAAGTCGCCCTTCATCTCGGCGACCGGGGCGCGGAGCAGCGCCCGCGCGTCGAAGAGCCCGGCGGAGTAGCGCTCGACCGCCTCGCCGGTCGCCCTGATCAGGGCCTCGACGGCCGTGACGCCCTTTCCGGTGCCGACCTCCGGCTCCTCGCAGCGGTGCGCCGGCGCCGAGCCGTCGGTGGTGTTGCTGAGGAGCGCGGTGGCGATGATCGGCGCCTCGGGGGCGAGCGCCGGGCTCATCGCGGCAAGCCCGAGGTGCCGGACGATGCCCGCCCGCGCGTCGACGATGCCGGCGAGCATCCGCCGGAGCTCCGCCGGGTCGCGCGCGTCGCGGAGGCGTACGCTCGATCTCCGGCGCGCGCGGCCTGCGCCGGCGGCGCCCCCGCAGACCGCGCACCACGGCATCCGCAGGGCGGTGTGGAACGACGACTCCAGGTCGATCAGGCTCTGGACCACGAAGCGCCCTGCGAGCCGCGACGCGGCGCGGTTCACGAGCAGATCGACGGCCGCGAGCGCGACGGCGTGGCCCAGGAACCCCGGCACCGGCGCGAGGTAGGTGCGCGCGCGGCGCCCCGGGCGCGCGGCGAGGAGCGATGTCTGGAGCGCGCAATCCGCTTCGGGCTGATCGCTTGTCGCGAGCCGCCGGAGGCGGCAGCAGCTCCAGCACGCTGTCTCGCCCGGCACGACGGCCGGACCGATCACCGCGTCGAGCCCCTCGAGGTGCGCGCTGAGCGAGAGGACGGAGGCCGCGTGGGCGAAGCGGGCGACGCTCTGAAGGACGAGGAGGTCATCGCCCGGGACGCACGTGAGGACCAGGTCCCAGGCGGTGTCGTCCTGGACGAGCGGGCGACCCTCGGCCGCGAGCAGCGCGCCGTGCGTGACCGCGCAGCCGGGCGCGATCCGCGACAGCGCGAGGGAGAGCGAGTGAGCGCGATCCTTCCCGAGATCCACCTCGGCGAAGGGGCCGAGATCGTCCGCCGCGACCTGCCTGTCGTCGAGGACGTGGATCGCGGCGACGCCCGCGGAAGCGAGCTCGATCGCCGCGACGGCGCCCCACGGCTCGAGCCCGACCACGAGGACGCGCGCGCGCGCGAGCCGCTCGTGCGCCGGCGCGGGCGGGGCGGCCTCGTCGAGCGACGACGCCGCGGTCGATGAGCTGAGCAGTTGAATGGCCACGCGAGATCTCCAGGAAAGGGCAGCGCGGCGGCGTCTCGACCGGCGCCGCGCCGCGCCTTCGGTAAATAGGTTCAATCCTGGCGCTCAAGGAGCCGCCCCGACAAACCAAGGAGAGAAGACCCTCGCGTGCGGCCGGGGCGCGAGCTCGCTTGATCGTGGCGAGCCCGGGAAGACGGGAAGATGCCTTTCTTGAGCCCTCGCGCTCCTCGTCTTCCTCTGGCGGTCTACCGCCCCGCCTCACCGCATCAGGGCTGGCTTCAGCGACAGCCGCCGCCGCACCTGCAGCCGCCGCCGCCGCCGCAGCGGCCGCCGCACCTGCAGCCGCCGCCGCAGCCGCCGCCGCACCTGCAGCCGCCGCCGCACCTGCAGCCGCCGCCGCAGCCGCCGCCGCACCTGCAGCCGCCGCCGCCGCAGCCGCCGCCGCAGCCGCCGCCGCAGCCGCCGCCGCAGCTATAGCTGACCGGACGCGCTGATTCCATTGCCTCCAGCCTGCTCGACAACTCGTCGATGGCGTTGCGGATCTCCTTCACCTCGACATCCAGATTCTTCGGCGCCGCATTCCCGTTGTTCGAATCACTCATCGCACAGCCTCCCACGAGTAGGTGAGGCACGCAAAGGGTCTTCGTCAATCCGAAGGGCCCATTGAGCGACGACGGACGTCGCGCTGATTCCCTGTCATCCATGGCGACCGGCGCCGCGGGCAGCCCGGGATATCCCGCCGTCATGAGGACCAATCGCGATCTCGCGTCTCCCGCGCATCCCGCGAATGGCGCCTCTCTCTCATGCCCCTGATCGCCGCCGGGGCGTCGCGGACGAAGCGCCTCGATCGCGTCGCTCCGCTGGAACCCAGCAATCCTGGATAACGCGGCACGCTGCGTGCGCGCATCCATCGCGCCGTGAACGCGACCTCGTCGAATTGCCTTTCATCGCGCTCTCCGGTACCCGGCCCGCGCGCGCTTTCGAGCGCTCAGCGCCCTCGGCAAAGGAGTGTCATGCATCGTACTTCGCTCGGACTGGTTTTTGCTGGTCTATCTTCGTGTGTCCTTGTCGCTTCAACATGGCTTGCTGGCTGCGGCGCCGCGGAGCGCTCTCTGTCGCTCGAGTCCATCGAGGTGGGGTGCGCGGGCTGCACCGTGCTGACGGGAGGTACGGTGTTCGACGGCTCGCGCGCGGGCAGGGCGACGGTGGTGATCGACGGCGACAAGGTGCGACAGGTCGTCTTCAACGAGCACGAGGTCGAGGTCACGGGCGGCGAGGTCGTGGACGTCTCGGGGAAGACGGTGCTCCCCGGGCTGATCGACCTCCACGTGCACTCGCTGAGCGTCGCCGGGCCCTACGATTACTATGACGGCGAGCTCCACCTCGAGGACCACACGAAGGCAATGCTCCGGGCGGGCGTCACCTCGTACCTGGATCTCGGCTCATCCCAGCGCGTCATCTTCGAGCAGCGAGCGCGCGCCCGCGCCGGCGAGATCCTCGCGCCGCAGCTCTTCGCAGCCGGGCCGCTGCTCACGCCGACCGGGGGGCACCCCTGCACCCAGGGCGCCCCGCCCGGCGATTTCTGCGTCTTCATCGACTCGCCCGCCGACGTGGGCGACGCGTTCGCGGCGCTCCTCCCCCGCGAGCCCGACGTCATCAAGATCGTCATCGACTCGGACGGAGCCCGGCCGCGCCCGCAGATCTCGGACGCGTCGATCGCGGCCATCGAGGAGGCCGCCAGCGCCGCGGGCTTCCGCGTCATCGCTCATGTGGCGGAGGCCGCCGACATCGAGGCTGCGCTCGACGCCGGCGTGACGCTCTTCGCGCACATCCCGGATCAGGACCTCATCTCGCCCGAGCTCGCGCGCCGGATGGCCGCCGCGGGAGCCGTCGTCGTGCCGACGCTCTCCGTGATGGATGGCCTGTACCGCATCGCCCACGGCGAGCTCGACGAGCTCGACGACCCCGCCCTCCGTGATGACGTGCCGGCCGACGTGATCGCCGCCCTGCGCGACCCGTCGCTGCTCGCGGAGACCACGACAGCCCGGTACCGGGAGCTCGTGAAGGGGTGGCGCGACCACGCGGTCGCGAACGTCCACACCGTGGTTCAGGCCGGGGTCACCGTCGCCGCCGGCACCGACGCCGGCAACCCAGGCGTCTTCCACGGGATCGCCATGCGCCGCGAGGTAGCGCTCCTCGTCGAGGCCGGGATGCCGCCGATCGACGCCCTCGCCGCCGCGACGCGCACGGCCGCGGACGTGCTCGGGCGACCCGACCTCGGGCGCATCGAGGAGGGGGCGCTCGCGGACGTGCTCGTGGTCGACGGCGACGCTCTCACCGACGTCCGCGCGCTCGAGCGGGTCTCGCGCATCTACAAATCGGGCGTCCTCCTCGAGCGCGACGCGCTCGCGCTGCCCCGCGGCACGAGCCTCGCAAAGCAGCCGCGGACCGGCGCCCGTCCCGGCGAGACTTGCCTCGCCGCGTCGGAGTGCGGCGACGCGCTGTCGTGCAGCCTGGATCAGCGCTGCGCCGCGATCTGCGATCGCCCCTCGGCCTGCGCGCCGGGGAGCGCGTGCCTCTTCGACGGCGGCTCGCCCACCGGCGGCTCCTGCGCGGAGGGCGACGGCTGCGATCTCTTCGCGCAGGCGTGCGAGAACGGCGCTGCGTGCGTGTTCCTGGGCAACGGGGCGACCTCGTGCTGGTACGCGGGCGCGGGCTCGGGCGGGCAGCCGTGTGACGCCTCGTTCACCTGCGCGCCCGGCAGCGTGTGCGACCCGGAAACGGACACGTGCAAGGACCTCTGCGATCCGCGCGGCGAGCGCGGCGAGGCGTGCCCGGGCGGCAAGAAGTGCGTCGACCGCTCGGCGTTCGCGGGGCTCCCCGTGGGCTTGTGCGAGTAGGTCGAGCCGAGCGGGGCGAGGGGCCCCTCGCCCCGCGCTCACCGCGACGGCGCGCGGCGTCTCCCTCGTCGCGCCGCGCTCACCGCGACGCGAGCAGCCAGGCGATCACGCTCCCCACCGCGAAGAACAGGAGGCCCGCGCCCGCGAGCACGGCGCGCGACGTCCGCCGCTCGAGGAAGCTGGCGGCGGCCCGCAGGCTGTTCGGGGCGGCGATGCTGAGGCGGTTATCTGGCCCGCTCATCTTCTGGGCGGCGGCGTCGAGCGCCACGACGACGGCGCGCGCGTGGGGGAAGCGGTCGTCCGGGTCCTTGGCGAGCAGGCGCATCACGACCGCCTCGAGCGCGGGCGGGACGACGATGCCGGGCGAGCGCTCGGCGATGGGCGGCGGCACGGCCGACCGGTGCTGCGCGAAGAGCGCCGAGGGCTCGACCGCGGTGAAGGGGTGCTTGCCCGCGAGCATCTCGTACAGGATGACGCCGAGCGCGTAGAGGTCGGCGCGCCGGTCGACCGAGCGCATGCCGAGCGCGGCCTCGGGCGCCATGTACGCCACCGTGCCGAGCAGCACCCCGGCGTTCGTCAGCGAGCGGCGCGAGCCATCTTCGCTGGGCATGGAGCTGGGGATGGAGAACTGCTCTACCGGGACCTTGGCGAGGCCGAAATCGATGAGCTGCACGCGCTCGTCCGGGCCGTCGAGGACCATGATGTTGAGCGGCTTCACGTCCCTGTGCACGATCCCGAAGTCGTGCGCCGCGTTCAGGGCGGTCGCGATCTGGCGCGCGATGTTCGTGGCGCGCCCCGGCGGGATGGGGCCCTGGTCGATGAGCTTGCGCAGCGTGATGCCGCGGATGAACTCCATCACCATGAACCACGCGCCATTGTCGAGCTGGTTGATCTCGTAGACCGCGGCGACGTTGGGGTGGAAGATATGGCGGCCGGCGATCGCCTCGCGCTCGAAGCGCTCGATGAGCTCCGGCAGCTCCTCGGCGTCGGGGTGGAGCACCTTGACGGCCACGTCCTCGCCGGTCGCGAGCTTCTTGGCCCGGAAGACGGCGGCGATGCCGCCCATCGCCACGAGCTCCTCGATGCGGTACCGGTGCACGAGCGTGCGGCCGACGAGCGCCATCGCCCGCTCTCGCGCCGCGGAGCTCGCCTGGCCTCCCGCGATGAACATGGGCCCGCTCATGTGGCCTGGCCTCCAGGGAGCGACGCGCGAGCGCGCGCGCCGCAGCGGTGCAGGGCGCGCAGAGCCGCGCCGCGACGCGCTTGGCGGCGGAACGGTGATTCCACCCTGGCTGACATCGTGCGCTCAGACACCCGGCGCCCGAGGGTAGCGCCCCTCTGCGTCCAGCGCCATCTCCGCGGTCGGGCCTGGAGGTCGATGCGGGCGCAGCTGCGAGCGAGCGCCCGCGGGCGCGGAGAGGCGGGAGCCCGCGGAGCGCGCGTGAGCCGCGGCGCCACGGCGAGACAGCCAGCCTTTGACGACCCGCGCGCGCGCTCGCTGCCGCGGGCAGGGCGCCGGGCGGGTTGAACAACAAGGCTGGACGCGAGCGAGCGCGCGCGGCGCGACCCGCCGACGCCGGCAGCGGACAGGCGGTCACGTCACCTGGAGCAACGATCAGCGTGAAACTCCCGGGGATGAAGAGATTTGAACCACAGAGGCACAGAGGCACAGAGGACACAGAGGAATACAAAAATTCTGTTCCCTCTGTTCTCTCTGTTCCCTCTGTTCTCTCTGTTCCCTCTGTTCCCTCTGTTCCCTCTGTTCCCTCTGTTTCCTCTGTGCCTCTGTGCCTCTGTGGTTCATTTTCTTGGGGTTTCACATGTTCCCCATGTCCGCGCGCGAGGCGCCGACATGGCCTGTGCTCACGGCGGCGCGGAGGAGATGTGTCGCCGGCGAGGTGCAGAGTCGCGTCCGAGGTACGGAGTCACGCCCGCGCCCCGGGCCCGCGGAGGCGCCGAACGGGCGAGCCCGTCGCGCGGCGGAGCGCGACCACCTCTCGGCAGATCCCGCGACGTCGCCGAGATCCGGTGTCGGCGGACGCGCGCGATGTCGCCGCGTCGCCCGACCAACCGGGCCGATCTGTCGCGAACACCCCACATCCGCGCCTGTCGTGCGCGGACCGGCGCGCGGGCTGGAGCGCGGACGAAACGCGACGTGAGCGACATGCCAAGTTCGCAGATGCGTTTTCTCGACGGGCTCGTGTACCCTGTATGGGTGGAGGTTTCCATGCAGAGCACAATGCGTCGCACCGTTCTCCTCGCGCTCTTCTCTGGACTTGCCGTGGCTGCTTGCTCCTCTCCCGATGCGGGGAGTCTCTTCGCCACCGGCGGGGCCGGGCCGGGGAGCACGGCGTCGTCAGGCGGAGGGGAGGGCGGCGCGCCGGGCGAGGGCGGCGCGCCGGGCAATGGCGGCGCGCCGGGCGAGGGCGGCGCAGGGGGCACCGGGGGCGACGAGGGACCTGTCATCGTGGATCCGCCGGTCTGCGGCGACACCTACGTCGATTGCGACGGCAATGCCGAGAACGGGTGCGAAGTCAACGTGATGGGCGACGCCCTCCACTGCGGGACCTGTCCCGTCCCCTGCCGGGGCAGCTGCCAGGAGGGCACCTGCGTCCAGACCAGGACCCACGCCATGGGGCAGCATGACCCGCTGTACATCGCCGTTGCCGGCGGCGACCTCTTCTGGACCAACGGGGAGGAAGGCTCCGTCATGCAGTGGTCGCACGAGACAGAAGAGACGACCGTCATCGCCTCGGATCAGGTCGAGCCGGCGGGCATCAAGGCCGACGCGACCCACGTCTTCTGGGTGACCCAGGGCGATCGCGATCCGTACACCGGCGCGGTGGTGCGCGCGCGGCGCGGGAGCGACGAGGCGCCCGTCGTCGTCGCCGCGGCGCAGACCGCGCCCTTCGGCCTGGCGCTCGACGGCGAGTTCGTCTACTGGACGAACCGCGAGGGCGGCGGCGCTGTGGTCCGCGCGCGGAAGGACTCGAACGGCAACGGCCCGTTCACCACGATCTGGGGCGACGCGGGCTCGCCCCACGCCGTCATCGTCGACGCGACCCATGTTTACTGGACCGTCCTCCCGCTCGACGACGGAGACGGCCGCGTCATGGCCGCGCCCAAGGACTCCACGGGCGAGGGGCCGTTCACCACGATCGCGACAGCGCAGGGCGAGGTGCGCGAGATCGCGCTCGACGGGACGTACGTGTACTGGACGACCAGCAGCTCGGGCACCGTGATGCGCGCGCCCAAGGTCGGCGGGCAGGGAGAGGTCACGGCGCTCGTGACCGGCGCGCCGAACCCGCGCGGGATCGTCGCCGATCGGAGCGGCGTTTACTGGACCGACCCCGAGTCGGTGAACATCATGAAGATCTGGCCGAACGGCGTCCAGGGGACGTTCGTCGCGAGGGAGGCGTCGCCTTACGGCATCGCCCTCGACGCCGAGCGCGTCTACTGGACCAACGGGCTCGGCTCGAACGGCACCATCGAGAGCGCCCCGAAATAGGCGCGGCCGCCCAATGCGGTCCCCGGCCGGGGCGTGCTACAAGCTCGCCCCGTGCTGCTCGAGACGTTTCCCGTCGGTCCGCTGGGGTGCAACTGCTCGATCCTCGTCGACCCGGCCAGCCAGGGCGCGGTGGTGATCGATCCCGGGGGCGACTTCGACGTGATCCGCGCGCGCCTCGAGCGGGCCGGGGCGAAGGTCGCGGCCATCGTGCACACGCACACCCATATCGATCACGTAGGCGCCACGGCGCCCCTCCAGCGCTGGTCGGGCGCCGCCGCGCGCATTCACGAGGCCGACCGCTTCCTTTACAACATGCTTCCGGTCCAGGCGGCGCTCCTCGGCGTCGCGCTGCCCGAGCGGTGCGAGATCGACGGCGACCTGAACGACGGCGTCGTCGTGAAGGCGGGCGGGCTCGATCTGCACGTGCTCCACACGCCGGGGCACACGCCCGGCAGCGTGTCGTTCCTTGTCGAGGCGACGACCGGCGCGGTGGCGTTCACGGGGGACACCCTCTTCCGGCGCAGCATCGGCAGGACCGACCTGTGGGGGGGCGACGCGCGGGCGATCGTCTCATCGATCCAGGGCAAGCTGCTCACGCTCGACCCGTCGACCCGGGTCGTGACAGGACACGGCCCTTCCACGACGATCGGTGAGGAGCGCGATCGAAACCCGTATCTGAGGGCGTGACGCCCCGCCGCGCTCGCGCGGTGAGCCGCCGGCGGAGCGAGCTCGGGCGACGCGATGGCGGGCGCCCGGGCGCATCCCCGCGCGAGCGGACGCAAGCGGACGCCATCACAGCGCGCGCGTGCGGCGGATGTTCGGGATGAACATGAAACGGATAACCGGGTGAAGCTGGGTTCGGCCGGACGAAACAGACGAAACAGACGAAACAGACGAAACAGATGAACCGGACGAGCCAGATGAACCGGATGAAACGACCCGCGCGCCGGCGCGGCTCTCCCGCGAGAAAGTGCTTGCATCCCGCCAGGATTCTTCCGAAAAATGCCACACGACGAGACCCGCGCCGGCGCCCCTGAGCCGGTCGACCGCTGTCCGTCGCGGAAGTCGAGCACGATGAGCAACGAAAGCGCGCCCGCCACGAAGGTCGATCTGGAGATCCTCCCCACGCAGCACCCTCTCGGCGACGCGGAGCGCGCGCAGCGCATGCAGAACCCTGGCTTCGGGCGCCTGTTCACGGAGCACATGGTCGTGATCCCGTACGCCGCCGACAGGGGCGGCTGGCTCCGCGGGCAGCTCAAGCCGTACGCGCCGATCACGATGGATCCGGCGGCGATGGTGCTGCACTACGGTCAGGCGATCTTCGAGGGGTTCAAGGCCTACCGCCAGCCGGACGGGCGCATCAAGACGTTCCGGCCGGAGGCGAACGCGCACCGCTTCAACAGCTCTGCCCGGCGGCTGGCGATGCCGGAGATGCCCGTCGAGCTGTTCGTCGGCTCCGTCGACGCCCTGATCCGCCAGGATCGCGCGTGGGTGCCCGCGCCGGTGGGCGAGAGCCTGTATGTCCGACCGCTGATGTTCGCGACCGAGGCGGCGCTCGGGGTGCGGTCCTCGCGCGAATACGATTTCCTGGTGATCGCGTCCCCCGCGGGCGCGTATTTCCCGCAGGGCGTGAAGCCGGTGACGGTCTGGATCTCGGAGGATTTCGTCAGGGCGGCGCCGGGCGGCACGGGCGCGGCCAAGTTCGCCGGCAACTACGCGGCGAGCCTGCTCGCGCAGATGAACGCGGCGGCGGAGGGCTGCGCGCAGGTGGTCTGGCTCGACGCGGTCCACCGCAGGTATGTCGAGGAGATGGGGGGAATGAACATCTTCTTCGTTTACGAGGAGGGCGGGCGCCCCGTGCTCGTGACGCCCGAGCTGACAGGCACGCTCCTCCCCGGCATCACCCGCGACAGCATCATGCAGCTCGCCCGGGACTTCGGCTATGGCGCGGAGGAGCGCAAGGTCACCTTCGACGAGTGGGGCGCGGCGGTGCGCGACGGCCGCATGACCGAGGCGTTCGCGTGCGGCACGGCCGCGGTGATCACGCCCATCGGCGCGGTGAAGTCCCGGGAGGGGAAGTTCGCCATCCACGACAACGAGACAGGGCCCGTGGCGGCGCGCTTCCGCGAGGCGCTGCTCAACATCCAGCACGGCCTCGCCCCCGACCGGCACGGCTGGATGCACGACGTGGTCTGACGACCTGATGACCTGATCGCGCGGCGACCGCGCGTTGGTGATGACCTGATCGCGCGGCGACCGCGCGTTCGAGGTGCGCGCGCCGCGCGGGCGCCGCGCCTACTCCGCGGTCGGCGATCGCTTGGACTTCGCCGTCATGCCGTATTCGTGCAGGCGGTACTGGATGGTGCGTATGCTGATGTCGAGGAGCTCGGCCGCGCGCGTCGTCGAGCCGTTCGTCGCCTCGAGCGTCGACAGGATGGCATAGCGCTCGATCTCCGCCATCGTGGCGCCCGGGATGCGCAGGGCTCCCTTGGCCACCGGCGCCGCGTCGATGGGGAGGTGCTCCGCGTCGATGCGCGCGTCGTCGCAGAGCACGACGGCCCGCTCGATCGCGTTCTCGAGCTCGCGCACGTTGCCCGGCCACCGGTGCGCGACGAGCTTCGCCCGCGCCTCGTCGGTGAACCCCTCGATCTTGCGGTGGTTCTCCGCCGCGAACCGGCGCAGGAAGTGGTTCGCGAGGAGCAGCACGTCGGCGTCGCGGACGCGCAGCGGCGGCATGTCGATGTGGACGACGTTGAGCCGGTAGTAGAGGTCCTCCCGGAAGCGGCCCTCCTGCACCGCCGCCGTGAGATCGCGGTTCGTGGCCGCGATGAGCCGCACGTCGACCGACACCGTGTCGTTCCCGCCGACCCGCTCGAACATCCGCTCCTGGAGCACGCGCAGCAGCTTCACCTGCGTCGACGGCGCGATCTCGCCGACCTCGTCGAGGAAGAGCGTCCCGCCGTTCGCCTGCTCGAACCGCCCGATACGCCGCTTGTCGGCGCCGGTGAACGCGCCGCGCTCGTGGCCGAACAGCTCGCTCTCCAGGAGCGACTCCGCGAGCGCCGCGCAGTGCAGCGTCACGAACGGCGCCCTGGCGCGCGGGCCCTTCGCGTGGATGGCGCGCGCGAGCTCTCCCTTGCCCGTGCCGCTCTCGCCGGTGATGAGCACCGTCGCCCGCGCGCCCGCCACCTGCCTCGCCATCCGATAGACCTTCTGCATCGCCGGGCTCGCCCCGATGAGCCCCTCGACGCCCTCGCCCTCGCGCTCGCGCAGCTGCCGGCGGAGGTTCTCCGCCTCGACCCGGAGCGCGCTCCGCTCCAGCGCGCGCTCGATGGACAGGAGGAGCGCGTCGAAATCGACCGGCTTCGTCAGGTAGTCCTCGGCCCCCGCGCGCATCGCCTGCACCGCCGAGCTCACATCACCGAACGCGGTGACGACGAGCACCGGCAGCGTCGGATCCTGCTCGCGGAGCTTCCCGAGCAGCGCCACCCCATCCATCTTCGGCATCTTCAGGTCGGTGACGACGACGTCTGGCGGCCGCTCCGCCGCGACCTCGAGCGCCTCGACGCCGTTGCCCGCCGCGTCGACGGCGTAGCCCTCCTGTCGCAAGAGCTTCTCCAGCCCCGAGCGCGCGCTCGCCTCGTCGTCCACGACGAGCACCCTCGTGCCCTGTCTCTTCTCGGCGTTCATGGCGTCCCTTCCGAAGACCGCGCTGCAGTCGGAGGATACAGCGCCTGCGCGGCGGCGCGGCACCTCCCGACCGCGGCGCGGCAGGCAAGCACCACCCGGAGGGCGACGCAAGGGCCCGAGCCCAGGGGCGCGCGGCGCGCCTCGTGGTCGCCTGCTCTCGTGCTCTCGTGCCGCGCTGAAGGGAACGAGAGACGTCAGCGGCTCTCGGCGGCGCCGACGTTCCCCTGGATGCCGGCGCCGAGGTCGGCCAGCTCCTCGGCGAGCAAGATCGTGAGATCGTCGGCGGTGACGATGCCCGTCACCTTGCCGTCGTAGCGGACGATGGGCAGCCGCCGGACGCCGCGCTCGCGCATCAGCCGGAGCGCCGTCTCGATGCTGTCGGTCTGCTGGAGGGTCGTCGGATCGTACGTCACGATCTCGGACACCAGCGTCTTCTCGGGCTCGCGCGCGTCGGCCATCACCCGCATCACGAGATCGCGATCGGTGAGGATGCCAATGGCGCGCGCGCCCTGCGTGACGACGACGCACCCCACGCGGAAGTCGCGCATCCTGCGCGCGACGGCGGTCGCGGACTCGGTGAGCTCGGCGCTCACGGCGCCATGTTCGAAGCGGCTGAGGGACATGCCGAGAGCCTTTGCACGGCGTGCGCCAGGCTGGCTGTGCCCGGCGCCCGCCGCCGAGCCTCGCCGTGCGCGCCCGCGCGGCGGGGCTGCGCGGCGGATCGGCCCGGGGCGGCGGAGCTCGGGCGTCGCAGCGGTTGCGCGGCGGCGCAAGCCGTTCGCCGGGCCGGACGTGCGCTCCCGCTCAGGCCGGGGCAGGGGAGGTCGGCCTGGGGCGCGCCGCGCCGGAGGACACCGCGTCCACGCTGGAGCGGAGCTCGGCGCTCAGCGCGGTGTAGTCCACCGGCTTGGTGTGCACCACCGCCTCGGGCGCGAACCCTCGCCCGAGCCGCGCCACGAGCTCTGGATAGCCGGTGACCACGAACAGCGGGAGATCGGGCCTGAGCGATCGCGCGAAGCGCGCGACGGCGATGCCGTCGGCGTGGGGCATCCGGAAGTCCGTCACCAGGATGTCGGGGACCGGCGTCCGGGCGAGCCGCGCGATCGCGAGGGCGCCGTCGGTGGCCAGCTCCACCCGGAAGCCGTCGTCCTCGAGCAGGTGCGCGAGCAGGCGGGCGGTGCGGACGTCGTCGTCCACGAGGAGGATCAGGGGTTGTTCGACGCTGCGCGGTTCCACGCCGCGAGGACTATCAAGTTGCGCGCCACGCGCGCCGCGCGCGCCACGCGCCACGCTGAAGGACGCGAAGGCTGCGCGCCGCGGCCCCGCGGCGGCTCAGCCGGAGAGGCGGATCGGGAGCGTCACGCGGAACAGCGTCTTTCCCGGTCGGCTCTGGAACTCGATGGTCCCCTCGTGATCGGTCACGATCCGGTGCGCGATCGCCAGCCCGAGCCCGGTGCCGTTCGGCTTCGTCGAGAAGAACGGATCGAAGATCGGCGCCTCCGGGCTCGCGACGCCGGGGCCGTCGTCCTCCACCTCGAGGACGGCGTGGCGCGGCTGTCGCCGCGCGCGGAGCGTGACCGTGCCGCCGCCGGCCGGCCCCACCGCCTCGACCGCGTTGCGGAGGAGGTTCAGCAGCACCTGCTCGATCCGGGCGGGATCGAGGTCGAGCACGATGTCGGCCGACGGCAGATCGACCCTCACCTCGGCCGTCGCGCCGGCGCCTTCCGGCGACAGGGCGACGCGCGCCGTCCGCTCGCAGAGCGCGAGCACGGACGTCGGCTTCACGTCCAGCGGGCTCGGCCGGGCGAAGTCGAGGAACTCGCTCACCAGCCCCGACAGGCGGCGGATCTCGTCGCGGACGACCCGGATCGCCTCCACGGTGTCCGGGTCCTTCATGCCGGCGCGCGCGAGCCCCCGCTCGAGGAAGGTCACGTGGAGCTGCGCGCCGTTGAGCGGATTGCGGATCTCGTGCGCAAGGCCGGCCGCGAGCGTCCCCACCGCGGCGAGCTTCTCGCTCTGGCGCACGCGCGCGGCGAGCGCGTTCTCGTCGGTCGTGTCCTGCCCGATCGCGAACAGGACCACCTCGTCGTCCGCCGCGGAAGGCGCGTACGCCAGCTGCCATCGCACGTCGCGGATCTTCCCGGCGCGCGTGCGGAGGCTGCTCTCCAGGAGCTCGGCGCCCGCGCGCCGGCCTGCGGCGATCTCCTTCACGAGCGCGCCGTGGTCCGCGCGGAGCTCCTCGGGCAGGAGCGTCTCGACGAACGGCGTCCCGAGGATGTCCTCGCGCCCGAGCCCCGTGATCCGCTCCGCCTCGCGGTTCCAGAGCCGCACGACGGCCCGCGCGTCGAGGCCCACGACGAGGACGCGGGCGAGCTCGACGGCGCTCTTGTACCGGTGCTCCGTGCGCGCGAGCGTGCGGCCGACCTCCTCCCGGTCCAGGCGCTCGGCGCGCTGCGCGCGCGCGAGGAAATCGTCCCGGTAGGTCTCCAGCATGATGGCGAGCTCGAGATCGAGCACCTTGCCCACCGCGGCGCGGACCGGGGCCGTGTGCTCGCCGAGGGCGCCCGCGGCGATCTCGTCGAACGCGAGCCGGATGAGCGTCATCGCCGTGAACATGTACCGCTGCGGCAGCCCGACCCGGACGTGGATCCGCCCGATCTTCGCGGTCTCATCGAAGTACGCGCCGTCGTACGGCCCGGTGCAGATGCGCGTCATCCAGCGGACGAGCGATCGCTTGAGCCGCTCCACCTGCTCCTCGCCGGTGAAGACCTCGTGGGCGCCCTCGTGCTCGCGGATGCGGTCGTAGAACTCGTCCGCGATGCGGGGGAAATGGGGCTCCGCGTGCGCGCGAAACGAGGCGAGCCGGCCCGCGTCCTCGTCGTTGAAGCGGACGTACCGCTTGATCTCGTCGAAGAGCGTCTCTCGCGAGGGCACGGGGCTGGAGGCTATCACGCGCTTCCTTCCACGCCGGCCACGCCGTCGGACCACGATCTCGCGCGCTCCAGGATCGCCCCGAGCGCCGCGTCGTCCTCGCCCCCGCGCGCGACGAGCTCCGGCGAGGGCGGCGCCTCGTAATCGAGCCCGGCGCCGGGGAGCGCGTCGATCTCGCCGGCGCCGGCCGACCTGTAGAGCCCCTTCGGGTCGCGCTCCCGGCAGACCCCGGGAGGGACATCCATGTACACCTCGAGGAGCCGCGGCGCGAGCGCGCGCGCTCTCTCCCTGTAGGCGCGGCGGTGCGCGGTCGCCGCCACGATCACGATGACCCCTTGGCGCGCGATCAGCGCGGACAGGCGCCCGAGCGTCTCGTAGAAATCATCGCGCCCGCGCGGGTCGTAGCCGGGCCGCGGGACGAGCGCGTCGCGGACCTCGTCGCCGTCGAGCAGGCAGCTCGCCCGGCCCTCGCCGGCGAGCGCGCGCTGGACCCGCGCGGCCAGGGTCGATTTGCCCGACGACGGCAGCCCCGTGATCCAGACGACGCCGCCCTTCACGCGAACACCCGCTCCGCGTCGTCCGGATCGAAGCGCGGCGCGTCGAGGGCGCGCTCCACGAAGGAGAGCAGGGCGTCCCGCGCGCGCCCCGGGACCGCGGGGTACCAGGCAGGGTTGGCGAGCACGAGCGCGCGCCACGCGAGGAACGGCGCCGCCACGTCGAGCGCGCCCGCGCCGCCGCTCCCGTCGAGGTAGACCCGCCAGAACCGCTGCCACAGCGCGCGGAGGCCGCCCTCCCATGCGCCGGGCGCGTCCAGCGCGAAGAAGACGTAGTTGATGGCGAGGCAGGTCACGTCATCGGCCGGATCGCCCTGGGACCCGCGGCTCGTGTCGAGCAGGGTGAGCTGCGACGCCTCGTCGAACACGATGTTGAAGGGGTGGAAGTCGCCGTGCGTGCGCGTGAGCCGCTGGTCCCGGCCGCGCAGCCTCCACCGCCACGCGACGCAGCGCCGCTCGATGGCCTGGAGCCGCTCGGGCGGCGCGCCGGGCACGCCGTCCGGATAGCCGTCGATGATGCCGAAGATGCCCTCTCCGTGGCCCACGAGATCGCGCACCGCGCGGCGGTAGCTGCCCGGCTGGGCGCCCGGCGCCGCGTGGAGCGCGACGAGGTATCTGGCGAGCGCCTCGCAGCGCGCCAGATCCGCCGGCGTCGCGCGGCGCTCCCGCGCGATCCGGCGCAGATCCTCGGCGTAGACCTGCCCCTCCGCGTACGTGGTGAGCAGGTAGAACTCGCCCGCGTCCCGCAGCGACAGGAAGCGGCCATCGCGGGTCAGGGAGCCGACGTCCAGGACCTGCACGTGCGATGGAATCGATCCGAAGGTGTCGAAGGCGAGCACCATCTCCGCCGCGCGATCCGACCGCCTGTCGTGTCCGAACTCGTTGGCTGTCGACGTGTGCAGGACCAGCCGCTGCGTCGAGCCGTCGGGCCGCGCCACCGTGATCCGGCGGGGGGCGCCGTAGCCGGCTGCCTTCTCGGTCAGGTCGTGGCTGGCGCTGCCGTCCGGTCCCATGGCGGTGACCTCCACGACCCGCGCGTCCGGCAAGACCGCCTCGAGCAGCTGGCGGACTGGGCGTGAGGGATCGGCGTCAGACAGGACCGTCCGGGCGGCGCTCATGGTCTCCTCGTGGGGGCTGTAGGGTCGTGGGGGCTGTAGGGGCGTGCCGGCGTGACCACGTGGCCAGCAAGCAGCAAAAAGCAGGCCCCGTGCCTGACGGGCCTGCTCGTGTCGCACCGCGGGCCGCGGCGGGATCTGCGGCTTCGGCGGGGTCGGCGGCGAGCGGTGAGCGCGAGCGGGTACCGGGCCGGGCCCGTCGCGCTCGCAGGACCTGCGCCCCCGCGCGAGGCGTGCGCGGCGCCGCGCATGGCGAGCTCAGCGACCCGGGATATCGCGGGGCATGCGTCCGATCTGGTAGGGCCGCATCATCTCGTTGTCCTCGTGCTCGAGGATGTGGCAGTGCCACACGAACCGGCCAGGCCTGTCGAACCGCATCTTGATGCGCGTGATCTCGCCAGGCGGCGCGATCACGGTGTCCTTGAGGCCCTCCTCGCCTGCCTCCGGCGGGCGCGGCGGGAGATCGAACGGCTGGCGCTCGACGACCTCGAACTGGACCTCGTGGAGGTGGATCGGGTGCGAGTCCATGGTGAAGTTGTGGATCTCCCAGATCTCGGTCGACCCGACGGCCGGGTTCTCCGTGATGGGATCATCCCAGTGCAGCGCCAGCGGCGTGTCGGAGCCCGGAGGCCGGAACGTGCCCAGCAGGACCGCGAGCGGGCCGGCCTCGGGGGCGCTCAGGGAGAACTCCTCGTTGAGGGACACCCGCCGCACGGCGTCCTCGGCGCCGAGCCGCTCGATCCGTGGCAGCCTGAGCCGGTGGGGGGACGTGCTCGTGTCCCTGCTCGTCGCCGGCACGACGCGGAGCTGCATCACCTGTCCTGTCGTCGCCGGGTCGGCCGGGGTCTGCGGGCCGCTGGTGAAGGGCCCGTCCGGGCCGAGGTTGAGGAGGACGATCTCGGCGCCGGCGCGGACATCGCTGAAATCCACGATCACGTCCGCGCGCTCGGCCGGCGCGAGCACGAGGCTGCTGCGCCGCACGGGGGCGGGGAGGAACCCGCCGTCGGAGCCTATCTGCCAGAACGGGAGGCCGTTATCCATCTGGAGGATCAGGAACCGCGAGTTGCTGCCGTTCAGGATGCGGAAGCGATAACGTCGCTGCTCGACCTCGAGGTAAGGCCACGCTTGGCCGTTGACGACCATGACGTCGCCGAAGAACTCCGGGACCCAGATCGGCGGGAAGGGGCCGCACGGGACGTACAGGTCCGCGAGCTCGGGAGGGAGCGCGCGTGTATCGGGGTAGAAGAGCGACCCGTCGGCGTTGAAGGAGCGGTCCTGGATCACGATCGGGATCTCGTACGTCCCGGAGCCATGGCAATCGCCCCGCGTCGGGGACGAGCCGGGGAGCACGCCGGGCGGGAGATCGTCCGGGCCGCCGCGGAGCAGGTAAAAGCCGGCCGTCCCCGCGTAGACGTTGAGGCGGGTGAGGCCGAGCGCGTGATCGTGGTACCAGAGCGTCGTTGCCCGCTGGTCGTTCGGATAATGGAACACGGCCGCCCCTGGCTCCCACAGGTCCCCGAGCGGCGACGTGCGCCTGTAGTCGTCGTAGAAGGTGCCTGTCTCCGCGTACCCCTCGGGGATGTCCGTCGCCGCGGGGAGGTACCAGGCCTCCGGATAGCCGTCGCTCTCCTGCTCCACCCCGGCCATGCCGTGGAGGTGCGTGACGATCGGCACCGGCCCCCGGTACGCCTCCGGCGCGCATTCGCCCGGACATTCGCCGACGAACGTGGGCCGCATATCGCGGAACTCCACCCCGCCGGGCGGGTTGGCCCAGTGGAGGGTCGGGTCGACAGGGAGCAGGTGGGGGAGGAAGTTGCCCGTCGCGGGATCCTTGAGGTCGTTGATCCACTTCACGCGCACCGGCCTCCGCCACCTCGCCTCGATGGTGAACGCCGGGTAGCTGAACGTCTCCGGGCGGCCGAGCGCCCCGTATCCCCACACCGTGGTCAGGGGTAGATCCATCTCGGGCGGCAGGACCTGCTGCGGGAACTGCTGGACAGCGATCTCGTAATGATCGAAGCGCGCGCCGAGATCGTGGCGCCCGTTGGCCCTGGGCATGGTGGGCGGGATGCGCAGCGGGCGGCTGTACCGGAATGCGGCGATGTCGACGCCGGAGAGGGTCGGTCCCTGTGCCGAGGGGATCGGACATGCATCGAGGACCGCCCTCGCCACACCGCCGCGCCGGAGCACCAGGAGCCCGCCCGTCGCGGCCAGACCATGCTTCAGGAGCTGTCGCCGTTTCATGGAGGACATCGCATCTCCTTGCGCCACGGCCCACGCCGCGAACGCGCGGTATCATGACGGGCGCAGGGATGCGGACAATCCAGGAGGCTCCGGATTCGGGCGCCTGCGTGATCATGAGAGAGGATACGGAATCGCCGAGACCTCGGGTGAGGCGGGGATGCCTGTGTCCGCGACGCCCGGGAGAGCGATCGGGCGTGACCACGCGCGCGAGGGAGGGAGAGGGGAGGCGGGAGGCGTCCGCCGTCAGACGCCCTGGAGGACGTCCGACGGCAGATCGCCGATGGGGGCGGTGAGCGCTCGCCCGGGAGAGGCCTGCTCGGCCGCCGGCTACTGCTCCTTGGGGGCGTCCTTGTAGACGTCCTCTTTCTTGTGGAACCCGTCGGCGATCACCGTGGAGGCGAGGTTCTCCTTGTCCACGGCGACCGGCGTGATGAGCACGCTCGGGACGTCCTTCTTCCCGTTGTTGACCGTCTGCGTCTTCTCGCCGAGGTCCTCCTTCTTCGCCAGCTTGATGGCGAGCTCGGCGGCCTTCTCGGCGAGCAGCTTGATCGGCTTGTAGACGGTCATGCTCTGGGTGCCGGCCGCGATCCGCTGGCAGCCGGCGAGCTCGGCGTCCTGCCCCGAGACGGCGACCTTGCCGGCGAGCTTCTGCTCGCCGAGCGCCTGGACCGCCGCGCCCGCGAGCCCGTCGTTCGAGGCGACGACCGCGTTGACGTTGTTGTTGTTCTTGGTGAGGGCGTTCTCGGTGATCTTGAGCCCCTCGACAGGCTGCCAGTCCTTGGCCCACTGGTCCGCCACGACCTTGATGTCGCCCTTGTCGATGAGCGGCTTCAGGACGTTCATCTGCCCCTCGCGGAAGAGCTTCGCGTTGTTGTCGGTCGGCGAGCCGCCGATGAGGACGTAGCTCCCCTTCGGCTGCAGCTTCACGAGGTGCTGGGCCTGGAGCTCGCCCACCTTGACGTTGTCGAAGGACACGTAGAGGTCGACGTCGGAGTCGAGGATCAGCCGGTCGTAGGCGATGACCGGCACGCCCTGCTTGTGCGCCGACTCGACGATCGTGGCCGTCGTCTTGGCGTTGTGGGGCACGACCACGAGGATGTCGACGCCCTGGGTGAGCAGGTTCTCGGCCTGCGAGTTCTGAAGGGCGTCATCGCTGTTCGCCGACTGCACGAGCACCTGGGCCCCGAGCGACTCGGCCTTCGCCTTGAACAGGTCGCGGTCGCGCTGCCACCGCTCCTCCTTGAGGGTGTCCATGGAGAAGCCGATCGTGAGCTTCTTCTTCTCCGTAGCCTTGGTGTCCGCGGTCTTCGCGGCTTTTTCTTCCGTCTTGCCAGCGCTCACCTCGTTCCCGGCCTCCGGCTTCGAGCAGCCGGCCGAGAACGCGAGCGAGAACAGCGCCATGAGGAAGGCAGAACGACGAATCAAGATGACCTCCGCGTCAGATGAAAGGGTGTGGGGCCGTGATCGGCCCCACGGGGTATCACTGTATCGAGTTGATCTGGTCAGCGTACTGCATGATGAGCGTCAGCGTGTCGACGTCGGACGTGTACACCGAGTACCACCCCTGGAGCTCGTGGGGCGGATCGCCGATGTAGTCCTGGCCGAGACGCCAGTAGAGGTTGCCGTCGTTCTCCGGCCTGCCGGTCCCGCCCCACGCCCAGAAGTTCACGCCGGCGAGCTCGGCGTTGTCCTTGACCGCGTCGAAGACGGAGGCGTAATACGCGTTCCGCTTCGTGACCGGGGTGCTGACCGGATCGGACTTGTCGTCGCGCGCGAGGCCGAACTCCTCGACGACGATCGGCTTGTTCAGCGCCTTGGCGTGCGCGATCTGCGTCGCGATGAACTCGTCGCTCAGGTCGATGGCCGCGTTCAGCGACTTGTCCTCGGCGCTGTCGATCGGCAGCGAGGGGTCGTACCACGACCAGTTCTCCGGCCAGACGTGGAAGGTCAGGTAATCGATGCCGGGCACGTCGTGGAACGCGCGGTAGTCGCTGTTCGCGTAGTCGCCCCACTGGTACAGCTCGCCCTCCGAGCCGATGGAGACGAGGTGGTTCGGGTCGATGTCCTTGATGAACTTCGCGGTCCGCTCGACCCAGAGCTTGAAGAGCGCGCTCCAGCCCCTGAACGACCGCGGCTCGTTCGCGAGCTGCCACGCCATGATGCCCGGGTGGTCCTTGAGCGCCGCGATGACGACCTCGGCCCGGCTGTAGAAGAACTCCTGCGCCTTCTTGTTGCACAGGAACAGGGTCGAGAGGTTCTGCTGGTCGTCCCACGCCGGGCCGATGAGGTCCGGGTCGGTGATCGTGTTCGGGTGGGGGATCGCGAAGTCGCCGGCGAGCGGGACGGCCTGGCAGTCCTCGCCGGTGCCCTCCTCGAACCGGGCCGACCCGGCGAACGGCACGAAGTGGTTTGCCGCGAGCAGGTCGGCGCCGGTCTCGGGGTGGGTCAGGCCGACCTGGTACGCGCCGAAGTCCTTGCCGCACGTGGTCTCCGGCTGCTCGTGCGCCCACTTGATGTACTGGGGCATACCGCCGGACCAGTGGTACCAGTCGTTCAGCGTCATCACGGCCTTCATGCCGTGGCCGTGGATCTCGTCGAGCACCGTCTTCAGGTTGCTCACGTACTGCTCCAGCTTCGGGTCGGCGCACGGCGCGTCGGACGAGGCGGGGAAGATCCGCTGCGGCCCGAACGCCGGGTCGTTCTGCTGCGCCTCGGGGATGTCGCCCTCGCTGAGCGCCATGATCCGGAGGTTCAGCACGCCCTGGCTCTCGAGGATGTCGAGCTCGGTGCGCAAGCGCTCGAGGTCGACGTAGGGAGCTGCCCAGAAGTTCGTGCCCATGTACTTGTACGGTTTCCCGTCGAGCGTGAGCTTACTCCCATCGGTCCGGACGTAGCACTTTTCGGCTTGCTGGGCGCAATCGAGGGCCGCGCCGCCGCCGGTTCCGTCCCCGCCGCCCCCGGTGTCGCCGGCGCCGGTGCCGCCGCCGCCGGTGTCGCCGCCGCCGGTGTCGCTCCCGCCGCCGGTGTCGCCCCCGCCGCCGCCGGTGTTGCCGGACCCACCGGTGCCGCCGGAGGGGGAGGGGTCGACCGCGTCAGAGGAGCACGCGGCGAGGGAGAGCAATCCCAGAGCAAGCAACAAGGTTCTGTTCATGGTGTTTCCTTACCTGGTTGGAGGTTCGTTCCTCAAGCATGGCTGAGCGCTGTCGCTCGGAGCCTGCGGCCCGTTCACGGCGCTGTGCCGAGCGGCCGCGTCACCTGCGCGTTGATCGTCTCGCCGGCATGGCTGCGATTCCCCCGGGTGTCGCGCCGATACAAGCCTCCGTTCGGGGTGGTCGCTCCTGCTGGCGCGGCTGGTGGAAGACCACTTAATCGGTTCAGCGTCAACAGGGAACCGAGCGGCCGGCGGGGCCGCTCCGGAGCGGGCGTGCGGTGTTCCGGGCGCTGCTGGCGCGCGGCCGTCCGGCGGGCGGCGCCGGGTCCCGGGGCGGGGCGATCCGGGCCGGCGCCGGGGGTCGCTGCGCGCCGGCCGAGGTCGTCCGGGTGGCGCTCGTTTCCGGGCGTGCCGGCGGCGTCCGGGCGGCGATCGGGCTAGGATGAGCGGGCGTTGGCCGAGGCGCGGTGCGCCGGCCTCGCGGAGGACGGGGGCATGTCGTCGAGCCTGATCCTGCTTGCTGTACCGGCCTTTTTCGCGCTCATCGGCGTCGAGCTCTGGCTCTGTCGCCGCCGCGGGCGCCGCGACTACCGCTTCTCCGACGCGCTCGCCAACCTGTCCTGCGGGGTGGGCCAGCAAACGATTGTCACCCTCGTCAGCTTCGGCTTGCTCGTTTATGTCTTCCTCTTCGAGCGCGCCGCGCCGCTCCGGCTGCCGCCGGGCGCAGCGTCGACCTGGCTGGCCTGCTTCGTCGCCGTCGACTTTTGCTACTACTGGGCCCACCGCGCGAGCCACCGGGTGAACTTCCTGTGGGCGGCGCACGCGGTCCACCACCAGAGCGAGGACTACAACCTGTCGGTCGCGTTGCGTCAGAGCTGGCTGCAGCGGGCGTTCTTCTGGCCGTTCTTCTGGCCGCTCGCCCTGCTCGGCTTCCCGCCGGTGGTGCTCGTCACGACGTACACGCTGAACACGCTCTATCAGTTCTGGATCCACACGCAGCTCGTCGGCCGGCTCGGTCCGCTGGAGCGGGTGCTGAACACGCCGTCTCACCACCGGGTGCACCACGGCGTCGACGCGGCGTATCTCGACCGGAACCACGGCGGCATGCTCATCGTCTGGGATCGGCTGTTCGGCACGTTCCGCGCGGAGGGCGCGCTCCCGCGCTACGGCGTTGTCCAGCCGCTCGGGAGCTTCAGCGCGCTGCGCGCGAACCTCGACCCGTGGCGCAAGCTCGCGCGCATGGCGTCGGCGGAGCCGCGCCTCTCGGGCAAGCTGCTCGTCTTTCTCCGGCCGCCGGACTGGCGCTCCGAGGCGTCGCCGCTCGAGGAGGGCCCGCTGCGCACCGACCCAGGCTACGTCCTGCACGACGTGGAGCGCCCGCGCTCGACGCGCGCGCTCGCGGCGGCGCTCTTCCTGGCGGCGCTCGTCGGCGCGATCGCGTTCCTCCATGCGGCGCCGGGCCTCGCCGCGGGCCCGCTGTGGGCGGGGGCGGCCGTGCTCCTCGCGGCGCTCACCGGCGTCGGCGCGCTGCTCGACGGGCGGGCCTCGCCGGAGCCGGCGCGCGGCGAGGCGACGTCCGCGGGCTCGCCGAAGGGGCTGCCGATCTCGCCTGCATAGAAGATGGCCAGAGCGCCCGGCGAGCCCGGGAGTCGCGCCGCGGCGGCGGGCGGCGCCGCCGCGGCGCGACACGATGTCCATCGGCGCGGAGAGCGACTGCCAACCTGGCGGGCTGCTCCCGGGGCGGACGCGCGGCGGGGTGCGCCGAATCGCGCGGATCTCGGCGGCGCGCTGCGGTCATTTCCGCGGCACGGCGCGTGAAAGGCGCGCTCGCATGCCCATCGAGACGACATCCATCGATCGCGAGGACCGGCTCACCGGCGTCCTCCTCGGCGCGGCGGTCGGCGACGCCCTCGGCCTCCCGCGCGAGGGCCTCTCGCGCCGCCGCGCCGGGCGCCTCTTCGGCCCTGCGCCGCTCGAGCACCGCTTCGTGCTCGGCCGCGGGATGGTCAGCGACGACACGGAGCACGCGTGCATGACGGCGCAGGCCCTGCTGGCCGCCCCTCGCGACGCCGGGCGGTTCGCGCGCTCGCTCGGCTGGCGGCTCCGCGGCTGGCTCGCCGCGCTGCCCGCGGGCGTCGGATACGCCACGTTGCGGGCGATCCTCAAGCTATGGCTCGGCTTCTCTCCGGAGCGGAGCGGCGTCTTCTCGGCCGGCAACGGCCCTGCGATGCGCGCGCCGATCCTGGGCGCGGCGCTCGCCCTCGCGCCGTCGCGCATCGAGCCGATGGTGCGCGCGTCCACGCGCCTCACCCATACCGACCCGCGCGCCGAGGAGGGCGCGCGGCTCATCGCCCTCGCGGCCTCGTATGCGGCGGTGCGCGGGCCGGAGCAGGTGAATCCGGGCGAGCTCCTGGCGATGCTGCGCGAGCGCGTCGCGGACGGGGAGCTCCGCCGCCGGCTCGACTGCGCGGCGGAGCTGCTCGCCCGGGGCGCCTCGGCGGAGGAGTTCGCCGGTGCGATCGGGCTCCATCAGGGCGTGAGCGGCTTCATCGTGGACACCGTCCCTGCGGTCCTGTTCTGCTGGCTCGCGAACGTGCGCGATTTCCGGCGCGCGGTGGAGGACGTGATCCTGCTCGGGGGTGACGCCGACAGCACGGGCGCCATCGTCGGCGGTCTCGCGGGCGCGACGCTGGGGGCGCGCGCCATCCCGGGAGCGTGGTTGAGCGGGATCGCCGATTTCCCGCTGTCCGTCGAGTGGATGCGGCGGCTCGGGGCGCGGCTCGCGCGGGAGTTCCGCGCCGAGGGGGAGGGCGCCGCGGCGGGGGAGGGCGCTCCCCGCGGGGAGGGGCCGCTCGGCTATTTCTGGCCGGTCTTGCCGGTGCGCAACCTGATCTTCCTGGTGCTCGCCCTGAAGCACGGATTCCGGAGGATGCTGCCGCCCTATTGAGGCGGCTCGGAGGCCTGGAATTGCGTTCGAGGAGCGAGGAGCGATGTCTTGCAGACGCTCTCCACCCGAGTCCACGACAGCTGCCGCGTCACGTCCGCGCGGTGATTCGACGCACGCCGCACTTTTGGAGTCGAGCGGTGCGCCATCGCTGCTGCTACAATTATTCAAGTCGCGCGCTGCTTTTTGCGCACACCGGCGCCGTGCGACGGTGTCAAGGTGATATGGTCCGCGCCATGAGCGCGCGTTCCTTAACCGAGTCTTTCGCACGGCTGATGCTGGCGGCGACCCTCGTCGCCGGTTGCTCTGGGTCTTCCGACGACGGAGGCACCGGCGGTTCGTCGGGATCCGGCGGACCGCCGAGCGCGAGCGGCTCGGCGGGCGATGGGGCGGGCGGCACCGGCGCAACCAGCGGCGGCACCGGCGCAACCAGCGGCGGCACCGGCGGCGCGGGCAGCAGCGGCGGCACCACCACGGCAGGAACGGGCGGCGGCGGAGCGGGAGGCACTGGAGCTACCAGCGGCAGCGGCGGCACGGGCGGCACCACGAGCCCGGGCTCCGGGCTCGGCTCCGGCACCATGGAGGGCTCCGGCAGCTCGAGCGAGCGGTACGAGACGGGCCTCGTCTCGCGCGACGACACGCCGTACGTGCTCATCACCAACGGCTGGGGCCCCGGCTTCGGCAGCCACACCATCTCGTGGGAGGGCACGTCGTTCACGGTCGAGAGCATGAGCGGCACGGCCGGCGCGATGGGTCAACCCGCCTCGTACCCGACCGTGTTTTGCGGCCGCTACTCGGTGATGGAGGTGCCGGACTGCGGCTTGCCGGCGCCGAGCGCGTCCATCACGAGCCTTCGCACCGGCTGGCGCTGGGCCAAGAACGGCAACGACGGCGAGTACAACGCCGCGTATGACATCTGGATGGGCAATGGCACGCGGCTTCAGGGCTACCTGATGGTGTGGCTGCGCGATCCGCCGAGCTATCAGCCCGCCGGGCAGCCGAATGCCGCGCATCAGGGCGTGACGGTCGCGAACGTCCCCGGCACGTGGAACATCTGGAACGGCATGGTGAACGGCCTGCCGATCGTGAACTGGGTGCGCGCCGAAGGGAACGACAGCTACGAGATCGAGTTCGACGTGATGGACTTCGTGCGCGACGCGGAGACGCGCGGCCTCAGCGTGCCCGGCAACACGGTGAACGCTGTCGCCGTCGGGTTCGAGATCTGGGAGGGCCCGATCACGAACTTGCAGAGCCTCGACTTCTACGTCGACGTGAACTGACGTGAACTGACGTGAACTGACGTGAGCTGAGCGCGCGCTTCGGCCGAGTCCACCTCGCGCGAGAGCGCCGCTCACGGGCACATCGACGCGGCATAGAGCCCGTCGACGTCGATGCCGCCCCAGTTGAATTCTGTGTAGGACCCGTACACCCTGGCCGAGACGCCGCTCGCGTCGATGCTCAGGATGTCGACCGTGCCGCCCGTGAACGACCCGGAGATGAGGTTCTCGGTGACGCAGTCGGCCGCCGAGCGCGTCGAGACGGAGAAGGACGCGTGGACGGCTGGATCGGTGAGATCGATGAGCCCGGGCCGCTGAAGCTCTGGCGGGAGGCTCAGCGACATGCGCGAGGTGCCGGTGCACCCGATGGGCGGCGACGGTTGTTCGCAGCTCGTGGCCGCGGTCCCGAGGACCAGGTGGAGCGCGGCGGGGTCGAAAGCCGGCGTTGGGTCGTCGCCCTGAGGCGTGGCCTGATGACGTCCGCCCTGGAGCACCAGCCCGGGCAAGGGCGGGCTCACGGGGGGCGCGTCGCCGCAATACGTGGCTGTGTAATCGCCGTTGATATTGCCCCCGTCAAAGGGCGGATCCCCCCAGTCGAGCTTCACGGAGACGGAGCTCGCGTCGCTGCTCACGATCTCGAGCGTCTTCTCCCGCTTCCCCGGGACGATGGTGGTGCCGATGATCACGCTCGTCCACTCCCCCGAGCCTCCGCTGGAGCCGATACCCCCGGCGTAGGGTGAGTTCCAGAAGCCCAGGTACGTGCCGATGCGATCGTCCCTGAGGTCGATGAGGCCGGGTCGATTGAGCTCGGGCGGGATGACGAGGATGACCTGCCAGAAGTCGTGCGTGTCTGCGTCCGGGTCCGCCGGCAGCTCGGTCGAGGGCCGGAGCACCGGCTGGCTGCACTCCTGGACGGATTCGCTGAAGACGAGCACGAGCGAGTCGGGATGCGGCGGGGGGTGGCCCAAACTCGGCTTGGGATGGAAGAGGTACGATGTGAACTCCGTGAAGGATGCCGGGGAGGCCACGGGCGGGAGCGGCCAGTCGCCGGCGCGCATCGCGAGGGCGTTCGGGGATGGCGGGGGCGGCTCCTCCTCCGCCTCCACCGGCTGAGGCTCCACCGGAACGAGCACGATCGGGTCGCACCCGCCGTTCATCATCGCCACCGTCCCGATGGCCGTGATCCAGCGCTTCATTGGATTCCCTCCAGGCATGTTCCTGAGGTGAAGTCCTCCGACGGGCCCGCCACGGCTCATCGAAAGCGACAAACCTTGCGGAGCCGGAACTCTGGACACGGGGAGGCACGTCAGCACCAATGGCACGTTTGCTGTTCGCCACGGTCGCGGGGCGGGTACCGGCGCATCGTCGGGTGTCCCATGCTCGAGGCGGGCTCGTTCGATGCGATCCTGCGGGACGGAACTCCCGCGCGACGAGGGGAGACAGCGGCGGCGCATTCGGCATACATCCGCGGCTGATGGAGGCGCATGGCGCGTGCGTCCTCCACATCCGCGCCTGATGAAGGCATGCGGCGCGTGCGTTTTCCGAGGGACAGCCTCGCTTGGCGCCGGCGTCCGATGCAAGATCCCGTCTCTCCGCTTTGTTCAGGTCACGTAGGAGGCATCCATGCGACGAGCTGGAAGAATCGCGGCTCTCTTGCTCCCGCTGGCGCTGCTCGGGTCCCGCGCCGACGCGGCGCCGGGCCTCGGCGACTACCGGTATTTCAGGGCGCTATCCATCGATCTCCAGGGCAGGATGCCGACCCGCGACGAGATCGCCGCGTTCGAGTCGCCCGCGTTCGACGTCGACGCGTGGATCGACGATCGCCTGGCCCAGCCGGCGTACGCCGAGCGCATCCGGCGCATCTACATGGACCTCATGCGCCTCGACGTCGGCCCGTCGTTCCAGTTCGTGCCGAAGGCGTCGATGCTGCGCCGCCACGAGATCCTCGGCCCCGACGGCAGGCCGATGTACGTCTACTTTCGCCTGCTCCAGCGGCGCGAGCGCCCGGAGACCGACGGCGATTTCTGCTTCACCAAGGCCGAGACCGGGCTGCAGTTCCCCAAGTACGCGGCCGGCGTCGGCACGCCGATCCCCGTGTCGCAGGAGGCGCTCGATCGGAACACCGTCCTCGTGAAGCCCTGGTGGCTCTACCGCGACTACCGCACGGCCGATCCGCGCGATCGCTACGACCCGGCGACCTGGGCCTCGCGCTACCCGAACTTCACGCCGGCCGACGAGCTGCTCCGCGAGCCGGACGGCACCACGCAGGTCCAGGCCGTGCGCGTCTGCAAGGAGGAGGCGCAGACCGCGACGGCAGGCACCGTGTTCATCACCGGCCGCAGGCCCCAGGCGATCGGGACGCCGCCGCCCTACGATCGGCTCCTCCCGCTGCCTTATGATACCGACTATGCGCGGGCGCACCCGAACGCGCCGATCGATTGCCTGAGCGGCACCTCGGTCACGCTCGCGCGCGAGTGCGGCTGCGGCCCCGGCCTCGAGCGCTGCGTGCCTACCGCGGGCCCGAACCTCGAGCGGCGCGGGTTCGCCATGCCGCTCAGCGCGCCGATCGGCGCCGAGCGGCCGACCGTCGTGGACCCGGAGTTCACCGGCGCCTGGTCGCGCTTCTGGTGGGGTCAGGAGGCCGTGCAGTTCCTCGAGCGCATCGTCGCCGAGGACCGCGACTTCCGCGAGGTCCTCACGGCCAAGTACACCTATGTGAACGGCCCGCTCTCGCAGTTCTACCAGTGGATCGCTCCCTCGACGTGCTGCGGCGGCGAGTTCGGCAGCGCCGATTATGTGAGCGGCCAGCGCTTCGGCTACGTGAACCCGGTCTCGCTCTTCGAGCCGAGCCGGGCGCCGAGGGACCTCCTGCCCCACGACACGACCGCCTGGGTGAAGGTCGAGGACCGCGGCCCCTTCGCCTCGGGCCTGCTCACCATGCCGATCTTCCTCACGAAGTACGGCTCGCGCCGCGGCCGCGCGCACGTGCTCTACAACGTCTTTCTCTGCAGCGAGTTCGTCTCGACCGAGACGCGCCTGCCGCCGTCGAACGAGTCGAACCTGATGATCCGGCCCGGGTGCTCGGGCTGCCACGTCTCGCTCGAGCCGCTCGCGGCCTACTTCTCGCGCGTCGTCGAGAGTGACTGGACCTTCCTGCCCGGCTCGAGCTTCCCCCTCGAGAGCACCCAGTGCAGCGCGCCCGCCGGCGGCACAGCCCAGAAGGAGTGCGATAATTTCTACGATCCGGCGTTCACCGGCGCTACCTCGGCCAGCCTGCGCGGCGCCTACGGCTCGCACGAGCACGCCGACGAGGGGCCGGCGGGGCTCGCGCGGCAGATCGTGGCCTCCGAGCGGTTCGCCCCCTGCGTCGCGGAGAAGGTCGTCTCGTCGTTCCTCGGCCGGGCCCTCACCGGCGACGACGCCGAGCTCCTCGAGCAGGCCGAGGAGGCGTTCGTGGGCGGCAGCTACCGGATGAAGCCGCTCGTGCGCGAGCTCGTGCGCGCCGCGGCGTACGAGGACGCCAACAACCTCTCGTCGGCCGTCTGGCGCAATGGAGGCTCGCGATGACCCGCTCGTCTCGATATCTCGCGGCCCTCGCGGCCATGGCGCTCGCCGTGATCGCAGCGCCCGCAGCAGGGTGCTCCAGCAAGGAGCCGCCGGAGGCCGCCGCGACGGAGCCGCCCGCGCCGACCACGACGCCGACCACGCCGACCACGCCGACGACATCGACCACGCCGCCGACACCGCCGTCGCCGACCACGCCGCCGACCACGCCGTCGCCGACCACGCCGCCGCCGCCGCCGATCGTGGGCGTGCCGGCGCCGGCGATCCCGGGCCACGCCGATCCGCAGGACGACACGCCGAAGGAGGGGCCGCGGCTCGTCCCGCAGGAGGTGTACCTGCAGACCTACGTGAAGCTCTTCGGCGACGACCTCACGCCCCTCCAGGTCGAGGCGCTCGCGCGCGGCGCGGACGCGGGCATCGTGTTCGATCGGTGGGCCGATTACATGAGCCCGCTCGGCTTCCCCGACCACAAGCTCGACGTCAACCGCCAGACGAACACGAACACGCTGATGATGGGGACCTTCGAGCGCCTCGGCATCGCGCTCTGCGCGCGCAAGGCCGAGATCGAGCTCCGGAGCAGCCCGCCGCCGCCGTCGATCGCGGCGCGCCGCGTGTTCGCCTTCGACATGACGCCCGCGGATCCGACCGACGCGGAGTTCGCCGCGCGCTTCGACGTCCTGCACCGGACGTTCCTCGGGTATCCGGCGGCCCTGGCCCCGACCGAGCGTGCTGGCCGCTTCCGCGCGGTCTTCCGCGACGTGGTGCGGCGGCACGCCGCCCCCGGGGCGCCGACGTCGCGCTTCACCCCGCAACAGGCAGGCTGGGCGGTGGTCTGTTACGGCCTCGTCCGCCATCCGGAGTTCATCGTCTACTGAGGAGCCGACCATGAGATGCTGCTCGAACCGCAGGACGTTCCTCAAGGCGCTGAGCGGCGCCGCGGCGCTCGGGGCCGCCGGGGTTCCGGTGCTCCGCGCGCTCGCCGCGCCGCCCGACGGGGAGCACGAATACTTCATCTTCATCGACATCACGGGCGGCTGGGACGTGCTCCTCTGGTCCGATCCGCGCAACGAGCGCCGGGGCCTCGTGGACCCGCCGAGCACGGAGAGCCTGAGGACCGACGGGCTGACCCGCTGGGTCGACAGGCCGCTCGAGCCGGGCACGTCCACCTTCGAGCTCGTCCGGCCCTCGGGCAGCAACCTCGTCTTCGGTCCGGCGATCGGCAAGCTCGCGGACCTCTATGACCGGATGTGCATCATCAACGGCATTGCCATGAACACGGTCAGCCACCCCGACGGCACCGTGTTCTCGGCGACGGGGCAGCACCTCGTCGGCAGCCGCGCTGTGTCGCCGAGCATCGACACGATCCTCGCGAACGAGCTCGGCCTCGCGGAGCTCTTCCCGCTGGTCTCGGCGCGCTTCCCGTCGTGGTTCGTCGGGAGCAACCTCGATCGCCGCGCCATGCCGGTGCTCGTCGACTCGATCGGCGCCATCGGCAAGTCGCTCACGAGGACGACCCGCTACGACCGCGCCGAGGACCGCGATCAGATCTCGCAGCTCCTCATCCAGGAGGCCAGGGACCTGGCGGACATCTCGTATTACCCCGAGGTCTACGAGGGCATGGCCCTGCACTACGAGTCGCTGCGCAAGGTCCTCTCGAGCGGCATCCGCGACGTGTTCACGGCGAGCGAGCTCAAGGTAGCGCAGCCGAGCTTCGACTACGGCGGCAGGTTCCACGGGGACGAGGCGGTGAGCGCGGCGTTCGCGGTCGAGGCGATGAAGCGCGACGTGGTGCGGTGCGCGAGCTTCGGGCTGCAGGGCTTCGACACGCACACAGGCAATTACCAGAACCACGCGCTGATGCTGCAGGAGGCGTTCGACATGATCGCGACGCTCGTGCAGGTGCTCGACGCCTCGCCCCACCCGACGCTCGACGGCGAGCGGCTCTCGGATCACACGCACATCCTCGTGATCAGCGAGTTCTGCCGTGGGCCGATGATGAACCCCGCGGGCGGGCGCGATCATTACCCGAACAACTCGGCGCTCATCCTCTCACCGAGGTTCAGGGGCAACTTCGCGCTGGGCCGGAGCGACGAGGAGCAGCTCCTGCCCGTCGTGACGCGGTCGTTCTCGGACGGCGAGCGGCCGATCAGCCCCGCCGACGTGCTCGCTACCTTCCTCGGCGCCTTCGGCATCGAGCCGGGCAAGTACCTGCGCGACGGGGAGATCATGCCGGAGCTCCTGGCCACATGAGGGCGCGCCGCTTCTGGCTGATCGTGGGGGCGCTGCTCCCGCTCTCGTGCGGCGGGGGCGGGGAGGGCACGCCCACGCCGGAGCAGCAGGACCCGCAGGAGACCGGCCCGGAGGACACCGAGCCGCCGGACGCCGGCCCGGAGGACGCCGAGCCGCCGGACGCCGAGCCGCCGGACGCCGGCCCGGAGGACGCCGAGCCGCCGGACGCCGGCTCGCCGGACGCCGATCCACCGCAGCCCGACGAGGTGCTCGCCGTGTATCCGGTCGCCTGGAGCCGGGGTGACGCGGACGTGGGGAAGGTCGCGAGCGTGGTCGACGGCGGCGAGACGGTCGTCGTGCTCGGGAGCAAGGGCGCCGTGGTGCTCGAGCACGGCGAGGTCGCGAGCACGGACCCGACGAAGGTCGACTGGCGCGCTTGCGGGGTGGTCCCCGCGGCCGATCGCACGAGCGGCGGCTGGACGGTGGGGATCGACGGCGAAGGCGGCGTGTTCCGGATCCGGCCGCGGGCTCCGGTCGAGAGCATCTCGGCGCGCTACGGGCTCGAGCACGACGTGGTGACGGCCGTGGCGACGAGCGGCGGGAAGGCGGTGTTCGGGCTCGAGGAGGGCGTGGCGATCGCGGACGGCGAGCTGGTGACGCACTACGCGACGCGCCCGTTCACCAGCCTGACCGCTGGCGACGACGGGCGCATCGCCCTGGCGGGCGCCGACGCCGTCCAGGCCTTCGATCTGGCCGCCGAGGAGATCACGACGTTCGCCCTCCCCGGGGCCGCGCACGTGGCGTTCGACCCGGAGGGCAGGCTGGTCGCCGCGACCTCGACCTCGGTGTACCGGGAAAACGACGACGGCGCGCTCGCGCTCGTGTACGAGGCGGAGGAGGGCGGCCCGGCGATCCACGGCCTCGCGGCGTCCGGCAGCCGTGTGTGGCTGGGCATCGGGTCGGAGCTCGGCCTTCTGGAGCGCGACGCGGTGGTCCGCACGGAGGGGATCGGGCTCGCGCTCGATGCCCGGCTCATCGCGGCGAGCACGGGCGATGTCTGGGCCATTGCCGGCGGCGAGCTCCTGCGCTTCTCGGCGGACGCGTCGCAGGGCGAGGACGCCGAGAGCTGGGAGGCGCAGATCCGGCCGATCGCCGAGGCGTCGTGCAGCCTGTGCCACCTGCCGGGCGGGCCTGCGGGGATCGATCTGTCGACGTACGCAGCATGGGTGTCGCGCAGGACGGCCATCCGCCAGCGCGTGGTCGCCGAGCGCGACATGCCGCCGCCAGGGATCGAGTTCTCCGAGAGCGACCGAGAGATCATCGCGGCCTGGATCGACGGCGTCCGCTGAGGCGGCGGGCGCCCGCTCGTCCTCCGCCCGTGGCATGCTGTCTCCCCGGGCCGCCCCATGCGCTTCGTCATCCACACCCCGCCACCCCCTCTCGCCCGCTTCGTCAGCCAGCTCTGGTACTACGCCACCCCCGAGCTCCCCCATGTGCTCGAGCGCGTGCTCCCCAGCGGCGCGGTGAACCTCCTCATCAACATCGCCGAGGACGAGCTGCGCTGGTACGACGACCCCGCCGGCGTCGCCGCTGCCGGCGGCGCCCCCTCGCTCGCGCGCTGCCACCGCCTCCGCGGCATCGCCGTCTGCGGCGCCCACGCCGAGCACATCACGATCGACACGGCCGAGCAGCGGGAGATCATCGGCGCCGAGTTCACCCCGGGCGGCGCGTTCCCGTTCTTCGGCCCGGACGTCGAGGCGCTCGGCGGCGCCCACGTCTCGCTCGAGGCGATCTGGGGCCGCGACGCCGACCTCGTCCGCGAGCGCGTCCTCGAGGCGAAGGCCCCCGAGGCGAGGCTCCGCGCGCTCGAGTCCGCCCTCGCCGCGCGGCTCCTCCGCCCGCGCGCGCCGCCCGCGCGCGACCCCGCGGTCGACTTCGCCCTCGCCGCGTTCGCCGACCCGTCCCGCGCCTGCACCGTGGCCGACGTGACGGGGCAGCTCGGGATGAGCGCGAAGCGGTTCATCCGCAGCTTCACCGAGCAGGTCGGCCTCACCCCGAAGCGCTACTGCCGCGTGCGGCGCTTCCAGCAGGTGATCTCGGCGATCGAGCGCGGCGAGCGCATCTCGTGGGCGGGCGTCGCGGCCGCGTGCGGCTACTACGACCAGGCGCACTTCATCCACGACTTCCGCGCCTTCGCGGGCCTGACCCCGACCGAGTACGTCGCGCGGCGCCGCGAGCGGAACCACGTCCGGCTCGAAGGCTGAGCCGGCCGGCACGTTTTTACAATACCCACTCCGGCCGCGCGGCCATGTTCCGCCCATGACCAAGCGACCGCACCCCATCGCCCCGCCCCCCTACCACGCCGTCATGCCTCACCTCGTCGTCGCCGGCGCGTCGGACGCCATCGCTTTTTACAAGAAGGCGTTCGGCGCGACCGAGAAGCTGCGCCTCGCCGACCCGAAGCTGGGCGGCAACATCGTCTGTGCCGAGCTCATCATCGGCGACTCGGTCATCAGCGTCGCGGACGAGGCCCCCCAGTGGAACGCGCGCGGCCCGAGGGCGCTCGGCGGCTCGCCCATCGTCCTCACGCTCAACGTCGAGGACCCCGACGCCGTCGCCGCGCGCGCCATCGAGGCGGGCGCCAAGATCATCTATCCCATCGACGACCAGTTCTACGGCCGGCGCGAGGGCAGGGTCGAGGACCCGTTCGGCCACCAGTGGGTCCTGTCGGCCGTCATCGAGGACGTCTCGGTGGAGGAGATGCAGACGCGCATGGCGCAGTGGTGGGAAGAGAAGGGCACGAGCGGCGCCTGAGCCGCTCGACCGGGACGTGGGTCCCTCATCCGCTCTTCGACAGCACACCTCGCCCGCCGCACCCTGGATACCGCAGAGCCCGTTGCGCGCGGGCGCCTCATCCGTTGCCGCGCGATCACCAGCTCTGTTGAGCCCGCCAGTCGCCTCGGCCCAGTCGAGCCCGTCAGTTCGTCATCGAGGCTCCGCCGAGCCCGCGGGGCACGCAGGTTGCGTGTTGCGGCGCCATGCTGAGCTTCGATTCGCTGCTGGGGCAGGGCCATGAAGACGAGCCTCTCGCCCACTACGTCAAGCTGATGGGTGCTTATCTGGGCCTGTCGGCTGGCGCCTTCGCGCTCCTGGCGCGTGCCGGGCGACCCGTGCCGTCACGCATCCCCCTGCGTGACGCGGCGCTCCTCGGGCTCGCCACGAACCGCCTGAGCCGGCTCATCACGCGCGACAAGGTGGCCCGCGCCGTGCGCGCGCCGTTCACCGATGTGGAGCAGGACCCCTCGGGCGGCACGCACGAAGAGCCGCGCGGCGAGGGGATGACGCGCGCCCTCGGGGAGCTCCTCACGTGTCCTCGGTGCGCCGCCATGTGGGCGTCGCTGGCGTTGACCATCGGCTACTTCGCGTCTCCGCGCCTCACGCGCGGAGCCTCGTTCCTGCTCGGCGCTGCGGCGATCTCGGATTTCATCAACACGTGCTACGCGCGCCTCATGAGCGATGGAGGTAAGTAGCGCGCAGGCGATCTTGCGACAGCTGTGGCCGAGTGCCTCATCGTGGCTCTCGGCTGTCGTGGACAGGACCGGCGCCTTCCGTGGAGCGCCTCTTGCAGATACCCCGGAGATTGGAGGTCAAGGTGGCACTTGATTTGTTGAACGAGCGGGGCACACCGCTAGACAAGCAGCAGTTCGATTGGCGGGAGCTGGTCAGCATCCCGTCGAGCAAGCTGAACGATGACGCCTTCACCCGCGTCCGGATCATCTTGATGAACGGCATCGAGTCCGAGGCCGTGCGCTTCTCTCATGCTTGTGCTCGCATGAACGGCGCGCTCCAGCGGGAGCTGGCCCTCATCCGCCGGGTCGAGCAGCACCAGCAGACGATGGTGAACTGGCTCCTGCCGGGCGATCTGTCCGTGCTCGAGACCACCATCGGCTTCGAGCAGGTGGCGATCGAGGTCACCGCGTCGGTCGCGATGAACGAGCCCGACGAGTACATGGCCCAGATCTACCGGTTCGGGATGCTCGAGGACTTCGACCACCTGTACCGGTACTCGGCGCTGATGGACCGGGTGCATGGCAAGGACTCGAACAACATCCTGCAGTGCTACACGGACATCTGTCCGGGCAGGCCGACGAGCGTGGAGCACCGCCACCCCGACGACGACCTGCGGGCCCCCTATGATCGGAGGACGGCGGCGCCGCTGACCAAGCTGAACGCGCTCACGATCATGGCGTCCGAGCACCAGACGCACGACTACTACATGAACGTCGGGCCGACCTTCGCCGACCCGATGGCGCGGCAGCTCTACGCCGAGATCGCCTCCATCGAGGAGCAGCACGTCACGCAGTACGAGTCGATCATCGATCCCAACGAGAGCTGGCTCGAGAAGTGGCTCCTGCACGAGGCGACCGAGGTCTACAACTACTACAGCTGTGCGCAGTCCGAGTCGAACGCCCGGATCAAGGCGATCTGGGAGCGGTTCGTCGACTACGAGCTCGGGCAGCTTCAGCACGTGCGCCGCCTCTTCGAGACGATCGAGAAGCGCGACGCCGCGGAGATCCTGCCGAAGGAGCTGCCCGATCCCATCGAGTTCAGGAGCCACCGCGAGTTCGTCCGCCGCGTGCTGCAGAGCGAGGTGCACCTGCGCGCCGTCGGCAAGAACATCGTGGATCCGCGCCAGGTGCCTGAATCGCCGCAGACGCTCGCCTACCGCGAGCGGCTCAACATGGCCGGCTCGCCTTCCGAGACGGTCGCGGCGGGGTACGTCTGGGTCCCCGGCACGGAGCTCGCGCTCCAGGCGCCTCAGGGCAACGAAGCGAACGGCAACGGCGCGAAGGTTTACAAGATGAGGTCAGCATGAAGACCGAGACGACAGCGGGGATGAACCGCACCGGGATGGACATGTCGCCGATGGACTCGAAGGAGGTCGTCGTGGGCGCGACGATCATGCCGCCGAGCAGCGCGGGCGACGCTTCGGCCATCGCCAGCGTCCTCGCCCACTACGCGCGGCAGGAGGAGCGGGTCGGGACGATGCCCCCGCCCGGCACGCTCAAGGGGGCCGTGAAGACGGCGCTCCAGGCGCTGAAGGGCGAGGCGCCGCTCGTCCTGCTCGACAAGCTGGGCGAGCGCCTCGCCTTCGAGCGGGCGGGGAGCCGGCTATGGAAAGGGGTGCTCGCGAAGTTCGACGCGCTCGGCTCGTTCGAGGGCGGCCCCACGCGCGAGGAGATCGAGCAGATCTACCGGGACGAGGCGGAGCACTTCCTCCTCGTCGCCTCGGTGGTCCGGAAGCTGGGCGCGGATCCCACGGCCGAGACGCCGCTGGCCGACGTCCACGGGGTCGCCTCGTGCGGCCTGATCAAGGTCGTGACGGATCCGAGGACCAACCTGGCCGACGCGCTGGAGGCGATGCTGATCGCCGAGCTCACCGACAACGATGCATGGGACGTGCTCATCGAGATGTCCCAGGGCCTCAACGACCAGCAGATCACGGCGCAGTTCATGGACGCGCGCGCCGCCGAGGCGCGCCACCTCGAGATGGTGCGGTCCTGGATCAAGGCGTCGGTGCTCGCGCGGGCGAATGGCGATCATGCGAACATGGTGATGAGCTGAGCCGGAGGCTCGTCCCGTAGTCAGGCCCGCAGCTCGCGGGCGCCAGGCGCGCAGGGTGTACCCGGCGGGCGTGGCGCCCGCGAGCGCGTTTTGTGTTTCATGGGCGGTCTGGCGCTGGATGCACGGCTCGCCCCGCTGGAACTGGCCTGCATCTCAGACCGGCGCGCTCAGCTCTCCACCGCCAGGGGCTCCAGCCCCGGTCGCCTGCGGGGTGGCTCCAGGCCCGGCCTGCGGGGCGGCCGGGGAGGCCGGGGAGGCTGGCGCGGCAGGGGAGGCCGGCGCGCCGCTCGTCGCCTCGCCCTTGGCGGCGCCTTGCGTCCGGCGCGCGCCGGTCTCGCGGTGCGCGTCGAGCGGGCGGAGAGCCCTCCGGACGGCCTCGATCGTCGCGGGTTCGTCCTCGTCGACCATGCCGGCCACCTTGGTCGCATAGCTCACGATGGCGGACTGGATGGCGCGCACGACGGTGGCGAGGTTCGATGTCGCGGCGGCCTCCTTCTGCAGCCTGTCTCTCACCATCACGTCGTAGCGCGGCAGGACATTGCCGATCTGCTCGAGGAACTCGGGTCCGGCGAGCGCGTCGATCTCCGGCTGGAGCGCGGCTTCCTGGATGTGCTCCACGATGGAGGCCATCACCGTGTTCTGCGCGGAGTACTCGGTGGTGAGGAACGACAGGCCATCATCGCCGAAGAGCTCCTTGACCAGCTCCTCCGCGCGCCGCGCCCTCGGAAAGCGCTCGGCGGGCAGCATCGAGTAGGCGATGAGGCGCATGCGCAGCGCTCCGAAGCTCGCGTCGGCCTCCCGGTCGAGCACCCGCACGTCCTCCTCGGACAGGGCGCCGTTCTCCCGGCGGCGCGCGGTGAGCGCCTTCTGGCCTGCCTCCGCGGCGGCCTTCAGCTTCGTGCACGCCTTGGCGACGTTCTCCGGCGCCGTCTCCGGACAGGCTGCGACCAGCGCGTTGGCGAGGGTCACGCCGTTGGCGATGTTGATGATCGGGGCGCGAACATACACGGAAGCATCGAACGTTTGGTCCATCGTGCCACCCTATGAACGCAGGTGTCCCGAGTCCAGGGCTCCTGTCGTCGTCAATGTGCTCTCGGCGCCACAGCGGCGCTCGAGAGCATCGATGCGACGCGAGCGGCGGAGCATGGGAGGCACACGCGAGGAGGGGTGAGGGGAGGAGTGGCATTGAAGTTTTTCGCTCCTGTTCACCTGCCTCCCTGACGGACGGAGGCTCCTTGCCGTTGCGGGCAGGGGAGGGCGTGGCGCGGCGAGCCCTGTCCGGGAGCCTTCCGGGCATTCCGGACGGGTCGACGACCTGGTGGGGGATGCCTGGAGGGTTCCCGGACGGGCCGGCGACCCGCGGGCGAGGCTCCGGGGGTTCGCGGACGAGTCGCCGGCCTGCCCGGAGATGTCCCCGGGCTTCCCGCAACGGGTCGCCGTCGTGCGGGTGCAGACCGATCGGGTTCTTTTCAGAGGTCGTCGACCTGCTGGAAAGGCCGGTGGGCTTCCCGGAAGGGGTCATCGATCCGTTCTGCACGCCTCGAGGGTTCCAGCGCCTGGCAGGGCGGGCCTAGCGGATCGTGCCGACGCGGAAAAATGCATTGTCGGGTACCGGTCGTGCTCCGTAATTCCACTCGGAGCCGGTCGCATCCGGTCGTGGCCCGTTGGTTTTGGCCCTGCATCCGGTGCCTCACGCTCGAGCGGAGTCCCTTGCGCCATCCACGTCTGAACGTCCTCGGGTGCAGTCTTGCCGTGTCCCTGGTGCTGGCCGCGCCGCCGGCCCTCGGCCAGGCTCCGCCGGGCGGCGTGCGGCTGTCCTATACGCGCGGCCCGGGCGCGGAGGGGTGCCCCGAGGAGCAGGCGCTCCGGGACGTCGTCGCCGCGCAGCTCGGCGGGACCGACCCCTTCGTGGAAGGCGGCGGCCGGCTGGTCGACGTGGTCCTCGTGCGCCAGGGGCGCCGCTTCCTGGGGGAGATCGCGCTGTACGACAGCGACGGCCGGCGCCTCGGCGGCCAGGAGCTCGCGAGCACGGCCTGCGGGGCGCTCGTGGCGGATGTCGGCACCGCCCTCGCCATCGTGCTGCGCCCGGCGCGATCCGCGAGGGAGCCGGCGCCGGGGGTCCCGCCATCGCCAGAGCCGGCGCCACTGGAGGCAGCCTCACCGCCGGCGTCAGAGCCCTCGCCGCGCGCGCCGGCCCCGGTCCCGGCGCCGCCGTGCCAGCCCGGCGCTCCGGCACGGCCCGTGGCGCGCCCGGGCCCCTCGCTGGCCTGGCCGCGGTTTCAGGTCGGCCTTGGGGCGCTGATCGCCGAGGGCATCGCGCCTGCCCCGGCGGTCGGGTTCTCGGGGTCCGTGGGGGCCCGATGGGAGGCGTTCTCGCTCTCGCTCGAGGGAGGTTGGCACCTGCCGGTCGCCGCCGCGCCGTATCGAGGCAGGATCTTCGGGGTGTCCTGGCTCGGCGGCTCGGTTGTCCCTTGCGGACATGCAGCCTGGTTCTTCGGCTGTGGCCTGGTCACGGCAGGCCGCGTGCGGCACTTCGGCATGGTCAACGTCGTGGGGGAGGTAATGCTGCCATACGCGGGGCTCGGGCTACGCGGTGGCGTGGAGGTGCCGTTCTCCACCCATCTTGCCGGGCAGCTTGCGGGCGATGTCGTGATCCATGTCATCCCGCCGGGCCTTGCCACTCCGGGCCGCGTGCTGTGGTCCACGCCTCCAATATCCGGGACCGGGGTCGTCCGTCTTGTGGCTTCTTTCTGAAGCAAGCACGCTCTCGTGGTGATTCGAGCGCGCTCGCCGGAATAAGAATGAGACGGGCTGCACGCGCCCGGCACGTCCTGGCTGCTCGGCTCGCGTGGCGTTCCGAGGCAGGAAATGTACCGATTTAAGCTGGTCACGGTGGCTCGTGAGGAGCTGCGTCGATCTGCTTCAGGCAGGCACCGGCATTTCGGGGAGGCAGCAGAACGTCGTGGCGCCGAGCAGCGCGACGTCACCTGTCGGCTCGCCGCCGGTCGGCGTACATGTGCCCGGATCGAGGTGGACGACGCCCGCGGATTTGCTCCCGAGCGCCGTACCGGGGGAGATGGCGCCGCAGAAAGGGGCCTCGGAGCTCACCACGACGCCGACAACGAACTGCGAGCACGCGCCGTCGCTGAACGCGGATGCCAGAATACTGCACGTCGCTCCGCTGGGCTCGGCGCAGCCACAGGGAGCGCAGCTGCGCGTATCGTCGGCGCCTGCGTAGAAGACGTGCCGAGCCGGGTAGGTTGCCGGGCAGTTCTGATCTCCTTCGTGGTGGATGCAGGTCAGGAACTCGTCAGGGGGCGCGTCGTCGCCGGTTGGTGAAACCGGCGTGCAGGTCATCCCCGGATCGGCGCACTGCGCGATCACGGTGCCGGTGCACGCCCGCGCAAGGGTGGCGAAGCTTCCGCCGGTCCTGGGCTCTTGCTGCACTTCGGGCGCCTCTGCGCTCCTCGACGCGCAGCTTCCGGGGAGCACGTGCGGTGCCGCGATCTCGAGCGACTGCGCGCACAAGCCGCCATCGCACACGTGTCCGGCCGCGAGCGCGTTCGTCGACGTGCATGCGCCGTCCCATCCGTCCGGTGCCGCGAACGAGGTCTCGGTCGCGCCGGGTACATCGCAGGGAAAGCTTGCGTAGATGTTCCACGTGGCCGGCAGCTCGCACGAGGCGTCCGGCGGGTCGCACAGGCAGGTCGGGCACGCGGGCGGCGTCGCCGCCGTGAAATCGCCATGGCCCTCGTACCCGACGCTGGGCGCGGCGGCGGGGCAGTCGGGCGCTCGGTCCGGCGGGCCGATCCAGAGCAGTGCCGGCTCGGACCAGCCGAGCGGTTCCCTCGGCACGCACTGCCCCGCGCAGGTCTCCGGCAGGGTGGCGTCGAATCCGGGAGCGACGGCGCTGTCGATGCCGGCGTCGGCGCAGTCCTCGCCTGCGTCCACGCACGTGCCCGCGTCGGTACCGGCATCATAACAGGGACCGCCCGGGTCCGTGGCATCTGGAAGGGTTGGATCGTCACAGACCGATATGCCTACATCGTCAATATAGGCGATCCCGGCATCGCACCCCGCCAGCCAGGCCCCCAGGCCAAGCACCGCGGCGCCCCATGCTGCCATGACCGCGCGCTTCGTGCACCGAGTCAGTCGCATCGTCCCATCTCGCTCTCGCTCTCGCTCGCGCGGCCACGTCGGCAGGGACCACACGGCTCGATCACGCGTGCCAGGAGACCACGAGGCGACCCTCGTGACAAGACCTCTGCCTACGAGGAACTGATCTCATAGCATTGCGGAACCCGATCGATTTTTCTCAGGCTTGCTCCCCGACAGGGCCATGTCCCGCCCTCGCCGGCGCCGGCCGACACCCACGGCGCGCGATCTCGCCGGGAAGGGTCTCCTGGGTCCCCGGTTGGCCGCGCGTCAGGTCGATTTTACAACGGAACGATGAGGCCCAGAGCAATACGCGCAACGCGGGCGCGTGTGGAAGCTCGTCGGAAGCGAAGCGGGGCCATCAGCGCGCCGCACGTCCACGTGAGCCGCGTGCGATCTTCCGCCGTCGCCCCCAGCAAGCACGCGTCGCCGAGCTCAGGCGTCCGGCGGGACGGCCATCGCCCGAGCCCCGCCCTTCCGGCTTCTTTTTTCTGCCCAGCGGACGATTTCGCCACAACCCGGCCCATCTCGCCGGAATAAGTACTGATGAGGGAGTCACGACCTCGCCGGCTGACGCCGGTCCCCGCCCAGGACGCCGCCCCTGAACCCCCGGCAGCGCCGCCGCGGCCTTCCTTCGAGGACGTCTACAAGAGCCTGCTCCAGTACGTCCTCCGGGTGCTCTGGCGGATGGGCGTCCCGGCGCGGAACCTCCGCGACGTCGCCCAGGAGGTGTTCCTGGTCGTCCACCGCCGCTTCGATGACTACGATCCCCGCCTCCCCATGAAGGCATGGGTGGCGAGCATCGCGTCGCACCTCGCCCTGCGGCACCAGCGGCTCGCCCGGAACCGGCGCGAGCTGCTCGCGCGCTCCGAGGCCGACCGCATCGACGTCGTCGACCCGGGGTGCGACCCGGAGGCGCTGTTCGCGCGGGCGGAGACGCAGCGGATCGTCCGGGAGCTCGTCCAGCGCCTGGAGAGCGACAGGCGCGTCGTGTTCATCCTGTACGAGCTCGAGGGCCTCGACATGCGCGCCATCGCCGAGGCGCTCCAGATCTCGGAGAACACCGCGTGGGATCGGCTGCGGCGCGCCCGCAAGGAGTTCGCGGCCGCGGTCAAGCGGCTGAGCGCGAGCGACCGCGATGCGCTCGGCGTGTGCGGTGCTCGCTTCGCGCTGGCGCCGCTCGCCCTGGCCCACGGGCCGCTGCTGCTCGATCTCGGGGACGCTCGGCTCGCCGTCCCGGAAGACGTCGGCGAGCTGCTGTGGGCGCGTCTCCAGGCGCTGCTCGCCCCCGGGGACGGCCAGGGGATCGCCCGGGCCAGCCAGGCTGCGCGGGCCGACTTCCCCCTCCACGACGGCGCAGAGTCGATCCCAGGGTGGGCGGCCAGCGGCGCCCCGGCGGGCCTCGCGCGGGCGGGCATCGAGGTCGCGCGGGCGAAGCTCGTCGCGGCAGGCGCGGCGTTGTTCCTGGCCGGTGCCGGCGCTGGCGCTGGCGCGGTCTACGCCGCCTCGCCTCGCGCCGATCCACCTGAGATCGCCCTCGCCCGCGGCGACACGCTGGCGACCGCCCCCGTCGGCTCGGGCACGACGGTCGAGCTCACTGGCGTCCCGGCGGCTCCGTCATGGGTCGTTGCGGCGCCGGCACCGCCTGCTGCCGTGACCAGCGGGAAGGCGACCGTCCCGCCGCTGGACACGGATTTGACCGTGCTCCAGCGCGCCATCGCCGCGCTCGGAGCGGGGAAGGCGCCCGAGGCGCTCGATGCGCTCGAGCGCCACGCGCGGAGCTACCCGCGCAGCCCGAGAGCCCAGCAACGCGAGACCCTGGCGATCCAGGCCCTCGTCCAGACCGGCCGGCGCGCCGAGGCCGCAGCGCGAGCCGCCCGGTTCCGCGAGGCTTTCCCAGGCAGCGCGTACCTGTCCGTCATCGAGGACGCATTGGACAGCCCCCCGTGAAGACCGGCGCCCTTCATCCCCTCTGAAATGACCGGAAGAGCGAGTCGGCCGGATCGACTGGAAGAGGGGGCAGTCAAGGCACCATGGATATCATCTCCTCATCTCCCCTCCTTGGCGTCCTCGGCGTCCTCGGCGTCCTTGGCGGTTTGAGCTCTCTCCCGCTCCGAGCTCTTCAGCCAGCGTTCGCGCTCGATCTCTCGCCACATCAGCGCGAGCTTCGCGGGGCATCATGGGCATGAAACCGAGCGCGTCCGATCGATCTCGCAGCGAATCGCGGGCGCATCGGGGAACTCGCGCGCATGGACGCGCCCTCTCAGAAGCAGCGCTGGCTCACTGCACGACGTGAGCTCGGTGGGCTCCGATCTCCCGCCAGAAAACCCACCTCCCATGACAGCAACAGCTCGCCTGGCGGCCCGCGGGACGGACGAGGCTCGACGCACCGGAGAGCCTGGTGAGCCATCTGAAGCGCGGCGCGCCGCCCTCTCCGTCGCCGCCTACGCCGCTGCGGGCGGCGGCCTTCCCATCCGTCGGCGTCCTCGTGGCGGAGCAGCGCCTCATCGTGGCCAGGCTCATCGCGTGCGGCGTCCCCGCGCGCGATCGCGAGGATCTGCTCCAGATCGTGCTCGTTGCCGCCTGGAAAGCCATCCAGTCCGGCAGGTACCGCCCCGATCCGCGGGCCGACCCGCGCCGCGCGCTCCATGCGTGGCTGCAGGGCATCACGTGGCGGCAGGCGGGCCATCACCTGGGGCGCGCCCACGTCCGCCGCGAGGTTCCGATCGACGACCCGCGCGTGCTGGTCGACGAGGGCAGCGTCGACCCGGATGGCCGGCTCCTGGCCCGCGCCGCGCTACGCCTGTTCGTCGAGCTGCCCGCCCCCCATCGCGAGCTTCTCCTCGCCGCGGCAGGCCCCCGCACCGTAATCGCCCACGCCAGGGCTCACGGCCTCGCTCCGGCCACGGCCGCCCGACGGCTACAGCTCGCCAGAGAGGCGCTCGCCCGCCGGATCGCACGGCGGCTCTGGTAGGTCGGGCGCCGAGCGGCGCGAGCTGGTCTGTGCCGGACGACTTCGAACCTCACCGCGGCGCGGACGCGGCGAAGGTGGTGAACTCGACCCGCTCGGCCCAGCCGAGCCTCAGCCGGCCGAGCGCCGCGCGGATCTCTTCGACGAAGCTGCTCGCCGGTGCGGGCGCAGCGACGACAGCACGGTCGCTGTTCGCCACGAGCACCCCGTACTCATCGGCCGGGCCGCTGGGACGCACGTAGTTCAGGTAGATGCCCGAGCGGCCTTGACGGGGACGCACGTGCCTGGCGCGAAAGGGATCATCGATACGGACGGGGAGCGCGCACCGCGCGAGCAGCGCCTCGATCGGATTGAGCTCGTCTCTATCCCGCGGGAGCATCATGTGCTCGTACTGCTCCGCGATCGCGTTGAGCTTGCGGACGTAAGGGTAGAGCTCGGCCTTGTGCGTGTACCGGATGGGCAGGATCGTGAGGCCGGCCTTCGCTTCTTTCGCGAGCCTCGGCAGCGGAAGCTGCGCGTTGTGCGGAGCCAGCAGTATACCCTGGAACTTGATCTTGCAGGCCGTGGGCAGGTGTTCTCTCACCTCATCGTGGAGCCGGTCGCGAAGCGCCTTGATCTGGTCGACGCCGTGCTCGAGGTTCTTCTCGTCGCGCCCTTTCATCTCGATGATGGTGCAGAGGCAGCGCTCGGCCGTGACGTGGACCGTCAGGTAGTCCGGCTTGACGCCGGCCGCCGGCATCAGCGGATCGCGCTTGCGATCGACCTTGAAGAGCAAGCAGATCCCGTCGCTCTTGATCTTCGAGCTGATCTGGAACTGTACGCCGCTCTCGGGCGGGACGCTGCGCGTCCCCATGGCGCAGAATACGAGCAGGTTCTCGAGGAAGTGGAACAGGGTCCAGTTGAGCTCGTCCTTCTTGGCCGCGAGGAGGTCGCGCGGCGTCCTACTCTTCTTCGCCACTGGCCCTGCTGCCCTTCCCGTCGATCGCGAAGAACTTCTGCTGGAGCTCGACGGAGACGTCGCTCAGCGTGTCCCAGCGGACGCCGTAGTCGGGATCCTTGAGCGAGCGGAGCTCGCCGCCCTGCATCTCGTAGGCGCTGATCTTGCTCATGGGCAGGAACGCCCGCTCGTCGCCGAGGTAGAGCACCGGGGCCTGGGCCTTGAGCCTGCGCGGGTGCTCGACGTCGCCGTGCACCAGGTTATTGAGGTGCGCCATGATGTACGGGCTGTGCGTGGTGACGAGGACGCGCACGCCCAGGTTGACGAGGATGGCGAGCGCCTCGAGGAGGCGGGCCTGGGACTCCGGGTGCAGCCCCATCTCGGGCTCGTCGATGATGAGGAAATCGTTCGGTGCGGCGCGGAAGCGGAGGTAGAGCAAGAGCGGCGCGAGCTGCTTGATCGACGAGGACGCGTTGTAGAGGTCGATGCTTAGGCCGCGCTTCACGTCGACCTTGATCTCCTGGCCGCCGAGGCGCGTTGGCTTGAAGCGCGTCCTGTTCCCGCGCTGGATCTTCTGCTCGATCGCATCGGCGAGCGCGTGGAACGCGCTCTTGCCGCGCGGGAGCGGGCCCGCGGAGAGCTCGACGTCGGTGAGGAAGTCGAGGAAATCCTCGACAGGCCTCGGGTAGCGGACCTCTCCTTGCTCGCGGAGCAGGTCGAGCTGGCGCTTGGTGACGCTGCGCTTCGCGAAGATCTCCCGCTGCGCGTCCTTGAGGAGCTTGTAGCGGCGGTTCGCGAGCATCTTGTAGGTGATGATGAACGCGTTGCGCTCAGCGGGCAGCAGGAGGGGCTTTGGAAAGAGCTCGCGGATCAGATTGTGTATGAAGGCCGACGAGTAAACCCCGACTGCTGCTCGGTCACTGCCGTCCATCTTGATGAACACAGCGCTGCTCTTGACCGAGAACTGACCCGGGTAAGGCAATCGTTTGAGATTGCTTTCGACGGCAGCCCGCAACTCGGCCGACTCGATGTCCAACCTGAGCCTGGTATTCGAGAAGAGCTTGCCGCTGGAGTCCTGGAAGAATGTATCGAGCCGCCCACCGAGCTCTTCGGAGTGTGCACGGAGGATGCGAGCGACGAAGCTTTCGAGGTGCTTGTCGATGGGGATCTGCAAGGCGTCCCCTCGGACGACGACACGTAGATCGCGGACATGAGCAAACGCCAGCTCTTCCCCATCCTGAAACAGCCCATACGTCGCGTAGGCTACGTAGGTCTTCCCCGAGTTGTTGGGCCCGATGATCACCGTGAGCGGCGCAAGATCCAGCGTCGTCCGCCGGATCGTTCCCAGATTCGAGAAGGTGATTTTCATCGGAACGGTAGCCTCAGCAAGGCTGGTCCTAGCCGAGTCGCAGAGTTACCACGAGGTGCTCACCGGGGCCAAACGGGCCGGCCGTCGTGGTTGGCGCGGAGCGTCGAAAGAAGTGGGAAAGGGATTCCAAGGCGACCGGGAAATGTCAAGCGTGAAGGCTGCTCCTGTCGACCCGGGTCGACAGGAGATCCGAGCCACCATCCGCCTGCATCACGCAGCGGCGCCCGCACGTACTCAGGATCCTCAGCCACGCGGCCGTTCTGTCACGCCAGGGCGGCCGACCTCCGTCCGCCATCGCGCGGGCGTCCACCGCACACCCTGCCATCGCGCCGCCCCCGCCGCGCCGCGGCCCCGCCACGCCGCTCGATCCGGCGCACGCTCTCGATCCCCCGCCGCCCATGTGCGGATAGACTGCGCGCAATGTTCTGGTTCGACGCCGTCCTGCTCGGGGTCCTCGAGGGCCTGACCGAGTTCCTCCCCGTCTCGTCCACCGGTCACCTCATCCTGCTCGGCGCGTGGCTCGGCCACCAGAGCGAGGCGGCGAAGACGCTCGATATCGTGATCCAGCTCGGCGCGGTCCTCGCCGTGGTCGTCTATTTCCGCGAGCGCCTCACCGTCACCGTGCGCGGCATCCTCCGGCGCGATCCGGACAGCCTCCGCCTCGCGCTCGCGATCGCGATCGGCTTCCTCCCCGCGGCGCTGGTCGGCCTGCTCTTCCACAAGGCCATCAAGGCATACCTCTTCGGGCCAGGGCCCGTCGCGGTCGCCCTCATCGCCGGTGGCTTCCTGATGATCGGCGTCGAGTCCGCGCGCCGGCGCCGGCCGGACCAGGGCGCGCCGCGCGTCGAGGACGTCACGCTCCAGCGCGCCCTCGCGATCGGCTTCGCCCAGTGCTTCGCGCTCTGGCCAGGGGCGTCGCGCTCGATGACCACCATCGTCGGCGGCCAGCTCTCGGGCCTCAGCACCGCCGCCGCCGCCGAGTTCTCGTTCCTCCTCGCCATCCCGACGCTCGGCGCCGCGACGGTCTTCGACCTCGCCAAGAACGGCCGCACCCTCCTCGAGGCGCCCGGCGGCGCCACGGCCCTCGCCGTCGGCCTCGCCGTCTCGTTCGCGGTCGCCCTGCTCGTGATCGCCGTCTTCCTGCGCTACCTCAAGCGCTACGGCATCGCGCCGTTCGGCTGGTACCGCATCGCGCTCGGCGCCCTCGTCCTCTGGCTCTGGCTCGCGAGCCGCACCTCCCCCGCCGAGGCCGGCGCCGCCGCGGCCCAGCCCGGGCCGCACGGCGACGTCGCCGCAGCGGGCGCCAGCGCGAGCGCGGGCGATCAGCCGAGTCGCCCGTAGGCATACAGCCAGCGGGCCGTCGTCGCCCCGCGGTTGCGCACGGTGTGCACCACGCCAGCCCGGATCTCGATCTCCTCGCCGACGCGGGGAACGATCGTCTCGCCGGCGAGCTCCAGCTCGAGCTCGCCTTCGAGGACCATCAACAGCTCGTCGTCGCCGTGAACATAGTCCTTCCACACGCGGCCGGGCGGATCGGTCCACAGCCCGCCGTGGAAGCCGCGCGCGCGCCAGCGCTTCAACACCTCATCTCGAGCCGCCATATCCATACCCATTCATCTTGCCCGAGGCGCGGGACCTCGTCCACGCCGGCTCAGGCGCGACATGGCCGCGCGCGAGCCAGCTGGCGCGCGGCCCGCGCCGCGCCGTCGCCGCGCGCGCCGGGCCCGGCGACGACGCTCTCGCGCGATGGGAGAGGCAGCGTCCTCGTGACGCCGACACGCGCGGCGCGCGCCGCGCACGCCAGCCTTGCGCTCCGCGCGACGCACCCGGGATCGGCGAGCTGTCGCGCATCGTACCCGCCGCGGTCGCGGCTGGCCCCCTTTTCCGCCGATCAGCTCGGATCCAGCCCCGGATACAGCTCAGATCGCCCGGGACGAAGCGATGGCGCTCACGAGCTCGTCGGGGACTTCGCGCGCTTGACGTGCTCGACAACGGCCTCCGCGACGAAGGCGGACGAAGACGGAACGGCCCGCTTGCGGAAAACGTCACGTCGGGCTAGGATGCTCATCCTCACGAACGTCCCTGGCCCTCGACACGACGCTTTCCCTCTTCCCTCTCTCGCGAGGGAGACTGCAGCTCGCTCGGACGACTGGACGACGCACCGTGTGACCGCGCGGGGGTTCCGCGCGGCACGTCTCCGTTCGATCCCGCTACGGCTTCGTCGGATGGCAGGCCGAGAGCGCCTCATGGCGCAACAGAAAGCCGTAGAAAAGAGCAGGTTGGCATGGGAAATCGCCTCTACGTTGGAAACCTTTCGTTCAGCACCACCCGCGAGACCCTCGAGTCCGCGTTCGCCGCAGCCGGCGAGGTTCGTGAGATCGCGATGCCGACCGACCGCGAGACCGGGCAGCCCCGCGGCTTCGCGTTCGTGACCATGGGCTCTGCCCAGGCCGCGAACAGCGCGATCGCGCAGCTGAACGGCTCGGTTCTCGACGGCCGCGCGCTCAAGGTCAACGAGGCGCAGGAGCGCCCGGCGCGCGGCGGCTTCGGCGGCGGCGGCGGTGGTGGTGGCTTCGGCGGCGGTGGTGGCGGTGGCTACGGCGGTGGCGGCGGTGGCGGCGGTGGCCGGGGCGGTTACGGCGGCGGCGGCGGTGGCCGCGGCGGCCGTGGCGGCGGCGACCGTTACTGATCACGGGCGCGGCGCGGCGGCGTTCGTGCGCCGCCGCGCCCGCGCTGTCAGAACGCGCCGCAAGGCGCTGAAGAACGCGCCCGACGGCGCCGAAAGGCCTGGTTCCGCATGCAGAAGCAGGGAGCATTGAAGCGGCAAAAAGAACGCGCCCGGCAAGAGAAGCAGCGCGAGAAGGACGCGAACCGCGTCGCGCGCCGCAGGGAAAAGGGCCCCGGCGAAAACGGCTCACCGGGAGAGGATCCGGACATCGCGGGGATCGTCCCGGGGCCTCAGCCTCCGGTCGTAGAGTGAAACGCGAAGCGCCAAGCCAGGGCGCCGAGAGCGCCCCGTCCGGACCAGCAGCCGAGCAGGACAGCTCGGCGCAGACGACTGCCCGACAGCGGTTCATCGAGCAGAGCGCGACCACGCTGGGCCAGGCGTGGGCCAGGCGCTGGCGTCAGGACCTTCATCGAGAAGGCCGCCCCGCCGCAGGCGGATGGCCCGGCACGCTGCGCGAAGCGCGAACCCAGGTAGAGATCGCCATCACCGGCGAGATGCTTCACCGCAAGATGCCCGCGATCACCGGCGTGGAGCGCGAGCTCGCGGCCCGGACCGCTTACGCCAGCGCACGGAACGAGTGGCGCCGGCACATCGAGCCCGAGACGCCCTGAGCCCCCAGCCACGTCGTGCAGCGACCCGGACCGGGTCCTGAACAGCGTCGCCCGCGGCGTGGCGGAGCGAGCGCGCCGACGTGGCGGAGCGAGCGCGCCGACGTGGCGGAGCGAGCGCGCCGACGTGGCGGAGCGAGCGCGCCGACGTGGCGGAGCGAGCGCGCCGCGCCGGCCACCCTGTCCCGGGGCCATGCTCGCGCTGCGTCGGGCGCATCGCCGCCCGGCCGTAGCTCCAGGTCGAGCCCGCCCGTGGCATCACGGTGATTCAGCTTGTTGCTGGTGAGCTCGTTCGCCCCCGGCAGCCCGAGCTGCTCGCGGCGTGAGTCCAGCGTGCCTCACCGCCCGAGGCACGCCTCGGACGATGAGCGCTCGTTCTAGGCCCCGGCCTCGGCGTTCGTCCGGTACGTGGCCGTGGCGACGTAACGGAGGACCCTGGAGCAGAACTCGCTGCCACAGCTCCCCCGGCAGGCGCATTCACCCTCGAACCGCGCCGCGCGTGAGCTGAGGGCGTTCAGGATCTCCCGCGTGACGTCGTAGCCGCCGTTGTCGCAGGAAGAGTACGAGCACGGCATCTCGAACAGCGCATGCGCGTGCTCGACGACGACACGACGGATGTACTGCGTGTCGTTCGCCAGCCCGTTGGACCGGGTCTCGCGGATCTCCAGGTTCAAGCTCGTCAGCTCCGGGACCTTCTGAAGGAGCTTGCCGGCCGCCTGTTCCCGCTTCCCGCGTTGGAGCACGCGCTCCTCCCGCTCGATATTCCTGCGACGATTCGCTGAATACATCTACCACCTCTGTCACGCAGGAATGCACCAAGCCCCTGCCCTTATTCAGTATAGCGCAGTCGATGGCCCGGCGCATGCACAATCTGGCCACTCCAGGATGGCGTCGATCCGTGGCGAGCGGGCGTAACGGAAGAGCGTCTGCGTCGGTGTGACATCAGCCGGGGACAGCCAATCACGGGCTGTCGCGCTGCATGGCCGGCGGTCGCGAGCGCGCCTGTCCGGGGGCGCTTCCGGCGGAGAGGAGCGCACGAGCGCGCGGGGCGATCCGCGCCCGCCAGCGCCGAGCGCGCATTGCAGCGAGGCCGGCGCTTCCGCGCTGTCTCTCCGCTTCCGCTCGGCTCAGTCGTCGTCGGCCAGGACGATCCCCTCCAGCTCGGTGAGGTTCGTCCTCGCGGCCCGCAGCTTGGTGAACGCCTCCTGGACGACCTCGCTGACCGCCATCTTGTCCGCGCGCGGCGCGACCTGTATCGCCCCGAGCGCCTGCTCGAGGTTGCCCTCCGCGTCGGCGATCTCCTGCTTCGCCGCCGCGACCTTCTCCAAGAGAGACTTCATCTTCTTCTGCATCGACCTGTGCCCTTTCGACGTGCTGCGCGCTTCCGCTTCGACGAGCACCTCGCCTCGAGGCGCGGCGAGGTGGGGTACGAAATGCCCTTCGGTCCGGGCAGCGACGCAGCATAGGCCAAGTCCCGGCCGAGGGGGGACCGAAGCGCGCACGCCAGGCGCCGGCAGGCGCGGAGCGCCGCGAACGACCGCCCCCGGCGCGGCCGGCCTGAGCCGGCGGCCGGCTCCGGCGCGCCGCCGGCGGCAGCCGCGGGACGCGCCGCCGCAGCGACAGCGGCACGGCACGTTGGCGCTCCGGCCCAGCGGCGGCCCCGTACGCCCGCGCGGGCGGCCGTCTGCGAAGCGCGCGGCGCGCTCCATCGCTGCTCCGCTGCGAACGCGGGCCACAGACAGGGGGCCAGCGACTGCCCGTGACGCCCGGAGCGACCCCGGAGCATGCGAGAAATATCTGATGTTGAACGGAATGTGCCGCGCGCGGCGAGCGAGCGTGAGCGGTCGCGCAGGGCGGGAGAGCCGCGCTGCACGAGATGTGTTGATGATCAGGCTCCGCACCCCTGGACAGCGCTTCCGTCGCCGGAGAACGGCCTTATGGTGCTCTCGATATGCACGAAGCAGCCCTGCGCGACCCGCCGCGGTCGCCCTCGGAGGAGACTCCACCCCAGCACGACGAGCGGCTCGCGCGCGCCACCGCGCTCGCGGCGTGCGCGCCTGTGCCCGCCCGCCTCGACAACGTCCTCGCCGGGACCGCCGGGTGGACCGATCCTACCCTGGCGAAGAGCCAGCGCTTCTACCCGAAGGGCACGTCGAGCCCGGAGCAGCGGCTCAGGTTCTATGCGTCGCAGTTCCCCGTGGTCGAGGTGAACTCGAGCTATTACGCGCTCCCCGGCCAGGCGATGGTGGAGCAGTGGGTCAGGCGGACGGCGCCCGACTTCGTGTTCAACATGAAGGCGTTCGCGCCGCTCACCCAGCACCCGGTGGAGCCCGCCCGCCTCCCCGCGGACCTCCAGCGCGCCCTGCCGGCGGCGCTCCTCGATCGGCGGCGCCTCTACCCGGGCGACCTGCCGGCCGAGGCCAGAGACGTGCTCTGGGAGCGCTTCCGGCAGGCGGTCGAGCCGCTGCGCGCGGCGCGCAAGCTCGGGTACGTGCTCTTCCAGTTCCCTCCGTGGTTCACGGCCACGCGCGGGAACGTGAGGATCATCGAGGAGTGCCGCGAGCGCATGGAGGGGCTGCCGCTCGCCGTCGAGCTCCGTCACGGCTCGTGGGGCGAGCCCGACCGGATCGAGCGCGTCGTGGGCTTCCTGCGAGACCTCGGCGCCTCCTACGTCATCGTCGACGAGCCGCAGGGCAAGGCGAACAGCATGCCTCCCACCGCGCTCGTCGCGGATCCGCGCCTCGCCGTCGTGCGCTTCCACGGCCGGCGCGCGGAGACCTGGGACGCCTCCGTCAGCGTCGACGAGAAGTTCAGGTACGTTTACGATCCCGCGGAGCTCGACCCGTGGGCGGAGACCATCGAACGGATCTCCGGCGAGGCGGAGAGGGTCCACACGATCTTCAACAACTGCGTGTCCAACTACGCCGTGCTCGGGGCCAAGGGGCTCGTGACGCTCCTCGCCCGCCGCCGGGCCGCCGATCTGGAGTGCGAGACTCCGCCGCTCCCGGCGGTCTCGGCCGTTCACTGAGCCACGGCCTCGCCCGCTGCGTACGTGGACATCCTCATTCGGGTGAATCCGGAGTGGCTGCAGAGGTGGTGGTCGGAGTTTGCCATCAGGCCGGGAGACAGGCAGGTACAGCGATAACCTCTCCGCTCTCCGGTCTTCAGGGGAGCTCCCGCTGCGGACAGACGGCAAAGCCGCGATCGCGGACGTCGGCGCTCGCGCGCCGCCCGGCGCCGCGGCGGGCCCGGATCCACGGTAGGCTCCGCCGCGATGACGCAGTCCCGAGCGGCGGGCGCTCCCCGCCTCGCAGCGCCGTTGCGCCGGCCCGCGGCGCCTCCCCGCCGGCCGCAGCGCGCCGCCGTGCTCCTGGCAGCGCTCGCGCTCGCCCGCTGCGGCGGCGCGCCGCCCCGATCTGCGCCGGGGGAGGGCCGCGCGCCCGCCGGGACGCCCCCACCGCCTTCGCCTGAGCCCCTGCGCGCCCGCTGGGTCGACGCGAGCGGCGCGACAGCGATCGGCCCCCAGGTCCCCGGCGGCACGATCGCGCTGCTCGGCGGGAGGCGCGTCCTCGTCGCGAGCGACGGCGCCGCGCGGCCGGAGACGGCGCCCTGCCCCGAGCCGCTGCTCGAGCTCGCCCTCGTGCCGTCCGCCGCCGGCGCGAGGCTCGTCGGGCGCGGGGTCCACGGCGTGTACCGGTTCGATGATCCGCTCGGCGCGCCCGCGCTCCTCGCCCGGTCCGAGACCGAGCTCCTGCGCATCGGCGGCGGGCCCGCGGTCGTCGCGGTCTGGGACGCCGCCTCCGACCTCCCGGCCTTCCTCGACGTCGAGACGGGCCAGCCGCGCGCGTTGCCGGGCTTGCCCGCCCTGCCGCTCCGCGCGATGGCGTTCCGGGACCTCCAGCAGGGGGCCGGGCTCTTCGAGGCAGCAGGGCTCGCGGTCACGACCGACGGCGGCGCGTCGTGGCGCCCCGTCGCCCCGCCGCCGGGCGCCGACGGCCAGCAGGCCGACCCCGCCGCCCTGCTCCGCCTCTCCGGCCTGCGCCTGCGCGGCGACGACCTGCTCGCCTCCGCGCCGGGCGCGGCGCTGCCGGTCGGCGAGCGCGAGGCGCTCATCCGCGTCGCCGAGGCGCGGCTCGCGCCCCTGCCGCCGGCGCCGCCCGCGTCCGATGAGCGCGCGCCTGGGGCGGGCTCGCCGCTGCTCGCGTGGATCGAGGCGACCGGACGCCACCCGCTCGAGGCGGCGGTCGCGAGCGGCGCCCGCGGGGCCGGCTCCGCGATCGCGGCGAGCCACGGCCTCCTCGCCCGCGTGGACCTCGGCTCCGGCGCCCTCCTGGAGCTCGCCCGCTTCGGCCACGGCAGCTGGGTGAGCGCCTGCGGCGCCGGCCGCGCCGGGCGCTCGGCGTGGGTCGCGTGCGCGCTCGGCGAGGAGGCGCCGGCGCGGCGCGGCGTCCACGACCCGTTCGGCGTGCTCCAGATCCCGCTCGACGGCGGCCGCCTCGGCGCGGAGGCGCCGGTGGTCGTGCGGAGCGGCGAGGCGGAGCTCCGCGTGTCGCCGAGCGGCGGCGCCATGCTGCTCGCGCCGTGCGACGCGGACGAGGAGGGCAGCGCGTGCGTGCGCCAGCCGAGCGGGCGGTGGATCACCGTCCGCCCGGGCACCGACATCCACTGGCGCGGCGCTGGCCCGCTCGCCGATGGCCGCATCGCGATCGTGCGCGGCCTGTGGGACAGCGACGTCGCGCCCCGCGAGGAGCCCGCGCCGCGCGGTGGCGGCGCCGACGGTGAAGACGGCGCCGCGTCCGGCGCGCATGTGGCGGTGATCGACGCCCGCGGCAGGGAGCAGCCCCTGGTCCCGCTCGGCTGGCTCCGCGAAGCAGGCGGCGACGTCCACGTGATCAGCGCCATCGAGGAGGGGCCCGACGGCGCGCTGTCGTTCGTGGTGGCCGACGAGGCCGGCGAGCTCACCGCCGTCGTCGCGCCCCCCGGAGGGCAGGCGTCGCGGGCTCGCCTGGCCGGCGCCGCGCACGCCCTGATCCACGCCGGCCACGGCGTCGCCGTCGGGGAGGGGCAGGTGCTCGCGTCGGCCGACGCCGGCCGCTCCTGGGCGCCGGTCGAGGTCCCGGCCCGCGCCGCGGACGCGATCGCCGGGCTCGGCGATCAGCTCGCCGAGCCCGGGGTGCTGGCCGTCAACGACGTCGGCTTCAAGATCGACGCCCTCCTCCGCGTCGGCTGGGGGCCGGCGCTGCCCGTGACCTCGGGGCCCGCCGCCGGGCCGGCGCTCGGGGCCGCGCCGCTCCTGCCGGGCCGGCTGCCGCCGGCGCCCGCGCTCCCGGAGCGCGCGCTCGCGTGCACGGCGCGGCCCGGGCCGCCGCTCGGGCCGCGGGGGTTGCCGCCGCCGGCCAGCGCGCAGGAGGCGCTCGCGCTGCTGGCGAGCGACGCGCGGCCTGGGCCTGAGGGCCAGCGGCACGTCTCGTCGGCGAGCGACCGGCGCTGGGGCATGCTCTCGACCGTCGCCGCGCTCGAGGCGCGCGCGCCCGACGCCGCGGCCAGGAGCGCCGGCCAGCGCGGCCACGCCGACGCGGCGCCGCGCGTGACGTGGACGCTGCGCTGGCTCGACCCCACGGAGCTGGAGGGGCGGGTCCGCTCGTGGACGGGCCCCGCGCCCGAGGGCGTCGGCCGCGACGCGACCCTCGCGCGGTTCGCGGCGTCCGGCGACCGGGTCGTCTTCGCGGTGCGCGCTGCGGGCCGCGACCTGCTGGTCAGGGCGAGCGCCGGCCGCGGCGCCGAGGTCGCCGAGGTGCCGCAGGAGCTGATGCCCGAGGCGGAGATCGCCTTCAGCGAGGCGCCGGACGGGCCCGTCGCGTGGCTCCGCGACGCGTCGCTCGTCGTCTGGTCCTCCGGCGAGGCCCCGCGGGCGATCGCCGCGCTGGCGGGCGGCGGCGCGCGCGCGCTCGGGCAGCCGACGAGCGCCGGCGTCCCGCTGCTGCTCGGCTTCCGCGACCTGGCCCTCGCGCGCACCGTGCCGATCCCGCCCGCGCCGGGAGCGCCCGCGCAAGGCGCCGCGCCGGGGGCGCGCGCGCAGCGCGGCGCTCGGGAGGCGCCGGTGCAGCGGATCCCGCCGGGCGCGCTCGCGACGGCACCGCCGCTGCTGCCGCTCGACGGCTGGGAGCTCGCCCCGAATGTCCGCACCGAGCTCACCCGCCTGCCCGCGTGCGCCGCGCGCCCGCCCGGCGCGCGCTTCCTGCTGGGCCGCGCGAGCGCCTTCGCGACAGTCGACGGCCGCGGCGCGCCCGCGAGCGCGGCGGTCTATGACGTTCGTGTGTCGGGCCGTGACGGTTGCGTGGCGAAGATCGCCGCGCTGCTCGATCGCGAGCGGCGCGGCGAAGCCCAGCCCGGCGCGGCCCCGATCGCGTTCGTGCGCGCCGATCTCGCGGCGCGGCGGGCCGAAGGCGGCGAGCGTGGGATCGGCGAAGCCGCTGGCAGGCCCGGAGGAACGATGCGCGACCGCGCGCGGGCAGGACCAGGACCAGGACCAGGACCAGGACCAGGACCAGGAGCGCGCCGGCTCGCGTGCTCCTTGCCCGTCCGACCGTGAGCCCGCTGCTGCGCGCGGAGCTTCGTGCTCGACGCCCCACCCCCCGCGCGGCTATATGTTCGCGCGCCATGTCCTCTTCGAAGCATCCGCGCTCCTCGCACCGCCATCTCAGCGATGGGGTTGAAGACAAGCTCGTCCCGCTCGAGGCGCTCGACCCGCTGAAGATCGGGTCGTTCGACGACCTGCTCCGCGCGATGAGCCGGACCGCGTTCAGCGGCCGCGCGCTCGGCGAGGCGTGCGACGTGCTCGAGACGATGGTGCGCGACGAGGACTGCCTCGTCGTGGCGACCTTCTCCGGCGCGATGACGGTCGCCAAGATGGGCGTCGTCATCGTCCGGATGATCGAGGCGGGCATGATCGACTGCATCATCAGCACCGGGGCGCTCATGGCGCACGGGCTGAGCGAGGCGGTCGGCCTGACCCACTACAAGGCGAACCCGTCCATCTCCGACGAGACGTACTTCGACAAGGGGTACAACCGCGTCTACGACACGCTCGAGATGGAGAAGAACCTCAACGCCATCGAGGTCTTCGTCCGGCAGGAGCTCGACAAGCTGGACACCAGCTCGCCGTGGTCGAGCGAGATCATCTGCCGCCAGCTCGGCAAGGCGCTGGCGGATACGGGCGACTCGCCCGGCGTGCTCCGGAGCGCGTACCTGCGCAACGTGCCCGTCTACGTGCCGGCCTTCACCGACAGCGAGATGGGCCTCGACGTGGCGACGTGGATGCTGCGCAAGGTGAAGGCGCAGCACGGCGACAAGCCGGGCTTCGACGTGTGGCGCGAGGCCGTGCCGCCGTCGTACAACCCGTTCCTCGACCTCCTGAGCTACGCGCGCCTGGTCCGCACGAAGAAGAGGATCGGCATCTTCACCATCGGCGGCGGCGTGCCGCGCAACTGGGCCCAGCAGGTCGCGCCGTTCTACGACATCGTCGGCGACCGCCTCGGCATCGAGGTCGAGCACCCGCGGTTCCAGTACGGCGTGCGCATCTGCCCCGAGCCCGTGCACTGGGGCGGCCTCTCGGGCTGCACCTACTCCGAGGGCGTGAGCTGGGGGAAGTTCGTCCCGCCGCACGAGGGCGGCCGCTTCTCCGAGGTGTACGCCGACGCCACGGTCGCGTGGCCGCTGCTCGTGCGCGCGCTGCTCGAGCGGCTCGGGAAGATGCCGAAGTAGCGGAGCCGAACAGCGAGGTCGCCATGCCCCACCCGCCGCGCATCCTGGAGGTGCTCCTCTCCCTGGCCGTCGCCGGCGGCGCGCTCGTGTCCGCCGGCTGCCCCTCGCCGGAGGAGCGCACCTGCGACGTCCTGTGCGACTGCACCGGCTGCAGCGAGGCGAGGTACCTCGACTGCGTGGACAAGGCGGAGATCGCGCGGAAGGACGCCGAGCAGGCGAGCTGCCCGGCGGGCGCCTTCGACGAGCTCCTGACCTGCGTCGAGGACGAGGTCGAGTGCAAGGACGACCAGTTCGCCCTCGACGGCTGCGAGGATCAGCAGCGGAGCCTCCGCAACTGCGGCGTCTTCGTGTTCCGCACCGTCTGCGAGCACGCCAACGATGTCTTCATCGCGTGCGGGCAGGGGGCCGCCTTCGAGGTCGACCCCGACGCGTGCACCGGGCAGACCGCGTGCAACGCGGGCTGCATCGTCGACACGTCCTGCGCTGGGCTGAACGGGATCGACATCGAGGAGTCACAGCGCTTCAACGAGTGCAATGTCCTCTGCTTCCAGATGCGATGATCGCCTGACCCCGCCGGTCAGGCGCCGGCGATGAAGCTGTCCTGGTAGCCCGGGTCCTCCACCGCGAGCGCGGCCGGCGTGGCCGTGAGCGGGCGGGTGGTGTCGAGCATGACCGCGAGCTCGCTCGTCTCGCGGGCCCCGAGGCTCGCCTCGTACGCGCCCGGGTGCGGCCCGTGCGGGACGCCGGCCGGGTGGTGCGAGACGCTGCCGGGGCCGACGCCGCGGCGCGAGGTGAAGTTGCCGCGGCAGTAGAAGAGGAACTCGTCGCAATCGACGGACGAGTGGGGGTACGGGCACGGGATCGCCTCGGGGTGGAAGTCGACCGGGCGCGGCACGAAGCTGCAAATGAGCGCGCCCCGCGCCGCGAACGTCCCGTGCCAGTCCGGCGGCAGGTGCACGAGCCCGACGCGCGGCTGGAAGCTCAGGATCGGGAACACGAACGGGTACACCGCCCCGTCCCAGCCGACGACGTCGAGCGGCGAGCGCTCGCAGGCGAAGCCGTGGAAGGCGCCGCCGCGCTTCACCACCAGCGCGCGGATGCCCTCGTCGAGGGGGCCGACGAACGTGGGCCGCCGGAAGTCGCGGTGGGAGTACGGCGCGTCCATCCGCAGCTGGCCGACCTCGTTGCGCCACTGGCGCGGGAGGTGGAGGTCCGCGGCCTCGATCGAGAGCCACCGCTGGGGCGCGGGGTCGGGGATGAACCGGTAGAAGAGCCCCTTCGGGACGACGACGTAGTCGTCCTGCTCGAAGCGGAGATCGCCGAGCATCGTGCGCAGGACGCCGCCGCCCTGAAAGACGAAGAACAGCTCGTCGGCGTCCGCGTTCGCGAAGTACACCGGGTCGGCGGCGTCCGGCTGGGCGACGCCGATCACCACGTCGTCGTTGAAGAGCAGCGGCACGCGGCAGTCGACGGCGGGCCCGCCGCGCGGCGGCAGGTCCTGCGACCGGTAGTGCCGCTTCGCGAGCGGGCGCGGCGGCGCGGCGACCGGCAGCGCGAAGCCGTGCTCGGCCCGCGCGACCCGGTGCTCGTGCGGCCGGCGCTCGTGGTAGGCGATCGTGTACGGGCCGTCGAAGCCCTGCCGCGTCAGGCACTCCTCGTAGCGGAGCTCCCCCGCCTCGCTCCGGAGGGCGATGTGGTGCTTGCGCGGGACAGCCCCGACGACGACGCGATCGAGCATCAGCCGTGCCCCTCGGCCTTCTGCTGCCGCTCGATGCTCTCGAACAGCGCCCGGAAGTTGCCGGCGCCGAAGCCGCGGTCCCCCTTGCGCTGGATGAGCTCGAAGAAGAACGGCCCGGCGTCGGGGTCGCGGTGCGTGCCCGAAGACTCCTTGAGGAAGATCTGGAGCAGGTACGACCGCGCGCCGTCGCCGTCGACGAGCACCTCGAGGTCCCGCAGCGTCGCCACGTCCTCGTCGAGCTCGCCGATGCCGAGCTGGCGCACGCGCTCCGGCAGCATGTCGTAATAGGCGCCCGGGGTTGGCATGAACTCCACGCCGCGCGCGCGCATGCCGCGCACGGCCGCGAGGATGTCGTCCACGGCGAGCGCCACGTGCTGCACCCCGTCGCCGCGGTGCTCCTCGTTGAAGACGTTGATCTGAGAGCTCTTGAAGTGCGGCCGGTAAGGCTCGTTGTTGGCGAACTTCACGCCCGAGCCCGGGTCCCACATCACGGCCGAGCGCAGGCCCGAGCCGTGGCCGGCGTCCTTCGTGACGTCGTTCGTGTGAAACTCGATCTTCCAGAACGGCTCCAGCCCGAGCACGTGCTCCATCCAGAGCAGGGCCGGCGCCATCGTCTGGAAGTTCGAGGTGATGTGATCGAACCGGGCGATCCCGAAGCGGTTGTGGCCGCCGCGCGGCGCGTCGTGGGCCACGCAGCCGGGGAACAGCGCGGGGTAGTCGCGCCGCTCCACGAAGCGGAAGGTGGTGTCCCCGAACGGCGTCGTGATCGAGAACGAGGCGAACGTCCCGCCCCCGTCCGTCACCCGGTGGATCTCGTCGATCGGCGTGCCCCCGCGGCCTTCGAGCAGCCGGAAGGCGCGGTCGATGTCCTCGACCTCGAAGACGATTGTGCCCACCCCGTCGGGGTGCTTGCGCAGGTAGCGCCACGCCCGCCCGCCCTCGCCCGTCGGCTGCGAGCAGACGATGGCGCACTCGCCGGCCTGGAAGACGACCGACCGCTGCGCCGCCGCCGCGGTGAGCTCGGGCGAGCTCGCGGCGGTCTCCTGGAAGTCGAGCTTCTCCGTGTAGAACCTGCGGCTCCGCTCGAGGTCGCGCACGTAGTAGTGCAGCGCCTCCACCCGCTTGATGCCTATCGACTCCACCTTGGCCATACAGGTCTCCGTCGCGAGGGGTCCACGCGGGAGCGCGCTACGCGCCGTCCGGCACCGCGTCGGCTTGGCGGTCGGCGTGGGCGGCATGGAAGGCGGGCAGCGCCATGCACGCCGCCTCGATCCGCGTGAGCGTCGAGAGCGGCGCGAGGTCGACCTCGTAGCGTCGCGCATTGTAAAGCTGGGGCACGAGGAACACGTCCGCCACCGTGACCTCGTCGCCGACGCAGAACCGCCCAGCGTGCTCGCCCGCCGCCGCCTGGAACGCGGCGAGGCCAGACCCGATGAAGCGCCGGGCGAAGGCCCGGTGGTCGCCGCCGAGCTCGTTCTGCACGTACTTCAGGGTGGCGGTGTTCTGCATCGGCTGGGTGCCGGCGTTGATCATCTCCGCGAGCTGCCGCGCCCTGGCGCGCAGGTACGGATCCGCCGGCAGGAGCGGCGGCGACGGGAACAGCTCCTCGAGCAGCTCGATGATCGCCACCGACTGCGCCACGCGCCGGACGGCGCCGCCCTGCTCGAGCTCGAGCAGGGGCACCTGCGCCATCGGGTTCTTGGCCCGGTAGTCGTCGCGCAGCTGCTCGCCGCCGTCCCGCAGGAGGTTCACCGGCCGGTACGCGTGCTCGATGCCCTTGTGGGCGAGGGCGATGCGCACGCGCCAGCTGCACGAGCTGCGCCAGTAGCCGTAGAGCGTGAGTCCCCGGATCGCGGCGCTCATCTGGCCACCACCCGCTGCGCGATGCGCCCGAAGAGGCTCTCGCCCGAGCGATTCAGCATCTCGATCATGATCGTGTCTCCTGGCTTCATGAAGGGCGTCCTGGCCGCGCCGTGCGCGAGGACCTCGAGCATGCGCTTCTCGGCGAGGCACGACACGCCGCGCGCCGGGTCCTGGTTGGACACGGTGCCGCTGCCGAGGAGGGTCCCGGCCGTGAAGCTGCGGGTCCTCGCGATGTGCGCGATGAGGTCGAAGAACGAGAAGTGCATCTCCGGGCCCGCCTCCGGATCGCCGATGAGCTCACCATTGTAGGTCGAGCGGAGCCGCAGGTGGACGCGCCCATCGCGGAGCGCGTCGCCGAGCTCGTCCGGCGTGATCGCGAACGGCGAGAACGCCGTGGCCGGCTTCGAGCTGAAGAACCCGAACCCCTTCGCGAGCTCGGCGGGCACGAGGTTGCGCAGCGTGACGTCGTTGGCCAGCAGGAACAGGCGGATGTACCGGTGGGCCTCGTCGCGGCGCGCGCCCTGCGGCGTGTCGCCGAGGACGGCGCAGACCTCGGCCTCGAAATCGAGGCCCCAGGCCTCGTCATTCAGGACGATGTCGTCGGTCGGGCCGAGGAGGACGCCGGAGCCCCCCTGATACACGAGCGGATCGGTCGCGAGCGTCTCGGGCGGCTCCGCGCCGCGCGCCTTGCGCACGAGCACGATGTGATGGATGTACGCGGAGCCGTCGATCCACTCGTACGCGCGGGGCAACGGCGCGGCGAGCTCCTCCGGGGCGAGCGGCGCCACCGCCGCGCCGCCGCGCTCGATCTCCTCGGCGATGCGGCGCAGCGCCGGCTCGGCGCGCTCCCAGTCGTCGAGCGCGGCCTGGAGCGTGGGGAACGCCGACCCGGCCGGCGCGTAGGCGAGGCCGTCCCGGCGGACGACGATGAGCGTGCCGTCGCGGCCGGGGCCGCGGAGGGAGGCGAGCTTCATGCGGGTGCGAGCTCCTCGTGGGGCGTTACGGTGGCCCCATCGTCTTCGCTTGACAAGCACGGGGCCGCTCACGCCTGCTAGCGTCGGTGGTTTTTGCGCCGTGCACGACGATCAACCGGTGACCGGCTGAACGGATCTGCATGAATATCGGACTCGATATTTCCTCCACGCTCCACCAGCTGGTGCAGCGCGCCATGGCCAGCCTCCCCGGCGCGCAGCGCGGCAGCCTGCTGGTGTGCGCCGGACAGAGGCTCGTGTACAGGGCGGCCGTCGGGCTCGACGACATCCTGCCGGGCCGGGTGCGCATGCCGTCGGACGGCGGGCGCTTGAGCGCGTCGGCGCCGTTCGGCCCGGCCGCGGCGCCCGAGGCGGCGCGCGGCCCGTGCCTCGTCCCCGCGGCCGCGTGGTACGGGGCGCACCTGCCCGAGCTCGCGGAGCGGCCCGGCTGGCCTCCCGAGGGCGCCGCCATGCAGGTCGTGCCGGTGCACATGTTCGGCGCGCCGGGCGCCTACCTCGCCCTCGAGCAGCCGGACGCCACGCCGCTCCCGGGCGCCTCTCGCGCGCTCCTTTCGTCCGTCGTGGAGAGCGTCGGCGTCGCGCTCGCGCGGCGTGGCCTGTTCGACGAGAAGGCGCAGGTGGCCCAGGAGATCCGCCTGCTGGAGGAGGTGCTGAACGCCGTCGCCGAGTCGGTCGACGTCGTCGGGCTCATCGAGACGCTCGCGGACGGGATCCGGAGCGCGCAGACGGGCCCGCAGTGGGCCGCGATCGACCTGGCCCTCCTCGACGACGCGCGGAGCGGGCCTCGCGCGCCGGACGCGGCGCCGCCTGTTCGACGACGGACGGCGCGGATCCACCGGGCACCCCGCCGGCCCCTGACGTCGTACTGGAACAACGTGCACGAGGGCGCGATGGTCGCGGGGCGCGACCTCAGGGCCGAGGTGCAGTTCGAGCTCGGGCGGGCCGAGGGCCCCATGTCCCAGGAGAGGCTCATCGAGGAAGCGATCCGCCGGGGCGTCCGGGGGATCGCCGTCGCGCCCATCGACTCGGTCGCGCTCGAGCCGAGCATCCGCCGCGCCACGGACGCGGGGATCCCGGTCGTCGCGATCGACACGCCGCCCGTGGAAGGCACGCGCGCGGTGCTCTACATCGGCACCGACAACCGGGCCGCCGGGAGGCTCGCGGGAGAGCTGATGCTGCGGCTCCTGCCGCAGGGCGGCGCGGTCGCCGCCCAGTGCGTCTCCACGACGGTGCGCAACGTCCGCGAGCGCCTCGAGGGCTTCCGGGAGGCGGTCGCCGGCACGTCGGTCCGCCTGGAGCCCCCCTCGGAGAGCCAGTTCGAGCAGGCGCGCGCGCTCGAGCTCGCCAGGGTCTCGCTGGAGTCGCGGCCCGACATCGGCGGCGCCTTCGGGGTCTGCAGCGAGAATGGCCCGAGCTTCGGCGTCGCGTCGATGGAGCTCGGCAGGGGCGGCGACCTCAAGATCGTCGCCTTCGATCTCATCACGTCGACGCTCGCGATGCTCCGCGACGGCGTGATCCACGCCGCCATCGTCCAGCGCGAGCACGAGATGGCGTACCGCGCCGTGCAGGTCCTCCACGACATCGCGACGCGCGGCGCGGAGGCGGCCCTCGCGGAGCTGCCGGCGTCGCGCGTCGTCCACACGGGCGTCGACGTGGTGACCGTCGAGCGCTCGCCTTGTTCGATCTCGGTGGCAGACCACCTCGCCCAGAGCTCCTCCCACCGGATCGGGGGCCGCAGGCTCGGCGAGGCCCACGAGCGCCCGCTCGAGTTCCTCGTGATGGGCATCGCCGAGACAGCGCGCCTCAGCGACGACGAGGAGCTGCCCGTCGAGGAGGCGTCCGTGGTGGGCCAGGTGATCCGCTCGTCCAGCTCGCTCGTCATCGACATCGACGCCGGATCGAGCGAGCACCAGCGCTTCCCCGAGGTCGCCGCGGCCCGCGGGAAGGGCGCGCGCACGCTGGTGGGCGTGCCGCTGATCTCCGGGGACGCGGTCATCGGGGTCCTCCTCCTGAGCAGCGCGCGGGGCGACGCCTGCTCGGCGAGCGACCTGGCGCTGCTGGAGCGCATGGCCGCCGTGGCCGCGATCGTGCTCGAGAACGCACGGCTGCTCTCGCGGCTCAAGGAGCGCACGCGGGAGCTGGAGTCGCTGAGCCGCCGCCAGGAGGCGCTCTTCGCCACGATCGCCGAGCTGTCGAGCCCGGTCGTGCCCATCGCGAGCGGCGTCCTGGTGATGCCGATCGTCGGCGCGCTGGACGCGCAGCGCTCCGGCCGCTTCATCGAGTCGATGCTGCGGCAGATCGCCGAGCAGAAGGCGCGCGTCGTGATCGTCGACGTCACCGGGATGGCGGCCGTCGACGCCAGCGCGGCGAGCCACCTCGCGCAGGCCGCGCGCGCCGCCGCGCTGCTCGGGACCGAGGTGGTGCTCGTCGGGATCGCGCCCGAGGCGGCGCGGCTGATGGTCGACCAGGGGCTCGACCTGGGCGACATCGTCACCCGCTCCACGCTGGAGCTCGGGTTCTCCTACGCGCTCCGCAAGACGGGCGGCCGGGTCGTCTATCGCACCTGAAGCCACCGGCGCGCCTCGCCCGGCACCTCCAGCGCAACGGAGGCGCAACAGATACCGTCACGACGGTAGCTTGATGGCATCCCTTGACAGCGGAAGCGCCGTCACGCCTGCTAGCTGCCGGCGCTACGGGTCCTCGAAACGGCCGGCTGAGCGGAGCTGCATGGATTCCGGACTGGATGTCGTCGCAACACTTCATCATCTCGTCGAGAGTGCCGTCGCCCTCCTGCCTGGCGCGAGGCGCGGCAGCCTGCTCACGCGCGCGGGGCAGCGCCTCGTCTACGGCGCCGCAGTAGGGTTCGACGGCGTCCTGCCGGCCGGGGCGCGCGCGCTCCACGATGCCGGGGAGCTCAGCGCCTCGGACCCGATGGGGCCGGCCGGGGCGCCCGAGGCGGCGCGCGGCCCGTGCGTCGTCCCCGCGGCCGCGTGGTACCGAGCGCACCTGCCCGCCGTCGGCGAGGCGCCCGGCTGGTTGCCCGAGGGCGCCTCCATGTACATCGCGCCAGTGCACCTCTACGGCGCGCCGAGCGCCTACCTCGCGCTGGAGCAGGCGGCCCACGCCGCGCCGCTCTCGGACGAGCGCCGCGCGCTCCTCGACCGCCTCGTCGAGCGCGCGGGCTTCGTGCTCGAGCGTCACGGCCTGTTCGACGAGAAGGCGCAGACCGCGCGGGAGCTGCGGCTGCTGGAGGACGTGCTCGGCGCCGTCGCCGAGGCGGTGGATCCGATCGCCCTCATCAGGACGGTCGGCGACGGCATCCGCAGCGTGCAGCTCGGCCCGCAGTGGACCACGATCGAGCTGGTCATCCAGGAGGACCCGGGCCACGGGGCGCGCGCGGCGGACGCGGACCTCGCGCTCCGCGTCTACGAGGCGCCGCGCCGGCCCATGACCGGGTACTGGAACAACGTGCGCGACGGCGTGCTGGCGGCCGGGCGCGATCTCGGCGTCCACGTGGAGTTCAAGACCGGCAGGACCAGCGGCCCCGCCGCGCAGGCGTCGCTCATCGAGGAGGCGATCCGGGAGGGGGTGATGGGGATCGCCGTCGCGCCCATCGACGCGGAGGCGCTCGAGCCGGCCATCCAGCGCGCGGCGGAGGCGGGGATCCCGGTGATCGCGATCGACTCGCCGCCCGCGCAGGGGAGCCGGGCGATGCTCTACATCGGGACCGACAACGCTGCGGCGGGCAGCATCGCTGGCGAGATGATGGCGTGCCTGCTGCCGCAGGGCGGCCGGGTCGCCACCCAGACCTCCTCCATGGCGGCGCTCAACAGCCGCCTGCGCCTCGAGGGCTTCCACGCTGGCGTCGCCGGCGCGGCGCTCCGCGTCGACCCGCCCACGGAGGATCTGTACGACGTGGAGCGCGCCATCCGGCTCACCGCCGCCACCCTGGAGGCGAACCCCGACATCGCCGGCGCCTTCGGGGTGTGCAGCGAGAACGGCCCGAGCTTCGGCCTCGCGGCGAAGCGGCTCGGCAGGGGCGGGGACCTCAAGGTCGTCGCCTTCGATCTCGTCGCCTCCACGTACGCCATGCTCCGGGACGGCGTGATCCACGCCGCCATCGTCCAGCGCGAGCACGACATGGGGTACCAGGCCGTGCAGGTGCTTCACGAGACGATCGCGCGAGGGGTCGAGGCGGTCCTCTCGGAGATGCCGGCGTCGCGCTGCGTCGACACCGGCGTCGACGTGGTCACCCTCGAGCGCACGGAGCGCTCGATCGCCCTCGCGGACTACCTCGCCATGAGCTCGGCGAGGAAGAGCGCGAGCCGCAATCCGGACGAGCCGTCGCGCGATCAAGGGCGCAAGATCCTGGTCATCGGCATGGCCGAGCACGTGCACCCGGTCCAGGAGCGGCAGATCCAGGTGGGGCGCGACTCGCTGGTCGGCTGGATCATGCGCTCGGCCTGCCCCCTCGTCGTCAACCCCGCCTCGAGCGAGCGCGAGGCGTTCCGCGAGGTCGCCGACGCCCTCGAGCTCGGGACGCGCACGCTGGCGTGCGTGCCGCTGCGGTCCCGGGCCGGGGTCCTCGGGGCGCTCGTCCTGCACAGCGAGCGCGAGGACGCCTGCACCGCCGGCGACCTCGCGCTGCTCGAGCGCGTCGCGTCCGTGGCCGCCGTGGTGATCGAGAACGCGCGGCTGCTCTCGCGGATCAAGGAGCGCACGCGGGAGCTCGAGGCGCTGAGCCGCCGCCAGGAGGCGCTCCTCGACACGATCGCCGTGATGTCGAGCCCGGTGGTGCCGATCGCGCCCGGCGTCCTCGTCATGCCCATCGTCGGCACGCTGGACGCGCAGCGCTCCGGCCGCTTCCTCGAGGCGCTGTTGAACGAGATCTCCGAGCACCAGGCGCGCGTCGTGATCGTCGACGTCACCGGCATGGCGGTCGTCGACGCGAGCGCGGCGAGCCACCTCGCGCAGGCGGCGCGCGCCGCCGGGCTGCTCGGGTCCGAGGTGGTGCTCGTCGGGATCGCGCCCGAGGCGGCGCGGCTGATGGTCGAGCAAGGGCTCGAGCTCGGTAGCATCGTCACCCGCTCCACGCTGGAGCTCGGGTTCTCGTACGCGCTCGGCAAGACGGGCGGGCGGGTCGTGTACCGGCGCGGTTGACCCCGGGCGCGGCCACGGACCGCCCCCACGCCGCGATCAGCGGTCGCGGTGGAGCTCGATGGCGGCCGCGACGAGCGCGGCGATCTTGGGGACGTCCACGTCCCTGGTCGAGCGGATATGGACGTTCCTGGCCTGCTTGGCGCTGCCGGTGAGCAGGCCGTTCGGGTCGGGCGGCTCGGCGCTCTGCTCGAAGCCGATGGTCACGCCGAAGCGCTGCGGGGCCAGCCAGCAGACCTGGTGTTTTTGCCCGTCGCCCATCCGGAAGCTGATGATCCGCCAGCCCGGATAGACGTGCTCATGCACGTCGGGGATGATGCGGAGGAGCAGCTTGCGCACGCGCAACGTCAGCTGCTGCGCTGCGGGAGGATACTCGCTCAGCAGAGCGGCTACGGCCGGATCGTCCGACACAATCGATGACCGTAGGTCGCCGTCCACGAGGACGCAACCAGCTGCGCGTCGCAATGCGACGTTCCGGTTCGGGCGCTTTCACTTCGCCCAGGTCGAGGATTCAGGTCGACGGTTCAGGTCGACGATTCAGGTCGACGATGTGCGTCATGTGTACCGCTGCCCGCGCTCGGGCTGCGCTCCGGCGGCGAGCCGGAGCGCGACAGGCCGCCTCGTCCGCGCTGACCGCGCGCCGCGCCAGGAAAGGCGCCCGGCGATGGCGGACGGGTCACTCTGTCGCGGGCAGGCCCCTCGTGCGTTCGTCCTTGGCAATCCAGACGGTCTTGATGTTCACGAACTCGCGCAGGCCGTACGACGAGAGCTCGCGGCCGTAGCCGGACATCTTGATCCCGCCGAACGGCAGCCGCGGATCGGAGACGACCATCCCGTTGACGAATACCTGGCCGGCCTCGACCTCTTCGATGAGGCGCTCGCGCTCCTTCGCGTCGCGCGTCCAGACGCTCGCCCCGAGGCCGAAGCGGGTGGAGTTCGCCATGTGGATGGCCTCGTCGATGTCGGTGACGCGGAAGACCGCGGCGACCGGGCCGAAGAGCTCGTCGTCGGCCGCGGGGGAGGGGCTCCGCACGTCGGAGAGCACGGTCGGCGGGAAGTAGTTGCCCGGCCCCTTCAGCCGCTTGCCCCCGGTCAGGAGGAGCGCGCCCGCGGCCACCGACGCGCGCACCTGCTCCTCGAGCTCCGCGGCGATCTGCGCCGTGGCGAGCGGCCCGACGTCGACCGACGGGTCCATGGGATCGCCGATACGGAGCCGGCGCATGGCGGCGACGAAGCGCTGCTCGAACTCCGGCGCGATCGACTCGTGCACGATGAAGCGCTTCGCCGCGATGCAGGACTGGCCGTTGTTGATGATGCGCGCCTTGATGGCGGTCCCCACGGCCGCGTTGAGGTCGGCGCTCGGCAGGACGATGAACGGATCGCTGCCGCCGAGCTCCAGCACGACCTTCTTGAGGTGCTTGCCCGCGTGGGCGCCGACGCTGCGCCCCGCGTTCTCGCTGCCCGTGAGCGTCGCGGCCGCGATGCGCGGGTCGGCGAGCAGGCGCGGCACGACGTCGGTCCCGACGAGCAGCGCCTGGAAGACGCCCTCCGGGAAGCCGGCCCGGCGGAGGATGTCCTCGATCGCGAGCGCGCAGCGGGGGACGTTGGAGGCGTGCTTGAGCAGGCCGACGTTCCCGGCGACGAGCGCCGGCGCGGCGAAGCGGAACACCTGCCAGAACGGGAAGTTCCACGGCATGATGGCGAGCACCGGGCCGAGCGGCTGGAACGCCACGTAGCTCCTGTCGGCGTCGGTCGCGACCTCCTCGGGGGCGAGCAGGCGCTCGGCGTTGTCGGCGTAGTAGCGGCACGCGGTCGCGCTCTTCTGGGCCTCCGCGATGGCGGAGCCGATGGTCTTGCCCATCTCGAGCGTCATCAGCCGCCCGAGCTGCTCCTTCTCGCCCTCCAGGATGTCGGCGGCCCGGCGGAGCTTCTCGGCCCGCTCGGTGACCGGGGTCTTCCTGAAGCTGCGGAACGCGGCGTGCGCGCGCGCCACCTTCCGCTCCAGCGCCGCCGACGAGAGGGGCTCGAAGGTCTCGAGCGTCTCTCCCGTAGCCGGATTGATCGTCGCGATGGCGGTGTTCACGGAAATGCCTCCTCTTCGAGCGCCGGGAGCCGCGCCCCGTCGCCTGCCTTCTCAGAGCGCGCCGAGCAATCCCGGCAGGCGAGCTTGGTCCAGACCCGGCTCTTCTTGCAATGGCCAGCGACGACGAGCCCGCCTATCTTCCGTCTTCGGCGCGCAGGTCGCGGGCGCGTGAGGGCGGAGGGGGGTCGTCATCGCACGTCCTGTTCATTACGCAGAGGGGGATGGTGCGCAGCGCATCCCCTGCCGTGAGCGACGCGGAGCGCGCGGCTTCCGCCCGGGCGACGCGCGCCGCCGAGCGCACGGCGCTCTCGCCTCCGGTCGTCGATGATGCCGCCGGCCTGCTCTCCAGCGCGGGCGAGCTGGAGGTGAGGGTAAGGGCGCTGGAGTCGCTCCTCTGCGCCGGCGTGCCGTTCATGGTGGCGGGCGCGTATGCCTTCTTTGCGTACACCGGCATCTTCCGGGACACGAAGGATCTCGACGTGATGCTGGAGGAGCAGGAGGTGCCGGCGGCGTTCAGGGCGCTCGAGCGGGCCGGCTTCGAGACGGAGCTGCTCGACCCGCGGTGGATCGGGAAGGCGCACGCGGGCGAGCGCTTCATCGATCTCATCTTCTCGTCGAGCAACGGCCTGGCGGTGGTCGACGGCGGCTGGTTCGAGCACGCGCGCCCGGCCACGATCCTGGGGCACTCCTGTTTGATCGCGCCGGCCGAGGAGATCATCTTCACGAAGGCGTTCGTGGACGAGCGGGAGCGGTACGACGGGGCGGACGTGAATCACCTCATCTACGCGTGCGGCGATGAGATGGACTGGGAGCGGCTCCTCGGCCGCTTCGGCCCGCACTGGGAGGTGCTGTTCGCGCACCTCACGCTGTACCGCTTCGTCTATCCCGGCGCGCGGAGCCGGGTGCCGGCGTGGCTCGTCGAGGAGCTCTGCCGTCGCACGCTGGAGCAGTCGCGGGCCGGCGACGCGCCGCTCCGGGTCTGCCGGGGGAACCTGATCAGCCGGCGGCAGTACACGCACGATTACGAGCAGCTCGGGCTCGTGGCGTCGTCCGCTGCGCCCGCGCCCGAGCCCGAGGCGGCGCGGGGGGCGCTGCGCCGGAAGCGCCAGCGGATGGCGGGGCGGCGGCGCCCCGGCGGGGTGGAGCCGGGCGGCGCGGCTCGTACGGGGGCTGAGGTCGAGGCGGCGCGGCTCCGCAAGCCGGGGTCATGAGCGCCGGCGCCGCGGGGGGCGGCGATCATGGCAAGCGCCGCGTCGCGGCGGCCTCGGACCTGCACTGCCGTCCGGAGCACGGCGGCAGGATGCGCGAGCTCGTGCGGGCGGTGAACGCGGAGGCCGAGGTGCTCGTGCTCTGCGGCGATCTCACCGATCGCGGCCACCCCGACGAGGCGAAGGTGCTGGCGGACGCGTTCTCCGGGCTGTCGGTGCCGTGCGCGGCCGTGCTCGGCAACCACGACCTCGATCGCGGCGCGGGCGCGGAGATCTCGAGGCTCCTGGGCGAGGCGGGCGTCGAGGTGCTCGACGGCGATCACCTCGTCCTGCGCGACGACATCGGGGTCGCCGGCGTGAAGGGCTTCATGGGCGGGTTCGGGAGCGCGACGCTGCAGGCGTTCGGCGAGGGGCCGCTCAAGGCCTTCGTCCAGGAGGCGGTGACCGAGGCGCTGAAGCTGGAGGCGGCGCTGTCCCAGCTCGACAGCGACAAGCGGATCGTGATCATGCACTACACGCCTGTGCTCGACACGACGGTGGGCGAGAACGTGGAGATAAGGCCCTTCCTCGGGACGAGCCGGCTGGCCGCGCCGATCGACCTGTACGGCGCCGACGTCGTCTTCCATGGCCACGCGCACCACGGCGCGCTCGAGGGGCGGACGCCGAAGGGGACTCCGGTCTACAACGTGGCGATGCCGCTGCTCAGGAAGCTCACCGGGAGGTCGTTCCTCCTGATCGAGGTGTGATGTCGCGCGCCGATGGAGCCTTGATGACGGAGCGACGCGCGGGGCGGGAGCACCTTGTCGGGGTCATCTCGGACACGCACGGCCTGGTGCGCCCGGAGGCGCTCGCCGCGCTGGCGGGCTCGGAGCTGATCCTCCACGCGGGCGACGTCGGCGGCCCCGAGGTGCTCGCCGCGCTCGCGGCGATCGCGCCGGTGACGGCCGTGCGCGGCAACAACGATCGCGGGCGCTGGGCTGAAGGCCTGCCGGAGCGGGCGACGGTGCAGGTGGGGGGCGCGACGTTGTTCGTGCTGCACGACGTCAAGGAGCTCGACCTCGACCCCGCGGCGTCGCGGCTGTCGGCGGTGGTGGCGGGGCACTCGCACCGGCCGGGGATCCGGGAGCGGGACGGCGTGCTGTTCCTCAACCCGGGGAGCGCGGGGCCTCGCCGCTTCAAGCTGCCCCTGTCGGTCGCCCGGCTGACCGTGCGGGGCGCCGCGGTGATGGCGGAGATCGTGCCGATCGAGATCCAGGCGCCGTAGGGGCGCCGCGGTGGCGGCGTAGATCGTGCCGATCGAGTCCAGCCCCCATCGGGGCGCTGGCCTCAGTGCCTCTGCAGGAAGTCGCGTATCGCGCCGAAGTAAGCTGGCGCGAACAGGAGGATATCGTTGTGGCCGGCGCCTTCGAGCAAGCGCAGCTCCTTGTTCTCGTGCGGGACGGCCGCGTGGTTCTCGCGGGCGTGAGCCGGCGGGAGCAGCCTGTCGTTCGCGCCGTGCAGGGAGAGGACCGGGATCTCGACGTGCTTCAGGAGCTCCGTGTTCGAGAAGCGGCGGTGCGCCTCGTCGCGCAGGTCGCCGAGATCGACCTGGAAGAGGGCGAGGACGTACCGCACGTCGCTGAACCCGCTCTCGAGGATCAGCGCGCGGTACGCGCCGCCGCGCTCGCTGGCGATGCGCGACGCGGGCGAGCTGCCGAGCGAGCGCCCGAAGAGCAGCGGCTTCGGCGGCCGGTCGAGGCCCGCCTCGCGGCTCTTCTCGGCGAGCGCCCGCTCGAAGTAGGCGGCCACCTGCGCGGGGTCCTCGTGGAGCGAGCGCAGCGTCGGCTGACCGCCGCTCCAGCCGTAGCCGCGGTAATCGACGATGAAGAGGTTGAGCCCGATCTGCTGCCACCCTTCGGCGATATCGTCGTAATCGGGGACGGTCTCGCCGTTGCCGTGGAAGGCGAGCACGGTCGGGTTCCGCGGATCGGACAGGTGCCAGCGCGCCCCGAGCGTCACCCCGGGGGCGACGGGAATATCATGATCCGTCGCGCCGGCGGGCGGGGTCGTCTTCACCTGCCTGGGATAGAAGACGCCGGCAGAGCGGGGGCTCGCGTCGAGCGCGCGAAAGAGCTCATCGAGGGAGGCGCTGGTCTCGTGGGTCGGCATGGCGTGATGGCGCTCCGTGGTGCGGCGGGGGTGAGCAGAGGACAGCGGATGTAGCGGGTGAAGAGGATAACGGCGTGGACCCCGGCCGTCGACGGCCGGGCCCGCGCGACGGCGGTCGGGCGCCGCGGCGAGATCTGCCCGGATCGGATGACCGCCGCGCTCGCTCCCGGCGCCGGTCGCGCCGCCTCACCCGTTGTTCGCCGTGACCTGCCCTGCCTTCCACCGGGTCATGAAGGCGCGGTAGGCCTCATCCATCTCGCCCCAGATCGTGCGGGTCAGCTCCTGACCTCCGATGAACTCCACGTAGCGCGCGAGCTTGGGCCGGCGGGTCAGCGCGTCGTCGCCCTGCTTCGTCAGCATCGTGGCGTAGAACAGCCACGGAACCAGCGTACAGTCGGCCAGCGAGAGCGCCTTCGAGGCGGCGAATCCATCTCCGGCCAGGAAGATCTCGAGCGCGTCGAGGCCCTTGTCGAGGCCGGCGCGCTCCGCGGCCGCGTCGCTCTTGAAGCTCGGGTCGGCGGCCGCCCGCAGCAGCGACATGACGCCGCCGCAGTAGAGATCGACGGTGCGAACGACGAGGCGCACCCGGGCGCGGGCCTCCGGCGTGTCGCCGAGCAGCGACGGCGTGGGGAAGGCGTCCTCGAGGTACTCGCAGATAACGAGGCTCTCCGGCAGGACGAAGCCGTCGTGCTCCAGCACTGGGATCTTTCCGAGCGGGTTCATCTGCAGGAACTCGGGAGTGCGCTGCGCCGTGCGGCGGAGCTCGATCTGCAGACCTTTGGCACAGGCCTGCATGCGGACGCGCGAGAAGAACGGAGAGCCGGCGGAGCCGTGAAGGATGATCATGGTGGTTCGCTTTCCTCTTGTGGTGAGGAATCGCCATATCACCGCTGAACAGCGCGCACCAGGCCAGGGCGGTGGCCCGCCGGTCTCGCCCCTCTCGAGCGCTCGCGTGGTCTCGGGCTGCCTACTCCTCGACCCCGCCGTCGGTCGCAGGCACCAGCGCTATATCGACCTTCTGAGGGAGGAAGTCCTCGCATCCCTCGCGCTTGACCGGCGTGAGCGTCTGCTCGAGATCCTCATAGCCTGTCCCCGAGATCTCGACCCGCGTCACCCCCGCGGTCCACAGCTCGCAGACGAGCGCCTCCAGCGTGTCGGGAGGAGGCTTTGCGCGATCGACGGCGCACACGAGGTTGGCCTCGTCGAGCGTCTTCCAGGTGGTCGGGTCATCGAGGACGAAGGTCGGCTCTTCCGCCGCGCTCCACGCCACGTGAACGGTGGTGTCCCGCGGGACGGGGCCGCCCGGCGCGCGCACGGTGATGGTGAACATCGCCTCTCGCGGCCCGATCGGGCAGCCGCCGGCGTCGCCCGTACCCGAGCCGCCAGCCCCGCCGCCCCCCGAGCCCTCGCAGGCGCCCATGGCGGCGGCGGACACGAGCGCCGTCAGGGCGAGCGCCGCGAACGCCGTGAGCGGTACGGCTCGACCCGGCGCGAAGGGAGGGCGTGCAACCACAAAGTCGACAGGATAGGCGCGTAACTCCAGCAAATCCAGCGGGAGCACGCTTTGTACAGGGTAGCCGTCCCCCCTGGCTATCCAGTCATTCTTGCCTGGCGGTCGTCAGCTCAGGTCTGGCCCTTGAGCTCGGCGATGTCCTGGAGGAGCGCCTGCTCGTGCCCATCGGGCTTCACCTTCTGGTAGGTCTTCCGCAGCACGCCCGACGGATCGACGACGAACGTCGTCCGGTCCCAGTACAGGTTGCCTTTATACTCGCTCTGCCCGACGCCAGCGGCCTTGAGCAGCTCGTGCTTCGTGTCGGCGAGCAGATCGATGGTGAACGAGAACTTGTCGCAGAAGCTCTTGTGCGACGCGACGTCGTCCTCGCTGACGCCGACGACAGCGACGTTGGCCTTGTCGAAGTCCTCCTTGGAGGCCGTGAACGACTTGCCCTGGATGGTGCAACCCGGCGTGTCGTCCTTCGGATAGAAGTAGACGACGAGCCATTTGCCCGCGAAGTCCTCGAGCTTCACGGTCTTGCCGTCCTGGTTCGGCAGGGCGAAGCGCGGGAACGGCTTCCCAATCTCGATGCTCATCTTCTCTTTACCTCGTCTGTGGGCCGGAGGATGGCTCCTCCTGGCCGGTCACCGGCGCACGGTACCGCAGCGCGGCGGTCATGTCGCTGCCCGCGCGGGCTCAGCGCGGGATGAGCCCCCGGAACCAGGCCGCGACCGAGGAGGACGACTCGTCCTGGTGCATCGACTCAGGCCCTTCCAGCTCGTCGGCGAGCCCGCCGAGCGGCCCGTCGCTCCGCGGGGGGGAGCCCCCCTCGTCCGGCTCGTGCGGGTTCTCGGCCCCGTCCAGGCTGGGCAGCAGGCTGAGCCCGCTGCCGCCCGCGGTCGGCTCCTTGGTGAGCGACTTGAACTCGAGGAGCATCATGTCGATGAGCTCGGCAATCTTCTGCGTCCCGTCGACAGCCCGCGCCGGCCCGCCCTTGGCGCGCTCCACGAGCGCGGCGACGTCGTCCTCGCTCACCGGGCGGCCGTACCGGTAGAGGAAGCGGGTGAGGTCGCGCCCGAGGTCGCGCGCGTTGCGGTAGCGGGCCCCCGGGTCGCGGGCGAGCGCGCGGCGGATGATCTGCTCCAGCTCGCGCGGCACCTCGCTGTTGAGCTGCTGGAGCGACGGGATCACCGCGTCGCGCACGAGCCGCACCGTGATGTAGTCCGAGTCGCCGAGGAAGAGCCGGCGCCCGGCGAGCATCTCCCAGAGGATGATCCCGAGCGCGAAGATGTCGACGCGCTGGTCGACGCCCTGCTCGAGCACCGTCTCCGGCGCCAGGTAGCCGAACTTCCCCTTGATGATGCCCGCGTCGCTCTCGGCGAGCTGGCTCGACGCCTTCGCGAGCCCGAAGTCCACGATCTTCACCTCGCCGTAGCGGGTGATGAGCACGTTCGCCGGGGTGATGTCGCGGTGCACGATCTGGAGCGGCTTGCCGTCCGCGGTCGAGAGGTCGTGCGCGTAGGCGAGGCCCTGGCACATCTTCGCGGCCATGAAGGCGGCGACCTCGACGCTCATCGGGCGGCCGACCTTCTTCTGGTGCTCGAGGAGGGCCCGGAGGTCGGCGCCGTCCACGTACTCCATGACGATGAAGTAGGTGCCGTCGCCGACGCCGATGTCGAACACCGACACGACGTTCGAGTGCGAGAGGTGCGCCGAGAGGCGCGCCTCGTCGAGGAACATCGCGATGAACTGCTCCTTCTTGCTGAGCTGCGGCAAGACGCGCTTGATCGCGACCTGCTTCTTGAACCCCTCGATCCCCGCGCTCTCGGCGACGAAGACCTCCGCCATGCCTCCGGAGGCGAGGCGCTTGATGACCCGGTACCGTTGCTGCTCGGACATGCCCTGCTCGTCGTCTCCCGCCCCATCCCGTGATGGTCTGCTCAGTCTAGCGGCTCGAGGCGCGCCGCGGATGAAATCCATCCGGCGCCGCTCGCGCGCCCCGCGTCATCGGAACGTCGCGAGCGCCGCGACCGCCGCGAACGACAGCCCGACCAGCGCCGCCAGCGCCAGCACCGACAGCAGCGGCTCCGCCCGCGCCGCGGCGAGCAGCCGGCCGCGATCTTCCCTGGACAGCGGCGCCCCGGCGGTTCCGTCCTCGTCCGTGGAGGCGGCGGCGAGGTGCGCCTCCAGGCGACGCCGCGCGGCCCGGGACCGCAGCGCGAGCAGCAGCATCTGCGTGACGGCCGTCGCGCCGAGCACCGCGAGCCCTGCGCGCCGCGCCCCCGAGGCGCGGGCCTGCTCGCGCGCCTCGGCCGCCGGCAATCCGTCCGCGAGCAGCGCCACGCGCCGCGGCGGGGCCGGCCCGGCTGTCGGCGAGAGCGGCCAGGCCACGGTGCCCGCGCCCTGCTCGTAGGGGTCGCTCGCGATCACCGCCCATTCCACCGCGCCCGCGCCGAGCGCCGGTCCGTCCGGGAGCGTCAGCGCCCCCGCGAAGTATCCTGCTCCGTCGGGCGCGAGCGGCACGACCGCCCCCAGGAGGCGGCCGTGCGCGCCGCCGATCGAGACGTACGCCCGGGGCTTCGGCGCCGGGGAGATCAGCCGGAGCGCCGGCCGCTCGCCCGCGAGCCCGCCCGGGTCGAGCCAGATCGCGCCCGGGATCACGGGCATCGTCCCCTCCCAGGTGCCCTCGCCCGGCGACCCGCGCGTCCCCGGCGGCGCGCTGCCCGACCGGGTCGCGCGCAGCGACAGCTCGACGGCGTGCGCCAGCGGCTTGAGCGTGAGCTCCGCGGCGCCGCGCGCGTCGGCCATGACCTGGACCGGGCCGCTGCCCTGACCCTCGAGGTCCGCGCCGACGGCGCTCGCCTCGACGCGCGCCCCCGCGGCGGGCGCTCCGTCCTCGGTCTCGACCGCGACGCGCACCCGCTCGGGGAACGGCGCGGCCATCGCGCCCCGCGCGGCCGTGACCCGGAGGCGGAGCTCCCCGTGCGCCGTGCCCGGCAGCGCGCTCCCGTGCGCCGCGCCCGGCAGCGCGCTCGTCTCCGTCGCAGGGAGCGGCGGCGCGAGCGGCACCCGCTGCTCCTCGAGGAGCAGCTGCGCGCCCCCGCCCCGCGCGATCCGCACCACCACCGGCTCCTGCAGCCCGCCGGGCGCGCGCAGCAGCGCCTCGGCGATCCCGTCCTCGCCGGTCGAGCCTGTCCATCGCTCGAGCGGCGCCCCCGCGGACGCCGCGCTCACCTCGAGGTCCTGGAGCGCCGCCGGGTCATCGGCCCCGTAGCGCCGGCGCACCCCTTCGATGCGGAGCGCCAGCGCCTCGCTGCCGGCGACGGGCGCTCCCCACACCCGCACGCCGGTGGCCATGCGCTGGGTGCCTGGCCCCAGGAGCACGAGGGCTGCGAGCCCGATGCCGACTGCGGGCAGGACGTGGGTCGCCGCGCTGACCGTCGAGACCATCGCTTTCCAGCATACCGCTCCGTCCCTGCGGCGCGCGCGCCCCGCGGGACCAGGCTGGCTGCTTGCGCGGAGCGCTGTCGGTCGGCGCCGAGCGCTGGCCGCTGGCGTCGTGCGCCGGCTGTTTGCGCCGAGCCCCTTTGCGTCCTGGCGTCTCCTCCGATAGGAAGCCGCCGATGGCATCCGACAGAGCGGTGAAGCGCAAGCGCAAGGGCTCGGGGTCCACGGGGCAGGGCGGCGAGGTCTTCCTGCGGCAGCGGACCGATCCGCGGAGTGAGCGGCGCTTCGAGCCGAAGGCGTCGCTCGCGCTCGGCCTCACGATGCTGGGCATGTCCGTCGCGGCGCTCCTCGCCGGGGCGGGCGTTTACGGCATGTGGTTCCGTGGCGAGGAGGCGGGGTCCCACCCGTACGCGCCGTACCTCCTGGTCGCCGCGGTGCTCCTCGGCGCGGCGGCGGGCCTCTTCGGCCAGTGGTCGATGAAGCCCCTCCGTGTCGGCGATGCCGGCGTGGGCATCGAGAACGGGCCTGGCGAGATCGAGCGTATTGGCTGGCACGACGTCACGCGCCTGTTGCTCACGGAGACGGCGCTGACGGTCCAGGGCAGCGGCACCGCGATCGCCATCCCGCTACGGACGCACCTCCCGGCGGCGTCTCGTGTCCTGGCCGAGGCGAGGGCGCGGGTCCCCGCGCGCGCGGCCGACATCCAGGAGGGCGCGCTGCCCCTGCCTGACGATGCAGCCGGCGAGGTGCGCGCGCTGGAGCCGCCCCAGGTCGCCGGCCTTCGCTGCAAGGCGACCGACAAGCTGATCGCCTTCGAGGCCGACGCCCGTCTCTGCGGCCGTTGCGGCGAGCTCTACCACAAGGATGGCGTCCCCTCGCGATGCGCCACCTGCACCGCCCCCCTCTGAGCGCGAGCGGCGGTCGCCCGCTTCGGATACGGGCCCATCTCGACGTTTTCGGTGCTCAGCGCACTGGAGTGCGCCTCCGCGCCGAAAACGCCGATCTGGGCCCGTCTCCTGTGCGGGCGACCGCCGCTCGGCTAGCGGTTCGGAGTAGGCCCGAGGCGGGCGCCGTCAGAGCCCGAATCGGCCCGCGTTGTCGCGTAGAAACGCGATGTAGACGTCCGACTCCTGGTGCGATGCCACCTCGCCGGACTCGACCGCCTGCTCGAGCGCGCGCTTGACCTCGCCGACCCGCCGCGACGGCGGCAGCCCGAACGCCTGCATGATGGCGTCGCCGATGCCGCTCGGCAGCGGCGGCACGACCGCATCCTGGGCCTGCACCTGCAGCACCCGCTCGGCCAGGTCGCTGATCTGCTTCAGCCCCTTCCGCTTCTTCTCGGGCCGCTTCGTCGTGATGTCCGCCCGCGACAGGTCGAGCACGTCGTTCAGGCAGTCGCCCATCTCCTTGGTGAAACGGCGCACCGCGCTGTCGGTCCACGACGCGTCGTACTGGCTCGCCCGGAGGTGGTGCAGGATCAGGAAGCGGATGCTGCCCTTCAGCGCCTCCTCCTTCGCGAACAGCGGCAGCCGCCGGTCGATCTTGTCGAACATGCGCGCGCCGACCTCGGCGTGCCCGAAGAAGTGGACCTCGCCCGTCGGCGAGATCGACCGCGTCCTGGTCTTGCCGATATCGTGCAGCAGCGCCGCCCAGCGGACCTCGAGCCTGGGGACCGCCTGACGCACCACCTGCTTCGTGTGCTTCCAGACGTCCTTGTGGCGCCACTCCCCATCGCCGAACCCGACCATCGCCTCGACCTCGGGCAGCATCGCGGCGAGCGCGCCCGACTCGAGCAGGGCATCGAGCCCTACCTCGGCGTCGTGGCTCATCATGATCCGGTCGAGCAGCTTGCGGACATCCGGCAGGTAGATCGCCGCAGCGGCCTTGAAGTCGGCGGGGCGCCCGGAGATCACCCGGGGCGAGGGGCGCGGCTCGACGGCCGCCTCGGGCTGCGCGGCGTCAGCCTTCTCTGCTCGCTGAGCGGCCCACTCGAGCGCCTCCATGGCCCGCTTCGGGCTCGCTTCCTGGGTGAGAATCTCCTGCACGCTGGCCTTCCACACTTTCGAGAGGTTACGGGGTGGGGTCGCCCGCGCGGCGCCGGTTCACCTGGCCCCACGGGGGTCCGCCGGTTTAAAGCCAGCCGGTACTCCGCGCAATGGTTCGTCGCTCCGCGCCGCCGGATCGCGCGGGGCCGCCAGGGGCGGCGCGTCACGCGCGGAGGAGCCTGCTCACGTGGTCCTTCGCGCGGGGCCGCCAGGGGCGGCGCGTCAGGTGCGGAGGAGCCTGCCCACGTGGTCCTTCTCCCAGGAGAGGGCGCGCTCGTAGTCGCGGAAGAGCCGCTCGCGGGCGAGGAACTGGGGCGGATGCAGCATCCGGCGCCCGTTGCCGTGGCTCGCGGGCATCACGTGGTGGAGCATCTCGTGGTAGACGACGTAGCAGATGAAGTAGCGGGGGACCCAGGGCCGGTCGAGCACCGGGTGGATGCGGATCAGCCGCTCGACCGCCGAGTAGCTCCCGAGCTTGATGGTGCGCCGCGGCTTCCGCGCCTTGGTCCGCTTGCCCCAGGTGATCAGCGCGTCGACCCCGCCGCCGAAGTACGCGAGGTTGAGCTTCTGGAACAGGCTCAGCAGATCGTGCGTCCGCCCCTGCGTGAGGAGCGGCGTGCTCACCGGCCGGCTCGCCCGGATGCGATGGCCGTTCTCGTCGATGTACTGGCCCACCAGGAGCGACGCGGCCCGGTCCTGGTTCACGACGTACCGGACGAGCGCGTTCTGAACGACCACCGGCGCATCCAGGAACATGTGGTGGACGCGCGCCTCCAGGATGCCCTCCCGCAGGGAGGAGGAGATCATCTGCCGGTAGTTGTCGGTGACCGAGAGCAGGACCGGCCGCTTCTGCGCCAGCTCCAGGCGCCGGATGAGCGCCTGGCGCGCCCCCTCGTGCACGTAGATCTGCGGCTGGCCCGAGGGCAGCTCGATATGGCTGGGGTGGTGCCGGGGATCGGGCACCCGGACGACAGCCCGGGAGACGCGCGGCCACAGCGAAGAGGGCGCTGCGCCCTTCCCACCGCTGCGCGACAGACGGCCTGGAGGGGGTTGAGCGAAGGGGAAGGCCATCTGTCCCGCCATCTCAATCCTCCTTATTTGGGCGTATTCTCGGGTGGGATCCTTGTCAAGCGAGCGACCGAAGTCTTCGAAATCATTCGGTTTTGTGATTACGTAAGCGGGGGAGCGGTCCCGCTGGAGGGGTACGGCGGCCGTCTCGGCCGTCTCGCGCTGGCCATCCAAATTTCCGCCGTGAATTCATGAGCTTACCTGCTCCGTCGCGAGCCGCCGCGGGGGCCGCGCCGGTCGAGTCGCCTTCCGCCTCGGACGCGTGTCCTCTGCTGCTCCTGGTACGGCGCTGACGGCGCGCGCGGCTCGCTAGCCGAGCGCGCGCGGGTCGAGGATCTGCCGCACGCGCCACCGGACTTGCGGGTGCGGGTGCGGAGCTGGCTCGGGCTCGAGGGCGACGATCAGAGCAGTGCAGAAGCTGGAGAGGACCAGGCCCGGCGCGCCCCGGCCGGGCGCGTCGACCAGCGTGCGGACGAGGTGCTCCACGTTCGGCTGGTGCCCGACCAGGAGCGCGTCGGCGCCGCCCCGGCCGAGCGCGGCGACGAGCGCGAGCGGCAGGCCGGAGTCCAGCGCGAGCTCGTCCCGGAGCTCGACCTCCGGCGCGCCGCAGATGGGCGCCGCGATCTCGGCGGTCTCGCGGGCGCGCGCGAGGGGGCTCGCGAGCACCCGCGAGAGCGGGGCGCCGCCCCGGACGCGGTGGAGCTCGCTCGAGATCCGCTGCACGCGCTCGCGGCCCTCGGGGGTGAGCCTGCGGTCGGCGTCCCGGCCGCTCGGTGCCCGGTCCTCCGCCGGGCCGTGCCGCATCACGTAGAGGTGCATGGCGGGGCGCGGTCCGGCGTCAGTTCGTCTTGCCCGGGGCGCGCCGGGCGTCCTGACCGGCGGGGGCCGCCTCGCCGCGCCCCTTCGCCTGCGCGGGGGGCTCTGCCGCGGCCGCGCCGCCGCCCTTCGGGCCGGCGTTCGCCGCGCCGTTCGCCGCGGCGCCGCCGCTCACGCGGGAGACGCCATGCTTCGCGAGGACCATCGACTCGATCTTCTCGAGCACCGCCGGGTGCTGCTCGAGGTAGGTGCGGGCGTTCTCGCGGCCCTGGCCGATGCGCTCGCCCTGGAACGAGAACCAGGAGCCGCTCTTCTCGATGATGGCCGCCTCGGTCGCCAGGTCGATGACGTCGCCGCTGTGGCTGATGCCCTGGCCGTAGAGGATGTCGAACTCCACCTCGCGGAAGGGGGGAGCCATCTTGTTCTTCACGACCTTGACGCGGGTCCGGTTGCCCACGACCGCCGGCTCCTTCCCGCCGGCGGCGGCCTCCTTGATGGCGCCGATGCGGCGGATGTCGAGCCGGACGGAGGCGTAGAACTTCAGGGCGTTGCCGCCGCTCGTCGTCTCGGGGCTGCCGAACATGACGCCGATCTTCATCCGGATCTGGTTGATGAACATCAGCAGACACTGCGAGCGCGAGGTCGTCCCGGTCAGCTTGCGGAGCGCCTGGCTCATCAGCCGGGCCTGGAGGCCGACGTGGCTGTCGCCCATGTCGCCCTCGATCTCGGCCTTGGGGACGAGCGCGGCGACCGAGTCGACGACGATGATATCGACGGCGTTCGAGCGGACCAGCATGTCGGCGATCTCGAGCGCCTGCTCGCCGTAGTCGGGCTGGGAGATGAGCAGCTCCTCGGTCTTCACGCCGAGCTTCTTCGCGTAGTTCACGTCGAGGGCGTGCTCGGCGTCGATGAACGCCGCCGTCCCGCCCGCCCGCTGGACGGCCGCGATGGCGTGGAGGGTGAGGGTCGTCTTGCCGCTCGACTCCGGCCCGTAGACCTCGACGATGCGGCCGCGCGGGTAGCCGCCGATGCCGAGGGCGATGTCGAGGCCGAGCGAGCCGGTCGGCACGGCCGCGACCTCGTCGTGCAGCGACTGCCCGTCCTTGAGGCGCATGATCGCCCCCTTGCCGTACTCCTTCTCGACGCTGGCGATCGCGAGCTCCAGGGCGGCAGACTTCTGCTTGGTGTTCTTCTCGTCACTCATGCGTACCTCGGGGAGGGGGGCCGAAGAGAGGGGAGGCCGAAGGGGATCGCGGAGGTCGACCCCCGCCGGGCGGGGCAACAGTTTCCGCCAGACCTTTACTGTCCAGTTGTTCAGGAAGCAAGACCCCCGCATCCCGGATAGGACCGACAACGTCCGCGCAGGGGTCTCGCCCGGCAAGCTCGGGGGCGCTCGTCGAGTGTGCATTCTGGATCATGACGGCGCGCGCGCACAGGGCGGTGATGTCGCGGGCGGAGACAGAGTTTCCCGGCTGGGAGTGAGCCCCACAATCCGGGTAACAATCGCGATCCTCCCGCAGCGGGAACACTGGCGAGCTCTTCACCTGTGGGCCACACCTCCCACGTGGGGGGTGGGGGGCGCATTTGCCCGGGGTTTTCCCTGGGTCGGTACGAGCTCGTCCTGCGGGTTTCCGCAGGCGAGGTGGGTGAGGTCTGGGCGGCGCGGCTCAGGCGTGAGCATGGGTTTCAGAAGCTCTTTGCCATCAAGGTGCTTCGCCCCGAGCTCTCGCCCGATCCGGACGCCGTGCGGATGTTCCTGGATGAAGCCGCCCTGGCGGCGCGCATCAGGCACCCGAACGTGGTCCCGGTCGTCGATCTCGGCGAGCGGGACGGCACGCTCTTTTATGTCATGGAGTGGGTGGGCGGCGAGCCCCTCTCGTCGGTGCTGCGCGCCGCGCGCAGGCGTCCGGCGCCGGTGCTCGCCGCGGCCAGGCTCGCTTACCAGATCTGCGCGGCGCTCGACGCCGCGCACGAGCTGCGGGACGAGCTCGGCAATCCGCGCGAGCTCCTCCACTACGATGTCTCGCCGGACAACGTCCTCATCACGTCCGAGGGGCTCGTCCGGCTGGTCGATTTCGGCATCGCCAGGTTCGAGGAAGAGCGGCTCTCGGAGCGCTGGCCCCGGGCGCCGCGCGCCGACGTCACGCGCGGGGGCGCGGTGTCGACCCGCGGCGAGGGGGGCGCGCTCCTGTTCAGGAGCAGCGCGCCGTACATGGCGCCGGAGCACATCCGCGGGCAGCCGTGCGATCGCCGGGCCGATCTCTTCGGGGTGGGGGTGCTGCTCTACGAGCTCCTCTCGGGCGCTCACCCGTTCCAGGCCGACGACAGCGAGAGCACGATGACCCACATCGCGAGCGAGCGGCCCGCCGCGCCGCTGTCGACGCGCGCCGCCCCGTCCCGGCGCGGCTTCGCGGAGCGGCTGAGCGCGGCCCCTCCGCCCGAGCTGATCCCGCCCGCGCTCGACCGGCTCGTCTCGGAGGCGCTCGCCAAGTCGCCCACCGCGCGCACGGCCACCGCGGCGCAGCTCATGCGCGCGCTCGAGGAGGCGGTCCCGGGCGCCGCGCACCCGGGCAACGACGCGCTGGTCGCCAGCTGGATCGGGCAGATCCTCGGGGACGCGTCCCACCTGCGCACGCAGCAGCTGCGCGCGGCGCTCGAGTCGCTCGACCCCGGGGGCGAGTCGACCGCGGACGCGGAGCTCGCCCCGCCCCCGCGGCGCTGGGCGCAGGCGGTGTGGGCGCTCGGGGCCGCCGTGCTCGGGTGCGCGCTCGCCGGGACCACGGCGGTGGGGGACAGCCCTCTCCCGCCGGCCGCGTTCACCGTCCTGGCCGCGCAGAAGGCGCAGGGCGGCGCGGCGAGCGTCAGCTCGCCCCGGCGTCCGCCAGGAGCGGAGACCACGCGGCGCCGGCGATGAGCCAGAGCTGGTGCGACGTCCGCGTCACCGCGACGTGGAGCCGCCGGCGGGCCTCGTCGGTCATCGGGTACGCCGCCGCCGTCGCGTCGGGCACGACGACGTAGTCGAACTCGAGCCCCTTCGCGCTGTCCACGTCGGTGACGTCGATTCCCGCCTCGAACGAGAACGCCCCGTCGAGCACGAGCCTCGCCTCCGGCAGGTCGGCGACAAGCCCGTGGAACTGCCGCGCGGCGTCCTGGTCCCGCGCGATGACGGCGACCGAGGCGCGCGGCTCCCGGCCGGCCAGGTCGCGGAGCGCGCCCGCGAGGAACAGGTGCGCCTGCGCCTCGCTCGGGAAGCGGAAGAGCCCGATCGGCGCGCCGTCCCGCGCCGCGCGCGCGGGCGCCTCGGGCGCGAGCTTGCCGAGGAGGCGCCGCGCGAGCTCGGTCACCGGCCGCGGGCACCGGTACGACACGGCGAGGCGGCAGGTCGCCGCGTCGGCCACCCCGAGCGCGGCGAGCGCCGCGTCCCACCCGGCGAAGCTCGACGACGTCTGCTGCGCCTCGTCGCCGGCGAGCGTCACGCTGCGCGCCTCGCCGAGGAGCTTGCCCAGCACGAACAGCTCGAACAGCGAGAAGTCCTCGGCCTCATCCAGCACGAGGTGCGACCACCCCGCCCCGTCGAGGCCGCGGCGAGCGGCGCGAAGGAACAGCAGGATCGGCAGGTCGTCGACGTCGAGCGTCCCGGCGAGCTCGTCCGGCGTGCCCTCCGCGATGGCGCGGCCGTCGAGCGCCCGCTTCATCTCGGGCACGATGATCGAGGCGAGCTCCTTCTCGAGCGGCTCGGCGAGCTGCAGCACGGTGTGGCGGACGGTCTCCTCGATGGCGCTCCGCGGGAGGTCCCCGGCCGAGGCGGCGACGACGCCCTCGAGGAACCCTCGATCCGTGAAGACGTCGGCGAGGCGGCGGCGCAGCCGCGGGAGCGTCGTGCTCGACGGCGCGAGCTTCGCGAAGCGGCCCTGCAACGCGCGGTGGAGCGCCGGGTGGCGCTTGAGGCTCGAGACGAGCGCCGGCGGATCGGCGCACAGGGCGATCGGCCGGCCGAAGACCTCGCGCGCCGTCGCGGCGGACCAGGCGTCGAGCGTCTTCACCTGGGCCTCGCCCGCGCCGAGCGGCGAGAGCAGGCGGCGCGACAGCCGCGCGAGCCCCTCTTCCGGGACGACGACGCTCATGGCCGGGAGCGGGTACCGCGCCGGATCGAGCGCCGCGATCCGGGCGAGGCGGTGCAGCGCCACGGTCGTCTTGCCGCTCCCGGCGCTGCCGAGCACGAGGAGCGGCTGCTGCGCGGGCGCGCACACGGCGGCGTACTGCTCGGGGTCGAGCAGGGCGGTGACCTCCGCGGCCCTCGCCTGATCCAGGGCGCCGGCGCCGACGCCGAGGCTCCCGGGGCGCGCGGCGGTCCCCGCGCCCCCCGGCTGCATGGCGAGCGAGGCGCGCTCGGCCAGGGTCCACCGCCCGTCGCCCCGCTGCGTCAGGACGAGGCCGTCGCCGACGATCCGGGTGAGGACGCCGCGCTCGACGACGACGATGCGGCGCGCCTTGACCACGCCCTCGGCCACGCGCCCCGGGAAGGTCTCCTCGTACTCGTCGCCCTCGCGGTACCGGTAGAAGATCTGGGCCACCGGCGCGACGCGCCAGTCGAGGATCCGCACGTCGGCCGACGGATCCAGGAAGGTCGCGTGGCCGAGCAGGTAGTCCTTCGCCCCCTTGCCCTCGTCGACACGGAGGTGGGCGAGGTAGGGGCAGAGCGGGTCGGGCAGCGCCTCCCGCGGCTCCTGCTCGATGAGGCGCTGCCGCACGCTCAGCTCGAGGAGCACCGCCGGCAGATCGTCGGCCGACGCCGCGGCGGCCTCGTCGCGGAGCTCCCGGAGCGCGGCGATCGACCTGAGCTCGCGCGGCGCGCGCGGGGCTGTCCCGCGCTCCCGCGCCCTGTCCAGCGCGGCGCGCACGCGCTCGAGGAGCGCCTCCTCTTCCTCGAGGACAGCGCGCGCTTCGACGGGCAGATCAAGCCTGCTTTCCAGCATGGTGGGCCTCCGTGCGCCCCGCGCCGCGGCGAGGGGCAGAGCTCGCGATGAATGAACAGAGTGTTCACTTTTGGGACGAAGCGGACGAAGACGAAGAGAAGCTCACGCGAAGAAGCTCTTGAGTCCGGCGAGGTGGTACTTCGAGTAGCCGTCGACCGCCTCGCGGATGGCGGCTTCGTCCTCGAAGCGCGCCAGGGTGCTGACCGTGGTTCCGACGAGGCTCCGGTAGATCTGGTCGAGGTTGAACCGCGCCGCCTCGGTCACCTCCGTCGCCTCGGGGCGCGGGCTCACCGCGTGAAAGTGCTCGATCGCCAGCGCGACGAGGCGCTGCACGGTCTCCTCGGAGAAGCGCTCGTACCTGGAGCCCCCGGCGCGCCCAAGGAGGATCACGACGCGCAGCCGGTTCTCGATGCAGAAGCGGAGCAGCTCCTCGGACGCGAGGTGGTAGGCGGCCGCCGGCGGGAGCGTCCGGATGTCGTCCACGCCCTCGAGCGCCTTCACCCGGCGGCGGAGCAGGAGCGTGAACGAGCGGACGAAGCCTTCATCCACGACCGTGTAGAAGAGCGCGTCCTTGTTCGCGTAGGACCGGTAGATGTTGCCCGTGGAGACGCCGGCCGTCCGGGCGATCTCGGCCATCGTCGCGCTCTCGTACCCCTTCCGCGCGAAGACCGTCAGCGCGGCCGCGGCGATGCTCTCCTGCACGTCGTCTTTGAGGACCTGCGCCATGGCGACTCAATAATGAACGGTTCGTTCACTTATAGCCGCGCGCGCGTTCCCGTCAAGGGAGCGGGGCCCTCGCGGGGCCTCCCCTCGCTGCCTCAGGCGTCGACGCGGCCTTCGAGGATCGCGCGCGGGCCGTCGATCAGCAGGAACGTCGCTTCCTCTTCGCCCACCCTGGAGAAGAGGGCCTTGATGCCGTCGCGCACGTCGGCGACGTCCCTGGGGGAGTGGGCGTCGCTGCACGCGGCGTAGTAGTACCCCTCCTCGAGCAGCTGCTCTGCGGCCCGGCGGGGGGTGCGCCCGTACTTGCCGGTGAGCGCCGCGACGTCGAGGAGGAGCACGGCGCCCGCGTCGAGGAGCGGATCCAGCGAGGAGCAGTCGTCGAAGACGGGCTCGTAGCGCTCCGGGTGGGCGATGACGGGGCGGAGCTTGCGGCGGCTGAGATCGAGGAGCCGATCCGCGACGCGGACGGGGAAGCTCCGGGTCGGGAACTCGACGAGGACCGCGTGGCCGCCGGGGTAGGGGAGGGCGCTGCCGTCGAGGAGGCGCTGGAAGACGATGTCGTCGAAGAAGTGCTCCGACGAGAGGTCGAGCGCGGGCAGGTCGCGCGCCCCGGCCAGCGCGGCGCAGGTGGCGTCGTAGGCCGCGCGGAGGCTCTGGCGGGTGTTGTCGAACATCCCGGGGCGCATGTGCGGCGTGGCCACGACGGTGTCGAACCCGGCGCCGCGGAGCGCGGTGAGCAGGGCGAAGCTCTCCTCGGTGTCGCGCGCGCCGTCGTCGATGCCCGCGACCCAGTGGCAGTGCAGATCGATGAAGCCGCGCATCGTCGACCGAACTTAGCAAAGTTGGCCGCCCCCGTGCGCTACGACCATGCTTCGCGTCGAGGAGGTGTTCGTGTCGTTGTCGTTATCGAACCAGCAGCTTGTGCCTCAGCGCGGGTCGGATGACTGCGCGGGCGGCCAGCGCGGCGAAGGGCCGGGAGGCCGCCCGGGGCGCCCGATCGAAGCAGGGGCGCGCTCGGCCGAGGGCGCGCTCGCAGCCACCATGGATGAGGGGGCCCCCGCCTCCGAGCGGCGGCGCCGCCGCAGCGACGATCCGATCACCGCGCTGCATTATCAGCTCTCGACGACCCGCACCGAGGCGAACCTCGACGTCGTGGTCCTGGTGGACGACAGCGGCTGCCTCGTCGCGGGGGCGGGCGCCTGGCCTGCGTGCGAGGAGCTCGCCGCCTACGCCCCGCTCCTCGCCAACCGGGACGCCGTCCAGAGCGCGGCCGTCGGCTCGCGCATCGCCGCGCTCACCGCGGAGGTCGAGGTCCAGAGCCTCTCCGTGGCGGGCGCCGAGGTGCTGCTCTGCGGCCGAGGCGGCACGGCGGAGCGCGGCGCCTCCATCGCCCGGGCCGCCGCCGGCTGCCTGCGCATCCTCCGCACCGCGGCCTGACCTCCGCACCACGGCCCGAGCGACGCGCCGCGCCGCGGCCTGAGCGGCGCGCCGCAGCCTGAGCGGCGCGCCGCAGCCCGAGCGGCGGTCGCGCCGCAGCCCGAGCGGCGGTCGCGCCGCAGCCCGAGCGGCGGTCGCGCCGCAGCCCGGGCGCTCGCGTCCCCGGTTCGTGCTACAAGGGGCCGCGACCTCAGGTCGCGCGTCATGCCCGGCCCGCTCGTACCCCCTCGAAACACCTCCCCCGTCACCCCCGCGTCCCGCCGGACGGACGACGCCGGCCTGGCCCCGCTGCTCGCCTCCCGCAGGGTGATCCTCTGCGTCGGCTGCGGCGGCGTCGGCAAGACGACCACGACCGCGGCGCTCGGCCTTGCCGCGGCCCGCCGCGGCAAGCGCGTCCTCTGCCTGACGATCGACCCGGCGCGCCGTCTGTCCCAGAGCCTCGGGCTCGAGGAGATGAAGACGGAGGCCCAGACGATCGAGCCCGCCCGCTTCGCCAAAGCCGGGCTCGACGTGCCCGGCTCGATGACCGTCATGATGCTCGACACGAAGTCGACCTTCGACGGCCTCGTCGCGTCGCTCGCCCCGTCGCCCGAGCAGCGCGACCGGATCCTGGGCAACGTCCTCTACAAGTACATCTCCACGTCGCTCGCGGGGACGCAGGAGTACATGGCGATGGAGAAGCTCTACGCCGTGAGGGGCGACCCGAGCTACGACCTCGTCCTGCTCGACACGCCGCCCACGGCGAACGCGCTCGACTTCCTCGACGCGCCGGAGCGGCTCGTCGGCGCCATCGACAGCGCGGCGACGCGCTGGTTCGTGCAGGCCTTCCAGAGCTCCGGCAGGCTGTCGCTCAACCTGCTGGCGCGCTCGACCGCGGCGGTGCTGCGGGGCATCGGCAAGCTGACCGGCAGCGGCTTCCTCGAGCAGGTCGCGGCGTTCATCAGCGAGATGAACGCCGTCTTCGGCGGCTGGAAGCAGCGGGCGGACGCGGTGGCCTCGGCGCTGCGCGGCCCCGACGTGGCGTACGTGCTCGTCACGACGCCCGATCCGCTCTGCGTGCGCGAGGTGCTGTACTTCGCCGATCGCCTGCGCGAGCAGGAGATGCGCCGCGACGCGTTCGTCGTGAACCGGGTCCACCCGGAGTACGGCGCGCTCCCCGGCGCCGCGGAGATCGCCGCGGCGCTCGACGGGAGCGGCCTCGCGCTCGCCCCCGACGCCGCGCCGCGCCTGCTCCAGGCCGCCCAGGATGAGAGCCGCATGGGGAAGCTCGATCAGCTGAACCTGATCGCCCTCGAGGCGGCGCTGGAGGACGAGCAGAGCGGCGGCAGCGTCCGCGTGGACGTCCCGGCCTTCCCCTACGACATCTACGATGTGGCCGGCCTGGCGAGGATCGCCGACGTGCTGGCGCCGCTGCCCGGGGCGTCGGGGTAGGTAGAGGCCATCTCCGCGAGTGACGCGCGGCGCAGCGCGGGCCTGCGGCCCGGCCGCGCGCCGCGCCACGGATGGCGCGGCGCGAGCTCGCGCAGCGCCGCGTCATCCGTGGCGCGGCGCGTGCTCGCGGCGCGCTACACCCGCCGCCTCCGCTCCTTGTACTTCACCCGGACCGGCACGCCCTCGAGGCCGAACGCCTGTCGGAGCTGGTTCGCGACGTAGCGCCGGTAGCTGAAGTGGAGCTTCTCGGGGTCGCTCGCGATGACAACGAACAGGGGCGGCGACGTCTCGGCCTGCGTGATGAAGAACAGGCGCGGGGCGCGCCCGCCGTGCGTGGGCGGCGGGTGGGTGAGGAGGATCTGCTCGAAGAAGCGGTTGAGCTCTCCGGTGGGCACGCGCTTCCGGTAGGCGTCGGCCACCTGGCCCACCGTCTCGAGGAGCTTCGCCACGCCGCGCCCGCTGCGCGCGCTCATCTGCGCGATCGGCGCCCACGGCACGAACGCGAGCTTTCCGCGGGCGTCCTCCTCCGCCTTCGCGAGCGTCTTCCGGTCGAGGAGATCGATCTTGTTGAGGCCGATCACGATGCCGCACCCTCGATCGACAGCCAGCCCGAGGATCTTCGCGTCTTGCTCGGCCACGCCCTCGGCCGCGTCGCAGAGCAGGAGCACGACCTCTGCCCGCTCCATGGCGCGGATCGCGTGCATCACGCTGACCGCCTCGACGGCGCTGTCCTCCTTCGTCACCTTCGACTTGCGCCGGATGCCGGCCGTGTCGATGAGCAAGAGCCGCTTGCCGTCGCGCTCGACCAGGGTGTCGATCGGGTCGCGCGTCGTGCCCGGCTGCGCGTCGACCAGCATGCGCTCCTCGCCCGAGATGCGGTTCACGAGCGATGATTTCCCGGCGTTCGGCCGCCCGACGATCGCGATGCGGAGCGCACCCTCGGACGACTCCTCGGAGGCCGCGGGTTCAGCGGGCAGCGCGGCCTCGATGGCCATCTCCAGATCCGAGATCCCGCGACCGTGGAGGGCGCTGATCAGGATGAGCCGATCCATCCCGAGGCGGTACAGCTCCGCGGCCTCTGCCTCGGCGCGGGTCGAGTCCGCCTTGTTCGCGACGTAGATCACGGGCTTGCCGGCGCGGCGCAGGAGGCCGAGCTCGGCGTGCTCGGAGGGCGTGACCGGCGTCACGGCGTCGAGCACGCACACGATGACGTCGGCCTCGGCGATGGCGAGGTCGATCTGCCGCTTGATCCCCTGCCGCATGGGGTCGTCGCTCTCGGGGTCGAACCCGCCGGTGTCGACGAGCGTGAACCGCCGTCCTCGCGAGGTGACGTCGCCGTAGTGGCGATCGCGGGTCACCCCGGGCTCGTCGTGCACGATCGCGGCGCGCCTGCCGACCAGCCGGTTGAACAGCGTGCTCTTGCCGGTGTTGGGGCGCCCGACCAGCGCCACGATCCCGGCCGAGGGGATCGGCGGAGGCGCGTCCGACGCGGCGTCCTCGACCGCGGCGCGCGCCTCCTCGGCGAGCTCCGCCGGAAGCTCGTCCCTGTCCTCTGTCTGGTCGAGGAGGCGCTGCTCCGGGGCACCTCGCCTCTTGCTCAGGGTTGACTCGCTGCCCTCCCTTGAGCCGGGAGGTCGCTTGCTCGGCGCCCCGGGGCCCTTGCCGGTCGCGGCAGTCCTCTTGTCGGCCGCGGCAGGCCTCTTGCCGGCTGCGACAGGTCCCTTGCCGGTCGCGGCAGGTCCCTTGCCGGCCGCGGCAGGTCCCTTGCCGGCCGCGGCAGGTCCCTTGCCGGCCGCGGCAGGTCCCTTGCCGGCCGCGGCAGGCCTCTTGCCGGCCGCGGCAGGCCTCTTGCCGGCCGCGGCAGGCCTCTTGTCGGCCGCGGCAGGCCTCTTGCCGGCCGCGGCAGGCCTCTTGTCGGCCGCGGCGGCGCTCTTCCTGGAGGCTCCTGCGCCCTTGCTCGAGGCGACCGCGCCTTTTCTGGGGCCGGCTCCGCCCCTCTTCGCCGGGGCGTCGCCCTTCTTCGTCGCCCGGCCGCCTTCGGCGCCGCCCTGGCCGCGCCGGGTTGATCTGGAAAGAGCTGGTCTTGCCGCGCTCACGAGGTTTCTCCCTTGTTGTAACCGAGCTCTTCCAGCCGCTGGAGCGACTCGCGCCACTCCGGCGTTACCCGCACCCAGAGCTTGAGGTTCACCTGCCGTCCGACAAGCTCCTCGATCCGGAGCCGGGCCTCCGTGCCAATCCGCTTTAGCTGCTCTGCGCCGGTGCCGATCAGGATCTTCTTCTGCCCCGGCCGTTCCACATGGATGGTCGCGTCGATGTGCAGCGCGCCGTCGCCGGTCGGCTCGACGTAGCGCTCGATCTGCACGGCGCTCGCATGCGGCACCTCGGCCTTGGTGGCGCGGAGGATCTGCTCGCGGACGTACTCGGCGGCGAAGAAGCGCGTCGGCCTGTCGGTGAGCTCGTCGGGCGCGAAGCCCCAGTCCTTCTCGGGGCAGAGCTTCGCCACCTCGTCGAGCACGCGCTGGACACCGTCCTCGCGCAGCGCCGAGATCGGCACGATCGCCGCGAACTCCCGGACCTTGGCGAACGCGTCGAGGAGCGGCAAGAGCAGCGCCTTGTCCCGCATCCGGTCGACCTTGTTGAGCACGAACACCACCGGCGCCTCGCTCCCGAGGTCGGCGAGCAGCGTCAGGTCGCCCGGATGCGGCGCGAGCGGCGGGCCTTCCTCGTCCTCCTTCACGCGCCGCGGGAGGCGCGCCGGATCCGGCGCTTCGGTCACGAACACGATCACGTCGGCGCTCCGCGCCGCCTCGCGCGCCGCCTGGTTCATCACGCGCCCGAGCTCCGTGCGCGGCCGGTGCAGCCCCGGCGTGTCGAGCAGCGCGATCTCCGCCCGGCCGTGGTGCACGACCCCGAGGATCGCGTCGCGCGTCGTCTGCGGCATCGGCGAGACGATCGCGAGCGGATGGCCGAGCGCCGCGTTGAGCAGCGTCGATTTGCCCACGTTTGGCCGCCCTACCAGGGCCACGCGCCCGGAGCGTCTCGGCAACGAGGCGTCCGTCTCCTCCTCCGTCCGCCTCGGGCCGTCTTTCTTCTTCCGCTGCTGCTGAACGCCGCCTCGCGCGCCCGCCGTTCGTTCCGGGAGCGATCGCCCCGTCGCGCCCCCACCAGGGCGGGAGCCACGTCCGGCCTGGCTGCGGGCCGCGCCGGGAGCGCGCGCCGAGGAGCTCCGCTTGGTGGCTGCCCGTTCCGCGTCGCCCCGCTCCGCATCATCCCGCCCGACGGCGCGCTCGGCGCCGCCCCGTTCCGCATCACCCCGCCCGACGGCGCGCTCGGCGCCGCCTCGCTTGCTCGCGCGTCGCGATCCATCGCCGGCGTGCGCCTCGCTGTCGCGTCGGGGCGCGCGCGCCGGACGGATCGCCGCGTCGCCCGCCGGGGGCTCCTGGCCGGAGCGCGCGCCCCGGCGGTTGCCCTTCTCTGCAGGGCGGGAGCCAGCGGCGGCCGAGGAGGGCTTCGGCGCCTGCGGGCGCGCTCTCGCGCCCTGGGGCGCACTCTTGGGACGGCCTTTCACCACGCCGCGCGCGATAGCAGACGCCCAGGGGGGCCACAAACCATTCCCTGCGATCCGTGGTCAAGGGCGCGCGAAGGCGGTAAGGGGATGCCTCGCATGTCGAGCGCCCACCGAGGGGACCCACACAGCGGAGCCCCGCCCGCCGTCCCCGAGCCGCACGAGAGCGCGTCCCCAGCGCACGCCGAGGCGCCACCCCATGACGAGCGCTCGGCCGAGGTTGGCGGTGAGCGCTCGGCTGCAGTCGGCGGCGCACCGGCCCCGGGCGCGGCCGGCGCGGTCACCGGCAGCCGGCGCGGCGGCCCGGCGCGGCTCGCCGCCCTTGCGCTGGCGGCCCTCGCGCTGCTGCCCCTCCTCGGCAAGAGCGGCATCTGGGACCCGTATGAGCTCGACAACGCCGACCTCGCCCGCCGGATCGCCATCCACGTCTTCGGCGCGCGCGGCCTGGATCTCGCCGACGCCGCCGGGCAGCTGCCGACCCTGACCGACCTCGGCATGGGCGAGCTCGGGTTCACCTCGATGGCGCTCGGCTTCCGCCTGTTCGGCCTGCATGACTGGGCCGGGCGGCTCCCCCTCGCGCTGTGGGGGCTCGCCGGCGCGCTCGTCCTCTACGAGCTCCTCGCGCGGCTCGTCGATCGCAAGGCCGGCCTGTACGGCGTCGCGGTGCTCGTGACGATGCCGCTCTACGTGATGCAGGCCCGCACCATGCTCGGCGACATCGTCACCATGGCCGCGCTCACGATGGCGTTCTGCGGGCTGACCGGCGCGCTGCTCGAGGGCGGCCGCGCCGTGGGGCGAGGCGCCCTGCTCGCGCCGGCCGCATGGCTCGCGGTCGGGCTCGTCGGCCTCGCCGCGGGGTACCTCAGCCGCGGCCTGCTGATCGGGGTCGCCGTCCCCGCGCTCGGCGCCGGCCTGACCTGGCTCGTGCTCCGCACCTCCGGCGCGTGGGCCCAGCCGGAGGGCCCGCGGCCCACGCTGGGCGACCTCGTGGGCGGCGCTGCGCTGTTGCTCGGCGTCGCGGCGGCCGCGAAGGGGGTCCTCGTGCTCGCGAGCGCGAGCGCCGATGCGCCGCTCCCGCGCGCCCTCGGCGTCGCGCTCCTCAGCAAGCCGCCGGTCGAGTCGACGTTCGATCTCACGCTGCGCCAGCTCGGGCACGCCCTCTTCCCGTGGAGCGCCTTCCTGCCGTTCGCCATCGGCCGCCTCTTCCGCGCGCCCGCCGCGGATCAGGGGGCCGCGCCCGCCGCGCCCGGCCTCGGCCCCGAGGCCGGCGTCCGGATCGCGCTCGTCGTCACGTCGGCGCTCGCCTACGGCGCCTTCGCGCTGCTCGCGCCGCACGCCGGAGCGCTCCCGTTCAGCGGCCCCGCGCTCCTCGCCGCGATCGCCGCGCTCGCCATCCGCGATCTCGAGCGCGGCGCCCCCTCTTCCCGCGCGCTCGCCGTCGGCTGCTCCGTGCTCGCCTTCGTCCTCTATCGGGACTTCGTCCTCTCGCCCGACAAGGCCCTCAGCGTCTTCTCGGTCGACAAGCCCGTCTTCCCGAAGAGCTTCGAGGACGAGGCGGCCTCGGCGATGCGCCTGGTCCTGCTCGCGTTCGCCGGTCTCGTGGCGCTCACCTGGTTCGAGGAGCAACCCCGCGCGCTCGACCGCAGCCTCAGGGCGTGGGCGCGGCGCCTCGCCGACGAGGTCCAGGCCGGCGCCATGGAGCTCACCCGCATCTGGAACGGCAACCTGCTGTTCCTGATGATCGTCCTCGAGGCGGCGCTCGTCGGCATCGGCGCGATGCTCTTCGTGGGCAAGCGCATCGGGTGGGGGACCGTCGCGAGGATGCCGAACAACCTCGCCGCGTACGGGATGAACGCCTGGTGGGCGCTGCCCCTGCTGCTCGCCGTCGGCCCCGTGCTGCTGGTCGCGGTGCGCGACGCGTTCCGCTTCGCCGTCGCGCGCACCGCCATCCCTCGCGCCCTCGGCACGCCGCTCGCCGGGCTCATCGCCGGCTTCCTGCTGAGCTTCTGGTACTACCCGGCGCTCGCGGCCCAGCTCTCGCCGAAGGAGGTCTTCGAGTCCTACGCGTCGCTGCACAGGCCCGGCGAGCCGCTCGCGACGCTCGGCGTCCGGAGCCGCGCCGCGGCCTACTACCAGGGCGGCGAGATCACCTCGTTCGACGATGTGCCGCAGGCGTTCGCGTGGCTCACCGCCGCCCCCACGGAGGGCTCCGCGGGCGGAGCCCCCGCCGCCGGCGCGCGCCGCTGGCTCGTCGTGAAGTCCGACGAGCTGCCCAGGTTGAACAGCCTCTTCCGCAAGCGTCATCGGCGCAACCTGCCCGTGCTCGACGGCCGATCAAGCCAGATCCTCCTCGCGTCGAACGAGCCAGGCGGCAGACCGAACGAGAGCTGGCTCAGCCGCGTGGTGCTCGACGAGCCCGCCGCGCCCGCCAACCCGCTCGAGGCGATGTTCGAGGATCAGCTGGAGGTGCTCGGCTGGGAGCTGACCGACGACGAGGGCCGGACGGTCGCCAGCGTGATCCCCCAGAAGAGCTACCACCTGCGGACCTACTTCCGCGTCCACCGGCCCATCACCGGCAACTGGAAGATGTTCGTTCACATCGACGGGTTCCAGCGCCGCTACAACGGCGATCATCCCGTGCTCGAGGGGCGCTACCCGCTGAGCCTGTGGCAACCGGGCGACGTCGTCGTGGACGACCACGAGCTCCAGCTCGAGCCCAACTTCACCCCGGGCGACTACGCGCTCTACTTCGGCTTCTTTGCCGGCGAGACGCGCTTCCACGTGACGCGCGGGCCTGAACACGAGGACCGCGTCCGCGCCGGCGTCATCCGCGTGCGGTGACCCGACGCTGTGGGATTCCCGACGCATGCCGCGTCGCGCGGCGCCCCCGCCGCGGTACGACCGTGCGAGCGCGATCCATCGCGTCGAGCGCCCTCGACGCGCGTGCGGAAAGCGGCTAGTCGCAGGAACATGACCGGGGGCCGTGGTGATTCCAACCATCCACCCTCCGCGCCTGGCGGTTCACCGGCCTCCTGCGCGCAGGCGAGCGCCTATGTGGATGCGAGCCACACCGGCGACGAGGTCGAGTGCGAGAGCCCCGCACCGGATTCGCTCAACCGGCGCTCGTCCGAGCGCCTCGACGTGACGTGGCTCGTGGACTGCGAGACCGACGACACCTTTCTCTACGCGTCGATCACGAACATCTCCGAGATGGGCATCTTCATCCGCACGACGCAGCCCCTCTCGATCGGCACGCGGCTGACGCTCCGCTTCTCGCCGCCGGGGGCCGGCGGCTCGTACGTGCTCGAGGGGACGGTGCAGTGGATCAATGAGGTGCGCCCTCTCCACGACAACCCGAACCCGGGCATGGGGATCCGCTTCGTCGATCTCACGCCGGACGATCGCGAGCGCATCGTCGACACGATCCGGACGATCGCCTACATCCGCGACGCCCCGGTGAGCTCGAACTAGGCAGCCGCCTCCCTGGTGCCGCGCGCCGCAGCGGCGCCCCGCGCGGCGGCAGCATGCGCCGCGGCGGCGGTGGCGACCACGGCGCCGGCTGCAGCGCGGCGCCGGTGACGGCTGCAGCGCGGCGGCAGCATGCGCCGCGGCGCCGGTGCATGCCGGCCGCCCGCCTCAGCGTGACATCGTGCGGGGAGGCGTCGCCTCCACGGGCTTGCCGGCTTCGTACGCGTCGCTGGTGGCCGTCGGCGCGGCGGGCTTCGCCATCGGCGCGGCGCGCGCAGGCGCGGCCGCCGGCGCCGCGTTCTGGGCTCGCGCGCGCGCGGCGGTCGCCTCGAGGCTCTCGAGCATGTGCTCGGCGCGCTCCCCGTGGCTCTTCGAGGAGCGGAGCGAGAGGAGCAGCTCGCGCGCCTTCTCGGTCTCCCCGGAGGCCTGGTAGCACCGGGCTGCCTCCCACATCGCGGCGTGCGCGGCCGGCGTGCCCGGGTACTGCGCGCCGACCTCGTCGAGCTTGCCGACGGCGGCCGCGCAGCCCGACTTGTGCTGCAGCGCCTGCGCCTCACGGAGCGCGGTGCTCGCGCTGTCCTCGGGCTCCGCGGCCCCGCGCGCGCCCTTCTCCTTCGCCGCATCCATCGCCCTCGACGGCTCGGTCGCCTTGGCTTCGGCCGAGCGCCGGCCGTCGACCTCGTCGGCGGTGACGGTCGCGGCGGCCGGCGCGGCGACGCTGGGCGGCTCGTGCTGATCCGACGCGGGCTGGCCCCACTCGGTGACGCGCACCGGCGCCACGCCCGTCTTCGGCCGCAACAGCAGCAGGCTCGATCCGATGACGAGCACGAAGAGCGCCGCCATCGCCAGCTGCGGCCGCATCGCGTGGCTGCCAGCCCAGGCCAGCGCGCGGAGCGCCTTGCGCCGGAACGGCGTCTTCTTCTGCGCGATCTCGACCGCATCGAGGATCCGCGCCTCGAGCTCCTCGCTCGGCTCCTCGAGCGGCAAGGCGCCGACGTCGCGGGCCGCGCGCAGCCCCGCGAACGCCGAGGCGCAACGGGCGCAGCTGTCCATGTGCCGCTTCATGGCCGCATACGTCAGCTCGTCGAGCTCGTCGTAGAGCGCGTCCATCACGTGCTGATCGAACTTCTCGCAGTCCATAGGCAGCTCTTCCGCAACGCTAGCGCAGCGCCCTCGCGTAATCCTCGTACTCCGACAGGGCCTCCTGGAGCCGCTCGAGGGCGTAGCGCATGCGGCTCTTCACCGTGTTCTCGGGCACCCCGACGATCTGGGCGATGTCCTTGAAGGGCACGTGCCCGATCTCCCGGAGGAGGAAGACCTCCCGCTGCTCGTGCGGGAGACCCTCGACGGCCCGGACGATGAGCTGCCCCATCTCGGTCCCGATCGCGACCCGGTCCACCGCGGCCTGAGGCGCCGGATCCGCGGTGCGCTCGCCGAGCGTGGGCCCGTCGCCGCCGTCGCCCGAGCCCTGGTCGAGCGACGGGTGGCGCCGGAGCGACATCTTGCGCAGGTGATCGATGCAGACGTTGCGCGCGATCGCGTACGTCCAGGTGGTGAACCGCGCCTCATGCTTGAAATCGGAGGCGCTCTGCACAATCTTCACGAACACATCCTGCACCAGATCCTCGGCGACGGCAGGCCCCCGGACCTGCCGCAGGATGAAGTTGTAGATGGCCGTCTTGTGCCGCCGGACGAGCCCGGCAAACGCGGCGCGGTCGCCGCCCTGAAAGCGCATCATCAGGGCTTCGTCCGTGACCTCCTCTCGAGAAATCGGGACCATCCTAGCTCCCGGAGCGGCCGAGCCTGTGCGGCGCTCCTTCGGCGGCCCGGGCGGCGGGGTGTTCGTGGCGACGACCGCGGCGTCGGATCGGACGCGCAGCGCGGCTCGAAGATCTGAGGCGCTCTCCTTCCCCTGACACAAGCGCACCTTAGCGGATCCGCCCCCGAGCGAGCGAGCCCCCTTCGCCCGCAGCCAGAGCGGGCCGCGCCGAGCCGCGCGCCGAGCCGCGCGCCGGACCAGAGCCCGGGCCCGCGGCGTCCTCCGGGCAGCGCCTCGCCCACCGGCCGGAGGCGCCGTCCGCGCGCGCGCAAGCGGAACCGTCCGCGCGCGCGCAAGCGGAAGGAGAGCTCCAGCACGATTCCTGCTGCACGGTGTGACGTCTCCGTTCGTCGCAGGCGACGGGATGCTCCGCCGGAAAAGAGGAAGCTGTCCAGGTCGTTGCGCTCGGAAGCCTGCCGCCACTAGACTCGCCGCCACCGGGCGTGAGGTCGCCCCCCTCTGCTGACGAGGGTAAAACCAAGAGGTTACCTTTCGATGCGACTTATCAGGATGCTGGCTGTGGGGGTGGGGGCCTCCTTCTTGATGGCCATGCCCGCCCTTGCACAGAGCCCGAGCGGTGCGACGGGCAGCGCCGCTGCTCCCGCCGCCTCTGTGGCGCCGGCCGCCTCGGCAGCGCCTGCGAAGGGAGCGCAGGCCGCCCCGGCGCCTGCTGCCACGACGGGTGGATCGACGGCGGGTACGGCCGCCTCGCCGGGGACGACGGGCGCGCCGGCGGCGGGTACGGCGGCATCACCCGCCACGTCGGGCGCGTCGACAGCGGGTACGGCTGCGTCGCCGGGGGCGGCGGGCGCGCCGGCGGGTACGGCTGCGTCGCCTGGCGCCGCGGGCGCCACGGCCGCGGGCACGCCCAGCACCGCCGCTGCGCCGGCGATGGACGGCCCGACGTACTCGGTGCGGCTGCGCGACCTGGAGCAGCGCATCGATGAGCTCAAGGAGCAGATCCGCCGCAGCCATACGCGGCTCTCGCTCCTCAGCGACACGATCCTCTCAGGGGGCGGCGCCGGCTCGCGCGCCGCGATCAAGTTCAACAACGAGCTGTCGACCGCGTTCCGCGTGACCCGCGTGCTCATCGTCCTCGACGGCGCCGTCCAGTACAACAAGACCGATCAGTCCGGTGCCCTCGCGGAGCAGTCCGAGATCCCGATCTTCAACGGCTCGGTTCCGCCGGGAGACCACACCCTCCAGGTGCTCGTGAACCTGCAGGGCAACGGCTACGGTGTGTTCTCCTACCTCCGCGGCTACCGGTTCGAGGTGCGCTCCAGCCACTCGTTCACGGCGGTCGAGGGGAAGACGATCAACCTTCAGGCGGTCGCGTTCGAGAAGGGCGGGGTCACGACGCCGCTCGAGGAGCGCCCGGCCGTCCGTTTCGTCGAGAAGATTGTAAGCGGTCTCGCGGACGCTCCCGGGCAGCAGGCCGCCGCCGCGGGTGGCAAGTAGATCGAGCTCGTTAGGACAAGTCGCCATGACCTGGGACTCCGGATCGCGGGTTATCCCTGCCTTGCTTGGCCTGCTCACGATCGGCGCGGCCACGGCCGCGGCCCCTTCCGATGCGTGGGCCCTGGACTCCGAGCGCGCTTACACGAGCGCGTCTCAGCAGATCAGCAGCGTCTCTTCCGGGCTCGGCGCCATCCAGGCGGCGATCCAGAAGTCTCGCGGCGAGGAGCGCACCCCGGCGCAGCGCATCGCCGACGCCGCCCTCCTCATGGGCTCCAGGGACTACGAGCGCGCGGCGAACGTGCTGAACCAGGTGGTCGAGAAGTACCCTGACCACCCGACGGCCCTCCCGGACGCGCTGTCGATGCTCGGCGAGACGTACTTCCGCTCGAAGCAGTACCTCTCCGCACGCCGGGTCTTCCAGCGGATCGTCTCGAGCGGCGCCGAGCCGCGCTTCGCCGCCTACCAGGCGAAGGCGCTCGGCCGGCTCGTGGACATCTGCCTGCGGATCAAGGACTACGACGCCCTCGACGCCATCTTCGCGTCGATGAACAGCGTCCCGTCCGGCACGGCGGGGAGCGCCCTCTCGTACGCGCGCGGCAAGGGCCTCTACGTGAAGAAGGACTTCGGCGGCGCGAAGGCTGCGCTCGGCGCGGTCGACCCGCAGAGCGAGTACTTCCACCAGGCGAGGTACCTGCTCGGACTGATCGCGGTGAAGGAGGCGACGCCCCCGCCGGAGCCGCTCAAGGAGGGCGACGCGCCCCCGGCGGTGCCCAAGACCCGCTACGTCGCCGCGATCGACCAGTTCCAGCGGGTGACGCAGCTGCCGGCCGACACCCCGGAGCACCGGCGCGTCATCGACCTCGCGTGGCTCGCGATCGGGCGGCTCTTCTACGAGGCCGACCAGTGGGCCCAGGCCGTGAACGCGTACGGCCACATCGATCGCCTCTCGCCCGAGTTCGGGACCATGCTCTACGAGCTCGCCTGGGTGTATGTGCGCCTCGGCGACGTGGATCGCGCCCAGCGGTCGCTCGAGATCCTCGCCATCGCCGAGCCGGATAGCCAGAACATCGCGGACGGCTCGCTGCTCCGCGGCGACCTGATGCTCCGCGCCGGCCGTTTCGAGAAGGCGCTGAAGGTGTACGAGGGGGTCCGCGCCACCTACGACCCGATGCGCGTGCGCGTGGACGCCTTCCTCGGCTCGACGAGCGATCCCGCGGTCTATTACGACAAGCTGAGCCAGGAGCAGCTGGAGGCGCTCGACACGACCTCCGCGCTCCCGCCGCTGGCGGTGCAGTGGGCGCGCGAGGCCGAGGACGGCCCGGCCGCGTTCGCGGTGATCGACGACATCAACCACTGCCGCGACCTGATCAAGCAGTCGAACGAGCTCATCGAGAAGCTGAACGCGGTGCTCAGCTCGCCCAACCGGGTGCGCGCGTTCCCGGAGCTCAGGGCCGGCGAGGAGAGGGCGCTCGCGCTGCTCAACCGGGTCGCGCTGGCGCGCCTCGCGCTCGGCCAGGGCATGGACGACGTGGAGGACGGCTCGCTCTCGGGCGAGATCGGCAGCGTGCGCGCGCGGCGGCGCGCGCTGGAGAAGCGCCTCGCGCGCGTGCCCGTCTCCGACGCCGATTTCCAGGAGCGCGAGACGCAGGCGCTCAGGCAGTGGAACACCCAGTCGCAGCGCCTGCAGCAGCTGACGCTGCAGATGGACACGCTGCAGGCGACGATCAACGGGCTCCGGCGGGTGCTCCGCGAAGGTCCCCAGGCCGGCGTCGTGCGGGACCCCGCGAGCATCGCGCGGTTCGAGCACGAGCTCGCGCAGAACGAGCGCGATCTCGCGCTCTACCGACAGCAGACGGACGTGCTCCGCAGGCAGATCAGCGCGGGCCGGGTCCAGGTCGGCTTCGGCGATCAGCGCTTCATCGAGGACGCGCAGACCCGGAAGGCCCACCGCGACGCGCTGACGCGCGAGGTCGAGCTGGCCGCGGCGGGCGCTGGCGGCCAGGACCTCGCGGCGTACGCGCAGCGCATCACGCCGGTGCTCCGCGCCGGCGACTCGGCGGACGCGAAGGTCGAGGCGGCGCTCGGCGAGATCGAGCGCGAGGTCGCCCAGAAGTCCGCGGGCCTCCGGCAGATCGTCGGCCGGGAGACGGCGAGCGTCGTGCACTACTCGGTGCAGCTCGAGGCGCTCGACAGGGAGGCGCGCCTCGTCGTCGGCGAGGTCGCGATGAGGAACTTCGGCCTCGTCCGCGACCGGCTGAAGAACATCATCCTGCGCGCCGACGTCGGCATCACCGAGGAGGCGTGGGAGGTCCGCGAGGAGCAGATGACGCGTGTCCGCAGCCTGCAGGTCGAGCGCGCCCGGGAGGATCGGGTCCTCAAGGAGGAGCTCAACGAGGTCCTCGATGACAGCGGCGATCCGGAGGATGAGAAGTGAGCAAGGAGCAAGGCGGCGCGAGCGCGCCGCAGATCGCTGACGCGCCGCGCGCGGGGGCACGGGCGCAGATCCTCGGGCCGGGGGCCGCGCGCGCGCCGCTCGGCGTCGCGCGGGCGGGGCGTCGTCGCCCGCGCGGCGCGCTCGGGCTCGCCAGCCTCGCGCTGGTGCTGGCGGTCGCGCCGCTCGCGCTCTCCCAGCCGGGCGGCCAGCCGTCGCCAGCGCCGGCGACCTCCGCCGTCCCTGCGACGACGCCGACCGCGGCAGCGCCAGGCACAGCACCCGCGGCGGCAGGCACCACGCCAGGCGCTGCCGCCGCGCCGTCCGCCGCCGCCGCCACGCCGCCGGCCGCGGTTCCGCCGGTGCAGCCCTTCGCGCCCCCGATGGCTGTCGGGCGCAAGCAGGCGCCGCCGCCGCCTCCTCCGACGCCCGCGCAGCTCGCCGCGCTCGCTGCGCTCGAAAAGGAGGCGGCCGCCTACGAGAAGGCGGCCCGCGACTACCGCAGCGCCATCACGCGCATCGTGCAGCACCACTACGAGGACCGGCGCCGCCGCATCCTCTCGTCGCTCGACCGCGAGATCGAGACGGAGCGAAAGGGCCTCCGCGACGCTCGGGAAGAGGCGATCCGCCGGCTCGAGGTGTTCGTCCAGCGCTACAGCGGCCCGAACGCTCACCCGGAGAACACCCCCGACGCGATGTTCCGCCTGGCCGCGCTCTACGAGGAGCGCGCGCGCACCGACTCCGACGTGAGCGAGGATCTCAGCGTCGCGCTGCTCCCGGCCATCGCGCTCTACAAGCGCGTCATCAGCGAGTTCCCGCAGTACCGTGAGCTCGCCGGGATCTACTACTACCTCGGCCACGCGCTGAACGACTCGGTGCGCTTCCCCGAGGCGCAGCAGGTGTGGCGCTCGCTCGTGTGCCACAACAAGTACCCGTACCCCGTCGCGCCCGATCCGAAGGACCCGACGCGCGACACGGTCGGCAAGCTCCCTCAGGACCACGACGCCGACTACTGGACCGGCTGGGAGTCGCGCCACCCGACGCCCATCGGCTCCACGCCGGGCGGCCGGGCGGTCCAGTCCGCGCGCAGGGCCGCGAGGGGACAGGCGCCCGCTGTCGAGGACGAGACGGCCTATGTCGATCCCTACCCGGACGATTGCCAGCCGATCCCCCAGAAGACGGCGCTCGGCGCCGAGCCCCGCTACATCGCCGAGGTCTGGTGGCAGATCGGCGACTACCACTTCAACGAGATCGACCGCGCTGGCGGCCCGTTCAACTACAACAGGGCCGAGTCGGGGTACCGGCAGTCCATCAAGTACAAGAAGCCCCCTGTCCACGGCGTCGCGATGTACAAGCTCGCCTGGACGTACTTCAAGCAGCAGCGCTACGAGACCTCGGTACGCCAGTTCATCGAGCTGCTCCGCTACACCGACGAGCAGGAGAAGCTGACGGGCGATCCTGGCGCGGATTTCCGGGCAGAGGCGTACACCTACATCGCCGGCTCGCTGACGTACCTCGACTTCGTCGGCCCCGGGCCGGACGAGCCCTACATCCCGCGCAACGACGTCCTCGACGTCGAGACCGACCCGCGCATGGCCGAGCAGAAGATGCGGATCGCCATCGAGCGCGTCCAGGATCCGAAGCTGATCCCGCAGGACCAGAAGTGGACGGTCGAGATCTACAAGGCGCTCGCGATGGAGTTCAAGGAGCTCAACCAGTATCGGAACACGATCGAGGTGAGCGAGATCATCCTCCAGAAGTGGCCGATGCACCGCGACGCGCCCGTCGTGCAGAACCAGATCGCGGACATCTACGACACGCTCACGTCGCAGTCGCGCGAGGGGACGGCCGAGCGGGCGCTGAACTCGGCGAAGGCGCTCGAGGCGCGCACGAAGCTCGCCCAGTACGTGGGCATGACCCCGTGGGTCGAGGCCAACAAGGACGATCCGGAGGCGATCCAGACCGCGGAGCGGCTGGTGCGCGGCGGGCTCCGCCGGGCCGCCGCCGACCACACGAACGCCGGCAGCGCCCTCGTGCAGCAGGCGCTGACCGTGAACGAGAAGGAGACGCGCGACCCGATCTTCGAGCGCGCGCTCAGCGAGTACCGCCTCGCCGCGCAGGGCTGGGCCGGCTACCTGGCCCAGGACGAGAACGCCCCCGACGCGTACGAGAGCCGATACTGGCTCGCCGATGCGCACCACATGGTCGTCGTGATCACGGTGGCCATGGATCGCTCGCCCACGGCTCAGGAGGTCGAGCTGGCGAGGAGCTCTGCGGTCGGCGTGCGAGACTCCAACGAGGACGACAAGTACCTGCAGCCCGCGGCGTACATGGTCGTCGACACCGCCCACCAAGGGCTCCTCGATCGACACAAGCTCTTCCAGCGGACGAACGGCGCCGAGGGCCTCGAGCCGCGCGAGAAGCTCAAGATCGTGGGCGAGGGCGACGAGCAGCGCGTGCTCGCCGAGCCGCTGCCCCCGCAGGTGCAGGCGGCCGTCACGGCGCGCGACGAGTACATCCAGCGCGTCCCGCCCGCGCTCGACGCCCCGAAGAACATCGACCTCTACGCGTTCCAGGCGGCCGACTACTACTTCCTCTACGGTCAGTTCGCCGAGGCGCGCCGGCGGCTCGAGCCCATCTACAACACGCAGTGCGGCAAGACCGAGTTCGGCTACAAGGCGTGGGAGCGGCTCACGACGATGTCGAACCTCGAGAACAACGTCGAGCAGAGCCGCAAGCTCGCCGAGGCGGCGCTCACGCGGAGCTGCGCGGTCAGCGAGGAGCAGAAGCTGAAGGAGGGCGACATCGCCCGGCCGACGATCTCCCGCGGCTACTACCTCGACGCTGCCCGGGCCTTCGAGAAGGCCGAGAAGATGCCGGACGGCCCGGCGCGCATCGCCGCCTGGCGCGAGGCCGCGGCGCTCTACCGGGTCGCGCTCGAGAAGGCGCCGGCCCGGGACGAGGCGCCGGAGGCCGCGATGAACGGCGCCTACTGCTACAAGCAGGTCGGCGACTACGACCAGGCCATCGAGATGTACTCCCTGTTCATCAAGGAGTACGGCAACGAGGCGAACCTGGCGAAGCTCGAGAAGGGCGACCCGGACGCGAACCCCCCGAAGAACCCCGATCCGAAGCGCTACGCCGAGCGGGTGAAGTACCTGAAGCAGGCCTACGACGCGCTCTCCGCCGCGTACGTCCTCTTCTTCAACTACCGCAGCGCGGCCGAGACCTACGACACCATCGCGCGCAACCCGCGGTTCGAGCAGGCGGCGCGCCGGGACGCGGCGCGGAACTCGGTGCTGCTCTACGCGAACATCGGGGAGCGCGACAAGATGACCGCCTCGCGCGCCACCTTCATGAGCCTGAACCCGCCCCCCGAGCAGAAGGCCGACATCGACTTCCTCGTCGCGTCGGCGGACCTGAAGGCCTGGGACGAGCAGGGCTCCGACGAGGGCCCGAACCGCGCCGCGCGCACCAAGGCGACGCAGACGATGGAGGCCTATTACAAGGCCAACAAGAACAACCCGGCCGCGAGCGGGTACGTGGTCCAGGCGGCGTACCACGCGTCCAAGATGCGCTCCGCCGCCAGCGATCCGCGGGCGCTCGAGTGGTGCAAGAACACCATGACGGCGTTCACGTCCTTCCGGAACGCGGCGACCGGCGACAAGCCGAAGGCCCTCGGGTCGGTGCAGGCCGACATGGCGGCGGAGTGCGCCTACAAGGCCATCGATGACCGCATCAAGGCCGAGTTCGACTACGACACCGGGCACCACCGCTACGAAGGCGTCATCGACCAGGTGAAGCGGGCCTTCGAGGCCGACATCAAGAAGGCCAACGACAGGTACTGGAAGGAGCTCCAGGAGGTCATCACCGCGTACGAGTCGCGCCCGTGGTCGGCCGCTGCGCGCGCGCGGCAGGGCTCGCTCTACGACTCCTGCCGCACCGGCCTCTACAACGCCCGCCCGCCGGGCCTGCGGCTCTACACGGACAAGGAAGAGAAGCTGCTCAAGCTCGCGGAGACGAGCGATCGCGAGGACCTCCAGGAGACGGCCGACGCGCTCCGCCAGAACCGGCGCGAGCAATGGCGCGCCGCGCGCGAGCGGCTCCTCGCCGACGCCGACGTGGCGATGGTGAAGTTCTACGTCGAGTCCGTCGTCTGGGCGAAGGCGTGGAAGGTCCGGAGCCCGGCGGTGGATTATGCGATCCAGCGGCTCGCGTTCTTCACGGACATCCTCGGCGACGCCAAGCTCCGCGAGTGGAGTCAGGGGATCATCGATCCCGAGACGAAGCGCCCGTTCGAGTACAAGGATGGCCTCTTCCTCCGGACGCGGCCCGGCATGACCCCGCCGCTCGCGCCCGACGGCCTCCCCCTGCCCCTGCCGGTCGTCCCATGAAGCGCCGCCTCCCTGCCGCCCTCCTCGCCAGCCTGCTCGCGACCGTGTCGCCGTTCGTCCTCGCCTCCTGCGGCGACGAGGCGACGCCGCCGCCCAAGGTGCCCACCCGCCCGGCGGGTCCTGCCGGCGCGGCGCAGCCGCCCGTCCAGGCGCCGTACGGCATGAACGACGCGCCGAGCTCGGCGCGTCCTTACGACCAGCCCGCGCAGCCGACGCACCCGGCCATGAACGCCCGGGCGGCGGCGATCTACCAGAGCGGCCTGCAGGCGTTCGCGAACGGCGACCTCGCCAACGCGAGGGCGCTGTTCACGCAGGCGACGCAGGCCGATCCGCGCGCGCACCAGGCCTTCTACTCGCTCGGCGTGGTGCAGGAGCGGCTGCGCGACGGGGCCGCGGGCGCGAGCTACCGCCAGGCGTTCACGCTCGTGCCCGACTACGAGCCCGCCATCATCGCGTACGCGATGCTGCTCGCCAGGAAGGATCAGCTCGGCGAGGCCGAGCGGCTCCTGAACGAGAAGCGCGGCCAGATGCCGAAATCGGCGGCCGTGGCGGCGACGCTCGCGGAGATCAAGTCGCTTCAGCGGGACACCGGCTCGGCCCAGCGGCTCGCGCAGGAGGCGCTGAAGATCAACCCGGACTACCGGCCGGCGATGGTCATCATCGCCCGCGACCACTACCGGAACCGGCGCCTCGATCTCGCGCTGTACGCGCTCCAGGCGATCCTCGACGGGTTCGAGCCGGTCAGCGACAACCCGCCGCGCGACAGGGACAACGCCGAGGCGCTGCTGCTCCGCGGCCTGATCTACCGGGAGCAGGGCCAGCGCGCCGCGGCGCTCGAGGAGTTCCGCAAGGCGGTGACGCGCCGCCCCGACCTCGTCGAGGCGCGGGTGCAGCTCGCGACCTACCTGCTCGAGGCGGGCAACGCTCAGGAGGCGCTGCCGCTCCTGGAGGGCGCCGTCCGGTTCGACTCCGAGCACATCGCCGCCCACCTCAACCTCGGGGACGCCTACCGCCTGCTCGAGCGCTACGCCGACGCGAAGCGCGAGTTCGACTGGGTGCTCGCCCGCAACCCGAACCTGCCGCAGGTCCACTACGACCTCGGCCTGCTCTACCTGTTCGCCCCGAGCGTCCCCGGCATGACGCCGAAGCAGCAGGTGGCGGAGGCGATCAAGTCGCTGACGAAGTTCCAGGAGCTGCGCAACAAGGGCCAGCGCGACGACTCGGAGGAGCTCCTGAACCGCGCCAAGCTCAAGGAGGGCGAGCTCAACGCGGCCGCGGCCGCAGCTCAGCCCGTGGCTCCTCCTCCTGCTGCACCGGCGGATGGAGGCGTCGCCGACGCCGCGACCGACACGTGAGGGAGACCATGAGCATGTACAAGGCACTTGCGCTGGGTTCGGTCCTGCTCGCGATCCTCTGCCACGGCGAGCGCGCGGGGGCGCAGGAGAAGGGCAAGCAGCGCGGGGTCATCACGCTCGCGGAGGTGACGATCACCGGCCGCATCCAGAAGCCCATCGCGGCCGTCGACGTGAGCCGGATCCAGCCGAAGCTCACGCTCGCCGAGCTGCGTCAGCCCTTCCTGGACCGCATCGAGCAGGCGATCTTCAAGGAGCCGTTCTAGCGCCGCGCGCCAGAGATCCCCGCCGGATGTCTGGCCGCCGCCTGGCCCGCTTCTCCCTGGCATGCGCGCCGTGCTCGCCCTGCTCTTCATCGCGCTGTCGATCGCGGCGAGCGGCGCCTGCGCCGCGGTCTCGTGGAAGCACCCGGCGCAGGTCGCGCGCGCGACCGGCGTAGACCTGATGGCGCTCGCGCGCTCGCTCCGCGCGCTCCCCGTCGAGGCCCGGCTGGCCGAGCTGGCGAGGCGCTCCCCGCCGGAGAGCTGGGAGCACCGTCTCGCTCACGAGCTCGCGTCCGCCGCCGATCCGCGCGCGAAGATCGCGGCGGCGAACGACCTCCTGGTCGAGATCGAGCAGCGGCTCGACGTCGGCGCGGGGTGGCCGCGCGCGTCGGCGCGCCTGTCGGCGCTCTCCTCGCTGCTCCTGGCCACGCTCTCCTTCCTCGCGCAGGCCGGGCCCTCGGTCATCGTGCTCGTCCTCGGCGCGGGGGCCGCCGGCGCGATCGCGTCCGCGGCGGCGGGGCGCGCCGGGCGCGCTGGCGCCTCGCGCAAGCGCGAGGCGATCGACGCGCTCGTCGACGTCGTCATGGGACCGCTCGACGGAGCTCCAAGGGCGCCTTCCGCGGCGCCTCGCCGTTCGCGCCGCGCGCGCCCCTGAGCGCGGCGCGCTCTCCTGGACCGCCCCTGCGTGTGCGTGTACCCTCGCGAGCTGTGGTGCCCTCCGCTGCGCAGCGCTGCTCCCGCGGGCCGAGGCCCGGGGCCTGCCGGGCCCCGGAGCGCGGCGCCGCGCCGTTCGCGCCGCGCGCGCCGTCGCCCCCTGCTTCGTCCCCTCTCTCCCGGAGTCCCTTGGAATGAGCCAGCAGGTCCCGCAACCCACCCCGTCGCGCCCCGGGCAACCCGGGCAGATGACCGCGGTCATGCGGGCGGTCGCACCGGTGACCGGCCCGAAGGTCCTCAGGATCGGCCTGGTCCAGGGGGGGAAGGTGATCGAGGAGCGCGTCATCAAGCAGCGCACCCACGTCACCATCGGCCCCAGCGAAAAGAGCATGTTCGTCATCCCGAGCAAGAGCATCCCGCCGAGCTTTCGGCTGTTCGAGCTCGTGGGGGGCGAGTACTTCCTCAATTTTCTGGACGGGATGACCGGCCGGGTCGCCTTCAAGGCCGGCGTCTCGGAGCTCTCCGCGCTCAAGTCGTCCGCCAAGCGCGCGCCGGCGAGCAACGGAAACGCCTATCAGGTCCAGCTCACCGAGGAGGCGCGCGGCAAGATCGTCGTCGGGGAGACGACGTTCCTCTTCCAGTTCGTCGCGCCGCCGCCGGTGCAGCCCAAGCCGCAGCTGCCCGTCTCGGTGAAGACGGGCATCGCGAACGACATCGACTGGACGACCACGATCATCGCGGCGTTCTCGTTCCTGTTCCACTTCGGCGCCGTCGGGTCGATCTACTCCGACTGGATGGATCCGGTCGTCGACGACGAGGTCGACGTCGCGGCGCTGCTCGAGTCCGTGAAGCAGCTGCCCCCGCCGCCGGTGGTCGAGCAGCCCAAGGAAAACGCCGACGCGCCGGCCGCGAGCGCCGCGCCCACCGCCGAGGCGCCCAAGGCGGCAGGCGGCGGCAACAAGGGCGCAGCTGCCGGCCCGGCCAAGGGCTCCGGCGGCATGAGCGACGCCCGCGCCTCCGCGCTCACCAACGAGCTCGCGCAGCTCGACATGCAGATGCTGGGCGCGCTCAACTCGAGCGGGAACGCGACCGCCAGCGTCCTGAGCTCGGGCGACGTGCCGACCGGCCTCCTCGAGAATGCGGCCGCCTCCGGGTCCGGGGTCGGAAAGGGCGGCGTGGCAGGCTTGAACATGGGCGGCGCCGGTGGAGGCACGGTGCGACCTGGCGCGGCCGGCGGCGGTGGCCTCGCGAGCATCGGCAACACGGGCGCCAGCGGTCCTGCGACCGCCGGCTCGGCGCAGACGGTCAAGGGGCCGGTCGGGAACGCCCAGGTCGGCGGCGCCGCCGTCTCCGGCGGGAGCGTCTCCAACGCGCCCTCCATCGTGGCCGGGATGACCGCCGGTTTCCGTCGTTGCTATAACAAGGGGCTCCAGGAGGATCCGAGCATGAAGGGCTCGGTGAGGATCACGGCGAAGATCGGCCCCAACGGCGAGGTGATCTCGGCCACCCCCTCCGGCGGCTCCGGGCTCTCCGGGACGGTGGTCTCCTGCGTGGTCGCCCGCGTCCAGAGCGCGCAGTTCGCTCCACCCGAAGGCGGCGGCGCGACGGTTGTGATTCCTGTCACTTTCGTGAGCCAATAGCCCCGATCGCACCTGAATCCGTGGACAAAACGCAATCCCCTCTCCTCGCCCGAATGTGAATGGCGTGCCCACGTCGCGCATCCAATGGGAAGAACATCGTACGGATCCGCCTGATGGGTTCAAGTTGCTCGCTGCGCGGCACGCTCATTGCGTTTTGACAATTACGTCTGCCCGCACCTATACTGCGCGGGCCTGACTTTCGGAGGCTTCGATGAAGCGTGAACAGATCCCCGGCTTTGCAGCAGTAGCGCTGATCGCGGTCGTTGTCGGCCACGGCATCGCTGCTGCGCAGGCGCAGACGGCGCCTCCGCCGGACGCATCCGCGGGCCTGGCGCGGCAGGTGACCCTCTCCCCGGCGGAGCAGCTTGCCCAGAGCGAGACCTTCCTCGCCCGGATGGACGGGGCCCGCACGTCGGTCCGCCGGCAGCTAGAGACGGCCCGTTCGCAGCGCGATGTCGTGAAGACGCTCTGCCTGAACGACAAGCTGAATCAGATCGACGTCGCTATCCGGTCCGCCCGCGAACGGCGGCAGGGGCTGGAGCTCGCCGTGAACCGGCGCGACGCCGATCTATCCAACCACGAGTTCACGATTCTGACGGTGCTCCGGCAGCGGACTGAGCAACTGACGGCTGAGGCCAACCAGTGCATCGGCCAGGAAGCGGGCTTCATCGGCGACAGCGCCGTCACCGCCACGATCGATCCGAATCTCCCCAAGGACGACCCTTCCGAGTACCCGGTCAGCACGATCATCATCGAGCCGCCTGCGTGCAGTAGCTGTTTTCGGTAGGCGCCCGCCTCTCTCGGATTGCCACTGCCCAATAGGCGATGAAACTTCGTGACACCATAACCGCTGCCGTAATAGCCCTCACTCTGTCCCCGGCGTTGGCTCTGGCCCAGGATCAGCCCTGGCTCAAGGACCGCCGCTACACCGAGGGCATCGGTATACGCGCTGGCGACCTCGAGCTGCACCCGGGGGTCGCGGCTGAGTTCGGCTATGACTCCAACTTCTTCCGCAGGGACGAAGAAGACGAGGTTCGCGGAGGTGATGGAGATGATAGGGGGCCTGTGGGCTCCTTGCGGCTCCGGATCACGCCGTCCTTTTCACTCTCGACGCTCAGCCAGCAGCGTCAGGAGGTGACGCCTGACGCGCCGCCGCCGGACGTCGAGTTTCGCGGCGGTATCGCCGCGACCTATGAGGAGTTCTTCCCGGTGTCCGGGACAGAGCTCGGGCAGGAGCGGCTGAGCGAACAGCGGAACATCGGCGGCCTGCTCGACGCCAACCTGACGATCCTGCCCCGGCGCCCGTGGTCCGCGATCCTCGACGGGTCGCTCGGCCGGACCATCGCTTCTTCCGATCTGGGGATATCCAACCAGAGCTTCCGGCGCATCCACGCCGAGGCCGGGGCGGAGCTCGTGTGGACGCCGGGCGGGGGGCTGTTCGACTGGCGGCTCGGCTATCGCTTCCTGGGCACGTTCTTCGAGGTCGACGAATACGAAGGCCTGACGAACTTGCACCACGTGATCCGGACGCGGGGCCGCTGGCGCTTCCTGCCGCGGACCGCGCTCATCTACGACGCGTCGCTGGGGTTCGTCGATTACCCGAACCCGACCTCCCAGAACTCCTCTCATCCCCTCCGCGCGCAGCTCGGGATCAACGGTCTCGTGACATCGTCGTTCGGTCTCCTCGCGATGGCCGGCTGGGGCGCGAGCTTCTACACGCCGACCAGCGAGCCCGCCGTCGTGAACGACTTCGACAGCGTCATCGGCCAGCTCGAGCTGAAGTGGTTCCTGACGCCGAACCCGGGCACCGACCCGGCGGCGGCGACGCTCGCGCTGTCCTCCCTGTCGGCCGGCTTCACGCGCGATTTTCAAGACAGCTTCCTCGCGAGCTATTACGAGCGCAATCGCGGCTACCTCAAGCTGACCTACTTCTTTGGCGGACGCTTTCTGCTGATCGCCGACGGAGGCGTGGCAGCCCACGTGTATCCAGGGATCCCGGACAGCGACCAGAGCAACGCAGATGTGGCGCCGTGGACCGATGTCCGCATCGATGCCTCTCTGTTCGGCGAGTACCGGATAGGAGACTCCCTGGGGATCAACTCGACCCTGCGGTACGGCAACAACATCAGCAGTACCGCGCTGACGCCTCGCGGCGAGCCGGGCGATGGCGCGGTGCCGAACTACCTCGGCTGGCAGCAGTTCGAAGCCTACCTGGGCGTGCGCTGGTTCATGTGATGCGGCGTTCGCGTCAGTGGACTGCCGCCTTGCTCGCGCTGGCGATCGCGGCCTGCTCATCGCGTCAGCCCGAGCCAGTGAACCTCCCCCCTCCGGTGGAGGCCACGACCATCGGCGTCGGAGACGTCTTCGAGCTCCGCATCGTCGGGGAAGACAAGCTGCCCTCGACGTTCACCGTCGCGCCGGACGGCACGGTCGACCTCCCGTACGTGAAGCGGCTCAAGGTCGCGGGCATGGAGCCTCAGGAGGTGGCGGAGCTCGTGCGCGCGAAGCTCATGGAGGGGCAGGTCCTCACCGACCCCAGCGTGAGCGTGAGCATCCGGGAGTACAACTCGAAGCGGGTCGAGGTGCTCGGCGAGGTGCAGAAGCCCGGGTCCCTGCCGCTTCAGCCGGGCATGACGCTGCTCCGCGCGATCTCGATGGCGGGCGGGTTCAACAGCATCGCGAACAAGGATCGCGTCACGATCCGCAGGAAGTCCCAGGGCAAGACCGTGTTCGCCACGGTCTCGGTCGAGGACATCATCGACAACAAGATCCCCGATGTGCCTCTCCAGGCAGGGGACTCGATCCACATCGCCCAGCGCGTCTTCTGAGCGGCCACGCGTCGGCCGCCACCTCTCGACCGAGGTGGCGTGTCGACCGAGGTGGCGCGCGGCGCGCTCAGTTCTTCCGCGCGAGGCGGAACTGCTTCTTGCCGGTCGCCGGATCCACGGTGGGAGGCTCGATGCGGAGCATCGTCAGCGAGACTTCGCGCACGCGGCCGTCGCGCTCCTGGCGCAGGCGGATCCGCTCGCCGTCAGAGCTGATCACGGTGCAATCGCCGAAGTGGAAGTGCGTCACGCTGTCGCCCACCTCCGGATAGGCCTCCTCCTCCTGGCGACGGCGAACCGGGCGCTGCGGCAGCGGCACCGCGGAGGACTCCACGGCGGCGGCCGCTGGCGCCGCGCGGGTCGGCTCCGCGGCTGGCGCCGGAGGCACCACGGCGCGCGGCGGCTCCGCGGCCTGCGCCGGCGGCGCCGCGCGGGTCGGCTCTGCGGGCTGCGCCGGCGGCGCCGCGCGGCTCGGCTCCGCGGGCTGCCCCGGAGGCGCAGCGCGAGGCGGCTCGCCCACGATCGCAGGGAGGGTGGTCGACTGGGCGGTGAGCTGCGTGAGGCCCGTCCGATCGTCGAAGACCCGGACGAGGGGCAGATCGTCGAACGCGGTGACGCGGAGCTCGAGCCCGTAGACCCGCGCCCACACGAGCTCGCCGGCGGCGAGCTGGAGACCGACGCCGGCCTCGCGGGCCAGCGTGGCCGACAGGCGAAGCGAGGTCTCGCCCTGCTGGAGCGCGATGCTCCCCGAGAGCGCCACCACGTCGCAGGGGCCGTCGAGGACGCGCGTCTTCGCGTAGCTGCGGGAGGCTTGATCGAACAGCGCGATCTCCGCCTGCTCGAGCGAGCCCGCCCCCTCGATCCAGCCGGCGCGCGCCTCTGCCTCGTCGAGGGCGCGCACCAGCGCGGCAGGGAGCTCCTCGCCTCGATCGAGGCGGATGATCAAATGACGGGCACGGCGTGCCTCGAGAACGTTCATCGCAGTTTCTTCTCTCCGGTCGTCGAGGAGGCTGCGCCCGGAGCGCGGGGGGCTCGTTCCGAGCGCCGGACGCGGGTCGCCGTTACCTCGATCTGGGGCGCGCCAGGCGCGCGCTTAGCCGATGTGTCGCCAGCGGCGGCCGTGATCCGGTCCGCCGGGATACCTGCGCTCGCGAGGAGCTCCTTGACGGCGCTCGCGCGCGCGCCAGCGAGCTCGATCCCGCGCGTTGACTGATCGCCCTGGCGATCGGGGTAGGCCTCCACGATGATGACGTCGAGGGGCATGCGCCCGCGCATGAGCTGGGCGATCATGCCGACCTGAGCCGCGAGGGCCGGCGGTACGCGCGCGCTCCCCGCCGGGAAGCGGATCAGGCCGTCGAGGGTGACCCGATCGCCGGCCCATTGCGGCAAGGACCTGCCGGTCGGCTCGGGGCAGCCGTCGGCGTCGTTCGTCCCGTCGATCGTCTCGGCTGTCGCGGGGCACGCGTCGGCCGCGTCAGCCACGCCGTCCTCGTCGTTGTCGCGCTCGGGGCAGCCGTCGTCGTCCTGGAAGCCGTCGCGATCCTCGGGCTCGCCCGGGCACTGATCGCTGCCGTCCGGGACCTGGTCGATGTCGTTGTCGGGATCGGGGCAGCCGTCGGCGTCCTGGAAGCCGTCGGCGTCCTCTGCGCCCCTCGGGCACGTGTCGCGCTCGTCCGGGATGCCGTCGCCGTCGTTGTCGGGATCGGGGCAGCCGTCGCTGTCCTGGAAGCCGTCGCGGTCTTCCGCGGCGTTCCGGCAGGTGTCGGCGTCGTCCGGTACGCCGTCGCTGTCGTCGTCGTCGTCGGCGCAACCGTCGCCGTCCTGATAGCCGTCGACGGTCTCGCGCTCGTCCCGGCACCTGTCGCGCTCGTCGGGGATCCGGTCGCCGTCGTTGTCGGGATCGGGGCAGCCGTCGCCGTCCTGAAAACCGTCGCGATCCTCCGCGACGAGCGCGCACTTGTCGTCGCGATCCAGGACGTCATCCGCGTCCGCGTCGCGCCCCGTCGGCGCGTAGCGGACCCCGAGGTTGAACCGGAACCGCGGCGCGGTGAGGGCGCCCTCGGAGGCGAGCGGGATGGAGCTCCCGCCGCCCGCGGACAGCGAGATGTCGCCGGCGAGCAGCGGGGCGCTCGTGGCCGAGACGATCCACTCCGCCGGCACCAGCGCCGCGCCTCCTGCGGGCTGCTCGGCGAGCGTGTAGAGGGCGAACGCCTCCGCAGAGGCCGTGAGCCAGCGGTCCGGGAGCACGTCGACGGCGGCGCCGAGCGCGCCGAGGAGCTGCGAGCCGACCGCCGTGCTCACCAGCGTGCTCGAGCCACGGAGCCGCGCGCCGATCTCGGCGGCGAGCCTGAGCTTGCCGAGCTGATACGCCGCGGCGGCGCTCGGCGCGAACGTGGCCGTCCCGGCGCTGGCGAACACGGTCTCGTCGCCGGTGGGCAGGCCCAGCGAAAGGCGCGCGGCGAGCGAGAAGCCGTCGGGCGAGCCCCGCTGGGGCGGCGGCAAGATCGCGAACGCGGCGCCGAGGCGCATGTCGCGCAAGACGCTGCGCTGCAGCTCCACGTCAGTGGTGCCGAGGACATCGGAGAAGCCCGAGCCGTCCTGGTACAGGGTGACGGGAGCGGCGATCGTCACCTCGAGGCGATCCGTGAGCCCGAGCGACCACAGGAAGGTCGCGTCGAGCATGTTGTCGAGCAGATGGACGATCGTCCCGTCGGGGTCGGGCGAGGCGACGCGCAGGCCGACCGGACGCGACAGGTAGCTCGCCACGAGGCCGAACGAGGCCGTCGCGCCCGGAGCCGTCGAAGTGCTCCCCACGGCGAAGAAGGGGCCGGCGCCCGCGTGCGGCCAGAGGTTGTCGGCGTCGATGCAGCCCGACAGCCCGTTCGCCGGCGCGCACTCGCCCGCGCGCACCGGAGCCGGCAGAGAGACCGCCATGAAGACGCCAGAGGCCACCAGCAGCGGGAGGCTTGAACGTGCCGGCACCCTCCAGTTGGCGCGCATCGCGCCCGACCCTCTACTACTGCCGGGGGGAGAGTCAAAACAGCAATCGTCTCGATGCGATCCAGGGGGCGCCCGGCGCTCCTGCGCGCGCTGTGTTCCGCGTTCGCTCGCGCGCCGTGCTAGGACCACGCCCGGCCGGGGCCGGCGCCGCCGGCGTCCGCACGACCATGATCGACGACTCGCATCCGCTGCTGCTCGGCTCCGGCTCGCCGCGCCGGCGAGAGATCCTGACCACGCTCGGCCTGCCTCTCCGCGTCGCGGCAGCCGAGGTCGACGAGGCGGGGCGCGCCGACGAGGGCGCTGCCGCCTACCTGGAGCGGGTCACCCTGGCGAAGCTCGCGGCCGCGCGTCGCCTGCAGCAGGCGGCCGAGGCCGGCGCGATCCTCGTCGCAGACACCTCGGTCATCCTCGGCGATTCCATCCTCGGCAAGCCGCGGGACGAGGCCGACGCGCGCGCCATGCTCCGCGCCCTCTCGGGCCGCGAGCACCAGGTCTGGACCCGGTTCGCGATCGCCGGCGGCGGGCAGCACCCTCTCGCTCTGGACGCCGCTGCGGGCCGCGCCGACGCGCTCCACGCCGAGACGGTCACGACGCGGGTGCGCTTCCGCGAGCTCGGCGAGGACGAGGTCGCGTCGTACGCGGCGACGGGGGAGGGGCTCGACAAGGCCGGCGCTTACGCCATCCAGGGCATCGGCGCGTTCGCCGTCGCGCGCATCGAAGGCTCGTACTCCAACGTCGTCGGTCTGCCCGCGTGCGAGGTCATCGCGGCGCTGCGGGCCACCGGCCTGCTCGCGCGTTTTCCGCTGTCCCTCGCGCGCTCGTCATGAGCGCCGACGCACCGGCCGCCGCGCGTCGGCGCGACGGGGGCGCGATCTTCGCCCTCGCCCTCGCCGTGCGGCTCGCCGTCGTCATCTGGGCGGCCGGGCGCTTCCCTCCCACCGCCGACGGCACCTACTACCAGCGCGTCGCCGAGCGGATCGCGGCGGGGCTCGGCTACACGTGGCTGTGGCCGGACGGCGTCGTCACGTACGCCGCGCACTATCCGGTCGGCTATCCGGGCGCGGTCGGCGCGCTGTATGCGCTGCTCGGCGCGCACCCCGCGGTCGCGATGCTGCTGAACGCCGCGCTCGGCGCGCTCGCCGCGCTCGCCGTCCATCGCCTCGCGTCCCGCGCCGCGCCGCGCTCGCGCGCGGTCCCCGCGCTCGCGGGCGCGCTCGTCGCCCTCCACCCCGGGCTCTTCGCGTACACCCCGGCCCTCATGACCGAGGGCGTCACCGGCGCGCTCGTCACCTGCGCGGCGTGGGCGTCCGCGTGGGCGCGCGACCGCCGCCCCGCGCTCGCCCCGTTCGCCTTCATCGGGCTGCTCGTCGGCGCCGCCACCCTCGTCCGCCCACAGGCGCTGCTGCTCGCGCCGGTGTTCGCCTGCCTCGCCCTGTCGGGCCCTGCGCCCGGCGGCAGCCCCCGGCCTCATGGCGGCTTCGCCGCACGGGCAGCGCGGCGCGCGGCGCCCGTCTTGCTCACCGTGGCCGCGGCGCTCCTCGTGTGCGCGCCCTGGACCGCGCGCAACTGCGTGCGGATGAACCAGTGCGCGCTGGTCAGCGTGAACGGCGGCTGGAACCTCCTCATCGGCGCGGACCCGGCCTCCACCGGGGCGTGGTCGCCGATCCAGGTGCCCGACGCGTGCCGCGAGGTCTTCGACGAGGCCGGAAAGGACGCCTGCTTCGGCCGCGAGGCGCGCCGCTACATCGCGGAGCACCCGGGCGCATGGCTCGGCCTCGTGCCCCGGAAGCTCGCGGCGACGTTCGACTACTGCGGCGCGGCCGGGTGGTACCTGCATGCCTCGAACCCGGCCGCCTTCAGCGAGGCCGACAAGGTCGCGCTCGGCGCCGTCGAGACCGTCTTCGAGCGCGTCGTTCTCCTCCTCGCCCTCGTGTGGGCAGCTCGCCTACCTGCGCGAGCGCCCGGCGCCCCCCAGGGTCGCGCTCGCGAGCGCTCGCTCGCGCTCGCTCGGATCGCGCTGCTCGCGCTGGGCGTCGCGGCCGCGCTGCACGTCCATGCGTGGGTGGGCTACATCGCGCTCCTCGGCCTCGCGCTGCTCCAGGGCCGCGCGCTCCTCCGGGCGCCGCTGCTCGCGGGCGCCGCGCTCGCCGTGCTCGCCGCGACCGCGGCGACGCACGCCGTGTTCTTCGGCGCGGGGCGCTACGCGCTGGTCGCGTTCCCGCTCCTCTCCGGGCTCGCCGCCCTCGCCGCCGTGCGGCAGGGCTCGGACCCGCCTCGCGCCGACGCGCCGCCCGCGGCGGTCTCTGCCCCCGTCAGCGGGTCAGGAGACGAGCTACTTTGACAGCGCCGCCTGCGCTGCTGCATCCTAGGCGCCCCTCGGCTCGGGAGCGCGTGCCCCCGGCTGGCGACGAACCTGGAGGAGAGACGGATGCCCTTGATTGAAACGGAAGAGGCGGCGCGCCGCCTCGCGCGCGCCATCGCAAGCGATCTCTCGCTCTACAACGAGGAGAAGATCGTGCAGGGCATCCAGCAGGATGACCTGTTCACGGTCCTGTCCGAGGAGATCGAGGAAGGGCGCGCCCTGTACAAGAGCCGCGTGTCGCCGGACCTCTACCAGAAGAATTTCTACGATCGCGCCCTCGTGGACATCCTCATCAAGTCCAAGGGCCACATCAAATCGAAGATCTGGTAGCGAGCCCCCGCAGCTGGTCGAGCGCCTTGCGCATGTCCGCTGGCAGCGCGCTCTCCCAGCGCACCGGCCGCTGCGTGGCGGGGTGGACGAACCCGAGCACGCGCGCGTGGAGGGCCTGCCGCCCTAGCTCCTCCGCGATCGCCCGCAGCGCCGGTTTCTTCGGCGGCTTGCCGTAGAGCGGGTCGCCGAGGACCGGCGTCCTGCCGCGCTCGGCCAGGTGCACCCGGATCTGATGGGTGCGGCCCGTCTCTAGCGAGCACGCGACGACCGTCGCCGCGTCGCCGAGCCTCTCGAGCACGCGGACGTGCGTCACCGCGCGGCGCGGCGCCGCGCCGCGCGCCCCGGGGACGCCGGCTTCCCCGCGGATCCACGACGTGAAGCGGAGCCTGTCGGTCGGGTGGCGGCCATGGAGCGTGTCGTAGGTGGCGTCCTGCGCCGCGCCGGCCACGATCGCGGCGTACTCGCGCTCGATCGCGTGCCTCGCGAACCGCTCCTTCAGCGCCTCGCGGGTGGGCTCGTCCTTGGCCACGACGAGCAGGCCGCTCGTGCCGCGGTCGAGCCGGTGCACGATCCCCGGGCGCACATGGCCCATGGGGTCGCGCGGATCGGCCGGGGCAAGGGCGAACCCAGGCAGGGCGAGCAGCCCGTTGACCAGCGTGCCCGACTCGTGGCCGCGCGCCGGGTGCACGACGAGCCCCGCGGGCTTGTCGATCACGAGCAGGTGCTCGTCCTCGTACACCACCGGGACGGCGACGTCGGGCTCTGCGGCCGTGGCGGCGGGCGGCGGCTCTTCCGGCCGGACCTCGACCAGGGCGCCCGGACGCACCGCCGCCGACGCGCGCGCGGGCTCCCCGTCGACGAGGACCCGGCCGGCGGCGATCCACCGCTGCACGGCCGCGCGCGAGGTCGCGCGGCCGGCGCGCTCGAGCAGGTGCACGACGAGCTTGTCGAGCCGGTCCTGGGGGTCGCCGTCGCCCACCTGGAAGTGGAGCGCTTCCGCACCGGCAGCCATCGCGTTCGTCACGGCCCTCGTCCGCAGCCGAGCGGCGCCAGCGCGCGGGCGCGGCTGCGGCCCGATCAATACTCCGTATCGCCCTCGTCGTCCTCTTCGGCGGTCCCGAGCTCGGGGTTCAGCGCGACGTGCGACTCGAGATCCTCGAGCCGCTGCGCTTCGGACAGCCTGGCGAGGCCGCACCGCTCCACGAGGTACAGGTCGAACGCCGTGTAGCGCGGGAAGACCCGGACGTTGGTGTCCTCGTTGTCGAGGCCGAGGATGACGAGCTCGCCGTCCCGTCGCGCCTCGCCGAGGTAGAGCGCGTTCCACGGCTGCCCGGGAAGGTTGGGCAGCCGGACGACCTTGGCCCGGAGCCGTGACTCTGTCCAGCCGAGGTCGGTCTTCGCTTCGGCCAGCTTGCGGACCGACGTGAGCTTCGGTCGCGGCGCCGCGGGGTCGCTTCCGAAGCGATGCCGCCCCTTGAACCGTGGACCCAGGCTGTCGAAGGTGAAGTCGAACTCGAGGAACGCCCGCAGCGTGGGCGGCAGCTCGACCATCAGCTTCGACTCGAGCGCATCGAGGGCCGCCTGGCTCGCTCCCACGGCGGCATGGCTGGAAGGGCGCTTCCTCAGTTGCGCGATCACGCGCTGCACAAGCTCAACGCCACGTTCGATCGGTGCCATGTATCCACGGGCCGCAGTTGCGCGGCGTTCTTCAGGACCCAAAAGGCCTCACGGGGGCCGCGTTCTGGGCCCCGGTTGTTGCGGGCTCCTCGCGCGCTCGGGCGGCACTCTACATCAGCCGACCGGGAGCGCGTCCCTCTATGGTGCCTACCGGTCTGGTCCGCTCGGTGTCAACCGGCGATCGCACCCGCAGTCGATCATCCTCGTCATCATCGCCGTCATCCGCCCGGCCTGCGCCTCGTCACCGTCGGGCCGAGGACCGTGGCCCACCTCGCTCCCGTGCGCGGAGGGCGCGCCGCGCCCGCCAGATCAGGACGAGAGCTGCGCCGAGCACCACGGCAGCGCCCACCGCCAGGATGACCCATTGTGGCGCAGGGTAGCGGCCGCGCTGAAGACCAGGAGGCGGCCGCTCGTACTCGGTCTGGAGCTGCGCGCGCACCGAGCCTCGTTACACGCGGATGCATCGATCCGCAACCGATCCGCGGCGCGACCCGGCCAGATCCGCGACGCGCCGGCCCACCCCGCCAGGCGTTCCTGACGCTCCCGGTTCAGCCGCGCCGCGGGCAGCAGTAGCCCCTGTCCAGGTTGAACGAGGCGGCCCAGCTCAAGGGCTCAAAACTTGCTTCCCTGGAAACGCGGGCGTGTAAAGTGAGCTTACGCGTGGCCATGCGGCCGGTGCGAGAGGGTGAGAGATGAAGCCGGGCTCTTCAGCATGGGTCGGGGCGGCGCGTCCGCGGTCCCCAGGGATGCGGCGGTTCTTCTTCGCGTTCGCGGCGTTCGCGGCTCTCGGCGCGTCGGCGGGAGCCTGCGGCCGGACGAGCCTCCTCGAGCTGTCCAGCGCCAGCGCCGGCGGCTCCGGCGGCGCGGCCGGCGGTGATGTGTCGACCTCGTCGACAGGCGGCGGAGGTGGCTTCGGCGGCTCCGGCGGCTTCGAGGAGTGCGGCGGCCCCACGGACTGCGACGACGGCGACGAGTGCACCAGCGACGAGTGCGTGGGCGGGCGCTGCGAGCACCGCCCACGCGACGACGACGGGGACGGCCTCCCCCCGACGGCGTGCGGCGGGGTCGACTGCAACGATCTCAATCCCGCCGTCTTCCCGGGGATGTCCGAGCTCTGCACGGACGCGGCGGACAACGACTGCAACGGCGTCGCCGACTGCTTCGATCCCGCGTGCGCCGGGGCGGAGACCTGCGGCTGCACCCCGAGCCCCGCCGGCGAGAGCTGTCAGAACGGCGTCGACGACGACTGCGACACCATCGTCGACTGCTTCGACACGGAGTGCTCGGGGACCGCCGCCTGCGGGTGCTCCGCCTCCGAGACCGGGAAGTGCGGCAACGGCTTCGATGACGACTGCGACGGCCTCTTCGACTGCGACGACGGCAACTGCGCCGCCGACCCGCTGTGCGTCTGCAGCCTCCAGCGGGAGGCCTGCGACAACGGCGCGGACGACGACTGCGATCTCCTGGTCGACTGCGGCGATCCGGACTGCCGCGGCGTCTTCCCTTGCGCGTGCGTGCCGCCGGGCTCGCCGGAGCGGTGCGACGACGGCGCCGACAACGACTGCGACGGGCGCGTCGACTGCGCGGATCCGCAGTGCATCACCGCGCCGGCTTGCAAGCAGTGCGTGCCGGAGGTCTGCGACGACGGCGTCGACAACAACTGCGACGCTCGCATCGACTGCGCGGACGCCGCCTGCGCCTTCGCGCCGAGCTGCGCGCCGACGCCGGAGCAGTGCAACAACCGCCTCGACGACGACAACGACGCCCTGGTCGACTGCGGGGACCCGGACTGCGCGAGCAACCCGTCGTGCGTGCTCGCGCAGGCCAACTGCCTGTCGCCGAAGCTCATCCCCGGGACCGGCACCTACACGGGCGACACCACCGGCCACGTGAGCGAGACCCGGGGCGCGTGCGGCGGCGACGCCGGCGAGGCGGTCTTCTACTTCGTGCTCACCGAGCCTTCGCGCGTGCACCTCGACTCGCGCGGGTCGAGCTTCGACACGGTGCTCTATGTTCGCACCGGCATCTGCAACTCCGGCCGGGAGATCGGCTGCGACGACGACAGCGGCGGGGACTCGTGGTCCTCCCTGCTCGAGTTCAGCATCCTGTACCCGGGTACGTACTTCGTCTTCCTCGACGGCTACACGATCGATCCCGGGAGCGGATCGAACGAGGGGCCCTTCGCGCTCAACGCCGAGATCATCCCGAACCCGAGCGAGGTCTGCGACGATGAGCTCGACAACGACGGCGACCACTACGTCGACTGCGCCGATCCCGACTGCGCGACCTTCGGCCCTTGCCGGAGCTGCGTGCGCGGCGCCGCGCCCGGCCCGGAGTTCGGGGTCGTCGCGTGCACCGACGGGCTCGACAACGACTGCGACGGCACGCTCGACTGCGCCGACGAGGACTGCAGCGCAAGCGACTTTTACGTGACGGAGTGCTGCGACGGCCTCGATGAAAACGGCAACGGAATCCCGGACGACTTCAACTGCCGGTGCGCCTCGGACGCGGACTGCAGCGACGGTCAGATCTGCTACACGCACACGTCGTACACGTGCGGGTTGCCCTGCAACGGCTTCTTCGGGAGCGTCTGTCCCTTCGTGGCGCCGGGCTCGCACTGCAACGACGCCACGAGCCAGTGCGAGTTCTGACCTCCAGAGGTCGGGCGCTCTCATCACGCCGATGCGCGGCGGCTCTCCCCTGCTGGCGGTCGTCCGGGCTAAGGTCACGCCATGGAGATCCTCATCATTCGCCACGGCCAGGCCGTGGATGACGCGCCTGACCTCGGCGACGCTGGTCGCTGGCTGACGGGCAAGGGCCGCAAGGTCACCCGGCGCGTCGCGAAGTGGCTCGCGAAGCAGAAGGACCGTTGTCCTGCGGCGATCTGGACGAGCCCTCTCGTGCGCTCGGTGCAGACCGCGGAGATCATCGCCGAGGCCGCGGAGCTGACGGACGAGGTCTCGGTGGTCGCCGAGCTCTCTCCCTCGCGCGACACCGCCGAGATCCTTCGCCTGCTCGCGCAGCACCAGGGGGCGCAGCCGCTGGCGCTCGTGGGGCACGAGCCGTCGCTGTCGACGCTGGTGACGTCGCTGCTCGGCGACGTCGGCTGGACAGGCCTGAAGAAGAGCGGCGTCGTCGCGGTGAGCTGGGACGGCCGCGGGCCGGGGGTCCTGCGCTTCGCCCTGGACCTGAAGTCCATGAAGGCGGTCAACCCGGTGAAGGAAGCGCAGCAGCAGGCGCCCCGATCCCGGTAGCCGTCGTCCGCGCCTCCACGCGGCTCAGCGCACCGACCGCTCCACGGCGCTCAGCACGTCGACGTCGCGGACGCCGTCCGCTTCAGCGCGGTACGAGAGCACGATGCGGTGCCGCAGCGCCGGGATGAGCAGCGCCTTCACGTCGTCGACGTCTGCAGCGGCCTCGCCGCGCAGCGCCGCGCGCGCCTTGGCCGCGATGACGAGCGCCTGGCTCCCGCGCGGCCCGGCGCCGTAGCGCACGTAGTCTCGGACCTCCTGCGCGGCGCGCTCCGCCCCGGGCCGCGTCGCCCTGGTGAGGCGCACGGCGAGGTCCACGGCCTCGTCGGTCACCGGGATCCTCGGGATGAGGCGCCCGATGGCGCGCACCTCGTCCGCCTTGAGCACCGCCGCGATCGCCGGCGGCTTCCCCGAGGTCGTCCGCCGCGCCACCTCGCGCTCCTCGGCCTCGCTCGGGTACGTGACGTGGATCTCGAGCAAGAACCGATCGAGCTGCGCCTCGGGCAGCGGGTACGTGCCCTCCTGCTCGATCGGGTTCCGCGTCGCGAAGACCTGGAACGGGTCGGGGAGGGCGTGCGTGGCGGTCCCGACGGTCACCTTGCGCTCCTGCATCGCCTCGAGCAGCGCGGCTTGCGTCTTCGGCGGCGTCCGGTTCACCTCGTCCGCGAGGACGAGGTTGTGGAAGATGGGCCCGGGCTGGAAGCGCAGGCTCCGGGAGCCATGCTGCTCGTGCAGCACGTCGGTCCCCGTGATGTCGGCGGGCAGCAGATCCGGCGTGAACTGGACGCGCCCGAAGCTGAGGTCGAGCGCCCTGGCGAGCGACGACACGAGCAGCGTCTTGGCGAGCCCGGGGACGCCGACGAGCAGCGCGTGTCCGCGCGCGGCGAGCGTGATCAGCATGGCCTCGACGACATCGTCCTGCCCGACCACCGCTGCAGCGATCGCCGAGCGGAGCCGCTTGGCGCCGTCCGCGGTGCGCTCGAGGAGCGCTGCATCCGACAGGGAGCTCGACCCGTCATCGGCGGTCATCTCGGCGTCGTTCCTGTGCTCGGGATCGCTCATAGGGGCAGGGCTCGTACCCTGAGGCCGCGATGCCGACAAGGACCGGGCGCCCCCCTTCCTCGTGGCGGCGGCGGTCCTGCGGCGTGGAGGTTTGCTCCTACAGGTGAGCCGGTGTTAGCAATCGATCGCAATGGCGCAGAGCTCTGAAGCCCGGGAGAAGAGGGGTGCGCGCGAGGCGGAGGCGAGCGAGCCAGCAGACGAGCTGCGCAGCGGCGACACCGGAGCGGTCGAGGGAGACCCGGCCGCCCCTGCGACGGGTGAACAGGACGGCCCTGACCAGGGCGGCGGGGACCGCGGGGAGGCGCCGTCGGCCCCGCTCGAGTCGCTGAGCCTGCACGACGGGCCGATCCCGCACGCGCCGATCCCGCCGGCCGGGGGGCCGTGGCGTTCCTACAAGGAGATCCTCGCGAACCTTGCCCAGCGCGTGCTCGATGCGCAGCGTCCGATCCGCGTCCTCCAGGCGCTCCGGTGGGAAGCGGAGGTCGAGGAGCAGTTTCTCCGGTCGAAGCAGCGCGAGCTGCCCAGGGTGACCTACTCGGACGATCTGGGCTTCGATCCTGCGGCCAAGCTGCGCGAGATCGAGGAGATCCTCCGCGACGCCGAGCGGGAGCTCGGCAAGCGTGACCGGCTCGGGCAGATCCTCCGCACGACCGCGGACGAGTACCGGAAGGTCGTGAGCATGCTGATGGGGCGGGGAACGAAGGCGTTCTACACCCTGTCCCGCGAGCTGTACGGCTCCCCGAAGGACAAGCTGCCGGACGGCAAGACGAGCGTGCGGGACATGGGCTTCGTGCTCTACGACCTCCTGACGGCGATCGGCGGCGAGCGGCTCGGCCCGGCGCAGCAGCGCGAGATCACGGCGGAGATGGCGGCGCTCGAGCTGAACGCGCGCTTCGACCGGTTCTTCGGCGGCGCGTCTATCCGCGTGCAGGTGGACGACTCGCTCCTCGCGGACGCCGCGGCCGGGAGCGACTACGTGAAGATCCGGAGCGGCGCGATGTTCTCGAAGAGCGATGTCGACATCCTCGAGGCGCACGAGGGGTGGGTCCACGTCGCGACGAGCCTGAACGGGCAGGCTCAGCCGGTTGCGCGCTGGCTGTCCAAGGGGCCTCCGCGCACCACGGTGGTCCAGGAGGGGCTCGCGGTCCTGGTCGAGATCCTCACCTTCAGGAGCACGCCGCGCCGCGCGAAGAAGCTGAACGACCGCATCCTCGCGGTGGACAAGGCGGAGGATGGGGCGTCGTTCCTCGACGTGTTCGAGTGGTACCGCACCGAGGGGTACGAAGAAGAAGAGTGCTTCCAGAACGCCCGGCGCGTCTTCCGCGGCGGTGTGCTCGCGGGCGGGGCGCCGTTCACCAAGGACGCCTGCTACTGCAAGGGGATCGTCCTCAACTACGCGTTCATGCGCGCTGCCATTCAGCACGATCGCGCGATGCTCATTCCCTTCCTGTTCGTGGGCAAGGTCGCGCACGAGGACGTCCCCATCCTCCATGCGCACGTGACCGACGGGATCGTCCGCCCGCCGCCGTATCTCCCGCCGATGTTCGACGACATGAACGGGCTGGCGATCTGGATCTGCTACTCCTCGTTCTTCTCCCGCCTCGGGGGGGCGGCGCTCGCCGAGCACTACGGCCGGATGCTGGAGCACTGAGCGCGGCCGACCGCGAGGCCTGCGGCGGGGCGCCAGGCGGCGCTCCGGCCGAGGCTGCTCAGGGGGGCGGCGCCGCCGCGAGGACCTGCGCGCTGGAGCCGGCCATGCGCGCGCTGGCGATCGCGTGCGTCACGGCGAGCCACAGCCGCTGCCTGACAGCGTCTGGCACCTCGGGGATGAGCCGAGCCGCGCTCAAGAGCGACTCGTCGTCGGCCGCTCGGGAGCCCTCTGCGACCGGGAGCGTCAGCGGATCGCGGAGCGCGCGCCGGTCCTCGGCGTTCATGCGCTTGACCGCCACGCGGAAGTCCTCGCGGGCGAGCCGGAGGCGGTTGCGCACCGTGTTCTCTTTCACGTCGAGGTCGCGCGCGATGTCGGCGGCCGTCATCTCGAGCAGGTCGTGCATGATCAAGACGATCCGCCGGTCGAGGTCGAGCGCTCCGAGTAGCCGGCCGACCAGCTGGCCTCGCTGCTCTCGCGCGAGCAGCTGTTCCGAGCTCAAGCCCGGGTCGGCGAGATCGAACGGCCAGCTCGTCCCGGCGCCAACCGCTACCTCTCGGCGGCGGTGGGCGCGCTCGCGATAGTGGCCGGCCTGTCGCCAGGCGATGCCGAACAGCCAGCGCCTGAGGGGCTCGCCGGGCGGGCTGGCGCCTTGCGGAGCGCTGCGGGTCGAGCCCGGCTCACGGCCGGACGGGTGATGGCCGGCGCGCGCCTCGTCGGTGCTGTGCCCCGGATCGAAGCCGTCGAGCGCGTTATAAGCAGCGATCATGACGTCTTGCAGGACGTCGTCGATGTCGCGCTCCGCCACCCCGAGCCAGCGGAGCGCTTGCCGGAGGAACGAGAGGCCAACCGTGTAAACGGTCTCGAAGCTGGGCCGCTCCGGAAGCGGCACGTGCTCAAGAGGCTCTTGCATGCCTGAACTTACGTGCAGCATCCTCCACTGATTTGAGAATCGTCAAGCCACGCGCAGGAAGCCGTTCAATGGTGATTTAAATTACCATTGTGCGCGCTCAGTCCAGCGCGGGTGTCCGTGCGGCGCGCTCACTTACCCTGGAACGTCGGCTTCCGCTTCTCCATGTACGCGGCGAGCCCCTCGCGAGCATCGTCGGACGCGAACAGCTCAGCCTGGAGCTCCCGTTCCAGGGCGAGCCCCTGTTCCAGTCCCACCTCGAAGCCTGTCTGCACGGCGCGCTTGATGCGTCCGACCGCCAGCGCCGCGCGGTCCGGGAGCGTGAACGTGTGACTGTACGCGAGGACCCGGTCCATGAACTCGTCATGGGAAGCCGCCTCCCAGACGTCGTTCACCAGGCCATACGCGAGCGCCGTCTCGAAATCGAACGTCTGCCCCTCGCACATCAGCTGGATCGCTCGCGACTTGCCGATGAGCCTGGCGAGGCGCTGGGTGCCACCCGTGCCCGGCAGCACACCGAGCGTCACCTCCGGGAGGCCAATCTTGCCGGCGCCCTTGCGGGCGATGCGCAGATCGCACGCCATCGCGATCTCGAGGCCGCCGCCTACAGTGTGACCGTTCAGCGCCGCGATGCAGAGCTTTGGCGTGTGCTCGAGGCGGCTCAACGTCTCGTTCGCGTGCAGACAGAAGTAGTATTTGAACGTCGGGTCCGACTCGCGGAGCATGTTGATGTTCGCTCCGGCGCAGAAGAACTTTTCGCCATGCCCGGTGATGACGATGACATGTACATCGTTGTCGAAGCGGGCCTCCAGGATGGCCGCATCGAGGTCCTTCATCATCTCGTGCGTGTAGCCGTTGACGGGCGGATCATTGAGGGTAAGCAGCGCGACGCCGGCAGAGGTGGCGTAGTCGACGAGAGCCATGCGCGCTCTTTACCAAACCGACAGAAAAAGCGCTGCCCCCTGGTAGAAAGGCGCGGGATTGTGCTACCCCGCAGGGACGTGCTCATGAACGCGCAGGACGTGCGGCAGAAGTTAAAAGAACTGATGGTCGAGGAGCTGAACCTCGAGGGGAAGACGCCGGCCGACATCGACGACGCCGCGCCGCTGTTCGGCGAGGGGCTCGGCCTCGATTCGCTGGACGCGCTCCAGCTCGCCATGAGCGTGGAGGAGCGCTTCGGCGTCCGGATCCCGGAGGGCGACGAAGCGAGGCCGATCTTCGCGTCGGTGGACGCGCTCGTGGCCCACATCATCAAGTCGACCGCGGCGGCGTGATCGCGCCGCAGAGAGCCGTTCGAGCGTGCGCATCTGGGTGACGGGCATCGGGATCGTCTCGCCGCTGGCGCGCGGGGCGAGGGCGACGATGGACCGGCTCATCGCAGGGGATCGGGCCTTCGCGCCGCTCTCGCTGTTCGAGATCGCAGGGACGCGCGCGCGCATCGCCGCGGAGGTCCGCGACCTCTCGCCCGAGGAGGTGGCTCCCCCGGGAGAGGCGGAGGGGTGGTCTCGAACCGACGCGATGGCCGTGATCTCGGCGCGCGAGGCGCTCGCGCACGCGGGCATCGACCCGGGGGCGATGCCGGTCGACCTGGTGGTCGGCGGGACGACGGCCGGGATGTTCGAGACCGAGGAGCTGCTCGCCTGGCTGTCCCACGATCCCAGCGCCATCGCGCCGCTGAAGCGAATGCTCTCGCACCCGCTCTCGTCGACGGCGGACCACGTGCGCGCCGCGGTCGGCCCGTTCCGACGGGTGAGGAGCGTCTGCAGCGCCTGCTCGAGCGGCGCGAACGCGGTGCTGCTGGGCGCTGCCTGGCTCCGGGCCGGCCTGTCCACCCGCGTCCTGGCGGGGGGCGCCGACGGCCTGTGCCGGCTGACGTACACCGGCTTCGGCGCGCTCGCGGCCGTGGATCCCGAGCCGTGTCGCCCGTTCGATCGGCGGCGCGCCGGGCTGAACCTCGGCGAGGCCGCGGCGTTCCTGGTCCTCGAGTCGGAGGACGCCGCCCGCGCGCGCGGGGCAGCGCCGATCGTCGAGCTCCGCGGCTGGGCGACGGGGGCCGAGGCGCACCACATCACGAACCCCGAGCGCGAGGGGCGCACCGCCGCGCGCGTCATGCGCGACGCGCTCCGGTGCGCCGCCCTCGCGCCCTCGGACCTCGACTACGTCAACGCGCACGGCACCGCGACGCCGCTGAACGACGTCATGGAGAGCGCCGCCCTGCGCGCCTGCCTCGGCGCCGAGGTGAGCCGCATCGCCGTCTCGTCGTCCAAGGGGCAGATCGGGCATACGCTCGGCGCGGCGGGCGCGGTCGAGGCAGCGATCACCGCCCTCGCCATCGCGCGCGGCGTGATGCCGCCGACCGGCGGCCTCGAGGAGGTCGATCCGGAGTGCCAGCTCCTGCACCTCAAGGAAGCGCGCGAGGCGCCGATCCGGTCGGCGATGTCGAACTCCTTCGGCTTCGGCGGCACGGACAGCGTGCTCGTGTTCGCGCAGCCCGAGCGCTTTCCGCCGCCGCCCGGCGCCGGCAGCGCGCCCCAGCGGCGCCCGGTCGTCGTGACCGCGGCCGCGACGATCGGCCCGCTCGGCGTCCTCTCGTCCCGCGGCGGCGCCGCCTACCTCGAGCCGGGCCCGCCCCCGGCGGAGGGGCCGATCGCCTTCAACACGGGCGAGCACCTCGATCTCGCGCGCGCGAGGCGGCTCGACCGCGCTGGCCGGCTGACGACCGCGGCGGTCCTCACGGCGATCTCGGACGCCGGGCTCGGAGGCGCGGCTCCGGTCGACGCCGGCGCGAGCGCGGGCGATCCGGCTGCCGACGTCGCGCCGAGCCGCACGCTTCCCGGCGCCATCGTCGGCGCCTCCTTCGGCAGCGTCGACGCGTCGACCGCGTACATGCGGCGCATCTATGACAAGGGGGCGAAGTACGCGAGCCCCGCCGACTTCCCGAACCTGGTTCCCTCGTCGCCGGTCGGGCACGCTTCCATTTACCTGGGCCTCCGCGGGCCGGTGTTCGCCATGGCCGATCTCGGGGCGACGGCGGAGGCGGCCATGGTCACGGCCATCGAGCTCATCACGGCCGGCGAGGGGGAGGCGCTCGCCGCCGGCAGCGTCGAGGAGGCGAGCCCCATGATCGAGCGCTGCCTGGGCCCGATCTGCTCGGAGGTCGTCAACTGCGGCGTGCGCAGCGAGGGCGCCGCCGTGCTGCTCTTCGAGAGCGCCGCGCGGGTGCGCGAGCGCGGGGGGCGCCCCGTGGCGGCGGTGGCCTGGTGGAGCTCCTGGCGCGGCGACGGCGCGGGGGCGCTCGCGGGAGCACCAGCTCCGGCGCCCCTCGGTTCTCCGGCCGACGTCGCGCCGCGCGCGCAGCCCTGCGTCCCGGCGCCGGCCGCTGTCTTCGTCGGGCGGCACGAAGAGCGCATCGTCGCCTGCTTGCGCGGCTCGCCGTGGGCCGAGGTGCCGCGCTCCACGCTGGCCTCGCGCGCAGGCGATCACGAGGGTGCGGGCGGGTTCGCTGCTGCCGCGGCGGTCGCGGCGCTCGCGAGCGGCGCCCTCGCGAGCGTGCTCATCCTGGGCGGCGCACCCGACCGCGGATACGCCATCCTGCTGGTCGCTCCCGGCGACGCGTGATCTCGTCGCTGCCTGCGTCCGGCCGTCGTGCGCGCCGCCTCGTGGGCGCCGCGTGCCTCCTGCTCTCGCTCGCAGGCACCCCCGCCTGCGCCGCGCGACACGCGCGGCGAGGCGGCGCGCTCGACGCCGAGCTCGCGCAGATCCTGCCGCGCCCTTCGCCGGGCGCGTCCGCCGCGGGGCTCGACGCGTCCGCGTGGCGCGCGGGGCGCCAGCGCCTCGCCGACCTCCGCCGCATCGTCGAGGGGGCCGGCCCGCGCACGCTCCGCGTCCGCCTGGCGCTGCGGGAGCCGCGCACGGGCCAGGTGCTCGAGGCGCGCGGCGCGATCGCGATCGCCCCACCGGCGATCGCGACCGACGCGCGCGCGCACACGGCGGGGAGCGCGTCCCTCGATCCGGAGGGCGCGCTCCGGATGATCCTCCTCGGCCCGGGCGGCACCACCGCGCTCGATCTGTGGGCGCGCGGCGATCGCTTCCGCTTCGCCGTCCCCGCGCTCGATCTTCTGAAGCGCGGCGATGCGTCGACGCCGCGCGCGGCGCTCCGAGGCCTGCCGGTAGATTTCCTCCGCTGGTGGATGCTGCACCCGGCGGCGGGGACGCTGCTCTGGTACGAGCGCGCCGCGAGCACAGATTCCTTCGTCCTTCGCGACGGCGACGCCGTGATCGACCTGCGGATCAACGACCGCGGCTTGATCGGCGCGCGCCGCACGACGTGGTCGACCGCGGAGGGCGCGCGCCGGCGCCAGCTCGACGAGGAGGTCGTGATCGCCGAGGGCGTCGGCTGCGGCAACGTCCGCTACGCGCAGGCCTCGACCGGGCTGCTGGTCACGGTGATCTGCGAGGCCGAGGAGCGCGATCGCGCTCCGGATCCGCGCGCCTTCGTCGATCCCGACGCGATCCGGCCGGGGGACGGCTCATGAGCGACGCGTGCGTGATCGCCACGGGCGCTGTGTCCGCGCTCGGCCTCGGCCCTCTCGCCTACCGCGTCCCCGACGCTGGCGAGCCCGCGCCCGTCGCCATCGCGCACGACGCGGAGCTCGCGCGCGCCGGTCTCCAGCGGCCCTTCGCCGCGCGCGCCCCCGCGGAGCTCGGCGTCGCCCCGGCGAGCGACCGCGCCACGGACCTCCTGAAGGCGGCGCTCTCGCAGGCGCTCGCCGCGCTGGAGGTCGTGCGCCCGGGCTGGCGCGGTGAGCGCATCGGCATCGCCCTCGGCACCTCCAGCGGCGGCATGCTCACGGCGGAGCGGTTCTTCGCGGCGCGGGCCGATGGGGCCGACGCCAGCTCGCTCGCCGCGCTCGCCCCGGGGGCGACGTATTTCGCGCCCTTCAACGACGCGCTCGCCGCGTTCGGGCTGGAGCGCACCCCCTTGCGCACGCACCTGCTCGCCGCGTGCGCCGCGAGCACCCTGGCGATCGGCCTCGGCCTCCGCTGGCTCGATCGCGACGCCTGCGATCTCGTGCTGGCCGGCGGCTACGACGCGCTCAGCGTCTTCGTCGCTTCCGGCTTCGAGGCGCTCCGCGCGACAACGGCGTCCAGGTCGCGCCCCTTTCGCCTCGGCCGCGACGGCATGGCGCTCGGCGAAGGCGCCGCCCTCGTCGCCCTCGTCCGCGAGGATCGTCGCCGGGGTGCCCCGGTGATCGTTCGCGTCGCCGGCTTCGGCGCGTCGACGGACGCGGTGCACATCACCGCCCCGGATCGCACGGGCTCGGGGCTCGCGCGCGCCGGCGCTGCGGCGCTGGCTGACGCTGGCTGGCCTGCCTCGCGCGTCGGCCTCGTCAGCGCCCACGCCACGGCGACGCCCTACAACGACGCGATGGAGTCGCGCGCGATCGCCGCGGTGCTCGGGGCGCGCCACCCTGGAGAGGGCCCGGGCGGACTGCCGGGCTCCCCGTCTCCGCCGGTGGTCCACCCGTTCAAGGCCCAGATCGGGCACACGCTGGGGGCCGCGGGCGCGCTCGAGACGCTCGCGGCCGCCGCCGCCCTCGCCGCCTCGATCGCGCCGCCGGCGGCGTCCGAAGGTGAGCTCGATCCCGACGCTCCGGTCCACCTGCTCGAGCGCGCCGAGGTACGCCCGCTCTCGGCGGCCCTCAAGCTCTCCGCGGCGTTCGGCGGCGCCAATGCCGCCCTCCTGCTCACGTCCTCGGCAAGCGGGCGCTGCCCGCGGTCCCCCCGTCCCGTGTATGTCCGCGCGCATGCGCGCGTCACGGACTTCGAGCTCGGACGCCTCGCGGAGGCGACCGGCATCGCGCGCGACCGCCTCGCGCGCCTCGACGCGCTCTGCCGCCTCGGGCTGTCCGCGGTGGCGGCCCTCGCCGCTGTGGTGGGCGCCGACGCCTTGCGGGGCGCCGGCGTCGTCGCTGGCCATGCGCTCGCGACGATCGACACCAACGAGGTCTACGATGCCCGCCGTCGTGCGCGCGGGGCCCGCTTCGTCGATCCGCGGCTCTTTCCCGCCACGTCGCCGAACGCGATCGCTGGCGAGTGCGCCATCGCCTACCAGCTCACCGGGCCGAGCTTCGCGGTCGGCGCCGGGCTCGGCGGCGCGCTGGAGGCGCTCCGCGCCGCGGCCGAGCTCGTCGCATCGTCCGACGCGGATCGGATGGTCGTGGTAGCGGCCGACGACGCGGGGCCGGTCGCGCGCGAGCTCCTCGGCCTCACCGGCGCGCAGCCCCGCGCGCTCAGCTGCGGCGCCGTCGCCCTCCTCCTCCAGGCCGACCGTGGCGACGCGGGACCCCTGCGCGAGGTCGCTCTCGATCTCCCGGTCGACCATGACGGTCCGGTCGGCCACCTCGCCCTGCTTCGCTGGCTCGAGGCGCGCGGGTAGCCTGTCCGCGCCGTCCGCGGCCGTCTTGATCGCTTCGCTTGCCGATCCGCATCCCGATCTGGCAAGGTCCCCCAGCTGGAATCGGCTTCTTCCCCTGAGCGTTGTCCTGCCCGCGTATGCTCTGCCGCAAAATAAAAGCTGTCGCTTCACTCCTCGTCGTTGCTTCGACCGTCCTCGCCGGCTGCGCGACCCACTACATCCCGAACACCGACGTCGAGGACAACGAAGACAACCGCAAGATCATCTCGTTCTGCGAGAAGTATCGAAACGCGGTGGAGAGCAAGAACGTCGGCGCGCTGCTCCAGCTCGCCTCGCCCAAGTACTACGAGGACGGCGGCAACATCGACGCGGCGGACGACCTCGATTACGCCGGCCTGCGCCAGTACCTCACCGGCAAGTTCCAGGACGCTCGCGCGATCCGCTACGAGATCCGCTACCGTCGCGTCCTCAAGGACGATGACGCCATCTACGTCGACTACACCTACAGCGCCAGCTACCGCATCCCGGGCCGCAAGGGCGAAGAGTGGCGCCGCAAGGTGGAGGACAACCGTCTCGAGCTGGTGGAGCACCAGAACGAGTACCGCATCATCGCGGGGATGTAGCGCGCCGACGGCCGTCCGGCGCGACGCCGCGGGGCGCTGTTTCGCGCGCGTCGCGAGCGGCTCGAGCGTAGGGGGGAGGCGAGCGAGGCGTGTTGCAGCGCATCGGGCGAGCTCGACGCGACCTGGGCCGCGCAGCAGCTCGTCGGGTCGCGTCTAGTTGAGCGCGCTCTTCGACGAAGGGGCGTCGAAGACGCCCTTCTCCTTCGCGGCGGCGAGCACGCGGAGCGCCGTCCGGTAGCCGCGCAGGACGAGCGGCTTCGCGGCGAACCGGTTCATGTAGCTGTACCGGCCGATCGCGGGCGCCACGTCCAGGAACGTCACGTTCGGGTAGAGCTTGGAGAGGAGCTCGACGCCGCGGCGCTCCTTCTCGGCCAGGAGGATGCTGAGCGACTGCCGGACGACGCCGAGCGCGCCGCTCCTCGCGATCGAGCGCTGCGCCTCGTCGCGCTCCTCGGGACGGTAGATGTTGGAGATGATCACGATGCTCGCGCCGGCGTTCACGGCCACGTCGGCGGACAGCGTCCGGATCACCTCGCCGCTCAGGTGATAGCGGCCGTTGATGCGGTAGGGCCGGAACAGGCCGGGCACGCAGCAGCTCGCTGCGACGGCCTGGCTGATCGGCGTGGCCTCGTCGTAGCCCGGGCCGAACACGACGCGCTTGGCGCTGTCGACGTCGACCGCTGTTACGTAGACGGCGTGCGGCAGCTGCCGGAAGTCGTTGATCGGCAGCGTCTGGCGCACGTAGCGCTCGAGCCGATCGATCGAGAACACGCCCGAGAAGAGGTACCCCGGGTCGAACAGATCGCGCAGCCCCGGCGCCCCGAAGAAGCTCGACACGTGGAGGCGCGGCCCGCGGTGACGTCGCCTCCACGGCAGGCGGTAGGCGTCGAGCAGCACATCGAGCGGGATGTCCTGTCCGTACGTCGCGCTGACCAGCGCGCCTGCTCCCGCGCCCACGTAGATCTCTGGATGGATCCCCAGCTCCTCGCAGGCCTTCAGCACGCCGAGGTGCGCCAGGCCCCGCGCCGCCCCCCCGGAGCCAACGAACGCGATCTTGAGGCGGCTCATGGAGCCCTGATCTTGCCGGAGATGCGGCACAGGCGCAAAGCCTACTGTAGCTGGAAGTCCTCGAGCAGCCGATAGATCCGGAATCGCGGGCCGTCTCGCCGCAGCCACACGACGATCTCGTCGCCGAGCAGCCTGTCGGCCGCGATCCGCGCGGTCATGATCGGCACCCGGATCACGATGTCCTGGTCGTCGAGCGTCTCCGGCTGGATCGCGGGGTGGTGCGGCGCCGCGAGCACGTCCTCTGCCCGGAAGATCTGGACCTCCGACTCCCGGTAGATCGGCTCTCCAGCGAGCTTCCCGTACTCGAGCCGCCGGAAGCGCTGCTCCCACCAGGTCCCCGCGCTCGGCGGCTGCCCTTGCCCGCCGGATCCGGTCTGGATCGCGAGGGCATCGCGCGTCAGCAGCTCGCTCAGCGCCTCGCTGTCCTCGGCGATCACCCGCTTGAAGAACTCGGCCACGACGTCCAGCGCCAGGCCGACGCCAAGGGGCGTCCGGAGCGTGACGACGCTGTCCCGGGCGTCGGCTTGATCCACCGGCTGCGGCGGTGTGCTCGCCGGATCGATCGCCACGCCGTCGGGGCGTCGGCGCTCGTCGGGCAGCTCGGAGGCGGCGGGGAACGACGCCGAGCCCCCGAGCGCGCACCCCAGCAGGAGCGACGAGCCGAGGAGCGCGGCGAGGATCAGCGAGGGAGGCGGAGGCGGCGCTCGCGGGGTGTCCGGGGCGCGGGCCGGCGATGGATGCGCCCGCGTCCCGTGCGGGCAGCGGCGGCGTTCAGATCGGCTCGATCGCTGGCTCATCGGCGCGGGTGAACGTCACGATCGCACGCTCACCGACGTGGGTCCATCCCGCGGGGGCCTGGTCGTCGTCGAAGTCCGACGCGACGAGCGTCAGCCGGCTCGCGGCGTAGTCGGGCATGCGCATGCGACCCAGGCCGCCGTCGCTCAGCAGCCGCTCCATGTCGTCGCTGCCCTGGTAGATGCGGTACGCCATCGGCGTGCCGCTGTGGGCAACGAGCAGGTACTCCGGGTTTGTGACCACGATGTTCATCGCGCTCGGCCCCGCCCCTTCCTCCGCGCAGAGCCGGTCGACGAGCGCGATCGAGGACCGGAGGGCCGCCCGCGCGCTCGCCGCGTCCACGGTCGGCCGATCGAGCTGGTTGCTGTCGTGGAGGAAGGACAGGAACAGGTGGAAGAGGAGCTCGCTGTCCGTCTCGCCGCGGACGTCCCGCGCGAGGAACTGCGGCAGCGAATCGCTGAGCTGGCTCCGCAGCCGGGCGAACCCTTCGACCGTGCCCGTATGGGCGAACAGCCACTGCCGGTAACGGAAGGGGTGCGTGTTCTCGGTCCGCAGGCTGCCGACCGTCGCAGCCCGGACATGCGCCACGAGGATGTCGGCGCGCACGTCCTTCGTCATGTCGCCCAGGCTGATCTCGGGACGATCGTCGATAGGTCGGCGCTTGAGGAGAATCTCTCCTCCCTGGTAGAACCCGACTCCCCAGCCAGGGATCACACCCTCCCTTCGGCGAACCGTGAGGGCACGACCTTCAAGCTCGATCGCACGCGCGCCGAGATCCGGACGGTTACCGATAAAGCCGACGAGACGAGCCATAGCTTTGTCCTCGCGAGGTGGGTCGGGGGGCGGGGGCCGTGTCCGGCTCGCCGGTAGAGCGCTCCCTCATCTGCAAGCAGGGGTGGCTCCGTCGGTCGGCCGCGTGAGCGTGGGTCGCGGGTTGCGCCCTATGCTTTCTTGATACGACAGAGTCGACCTGCAAGCGGAGCAAAAACGGATCCCCGGCGCCGCCGCCGGCTGCGGGCACGGGTTGACCACACCGCCCGCCGCTTGTTGCGCTGGTCGCCGCGGGTCGCGTTATCTCTCACTCACGCTCCTCGCACGTCGGTCTCCTGCGCTCTCCTGCGCTCTCCTACGCTCGGGCAGCGGCTAACCTCGCTTGCTCCACGCGTCGGCCCGTCGCGTCGACGCTGTGGCGCATCGCGCCGTGGCCCGAGCCCGCACGCGGTGACCAGGACCCTGGCGGGGCTCTGACGCGAGGCACTACGGCGAGAGCCGGTTCAGCATGCGCGGGAACGGGATCGTCTCGCGCACGTGGGGCAAGCCGCAGATCCAGGCGACGCTCCGCTCGACGCCCAGCCCGAAGCCCGCATGCGGGAAGGTGCCATACCGGCGCAGATCCAGGTACCAGCTGAACGCCTCGGGGGGCAGCTTGTGCGCCTCGATTGCCCGCTCGAGCGTGGCGAGATCGTCCTCGCGCTGCCCGCCCCCGATCACCTCCCCGTAGCCCTCCGGCGCCAGGACGTCGACGCAGAGGGCGAGCCGGGCGTCCGTCGGATCGCGCTTCATGTAGAAGGCTTTCACCTCGGCCGGATAGCGGTGGATCATGACAGGGCGATCGTACCGGCTGGAGATGATCGTCTCGTCCTCACCGCCGAGGTCCTCGCCCCACGGGAAGTCTGGAACTCCAGCTTCTCCCGCCGTCTTGCGTTTCTCCGCGCGCGACTCGTTCAGGATGGCGACGGCCTCGTCGTAAGGGATGCGCGGGAACGGCTTCTTGACCGCCTCGAGCTTCCCAACGTCGCGCTCGAGCACGGCGAGCTCGGGGCGGCGCCGCTCGAGGACGCGCTCGACGATGAAGCAGAGGAAATCCTCGGCGAGGTCCATGTCGCCATCGAGGTCCATGAACGCGACCTCGGGCTCGACCATCCAGAACTCGGCCAGGTGGCGGCGGGTCTTCGACTTCTCCGCGCGGAACGTCGGCCCGAAGCAGTACGCCTTGCCGAACGCGGCCGCCGCAGCCTCCATGTAGAGCTGCCCGGACTGGGTGAGGTACGCCCTGTCGCCGTGGTAGTCGGTCTGGAACAGCGTGCTCGTCCCCTCGCACGCGTTCGGCGTGAAGATGGGCGCGTCGACGAGCGTGAACCCTCGCCCGTCGAAGAAGTCGCGGATGGCCTGGATGATGGTGTGACGCACGCGCAAGATCGCGTGCTGCCGCCTCGAGCGCAGCCAGAGGTGGCGGTGATCCATGAGGAAGTCGGTCCCGTGCTCCTTCGGCGAGATGGGATACTCGCCGGTGGTCGGGCCGAGCAGGCGGAAGCCGGAGGCGACGACCTCGAAGACCCCGGCGCGCTTCGGGTGCGCCTTCACCTCGCCCGTGATCTCGATCACGCTCTCCTGTGTGACCTTGTCGGCGGCCGCGAAGACCTCCTCGCCGACGTCGCTCTTCGCCATCACGCACTGGACGGTGCCGAAGCCGTCGCGCAGCTCGAGGAAGTGGAGCTTGCCGCTCGAGCGCTTGTTGTAGAGCCATCCACGGAGCGCGACAGTGCCGCCGACATGCGCGCTGAGGTCGCTGGTAGCGATGACGGGCGAGTCCTGCATGGGAGCCCGAAATAGCACGGTTTAGTTGCGGCTGACGCCGGCTACGGCCAAAAATGGCGCCATCTTGGTCCGCCGAATGCGTCGCGCGCTCCGCCCGCCTGCGTCCCTCATGCTGCTCGCCGCAGGGGGCTTGCTGCTCGCCGCCGGCGGCTGCTCGGCCCTCTTTCCGGAGCTCGAGTCCAGGCTCCATGCGCCCCCTCCAGGGCAGGAGCTCCACCCGTCGCCGCCCGAGGACGTCCGCTGGCTCCGGGTCCTCTCGGCGCGGATCCCGGAGCGCACGCGGGACGGTCGGGCCTGGGATCCCGAGGTCGGCGGCCTCCCGGACCCCTATGTCCGCGTCCTGGTCAACGACGTGGAGCTCTTCCGGACCGCGGTGCAGTCGGACACCCTGGAGCCGACCTGGCCCGGTGGCCCCAGCGGAAACTTCCATGTTTCGCCGGAGGACCGGCTCCGGGTGGAGGTCTGGGAGTCGGACCCGCTCGTCGACAAGCCGATCGGGCTGCGCGACATCGGCCGCCCCACCGACTCGCAGCGCGCCGCCGGCGAGATCCAGGTCGATCTGGACGCGGGCGGCTCGCTCACGCTGGCGTTCCAGCCGGCCCACGCCCGGGTCGGCCTCGGCCTCTGGTACCAGCTCTACTCGGGCTCCGCGTTCATCTCGCGGACCGAGGAGGGCGGGCCCGCCGAGCGCGCCGGGCTCCGCAAGGGCGACGAGGTGCTCGAGATCGCGGGGCGGCCCGTGCGGCGCATGTCCGTGGCCGAGATCCGGGGCACGCTCGACGCCGCGCCGCGCGGCGGGCTCGTGCTCGTGGTCAAGCACGCCACGGGCGCGACCGAGCGGATCCGGGTCCACGCGGGGCCGGTCTACCCGCTGTTCGAGCGCTACGGCGCCGTCGAGTAAGGGAGCCAGCGCGCCGTGAAGATCCCGCCGTTCGGGCTCACCACCCGGGAGATCCGCGAAGAGCTCGCGCCGCTGCGGAACGACTTCTCGATCGCCGTCTGCCGCGCCAAGAACCCGTTCAACATCGGCGCGATCATCCGCGTCGCGCACTCGTTCCTGGTGCGGGAGATCTTCCTGATCGGGACCGAGCCCTATTACGAGCGCGCCTCGATGGGCATGCAGAAGTACGAGACGATCGTCGAGTGCCCCGACGAGGCGACCTTCCTCGAGGCGGCGCGCGGCCGCCCGCTCATCGGCGTCGAGCGCGACCACGCGCGGCGGACCCTCTGGGAGGCGCCGCTGCCCCACGGGCTCGTCTTCCTCTTCGGCAGCGAGGACGACGGGCTGCCGCAGGTGCTGCTCGACGCGTGCGAGGACGTGATCGCGATCCCCATGTACGGGATCAACCACTCGTACCCGGTGGCGATCGCCGCGGGCATGACCATGTGCGAGTGGGCGCGGCGGCGCGACCCGCGCGGCGGCGTGATCCACGCCGGGGGGTGATCCGCGCCGCCCGCTCGGGGGCGCTACTCGCGGAAGCGTTCGAAGACGAGGAGCTCACCGAGGAGATCGTGATCGAGCGTCCCGGCAGGGCGCATCCCGAGCTTCTCGATCACCCGGAGCGAGGCGCGGTGCCAGGCCGGCGTGGTGGCGATCACGCGCTTCACGCTCGCCTGCTGCAGCGTCCAGTGCAGGACCGCGCGCGACCCCTCGGTCGCGTAGCCCTGTCCCTGGGACTTGCCCTCGACGCCGTAGCCGATCTCCACGGTGCCGGTCGCGTCGGGCCGGCCGTTTAGCACCACGCTGCCGACGACGACGCGCGCTTCTTGCCCGCGCGTCACCATCAGCCGCGTGCCCCACAGGAAGGCGTCCGGATCCTCGCGCAGCCGGTCGAGCGGCGAGCTGAAGGCGCGCTCGACGAGCGCGCGTCCAGGCCATGCGTCGGGGAAGCGCGCGCCGGACAGGGCCTCAGCCTCCAGGCGATCGCCGCGGATGACCGCCTCGAGCAAGGGCAGCGAGACCGGGGTGAGCTCTAGGCGCTCGGTAGTCAGGGTGCTCATCGCGAACCTGCAGCGGATCAGATCACGCGTCGCGGCCTGCCGGAAGCTGAAATGGCGAAGGGCCGACTTCCCCGGGAGGAAGCCGGCCCTTGCCCGGCTGGCCTAGCGGTCAGCGCCGCGCGCCGCGATCAGAAGTCGTGGCCGTGGCCCGCGTGGGCGCCACCAGCCGCCGCCTTCTCGTCCTTCGGGCGCTCGGCGATGAGCGCCTCGGTGGTGAGCATCAGGCTGGCGACGCTGGCCGCGTTCTGGAGCGCCGACCGGACGACCTTGGCCGGGTCGATGACGCCCATCTCGAGCAGGTTGCCGTAGTCGCCCGAGGCCGCGTTGTAGCCGAACGAGTCCTTGCCCTCGCGCACCTTCTGCACGACGATCGAGCCCTCTTCCCCGGCGTTGGCCGAGATCTGGCGGAGGGGCTCCTCGATGGCGCGGCGGATGATGTTCACGCCGAACCGCTGCTCGTCGTTGACCTGGAGCTTCTCGAGCGAGCTCTGCGCGCGGATGAGCGCCACGCCGCCGCCCGGGACGATGCCCTCCTCGACGGCCGCGCGGGTCGCGTGGAGCGCGTCCTCGACGCGAGCCTTCTTCTCCTTCATCTCGGTCTCGGTCGCGGCGCCGACCTTGACCACCGCGACGCCGCCCACGAGCTTCGCGAGCCGCTCCTGGAGCTTCTCGCGGTCGTAGTCGCTCGTCGTGTTCTCGATCTGGGCGCGGATCTCCTGCTGCCGGGCCTTGATCTTGTCCTTCTTGCCCTGGCCGCCGACGATCGTGGTGTTGTCCTTGTCGATGATGACCGTCTTGGCGCGGCCGAGATCGCTGATCGTGACGTTCTCGAGCTTGAGGCCGAGCTCCTCCGCGATCACCTGGCCGTCGGTCAGGGTCGCGATGTCCTTCAGCATCTCCTTGCGGCGGTCACCGAAGCCCGGCGCCTTCACGGCCGCGCAGTGCAGCGTGCCGCGGAGCTTGTTCACGACGAGGGTCGCGAGCGCCTCGCCCTCGACGTCCTCGGCGATGATGAGGAGCTGCTTCTGGCTCTTGGCGATCGCCTCGAGCACGGGGAGCAGGTCCTTCATGTTGGAGATCTTCTTCTCCGAGATGAGGATGTAGGCGTCCTCGAGGGTCGTCTTCATCGCCTCGGGATCGGTGACGAAGTACGGCGAGAGGTAGCCGCGGTCGAACTGCATGCCCTCGACCACGTCGAGCGTCGTGTCGGCGCTCTTCGCCTCCTCGACCGTGATCACGCCCTCCTTGCCGACCTTCTCCATCGCGTCGGCGAGGAGCTTGCCGATCGTCTCGTCGCCGTTCGCGCTGATCGTGCCGACCTGCGCGATCTCCTTCGCGTCCTTCGTCTGCTTGGCGGAGCCGCGGAGGTGCTCGACGATCGCCTCGACCGCCTTGTCGATGCCGCGCTTGATCTCCATCGGGTTGTGGCCCGCGGCGACGAGCTTGGAGCCCTCGCGGTAGATCGCCTGCGCGAGCACGGTCGCGGTGGTCGTCCCGTCGCCGGCGATGTCGCTCGTCTTCGAGGCGACCTCGCGGACCATCTGGGCGCCCATGTTCTCGAAGCGGTTCTCGAGCTCGATCTCCTTGGCGACGGTCACGCCGTCCTTGGTGACCGTCGGCGAGCCGAAGCTCTTCTCGATGACGACGTTGCGCCCCTTCGGGCCGAGCGTGACCTTGACCGCGTCGGCGAGGGCGTTGACGCCCGCGAGGATGCTGCTGCGGGCGGACTCGTTGTAGATGATCTCTTTGGCTGCCATGGTGTCTCTCCTAAGTTCCTGCTGTCGCCCGCGTCACTTCTCGATCACGCCGAGGATGTCGTCCTCGCGGAGGATGAGGTGCTCCTCGCCGTCGATCTTCACCTCGGTGCCCGAGTACTTGCCGAAGAGGACGCGATCGCCCTCCTTGACGTCGAGCTTGCGCACGGTACCGTCCTCGCCGACCTTGCCGTTGCCGACGGCGATGACCGTGCCTTCGATGGGCTTCTCCTTCGCCGTGTCCGGGATGTAGAGACCCCCCTTGGTCTTCTCTTCTTCCTTCACGCGCTGAACGATCACGCGGTCCTGGAGCGGTCGAATCTTCATCTTGACGAATCCTCCGGGGACGAGCGCCGCGTCCCACGAGCCGGCGGGACCCCAGCGGCCTGAACAAAAGGCCGCGAGGTCCCGTACGATTGCAGCCTGGGCACTTTGCTAGCACTCGCTTCTGACGAGTGCTAGCGGGCGGCGCGGAAGATAGTCACCCCCCGGAGGGTGTCAAGCGCGGCCCAGACCGGTACTTTGCGCGTTAGCAGCCAGGCGCTGAGGTGGCTGTAAGTCCCGAAGATCGCAAGGGAAGTGCGCGGCGTGAAGCTGGGCTCGTCGAGGTGCGTCGGCTAGAGTGACCTTATGAGGGCGGAACTGCGGCAGCACGACGAAGCGACGCCCTCACGGTCCCCTGCCCGAGGGAGGCCGACCGGACGTGTCTGGTTGACCTGAGCGCGCGGTGGCCCGGGTTACGTTGGTATCCAGGGCACCCGCGCAAGTGAGGTGCCCCTGTGAGCCAAGCGATCTCTGTGTCCCCGAGCATGACCCGCTACTTCCAGGAGGTTGTGGACGAGGCGCTCCGAGTTCGGAACGTCACCGCGACCGAGGCGGCGTCGAGTTACCTGGTCGGTCTGCTTTGTGCCTTCGCTCACCCGGACGAGCACGCCGAGTCTGCCTTCAACCAGCCCCTGACCTTTCTGCTGCGTGATGCCCTGGAGGCCTCCGGCGCCGAGCGCTTCCGGCGGCTGCGCAACCTCGGCGACGGCGTGCTCTACGTGGTCGGCTTCTTCGGCGGCCACATCGAGCTCAAGGGGATCGATCGCGGCTACGTGGTCGGGGTCGGCTCGACCGCCTACCACCATGCCGCCGCTATGCTGCGCCTCAACGCGCGCGTCGGCCAGGGCCCCGATGTTCTTTCGGAGATGGCGGAGAAATTCGAGCGCTTCGCGAGCGTCCTGAACGATGTCGCCGACGGTACGCTCGCGTCCGGCGCGCGCGACGAGCGGTCGGTGCTCCGGCTGTACGAGCGCTGGCTCCGCACCGGCTCCAGCCGCCTCGCCGATGAGCTCGGGGCACGAGGGCTCGTGCCGAGCCGCGGGACTGGCGGGCTCAACTGATGCAGGGCGCGACGTTTCCCGCCAGGATCCAGCAGCAGCTCGCGTGGACCTACGCGCTCGACGACGCGCCCGCCGTCGATGACTTCATCCGGCCGACGGACGGCAGCGCGCGCGAAGCGCTGCTGATCCGGCACGGGGACGGAGACATCGAGGTGGCGCTGCACCTGCCCCGCCGCGCGATCACGCGGGGGCGAGAGGGGACGTTCGACGAGATCTGCCAGATCGTCGAAGGGGTGAGCCACTTCCTCTATGTGGCCGAGCGGGCGCGCCGGGAGCTCCCGGCGACCCAGCTCGAGCTCGAGCTCCAGGCCGAGGTCGACAAGTACGTGGTGCTCGTCTACGGCGGTCTGGCCGAGGAGGTCGAGCTCCCGGGCCCGCCGCTCCGGCGCCGCGACGAGGGCGCTCCGCCGGGGCGACAGCGCTTCGAGCCCGAGCGCGCGGCGCAGATCCGCGCCCACCTCTTCGAGCGGGTCACCTTCATGGATCCCCCGGGCACCGAGACCGGCGATCGCTACCGGATCGCGAACGACCTGGCGGCGCGGTTCGCGGGCCGGCTCGAGGCCGAGTTTGCCCGTCGCGGGCGACAAGCGGAGCTGCTGGCAGCGCTGCGACGCTTCTACGCGGCGGGGCAGACGGAAAAGATCGCCCTCGCGCGCGCGGCTTGATCGTCGCGTCAGGCAGGGCGCTCGGCGTCCGCGCCGTGGGGGGGCGGATGGCGTCGGGCGCCCGTCGCGGCCGCGACGCGCGGCGCTGAATCGTTCTCTCTTGACCAGTTCGCGCGCACGTACTCTCATCCGCATCCACGATGCCTTCCGCGAGCATGACGCCGCCCCGTGTACTGGTGGCTGAAGACGAACCGGCGATGTTGAGCCTTGTTGCGCGTCACCTGAGGAACATGGGTTTCTCGGTGATCGAGGCCTCCGAAGGCGATGCCGCCTGGGACCTCGCGCGCGAGCACCAGCCGGACCTGGTGATCCTCGACGTGATGATGCCCGGCATGAGCGGCTGGGAGATCTGCAAGCGGCTGAAGGGCGACACGTCCGACGGGCGTCCCTTCGCGAACACCGGCGTCATCATGCTCACCGGGATCGGTGAGAACCTGAACGAGATGACCTCACCGCTCTTCGCGGCGGACGCCTGGCTGAACAAGCCGTTCGATTTCTCGGATCTCGATGCGCGGGTGCGCGAGACGCTCGCGCGTTACGCGAAGCAGCTGCCCGGAGCGAGCGGCGGCAAGGGCCAGGCGAGCGCCGAGGGCGAGGAGCGCGAAGCCGCCTCGCAGCCGTCGCCGCGCGAGCAGCAGTCCTCCGGGGCGCGCGCGTCGGGGGCGAAGAAGTCGGCGGCGAACGGTGCCGCGGCGAAGAAGCCGGCGGCGCCGAAGCAGGCCGCGGCGAAGAAGCCGGCGGCGCCGAAGCAGGCCGCGGCGAAGAAGCCGGCGGCGCCGAAGCAGGCCGCGGCGAAGAAGCCCGCGGCGTCGAAGCAGGCCGCGGCGTCGAAGCAGGCCGCGGCGAAGAAGCCCGCGGCGTCGAAGCAGGCCGCGGCGAAGAAGCCCGCGGCGTCGAAGCAGGCCGCGGCGCAGAAGCCCGCGGCGCCGACCAAGGCCGCGGCGCAGAAGTCGGCGGCGAAGCCGCCGGCGCAGAAGAAGACCGCGGCGAAGCCGCCGGCGCAGAAGTCGGCGGCGAAGCCGCCGGCGCAGAAGAAGACCGCGGCGAAGCCGGCCGCGGCGCAGAAGTCGGCCACCCCGCAGAAGCCGGCCGCCCCGCAGAGATCGGCTGCAAAGCCCGCCGCAGCGAAAAAGGCAGCCGCCACGAAGGCGGCACCCAAGAAGAAGACGGCGAAGTGATCCAACCCGGGCCCGCGCTGCGCGCGGTGCCCGGTCACGTCGTTTCCACACCACACACGCGCTCGGCCGCCACGGTCGAGGTGCAGGGACGCCGCCGGTCAGAGCGCGCGGCGAGGGCCCTCGCGCGTCAGCGGCGCTGCGCATCCGTGCCCTCGGTGCGCTGACGTCAGAAGCCGTCCTGCGCGGGAATTGTCGGGGATCGCCGCGCGTCATGCCTCGCACGCCGCGCGCTCGTCTCCCAGGAACTTTCGGGCGCGTGACCCGTCAGCGGGTACAATGCTGCGACGTTTCCACTTCGAAGGCCCCCGCGGGGGGCGTCCGGAGCGCTAGGCACCGTGAGCGACTCTCGCACGAAGCACCTGGACCGCATCCGCAGCGCCGCGCTGGCTGTCGAGCTGAGGCTCCGGTTCGGGCGCGCGCTGCGCGCTCTGCCGAGCGCGCTGACCCTCGCGCTGGCGATGGCTGCCGGGACGCTCGCGGTCCACAAGGCGCTGCCGGCGCACCTCGGCGAGCAGCGCGCGCGGCAGCTCCTCGTCGGCGCCGGGCTGCTCGTGCTGGCCACGCTCGTCGTGGCGATGCTGCGCCGCCTGCCCCCCCGCGCCGGCACGATGGCGCTCGACCGGCACCACGGCCTCCAGGACCGGCTGACCAACGCCCTCGCCTTCGAGGCGCTGCCCGCGGCGCAGCGGACCCCGCTGATGGAGGCCGCCATCGACGACGCCTGCGAGCACGCCGGCGGGCTGCGCCCCGCGGGCGCCGCGCCGCTCGCCGTCCCGCGCGAGCTCCTGGCCTCGGCCGCGGTGGGCCTCGGCGTGCTCGCGGTGGCGCTGCTCGAGGTGCGCACCCCGCGAAGGCTGGCGCCCGTCGCGCAGACCATCGACGCGCTCACCATGTCGCCCGACGACATCGAGCTCTTCAAGGATGCGGCGAAGGCGCTCGATCGGCAGGACCAGAGCCCGGAAATGAAGTCCGCGGTCGAGCGGTTCAACCAGCTCATCGAGGACATCGCCAACAAGCGCCTCGACCGGACCGAGGCGTTCCGCCGCATGGAGGCCCTCGAGCGCGAGCTCCTCAAGGGGGCCGAGGCCGACCTGAAGGCGCTCGAAGAGGCGCTGAAGGAGACCGGGATCGACCTCAAGAAGAGCGACCTGGCGAAGGGCGTCGGGGAGTCTCTCGAGAAGAAGGACCTCGAGAAGGCGAAGAAGGACCTGAAGGAGCTCGCCGAGAAGCTCCGCGACAAGAAGCAGAAGTTCGACAAGGCCGAGATCGAGCGGCTGCGCAAGGCGCTGGCCGAGGCGGCCTCGCGCCGCAAGGAGGCCCTCGCCGCGATCAACGAGAAGCGGGCCGAGGTGCGCGAGCAGCTCCTCAAGCAGAAGCAGAAGGCCTCGACGAGCGATCAGCAGAAGGCCGAAGAGGAGCGGCTGCTCAAGAAGAAGGAGCGCGAGCTGGAGCGGCTCGACCGGGAAGCCGAGCAGAAGGAGCGGACCGGGCGCCAGCTCGACCGGCTCGACCGGGAGCTCGCCAAGGCTGCCGAGGACCTGATGCGAGATCTCGGGATGTCAGCGGACGATCTCGAGCAGGCCGCCGAGGACATCAACCGGATGCAGCAGGAGGAGATGTCCGAGCAGGAGAAGGAAGAGCTCCGCCAGCGGCTCGAGGAGCTCCGGGAGCTCGTGCGCCAGCAGGGGCAGGGGGGCAAGCAGCGGATGGCGAGGATGCTCCGCTTCGGCAAGCGCGCGCGCGGCAGCCAGGGCGGCGGCGAGGAGCAGCAGGGGCAGGGGCAAGAGGGACAGCAGGGCCAGGACGGGCAGGGCGACGGCGAGCAGGAAGGCCAGAACGGCCAGCAAGGCCAGGGCAAGGGCGGGCAGGGCCAGGAGCTGGTGATCGGGCCGGGCGGCAAGAAGATCATGATGCCGGGCGGGCAGGGTCAGGGTCAGGGGCAGGACGGGCAGGGGAGCGGCCAGGGCAACAGCAACGGCGGCAACCAGCCCGGCGGCGACGGCGCCGGCTCCGGCCGCGGCGGCGAGGTCGCGGGCAAGCGCACGGACCCGAAGCTGGGGACGCAGGACGTCCAGGCGCAGGGGCTCGACACGCAGGAGGGGCCCTCGAACAGCGAGGTCATCCTCAGCGCCGCCGAGCGGGGCTTCAAGGGGACCGGCTACAAGAAGGTCTTCACCGACTATCACACCGTCGCAGAGCAGCAGATCAACAAGGACCAGATCCCTGATGGGTACAGGTTCTACGTGAACCGGTATTTCCAGCTCATCAGGCCGCGCGAGTGAGTCGAGCCGGCGGCTCGAACGCGACCGCGCCTCCACGGACGCTCCGCGACAGCGGGCTCGAAGCAGGACGTTATGGCCGAGAAGACGAAGGAAGCAGCGCGGGCTGAAGTGGACGACTTCCGCGCGAGCATCGGAGGGCTGCGCGAGGAGGTGGGGAAGGTCATCGTCGGCAACCGGGAGGTGGTCGACGGCGTGCTCACGTGCATGCTCGCGGGCTCGCACGCGCTCCTCGAGGGCGTGCCGGGGCTCGGCAAGACGATGCTCGTCCGCACCATGGCCGACGCGCTCGACCTCCAGTTCTCGCGCATCCAGTTCACGCCCGACATGATGCCCGCGGACATCATCGGCACGACGGTCATCGACGAGAGCGCGGGCGGGCAGCGGTCGTTCTCGTTCCGCAAGGGGCCGATCTTCGCGAACATCGTCCTCGCCGACGAGATCAACCGCGCGACGCCGAAGACGCAGAGCGCGCTCCTCGAGGCCATGCAGGAGCACCGGGTGACGGTCTCGCGGCAGAGCTACACGCTGGAGGAGCCGTTCTTCGTCCTGGCGACCCAGAACCCCCTCGAGAGCGAGGGGACCTATCCGCTCCCGGAGGCGCAGCTCGACCGGTTCTTCTTCAAGCTGCACGTGCCGTTCCCGAGCCGCGAGGAGCTGAACTCGATCCTCGAGCGGACGACCGGCACGGACGCGATCGAGGTGCGGCCGGTCCTGAACAAGGAGCGGATCGTCGCCATGCAGCGGCTCGTGCGCGAGGTGCCCGTGGCGAAGCACGTCCAGGACTACGCGGTGCGGCTCCTCCAGGCCACGCACCCGACCGAGGGCGAGAGCCTCGACGAGGTGAAGCGGTTCGTGAAGTTCGGCGCGTCGCCCCGAGGGGCGCAGGCGCTCCTGCTCGCCGCGAAGATCCGGGCCCTCTTCGAGGGGCGGTTCGCGGCGTCCGTCGATGACGTGCGCGCGAGCGCGCTCCCCGCGCTGCGCCACCGCGTGCTCCTCAACTTCGAAGGAGAGGCCGAGGGCGTGAAGACCGACGAGGTGCTGCAGGCGATCCTCAAGCGCTTGCCCGAGAGCAAATGAGGGAACGTCGAAGGTAGCATGGGGCTCTTCGACACCTTCAAGAGGGCCGCTGCGCCGCTCCGACGGCTCGCCGCGTTCTCGCCGCTCTCCCCGCTCTCCGCGGGGGCCTCCGACGAGGACCTCTTCGACGACGAGTTCCAGCGCAAGCTCGACTACCTCGCGATGGTGAGCCGCCGCGTCTTCTCCGGGGCGATGCGCGCGGAGCGGCGGACCAAGAAGACCGGCTCCGGCGTCGAGTTCGCCGACCACCGCGACTACGCCCCCGGCGACGACTTCCGGTACCTCGACTGGGCCGCTTACCAGCGCTTCGACCGGCTCCTCATCCGGCTCTACGAGGAGGAGGAAGACCTCTCGATCTACTTCATCCTCGACACGTCGGCGTCGATGGCGTTCGGCGACGGCGCGAAGCTGCGGCACGCGAAGCGCCTCTGCGCGGCCCTGGCGTACGTGGGGCTCGCCAACCTCGACCGCATCGCGATCGTCACCGCGACCGACGAGATCAGCGGGCGCATGCAGTCGACCCGCGGCAAGGCGCGCATCTTCAGGATCTTCCGCTTCCTCGGGCAAGCCCGCGCCGACGGCGCGACCGACCTCGGGGAGGCGATGAAGACGTTCGTGGCGCAGCACAAGCGGCGCGGGCTCGCCGTCATCCTCAGCGATCTCTACGACCCGGTCGGCTTCGAGCGGGGCATCAACGTGCTCCGGTACAACCGGTTCGAGCCGTTCGTGCTCCACGTCGCCGACCCGCGCGAGGCGCGGCCCGCGCTGCGCGGCGACGTGCGCGTCTACGACTGCGAGACCGGGGACGAGCGTGAGGTCACGGTGACCGCGAAGGTGCTCGATCGCTACGCCGCGGCGTACGAGCAGTACCTCGACGAGATCCGCCGCTTCTGCACGTCGCGGCAGGTGAGCTACTTCCGCGCCGACGTGTCCGTCCCCTTCGACGAGCTGATCCTGCGCGTGTTCCGCAGAGGCGGCTTCCTCCGGTAGCCATGCTGCACTTCACCGGCGTCCCGCTGCAGACCCTGCTCCAGATCGGCGCCGTCGCCGGGGCCGTGGTCGTCGTCTTCTACATCCTCAAGCTGCGCCGCCGGCCCGTCGCGGTCCCGTTCTCGAAGATCTGGGAGCGCGTCCTCCGGGACAAGGAAGCGACGAGCCTGTTCTCGCAGCTGAAGCGGCTCCTCTCGCTGCTCCTGCAGCTCGCGCTGCTCGCGCTGCTGCTGCTCGCGCTCGGGGACCCGCGCCCGCAGGCGAACCTCGTCGAGGGGCGCAACATCGTGGTCCTCATCGACGCGAGCGCGAGCATGCAGGCCATCGACGTCGCGCCCTCGCGGATCGAGCTCGCGAAGGAGGAGGTGAGGAAGATGGTCCGCGGCCTCTCCGGCAGCGACCGCATGCTGCTCGCCCAGATGGACGCGGCCGTCACGCCGCTGTCCACGCTCACCGGAGAGATCTCCGACCTCGAGGCGGCCGTCGCGGCGGTGAAGCCGACCGACGCGACCGCCGACTTCGCGCGCGCGCTCCGCTTCGCGGGCGACACCCTCAGCGGGCTGCCGTCGCCGGAGGTCATCGTCGTGAGCGACGGCGCGCTGGGCGAGGCCGCCGACGCCGGCGGGCCGGTGCGCCTCGGCGACATCAAGCTCTCGTTCCTGCCCATCGGCAAGGGCGCGCGGAACGCCGCGATCACCGAGTTCTCGGTGCGGCGCTACCCGCTCGACAAGAGCCGCTACGAGGTGATGCTCGAGGTCACGAACACGAGCGACGAGCCGCTCGATCTCGAGCTGTCGCTGCTCGGCGACGGCCAGCTCACCGACCTGACGCGCATCCGGCTCAAGCCGAAGGAGAAGCTGCCCCGCTTCTACCCGAACCTCTCCGGCGCCTCGAAGACGCTCGAGGCGAAGCTCGCGCTGGCCGACGGCAGCTCCGACGACCTGCCCGCCGACAACCGCGCCTTCGCGCTCCTGCCCGAGCGGCGCCGCGCGCGCGTCCAGGTCGTCTCCGCGGGGAACATGTTCCTCGAGGCGGCGCTGCTCCTCGACGAGTACCTCGACGTGACGTTCGTCGACCCGCAGCGTTACCCGGCGGCCTCCTCGTTCGACGTGACCATCTTCGACGGCGTGGCGCCGAGCGTCGCGCCGGGGAGCGGGAGCCTGCTCTACCTCAACCCGACCGGGACCAACCTCCCGTTCGAGGTGGGCAACGAGGTCCTGGACGACGACCCGAACTACCGCCTGGGCTTCGATGAGCTCGACGCGAAGCACCCGCTGCTGCGGTACACGGCGCTCAGCGACGTGAACATCGCGCGCGCCCACGTGCTCAAGGGCAACAAGGAAGACAGGGTCGTCGGTCGGAGCCACAAGGGCCCGCTGCTCATCGAGGGGCGGCGCAGCGGCGTGAAGTTCGTCGCGCTCGGCTTCGACGTCCGCGAGAGCGACTTCCCCCTCCGGATCGCCTGGCCGCTCTTCCTGCTCAACGCGATCAACAACTTCGTCGAGGAGGACACGAGCTACATCTCCTCGTTCCGCACGGGCGCCGTCTGGCACATCCCGGCGTCCTCGTCGGCGGAGACGGCCAGCCTGGAGCAGCCCGACGGGACGACGCGGACGGTGCCCATCCAGGACGGGCGCGCCGTGTTCCTGGGGCAACACGCCGGCTTCTACACGCTGCGCGTCGGCGCCGCCGGCGCGCAGGCCGGCGCGCAAGAGGAGAGCATGTTCGCCGCGAACCTCTCCGCGCCGCAGGAGAGCGCGATCGCCCCCGCCGCCGAGCTCAAGGTCGACGGCCGCGGCGCGGGCGCGGTGAGCGAGTTCAAGATCGGCGTCCGCCGTGAGCTCTGGATCTACCTGCTCGCGGCGGTGCTCCTCGTGACCGCGATCGAGTGGTTCACGTATCACAGGAGGGTGACGGTGTGAGCGCGTTCAGTGGCCGCAAGTTCCGCGTCCTCGCGTGGGCCATCACCTGCGCCGCCCTCGGCGGGATCCTGTTCTGGGCGTACCGGAGGTACGTCCTCTTGCACCCGGATCCGACGCTCACATGGGTGCGCGAGGGGGTTAAATACGAGCTCCTCAACCCGAAGATGCTCGGCGCGCTCCTGCTCGCGCCCTGGTTCGTCGGCGTCCTCGCAGGGTCGCTCGCCGACCTTCCTCTCCCGCAGCGCGTGCTCTCGGTGCTGCTGCGGATCGCCTTCGTCGCGCTGATCGCGCTCGGGCTGTCGCGGCTCGCGCGGACCGCGACGACGGAGAAGGTCGCCACGACCTACCTCATCGACGTCTCGGAGTCCGTCACGGACGAGGCGCTCGACGACGCGCGCGCGACGCTCGACAAGGCCTTCGCCGAGAAGCCGGAGGACGGCGTCATCAAGGTGATCACGTTCGCGCGGCGGCCCCGGCTCGTCGAGCGCGCAGCCGGCGAGGCGGCAGGCCGCGACGCGGAGCGACGCGCGCCGGCGATCGGCCGTCACCTCGACGAGAAAGGGCAGCGCGGGGACCTCGGCGCGGGCTCGAACCTCCAGGCGGCGCTGCAGCTCGCCTACGGGCTGTACCCGCCCGGCTACCTCAAGCGCGCCGTGCTGATGTCGGACGGCGTCCAGACCGACGGCGACGTGCTCGCCGAGGCCAACCGGGCGCGCGACTTCGGGGTGCGGCTGTTCACGATCCCGTACCGGCGGCCCGCGCCGCCCGAGGTCGCGGTGCGAGAGCTCAGGATGCCGGACCGGGTGAAGGTCGGCGAGACCTTCGAGATCCACGCGGACATCTACGCGAGCCGCGCGACCAAGGCCCGGGCGCGGCTGTTCCAGGGGGAGGCGCTGAACGGCCTCGAGGGCATCAGGGACCTCGAGCTCAAGGCGGGGCCGAACGACGTCATGTTCAAGAGCGTCGTGCGCATCGCGGGGCAGGTGACCTACGCGCTCGAGCTCGACCAGATCGCGGACGACAAGTTCAAGGAGAACAACCGGTACGCGACCACCATCGACGTGCCCGGGCGCCCGTCGGTGCTCTACATCGAGGGCACGCCGCAGCACGCCGGCCCGCTCTCGAGCGCGCTCACCGCGCAGCAGCTCGACGTGGACGTCAGGCCGCCGGCCGGCTTCCCCGGCTCGCTCAAGGAGATGGAGCGCTACGATTTCCTGATCGTGTCCGACACCCCGAAGGAGGCGCTCAGCTTGCAGGGGCAGGAGATCATCGAGAGCTACGTGCGCGACCTCGGCGGAGGGTTCCTCTTCGCCGGCGGCGAGTCGGGGTATGGCCTCGGCGGCTGGTACCGCACCACGATCGAGCGGATCCTCCCGGTGCGGATGGACAACGAGCGAAAGAAGGACATGCCGAGCGTCGCGATGGCGCTCGTCATGGATCGCTCGGGGTCGATGACCGGGCTGCCCCTCGAGATGGCCAAGGCCGCGGCGAAGGCGACCGCGGGGGTCCTCGGCTCGGACGACCTGATCGAGGTCATCGCGTTCGACTCGGCGCCGACCCGCTACGTGAAGATGCAGCCCGCGCGCAACCGCTCGCGCATCGCCGGCGAGATCGCGCGCATCCAGCCGGGCGGCGGGACCGAGATCTTCGCCGCGCTCGACGCCGCTTACCAGGACATGACGGTGACGCAGGCGCGCAAGAAGCACGTCATCCTGCTCACCGACGGCAAGGCGTCGACGGGCGGCATCCGGGACCTCGTCTCCGCCATGATCGCCGAGTCGATCACCGTGACCACCGTCGGGCTGGGGAACGATCTCGACGAGCAGCTGCTCAAGATGATCGCCGACGTGGGCGGGGGGCGCTTCCACGCGGTGCCCGACCCGAACAACCTGCCGCGGATCTTCACCAAGGAGACCGAGATGGTCGCGCGCGCCGCCGCCGTCGAGGAGTGGTTCCCCGTGACCCAGGTCGGCGACGCGGCGTTCCTCCGCGGCATCGACGTCCGCACCGCGCCGAACCTGCACGGCTATGTTTCGACCAAGCTGAAGCCGCCCCCGGCGCAGGAGCTGCTCACGAGCGACACCGAGGAGCCGATCCTCGCGCGGTGGCGGGTCGGCCTCGGGTGGACGCTGGCCTGGACGAGCGACGTCAAGGCGCGCTGGGCCGTGGAGTGGCTGAGGTGGCCGGGCTTCGAGAAGTTCTGGGGGCAGCTCATCCACGAGCACATGCGCCAGAAGCACCGGCGCGAGCTCGACATGAAGGCCGAGATCGTGGACGGAGAGCTGCGCGCGTCCGTCGACGCGTTCGGGGCCGACGACCGGTTCGAGAACAACCTGACCTCCCGGCTCAGCATCATCGGACCGGAGCCGGGCGGGACGACGCGGGTCGTCGACATGCGTCAGACCGCGCCGGGGCGGTACGAGACCGCGCTCGCGCTGGACCAGTATGGCTCGTTCCTCCTGAGGGCGGAGCACCTGCGCGAGGCCGAGGACGGGTCGCTGCGGCCGGTCGCGGTCAGCTACGGCCACGTCTCGAACCCGTACCCCCGCGAGTACGCAAGCTTCGAGCCCGAGCTCGCGACCCTCGAGAAGGCCGCGACGTCGACCGGCGGCGTGGTCGATCCGAGCGGCGTGGCCGCCATCTTCGACCCGGCAGGGGAGAAGGTGACCTTCCACGAGGAGCTCTGGCAACGGTTCATCTACGCCGCCATGGCCGTCTTCCTGCTCGACCTGTTCGTCCGGCGGGTGCGGCTCTTCGACCGCAAGTTCGTCGCGCGCCGGGGCCGAGGGGTAGGGGGCCGGAGGCTCCCCGCCGTATGACAAGCGGGCCGGAGGCTCCCCGCCGTGTGACGGCCCAGCGCGCACCACGGAGGCCTCATGACCGCTGATCCCCCGTTCCGCCCCTGGTTCGCGCCCAGCGCGGGCGAGCGCCCGTCAGGTTGCCCCCGACCGCGCTGCGTGGATCGCTGTGCTCCAGCCCGCCGGTCTGCACCATTTCGCGACGCGGAAGGGCCGTCTTGGGCTAGTTTCCCCTTATAGACCGGTGGTAGAGGAGCCCTGGAAAGCAGCGAAGGACGTGAACGCGCTCGAGGCCTCCACCTCTCGGCCTCCGGTAGGTCGTCCGCTCATTATCAGCGGCGATCCGCTCGCTTCTCTCCGCTACCGGGGCGCCGCGGTCTCCTCCAACACCGCGCTCGGCCGGCTGCTCCGCGAGTCGCCCAGGGCGATCGCAGAGCTGCACGAGCAGGAGATCGCGCTGGGGATCGACGTGGTCCGGGCGCTCACGTCCGCGACGACGACGCGCGCCCTGGCGCCCATCGGCATGGCGTTCCGCGCCGCCGCGCTGACAGGGACCGCGGTCGAGCTCGCGACCGAGGCGGCGGGCGCGGCCACGCGACGCGTGGCGGTGGCCGGTATCCTGGGCCACACTGCTGCCGCGCCCATGGCCGACCGGATTGCGGAAGATTACGCGGTCCATGCGGCCAGGCTCGCGGCGGCCGGCTGCGAGATCCTCGTCGCATGCGGCTTCGATGCAGCCCAGGCCGCGTGCGTCTCCCCCGCGGTCGCGCGGCTCGCGCGCCGCGCGGCGGTGGTCAGCGCCAGCACGACGCAGCTGGCGACGTGGGCGCTCGTGGAGCTCGACGGCGTCGGGCGCACCGCTGACGGCGAGGGCTTCGAGGAGGTCGCCCGAGGGGCGCTCGACAGCGGCGCGGACGCGTTGCTCTTCGAGGTCTCGTCGCTCGACCTCGGGCTCAACGTCCTCCGTCGCCTCGAGGGCGTCGCCCACGAGGCGCAGGTCGGCGTGCTGCTCAGCGCCGAACCCGCGTCAGCGGACGGGTCCGATCGCCTCGCGTCCGCCGAGGCGTGCGACGCCTGGGCCGCCTCCGCGGTGCGGCTCATCGAGGCGGGCGCGCGAATGCTTGGGGGAGGGACGGGGACAACGCTGGCGCACCTCGGTGCGCTCGCGAAGATGCTCCGAACGACGCAGCGCGCGCCCCTGCTTAGGCGCGCGCTCTAGGCGAGAACGAAACAAACCGGAAACGTGATGATGGCCGATGCAAGCCACGCGAGCGAGTCGAAGTCTCAACCGTTGAAGACGTTCGACGATCTGCTGTTTCCCTTCCACGAAGCCATCAAGCCCGAGTCGCTTCACCGGATCGGCGCCGAGGCGGAGAAGTTCGGGGTCGACGCAAGAACAGGCGCCGCCATCCCGTACGAGGGCGAGAGGAGCGTGCTGTCCGTGCTCCAGGCGCTCGTCGAGCGGCACGGCTGGACGCCCGAGCACGAGACGCCGGGCGGTCCGCTGATCGCGCTCCTCCGGGCCGGCGCCTCGGTGACGCTGGAGCCGGGCGGGCAGCTCGAGCTGTCCGGGGCGCCCCTCGATAGCATCCACCAGATCTGTTTGGAGATGAGCGGGCACCTCGCGGAGCTGCGCGACATCTCCGCCGAGCTCAACTTCGCCTGGCTCGGCATCGGGTTCCACCCCTTCGCGTCGCAGGCCGAGCTCTCCTGGGTGCCCAAGTCCCGCTACGCGGTCATGCGGCGCTACCTGCCGACGCGCGGCGCGTACGGCCTCGACATGATGCGCCGCACCGCGACCGTGCAGGCGAACTTCGACTACGCCAGCGAGGAGGCGGCGATGCGCGCGCTCCGCGTGTCGCTCCGCCTCTCGCCCCTCGTGACGGCCATCTTCGCGAACTCCCCGTTCTACGAGGGGGCGATGTTCGGCGGGCGGAGCTACCGCGCCAGGGTCTGGCTCGACGTCGACCCGTCGCGGCAGGGGCTGCTCCGCAACGTGCTCGAGCGCGGCCGCCGCTTCTCGGACTACGTGGCGTGGGCGGTCGACGCGCCGATGTTCCTCATCAAGCGCGACGGCGCGGTGATCGAGAACACGGGGCAGACGTTCCGCGACTTCCTCGAGCACGGCTTCGAGGGGCACCGGGCCACCCGCGCCGACTGGGAGATGCACCTCAACACCCTCTTCCCGGAGGTCCGGCTGAAGCGGACCATCGAGGTCCGCGGCGCGGACTCGCTGCCCGCCAACCTGGTCTGCGCGCTCCCGGCCCTGTGGACGGGGATCCTCTACGACGCGCGCGCGCTCGACGAGGCGGACGCCCTGTCCGAGAGCTTCAGGTTCGACGAGCTCGAGGCCGTGCGCCCGATGATCGCCGAGCGCGCGCTCCGCGCCACGTTCCGCGGCAAGCCGCTCGCGGCGCTCGCCGAGCAGCTCGTCTCCATCGCCTCGGGCGGCCTCGAGCGCCGCGCGCGCCTGAACAAGAACGGCAAGGACGAGCGCGTCCACCTCGGTCGGCTCAGCGCGCTCATCGCCAAGGGGCAATCCCCGGCCGACGCGCTCGTGGAGGGGCTCAGCAACGACGACCCGGAGCTGCGAAGCAAGATCCTCGAGCGTGCGAGGATCTGAGCGCGCCTTGTCGCCGAAGAGGCGCGGGGGGGCTGGCGCACCGGGCAGAGGACGTCGACCGGCATGACGTTTGTTTATCTCCTAGGCACCGCGCTGCTGGTGCTGTTGAACGCGTTCTTCGTCGCTTCCGAGTTCGCCATCGTCAAGATGCGGCCGACGCGGCTGGAGCAGCTCGTGCGCGAGGGGGACGCGCGCGCGCGGCTCGCCCTCCAGATGTCGCAGCGGCTCGACGAGTACCTCTCCGCCAACCAGCTGGGCATCACGCTCGCGTCCCTCGGGCTCGGCTGGATCGGCGAGCCGGCCATCGCCCACCTGATCGAGCCGATGCTCGCGCCGCTCGACGCCTGGTCGGGGATCGGCGCGCACGCCATCGCCGTGGGCATCGCGTTCATCCTGATCACGTCGCTCCACACCGTGATCGGCGAGCTCGCGCCGAAGTCGCTCGCGATCCAGCGGACGGAGAAGGTCACGCTCTGGGCGGCGCGGCCGCTGCACGGGTTCTTCGTCGTGATGTGGCCGGTGATCTGGGCGCTCAACTCGATGGCGAACGGGTTCGTCCGGCTCTTCGGGCTCCGGCCGGTCGGCGAGGCGGAGATCGCGCACACCTCGGAGGAGCTCCGGCTGCTCCTCACCAAGAGCCCCGCGGGGCTCGATCCGGCGCTGCGCAGCATGCTCGTGCGCATCTTCGACCTGCGACGGCGCACGGCGAGGCACGTGATGTCGCTCCGCTCCGACGCGGCGACCCTGCGCGCGAACATGACGATCGACGAGGCGGTGCGGATCGTGGCCGACGCGGGGTACTCCCGGTACCCGGTGCTCGACGAGCAGGGCAAGAACGTGCTCGGCTACCTGCACCTGCGCGACCTGTTCGACGTCCTGAGCCACCGCCGCCGCGCGACGCGCGTGGCCGAGCTGCTCCGCAAGCCCATCATCGCGCGCGAGAACACCTCGGTCGAGCGCCTCCGCCTCGAGATGCAGGCGCGCCAGGTGCCGGTGGCGATCATCACCTCGGCCTCGGGCGAGTTCATCGGGCTCGTCACGATGGAGGACCTCATCGAGGAGATCGTCGGCGAGATCCGCGACGAGAACGACGAGGAGGTGCCGCCGATCCACCGCCGCGGCGGCGGCATCGTCGACGTCGACGGCCGCGTGCTGCTCGCGGACCTGGAGCGCGACGCCCATATCGTGCTGCTGCCCGAGGTGAAGACCGTCGAGACGGTCGGCGGCTACATGCTCGGCCGGCTCGAGCACCCGCCCGAGGCAGGGGAGCGCGTGGAGTGCGAGGGGTACACGCTCGTGGCGATGGACGTCGCCGGCCGGAGGGTACGCCGCGTCCGCATCGTCCCGACCGAGGGCGCCGGGGGCGAGCGGTCGTGACGCGCGCCTCCCCCCTCGCCGCGGATCGGCGGAGCTGCGCCGTCCGTCAGGGGCGCCGCCCCGGGGCGCTCGCGGCGAGGCGCGTCCCCGGGATTTGGTCGTCCGGGGTGCGAACTGCACGCGGATCCAGGTACAAACTTCGGCGGACCGGTACTACGCTGGCTTCGTAAGTGGAAACGCTTGCAACTCGGATCTTGCGCGATGGCCCGCTGAACGAGCTCGACGCCGTCGGCTGGGCCATCCGTCTCGCGAAGAGGATCGAGGCGCTGCACGCGCTCGGCGTCGCGCATGGCGCCATCTCGCCCGAGTGCGTGCTCACGGCCGCGGTCGATCGCACGTCGAAGGCCATCCTGGCCGATCTGCGCCAGACGCCGAGCCGCATCGCCTACCAGTCGCCCGAGCGCGTCGCCGGCGGGACGCTCTCGCCCGGCGACGACGTGTGGGCCATCGCGGCGACGCTCTACGAGGTGCTGACCGGCACGAGCGCCTTCGGCGGCGGGAGCGACGCGGAGACGCGGCAGCGGATCGCGAGCGCGTCGCCGGCGCCGCTCGCCGTGTTCGACGTCGGCGACGACGACCTCCAGCGGGTCCTCGACGACGCGTTCCAGCGCGATCGCTCCGCCCGCACCACGAACGCCGCCGCCTTCCGGCGCGCCCTCGAGGAGTGGCACCCCGATCCCGCGGCGCGCACGCTGCTCCCGCTCGACGACGAGGACTCGACCAGCGACGAGGACGACGACGAGGTGCGCACGCTGATGCGCGTGGCGCCGCTGAGCTCCGCCCAGCTCGATCAGATCATCGCGCAGCGCGCGGCCGCAGTCGCGGCGGGGCAGCCGCCGCCGCCCGTGCCGCCCGAGCGCCCGCTGCCTCCGGCGGCGTACTCCGGCGCGTCGGCCCCGAGGTTGGGCGCCGCCCCGAGCCCCAAGGCAGCCCCGGCCGCCCCCGCCGCGCGAGACCGCGCGCCGGTGCCGCGCGGGCGCGTTCCGGGGATGGGGGCGGTCCCGCTGACCCAGTCGTTCGGCGACGACCGCGAAGGGAACGCCATGACCGTCATGCGGGAAGGTTCGCCCCTGGACCACCACGGTGGTACCGGGGCGGCGGTCCCGGCGCCGCCGCGCTTCGGCGGAACCGCGTCCGTCGCGCACCGCGTGGGCGGCGCCGCGCGGCCCGGAGCGGGCGCGGCGTCGCCGGCCGGCGGCCCGCGCGAGCAGCCCGCCGTCGGGGTGCCGGCGTCGCCGTTCGTCGCGCGCGAGCGCCCGGGCGCGGAGCGCGACGCGCCGGCGGGACGGCCTCGCCAGAGCGACGCCATGCCGTTCCTCGGCGACATCGACGACGACATCCACGACGAGCCCACGCTGGATGCGCCCACGGTCGTCGATGACGAGGACGACGAGGACGACGTGCCGACGCGCGCGCGGGAGGCGCCGGTCACGCCCCCCGTGCCGCATCCGATCACGGCGGTGGCGCCCTACAGCGCGCCGCAGGGGCTCGCCGAGGGGACGTCGAGAGGCCGCGCTCCCGCAGCGCCGCTCGAGCGAGCGGCCGGGGCGCCTGCGGTGACCGCGCCTGGCAACGCCGACGCGGGGAGCGGCCGCGTGCTCGGTCCGAGCTCCGCGGCCGTGGGAGCGCTCGGTCCGTCGCAGCAGGCCTCTCCGCCCCCGAAGAGCGCCGTCGCCGCATCGCCGAGCGCCGTCGCCGCATCGCCGAGCGCCGTCGCCGCATCGCCGAGCGCCGTCGTTGCATCGCCGAGCGCCGTCGTTGCATCGCCGAGCGCCGCTCCAGCGCAGCGGGCGGCGGTGCAGAGCTCAGCCGCGCCGGCGTCGCCCCTCGGGCTGCCCGACAGCAGCAGCTTTGCCGCCGACGATGCGCCGCCCGACCGCTCGGGGCGGCTCGGGATCATCATCGCGGTGGTGGTGGCGATCCTCCTGGCGGTGGGGGCGATGCTGTTCGCCGCGCAGCTCGGGCTGCTGGGGGCCGCGCCCGCCGCGCCCGCCGCGCCCGGCGTCGGGGCGGTCGGCGCCGTCCCCGCGCCGACGGTCGCCGCGGTCGCCCAGCGCCTGCGGCCGGGTCGCTGCCTTGTGGAAGCTCTGGATCTGGGCGTCGAAGCCGCCCATGTCCACGCGCTGGAGCGCCTCGGGCCTGAGGCCTGAGCGCTGCGCGACCGCCTCGGTCCGCTCGGGGAACGGCGAGATCCACACGAGCCGACCGCCCGGCGCGAGCGCGCTCGCGGCGCCCTCGACGAAGCGATCGAGCATGGCATCGAGATCTCCCGTGCGCTCGACGCGCCTCCCGAGGGGCGGGTTCGTCAGGATCAGCGTGGGAGCGTCGCCCGGGGGCGGCGCGCCGCACGCGTCGCGCTGAAGGAGCTCCGCGCCGCGCGCGCCCGCGGCGTCGAGGTTCTCCCGCGCGATCTGCAAGGCGCGTGGGTCGCGATCCGAGCCCACGAGCCGCCGGTACGGCCCGAGCAGGGCGCGCTCGCAGAGCTCCAGGCCCGAGCCGACGAACGGATCCCAGACGACGTCGTCGGCGCGCACCCCCGCGATGCGCGCGAGCGCCGCCGCGATCGTCGGGTGCGACGCCGCGGGCACGTCGCCCCGGCGGTACGCGAACCGCGGGTCGGGCAGGCGCGGCGCGAGCTCGACGCGGACGCGGCCAGCGCCCTCGTAGATGACCACGTCCCAGGTGCTCTGGGTCGGATCGTTCACGAGCTCCGGGGCCTCGGCCTCCACCGCCGCCGCCACGCGGAAGACCGCCGCCCGGCGCTTGCCGCCGCCGGCCCAGTCGATGCGGTAGCGGATCGCGCCGACGGTGAAGCGGCGCAGGATCTCGCGCGACTCCCGCGAGGCCAGCCGCTCCGCGACGGCCGCGGCGAGGTCTGTGCCGGCGTCGAGCTTCCGCAGCGGCAGCGGGAGCGCGAACGACAGCATCGTGCGCGCCCCGAACAGGACGTCGAGGCGGCCGCTCAGCATCGCCTCGACGCGCGTGCCGCCGCAGGGATCGCTCCGGAGCTCGGGGACGAGCGCCCCGCCGGGGGAGCCCTTGTCCAGCGCCGCGAGCTCCTCGGCGAGGACCGCCTCGAGCCCGCGCCGGCACCGCACCGCCACGCGGACAGGGCGCTCCGCCGCGCGATCGCCGGCGATCTCGGACGGCTCGCCGCGCGACAGGGTTCGCCTCGCCAGGAGCTCGGCGCGCGCGCGCACGCCGGCGACGTCCTCGTCGCCGCCGAGCTCGGCGAGCACGTCGAGCGCGGCGCCGCCGCCGACCTTGCCGAGCGCGTCGATCAGCGCGCGGCGGACGTCGGGCGAGCCCTCGCCGCGCGCCGCCTCGGCGAGCGCCTGCTCGACCAGCGGCCGCCCCGGATCGGCCGCGGGCAGCTTGCCGAGCGCCACCGCCGCCATGCGGCGCGTGCGGCGATCGTCGTCGCGGAGGCAGGCGATCAGGTGGCCGCGCGCCTGCTCGGCGACAGCGGGATCGAGCGGCGCGGCGGCCATCAGCTTGCCGACGAGCCGGGTGAGCGGCGCGCGCAGCGACGGCGCCGCGCCGGCCGCGCGCTCGAGGGCGGCGGGCAGCGCGGCCGCGCCCGCGCGGCGCAGCGCCCGCTCGGCCAGCTCCGCGGGCTCGCCGGCCGTCTCGAGCAGATCCATCAGGGCGGCGAAGTGACGGCGGCCCGGCGTGAAGCCCGGATCGGAGAGGGCGCGCTGGAGGTCGGGATCGGGCGTGGCGGGGGGGCTCATCGGGTCGGGGATCTCCGCGTTTTCATGGGGATCCCGGCGGGCGCAGCCGGCCGGGATCCAGGACACCTGCGCCGGTCGCCGCGCGCGCTCGACTTTCGCGACAAGCGCAGCGTTCCGGCAAGCTCTTTCAGCGCCGGGCCTCTTGGCGCTCTCGTTTTCGGTGCCCGGGTCGCTAGAGTTCCATCATGCCGGATCTGAGCCAGGTCATCCCGCGGACGGCCTCGCCGCACGACGTGCTGCGCGCCGCGCTCGGCGCGCTCGAGGCCGGGCGGCGCGTGGTGCTCGCGTCCGTGGTGGCGCGGCACGGCTCGGCGCCGTCGACGCCGGGGCAGAAGCTCTGCCTGTTCGATGACCTCACCGCGATCGGCACGATCGGCGGCGGCGCCGTCGAGCGGGCGGCGCTCGGGATGATGGGGCGCGCGCTCGACGAGCTCGTCAGCACGCCGAAGCTCGAGACGTTCCGCCTGGGCCCGAGCCTGGGCATGTGCTGCGGCGGCTCGGTCGAGATCCTCATCGAGCCGATGCTGCCCGCCGCGCACGTCCTCGTGATCGGCGCCGGGCACGTGGGCGCGTTCGCGGCGCCCCTGCTCGCCTCGCTGGGCTTCCGGGTCACCCTGTGCGACGCGCGCGCCGCGGCCGCCGACCCCGCGCGGGTGCAGCTGCCCGCGCCGCTCGCTGGCGCGCTGCCCGCGCCGCTCGCTGGCGCGCTGCCCGCGCCGCTCGCTGGCGCGCAGGAGGAGCCCGGGCCGGCGCTCGGCGAGCAGGTGCGGGTCGTGCTTGCCGACCACGACGATCCCGAGGTGACGGCGGACATGCCGAGGGACCTCGGCGAGGCGGCGGCGCTCGTCATGACGCACGATCACGGGCTCGACCAGGCGGCGATCGAGTGGGCGCTCGCGCGGGGCTTCGGCTACGTGGGCGGGGTCGGGAGCCGCGCGAAGGCGGCGCGCACGCGCGCGCGGCTCGAGGCGAAAGGGGTGGCGGAGCGCGACGTCGCCCGGGTCAGGATGCCGGTCGGCGTCGACATCGGCGCGCGCACGCCCGCCGAGATCAGCGTCGCCCTCGCCGCGGAGCTGGTCGCCTGGCGCGCGGGGCGGCGGCGCGCGCGGTGGATGCCGGCCGCCTCCGCGCCGGCGGGGGAGGAGCAGGCTGAATGAAGGTGATCACGATCGTCCTCGCCGCGGGCGCGGGCAAGCGGCTCGGGGGACCGAAGGCGCTGCTGGCCTGGCCCGCGGCGACGAAGGGAGGGGCGGAGCGGCCGCTGGCGATCGCGCACGCGGAGGCGCGCCTGGAGGCCGAGAGCGCGCGGGTGCTCGTGGTGGTGCGCAGCTCCGTCTTCCATGCGCTGCTGGCCCACGTGCGGCCTGGTGTCGACCTGGTCTCGTGGACTGCGCCGGACGACCTCGGTCCGGCCGGCTCGCTGGCCGTCGCCGCGCCGCGCATCGGCGACGCCGACGCCGTCGTCGTGACGCCCGTCGACGTGCCCCCCGCGAGCGCCGCCACGGTGGCGCGGCTGCTCGCCCGCCTCGACGCGGGCGCCTCCTCCGCGGCGCCGCCGCTCGCGGTGCGGCCGCGTCACCTCGGCCGCGGCGGCCACCCGGTGGTGCTGCGCGCCGAGGCGCTGCAGCGCTACCTCGAGGCGGATCCACCGCCGCTCCGGGACCACCTGAGGGCGCTCGGCGACAGGTGCGTGGACGAGGAGGTGGACGATCCGGGGGTGCTGCACGACCTGAACGTCCCGGTCGACGTGATCCGCGTGCTCGGCGGGCCGCCCCGCTTCCTGGCCTGAAGGCCGGCGGGGATCGCCGGCTCCGCGCGCCGCGCCCATCGCATGGCGCGGCGCGCCCGGGTCGACGTGGCCCGGGGGACGGGGCTATCGTCAACAAGGAGGAGCACACGAATGGCGACGAGCCCTCCAGCTTCAGCGAGCGCCGTGGGGATCAGCGTGCCCCGCACCGACGGCCCCCCCAAGGTGACGGGGGCGTCGCGCTACGTCGACGACATCCCGGCGATGCCGGGGGAGATCTTCGGGCGCACCGTGCGGAGCCCCGTGCCGCGCGGGATCCTCCGGGGCGTGCGGTTCGACCCCGCGTTCGACTGGAGCGACGTCACGGTGGTGCTCGCCGAGGACGTCCCGGTCAACGTCGTCGCGCTGATCCTGGACGATCAGCCGATCCTCGGCACCGGCAAGGTGAACCACGCTTACGAGCCGATCGCCCTGCTCGGCTGCGCGGATCGGCTGAAGCTCGCGCGGGCGGTCCAGGCCGTCACGCTCGACATCGATCCGCTGCCGCCGGTGCTCGACGCGCGCGACGCGCTGGAGGGCAAGGAGATCATCTGGGGGACCGACAACGTCCTCAAGCGGTACCTCATCACGAAGGGGCGCGCCGACGTCGAGCAGGAGCGCGCCGAGGCCGCCATCGACGCGGCGCTCGCGCGTTGCGACGTGGTCGTCACCGGGACGTACGCCTCGCACCACCAGGAGCAGCTCTACATCGAGCCGCAGGGGGTCATCGCCTGGTGGGACGAGGCGGGCGCGCACGCGACGGGCTCGATCCAGTGCCCGTTCTACGTGCACAAGGCGTTCCTGAAGGCGTTCGGGCTCCCGCCCGACCAGATCCACGTCACCCAGTCGGTGACCGGGGGCGGCTTCGGGGGCAAGGAGGAGTACCCGTCGATCATCGCGCTCCACGCGGCGCTCCTCGCGAAGAAGAGCGGCCGCCCGGTGCGGATGATCTACGACCGGACGGAGGACATCGAGGCGACGACGAAGCGCCACCCGGCGTTCTGCGAGATCACGAGCGGCTGCGATCGCGACGGGACGCTCCGCGCCCTGAAGACCCGGATCCTCATGGACGGCGGCGCGTACGCGACGCTGACGCAGGTGGTCCTGTCGCGCGGCGCCCTCCACGCGGCGGGCGCCTACCGCTGGGACGACGTCTGGATCGAGGCGACCGCGGTGGCGACGAGCACGCCGCCGAACGGCGCCTTCCGCGGCTTCGGCGCGCCGCAGACGATCTGGGCGATCGAGCGGCACCTCGACCGCGTCGCGCGGGAGCTCGGCTGCGATCCGCTCGACGTGAAGGCGAAGAACGTGCTGCGCCCCGGCGACGCGACCGCGACGGGTCAGGTGCTCCGCGCGAGCGTCGCGGGCGAGGAGTGCATCGCGAAGGCGATCGCGGCGAGCGGCTACCGGCAGAAGCGCGCGGCCGGGCCCGTCGTGCGAGGGCGCGTGGCGCGCGGGGTCGGGCTGTCCGTGTTCATGCACGGCGCGGGCTTCACCGGGTCGGGCGAGCGTTACTACAAGGGCAAGGTCGCGCTGGATCTCGTGCCCGGCGGGCGGCTCCGTATCCGCACGGCGTCGACCGACATCGGCCAGGGGACGGAGACGGTGTTCCGGCAGATCGCCGCGTCCGCGGCGGGGCTGCCGATCGATCGGATCGATTTCGCGGTGCCGTGCACGACGACCGTGCCCGACTCGGGGCCCACCGTGGCGTCGCGCACGGTGATGGTGGTCGGCTCGATCCTCGAGGTCGCGGCGCGCGAGCTCTCGGGCCGCGTGCGCGAGGAGCAGGAGGCGGCGCGGCAGCAGGGCGCCGCGCACGAGGGGCAGGAAGGCGCGGCGCCGGCGCTGACGTTCGAGGAGGCGGCGGACAGGCTGCTCGCCCGCGAGGGGCAGGTGACGTCGCTGAAGCAGTACGAGCCGCCGGGCTACGTGCGCTGGGACGACGAGGCGTACAAGGGGGACGCGTACCCTTGCTTCGGCTGGGCGTGCGACGTGGCCGAGGTCGAGGTCGACCTCGACACCTTCGAGGTGACGGTCGTCGACTTCTGGTCGGCCACCGACGTGGGCAAGGCGATCCACCCGGTGATGTGCAAGGGGCAGATCGAGGGCGGCAGCCTGCAGGCGATCGGCTGGGCGCTCTCCGAGGAGATCGTCTGGCAGGGCGGCAAGATCAGGAACCCGCGGATGACCAACTACATCATCCCGACGTCGCTCGACGCGCCGCCGTTCCACGTCGTCCTGGTCGAGGAGCCCTTCCCGTTCGGTCCGGGCGGTGGGGCCAAGGGCATCGGCGAGATGCCGATGGACGGCGGCGCGCCGGCCATCGCCGCGGCCGTGGAGCACGCGACGGGGATCGCCGCGCGCGCGCTGCCGCTCACGCCGGAGCGCCTGTTCGAGGCGGCGCGCGGCGCCGCAGCGCCGCGGCAGGCGGCGGGGGGAGGGGATCACTCATGAAGGTATCGCTCGTCGTCAACGGCTCGCCGCGCGAGGTCGACCTGCCGCCGCTCTCCCGGCTGCTCGACGCGCTCCGGGGGCCGCTCGGGCTCACGGGCACGAAGGAGGGGTGCGCCGAGGGCGAGTGCGGCGCGTGCACGGTGCTGATCGACGGCGACCCCGTGAACGCCTGCCTCGTCGCGATCGGGCAGTGCGATGGGCGGCACGTGACCACGGTCGAGGGGCTCGCCGGCGCCGGCCACCTGTCGCCGCTCCAGCGCTGCTTCATCGAGGAGGGCGGCGCGCAGTGCGGGATCTGCACGCCCGGCATGCTCCTCGCCGCCGAGGCGCTGCTCGTGCGCAACCCGGCGCCGTCGGAGCTCGACGTGCGCGAGGCGCTCGCGGGCAACCTGTGCCGCTGCACGGGCTACCAGCGCATCGTCGAGAGCGTCCGCTCCGCCGCGGCGCTGCGCCGCGGCGGGGGAGGGGGGGCGCCGTGAGCATCGCCGATCTCCGCCTGTTCGAGATGCGGCGCGTGACCGGGCTCGGCCCGCTGTGCGAGCTCGTGGCGGAGCAGGCCGCGCTCGGCGCGCCGGTCGCGCTGCTGGCCGGCGGCACCGACTGGGTCGTCGAGCAGGAGCTCAGGCCTCCGCTCGAGCTCCCGGCGGGCGCCGGGGCGGCGGCGCCGCCGCTCGTCGTCGACGTGTCGCGGCTCGCGGATCTGCGCGGCGTCTCGCTCTCCGGCGACACGCTGCGGGTGGGCGCCGCGACGACGTACCTGGAGATGCGCCGGAGCGACGTGGTCCTGGAGCGGGCGCCGCTCCTCGCCCGGATGAGCCGCGACGTGGGCGCGGTGCAGATCCAGGCGCGCGGCACGCTCGGCGGCAACCTCGCCACGGCGTCGCCGGCCGCCGACGGCGTCGCCGCGCTGGCCGCCTACGACGCGACCGTCGTGGTGCAGAGCGTCCGCGGGGAGCGGCGCATCCCGATGAGCTCCCTGCAGACGGGGTACAAGCGCACGGCGCGCGCGCCGGACGAGGTGATCGTGGCGGTGGAGATCGCGCTGCCGGAGCCCGGGTCGCCCTGGTACTGGCGGAAGATCGGCGCGCGGCGGGCGCAGGCGATCTCGAAGGTCGCGCTCGCGGGCGTGGCCGAGGTGCGGTCCGGGCGGCTCGCGCGGCTCGGGCTCGGGATGGCGTCGGTCGCGCCCACGACGGCGCTCCTGCCGAGCGTGCGCGCGCTCTGCCTCTCGCGCCCCCTCGCCGAGCTCACCCCGGCGGAGGTGGACGCGGCGGTAGCGCAGGACATCGCGCCCATCGACGACGTGCGCTCGACGCGGGCCTACCGGGAGCACTGCGCGCGCGGGGTGGTGCGAGAGCTCCTCCGGCAGCTCGGCGCGCCGGTCTGATCACTCCATCCAGTCGAGCTGCGCTACCTCGAGGCGGCGGCTGCGCCCGCCCGGGCGCGTCGGCCGCTCGCGCAACGGCAGCGCGGGCGGAGGGTCGATGTCGTGGCAGCGAGCGCACTGCCGCGGGGTGTTGGTCCCGGCCTGAAATATGGTGATGCTGCTGCAAGCAGGGCAGATCATGCCGATGTCGTGGTTCATGAGCACTCCTCGACGGCGAACGCTCCGGGGCGGCCCGAGCGGCGGGAAGATGCGCTGGACGGGCGACGCACCGGCGACGGCTCCGCAACATCGCGTGAACGCGTGCTCCCCACCGCCCCCTACCCCGGGGTCTACTTGGTCTTGCCTTTCAGTCCATGCGGACACGTGACAGTCGCGGCCTGAAACGCTGCACCCGCCGAGGGTGCGGTGCAGTGAGCTTCCTGTGTTTGTAATATAAAACACATTTAATGCCGCTACGTACCCCCCTCGCCGGCTCGCCTCGTGGTTCGGTCTCCGGAGCATGTCCGAGCCCGATCAGCCGGCCAGCGAGGGGCCGAGCTCGCCATGGGAGCCCGGGCAGCGGCGAGGCCCGCGGCGCACGGGCGCCGCGGCAGCCGCGTCAGAGCAACGTGAGGAGGCGCCGGGCGCGGGCCTCCGCGGACTTGATGAGCTGCTCCGATTCGAGCTCGGGGATCTCGAGCTTCTTGCACAGCGCAGCGATGTATTGCTTCTCCGCGTCGTGCTGCTCGCCGTCGACGAAGGTGAGCAGCACCGCGTGCTGGAGCAGCGCGCGGCGGTCCTCGCCGCCGAGCTCGCCGAGGGGCGCGTCGTCCAGGGTCCTCCGCTCGGCGGCGTAGGCGCGGATCTCCGTGGCCTGCTCCTCGTTCGCCTCGAACGCCGCGATCAGCCCCTCCACCATCTCGCGCTCGGCGTCGTGGAACTCGCCGTCCGCCCACGCCACGCTCACGAGCGACTTCACGATCGCCATGCTCTGCTCTTGCATGGCGACGAGTGTCGTCGCTCCTCCGGGGCAACGTCAATCGTGCGGGGGCGGCGTCCTCGCCTCCGCGCGCGGCACGGCGCGGAGCGCGCCGCGTGCGAGCGGCTCCGCGAATGAGGCGAAGAGCTCGGGCCGCAGCGTTCCGACGAGCACGGCGCAGAGCAGGGCGAGCGCGACGAGCGCGAGCCACAAGGAGAGGCCCTTGCGGCGCGGGGTCACCAGGGGCACAGGCGGCCTGCTGCTCTCGCCCACCGCGACCTGCCCGGCGTCGGGCGCGGGGACCTCGGACGGAATGGGGCGCCTCGTGTCGGCGAGGGGCGAGCGCGCGTCCGGGAGCGCGCGCGCGGCGGTCGCGGAGAGGGCCGCGACAGGGGGCGGCGTGAGGGTGAGGTCGAGGCCCGCGAGCGCCTTCATGCTGCGCGCGGCGCGTCGTTGCGCGCTGTGCTCCGACTGCGCCATGAAGCGCGCGACGAGCTCGTCGACCCGGGACGTGCCGGCGCCGTCCGCCGGCGGGTGCGCGCTCCGCGATCGCCGCGAGGCGCTCCACACGATGGCGTCGATGGGGCTCAGGCCTGCCGGGCACGGCTCTTCCGCCGGCTCCGCGCCGGCGTGGGCGGCCGTCGTGGCCTCGGCGTGCGGTGACGGCGAGGCTTCGGCCGGCGCCGGCGCCGGCGCAGCTGTAGGGGTGGCGGGGGCTGTCGCGGCCTGTGCGTCGTCGCCGCGCTGCGCCGGGATCGGCCAGGGCAGCGTGTGCCGCGCCGCCGGCGTTTCCTCGAGCGAGGCGACGGTTTCCTCGAGCGAGGCGACGCTCGCTCGAGGACCGACGGACACGGCGGCGGCGTCGCGGTGGTGGACGAGTGGCCAGCCGCCGTAGGCCGGGGTGACCTGGAGCCCGGCTTCCGCGTCGAGCAGGAAGTGGATGGCGGGCGGGCGCGCGGTCTCGACAGCGTCGGGGGCGATGCGGGGGATGCCGGCGGGCGCGTCGGCGGCTGCGTCGAGGATGTCGGCGGGCGCGTCGGCGGCTGCGTCGAGGATGTCGGCGGCTGCGTCGATGATGTCGGCGGGCGCGTCGGCGGCCGCGTCGATGATGTCGGCGGGCTCGTCGAGGATGTCGACGGGCGCGTCGAGGATGTCGGCGGGCGGCTCCGTGGCTGCGTCGATGACGTTGGCGGCTGCGTCGATGACGTCGGCGGCTACGTCGGCAGGCGGCTCCGTGGCTGCATCGACTACGTCGGCGGGCGCCTCCGTGGCTGCGTCGGCTACGTCGGCGGGCGGCTCCGTGGCTGCGTCGGCTACGTCGGCGGGCGGCTCCGTGGCTGCTTCGACTACGTCGGCAGCCGCGTCGATGGCGTCGACAGGCGCTTCCGTCACGCGGATGACCGCGGCGCTGTCGGCCGCCACCCTCTCTTCCCAGACGGCGGTGGCGACGGTCGGTGTGGGCTCCTGCGAGAGCGTTACGACGCCGGCGGGGTCCGGGGAGAGCTCGACGAGGATCGACTCGGAGGGCGTCGGCTCCTGCGAGAGCGTTACGACGCCGGCGGGGTCGGGGGAGAGCTCGACGAGGATCGACTCGGAGGGCGTCGGCTCCTGCGGAAGCGACACGATCTCCGTGGGGGCAGGGGAGAGCTCGATGAGGAGCGCCTCGATTCCCTCAGGGCTCGTGAGCGCTTCCCGGCACGCTGCGCCGTCGCCGTCGCCGTCGGCAGGCGACAGCGCGGGAATGGCGCGCCCGTCGGCAGCCACGATCGACGGCGCGCTGGGCGCGATCGGCGCCACGCGCGCGACTGCTCGCGCAGGCTCGACGAGCTCCGGGACGACCGGGATCTCCACCAGCGCCGCCGCCGTCTCGATCTCGACCACCGCCTGCACCACCGTAGGCGTCGGCTCCGGGAACGCCTCGGCCTGTTCGCCAGGATGTGTCGCGTGCGCAGGCGCCAGCGCGACCTCGGAAGACGGCTCGACCACCGCGGCTCTGGCCGCGATCTCGTCAGAACCGGTACCGAGTGCGGGGGCCGGGAGCGTCGGCCCCGCGGTCTCGCATGCGACAAGCCCGGGGCTGAGCGTCAGCTCCACGATCGCCGGAGCAACCGGCCCAGGGCTGAGGGTGAGCTCCACGACGGTCGGCGCGAGCGGCGCAGCCGCGACCTCCCCGCGCTGCGCACCGCCGACCTCGTCGCGCGGCGCAGCCGCGGCGCACGCCGGTCGCACCGGCGCCGCCGTCTGCTCGTTCGCCGCCGGTCGCACCGGCGCCGCCGTCTGCTCGTTCGCCGCCGGTCGCACCGGCGCCGCCGTCTGCTCGTTCGCCGCCGGCGCCGCCCGGACCTCCGCCCGCGCGCGCTTCAGCCGGCCGGCCTCCCTGGCGCGCAGCGTCTCGCGGGCGAGCCGCGCCAGCGCGCGCCGCGCGGCATTGCGGTTCACCGGGATCAGCGCGGCCTCGAGCTCTCGCGCGACCATGTCCGGGTCCTGCTCCGCCGTGGGGCGCGGGCGCGCCGTCGCCGCGAGGTTCGGCATGCTGCCCGCGGACGCGGCGAGCAGCCGCGCGAGCAGGTCGCGCAGGAGCCGCGCCGCCTCGGCGGGCGCCACCGGCTCGCCGCGCGAGCGCACCGTGACCGTGCCCTCGGTCGTGAGCAGCACCGCGCGATCGTCGAGCCGGAGCGGCAGCCGCGACGTCGCGTCGCCGACCGCCAGCGCCAGGTACCCCGACGTCTCCGGCACCAGCGAGGCGCACCGCGCGTGCGCCGCCGCGAGGACCTCGTCCAGCGTGACGCACGCGCTCACGAGCGCCCCCGCGCCGCCGCGTCTCTCGACCCGCCAGCGCGCGCCGGCCTGACCGGCACGCCCGCCGCTTCGAGGTACGCCTTCGCCTCGCCGATCGTGTACTCGCCGTCGTGGAAGATCGACGCCGCGAGCGCGGCGTCCGCGCCGCCCTCGACGAGGCCCGCGCGCAGGTGATCCAGCGTCCCGACGCCGCCCGACGCGATCACCGGGACCGGCACGGCCCGCGCGATGGCGGCTGTCAGCAGGAGGTCGTACCCGTCCCGCGTGCCGTCGCGGTCCATGCTCGTGATGAGCAGCTCCCCCGCGCCCGCGCGCGCGATCTCCTCCGCCCACGCGACCGCGTCGCGCCCCGTGTCCCGCCGGCCGCCGTGGGTCACCACCGTCCAGGCCACGCGCGACGGATCCGCGATCCGGCGCGCGTCGATCGCCACCACGATCGCCTGGGTGCCCCACCGGTCCGCGGCGCGCCGCACGAGGTCGGGATCGTTCACCGCGGCCGTGTTGATCGCCACCTTGTCCGCCCCCGCGTGGAGGAGCGCCTCGATGTCCTGCTCGGACCGGACACCGCCGCCGACCGTGAGCGGCGTGAACAGCACGTCCGCCGTCCGCGCCACGACGTCCAGGATGATGCCGCGCTTCTCGTGCGACGCGGTGATGTCGAGGAACGTGATCTCGTCCGCGCCCTCGGCGTCGTAACGCCGGGCGGCCTCGACAGGATCGCCGGCGTCCCGCAGCCCCACAAAGCGGACGCCCTTCACGACGCGGCCGTCCTTGACGTCGAGGCACGGGATGATGCGCTTCGCGAGCATACGTCCGCGTTAGCGTACCGGCCGCGTCCGGGCCAACTGTTGCGCGGCGCGCCGGCGGCGTGGAGAGCGCCCGCCCGCGCCCTTGCCGGCGTTTCCGGTGGCGGGGCCGGCGCCGCGGCGGACCGGATCGCCCGGAGCCTGACCGCGCCGCGGTTCCTCGCTACCATGGCGCCATGCATTGCCCGCATTGCGGGAAACCGATCCCCGAGGGCTCGATGGCGTGCCCGCACTGCGGCGCTGCGCTGGGAGCCGCGGGCCCCCACGGCCTGAAGCCCGTGTCCCGCACCATGGTCGGCGTCGCGCTCCCCGATCTGCTCCGGCAGCCGCCGACCGCCCCGGCCGAGCCGGCCGGCGCGGCCCGCGGCAAGGCCGCGCTGCCGCCCATGGCCGGCGCGCCGGGCGCCAGCTCGCGCACCATCGTCGGCATGCCCGCCGCGGTGTTCGGCGCGGCGCCCGCGCAGCCGGACCCGCGCCTCGGCGGGGGTACGCTCGTCGTCGGGACCCCGGCCGCCCCGGGAGCGCGCCTCGATGCACCCGTCGCGCCGCACCCCGCCGCGCCGCACTACCCAGCGCCGCACTACCCAGCGCCGCACCACGCGTTGCCGGGCATGCCGCCGCTCGAGCACACCATGCCGATCGCGCCGGCCCTCGGCGCAGCGCGTGGCCCGGCGCTCCCGCCCGCCGCGTCCCGCACGCTGGTCGGCGTCGCCCGGCCCGGCATCGCGCCGCTCGCGCCCGGCGCCCCGGCCGCGCTCGATCTCGGCCCCGAGCCCGAGCTCGACGCGCGCTACCGGCCGGCCGCAGAGCTCGGCGCGACGATCGCGCCCGCGCGCTTCCGCGCCCCGGCGCTGCGGAACCCGGCGCTCATGCACCCGCAGCGCCTGAAGCACCGCCTCGGGCCGCCGCCGCCCAGGAAGCGCGCCCGCACCTCGCGCCGGGCCGTCGCCGTGGTCGCCGCGGGCGGCGTGCTCGCGCTCGGCGCGGTGCTGTTCGCGCTGCTCTGGCCGAGCGCGCCCCCGGTCACCGCGCGCGCCCGCGCCGACGCCGGCGGCCGCGAGGTCATCGAGCTCCGCTGCGACAGCTGCCCCGACGGCACGGCGGTCTCCATCGGCGAGGGCCGGGCGACGATCGCCGGCCGCCTGGCGCAGATCCCGCTCGCGAGCCCGCTCTCCGTCGGCGAGAACCGGATGAAGGTCGCGATCGACCGCCCCGGGAGCGGGCGCGACGAGGCGGTCGGCGTCTCGATCCACGTCGCCTACCGGATCCGCCCCGACCTCGGCACGCTGCAAGGGGAGCGCCCCTCCATCCAGGTCGTGGTCGAGGCGAGCAAGGGCACGCAGGTGGCCCTCGACGGCAAGGAGGTCGCGCTCGCGAGCGGCCGGGCGGTCGAGTCGATCGACGTCGCCGAGTCGATCACGGGGCTCTCGGACGAGGCGAAGACGCTGACCCGGCAGGTGCCGTACACCGTCACGCCGCCAGACGGCCCGCGCGAGCAGGGCGTGGTGAGCGTGGCGGTCGGCATCGTCCCGCTCTCCATCGAGGCGCCCGGCCCGAGCGTTGTCATCGACAAGGAGAGCTTCGTGCTGGCCGGGCGCACGGCCCGCGGCGCGCAGCTCCTCGCCGGCGGGCACCCGATCGCGGTTCGCCCCGACGGCTCGTTCGCGCACGTGATGAACGTCTCGTCCGTGGGCGCGACCCAGTTCGAGGTGCGCGCGAAGATGCAGGGCATGGCGCCGCGCATCGCGAAGATCGCGGTGCGCCGGGTCGACCGCATCGAGACAGCCGCCAGGGAGTTCGCCGGCCGGAGCCCCCTCGGGTACGCCGCGCTCGCCGCGGGCGGCAAGGACCACATCGGCAAGCCGATCGCGCTGACCGGCGAGGTCCTCGAGACGCGCCGGCAAGGCTACTCGACGCTGCTCCTGCTCTCGGTGTCGCCCGCTTCCGGCTGCAAGGAGGGCGGCGCGACCGCCGCGAGCGCGAGCCCCGGCGGCGCGCTGGGCTCCCCGGGGGCGTGCAAGGTCCGGCTCGTCCACGGCGCGGAGAACCCGGCTCAGCGCGGCGACACCCTCACCGCCTACGGCACCGTCGCGCCCCCCTTCACGGCGCCGGACGGCGCCGCGGTCCCCGAGGTGTCGGTCGAGTTCACCCTGAAGGGCGCCCGGTGAGCGCCGCGCGCGCGACAGAGCGCCGGCCGCGCCGCCTCTTCCGGGCGGGCCTCATCGCGGCCGCAGCCCTGCTCCCGGCCGCGGCGCCGCTCGCCTTCGCCGACGCCGTGGACACGAGCCGGCCGCACACCATCGTGGTCGGCGCGCCCCGCGGCTTCGCCCCGAGCGAGCGGCTCGACGCGCGCCGCACCGGCCGCTCCGCGGCGCGCCTGCCGTTCCCCGCGCGCGAGGCCTGGCGGCGGCAGCTCCGCGGCGGCATCGACGCGGCGCCGCTCGCCGACGCCGAGGGCGATCTCGTGCTCACGCTGACGATCCCCGAGGTCGTCAAGCTGGGCGCGGACGGCCGCGAGCGCTGGCGCGTGCGCATCGGCGACAGCGCGCCGCTCGCGCCCGCCGTGATCACGAGCGACGGCACCGTCGCGATGATCACCTCGTCCGGCGTCGCCCTCGGCCTCACCCCCGCGGGGGGCGTGCGCTTCGCTGTCCCCCTCGGCCTCCGGGGGCGCGACGCCGACGTGACGCCGCTCGCGCTCGACGACGGCGGGCTCGTGGCGGCCGTGGGGCGCTCGCTCGTCGAGCTCGCCGCCGACGGCAGCGTGCGCGCCCGCGCCGAGCTCCCCGACCGCGCGACCGGCGCCCTGCTGGCGGGTCCGGACGGCACGCTCGTGACCACCGAGTCGGGCGCGGTGCTCACATGGCGCCCGCCGAGCGCGCCTCGGCGGCTCGGCGAGCTCGGCGGCCTCCCTCGCCGCGGCGCCGCGCTGGCCGACGCCCGCACGCTGCTCGCGGTCGTCGACGGCCGCCGCCTCGTCGCGCTGGATCTGCCGACCGGGACCACCGGCGTCCGCGCCGGCAGCGCCTTCGGCGCGCTCGACGGCCCGCCCGCCGTCGGCGCCGGGGGCGTCGCCGTCGTCCTCTCGGCGGCCGGGCTGCTCCTCGGGATCAACGCCGCGGGCGACGAGGCGCTCCGGGTCGCCATCGACCGACCTCCGGCCGCCCCGACGGCCGACGCCGGGCTGTCCGGCCTCCTGGGCCCGGTGGACGCGAAGCCGAGCCCGCCGGTCGTGATCGACCGCGCCGGCCGCGTCGGCTTCGTGCGCTCGGGCGGCCGCGCCGGCGTCGTCGAGGCGGACGGCAACGTCTCGATCGCGGCCGAGCGCCTCTGCTCCACCCCGGTCGCCGTCGTCCCCGCCGGGGAGGAGCGGATGGCTGTCGCGTGCCGCGACGGCACCGTGGTGATGCTGGCGCGCTGAGCGCTGCGCTCCGCCCCGGCGCCGCCCTGCCGCGCGCGGCCGGCGGCCCGTCATCCGCCGATCAGCCGTCCCAGTCCGCCGTCTCCGGGTTCCACCTCTTCCATTTGCTGCCGTCCTTCCAGTACAGATCGCGCGTGCCCGCGACCGTCTTGAACCGCTCGGTCGTGATCTGCTTGTCGAGCGCGGCCTCATCGGCTTCCTCGTACAGGGGCGCGGCGAGCGCGCTGTCGGGCAGCATGTGCATGGTGACCACGAACTCGTCGGCGTTCGCCTCGGCGACGCAGAACCCGTTGCTGGTAGACTTGCGGAAGGCGAGGCGCGGGTTGAGCTCCGTCGCGCCGGCCTTCGCGCTCTGGACGAGGAGATTTTCGATGTTGTCGGCGATGTTCGCCGACTGGGGGACGTCCTTCAGGATCGCATGGGCCGCCACCCGCTTGCGCAGCAGCGAGCGGTAGGTGGCCGACGAGATCGCCGCGACGACGAACTCCACGATGTTCATCGAGGAGGAGGTGTCCTCCGCCGGCGTCCCCGCGATGAAGGCGTGCAGATCGCCCGTGATCGCCACCACGTTGCTCTGCGCGGCGAGCTTCCCGAGGATTTCGTTCCGCTCCTTGCGGAAGCCGTCCCAGCCGTCGCAGCTCATGTAAAAGCGCGGGGGGGGCGGCGGATCTTCAGGCGGATCTTCAGGGGGCGGCTCTGGGGAGGGGATCGGGCTATCGATGACGAGCTGTGAAAGACAGTACTCGTTTCCCCACACCTTCCAGGTGCTCTCGGACTTCTCGATCGTTTCCTTGAACCACGAGCTCTGCGCGGCCCCCATGACGGGGACGTCCTCGGCGAGATCCGACACCGCGTCGAAGGCGTCCTTGATCACGAAGTAACGCGACCCGAACTTGCTGAAATAGTCGGTCTTCCCCAGGTCGAAGTAGGAGATCCCGCGCTCCATGAAGGCGATCTGGGCCTCGTCGATGAGAGGCAGTTGCTCTTCCCGCTGCTCGTTCAGCTTCGCCACGACGGCGTTGATGAAGGTGGCGCTGATGACGCGGGGCCGCTCGCTCGGCCCGTACCCGAGGCCGGGGTCGAAGCCGAACGTGGGCGCGATCTCCTCGAACATCTCCCTGTAGATACGATGCTGTTCTGCATCGATGTCGTCGATGTAGGGGCTCGCAAACGGGGGCGTCACATTATCGAACTTGTCCAGGAGCGGCGCCTGCCTCACGACGACCTTCCCCGGGAACGCGTCCTCCGGGATCAGGTGATCGGCCCGGTAGGAGCGGAGATCCGTCATCACGAGGTGGACGTGCTTCCCGAAGGTGAAGTCCCGGTAGATGGTGATGTCCTCCGGGTACGCGGCCGTACTGCTGTACTGGAACTCATCTCCCGCGCGGTAGTCGACCGGCATGTACTCGAACCAGGCCTGGTTCGCCGCCTTGCGCCGGTCCTCGTCCTCCTCTGCGTCTCGACCGTCGAGGTAGGCCGCCGTCGCGCCGTGGCAGTCGTCGGAGAACTCGTGATCGCTCCAGGTCGCGATGATCGGAAAGAGCTCGTGCACCCGCTGGAGCGCCCGGTCGGCCCGGTAGGTCCGGTAGAGCTCCCGGTAGTTGCTCAGCGACCTCGCGGCGTGAAACTCGATGTCATCCGCCTTCAGGGCGATGGCGCCGTCCACGTCGGAGAAGGCGACCGTGCGCTCCTGCGACGGGGCCTGGAAGCTCGGATCAGCGGTGGTCTCGTAGATGTAGTCCCCGAGGTGGACGACGAAGTCGATCTGCTGTTTCGCCAGGGCCGCATACGCGTTGTAGAAGCGACCGACGTAGTCCTGACACGCCACGAAGGCGAAGCGCACCGGCACGTCCGCGTCGGGCGCCGGCGCCGTCCGCGTCCGCCCGACGCGCGAGCTGAAGCAGCCATTTCCAGTCGTGTAGTAGAACCGGTAATAGTACGTGGTCCCGGGGCTCAGGCCGCTCACCTTGACCTTGACGCAGTGATCGAACTCCGCCCTGGCCGTCACGGGGACCCGCGTGCCGCCCGACCCGGTGGTGGCCACGGTGCTGGAGGTCGACCTGAGCTCCACCAGCTGGGTGAACGCCTCGTCGAGCGCGACGACGAGCGCCAGGTTGAGATCCGTCTCCCCGTCGCCGTCGACCAGCCGGGTCCACAGCACGACGCTCTCGGGCCTCGGGTCCCCGGAGGCCACCGACTGGGGGAAGAACGTGTCGTCCTCGTTCATGTCGCACGCGCCGGTTATCCCCTCTCCCTCGGAGCAAGCTGTCGGCACGACCACCGAGCCAGCGGTCACCAGGGTGGCGCGAAGAAAGTCTCGACGTCTCATCATCGATTGAAGTCCTCCAACGACCGATACACCCCGAGCGCTGCGCACGCAACGGCGGCGCCTGGGCCGCCCGTCGCGCCGCCCGCACGGGCGCTCCGCGGGCTCGCCGAGGCGGCCCAGGGCGCAGCATGGCGCCTCCCCGCGACGGGCGCGAGCGCCACTTGACGTGCCGAGTCAGGCGGCCTCTCGTGTGCGCCCGACCTGCCGAAAGCACACCATGTTCCAGACAAGCCTCTCCCCTGAAGCGCTGCGCGGCGCGCTCTCGCGCCTCCGCAGCGGGCATTCTGTTTTCGACCGCACCGGCGGCCGCGGCGCGCCGGCAGCGCGCCAGCCGATCCATACCGTCTACGGCGGCGCCCACCTGTTCAAGGCCGACACGGCCCGGAAGCTCGGGGCGGTGGCGCTCGGCGCCCTCGAGGAGCACGCGCCCGACTTCGCCGCCTTCGCGCGGGCGCTCGGCCTGCCGGGGGCGGACGAGCTCCCGGAGGGCCCTGCCGAGGCGCTCGCCCTCGCGGCCGCGCTCGACGCCGGCGCCCTCCCGGCGGGCCCCGCCGCCGGGCCGGCGCGGCTCGCGCGGGCGGTGCACGCGCGCGTGCTGGACAAGCTCCGCCGCGAGCCCGTCGAGGACCTGCGCATCGATTTCGAGGACGGCTACGGCGTGCGCCCCGGCCACGAGGAGGACGCGCACGCCGCCGCCGCCGCGCGCGAGGTCGCCCTCGGCATGGCCGCGGGCGGCCTGCCCCCGTTCCTCGGGATCCGCGTCAAGTCGCTGGGCGAGGGGTGCGCCGAGAGGAGCCTGCGCACGCTCGACATCTTCCTCTCCACGCTCGTCGCCGCGTCGGGCGGCGCGCTCCCGCCCGCCTTCGCGGTGACGCTGCCGAAGGTGGAGGCGCCCGGGCAGGTCTCGGCGCTGGCCGACGCGCTCGACGCGCTCGAGGTCGCGCTCGGCCTGCCGGGCGGCGCGATCCGGATCGAGCTCATGGTCGAGACGACGGCCTCGATCTTCGGCCCGCGCGGGGAGATCGCGCTGCCCGGGATGGTCGACGCGGCCCGCGGGCGGTGCGTGGGGGCGCACTTCGGTGCTTACGACTACACGGCGAGCTGCGAGATCACGGCCGCTCACCAGCACCTCGCGCACCCCGCGTGCGACTTCGCGCGGCACGTGATGCAGGTCGCGCTGGCCGGCTCGGGGCTCTGGCTCTCCGACGGCGCGAGCAACATCCTGCCCGTCGCGCCGCACCGCGCGCGGCCCGGCGGAGCGCCGCTCACACCGCAGCAGGTGGACGACAATCGGCGCGCGGTGGTGAGCGCGTGGCGGCTGAAGTACGGGCATGTCCGCCGCGCGCTCGAGGGCGGCTACTACCAGGGCTGGGATCTCCACCCGGCGGAGCTCCCGGTGCGCTACGCGGCGGTCTACGCGTTCTTTCTGGAGGGCGTCGAGGCGACCGCCGGGCGGCTGCGGAGCTTCATCGATCGGGCCGCCCGGGCGACCGTCGCCGGGACGGTGTTCGACGACGCGGCGACGGGGCAGGGGCTCCTGAACTTCTTCCTGCGCGCGATCAGCGCGGGCGCGATGACGGAGCGCGAGGCGGCGGACCGGACCGGCCTCACGCCGGACGAGCTCCGGGAGCGCTCGTTTCATGCCATCGTGACGCCCCGGAGCGCGTGATATGACACGTCGGAAGCGGAGAGCGTCGCGGGGACGCCTGGGCACCGGGGAGGAACGATGAGCGCGATCACGACGCACGTGCTGGACACGTCGCGGGGCCGCCCGGCGAGCGGCGTGCTGGTGGTGCTGGAGGTCAGCGACGGCGGCGGCTACCGGGAGGTCGGCCGCGGCACGACCGACGACGACGGCCGGCAGAGAGGCCTGCTTTCCCAGGGCGAGCGCCCGGTGCCGGGCACGTACCGGCTCACCTTCCACACCGGCGCCTATTTCGCGGCGCTCGGGTCCGAGAGCTTCTATCCCAGCGTCTCGATCCTCTTCGAGGTCCGCGACCCGGCGCAGCACCATCATGTCCCGCTGCTGCTCAGCCCTTTCGGCTACACCACGTACCGCGGCAGCTGAGCGCGCGTTACGATGGACGGTGCCCGGCGCTGGGCCACGGGGGGAGGGGTGACGGTGGGCTCTCTACGAACTCGGTCAGGCGAATATCGGGGTTGCTCGCGCGCTGCTGGCTTGCTGGTGGTCGCGATGGCCGCGCTCTGGTCGGGGTGCGCGTCGAAGGAGCGGCGCTTCGTCGACGGAGACGCCGCCGCGGGGGCTGGCGCCGCGGGCGGCGCAGCAGGTGGTGGGCCGGCCGCTGCGGGAGGGGGCGGCGGCGAGGCTGGCGGCGGCGGGGCTGGCGGCGGCGAGGCTGGCGGCGGCGGGGGGATCTCGGTGGCGTGTTCTCCCGAGGAGGCGCGGTGCGCTGGCGAGCTCGTGGAGGTGTGCGGCGGCGACGGGCAGTGGCGGGATGTCGGCTGTGCCGGGTGGTGCGGCGCCGGCTCCGAGAGCTCGTGCGTCGTGCCGCCGAGCTGCCGCGAGGGTCGGCCCGGCGCAGGCGAGGCCTGCGGTCCGGAGCGGAACCAGCCCTGCTGCGCGAGCCCGCGCGTTCCGGGCGGCAGCTACCGCCGGAGCAACGAAGCCGCGCATCCCGCGGAGGTGAGCGACCTTCGCCTGGATCGATACGAGGTCACCGTCGGACGATTCCGCAGGTTCGTCGAGGCGTACCCCGAGAGCCGACCTGCCGCCGGTGCGGGAGCTCACCCCGGGCTCCCGCGAAGCGGCTGGGACGAGGGGTGGGACTCCCGTCTGCCGGCGAGCCAGGCCACGCTGAGACAAGACTTGAAGTGCAAGGCGGGATTGCACTCGTGGACTGACGACGTGGGCGAGAACGAGGCCAGGCCGATCAGCTGCGTGAGCTGGTTCGTCGCGTTCGCCTTCTGCGCCTGGGACGGCGGGCGGCTCCCGACAGAAGCGGAGTGGAACTACGCGTCTGCCGGCGGGAGCGAGCAGCGGGAGTATCCGTGGGGCAACGCGTTTCCGAACTCGACGTACGCCGTGTACGACGCGGCGGGCAGCGCGGTTGTCGGCTCGAGATCGCCGAGAGGCGATGGCCTGTGGGGGCACGCCGACCTCGCGGGCAACCTGTGGGAGTGGACCCTGGACTTCGAGGGGCCGTACCCCGATCCGTGCGCTGATTGCGCGAACCTCGAGGGGGGCCCTGCGCGGGTGATCCGCGGCGGCAGCTGGTGGCAGCCCAGCGCGGACGAAATCTCTACTTCCTACCGGAGCGGGTGGGACCCGGCGGATCTCACCGACGCGCTCGGCGTCCGCTGCGCGAGGCCGCTGTAGCGCCGGCCGCGCCTCGTAGCGGCCAGCGCCGCGGGGCGCCGCTCAGGGCGAGATCATGTAGATGACCGAGAAGGCCACGACGAGCGTCGCGGCTGCGAGCGCGATGAGCTTGGGCATGGTCCAGTCGCCTTCGGTCCTCGTGTGATCTGTGCTCATCGGGTGCCTCCGCCGTGCGCTCTGCGCGCCTCGCGCGCCCGTCTCCTGGCAGAAGGCGCACTCGTCGTCAACCCTGAGCCGGCCACGACGGACCGGAAGCGCTCACGCGGGGGTCTGCGCCGCTGCTTCGGCCGCCCCCGCGCCCTTTCCGCCCTGCTCGCCGCCCGCGTGGAGGATGGCCAGCCTCACCACCTCTGGCAGCAGATCGGCGAGCAGGTCGCGCAGCGACGTCCGGTCGAGCTCGTGGCGCTCGACCCAGTCGAGGCTCGTCGCCTCCACGAACCCGATCCACCCGCGGAGCGCCACCCGCAGCGCCGGAGGCCGCTCGGTCACCGGCGTGTCCGCGAGCAGCTTGTCGAGGAAGCGGCTGCGCGTCTCCTCGATGATGGCCAGCACCTCGGCGTCGGAGCCGATGCCGCCCCGGAAGACGGCCGCATAGGAGATCCCCTGTCGCTCGACATAGGCGAGGTAGGCGTCCAGCCCGGTGCGCAGGCGCTCGTCCACCGGCAGATCGTCGACGTCCAGCGACCGCTCGACGAGCTCGCGCGCCGCTTCGCGCAGGACGGCGATGTAGAAATCGCGCTTGGTCGGAAAATAATGGTACAGCAGCCCTTTCGAGATCCCTGCGGCCTGCGCCACCTCGTCGATGGCGACGTCGTCGTAGGCTCGCTGGCTGAAGAGCTCGAGCCCCAGCGTGAGCAGCTGCGCGCGGCGAGCGTCGAGGTCGAGCCGCTGGCGGGGCGGCTTGCCCTCACCGCGCCGGGGCGTCGCGGCGCGGGACGGCTTTCGGGTCGAGATCATGAATGGGCGGGTACCTTACGCCGCCACGGATCCGGGTTCAATCGCGGCAGAAGCGGCGACTCGGCTTGATGCGTTGCGTGGGCGGCGTCCCGTCGCGTCTTCGATTCAGCCCGACGCGGACGGCGGCGACGAGCACCCGTGTCCGTCGCCGCGCGCCTCGCCGGGCGCGCTCACCGCGCGCCATGGCCCGTGGCGCAGCGCATCCCTGCGGCGCGGCCGGCGGGCGTCGTCTTTGCTCCTGCGGCGCCTTCGCGTTGCGCATCCCTGGGATGTGCAGGAGGGAGACATGCAGCGTTTCACGATGTCCGCTCTGGGCGCCGTGGTCCTCGCGACGTCGCTCGTGCGCGCGGCGTTGCCGGAGCGCCCGGTCCGCCCGCTCACGGCGGCGCTGAGCGGGCAGGCCGAGGTGCCCGGCCCCGGGGATCTGGACGGGACCGGGACGGCCCGCATCGCGCTCGACCTCGTCCGCGGCGAGCTCTGCTTCGATCTCGCGGTGGCCGGCATCGCGCCCGCGACCGCGGCGCGCATCCACGAGGGCTCCGCCGGCCGCGCGGGCCGCGGGGTCATCACGCTGATGCCTCCGACGGGCGGCAGCTCCAGCGGCTGCGTGACGGCAGAGCGCGACGACCTGAGGGCGCTGCTCCTCGATCCGGCGAGCTATTACGTCGCCGTCCGCACCGCCGATTTTCCCGACGGCGCCTTGCGAGGCCAGCTCTCGCGGTGAGCCCCGGCGGGGACGCCACCCTGCGAACTCAAAGTCCTCGCCGGGTACAGGGACAGAGTCCGACAGTGCACCAGCGCTCTCGATATCTCATCCACCTCTCGGACGTGCCTCGGGCGATGGACGGTAGGCGCCCGGAGAGGGGGCTCGTCGGGCGCCGGGCAGCTCGGACCCCGCCAGCTAGCCGCCCCAGAGCAGCTTCTTCAGCCTGATCTCCGCGATCTTCCGCTGCTCCTCCGCGGCGATGAGCAGCTCCTCCTCCGGCGTATGCTCGAGCCGCTCGCGCAGCGCCGTCAGCATCTCGTCCGCGCTCTTGCCCGTCGCGCAGAGGATGTAGATGAACCCGAACTTCTCGTCATAAGCGCGGTTGAGCCGCGCGAGCGCCTCCCGCGTCTCGTGCGCCGCGGCGCCCATCCCCGCCTGCTCCTGGCTCGAGAAGCGCCGCGCCGTCTCCGCGGTCTCCGCCTGCGCCTTCGTCTCCCCGATGCGCGGGTGCGCGCGGAACGCCTCGAGCCAGTCCTCCGGGGCGAGCCGCGCGAACGCCTGCGCCGCCGCCGCGAGCAGGCGCTCCTCGTCCCGGAACGGCCGCGCCGCCGCCACCTGCGCCGCCCACGCCGACGACCCGCACGCGACGCGGAGCTCCGCCGCCGCCTCCGGCTCCGTGAGCGCGTCGAGCCAGCGGAGCCGCTGCTCCGCCGCCCCGCGCCGGGTCGCCTTGCCGAGGACGCGCAGCCGGCTCACGCCGCCGTCCGGGTAGATGTTCAGGCGCACGTGCGTGAACGGCCCCGCCGCGAGGAGCTCCTCGGCGAAGAGGTGACGCGTGTGCGCCTGGAGCTTCGTCCGCGGCACGATCTCCCGCCAGTCGCTCGCGCCGCCGAGCTCCGCCGCCGGGCGCCCCGCCGCGTCGATCCCCTCGATCATGCAGGTGTCGGGGTAATTGCCCTTGAAATGGTTCGTGTCGACCTCGATCCGGCTGATCTCCCCCTGCGCCGCGAGCGCCACGAGCGCCCAGTCGTACCCGGGCCCCCGCCGCCGCCGCGTCTCCCAGCCGTCTCCCATGTTCGCCGCCCGGCCCGGCATGATCAGGTTGTGGCGCACCCCGAAGAACATGTCGCTGCACGAGAGCACGCTCGCCCCGTTCTCCGCGGCCGCGAGGTCGAGCTCCGCGCCAGGACGGTCGAGCCGGCGCCAGTCGGGGACGGCGTCGCCGTGCACCCGCAGCCGCGCCACCCCGCCGTCAGGATAGATGTTCAGGCGAAGGTGCGTGAACCGCGACGAGCAGCTCACGGCGAAGGCGTTCTGCGAGTCGCCCGCGAGCGGCGAGCGCGGCAGGACCTCGACCCAGTGGGTCCGCGGGTCGAGCAGCTCCTCCACGCGCGCGTCGGGCCGCGCCGCGCACGCCTCGATGGAGCAGTGCTCCGGGTAGTTGCCCCGGAAGAACGCCGTGTCGACGATGACCCCGCGGAGGATGCCCGGCAGCCCCAGCCGGACGAGGCACCAGTCGAACCCGGGAGTCCGGCGCCGGCGCGTCTCCCAGCCATCCATCCACTTCCCGCGATCGGTGTACTCGTGCTCCAGGAACACCGGCCTCGACGCCTTGAGCAGGCTCTCCTTCGGCGCGAAGAACTCGTCGTTCGCCGCCAGCACCGCGCCGCCCAGGCGCTCGGACGCCAGATCGAGCGCCTCCGCGAACGCCGGCCCCGTCACCCCTCTCGCTTCAGCCATCGCCCTCTCGCCTCCTGCGCGAAGCCCCCGCGCTCATAGACCTTCTCGCCGCGAAGGTAGGTGGCCTGCACGACGCCGTGGAGCTCCTCCCCGGCGTACGGCGTCACCTTGTGCCGGTGCTGGATGAGCGGCGGCTCGACCCGGAAGCTCGCCTCGGGATCCCAGATCACGAGATCTGCGTCGAACCCGCTCGCGATCTCCCCCTTGCGGCGCAGCCCGGCGAGCCTCGCCGGCCCGCGGCAAAGCCATGTCGCGAGCCGCTCGATCGGGACGCCCCGGCGGCGGGCGTCGGTCCACACGATCGACAGGCCGAGCTGCAGGCTCGAGATCCCGCCCCAGGCCGCGTCGAAGTCGCCGGCCTCGAGCCGCTTGAGCTCGGGGGTGCACGGGGAGTGGTCGGAGACGACGAGATCGATGAGCCCGCCCTGCAGCGCGGCCCAGAGCTCCTCGCGGTTCTCCCGCTCCCGGATCGGCGGAGCGCACTTGAAGGGCGTGGCGCCGTCCGGGATCTCCTCGGCGGCGAAGTGCAGGTAGTGCGGCGTCGTCTCGGCGGACAGCGCGGCGCCGCTGTCGCGCGCCCGCTTCAGGATGCCGAGCGCCGTCGCCGACGAGAGGTGAACCACGTGCGCCGTCGCGCCCGTCGCCTGGCAGAGCGACGCGAGCAGCGCGATCGCCTGGTCCTCCGCCTCGCGCGGCCGCGAGCGCAGGTAGGCGGCGTAGGTCCGCGGATCGAGGCCGACGAGCGCCGCGCGCGCCGCGTCGATGGGGCCGGGGAGCTCGGCGTGCACGAGCAGCGGCGCCCCCGTGCCCGCGAGCACCTCGAGCGCGGCCCTGAGGTCCGCCTCGCCGACGTGGCCGAACTCCGCCACGCCGGAGTCGACCATGAAGCACTTGAAGCCGAGCGCGCCGGCCTCGAGGAGCGGGACGAGCTCGCCCGCGTTGCCCGGGACGGCGCCGCCCCAGAAGCCCACGTCGACGAGGCACCGGCCCTGCGCGGCCCGCGCCTTCGCCTCGAGGTGCGCGACCGTCGTCGTCGGCGGGATGCTGTTGAGGGGCATGTCGACGAGCGACGTCACGCCGCCCGCGGCCGCGGCGCGCGTCGCTGTCTCGAACCCCTCCCACTCGGTCCGTCCGGGCTCGTTGATGTGCACGTGCGCGTCGACCAGCCCGGGCATCACCACCGCGCCCTGCGCGTCCACGACGGGGCAGCCCTCCGGCACCTCGTCATGGCCGGCGACGGCGAGGATCGTGCCGCCCTGGATATGCACCGAGGCCGGCCGAACGGCGCCCCCGGTGACCACCCGCAACCCGCGAACGATGAGGTCCGGCGTCATCAGGGACGCGAGGATACCACGCGCCGCGCGGCCCGCCGAGGCGGCGCTCGGCGTGTTTCCTGCGGCTTTCAGGCGGCTTTCATCCGCGCGATGAGCTCGGTGAGCTCGGCGCGCATGGCGCCTTCGGAGGCGGCGCCGTAGCGGCGGCCGTGCCCGGGGAGGACCCACGTGAACCGGTGCTCGAGGAGGCGCTCCATCGAGCGGACCTGCTCCGTCCACGAATACCAGCAGACGTCGCGCCCCGCGTGGAGGCGGCCGAGCTCGCCGGAGAACCAGAGGTGATCGCCGCTGAAGAGGTACCGGTCGCGCAGGAGGAGCGCGACGCTGCCGCGCGTGTGGCCGGGCACGGGGATCAACGTGAGGTCCGGGGCGAGGGCGATGGGGTCGAGCCCCCGGACCTTCACCTCGACGAGCGATGTCCCGCCGTCGACGTCGGCCTCGTGGATGACGCGATCGCAGCCGAACGCATCGCGGAAGATCTGGTGATCGGCCACATCGTCGCGGTGGGTGAGCACCATCGTCCGGACGCCGCCGAGCTCGCGGATGCGCTTGAGGAGCGGGCGCGCGGCGCGGGGCGAGTCGACGAGCACGTTGCCCTCGGGCCGCTGGATGAGGTAGCTCGCCGCGCCATAGGAGGACGACGAGGTGTAGCCGCAGTAATGAATGCCCTCGTCGAGCGGCTCGGGGAAGGCGGTGGCGGCGGCGGTCATGCCCTCGCGGGCGGCGGTGCCGATGGAGGCGGTGGGGCACGAGACGAGCGCCATGGCCGCGCGGAGGTGCTCGTCCGGCGTGGCCGGCTGGCGGGCGACGATGCTCTGGTCGAGGGCGACCGCGCGCTCGAACACGGAGGGGGCGATCTGGCGGCAGACATCGCAGTCGATGCACGTCCTGTCGACGAAGTAATCGCCAGGGGCGTTCTCGGGCAGGCGGTCCTCGGGTCGAGCCATGTCGCTCGCTCAGGATGACACGCGCGCGGCGGGCGTGGAGGCCGATCCGCAGCGGGAGCGCCGTGGTTCTCCGTCGCTTCCCCGATGAAGGCAACCCTCCAACGCTTCCTCGATGGCGGCAATCCTCCAGGGTCGGGAGAGCTGGAGTGCTCCGGGCATCGACCATGTGAAACACGGAGTCTCGGGACGCTGACGCGGCGCCCTGCGGAGCGTCGGTGTCGCTCCGGCGCGCGCGGTCGAGCCTGCACCGGCGCGCCGATCCCGGAGCTACGGCGCGGGCGTTTCATCTACCCGTCCGCTGGGCCGGCGTCCGGGCGCCGGGCTGCGCGCGCTGCTTGAGCTCTCGCCGTCCAGCTCCTACCCTGCCCGCGTGAGCGCCTCTGGCCCAGCTGCGCCGCGCCAGAGCGGCCCCGTTCCCTGGGATCCGCTCTTTCACGAGAAGAGCCGGCTTTACTGGCCCATCCGTCCCCGCGCCGAGGTGTTCGCGGGGAGCGCCGGCTGGCCGCCGGTCGAGGACTACAACCGCGCGCTCGGCGCGGGGTTCCCCGTGCGCTTCGCGGAGCAGGCGCCGAGGCCGCGGCGGCGCAGGCGGCGCGAGCCCGTGGATCCCGCGGCGCTCTACGACGCGCGCATCCACGTCGAGGGGTGCGTGCCCACGCGGCCGAGCAACTGGCACGACTTCCTCAACATGCTCGTGTGGGCCGCCTTCCCGCGGGCGAAGGCGGAGCTCCACGCCCGCCAGCACCGCGCGATCGCCGCGCGCCTCGATCCCGGCGCGGCGTCGCTCCCGCCGGCGCGCACGCGCGAGCTGGACGGGCTCGCGCTCCTCGACGAGGGCGGGCTCCTGCTGCTCTACGACGACGCGCGCGCGCGCCCCGCGCCCCTGCCGGGCGACGCCTCCGACCTGCGGCGCTGCGCCGACGAGGTGCGCGACGCCGTGCAGCGGGGCGAGGCGGCGGCGCTCGTGTTCGGCCATGCGCTCTACGAGAGCCTCCTCCAGCGCGGTCCGGCGGTCCACGCGATGGTGCAGCCCCTCCCGTGCGAGGGCCCGCTGCCCGCGGCGCCGGAAGCGCTCGTCTCGCTGGCCGACGCGCGCCTCTGCGACGCGCTGCGATCGCCGGGCAGCTTCACCCAGCCGGAGCGCAGCGCGCGTCTGCCCCTCGACGAGCGCGTCCTTGTGCGCGGCTGAGCGCCGCTCCGGGGCGCGGCGCGCGGGCCGGCGCCGGGGGCATCTGCCGCGCCGGCGCGGTGCCGTGGCGGAGGCGGGATGCACCCGCGGGGGCAGGGGAGGCCGGGAGCGCACCGGTGCGCAGCAGGGCTGTGCATTCTTGCACAGCCAGCGCGCGCATTTGCCGGCTCCCCGGTACGCTGCCGGCAGCGCATGCTCGCGCGGCGTGGCCGGGAGAATCGCATCGTGATGAGCTGGGATGACCTGCGGTATCTCCTCGCCCTCTCCCGGGCGGGCTCTCTCGCCGGCGCCGGCCGCGCGCTCGGCGTGGACCACACCACGGTGGGCCGCCGCGTCGAGGCGCTCGAGGCGTCGCTCGGGGTCCGGCTGTTCGTGCGGTCGCCCTCGGGATACGCGCTCACCAGCGAGGGGCTGAGCCTGATCCCCGACGTGGCGCGCGTCGAGGACGCGATCCTCGCCATCGAGCGCGGGAGCCTCGGGCGCGACAAGCGCCTCACGGGCTCCGTGCGCGTGACGGTCGCCGAGGCGTTCGGCAGCCGGTTCCTCGCGCCCCGGCTCGGCGCGCTCCACGCGGCGCACCCGGGGATCTCCGTCGAGCTCGTGACCGCGTTCCGCGCGCTCGACCTCTCCCGGAGGGAAGCGGACATCGCGGTCCGGTTCTTCCGCTCCACCGAGGGCGGGCTCGTGGTCCGGAAGGCAGGCGTCGTCGGCTGGGCGGTCTACGGCGCGCGCAGCTACATCGAGCGCCGCGGCGCGCCCACCGCGGCCGACCTCCCGGCGCACGCGCGCATCGGCATCGAGGCGCCCGGCGCCATGCCGCCGGAGCACGTCTGGTTCGAGCGCATGGCGGCCGGCGGCCCCTGCGTCTTCCGGAGCAACAGCACGGCGTGCATGCTCGGCGCGGCGCGCGCCGGCCTCGGCGTCGCGCTCCTGCCGTGCTTCATCGGCGACCTCGAGCCGGACCTCGCGCGCATCCCCCTGCCGGACGAGCCCCGCCGCGCCATCTGGCTGACCGTGCACGGCGACCTCCAGCACACCCCCCGCGTCCGCGCGGTGCTCGACGCGATCGCGCGCATGCTGGACGACGAGCGCGCCGTCCTCTGCGGCGACGCCCGCCCCCCGCCGCCCCCGGAGAGCCCGGGCGAGGGCGCGAGCGCCGCCGCGGCGCCCCGCAAGATCCGACGACACAAGGAGACGAAACGATGACCACCACCGCCCCGCTTCACCTGTACATCGGCAGCAAGAACCTCTCGTCCTGGTCGCTCCGCCCGTGGCTCGCGATGTCCCACGGCGGCGTCCCGTTCGAGGAGCACGTGATCCCTTACGAGCTCCCGGACTGGGTCGACCAGGTTGCCCAGCACTCGCCGACGCGCAAGGTGCCTGTCCTGCGCCACGGCGACCTCGTCGTGTGGGAGTCGCTCGCCATCTGCGAGTACGTGGCCGAGGCCTTCCCCGGAGCGCGGCTGTGGCCCGAGGGGCGGGAGGCCCGCGCCGTCGCGCGCGCGGTCAGCAGCGAGATGCACTCGGGCTTCGCCGACCTGCGCCGGGAGCTGCCGATGGACATCGCGCGGCGGCACCCGCGGCGCCAGGTCTCGGACGGCGCTGCCCGCGACATCGCCCGCGTCCTCGGGATCTTCCGCGACTGCCGCGCCCGGTTCGGTCAGGGCGGGGCGTTCCTGTTCGGCGCCTTCTCGATCGCGGATGCGATGTTCGCGCCCGTGGTGACGCGCTTGCTCTCGTACGACGTCGAGATCGATGAGGTCGCGCGCGCGTATGCGGGCGTCATCACGTCGCTCCCGGCGATGGCGCGCTGGTCCGCGGCGGCCGCGGAGGAGGTCGCCAGGAATCCGCACATCACGGCGCCGGCTGGCAGCTCGTACACTACCAAAGCGGCGGGCGGCGCGGCGGCGCCCTGAGCGTGCGCGAGGCTTGCGGCGGCGGGCGGGTTGCCTGGAACATGGCCGCCGCCATGACACCCATCCGGCTCTACGACCTCCAGGTGCGCGACGACCGCCGGCCGAGCCCCTTCTGCTGGCGTATCAAGTACGCGCTGGCCCACAAGGGCCTCCCGTTCGACGCCGTGCCCATCGCGCTCACGGACATCCCTTCGATCGGGGGCGGCGCGCACAAGACCGTGCCGATCATCGAGGATGGCGGCAAGACGGTCGGCGACTCGTGGGCGATCGCGGACTACCTCGACGAGGCCTATCCGGACCGGCCGCGCCTCTTCGGCTCGCCGGCCGAGCGCGAGCTCTGTCGCTTCGTCGAGGCAAGCCTGTTCGTGAGCGCCGGGAAGCCGCTCTTCTTCGCATACGTGAAGGACGTCTTCGACCACGCGCTCGAGAGAGATCGCGACTACTTCCGGCAGAGCCGGGAGAAGCTGCTCGGCTTCACGCTGGAGGAGCTGGCCCATGGGCGCGCGGAGCGGATCGAGGCGGCGCGCGCGGGTCTCGACTCGGTTCGACTGACGCTGAAGGGTGGCGGGCCCTTCCTGTCGGGGGCGCACCCTGGCTATGCGGACTACATCGTTGGTGGCTTCCTGCTCTGGGTCGCGTCGGTCGCCACCGCCCCGCTCCTCAAGGGCGACGACCCGCTGCTCGAGTGGCTCGGCCGTGTCCAGGACCTCCACGGCGGCCTCGGGCGGAAGAGCCCGCTGAACGCGCTCGCCGCCTGAGCCGCCGCCGCTCAGGCACGCCGTCGCGCCGCGAGCGCATAGACGAGCGGGATGCGGCGCCCGAACTTCTTCATGCGAAACTGCCCAGCTGGCCCTTCTTCCATGTCCGGGAAGATGTCGTAGGGAGACCAGTCGAACTCGCGGAGCCGCTCCAGCGCGAGCCCCGCGTCGAGCAGCGCTGTCACCACCGTCCCGATCCCATGGTTGAAGCCGATCTCCTGGAGCTTCACGGGCGCGCTGCGATCGGCGTACGTGCCCGTCTGCTCGGTCATGATCGGCTCCCCGTGCCCGTCGTAGGCATAGGCGATGTGCTCGAACGCGTCGTCGAAGGTCCACACGACGGGATGGAACTCGACGAGGTGCAGGACGCCCCCGGGCTTCAGGCACGCGGCCGCCGCGCGCGCCCAGCGCCCCATGTCCGGGAGCCACCCGAGCACGCCATACGAGGTGAAGACGACGTCGAACGTCTCGCCGCCGAGGGCCGCGGGCGCGTCGTAGGTGTTCGCCTCGACGAACCGCGCGTCGACCGACAGCTCCTCGGCGAGCCCGCGCGCGGCCTTGATGGCCTCGTCGGAGAGGTCCAGCCCGGTGACGCGCGCCCCCTGCCGCGCCCAGGAGAGCGTGTCCTGTCCGAAGTGGCATTGCAGGTGGAGGAGCGTCTTGCCGCGCACGTCGCCGACCTGCTCGAGCTCTATCGGCTTGAGAGAGCTCGCGCCGGCCCGGAACGAGGCCAGATCGTAGAACTTGGACGCCACGTGCACTCGGGTGCGCTCGTTCCAGGCAGCGCGGTTCATGTCAAACCATTCGGCCTCGGTCATGGAAGGCTGTCTATCACGGCTCCTGCCGCGCCGCATCGCGGGGGTGCAGCCCGACCTCTTCGCCGACCCGGACGATGGCCTTCATGGCGCGACTCCGAGCGCGCGGGGCCGCGCCGGAAGGGCGGGTCGCCTGCGGAGGATCCACTCGGCCACGGCGAGGTTGATCGCCCAGCCGGCCCCCATGGCGAGCGCCCTGCTGAGCTCGTCCTGGATGCCTCCGAACAGGAGCCAGGGCACGTGGGTCAGCACCTGCGTGCCGGCGCCGAGGCCGAGCGCATAGCCACGCACCATCCAGGCGCGGTGCCCGGCGATGTCCCGGCGGCGGATGGCGACGAAGCCGAGGCAGATGAACAAGACCATCGCCGAGCCCACCACCAGCCGCATGGCATGAAGGAGCGGGCCGTCGTGATCGGCAGGGGGGTAGGTCCGGGTCAGCCAGAGTCCCGAGAGCGCGGCGGCGAGCCCGAGAGGAACCAGCACCCGTCCAGCAGCGCGGTGCCAGCCGGGGCTCCGGCGGCGCAGGCCGGAAGAGAACTGGAAAGCACCCAGGACGCACCACACGCTGACGCTGACGATGTGCAGCACCGCGGACAGGGGCGCCGCGAAGAACCGCGCGTTCTCCGGTGTGATCTGCGCGCCGCCGGCCAGCCCGACCAGGCGAACGATGCCGGCGGCGACCGGGACCGCGCTGAGCGCGATCAGCAGCGCGGGCACTCGCCCCACCCCCTTCGCCGAGGGGACCGTCGTGCTCGACGGCTCTTGTCGTCGGCCCTCCAGGCGCCGGGCGCTCGGCGGCGACACGGAGGGCGACGAACAGGACACCGCAGCGCTCTCATCCATCATGCGCTCGAGAGTAACGATGGCTCCGTCGCGGAACATCGGCAGAGCGGCCAGATCTGAGCCGGCCGAGAGGCCGATCGTCAGATCGTACTTTCGGCTGATCAGCTCCGGACGCGATGGGTCTCGTACGCCCAGATCGCGATCTCGACCCGGTTGCGCGCGCCGAGCTTGGTCATGAGGCTCGCGATGTGGCTCTTGACGGTGCCGAGGCTGATGTGGAGCTCGTCGGCGATCTCGGCGTTGGTGCGCCCGCGGGCCACGGTGAGGAGGACCTCTTCCTCCCGGTCGGTGAGGGCGTCCCTCGGCTGCGCTCGCGGCAGGTCGCGCCGGGAGTCGGCGAACGCAGCGAGGAGCCGTGCGGTGATGCTCGGAGCGATCAGGGCGTCGCCGCTCGCGGCGGCGCGGATGGCCTGCGCGAGCAGGTCAGGGCCGGCGTCCTTCAGCAGGAAGCCGCGGGCGCCTGCCTTGAGTGCGCCATACACATAGTCGTCGTGGTCGAAGGTGGTGATCACGACGACCCCGACGGGCCGGTCGACATTCGGGCCGGCGAGCCGTCGCGTGGCCTCGATGCCGTCCATACCGGGCATGCGAATGTCGAGCAGGCACACGTCGGGGTGAAGGTCGAGCGCCAGCCGCACGGCCTGGAGTCCGTCGGCGGCGACGCCCACGACCTCGATGTCGGGCTGGGCGTTGAGGATCATCGTGAGCCCGGTGCGGACGATCTCCTGATCGTCGGCGATGATGACTCGAATGCTCATGTGGCCGGTCCTTTTCGAGGCAGCACGGCGGTCACCGCCCAGCCGCGCTCCGGGTTGGGGCCCGCGTGGCAAGTGCCGCCGAGCAGCTCCGCTCGCTCGATCATACCGAGGAGCCCGTAGCCCGCCGAGGCGGACGGGCGAGCGTGCGGGGGGTCGCCGTCGTCGCTGACACGCAGGCGCACCGAGGCATCGTCGGCGGTGACTCCGACGTCGATCCGCGTCGCGTGCCGCGCGTGTCGCCGAGCGTTGGTGATCGACTCCTGCGCGAGGCGGTAGATGGCGGCGGAAACGGACGGTGAGAGGTCGTCGAGGTCCCCGGAGATATCGACATGGATCTCGGGGCCTTCGGCGGGCCGATGGGCCAGGCGCTCCAGGTCCGCGATGCGCGGGTTGGGCGCGAGATCGGCGGATTCGTCTCGCCGCAGGAGCCGGACCATCGCGCGCATCTCGGTGAGGGTACGCGACGCCTCGGTCGCGATGACGCGGAGCGCGTCGATCGCGGCCTCCGGGTTCGTGGGCGCCGTGGCCAGGCCGGCCTGCGCGCGGATGGCGATGGCCGACACGTGGTGGGCGACCGTATCGTGGAGGTCGCGGGCGAGCTGCTCGCGCTCGCGCATCTTCACCTGCTCGATCTCGTGGGAGCGCGCGCGAGCCCGATAGCGGACCGCCGCACCGAGCGCCATGGCGGAGAGCAGGACGGCGACGCCCCCGATGACGTCGCTCACCTTCGCGTGATCCGAGAGGAGACGCAGCGACGCCGAGGCCAGCATGAGGGTCGAGCCCATCATGACCTCGCGTCCTGCACCCCACCGGAGCAGCGAGTAGGGGAGCAACAACAGGGAGGCCGCCGTGTACAGCGGGGGGAGGTCGCTGCCGGTCGAGAGCCGGGCCAGCGCGATGGCTGCGGTCGCGCCGAACAAGATCGAGACCATCAAGAGCGGCCGCGAACGCCGCCACAACAGCGTGGGCATGAGCGCGACGCCGACCACCAGAGAGGCGGACGTCCACGACCGTTCCAGCTTCGCGGCCGCTTCGAGCAGCCCGATCGCGACGAGCACGCCGAGCAGCACCCAGTCTCGCTTGCCCGGACCAGAAGGATGCGGTGCGCTCGGCTCGAACCCTGCGAGGCGAGGAAGACGGCGCGCCTGCCTCATGAGCTGGCAGCCGCCTTCGGGTCGTAGCCGAGGCTCGGCGACAGCCACCTCTCGGCCTCCTCGACCGTGATCCCCTTGCGCTTCGCGTAGTCCGCGACCTGATCCCTGCCGAGGCGCCCCACCATGAAATACCGCGATGCGGGGTGCGCCAGGTAGATGCCGCTGACGCTCGCCGCCGGCATCATCGCGAAGCTCTCGGTCAGCTCGATGCCGACCGCGGGCGCGTCGAGCAGCGCGAACAGCTTGCTCTTCTCGGTGTGATCCGGGCACGCCGGGTACCCGAATGCCGGCCGGATCCCCCGGTACTTCTCCTCGATCAGCTCCTCGTTGGTCAGCGCCTCCCCCGCGCCGTACCCCCAGTCCTTCCGCGCCCGCGCGTGCAGCAGCTCCGCGAACGCCTCCGCGAGCCGGTCCGCGAGCGCCTTCGCGATGATCGCGCTGTAGTCGTCCTTGTCCTTCTCGTACGCGCGCACGACCTCCTCGAGCCCGAGCCCCGCCGTCACCGCGAACGCGCCGACGTGATCGGCGAGCCCGCTCTGCCGCGGCGCCACGAAGTCGGCGAGCGACAGGTACGGCCGCTCCCCGCCCACGGCCTTCTCACCTTGCTCGTCGGCGGCGCCGCCGCCCGCGGCCTTCACCTGCTGCTGGCGGAGCATGTTGAACCGGACGAGCTCGCGCGCGCGCGCCTCGTCCTCGTAGAGCACGATGTCCCGCTGCTCCCCGCTCGCCGGCCAGAACCCGTAGACGCCCCGCGCCTTGAGCAGCGCGCCGTCGATGATCCGCCGCAGCACCTTCTGCGCGTGCTCGAACAGCTCGCGCGCCGCCTCGCCGTACTGCGGGTGCTCCAGGATCTGCGGGAACGGCCCCCGGAGCTCCCAGGCGGTGAAGAAGAACGTCCAGTCGATGTACTTCGCGATCTCGGAGAGCGACACGTCGTCCACCACGCGCCGCCCCGTGAACGACGGCCTCGCGATGTCCTCGGGCCGCCACGCGATCTTGAGCCGCCCCTCGTCCGCCGCGGCGAGCGTCACGAGCGGCTTCGCCCGCTTCCTCGCGAAGAGCTCGCGCAGCTTGGCCTGCTCCTCCCGGTTCTGCGCGTCGAAGGCCGGCCGGTTCGCCTGATCGAGCAGGCTCGACACGACGCCCACGGCCCGCGACGCGTCGAGCACGTGCACCACGGTCCCGCTGAACTCGGGCGCGATCTTCACGGCCGTGTGCTGCCGGCTCGTCGTCGCCCCGCCGATGAGCAGCGGCAGCTGGATGCCCCGCCGCTCCATCTCGCGCGCCACGCTGACCATCTCGTCGAGCGAGGGCGTGATCAGGCCGCTCAGCCCGATCATGTCGGCCTTCTCGGTCAGCGCGGCCTCCAGGATCCTGTCCTGGTGCACCATCACGCCGAGGTCGACGACCTCGTAGTTGTTGCACCCGAGCACCACGCCCACGATGTTCTTGCCGATGTCGTGGACGTCGCCCTTCACGGTCGCCATCACGACCTTCCCCTGCGACGACGAGGCGCCCGCCGCCTTCTCGGCCTCCATGAACGGCATGAGGTACGCGACGGCGCGCTTCATCACGCGGGCGCTCTTCACCACCTGCGGGAGGAACATCTTCCCGGCGCCGAACAGCTCGCCGACGATCTTCATCCCGTCCATCAACGGCCCCTCGATGATGGAGAGCGGCTTCTGGTACTTCTTCCGCGCCTCCTCCACGTCCGCCTCGATGAAGTCGACGAGCCCCTTCACGAGCGCGTGCGACAGCCGCGCCTCGACCGGGCCCTCGCGCCAGGCGAGGTCGAGCTCCTTCTTCTTCCCCTTGCCCTTCACCTGCTCGGCGAACTCGACGAGCCGCTCGGTCGCGTCCGGGCGCCGGTCGAAGATGACGTCCTCCACCCGCTCGAGCAGGTCCTTCGGGATGTCCTCGTAGACCGCGAGCTGCCCCGCGTTCACGATGCCCATGTCCATGCCGGCCCGGATCGCGTGGTACAGGAAGGCCGAGTGCATCGCCTCGCGGACCACGTTGTTGCCGCGGAACGAGAACGACAGGTTCGACACGCCGCCGCTGATGCGCGCCCCCGGGCAGGTCGCCTTGATGATCCGCGTCGCCTCGATGAAGTTCCTGGCGAACTCGTTGTGCTCCTCGATGCCGGTCGCGATCGCGAGGATGTTCGGGTCGAAGATGATGTCCTGCGGATCGAAGCCGACCTCCTCGGTGAGGAGCTTGTAGGCGCGCTGGCAGATCGCGACCTTCCGCTCCACCGTCTCGGCCTGGCCGACCTCGTCGAACGCCATCACCACGACGCCCGCCCCGTAGCGCCGGACGGTGCGCGCCCTCTCGAGGAAGTCCTCCGGCCCCTCCTTGAGGCTGATCGAGTTGACGACCCCCTTGCCCTGGATGCACTTGAGCCCCGCCTCGATGACCGACCACTTCGAGCTGTCGATCATGATCGGGATGCGGGCGATCTCGGGCTCGGTGGCGATGAGATTCAGGAACGTCGTCATCGCCTGCTCGGAGTCGAGCATGCCCTCGTCCATGTTGACGTCGAGGATGTTCGCCCCGCCGCGCACCTGATCGAGCGCCACCTCCAGCGCTGTCGTGAAGTCGCCCTTCTTGATGAGCTCCATGAACCGGGCGGAGCCCGTCACGTTGGTCCGCTCGCCGATCATCAGGAAGTTCGTGTCGGGGCGGATGACGAGCGTCTCCAGGCCGCTGAAGCGCCCGAAGCCGTCGCGCTCCGCGGGCACCGGGCGCGGCCTGAGCTTCGCCGTCGCCTGGGCGATCGCGCGGATGTGGTCGGGCGTCGTTCCGCAGCAGCCGCCGACGATGTTCACGAGCCCGCTGTCCGCGAACTCCGCGAGCAGCCGCGACGTCGTCTCCGGTAGCTCGTCGTACTCGCCGAACGCGTTCGGCAGGCCCGCGTTCGGGTAGCAGCTCACCCGCGCCCGCGCGAGCTTCGCGAGGTCCACGAGGTAGGGCCGCATGTCGGCCGCGCCGAGGGCGCAGTTGAGGCCGACGCTGAGCGGGCTCGCGTGCTCCACGCTCGTCCAGAACGCGTCGATCGTCTGGCCGGCGAGCGTCCTGCCGCTCCGGTCGGTGATCGTCACGCTGAGCATGATCGGGAGGCGCCGCCCCTTCTCCGCGAAGACCTCCTCCATCGCGACGAGGCACGCCTTCATGTTCAGCGTGTCGAGGAACGTCTCCGCGAGGAGCACGTCGGCCCCCCCGTCGACGAGCCCGCGCACCTGCTCGGCGAACGACCGCCGCAGCTCGTCGAAGGTGACCGCGCGGAACGACGGGTCGTTCACGCTCGGCGAGATCGACAGCGTCTTCGGCGTCGGCCCCATCGAGCCCGCGACGAAGCGCGGCTTGCCGGGCGTGCGCGCCGTCCACGCGTCGGCCGCCTTCCGCGCGATCTGGGCCGCGGTCAGGTTGATCTCGTACGCGAGCGACTCCAGCCGGTAGTCGGCCTGGGCGATCGAGGTGCCCGTGAAGGTGTTCGTCTCGATGATGTCGGCGCCGGCCTCCAGGTACGCGCCGTGGATCTCCGCGATGACGTCCGGCCGCGTCAGGACGAGGAGATCGCTGTTGCCCTTGAGGTCGATCGCGTGGTCGCGGAAGCGCTCGCCGCGGTAGTCGGCCTCGCCCAGGCGGTAGCGCTGGATCATCGTGCCCATCGCCCCGTCGAGGCACAGGATCCGGGTGTCGAGGATCTCTTCGAGGCGCGCGGGGCGTTCGCTTCCGTTCATGGATCTGCTCGTCTCCTGGGCTTCTTTACCGTGGGGGTTACGGCGTCGAAGCGGCCGTTCTGCGGGTCGGGCTGCGCGGCCCGGGGTCGTTCGTCCTCGTGGAGACGCGGGGCTCCGCGAGCTGCGTGATGTCGTTGATCTCCGCGCCGGTGAGCTCCTCGCGGCCGAGCAGCGCGAGCAGGCGGACCCGGGCGGGGTCGCCCAGGAGTCGGAGCAGCTCGGTCGTGGCGCTGAGATCGGGCAACGGACATCCCTCAATCCGGATGGTGGGATGGCAGCCTGGCGGCCCCGCCCGCGGGCGTCAAGCGGCAGCTCGAGGCCGGGCGACGGCTGCCCTCGAGGAGGCGAGCGGGCGCGGCCCGGCGGCGCTCTCGGCGCCTGCCTTACGGCTGGCCTCGCCGCGCCGGATGGGGAAGCGTCCCCATGACGGACGGGCAATCCGGGCCCTGCCGTATCCCGCTGCGGCTGAGGCACTGGCGGATATCCCTGGAGGTGCGTATCTTTGGCTAGCCCTGAGCACCCCACCCCAGGGCACGGCCGGCCGGGCTCGTGCTGGGTTGCCCTTCCACCGGCGGGGCGAGCGCCCCCGGGAAACACCCCACCGCCCATCGCCGGACTAAGCACGCAGAGGAGATTCCAGGATGATCACGATCACGCAGAAGGCAGCCGAGAAGGTGATGGAGATCGCGACCGCGGAGGAGCTGCTGGGGCAGGGATTGCGCCTGCGCGTCGTGGGCGGCGGATGCGCAGGCTTCTCCTACGACCTCTACTTCGAGGACAAGCCCACGGAGTTCGACGAGGAGTTCGAGGACCGTGGCGTCAAGCTCTACATCGACCCGCTGAGCTTCCAGTATCTCGACGGCACCGAGATCGATTACGTGGAAGGCCTCCACGGCTCGGGGTTCAAGTTCAGCAACCCGTCGGTGAAGAGCACCTGCGGTTGCGGCTCCTCGTTCTCGGTCTGATCCGGCGCTCGCTTCTCCCCCCCGGACCACGCTTCCGTCCTGGCCCGCTCCGCCCATCGCCGGAGCGGCCGACGTGAGATGCACACGGGCAGCGTGAGCGCGTCTGCCCGGAGCGTCCAGCGCTTCCCGGCTCTCTAGCGCATCCTTTTTGCCTCGCTGCTCGCGCAGATGCGCCTGAGCCGTCGTGCGCCACGGGGTCGCGCCATGGTGCACAACCTGCCCGCCCGGGGCGGCATGCCAACTGCATCGCAGTCTTGGTGGGCTGCTCCCTTCGGAATCTCGAACCAACCACACCGTCGGCAAGTGCCGGCGAAGCGATCAACGCGATCGAGGTCCGGCGCAAGCCGGCCTCGACAGCAGGAGCCGAGGTCCGGCGCAGGCCGGCCTCATCAATCGAACCGGGGTCTTCGGACCCCGAAGGAAACCCTGTGCAAACGTCCCGAGATCAGGCCAGCGCCGTTTCGCGCTACATCACGCATGTTCGGCAGATCCCGGAGCTGTCGCGCGAGGAAGAGGTCGAGCTCGCTCGACGGTGGCGGGACCACGGCGACGAGCAGGCCGCGGCTGCGCTCGCGCTCGCGAACCTGAGGCATGTTGTCTCGATCGCGATCAGCTACCGGCGTTACGGAATCCCTCTGTCCGACCTCATCGCCGAGGGGAACTTCGGGATCGTCCATGCGATCCGCAAGTACGACCCCGATCGCGGAAATCGCTTCGTGACCTACGCGGCCTACTGGATCCGGGCGTACATCCTGAACCACGTCATCCACTCCTGGAGCCTGGTCGGCGTGGGCTCGGGCCCGCTGCGCTCGAAGATGTTCTTCCGGCTGCGGCGGGAGCGGGCGCGCATCGCGGGCCTCGTGGGCGAGGGGGAGGAGGGCGACCGGCTGCTGGCCGAGAAGTTCGGCGCGCCCGCGGAGAAGGTGCTGGAGATGGCCCACCGGCTGGAGGCCCGGGACGTCTCGCTCGACACCAAGGTGTTCGAGGATGGCGCCCGATCGCTGGTCGACACGCTCCCGGCCGACGACCAGGACCAGGAGGAGCGCTTCTCCCGCGCGGAGGAGGGGGCGCTGCTCCGCGAGCGGCTCACGCAGGCGGTGGAGAACCTCGATCCGCGCGAGCGGTACATCGTCGAGACCCGGATGATGGCGGATCCCGAGGAGGAGCTGTCGCTCGCCGAGATCGGGCGTCGCCTGGGGGTGTCGCGCGAGCGGGCTCGGCAGCTCGAGGCGCGCGCCAAGAAGAAGCTGCGCGACCGCCTCCAGCCGCTGGCGGCGTAGCGCCGCTGGCGGCGTGGCGGCGCGCCCGCGGCGTGGCGGCGCGCCCGCGGCGTGGCGTAGCGCCGCTGGCTGCGTGGCGGCGCGCCCGCGGCGTAGCGCCTTGCCACACGTGAGCGGTGGTCGATCACAAAAGCGCGAGGCCCCGCCGGGGCGGGGCCTCGTGGTCACAGGGGACGTAAGCCGAGTTCTGTTGCGCGGGGGGTCGCCCCCCTTGCGCCGGCGATCATTCCTCTAGGACGCGCGTCACCGCGCGCCTCAAGCAGCCAACCCGGAGGCCTGGGGCGGGCAGCCCTTGCCGTGACGGCTTTCGCCGCCGCGGACGCCTCCCTACGCGGCCTTGCTCCAGGTGGGGTTTGCCGTGCCGCCCTTGTTGCCAAGGGCGCGGTGGGCTCTTACCCCGCCGTTTCACCCTTGCCGCGCGGCGAGCCAGCGGAGGCTCGGAGCGCTGCCCGTCCGGGCAGGAGGCTCCTCGCCCTCGCGAGGCGCGCGGCGCGGCGGTCTGTTCTCTGTGGCACTTTCCTCGAGATCGCTCTCACCGGGCGTTACCCGGCACCCTGCCCTGCGGAGCTCGGACTTTCCTCCCGCGCCCGGGTTTCCCCGGCCGCCGGCGATCGCCTGTCCCGCTGCGACGCGGCGAACATAGTCAAGAGACGGCCGGTCGCCAACACCTCCGCGCGGCGCGGCGCGGCGCGGCGTGCTGCCAGCGCGGCGCGGCGTGCTGCCGGCGCGGCGCAGCGTGCTGCCGGCGCGGCGCAGCGTGCTGCCGGCGCGGCGTGCTGCCGGCGCGGCGCGACCCGTATGCAGTTCCGGGACGGGCGCGTGGCCTCGGCTTCTCGAGTGCGCCGGCTGGGCGAGAGGCCACGCCGTCCCCGTGCGATGTGGACACCGGAGGCGCCGCCCGCGGCGGAACCGGCCATTCCGTCCGACGACGTCGTCGTTCAAGATGGCTCTACCGCGCTGGACTGGTATCTCGCGTGGCGATCTGTGACAGCTGTGGCAATTCGCCCATCGACGCGTCGGGCGCGAGACGCGCGGAGAGGGCCGGAGCACAGGGCCTTTTCACAGCAGGGAGGCACGGCACGGGAGCCGCGCCTCCCAGGGCGCGATCAAAGGGCGGCGCAGACCGCCGATTCTGTCCCGATGTGCGGGCAGTGCGTCGTCGGGTCGACCGTGGCCTCCGTGAGGTGATACAGGCGGCAGGCGAGCGTGTCGCCCATGCTGTCCGGACCCGTGTAGGGCTCTTCTGCATCGAAGTCGGCGACCGCTGTATCGCAAGCATCCGTATCTGCGAAGACATCGGGGCACGCCGCGGGCGCGACCGAGCAGAACGACTCGGCCGGCGTGCCGCAGGCCCCGGCGCCGGCTGGACCCGCGTGGACGCAGTGCGTGGCTGCGTCCATCTCGGCCGCGGTGGCGTGGTAGGCGCGGCAGGCGAGCGAGTTGCCCGACGTGTCCCCCGCGGCTCCCTCGGGGAGATCGGCGCAGAAGGCTTTACAGGAAGCCTCGCTCTTGTACTGCGCAGCATCCCCGGTACAGTTCGCCATGATCGCCGCGCAGTAGGTGGTACAGCTGACGTCCGGCGCGCTGCCGCCGCCGCCGTCGCCGCCCCCTTCACCGCTGCCTCCTTCGCCGGTGCCGCCGTCACCGCCGTCGCCGCCGGTGCCGGAGGCAGTGGTGGTCCCGGTGGTCCCGTTCCCACCACTGCCGTCGTCGTCACCACAGCCAGGGAGCGCGACGAGGGCGCCAACAACCGTCAGTATGCTTGTAAAGAGAAATCGTGATGTCTGCATGCGATGGAGTGTCATGCGTTCTGCTCTCGAGGTCAAGCTTCGTGGTGACAAACCAGGTTGGGCTGTCCCGAGCAACATTCGACAAACCCGGATACGCATGGAATGAAGCAGCCTACCCTCCACGAGCGCGACAGCGGTGTTCAGCGTGAACCCACCAGATGAGGAAAATCAATCACCTGGGTTCGCCCGCCGCCGCGGCAGATCCGCGCGCCCGGGCTCCGCTGCGCGCTGCCAACGCTGCACGCGACGCGCTTGAGCGGAAGTGAGGATGATCCAGAGAGCAAGATCTCGACGCAGGCTCGAGCCGACGAGCTCATGGAGTCTGTCGGCCCAGGTGACTTCAGCCGTGCTTCGACGTCTCGCCTTGTGTGCTCGATGGCTCCGTGTACTCGAACAAAGCGCTCTCGGTGGCTCGTGCGCGCTCCGCATGCCATGTCGTCACACCCCTCCTCGTAGGCGGTGGGATAGAGCGCCATCGCTCGTTACATCTGCCCTGCTCCCCAGGAACACCCTTGCTCCTGTTGACTCCGCCTACGTGCGAGCGACGCCTGATGCAGAGTGCGAGCGGACGCGCATTCCGTCCTCCGCGTCAGGCCCTTTCCAGGCCGACGCGGGACAGCGCCGGTGCTCCGGGGGATCTCCACGAGATCGGAGGGAGACTCCGTCTTTGCGCTTCAGAGCTCAGAGGCGATGTCGTGGCACGCTCCTGTTGATGCATGCCACCTGGCGGGCATGTCGACTGCCGACTGTCGACTGCCGCGCTGGCTCCGCCGGCGCGGCGCCCGATGCGCCGCCGGCCTCCTGCAGCTTCTTTACGCGTCAGGTGCGGCGGAGCTTCTTCGCCATCTGGGCGCCCAGCTCGGCGGATCGATTGGACGCGGCCTCGACCGCGTCGATCAGCGTGCGACGGAGGCCGCCTGCCTCCAGCGTGTGGAGGCCGGCAATGGCGGTGCCGCCGGGGCTCGTCACCATGTCCTTCAGCCGCCCGGGGTGCTCGCCTGTCTCGAGCTGGAGCTTGGCGGCGCCGTACACCGTCTGCGCGGCGAGCAGCAGCGCCGCGTCCCGGCCGAGGCCGACCTTGACGCCGCCGTCGGCGAGCGCATCGATTATCAGCATGACGTAGGCGGGGCCGCTGCCGGACAGGCCGGTCACCGCGTCGAGCAGCGACTCGTCGAGGACGACCACGCGGCCGACCGCCTGGAACAGGGTCCGCGCGATCTCGACATCATCGGTCGTGGCGTGGTTGCCGGCGGAGATCGCGGTGGCGCCGGCGAGCGCGATCGCGGCGGTGTTCGGCATGCTGCGGATGACGCGCGCGCCTTCCGGCAGGCGGGCCTCGATGGCGTCGATGGGCACGCCGGCCGCGACCGAGATCACCACGTCGGTGCCGCCGAGCCCCGCCGAGATGGGGGCGAGGACGCGATCGACGATCTGCGGCTTGACGGCGATGACCAGGACGTCAGCCCACCGGCAGAGCGCGTCGTTGTCCTCGGTGGTCTCGATGCCGTAGCGCTCGTGCAGGAACTTGAGGCGCTCGCCCTTCAGATCGCTCGCCCGGACCTGCGCCGCGCTCACGGCGCCCCCCTGGAGCAGGCCTCGGATGAGCGCCTCTGCCATGTTCCCGCCGCCAAGAAACCCGATCTTGCGCCCTCGCAGTAGGCCCTCGTCGCTCTGCATCGCTCGCCTCCAGGAGCGCGCACCCTAGCAGCCCTGCCGAGCTCGCGGCTCAAATCTCGACATGCCCCGCCGCCGCGGCGAACCGCGCGGCGCCGCCATGGACCGCGGACCGGACGGCGGCCGGCGCGCGCCGCTCGGAGCGCGCGCCGCGCTCCGATGCCCGGCGCCCGCCCTTGTCAGCGGAGCATGGGGCGTTATTTCTGCGGCGGAATGAACGCAGTGCGTCCCCTGTTCGCCGATCGCAGGACGGGACCCTTCGACTGCCCGACGGAGATTCCATGATTCAAGCGGTTTCCCATCGCTCCCGCGCTTCGGCCCTCGCGCTGCTCTCGCTGGCGGCGCTCTCGCTGGGCGGGTGCGGTCAACAGGCTCACGCCACGCCCCCTTCCACCCAGGCCGCGGCCGTCGCGCCGGCGGACGCGGCGCCGCCCGTGTCGACCGTGACGCTCCCGCCCGCGCCGGTGCCGGCCACCTTCGACGTCGCCGCGCTGTCCGACCGGGTGAGGCCCATGGTCGTCAACATCACCACGCTCCACGAATCCGTGGGTCGCGAGGGGCTCGATCCCTTCGACTTCTTCTTCGGCCCCCAGGGCGGCGGCCGCGGCGCCCCGCGCGGCCCGCGGCCCACGCAGACGGCGCTCGGCACCGGCTTCATCATCGACCCGAGCGGCTACGTCGTGACGAACGAGCACGTCATCCACGACGCGTCCGGCGTCCGCGTCCGGCTCGCCGACGAGCGGGAGTTCGAGGCCGAGGTCGTCGGCCGCGATCCCAAGCTCGACCTCGCGCTCCTGCGCTTGAAGGGCGCGAACGGCTTGCCCGTGGCGCCGCTCGGGTCGAGCGAGCAGCTGCGGGTCGGCGAGCACGTGCTCGCGGTCGGCAACCCGTTCGGCCTCGGCCACACGGTCACGCTCGGCATCGTGAGCGCGAAGGCGCGCGCGATCGGCGCGGGGCCCTACGACGACTTCATCCAGACCGACGCCTCCATCAACCCGGGCAACAGCGGCGGGCCGCTGTTCAACTGGCGGGGCGAGGTCGTGGGCATCAACACCGCCATCAGGGCGGGCGCCAACGGCATCGGCTTCGCGATCCCGATCGACGCGCTGAAGGACGTGCTCCCGCAGCTCCGCGAGAAGGGGTTCGTCGAGCGCGGCAAGCTCGGCCTCCTGTTCCAGCCCGTCACGCGCGATCTCGCCGCGGCGCTCAAGCTGGACGGGCCGAAGGGCGCGCTCGTCGCCGAGGTCGAGCCGGGCGGCGCCGCCGCGCGCGCCGGCATCAAGCCGGGCGACGTCATCGTGGACGTCAACGGCATCCCGATCCTCCACGCCGAGGAGCTGCGGCGCAACGTGGCGCGCAACGCCCCCGGCGCCGAGATCAAGGTGACCGTGGTGCGCGCCGAGAAGCGGCAGGAGCTCGTGGCCAAGCTGGACGCGCTCCAGGACGAGGAGGGCGACGCCGGAAGCCGCCCGCGGCCGACCCAGGGCGCCCGGCCCGAGCGGCAGCAGAGCGCCGAGAAGCTCGGCATCCAGGTCTCCGACGCCGCCGGCGGCGGGGTGCGGGTCGACGGGTTCGCGTCGGGCGGCGACCAGCAGGAGATCCAGGTGGGCGACGTGATCCTCGAGGTGAACGGCGCGCCGGTCAAGGATGTGGCCGGGCTCCGCGCGGCCATCGCGAAGGTCAAGGACGGGTCGATCGCGCTCCTCAAGGTGCGGCGCGGGAAGGTCGTCCAGTTCGCGGCCGTGCCCATCCCCGCGCGCTGATCCCGCCCCGAGCTCGGCGGCGCGGCCGGCGCGGGCCGTCCCGCGCCGCCCCGCCCCGCGTCACCCCACGCCTCGCCGCTGGCCGGCGGTCTCGTCTTGCGCCTCGGCGGCGCGCGCCGCCTCCTCGGCCGCGCGCGCTGCCTCCTCGAGCGCGCGCTTCTCCGCCTCCGTCTGCTTCACGCGCTCCTCGAGCACGTCGGTGCCGAGGTAGCGGAAGACGTAGATGCCCCCCACGAACATGCAGAGGAACAGCGTGAGCACCCGCCAGAGGACGACGTACGGCACCACGAACGCGCCCCTCACCCAGGGCGACATCAGCGCGTTCGATCCGAGCTCGGCGACGCCGCTCGCGCCGGGCGTCGGGCTCATGTAGAGCGCGAAGTTGAGCAGCGTCTGCGTCAGGATCACCTGGAAGATCGGCGGGCCCACCGAGACGAAGGTCGAGGGCGAGGTCGGGATGCCGAGCCCGAGCAGGATGAAGTAGGCGACCGCGAACCGCGAGCAGAAGAAGGCGAACGTGAGCAGCAGGGCGGCGGCGTAGGCGCGCTTGCCGCGGCGCATGTAGATGCGGAAGCCCTGGTGGAACTCGTCGACGCTCCGCAGCAGGCGCGCGGTCGTGCTGCCGGGCGCGGCGAGCGCGGCCTCGGCGCGGGCCCGCAGCCGAGGCACGCGCCGGGCGCCCAGCAGGACGGCGCGCAGGAGCCTCCCGAGCGGCACCGACAGCGCGCGGACGACCGCCTTGAGGAGCGGCGGGTACGCCGCCGCGGCGATCAGCGCCACGAGCCCCGAGCCGAACATGGCGACGGTGAACAGGAGCAGCCACTCGATCTGCTGGCCCCCCTGCAAGACCAGCATCCCGTGGTGCCGGAGCGTGAAGATGGCGACGGCAGACAGCAGGAAGAACGAGACCGTGCACGAGGCGGTGAGCAGCGCGGCCGTGGCGACGTCGACGAGGCGCATGCCGCCGTGCACGAGGACGGCGGCCTGCGAGGGCGCCGCGCCGGCCTGCCCGGGGGTCACCCCGGCGCAGAACATCAGCACGAACTCCGACGTCACCGCCGTGCGCACGCGGAGCCCGGGCCAGAGCACGCGCCCGAGGACCCAGATCCTGAGGCCCCCGAACACGCCCTCCTGCAGCGCCAGCACGGCGCCGACGAGCAGCCAGCCCGGCCGCACGTGCGCGAGCCCTGCGGCGAGGCTCTCCTGCTTGTCGTGGATCTCGCTGTAGAGCACGTACGCGAACGACGCGAGCGTCAGCGTGACGATGAGCTGGATGCCTCGGATCAGGGTGGCGCGGTTCATACGGGGGCGCGCGTCCGGGGTGGCCGCATGCGCATGCCTATACCCCGTCGGCGGCGCTCGCGACCGTCATGCCGGCGCTCCGCCGGCTCGAGGCGCTTTCCGCGGCGGCCCCGACCGCGCGCGACACGCCTGCATCGCGCGGCTGGCAGCGAGGTGCGAAGGTCGCTTCGCGGCAGGCTCGCTCGCCCTGCGCTCGTCGCAGCGCGGGGTCGCGGCTCGTCGTGGCGCAGCGACGGCGCGGAGGCGCGCGCGCCTCCACGCCGCCGCGCCGAGCGAGGCCGCGACGCGGAGATGTCTATTGCGTCGCCGAGGAGGGCTCGCAATGCTGCGCTCCTCATGGCGGCACGCAAGATCGCTATCAGCACCGGCGGAGGCGACGCGCCCGGGCTCAACGCTGTCATTCGCGCGACCACGCTCGCCGCGCTCGAGCGCGGCTGGGAGGTCTGGGGGATCCGGCAGGGCTACCGCGGGTTGCTCGACGACGCTCCGGACGGCCTCATCCGGCTCGACCGCGAGCGCGTCCGCGGCATCGCGCACCTCGGGGGCACCATCCTGGGCACCGCGAACCGCGGCGATCCGTTCCACTTCCCGACCCCAGGCGAGCACGGGCTCGTGCCGCGGGACCGGTCCGACGATCTCGTGCGGAGGTTCCGCGCGCAGGGGTTCGACGCGCTCATCGCGGTGGGCGGCGACGGCTCGATGCGGATCGCGAACCAGCTCCTCGAGCGCGGGCTGCCCCTCGTGATCGGCGTGCCGAAGACGATCGACAACGACGTCTGCTGCACGGACATCACGTTCGGCTTCGACACGGCCGTCTCCATCGCGACCGAGGCGCTCGATCGGCTCCACTCCACGACCGAGGCGCACGAGCGGATCATGGTCGTGGAGGTGATGGGGCGTCACGCGGGCTGGATCGCCCTCAACGCCGGCATCGCCGGGGGCGCCGACGCCATCCTGATGCCGGAGATCCCGTTCCGGTACGAGGCGATCGCCGAGAAGATCCGCCTCCGGGAGTCGCGCGGGCGCCATTTCTCCATCGTGGTGGCGGCGGAGGGGGCGTACTCGCAGGGCGGGGAGCTGACCATCAAGGACGCGGGCGACGCGTTCCGCCGCACCGTCGTGCTCGGGGGCGTGGCCGAGCGCGTGGCCAAGGAGCTCGCGGCCCGCACCGGCAAGGAGGCGCGCTCCATCGTGCTCGGCCACCTGCAGCGCGGCGGCGGGCCCACGACGGCGGACCGCTTGCTCGCGCTCCGCTTCGGCGCGGCCGCGGCGCGCTACCTCGTCGAGGACTGCGGGAGCGGGATGGTCGCGCTGCGCGCGAACCGGATCGAGCTCGTCCCCCTCGCCGACGTCGCCGGCAAGACGAAGACGGTGCCGCTCGACTCGGACACGGTCGTCACGGCCCGCGAGATGGGCCTGTGCTTCGGCGACGAGCCGCCGGACCACTTCGTCGACAGGTGAGCCGCGAGCGAGTCTACCGCTGTCTGCCCTCGTCCCGGCAATAGAACCCTGGATCGTCCGGTATCGCACCCTGGACCGGTCGGCTCATCGCTCCTCACGTTGTCGGCCGGACGGCCTGAACGGCGCGTCCAGCCTCGTGTTTGACACTCGTCGAAGGGGGCCGATATCTTGGGTTCCCCTCCGAACCCGCGCACACCCCGGAACATGACGAAAGTCCTCGTATTTGAGAGTGATCCGGCGTTCGCCGGGGAGCTCCGCACGGAACTGGGCCGCCTCGGCTGCACCGTCCAGGTGGTCGATGACGGCAACGTCGGCCTGCAGGTCGCCGCGGCCGATCGCCCCGATCTCATCCTGCTGTCGATCGAGCTGCCGCGCATGAACGGCTTCTCGGTCTGCAACAAGCTCAAGAAGGACGCCCAGCTCAAGGATGTCCCGCTCGTCATCATGTCGAGCGAGTCGAGCGAGGAGACGTTCGAGCAGCACCGGAAGCTCAGGACCCGCGCGGAGGACTACATCCACAAGCCGATCGCGTTCGGCGAGCTCCTCGAGCACATCCGCACCTACGTCCCGCTCGACGGAGAGGACGCGGAGGCCGATCCGATCATGATCGATGAGGCCGAGGTGCTCGAGGCCGACATCGACGAGGACTCGGGGGACCCCACGATCATCACGGCGACCGTGATCGCGAACGGCTCGCGCGCGAGCGCCGCGCCGCCGCCAGCGCCGCCGCCCTCCGCCGCGCCGCCAGCGCCGCGCTCTGCCGCGCCGCCGGCGCCGGCATCTGCCGCGCCGCCCGCCGCCGCGGCGGATCCGCGCGCCGTCCGGGTGCCGGGCCCACCGAGGCCGCCGCAGGGGACGGGGGCGAGGTCGCCCGGCAAGCCGGACGAGGACATCGAGGAGTTCATCGGCGGCGCCTTCACCCGGCTCATCCGCGACGAGGAGGAGGAGCCGATCGACGATCGGACCGTCCCCAGACCGTCGGTCGCGCCGTCGACGCGGGCGCCGACGTCCACCAGGACGCCCGTGCCCGCCTCGGCGCCTCCGCCCGTGAGTTCGTCGCCGATCGCCGCTTACCGCGCGCCGGTCTCCGAGCGCGGGGCCGCCGCTTACCGCGCGCCGGTCTCCGAGCGCGGGGCCGCCGCTTACCGCGCGCCGATCTCCGAGCGCGGGCGGATGACCCCTGCGCCGCCGGCGCCGCCTCGCTCCGACGTGGACTCGGGCGAGGCCGAGCGCCTGCGCGCCGAGCTGGATCGGTCCAAGGGCGAGATCGTCCGCCTCACCAAGGAGGTGGCCGCCGCGCGAGCGACCTCGCTCCGCCTCGAGGGCGAGCTCTCCACGGCGAGCGACGGCACCCAGGAGGCGTCCCGCCTCCGGCGCGAGCTCGACGAGGTCAAGGCGAAGCTCGCGGCCGGCGGCAGCGGCTCCCGGCCCGGTGGCGTGTCGAGCCGCGAGTTCCTCGACCTGCGCGAGGCGCTGAACAAGAAGGACAAGGAGATCCTCGCGCTCCGCGACCAGATGTCGCGCAAGGACAAGGAGCTCCTGGAGCTCCGGGATCAGACGCTGTCGCTCGAGCGAGAGAAGGCCGATCAGGGCGACAGGCTCCTGGAGCTCGAGCGCTCGAGCGAGGATCTCGGCGCGCAGCTCGCGTCGCTCCGCGCCGACAAGGAGCTCGCCGCGAAGCGCGCCGACGACTTCAAGGCGCGCACCGACAAGCTGCAGGCGCAGGTCGCCGCGCGCGACGCGGAGCTCTCGGCGGCGCGGCAGGCGCTGATGGACGCGGAGGCGGCGCACACGGAGGCGCTCCGCTCCGCGGCGGACGAGAGGTCTCAGGCGATCGAGGCCGCGGAGGCGTCGGCGCAGCGCGAGATCGAGGAGCGCACGCAGGCCGAGCGGGAGCGCTTCGATCAGGCGGTCGCGGGCCACCGGGCGGAGATCGAAAGGCTGAACGCCGAGCACGCCGCCCGGATCGAGCAGCAGGCCACCGAGCACCGCGCGGCCGTCGACAGGCTCGCCGGCGAGCACGCTGCGGCGCTCGAGCGGGCGAGGGCCGAGTCTGCCGCGACGGCGGAAGGGCTGCGGGCCGAGCACGCCGCGGCGATGGACGGCCTGAAGGCGGAGCACGCCGCGGCCACGGACGGGGTGAGGGCGGAGCACGCCGCGGCCGTGGATGGGCTGCGGGCCGAGCACGCCGCGGTCGTGGATGGGCTGAAGGCGGAGCACGCCGCGGCCGTGGATGGGCTGAAGGCGGAGCACGCCGCGGCCGTGGATGGGCTGAAGGCGGAGCACGCCGCGGCCGTGGATGGGCTGAAGGCGGAGCACGCCGCGGCGCTCGACCGGCTGAGGGCGGAGCACGCGGCGGCGGCCGAGGCGGCGCAGCGCGAGCAGGAGGCTGCGGTCGAGGCCCTCCGGCGCGAGCACGCCGCCGAGGCGGAGCGGCGCGATCGCGAGCACGCGGCAGCGCTGGACGGGGCGCGCGCCGAGCACGCCGACGCCGTCGAGCGCATCCACGCGGAGCACGCGGCCGCGCTGCAAGGGGTGCGGGCCGAGCAGGTCGCCGCGATCGAGCGGCAACAGGCCGAGCACGCCGCCGCGATCGAGGCGCTGCGGGGCGAGCACGCCGCGGCGATCGAGGAGCTCCGCGGCGGGCACGCGACCGCCATCGAGGAGCTCCGGCGCGAGCACGCGGACGAGGTCGAGCGGCGCGATAACGAGCGCGCGGCCGCGCTGCTCGGCCTCCGGACCGAGCACGCGCGCGCCGTCGAGCGCCAGGCCGAGGAGCACGCGCGCGCCGTCGAGCGCCAGGCCGGGGAGCACGCGCGCGCCGTCGAGAGCCAGGCCGAGGAGCACGCGCTGGCGCTCGAGGCCACGCGCGCGGACTTCGCGGCGCAGCTCGCGGTGCGGGAGCGCGAGCTCATCGAGGAGCGCGAGCAGGCCGTGCGCGCCGCAGAGCAGGCCCACGCGGACCGCGTGGCCGAGCTCGAGGCGCGCGCCGCCGATCGGCAGGCGCAGACCGAGGCGGCGCACGCGCAGGCGCTCGCCGACGCCCGCGGGGCGCACCAGGCCGAGATCGCCGAGCGGGACGCCGCCTGGGCGGCGCAGCGGCACGAGCTGGACGAGATCGCCCGCGGGCTCTCGACCGAGCTCGGGCAGGCGCGCAACCAGGTCGCGCATCTCCAGACCCGTATCGAGGAGCTCGATCAGCAGCTGGAGCAGCGCGCGGGAGAGCTCTCCGCGCGCAGCGAGGAGCGCGACCGCCTGCTGGGTGAGCTCGCCGATCGCGCGCGCGCCATCGAGGAGATGCAGGGCCGGCTCACCGAGGCCGAGCAGCGGGAGAGCGAGCTCGGCGCCCAGCTCTCGCACCGGACCGAGGAGCGCGACACCCTGAGGACGCACGGCGAGCAGCTCGCCGAGCAACTCGCCGTGGAGCGCGCCCGCCTGCAGAAGGCGCGCTCGAAGTGGGGCGACGACCGCGTCTCGCTGGAGCGCGCGCGGGAGGCGCTCGCCGCCGCGCTGTCTCAGATCGAGCAGGCCGAGGCGCTGTCGGTCGAGTGAGCCGGCGGCGCCCCGGGGAGGGCGCGGGGGGCGATCAGCGCGAGAGCGCTGCCGCCCCGAACGCCTCCGGGAGGAGCGCTGACAGGGAGGTGTGCCGCGGCGGCGCGCCGCCGCCGGCGGCGATGAGCCGGATCGGGAGATCCACGGCGAACTCGGCGAGCGTCTGCCGGCACATGCCGCACGGGCTGCCGAGGACGGGCCCGCTGGTGGCGACGGTGATCGCGACCGGATCACGCTCGCCGGCCGCCACCATCTGCACGATGGCCGAGCGCTCCGCGCAGATGGTGAGCCCGTACGAGGCGTTCTCGACGTTGCAGCCGGCGAACACGCGGCCGGAGCGCACGAGGATCGCCGCGCCCACCCAGTAGCCCGAGTACGGCGCGTGCGCCCGCTCCCGGACGGCGAGGGCCGCCCGATCGAGCGCCGCCCAGTCGATCGCCAGCGCGGGCTCGGCAGCGGCGGGCGCCTCGCCGGCGTCGTGCGGGGCGCGGCTCACGAAGCAGCGCTCCCTTCCGCGGCGCCTTCGCCCGCGCGGCGGACCCACGCCGAGAGCAGCGCCGTGAACCGCGAGCGCGCCTGCCTGGCGGTCTCCTCGACCTCCCGGTGGTTGAGCTCGCGCCGCGTCAGCCCCGCGGCGAGGTTCGTGATGCACGAGATGGCCGCGGCCGGCACGCCCATGTGCCTGAGCGCGATGATCTCCGGCACCGTGCTCATCCCGACAGCGTCGGCGCCGAGCGTGCGCAGCATCCGGATCTCCGCGGGCGTCTCGTACGTCGGCCCGAGCAGCCCGGCGTAGACCCCCTCGCGCAGGGAGACGCCCGTGTCGCGCGCCGCCGCCCGCGCGAGCTCGAGCAGCCTGGGGTCGTGCGCGTAGGTCATGTCGGGGAAGCGCGTGCCGAGCGCCTCGTCGTTCGGCCCGACGAGCGGGTTCACCCCCATCAGGTTGAGGTGGTCGATGAGCAGCATGAGGTCGCCGGCGGCGAAGCCGTGGTGGATGCCGCCGGCCGCGTTGGTCAGGAGCACGGCGCGGCAGCCGAGCCGCGCGAGCACGCGCACGCCGAACACGACCTTCGCCAGCGGGTGCCCCTCGTAGAGGTGCGCGCGCCCCTGGAGGCAGGCGACCGGCACGTCGCCCACGCGGCCGGCGCACAGGAAGCCGGCGTGCCCCTCGACGGCGGGCCGGGGCATGCCGGGGATCGCCGCGTAGGGCACCTTCACGAGGTCGGAGAGCTCGTCGCCCCAGCCCCCGAGCCCCGATCCCAGCACCACGCCGACGCTCGGAAGCGCTGGAATTTGTTGACGAATAATGCGAGCGGCCTCGTCGAGCTCGGGCAGGATGGTCACCGCGACAGGCTACCGCAGGGCGACGCGAAGGGTAAACGTCGCAGATGCACAGCGGCAAAGCCCGTGATAGGGTCGCCGCCCTTTCGGGGCAAGTGACGACGATGGGCACCAAGATCGAAGATTTCTTGAAGGATAAGAAGATCGACCCCCGCCGCATTCTCGCGACGTCGGTCAAGATCGAGCGGCTGCAGCCGGAGGATCGGGCGATCCGCCTGACCAAGCGGCTGGCGCGTGGCAGCGAGGACGCCGCGAAGAAGAAGGAGGCCGCTGGCGCCAAGAAGCCGCGCAGCGGCCGACCGGTGACCGACCGCACGCTGAGCGCTGCGCTTCAGGGCAAGCCGATCAGCGGCCCCGCGAAGACGCGCCTCCTGCGCGCGGTCAACAGCATCCTGGAGCAGAAGAAGCAGGAGAAGGTCGAGCTGTCGGCGCTCTTCGACCTGCCGAAGAAGGGCGGCGCAGCGGCCGAAGGGGCCGAGGCCGCGGGCTGAGCCGACCGGACGATCCGGACAGCTCCCTCGCACCCTGATCCCGGCGTGAGCACGCTTCGGCCGAGGCCGGAGCGGGTTCTCGCCGGGCTCTTTTTTGTCTCTCGTTGTCTCCCGTCAGAGGCCGAGGCCGGTCGCTACGCGCGATCGCGGCGGCGGGAGCCCAGCTCGAAAAGATCGGCAGCGACCAGGGCCACGGTCAGCGACACGGCGATGAAGATCATGCGCCGGAAGGTCGCGCCAATGTGCCTCAAGGAACAACTTTTGTGCGCTTCCTGGCACGACCTGGCTCCGGGGCGGCGCTCGATCGCGCTGCGCCGCCGTGAATGATCCGGCTGCCCGGCGCATCAGAAGCCTCTGTGCATACCGTGACGATCGAGACAGGGGCGTTCTGGGCGCACCTCTCGCGGTCGTTCCTCCCCCCGGGCTGGGGTGCGCCGAATGGCCGCGTGGACGACCTGCCCGAGCGAGCCGCCGCGGCCGCCCGGGCGGCGCTCGACGCCGTGCCCGCGGGCGACGACCTCTTGCGCCGCCCGGCGCTGGTCGCCTTGCCATCGTGCTCCATGAGCGCCGAGCGGGCGAGTAGGCTTCCGCCCGTGACCGAGCCCGACGACGTGGGCGAGTGGATCCGCCGGTTCCAGAGCGGTGACCCGACGGCCTTTGCCGAGATCTTCCGGCGTTACCGCCGTGACGTCGCGCGGCTCGTTTTCAGGATGCTCGGACCGACCGCCGACGCCGAGGACGTGATCCAGGAGGTGTTCATCCAGGTGCACCGGAGCCTGGGCGACTTCCGGGGGCAGTCCAAGTTCACGACGTGGCTCCACCGGGTGACGGTCAATGCCGTGCTGATGGCGCGGCGCGCGGCGCGCAGCCGCCCTGTGTTCGCTGGCGAACCGAGCGCCGATCTGGAGGTCGACCGCGGCATGCTCCCGGACGAGGACGCCGCTCGCGCTCGCAGGATCGACGCCTTCCGGAGGGTGCTGGAGCGCCTCCCGGAGAAGAAGCGGGTCGTCTACGTCCTGCACGAGCTCGAGGGCATCGCCCCGACCGAGATCGCCGAGATCGTCGGCGCGCCTGTGCTCACCGTCCGGACGCGGCTGTTCTATGCGCGGCGCGAGATCGAGGAGATGATGCGCGCTGAGCCCGCGCTCGCCCAGCTCGCCGCCGAGCTGGCCGAAGGGGGCGCGGAGAAGGCGGACGGCGCGGCGGCGGCGGCGGCGACGCGCGCGCGGGTATCTGTGGGGAACGCGGCCGGGGGGTACCCCGCGGCGGACGGAGCGGCTGTCGACACGGAGGACATGTGAGCGGCGCAAAGCAGTACGAGCGGGCACGCGAGCACATGGAGCAGCTGCTCCGCGCCGCGGAGCCTCCGGAGCCACGGTGGGACGCCATCGAGCGCGAGCTGTTCGCGCGCATCGAGAAGCCCGCTCCCGTCCGTCGCGCCGCGCCGCCGCAGCGCTCGCCGTTCGGGCGCGCGCTCGGGTTCGCCGCGGCCGCGGCCGCCATCGCGTTCGCGATCCTCGCGGCCGGTCGCTCCGCCCCGCCCGTGGTGGCGACGTCGACGCCGCCGCGCGCCCGCGACGTCGCGGAGATCCCCAGGGCAGCCGGTGACGCCGGCATGGCCGGCGATCTGGACTTCCGCGCCCTCCGGCCGGGCGACTCCGTCGAGACGGCGGCCTACAGCGTCTCCTTCACCGACGTCGGCTCGGTGCGCTGGACGCTGCTGCCGAACAGCCGCGCCGTGGTGCGCGCCGTCGGGACGGCGGGCGTCGGCCACGTGATCGCGCTCGAGCGCGGCTCGGTGCGCGCCGACGTCGTCACGCGCGCGCCCGAGGAGGGGCTCGTCGAGGCGTTCGCCGTCGAGGTGGACGGCACCCGCGTCGCGGTGCACGGCACGCTCTTCACCGTGACCCGCCTGGACGGGCGCGTGGAGGTCGACGTGGAGCACGGCACCGTCGCGGTAGGTTCGGCGGCGTACCGCGGCGCGACGACCGCGCGCTTGCTCGTCGGCCCGTCGCGCGGCTCCTTCTCGCTCGACGGCGGCCGCGACGCCCGCCTGCTGCAGCGCCCCGCGCAGCCGGACAGCGCCCCCTCGGCCGCGCCGCCGGAGCCTTCGCGTCCGCCGGCTCTACCCCGGCCGACGACCGCCAGCGCGCATCCGCCGAGCGGGACTGCTGCGGCCGCGGCGGTCGGTGTGGCCTCGGATGAGCCGGCAGCGGCCACCGCCTCCGCGGTCGCCGAGCCGCTCCCGCCGCCGCCCGCCGAGTCGGCATCCGCCGAGCCGGCGCTGACCGCTTCGGCGCCTGTCGCTGCGGCGTCTGCCTCCGAGCCGCAGGTGGCATCCGCTCCGCCCGTGCTCACGCCCGCCTCCGTGCAGTCCATGCTGTCGAGCTGTTTCGTGCGCGAGACGGCGGGCAGCTCGTCCTCGGTCCGCAAATCGGTCGTCTCGACGCTGCGCATCTCCGTGCGCCCCGACGGGAGCGTCGCCGCCATGCGCTTCAACCCGCCGCTGCGGCCGGCGCTGCAGGCGTGCGCGGAGGGGCTCTACCGAGGGCGCTTCGCGGAAGGCCCGCGGCAGCTCGACATCCCGCTGACCATCGACGACTGAGCGCGCGCCGCGCGACGGCCGCGCGGCGCAGCGCTGTCGTCGCGTGGCCCGCGCGGCGCGGCCGTCGCGCGGAGATCAGAGCGAGCCGAGGAGCTCGGTGAGCGCGTAGGTCTCCCGCGCGCCCATGGACCCGAACTGCACCCCCATCCCTTCGGCGGTGGTCCATCGCACGATGGAGGGGATCGCGGCGGCCTGCTTCAGGCCCGAGAGGGACAGCAGCACCTCGACGGTCGCCCCGAACGGAGCCGGCGAGGTGGTCTCGATGAACATCCCGCCGAGGCTGATGTCGCGGCATATCGCATCGATGCGCGGGCCATCGCCGATCCGGAATGCGATCGAGAGCTCGATGGGCCTGCGCGGGTGCTTGCGGTGATCTCGCACGTTCCTCCTTGGCCAGCTGCGCGGCGCTGAAAGTAGCGCGCGTGGGGTATCCTGAAGCGCAGAGGAACGATCAATGTCGCGAGCGGAGAGCGTCGCTGTCAAGCGCCGGGAGCCGCGGTCGGCTCCGGCGAGCCGCGCCGATGTCGGCGCGTTGGCGAGCCGCGCCGATGTCGGCGCGTTGGCGAGCCGCGCCGATCCCGGCGCGGCTGGGCGCGGCGGCGCGGGCGCGCGCCCCGGCTGGAAGCGGCACCTCGACGGCTGGCAGCCGGGGCTCGTGGCCGTCCTCATCGCGGGCTCTGCGGCGATCCTCGCGGTGCCGCGGTCGGTCGAGCCCGCCGAGCTGCCGCTGCCGCTCGCCGACGCGCGAGCCCTCGAGCGCGCGCGGGAGGCGGACATCGCCCACGCCCGCCAGGCCGAGCAGCTCGGGCTCGACGCCGAGGTGCGAGAGCTCGGCTCCGCCGTCCGCGCGTTCGGGCTCGTGGACGCCGACGCGGACCACACCGAGGCCGAGCTCCTCGCCGCGCGCAAGCGCGTGCTCGACGCCGTGGGCCCCGCGCTCGCCCAGGGGGACGAGGCGGTGCTCCGGCTGAGGGCCTACCAGCTGAGCTCGTTCATCCGCGAGGTGCGCCGCTTCGAGTCGACCGGCGAGGAGTCCGGGGAGCTCCGCGAGCTCGGCGGCGACTTCCTCGGGCTGCTCCGCCGGAGCGGCTGGCTGAAGCGAGGGGACGCGAGGTCGCGCGGCGGCGGCGAGGCGCGCCGCGTCGCCATGGATGGCGCCGTGCTCGGGGTGCTCTTCAAGAAGCGCTGGGACGCCATCGTCGGCATCCAGCGAGAGCCCTTCGGCCTGGCGCTCGACGAGGAGCGGGCGCTGTTCAAGTTCCTGCTCTCGCACCCCGTCAGCGTCGCGCGGGGCTCGCGGGACCTCGCGGCACCTCCCGCCGACGAGGCGGCGGCGCGCCCCACGCAGGCCAGCGAGCCGGGGCCGCGCTCGCCCGCGGCGGCGCTCCGCGATGCGGAGGCGCGGCGCGCCGCGGAGCAGTATCGCCTGAAGAAGATCGACGAGCTCGCCGCGCTCGACCCCGCGTACCCGAGGCACCTCGCCCGCGGCGTCGCGCTCTACCGGCTAGGGAAGTTCGTACAGTCGGCGGAGGCGTTCCGCAGCCACCTGGACGAGCACCCGGACGGGGCGCACACGCTGCGGGCGCAGAACTACCTGCGCGCGGCCCTGGAGCGCGCGCGCGAGGAGCAGCTGTAGCGCGGTGAGGTGCGCGCTCGTCGAGCGCGCACCGCCGCTACGGGCCCCTGCGCATCCCGCCAGGGCGGTGGGGGCGGCCGCTGATCCCCTTGGCGGGGTTGCCTTGCGCGCCGCGCCCGCGACGTGTCTCCATCTCGTGCATGATCCCCTGCATGGCCGAGGACTGCAGGAACCGGCGCGCGGCCGGGAATACCTCCTGCTCCTCGCAGGCCACATGGCGCTGGTGCGCCGCGCGCAGCTCGTCGATGAGCTGGGGGATCACCTCGATCGGCTCGGGCCCGCCGTCGCGCGCGATCGCCGCGCGCAGCTCGTTGATCGCGCGCTGATGCGCCTTGTGCTCCTGCCGGAGACGATCGAGCGTCGGCGCGATGGCCTCCAGCACCGCGAGCCGCGGGAAGAGCGAGCGCTCCTCGTCCTCGTGGTGCCGGCTCAGCGACCGCTCGAAGTAGGCGAAGACGCTGGAGAGCCCCTCGAGCGCGGCGGCGCGCCCCCGAGCCTCGCCGAGCGCGCGCGCGGCGCGCGCGAGATCGTTCAGGTTCTCTTCCAGGCTCCGGTGAGCGGCGGCGAGCTTCTCGAGCGGATCGTTCCGGTCATCGGCCATCAAGCGATGATCGAGCAAGAACGCGCGGGCGTGGGAAGTTTTTCTCTCCGCGACAGGGTTCGCGGCGCCGACCACCGGCGCTGGTCATCCGACCATCTCGCCACCTGCCCAGCGCAGGAGGCGACATCGCACCTTCAGGGGAGGCTCGCGTTGCGGGGCACATCGAGGCGCAGCTCGGGGGCCAGCATCTCGCGCGCGAGCTGCACCTCGAGCAGGTCGATGACGGGGCTCTTCGACACCGCCCGGAGCCGCTCGTCCGCGCTCGCGTCGCCGGCCGCCTTCCTTGCCATGGCGGTGTAGAATTGCGCCTCTACGCGCTGCGCCGCGCTCTGGGCGAGCTTGCCGAGATCCGCGTCGCTGATCCTGCCGTTCGCCCACGCCGCGAGCCTCCCGGTCCACGAGGTGCGGCCGGTCGAGCCTTCGAGCGCGCGGCCCGCGGTGCCGTCGGTCGCGACGCCGAGGCTCCGCTCCAGCAGCAGGACCCACAGCCCGCCGTAGGCGAGATCGTCCTCGTCCACGTTCGCCTCGAGGCCGCGCTTCAGCGCCCGGCGCGCGGCCGGGAGGTCGCGCTGCACGAGCGCGCGCCCCACGGCGTCGAGCATCGTGGCGCCGAGCTGCAGCGGCTCGGCGGCCACCAGGGCGAACGCCCGGTCGTAAGCCCGCGCCGCGCCCTTGTCATCGCCGTAGCCGTCGAGGATGCGCCCGAGCAGCCGCTCCGTCCGCGCCTTCGCGCCCGGATCGCGCGCGCGCTGCCGGGCGTCGAGCGCGGCGGCGAGCGCCGCGTCGAGCGACTCCTTGGCCCGGTCCTGCGTGCCCGCCTCGCGGTGGAGCTCGAAGGCGAGCAGGTGCGCCTGGATGATCTCGAGCGGCGAGGTGCGCGCGTCCGGCGCGCCCAGCGCCCGCCGCACGTCCTCCAGCGCGGCCTGGGGCTCGCCCGCCTGACGCTCGGCCATCGCGAGCACCGTGAGGCCGTTGATCGTCGGTTCGGCCGCGGTCGCCGCGCGGAGCAGCGGCAGCGCGGCGGCGAGGTTGCCGGCGCGCAGCTCGAGCGACGCCATGAGGGACCGCACGCGCGCGCCCGACGGGTCGAGGGCGGCGCCGCCGCGCGCCGCCTGGTCGGCGAGCACGAGCAGCGGCCCCGCGGCGTTGTAGGTGCGCCGCGCGGCGTCGAAGTCGTCGTTCGACGCTTCCTCCGAGAGCGCGCTCAGCACGAGCCCCAGCGCCGCCCCGAGCGCGCCGGGGCTCGGCCGATCGCCGAGCGCGCTGCCCATCACGAGCGGCGTCGCCTCGGACATGCCGAGGCGGATCATCACCTGCGAGAGGAGCGAGGCGCTGTCGTAGCTCAGCGGATCGCGGCGGTACGCCTCGAGGGCCGTGCCCCAGACCGCCCCGTCGAGCAGCTCCTGCGCGATCCCTGTCTCGGCGTCGCGCTCCTGCGTCTCGTGGTGCGCGAAGGCCGCGGCGAGCGCCTGCCACGACACCGCGTCGTCGTCGGACGCGGCGGCCTTGATCCGCTCGTAGAGGCCGGGCGGGATCACCCGGCGCGCGCTCGTACGATCGATCTGCTCGACCGCGCCCTTCGCGTCTCCGAAGCGGAGGAACAGCGCGGCCATGCTCGCGCCGCCGGACTCCAGCGCGCGCGCCGCCTCGACCGCCTCGTCGCGCTCCGGCCGCTTCCCGCCCTGCCGGTACTCGATGTTGAACTCGATCGCCCGGTCGATCCACGCCGCTGTCGCGGCGGCGGCTCGCTGGAGCGCCTCCGGGCGGCCGTCGACGAGGGCGCGCGCGACGGACGCGCGCTGCTCCATGCCGAGCTGCTCGAGCGGCCCGCCGGTGCGCGTGTCCTTCATCCAGCGCTCGAGCGCGGCGAGGTGCTCGTCGACCTCGGCGCGGGCGCGGCTGCCGCTCGGCAGCGCGGCGGCGCGGAGCTCCAGCAGGGCCCGCACCCGCCCCTCGTCGCCGCGCGGGCTCAGCCGCTCGATCGCGCCGGCGAGGGCGCGCTCGCCCACGGGGTCGATCATCTCGGCGCGGCCCTCGCCGGGGCGGACGAGGTAGAGCGCGCCGAGCACGCTCTCGATGCCCCGGTCCTGGTGCCCGGCATGGAAGCGCGCCGCGGCGTGCGCGAGCTGCCTGCGGATCACGCCGATGAGCAGGCCCGTGCGCTGCGGGCTCGGCTTGCCGTCGCGCACGATCGTGTAAAGGCTGGCGGAGAAATCGGCGTCGCGGACCTCGACCACCGCGGCGCGGCCCTCGGCGCCGGGCGGTCCCTTGGCCCCCGGCGAGCCAGAGGCCCCGCAGGCGAGGGGAGACATCGCGAGGGCGAGCGCGGCGAGGCCCCGAGCGAGACGGCGCCGGGGGGGCAAGGTCGGCAGCGACATTGCGGGGCAGTGTACACGGGGGACGCGTGCGCGCACCCCCCCGGCGCTCTGCCTCCAGCGCTACCGCGAGCCGTCGCTGAGCCTGCGACCGAGCAGCTTGGAGGCGAGCGTCTCGCCGAGCTCGCTCATCATCAGCTGCTCGACCACCGACTCGGTCGCGGCCCGCTCCGCGTCGTTCGTGTACTGGAACTCGATGCCCATCCCCGCCGGAGCCGTCTCCGTCGCCTCGGCGGGCATCACGATCCACTTCACCCGGCCGCGCAGGCGGAGCGGCTCGGCCAGGTTGCGGATCGAGAGGGCGAACACGAACTCGGTGCCGATGGCGAGCGGGCGATCTGTGCGGATGAACGTCCCGCCCTTCGAGATGTTGCGCGTGTAATCGGCGAAAAACGTGTTGAGTCGTTTGTACTCAACGCTCAGCTCGATCGCGGCGCGCTGGGCTGAGCGGCGGTCACTCTCCGTCACCAGGCCACCCTACCACGGCGCGCGCGGGCGAGAGTAAAGTCACCGGTATGGACATCGGTGGTGCCAGGGCCGCGCTCGAGAGGGGGCGGCGCAAGGTCGGCGCGCTCAAGGACGAGGCGCTCGTCGTGCGGCGGGCGGTGACGCAGACAGGGCTCCTCGCCGCGCTGCGTTGGCCGGGGCTGAAGGTGCTCGCGCGAGAGCTCGCGAAGGGCAGGGCGAACCCGTCGCTCCTCTTCCGGTACTACGCCGAGAACAGCCCGAGCCGGGTCGCGGTGGTCGACCCGCGGAGCCTCGCGCGCGGCGCGGCCGTGGGAGGCGCGGAGGGCCCGGTCGAGGACCGAGTGTACTCCTTCTTCGCGCTGAACGAGGCCATCGACCGGCTGGGCTACGCCCTCGACCGGCGCGGCGTCGGCCCGGGCGTGACCGTGCTGCTCGTGCTCAAGAACCGCCCCGAGTTCGTGATGAGCCAGATCGCGCTCGCCCGCGTGGGCGCGTCCGTGGTGACGGCGTCGTGGCGCTCGACCCCCGCGGAGCTCTCTTACCTCGCCGGCCACTCGGGGGCGCGCCTGCTCGTGTTCGACGCCGAAATCGCCGACATGATCCGCGAGGCCGCGCCGCTCCTCGCGGGGATCCCGCGCGAGGGCATGATCGCGGTCGGCGCGCGCGCCGCGGGCTTCTCGCACTTCGACGAGCTCCTCGCGGAGCGCGGCGACGCCCCGGATCGGAGCGAGCAGGCCGCGGTGGTGATGTACACGTCCGGCACCACCGGCAAGCCGAAGGGCGCGGTGCGCGGCTTCGGCCGCAGCGTCGTCCTCTCGGCGCTCGGGGCGATCGGCGCGACCCCGATGCGCGTCGGCGACGTGCACCTCGCCGTGTGCCCGCTCTACCACCTGACGGCGTTCGGCTTCGTGAGCCTGTCGCTCGTCCTCGGCGCGACGATCGTGATCCTCCCGGAGTTCCAGCCCGAGCTCTTCCTCGAGGCGATCCAGCGGTACCGCGTCACCACCACGGCGGTCGTCCCGACGATGCTCCACCGCGTGCTCGAGCTCGGCGAGGCGCGCATCCGCGCGTACGACACGTCGTCGCTCACCGCGATCTTCGCGGGCGGCGCGCCGCTGCCGCCGGCGCTCGCGGCGGAGGCGATGAGGGTGTTCGGCGACAGGCTCTTCAACTTCTACGGCGCGACCGAGACGGGCATCGTGACGGTCGCGAGCCCCGAGGATCTGCGCGCCTCGCCGGGCACCATCGGGCGCCCCGTCGCCGGCAGCGAGCTCATGCTCGTGGGCGAGGACGGGCGGCCGTGCCGCGACGGCGAGGTGGGTGAGCTCTACGTGAGGAGCCCCCTGCTCGTCTCCGGCTACCACAGAGATCCCGACGCCACGCGCGAGTCGACGCTGGACGGCTTCTTCTCGGTCGGCGACCTCGCGCGCCGCGACGCGCGCGGCTGCTACCACATCGAAGGCCGCAAGCGAGACCTGATCATCTCGGGGGGCGTGAACGTGTACCCCGCCGAGGTGGAGTCGGTCCTCCACGACCACCCGGCGATCGCCGAGGCCGCCGTGGTGGGCGTCCCGGATCGCGCCTGGGGGGAGCGCGTGCGCGCGTTCATCGCCCTGCGCCCCGGGGCTTCCGCGAGCGAGGACGACATCAAGGCGCACTGCCGCGCGCAGCTCGCGGGCCCGAAGATCCCGCGCGAGATCGTCTTCGTCGACGCGCTCCCGCGCAACCCGACGGGCAAGGTGATGAAGCGCGAGCTCGTCGGACCCGAGGAGAAACCAGCGGGATGAGCGCCCCGGTAGCCGCTGTCCCGGGAGCGCGATCGATGCTATTTCGCACCTCGTGCGCGATCCGTACGAGGTACTAGGCGTCGAGCGCTCCTCGACGCAGGATGAAATCAAGAGCGCTTTCCGGCGGCTCGCCGCGCAGCACCACCCCGACAAGAACCCGGGTGACCAGGGGGCGCACGTCCGCTTCAAGGAGCTGAACGCGGCCTACCAGATCCTGAGCGACCCGCAGAAGCGCGCGGCGTTCGATCGGTTCGGCCCCGCCGCCGTCGGCGCCCCCGCCGGCTCGGGCTTCCAGGGCGTGCCCTTCGACATGCAGGATCTGAACCTCGACGCCATCTTCGGCGATCTCCTCGGCGCGCTCGGCATCCGGGTCGGCGACCGCGGGACGCTGCAGAAGGAGGTGCGGATCACCTTCGAGGAGGCGGCGTTCGGCTGCACGAAGCAGATCACCTACGATCGCGTCGAGCCGTGCGGCGACTGCGCCGGCTCGGGCTCCGCGCCCGGGGCGTCGACCGAGCGCTGCGCGGCGTGCGCTGGCCGCGGCCGCGTGCGGATGCAGCAGGGGATGTTCCCGATCGCGATCGAGCGCCCCTGCGGGCGTTGCCGCGGCACGGGCCGGCTCGTGACCGACCCGTGCAAGACGTGCCGCGGCGCCGGCCTCGCGGCGAAGCAGAAGACGATCGAGGTGACCATCCCCGCGGGCGTGGAGAACGGCGCGACCCGGCTCGTCGAGCGCGGCGGCAACGCCGTGCGCGCCGACCGCGGGCCGGGCGACCTCGAGCTCACCATCCGCGTCTCGCCGCACGAGTTCTTCCGCCGCGTCGGCGACGACGTCGTGTGCGCCGTGCCGATCTCGTTCGCGCGCGCGGCGCTCGGCGGCGACCTCGAGCTCCCGACGCTCGACGGCAAGGGCCGGCTGCGGATCCCCCCGGGCACGCAGCCCGGCTCGGTGCTCCGCATCAAGGGCAAGGGCATACCGCGCCGCGTCGTCGGCGGGCGCGGCGACCAGCTCGTCGAGGTGAGCGTCGAGGTGCCGACGCAGCTCACCGCGACGCAGAAGGAGCTCATCTCGCAGCTGGCGAAGGAGCTCGGGGAGAGCGTGCAGCCCCAGCAGGCCACCTTCATGGACAAGCTGAAGGGGCTGTTTGGTTGACCTGCCGCGCGGCCGCGAGCGATCCTCCATGCCCCGCTGAGCGCCGAGGCACGAGCCCTGCCTCGCGCGCCTGAGCCGAGGTGGCGACGGAGGCATCGGACATGGACAAGCCGAAGTTCATCGACGTCCTGAGCGACTCCACGGGAGAGACGGCGGAGAAGGCCGTGCGCGCCGCGCTGCTCCAGTACCCGGACGCGGGGGTGCAGATCCGCCTGCACACGCGGGTGCGCACGCCGGACGTCGCGCGGCCGGTGCTCGAGCGCGCGGCCCGGGAGGGCGCGCTCGTCGTGTTCACCGTGGTGAGCCCCGAGCTGCGCGAGTTCGTCCTCGTCGCCACGGCCGAGCTGAACATCGAGGCGATCGATCTGATCGGCTCGCTGATCGTCCGGCTCGGCACCTTCCTCGACCGGGAGCCGATCAACCTGCCGAGCGCGATGCTCCCGCTGAGCGAGGAGTACTTCCGCCGCATCGAGGCGGTCGAGTTCGCGGTCAAGAGCGACGACGGCAAGGAGCCGCGGAACTTCAAGAAGGCGGACATCATCCTCGTCGGCGTCTCCCGCACGTCGAAGACGCCGCTGTCGACGCTGCTCGCGCAGCGCGGCCTCAAGGTCGCGAACTACCCGCTGGTGCTCGGCGTCCCGCCCCCGCCCGAGCTGATCGAGGCCCCCCAGGACCGGATCGTCGGCCTCATCATCGGGCTCGACCAGCTCTGCGCGATCCGGCAAGCGCGCCTGCGCCAGCTCGGCATGCCCGCGGAGACGAACTACGCGATGCGCGAGCACGTGCGGCAGGAGCTGGACTACGCGCGCAAGCTCTTCGACGCGCACCCGGAGTGGCCGGTGGTCGACGTCACCGGGCGGGCCATCGAAGAGACGGCGGTGATCATCCTCGAGCACCTGAAGGAGCGCGACGAGCGCGCGAAGGCGGCGCGCGTGACCCTGATGTGAGGCCGCGCGGGGCCTGGGCCTCCGCGCGTCAGCGGGCGAGCGCCCGGGTCTCTCCCACGTCGAGGATCCAGAGCGCGTCGTCGGGGAGCCCGCGCTCCTGCCAGCCTGCGCGCGCCCGCGCCGGCGGCTCGCCGAGGGGCTCGTCCGTGAGGCGGTAGGTGCCCCAGTGCATCGCCACGAGGTGACGCGCGCCGAGCAGGAGGCTCGCCTCGATCGCCTCCTCCGGGCACATGTGCTGGGGCTGCATGAACCAGCGCGGGTCGTAGGCGCCGATCGGCAGCATGGCCCAGTCGATCGCGCCGGCGCGCCGGCCGATCTCCGCGAAGCCGTCGAAGAACGCGGTGTCGCCCGAGTGGTACGCCGTGCCCTCGGCGGCGCGCATCAGGTACCCGCCCCAGAGCGCGTCGTTCCGGTCCCAGGGGAAGCGCATCGACCAGTGGCGCGCGGGGACCAGCGTGATCTCGACCCCTCCGACCGAGGTCGCGCCCCACCACTCGAGCTCGACCACCCGCTGCGCGCCCGCCTTGCGGAGGAGCTCCTCGTGGCCGACGGGCGCGATGTAGAGCGGCGCGCCGCCCAGCTGGGACAGCGTCCACGTGTCGAGGTGGTCGCGGTGGTTGTGGGTGATCAGCACCGCGTCGATCGGCGGCAGCTCGCCGAGCGGGATGCCCGGCGGCGCGAGGCGGCGCAGCGGCCCGGGCCCGTCGCGGTAGATGGGGTCGATGAGCAGCCGCGCCCCGCCGAGCGTGACAAGGAACGAGGCGTGGCCGATCCAGGTGAGCGACGGCGCGGCGCCCGCGACGAGCGCGCGGTCGTAGGGCCGCGCTGGCGTCGAGAACCCCCCGGGATCCTTGCGGTTCCGGCCGGCGAGCGCGTCGATGACCTTCCAGCGGAGGATGTCGGCCGGGCCGCGGCGCGGCTGCGTCGCGAGGTGATCGAAGCGTCCCATGGTCGGCGATCCTCTCGGCGGGGCGCGCCGCCGGTCAGCTCACGATCTTGAGGGCGCGGCCGACGAGGACCTCGTTGTGGCTGCCGGTCCTGTACCCGCCGAGATCGAGCGTCACGTACCGGAAGCCGTGCCGCTTGCCGGCGGCCACGATCTCGGCGCGGATCGCCGGCTCGGCGGCGCGCCCGAGCTCGCCCGCGTCGAGCTCGATGCGCGCGAGGTCGTCGTGGTAGCGGACGCGGACCTGGCGGAAGCCGAGAGCGCGCAGCGCGGCCTCGAAGCCGCCGATCTGCGCGAGCCGCTCGCGCGTGACGCTGGTCCCGTAAGGGATGCGGCTGGAGAGGCAGGCGGCGGCCGGCTTGTCCCAGATGGGCAGGCCGACGCGCGCCGCGCCGGCGCGCACGTCGGCCTTGCTGAAGCCGAGCTCGACGAGGGGGCTCAGGACGCCGGCCTCGCGCGCCGCCTCGAGGCCGGGGCGGTAGTCGCCGAGGTCATCCGTGTTGGTGCCGTTCAGGATCGCCGCGAGCCCCCACTCGGCGCGCTTCCGCGCGGCGATGCTGTAGAGCTCGCTCTTGCAGTGGAAGCAGCGGTCGGGGTTGTTCGCCACGTAGCGCGGGTCGTCGATCTCCGACGACTCGACCAGCCGGTGGTCGGCGCCGATCAGGCGGGCGATCGACGCGGCCTCTTCCTTCTCGGCCGGCGCGAGGCTCGGCGAGACGGCGGTCATGCCGACGGCGCTCGGGCCGAGCTCCTGGTGGGCGACGGCGAGGACGAAGGCGCTGTCGACCCCGCCGGAGTAGCAGACGAGGACGGAGCCGAGCTCGCGGAGGCGCTCGCGAAGCCGGGCGAGCTTGTTGTCGATGGGCGAGCTCTCGGGCGTGAGCGACGGCGCGGACATGGCGGTCGTTCCTTTACCACATGCGGCCCGGCGCGCCGGCCAGCCCCGCCCGGAGCGGCCCGGCGCGCCGGCCAGCCCTGCCCGGAGCGGCCCGGCGCGCCGGCCAGCGCGGCGCCCGCCGCTCGATTCCGCCCGGTTCCGCCAGGTTACTTGCGGTTCGAGCGCCGGTTCTGACACGCTAAAGGACCAGATGGACTCGAAGAGGAAGCAGGCAGGGCGCACCGCCTTGCCGTTCGCGGTCGCGGCGGCGCTCGCGGCCGCCGCGCACGCCGGCCAGGGGTGCGGAGACAACCGGCTGCCGCCGCGGGAGCTGCCGCGCGCCGACGAGCAGCGCCAGCTCCCGCGCTGGTACCCGGAGAAGTCCTGGTCAGAGAAGGGCGGGGAGACCCAGGTCTACATCGAGGGCAAGATCGTCTTCGACACGAACAAGGCGATCGTCCGGCCGGGCAGCGAGAAGACGCTCGAGACGCTGCTCCAGTTCCTCAAGGAGCACCCCGAGGTGACGCGGCTGCGGATCGAGGGGCACACGGACGCGCAGTCGAGCGAGGAGCTCAACCAGGAGCTCAGCGCGCGGCGCGCCCTCGCGGTCGCCGACTGGCTGGTCGACCACGGGGTCGAGAACCTCCGGCTGATCGCGGTCGGCTTCGGCGAGTCGCGCCCGCTCGGGCCGAACGAGATCGCGGCAGGGCGCAGCGAGAACCGCCGGGTCGAGTTCCACGTGGCCGAGGTGAACGGGCGCCCCTTCATGGGGCAGGACCCGTACATGGGGGGCCTCGCGCTGGAGGTGCTGAGCCTCGAGGAGCGCAAGCTGCGCGCGGAGCAGGCCGCGCAGCTGAAGGCGCCGCCGGTCCGGAAGGGCTTCGTGGCGACGGGCGACGAGATCAGGCCGGTGCCGGTCAAGCCGCGGGGCGAGGCGGGGGCGCCCGAGGGCGAGCCCCCCGCGCCGAGCGCGCCGGCCACGGGAGGCGCGCCCGCGAAGGGCGGCGCGTCGCCGGCGGGCGGCAGCTAGCGCGCGCGAAGGGCGGCGCGTCGCCGGCGGGCGGCAGCTGGCGCCCCTCAGGGAGCGAGGTGCCGCGCGTGCGGCGCCGGCGTCCGGTACCGCTCCAGCAGGGCGAGCGTCGCGTCGAGCGACGCGCCGTACGGGAGCACGTTGCCCTTCGGCGTGGCGTACTCGAGGTAGAGGTTGTCGTCGGTGGAAAGGATCGGCCCGCCGTCCTCGGCCGCGTCGGCGACGAACCGGTCGAGATCCTCGCCGGAGGCCATGAGGTTGCCGAGGAGATCCGCGAGCCGCGCGCCGGCGAGCGTCGCCTGGAGCTCCGGGCGCGCGTCGAGCCCGGCGAGGCGCGCCTCGGAGGCGACGAGCGGCGCGGCGCTCGCGACGAGGATGCCCTGCGCGCCGCCCACGAACAGCGCCACGTGCGGGAAGGCGCTGCGCATCGTCCGCACCACGACGGCGAGCTCGCGCCGCCGGATGTGGTGGAGCTGCACCCATTGCTGCAGGACGCCGCCGTCGGCGAGGCGCGACCGGGCGAGCTCGTAGAACTCGCGGCTGTAGAGGCTCGCGGCGCCCGCGAACCAGACGCTGGTGAGCTCGATCGCGATGAGGTCGTAGCGGTCCTGGGCGACGAGCAGCTCGTTCCTGCCGTCGTTGAGCGAGAGGCGCACGCGGGGATCGTCGAGCGCGCGGAGGCTCGGGCCCGCGAAGAAGAGGCGAGAGGCCTCGACGATGGCGGGCGAGATCTCGGCGACGTCGATGCGCTCGAACGGATAGGCCGCGATGGTGCCGGTCGTCGTGCCGGTGCCGAGGCCGATGACGAGCGCGGCGCGCGGGTCGCGGACGAAGAGCGAGGGGAAGTGCGCGAACCGCCGCTGCGCCGTCATCTCGGGGCCGTCGTCGCCCTGGAACTTGCCGTTCGTGTACATGGTCGTGACGCCGGCGCGGTGCGCGACGGTGGTGACGCCGCCGTGCACGTCCTCGCGCACGAAATCGATGCGCTCGGGGCGCGGCCCCATGGCGAAGTAGACGTTGGCGCCGCTCGTGAGGCGGGCCATGTCCCAGCGGGGCGAGAGCGCGGCGAGGGCGGCCGCGGCGGCGGCCAGCGCGAGCGCGCGGGGGAGCTCGGCGCGGGCGCGCGTGGCGGCGAGGACGGCGGTGAGCGCGAAGGCGAGCGCGATCGCGAGGAGGGCGCGCTCGGAGCCGAGCGCGGGCAGGATGAGGTAGCCGGTGATGATGGAGCCGGCGATCGTGCCGAGGGTGTTCGCGGAGGTCAGCCTGCCGACGCGCGCGGCCACGTCGGCGTGCGCGGCGGCGCGCCCGAGGAGCAGGGGGAAGGTGGTGCCCATGCAGAGCGTCGGCAGCGCGAGGATCGCGAGCGCGGCGAGCGCGCGGCACGCCTCGCGGCCGGCCCACCCGTCGACGTGCTTGCCCGCGAAGGCGAAGATCCGCGGGAGCTGATCCCAGAGCGGGATGGTGGCCGCGAGCGAGAGGGCCGTCGCGACGAGCCCGCGCCAGAGCGCGCCCTCGCCGTGGCGGCGCGCGAGGGCAGGCGAGCGCGCGGCGCCGGCCGCGAGGCAGACGAGGAAGACGGCGAGCATCAGCCCGAAGGCGTAGGCGCTGTTGCCGATGAGCAGCGCCAGCAGGTGGGTCTCGACCACCTCGGCGGCGAAGACCAGGAAGCCCGAGGCGAACGCGAGCGTGAGCAGGAACGGCGGCTCGGCGCGGCGGCTGCCGGCGGGGAGAGGGCCGCCCGGGGAGCGCGCGCCGGGGGAGCGAGCGTCTGCTGCATCGGGTACGGCAGCGGATGAGCCGGCGGCGGAGCGAGCATCGGGCGCGTCGGGCGAGCCGGCGGCGGTGCGCGCGTCCGGAGCGTCGGGCGAGGCGGAGGGGCCGGGCACGGGGCCACGGAGCCCGGCGAAGACCGCGACGGCGCCGAGGGCGAGGTTGGCGATCGCCGCGGACCACAGCGTGCCGCGGATCCCGAGGTGCGGGAGGACCACGTAGGCGCCGGAGAGCGCGCCCGCCGCGCCGCCCGCCGTGTTGATGGCGTAGAGCGCCGCGAGGCGGCGCGCAGGGTCGTGCTCGGAGGCGGGCGCGCCGCCGTCCGGCGCGGCGTCGGCGCGGAGGATGCGCGAGAGGACGGGGAGCGTGGCGCCCATCGCGACGGTGGGGACGACGACCACGAGGGCGGTCAGCGCGGCGCGCGCCGCGGTGAGCAGCGCCAGCGAGTCGGGCGCGGCGCGGGCCACGGCGACGTAGGCGGACGTCAGCGCCTCGAAGAGGAACGGCGAGACGGCGCAGATGGCGCCGACGATCGCCTCGAGCGCGCCGTACACGACGAGCGGGCGGCGGGAGGCCGCGGCGTGGCGACCGCCGAGGTGCGCGCCGAGGGCGAGGCCGCCCATGAAGGCGGCGAGGACCGTGCTCACGGCGTAGGCGGTGGCGCCGAAGACGTAGGCGAGCAGCTTGGAGAAGGCGACCTCGTAGAGGAGGCCGGTCGCGCCAGAGACGAAGAACAGCGCGGCCACGAGCGGGAAGCGGGAGCGCACGGGCGCGCAAGCTAGTACAGGCGCCCGGGAAGCAGGCACTTTAGCGGCGCGCGAGGCGCAGACGGCTCGCCGTCCGCGGCGGCGCTCCTCTGGCAGCTCCGGACCCCCGAGGAGCACCGGCGCGACTGGCACCACGCCAGCGCGGGCCGCTTGATCCCCGGCGTGGTCGCCCAGCGTCCCCCGCCGGCCCCGCAGAGCACGCCGACCTGTGACCCCGGCGAGCCCACCTCGGTCCATGGGGTCCGCCGCCATCGTACCGCAGGAAGGAGGCAGGCGCTCCGCGGACGAGCCCGTCCCCGCCGCCCCGTCACCAGCCGAGCCGATCGAGCCGCTCCCGCGCCCCCTTCACCCCGAAGATCGTCTCCTCTCCCGGCGGCACCACGGGAGCGAGCAGCACCGCCGCGAGGACCGCGGTCACGACGAGCGGCGCGCGCGCGTCGTCGCCCGCGACCTGCGGCTCGCGCACCTGCCAGGCCCGCCGCGCCCGCCCGAGCAGCGCGTCGAACCCGCGCCCGCCGATCGCCCGCACGCCCGCCGCGGCCGCCGCCCGCACCAGGGGCGCGCGATCCAGCGGCGCCGTCACCACGAGCACCCGCGTCGGCGCGCCGCCGGCGCGCGCGATGTCGACCTCCACGGCGTCGACCATCGGCGTGGTCCCCGACGGGTACGCCTTCTTCTGCGCGAGCGTGAGCTCCGCCCGGAAAAAGACGCGCGCCTGGTGCGCCCACCGGTGCTCGTCGATCCGCGCCTCGGGCTCCGGCGACAGCAGCGACCAGCCCTCGCTCGGCGGCAGCAGCTCGATCCGTCCTTCCGCCCACCCGTTGCTATCGAATTCCATAGATGCGCCCGCTGCCACGGTAATCCAAGGCTGGTCCGGTCTGGAACCGCGCCGGCCGGCCCGCGCCAGAACGTGCGAACGCGCGACCGGCGCTCCGTGATCCATGTCATCTAGGGTAAAGGTTAGCCCTGCATGCCGAAGTCCGATCAGGGGTCGGAAGAGCAAGGCCGGGACGCCCTGAGGGCTGCCCTGTTCGTCCATCGCCGCGCGCCCCTCTCGCGCCTGCTCGGCCGCCGCGGGCTCGGCCCTTACCGCGGGTACGGGGAGCTGCTGGAGGCGCTCGACCGGCTCGCCGACCGCGGCGCGCAGCTCTCCCTGATCGGCCGCTCGGTCCGCGGCGAGCCGCTGCTCGCGGTCCAGCTCGGCGCCGCCGGCCCGGCCCACGCGGGCGGCTACCGGGAGGGCCCCGGCCGCGCCGCGCTGCCCGCCCAGGGTGGGGGCAGCTCGATGAACGGCGCCTCGCTCGCCGGGGCGCACCACGGCCGCAGCGGGCCGGACGGCGCGGACGAGCCAGCGCCGGACGACGCCGCCGTGCCGCATCCAGCCGAGCGCGCCGGCCCACCCGCCCGGCGAGGCGCGTCCGCGGTGCGCGCCGGGCCGCGCGAGCGGACCACCGTGATCCTGTCCGGGATCCACCCGCTCGAGTGGATCGGCGTCGAGACCCACCTCGCGCTGCTCGAGCGGCTCGCGACCGAGGACCTCGGCGGCCGGTCGATCTTCGCCGTCCCGATCGTGAACCCCGACGGGCTCCTCCGCGTCGAGATGAACCTCCGCGCCGGGCGCCGCCGGTTCGTGCGCGGCAACGCCCGCGGCGTCGACCTCAACCGGAACTTCGACGCGGGGTGGTACGAGCGCGGCCTCGTGCAGCGCCTCATCGGGCTCGTCTCGTCGCCCGGGAGCCGCCCCGGGAGCGAGCCGGAGGTCGAGGCGATCGCGCACGCGCTGTCCCCGCGCCGGATCGACCGCGCCCTGTCGCTGCACAGCGCCGGCGGCGCCGTGCTGTACCCGCCGGCGCACAGCCTCTGGCCCGTCGCCGACGCCGCCGAGCACCGCGCCTTCGCCCAGCGCATCGCTCGCGCCGCGGCCCGGAAGCCGTACCGCGCCATGTCCTACGTCCGCTTCGCCTGGGGCATCCGCAAGGCGGGCCTGGAGATCGACTGGCTCCACGACCGCCACGGGGCGCTGTCGCTCCTCGTCGAGTGCTCCCGCGGCGAGCTCGGCCTGCGCCCGTCGCGGCTCGTCGAGCCGTTCGCCTGGTACAACCCCCGCAAGCTCGACGACGCCGCGCCGCAGCTCGTCGAGGCCGTCCTGCCCTTCGTGAGGGGCGCGCGCGCCTGAGCGCGCCGCTCAGAGCTCGACCGGCTCGCCGACGGGGATCTTCTGCAGGCCGAGGACGAAGCCCATGGCGGCGAAGCTCGCCGCCATCAGGCCGTACGCCGCGAGCGCCCGGTGCTCGATCAGCCAGCCGGCGCCGATGGGGCCGATGATCTGCGAGACGCTCGCCAGCGACTGGCTCACGCCGAGCGCCGCGCCCTGCTCGTCGCGGCCGACGCTCTTCGTGAGCAGCGTGGTGACGCTCGGCCGCACCACCGCCGCGCCGAACGCCGCGATCGCCACGAGCACCAGCAGCGTGGGCAGCGTGTATGCCGCGCCGAGCAGGCCGTAGCCGATCACCATCGTCGCGAACCCGACCAGCGCGAGCCGCTCCTCGCCATACCGCTTCGCCAGCCGGCCGATCAGGCCGCCCTGGATGCTCCCGCCGATGAGGCCGGAGAAGGCGTAGAGGTAGCCCGTCTCCTTGACGCCGAACGAGAAGCGCCGCTCCAGAAAGAGCGCGAGGCCGCCGATGAGCGTCGAGAACGAGAGGGAGAAGGCGAAGAACTCGAGCAGCCGGCGCCGCGCGAGCGGCCTGTCGAAGTACCGCCGGAAGGCGTCCCCGCGGCCGATCGCCGCCGGCCGGGGAGCCGCGGTCGCCGCCTCGGGCGAGGCCACCGGCACGACCGGCTTCGCGGGCAGCAGCGTGGCCGTCAGGAAGATCGACGTCAGCGACAGCACCGCCGCGCCGTAGGCCGGGGCGCCGTAGCCGAACCGGCTCGCGAGCTCCCCGGTGATCGCCGGGCCGAGCAGGAACCCCGAGCCGAAGGCGATGCCGATCAGGCCGAACGCCTTGGTGCGATCCTCCGGCCGGGTCACGTCGCTGATGTACGCCTGTGCGATCGTCAGGTTCCCGGCCGTGAGGCCGTCGATGATCCGCCCCAGGAACAGCATCCAGAGCGAGCTCGCCGAGCCGAGCACCAGGAACCCGATGAACGTGCCGGTCTGGCTGGCGAGCAGCGTCGGCTTGCGGCCCGCGCGGTCGGAGATCCGCCCGAGGATCGGCCCGGAGACGAGCTGGCAGACCGCGTAGCTCGCCGCGAGCACGCCGACCACGAGCTCGCTGGCGCCGAAGTGCTCGGCGTAGAAAGGGAGCAGCGGCAGGACGAGCGTGAGGCCGAGGACGTCGACGAAGACGGTCAGGAAGATCGGCAGGAGCGGCGAGCGGCGCATGGTGGCTCTCGGGGTCGATGGACGGCGGTGAGGACCGCGGGCGAGCCGCCGGCGATGGCCGGATCGGAAGACGGGCGCCCGGACGGCGGTGTCCTCATGACCCATCTGCGGGGCGGTGGGTACCCTCCAACGCGCCCGACGCGCCTCGCCGAGCCCCCCGGCCCCGCGCCGGGGGCTCCGGCGCCGCGGTTCAGCGCGTTCCTGGCTCCGCCGCGCGCTCCGCCGCGCGCTCCGCCGCGCGCGGCTCGGGAGGCTGGAGCGCGAGCGTCATCTGGATGTCGTCCAGGATGGCGCCGTCGACCCGGAACGCGTCCTCGCGGGTGCCGATCGGGACGAAGCCCATGCGCGTGTAGAGCCGCAGGGCGCGCTCGTTGTTGGAGAAGACGCCGAGGTCGAGGTACGAGAGGCGGGCCCTGTCGCGGGCCCAGGCGATCGCCGTCTCGAGCAGGCGCCGGCCGTGCCCCTGCCCGGTGTACGGGCCGAGGATGCCCATCGCGAGGACGGCGCGGTGGTTCTCGGACCGGACGCGGCCGCCGCGCAGCTCGATGTGCCCGAGGACGCGCGCCCGCGGCTCGCTCGCCCTGAGCAGCCAGGCCCGGCCCCACAGCGGCTCGTCGAGCGACCTGCTCCAGCGGTCGCGCGCGGCGTGCTCGACCTCGTCGGGCGCCAGCGATGTGGCGACGGCGAAATGGGGCGCGCCGCGCCGGCCGGACTCGGCCACGTGCTCCATGAGGTAGACCATGAAGGCCCGCGCGTCCGAGCGCTGCGCCGGAACGATGGCGGGGAGGGCGGGGGAGGGGTCCATGCCGTGGCGCGCGCCGCGCCGCGGGGAAGCGTAATGCCGCCGCGGCGCCCGTGCGACAGGGAAGGCGGCGTGCGGCCCGGGCGCGGGCGGGCGATGGCGGGGCGACCCGGCCTGACGGGCTGAGGGCCCGCGCGGGGGGCGCCCGCGCGCGCTCAGGTCGCTGGAGCTTGTGGGGGGGAAGGAGAGGGAGAGAGGAGGGCGGGGGCCCCGGCGCGGGGCCCCCGGCGCGGCGAGGCGCGGATCAGTCGGGGTACACGCCCAGCTGGTCAGGAGCGGCGAGGCCGAACCAGGACATCATCTGGAGCATGTAGTCGGGCACCGACTTGTAGCTCTTCAGCTCGTACGCGTAGTGGTTCTTGTAGATGGTGAGCTGCGTGCAGGTCGAGTTGACGTTCTGATCGCAGGCAGGCACGTCCTTCAGCGCGCCGACCGGGGGCACGTCCTTGATCGCGGGATCCGGGACGATGATCGCGACGCCATCCGGGTGGTACGTCAGCATCGCGCGGCCGTACTTGTTGAAGCCGGGGCCGTAGCCGGCGGCGTACGCGGGATCGCCGGCGACGGCGCCCTCGTACCGCGCGTCGAGCTGGTAGCCCTTCGCCGTGAGGGAGTTGGCGTACTCGAGCACGCGGGCCGCGATGCCCTTCTGCACCCACTTGCCGCCGGTGCCCTCGCACGACGCCCGGTCCGCGCCGGCCCCGAAGAGGCACTCCATGCCGTACGTGCGGGCGTAGTAGATCTGCCCGGACGACGGGTCCTGCCACTCGATGCGCTGCTCGATCCCGGGCTCGGAGTCGGTGCCGAGGCGGTAGATGCGCATCATGTCCATCCAGTTCGTCTTGCCGTTCGCGGGGATGTACGCGAGCGTCCAGGCGATCAGGAACTTCTGCACCTCCCAGCCGACCTGGGGGTCGACCGCGATGGTCCGGCTCACGGTCTCCGGGTTGAAGTCGCCGCCGAGGTAGTTCGAGCAGAGGTTCTTCCCGTCGCTCGGGAAGCAGACCTTCGGCCCCTCGTTCGGCCACCAGCTGACCCAGCCCATCGGGCGCGCCGGGAACTCCTTCGCCAGCGGGTCGGGATCCGTGCTGTTCGCGTCGAGCACCGGGCGGCCGTTCTCGTCAGCCTCGAGGCGAGGCGCGAGGAGCGCGCGGTCGCCGGTGAGGGCGTTCGCGAGCAGGCGGCGGTACCCCTCGGGCAGCACGTCGGCCATGCCGACCGCGCGGAAGCGCGCGTCGTAGAAGTCGCGGCGGGAGCTGCTCACGAACCGGTCCTCCGACTCGGAGAGCAGGATCGCCGTGCTGATCTTGTCGTAGTAGCTGCCCGCGTTGATCGTGAAGTCGGTGTCGAAGTCGCCGTTGTTCTCCGAGTTCGCGTTCTCGAGCGGGTGGCCGCCGAACCCGATGTCCTTCAGGTAGCCGGTCGAGCCGTTCGGGATCTGCACCAGCACGGGGCTGTTCGTCGTGCCGCCGAAGGAGCCGAAGTCGGTGCCGGCGCCGTAGTCGTCGCCGTCCTTGTTCGAGCGGAGGACCGGGTCGTTGAACAGCGGGTCGCGCAGGTAGTGCGGCCCCTCCTCCGGGCGGGAGAGCTGCCTGGCGAAGTGGTCGAAGGCCACCGTCGCGGCCACGACGTTCTCCTGCAGGCCGCCCTCGATGAGGAGCGGCCACAGCGTGTCGAACGACAGGCCCTGGTTCGTCGCGAGATCCTGGTAGATCGTCCCGAAGAACCCGATACCGCCGGCGATGCCGAGCAGCTTCTCGTTGTAGCGGCTGTAGGACCGATCCGCCGCGCCACGGACGCTGAACGTCGTGCGGCCGCGCCGGAAGTTGTCGAAGATGTGCCTGTTCTCCTGGGAGGTGATCAGGAACATCAGCTGCTCGTACGGGTCGGCGCCGTTGTCGTGGCGGAAGACCGAGACGTTGCCGGTGTCGGCCCAGTTGTCGCTCGCGAACGCGTACGGCACGCGGACGCGCTTCTTCTCGTCGACCGCCGGACCGCCGCGGTAGCTCCCGACCGCGGTCTCGCCGTCCGTCGGCTTGCGCAGGTTGCGCCAGGCCACGTAGTCGACCGGCTGCTGGCGGCAGCGCTTCGTCTCGCCGTCGACGGTGACGACGCCGCCGTCCATGACCTGGTGCCACTTGCCGTCGAGCGCCTCGTTCCAGCTCGCGGGCGGCTTCGCCGGCACGTCGTAGCAGTCCCGGATCACGCTGTACTGCGACTGCAGCTGCGAGTAGTGGAAGTCCGTGACGCTGTCGTCACCCCGCGAGAACGTGCCGTACTTGATGCCGGCCAGCCCGCCGAAGTTGTCGGTCGCCGCGAGGAGCGCGCCGCCGACCTTGCCGCCGGCCTGGTAGTTGCGGTCGCCGTTGTCGTAGACGCTCACCGTGTCGCCGTAGAAGAAGCGCGCGGCGGCGAAGTCGTAGACGCCGAGGCCGACCAGGTCCTGCGAGACGTCGCCCGGGTAGTCCATGACCGTGGAGTGCTGGAACATCCAGATCATGTTCTTCTGCTCTTCGTCCGTCATCGCGTCGAAGTAGCGGGGGCCGACGCACTCCGACGCGTCCTCGCCCGCCGCGCCGGTGCACGGCTCCTTGATCTTCCCGTTCCGCGTCCTGAGCTGCCAGTACTGGGGCCGGAAGAAGAGCGAGGCGTAGGTGCTCACGAAGTTGTGCCGGAGGCCGACGGAGTGACCCATCTCGTGCGCGATGACCGCGTACTGGTACCGGCGCTGGATGTACTTGAACATCCGCTCGTAGCGCCCGCGCTTCTCCGCGTCCGTCTCGTTCTCGCCGACGGGGAACTTCTCGCGGAGCGCCTCGGCGAGGCCCGTCATGGCCGACGCCTCGGGGGCCTCGTGCAGGATGCAGGCGCCGCGCTCGGCGAGCGCGTTGTCGTGCATGCGGCGGAGCTGCGACTGCACCTTCGGGTTGTTCATCGCGAAGGGCGAGGCCGCGTCGGCGAGCGGGCCCTCGACCGGCATGCCGGCGGGGACGCCCGAGCGCTGGAGCATCGCCGGGTTCATGAGCTCCGCCTCGGCGACGCTGCCGCGGGCCGCCCTCATGCGCGCGCCCACGACCGCCTGCTGCGGCGAGGGGAGGTCGCCCCGCACCGCGATGTCGGCCACCTCGGCCTTCATCGGCTTGAGGATCGCCTTGATCTGCGGGGAAGCGCCCTGCGCGACGAGGCTCTTGTACTGCTCGGAGTCGAGCTTCGTGGCGCTCGCGAGCCGCGACGTGACCTCCTGCTTCGTCATCGTGGGCCCCTGGCCGCCGCCCGAGATGCGGCTCGCCTGCGCCCAGTCGCGGATGTACTTGCCCTCGGTGATCTCCGAGGTCGGGAGCTCGCCGTTGATGTAGCGGACGAGGTCGAGCAGCTGCTGCGCCGCGGAGTCGGTGACGTGGCTCCAGATGTTGATGCTGGCGGCCACCTTCTCGCCCGTCACCGGGTCGTCGGCGTCGACCATGATGCCCCACGCCGAGGGCGTCTGCGGCTTGTCGATGACGAGGACGCTGTTGTAGCGGAGGTCGCCGAGCCGCGGGGAGAGCCCCTCCTCGCCGCAGGACGGGTGATCGCCCGCGATGACGGGGTTATGGCAGAGCACGATCACGGACGGCTGCGCCACGACGCTGCCGATGGCGAGCGTCGACTGGTCGTTGCCGCGCCGCTCCGAGAGCTCCGCCACGGCGGCCCTGGCCGCGTCGTCGCACGCCGGCGCGTCCCAGCCGTTCGCGCGGCGGCACGCGTTCAGGTCGCGGGAGATCGCGACGGCCTCGTCGATGTCCTCCTGCTGGCCCTTCCACATCGGGAACCGCGCGTCGCAGTCCTGGCCGCCCGTCTTCCGGCACTCGACGAGGCGCGACGTCTGGATCGCGGTCTTCATCGCGAGATCCCACTCCTCGGTGGCCCAGTTGGTCGCCTCGAAGAGGTCCTCCGACGAGTTGCCGCCGATGTACCAGGGGATGGTGACGGCCTCGCGCTGCGCGTAGGGCAGCGTGCACTTCTGCTTGTAGACGTCGCACTGCGAGCCGGGCCCGGCCGCGACGCACTCGTCCGCGGTGCCGTCGTTGTTCTCGTCGCGGTTCGGATCCGCGTTCAGGGCGCCGCTGGCCTGGGTCGTCTCCGGGGTGGCGCAGGCGATCGCGCCCTCCATCGTCTCCGGGGTCGCGTAGGCGTGGCTGCGCTTCCAGAGGTTGTAGCGGGCCGCGAAGCGCCGCCACTGGTTGTCCACGATGCCGTAGTTGCGATCGTAGCCGTAGCGGTAGTCGAAGTTGAAGATGCCGAACGCCTGGAACCGGACGCCGTCGAAGTCGACCGGCTCGTAGTCGTTGTCGACCACCTTCTTGAATGACTGCCGGATCGTGATCTCGACCGGGTTGCAGTTGCCGTAGGGGTCGGTGCCGCCGGCGAAGTCGCCCGGGAGCATGCAGGACGGGTACTTGTCGATGCCCCAGCCGAGGCTGGACAGGTCGATCATGGCGGGCGTGGCGAACGCCTTCGTCGTCACGTCGAAGTAGCCGTTCTTGGCGTCGAACTGCGGGGCGTCGGCCGCGGCGGGATCGTTGACGTAGTAGGCGAGCGGCTCGTACTCGACGCCTCCGTAAAGGCCGAGCTGCGAGAGGGTGTCGAAGTTGTAGGCGTCGGTGGCGAGGTTGCGCGACCAGTCGACGCGCATGTACTGGCGCTCGTACCAGGGCTTGTCCGTCGTGTTCTCGACCACGACGTTCGACTTCTCGCCCGTCGCCGGGTTGTAGTCGTAGATGATGTCGAAGTGCGACTCGATCGCGTAGCTCGCGACGATCTGGCCGTCGTTCGTCGTCTTCTTGGTGAGGCCGTTATAGGCGTTGCCCTTGCCGTCGGTGCCCTCGATGCGCTCGTAAGCGAGCCGAGCATTGATCTGGTGCTCGGTGACCTCCCACTTGATCCGGGAGACGGGCTGGGCGTATGTCGAGGTGAACAGGCCATCCTGAGCAGCGCCGTACCCGACGTCGACGATCGTGCCCCGCATGTAGAACTCGGGGTCGTCGACGATGTCCCGCAAGTCGCTTCCGATGAAGAACGACTTGGCGAGCGCGTCGCTCTGCACCCTGTTCATTTCCTGCCGCTCCTCGGCGCAGCCCGCCCCCACGACGGTCAGCGCGACGGTGCCGAGGAGCACTGCACGCTTAAAAATTCGATTCATCAACGATCCTCCGAAGCTGCCTGTCGAGATCGATGCACAAGCTGGCCCTTCACGACGCACGCGGCGCGTCGCGAGGCACTTCCCCCCCAGGCAAGAACGCTGCCAACGTTCGAAGCCGTTCCCTTTCGATAAGTTAAGCACCTGTCGCACATTTGCACCGGGGGTGGCGTTAAAGAGTTAACTGCTGCCTGCCGAGTCCGCGACCGGCGCCGTGTGCGGGGCGACGGCGGTCTGGACGGTCGTCTGGACGGTCGATTGCGCGCTTGCGCGCTCGACGGCAGCTGTGCCGCAGCGCCCGACGCGGGCCGCTGCGCCGCTGCGCCGGGCGCTGCGGTTCCGGGCGCTGACGGCGGCTCCGCGGCGCCGCTGCGCCGCTGCGCCCGAAGCGCGCCGCCGCCGGGGTCGACAAGTCGTCCCCTGTCACGTTCTTTGGTATGGTCGCCGCGTGCACTCCCCCTCGCATCGGTCGCGCGGGTCGCGTATGCGCGCGGACAGCCCTGGAGGCGGAGCTCTTCTGCGCGAGCGGCGCGGCGGCCCGGGAGCGAGCGAGCGGCGCGGGCGCGCGTCGGGCAGCGGGCGGCGCGAGCGGCGGCGGGTGCCAGGCGCATGAGGCATGAAGCTCTCCTCGGCCGCAAGGTGGCCGGGCGGTTCACGATCACCCGGTTCCTCGGCGAGGGCGGCATGGCGAGCGTCTTCGTCGCCGAGCGCGACGGCGAGCCCCGCCGGGTGGCGATCAAGATCATGAACCCGGAGTTCACCGCGGATCGCGCGTTCGTCCGGCGCTTCCAGCGCGAGGCGAAGGCGGCCGCGCGGGTGAAGCACCCGAACTCCGTGAAGATCTTCGAGTACGGGGTCGAGGGCGCCCTCAGCTACATCGTCATGGAGCTGCTCGCGGGCGACGACCTCTACGCGCTCATCGAGCGCCACGGCGCGCTCGGCCAGGCGAGGGCCGTCCGCATCCTCTCGGAGGTGTGCGAGGCGCTCGCGGTCGCCCACGAGATGGGCGTCGTCCACCGCGACCTCAAGCCCGAGAACATCATGGTGATCGCCGACCCCACGCACCCCCACGGCGAGCGCGTGAAGGTGCTCGATTTCGGCATCGCCAAGATCCTCGACACAGCGTCCGGCGGCGAGCCCGACCCCCACGCCGATCCGATGTCCGTCGTCACGCGCGCGGGCACGTTCATCGGTACCCCGGCCTACATGTCCCCGGAGCAGTGCGGGCTGCTGCCCGTCGATCAGCGGGCCGACCTGTACACGTGCGGGGTGCTGCTGTTCCAGCTCGTCACCGGGCGGCTTCCGTTCGAGGGCGAGACGCCGCTCCACACGGCGACGCTCCATATCCACGCCCCCGTGCCGGAGCCGAGCAGCTGCGCGCCGGGGATCGACGCGCGGCTCGAGGCGCTGATCCTGAAGGCGCTCGCCAAGCAGCCGGAGGACAGGCACCAGACGGCGCGCGAGCTCGGGTACTCGCTGCACACCTTGCTCGCCACCCTGCCGGACACGGCGGTCGGCCTCGGGCCGATCTCGGCCCGGCAGCCGAGCTCGCTGTTCAGGCGCGATGTGTCGCCGGGGCGGGGGCCGCTGTCCTCGCTGCCGCCGCTGACGTCGCTGCCGAGCTCGACGTCCGTGCCGCTCTCCCCTTCCGAGGCGAGGGCGGAGATCTCGATCGAGTCGGCCCGGACCCTCGTCTCGGGGACAGCCGGCCCCGAGGCCGGGCACCCGCCGCCGGCGCTGCTCCACGCCCCGACGTCGGAGTTCCCGCCGACGCTCGAGCCTCCGGGGCTCTATCCGTCGATCAGCGACGAGCTGCGCGACGAGCCGCCGCGGTGGACAGGCGAGTCGGCGCCCGAGATCTCGCTCCAGCTGCCTTCCTGGTCCCACAGCGCCAGCGAGGCGCTGCTCTCGGGGGACGGGCTCGCCCCGCCGAGCTCGCCCGACGATGGGGGCGAGGACGAGAGCACGCTGACCATGGTCCGCGAGGACGAGCTCCGCGGTCCGGCGAAGGTCCGCGTCCACACGGCGTCGTACGATGAAGGCGACGAGCTCGACATCACACCGCCAGGCCGCGAGGTGAAGGCGACGCTCCGCTCCGCCGAGGACTTCGGGCTGGGCACGCCGGAGAAGCGGGCCGAGGTCGGCCTGGTGCGCGTCGACTCCGCGCCGGCCGTCCCGCCGGTGACGCCGCAGAGCCCGCAGTTCGACGCCGGCGCGGCGTGGGACCGGAGGTCGAAGCGCGTCGCCAACACGCTCCGGCTCGTCTCGTCGCACCCGCCGGCCGACAGCCAGATGCCCACGGTGACGCCCGGCGAGCTCCAGGCGCCGAGCCTGTACGATCCGGACGGGGCGAGCGCCCAGACTGCCGGGAGCGCGGCGTCGTCGATGGCGCGGGGGAGCGCCGCCGGGGCCGGCGCCGCGCCTGCGGTCACGCCGGAGCCGCTGCCGCTGGAGCTCGCCTCGACCCTCGCGGAGCAGCGCGCTCTCCTCGAGCGCCGCGCGACGGTGCCCGACACGTTCGTGGTGCCCCAGGCGCCGCCCGCGCCCTCGCCGGTGCGGGAGCCGAGCTGGCTCGCCGGCAAGCGCGGGCTCATCATCGGCTTCGTCGCCGGGATGCTCATCACGGCGCTGGCGATGTTCCTCCTGATGCGCCAGCTCTGACGCGCAGCGCGGGCCGCGCGTAGCCGAGGCCCGGCGCGCGGGCCGCGCGGCTCAGGGGACGCGCGGGCCGCGCGGCTCAGGGGACGCGCGGGCCGCGCGGCTCAGGGGACGCGCGGGCCGCGCGCCTCAGGGGACGCGCGGGCCGCGCGCCTCAGGGGATGTCGTACGTGAGCAGCCGGCACTCGATCGGGCCGTTGAAGACGGTGAGCGAGCGCTCCGGCCGGCGGCGCATTGCGCGCTCGACCTCCTCGGTGCCGGAGAGGATGGCGACGCGGTGGCCCGAGAGCCGCGAGCAGGCGGCCGCCATGTCGCGGTAGAGCGCCGCCGTCCCGGGGAGGCGCTCGCCGTAGGGCGGGTTGGTCATCACGTGGCCCGGCGGCGAGGTCTTCGCGAGCGCGGTGATGGGCTCGCAGCGGACCTCGATCTGCACGCCGGCCATCCGGGCGTTGCCGCGGGTGATCTCGGCGGCGCTGGGGTCGATGTCGGCGGCGAGGATCGGCGGGCCCTCGGGCCGGATCCGCGCGCGGGCGGCGTCGCGGAGCGCGGTCGTGCGCTGGGCGGCGGCCTGGTCGTGGCAGGCCCACCGCTCGAAGCCGAAGCGCTGCGCGCGCAGGCCGGGGGCGATGTCGCGCGCCCAGAGCGCGGCCTCGAGCGCGATCGTGCCGGCGCCGCACATCGGGTCCACGAGGGGGCGGGCGCGGTCCCAGCCGGAGAGGCGGAGCAGGGCGGCGGCGAGGGTCTCCTTGAGCGGCGCCCCGCCGATGTGCGTGCGGTAGCCGCGGCGGTGGAGCGCGGCGCCGCCGAGGTCGGCGTAGAGCGTCGCGCGGTCGTGGACGAGGTGGACGAAGAGCGCGAGGTCCGGGTCCTCGAGGTCGACGGACGGGCGGGCGCCGACGCGGCGCCGGATCTGGTCGACGATGGCGTCCTTGGTGCGCTGGGCGATGAACTGGGTGTGCGTCAGCGCGCTCGAGCGGCACGAGGCGCGGACGGCGAGCGTGTGGACCGGGCTCAGGTAAGGGGCCCAGTCGACGCTGGAGATGCCGTCGTAGAGCGCGTCGCCGTCGGGCGCGTCGAAGGAGGCGAGCTCGGCGAGCACGCGCACGGCGGTGCGGAGCTCGATGCAGGCGCGGAAGCCCTCGTCCGCGGCGCCGGCGAAGTGGACCCCGCCGCGATCGGCGCGGACGCCGCGGAAGCGGTGCTCGCGGAGCTCGTCGCGGAGGGCGGGCTCGGTGCCTTTGGCGGCGGTCGCGAAGAAGTCCATGGCGACGGGGCTTGTAGCCGATCGATCGCGCCGCGGCCCTCACGAACGCGCCCGCCGGCTCCCGCGCGGCGGGCCGCGGCCGTGGCACTGGATTCGCACGGTGGCCGGGTGGGCTCATTGATGTGTGGGCCGGGCGCAGGCGCGACGGCGAGCGGGAGAGGGGATGAGCGGACTCGGCCCCTGGGGGCCTCCCAGGGGAGCGACGCCGCGGGCGGGGCGCGGCGAGCGGGCGGGGCGGGGCAACGGCGCGAGAGGGTCGGGCGGCGGAGGGCGCCGGCGCGGCCATGCGAGGAGGAGGGGAAAGCCATGCAGCAGCAGCAGATGACGGCGGCGCGCGGCATCAACGTCGCGCTCGGGATCTGGTTGTTCGTCTCGGCCTTCCTCTGGCGGCATAGCCAGGGGCAGTTCACGAACACCTGGGTGGTGGGCGCGCTGTGCATCGTCTTCGCCCTGCTCGCGATCTGGGCGCCCAGGGCGCGGTACCTCAACACGATCCTGGCGATCTGGCTCTTCGTGAGCGCCTGGGCGATACCGGCGCTGTCGGTCGGGACGGTGTGGAACAACGCGCTGGTCGCCCTCGGCATCCTCATCGTGTCGCTCCTGCCGAGCGTGCCCGCGGCGCGCGCGGTGCGGGGCCCGCGGGCCGCGCCGCGGCTGTAGGGGCGCCGGCCGCGCCGGGCGCGGCCTTGGGGGCGGGGCCGGGCGCGGCCTTCGGGGCGGCGGCGCGCGGCGTCGCCCCGAAGGCCGGTAGCGCCGCCGCGGCCGGGTCGTGGCGTGTTCGCCTCGCGGCGTCGATCGTGTATAGCGGCGTCGCGAGCGCCGCGCACAAGCCCGCGAGAGGATGCCCCGATGAAGCTCAGCGTCAACGTGAACAAGATCGCGCTCCTGCGGAACTCGAGGGGACACGACGCCCCCAGCGTCCTCTCCTTCGCGCAGAAGATCGTGTCGTACGGGGCGCACGGCATCACGATCCATCCGAGGGCCGATCGGCGGCACATCACGCCGGACGACGCGCGGGCGGTGACTCGCCACATCACCACGGTGGAGACGAACTTCGAGGGCGACCTCCGCGAGGAGTTCCTGGATCTCACGCTCGAGCTCAGGCCGACGCAGTGCACGCTGGTCCCGGTCACGCCGGGGGAGCTCACCTCGCACCGCGGCTGGGACGTCGCGAAGTGGCGCTTCCTCCTCCAGCCGGTGGTGAAGCGGCTCAAGGAGGAGGGCATCCGGACGAGCCTCTTCGTCGAGGCGGATCCGTCGGTGGTGCCAGCGGTCGCGGACATGGGGGCCGATCGCATCGAGATCTACACGGGGCCCTACGCGCAGGCGTTCGATCGAGGCGATCACCGCGCGGAGCTCGACAAGATCGTCGCGACCGCGGCGGCGGCGGCGGACGCGGGGGTCGGGATCAACGCGGGGCACGACCTCACCGTGGACAACCTCGCGCCGCTCGTGCGCGAGGCGCCGCAGATCCAGGAGGTGTCGATCGGCCATCACCTCGTGGCGCACGCGCTGGAGGTCGGCATGCAGCAGGCCGTGGTCGACTACCTCAAGGCGGTCAAGGGGCACGACAAGCCCGCGCGGTAGCGCGGCGCGGCCAGCCGCGCCGGGTGTAGCGAGCCGGAAGGGGGAGGCCGCCAGGGTGCCAGGGGCGCCAGGAGAGCCCGCGCCCGCGCCCTGGCTTCCTTTTGTCGGCTCAGCGAGCCCGAACAAGAAAACCGCCACGGACGCGACGGGCGCGACGGACGCGAAGGACGCCAAGAGAGCGCAATCTCGCGTCTTGCCGGCTCATCTCATCTTGTCAGCTCATCGAGCCTGAACAAGCAGTCCTCCGGGGACGCCAGGAGAACGCAGCCTCGCGTCCTGGCTGTCCATCTCGTCCTGTCGGCTCGGCGAGCCTGAACAAGACAGCTGCCGAGGATGCCAGGAATCCCATCTCTCTTCTTGGCGCCCTTGGTGTCTTGGTCGTTCATGCTCCCTCTCCTCGCCGCTTTCGGTCGCGACGTGGCCACTGCGCACCGGCCGCGAGCTGGTGTCGTGATGTTCACGTGTTCTGGTGAGAGCTGCGCGATCGACGAGACTGGCAATCTCCTTGCTCGCCTCCGCGTTCTCCCTGCGTTTCGGGCCGCATGTCGTGGCGGGTGGGAGCATCTCGGCGCTCCATGAGCCCGCTCGTGCGCTGCCCGTGCAGGATAAACCAGGTTCGTGTCAGCTGGCGAGTTGAAATTGATGGATCGGTTTTGATGTGCCCTGTCGTACAGATAGGCAATTGGCGATTGCCGTCGATGAGGCGAGTCCTGTAGGGTCATCACATTAGGGCTTGCGGTTAAGACGTACGAAAGGGGAGCGAACGTCATGGCATACCTTCCTACTTGTTCTTTCATTGGCGCACAGGCTCTTCGCCGCTTCGGCTGCGCCATCGCGGCGGTCTCGGCGCTCACCGCGCTGTCGACTCCGGCGAGCGCGCTACCGGCGTTTCCCGGCGCAGAGGGCTTTGGCGCCGTCGCCACGGGCGGGCGCGGCGGGCGCGTCATCAAGGTGACGAACCTGCGGACGAGCGGGGAGGGGAGCCTCCAGGCGGCCCTCGACGCGACAGGGCCGCGCATCATCGTCTTTGACGTGAGCGGCGTCATCGAGGGAGATGTCGTCGTCCGGAATGGAAACGTGACGATCGCAGGCCAGACGGCGCCAGGCGCGGGCATCACCGTGCGCGGCCGCCTGCTCTCCAGGTACTCGGCCGCGGTCAGCAACGTCATTGTAAGATTCCTGCGTGTCCGTCCGGTGTTCAGCAGCGGGGACGGCGCGCAGTTCGATGGAGCGCAGTTCTCGCTGAACTCGAAGCTGATCCTCGATCACGTCTCGATCGCGTGGGGCGTCGACGAGACCCTCGACCTCTACGAGGCGGACGACGTGACCGTGCAGTGGTCGACCATCGAGTCGTCGTCGACCACCGGCCATCCAGAGGGGGCGCACAATTACGGTCTCATCAACGGCCCTGATGGACACCGGATCACGCTTCACCACAACCTGTTCGCGCACCACAAGGCGAGGTGCCCCGCGGTCGCGAACGGCCCCGCCGATATCCGCAACAACGTGGCCTACAACGTCAGGCATGGGTTCGTGCACCACAACCAGGCGAGCGGCCAGTTCAACATCGTGGGCAACTCCTACATCAAGGGGCCGAGCGATCAGCTGATCCCCTTCTATTTCGACGGCGGCGCCGGCGCGGGGCTCAAGTACTTCCTCGCCGACAACTACATCGATGACCCGGGTAGGTTCACTGGCGTCGTCGATAACCCGTGGCAGAAGCCGTATCTCCACCCGAGCTTCAGCCGGCTCAACAAGCCCGAGTCGTACCGCGCGTCGACGCAGTTCAACTTCTCGCGCGACGTCCCGGGGTACATCCCCGTGACGACCCACCGCGCGCAGGACGCCTATCGGCTCGTCCTCGCCCAGGCGGGCGCGCTGCCGCACGACGTCGTGACCAAGGGTGTCCTCGCGAACATCGAGCGGCGCGACGGCGCGTGGGGCGCTCGCTACGCGCGAAACCTGATGGAAGGGCTCACCCCGGGGACGGCGCCCGCCGACGCCGACCGCGACGGCATGGCGGACGCCTGGGAGCGCGAGCACGGGCTCAGCCCGTCGAGCGCAGGGGACCACAGCAAGGTGATGCCGTCCGGTTACACCGCGATCGAGGAGTACATCAACGAGCGCGCCGCCGCGCTGATCAGCGACGCAGAGGAGAGCCTGGCGGCGCTCCAGGGCGAGGAAGCGCGCGAGGAAGAGATCGACTAGCGCGGACCGCGCGAGGACGACTGGCGCGGACCGCGCGAGGAGGGCTGCGCGCCGCGCTGTCCAAGGGAGATGACCGGCCGGCGCGACGGAAGCAGCAGCGACCGCCCGGCCGGCGCCGCGCCGGCTCGCCCTTTGCACAGATCACCTCCCCTGCTAGGTTCCCCGCGGCGCCTCCGCGACGCGAGGGCCGCCCCGGACGAGACGCGCCGTACCCGGTCAGGACAAGACGACGCAGCCACATCACGAGGAGAGTCGTCTTGTCCTGGCTGACGTTGCTCCTGGCAGGCCTGCTCGAGGTCTGCTGGGCGATCGGGCTCAAGTACACGGAGGGGTTCACCCGTCCGCTGCCCACCGTGTTCACCATCGCGGCGATCGTCGCGAGCCTGTACCTGCTCGAGTCCGCCTCGCGCACCCTGCCGATCGGCACGGCCTACGCCGTCTGGGTCGGCATCGGCGCGTCGGGGGCGGCGATCGCGGGCATCTTCCTGTTCGGCGAGCCGGCCACGCCCGCGCGCCTCGGCTTCCTCGGGCTGCTCGTCGTGGCCATCCTCGGCCTCAAGCTGTCGAGCCCCTGAGCGTCCCGCGCGCGCGGCGAGGCAGCGCGCCGGCCGACCGCCCCCGGCTCGACTAACCTCCCTTCATGCACGGAAGCCCCGAAGCTCGCGCCCTGCACGAGCAGTTCCCCGCCATCGATCTCCACGCCGACAGCCTCATGTGGTCGCGCTGGGTCGGCTACGATCTGCACGAGCGCCACGAGCCTCCGCTGCCCTTCGCGGCCCTCGGCGGGCACGTCGATGTCCCGCGGCTCGCCGAGGGCGGCGTCGGCGCGCAGTTCTTCGGCCTCGTCTCGCTGCCGATCGGACAGCGGCGCGGCCTCGCCGCCGTCGTCCACGAGCAGATCGACCTCCTGGAGCAGGCCGCAGGCGCGCAGCCCGGGCGCCTCGTCAAGGCGCTCACCGCCGAGGACGTCGAGGCCGCGAGGGCCCGCGGCGCCGTCGCGGCGCTGCTCGGGATCGAGGGGGCGCACGCGCTCGAGGGCGAGCTCGAGACGCTCGACCGCTTCGCCCGCCGCGGCGTGCGCTACCTCGGGCTCTGCCACTTCACCGCCAACGAGGCGTGCTTCCCCGCCTACGGCAGCGGCCGCAAGGACGGGGAGGGCCTCACCCCCTTCGGCCGCGAGGTCGTGCGCCGCGCCGAGGACCTCGGCGTCATCGTCGACCTCGCGCACATCAACCGGGCAGGCTTCCTCGAGGCCTGCGCCCTCGCGCGCCGGCCGCCGATGGTCAGCCACACCGGCGTCGCCGGCGCGTTCGCGCACTGGCGCAACATCGATGACGACCAGCTCCGCGCCGTCGCCGACCGCGGCGGGTGCGCCGGGATCATCTTCTGTCCGCTCTACCTCGGCGGCGACGGGCTCGCGCCCGTGGTCAAGCACCTGCTCCACATCATCAACGTTGCAGGCGAGGACACCCCCGCGCTCGGATCCGATTGGGACGGCTTCATCATTCCCACGCGCCAGCTGCGCGACGCCGCGCACCTTCCGCTCCTGACGGATGCGCTGCTTCAAGCGGGCCTGAGCGAGCGTGTGATCGGCAAGATGCTGCGAGGGAACGTGATGCGCATTTTGAGGGATAACCCGATTCCAACGGGCGTCTCGGTTGCGTAGCCTCTGCCTCCGAGGGGGGCAGTCGGGGCGGGTGGTCCCTCCGGCGCTGCATGGGATCCCCTCTCGCGGAGCGGATGCAGCCTATGACTCTCCATCGCCTCGCTGCGCAGGGGTACGCGACTGCAGCAGATGCCTACGAGAAAGGGCGCCCCGACTATCCGCGCGCCGCGATCGAGCTGCTGCTCGACACGCTGCGCATCGACGCCGCGAGCACGGTGCTCGATCTCGGCGCGGGGACCGGCAAGCTCACGCGCCTCCTGGAGCCGACGGGCGCCCGGCTCCTCGCGCTCGAGCCGGTGGAGGGGATGCGCCGCAAGCTGGGGCAGATGGTCCCGGCCGCCGCCCTGCTCGACGGGGTCGCCGAGGCCATCCCCCTGCCCGACGCGTCGGTCGACGCCGCGGTCGCCGCGCAGTCGTTCCACTGGTTCCACGGCGATCTCGCGCTCGCCGAGATCCACCGCGTGCTCAGGCCGAGGCGGCGCCTCGCCCTGCTCTTCAACCTGCGGGACGAGCGCGTCGACTGGGTCGCCCGCATCTCTCACATCCTCGACCGCCACGGCCGGGATGCCCCGGTCCACCGGATCGGCGCGTGGCGCCGGCCGTTCGTCGACAGCCGCCTCTTCGCGCCGCTCGGCGAGCACGAGTTCACCCACGTGCAGGAGCTCGACCTCGACGGGCTCCTCGAGCGGGTCGCCTCGATCAGCTACATCTCCGTGCTCCCCCTCCACGAGCGGTACTCGGTCCTGAACGAGGTCCGCGATCTGGTCGGGACCCACCCGGACATGGCAGGCAAGGGCGCGTACCTCTTCCCGTACCGCACGATCGTCGCCTCGTACGAGCGGCGCTGAGCCGCCGGTCGCACGACCGGCGCTGAGCCGTCAGCGCGCGGCGCGCGACGCCGGCGCCGGCGCGGGGCGCCGAGCATCCCGCGCGCCCGCCGAGGGGGGCGCCGTGCTAGAGCGGCGCCGCATGTCGGCGAACGAAGTCGTGATCGTCGGCGGCGGGCCGGCGGGCATGAGCACGGCGATCTTCCTCGCCCACCATCGCCCGGCCCTCGCCGACAGGATCGTGGTGCTCGAGAAGGAGCGCTACCCCAGGGACAAGTGCTGCGCGGGCGGGCTCGGTGAGCGGGCGGACAGGGCGCTGTCCGCGATCGGGGTGCGGGTCGACGTGCCCTCGGTCCCGGTGAACGGCGTCAGCGCGGCGTTCCAGGTCGGCGAGATCGCGCTCCGCGAGGGGAGCATCGGCCGGGTCGTCCGGCGCCTCGAGTTCGACCGCGCGCTCGCGCTCGCCGCGCGGGCGCGGGGCGTCCGGATCGTCGAGGGGGCGCGGGTCACCGCCGCGTCGGCGAGCCCGCGCGGCGCCCTCGTCGAGAGCTCGGCCGGGACGTTCGCCGGCCGCGTCGTCGTGGGCGCGGACGGCGTCGGCAGCGTCGTTCGCCGCGCGCTGGGGCTGCCGTTCGGCAGGCTGCGCGCGCAGGCCGTCGAGGTCGACACCGAGCCCGTCGCGGGCGATCGCGCGCGCGACCTGCTGCACTTCGAGATGCGGGATCGCTCGTTCCCCGGCTACCTCTGGGACTTCCCCACGGTCGTGGACGGGCGGGAGCTCGTCTGCCGGGGCGCGTACGTGCTGCACGAGGGCGCGCTCGGCGCCGGGCGCGGCGCGGGGCCCGCGCCCGACGCCGAGCGCGTCCTCCGCAGCAGGCTCGCGGCGCTCGGGCTCGACCCGGACCGTTACCAGCGGAAGCGCTTCGCCGAGCGCGGCCTCGACCGCACGACCGCGATCGCCCGGCCCGCGGCGCTGCTCGTCGGCGAGGCCGCGGGCATCGATCCGATGCTCGGGGAGGGGATCGCCCAGGCGATCGCGTACGGCGCGCTCGCGGGCGAGTACCTCGCCGAGAAGCTCGAGGCCGGCGACCTCCGCTTCGACGACTGGGGCCGGCGGGTCGAGCGATCGCTGCTGGGGCTCGACATCCGCTTCCGGCGCCGGGTGATGCGCGCCTTCTACGGCGCGCCGCGCGAGCGTGTGGAGCGCTACCTCCTCGACGAGCCGTCGTTCCTGCGCTTCGGCATGCGCCACTTCGCCGGCAGGGCGCAGGCGGCGCCGGACGCGCTGCGCGCCGCGGCGACGGGCGCGCTCGTCGTTGGACGGATCGGGATCGAGCGCCTCCTCGCGTCGCTCCCGCCGCGCGCCGCCGCGCACCCGTAGCGGCGCGCGGCGGCGGCGCTGAAGAGGGCGAACACCCCGCGACGGCGAGCGTGATAGCATCGGCCGCCATGATCGCGCCGTTCCAGCCGGCGGCCGGGATGCTCTTCGGGGAGTTCCGGATCGTACGGCCTCTCAGCGCCGGGGGCATGGGCGCCGTGTACGTCGCCGAGCAGGCGAGCACCGGCAAGCTGCGGGCCCTCAAGCTGATGCACCCTCAGCTCTGCGCCGACACCCGGCTGCGCGAGCGCTTCGAGCAGGAGGCGCGCGTCGGCGCGCTCGTCGAGAGCGATCATGTCGTGCAGGTGATCGGCGCCGGCGTCGACGCGGCGAGCGGCGTGCCGTGGCTCGCGATGGAGCTGCTCGACGGGGAGGACCTCTCGCTGCGGATGCGGCGCTGCGGGCTGTTCTCGCCGCAGGATATGCACGAGATCTTCCGGCAGCTCTGCCACGCGCTCGGCGCCGCCCACCGGGCGGGCGTGGTCCACCGGGACATGAAGCCGCAGAACATCTTCCTCGCGAAGAAGAGCAGCGCGACCGCGCCGTGGTCGGTCAAGGTCCTCGACTTCGGCATCGCCAGGGTCGCCGCGGAGGCGAACACGATGGCGACAGCGTCGCTCGGCACGCCCCTCTGGATGGCGCCCGAGCAGACGGAGGCGCGCGGGCAGATCTCGCCGGCGACCGACGTGTGGGCGCTCGGGCTCATCGCGTTCGCGATGCTCACGGGGCGGATGTACTGGCGCGCCGCGAACGACCCGATGGGCACCGCGATGCCCGTGCTGCTCCGCGAGATCCTCATCGAGCCGCTCGACCCGGCGTCGGTGCGCGCGACGGCGCTCGGGCGCGCCGGCTGTATCGTGCACCCGTTCGACGCCTGGTTCGCGCGCTGCGTCGCGCGCGAGCCGTCGCACCGCTTCCCGACGGCGCAGGAGGCCTTCGACGCGCTCGGGCCTGCGCTCTTCGCCGACCCGCGCGCCCTGCGCGCCCCGATCTCGGTGACGCCGCCCGGGGCCGCGGCCACCGGCGCGGGGTCGCCGCTCTCGCTGAGCGGACCGACCGAGGTGTCCCTCGACACGCAGCGCCCGCCCTCGGCGACGGGCGGCGCGCGCGGGCGCGGGTCGCTCGCGGCGGAGCCGGTCGCCGCGCGGTCTTCTCCTTCTTCTGGCGCGCGGCCGGGCGCGTCGGTCCCGCCGGCGAGCGCGCCGCTCCTGGCGAGCAGCGCGCCGGCGGAGGGCCCCCGCAAGCCGTCCCCGTGGGGGCCGCTGCTCCTCGCTTTCTGCCTGCTCGGCGGCGCCACGTTGGCGGCGATCGCGTACCACGCCGGCGGCGCGTCGCGCGAGGTCCGCCTGGCGCAGCGCCTGCCCGCGCCGGCGCACCCCACGCTCGCCAGCGCGGGCGGCGACGCGCGCGCGACGGCGCCGGCGAGCGAGAAGGAAAAGGCGCCCGCCCCCCCGCACAACCCGATGCCGCTGCTCTTGCCCAAGGCGCCGCGCCCCTCGCGCGACGCCGACGCGCCCGCGACGACGTCGCAGCCGGCGGCGACGACGCCGCAGTCGGCCGCGGCGCGGCCGTTCGATCACGCCGCGGCGCACGCGGCGCTGCAGCAGAAGGGGTCGACCGCGCGGATCCACTGCAAGGGCAAGGCGGGGCCGAAGGCGGTGGCGGCGCGGGTGTTCTTCAACCCCGCGGGCGCCGTGCAGCGCGTCGGGATCGATCCGCAGGTCGCGATGACCCAGTCCGGGCTCTGCGTGCAGATGATGCTCGGCAGCACGCGGGTGCCGGCGTTCGACGGGACCGAGCTCCAGGAGGTCCCGACCACGGTCGCGATCGAGTGAGCGCGCCGGGCGACCGGGCGGCGGCGCCGGTCACGGGTCGACGGAGACGCACTCGCCCTCGCCGCGGAAGTGCCCGATCGTGCGCGAGAGGGCCGCGACGAACGCGCCGAGGTCGTCGACGTTCCCCGCGCTGCCCGTCCCGTACGTGCCCTCCTCGATCGCGACGAGGCGCACCGCGGCGAGCTCCTCCAGGGTGACGGCGCCGTCGTCGTCGGCGTCCGCGGCCGCGATGGGCGCGAAGCGGCGCGCCGCGGTCGCGGCCTGGAGGTCGTCGTAGAAGAAGTGGTCGCCGTGGATCGTGAGCTCCACCGTGTCCGTGCCGCCGTTCGTGACGAGGACGCCGTCGGTCTCCTTGCCGGCCCTGTCGCCCTTGCAGTCGGCGTAGCGCGTCGCGAGCGAGAAGGTCCAGTCGAGGCGCTTCTCGCCGCCGCCGTCGCCCTTGCGCGCGATCGCCTCGATGTGCACCGACGCGCCCGCGTCCAGCATGAGCGCCTTGTCGTCCTCTGTCGCTCCTTCGAGCGCGGCGTCCGCGTCGATGGGGCCGATCTCGTAGGAGACGCGCTCCCAGGGCCTCGCCTCGAGGCCGTCGAACGTCACCACCGGCTTCGCGCCGGCCTTCGTGTGATCGAACAGGATCGAGCCCTGCATGCGCGCCCCGACGTTCCCCTCGCGGTCGGCGACGGTCACGTTCCGGAGGACGAACAGGAACTTCTCGTACTGGATGCTCCAGCCGTCCGCGAGATCGGCGGCCGGGATCTCCTGCTCGATGTAGTCCTCTCCCCACGTCGAGAACGCCACGCTCCCGGTCCCCGACGCCCCTTCATCGCCGCAGCCGGCGAGCGCCCCCGCCGCGAGCGCCGCCACCGCGAGCGCCCGCGCCGCCGCGCCCTGTCCTCCGCTGTACCTCATCGGTCTTTCTCCTCCAGCTCCGCCGGGGGGCCTGGCGCGAACGAGAGCGCGTAGGCGGTCCCCTTCTTCAGCCCGCGCGTGAAGCCGCGCAGCGCCTGGCTCTCCGGCTCGAGATCGACCGGCGCGCCGCCCTCGCCCTCGGCCACCTCCTTGAAGTCGACCTGATCGAGCCATACCGCGGGCTTCACCACGAGCGTGACGACGCCGGGCCCGTCGAGGAAGACCTCCTCGAAGACGCACCCCTCCACCGCCGGCTGGCCGGTCGCGTCGCTGCGGACGTCCGCGGCCAGGGCGCGCGCGCGGAACACCCGCGCGAGGTCGCCCTTCTCGGCGCGACCCTCGACGGCGACCACGTGCCCGTCGAGCTCCGCGGCGAACGGGCCCGCGGGCGGCGCGCCGAACGTGAACCGCGCGGACCGCACGACGCCGCTCACCGCATCCGCTTCCGCGAGCGCCGTCGTCCCTCGCAGCAGGTCGATCGAGGTGGGCTCCGCCATCAGGCCCCGCGCCTCGCCGGCCTGGTAGTGGCCGGGGTGGGCGTGCGCCTCGGGCACCGCCCACCGGGCGAGCTGCTCGAGCAGCGAGGGGGCGCGGCCCGGCGGCGCGCGCCGCGCCGTGACCGGGGCGCCCTCGAAGTAGTGGAGCGGCCCGATCGAGAGGTGCGCCTTCGAGAGCGTGACGGTCCACCCGAGCGCGTTCGTGAACGGCTCGACCGAGGCGGCGTCCGGGGCGACCTGCGTCGCGAGCGTGAGGCGCTTGCCGGTCGTCGTGTCGCCGTCGCCGGCGCCGCACCCGGCGGCGAGCGTGCCCGCGGTGAGCGCGCCCGCGGTGAGCGCGAGGAGCCCGGCCGCGCCGGGCGCGGCGCGCCGCGGTGATCTGCCTTGTGTTGCGGTGGATGTCATCGATGGACCTCAGCCGATGTAGAGCGAGAGCGACGCGAAGACGCTGCGCGGGGCGCCGACCGTCACGTGCCGCGCGGGCAGGAGATCGGGCGCGGCGCCCCGGGTGAAGCTCGACGGGTAGACGAACTCGCCGTCGAACCAGGCCGCGTCGAGGAGGTTGTAGACGTCGAGCCCGAGCTCGACGCGGTGGTAGCGGAGGTGCGCCGTCACGTCCGTGAGGAGCGCGTCGTGGCCGACCTCCCCGTAGGGCAGGGGGCGGCGGTGGAGCAGCGTCACGCCGGCGCCGGCGCGGGCCTCGAGGCGCCGGCCGAAGAGCGCGCCGAGGCGCGGCGTCACCGCGAGGTCGGCGCGCGCGACGACCTGCGGCACGAACGGCAGGAGGTCGCCCGCCGCGTAGCGGCCCCCGGAGGCGGTGAAGGCGGCCCGGGTGTAGGTCAGGCCGACGCTCGACACGAGCCACGGCGCGGGGTGCGCGACGGCGTCGAGGGCCACCCCGGTGCGGGCCGTGGCGGGCACGGGCTCGTTGCGGCCGGTCGCCTCGTCGAAGACGAGGTCGTCGCTGAGGCGCGTGTGGAACAGCGCCGCCGACGCCCTCACGCGCTCGTCGGCGTAGCGGAGCCCTGCCTCGGCGGAGAGCACGCGCGTGAACGGCGCCCGCTCGCCGTCGCCGAGGCTGCGCGCCTGGGGCGAGCGGAACCCCTGGCCCACGCTGGCGAGCGCGTGCAGCCCGGGGAGCAGCGCCGCGTCGACCGTGCCCTTGCCGCCCACGTGGACGCCCTGCGCGCCGCGCGCCGCCGCGCCCTCGCCGGCGCCGTCGAGGACCTGGTACGCGAGCCCGTCGGCGCGCAGCCCGCCGCGCACCTCGAGCCGCCGCGCCGGCCGGATCGACGCGTCGAGGTAGCCGGCGATGTCGGTCGCGCGCACCCGGCCGTCGACGAGCGTGGCGGTCGGCCGGTCGTCGACGGCCGCGAGGCGCCGCTGCGACTGCTCGATCCAGTCGCTGCGCGCGACGACGCCCGCCTCGAAGGTGTCGCGCTCCGAGAGCAGCGGGAACCTGAGCCGGTACGATGCCGTCGCGCCCACCGTGACCGCCTCGTTGAGCTGCTGCGTGGCGTCGCCGGAGGTCGGATCCTCCAGGTAGCCGGTGAAGTTCGAGCGCAGCCGGAGCGCGCGCAGCACGACGAACGGCGCGAGCGACAGGCCCTCGCCGGGGGCAGCGCCGGCGGCGCGCAGATCGACGACGAGCTGCGCGCGCGACGAGTCGCCGCCCTGGTCCGGGTCGTAGGAGGCGAGCCGGTCGACCTTGCCCGCCTCGAGGTCGTCGAGGCGCAGGACGCCGGCGGAGGCGAAGCGCGCGGCGAACGCCGACGCCATCACGCGCGCGCTGACCCCCGCGGCCAGCGGGTAGACGCCCTGGGCGACGAGCGAGGTCCGGCTGGCGGCGCGGGCGGGGCCGAAGCCGTCGGTCGCGTACGCCTCGAACGCCGCGAACGTGGCCTCGTCGGCCTGCTCGGGGTGGTAGGCGAGGAAGAGCCGGCGCGCGCCCGCCGAGCCGGCGCCGGCGGAGACGGTGATCCCCGGCTCGTCGTAGCCGAGCTCGAAGCGCACGGTGCCGGCGACGGCGAAGTCTCCCTGGCGGGGGTCGTACGACCCGGGCTGGGCGCGGAGCTCGCGGATCACCTCGGGCATGATGAAATGGAGGTCGGCGTAGCCCTGCCCGTGGACGTTGGAGACATCGTTCACCGGCGCGCCCGCGACCCAGAGCTCGAGGTCCTGCCCGTGGACGGCATCGAAGCCGCGGAAGAAGATCTGGTGCGCCTTGCCCTCACCGCTGTGCTGGGCGGCGAACAGGCCCGGCACGAGCTGCAGCACGTCGCTCGCGGTCCGGTGCGGCGCGGCCCTCACCTCCGCCCGCTCCCGCACCGTCTCCGAGGCGCTGCGCGGCGCCGGCGCGCCCTGCACGACCACCGCGAGGGGCGCGCCGACGTCGGCCGCGCCAGGGTCACCGCCGCCCTCCGGCGCCGCCGCCGAGGCCCCGGGAGTCGCGCCGGGGTCGTCGCCGCCCTCCGGCGCCGCCATCCCGGGAGACGCGGCGGTCGCCGCCGCGTCGGCGTCGCCGGCGCGCGCCGGCACGGCGGCGGTGGTGATAAGGAGCGGCAGGAGCGCCGCGCGCAAGGAGAAGATCATCCAGCCGGGCGGGACCGTAGCACGAATTTTTGAATTCGTGCTACGAACTGGAGGCGCGTTCGCCCGCGGCGCTGGCGCGCCCGCGCAACGTTCCCGCCCGCGGTCGCGCAACGTTCCCGCCCGCGCCCGCGCAACGTTCCCGCCCGCGCCCGCGCGGCGTCCGCGGCGTCCGCGGCGTCCGCGGCGCTCCCGGTTGCTTCCTGGCTGCCGGCCGCGGCGCCGGGGCGGTCGACGGCTCTTTTGTGACGTCGACCCGACTCGCGCGCTGGAGCGGATCGCGATAGCGATAGCGATCGCGACAACATGTCGCATTCAGCTTGGTTGCGACGCGGCCTATCGTGGCGCGCGTCGTTCCCCAGGAGGGCTCTCATGAAATCCGGTATTCGTGCAACAAGGCTCCTGTTCCCGCTCGTCGGGGCGGGGCTCTCGGTGATGGCGTGCGGCGGCGAGAACGGTGTGAATCCTGTCGATGCCACATCGACCTCGACGGGCTCTGGCGGCGCCGGTGGGAGCGGCGGGGCGGGCAACGCCGGCGGGAGCGGCGGAGCGGGAGGCGACGCCGCAGGGGGCGGCGGGGCAGGCGCCGACGGTACGATTCCTGTGGAGCTGAAGTTCGAGGGCCGCGTCGGTGATGACGTGTTCTCCTGCGAGGAGTCCTACGCTGTCGGCACCTCGGCGACGGAGGTGAAGCTCAACGACTTCCGCCTGTACATCCACGATGTACGCCTGCACCGTGCAGACGGCGAGGCGGTGCCCGTCGCGCTCGAGCAGGACGGGCTATGGCAGTTCCAGGACGTCGCGCTGCTCGATTTCGAGGACAAGACGGGCAGCTGCGCCAACGGCACGCAGGAGACGAACGCGACGGTGCGCGGATCGGTCCCGGCCGGGGAGTACGACGGCCTGTCGTTCAAGCTGGGCGTCCCGTCCGAGCTCAACCACGGCGACGCGTCGGTGGCGCCCTCGCCGCTCAATCTGTCGGGGCTGTGGTGGAACTGGACCAACGGTTACAAGTTCCTGCGCATCGACAGCGCCGTCGAGGCGGACCAGGGCGCCTTCATCGTGCATGTCGGCAGCACCGGCTGCATCGACGGCGCGGACGGCAAGGTGACGTGCGATCGCCCCAACATCGCCGAGGTCGTCCTCGAGGGGGTCGATCCGCTCACGACGAAGGTGCTCGTCGACTATGCAGCGCTCGTGCTGGACAGCGACGTGGCGGGGAGCGATGGCTGCATGTCAGAACCGACAAATCCCGAATGTGCACTGGTGTTCACTCGGCTCGGTATCGATATCACCGATGGCTCGCCTCGCCCCGAGCATCAGGCGTTCTTCAGGGTAGAGTAGGAGCCATGCCGATGTCTGGTCTGGTGATCGCCCTACGTTGCTTCGCGACCTCCTCTGTCCTTGCCGCGCTCGCGGCCCTCTCCTCTGGCTGCGGCGGCGGGGTCGAGCCGGACCCGGGCGTGTCGACAGGGGAGGGCGACGGCGGTCAGGGTGGCGGCGCAGGCGGCGCGGGCGGCGCGGGGGGAGGGGACGCGGCCGTCTACGACTGGGGGCTGCCGCCGGGGTTCCCGGTGCCGAAGGTGCCGCAGGGCAACCCGATGTCGGCGGTCAAGGTCGAGCTCGGGAGGCGGCTCTTCTACGACACGCGCCTGTCGGGCAACGGCACGTACTCCTGCGGCTCGTGCCATCTCCAGGAGCTCGCGTTCTCTGACGGCCTCGCGTGCGCCAAGGGGTCGACCGGCCAGATGCACACGCGCGGCTCGATGAGCCTGGCCAACGTCGCGTACCTCACGACGTTGACCTGGGGGAATCCGCTCCTCGACACGCTCGAGGAGCAGGCGCTCTCCCCGATGTTCGGCGAGACGCCGGTCGAGCTCGGGCTGGCGGGCAGGGAAGACGAGATGATCGAGCGGCTCCAGGACGAGCCGCTGTACCGCGACCTCTTCCCCGAGGCCTTCCCGGGCGACGGCGAGCCCATCCGCCTCGACAACATCACCAGGGCGATCGCGGCGTTCGAGCGGTCGCTGCTCTCGTACCGCTCGCCCTACGATCGGTACCGCTACGACGGCGACCCTTCGGGGATGTCGGAGGCGGCGCTGCGCGGCCTGGATCTCTTCTTCTCCGAGAAGCTGGAGTGCTTCCACTGCCATGGCGGCTTCAACCTGTCAGACTCGGTGCAGCACGACGGGACCACGTTCACGGAGGTGATGTTCCACAACACGGGCCTCTACAACATCGGCGGGAGCGGGGCTTACCCGGAGGGCAACGCCGGGGTGTACGAGATCTCGGGCAAGGAGGCGGACATGGGCCGGTTCCGCGCGCCCACGCTGCGCAACATCGCGGTCACGGCGCCTTACATGCACGACGGCAGCATCGAGACGCTCGAGGAGGTGCTCGACCATTACGCGGCGGGAGGGCGCACCATCGAGTCCGGGCCCAACGCCGGTGTGGGGAGCGAGAACAGGTTCAAGAGCGAGCTCATCAGAGGGTTCGATCTCACAGCAGAGGAGAAAGCAGACGTGATCGCCTTCTTGAAGACCCTGACGGACGAAGCTTTCTTGCAGGACCCGCGCTTCGCGGATCCCTGGGCGGAGGCGCCGTGAGCCGCGGGCCCTCCATGCACCGAGCGCTCCTCATCCCCGCCCTGGCGGCGCTCGCGTCGGCCGCGATGTACGCCGGGGCGTGCGGCGGCGGCCACGACCACGGCGACGCGTCGAGCGGGACGTCGTCCGGGCCGAGCCTCGACGATGTGATCTACGAGGGGGGCGCGACCGACGAGGCGCTGGTCGTGCTGCTCGCGGCGGAGCCGAAGGACGACCCCGCGCAGGGGACGGTGTTCGACGCGCCCGAGGAGGGCGCGGCGCTCCCCGGCGGCGCCGCGCCGGAGCTGACCTTCCACATCGCGGGCGCGGCGCAGGGGGCGGCGCCTCGGGCGGCCCCGTGGCGCGCGGCGGGCGCCGCGCCGGGAGCGCGGGAGTCCAGCCCCGCGGGGGCGTCGGTCCTGGCGGAGCTCGGCGCGCTCCTCGGGCCGGTGCGCGCGGCGCGGGCTCACGGTACGCCGGTCAACGGGCGCGCCTACTTCCTGGTCTTCTCGACGGCCGAGCGCGAGGGGCTGCTCCGGGTGTTCACGACCAAGCTGAGCTACACGCCGGACGCGGCGGCCTGGGACAAGCTCCGCGCGGCCGGCGCGCCGATCACGGTCGACGTGGTCAACGCGGTGTTCGAGAACAACCGCATCGCGCAGGGCGGGGGGCCGTTCCACGGCGAGCCGGTCACGTTCTCCGTCGAGCCCTGAGGTCCTCGGGGGCCGCCCCGGCTCAGCTCCGGCCGCGGCCGCTCGGGCTGCCGCGCGGCCGCGAGCGCCTGCGCGCCATCGCTCCCGCGGCGGCGAGCGCGGCGAGCCAGCCCGACCGGGGCAGCTGGCCGCTCCCCGGCGCCGCGCAGCCGCAGTCCGCCGGCCCCGTCGTCCAGCTGCCTGGCAGCACGCAGGTCCTCGTCGTCGCGTCGCACACCGCGGGCGCCGCGCAGTCGTCCACCGTGGCGCACGCGACCGAGGGGACGCAGGCGCCGCCGCTGCACGCGTAGCCCTTCGCGCAATCGTCCTTGCCCTCGCAGCGCTTCTTGCAGGTCCAGGCGTCCTCGCAGACGAACCCGTCGCAGGACGTCTCGATCGCCGCCGCGCACCGGTGCTCGCCGTTGCACTCCATCACCGAGAAGCGGGCGCCGTCGCACGCGTCGCCGCACCGCGTGCCGCTCGCGAGGTACGCGGCGCACGTGTCCGGATCTCTGCCGTCGCACTGCGGCTTGTCGCAAGGATCCTCGCTGGCGGGGCACCTCGGTCGCCCCCCGCGCGGCTCGCCGATGACGGGCGAGCACGTCCCCCGCGCCGCGCCGTCGCACGCCTCGCACTGGCCGTCGCACGCCTCGTTGCAGCAGACGCCGTCGACGCAGAACAGCCCCGGCTCGCAGACCCCGCGGCCGCTCTCCAGGCGCGCCGCGCCGGGGTCGCACGCCTCTCCGCGCCGGCTCTCCGGCGCGCACGTTCGATCGGCGGCGCAGTAGCTCCCCTCGGCGCACTCGGCGTCGGAGCTGCAGCGCGTCAGGCAGCTGTCGCTGCCTTTCCTGCACGTGTACGGCGCGCACGTCAGCTTCGTACACACCCCGTCCGCCGTCGCCCCGAGGCTGGAAGCGCACACGTCGCACCCGTCGTCACAGGCCGTGTCGCAGCAGAGCCCGCGCACGCAGTGCCCCGTGATGCACTGGTCATCTCGCTCGCACCGATCTCCCCCCGCGCGCCCGAGGGTGAAGACCCGGGCGAAGCCCGCGCCGTCCCTGTCCTCTGACCTGACGACGATCGTGTCCCCCGAGATCGCGACCGCATCGCCGAGCAAGCGACCGTCCGAGCCGTCGGGAGACAGCAGCTCTTGCTGCTCGCCCCAGGCGGCGAAGGGGCGCGCGAAGACGCGGGCGAAGCCCGACTCCGCGCCGTTGTCGTCCTTGAAATAGGCCCCCACGACGATCGCGTCCCCCGCGATCGCGACCGACGAGCCGAAGAAGTCGGACGAAAGGCCGTCCGCGAGCACGAGCCTTTGCGGCGCGGACCAGCCGGAACCGGCGCGGTCGAAGACATAGGCAGCGCCCGAGCTCGCGCCGTTGCGCTCGTCGTCCTCGCCGCGCGCCCCCACGACGATCGCGTCCCCCGAGGTCGCGACCGACGAGCCGAACCGGTCGCCCGCCGCCGGGCGCAAGGGCAGGAGCTTCTGCCGCTGCGGCCAGGCGGAGTCCGCCCGGACGAAGACATACGCGGAGCCCGACCCCACGCCTCGGTCGACGTCCCCCGGCGCCCCCACGACGATCGTGTCCGCTGCCACCGCGAGCGAGTGACCGAAATGATCGCCCGCTGCCCCGTCGGCGGGCAGGAGCTTCTGCTGCTGCGACCAGGTCGCGCCGGTGCGGACGAAGACATGGGCGGCGCCCGACCCGGCGCCCCGGTCGCCGTCTTCGGCCGCCCCCACGACGATCGTGTCCCCCGAGATGGCGACCGACGAGCCGAACCGGTCGCCCGCCGCCTCGCCGTCGGGGAGCAGCTTCTTCGGCGGAGACCACGCGGAGCCAGCGCGCGTGAAGACGTAGGCGGCGCCGGAAGCCGCGCCCCGCGTGTCGTCCCCGGGCGCGCCCACGACGAGCGTATCGCCCGAGATCGCGACCGCGGCGCCGAACTGGTCAGCCGGCGACGCTCCCGCGGCGGGAGCGAGCCTTTGCTGCTCGGACCAGGCGGAGCCGGCGCGGACGAAGACATGGGCAGAGCCCGATGCGCCGCCGTGCTCGCCGTGCTCGTTCACCCCGACGACGGCAGTGTCCTGCCAGACAGCGACCGACCGGCCGACAGGGGCCTTGCCCGGCTCGCTGGCCACGAGCGCGCCCTGATCCGCCCAGACCAGGGGATCGATCACCACCGGATAGACCGCGCTCGCCGCGTCGACCCGGATCGCCAGCCGCCGCTCCTCCACCTCGAGCCGCGCGGGCAGCGCCCGCCCCGCCGCGTCGATCCCGTGCAGGTCCGTGTACCGCAGCACCTCGCGGCCAGAGGGGGCCCGCAGCGACACGGCGGCGCCGCCCTCGACGAGCGTCGCCTCGAGCCCGTCGCCGAGCGACAGCTCGATGACGACCTCCGCGCCCTCGTCCGCGCACGGGCGCGCCGGCAGCGTGAACCCCTGCTCCAGCCCGAGCGGGCCGTTGACGTACCACTCCGTCAGCCCCGCGCGCCGGTACTCGATGCGGTTCCCGCGCGCCTCGGGCGCCGCGGCCGCGACGGGCGCGAGCTGGCCCGCGCACCCCCAGCGCGACGCGGCCATGGACCAGCTCCAGACGGCGTCGCGACGGGGCGCGAGCTGCACGCCCGCGCCGGTGAGCCGGGCGGCGAACCCCTGCGCCGGGTTGTCGACGCGCACGCCGTCAGCGGTCCGCGCCGCGCTGTACGCCGCGGGAGCGCGCGCCTGCACGGCCTCGATGTACGCAGCCCGCGGCGTGGCCAGCGCCATGTCCGGCGCCGAGGCGGATGACGCGCCGGAGGCGCCGGGTGGCTCACCCGCCGGGCTGTCCGGCGTGCACGACACGGCGGCCACCACGCCGGAGGACACGGCGGCCGCGACGCCGAGCCCGAGCCTCAGCCGCCGCACCCAGGGGATCCCAACGTGCGCGGTCTCCCAGGCGACTCGCACCATCGCGCTCTCCTCCTTCAGAACTCATACCGCGCGATGAGCCCCGGTGTGAAGGCGGTGAGCACGGGGCCGCTCAGGCGCGCATCCGGGAACTGCCCCTGACCGTCGGCGGCAGCCAGGACATAGCCCTCCTCGGGAGCCCACCGGGGCTGCCTCGGGAGCACGACGACGATCGCCCTCGCGCCGGCGCCGAGCTCCAGCCGCTCGCCGAGCCGCGCCCGGATCTGGACCTCGGGCGCGACATACAGCCCCGGCGCGGCCAGCGCCTCGGTCGCGCCGACCTCGTACGGGGAGCCCGAGCGCGGCGTGAAGCGGCCGGTGCGCCGATCCACGAGCGCGCCGAGGAACGCGCCGGCGCCGAGCGCGAACGTGAGCGGGACAGGGCCATCGAGCCGCACGCCCGGCGACACGCCCAGGAGCGCGCCGCGGAGCAGGAGCGTGTCGTCCGCCGTACCGGGGTTGGGCGCGAGGCCCGTGGGGGTCACGGCCTCGGGGCGACCGGCGATCGTCTGGCGCGCGGTCAGGTAGCCCGCCTCGACCGCGAGCAGGACGCCCGCAGGGAGGCGGTAGCCGGCGCGCCCCAGCGCGGCGAAGGCGAGCCCCGGCGGCGCCGAGCAGCTCCCCGCGCACCGCCCCGCGACGTCGCCCCCGAACCCGGGGAGCACGCCCAGGTAGCCGTCCGCCTCGACGAAGAGCCGCGCCTGCGCCCACCAGAGCGGCGGACCCTGGACCGGCTCCAGCGCCGCGCGGAGCACCTCCCGCGCGCCCTCCCGCAGCGTCACGTCGCGCGCCTGGGGGACGAACCCCTCGGCGGCGATCGCGACGCGGTGCGCCCCTGGCCGGAGGGCGCCGTCCCAGCTCCCGCGCCCGACGCTGACCCCGTCGATGACGAGGCTGGCGCTCGCCGGCGTGGGCTCGACGCGCAGCGCGGCCGAGAGCCTCTCGGCGAGCAGCTTCAGATCCGTGACCTGGTCGAGCCGCACCGACGCCGGGGCCGGCTGCGTCCCGAGCCGTCCTTCGCCCCTCAAGAAGACGACGTGCTCGCCGGGCGGGACCAGCCCCTCCCACGGCGTCTTGCCGACGACCACGTTGTCGACGACGACGTCGAGCACCTTGCCCGCGGCCTCTTCCACCCGGATCCACCCGGAGTGCACGAGCGGCGTGAGCTGGATCCGGACTGGAACCGATTGCCCGCCCGCCACGTCCACGCGCACCTCCGCCGGCGCGAATCCGGGCTTGAAGACGCGCACGAGGCGCGAGCCGGCCGGCACGCGGAGCGGCGCGGGCGCGGGCGTCGCGCCGCGGGGGCGGCCGTCGATGGAGATGGCCGCGCCGGCCTCGGCGACGTCGAGCACCAGCGAGCCCACGAGCCCGCGCACCGCGGCGAGCTCGCGCTCGGTCCAGGCCCGCTCGGGCGCGGTGAGCTCCGGGAACGCGAGCAGGAGCTCGAGCATCTCGAGCTCCTCGTCGTACCGCCTGAGCCGGCGCAGGCAGAGCGCCGCGTTCTGGGTGGCCGCGCGGGTGGGATGGAGGCTGCGCGACCGGAGAAACTCGGCATACGCGGCGTCCCAGGCGCCGGCGTCGTAGAGCGAGAGCCCCTTGTCGAAGTGCCAGCGCGCGCCGTCCCTCGCCCCTGTCTCCGCGCCGCCAGGACGGGCCTCCGCGCCGGGAGCCGGCGCGCTCGGCGCGTCGGTGGGCGCGTCCGGCGCGGCCTCTGCGGGCACGGACGCCAGCGAGATCGCGACAAGGCCGGCGATGGCCGCGGTGCGGCGCCGGGATCCCGCGCTCCCCTTGATCATGAGCCTCGGCGCGCTCTGGCCTGGCTCACTCGAACTGCCTGTTCAGGTCGGGCTCGAGCGGCGCGGTGGCAGGCGCGGAGGCCGCCGCCCTCGCGGGAGACGCGGATCGATCGGCGTGGGCGGAGGTCTGCGCCGGAGCGGGCGCGGCGTCGCGCGGGGCGGAGCCGGCGTGCCGGGGGGGCGCGTCGGCGCGGCCAGGCGCCGGCGCGGCGAGCACCAGCCTGTCCGGCACGGCGCCCGACGCCTCGACGACGACGGCGCGGGTCATCTGGCGGCCGTCCTTCTGCACGTCGACCACGTGCGTGCTCCCGATCGCGCCGTGGATCTCGACGGCGCCGCCGTCCACGGCCACCGCGCGGCCGTCCACCTTCACGATGGCGCCGGGCGGCTCGATGGCGAGTCGCACCGGCACCGGCGCGTCGCGGGCCGCGGGCGGCGTGAGCGCGGGCGGCGTGGGCGCAGCAGCGGGCGCCGGGGCCGACGCTGCGGGGGCCGCGGCTGCGGTCGGCTCCCCGGTGCTGCGCTCCGGGCGCAGCTCCAGCGCGGCAGCGGCGGCCATGCCCGTCGCGCCCGCGGCGAGCAGCCCGGCCAGCTTGCCCCAGGCGCGCTTCTTCTTCGGCGCTCGCGTGGCCAGCGCGGCCAGGGTTGTGTCGTCCGCCGGGGCGCGCGGCGCGACCTCCGGCGCCGCGGCCGGCGCGACCTCCGGCGCCGCGGCCGGCGCGACCTCCGGCGCCGCGGCCGGCGCGACCTCCGGCGCCGCGGCCGGCGCGACCTCCGGCGCCGCGGCCGGCGCGGGGCCGGCGCCGTCGTGGCGCGCCGCGATCCCGTCCTGGGGAGCCGTCGACGCTGTGGGATCGACCGAGGCGTCGCTCCTCTCCGCGCGCAGCAGGGCGGACTCCGAGCGCATCGGCGGCCGCGCCCCCACGAGCGTGGCGAAGGCGTCGATCATCTCGTCCGCGCTCTGGAAGCGCGCCGCCGGGTCCCGCTCGAGCGCGCGGGCCATGAAGCGGTCCACGCCGGCGCCGAGCGCTGGCACGAGCGCTGACGGGAGCGGCCACGGCTCGGCGCAGATGGCGATGATCAGCCCGCCGAGGGTGTCGTCCTCGAACGGCGTCCGCCCCGTGAGCGCCTCGTACACGATCACGCCCATCGACCAGAGATCGCTCCGGTGATCGAGCTGCTTGGCCGCGCGCACCTGCTCGGGGCTCATGTAGCGCGGGGAGCCGATGATCACGCTGGAGGTCGTCATCGCGGACGGCGGCTGCTCCTGGACCTGCTTGGCGATGCCGAAGTCGAGCACCTTGACAATCACCTCGTCGCCGCAGCGCGCGAGGAAGATGTTGCTCGGCTTGAGGTCGCGGTGCACGAGGCCGATGCTGTGGGCGCGCCGCAGCGCCCTGCCGAGCGGCGCGAGCAGCTGGTACGTCGCCTCGAGGGAGAGCCGCCCGGCGCGCTCGAGGTGGGCGCGCAGATCCTCGCCCTCGAGCAGCTCCATCACCATGAACGGCGTGCCTTCCTCGACGCCATAGTCGAGCACCTGCACCACATGAGGGCTCTTGATACGGAGCGAGGCCTTCGCCTCTTGCAGGAAGCGCGCGCGCAGAGACCCTGGCGCGTCGCCCTCGGTGTTGATGAACTTGACCGCGACGTCCGTGTCGAGGAGCAGGTGCCGCGCGACCCAGACCGCCCCCATTCCGCCGCTGGCGAGCGGTCGCTCCAGGCGGAGCTTGCCCGCGATGAGCGCGCCCTCCCTAGCGAGCACAGAACGCTTCGAGGTCGTGGCGTCGCTGACCACAGGAGAGCGCCCCCATGTGCTCCCTTGTATCATGAGCCACAGCGCTCGGGGAAACTCAGGTCCTCCGAGCTCCTCCGGGCGGCGCGGCGCGCCGCTCGATCTCCGCGCGCTCCGCGCGCTCCCCGCCGGCCATGCCCTCTCGAGGGCTACCAGCGGCCATGGCGCTGACCCATGGAGCGCGGTGCGTGACGTGATGAACGAGGGCCTCGTATCCAGACAAGAAAGAAAACCCTGAGCGGGCCGGCGTCGCGGGCGCGACCGCGCGACTGGCAAGGTGCGGTGACGGGCGGGCTCGGCGCTCACCTGGAACACGCGCTGCACGTGGGGAGAGGGGGAATTGATCATGGTCATGAGGGTGAGCGGGCGGACGGAGCACGAAGCGAGCGCAGGACACGCAGAGTCCGCCGTCATCAACAGCCTGGAGCAGGTACGCGACATCCTGTGCGGCGCGCAGCTCCGCGAGCTCGCTCGCCGGCTCTCGCACACCGACGCGCAGCTCGCCGCCCAGGCGGAGGAGATCCGGAGCGAGGCCCGGCGGCGCCTGGACGTGCTGGAGGCCCACGTGCGCAGGGAGATCGAGTCGCTCAGCACGTCGCTCGAGGCCCACCGTTCGTCCGGCGCCTGCGCGCTCGGCAACGTCGCGCGCGAGTCGAGGGAGGCGCTCGGGCTGTTCGAGCAGCGGATCCAGCGGCTGGAAGATCTCGTGTCGCGCACGCAGCGCGAGTTCCGGCAGCAGCTGCTGGAGCAGTCCAAGTCGTTCCTGGACGAGACGCGGCGCACGCGGGACGAGCTGAGCGCCGCGCTCGAGCGCGAGCTCGCCGCGGCCTGGGCTGACGGCGCCGACGCGCCCGACGCGCCGGCGGCCGAGGGGAGCGCGGAGGCGGAGCGGTACCAGAAGGCGGAGCGTCGCTCGGACGAAGCCGCGTGAGGCGACGCCGCCGCCTCGGCGAGCAAGCACGGACATCCGGAGACGAACGATGGGACCACCGAGAGCGCGCCGCGGGACACCCCCGCCGGTCAAGACGCTCGAAGACCTCCGCCCCCTGCTCGTGGGCCCCGAGCAGCGCCGGATCCGGCGGATCGAGGAGCGGCTGGACGGGGCCATGGCCGGGATGGTCGCGGAGGTGCTGCCGCAGGCCGTCGTCGCGAGCCGCAAGAGCGGCGAGGCGCTCGCGTGGGCGATGGATCCGCTCATCACCCGCGCGATCCACGAGAGCGTGCGCAGGGACCCGGCGGCGTTCGCGGAGGCGATCTCCCCCGCGATGGGGCCGGCGATCCGCAGGTCGGTGACCTGCCTCCTCCGCGCGATGCTCCAGCGCCTCGACGAGGCGCTCGCCCTCGGCTTCTCCCTGAAGAGCGTGCGCTGGCGCATCGAGGCGCGGCGCACGGGGCGCCCCTTCGCCGAGGTGGTGCTGCTCCGCACGCTCGTCTATCGGACCGAGCAGCTCTTCCTGGTCCACCGCGGCACGGGGATCGTCCTCGGGCACGCGAGCGCCGAGGGCGTCCCCTTCAGGGATCCCGATCAGGTCTCGGCGATGCTCACCGCGATCGACGCGTTCGCGCACGATGCCTTCCGGACCGAGGAGCGGCTGGAGCACTTCCGCGTGGGCGATCTCACGGGGTGGGTCGAGCACGGCCCTTCGGCCCTCCTCGTGGCCATCGTGCGCGGCGCGGCGCCGCAGGAGTACGAGATCGTCCTGCGCGAGACGCTGGAGCGCCTCCACCTCACCTACGGGGATGAGCTCGCCGGCTTCCGCGGAGATCATGCGCCGTTCTCCGGCAGCCGCGAGCTGCTCGCGAGCTGCCTGCGCGAGCAGCGCCGGCCGGTCTCGCGCCGGGGTCGGTCCGCGCTCGCGGCGGTCGCCGTGCTGGCCGCGATCGCCTCGGTCGTCCTCGGCTCCTGGGCGCTGGGCGCGTGGCGGGATCAGCGCCGCTTCGCCGGCTGCGCCGAGGCGCTGCGGCGCGAGCCAGGCCTGCTCGTGACCGCGGCGGAGCGGCACGCTGGTCAGTATGCGTTCACCGGCCTGCGAGATCCGCTCGCCGCGGACCCGACGGCGGTGATCGAGCGCGGCGGCCCCGTGCGCCGGGCCGTCACGCTGCGCTTCGAGCCGTTCTACTCGCTGCACCCGCAGATCGTCGAGCGGCGGGTCAGGCAGGCGCTGCGGCCACCGCCGGGGGTCTCTCTGGTCGTCCGCGGCGGCGCCCTCGTGGCGAGCGGGGTCGCGCCCGAGCGCTGGATCGAGCGCGCGCGGTGGTCGGCGGCGGTGCTCCCGGGCGTGGCGTCGTTCGACGGCGAGCGCCTCCACGCGCAGGAGTCGGTGGATCGGGCGCGCGCCGCGGCGAGCGCCGTCGAGTCGATCGAGCTCCTCTTCTCCCGCGGCGCCGCCCGGCTCGCCGCCGAGCAGGCCGCGCGCGCCGGCGAGGCCGCGGCCGCGGCAGAGCGGCTGCTCGCGCTCGCGCGCGAGGCCGGCATGACCGCCGAGATCCGCGTGATCGGCCATGCGGATCCGGTCGGCGCGGAGGCGTCGAACCGAGCGCTCAGCCTGGCCCGCGCGGAGCACGTCGCGGCCGAGCTCCGCGCGCGCGGCGTCCCGCCCGACCGGCTGCGCGCGATCGGCGCGGGCGTGCGGCTCGCGCCTCCGTCCCCGTCCTGCGAAGGACGAGCGGCCGGCGCCGGGTGCGCTCCCGGCGAGGCCGAGCGGCGCGCGCGCAGCGTGATCTTCCTTGTGGACCTGCGCGCGGCGTTCAAGGACTAGGGCATGGCGGAGAAGCGCAAGGTCTGCATGCTGGGAGCCACCGGGGTCGGCAAGACCAGCCTCGTCGATCGCTTCGTCCGCAGCATCTTCTCCGGGTCTTACCGGACGACCATCGGTGTGACGATCGAGACGCGGCGGGTGAGGTGCGATGACCGAGAGCTCGACCTCATCCTCTGGGACCTCAGCGGAGAGGACGAGTTCCAGGAGGTCCAGATATCGTATGTGCGCGGCTCCGCGGGCTTCCTCCTCGTCATCGACGGCACGCGGCGCGCCACCGTGGAGACCGGGCTCCGGCTCCACGCCGCCGCGCGGGCGGTCGCCGGGGAGCTCCCGTCCGTCATCGTCCTGAACAAGGCCGATCTCGCGGCGGCCTGGGAGATCGACCGGGCCGCCGAGGCCGCGCTGAAGGGCGCCGGCGCGCTGGTCACGAGGACGAGCGCCAAGACAGGCGCCGGGGTCGAGGGAGCGTTCAGCGCGCTCGCGCGCGCGATGCTGGCGAGCGAGGCGCTCCTGTGGCGAGGCTGATGGACGTGGACGCCTCGCTCCTCTCGGCGCTGGACAAGCTCGTGATCGAGCGCCTGCACGACGGCAGCTTCGTCGTCCGCGGGGAGCCGCCGCCGTGGTTCCTCCGGCTCGGGGGCGCGGCGTCGTGGCGCGAGGAGCCGCTCCAGATCGACGGCGCGCTGCCGTTCCTGGAGGTGTTCCTCCCCGAGGCGGAGCGGGCCTGGTCCACCGAAGGAGCGCCCTGCGCGCGGTCCGACTGCTGGACGCAGAGGACCGACGACGACGAGGCGCTGCACCTCGAGGCGACGGCGCTCCGCGTGGGCCCGTCGCGGCTGCTCGTGATCACCCGGAACGACGCGCTCGTCCACGAGCGCCGCCGCGTGCTCCAGCGGGCGCGCGAGCTGCGCCTCGTGCACGAGGCGCTGTCGCGCGAGGTCGAGCGCAAGGAGGTCCTGGTCCACTGCATCGTCCATGACCTCTCCGGCCCGCTGAACAGCCTCCTCGGCGCCCTGTCCCTCCTGCAGGAGCAGCCGCTCCCGGAGAAGAGCGCGGCGCTCACCGAGATCGCGCTGAGGGCGGCCTTGCGGCAGCGCGAGCTGATCCGCGAGATCCTCGACGCCTTCGCGGGCGAGGGGGCCGCGCTCGACGCCTCCGGCGACGACCTCGCCGTGTCGGCGGACCTGCGCGGCACCGTCGCGCAGGTCGTCGAGGCGCTCGCGCCCGCGGCGTGCGGCCGCGGCGTTCGCCTCGAGGGGCCGCCGGAGCCCTGCGGGGGACCGTCGTGCAACGTCGTCGGCGAGGAGCGCAGGCTCGCCCGCGCGCTCTCCAACCTCGTCGAGAACGCGCTCCGGTTCACGGCGGCGCGGACGTCGGTGCGTCTCCTGGTGCACGAGGAGCCCGGGTGGGTGCGCGTGACGGTGGACGACGAGGGGCCGGGCGTCTCGCCTTCCGTGGCGCCGCGCCTGTTCCAGAAGTTCGCGCGCGGCGGCGATCCGGGGGCGGGCAGCGGCCTCGGGCTCTACGGCGCCCGGATCGCGGTGGAGGCGTGGGGCGGAGCGATCGGGTACGAGGCGCGCCCGGAAGGCGGGGCGAGGTTCTGGCTCCGGTTGCGGCGCGCCAGCGCGGGTGGCGCGAGGGGCGCAGGAGCCCAGGAAGAGACGCAGAGGGGGTGAGCCATGGCCAAGCTCTTGGTGATCGACGATGACTCGGGGACGCTCGCGTGGATGGCCGAGGCGCTGGAGGGCGCCGCGCACGACGTCCGGGCCGTGTGCAGCGGGAGCGCGGCGCTGGAGCTGCTCAGGACGTGGAAGCCGGACCTCATCGTCACCGACTTCCTGATGCCCGAGATGGATGGCTTCACCTTCAGCCGCCTGGTGCAGTCGCGCGATCGGGTGCCCGTGATGCTCGTCTCCGCGGTGAACAAGCCGGCGGAGGCGATCCTGCGAGGGGTCGCCGGCTACGTGAAGAAGCCCGTCACCACGCAGGAGCTCCGGGCCGCCGTCGAGCGCGTGCTCGGCGCTGCCGCCGAGGGGGTCACCCTCCTGGTCGTGGACGACGACGCGAGCATCCGGGAGTGTTACCGGATGATCCTCGAGCCGCGCTTCGTCGTGCGCGAGGCCGAGAACGGGCGTGACGCCCTCGCGCTCCTCTCGACCGAGGCGGTGGCGCTGGCCATCGTGGACGTGCACATGCCCGTGATGAACGGGGTGGAGCTCATCCGCGCGATGCGCGACGACGTGCGGTTCTGCACGATCCCGGTCGTGGTGCAGACGAGCGACCGGATGGCGGCGCGCGCCCCCGTCTGGACCGACCTGCACGTGGCGCAGACGATCATGAAGGACGAGTTCATGGACTGGCTCCTGACCCAGATCGACGCGCACATCGCGCCGGCGCCGCCGCGGGAAGCCGAGCGCGCGTGGTCGACCGCGAGCCGCTGAGCGGCGAGCGCAAGGAGAGCTGGCGTGAGCTCACCGACGTCGGCGCGGCGAGGAGCGCCGAGCTCCCCGCCACGGCTCCGCCGTGGGCATGGCGAGAGCAGATGGCTTGTCCGTCATCGAGGCTGACGAAGACGCGGAGCTCCGGGTCGGCGCGGGCGCCCTCAGCCGGGCGTCCACTGCGGGTTCGCCGTGAACAGGCCGGACCCGATGCTGATGTCGTAGGCCAGGAACAGGCCGAAGCCCACGCTGAGGACGGCCGCGACCGCGGCGAGCGCGTTGTGCATCCCGCTGGAGCGCGCGCGCGTGAACGCGAACGGCACCGCGAGCGCCCCCGTGATCAGCATCATCCCGGCGACGGTGCCCACGCCGAACAGCGCGATGTAGCCGACGCCCCACCGCGGGTCGCGCACCGTGGTGAGCACGAGGAGCGCCACCGCGGCCGACCCCGCGAGCCCGTGGACGACGCCGATGAGCAGCGGCCGGAGGCTCACGTAGACGCGCGACGCTCCGAACACGCGGTCCGCCCAGCCGAGGTCGTGCCGGTGGCCGTGGCGGTGCTCGGCCGCGTGCGCCGGCGGCCCGCCCCGCCCCGCCGCCCGGTAGAGCCGCGTCAGGTGATACCCCCCGAGGCCGATGAGCATCAGCGCGACAGCGAGCTCCATGGCCAGGCCGACGTGCGGCGGCACCACGAGGCCGAACAGCAGGATGGCGCCGCCGATGACCATCAGCGTGAGCGTGTGGCCCAGGCCCCACATCGCGCCGATCAGCAGCGCCACGCCGAGGCTCCGCACCCGGCTCACGACCGTCGCCACAGCGATCACGTGATCTGCGTCAGTCGCGTGGCGCATGCCGAGGGAGAACCCGAGGAGCAGCAGCGGAAACGCCGAGGCGAGCATGCCCCGTCTCGTAGCACGGACCGCGCGCACCGTGCTACGACGGCGTACGGCGGCCCGATCTTCCGGCGCGACCGGCCACGGCCGTCCTCCAGCGCGACCGGCCACGGCGGTCCTTCCGGCGCGACCGGCCACGGCCGTCCTTCCGGCGCGACCGGCCACGGCCGCCTTCCAGCGCGACCGGCCACAGCCGTCTGCCGGCCCGCGAGCTCAGCGCAATCAGCAGAAGAGGAGATCTGGCGAGCTCACGAGGTCAATCCGGAGACACCCGATCAGCGCGGTCTCTCTGGCGCGCTCATCCATGACAGGGACACAGCGATCGTCCTCTGGCGCGCTTGCGCTTCTTCCAGCGCGCCTCGAGGAATACAGACTCCTTGTACCAGCGTCAGGAGCGGCGCTGTTCAATCGAGCATGTCAGTTCGCCCTGTCTCGACTCAGCGCGTCGATGGCCTGCTGCATCCAGATCGCGTCCTCCTCGGCTTGCTTCAGGCCATGCATCATCTGCGCGCGCAGCGTCCCCGATGTCTCGCGGATCCCGCGCCGAAAGACCTCTGCCGCGCGCTCGTGGACGACCTTGAGCCACGGGGCAAGGAGGCGTCTGTCGAGCGGTCCGGGAGCGTCCAGGACGGTGATGCAGGCCTCGATGGCCTCGCGCATGGCACGGGATTCGAGCGCGTCGGCGAAGGCGGAGAACTGGAGAAGCGACTCTCGCAGCGCAGCGCGACCGGTCGATGAGACTCTCTCTGTCATGGCCGCGCTCAGCCTACCACCTGACCGGCGCCTCCGCCCGTGCGCGCACGGCGATCGCGCATCAATGCAGGTGCGATCGCCCCGCCGTCTCCAGCAGCATCGCGAGCACGAGCGGATCGCCGAGGCCTTGCTCTGCGCCCATGTGCGCGCGGAGGCGCGCCAACCGCGCAGCGTCTTCCAGAAACAGCGGCTCGTTCAGCCGGGCCGCGGCCTCATGAAGGATGCCCTCGCGCTCGGCGAGCAGCGCGGCGGCGCCGCCGCGGTCGCCTCGCCCGACGCGAGCCGCTGCCTCGGCGAGCGACTCGCCCGCGGCGAAGCCTTGAAGAGTCCGCGACACAGAGGCGTCGACGGACGCCGCGCTCGCCGCGTCGCTGTCCGCATAGCGGACCTCGATCGGGATCTCGTCGATCACGTTCTTCCTGGAGATGCGGTCCTTATATCTGATCTCGACGGTCGCGACGGTGCGCTTCCCCACGCCCGGGCCGGCCCTCAGCTTCAGCAGCAGGGCGTGCCGGTCATCCCGCGCGAACACCGGCATGAAGAAGCGCATGCCGCCCGCGGCGTCCTCGTGGCGATCGGCCGCGATCCGGTCACGCGAGAGGGCGGCGATGTCCGCCGCGATCTCCTGGGCGCGCACGCGGGAGGCCTCGGCGTCGTTCAGCCGCCGCGAGCCGTAGACGCGGAGCACGTCGACGCCGCCCTTCACGCGCACGCGCACCTCGACGGCTGTCGCGACGGGGTCGAGGCGCCTGTCGAGCTCGGCGGAGAGCGCCGGCGCGATCTGCTCGGGGTCGCGCAGGTAGTAATAGCCGCCGGCCCCGTCGCTCGCGATCGCGCTCATGAGCTCACCGTCGAAGTCGTCGCCCAGCCCGAGCGCGCTCGTCTGGACGCCGCGCTGGAAGGCGTCGAGCGCGAGCCGCGCGAGCCGCCCGCCGTGCGTGAGCCCGCTCGTGGCGCGGCCGTCGGAGAGGAGCAGCACCACGCGCACGGCGTCCTCCGGGATGTCCGGCCGGCTCGCCTGCGCGTAGCCCAGCGAGAGCCCCGCGCCGATGTTCGTGCCGCCGCCCTCGTGGAGCCCGGCGATGACGCGGCGGATCGCCTCGCGGCGGGCGCCCACCGGGCCGTCCTCGATCATCACCTCGGCCTCGCTCGAGAAGGTGGTGAGCGAGAAGTCGTCGGTCGGCGCGAGCCGGTCGACGAGCGCCTGCGCCGCGCGGCGGGCGCTGTCGATCGGCGCGCCGGCCATCGAGCCGCTCGTGTCGAGGACGAGGTGCACCGAGAGGTGCGGCCGCGCGGGCGACGACACCGCGGAGGAGCGGAGCGCGAGGCGCAGGTGGAAGGCGCCGCCGCCCGGGGCGAGCGCGGCCCGCTCCAGGTCGGTCCGCAGGCCGAGCGCCTTGCCGGGATCGATCGGGATCGCCGGGGCGTAGCGGGCGCCGACGTCGCTGACGAGCTCGCGCTCCTCCGCGGGCACGACGCCGCGCGCGAGGGCGGCCTCGAACGCGGCGAGGTGGCCGCCCCCGGGCCGGTAGGTGGTGGCGAAGCGGCCGTTCGGATCGATCGGGGCCTCGGCCTGCGGGGCGTAGTCGCCCGGCGCGGCGATCGACGGCGCGGAGCCGCCGGGGCGCCCGTGCCCGCTGCCGAAGCCCTGGCCCGATCCGGCGCCCGCGCCGTGGCCGATCGTCCCGACGGAGCCGAGGCCGAGCCCTCCGCCGCGGGCGTCCCCGATGCCGTCCAGGGGGAGGCCCGCGCCGCCAGCACCTCGGGGCGGGCTGTCGTGTCCCCACGCCGCCGTGGGGGCGCTCGGGTCGCCGCCGGCCCCGGCGTTGAGCAAGCCGATCATCCCGAACTCGGCCGAGTCGCGCAGCGCCTCCAGCCGCGTCACGCGCGGATCGGGGCTGTCGATCGGGCCCGTCACCCCCCACCGGTTGCCCATCGCCTCCGCGCGCCCGGGGCGCTTGCCCATCGAGCCCTCCTCGCCCTTCGCCCTCGTCCCGCTGCCGCCCTCCTTCGCGTCCGCGGCGCGCTCCGCTGCGAGCTCGTGCTCGGGCGACGCGCGCAGCTCGCGCTCGTCCGCGGAGGCGAGGTACCGCTGCACGAGCGCGATCCGCTCCGCGCTCATCCCGGACGACGGGTCGAGGAGGGGCGGCGCGCAGCGCGCGAGGGCGCCGAGGAGCCCGAGGTGCAGGGCCGCCGAGGCGGCGTGCAGGGCGAGGCTCTTGCGGCTCACGAGCGAGCGGCGCACGCGCTCGCCTGGGGCGACGTCCGCGCCGACCTGGATCCGCACGCCCGCGAGCTCGACGTCGATCCGGGCGTGCGCGGGCAGGGGCACGAGCACCGCGCCTTCTACGTTCGCGACGTCCGCGCGCGTCGCGCCGGCGTGCCGCTCGCGCGCCGCGGCGGCGGACACGGGCGCGCCGCCGAGGGCGAGCGTGCCGGTCGCGGCGGCGAGCAGGACGAAGCGGACGCGCCCTGCGCGGTCGACCTCGAGGAGCGGCGCGCGGCGCGCGCCGAGCACGCGCTCGGGGAGGAAGACGTCGCACGGGCGGCCGTCGTCGCGCCGCTCGCCGGCGTCGAGCGCGCGCGGCGGCGTCAGGTGCTGGACGAAGAGGACGGTCGTGCCCCAGGAGATGAGGATCTCCACGGAGCGCACCGCGGCCTCGGTCGCCTCGCAGGTGCTCGCCGCGTCGGGCTGCCCCGCGGCCGTGGGGGTCGCGTCGGTCGTCGCGGCGACGCCACGCCCGGCGCGCGTCGTGTTCGCGTTGCGCATAGATCTCCCTGTGCGCCGCGAGAGCGGCGCGCTGGCGTCGTTGGATCCGCTGGAGGACGCGTCGCCCCGCGCCCTCGCGGCGAGGCCCTCCGGCCGCGGTGGCCGGCCGTCTCCCTCGCGCCCTGAGAGACAGCGGCCCCGCGGCGAGGTTCCGGCCGATGGGGCGGCGCTGCGCGGCGTCGCCGCGTCACCGCGGCGGCGCGATCAGCTCCACCCCACCTGCAGCACGCACGCCCCCGCGCAGCCGGACCCGCAGCGCAGCTCGAGGAGGCGCGTCGTGCGCCCCGACGTCGCGAGCAGCGCCCGCAGGAAGCCGCTCACGTAGCGGCACATCACCGGCGCGAGCCCCTCCGGCAGCCAGAGCTCGACCTTCGCGCTGTGGGTCGAGGTGCGCTCGAACTGGACGCGTCCCCATGCGTGGAACCGGCGGAGCAGCGGCCCGGCCACCTCCAGCAGCGCCTCCGGCGTCCGCGCGACCTGGAGCCTGCGCAGCATCTCGGTGAGCGCCGCGCTCGCGAGCGCGGCGCCGAGCGCCTCCACGCTCACGAAGGCCTCGCCGTCCAGCGCGCGCAGGTACGCCACGAAGGGCGCCACCGGGTAGAGCGCTCCGTCGTCTGTCACCGCGGCGAGCGCCTCGCGGTCCGCTGGAGCGAGGCCGCCCAGCACGCGCGCCTCGCCCGTGTCGCCGAGCCGCCGCGCCACCTCGGCCCTGCAGAGGCGGAAGGCCAGGCCGCGGCTCTGCGGCACGCCGTCCTGCGGCGCCGAGACCGGGCCCTGCGCGCGCTCCCCGGGGCTCGCGAGGAGCGCGGCCGCGAGCGCGTCGACGAAGGCGACGGGCGAGGCGAAGCGCCGCGACGGCTCCGGATCGAGCGCCCGCGAGAAGAGGGCGTCCACGCTCGGAGAGAGCCCCGGCCGCGCGCGCGAGGCGGGCGTGACGTCCCCGCGCTGCTGCAGCGCGAGGATGCCGTACGAGCTCGCGGCCTCGAAGGGCGCCCTGCCCGTCAGCATGGCGTAGGTGACCGCCGCGAGGGCGTAGGTGTCGAGCGCCGGCTGCGGGTGGGCCGCCCCGGGGATCATCTGCTCCGGCGCCGCGTAGCCGCGCGTCCCGCCGACGAGGTGCGGCCTCGGGCTGCCCAGGCGGAGCCCGAGCCCGAAATCGATGAGCACGGCCCGCTCGATCCGCGTGTCGAGCAGGATGTTCCCCGGCTTCACGTCCGCGTGCACGTACCCCTCGGCGTGCATGCTCGCGAGCGCGCCCGCGATCTGGCGGATGACCGCGAGGACCTGGTCGAAGGGCATGAGCCCGCCCTGCGGCGCGCGGTCGACGATGTGGCGGTGGATCGTCTCTCCCTCGACGTACTCCAGGATGAGGTACATGCGCGCGCCGTCGAGCTGCCCCCAGCCGTAGAGCTGCACGATGCTCTGGTGCCTCAGCCGCACGAGCGCCTCGGCCTCGCGGAGCAGCGCGCCGTCGTCCGGCTGCGTCAGCACCTTGAGCGCGACGAGCTGGCCGAGGAGCTTCTCGCGCGCCAGGTAGACCTGCGACTGCCCGCCCTCGCCGAGGATCGCGGTGATCCAGTACTTGTCGTCCACGAGATCGCCGGGGGCGAGCCGCGCGCAGCGCTCGCCGCCGTCGCCCCGCGCGGGCGCCTCGGCGCTCTCCGGCGCGCCCGGCGACGTCGGCTGCTGGTTCGGCTCGGTCACCTGGGGTGCCAGCCCGGAGCGCCGCGCGAGCTGCTCGCTGACGAGCCTGGCCGCGAGCTGGAGGGTCGCGATGCTCCCCGCGTCGAACTGCCGGGGCTCGCCGGAGACAGCGCACACGCTCCCGACGGCCCCGACCCCCTCCAGGACGACGGGGAACCCCGCGTACGACCGGACCAGGTTCATGGTCACGAGCGGGTTGTCCGAGAGGACGGGGTGCTCGCGGGCGTCCTCGACGATGAGCGGGGCGTTGTCGCGCGCCACGTGCTGGCAGAACGACCACGAGCGAAGCGTCCCTCCGGCGATGGACAGGTCGCGGGGGAGGCCGGTCGCGCCGATGAAGATCTGCTTCGCGGAGTCGATGATCGTCACGACGCTGGCCGGCGTGCCCACGCCCCGCGCGACGAGCTCGGCGACGGCGACGAGCTCGGGGTCGGGCGTCGTGCTGCGCAGGCCTCGCCGCTCGAGCTCGGCGTCGCGCGCGGGGTCGTCGAGGGGGTCGGCCGCGCCGTCCGCCGCCCCGCGCCTCAGGGTGGCGACGTCGCTCCTCGACGGGAGCAGCGCATCGAGGAGCGCCTCCGCGGTGGCCGGCTTGTGAACGACCGCGGCGACCTGCTCGTGCCCGCGCAGCCGCTCGAGGAAGGCGCGGAACCGGGAAGTGACGATCAGCCGCGCGGGCGGCGGCGTCGGGGCCACGGCGCGGATCCAGCCCTGGCCGATGGCGCTGTCGAGGTCCGCGACGATGGCGTCGGCGGCCGCGCAGTCCTCGAGGGTGGGGCGGGCGCCGGGGGGCGTGCAGACCGACCACCCGGCGTCCCGCAGCACCTCGGCCATGTAGTCGCGCTCGGCGGGGATGGGCTCCAGGAGCAGGACGTTGCGCGTCATGGCATCGCCAGCGTACCTCGCCGGGGCGGCGGGAGGCGTGGGGCCTCTGCCGGTCGGCCGTCTCCGGTGTCCCGGCGGCAGCGCGGCTGTCCCTGGCAGACCGTCTCCGGTGTCCCAGCATCAGCCGAGCGAGCCCAGCGCCACCGCCTCCGGTGCCGCCGCGGTAGCCCGGCTACACCGGCATCGACGGCGGGGCCCCGCGGCCAGCCCCGGCGGCGGTCGCGCCCCGCCGCCTGCGCCAGAGCGCCGCCGCGCCGACCAGCATCGCCCCCAGCGCCGCGCCCTCGCCGCGATCGCCCGGCCCGCGCCGCGGCTCGCCCCCCGGGGTCGCGCAGTCGCAGCCGCCGCTCAGCCGGAGGATGAGCGGGTCCTGCTGCCGCGCCTCGCACATATCCAAGGTGAGCGGGCGCGCCGCGCTCCGCGCGCCCCCCTGACCGAGCGGCGTCTCGAGGTTGCCCGTGTTCCGGTTGTCGTGGTGGAAGCTCTCCCACGCGACGAGCGCGTCCGCCGGCGCCTCGGTGTGCCAGGCGAAGAGCCAGCCGTCGCGGGTGCCCACCACGACCTCGAGCGTGCCGTCGCCGTCGACGTCGCCCACGGCGGGCGTCGTGGTGATCGACTGGCCGGTGAACTTCGGGAACCCGCGCGGCTCCCGGCCGCACCCGTCGAAGGCGTGCAGGAAGTAGCCGCTCGATCCCGTCAGCACCTCGGGGTAGTCGTCGCCGTTCAGGTCGACGACCGCCTGGCTGTTCCCCAGCGTGTGATCCTCGAGGACGAAGGGGGCGCGCGGCAGCATCGCGCCCGACCTGCCGCTCCAGACGGCGAGCAGGTGAGGCCCGGAGTGCCCCGCGCCGCGCGCGCCCGTGAGGGCGATCGCGGTCGCCTCGGTGGCGCCCGAGGCGATGACGTCGGGGGTGCCGTCCTGATCGATGTCGCCGAGCGCGGGCTGCGAGAGCAGCGGGATCATCGTCCGGGCGCCCGCGGCGGGCGAGAGGGGGCCGAACGTCGGGTCGAGCCCGGCCTGCGCGCCCGCCCGCGCCCGCGGCAGCGCGCCCGCGGGCGTCGCCAGGAGCTCCTCCTGCGCGCCGGGCGAGGCCGGAAGGACGAGCGGCGGCGCGCCGTTGCCCTGGACGACGCCCGCCAGCGTGCCGTCGAACTGCCCGACGACGCCCGAGGCCGTGATCCCCTCGGCGAGCGGGCCGAGCGAGAGCGACGGCACCGTGACGGGCCAGCCCGCGAGCACGGGGCCGGAGGGCGCGGCCGTGCCGCGCGCGTCGAGCACGTAGACGGCGCCGGCGTGGCTGTCCGTGCCGAGCCGCTCGGTCGAGCCGACGAGCAGGTCGGGGAGCGCGTCGCCGTTGAAGTCGGCGACGGCCGGGGTCGCGAGGAGGCGGCTCGGCGCCGGCTCCTGGGCGAGCGGCCCGGTGTAGTGCACCTCCACCGGCCAGCCGCGCAGCGCGCCGCCGCTGGCGTCGAACGCGTGGACCTTGCCGTCGAACGCCGCCTGGATCACGTCGAGCCGGCCGTCGCCGTCGAGGTCCGCGAGCACCGGCGAGGCGAGGGCCCCCCGCGCGATCCGCGCGTCCGCGGACATGCACGGCGCGCCCGCCGGCGCCCCTTGATCGAGCGGGCAGGAGGGGACCTCGGGCAGGCGCACCGGCCACCCGTCCTTGACCCGGCCGTCCGCGCCGACGACGTAGATCGTGCCCGGCCAGGTGGAGATCGCGATCTCCTGCGCGCCGTCGCCGTCGAGGTCCGCGATCGCGGGCGCGCTCAGGATCGGCTCGCGGCCGAGCTCCCAGTCCACCTCGCTGTACGCCTGCGCGTCCCGGTAGAAGGGCACGCCCTCGGCCGGCGCGGGCTCGACGAGGCCGTCGGTGTGGCGCGTCCGGAACGGGAACTCGAGCAGCTGCTTCGGCCCCTTCGGCGTCACCTTCAGCACGTGCAGCGCGCCGTCGGCCGTCGGGTAGACGATCTCGCGGAGGCCGTCGCCGTCGATGTCCGAGAGCTTCGGGCTGCCCCCGCCGCTGTCGCCGACACGGTAGGGGAACCCCTCGACGAGCGTCGGGTCGCTGTCGACGTAGTACGTGCGCCGCGCCTCGCCTTGCACGTCGCCGAGGGCCCCGCCGTAGTGGGCGAACGCGCGGACGCGCACCGTGATCGCGCGGTCGTTCTCTCCGTGGGGGCTGTCGGGGTCACGCGCGTGGGACGTGTCGATGGTGCGCACGTCGAGCGAGGCCAGCGGGCCGTCGCTGCCGGTGACCACCGTCGGCGCGATGTTCATCTCCCTGCGGATCGCCCTGAAGTCGGCCTCGAGCGGCTGCACGCCCGCGGCCCACTCGACGGTGTAGTCGTAGGACATCGCCCGCGCCGCCGAGATGGTGCCCTCGATGGGCACCGGCCCCTGGACCTGATCCTTGTAGAGGACCTCGAACCACCGCGGCGCCGTGAGGTCGACCGCGGGCGGCAGGCGCCCCTCGCGGAGCGCCTCGACGGCGCGGCTCGCGTTGACGCGGCCGTAGCCGAACCGCTGATCGAACTCCGGCTGCGAGAAGCGGTACGCCGAGCCCGGCTCCCGCGACTCCGGCACGTCGATGTCGTCGGCTGTCGCGATGAGCAGGCCCTGCGCCTCTCCCGGGGTCAGGGTGACGCCGCGCTCGAGGGCGGCGGCGTAGAGCAGCCCCGCGACGCCGGCGATCCCGGCGGTCGCGTCGCTGGCGCAGCCGGGGCTCGACACGGCGAGCAGGTTGTTGCCGCCGAAGCTCGAGCAAGGAGAGGCGTCGATGAACGTGGTCGACGTCGTGACGCTCTGGCCGTCGAAGCGGACGGCGCTCACGGGCAGCGCGTGGTTGCTCGTCGCGGGCGCGCTGTGGTGGTGCGAGCCCGTGTTGCCCACCGACGCGACGACGAGCGTCCCCTTGCCGTGCGCGTGGTCGAGCGCCTCCTGGAGGAAGCTGGTGCTGTCGACCGCGGTCACCGGGCACTGCGCGACGTCGGCCCGGCTGTCGGCCGCGTAGAGGAGCGCCTTCGCGAGGTCCTGCGCGTCGGCGACGTGGCTGTCGCCGACGCGCAGCGGGATCAGCCGGCAGCGCGGGCAGATGCCGGCGCCGCCCAGCTGGTTGTCCGTCTGCGCCGCCGCGGTCTTCGCGCCCTCGGTGCCGTGGCCGTTGCGGGTGTCGTCGAACGGGTCGTTGTCGTTCTTGAAGAAGTCCCAGCCCGCGATGTCGTCCGCGTAGCCGTTGCGATCGTCGTCGAGCCCGTCCGAGAAGTGGAGGAGGAGATCGCCGGCGTCGAGCCGGCCGTTCCCGTTCCTGTCGCCCTTCGGCCGTCCTGCCGACGCTTCCGGCGTGAGCGCCGGCGTGTCCTTGTAGTCCGACGCGGAGAGGATCCCGTCGCCGTTGCAGTCGAAGCCGGCGAGCTCGCCGTCGCCGGCGCACGGCGCGCCGTCCGCGTGCTGCGGCTTGTGGGCCGCGAGCTCGCCCTGGTTGAGCCACACCTTGTCGACGAGATCCCCGTCTCCCCAGAGGATCCCGGAGTCCGTGATCGCGATCCTGACGCGCGGATCCCCCTGGGTGAAGCGCCAGGCGAGATCGACGGACATGCCGGCGGCGGACTCCTCCGGACGGGGGCGGAAGCGCCCGCTCGGGGCCGGGACGAAGGAGTAATGGCTCCACTGCCCGCTCTGCGTGGCCGAGGGGCCGTAATCGGGATCGGTCGGCCAGTAGTCCGGATCGGCCATGTCCGACGCGTCGGCCGAGGCGGGCGGCGGCCAGTCGCCGGACGCGTCGGAGGGAACGAGCGCGCCCACCGCGGCGCCCCCGAGCGCCCCCAGGAAAGCAAGCGAGGGAAAGCGAGCGCAGCGCATGCCGGGAACCTACCATCGGTCCATGCGCGCGAGGCAACCGGCGCTTTCAGCAGGAAATCGGCGCTCCCGCCGCGCTGCTCGCGCGCGCGGTCCGCGCCCGGTTCGCGCGTGGTTCGCGCGCGGTTCGCGCGTGGTCCGCGCCCGGTTCGCGCGCGGTCACGCCCTGATTGCGGTGATCTTTGCCGCTGCGATCGGACGAGCGCTGCGGCGCGCTCAGGGCGCGCAGAGCGCGGGGGTGGGGTGCTCGGCGCAGTACGCCGGATCGTCCGGGGGGCCGACGCGGAGCACGGCGTCTTGCGACGCGAGGCGCGGCCGCGCGCCGCAGATGTCGGCGGACGGCGCGGGCTCGGACGGCGCGCAGACGCCCGCCTCGTTCGGCACGGTCCACGCCTGGCCGGTGCCGTAGATGAGGTTGAGCGCGTAGCGCCCCTCGGGCAGGCAGCCGTAGACGATCTCGATCGCGCGCCCGAACTGCCGGGAGAGCGCCTCCTCGACGTCGGCCGCGCCCTCCTCGGCGATGATGGGGTTGCCCTCCCGGTCCTCGGCGTGGCTGATGACCAGGACGCCCCCCCGCGCCGGGTCGGTCGGGTGCATGCACAGCGCTGCGGGCCGGACGCCGACGAGGGCGCTCTCCTTCGGGTCGTTCAGGTCGTCCGAGCCGATCTGCCCGGCCGTGGTCAGGAGGTCCTCGTAGATCGTGAGCCCCTGGAGGATGACCGTGGGCGCGGCCTGGCTGACCAGCTTGCTGTCGCCCTCGAGCTTCGAGAACACCGAGAGCGGGAAGAGCGCCGGGATCAGGGGTGAGTCGGGGACGTGATCCTTCCCGTCGAGCTCTCCGTCGCCGTTCACGTCCTGCCGCGCGTACGTGAGGGTCGGCGCGGCGTCGCCGCCCACCGGCAGCGAGAGCGGGGGCGCCGCCGCCCTCGAGGCCTCCTTGCCGGGCACCCCGGCCGCGAGCCGCAGGCGCAGGAGCGACGCCTCGGTCTCCGCGGGGGCGGCAGGGCTGAACACGTCGAGCTGGAAGTCGGAGGCCATGACCACCTCGCCGGCGGTCTGCGTGACGCCCGACGGCGGCGCGAGCACCTCGGCGACGTGGAAGATCGGCCGCTCCAGCGGGAGCGGGAGGCCGAGGGTGACCGCGATGCCGCTGATGCGCGCGCCCGTCTCCGGGATGGGGGCGGCCAGCGTGACCTCGCGGTACCGCGGGGCCGCGCCGCCGAGCACCTCGGCCGCGTTCTCGATCGCGCCGCCGGCCACGTCGCCCTGGCTCGGGAGGTTGGCGATGCTGAAGGTGGGGTCGAAATCGCCATCGTGGTCGTAAAACCCGCGGATCTGGTAGGTGCCGGCGGGCAGCGGCGACATCCTCCAGGTGGCGCTCACGGTCACCGGCGGCGCGTCCGGGGCGGGGCAGCGGAGCGCGCCGTCCGGCGCCGGATCGAGCGCCGCGCCCAGGCCGCCGAACAGCTCGTCGCCGGTGATCACGTCGATGCTCGCGGCCGAGGCGCCGAGCCCCTCCGGCGGCGGCAGGAGGCGCGTGTCGAAGCCGAGCACGATCGCGGCCCCGACGACGTGGCCGTCCTTCGTGCAGGGCCGGGGGCCGGAGTACGTCACCGTGCCGTCGAGCACCCCGGCGGGGCCGCTCTGTTCCGGCAGCGGGATGAACACGTCCACCTCCTCGCAGCCCGGTGAGGCAGCGAGGAGTGCGCCGAGCAGGAGGAGGCCGATGCGGAGGCTGGGTCCGAGCATGGGGGTCCCTAGAGTGAGTACCGGAAGAAGCCCATGAAGCGCCGCCCGATCCGGTTGCCGAACGGGTGCATCTGCAGCGGCTGATCGCCGAGGCCGTCGAGCGCGTTGAAGACGGTGGCGGAGATCTCGGCGCGGTTGTCCAGGAAGCGGTAGCCGAGGCGCGCGTTGAGCAGCGTGTACGCGGGCAGCGGGTAGATGCTCGTCGCGATGACCGTCCCCGCCGGGACCTGCTCGGCCCACGCCTGCGACGACTGGTAGTGGAGCGTGACCTCGCCGTCGACGCCGACCGGAGAGCGGACCTGGACCCCGGCGTTCACCTTGTGCCGGCTGGTGCGCCGGTCCTCGAGGGCGTCGCACCCGTCCGGGCGCTGCTGCTCCGACAGGTTGAGCGCGTAGTTGGCGAACAGATCGAGCCCCTCGACCGGGTAGACGCGGCCGCCGAGCTCGCCGCCGACGACATGGTAGATGTCGCACTGGTTCTCGAAGCCGCCGAGGCCGGAGGTGTAGCGCCCCGTCTCCGGGTTCAGGCCCCCGACGCCCTGCGCGCGCTGCGAGAGGGTCGTGCGCTCCGGCTCGGCGAGCGCGATGAGGTCGCTCACGCGGTTGTAGTACGCGGTGACCTCGAACTCGAAGTAGTCGCTCTGCTGGTTCAGGTAGCTCGCCTCGGCGGTGATGATCTGCTCGGGATCGATGATGAAGTCGGACCTCACCGGCGGCCTCGTGGTCGAGAGCAGCTCGAGGCCGGGCAGCGCGAGCTGGATCGGCAGATCCACGTAGGCCTCGAGCGACGTGGGCGAGCGGAACGCGGTCGAGCCGGAGAGGCGGATCGCCTGGCGAGCGGTCGGCTTGACGATGACGGAGCCGCGCGGCGACGGGATCAGCCGCTCCAGGTACGGCACGTAGTCGAGCCTCCCCGAGGCGACGATCGTGACGCGCTCCCCGAGCTTCATCGAGTCCTGGAGGAAGACCGAGCCGTGGTGCTCGATCGGCATGTCGTCGTCGAGGTAGCTCCACTCGGTCGCCTTGAGCCGGTAGCCGAGGCCGATGTGGAAGTCGTGCACGACGGGCGCGGGCGCGCGCAGCGTCTTCACGAACTCGAGCTCGGCGTTCACGATGTGCTGCTGCGGCCGCCCCGCGTAGAGCGTGTGCCCGAGGTACGCGGCGTTGAGCAGCGAGTACCCGTCGAGGTTCGAGTAGTACGTCCGCGCGTTGACGTTCTCGCTGCGGTACGCGACCGCGACGTCGGCGTTCGTGACCTCCAGGTTGTAGTCGTTGAACGGGCCGATGCCGTAGATGTCGAGCTCGCTGCGCGAGTAGCCGGCGCCCACGTCGAGCGCGCGGCGCGGCCCGAGCCGCTGCGAGGCCCGGAGGTCGATCCGGACGTTCTGCGCGCCGATGTCCTGGCTCTGGACGCTCGTCTCGAGGTCGATGCGATCGCCCGCGACCTCGCGCGTCCACCGCGGGTAGCGGGTGTAGCCCGCGGACAGGCGGTAGGCGAAGTCGCCCTCGCGCGCGGAGGCCCACACCGAGCCGTAGCCCTGCTGGTGATCGCCGTAGCCCGCGCGGAAGCCGCTCTTCCCGGCGCCGGGCTCGATCGTGATGATGTTGACGATGCCGGTGAAGGCGTCGGCGCCGTAGAGCGCGGAGCCGGGGCCGCGCACCACCTCGATGCGCTCGATCTGGTCGACGTCGATCGAGAGCGCCTCCCAGAAGGTCGAGCCGAGCACGTCGTTCTTGACCGTGCGCCCGTTCACGAGGACGAGGAGCTTGTTCGCGAGGCGGCTGTTGAACCCGCGCATCGAGACGTTCTCGTCGCCGCCCGTGATCTGCATGACGTCCATGCCCGCGACCCGCCGGAGCAGCTCCGGGATACGGGTCATCCCGGAGAGCCGGATGTCCTGGCGGGTCACGATGGTCGTCGAGTTCGGCGAGTCGAGCGGGCTCTGGGCGCCGCGCGACGCGGTGATGACGGTCTCCTGGTAGACGTCCTCGGTGCGGGCGGCGCCGACGATCCCCGCGGCGTCGGCGGTCGCCTGGCCCGGCGCCGGCCTCGCGACCGCGGCCGGCGCGCCGGGGGCAGCCCGCGCGCCCGGCGCCGCGGGCTGCCCCGCGGTGGGCTGGGCGGGCGCGCCCCCAGGGGCGGGCTGCTGCGGCCCGGGCTGCTGCGGCGCGGGCGCGGGCGGCTGCGAAGGCTGCTGCGGCTCGGCGCTCGCCGCGGCGCGCTGCGCGGCGAGGCGCTGCTCGAGCTGCGCCACGATGCGCGTCACCTGCTCGCGGTCCGGAGGGTCGCTCGCGATGTACTCGCGGTAGGCGGCGAGCGCCTGCTCGATGTTGCCGGCCTCCGCGTGCGCGCGCGCGATGTTGAAGACGACGTTCGGGTGCGGGAGGATCTCGTTCGCCGTCTGGAGCTGCCGGATACCCTCGTCGAACTGCTTCTGCGCGATGAGCTCCATGCCCGCCCGGAAGTGGATGCGCGCCTCGGTGCGGGCGTCGGCGAGCGCGCCGCTCGCGGCGGTCACCGAGCCGAGGAGGATGGCGCAGGCGGAGAGCCTCCGCTCGAGCGCCGCCCGCGCCGTCTTGCGGCGCGGCGCCGCCGCGCGCGCGGCGCGGGCGTCGTTCGTCGGGGGGAGCGCCGTACCGGCGTCGCGGCGGCCTTGCGAGCAGGAATCGGAAGACGACATGGGTTCGCCCTGTCCTCAAGCGGGCCGGGATAGCGATCGTTCCCCGGCGACAAAGGCCGGGGCGCGACCGCGATCCCGGCAGGAGCTCGGGAGCATCCATGGAGCTGCTCCCCACATCACATCGAACACGTCCTCGGCGAGGGGAGCGCCCGCTACGCCCCTCGCGCGAGCGAGGCCACTGCGGCGATGTCACGAGGCTGCAAACGCGAGAGCGCCGCGGACTCTAACAGAGTGGCCGGCGCGCGTCCGCGCGCTCGTCAGTACGGGTTGCTCTTGTACGGCGCGCTCTTCTGGACGTTCGCCCTGGGCTTGCTCGGGGGCCACGGCGCCGGGGTCGCGGCCGGGTCGAGCTTCGCCCGGACCCTCTCTTCCGCGCCGGCGACGCGCACGGTCGCGGGCTTGTAGCCCGTCTTCTCGAAGACGAGCTCGTGCTCCGACGCGAGCGCGGCCGCCGTCCCTCGCCAGATGATCTCGCACGGCGTCTCGGCGCAGAGCTCCTTGGCGCCTTCCCTGACGGCCGCCCCGGGCGGCGTGCTCTCGACCTGCAGCGCGCGCGTCGCGGGCGTGGGCGGCGTCGTCTCCGCGGGCGGCGTGCTCCCCGGGCCGGGCTCGCGCGCGAGCGCGCTCGTCTGCGAGGCCGGCGCGCGCGACGTCACGACGGCGGCGACGCCGAGCCCGGCCGCGAGCACCGCGGCGATCGCCCACGGGACGACCTTCCGACCCGGGCTCGCGCTGGGCTGGGCCGCGGAGAGCCCCTCCACGGCGGGCGCGGGGCGGGGGCCCATCGAGTCCGTGATCGAGGGCGCGACGAAGGTGGGCGACGCCGGCGCCTTGAGCGCGGTCTCCGTGGCGAGCGGGCCTGTGTGCGTGGGGGTGGAGCTCGTGGGAGGCGCCGAGCTCGGCGTGGACAGGCCCGGGAAGTCGCCCGTCGTCGAGTACGAGGGCATGGTCGGGTAGGAGGGCACCGACGGGCGGTGGCTCGTCGCGCCGGACCGCGTGGGCAGCGTCTCGCCCGTGTCGCGCGTGGAGATGCCGCCGGCGGTGAACTTGAGCGCGCCGACGAGCTCGTTCATCGAGGAGAAGCGCTGCGCCGGGTCCTTCTCGAGGCAGCGATACACGATCCCCTCCATCGTCTGCGAGATGGAGAGGTCCGGGTTGCGCGTCTGCATGGGCGGGACCGGATCGTGGACGTGCGACATGAGCGTCCCGACGCTGGCGCCCTTGTCGAAGGGGACATGGCCCGTCAGCATCTCGTACATCATCACGCCGAGCGCGTAGATATCGGTGCGCGCGGAGACGTCGCCGTTGGTGATCTGCTCGGGCGCCATGTACTTCGGCGAGCCCATGAACAGGCCCTGTTGCGTGAGGTTCTCGCCGCTCTCGGTGTCCTTGACGAGCCCGAAGTCGAGCACCTTCACGTGGTCGTGCTCGTCCTCGTGGTCGACGAGCAGCACGTTGCCCGGCTTGAGATCGCGGTGCACGACGCCGAGCCCGTGCGCCTCGCGGAGCGACCGGCAGATCTGGCGGGCGATGTGCGCGGCGCGGGCCTCGGAGAACGGCCCTTCCTCGCGGAGCACGCGGTGGAGGGTCTTCCCCTCGATGTACTCCATCGCGATGTAGTAGATATCGTCGTCGCTGTGGCCGTAGTCGAAGACGGTGACCGTGTTCGGGTGCGTGAGCTTCGCCGCGGTCGACGCTTCGAGGAAGAAGCGCCTGTGGAACTCGGGGTCGTGGTCGCCGTCGTACTTGGGGCTCAGCACCTTGAGCGCGCAGATGCGGCCGAGCGGCGCCTGCTCGGCCCGGTACACCTTCCCCATGCCCCCGCGCGCGATGACGCTGACGACCTTGAAGCGGCCGTTGATGACACGCCCTAGCAGCGGGTCCGGCGCGGCAGCCTTCGAGGGCCTCGAGCTGCCGGTAACGTCTCCCTGTCGGCCATCAGGCATGTCGTGCCTCTCCTCGGGCAGCGTGAGGAGGTGAAGATTGGACACACAGCAGCCGCCTCGAAAGCAGTGTGACTGAGGCGACTCTGGGGTGTCAATCTGCAGTGCCACGATACACGCAGGAAATGCGCGAAGCGCGGTGCGCTGCCGTCCGGACGGCCGGTGAGCGCGGCGCGGCGGCTGCGGGGCGCCAAGCGCCGGCGGCCGGGGACGCACGTGGTTGTCGGGTGACCAACGTGGGTGATCAGGCAGATCGGTGGGCCGGGGTGACACGCAGGTCGGTGAGCGGCGCCGGAGCGCGCGGGGCTCAGCGGCGGGCGGCGACCGCGAAAAGGAACCCGCCGTCCGGCAGGGGGCCGCCGATCCAGAGGCGGCTCGCCTCGTCGGTGAGGAGCGAGAGCGACGTGCCTGCCTTCGCGAGCTCGACGAGCGGCGCCGGGGAGCCGTCGGCGCGCACGCGACCGCCGTCATCGCTGAAGGCGACGGCGATCGGCGCGAGGGCCTCGTAGGTCGCCGGGTCGGTGGGTTGAAAGACGACGAGGCCCGGCGCGCCCTGCGCGGGCGCGAGGGCGGCGAGGCTCATGCCGCCGCCGGGCAGCGTGAAGAGCACGTCGCCGTCCGTCGGACCGGCGCCGCGCGCGATCGCGCCGGCCGCGAAGCCGCGCGCCTCCTGCTGCCCGTCCGCGGACGCGAGCACGGCGAAGACGTCGCCGCGCTGATCCGCGGCGATCGCGCCGGAGTTGTCGCCCCACGTCGCGACGGCGGCGGGCGCCGCGCAGCTCGCGTCGCCCTCGGGCACGAGCCGGGCGTCCTGCCCCGCGGAGCCGCAGCGGTCGGCTGCATAGAGGCCGCTCGGGCCCGCGGCGGGATCGCCGAGCGGCGAGAGCCCGGTGTAGAGCAAGCGCCCCTCGACGGCGGCGGCCGAGAAGAAGCCGTTCACCTCGTAGCGCTCCGCCACCGCGACGTCCTCGACCAGGAGCAGCTCCCCGAGCGTGTCCGGGAACGCGCTGGTCCACGAGATCGCCGTCCAGTCGAAGAAGGGCAGATCCAGCGCCTGCCCGCCGAAGAAGGCGCCGGCGGGGATGCCGGCGTCGACCTTCGTCCGCGCCGCGGTGAGCGCCCCGCTGGCCCCGACCGGCGGCGTCAGCCGCACGATCTCCACCGCGCCCTCGGCGTCGCTCCGCGCGAACATCGGCCCGCCGTGGCGCCCCCACGTCACCGACGAGAAGCCGATCTCTTCGTCCGTCGTGTAGACGCCGACGGCGCACCACGCGGGATCGACCAGCGAGAAGAGCGCCTCGTGCGATCGCGCGTCCAGGCACCCGTCGCCGTTCGCTCCGCCGTCGCCGCCCGACGCCGCCCCGGCGCCTCCGTCGTCGCCGCAGCCCGCCGCGAGCGTCGTCGCCGCCGCGCAGAGCGCCGCCGCGGCGACGCTCGCTCGTCTCTCCTGGATCCAGCCGTCCCAGCGCATCGTTGCCTCCGAGGGGCCGCGGCGCTGCGGTCCGGTGATCGCGCCCGTCCCGGGCTCAGGGCCCGCGGAGGGGCCACGCCGGGTTTCACGGCTTCACCGGCTCGCTGGCCCGGCGCGCCTCGCGGCGCCAGCGCCGGCGCGCGCGCCGGCAGTCCCGCCGGGCTGGCGGACTCGCGTAAACAAATCAGCGGCCATCGTCAAGAGATCCCGGCAGCCAGGACGTCCGGAGGAGCGATCTCGGCCCAAATCAGCGGCGCGGCCGGGTTCTTTCGCTCTGTCCTGCCCGTCCCCCAGAACGACCGTTGCGCTCCACGTTCAGATGGACGACGCTGTGCGCCGCAGCCGGTGTCGGGCACGCTCCGGTTCGCGCTCCTTTTGATCCACCGCGGGCCGTGACCAAGACACCCCCTCCTCCCATTACTGCCGGAACGGTCATCAACGATCGTTACGACATCCGTCAGAGCCTCGGTAAAGGCGGCATGGGCGAGGTCTTTCTGGCCTTCGATCGCTCCACGCAGCAGACCGTGGCGCTCAAGGTGGTCCGCGAAGAGTCGCGCATGCCGGGCGACGACGAGGCGCTCCGTCAGGAGCTCCTCCTCGCGCGCTCGGTCGGCCACCCGAACGTGTGCCGCGTGCACGACCTAGCGCCGAGCCCGTGGGGCCCCATCCTCGTGATGGAGCAGATCCCCGGGCAGACGCTCCACACGCACATCCGCAAGCGCAAGGCCCAGGGCGGCTACACGGCGGACGAGTTCCGCAAGATCGCGAGCGAGGTCTGCAACGGCCTCGCGGCGATCCACGCGCAGGGCCTCGTCCACGGGGACCTGAAGCCCGGCAACGTGATGGTCTCCGAGGGGCGCGCGGTGATCCTCGACTTCGGCTTCGCGCAGGAGCGCGCGCGCGCCTCGGCGCGGCGCCCGGGCGCGCCGCCCGACGGCGGGACGCCGAACTACATGTCTCCCGAGCGGCTCCGCAACGGCGGCGCCAGCCCCGAGGACGACGTGTACGCGATGGCCTTGACGCTCTGGGAGATGTGGACCTGCCGCGTCCCCGAGCCCGGCTACAAGCCGCGGCTCAAGACGATGAAGCAGCAGATCATGTTCGACGTCCCGGCGGGCCTGTCGATCGACGAGGTGCGGCAGATCTTCCGCGGCCTCAACGAGGACCCGGGGATGCGGCCGCAGGCGCGGCACATGCGCTTCTTCAACCCGTCGCAGCTCACGACGAGCCCGATCCAGCTGCCGCGCGAGCGCCTCGACCCCGGCCCGCCGCCCGGCGGCGCGCTCAAGCTGAACTTCACCCCCGGGGCGCAGTCGCTGCTCGTGACGTACGCGACGAACGCGCCGGAGATCGTCGGCTCGCTGCTCCCGCTGCACGACACGAAGCTCGCGCTCGGCCGGCGCAGCGATCAGAGCCTGTGCGTGCCCGAGGCGACCGTCTCGGGGGCGCACGCGATCCTGAAGTGGCAGACGGGCTCGTGGCTCATCGAGGATCAGGGCAGCACGAACGGCACGTACGCGGACTTCAACTACGAGCGCAAGTCGCAGGTCTCGCTGCTGCACGGCGGCGAGGTGCAGGTCGGCGAGTGCCGCATGAAGCTCGTGACCTTCGGCCCGGACTCGCCGCAGCACCGGCGCGCGAAGCAGTACCTCGCGAAGCGCGACGGCCTCACCGGCCTGCTCGTGCGCGAGCACCTGATGAAGGCGATCGACGAGGACGGCCTGTTCGCCGACTGGGCCGAGGTGCCGATGCAGGTCGCGCGCTACGAGCTGCGCGGCCCGAACCGCCAGGTGAGCGAGCGCCCGACCATCCTCGAGATGCTCGCCCTGCGGAAGGCGGCGCAGCGGGTGATCGACCTGACCGAGATGCTCCTGCTCAGCCTCACGCCCGCGGTCGCGGGCCGGACGGGGCCGCTCAAGTTCGTCGTCTCGATCGTGGGCCCGAGCATCGACGAGGCCCGCCACGTGGTCGAGCAGGTGGTCGCGCAGGTCCAGGGCATGCTCCCGGAGACGCTCGAGCTCGGCGCGACGCTGGTGAAGGGCGAGCCCGGACGCCCGGCGCGGACGCTCATCGATTGACCTTGAACGCGCCCGATGAACAGCCGGCCTCCGTTCCCTTCCAGCCCGCCGTCTCAGCCCTCGCCTTACCGCTACCTCGGTCGCGGCGGCAGCGAGCGCCCCGTGCGGCTCCAGATCATCATCGCGCTCGTCGCCGGGCTCATCCTCGTCGCGGTGCCGCTCTACCTCTGGCGCCGCCCGAGGCCTGAGTCGATCCCGTCCGCGGACGCCGCGATGGCCGACGCCGGCGCTTACGCCTGGGACGCGGGGGCGCTCTCGGACGCCGGCGCCGCGCTGCCGGAGGGCGTCACGCTCTCGCCGTTCACCACGATCCGCTGCGAGAACCCCGGCCCGGGCAGCACGCCGCCCGATCGCTGCGATCACGTCACCTTCTTCGAGGACGCCCTCTCGCGCGCGATCCGCGACAACGTCCAGTGCGCGCCGACGGGCAAGACGAGCGTCACGGTGAGCTTCGTCCTGGAGATGGACTTCCGGCGCAAGCGGACGAACCTCTACGTCGGCAAGTCGACGACGGTGAGCCGCGCGAAGACGAAGGAGCTGCTCCGCTGCGTGAAGCGGGCGATGCCGACGCCCGACTGGGGGACGGTCCCGCACCAGTACGTGAAGTACAAGGTCAACGTCATGGCGACGTACCCTGCCAGCGATTCCTTCTGAGGCGAGCGGAGCTTGCATCGCGCATCGATGGGGCTGGGGCGCTGCGCGCTCGCGCTCTCCGGAGCGCTCCTCGCGAGCGCGGCGCAAGCGCAGCAGCGCGCGCCCGTTGCGCCCGTTGCGCCCGTTGCGCCCGCTGCCCCCGCTGCGCGCGAGGGCTACTCTAGCTACGAGAGCGCCACGATCGAGCGTGCCCTCGCGCGCCTCCGCGCGACCCTCGATCCTGCCCCGGAGGGCAAGACCGTCGAGGGGGTCGACGTGGTCCCGTTCGAGGTGATCGAGGACCGCGATCCGGCGCCGGCCTTCCTCAACTGGTTCCACGTGCTCTCGCGGCGGTACGTCATCCGGCGCGAGGTGCTGCTCGCGGTCGGGCACCCTTACGAGCAGGCGCTCGCCGACGAGTCGGCGCGCATCCTGCGCGATCTCAGCCAGCTGTCGCTCGTCCTCGTCTTCGCCGTGCGGGGCAGCGCTCCGGATCGGGTGCGGGTCGTCGTCGCCACCAAGGACGTCTGGAGCCTGCGCCTCAACACGAACTACCGCTTCGCTGGCGGGCAGCTCGAGTACCTGTTCCTGCAGCCCAGCGAGCAGAACCTGTTCGGCATCCACCACGCCATCGCGGCGCAGCTCGCGCTCGATCCCGGCGCGCTCTCGCTCGGCGTCGCCTACGCGATGCCGCGCATCGGGGGCAGCCACGTGCGGCTGCGGACAGAGCTGAACGCGATCGTCGAGCGCAAGACCGGCGCGCTCGAGGGCTCCAGCGGGACGTTCGTGTACGGGCAGCCGCTCTACGCGACGGAGGCGAAGTGGGCCTGGGGCGCCGAGATCACCTGGCGCGACGAGGTGACCCGGCGCTTCATCGGCACGAAGCTCGCCACCTTCGACGCGGCGGCGACGCCGGGGAACGACCGCATCCCGTACCGCTACCGGAGCGATCTCCTGGTGGGCGCCTACACGGTCACGCGCAGCTTCGGCGGCCGCGGCGCGCGCGACGGCGGCGCGAGGTCCTCGGGCGTGAAGCACGACATCTCGGTGGGGATCGAGGCGAGCCGCAAGGTCTATCGCCTGGACGAGCCCGCGGGCGTCGCCCCCGCCGCGATCGCCGAGTTCAAGCAGAGCGAGATGCCGGTGAGCGACACCCGCGTCGCGCCGACGTTCAAGTACTCCACGTACTCGACCCGCTTCTCGCGCGTGCTCGACTTCAACACGCTCGCGCTGCAGGAGGACTACCGGCTGGGGCACGAGCTCTCGATCGCGATCTACCCGGTCACGACCGCGCTCAACTCCACCCGGAGCTTCCTCGGCGTCTCGGCCGCGGCGGCGTACACCGTCGCGCTCGGCGACGGCCTCGCGCGCGCGGTGGTCGAGACCATCACCGAGCTCGATCGGTCCCAGATCTTCGACGCGTCGATCGAGGCGCGCGCGCGCGTGCACACGCCGAGCTTCGGCCTCGGGCGGCTCGTCTTCGACGTGCGGTTGTTCGACCGCTACAGGAACTACCTGAACCGGCGCTCGCAGCTCGGCGGCGAGACGCGCCTCCGCGGGTACCCGACGGCGGCGTTCATCGGCGAGGACGTGCTGTCCGCGAACCTGGAGCTCCGGACGCGCCCGCTGGAGATCTGGTCGTGCCAGATCGCGGGCGCGGCCTTCCTCGACGCCGGCGACGCCTTCGACGGCTACGACGAGCTGCGCCTCAAGCAGTCGGCCGGCTTCGGCCTCCGGGCCCTCTTCCCGCAGCTCAACCGCGTCGTCATGCGCGCCGACTGGGGCTTCCCGCTCACGCGCGGCTACCGGGAGCCCGACTCCCTCCCGGGCGACATCGTCGTCACCTTCGGTCAGGCGTTTCCGATGCTGCCCGCGGACGAGTAGGCGCGCCGCCCGCGCTGCGCGGCTCCTCGCCGCCCGCGCTGCGCGGCTCCTCGCCGCCCGCGCTGCGCGGCTCCTCCCTGGCCGGCGCGCCGGCCGGGTCGACCGCGGCCACGCTCGCCACGAGCGCGCGGTGGGCCGAGAACGCCGGCTGGAGGGCGGGCGGCACCGGCTCCCTGTCGAGCGCCGCGAGCGTCTCCTTCGCCGGCCTGCCCGCGAGCAGCGCGTGCCATGCCTGCTCGAGCGCGCGCCGCAGGCGCGCGGCGTCGTCCTGCGGCGGCTCCTGTCGCTTGACCTGCCCGGCGCCGTCTCCGCCCGGGCGCGTTAGTTCCACGCCGCGCGCCGCGTGGAACGCGCGGGCAGCGCTGCCCCGGTGCGTGTAGCGATCGCCCTCGAAGCCCGCGACGTCGAGGAGCTCGGGCGCGATGGGATCTCCCTCCCTCCTCCGCGTCCTCCCGGCGAGCTCCAGCGTTCCATCCTGGTCCACGTCGAGCGCGAACCGCGGCCCCATCGCGAGCTCGACCGCGTACCGGGCCGCGCCGAACGGGTGCACGGCCCATACCTCCAGCTCGCCAGCCTCGTTCCTGAGCACGACGTCCGGGGCGCCGTCGCCGTTGAGGTCGGTCCCGGAGCGGAACACCCCGAGCTGCTCCGTTGCGTCCGGCTCCTCGCCCGGCAGGAGCGACGGCACGAGTTGGGTAGCCTGGCTCCGGTCCACGCGCCCGCTGTCGAGCGGCCCCACCGCCATGACCACGCCCCGCGGCGTCGCCACCCGGACCGCCGAGGTACGGCGCCCGAGCGCGTCGGTGCCCGCGTAGCCGCGCAGCACCACCTCGCCCTGGCCGCGCGGCAGCGCGCCGCGGAGCTCGAGCTGGAGCTCGAGCCCGAGCTCGTCGGCCTCGACGTCGATGGCGCGCAGCTGCGCGTCGAGGTCCGGGGGCGCGATGTACGCGGCGAGGGGCGGCCTGCGCGCGGCGCCCCAGGGAGAAACCTGATGATCGCTGGTGCAGGAGCTGGTGCAGGAGAGGAGCAGAACGCCCATCGTCAGCGTGAGCTTTTCTGTTACCGTTCCCATCCGCATGCGCCTGCTAGTCGCCGACAAGATGGATCTCTCGGCTCTGGAAGAGCTCAGGGTACTCGGGATCCAGATCGAGTCCCGGCCGGAGCTCACCAAGGACACGCTCTCGGCGGCCCTGGACGGAATCGGCATTCTTGTCGTTCGCTCCACGGAGGTCACGGCGAAGGCGATCGAAGCTGGACGGCAGCTCAACCTCATCGTGCGGGCCGGGGTCGGCGTGGGCACGATCGACGTCGCCGCGGCGAGCGCGCGCGGCATCTACGTGGCGAACTGTCCCGGCAAGAACGCGACCGCGGTGGCAGAGCTCACGCTGGGGTTGATCCTGGCGCTCGACCGCCGCCTTGTGGACGCGACGTCGGAGCTCCGGGCCGGCCGCTGGGAGAAGGCGAAGTACTCGGTGGCCCGCGGCCTGTTCGGCCGCCGGATCGGGATCGCGGGGCTCGGCGCGATCGGCCGCGAGGTGCTGCTGCGCGCGCGCGCGTTCGGCCTCGAGCCGCACGCCTGGTCGCGCTCGCTGACGCCGGGCCGCGCCGGCAAGCTGGACGTCAGCTACGCCCGGACGCTGGAGGACCTGGCCGCCCGCTCGGACATCTTCACCATTCACCTGACGGCGACGCCGCACACGCGCGGCGTCGTCAGCCGGAGCGTCCTCGAGGCGCTCCCTGACGGCGCCATCGTCGTGAACGCCGCGCGCCCCGAGGTGATGGACTACGCCGCGCTCGAAGAGCTCATCCCGCGCAAGGGGCTGCGGGTCGGCCTCGACGTCTTTGCCAACGAGCCCGACAGGAGCTCGGCGCCCTTCGAGTCGCACCTCCTCGAGCGCGGGCTCGTCTACGGGACGCCGCACATCGGCGCGCAGACGGAGCAGGCCCAGCGCGCCGTCGCCCACGAGACGGCCCGGATCATCCGCTCCTTCATGACGGAGGCGGAGATCCCCAACGTGGTCAACATCTGCGCGACCTCGCCCGCTCGCTACGCGGTCGTCGTCCGGATGCTGGACAAGGTCGGCGTCCTGGCCAACACCCTGAGCGTCATGAAACGGCACGGGATCAACATCGAGGAGATCTCAAACACCGTCTTCGAGGGGGCGACCGCCACCTGCACGAAGATGCGGGTCACCGGCCGACCGAGCGAAGCTTGCCTGAAGGAAATCGCGGCGTTCGAGGAGGTCCTGCACGTGGATATCGTCGCGCTGCCCAATCTGGCGTAACTGGCGTGAGGCAGCGCAGCATCCAGCGCGGCGCGGCGCGGCACGGTCCAGCGCGGCGCGCGTGAACGCTGGGACGAACCGGCGGGGAGATCCCCGGCCATGCAGGGGCGGTTTGCCCGTATCCCCCCTTGCATGAAGGCCCGCATTCGACTAGGTTGTCCGCCGACAACTAGGCGGATCCGCTGAGCCGGATTCCCAGTTCGGGAATCGGCTCTTTTTTTTTGGCGCAGGGGCGCCGGGCACCGTCGCCCGGGGCTTGTGGCGCTGAGAGGTGCCGGATCCGCCAAGGGTGACGTCTCTCACATGTCGCAACCGATGGAGACCCCGACCAGACCCGTGTTCGATCTTGGGCGCGTCCGCGACGCGCTGGCGCCCGTGCTCGCCTCGCACGGGATCACGCTCGTCGATCTGGAGTGGATCACGGAGCGGGCGGGCTGGACGCTGCGGCTCACGATCGAGCGCGAGGGGACGGCGGACGCGGGCGGCGGCGTCACGCTGGAGGACTGCGCGGACGTGTCGCGCGACGTCTCATCGGTCCTCGACGTCGAGGATCTCATACCCAATCATTACAACCTCGAGGTCAGCTCTCCAGGCCTCGACCGGCGGCTCCGCACGATGGCCGAGTTCGCCAGGTTCCTCGGCCGGACGGCCAAGGTGAAGCTGTCGCGCCCCGCGCCGGACGGCCAGAGGCTGCTCCGGGGCGAGCTCCTGGAGGCCTCGGAGGGGCAGGTCGCGGTCCTGGTCGACGGCAAGCGGATCGAGGTCCCGTTTTCGGATGTCATGGAGGCGCGCCTCGTCTTCGAGCTCACGTCGCAGCCCAAGCCCAAGAAAGGGCAGCGGCCGGGCAAGGAGGCCGCTAAGGAGTCGGCTCCGCGGTCGGCCTCGAAGCGGAGCGAGCGCGGCTCCGAGAAGCGCAAGTAGAGAGAAGAAAGATCAGGAGACAGGGACGTCATGGCAACGATGGCAGCGATGCCGACCTCGGAGACGAGCCTCGGCAGCATCCTCGATCAGGTCGCGAAGGAGAAAGGGATCGACAAGAAGATCCTTGTCGAGACGATCGAGGCCGCGATCTTGAAGGCCGCGCAGAGCGTCTTCGGCCCCACCCGCGAGCTCGAGGCGCGCTTCAACGAGGACAGCGGTCAGATCGACCTCTTCCAGTACATGACCGTGGTCGAGGCCGTGACGGAGCCGGAGCGCGAGATTTCCATCACTGACGTGGACAAGCTCAAGCTGGACGCGACCCTGGGCGAGGAGCTCGGCTTTCAGGTCTTCTGGCGCCCCGAGGACGCCGAGAAGGCGCGCGATCAGGACAAGGAGTACGGCGACATCCTGAAGCTCAAGCACGGCCGCACGACCTTCGGGCGCATCGCCGCGCAGACGGCGAAGCAGGTCTTGCTCCAGCGCGTGCGCGACGCCGAGCGCGATCTCATCTTCAACGAGTACAAGGACCGCAAGGGTGAGCTCATCCGCGGGATCGTGCGGCGGTTCGAGAAGGGCAACAACATCATCGTCGACATCGGCCGTACCGAGGGCGTGCTCACGTTCCGCGAGCAGACGCCGCGCGAGACGTACCGGCCCGGGGACCGCATCGTCGCGTACGTGAAGGACATCGATCGCGAGGCGCGCGGCCCGCAGGTCATCCTCTCCCGCTCCGACCCCCGCCTCGTCGAGAAGCTCTTCGAGGCCGAGGTCCCGGAGATCTACGAGGGCATCGTGCGGATCGTGTCGGTCGCCCGCGAGCCGGGCGCCCGCTCGAAGATCGCCGTGACCAGCCGCGACGCGGACGTCGATCCGGTCGGCGCGTGCGTCGGCATGAAGGGCTCGCGCGTGCAGGCGGTGGTCCAGGAGCTGCGCGGCGAGAAGATCGACATCGTGCCGTTCGACCGGGACCCGGCGCGCTACGTCATCGCCGCGATCCAGCCGGCCGAGGTGCACAAGGTGATCGTCGACGAGGCGGACGGGCGCATGGAGCTCGTGGTCCCCGACGAGAAGCTCTCGCTCGCGATCGGGCGCAAGGGTCAGAACGTGCGGCTCGCCGCGCAGCTGACGAACTGGAAGCTCGACATCATCAGCGAGACGAAGTTCAAGCAGATGGAGGAGGAGGCGATCTCCGCCCTCCAGCAGATGGACGTCGTGACGGAGCAGATCGCGAAGTCCATGTACCGGCTCGGCTTCCGCGCGCTGGAAGAGGTGAGCGAGGCGTCCGTCGAGGAGCTCGCCGCCATCCCGGGCCTCGGCGGCGCCGAGGCCGCCGAGCGGATCAAGGCGCAGGCGGACACCACGATGGAGCGGCTCCGGCAGGAGCGCATCCGCTCCGCGAGCTCGCGCACCGAGCCGCTCACCGACCGCGAGCGGCTGATGTTCATCCGCGGCGTGGGCGACCGGACGGTGGTGCTGCTGGAGGAGGCCGGGTACCGCAGCGTGGAGGACCTGCTGCGCGAGGACGAGGATCGGCTGGCGATCCGCACCGGCCTCGGCATCAAGAAGGCGCGCGCGATCAAGCAAGGCGCGCGGGAGTTCGTGGAGAGCGAGCAGAAGGTGCTCGATGCGGCGCGGGCGGATATCCGCCGTGCCGCGGAGGCCAGGCACGCGTAGGCTGGAGGTCGAGAGGATCGAGGATGGAATCAGCGGTGAGCAGACAGAGCGACGCAGGTGAGCGCGAGCCCTTCGAGAAGGGGCGCGTGCGCACGTGCGTCGGCTGCGGGGAGCGCGTCGGCGTCGATGACGTCCGCGGCGCCCGTCCGCTCGTCCGGCTCATCCTCGGTCCCGGCGGCGTGCTCGCGGTCGATCCGGGCGACGGCGGGTTCGGGCGGGGCGCGCATGTGCACCCGCAGCAGGACTGCCTGGCGGCTGCGGTCGCCCGGGGCCTCGCCCGCGCCGCGAAGGGGCGTGTTCACGCGATCGTGGCGGGCGCAGCCGAGCGCGCGGAGGGCGCCGGCGATCAGGCTGCGCCGGGCGTGGAGCCGCTCACGACCGTCTCGCTGGCGCGGGCCATCCGGGAAGCGACGGAGCGCCGGCTCCAGGGGCTCGTCCGCTCCGCCGTCCGCTCGCAGCGCTCGGCGCTCGGCGCCGACGCGGTCGCGGCGGCGTGCGCGCGGGGCGAGGCCGAGCTCGTGCTGGTCGCGAGCGACGCGGCGGCGGGCGCGGACCTGCCGGAGGTACGGCGGGCGATCGCGGACGGGCGCGCCGTCGCATGGGGCAGCAAGCAGGCGCTGGGCGCGCTCGCGGGCGGCCCGCGTGAGCGCGGCATGGCCGTGATGGCCATCTCCTCGGCGTCGATGGCGGCCGCCGTCGCGAACGCAGTTCACGTCGTGGACACGTGCGCCCGCGTCGAGCGGGGCGAAGATTCAGCGGAGGGCAGGCGCCGCAGCGCTGGTCGGCGGGGGCGACCGGCGCGCAACGCGGCCGCCCGACAGAACCAGGGTGACGAGGGCGGGAGCCCCGAGCCGCGGAAGGATGCGCCTGGCCATGCTGGCCCGGGGCCTCGCCGCGCAACGGGCAAGGCGGGGGTGCAATCCGAGCACCCCAGGTCTGCCCCTCGTCGGGCGTTCGAGGATGTCAGGACACAACCTGGCAGCCCGGAGGGCGCGCCTGCCAGCGGCGACGAGCGGCTGGTGTCAGAGTGCGGGGCCGGTCGGCTTCTTGCTACTGCGCCGGGGACCGGGGAAGGCGGCGCGGTCGGGGGCAGGGGGGCGGTGTCCGGATCTACTGGACGCGCCTCGACGGTGGACAGAGTGGCCGCAAATCGTCGCCCGCGCGGATGGGTGAGGCGGATTGGTTAACGTGGAGCGAGGTGCATGAGCAAAGTCCGGGTCTACGAGGTCGCCAAGCAGCTGAACATGGACCAGAAGACGCTGGTCGCGCTCTTCCAGTCCATGGGTATTGGCGACGTGCGCAATCACATGAGCGCCGTCGAATCCGACGTCGTCGAGCGGGTTAAGCGGCACCTCGAGCGGCAGAAGTCGCCTGAGGTGGTGGAGGAGCGGATCCGCCCGACAGTCGTCAAGCGCCGCGCGCGGCCCGGGGCTGAGCCCGAGCCGGAGGCGCCCGTGCGCGCTGCTCCGGAGCCGGCGCCTTCCCGGCCCGCGGCTGCGCCCCCCTCTACCTCTCCGCCGCTCGAGCGCGCTGCTCAGGAAGAAGCGCAGGTCCGCCGCCCCGCTCCGCCGCCGCCCACCGCTCCCGTCGCAGCTCCCGCGGCGCCGGTCTCCGAGCCGGTGGTCGCCGCCACGGGTCCGCGCGAGCCCGCGCCCGCGCCGACCCCCGCCTCCAGCGGGCCCGCTTCGGCTGCGCCGCTCGCCGCGGAGGCGCCGGCTGTGCCGCCCGCTGCTGCGGCAGCGCCGTCCGCTGCGGCAGCGCCGCCTGCTGCTGCAGCGCCGCCTGCTGCTGCAGCGCCGCCTGCTGCTGCAGCGCCGCCGGCTGCTGCTGCAGCGCCGCCTGCTGCTGCAGCGCCGCCGGCTGCGCCGCCCGCTGCGGCTGCACCGCCCGTCGCGGCCGCCGCTCCCGCAGCGCCCGCGCCTGTCGCTGAGCCTGCATCCGCGGAGGCGAGGGCGACCTCGCCCGAGCCGAAGCCTGCGGCTCCCGCTGCCGCGGCGCCGCCCGTGACCACCGCCGCGCCTGCGCCCGCCGCGCCTGCGCCTGTGGCCCCGGTGCCCGCCCCGGCGCAGGCTGCTGCGCCTGCGACACCCGCGCCCGCCGCGCCTGTGCCCGCGCCCGTCGCGGCCCAGCCTCCGGCGCAGACGCCGGCGCGCGCGACACCGGCGCCGGCCCGTCCGCAGCCGGCTGCATCCGCTCCGGCGCAGGGCTCATCCCGGCCGGCGCCCGGTGCATCGCCGCAGCGGCCTGGTGGGCCGACGGGCGCGTCCCGCCCGCCGTCCCGTCCGACGTCGCCGCCTGCGTCCGCTCCTGCGCCCAGGCCGGACGATGCGGCCGGCGCCGCGGGTCAGGCGCCGCGCCGCCCGTCCTCGCCGCCGAAGACCGGCATCGAGGTCTGGCAGGGTCGTCCCGGCGTCACGATGCCCGCTCCCCGCACCGGCCCGCCGCCGGCGCGGCGCACGACCTACGATCCGCGCGCCAACGCCCAGCAGGCGCGCCCCGGCGGTCCCAGCTTCGGTCCGGGCGGTCGGCCCATGACCGGCGGCCGGAACACGCGGCCGGGGATGTTCGGGCGGCCGCGCCCGGGAGGCGGCTCTCTCCCGCGCAAGCCGGTCCAGGTCTCCACGCAGGAGATGGCCTCGCACAAGAAGGTCATCAAGATCGAGGAGCAGGTCACCCTCCAGCAGCTCGCCGCGAAGATGAGCCTGAAGGCGACCGACGTGCTCATGCGGCTCCTGTCGATGGGCATGACGGGCGTGAACATCAACAGCACGCTCGACGCCGAAACCGCGAAGATCCTCGCGAGCGAGTTCGGCTGGAGCGTCGAGGACGTGGCCGTCAGCGAGCAGGACACGCTGACCGCGGCGATGCAGGCCGGGACCGACACCGATGAGGAGGTCGAGATCCGTCCGCCCATCGTCACCGTCATGGGCCACGTCGACCACGGCAAGACGTCGCTGCTCGACCGGATCAGGAAGGCCGCCGTCGCCGAGGGCGAGGCGGGCGGGATCACCCAGCACATCGGCGCTTACCGCGTCGAGACGCCGCGCGGCACGATCGCCTTCCTCGACACGCCGGGCCACGAGGCGTTCACGGCGATGCGCGCCCGCGGCGCCTCGCTGACCGACATCGTGATCCTGGTGGTCGCGGCCGACGACGGCGTGATGCCTCAGACCAAGGAGGCGATCTCGCACGCCCAGGCCGCGAAGGTGCCGATCATCGTCGCGGTGAACAAGATCGACAAGCCCGGCGCCGACGAGGACAAGATCAAGCGCGACCTCGCCGCGCTCGGGCTCCAGCCCGAGGAGTGGGGCGGCGAGACGATGTTCGCCAGCGTGTCGGCGAAGATGGGGACGGGCATCGACCAGCTCCTCGAGTCGGTCCTGCTCCTCGCCGAGGTCCAGGACCTCCGCGCCAACCCGAAGAAGCGCGCCAGCGGCACCGTCATCGAGGCCCTGCTCGATCGTGGCCGCGGTCCTGTCGCGCGCGTCATGGTCCAGGACGGCACGCTCCGCACGGGCGACATCCTCCTGGCCGGCGCCGCGTGGGGCAAGGTCCGGGCGATGACCGACGAGCTCGGGCGCTCCGTCGCCGAGGCCGGCCCCGCGACGCCCGTCGAGGTCCTCGGCCTCGCCGAGGTGCCGAGCGCGGGCGATCCCGTCCACGCCGTCAAGGACGGGAAGACCGCAGAGGAGATCGCCGAGACCCGCCGGAAGAAGGCGTCGAAGACGCTGATCCCGCAGGACTCGCGCGTCTCGCTCGAGTCGATCACGAAGAACCTGCAGGAGGCCGATCAGCTCGAGCTCAAGCTGATCATCAAGGGCGACGTGCAGGGCTCGGTCGAGGCGATCACCCACGCGCTGGCGAAGCTCTCGACCGAGAAGGTGAAGGTCACGATCGTGAACGGCGCGGTCGGTGGCATCACCGAGGGCGACGTCAACCTGGCGGTCGCGTCGAAGGCGATCATCGTCGGCTTCAACGTCCGACCGGCCGGCAAGGCGGGCGCTCTGGCCGAGAACGAGGGCGTCGAGATCCGGCTCTACAACATCATCTACAACGCTGTGGATGACATCCGAAGCGCGATGGAGGGGCTCCTCCCCGCGACGAAGGTGGAGAAGGTCCTCGGCCGCGCCGAGGTCCGCCAGGTCTTCAAGATCACGAAGGCGGGCACGGTCGCCGGCTGCATGGCCATCAGCGGCTCGCTCAAGCGCACCGCCGAGGCGCGCCTCATCCGGGACAACGTCGTGATCTGGACGGGGCGCCTCTCCGGGCTGCGCCGCTTCAAGGACGACGTGAAAGAGGTGGTCGAGGGCTTCGAGTGCGGCATCTCGCTCGACGGCTACTCGGACATCAAGGAACGCGACCTCATCGAGAGCTTCGAGATCGAAGAGATCAAGACGAAGCTCTGAGCCTCCCCGGATGTTCGTCGGCGTCCTCCGCCTCCGCCTCGACATCGTCGGGGCCCGCTCCCTCAAGGACAAACGCAGCGTGGTGCGCTCCTTGAAGGAGCGGGCGCAGGCCCGGATGCGCGTGTCGATCGCCGAGGTCGGCGTGCTCGACGATCCGCGGCGGGCGACGCTCGGCGTCGCGGTGGTCTCGAACTCGGCGGCCATGTGCGACAGGGTCCTCGCGGACGTGGCCGCGATGGCCGGATCGCTGCCCCACGCCGTCCTCACCGACCGCGCGACCGAGATCGTGCCGTTCGGTGAGGGAGGGGCAGGGGTCCAGGGCGGCATCGAGCAAGCGCTCGATCGTGACGATGGAGATCTCGGAGCGGCCTCGGACATGCTCGAGGACGCAGAGGACGACGAATGAGTGGCACGGTGAAGCGGGCGACGCGGGTCGCCGAAAGGCTCCGCGAGGACCTGTCCAACCTGCTCCGGGGGATGCGCGATCCGCGCATCGGAGGCGTGCTCGTGTCGCGCGTGGAGATCACGGACGATCTGCAGAGCGCGAAGGTGCACGTGCGGCACGAGTTCGGGGCGGAGGACGAGGCGTCGCGCCGCGCCATGCTCAAGGGCCTGGAGGCCGCCTCGGGCCGGCTGCGCCGGGACGTGGCCCGCACGATGGGGCTGCGCGTCGTGCCGACGCTGCGCTTCTTCTACGACGAGGGGCCCGACGCCCAGCGGCGGATCGAGGAGCTGCTCCGGGAGATCAAGGACGACTCGAGCGGCGAGCGCTCCTAGCGCCGCGGGCCGACCAGCGCTGGCCGCGCCCGGGGTGCAATCACCGCAGGATCAGCCGCTCGATCGCCTGCGCGGGCTCGAGGTCGAAGCGCCACGGGCCCATCTTCGTCGGGGCGTCGAGCGCCGTCTTCAGCGCGCGCAGGAACTCGCGCCGGGGCCACTCCACGGCGCCGAAGCGATCCAGGTGGTCCGTGTACACCTGGCAGTCCACCAGCGCGAAGTCCCAGTCGACCAGGTTCCCGAGCAGCGTCGCGAACGCGACCTTCGACGCGTCGGGCGCGCGCGCGAACATCGACTCGCCGAAGAACATGCGCCCCAGCGACACGCCGTAGAGGCCTCCGACGAGCTCGCCGTTCGACCAGCTCTCGATGCTGTGCGCGACCCCGGCGGCGTGCAGCGCGGTGTACCCGGCGATGAGCTCCTCGGTGATCCACGTGCCGCGCTGCCCGGGCCGCGGCGCCTCCCCGCAGGCCCGCATGACGTCCGCGAACGCCGTGTCGGTCCGCACCTCGAGCTCGCCGCGACGCACCCGCTTGCGCAGCGAGTGCGGGATGTGCGCCTCGCGCGGCGGCAGGACGAAGCGCGGATCCGGCGAGAACCAGAGCAGCGGCAGCCCGTCGTGCGGCCACGGGAAGATGCCCCGGCGGTAGCCGGCCAGGAGCCGCTCCGGCGAGGCCTCGCCGCCCACGGCGACGATCCCCTCCGGGGTCGCGCGCTCAGGCGGGGGAAAGTCGAGCTTGCTCGTGAGCACCGGGACGCGCATCGCTTGGGATCGAATCCTCCCATCAGCGCGCGCGCTTGCAAATAGCCGCGCTATTTGCAAACGCGCGCTCAGGAGGCGCACACATAGTCGGAGCCCTCGACGAAGCCGCGCGCCGCGAGGTGCTCGCGGATGAGCGCGCGCGCTCCCCGCGCCCCCACGGCGACGACGAGCGTCTGCGCGCCCCGCTCGAGCCGCGACGGGTCGACGATCGGCGCGCCCTGCGCGGTCCGGCCGATCTTGCGCGGATCGATGTCCACGAACCGCTCCGGCAGGACGCCGTTCCGGGCGAGCGCCCTCGCCAGCCGCCGGCCAGTCTTGCCCGCGCCCCACACAGCCACCGGGCGCGCCGGGCCCAGCTTCCGCGCGAGGTAGTGGGCCTTCGCCTCCAGGAAGCGCGCGATCGCGTAGCGCGGATCCGCGAACGTGGCGCGCCCCTCGCGGTGCCGCCACCGCAGGCCGAGCGCCGGGAGCTTCGCCATCCGTACGCCCGCGGCGTCGAGGCGCAGCCACAGGTCGTAGTCCTCGGCCCACGGGGCCTCGCGGAAGCCGCCGACCTGCTCCAGCGCGCTCCGCCGCAGCATCACCGACGGATGGCACAGCGGGGACTCCACGAACATCTCCCGCGCGTGATCCTCGGGCGTGAGGATCGAGTTCAGCCAGTCCACGTAGCGCAGCATGCCCTCGCCGACCGGCCCGGCCGCGAACGCCTCGACGCGCGCGCCGACGACGCCGAGCCGCGGATCCCTCAGGAGCGCCTCGGCCTGCCGCGCGAGGCGGCCGCCGACCGAGATGTCGTCGCCGTCCATGCGCGCGAGGAGCTCGCCTCGCGCCGCCTCGGCCGCCAGGGACAGCGCCCGGGCGATCCCCACGCCGCCCGCCGCGACCGGAACGACGCGGCGGTCGCGCTGCGCGATGCGCGCGACAGTGGACGGGCCGGCGTCGGTCGAGCCGTCGTCCACGGCGATCACCTCGAGGTCGACGTCGCGCTCGGCGAGCACGCTCTCCAGCGCCTCCTCGATCGTCGCCTCCGCCTGCCGGTACGGGAGCAAGACGGAGACGAGCGGCGCCACGCCGGGACCATGGTGGCGCGCCGGCGCAGCGTCCAGGAGAAGCCCGCGTCAGAGGTCGCGGGCCAGCCGGATGCCGCTCATCTGCCAGCGCGCGTCCGGCGGGAAGAAGTTCCTGTAGGTCGCGCGGATGTGGCTCGCGGGGGTCGCGGCGGAGCCGCCGCGGAGCACGAGCTGGCTGCTCATGAACTTGCCGTTGTACTCGCCGAGCGCCCCGGACCACGGGCGGAACCCGGGGTACGGCGCGTACGCGCTCGACGTCCACTCCCACACGTCGCCGAGCAGCTGCCGCGGGGCGCCCTGCCGCGAGGGCGCGCCCGCCGGCTCCGGGTGGTACCGCCCGCGCTCGGCGAAGTTCCCCTCGAGCGCCGCCTCGCCCGGCGCGGCGCCGCGGGGCACCTCCTCTGCGCCGGCGAGCGCGCCCTGCGCGGCCGTCTCCCACTCGGCCTCGGTCGGGAGGCGCGCTCCTGCCCACCGGGCGTAGGCGTCGGCCTCGTAATGGCTCACGTGGCAGACGGGCTCGTCGACGTCGAGCTCGCGGAGCCCGTGCAGCGTGAACAGCTGGAATCTGTCGTCATGGCGCTCGCGGCGCTCCCAGTAGAGCGGCGCCTCCCACCGGTTCGCCACGACCGCGTCCCAGCCGCTCGAGAGCCAGAGCTCCGGCCGCGAGTAGCCGCCGTCCTGCATGAACGCGAGGTACTCGCCGCACGTCACCGGCCGCTCTGCGAGCGCGAAAGCGCCCACGAACACGCGATGCCGCGGCGCCTCGTTGTCGAACGCGAACGCGCCGCCGCCGTGGCCGACCCAGCGCACGCCCTCGGCTTGATCGAGGTAGCGGAGCTCCCCGGCGCCGCCGCCGCGCCGGCCTGGCGGCGCGCCGCCGAAGATCGCGGGGCGCAGCGGGTTCTGCGCCATCGCGTGCTTCAGATCGGTCAGGATGAGCTCCTGGTGCTGCTGCTCGTGGTGCAGCCCCACCTCGATCGCGAACGCGAGGTCATCGACGTGTCGGCCCGCGGCGAGCTCGTCGAGGAGCTCCCGCATCCTCTCGTCCACGTGGCGCCGGTAGCGGTAGGTCTCGTCCACCGTCGGGCGCGACAGGACCCCTCGCCGGGGGCGGCTGTGCCGCTCTCCCACGCTCACGTAATACGAGTTGAAGAGGTACCCGAACTGCGGGTGAAAGGGCGCGTACCCGGCGCGCTCGCCGAGCACGAACGTCTCGAAGAACCAGGCCGTGTGCGCGAGGTGCCACTTCACCGGGCTCGCGTCCGGCATCGACTGGATGACGTGGTCCTCGGGGCAGAGCGGCGCGCAGAGCGACTCCGTGAACGCCCGGACGGCGTCGTACCGCGCCCTCAGCCCGCTCGCGACGCATCGCGCCTGTTCCATGGCGTTTCCTGGGTTCCTTGCCCGCGCGCGGCGCGCCGCCGCGGCGAGCGGTGCGGAGGCCTAGCGCTTCTTGAAGTCGCCGAGGTGCGTGATGTACCAGCGGCCCTGCCAGGAGATGATCGTGTGCACGTCGAGGCTCGCCGGCTTCCCGTCGAGCTCGTACTTCAGCTTGCCGTGCAGGGAGCGGTAGTAGCCGATCTTGTTGGCCTCGTCCCCCGGAGGCACCCACTTCGGCCTGGAGCCGACCTGGAAGCCGACGAACCGCGCGCCCTCCCAGCTCTTGCGCTTCCGGTGCATCGCCTTCACGTCGTTGAGGTACGCGGCGTGGAGGTTGTCCCAGTACTTGCCGGGGTCCTTCACGTCCTTGAGCGGGATGAACGGCTCCTTCGGGAACCAGAATGCCTCGGCCAGCGCCGGCTCGTTCTTCACGATGGCGTCGAACAGCGCGCTGGCCCGCTCGGTGAGGTCCTTGCTCTCGAGCGCCGGCATGACCTTCTCCGTCGACAAGGCGGACGCCGCGTCGCCGGCGTCGATGGGCGCCGATCCCGGCTGGAGCGTCCCGTCCGCCGCCGTCTCGGTGGCCGTGCGCGCGCCTCCGTCCTGCGGCAGCCCCGGCGTCCCCGCGTCCGTCGGCGGTGGCGCCGACGCCACCTCGGCCGCGCCTGCGGTCGCTGCCTCCGGTGAGGCGCCGGCCGACGGGGGCTGGGCGCTCTCGGCCGGCCGCGCGTCCGGCGCTGGCGAGGGCGCCGCGCACCCCATCACCACGGCGAATGTGCCCGCGACGACCGGCTTCATCATGCGCATGCCCCTATCGCAACCCCCCGGCGCCGACAAGCGACGCCGGGGGCGTGGGCGCGACGAGGGCCGCCCGGCGGCGGGCCCGGATCACTTCTCGAGGATGATGAACTGCACGCGCCTGTTCTTGGCCTTGTTCGCGGGCGTGACGTTCGGCGCGACCGGGCGGTCCTGCCCGTAGCCCTTCGCGACCAGCCGCGAGCCGTCCACGCCGGCCTTGCTCAGCCAGGCGCGCACCGAGTTCGCCCGGGCCTCGCTGAGCGTCTGGTTGTGCTCTCGCCCGCCCGTGTTGTCGGTGTGCCCCTGGATCTCGACCTTGCGGATGTTCGGATTCCGCTGGAGCACGTCCGCGATCTCCTCCATCAGCGCGTTCGAGTCGCCCAGGATCTTCGCCGAGTCGGTCTCGAAGTGGATCTGCCGCGAGATCTTGATCTCGTTGCCCTGCACCTTCACGAGCGAGACCTTCGGCCGCTTGTTCACGGTGAGCTGCGCGCGCGTGTCCTCGCTCGTCCGGACGTCGGCCTGGTTGACGTGGTTCATGTAGCCCTGCGCCTCGACCTTGAGCGTCACCGCGCCGGCCGGCAGGTCGGGGAAGCGGAAGGCGCCGCTCGCGTCGGCTGTCGCGGTCTGCTCGCGGCCCGTCGCGTCGGTCAGCCGGATCGTCGCGCCAGCGACCGCATCCCCGCTCTCCGCGTCCTTCACCGTCCCGACGACGTTCCCCGTCTTCGGCAGCGCCTCGAGCGAGCAATCGACGTCCACGAACGTGGGCCCCTGCGGCTGCGCCGGGCTCGGCGCCGCGCCAGGGAACGCCGGCTGCGGGCCGAAGGCGCCGGGCTGCCCGGGCTGCGGACCGAACCCGCCGGGCTGCGGACCGAAGGCGCCGGGCTGCCCCGGCTGCGGGCCAAAGGCGCCAGGCTGCCCGGGCTGCGGACCGAACCCGCCGGGCTGCGGACCGAAGGCGCCGGGCTGCCCCGGCTGCGGGCCAAAGGCGCCAGGCTGCCCGGGCTGCGGACCGAAGGCGCCCGGCTGCGGACCGAAGGCGCCCGGCTGCGGACCGAAGGCGCCCGGCTGCGGACCGAAGGGATCGAGCTGCCCGGGCTGCGGGCCGAAGCCGCCGGGCTGCCCAGGCGCTGCCCCGGGGGCGGGGATCGTCGCCTGGCACGTGCCCGGTTTGTAGCCGTTCGCCCGGATGTTGAACGTGTACGTCCCCGGCTCGAGGTGACGCGTGAGGAAGCGGCCGTCGGGCCCCGTCGCGTACGGCGGCTGGGGGACGCCCTCGACCGTGACGATGGCGTCCGCCACCGCCGCGTCGGGCCTGTTCTGCTCGTGCACGAAGCCGCGCGCGAAGCTCTGCGGCGCAGGCACGAGCTGCGGCGGCTCCTTGATGATCTGCGGCGCCGGGGCGGGCGGCGGCTCCTTCTGCTTCGTGTCGTACGCGTACCCGATCCCGAGATAGAGCGTCCACGGCGCCTGCGGCGCGACCTCCTCAATGAACACGGAGGTCGCCGACAGCCCGAGGTCGAACGCCGCGTGCCCGGAGAGCCCGCGGAACGCCTTCTCGAACGGCGTCACCCGCACGCCGAGCGACAGCCGCGACGGCGCCGCCGCGTACCCCGGGCCGCCCTGGTTCTGCGGATCGGGCGACGCGAAGTCGTCGAGCCCGAGGCAGACGTCGCCGCGCGACACGCGGCTCGTGTGGCACTCGTAGCCCTGCCGGTTCACCGGGATGTCGAGCGTGTACTCCAGGTACGGCTGCACCTTCGGCAGCGGCATCTCCACGCCGAGGTGGGTCTGGAAGAAGTCGACCCGGTTGATGCCGAGCCCGAACCGCTCGATGCGCGTGATCGGCTGCCTGTCGCGGCCGTCCGTGAACGCCTTGGCCCGCTGCTGCTCGACCTCCTCGACGAGGACGCCGGAGTTGTCGAGCTTGTAGCCGAGGTTCAGGTTGAACCGCAGCGGGAAGCCCTTGCCCTCCGGCTTCCGCAGGTCGAGCGACGCGAGCCCGCGGAAGACCGCGCTCGTGCCGCCGCCGGCCAGGCCGACGTCGCCCGTCCCGTTCAGCAGGAGCAGCTGCGCCTCGCCGCCGAAGGTGAGCGGCTTGCCGATCTTCGGCGGCGTGAACGCCTTCACGCCGAGCGTCGTGTCGCCGAGCACCTGCAGCAGCCCGGGACGCCCTTGATCGTTCGCGTTCGCGAACGTGCGGATCGCCGCGTAGCCCTCGAGGAAGGGCAGGGGGGTCGCGTTCAGCGCGAAGAACGCCCCCACGTGGCTCGCCGAGTCCTCCCGCGCGTCGGGGCCGCAGGTGATCGGCTGGCCGGCGGGCGTCGACTCCGCCGGATCGCAGAGGAAGCCGCTCGTGGAGAACCAGTCGAGCAGGAAGGACACGCGGAATGTGCCCGGCGCGCCCGAGCCCGCGTACGACGTCCTGAGGAGGCCGGTCGAGCCCCAGAGGTTCGGCTGCTCGGTGAGCGAGAGCGCGCGCTCCTGCTCGTCCCACGCGGCGGAGCGGGGCGCCGTCGCGCTGGCCTGGACGCCCTGCTCGCCGGCGGACGCCTGCGCGCCGAACGAGAAGCTCGCGTCCGGCGGCGGCTGGCCTGGCGCGGGCGCCTGCCCGAACTGAGGCGGCGGCGCGCCATCCGGAGAAAAGCCCGGCTGCGGCCCGAACTGAGGCGGCGGCGCGCCACCCGGAGAAAAGCCCGGCTGCGGCCCGAACTGAGGCGGCGGCGCGCCGCCCGGAGAAAAGCCGGGCTGCGGCCCGAAGGGGCCCGGCTGGGCGGGAGGAGGCTCGGACCCGAAGGGCGGCTGCGGCTGCGCCGGCTGGCCCGGAGGCGGCTGCGGTCCGAAGGGCGGCTGCGGCTGCTGCGCCTCGGCGGCGCCCGCGAGCGTGAGACAGCCGACGAGCGGCAGCGCCGTGAGCGCAGCGCGCCGGGGCATGTCGGCGAACACCTTCAGAAGCGTATGCATCGAGCCTCATCCGCGAGATCGATGAAGGAAACGCCCGCCAATCGGGACGATAGGACCTCGCGCGCGGCCCGTTGTACCACTCCGGGCGGCACACGAAACAGCGGTTTTCGACGGCGGCAGGTTCGCGACAACCGCGCCGCACGGCTCGATAAGTGCCGTATCGCCGCCCTCTGATGCGCGGTCGCTCCGGCCGCCCTCGAGCTCCCTGCGCGCCGTCGGCGGACGGCCCGCGCGGCCCGCGCGGCGCGCTGCCGCGACCGCGCCCCGGTCACAATCGTGCTCGACGGCTGACCCCGCGCGGCCCGGGCGCCCCCCGCCCGGGGCCGCGCCGGGGCCGTGCAGCCGCCCATTTCCGCGGGCGCGCATGCTAGGAAAGCCACCATGGCATCCCGGGGGCGCATCCTGATCGTCGACGACGAGGCCAACGCGCGCGCGGCGCTCTCCGAGATCCTGCGCGAGGAAGGGTACACCACCGAGACCGCGGCGGACGGCTTCAAGGCACTCGGCAAGCTCGAGGAGTTCGCGCCCGACGTGGTGCTGACCGACCTGAAGATGCCGGGGCTCGACGGCATCCGGATGATGGAGAAGGCGCAGCTCGCCCTCCCGGACGCGACGTTCGTCGTGATGACCGCGTTCGGCACCATCTCGAGCGCCGTCGAGGCGGTGAAGAAGGGCGCGTACAACTACCTGACCAAGCCGCTCGACTTCTCGGTGCTCGCGGTCGTGGTCGAGCGCGCGGTGGAGCGGGCGAAGCTGCTCCAGGAGAACTCGCGGCTGCGCGAGCGGCTGCGCGAGCGCAACGCGTTCGGCCATGTGATCGCGAGCCACCCGAGCATGGTGAAGCTCGTCCGGCTGGTCGAGCAGGTGGCGCCGAGCCGCGCGAGCGTGCTGATCATCGGCGAGACGGGCACGGGCAAGGAGCTCGTCGCCGAGATGATCCACCGCGCCAGCCCGCGCGCGAAGGCGCCGCTCGTCCGGCTGAACTGCGCCGCCCTGAGCGAGTCGCTCCTGGAGAGCGAGCTGTTCGGCCACGAGCGCGGCGCCTTCACCGGCGCGGTCGGGCGCCGCGAGGGCCGCTTCGAGCAGGCGAACGGCGGCACGCTGTTCCTGGACGAGGTGAGCGAGATCCCGCTCGCCACCCAGGTGAAGCTCCTGCGCTTCCTGCAGGAGCGGACCTTCGAGCGGGTCGGCGGCAACGAGACCCTCAAGGTGGACGTGCGCATCCTCGCCGCGTCGAACCGCGACCTGCGCCAGCGCATCGCCGACGGCCTGTTCCGCGAGGACCTCTATTACCGCCTCAACGTCGTCACCCTGGAGATCCCGCCGCTCCGCGATCGCCGGAGCGACATCCCCGAGCTCGCGACGTTCTTCCTCGGGCGCTACGCGCAGGAGAACGGCAAGCGCATCGAGGGGTTCACGGACGAGGCGCTCTCCGCGCTGACGAGCTACTCGTTCCCCGGCAACGTGCGCGAGCTGGAGAACGCGATCGAGCGGGCGGCGGTGCTCTGCGACGGCCCGCGCATCGAGCCCCGGCACCTGCCGGCGCAGATGTCGTCCGAGCCGGCCGAGGCGGCCGACGCGATGCCGCGCATCCCCGGGAGCACCATCTACGACCTGGAGCGCTACGCGATCCTGCGCACGCTCGAGGCGTGCAAGGGCTCGACCTCGAAGGCGGCGACGATCCTCGGCATCAGCCCGCGCAAGATCCAGTACAAGCTGCACGAGTACAGCGCGGCCAGCGCGCGCAGCCGGGCGCGGCAGGGCGACGGGACGTCCGGCGAGCACGCCGAGGGCGAGGAGGGCGCATGAGCAGCGGAGCGGAGCCGCTCGTCGAGGAGCGCGGAGGGCGCGCTTCGCCGCCCCCTTCGGGCGGCGAGGCGCCGGACGGCGAGCTGCTGATCGACGTCCGCGGCCTCCTGAAGACGTTCCGGGTGGGCTTCTTGCGCCGCAAGGCGGTCGAGGCGGTCAAGGGCGTGAGCTTCGGCGTGCGCCGCGGCGAGATCTTCGGCTTTCTCGGCCCGAACGGGGCTGGCAAGACGACGACGATCAAGATGCTGACGGGCCTCATCTCCCCGACCGGCGGCGAGGCGTACCTGTTCGGCGCGCGCGTCCCGTCGCCCGAGGCGCGCCGGAAGATCGGCTTCTTGCCGGAGAACCCGTACGTCTACCCCTACCTCACCCCGCGCGAGTTCGTGGAGCTCTGCGGCCGCCTGTCCGGGATGGGCGGCGCGGCGCTGCGCCGGCGCACGATGGAGGTGCTCGATCAGGTGAAGATCGCGTACGCGGCGGACCGGCAGGTGCGCCGGCTCTCGAAGGGGATGCTGCAGCGCACGGGGCTGGCCGCCGCGCTGGTCGCCGATCCGGAGATGCTGATCCTGGACGAGCCGATGAGCGGCCTCGATCCGGTGGGTCGCAAGGAGGTGCGCGATCTCATCTTCGCGGAGCGCGACCAAGGGCGGACGATCTTCTTCTCGACGCACATCCTGAGCGACGTCGAGGCGATGTGCGATCGCGTGGCGATCCTGCGCGAGGGCCAGGTCGTGGTGAGCGGCGCGATCCGGCAGCTCTTGCGGGGCGACGTGCTGCGCACCGACGTCACGCTGGCGGGCGCGTCCGACGGCCTGCTCGCGCAGCTCGGCGCGACGGGCTTCGCGGCCTCGCGCCGGGGCGACGTCGTCGTGGTCGACGTGGAGGGCGAGGCGCGGGTGCGCGAGGTGCTGGACAAGGCGCTCAGCGCGGGCGCGCAGGTCGTCGAGGTGACCCCGCGCCGCGAGACGCTGGAGGACCTCTTCATGCGCCGCGCGCTGTAGAGCGACGCTCGCCCGCTTCGGATACGGGCCCATCTCGACGTTTTCGGTGCTCGGCGTACCGGAGTACGCCTGCGCGCCGAAAACGCCGATCTGGGCCCGTCTCCTGTGCGGGCGAGCGTCGCTCTGCGTCGTGGATGTGGATGGCGAGGGCGCGCTAGGGCGTGGCGCCTGCGACGTCCTGCTTGGCCGCCTCGATGATCTCGAGCGCGTACGCGCTGATGGTCGACGCGTCCTCGCCCTCGACCATGACGCGCAGCTTCGGCTCCGTGCCGCTCCAGCGCACGAGGATGCGCCCCTTGTCCCCGAGCGTCTTCTCGATGCGATCCACGATGAGCCGCGTCCGCTGCATGCTGTCGAGGGGCAGGCGCGTCGCGAACGTCGCGTTCTCCAGCACCTGAGGCACCCGGTGCATCGCCTTCGAGGCGAGCTCGCTCAGCGGCTTGTCCTCCTCCACCATGATCGCGAGCACCTGCAGCGCCGCCACGATGCCGTCGCCCGTCGTCGCGTGGTCCAGGAAGATGAGGTGCCCCGACTGCTCGCCGCCGAACGAGTAGCCGCCGTTCCGCATCGCCTCCACGACGTAGCGGTCCCCGACCGCCGTCCGCACCACGTGCCCGTTCTGGGCCTTGAGCGCGCGCTCGAGGCCGAGGTTCGACATCACCGTCGTCACGATCGTGTTCCGCGGCAGCTTGCCGGTGCGCAGCATCCTGAGCGCGCAGAGCGCCATGATCGCGTCGCCGTCCACGACCTCGCCGCGCTCGTCGACCATGATCACCCGGTCCGCGTCGCCGTCGAGCGCGATGCCGATCGCCGCGCCGCGCTTCAGCACCTCGGACTTCATGTGCTCCGGGTGCATCGCGCCCGTCTCGCGGTTGATGTTGCGGCCGTTCGGCTTCACGCCGAGCGCTGTCACGTGCGCGCCGAGCTCGGTGAACACCGCGGGCGCCACGCGGTAGGCAGCCCCGTGCGCCGCGTCGACGACGACCTTCACGCCGTCGAGCGACAGCGCCGTGGGGAACGTGCTCTTGCAGAACACGACGTACCGCCCGCGCGCGTCGTCGAGCTTCACCGCGCTGCCGATCGCGGCCCCCACGACCCGGGCCTCGTCGAGCTCGTGGCTCTCCATGAGCCGCTCGATCTCCTCCTCCTCCACGTCGGGGAGCTTGTAGCCGTCGGGCCCGAAGATCTTGATGCCGTTGTCCTGATACGGATTATGGCTCGCGCTGATCACGACCCCGGCGTCGGCGCGCATGCTCTGCGTCAGCTGCGCGACCGCCGGCGTCGGGATCGGCCCGCTCAGCATCACGCGCCCGCCCATGGCGCACACGCCGGACGCGATCGCTGTCTCGAGCATGTAGCCGGACAGCCGCGTGTCCTTCCCGATCACCACCCGCACCTGCCGCGATTTCCCGTGGCTCGCGACGAACGCGATCGCGCGCCCGAGCCGCAGCGCCATCTCCGGCGTCATCGGCGGCTGGTTCGCGACGCCGCGCACCCCGTCGGTGCCGAAGAGCTTGCGGCCTGCGGACTGCTTCTGCGGTTCGCCCGTCGCCGACGGAGCGCTCTCCTTCTGATCTTTCTTGGTCTGCTTCGGCACGGTCCCTCTCTGTGGTTGGGGCTGAGGAGACCACCCTTAGCAACCTTTGCCAAGACAGCCTACGGGATCGCGCCGGGTTGACGGCGCGGTCACCATCGCGCCGGGTTTGACGGCGCGGTCGCTATCGCGCCGGGTTTGACGGCGCGGTCGCTATCGCGCCGCTTCCGGCGGCGCCTCGTTGTTGCGCCGCGCCGCCTCGTTGCTCAGGCGCAGCAACACCGACCTCTGCGTCGGCGTGCGCAGGTCCCGCCCTCGCGTCGTCCCCTCGGTGCCGCGGGGCGCCGGCAGGAGCGTGTTGACCAGGCCCATCAGCCGCACCGTCGCCTGCGGCGCGATCCCGTGCGCCCAGCTCAGGAGGTGCGCCGACAGCCCGAGCGTCACCGCGGCGCGCCCCTCGCGCGCCGCCGCCACCACCCGGCGGGCCGCGCGCCGCGCGTCGACCGTCGCGATCGGGAGCGACGAGGCCAGGCCGAACCAGCCGAACTCGAGCTGCTCGCTGCCGCCGAACTCGGCGTTGTAGATCGACCCCGTGCGCATCGGCCCGGGGATCACCGTCGTGACCAGCGGGCCCTTCGCGCTCCCGTGCGAGAGCTCGGCCTGGAGGCTCTCGGAGAAGCCCATCATCGCGAACTTCGACGCGTTGTACCCGAGCAGGTGCGGCAAGGCGACGCGCCCGCCGATGGACACGATGTTCACGATGCGCGCCGCCCGCCCCTGCTTCTCGAGGTGCGGCAGCGCCCTCAGCGTCGCGTGGACCGCGCTCCAGTAGTTCGAGCGCATCGCCTCGTCGAGCTCCTCCACGCGGAGGTCCTTCATCGGCGCGACCTGGATCACGCCGGCGTTGTTGACGAGCACGTCGATCCGGCCGAACGCGCGCACCGTGCCGTCGATGAACGCCTCGGCCGCCGCCCGATCGCCGAGGTCGCACGCCACCGCGTGCACCTCGACGCCGAGCGCCCGCAGCCGCTGCTCGGCCCGGTCGAGCGCCCCGGCGTCGCGCCCGGTGATGGCCACCCGGGCGCCGTGCCGGCCGAACTCCTCGGCCAGGAGCAGCCCGAGGCCGCGAGAGCCGCCCGTGATGACCACGACCCGGCCGCGCAGGTCGAGCCGCCGCAGGGCGCGGAACGCCGTCCGCGCGAGCGCGGCCGCCCCGAGGGCTGCCGCTGGGAAGAGCACCGGCGAACGCCGTTTCTTGATGAATGCCATGGCGCCGGAACCGGCATCGCGCGTGCCAGACTGGCGCGCTGACAGGGCAGCGACGCGCCCGCTCCTGCGCGCCTCCGCGGCGCTCCCCCCCGTGATGCCCCGCCGCCCGCTCAGAGCGTCACGACCGGATCCGGCGCGATGCCGAGCAGCGCCGACCGCACCTCGCCGACCAGATAGATCGAGCCGGTCACGACGACGAGCTCGCCCGGCGCGGCGATCTCGAGCGCCCGCGCCACCGCCGCGCCCGGATCGCCGATCGGCTCGCCCGGCGCGATCGCGCACAGCGCCTCGAGCGGGGCTGCCGCGCGGCCCTTGGGCGTCACGTAGAACCGCCGCTGCGCGCGCGGGGCGAGCGTCTGTAGCATTTCGCCCCACCCCTTGTCGGTCATCGCCCCGAACACGAGGGACGTGCGCGCCGCGCCCGGGCCCTCCTCGTCGAGCCACGCCGCGAGCGCCTGCGCGCCGTGCGGGTTGTGCGCACAGTCGAGCAGGACATGGGCAGCGCCTGCCTCGATCCGCTCCAGCCGGCCGGGCCAGCGCGCGGCGGCGAGCCCCGCCGGCAGCGCGCGCTCGACCTCGGGCCACCGGCCGGCGAGCTGCCACGCGACGCCGCACGCCACTCCCGCGTTCTCCGCCTGGTGCGCCCCGCGCAGGCCGAGCTCCACCTCGACCGCGCGGCGCCCCGGCGCGGCGACGCGCGTCGCGAGCGCTCCAGGCCCCGCGCGCCCCACCGCGATCTCGCCCGCGCGCGCGCCGTGCTCCGCCCGCGTCACGCGGAGGCGCGGCCCTGCGCCCGCCGCCTGCGCCGCCGCCTCGATCGCGGCGTCCGCCTCGGGCTCGAGCGGGCCGAGCACGGCGGGCGCGCCGGGCTTCAGGATGCCGGCCTTCTCCCTGGCGATGTCGGCCAGCGTCGGGCCGAGCAGGGCCTGGTGATCGAAGGCGATCGACGTGATCGCCGTGCAGAGCGGCGCCCCGATCACGTTGGTCGCGTCGAGCCGCCCGCCGAGCCCCACCTCGAGGATCGCGAGGTCGACCCCCGCGTTGCGGAACGCCACGAACGCCGCGACGGTCAGCGCCTCGAAGAACGTGAGCGGCGAGGGGACCCGCTCGAGCGCGGCCGAGAGCGCCCGCTCGAACGCCGCGTCGTCGATCGGCTCGCCCCGGACGCGGATGCGCTCGGCGAAGCGCGACAGGTGCGGCGACGTGTAGAGGCCGGTGCGGAGCCCGGCCGCGCGCGCGATCGACTCCACCATCGCGCAAACGCTCCCCTTGCCGTTGGTACCGGCGACGTGCACCGCGGGGACGCTCTCGTGGGGATCGCCGAGCGCCGCGAGCGCCTCGCGCACCCGGTCGAGCCCGAGCACCATGCCCCGCGGCGCGCGCTGCCCCAGCGCGTCGAGCAGCGCCGGGAGCCGCGGCGCCGCCGAGGTCATCGCCGCGCCCGGCGACCGCCCGCGAGGTGCTGGAGGAGCGTCCCGAGGTACGCCTTCATCTCGGGGCGCGGCACGATGGCGTCGACCATGCCGTGGTCGAGCAGGAACTCGGCCCGCTGGAAGCCCGCCGGCAGCGTCTGCCGGATCGTGTTCTCGATGACCCGGGGGCCGGCGAAGCCGATGAGCGCCTTGGGCTCGGCGATGTTCACGTCGCCGAGGAAGGCGAAGCTCGCCGCGACGCCGCCCGTGGTCGGGTGGAGCAGCACGGAAAGGAACGGCAGCCGCGTCTTCCGGTACCGCTCGAGCGCGGACACGCTCTTCGCCATCTGCATCAGCGAGAGGATGCCCTCCTGCATCCGCGCGCCGCCCGACGACTGGAGGAGCACCACCGGGAGCTCCTCCCGGGCCGCGCGCTCGAACAGGCGGGCGATCTTCTCGCCGACCACGGAGCCCATGCTCCCGCCCATGAAGGCGAAGACGAACGCGCCGTAGGCGATATCCCGGCCGTCCAGCCTGGCCCGGCCGATCTCGATCGCCTCCTTCGACCGGCTCTTCTTGTGGAGCGCGGCGACGCGGTCGCGGTAGCTCTTGCCGTCGCTGAACCGGAGCGGATCGTTCGGGACGAGGTGATCGTCCCACTGGGCGAGCTCGCCATCGTCGAGCAGGAGCCTCCGCCACCCGTCGGCGTCGAGCTTGTGGTGGTGGCCGCACTGCGAGCACACCTCGAAGGTGCGCGCGAGCTCGGCGGCGTCGTGCGTGTGCGCGCAGCCGTCGCAGCGACGGAACACGCCCGCTCCCAGCGAGCGCTTCTCGCTCGCGTCGGTCGTCGGCAGGGTCTTTTCGGGCCAGGTCATCGGCGAACCCTCAGGCGCTCCCGAGGTCCATCTCCATCACGTCGGAGGGGACCCGCAGGGTTGGTTGTGTCTTCTCCTGCACCTCTCGGGCGCTCACGCCGGGCGCGAGCTCGCGCAGCAAGAGCCCCTCGGGCGTCACGTCGAGCACGGCGAGGTCGGTGATGATCCGGTGGACGACGCCCCGCCCGGTGAGGGGCAGCGCGCACTCGTTCAGGATCTTCGGCGCGCCGTTCTTGGCCGCGTGATCCATGATCACGACCACGCGCTTCGCGCTCACCACCAGGTCCATCGCCCCGCCCATCCCCTTCACCATCTTGCCGGGGATCATCCAGTTGGCAAGATCGCCCTTCGCGGAGACCTCCATGGCCCCGAGGATCGCGAGGTCGATGTGGCCGCCCCGGATCTGCGCGAACGACTCGGCGCTCGAGAAGATCGCCGAGCCGCGGAGCATCGTCACGGTCTCCTTGCCGGCGTTGATGAGGTCCGGGTCCTCCGAGCCCTCGGCCGGGTAGGGGCCGATGCCGAGCAGCCCGTTCTCGCTCTGGAGCACCACCTCGATCCCGGCGGGGATGTAGTTGGCCACGAGCGTCGGCATCCCGATGCCGAGGTTGACGTAGTAGCCGTCCCTGAGCTCCAGCGCGGCGCGCTGCGCGATCTGTTCCCGCGTGAGTCCCATCGTGTCCCCTGTCCTTCCGCCGCGCGCGGTCAGGCCGAAGCCGCCTTGCGCACCGTGCGCCGCTCGATCCGCTTCTCGTAGCGCTCGCCCTGGAAGATCCGGTGCACGAAGATCCCGGGCGTGTGGATGTGGTCCGGGTCGAGCGAGCCGACCTCCACGAGCTCCTCGACCTCGGCGATCGTCACCTTCGCGGCCATGGCCATCATCGGGTTGAAGTTCATGGCGGTGTGGCGGTAGACGAGGTTGCCGAACCGGTCGCCCCGCCAGGCCTTCACGATCGCGTAGTCGCCGCGGATGGCCGGCTCGAGCACGTAGTCGCGGCCGTCGAACTGCCGCACCTCCTTCTTCTCGGAGTACCGCTTCACCGTGCCGTCGGGGTCGTAGAGCACCGGCAGCCCGCCCTCGCTGATGGCCGTGCCCGCCCCGGTCGGGGTGTAGAAAGCAGGGATCCCGGCGCCGCCGGCGCGGATGCGCTCGGCCAGCGTGCCCTGCGGCGTGAGCTCGACCTCGAGCTCGCCGCTCAGGTACTGCCGCTCGAACTCCTTGTTCTCGCCGACGTACGACGAGACCATCTTCCGTATCTGGCGGTTCTGGAGCAGGACCCCGAGCCCGAAGGCGTCGACTCCGCAGTTGTTGGACACGACCACGAGATCCTTCGTGCCGAGCTCGCGGAGCGCCGCGATGCAGTTCTCCGGGATGCCGCAGAGGCCGAAGCCGCCCGCGAGGATCGTGGCGCCGCTCGGGATGTCTCTCACCGCATCCAGCGCGCTCTTGTAGACCTTGTCCATGGCCGCAAGAGAGGTAGCCCAACTGGCCGCGAGGCAAAAGCCTCCGCTGCCGCCGCGGCATGCCGCGACGCCGGCGCCGCAGCGCGGCACAGGGGCCGGGCGGCGCCGGCCGTCGCCGTGGCGCCGCGGCGCCGCGGCGCCGCGAGGCGCGCCGTGAACGCGGCAACCAAGGCGCGCCGGCTTCTTGGCCCTGCACGCCGAAACTTCGTAACGCACCGGTGTGCCTCGACCGCTCTCCTTGCTGTTCACGATGCTGGCGCTCTCCTTGCCCGGCTTCCGTTCAGCCGACGCCGCGACGGCAGCACCGGCGCGCCCCGCCGCGGCATCTCCAGCGCCCCGCGCGCAGCGCGCGCAGGCGCGCCCGGCGGCGCCACGAGCGCTGCGCGCGAAGGACCCGATCAAGGGCCACCGCCCTCGCGCCGGCGACGCGGGCCCGAGATCGACCGAGCCCGCCAGGACCAAGGCCGCCCCCCGGACGCCCGCGTCGTCGGTCGGCCATCCGAACGAGGGGCGCCTCGAGGGCGGCGTGCGGCTCGACACCTCGCGCAAGGACATCCGCGTCGTGCCCGCCTACGCCCACGCCGACGTCCGCTGGGGGCTGCCGGCGCTCGTCGGCATGATCGAGCGCGCGGCGCGCGGCGTCGCCAGGCGCTTCCCGGGGGCCGTGCTCGACGTCGGCGACCTGTCGCGCCAGCAGGGCGGCGAGGTCCACCGCCACAACTCCCACGAGAGCGGCCGCGACGTCGACCTCGGCTTCTACGCGCTCGACGCGCGCGGCAAGCAGGTGCACGCGCAGTTCTTCCTGCGGTTCAACGCCCGGCTCGCCTCGACCAACATGCCCGGGGCGCGCTTCGACCTGCCGCGCAACTGGCTGCTCGTGCAGCACCTGCTCACCGACCCGCGCGCCCGCGTGAGCCACATCTTCGTCTCCGATCCGCTGCGGTCCGCGCTGCTCGCCCACGCGAAGCGCATCGGCGTCTCGCGCGCGCTGCTCGTGCGCGCGCAGCTCGCCATGATGCAGCCGACGGGCGCCGAGCCGCACGACGACCACATGCACGTGCGCATCTCCTGCCCCGGCGCCACGCGCGGCAGCTGCATCGAGCTCGCGAAGAACGCGCCCTCGTTTCGCACGCGCGCGCGGATGGCGAAGATGGCGAGGGCGCTCCGGACCCCGGCCGCGCGCTCCCAGGCCGCGCGCCCCCGGAAGACGACCGCGGCGCCGGCGCGGCCCAGCGCGGCCGAGGCGAGCCGCCGCGATCCCGCGGCGCGAGCCCGCCCCGAGAGCCCGCGGCCCGAGAGCCCGCGGCCCGAGAGCCCGCGGCCCGAGAGCCCGCGGCCCGAGAAGGAGGGGCGCCGCGCCGCGCCGCGCGCAGGCGAGCGCGACGCGCTCCCCCTCGCCGCCGCGCGCGCGGCCGCGCAGCAGCCCATGGGCGGCCTGGACCTGTCGTTTCTTCGGCCTTCGGCCCCTTCCGCGTCGCAGGAGGAGGTCGAGGCCGACTCCGACGGCGCCGACGCGAGCGGCGCGCTCGACGACAGCGGCGCGCTCAAGATAACGGACTGACGCCGCCGGCCTCCCGCGCCCTGCCGCGTCGGCAAAGGCAGAATAACGCGCTGCATCGAAGGTAGCCCCGCATTCTTTGATCGGGGCGTCCGGCCATCTGGACCTGGAGAGAAGTCCTCGTGCAGACTGGGGCGAACAAGGGGGGTGTTCATGCGGCAAGCGGACTCCCACACCTCGATTCCGACGCTCCCATCCACTCCCTCGCTCGTCGCCAGCGGCCATGATCGACGCGCGTTGCTCGCGGCGCTCACGTTCATCGACGCGCCGCCCCAGAGCGCCGCGGCGCTCGCGGCCTGGTTCGAGAAGCACCTCGTGACGACCGGGCGGATGCGCCGTCCGGCCTACGTGACCGAGGGCTTCTCCAAGCAGGTGATGCTCGGCCCGCCCCTCGACGCGGACCTCGACCAGGCCGAGCTCCGGGAGCTCGTCGGCGCGGCGCGGTTCCGGGTGCTCGCCTCGCTCCGCGCCTTCATGCCCCCCGCCTCGGACGATCGGTTCCTCGGCGCTGCCATCGACGGCGGGCGCGTGCGCCGCGCCGGAGACCCCGCGCTCTGGGAGCCGTGCCCGCGCGAGGAGGACCTGCTCAGCGACATCGTCCTCAGCCTGTTCGCCGCCGACATCCTGAGCTACCGCGAGTTCCACGACGCGTACCTCTGCGTCTGCAAGACCTGCCTCCGCATCGATTTCGATCCCAGCCGGTCTGGCCGCACCGGCTGCCCCGAGCACCAGCCCACGGCGACGGTCAACGTGATGCGGCGCAGCCGGCCGCCGTCCCTCTGAGGCTCGGCCCGCGGCGCTCAGCGGCTCGCGCCTGACGATCGACGCGCCCGCGCTGGCCCGGCGCTCGGAGCGCTCGCGCGGTGCGGGCTCAGAGGCAGCCGAGTCGGCACCTGGATGCTTGCTCCAGGCACGTCGACAGGCAGCTCTGGTACTTCTGGTACTGGCTGCTCTGCGTGGGCTCTCTCCCGCACTGCGTCGCCCGGCATGCCTGGTGGCGCCGCTCGCACGCGCCAACGCACCCGGCGTTGCCGGCCGCGGCGGGCGCGCGAGGCGCCGCCCCCGCGGCGGGCGGCAGCGACGGTGGCAGGTCCGCGGCCGGCGGAGCGCCGCGAGCCGCCGGGGCGGGCAACGCCGGGTGCGCAGGCGCCGGCCCGCAGCGCTCGAACGCGCGGCGCATCACGTCCTCCGCCGCGCCCGGCTGGATCTCGCACGCCCGTGCGACGCTCTCGATGTGGCGATCGATCGCGGAGGCGGCGCGCGCCGCGACCCCGTCCGGCCGGAGCGCCGGCGCCGGGGCGCTCGCGGGCGCGCCGCTCGCGGGCGCGCCGCTCGTGGGCGCCGCGCGCGCCGCCTCCTCGCCAGGAGCGCTCGACGCCCTGCCGATCAGGAAGGCGACGAACAGGCTGGCCACCACGAGCGCCAGGGCGGCCAGCAGGACGCGCGAATCGACGCGGCGCGCCGCCCGCGCGGGCGTCCGCTCGGCAGCGGCGGGTGCGCCGGCCTGGCGCCGCGCCGGCCCGCCGGCGCCGGGGGCCCGCGCCCGCGCGGCGGGCTCCGGCGTGGGGACGCCCGGCGTGCGCGTCGTCGGCGGGATCGGCGGCGGCGCCAGGGTCGCGACGTACGCTGGAGGTGAGGGGACCGGCACCGGCGAGAGGTTCGGCAGCGGTGCAGGTCGCGGGATGTCCGTGTGCGCGTGCCCGAGCGACGACACCGGCGGCACTGTCCGCTGATCGGGCCACTCCACGAGCGGCCTCACCGCGCGGAGGCTCTCGACGAGCGACCAGAGCTCGCGCCGCTGCTCGAAGCGCCGGACGAGCTCGTGCGCCGCGCCCTGGATCCCCCGATCCCAGGGGATATCCGGCACGCCGAGCTCTTCCGCGAAGCGGCGCAGCTCCATCAGGCTGAAGCAGGCGGTGATGCGCCCGCGGATCTCCGCGGCGTCTCGCGCCGTGCTGCCCGCGCCGTGCGGCGTCCCCGTGACCTCGTCGTCCACGCCCTGCAGTTTACCGCACGCGCCACGGAAGCCGAACCTGGTATAGGCTCCGGACATCGTGTCCCGAGCTGCGGCACCCGGGGGACGTGGAGGCCACAGGTAGATGAGCCGAGAGGACAGTGCAATTGGCGCGGCGCCGGCCGCCCGCGCGCCGCTGATCGGGCGCGAGGGCGAGCTGACGGCGCTGGCCCGCGCCCTCGACGCGGTCGAGAGGGAGCGCGCCACCCGGACCGTGACGCTCGTCGGCCCCCCGGGCATCGGCAAGAGCAGGCTCGCGCGCGACTTCCTCGAGCAGCGGCGCCAGGGCTCCGCCCCGCTGCGCGTCTACTCGGGCAACGCCGGCGACATCGCGTCGGCGTACGGCCTCTTCACGCGGCTCCTGCGCGCCCGCTTCGGCCTCTCCGAAGGCATGGAGAAGGACGCGGCCCGCGCCGAGGTCCGCGCGCAGGTCGCCCACGTGATGGGCGACCGCAAGGTCGGGGACGTCATCTACTTCCTCGGCCAGTTCATCGGGCTCGCGTTCGGCGACAGCCCGCTCACCCGCGCGGTGCAGGACGATCCGGCGCAGGCTGACCTCATCCGCCGCGCCGTCCTGAAGGCGTTCCTCGAGGCGGACGCCGCCCACGGCCCCGTGTGCCTCGTCTTCGAGGACCTCCACGCGGCCCACGACGACTCCCTCGCGCTCGTGCGCTACCTCATCGAGTACCTCGCGGGCCCGGTCCTGATCCTCTGCGCCGCCCGCCCGGAGCTGCTCACCCGCCAGGACGACTGGGGCAAGGTCGGCGAGCGGCGCCACGCGCTGATCGAGCTCTCGCCGCTCGGCGAGGCCGACTCGGCGGCGCTGGCGCGGGCGCTGCTCGCGCCCTGCCTGCCGCGCGGGGGCGAGGACATCGTCGTCGTCGACGCCGCGGGCGCGGAGTCGCAGCCCCGGCCGGGCGCGCCGCCCGAGCTCGTCGAGGCGGCCTGCTCCTTCGCGAACGGCAACCCGGCGCTGCTCGAGCAGATGGTCCGCATCTGCCACGACCAGGGCGTGATCGAGGAGCTCTCGCCCGACTCCGCGGGCGGGCCGCGCTGGCGCGTCCACCTCGGGAAGCTGTCGACGGCGAGCCTCCCGATGACGGTCGAGGACGCCGTGAACGTCCGCCTCGCCGCGCTCGATCAGGACAGCCGGCAGCTGCTCGAGCAGGCCGCGACGATCGGCCCGGTGTTCTGGAGCGGCGCGCTGTTCGTGCTCGGCCGCGCCGGCTGTCAGGCGCCCGAGCTGTGGGGCGAGGAGCAGAGCGACAAGGACCTCGACCGGATCAACGCGTCGCTCCGCTCGCTGTGCGACCGCGGCTACCTGCGCAAGCAGAGCGAGTCGAGCTTCGCGGGCTCGGACGAGTACGTGTTCGCGCAGGACAAGGAGCGCGAGACGCTCCAGAAGCGGATGAGCGCCGCGGCCCAGCGGCGCTACCACCACGCGATCGCCGAGTGGCTGGAGCAGCAGGTGGCGGTGCGCGCCAGCGAGGAGTTCCTGGCGCAGCTCGCGGTGCACCGCGAGCGCATCGGCGACGCGGTGCGGGCGGGGCTCTCGCTGCTCGACGCCGGGGACGTGGCGCGCGGGCGCTACTCGAACGCGAAGGCCGCCGAGTACTACGCGCGCGGGCTCTCGCTGCTCGGCGACGCGCACGTCGCGCGGCGCATCGACGCGCTCCACGACTACGGCGACGTCCTTCAGCTCGCCGGCCGGGTCGACGACGCGCTCGCCGCCTTCCGCGAGATGCTGACGCTCGCCTACCGGCTCGACAACCGGCGCAAGGGCGGCGCCGCGCACAACCGCATCGGGCGGCTCTACCGCGACAGCGGCTCGCTCGACGAGGCCGGCAAGCACCTCACGACCGCGCTCCGGCTCTTCGAGGGCGCGCGGGACGAGCGGGGGATCGCCTCGACCATCGACGACATAGGCAAGCTGCACTGGCTCCGGGGCGAGTACCAGGAGGCGCTGAAGTGGCTGCGCGACGCGCTCACCCGCCGGGAGCGGATGGGGGACCGCCGCTCGATCGCGCTCTCGCTGAACAACCTCGGGCTCGCCCTGCAGGACTCGGGCGAGTTCAAGCAGGCCCTGGCGACGTTCGAGCGGTCGCTCGCGATCCGGCGCGAGATCTCGGACCTGCTCGGCGTCGTGATGAGCCTGAACAACCTCGGCATGATCGCCCAGGACCAGCGGGACCACCGCCGCGCGCTCGCCCTCTTCGAGGAGGCCCTGGAGGTGGCGCGGCAGGTCGGCGATCGCAACCGGACGGCGCTGATCCTGACGAACATCGGCGGGACGCTCTACCGGAGCGGCGATCCGGACCAGGCGGTGCGCGTGCTGCAGCAGGCCGAGGAGCTCTGCGACGAGCTGGGCGACCGGCTCGGGCTGGCCGAGGCGCGGCGCGCCCTCGGGAAGGCCTACATGCTCCGGGGCGATCTGGAGAAGGCGCGCGACTCGATCAGCCGGGCGGTGGACCTGTTCGCCTCGGTCCGGAGCAAGGTGCACCTCGGCATCGCGCTCCGGACGCTCGGCGAGATCACCGCGGCGGGCGGCTGGGGCAGCGCGAACACGAAGAGCGCGCGCGCTTATTTCGCGCGCTCGGTGAGCCTCTTCGAGGAGACGGGGAACGAGCTCGAGCTCGCGCGCACGTTCCAGGCCTACGCGCGGTTCCTGACGACCGATCGCAGCTTCGTGGCGAACATGGCGGCGCGGCGCGAGGCGGTGACGATGCACGATCGGGCCGAGGCGATCTTCACGCGGCTCAAGGTCACGGCGGCGCGCTTCGAGGACGAGCCCACGCTCCCGACGGGGCCGCCGGGCCTCGCGAAGTCGTCGGTCGCGCCGGGCCCCGGGCGCTCGCCGGAGGAGCCGTTGTTCCCGATCCCGGGGCGGGCGTCGACGTAGAGCGGCGCTCACCCGCTTCGGATACGGGCCCACCTCGACGTTTTCGGTGCTCGGCGTACGGGAGTACGCCTCCGCGCCGAAAACGCCGATCTGGGCCCGTCTCCTGTGCGGGTGAGCGCCGCTCTGCGGCGAGTTGGCCAGGGTGGGGGCTCGCGGAGAGGGCGCGAGGCGGGGCAGAGGACCGTGATACACCTGCCAGGTGACGGTCCAGCACGAGAAGCGCGCCTCCGAGTCGGTCACCACGATGACCGAGTACGTCCTGCCAACGCACGCGAACGCGCTCGGCTCGATCTTCGGCGGCCAGGTGCTCGCCTGGATCGACCTGTGCGCCGCCATCTGCGCGCAGCGGCACACCGGCAGCACCGTGATCACCGCGGGGATCGACGACCTCTCGTTCGACCGCGGGATCAAGGTCGGTCAGGTCGTCCGCCTGGCCGCGCGGGTGACGGCCACCTTCCGGACGTCGCTCGAGATCCTCGTGTCGGTCGAGGGCGAGGACGCGGCGACAGGCGACGTCTGGCCCACGGTCACGGCCTTCGTGACGTTCGTGGCGGTGGACGCGTCGCTGAGGCCGACCGCCGTTCGGCCGCTCCGGCTCGAGACGGACGAGGACCGCCGCCTCGCCGAGGCCGCGGCAGAGCGGCGCGCGCGCCGGCTCTCCCGACGCGGCGGCGCTCGCGGCGGCGCGTGATCGCCGGCGCTCGCCGCGGCGCCGGGCGCGCTACTTCTTCTTGATCCGGTCGGGGTTCCCGAGGAACTCGAAGTGCATCGTGTCCTCGAGGTCGTCGTGGCCGAGCCAGTCGAAGCCGTAGCGCTCGAACGCCTTGATCCAGCAGCGGGTGAGCGCGGTGCGCTCGTAGGCCGTGCGCTTCTTCTCGTGGCACAGCGGGCTCGTGGGCCACGGGTCGACGCAGCCGCAGCACGGGTTGCGCTCGGGATCGATGTCGATGGCGATGCCGAGGAGGTGGTTCGAGATCTCCGCGCCACGATAGCTGTTCGCCGTGCGAAACCCACCGACCGCGCGCGGCGTGTAGCGGCGCGACTTGCTGGAACACGTCGCGCGGATCCGCTTCTCGACGCAGTGGAGCGCGGGGGCGATCTTCTCGTGGATGGAGAGCGGCAGGCCCATGAACTGCACGGTCGTGGCCTGGGAGAAGGCGCTCTCAGGGTTGAGGCGCCGCGTCTCGTCTGTCTCGACGTGGCCGTAATGCTCGATGAGGTAGCGGACCGCGCGGGCGTGCTTCTTCGGGTTGAGCATGCCCTTCTCCACGAAGTTGCGCCGCTTCAGGAACTTCTGCGGGCTCTGCGGCCGACACTCGTAGTTCTTCGTCTTCTTGGCCCGCGCGGTCTCCTTCGCCTCGGCCACAGCCCCGTCGCCGAGCCCGGAGGGGCCGGCCGCGAGCAGGGCGATCGCTGCTGCCACGAGCAGATGCACCCGTGTCCGGCCGTTCGCGTTCACGCGGGGAGGTTAAGCAGGCCGCGCCAAGGGCGGCAAGGACTTGCCGCAAGCGCCTGTCAGGAGACCGCCGTCAGGGGGCAGGGCGCACCCTGCCCCCTGCCGGCGGCTGCGCCCCCGAGCGCGGCTGTGCGGCGGGGACCTCGCCGCGCAGCCGCGCGATCCGGATCGCCCGTCCGTGAAGCGGCCGATCTCATGGGACGTCCCACGGCGCGCAGATCTCCACGAGCACGCCGTTCAGATCGCGTACGTAAGAGACGCGCTGGCCCCACGGCATGTCGTGGGGCTGCGCGACGGGCGTCGCCCCGGCATCGACCGCGCGCTTGAACGCCGCGTCGACGTCCTTGTCGACGACGAGGATCTCGAACCCAGCGGGCCGCGCGCCCGACTGGTTCCTCACGAACTCGGGGAGGCTCTTCTGGGCGTAGTCCTCCTGCACGAACCCGAGCGGCACTTCCCCCTGCATCTGGCAGTATTCCTTGCCGTCAGAGACGAACTTTCGCTCGAAGCCGAACGCGCGCTCGTAGAACGCCGCCGCTGCCGCAGCATCGGGCACATAGACGATCACACCGCCGAATCCTGCTTTCATGAGGTCCTCCTCGCGGGCCTCCGGCCCGCACGCACTGCCATCCTACGGCCGCCCTCCTGACAGCGTGCTGTCAGGAGCCTGGAGCCCCCGGCGCGCTCCGCGCCGGCCACGCGGGCGTCGCGGTCCACCGCGCCGCCGTCGAGCCACCCACCCTGACCAGGGACGCACCGGGCGCGATAATCGCGCGCATGAACACGCTCACCACGTTCCGCTTCATGGCCGAGAACAACGCCTGGTCGAACCACAGGCTCCACCGCGCGTGCGCCGAGCTCACCTTCGACGAGCTCACGGCCGAGCGGACCAGCTTCTTCCCCTCCATCTACAAGACGCTCACGCACGTCCTCCTCGTCGACTTGTACTACCTCGACGCGTTCGAGCGCGGCGGCCGCGGCCTCTCGATCTTCGAGGACACCGAGCCGTTCACCGACTTCGCCGCGCTGCGCCAGGCCCAGCGCGAGACCGATCGCCGCCTCATCGCCTTCTGCGAGCAACTCTCAGGCGACTCGGATCGCGAGGTACAGATCCAGCGTGAAAATTACGTGCAGGTCGATCGCGTGGGGAGTGTGCTGCTGCACCTCTTTGTCCACCAGATCCACCACCGCGGGCAGGCGCACGCGATGCTCGCCGGCACGCGCGTGAAGCCGCCGCAGCTCGATGAGTTCTTCATGGCCGCGGAGCTCCCGCTGCGCGAGGCAGAGCTCCGCGAGCTCGGCCTCCAGGTGCGCTGACGCGGTGTGCCTTCGGTCAGGCGCCCGCGAACATGTATCTGGGCACACGCGCGCGCCCGGCCGGAGCGGAGTCGCGTCCCGTCCTGGCCACCGCCGCCGGTTGCAGCGCTGAAGCAGCCTTGCATCCATGCAAGGGAAATCCGCCGTGAGCCCCCGTGTTCGCGCGGTACTCATTCAGGAGGCGGGCGGCATGGCCATTGCAGAATCAGGGAATGTGCCCTCCGCTGCGGTGGTTGCCGCAAGTGGCCCCTGAGTTGAGTTCTTTCACGGCGAGCTCCATATGAAAGAGGTCCGCAGCGACCAGCGCCGGCAAGCGAACGAGACGCCGGTTCCCAGGAGCGGTGTCATGCGCACCGTTGCTCGAAGCGTCATGCCGGCGAGCGCCCCGTTCGGTGAGGGGCCGCTCGTCGGGCCGAACGGCGCCTCCTTCGAGGTGCGGCCGTCCGATCCGCTCCTGGGCAACATCGAGCTCGACGCCGTGGTGGCGGGTGTCCCCGAGTTCTACGCGATGAAGGGGATGTTCTTCAACGCGCTGGCGGCGACGCTCGGGGAGCGCTTCGCGCAGGTGGTGCCGACGCTCTCGAGCCCTCCGCGGGGCGGGCTCTACCTGCCGTTCTCGGACTACCCGATGCGCGACTTCCTGCGCCTCTATGATGCGGCGGCGCGGCTCTCCCACCCGAACCGGAGCTCGCGCGAGGCGTACCGTCGCCTGGCGCGGCAGCAGGTCACGGCCTTCCGGGACAGCGCGCTCGGACGGATCACGATGCACCTCGCGACCGACCCGGGCGCCGCGCTGATGCGCTACACGGGCAGCCTCGGCGCGCTCGTGAAGGGGCCGACGGCGCGGGCGAGGCAGCTGGGGCCGTCCGAGGTGAAGATCGACATCGGCAGCTTCCGCGGTGTGCTGGAGTACCCGCTGGGGAACTTCGAGGCGCTCGTCATGGGGTACGGGGCCAAGCCGACCATCTCGGTGGATGTGCGGGGGGCGGACTCGCTCCAGTTCGTGGTCAGCTGGTAGCCCGCGCCGGCGGGAGGGTCCGCGCGGCGGGGGCGGGCAGGCGCTCGGCCATCCGCCAAGACGGGGACCGGGAGCTTGCGCATAAGACACCACCCGGCATGTCTCCCTTCGGGCCATGCCACCTGGGACGTCGTGTTGCGCGCCACACAAGGCGCGCCTGAGACGCAGAGCCACCAGGAACCTCATGGCACCTCGGTCGGTGCTGGTCGCGCCCACCCGCCCCCGCCGCGCGGACCCTCCCGCCGGCGCTACGGCGGTTGATGCGTGGAGGATCCGGCCGCGGAGCGCTGCATCGGATCGCCTCTCGCACAGCCGCGGAGATCAGCCCGATGGCAACCGAGCACATGAGAGAGCCTGCTCCTCACAACCTCGCGAGCAGGCAGCACTCGGAGTATTCCGAGGCTAGCAATGGACAGGGCTGGAGTGGCCATACGCTGAACGAGCCTATCGTCTCGGGTCCATTGAAGATGGAGTTGGCCGAGAGGCACTCGAGCCTATCCGGTTCGTGCGGACGAGGACCGCTATCGACCGCCGCGCTCGAGTCTTCATGTTCCCACGGCTCAAGACGAACTCTGGATATGTCCTGTGCAGATCGCTGTCCTGCCATGTGACTGCCACAGCGTCATTCCCGATGTCGAGTGGGAGCAGAGTGCACGGCCACGAGGGCCGCCGCTCCGCCCTCGCCGGGGCGCGATCCGGTCGAGTCGCGCGGCCCGCGGCCGGGCGGTGCGTCGATGGATCCCCGCAGCGGCTCCCGACGGCCGGGCTTGCGCTCGCTCCCTCCCTTTGAGAGGGTCGGAGCCGGGCCGCCGAGCCCGTCCCGAGGACCACTCCGATGACCACCAGCGAGATCGCGCTCTTCGTCTACGACAACCTCATGAAAGGCGAGGACCAGCACGAACGGCTCGCAGGCGCCCGCCCCCTTGGAGAGGCCATCACGACCCCCCAGTTCGCGCTCGTCGACCTGGGCACGAGCGGCGCCCTCGTCCAGGGCGGATTCGTCGCCGTGACCGGCGAGCTCTACGCCGTCACGCCCGCCGCGCTCGCCACGCTCGACGTGCACCGGGGACACCCGATCTTGCACCGGCGCGCAACCATCCGCCTCGCCGACGGGCGCGAAGCCGAGACCTACCTCCTGTCCATGGAGCAGGCGGCAGGGTGCCGGCGCGTCCGCGAAGGCGACTGGCGGAAACGCCGCGGCGCGCCCGGCGCCACACGCACCCGGGACAACAGCCCGCTCGTGAGCTGGGCGAAGCGCCGCTTCGACCCCTCCCGGTGACGCCTCGGCGAGCACCCCTGCGCACCCGCGCTGCGCCACCTCCTCCGGACCGGATCGAACGAGACGGACGCGCCATCCGCTCGAGCGGCGCCTCCCCGCGCAGGTGCTAGGGCATGGTGCGGGGGAAACGTGACGAAAATCTCGGAGCATGACCGGCTCCAGGCCGCGACCGGAGAACCCGCATCGGCCGCCTCCCTGCTCGCAGACGCGGTGGTCCAGGCGTCCGCCGCGCTCTCGCGGACGCTCGCACCGGAGGCGCTCCACCACGTCATCGCCGAGCAGGCCGCCCGGCTGCTCGGCGCCGACCTCTCGCTCCTCCACCGCGCGCCAGCCGGTCGCGCGCTCCCCATCCGGCTGCTCGCTTCCTCCGGCGTGCCCCTCGAGCTCGCCGGCGCCTTCGACGAGCTCCCGAGCACCCCGTCGCTCATCCGGCGCGCCGCCGAGAGCCGCCGCATCGAGCACACCGCGACGGACGAGGCAGACCGCGAACGCTTCCCCGACGTCCGCGTCATCGAGGCCTCCCTGAGGCCCTGCTGGGTCGTGTCCGCCCCCCTGCTGGGCGCAGATCGGCTGCTGGGCGTCCTCACCTGCGCCTTCGGCGGCCGCTCCGCGCCTTCGCTGGAGCTCCTCCCGTGCGTCCAGGCCCTCGGCGCGCTGTTCGGCCTGGCGCTCGGGTCCGTCGAGCGCGACGCCGAGCATCGCGCCGAGCGCCTCCCCCGCGGCGCGCTCGACGACGCCGCCGACGCGAGCCCTCCCTCACAGCAGAGCGCCGTGACCCTGCTCGAGGACGCCCGCGCCGAGCTGCGCGAGGCGGAGGGCCGCCTCGCCGTCGAGCGGCGATGGCTGCGTAGCATCATCGAGGACTTCCCCGTCGCCATCGCCGTCTTCGATGAGCGCAACGGCGGCTCGCTCGTCGCCAGCCGCCGCTGCGAGCAGATCTGCGGCGGGCCGCACCCGCTCAAGATGCCCCCGTCCCCCCCGTGCGCGCTCCTGTGCGCGCCGGGAGGACGGCCGCTCCTGCACCACGAGATGCCCCTCGTCCGAGCGGCGCGCGGCAAGGGGACGACCTGCGAGGAGCTGTGGTTCCGGACGCCGGACGGTAGCTACGTCCCCGTCGTGGTGAGCGCCGGCCCCATCCGGGACGATCAGGGCACGATCCTCGGGGCCATCGCCAGCTACGAGGACGTCACCCACTTCACGGAGCGCGCGCGGCTCCACCAGGAATGGATCTCGATGGTCGCGCACGACCTCAAGCAGCCGCTCACCGCGGTCTCCGCGTACGCCGGCATGCTGCTGCGCCGGTCCCAGGCCGCCGACATGACGGGCTGGAGCCAGAAGGTCCTGGCCGGCGCCCGCCGCCTCGAGCGGATGATCGAGGACCTGCTCGACGCCTCGAAGATCGAGGCGCGGCGCCTCTCCATCGAGCGGCGGCCGACGGACCTCGTCGCCCACCTGCGCGCCGCCGTCGAGCTCGCAGCCGCCGAGCGGCCGGAGCGCGCCGTCGAGCTCACCGCCGACGAGGACGTGCCGCTCGTCCTCGTGGACGCGGCCCGCATGGACCAGGTGATGGGAAACCTCCTCCTCAACGCCGCCAAGTACGGCGACCCCGGCGCGCCGACCCGGGTCGCGCTCTCGCGCCGCGGCGCCGAGGTGGAGATCGCCGTCGAGAACCGCGGGCCGGGCATCCCCCCGGACGATCTGCAGCGGCTCTTTCAGCGCTTCCAGCGGCTCTCGTCGGGCCAGTCCGGCAACGCCCCCTCGGGCACGGGCCTCGGGCTCTACATCTGCAAGGGCATCGTCGAGGCGCACGGCGGCAGGATCTGGGCGCAGAGCCAGACGAACGAGACGACGTCGTTCCACTTCACGCTGCCGCTCCCGGAAGCGCCCGCGGGCGACGGCTGACCCGCGGCCGCTCTTTGGACCGCCACGCCGGTTCGCCGTGACGCCGGTCCCGGGGCGGCCGCGTCGATTCGCCGTGACGCCGGTCCCGGGGCGGCCGCGTCGATTCGCCGTGACGCCGGTCCCAGGGCGGCCGCGACCGCTCAGCCGTTCTTGATGCGCGCCACGATGGCGTCCGTGAGCGTCTTCGTGTCCGCCTTGCCGCCGAGGTCGCGGGTGCGCACCCCGTCCGCGTTGAGCGCCCCGTCGATGGCGGCGCGCAGCCGGCCGGCGAGCTCCGGCTGGCCCACGTGGTCGAGCATCATCGCGGCGGCGAGCATGAGGGCGATCGGGTTCGCCACGCCCTTGCCGGCGATGTCCGGCGCCGAGCCGTGCACCGCCTCGAAGATGGCGGCGTTGTGGCCGATGTTGGCCCCCGGCGCCATGCCGAGGCCGCCGATCAGGCCCGCGATCTCGTCCGAGAGGATGTCGCCGAAGAGGTTCGTCGTGACGATGACGTCGAACTGCCACGGGTTCAGCACGAGCTGCATCGCGCACGCGTCCACGATGCGCTCGTCGGTCGCCACGCGGCCCTCGAAGGCCCGGCCCACCTCGCGCGCCGTCTCGAGGAAGATGCCGGTGAGCGCCTTCATGATGTTGGCCTTGTGGACGATGGTGACCTTCTTGCGGCCGTGCTTCTCGGCGTAGTTGTAGGCGTACTCGGAGATGCGGCGCGAGCCGACCCGGGTGTTCACGCCGGAGCCGATCGCCACCGCGTGCTCGTCGCTCCCGATCGGGATGTAATGCTCGAAGCCCACGTAGAGGCCCTCGAGGTTCTCCCGCACGAGCACGATGTCGATGTTCTCGTAGCGGCCGCCGGGGATCAGCGTGCGCGCGGGGCGCACGTTCGCGAAGAGCTGGAACTCCTGCCGCAGCCGCACGTTCGAGGAGCGATATCCGCCGCCGATCGGCGTCTCGAGCGGCCCCTTGAGCGCGAGCTGCGTGCGGTGGATGCTGTCGAGCGTGGCCCGCGGCAGCGGGTCGCCGAAGTCCTTGACGCCGGCCATGCCGGCCACGCACGTCTCCCACTCGAAAGGCGAGCCGAGGGCGTCGAGGGCGCGCAGCGTCGCCTCCACGATCTCGGGGCCGATGCCGTCACCAGGGATGAGGGTCGCGGTCTGCTTCTGTGATGTCACGGGCTGTGTCTCTCGGGCTCGGGGTCAATCGCGTCGACCAGGAAAGTCGCACGCATAGCCGAGGTCCGCGCCGCGATCTACCTCCGGGGACGGTAGATCGCGCCCTCGACGGAACGCGCTTTGTGCGCTCTGCGCTCTGTGCGCTCCACATGTTTCAACTGTTTCATGCGCTCCGCGTTGGTCCGCGCACGTCGCTGTCGTCGTGGTCGTCGTCGTCGTGGTCGTCGTCGCTCCGCGCGGCTCCGCGCGCGTCCGGTTTGTTTCGTGTCGTGGTCCGCGTCGTTTCACGTGGTTCCCCGTACGATTGCCGGCCGGGGCGCAAGTCCCTTGAGGATCCCCGCCGGCACCCCCATCATGTCGCGCCTCCATGATCTGCCCGCGATGCCACCGCGGCTACGCCGACCGGTCCTACGTCTTCTGTCCGGACGACGGCGCCCGCCTGGTTCAGTCCCTGTCGGCCGCCCCGCCCGCGCAGCCGACGCGGCAGTTCGGCGCCGTGCTCGAGGATCGCTACGTGATCCAGGGCTTCATCGGCGCCGGCGGGATGTCGCGCGTGTACCTGGCCGTGGACAGCCACACGAAGGAGCAGGTCGCGATCAAGATCCTGAACCGCAACTTCGCCGCCGACCGGACCCAGCGGGAGCGGTTCCTCCGCGAGCTCGAGGTGGCGGCCGAGCTCGGGCACCCGAACATCATCCGGGTCCTCGACGCGGGCGCGCGCAAGGACGGGTCTCCCTTCATCGTGCTCGAGCTCCTCACCGGCGAGTCGCTCGGCTCCATGCTCCGCCGCGAGGTGGCCGTGAGCGAGGCGGTCGCGCTGCCGCTGATCCGCCAGGCGGCGTCGGCGCTCGCCGCCGCGCACGCGGCCGGCATCATCCACCGCGACGTGAAGCCGGACAACATGTTCCTCGTCCGCTCCGCGAGCGGCCCGCGCGTGATCAAGGTGATGGATTTCGGCTTCGCGAAGCTGCGATCGGGCCCCGCGACGGCGGCCGGCCTCGTGCTGGGCACCGTCCCGTACATGGCCCCGGAGCAGGCCCTGGCCGATCCCGTCGACGGCCGGACGGACGTCTACGCGCTCGGCATCACGATGTACCGCATGCTCGCGGGCCAGCTGCCCTTCTCGTCGTCGGACGACGTGGTGGTCGTGGCGCAGCACGCCTGCACCCCGGCCCCCCGGCTGAGCGCGATCCGCCCCGGCATCGATCGGCGCCTCGAGGCGCTGGTCGCCACCGCGCTGCGCAAGCTGCCCGGGAACCGCTTCGACTCGATGCAATCGCTCCTGGAGGACGTCGAGCGCATCCTCGGCGCCCGCCCCGGCGAGCCGATCGGGGCGCCGCTCCGGAAGGCCCCGGACGTCTACGAGCCGGTGAACCCGGCCGCGCGCGAGGCGCTGAAGTTCCTGCGGCGCCAGCTGCCCTGAGCGCACAGGCGCTGTCCACGGATGGCGCCGGGCCGCCGGCGCGCATCGACCGGCGCGCGCCGGCGATCATCGCGCGCCGAGGTCCTCGATGCGGTAGCCGTCCGGATACGTGCGGCTCTTCGTCCGGGTGAGCAGGCGCGGCGAGCGCCGGCGGGGCATCGCCCGCAGCACCGGGCCGCGCGCGCGGAGCGCCGCCTCCACCGCGCGGCGCAGCGCGGGCGAGGGGCGCGGCAGCCCGACGGCGTCGAGCAAGGGGTCGTCGACGAGCGCATGGATGACCTTGGCCCCGAGGGGCCACAGGGCCCTCGGCAGCACCCAGCTCAGCATGAGATCCCGCGTCGCGACGGCGAGCTTCCGGTTGTCCTCCGAGAACCGCAGGTGCTCCGCCTCGTAGTCCACGTTGAAGCGCTCGAACGCCTCGTAGCTCGGCGGGATATCCTTGATGTTCATGTGCGTCCCGACGTGCTTCCAGTAGTGGTACTGCGCGAGCTTCTCCTTCTCGGTCGGCTTGCGCCAGCCGAAGCGCTCGTTCCAGCGGATGGGCTCGAAGATGAACGTCGACAGCGTGTAGACGTACTCGTCGTTCGGGATCGTGTAGCGCCGGTGCTGCTGGTTCATGCGCCGCAGCGCCGCCCGGCCGCGCTCGCTGTCGTATCCGTTCTCCAGCATCTCGGAGAGGATGAGGACCGTGTCGTCGTAACGCTTCTGGGTGCGCTCCAGGAGCTCCCCTGTCCGCACCAGGAGCCGTGAGCTCGCGGCGATGCCGAAGACACGGAGCAGCGCGAGCTCCAGGGCCCGGTGCGTGTCCCACGGGAAATCATAGCACGTCGACAGAAATACGATCTCCTGATGATTCCTGACGGGATCGAGGTTTGCCTCGATGTGGTCGCGGATCGCATGACGCGATCGCGATCTGGGAGGGGCCCAGCGCATGGAGAACTCCTGGTGCATATCCGCTCGATGTCGCCGATGTATCCATCATACCTCCGCGTATCCTGACGGAAACGTCGTTGAGCCACTGGAACGACGATGGTGCTGAGGAGGACGAGGATGGTGGTGAGGGCGACGAGATGAGGTGAGGGCGGACGCCGCACGGCGGTCCCCGACGTCGGATGAGGCGGGCCGTCCCGGCGAGCTGGCTGGTGGCGGCGCCGGGCCCGGCCTGGGCGCGCGCGGCCCGGGCGCCTGCGGGCGGGGGGCCGGGGTGCTCGAGGAGCTCAGTCCTGCGGGCGTCGGGGCGTGCGCGGTCTGCGCGCAGGTGCCACCCTAGCTCCGTGCGGCCTGTCATTGACGACATGATCCAGGAGCTCCTCACACGCCATCGGGCGAGCGGTCGGGTGGACCTCAACGACATCGCGGAGGTCATCGATGGCCGGCCGGTCTCGTACGAGGAGGTGGAGCACATCATCGATCGGCTCGAGTCGGAGGGCCTCCGGGTCGCCGAGCCGCTCGACGCGGTCGACGTCGAGGTGCTCCGCGCTGTCCTCGCGAGCGCCAGGCGGCTCGCCGACGAGCTTGGGCGCAGGCCCACCATCGGCGAGATCGCGCTGGCCTGTGGCCATGCCCCGCACGCGGTGCGCCGGGCGCTGGAACAAGCGGGGCGGGTCAAGGCTTGTTGAGAGGAGGCGTGCGGGCCCCGCCGGGCGCGGCGCGGCAAGCCGCGGCGCGGCGCGGCGCAGCAATGCGCGCAGCGACGGCGCGCGGAGCGCGAACCAACCGAGCGAACAAACAAAACGGAAGGACAGCTTCGTTGATGCAAGACCGGAGCTCTACCGCGGTGTTACTATAGAGATGGAGGGGAGCTCTGTAGCCGTAGTCGATTGTTTCATCTACGCATCAGGGGGAAGGAAGGCTGGCCCGATGAACATCACGATCACGTTCCGGCACATGGTGGGTACCGACGCCGTCAAGAAGCACGCTCACGAGAAGGTCGCCAAGCTCCAGAAATTTCTAAGGCAGGCGATGACGGCGCAGGTGACCCTCTCCGTCGAGGGCTTGGTACACGTCGCCGACGTCCGCATCTCCTCCGGCAGCCTGGCGTTCCAGGCGACCGAGCGGAGTGAGGACATGTACGCTTCGATCGATATTGTCCTCGACAAGCTCGAACGGCAGATCCGCGATGGCAAGGGACACACCATCGCCCGAAAGCGCGGTGGCACGAGCGCCGGCGAGTACGCCGCCGAGGTGGAGCGGGAGGCTGCGGCGGCGCGCTCCAGATCGTGAGCGGTCGCGCACTGCGTGAGCTGCGCCGCTGAGGCGGCCTCGCTCGCGGCGTGAGCCGCCGGGCGCCCGGTGACCGCCGGGCGCGCCGGGGGCTTCACGAGAGCCATCGGACGCGCCGGTGAGCCGCCGGGCGCGCCGGGGGCTTCACGAGAGCCATCGGGCGCGCCCGGCGAATCGCCGTGTTCGCCGCCGGCGCGGCGGCCGCGCTCGCCGCCGGCGCGGCGGCCGCGCTCGCCGCCAGCGCGGCGGACGGCGCCCTTCGCCGCGGGGCCGCGCCCGGGATCCCGCGCGCAACCTGCCCGGGGAGCCCTGCCTCCGGGGGCCGCCCGGTCGGCCCGCGGCGACGGCGGCTCGGAAGAACACCGCACTCTGGATCGCCCCTCGCGACCGCGTCCTTGAGTCGCGTACCCGTGGTCCACAGGGTACGATGGCGACGTCGGCGCGCTTGGCCCTGGCCGAGCGCAGCGCCCGCCGTCCCACGTGCGCCATCCCAGAGCCCCTCACCTCGTCAGAGCGCCGAAATCAGCATGCAAGTCTGCGACATCTTGACCGCGCACCAGGTATCCGTCGCCAGCGAGCAGGAGGGGGTCGTCCGCTCCAAGGCCGACGCGCTCCGCCGGCTCGCCGCCCTGCTCGCGACGGGACAGCAGGGGGTCAAGAGCGAGGACATCGAGCGGGTGCTCGCCGAGCGCGAGCGCCTCCAGTCGACCGGCGTGGGCAGCGGCGTCGCCATCCCCCACGGCGCCATGGAGGGCGTCGAGCGGCTGATCGGCGCGGTCCTGCTCTGCCCGAAGCCGATCGACTTCGACGCGATCGACGGGGCGCCGGTGTCCATCATCGTCGCCGTGATCGGCCCGAAGCGGGCCACCGGCGAGCACCTCAAGACCCTGGCGCGCATCTCCCGGCTCCTGCGGGACGAGACGTTCAGGAGGCGGTTGCTCGGCGCATCGACCGGGCGGGCGGCGTTCGAGCTCATCGCCGCCGAGGAAGGAAGGTCGGTATCATGAGCGGCGCGCATAGCAGCAGACAGGAAGGGGACGCGGGCGGCCAGGGGAAGCCCCCGGCCGGCGGAGGGCGCGCGGACCGCCCCGCCCTCACGGTGCGGAGCCTGATGACCGACGAGGGGCTCGGCACCGAGCTCTCGCTGATCGCGGGCGCCGCGGGCCTCGACCGGCCCATCATGAACACCCGCATCCAGAAATCGGGGCTCGCGCTCGTCGGACACTTCCACGGCATCGTCCCGACGCGGGTGCAGATCCTCGGGCAGACCGAGCTCTCCTTCCTCCACAAGCTCTCGCGCGAGGACCGGCTCCTGTCGCTGCGCGGCTTCTTCGAGCTCGGCCTTTGCTGCGTCATCCTCACGCAGGGCGACCAGCCGTTCGAGACGAACAGCTCCGGGATCGGCTTCTTCCCCGTGCCGGAGCTCGCGCAGTGCGCCGAGGAGTCCGGGACGCCGCTCCTCATCTCGGCGGTGCGGTCGAGCGTCACCATCACCGCGCTGCACGCGCTGCTCGACGACCGCCTGGCGCCGCGCATCCGCCTGCACGGCGTGCTCGTCGACGTCTTCGGCGTGGGCCTCTTGCTCATGGGCTCGAGCGCGATCGGCAAGAGCGAGTGCGCGCTCGACCTCGTGATGCGCGGCCACCGGCTCGTGGCCGACGACGCCGTCGAGTGCGACTACCGCCCGCCCGGCATGGTCTTCGGCTCTCCGGCGGAGCTCCTCCGCTACCACCTCGAGGTGCGCGGCCTCGGCATCCTCAACGTGAAGGACCTCTTCGGCGTCACCTCGATCCGCGAGCGCAAGCGGATCGACGTCGTGGTGAAGCTGGTCGAGTGGTCCAAGGACACCGAGTACGACCGGCTCGGGCTCGACGAGCGGTACCACACGATCCTCGGCGTGAAGATCCGGGAGCTCGTCATCCCGGTGCGCCCGGGGCGCGACATGGCGTCGATCCTGGAGGTCGCCGCCCGCAACGAGCTCCTGAAGAACGCCGGGTTCCACGCGGCGCGCGAGTTCTTCGGCAACGTCGAGGGCGAGCTGCTCGGCGAGCGCACGCCGGAGGAGTCGTCGGTGCCGCCGCCGGTGCGGTTCGCGGAGGAGGGGGGCCCGCGGGGCACGGCGCCGCCCGGCCTGCCCCGGCCGCCGCGGCCCGGCCACGGGACGGACGTGCCGAGCCCGCCGAGCAGCGCCTTCCGGCCGCCGGTGGACCGGGGGAGGCCGGCTCCGGACCGCGACCGCCCGAGCTCCGGGTTCGTCGCCACGGAGTCCTCCGTGAGCCTGCCGCGGCCGAGGAGGCGAGGGTGAGCGGCGGGAGCGGTCATCAGCCGCCGTCCGAGGGCGCGCCGGGGCGCGTCGTCGTCGTCACGGGGCTCTCCGGCGCGGGCAAGTCCACGGCGCTCCACGCCCTGGAGGACCTCGGCTTCTTCTGCGTCGACAACCTCCCCACCTCGCTCGTCCGGTCGGCGGTCGAGGCGTGCGAGGCGGGCGGGATCACCCGCATCGGGCTCGGCATCGACGTCCGGGTCGGCTCGTTCCTCGCGGGCGCCACGGCGGCGCTCGACTCGATCCGGGTCGGCCGCGACGTGGTGATCCTCTTCCTCGACGCCTCGGACGAGACGCTGCTCCGGCGCTTCAGCGAGACGCGGCGCCCGCACCCGCTGACGACCGGCGGCAGCGGCGCCATCGCGATGCTCGACGGCGTCCTCCTCGAGCGCGAGCGGCTGGCGTCGCTGCGGGCCAGGGCGACCATCGAGCTCGACACGACGCGGCTGTCGACGCACGACCTGCGCCGCGTCGTCCTCGAGCGGCTGCGCCCGGCGAAGGTGGATCTGCCCACCATGTCCACCCGGTTCATCTCGTTTGGTTACAAGTACGGCATCCCGCTCGACGCCGATCTGCTCCTCGACGTCCGCTTCCTCGACAACCCGTATTTCGTCCACGGCCTCCGCGAGCTGACGGGCAACGACGAGCCGGTGCGGGAGTACATCCTGAAGAACCCGGACGCCCTCGAGTTCATCAGCAGGACGGAGCAGCTCCTGTCGTTCTGCATGCCGCGCTACGCCAGCGAGGGAAAGAGCTACCTCACCGTCGGCATCGGGTGCACCGGGGGCCGGCACCGCTCCGTCGTGCTCACCAACGTCCTCAGCGACAGCCTGCGGCGGAAGACCGGGCTCCCGATCACGGTCGTGCATCGAGACGTCGCTCGAGCGAGCGGTAGTATAGTACCCTCGGCGGGCGAGGGGTTGGCCGGGACCCCGAGCGTGGACCTCCGGCTGACGCCGCCTGGGGTGACCGCGCCGGAGTCTCGCCCGGCATCGGGCAAGAGCGTGACGGGGGGCGAGCGGTGACAACCGGGGCGGTAACAAGGCGATTTACCATCATCAATGTGCGCGGGCTGCACGCGCGCGCCGCGACGAAGCTCGTGCAGCTCGCCGGGCGGTACGACTGCGAGATCTCCCTGACCGGGCCTGATGGGCAGTCGGCCAACGCGAAGAGCGTGATGGGCGTGCTCCTGCTCTGCGGCTCGATGGGCACGCAGATCGAGGTCCGCGCGACCGGCGATCAGGCCGCCGAGGCGGTCTCCGCCATCGGCGAGCTCATCGCCTCGCGCTTCGGAGAGCCCGAGTGACGCGCGGCCCGAGCGCGCTCTCCGCGGGGACCCCGGGCGACCATCCCGTCCCGGAAGACGCCGCTCGCGACGACTCGGCGGCGTCGGGGGTCCGGAGCGAAGCGGCGGCGTCGGGCGTCCGCAGCGACACGGCGGCGTCGGGGGTCCGGAGCGACTCGATGGCGCCCGGCCGGAGCGACTCGATGGTGCCCGGCCGGAGCGACTCGATGGTGCCCGGCGCCCGGACCGAGACGCTGCGCGGCATCGCCGGGTCGCCCGGGGTCGCCATCGGCACCGCCGTGGTGATCGGCGGGCACCGGACGGACCACCCGCGCCGCCGCGTCAGCTCCAGCGAGATCGACGCGGAGGTCGCGCGCTTCGAGGCCGCGGTCGAGCGCGCCCAGGACGAGCTCCGCGACATGTCGAAGCGCCTCGGCAACCACCGCGCCGAGGCGTCGATCCTCGAGGCGTACCTGCTCATGCTCGGCGACGAGACGCTCGCCGACGCGGTGAAGCGCCAGGTCACCGACGAGCGGCGCTGCGCCGAGTGGGCGGTGGCGACCGCGTGCGAGGCGATCGCGGGCCGCTTCGCCGCGCTCGACGATCCGTACCTGCGCGAGCGCAGCCACGACGTGATGTTCGTCGGCGAGCGCCTGCTGCGCGCCTTCACCCTCCCGCCCCAGGAGCCGCCGTCCTCGCGCGACACGTCGCCGCTGTCCACCCGCAGCCTGATCGAGCTGCAGAACTCGATCGCCATGCCCGCGACGTTCGGCGCGGCGATCCCGCGCTTCTCCGGGCCGACCATCGTCATCGCCCACGACCTGTCGCCCGCCGACACGACGGCGATGGTCGACGAGCCGGTCGTCGGCTTCGTCACCGAGGTCGGCACGCGCACGAGCCACACCTCGATCATGGCCCGCGCGCTGGAGATCCCGGCCGTGGTCGGCGTCAGCGACGTGCTGCAGCGCGTGATCACGGGCGACGTCGTCGTGATCGACGGCCTGCGCGGCACGGTGATCGTGCGCCCCGGGCCCGCCGAGCTCGCGGAGGCGCGCGCCCGCGCCGAGCGCCACGTCGCGCTCGCGAAGGAGCTCTCGGAGTCGCGCCACCGCGCCGCCCAGTCGAAGGACGGCGTCAAGGTCTCGCTGCGCGCCAACGTCGAGCTCCCGGCCGAGGCGATCCTCGCCCGCGATCAGGGCGCGGACGGCATCGGCCTCTACCGCACCGAGTTCCTCTACATCGACCGCAAGTCGCCGCCCTCGGAGGACCAGCAGTTCGAGATCTTCCGCGCGGTCGTCGAGGCGCTCCGCCCGAAGCCGGTCACGCTGCGCACGTTCGACATCGGCGGCGACAAGTTCGTCTCCACCTTCCAGGTGCCGCCGGAGATGAACCCGATGCTCGGCCTCCGGGCGGTCCGGCTCGCGCTCTCGCGCCCTGACGTCTTCCTCGAGCACCTCCGCGCCATGGTGCGCGCCTCCGCCTACGGCGACGTGCGGATCATGATCCCCATGGTCGCGGGGCTCGGGGAGCTGCGGCAGGTGCGCGCGCTGCTGCACCGCGCGCAGGAGCAGGTGCGCGCGCGCGGCCAGCCGTGCGCCGACGAGATCCCGCTCGGCGTGATGATCGAGGTGCCCGCCGCCGCGATCATGGTCGACCATTTCGCGCGCGAGGCCGCCTTCCTGAGCCTCGGGACGAACGACCTCATCCAGTACGCGCTCGCGGTCGACCGGACCAGCCGCTCGCTCGCTTACCTCGCCTCGCCGTTCGATCCGTCGATCCTCCGGCTGATCACGAAGGTGATCCAGGCGGGGCAGGACTTCAGCCGGCCGGTCTCGATCTGCGGCGCCATGGCGAGCGACCCGCTCGCCGCCCTGCTCCTGCTCGGCCTCGGGATCCGCGATTTCTCGATGGAGGCCGCGGCGATCCCGGAAATCAAGGAGACGCTCCGGCGCGTGTCGCTCGCCGAGGCCGAGGCGGTCGCGGCAGAGGCGCTCGCCTACGCCACGGCCGAGGAGGTCGAGTGCTGCGTCGCCGCGGCGTTCGCGCCCGATCTCTACGACCTGCTCACGGGAGAGCGCGAGATGAAGTGACCTGCATTGCAGGCTGACCGCCTCGCCGTCTTCACCTCCTTTTCGCTTGAGCTCGCGTTCAGGGCTTCCTAGCGTGACGTCGCTTCATGAAGTCCCGTAAAGCCATGGGCGCGGCGCCGGAGGCCACGACACTGCCCTCCGAGGCTCCCCTCTCTCCGGCGCGCGTCGCGACGAGCTCGCTGCGCTCGGCGCGCGTAACGCGCGAGACGCGCGAGACCCGTCCCGCGTCCCGCGTCTCGCGCGCGCTCCTGGCCGGCGCGGTCGCGCTCGGCCTGGGCGCGGCGGGCTGCGAGCAGGAGCCGCCCCCCACGCGGCTCGTGGGGCAGGCGCACCTGACGCTGCTCCACACGTCGGACATCCACTCGCGGCTCTTCCCGTACAACCTGCAGCTCGGCCAGGTCGACGCGGGGCTCGGCCTCGGCGAGGCGACCTCGATCGCGAACGTCGGCGGCGCCGCGCGCATGTCCCATATCATCGGCCGCGAGCGCGCGCGGTCGTCGCGCGTGCTGCACCTCGACGGCGGCGACTGCTTCCAGGGCGCGCCGATCTTCAACTTCTACTCGGGCGAGGCGGAGATCCGCACCCTCGGCGCCATGGGCGTCGACGCCATGATCGTCGCCAACCACGAGTTCGATCGCGGCGCGCTCAACCTCGGCATCCAGCTCCAGCAGCACGCCGGCTTCCCCATCCTCGCGGCGAACTACCAGCTCGAGGACCCAGCGCAGCCCGGCGCCTCGCCGCTCGGCGCGATCCTGCAGCCGTTCACGGTCTTCGACCTGGAGGGCCTCCGGGTCGGCGTCATCGGCATGGGCAACCTCTCCAGCCTGACGTCCATCTTCGAGGCGCCGAACCGGCTCGGCATCACGCCGCTGAACACGACCGAGGTCGCCCAGTTCTACGTCGACCTGCTCCGCCCCACGGTCGACGTCATCGTCTTCGTCACGCACCTCGGGCTCGACGTCGACGAGCAGATGATCGAGACGACCACGGGCATCGACGTCGTGCTCGGCGGGCACAACCACATCGTGCTCCAGCCGCCGAAGCGCGTGCGCGACTGCTCGCGGTACTTCGACGAGGAGAAGCAGAGCCACTACATCCTCCTGAACGACGAGCGCTCCCCCGAGCAAGGCGAGAAGCGCCGGCGCTACTGCAGCCCGCGCGACGTGGTCCTCGCGCACTCCGGCGCGTTCGCGAAGTTCGTCGGACGCCTCGACCTCGTGCTGTCGAAGGACCCCTCGGAGCTCGGCGCGGCCTACGACCCGCTGAACGGCTTCGAGGTGGTCTCGAACCGGTACGAGCTCTTCCCGGTGACCGAGGGCGTGCCGGCCGATCCGGTCGTCGCCTCGGTGCTCGAGCCGTACGGGCAGGGGCTCGACGCGCTCGCGAACCTCGATCTCCTCGTCGGCTACGCGCTCGACGGCTCGCGCCGCGTCTCGACGAGCGGCGGCGACTCGCCGCTCGGCAACCTGATCGCCGCGGCGATGTGGCTGCGCCTCGGCATCCAGACCGACTTCGCGCTCACGAACACGACGGGCATCCGCGCCGACCTCGTGCCCGGCCCGGTGACGGTCGAGCAGATGTTCAACATCTTCCCCTTCGACAACTCGATCTCGAAGATGCAGCTCTCCGGGCTGGAGGTGCAGGACCTCTTCGACTTCGTGGCGCGCCGCTCGAGCGGCCGCGGGTGCGTGTCGCAGGCGCAGATCGCGGGCGCGCGGGTCGTCATCGACTGCACCGCGCGCCCCTCCCCGGGCGCCGCGCCCGGCGTCGCGACCCACGTCTACATCGGCGCGCACGAGCCGAGGATCGCGTGCCCGAACGGCGACGCCGACTGCCCGGGCGGCGCGGTGGGCAGCTGCGACGTCGAGGCGAACCGGTGCTGGCAGCCGATTGACCCGATCGCGACCTACGAGCTCGCGACGTCGAACTACCTCGCGCAGGGCGGCAGCGGGTTCCGGGTGCTCCAGCGCAACACGACCCAGTTCGACACCCAGGTGCAGCAGCGCGACGCGCTCCTCGACTACATCCGCGCCGGCAGCCCGTGCGGCGCGGGCGAGGACGGCAAGCTCCCGACGTGCCGCGCGGACAGCGACTGCGAGGAGGCCCTCGGCGAGGACTACGTCTGCGCGTGCCCCGAGTCGGTCGTCGAGGGGCCGGTGTGCCGGACGGGCGACGCCCCGTGCTCGGCCGGGGCGTGCGTGCTCGCGCGCTGCCGCGACGACGTGGCCGCCTACCAGCGCGGCGTCTGCGCGGCGGCGCCGACGGCCGAGGTGCGGCGGCAGTGCGAGAGCGCGCTCTCGCCGTGCAGCGCCGCCGGCGAGCAGTGCAAGTACCTGGCGTGCGTCGACCGGCGGCTCGGCAACTTCTCCGACGGCCGCCTGCGGATGGTGGGCCAGTGAGGGCGCGGGCGCGGCGCTGGGCGGGGCTCGCGGCGCTCACGGCGACCGCGGCCACGGCGCTCGCCGGGTGCGGCAGCGAGGGCGAGCCCCTCCGCGGCGTCTCGAGCTTCTGGGTCAAGGTCGAGAAGGTGAACGGGGAGGCGCCGCCCTCCGCCGACGAGCCCCTGCCGGCGAACCGCGGCGACACGGTGGACACCTGGGACTTCCGGATCGAGGCGCGCGACCCGGCCGGCCGCCGGGCGCCCTTCGACGGCGTGGTCCGGCTCAGCGTCGAGCCCGGGGCCGTGATCGACGTCGAGGCCGCCGAGGAGGGCGTCGCCGTGGGGCGCAACATCCGCCTGCGCGGCGGGGTCGCGGTGGGCGCGGTCCACGTGACAGCGGTCTACGGCCCCACCCGGCTCTGGGCCGAGGACATCGGCTACCAGCCCGCGGACCGCGACGGGCGCGACCGTCCCGTGTGCTCGAACGGCGCCAACGACGACGCGCCCGGCGACGTGCTGATCGATTTCCCCGCCGACCCCGGGTGCGCCTTCGCCGACGACGACACCGAGGAGGGCGGCTCCTTCAGCGCCGGCGCCTCGAAGCCCGTCGCCTACGCCCTGCCGCGCGTCGCCGACGTCCAGGGAGGCGGCTCGGCGACGCCTTACGCGTTCGAGGGGATCCAGATCAACACCGCGGCCCCCCAGCAGGTCGTCGTCACACGCGTCGCGAGCGACGGCTTTTACGTCACCGACCTGGCGGGCCAGGACACCGGCTTCAATCACCTCTTCGCGTTCAACTTCAACACCCCTGCCAACATGCGAGTCTGCGATCGGCTCGAGTACCTCGCGGGCACCGTGAACGAGTTCTTTGGCTTCACCGAGCTCTCGTTCCCTTCCTACGAGATCGCGCCCTTCCAGGAGGGCACGGCGTGCCCGGTCCCGGAGCCCCGCGTGCTCGACGGGCGGACGATCGCCGACGCCACGGCCATGGAGCGGCTCGAGAGCGGGCTCGTGCGCGTCGAGGGGGTCCACATCAGCAAGAACTTCGGCCCGAAGCCCGCGCGGGACAACGTCTTCGCCCCGGACCAGTCGAACTGCGACCTGAGCGGCGACGGCCAGATCGACTTCGAGAGCCCGGCCGAGGGGAGCTGCGCGAACGCGTGCTCGCGCGACCCCGAGTGCAGCGAGTGGACGGGCTACTCCGCGCGCGGCAACTACAAGGTCACGGACGGATCGAGCATGATCCAGATCCAGACGGGCACGGTGAGCGACTTCGATCCGACCTCGCACCGGGGCCGGGAGCTCGACGCGGTGACTGGCACGCTCCGGAACTTCTCGGGCGGCTCGCTCAACTGGACGATCGAGGCCCGCTGTCCGGACGATCTCGTCTGCGATGCGCCCGGCTGCGCGCCCGCCGTGAAGAGCTCGAAGGAGGCCTGCGTGCGGATGCGCAGCCTCGACGACAACGATGCGGAGACCAACTAGCCCTCTCCTCCTCTTGCCGCGGCCGCGCTGCCCCGCCGCATCACCCAGGCCCCAAGGAAGTCCACCGCCCGCCATGCACCGAAGCGCGCTCCTCGCCCCCGCTGTCTCCGCGGCCCTCCTGCTCAACCTCGCGCCGGCGGCGCTCGCGCAGCCCCAGCCCGGCCCCGCCCAGCCCGTCCCGGCCCCGGCCGCACCCGCGCCCGCCCAGGCCGCGCCGGCGCCCGCCCCGGCCCAGGCGGCGCCGGCCCCGGAGCCCGCCGCGCCGGTCCAGCCGCCCGCCGCGGTGGCCCCCGAACCCGTCGCGCCGGGCCCGGAGCGCGCTGCGCCGCCGCCGCCGCCCACGCCGCCGGCGACGCTGCCCCTGGCGTCCACCGTGCCGCAGCTGCCAGGCCCGCCGCTGGAAGCGGCGCACGCGGCGGAGGATCCCGTCCGGGTGGGCGACGCCATGGACACGCGCCTCACCTGGACCCTCGGCGACGACGACCTGCTCAACGACACGGGCATTGCGCAGCCGCTCTCGGCGGATCTGAGCATCGGCGACCGGAAGCAATACAGGCTCTTCTTCGACAACCTGAACTCCCGCTTCAGCGGGCGCGAGAACCTGACGCACCTCGCGCTCTACAGGCGGATGCCGGGGTTCATCCGCGGGCTCGATACCGAGGCCTCGCTCGTCCTCCGCGTCGACATCGCGGCGCTGTCCAGGAACAACAACAACGTCAACCAGGCGTTCTACGACGCCGGCTCGTTCATCCGCGCCTTCTATCACACGGACGGCAGGGCCGACGGGAAGACCGGGGTGGGCGTCACGCTCTGGCCCCTCGACACCGATCGCTTCCGCCTCGGCTACCTCTACGACATCTCGTGGGGCGGCACGAACGCGTCGATCAACCAGTCCATCTTCCCGCGCATCATCGGCACCGCGCCCGGCGCGAAGGTCCAGTACGACACCGAGCGATTCAGCGTATATGCTGGGTTCAAGATCGCCAGCCTGACCCAGACGCAGCTGGTGCTCACCCCCGGAACGAGCGAGGTCGAGCGGGTCAGCATCGCGCAGACGAACTACGGCCTCCTCGTCGGCGGCGGCGCCGATCTCCACCCCTACGTGCACGCCGACCTCGGCGCGGGTTACTTCCAGCAGGGCACGTTCGACTGGCCCGACGTCGCGGGCGAGCCGGCCTACACGTACGGCGCCTCGGCCCGCGTCGTCGCCCACAAGAAGGGCGAGCCGATCCCGCAGTCGGTGGACTTCCTGCTCTACCGCAACGACCCGAACCTGCCGCAGATCATCTTCAAGCCCGAGACGTACACGCCGGGCAACACGACGTGGGCGGTGAGCCTCGAGGCGTCGAACCTCTTTCAGAACCTCAAGGACTTCGAGTCCGCGGGCGTGACCACCCGCCAGGCGGCCCGCGCCGGGGCCCTCCAGGCGGTCATCAAGTCAGGGTACGCGCGCGCGAGCCTCACCGGCATCTACCGCGATCTGCCCTTCGTGCTGCGCAACCAGCCGAGCTATATCCCGTTCCAGTCGATCCCTGACGTCCGCGGCGCCTCGACGGCCGACGAGCTGTTCTTCGCCTTGGCCGCCGACTACTACATCGCGTCGGCGCGGCTCACCCCCGGCCTCGGCGCGGGGCTCCAGCTCCCCGCCTCGTTCCGGACGACCTCCTTCGACGCCTTCAGCGCGCCGATCGCCCGCACGGTGGTCGTGCGCGAGCAGGGCAACCTGTCGATCCTCCCTTACAACACGTCCGCTGTCCCCATCGTCCAGGCCCGCGTGAGCCTCAAGTGGGATATCAGCAAGATCCTCTCCGCGGTCGCGTGGGCCCAGTACGTGCGCGACAACAACGGCACCTTCATGGAGCGCGACCCGTCGGAGGGCACGGTGGCGATGCGCACCTTCGTGAACCCGGACTTCTTCGGCCTCGGCACGAGCGTCCAGGCCCGCTTCTGACGCAGCGGCCGCCGCTGCGCCCCCGCGCCCCTGCAACCCGCGCCGCACGCCCCGGGCCGCCCCGCGCCGCCACGCCCCGCGCCGCCACGCCCCGCGCCGCCACGCCCCGCGCCGCCACGCCCCGCGCCGCCACGCCCTGCGCCGTGGCGCTGCGCGCTCATCGCGGCTGGAACGCCTTGAACGCCGACACGGCCCGCTGCGTCGTGCTCACCGTCTCGACGATGCGGAAGCCGCCCCGCAGGTAGAAGCCCTCGAAGTGCAGGACGCTCTCCCCCTCGGCGGGCTCGATCTCCCAGTAGCGCGAGAGGTCCTTCGACGTGCCGAGGACGGCGATCCGCCGCCACCCGGGCGGGATCATGCCAGTCCACTCCGGCCCGCGCTTCTCCGTCAGCTCGAAGTCGTCGCGGCTGTGCTTCACCCGGAAGCTCGCGTCCGGGCCCGAGCCGATGCGCGCGTCGAGCATGCCCCCGGGCGGCCCCTTGGCCTCCTGATCCTGCCGCCGCGGCCCGCGCTTGCTCACGCGGTAGCTCGCGACCGAGTGCGGATCGAGGTAGTAGGTGCCCCCCTCCTTGCTCGCGCGCAGCCGCCCCGCGTAGATCGCCTGGCGCACGGCGCTCTCCGAGATGCCGAGCTGCTGCGCGGCCTCCGGCACCGTCACCGTGTAGCGCGCCCGCGGCGTGGCCGGCGCGGCGTCGGGCGGCAGCCGCTTGCGCGCCACGCAGTCGAGCATCACGTGGAACGCCGGGTCGCGGTACACGTCGGCGGTCGCGACGCTCCGGCCTGCGACCGAGGTCCTGTCCAGCAGCGGGTTCTCCGGGCCGAGGACGAGGTCCGTCAGCTCGGCCTCGGACACGGACGGATCCCTGGCCGCGGTCAGCACCCGGCACAGGAACGTCCCGAGCTCGCCGGTCGGCGTCGCGAACTCGACCGTCTCGCCGGACAGCAGCGTGTATTGCGTCTTCATCTCGCCCCTTCGAAGCTCGTCTCGTGCGCTCTCCCGCGCCGCGCGCCGCACGCGTGCCCGGGGCCACGCGTGCCCGATCCGTCCAGAAGGCGGACGAAGTCCCTGGATGGCGCCGCTCCCGGCGCCCGCAGGCGGATCTCACCCCATCGGGGTCGCCGCGCCGGCGGAGCCCGCCTCATGGACAGGACCGCCCGCGCGTCGCCCCTCGGGCACGCGTTCAGCGCCGCAGCTACGTATTACTGTATGCCCGTTCAGTCAGTTTCCGTCTAGTGCCTTCGCGCCCGGGTAGGACAAAACCCGTCCCGCGCTGCGGCGGTTCCGCCGTCCGCAACTATCTGAAACGACTCGTTTATTCTGTGCGCTTAGAACGCTGGAAACCCGCGGAAAAATCGTCGACCCCCGCGAAGCGGGACGATCCGGGGCGCCGGAGCCGGCGCGGTGCCCGGGCTCGCCGGAGGCGACGAGGCGCTGTTCAGTGCCCGGGGGCGTCGTCCGTTCAGGGGGTGGGCTTCTGCCGCGTCTCGGCGAGGGCCTGGATCGTGTCGGGGTCGTGGTCGCGGATGAGATCCACGCCGTTGCGCGCGAACTGGACCGCCGCGGCCAGCGCGGTCCGGCTGCGCTCGCGGTCGATGGCCCACGCCGCGTGCCGCACGAGCAGCGCGAGCTGCAGCGCCCGGCCCAGCGTGATCGCCACCCTCCGGGCGCCCGCCTCGAGGCCGTCGCGGTCGGTGGCGGACATCTCCTTGATCCACGCGCGCGCGTGGGACACGGCGCGCGACGCGGCGGTCTCCGCCTCGGCGAGCTTCGGCTCGACCACGCCGGTGAGGAGGCGCGCCACCTCGGCCGCGAGGATGTCGAGCGAGCTGTCCTTCATGATCACCCGCAGCGCGTCGAGGGAGAGCACGTTCGTCGTGCCCTCCCAGATCGTGAGGACCTGCGCGTCCCGGAGCAGCCGCGGCAGCCCCGTGTCCTCCACGTAGCCGGCCCCGCCGAACGCCTCGAGCACCTCGCTCAGCACCGACACCGCCTGCTTGGCGGTCGTGAGCTTCGTGATCGGGATGATCAGCCGCAGGAGCTTCGCCTCCGACTCGGTGAGCGACCCCGTCTCCTCGCGCCCGAGCAGCTCGATCGCGCGGAAGGTCAGGTGGAAGGCGCCCTCGAACTCGGCCTGGAGCTCGGCGAGCGTGTCCATGTGCAGCGGCTTCTCCGCGAGCGGCGTGCCGAACTGGACCCGGCGCTGGGCGTAGGAGCGCGCCAGCGCGAGCCCCCGGCGCATCCCCGCGATCGCGCTGACGGCGTTCCAGGTGCGGGTGACGTTGAGCATCGGCGCGATCGACCGAACGCCGTTCGACAGGCCCGCGACCGGCGTCGCCAGGGCGCCCTCGAGCGCGATCTCGGCGGTCGGGACCTTGCGGGTGCCGAGCTTGTCCTTCAGCCGGTTGAGCAGGATGCCCTCGCGGCGCCCTTCGTCGTCGGCGAGCTCGAGGTAGAACAGCGCGAGCCCGCGGCTGCCCTCCGGGTTGCCCTCGGGGCGCGCGAGCGCGAGCGCCATCTCGGACGTGGCCGACGAGGCGAACCACTTCGTCCCGTAGAGCCGGTAGGCCCCGTCCGGCCCCGGCCGCGCCACCGTCTCGCTCCGCCCCACGTCCGAGCCGCCGGCGCGCTCCGTCATCCACTGGCCCGACGTCCAGGCGGCGGCGGGGTCGCGGCTCGTCAGCCGGGGCACCGCGCGGTCGATGAGCGCGTGGTTGCCGCTCACGAGGAGCGTCCGGGCGGCGCCGTCGGTCATCGCGAGCGGGCAGGTGTACACGTCGCTCGACGCGTCGAAGAGGTACGCCAGCGCGAACTGGTGGACGCGCGAGAAGGCGCCGTGCGCCCGCTCGTACGCCGCGGCGACCACCCCGTGCTCGCAGGCGATCCGCGCCGCCTCCTTCCAGAGCTGCGTCACCTCGACGTGGTCGACGCGCTGGCCCCAGGCGTCCCACGACGTGAGCTTCGGCTCGTTGGGGCGGTCCGCGATCTGCAAGCGGTAGAGGTGGCCGCCGGCGAGCTCGCCCATCTCCCGCAGCGAGGGCGTGATCGACGCGGCCACCTCGCGCGGCAGCGCGCGCGAGAGATAGGACCGCAGCACGCGATCGTCGTCGTACTGGTTCCCGAGCGTGGGGGGGTCTTGATAGAAAGCCACCGGCCGACTCCTAGGTTGTGCGCCGCAGCCCGAACGGTGCGACGCGGACGCGTCGATCCGCGCGCCGCGCGCGCCCGCATGGGGGCGCGCGCGGCGACTCGCTGCCTCGATAAACTCGAAGCTACTGAACCCGTCCCATCCGGTTCAACAGGAAGCCGAAGCTGCGTCGCGGCGACGCAGCGATCGGTGAACCTCTGCTGTCAATTTCAGCGCGATGGCCGGCTTCTGTGCGCTATACGGGTGCCTTGTCGCACGAAAAGAAGCGCAAGTCGCTCTATGTGCGGTTCTTGACTTCTCCGATGCACCAATGCATATGGCTGGCGGTGAAGCTCTCGAACAAGGGTCGCTACGGTGTGCGCGCATTGTTCGATATCGCCTTCCACAACGACGGGCGGCCGACCCAGATCCGGGAGATCTCGGAGCGGGAGGTCATCCCGGCGCGCTTCCTCGAGCAGATCTTCCAGGATCTGAAGAAGGCCGGGCTCATCAGCTCGAAGCGGGGGCCGCGCGGCGGCTACCACCTCGCGCGGCCCGCGAGCGAGATCAGCCTGGGGGACATCGTCCGCGCCCTCGAGGGGCCGGTCGCGGTGATCGCGCCCGATGACGACGGCAATCCGGAGAGCTCGCCGCTCGACCCGCCCACGGCCGTGTTCCACGATCTCGCGAGCGCGATCGAGCGCTGTTTCGACTCGGTGTCCATCGCCGACGTCTGCGAGCGCGGCGTCGAGCTCGGCGTGCGCCGCAAGGGGCGGCCGGAGCGATCGACCTACGTGATCTGAGCCGATGACCATGAGAAGCCCCGACCGAGCCGCCCCGTCCCCCGGCGTCCCCCGCGCAACCGCGGGGGACGCGGTCCAGCTGCCGCCGCTGCCGTCTCACCCGCGCGTCGTCGACAGCGTGCTCGACCTCGTGGGCGACACGCCGCTCTTCGAGATCCGGCGCGTCGACGCGGCGACGCCCCGGGGGCGCGTGTTCGGCAAGGCCGAGCAGCACAACCCGGGCGGCTCGCTGAAGGACCGGATCTGCCTCGCGATGGTCGAGGGCGCCGAGGAGCGCGGGCTGCTCGGCGCGGGCGCGGGCGGCGTCGTCATCGAGCCGACGTCGGGGAACACGGGGATCGGGCTCGCGATCGTGTGCGCGGCCAAGGGGTACCGGTGCATCCTGACGATGCCGGCGAGCATGAGCCTCGAGCGGCGCCAGCTCCTCGAGGCCTACGGCGCGGAGGTCGTGCTGACCGAGCCCGAGCTGCAGATGGAGGGCGCGATCGACAAGGCCCGCGAGCTCGCGGCCGAGATCCCGGGCGCGCTCATCCTCAGCCAGTTCGACAACCCCGACAACCCGCGGGTCCACGCGGAGACGACGGCGCGGGAGATCCTGCACGCGATGGCCGGCCTCGACGCGACCGAGCGGCCCGGCCCCCGGCAGTCGCTGGCGATCGACGCGTTCGTCGCCGGCGTGGGGACGGGCGGCTCGGTGAGCGGCGTCGGGCGCGTGCTCAAGCGGCTGCGCGCCGCGACGCGCGTCATCGCGGTCGAGCCCGAGTCGTGCGCGACGATCTCGCGCGGCGAGCGCGGGCCGACGAAGATCCAGGGGCTCGCGGCCGGGTTCGTCCCCGACAACTACGATCGGCGCGTGGTCGACGAGGTGCGCACGGTCAGCGATCGCGACGCGTACGAGACGAAGGTGGCGCTCGCCCGGCAAGAGGGGCTGCTCGTCGGCATCAGCGCGGGCGCCGCGGTGCGGGTGGCGCTCGACGTCGCCCGCGAGCTCGGCCCGGACGCGAACGTGGTGACCGTCCTCTGCGACACGGGCGAGCGGTACTTCAGCCTCGACGAGTACTTCCGATGAGCGGCGGCGACGGCGAGACGGTCCGCGGGTGCGTGCTCCTCGTCGGCGCAGGGGGGATCGGCGGGCCCGCCGCGCTCGCGCTGGCCGCGGGGGGCGTGCGCGAGCTCCGGGTCGCCGACGACGACGAGGTCGAGCTCACCAACCTGCACCGGCAGATCCTGTTCGACGACGACGACGTCGGCCGCCCGAAGCTCGACGCCTTCGCCGAGGCGCTGCGCCGCCGCTTCCCGCGGCTCCGCGTCGATCGCCGGTTCGGCCGGTTCACGCCGAGCGCGGCGGCGGCCCTGATGCCGGGCGTCTCGGTCGTCGTCGACGCGACCGACAACTTCGCGTCGCGGTTCCTGATCGCCGACGTGTGCCGCCTGACCAGGACGCCGGTCGTGCACGCGGCGGCGGTGCGCTGGCGCGCGACGGTGATGGCGGTCGCGGCGGGCGGGGGGCCCTGCTACCGCTGCCTGTTCGAGGACCTGCCGACCGGCGATGCGCCGGACTGCGCGACGGCCGGGGTGGCGGGCCCTGTGTGCGGCGTGGCGGGCGCGATCGCGGCGGACCGGGCGCTCGCGATCCTGAAGGGCGACACGTCGATCTTCGGCCGGATCGCGACCTACGACGGCCTCATGGACAGGCTGCGGAGCGTGCCCGTCGCCGCGCGGTCCGCCTGCGCCCTGTGCGGCGATCGCGCCGCGATCTCGACCATCGACGCATCCCGTTACGTGAACTCGTGTGCTGCGCAAGGGGACAGCGAGAGCGGCTCCCCGACCCACGTCGAAGGGGACAGCGAGAGCGGCTCCCCGACCCACGTCGAAGGGGACCGCGAGAGCGGCTCCCCGACCCACGTCGAAGGGGACAGCGAGAGCGGCTCCCCGACCCACGTTGAACGGAGCCGCGAGAGCGGCTCCCCGATCCATCTCAACACTGGAGAGCAAGACCATGGCTGACACCGCGACCGTCCGCATCCCGACCCCGCTCCGCACCCTCACCGGCGGACAGGACGAGGTCAAAGCCGCCGGCGGCACCGTCGGCGAGCTCATCGAGAACCTCGAGAAGAGCTACCCGGGCATCCGCGACCGACTCCTCGACGACAAGGGGGTGCGGCGCTTCGTGAACATCTTCGTCGGCGACGAGGACATCCGCTTCCTCGACGGGCTGAAGACGCCGGTGAAGGGCGGCGACCAGGTCGCGATCGTGCCCGCGATCGCCGGGGGCTGAGGTGGACGACCCGCGCTATCTCCGCCAGGTGCTGCTCGCGGAGATCGGTCCAGAGGGGCAGGCGAGGCTCGGGGCGGCGACGGCGCGCGTGCTCGGCGACGGCGGCGGCGCCCCGCCGCTCGCGCACGAGGTGGCGGAGCGCTACGCGCGCGGCGCCGGCTTCGGCGCGCTCGCGGCGGGCGCGATCGACCTCGCCGCGCTCGCGCCCGCCGACCTCGTGACCTCGCCGCCCGCGCGGGCGGTGCTCGCCGGCGCGCGGGCGGCGCTCGCCGAGATGCGCGCCGCGCTCGGCCTGGGCAGCGCGCGGCCGGGGCGCGCGGGGGAGGGCGGCCCGTGAGGCACGCGCTCGTCCGCTCCCGCCGGATGGCGTCGGTCGTCGACGCCGTGGGCGACACGCCGCTCGTGCGCCTCTCGCGCATCGGCCGCGAGACGCCGTCGGTCGAGGTCTACGCCAAGCTCGAGTTCACGAACCCCGGCGGCTCCGTGAAGGACCGCGCCGCGCTGCGGATGATGAGCCGCGCGGCCGCGGACGGCCGCCTGACGAGCCAGAAGACGCTCATCGACTCGACGAGCGGCAACACCGGCGTCGCCTACTCCCTCTTCGGGGCGGCGATGGGCTTCAAGGTGGCGCTCGTCATGCCGTCGAACGTGTCCAAGGCGCGCAAGGACATCGCGCGCGCGTTCGGCACGGAGCTCATCTTCAGCGACCCGATGGAGGGCTCCGACGGCGCGATCCGCCTCGTGCGCGAGCTGGTCCAGAAGGACCCGGAGAAGTACTTCTACCCGGACCAGTACTCGAACGAGGACAACCCGCTCGCCCACTACCACGGCACGGCGCGGGAGATCCTCGACGCTGTCGGCGACAGGATCACGCACTTCGTGGCCGGGGTCGGCACGAGCGGCACCATCGTCGGGACGAGCCGGCGGCTCCGGGAGCACCACCGGCCGATCCGCTGCGTCGCGGTGGAGCCCGAGGACGCGCTCCACGGGCTGGAGGGGCTCAAGCACCTCCCGAGCTCGCTCGTCCCCGCCATCCACGACGCGGCCGCGTACCACGAGACGATGCGGATCGGGACGGAGCAGGGCTGGGACATGTCCGATCGCCTCGCGCGCGAGGAGGCGCTGCACGTGGGGCACTCGGGCGGCGCGGCCGTCTTCGCGGCCTTCGAGATAGCGAAGCGCCTGCACAGCGAACAGCAGGGCGGGTGCGTCGTGGCGATTGTCCCGGACCGGGGCGACCGCTATTTTGCGCCCATGAAATGGGAGAAACGTTACATATGGTGATGTCTTCCCACCCGTGGACCGCCGGCGGGGTCGTCCTCAAGGCGAGCGTGCTCGCGGCGGTCGAGGCCGAGGCGCTCGCCGGCTACGCGCGCGACGAGGAGGCCTGCGGCTACCTGAAGGGGCCGGCGGGCGAGCCGCTGCTCTGCGACGAGCACGTCCGGATGGAGAACATCGCGAACAAGCTCCACGCGGTCGACCCGGAGCGGTATTTCCGGACGGCGCGGACCTTCTTCGACTTCAACGGCAAGCGCTTCTCCGATGCCGTCGAGAAGGGCGCCTCCGAGGGGCGCCCGGTGAAGGTGCTTTACCACTCCCACCTCGACGCGGGCGCTTACTTCAGCCCGACCGACGCCGCCATGATGAGCGGCGGCGAGCCGCCGGCCGACGAAGGGGGCCAGATCGTGATGGGGCCCGGGCCGGCGTTCCCGCTCGCGTTCCTCGTCACGAGCGTGCGCGGCGGCTCCGGCGAGGGGGCGCCCCGCATCGCCGAGCACCGCCTCTTCGTGTGGGACGGCGCCGCGTTCGTCGCGTCGACGTTCGACGTCGTCGATTGATCTCATCGCGTCGAGGCCCGCGTCTTTCGCCCTCGCGCTGCCCGCATCTGCTTGCAGGGGTTCCGCACCCGAGGCCCAGAGAGGCCAGATTCGTAGTCGTCACTTGATCATCGAAGGAGTTGCCTAAATGTCAGGTTTTGTTGTCTGGTTCACCGGTTTGAGCGGCGCAGGCAAGAGCACGCTCGCGGCGATGCTCTCGGCCGAGCTCCGCGCCCGCTCCGTCCACGTGGAGGTGCTCGACGGCGACGAGGTGCGCACGAACCTCTCGAAGGGCCTCGGGTTCTCCAAGGAGGACCGCGATACGAACATCCGGCGGATCGGATACGTGGCGAAGCTCATCGCCCGGTCGGGCGCTTGCGCGATGACCGCAGCCATCAGCCCTTACAAGGCGATCCGTGACGAGCAGCGGGCCCAGACGCCCCGCTTCGTCGAGGTGTACTGCTCCTGCACGATCCCGGTGCTCACCGAGCGCGACGCGAAGGGGCTCTACAAGAAGGCGCTCGCGGGCGAGATCAAGAACTTCACGGGCATCGACGACCCGTACGAGGCGCCCGAGAGCGCCGAGGTGGTCGTCCACACCGACAAGGAGACCAAGGAGGAGAGCCTCGCGAAGATCCTCGCGAAGATCGAGGAGCTCGGGTACATCCCGCGCCGCGGCGCCGCTGTCGCGGTGTCCGGCGCCGCCGCCGCGGGGGCGGCCGCGGCCGGCCGCGGGCTCATCGCGCCGCACGGCGGCGAGCTCGTGAACCGGTGGGTCGAGGGCTCGGAGAAGGCGTCGCTCGCGGAGCGGGCGAAGGGGCTGCCGGTCATCGAGCTCGACGAGCGCACGGAGAGCGACGTCGAGATGATCGCGGTCGGCGCGTTCTCGCCGCTGCGCGGCTTCATGAACTCGAAGGATTACCTGCGCGTCGTGCGGGAGATGCGGCTCGAGAACGGCCTGCCGTGGTCGATGCCGATCACGCTCGCCGTCTCGGAGCAGGCGGCGGAGGGGCTCCGCGTGGGCGCCGAGGCGGCGCTCCGCACGCGCGACGGCCGCATCGTCGCGGTCATCGAGGTGAGCGACAAGTGGCGGCCGAACAAGGAGATCGAGGCGCAGGAGGTCTTCCGGACGACCGAGACGAAGCACCCGGGCGTCGCGTACCTGATGAGCACGGGGCCCGTGTACGTCGGCGGCGAGATCCGCGTGCTCGAGCGGCCGGTCGAGTCGCCGTACCCGGCGTACCACCGGGATCCGGCGGTGACGCGGGCGTACTTCGCCGAGAAGGGGTGGCGCCGCATCGTCGGCTTCCAGACGCGCAACCCGATCCACCGGGCGCACGAGTACATCACCAAGACGGCGCTGGAGATCTGCGACGGGCTGATGATCCACCCGCTCGTCGGCGCGACCAAGTCGGACGACATCCCGGCGGACGTCCGGATGCGCTGTTACGAGGAGCTCATCGCGAAGTACTATGTGAAGGACCGCGTGCTCCTCTCGATCTACCCGGCGGCGATGCGCTACGCGGGCCCGCGCGAGGCGATCTTCCACGCGCTCGCGCGCAAGAACTACGGCTGCTCGCACTTCATCGTGGGGCGTGACCACGCCGGCGTCGGCAGCTACTACGGCACGTACGACGCGCAGGAGATCTTCAATGTCTTCAGCCCCGGCGAGCTCGGCATCACCACGCTCAACTTCGAGAACGCGTTCTACTCGACCGTCGTCGGAGCGATGGCGACGGCGAAGACGGCGCCGGGCGACGCGTCGACGCAGGTCAACCTGTCCGGGACGAAGGTGCGCGAGCTGCTCCAGAAGGGCGAGCTTCCGCCGCCGGAGTTCTCCCGCCCGGAGGTCGCGCGCATCCTCATCGAGGCGATGCGCAGCTCGTCGTAGCCCTTCCGTCCTGATCGCAGCGGCGCGCGGGGCCGTCGAGCGGGGCCGCCGTGCGGCCTCAGGCATGGCGCGCCCCGCGCGTACCGTGCGCGCCGCGGCCCTCACGCTGCTGGCCGCGCTCGCCGGGCTCTCCGCGGGGGAGCCGGCGCGCGCGGACCTCAGCGACGACGCCGCGCGCGTCGCGCGGATGTGGTCGCTCTCCGGCGCGCGCGTCGCGCGCCTGCCCCCTCTCTTCATCGAGCACGGCCGCACCAGGCTGGTCGCGATCACCCCGCTGCCCGTCGGCACATCCGGCGCGGCCGGCACATCCGGCGCTGCCGGCGCATCCGGCGGCGTTGCCGGCACATCCGGCGCGGCCGGCATACCCGGCGCGGCCGGCATACCCGGCGCGGCCGGCACACCCGGCGCGGCCGGCACATCCGGCGCGGCCGGCGCGAAGGCGGACGAGTGCCTCACGGCCGCGTTCCTCGCGCCTCGCATCGTGGAGTTCACGCTGGAGACGTCGCCCCTCGCGGGCGACGTCTCCGCCCTCGAGGGCCTCGTCGAGCGGCTGCGCGGCCGGGACCCCGACGAGGAGCGCCGCGTCCACAGCGTCGGCGGGGCCGCGGTGATCACGCGGTGCGGGCCCGCGCGCGAGGAGCTTGGCCGCGTCGCGGTCGAGGTGCTCTCGCCGCGCGGCGCCTTCGACGTTGTCGTCGCGGCGTCGAGCGGGCCGCCCGAGCGCATCGAGGCGATCCTGCCGGAGCGCGCGTTCGGGCCCGTGGCGCCGCGCGGCGACCCGGGGCGGCCGGCCGAGCCCGGTCCGCTCGACGCCCGGGTCGCGCGGGCAGCGCGCCGCGCGCGCGCGGAAGGGGCGCTCCGCGTCGTGCCGACGGACATGAGCGCCTCGGTGGTCGGGACGGGGCAGTTCTCGGTCAAGCTCGCCGAGGGGTGTCACCGGATCGATCTGATGGCCGAGGTGCCGAGCGCCACGGTGCGCCGCGCGACCGACCTCGACGCCGAGGCGCGCGAGGCGGGCACGGGGAGGCTGCTCGACCGCGACAGGTCCGACGCGCCCGACGGGCGGCTCGACTTCTGCCTGGGCGAGCCGGGCGTCGTGGAGGTGCCGTTCCTCGGGGCCTCGGGGCCGGTGAAGGTCGTGCTGTCCGACGCGCAGTGGCCGCTCCCCCCGTTCGTGCCGGGGCACTTCGGCGCGCGCGCCCGGGGCAACCTGGCCGCGGCGCTGCACCGCCGCCACGCGCCCGCCCCCCGCGCGCAGCCGATCGCCGAGGCGGTCGGCGCGCAGGGCGACACGCTGGTCCCGGTCCAGGTCGAGCCGGGCCGCTGCTACTTCGCCGCCGCGGGGCTGGTCCGGGGCGAGCTGCGCGGGCTGCGGCTCTCCGTCGAGCTGGGCGACCACGCCGGCCGCGACGACGCCGGCGAGAGCAGCGAGGGCGCCGGCGTGGCCTTCTGCTCCGAGCTCGAGGAGAGCGCCGCCCTCCGCGTGGGCGCGCGCGGCAACTCGCCGGTCTGGGTGCTCGCGGTCTGGCCGATGGACTGACGTCAGCGCGGAGAAGCCAGAGATGTGAACCACAGAGGCACAGAGGCGAGAGAAGAAGGAGCGGAAATTCTCTCTCTTCTCTCGCCTCTCTTCTCTCACCTCTGTGCCTCTGTGCCTCTGTGGTTGATTCTTCTTTGTCTGGCCGAAGCTCGCCCGGCGCGCGCTCTCACGTCGCCTCGCGCCGCCCTCTCGGGCGGCGCTCGGGGACCGGCTCCGACCTGGGTCCGGCCACGGCGCCCGACTGGGCCCGCTCCGGCAGGAGCTGGCGGAGCTGCCAGGCCTGCAGGCACGCGCGCCGCTCCGCGTCCCGCAGCGCGTGCTGGTGCTGGCCCATCATGAACGCCGGCACGACCAGCATGAACAGCGTCGTCAGCGTCAGCGCCGTCATCGTCGGGATCCTCGAGTGCTCGACGGCCTGGGGCAGGATGATCATCGCCCCGTCCGTGAACTCGTACGAGGGGGGCAGGATGCCCGAGTACTCGATCCACGCGGCGGCCAGCACCGCGGCGCAGCCGGTCACGACGACGGCGACGCGGTACGCCGTCCGGTACGTGAACGAGTTGCCGTACGTGAAGATGACGAGGAGCATCGGCATGAAGAGCAGCGGCCCGAAGCCGCGCCCGATGCACAGGAAGCTCAGCACGTTGAAGACGAACCCGGCGTAGGCGTACCACTCCGCCGCCGGGCGGTGGACGACGCGCGCGGCGACGCACTTCATCAGCGCCGCCAGGGCGGTGAAGACCAGGATGCAGGCGAAGACCTGCCACTCGCGGATGCCCAGCCACACCGCGGCGACGAGCGTCGCGATCGCCGTCGCGAGCAGCTCGGCGCGGATGCCCGCGTGCAGCTGCAGCCGGTGCCGCGCCGCGGCGGCCTCGTCCAGCTCGGCGAGCACCTCCTGCGGCATCTCGCGCGGCGGCTCGGTCAGGATGCGCCGGAGCGTCTCCAGGGCGCGCTCGTTCGACGGGTCGAGGGCGAGCGCCTGGCCGACCTCGCTGAGCAGCGTCTTGCGGGCGCTCTCGGCCTCCTTCCCGCCGTCGAGCGCCTTCGCGATCTTCTCCTCGGCCATGCCCGCGTGCCGCGCGGCGAGGCCGCGGCGCAGCTCGACGTCCTTGTCGCCGTCGAGGAAGCGCTCGACCGCCTCGTAGAGCGCGCGCGCCGTCGGGAAGCGCTCGGTCGGCTCGCGCCGCGTCGCCTTCACGCAGATGGCGTCGAGCTCCGGGGGTACCTCCCGCTCGGGCGCGCGCACCGACGCCCGGGCGTCGGCGCCGTGGATGAGCGAGTCGAGCATCTCGTTGCGGTCCTTCTTCGGGTGCAACGGCTTCAGCGTCAGGAGCTCGAAGAGGATGGCCCCGAGCGAGTAGACGTCGCTGCGCGCGTCGAGCGTGTCGACGCACCCCTGCGCCTGCTCCGGCGACATGTAGCCGAGGGTCCCGAGCACGTCGCCCGGGATGGTCCTCGTGCTCATCGGATCTTCCCCCATGTCGATGGTCTGGAGCGGCGTGTCGATGAGCTTGGCGACGCCCCAGTCGAGCAGGTACACCTCGCCGAAGTCGCCGAGCATGATGTTGGCGGGCTTGAGGTCGCGGTGGAGCACGCCGCGGGAGTGCGCGAAGTCCACGGCGATGCAGACGGACGAGAACGCGGTGAGCAGCTTGCGGCGCGAGAAGCTCTGGAGCGCGGCCGCGTCGCCCTCGCGCAGCTCGTTCAGGATCCTCGCCAGCGTGAGGCCGCGGAGGCGCTTCATCGTGAAGTAGGCCGAGCCCTTGGCGTCCACGCCGAGGTCGTAGACGGGCACGATGGAGGGGTGCTCGAGCTGGCCCTGCACCCGGGCCTCGCGGAGGAACCGGTGGTGGAGCGTCGTGTCGCCCTGGTGCTCCGCGCGGATGACCTTCATGGCCACGTCGCGGCCGATGCGGCGGTCCCTGCAGAAGTGGACCTCCCCCATCCCGCCGACGCCGAGCAGCGAGCGCACCTCGTAGCGAGGCCCGTCGCTGGCGATGTCGGACAGCTCCGCCCGGGCGCGGCCGGGGTTCACCGGCGTGGGGCTCTGGCCGAGCGAATCTCCGCCTTTTCCGCGAGATTTTCGCATCTCGGGGAGCTGCTCGAGCGTCTCGAAATCGTCGTCGAACAGAGCCATGGCCTTCGGGAAGCCAGGCTCAGTCGCGCCGTGCCAGCAAAACCCCACACCGGCAGGGCTCCGCCTGCGACCCCCGGACCTCGCTACTGACGGTCACGAGCTGCGCTGCGGATAGCTGGGCTTCCTTGAGGGAAGGATCTCGTATCGGGTGGTGATGTCAACGGGGTGCTGCGTCCGTGCATGACAGCGGGCGAGCCGTGCGGCCCCGCGTCCGATCTCGCCCGATCGGGGTGGAAGCGTGTGAACCGCGTGAAATGAAGGTCGATGTCGGGCGCCCAACTACGCGCGTCGCGCCGCGTTCAGGAGGGCTGTGCGGCGCGCTGTCGGTGTGCCTCGGCACAGGGATCATGCGTGTCTGGAGACCACCGCGCGCCGCGCGCCGCGCGCCGCGATCGACGAGCCGTGGAGTCGGCGCGCGGCGCCGCGCTGCGGGAGAGCTCCGAGAGGCCCCCGCGGGCGCGGCGCGCTCACGTGCTCGACGCGCTCAGCGTCCGACGAGCGCGAGCAGCGTCTTCTTGTTGGTCAGGCCGACGTGCCGCCCGAGCGGCGCGCCGTTCTGGAAGGCGACCACCGTCGGCAGCCCGCGGATCTCGAACTGCTTCGCGGCCGCGGGCGACTCGTCGACGTCGAGCTTGACCACCTTGACCTGGCCCGCCGTCTCCGCCGCGATCTCCTCGACGATCGGCGCGAGCCGCTTGCAGGGGGCGCACCAGGACGCGGAGAAGTCGACGAGCACCGGTGTGTCCGTCTCCAGGACCTCTCGCGCGAAACTCAGATCGTTGACATCGATGACGTTCTTGCTGCCCATGGCGCTGTCCTTTCAGTGCATCTCGGGGATGAGCGGCGCTGGTCGCGATGCGATGCCCCGGCCCGGCGCCGGCCTGCTCCTCGACAGCCACGCTCGCATCAACTGTTATAGGTACGGTTTCAGTTTCCGCCAGGGGAGGGGGGCCTCCGCCCGGGCGGAGCCCGGCGCGATCAGTCGGCGCTGGAGGGCGCCGGGCGGCCGAGGTGCTGCGCTCGGAGCGCGATGTCCGCGACCGTCTTGTGCGCGAGGCCGCGCAGCAGCCCCGCGTTGGCCGCCTCGGCGACCTCGTCGAACGCCCGCTGGATCCCGGCGCCGATCGGGCACTTCGCGTTCGGCTCGCACGGGCTCGGCGCGATGGCGCCCTCCGGCTCCACGGCGGCGTACACCTCGCTCAGCCGGATCGCCTTCGCCGGCCTGGCCAGGCGGTAGCCGCCGGAGCGGCCCTCCCGCGCCTCGATGAGCCCGGCCTGCGACAGCCGGGCGAGGATGCGCCGCAGGAACGCCGGGTTCGTGTTGATGCTCGCCGAGAGCGCGTCGCTCGCGCAGCTCTCGCCGGTCTGCGCGAGCAGCGCGAGGGCGTGCGTGGCGATGGCGAAGCGACCCGAGGACATCGAAGGGCTCCTCGCGGCTATCTGAGTGTTCCGGAGGTTCCCGTGTCAAGGCGCCGGGCGCGAGACGTCGCCGTCGCCGTCGCCGCCGCCGCCGTCCTCCTCCTCGCCGGGCCGGGCGGTCCTCAGGGCGCCCTGGCGGACGTCCGGGTCAGCACGAGCGCCGCCCCCTTGCCCGCCGCGAGCCTGAGCTCGATCGAGGCGGGGACGGGCGCCGGGCCGGCGCAGCGGCTGTCGGACACGACGTGGCGCGCGCGCGCGAGCGAGCTCTCCCCCGTCGAGGTGTCGACCAGCCGCAGGTCGACGCCGGCGCCCTCGGCGTCGAGCGCCGCGATCACCTCGGCGCACGTGTTGGCCGGGATCTGGAGCGGGAGGATCTTCAGGCGCGCCGCGTCGAGCGCCACGGCCTGCGCCCCGGCGGCCGACGCGGCGCCGGTCGCGCCGGTCGCGCTCATGCGCCCGAGCAGCCGCGCGGCGGCGATCGGGTGGGCCACGAGCGCCGGCGGGGCCTCGAGCTCCTTGCGGACCTCGACGGCGAAGGGGCCAGGCTGCGCCATCGACTCGACGTCGATCCGGGCGGGGCCGCCGCTGCCGCAGGTGAAGAGCGTCGCCTGGGCGCCGCCCCGGGCGCGGCCGAGCAGGGCGTGGGCGTCGCTCCAGAGCTCCGCGAGCACGTCGGCGAGCGGCTTGCCGGCGAGCACGTCGATCCGGGCGCAGCCGGCCGGCAGCTCGATCGGCAGCGTCGTCCGGCTGCCGAGCCGCGCGGCCCCGGTCGACACGCGCGGCGCGCCGTAGCCGCGGCTCGCGAGCGCGCGGCCGTGCGCCGCCCTCACCTCGGCGAGATCGCGGCCCTCGGTCACGCGCTCGATCGACGCGGCCCCGGAGATCTCCGCCTCGGCCCCCGGCTGCGAGCGGCCGACGACCACGGCCACGAGGCCCTGGGTGCCGCGCGAGCGGATCGCGATCGAGAGCTCGATCGAGGCCGTCGAGCAGAGGAGCAGGGTGCGATCCTGGCCCCGCTCCCGGGCGCGCGCGACGATCCTGCCGGTCTCGTCCTCCGCGACCACCTCGAGCGAGGCGACCTCGTCGCTCGGCGAGACGAGCACGTCGACGCAGCGGCCGCCCTCGAGGGTGGCGCCGATCCGGCTCGCCGTCCGCGAGCCCACGGGGAGCGCGACGCGCCGGACGTCCTCCCAGCGGGCGCCGATCGCGCCGCGGTGCGCCCTGACCTTCGCCTCCAGGCCCGGCCACGACTCGAGCCGGCCGCTCTCGTCGCCGGCCCTGCCGCGCGCGCCGACGGCGCGGGCGACGGCGTCCGCCGCCTTCTCCGGGACGCCCTGCACGCCGACGCTCACCGCGCCGGCGCCCGACATGACGCGCGCCATGACGTAGAGCCGCCGCGGGTGCGGCGGGCAGACGAGGATGGAGGCGCGCGCGTCGGCGGCCTCGTCCGTGGAGAAGGCGCTGCCGTCGTCCTCGAAGGCGAACAGGTCGACGTCGCCGACCGTCGGCGACACGCGCGCCATCGCGAGCATGCACTCGCCCGCGGGCACCTCGACGAAGGCGCCGAGGCGATCGCCCTCGGACAGCATGTCCGCGCCGACGACCCGGAGCGGGCCCGCGCCGGCCTGGGCGGCGCGCCCGGCGTCCCGGCCGAGCAGGGCGCTGCCGTCGATGCGGTCCGGCAGGGCGCGCAGCACCTCGGGCGCCGGCGCGCCCGACGAGGCGGCCGCCCCGGGGCGGCAGGCGGGCGCGGCGGCGAGCAGGGCCGCGAGCGCCCAGCCCGCCCGGGCGGGCGACGGACGGGGCGCGGAGGGCAGCGGGGGCGCGGGGGAGGGGAGGGACGCGGGGTGTCGGGGACGCAAGGTCGTGGGCTCGTCGGGGCGCTCGCTCGTCGGGGCGCTCTCCAGAGAGACGAGGTTTTACTTCAGCGCGGGTACGGCATCCAGGGCGCGTCCGTCACCGCGTCGCCGCCCGTCGCCGCGCCCCGCGCTCGGCGCTCGGGGCGGGCGCGCGCGGGCGCGGCGTGCGGCGTCAAAACGCGCCGGTCGCCGCTCGCCGCGTCACGCCTCGGTCGCCTCCGCGCAGATCCGCCCGAGCGTCCGGACCGCGTGCTCGATGAGGTCGGTGAACGGGTAGCCGCAGTTCACCCGGATGTAGTTCGAGAACCGGTGCTTGGCCGAGAAGATGGGCCCCGGGGCGACGCTGATGCCGTGCTCGAGCGCGCGCTCGTTCACCTCCAGCGCGCTCGCGCCGGGCGGCAGCTCGACCCAGAGCACGAAGCCGCCCGCGGGGCGCGAGACCCGGGTGCCGGGGGGGAAGTGCTCGGCGATCGCCTCGCTCATGCGCGCGACCTGGGAGGCGAGGCGGCGCCGGAGCGTCCGCAGGTGGTGGTCGTACCCGCCGTTCTCGAGGAACTCGGCGATCGCCATCTGCGGCAGCGTCGCGCACGCGACGCTCTGCCCGAACTTGAGCTGCTCGACCTCGTCGCGGAAGCGGCCGGGGGCCGTCCAGCCGACCCGGTAGCCCGGGGCCATCGTCTTCGAGAACGACGAGCAGAGCATCACGAGGCCCTTGCGATCGAACGCCTTGGCCGGGCGGGGGCGGACGTCGCCGAAGTGCACGTCGCCGTAGATGTCGTCCTCGATGAGCGGGATCTCGCGGCGCGCGAGCATCGCGACGAGCCGCTCCTTCGCCTCGTCGGGCATGGCGCTGCCGAGGGGGTTGTTGAAGTTCGGGATCGCGAGGCACGCCTTGATGCGGTGGCGGCCCAGCATCTCCTCGAGGACGTCGAGGTCCATGCCCGTGCGGGGGTTCGACGGGACCTCGAGCGCCTTGATGCCGAGGCTCTCGATGAGCTGGAGGAGCCCGTAGTACGCCGGCGACTCCAGCGCGACCGTGTCGCCGCGGCGCGCGACCGCGCGCAGGCACAGGTGGAGCGCCTCCATGGCGCCGACGGTGGTCACGATGTCGTCGGCGGAGAGCGCGACGCCCCACTCGACCGAGCGCCGGGAGATCTGCCGCCGCAGCGCGGGCAGGCCGGGCGGCGGGTCGTACGAGACGCCCGCGCCGCCCGCGCTGCGCGCGATCGCGCTGAGGATGCGGTTCAGCTTCTCGGTGGGCAGGAGCTCGGGGCTCGGGCACGCGGCGCCGAACGGGACGATGTGCGGATCGCGCGTGGCCCGGTACACCTTCGTGACCAGGGCCTTCACGCTGACGCGCGTGGCGGTGCTGCAGGCGCGCGCGGCCCGCGGCTCGGGCAGCGCCGAGACCCGGCGGGCGCGGACGTAGTGCCCCGACTGCGGGCGCGCCTCGACGAGGCCGCGGTTCTCGAGCTGCAGGTACGCCTGCAGCACCGTCGCGACGCTGACGCCCTGCTGCCGGCTGAGCCGCCGCACCGACGGGATCCGGTCGCCCGGCCGCAGCGTGCCGCGCGCGATCAGGTCGGCGATGTGCGCGGCCACGCGGTCGTAGAGGTGGGCATCGTCCTGCGGCTCGAGGGGCGCCTGCGCGTACACGAGGGAGAGTGTACAGCCGGGCGACCGCTGCGGTACCGGTACAGCAGGCGGGCGTAAGGACCAGCACAGTCGCCTATTTTCGCAACTGTACCGGCCTCAATGCGGAAGAGACTGCCTCTGTGCCGGTCGCCCGCCAGGGCTCAAGCTCCGGCACATGAAATTGACCTCACTTGTTCCGGAGGCGCAGTCGCGCTTCCGAGATGCGGCGCGGATCGAGCTGGGAAAGGGGGGCCTGTGGACGCACCGGCTCCGGGGAGGCCCGCTCCTCCTGAGCTGTACCTCCGGCTCGGTCTGGATCACGCGCGAGGGAGCGCCGGACGACGTGGTGCTGGAGGCGGGGTCCAGCTACGGCGGCGACGGGCGAGGGCTGCTCGTGGTGGAGGCGCTCGAGCCGGCGCAGATCGCGGTGGACGCGGGCGGGGCGGGGAAGGCGCTGCGGGCGGCGCTCGAGAGGGCGCGGGGGAGCTGGCTCGTGCTCCTCTCGCTGGCGGCGCTCTACGTCGTCTGGGGCTCGACGTACCTGGCCGTCTCGGTGGCGCTCGAGACGCTGCCGCCGTTCCTGCTCGCGGGCGTGCGCTTCGTGACGGCGGGCGCGCTGCTCTACGGGGTGCTGCGGCTGCGCGGCGTCCCCCGGCCGACGCTGCAGCAGTGGGGGGCGGCGGCGAAGGTGGGGGTGCTGCTGCTCGTCGGCGGCAACGGGCTGGTCGTCGTGTCGCAGCAGTGGGTGAGCTCGGGCGTCGCCGCTGTCGTCGTGTCCACGATGCCGCTCTGGCTGGCGCTGTTCACCACCGTGCGGGCCGCGCGGGGGGGCGCGACGGGCCCACGTGGCGCGCCGGAGGTCTCCCGCGGCGAGTGGGTCGGGCTCCTCGTCGGGTTCGCGGGCGCGGCGCTGCTCCACCTCGGCGGCGATCTCCACGCGGAGCACGCCGGCGCGCTGCTGATCGTGCTCGCCCCCGTCGCGTGGGCGCTCGGCTCGCTGTACAGCCGCACGACGCCCCTGCCCGAGGGCCCGATGGCGGTCGCGGCGGAGATGCTGTCCGGCGGCGCGGTGATGCTCGGGATCAGCGCGTTCTCGGGCGAGCAGCTGGCCGCGGCGCCGTCCTCGCGGTCGCTCCTCGCGCTCGCCTATCTCGTCGTGTTCGGCTCGATCGTGGGCCTCAGCGCTTACACGTTCCTGCTCAGGAACACGCGCCCGGCGATCGCGACGAGCTATGCCTACGTGAACCCGATCGTCGCCATCGCGCTCGGCATCGCGCTCGGCGGCGAGCGCGCCTCCGCCGCGACGTGGGCGGCGGCCGCCATCATCGGCGCCGGCGTCGTCATCGTCTCGCGCGCACGCCACTAGAGCGGCGCTCACCCGCTTCGGATACGGGCCCATCTCGACGTTTTCGGTGCTCAGCGCACAGGAGTGCGCTTCCGCGCCGAAAACGCCGATCTGGGCCCGTCTCCTGTGCGGGTGAGCGCCGCTCTGCTCCGCGCGATCCTGGGGCGCGCCGTCCGCCGTAGGCAATGCGGGGGGCGCCGTGTAGTGTGCGCGGCCAGGAGGCGAGTAGATGAAGAGAGGTTTCCGGCTGCTCGGATGGGCGCTGCTCCTCCCGGGCGCGACCTCGTCGTGCGGCGGCGACATCGGCGGCGGCGCGACGGTCACCGCGGCGTCGTCGGGCGGCGGCGAGGGCGGCAGCGGCGCGAGCGCGGTGACGAGCGTGAGCTCGGGCGGCGGCGACGGCGGCGCCGCGATGGGCGTGGGCAGCGGGGGAGCCGGCGCGGGCCCGACGGGCGAGTGCGCGCAGCTCGCGCCCGGGCCCCTCGCGCCGACCCTGGTCACGGACGTGTTCGACGGCAGCGCGGACTTCGCGTTCGATGGCCAGGGCCACCTCGTCGCCAAGCAGGGGCCGAACCTCATTCGCTATGACGCCACGGGACAGACGTCGAACTTCGCGTCTCTGCCGGGCACCGTGCTCGGGCTGAGGTACCGGCCCGACGGGACCCTCGTGGCCGCGCGGCCGGACCAGGGGACCGTCGCCCAGATCTCGACCACCGGCATCGTCGACGACTACGTGGAGAGCCTCCAGGCGCCGAACGGCCTCTCCGCGGACGCGGAAGGCAACGTCTGGGCGACCGAGCTCGCCGGCAACCGGGTGATTCGCCTCGCCCCGGACGCCACGGTCGAGGTGATCGCGAGCGGCGAGCCCGAGGTGAGCAAGCCGGGCGGCGTCGTCTTCGACCCGGCGCGGAAGGTCGTCTTCTACACGAACTCCGCCGCCGGCGAGATCCGCAGGATCGATCTCGCGGCCGCGGGCGCGCAGCCGGCGCTCGTGAGCACGGTGCCGTCGGCCGTGCTCGACGGGCTCGTCCTCGATAGGTGCGGTCACCTCTACACGATCGACAGCAAGGACAGGGAGCTCTATCGCGTGCAGCTCGACGCCGGCGGCGCGGCCCTGGGAGCGCCGGAGCTCCTGGCCGCGTTCCCGACCTCGGTCGCCAATGCGCAGTTCGGGTCGGGCCCCGGCTTCAATGCAAAGACCCTTTATGTCGGCGGCGCGGCCGGCTCCATCTACGCTGTTGCCCTCGGCATCGTCGGCGCGCCCGTCCCCGCGCCGCCAGAAGCGCCATGATGAGCGCTCCTCGGCGGCGCAACGGGACGCGGGTTCAGCCGGCGCCCTCGGTCGCGGCGACTTCGCCCTTCTTGAGCTTCCCTTGAAGCTCGCCGAGCTTCCCGGCGGTCCGCTCGAGGGCGCGCGCGGTGTTCTCGAGCGCGATCCGCCCATACCCGATGGCCACCTCTGCCCAGGAGGTGCCCAGCGCGCGCAGCGTCTCGACGAGCGGCGGCTTGGCCGCCGGCTTCGAGGCGCTCGCGTCGACCTGCTCCGCCGGGGCGGCGCTCCCGTTCACGCTGTTCGCGGCCTTCGGCTCGGTGATGCTCTGGGTCTCACTCATGATCTTCCTCCCACCTTGGTTATGTCCCCCCGCGATGCACGCGGGCGTACAGAGATGATGAATCGGACGACGAAACGAGCGATGGCTCCCCGCGCCCCGCGCGTCGCCCGCTCCCACGGGCTCGCGAGGAGCGATATGCACTGGAGCGCGGAGGCCTCGTGCGCGACCATGCCAGGGCACGAGGCCGGTTTTGCGGCTTCGTCGGAGGCACAAACGCGTCGCCACGACACTGCGACGCGTCGCGTTAACTGTCAAGGCCCGATGTCGATTTTGTTGCAGTCGTTTTTCACTCGGTTGTTTGATGAGGACGCTGCGGCGGCCATCGCGTTCGCTCGGCAGGTCAAAGAAGGGAGTTTCCCTATGTCGCTCGCGCGCTGGAACAAGGCGGTGCCTTCAAGGCTCTTCGGGCTTCTCATGCTGCTGTTGTTGCTCGCGGTCCCGTCACTGGCGCTGGGGCAGCCGGCGGCCGAGCCGACGGGAGCGCCAGCCGCGGGCGCGACGCCCGCGGCGCCCGCGGCGAAGCAGGGCGCGGCGGCGCCGGCCCGCGGGGCCGCGCTGCCGCCGGACTCGTGGGCGGGCCAGCTGGAGATGCTCTCGCGCTGGGTCGAGGAGCGCGGCGCCGCGGGGGAGTGCGCCGAGCGCTGTTACGCCCTCGACCGGCTGCGCATCACCGGCGCGGTGGGTGAAGGGCCGCTCCAGTTCGAGCTCTCGGGCGGCGTGCTCGCGGACGGCCCCGTGGCCGTGCCGCTCTTCGGGCCGCCGGAGCACGTCCGCATCGAGGCCGTGCTCGACGACGGCAGGCCCGCGTCGCGCCGCGAGGCCGCGCCGATCAGCTTCGAGGAGGGCCATTACTACCTCTGGACCGCGGCGCGCCGCTTCGTGCTCCGGGGCACGCTGTCGCTCGAGGGCGACCTCACGCTCCTCGTGGCGGGCCCGCTCAACTCGTTCGAGGCCGACGTGACCGGCGGCACGGTCGCGGAGGGCGCGCGGCTGTCGGGGCTCTCGGAGGCGACGCTCCACTTCAGCCCCGACGGGGGCGCGGCGGCAGAGAGCGCGGGCCCCACGGTCTTCCAGCTCTCGCGCGCGGTGCGGGTGGGGCGCGAGATCGGCTTCGAGTACCGGCTCGTCATGCGGTCGGGCAGCGACCTCGGCGTCGTGCGCCTGCCGCTCGCGTTCGGGGAGAAGGTGCTCGACGTCGCGGGCGCGAGCGGCTTCCGGATCGAGGGCAGCGAGCTCGTGCTGCCCACCTCGGGCCGCAGCGCGGAGATGAAGATCACGGGTACGCTCCCGAAGGTCGGCGCCTTCTCGCCCGATCCGCGCTCCGCCTACGAGTGGTGGCTGTTCGAGTCCGACGCGGAGCACCGGCTCACCGTGAAGGGCGACGCGCGCCAGGTCGACGCGGCCGAGTCGCCGATCCCGCGGACCCAGGCGACGTCGCGGCTCCTGCTCGTGCAGCGGGGGCAGCGCGTCGAGGTCAACGTCGAGCCGCTCGCGGGGGTCGAGGTGCTCGCCGCGGTCGTGCGCGAGCACCGCCGCACCCTGGTCCTGACCGAGCGCGGGGACCTCGTGGCCGACGACTCGCTGAGCTACGAGAACAATGGCATCGACTACCTGACCTACGCGCCCGGCGGGCGGCCGATCTACCTCGCCACCGACGCGAAAGCGCAGCGGATCATGCACCAGGGCGCGGAGGCGGAGGAGGTCCTCGTCCCCCTGCAGACGGGGAGCCACATGATCCAGGTGCAGTCGCTGGCGCAGGCGTCGGTGCGGCCGCTCGGCGGATCGATGGAGCTGCCGATGCCGAGCTACCCGCTCACCGCGAGCCAGCTCCGGCTCACGGTCGGGCTGCCCGAGCGCGTGCTGCCGCTCGCGCTGCTCGGCGGCGACCGGCCGGTGTGGTTCGCGGACACGGGCGACGCCGTCGCCGTGGTGATCGGCTTCGTGGCGGCGTGGATCGCCGTCCGCCCCGGCGCGGCGACGAGCCGCGGTCGGCGGCGCGCGCTGCGGGCGCTGGGCGGGCTGGTCATGGCGGGCCTGTGGTTCGTGGCGCCCGCGACGTTCGTGGCGCTCCTCGTCGGGATCGCGACGGCGGCGGCGGCGTGGCTCGTGGGGCGGCTCTTCCGGGGCACGAGCCGCGCTGTCGCGATGGTGGTGCTGCTCGGCGTGGGCGGCCTGGCGCTGCTGATCGGGCTCTTCGCTGTCTCGGCGGGGCGCTACCAGGGGGAGCGCTGGGACTACGCGGAGAATGCCGCGTCGGCGCCCTCGTCCGCGCGCACGCTCAAGGACGACGACCAGGCCAAGGGAGGCGGCTCCCTCGCGCCCGGCGGCGCCGTGCTGGAGGGGGTGACGCCTGTCGCGCTGGGGCTCCCGAGCTACGCGCGGAACCTGCACGTGAGCCGCGAGCTCGTCACGCGGGACCGCGCGTTCCGCCCCGTGCTCGTCTACACGACGTCCGCGGCGCTCGTGCCGCTCGCGCTCCTGTGGCTGGCGGGGGTGGCGGTCCTCCTCAACGCGCACCGCGCGGCGCTCACGGAGCTCTACCGGCGCGCGGCCACGCGCCTGGCGCGCAGGCCCGAGGACGGCCACGACGTCGACCGGCGCGGGGGCGGCGGCAGGTCCCACGGCAGCGGGCGGCCCGCGGCAGAGCCCCAGGGGCCGCTCGGCTGACGTGGCGCGGGCGCCGGCCGGCCGGCGTGGAGCCCCGGCGCCGGCCGGCTGATTTCTCCCTGCACCGAGACGTTGAGACGGAGAGCAACTCATGACCGACAAGAACCCCCCGCTCACGCTGTGCGAGCTCGCCGATCCGGGCGTCCCCGGGCTGGAGAGCTACTCGCCGTTCTGCTTGAAGGTGCACCGCGCCCTGAAGGCGGCCGGGCTGCCGTACGCGCGCCGCCACGGCACGCACCCGGGCGTCTTCAAGCGGTACAACCCCGCCGGGAAGGTGCCCGTGCTGCTCATCGGCGACGAGCCGGTCAGCGACTCGACCGAGATCCTGCGGCGCATCGAGGCGATGGCGCCGGGGACGCTCATGAGCGGCGACCGCGCGGCGCAGGCCGAGGCGTGGCTCTGGGAGGAGTTCGCCGACGCGAGCCTCGGCGGCTTCGTGACCGCGGCCCGGTGGGCCGACGAGCGCAACTGGCCGACGTTCAGGAAGGTCTTCTTCGGCGAGCTGCCAGCCCCGGTGCGTGCCGTCCTGCCCGTGGTCGTGCGCCGGCGGCTCATCCGCAGGCTCGTGACGCGCGAGGTCTGGGACGAGGGCGCCGAGCGCTGCTGGGCGCGGCTCGAGGCGCTGCTCGACGAGCTCGAGGTGCGCGCGCCGCGCGACGGGTTCTGGGTCGGCGGCGCGCTCTCGGTCGCGGACCTCTCGCTCTTCGCTCACCTGCGCAGCCTCCGCATCGACCTGACGCCGTGGCAGCAGGGCGCGGTCCGCCGCCGCGCGGCGCTGAGCGCGTACCTCGACCGGGTGGACGCGCGCACGTCGGGCGGGGCGGCCGCGCGCGCGGCGTGAGCGAGCAGGACGCGCGCGGCGCGCCGACGATCGGTGATACCACCCGGGCATGAGGTGGTTGCCTCGTCTTCTCGTGGCCGTCGCGCTCCTCGCGCTGGTCGCGCTGCGCATCGCCCAGCTGAGCCCTCCCGCCGTCGTCCCGGCCAGCGCCCCGCCCGAGGTGTTCTCGGCCGAGCGGGCCAGGGAGCACCTCGCGCGCATCGCCGCGGAGCCGCGCCCGACCGGCTCCGCGGCGCACGGGCGGGCGCGCGACTACCTGCTCGCGGAGCTCTCGAAGCTCGGCGTGCAGCCCGAGCTCCAGAGCACCTCGGTGCTCAGCAGGCAGTGGGGCCTGCCGTACGACGCCGCGCACGTCGAGAACATCGTGGCGCGGCTGCCGGGCGCGGACAGCACCCGGGCGGTCGCGCTCGTCGCGCACTACGACTCGGTGCCCGGCAGCCCCGGGGCCGCCGACGACGGCAGCGGGGTGGCGGCGCTGCTGGAGACGCTGCGCGCGCTGCGGAGCGGCGCCCCGCTCCGCAACGACGTGCTGCTCCTGTTCACGGACGCAGAGGAGGGCGGCGTCCTCGGGGGCAAGGCGTTCATGGACGAGCACCCGCTGCGCGGCGAGGTGGGGATCGCGCTCAACTTCGACGCCCGCGGGGCCGGCGGCGTTGTCGCGATGTTCGACACCGGGCCCGGGGACGCCTGGCCCGTCCGCGAGCTCGCCCGCGCCGCGCCCTACCCGGTGGCGTCGTCGCTCTTCCCCGAGGTCGCGCGGCGCATGGGCCACAGCACCGATCTCAGCGTGTTCAAGCGGGCCGGGATCCCCGGGCTGAACTTCGCCTTCAGCGACGGCGCCGCGCACTACCACGCGCCGTCCGACACCGTGAGCAACCTCGATCTCCGGAGCGTGCAGCACGCCGGCGATTACGCGCTGTCGCTCGCGCGGCGCTTCGGCGCGCTCGACCTCCGGCGCCAGGGCGGCGAGGACGCTGTGTATTTCAACACCTGGGGAGCCCACCTCGTCTCGCACCCGACGAGCTGGGTGCCCGCGATCGCCGCGCTGATCGCCTGCCTCTTCGCGGGCGTCGCGGCGGCGGCGCGGCGGCGGCGGGTCGCCTCGCTGGGCCGGATCGCCGCGGGATCGCTCGGCTTTCTGGCGCTGCTGCTCGGCGTGTCGGCCGCGGTCGGCGGGCTCGCATGGGCGCTGCGGCGCGCGCACCCGGTGCTGCGGGCGATGCCGTTCGAGCCGTACAACGCGCCCGCATACAGGCTCGCGCTCGCGCTCGCCGCGCTCGCGGCCGCCGCGGCGGGCTACCGGCTGCTCCGCAGGCGCCTCGGGGCCTGTGAGGTCGCCCTCGGCGCGCTGCTCGTCTGGCTGCTGCTCCTCGCGGCGGCGAGCCTCGCCATGCCTGGCGCGAGCTTCTACTTCGCCTGGCCGCTCGCGTCCGCCCTGGTGGGCCTCGCGGCCGTGACGATCCGGCGCGGCGGCGCGCCGCCCACGCTGCCTCCCACGTTGCCTCCCATGTTGACCGACGCCGCGCTCCTCGTGGCCGCCGCGGTGCCGGCGGTCGCGGTGGCCGTGCCCGGCCCGTACCTGCTCTTTGTGGCGCTGGGGCTGCCGGCGGCGGCGGCGCCGGCCCTCGCCGTCGCGCTCGTCTTCGGGCTGTTCCTTCCGCACGCCGAGCTCCTCGGCGGCGGCCGCTCGCGGTCGCTCGCGCTCGCCTTCGGGGTGCCGGCGGTCGCGGCGCTCGCCGTCGCCTGCGCGACCGGCGGCTTCACCGAGGCGCGGCCCCGGCCGGCGAGCCTCGCTTACGCGCTCGACGCGGCCGCCGGCGAGGCGCGCTGGCTCTCGGCCGACCGGGACCTCGATCCCTGGACGGCCGCGTACTTCCCGGAGGACCGCGCGCAGGCGCCCTCGTTCGCGGTGCCGTTCGTGCGCCTGACGCGCCAGAGCGAGGCGCCCGTCGCCGCGCTCCCGGCGCCAGCGCTCACGGTGCTCAGCGATGTGACGAGCGGGGGCGTGCGGGCGCTCCGGCTCCGCGTCGCTTCGCCGCGCGGAGCGCCCTGGCTGCTCGCGGAGGTGGCGTCACCGACCGAGGTGCTGCGCGCGGAGGTCGACGGCCGGCGGGTGGAGGAGTCGGCCCGGGGGGCGCAGGCGAGGCGGGATGTCCGCTGGGGGTTCACCTACATGGGGCTGCCCGCGGGAGGCATCGAGTGGTCGCTGGAGGTCGAGGCGTCCGGGCCGGTCCAGATCCGGTTGATGGACCAGACGTACGAGCTCCCGCGAGCGCTCGTGCGAGCGGCGCGGCCAAGGGAGCTCATGGGGGGGCCATACCGGCTCGCGGATTCGACGTTCGTCAGCGGGGCATTCTGGCTCTGAGCTGCGGGTCGCCCGGATCTGCCGGGCTGACCGGCCCCCGGGGAGGGGAAGCCAGGGCGAGCCTGGACGCGGGAACGAGGAGCGTGAACGAGCGCGCAAGAGAAGAGGTGATATCTCTCTCTTGGCGTTCTTGGCGTTCTTGATCAGTCGACGAAGATCGGCTCGCAGTTCGTGAACGCGAGCGACGACTGGATGACGAAGTTCGACTCGGTCGTGTGGCGCTCGGCGTGGAAGAAGTCGAGCGCGTACTCCTGGCCGGGGGCGATGCCGAGCTCGGAGGCCTTCTCGTCGAGATCGAGCTTGTCCGTCTGCGGACCATGGAGACCGCCGAGGTCGATGGCGAGCTTGTTGTTGATGAACACCCAGAGATCGTCGTCGCCGGTGAACGAGAACACCTCGCCGCCGTTGTAAACGAACTTCATGTGAAGCTCGAACGTGAAGTGGTAGTTGTGCTCCCTGCCCTCGTTACCGAAGCCCTCCTCGTCGATGGGGAAGAAAGCGCGGTTGTCGTAGGTGGCGATGCCGCTCGCGTCGACCGTGGGGGTGATGGTGAACTGGATGGGCATGTTCACCCCCTGGACGTCGCGGTACCACTGGTTGAACTCCTCTGGCCCGGTCGTGTGCTCGGTCCCCCCCTGGTGCGCATAGACGGGCTTCTGATCCGGGCCCAGCTCGCGCTCGACGATGCCCTTGAGGCCGCTGCCCTCGTACCTCTCGAAGTCAGGGTGCCCGTCGCCCCGCTCGTAGGCGCGGAAGTCGCGCACGATGCCCGTGAGGTTCGCGTCGCACCCGCTGCCGCTGCCGCTGCCATTGCCGTTGCCAGCGCCCGGCCCCGCCGCCACGCCGCTCCCGAAGTCGCCGCCGCCGGCGCCCGACCCATTCCCGGCGCCTGCGCCGGCGCCCGTGTCCCCCGAGCCGCTCGCCGCGCTGTCGCCACCGCCACAGGCGACCCCGGTCAAACCCAGCAGCGTTGCGAACAGAACGTACCAGTTCGATTGGAGCCGAAGCATGCGAAGTCTCCTTTTAAAGCGCGTCGCGCGTGGTGCACGTGACAGGCGCCAGGGCAGCCAAAGCAAACAGCTGCCGAGGGCGCAAGCGAGAAAGCGATCTTATCCCGTCGCAATGTCGAGGCGACGTACAAATTCATTTCCATGCGACAGCAGCACGACGCTGTCGACGCGCCGATATGTAGGTTTCTTATCGAGAACCGCCGCCGCAGTGGGCGCCCAGGCGCCGCGACAGCTCGGGTGGGAGGCGCTCGCAGAAGCCTTCCGGCCTGGGCAACGGCTCGCGCCGCGCTGTGTGCCAGAACAGCACCGGGCCGAGCCGGCGAGCCCGCGCGTCCTTCATGAGCGCCGCCATGGCCTTGCCGGTATAGACCGGCTCCAGCGAGATGCCCTCGGCCGCGAGCGCCTCGCAGGCGGCGAGCGACTCGGGCGTGGGCGAGCCGTAGCCGCGGCCCAGATGGCCGTGGACGACGTCGATCGGCGCGGCGGGCGGCACGGGCGCGACGCCCGCGCGCGCGAGGAACGCGCGGAGCTCGGCCGTGAGGGCGCGCAGGCGGAAGCGCGAGGCGAGGAGGCGCTCGACCACGGCGACGGCGACGACCCGCGAGCCCAGGCCGCCGAGCGCGAGGCCGACAGCGAGCCCGGCGGCGGTGCCGCCGGAGCCGAGCGCGACATAGACGCGCGCAGGCTCGGGGAGCTCGCCGGCCCGGACCTGCGCGCACAGCTCGAGCGCCGCGCGCACGGCGCCCACCATGCCGAGCGCCGACGTGCCGCCGAGCGGGACGATCGCCGCGCCGTCGCCGTCCCGCGCGCGGAGCGGCAGGAAGAGCGACGGGCGCGCGAGCGCGAGCGCGAGCCGCGAGCGATAGAAGCGGATCGAGGCCGGACCCGAGGCGATGAACGCGAGGTTGTCGACCACGCTCCTCGACAGGTCGGTCCAGAACAGGTGCGCGTGCACGCGCCGGCCGAGCCGCTCCGCGGCGACGACGAGCGCCGCCACGTTGCCCGAGCCGATGCCGCCCGCCGCGGACCACGCCGCCGCGGCCGACAGGGGGGGCGCGGCGAGCAGGTAGTCGAGCTTCCGCATCTTCATCCCGCCGTGGCGGGGCTCGCACAGGTCGTCGCGCTTGATGCCCAGGAAATCGAGGCCCAGCGCGGCGGCGAGCCGCGGCAGCGCCGTGACGGGCGAGGGCCCGACGACCCAGCCGAGGCGGGGGATGCGGTCGATCATCCGGAGGGCGGCGACGTCGCGCAACGAGGGCTCCTCGCGAAGGCGGCGGTCAGGATCAGCGATCGGCGTCAGCCCGGCGCGCCGGGGCGCTGCCCCGCGAGCACCGCGTCCGGCTCCAGCACGAGGAGGCGCACGCGCCCCGTGGCGCAGAGCCGGCCCTCCTCGTCGTGCACCGAGGCCTCCCACACCTGCGTGCGCCGGCCGCGGTCGAGCGGCCGCGCGGTGGCGCGGAGCCGCCCCGACCGGACCGCGCGCAGGAAGCTCGTGTGGTTCTCGAGCCCGACGACCGAGCGGCCCTCCGGCAACGCGTGGAGCGCCGCGCCGATCGACGCCAGCGTCTCGACGATGCCGGCGTGGACGCCGCCGTGCACGACGCCGTAGGCCTGCCGGTGCTGCGGCCCGATGTCGAGCTCGCCCTCCACCTCGTCGCCCGTGGCGCGGATCAGCCGCAGGCCCATGGCGTTGATCCAGCCGTCGATGCCGGCGGCGTTGAGCGCGGCGGCGAAGTCCTCGGGGTCCCCTTCGGCCATGGAGGCAGCCTAGTACACGCGCCGCCGGGATCGTCCGGCGATTTCTCCCCGGCGCGCGCGGGCGCGTCAGCCGGAGGGCTTTGCCGTGAGGAGATCGGCGAACTCCTCGCGCAGCTTCGACTTCAGGAACTTGCCGGTCGAGGTGCGCGGGATCCGCTCGACGAAGAGGTACTCGTCAGGGAGCCAGAACTTCGCGAAGCGGGGCTCGAGGTGGGCGCGGAGCTCGTCCTTCGACGCCGTCTGTCCCTGCCGCAGCACGACGGCCGCGAGAGGGCGCTCGCTCCAGACGGGGTGGCGCGCCGCGAACACGGCGGCCTCGAGGACCGCGGGGTGGCTCATCAGCGCGTTCTCGAGCGCCACGGAGCTGATCCACTCGCCGCCCGACTTGATCACGTCCTTCGAGCGATCCGCGATGCGCATGTACCCCTCGCCGTCGATCGTCACGACGTCGCCGGTCTTGAACCAGCCGTCCTTCGTGAAGCGATCCTCGCCCTCGTCGCCGAAGTACGACGAGGCGACCCAGGGGCCCCGCACCTCGAGCTCGCCCATGCTCTGGCCGTCCCAGGGCAGCGGCTCGTCGTCCAGGCCGACGTGGCGCTGGTCGATGAAAGGGACCGGGTAGCCCTGCGACGCGCGCGTGTCGAGCGAGTCGGCGCCCGGGCCGAGGCTCGCCCGGACGTGCGCGATGGTGCCGAGCGGGTTCGTCTCCGTCATGCCCCACGCGTGCGTGACCGTGAGCCCGTGGCGCGCGCGGAAGCCGTCGAGGAGCGACGGGGGCGCCGCCGCGCCGCCGATCACCATCGAGCGCATCGCCGAGAGGTCCCAGCGCCCCGGGTGCTCGTCGAGGAGCGCGAGGATGCCGAGCCAGATCGTGGGGACGCCGGCGGCGAACGTGACGCGCTCCCTGGCCATGAGGTCGAGCAGCGACGCGGGGTCGAGGTGCGGGCCGGGGAGGACGATCCTGGCGCCGGCCGCGACCGCCGAGTACGGCATGCCCCAGGCCATCGCGTGGAACATGGGCACGACCGGCAGGACCACGTCGCGCTCGCGGAAGCCGAGCGTGTCGTGCATGCACGAGACGAGCGTGTGGAGGACGATCGAGCGGTGGCTGTAGAGCACGCCCTTCGGGTTGCCCGTCGTGCCGGACGTGTAACAGAGCATGGCGGCGGCGCGCTCATCCAGCGTCGGGAAGTCGAAGTGATCCGGCTCGGGCGCGAGCAGCGCCTCGTAGTCCAGGCCGTCGCTCTCCACGGGCCCGTCGTCCCCGACGACGATGACGCGCCGGATACAGCGGACCTGCGGCGCGAACTTGCGGTAGAGCGGGAGCAGCGAGCGGTCGACCACGAGGACCTTGTCCTCGGCGTGCGAGGCGATGTACCCGAGCTCGCTCGGGTGGAGGCGCAGGTTGAGGGTGTGGACGACCGCGCCCATCGCGGGCACGCCGAGGTAGAGCTCGAGGTGCCGCGCGTGGTTCCAGCAGAGCGTCGCCACGCGGTCGCCCTCGCCGACGCCGAGCCGCGTGAGCGCGTGCGCGAGCTTCGCGGCGCGGCGGTGCAGATCGGCGTAGGTCGAGCGGGAGGAGGTCCTGTCCGGGTTCTGCGTCACGATCTCGCAGCGACCGTGGTACGTCCTCGCCCGCTCGAGGAAGTGCGTCAGCGTCAGCGGATAATCCATCATGCGGCCGGCGAGCATGGGTGGTGCCTCCTTAACTCCCGCGGTGAGCGGGTCGATCCGATCGGTGACGAGGGCGCTCCGAGGACGCCGCGACGCGCGGCGCTGCCCCCCGGGGGCGTAGGCTAGCGGCTCGCGGGCAGCGCGGCGCGGGGGAACGGGGCGGCGCGCTCGCCGCTGGATCGACCGGGCGCGGTGCTCGACGGGGCGGCGACGCTCGACGGGGCGGCGACGCTGCGCGCCCGGACGGCCGGACCTGTCGGCCGTCGGGCGCTGGTGAGGGACGGCGGCGGGCGATCGCAAGATCCTCCAAGAACGGCGCGGGCGCGCTCCCCAGGATGGCCATCGACCCGAGGCGGTCGCAGCAAGGGAGATCGTTCATGGCCGAGATCATTCTTCACCACTATCCATTGTCGCTCTTCGCCGAGAAGATCCGCCGGATCTTCGCGTACAAGAAGATCGCGTGGCGTTCGGTCGAGCAGCCGATGATGGCGCCGAAGCCGGATCTGACGCCGCTCACCGGCGGCTACCGGCGGATCCCGGTCCTGCAGATCGGCGCCGATGTCTACTGTGATACGGCGTGCATCGCGCGGCGGCTGGAGCAGCTGCAGCCGGAGCCTGCCTGCCTCCGGGCGGACCAGGCCGGCCTGGCCGCGCTGATCGAGGACTGGGCGGACCACCGGTTCATGTCGCAGGTCGTGCCGCCGGTCGTCGTGGAGCTGCTCCCCGTCCTGCCGCCCGGCGTGCTGATCGATCGCGCGGCGATGTCGCCGGCGATGAGCGAGGACGTGATCCACCGGGCGGCGCCGCACGCCCTGGGCCAGGCCCGGCTCTCGCTCGATCGGCTGGAGAGCCAGCTCCACGGCCGGCCCTTCCTGCTCGGTGACGCGTTCTCGATCGCGGACGCGGCGTGCTTCCACCCGGTCTGGTTCCTGAAGAAGAGCGTCGGAACGAGCGCCAGGCTGTCGGCCGAGATCGGGGCGCGGCCGGCGCTCGCGGCGTGGTTCGCGCGCGTCGAGGGCTTCGGCCCGGGCGACGTTCGACCGATGACCGCCGCAGAGGCGCTCGCGATCGCCCGCGCGTCCGAGCCGGCGGACGTCGCCGGCGGGGAGGTCGCCGCCGGGGAGGAGCTGCGGCCGGGAGACGCCGTGACGATCACGGCCGACGATTACGGTCCCGAGGAGAGCCGCGGCGTCGTCGCGCGGCTCTCGGCCTCCGAGATCACGGTCCGGCGCCGCGATCCGGCCGTGGGGGAGATCGCGCTGCACTTTCCGCGCGCGGGATATCGCATCCGGAAGCAGTGAGCCGCGCGGAAACGCCGGGTCCGGCCAGCAGGGGATGCCGCCCTGTCCGCCGCTGAAGCGAGATTCCTGATTGTCGGAGCGTACGCCGTCGGTGTGCATGGCCGCCCGCGTGTTGGCGCCAATGTCGAGGCGCTGGAGCGCCTTCACCGGCTCCGGCGGGATTGATCCTCTTCAGGTTCGTCCTTGCGCTGGCCGCCAGCGCTTCCGCCGCCCATCTGACCATCCGCCTTCGGCATCGCGCGCCGGAACGCGCGCATGTGGAAGCGCCGCTGCTCTTCCGGATAGACGTGCTCCTGACCGACCGGGCACGCGAGGCGGGACAGGCACCCTCCGGTCATGCAGCCTGCGGCCGGCAAGGCGTCGAGGTGGCGCACGCAGGCGTCGACATCATAGCTGCCGGGGGAGAACGCGGATACGGGGCAGGCGCTCAGACAGGGCCTGTCGGCGCAGGACGCGCAGGGGCTCGGCGCGTCGTTGCGCGGCGGGAGCGAGAGCCGCTCCGCGAACACGAGCGCGGCGCGGTAGCCGTGCCACAGGCCGAACCGCGGGTGGATGAGGATGCCGAGGGGCGACGTATAGACCGGCTCGGCGCGCTGCGCCCAGCGCTGGAATGGCCAGTAGGGAGGGCCGGTGAACGGGAAGAGCGCGGCCGCGCCGAGCTCCGCCGCGAGCGCGGAGACCACCGCGGCCGTCCAGTCGTCGAGCGATAGGTCGGGGGCGTCCTCGCGAGCGCGCGAGAACGCGCGCCACATCGACGGCCCCGCGTTGCCGAGCAGGACGAGCGTCTCCGCCGCGAGGTTCCCGGCCGCCGGGACGCGGTCGTCGCCGCGAGGGTGGAACCCGCCGCGCAGCGGGATGCCCGCGCGCTCGCAGCGCGCCGAGAGATCAGGCCAGGCGATGGGCATCGCTGGGCGCTTAGGGCGCCCGGACCGGCACGGCAAGCGAGCGCTGGGCCGGCGCGGCGCGCCGGATGGCGGGTCGTCGGCTCAGGGACCCGGAGCGGGCGCAAGGGCTCCGGCACCCGTGCGAAGGCTTCCGTCGCCGGCCAGAAGGCTTCCGTCGCCGGCTCGAAGGCTTCCGTCGCGCGCCGGAGGCTTCCGTCGCGGAGCAGGATGTGAAATTTACGGGAAAATTCGTCCTCCGGCGCGTGCCGGACGGCACTGGCGGCGAGGCGGACGCCCCCAAGTACGCGAAATCTCGTGCTCCGGAGCGCGCCGGAGGGCTTCGTTTCCGTGACGGAAGCTTCCGGAGCGCGCCGGAAGGTCTCGGACGTGCGCCGGACGACGAATTTTGTGCACTGGGTCACTTCCCTCGGTCGCCACGACCTCGTCCGCCGATTCGCCGACTTTCCGGCGAGCGGCCGTGTACGCCGCGGGCGGACGGGATGCCGCGCCGGGCGCGCTCCTCGGCTGAGCAATGTCCTACCGCTCTCGTGTGGACGCTTGCCTCTGGCGTTGGATGCGAGCGAGCGTGCGCGGCGAGAAAAATCGCGGGGTGGAGGCAATGAGAATGAGAACACGGCAACAGGGGACGATCCTCGTGGCGGCCGTCGCCGCCTGGGGCCTCGGCGCGGGGCCATCCGGGTGCTTGTGGGAGCGCAGCGACGACTCGCTCGGGAGCTTCTGCGCGAGGCCGGCGAACGGCGATGGCGAGGAGTACTGCGTCGGCGCGAACCGGAGCCCGGCCGACGCGTGGAGCCAGGCCGAGGCGCACGGAGATCTGCCGATCGAGATGTGGGCAGAGCTGCCCCGCGGCGTGTCGATGCGCGATCTCGCCGCGAGCAAGGACACACTGGGTCTCTGGCTCGGCAATGTGGACAGGGTGGTCTCGTACGTGCGCGACGAGGAGAGGAATGCTGAGTCTTACGGCGCGACGCTCTCCGGCGAGCTCCGCTTTCTGCTCGAGTACGCGGCAGGCCAACAGCGTTTGCTGCTCCAGGAGGAGCCCGTCCGTGCGGCCGATCGGTTCAAGGAGGCCATGACCGAGAAGGCGAACGCCGAGAAGGACCCGCTCCTCGCCGCGCTCGCGGCGGACAGGCAGTCCATGGCCGCCGCGAAGTCGGTCTTCGAGCAGGCGAGGGACGAGGCCCCGCCGCTGCAGGCCGAGTACGCGCGCGTTGTCGCGCGGTTCGTTGATTACCGCTCTACCGAGGCCGCGGAGACGACGGCGTACGCGTCGCTTTCGGGGGAGGCGTCGCGGTCGGCGCTGGACGATCTCGACGGCATCGAGCGGTCGATCCTCGCGGCGGCGCGCGAGGCGAGCCGCGCGCCGAGCGAGCTCACTGTCGAGATCATGGCGCTCTCGGCGCGAATCCAGGCGTCCGTGGCCTCGTTCGAGGAGGCGATCGCGCCGCACGAGGATTTCCTCGCCACGCACGGCGCGGTGGTGCCGGACATGAGCTCGGGGGCGCTGCGCTCGCTGAATGCGATGCTGGGGTACGTGCAGCAGCGGGTCGCCCGCAGCGACAGGACGGCGACAGCGCTGCTCGGCGGCGTCGGCCTCAGGCGGCAGGCGCTCCTGGTGTTGCAGGGGGACACGGAGGCGCGCGCGGCGATCGCGCGGTCGCGGACCCGCAAGGCGTCGGCGGTCTTCCGCGAGGCAGCGCGTGCGCGGGCAGCGGCGGTGTCGGCGGCGCCGCCGATGAGCGAGCGGCTCGGGTTGCCGCTGCTCGCTGAGCGCTGCGGGGAGCTTTTGGCGCTGGTACAGGTGCGGCCGCTCTGCGAGGCGGCGGGCTCGTCGTGGCGCGAGGCCGGGTGCGCGGAGCTTCGAGGAAAGTTCGACGCCGCGGAGGCAGAGCTCAGGACGGGCTTGCCGCGGAAGATCGCGGCGGGGCTCGCGACGCTGCGGGAGAAGGGGATGGCCGCGGCGCTGCTCGACGCCGCGCAGGCGCGGCTCGACGCGGGCGACGTGAAGGGCGCCGCGATGGCGTACGATGCCGCCGTGCGCGGCGTGGAGGGGACATGAGCCGTACGGTCTGCGTCGCGCTGCGCGTCCGGAGCGCCGCGGCTTTCCAGAAGCTCGTCGCGTTGGTGACGACGCTGGCGCTGCTGGCGCCGTCGCTCGCCTGGGCTGGCACGCCGTACAGCCTGAGCTGGATCAACACGCAATCCAGCACGTCGTGCGAGAGTACCGGCCTCGCCGACAACGGAGGAGCGTACTTCGGCGTCAACGACACGCCGCTGCCCACCTACGAGGTCCCGGGCACGTTCGTGGACCACGGGGACGGCTCGCGAAGCTTCCGGGCCGAGGCGGGGTTCGACTCGGTATTGCTGCGGATGGGCGCGAACGACTTCCACTTCCAGGCCTTCAACTCCGGCGGCGACGACTGGTGCACCGACGCGCATGAGATCGTGAGCCTTGTCTCGGTACCGCTCGGGCTGAACAAGCCTGTGTTCGACGTGTGGCGCACAGGGACGGCATTCTCGGGTGACACGATGCTCCACCTGAGCCTCGCGGAGATCAGCCCGCCGCTCGCACGCGACATCGCGATCCTCGAAACCGCGCTCGCCAAGCTGCTCGAGAAGCTCGTCCGGAACGCCGCCAGGATCGCGGACCTGCGGGCGAGGATGGACCTGCTCCAGCAGCTCGACACCGAGCTGCACGATCTGGTGAGCCGGCCGCTCGCCGAGATCTCGCGGACGGACCTCGACGCCATCCTGGACCGCTACGAGGACGTGGTCGACGCCGAGACGCGGGCTGCGATGGAGCAGCTTGTCGACGACCTGAAGCAGAGCGTCTCCGACCTGGAGAACGAGCTGGCGAGCTTGATCGACAACTTCGGCGCGCAGGTGGACGAGGTGGCGGACCTCGCGACGCAGGCGGCGCGCGACGAGGGGTGGGATCCGGACGACCCGTCGAACTACGCGCTCGGCGAGCACGACGTCCCGTGGGTCGAAGTGCCGGACATCTCGGAGGTGGACGGGGCGTTCGAGGCGGGGAACGACCCGTACGCGGCGTACGCGGACGCGGTGATCGCGGCGCTCGAGGCGGACGTCAGCGGCGGGGTGGTGGTCGCGCGGGCCGACTTCGTGGCGAACGTGCGGGCGTGGCGGGCGAACGAGGCGGCGCTGGAGCGCGCGATCCTGGCAAGGTCGGGGGTGTCGCTCGCGGAGACCAACGCTTTCCTGAAGGCGCAGAACCGGGTCACCGGGCACGTGCGGCGGTACATGGATGCGTCGGACTGGTTCGCTGACACGCCGGTGCCGGCGCATCTGCGGGCGCAGGTGGACACGGTGCTCAAGCCGCGGTTCGATGCGCTCGCCGACCAGATGAAGGACAGCCTGAACCAGTGGACGGGCGACGGGCTCGATCTGGAGCAGACACAGCTTTACGAGATGATCAATGCGTTCGCGGGGGCGATGTCGACGGTCGGGGAAGGGGTCGAGGCGTACGCGGGGATGATGCAGACGCTGGTGCACGCGACGACGCGCATCGGCGTCGGGTTCGTGCCGGTGGTCGGGCCGGTGCTCGACCTGTGCGAGGCCGTGACGGGGAAGGCGTGGTGCTTGCCGGCGGGGCAGGAGCTGAGCGACGAAGAGCGGATCTTCTCGGGGGTGGGCTTCGGGCTCGGGGCGATCGGGCCGATGTGGCGTGGCGTCACGAGCAGCGGCCTCCGGCCGTCCGCGATCCGGGTGGCCGGGGAGATCGCGGAGATCGAGGAGGCATTCGCCCAGATCCTGAAGACGAACCGCGTCAGGGGGTACAAGAACCTGCCCGGGGCGATCACCAAGTTCGAGGTGGACATCTTCGAGAAAAAGGCGGCCAAGTTCCTGGTGGACGACGGCCGATCGCTCGTCGGGGTCGGCGACGACGGCGTGCGCCGGGTGCTCGGCATACTGAAGGAGTCACGCCCTGGCACGATCGAGGGGATGGCTCCCGACTTCGTGTCGGTGTCCAGCGGGCACAAGCTCATCCTGAGCGAGGCAAAGGGCGGCGGAACGATCCCGGTTAGCGACGTGCGCAATCAGCTCACGAATGCCATGGAGGCGGTGACGAAGAAGGGTCTGGCCGGTGACGTGGAACGGGTCGAACTCATCATGGAGCAGGGCGCGAAGTTCAATCCGGAGAAGTTCACTGTCAAGGACGGGTACCTGTTCGACACCGAGACAGGGAAAACCGTGACCCTGAAAGGCTTCAACAAATTCATCATGGTGATCCGGCTATGAGCGAATCAAGGCCTCACTTTTTCGCCTGGTGTACCGAGCCAGAACGGGTCGATGCGTTCGCAGCGGCGCTGTCTGCGCTGGTCATCCCAGGGGATCTTATCTCGGTGGACGTGAGCCCCGACATCTGGTGCAAGACGTCATCCATGGAGGATGCGCTCGCGATGATCCGCGCCCACTTCGGAGGACGGAACAGCGCTCACGTGCTGTCCGGCATGATGCTGAACGATTCCGAACGCATCATGGTTTTCAGCGCCGCGTGCTACCCCGAAGTGAGCGAGCGTCGCCATCCTTTCGGCCCCGTCAGATTGGAAGCGGGCGAACGCAAGCGGGATTTTTACCCTTGCGAGATTCCCGTGGGCGGCGGCCCGCGCTCGGTCGAGGCCGAGGCCGCGGTCGCCTGCCACCTGGTTCAGGGCGACATCGAGGACCTCCTGCTCCGCCTCTGCGCGCCGGATACGAGCGGGCGCGTGCCGGCCGGCGCCTGCACGGACAAGGAGGACTGGCTCGCCCCGGTCGAGATGTGCGCGACCTACAACGCGAACGCCGCGGAGCTCGCGCGCGACCTCGCCCTCTCCTGGGTGAGCCTCCACGAGAAGCAGAGCGTCTCGCGCATCGCAGGCATGTCGATGGAAGCGCTCCACGCGCGCATCGACGCCGCGCCGCGCGGCGCGCGCGTGTCCATGAAAGGCGCGAGCGAGCTCACGCGCTCCCTCTCGCGCGAGACCGTGCTCAAGGCGCTCGCGACGCCGCCGGCCACGCTGCTCGAAGCGCTCGAGGCCGCGGCGGTGCCCGACGACGCGTGGCGCGCCGCCGAACCAAAAGCGCGCGAGATCATGGAGCTGCTCCGTCAGCTCGGGGAGGCACCCGAGGGCGAGGGCCCGCCCGCCTTCAACGCGAAGGTCACATCGCCCGGGCACGTCCGCTTCCTCGAAGAGCACGCCCCATTCCATGTCCGCCGCCTTCTCCCTAGCGGCGGCGTCGTGCTGGCGACGCACCCCTACCGCACGCTCTGGCCGCTCTGGTCCGACGCGCTCTTCGTGCTCGGCCTGATGTCCTGACGCAGGTCGTGCACGCTTTCATCTCTCCGAACTTCGCACCCGGGCCGGAGGTACCGGACGGCGCACCCCCTCCCTGAGCGCGCGGAGCGCGCGATTTGGGAGGGGTGGACCGCGCGCAGGCGCGAAGCGCCGAGCACGGGCCGGGGGTGGGCATCCGCTCTCCCTGAGCCGCTCGCGTCGAGCCGTTCGCGTCGAGCCGCTCGCGAGCTCTCCTCCCCGGGCCGGGCGTTCTGATCTAGAGTGCCGCCGTGGCCCGGAGGCTCCGTTGCCGGCTCGGGACGACGACGCAGTCCCCCTTCGCCCGTGCGGCGCGCGCGCTCGTCCGCGCCGCGCAAGCGCACGCGAGCGCGCCATGAGCGCGCCGCGGCCGCTCGTCACGCTCCACTTCGCCCAGACGCTCGACGGACGCATCGCGACGCCGGGCGAGCGCGTCGGGCTCAGCACGCCCGCAGGCATCGAGCACGCCCACCGAGCACGCGCAGACCACGACGCGGTGCTCGTCGGCATCCGCACCGTCGTCATCGACGACCCGCTCCTCACCGTGCGCGCATGCGCAGGGCCCCAGCCCCTGCGCGTGGTGCTGGCAAGCGCCCTCGGCGTGCCGGAAGGGGCGCGCCTGCTGATGTCGCCCGGCCACCCATCGTCAGGCCAGCCGCCAGGCGGACGCGTGCTCGTCATCGGCGCCGCAGGGCGCGCGCCGGACGCGGCGCGGGCGCGCCTCGAGGAGCGCGGCGCAGAGGTCGTCGTCGTGCCCGCGAACGACAGCGGCCGCGTCTCGCTGCCGCACGCGCTCGCCGAGCTCCACGCGCGCGGCGTCCGGCGGCTGCTCGTCGAGGGCGGCGGCATGGTGCTCACGTCGTTCCTGCGCGCGCGGCTCGCCGACCGCGCCGAGGTCGAGATCGCGCCGCGCCTCTTCGGCGACACGGCGATCCCCGCGGTCGGCGCGCTGGGCGAGGCGCCGCTCGCGTCGGCGATCGACCTGCGCGAGCCAGCCGTCGAGCTACTCGGGGGCAACCTGCTGCTGCGAGGAGACATTGGCTATCCCGACTGACGCCGCGCCGCCCGCGAGGGAGCTCTGGTTCGTCCGCCCCGGCGCCGTCGAGGTGCGGCCAGGCGCCCCGCCGCGCGCGCCCGAGGCCGGCGAGATCGTCGCGCGCGCTGTCGCCTCGGGCGTGAGCCAGGGGACGGAGCTGCTGCTGTTCCGCGGCGAGGGGCCGACGCCTTTCGATCCGTCGCTCGACGCGCCAGGCGCGCCGACGTACCCGCGCCGCTACGGCTACGCGTGGGTGGGCGAGGTCGTCGCCCGCGGCGAGGGGGCGGCGCTCGCGCTCGGCGACCGCGTCTTCGCGCTGGCGCCGCACGGCGATGTGCACCTGCTCGGGCCGGGCGCGGCGCGCGGCCTGCCCCGCGCGATCCCGGGCGAGCGCGCGGTGCTGGCCGCGAACCTCGAGACGGCGATCACGTGCGTGTGGGACGCGGGGATCGGGCTCGGAGACGCGGTGGTGGTGCTCGGCGGCGGGATCGTCGGGCTGCTCGTCGTGGCGCTCGCGCGGCGCGCGGGGGCGGAGGTCCGGCTGGTCGAGCCGAGCGAGCGGCGGCGCCAGGCCGGCCTCGCGCTCGGCGCCGCCGCGGCGACCCGGCCGGAGGACGACCGGCCGCGCGGCGACGCGGACGTCGTGATCGCCGCGACGGGCGACCCGAGCGAGCTCGACCGCGCGATCGCGCACGCGGCGCGCGAGGCGACGGTGACCGTGGCGTCGTTCTACGGGGCGCGCGCGAGCCCGGTCGCGCTCGGCGCGGAGTTCCACCGCCGCCGGCTGCGCCTCCGCGCGAGCCAGGTGTCGACGATCCCGCCCGAGCGCGCGCCCCGCTGGGATCACGCGCGGCGGTTCGCGCTCGTCCGCGCCCTCCTGGAGGACGCTGCGCTCGACGCGCTGCTGGACCCGCCCGTCCCGTTCGACGCCGCGCCATCGGCCTACGCCGAGCTCGCGGCCGCGCCCGGCGCTCGGCTGCAGACGGTCTTCCACTACGGATCGCGATCGGCTACGCGGGAGGCGACCTAGCGCGGCGAGCGGCCGCGCCGGGTACAGCGATCTCGATCGAGAAAGCCGCCGAGAGCGCCAGGGGAAGAAAATTCCAATTCATGTCTCCTGGCTCTCCTGGCGTGCTCGCCGTCCCTGGCGATTCATCTCCTCCTCGTCTCAGCACCGCTCCAGAGGCCTGCCATGTTCCTCCTCGGCGTCAGCGATCACGTGATGATCGCGCACAGCTTCTCCGATCCGTTCTTCGGCCCGGCGACCCGGATGCACGGCGCGACGTACGCCGTCGAGGTCGAGATCCGCGCCAAGGCGCTCGGGCCGCACCACGTGGTCATGGACATCGGCGCGCTGCACGCGTCGCTGCGCCGGGCGCTCGACACGATCGACTACCAGAACCTCGACGAGCACCAGGCCTTCCCCGGGCGCACCTCGACGACCGAGCGCGTGGCCGAGCACGTGGCCGGGCTGCTCGCCGCGGACGTCGCGAAGCTCCCCGCAGACGAGGCGCCCGTCGCCGGCGCGACGTTGCGGGTGCTCGTGCGCGAGTCGCCCACGGCGTACGCGGGCTTCGAGCGCGACCTGTAGCGGCCTCCCGCCGGTCAGGCTCGGCTTTCCCGCCGGCCGCGCGAGCGGCGCGCTGACGCGCGCCCGCGAGGAGCACAGTCGGCTCCCGCCTGCACAACAAGGCTTCGCCGCGCTCGCCGCAAGGCCGCGCGGCGCTCACAACAACGCTTCGCCGCGTTCACAGCAAGGCTGCGCGGCGCGCACAACGAGGCTGTGCCGCGCGCACAACAAGGCTGCGCCGCGCTTATTCCTCTGTCACGACGTCGTCGCGGATGTCGTTCGCTCAGGCTGCGCAGCGCTCGCAGCAAGGCTGCGCCGCGCTCACAACAAGGCTGCGCCGCGCTTATTCCTCTGTCACGAAGCCGTCGCAGATGTCGTTCGCTCCGGCGCCTGTCGTGCCCACCAGGCATCCGCGCGGTTTCTCACGGCGCGATCGGGGCTCTCCTGATTCGTCACGACACCCGGAACCAGACGTCTGCCTGGCTCCGTCTCCTGGGCCACAAGGACGCTGTGCATGAAGGCTGGCGCACAAGCTGGAGCGGCTGATGCATCCAGGATGCATCTGTAGATCCATGGCGAAAAACGGCTGAGCGCTCGTTGCCCACGCTCTGGGCAGCGATGGAGCGCTGTCTCCGGGGCGCGGACCGGCGCGCGCCCGCTCGGTGGACGACCGGGCTCGGCGGCGTGCCGGGCCCGCGCGCGCGGCTTTACGCAGTGAGTGGCTGTCTGGAAAGGAGAAGTGAGTCTCATGAGGAACGCATCGGGACTTGCCGCGCGCGAGGGCGGCGCCACCAGCACGAGCGGGCGAGAGGTCCCACCACAGGAAAGAAAGCGGCTCGTGGTGATCGGCAACGGGATGGCCGGCGCGCGGCTCGTGGAGGAGATCCTGGCGCGCGGGGGCAAGGATCGCTTCGAGATCGTCATGTTCGGCGACGAGCCCTACGGCAATTACAACCGCATCCTCCTGTCGAACGTCCTCGCCGGGACCCAGGACCCGGAGGACATCTTCATCAACCCGCTGTCCTGGTACGAGGAGAACGACATCCGCCTCCACGCCGGCGTCCGGGTCACCTCGATCGACCGCGACAGCAAGGTCGTCCGCGGGGCGTCGGGCGTCGTCGAGGCCTACGACAAGCTCGTCATCGCCACGGGGAGCAGCGCCTTCGTGCCGAGGATCGACGGCCTCCTGCGCGAGGGCGGGGGCTACAAGGAAGGCGCGTTCGTGTTCAGGACGCTCGACGACTGCAGCGGCATCATCGAGCGCGCGCGGCGATCGCGGCGGGCGGCCGTGATCGGCGGCGGGCTCCTCGGCCTCGAGGCCGCGCGCGGCCTGCTCGGGCTCGGCCTGGAGGTCCACGTGGTGCACCTGATGAAGCACCTCATGGAAGTGCAGCTCGACGCGGCCGGGGGCGCCGTCCTCCAGCGCGCCCTGGAGGGCATGGGGCTGTGCATCCATCTGGAGAGGTCCACCCGGGAGATCCTCGGGCAGGAGCGGGTCGAGGGGCTCCGCTTCGAGGACGGGAGCGAGCTCGCGTGCGATCTCGTGGTGATCTCCGCCGGCATCCGGCCGAACGCGCAGCTCGCGCGCGACGCGGGGCTCACCGTCGAGCGGGGGATCGTCGTGGGAGACGACCTCTGCTCGCCCGATGATCCGGACATCCACGCGCTCGGCGAGTGCGTCCAGCACCGCGGGCGCACCTACGGGCTCGTGGCCCCGCTCTGGGAGCAGGCGCGCGTCCTCGCCGATCGGCTCACCGAGCGCAGGCCCGACGCGGCGTACGTGGGCTCGAAGGTCTCGACCAAGCTGAAGGTGATGGGCGTCGACCTCGTGGTCATGGGGGAGCAGAGCGCCGCGGACGACACGGCGGAGGAGGTCGCCTACGTCGAGCAGGCACGGGGGATCTACCGGAAGCTCGTGATCCGGGGCGGGACGCTCGCGGGCGCCATCCTGCTCGGCGACGGGGCGACCGGCGGCCGGCTGCTCCAGATCTTCGAGCGGGGGCTCGAGGTCCCCGACGACCGCGCGGAGCTCCTCTTCGCCGGCTTCCCCGGCGCCGGAGGGGGCGCGGGCGAGCCCAGCATGGCAGACATGCCCGACGAGGCGCAGGTGTGCAACTGCAACGGCGTCTCGAAAGGCCAGATCGCCGCGGCGGCGCGGGGCGGCTGCCGCACGCTCCGGCAGGCGTGCCAGGCGACGCGCGCCGGCACCGGCTGCGGGGCGTGCAAGCCCCAGGTGCAGGCCGTCCTCGAGCTCGTCCTCGGCGAGGACGCGATGGAGGACCCCTCGGTCCACTACTACGTGCCCGGCGTGCCCCACGCGAAGCCGGAGCTCATCCGGCTCGTGAAGGAGCGCGGGCTGCGCAGCGTCTCGTCGGTGTTCCGGGAGCTCGCGGGCGGCAAGGAGGACATCGCGAGCAAGCCGGGGCTGGCCTCGCTGCTCAAGGGCGTCTGGGGGAAGGAGTACGAGGACGAGCGCGACGCGCGCTTCATCAACGATCGCGTGCACGCGAACATCCAGCGAGACGGGACGTTCAGCGTCATCCCGCGCATCTACGGCGGCGTCACGTCGCCGGCCCAGCTCCGGAAGATCGCCGACGTGGCCGAGCGCTACGACGCGAAGATGGTGAAGATCACCGGCGGCCAGCGGATCGACATCCTCGGCATCGCGAAGGACAGGCTGCCGGACGTGTGGCGCGACCTCGGCATGCCGTCCGGTCACGCTTACACGAAGGGATTCCGCACCTGCAAGACGTGCGTCGGGAGCGAGTTCTGCCGGTACGGGGTGGGGGACAGCACGTCGCTCGGCATCGCGATCGAGCGGCGGTTCCAGGGCTTCGAGGCGCCCCACAAGCTGAAGCTCGCCACCGCCGGGTGCCCTCGCAACTGCTCGGAGGCGACGACAAAGGACGTGGGCGCCGTCGCCATCGAGGGCGGCCGGTGGGAGATCTACGTGGGAGGCGGGGCGGGCTCGCGCGTGAGGAAGGGAGACCTGCTCTGCGTGGTTGATACGCACGAGGAGGTCATCCGGTACGCGGGCCGCTTCATGCAGTATTACCGCGAGCAGGCCAGGTACATGGAGCGCTCGTACGATTTCGTCGATCGGGTCGGGATCGCGAAGGTGCGGCGGGTGATCGTGGACGACGCCGAGGGGATCGCGGCGCGCCTCGACGCGGAGGTCGAGGCCTCGGTCGAGGCGTATGTCGACCCCTGGAGCGAGGCGGAGAGCCCGATCCATCCGTCCCAGTTCGCGACGCTGCTCCCGCCGACGGGCAGCGCGCCGTCGCAGGCGGGGTAGGGCGGGAGCGATGGAGCGGAGCGCCGGGAACGGGTATAGCGTCCCGGCGGAGATGAGGAGTTTTCTCCTGCCGGCGCGCGCGCCGGCAGGAGAGGAGGTTCTGTGATGAGCGATATCGCGCTGGATGAGAAGACGGTCTTCAACCTTGGCCCGCTGACCCAGATCCCCGTGGGTGAGGGGCGGGCATTCCACGTCGGCGGCCGCGAGGTGGCCGTGTTCCGGACGCGCGCTGGCGAGCTGTTCGCCGTGCAGGCGCGCTGCCCCCACAAGGGGGGACCGCTCGCGGACGGGATCCTCGGGGGCAAGGAGATCCAGTGCCCCCTGCACGGGATCGCCTTCGACCTCTCGACCGGCCACCCGATCGGGGCCGAGTGCAGCGCGCTCGTGCGCTTCCGGGTGGAGCTCGGCGCGTCGGAGGAGATCCTCCTCCACGCCTCGCGCCCCGGTGTCGACCTGCCGCAGTGGCCCTGCGGGGGGCGACCTCCGCTCCCGCAGCTGCGGGGCGAGCGCGGGGCCCGCGGCGCATGAGGGCCGACAGCGACAGTCGATCCGCGCCGCCGCCGGCGGAGCCGTGGGGCGCCGGGCGCGGCTACGGTCCCATCTCACCGCAGCACCCGATCGGCGGCGAGATGTCGGACGTCGCGCGCGGGATCTTCTCGCGCCTGCGGCTGCCGCGGCTCCTGCAGCGCTACGCGGAGGTGCCGGTGCTCGCGGCCTTCAGCTGCGTGAACGGGTTCGTCAGCATCGGCCTGATGGCGGCCCTCGCCGCGGTGACGAAGGCGCCGCTCGTGTTTCCGTCGCTCGGGCCGACCGCCTTCCTGTTCTTCTACACGCCGAGGGCTGCCTCGGCCGCGCCACGCAACACCCTCATCGGGCACAGCATCGCCATCGCGGTCGCCTACGTGAGCCTGCTCGTCACGGGGCTGACGGACGCTGGCCCGGCGATCTCCGGCGGCGTGACCCTCCCGCGCGCCCTGGCCGCGGCGCTCTCGCTGGGGCTCACGGCCGGCCTCATGGTGCTCGCCCGCGCGCCCCACCCGCCCGCGGGCGCCACGACGCTCATCGTGTCGCTGGGCATCGTGGACCGGCCGCCGATGCTGCTGGTGCTCCTCGGGGGCGTCGCCCTGCTCACGCTGCAAGCCATCGTCATCAATCGCCTCGCGGGCATCGATTACCCGCTCTGGGCGCCGCGGCAGGCGCGCCCGGCGGCCAGCGCGGCGGACGACGCGCCGCCGCGCCTCGCCGCGGTGCCGGAGCGCGGCGCGGCGGCGGCCGTGGAGGCGCAGCGATGAGCGCGGAGCTCGCCGACGGGCGCCCGTGCCGCGCGGCGCCCGCCCGCCCCCGCGAAGGCGGGAGCGCGCCGCGGCGCGTCCCGCTCGTCCACCTCGGCGCGGTCCGCAACGGGGTCGTCGCCACCGCCGCGCTCGCGGCGCTCATCGTCGTGGGCAGCCGCGATCTCGCAGACTTCGACTCCGCGCTCGTGGGCTACACCTTCGCTTGCCTCTTCATGACCTTCGGGGTCGTGTACAGGTACTCCGTCTGGCTCAGCAAGCCGCCGACCCGGAAGTACTGGGTCCGCGGCTTCCAGGTGCTCTTCTCGCCGCGCCGCTGGCCGCGGCTCCGCCGGCCGACCCTCATCGTCGAGGCGCTCTGGTCGAAGATCGTCGCGCAGGACTTCATCCTGCGGCGCGGCCTGACGCGGTGGATCGCGCACATGCTCATCGCGTGGGGCTGCATGCTGGCCGCGGCCGTGACGTTCCCGCTGGTGTTCGGCTGGCTTCACTTCGAGTCCGGCGCGTCCGGCGCGGGCGCGACCTACCGCGTCGTGGTCTTCGGCTACCCGGTGTCGGAGATCCCGGTCCATGGAGTCGTGGGGTGGGCGGTCTTTCACGCGCTCATCATCAGCGGGTTCATGGTCGTCCCCGGGGTGATGCTCGCCATGGTCCGCCGCACGCGGGAGAGCGGCGCGGTGGCGGTCCAGCGCTTCGAGCGCGACCTCCTGCCGCTCCTCCTGCTCTTCGCCGTGAGCGTGAGCGGGCTCTTGCTCTGGGTGAGCTACACGTGGCTGCACGGGTATTTCTACGGCGCGCTCGCCCAGCTCCACGCGCTGACGGTGATCGTGACGCTCCTCTACTTGCCTTTCGGCAAGCTCTTCCACGTGTTCCAGCGCCCCGCGTCGGTGGGCGTCACGTTCTACAAGGAGGCCGGCGACCGGGGCGAGAAGGCGACCTGCCCGGTCACGGGCGAGGCGTTCGCGGCGAAGCTCCAGACCGACGACCTCAAGGAGGTCCTCGGGGAGGTTGGGTTCGATTACGCGCCGCGGTCGGGGACCGGCGCCGCGTGGAGCGAGGTCTCGCCGCGCGGGCGGCGGATGCTCATCGGCCGCGCGCACGACAGGGCCCGAGGCGGGCGCTTCTCGTGAGCGACAGGACGGGAGGAGACAGCACATGACGCACCTGAGACTGCCCATCTCCGACTACATCCGCGAGTACGGACCGCACGTCTCCGACTCGCCCGTGACCGGGTGGGGGCCGAAGCCCGAGCCCGACAGGCTGGTCGAGACACACTGCTGCTTCTGCGGGATGCAGTGCGGCGTGAAGCTGCAAGTCAAGGACAACCAGGTCATCGGCCTGGAGCCGTGGGAGGAGTTCCCGTTCAACGAGGGGCGGCTCTGTCCGAAGGGCGTCAAGCGGTACATGCAGACGCACCACCCCGACCGCCTGACCGATCCGCTGATCCGGCAGGGGAGCGGGTTCCGGAAGGCGAGCTGGGACGAGGCGCTCGATCTCGTGGCGTCGCGGGCGCGCGCGATCCAGGGAAAGGCCGGCAAGGACGCCTTCGCGATGCTGAGCGGGGTGTCGCTCAGCAACGAGAAGAGCTACCTCGCGGGCAAGTTCGCGCGCCTCGCGCTCGGCACCGCCAACATCGATTACAACGGCCGGTTCTGCATGGTCTCCGCGGGCGCGGGGAACAAGAAGGCGTTCGGGATCGACCGCACGGCGAACGGCTGGGGAGACATCCCCGACGCGGACGTCGTGCTGCTCGCGGGCACCAACGTGAGCGAGTGCTTCCCGACGCTGACGCACTACATCTGGAGGGCGCGCGACCGGGGGGCGAAGCTCATCGTCGTCGACCCGCGCGAGACGCCCATCGGCCGCACGGCGGACTACCACGTCCCGCTGCGCCCGGGGACCGACAGCGCGCTCAACCAGGCGCTGCTCCGCGAGCTCGTCGAGAACGGCTGGGTCGACCGGGAGTTCGTCGAGCAGCGCTGCGCCGGCTGGGCCGAGCTCCGCGCCTCGGTGGAGCGCTGCACGCCGGAGTGGGCCGCGGAGATCTGCGGCGTCCCGGCGGCGCTCATCCGCGAGGTCGCCGCGGCGTGGGGGCAGGCGAAGACGAGCTTCCTCCTGCACGCGCGCGGCGTGGAGCAGCACACGAAGGGCGTCGAGAACGTCCTCAGCCTGATCAACCTCGTGCTCGCCACCGGCAGGATCGGCCGCAAGGGCTGCGGCTACGGGACGATCACGGGGCAGGGGAACGGGCAGGGCGGGCGCGAGCACGGGCACAAGTGCGATCAGCTCCCCGGCAACCGCGATATCGAGAACCCCGAGCACCGCCAGCACATCTGCGGTGTCTGGGGGATCACCGACGCCGAGCTCCCGCGCAAGGGCAAGACCACGGTCGAGATCTTCGAGGCGATCCACGCGGGCGAGATCCGCGGGCTCCTCAACATCTGCTTCAACCCGATGGTCAGCCACCCCGACACCAATTTCGCGCGCGAGGCGCTCGAGAAGCTCGATTTCTTCTGCGTCATCGACTTCTTCATGAGCGAGACGGCCCGCTACGCGGACGTCGTGCTGCCCGGCTCGCTGCACGAGGAGGAAGAGGGCACCTCGACCACCGCGGAGGCCCGCGTGGTGCGCATCCGCGCCGCGGTGGACCCGCCGGGCAACGCGCGGCGGGACACGTGGATACTCCTCGAGCTCGCGAGGCGGCTCGGGAGGGGGGAGCATTTCGCGTTCTCGAGCAGCGAGGAAATCTTCAACGAGCTGCGCCGCGCGAGCGCGGGCGGGACCGCCGATTACGCGGGCATCACGTACGAGCGCGTCGAGCGGGAGATGGGGGTGTTCTGGCCCTGTCCGTCGGAGGGGCACCCGGGGACCCCGAGGCTGTTCGAGGACGGCAGGAGCTACCATCCGGACGGCAGGTTCAAGCTGATCCCGACGCCCTACCGCCCGAGCGCGGAGGTGCCCGACGCCGAGTATCCGCTGTACATGACGTCCGGCCGGAGCGTGTTTCATTATCTCAGCGGGACGCAGACGCGGCGGATCAAGTTCCTCGTCGAGAAGAGCCCCGGGCCGGTCTGCGAGATGCACCCGGCGCTCGCGGCGGAGCTCCGCCTCGTGGACCGGCAGCTGGTCACGGTCGAGACCCGCCGCGGCGGGATCACGGTGCCGCTGCGGATCGTCGAGACGATCCGCCCGGACACGGTGTTCCTGCCGTATCACTGGCCCGAGGAGCTCGCCGCCAACCAGCTCACGGTCCGCGCGCTCGATCCCGTGAGCAAGATGCCGGAGTTCAAGGTCGCGGCGTGCCGGGTGCGCGCGGCGACCCGCGCGGAAGCCGATCGGGCGCGGTCGCTGTTCGCCGAGCTCACCCTGGAGGCCTCATGAGCGCTGTGGTGCGTGATTTCTTCATCGATTTTCAGCGGTGCATCGGCTGCCAGGCGTGCGCCGCGGCGTGCTCGGAGTGCCACACGCACCGCGGGCTGCCGATGGTGCACGTCGACCTGGTCGAGCCGGGCGTGTCGATGCAGACCGCGCCGATGGTCTGCATGCACTGCGCCGACCCGACGTGCGCGTCGGTCTGTCCGGCCGACGCCATCAAGGTGGATGAGAACGGGATCGTGCACTCGAGCCTGACGCCCCGGTGCATCTCGTGCGGGAACTGCGAGCTGGCGTGTCCGTTCGGGGTCCCGATCATCAAGGTGGGGATCCAGCAGATGCAGAAATGCGACATGTGCTTCGACCGGACGAGCGCCGGGAAGAAGCCGATGTGCGCGACGGTCTGCCCCACGGGCGCGCTGTTCTACGGGACGCGCGAGGAGATGGCGCGGCAGCGGCCGGCGAGCAAGGCGATCAACCGCTGGCGGTTCGGCGAGCAGCGGATCACGACGCGCGTGCACGTGATGGTGCCGCACGAGGTGGACGAGATGGCGGTCGAGCTGCCCGCCTTCGACGAGGGCGGCGGCCCCGCGGCGCTCGCGACCGCCTTCGCGGCGAGCGCGGCGAGCGCGGCCGGCGCGGGCGGAGGGCGCGCGGCCGAGGCGGGCGGCGCGGGGGCGGGGAAGGAGGCGGAGTTCCTGTGAAGAGCGCGGACGATCTGCCGAAGTGGCGAGAGGACTTCCCTTACGAGTCGGAGGGCGACGACCACGTGACCCGCCGCGATTTCGCGCGCTTCCTCGTGCTGGTGAGCGGCGGGCTCGCGACCGGCAACGCCCTCGTGTACCTGCGCTCGCGCCGCCCGCCTGCGGAGCCGCGCGCCCGCGCGGAGATCGCGCGCGTCGACGACCTCGCGCCCGGGAGCGCCGTGGTCTTCCGCTACCCGGACGAGACGACGCCGGCGCTGCTGATCCGCCGGGGGGACGGCGAGCTGGTCGCGTTCGAGCAGAAGTGCACCCACCTCGGCTGCCCTGTCTCCTACGAGCGGGGCGCCGAGGGCGGGGAGGAGCACCTCCGGTGCTACTGCCACAACGGCCGCTTCGACGCGGCCTCGGGCGAGGGCACGTCCGGTCCACCGCGCGACATGCGGCCGCTCGGGCGCATCGCGCTGGAAATAGAGGACGGCAAGGTGTTCGCGGTGGGGCTCTCGCCGCGGCGCGAGGGGTGAGGGGAGGAGAGCGATGCCGATCCCTGGACCGAAACATGACCTTCGCCCGGGCGCGAAGGGCGCCATGAGCGCGAGGCTGCTCGTCGTCGCGATGCTCTGCGCGTTCCAGTACTGGGTCCTCACGTCCACGGTCGAGGCGTACAACGGCGGTGATCGCGACATCCCGCTGCCTGCGCTGGCGACCTCGCTTGTGTGCTTCGCGCTGGGGGCCGGCCTGGTGGCGGCGGGGGAGCTGTCGGCCCTGCGCGCGCGCCGGAGATCGCCGCCCGGCGCGTGACGCCCCGGCGCGGCGCGCGCGGCTCCAGGAGCGGCGCGCGGCTCCGGGCGGGGCCGTGGTACTGGGCTGACGCATGCGCATCGCCTGGGTCGTCTACGGCGCCCTCGACCAGATCACGGGCGGCTACATCTACGATCGGCTCGTCGTCGAGCGGCTGCGCGCGCGGGGCGACGCCGTGGAGGTCGTGTCCCTCGATCCGGCGCCGCGCTCGCGCGCGCTGGCCGGGCTCGCGCTCGCGCGGCGCCTCGCCCAGGTCGACCCCGACGTCGCCGTCGGCGACGAGCTCTGCTTCCCGGAGCTCGGGCCCGCGTTCGCGGCGCTGCCGCGCCGGATCGCGCGCGCGCTCCTCGTGCACCACCTGAGCGCGTGGGAGCTGCCGCCCGGCCCGCGGCGCGCGGCGCTCGCGCTCCAGGAGACCGCGGTGCTACGGCTCTGCGACGCGCACCTCGCGACGAGCGCGACGACCGCGGCGCGGCTCCGGCGCGAGCACGGGGTCGCGCGGGTCGACGTGGCGCCGCCGGGCGCGGACCGGCTCCCCCTGCGCCCCCGCGCGGGCGGCGCCGACCGGGACGGCGGCGCGCTGCGGCTCACGTTCGTGGGGAGCTTCATCCCGCGCAAGGGCCTGCTCGAGCTCCTCGCCGCGTTCGAGCGGATCGGCAGCCCGCGCGCCACGCTCGCGCTCGTCGGCGACGCGGCGCGCGACCCCGCCTATGCCGGGCGGGTGCGCGGCGCGATCGCCCGTTCCGCCTTCCTGCGGGCGCGCGTCGTGGTCCCCGGCGTGCTCGGCGACGACGCGCTCGCGGCCGAGCTCGCGGCGACGGACGCGCTGGTCCTGCCCTCGCTCCTCGAGGGCTACGGCATGGTCCTCACCGAGGCGGTCCGCGCCGGCGTGCCGGTGCTCGCCGCCCGCGCCGGCGCGGTCGCCGAGGTGGTCCAGGACGGCGCCGAGGCGCTGCTCTGGGACGACGGCGAGGGCCTCGTGCGGTCGCTCTCCCGCTTCCTCGAGGACGGGGCGCTGCGCGCTAGCATGAGCCGCGCCGCGGCGGTCCGCTCCGCGGCGCTGCCCACGTGGGACGGCGCCGCGACCGCGGTGCGCGCGGCGCTCTCGCGGGCGGCGAGGCCGGGGCGCTGAGCCGTCACTCCTCCGCGGCCACGGGGGCGCGCAGCACGCAGCGCTTGGCGCGGACGAACGCGTCGAACCGGGCCTCCTGCAGGCCGTCGGCGTCGACCGTCCGGTCCTTCAGGAGGCACGCCTCCACGGAGAGCTCCCCTTCGTACGGGTCCTTCTCGCGCGTCGTCTTGTGGTTCAGCTGGCAGACCCCGTTGAGCCCATCGTCCCCGAGGTGGACGGACACATTCCAGGCCTCCTCGGTCGCGTCGGGAGACGCGCGGAGGATGATCCCCCAGAAGCCCTTCTTCTCCCGGATGGGGTCGTTGAAGATCATCACCTCGAACTCGTCGTCTTTTATCCCACAATCCGTGTACCAGCTGCGCTGGTGGTCCTCGTCGAAAGCGACCGCTGTCTCCCCGTTATTGCCCGTGTCGAGGAAGAACTGCTTCGCTCCCAGGGTGAGCACGGCTCTCCCGGCGACCAGCGGCGGCTCGAAGTCGCTGCCGCACCCGGGCGACGCGAGCAACAACGCGGCGGCGAGAGGTATTCTGAGCATGGGTGTCCTCAGTGCGGAGGATCCTGCCGGGCCGATCCACAAGTCAATCATCAAATCGACAATTTGGGCCCTTTTGAGGCGGGAAATTAAGCGCGTCGAAGGGAATGCTGCGCGCCCGAGACGGGGTGAAGCTCGCCTCTGTAATAGTCACGATTTCATGAACCTTCGGGCTCGGGACGAGAATCGACTCAGAGCGTGGCAATCCAATCGGTCTCAAGGGAATGTTCCGCCTCTCCGCGTCATGGAGTTTTCCCGGCCCGATGTGCGCTGGACCCATGGCTCTGTCGGCGCTTCCACGCAGCCGCCCACCGGCGCAGCGTCATCCTCCCCACCGCAGGCCGCCTACCTGCCGAGGATCGCCGCCGCCTCGTCCCGGAGCCGCCGCGTGAGCCCGGCGTCGTCGTCCCCCCCGCCCGCGACCGCCGCGGCGTCCCGCGCCTCCCCGAGCCGCACCCGCACCTCGACGTCGTCGAAGCCCGGCAACGCGATCTGCAGGAGCGGCGCCAGCGTGGTGATCCCGCGGCGCTCGGCCCACCGCGTGATCGGGAGCCGCTTCGCCCGCGCCGAGTGCACCCCCGAGACGACCGCCACCGCGACGCGCCCGCCCGCCGCCGCCGCCGCGCGCAGCAGCGCCCCGGCGCTCGGGTGCCACGCCCCGAGCAGCGCCTCGCCCGCGCCCGCGAACGCCGCATCCGCCTCGATGCGGCCGGCGGGGAAGTGGAGCAGCGCGCCGCCGCCGCGCAGGTGCCGCAGGGCGCGGCGCACGCCGGCGGTCCGCGCCGCGAGCGCGCGCCCGCCGCCGCCCTCGTCGATCGGCACGAAGAGCAACCGCTGGCTGACCTGGGGCAGCGCACGCAGGAACCGCCGCTCGGCCGCCACGATCATGAGGTCGCCCCGGCCGAGGGCCGCCATCAGCGCGAGCGCGTCGTAGGCGCCCGGGTGGTTGGACACGACGAGCAGCGCCCCGCGCGGCGGCGGGGCGGCGTCGGCCGTCCAGCGCGCGCCGAACCCGGCGAGCGCCTCGCGCGCCGCCACGTGGATCCCCGCCTCGCCGGTGCGCTGGTCGAAGCGCGCGAGCACGCGCCCGAGCGGCAGCGAGGGGACGGCGAACGCCGCGCGCCCGGCCCGCCGCACCCACGCCGGCGCGCCGCCCAGGCCGAGCGCCGCGACCATCTCCTCGCCGGACAGGCGCGCCAGCTCCCTCTCCAGCGGCCGTGCCATGCCCGCCGTCTCTACCTGCGCCGAGGCCGCCACGCCAGCGCCGTCGCGCCGCCCGGCCGCGCGGTCGCGCGGCAGCCAGCCGCCCGCGGGCGCGCGCGCCGTCGGCCGCGCAGCCGCCCGCGACGCCGCGGCGCCGGTGTCGGACGGCGGCCCAGCGCGGGCAGCGTGCGAATGCGCGCGAATGCATGGTTGTTCAGCGAACCTGGCGAGTCCCCTGCTGCGTGGGGGGTTTGCATCGGGGCACGCCGGCTCTGTATGAAGAGAGAATGAAGCCCACCTGCCCAGCTCCTGATGAAACCACCCGCCGCAGCGCCGGGGCTGCGCGTCCGCGGCGGACCCTGGCGGACCTCCCGGGGCCCCGGGGCCTGCCCGTGATCGGCAATCTGCACGAGCTCCACGCCGACCGCTGGCACCTGGAGTTCGAGCGGTGGTGGCGCGCCTTCGGGGACGTGTTCGTCGTGCGGATGGGCCGCCAGCCGATCCTCGTCGTGGCCGAGGGCGAGCTCGTTCGCGACGTGCTCCAGCGCCGCCCCGCGGTGTTCCGGCGGACGCGGGCCATCGAGGACGTGTCGCGCGAGGCGGACATGGTCGGGCTGTTCTCGGCGGACGGCGAGGCGTGGAGGAAGCAGCGGCAGCTCATCAATCCGACGCTCCACGCGCGGAACGTCGAGGGCTTCTTCCCGAGCATCTGCGAGATCACGGGCAGGCTGCGCGAGCTGTGGTCGCGCGCGGCCGACGAGCGCGCCGCGCGCGACGTCCTCGGCGATCTCATGCGCTACTCGGTCGACGTCACGTCCACCATCGCCTTCGGCCGCGACCTCAACACGCTCGGCGGCGGGCCGGACGCGCTCCAGGAGCACCTCCAGCGCGTCTTTCTCGGCCTGAACCGCCGGATCCTCGCGCCGCTGCCCTACTGGCGGTACCTCGGCCTGCCCGCCGACCGCGCCTACGATCGCGCCCTGCTCGCGGTGAAGCGGCTCATCTTCGAGCTCGTGGCCGCCGCCCGGCGCGAGCTCGAGGGCGGCGCGGACCGGCCCGCGCGCCCGCGGACGCTGCTGGAGCTCATGATCGTGGCGCGCGACGGCGAGGACCCGAGGGCGCACCTCTCGGACGCCGAGGTCTACGCGAACGTCCTCACGATGCTGCTCGCGGGCGAGGACACGACCGCGAACACCCTCGCGTGGATCCTCTATTATCTGGCCTCGCGCCCCGACGTGCAGGCGCGCGCCCGCGAGGAGGCCGACCGCGTCCTCGGCGGCGGGCTGATCCCGACGCTCGAGCAGAGCAAGCGCCTGGAGTACACGGGCGCCGTCACCCAGGAGACGCTTCGCCTGCGCTCCGCGGCGCCGCTGCTCTACCTCGAGGCGAACCACGACACGGTGGTCGGCGACGTGGCGGTGCCCGCCGGCGCCGGCGTCGTGGTGCTCACCCGCGCGACCGGGCGGAAGCCCGAGTATTTCGGCGATCCGGAGTCGTTCCGCCCCGAGCGCTGGCTCGGCGGCGCGTCCCCGATGCTTCCCCACGAGCCGCGGATGGCGCTCGCCTTCGGCAGCGGGCCCCGCGTCTGCCCGGGCCGCTCGATGGCGCTCCTCGAGTGTGCCGTGACCGTGGGCATGGTGCTCCGGAGCTTCACGGTGCAGCTCGCGGATCACACGGCGCCGGTGCGGGAGCGGATGGCGTTCGCGATGCAGCCGGAGGGGCTGCGCGTCCGGTTCACGAAGCGCGCGTGCGCGTGAGGCGCGGGCGCCGGCTCACCGCACCTGCGCGCATGGGGGGCGCAGGTGCGGGCTCACTGCACCTTGGCGAGGGCCGCGTCGTAGTCGGGCTCCTGCGCGATCTCCGGGACGAGCTCGGCGTGGATCACCTTGTTCTGCTCGTCGAGCACGAGGACCGAGCGCGCGAGCAGGCCCGCGAGCGGCCCGTCCACCAGCTTGACCCCGTACCTGTCGGCGAAGTCGCTCCGGAACGTCGAGAGGCTCTCCGCGTTCTTGATGCCCTCGGCCCCGCAGAAGCGGGCGTGCGCGAACGGCAGGTCCGCCGAGATGTTGAGCACCGTCACGCCCGGGAGCTTCTCGGCGCGCTCGTGGAACGTGCGCACCGACTTCGCGCAGACCCCGGTATCCACGCTCGGGAAGATGTTGAGGATCTTCTTGCCTGTGTAGGACGAGAGCTTGCCTTCCGAGAGGTCGCTCTTGACGAGCTGGAAATCGGGGGCAGTCGAGCCGACGGGCGGCAGCTCGCCGGCGGTGTGGACGGGGTTTCCCTTGAACTTGGTCTGGGCCATGATCGCATCCTCCTCTGTGAAGCCGCGCTGGTCGTACGCGCGCCGAGGGCGGATGCCAAGCCGATCTGTACAGCGCTGCCGGATGGGGGCTCACCTTGGCCGGCCGCGTGGGCGGTGCGCTGTCGGGTGATTCCCGTTGTCCGCGCACGAGCGGGGCTCGCGCGCGGGGCTTTTGTGGTCCGCGCGCGACCGGGGGCTCGCGCGCTGGGCAATCAGCTCAGGGGGGAGCGGCTCACCAGGGGAAACGGCTCCACCTCGGCGTCGTCGGGGTTCATCGAGTCCCTGCTGTACGCCATCTCCTGCTCGGCCGTCGTGATGATGAAGGGGCCCCCGACCTCCTCGGGATCCACCATGTCTTCATAGTCTTCCGTGGTGTCGCCCTTGCCCGATGTCGCCGAGGCGAGATACTGCTCGGCGATCTGCTCGGCGAACTCATCCATCACCTCCGGCGGGCCGTCGCCCGGGTCGGGGATGAACGCATCGCGGTCGTCCTTGCGAGCCGCGCTCTGGCGCGCTGCCTCCACGAAATCCTGTCCGTGGCTCCTGCTTGTGGCCCGCTGGGAGCCGTCTTGCTTGGTCTGCATGGATGATCTCCTCGCTCGGCGGCGCGCTCCCACGCGCATTCAGCGGCGCCGCCCGTCCGGTGTTCTGATAACGAGAGATGCACCGCGTGTACCAAGGCTGGATCGCGTGCGTGTCACGCGCCCTGGCGAGAGGATCTGATCGGTATTTCGTTCGCCGTGGCGCTTCCGCTGTACCGGACGTGCGTCGGGTGTAGCGCCGTGCCACAGCCGGAGAGACGCGCCGGTGCCCGGATGCCCCGGCGCCGCGCCCTGATGCCCCGGCGCCGCGCCCTGATGCCGCGGCGCTGCGCCTTGATGTCCCGGCGCCGCGCCCCGATGCCGCGGCGCCGCGCCCTGATGTCCCGGCGCCGCGCCCTGATGCCCCGGCGCCGCGCGCAGGGCGCGGCTGCGGCGCTGCGTCCCGTCGTGCCCCCGAGTCGAGCTCCGATGTCGCCGGACGGCGCTCCGACGGAGCCCTTCGACACAGGGCTTCGACGGAAGGTCTTTCAAGGAAAACCAGGACGACCTGTGCGGGGGCGCAGCGCAGCAGCGATGTCGCTGCGCCCCGCCGCCGCGCTGCTACCAGTCGAGCTCTTCGCTGATCGCCTTCGAGAGCTGCGCGGCCATCTGCTCGTTCGTCTTCTTGCTCGGGTGGTAGTCGCAGCCGAGCCCGTTCTCCTCCCCGTTCTGCGCGGGGAACTCGAGCAAGCGGACCCGATCGTCGCCGCTGGCCGCGCGATCCTCGACCACCTTGCCGATGTAGCTCCGCGCCCTGGTGAGCGCCTCGGCGCCCTCCGGGTACCCGTCGCTGAGCATGGGCCCGATGGTGCAGAAGATGAACGCCTCCGGATAGTTCTCCCGGACCGTCTCGACGAGGCCCGCGTAGGCGTTCGTGAACGGCTCACGGAACGCGGCGTCGCCCGGGACGTTGATGCTGAAGTCGTTCGTGCCCAGGTTGATCACCACGACCTGCGGCACCCAGGACGAGAAGTCCCATGCGGGCTCCGGCTCGTCGGCGATCGTCCGGCCGTAGATCTCCGGCATGGTGTCGGCCACCTCGTCGTCGTAGTTCCGGTACACGCCCCTGCCGGACCAGGCGACTATCGTGGTGTCCGCCTCGAGCTGCCTGCCTGTCAGCGCGCTGTAGGCGAGGTAGTTGTTCTCCGTGTCGCTCGTGAAGGGGCAGGTCTCGTCCGCGCCATCGATGCCGTAACCAGCCGAGATCGAGTCGCCGATCACCTCGATCCGCCGCTCGGGCGCCGCCGCGACGGGCAGGAGCTCCTCGCCCTGCTGCGGCACGAACTCGAGGAACTGCGTCACGCCGACCAGCGCCTCGGTCCGGCGGTGGAGCAGGAGCTCGTGCTCGCCGTCGGCCAGCCCCTCCGCGACCGTGTAGAGCTCCTCCTGGTTGTTGACCTTGAGGACGCCCTTGGACTCGCCGTCGATCACCACCTGGAAGAAGTTGGACTGCTCCGGGGTCGACTTGTCGCTGAAGCGGGCGCTGATCGATGTCCCCGAGAAGCGCGTGACGATCGCGCTGCCGGGCCAGGAGAAGCGGGGGCCTTCGGGCTTCGTCGTGTCGAAGCGCCCGATGAAGCGGATGGTGTCGCCCGACGGGTTGCCCCCGCCGGTGCCGCTCGCTGTCGATGTCGTCGCGCCGGCGCCGCCCTCGCCGGCGCCGCCCGCGCCAGCGCCGGCGCCGCCTTCACCAGCGCCGCCAGAGCCCGAGGCGCTGGTCGCGGTCGACGAGCCGCCGCCGGTGCTCGTCGCCGCGCCCGAGTCGTCGTCACCGCAGCCGGTCATCAGCGCCGACCAGGCGATGCAGAGCGCGGAAGCGAGCCTGGGGAGGTTGGAATAAGCTTTTGTTTTCATGGCGCGCGAGGATGCTGCAGGTCCGTGGCGCAGACAACACCAATCTTCGCCTGCGAGTCGGTGAAGACGCCGCGACGCGGGCGTCGGCGCCGGGCACACGGCCAAAGCATCTTCCGGTAAACGTCGCTCTCGGACCTGGAGATTCACCGCCTCTTCGACGCGGCACGCGGCGCCCCCTTGTTGCTCCACGGGCGTGGCCGCGCGCGACGGCGCGCGTCGGGCCTGCCGCTGCGCGAGGCGTCACCGGTGCTGTGATCGTCGCTGCAGCGGGAGCGCTCGGCGGGGCCGAGGTGGTCGGCGGGGCAGCCGGCGGCGTGAGCGGTGGGCGATGAAAGGGCGCGGGGCGGGGCGCGCCGCCCCGCGCGGGCTCAGGAGGGGGGCCGTTTCCCGCGCGGCGGCGCGATCGGCGCTGAGCGATTCAGTTCCAGGTCCGGTTCTGGCGCTGATGCTCGGAGCGACCGCTGTCGTCTGCCTGGGGGCGATCGCGGTCGTGCGAGGCGCGCGCTTCGTCGCGCTCGTGGGTGCGTGTCGAGTACCCCTGCGGCAGCTCATCGCCCATGAAGCGGCCGAACCCCGGCCGCCGCTCCGGCTGGTTGTACAGGTCGCCTCGCCCGGTGCGCTCATGGCCCTGGCCGTGGCCTTCGCGCTCGTCACTCCGGCCCTGATAGCCGCGGTGCTCGTCCCGACCGCGCTGGTCGCCGCGCTCGTCGCCACGGCCGTAATGGCCAGGGTTCTGGTGCTCGTCGCCGCCACGATAGCCCTGGTACTGGCTCTCGCCGCGGCCGTAGCCGCGATTCTGGCCCTCGCGGCCCTGGTGCTCGTCCTGCCTGCCGAAGCTGCGGCCCTGGTAGTCCTCGCGGCCCTGGTGCTCGTCCTGCCTGCCGAAGCTGCGGCCCTGGTAGTCCTCGCGGCCCTGCGGGTAGCCACGGCCCTGGTGCTCGTCCTGCCTGCCGGAGCTGCGGCCCTGGTAGTCCTCGCGGCCCTGCTGCTGGTAGCCGCGGCCCTGGCTCTCGCCGCGGCCGTAGCCGCCGCGGTGCTGGCCCTCGTAGCTGCGGCCCTGGTGCTCGTCCTGCCGCCCGTAGCCGCGGTGCTGGCCCTCGCGGCCCTGGCCCTCGTGGCTGCGGCCCTGGTACTCGTCCTGTCGCCCGTAGCCGCGGTACTGGTTCTCGGAGCTCTGGTATTCGTGCGGCGCCTGGCCGCGGTGCTGGCCCTCGTCCTCGCGGCCATAGTAGTCGCGCCCGTAGGAGCCGCGGCCCTGGCCCTCTTCCGGCCCGGTGAACCCGCGGTTCACGTCGCGGCCGTAGTAACCGCGGTTCTCCTCGCGTCCTCGCTGCGCTGAGCCGAACCCGCTGCGCTCGTCGTCCGCGCCCCGCCCGCCGAAGTGATTGCCGCGCCCGCCGCTCTGCCCCCAGGAGGGGCTGTCCTGCCCGTAGGCGCGGCTCTCCTCGTGCTCGCGGTAGCCGCGGCCGCCGAAGCCGCCTTGCTCCTGCCCTCGGCCGCCGAAGCCGCCTTGCTCCTGCCCTCGGCCGCCGAAGCCGCCGCGGTAGTCCTGTCCGTGCTGGCCGCCCGCCTGCCACTGGCCCCTGCCTTCGCGCCCCTGCTGGCCGTACTGCGGCTGGCCGTACTGCGACTCCTGGCCGAGCTCGCCCTGCCGGCTGCCGCCGCTCTGGTTCGCATAGTTGCCGCGGCTGTACGACCCTCGTTCGAACGCGTCGCGCTCCTCGTCGTGACCGTGGTAACCGCGCTGGTCGTTGTTCCCTGGAAAGCGCCCGTGCTCTTCCCGGTGACGCGAGTCGTCGCGCGTCCCCTCGTTGCGGAAGTCTCGGTTCTCGTAGCGATCTCTTGCCATGTCGCTCTCCCTCCGGGTGCTGATGGACAATTCTCGACGGCTCACACAGGCGAGGCACCTCCGTGAGCGGTGGGTCCACTTGCCCAGCAACCGACGTGCCCAGAGGGGACCACAAAGAACCAGAGTGGAAGCTGCGCCCGGCCTCCTGAACGAGGCCGCCGCAGCGGCCAGTCGAGCGCGCCTTCATGGGCCAATGCGCCACACGATGGGGCAAGCTGTCACGCAAGCGCAGCCGCTCCCGTCCAGGACGAGCTTGCACGCGAAGGACAGATGAGCTCGTGTTCGCTGGCAGGAGCTGCGGCGCGCCGCGGACAGCGGCGCTCGCCCGGCGCTCAGTACCGCGTCTCGCAGGGGTGCTTGTCGGCGAACGCCTTCACGGCGGTCTTGTTCGACGACCAGGGGAAGTTCCGATCCGTGATCGACCAGGAGAGCGCGCCCGCATACCGGATGTTGTAGAGGTCGCTCACGAACTTGTCGTAGGTCACGTCCATCTCGGCCATGTTGATGGGGAACTCGCCCATGACGACGGGCTTGTCCGTGAGGCCCCACTCCGAGGGAGGCGTGTTGTACGGGAACCACTCGTTGACCCACCCGTACATGTGGACCTGGTAGAAATCGACGTCGGCGTGCGTCCACGCCTGACCCCACTTGATCGCGGCGCTGCCGACGCTCACGGGTGCGCCGGTCTCGCCCCTCAGCACGGCGGCCGACTCCTTGGCGAGCGCCTCCATCTGCTGGTGCGTGACCAGATCGAACTTGCTGGAGTCGCCCTCGAACGCCGGGTCGCCGCCGTGGAGGCTCGGCCCGGTCATCGCCCACTCGGGCTCGTTGATGACGTCCCAGGCCAGCATGCGGCTCCGGTGCGGGCTCGACGCGACCGCCTGCGCGACAGGCCGGACCACGTTCTCGATCAGCCGGGCGCGCCGGGCCGGGTCCGCGACGATGGGCCCCATGCTCACCGCCGTCAGGCCGCTCGGCGGGTTGTACGTCGCCTTGTAGAAGCCGTCGAAGGAGAACAGCGTGAACATCACGTTGACCTGCGCCTGGTCCGCCAGCTCGAGCGCCGCCAGGATGTCCTGCGTCGAGGTGCCCCCGAGCCCGGTCGGGTTGCCCTGCCCGTCGAAGGCGATCTGGTCCCCGTAGAAGCGCGGGTAGATCCACCAGCGGACCACGTCCACGCCGTTGGCGCGCATGTCCTGCAGGTCGGCGAGCACCTGGCCCTTCTTGCCCGAGATGCCCGACTGGCTCCACTTGGACTGACCGCCGAAGTCAGCGCCGAAGTCGCGCCAGGCGTAGTTCACGCCGTACATGAAGCGGAGGCGGCAGTCGATCTGGACCCCGCCCTCGAACGGACAGGCGTCCTCCCCGGCCCCGGCGCAGGTGTCCGGCGTCCCCGCGCCCGTCGTGGCGCCGCTGCCGGTCGTGGCGCCGCCGCCGCCGGTCGTGGCGCCGCCGCCGCCGCTGCCGGTGCTGGCGCCGCTGCCGGCGCCGGTCGTGACGCCGCCGCTGCCGGCAGGGCCGCCGCTGGCACCGGTCGTGACGCCGCCGCTGGCAGCGCCGCTGTCTCCCGTGCCGCCGCCCGCGCCATCAAGGCCGTCGTCGCCCGACCCGCCGCCGCCACAGCCGAATCCAGCCGCGGAGAGCTGGAGAACCCCGACAAGAAGAAGCCAATCGCGCATGCGCCGATTATCGCCAGGAACACGCCGACAGGCCAGCACGATTTGTTAATCGGTTCAGTGACTCACTGCGCCACGTTCTGCTCTTGCTACAAGATCCTGATCACAGCGGCCCAGGGAGATCAGCTGCTCTCCTCCAGGTCACGCTCCTCACCGTGCCTTACCGGGACGGCCCGCGCGGCCTCGGGTGAATCCCCATGTACGCCGCCGCACTCTTCGCCGCGGGGTCGTCCGGATGGCGCTCGATGAGGTCCTCGGCGAAGCTGCGGGCCTCGCCGATCCGGTCCATGCGCACGAGCGCCCGCACGCGGAGCTGGCCCCGCTCGGCGGCGCGCGGGCTGTCCCCGAGCTCGCGCGACGCCGCGTCGTCGAGCCGGAGCACCTCCGCGGGATCGCTCGTCAGCGCGGCGCGCATGCGATCGAGGACGCGCGCCTCCGGGTCCTTGTCCGGCGCCGCTTCCGACTCCGGTGCTGCGGCGCTCGCGGGGGCAGCGAGCGGCGGCGGCGCGGGAGGGATGGCGGATGACTCATCGCGTCGCCGAGGCCTGGTGTCAGCGCTGGACTCCGCGCTCGACGGCCGCGCCTTCGGCGAAGGGGGCTCGTCGCGGTTCATGAAGAGGAACGCCGCCGCGGCGAGCGCGGCGAGGGGGAGGCCGATGAGCAGCGCGCGGCGAGTGCCGGACGGTCGGGGTGCGTCCACGGCGGCCAACGTAGCGCGGAGGAGCGGTCGGCGGTAGCGGTCGCTCAGGGGCGGGGCGGCCGGCTCGGGTGGTGTTGGAGCCTCAGCGGCGGCAGCAGATTCCGCCTTCGACGCCGAATCGCACGTTCCCGAGCAGCTCCTCGCCCGCGGGGCAGCTGTCGCGCTCGCTGCTGCCGTCGCCGGGGTCGCCGATGACGTAGCCGCCCTCATCCTCGCAGTCTTCGGGAGAGAGCGCGTCGGAGTCGTCCCCGCAGGCGCCGAGCAGCAGACCACAGAGGAGAGCTACGATGAGCAATCGAAGAGCTCGCATCAACCAACCTCCGTCGAAGTCGCGAACGACCGTACCTGGAAAGGCGCGGAGCGCCCATCGGACAGCAGCTCTCCGACGGCGCCGGCCGACTCCTCCTCACCGGAACGCGCCGATGCCGAACGACGCGCACGGCTCGCCGTCGCGCACCGAGAACGCCGCGAACTGCTTCTCCGGCGGGTACATGTACCCGAACAGCGTGCACATCTCGTTGTCCCCGAGGCCGAACGTGAGGGCGTGCCCGGACGTGTTCTTGAACCGGCACGCGTACCGGAGGGAGTCGCCCTCCTCGAGCGCGATCGCCGGCCGGAAGACCTCGATATCGCTCTCCAGATCGAACGCGCCGCCCTCGTAGACGCGCGCCTCGCCGCCGCCCGCGCGGACGACGTCCACGTCGAAGGCCTCGGCGTAGCGGTGCGTGTGCGGCATGAGCGAGACGATGTTCCCGCCGAACGTCGAGCACGTCGCGCCGACGGTCCGCGTGGCGCGCGGCGGGACGAGGAAGTCATTGACGTTCATGACGAACGGCACGAGCTCCTCGGCGCGCTCCGCGAGCGGCATGGTGAAGAAATCATAGGCGAGCTCGACGACCTCGGGCTCGGCCGAGGCGTTGAGCAGGTGGACGCTCGTCGCGATCTCGCGGGACGTATCGAGGGTGAAGCCCATCCCCGGCGGGAAAATGAGCGTCTCGTCGCCGACGACCTGGGTGGAGCTCGCGAAGAGGACGTCCGGGATGACGGCCGGCAGCGCGCCAAAGGGGTCGTCGGCGCCCGGGTGGCAGTCCGGATAGGGGTTCGGCCCGAACGCCGGGTTGACCGGCTTGGCGATCACGTTGCTGTGGTGCAGCCCGGCCGTCGTGTAGACGCGCGCCGCGTGGACGGTCCTGTTCACGAGGGCAGGGAAGGGCCAGGAGAGGCAGAAGGTCACCTCCTCGCCGGGCGAAAGGGTCCGCGGCGGCGCGATGATCCTGAATCCGCTGCGCGGCGGCTCCGGCAGCGTGAGCCGGGTGGGCGGCGCGCCGAAGGCGACGACGTTGTCCCGGTCGATGCGCTCCTCCGGCTCGTAGCGGGCGGCTGGATGGACGCACCGCCCGCGATGGAGCTCCTCGCCGGGGGCGCACGCCGGGGGCGGCGAGGGCTCGACTCCCGCGCAGGCGGAGAGGAGCGGAATCCAGACGATATACCTCGAACGTGCTCTGTCCCCGGGGACGGAGCGGGTCTTTGGATGTTGCATCACAGACCATCTGCGGCTGGCGGCGTCTCACCGGAAGCCTCGACTCTGGATCTCCCCTGTCGAATCGAAGCGCCTCGCGCGGCCAGGGCGGAGCCCGCGGCCCTGCCGCCCCGCGCTGGGCACAACCAGGGACAGCGCGGGCTCGCTGCCGCGCCTGGGCACAGCCGGGGACAGCGCGGGCCCGCTCAGCCGAGGCGCGGGCAGCCGCCGCGGCGTCGTCCAGCGCGGCGCAAGGCGGGATCATCGCTCGCCGCAAGCTCGGCGCAGCCCGGCGCAGCGGGCCTGCAACCTCGACGACGGCCTCTACAGTCGCGGGCCCGCCCACGCCGACACCCTGTTCGCCCGGGTCGACGCTGTGCGCAAACAGCGCGTGACGTGAGCGTCGCGGATCGTCTAGCATTGCGCCGACGAGGGGCAGCGTGCCCCACGATCTCCTGCATCGCCCGACGACCACGCAGCGTGGTCCCAGCTCGTGGAGACATAGCATTGAGCGAGCAAGCAACCGAGCCGGCCCTCCCAGTCACCGCTTTCGAGAGGCGCTTCAAGCACCCGCCGGGGCTCGTGATCCTCTTCTTCGCGGAGATGTGGGAGCGCTTTTCCTATTACGGCATGCGCGGCCTTCTCAAGCTGTACATGGCGAACTACCTGTTCGTCGCCGCGCGCGAGGCGTACCAGGGGTGCCGCCAGCACGCGCAGCCGTGCGCGCTCGTCCCGGGCAACCCGGACACGGTGTTCGCCTGGGAGTTCATCCGGGGCCTCCTTCCGGCCGCGCCCGGCGAGCAGGCGTCCGTGCTTTACGGCCTGTACACGGGGCTCGTTTACCTCACGCCGTTCTTCGGCGGCATCCTCGCCGACCGGGTGTGGGGCCAGCGCAAGACGGTGGTGATCGGCGGCGCCCTGATGGCCATCGGACACTTCGTCATGGCGTTCGAGAACTCGTTCTTTCTCGCGCTGCTCCTGCTCATCCTCGGCAATGGCGCGTTCAAGCCCAACATCTCGACCCAGGTAGGCAGCCTGTACCCGAAGGGTGATCCGCGCCGCGACGGCGCCTTCACCATCTTCTACATGGGCATCAACCTCGGCGCCTTCATCTGCAACTTCGTCTGCGGCACGCTGGCCGCCGTCTACGGCTGGCACTACGGCTTCGCCGCCGCGGGCGTCGGGATGTGCCTTGGGCTGGTCGTCTACCTGATGGGGCAGAAGTACCTCGCCAAGGACAACCTGACCAAGGCGGCCGAGGGCGTCGGCGAGCAGAAGCAGCCGCTCACCAGCGACGAGTGGAAGCGCGTCGGCGCGCTCGTGGCGCTCTGCGCCCTCAACATCGTCTTCTGGGCGGTCTACGAGCAGCAGGGCAACACGATGCAGTCCTGGGCCGACGAGAAGACCGTGTGGCCGAGCGTCCTCGGGTTCCAGCTCCCCTCGACGTGGTTCCAGTCGGTGAACCCGCTCTGCATCATCCTGTTCGCCCCGATCCTCGACATCTTCTGGCGCTGGCAGGCGAAGCGGGGCTCGGAGCCGACCAGCGTGTCGAAGATGGCGATCGGCTGCACCATCCTCGGGCTCTCGTTCATCGTGATGATCCTCGGCGCGCAGGCGGTCGGCGACGGCAAGGGCAGCCTGTTCTGGCCGGTCTTCTGCACGCTGCTGCTCACGATCGGCGAGCTCTACCTGTCGCCCATCGGCCTCTCGCTCGTGACCAAGGTGTCGCCGGTGCGGATCGTGTCGATGATGATGGGGATGTGGTTCATCTCGAGCTTCCTCGGCAACACGCTGAGCGGCTACATCGGCATCTTCTACGAGCGCTGGTCGAAGGACATGTTCTTCCTGATGCTCACCGTCCTCGGCATCGGCGCCGGCGCGGCGATGTTCGCGTTCAACAAGCCGCTCCGCCGCGTGATCGGCAACCAGTGACACGGCCCCTCGCCTGACGCGCGGCGCCCTTTTCGGAGGGCGTCGCCGCGTCAGGGCGACCGCGCGCCGCCGGGGTCGACGATCCGCTCGTCGAGGGTCGCGAGCCGCCCTTCGGGCAGCGCGCCGCCGATGGCGGCCACGGCGCGGCGGACGCTCTCCAGCGTGCTGCACGACGCGACGTCGACGAAGAGCCGCCCCGACTCGGGCCAGGAGTGCAGCGCCACGTGCGACTCGCCCACGACGGCGCACGCGGTGATGCCCTGCGGCGAGAAGGGGACCACCACCATCTCCAGCAGGGTGAACGGCCCGGCGGCGACGGCCGCCTCCAGCGCCCCGCGGAGCGCGGTCGGGCTGTTCAGGAAGTCGAAGGGACAGCCTTCGAAGAGGGCGAGCGCGATGAACAGCTGCATCGGTGGGCAGGCGCTTGCGGCGATCCGCGCCGCAGGCGGCGTAGGGTAGCCGAGGCCGTGCGTCGCGGGACCGGAATCGGGCGGGCCGGAAGAGGCCGCCCGCCTCGGGGGCGCGGCGCGGCGGTCCGAGGGGATCCCGAGCCGAGCGCGACGGCGGGTGGTTCCGCGCGGCGGGGGCGGGCGGGCGCTCGGCCATCCGCCAAGACAGGGACCGGGGAGCTTGCGCAGGGAACACCGCCCGGCATGTCTCCCTTCGGGCCACGCCCGCTGAGACGTTTCGTCGCGCGCCACACGAGGCGCGCCTGAGACCTCGAGCCCCCTGAAACCTTATGGCACCTCGGTCGGTGCTCGCCGCGCCCGCCCGCCCCCGCCGCGCGGAACCACCCGCCGGCGCTTGCGCCGTCGAGACGGTGTGCTGCCCCCGCGCTCAGCGCCGCGCGATCGGGAAGACCTCGCGCACGCGCTGCCCGCCGACATCGAAGCGCCCCTGGAGCCCGGCGAACACGAAGGTGTTCACGCGCTTCCCTGGCACCTCGCGGGCGCGGATCGACGCCCCGGTGTCCTCCCAGAGGAACAGGTTGAGCCCGCCGCCGAGCGACGGCCCGAGCGCGACGCTGTCCGACATGCGGACATCGAGCACCGCCTGGAGGCGCGCGAGCTCGATCCCGTGGGTGACCGTGTCGCTCGCTCGCCCCGGCGCCGCGGTCCACAGGACCCGGTAGCCACCGCCCAGCGAGATCACCGGATCGACGCGATCGAACGGCGCGAGGTGGAAGCTCGCCTCCGTGCCCACCGTCATGCCGCGCACGTCGGTCCCGCGCCGCTCCGTGCCCCGCGCCATGTACTGCTCGTAGCTCGACGTCAGCCCGAGGCCGACCCCCGGGACCGCGCGGTAGCCGAGCGCCACGCCCACGCGCGCGCCAGGGCCCGACAGGTCGCGCAAGCGCCGCTCGCTCCCGATGTCGCCGAACCCCTGCGCGTACCCGACGCTGACCCCCATCTCGAGCGCGTTGCCCGGCGCCCTCAGCGGAGAGCGCAGGTAGCTCGGCGGGACCTCGCCCTCGTAGTCCTGCGCAGAGGCGACGCTCGCGCAGAGCACGGCGAGCGCCCCCGCGGCGATCGCGACCCCGGTGTTTGCCTTCATTGAGAATTCTCCTCGCTTCGCGGCGTCACGAGGACGGCGGGATCCCGTGATCCACGCCGGGAACGCCGCTCGCCGGGGCGCGAGCATCGCGTGTGCCACGGAGGCGGCGAGCAACGCCTTCCCGGTCGCGGACGGGCCGCCCGAGCCGCGCCTACCCGCCGCGCGACGCTGGCGCCTGCCGGCCGCATCCGGCCGGCGTCCACCCGCTGCGCGCCGGCCGCGCCCGTACGCCGCGCCAGCCGGCGCTACCAGCGGTGGAAGGCCGGGTGCCCTTCCTTGACGGCCACGAACGTCCCGCGGCACGTCGCCGTGACCCGGCCACCGGCCTCCAGGGTCGCCTCGACGACGACGCGATCCCCCTCGGTCTCCGCCACCTGCGCCCGCAGGTGAACCGGGCCGAGCGGCGTCGGCTTCTTCAGCTTCACGTGGAAGTCCGCCGTCACCGTGCACGGCGGGGCGTCGGCCCCCCGCGCCTGCATGAGGTGGTAGGCCGCGGTCCAGTTCGAGTGGCAGTCGAGCAGCGCCCCGATGATGCCGCCGTTGAGCATCCCGGGGAACGCCTCGTGGTGCGGCTCCGGCGTGAAGTCGCAGACCACCGCGTCACCCTCGACGCGGCTCTTCAGCCGGAGCCCCCGGTCGTTCGCCGGACCGCACCCGAAGCAGCGATTGTGCGGCGCGTACCTGTCCTGCAGGCTCGCCGCTTCGCTCAAAGCTTGCCCCCGACGAACGCCTCATCCATCAGCATCTTCTGCTCGAGCAGGTGGCTCGCCCGCGAGCCGGTCGCCGGGCTCGAGCTCGGCGCGCGGCTCACGCACGAGAGCGGGAGCCTGTCGCCGATGCGCTGCCGGAGCACCGCGAGGATGTAGTACCAGGACCCGTAGTTGCGCGGCTCCTCCTGCACCCACACGAGCGGCGTGCCGTCCTTGTAGGGCGCGAGCGCCTCGACGATCTCCTCGTTCAACGGGAACAGCTGCTCGAGCCGCAGGATCGCCACGTCCTTGAGGCCGCGCGTCTCCCGCGCGATCGCGAGGTCGTAGTACACCTTGCCCGAGCAGAGCAGGATCCGCTTCACGTCCGAAGGATCGACCCCGCTCGTGTCGGGCAGCACGCGGTGGAACTTGCCCTCGGCGAGGTCCTGGATCGTCGACACGGGCCGGTGCGGGCCCTTCGACGTCGCCGGGACGCGCAGCAGGCTCTTCGGCGTCGCGATGATGAGCGGCTTGCGCCAGGGCCGGTGCACCTGCCGCCTGAGCACGTGGAACAGCTGCGCGGGCGTCGTCAGGTTGCACACCTGGATGTTGTCCTCGGCGCTGTTCTGGAGGCAGCGCTCGATGCGCGCGCTCGAGTGCTCGGGCCCCTGGCCCTCGTAGCCGTGCGGCAGGAAGAGCACGATGCCGCTCAGCCGGTGCCACTTGTCCTCGCTCGACGTGAGGAACTGGTCGACGATGACCTGCGCGCCGTTCAGGAAGTCGCCGAACTGCGCCTCCCAGATGACCAGGCCGTCGGGGTAGTCGAGGCTGTAGCCGAAGTCGAAGCCGAGCACCCCCGCCTCGCTGAGCGGGCTGTTGTACGCCTCGAAGCGCGCCGGCCCCTCGGCCACGCGCGACAGCGGCGCGTAGCGCACGCCCGTGTCCACGTCGCGCAGCACCGCGTGCCGGTGGCTGAAGGTGCCGCGCTGCACGTCCTGCCCGGAGAGCCGCACCGGCGTCTTCTCGGAGAGCAGCGACGCGTAGGCGAGCATCTCGCCCGTGCCCCAGTCGAACGGCTCGCCGGCGACGAGCCGCTCGTGCCGCTGCTTGAGCGTCGGCAGCACCTTCGGGTGCGCCTTGAAGCCCTCGGGCAGCTCGAGGAGCCGCTCGGACAGCGCGATGAGCTTCTCGGCCGGCACGCTCGTCGGCACGTCGGGCGTCGCCTGGTCGGCGCCGCCGCGGTAGTGCGACCAGACGCCGCCCATCGAGTAGAGCACCGGCGCGAAGCCCTTCTGCTTCACCTCGTCGAGCGCGGCGGCGAGCGCCTCGCGGCGCCGCACCACGATCTCCTCGGCCTTCTCCTCGGTGACCTGCCCGAGCTCCATGAGGCGCCGGACGTACACCTGCCGGACCGTCGGCTTCTTGTCGATCGCGGCGTACATCCGCGGCTGCGTGTAGCGCGGCTCGTCGCCCTCGTTGTGGCCGTACCGCCGGTAGCAGTACATGTCGATGACCACGTCCGAGCCGAAGCGCGTGCGGTAGTCGATCGCGAGCTGCGCGACGTGCGCGACCGCCTCCGGGTCCTCGCCGTTCACGTGGAACACGGGGACCTTGAGCATCCGCGTGATGTCGGAGGCGTAGCGGGTCGAGCGCCCCTCCATCGGATCGGTCGTGAAGCCGACCTGGTTGTTCACGATGACGTGCACCGTGCCGCTGGTCGTGTAGCCGGGCAGGTTCATCATGTTGAGCGTCTCGGCGACGACGCCCTGCCCGATGAACGCCGCGTCGCCGTGGATGAGCAGCGGCATCACGCGGCGCCGCGCGTCCTGGGTGCCGTCGGCGAGCCGCCGGTCCTGCTTCGCGCGGACGCGCCCCTGCACGACGGGGTTCACGAACTCGAGGTGGCTCGGGTTGAACGTGAGCGTGAGGTGGACGTTGCGCCCGTTCTCGAGCGTCCGGTCGGTCGAGTAGCCGAGGTGGTACTTGACGTCGCCGCTGCCGAGGTGGCGCTCCGCGTCCTTGTCCTCGAAGGCCGCGAAGATCTCGCGCAGGCTCTTGTCCATGATGTTCGCGAGGACGTTGAGCCGGCCGCGGTGCGCCATGCCGACCACGATCTCGTCGACCTCGTGCCCGCCCGCGCGCTCGATGATGAGGTCGAGCAGCGGGATGAGGCTCTCGGCGCCCTCGAGCGAGAAGCGCTTCGTCCCCGCCTCGTAGGACTTGTGGATGAACTGCTCGAAGATCTCGGCGTCGGAGAGCTTCGTCAGGATCCGGAGCTGCTTCTGGCGGTCGAGCGTCAGGCGGTTGCGCGTCGACTCCATCTGCTGCTGGAGCCACTGGCGCGCCTCGGGCTCCTCGATGAACGTGAACTCGACGCCGATCGAGCGGCAGTACGTCTCCTCGAGCCGGCGGATGATCTCGCGCAGCGTGAGGACGGGCGGCACGCCGGCGAGGTCGGTCGTCGGGAAGGCCAGGTCGAGGTCCTCGACGCGGAGCCCGAAGTTCGTGAGGTCGAGCTCGGGCGGCGTGGCGGGCGGCAGGCCGAGCGGGTCGACGTGCGCGAAGAGGTGGCCCCGCACGCGGTACGCGTTCACGAGGGCGTAGACGCGCGCCTTGAGCGCCGCCTCCGCGAGCACCTTGAGATCGCGCGACGTCTCGGTCGAGGTCGGGTGCTCGCTCAGCGTCTGGGCGAACGCGGCCTCCAGCGTCTTCGCTGCCTCGCCGTTCGTCTTCTTGCCGTTGCCGTTCCCCGGCGCGGCCGACGGCCGCAGCGCCTGGGCCTGCATGGTCGGCAGCGGGGCCGGAGCGGGCAGCCTGCCGGGCGCGGCGCCGCCGTTCTTGCCCTCGAAGAACGAGCGCCAGCCGGGGTCTACCGACTCCGGGTTCTCGAGGTACTGGGCATAGAGCTCCTCGACGAGCCCTGCATTGATTCCGAAATCAAGCTGCATCGTGGTCGGCCTGCAAATAACGCGTGTCGGGGCGGCACGCTAGAGTCGTTTTCCGATGACTCCGGCGCATGGGGCGGAACATCGCGCGGACAAGGGGTTCGAGCGCCTGGAGAAACGGTAGGTAGAAGCGGTAGAAGGGGGCCATGGATCAAGACCGCGCAACCCGGGGGCGAGGACCGGCGCCCGCCGGCATCCCCTTCGACCGTTTCCGGGACCACCTCTTCCACGACGCGAACCTGGGTCTCTGGCTGGACGTGAGCCGGATCCGCTTCGAGGACGGCTTCTTCGCCGCGATGGAGCCGCGGATGCAGGCCGCGCTCGCCGAGATGGCGGCGCTCGAGGGCGGGAGCATCGCGAACCCCGACGAGGACCGCCGGGTCGGCCATTACTGGCTGCGCGCGCCGGAGCTCGCGCCCGAGGCCGCGCTCCGCGCCGCCATCGAGGAGACGACCGCGCGCATCCTGAGCTTCGCCGCGGACGTCCACGCGGCGCGGGTGCGGCCGGAGCGGGCGGCCCGCTTCCGCAAGGTGCTCGTGGTCGGGATCGGCGGCTCGGCGCTCGGGCCTCAGTTCGTCGCCTCGGCGCTCGGGACGCCGGCTGATCGGATGCAGCCGTATTTCTTCGACAACACGGATCCCGACGGGATCGATCGCACGCTGGACGCGATCGGCGACGACCTCGGCGCGACGCTCGCGGTGATCATCTCCAAGTCGGGCGGGACGAAGGAGACGCGCAACGGGATGCTCGAGCTCGAGGCGGCGTACAGGCGGCTCGGGCTCTCGCTCGGCGCGCACGCCGTCGCGGTGACGGGGGAGGGGAGCGAGCTCGACAAGTTCGCGGTGAAGCACGGCTTCCTGGCTCGCTTTCCGATGTGGGACTGGGTCGGCGGGCGGACGAGCGAGCTCTCGGCGGTCGGCCTGCTGCCGGCGGCGCTCCAGGGGCTGTCGATCGCGGAGATGCTGCAGGGGGCGCGCGAGGTCGACGAGGTCACGCGCTCGAAGGAGGTGCTCCGGAACCCGGCGGCGCTGCTCGCGCTCGCCTGGTACTCGGCGACGGGCGGCGCGGGCCGGAAGGACATGGTGCTGCTGCCGTACAAGGACCGGCTCGAGCTCTTCTCCCGCTACCTCCAGCAGCTCGTGATGGAGTCGCTCGGCAAGCGGCTCGATCTCCAGGGCAAGGAGGTCTTCCAGGGGATCGCCGTCTACGGCAACAAGGGCTCGACCGATCAGCACGCGTACGTGCAGCAGCTCCGCGACGGGCTCGACAACTTCTTCGTCACGTTCATCGAGGTGCTCCGCGATCGCGCGCCGTCGCGCGGCGCGATCGAGGTCGACCCCGGCGTCACGACGGGCGACTACCTCTCTGGCTTCCTCCAGGGGACGCGCAAGGCGCTGACCGAGAGCGGGCGCGAGTCGATCTCGATCACGATCGAGGCGGTCGACGCGCGCGCCGTCGGCATGCTGATCGCGCTCTACGAGCGCGCGGTCGGCCTGTATGCGTCGCTCGTCGGCATCAACGCGTACCACCAGCCCGGGGTCGAGGCCGGCAAGAAGGCAGCGCAGCAGGTGCTGGACCTCCAGGCCCGCGTGCTCGCGGCGCTCGGCGCGGCCGCGGGGCGGGCGCTGCCGCTCGACGAGATCGCGCGCGCGGCGGGCACGGACGACGTCGAGACGGTCTTCTGGATCCTGCGCCACGTCGCGGCGAACCCGGATCGCGGCGTCGTCCGCGAGGTGCCGCAGGGGGGCTCGCCGTTCGACGCGACGTATCGATCGACGAAGAAGTGAGGCGACGAAGCGAGGCCGCATGGCCACCATCGCACGACGGTGCGGTGATGGCCGCGCGGTGAGGTCGCGGGGTGGGGCCCCGCGGTCGCGGGCCGCTTCTGCTCAGAAGCGGATCAGAAGCGGACGCGGAGGGTCCCGCCCGTCGGGCCCACGACGAGCTCGGGGTCGTGGAGCGACACCTTGCGCGGGATGTCGTCGCGCACCCAGACCTTCTGGTTGGCGACGAGGCCCGCGACGAGCAGCGCGAACCCCGTGACCTGCGTGAGCCCGTCGAGGAGCACGAGGGTGCCGGTCACCTGGCCGTCGTCGTCGGAGAAGTCGACGTCCTCGCCCGTGGCGAGCGTGATGAACGGGCCGCCCACGGGCACGAACAGCGGCGAGTAGCTACCGCTCCCGCTCTCTCCCTCGCTGAGGATGGTCCCCGCCGTCAGCGCCGAGAGCGCCCACGCGCTGCCGAGGACGATGGACCCCGCGACGATCAGCCGGCGGCTCATCTGCGTCTCGAGGCGGTAGCCGTCTGGCCGCTCGCCCTCTTCCTTGAACGGCAGCGTCCGCGGCATGCCGTAGATGACGGCCGGCACATACGGCGCGTAGCCGGGCGGCGGCGCGTAGCCGGGCGGCGGCGCGTAGCCGGGCGGCGGCGCGTAGCCGGGCGGCGGCGCGTAGCCGGGCGGCGGCGCGTAGCCGGGCGGCGGCGCGTAGCCGGGCGGCGGCGCATAGCCCGGCGGCGGCGCGTAGCCGGGCGGCGGCGCGCCCTGCGCGGGCGAAGGGGCGCTCTCCGCGGCGGCCGGCGCCGCGAGCGCGAGCGCGAGCGCGCCGAGCAGCGCGGCCATCGAATGGACAGTGCGGATCGCGGTCACGTGCGTCTCCCTTCGGGGTGAGCGCTCCCGGCGCGGGAGCGCCGGCTCAGAATCGCCATCGGAGCTCGGCGGACGACGCGCCGATCGAGAGGGTGGGCGCGCGCAGCGAGGCGGCCTCGGCGCCGCGCGCGCCGACCGCGAACTGGCGCTGGAGGTAGACCTCCTCGTGGGCGAAGCCGGCGACGTACAGGAGGAGCCCGCCGACCTGGGCCACGGCGTCCATCGTGAGCCAGAACATGGCCGAGCCCTCGGCGCCTTCCAGCGTCGTCGCCGCGATCATCGGGCCGACGAACGGGATGAACAGCGGCCCGAACTGGTCGAAGTCCTCGTCCCCGAGGGTCGCGATGCTCGCCACCGTGAACGAGAGCGCGTACGGGACGCCGAACGTCACGAGCCCCGCCCCGACGAGCGTGCGGTCCGCCCTGGTCTTGAACGCGTAGCCGCGCGGGACCGGATCCCCCTCCACGTACTCGATGGTCCGCGGGTTGGCCCACGGCGGGAGCGGCGGCGGCAGGTAGTAGCCGTGCGGAAAGGGCATCTGCGCGCCGCCCGGAGGCGTCTGGGACACGCCCGGAGGCGTCGCGGGATCGCCGGGAGGCGTCTGGGACGCGCCGGCAGGCATCGCGGAATCGCCAGGAGGCGCCTGGGACGCGCCCGGAGGCGCCTGGGACGCGCCCGGAGGCGCCTGGGACGCGCCAGGAGGCGTCTGGGACGCGCCCGGAGGTGCCTGGGACGCGCCGGGAGGCGCCTGGGACGCGCTCGCAGGCTTCGGGGACGCGCCCGGCGCCGCAGGAGGCGCAACCTGGTTGCCGGATGCAGCCTTCGGGCGGGCGGCCGGCGCCTGCGCGGCCGCGGGCGCGGCCATCCCGAGCAGCATGACGATCGACGCGACGGCCGGCGCGCGGCGGGCGCGCGACGCGGCGGCGCGGCGAGGCGGCACGGTACTCCCTTCCAATTGCCTGTGCGGCATGCTGGCTCCCGTCGCGCTCACGGCGACTCCAAGGAACTGCGGGTGCTTCGGTGCAGCGAGGCCAGGATACGCGGACCGTTCACGAACTCAACGCCGTGCGCACGTCGCCCGCGCGCCGCGGCGAGGCGCGCTGGCGGGCCAGCCGCGCCGCGCCAGAGCGGCCGCGTCGCCCGCAGGGTCGGCGCCGTCGAGCCGCACGTCGGGCTCGAAGCCGCGCAGCTCGGCGAAGTCGCCGAGCGGGTCGCGAAACGCCCGGGTGCCGAGCGAGAGCGTGACGCCCGAGCGCGGGAGCCGGAAGAGCGCGACCTCGCCGACGCTCATGCCGCCGCGGGTGTTCTGCCCGGCCACGAGCGCGCCGGGGATCTGGCGGACCAGCGCGAGCAGCATCTCGCACGCCGACGCACAGCCGCGGTCGACCAGGAAGACGGCGCGCCCCTCGAGCGCCCCCGCCGCCTGCCCGCGCACCACGGCGCCGCGGGTCGTGAGGTCGGCGCGCGGTGCTGCGGAGCCCGGGCGCGCCCGCAGCGCCCCGGCGAGGCGCTCCAGCGCGGCGAGGTGCTCGACGAAGCGCGGCCGCGCCGCCTCCGGGACGTCGCCGCGCGCGAGCCGCCGCCGGACGCTGTTCGCGCGCCCCTCCGCCGCGGCGACGGAGATGACCTCGCGCTCGTCGAGCGCGCAGAGGGGCGCGTCGGTCAGCGCGAGCGCGAACCGCTCGGCGAAGCGGTAATCGCCGCCGGTGTTGCCGCGCAGGTCCACGACGAAGGCGGGCGCGCGCCGGAGCTCGGCCGCGAGCGCGGGCAAGGCCGCGAGCGACGCGGTGGCGGCGCTGTCGAAGGTGCGGATGGCGAGCACCGGGACGCCGTCGCGGCCGCGCGTGAGCTCGACGGGCGCGCCGTGGCGAGGGCGGCGCGGCGGCGCGGCCCATCGCGGGAGGCCCGACAGCGGCGCCTCCGCCACAGCGACCGCGCGAGGGGAAGCGCGCGGGCGCGCGCTCGAGGAAGCGCGCGCGGAGCTGCGGGGCGCGGGGCCGGACGGGCGCAGCGGGGCGGCGGTCGACCGGAGCGGGGCGCGACCGCCGTGGCCGAACGCGAGGTGGCCGTCGGGCGCCCCGAACAGGTCGCGGAGGAGCCGCGCGAGCTCTTCGGGCCGCCACGCCGCGCGGCCGCGGAGCGCGCCCTCGGCCCGGGCGATCGCGCGCGGCGAGGGCGACGGCGAGCGCCCGTCGAGCCCCGCGTACGCTTGCTCGAAGGCGTAGCGCGCGTCGTCGAGATCGCGGAGCGCCTCGGCCGCGGACACGATCCGCGGCCCGCGATCGAGGTCGGCGTCCGGGATGCGCAGGCTCCGCAGCGGCGCGGGGTCGCGCGAGGGGGCGCGCGCCGGCGCCGGCGCGCACGCGAGCGAGGCGAAGGAGAGCACCGCGATGAGCGGCGCGGCGACCGCGCCGGCCGGGGCGCGGCGCCGCCGGTCGGGCGAGCTTCTGGCGAGCATCGCGCGCGAGGGTGCGACGGCGCGCGCCGCCGGCGCAAGCGGCGCCGCCCGGGCTCGTGAAGGCGGCCACCACACCGCACCGAGATCCAGGGCAGCAGCACCCGGGCCTGAACGACGTCATCGGCGTGACGATCGGCGACGTCGGCACGCTGGAGCGCTGGCTCGACCAGGCCCCTCACGGCGGCGACCGCCGCCGAGGCGCTGCGCTGACGCGCGCGGCGCCCGCGCTCCTGCTGCTGGCTCGAGGCCCGGCGGCAGGCGCGATCGCGATCAGGGCGCGTCCGCGAGCCGCGAGACGAACCCGCGCGGCCCTGCGGCTGCGTCGCCGCCGAGCAGGTCGCCGAGCTCCAGATCGAGCTTCCCCGTCACGTTCCCCGCGACAACCAGGGGGCCGCCGGCGGCCCCGGCCGCCACGCCGACCTGCAGGTCGGCGGTGTCCCCTTCGAGCTTGGACGCCGAGACGAGGTGACCGGCTGCGTCGAGCTTCATCAAGAACCCTGCCTGCTTCCCTGCCGGGGCCGCGAGCTTCAGGCCGCTCCCCAGGTCGAGCTCGCCCGAGAACAGCCCGGTGACGTGGATCGAGCCCGCCCCGTCCACCGTCACGCCGGAGGCCCTCTGGGCGGTGGACGCGTCGCCGAACCCGCGGCTCCACACCGCCCCGTACTCCGAGACGCGCGCGACGAAGACGTTGTCCGTGTTGCCCGCGTCGGGCATCCGCGGGCAGGCATCGCCGAGCTCGAGGGGCCCGGCGTAGTTGCCGACGAGGACGAGATCGCCGTCCGGGAGCTGCGCGACCCCGCGGGGCTCGACGCGCTGGTCTCCCTCGGCGCGCAACGTCGTGAACTGCCGCGGAGCGCCGTCGTCCAGCGCATAGCGCGCGACGAAGAGCCCGTGCCCCTCCGTGGTGCGGGACGGGTCCTCTCCGACCGTGACGGCTCCGTTCGCGGCGTTGTAGCTGCCCACGACCGTCAGGGACCCCGCCGTCGCGCTGGCGACGAGCGCCCTGACGGACACGGCCGCCGGGTCGCCGAGGTCGAGGTCCCACTTGCACGCGCCGCTCTCCGGATCGAGGGCGGCGATCAGCGAGGCCCCCTCCGCGACCGTCCGCCGGATGACGCACGGGCCGTAGCTCCTGCCCTTGCCCGCCGATTCGATGGCGAGGACGACCGCGCCGGAGGTCGCCGCGAGGCCGCGCGGGGTGGTGCCCCCATCGAAATCGACGCTCCACGCCCAGGTGCATTGACCCGCTGAATCCAGCGCTGCCACGAAGCTGGGCCGGTGGCTGACCCCGCCCTGAGGGCCGATATGGCACTGCGCCCCGGAGAGCCGCACGCTGGCGCTCGACTCTCCCGCCACGAACGTGACACCCGGGGTGACAGCCAGGTGCGTGCCCTGGACGCCGGACGCCGGGGCCGGGAGATCGCTCTTGCGTGCCCCGCTCGCGCTCCACCTCGCGACGGTGAACGAGGATGTCGCGGTGAGCGAGGCTGTCTCGTTGACGAGGGCCATCACCTCATCATCCAGCGCCGCTATACCGTTTACGCTCGCGCCGACCGTGTCGCCCCAGAGGCCGGACGGCTCGACGAGCGCTGCCCCCTCTGCCTCGTTGCAGGCCGGATCCCCCCCTCCCGCGCCCGAGCCGACCGCGCTGACCGCGGACGCGCCGCCTGCGGACGCGCCGCCCGCGGACGCGCCGCCCGCGGATGAGCCGCTCACGGACGAGCCGCTCACGGACGAGCCGCTCACGGACGAGGACGCGCCGGCATCCGCGTCTATCGGATCTTCCTGACCGACCTCGAGGCCGATGAGGTCGTTGCAACCTCCGGCGGCGGCGGCGCACAGCCCAGCGCAGCACACGGCTCGGAACTTCATGAGAGGTGGATTCATCTCGGCGCCGTCTCCGCCGTCTCTATTGCACGGTGTGGTCCTGCCCGCCATGAGGCCAGCGCCAGCGCAATGGCTGGTCCTCCTCGACACGCAGGGTGCTCGAGCTCGGCGCCGAGAGCGTGGCGCACACCCCGAGCACGACTCCGTTGCTGTAGACGACGTCTGTCGGAAACACGGTGGTTGCGTCCCGACAACCCGATTCACCCTTGAAGTCGATTGCGGGGATCTCCTTACGCCTCCTTGCCGCTCCAGTCGGCGTCGAAGCCCTCCTCCCGGATGTCGAGGCCCGTCCTGGCTCGGCGGAGGGAGGCCGAGGTGGATCAACGCGTCACCACCGTGGCGGCCCGTGCCGCCGAGCTCGGTGGGCAGGCGGCCCGCCTGCGTCGCTGCAGGCGGCGACGCCCGGGAAGCTCGGTCAGGGCGAGCGGACTCAGGCGTCTGGCGGCTCCGGGGCGCGAGCGCGGCTCAGCGCACGCCCGAGAGCCTCACGATGAAGCCGTGCGACCCCGGATCGCCGTCGTCGCTGTCGCCGTCGTCGCCGCTGCCGAGCGGCTCGTCGAGCCCGAGGTCGAGCGTCCCCGTCACCTCGCCGGCGACGTAGAGCGGCGCGCCGGGAGCCCTGCCGGCCGCGACGACCCTCAGGGCGACGGCGCCGTTGCCCTGGAACCTGGCCGCCGACACGAGGTTGCCTCGCGAGTCCAGCCGCATCAGGAAGCCCGCCCGGCGCTCCGCCATGAGCGTGCCGGCGCTCCCCAGCGCGATCGCGCCCTCGAAATGTCCCGTGACGTAGATGGAGCCAGCGTCGTCCACCGCCACGGAGGTCGCGGTCTGGTCGGCGGTCGCGTCGCCGAACCCGCGGCTCCACACGACGCCGGACTCCGAGACGCGCGCGATGAAGAAATTCTCGGTGTCGCCCGCGTCGGGCAGCTCGGGGCATCCTTCCCCGAAGCCGAGGGTCTCCCGGTACATGCCGGCGATCACGACATCGCCGCCCGGGAGCAGCGCGGCCCCGTGCGTCGGCACGTACTGGTCTCCCTTGGCGCTCAGCGTCGTGACCTCCTGCCTCGCGCCGTCGCTCGACACGAAGCGCGCGACGAAGATGTCGCGTCCCTGCGAGGCGAAGGGCGTGTCCCCGCCGAACGAGACCTCTCCGCTGCGCGCGTCGTAGTCGCCCACCACGGCCGTCAGCCTCGATCCTGGCCTCGAGTCCGCGGCCAGCGCCTTGACCGTCACGGATTCTCGCGGCCCGAGGATGTGCTTCCACTTGCACGCGCCGTCCTCCGGGTAGACCGCGGCGACGAGCGTCGAGTTCGCCGGGAGATCGTCGAGCTTGCAGGGGCCGAAGGTCGTGCTCTTTCCCGTGGAGTCGAAATCGACGGCGAAGATGACCGCCTCGGACGTCGCCGCGAGATCGCGCGCGGTGATGCCGTGATCGGAGTCGAGGCCCCACGCCCAAGCGCAGCGGCCGCTCGTGTCGAGCGCGGCCATGAAGCCGAGCGTGTTGCTGGTGCCGAGCAAGGGCGGGCCGACGCGGCACCCCAGCACCCCGCCGGGCAGATCGACGGCCCCCTGGGCCTCGCCGGCCACGTAGGTGAAGTCCTTTCCGACAGCCACATGCGAGCCCCAGACGTCGTTCGCCGACAGGCCGTATCCACTGTTGCGCGTTCCACCTTCGCTCCACTTCGCGACGGAGAAGCGATAGCGCCCGTCGGCGAGGGTGTCGGTGAAGACGGCCGCCACCGCGTCGTCCAGCGACGCGAGGTCGCCCACGTCGAAGCCGACGGTCTCGCCCCAGACGCCGGACGGCGCGACGATGACTCCGCCAGCCTCGCTGCACCACGGACCGCCGCCGCCGCTGCCCCCGCCGCCGTCGCCGCCGGCGCCCGAGCCGCCGGCGCCCGAGCCTCCCGCGCCCGCGCCCTCGCCGCCGGCGCCTGACGCTGAGGCCGCACCTGCTCCGCCGGAGCCCCCCGCGCCGGCGTCGCCCGAGGAGGAGGTCGCGCCTGACACCGAGGCCGGGCCCGCGCCGGCCTGCGATGGATCCAGCTCGCCGATCTCGAGCCCGATGATCGTAGTGCAGCCTCCCGTGAGGGCGGCGAGCACGAAAGCGCAGGACACGCCGGAAAGAAGCTTACCGTGCTCGCGTTTCATCACGTCGACTCTCCATTGCGTGGCACCCTCGAGGCCGCCATCGAGCGCGCGGGCTCAGTGGCACTTCCTGACGTAATTGGGATAGAGGACGCCGAACTGGCAGGTGGCGCTGCAGGTGCCGAACGCGGTTACGGCCCCGCACGGGACGTCGGCCTGGAACACGTTGGACGCGGCGCTGCAGAGAGGGAGAAGGTTGGAGCAGTTGACCGCCCGGAATTCCCTCTCCTCGGCGCCGCTGCAGTCGTAATCGAAGCCGCCCCCCGTCGTGATCGGCGTGCCATAGAACGTGCTGGGCTGGCCGGGGTGGACCAGGGGATTGTCGTCGTTGCAATCGGTGCCGCCCTCGCACGCCTTCGACCGGTAGCCGTCGTCGTCGGCGTCGCAGTCGACCGTGCCGCCGCCGCCGGAGCCGGAGGCCGACGAGCTGGCGCTGGAGCTCGCCGTCGCGCCGCCGTCGCCGCCGGCGCTCGCGCTGGAGCTCGCCGCGCCGCCGTCGCCGCCGGCGCTGGCGGTGGAGCCCGCCGCGCCGCCGCCTTCCCCACCCTCGCCGCCGGCGCTGGCGGTAGAGCCCGCCGTACCGCCGCCGGAGCTCGCCGCGTCGGACGACGAAACCGTGCTCGCCGAGGACGCGGTGGAGCTCGCGGCGCCTCCGCCAGCGCTCGAGGCGCTCGCCTCTCCGGTGAAGGTCACGTCGGGGAATCCGCACCCGGCGCCGGCGCTCAGAGCGGCCGCCACCGCGGGGAGAGCCAGGCGGAAAACGGGATGAAGCGATCGCATCGTTGGATGGAATGCCACCGTTCTCACCGGCGTCAACCGGCGGCTTGCGCCGCGCTGCGGCGATCGGGTCGCAGCGCCTGCGGCGTCGTGTGGAAATGTCGTGGGATCCTGGCCAGGCACGCCGGATCCCGGCGAGGGCCGAGCGCCGCGGTCACTGCATGCCGGTGACGCGCGCGATGAACCCTTCTCCCGTGTCGTCGCTGGAGTGATCGCTGGGCACGAGATAGAAGGTCTGCGTCAGCTCACCTGCGACGTAGAGCGGATCGCGGAGGGTCGGCCCCGGCGCGACCGCCCACACCCAGACCATCCCCTCGCCGACGAGCTCGGAGGCCGAGAGGACGTTGCCGCGGTCGCTGAGCACGAGCAGAAAGCTCGCGATCTGATCCTCCGGAGCGGCGAGCTTCATGCCGTCCCCCAGGTCGATCGTGCCCTCGAGCGTCCCTGTTGCGTAGATGGAGCCCTCCCGATCCGTCGCCACGCTGACGACCAGCTGATCGTCCACTTCGTCGCCGAAGCCGCGGCTCCAGACCAGGCCGCCCCTGCCGACGCGCAGGATGAAAGTGTTCCCCGTCCTCGACGTCTCCCCTGCAGACGGCATCAACGGGCATTCGTCCTCGAAATCCAGGAAAAGCCCCGAGTAGGTCCCGGCGATCACGACGTCGCCGTCCGGGAGCAACGCCGCCCCGCGCCGCGCCACCGCCTGGAACCCCGGCGCGTTGATCGTGATGACGTCGTTCAGGCCACCGTCGGTCAGGCGGAAGCGCGCGATGAAGAGATCGCTCTCCTGGGAGGCGGGGAGCGGCCTTCCCTGCATCAGGATGGGGTTGTCCGGCGCCTTGTAATCGCCGACCACCACCGCCTCCATGGCCTCGGTGTCGACCATGACCGACGCGATGTGCACGGCGTCCGGCGTTCCGAGCGAGCGGCTCCACTGGCACTTCCCGGCCTTGCTGAACGCGATGACCTCCGCGGAGGTCTTCGCGTTTTCGGACCCGAGCACGCAGTCGTCGGTGCTCGCGACGGCCGGCCCTGACAGCGACGCCGCGAAGATGATCTGCTCGGGGGTCGCCGCCAGGCCGAGCGGGGTGGTGTTGGACTCGGCATCGACGCTCCACGCCCACCTGCACGCGCCCTTCTCATCGAGCGCCATCAGGAAGCTCGGCCTGGGGGTGGTGTCGGCCTTCGCCGTGATCGCGCATCCGTCGGCCAGCACGGGCACATCGACGCGTGGCACGCCGACGCCGGTGATGTAGGTCATCTCCGACGCGATGGTCAGGTGCTCGCCCTGGAAGCTGCCCGCCAGCTCGCTCGTCTCCATCGCATAGTCGCTATCGGGGGTCCCGGAGGCGGCGTTCCACCGCGCGACGGCCAGATTGCTCGCCTTGTTGACGAGGGCCGTCACCGCGCCCCCCTGCGCCTTGATGTCGATGATCTGCAGGCCCGCCAGCGTGCCCCACTCGCCCGAAGGGGCGCGGGTGGCCCCTTCGCGCACGTAGCTGCAGAGGGGCTCCTCGCCGCCGCCGCCGCCGGTACCGCCGCCGGTACCGCCGCCGCCCGCGTCGCCGCCGCCCGCGCCGCCGCCGCCGCCGGTACCGCTGCCGCCCTCGCCGCCCGCCGATACGCTCGACACGGTCGCGCCCCCGCCCCCGGTCGATTCATCGAGCTCGCCGATCTCGAGCCCGATGATCGTCGTGCAGCCTCCCGTGGAGGCGGCGGCGAGCAGCGCGGCGCCGCAGACGGCCCGAATGCTCCCGAGATCGCGCTTCATCACTTCGGCTCCCCGCCGCACGACGACCCCGCCGCGGCCGAAAGACCGCCCCCACCGGACCTGCGGTGTCCACTCATGTCGTCGCTCCGGGGGTCGAAGAGGTCTGGACGCATCCGTCGATGAAACCCGCCGCTCTCTCCGGCGTCAACGGCCCGCCGGAGCGCGCGGCGCGGCGCGCCGGTCAATCTGTGAGGCGCCGTGGTTGCGTGTCGTGCGCTCTGTGCTCCGGGGCGGTGAGCTCACGTCGCTCGTCCAGATCGAGCTCGGCTCGAGGGCCCGTGTCGAGCGCGACGGGCGTCGCGGAGCCCTCAGAAGACCAGCGTGGCCACGGCGCCGCCCGGCACGACGCCGAGCGTCGCCCGCGGGGCGGAGGACGCCGGCGCCGACGAGGGCGCCGTGAACACGAGCACCGCGCCGGCGCCCAGCGCCGCCGCCCCGACGACGAACGCGACCGTCGAGAGCGTCCCCGCGGTCGCGCCCTGCTCCTGCAGCCGGATCCCCTCCGCCGAGCAGACGTTGGCCTCGTTGCAGTGGTCGTCCGCGTCGCCCATCTTGCCGATCGCGCGCAGCCCGAACACGGCGCCGACGCCGATCCCGACCGCGCCGACGCCGGCGCTGATCCAGCCGGCCGTCCGCCACCCGGAACTCCCCGCCTCGCGCGGGCCCTCCTTCGGCGGGAGCCCAGGCCCCGCGCTCCCGCCGGCCGCGGGCGCCTCCGGCGCGACGAGCAGCTCGGCCTGCGCGCCCTCGGCGAGCTGCAGCGTGAACGTCTTCTGCTTCCGGCCCGGCGCCGACGCCGTCACCTGGACATCGCCCGGGTCCACGGGCAGCGGCGAGCCAAGCGAGCCCGCGCCGACCGGGATCCCCGCGCGCTGCACGGCCGTGTCCGGCGGCGCGCCGGGCGCGAGGCGGATGGTGAGCCTCGGGACGCGGCCCTCGAGCGCCGTCGCGCGCGCCTGCGCGATGGGCCGCCGGTCGTCGCTCGCCGGCAGATCGCGCGCGAGCTGGCGGAAGATCGACCACGCTGTCGCGACCCTGCCGCGCTTCTCCTCGCAGTCCGCGAGGTTGAGCAGCGCCCCTGGCGCCGGATCGAGCTCGTAGCTCTCCCGGAACTTCGGGCACGCGGTCTCGTAGTCCTTCGCCTGGAGCGCCGCCCTGCCGGCGTCGAAGAGCGCCTCGGCGGCCGCAGGATCGCGCGCCTGCGCGGAGGCGTCGGGGCAGGCGAGGAGCACGGCTCCCCCCAGGGCGAGCACCTCGGCCGGGAATCGTCTACGCGAGCTCGATCTACGCATCCGTGCGACCTCAACGTCTCCTGTTGAACGGGTCCTCCGCGGGCGGCGGCGGGGTCGCCGGCGGCGTCGCGGTCGGCGCCTTCGCCACCGGCGCGCTCGCGGACGGACGCGCCCGGGTCCCCACGGCCGGCCTCGAGGTGGGCGCGGACGCGCTCGCGGGCGCGGACGGCGCGGAAGCGCTCGCCGGCGGCGCGCTCGCGGGCGCGGACGGCGCGATCGCCGGGACCGCATCGCCGGACGGCGCCCCGGCCCCGGGCGAGGCCGCGTGGCCGGGCGGCTCCGGCGCCGCGGCGGCGCTCGAGAGGGTGTGCGGCTCGGCCTCGACCGGGGAGGCGTGCGACGCGTCCTCGGAGCCCGCGGCGCCGTCCCCGCGCTGCCACCACACGAGCGCGACAAGCGCGCCCACGGCCAGCGCGCCGGCAGCAGCGATGACGGCGCCGGTCATCGTCGAGCGCGGCACGGCGCGCTCCCCGCCGACCGAGCGCTCCACGACCGGCGAGACCGTGCCGGCGCTGGCGGCGCCGCCGCCGGACGCGCCGCTGCCGGGCGCGCTGCCGATGGCGGTGCCCGCCGTGGTGAACTCCGTGCCGCCCGGCCCGCTCCCGGGGCCGCGCACCTGCACCGACACGCGCCCGGACTCCGACTGCGCGGCCTGGCGTCCGGGCTCCGAGGACGCGGAGACGCGCCCGGGATCGCTGAACGTGAACGGGCGCCCGGCCTCCGAGGACGAGCCCGGGGACGCGTCGAGCCCGGCGCCGCCCCGCGCCAGGTCGAGCCCGGCGCCGCCCCGCGCCTGGCGGAGCGCGCGCTGCATCGCGCGGGCGTTTGGCCAGCGCCTGTCGGGGTCGAACGCGAGGGCCACGTCGATGACGCCGGCGACCGGCGGCGGCAGGGAAGGCAGGACGCTCCCCACGGGGGGGGCGGGCTGGGTCATGGCCGCGAGCAGGAGCAGCGGGAGCGTCTCGGCCTCGTGCACGTAGCGCCCCGAGAGGAGCTGGAACATCGTGCTCCCCACGGCCCAGAGGTCGGTGCGCGCGTCGACCCTGTCCCACTGCCCTCGCGCCTGCTCAGGCGGCATGAACTGCGGCGTGCCCATCAGGCTGCCGGCGCGCGTGGACGCGTTCGTCGGGCCGGAGAGCTCGCGCAGCCGCGCGATGCCGAAGTCGAGCACCTTGAGCTGGCCCTGGCGCGTGAGGAACAGGTTGTCGGGCTTGAGGTCGCGGTGGACGATCCCGCGCTCGTGCGCCACGGCGAGCACGTCGAGCAGGTCGTCCACGATGCCGAGCACCTCGCCGACGCCGAGCATGCCGGCCGGCTCGCGCGCGCGGCGCGCCTCGACCGTCTCCCCCTCGAGCAGCTCCATCACCAGGAACACCGAGCCGTCGTCGGTGACGTCGTCGTCGAGCACGCGGACGATGCCCGGGTGATCCACCCGGTTGGCGACGTAGCCCTCGCGCAGGAAGCGCGAGCGCGCTTCCTCGTCCCCGGACAGCTCGCGGCGGAGCATCTTCACCGCGCCGCGCATCCCGTTGCGGTGCGTGCCGGCGTAGACCACGGCCATCCCGCCGAAGCCGAGCAGGCGGTCGAGGCGCCATTTGCTGCGCAGGACCTGGCCCACCAGCGCCTCCGGCCGGAAGCCTTCAGGGTCGACTCGGGTCATCGGCGAGGACCATTCCCTGGACTGGCCACGTGGGGCATCGCCTCGCCAGCGAGGCCCGCGGAGCCGGCGAGGCCAGCGCGGCTCGAGGGGCAGGGATGGCTGACGGGAGCGCAAGGCATGACGGGCGCATGTTACCCCGGTCTGGCGCGGCGGGGCGTGAAACCGTCCAAGGTCGGCGCAGGGCACGCGCGCGCCCGCGCCGGGATTCCGGCGGCGCGGGGAGCGGCGCGGGACGCGGGGCGTGGCTCCGATGCCCTTGACGTCGCGCGCGAACGGGGACACTTCGCCTGCTTCCCGGAGGATCGAGCGAGCATGCGCAAGACGGTGAGCCACGCGGCGTTGATCCTCCTCGCCGCCGTTTCCTCGGCCCGGTGCGGCGGGGCGAGCCCCGGCGAGGGCGCCCACCACCCCGCGGGGCCCTCTCGACATGCGCAGGGGGCCGCGCAGCACGCGCACGGGCCCGCGGGGCATGACCACGGGCGCGCGCCGGGTCGGCCGTCCGCGGAGGCTCAGGACGAGGAGCTGCGCGCGGTCGCCGCGATCCACGGCGGGGCGGGGCCGTGGGCGGTCGCCGGCTACCGCATGGGGCGGTATGCGCTCGCGAGGCTCGGGCTGCCGGCGCGGAGCTTCGACCTCGAGGTGGTGCACCACAGCCCGCGGAGCGTGCAGTTCTCCTGCATCGCGGACGGCGCGGCCGCGGCCACGGGGGCCAGCCTCGGGAAGCTCAACCTCAGCCTGGTCGAGGCGAGCGAGGCCGGTATCGAGACCACGTACCGCCGCAGGTCGACCGGGCAGGCCGTGACCCTGCGCCCGTCGGCGGCCTTCCGCGCGCGCTTCCGCGATGTGCCGAGAGAGCGGCTGGCGGAGGCCGGCAAAGAGGTCCTCTCCTTGCCTGACGCCGAGGTGTTCGAGGAGGTGCCGGCGCGCGCCGCCAGCTCGCCGGAGTGACGCGCCCCTCCCGCGGGCGGGCCGGCGCGCTCGATGGGGGATCTCAACTCTTCGGGACGAGCCAAGCGCCCCCTCATTGACGCGCCCGCTGCGGCCTGGGGCGATTACCCCTCGTCCTCGCCCTCGTTTGGCTCGCCGTCTTCCGTTGCGCCCTCCTCCGACGCGTCGCCTTCCGGCGCGCCGTCCTCCGCGGCGGCCTCGCTGTCCTCCTCATCTCCGGTGGACGCGGCGCCGCGGGAGAGGGGGAAGGGCGCATAGTCCTTCATCTTGTCGGTGCCAGCGTACCAGTACTCCGCGGCGGCGCGCAGCCTCCGCTCGGCGTGCACGACGAGCGTGTACGCAGCGTCGCGGAGCTTGCGCGAGCGCTGCGCCTCGGGAGAGAGCGTCTTGTCGGCGAGCATGCGCGCGAGCAGCGGCGAGAGCTCGCGGAGGCGGGCCGCCGCGTCGGCCTCGCCGCGAGGCGCCTTGTGGAGGGCCTCCGCGTGCTCGGAGCAGAGCAAGAGGAGGTCGGAGACGTCCTGAACCAGATCCGCGTCGCCGCTGCCTGCGCGGATCGCCATGAGCCGCTTTTGCCCTTCGGGGCTCTTCTTGAAGCGGAGATCGAAGAAGCGGAGGAGCGTTTGCCTGTGCAGGGCGGCCTCGGCGGCCGGCCCCTTGAACATCGCGACGGCCTGCTCTTGACGCTGCTGCGCGGCTTGCCAGCGCGATTGCGCGGCGCGCAGGAGCTCGATCTTGTCGCGGAGCGCGTGGATCTCCTCGCGTGTGAGCGTGGGCTCGTCCTCGGGGAACGGGGTGCGGACGAGATCGGCCGCGTCGCGCTCGGCGGCGAGCTGGATGCGGCTCGTCCAGATGACGCGTCGAGCGAGCTTGCCTGGAAACACCACGGTGTCGTCGCCGAGCGACTCGGCCTCTCGGAGGAGCTCGGCCTCGCGGGCAGCGCTCAGCGCCTACGCTGCTGCTCTCGTCGAGGAGCGAGGCGCGCCCTGTGTCTCGCGCGCGGCGCGCTTCCTTGCGGCCTTGTTGGTCCTGGACGACGTGGTGGTGGATGCCTTTGCCATGGTGAAGATGCGCCTCCTTGTCGGGGCCAGCGCCCCCCGGAATGAGGGGCCGGAGGATCGGCGAGGGTATCGGCGAACAAGGCATTGGCCAGAGGAGAGCACGAGTCGGTCACGTCGCGAGGGAGGCGCTGGGGCCGAGGGTTGGGAGAGGCGGTGTGCCGCGGCATCGAGGGGAGCGGCGTGCCCGGCGCCGCGCGCAACGGGCCGCGGAGCTGGCGGAGGGGGCGCACGAGGGAGGAAGAGCTGCGCAGCCATCATGAAACGCGCGCGAGACGACGCTGAGGCTACGCAGGAGACCCACCGGGGCTGCGCAGGAGCCGGACGATGGTGACGAAGGACACCGACAGGGGTGCGCAGGAGGGGCGCGGGGGCCGCGCAGGACTGGGCCGAGTGTAGCGTAGGACACCAACGGGGGGCGCAGGAGGGCCGAGGGGGCCGCGCAGGAGGCCGCCAGGGCTTGCGCAGGAGGCCGTCGGGGCTTGCGCAGGAGGTCGTCAGGGCTTGCGCAGCAGGACCGATGGGCTGCGCAGGAGGGCCGATGGGCTGCGCAGGAGGGCCGATGATGCAGATCCGGGAGTTCGCCGAGGGTGACTGGTCTCAGGTGTGGACGATCGTGCGGGAGGTGGTGCAGGCGCAGGAGACCTTCGTGTACGACCCGGAGATGACCGTCGAGCAGGCACACGACATCTGGGTCGAGGTACCGCCCGGGTTGACGGTGGTTGCCGTCGAGGACGACTGCGTCCTCGGAACTGCCAAGATGGGAACGAATCGTCCCGGACCGGGAGCACATGTGTCGACAGCGAGCTTCATGGTCGCTGCCGACGCCCGGGGTCGGGGTGTGGGTACCGCGTTGTGCCGGTTCGCGCTGGACTGGGCCCGGAGACGCGGATACGCCGGAATGCAGTTCAACGCCGTGGTCGAGTCGAATCGCTCAGCTGTAGAACTCTATGAGCGGCATGGCTTCAGCGTGATCGGCACGGTACCCCGCGCCTTCGCGCATCCGGCTCTGGGACGCGTGGGGCTGCACGTCATGTACCGCGACCTCTAGTACACCGGCGGCGTGATCGAGGCGGACTGGTGAGCAGCGGCGCGGTCTGGACGGCACCGCGGCCGCCGCATGGTCATCTGCTTGCGCCGTCGCTCGGCGGAGCCACGGCGTGTCGTGGAAGCCGCGCGACGACACGCCGGCATCACCGCACCGTGATGTTGGGCCTGGGGGGCTCCCTCATGCCGCCGCCGATGTGGAAGCTGGTGTGCGGCGGCTGGTTGTAGGTCGCGTTTTGCGCCGACACGTTGGCACGGTACTGCGGATCGTGCATCAGCGTGTAGATGCGGCGGTTGGTGACGTGATTGGTGGTGTAGATGCGCAGGCTGCTGCCGCACAGGAACACGACCTCCTCGCGCCAGTCGCCGAACAGATCCGCGCTGAGCGTCGGCACCGATTTGCTGCCGTTGATCGAGGTGCAGCCTTCCGCGGTGAAGCCCCGACCTTCGCGGTCGAAGTTCACGACGGTGTTGCCGTTGAGCAGCTCGCGGCTCTCGTCGCCGTCCCACCAGACAAGGAAGTTCACCTCGCGGGGACGGGAGCCGATGCTGCGACCGTTGGCGGCATTGAACAGGCCGGCGGTGTTGGTCCAGGCCTCACCTCCGGGGTTGTCGGGAGTGATGTCGTCGGCAGCGCCGCGGCCCGGTCCCTCGCCGTCGCTGTTGGGGCCGCGCCACAGGACCTCGCAGGTCTCCGCATCCCGAAGGAAGTACGAGGGCACGCCGTCAGCTTCGGTCGGCTGGAACACCTCGAGCCCGGGGCGCGAGGGGACCAGGTCGGCGACGTGCAGCGCGTCGCCGTGTGCGTAGAAGCCGACGGCGCACTTGCCCCTGCCGTCGGGGCCGATCGTCGCGCCACCCGGGATGATCTCCTGCCTCAGATCGCCGTCCGTGTCCGCCGCCATGACGCTGTGAACGCCCTTGCCGGCGTAGGCGCCATTGCCTCTCGCCGAGGAATCGAAGCTCCACATCAGGCTCAGCCTGCCGTCGCGGTAGTTGTACGCTCCGAACGTCGTCCGGGCGTAGTAGCCCCGCTGCATGACGACGCTCGGTCTGCCCGAGTCATCGAGGAACGCCAGCGTCGCGTTGTAGCGATCCGAGCGGTTGCCGTTGTTGTCGCCGAAGCTGCCGCTTCCGTAGGGGGCGTGGTACGCGATGGTCGCGAGCTCCGAGCCGTCGACGCCGCTGAAGACCGTGAGATATTCCGGCCCGCTCAAGATCTTGCCCGCCCCGTTGCGGTAGTCTCGCCGGTCGTCATCGCTGGCGGCGGGGCCGGTGTGCAGGAATTCTCCCTTACCATCGCGTGTGCCGGGCGCGGTCTTGACGGCGATCTCCGCGCGACCATCGCCATCCAGGTCGTACACGACGAAGGGCGTTGTGTGCTCGCTCTCGCGGATGTTGATGCCGAGGTCGATGCGCCACAAGAAGGTGCCGTCTGTGTCGTAGGCCGCGAGCTTGGGCTGGCCGGTGCGGCCGTCTTGCGACGGATCGCGCGGGGTGTCCTGCTCTTTGACCACGAGCTCGTAGTCGCCGTCGCCGTCGAGATCGCCGGGGGAGGCGTCACCGGCGTCGTAACCGGCGGGCGTTCGGAGCGGGATGGTCAGATAGTTTCGCTCCCACGTGGGTGTGCCCGCGTCCCCGTCACGCGTGTTGGCCGAGTCGCCCTGCTCGGCGCCACCGATCACGGCGCGGACAGTGTACTTCGCGGTTCTGGGGGCCCCCGAATCGTAGTAGTTGGTCGAGTTGGTGATGGGAGCGCCGTTCACCTTGGTGCCGTCGCGGTAGACGTTGAACCCGATCCCGCGATCCTCGTAGCCCATGAGCCGCCAGCTGATGAAGTTGCCTTCGCCCGAGCGCACGGCCACCACGCCGCGGCACAGGTTCTCCATCGCGACGTGGCCGGTCGCGGCGCCCGGCTTCACTCCGCAGATTGACTCGCCTGGATCTCCGGTGCCGCTGCCACCACCACCAGTCGAGGCGCTGCCACCACCACCAGTCGAGGCGCTGCCACCACCACCAGTCGAGGCGCTGCCACCACCGCCGCCCGAGCCGGCGCCCTCCACCGGCACGAGCTCGATGTAGTCGACCTTCAGGTCGTAGCCCGACGCGGAGGAGTTCTTGCCCGTGACCTGGAACGAGAACTCGACATTGCCGGAGAGCGCCTTCTCCCCGAGCGTCGCCGTCGTCCAGCTGTCGCCTGTGGACGAGTTGTAGGCGTCAATGCTCGCCACCGTCGAGCCGGCCACCTTGACGTCGTACCTGCCGTACACGTTCCGCCTCGAGTAGCGGAGGACGATCTTGTACGTGCCAGCCTCGACCGACTTCGAGAACTTGAAGAAATCGCCGCCCTGGTTGGCGCGGAACTTCACGTCACCCGCGTTGGTCTCGATCCTGTCTCCGGAGGAGATCGACCACGACTGCCCCTCGGCCTCCATCCTGACGACGCTGAGCGCGTCGCTCAGGGAGTCCACGTCCACGAAGCCATCGCCCGCCGCAACGCAGCCGGCGAGACCGAGCGACAGCAACCTACCGAGAGTGTAAGCAAACTTGAATTTCATGGTTGCACCTAATCCAGTTGGTTAAGAAGCCTCGACGCCGATCCGCCCGCTGAGGTCGTCCGACACCGCAGGCTCGCTGCGCTCCGGCTCGACAAGCGCTCCACCGCGCGTTCGCCAAAGGCGTAACGCAACGCGCGGGCCAAAAGGCGGCTGCGGTACGCACTCAGGGCTCTCGCCATGAGCAAGGCCATGGTGCCGTACGCAATGTACCTGACTTTAATACTCTCCTTTCAAGCGAATCTGGAAAAGCTGAACGCTGACCCGACGTCGCCGGAGCCTTGCGTGCGTGAGCAGGTCAGAACACTCAGGGACCGAGCGACCGCTGAGCCGCCGCACGGAACGTCCCAGATCACATGTCTAAGAATCGACTGGTATGTGTGATGAGGCGCTGGCTTTCGGTCACCACTCTGAGGCGTCCGCTCGTCTTTTTTTGGTGACGCCCCCGGCGGTTCCGCAACAACGGAATTTGGTGGCGGAGCGGATCACCCGTGGCGCTGCAGCCGCGGCGCGAATCCGGCTTCGCGCAGGCCTTGGCGGGCCTGAGCCGCAGACATCACCTTGGGCCGACGGTCGTCGCGCCGGCTTGCGGCATCACCATCCAACGATGGGGCCCACGAACGTCACCCCGCCCGCGACGGCCGTCGCCGCGGCGAGCCCGGCGCGCGGCCTCGACCGCGCCCGCCGTCGACGAGCAGGCCATTCAGGCCAGTGCCAGCCTCCAGGTCATCTTTACCTGCGCCACGCCTGCGAACAGCCCTTCACCCGCCAGACGTTCGTCCAGGAGGAGCTGCGTTCTCCGGCGCTCCACCTGTTCCTCCTGCGGTGCGAAGGAGGCACCCTGGACGAGCTTCGGCGAGCGGCTCGTCGCGCAGCTCCGGAGTCAGGGCGTTCCCCTCGCGCCCGACGCCCTCCAGGCGGCGGGCACCTCCATCGAGCCTGCCCACGCGGCCTTCGCGCGGGCCCTCCAGCAGGTGCTCTTCCCGCTCCGCGCCCGGCCCATGGACGTCGACCTGGCCCGGGTCCTCGGGGGCCGCGAGCGCCACGCGCTCCGCCTCGCGAGCCGCTACTTCGAGCGATACACCTCTCGGTGGCGACCTGGCGCGAGTACGTCCTCGTGATGCGCGTCCACGCTGGCCGCTCACGGCTACGGGCTCTCCTGGTTCGAGCAGGTTCCAAACGCGGCCCGTTCTCATCGACGACGATTCGGGGGTAGGCACCCAGCTCACGGTCGCGGACGGCAACGGAGACGGCCGGCCGGACATCGTCATCTCGAACAAGAAGGGTGCTTTCGTCTTCCTACAACGCTAGGGCAGAATCCTCGCGCCGATCCAAGACGGCCTCCCACCGGCGCGAAACTTGCGAAGCGACGGAGGCGAGGTCCCGGTCGCGGGCCCGCGGAGGCGCTCCTCGGAACGCGCGCTCATGGCCGGACGCATCCGCATCGGTATCCTCTGCCGCGGCCAACCTCTTCTCGCTCGTGGCGAGCTGCAAGCTCCACGGTCTCGACCCCGAAACCTACCTGGCCGACGTCATCCGCGCGATGCCCTACTGGCCGCGAGAGCGCTACCTCGAGCTCGCCCCCAGGTACTGGGCGCGCCCCCGCGCCCGGCTCGTCGCCGACGAACTGAACCTCGCCCTCGGGCCGATCACCGTCCCGCCTCCGCTTCCCGCGGAAGAGCAGCGCGCGACGAGCTGACCGAGCCGGTTCTATCGCCCCCATCCTGCACCAGCTGACCGAGGTTGGGGCCGACGGCGCTTCATGCAGCGCTTACGCTCTTCCACGTCGAGGTGCCGCCGCACGCCTCGCGCTAGCCCTCGAGCTTCGCGCCGCTTCCGCCGCTCTCGGTGAGCTGGGTCCGGTACAACGCGTGGTAGGCGCCACCCGAGGCGAGGAGCTCCGCGTGCGTGCCGCGCTCGACAATGCGGCCTGCGTTCATCACGAGGATCATGTCGGCGTCGCGGATCGTCGAGAGGCGATGCGCGATCACGAAGCTCGTGCGCTGGGCGCGCAGGGCGGCCATCGCGCGCTGGACGAGCACCTCGGTCCGCGTATCGACCGAGGAGGTCGCCTCGTCGAGGATCAGGATCGCCGGGTTCGCGAGGAACGCGCGCGCGATCGTGATGAGCTGCTTCTCGCCGGCGCTCAGGTTGCCCGACTCCTCGTTGATGACCGTATCGTAACCGGCGGGCAGCGCGCGCACGAAGCGGTCGACGTGCGCCGCGCGCGCCGCCTCCTGGATGTCGGCCTCGGTCGCGGCCGCGTTGCCGAACGCGATGTTGTCGCGGATCGTGCCCGAGAACAGCCACGTATCCTGCAGCACCATGCCGAGCTTCGCGCGCAGCTCGTGGCGAGGCAAGCGCGCGATGTCGACACCGTCGATCAGGATCCGACCGCCTTCGAGCTCGTAAAACCGCATCAAGAGGTTCACGAGCGTGGTCTTGCCGGCGCCGGTCGGGCCGACGATCGCGACCGTCTGGCCTGGCATGATCGCGAGGTCGAGGTCCTCGATCAGGGGCTCGCCTGGCTTGTAGCGGAACGTGACGTGCTCGAACCGGACCTCCCCGGTGACCTTCGGCAGGGCCGCGGGCGGGGTGGCGTCGGGCGACTGGCCCTGTTCGTCGAGCAGCTCGAACACCCGCTCTGCGGAGGCAACGCCCGATTGGAGGACGTTCGTGACGGACGCGAGCTGGCCGAGCTGCTGAGAGAACTGGCGCGAGTACTGGATGAACGCTTGCACGCTGCCGAGCAGCATCGCGCCCGACGCGACGCGCAGGCCGCCGACGACGGCGATCGCCACGTAGGTCAGGTTCCCGATGAAATTGACCGCCGGCATGATGGTGCTGGACATGAACTGCGCGCGGAAGCTGGTCTCGAACAGCTCCTGATTCGTGGACTGGAAGCGCGCCTCGACGTCGCGGCGTCGCCCGAGCACGTTGACGAGCGAGTGGCCGGTGAACGCCTCCTCGATCTGGCCGTTGAGCACGCCGACGTGCGCCCACTGCGCGACGAACTTCGCCTGCGCGCGCTTCGCGACCGCCGCGGTCGTGAGCACCGAGAGCGGCACGGTGAAGAGCGTGATCACCGCGAGCACCGGCGAGATCACGACGAGCATGACGACGATGCCGACCAGCGTCAGCGCGCCATTCATGATCTGCGTCAGCGTCTGCTGCAGGCCCTGCGCGATGTTGTCGATGTCGTTCGTGACGCGGCTCAAGAGCTCGCCGTGCGGCCGGCCGTCGAAGTAGGCGAGCGGCAGGCGGGCGAGCTTGTCCTGCGCCTCGGTGCGGAGCTGCCGCACGGTGCGCTGCACGACGTCGTTGAGCAGGTAGCCCTGCAGCCAGGCGAACAGCGACGCGCCGGCGTACAGCGCCATCACGAACAGCAGCAGCTCGGCGAGCTCGCGGAGCTGGATGCCGCGGCCGGGGACGACATCCATGTGGCCCACGAGCTCGGCGAGCCGCGCCTGGCCGGAGCGCTGGAGCTCCGCGACGGCCTCGGCCTTCGTGGCGGCCGCCGGGAGGTGAGCGCCGATCACGCCGGAGAAGATGATGTCCGTCGCATGGCCGAGCAGCTTCGGGCCGGCCAGGCCGAGGCCCACGCTGAGCAGCGAGCACGCGATCACGACCGCGAGGCGCGCGCGCTCCGGGGCGAGGCGGCCGAGGAGGCGCCGCGCGGAAGGCGCGAACTGCTTCGCCTTCTGCGGCGGTGCAGCCCCCATGCCGCCGAACGGACCGCGCTGCAGCATCGGGGAGCGCGCCCCCTCGGGGGCGGCGGGCGGGGGACCAGCAGGGCGCGCGCTCACGCGGCCACCGCCGTGTCGCGCTGCGAGGCCACGATCTCCGCGTACGTCGGGCAGGACGCGAGCAGCTCGCCGTGCGTGCCCTGGCCGACGATCTCGCCGCTGTCGAGCACGAGGATCTGGTCCGCGTCGACGATGCTCGACACGCGCTGCGCGACGAGGATCACCGTGGCAGCGCGCGTGCGCTCGGCGAGCGCCGCCCGCAGCCGGGCCTCGGTCGCGACGTCGAGCGCGGAGAAGGCGTCGTCGAACAGGAACACGCGCGGCCGGCGCAGCAGGGCGCGGGCGATCGACAGCCGCTGGCGCTGGCCGCCGGAGACGTTCGTGCCGCCCTGCCCGATCGGCGTGTCGAGCTGCTGCGGCATCGCCTCGACGAAATCGCGCGCTTGCGCGGCGGCGAGCGCTGCCCAGAGCTGCTCGTCGGTCGCCGCGGGGTCGCCGTAGCGCAGGTTCGAGGCCACCGTGCCGGAGAACAGGAAGGGTCGCTGCGGCACGAGCCCGATGCACGACCACACCGCCTCGAGGGCGAGCATGCGCGCGTCGACGCCGTCGAGCCGGACCTCGCCCCTCGTCGGATCGATGAGCCGCGCGATCAGGTCGAGCAGCGTGGTCTTGCCCGAGCCGGTGCTGCCGATGATGGCGGTGACCTGCCCGGGGCGCGCGACGAACGAGATGCCGCGCAGGACGGGCAGCTCGGCGCCCGGATAGCGGTACTCGACGTCTCGCAGCTCGACGACGCCGGTCGGCTCGACGAGCGTCACGGGCTGGTCGGGGGCGCGCACGGAGGGCTCGGTGTTCAGCACCTCGACGATGCGCTCCGAGCACGCGGCCGCGCGCGGCAGCATGACGGCCATGAACGTCACCATCATCACGGACATCAGGATCTGCACCAGGTAGGCGAGGAACGCCGTCATCGAGCCGATCGCGAGCCTGCCCTCCGCGATCCGGTGCGCGCCGAACCACAGGACGGCGACGCTCGAAGCGTTGAACACGAAGATCACGGTCGGGAACATCATCGCTTGCAGGCGCCCGATGCGCAGCGCGGTCTCGGTGAGGTCGCCGTTCGCGCGATCGAAGCGCGCTGCCTCGGCGCGCTCGCGCACGAAGGCGCGGATCACGCGCACGCCGGTGATCTGCTCGCGCAGCACGCGGTTCACCGCGTCGATGAGGGGCTGCATCAGCCGGAACTGCGGCACCATCCGCGCCATGATCGCGACCACGGCGCCAGCGAGCACCGGCACCGCGATGGCGAGCAGCCAGGCGAGCGACTCGTCCTCGCGCAGCGCCATCACGACGCCGCCGACGCACATGATCGGCGAGAGGACGAGCATCGTACAGCCCATCATCACCACCATCTGCACCTGCTGGACGTCGTTGGTCGTGCGCGTGATGAGCGACGGCGCCCCGAACCGCGACAGCTCGCGCGCGGAGAACTCGCCCACGCGGTGGAACACCGCCGCGCGCAGGTCGCGACCGAAGCTCATCGCGGCGCGCGCCCCGGCGTAGTTCGCGGCGACCGAGCACACGATCTGGACGCCGGTGGTCGCGAGCATGATCGCGCCGAGCTTCAGGATCCGCGACGTGTCGCCGGCGGCGATGCCCTGATCGATGATGTCGGCGTTCAGGCTCGGCAGGTAGAGCGAAGCGAGCGTCGCCACGAGCTGGAGCGCGACGACGATCGCGAGCAGCTGCGCCTGCGGGCGCAAGAAACGGCGCAATAGCTGGCTCAGCAAGGCTCCTCCTCTTCGGAGCGGCTGCGGATACCGTCGAGCAGGATCGCCACGACCTCCGCGGCGGTCAGGGGCATGCCGTCGGTGATCCGCGGGTGCGTGCCCGCGAACGACATCATGCGCAAGAGCCGCGCTGCATACGCCGGATCGCAGCGCAGCTCGTCGCGCGACGGCTCGAACAGGCGCTCGAGCTGCTCGTAGAGCTGCCCATCCTGGCGCGGCGTCTGAGCGCACCCGGGCTCGGGGCGCACCGGCGGCGGCATCGTCATGCCGAGCATCGATATGAGCTGCCAGATCCCCTCGACGCGGCGCTGCAGGATCTCGATCGCCTGGATCAAGCGCTCTCGCAGCGGCGCCGCGAGGTCGATGCGCTCCAGCTCTCGCAGCGTCGGCGTCGGATCGAACAGGGTCGTGATCGCGGCCTGGATCAGCGACTCCTTGTCGGGGAACACGCGGAACAGCGTCCCCTCCGCGGTGCCGGCAGCCATCGCGATCTGCGCCGTCGTCACGCTGCGGCCGTGCAGGCGCAGCAGCGGGATCGTCGCGGCGATGATGCTCGCGCGACGCGCCTCAGGGGGCAGGGGAGGAGCTCGCCGGCTTGGTGGTGCCATGCGTCCCCTGTACCGGAGTGAGCGCTCACTCGTCAAGAGTGAGCGCTCACTCACTTGGCTCGAAGACGGCCGGTTGGGCCCGCGTCGGGGCACGACGGAAGGAGGACCCAGCCGTCCCCGTCCCGTGAAACCATCGAGATCGTTGCGATTTTCGTCGTCCGCTCCGCCGTGCCAACGGCGAGGCGGCGGCCGCCGGGCCGCGGCTGTTCTACGGCGCGCTCATCGTGCGCCTGGGGGTCAGCGGCAGAAGAGGAACCTGCAGTTGCCGGACTGGCACTGGTTGTCCTTCGTGCACGCCGCGCCTCGGCTGCGCTTGGTGACGCACTCGCCTTCGTTGGCGCCCCAGCCGCAGAACTGGTTCGCGCCGCAGTGCGAGTCGTAGCGGCAAAGGCAGGTCTGGGTGAGGTCGCCGCAGCGGTTGCTCGGGCACTCCTCGTTCACCCGGCACCCCTGGCCGATGGCCTTCGACCCGGGCGTGTAGCACCAGCCCGCGCCGGCGATGAGGCCGCCGCAGCGTCCCGAGGCGCACTGGCCGTCGCGCGTGCAGGTCGCATGGTCGCCCTTGTCCGGCACGCACTCGTTGTCGCCCCCGACCCCCGGCGTCTTCATCGCGCAGTAGGCGTGGCTGTCGCCGCAATCGGCGTCGTCGTTGCAGACGCAGCGGCCCGGGATCGCGTTGCAGGCGACGGCGGTGCACTGGCCGCTCTCGCACTCGTCGTTGAACCGGCAGCTGCCCCCCAGCTCCTGGAAGCCGGGGCAGTAGGCGGCGCCGCACTGCGTCGGGTAGGCGAGCTCTCGCTCCTCCGCGGCGGCGAAGGGCGCGATCCCGCTCTCGTCCATGTCGGCGGCGGGGTCGGCCATGCCAGCGCGCGGGCCCTGGGCGCGCTCCCACATCCGGAGGAACGACTCGGCCGAGGACCTCAGGGCCGACGTATCCACGCCGAGCCGATCGAGATCGTCGAGCAGATCGGGCAGCAGCCCCGTGTGCGCCAGGCCCTTCTCGTCGAAGTCGGTGCCCAGGGGGCCAGGCCCGTGCTCGCGCTCGTCGCGCGCCTGGCAGTCGGCCTCGGCCCTGAACGCCGCGGAGCAGGCGCCGTCCTCGCCGAAGCGCGGGCGGGTCTGCTGGATGAAGCCGTTGAGATCGGCCCCGAACGCCATGGGGACCTTGAGGCCGAGCCGGCCGTAGTCATAGGCCTGCGCGAAGGAGCGCGACGAGCCCTGGCACGTGTTCTCGACCGCGCTGCGGGTGTACTGCTTGGTCTCGTCGTGCGCGGTGCGCAGGCCAAAGATGCCCCCCGTCTGCCGGAGCATGCGGATCACCCGCGCAGGCGTGGACTTCTCGGTGTCCGCCACGCTCGGGCCCATGATCTCGCGGAAGTGCCCGTGAGAGATGTAGATCGGGTAGTAGCTGCGCGCCTGCGCCAGCTCGAAGACCCGGTCGACGCCCCGCTCGGCCATGTGGGCGACGTCGATCAGCATGCCCCGGCTCATCATCTCGCCGATCAGCTGCTCGCCGAGCGGCGTGAGCCCGCGCGTGTTGTTGCACTCGGCGTCGACATCCATGCCCAGGGTGACCCCCGCGAGGGTGGCGCCGCAGTCGGTGTCGATGAAGCAGGTCTCGGTGTACTGGGCGAACTGCAAGATCGGGTTGTGCAGCGCCGCCCCGCCAAAGGGGTTGTCGACCTGGTGCACCGGCTGCAAGGTCCGGACCCCCAGGGCGTGGTATCTGTCGAGCTGCGCGCGCATCCTGGCCGCGTCGACGTCGCGGCCGAACAGGTGGCTGGCCTCGATGGACAGCACGATGGCCAGCTTGCCCGCGCCGATGATCTGGCGGGCGTGCGCGGGCGAGAGGGCGATCTCCATCCAGCCGGAGTTCCGCGCGACCAGCGCGTGGGTCATCTGGATCTGGAGGTCGACGTCGGCCATCTCGTCGCACGGCCGCTCGCGGTTCTGCTCCGGCAGGATGGAGCAGAGCCAGTCGAAGCTCACCGCCGACATGACGATGAGGTTGAGGCCGCCCTCGTGCGCGCTGCGCAGCCAGTCGACGTGGCCTTGCTGGTGAGCGATGGTGTCCCAGCGCGGCCACCCGTCGCCGAACTCTCGCCGGTTCAGGTGCAGCCCCGTGTCGCCCTGGGTGCCCTCGATCTTGCCCATCGCCTCGGAGCCGACGACGCCGCCCCCGAGGCTCAAGAGCGCCGAAAGTGCACCGCTACTGGCAAAATCCAGCATGGTTGATTGCGGGCACCTGTCGAGCAGCTCGCTGAGGTTCTGCCGGAGGCGCGCGTGGTCGCTCTCGGGAATGCCGCCGTCGCAGTCGTCCAGGGCGCCGGGGCCGTCGTGCTTGCCGTGCAGCCATCCGCCGCCGAAGGCCTCCTCGGACATCATGTGGAAGTGCAGATCCGCGAAGCCGCTCACCGGGGCTGCGCCGGGCGCCGCCGCGGCGGGGAGCGAGCTCGACGCGGAAGCGGCCGTCCCGGCGGAGAGGTCGCTCCAGGCAGAGAGGGTGAGCTCGTCCATCGCGTCTCGCCCGCCGTCAGAGGGCACGAGCGCGGAGTCACACCCGGACGTCGACAGGGCGAAGGCGGCCAGGGCAGCGGCCGCGAACGGGTTCGAGCGGCGCGGGCGGCGCGCCGTGCCGGGGAGGGCTGATTGACTGAGGCGTGAGGGGTGGTCGGAGCTGATCATCGCTAGTGCAGCCGCGGGGGGCGATTGATGTGTCCGCGGCTCGCAGAACCCATCGTAGCTACCCAGTCATCGAGTGGAGGGCGCTACAGGTTTACATTTCGCGACACGCTCTCATAATGCGACACCGTGCCAGCTGACGGTTCGGGATCGACGGAGCTCTTGCGAGTCCTTGCGACGGCCGCGGCAAGAGACGGGCTCGAGGTCCAGGATGTCCGGCGCCTGATGGCAGTCCCCGGCGATCTCCTGGAGAAGCGGGGTGCCCGCGTCCCCATCGCCATGGTCCGCCGGGCCTGGAGCGGGCTGACGGACGGGGCGGCAGGCCCCCTCCTGAGCCTCCGCGCTGCCCGCAAGCTCCCGCCGGGCAGCCTCGACATCCTGGACTACCTGGCGCACACGAGCACGACCGGGGCCGAGGCGTTCGAGCAGCTGACGCGGTACCTCCCGCTGCTCGCGGACGCCGGGCGCGTCTGGACCGAGGCTGACCGGCAGACCTTCCGGTTCCGTCACGCTGCGCCCGGCGGCCTGCCCTCGCTGGCGGAGCTGCTGCTCGGGCTGATCGTCGAGCGCTCCAGGACGATGTTCGGGCCGGCGTTCGCGCCGCGCCTGATCCAGTTCGCGCACGCGCCCTCGGCCACGGCGAGCGCGTACGAGGAGGTCCTGGGCGTCCCGGTGCGGTTCGGGGGCGACTACGACGAGCTCATCTTCGAGCGCGAGATCGTCCGGGCGCCGATCGCCAGCCACGACCCGGCGCTCCGGAGCATCCTCATCGCGCAGGCGGAGGCGGCGCTCTCCCGCCTGGACCTCCGCGGCGCCGTCTCGCTCGACGATGAGTTCGTGCCGGCCTTCCGGCACGCCCTGGCGCTGGCGCTCGATGCGGGCGATCCCAGCCTGGTGCGCGTCGGCGAGAGCTTCGGGATGAGCGCGCGGACGTTGCAGCGGCGCCTGGCCGCGGTGGGCGTCCGCCACCGGGAGCTCCTGCAGGAGCTGCGGCTGGAGCGGGCGCGGCAGGCGCTCGGCAGCGCCCAGCTCAAGGAGGTGTCCCTGGATCTCGGCTATTCGAGCCCGAGCGCGTTCCATCGCGCGTTCAAGCGGTGGACGGGGCTGACCCCCGGCGCCGCGACCACGGCCGACGGCACCTCGCCGTCGCCGGCCGGGCGGCGAGGTCCCCCCCGGCCGAGGGCGGGGGAGCCGTCCGCGCGGCGCTCGTCGTAGCCAGCGCGCGCCGCGTCCGTCGTCGCCGGTCGGCGCGGGCGCTTCCGCAGGAATTCACCGGAAACGCAGGCGCACACGTGCTACGCCCCGCGCCGCTGAGATGATCACGCTCGAAAAGCTCACCAAGCGGTACGGTCCAAAAATTCTCTTCGAGAACGTCTCGATGCGCTTCGACCCCGGCAAGCGCTACGTGCTCGTCGGCGCGAACGGCGCGGGGAAGTCGACGCTCCTCAAGGTCATCTCCGGCGAGGAGGAGTCGGATCAGGGCTCGGTCGAGATCCCGAGGCAGCTCCGGGTCGGGGTGCTCAAGCAGGACCATTTCGCCTACGAGTCCAGCCGCATCATCGACACGGTCCTGATGGGGAACCGGGCCCTCTGGGAGGCGATGCACGAGCGCGACCGGCTGTACGAGGGCGAGATGACCGACGAGGTCGGCATGCGGCTGGCCGAGCTCGAGGGCACGATCGGCGAGGAGGACGGCTACACCGCCGAGGCGCGCGCGGCCGAGATCCTCGAGGGGCTCGGGATCGCGACCGCCCGGCACACGAGCACGCTGAGCACGCTCGCGGGCGGGTACAAGCTCCGCGTCCTCATCGCGCAGACGCTCTTCGCGGGCGCCGACGTCCTGCTCCTCGACGAGCCGACGAACCACCTCGATCTCGACTCGATCCGCTGGCTCGAGTCGTACCTCACCGACACCTTCCGCGGGACGCTGCTCGTCGTGAGCCACGACCGGCACTTCATGAACGCGATCGCGACGCACGTCGCCGACGTCGATTACCAGACGGTCACGGTCTACACGGGCGACTACGACGATTTCATCGAGCAGAAGACGACGGGCAAGCGCCAGTCGGACGCCGACGCCGCGCAGAAGAAGAAGAAGATCGCCGAGCTCAAGGACTTCGTGGCCCGCTTCGGCGCGAGCGCGAGCCGGTCGAGCCAGGCCCAGTCGCGCGTGAAGGAGATCGAGAAGCTCGAGGCCGGCATCACGGTGCGGCGCTCGAGCGTCGTCCGGCCGTACATCAAGTTCGAGATCGACAAGCCCTCCGGCCGCGACGTGCTGCGCGTCGAGGCCCTCGCCAAGAGCTTCGGCGACCTGCGCGTCCTCAAGAAGCTCGATATGAACCTGAACCGCGGCGACAAGCTCGTCGTGATCGGGCCGAGCGGCATCGGCAAGTCGACGCTGCTCAAGCTCCTCGTGGGCGAGCTCACGCCCGACGCCGGGACGGTCACGTGGGGCCACGACACGAACGTGGGCTACTTCGCCCAGGACCACCACGAGGCGATCGAGCCGGGGTTCACGGCCTACGACTGGCTGTACCGCTTCGACCCGAGCGCGCCGAAGGAGCACGTCCGCTCGGTGCTCGGCAAGCTGCTCTTCAGCGGCGACGCCGGGCTCAAGAAGACGGAGAACCTCTCCGGCGGCGAGGCGGCGCGCCTGTTCCTCGCGAAGCTCATCCTGGTGAAGAACAACGTGGTGGTGCTCGACGAGCCGACGAACCACCTCGACGTGGAGAGCATCGACGCGCTCCTCCAGGCGCTCATCGACTACAAGGGGACGGTCATCGTGACGAGCCACGATCGGCACTTCGTGGGCAAGCTCGGCACGCGCGTGCTCGAGCTGTCACCGAAGGGGCCGCAGCTCTACAACGGCACGTACGACGACTACCTCGAGGGGCCGGGAAAGCCGGACGCCAAGGCGTCGTAGCCTCGCGCTCGGCGGCGGGGGCGCGGCGCTTCAGGGCTGCCGGCCCCCTTCGGCGTGGGGGAGCGCCCGCTGCATGAGGACCACGTCGAGCCAGCGGAGGATGCCTGTCCTGCTCCGGGATCGCAACGCCGGAGCCGTCATCGGTCATCGGTCATCGGGCGCGCGCCTCGTCGGGACCGCGTCAGACGAGCGCGAGGAGCTCGCTCAGGCCGTCGATCGCGGTGTGAGCGCTCTCCGGGGCCGGGAAGTGCGGCGTGCGGAGCCAGACGGCGTGGAGCCCGGCGTCGCTAGCGCCCAGCACGTCCTTCACCGGGTGATCGCCGACGTAGCAGGCCTGTCCTGCGCGCAGGCCGAGCCGCTCGACCGCCCGGAGGAAGATCGCCGGGTCCGGCTTCCGGAGCTGCTCGCGCTCGGAGATGAGCACCACGTCGAGGTACGGGAGGAGGTCGAGGGCGCGCAGCTTCGCCTCCTGCACGCGCACCCTGCCGTTCGTGACGACCCCGAGCCGATGGCCGCGGGCGCGCAGCGCGGCGAGGGTCGCGCGCGCGCCGGGGAGCGCCGGCGCCACCGCGGCGTAGGTGTCCCAGAAGTGCGCGTGGAGGCGGGCGGCGAGGGGCTCGGGCAGCCCGAGCTCCCGGACGAGGCGCGGGTAGATCTCGGACTTGTCGCCGTAGCCGTGCGCGTCGAGCTCCAGCGCGCGGCCGACGAACTGCTCCCGCGTCGCCCCGGCGAGCTCGGACGAGAAGGCCGCGTACTGGCCCGCGACGACCTCGCGCACCGCTGTCTCGCGGTCGAACAGCGTGCCGTCGAGATCGAACAGGACGGCCTGGATGTCCCGGAGCGGCGTCGAGATCATGGGCGAGCTCCCCGGCGAGGGGCCTGCGTCGTCGAGCATCGCTGCCGGCGCAGCGACGCGCGGCCGGGCCGATCCATCAGCGCGCCGGCGGCGGCGCGAGGCGGTCGATCTCCTGGAGGTCGTCGGCGGTCAGCCGCCAGCCCACGGCCGCGGCGTTGGCGCGCACCTGCTCCGGCGACGTCGCGCCGGCGATCACGGAGGCGACCGTCGGCCGGCCGGCGAGCCACGAGAAGGCCAGCTCCAGCAGCGTGTGGCCCCGGGCCGACGCGAACGCGGCGAGCGCCTCGGCGGCGCTGCGGTTCTGCTCGGTCAGGAAGCGGGCGGTCAGCCGGTCGCCGGGCGTCGAGAGCCGGGCGCCCGCGGGGGCGGGGCGGTCGGGGAGGTACTTCCCGGAGAGCAGCCCGCTCGCGAGCGGGAAGTACGGCAGGAAGGCGAGCCCGAGGCGTTCGCTCTCGGCCAGCACCTCCAGCTCGGGCTCGCGCTGGAGCAGGCTGTACTCGTTCTGGACGCTCACGAAGCGCGCCGCTCCCTTTCGGGTCGCCTCCTCGGCGCCGCGCAGCTGGGAGGCGGAGAAGTTCGAGTTGCCGATCTCGCGCACCTTGCCGGCGCGGACCAGCGCGTCGAGCGCCTCCAGGGTGTCGCCGATCGGCGTCTCGGGGTCCGGGCGGTGGATCTGGTAGAGGTCGATCCAGTCGGTGCCCAGCCGCCGCAGGCTGTCCTCCACGGCGCGCTGGATGTACGCCGGCTTCGCGCCGCCCTTGCGCTCGTCGTCGAGCGGGAGGCCGAACTTGGTCGCGATGATCACCTGGCTGCGCCGGCCGCCGAGCGCCCGGCCGAGCAGCTCCTCGCTGCGGGTGCCGCCGTAGAAGTCGGCCGTATCGAAGAAGTTGATGCCCGCGTCGAGCGCCGCGTCGACCACCGCCGCCGTGCGCTGCTCGTCGATGCGGCCGCCGAAGTTGTTGCACCCGATGCCGACGACCGACACCTCGAGCGATCCGATCCGTCTCTTTTCCATCTGAATCATCCCTTCCACACGAGAGATCACGCCAGGTCCGGCGCCGCCGGGGCGGCCGGCGCGGGCGCCGCGGCGACCCGGCGCCGGAGCGCCCGGGCCGTCACGGCGGTGTAGGCCCCGAGCAGCGCGCCCGCGGCCCCGAAGACGGCCGCATAGCCGAAGCGGTCGATGGCGCCGGCGTAGAGGAGCGCGCCCGCGCCGCTGCCGGCGAAGAGCGAGAAGGCGAACAGCGACACAGCGGTGCCGCGCGCCTGCGGGAAGGCCTCGGTGGCGCGGGTCTGCAGCGTGCTGTGGCACAGCGTGAACCCGAGGCCGGTCATCAGGCACGCGGCGCCGACGAGCGCCCAGACGGGCGCCAGCGCGGCGAGGAGGTACCCGCCGGCCATCAGGCTGCCGCCGGAGACCAGCAGCGCCCCCTCGCCCGCGCGGCGCACGAGGAGGGGCAGCATCCGGGCGCCTGCCAGCTGGGCCACGCCCGAGAGGCTCAGCACGAGGCCGCTGGCCAGGACGCCCAGGCCGAACCGCGTCTCGAGCAATCCGCTCAGGAACGAGAGGCCGCCGATGTAGAGCAGCCCCTCGACGCTGACGAGCACCAGCAGGGTGCGCAGCCCGGGCGCCCGCAGCGCGTCGAGGGCGCTGGCGCGGCGGCCCGGCGGGGCGGCGGGGGCGGGGGGCTGGCGGCGCTCGAGCAGGAACAGGGCCAGGGCCGCTGCCCCGCCCAGCGCGCCGATGACCGGGAAGACGGTCCGCCACGAGACCACGGCGGCGAGGAGACCTCCGGCGCCTGCCCCGAAGGCCTGCGCGGCGCCGGCGCTCGCCATGAGCAGGGCGATGGTCGCCTGGCGCTGCGCGTAGGGCACCGTGTCCCCGATGAAGGCCAGCGCCAGCGGGAACAGCGCCGCGCCGGTGGCTCCGGTGAGGACGCGGAAGGCCACCATGGCGGTGAACGAGCTGCCCACGCCGCACAGCGCCGTGCCCACGCTGAAGATGAGCAGGGCATGGGCGGAGACCCGCAGCTTGCCGTAGCGATCGGCGAGCGGGCCGTACGCGAGCTGGAACAGCCCGTACGGCAGCAGGTAGGACGAGACGAGGAGCCCCACGCGGCCGATCGACAGGCCGAGATCGCTGGCGATCGCCGGCAGGAGCGGCGCCACGGCGCGGGAGTCGAGGTTCACGATGAACACCGCCGTTCCCAGGGAGAGGAGCAGCGCTCGAAGCGCCGGGTCGCTGCGGTCCGAGGCGGCCGGCGACGGCGCGGCTGGCGCTGCGGGCATCGTCGGCGTCGCGGGGGCGTCGCTCACCGGCGTCCGCATGCGGCGGGGCCGGCGATCGCGGGGCCGAGGGAGACCATGACGGCCGTCGACGAGAGGGGAAGCAAGCTGTGGCTCACGGTCGGATCCTGAATGCGTTGCGCGCTGGTTGCACGGCCTGCGCGCAGCGAAAGGCCGGGTTGCATGGTCCGATGGCTCGGCCTGGCCGTATGGCCTGGTTACAGGTCTGAGTCACAGGTCTGGTTACACATCTGGCCACAGGTTGGTTACAGGCCTGGTTGCACGGCCGACTGCACGGCCGACGGCATGGCCGACTGCATGACTGCACGGCCTGTGCCGCTGCCCGCCGGCTCCCGGGTAGCCCGCCCCCGGCCGCTGCGGGGGGCGCGATGCCCGATCTGCTCGCGGCTCAGCAGCCGTGCAGCAACGCTGCTGGCCCAGGAGCAGCGGTGACCGCGGGCCGCGGCTCGCTCGCGGGGGGCGGCGGCGCGACTGGCCGCCGCCGCCTCGGCGCGGCACGGCCCCTGCTCGGCGGCCCCGCATGACGACCATCAGCCTCGCGCTCGACACCCCGGAGCTCGCCCAGGCCTACGAGCGCGGCAGCGACCGGCAGTTCAACCACGGCAAGCTCCTCATCGAGGCGCTGGGCGTGCGGCGCGGGCAGCGCGTGCTCGACGTGGGCGCGGGCACCGGCCGGCTCGCCGCGCATGTGGCGGAGATCGTCGGCGCCGAGGGCAGCGTGGCGGCGATCGATCCCCTCCCGCTCCGCGTCGACATCGCCCGGCAGCAGACCCGCGATAACCTCACGACCGCGGTCGGGCGCGCCGAGGACCTCTCCGCTTTCGCCGCGAGCAGCTTCGACGTGGTGTACCTGAACAGCGTCCTTCACTGGCTGGACGAGGCCCAGAAGCAGCGCGCCATCTCCGAGGCGGCGCGCGTGCTGAAGCCCGGCGGCAAGCTCGGGTTCAGCACCGGCTCGCGGGAGAAGCCGCACCAGCTCGAGCCGGTCCAGCGCAGGGTGCTGGCCGAGCTCGGGAAGGAGCCGCCGGGCGCCGCGCCCTACAACCACAAGGTGACGGTCGACGAGGCGCGGGCGCTGCTCCAGGGCGCCGGGTTCATCGTGGACGCGCTGGAGATCCGCACCTTCGTCGATCATGCCGCCGACATCGACGAGATCTTGCGGCAGAGCCGGTCGGGATCGTTCGGCAATCACCTCTCGCACCTGAGCGTCGAGGAGAAGCGCGAGGTGCGCGATCGGCTCGCCAGGGAGCTCGAGGCGTGGCGCACGCCGCAGGGGATCCGGCTCGAGCGATACCTCATCTTCGCTGTCGCCCACACCGCGAGGGACTAGGACCCATCGGGCTGCGCTCGCCTCGCGGCCTCGACGCGCAGCCACGGACGCGCGGCCTCGACGCGCGGCCGCGCAGAGGAGGAGCGGGATCGACCTCCAGGACATGACCGCTCGCGCAGGCCATGCTGTCCGCGGCGCAGCACCAGGACAGCAGCGCTGCTGATCTGGAAGCAGCGGTGAGCGCGCCGCTGCCCGCGGGGGCCTCCGCGGCTGCGCGGTTCTCCGGCGCGCGCGGCGCGCCAGCGCCTCCCCGGCGCGCGGCACGGCCCCTGCTCAGGCGGCCCGCATGACCACGATCAGCCTCTCTCTCGACACCCCGGAGCTCGCCCAGGCCTACGAGCGCGGCAGCGACCGGCAGTTCAACCACGGCAAGCTCCTCATCGAATCGCTGGGCGTGCGGCGCGGGCAGCGCGTGCTCGACGTGGGCGCGGGCACCGGCCGGCTCGCCGCGCACGTGGCGGAGATCGTCGGCGCCGAGGGCAGCGTGGCGGCGATCGATCCCCTCCCGCTCCGCGTCGACATCGCCCGGCAGAAGACCCGCGCGAACCTGGCGACCGCGGTCGGGCGCGCCGAGGACCTCTCCGCCTTCGCCACGGGCAGCTTCGACGTGGTGTACCTGAACAGCGTCCTTCACTGGCTGGACGAGGCCCAGAAGCAGCGCGCCATCTCCGAGGCGGCGCGCGTGCTGAAGCCCGGCGGCAAGCTCGGGTTCAGCACCGGCTCGCGGGAGAAGCCGCACCAGCTCGAGTCGGTCCAGCGCAAGGTGCTCGCCGAGCTCGGGAAAGAGGCGCAGGGCACCCTCCCGTACAAGCTGACGGTCGACGAGGCGCGGGCGCTGCTCCAGGGCGCCGGGTTCATCGTGGATTCGCTGGAGATCCTCACCTTCGTCGACCACGCCGCCGACGTCGACGAGATCTTGAGGCACAGCGGCTCGAGCTCGTTCGGCAATCACCTCTCGCACCTGAGCGCCGAGGAGAAGCGCGAGGTGCGCGAGCGGCTGGCGAGGGAGCTCGAGGCGTCGCGCACGCCGCAGGGGATCCGGCTCGAGCGGAACCTCATCTTCGCGATCGCCCACACCGCGGCCAACTAGATCAGCCAGTCGGATCGGTGACACCAGGTCGCCGGAGGCGCCCGCGCAGCGGGCCGGAGCGCAGCGGAGGACCTGGACGCGAGCGAGCACGGCGCGACCAGCCTCACGCGACGGCGGACACGCGACCATGCTGCCCAGAATCCCGGCCCCGGCCGACCCGGGCGCCATGCCCATCCGCAGCAGTGCGCCAACAGATCCTGCGGAGCAGCCCGTTTTACTTTACCTTCCCCCCTCAAAGCCGGTGGTCCTTGAGACAGCCGGCGCTTGGCGGCGCGACCACCGTTGCCCGACCTTGCGGCCGCAGCGATCGTCTACAAGGACGTGAAGAACGACCACACGTCTTCCGGGACCCAGGTACAAGGGCACGTGTCCGAGCAGGTTTTGGGAGGTGTCGCGCACGAGTTCCACAGGTCCGCGGTCCCATCTACGACGGCGTTGCCGTGACCCGACTGGTGCACGCACCAACGGAGGGGATGCCCGTCCGAGCATCCGGCGTAGTCAGTGCAGATATGCCCCCCGGAGCTCAAATAGGGGGGAGGCTGAGGCGGCTGGGGCGGGTTCTGGGGGGTGCAGCCGTTGTTCTGGACGAACTTGTCGCGCATCGGTCTCGCGTGGTCGAGAGTGCATACGTTGTCGGTAAGGCCGGCCATCTGCCAGTATGCGATGGGGTCGTTGCCGCCTTCGCAGCCGCTGAGCACGGCTCCGTCGTAGATCGCGACCCCACGGAAGACGTTCGCGCGGGCACACGCGATTGCGTAGCTCATGCCGCCGCCGTAGCTGAAACCGTTGGCGAAGAGGTGCGTCGTGTCGACGCAGTAATTCTCCTCGATCAGTTTGACCATGTCGTCGACGAACGGCAGGTTGTTCCCGCCCCATCCGCCGTTGAGCCCGTCGGGCGCGACGAAGATCGCGCCGTTGTTCGACAGTTTTTGGAGTCCGAAATGGGCCATGTTGTACCCATTCGATCCGCCGCTGTCGACTTCTTTGGAGTTGCCGCCATTCCAGTGAAACCCGAACACCAGCCAGTAGGGCTTGTTCTTGTCGTAGTTGTCGGGGAGCCTCATGGCGAAGCCCCGGTTCTGGCCGCCGCTCTGAATCCTGACATACCCGCCCTCGCCGAAGCCGTTCGGCGGCTCGTTCGGGACCGGCTCGAACCTGATCGACGATGTCTTGCCGCACCCCGGGCTCGGCACCGCGCCAGAGCTGCCGTCATCCGGCCCTGTACCGCCGGAACCACCGCTCGCGGAGCCACCGCTCGTGGAACTACCGCTCGTGGAACTACCGCTCGTGGAACCACCGCTCGTGGAACTACCGCTCGTGGAACTACCGCTCGTGGAACCGCCGCTCGGCCCGGAGCCGCCAACCGAGCTGCCGGAGCTGGTGGATGCGCCACCGCTGCCCGGGCTGTCTCCATCGCCGGAGCTCTGGGTACATGCGACCGCCATCAAGGCGAGGTACGCGGGAATTCGCGCCAGCGCTCGATAGCGCCATGCGCGGGCAAGACCTCGATTGTTGTTCATCATATCTCCAATCCTCCGGGGGGTCGGCCAGGTTGGGAGCAGGAAGTCCGAACGTTTCGGAGATGTCCAGCCTCAACTGCGGGATCTGCCCTGGCTTGACGGAACCTTGTTCGTCGAGAGCTCACCCGCACGCGGCGTGTCGTCAGCCATCGTGCCCCAGAGCAGGCGCGAGAGCCGCGTCACCATCTCGTCGCCCGTCGACCGGAGGAGCTCGGGGTCGGGGGGCCCGTTCGATGCGGTAGAGAAAATCCGGCGTCTGGAGCAGCGCCTCGATCACCATGGCGATGCCGGTGGCAAACGTCGCGTCATTTCGCCCGGCGCTGTACAGGGCGAAGTCCCATCATCGAACAACCGACCTTCCCTGAAAGCTTCATCGCAGCAGAGCGCCGATCGCGTACCAGACGTTCGCCATACGCGCGAAGCCGGCCTGGTTCGGGTGCACCCCGTCCGGACCTCTCACTCAGGATGACAGTGGTCCGAGTCGAGCAGCCGCTCGGACCGATCTCCCGCGAACCGCAGGCAAAGGTCGTGCACGCCATCGGTCGGTGTCATGGAACATTTCGATATATATCTGATGTTGCCATCCTCCCGTGGTGCTGACGGGGCACATGTACACGGGTCTTCAGGCGCCCCATGAGCCCCGGCGGCACCCCGTCGATCGCCGAAGCAAAAGGATGCCCTTCCAGGCCAATGTGAACGTTCACATTCTGGATGTCAATTCCAATCGACCAGCCTGCGTCTGTCATCGATCCCGAGGGAGGACGAGGCTTGCGGGTCTCCCTCGGAGCGCCGCGTCGAGCGAGGGGTTCGTTCGGCGCGACGCGTCGAGCGAGGGTTAGTTCGGCGCGACGCGTTCAGAGGGGTGGGCGCAGGATCGCGAGCTTCGCCGGCCCGCTCGACTGGCGCGGAGGCGATGTGGTCATCGACGTGTGTGTACGTTCATCAATGTGCGATGAGACGGAGTGCGCTCGCGGCGCGGTGCGGGGGAGCTCGCGCTCGCGGAGGCCTCCGCTCGAGCAAGCGGTCACCGGCATCTCCCATGACACGCCGTGCCCGGCGCACTGCGTGACATCGTGGTGCTCCTCGGATGGCAACACGCGTCGGCGCTCCTCGGAAGCTGCTTGAATCTGGACAGCCCTGCTCCGGCGCTTGCGGGCTGCGAGGGAGCGAGCAGGCGTCCTCGACGCCAGCCTCTCTCGCCATTCCCTGGTGGCCCCCGTAGCCCGGCTGCGGCGTCGTCCTGCCGGCGCCCGTCCACCGTGCTTCCGGCCCCCATCTGGTAAGGTTGGGGCATGTTCGCTGCCAGGCCTCCTGGTCTCACCGCCTCCGAGCGCGCCCGCTTCGACCGCGATGGCTTCCTGGCCGTCGAGGGCTTCGTGCTCCCGGCGCAGTGCGACGCCCTGAGGGCGCGCGCCGCCGAGCTCGTGGACGGCTTCGACCCGGCGGAGATCTCCATCTTCTCGACCAGGGATCAGGCGCGCTCCACCGACGCCTACTTCCTCGGCTCCGGCGACCAGATCCGGTTCTTCTTCGAGGAGGAGGCGTTCCTGCCCGACGGCTCCTTGCGGCAGGCGAAGGCCTGGTCGATCAACAAGATCGGACACGCGCTCCACGATCTCGATCCGGCCTTCGCCCGCTTCTCGCGATCGCGGGCCCTCGCGTCCGTGGTCTCCGATCTCGGGCCTTCGCGCCCGCTGCTCCTTCAATCGATGTACATCTTCAAGAACCCGTTCATCGGGGGCGACGTCGGCTGCCACCAGGACGCGACGTTCCTCTACACGGACCCGCTCAGCGTGATCGGGCTCTGGTTCGCGCTCGAGGATGCGACCGTGGACAACGGCTGCATGTGGGCGTTGCCGGGCGGCCACCGGGGCCCGTTGCGCCGGCGCTTCGTGCGCGACGGCGACGGCACGAGGATGATCGCGCTGGACGACACCCCTCTCCCGGCGGTCGCGCCGCGCGCTCCCTACGTGCCCATCGAGGCGCCCAGGGGCACGATGGTCCTCCTCCACGGCCTCTTGCCCCACTGGAGCGGCGCCAACCGGTCCGGGCGCTCCCGCCACGCCTATGCCATCCACGTGGTGGACGGCGCGTGCCGCTACCCCGAGGACAACTGGCTACGTCGCCCGCCCGACCGGCCGGCGCGCGGGTTCGAGACGTAGCGCCGTCTGCCGCCCGGCCGCCCCGTCATTCCCGCCCCCGCGGGTGTCCGGGGCGCGACCGCGCGCGCGCCGCGAGCCACCGCCTGGCCGCGCCGCGCACCATCTGGCTCGCCGACGAGAGCCGGTCGAGCCCCGGGCCCTCGCCGAGCGAGCGCACCATCCCGCGCGCCAGCGCCACGAACGCGCGGTCGTACGGGAACCACCAGAGCTCGCGCGCCGCGGTGCTCTCGTCGACCGCGACGAGCCGCGGCCTCGTCATCGCCCGCAGGGCCTCGGGGCCGTTCTGCACGCCGGAGCCCGAGCGCCCGCGCCCCGTCCACACGGCCTGCGGCGCCGCGCCCGTGAACATGTGGTTGTTGACGGTGGCGACCCCGACCCGGAGCTCGCGGGCGAGCGCCTCGCCCCGCGCGAGGTCCCGCGTCCACACGCTCCCCGTGAGGCCATAGGCGCTCTCGTTCGCCGCGCGCACCGCCGCGCCCACATCCGGGACGGCGATGACGGGGATCACGGGCCCGAAGGTCTCCTCGCGCAGGAGGTCGAGCGACGGATCGACGCCCGTGAGCACGGTCGGAAGGTAGTAGTTGCCGCGGCGCGCCCCGCCGCAGCGCACGCGCGCGCCGGCCGCGACCGCCTCGCGTACGTGCGCCTCGACGCGCGCCATCTGCGCCGGCGTGGCGATCGGGCCGATCTCCACCGTGCCCGGCGCGCCCTCGTCGTCGCCGTCGCGGAGCCGCTCCGCGACGGCGACGAGGCGCCCGACGAACGCCTCGAACACCTCCGCCTCGACGTACACGCGCTCCACCCCCGCGCAGCTCTGGCCCGCGTTGACGAAGCCCGCCCACGCGATCCCGTGCGCGGCCCGCTCGAGATCCGCGTCGCGCAGCACGATGGCCGCGTCCTTCCCGCCGAGCTCGATCTGCGCCGGGATGAGGCGCTCCGCGGCCGCGCGCGCCACCGCCCGCCCCCCAGCGACGCCGCCCACGAAGACCACGTGATCGACCTCGCCGACGAGCGACGCGCCGGCGTCGGCGCCGCCCTGCACGAGGCCGAGCAGCGCCCCGGGCAGCGCCTCCTCCAGCGCGTGGAACAGCGCCGCGCCGGTCCGGGCGGCGTGCTCGGACGGCTTCAGCACCACGGCGTTGCCCGCGAGGAGCGCCGGGACGAGGTTGTGCACCGCGATCGACACCGGGTAGTTCCAGGGCGTGATGAGGCCGATCACCCCGTGCGGCAGGCGCTCGACGCGCGCCCGCTTGCGCGGAAACATGACCGGGTTGAAGGCGACCTCCTCGGCCTCGAGGAAGGCCTCGCCGCGGGTCGTGTGGTAGCGAAACACTTCGGGGGTCGAGCCGAGATCGACCCCGTACGCGTCCGCCATCGGCTTGCCCAGCTCCCGGTGCAGCACCGCCGCGATCTCATCGGCCCTGCCCAGCAGGCGCCGCCCGGCCTCGGCGAGGATCCGCGCCCGCTCCGCGATCGGCCGCCGCGCCCACGCCGCCTGCGCCCGCCGGGCGCCCTGGACCACCCCGGCGATCGCGCCTGGCGCCGTCACCCGCACCGGAGGCAGCGGCGCGCCGTCGAGCGGCGACGCGCCGAGGATCCATCCATCCTCGATGACTCCCCCCATGGACTAGGCAGCTCGCTGGCCGAGCAGGGCGGGTGCGACGCGGCGGCAGCCCGGCATCCCCGCGTCGTGGAGGTGCGCGACGAGCGCCCGCCGGAAGGCGCCGCGGGGAAGGCGCCGGTGGCGATCGAGCGCCCGGAGCAGCGGTACTACGGTCGCGAGCACGCCGGCCGTGTGCCACCAGTAGCGCGCGGTCGCGCGGACGTACGATGGCAGCCTCGAACGGGCGAAGAAGCCGTCCAGGTACGCGCGGTCATAGGCCGTGTGCGCCTCCTCGTCGACGGCGAGGCGCCGGAACACCGGCTCGAGCGGAGGATACGAGAGGCGCGGCGCGGCGATCTCGTAGAACGCGCTCATCACCACCTCGAAGGCGAGGCAGTCGACGGCGAACTCGAGCACGTCGTGCGGGACGGCGACGCGCCGGAGCATGCTCTTCATCAGCCATCCCGGCAGCCGCGCGCGCGCGACGACCTCGGGGTAGGCGCGCGTGAAATCGAGGAGCGCCTTGCACCAGAGGTTCGCGTGCGCCTGCTCGTCCTTGAGGTGCCGGAGGCCATGCGCGAAGAACGCCTCGAGATACCCCAGATCGCCGCGCGCCAGCGCCAGATCGAGCGCCGGGAGCACGGGCAGGACGCCGAGCGCCGCCGACTCGACGACGGCGAACCAGGTGATCAGCAGGCACGTGGCGTCCGCCTCGGCCTCGGTCGCGAACGTGAAGGACATCGGCGCATCGACAGGGGCGTTCTCTTCGTCAGGTGCGAGCATTGCTTGGTGCATCCCCCGTTCAGTGCGCGAAGAGCGCGCGTGTCCCCTGACGTCCCGTGCGCGAAGCGCACACGGAGCCTCCGGGGGTCGCGTCTCGCCGCGCGCTCGCAGGGAATTGCAGCAACCGTGCCGGTCGCGACGCCGCGTGAAGCGCGGGAGCGCGGCCCCGCTCGACCCGAGCGGAGCCGCGCTCCGGCCAGCGCGCCCTGAGAAGGGCCGCTCTCGCCGCGCTACTGCTGCTTGGCGGTGTCGCCGGAGCAGATGACGAACTGCGTCGCGCCGTCCAGGGCTTCTCCCTCGCCGGTGAACCGGATCTGCCGGCGCTCCGTCGACGGGCACTGGGCGACGACCTCATCCCGGCCGAAGCCGAGCCGCGGGTCGACATAGCACCAACCGTGCACCTTCTCGCCTCCGACCTCGACCGGCGCCGGCGGCAGCGTGTTCTGGCAGGCCTCGAGCTCCTCGGGCTTGCTGAGCTGCTCGACCTCGCAGACGCAGTTCCAGCCGCTCGCCTCCGCGACCGGATCGTCGAGCACCACCCGCTCCGCGCCGAGGTGCTCCGGGGGCACCGCGCGCCGCGCCGCGCGCCCGTCGCAGCTGCACTGTCCCTCGGGCACGCTGCGCGCCTCGACGACGACGCAGCTGACCTCTCCGGTCTTGCTGGGCTGGAGGGCGCGGGGCAGGCACTGCCCGCCGAGCCGCGTCTTCAGCCGATCGACGATGGCGCCGACCGCCGGCCGGTAGCCGAAGTCGGTGTCGCCCGGCCCCGAGTTATCGAGCTGCGCCGGGCACACCGAGCCGACGATGCCCTGCTCTCCGAGGTCCCGGATGAGCTCGAGCTGCCGCAGCCCCGGGTAGGCCTTCGCCTTGACCTGGACGTTGCTGTCGGTGCCGTCGGCGTTGTCCACGCAAAGGGGGCTGTTCCGGTCCTCCTTGTCGGTCCTCTTGTCGCAATCCCCGTTCATCACGCTCGTCTTCAGCGGGAACACACAAGCGAACTGGAGGTCTCCGAAGGTCGGCTTGGGGTTCCACTCGTGGCCGTTGATGAGGTTGGCGTCATCCGGCGAGTCCGGGCCGGCGATGCGCGTCCCGGTGATCGGGTTCTCTCCCTCCCGCGGGTCCTGCGACTCGACCATGTGAGGATCCGCGGGAGGGCGTCGCGTCCTGGGATCTCCGAGGATGATGTCCCACGTGCTCGAGAAGCCGGCGATCTGGGCGCCCAGCTCCTCGGCGCCCTTGAAGCCGCCGACGGGGTTGCCATCCTTGTCCTTGCCCTCCCGGAGATCGGGCTCGCCCGCGTCGTTCTGGCGCGCGATGTCCTGCCAGGGGACGCCGACGAGCCCCGCGAAGAACACGAGCTCCGGCGGCCGGATGGTCGTGTTCTCGTCGGTCGGGTCGAGATCCGAGAAGATCGGGTTGTCGACGAGGTTGCCCTCGTGATCCGGGATCTGCGGCTCCGTCAGCGCCTGCGTGTAGCGGTCGATCGGGTAGAGCAGGTCGGCCCCGAACCGCCGCTTCTGGTCGAAGCAGCGCAGGTTGAACGGGTCCTCGAGCTCGTTGAGCACCTCGATGGGGCCACCAGGCACTCCGCACGTCTCGTCGACCGGGCACTCGCCCTGATCCTTCACCCCGCAGGACATGCAGCACGGATCGTCCGGGCCCTTCTCCGAGCACTCCTTGCGCGGCCGATAGATCGAGCCCGACTGTGCTACCTTGTAGGCCGTCCCGCCCTCGCGGATGGAACAGTCGTTCTCGTCCGACAGCATGACGATCGCGAGGAGCGAGTCTGGCCGCAGGAACGCCTGGCGCTGCTCCAGGAGCCTCGCGTCCAGTCCCTGGCGGACCGCCTTGTCATCCACCACCTCGATCTTCTCATAAGGCGCAGGGTCCACGAGGAACCGGTACCAGCTCTCCAGCTGCGACTCGAAGCCGCACCCGGCGTCACCCACCCCTTTCACCATGTTCGTCAAGGTCGGCACGAGGCCGCGGCCCTGGCCGTCGTCGAGGATCGACTCGCCGGCGGGGCTGAGCTTCTGCTCCGGATCCCAGGCGAGGAACCCCTTGCTCTGGTAGGTCGGCGGGTTGTTGTCCTCGTCGTTTCTGTCGTCCTCGTCGCTCCGGGCGATGAGGTGCCCCCGGTCGTTGTTGGAGAAGTGCTTTTCCGGCGAGCACGACGACCCCGTGCCGTGGTCGCCGATGCTCGTGCTGATGATGCCGATGTGGATGTCGGTGACAGGGTCGAACTCACGCTCCATGCCGCTCGGGCAGCGGCCGTCCGTCGCCCTGGCCGAATTCACGGGCTTCAGCGGGTCGATGCACCGGGGGTCGACCAGGCGTTCGACGAGGTCGGGCACGGCCAGCGCGAGGATATCCTGCTTGTCCTTCATCGAAGACGAGTTGTCGATCGTGAGGAGGAGGTCGATCTTGTTGACGCGCTTCGGGAGCCGCTCGACGACGGTCCCTGTCGTGCGCGTATCCTGAGTTGCGATGGGGCGGCTCAGGCACCCTGAGATGAGCGACGTCCCGCCCACGACGAGGGCGCAGACGAGCGGTGCGGCTGCGCGAGCAGCGCGGGATGGACGACGAGCGGGCATGGATCCTTCCTTGCGCGAGAGATGGAGTGGGCCCCTTCGCGCGTCGCGTGCGACGCGCGCTGCGCCGGCGCGCCTGTCTCGCGCGGAGTGGATGACAGGCCGCCTGGCGATCGCATGTCAGACGCCGAGAGGGCGTGTTCTCTTGGCTACGTGGCGCGATCGGCGCGGCGCCATCACGAAAACGCACGAGCGACGGACAGCGCGGCGCAGCGACCGCTTCGCGCCGGGCGGCGCGGCGGCGGCTCGGGCGGAGGCGACGCGGCTCAGAGCAGAGGCGGCGCGCGCCGGCGGCTCACGGCGGAGGCGACGCGCGCCGGCGGCTCACGGCGGAGGCGGCGCGGGCGTCGTCCCGAGCAGCCGCGGCGCGCGGCGTCGTCTCGAGCGGAGACGGCTCGCGCCGGCTTGCTACGTCATGGCAAAATTGAAATGAAGGCGGAAAAAGTCGCGTACAACCGAGGGGAGGGCCAGACGCTGGGGGCGCCATCGGCCGGAGGCGTTCGCTCAGCTCTCGGCGGGGGCGGCCGCCTCGGCGCCGGCGATGAGCGGCGCGTACTGCGTGAGGAACTTGCTCCAGCGCTTGGTCTTGCGGCCGGGCTTGCGGGAGCTCTGGGTGCTCCGCTCCTGCTTCTGGGTGATTTTGAGGGTGAGGTGCTGGTGCTGGCGCGTCGGGCGATTCATGGCGGCGGATGCTGCTCGAAGCCGCCGCGCTCCGCAAGCCTCAAGGCGACGGCGCCCGCGCCCGCTCGTCCCGCTCCGGCCCCAGCCGGCCGAAGCTGTGGATGCCGTAGATGAGCAAGGCCAGCGCGAGCAGCGTGAGCGCCATGCCCGCGTCCGACGGCCCGACGCCGACCAGCGCGAGCCCGGCCACGAGGAGCAGGCCCCCGCCGCCGAGCGCTCGACGCGCGCGGCCCTCGGCCTCGCTCCGGATCCCCCGGCGGCGCGCCGGGCGTCGCGCGCCCTCGCGCTTCTCCCCTGCGTCGGGTGCGCTCACTGGAACTTCTGCGTCCGCGCGTAGGTGATGAAGTCCTGCACGTCGCGCGTCAGCTGCCGCTCGGCGCTGATCGTCGTGCGCTCGTGCGACTCGCCGATGAGGTCGTCGTAGCGGTAGTTGTTCTGGTAGAGGAGCACGATGCGGATGGCCCCGTCCTGCCCGCCGCGGACGATCCGGAGCTTCTCGTCCTGGCCGTTCGCCGGCGGGATCGCGGCGCCGAGCGTCTGGGCGTCCTCCTCGGTCACGTAGACGATGCCGTACGTGCGGTTCTGCACGCCGACGTCGATGCGCACCTTGCGCCCGCTGACGAGATCTACCTCGCGCCCGGGCACCGGCTGCGCGCCCTCCTGCACCATCGCCCGGCGGATCACCTCGATCGCCCTGCGCTCGTCAAGGGCGCGCGTCGGGTTTGGCGCGCGCGCCTCGCCGCCGCTGCAACCGGCGAGCGCGAGCGCGAGCGCCGTCGCCGCGAGCCCGAAGCGCGCCGCCTCGAGCGCGCCGCCGGGCGGCCGGCGCGCGCCTGCTGAGGGTCGACGATGAAGGGGACCGCGAAGGCGGGGCCCCGACCCGCAATGAAGCTTCCTCCACATGAGCGGCATGAGAGTAGCCAACTGCCCGGAGCTTCGCTACTTCTGCCGACATGGCGCGGCTCGCTGCGATCGACATCGGATCCAACGCGATACGGCTTCGCATCGTCGACGTCGATCCTCCGGCGCTCGGGGCGTTCGGCGCGGGCTGGGATCCGGCGCTCGCCGGGCCCTCGAGCGGCGCGCCGGACGCGCCGCGCTTCCATCCCTTCCGCGACGTCCACGCGGACCGCGCGTCGGTTCGTCTCGGGCATGACGTGTTCACGAAGGGCCGGCTCGAGCCCGGGGTCATCGGCGCCGCCTGCGAGGCGCTCCGGCGCTTCCGCACCGCGATGGATGCGGCCAAGGTCGACCGCTACCGCGCCGTGGCGACGAGCGCGGCGCGCGAGGCTCAGAACGGCGACCTCTTCGTCGAGCGCGCGGCGCGCGAGGCCGGGGTCCACATCGAGGTCATCGAGGGCGTCGAGGAGGCGCGCCTTGTCCAGCTCGCTGTCCGCGAGCGGGTCCCGCTCGGCGAGCGGACCGCGCTGCTCGTCGACATCGGCGGCGGCTCCACCGAGCTCACGCTGCTCCGGGGCCGCGGCGCGCTCTTCTCGCGCTCGCTCCCCGTGGGGACGGTGCGGATGGTCGAGACCTTCCTCGAGGATCGCCGCCCCGTCAACGCGGGGCACCGGCGGCTCGTCGAGGAGTACGTGGACCGCGTCATGGTCGAGGCCACGCGCGAGATCATGGAGCTGCTCGGCTCGGGCTCGGGGGTCGATCTGCTCGTCGGCACGGGCGGCAACATCGAGACGCTCGCTGACCTGTGCCCGGTGCCGGGCGGCGCCGCGGAGGGGCGGGCGATCGACGTGGCGGCGATGTCGCGCCTGCTCGACGAGATGGCCCCGAAGACGCCGGAGGAGCGCGCGCAGATCTACGGCCTGCGCCCGGACCGCGCGGACACGATCGTGCCGGCCGCGACCATCCTGAGCCGCATCGCCCAGGCGTTCGCGCAGCCGCTCATCGTCGCGCCCGGGGTCGGGCTCAAGGAGGGCGTGCTCGTCGACCTCGCCCACGTCCATTTCCTCGGGCCCGACTTCCGCGGCGAGGCGGCCGCCGTGAGCGACGCCTGCACCCGGCTCGGGCGCCGCTACCACTTCGACGAGCAGCACGGCGCGCTCGTGGCCCGCTTCGCCGAGCGGCTCTTCGACGACCTCGCGCCGCGCCACCGCCTCGGCCAGCGCGACCGGATCCTCCTGCGCGCGGCGGCCCTGCTCCACGACGTCGGCGACTTCGTCCGCTACGAGGGGCACCACAAGCACAGCTACTACATCATCATCAACAGCGACCTCATGGGCCTCACCCAGGAGGAGCGCACGATCGTCGCGAACATCGCGCGCTACCACAGGAAGTCGCCGCCGAGCATGGAGCACGACAACTTCCGCGCGCTCTCGCGCGAGGCGCGCTCGAAGGTCAAGGCGATGGCGTCGATCCTCCGCATCGCCGACGCGCTCGATCGCGAGCACCGGGCCAAGGTCGCGGAGGTGAGCGGCCGCATCGAGGCGGACACGCTGGTGCTCGAGGTGCAGGGCGGTGAGGACCGGGCGCTCGAGGAGTGGACGGTCGTCGCGAAGGCCGGGATGCTCCGCGATGCCCTCGGCCTGGAGGTGCGGATGGTCGACGTCACGCCGCGATCGCACCCGCCCCCCGCCGCTGCGGCAGCGAGCGGCTGACGCGCGAGGAGCCGCCGCGGCAGCGAGCGGCGGACACGTCAGGAGCCGCGCGACGCGCGACGACGGCCCGCCGGCGCGCCAAAAAGTGGCGGCGGCCTTTGCGCGGAGCCCTGCGCGCCACCATGAAGCTCAGCACGGGGGCAGCTGCGCCTCCGCGGACGAGCGCGGCGACGCCGTGCCAGCGAGCGCGGCCGTGCCGCGAGCGAGGCCGGCAGCGCCGCCGTGAGACAGGGGCGAGCGACCGTTGACGCTGAAATCTCCGAAGCTGATGGAGGCCCGCCGCGCCGCTGGCATCCTCGAGTCCGCCCTGCGCGGGCACACCGGCGACCTGACGCTCGCCGACGCCTCGGCGAAGAGCGGCCTGCCGCTGCGCGACGCCGAGAGCGGGCTGCACCTGCTCGTCAGCGAGTACCGCGGGCACCTCAAGGCGACCTCCGAGGGCGAGCTGCTCTTCCGCTTCCCGCACGGCTTCACCAGGCCGTGGGAGACCCGCACGCGGCTCCAGCGCGCGCTCGGGGCGGTCCTCCGCGGCGCCGCCGGCGTGGCCCGCTTCGTCGTGCGCGCGTGGATCGCGATCGTGCTGATCGCGTACGTCGTGATCTTCGTGGGGATCCTGATCGCCCAGATGTTCGCGCGCTCGAGCAGCGACTCGCGCGATCACGGCGGCTTCTCGGGATCGTTCGCGGGCTATTTCCTGTTCCGCATGGTGTTCGACGCCATCTTCTGGACCTTCCATCCCTTTTCGCCGTTCGTGTGGACGGCCGATCCGCCGTGGTCGTCGTCGTACGAGCGCCGCGGGGCGTTCGGGCAAGCGCACGGGCGACCGAGAGACGAGACGCCGTTCTACGAGAAGGTGAACCGCTTCTTCTTCGGACCGACGCCGGCGCCGCGTGATCCGCTGGAGGACGAGAAGCTCATCCTGGCCGAGATCCGCGCGCAGCGGGGCCGGATCGGGCTCGCCGACGTGATGCGCGTGACGGGGCTGCCGCGCGACGAGGCGGATCCGCTGATGGCGCGGCTGATGCTCGACTACGACGGCACGGTCGATGTGTCGGAGGAGGGGGGCATCGTGTACCGGTTCGAGGCGATCCGGCGGACGACGGCGGAGGCGCCGCCGCGGGCGCCGGCGCCGGTCTGGGCGAAGCGCGAGGAGCTGCCGCCGCTGACCGGGAACGGCGCGGGGGCGAACGCGCTCATCGTGCTGCTCAACGGGTTCAACCTGCTGATGAGCCTCTACGCGCTCGGCGCGCACCTCACGCTGGACAACCTGGGGCTCCTGGCGCGCGGGGTGCCGATGGCGGCGCTGCCCCCCACGGGCACGGCGGTCGCGCTCGGCGTGGTGCCGCTCGTCTTCTCGCTCGCGCTCTTCGCGCTGCCGCTCGGCCGCGCGCTCCTGCGGCCGCTGAAGCGGCGGCGGCTCGCCCGGCGGAACGCCCGGCGGGCCGTGCTGCGCGCGATCCTCACCCGCCTCGGGGCGAGGCAGGGCCGGGAGCCGATCACGGAGGCGGTGCTCCAGCGGGCCTGGCAAGATGCGGCCGGGGAGGCGCCGCGCTCGGAGGAGATCACCCGCGAGGTGGTCGCGCTCGGGGGCGACGTCGACCTCGAGGCAGGCGAGGGGATCCGGTACCGCTTTCCCGATCTGGAGACCGAGGCCAAGGCCCTGGAGGCCGAGCGGGAGGCGGCCTCCGAGGAAGAGGCGCGCGCCGGGAAGGTGATCTTCTCATCCGACGCGTGAGCAACGTCACGGGCGGCCGTGCGCTACCTCACGCGTTAGCCGGCGAACGTCGTGAACGTTTGCGAATGTTGCGAACGTCACGCCTGCAAAACGTCACGCCTGCAAAACGTCACGCCTGCAAAACGCCGAGCCTGCAAAGCTCCGCTGATCTGTGTGGACGCACGGGACCGCACCGCACAGATCCGCCGTTGATTGACGCGCTCTGGCTCAAACGTCTACGGTAGGGTTAATTTCGCTCATGTACTCCGTTGACAACAAAGCCGGTCGCCTGATCGAGGTGAGGCTTGCATCACCGCTCCCGGCTGGCGAGGTCGACGCGTGCATCGCCAGGATTCAGGGCATCGTGACCCAGAACCGGCACGGGGCTGTGGTCTGTATCGAGCTGCTCCAGGTCGACGTGCTCGCGCCCGAGAGCGCGGAGAAGTTCCTGGAGATGATGCGCGTGCAGAACGCGACGGTGCACCGGACGGCGTACCTGCTGCCGGTGGCGAACGCGATCCTCGGGCTCCAGGTCGAGCGTCTCATCCGCGACGCGCACAACTCGAGCCGAAAGGCGTTTCGCGACACCACCTCGCTCGAGGCATGGCTCGTCCCGGTGATGACGATGGTGGAGGCGCAGCAGCTCAGGAAGTTCCTGTCTCAGCTCGGCTGAGCCGGCGCTCACCGGGGCTTCGGCTGGCGGCGCTCGAGTCGCGCGCCCTCCGCGGCGGGGTCGGGGCTAGCCGCGGACGAACGGCAGGTACCTTGGCTGCCAGAACCGCGCCTTCACCTGATCCTCGGCGCTCGCCGGGTCGAGCTTTGCGCTGGTCGCGACGCCTTCCGCGAAAGCCGCCCGGATGACCGCGATCGCGACGCGCGTGGAGACCTCCTGGAGCTCCTCGACGGGCGGGTAGATGAGCCCCGTGTCGAGGTGCTTCTCCGCCGTGTAGTCGACGAGCGCGTACGCCGCGGCGAGCACCATGCCGTCCGTGATCTCGCGCGCGTCGGACAGGATGGTGCCGAACCCGAGCCCCGGGAAGATGAAGGCGTTGTTGCCCTGCCCGATGGGGATGGTCTTCCCGTCGAGCTCCACGGGCGCGAACGGGCTGCCGGTCGCGACGAGCGCGCGGCCGCCCGTCCAGGCGAGGATGTCTTCGGGGAGCGCCTCGCTGGCGCTCGTCGGGTTCGAGAGGGGGAAGATGACCGGCCGCGCGGTGTTCGCGGCCATGGCCTTGATCACCGGCTCGCCGAACGCGCCCGGCTGCCCGGACAGGCCGAGGAGCACCGTCGCGCGCGCGCCTTCGACGGTCTCCAGCAGCGACGGCGCCGCGCCCGATCTCGCCCACGAGGCGATCCGCTCCGGCGCCTGCGCGAACCTGCGCTTGTACTCCTCCATCGGGCGGTCCTTCGCGAGCAGGCCCTTCGAATCGAGGACGAAGATGCGGGCGAGCGCCTCCTCCTCGGTGAGCCCGTCCCGGATCATCCCCTGGCAGATCGCCCACGCGACGCCGATCCCGCCCGCGCCCGCGCCGTGGATCACCACCGACTGGTCCTTGATCGACTCGCCGCGCAGCCTGCACGCGGCCACCACGCCGGCCAGCGCGACGGCGCCTGTCCCCTGAATATCGTCGTTGAAGGACGGGATCACCTTCCGGTACCGCTCCAGCACGGAGAAGGCGGACTCCTTGGAGAGGTCCTCCCACTGGACGACGGCGCGGGGACAGCTGTTCTTCACCGCGTCCACGAACCTGTCGAGGAAGTCGAAATAGGCCCCGTCGCGCAGGCGGCGCTGGCGGACCCCGAGGTAGAACGGGTCGTCGAGGAGCTCGACCCGGTCGGTCCCCACGTCGAGCACCACAGGCATCGTGTGGAACGGGCTCACGCCGCCGCCCGCGGTGTAGAGCGCGAGCTTGCCGATCGGGATGGCGAGCCCGCCGTAGCCCTGGTCGCCGATCCCGAGGATCGCGGAGGCGTCGGTCGCGACGATCATGCGCACGTCCTCCCAGGGGAAGCTCGCGAGCACGCGCCGGGCACGACCGATGTTGTCGGGAGAGAGCGAGACGCCGCGCGCGCTCTGGTAGAGGAAGTTGAACTGCTGCACCGCCTCGCCCACGGTCGGCGTGTAGACGATGGGCAGCATCTCTCCGAGGTGACGGGTGAGCAGCGCGTAGAAGAGGACCTCGTTGCGCTCCTGGAGCGCCCGGAGATACTGATATCTGGCGATCGGCGTCGGCTCGCGGCAAAAACCGCCGTAGACGCGGGCGAGCTGCTGCTCCAGGGTGTTGACCTGCGGCGGGAGCAGGCCGTCGAGCCCGAGCCTCACCCGCTCGTCGAGCGTGAAGGCCGTCCCCTTGTTGGTCATGACGAGCCTGAGGAGCGCGATCCCGTCGACGTAGACCTCCATGTACTCGCGGCCGAGCGCGTCTCTCTTGACGTCGAAGTACTTCGATATCCTCGCCATCGAGGGAGCCTAGGCTCGGGCGACACAGGATGCCAGTTCGGCCGGCCTCACCGCGCGGGCCGGCGGCGCCGGACAGGCCACGACCTGATCACCTCGGCTGTCGGGCGCGCGGCGCGCGGCGCTCTGTACCCGGGGACGCCGGCGTCCGCCCCGGGCGCGGGCCGATTCCTCAGGTGATCGGGGCTCGTGGTATAGAAGCGCGATGAGACGCATTGCCATCGTCGGGGGCGGTCTGGCCGGGTGCATCGTCGCGTTCCGGCGAGCGGCGGCGGGCGACCAGGTGACGCTCGTCGAGGCGGCGCCGCGGCTCGGCGGGCAGCTCTGGACCGAGCGGGCCTCTGGCTTCGTGGTGGAGCACGGCGCCGAGGGGTTCATCGCGCGGAGCGAGGCGGTCCCCGCGCTCGCGGGCGTGCTCGGCATCGCCGGGGATCTCGTCGGCCAGGAGACGCAGCGGTCGTTCGGCTTCGACGGCGCCGCGCTGCGGGAGCTCGCGCCGGGCGAGGCGGCTGCGTTCCTCGGCTTCCAGGTGCCGCGCGACGAGCTCGGCCGGGGGATCCGGACCTTCCGTCTCGGGATGGCGCAGCTGACCGACACGCTCGCGGCCGCGCTCGCGGCCAGCGGGCGCGCCGACGTGCGCGCGTCCGCCGCGGTCACCTCGCTCGCGCGGGAGGCCGGCGGGCTCCGGCTCTCGCTCGCCGACGGGGGCGACATCGAGGCCGACGCGGTGGTGATCGCCACGGGCGCCGCGGGCGCGGTCGCGCTGCTCGGCGAGCCGGCGCGGGCGCTCCGCGGCGCCGAGACGCTCTCCAGCGTGACCGTCTCGCTGGCGTACCCGCGCGCCGCGATCGAGCACCCGCTCGACGGCACCGGCTTCGTCGTCGCCGCGGGGCACCAGGCGCACGGCTTCCGCGCGTGCACGTTCACGACCTCGAAGTTCGCCGAGCGCGCCCCTGCCGGCCATGTCGCGCTGCGCCTCTTCTTCCGTCCCGAGCCGGGGGACCTCGAGCAGCTCGACGACGCCGCCTGGACCGCGCGCGCCGAGGCCTCCCTCGCGCGCGTGCTCTCCGTGCGCGGCGCCGCCGAGCGCGCGTGGGTCTCACGCTGGTCGAGCGCGCTGCCGGTCTCCACCCCCGCCCACGCGGCGCGCGTCCGGGAGGTCGAGCAGGCGCTCGCTGGCAGCGGGGTGCTGCTCGCCGGCTCGGCGTTCCACGGCTCGGGCATCGACGCCGCCGTGCGCTCCGCCGAGGCGGCCGCGGAGCGCGCCGGCGCGCTGTAGTACGCTGTCGCGCGCTGTCGCAACGCGACATGCACCGGTGTCCCATGATGCCTGGTCACGGGCCTGCTGCCGCCCGCGGCGTATCGCGTCAAGTCGCCGGAACGCCGCGGGATTCCTCGATTGCGCTGATCCATGCTGGGACCCCGTGAGTCCCGGCCATTGAGTCGGCGATGAACGCGGAGAAAAAAGAATCGACTCGAGGAACTTTTCTGTTGCGCAGGTCATCGAAGGGGAGTACTCATTCCGCACAAGGATTCGTTATGTTCAGCCGCCTCGACAACATGCAGCTCATCAGCATCCAGGCCAAGGTGGGGACGCTTGAAGCGGTCGTGGCATGGGGGCATCTGCTGGGTGGCGATTCCTTGGCGCACAACCCCGGACATCCCTGCGGCCTCCGCCTGTCGCGGAAGCTCGGTAACCCGGATAGTGGCGCCTAGAGGCAGCTAAGCACGCGTCGATCGACGACGTTCGCGAAGGCCGCCTCGGGAAACCCAGGCGGCCTTCGGCGTTCTGGGGGGGGTCGTAGCAGGTCGTCCGTTGCGGGCTGTCGGCCCGCTGGTGGGCCGTAGGCTCGTTGTGAGCTGCAGCCAGCCCACAGGCCACGCTGTGGTTGTGGGTGAGGGCTTGTTCGAGGAGAGGGGTTGTCTTGCTTGCCGCGCGGGCGACGTCGTCTTGCGTTGTGGCGGGGGATAGTTGCGCCCGGTGAAAGGAGGCGCGGTAGCGCATGCACTGGAAGCATTCGATTCGAAAACGAATGATCGCGGCGTGCATTCTCGGCGCCAGGCAATGCTCCGTGCTGATTGGCCGGTATGCATTGCTCCCGCCGAGCGCCGCGGAGCGCTCTCGCGCGCGCGCTGATGTCGCTCCGCATTCGCGGAGACCAGGCGATCTCGCGCTGGAGCAGCAGCCCTAGGCTCCCTCTCACGCGTCCATGGTGACGTGCGAGGGCCGCCCGGGGAATCGGGCGGCCCTCTCTGTTTCAGGGTCAGGGTGCGCGCTCGTCGGGGCGCGATCGATATTCGTGTGCGTGGGGCCGGACGGCCGTGGTTGTCCGCTCCTTCGATGTGGAGGCTCGAGCTTCTCAGATCATCACGGCCTGCCGATGCGGCAGGCGACGCGGAGGTACGCCCTCCGCGGGGACCCGTAGCTCAACTGGATAGAGCAGCCGCTTCTTAAGCGGACGGCTGGAGGTTCGATTCCTCTCGGGTCCACCTGGCGCACCGGTCTGCCTTAAACGCCGCCCCTCCACCCGGAGCGGGCGGCGGGGAGGGTACGCCTGTGCCGATCCCCTGCCGACGCCGCAGCACCGGCAGAGGGAACACTCGATCTGTGACAACCTGCCATGTGCAATGTAGATGGAGGCGCCCTGCGCCTCCATGTTCCGGCGTAGCTCAACGGTAGAGCGTCCGCTTGTTAAGCGGGTGGTTGGAGGTTCGATTCCTCCCGCCGGAGCCGCGCCCCTGGCGCTCGGGGGGCGGAGCCTGCCTCGTTCATGCGAGGCACCGGCTCGCCTCCCGCCGGGGGGCTGATGGCGCTTGCCACGAGCAAGCGCTGCGGGATGTAGCCTAGTGGTAAGGCGCCTCATCTGGGGTGAGGAGATCCGCCGGTTCGATTCCGGCGGTCCCGACGATAGCTTGCGTGGGTGTTACTCATCTGGTGAAGAGGGCAGGTTGTGACCCTGCGAAGGCGGGTTCGATTCCCGTACGCCCACCCAGGACGGGTCGTGTGCGCTCGGTTATCTTCGGGGATCAACCCGAGCGCGAGCAGCTTATTCGTCCTCTTTTTGCCCGGTTCACCGGGCCGGAGGTGGTATCATGGCCAATTATCTGAAGCACTTCGCCGCGCTGCTCACCCCGCAGCGCCAGAAGGCCCGCGCCGACCAGGCGAGGAACAGCGCCGGCGGCTTCGTCTTCGCCCTCGACGAGTGGGCCAGGCTCGACCGCTGGCTCATCCTCGGCGCCGAGGGGGGGACGTACTACGCGACCGAGCGGAAGCTCACCGTGGAGAACGCCCGCGCTGTCGGGGACTGTCTCGCCGCAGACGGCCCCCGCGCGGTGCAGCGCATCGTCGATATCAGCGGCTCGGGGCGAGCGCCGAAGAGCGCGCCTGCGATCTTCGCCCTCGCGATGGCCGCCGCCGACGCCAAGGTCGAGACCCGGAAGGCCGCCCTCGGGGCCTTGCCCGAAGTATGCCGCACGGGGACGGATCTCTTCCACTTCGCCAGCGATGTGCAGGGGTTCCGCAGGTGGGGGCGCGGGCTCCGGTCCGCGGTGGCTGCGTGGTACAACGGCAAGCCCGTCGACAGGCTCGCGTACCAGGCGATCAAGTACCGGCAGCGCGACGGCTTCAGCCACCGCGATCTCCTGCGGCTCGCGCATCCGGTCGCGCCGAGCCCGCAGCACGACGCCCTGTACCGCTGGATCGTCGGCGGCGTCGAGGCTCTCGGCAAGGCGTCGGCGCGCGGCAAGGCGCTGCGCCCGGAGGAGCTGCCGGACGCGGTGCGCGCGTTCGAGTCGCTCCGCGCGGCGACGAACCGGAAGCAGGTCACCGCGCTGATCCGGCAGCACCGCTTCACGCACGAGATGCTCCAGACCGAGTGGAAAAACGACCCCGCGGTCTGGGATGCGCTGCTCGAGCACATGCCCCAGACGGCGCTCATCCGCAATCTGGGCAAGATGACCGCGGTCGGCCTGCTCTCGCCGATGAGCGACGCGTCCCGCAAGGCGGCGCGACAGCTCACCGACGCCGCGCGCCTCCGCGCGGCCAGGGTCCACCCGGTCGCCGTGCTCTCGGCCCTCAAGGTCTACGAGCAGGGCCACGGCGAGCGCGCTCGCCGGCGCGAGGGCGCGCTCTCGTGGACCCCGGTCCGCGAGATCGTCGACGCGCTGAACGAGGCGTTCTATCTCGCGTTCGAGGCCGTCGAGCCGACCAGGAAGAAGCACCTCCTGGCGCTCGACGTCTCCGGATCGATGACGAGCGGCCAGATCGCCGGCGTGCCCGGCCTGACGCCGCGCGTGGCGAGCGCGGCCATGGCCATGGCGACGGCGAGGATCGAGCGCGAGGTCGCCGTGGTCGGCTTCACGTCGGCCTCGGGCGGCTACGGCGGCAAGTGGGGCGGGGGAGCGCCCGGGCTCACGCCGCTGTCCATCTCGCCGAAGCAGCGGCTCGACGACGTGCTGCGCGCAGTGAACGGCCTGCCCTTCGGCGGCACGGACTGCGCTCTGCCGATGATCTGGGCGAAGCGGAACCGGGTAGAGGTCGACACGTTCGTCATCTACACGGACAACGAGACCTGGGCGGGGGACGTGCACCCGTTTCAGGCGCTCAGGGACTACCGGCAGGCGATGGGCCGGCCGGCGAGGCTGATCGTCGTCGGCATGACGTCGACCGGCTTCTCGATCGCCGACCCGACGGACCCCGGCATGCTTGACGTCGTGGGGTTCGACGGGGCGGCCCCTCAGGTGATGGCGGACTTCACCCGGGGTGCTTCGTGACAGGCGCGACGTACGGGCTCCGCCAGCCCGTACGTCGCCGGGGGCGCGCGCTGGGCGCCCTGATTTGCCGCTGTAGCTCAGCCTGGGAGAGCACCTGAAATGCCGTCCTCCGATCCCTTGCCCGATCCGGGCCGCAGGAGGACGGTTACCGTTCATTGGGATGTCGCGGGTTCGAATCCCGCCGGCGGCGCTGCGTTGCCCTCGTATGCATCTGGTGAGGCAGCCTGATTGTCGATCAGGTGAGGGGAGTTCGATCCTCCTCGGGGGCGCCTCGTGGTGTGGTGTCATGGCGACCGCAGAGCCTCCAGCGCACCTGCGGGGGTGGTCCGGCCCTTCACGCAGTTTGCGGAAAAAAAAGCAGAGAATGGAGCCAACGAAATCGAGCGATGGTCGTCCAATGGATGGAAGGAGATAGGGAGGTGGCGATGAAGATCTGATGTAAGAGTCGTTGTTTCGGGGTGATGGTTCAACCGGGAGAACACTGCCCTCGCACGGCAGGGATCGAGGTTCGAGCCCTCGTCGCTCCACCGAACGGGCCGAAGCTCGTGGGTTACCACTTTCACTGGACTCCCCACGGCAACCCCTTGTCCGTTCGTTCGTTTTGCTGCCGAGGCGGGCCGCCGGCCGGCGAGCCGCACGTCGTGCGGGCGCGCGGTGCCCGGCGGCCCGCCTCCTTTTCCTCTCGATGCCTCCTCTTTCTCTCGATGAACATGCGGTGGTAGCTCAACGGTAGAGCGCGGGCTTGCCAGGCTCGCGACGGGAGTTCGATTCTCCTCCACCGCTCCAGCGACGCGCCGTACCTCTGGCGAGGTCCGCGCCCGCGACTTGGGACGCGGACCTCGCCCGCGGCCCGGCGCTCCTGATCACATGCTCGTGTCCCCATCTCGCTAGAGGCTCAGGCGGCCGGATTTTCGCTCCGGAGACGCGGGTTCGAATCCCGCTGGGGACGCCGGGCCGCTCCGCTCGCCTGCGTGCTACTTCGGGAGCCCGCGCCCGAGCGAGCGAGCCTGCCAGCTCGAATCGACAGATCGACGACAGAATCCTGGGTGTGGCTCAACCTGGTAGAGCACCGGCTTCGGGAGCCGGGGACTGGGGGTTCGAATCCCTCCACCCAGACCGCGGCGCGCGGACGTCACCGTGACGGAACGGCATACGTGGCAGGCTGAGATCCTGCGCCCTTCGGGGTATGTGGGTTCGAGTCCCACCGGTGACACCCTGCCCGGGTGGCGAAACGGCAAACGCTGCTGGCTTAGAACCAGCCGACTGGGGGTTCGAATCCCTCCCCGGGCACCCATCGTGCGTGCCGATTGCACGTGACCTGGAGTGACATCATGAAGAGGAAGAGACGGTAGAGGTGAGCCATGACCGCGCTGACGCTGCTTTTGACGCCATGGATGGTGCCCCATAAGGTCATCCCGTGGCAGACCGCTGTCACGATGAGCTTCCTGGGCAAGGTGGAGGTGATCGAGGAGTACGACGACGAGATCCGGTCGCCGTCGCTCTCGATCAAGGCGCCGGCGGTGGTGCGGCTGAAGCGGCCGACGCTGCAGATGAAGCGCGGCGTGCGGTTCTCGAGGACCAACGTCCTCTTGCGCGACGGCTTCCGTTGCCAGTACTGCGGGGTGAAGAAGGAGGCCCGCGAGCTCAACTACGATCACGTCATCCCGCGCGTGCAGGGCGGAAAGACCGTGTGGGACAACATCGTCGCTTCCTGCTACGCGTGCAACTCGACGAAGCGGGGACGGACGCCGGAGCAGGCCGGCATGAAGCTGCTCCGCGCCCCGGTGAAGCCGAAGTGGCTGCCGCCGGCGCCCGTCATGGGCCTGAGCGAGCGGCGGATTCCGGAGGCGTGGGCGGGCTACTGCACGAGCTCGGGATGAGCTGAGCCCCCGCGCGCGGGTGCCGTGTGTCGATGTGCCGATGGCCCGCGCGCGGGATGGGTCGGGCGCGCCGGCGCGGGTCGGGGCTTCCGCCGGCCGACGGGCGGGTGCAGGATGGCCGGGCATGCAGATGCCTCCGGCCATCGACCGCGGCGAGGACGAGCCCGCGCCGTTCCCCGCGGTCTTGCGCGGGTGGCTCATCGAGGGCGAGCTCGGGCGCGGCGGGATGGGGCGGGTGTTCCGGGCGCGGCACCCGAAGACGCGGGCGCGGGCGGCGATCAAGGTGCTGCTCGGCGACTACGCCCGCCGGCCGGACGTGGTGGCCCGCTTCCGGCAGGAGGCGATCGCCGTCAACATCATCAACCACCCGGGCATCGTCCGCGTCTTCGACTCCGGCGAGCTCGAGGACGGCTCTCCGTACATCGTGATGGAGCACCTCGACGGGCGCGGCCTGCGCGACTGGGTGCAGGCGGTGCCCGCCGCGGATCGGCCCCGGCAGGTCGTGCGGCTCGGCTACCAGATCGCCTCCGCCATGGCCGCGGCCCACGCGTCGAAGGTCGTCCACCGCGATCTCAAGCCGGAGAACATCATGGTGGTCGACGACGAGCTCGCGCCCGGGGGCAGCCGCGTCAAGATCCTCGATTTTGGCATCGCGAAGGTCCTCTGGGGCGGGCTCCCCGAGGTGCTGGAGCTGGAGGGAAGCGGCCCTGTCACGCGCGCGTCCGCGCCCGTGATCCGCACCGAGCTCTCGGCGCAGTCAGCGCCGACCGTGGGGGCCGCGCCCGGCGCCGCGGACTCGACGGCGGACGGCGGCGCGCGCGAGGAGGAGGCGCTCCGCAGCCTCCCCCTCGTGAGCGTCGGGCGGCCCGCGATCAACCCCGCGCCCGTGGAGATCCCGCTCGTGGCGGCGTGCTACGCGGCGGCGCGCGTGTCGATCGAGCCTGGCCCGCCCGCGCCGCACAGCGAGGGCGCGGGGCAGCCCACGATGCCGTTCACGCAGGAGGGCGTGTGGGGCCTCGGGACGAGGAGCTACATGGCACCGGAGCAGGAGCGCCACTCCGGCAGCGTCGACGTCAAGGCGGACGTCTACTCCCTCGGCGTCATCCTCTACGAGCTGCTCGAGGGCCAGACGCCCGACGCGCCGAGCGGGGCGTGGCCGCCCCCGATGAGCGCGGCGACGCCGCCCGATCTCGTCGCGCTCGTGCACGCGGTGCTTTCGTTCGATCCCGAGGCGCGGCCGCGCATGGCCGAGGTGGCGGTCGCGCTGCACCGGCTCGGCCGGGCGAAGAAGGAGTTCGACGAGGCGCTCTCGCAGTGGGCCGCGGGCGGCAAGGCGCCGAGGCTCCTGCCTCGCGGCAAGGCGCTGCACGAGCTGTCCGCGTGGGCCCGGGGCATCGACGATCTCTCCGTCCTGGAGCGGAGCTTCCTCGACGCGGCCGCCGCGGCGGAGGCGCGTCGCGAGCGCCTCACGCGCGCGCTGCTCGCCCTCGGGGTGGTCGTCCTGATGGGCATGGTCGCGACGACCACCGTGTTCTGGGTGCACGCGACGCGGGCGCGGCGGACGGCCGAGGCCGCGGAGCGCGCCGCGCGGGAGCACAGCCGGCTCGAGGCGGCCGCGAACGCGTCGGCGCAGGAGGCGCTCGCGAAGATGAGCGAGGCGCAGAGCGCCACCGAGGAGGCGCTCGCCCTCGCGATGAAGGCGAGCGACGACGCGCGGAGCGCCAACTCCGCCAGGGACGCGATGACCGAGGCGAAGCGCCTGGCCGAGAGCGCCGAGCAGCGCGCTCGGCGCGCGGCCCAGGCCGCCGCCGCCGCGAAGGCGGAAGCCGACGTGCGCTACGAGCAGTCGAAGAGCGCCATGGAGCGCGAGATCGCCGGCCTCGAGATCGACCGCGAGCGCCTTTCGGCGCGGCTCGAGCGCGCCGAGCACGACAGCGAGCGGGTGAGGACCGCCCTCCGCTCGCGCGAGCACGAGCTCAGGGCCGCGCTCTCCGAGCTGAGGCGCGAGTCCGCGCGCGCGGGTGCGCTCGACCGCAGGCTCGACGAGGCCTCCGAGCGGGTCGACGATCTGGAGAGGAAGCTGGAGGAGTGCGCCGCGAGGCAGCCCAAGGCGCCGCCGCGGCCCGAGCCTCCGGCGGACGGGGACTCGGTCCCTCCGCGGGAAGAGGAACAGGAGAGCGCGACGCCGCCGGCCGAGCCCCCGATGGACTGGACACCGCCGCCGTCGCCTTTCCCGCCGTTGCCGCGCGGTACGACGATCTAGCTGAGGGTGGGGATCTCCTCGCGGCCACGGTTGCCGCCGCGCGCGTCGACGATCCGGACCGTGCTCGCCTGAGGACCCTCGTCGCCGTCCTCCTCGGTGTAGGCGACCCCCATCCCGATCTTCAGCTCGGAGAACGGACCCGACAGGATGCTCCGCTCGTGGAAATAGATCTCCCGGCCATCGGTCGTCGTGATGAACCCGTAATCGTTGAACAGCTTGGTGATCACGCCGGCCGTGTCCTGCGCCGGGTGCGCCTTCACATCGCTGCGCTGCGCGCTCGCGAGCTTCTTCAGCTGGCGACCGGCGCGCTGGAACACGTCGCGCACCGCGGTCGGCAGCAGGTTCTTGGCGGCTCGCTCCTCGCTCACGATCTCGTGCTTGCCGGCCACGTGGAGGTCGACGCGCACGCGGAACTCTCCCCCCGTGCCCTGGCTCGCGTGGTCGAGCTCGACCACGACAGCGCAGCTGTTGATGTGGTCGTTGAAGCGCTGAATCTTGTTCGCTTGCTCCCGGATCAGCTCCTCGAGCGAGGGGCTTTTATCGATATGTCGGAACGTGAGCTCCAGTTGCATTCTGGCTCCTTTCATCCCGCGTCGCTGGGACGCATCACTGAAGTCGCAGGGGGGCGCTGACTCGTACCAGCCGATTCCAGTCCATGTGGGGTGCACCCGGGTTGGTGCACCAGGTACTGTCCCGACCTCGCGACCTTCTTCGCGGTGGTCTGGAGCGCGCGCCGCTCCGAGCCTGCCAGGTCGACGTAGACGGCATCTTGCAGCGGCCGGGCCCACTCAGGTAGGCCCGGGCTCTCCCGGGGCCGTCCGAGGTGGAGCACTGAAGCTGGCGCGTCGGATCGTCGATTCCCGACGCAAGCTCCACGCTCGGATTCAGGGTAGAGGGGCCGCCCTCGATGTTCTGCCCGGCCATGTGGTTCTGGTTCAAATCACGCTGTAGCTCATCGGTGGATTTCTGGTTCGCCTGCCGCGCAGGTTCCGGGTGGTTGAGCGTTGCGACCATGAAACCCTCGTGTGTGCTCAAAGAAACTGTAGCAAGTTCGCTGCCACGGCCGCCCAGCAGCACGGCAGACACGAGCGCCCGCCTCTGCGGTCGAGCGGCGCCGTGCCTGGGCGGGGAACACGGGCCCGGGTGGAGGAGCAGGAGCTTCCGACCCTCGTCGTTCTCCAGGCCGGACGACCATGTGGCGGGGCGGAAGGGGGCGTCCCCGTATGGGGCAGTTTGCGACACGCGGGGCGTCTCGCGTCATCCGCGGGGACCCGCGAGCTTCTGGCCCGGGAAATGGCGCGGACCGCTCCTGGCGGGCGCTGCCGCGAGCGGCGTCGCAAGAGCCGGCGGCCGAGGGCGGGCCTGCGCGTCGCGCCGGCAGCGCGAGCTGGCCGCTCGCCGTGCCGATCGGGATCAGGTGCGCAGGGTGGGCCGCCGTCGCTCGCGAGGACGGCGAGCACGACGGCGGAGCCGCGGTAGCGCGAGCTCCGTCTCACGCGTCCTCTGCTCGGCCCGCTTCATCGCCTCGCAACGTGCCGATGAGCTCGCTCTGTCGCCATCGCGGATGCGTGCTTTCGAGCTCGCCGTGCCGCATCGCCGGGCGCCAGGCCCCTTCGGCTGAGGAAGCGCTCGGCACCGAGAATGAGCGGCCGATGGGGCATAGCGCCTCGATGGCAGGCTGCTCCCCGAGCCGCTGCCGGAGCGCGGGGCACCCTGACGCGAAGCGCCGGGTGTCACCTGGCGCGCAAGACCGGCGCGCGGCACCCTCGGGCCGCCCGGGCGCGCCCCGGGCGACGCCTCAGCGAATATCGAAGACGTAATCCGTGTCGTAGGTGCGGACGAAGAGCTTGCCTTCCTTCTCGACGAGAACTTCAGGCCCGCTCTTCATCGGGAGCTTCGAGACGACCTTGCCGGTGGCGCGCTCGAGGACATAGAGGAAATCCGGCTCCGCGGTGAAGCCATATCCGCAGAGGAGATGATCTCCGCGCAGCACGAAGTTCTCCGCGTTGCAGACGAGCGGCGCGCTCTGCCAGAGGAGCTGCCCCGTGGCGAGATCGAGGGCCGAGAGGTAGGCGTTCTTGCCCTTCGAGGAGGCCGCGTACGTCCTGTGGCCTGACGAGACGTAGAGCACGCCGTCCTTGGCCACGGCCCAGCCGACATGGCCCCGCACGAACTCGGCCTCCTTGGGCGCGAACGCGGGCGGCGTGAGGAAGCTCTCGAAATCGAAGAAGGCGACGACCCGGTGCGCGGCGTCGAGGATCGCGACGAAGCGCGCGCCGGCGAAGCTCGGGCCGTAGAACAGCGCCAGGTGGTCTCCATGATCGATGGCCTTGACGAGCTCTTGATCTCCGTAGCGGGTGGGGACGAAGGAGGGGAGGGGGCGGGCGTTGCTCTGGGGGCCGCTCGGTACCTGCAGGACCGGCAGCGAGAGGCCGTTCCTGGCGAACCACTCCGCCTCGTCCGTGATCGTGTTCTTCTGCTCGGTGACCTTCACGAGGCGCGGCGCGGCGGAGCTTCCGGCCGGCGCGAGCCGGACGAGCGTCTGCGCGAACGGCGGCGGCGCGAGCTTCACGGGGGAGCTGCTGTCGAGCGCCGCGCTCGCCGCGCCGTCGCCTGCGGCCGCCTGTGTCGGCGGGGCGGCGCCGTCGCGGGAGGGCGGCGCGGGCTGCGGCGCCGGCGCGCCGGCGCCGGGCGCGCCGGAAGGCGCTGGCGGCCGCTGCGCGGCGTGGGCCGGCGGCGCGGGCGCCGGTTGACAGGCGCACACGGCGAGCGCCGCGGCGGCGAGCAGGAGCTTGCGGGGAGACGACTGCGCTGGAGGAGGGGTGGAGAGCACGCGCGCAGCGTAGCTCATCCGCCCCGACGAGAGGGCGCCCGGGCGCGCCGGCGCTCAGCGGGCGGGCGTGAAGGCGAGGTTGAGCGTGTAAGGCCCAGCGTCTGTCGAAAAGTACGTGTCGACGAAGATGAACAGGGGCACTCCGCCGTCGACACGAACGTCGAGCTCCTCCTCGCCGCTGTCGCCGACCTCGTCCATACACGCGACCTGGGAGCCCGAGTCCATGCAGCTCGTCCGCACGCACATCTCCAGGTCGGTCTCGGAGGAGAGCGTCAGCAACAGCGTGCCGTCGCTCGGCGGCGTGAACGTGTGGATCTTCTCCGGCCTCCGGTCGCCGAGGCAGCTGCCCTCGAACAGCGACGTGCCGGTCGTCGTGCCCCCCTCGTTGTCGTCGAGGAAGGCCACGAGCGCTTCGCTGCAGACCGCATCGAGCTCCAGGGTGCACTCGGCGGAGCAACCGTCGCCGCTGGTCGTGTTGTCGTCGTCGCACCCCTCGGGCGGGTCGATGGTCCCGTCGCCGCAGATGGTCGGAAAGAACAAGAAATCCAGCGTGCAGGGCCCTGCGTCTTCCTGCGTGTAGGCGTCGACGACGACGGGAGCCGTATGGCCCCTGCGCACGACGACCTCGATTTCCTCTTCCTCGGGCTCGCTCCCGGTGGCGGCGTCTTCATGCTGACAGTCGAGCTCGCTGACGCCGTCCGCGCACGTCGTGCGGGCGTGGAGGCCGTGATCGCTGTCCGACTGGAGCACGACGAGGAGCGTGCCCGACTGGCCGGCGGGCGGCGTGAACAGGTGGACCTGCCGTGATGCCACCGACGACGTCGCTGCACGTGTAGCAGGGATTCTCGAGACGCGAGGTGGACCCCACCCCACGACGCAGCGCTCTGCCCTCTTCAGCGCAACATCATCGTCTGCCAACCCCTCTTTCATGTCCTCCGCGCGCCCTGGCGCGCCGCGCGCGGCGGTGAGGGCCTAGCAGCGGCGCGACCACTCGTGGAGAGACGGTCCGCCGAGCGCGCGAGCACAGCCGACCGACGTGGGAACGCGTGCGTCTGGCGGCGGCCTGGCGTACGGTTCGCGCTTGATGAAGTCCGAGAAAACATTGCTCCTCTCCCAGTCCGATGTGGCCTCCCTCCTCGCCATGGACGCGGCCATCGCCGCCGTGGAGGCCGCGTTCGCGGCGCACGGCCGCGGCGAGGCCGCGATGCCGCCGAAGGTGTATCTGGGGCTTCCGGCCCACGACGGCGATCTTCGTGCGATGCCGGCCTACGTCGACGGAGCAGCTGGCGTGAAGTGGGTCAACTCGCACCCGAAGAACCCCGCGCGCTTTGGCCTGCCGTGCGTCAGGGGGCTCTACATCCTCAGCGACCCGGCCACGGCGTCGCCCCTCGCCGTGATGGACGCGACCCGCCTCACGGCCGTCCGGACAGGGGCGGCGTCGGCGATCGCGTCGAAGTACCTCGCGCGGCCGAACCCACGGACCGTCGGCTTCGTCGGCTGCGGCGTGCAGGCGCGCTTCCTGCTCGACGCCCACCGCGCCGTCTACGGCGATCAGCTGGAGGTCCTCACCGCCGACGTGTCGCGCGAGGCGAGCGAGCAGTTCGCGGCCGAGGCGAGGGGGCGCGCCGTCTCCGTGGAAGAGGCCTCGGGCTGCGACATCGTCTGCGCGTCGACGACCGCGCGCGCGCCCGTCGTGCAGCGCGCGTGGGTCCGCCCGGGGGCGCACATCAACGCGATGGGCGCCGACGCGCCCGGCAAGCAGGAACTCGAACCGCAGATCCTCCTGGACGCGCGCGTGATCATCGACGACTGGGCGCAGGCGACCGAGAGCGGCGAGGTCAACGTGCCGCTGCACGAGGGCGCCCTGCACCGCGAGCACATCCAGGGGACGCTCGGCGAGGTCGTCGCGGGCAAGCTGACCGGGCGCGGGGACGCGGCCATCACCGTGTTCGACTCGACCGGGCTCGCGATCCAGGACGTCGCGCTCGCCCGCGTCCTCTACGCCGCCGCGCGCAGCAAGGGCGCCGGTATGGCGTTCGACTTCTTCAGCTGATCCACCGCCGAGCGCTGCCTCCTAGGGCGTCCTCGCGCACCGGACGCCGAGGCTGTAGTAGGGGGCCGCGGGCGAGACGTTGACACGCTCGGACGACAGCAGGTAGCGCGGGGTGCCGAAGCTGCTCCCGCCGCGCACCGCCCGCTCGGCGGTGTCCGTCAAGTTCGCGCAATCGATGCATTCGGCCGGGTAAGCCCCGTATCCATCCAGCATCCATTCCCGCATGCTCCCGCCGAGATCCGCCTGCGTCCACCGCCCGTCGCCCTTCGGAGACCGGGACCCGACAGGCACGATGTCTCCGAAGTCGCTCTGGAACGTGCAGCCCGGGGCTGCGCTGTCCCTGCAATCGTAGGAGGCATAGCTCGCGTCGATCTCCGTCGATTCCGGCGGGTTCGACCATGGATACTGCCGCTGCTCGTCCCCTCCGGCCGCTGCGTAGTTCCACTCGGCCTCCGTCGGCAAGCGGCCCCCGTCCCACGCGCAGAACGCGAAGGCCACGTACCAGCTCACGCAGTTCAGCGGGAGGTGCTCCTGGGCGCCGGCCTCGTCGGTCCACGTCGGCATGTCCGGGTTGTCCGGCTGGCATGACACAGCGGCTCGCAGCGCCGCCGCGTCCGGAGGAAGCTCGCCGTTCCAGGCCGGGTTCCACCCGCTCCCCTGGATGCTCGGGTGCGCTCCCGCTTCCGCGGCTGGCTGGCTCCCTGGATACGCCTCCACGAACCTCCGGAACCTCCCCACGGTCACCTCGAAGCGCTCCAGCAAGAAGCCGCTCACCGTCGCGGGAAACGCTGGATCGTTGCCGCGGTTGAAGCTCCCCCCGGGCACCATCCCGGTCGCGCAGCAGCTCTCATTGCCCTCAGGCCCGCACGTGGACGGCAGTCCGTCGCAGCTCGGCGGCGTCGCGCACGCCCCGTCGCTGCACACGGGCGCATCCGCTGCGCACGGCGCCGGGGCGTCCCACTGCCCCCCGTCGTCGCACCGCCTCACCTGGTTGTCGGAGCACTGCGCGTCGCCAGGCGTGCACTGCCCGCTGCCGGTGCCGCTGCCATGGCCAGCGCTGCCGCCGCCCGAGCCCGTGTCGCCGCCGCCCGGGCCCGTGTCGCCGCCACCCGAGCCCGTGTCGCCGCCGCCCGAGCCCGCGCCGCCCAGCGGGTGATAGTCCTTGTCCAGCCCGAGGAGCGCCGTACAACCGCTGGCCATGAAGGCCAGCGCCGCCCACCACCATCCCGCGCGCCTGCTGAGCATATCCATTCCTACAGCCGCCGCTCGGTCGGTGTCCACAGCGCCGCGCGCCGGTGCTTGCGCCACGCAGGGCGAGCCGCTGCCGTCGCCGCGCGCTCCTGGGTTCGCCCGGCACGACGCGCCTGGTGCGCTCGCGGCAAAGGTGACGTCGGTGGACACCGTCTTAATTGCGCGCAAGCCATTGCGGTCATCTCTCTTTATATCAGCCCTGGAGAGCGTTTATTTACAGTGCTCCTCTGCGCGAGCGCTGGTATCCAACCGCCGTGGGCAAGCTCGACCGGTTCGCCAAGGAGACGTTTGCGGAGGAGACGTCGCGCGTCACGGGCGGCGCCGCAGCGTGGGAGGAAGCGCCCGAGGTCCGGCTCGAGCGGGTGCAGGCCGATGGCTACCTGCGCGTGCTGCGCCCCGAGGGGCTGGCTTTGCTGGCGGCGCCCTGGCCGGAGGTCCGGGCGCACGAGGAGGCGCTCGTCGAGCTGAAGCTGGCGGGCGATCACGTCGACGTGCGCGAGGTCAAGCGGGCGCTGTTGCGCCGGCAGGCGCGGGAGGTCGAGCGGGTAGAGGAGCAGGAGCCGCCCTGGATGGGGGAGGAGCCGCTCTGGTTCGTGGCGCCCCACGTGCCGTCGTGGCTGCACGGCGTGCGGGCGCTGGAGCCGGTTGCGCACGGGTGTTACCGCGTCGGGCGCTCGGCGTTTCAGTTTCTGTGGATCGCGGCCAACGAGCTGCCGTTGCGCGACGAGCTGGTGCCATTCCTGGTGGCGCGCTCGGGACGGGCGCTGGACGACTTCGCCCGGTGGGTGGCACCGCGGCGGGAAGTGGAATGGGTGCTCTCCATGGTACAGTATATGCCGATGTCAGCGTGGACGCGTGAGGACCTGAAGCGACGGTTCGGCCGCTCCGACGATCCGGAGATCGAGGCACGGCGGCAGGAGATCCTGCAAACGTTGCTCGCGGACAGCCCGGAGGTGAAGGAGCAGCTCATCGAGCAGGGGATGGAGACAAGCGAGCGTCCCCTCCCCATGTCCGGGCCCTCGCGGGGGGCCCCCTCACACCGCCAGAAACTCCCTCGCGATCGCGTCATCGAACTCCGCCACGCTCCCCCTCCGCACGATCCCCCCGTTCTCCATGATGAAGTACTCGCTCGCCGTCGAGAGCGCGAAATCCAGGAATTGCTCCACGAGCAGGATGGCCATGTCCCCCCTCTTCCCGAGCCCTTTGATCACCTCCCCGATCTCCTGCATGATCGACGGCTGGATCCCCTCCGTCGGCTCATCGAGCAAGAGGAGCTTCGGCTTCCTCAGCAGCACGCGCGCCAGGGAGAGCTGCTGCTGCTGCCCGCCGCTCAGCGTCCCCGCCGCCCGCGCCTGAAACTTCTTGAGGATGGGGAACATCTCCATCATCTCTTCCAACGCCGCCGGGCTCGGCGTCGGATCGCTCTTCGCCTCGAAGCCCATGAGCAGGTTCTCTCGCACCGTAAGGTACGGGAAGATCCCCCGCCCCTGCGGCACATAGCCGATCCCCGCGCGCGCCCTGTCGCTCGGCGACCTCGACGTGATGTCCGCCCCGTCGAGCGCCACCTTCCCGCGCCGCGGCTTCAGCACGCCCATGATCGCCTTGAGCAGCGTCGTCTTGCCGACCCCGTTGCGCCCCAGGAGGCACGAAACCCGGCCGGGCGCGACGTCCAGGCTGACCTGCGACAGGATGCAGCTCTCCTCGTAATAGACCGCGAGATCCTCGACAACCAGCATGCTCTCTACCGCTCCTCCGCCGCAGCCACGGCGCCGCCGCGCGCGCGCCCCGCGTCGTGCGACCGCCCGAGGTACACCTCGATCACCTTCGCGTTGCCCTGGACCTCCTCGACCGGCCCCTCGCACAGCCTCCTGCCGGCGTGCAGCACCGTCACGGTGCTGGCGTAGCGCCGCACGAACTCCATGTCGTGCTCCACCACCAGCACCGACCGGTGCCTCGCGATCTCCTGCACGAGCTCCCCCGTGCGGTCCCGCTCGCGCCGCGTCATCCCCGCCACCGGCTCGTCGAGCAGGAGCAGCTTCGGCTGCTGCACGAGCAGCATCCCGATCTCCAGCCACTGCCGCTCCCCGTGCGCGAGCACCGCGGCCCGCGCATCCGCGCGCCGCCGGAGCCCGATCCGGTCGAGCGTCTCCGAGATCTCCTTCTCCTGCTGCGCGGACAGCCCGCGGAGCAGCCCCGGCGCGCTCTCCCTGAACCCCATCGCCGCCTCGAGGTTCTCGAGCACCGTGAGGCTGCCGAACACCGCCGGCGTCTGGAACTTCCGCCCGACCCCGAGCCGGACCAGCGCGTGCTCCGGCAGCCGCTGCGCCTCCACGGCCTCTCGCCCGGACTCCCCACCTCCATAGAACACCACCCGTCCGCTCGACGGCCGCGTCCTACCGGTGAGGATGTCGAGCAGCGTCGTCTTCCCCGCGCCGTTCGGCCCGATCAGGAACCTGAGCTCCCCGCGCCCGATCGAGAAGTCGAGCCCGTCCAGCACCTTGAAGCCGTCGAAGCTCACCGTCACCTGCTGGACCTCGACGATGTTGCCGCGGCTCATCACGTCGCTCCTCTGCTGATTCCCTGGTTCGTGCCCGCTCATCTCCGCTCCTCCCCCGCTCAGCGCCCTGACGTCGCCGGCGCCTGCGCGCCCGCCGCGTCGACCTCGCCCGCGCGCGCCGCCCCGGCCGCCGCGGCGTCGTCCCGCGCGCCCGTTGCGCCCGCGTCGCCCCGCGCGTCCCGGCGCGCCACCTTCGCAAGGTGGCTCCGCAGGAAGCCAGCGACGCCCGTCGGGAGCAGCATGACCGACGCCGCGAAGAGCGCGCCGAAGCCGAGCTGCCACACCTCCGGATACGACTCGCTCAGGGCGCTCTTGCCGAGGCTCACCAGGATCGCCCCGACCACCGCGCCGATGAGCGTGCCGCGCCCGCCGACCGCGACCCACGTCACCATCTCGACCGACGGCATCACCCCCATCGCGGAGGGCGAGATCAGCCCGACCTGACAGACGAACAGCGCCCCCGCGATGCCGGCCATGCCCGCCGACAGCGCGAACACCAGCGTCTTCAGCGTGACCGGGTTGTAGCCGAGGAAGCGGACCCGGTTCTCGTCGTCGCGCATCGCCAGGAGCAGGCGCCCGAAGCGCGACTGCGTGAGCCGCCGGCAAAGGAGGTAGAGCGCCCCCAGGCAGAAGAGCGTCACGAAGTAGAGCACCGTCTGCGTCCCGGCCGCCCCGCGAGAGAAGCCGAAGATCGTCTTCAGGTTCGTGATCCCGTTCGTGCCGCCGGTGATCGCCTGCTGGCCGATGAAGAGGATCGACGCGATCAGCGTGAGCCCCTGGGTGATCAGCGAGAAATACACCCCCTGGACGCGGCTGCGGAACACGAGGTAGCCCACCGCGCTGGCGATCGCCATCGGCACGAGCACCACGGCGCAGAGCGCCACGGCCGGCGAGCGGAACGGCTCCCAGAAGAGCGGCAGCGCCTCGAGGCCGCTCCAGCTCATGAAGTCGGGCAAGCGCCGGCCGGACGTCTCCAGCTTGAGGTACATCGCCATCGCGTAGCCGCCGAGGCCGAAGAAGAGCCCCTGCCCGAGGCTCAGCATGCCGCCGTAGCCCCAGATGAGGTCGAGCCCGAGCGCGACGATGGCGTACGTGAGGAACTTGCCGAGCAGGTTCAGGCGAAAGTCGGAGAGCACGAGCGGCGCGGCGAGCAGCGGCAGCGCCAGGGCGAGCGGCGCTCCCCAGGTCCAGACGAAGGTGCGAAGGGCAGAGTCTCGAGGGGCCATGTCCGTGTCCTCTCTATCGAGTGCGCAGGGCGAGAAGGCCAGTCGGCCGCCACTGCAGGAAGGCGATCACCAGCGCGAAGACGAGCGCCTTGCCGAGCGACGCCGTCGTCGACAGCTCGAGCAGCGTGTTCGCCACGCCGATCACGAGCGCCGCCACCGCCGTGCCGGGCAGCCGCCCGAGGCCGCCGAGGATGACCACCATGAAAGCGTCGACGATGTAGTTCGTCCCGAGCGACGGCCCGATCGAGCCGAGCTGCGTCAGCGCGCACCCCGCGACCCCCGCGAGCCCCGCGCCGAGCGCGAACGTCGCGGCGTCGACCCGGCGCGTGCGCACGCCGAGGCACGCGGCCATCTGCCGGTTCTGCATCACGGCCCGCAGCCGCCTGCCGCTCGGGGAGCGGTGCAGGTACGTGTAGACGGCGGCGATGCACGCGACCACGAGGGCGATGAGGAAGACGCGCTTGTAGGGCAGCTGCACCCCGCCCGCGAGCGCGACGCCGCCGCTCAGCCACGAGGGGCTCGACACCTGCACGTTCGACGCGCCGAACAGGCTCCGCGCCGCCTGCTGCAGCACGAGGCCGACCCCCCACGTGGCGAGCAGCGTGTCGAGCGGCCTGCCGTAGAGGAAGCGCACGATCGAGAGCTCGAGCACGAGCCCGAGCAAGCCGGCCACGAGGAACGAGGCCGGCAGCGCGAGCAGGAACCACACCCCGGCCTCGGTCCCGCCGACGAGCGGCGCGAGGTGGTGACCGACGACGTACGTCGTGTAGGCCCCGGCCATGATGAACTCGCCGTGAGCCATGTTGATCACGTTCATCAGCCCGAACGAGAACGCGAGGCCCATCGAGATGAGCAGGAGGATCGATCCCAGGCTCAGACCGTTGAAGGCGTGGAGGAGAACTTCGTTCATCTGGTGCACCGAACAGGCTGAAACGCCGCGCAAGAGGGGTTAGGGCCGGAGAGGACAGCGCGAACCGTGACGACGACCTGTGCTCCCCGTGCCTCCGTGGTCTGGTCTCCGGGCTTCTCGAGCGGACCGTCAGGGCGAGAGGAGGAGAGGGCGATCTCCCGGCGGTGCTCCCGCCCTGACGGCCCGGCGACCGGCCTCCCTGGCCGGCGCGCCGCTACTTCGCGGCCAGCTCCTTCGCCCAGGCGTACGCCGTGAGGTACGGATCCGGCTGGATCGGCTTGCCCGAGCTCCAGACCTCGTCGATGAGGCCGTCCTTGCGGACCATGCCGATGCGCACCGTCTTCCAGGTGTGCTGGTTCTTGCCGTCGAGCCGGACCAGGCCCTCGGGCGCGGCGTACTCGATTCCCCCGGACTGGACGGCTTCCTTCACCTTCGCGACGTCCGTCGACTTCGCCTTCTCGACGGCGAGCTTCCACAGGAAGACCCCGAAATAGCCCGCTTCGATGGGGTCGTCGGTCACGCGCGCGGCGCCGTACTTCGCCTTGTAGGCGTCGACGAACTTCTTGTTCTCGGGGGTGTCGGTGGTCTGGTAGTAGTTCCACGAGACGAGGTGTCCGGCGATGTTGTCGGCGCCGATGCCGCGCACCTCCTCCTCGGCGACGCTCACCGAGAGGACCGGCACCTTGTCGGCGGTGTAGCCGGCGTCCTTGAACTGCTTGAAGAACGCGACGTTGCTGTCGCCGTTCAGCGTGTTGAAGATCGCGTCCGGCTTGGCCGCGGCGATCTTGCTGATGATCGTGCTGACCTCGGTCCCGCCGAGCGGGAGGTACTCCTCGCCGGCGAGCTCGCCGCCCTTGGCCGCGAGCTGGGCCTTGATGATCTTGTTGGCCGTGCGCGGAAAGACGTAGTCGGAGCCGAGCAGGTAGATGCGCTTCTTGCCCTTCTCGAGCAGGTAGTCGACCGCGGGGACGATCTGCTGGCTCGGCTCGGCGCCGGTGTAGAAGATGTTGGGCGACTGCTCCAGGCCCTCGTACTGGACCGGGTAGAAGAGGAGGCCGTTCAGCTCCTCGAACGAGGGCAGCATCGCCTTGCGGCTGGCGCTGGTCCAACCGCCGAACACGACCGCCACGCCGTCCTGCTGGACGAGCTTCCTGGCCTTCTCGTTGAACGTCGGCCAGTCGCTGGCGCCGTCCTCGATCACGGGCGTGAGCTGCTTGCCGAGCACGCCGCCCGCCTTGTTGATCTCCTCGATCGCGAGGAGCGTCGCGTCCTTGACCGCCACCTCGCTGATCGACATGGTGCCGCTCAGCGAGTGGAGCACGCCGACCTTGATGGTGGCGCCGTCCGCCGCTGCCGCCGCGGGCGCCCCGGGCGCCGCCCCCGGCGCCGCCGTCTCCTCGCCTTCCTTGGCGCACGCGGAGAGCAGGGCCGCGCCAGCGAGGGCCGCCGCCGCGACGCAGAGCGCCCGCCGCCCCGAGGAGACCGCCGCCGGCCGCTCCTCAACGCCCAACCGAGACGTGAACATATTCAACGCATCCTCCTTGAGTGCCGGGAGCCCGTTCAATGCCCTGCATCGACGCGGCGCGGCGGACCGACTGCACAAGAGCCGTTGGGAAGCTCGGGAGTCAGCGACTGCGCTGTGAGGCTCCCGGCTGGACACCGGAGGACCGCCCTGCGCAGCAGGGACCGGCCCTCGGAGAGGGGCCAGCGACACGACGTCGTGGTGAAATGTCTTATGCCCAGCGCCATGTTTCCTCGAGGTTTCGCCGAGATGAAATGTCGGCCGGCCGGGCAGGAGCTGCGCGCTTTCCGCAGGCCTTTGGGATTCCCGATCACAAAGCGAGCTTCTCGCTCCGGCTCCGGCTCCGGCGCCGCGCGGCGCACACGGACGGAGCCCGTCGCGGTGCGCGCCGCGCGGCTCGACAGGCTGGGCGGAGCACCGGTGTCGCTCGCCGCGACAGGGTGTGGGGAGCTCTGGCCGCCGCGCGCACGAGCGCTGAGCCGCCGAGCTGTCGTGAGCTGTCGTGAGCTGTCGTAAGCTATCGTAACGAGGGTGCGCTCTCCAGTGCGGAGAAAAAACTGTATCAAGAGCGGTAGATGCCGAGTACACTGGTGGACGCTGTCTGCGCCCTGTGCTCGGTCGACACGGAGGGCAGGCGGGGTGGAGCGTATGAGAAGCACAGAGCACTTGCCCGGTGAGGCGGATCGGCGATCTTCGGTCGGCGGCGCGGCGCCGACGAGCGCTGCGGCAGGGCCGCGCGACGAGAACTCGGTGGTGATCTCGCTGAGCGCGCTGCTCGCGGTGGAGGAGGCCGCCGCCGACAAGGCGGCCAGCGCGCGGGCCGCTCAAGGCGCGAGGAGCTCCGGGATGGTGGATATCCACGGGATGGCCGCCGACGACGAACAGCAGCGCAGCAGCTATCTGGATCTCTTCCCTTTCGGCGCGCCCGAGCTGCCGGCGTTCAGGCCTCCTGATCTCACGCCGGTGCCGTCCGAGGTCCCGATCGACCTGCGCCCGCCGCGCGCGCGGCGGGCAGCGGTCATGCGGTATGGAGTCATGGGCCTTGTCGGGGCCGCCGTCGTCGCCAGCGCGGTGTGGCTCGGCGCCCCGCGCGAGACGCTCCGCGCCGCGGCGCAGCCCGGCGTGCGGTACGCGGCGGGCGCCGCGCTGACGCGCCTGCCGAAGGTGGAGCCCAAGGCCGCGACCGCGGCGGCTCCGGTCGGGCAGGGCGACAAGCCGCGCGAGCGCGGCGCCCGCGGGGCGAAGGCGCGATCCGCCGCCACGTCAGGCGGGGACAGGGCGGCGGCGAAGCGCGCCGTCGAGAGCCGCGCCCCGGCGGCCGCCGCGCCGCCGCCGAGCCCGGGCGCGGCGCGCGCGGCGAGCGACCCCTGCAAGGGCGACCTCGACTGCGCCATGCGGCGCGCTGCCGGCGGCTCCTAGCCCCGAGGGCGAAGGCTCGCCTCGTCCGGCCGATGCTCCACGAGCGGACTCTGCCGCTCGACTCCATGGTTGACTCCGGCTGTCGATCGCGCCTGAGCTCGCCACACCCCTCCTCGCCATCTCCCCGAAGAGCAGGTTATCCGCGCGGCGGTGCTCGATCCCTCGCGTCGCCGCCGTGCTAGTGTCTGCTCCTGCTGCAAAAAGCTGTTGATGGCTGAATTTGCTCACGCGCACCCACCTCACGCACAGCTTGCGTGAACGTGCGCTCTTCGCATGTCGCGAGCGACGCGTGGGCGCCGCGGTAAGCACGCAGCAGATACCATCACGAAAATTTCTGGTGTAGGAACAGAACCCGGCGCCCACGGCGGCGCTGAAGTGCAGAGGAAGGGCTGCCGGGCGGCATCGCTCGACATCCCCTTCATCACGAGCAGCGCAAACCTTGTTGGTCGGAGGATGGAATTATGAAAGCTTTCAGTTTTGCGGCGATCCTGGTCAGCGTGTGTGCGATGGCGGCATGTAAGGTCGGCGACGGCACCGGCTCCGGGGGCGCGGGCGGTGACGGCGGCTCTGGCGGCTCGGATACCACCACGACCACCACGAGCGGTACCGGTGGCGAGGGCGGTGAGGCCGGTGGCACGGGCGAAGGCGGCGGCGGTGAGTGCGCCGAGGAGGCCGCGGAAGAGTGCGACGACTGCTGCGATATGGCGTTCCCGGATGAGTACGCAGCCCTCAACGGCCACGGGTTCTGGCAGTGCGGGTGTGTCGCGGACTCGCCGTGCGCCGACGTGTGCGATACCACCGACGCCACGACCGACGCGTGCGGTGAAGACGGCACCGTGAACCTCGAGGTGCAGAACGCCGACTGCGTGGCGTGCCTCGACGAGGTCGATCCGAGCGATGCCTGCTACGAGGCAGCCACGACCGCCTGCGACGACGATGAGGACTGCAAGCCCTACCTCGGCTGCCTGCTCTCCTGCCAGTGACAGCTCGCGATCGCTGAGCTAGCGCCGCGCGCCAGGGATCCTGGGGCGACAAGCGCCGGACGGACGGGACAGGCGACCTCCAGCAGGTCGCCTGTCCCGTTCTTTGTTGGGCTTTCCACGGCCTTGCCGGCTCGTCGGCGCGGCCCTGCCAGACACCGTCGACGCCTTACGGCGCCAGCCGGACCAGCAGGATGTCGGCGGCGGTCGACTGCGCGGCGGCGCCGTCGAGGTCCACGCTCCCCTCCACGGTGCCCGCGAGCAGGACGTGGCCGCGATCCACGAACGCCGCCACGCCGGCCGCGGACCGGCGCCCGCCGCTCTCCCCCGGGCCGGGGCCGAGCCGCTTGCTCCACACGTGGCGCCCCTCGGCGTCGAGCCGCGCCACGACGATGTCGCTGCTGGCGCCGTCGAGCGGCCCGCCGCCGAGGTCGGCCGGCTCGCTGGCGTCGCCTGCCAGGACGAGCCCGCCGTCCGCCTCGATCGCGAGGCGCGGCGGCCGCTCCGCCCGGTAAGCCCGGCTGAAGCGGTGCTCCCTGGCGACCCCGAGCTCGGCCACGAACGCCGAGACCCCGTCCGAAAACAGGGTGCTGCTCCCCAGATCGAGCAGCCCCTCGAACGTCCCGCTCAGCGCGATCTCGCCGCCCGGCCCGATCTCGATGTCGCCCCCGCGCTGCTGGCGGCCGTCGCCGAACGCCACCGACGCGATGTGATCGCCGCGCTCGTCGAGCTTGGCCAGGAACACGTCGCTCATCCCCGCCGACGAGAGCCGGGGCGCCTCCTCGCCGAACTGCACCTCGGCCTCGAAGCTCCCCGTCAAGACCACGTCCCCGCGCCCGTCCACCGCCACACCCGTCGGCTCCTGCGTCCCCTCGCCCCCGAACGCCCGGGTCCAGAGCAGCACGCCCGCCGCATTGAGCCGGGACACCGCCACGTCGCTCCCGCCGGGCTCCGCCACCGCCGACGCGACAACGACCTCGCCCGCCGCCGAGACAGCGATGTCCTGCGGCCTGCCCGGGGGGAGCAGCGTCCCCCAGCGCACCGCGCCCTCCGCGTCCAGCTTCACCACGAACCCGCGCGGCGCGGCCGCGGTGAGCCCGGCCGCGCCCATGACCCCCGCGAGCTCGCCCGTGACCGCGACCTCGCCTTCCGGGTCCACCGCGAGCGCCAGCAGCGAGCCTTGCCCCTCGTCGATGAGCCGCCGCGCCCACGCCACGGCGCCGTCCGGCTCGATCCGCGCCACGAAGATGTCCTGCTCGGCGCCGGTCGCGACCGGCCCGGCGCCGAGGTCGAGGGAGCCCTGGAACTCGCCGCCCAGGATCGCGAAGTCCCCGCCGCCGGCCGCGAGCGCCAGCGCCCGCTCCTCGCCGGCGCCGCCGAGGAGCCCGCCGGGAGGCCCGCCGGGGAGCACCGCGCCGCAGTCCCCGCCGCCGCTGCAGTCGTCGTCCGCCGGCGTCGCGCAGTCCTCGGCGCGAGGCGTGACCTCGCCGGCGCACTCGCCCCACCGGCCGCCGGCCCCGCACGTCCGCTGGCCGGCGCTGCACGCACCGACGCCCACCGTCCCCGGCGGCCCGCCGTAGGGGCACGGCTCGACCGTCCCGGGGTCGCAGGCGCAGACCTCGCCGCCGGCCGCGGGGCCCCCTCGCCCGGCTGTGATCTCGTCCAACTCGTCGACAGCGCCGTCGCAGTCGTCGTCGGCCGCGTTGCCGCAGCGCTCCGGCGCGGGCGTCACCTCGCCCTCGCAGGGGCCGTAGGCGTCGCCGGCGGCGTTGCACCGCTTGAGGCCGATCATGCAGGCGCCGACGCCGTCGGTCGCCGGCGGCCCGCTGTAGCAGGCGACTGCGGAGAGCGGCTCGCAGCGCTCCTCCACGAGGATGCCGTCCTCCAGCCCGAGCAGCGCGTTGCACCCGGCGCAGCCGAGCGCCACGAGCGAGAGCCGCGTGCCGAGCCCGATCGAGCCGCGCGCGCCCACGTCAGTAGCTCCCGCCCACGACGAGCGAAAAGGCGCCGGGGCCGGCCGCGGCCGCGGCGGTCGTCGCGGCGCGGCGCGCGGGCGTGCCGGCGGCGCTGGAGGGCGCGGTCCAGAACAGCAGGCCGGCCGCGAGCAGCGCGGCCGTGCCGGCCGAGAACGCGATCGTCGAGGCGGTGCCGGCCGCCTGCGCGTCCTCCCGCAGCGCGACCCCGGCGGCGTCGCAGCGGCTCCGCGCGTCGCAGTGGCCGCGGTTCGAGGCGTCCCGGCGGGCGAGCGCCTCCGCGCCGAACACGGCGCCGAGGCCGAGCCCCACGAGGCCAGCGCCGCCGCTCGCGAGCGCGATCACCCGCTGCGCGGGCCAGCCGCCGTCGCCGTCGCCCTGGCCGACGATCGTCAGGACCGCGGGCGCCTGCCGCCGGGGGCCTGGCGCCGCCGCGGCGCGCGCGCGGGCGGGCAGCTCTCGTGGCTCCTGCTCCAGGACGGGCACGTCGACGACGACGCGCGCGCCGTCCGGCGGCACGGCGCGCACGAGCGACCAGCGCTTCCTGCCGGGCGCCCGCGCCTCGATCGTGTGCGTCCCCGGATCGACAGGGAGCGGCTGGCCCCACTGCGCGGGCGCGACCGGCACGCCGTCGCGCCGGATCTCCAGCCCCGGCGCCGCGCCCGCCGCGGGCACCGCGATCGCCATCCGCGAGAGCCGCGGCTCGAGCGCCGCCGCGAGCGCGGCCGCGCGCGCCGCGCGGGGGTCGCCGGAGCTCTTCGCGATCGCCGCTGCCTCGCTGAAGACGTTCCAGGCGCCCGCGGTCCTGCCCGCGCGCGCGAGGCACTCGCCGAGCCGCAGGAGGAGGTTGAGCGCCGTCGGATCGAGCGTCCTGCCCTGCTCGAGCACCGCGCACGCCTCGGCGATGCGCCCGTCCGCGAGCAGCTGCCGCGCGACCTGGTAAAGCGCGAGCACCTGCTCCTTGTGTCCTGCGCCTGGCAGTCCTGCGCCTGGCAGTCCTGCGCCGGGCTGGCCCGCGCCGGGCAGTCCTGCGCCGGGCTGGCCCGCGCCTGGCCCGCTGGCGGTGCCGCTCGCCGGGGCGAGCGCCAGCGACAGCGCCGCGACGGCGCAACCGAGCCTCCGCGGGAGCGAGCTGCCGATCGTCGTTCGAGCCCCTCGGCGCATGGCGATCACCAGGGGCTCTCCGACGCGCCTGCCGACGCGGCCTCGGCGCCGCGGGCGGGCGCTTCCACGGCGGTCGGGACGCCGCCCGGCCGCAACACCGGCGCCGCGGGGGCTGCCGCGGGCCCGGCAGCCACGGGGGCGGCGGGGGCCGTCGAGGGCGCGTCCGGCGGCGCAGGCCGCTGCGGAGGCCCATGGCGCAACGCGGAGGCCGTCGAGGGCGCGTCGCTGGCGGCCGCCGCGGGCTCCGGCCGCCCGGGCCGCCCCCGCGGCTCCTGCGGCGCCGCCGGGCCCGCCGAGGTCCCGGACGCCAGCGCCGCGCGGGCCGGCGCGCGCGGTCGCCCGGAGCTCGCCCGCGCGGGCGCCGTGACCCTCGCCGGCAGCACGACGCCGGCCGCGTCGCACAGGGGCGCCTCCCTGGGATCCGCCGGGGACGCGCCGCCCGCGCTGCCGACGCCGTGCAGCGCGCCGTGCAGCGCGCCGTCGGCCGGGTCGCCGGGCGCCTGCGGCCCGGAGGCCATGGCGGTCGCCTGCGGCTCCTCGGCGAGCCCCTGCGGCACCCCCGCGAGGCGCTGCGCCACGGCGCCGTCGGCCCAGGTGGACCCCGCCGCGCGCGGCCACCCGGACGGCAGGACCGCCGCGGCCAGCGCGGCGCTCGCGGAGAAGGCGCCGGCCGCGGCCGCGAGCCACGCCCGCCTCGGGCGGCGGACCTCGGGCCTCTGCGTCTCGGGCGGCCGGACGGCGGTCGTTGGCGGGCTCTCGTCCAGCCACGTGAACGTCGGCTGGCTCCGGTGGACCGCCGTGGGCAGCGTCGCGTCGGGCGGCCCGCTCAGCGCGAAAGGCGCGAGCGCGGCGGCGAGCTCGCGGGCCGAGCCCGGACGGCGGGCCCGGTTCTTCTCGAGGCAGCGCATCACGATCTCCTCGAACCCCTCGGGCAGATCGGCGCGCGCGCTCCGGAGCGGCCGGGGCGCCTGCTCCGACACGACCAGCACGAGCTGCTCCAGCGTCTCCGCGCCGAACGGCAGCGCGCCGCTCACGAGCTGGTAGAGCACGACCCCGAGCGCCCACAGGTCCGCGCGCAGATCGACGTCCTTGGGCGTGAGCATCTGCTCGGGCGCCATGTAGCGGCGCGAGCCCATGACCGACCGCGCCGTCGTCATCTCGAGCCCGTCGTCCTCGGGCTTCGCGCACGTGAACTTCGCGACGCCGAAGTCGAGCACCTTGACGAGCGGCGTGCCGTCGGTCCGGTACGTCAGGAACAGGTTCGCGGGCTTGAGGTCCCGGTGCACCATCCCGAGCGCGTGCGCCTCGATCAGGGCGACGCAGGCCTGACGGACGTACTCGGCCGCCTCGTCGATCGGGAGCCGCCCGCGGCGCTCCACGATCGAGCGGAGGTCGTTGCCCGAGAGGTGCTCCATCACGATGAACGGCACGGGCAGCCCGCCCCCCGGCCGCGGCGCGAGCGTGCCCAGGTCGTAGACCCGCGGCACGTGCTCGGTCTTCAGCCGGAACATCCCGCGCGCCTCGCGCTGGAACCGCCTCAGGAGCGCCGCGTTGCCGCAGTACTCCGCCCGCATGAACTTGATGGCCACGAGCTCGCCCAGCGCCAGGTGCCGCGCCGCGACGACAGCCCCCATCCCGCCGATCCCGAGCAGCCGCTCGACCCGGTAGCGGTCCGCGATGACCTCGCCGCAGTGCACCGGCACCACTCCCTCTTCATCGCTCACCACGCGCCCCCCAACTCCGTCGCTCTGAGCTTGCAGAACGGCCAGCCACGATCTCGGACCGGGTTCCTTGCAGGGCCACGCTCGACGCGCTTGCCGCAGGTGTCTGGCGAGATTCGATTCTCCTGGGAGGCAAGGCGTCGCGTCGCCTGTCGAATTTTCCGGCGCGCCTGTGGGCGCGTGGAGGTGCGCTCCGTTCGTCGCGGGCGCCAGCGGCGCGCCGCGATCGAGGGGCGCGGTTCCTTTTCGGCGTGCATTGCGTTAGAGGCGTGCCGTGTCCGCCTCTCCCGCCCTGGTCTGCCGCGGCCTGGTCAAGCGCTACGGCGACGTCGTGGCCGTGAACGGGCTCGATCTCGAGGTGCGGCGCGGCGAGTGCTTCGGCCTGCTCGGACCGAACGGCGCGGGCAAGACGACCACGGTGGAGATCCTCGAGGGGCTGACCCGCCCCGACGCCGGCGAGGTCGAGGTGCTGGGCGAGCGCTGGATCGGGGACGGGATCGCGCTGCGCGCGCGGCTCGGCATCCAGCTCCAGGAGACGCGCTTCCCGGACAAGCTCCGGGTCGGCGAGGTGATCGCGCTCTTCCGCAGCTTCTACCCGCGCGGGCTCGACCCGGCGGAGGCGCTGCGCCGCGTGTCCTTGCAGGAGAAGGCGGGCGCGTTCGTGCGCGGGCTCTCGGGCGGGCAGAAGCAGCGGCTGTCGCTCGCCTGCGCGCTCGTGGGCGACCCGGAGGTGCTCTTCCTCGACGAGCCGAGCACCGGCCTCGACCCGGCGTCGCGCCGCGAGATCTGGGGCGTCGTCGAGGACCTGAAGGCGCGCGGCCGCACCATCCTCCTGACCACGCACTACATGGAAGAGGCCGCGCGCCTCTGCGACCGCGTGGCGATCGTCGACCGCGGGCGGGTGCTCTCGCTCGGCACGCCGGCGGCGCTCGTCGCCTCGCTGGGCGCCGAGCACGTCGTCGAGATCGACGTGAGCAAGGACATCGCCGAGGAGGAGCTCCAGGCGCTGCCCGAGGTGGAGGCCGTGCGCGTCGGGCAGGGGACGCTCCGGCTGACGGTGCGCGACGTGGCGCGCGCGCTGCCGCCGCTGCTCGCGCTCTGCGCGGCGCGCGGGGTCGAGGTGCGGCGGCTCACGACGCACGACGCGAGCCTGGAGGACGTGTTCATGGCGCTCGCCGGGCGGAAGCTCGCGGTCGAGGAGGCGGCGTGATGGCGCGGTGGCTCCGCTCCCTTCGCGCGGCGCCGCTCGCGCTCCTCATCCGGGCGCGGGTGGTGGAGTTCCTGCGCGAGCCCGAGGCGCTCTTCTGGATGTTCGTGTTCCCGATCCTGCTCTCGTCGGCGCTGGCGGTCGCGTTCAGGAACCAGCCCGCCGAGCCGGTGCTGGTGAGCGTCGAGGAGGGCGCCGGGGCCGAGCTGCGGCGGTCGGCGCTCGATGCGTCGGGGCAGGTCACCCCCAGGGTGGTCCCGCGGGAGCAGGCGCGGCAGGAGCTCCGGGCCGGCAAGGTCGCGCTCGTCGTGCTCGCCACCGATCCGCCGACGTACTGGTTCGATCCGACGCGGCCGGAGAGCCGCATCGCCCGGCTCGAGGTGGACGAGGCGCTCCAGCGCGCGGCGGGGCGCGCCGACGCCTTCCGCCCGGCCGCGCTGGAGATGACCGAGAAGGGCTCGCGCTACATCGACTTCCTCGTGCCCGGGCTGCTCGGCATGAACGTGATGGCGACCGGGATCTGGGCGATCGGCTTCTCGATCGTGCAGCAGCGCATCGGCAAGCTCCTGAAGCTGTTCGTCGCGGCGCCGATGCGGCGCTGGCACCTCCTCGCGGCGCACCTCGGGGCGCGGCTCGTGTTCCTGGCGCTCGAGGTCGTGGCCCTGCTCCTCTTCGCGGTCCTCGCGCTCGGCGTGCCGATCGCCGGCTCGCTCGCCGCGCTGGCGCTGGTCGTCATGATCGGCGCGCTGTCGTTCGTCGGCATCGGCCTGCTGATCGCGGCGCGGCCGCGGACCCTCGAGGGCGTCTCGGGCCTGACCAACCTGGCGACGTTCCCGATGTGGATCTTCTCCGGCGTCTTCTTCTCGACCGAGCGCTTCCCCGGCGCGCTCCAGCCGTTCGTCCAGGCCCTGCCCCTCACCGCGCTGAACGACGCGCTCCGCGGCGTGATGCTCGAGGGCACGCCGCTCGTCGCGCTCGCGCCCGAGCTCGCGCTTCTGGCCGGCTGGGGCGTTGTCTCCTTCGCCCTCGCCCTGAAGCTCTTCCGCTGGGAGTAGCCCGGGCCGGTGGCGGGCCGGCTCGCGGCGGGTGTTTCCCTGCGAGCAGCGCTTCCGCAACGCCGGCCCGTCCGCTGCTGCCCTCGCAGCACGCCGCCGCGGGGGAGGGGACGTGCTTTGCCCTCTGCCGCCGCGCCCGTGGCTCCGCCTCCGGGCACGGCGCTTGCGGTGCGCGCGGCGGCGAGCGGCAGCACGCCCGCGCGTCCGCGCGCGAACGCGAGGAACGAGACCGAGGACACCCATGAGCGACAATCAGCGGAAGATCCGTCTGGGCGCCTTTCTGCCTGGCGCCGGGCACCACGTGGCGGCCTGGCGGCACCCGGACGCGCAGGCGGACGGCGGCATCAGCCTGGAACATTACAAGCGCATCACCCAGACGGCGGAGCGGGCGAAGTTCGACGCCGTGTTCCTCGCGGACGGGCTCGCGTTGCAGAACCGGCCGGGGGCGAAGGGCCGCACCGCTTACGGCGCGAGCTTCGAGCCGGTCACGCTCTTCTCGGCGCTCGCGGCCGTCACCGAGCGCATCGGCTTCATCGCCACGGCGTCCACCACGTACGAGGAGCCGTACCTGCTGGCCCGCAAGTTCGCCTCGCTGGACCACATCAGCCAGGGGCGGGCAGGGTGGAACGTGGTCACCACCGGCGGGGGCGAGGCCGCGGGGAACTTCGGGCTCGAGGCGCACCCCGACCATGCGCAGCGCTACGCGCGGGCGCGCGAGTTCGTCGATGTCGTCACCGGCCTCTGGGACAGCTGGGAAGACGACGCCTTCCTCCGCGACAAGGCGTCGGGCGCCTACTACGACCCGGACAAGCTGCACACGCTCGATCACAAGGGGAAGTTCTTCTCCGTCCGCGGGCCGCTCAACATCCCGCGTCCGCCCCAGGGGCACCCGGTGATCGTGCAGGCGGGGTCGTCGGAAGCGGGCAGGGAGCTCGCGGCGGAGACCGCGGAGGTGATCTTCACGGCGCAGCAGACCCTCGAGGACGCGCAGGCCTTCTACGCCGACGTCAAGGGCCGGATGGCCAAGTACGGGCGCCACCCGGACCAGCTGAAGATCATGCCGGGGGTGTTCCCCGTTGTCGCCAGGACGGAGTCGGAGGCGAGGGCGAAGTACCAGCAGCTGCAGGACCTCATCCTGCCGGAGGTCGGGCTGTCGCTGCTCTCGGGGCTCTCGGGCGGGGTCGACCTGTCGGCGTATCCGGTGGACGGGCCGCTGCCGGATCTGCCGGAGACGAACAACAACAAGAGCCGGCAGGCGCTGATGTTCGACATCGCCCGCAAGCGCAACCTCACGATCCGGGAGCTTTACCTCTGGGTGGCGGGGGCGCGCGGGCACTGGACGATCGTGGGCTCGGTGGAGCAGATCGCGGACCAGCTGGAGGCCTGGTTCACGCAGGGCGGCGCCGACGGGTTCAACGTGATGCCGCCGTGGCTCCCGGGCGGGCTGGACGACTTCGTGGAGCTGGTGATCCCGGAGCTGCGGCGACGGGGCCTGTTCCGGACCGAGTACGAGGGCCGCACGCTCCGGGAGAACCTCGGGCTGGCCCGGCCGGCGAACCGCCACGCGGACAAGACGAAGTCGCGGGCGTCGGCGGCCTGACGCCGCGCGCTCTGCGGAGGACGCGCCGCCGCGGCGCACGGCAGACCTGGACCTCTGGACGATCCGAACACGAACTGCGGAGCCGTGACGGACGGCAGCTACAACGGCGGCGGCCACATCGCCTGGACCGCCTGCCACGGCACCGGACTCTGCCCTTGAGGTCGCCACGGTCGGCCACGGCGCAGACGCCCTCGGGTCGACGGCGCGGCGGCGACCCGCGGCTCGCCCGGATGCGAGGGCGTACCGAGCGCCGGAGGATCGTACTTCCCCACGTGCAAGAAGCTGAGCACCGTCCCGTGAGCACGATCGCGGCCGGAATCGATGGCCATTCCCCGCGCCGGTCGAGGTGCGCCGCAGGCCGCCCGGCCCGCGGCGCCTCAGCCGCCGTCGATGATCTCGAGGCGATTCCCGAACGGATCGTCCGTGTGAAACCGCCTCACCTCGGGCAGCTCGTCGCTCCAGCGCACGTCGTGGCCCGCGGCCCTGAGCGCGGCCGCGATGTCGTCGATGCCCTTCACCACGAGGCCAGGGTGGGCCTTGCGCGCCGGCTGGAAGTCGTGCTCCACGCCGAGGTGCACCGCCACGGCGCCCGCGCGGAACCACGCGCCGCCGCGCGACGCGAGCGGCTCGGGCTTGGGGAGGTGCTCCATCCCGAGCACGTCCCGGTAGAACGCCACCGCGCGCGGCTCCTGCCCGGGAGGCATCGCGAGCTGCACGTGGTCGATGCAGACGAACGTGAACGGCATCGCGCTCAGCCGCGGCCGGCCTGGCCCGCTGGCTCCGCGGCGGCCGCGCGCAGGCGCTCCTGGATCTCGTCGGAGAGGCACATCCGCGAGACCATGTCCTCGAACGTGTCGCGCCGCCGGATCAGCCGGCTCCGGCCGCCGTCGACGAGCACCTCGGCCGGCCGCAGCCGGCCGTTGTAGTCGTAGCTCATCACGTGGCCATACGCGCCGGCGTCCATCAGGACGACGACGTCCCCCTCGGCGACGTCCGCGGGGAACTCGCGCTCGCTGATCCACATATCGGTGTTCTCGCAGACCTGGCCGGTCATCGCCATCGGCGCGGTCCGGCCGCGGCGGCCGTCGATCCGCACCTCGTGGTAAGCGCCGTACATCACCGGGCGCGCCATCGTGTTCATCGAGATGTCCGTGCCGATGATCGTCCTGTATCCCTGCTTGATCGAGATCACCCGTCCGATCACGTACCCCGCGTCGCCCACGAAGTAGCGCCCCGGCTCCATGACCAGGCGGGGCATCTTCAGGCCGTGCTCGGCGCACTTCTTCTGGACCATCGCCGCGATCTCGCGGGCCACGGCCTCGACGTCGAGCGCCGGCTGCTCCCTCCGGTAGGGGATGCCGAGCCCGCCGCCGATGTCGAGGAACGCGAGGTCGAAGCCGAGCTTCCGCGCGACCGGGCCGATCAGGTCGAGCAGCTTGCCGGTCACGTGCGCGAAGCTCTCCGGCTTGTTCGCCTGCGAGTGAGGCATCATGTGCACCCCGAGCCGCTCGACCCCGTTCTCGAGCGCGGTGCGGTAGGCCTCCTCCACGTAGCGCGGGTGGATCCCGAACTTCGCGGACGGGCCGGCGAACGGCTTCAGGTCGGGCGTCGCGATGTCCTCGCCGCTCGGGTTGATCCGGAAGGACATGCAGCGCGGGCGCCCGAGCGCGAAGAGGCGCCGCAGGACTCCGTGATCATCCACGTTGAAGATGACCCCGGCCCGCAGCCCCGCGGCCAGATCCTCGTCCGAGAGGCTGTTGCCTGTATAGATGATCTGCTCGCCCGAGAGCCCGAGCGCCTGCGCCAGGCGGATCTCGTTGGGGCTCGCGGCGTCCACCCCCGAGCCCTGCTCGACCAGGAGCTTCGCTATCTCCAGGTTGTTGCACGCCTTGATGGCGTAGAAGACGGACACCTCCGGATAACAGCTGCGGAGAGCCCGCGTGAGTCGACGGAAGTTCTCCCGGATGCGCTCGGCATCGTAGGCATAGAGCGGCGTCCCGTACTGCTCCGCGAGCTCGCGGACCGAAATGCCCCCGATCGTGATCTCTGCCTCTTGCATACTCCTCGTCGCTTCAACGCTCCAGCGTGCGAGCCGACCTCGAGAAACCGTTCTCGGTCGTCCTTAATACACCAGCATACCATGTGCCACCGACGGTCGGCAACGGCGCGGGCGCGCCTACCTCTCGGCGGTCAGGCTGCTGACGAGGTGGCGCCAGAGCGCGCCGAGCCCGCCCACGAACAGCGAGCCGTGGCGCTTGTCGATGTCCTCCACCGCGGCGGGATCGAACGGCAGCTGCTGCGGGTCGATGACCTCGAGCAGCGCGCGCTCGTCCGCCGTGGGCGAGGGGTGGAGCCTCAGGCGGCACGAGCTGCCGGGCGTGCGCGGGCCGGTCGGCGGGCTCGCCAGCCCGTCGAGGTACGCGACGAGGTCGTCGGCCCTATCGAACTCGAGCTCCCCGAGGTGCTCGCCGATGAGCGACGCGCGCACCCGGCGGATCGAGCGGCCCAGGGCGTCGTCGGGGTCGTCCGCCTCGACCGAGGCGTTGATCTCCGTGTCGATCGAGAGGCTGCGGTTCGTCAGGTTGGCAGAGCCCATCGTGAGGAAGCGGTCGTCCACGATCATCACCTTCGAGTGGATGTACGTGGCGCGCTCGGCCGTCTCGTCCTCGCCGCACGCCGGAAGGGTGTAGTAGACGCCGAGGTGGTGGCCTGTCTCGGCCGCCACCGCGCGCAGCTTGCCGAGCATCTTGGCCTGGGAGAGCCCGACGGCGATCTGCTCCTTCATGGTCTCTGCCTCCATGTTCAGCATGAGCACCACGTCGAGCAGCGGCCGGCCCTCGGCGCGCATCCGCCGCTCGATCCCGTCGGCGATGACCTGAGAGCTGAAGTACTGCGTCTCGATGTAGATGAAGCGCTCGGCGGCGCCGATGGCGTCGAGGTAGATGTCGCGGATCTCGGTGCAGTGCTCGGCGCCGGTCGGAGAGCCGTGCGGGTCGGTGCGGCTCAGCGTGACGTGCCCGGTCTCGAGGGGGATGCCGCCCTCGGGCCGGTAGTCGGCGAACGTCGGCTCGGTCCCCTCGAGGTCCGGCAGGGTCATGGCCACGCCGCCGGCGCGCCGCCAGCGATCCGTGAAGATCTCGGTCAGCGCCCGGGCGACCGCGCGGCTGCGCAGGTAGGCCTGCACGTCGTGAAACGGCTTGTGCGGCTCACCGCGGCTGACGCGGAACGGGTTCCTGTTCGCGTGGCTGCGGTCGTCCCAGCGGTGGTCGCACAGGTCGAGGCCGCCGAGGAACGAGAGCTCGCCGTCCGCGACCACGAACTTCTGGTGATGGGAGGCGCGCTCGACGTGGGTGGAGTCGAAGAGGAAGTGCAGGCGGTGATTCGTCCACTCGAAGACGAGCTGCTGGAGCCACTCGCGCTCGAGCGCGAACACGAGGTGGAAGTCCCAGGCGAGGATGTATACCTGGAGCTCGGGGTTGATCTCGCAGAGGTGGTTCAGGAACTTCAGCAGCGTGATCGGGCTCGATACCTGCTCCTCCCGCCCGCCGCGGAGCAGGGCGACGTCGCTGTCGAACTGCCAGCCGGCGAGGAGGAGGTACCGCCGCGCCCTGGAGGCGACCCGGTAGAACTCGGGGTAATACTCGTCGGCGTCGACCAGCAGGCCGATGCTGTCCACCGGGGTGTCGCACCACGTGTGGCGCCGAGGGTCGATGATCTTCGCCATCGCCCCCTCCTTAGCGGCACGCGAGGCGCCCTGCCAGGGCATCGCTCTCGCGTCGGGGTGGACCTGCCGCCGTCGCGCGGTGAGAACGGGGCGGCGCAAGGCGCGGTGGCGCCATCGAGGATCGCACGTCAGACACCTGGCACCAAGTCGTCACGGGTTCGCTCCGCGGCCAGCCTCGTTGGTCCTTCTCGGTCGCGTGGGTCGCGTGGGTCGCGTGGGTCTTCGCGTCACGCGGCGCCTACGGCCTCGCGTGCTCTTCGATGAGCCGCTTCAGGCTGACCACGTCCGGTCGGAGATCGCTCGCTTCACCGATCGCGGCGAGCCGCTCCGCCTCATCGGGCGAGAGATCGGGGCATATCCACTCCAGCAACGCCGCCAAGTCCGGCGCACCGTCGCAGCTATAGCAGTCGTCTGGGATGGGTGTATTGTCGGGGAAATCCCGGAAAACAAGGTCCGGCATGGTATCTACCTTCGCGCCTTCATCACGGTCAGGCCGTCAGTGCGCTCCTCGTTCCTCTGCGGCTCACGGTCATGGCTCACGGCTGACAGCACGGTTCGCGCCGGGGGCGCGACGCCCACGCCCGCGGCGCGCTGGCCACCTCGGCCATGGCGCCGGTATGGCGCCGGCGCCGCGGCACGGCAAGCGCGCCCGTCGCCGCCGCCGCGCGCGCTTGCCGTGCCGGGAGGCCGGCGGCGGAGCGGGCTCGTCGAGCTGGCGCCCGCGCCGCCCGCGAGAGCGCCGCCCCCCGAGGCGCCCGGGGAACTTGCAGCGGCAACACCACCAGGAGCTCGAGCAGCACCGGCACCACCAGGTGCGACTGCGACGGGGACACGTGCGTCATGAAGTGCGATATCGAGGGCAGGTGCGACCGTCCCGTGCTGCTCGACACGCTGAAGTCCCCCGGCTCTGCTCGAGTGCAACGAGATGGGCAACGGCGCTGTCGTGGTCTGCATGGAGCCGTATCCGTGCGAGGCCCTCTGCGATGGCGGCGGCTGCCGGGACCCTGTCGTGTGTTGCATTTTGGGCGGCATTTTCTTGCTGAAGTGCAGAGACGCGGGGTGCTCGGGCAACATGATGGTTGAATGTGGGACGAATTTTTGCGCTGCGGCTTGCAGTGTCCCCAGCGGCTCGATCCGCAAGGGATGCGGGACCTCCTGCTCGTGCCCGGCGCTCGGATGCGATCGAGCCGCGCGGGCGTCGCGGCGCTCCGGAGCGGCGAAGCGGCGAGGCGGCGAGCCGGCGCGGCGGGAGGCGCCCGGGATCGGGGTAGCCAGGACCACGCGACCCCGATACGCTGGGGCTTGCATCACCACTTGCCCCGCGTGGGGCAGCCAGGACCACGCGACCCCTAGCTTCCATGGCTCAGTATGGCGACGTGCCCCAAGTGCGGTGCGGTGTACGATGAGAGCGCTACATCGTGTGTGGCGGACGGCAGTCCGCTCCTGCCTGCCGAGCTGTGCCTCCCCGCCGAGCCGCTCCTCGCCGCGGACACGATGGTGGGCGAGTACCGCGTCTCGCGGAAGCTCGGCGCGGGCACGTTTGGAGAGGTGTACGCCGGCGAGCACCCGCTGATCGGCAAGAAGGTCGCGATCAAGGTCCTGAACCGGCGGTTCGCCGCGCAGCCTCAGGCCATCGCCCGGTTCGTCGCCGAGGCCCGCGCGGTGAACACGATCCGCCAGCGCAACATCATCGATATCTTCTCGTTCGGCGTGCTGCCGGGGCTGCAGCGGCACTACTTCGTCATGGAGCTGCTCGACGGCATGACGCTGGGCGAGCTGTGCCGGCGCCGGCGGCGGCTGCCGTTTCCGACCATCGTCCCCATCGTGCGCGGCATCGCCGACGCGCTCGACGCCGTCCACGAGGCCGGCATCACGCACCGGGATCTGAAGCCCGACAACGTCTTCCTCGCAGCGGAGCGCGACGGGACCTGGTTCCCGAAGCTGCTCGACTTCGGGATCGCGAAGCTCGCGTACAGCGAGGGCCCGGAGGAGACGAGCACGGGGGTCGTGCTGGGCACGCCGCAGTACATGGCGCCCGAGCAGGCGCGCGGGCAGAAGACAGGGCCCGGCGCGGACATCTACGCGCTGGGCGTGATGATCCACAAGATGCTGACGGGAAAGGCCCTGTTCACCGGGGAGTCCGCGGTGGAGCTGATGTGCAAGCACGCGTCCGACCCGCCGCCGCGGATGTCGAGCGTCTGCGCCGACCTGCCGCGCGAGCTCGACCTGCCGGTGCTCGCGATGCTCGAGAAGCGCGCGAGCGACAGGCCTCCGAGCGCGAGCAAGGCGGTGGCCGACCTGCTGGAGATCGCGCGGAAGATCGGGCTCGGGCGGGCCCGCGCGCCGGAGGAGCCCGGCGCGGCGCCCGCGAGCGCGACGAGCACGACGTGGACCTCGGAGGAGACGGTGGCCTCGGTGATGATGGGCGGCGAGGGCCGCTACAGGGCGACGTGGACCTCGGAGGAGACGGTGGCCTCGGTGATGGGCGGCGAGGGGAGCGACAGCGGGACGTGGACCTCGGAGGAGACGGCGGGCTCGGCCACGGAGGACGCGATCGCCCCGACGACGGGCTCCATCATCGCGACCGGGCCCGCGGCGACCATCGAGCGCTGGGCCGCGGACAGCTCGGATGCCGGTACGGTCCCCGCGTCGGAGCTCTCGGGCACGCTGCCGAGCTCCACCCTCCCGGCCACGGAGGACGCGCCCGAGCCGCCGGCGAGCGCTGGAGACACGTCCACCCTGCCGTCGGAGCACACCGCCGTCGGCGCGGACGCGGCGCGCACAGCGGACGCGGCGCGCACAGCGGACCCGGCGCGCACAGCGGACGCGGCGCGCACAGCGGACGCGGCGCGCACAGCGGACGCGGCGCGCACAGCGGACGCGGCGCGCACAGCGGACCCGGCGCACGCAGCGGACGCGGCGCGCACAGCGGAGGCGGCGCGCGCAGCGGATGCGGACGGCCGGTCGTCGACGCGCGAGGTGGCCGCGATCGAGGCGCCGTCCTCCGCTCCAGTCGCGCGGGTCGCGGCGGCGAGGCGCCGGAAGCTCGTGATCGGGGCCGCCGCAGGGCTCCTCGCGGCGACGTTGGCATGGGCGGTCGGGCGGCCGTCGGGGCTCCCGCCGCTGGGCGCGCCGAGCGCCATGGCGCTCGCCCCCGCCCCCGCCGCGCCCCCGGCGCCCGTGAGCGCCGCGCCCCCGGCGCCCGTGAGCGCCGCGCCCCAGGCGCCCGTGAGCGCCCCGCCGGCGGAGACGGTCGCGGTACGGCTGTCGACGCGGCCCGCGGACGCCAGCGTCTGGATCGGCGACAGGAGAGTCGGGAGCTCCAGCGCGCCGCTCGCGCTGCCGCGCGGGAGCGAGCCTGTCGAGCTGGTCCTGCGGAAGCCAGGGTTCAAGGACGCGAGGGTGAAGCTCAGTCCCGACCGAGACCGCAAGATGGACGTGACCCTGGCGCCGCTGCCGGCGCCGCGGCGGGGCCCCAGCGCCGCGCGCGACAAGCCGCTGTCCCACGGCGGCCTCGACACGCTCCTCGACCAACGTGAGTGATCCGGCGAGATGAAGAGAGGGCTCTCGTTCCTCGGCTCCGGCGTGCTGCTCGGGGCCGTCACGCTCTCCGGCGCGGCGTCCGCGGAGCGCGCGGTCAAGCCGATGGCAGAGGCGCTCTTCCGGCAGGGGCGCGACCTCTTCAAGAGAGGTCAGTACCCCGAGGCGTGCGCCAAGTTCGAGGAGAGCCAGCGCCTCGAGCCGAAGCCCGGGACCCTGCTCAACCTCGCCGTGTGCCACGAGAAGGTGGGCAAGCTCGCGACGGCCTGGGCCGAGCTGAGCTCGGTGGAGGAGGTCGCGCGGCGCGAGGGCCCGCCCGAGCGTGAGGCGTTCGCGCGCGCGCAGCGCGCGGCGCTGGAGGAGCGGCTCGCGCGGCTCGAGCTCAAGATGGAGGCGCCGCCCGCGAGCTTGAGCCTCACCCTGGATGGCGAGCCGCTGAACGGCGCCGCCGCGCTGAACGCGCCGTTCCCCATCGATCCGGGCCGACACCGCGTCGCCGCCGCGGCGCCGGGGAAGAAGGCGTGGTCGACGGCGGTCGAGGTGCCGCCCGAGCAGGCCTCGATCGTCGTCACCATCCCGGCGCTGGAGGACGCGCCGCAGGGCGCGCTCGCGCCGCGCGCGCCGGCGGCGCCCCGGCCGCGGGAGCCGAAGCCGCCGGCGGACAGCACCGGGACGACGCTGATGGCGATCGGGTTCAGCGTGGGCGCGGTCGGCCTGGTGGTCGGAGCGGTCGCGGGCGCCCTCACGCTCTCGAAGTCCAGCGCGCTCGCCGAGGTGTGCACGGACGACGGCTGCCCTCCGAGCTGGGGCGACGAGCTCAGCACCGCGAAGACGCTGGCCAACGTCTCGAACGCCGGCTTCGCGGTCCTCGCGGTCGGCGCCGGCGTCGGCGTCGCCGGCCTGCTGATGCTGCCCTCGCGCAACGCGACGGCGGGCGCGAGCGCGGCGCTGACACCCGTGCTCGGACCGGGATCCATCGGACTGCGCGTAACCTTCTGAGAGCGGGTCTCACCCGCTTCGGATACGGGCCCACCTCGACGTTTTCGGTGCTCGGCGTGCTGGAGCACGCCTGTGCGCCGAAAACGCCGATCTGGGCCCGTCTCCTGTGCGGGTGAGACCCGCTCGGTACGCGGAGGAGCGTGGAGCAGGAGGGAAAGAGAGAGAAGGGGAGGACAGCCGGGGGGCAGGGCCGGTCGGTGCGCCGGCGCGCGGAGACGCAAACAGACGTCAAGAGACGTCAAGAGACTTCAGGAGCCGCAGCCAATCCGCTCCGGCGCGACCGCCACGTCGTCGTACCACATCGACCGCGCGGGGCCGTGGAAGCCGAGGTAACCGAAGCTGAACGTCTTGAAGTCGAGCTTGTCCCAGCCGGTCTTGTCGATGATCTTGGTGCCGTTGGCGTAGACCTGGACGTCGCCCTGGGTGCCGTCGAAATAGGCCTCCATGCAATGCCAGGTGTTCGCGGGGAGCTTCGTGCCGCTCCCGCACATCGCGGTGGCGCCCTCCTGGAGGACCAGGGCGTCGTGCAGGTTCAAGAGGACCTGGCAGAACTGCTCGGCGACCTCCACGTTGTGGCCCTCGTTCGGATCGCCGTTGCCGGTCATGGCCTGGAAGAAGGCGTTGTGCTCGGCCTGGCCGATATCCACGCTGCTGCGCACGTAGAGCCGGGCCCAGAACTTCGGCCCAGGCGCCGGGACGGAGAGCATCCTCCAGTCGTAGCCGCTGCCGCCGGGCTTCACGTGCAGCGAGTGCGCGCCGGCGTGGAAGGTCGACGCGTCGATCTCCATATTGTTCAACGCCTCTGCGGCCTGGTACGAGGGACGGTACGTCGCGCCCTCGGGGAGCCCTGCGCCCTCGAAATCGGAGCAGAACGTCGCGCTCGGCGGGCACGCGCCGGTCGGCGTCCCCGCGCCCGTGGTCGCGGTGGTGGTGCTGGGATCGCCGGTGCTGGTGGTGGTGGTGGTGCTGGGGTCGCCGGTGCCGCTGGTGGTGGTGGTGCTGGGGTTGCCCGTGCCGCTGGTGGTGGTGGCGCTGGGGTTGCCCGTGCCGCTGGTGGTGCTGGGGTTGCCCGTGCCCGAGCTCACGCTCGAGGCGCCGCCGGTCCCCGCGCCGCTGCCGCCGGCGCCCCCCGTGTCCGAGCCGTCCGAGCTGCCCGTGCAGCCCGCCACCGCAGCGGCGAGGGCCAGACAGGAGATCCCAACCAGGGTGAAGCGTGCGGTCTCGCGATGAAAAGTCATGTTGACACTCGATGGGTATCGGCCCGTTCACCGGAGCTGCGCGCTGCGCAGCGCGGCACGTTCGCCGTTAATTCTAAGGACTTGCTGCTCGCGCCGAGGCGCGACGAGCGCTCGACGCAGCCAACAGCTTTTAGCTTTTAGCAGAACTCGCCGCGCCCCGGGAGCCGTTCTTCGGTGTCCAGGCTTGTTGTAAAATTGCCGACTGGCTGCGCGCGGAGCTGTGTCTCGTCTCGCCTGCTCCCGCGGGGGGGCATCGCGACTGGCGCGCATCGCGCCGCCGCGATGCGCTGTCCTCTCGAGTCCGGCGCGCCGCTCGCCGGGGCGGCTCGACCTCGCTCACGGAGCGCGAGCGTGGGAGTGGCGACGACCTCGGCTCACTGCATGACCGCGCTCGGCCGCCCGCGCACGGCGCTCCACCGGACGCGCGACGGTCCGCCTCGCGGTCCGGTGAAGCGCGCTGCTCACGGGAGGAATGCGCTCGGCAGGGCGCGGCGCCCGCCCGGGCCGCGCAGGGCTTCGCGGATGCGCGCGACCGTGCGCGCTTGCTCGGGCGAGGGCGCGAGCGACGCCGGGGGCGCGCGCCGCTCCGCGCCCGGATCGCCCTCCCAGGCGTCCTGCGTGCCGAGGTAAGCGGCGCTCAGGTCCGGTGGGACGCTGAAGTCGAGGGGCAGGACCTCCTCCGTGCACGAGGTGTCCAGTGGCGCCTCGGGATCGGCGAGGAACTGGAGCATGAGATCCAGGTCGCACGAGCCGCCCATGAGGTCGGTCGGGCTCTCGAGGACGTGGGGGGCCCGCGGCAGCATCACGAGGGTCTGGTTCGGGCCCGTGAAGTGGCGCTGGAGCGCCTCGGGGACCGCGCTCGGGATGAAGTCGAGCTCTCCGTGCAAGAGCAGCAGCGGGACGCTCGTCGCGGCCCACTGCCCCGCGTGGGCGTCGGGGGTGTACCGCGGCCAGCTCTCGTGAAGCGCGGCGAGATCGTCGGTCAGCCCGAGCGCCACGTTGGCCTGCGCGAGGAAGGCCTCGACGTCGGACGCCGGCGGCGGCGGGTCGGCCCAGAGCTCGGACAGCATGATGTTGTTGCGGAGCACCGGGGAGTAGAACCGCAGGGTCGGGGAGAGCGGCTCGGGGAGGGGCGCGAGCAGGAGCGCCGCGAGGTGGGCGAACGCGCCGACGTCGGCGGGAGAGCACCGGCTCAGCCGGTAGATCAGCGCCGGGATGAGCGGCCGCGGCGCCCACTGATAAAGGAACTGCGCGAACACCGTCTGGAAGATCGACCGGCTGTAGCCGAGGGCGGCCACCTCAGGGCAGGCCCCCTCCTCGAAGGCGTCCAGGGTCTGCGTCATCGTCGCCCACGGATCGGCGCCGAGGTTGCCCGAGCACGCGGGATCGGCGCCGCAGGCGGTCATGTATCGCTGGCCGAGATCGTTGAGCCAGACATCCATCTCCGAGAGGGGCGCGTTGACGGCCACCCCGGTGAGCATCACCGCCGCCGGCTGGTCGGGGTAGAGCTGGAGGTAGCGGTGGCCCCAGACCGTCCCGTAGGAGCCGCCAAAGACGAGGACGTCGCTGCCCGGGACCCGCGTCCGCTCGATGATCTCGCCGACGTCTCGCGCGGCGTTCGTGACGTTGTACCCCTCGAGGTCGTCGCCCAGCTCGGCCTTGATCTCGGGCAGACAGGCGACCACCTCGGCGTCGGAGAGGTAGCTGCCGAGCTCGCTCTCCGGCGTCTCCCCGGCCGGGCAGCCGAGGCGGCTCGAGCGGCCCGTGCCGCGGTGGTCCGGCATGTACATGTCGAGCGCCGGATCGATGCCGGCGAGGGCCTGCACGAGCGGCTCGAAATCGGCGCCCGCGTAGCCCGGCCCGCCGTTCAGGAGCCAGAGCTGAGCGCGGCTCGGCTGCGTCGCGGCGAGCTTCCGCTTGACGAAGAAGGGGATCGTCTTGCCTTCCGGCTGGTCCCAGCGGAGCGGGACCTGGATCTCCGCACACTCGGCGTCCTCGCCGGTGCCGTCCGTGAAGAGTGGGCAGGGGGTCCACGCGATCTGCTCGCCGCCGCCGGCGCCACCGCCGCCCCCGCTGCCGCCGTCGCCCCCGGTCCCGCCGTCGCCCCCGGTCCCGCCGTCGCCCCCGGTCCCGCCGGTCGAGGAGCTCGACGCCTCGGTTCCACCGGGCTCCGCGTCGTCACCGCATCCCAGCGCTCCGCGCGCAAGCAACACGACCATCGCGCCGTAAGCCAGTTTCGCTCTCATGCTCGAACCTCCTGAAGGATGCATGCAGCCCCGCACCTCACGTGAAGGGCAATCGTCAGTTTCAGCACGCCTCTGCGTGCCCTGCAGGCCCGCGGCCGCGCTACAGGCAAGATCCGGTGCAGCCCATGAGGGGGCGCGCTCGCTGCGCTCCACGCCCGGATCCACGCGCGGGGCGTGCGCTCGCGCGCGGCGTGAGAGCGGGCGGGGTCGTCGACGTGTGATTCAGCGGTCACAGCGCGCCACCGCACGGGTGTTGCCGAGGGTAACAACGCCGGGCCGATGTCGTCCGGGTCGGCTTGATCCGGCGGCGCCCGCCTGCGGTCGAGGAGGCGACGGGCGCCAGGGCGGCGCGGCATGTACGCTGGGCGCCGCCGCGGGAGCTCCCTGGCGGCACCCAGCGAACCAAGGCCTCGTCGTGCGATCTCACCGCCCAAGCCTCACCGCCTCGATCGTCGCCGCCCTGCGGGCGCTCTACACCGAGATGCCCGAGCCCTACCGCCTGGCGCCGGACCCGCTCGCGGCGCGCCTCGTCCCGTGGCCGCTCGCGCTCCCGGCGCGCGCGCTGGCGCTGTCGGCGGGCTCGCCCGCAGCCAACGCGAGCGCCCGCGCCGTTCACCGCGGGCTCGGCCTCGCCCTGCTCGGCGTGAGCTACCACGTCGCGCTCCGCACCCGCGCGATCGACGACGCCCTCCGCGAGGCGGTCGCGCGGGGCGCGTCCCAGCTCGTCGTCCTCGGCGCCGGCCTGGACAGCCGCGCGATGCGCCTCCCCGAGCTCGCCGGCGTCCAGGTCTTCGAGGTCGATCACCCGAGCACGCATCGCTACAAGGCCGACCGGCTCGCCTCGCTCGACCGCGCGGGCGGCGGCGCGAGCGGCTCGGGGAGCGCCGTGCACGCGGCGGAGCTCAAGGCGGCCGGGCTCGCGCGCGTCGCGGTGGACTTCGAGCGAGACCGGCTCGACGAGGCGCTGCTGGCGGCCGGCTTCCGCCCCGCCGAGCCGGCGTTCTGGATCTGGGAGGGCGTGACCCCGTACCTGACGCGCGAGGCCGTCGAGGGCACCTTGCGCCTCGCAGCCGCCCTCTCGGCGCCCGGCAGCCGCATCGCGCTGACCTACGGAATGCTGCCCGACGACGATCTCCCCGTCTGGTCGCGGCGCCTGATCAAGGGCGTGTTTCGTTCGCTGGGCGAGCCCATCCGGGCGCCGCTCACCCGGGACGCCATGCACGCGCTCCTCGCGCGCGACGGCTTCCGCGTGCTCTCCGACGAGTCGGCGGTGGACTGGGCCGCGCGCTACTGGCCCCCGCAGCGCGGCATCCGCGCCGTCGAGCGGCTCGCCGTCGCGGAGCGTTGACGTGGTCGCAGCGCGACGCAGCCGCGGCGCTGACGGCCAGCGATGACGGCGGACCAGCCGAGGGCTGGCCGCGCCTCGCTCTCCGTCAGCCCTCCTCGCCGCCTTCTCTCCGGATACCGAGCTTCCTCATCTTGCTTTGCAGCGTCGTCGGCTTGAGCCCCAGCGCCGCCGCGGCCCCGCCCTCTCCGTAGACCTTCCCGCCCGAGGCCCGGAGCGCCTCCTCGATGCATCGCTGCGTCGCCTCTCGGTAGGTCATGACACGCCCCTTCGCCCGGGGCGCCGCGGTGAACGGCGCTGACAGGACGAGCTCGTCCCCGGTCGACATCACCATCGACCGCTCGATCACGTTCTCCAGCTCCCGCACGTTGCCCGGCCAGTCGTGCGCCCGCAGGCGCGCCACCACCTGGGCGCTCACCCGCGGCGGTGTCCGGCCGAAGCTCGCAGCGACCTTCTCCACGATGACGCGGGTGAGAGGCTCCAGGTCCTCCGGCCGCTCCCGCAGCGGGGGGACGACGATCGGAAACACCTGCAGCCGGTAATACAGGTCGTCGCGGAAGGCTCCGCTCGCCACCATGGCCTCGAGCGGCCGGTGCGTCGCGGCGATCACCCGCACCGAGACGCGCACCGGGCCCTCGCCGCCGACGCGCTCGATCTCGCCCTCCTGGAGCACGCGCAGGAGCTTCGCCTGCGCCGCCCTCGGCAGCTCGCCGACCTCGTCGAGCAGGAGCGTCCCGCCGCTCGCGCGCTCGAACAACCCGAGGTGCCGCCCGGCGGCGCCCGTGAACGCGCCGCGCTCGTGGCCGAAGAGCGCGCTCTCGACGAGCCCCTCGGGGAGCGCGCCGCAGTTCACCGCCAGGAACGGCCGCTCCGCGCGGCGCGAGAGCGCGTGGATGCGGCGCGCGATCACCTCCTTGCCCGTGCCCGTCTCGCCGCGCACCAGCACGGTCGTGTCCTGCCGGGCGACGAGCGGCACCATCTCCTGGAAGATCGCCCGCATCGCCGGGCCTGCCGCGACCACCTCCCTCGGCAGCGCGACGCGATCGAGCTCCTCCCGGAGCACCCGCTTCTCGCCCTGCGCGCGGCGCGCGATCGCCGCGACGCGCCCGAGGACCTGCACCTGCCGGAGCGCCACGGCGAGCAGGCGGCCGACGGCTTCGAGCAGGGCGGGCGTGAGGTCGGGCGCCGCGCTCCCGGCGAGCGCCATCGTGGCGCAGCCGACGGCGCCCTCCGCGTCGCGGAGCGCGAAGACGGCGACGGTCTCGCCGCCGGTCCCGCGCCGGACTTCCGGCGCGCCCGGCGCGCCCGCGCCGCGGCGGAGCTCGAGCCGCAGCAGCGGGAAATACCGCGCGAGGACGGCGCTCGCCGCAGGGACGAGCGTCGCCTCGGTGTGCGCGCGCGCCGCGGCCTCGCCGAGGTCGGCGAGCAGCTGGAGGGCGCGATCGGCGGAAGCGGTCATCGGGCGCGGCGGGCGCCACCGAAATGGCGTTGCGCCGCACCGTAGGAGCGTTGCCCGGACCGCACAAGGCCGCGCAAGCCCGGGAAAAGCCGCTCCGGCCGCGGGCACGCGCCGTGCGGAAGCGGTGGGAGCGCGGACGACCGCTCCGCGGAGAGGAACCCCCATGGCCTACGTCATCGCCGAGCCCTGCATCGCCACCTGCGACACCGCCTGCGTCCCCGTCTGCCCCGTGGAGTGCATCCACGGGCCGCTCCCGGCCGGCGAGATCGCGCTCATCCCCGAGGGAGAGCGGAAGACGCGCCTCGCGCGCCTCCAGCTCTACATCGATCCGGAGTCGTGCATCTGCTGCGGGGCCTGCGAGAACGAGTGCCCGGTGGACGCGATCTTCGATGAAGAGGAGCTGCCGGCCGAGTGGCAGCACTACCGGGAGATCAACGCCCGCTTCTTCGCGCAGCGAGGTTGACGCGCCGGGCGGGCTCCTCGGGAGAGGGCGCGTCTCGCGCGAACGACGCGTCTCGCGCGAACGACGCGTCTCGCGCGAACGACGCGTCTCGCGCGAACGACGCGAACGACGCGAACGACGCGAACGACGCGAACGACGCGAACGACGCGAACGACGCGATCGATGCGATCGACGCGATCGACGCGATCGAGCGGACGTGGCGCGCGAAGCGATGTTGCCATGCAGTCGTGTCCGGGTTTTGGCGGACAGCGTGCCGTCATGAAGCCAGACACGCACCACTGGCATGCATGAGCCTGACGGCGATTCCTTAAGGGGGATTCGTCGCCTTCCTAGGAGCGATCCCGTCCAGCGTGCGCGTCGCGTGGTTTCGTGAGGTCGCCGCTGCGCCGGGGAGGCTTGACTTTCGCCTCGTGGTTAACCTTCCTGTACGCATGCGACAATCGCCTCTGCGCCGCTTCGAGCCGGATGATTTGCTGTCCTTCAAGCTCGTATCCGAGATGATCCTCTCGCACGGCGGCCGCTGGATCGTCTACGTCCTGGAGGAGATCGACCCCGAGGCAGACACGTATGGTTCCAACCTGTGGCTGATCCCCGCGAGCGGGGGCGCGCCCCGGCAGATCACGTTCGGCTCCGACACGAACGAGAGCCCGCGCTTCTCTCCCGACTCTTCCCATGTCGCGTTCCTCTCGGATCGGGGGGGGCGGCCCGGCGCAGCTCCACGTGGTCCGGCTCGACGGCGGCGAGGCGAGGCGGCTGACCGACCTCAAGTCCGGCGCCGGTCTCCCGGCCTGGTCGCCTGACGGCGGCGCCCTCGTCTTCTCGGCGCCGTCTCGAGCGCGCCGGTGGCGAACCTCGAGTCCCACTTCGGGACGTCCGATACTGGCTATTACGTCGACCCGCACGACATGCGAGGAGACCCGTTCGAGAAGCGGGAGCTCTACCGCAAGCTCTCCCCGGTGTCCTGGGCCAGCGAGGCCACGACACCCACCCTGATCCTGTGCGGCGAGGAGGACCACCGCTGCCCGATCGGCCAGTCGGAAGAGCTCTTTGCGGCGCTCGTGCGCTCGGGCAAGGCGCCGGTGGAGTTCATCCGCTTCCCCGGCGGCGACCACCACCTCGCGGAGCACGGCAAGCCGAGCCACCGGGTGTTCTACAACCACCGCCTCATCGACTGGGTCGAGCGCTACTGCGCGAAGGAGCGGAGGGGCTGAGCCGCGCGGTGGTAGGATGCCGCCCCGATCGGGAGGAGGCATCCATGAAGGCCGCGGCCGCGCTGGTGAAGGACATTCGCGAGGAGCTCCGTAGCATCGACGATCAGCTGAGGGCCCACCCTTATCCGGACGCCCTCGAGCGGGGCGAGGTCACGCTCGAGGGGCTGAAGGCCTTTCCGGGCCACCAGCACCACGTGGCGCTCAGCGATCTGCGCTCGATGGCGATGATGCTCCAGCGCTTCGCGGACACGCCCTGGCGCGATTTCTGGAGCGGCGTCCTCCAGGGCGAGCTGGCGGCGCCCGGCGGGATCGCCGCCATGGGCCAGAAGCTCGGCATGACCAGGGACGACCTGGATCGCTACGAGGTCACCCCGGAGGGGTTCGCCTACGCCACCCAGATGGCCTGGGCGGCGGCCAACGCCTCCGCGGCCGAGATCGCGTGCGCCCTGCTGATCAACTTCCCTGCCTGGGGGTTCAATTGCGGGAGGATGGGCAAGGCGCTCCGCGAGCGGTACGGCTTCGGCCCGGAGCACACCGCCTTCCTGGACGCGTTCGCGGCCCTGCCGTCGTTCGAGGACACCGCGGTGGCGATCGTGCAGGACGGGCTGGACCGCGGCGTGGAGCCCCGGGCGATCCGCCGCACGACGAGGCTCTTCCAGGCCTATGAGAAGCAGTTCTGGGACGCGATGATGACGCTCGGAGCGCAGCGGGCGCGCGGCTGACGTCGGCCTCAGGGCGCGCGGCCGGCGCCGGGTCGCCCCCCGGACCCCGGCCGCTCACCCCGGAGCCGGCGCAGGAGCACCTCCGCCGGCTCGTAGTCCCGGCCCCCCGCCCGGGCCAGCTCCGCCTCGGTGGGGACGAGCTCACCGGAGAACGCCCGGGCGAGGATCGTCTGCGGCAGCCTGTCGGCGCGGGCGGCGGCGGCGGCCACGCGCTCCTCGATCGCGCTGGCGAGCGCGAACAGCGCCTGCGCGCGACGGACGATCTCCGCCTGCTCCTCCGTCGGCGGCACCGGAGCAGGGATGCCGTTGAGCGCCGCCTGCGTGAGCTTCGGCTGCGCGGAGCCGGTCACGTGGTGCTGGAGATCCAGCGAGTTCAGGAGCATCTCGAGGTACCCGAGCAGCACGCCGGCCTTCGGCTGGACGACATGAGCGTGGTTGTTCACCCAGAACCTCCCGCGCGCGGGGAAGGCCACCGCGGTGCTCCTGGACAGGAGGTTCGCCCCGTCCTCGGCGATGAGCAGGTAGTCTCCATCGAACAGGTATCCATCGATCGAGTCGATGATCCCCGACGCGCCGTAATACGGATACGGACCCCGGCGCCCCTCTCGAACCGTGGAGCTCAGGGGGACGCGCCGGCCATCGTGGTTGTCGACCAGGGCGCCGAACGGGCAGAGCGCCCACGACGCCGGCAGGCGCGTCGCGCCGCCGTCGCCGACCGGCCCGGGCGCCGCGGGCGACGCGCGCAGCAGGGCCTCCGCCAGCCCGGCGGCCGACGGAGCGGCGCCCGACGCGCGGAGGTCCTCGGTCAGCCGCCCCGAGCACGCCGACGCCAGCACGGCCTGGCGGAGCCGCCGGACGATGAGCGACGCCCTCGCCAGCCGGGCCTTCGCCGCGCTCACCTCGGCGAGCAGGGCCTCGACCTTCGCGACGATGCGGCGCTGCTCGGGGAGGGGAGGCAGCGCGAAGGGGCGCTCGAGCGTCTCGCGCACCTTCACGAACGGCTGCGCAGAGCCGCCCTTCACCCAGAAAGCCTCGTTGTTGAGGTGGAGGAACAGGTAGTCGAGCTCGATGGCCCCGAGGTCCGGCCAGACCACGTGGGTGTTCGCGATCGCCGACCACCGCCCGCGGGCCCGGAACGCCTTCCCGCACCGCGTCCCCACCGCCGAGACCACGAGCGCCTCGCCCTCGTGCTCCCAGCCGTCGCACCACACGTCGGGGCCGGACGCGCTGAACCCCTGGTAGAGCCCGGGCCGCCCCTCGGCGTGGAGCTTCCCCTTGATGAGCTTCGAGCTCCCGCTCCGGTGCGCGCAGATCGACGCGAGCGTCGTCTCGGCCCATCCCTCGGGCAGGTACCCGCTCACCCCCCCGCCGCCTTCGCCCCGCCCTCGAGCAGCGCGAGCACGCGGCCCAGCGCGGCGACCGCCTCCTCCAGCTCCTGGATCGCGTCGGTCGCCAGCTCCTCGGGCTCGGGCAGCTCGCCGGCGTCGTCGGGCGACTCCTCCCTGAGCCATTTGAACCCGTCGAGCTTGAACTCCCGCTCCTCGACCTCGCGGCGCTCGAGGCTCCGGAAGCGGCCCTCCCGGGAGCTCTCCGCCTCGCGCCGCGCCCGCCCGTCGGGGTCATCGCCGTAGCACCGCTCGAACTCGGCGAAGTGCGCCGGCGAGAGCGGCCGGCTCTTCTTGGTGATCGAGGGGACGCCCGTGCGCGCGTCGTAGATCCAGACCCTCTCCGTCGGGCGGCCCTTCGTGAAGAAGACGACGTTGGCCTTCACGCCCGGGCTGTACGGCGTGAACGTGCCGCGCGGCAGGCGGAGCACCGTGTGCAGGTCGCAGCCCTCGGCGAGGATCTCGAACACCTCTCCCGCCTGGTCGGCGAACAGGCAGCTGTCCGGCAGGACCATCGCCGCGCGGCCGCCCGGCCTGAGGATCGTCAGCACGTGCTGGATGAAGTTGAGCTGCTTGTTCGCCGTCGCGATCGCGAAGTCCTCGCGGCCCGGCGTCTCGTGCGCCCCCTTCGTGCCGAACGGCGGGTTCGTCAGGACCACGTCGAACCGCTCGCGGGGCGCCGGCGCGTCGAGCGAGTCGCCGAGGGCGATCCGCGGCTCGATCCCGTGGAGGTACAGGTTCATGAGGGCGAGCCGGCGGGGCCGCGCGACGAGCTCGTGGCCGAAGAACGCCTCGGCCTTGACCCGCCCCGCCGTCTCCCGATCGAGCGCCCCGCGCGCCTCGGCCTCGAGCCACTCCCAGGCGGCGACGAGGAACCCCCCGGTGCCGCACGCCGGATCGCAGACGGCGAAGCCCGGCTTGCCCCGCGGATCCGGCCGCATGCACCGCACGATCGACTGGATCAGCGCGCGCGGGGTGAAGTACTGCCCCGCGCCCTTCTTGCCCTCGGCGGCGGCCTTCTCCAAGAGGCCCTCGTACGCCGCGGCCTTGATGTCCACGCCGAGGCGCGTCCACTCGACCTCGTCGATGAGGTCGACGAGCCTCCTGAGGCTCGCGGGGCTCTTGAAGCGCGGCTGCGAGCCCGCGTAGATCTCCCCGAGGACGCCGGGCGCCTCGTCGAGGGCCCGGAGGACCTCGGCGTAGCGGTCGAGCAGCGCTTGCCCGCTCCACGCGCGCAGCGCGGGCCAGGAGCAGTCCATCGCCTCGGAGCCCGGGCGTGGCGCGCTGCGCTCGACGCGCGACAGATCGAGGCCGCGCTCGGCGGCCATCTTCAGGAAGAGCAGGTACGTGATCTGCTCGATGTAGTCCCCGTAGTCGATGCCGTCGTGGCGGAGCGTGTGGCAGAACCCCCAGAGCTTTCCAACAACGTCGGTCATTCGGCGATGGCTTCGGTCAGGTCGTGGCGGAGGCACGTCGGCGCGCGGCGCGGGAAGCGCCGCCTCGATGGCGGAGCCGCCTTACCACGGCCAGGTCCCCACGGCGGCCGCTGCGCTCCTTCACGGCGCCGGGACGCGCCGCCGCCGATGTACTAGGCTCCGGCCGTGCCGCGCGCCCCCACCTCGCTGCTCGCGCTCCTCCTGCCGCTCTCCGGCCTCGCCTGCGCGTCCTCCTCGCTCCCCGACCCGAAGGAGGCGGTGCAGGCCTACGCCGACGCGGCCGCGCGCGGCGACGCCGACGCCATCTATGGCATGCTGAGCGACCGGAGCCGCACGGCGATGTCGCGCGAGGAGGTGCGGCGGCGCGTGGCCGAGGCGCGCGCCGAGCTCGCCGAGCAGGCCAGGAGCGTCACGGCGCCCGGGGTCGTGGTCAAGACCCGCGCCCGCGTCCGCTATCCGGACGGCGAGATCGCGACGCTGGAGCTCGACGACCGCGAGCGCGCCTTCCGGATCTCGGCCGCCGACGCGCTGCCCGCGGGCGGCCGCACCCCCGAGCAGGCGCTCGAGCAGCTCCGCCGCGTCCTCGCGCGCCGCAGCTACGCCGGCCTGCTGCGGGTCCTGACGCCGGCGACGCGCAGCGCCATCGAGAGCGACCTCCGTTCGCTGGTCGAGGGGCTCGCCCAGCCCGAGGGCCTCGAGGTCAAGATTGCCGGCGACTCCGCGACGGTTCAGATCCCTGGTGGGCACGAGGTGAAGCTCCGGCGCGAGGCGGGCGTATGGCGGGTCGAGGACTTCGATTGAGGCGATGGATCGGGCCAGCTGGCCCCCTTGGGCCGCGCCGCCTCGGCGCCGCGGCGCTGGTGCTCGTCGCGACGCTGCTCCTCTCGGCGATCCCGCGCCCCGTGCGCGCCTTCGGCGAGGAGGGGGCGTGGAACCCGCGGCCGCTGCTCACGGGCAACGCGCGCTGGGAGGGCGTCCGCGCGAGCGCGCCGGCGCGTTGGTCGTTCGAGCTGGAGCGCCGGACGAGCGCGCCCGCGCGCCGCAACCCGACCACGGTGCGCGCCGATGACCCGGCGCTCCTCGCCGAGCCGTTCGCGCTCTGGGGTGGCGAGGGTGACATCCCGGCGCTCACCGAGCGCGAGGTCTTCGGCTTGCGCCGCTTCCTCGCGCTCGGCGGCGTCCTCCTCGTCGACGACTTCGCCCCGGGGAGCGGCGCGTTCGGCCGCGCCGCGCGGCGCGAGCTCGCGCGCGTCCTGCCGGAGGGCTCGCCCATCCCGATCGGCACCGAGAACGTCGTCTTCCGCTCGTTCTACCTGCTCCCTCGCGCGGTCGGCCGCGTCGAGGGGCCGCAGAAGCTCTCGGCGATCGTGCGCGGCGGCATGCCGCAGGTGATCTTCTCCGACCACGACCTCTCCGGCGCCCTGGCCCGCTCCGACGGCGGCGGCCCGAGCGTCGAGGTCACGCCCGGCGGCGAGGCGCAGCGCGAGCGCGCGTTCCGCCTCGCCGTGAACATCGCCATGTACGTGCTCTGCTCGAACTACAAGGACGACCAGGTCCACGCGCCGTTCCTGATGCGCCGCCGCGCCATCGACGACGCGCACCCCCGCTCCGCGCCCGCGCTCCCCGGGCCGCCCTGAGCCAGCGATGTCGGAGCGCCTCACCCCAGCGCCGAAGCTGATCTGGCAGGACGACCACTACACGGTGCTGCTCGACGCGACGCTGGGCATCGTCTGGAACGTGCGCAGCAGCAGGCCGTTCGCCTCGCTCGAGGAGCTCGAGGCCGTGAAGGGAGCGCTCTGTCACTGCCTGGATGGTCTCGGCCGCTCGCGGTATGCCCTCCTCGTCGACGTGCGCGCTGCTCCAGGCCGTAACGACCCCTCGTTCGAGGCCGCCATGAACCGCATCCGGCCGCGCTGGCTGCGTGGCTTTCGCAGGGTCGGCGTGCTCGTGCAGAGCGTCGTCGGCGCGATGCAGATCCAGCGCTATGCGAGGCAGGACGGCATCGAGCGGCTGATCACGAGCGACGAGCCCGCGCTCCTCCGGTACCTCACGGAACAGGGCTGAGCGGCGCTCAGCTGCGTTATCTCGAACCGTGCTTGTCCGGGGAGGACACGGTGTTTCGAGTCGCTCCGGGAGCGCGGCGCCGGCGAGGGGCGGTCATGTGCCCGGGACGCGGACGCCAGGGCGCGCGCGGGCGAGGAATGTTCCGTGATGGCGCTGGCCTCGTCGAACGCTGCCTGGCGATATCGCGCGACCGTCGCGCTCATGGACATTCGAGCTCATCAGCACAGGGGTGACCAGGGCCCGCTCTTCGTGTGTGCAAAGGCCCCGTGGGGACGGCGACGCTCGTCAGCCCCGCCCTCGGCCGATCCGCTGGAGCCAGCGCTGCCCGCGTGATACCATGGACATCCCGGCGATCGGTGTCGCACGGGACCTTGCTACGAATGGGTAGGGCACGGCGCCCCGAAGAAGAAGGAGTGCGGGATGGATCTCAGGGCATGCTGCGCGGCGCTCTGCGCAGGGATGGTGGGTCTCATGGGGTGCGGCGGGGACTCGGGCACAAACGGGAGCAACGGCTCGCCGGGCGGCCCGGGCGCGGGCGGCGCGGGGGCCGGCCAGGGGCAGGGGGGTGACCCTTTCGGCGGCGGGGGTGACCCCTTCGGCAACGGCTCCAACGGCTCCAACGGCGCGAACGGCGGCTCGGGGGGCGGCACGAACAAGTCGGGTTGCGAGCACGTCGATGTCGTGTTCGCGGTCGACAACTCCTCGAGCATGGAAGAGGAAAAGGAGTCGATGCGCGAGGTCGTGTTTCCGGCGTTCGCGCAGGCGCTGCTCGATATCAGCGGAATCAAAGATTTCCGCGCGGCCGTGCTGGACGCCTGCCCCAGCCCCGCGAATTTCCACACGCGCGGCGCCGCGGGCGAGTGCTCGTTCCAGAGCGGAAAGCCGTGGATGGAGAGCACGAGCACCGACCTCACGGGCGAGTTCCAGTGCGCCGGGGATATCTACTCGGGCGATGTCCAGTGCAGCGGTGACAGCGACGACGAGCAGCCCGCGTCCTCCGTCGCCACCGCGCTGGAGCCGCCGTTCGCGACCGGCGAAAACGCGGGGTTCCTCCGCGACGAGGCGCTGCTCGTCGTGGTGGCGATCACCGACGAGGACGAGCAGCCGGTCCCGTCCCAACAGATGCGAGCGATCCACGACCGGCTCGTCGCCACGAAGGGCGAGGCAAAGAACGTCGTGTTCCTCGGCATCGCCGGGAGGAGCGATTGCGAGGGTGCTTATGGCAGCGCGGATGAAGCCGAGGACATGCAGCAGCTCGTGGACACGTTCGCCGCCGACAACCGTGGCTTCTTCTGGGATCTGTGCGAGGGGCGCCTCGAGGACGGCCTCACGAACGCCCTCACGGCGATCGAGGAGGCGTGCACGGAGTTCGTGCCAGTCGTGAATTGACGAAGGGCGGCTCTGCTGCCGCCGCGCGCCGCGAGGCGCGCGGCAGGTCGGGCCTGCGGGATCGACACGAGGGTGAGCGCGGCAGAGCCTCGCCTTGTCCGAGCGCGATTTACCTTGCTTCTCTGACATGAGACGACGCGCCGTGCGGGCTCGCTCCGGGTCCGTCGGCGGCAAGAACCCGGGTGACGCGGCGCTCACCTCGCGCGTCAGGAACCCCTGGCGGGGTCTCTTCCATGCGAGCTACCGCCGGGCGCGTTGCGGAGCGCGTGGGCGATGCCGCTCTGCAAGGTGCTCAGCGTCGTGATGCCGGAGAGGTCCACGCCGAGCGTGACGAGCGTCTGCGCCACCTCCGGGCGGACGCCCGTGAGCACCACGCGCGTGCCGAGCAGCTGGGCGGCGCGCGCGGTCCGCGTCAGCGCATCGGCGACGAGCGTGTCGACGGCGCGCACGCCGGTGATGTCCAGGATCGCGGTGTGGGCGCTCTGGCTGCTGATACCGGCCAGCAACGTTTCCATGATCAGCTCCGCGCGCGCGCTGTCGATCGCCCCGACCAGCGGCATGGCCACGACCTTGTCGGCGAGCGGGATGAGGGGCGTGGACAGCTCCCGGAGCGCGGCCTGCTGCGAGGCGATGATCTTCTCCTGGAGCGCGGACCGATCGGCCTCCGCGCGCTTCAGGGATGTGATCTCGGTCACGATCCCTCCCATGCCGATGGGCTCGCCGCGCTCGTCGTGGATCGGGAATTTGACCGTGAAGAAATAAAGTTGAGAGTCGCCGACCGGCAGGACCTCTTCGAATTGCATGACCTGTCCGCCTGCGATCACCTCTCGCTCTCTGGCCATGAGCATCTCGGCGACGCCGGGGGCCAGGGGGCTTAGCTCGGCCTCATCGCTGCCGATGAGCTCGATGACGTGCCGCTGCATCGCCTGCGCATGAGCGCGGTTGGCGAAGACGTAGCGTCCCGCGATGTCCTTGATGAAGATCTGGCTGCGCGCGTTGTCCACCAGCTGCAGGAGCAGCTGATAACGCCCGTGCACCGTACGATCTCTCCGCCGCGGGTCGCTGGCTTCATCGATGATCGATGCGATCTCGAGCACGTCGCCCCGGTCGTCGTGCAGCACGGCATAGGTCCACTGGCAGAGGAGCGCGCGGCCCTCCTTCGTCGTGGCCTCGCTCGTCGCGGTGGCGAACCGGCTCTCCATCCGGGGAAAATTGAACGACCGCACCGCCTCCGGCGACACGGGCTCTGCAGCCACGAGGTCGGCGAGCCTGCGGCCGACGGCCTCGCCCGCCCGCCATCCGAAGATGCGCTCGGCGCTGTCGCTCCAGCGCGTCACCGTGCCGTCCGGGCGCCAGTGGATCAGCGCCGGCACCGCCGTGGGCAGCCACTCGGGCACACCGTGAGCGCCCGAGCGGAGCGCCGCGCCATCCGCGGCCCACAGCGCCGCGCCGTCGAGGCTGCCTCGCGACGCCGCGCCCTCGAGCGCGTCTGGCAGCGCCGCGCCATCGGGCGCGCTCCTCAGCGCCGCGCGGTCCGGCTCCGGCGTGCGGCCATCGGACCGCTCCGCCAGCGCCTTCTCCAGCACCTCGATGCGAGCGCGCAGCGCCGCATTCTCTGCCCTGAGTCGCCCTGTTTCCGTCTCCCCCAGATCTTCGCGCACCATTCGCCAGATAACAGAGCGTACTTGCAGCGTGCTTGGCATTTCAAGGTTGCCGACAGCTTGTCCAAGGTTGCCTGGCAGGTCACAGAGGGGGCGCTGAGCGGCGATACCCGGCGCTGATGTGCCGAGCGCCAGGCTGGGACACCCCGCCCCGATGTACTAGGCTCCGCCCGTGCCGCGCGTCATCGACCCGCTGCTCGCCCCGCCGCTCTCCCGCGCCGGCGCGGCCAGCGGGCCCTCCTCTTCACCGTCGTTCTCTCCCGCTCCTGCGCTCCTGGAGCGGCCGTGACCCGGAGCCTCGCGCCCTCGGGCGACCTCTCCTCGCCGGTCGTCGCCGTCGCCTGCGTCGTCGCTGCGCTGAGCCTCGGGTTGCTCGTGCTCGAGCTCTTCCGGGCGCGCGGCCGCGCCGCCGCGGGATCGAGCGGTGCGCCTGCGCGCGCGGCGCTCGGCACGATCCTCACCGGCGCGCTCGCCGTGCTCGGCCTGCTCGCCGCCATCCTCCGCCCGGTCGCGGTCACGTCGCGCGGGAGCCTCGTGGGACCGAAGGTCGTGGTGCTGGTCGACGGCTCCCGGTCGATGGATCTGCCGGGGCTCGCCGGGACCCGCCGCGAGGCCGCCGACCGGGCGCTCGCCGAGCTCGGCAAGCGCGCCGACGTGCGGCTCTCGCGCTACGTGTTCGGCGAGGGCGCGCCGGTGCCGGCGGAGCCGGCCGGCGCAACCGCGGCGGCGGGCGAGGGCGCCGGCGCGACGCCCGCGCCGGGCGGGAGCGCCGCCGCCCCGGCTGCGCCGGCCGGCTCCGCCGCGGCGCCCGCAGAGCGCGGCGACGCACGCGCGCAGGCCTCCGCTGGCGCGGCTGCGCCCGTCGTGTCCGCCCGGCCGCATCGCCGCTCGGACCTCAGCGCCGCGCTCGAGGCGCTCGCCCGCGCCGCCGACGAGCGCCCGTCGGCGTTCGTCGTCGTCTCGGATGGTCGCCTCGACCGCCCCGGCCCGGAGGACACCGCCGCGGCGACGCGGGCCGCGCTCGAGGGGCTCGACGTCCCGGTGCACACGGTCGCCGTCGCGACCGAGGCCGTGCGCGACGCCGGCGTGCGCGCGGTCCGGACCTCCGGCGCCGCGGTCGCCCACCAGCCGCTCTCGCTCCGCATCGACATCGGCTGCAGCGGCGGCCTCGCGTGCGACGCGGTCCCGGTCGTGGCCCGCGAGCTGCGCGAGCAGGGCGCGCCGACGACGCTCGCGACGGGCACGGCGCACGTCGACGCGGGCGGCGTCGGCACGGTCGAGCTCGGCGTGACGCTCGATCGCGCCGGCACGCGCATCCTGGAGGTGGCGATCCAGTCGCCCCAGGGCGACGAGCTCCCCGAGAACGACGTCCGGTACATCACGCTCGACGTCGCGCGCGATCGCATCCGGGTGCTCCACGTCGCGGGCCGGCCGACGTACGACGTGCGCGCGCTCCGGATGTGGCTCAAGGCCGACGCCTCGGTCGACGTCGTGGCGTTCTTCATCCTGCGCACGCCGGGCGACGAGGTGAACGCGGCGTCCGACGAGCTCGCGCTGATCCCTTTCCCCGTGGACGAGCTCTTCAGCGTGCACCTGTCGAGCTTCGACGCGGTCGTCCTGCAGGACTTCGACGCCGCTCCGTACGGCCTGACCAAGCACCTCCCGGCGCTGGCCCAGTACGTCGACAAGGGCGGCGGGCTCATCATGGTCGGCGGCCCGAACGCCTTCGTGCAGGGCAACTACGCGCGCACGCGGCTCGCCCGCGTGCTGCCGGTGGACCTCGACATCGGCCGCGCGCCCACGGTGGACCTCGGCGCCTTCGTGCCGCGCATCACCGCCGCGGGCCGCGCGGCGCCGGTGCTCGCGCCGCTGCTCGCGCTGATCGGCGACGAGATGCCGGAGATGCCGGGCACCAACGTGGTCGGCGATCCGCTCCCCGGGGCGACGGTGCTGATGACACACCCGACGCGCACGACGGCCTCGGGCGCGCCGATGCCGGTGCTCTCGCTGGGCGAGCACGAGAGCGGCCGGACGATCGCGCTGACGCTCGACGGCAGCCACCGCCTGCTCTTCAGCGCGTTCGCCTCGAGCTCCGCGGGCCGCGCGCACGGCGCGTTCTGGGACGCCCTGCTCGGCTGGCTCATGCGCGACCCCCGCTTCGAGCCCGCCGCGATCGAGCCGCGCGGCGGCTGCCTCGCGGGCGAGGAGACGACGCTCGTGCTGCGCCCGCTCGCGGGGCAGGGGGGCGAGGCCAGGGTGACCATCGCGCGCCTCGGCAGCGGCGCGGTGGTGCGCACGCTGAAGGCCCGCGTCGGCGACGGCGGCGAGCCGGTCGAGCTCGCGGCCGGCCGCTTCGAGCCCGGCGGGTACGCGGCCACGGTGGAGATCGTCCCGGCGGACGCCGCCAGCGCCGTCGCCGCCGTCGCCGCCGGCGACCGCGGCGGCGATCAGAAGCGGGCGACGACGCGGCGCGATTTCGCGTGCGAGCGCGGCGGCGACGAGTGGGCCGATCCGCGCCCCGACGTCGCCCGCCTCGAGGAGATCGCCCGCGCGACGGGCGGCGCGTCGGTGCTGCCGCCGGGCGCCGGCTCGCTGCCGCTCCCGGCGGCGACGCAGGTGGCGGCCGAGCGCCACGTCGCGCCGCTCCTGCCCCCGTGGGCATGGACGCTCGCGGCGGCCGTGGCGCTCGGCGCGCACTGGATCGTGCGCCGGCGCGGAGGGCTCGCGTGAGGTGGTGGGCCATCGCCCGCCCGGGCCGCGCCTAGGCTGCTCCGGGCTGCTCGTCTCGGCTCAAGGGAGCCACGGCTTCTCCAGCGGATCGGCCTTGTCGCCGACCCAGACCCTCAGCACCGCGAAGTGCTCCGGGTTCCCGCTGAGGAGCGCGTGGTTCACGATGAGCAGCGTCTTCGCCGAGTCGTCGAACGCGACGTTGGCGGGTGAGTCGAGGGGTATCTCGTCGCAGTGGGAGCTCTCGATGCGCGACTCCTCGTCCCCGTCCTCGTCGAGCACCGAGATCGCGTTGGCCCCGGCGAGCGTGACATAGAGCTTCCCCGACCTGCCGAACGCGAACCCATCGGGCGCCTCACCGGCGGTGTAGTCGTGGACCAGCTCGAGGTCGGCCTCCTCAGGCTCGTGGACGAGGGGGATGCGGTAGATTGAGCCCAGGGTCGGATCCGAGAGGGAGAAGGTCACCGAGACGTAGACATACTCGCGCAACGGATCGAGCCGGATCCCGTTCACGCCGAACGGCTGGGGGCCACCCCCCGCGAACGCCGCGCTCTGAAACCAGATCTCCGGCGCGCCGCCTCCGGGCGGATAGCGGAAGATCGTCGCCTGGAGCGAGTCGGTCACGTAGGCATGGCCGCCGTCGTCGAAGACGATGTCGTTCGGGATCGGCGGCAAGTCGACGGGCGTCGGCGAGCACGCCTCTCCGGGCGCGGCCGCCGCGCACGCCGGCAGGTCCGGCAGCGGAGAACCGTAGCCCTCCTGGACATATCCATGTCCAGCCTTGGTGAAGCGCAGCAGCCCGAGCTGCGTGCTGAGCGCGTAGACGCGGCCCTCGCCGTCGATCGCGATGCAGCTCAGCGCATGCTCGGCGTCCAGCGCCTCGCCCGCCACCGTGATCGTGCTCTTCAGGACCTTGCTGTCCCTGTCGTACACGAAGATCTTCGACGGGCCCCGGCCCGCAGTGCCGAACGTCGCCGGGCCAGACACGTAGACCCGATTGCCATGGACAGCGATCCCCTCGGGGAACCCGGGATCCGCGGGGGTTCTGGCGAAGGTCTTGATCTCGCCGTGCCAGCCCCCCTCTGCCCGAGCCGGAGCCGCGATCAGCAGCGAGACGGCGGAGAGAAGCACCACGGCGCCATGGACAAGCCACTTTCCGCTGGAGCGCGATAGTTTTGACAGCACAGAATACGACATTGATCCCTCCTGTGTCCGTGAGCCACGGACCGGGGTTGTCGGAATGAACGGTATCCGGAAGCCAGGATGTACTTGTATGGCCTCGTCAAGCCGAAGAGGCGTTCATGATGACAGCAGTATATGCAGATGCGCCAATCGGCTGTCGAGCCAAATTTCCTTGGCTCATGGAACCCCGGCGAGGCGGGCGCGCGCGCCGTCGTCGCTCCGGACTTTGCTCCTGAACGTCGCTCCTGATTTCATGTGCAATTCTGCTTGGTTGCGCAGTTGCGTCCCTGTCGGCTCGCGCGCTGGTGCGCTTGTCGACGTACATGATGGCGCGTTGGTGGCGTAACTATTGCTCGCCTGTTGACAGTCGCATGTCCGAGGCGCGTGTCGCCATGTCATCGATTGTCATTGAAGCGCGCGCGGAGCAGTGCCCTGTCGTCGCGCGCTCGGCGCGGCGCGCCGGCGCGCGAGCCCGCCAGATCACGCGCGCGCGTCGGGCGGGAGCAGCGGGAGCGCCGCCCCGAGCCTGGCCAGCTTGTCGGGATTGCGCATGATCCAGATCGCGTCGATTCCGGCGGGCGAGACGTCCAGGCCCAGCGCGGTCACGACCTGCGTCCCCTCGTAGACGAGGAGGGCGGGCCCGCCGTTGACCGACGCGATCCGGGTGACCGCGCCGATGCCCTTCCGCACAAGACCGATGAAGTAACGCGTGATGCGATCGCGGCCGCTCAGCACCCGGCGCGCCGAGCTGGCCTTGCCGCCCGAGTCGGGCGTCGCGCTCGCGCCCTCGGCGAGCATCGCGGCGAGCGCGCCGGCGTCGCCGCGCGCCGCCGCGTCGAGGAACGCCCCGAACAGTCGCCGTCGCTCGGCCTCGGTCGCGCGGAACCGTGGCTGGCGCGCGGCCACGTGCTCGCGCGCCCGGTGCACGAGCTGCCGGCAGGCGGCTGGCGAGCGGCCGAGCGCCGCGGCGATGGCGCCGAACTCCCAGTCGAACACGTCGCGCAGGATCAGCGCGGCCCGCTCGAGGGGCGACAGGCTCTCGAGCACCACGAGGAACGCCATCGAGATCGACTCCACCCTGTCCATGCGCGCGGCCGGGCTCTCGGCGGCGCCGTGCTCGCCCTGGTAGCCCGCCGCGGCCACCTCGCCGTCGAGCAGATCGCCCGTCGCCACGGGCTCGGGCAGCCACGGCCCGACGTACGCCTCGCGCCGCGCGCGCGCCGACTTCAGCACGTCGAGGCAGAGGCGCGTCACGATCGTCGCGAGGTACGCCCCCGGCGACTCGGGCGCCTCCTCGACGGACCGCGCGCGCAGATAGGCCTCCTGGACCACGTCCTCGGCCTCGGCGGCGCTGCCGAGCATCCGGTAGGCGAGGCCGAAGAGCGAGCGCCGGTGCGCCGTGAAGCACTCGGCGCTCACCCCCGCCGCGGCGCTCATGTCGAGGCACCGGACGGAAGCCACCCGCCGTCCGCGGGGGCGGCGGCGCTCCGCGGCCCCGGCGCCTGCCCGGGCCGTCCGTGGCGGCCGGGGAGGAGTCCCTGGGAGCGGATCGCCGCGACCGTGAAGCGGCAGACGAGCTCCTTCGCCCACGCGCCCACGCGGCCGGTGAGCACGCGCTCGAGCGGCCTGTCCCGGGGGTCGACGCGCTGGATGAGCCCGCGCCGCCGGCCGAGGCTGATGCACTGGATGACGAACGCGAAGCGAAACGGCGGCGGCGGCTCGTCGCCGGCGAGCGCGGCGACGAGGCTGTCCGCCGCGTACGCGGCCTGCGGCATCGCCGTGGCGCAGCCCATGCGCAGCGGCGCGCCGTCGGCGTCGAGGGCGGCCGCGGCGTCGCCGGCGCCCCAGATCTCCGGGTGCTCGGGCGCGCGCAGCCGCCGGTCGACGACGAGCCGCCCGCCGGCGACGGTGGCGAGCCCGGAGCTCCCGGCGAGCGCCGCCGGCCGGAAGCCCGCGGCGAGGACGACGATGTCGGCGGCCATGCGCTCGGCCGCGCCGGTCGCGGCCGCGCCGCCCGCCTCCGGCTCGACGATGAGGCCGCTCGCGTCGATCCGGGCCGCGCGCACGCCCTCGCGGGCCGCGACGCCGAGCTCGCGGAGCGCCTGGCCGACGTACGCGCGCCCGCGCTCGGAGAGGCCCTCGCCGACGCGCCCGCGGGTCGCGAGCGCGACGCGGAGCGCGGGGAACGCCTCGGCGATCTCCGCCGCGGCCTCGATCGCCGTGAGGCCGCCGCCGACGACGACAACGCCGCTGCCGGGCCGCGCCGCGCGCAGCCGCTCGTGCAGCGCGCGCGCGCTCGCGGCGTCCGCCACCGAGGCCGCGTGCTCACGGCCGCCGGGGACGATCTCCGGCGCGGCCGCGCTGCCGGGCGCGTACACGAGCGCGTCGTAGTCGAGCCGCCGCGCCGGCGCGGCCGCGCTCCCCGCCGCCGAGGAGACCGCCGCGGAGTGTCCCGGCGCCGCGGGCCTGTCGCCGACGAGCTCCACCTCGACCGCCCGCGCCGCTGCGTCGATCCTTCGGGCGTGGCCGACCACGAGCTCGATCCCCCGCGCCCCGAGCAGCCGCGCGAGCTCGATCCGGCGCGGCGCCTTGCCGGCGGCGAGCTCGTGCAGCCGGATCCGCTCCACGAAGAGCGGCGAGGGGTTCACCAGCGCGACCGAGACCGGCACGCGCCGGCGCGCCGCCTTGCCGGCGATCCGCAGCGCCGCCGCCACGCCCGCGTACCCGCCGCCGATCACCACGACCCGGGCACGACGCCCGGAGACCTTCGGCCCGCTCTGCTTCCTCTCGTCCATGAGTGCCTCCCGCCCCGCATTCCGGGGTTCGGCGACAGGACGAGAGGGCGGTCCCGGTTGTGACATGGGGTTCGCGAGGGGCGGCCGGGGCGATCCGACGTCGGCCAGGACGAGCGCCGCCGCCGTCGCGCCGCCGGCTCGCCCCGCGCGCTCCTGCGCCCAGCGTGTCACGGCCGGCGGCGCGGCGGGAAGCGCCACGCAGCCCGGAGCCCGCGCCTAGGGCCGCGCCGGCCAGGCGACGGGCGTCGGCACGGGCCGCGGCTCGAGCGTCCCGTCGCCCAGCTCGCCGTTCCTGTTGTCGCCCCAGCAGAGCATCTCGCCGGTGCGCTTCAACGCGCAGCTGTGGTCGCTGCCGAGGGCCAGCTCGACGACGTCGGTCAGCCCGAGCGCCTCCGGGGTGATCCCTGGATCCTGCGTGCCGTTACCGAGCTGCCCCTTCGCGTTGTCGCCCCAGAGGAGCACCTCGCCGCTCGCCAGCACCGCGCCGGAGTGCCGCGCGCCGAGCGAGAGCCGGAGCACGTCCACGAGCTCCGGGATCTCCCGGGGCGCCGCCTCGGTGTTCACGGTGCCTGTCCCGAGGCGGTACTGCTCTCCGAGGCCCCAGCAGGCGGCGACGCCGCGCTCGGGCGCGGCGCACGTGTGCAAGGAGCCCGCGGCCGTGAGCGCGACGCTCGTGAGCCCCCGGATGGCGAGCGGGACGCTCGACGGCTGGAAGCTGCCGGAGCCGAGCTGGCCGTACCGGTTGTGGCCCCAGCAGCTCATCGTGCGCTCGCCCATCCGCTCGATCATGCCCGCGCAGGTGTGCGAGAGGCCGGCGCTCACCGATTCCACGTCGTCCAGGACCACGGTGGGAACGAACATGTCGTTCTCGTCACCGTACCCGAGCTGGCCGAAGCTGCCCTCGCCCCAGCACCAGAGGTCGTGCGAGCTCGTCACCGCGCACGTGTGGGTCCCGCCCACGGCGACCTGGGTCGCGCCCGCGAGGTCCTTCGCGCGCACGGCGGTGGAGGAGTTGATCGCCTCGCCGTCGCCGAGCTGCCCGCTGTTGCCTGCGCCCCAGCACGCCACCGCGCCGTCCGTCAGCACCGCGCAGGTGTGCGTGCGCGCCGACGAGATGCTCGCCGCGACCGTGTCGGCGGGGCCGTCGAGGCCGACGACCTGCCGGGGGATCGGACGATCTTGCTGGAGCGTGCGGTCGCCGAGGTTGCCCCAGGTGTTCCTGCCCCAGCACCAGACCGTGCCGTCGCTGAGCACCGCGCACGTGTAATCCGTGCCGGCCGCGATGTGCCGGGGCACGACGCAGCTGCCCTGCACGCACTGGCCGCCGCACGGCGTGCCGCAGCCGCCGCAGTGCGCGGTGCTGGTGAGCAGATCCGCCTCGCAGCCGTTCTCGGGATCCCCGTCGCAGTCGCCGCGGCCCGCCTCGCACGCCGGCGGCTGGCAGGCGCCGTCGATGCAGCGGGGCGCGCCGCCGAAGGCAGAGCAGGCGACGTCGCACGCGCCGCAGTGCTCGATGTCCGTCCGCGGATCGACGCACGCCTCGCCGCACGCGAGCTCGCCGTCCGGGCACCCGCCGCCGCTCCCGCCGCCCCCGCCGCTCCCGCCGCCGGTGCTCGAGCTCGTCGTCATGTCCGGCGGGCGGGCCTCGAACTCCTCGCCGCACGCGCCGGAGGCGAGGGCGCCGGCGACGGCAACGAGCACGTACGCCGCCGCGAAGGGCAGCGAGGCGAGCGGGAGCCGGCTGGCCCGGGGTCGATGCGTGAAAGCCATGGAGGGCGCTTCTCCCTTGCGTTGTGGCGCGGCGGCGCCGTGGTCGCGCGACGGCGCGAGCCGCATTCTAGACGAATTCGCGCGCCGGGATCCCTCGCCCGCGCGCGCCGAGCGGTCTGCAGGGCGCGTCGATCAGAGCGCCGCGACGAGCAGGTCGTCGATCGTCGGCGCCTTCTGGAGCACGCCGAGGTCCACGAGCTGCTTCGCGAGCGTCTCCCAGCGCTCGCGCGTCATCGCGCCGAGGCCCTTCTCCTTCACCTCGGGGGTCTCGATGAGCGGCCGCTGCGCCTCCGCCGCGGCGACGAAGGTCTCCGCGTCCATCGAGGTGTTGAGCTTGGCCATGATCGCGTTGGCCCGGGTCGGATCGTGGAGGTAGGTGCGCCAGCCCTCCCGCGTGGCGCGGGCGAACGCGCGGACGCGCTCCGGGTTCTCCTTCCAGAGCGCCGCGCGCGTGATCACGACCACCACGTACGGGTTGAACCCCTCGCTGGCCACCAGGAACGTGGCGGGATCGCTCCCCTTGCGCCTGGCCGCGATCGGCTCGGCCGTGATGAAGCACTGCTGCGAGAAGTCCTTGTCGGCGACGAAGCGGGCGACGCCGCCGTCGTACGGCACGACCTTCACCTTGTCGAACCCGTACTTCTTCTTGAGGTACGCGGCGTAGGGCAGCCCCGGCTCGATGGCGAGCGTGCCCGACTTGAGGACGTCGGCGATGCCCTTCGCGCCGCGGCTCTCGTGGGTCATGATGGCCTGAGGCGAGGTCTGGAACACGGCGAGGAGGGGGAGCACGTCCGCCCCGCGGGCGCGGGCCGTGAGCACCTCGTCGGCGCCGGAGATGCCGAAATCGATCTGCCCGCCGGCCACCATCTGGACGACCGGCACGCCGGCGCCGCCGCCGAGGATCTCGACCTCGAGCCCCTCCTTCGCGAACGCGCCCGACTCGCGCGCCTCGTAGAACCCGCCGAACTCGGGCTCCGGGACCCAGTTGAGGGCGAGCTTCACCTTCGCGGCGGGCGCGGCGGGCGTGCCCTGCGCCGGCGCGGCGGGCGTGCCCTGGGCGGGCGCGGCGGGCGTACCCTGCGTGGAGGCGGCGGGCGCGCTTCCCGCAGGGGAGGTGGCCGAGGAGCGCCCGTCGCCCTCGGGCGACTGCGAGCGCGAGCAGGCCGGGGCGAGGACGGGGACGGCGACGAGCGAGGCGAGAGCCTGGAGGAACAGCCGGCGGCTGTCGGAGGAGTGCATCAGCGATTGATCTCCGAAGGATGCCAGCGCCGCAAGAGCCGCTTGCCGGCGAGGTCGACGGCGCCGAAGAGCGCGAGGCCGAGCCCGGAGGCGAGCAGCACGGCGGCGAAGAGCAGATCGGTGCGCAGCTGGCGGTAGGCGGAGAGGACGAGGATGCCGAGGCCGGCGGCGTCTTCCGAGAAGCCGGCGACGAACTCCCCGACGATCGCGCCGATGACGGCGAGGCCCGCCGCGATCCGGAGCCCGGTCACGATGTGGGGGAGCGCCGAGGGCAGCTCGAGCTTGCGGAGCGTGGCGAAGCGGCGGGCGCCGTAGAGCCGGAAGAGGTCGCGCAGCGCGGGCTCGACGGAGCGCAGCCCGGTGAGCGTGTTCGCGATGACCGGGAACACGGAGACGATGAACGCCGACACCGCGACCGCGCGCAGGCCGGGGCCGCACCAGAGCACGAGCAGCGGGGCGATGGCGACGATCGGGACGGTCTGCAGGAAGACCGTATAGGGGTAGAGCGCCCTCTCGAGCGGGCGCGACGAGGCGAGCGTGATCGCGGCGAGCACGCCGACCACGGCGCTGAGGCAGAAGCCGGCGAGCGCGGCCTTGGCCGTGGTGACGGCGCCGGCGAGCAGGGTGACGGCGTCTGCCGCGCCCGCGCGCGCGATGTCCGAGGGGGGCGGCAGCAGGTACGCGGGGATGCCGAGGGCGCGGGCGAGCACCTCCCAGAGCGCGAGCAGGAGCACGAGCGCGGCGAGCGGCGGCGCGACGACATGGAGCAGGGTGGGTCGCACGGCTTTGCCTCTCTAGCGCGAGGCCGCCGCGCCAGGAAGAGGGCGCGGCGCGAGAATCCCGGCCGAGGCGGGCGCGTGCGCCTCGGGCTCGCCGCCACGCCGGGAACGCGCGCCATCGCGCGCTCCTCGGCCCGTCACGCGCCGTGCTGTCCAGAGAGCCCGCCGCCGTGTCGCGACGGCGAGGGCGAGGCGACAGGCACGATGCGCCCGGTGAGCACGAGTCGCTCGTGCCGCGCGACACGGTGGTCTGCGACTCCAGCCCTCGTCACCGGCTTGCGCAACGAGCTCGTCGTCTGCCTGGAACGCCCGCGACGGCGGGCGGAGCGTGGAGCTGTGCGGGGAGGGGAGGCGCCGGGGGACGGCGCCTCACCGAGCGGTTACTTGCCCTTCTTGGCGGGCGCGGCCGGAGCAGGCGACGCCTTGGCTACCGCGGCTGCCTTCTTCTGGTTCTTCTCCGCCGTGTCCTGCTTCTTCTGTCGATCTTTGGCCTTCGGAGATTTGTCACCCATGGGAGCACCGCCTCGGTGGATGCGTTGGTAAAATCCACCTTGCGCGAGGCTAGCACCATCCTTCGCGGCGAAGTCACGAACTTTGTACTTCGTGGTGGACAGCATCTCGCGTCTCGCCCGCGGTCGCCCACCGACGGACACAGGCAGCGGGAGGCCGTCGCGTTTCTCGCTCGGCCGCTCGCCGGCGTCTGCCGGTGCGCGGCGCGCGACCGCCGGCGGGTGTCCACGGCGTGGACAGCGGCCGTCCACCGGCTGGGCGCGGGCGGGGCCGCGGCCCACGAGGAGCCTCGAAAACAAGGGGGTTCGATGCGGCACCGGGCTTGCTGAACAGGTCGACCGATGGCCCGGGAACAGCCGCGGTCTGCCGGCGTTCACCGACCCCAGAGGGAACCTGTCATGAGAGCCACGTACCGAAATGACGAGGACGTCGCCCGTTTACACATCGAGTCGCTGCTCGCGCGGCACCGCAGGCAGGTCGAGGCCCTCCCGGAGCACCTCCCTCGCCTGTACCGTCGTCGCGTCGCCCGGTCCCTCGCCGGCCAGGTCGCCCTCGGCGGCACGATCCCCGTCCTCGTGACCGCGGCCGCGCCGTACTTGCCCAGCGTCGGCGACCTCCGCCCCGGCGCCGTCACAGCCGCGCTCCTCGCCCCGTGCGCGGTCTCCGCGTGCGCATACCTCGCCGGCCTGCACCTCGCGGACGCCAGGCTCCGGCGCGCGCTCTCCCTCGAGGTCCAGCGGAGCGGCGACGTGCACGCAGACCGCGCGAGGCTCGAGGTCGCCGCGCCCGACGCGCGCGTGCGCAGCATGGTCGACGCAGAGGAGCGCCGCAGCGTCGCGCTCCCGCTCGCCGGCTTCGTGGTGCTCGCGCCGCTCCTGCTGCACCTCGTCGTCCACCGCCTCCTCGGCTGGTCCCTCACGTGGAGCGCGCTGTTCGACGGCTTCGACGGGTGGATCCGCCTCAGCGTGGCCATCGTGGGCCACGTGCACGCCGTCGCCGCGTACCTGGCCTTCCGCTACGCGCGGACGCTCCACCAGACGTCGACGCGCGACCTCGCCGACGATCCGCCGCCGGGCGCCCTCCGCGCGCTCGGCTACGCGGTGCTCGCGAGCGCGATCCCGGGCGTGGCCCTCTGGCTCCTCCCGACGCTCGTCGTCGCCCTGACGGGCGCCTTCGTCATGCCCGCGTTCGCCTTCGCCCGCGATCGCCTCCTCTTCGCCTTCGCCCGCGATCGCCTCCTCGAGGAGCGGCGACGGCTCGGGGCGTAGCGCTCGCTCCGCCGCGCGCGCTTGCCTGCATGGAGGGGCGGCGCTAGGAACGCCCGGCGTGTTCAAGGCCATCCTCTGGGACAACGATGGCGTCCTCGTCGACACCGAGGGGCTCTACTTCCAGGCGACGCGCGAGGTGATGGCGTCGGTCGGCGTCGAGCTGACCGTCGAGGACTACCGCCAGCTGTTCCTCGTCGAGGCGCGCGGCGCCTGGCACCTCGCCAGCGCTCGCGGGGTCGATGAAGCGGCGCTGCGGTCGCTGGCCGACCAGCGAGACCGCCGGTACCTCGAGCTGATCGCGCGCGGCGACACCCTGCTGCCGGGAGCGCGCGAGGTCGTCTCGGCGCTCGCCGCGCGCTTCCGCATGGCCATCGTCACGAGCAGCAAGCCCGAGCCGTTTCACCGAGCGCACGCGGTGACGGGCCTCCTCCAGTGGTTCGAGTTCGCGCTCACGCGCGAGCAGTACGCGCGCGCCAAGCCGGATCCCGAGCCGTACCTGGTCGCTCGCGAGCGGCTGGGGCTCGCCGCGCCGGAGGTCCTCGTCATCGAGGACTCCGAGCGCGGGCTCCGCTCGGCCAAGGCGGCGGGCCTGACGTGCTGGGTCGTCCCGTCGCCGCTCACCGCGCTGTCGGACTTCACCGGCGCGGACGAGAGGCTCGGCGCCCTGCACGAGGTGCTCGCCCGGCTGGAAGCGCCCCGGGCGTGACGTCGCCGCAGGCGCGCACGCGGAGGTAGCTCACAGAGCGCACCCCCGCGCACAACGACGTCGTCGCGTCGCCGCGCGACTTTTTACACCGCCCGGACGGGATGATGCAGGTGCGTATGGCGGCGCGCGGACGGTTCGTGGCACCTTCGGGCCCGTGGCTTCCGGTGGCGGCATCTCGTTCATCGAGCTCGTCGTCCTCGGTCTGTCTTCAGCCGCCGCGGCGCCGGCTCCGATCCCCATTCGCGTCGTTTTCGACGCCCCGCCCGACTGTTCCACGGCGGATGCGCTCTACGACGGCATCCGCGCCCGCACGGACCGCGTGCGTCTGGCGGAACAGGGAGAGGACGGCTGGGAGGTCCGCGTCCGGCTGACGCGCGCCGGGCCCAAGGTCCACGGCGAGCTGCGCGTGATCCACGAGCGCGGCGAGACCGACACCCGTACCGTCGATGGCAGCTCGTGCGATGTCGTGGTCCAGGCCCTCTCGCTCACCGCGGCGCTCGCGGTCGACGAGGTGGTCGAGGAGACCTCGGCGGCCCCGCCGCCGGTCGCGCCGCCGCCGAAGCCGCCGCCGAAGCCGCCGCCGCCGGCGCCGATCGCCCCGCGCCCGGTCGCGCCGTTTCGCCTCGAGCTCGGCGCCGAGGTCCTCTTGACCCAGGTCGTCACGCCCTATGTGAGCCTCGGCGGCGCGCTCGTCGCGCGCATGACCCAGCGCACCGGCAGCGCGCTGAGCCCTTCCTTCGGCCTGGCGCTGACCCACGCGCGGAACGACCTGCTGCAGGGCGCAGACCGAGCATCTGTCCAGTGGACAGCTGCCACGCTCTCCGCGTGCCCGCTGCGCTGGGACATCGCCGGCACCTTCAGCGCAGCTCCGTGCGTGACGGCGACCGGCGGCTGGCTCGCGGCGACGGGAGAAGGGATCGCGAGCCCGGAGTCCGCGGTGCGCTCGTGGTGGAGCCTCGGGGCCGCCGTGCGCGCCGCCGTGTCGCTCGGCGGGAGCACGGCGGTCGAGATCGGGGCGGGCGCCGATGTGCCGCTCGTGCGACGAAGCTTCACAATCGCATCTCCGGCGGAGACGGTCGGCGAGACGCCTGTGATCTCGCCGAGGGTCAGCGTCGGAATCATGCACAGCTTCTAGGCCGGGCTTTTGTGATCACTTCGACGATGACCGGGAATCATAGCGCATGGACGGCACCCCGAGACAGGGTCGCAAGCGCGCTAGCTCTCTCGACCCGCGGCACCCGCTCCGTTCCAGTTTTCAAGGGTTTTTTTCTCCTGAGGTCTCCTGTTTCCCGGTATCATGCTTCCCCTCGCGGTGAGCGGAAGCATGAGCGTCGGGGTGATGACGGCGGTTGCTTTGCCTGACATGGACCCGGCCAAGAGGGCGCCATCGACCGCGCGCGTGAGCGAGCGAGATGCACGCCTGCGGCGGATGGTCGACGCTCATCTGGACTTCATCGGCCGGGTGCTCCGCAACGCGGGGACCCCGGCCGCCGAGATTGACGATGCGGTGCAGCGCACTTTCATCGCCGCCGCCCAGCGGCTCGATGACGTCCGACCGGGCGCTGAGAAGAGTTTTCTGCTCCAGACGGCGCTGCACGTGGCCGCCCATGCGCGCCGCAGCGCGGCGCGCCGGCGAGAGGTCCCGGCGGCCGAGCCGCCGGAGGTCGTGGACGCTGCGACACCCGAGCAGCTCACGAGCCAGAAGCACGCCCGGCAGATGCTCGACCAGGTCCTCGATCAGATGGAGCCGGATCTACGGACGGTGTTCGTGCTGTACGAGTTCGAGGAGATGAGCATGGTGGAGATCGCCGGCGTGATCGGGATCCCACAGGGCACCGTGGCCTCGCGGCTGCGGAGGGCCAGGGCAGATTTTCGCGAGCGCGTCCGCGCGCTCGAGCTCGTCACGACGAGCGAGGTGAGACGATGACCGAACCACGTCGCCTGCTAGAAGAGAGCGACAGCCCGCTCGAGCGCGCGCTGCTGAGCGCCGGCGCGTCGTATTCCCCGTCCCAGGAGACGCGCGCCAAGACGCTGGCCGCCCTCGGCCTCGCCGGCGCGGCTGCGCTCTCGAGCGCCGCGGCGCCCGCGGCGCTCTCCGCGGCAGGGACGGCCGCTGCGTCCTCGTCGCTCGTGGCGAAGCTCGGCTGGACCAAGATCCTCGTCGCGCTCTCGACCGTCGGCGCGCTCGCCGGCATCCCGGCCGGCTACCTCGCCTGGCGCGGGTACCACCAGCCGCCGGCCTCCGAGCTCGGCCGCTTCGCCGGCTCCTTCCCGGGTCCGATCGCGAGGGCCATGCCGTCCCCGCCGCCGGCGTCCGTCGGGGCTGGCGCAGCGCCGGTCGAGGCTGGCGCGGAGGAGGCCGCCGCCCCGACGCCGGCGCGCAGCCACAGCGTCGGCACGGCCGCGAAGGTGTCCGCGGAGAAGGCCGCTCTCCAGGCGGAGCTCGAGACCCTCGACGCGGCGCGCGCGACGCTCTCGAGCGGCAACGCTCAGGGCGCGCTCTCGCTCCTGGACGCGTACACACGGGAGCACCCGCGCGGCCGGCTGAGGCTCGAGGCCGAGGTCCTGCGGATTGACGCGCTCGCGAAGAGCGGCCGGACCGACGCCGCAGCGCAGCGCGCCGAGGCATTTCTTCGCCGGCACCCGAACAGCGTGCTTGCATCCCGGGTCCGCCGCTATGTAAACGATTAAGCTCCGGGTCATGCGCTGCCCCGCTCTCCTCCGCTCGCTCCTCGGAATGTCCCGCATCGCGTGTGCGATTGGGGTGCTCTGCGCGCTGCCGGCGTGCGGAACGACGGTGGACTGGCTCGGCGACGACCGGCCGAACAGCGACGATCTCAACCCGCTGAGCGGCCCGGAGACGTATCCCAACCCGCTCCGCGACGTGCTCGGCAAGACGGACGAGGAGATCGCGACGAAGATCGAGGAGCGCTTCAATCAGCTCTTCTACGGCGATCCCTGGAACGAGGCGATCTACTACCCGGCCGGCACCGAGCAGTCCTACGTGTGGGACGTCCTGCACAGCGACGTGCGCACCGAGGGCATGGGCTTCGCGATGATCATCACGGTCCAGCTGGACAAGCGTGATGAGTTCGATCGCCTCTGGCGGTACGCCAAGGACGTGCTCGAGCACGAGTCCGGGCCCAACCGGGGTTACCTCCAGTCGGTGTGCGACAGCCCGGCGGCCCCGTCGGGCAAGGTGTTTTGTATCGACCCCTTCGGCCAGCAGCAGGCCGCGATGGCGCTGCTGTTCGCTCACGGGCGCTGGGGGAGCCGCAGCGGGAGCATCGATTACGGGTCGGACGCGCTCGCCCTGCTCGAGGTGATGCGGCACAAGGAGGAGGAGAACGGGGGCGTCGTCTCCGGCGTGACCAACACCTTCGACGCGGAGACGAAGCTCGTCTTCGACGTCCCGCACGTCGCGGCGGCGGACACCACCCGCCCCTCCATCGAGATGCCCGCGTATTACGAGCTCTGGGCGCAGGCCACGGGGGACCCGTTCTGGTCCGAGGCCGCGGCGAGCGCGCGCGCGTACTGGCAGCAGGTCGCGCACCCGCGCACCGGGCTCATGCCGGTGCGCGCCCGCTTCGACGGCACGCCGGTGCCCGGCTCGGACTACTTCGGGTCGGAGGCCTACCGCACGCCGCTGAACATGGCGCTCGACCACGTCTGGTTCGGCGTCGATGCGTGGCAGGTGGAGGAGGCGGACCGGCTGCTGGCGTTCTTCTCGGAGCAGGGCATCGACAAGTACGGCGGGGCGTACGCGCTCGACGGCGCGCCGCCCGATCCGCCGGTGCCGTACAACCGGGAGGCGGCGCTCATCCTCATGAACGGCGTCACGGGCCTGGTCGCGGAGACCGAGGATCGCGCCGCGTACATCGAGGCGGCGTGGACGCTGGAGCCGACGACCGGGATGCCGCGCTACTACGCGGGGCTGCTGCACCTCCTCTCGCTGCTGACGCTGAGCGGGCAGTTCCGCGTGTACTGACGCGCGCTGGGCGCCTGCGTCGGGCTGGCCCGGCGCGGAGCGCCGAGGGCGACCTGCTGGACGTGGACATCGCGGGTCTCCCTGGCGGAGAGCCGCCGCCTTCACGATCGGCCCCGAGCGCCGCGCGCGCGGTCGCCGCGGCGCTCATTCGAAGCGGAGGTGGAGGACGGACGACGCGCGCGCCCCCCGGAGCAGGCGAGACGCCCTGCTCACCCTCCGCAGCGCCTGCTCCAGCGCCGGCGTGACCTCGCCCTCGCCGATCGGTCGGAGCCGCGGGTAGCGCGCCACGGCGCCGTCCGCCGCCGGGACCTCCAGGCACGCGCGCAGCCGCGGCGGGGTCCGCAGCGGCGGGTGCGCCTCGTGGTCGACGATGAGCTCGGTCCCCCTGGCGAGGCGCGCGGAGATGCGCGTGAAGAAGGCGTCGACGAGCTCGGGGGGCTGACGCTCCAGGGCGCCCTCGGCGACGAGGAGCGTGGGCACGTCGCCCGCGCCCTGGAGGGAATCCATCCAGCCGGTGCATGCGATGGAGCAGCACCTCGCGATGGCGTGGCGGTCCGACGTCTGCCAGAGGCGGTGCGCGCACTTGAACTCGGCCACGTGCGGCGGATCGAGGTCCACCCAGCGGAGCCTCCCGTTGTCGACGCGCGAGAACCGCGTGCAGAGCCCGGCGTTGAGCGCGATGGCGAGGCCGTCCGGGTTCCGCTCGAAGTAGTGCCGGACGAGCCCGTCGACGACCATGGCGCGCACCGTCGAGGCCCGCAGCGCGCGGTCGTCGAAGCCCGCCGGATCCACGTCGAGCGTGGCCAGCATCGCCTCTGCCCACGGATCGGCGAACCCGAGCTCCGGAAAGCGCGCGCGCGCCTCGGCGCGCCCGACGAGCGAGAGCACGGCGTCCCAGGGGACGGCCACGGAGCTCACGCGCGCTCCTTGCGTCGCGGGAGGCGAGGCCTCGAGGGCGCGCATCCCCGGCGGCGGGCGCGTCACGACAGCACCCCGCCGCCGCCGCGGACGACCTCGGCGACGAGCGCGCGCTCGAGGCGCAGCACCGCCGACGCCTCCGGGAGCCTCGCCGCGAACAGCCCGCCGAGCAGCGCCGCGAGCTTCTCGTAGTCGGGCGCCTGCGCCTTCCAGTTCGCGATCGGATACGCCTCGTAGAGCCCGCGCGTGAGCCGCGACGGTGTCAGCACCGAGACGCGCGCTTCGGGGTGCCAGAGCTGCAGGTGCCAGAAGCCGCGCGTGACGAGGTACTCGAACCTCCGCCCGCCGAAGAGGCGCACCTCCCAGCCCGCGACGACGAGCGCGAGCTCGCGCTCGCGAGGATCGTGCGGCGGCGGAGGCCAGCCCTCGCCGCGCGCGGGCTCCACGCAGCGCGCGGGATCGGACCGGAGCGGGCGATCCAGGGAGAGAGGTGTGCGCGAGCTCACGAGGCCTCTTCCTTGTGCGCGTCGGACCAGGGGGAGGCGGCTCGCGCTGCGCGGCAAGACGGGCTCGGGGCGGGGGGCATTTCTCGGCTCACGTTGGCTCCGTTGTTGATATTGAAAATGATGTTCAATTTCGATACGTGAACACCCAGACGGGGTCAAGAGAAAACGGCGCCGGCGTTGGGGTGCCGATCGCGCGGGGCGGGGTGGGGGCAGGGGCGGGCATGGGGCGCCGCCGGACGGGCGCGAGCGCCCGGGATCGGTGTGGCGTCGCGGCCGTGGGAGCGGGCGCCGGGGCGTGTCGGTCACCCGGAGCGGGCGCAGGCAGGGTCATGGTGCCGAGGTGCCGGTGCTCGCCTCGGTTGCCTCTGATCATGAATCGCGTGTCATCACCCGTATCCGTCCTGGAGGTGAGCGCTGTAATGCTCGCGTCTGACCGTGTGGCGGGCCGTACAAAAGTCCTGGCGGAGGAGCACCGGAGACCGGCCGTGGATAGAATGCGTGCCCGATGAACCCTCTCCGTGCAGTGCGTCTTCTCGCCATGGCCCGGAATTCCCTTGCTGTCCTGCTTTTCGTGTTGCCGGCCGTGAGCGGCGGAGCGGGCTGCGGCGGGGCGGAGTTCACGACGGGGGCCGGAGGCGCGACGGGGGGCGGAGACGGAGCGCAGGCCGGATCAGGCGGTGATCGGAGCGGAGCTGGCCACGGCGAGGGCCATGGTACCGGCGCCGCGACGAGCAGCGGGAGCGTCGCCTGGGGCGGGGCGCCCGGCGCCGGAGCGGCCGAGGGCGGCGTTGTCGGCGTCGTCGACGTGGATCTCCGCGGGGCTAGGATCATCGCTGTCGGCGACACCGGAGAGGGCAACCTGGCGCAGAACCAGGTCGCCGACCGGATGAGCGAGAAGTGCATCGAGGTCGGGGGCTGTCACGCCGTGATCATGAACGGCGACAACTTCTATGATCACGGCGTGGCCGACACCGGCGATGCGCAGTGGGGGCCGAAGTTCGAGCAGCCCTACGACAGACCGGGCCTGAACGGCCTCCCGTTCTACGCGGTGCTCGGCAACCACGATCACGGCCCCAGCAGCAGCGGCGTGCGGCAGGCGCAGATCGATTACTCGCGGCTGCCCGTGGGCGACGGGCCGGGCAAGCGGATGACCGACAAGTGGCACATGCCCTCTTCGTATTACGACGTTCGCATCCGCAATGTCCATCTCTTCGGGATCGATACGGTCGACTTCACCTCTGACGAGCAAGCGGTCGACATGCGCGCGCGGGTCGCCGCCTCGAACGCCCGCTGGAAGATCGTCTTCGGCCATCACCCCCGCTACACGTCGGGAGCTCACTTCTACGACAACGAGCAGATCGGCATGAGCGGGATGTTCGACATGCAGCGGGCGATCTACTGCGGGGCCGACATGTACATGAGCGGCCACGATCACGACCTCGAGCTCATCGACAAGGGGCGCGACGCGCTGTGCCCGAACACGTACTTCGCCATCAGCGGCGCCGGCTCGAAGCTCCGGCCGTCCGGCGCCCCGATCGACGCGCGGCAGCTCTTCTACACGGACCGGGTCGAGGGCTTCGCCTACATGGAGTTCGAGGGCGACACGCTGCTCTTCCAGTTCATCGACAAGGAGGGCGCGGTGCTCTACGTGAAGGCGATCTCCAGGTGAGCGAGCGCCGCAGGTGAGCTGGCGCCGCAGGTGAGCTGGCGCCGCGCCCGGGACCGCCCGGCACGCGCGTCAGCGCCGCCCGGCACGCGCGTCAGCGCCGCCCGGCACGCGCGTCAGCGCCGCCCGAGGTCGTCCGGCGCGCGGGCGCTCGCGTCGTCGTCGGGGCGCCGGCCGAACGAGATCGTGCGCTCGGTGCCCGCGAGCATCCGCCGGATGTTCGGGGTGTGCTTCAGCCAGATGAACGCGCAGAGGAGGAGCGAGAGGCAGAGGACCGGGGCCTGCCGCTCGCCGAGGAGCCAGAGGAAGAGCGGCAGGGCGAGCGCGCCGGCGAGCGAGCCCGCGGAGACCATGCGGGTCGCCCGCACGACGACCGCGAAGACGGCCAGCGTGGCGAGCGTGGACCGTGGCGCCAGCACGAGCAGCACACCGCAGGACGTGGCGACGCCCTTGCCGCCCCGCATCCCGAGGAACACCGTGTAGTCGTGGCCCAGCACCGCGGTGAGGCCGCCCGCCGCCGCGACCCACCCTCCGGGCGCGGCGGCGAGCCACGCCGCGAGGGGCCCGGCGACGAGCGCGCCCTTCGTCATGTCGGCCGCCAGGACGGCGAGGCCGGGCTTCCAGCCGAAGGTGCGCAGGATGTTCGTGGCGCCGATGTTCCCCGAGCCGACGGTCCGGATATCGACCCCTCTGGCGATGCGCGCAAAGAGGTAGCCTGTCGGGATCGCTCCGAGGAGGTAGGCGAGGACCAGGTAGATTGCCGTCATCGAGCGCCTCCGTGCCCGCGAGCACGGTGGATGTAGCATGGGGGCGCGGCCGCGCGACGCGCGACGTGAAGAGCGCGCTGGCGTGCTTCAGGGCCGCGCTCGCGATCGCGACCATGGTACTCTGCGAGCATGGCCAACCGTTCGCCCGCTTCTACCCGGAACGGCCGCGCCCCCAAGATCGCGCTCGTGCTCGCCGGCGGGGCTGCTCGAGGCGCCTACGAGGTCGGCGTCGTGCAGCACATCCTCGAGGAGGTCTCTCGCGACCTCGGCCGCGAGGTGCCGCTCGACATCCTGTGCGGCACCTCGGTCGGCGCCATCAACGTCTGCGGCCTCGCCGCGTTCGCGGACGAGGCGCGGAGCCGCGCCCGCCGCCTCGCCGGGGTGTGGACGCGCCTGCGCATCGACGACCTCGTGCGGCTCGACGTGCGCGGCGTGCTCGCGGTGGGGCACGATCTGCTCCGCGGCGGCGGCGCGGGCGCGCCCGCGAGCGGCGGCCACGCCGCGCTGCTCGACACGTCGGGCCTGGAGCGGCAGATCGCGGACGCCGTGCCCTTCGAGCGGATCGACGAGCACCTCCAGAGAGGGCTCCTGTCGGCGGTGACTGTGTCGACGACGTTGGTGAAGTCCGGCCGCACCGTCGTGTTCGTCCACCGGCGCGAGCCGGGCTTGCCGCCCTGGAGCCACGACCCGACGATCTCCCCGCGCGCCACCGCGCTCCGCGCCCAGCATGCGCTCGCGTCGTCCGCGGTCCCGATCCTGTTCCGCCCGGTGAGCATCGACGGCGAGCTCTACTGCGATGGCGGGCTGCGCCAGAACGTCCCGCTGTCGCCGGCGCGGCGGCTCGGGGCCGACGGGGTGATCGTCGTCAACCCGAAGTACATCGAGCCCGCGTCGTCGACGGCCGAGCGCGAGGCGCCGGGCTTCCCGGGGCCCCTCTTCTTGCTCGGAAAGACGCTGAACGCGCTGATGCTCGACCGGATCGACAACGACCTGGCGCGCCTCGAGAGCATCAACGGGATCCTCGAGGCGGGGCGGCGCCGCTATGGGGAAGGCTTCATCGGCGAGCTCAACGACGAGCTCGGGCTCCCGCCGGGGCGTTCGCTCCGGCCGCTCCGGTCGCTGCTCATCCGCGCCTCCAAGGACATCGGCAGCCTGGCGGCGGAGTTCGTGCGCTCCCCGACGTTCCGCGCGCGGACCACCGGCGTGCTCGGCCGGGTGATGCGGCGCCTGGCCGACGGGGACGAGCAGCGAGAGGCGGACTTCCTGTCCTATCTGCTGTTCGATGGGGAGTTCGCCGGGGCGCTCATCGAGATAGGCCGCGCCGACGCGCGCGCGCGTCACGAGGAGCTGTGCGCGTTCTTCGAGAGGGCGCTGAGCGCCGGGGGGTTCGAGGAGCGGGCGGGGTGAGGGCATCAAAGACCTCATCTATCCTTTATCTATCCTTCCGCGCGCGCCGGAGTTGCGCGGCTCCGAGAAGCGAGATAGCGGAGCTTTTCGAAACGACGCGCTCACGATGGATGGTGGGCCAAGGTCGCGGCGGTGGTAGGGCGTGAGCACGCAGCGGGTGAGTGGCGTGCGCGCCGGGCGGATCGCGCGCTGATCTCGGTGCGATCTCCGGGCGGCGGCCGACGGTGTAGACTCGCGCCGCGAGCATGGCACCTTCGGATCCCTTCGGCTGGGTGGGCGCGACGATCGGCGGCAAATACCGGCTCGACGCCGTCATCGGCGAGGGCGGGTTCGGCGTCGTCTACCGCGGCCATCACCTCGGCCTCGACGCGCCGGTCGCGGTCAAGTGCCTGAAGATGCTCGGAGCCCTGGCCCCGGCCGAGCGCGAGTCGTTCCAGCGGATGCTCCTCAACGAGGGCAGGCTCCTCCACCGCCTCTCGCGGGCGAGCGCCGGGATCGTGCAGGCCCTCGACGCCGGCGCTGCCGTCTCGCCGTCGGGCGAGTGGACGCCCTACCTCGTGCTCGAGTGGCTCGACGGCGCGCCGCTCGACCGCGACATCGCCGAGCGGCGCGCCCGCGGCGAGGCGGCGCGGCCGCTCGCCGAGGCGGTCGCCCTGCTCGCGCCCGCGGCCCACGCGCTCGAGGCCGCGCACGCGCAGGGCGTCGCCCACCGCGACATCAAGCCGGCCAACCTGTTCCTCGCGGAGATCGGCGGCCGGCGCACGATGAAGGTCCTCGACTTCGGCATCGCCAAGGTGCTCAGCGAGCTCTCGAGCATGACGCAGGCGATGGCCGAGACGGGGAGCACGCTCCGCGCCTTCACGGTCCATTACGGCGCGCCGGAGCAGTTCCACCAGCGCTTCGGCGCGACCGGGCCGTGGACCGATGTCTTCGCGCTCGCCCTCGTGCTCATCGAGGTCGCGTCGGGCAACCGCGCCCTCCTCGGGAGCGACGTCACGCAGCTCTACATCGCCGCGACCGATCCGGCGTTCCGCCCGAGCCTGCGCGGCGCGGGCGTGAGCGCGCCCGACGCCGTCGAGGCGGTGGTGCGCCGGGCGGTCGCGGTCGAGCCGCGCGAGCGCTACCGCACGGCGGGCGAGCTCTGGGCGGCGCTCGAGGCGGCGATGGCGGCGTCAGGCTCGCCGGTCCACGCTGCCGCGCCGGCGCCGCGGTCGCCGTCGTCGCCGGCGCTGCCCGCGGCGGGCGCCGCCACGCCGACGCGGGACATCCGCGCGCAGCACGACCCGCGCGCGCGTCCCGTCGCGGGCCCGAGCGTGGTCGCGGCGGCCGACGCCGCGGCGCTGGGCCTGGCGGGGACCGCACGCGCGCCGTTGGCGCTGCATGCCGGCGAGGCGCCAGCCGCCGGGGGGCCGGTCCCGGGCGCCGCGGCGGGCTTCTCGCCAGGCGCAGCCGCGACCGCCGCCCCAGGCGCAGCGGCGTCCTTCGCGCCGGACGCGACCCCAGGCGCGCCGCCCCTCACCACCATGCGCGGCCTTGCCTCGAGCGCGGCGTCCCTGGCCGCACCGCACCCGGGCTCGCCCCCGGCCGCTCCCGCGCCCTCCCCGGCCGCGCCGCGGCGGCGCCTGCTGCTCGCGCTCGGGTCGGCGGCCGCGCTCGCCGCCGCTGCCGGCGCCGGCGCCGTCGCGCTCGTCGAGCTGCGGGCCCCGGCGTCCGCGCTGCCGGCGCGCGCGCACGGCGGCCTCGCCGTGCCGCCGGTGAAGGCGGCGCCCGCGGCCGACATGGTCCGGATCCCCGCGGGCCGGTTCACGATGGGCAGCGCGAAGGGCGGCAAATCCGAGCGGCCGCCGCACGAGGTGACGCTGACCCGCGCGTTCGACCTCGATCGCACCGAGGTGACCGTCGCCGCGTACCAGCGCTGCGTCGAGGCGGGCCGGTGCACGCCGAGCGGCCTGCACGGCCCCCGCGCCACCGACGCGGACATCGAGCAGCGCGGCGCGCTCTGCACCGCGGCGGACACGGCGAAGTCGCAGCACCCGATCTCGTGCGTCGATCAGGCGCAGGCCGCGGCGTACTGCGCCTTCGTCGGCAAGCGGCTCCCGACCGAGGCCGAGTGGGAGTACGCCGCGCGCGGCACCGACGGCCGCGAGTACCCGTGGGGCAACGAGCCGCCGGGGTGCGCGCACGCCATCGTGTCGCGACCCCCAGGGCAGGGCTGCGGCGGGCGCGGAAAGGGCACGCAGGACGTCGGCTCGGCGAAGGCCGGGGCGAGCCCGTCCGGCGCGCTCGACATGGCCGGCAACGTCTGGGAGTGGGTGGCCGACGGCTGGGACCCAGGCGCGTACGCGAAAGGCGCCCGGACTGACCCGGTGGTGCCGGCGACCGGCAGCAAGGGCGTGCTCCGGGGCGGGTCGTGGGACTTCTCGGCGAGCAGCGCCAGGTCGACGTTCCGCCTCGCGTACGACCGTGAGGCAGGCGACGTTTCGACCGGGTTCCGCTGCGCTCGCACCGTGGACTGAGCGCGAGCGCTCGGGGAGGGGAGGGCTCGCCAGGCTGGCGCCAGGGCCAGCACACGCGTGCAGCGGCTCAGCCGGCCACGCGAGCAGGTTCCTTCCAGCCGCGCCGGGGATAGGATATCTGTTTGACCTTGATCGACGATCGAACGCAGGTTCACACGGCTGGCTGTCAGGTAGGATATCAAGGAAAAGTGTAGTCGCTCGACCCCGCGCGCGAGATCGGATCCGGACGAGCGCATCGCCGGCGTGCAGGCCGCCGGCGACGCCGATACCGCGCCTGGACTCAGCGACAGAGCATCGAGCTCTGCCGATCAACCCCGCTGAGCGCATAGGAGCCCATGCAAGAATCCGAGAATGTGGTCTCTTTCGAGGAGCGCCGGATGCAGCGCGTCATCAACGCGGTCGCGCTCGCGTCCACGGGAGAGATCGAGCTCGCCCTGCAGCACCTGGAGAATGTCGAGGAAGACGCCTTCGGGATGGTCGAGGAGGCGCTGCGCATCTTTCTCTCCGAGCTCTCCGCGACCACGCAGCAGAACACGCAGGCGCTCGGCGCGCTCGCCGCCTCCAAGCGCGAGCTCGAGAGCCAGCTGGAGACGATCCAGCGCCAGGAGCGCGCGATCCGGGAGCTCTCGGTGCCGATCATCGACATCTGGCACGGCATCCTCACGCTCCCGCTCGTCGGGCTGTTCGACTCGGTGCGGGCCGTCGAGGTGACCGAGCGGCTGCTCGCGCGCGTGGCGGACGACAGCGACGTCGAGTGGGTGATCCTCGACCTCACCGGCGTGACGGTCGTCGATACGATGACCGCGCAGCACCTCATCAAGCTGGCCCAGGCGGTGCAACTCCTCGGCGCGCGCTGCATCCTCACCGGGCTGGGCGGCCACGTCGCGGGGACGCTCGTCACGATCGGCGTCTCGCTCGACGAGCTGAGCCCGATGCGCAGCCTCCGCGAGGGGCTCAGCTTCTGCCTGGCGCAACGCAAGACGTACAACCTCGCCGAGGCGATCCGCCGGAGCGCGGCGCTGGCCGCGGCATCGGACGAGGCAGAGACCTGAGCCCTGGCGACGCGCGGAGGCCGGAGATCGCCGCATCAGCTCGCCAGCTCGCCAGCTCATCAGCTCGCCGGCCGTGAGGCCTCGTCTTTGCGGAATTTCGCCGATATGCCAAGGCATTAGGCACCCTCGCATGAAGAACGCGACGATCCCTGCTCGCTTCCAGGACACCGCGGACGCCCGCCGTCGCTTCGGCGACCAGCTCGATCGTCTCGCGCCCTTCCTGCTCCGCGTCGATCCCGTCGCGGACGCTGTCGTGGAGGCGTTCGCGTCGATGCCCTCGGGCCAGGGCTTCCGCCTCCTCGAGGCCGCCCTGGCGCGCGGCGTGGACGGCGACGACGGCGCGCTGGCCCAGGCGCCCGCCGAGCTGCGCGCGCTCTTCGCGGTGGTCGATCACGTGCCCCTCTGGGTCGACTGGGAGGCGGTCAACCGCGGTGGGACGACGTTCCTGCGCACGGGCATGCTCGGCGGCATCCTGCTCGCGATGCAGTCGCTCATCCTCGGGTACGCCTCGCCCGGCGGGAACAAGCCGCTCGTCTTCTCGGGGAGGCTCCGCGAGCAGGCCCCGCGCCGCCTCGGCGAGACAAGCCGGTTCGTGCACGCCGTGAGCCAGGCGAACGGCATGCGCCGCTCCGGCGAGGGCTTCGCGATCACCGTCAAGGTGCGCATCATGCACGCCCAGGTGCGGCGCCTCGTCCGCGCGAGCGGCCGTTGGCAGACGGCGCTCTGGGGCGAGCCGGTCAACCAGCACGACATGGTCGCGACCGCGCTGCTCTTCTCCGTCGCGGTGCTCGACGGCTTCGACAAGCTCGGCTACCACATCCCGCTCGCCCAGAAAGAGGACGTCGTCCACCTCTGGCGCTACGTCGCCCACGTCATCGGCGTCGAGCAGGAGCTCATCCCCGGGTCGTACGCGGAGGCGAGGCGCCTGGCCGAGATGATCTTCGCGACGCAGGGCGCCCCGGACAACGACTCGCGCCTGCTCGTGGAAGCGCTGATCTCCAGCGGCATCGGCAGCGCGTGGAGCGAGAGCCAGCGCCGGCGCGCCGAGCAGCTCAGGTCGATCTTCTGCACCATCTCCCGCGCCGTGCTGGGCGAGGAGCTCGCCGAGCAGCTCGGCGTGCCGAGGCAGAGCTCGATCCTCGCCGTCCCGCTGCTCCGCGCCGTCGCCGTGGCCTCGAGCCGCGCGCACGCGATGACGTCCTTGCAGGACTTCGCGCTCGATCTCGGCGACCGCTACTGGCAGCGCTCCATCGCCATCGCCCTGGGCGGCCACCCGGCCGACTTCGCCCCTCCGGAGCGCTTCGTCGGGCGCCAGACGTGAGCGACGTGAGCGCGCGACAGCCGCGCGGCCAGCGCGCCGCGGGCGGATCGCGTTAGGCCCATCCCGGCAGCGCGCCAGGCGGTCGGGGTTGAACCCCGCTCCGGTTCTGCGGTACGAGCCCCGGTCATGGAGATCATCCCTTACGGCGGCTGGAAGCGCGCTGCGCGTCTCGTCTGCGGCGATACGGAGCTCGTGGTCACGCTCGACATCGGCCCGCGGATCATCCGGTACGGCGTCATCGGCGGTCCGAACGAGCTCTCCGAGATCCCCGAGGACCTCGGCGCGACCGGCGGGACCAAGTACAGGTTCTATGGCGGCCACCGGCTCTGGATCGGCCCGGAGGATGAGCAGAAGACGCTCCAGCCCGACAACGAGCCGGTCGAGCACCGCGAGGAGAACGGCGCGCACGTGTTCCGGCCCGCGCCGGACAGGTACGGGATGCAGAAGGAGATCCGCATCACGGCGGACGCCGCGGCGGGCAGGTTCGTCATCGATCACGCGATCGAGAACCACGGCGCCTACGCCGTCGAGTTCACGCCGTGGGCGCTCTCCGTGATGGCGGGCGGCGGCGAGTGCCTGTTCCCGCACGCGCCCTTCGTCCCGCACCCCGAGGGCCTCTTGCCCGCGCGGCCGCTCGTGCTGTGGCCGTACGTCGACATGAGCGATCCCCGGTGGACCTGGGGCAAGCGGGTGATCCGCCTGCGGCAGGTGGCCGGCAAGGACCCGCAGAAGGTGGGAATGCTGGTGAGCCAGGGCTACGCGGCGTACGCGAACCATGGGAACGTGTTCCTGAAGCGGTTCCCGTTCGTCGAGGGCGCCACTTACCCGGACATGGGGGTCAACTTCGAGACGTTCACGAACGCGGACATGCTCGAGGTGGAGTCGCTCGGGCCGCTCCAGCGCGTGGAGCCCGGCGCCCGCGCGCAGCACCGGGAGGCGTGGTACCTCCTCCAGGGCGAGCAGCCGCCGGCCGACGACGGCGCGTGCGCGGCGTGGCTCGAGTCGATCGCGGCCCAGCGGCCGCTGTGAACCGCCGATCCTGAACACGCCACGGTCGGGCACGCGCCGCGCGCGTGGGGCAGTAGTTAGGCTGGTGCCGTGTCGATCGAGACCGCGGTCAGCGACGCGAGATCTCCACGCGCCGCCCGTCCCTGCGCGCCACGACGGCCGCGACGATCACGAGGCCCGCGACCCAGCCGAACGAGCCCCGGGCGCCGCCGCCGACGACCCGACACCCGCAGCTCTCCTCCTCGCCGCCGTCCGTGCCGCCGTCATCGGCTCCACCCGCGCCTCCGCTTCCGTCAGCGCCTCCACCGGCGCCTCCGCTCCCGCTCGCGCCTCCGCTTCCGCCGGCGCCTCCGCCGCTGGCGCCGCTCGCGCCTCCACTCCCGCCGGCGCCGCCGCTCGCGCCGCTGCCGCCCGAGCCTCCCTCGCCGCCGACCTCGTAGGCGCCGATGTCGATCGTGCCGACCGTCGTGCGCCCCGTGGAACCGGCCGGGTGCACGTAATGAAACTCGGGGGTTAAATCGATCCCGCCGCCCATCCCCGGCGCCTCGCCCTCGTCGATGCAGGGCGAGCCGTCCTGCAGCCGGTAGTCGAAGGCGGCCTGGTCGACGAACATCGGATCCCCCTGGAAGCTCGTCCCGAGGCTCGCGTTGCCCTGGTTCGTCAGGGTTCCCGGCCCAGCGAAGATGTTGTTCCGGACGACCGCGGGGACCGCGCTCGAGCTGATGTTGAGGAAGGTGCCGCCGTTCGGGCGCTCATTGACGAACGTGTTGTTCACGACGAAGAGCTCGGTGTTCGCGTTCGCCCCGTTCGACTCGAGGCGATAGGCCACGATCGAGCCGTTGCCGGTGTCCGGCCCCTGCTGGACGAGGTTGCCGATGATGAACGTCAGGCCGCCGCTCGGGACGTCGATCTCGTAGCTGCCCGTCCCGTCCTCCTGCGTGAGGCGGTTGTAGAGCACGTGGTTCTCGAGCGCGCGCGTCTTCAGCAGGTGGCCGACGTTCGAGGCGTGCGAGTAGTTGTGCTGGAAGATCAGCCTGGCGACGTGGTTGATGTAGAGGTTGTGCGACTGGCCGTCGCCCGCGCCGTTCCTCGCGAACTCGGAGCGCTCGATGAGGATCGTGCTCGCCGCGTTGTCGCCCGCGAGGATGCCGTTCTCGTTGTCGTGGAAGAAGCAGCCGCGGACCGTGAGGTTCGCGCCCTCCTGCCGGATGCCCGCGCCGTTCTGATCCGGGACCGCGGCGCCCGTGAGCTCGATGTCCTCGACGACCGTGTCGTTCCCGGCGATGACCCAGATCGCCTTGCCGCCCGAGCTCTTCCCCGCCGCGTCGATCTTCGCGAGCCCACCGACGCCCCGCAACGTGAGCCCGTTCTTCGACCAGCCGCAGACATCGCCGGCGTAGTCGCCGGCCGCGTCGATCTCGATCGTGTCGTCGTCGCTCGCCGCCGCGATCGCCTGGCAGGGCGTCGCGTGCGTCTTCCCCGGGCCCACGGTCAACGTCGCCGCCGCCGCCGTCGCCGCCGCGAGCGCGCACGGCGCAGCGACGAGAACCGCCAAAAGCTCCCTCGAACCTCTCCGCGTCATCCTCACCAAGACCTCCTGGTCACACGCCGTCCGCCGCGAGCGCGTGTTGCTCAGGCCGCCCGCTGGCCCGCCGCGGGGCGACACATCCTCGCGCAGTTCGGCGCCGAGACCAACCGTGGTCGACCAGGCCTACCGTCGCTCGGACGCGCGCCACGCGGCGTTGCACCAGCGACCTCCACGCAGCGCTGCCTCGGCGCACCCAAGGTCCCGCCCTCACTCCGCAGCCTGCGGGGCGGCGGACCGTCATTCGCTCGACTTCGCCGGGCGCGGATACTGTGCCGATGCCGACCGGGTCGAGCAGCGCGACCGAGGCGACGCGCCGCGAGCCGCGCAGCGCCATCCTCGGCTCAGCGCCGGGCGGCGATCTTCACGTCGCCGAACATCACGCTCCGGGTCAGCGGCCGCGCCAGGAAGTCGTGCGGAAAGCCGAGCTCGACGGCGCTGGCCTTGTCGAGCCGGGCGCGCTGGCCGTCCGTCAGCCGCACGTCGAGGGCGCCCAGGTTGTCCTCGAGCTGCTCCAGGGTCCGCGCGCCCATGATCGGCGCCGTCACGGCCGGGTGGAGCAGCGTCCACGCGAGCGCGACCTGCGCGGGCGTCTTGCCGCTCTCGGCCGCGACCGCCTTCACCACCTCGGCGATGTCGAGGCCCCGCGCCGTCAGCGAGCCGTTGGCGGCAGCGATGTTCTTGCGCGTGCCGATGGCGTCCGACGAGCCGCCGCCCGCGTCCAGGTCGGCCTTCGTGTACTTCCCGGTGAGCACGCCGCTGGCCAGCGGCGACCACGGGATGACCCCGAGGCCCATCTCCTGGGCCATCGGGATGAGCTCCCGCTCGACGGTCCGCTCGATGAGGCTGTACTCGATCTGCAGCGCGACGAGCGGCGCCCACCCGCGCAGGTCCGCGATGGCTTGCATCCGGGAGACCTGCCAGGCCGGCGTGTCGGAGATCGCGACATAGAGCACCTTGCCCGCTCGGACGAGATCGTCCATCGCGCGCAGGATCTCCTCCACGGGCGCGGTCCCGTCCCAGGCGTGCAGGTAGAGGATATCGATGTAATCGGTCCTGAGCCGCCCGAGGCTCGCCTCGACCGAGCGCACCATGCTCTTGCGGTGGTTGCCGCCCGAGTTCGGGTCTCCGGGCCGCATGCTGAGCGTGTACTTGGTGGCCAGCACGAGGCGCTCGCGCCTGTCGCCGGCGAGCTCGCCGACCAGCCGCTCCGAGGTGCCGTTCGTGTACTTGTTGGCCGTGTCGATGAAGTTCCCGCCGCGGTCGAGGTAGACATCGAAGATGCGCTTTGCCTCGTCGCGGTCGCTGCCCCACCCCCAGTCGGCGCCGAACGTCATCGCGCCGAGGGCGAGCGGCGAGACGCGCAGGCCCGAGCGACCCAGCAGCCGGTAGGTGTCGAGAGAGAGTGCGTTGGTCATGGTTGGCTCCATAGGTCCCGGCAGGTGCGTCAGGTGCCCTGCCTCGACCCGGACCTTAAGGCGCTGGCGCTCCTCGAAGAATCCGACATGATCGAATCAGCCTGTTTAGCCAGGGGTACACAATGCGCGGGAGAGATTTCGCCGACCTGAAGGCGTTCGCGGCCATCGTGGAGCACGGGAGCTTCGCCCGCGCGGCGGCGCACCTGCGCGTCTCGCCGTCGGCCCTGAGCCAGACCATCCGGGGGCTGGAGGAGCGGCTCGGCGCGCGCCTGCTGAACCGCACCACGCGCAGCGTCGCGCCGAGCGAGGCGGGGGCGCGGCTGCTCTCCCGGCTGGCCCCGGCGCTGACCGAGCTGGAGGCGGCGGTCGCCGACGTGAAGACGCTGGGGGACAGGCCTGCTGGCGTGCTCCGGATCAACACGGCGCGGATCGCCGCGCTCTGGGCCCTCGCCCCGCTGTTCGGCCGGTTCCTCGAGGCGCACCCGGACATCGTGCTGGACGTGGTGGTCGAGGACGCGATCGCCGACATCGTCGCGCGCCGCTTCGACGCCGGCGTCCGGCTGGGCGAGCGCCTCGAGAAGGACATGGTGGCCGTGAAGCTGAGCGGCGATCTGTCGCTGATGGCGGTGGCGTCGCCGGGCTACCTGGCGCGCCACGGCGTCCCCGCGACCCCGCGCGACCTGCACCGGCACCGCTGCATCAACATGCGCTGGCCGACGGACGGCAGCCTGTATCGATGGGAGTTCGAGAAGGGGAAGCAGGCGCTGGAGGTCGCGGTCGACGGCCCGCTCATCGTCAACGACGTGGACCTGGCGCTGCGCGCGGCGGTGGACGGCGTGGGCATCGCCTACGTGCTCGACGAGCTGGCGAGGCCGCTGGTCGAGGCCGGCAAGCTGACACAGGTCCTTTCGTCCTGGTCGCCGTCGTTCCCCGGCTTCTACCTGTATTACCCCAGCCGCCGGCAGACGCCCCCCGCGCTGCGGGCCTTCATCGACTTCCTGCGCCGCGCTGGCCCGCCGAAGGCGAGGGCGCGGCGCGCCCGTCCCGCCGTCGGATCGAAGGGGTAGAAGGACACAGGCCGCCAGGGTGCGAAGCGGTCATTGCTCGCGACCTGCCCATCCCATTCAAGCACAGCACTCCGCGAGTCGGCCATCCCGCTCCGGGCCCGGGCTCGACACCGTCCAGATCGAGGATGTCACGGCGTCTTCCCCCACGAAATTAGCGATTTTACGATCGCCTTGAACGAGCTGGCCTCGACGGCGAGGGAACCTGGCGCCTCCCCCGAGGGAACCGGCACCAGGGGTCCGCGCGGCGGTGGACCGCGCCGGCGTGGCGGTGGTAGGAGAAGATATGGTGAAGAGGCGCGCAGCATGGATGTGGGCGGCGTGGACGCTCACAGCCGGCGGGTGCACCACGCTCGTAGGGCTGGAGGACACCTACCACCCGGTGGAGGGAGCGGGTGGCGCGACGAGCGGTAACTCGTCGGCCTCGGCCACGGGCGGCGCGGGGGCGGGCGGGGGCGAGCTGGCCGTCCCCACGGACGTCGAGCTGATCGACGACATGGAAGACGGCGACGCCGCCATCGGGGAGGCGGGCGGCAGGGCCGGCTACTGGCACAGCTACAATGATGGGACGGGCACGCAGACTCCCCCGGCCTATCCGGAAGATATGCCCGGCGAGTTCACGCCGGAGGCGCTCACTCCGCCGCGCGGCCAGAGCACGATGGCGGTGCACACGTTCGGGTCCGGCTTCACGGAGTGGGGCGCCGGGGTCCGCTTCGCGCTGAACCGCCCCGACACGGTCCCGCTCGCCTACGACGCGTCGGCGTACACCGGTATCGTGTTCTGGGCCAAGCTCGGCGACGCGGGCGCGGTGACGACCATGAGGGTCGACATCTCGGACGAGGTCTCGGAGCCCGCGGGCGGGATCTGCGATGAATCGGCGGTAGAGGGCGACGCCAATCGCTGCTTCGACCACTGGTACTACACCGCGCGCCTCGGCACGGAGTGGGCCCCGGTCGTGATCCCCTTCGAGGAGCTCGCGCGCGAAGGCTGGGGGGCCGAGCCCACCGCCCAGGCCATCGACGTCGCAGGGCTCTATGCGTTCGGGTTCCGGTTCGCGAAGGGCGAGGAATTCGACGTCTACATCGACGATATCGGCTTCTACGAGTGACCGCCTGAGAGCCGCGCGGCCAGGCGCGGCGCCAGCAGATCCTGCGAAAGCGACGGATCGCACCGGTTCGCCACCGCACCTTCGTCCCTGGCCGGTGCGGTACTAACCCCCGTGCCTCCCGGCAGCGCGCCTCAGGAAGCCCTCGATCGCCCGCGCCGACCCTTCGGGCGCGAGCTGCAGCACGAGGTGCGGGGCGTCCACCGTGACGCACTCGAGATCGGGCCGCAGGCGCCGCAGCTCGCGGAGCACGCGCGGCGGCACCAGCGCGTCGCCCGCGGCGCCGAGGTAGAGCAGGGGCGCGGCGCAGCGCTGGAGCAGCGCGCGCGCGTCCACCGTGAGCACCTCGCGCACGCGCGCCGCCATCACCGCGGGGTCGACGGTCTCCACGTTCGCGGCCACGCGCTCGAGCCACTCGGCGGACGCGCGCGCGCCGACCAGGTAGCGGCGCGAGACGAGCTCCGGCGCGCGGCGGCGGAAGAGCCACGGGCCGACGAGGTGCCGCGCGAGCGACGGGACGAGCCACACCGGGTTCGTGACGAAGGTGGCCACGAGGACGACGCCGACGAGCCCGCCGGGGCGCCGGCAGGCCAGGCGCAGCGCGAGCGGCCCCGAGAACGACTCGCCGAGCAGCGCGTAGGGCCCGGCCGCGGGGATGCGCTCCGCGACGAGCGCCTCGAGCGCGTCGTAGTCGAGCGCCCGGTCCGCGGGGTAGGAGATCACCTCCGGCGCGATGTCGCCGGACAGCGCCTCGAGGAACGGCGCGAAGAGCGCGCCGGTGCCGTCGAGGCCCGGGAGGAGCAGCAGCCGGAGCGGCGCGGTCACGGGCGCGAGCATCCCCGAGCGCCACCCGCGCGGCAATCCGGCCGCGGCGCCGCGCGGAGGGCTTTGCTCGTCTCGCGCGCTCGGCTATGCGGAGGCTCATGCCGCTCCACCCCCTCGCAGGCCGTAAAGCCCCGCCCGACGTGCTGATCGATCCGGACAAGCTGCGCGCGCAGTACTACAGCGAGAGCCCCGACCCGGGCGACCCGCAGCAGCGCGTCGCCTTCGGAACCTCCGGCCACCGCGGGTCGGCGGCGCGGCGCAGCTTCAACGAGGCGCACGTCCTCGCCGTCGCCCAGGCCATCTGCGAGTACCGCGCGAAGCAGGGCACGACCGGCTCCCTCTACCTCGGCATGGACACGCACGCGCTCTCCGAGCCGGCGCAGCGCACCGTCATCGAGGTCTTCGCCGCCAACGGCGTCGACGTGATCTTCGCCGAGCACAACGGCGTCACGCCGACGCCGGTCATCTCGCACGCGATCCTCACCCAGAACCGCGGGCGCACCCAGCGGCTCGCGGACGGCGTCGTGATCACGCCCTCGCACAACCCCCCCGACGACGGCGGCATCAAGTACAACCCGCCGAACGGCGGCCCCGCGGACACCGCCGTCACCGGCTGGATCGAGGACCGCGCCAACGAGCTGCTCCGCGGCGGCAACGCGGGCGTGAAGCGCACCCCGTACGAGGCCGCGCTGCACGCGCAGACGACGCACCCGTACGATTTCATCGGCTCCTACGTCGCCGACCTCGGCAACGTCGTGGATCTGGAGGCCGTGCGCGGCGCCAAGCTGCGCCTCGGCGTCGACCCGCTCGGCGGCTCGAACATCGCGTACTGGGGGCCGATCGCCGAGAAATTCGGGCTGGATCTGACGGTCGTGAACAAGGCCGTCGACCCCACCTTCAGCTTCATGCCCCTCGATCACGACGGCAAGATCCGCATGGACTGCTCGTCGCCGTACGCGATGGCGAACCTCATCGCGCTCAAGGACGACTACGACCTCGCGTTCGGCAACGACGCCGACTCGGACCGCCACGGCATCGTCACGCGCAGCGCCGGGCTGATGAACCCGAACCACTACCTTGCGGTCGCGATCTCCTATCTGTACCAGAACCGTCCGCACTGGCGGCCTGACGCCGCGGTGGGCAAGACGCTCGTCTCGAGCAGCATGATCGACCGGGTGGCGAAGGACCTCGGCCGGCCGCTCCGCGAGGTGCCGGTCGGCTTCAAGTGGTTCGTGGACGGGCTGCTCGACGGCTCGCTCGGCTTCGGCGGCGAGGAGAGCGCGGGGGCCTCGTTCCTGCGGCGCAACGGGCAGGTGTGGTCGACGGACAAGGACGGCATCATCCTCGATCTGCTCGCCGCCGAGATCCTCGCCCGCACGGGCCGCGACCCCGCCGAGCACTACCGCGACCTGACCGCGCGCTTCGGCGCGCCGCTCTACACGCGCATCGACGCGCCGGCGACGCCGCAGGAGAAGAGCGTGCTCAAGAAGCTCTCCCCCGAGGCGGTGCGCGCCACGAGCCTCGCGGGCGAGCCCATCACCGCGAAGCTCACGCGCGCGCCCGGCAACGGCGGCGAGATCGGCGGGCTCAAGGTCGTCGCGGAGAACGGCTGGTTCGCCGCGCGGCCCTCGGGCACCGAGGACGTCTACAAGATCTACGCGGAGAGCTTCAAGGACCAGGCGCACCTCGATCGCGTGCTCGACGAGGCGCGCGCGATGGTCGCCGACGCCCTGTCGGCGAAGTGAGCCCGGCGCGGCGGCGCGGCGCCACGCCGCGCCCGCCGCGCTCGGAAGCGCTCGCCGAGCCCGGCGAGCGGCAGCGCCCGCCCTGCTCAGAAGCGCTTGCCGAGCCCGGCGAGCGGCCGCACCGCGAACTCGGCGCTGATCGGCGCGCTCCCCTCGGCCCCGCGCTTCGCCTGCTGGAAGAAGTAGGTCTGCGCGTCGACCTGGCCGAGCAGGTAGAACCCCGAGGGCAGGTCGACCATCAGGCCGACCCCGGTGCCGAGGAAGCCGACGAAGCTCGTCCGCGGCGCCGCCACGCCCCGCGTCTCGAACGCCTGTTGAAGCACCCCTGCGCCCGCGCTCACGCCCAGGTCCAGCGTCACCCGGGGGAAGTCCCACGCGTGCGCGACCCGCACCTCGAGGTCGAGCTGGTCGACGCTCGCCCGCAGCGTGTCGTTCTCGAACCCGCCGCGGCAGGCGCCCAGGCGCGGCATGACGCTGAGCTGGCGGAGCTCCAGCGTGTAGCCCGCAAACGCGCCCTGGCAGGGCGACTCGCCCGCGTGGAACGCCGTGCGCAGCCGGTAGCCTGCCTGCGCGCCGTGCGACGCTTCCACGCCCTCGTGGCCCTTGCGCACGAGGCGCGCGTACTCCGCCCTGGAGAGCATCCCGTCCGCCACCGCGAGCGTCCTCCCTGCCTCGACCGTGATCTCGCCCTCGAGCAGGAAGTCCTTGCCGCGGCCTCGCACGAAGTAGCGCCCCGGCTTCACGCTGAGCCGGCGCGAGGCGTCCGTCGCCGCGACCTCGGCGACGATCGGCCCCTGGCTGCCGCCCTCCAGGAGCAGGTACGTCCTGCCCGCGGGCAGCTCGACCGTGCCGCGGTGCGCGGCGCGCGCGGGCAGCACCGTGAGGGCGAGCTTGCCCTGGCCGCGCAGCTCGTACCGGAACGTCGGGTGCTGCGTCCCGGCCAGCGTCTGGCTCGTCGCACGGATGGTGGCCTCGGAGACGTGCCGATAGGCCTCGTCCAGCGTGACGACATCGTTCCTGTCGTCGTCGGCCGCGCCCATGAGCCCCGACGTGAGATAGTGGGTGAAGAACGAGCCTCCCAGCGCGTCGGACTCCTGCGCATCCTCGTTGGCCGAGCTCGCCGTCAAGAACACGACCCCTTCGCCCGCGAGGCGCGCCTCCGTCCTGATCGTCAGGGGCGGCGCGGCCGTGCCGCCCTTGACGCGCGTCAGGGCGCCCGAGCGGCAGGCGTCGACGATGAGGAGCCGGAAGTGCGCCGCCGAGCCGCGCGCGAGCTGCTCTATCTCGGGCAGCTCCATGAGCGTGTTGCCCAGGTGGAGGGCGCGGGCGTCCCCGTGGCCCGAGTAGTAGATGACCAGCACCGCCTCGACCCCGCCGCCGGTGATGTCCTGGCGGATGCGGCTGTTCATGGAGATCAGCGCGCGGCGCATCGCCTCGGCGCCGCCGCCGCGCAGGAGCGTCACGTTCGACGGCGGGAAGCCGCCGATCCCCACGAGGACGTCATGCACCTTGAGGGCGTCGGCCTCGGCATACCGCAGCTCGACCTCGCCCCTGAGCCCCGCGTTGTTGCCGGCGATGACCGCATAGCGCTCGACCCGGGCGAGCGCGGGAGAGGCGACGAGCAGCGCCGCGACGGCCAGGGTGAGGGCGAAGGCAAAGGCGGCGATCCTCGACCGGAGGACGCCGGTCACGGGGCCGCCCGCTTGTCGATCAGGACGCGATCGACGCGGCAGCCCGCGGGCGCGGGAGGGCGATCGGGCGCGGACTCGAGGGCGGCGCGGAGGGGCTCGAGGTCGACCGGAGCGCGGCAGAAAAGGCCATAGAGGGTCTCCGCGCCGAGCGCCTCGTCGAGCACGACGCTGCTCGGCAGCGGGACCTCCTCGCCTGCCTGGATCGGCGCCGCGGCGGCCCCCGCCGGGAAGTAGATGCTCGCCTTGTGGGCGCCATCGACGCTGAGCAGGGCGAAATACCCAGCCTCCGCGGCGGAGTATGTGAACTGGAGCCGGTCGCCCGGGTGGACCACCTCACCCGGCCCGCCCGGCACGGCGCCCTCTCCCCGCGCGACATAGAAACCGATCCGGCCGTCCCCGCCCTTGGTGCGCGTGCCCTGCTCCGCCTGCACGACGCGCGCGCCGCGGTCGCCGCCGGTCGGCCCCGCGTCGCCAGTCGGCCCCGCGGGCGGCCGGGTGCGGAGGACGAGCGCCAGGACGGCCGCGGCGCCGAGCGCCGCCGTGACGGTGGGGACCAGCGCCCACGCGCGGGGCCGCCGGACGGCGGGCGCCGGGGCGCGCGGCGGCGCAGGGAGGCGCAGCGGGGGAGGATCGGCGAGGAACGCGGCGCGCCCCGCGTCGAGCGCGGCGAAGCGCGCCGCGCACCGCCCGCAGCCGTCGAGGTGCGCGCGGGTGGCCTGCTCCTCGGCCGGAGCGAGCTCGCCGGCGAGCAGGCGGTCGAGGCGCAGGTCCGACGGACAGCCCTCGGGGCGAGATCTCTCGAACGGGATCATGCAGGCCTCCTCTCCAGGGCTTCCGCCCACCGCTTCACGCGGGCGAGGAGGTCGCCCACGTGCCGCCGCGAACAGCCCATGATCGTCGCGATCTCCTCATGAGTGCTCTCATCGATGTAGTGGTAGATGGCCGCCTGAGCCAGCTCGTCGGGGAGCTCGGCGAGGAGCCGCGCGGCCTGCACCGTCTGCTCCGCGCGCGGGGCGTCGACGTCGCTCGGCGGCACGCCCGACCCGAGCAGGCGCGCGCGGTTCTTGCGGTCGCGGATGCGGTTGAGGCAGCGGTGCGTCGTGGCGCTGTAAAGCCACGTCGCGGGCGAGCTCCGCTGCTCGAACTGCCCGGGGGACTGGACGAGCGACAGGAACACCTCCTGCAGCACGTCGCGCGACTCCTCCTCCGAGCCGAGCAGCGCGCGGGCCCGGCGGAGCACGTGGTGCCCGTGGGCCCGGTAAAGCCGCTCGACGTCCAGCTCGCCCTGCACCGGGCCCGACGCTACCATCGAAACCACATCCGCGACATGACCTGACCCGCTGGGCGCTCACCAGAGGTTCGCGCCGGTGAGCTGATCGGCCGGCACGATCCTGATGGTCACCTCGGAGTCGAACTCCTCCGGGTTGGGCACGAGGCGGTCGTCTGCGTCTCCGCCTTCTGCGATTCCGCAGCTCCTCGCGTCCGGCGTCACCTTGCAGTCTTCGTAGGCCTGCAGCTCGGCCTCGGTCATGGGACGCCACTTCATCAGGTGGTATCCGGCCGTGAGCGCGCCGCCCAGGAACCGCTCCGATTCGGTCCCCGGCTGGACGTCGGTCTCGACATAGACCAGCATGTACTCCTCGGCGAGGCCGGCGATGGCGGCGGCGGCTTCGACGTTCGGGTCCATGCCTTCGTGGAGGACGCCGATGTACCCGGTGCTGAACCGGCTCTCCGACGGCCGCGCGCCGCCGAGCGTGAAGTCGTTCAGAGCCTCGGCGGGGGGCGGCACGCTGAGGTCGATCGTGAACTCCGCTGGAAAGCTGCCGACCACGGGCGCGCTGTCGATGTGCGAGAAGTCGTTGATCAGGAAGTTGTAGTTGAGGATGGCCGTGTACAGGTCGCTGGTGTCCACACCGCCGTCATCGACGATGGCGCCCTGGATCGTGGCGAGCGGCTCGCCGCGGTACTCGGGATCGACCTGCGCGTCGCACGCGAGGAGAAGGAACGACGAGGCGACGACGGCGGAGACGAGCGGAAACCTGTTCATCATGGGACTCCCTGGTTGAAGGACCCCCGTTGGGACCGCGAGGACCCCATTTCGGGCAAGCGGCGCGCGTCGAGATCCTGCTCCCCGACGCGGGAGATGCCGGTCCCGTGTCTCTGCAAAATTCCGTTCCTGCGCACCGTGAGGGCGCGATAGCAGCTCAGAAAAGCGACAGCTGCCGCTTCGCGCCGCTCATCGCGTCGAAGTCGGGCCCGCCCAGCCACCGGAGCACCGAGTCGGCGATCGGCTTGAGCTGCTGCGACACGTAATGGTCGTAGTCCGGCGGCGCGGTCGTCTGGCCGGCCGGCTCGGGGCCCGCGCGCGTGATCACATAGGCCACGATCCGCCCCGCGTCCCCGCCCAGCTTGCGGGCCGCCTTGACGTGCGGCGGCGTCGTCTTCGTGTAGGCGCCGAGCGGCTTCCGCAGCGCCTTCTTGTAGACGAGCTCCGCGTCGAAGCGGCCCGCGCGCAGATCCGCCACGAAGGCCCGCACGAAGGCCTCCACCGGGCGGTCGTGAAAGACGAGGTCGAGCAGCTCCCGCTGGAAGCGCCGCGCCACCGCGCTCGCGTCCCGCCGGACCGCCTCGAGCCCGACGATCTCGAGCCGGCCGCCCTCCTCGCCGGCGACGAGGCCCGCGTAGCGCTTCTTGCTGCCCTGCGCGGCGCCGCGCAGCTCGGGCAGGAGGAAGCGGGCATAGACCTTCTCGAACTCGAGCTCCAGCCGGCTCTCGCAGCCGAAGGTCCGCTCGATCTCGGCGGCGACGGACTCGGACACGATGGCGCGGAGCTCCTCGGCGCGGGCGAGCGCGCGGGCGGGGTCGGGCTCGCCGCTCTCGACGAAGAGCGAGTCGGTGTCGCCGTAGAGCACCCGGTGCCCGGCCCGCCGCACCGCCTCGGCCGCGAGCCGGATGACGTGCTGGCCGGCGCTCGTGATCGCGTTCGCGACGGCCGGGGAGAACAGGCGCGACGCGGGCGAGCCGAGCACGCCGAAGAGCGAGTTCATGAGGATCTTGATCGCCGTCGCGCCGCGCTCGTCGCCCGCCCGCCGCGCGTGGGCCCGCTCGTCCCAGAGGCGCGCGACGAGCTCGGGGAGGATGCCCGGCTCGCCCCGCCGGAAGGCCGCGCCCCCCGGCGTCACGATCAGCGACTCGGGCGGCGCGCCGTCCCCTGCCACGTACGTCAGCGGGTCGATGTTGAACGTGCGGATCAGGCTCGGATAGAGGCTCTTGTAATCGTAGACGAGGATGTTGCGGTAAAGCCCCGGGACCGGCTCGAGCACGAGGCCGCCGGCGATCTCGACCTCACCGTCCGGCGCCTCGCCCGACACCGAGGGCGCGACCTTGCCCCGGGCGCGGAGCGCGGGCAGGTAGAGCGAGTCGATCGCGGCGATCTGCGCGCCCACCCGGTCGAGCTGCATGCCGGTGAGCAGGCTCCTGCGCACCGAGAGCTCGACCAGCCCCGTCTTCTCCAGCAGATCGCGGACGAGGCGGGCGTCCTCGAGGTTGTACTCCGCGAGCCGCGCCGGGTCGTCGTGGTACGACGCCTCGATCTGCGTGCCCCTGTCGTCGGGCCCGAACAGCTTGCCGCGCCCGAGGATGGTGCGCGCGGCCGTCTCGAGCCGGTAGTCGTCGAGGCGCATGAAGGCGCTGCGGAGGAGCGCGAGCCCGTCGAGCACCACGCGCCCCTGGAGGATGGCGCGCCCCTCGCGCGTGAAGCCCGGGTCGCGCAGGATCGAGATCTCGTCGGCTCCTCTCCCGAGCGCGCACGAGAGCCCGGCGCGGCGGCAGTAGCGCTGGAGCGCGGGCAGGTCGAAGTCCGGGATGTTCCAGCCGGTGAGGACGTCGGGGTCTGCCTCGGCCACGTGCGCGAGGAGCCGCTCGAGGCACGACCGCTCGTCGGGAAAGCGCTCGACGTACGCGGGGAGCCCGCCGGGCACGGGCTCGTCCCGGACGAGGAAGCAGCGCTCGCCGCCGGCGCCCGCGACACCCACGGCATAGAGCTGCTCGCCGTCGAGGCTCGTCTCGATGTCGAGCGACAGGACGCGCAGCGCTGGCACGAAGGTCGCGGGGGCGAGCTCGGGGTTGCGGTACACGCGCCCGACGCCGGGGCGCAGCTCGAACGGCCCGGAGAGCGCGAACGCCCCGCGGATGCCGCGGTCGATGAGGAAGCGGTAGGCGAAGCGCACGTCCGCCTCGAGGCAGTCGGCGCCCGCCTCGCCGAGCCTGTCGCGCAGCGCCGCGGCGTCCCGGGGGAGGGCGGCCTCGATGCGCAGCACCGGCTCTCCGTCGAGCGTCTCGAGCGCCGCGGGGGAGACGCGGTTTCCCGCGAGCCGACGCGCGATGTCCTCGTCGCGGGCGCGCACGAAGAAGTAGGGCCTGAACCTGTCCTCGATGATGAGCGCCGGCGCGCCGTCCTCCATCACCGCGTGGAGATGGATTTCCGGGCATCCGGCGACGACCCGGTAGGTGGGCGTGAGGATGAAGCCGCGGTCAGGCATGTGCGGGCGCGCGAGGGCCTCCGGTCGAGCTCATCGCCTGCGCGGGGCGGCCAGGACCGCTCCGCGCCACGCCGCACTTGACCACCGGGGCCCGCCCCCCGCAAGCCCTGTCGCCCGCGGCGCCGGGGATTTCCCGGAGGGCGCGAGGGTCCAGGGAAACGGGCGTCCGCCGGAGAGGGCGCCTCATCGCGGAGGAGGCCTCGATTGCGCGGGTCCTGGCGAGGCGCCAGCCCTTGACGCGAGGCCTCAGACGTCGCGCCGGTGATCCGCCCGGGTGCGCGGTGATTGCCCTCCTTGCGCGCCGCCGGGCGGCGAGATGGGCAGTGCGGTCCCGTCGATTCCGTCGAGAGCGGGTCCGCCGATTGCTTAACAGTCCAGACGTGATGACCCGCGGGCGTCCATGGATTCTCCGTGAAGCGCGCCGCGGAAAGCAGGGAAGGGAACCAACCATGATGCGCCATCATTTCAAGCATCGCGTCGCGGTGATCGCCGCGCTTGCCGCGAGCGTCCTTGGCAGCGCCGCGCACGCGTCCGGGCGGGGGGGTTATGCGCAGTTCTCTCCGCAGCAGCAGGTGAATCTGCAGCAGCAGGTGAATCTGCAGCAGCAGGTGTCGCAGCAGCAGCAGGTGAATCTGCAGCAGCAGGTGTCGCAGCAGCAGGCGAGCCCGAAGGGCGTTCAGACCCAGGTGCTGGACGGCGCCATCGCGGGGGTGATCTCGGCGTCCAACCAGTTCGAGATCACGCAAGCGACGATCGCCCGCCGGCAGGCGCGGTCGCGCGAGGTCAAGGACTTCGCCCGGGAGATGCTGGAATCCCACAGCCAGTCGGCGCGTCGCCTGAGCGCGCTGCTCCAGCGTCTCCGGATCAAGGTGCAGCCGACGCGGGTGAGCTCGATGCTCATCGGGCACTCGTCCGTGGTCGCGGCCTACCTGCGCAGGCAGCCGGCCCGGAGGTTCGATCAGGCGTTCATGGCCGCCCAGGTCACGACGCACCGTTACACGCTGCGGATGCTGGACGAGCAGTTCATCCCGAAGGTGAAGGATCAGGCCCTGAAGGAGGAGCTCCAGAGCATCCGCGGTGAGGTGGCGAGCCACCTGGAGCGCGCGCAGGCGATCCAGGCGGTGCTGGCCAAGCAGCAGACGGCCTCCCATCGGGGTCGCTAGCCCCGCCGCGGTTCGTCGCTCTACCCACGACGTCCTGTGCCCCTCGTGCTGCGCACGCCGGACACAGGACGTCGATTGCGCTCAGCCATCTGCCCGTCCCCACCCCGCGCGACGAGCGCCCCCTCCGGGGGCCGGGCTCCCGTCAGGGCGCGAACACCGCGCGCATGCACCCGTCCGTGCGCTCCTCGAACAGCCTGTATCCGCGCGGCCCGTCGTCCAGGCACAGCCGGTGTGTCACGAGGTACGACGGATCGATGTCGCCGCGCTGCATGAGGTCGAGCATCCTCGGGATGTACCGCGGTCCGTGCTGCTGGCCGGTCCTGAGGATCAGCGCCTTGTTCATGAGCGCGCCGAGCGGGATCTTGTCGGCGAACCCGGAATAGACGCCCACGACCGACACCGTGCCTCCCTTGCGGCACGCCAGGATCGCCTCGCGCAGCACGAGCGGGCGGTCGTTCTGCAGCCGGAGCGCCTGCTTCACCCGGTCGACCGCGTACTGCAGGCCCGAGCCGTCGGCCTCCATGCCCACCGCGTCGATGCACGCGTCGGGCCCGCGCCCGCCCGTCATCTCGCTGAGCGCCTCCTGGACATCGACCTCCTCGTAGTTCAGCACGTCGGCCCCGCCGTGCGCCTTCGCCATCGCCAGCCGATCCGGGACCCTGTCGATGGCGATGACGCGCTCGGCGCCGAGCAGATACGCGCTCTTGATCGCCATCTGGCCGACGCCGCCGCACCCCCAGACCGCCACGACCTGGCCCGGGCGGATATCGCAGAGCTCGGCCCCCATGAAGCCCGTCGTGAGCGCGTCGGAGGCGAACAGGGCGCTCTCGTCCCGCACCCCGTCGGGCACCTTGAACGCGCCGTGATCCGCGAACGGCACGCGCACGTACTCGGCGTGGCTCCCCGCGTACCCCCCGAACGCGTGCGAGTAGCCGAAGATCGCGCCCGTCGTGTCGCCGAGGATCCGGTCCGCCACCGCGTGGTGCGGGTTCGAGTTGTCGCAGAGCGACCACAGATCGCTCTGGCAATACGCGCATTGCCCGCACCCGATGATCGACGACACCACCACCCGATCGCCCCGCTGGACCCGCCTCACCTCCGCGCCGGTCTCCACGACCTCGCCGAGGAACTCGTGCCCGAGGATGTCGCCCTCCTTCATCGTCGGGATGTACCCGTGGAGCAGGTGCAGGTCCGAGCCGCAGACCGACGAGAGCGAGACGCGGACGATGGCGTCATGCGGGCTGAGGACCCGCGGCTCGGGCACCGACTCCACGACGATGTCATTCACCCCGTTCCAGCAGATGGCTCGCATGGTCACTTCCTTTCACCGCCCGCCCGGCCGGAAGGCTGTCCCACCGTCGTCGGGATCTCGCCGATCTCGATCCATTGCCTCAGCCGTCGCAGGTCGCCCCGCAGCCGCCTCCTGGGCAGCTCCGCGAGCAGCCTGCCGGCCGCGCGCGCGACAGGCCCTCTCGGCCGCGCGCCGGGCAGGACCGCCTTGACCTCCGTGCCCCGCTCGCCCGGCGCGCTCGAGAGCGACACGACGCCTGTCCTCCCTCGCTCCAGGCCGACCATCCCGATGGCCCAGATCGACGCGGTCCCCTCGCTCGCGCCCATCTCCGCGCGCCCGACGCTCTGCAGGAAGCGCCGGACTCCCTCGGCGTCGTGCAGCGCGCGCAGCACCCCCGCGCGCGGCCTGCTCACCGTCACGCTGCTCGCGATCCGCGGCGGCGGGACGCCGAGCGCCCGCAGCACCGGCGCCGCGAGCTCGACCCCGAGCCCCGGCCGCTCCTCGGACAGCCCGGTGAGCCGCTCGTAGGCGCGGTAGGCCGCCGTCTCGACGCGGCTCCACAGCCGCCGCGCGACTCCCCTCTTGCCCGGCAGCGGCGCGCACTGCCCGCCCTGCCTCATCGCGCCGAGCTGCTCTCCCAGCGAAGCTCTCTCCTGCTTCGCCGGCGGCGCGCCCGCGTCCCCGCCCGGCGCCTGGCCCGCGGCCTGCTCCCCCCGCTGCGCCGCGGCGCGCGCGCGCAGGACAGCCTTCGCTCTTCCCATCTTTCCTCCTTCGAGCCTCGTCCCGAGAGCCCGCGAGGGCGTGTTGCAAGCAGGCGGCCACTCACGATGATCCAGCCGCTCACGGCTCACCGCTGCTCCGCTTCCGCCATCGACCCTGCGAGCGGCCCCAACCAGGACTTCATCTCAAGCGCGCGCTCTGCGGCGCTCGAGAGGAAGATGGATTGCAGCGTGGAAAGAAGAAGGTTGCGGGAACCGAACTTCCGGGCGATACTCCGCGCGCCAGGACGTTCTTTAGATCACATGATGTCCGGCGTAAGGTCACTCCCGATTAGCCTAAGGTAGATACGGAGATATTAACCTATGAAGAATAGAATTTTCCTGCATGGCTTGAATCTGGCCCTTTGCGGTCTGGCGGTGGCGGCGTTCGCTGCGTGCGGCGACGACGGCGGCGAGGGGAGCGGGGGCGCGGGCGGCGGCTCGGGCAGCACCACGTCGGGCACCGTGAGCTCGACGACGACGACCACGGGCACGACGGACCCCACGACGACGACAACGACGTCCTCGTCGTCGGCCGCGACCACCTCCGCGACGACGGGCACGGGCGGCGGCCCCCAGAGCATCGAGCTGATCGATGACATGGAGGACAACGACAACGCCATCCTCGCCGAGGGGGGCAGGGTCGGGTACTGGTACACCTTCAATGACGAGACCGCGGGCGCCACGCAGAACCCGCCGCCCGATCCGGAGGGCACCGGCGAGACGCCCTTCACGATGACGGAGCTCGCTCCGGCGCGCGGGCAGAGCACCACCGCGGCGCGCTCGTGGGGTTCGGGCTTCGAGACGTGGGGCGCCGGGTTCGGCTTCGATCTGAACAGCCCCGAGGGGGCCAAGGCCGCCTATGACGCCTCGACGTACACGGGCATCACGTTCTGGGCCAAGGTCGGCGCGGGCTCGGTCAAGAGCGCGACCGTCATGATCTCGGACCCGGGCACGGATACGGCGGGCACTGTCTGCACGACCGAGTGCGACAAGTGGCAAAAGACGCTCGCCCTCACCGAGGAGTGGCAGCAGTTCACCATTCCCTTCACGGAGCTGAAGCAGGGCGGCTGGGGAACTCCGGCGGGCACGGAGCAGATCGACGCGACCCAGCTCTACTCGATCCAGTTCCAGGTCGGCGTCGCGCCCGAGTTCGACCTCTACATCGACGATCTCGGCTTCTACAACTGAGCGCCCGCGCGCTGGCCTTCCGGGGGCCCTCGACCTGAGGGCTCTCATCCACTCTGCGCCTGCCGCGACTCCGGGTAGCCCGAGCGGCGACCCGGGCGCGGCTTCTCCCCACCCGCCGAAATAATTGCTTGCATCGCGGGCGCGCCCCGGGCAAACGTGGCCGCGCGTAGCACCTGCTCCCAGGACAATGTCCCTCCTCGAGCTCGCATCGATAACGAAGCAGTTCCCGGGCGTGAAGGCCCTCGACGGCGTGTCGTTCGACCTCCAGCAGGGCGAGATTCACGCCCTCTGCGGCGAGAACGGCGCGGGCAAGAGCACGCTCATCAAGATCCTCTGCGGGTATTACCCGGCCGGCACCTACGGCGGCGAGATCCGGCTCTCCGGCCGCACCGTGGAGTTCAGCGGCATGCGCAGCGCCGAGGAGCACCGGATCGCCCTCATCGCGCAGGAGCTCGCGCTCGTCCCCGAGCTCACCATCGCCGAGAACCTGGTGCTCGGGCGCGAGCCCGTCCGCGGGGGGCTCATCGACTGGGACGCCGTGCGGGCCGTGGCGCGGGAGGCGCTCGCCCGCGTGGGCCTCGACGTCGACCCCGAGCGCCCGATCAAGGACCTTGGCATCGGCCAGCAGCAGATGGTCGAGATCGCGAAGGCGCTGCTCAAGGACGCGAAGATCCTCGTCCTCGACGAGCCCACCGCGGCGCTCACCGACTCCGGCGTGAGGACGCTGCTCCGCCTGCTCGACGACCTTCGCTCCCGCGGCGTCTCGTGCATCTACATCAGCCACCGCCTGGAGGAGGTCTTCGAGATCGCCGACCGCGTCACGGTGCTCCGGGACGGGAAGTCGATCACGACGCAGCCGCGGGCCGCGCTCTCGCCCGACAAGGTCATCTCGCTCATGGTCGGCCGCGAGGTGACGAACCTCTATCCGTGCCCGCCGCCGCCGGAGGGCCAGGTCGCGATCTCGGTCGAGCGCTGGTCGGTCGAGGACGCCGGGCACCCCGGCCGGTTCGTCCTGCGCGACGTGAGCTTCGAGGTGCGCGCGGGCGAGGTGCTGGGCATCGGCGGCCTCATGGGCGCCGGGCGCACCGCGCTCGTCTCGACGCTCTTCGGCGCGGCGACGAGCCGCGTCACGGGCACGGTCTCGGTCCGCGGCGGGCCCGCCTCGCCGCCGTTCAGGTCGCCCTCCGAGGCGATCGCCGCGGGCATCGCGCTCGTCAGCGAGGATCGCAAGCGCTTCGGCCTCGTGCTCGAGTCGACGCTCCTCGACAACATCACGCTCGCGACCCTGCGGCGGTTCGTGAAGGGGCTCTTCCTCGATCACGCCCAGCGCGAGGTCACCGCGGTCGAGCAGATGAAGGCGCTCCGGACCAAGGCGTCGGGGCCGCTCGCGCTCGCCAACCAGCTCTCGGGCGGCAATCAGCAGAAGATCGTGATCGGCAAGTGGCTGATGACGGGGCCGCGCGTGCTCCTGCTCGACGAGCCGACCCGGGGCATCGACGTCGGGGCCAAGGCCGAGATCTACCAGCTCATCCACAAGCTCGCTTCGGACGGGCTCGCGGTGGTGCTCGTCTCCTCCGATCTGCCGGAGCTGCTCGGCATGAGCCACCGCGTGCTGGTCCTCTCCCAGGGCAGGATGACCGCCTGCCTCGATCGTCAGGACGCCACGGCCGAGCGCGTGATGGCCGCAGCAACGAGGAAGGTGACGGAATGAGCGAGGCGAAGCTTCGCGTGCGTATCCCCTGGCGCGCCCTGTCGATGGTGGGCTCGCTCATCGCGATCTGGGTCGCCTTTTCGATCACGACCGACGGGACGTTCGTGACGCCGCGCAACCTGACGCTGCTCGCGCGGCAGATGTCGGTGACCTCGATCCTGGCCGTCGGCATGGTGATGGTCATCGTCGCGGGGCAGATCGACCTCTCGGTCGGCGCGCTGGCCGGCCTGCTCGGCGCCACGTCGGCGATGATCTACGTGAACCTCGGCTTGCCGCTGCCGGCCGCGTTCATCGCGCCGCTCGCGCTCGGCGCGCTGCTCGGCTTCGTGCAGGGCACCCTCGTGGCGCGGCTGCGCATTCCGCCCTTCATCGTCACGCTCGGCGGGATGCTCATCTTCCAGGGCGCGATACTCGGCTTGACGGGCGGCGTGTCCCTCTCGCCGGCGCGCCCGTACCTGTTCGTCGGCCAGGCGTACGTGCCGCACGCGCTCGGCTGGGCGGGCGCCGGCCTGCTCTGCCTCGCGCTGCTGTACAAGGCGGCGCGCGCGACCGGCCCGGCGCGCTTCCCGTGGATCGGGCTCGCCGCGTTCACCGTCGCGTTCGCCGCCCTGATGAACTCGTACCAGGGTGTCCCGTTCCCCGTGCTCCTCGTCCTCGTGCTCGCGACGGCGTTCACGGTGCTGGCGAAGCACACCGCGTTCGGCCGGCACCTCTACGCGATCGGCGGCAACCGCGAGGCGGCCTTCTACTCCGGCATCAACATCGATCGTCACCTCATCGCCGTGTTCACGCTGATGGGCGTGATGTCGGGCATCGCGGGCGTCGTGCTCACCGCCCGGGTCGGCTCGGCGACCTCGGACGCTGGCCGCATGATGGAGCTCGACGCCATCGCGGCCGCCGTCATCGGCGGCACGTCGCTGCTCGGCGGGCAGGGCACGATCTGGGGCGCGCTGCTCGGCGCGCTCGTGATGGCCTCGCTCGACAACGGCATGAGCCTGATGAACACCGAGAGCTTCTGGCAGCCGATCATCAAGGGCGTCATCCTCATCCTCGCCGTCGGCATCGACATGGCCAGCCGCAAAGGCCGCGGCCACTAGAGCGGGGCACACCCGCTTCGGATACGGGCCCACCTCGAGCGGGGCACACCCGCTTCGGATACGGGCCCACCTCGGCGTTTTCGGTGCTCGGCGTACCGGAGTACGCCTGCGCGCCGAAAACGCCGATCTGGGCCCGTCTCCTGTGCGGGTGAGCCCCGCTCTGGTCAACGCTCGAGGGCCAAAGACCTAGCTGGAAGGCGGTTGGTCGGGGGCGCGTCGGGGCACTCCGGAAGGGGACCCGACCCAGGGGCAACCGGAACCGCTTTCATGGTGCGTCGGTCGGCTCGGCGCGCGCGGATGCACTGAAGAGGTTGCGGCCGATGGCGCGCGCGGCGGCCAGATGAGAGGCTGGAGCCTGCGTTTCAGAGTCGTGCAGGAGCTCGGACGTCACGACGGATGCGCCGCAGTAATCGAAGATCCCATGGTCGATCTGCGTCTTCATGGCGCCGGTATAGCCGTGGCGCTCGTAGGTTCGCGCGTCGCTGCCCGCGAGGGCGACGAGATGAACGCGGAGGTCGCGAAGCTTCTTCACCAGCCCAGCGTCCGGGCTGAAGTCGAAAGCCCAGCCATTGGCGAACACGCGATCGATCCACCCCTTGAGAAGCCCCGGCATCGACCACCAGTAGACGGGATAGACCAGCACAAGGGCATCGGCACGATCGATCCTCGCCTGATAGGCGGCGACATCGGCGGGGGGCGGCGCCTTGCTCCGATGGACGGCGAGATCGGCCGCGGTGAACCTCGGATCGAAGGCCTCCGCCGCGAGATCCGCGATCTCGAAAGAATTGCCGGACAGGGACACCCCCTCGGCAACCTGCGCGGCGACGCCATGGGTGAGCGACCCGGGCTCGGGATGCGAGACAACGAGGAGCGCGTGCATCTTGAAACTCCTGCTCGCTGATCACAGCGGCATAGTCTGTTACCTTTGGTAAGTTACGTTTGGTAGGTTGATCTGTCAAGCGCCGATGCCAGAGAACCTCATCTCCGAGCGCGACGGCGCGGGTAAGCGTCTCGGAGCGCGAGGCGACCACGGCGGCACGAGGCGACGGAGCGACCCTCGCGCTCGGCCGCGTCGGGGCAGGCGCGCACCGGCGCGCCCAGAAGATACACCAGGTGTACGAATTTCAGTGCACCTGGTGTATCGATATGATATACCAGGTGCATCATGTCGCCTCGGGATCCCATCGAATTCATCGAGAAATTCGGGGCACTGTGGAAGTGCCTGATGGCCGTCTCCGACGAGACTTACGCGGACGAGAAGCTGTTCAGCGTTCAGGCGAGGTTCCTGCGCTACATCGGCGAGCACCCCGGCATCTCGCAGGCCGAGCTGGCGCGCGCCACGGACATGGCGGCGACGCTCACGGGGCGGCTGCTGCAGACCTTGCTGGAGCGGGGCTTCGTCGAGCGCGAGCCGAGCCGCGAAGACCGGCGCGAGTACGTGCTCACGCTCAGCCCGGCAGGGGAGCGCATGCGCCGGCGCGTCGTGGACGCGCGCGACCGCTTCGCGGCGCGGGTGGTCTCCGTGCTCGACGAGCGGGATCTCGATGACTTCGACCGCATCGCCTCCAAGCTCTTCGCGGCGTTCAGCGCCGCTCCCGCCCCGGACGCGGCGGCGCGCGGCGCCGAGCCTGGTCCTGGACGGCCCTCCCGCTCCCAACCACGAAGGAAGGCCCGCAAATGAGCAAAAAGATCGCGATCAACGGCTTCGGGCGCATCGGGCGCTGCATCGTGCGCGCCCTGTCGCAGCGCGGCGTTTCGGACATCGAGCTGGTAGCGCTCAACGACCTGACGAGCCCAGAAACGCTGGCTCACCTCTACAACTACGACACGGTGCACGGCCGCGCCGAGCGCCGTGCGGTCGCCGCCGAGGGGCGCTTGCTGATCGACGAGCGCTCCGTTCGCGTGCTCGCCGAGAAGGACCCGGCCAGGCTCCCGTGGGGCGAGCTCGGCGTGGACATCGTGCTCGAGTGCACCGGTCTCTTCAGCGATCGCGACAAGGCGGCCGCGCACCTCGCGGCCGGCGCGCGCAAGGTGATCATCGGCGCCCCCGCCAAGGGCCACGACGCCACGATCGTGCTCGGGGTCAACACCGAGGACTACGACGGCTCGGCGCACACCATCCTGTCGTGCGGCTCCTGCACCACCAACTGCCTCGCCCCCGTGGCCAAGGTGCTCCTGGAGGCCTTTGGCCTCGAGCGCGGGCTGATGACGACCACGCACGCCTACACCAACGATCAGGTGCTGCTGGACGTGCCGCACCGCAAGGGCGACCTGCGGCGCGCCCGCGCGGCCGCGCAGAACATCGTGCCCACCTCGTCCGGCGCCGCCAAGGCGCTCAGCGAGTGCCTGCCGGCGCTCGCCGGCAGGTTCGACGGGCAGTCGATGCGGGTGCCCACGATGGACGTCTCGCTCGTCGATCTCACGTTCGAGAGCACCCGGCCGCTCTCGAAGGACGCAATCCATGCGGCCATGAAGCGCGCCAGCGAGGGTCCGCTGCTCGGCATCCTCGGCTACACCGAAGAGCCGCTCGTCTCCAGTGACTACCTGGGCGATCCCCGCTCGGCCATCTTCGACGCGACGCTGACGCAGGTGATCGGGGAGCGCTTCGCGAAGGTGTTCGCCTGGTACGACAACGAGTGGGGCTTCTCCAATCGGATGGTGGAGCTCGCCCAGCTCGTGGCGGCGAAGCCCTGAGGAGCGCCGCGGCGGCAGCGACGCTCGTCCTCCGCGCTCAGGGAACAAGGCCCGTCGCGGCGCCCATCCTCTGCGCCTGTCACGGGGAGAGACCTCGAGCTCCCTCCACACTCCTTGCCTCGTCGCCCCCGCGGAGGAGGGGAAGCGCCGGCGGCGCTCAGCGCCGCGCGGGCAGCGCGCGGCGGCAGACCTCGATCCCGGCGCGGAGGTTGCCGTGCGTGGTGACGCCGGAGAGGTCGACCTCGAGGCCGCACAAGGACTGAGCGACGGCGGGCCCGATGCCGGTGAGGACGCCGCTCGCGCCGAGCAGGCGGATCGCGCGGACGATGCGGACGAGGTGGTCGGCCGTCGCGGCGTCGACGCTCTCGATGCCGGTGACGTCGATGATCGCGAAGCGAGCGCCCGTGCGCACGACCTCGTCGAGGAGCTTGCTGGTGATCTCGCCCGCGCGCGCGTCGTCGAGCGCGCCGATGAGGGGCACGGCGAGCATGCCCTCGGCGACCTGGAGGATGGGCGTGGACAGGGCGCGGATGAGCGCCTGCTGGCGCTGGATGACCGCGAGCTGATCGGCGATGGCCTGCCGCTGCCGCTCGAGCTCGGCGATCGTGGCGGCCATTTGCGCTTCGTGCTCCCGCTGCGCCGTGATGTCGTGGCCGATGGCGAGGATGTGCGTCGTGCCGTCCTGCTCGACGAGGGGCACCTTGATGATGGACATCCACCGCACCTCGCCGTTCGGGCGCGTGACGGGTTGAACCCTCGTGACCCGCTGCATGCGCGCGAGCACCTCCCGGTCCATCTCGTGGATAACGGCGAGCTCGGGCCGGGAGGAAGGCAGATCGGCCACGGTCTTGCCCACCGCCCCGTCCGCCGTGAGGTCGTACATCTCGGCGTAGCCCTTGCTGACGAGCTTCATCTTGCCTTCCCGATCCTTGACCGTGACGATGATCGGGATGGTGTCGAGCACGAGGCGGATGAACTGCCGCTCGCGCTCGATGGTGAGCTCTGCCCCCTTGAGCTCGGTCGTATCCATCCGCAGGCCGACGAAGCTGCCGTCGGCGAGGCGGGTGCTCTTGAGGGTGAGCCAGCGGTCCCCGAACCGCCGCATGTAGACCTCCCCGGGGCGGCGATGGTCCGCGAGGCGACCGGCGACCCACTCGTCTTCGCTGACGCCGCTGTGGAGGTGGATCCCGTTCCGGCAGCCCTCGCGGACGACGTCCTCGAACGTATTGCCTATCTGGATGGCGGCGGCGCACTCGGGGTAGAGCGATTTGTACGCCGTGTTGAAGAAGCAGAGCCGCTCGTCGGCGTCGTAGATGACGAAGCCGACGTCGAGCGCCTCGGCGGCCGCGAGCAGGCGCGCGCCTTGCTCGCGCGCCGCCTGCTCGGCCCGGCGTTGCTCGGTCACGTCGCGCAGCGCGAGGAGCACGGCGGCGCACCCGCCCGAGGGGTCGACGAGCGGGCTGAGGCTCCCCTCGGCGAGGACGACGCGCTCGCCCGCGAGGCGGAGGGTGAAGTCGGGCGGCAGGGCGCGCGGGGCGCGCTCGCGGAGCACCTGCTCGAGCAGCGCGCCGAGGGGCGGATCGGACCTCAGGGCCTCATCGACGGGCTCTCCGCGCGCCGCGGCCGCGGCGGAGAGGCGCTCGGCGGCGGGGTTCAGCGCCAGGATCCGGCCGCTTCCATCGAGCAAGAGCAGCGGGTCGACGCTGCAGGTGAAGGCGAGCGAGTAGAGATCGACAGGAGCGTCGCTAGGCATCGGGAGGAGCGTAGAACAAGATCTCCGCAGGGTGTCAGCCTCGGTGACCCCATGGCGCATCCCCACGCAGCGGAGCTGCTCGCCGAGCCCGGCGTGCGCTCGAACGCTCGAACCGCCGGACGATGGCGGTCGCCGACACGGCGCCACCTTGACCACCACGCGCCGTGGCACACCGGAAGGCGGTACCGGCATTGCCCGCCCATACACCCACAGACGCTGTGAGCAAGTCCTGGGACCGTGGCGCGCGCCGAGCTTGGCCCGCAGCGGCAGCCTGTCTTGATCCGCTTCGCCTGTCGTTCGCCCGGCTTTGCTCTCATGCACGGCTGGCGCGATCGGATTGGTCGCGGCGGATCGATCTCGGTATGTTCTCCGCGATGAACGGTGACCTCGTCCGCCTCTCGTCAGCGGTGCGCGCTCGGCTCGCGCGTCTCGGCGCGAACGTGGCCCATGCGAGCGCCGCCGCGCGGGCGCCGTCCAGCGGCGAGCTGAGCACCGAGCAGTTCTTCACCTTCTGGGAAGCGCTCGGCGCGTCGTCGCCGCACGACGTCGGGCTTCGTCTGGCGACGGAGACGCAGGTGCACGAGTACGACATCTCGTCGCTCGCGGCGCTGCACTCTCCCGACCTCGGCACCGCCTTGACCAAGCTCGCCCGGTACAAGCGGCTCTGCGGGCCGAAGGATATGGCCATCGACACGAAGGACAGAGAGGTGGCGATTCACACGACCTACCTGCACGCGCCCGGCCCCATGCCCCCGCGCCTGGTCGATGCGTCGCTCGCCTCGCTCCTCGTGCTCTTGCAGCGAGGCAGCGGGCTCGCGCTTGCGCCGAGGCGCGTCGAGCTCTCTCGCGCGCGCAGCGACGAGCCGATGCTGCTGCGCTTCTTCGGCTGTCCGCTGCGGTTCCGCGCGAAGCGCGACGCGCTCGTCCTCGAGGAGCGCCTCCTGACGGCGCCGTTCATCACGCACAACGCCGACCTGTTGCAGGTGCTCGTCCCCAGTCTGGACCAGAGGCTCGCGCCCCTCGAACATGGCTCGCTCGTCGAGCAGGTCCGCGCGGCGGTCGCTCGCCGCATGTCGGGCGAGCGACCGAGCGTCGCGAAGGTGGCGCGCGAGCTGTCGCTCAGCACGCGCACGTTACAGCGGCGCCTCGGCGAGCTGGGGGTCAGCTATCAGCACGTGCTCGACGAGGTCCGGCACCACACCGCGCTGCGCCTCCTGCGCACCGACGACGTCGACGTCAACGAGATCGCCTTCCTGCTCGGCTTCGACGAGGTCAACTCCTTCACGCGGGCGTTCCGAGCCTGGGAGGGGACGACCCCGAACCGCTGGCGTGATTCGATTGCTTCTTGGCGCGATCGGATTTGATGGCTGGCGCCTCGAGCACGATGCTTCGTGCATGACAGAGAACAGCTCGCAGGTATGGTTCATCACCGGAAGCTCGCGGGGGCTCGGCCGCGCCCTCGCCCTCGCCGCGCTCGCCGCGGGGCGTCGCGTCGTCGCCTCGGCGCGCAAGCCCGCCGATCTCGATGACCTCGTGAGACAGCACGGCGACCGCGTGAAGGCGGTGGCGCTCGACGTCACCCAGCCCGAGCAGGCCGCGCGCGCGGTCAAGGAAGCGGTCGACGCCTTCGGCCGCATCGACGTGCTCGTCAACAACGCGGGATATGCGAACATCGACTCGGCCGAGGACATCCCGCTCGACGATTTCCGCGCGCAGATCGACGCCAATTTCTACGGCGTCGTACATGTCACGCGCGCGGTGCTGCCCGTGATGCGCGAGCAACGCAGCGGGCGCATCCTGCAGATCAGCTCCATCGGCGGACGGCGTGGTGGCACGCCGGGCCTGAGCGCGTACCAGGCGGCGAAGTTCGCCGTCGCGGGGTTCAGCGAGGTCGTCCTCAACGAGGTCGCGCCGCTCGGCATCCAGGTCACCATCGTCGAGCCGGGCGGCTTCGGCACCGACTGGGCTGGCAGCTCGATGAAGATCCACGCGTCGCGGCCCGACTACGAGGCCACCGTGGGCGCGACCAACAAGCGGCTCCGGGGCAACCCCGGCGCGGCGCGCGGCGCGCCCGAGAGGGCCGCGAAGGCGCTGCTCGAGCTTGCGTCGATGGACAGGCAGCCGCGACGCCTCTTGCTGGGGAGCGACGCGTACGCGCTCGCCAAGCTGACGCTGCGAGAGCTTGGCGCCAGCGACGACGCCCACCGGGCCCTCAGCGCGAGCACCGACGCCGACGGCTTGCCCGACTTCGCCGACACCGACGTGGGCCGAGAGATGCTGAAGCTGCACCGCGACTGAAGAGATCGTGAAGGGAACATGAGGCAGATTCCGCTCGAGGCCGCCATCGAGCGTCACGGCGCCCGCCGTTCGGCGCGAAGCGGCAGACCGGCGGCGCCCAGCGCTACTCGAGCAGCGCGAGCGTCCGCGGATCGGGCTCGGCACCGCAATACTTGTCGAGCGCCGCGCGGAACGTCTCCTCGTCGGGAGCCGCGCGGGCGAAGAGGGTCATCGACGAGCAGAACTTCATGTCATCGGGGCTGTCGAAGATATCGTACAGCGAACACCCCTCGATCTGGTTCACGAGGCGAGTGCACTCGAGCAGTCTCGGGCCGAGCGTCGGGTGCTGCAGATAGGCTTCGGCCTCGGCCTTCGAGGCGATGCCATACCTTCGAGCCATCGCGCTGTAGCCCAGGCCTTGCAGCTGCGGGAAGATGAACCACATCCAGTGGCTGGTCTTGTGTCCTCGGCGCAGCTCGGCCAGGACGCGGTCATAGACCGGAGCCTGCGCGTCCACGAATCGTTGTAGGTCGTACGGATCCGGCATGGGCGCTCCTCGGCCGCCAGACTAGCATCTCGTCGTCGGTGGGGCGATTGGCGCAGCGACGAGCGCCAGCGCACGGTCGAACCCGCGACCAACCCATACCCGGGGCCGGGCAGGCTCGAGATCCGCAAAGCGATCTGCTCCCACCTGCGACGCGCGGCTCCCTCCTGCATCCAATCGCCACCTGCGCAGCGGCATCCGCCAGGCGAGGATGAGGAGGACGCATGGCCGAACAAGGCAAGAAGGGCGCGAGCCCGGAGATCAGCGCGCACAGCAAGGTCGATAGCCTGGAGCCTCACCGCGAGGACCTGACTGGCACGGTCCTCTCGACCGACCAGGGCATCCGGATCGACAGCACCGACGACTCGCTCAGGGCAGGGGCCAGGGGGCCGACGCTCCTCGAGGACTTCCATCTGCGCGAGAAGATTACGCATTTCGATCACGAGCGCATCCCAGAGCGCGTCGTCCATGCGCGCGGATCGGGGGCCCACGGCTACTTCCAGGTCTACGAGTCGATGGCCGAGTACACGAGGGCGGCGTTCCTGCAGGACCCGAGCGTCAAGACGCCTGTCTTCGTGCGGTTCTCCACCGTGGTCGGCTCGCGCGGGTCGGCGGACACGGTCCGCGACGTGCGCGGCTTCGCGACGAAGTTCTACACCGAGGAGGGGAATTTCGACCTCGTCGGCAACAACATCCCGGTCTTCTTCATTCAGGACGGCATCAAGTTCCCGGACGTGATCCACGCGATCAAGCCGGAGCCGGACCGGGAGATCCCACAGGCCTCGTCCGCACACGACACCTTCTGGGACTTCATCTCGCTCATGCCGGAGTCGACCCACATGATCATGTGGGTGCTCTCGGATCGCGCCATCCCGCGGAGCTTCCGCATGATGGAGGGCTTTGGCGTCCACACCTTCCGCTTCGTCAACGCGCAGGGCAAATCGCGCTTCGTCAAGCTGCACTGGAAGCCGCTCCTCGGCGTGCACTCCCACGTCTGGGACGAGGCGCAGGAGCTCGCCGGCAGGGATCCGGACTACCATCGCCGCGATCTCTGGGACGCCATCGAGCGGGGGGATCACCCCGAGTACGAGCTCGGCGTGCAGATCATCGAGGAAGAGGACGAGTTCGCCTTCGACTTCGATCTGCTCGACGCGACGAAGATCGTGCCCGAGGAGCTCGTGCCGGTCCGCCGCATCGGCAAGCTGACGCTGAACCGCAACCCGGACAATTTCTTCGCCGAGACCGAGCAGGTCGCGTTCCACACGGCCAACATCGTGCCCGGGATCGACTTCACCGACGATCCTCTGCTCCACGTCCGGAACTTCTCGTACCTCGACACGCAGCTCCTGCGGCTCGGCGGCCCGAACTTCCCGCAGATCCCCATCAACCGCCCGCTGGCCCCGGTCCACAACCAGAACCAGGACGGCTTCATGCAGCAGCGGATCAAGCAGGGCCGGGCGCACTACGTCCCGAACTCGCTCGCCGGCGGCTGTCCGATGACGGCGTCGTGGGAGACGGGCGCCTTCGTGCACCACGCCGAGCGGGTCCTCGGGCTCAAGCTGCGCGCGCGGAGCGAGAGCTTCAAGGACCACATCACCCAGGCGAGGCTCTTCTGGAACAGCCTCTCGTTGCCCGAGAAGAAGCACCTGGTCCGCGCGGCGCGCTTCGAGCTCGGCAAGGTCGCGACGAGGGCCATCCGCGAGCGCATGGTCGCGCGGCTCGGCGAGGTCGACGCGCAGCTCGGCAGGCTGGTCGCCGAGGGGGTCGGCGTCGCGCCGCCTGCGGGCCAGCCCCAGGTGCCCTCGAAGGGCGGGGCCACGGGCAAGCGCTCCGTGGACGCCTCGCCGGCGCTCAGCATGGAGAACACGGTGAAGGACACGGTGAAGAGCCGGCTCGTCGCCGTGCTCGCGGCCGACGGGTTCAGCGGCGCCGAGCTGGGGGCGGTGAAGGCGGCGCTCGCGGCGGCCGGGGCGCACGCGCGGGTCGTGTCGACGCGCCTCGGGCCGATCCCGGGCGACGATGGCAGCGCGGTGGAGGCGGACATGACGCTGCTCACGGCGAAGTCCGTCATGTTCGACGCGGTCTACGTCCCCGGCGGGCGCGCCAGCGTCGAGGCGCTCTCGGCGATGGGCGAGGCGCTCCATTTCGTCAACGAGGCCTTCAAGCACTGCAAGGCGATCGGGGCGACGGGCGAGGGCGTCGCGCTCCTCTCGTCGTCGCTCATCCAGGGCGTGGCGCTGGCCGGCGCGTCGAGCGCAGGACCTCTCCTGTCCGACAAGGGCGTGGTCACGCTGCGCGACCCCGCGGGCCTCGCGCCGTTCAGCCAGGAGCTCCTCCGCGCGATCGCGCAGCACCGCCACTGGGATCGCGAGGACATCGCGCAGATCCCCGCCTGACGGGGCTCCACCCCGCGCGACGAACACCCTCGCCGAGAGCGGTTTCAAGCCGGAATTGGTAAACCGTCTCCCGTCTCCCGTCTCCCGTCTCCCGTCTCCCGTCTCCCGTCTCCCGTCTCCCGTCTCCCGTCTCCCGTGCTCGTCCTTCGTGCGCGTGCGCGTGCGCGTGCGCGCTGACGCCGGGGAATCGCGCACGCGCACGCGCACGCGCACGCGCACGCGCACGGGGAAGACAGACGGAAGACGGAAGACGGAAGAGGGAAGACGGAAGACGGAAGACGACAGATGGAAGACGAAGGACGAAGGACGAAAGAGGTCGGCATCCAACCCGAGCGAATGCCGCCCTAGGAAGCCGCCCCGAGCTCCCCGATCTCCTGCTCGAGCTGCTCCCACTCGGCCATGAGCGCGTCGATGCGCGGCCCGAGCGCCTCGTCCTCGGCGTTCAGCGCGGCGATCTCCGCCTGGCCCGTGCGCTCGAAGAACCCGTCGCTGCAGTAGAGGTCGTGGATCGCCTTCTTCCTCGCCTCGGCCGCCTCGATGGCCGCGAGCACCTTGTCGCGCCGCGCGGGCAGCTCCTTCTGCCGGTTGCGCCGCCGCTTCTGCTCCTCCCACGAGCCGCCCGCCTCGGGCGCCGCGGCGGCCTTCTGGTGCTCGCGCTTCGCCTTGAGCACCACGGTGTCCGCGTCGAGGTGATCGTCGCCGCAGCCGGCCAGGTACTCCTCGTAGGTGCCGGGGAAATCGCGCGGCCCCGTCGGCGTCACCTCGAGGATGCGCGTCGCCAGCTCGGACACGAAGAAGCGATCGTGCGAGACGAAGAGCACCGTCCCTTCGAAGGCCTTGAGCCCCTCGACGAGCGCGTGGATCGCCTCGAGGTCGAGGTGGTTGGTCGGCTCGTCCAGCACGAGCACGTTGGGCCGCTCGACGATGATCTTGCAGAAGATGAGCCGCGCGGCCTCGCCGCCGGACAGCGAGCCGACGCTCTTCTCGACGTCGTCGCCGGAGAAGAGCGCCTTGCCGAGCTGGCCGCGGACATAGCTCGGCGACTCGTCGGGGCACGCCGCCCACAGGAAGGAGAGGGGCGTCATCGACCCGTCGACGAGCAGCTCGCGGTGGTCCTGGGCGAAGTAGCCGACGCGGGCCTCGTGGCCCCACGACGCGCCGCCGGCGTCGGCCTGGAGCCGGCCCACGAGGATCTTGAGCAGGGTCGACTTGCCGAGCCCGTTCGACCCGATCACCGCGAGCCGCTCGCCCCGCCGCACCGACAGCGACACGTCGCGCAGCACCTGCTTCGCGCCGTACGCCTTGGAGATCCCCCGCGCCTCGAGCACGTCCCGCCCGCTCGGCCTCTGGATCGCGAACCGGAACGCCGGCGTGCGCCGCGAGGTGTCGGCGAGCTCCTCGACCTCGATCTTCTCGATCTGCTTGAGCCGGCTCTGCGCCTGGCGCGCCTTGGTCGCCTTGGCGCCGAACCGCTCCACGAACGCGCGCTTGTCGGCGATGATCTTCTCCGCGCGCGCGATCTCGGCCTGCTTGCGCTCGCGGATCGCCTGCTTCTCGACGACGAAGGCGGCGTAGTTGCCCGTGTAGAGCGTGATGGTCTCGTAGTCGACGTCGAGGATGTGCGTCGCGATGTTGTCGAGGAAGCGCTGGTCGTGGGAGATGACGACGGCGCAGCCCTTGTAGCCGGCGAGGAACTTCTCGAGCCAGCGGATCGAGAGGATGTCGAGGTGGTTCGTGGGCTCGTCGAGCAGGAGCACGTCCGAGCCGCCGAGGAGGACCTGCGCGAGGAGCACGCGCAGCTTGAAGCCGCCCGACAGCGTGGAGAGCGGCCTCCGGTGGGCCCCCACGGGGATGCCGAGCCCCTCGAGGACGGCGCTCGCGCGCGCCTCCAGCGTGTAGCCGTCGTGGGCGCGGATGCGGTCCTCGAGGTCGGCCACCCGGCTCGGGTCGCCGCCGCCGCCCTCGGCCAGGAGGCGCGACTCGACGAGCGCGTCCCACACGACGCGATCGCCCATCATCGCGAGATCCAGGATGACCTCGTCGTCGCTGAGGAACCGGTCCTGCCGGAGCACGCCCACGCGGGCGTCCTTCGGCATGCTGACGTTCCCGTCGCTCGCGGGCTCGTCGCCCGCCACGATCTTGAGGAAGGTGGTCTTCCCCGAGCCGTTGGCGCCCACGAGCCCGTAGCGGGAGCCCGAGTTCAGCTTGAGCGAGACGCCCTCGAAGAGGGTCCGATCTCCGAATGATTTCGCGAGGTTCGATGTTCCGAGCATGGCGCTGTGGGGGGCTCTGGCCGCGCGGCGGGAGGAGCGTCGCGGCGGCGCGGCGCACAGACATAGCACCGCGGCCCCGCGCGGGAGCCGGCTGTCGCGGCGGGCGTCTCAGCCGCGCGCCGGCCGGCGTGTCAGTCGACGTGCTGGCACTCGACCTTGTCCGAGGCGGCGTCCTTGTTGTTCCCGTCGTTGCACTCGTCGATCGCGCTGTCGGGGTCGACCTGGCCGTAGATGAGGATCGACAGGTTCCACGGGAACTCGCCGATGGTGGCGACGAGGTCCACGCTCTCTCCCGGCGCGATCGGCCCCGGGATCACCTCGTCGTGGAGCGCCGTCCCGCCCTGGCCGGGGTCGCCGGCGTAGTAGCGGACGCGCACGTCGCTCGCCGGCGCGGAGCCCGCGTTGGTGATGGTGGTCGGGACGTCGACCTGCTGCAACGTGCACTTCGCGTCGGTCACGCGGCCGATCGAGATCTGGAGGTCCGGGAGCGCGCTGCCGGCGTTGAGGGGCGAGAGGAGCTCGTTGTTGCCCTCGTCGCACTCGCGCTCGCTGCCGGCCTCGTCGACGACGGCGCGAATGCGGGCGGGCAGCGTCCCCTGCGGGTTGTTCCCGGCGCTGTAGCCGACCGTCAGGAGCAGCGAGCTGTGCGGCTCGATGCTGGTCTGGAGGACCGCCTGGAGCGGGTCGAGGGCCGCGTCGAAGAGCGGCTCCGCGACGGCCGGGTCGTCCCACTCGCCGTAGAAGCTGATGACGACGCCGGGGCCGACGCGGAGGTCGCCGAGGTTGTCGACGCGCACCGTGATGTTGATGTTGTCGGTGAGCTCGCCGCAGGCCGCGTCGGGCGACGAGACCTGGACGCCGCTCAGCGTGAGGTCCGGCGCGATGCCGTACGACCGCGGGTTCGAGCGGTAGGTGTTGTAGACGCGGCCGCCGTATGTCTTCCAGCTCTCGGGCTCCCGCACGGGGATGCCGCCGCTCTCGAGCACGTTCGTCACGTGGTAGCTGTGCTGGTTCCAGATGCGGCGGGCCGAGACCCAGAGATCGTTCTGCGCGCCCCAGACCTCGAGGCCGTTGTTGTAGTCGACGCCCTCGCCGCAGTTGCTGGACTCGTTCGAGGTGGCGAACACGATCTCCGCGTTGCCGTCGTTGTCGACGTCGGCGACGATCGGGTACTCGGAGCGGGTGCGGCTCGGCGAGTGCTCCTTGAACAGGACGCCGCCCGTCACACCATCGTAGATGCGGAAGTAGCACTCGTCGTTGTAGATGACCTCGGCGGCGCCGTCGCCGTTGAAGTCGAACACGCTCGACCCGGTCGAGCGGCTGGAGTTGTCCTCCGTGACGCGCTGCCAGCCGTTGTGGTAGCAGACGCAGGCGCCCGTCTGCTGGTTGCACGTCGCCGCGCCCGGGGCGCCGCAGTCCTCGTCGGTGCTGCACGCCCGCCCGTTCAGCGTCCGCGGGGGGTTGGCCACCCCCGTGCCGGCGTCGTTGAGCGGGTTGGTCCACGCGGGGCACTCCGCGGTCGGCGCCTGGAGGTCGAGCATCATGTAGCGGAGGCCGAACGCCGTGCCGACCTCGGGGAAGCCGTCGCCGTCGAAGTCGTCCACGTTCGGCGCCCCGCCGTCGCGCGTGGCGCCCGTGCCCATCGCCATGTTGCGCGCGATCATGCCGGTCTGCCCGTTGAGCACGAAGAACTGCCCGTTGTTGAACAGGACCACCTCCGGGACCTGGTCGAGCGGGTTGCTCGGGCCTGGCGCGGCGGCCTGGTCCGCCCCGAGGACGTCGGCCACGGCGCAGAACCCGTCGCGGTGGATCTCCGGGATCACCTTCGCGCCGGTGTCGTCCTCGCCGTTGACGGCCTGCCCGTCCCAGACCACGAGGAGCTCCCCGTTGCAGAACGCCGTCGCCTCCGCGTCGTCGTAGGGGGGCGCGCACCCGGCCCTGCTCGTCACGCCGGTCGGCGGGCGGGGCAGCGCGTAAACGGTGCTCCCCGCGACGATCTCCAGCCGGTGATCGTCCTTGAGGTTCGCGATGCACGTGATGGGTCCGAGCCGGTTGAGCGGGTTCGACGCTTCCCCCTGGATCCCCTGCGCCAGGATGCCCTTGAACTGGTCGACGATCGAGAGCACGCGGGTCTCCGGGTCGACGTGGAGCGTGAACACGTTCGCCCCGACGACGATCTCCGGGAGCCCCTCGCCGTCGATGTTGGCGATCGACGGCGCCGGCTCGTTGTAACCTGTCCAGCGGTTGTTCGCGAGGAGCCGGGTCTCGCCCGTATTGCTGAAGATCTGGAGCCCGGACAGCTCGGTGATCGCGACGATCTCCGGCACGCCGTCGCCGTCGAGATCGCCGACGGCCAGCGCGGCGGTCGGCAGCAGCGTCGCGTCGCTGCAGCGGTAGGCCACGTCGGTCGGATTGCCTTCGTGCCACACCTGCGCGCCGAGCACCGCGAAGTAGTCGCGCCCCTTGTTGGGGCCGCCGCCGTGGATGGCGCGGAGGACGCCGCTGTTGCTGTACGTCGAGCCGCAGAACGTCGAGAAGATGATCTCGGCGAAGTCGAGCTCGTTGATGAGCCCGTCGCCGTTGTCGTCGTCGAGGTTGGCGACGAGCGGCGTCATGACGTTCTGCGCCGAGGTCGGGAACGGGCTGCCGGTGGCGCTCGAGTTGGCGCGGTTCTGCCCTCCCCACTGGATCTCGATCTGCGGCAGGACGCTCTCGAACGGCTCCGGGGGCAGGAGGCACGTGGGCGCGGCGCCGGTGCCGGAGCAGGAGCCGACCTCGCAGGCGGCGTAGGTGGGGCAGTCCCAGTCGTCCTCGCAGGGGCAGTTGGCGTTGCCCATGCCGTCGTCGGTGCACGTGCTCTCGAAGTAGGCCTCTCCGCCGCACGTGAAGAGCTCGCGCGTGTCGCTGCCGTTCGAGACGCAGAGCCTGAGGCTGTCGCCGTCGCACGTGCGCTCGCCGGCGGTGCAGGCGTCGGCGACGCAGAGGGGTCCGTTGCAATACCGATCGAGGGGACACTGGAGGTCGCTGCGGCAGCCGATATCGACGCAGATGGCGCCCCCTTCGGCGGTCGTCTGGCACTCCTCGGTGGGGCCGCAGGCGAGGTCGTCGCAGGTGTTGTTGACGCAGGTGGGCTGTTCGTCCTCCAGCTCACAGTGCTGGTCCGGCCGGCACGCCACGCCCTCACAGCCGGGCTCGACGCCGCCCGTCCCGCCCGAGCCGACCGTCGATCCGACGAACACGCCGGTGCTCTCGATCGTGCTGCCGCCGGCCCCGCCCCCGCCGCCCTCGCCCGGGTGCGTCACGATCTCCGGGTTGCTGCAGGCCGCTGCAGCGAGCAAAAACCATGGTAGCGCGAGGGGAAGCAATCGCCGGGGGCACGTGGGCATGAGGCGATTGTACGGGCGCGCAGTCCGCATGGAAGCGCGTTCGCGCGCGCCTTCGTGCGCCGAGTGGGAGCTCTGCCCACGATGGGCGTCGCTCGCGGCGGAGGTCAGGGGCGCGGGAGAGGAGAGGCCGCGGGCCGTGCGGGACGAGCGCCGCCGGGAGGGGCCGGGCTCAGCGGGAGCCACGCTGGTGTGCGGTCCCGTGCAGGTCCGGGCGCCGCGCTCGGCTCCGCGGCTCGCGACGCGGCGCTCGCCGCCCAGGGGACGTGGCGTGCTCCGGGGAGCTGCTCGACGCCGGCAGGAGCGGCCACGAGGCGCGGCACGGGCGATGTGCGCTGCGTCAGGCTTCCTTCGCGAAGGTGTTGCTCCTACGCTCCAGCGCATGGCCGTGACCCTGCAGGATCTCGAGCACGAGCTCGCGCGGCTCAGCGATGCCGAGAAGGCGCAGCTCGCGCGCACGCTGTTTCCCGCCATCACACGTGCGTTCGCCGGCGTGGAGAAGCGACCGGGCGTCTGCGGCGGGGATGCCTGCATCGTGCGCACGCGCATTCCTGTGTGGACACTCGAACGATATCGCCGCCTGGGCTGGAGCGAGGCCCGCATCCTCGACAACTTTCCGACCCTCCGCGCCGCAGATCTCGTGAATGCCTGGTCCTACGTCGACGCGCACGCCGAGGAGGTCGAGAGGTCCATCCAGGAGAATGAGGACGCCTGATTCATGGCATCGTTCTACGCAAACGAGAACTTCCCGCGTCAGGTCGTGGAGGGGCTCCGGGCGCTGGGGCACGACGTGCTCACGACGCAGGAGGCGGGGAATGCGGGACAGGCGATACCTGATGAGATGGTCCTCGAGTTCGCGGCGCGCTCGGGTCGCGCCGTCATCACGCTGAACCGACGGGACTTCATCCGTCTGCACCGGCAGCGCGCGGATCACGCGGGTATCGTCGTGTGCGCCGAGGATCCGGACACCGAGGGCCAAGCTGCCCGTGTCCACCAAGCGATAGCGTCGCTCCCGTCGCTGGCCGGGCAGCTCGTCCGCGTCAACCGGCCCTGGAGCCCGTGACGGCAGGGTGACGGCCGCGCCGTGAGAAGCGCGCGATGGCTCTGCGCCCGTCGCCTCCCGGCCGCCGCCTCACGCCCCGCCCCGCTCGAGCGCCTCCTGCAGCGCGCGCACCTCGCGCGCGAAGGCCGGCTCGGTGCGCAGCGCGGCGGTCCGCTCCTCCGGCAGCTCCAGCGCGCGGTCGGCGACGACGCGCGCCGGCCGCGGGGACAGCACGACGGCGCGCTCGGCGAGGTAGGCGGCCTCGGTGATCGAGTGGGTCACGAAGAGCACGGTCATGCCGAGCTCGGCCCACAGCGCGCGCAGCTGATCGTCGAGCCGGCCCCTGGTGAGCTCGTCGAGCGCGGCGAACGGCTCGTCGAGCAGGAGCAGCCGCGGGCGCGTGACCATCGCGCGGGCGAGCGACACGCGCATGCGCATGCCGCCGGAGAGCTCGGCCGGGTACCGCGCGCCCGCGTCGTCGAGCCCGACCTGGAGGAGCGCGGCCCGCGCCGCGGCGTGGCGCTCCTCGAGCGGCGCCCCGGCGAGCTCGAGCGGCAGCGCGGCGTTCTCGAGGACGCTCCGCCAGGGCAGGAGGTGCGCGTCCTGGAAGACGTACGCGATGGGCGCGCGCGCGCGCCGAGCGTCGCCCGCCCCCTCCTCGGCCTCGACGACCGCGGCGCCGGCGTCGGCGCGGTCCAGCCCCGCGACGAGGCGCAGCAAGGTGGATTTGCCGCACCCGGACGGCCCGAGCAGCGCGACGAACGCGCCCGGCGCGATGTCGAGGTCGATGCCGTCGATCGCGACGACGCCGGAGGCGCCGCCCCCGAGCGCGCGGCCCGCGTCGTCCAGCACCGGGAAGACGCGCCGGATGCCGGTCAGCCGCACGCGGACGCCGCCGCTCGCCGTGGCCTTCTTCATCTGCCCGGCGGTTCTAACCGCGCCGCCGCCGGTTGACCAGGCGCTCGTGAGCCGCCGCGCCGATCAGCTCGACGACGCCGTGCGCACGCAGCGGAAGCCGCCGCCGGCGAAGCGGTAGTGCGCCTCGAAGCTCGTGCGCGCCCAGGTGCGGAGCGACTGCGCGCCGTACATCCACGAGCCGCCGCGCATCACGAGCAGCGGCCGGTCCGGAGGCCGGGTGTTGCGCGGGTTGTGGGAGGGGCCGTCTGCATAGAACAGCGCATCGTCGTAGTCCTCGCACCACTCCCAGACGTTCCCGGCGAGGTCCAGGATGCCGTAGGGCGAGGCGCCCGCGGGCAGCGAGCCGACGGGCACCGTCCCGCCCTCGCGGTTGTCGTGGTTCGCGCGCGACGGCCCCGGATCGGCGCGCCCCCAGGGGTACTTGCGGCCGTCGGTGCCGCGCGCGGCCTTCTCCCACTCGGCCTCGGTGGGCAGGCGCTTGCCGGCCCAGTTCGCGTAGGCCCGCGCGTCGTCCCACGACACGTACACCACCGGGTGGTCCTCGAGGCCCGCGGGGATCTCGCCCCGCCTGAAATGGGAGAGGAACCGGCTCGCGTCGGGGTCGTCGGGGCGATACCCGGTCACGTCGACGAACGCCTTGAACTGCCGGTTCGTGACCGGCGTCCGGTCCATGTAGAAGGCGTCGACATGGACCCTCCGGCGCTGCTGCCCGCTGAGGAAGGGCCCGCCGGGCACGAGGATCATCTGCTCGCCTGTCTTCTCGCGGACCGTCGGCGCGAGCTCGCGCCCGTCGGACGAGGGCCGCGCCGGGGAGGGCGAGAACTCCGCGAGCGCCTCGTCGAGCCGCGCCTTGAACTCCGCGCACGACGCCGGCCTCCCGGCCGGATCCTTCGCGAGCGCGTCGAGGATGAGCCGGTCGAGGGCCGGCGGGATGTCGGGGCGGAGCGACGAGGGCGGCGCCGGGGGATCGGCCACGTGGGCCATCATGACGGCGAAGTGGTTGGGGCTGTCGAACGGCACCTGCCCGGTCGCGAGCTTGTAGAGCGTCACGCCGAGAGAGTAGATGTCCGAGCGCGGGTCCGCCGCGTGAGGGCTCTTCACCTGCTCGGGCGACATGTAACAGCACGTCCCGAGGAACGCGCCGCTCAGCGTGTAGGTCGTCCCCTCGAGGATCTTGGCGATGCCGAAGTCGACGATCTTGGGCGTCAGCCCCTCCTTGCCGGCCGTGACGAGGATGTTGTCGGGCTTCAGGTCGCGGTGGATGATGCCCAGCCGGTGCCCCTCGTCCATGGCGTCGAGGACCCCGCCGAACAGCGCGCGGATCTCCTGGAACGGGATGCGCCCGCGCCACCGCTCGAGGTGCCGCACCAGCGTCGACCCCTCGACGTACTCCATGACGATCGCGAGCAGGTGATCGCGCTCGACGAAGTCGTAGACGGCGACGACGTTCTCGTGGCTCCAGGAGCGGAGCACCCGCGCCTCGCGCGCGAACCGCCGCCGGATCTCGGCGTTGCCGCACAGGTTCGAGTGCAGGCATTTGACGGCCACGACGCGCTCGCGCGCCCGATCGTGGGCCCGGTAGACGACGCCCATGCCGCCCTCGCCGAGCGTCGTCTCGATGCGATAGACGCTGATCTCCGTCCCGGGCAGGAGTCGCACCGGCGGCAGCGGGAGAGAGGGTGGCGGCAGCCCGACGGCGCCGGGCTGCGTCGCGGGGAACGCCGTCGGGGCGTAGCCGGGGCCGGGCTCGGTGACGAGGTGGCCGCACGACGGGCAGAAGCGGGCGTTCTCCGGCAGCGGAGAGCTGCAGCCGGCGCACCGGGGAGAGGTGTCCTGGCCCATCGGTCGGCAGGAGTCTCGCACAGGTCGGGGCGGCCGTGGGCGGCGAATGTGTGGCGGGCCGGTCGCCCGGTGGCGCGCTGGCGTCGCGATCCTGCGCTGTGGGCGCGGGCGATCCGGCTCGCCTGTGATACCGTCGCTCGCACGAGCGGTGGGGGACGACGGCGCAGAGCGGCGCATGCTCGCGGTTCATGCCGTGCTCGTCGCGGGGGGCGCGATCGAGCGGCTGGCCATGGACGACGCGGAGACGCGCCTGTGGATGGACTGCGAGCTCGCGTCGCTCGTCGAGAACCGCTTCTTCGAGCGCGTCGATCCGGCGTCGCGCGGCGCCGAGCTGCGGGACGTGTGGGAGCCCAGGGCGACGCGCGACGGGGCGCAGCTCGGGACCCCTCACGCGGGCGCGCGCTACGTGGTCCCGTACTGGCTCACGCAGGATGGCTGTCGGGTCGGGACGATCGCGCTGTCCACGGGCGGCCTCAACGGGACGCTGCTGGAGGTGTCGAGTCTCTACGTTCTGTCCGCCCACCGCGGCCGCGGCGTCGCGAGCGCGGCGCTGCGCCGCGCGGACGAGGTCGCGCGGGCGCACGGCGCGCAGGGCCTCGGCGTGAGGACCCCCTGGGCGTGGCAGGCGGCGGTGAGGTTCTATCTCGGCCTGCGCATGTGGGTCGCCGGGTGGGCGGACGCGCTCGCCTTCACGTGGCGCCGCGGGCTGCCCGCGTACGACATCGAGATCGACGGCGGCGAGGCCACGTTCGGCGTCGTCGTCGACGGCCGCAAGGAGCACCTCATCCGCGCCTCGCGCGAGGGCGACCGGCTCGGATGGGTGGAGTCGCCGTCGATGGAGGCCAGTCGCGCCGAGCGCTCCGACGTGGCGAGTCTCGCCCCGGGCACGTTCGCGGTCGCCCTGGCCACGCGCGGCTTCCCGCTCATCCGCTCCGAGGGCCGCTGGCGAGAGCGCCACGGCCCCTCCTGCGTCGGCGAGCCCGAGGCGCTCGCGCAGCGGATCGAGCTCTTCGAGGCGGTCGATCGCAGCTTCGGCTTCGACGTCCGCACCCCGCGCGTCCCGGGGCTCCTCTACCGCGAGTACGACGACATCGACTGAGGTGGTGTAGAATCCGCCGCATGGATGACTGGCTCCACCGCGCGCCGACGGCGCTTCGCGGCAAGCGCATCTTCCGGCTCGGCCTCGCCGCGAACTACGGCATCGACGAGGACGGCGTGCGCGCGGCGATGGATCGCGGCGTCAACCTCTTCTTCTGGACCCTGCGCGCCGGCGGCCTCCGCAATCCGCTGCGCGAGGCGCTAGAGCGGCGCCGCGACAGCGTGGCGGTGGTCGGCGTCGCGCAGGTCGGCTGGTTCGGCTGGGGCGTGCGCAGGGGGGCCGAGAAGCTCCTGCGGGAGCTCGGGACCGATCACCTCGACGTCTACCTGCTCGGCTGGCTCGGCGTCGGCTCCGCGTGGACGAGCGCGACGGAGCGCGAGCTCTTGCACCTGCGCGAGAGCGGCAAGGTGCGCGCGTTCGGCGTGAGCATCCACGACCGCCCGCGGGCAGGCGAGCTCGCGGGCTCCTCGCCGCTCGATCTGCTCATGATCCGCTACAACGCCGCGCACCCCGGGGCGGAGCGGGACATCTTCCCGCACGTGCGCGACGCGCGGCCGAGCGTCCTCGCCTACACGGCGACGGCGTGGCGGCGCCTCCTGAAGAAGCCGAAGGGCTGGGAGCGCCCGGCGATGACGGCGGGCGACTGCTATCGCTTCCAGCTCTCCAGCCCGCACGTGGATCTCGCGCTGACGGGGCCGAAGAGCCGCGCCGAGATCGAGGAGAACCTCGACGCGCTCGCGAAGGGGCCGCTCACGTCGGACGAGGAGGCGTGGATGAGGGAGTTCGGGCGCGCGGTGCACGGATGAGCGGGGCGTCGATGCGAATGGTCGTCGCCTGCACCATGACGTTCCCTGCGGAGGTGGAGCGCTTGCTGGCGGAGGGCGTCGGGCCGCACGAGCTCGCGATGCCGGCCGCGCGCTCCGCGGAGAACCTCGCCGTCGTCGGGCGGGATCCGGTGGTGCTGGGCGCGGACGTCGTCTTCGGCCAGCCGCACCCGGACGACGTGTGCGCGGCCCCGCGCCTGCGCTGGGTGCACCTCAGCACCGCGGGCTACACGCGCTATGATGTGGCGGCCGTGCGCGCGGCGCTCGCCGCGCGCGGCGCCGTCCTCACGACGAGCAGCGGCGTCTACGCCGACCCGTGCGCGGAGCACGCGCTCGCGTTCCTGCTCGCGGCCTCGCGGCGTCTGCCCGAGTGCATCGAGAACCAGCTCGGCCCGCGCGGCTGGCCCGACGCGTCGGTGCGCTCGAGGAGCGCGCTGCTGCGCGGCCGGCGGGTGCTGCTCCTCGGCTTCGGCGCCATCGGCCGTCGGCTCGCCGCGCTGCTCGCCCCGTTCGAGGTGGAGCTGTGCATCCTGCGCGCCCGCCCCCACGGCGACGAGCCTGGCCGCGTCGTCGCGCCCGAGGCGCTCGGCGACGCCTTTGCCTGGGCGGACCATGTCGTCTCGAGCCTGCCCGCGGCCGAGGGCACGCGCGGCCTCGTCTCGCGCGCGCTGCTCGCGCGGATGCGCCCGGACGCGTGGTTCTTCAACGTCGGCCGGGGCGCCACCGTGGACCAGGCGGCGCTGCTCGAGGCGCTCGAGGCGCGCCGCCTGGCCGGCGCGTACCTCGACGTGACGGACCCCGAGCCGCTGCCGCCCGATCACCCGCTGTGGCGCGCGCCGGGCTGCACCATCACCCCGCACGCCGCCGGCGGGCGGCGCGAGGAGCCGGTGGCGCAGGTGGAGCATTTCCTGGCCAACCTGCGGCGGTTCGAGCGCGGGGAGCCGCTCGAGGACCGGGTGATCTGAGGCGAAGGCGCGGGCGCGGGCCTTTTCAGCGGCAAAATTGAACAGGGAGGCGGGGAGACAGGGAGTATTTGGAGATTTTCCTCCCCGTCTCCCCGCCTCCCTGTGAATTTTCCGAAGAATTCGAGGGGATGTCTCAGATCTGGAGTCCCTTCCCCCGTGCAATCATTGGGTGAGCACGATGCTGTCGACCAGGCCTGTGGTGTTGCTGACGGGAGTGCCGAGCAGGCATCCGACGACGCTGCCGAGATAGCTGATCCCGGAGGTGATCTTGGTGGCAGAGTCTCCGGCGTAGCGCCCGGCGGTGACGGTCCCGGTAAAGAGGACGGTCTGGCCGACGATGGTGGGGGCTGACCAGGCGATGGTGCTGGTGCCGCCGGTGGCGTCGTTCCAGGTGACAGTCTCGGTCACCGGCGGTCCCGCGGTGACGTTGACGCAGCTGAGGGATAGCGAGGCGGAGGCGGCGCCGGTGGCGCTGGGGCCGATCAGGCAGGTGTCATAGTCGAAGGCTTCGGTCGCCGTGACAGTCTGCGGGGCGACGGTGATGGCCGGGCTGAAGGAGCGGTTGAAGGATCCCACGCATTGAACGTCGATGACCGCTGCACGCGCGGGTGCAGCGAGGGTCATGCACACCGCGGCTGCGGCGGTCATGATGGTGGCCACGGTGAGCTGGGCGATTCGCAGCGTCTTGATCTTCGCGTTGCGGAGCATCGGTCATCCTTCCTGTGAGAATGGGGCCCCCGAGCGTCGCGGCGGCCGCCTCGTGCACGGTAAACGTCGGCTCAGCGGCCCGTCACGTTCTTTCACTGTGAATTCACTGTGAATCACATCTCCGCCCGCGCATCGCGTCGCTCCTCGCGTATTCCGCGGCGGAACGGTCGGGCGTGGTGCGAGGCGCGACGTGCCGGCAGCTCACCGTCGATCTCGCTCGGGGGATCGAGCGGGTCGCTGCCCAGGACGTGCCAAGAGCGACATCGCCCGTGCACAAACGGCAGCGTCTGTCCATCAACGGCCATGAAGTGGGTGAACGCGTTATTTGATTTACATGGCTCGCCTGGCGATTAGTATACGAACCGCCGCCCCTTCGTCGGTTGCGGCCAAGTGTCAGCGGTCGTTCAGGAGGGTGAGGGGTGCGCTCCGCAGCTGAGGCCTTCAGGCAGCAGCGGCGGCGGCGCACGACTCGGCTCGAGGGCTTGCTCGTGCCTGGCAGCGCGGTGTGCGCGATGCCGGGGAAACGGGCCCGATGAGGCGGTGTGCGCTGATTTTAGCGCGATTTCAGCGCGGGAGCCGGTGGCTCGTGCGGCGGCGCGCGCGAAACGCGAAAGACGCGCAGGGGCCTGCCTCGACATCACCGCCGCAAACGACGTGTTCACGCTGGCATCGATCTTGAATTGTCAAATTAGATGACCTGAAGTTTCTCCAGCCAGCGCAGGCTCGGCATCGCGCGGCACCCCATCGCTTGAACCAAAACAGAGGACAACCCATGCGCTCTCTCAAGAGCTCTCTTCTCGCCTATCTAGCGATCCCGGCTTTCTCCACCCTGCTGCTCGCGAGCTGCACCAGCGCCGGCCCCTCCGCGGCCGACGGCGATGACGACGAGGCCGTGGGCGAAGCCCACGGCGCGCTCACCCCCGAGCAGTGCAACTACTTCGACGTCAACGGTACGGTCCAGATCTGTCATAAGACCAGCTCCGGGACGAAGCCGTACACGATCGTTCGCATCAGCGATCAGGCGTGCATCAACGGGCACAGCGCCCATGCCGGCGATTACGTCACCAGCCTCGACCCGAGCTCGCCGCTCTACGACCCGACCTGCGGCGGCCTTGGCTGTCTGGCGGTGAACGCGCCGTGCGACGCCACGGTGCCTTGCTGCGACGGCCTCACCTGCCAGAGCGGCACGTGCACGGACGTCGACGAGTGCGCCCTGGGCACCGACAACTGCGACGCGAACGCGGCGTGCACCAACACGACGGGCTCCTTCACCTGCGCCTGCAATGCGGGCTACTCCGGCGACGGCGTGACGTGCACGGACGTCGACGAGTGCGCCCTGGGCACCGACAACTGCGGCGCGAACGCTGCGTGCACCAACACGCCGGGCTCCTTCACCTGCGCTTGCGATGCGGGCTACTCCGGCGACGGCATCACGTGTACGGACGTCGACGAGTGCGCCCTGGGCGCCGACAACTGCGGCGCGAACGCTGCGTGCACCAACACGCCGGGCTCCTTCACCTGCGCCTGCGACGCGGGCTACTCCGGCGACGGCATCACGTGCACGGACGTCGACGAGTGCGCCCTGGGCACCGACAACTGCGGCGCGAACGCTGCGTGCACCAACACGCCGGGCTCCTTCACCTGCGCTTGCGACGAGGGCTACTCCGGCGACGGCGTCACGTGCACGGACGTCGACGAGTGCGCCGCCGCTACGGCCAACTGCGACGCGAACGCGACGTGCACCAACACGTCGGGCTCGTTCACCTGCGCTTGCGACGCGGGGTACGAAGGCGACGGCGTGACGTGCACGGGCATCGACCCGTGCGCGCCCAACCCGTGCCAGAACGGCGGGACCTGCACCGGCGGCATCAACAGCTACACCTGCGAGTGCGCGCTCACCTACGAGGGGGCCAACTGCGAGGCTTGCGAAGGCGGCCTCGCGGACTGCAACGGGCTCACGTCCGACGGCTGCGAGGTGAACCTCGAGAGCGACGCCTCCCACTGCAACGCCTGCAACCTCGCGTGCGCCACGGGTGAAATCTGCTCGAACGGTGGCTGCCAGACCCCGCCCACCGGTCAGGTCCCCGGCACGCCGATCAACGTCTCCGACCCCCACAACCCGCTGGCTCCGGCGGTCGCCGATGTGAATGGCGACGGCAAGCTCGACATCCTGGTGGCCAACGGCGAATCCGGATCGTTGCTGACCCCCTCCGGGTCGCTCTCCGTATTCCACGGCAACGGCGACGCGACCGTCCAGCCGGAGCTCTACTCCACGGGCGCCCCGCTCTCCAGCAACGCGGTCGTGGCGGTGGACGTGGACGGCGACGGGTGGCTCGACGCCGTCACCGTCGACGGCCAGGCCAACCTGCCCCTCATCAACGGGAGCATCAGCGTCTACCGGAACCTGGGCCCGAGCGCGCCCGGTACCTTCGGCGCGCCGACGAGCTTCACCACCGGCAGCCCGGGCTCCGTCCACCTCTGCACCGGGGACTTCGATCACGATGGGGCGGCCGACATCGCCACCACCAGCGTGACCCTGAGCCGGGTGAGCGTGATCTTCGGCACCGGCGCGGGCAGCTTCGGCGCGCCCGTGCTCATCCCCATCGTGGGGACCGGCGGCGTGCAGTCGACCATCGCCTGCCGTGATCTGAACGGCGACGGCTTCTCGGATATCGTGGTGACGAGCCCCGCCTCCGCACGCCTGTCGATCCTCATCAACCAGGGCAACGGCTCGTTCGCCGCGCCGGTCGCCTACGCCAACTCGGCCAACGGCCAGACGGCGGGCATCGCCTTCGGCGACGCCGACGGCGACGGCAAGCTCGACATTCTCTCGAACGGCGCGGCCGGCCGGTTCCTCTTCTTCTTCAAAGGGAACGGCAGCGGCACTTTCGCGAGCGGCGTTCAGTCCGCCGCCGCGCCCAGCCCGATCGCCAACTCGGCGCTGGGGGTCGTGGCCAGTGATTTCAACGGCGATGGCAAGCTCGACGCCTACATCCTGGTCACCACCTCCTCGGGCGGCGTCCGCCCGATGACCGGCAACGGCAGCGGGGCCTTCACCTCGGGCCCCGTCGTCCCGACCGGCGCCTCGCCCGGCCTCAATGCCATCGCCGCCGCGGACCTGGATGGCGATGGTTACGACGATCTCGTCCTGACCAACAGGGCATCCGGCACCGTCACCGTGATCCCCAACGGACTCTGACCCGCCTTTTCGCCCTCACGCTGCGTATCGTCTGGGTCGTCTACTGACGAGACCGGCCGTACCGACACGTAGCGGTCCCTGAAGCTCGGCGGCGCGACTCACGGTCTCCCCCCTCCCGCAGGCACGTTGTAGGATGTCTGTGAGGTGGGGGGAGAAAGCGGATCGCTTCCTGGACACCGCCGCGCGGAGGCCGTCAGGGGCTCGGCTTCGCGCGCCGGCCGGTGAAGGTGTCGGACGCGATGGGATCGCCGGTGTCGCTCGAAGGATCGAGCGGATCTTCCCCCTCCTCGAAGGTTCGCACGACGAGGGAGCCGGCGATCTCGTCGCAGCCCTGACCGACCGTGTCGACGACGAGTTCGATCCGCGCCGTCGTCATCAGGGTGTTGTCCTCGTCGTACACGAACGCGAACAGGGCGCCCCGAGCGCCTTCGTTACCGACCTTCTCCCAGCTCCCCTGCTGGTTCGAGAAATTGTAGAGGGGCTGGGTCGAGGTGGTCCCGAAGAAGGACCCGTCGGCCGCGAACGTCCAGAAATCCCTGGCCCCGCCGGCTTCGGAGATCAGGTAGGTCCCGGCGCAGCTGGCGGGGAAGCCGCTGGCCAGGGTGGGCGCCGGCCAGAGGGCGAGCCCGAAGGCCGCGAGCGGGAGCAGCGAGAGAGCGAACAGGAGCCTCTTGTGCATACGGTTTCGATCCTTTCCATGGACCAGGGCGCGCGGTCCCGGCGCGTCCTCGCGCCAGGGCGCCGCGACAGGTCCGTTCAAACGGGCATGGAGAAACTATCTCTTATCTCACGGCGGTGGCGCCGCCGGAGGCGTTTTTGGTGCGGAGAGCTACGGCGCGGACGACCGATGGTAGAGATATCCATCCAGGTACGCGCAATCGAACTCCGTGATCGGAGTGGCGCCTGGATCGACCGGGTCGACGCCCGTGGCGAAGATCTTGCCCTGGCAGCTCGCCGTGAACGTGTCCTTGTCCGGCGCGAACACCAGGACGTAGTCGACGACGGCGATCCCGGAGAACGCGGGCGCTGCGCCGGTCAGATCGAAGTTGAGGTTGAGCATGCGCATGGAGATCGTGTGGCTCCCCGCGCGCCTCCAGGAGCCCAGGCTGTCGCTGAACGTGAACCCGCCGGCGCCGAACGTGACCTGATCCGAGAGGGTCATCCCGGCCGTGCCGTCCCGGTGAAGGTGCAGGATTTCCGCTCGATCCGGGAGGCTCGCCACGTAGGTTCCGGCGAAGTCCGTGCCCTCCGCGGAAGCGCCCCCGGCGCCAGCGAAAAGCCCCCCGATCGCTGCGGCGAGCGCCGCGGCTGCAAGCTGAACTCGAGAGATAGGCATCGTTGAAAGCTCCTTTGTGACGAAATAGTCATGCAATCATACGCGTGGGCCGCCTGTCGACGGGAAGTGAAGGAGCACGGATCCAGCGATCTCGGGATCGGGGCTTGGCCGAGCAGCGACGGCGAGAGCGCGGGCTGCACCTCGCGGGGCGCGGCGTCGAAGAGCGCGACCGGATCGACGCCCCAGACGGCCAGACCCGTGCCGATGCCCCCGAGCGTCGCGACGGCCCCCTCGCGCACGGTAAATGTCGGCTCAGCGGCCCGTCACGTTGTTTCACTGTGAATTCACTGTGAATCACATCGCCGTCCGCGCATCGCGCCGCTTCTCGCGTATTTCGCGACGGAACGGCCGGTGTGGTGCGAGGCGCGACGTGCGGGTAGCTCACCGTCGATCGCGCTCGGCGGAGTGAGCGGATCGCGGCCCAGGACGTGCCAAGCCAGGAGTGCCAACAGCGACATCGCCCGTGCACAAACGGCAGCGTCTGTCCATGAACGGTCATGAAGTGGGTGAACGTGTTATTTGATTTACATGGCTCGCCTGGTGAGTAGTATACGAATCGCCGCCCCTTCGTCGGTTGCGACGAAGTGTCAGCGGTCGTTCAGGAGGGTGAGGGGCGCGCTCCGCAGCTGAGGCATCCAGGCCGCAGCGGCGGCGGCGCACGACTGGGCTCGATGGCTTGCTCGCGCCCGGTACCGCGGTGTTCGCGATACCGGGCAAACGGGCCCGATGAGGCGGTGTGCCCTGATTTTAGCGGGGTGCAGATTCGCGTGATACGGGCTCAGCCGCTAGGCAGGCGAGTGAGGCGTACGAAAGTACGCCGCAGCGAGCCGAACGACGCGGATGAGCCCGTAGCGCACGAAGATGCGCCCCGCCATGGCGCGATTTCAGCACGGGAGCCGGTGGCTCGTGCGGCGGCGCGCGCGAAACGCGAAAGACGCGCAGGGGCCTGCCTCGACATCACCTCCGAAAACGGCGTATTTGCACCAGCATCGATCTTGAGTCCACATAAGGAGAACATGATGAGAAAGCTTGCAGCTACCGGCGCAGCGTTATTGTGCCTCGGTTACGGGGGCAGCGCGTTCAGCCTCACCATCGGGACGACCACTGACGCCGGCGCGCTGACCTCCGCCCTGGTGGCGTCCGGGGGCGCGATCAACGTGACGTCCACGAGCTACAGCGGCGCGGCGACCGCTTCGGGCACGTACTCCGACGGTCCGCTCGGCATCGCGGACGGCGCGATCTTGACGTCCGGGGGTGCGTCGCTCGCCCTGCCCCCGGACGACGGATTCGCCAACCAGAACAATGGCCTGCCCGGCGATCCGCTCTGCAACGCGCTGATCCCGGGCATCGTGAGCCAGGACGCCGCCAAGCTGACCATCAACTTCGATCTCGCGCCGGGCTTCAGCGGGATCTCGTTCCAGTCCATCTTCGGCTCGGACGAGTACCCGGTCTTCGTGGGCAGCCCGGCGTTCAATGACGTCTACGGCGTCTACCTGGACGGGGTGCAGATCGTCTTCGACGAGAACAACGCCCCCATCACCATCAACGGCCCGTTCTTCAGCGGCGGGAGCGTGGTCGTGGCGCCGGCGACCGAGACCGAGTACGGCGGATCGACGGGCCTCCTCACCACGCAGGCGCTCGCGGCGCCCGGCGCGCACGTGCTGCAGATCGTGATCTGCGACGGCGGCGATCACGCCCTCGACAGCGGGGTGTTCCTCGGCGGGCTGGGCGGCTGCATCGGCGCTTGCACCGGCACGGTCGCCTGCGGAGACATCGACGGTGACGCCGACGGCTACAGCTCGTGCGTCGACTGCAATGACGCGGACCCGTCCACGAACCCCGGGGAGCAGGAGGCCTGCGACGGCGTGGACAACGACTGCGACAGCGCGATCGACGAGGACAACGTCTGCTGCGTCGACGCCGATGCCGACGACGTCTGCGACCCGGTCGACAACTGCGTCGGCGTCGCCAACCCGGATCAGGCCGAGGACGACGGCGACGGGCTGGGCAACGCCTGCGACAACTGCCCGACCACCTCCAACGCGAGCCAACTGGACGCCGACAGCGACGGCGTGGGCGACGTCTGCGACAACTGCCAGACCACCTCCAACGCGAGCCAGCTGGACGCGGACAGCGACGGCGTGGGCGACGTCTGCGACAGCTGCCAGGGCGTGCCCGGCGCCCAGACCGACTCCGACGGCGACGGCCTCGGCGACATCTGCGACAGCTGCCCAGCAGACGTGGACAACGACGCGGACGGCGACGCTGTCTGCGGTGACGTGGACCTCTGCGCCGGCACCGTGCTCCCGGAGGGCGTCCCCACCGTGAAGCTCGGCGTGAACAGGTTCGCCGATATCGACGGCGACGGCGTGTTCGACACGGTGTCGTCGAACGGAACCGGCCCCGGCAGGAGCTACACGATCGAGGACACCGGCGGCTGCAGCTGCGAGCAGATCATCGATGAGCTCGGCCTCGGCCAAGGGCACGTGAAGCACGGCTGCAGCATCAGCGCCATGGACGACTGGCTCAACACGCACTGAACGAGCCCCTACCCGGGCGCGCGACCATCCCCCCTCGCGCGCCCCTTGCCCCAGCGCCCGCGCGCTCACGCTCGCCGCCTTCGGCGGCGGGTCCCTCCTTGGCCCCGTCTCCTCCAGCATCCTCGCCACCCGGGTGGATCACGGCTCGCTCGCGAAGAACGCGCGTACCGCCTCCACCTTGAGTTCGGGCGTGAACGCCCTCCTCTTTCTTCGTCCCATCCCTGCCTCGTTCTGCCGTCGGAGGGTGTCCACGAAGCTGCGGAAGGGGATGAGCGCCATTCCGCGGCGGAACAGTCGGGCGTGGTGCGAGGCGCCCCCCGCTGTCCGCCGGGGTGTTGAATCGGGCCGATTCACGCCGTTGCGTCCAGAAGCGCCACGGGTGACGATGCACCCACGAATGAAGCGTTCTCCGCGAAGCGCCCAGCACGCGGCCGTCGTGGCCGAGCTGGAGCGGGTGGTGGCGAGTCCGGTGTTCGGTGGGTCGGCGCGGCAGATCCGGCTGCTCCGTTTCGTGGTCGGCGAGGCCCTCGCGGGGCGCGGCGCCGATCTGCGCGCGCCTCTCCTCGCCACCCGCGTCTTCGATCGGCCCGACGGCTTCGACTCCGTCGAGGACTCGATCGTGCGCGTCGAGATGAGCAAGCTCCGGCGCGCCCTCGAGCGCTACTACGCCGCGAGCCCCACCGCCACGGTGCGCATCGAGCTGCCGCGCGGCCGCTGTGCCCCCGTCTTCGCGATCGGGCCGGCCGCGACCGACCCCGCCCAGCCCTCGGTCTCCCCGCGCCCCCCGATGGATTCGCAGCCTGCCGACTGGCCTGCGCCATCGTCCCCCCGATCGGGGAGCATCCCGACCAGCGTCGACGGGCCCGTTGTGGCGATCCTCCCCTTTACCTCGATCGCCGCCGTCTCCGCCTCCTTGAACGCGGACGCGTCGGAGAGCGAGCCGCCGGTGCCGGGCACGACCGGCACGCGGAGCCGCGCCATCGCCCACGGCCTGACCGACCGGCTCGGCGACCTCTTCGTTCGCGCCCCGCGCGTGCGCGTGCTCTCGCGCGCTGCCACCCTGGATGAGGCCGAGGCGCGGGGGGCGCGCTACGTGGTCGAGGGGAGCGTGCGCCTCATCCCCGGCGCGGTCCGCGTGACGGTCAAGCTCCACGACACAACGCGCGGGATCCAGGTGTGGGGCAAAGCGTTCGATCGCTATGACGTCGACGGCCGCCTGTTCGCCGTCGAGGACGAGATCGCCCGCGAGATCACGGCCCTGCTCGTCACGCTGCCCCTCGGCGCGGTCCATGCCATCGAGTCCGAGGAGCGCTCCGTCCACCCGCCCCGCTCGGCGTACGAAGTGCTCCTGCGCTTTCCCCGGTGGCTCGCCACCTTCGATGGCGACCTGCAAGCCGAGCTCGCGGGCCACTGCGCGCGCTTTCTCGACCGCGATCCCGATGACGGCGTGCTGCTGGTGTATTCCGCGTTCTTTCAGGTGCTCTCGTCGTGGACGGCGGCGGGGAGGGAGCACGACCTTCGCCAGGCCGCCGATCATGCGCGCCGGGCCGTGGCGCTCGAGCCCAAGCTGGCCCATGCCCGCCAGGCGCTCGCGCTCGTACTGCTCGACGCCGGCGACGGTCCGGGGGCGCTGGCCGAGGCCGAGATCGCCCTGAAGCTCGACGGGTCGCTCATGTTCACGGGCTTCGTCCTCGCGCTCGCCGGTGACTGGGAGCGCGGCACGGTCATCCTCCGCAACCACCAGCGCCTGGCGAAGCGCTATCCCGCCGCCGTCCACCACGCCCTCGCGCTCGACGCCTATCGCCGCGGCGACCACGCGGCTGCCCTCATCGAGGCCGAGGCCATCGTCCCCCTCCACCTCGCCTGGAGCGCGCTCGACCGCGCCGTTGCCCTGGCCCGCCTCGGCCGCCTGGCCGAAGCCCGCGCCGCCGCCTGCGAGCTCACCGCCATCCTGCCCGACGCCGCGCGGGATCCCCGGGCCCTCGTCAGGCGACTGACAGCGGACCAGGCCCTGGTCGACGATCTCGTGGTGGCGCTCGCGTGCGCAGGGCTCGGTTGAGGGGGAGACGGCGGCGGCGGGGGAGACGGCGGCGGAGGAGCGCTGCGATCGCACGCGCGGGTGCGGCGCGCCCTTGCGAATGCCTCCTTCAGCCTTGAGATCGCCTTCCCGGGCGCGCAGTCACCCGCTTCAAGGCTTGAAACGCCCGACGCGGTCGCCGAGTCGGCGATTTCAGGCCTTGAAACGGCTTTCTCGGCCGCCGAGTTGGCCGTCTCAAGCCTTGAAACGCCCCGCTGGGCCACAGAGTCGGCCGTCTCAAGCCTTGAAACGGCCGACTCGGCGATCGAGTCGGCCGTTGCAACGCTTGCATCAAGCGTTGCAACGGCCGAGTCGCCCGCTGCAACGCTTGCATCAAGCGTTGCAGCGGGCCGCGGGCTCACGCGTCTGGCGAGGGCGCCGGCTGGGCGGGCGGCGCGGCCGCCGACTCCGGCGGCGTGGCCGGCTGGCCGGGCGGGAGCGCGTCGCTCACGCCGCTCGCGCGGTGGACCTCGGCGAGGTCGTCGAAGATGAGCGGCAGGAGCTCCGGCTTGCCGAGGTGGGCGAGCAGCCCGCGCACGAGGTTCTTGTTGGCGTTGTACACGCCGAGCCAGGCCTCGCGCGCTGTCGACACCTCCGGGCCCAGCTCGAGCCGCTCGACGCGCGTGGCGCGCTGCTGCCGCTCGATGATCCCGAGCTTCTCGTGCGCTTCCCTGAGCTCGGCCAGCCACACCTCCGCGCCCCGGACCTTCTCGCGCTGCCTCTCGAGCTCGTCGGCGATGTGCCCGACCGCGGCGGTGAGCTTCGTGATCCGCCGGCGCGCGAGGACGCTCGGCGTCTCGCCGCGAAAGAACAGCCTGGGATCGACCGGCCTGCCTTTCAGCGAGTCGAGGTACGAGGCGAACCGCACGATGACGTCCCGGGCCTCCTCGAGCACCTCGCTGCTGTCGAGCTCCGGCGCCGGCTTGGGCTGCCGGTCGAGGACGTTCGTGATCGCCTGATCGGCCATGAGCTGCTTGCCGATCGCGAACTCGACCATGCCGTCGAGGGCAGGGAGCTTGCCCATCAGGACCGCGGCCATCTGCTCGCGCGCGAACTTCCCGTAAATCTTCGTCTCGAAAGGATCGATGTAGGGGTCTGCCACAGGCGCCTCCTTGGGTTGAGCAAAACGGGCTGATGCTTGCCGAGCGCGGCTGCCCTTCGCAAGGTCGTGGCAGGGATCTGGCGCTGGCAAGGGTCGAGTCCGACCATCACCGCTTCATTCGGGGCCCCCCGAGGCCGGCAGGCGTTGCAGGAGCTCCTCGCGGTCGCCGGCATAAACGCCCCGGGGGAATGCGCGCCGGTGTTGCTCGAGCAGCAGGCGCGCCGCGTCGCCGCCGCCGGACGTGAGCGCCGCGATCGCCGCTCGCCACAGCCGGTCCTCGACCCTGGATGGGCCCTCGCCGTCCTGATGCGGACCACGCGCTTGCCATGGGCGCGATGGGCTGCGACCGGTCGCCCTGGGACCGCCGTCCGCGCCGCCGGCGTCCGGCTGGTCCGGCGGCAGCGCCGGAGCCCAGGGGAGGGCCGGGCCGCGCTGAAAGGCCGCCGGGAGCTGCGACGAGCTCAGCGCGATCGCGTCGGCTGGCGGTGTCGCAACATCGTCTATCCGATCCGTGGCGAACAGCACCAGCGCGCCCGCCACCGCGCCGGCCGCGCTGCGGGCCACCGATCTTCCGACAGCGCGTGTCGCCACCTGCGATGTGCGCCGCGAGCTCGCCGCCCGGCTGGCACCGCCGCAAGACGGCGCGCGCCCGAGAGCGCGGCGGGCCCAGCCGAGCAGCCGCCGCAGCTGGCCTCCGTGGAGCGGCCCCGACGAGGCGCGCGCTTCGCCCGCGTCGAGCACGACGGCGAGCGGCACGAGCAGCGCGCCGCGGCCGCGGTTCCGCGCCCGCCAGCGCCGCGCGGCGGCCTCGAGGCTCAGCCGCGCGAGCCGGAGGTGGTTCCACGCGGTGTTGCGCGGGATCGCGCGCTCCTCGGCGATGTCCTGGACCGCCTCCTCCTCGAGGTCGTGCGCGACAAGGATCTCACGGCGCGTCGGAGGGACCTCCAGGAGCAGCTCGTCGAGGATGTCGCTCCGTTGCGCCTCGATGAGCCGTGTCTCGGAGTCCGGCGCGTCGCTGGAGAGCCCGTCCAGCGCCTCCTCCGGCCAGAGCTCCTCGTGCCGCCGATGGGCGCGCTGGCGCTCCTTGGAGATCAGGTTGAACGCGATGCGCAGGAGCCAGGCGCGCATGGTGCCGAGGCAGGGATCGAACCGGGGCAGGGACCGCGCGGCGCCGTGGAAGATCTCCTGGACCATGTCGTCGCGATCCGCGCCCCGGAAGCCCCGCCGCTCCACGTAGCGGCGGATCGCCGCCTGGTGCTCGGCCATGATCGCGTTCAGCGAGAGCGGCGATCCCTCCGGAGCGGCGTCCGGTTTGCGAGAAGGTTTCCCCATACAAGCCCAGTTACCCGGGGAGCTCTTTCTACATTTGAAGAACGTCATGCGGGGCTGAGTCGCGCCGGGCTCACACGGTTACCTGGCGAGCTCGTTCGGCATTTCAAAAAACGTCACGGCGGGCTGATTCGAGCCACGCTCGTTGCGTTCACGTGGGGCGCTCCGCCCAGGGTGCGGGGACGAGGCGGCGCATTCCGGAAATGCATCCCAGATTGTCAGGCAGATGAGTCGATTTTGCTGTTTTCTCCGCGCCATGACGGCTTGACCGCAAAGAGACCCACCGCGTAGGGTGCCGAGGAGATGGCGTCCACAGGCCGGTTGCTCCTCGCGGTGGCCGCTGCATCTGTCGTGTGGAGTCGCGCGACGATCGCCGCCTGCGAGGGGCCGCCTGCCGCACCGTCCGGAGCGGCCGAGGCGCGCTCCAGGGCCGAGGAGGCGTTCGCGCGGGGCGAGCGTGCGCGGCGCGCGAGGCGGTGGGAGGAAGCCGAGGTGTCGTACCGCGCCGCGTGGGAGGCGGCGCCTCGGCCGGAGTTCGCGGGGGAGCTCGGCCTCTGCGAGCTCGAGCTGAGGCAATTCCGGGACGCGGCGGAGCACCTGCGGGAAGCGCTGCTGTATCCGGACACGCTCGCGGCGGCGACTCGGCGGCGCTTATCCGCGGGGCTCGAGCGGGCGGAGCGCGAGGTCTCGTCCGCGACCGTGGCGGTGAGCCGGCCCGAGGCCGAGGTGTTCATCGACGGCCAGCGGATCGGCCGCGGGCAGGCCACGTACTTCGTCTACCTCGATCCAGGGCGGCACGAGGCGCGCGGCAGGCTCGATGGATACATCGAGGACACCTATCCATTCGAGGCGCAGCGGGGCCGGGAGTCGATGATCGGCCTTCACCTGGAGGCCAAGCCCCCGCCGCCGGCCGCGGCGCCGGTCGCGCCTGTGCCGGCCGCTGCCGCGCCGGCGACGCCCAGCGGCCCGCCGGCGGGCACGGTGTTCCGCATCGGCTGGTTCGCGCTCGCCTCGGCGGGGGTCGCGATCGGGGCGAGCTTCTCCGTCGCAGCGGCGGTGCGCGGTGGAGAGGCGGAGGCGCAAGCAGATCGGATTCGCCGGCGCGGCGGGCCCTTTGCGTGCGCGGACAGGGACTACGTTGCTCCCTGCGCCGTGCTGCACGACATGAACGACAGCCGCGACACGCTCGAGGCTGCCGCGATGGCGGGCTTTCTTGGCGCGGGGGTCGTCGCCGCGATCGCGCTCTCCTCCTTCTGGTGGGCCCCGGCGCCGGGCAAGAACGCGGTGCGTGCGGTGCCGGTTGCGACGGTGCAGGATCGGGGCGTGCTCCTCGCCGGGACCTGGTAGGGCAGCCAAGGAGAAGGAGACCGAAAGGGACGGTGCTGGCAATGCGGAGCGTGCGAGGTTTGCTGGTGGGCGTTTCGCTCCTCGGAGCGGGCGGCGTAGCGGCGGCGGGCGGGGGCGGTTGCCGTGGCGAGGACGACTGCGTCGAGGACGTCCTGTGCGAGGTCGTGAACGAAGACGGCACGAGCAACCGGCATTGCTGGGGCCAATGCGTTCGCGCACCAATGGGCGCGTTCGGCGAACCGGTGCTCGTCTGGACAGGGCCCGAGACGCTCGCGCCGTCGTCGTGCGACGATCTCGTGCGGGTCATCCCCGAAACGGGCGAAAGTCTCCCTCTCGTCGGCGCTTCGCCGGTGTTCGTTGGACGGGCCCTGCCGATCGCCGACCACGACTGCCCAGCGTGCGACTGCATGGCCCCGGGATGCGCGCTGCCCTCGGGCGTGACGGCGAGATCGCGCGCGATGTGCGGCGAGCTCTCCGGGGACACGATGACACCGTTCCCCTCGCCGCCGGGCTGGGATGGGTCGTGCGTGTCCCCCGGTTTCCTGGCGCCGGAGCAGTTCGGCTCGCTCACCATAGCGCCTGTGCAGATGTGCGTGCCCTTCGCCGCCAGCGAGCCCTCGCGGCCGCTGGCGGCGGGCACGGGCAATATAGCGATCGCATGCAGCGGTCACGTGGAGCTGAAGCTGTGCCCGGACCCCTCGGATCTCTGCATGCTGTACCAGCAGCAGGCGCATCTGCCAGACGGCTGGCGCCACTGCGTCGTCGCGGACGATGATGGGACGATGGAGTGCCCGCATCCCGGGGAGACGGAGGACCCTCGAAGAGTGTTCTCCGAGAAGCTTTCGGTGTTCTACGACGACCTGGTGGCCGCACCCGCGTGCACCCCGTGCGGGTGCGACGCGCCGACGACGAACGGATGTGAAGCGCTCCTGTATGCGTACGAGGACCGCGCGTGCAGCGACATACTCTTCTTCATCGATGTGCACGCGATCGACGAAGAAGCCTGCGTGGTCCCTGAGCCGAGCTCGAGCCTGGGCAGCCTGAGCGCCACGTGGCTCGCGAACGACCCGGAGCGCTGCACGCCGAGGGGAGGGGAGCCGTTCACCGAGGTAAAGCACGGCCAGCCCAAGATCCTGTGCTGTCTGCCGAGGCAGTCGTGAGGCCGCAGGCGGGCGGGACGCGCGCCGTTGATCGGCGGAGCCACCAAGGCGCAGGGGGCGGTCTCATCGGCTGCGCACGGGATACAGCGGTGAGGTCGACATGAGTTGGAACAGAAAGCGGTGGTTTCTGCGCTCGCTGAGCGCGCTCTCCCTGGCCGGTATGAGCGGCGTGCTGGCCGCGGGGGCCTGCAAGACGGGCGAGCAAACGTGTGGCGAGCCGTGGAGCCTGTGCCCGGTCGTCAACGACGATGGCACGAGCAACGGGGTCTGTTCGGGCAAATGCGTGATACAAGAGCTGGCCTTCTTCACCGAGCCATTGCTCCTCTGGATGGGGCCCGAGGAGTCCGAGCCGTCGTGCGAGGAACTCGTGTGGCTCAACCCCGATACGGGCGATACAGAGCAGATCGCCCCGACGACGTCGTTCTTGCTCCAGTCGATGCCGCCCGGCGAGGAGCTCTGCCCTGAGTGCGCGTGCACGGGGCCGGATTGCGTTCTGCCGCGGATGGTTGAGGCGAACTCCCTCTCGTCGTGCGAGCGGACGACGACGGCGACCTACACGCCGTTCGATCCGCCTGCGGATTGGCGAGGTGCCTGCGTATCCCCGGGTACCGTGCCCTCGGAGCAGGTCCGGTCGATCTGGACCGGGTCGGCCACCGAGGCGCCGTGTACACCCACCACCGTCGATCGGCCGCCTCCCGAGGGGCCTTTGCGGCTGGCGGTGGCATGTCGAGGCATCGTGGCCGAGAGCCGGTGCCCAGGGTTCACGGAGCTGTGCATGGTCCACCAGCAGGAGGCCCATGTGCCCCCAGGCTGGCGCTACTGCATCGCCGGGAACGGCGGTGACCAGAGCTGCTACCCGCCTGCGGAGCCCGGCGGGGCTCCTACGTTCTCGGACAAGCTGACCTTCTACCGTCGAGACGCGGACAGGGCGGACTGCCAGCCCTGCGCCTGCCTCCCCAGCACGCCAAGTCGGTGCGAGGCGCGGGTGAGCGCCTACGCGGACCGCGCCTGCAGCGAGAGCGCGCTCATCGGCGCCGACGAGGTGGTCGCCGGTGAGGGGGATGGTTGTCTGCAATTCGATGCCGGGCCGTCGCTCGGCAGCATGCGCGCAGAATGGGTAGTGAATGAGCCGGGAAGCTGCATCCCGGTCGGCGGCGGGCCACGACCCATCACCGTCTGCTGCTTGCCCGATCCCGCCGGATAACCCGGCCGGCCCTGAACGGCCACGGCGCCAGCAGCGTCGACGGCGCGGTCCCCGACAAAAGTACTTTACGCCGCTCCGGTGGCTGCCGTTACCATGGCCATCTCTATGCCTGCGCCCGCCGACCCACCTCACCGCTTTCCCGAGACCTCCTGGGGTCTGGTCGGCAGGGCCGGCCAGCCGCTCACCCCCGAGGGGCAGCAGGCGCTGGCCACGCTCTGCGAGCTGTACTGGTATCCCGTCTACGCCTTCGTGCGCCGCCGCGGCGCGCCGGCCGACGAGGCGCGGGACCTGACCCAGGGCTTTTTCGCGCGCCTCCTCGAGAGGAACGATCTCGCGGTGGCCGACCAGGATCGCGGGCGATTTCGGTCGTGGCTCATCGCGTGCGTCAAGCACTACGTCGCGAACGAGCGCGAGCGCGCCCGCGCCCGGAAGCGCGGCGGCGACGCCGCGCTCCGCAGCTTCGACGCGGACGGCGCGGAGCGACGCTACCAGGCGGAGCCTGCGCACGCGCTCACACCCGAGGCGCTCTACGAGCGGCGCTTCGCCCTGGTATTGCTCGAGCGCACGCTCACCGCGCTGCAAGACCAGTATGCGCAGGCCGGACAGGCGCGGCTCTTCGAGGCGCTCAAGGGGCGGCTCTCCGGGGAAGAAGAGGAGCGCCCGCACAAGGAGGTCGCGGCGGCGCTCGGCATGAGCGTGGAGGCGGTGAAGACCGCGACCTCCCGCCTGTACGACCGCTACGAGCGGAACCTTCGCGAGGAGGTGGCGCGCACGGTTGCGCGCGTGGAGGACGTGCACGAGGAGCTGCGATCCCTGCTCTCGTCGCTCGGGGAGGTCCCGTCGGTGGACGGTAACCTTCACGGCCGGATCCGGAACGACGGGTGATGGCTCATCGAATCAAAACCGCTGTCGCCCTGGCCCCGACGGTCCGCGTCTGCCCGACATGCCGGTCGGAGATGCCGCAAGATGCGCCGCACGGCCTCTGCCCATCCTGCCTGATCGCCCGCGTGATCGACCGCGGCGCACCGCCGTCCGATCCCGACCCGCCTGGCCAGGAGGACAGACCCCTCCCGTCGTTGCGCCTTGGCGCGTACGAGATCCTCGACCGCCTCGGCGAAGGCGGCATGGGCGTCGTCTACCGGGCCCGACAGGTCCTCGCCGATCACCGCATCGTCGCCCTCAAGATGCTCCGGAGCGGCCCCTTCGCGAGCGACGCCGCGGTGCGACTGTTCCAGCGCGAGATCGCGGTCGTCTCCGGGCTGGATCACCCCAACATCGTGCCGATCTACGATGTCGGCGAGCACGAGGGGCGCGCCTACTTCACGATGAAGTTCATGGCCGGCGGCACGCTCACCGACCGCCTCGAGCACTTCCGCGACCCGCGCCGCGCCGCCGGGCTCGTCGTGAAGCTCGCCCGCACCGTTCACGAGGCCCACCGCCGCCACATCCTGCACCGCGATCTGAAGCCCGCGAACATCCTCTTCGACAAGGACGGGGAGCCTTGCGTGGCGGACTTCGGGGTGGCCAAGCAGCTCGGTCACGAGGGCGGCACCATGACGGGCGACCGCGTGGGAACGCCCGGCTACATGGCGCCGGAGCAGGCGAAGGGTCTCGCGAAGCGGGTCACCGCGGCGGCCGACATCTTCAGCCTCGGCGTCATCCTCTACGAGCTGCTCACCGGGCAACGCCCCTTCGACGCCCCGACACCCATGCAGTCGTTGCGCCGCACCATCGAGGAGGAGCCGGCCGCGCCGCGCTCCCTCCGCCGCGACCTGTCCCGCGATCTGGAGGCCATCTGCCTCACCTGCCTCCGCAAGAAGCCCGAGCTCCGCTATGGCTCCGCCGAGGCGCTCGCCGACGACCTGGAGCGCTGGCTGCGCGGCGAGCCCGTCGTGGCCCGCTCCCCCGGCCCGGTCAGGCGCGCGCTCCTCTGGTGCGCCCGCCATCCGGCCGCCGTGGCGCTGATCCTGGCCGCGACGCTCGCGTTCGCGGGCGCGGTTGCCACGGCGCGCGCCCAGCAGGAGGCGCGCCGGCAGGAGGTGCTCGAGGGCAACGTCTACGCGGCGCGGTCCGTCGCCGGCGCGGTGCTCGCGCAGCTCTCGCACTATGGCGTGCTCGTGTCCCGCGCCGCCGCCGATCCAAGGGCCGCTGCGCTCCTGGAGCAGCCGCATCTCGCGACGCTCGATGAGCTCCGCAAGGCGTACGTCGGCCGGGACGGAGGCCCCTCGCTGGGGGCCTGGTTCGTCGTCAATCGGGAGGGCGTGCTCCTCCTGCACTGGCCGCGGGCGTCGGCGCCGCGGGGGAACTACGACTTCCGCGATTACTTCCAGGGCGCCCGGCGCCTCGCCGAGGGGACGGATCCCGGCGTGGCGTATGTCTCCCGTGCCTTCGAGTCGGAGACCGACCACAACTACAAGTTCGCCCTCGCGGCCCCCATCCGCGGCGCCTCCGGTGAGTTCGCCGGGGCTCTCATCGCCACCATCGCGACGGACTCCCGGCTCGGCGCGCTCCAGCTCAGCGACAGCCGTCGAACCGCCGCGCTCGCTGCGCGCCGCGACCGCGAGCGCGGCGGTCCGGCTCCGGCGAGCGATGAGTTCACGGTGCTGGTCCACGACGGCCTCGGTCATGGCGAGAGCGCCCCGCTCCGCAGCGCGACGCTGAGCGGGCTCCTGCCTGGGGCGCCGGCCCCCGGCGCGCCGGCGCTGGATCAACTCCGGCTCCCGCCGCCCGATCTGGTGGCCTCGGTGGCCGACTGGCGCGATCCGCTCGCCGAGCGCGATCCCGCGCAGTACGGCGGCGCCTTTCTCGCCGGGATCGCCCCGGTCGGCCACACCGACCTCGTGGTCATCGTCCAGAGCCGCGCCGACGAGGCCATCGCGCTCGACGCCGACCCGCGCCTGCGGCTTGTCGCCTGGAGCGGCGTCGCCCTGGCCCTGCTCGGCCTCGCCTTCGCGGCCGCGTCGGCGGCCCGTCGCCGTCGCCGCCGTCTTGCCTACGAGCGGTAGGTCTCGACAGTACGCATGGTCCCGCTCCTCGCTAGAGCGGGCGACCGATCCGGGCGCGGATCTTCGCCTGCACGTCCAGCGGGAGCGAGCGCACGTAGTCCTCGGGGAGCAGCCGCAGCACCTCGTCGGGAGCCAGGAGGAGCCGCTCCTCGGGGGTGAGCCCGGCGAGCCGCTGCTCGGGCGGCAGGCCGGCGAGCCGCTGCTCGGGCGGCAGGCCGGCGAGCCGCTGCTCGGGCGGCAGACCGGCGAGCAACTCGTCCACCGGCAGCGCTGGCAGCAACGCCTCGATCGGCAGCTTCTTCAGCAGCGTCCGCAGCACCTCGTCGAAGCCTTCCAGCTCGCGCATCGCCATCGCGATCTCCTCTGCACCGACCTGCTCGGCCAGCCACTGGCGGGCCTCGACCGTTCGCGCCTCGCCGTGACCGGGCAAGTGTAGCAGATCGTCGTCCTCGGCATCGGCCACCGTGGCGAGCTCGATCAGCTTTCAAGGCCTCTGCTCCATCGCATTACGACGATGGGTAACCTTTCGTCTCGCATCCTTCAGGAGCAGGTGAGTCGTGTCGACTCCGGGGCTGCGCGGACGCGCTGCGCCCGAACGCCGCCAACGCTCGGGCGTGCACGCGGATACCGCCGCGCGCACGCCCGAGACCGGAGGTCCCATGAACCAGCAGCAGGCCGAGATCTACGCGCGCCTGGAGGCCCTCCCGCTGGACGCGGAGAGCGCCTCCTTCCCGTTCACCGCCCGCCTCGCCGCCGACAACGGCTGGTCCGTCCCCTTCGCGCGGCGCGCGGTCGCCGAGTACCGCCGCTTCTTGCTCCTCGCCGCGACAGCGGGCCACCCTGTCTCGCCCTCGGACGAGGTCGATCAGGTCTGGCACCTGCACCTGCTCTACACGCGATCCTACTGGGAGGACCTCTGCGGCCGCGCGCTCGGTCGCCCGCTGCACCACGAGCCCACGCGGGGAGGCCGCGAGGAGCAGGCGAAGTTCGCGGACTGGTACGCGCGGACCCTCGAGAGCTACCGCCGCGTCTTCGGCGAGGCGCCGCCGCCGGACCTCTGGCCCGCGCCCGCGGCGCGGTGGCGTCCCGGCCAGCGCTTCCAGCGCATCGACGTGACCGCGTGGTGGCGCCTGCCCCGGATCCGCCTCGGCCGGGGCGGCCTCGCCCTGCTCGCGGCGATCGCCGCGTTGATCTCCGCCTCGGGCTGCGCCGCGGGCGCGCGAAGCCTCGAGGCCATGAGCCTGAGCGGGGCGCAGCTCCTCGCCGTCTACCTCATCCTCGAGGCGAGCCTCTTCGCCGCGGCCCTGTGGATCCGGTCTCGCGCCCGGAAGCCGCATCTCCGCGACGTCGCGCCCGTGCCGGAGCTCGATCCCCATGAGGTCGCCTACCTGAGCGGCGGCGCCGAGCGCGCTGCCGACGCAGTGCTCACGAGCCTGGTCGACCGGGGCGCTGCCGCGATGCACCCCTCGCACGGCCTCGTCCGCCAGGAGCCCTCGAAGGCCGCGAACCTGGGTGAGGGCTCGTACCGCGGCTCCTCGTCATGGCCGGCTGGCTCGCACCCCTTCGAGCGCTCCGTTCTCACGGCCCTCAGCTACACCGAGCCCACGTCGCTGCGCGACGCGCGCGCCGCGTCGGCCAGCGCCGCCTCGGCCCTCGCACAGCGTCTCGAGGCCGCCGGCCTCGTCCTGCGCGCCGACGTGCAGCGGCGTCTCCGTCGTATCGGCCGCGCCGTCGCGCTCGCGGCGCCCGCGCTGGGGGCGCTCCTGTTCTTCGTCGGCCTCTCGCTCGCCATGGGGGGCTGGTTCTGCGCCCTCGCGCTCCTGGGTGCGCTGGCGTCGTGGCTGCTCGCCCGCGACCTCTTCGGCGCCCGTCCGGTCCACCGCACCCACGCTGGCGACGCGGTCCTCGCTGCCCTGCAGCTCGCCCATCGCGACCTCCGCGAGCGTGGGCCGGCCCTCGCCGGCGTCGAGGCGTCCCTGGGCGCTGCCCTGTTCGGCGTGGCCATCCTCGGCGGCGGCTCGCTGGATCCAGTAGCGCGCGGCCTCCAGCAGGCGCAGCGGCCGGTCCCCGCCGCCGCCAACGGCAACGGCGGCGGTTGCGGCGGCGGTGGCGGGTGCGGCAGCGGTGGTGACTGCGGCGGCGGCGGCGGCGGCGGTTGCGGCGGCGGCGGCGGTTGCGGCGGTTGCGATGGTTGATCACCGCCGTCCCCCCGGGGTCGTCCCTCCGGGGCGGCGGCCTCCTCAGTGCTCTCCGCGACGCTCGCGCTGAGCGGCGGAGGTTCCCGCCGCAGAGCGGCCCTCCGCCCGCCTACCTGGCGAAGATCGACCCGTTCCAGACGTAGCGCACCGGCTGCGCTCCCCCCCACGGCAAGAGCAGCGGCTCGAAGCCGCCGACAGGCCCCTTGTCCTGGTTGAAGGGATACGTCTGCTCCGTCCACTCCCCGGCCCGCCCGGGGGCGAGCTCGATCCCCACCTTGTCGCCCACGCGCACGAACTTGAGCTCTCCGGAGACCTTCTTGTCGCCGATGCTGCGCGCGACCTCGGCCGCGAAGATGCGCTGGATGCTCTCGCCCTCGACCCGGAAGATGAGCACCACGTCGCGGTCCACGGTCCCGGCGCCCGCCTCCTTCGGCGCCGCCGCGCGCACCGTGCCGTGGACGATGATCTCCGCCTTCCCGTCGCCGGTCAGATCGCGCGCGCTCACCGAGCGGATGTCGGCCGGCGAGGCGAACTGCGCGAGCGTCATGAACGCGTACCCCGTGCCGCCCCGGAAGCCCTTGCCGAACACGACGAGATCGCGGTCGTGCAGGAGCACCCGCTCGGGCTCGCGGCCGCTCGCCACGTCGGCCCCCAGGTCGAACCGCGGCTTGCTCGACGAGGCGCTCCGGTCGCGCCGGTAGAGCGCGTACACCTTGTCGAGCATCTCGGCCGGCGAGAGCGCGGGCGGCTTCGCCGGGCCCCGCGCCTCCTCGGCCTTGGCCTGCGGCGGGCGCGGCCCCGCGGCCGCCGCCTGCTTCTGCTCGCTGGCCTTCGTGAACACCGCCCCGGTCAGCTTGTAGAGCTGCGACTTGATCGACCCCCACGGCAGCAGCAGCGGGTCGTACGTCGTCTCCACCCCCTCCGCGTAGTTGCTCGCGTCGTACCGGGTCGCCTTGCCCGGCTCCACGCGGATCGCCATCTTCGCGCCGTCGGGGACGAACTCGACGTCGTTGACCACGGAGCCCTTCTCCGTCGCGATCGCGATCTCGTGCTGGAAGATCGGCTTCGGCGTGTCGCCGCCGCCGAACTGCAGCACGTGCATCACCTCGCGGTACTTGGCGCCGCTGCCGGACCGCTTCCTCAGGATGAGCTCGGCCTGGCCGTCGCCCGTCACGTCGCGCGCCGTGAGCGACGGCAGCATCCCCTCGTTGGCGTCGACCCCGAGGTCCTCGAAGTAGTACTGCGCGCCCTTCCGGAACCCGGGGCCGAGGACGATCAGGTAGCGCTCGTGGACGATCACCCGCTCGCGCATCGCATCCCCGGCGATGTCGGCGACGAGGTCGTAGCGCGCGGCGCCGCGGATGCCCTTGCTCCGCAGGAGGCCGTCGGTCAGCGCGAGCTCCGGCTCGGTCGCGAGCGGCGAGAGCGACCCGTAGGCCTCCGAGGCGGCGCTGCCGACGACAGCGTCGACCCCCCCGCCGCCGTCGGCGTCGTGGACGAAGAACCCCGCCCGTAGCCCGACCCGGGTCGTCGCCGCCTCCGGGAACGCCGACCAGGGGATGCTCGCCTCCAGCGTGTACCCGCCGCTCCGGGGCGCCTCGACCACCTTCGCCCCGGCCACCGCCTTGCCGCCCGGGAGCTTGACGCTGCCCGCGGTCTTGCCCGGCTCGCCCGGGTACAGCGCGACCTCCTGGACCCTGCCGCCCGGGAAGCCGAGGACGAGCTTCACGTGGTCGGCGCCGCCGCGCAGCGCGTCATCGGTCACGTCGGCCGCCACGTAGACGCGCGCGTCGTCATAGGCGATGGCCGCCTGCGCGGAGAGATCGGCCTTGGTCGGCTTGCCCGTCACCCGGGTGCCGAGGGAGACGAGCGCCACCGGCCACTCCTTCGGGACCCCATCGAGCTTGAGCCACTTCGACTCGACCAGCGGCGCCGCGAGGGGCGCGCCGGCGGCGAGGGCGGGGGAGGGCGCGGCGGCGCTTACGGTGACCAGCGCGACCAGCGCGACCGGCGCCAGCGCGGCGAGGCGAGAACCGAGGGCGGGAGCCCCCGGCGCACGGAGATTCGGTGTTCGACGTCTCATAAGCTCGGGTTTGGACGCCTCTCCGCGCCCGCTTGTTCTTACCACGAGCACTTTGTTTCCGGATCGTCCCGCGTGAGCGCGGCGACCCCCCCGAGCTCGCCCCCCGAGCGTGGCCTGGGCGGCTACCTCGACGCGGCAGGGGAGGGGGCCGGCGACGCCGGCCCACAGCGGCGGTCAGCGGGGATCGGTCGACGCGGCGAGGCGGGCAGGGCCGGCGTCGGCGGGGCGGATCCGGCGGTACACGAGCTTTGCGATCTCGACGGCCGGCACGATGAGCGCCGAGAGGACGAGCAGGAGCATCCACTCGTTCGTGGACATCGCGTAGGTGCGGAAGACCGGGCGCAGCGCGGGCACGAGCAGCGCGATCAGGTGGATCGCGGCGCTCGCCGCGACCGCCAGCAGGAGCGGCAGGCTGACGAGCGGCTTCGACGCGAAGATCGAGGTCACCGGGCTCCGGCAGCTCCAGGCGTGGAAGAGCGGCGACAGCGCGAGCAGCGAGAAGGCCACGGCGCGCGTGCGGAGCAGCGCGTCCTCGGTCTGCTCCGACGTCGCGTAGAGCGCCACGGCCGCGAGCCCCATGATCGCGCCGACGTAGAGGATCCCGAGGTAGTCGCGCTTCACGAGCAGGCCCTCGTCGCGCGGGCGCGGCGCCTCGGACATGAGCTGCGGATCCGGCGGATCGATGCCGAGCGCGAGCGCCGGCAGGCCGTTCGTCACGAGGTTGATCCAGAGGATCATGAGCGGCGTCAGCGGCGGCCACTTGCCGAAGAACGAGACGACGAACACCGCCACGAGCAGGCCCATGTTCGACGAGAGGAGGAAGAAGATGAACTTCTGGATGTTGCGGTAGATGGCGCGCCCCTCGCGCACCGCCTCGACGATGGTCGCGAAGTTGTCGTCCGCCAGCACGAGGTCCGCCGCCTGGCGCGCGACGTCGGTGCCGCCGCGCCCCATCGCCACGCCGATGTGCGCCTCGCGCAGCGCGGGCGCGTCGTTCACCCCGTCGCCCGTCATCGCCACGATGTGGCCGTGCGCCTTGAACGCCCGCACCAGCCGGAGCTTCTGCTCCGCCGTCGTCCGGGCGAAGACGCGCAGGTGCATGATCCGCCGCGAGAGCTCCTCGTCGCTCATCGCGGCGAGCTCCGCGCCGCTGAGCGCCTCGTCGCCCTCGTCCCAGAGCCCGATCTCCTTCGCGATCGCCGTCGCGGTGAGCCGGTGATCGCCCGTGATCATGACGGCGCGGATGCCGGCGCGGCGGCACTCGGCCACCGCCTCCTTCACCCCTTGCCGCGGCGGGTCCATCATCCCGACCAGGCCGAGGAACGTGAGCTCGCGCTCGACGTCGGCCTCGTCGCGGCTGACCCGGACGCGGCGGCAGATCGCGAGCACGCGCAGCGCGGACGCGCTCAGGCGATCGGCCTCGGCGAGGATCGCGCGCCGGTCGTCCTCGGTCAGCGCGCGCACGCCCTTGTCGTCGGCGAACTTCACGCAGAGCGGCAGGAGCACGTCGACGCTCCCCTTCACGTGCGCGATGTCGCGGCCGCGATCGTCCCGCGTGATCACCGTCATCCGCTTGCGGTCGCTGTCGAAGGGCAGCTCGTGCACGAACGCGTGCGACGGCGCCACCGACTCGCGCGAGAGGTCGCCCTTCGCGGCGAGCGTGAGCAGCGCCGCCTCGGTCGGGTCGCCGACGATGTTCCAGCGGCCCGTCTCCTTGTCCTCGTTGAGCGACGCGTTGTTGCAGAGCGCCGCCGTCGCGAGCAGGTACGTGAGGGGCGCCGTGAGCTCGACGACCTCCGCGCCGGCCTCGTCGCGCAGCGCGCCGACCGGGTTGTACCCCTCGCCGGTCACCGTGTACTGGTGGCCGCCCGCGTAGAGGTTGCGGACGGTCATCTCGTTCTGGGTGAGCGTGCCCGTCTTGTCCGACGCGATGATCGTCGCGGCGCCGAGCGTCTCGACCGCGGGCAGCTTGCGCACGATCGCCCCGCGCCGCGCCATGCGCTGCATCCCCAGCGCGAGCGTGATCGTCGTGATCGCGGGCAGCCCCTCGGGGATGGCCGCCACGGCGAGGCTCACGCCCTCGAGCAGGAGCTCGTGCCACGGCCGGCCGCCCCGGATGAACCCCCAGCCGAGCAGCACCGCGGACAGCCCCAGGCACACCCGCAGGATCACCGAGCCGAAGCGGTCGAGCCGCTCCTCGAGCGGCGTCTTCTGGTCGCCGACCGAGCGGATCATCTCGCCGATGCGGCCGAGCTCGGTGTTCACGCCGGTCGCGGTCACCACCGCGCGCCCCTTGCCGCGCACGATGCTCGTGCCGGTGAAGACCATCGTGACCCGGTCCCCGAGCGGCGCGTCGCGCGCGACCGGGGCGAGGGCGTCCTTGACCGCGGCCGCGCTCTCGCCCGTCAGCGCCGCCTCCTCGGTGGCGAAGCTGATCGTCTGCACGAGCCGCGCGTCGGCGGGGATCGAGTCGCCCGCCTCGAGCTCGAGGATGTCGCCGGGCGCGACGTCCTCGGCCGCGATGACCACGGTCTTGCCGCCGCGGCGCACGCGCGCGTTCGGCGCGCTGAGCTTCTGGAGGGCCTCGAGGGCCGCCTCCGCGCGCCGCTCCTGGTAGTAGCCGAGGAACGCGTTCAGGATGACGATGAGCAGGATCGCGATCGCGTCGCCGAACCGGTGGAGGAAGCTCTCCGCCTTGTCGGCGGTGAACCCCACGACCACGGCGATCGTCGCCGCGGCGAGGAGCGTGAGCACGAGCGGGTTCGCGAACTGCTCCAGGATCCGGACGAGCGCGCTCTTCTTCTTCGTCTCGGGCAGGCGGTTCTTGCCGTGCTCGGCGAGGCGCTTCTGGGCCTCGTCCTCGGAGAGCCCTCCGGACGAGCTCACCCCGACGCGCTCGAGGAACGCGCCGACCTCTTCGGCGTGCACGGGGATGGGGGCGGAAGGCGGAGCGGCGTTCGACTCGGTCCGGCGGAGCGCCGTGGCGGCTTGGCTCATGGGCGGTCGTGCTCTAGCGCTTCATCCTGGCTTGTTCACGTTGTTCTTCGGCCTCGAGCTCCGCGATCGCCGCCGCGAGCTCGTCCTGCTCGGCCTGGGGCATGCCGGTCGGCGCGCCCCCCGTCCCGGCCACGCGCACCTGCGGCGGCGCCGCGGCGGGCGGCGGCTCGGGCGGCAGCACGCCCATCTTCCGCTTGAGCGCGAGCAGCTCCTCGTCCGCGCCCGCCGTCGCCTCGAGCTGACCGAACTTGTGCGCCAGCGTGTCGCCCGTGTACTGCTCGGCGATCTCCCCCGCGGCCTCGGCCTCGGCCTCGATCTGGTCGACCTTGCTCGCCATGCGGTCGAACGTCTCGAAGGCGGAGGCGTTGTTGAGACCGCTCATGGTCTCCTGGATCGCCTTCTGCGCCTCGGCCCGCTTCTTCCGGGCGATGAGCACGTTCTTCTTGCGCTTCGCCTCCTCGATCTTGTTGTTGAGGAGGCGCAGCGCCGTCTTCAGCTGGTCGACCGCCTGCTTCTGCTTCTGCCACTGGTCCTTGTAGGTGGCGGCGAGCTGGTCGTGCTCCTTCTTGCGGTTCAGCGCCTCCTTGGCCAGCGCGTCGTCCCCCGCCTTGATCGCGAGCATGGCCCTGCGCTCCCACTCCGCGGCGTGCGCGGCCTCCTGCTCGGCCTGCTTGGCCAGCCGCTTCTCGTCGGCGATCGAGACGGCGACCTGCTTCTTCGCCTCGATCAGCTGGTTCGACATGTCGATGACGACCTGGTTCAGCATCTTCTCGGGGTCCTCCGAGCGGCTGATGAGGTCGTTCAGGTTCGACTTGATGAGGGTCGCAAGGCGCGCGAAAATTCCCATAGATCAGCTCCAACTCTCGGGTAGCGCAGGGGTCGAGGGCGCGGCGGGTCCAGTCAGCTCAGCGCGAGATCGTGCAACACGGGAACGTGGCGGGCGAGCGCGAGATCGATGTCGCTCAGGATCGCCTCGAGCTCGTTCATGTCGAGGTTCTCGAGCTCCAGCGCCGCTGACAGGACCACGGTGCCCGCTTCGATCCCGTACGAGGCGTGCATGAGATCCGTCGCGTTGTACTCCAGCAGGCGCCGGAAGAGCTTGGTCTGGTGGGCGTCGTCCCCGGGCACGGCGCCGATCGAGACGCGCACCGCGACGATCGGCGGATCGATGCGGATCGCGATCGGCGGCGCGTCGGGGCCCCCCGAGACGAGGTAAGTACCGGCGTCGTTTTCGAACCGGCGATCGAGCTGCAGGAGGTAGGTTTCGACGTCCTCGGCTGTACGCGGCATGGCGCGGCGAGCCTACAGAATCATCTCGCCTCGGGCTAGTGCCGCGTCCCCCGAGTTCCTCCCGGGATTCCGCGTCGTGGCGCGGGGCACGGTCACGCCCGGCGGGAGCGCCCCGCAGGGCCGCGCTCCGCAGGGCGCGCTCCGCGCCGCGACGAGCCTGGTTGGGGCGCGCGCCGACCCGCGCCGGCCCCGCGCGGACGAGCGCCGCGCGCCGACCCGCGCCGGCCCCGCGCGGGCGGGAGCCGCGCGCCGGCTCCCGTCGAGCAGCGCCCGCGCTCCCCTCGCGCCGCCGCCGCGCGGGCGCTGCTCGACGGGAGCCGGCGCGTTTTTTCGCTCTCTCCTCGTGCCACGCGAGCGCGCCGCGATGTGCCGCGCGAGCGCGCCGCGATCGGCGGCTCCCCCGCGCCGCGAGACGGCGCGTGTCGGCCGCGCCTCGCGCCGCGAGAATCTCGGCGTTTGCCCGCGCTCTCGCTTTTTTCTCACCCGATCGAGGATGGCGGTGGTACGGTCCCGATCCAGGTTACGTGGCGATCCACCCGGGCGACCTTGTTGCTGGCTACCGTGTCACCCGCCTGCTCGGGCGGGGTGGTATGGGCGAAGTCTGGGCCGCGACGCGGGAGTCGGACATGCAGCAGGTGGCCATCAAGGTCCTGCTCGCGCGCGCCGCGATGAAGCCCGACCTGGTGCGGCGCTTCGACCGGGAGGCGAAGATCGCCTCGGCCATCAAGAGCCCCTACGTCTGCCAGCTGCTCGAGGTCAACGAGGCGGACGACGGCGCGCACCTGCTCGTGTTCGAGCAGCTCGACGGCGAGTCGCTGGCGGACCGGCTGAAGCGCGAGCAGTACCTGCCGTTCAGCGAGGTCGGCCCGATCATCGACGACGTGCTCCAGGGGCTCGTGGCCGCGCACGCCGCGGGCGTCATCCACCGCGACCTCAAGCCGGGCAACATCTACCTGGAGCACCTCGGCCTGCCGGACCGGCGCGAGCGCGCGAAGATCCTCGACTTCGGCATCTCCAAGCTCACGCGGCGCGAGAAGGAGGAGCCGACGCTCACCGCCTTCGACGCGACGCTCGGCTCGTTCGCGTACATGGCGCCGGAGCAGGTGCGGGGCGCCGCGCGGGCCGACGAGCGGGCCGACATCTACGCGGTGGGCGCCGTGGCCTTCCGGGCCCTGTCCGGGCGGCTGCCGTTCGAGGGCGCGACGGCCGCGGTGCTCGTCGCGATGAAGCTCGACCGCGCGGCGCCGTCGCTCGCCGAGGCGACCGGCGAGAAGTGGCCGGTGGGCATCGAGCGCTTCCTCGAGCGGGCGCTCGATCGCCGGCGCGAGCGGCGCTTCAGCACCGCGGGGGAGGCGCTCACGAGCTGGCGCGCCATCCAGCCGGCGAACATCACGCGCGCGGCGCGCCGCGCGCAGCGGAGCAGGCTGCCGTCCGAGCTGCCCGACGAGTTCCTGGAGGACAACCCCACGGTCGTGGACGGCCCGCCGACGATGACGGAGAACGGCGGCTTCGCCGACACCGGCCAGAGCGCGCCGCCCCCCGCCCCGTCCAGCAGGACGGGCGGCTCCGCGCCCTCCAGCCGGAGCGGCGCCGTACCGCCGCCGCCCCCGAGCAGGACGGGCGGCTCCGCGCCCTCCAGCCGGAGAGGCGCCGTACCGCCGCCGCCGCCGAGCCGGACCGGCGGCGCCGTGCCCGCGGCGCCTCCGAGCCGGAGCGGCGCCGTGCCGCCGCCGCCGCCCCTGAGCCGGAGCGGCGCCGTGCCCGCGGCGCCTCCGAGCCGGGGCGGCGCCGTGCCGCCGCCGCCGCCCCTGAGCCGGAGCGGCGCCGTGCCCGCGGCGCCTCCGAGCCGGAGCGGCGCCGTGCCCGCGGCGCCTCCGAGCCGGAGCGGCGCCGTGCCGCCGCCGCCGCCCCCGAGCCGGAGCGGCGGCGCAGAGATCCCTCGGCCGGAGGGCCCGCCTTCGCGCCGCAAGACAGAGAGGAACTGATTTGCTCGACGCCACGGTAGGCACGAAGAACAGGGTGGAGGTGCGCGGCGGTCGCATCCGCCCGATGAAGTCGTCGGCCGCGCGCGGCGGCGGGTGGCTCGAGATCGGCACGGATCCCGTCATCGTGGGCCGCAACGCGGCCTGCCAGCTCGTCCTCGACGACGCCAAGGTGAGCGCCGTGCACGCCGAGTTCGTCGCCACCGAGCAGGGCGTGCGCGTGCGCGATCTCGACAGCAGGAACGGCACCTTCGTCGGCGGCGTGCGCGTCGGCGACATCTACCTGCTCACGAACACGAAGCTCAGGCTGGGCGAGACGGAGATCCAGTTCGAGCCGCTGCGCCCCGAGCGCATCACGGTCTCGGCGATCCCGGCGTTCGGCCCGCTCGTGGCGAGCAGCGCCGGGATGCGCGGCATCTTCGAGCGCCTCTCCAAGATGGCGCCGACCGACCTCACGGTGCTGATCACGGGCGAGACCGGGACGGGCAAGGAGCTCGTCGCGCAGGCGCTGCACATCGCGAGCGCCCGCTCGAAGAAGCCGTTCGTGGTCGTGGACTGCGGCTCGATCCCCCCGACCCTGGCCGAGGCGACGCTGTTCGGGCACGAGCGCGGCGCGTTCACGGGCGCGGTCGACAAGCGCCTCTCGCCGTTCCTCGAGGCGGACGGCGGGACGATCTTCCTCGACGAGCTCGGCGAGCTGCCGCTCGAGGTGCAGCCGAAGCTCCTCCGCGCGCTCGCCGAGCGCCGCATCAAGAGCGTCGGCGGCTCGAGCTACCGCGAGGTCGACGTGCGCGTGCTCGCGGCGACGCGCCGCGACCTCGTGCGGGCCGTCAACAGCGGCAATTTCCGGAGCGACCTCTACTTCCGCGTCGCGCAGATCAAGATCGAGCTGCCGGCGCTCCGGCAGCGCGTCGAGGACATCCCGGTGCTCGTCCGCCGGATGCTGAAGGATCTCGGCGACGAGAGCGCCTACGAGCGCATCTCGAACAGCACGCTCGAGCGGCTGATGCGGCACGACTGGCCGGGCAACGTCCGCGAGCTCAGGAACGCGGTGGCCGTCGCGTTCGCGCTCGCGGCCGAGGGCGAGGAGATCGACGTCGCGGCGCACCTCGGCGCGCTCACCGAGACGCCGGTGCACGGCAACTCGTCGCCGTCGATCCACCCGGGCGGCGGCGGCGGCGCGTTCAACGGGTCGTTCGCGTCGCTGAAGGGCCGCCAGTTCCAGGAGGCGAAGCGCGACGTCCTCGCGCGGTTCGAGCGCGACTATTTCGCCGCCCTGTCCGAGGACGCGAAGGGCAACGTGAGCGAGATGGCGCGGCGCGCGGGCATGGAGCGGGCGCACGTGCGGGCTTACCTCCGCCGCCACGGCATCGGGGCGAAGCAAGAGCCGGAGTGAGCGGCCCGCGCGGCGGGCTCGGCGCGCCGCGGCCCGCGCGGCGGGCTCGGCGCGGCGCGGCCCGCCCGCCCCGGCCCGCGCGGCGCGCGCCGTGAACCAGTGCCATGCTGCGCGCGTGCGGCTCTTCTCCTCCGAGGGCGACGTCGTCGAGCTCCCGCCCGGGCACCGGTTCCCGATGGCCAAGTACGAGCGCGTGCGCGCCGAGCTCTCTCGTGAGCTCCCGGCGCTCGTGCACGAGGCGCCGCGCGCTTCCTGGGACGACCTGTCGCTGGCGCACGACGCGGCCTACCTCGGGGCGGTCTGCGACGGGACGCTCCCGGCCGCGGAGGTCCGGCGCCTCGGCCTCCCGTGGAGCGAGGCGCTCGTCGCGCGCTCGCGCCGGTCAACGGGCGGCACGCTCGCGGCGCTCGCCTGGGCCATGGAGCACGGCGCGGCCGGGCACCTCGCCGGCGGCACGCACCACGCCTTCCGCGACCGCGGCGAGGGGTTCTGCATGTTCAACGACCTGGCCACGGCCGCGCTCGTCGCCCGGCGGGACCACGGCGTGCGGCGGCTCGCCGTGGTGGACCTCGACGTGCACCAGGGCAACGGCACGGTGGCGCTGCTGCGCGGCGACCCCGGCGTGTTCACGCTGTCGCTGCACGGCGCGAAGAACTATCCCTTCCAGAAGGAGGTGAGCTCGCTCGACGTCGAGCTCCCGGACGGCTGCGAGGACGCGGACTACCTGAGGGCGCTCGACGGCGCCCTCGAGGCGGTCGCCGCGCACCGGCCCGAGCTCATCCTCTATCAGGCCGGCGTGGACGCGCTCGCCGGCGACCGGCTGGGCCGGCTCGCGCTGACGCACGAGGGGCTGAGGCGGCGCGACGCGCGGGTGTTCGAGCTCACTGCGCGCCTCGGCGTGCCGCTCGTGGTGACGCTCGGCGGCGGCTATGGCCGGGACATCGAGGCCACGATCGTGGCGCACAAGAACGTCTATCGCGGCCTCGTGGAGCGGCTCGGCTAGAGCACCGCTCAGCTTGAAACGCCCGGGAATGAAGAGATTTGAACCACAGAGGCACAGAGGACACAGAGGAACAACAAAAAACTCTGTGCCCTCTGTGCCCTCTGTGCCCTCTGTGCCCTCTGTGCCCTCTGTGCCCTCTGTGCCCTCTGTGCCCTCTGTGCCCTCTGTGCCCTCTGTGCCTCTGTGGTTCATTTTCTCGGGGTTTCAACCGCCCCGATCGCTGGCCGATGCGTCCCCGGGGGGCAGAGGGGGCCGCGAGCAGCCCGGCCCCTGCTTCACACCGCCGCGGCCTTGTCGTCCCTGCCAGACGGCGCGACCTCGTCGGTCTCGAACAGCCCCTCCAGCTCCTGTGCGGCCTGCCTCGCGGCCTGCATGAGCTTGGCCTCGTCGTGGTGGACCGCGTGCCCGCGCTGGAGCACCCGCTCGTCGTGAGCCCTGAACCGCGCGACGGTGGTGCGGGCCTCTGGCTCGCGCATCCCGAGGCCCTCGAGCACGCGCGCCGCCACCTCGAGCGATGAAAGGAACGTCTCCCGCTCCAGCACCTCCACCCCGATGTCCATCAGCTGGTACGCGTGCTGGCGGTTCCGGGCGCGCGCGTAGATCCTGAGCTCCGGGAAGTGCCGCTTCACCACCTCCGCCGTCTTCACCGAGGACGCGACGTCGTCGATCGCCAGCACGAGGATCTTCGCCTTGTCGGCGCGCGCCGCGCGGAGCAGGTCGAGCCGGGAGGCGTCCCCGTAGTAGATCTTGTTGCCGTACTTGCGGACGAAGTCGACCTGCGTCGCGCTCGCGTCGAGCGCGGTGAAGGGGATCTTCCTCGTGCGCAGGACGCGAGAGACGATCTGGCCGAAGCGGCCGTATCCAGCGATGATGACCCTGGGGTCGTCGTCCTCGATGGCGTCGAACTCCCGCGCTGGGCCGGTCCGCTGCCATCGCTTGATGAGCTGGTCGCCGAGCGCGAGGACCAGCGGCGTGAGCGCCATGGACAGCGTGACGACGACGACCAGGAGGTCGGAGAGGAGCCTGTCCATGATGCCCTGTCCCGCGGCCAGCCCGAAGAGGACGAAGGCGAACTCGCCCCCCTGCGGGAGCGCGAGCGCGAGGTCGCGCGCCGAGCCCGCGGCGTGCCCGTTCGCCCTGCCCAGGGCGAACAGGACGGCGGCCTTGAGCGCCATCATGCCGAGGACGAGCCCGAGGACGAGCAGCGGCCGCTCGATGAGCAGGCCGATGTTCGCCGACATGCCGACGGCGATGAAGAAGAGCCCCATGAGCAGCCCCTTGAACGGCTCGATGTCCGCCTCGAGCTCGTGGCGGTACTCCGAGTCGGCGAGCAGCACGCCGGCCATGAAGGCGCCGAGCGACATGGACAGGCCCACCTGCACCATGAGCAGCGCCGTGCCGAGCACGACGAGCAGGGCCGCCGCGGTGAAGATCTCGTGGGCGTGGACGGCGGCGATCGCCCTGAACACGGGGCGCACGAGGTAACGGCCGCCGGCGACCACGGCGAGCAGCACGCCCACCGCCTTGAGCGACGAGGCGAGGGCGCTCCCCTCGGCCGGGGCCCCGCCCGCCGCGCCGAGCAGGGGGAGCACCGCGAGCAGCGGGATCACGGCGAGGTCCTGGAACAGCAGGATGGCGAACGCGGAGCGGCCGTGCTGCGACTGCATCTGGCCCTTCTCGCCCAGGATCTGCAGGACGAACGCGGTGGACGAGAGCGAGAGCCCGAGGCCGGCGATCGCCGCGGTGTCGGCGCGAAGGCCGAGCGCGACGCCGGTGAGCGCGATGAGCGCGCCCGTGACGGCGACCTGCGCGCCGCCGAGCCCGAACACGGCGCGGCGCAGCACCCAGAGCCGGGACGGCTGGAGCTCGAGGCCGATGAGGAAGAGGAGGAGCACCACGCCGAGCTCCGAGAAGTGGAGGATGTTCTCGACATCGGTGATGAACCGCAGGCCCCACGGGCCGATGAGCGCGCCGGCGACGAGGTAACCGAGCACCGCGCCGAGGCCGATCCGCTTGAACAGGGGCACGGCGACCACGGCCGCGCCGAGAAAGACTGCGGCGTGAGAGAGCAAGCTCATTCGTCGTGGGTCTCCTTGGGGCTCCGCGTTGGCCGGAGCGCGCGAGAGAGGGTGCTCCGGAGGTGGCGGCGCGCCTAGCGCAAAGCAGGGAGGCCCTGATGCTGGCGGCGCGCTGCGGCCCTACGCTCGGCGGATGATGAAGCGCGACGAGATCCACGGCGCCGGTGGGGCCGGCGCCCAGGCCGCGACGTTCGCGATCACCCCCGAGGTCCCGTTCCAGCCGGTGCCCGGGGCGCCTCCGGAGCCGGGCCAGCCCGGGCCGGGGACCCCCGGCAGGCCGGCGCCGGAGGTGCCGCATCCACCGGGTCAGCCCGGGCCGGAGATCATCCCGCCGACCGAGCCGGGGCGAGAGGTCCCCCACCACCCCGAGCCGCCGCAGCCGGACCGTGAGGTGCCCTACGAGGTCCCGCCCGCCCCCGAAAAAGGACCCCCGGGGAGCCCCGAGGTGCCGACACCGCCGGGCCAGCCGCGGCCAGAGATCCTCGTGCGCCGAGCCTCGGCAGTAGGGCCCGGCGCGGCCCCGTGATAAGCCCGATCTGCCATGCAGATCGAGCTCATCGCCACGGCAAGCGAAGACTCCGCCTATCTGCCCCGGGTGGGGCTCGGCACGCTCGCGGCCCTCACGCCCCCGGAGGACGAGGTCATCTACACCGATGACGTCGTACAGCCCTTCGATCTCCAGCGCGACGTCAAGGACGTCGACCTCGTCGGGATCAGCGTCGACAGCAAGACCGCCCGCCGGAGCTACGATATCGCCGCCGCGTACCGCAGGCGCGGCGTCAAGGTGGTGCTCGGGGGCATCCACCCCACGGCGTGCCCGGACGAGGCGATGCAGCACGCGGACGCCGTCGTGGTCGGCGAGGCCGAGGAAGCGTGGCCGGCGCTGCTCGCGGACGTGAAGCGCGGCGAGCTCAAGCCCATCTACCGCCCCGAGCTGCCGAGCCTCGCGGGCAGGCCCGCGCCGCGGCGCGACCTGTTCACCTCGAAGAAGTACATCCCGTTCCAGGTCGTGCAGACGATGCGCGGCTGCCCCTATCCGTGCGAGTTCTGCAGCGTGTCGACGGCGAACGGCACCACGATGCGCTTCCGCCCGACCGACGAGGTGCTCGCCGAGCTCAGGTCGCTTGGCAAGCTCATCATGTTCGCGGACGACAACGTGATGATCCACCGGGCCTACTCGAAGGAGCTGTTCACCCGGATGGCCCCGCTCAAGAAGCACTGGATCGGCCAGTGCTCGCTCGCCGCGGTCAAGCGCCTCGAGAACGTGAAGCTCATGGCCGAGAGCGGGTGCAAGGCGCTCTTCATCGGCTTCGAGAGCATCGACGAGGAGACGGTCAAGTTCACCGGCAAGCGCCAGAACCGGCCCTCCCAGTACAAGGACACGATGGCGATGCTCCACGATCACGGCATCTCGGTCTGGGGGAGCTTCGTCTTCGGGTTCGACACGGACGATCCCGAGGTGTTCGATCGCACGGTGGAGTTCGGCATCGACATGAAGCTGACGATGGCGCTGTACGCCATCCTGACCCCGTATCCGGCGACGCAGCTCTACCGCCGCCTGAAGGCGGAGGGGCGCCTCACGGACGAGCGCTGGTGGCTCCGCCGCGACCACGACGCCGGCTCACCCTATTTCGTGCCCAAGCGGATGTCCCGGGAGCGGCTCCGCGAGGGCTGGGTGTCCGCGTGGACGAAATTCTACTCGCCCACCTCGATATGGCGCCGGTTCACCCTGACACGGCAGTCGAGCTGGATTCAGCTGGCCGGCTTCTTCCCGCTGAACTTCATGCAGCACTCGCTGGCGCACCGCAAGATCGCGGGCGGCGAGCAGCGCTTCCGGTCCGGCGTGCACATCGAGGAGACGGCGCCTCCGCCCGCGGCGCAGCCGGAGCAGCCCCAGCCGCCGAAGGCCAAGGGCGGAAGGCAGCTGCCGATCATCGGCTGAATCTCCCCCTGCCGAGCCCGCGGCGGCGCGCCACGCGGCGCCGCCCTGCGCGCCGCGGCGCACCGCGACAGACCTCCGCCGGCCGCGGTGACGCGGCGTCCTGCCGCACCGCTCCTCGCTGCGCGGCGCCGCGCGTCGACGGCTGACGCGCGCCCAGCTCGCCGCCGCGCGCCGGCCGGCCGCGCTCCGGATCGAGGGCAGCGACCGCCGCGCGATTCACGCTCTCCCACAGCGCTACAGCAGGGCTGTGGCTTGGTGATTTTGCTACACTCGCACGAGCTCCTGGGACACCGGGAGTGTGGGCGGGGGGTGAACCCGCTTGGTCCCCGCATCGAGGGTCCCTCGAATGGAGGTCTCATGGGTCGACTTCGTTTCTCCTCCTCGCTCCTCATCTTCGCGGGCGCTGCGGTGTTCAGCGCCGGCCTCGCGGCCAGCTGCAGCGCGACGGGCAAGCAGGGCACGCTCAATCTCAGCGGAGGTGACGATACGGGAGCAGGCGAGGGCGGCGCGGCGGGCGGGCCCGACGGGCTGGGCGGGATCATCAACATCGATGGAGGGCAGGAGCAGCCGGACGACGTGACGGTGAACCCGTGCGGGAGCGCGTGCGGCCGCAAGGAGCTGTGCACCGGGGCCTACCTCGGCCTGGATGACGACTGCGACGGCAGGATCGACGAGGAGTGCCCCTGTGTCCCTGGCCAGGCGCACTCCTGCTTCCGCGGGGACCCGTCGTTCAGGAACAGCCCGGGGTGCTTCCCCGGCTCCCAGCTCTGCGACGAGACGGGCACGTGGGGCCCGTGCGTCGGCGGCGTGCACGCCGACGAGAGCTGCTATGTGAACAGCTCCGCCGCCTGCCACCCGCTCCAGTCGCCGCCCTTCGCCGACGTCGACCTCAAGGAGGGCACCGGCATCTTCAGCGCGGATGCGGTCCCGGGCTCCGAGCGGTGGGCGGTGGCTTGCCCCGAGGGCATCGACCCGTGCCCCGCCGTGAGCGGGACGGGTCCAGCGGATGACTTCACGCCGCTGCAGTCGGGCGAGTACACCGTCACGTACACGAAGCGCCTCGCGAACGGCGAGACCGGGAGCTGCAAGTACCCGCTGTTCGTCGGCGCCGGCGGCCTCCGCGTCGAGCTCGAGTGGGAGCACGACTTCGGCGTTGTCGATCTCGACCTGCACGTCCACAAGCCGAACAACACGCAGCCCTGGAAGACGACGGGCGCGGCGGCGGACTGCGGCTGGGCGAACTGCACCATCAAGCAGTTCGGGGCCGCCTCGGGGGTCCGCTGGTTCAGCGACAGCGCGACGCCGCCGGACCCGGTGAACTGGTTCCTCGATCCGGTGGACAGCAAGAACAACTGCTTCTTCGCCCCGCGGGGCGTCGGGGAAGCCTGGCGGGACAACGACATGGGCTGTCACAACCCGCGCCTCGACCTCGACAACGTGCGTTGCGACGCGTCCGTGACCGACCCCGACGACGAGGAGTTCTGCGCGCCCGAGAACATCAATATCGACTTTCCGCCGAAGTCCCGGTGGATCCGGATCGGCGTGCACTACTACGGTCACGGCGGGGTGCTCGACGACATCCACCCGCGGGTCAAGATCTTCTGCAACAGCGCGCTCGGGGCGGATCTCGGGCCCACGGGCTTCTACAGCCCCGAGCAGGCCGTCGCGTTCGCCCCCGCGGACGTGCTCGACCGGTTCTGGCTCGTGGCCGACGTGCTCTTCCCCGAGCCCGACGAATGCGGTCAGGAGACCTGCGTCGTCCAGCCGATTTACCTGGATGCAGAGACGAAGACGCCGCTGCTCACCACGAAGGACGACGTCGAGACGAACTTCGGTCCCGCCTACCCGCCGCTCCCCTGACCGGCGGGCGCGCTGCCCGCCCTCCAGCGCCCCGCGCCGGCCGGCGCCGCCAGGGTCGCGCCCGGGCGACCGCGGGCGCCCGGACCAGGGGCGCCGCCTCGCCTGCCGGCGCCGGAGACGTGGCCCGCGGCGCGGGCGCCGGCCGGCGAGGCAATGACTCTGTAGTGATTTGCCTGATAGTGATTCGCCTGACTCCGCGCCTCGGGAGAGGGCGCATCGCCGGCCAGCGGCCGTTCGTTATCATCGGCGCTCGCCGGCGCTCGCCGGCGCTCGCCGGCGGTCGTGCCAGGCGTTCTGCGTGGCACCCTGTTGAACCTGTAAATTGGTTTTGTTTCTTACCCGATGAAGCTCGATGCCTGGTGCTCTGCCATCCCCTGGCGCGGGGCGGTGTGCATCGTGAGGCCGAGGCGTCTTCGCTTTGCTAAGCTACGGGGCTCATCGCCGTGGCGCTGAGCGGAGGCAACCCCGCTGCGACCCTGCGCCGAGTTCCCCTCAAGTGGAGGTATCATGTTTCGTCTTCGTGTCCTCTCCGTGCTCCCCGTCGTGATCGCGGCCTCGGCGTCGGGCGCCGTCGTGGCGGCCGGCTGCAGCGCAGAAGGCAACCGGTTCGGTTTCGATGGCGCTTCAACGAGGAGCAGCTCGGGCACCGGCGGTGCGGGCGGCGCCGGCGGCGTGGGCGGCGCCGAGGCGACGCCGGGCGCCGGCGCGGCAGGCGGCTCCGACGGCTTCGGCGGCAACCTCGTCATCGATGCAGGGCCGGAAGACGAGCAGCCTGACGTGGCGGTCAACCCGTGCGGGAGCGCGTGCGGCCCGACGGAGCTCTGCGGTGTGGATGAGCTCGGCGTCGACCACGACGGGCTCGACGACGACTGCAACGGCATGATCGACGAGACCTGCGCGTGCATCGCTGGCCAGGCGCACTCCTGCTTTCGCGGTGACCCGTCGTTCCGGGAGAGCCCGGGGTGCTTCCCCGGGACCCAGCTCTGCGACGAGACGGGCACGTGGGGCCCTTGCGTCGGCGGTGTGCACGCGGACCAGAACTGCCAGCTGAACGACGCCGCGGGCTGCCACCCGATCCAGGCGGCGCCCTTTGCCACCGTCAACCTCAAGGACGGTACCGGCTCGTTCGGCGAGAACGCGGTCGCGGGCTCCGAGACGTGGACGGTGACCTGCCCGCCGGGCGTGGACCCGTGCCCCTCGGTGAGCGGGACGGACCCGTCGGATGATTTCAAGCCGCTGCAGTCGGGCGAGTACACGGTCACGTACACGAAGAGCGTCGCGGGAGGCGAGACAGGGACCTGCGTTTACCCGCTGTTCGTCGGGGCCCGCGGCCTCCGCGTCGAGCTCGAGTGGGAGCACGAGCCGTCCAGCGTCGACCTGGATCTCTACCTCCACAAGCCGAACAACACGCAGCCGTGGATCATCGGCGGCTCGAACGTCGCCTGCGGCTACGGGAACTGCACGATCGACAAACTCCGGGATGGCCCGGGCATCACCTGGTTCAGCGGTACGGCGACGCCGCCCGATCCGGTGAACTGGTACCTGGATCCGGAGGAGACCAACAACACCTGCTTCTACGCGCCCCACGAGGTGGGGGAGGACTGGCGCGAGTTCGGCAAGGGCTGCCACAACCCGCGGCTCGACCTCGACAACATCTCCTGCGCTCACGAGACGACGGATCCCGACGACTCGACCTTCTGCGCGCCGGAGAACATCAACGTCGACTTCCCGCCCAAGGCCGGGTGGATGCGGATCGCCGTCCATTACTTCGGCGGCGACGTGTCGTTCGACGTGCACCCGCGGATCAAGATCTTCTGCAACGGTGAGCTCGGGGCGGACCTCGGGCCGACCGGCTTCCACGACCCCGAGCAGCCGGTCGCTTTCCTCCCGGATGACTCGGGCAAGAGGTTCTGGCTGGTCGCCGACGTTGTCTTCCCCGACCCGGGGGAGTGCGGCAGCAACACGTGCGTCGTCAGGCCGATCTACCGCGACGAGACGATGAAGACGCCGTTCCTGTCGACCGCCCGGACGGTCGAAACGGATTTCGGCCCGCCCTACCACAGCCTGCCGACGCCCTGACGGGGCGGCCCAGGCCGGCGCGGGGAGCGCCCGTCACGCCTCGACGCCGGCTCGCCTGAGGAAGGCGAGCGCCGGCCCGAGCGCGTAGGCGGGCGCCTTGCCCAGGCGCAGCTGCTCCCCGGTCGACAGGTGAAGGAGCAGCCAGCGCGGCGCGAGGCCCGGCTCGTCGACCTCAGCGTCCAGGGCCGGCGGGGTCGAGACGCGGGCGATCGCCTGCACTGGAAAAATTCGCCGGAAGCCGCGGCCTTCCTGGACGATCTCGGCGCGCTCGAAGTCGAGGCGGAACAGCCCGTGGAGGCGGCGGCGCCGCCGGACGAACACCAGCGCGGCGGTCGCTCCTGCGGTCCACGTGGCCGCGATGAAGACGATGGGGAAGGGCGCGGCGCGCGCCGCCACGATGCCCACGACGATGAGCGAGGCGGTCAGCGCGAACGCCGCGACGCGGCGCACGGCGAGGTCGAGCCCGTCGCCCGGGCAGTCGCAGACGAGCACAGCAGGGCCGTGCGCCCGGATGGTACCTTCCGCGTTCGAGAGCAGGACGTCTCCTTCGGGCACTGCGTTCCTCCGGACCGGGTGAGGGTGTCGATACCGCAGTCCGCGGGGGGAGGCCCGCTGATCTCGGAGCGGGGCGCGCGGCGGGAGGAGGAGGGCGCGCCGAGCTGCCCGGCCCCCTGCGAGGGGGCTCGTGGGGCCGAGCGGGGGCTCCGCCGAACTCGCCTGGGACGTTCGCCCTCGTCGCGCTGCGCACGCCGGAGAGCGAACGTCGATCGGGCTCGAACATCGGCCCGTCCCCCGCTCGGCGCCACGAGCCCCCTCGCAGGGGGCCTACCGCGTGCGAGGGGGGCATGCGCCGTGGCATCCTTGGAAGCACGGCAGTCGCGTGACGCCGGGGGCGATCTGGGTTTCGCCGGAACAGATGGGGTCAGGCCGTCAGTCCGCTAACGCTTCATGCGCGGATCGGGCGCGCGATGGAGGGAAGAACAGGCCGCGACGGGATCGCTTACGCAGTGAATTCACGGCGATGCGAGCGTGGCACGCGGTGTGCTGCTGTCATGGGGAGATACGTCATTTGCAGACGCGGGGCGGTCTTCACGGAAGTTCGCACGGGGACGCCGAGGTTCTCATGGGGGCATGCGCGCTCTAGACCGAGCGTGCCAGGGGAGGACTCTGCGATGAGTTGGATTGTGAGACAGGCATGGCTCGCGGCAGCGGTGGGCCTCATCGTGGGCTGCGCCGAGGAGCGGGCGCCGCTCAGCCAGGTTCAGGCGAACGCGCTCGCGAAATCATTCTTCGTCGGCGCCGATCTGCAGAGCAAGGAGGACGATCCGGAGTTCTGGGCGCGGACCACGGTGGTCGACGTGGGCTACGGCGCGTCGCAGGACGGGCTCTTCTCGTCGTCGTACGCGCAGGCGGAGGTCGCGCGCATCAAGTGGGTCATCCAGGAAGATCTCCTGATCGGACGCATCACCTACGAGCGCGTGAACGACTCCGACGGGAAAGGGGCCGGCGCCGCCACGGACGAGGGCGTCGTGGCCGTCGCGTACAAGATCTTGTCGCACTTCGACGTCCAGCGCGATTACAACCGCGCGACGGGGGAGGAGGGCAACGTCGTCGTCGAAAACACGACCGACCGCCCCTGGTACGCGCGGGAGTACATCCGGGTCGACTGGTCGAAGAACCTGAACGTCGACTCCTACGACTTCGACACCCTGTCGCTCCTCGGCATCTACGGCGGCGTGCAGTACGAGCCGCTCTCGTACACCATCAGCGATCCGGGCCACCCCGACGCGCCCCACTTCGACCCCGAGGAGGGGTATTTCGACGTCACCAACAAGGCCTTCGCGGTCCCCCAGCTCATCGACCTGAGCCACCTCGGGTGGGGCATAGACCGCTTCCCGGCCTGCATGCTCGACGCGGACTTCTCGGGCGGCGCCGCGCCGATCGGGTCCTGCAACCCGGTCGAGATCACGCTCCGGCAGTCGTTCCGCCGCGTCGTCGATCGGGACTACGAGCCGGCCGAGTGGGACGGATACCGTTTCCAGGCGTACGGCGCCTTCGTGCGCGAGCGCCTCGGGTACGCCCGCAACTACGGCATGAGCGACGCCAAGTGGCACCGCATGATCAGCCGCTACAACCTCTGGGAGCGCAGCCACTACTACGCCGATCCGGAGGGCATGACGGGCGAGATACCGTGCTTCACGCCCGAGACCACCCCGTTCGGCGCAGATCCGCACCGCGACGAGGACGGGAACGGGACCGAGGACGAGTGCGAGGCCGTCGCCGAGGCGACGATCGACGGGGAGGGAGGGGCGGTGATGGTGGGCCCTGGCTCCCGGTGCGACACCTTCAAGCAGCGATGCACCCTGCCTTACCAGCAGCGGAAGGCCGTGCCGCAGCCGTGGTACGTGACCTCGAGCAGCAACCCCGACTATTTCGACGCCACCGACTGGGCAGCCCACGAGTGGGACGTCGCCCTGCGCAGCGCCGTCGTCACCGCCAGGTACGCCGAGTGCACTCGGACGGTGGGGACGTCGGGCGACGCGGCGCGCTGCAGCGCGGCGTTCCCGGTCTACGACGGGCAGATGGACGACAACGCCGACGCGATCGCGCTCGCGCGCGAGGTCGACGCGTGCCGGCGCGGCAGGGCGCACGAGGGGCAGGACTGCGACGCGCTCGCCGACGAGATCGGCCAGCGGCGGGGGTACGCGCCCGGCGTCGTGGCGCTCGCCAGGATGCCCGAGATGATCGTGCTCTGCCACAGCCCGGTCGAGGCGGCCGACCCGGCGGCGTGCGGCGGCCCGCGCCTGCCCGAGGGCGTGACCGCCAGGATGTGCAGCGACGAGCGCCGCAAGGAGGCGGGGCGCGACGAGGCGCTGATGAGGGCGTGCGGCGCGGCGCTGAGCGCGCGGATCGGCGACCTGCGCTATCACCAGATCAACAACTTCGAGGCGCCGCAGTCGCCCTCGGCCTGGGGTATCTACAGCGACTCGGAGGACCCGCTCACGGGCGAGAAGGTGGCGGCGAGCATCAACGTCTGGACGCACGTGAGCGACATCTGGAGCCAGGGGGTCGTCGACACGGCCCGTTACATCAAGGGAGAGCTCAGGACCGAGGACGTGACCGACGGCGATAACGTGCGGGACTGGGCCCAGGCGAGCGAGGGCGCGTCGAAGGGCGGCGCGCTGCCGCGGCTCACGCGGGAGGAGCTCGCGCGGCGGATCGCCCGGTCGGCCGGGGTCGACGGGCAGGCGGCCGAGGGCGCCGCCGAGCTCGCGCGCGATCCGCACCTGCGCGAGAGCCTCCGGCGGCTCTCGAAGGAGGTGCGCGCGATCGCCGCCGACGCGACGGCGCCGGACAGCATGCGCGCGATCTACGAGGCGCGCCGGCGGTCGGCGATGGGCACCGAGCTCGAGGCCGAGCTCACGACGAAGAGGATGCAGGAGCTCACCGGCACGGAGGGGCTGCCGCTGACGGACGAGGTGATGCGCTTCGCCTCGCCGCTCCGCGGGGCGAACCCGAGCGTGCAGCGCGAGCTCAGGAACCTGAAGGAGGTCGCGCTGGCCGAGCGCGGCGCGTGCGTGATGCAGGAGGCGCCGGCGCCGGTCGCGACCGCCAACCTGGCGGACATCCTCGAGGAGAAGTTCGCGGGCCAGCACGGCCGGTTCGGGGAGGGAGACGACGCCCAGAAGGCGCGGCGCGCCGAGGCCATGCGGCGCTACCTCGCGCAGCGGGCGCACTACGCGGTGGTCCTCCACGAGATGGGCCACTCCGTCGGCCTGCGCCACAACTTCGTGAGCTCGTCGGACGCCTGGGGGTACCGGCCGCAGTACTGGCAGCTGCGCACGGGCAACGGGCAGGTCAAGGCGCTGTGCGAGACGCTCTCGGACGACGGCGAGGCCTGCGTCGGGCCCCGCTATTTCGACCCGATGACCGAGAACGAGCGGAAGAACCTGCTCTGGATGTTCATGCAGTCGTCGACCATGGACTATGCCGGCGAGCCCACGCAGGACCTCATCGGCCTCGGCGCCTACGACTTCGCCGCGGCCCGCATGTTCTACGGCGACGCCGTCGCCGTGCACGCGGACCCGAGCTACAGGGCGACCACCCCGCGCGGCAAGGGCATGCTCGAGAAGATCGACGACTTCGGCGGCGTCCTCGGCCTGCAGCCCGAGTACGACGGCGAGGACATCCACTACTCCGACCTGCAGAACCGATACGAGCTGATCCGGCGGGACAGCTGCGTCGAGGTCGATCCGGGCGCGTACCGGCCCTCGGACTGGAACGAGGCGCGGGACGGCGCCTGGCACCCCGTCCTCGACGGCCAGATCGTGCCGGTCGGCGGCAAGTACACGCGGTGCCGGCAGCAGAAGGTCGATTACGTGGCGTGGCGCGCGCTGAGGACGCCGAAGGACGCGAAGGGGCCCTCGGTGGACCCCGCGGGGCGCACCCGCGTGCCCTACGGCTTCGCGACGGACCGGTGGGCGGACCTCGGCAACCTGAGCGTGTACCGGCACGACAGCGGCGCGGACGCTTATGAGCTCTTCAATTTCTTCATCACGCAGCAGGAGGTGAACCACATCTTCGACAACTACCGGCGCGGCCGGCAGTCCTTCAGCGTGCGCGCGGCGTCGGAGCGGACGTTGAACCGCTACAACGCCAAGATGCGCGACGGCGCGAAGGGCCTCGGCCTGCTCGCGAACATCTACCGCGAGTTCGCGCTCGACCGCGGCTACGATTTCGACACCCTCTGGGTCCAGGCCGCGGGCAGCCTCTTCAAGGAGAACATCCTCGCGGCCGGGGTCGCGTTCGATCACTTCGCGCTCCAGATGGCGCGCCCGCAGCCGGGCAAGCACTTCCTGCCCAAGGGGGACACGGTCCTCCGGTCATCGACCGATGTCTTCGGCGACGCCGGCGACACGCTGGTCGTCGTCCCGAACGGCGCGACGGGGTATTTCGGCGACATCGCCCTCGGCGGCAAGCCGCTCGAGAACGCGCTCGCGGAGGACAAGGGCGAGTACGACTCGTCCTACACGATGAACGCCGGCTCCTATTACGACAAGGCGTGGGTCGCGATGCTGATGACCGAGTCGGTCGACAACTTCATCAGCGACTCGCGCCACGACTTCCTCGACGCGCGCTACCGCGCTGTCTCGCTCGCGGACGTCTTCCCGGAAGGGTACCGCCGCTGGCTCGCCAACAACCTGACGGGCGACGACGCGATCAAGGGTGTCCGCATCGAGGCGGACCCGAGCGGCCAGCCGGTCAAGGACCCGAGCGGGTACCCGGCGAGGGCCATGGGCTGGACCTCGTGGTGGAGCACGAGCGGGCCGGAGAGCTGCTTCCCGGGCGCAGGGAGCATCGTTTGCAGCACCTACGGCGCGACGGACAGCGCGCCATGGAGCCCGCGGGCGCCCGCCAAGGTCGCCATCCTCGACCCGCAGATCGGGTGGGAGCAGCAGAAGTTCCTCATCGCCTGGACGCTCCTCTACCTGCCCGAGAACCAGAAGCAGCGGTGGCTGGATATGATGCAGATCTGGGAGACCGGGGCAGACACCGATCCCGGGTTCCCGGACCGGATCGAGCTCCACCACCCGTCCGGGAAGGTGTTCGTGGCCAAGGCGTACGGGACCGAGACCATCTTCGGCAAGGTCGTGCAGAAGGGCGTCGGCGCGCGCGTGCTGGAGTACGGGAATGAGCTCCTGGCCAGGGCCTATGTCACGGAGCCGGGGCCCGACGTCAACGGCGACGGCGCCCCGGACTGGCACAAGGTGAAGCTGAGCCCGGAGGACGGGCAGCCGATCGTGCGGTGGGACCCGACGATCGCCGCGATCGCGCCGGACGGCGAGGTGGAGCGGGAGGGCGTGCCCGGCTGCGAGGCGGACTCGGACGAAGACGACGACGATCACAGCGACTTCTACCGGTGCACGTGCTCCTCGAACCGCGCCTGTGTCGCGCTCGAGAGCTACATCTCGGTGCCCGTCTTCATTCGCCAGGCGCTGTCGGCGTTCAGGCTGGGCGACCCGACCATGAGGGGCCTCCCGTGAGCGCGCGGCCCCGCGAGCAGGCCTGACGCAGAGGGCACGCGCCGCGCGCGCTTCCCCACACCCTGCGGTGAAGAGCGGCCCTGGTCGCACCCGAGATCACGAGAGCACCAGGCTCATCCAAGGCGAATTGGACGTTGCGTCGACGTTTCGCTGACGTCCCCTCGTCCACACGCGCTCTGACTCTGACGTTCAGAGTGCAACCTCCCGGAGCGCGCCAGTGGCGCCCTGGCGCACGATGGGTCGTGGCATCTTGCCGCATGGGGCGCTTCGCCCCATGCGGCCGCCTGGCCCGGCCGCGGTCCTCGGAGCTGACCGGGGTGGCGCAGGTCTTGCTGAACTTTTCCATGAAATGACGTGCTGTTGGATACCGCCCGCTCCAGGCATCTCCTGTGTCGGTGACGCAGGACGACCGGGCTGGTCGCGGTTCCGACGAGCTGCACCCTCAGCTTGCCATCGTGGAGCGCCGAGCCGGTCGTAGCGCCGATACGGGGACACCGGGAACGTAAACACGAGAGCCTTCCCTCGCGCCGCGAGCGCTGGAAGGGTCGGTTGCCCGAGGGCACAGAAAGAGTCAGCAATGGACTTCGAGAATGTCAAGCACGTCCAGAGAGCGCAGGCACGCGTGGGAACGGTGCTCAACGGCGCGTGGCGGCTGGATGCGCTGATCGGTCTCGGGGGGATGGCGGCCGTGTATGCGGCGACGCACCGCGCCGGAGCGCGGGTCGCGATCAAGCTGCTGCACCCCGAGCGGGCGAGGGACAAGGTCGATCGGGCCCGGTTCCTCCGCGAGAAGGCCATCGCGAACACCGTCAATCACCCCGGGATCGCGTCGGTGCTCGCGGATGACGTGACCGAGGACGGGTCGCCGTTCCTGGTGATGGACCTCCTCGATGGGGAGACCCTCCTCCAGCGCTGGAAGGCGCAGAGGGGACCGCTTCCGCCCGCCGAGGTGCTCACCCTGAGCGAGCAGATCCTCGATGTGCTCGCGGCGGCGCACGAGAAGGGGGTCGTCCACCGGGATCTCAAGCCGGACAACATCTTCCTCACGCGCGAGGGCGGGGTGAAGCTCCTCGACTTCGGCATCGCGCGCCTGCGGCTCCCCTCGGGGCAGACGTCGCTGGCGGGGCTCCGCGCGATGGGGACGCCGGCGTACATGCCGCCCGAGCAGGCCCGCGCGCGCTGGGATCTCGTGGACGCGCGGACGGACATCTGGGCGCTGGGCGCGACGATGTTCTCGCTGCTCACGAACCGGTACGTGCAGGACGCGCCGACGGTCAACGAGCTCTTCTTTCTGAGGATGACCTGCCCGATCCCGTCGCTCGCGCGGGTCGAGCCGTCGATGCACCCGGCCGTGGTGCGGGTGGTGGACCGCGCGCTCGAGTTCGCGCAGGCGGATCGCTGGCCGGACGCGCGCTCGATGCAGGCGGCGGTGCGCGAGGCGCTGACCCTGGTGGCCCTGGCGCCGCCGCCACGGAGCACGCTGGCGCCGCCGCGGAGCACCGTGGCGCCGCCGCCGCGGAGCACCGTGGTGCCGCCGCCGCGGAGCACCGTGGTGCCGCCGCCGCGGAGCACCGTGGCGCCGCCGCCGTCGTCGACAAGCACCGTGGTGCCGCCGCCGCGGAGCACCGTGGCGCCGCCGCCGCGGAGCACCGTGGCGCCGTCCAGGAACCTGCGCGACCTCGGCGCGCTGGAGGGGCGGGCGCAGCCTGGTCGTCCCCAGACGCGGCCCTCCCGGGCGCCGGGCCTGTCGTCGCCGGGGTCGCTCTCCACGATCCCGCGCGCAATCTCGACGATCCCCCGCGTACCGTGAAACGAGCGCCTGCCGGCGACGGCCTGCGCTGGGCCGTGATGTGCCCGGGTGAGGGCTCAGCCCCTCATGAGGACTCGAGCCCTCACGAGGGCACGTCGCGCCCTGGAGCTCGCTGCGTGGGGTGACGAGGAATGGCGTCGCCCGGAGGGGCAACGGCGGGAGCGGCCGGGGCCCCGTGAACGCTCCGCGGCAGAACGGCGCGAGCCGTCGCCGGACGCCACGGCGAAGCGAGCCGGCGACGCCGCGCGCTGCGGAAGCATGGAATGCAAGAGCGCGGAGGGCGCAGAGAGCGGGCTGCGTTCTCTGCGCCCTCCGCGCTCTCGCGGCGGTACCCGAGCCGGCTGGCCGTCCGTCCCCGCGCGCGTGGGCCGCGCGGGGCTCCGTCGCGCAGGCTAGGCGTTCAGGCCGGCGAGCAGCTCGCTCGGGCGCAGGACGGCGCGTCGATCCGACTCTCGCCGGGCGAGGAGCGCCTCGTAGATGTCCATGTAGCTCGCCATCATCCGCTCGGCCGAATAGCGGCCCAGCGCGAGCTGCCGCCCCCGCTTGCCCATCGCCTTCGCGAGCTCGGGATCCGCCTTCAGGGCGGCGAGCTTCGCGGCGAGGGCGTCGACGTCGCCGGAGGGCACGAGGAAGCCAGCCTCTCCGTCGGCCACCAGCGCAGGGATGCCTCCGACGGAGGTCGAGACGACGGGCAGCCCCGTGGCCATGGCCTCCACCATGGAGAGCGGCAGCCCCTCGGAGTTCGACGACAGGACGAAGACGTCGCTCGCCGCGAGGAAGGCCGGCACGTCATGGCGCTCGCCGGCGAACACGACGCGGTCGCTGATGCCGAGCTCCTCGGCGAGGGCGCGCAGCGGCGCGGCCTCCGGCCCGTCCCCGACGAGGAGGAGGCGACCGTTGTCCGAGAGCACGCCCGCCGCCGCGCGGAGCAGGAGGGCGTGGTTCTTGACCTGCGACAGGCGGCCGACCGCCCCGGCCACCCACGCGTCCTTGGGGATCCCGAGCTCGGCCCGGATGCGGCCCCGAGCCGCGGAGTCCGGCCGGAACCGGGAGAGGTCGATCCCGTTCAGGACCACGTGCAGCTTCGAGCTCGGCACCTCGTTGTGCTTCAGCATGAAGTCCGCCGTCGACTGCGACACGGCGACGTGCGCGTCGGCGAGCTTGGCGGCCAGGTGCCGCAGCCACGCCCGGCGGCCCTGATCGAACATGGCGCCGTGCAGCGTGTGGCACACGGGCACGCGGTGGAGCCGGCCCGCGGCCGTCGCATAGATGAGCGGTAGCTGGTTGTGCGAGTGCACGATGGAGACACCATGCTTGGCGAAGAACGCCGCCAGCTTCCCGGGGAGCTTGAAGTCGAAGCCGGGGCGCTTCGGCACCATGTGCACCGCGACGCCGCGCTCGCGGAGCTGCTCTGCGCGCGGGCCGTCGGGGTCCATGGCGATGCCCACGACCATCACCTCATGACCCGCCTCGCGCTGCAGCCCGGCGAGGTCCACGACGACCTGCTCGGCGCCTCCCACGTGGAAGGAGTTCAGCACGTGAGCGATCACCAGACGGCTTTGACGCGCTCGGGTCATGGGTGCGTGGTCGCTGGTCTTCATGGCGTAATCTATACTCATGGTTCCCCTCTAAGGCACGCTCGGACGCGTGTGGTCTGACCTGAGAGAAACCCCTCCTTCGTGTTCTCGTCCCCAGGGGGAATTTACCACAGAGTCTACGAAGCAAGGGGATTTCTCTTGGGTGCTGCCCAACATGCCTCGTACCTCTGGGTTGACGTGAGGGGGTGCCTTCATGGACCGGTCAGTTGACTACCTGGAGTACCTGCTGTGGCACTTGGCGACAGTGTGACAAATGGCGCCATCGATGTTGAACGATCTGCCGCAGCTCGTGCGGAGCAACAGCCCGAGCGGCGCAGCGTTCCGGGAAAAACAGCGGAAGCCGCGCAATCTTTTCGGCAATGCGGAAGAGTCTCGACGCTCACGAGGTCACCGACCCGGCTCCATGCGAAAAGCGTGCAAGCTGCACCACGCGGCCCGGAAGGCATCGGTGCGGCGGTGCGCAAATAGGGGGCGGAGGTCGCGCGAGGGAGGCAAAGGTGCTCCAGTGTAGCATGTTTTTCTTGTGGGCGGAATACAGAAGCGCGTGCGGCGATCGTTGACGTACGGTGTACGGCTACGAGCCGGGGGATGGTCACTGGGAGGGCGCCGCGCACGATCAGGTCTGGGTGAAGCGACAGGCTCCGCGCCTCCGCTCAGGGGCCACGGTCTCTGCCGGCGTCAGGTGCGTGGCGCCGTGCGTGGTCAGTGCGAAATGGTGGCATCGCTCGACGTGGTCGTGCTTCCAAGTCTGCGTGGTCCTGCCGCGCCGGGCGGGGGGCGCGGCGACGAGGCGCTCGTGGCGATGCGGGGTGCGGTGCGTGGGGAGCAACGGTGAGGCATGGAGCCAGCTGTCCCCGGCCTCGGGGCCATGGTGAAGGCACAGGGACAGCTGGTCGGAGGAGGGGCTCACGAGGTCACGTGAGCATGGCGCTGCGGTCTGGCGAGCTCAGCGCTCGGGGACCTCGGCGCAGATGGCGTAGGTGGTCAGCGTGATGCTCGTCGCCTTCTTGCCATAGCCGCTCTCGAACGCGGCAGTCGACGTCCAGCCTGCGCGGCCCTCCTCGGCGGCCTCGAACGGGGAGTTCTCGATCACCCTGCTGGTCGTCTGCGCTCCCCCGGCGACCGAGAATCCACCGCTGAGGACGATCTCACCGGCGTTGCAGATCGCCTTGACGCTGATGACCGAGCTGTTGGGCTCTGCCTGGCGCGTCACGGAGACCACGCGGATCTTGGCGAGCCCGGGCGACCCGGTCAGCCCTTGAGGACCGCGTGCGCCGTCAGCGCCGCGCGGCCCGACCGGCCCCTGGGGACCGCGCTCGCCCTTGGGTCCAGCTGTCCCCTGCGGGCCAACCTCGCCCTTGGGACCAGCCGGCCCCTGGGGACCGCGCGCGCCGTCGGCGCCCTTGAGGCCCTGGGGACCGCGCGCGCCGTCAGCGCCCTTGGCGCCGTCAGCGCCCTTGAGGCCCTGGGAGCCGATCTCGCCCTTGTAGCCCTGAGGACCGCGCACGCCGTCAGCGCCCTTGAGGCCCTGAGGACCGCGCGCGCCGTCAGCGCCCTTGAGGCCCTGAGGGCCGATCTCGCCCTTGTAGCCCTGAGGACCGCGCACGCCGTCAGCGCCCTTGAGGCCCTGAGGGCCGATCTCGCCCTTGTAGCCCTGAGGACCGCGCGCGCCGTCAGCGCCCTTGAGGCCCTGGGGGCCGATCTCGCCCTTGGGGCCCTGAGGACCGCGCGCGCCGTCAGCGCCCTTGAGGCCCTGAGGGCCGATCTCGCCCTTGGGGCCCTGAGGACCGCGCGCGCCGACCTCGCCCTTGTAGCCCTGGGGGCCGACCTCGCCCTTGGGACCCATGGGCCCCTGAGGACCGCGCGCGCCGTCGGCGCCCTTGAGGCCCTGGGGGCCCTGGGGGCCGATCTCGCCCTTGAGGCCCTGCGGACCGCGCGCGCCGACCTCGCCCTTGTAGCCCTGGGGGCCGACCTCGCCCTTGGGACCCATGGGCCCCTGAGGACCGCGCGCGCCGTCGGCGCCCTTGAGGCCCTGGGGGCCGATCTCGCCCTTGGGCCCCTGAGGACCGCGCGCGCCGTCGGCGCCCTTGAGGCCCTGGGGGCCGATCTCGCCCTTGGGGCCCTGAGGACCGCGCGCGCCGACCTCGCCCTTGTAGCCCTGGGGGCCGACCTCGCCCTTGGGACCCATGGGCCCCTGAGGACCGCGCGCGCCGTCGGCGCCCTTGAGGCCCTGGGGGCCGATCTCGCCCTTGAGGCCCTGCGGACCGCGTGCGCCGACCTCGCCCTTGTAGCCCTGGGGACCGTGCGCGCCGTCGGCGCCCTTGAGGCCCTGAGGACCGACCTCGCCCTTGGGACCCATGGGCCCCTGAGGACCGCGCGCGCCGTCGGCGCCCTTGAGGCCCTGGGGGCCCTGGGGACCGACCTCGCCCTTGAGGCCCTGAGGACCGCGCGCGCCGACCTCGCCCTTGTAGCCCTGGGGGCCGACCTCGCCCTTGGGGCCCTGCGGACCGCGCGCGCCGATCTCGCCCTTGAGGCCCTGGGGACCGATGTCGCCCTTGAGGCCCTGGTGGCCGATCTCGCCCTTGAGACCCTGAGGACCGCGCACGCCGTCGACGCCCTTCATCCCCTGCGTCCCGTCGTGGCCCGCGGGCCCTTGCGGGCCGCGCTCGCCCTTGGGCCCAGCCGGCCCCTGCAGCCCCTGCGGGCCGCGCTCGCCCTTGAGGCCCTGGGGGCCGATCTCGCCCTTGAAGCCCTGGGGACCGTGCGCGCCGTCGACGCCCTTCATTCCCTGCGTCCCGTCGTGGCCCGCGGGTCCTTGCGGGCCGCGCTCGCCCTTGGGCCCAGCCGGCCCCTGCAGCCCCTGCGGGCCGCGCTCGCCCTTGGGCCCAGCCGGCCCCTGCAGCCCCTGCAGCCCCTGGGGGCCGATCTCGCCCTTGAAGCCCTGGGGACCGTGCGCGCCGTCGACGCCCTTCATTCCCTGCGTCCCGTCGTGGCCCGCGGGCCCTTGCGGGCCGCGCTCGCCCTTGGGCCCAGCCGGCCCCTGCAGCCCCTGCGGGCCGCGCTCGCCCTTGGAGCCCGCGGGCCCCTGGAGCCCCTGTGGTCCCATGGCCCCCTTGCCCGGGCGGCTCCAGGACACCAGATCCTCCGAGGCCTGACACTGCTCCGGGCCGTTCACGATCCGGACCTGTCCAGTCTGCCTCTGCGCGCAGGTGTAGATCAGATCAGCGTCTGCCTTCACCTGCGCTGGACCGCCGGCCCAGCCGGCGCCCGCACTGGCCATCACGCCCGCAAACCCGGCGACGATTCCAGCAGAAACCGCACTCGCTCGATACTTCCGCATGTGACTCCACCTTTCTATCCATCCGAGCTTCAATGCGCTCGATCCCGCAGGCAGCCGTGTTCAGATGAGGTGGAGCCCAGGAAGCGAGCTCGTCGGACGAAGGGCGATCTCGGGACGGGTCTCCCCCCCCGCGCCCAGCCCTGCCTTGCTCGACGAGAGTCCCACCAATAGCGGCACGAAAAGTCAGTGCGATGCGTCGATGCGACACCCGAGAAGCCGCGCCACGACGTGGGCGCAGCCAGGTGCAGCCAGCGCTCGAAGGCTCCTGTCACCGATGCGCTGTGTCTGGAGCGATCCTAGGTTGATGGGGGCGGTTCACCAAGCCCCCATGTTGAGGGCTTGACAGCCACGACGAGAGTCGACTGGCCGACGCCAATCCGGGGAGCGCCGTAGCCGCCCCGCCAGGGCGCCGGCGCGCCGCCCGTCATCGAGGATCGATCGCGGCGAACGCCTGAAAATACACGCCCGTCGAGCCCGCGAACGCGCAGAAGGCGTCAGGGACGAACAATGGATATCGGAGCGGCGAACGAACACCGTGAGAGGCCGCCGCCGCGCTTCCAGCCCATCGCTCGCCGCGCCTCGTACAGCGACCCGGAGCAGGAGAAACGCGAGGCGCCGACGCCGCCAGGAGAACCGAGGAGAGCCTCTCCCTGGCTTCCCTGGTGTCTCGGCGGTTCAACTCCTCATCGCCCGGGCATCTCTCCAGGGCAGCGGGCCCGGACCTCCGCCGCGACAGGAGCAGGGAGAAGTAGAGAGAGCCTGGCGCTCCTGGCGTGGCCGCTGGCGCTCTCCCGGGGCCACGCCCGCATCAGCCGCGGCGCGACGACCGCGGGCCGCCGCGCCGCCGCCGGCGAACCGCGCTCGCCAGCGTCAGCGCGAGCGCCGCCAGCGGCGCGCCGGCACGGCCAGGCGCGCCGGCCACGAGGCAGCCGCAACCCCCGCCGCCCTCGCCGCCCCCGGCGCCGGCCCCGCCGGAGCCACCGCCCATGCCGCCGCCGCCGCCGCCGCCGTCCGCGCCGCCGCTGCCCGACGGGCCCGTGGCGCCGCCGCTCGAGACGGCATCGAGGCCCGCTCCGGTCGAGGCGTTCGTGCCGCTCGCGCCGCTCGCGCTCGGGTCCTCCACGCACGCGCCCTGAGCGCAGCGCTGCCCGGCCGGGCACACCGCGCCAGCGCACGCGTCCACGCACGACCCCGCGTCGCAGCGCTGTCCGGCCGGGCACTCCACGCCGATGCAGGCCGGCTCGCTGCAAACGCCGCTCGCCTCGTCGCACGCGCGCCCGCCCGCGCACGGCGTGCACGGACAGCTGGGCTTGCACACGCCACCATCGCAGACCGTGCCGTCATCGCAGGTCACGTCCTTGCATGGGTCGACGCAGACCCCGACCCGGCACACCGACGGGAAAGGACAGCGCACCCCGTCGCAAGGCGCGCTGCACGTCCCGCCAACGCAGACCTGACCCGCGTCGCACACGACCTCGCTGCAGGCCGGATCAACGCAGAAACCCGCGTTGCAGGCCTTCTCCGGCGGACACGTGTACTCGCCGGCGCCGCACGCCTGCACGCAGACCCCCCGGTCACAGACGAAGCTCGGCGGACAGAGCTCGCCCTCGTCCGTCACGCCGTTGCAGTCGTTGTCGAGCCCATCGCAGGCCTCCTGCGACGAGGGCACGAGCCCCTGACACGTGAGCCCGCCCGCCGCGCACTGCGTCAGCCCCGGGGCGCACACGCCAGGCAGCCCGGTCTCGCACGGCTCGCCGCCCCCGGTGCACGTGAGGCCGCTGAAGAAGTAGACGTAATCGTTGTAGTCACCGTCATTGTTGAAGTCGCCGGGGTTCGCGCCGACGTTGCCGTCCTCGAAGGCGACGTAGAACGCGTTCGGCGTGGACACCGAGGTGTAGATGACCGCGGTCACCCACGGGCCAGCGGGGGTACACCCCGTACACTCCTGATTCCACCGCTGCTCGGTGTAATGCGTCTGCGCGCCGATGAGCGCAAAGCCGATCTGCCCGCCCGCATAAGCGGGGGCGCTCCGGATGTCCGCCGACCTGATCACCGTGCCGACGGGGGAGCCGGCAGGGACGATCTCGTGGATGTCGGCGCGCGCCGGGGGCGCCGTGGCGGCAGGGTCGACGTTGTACCAGCCGACCCCGAGGCGCGCCCCGGTCTGCGAGAGCACGAGCTCCGCCGTGAAGCCGCAGAGCGGGGAGAACGTGGCAGGCTCGGTGTTGCCGTCAGCGCGGTAGTCGATCGCCTCGTCGCGGCTCGTGAACAGGGTGTAGAGCTGGACCTCGCCGTTCATCGAGTCACGGGGCATGATCTCGCCGTTCGGCTGCGTGATCACCGCGCTCGCGGGGAGCGACGAGAGGCCGAGCGAGAGGGCGCCGAGCGCGGCCAGGGCGGGCTTCATGGCACGGTGATACAGAAGGCCGTCCGCGAGCGTCAACGACGACGACGGCGCGCGCCTGGATCGAGGCGGAGATCGCCGCCGCGAAGCTCCGCGCGAGCCGCCGCGCCCGCCTGCTCCACGGGCACCCCGGCGTGGACCACGAGCGCCTGGTCCACGCCGCGCCGCGCCTCTTCCTCGAGCCCGGCGAGCGCGCCGCGCCTCCTGCACGCGCCGCCGCTCGGCGGGCGAGAGCCTCGGGCGCACCCACGCGTCGAGCGCCCACGAGAGCTTCGCGTGCCGCGCCTCGTCGCGGGCGATGCGCGTCATCGCGCGCCGGATCGAGGGAGGCCATTCGTGCATGGTCGTGGCGGACCCGCCACGATGGGGTGTATGCCTGTCCCTCGCATGAACCAAACCGACGAAGAAGCGGTCGTCCTCGCGACGGAACGCCTGGATCTACGCCCCCATGGGCCCTCTGACGTCCAGTTCATGATCGAGCTGAACTCGGATCCGGAGGTGATCCGCTACACGGGAGACTCCGCGTTCGCCAGCGAGGAAGAGGCGCGCGCGGTGATCGGGCGGCTGGCGCGCCAGTTCGAGGCCTGGCGCATGGGGCGATTCGTCGCGCTCCGCCGGAGCACGGGGGAGAAGCTCGGCTGGTGCGGGCTGAGATGGCATGAGGAGCTCGAGCTCGCGGACCTCGGATACCGCTTCTTCAGGAAGCACTGGGGCCAGGGGTACGCGACCGAGGCGGCCGCGGCGTGCGTCCGCTATGCCTTCGAGGATCTCGGGCTCCCGCGCCTCGTCGCGCACGCGATGCTCGAGAACGCGGCGTCGGTCAGGGTGCTGGAGAAGCTCGGGTTCCGGCGGACGGGGCCGACCGTGTTCAAGGGCCTCGTGGCCGAGGGGTTCGAGCTCCTGCGGGCCTGACCGTCGCGCCCCCCGCGGTCAGGGCGCGACGGGGCGACCGGCTCACCGGTCCGTGCCGAGCAGGCCGGAGACGAGCAGATGGCCTTCAGGCCAGAGCCCGAGCCCGGACTCCGCGTTGATGTGCCCGGCGTCCCCGGCGTCGACGAAAGCGGCCCCCCAGGCCCGGGCGAAGTGCCGCGCGCGCGCCGCCTCGGCGTACGGGTCGTTCCGGCTCGCCGCGACGATCGTCGCGAACGGCAGCGGATCGAGCGGCATCGGCGAGAACGAGCGCACCTCGGGCGGCGTGCGCTGCTCCGAGTCCACGTCGGCCGGGGCGACGAGCAGGGCGCCGATCACGCGGCCGGTCGCCGCGGCGCGCGCCCAGTGCGCCACGAGCGCGCACGCGAGGCTGTGCGCCACGAGCGCGACGGGGCCAGGCGCGCCGCGGACCGCCTCGTCGAGGCGCGCGACCCAGGCGTCGAGCGCGGGGCGATCCCAGTCGTCCTGGAGCACGCGCGTGTAGCCGTATTCGCGCTCCCACAGCGTCTGCCAGTGCTCCGGCCCGGAGCCGCCCAGGCCCGGCAACAACAAGATCCTCGTCGCCTCCACCGCGAACCGTCCTTTCGAGAGCCCCGCAGGGCACAGGGTGTACCCCACCTCGAGGGCGGAAGGAATTGCCGGGAGCGGCGTGGCGCGCGGTGACTCGCACGCGACCCGGATCTTTTCGCCGCCGGCGGCGAGAGGCGGCGGCGCGGGCGCGGCTCACTCCGGCAACAGGTAGTCGAACGGCTGCCCCACGTTGCCCACCCAGTCCGTCGGGCGCACGCAGAACCGGGCCGGCAGGTCGCGGGCATCCAGGAAGATGGGGAACCGCCGGTAGCGGAGCCACTCGGCCTCCGGATCATCGCAGTCCGTCGCCTCCGGCGGGCCGAAGCGGTACTCGAAGTCCGCGAGCTCCGGCAGCGAGAAGATCGGCTCGACGTGCATGCCCTCGGTCGCGTCGCCCCCGCGCGAGAGCTCGGGCCGGCGCGTGGGCGGGGTCGTGTCGATCGTGGTGAGCACGACCGTGGGGAACGAGAGCGGCTGCCACGCGTCGTCGGGCGCCTGCGTCGGGCCGGCGAGCACGCACAGCTGGTGGACCGCCTCGGCCTCGGGCAGCGACAGGCCCGAAAGGGACTGCGCGTCGAGCTTGATCGGGGCCGAGTAGCCCTCGGGCCGGCGGCAGTCGACCTCGCCGGCGCGCCCCAGCTTGTAGCGGAAGAAGCCGAGCGCGTCGCGCTCGCCGAGCGTCACCTCCCAGGTGTTCGTCGCGCCGGTCGCCGGATCGCTCGGCCGCTCGCGGGGCGAGGGATAGGTGAGCACGTCGAGCGCCCGGCCGGCGTCGAGCGGGCAGCCCTCCAGGTCGAGCGCGAAGCGCCCGTCGGCCGCGAAGCAGGCGCTCACGGACGTCACGTCGACAGCGTAGCTCGCGCCCTCGGCCGACACGCCGGGGGGCGCGTCGACCTCGCACGGCCTGCCGAGGAAGCAGTCGCCGTCGGGCGGGCTGCCGAGGGTGGTGGTGTTGACGACCGCGTAGACGCGCTGCGCGTCGTCGAGCACCGGAGATCCCGAGCTGCCGTTCGCGATGTCGGCGCAGCGGTTCCGGTGCGCGCCGAACCAGCGCCAGCCGTGCTCGACGAGCTCGAACGTGCCCTCCTCGCTGCAGCGGGCGCGCCGCAGGAACTCCACCTCGAGCTGCGGCGCGCCCACGACCGACACGGGCGCTCCGGGAGCCGGCGCCGAGGTGGCCAGGCCGAGCGCGACGACGCCGCGCTCCCGGAGGGCGCCGATCGTGGCGTCGAGCTCGACCACCGCGAGGTCCGTGCCCTTCATCGTCGCATAGCGGATGGCCTTCGCCGGGACCGCCACCTGCGCGTCGACGGTGTCGCTGAAGTAGTTGAAGATCATCTGCAGCTCCGGGGTCGCGGCGGTGTCCACGTGCACCGCGTTGGCCGACGTGAGCTCGGCCCACGCGTGCGTGCAGTGGGCGTTCGTCAGCACGTGCGCCGGCGCCTCGGGCCGCCCCGCAGGGTCGACGAGAAAGGCGGTGCAGGCCCCGGAGCCGAGCCCGCCGCTCAGCCGCCCCACCGCCCGGAGCGGCGCGCTGGCCTCGTCGAGCCCGCGCAGGAGTTCGGACTGGCCCTCTCCAGGCCCCGGACCGCCGCCAGCGCCCCCCGCGCCCCCGGCGCCGCCCGTGCCGCCAGCGCCCCCGGCATCGCCCGCGCCCCCGGCGTTGCCCGCGCCCCCGGCGTCTCCTCCGCTCGCGCCCGTTCCGCCGGCGCCTCCCTGTCCGCCAGCGCCCCCGGGGGGATCCGACGTCGAGCAGGACGCAGAGACGAGGCCCGCGCAGGAGAGCAGCCCTGCGAGCGTCAGCGAGAGAGAACGCGGCGTCATCGATCGAGCTCCTTCTTGAGCGAGGTGCCGTAGCTTAGCCGCCGCCTGTGAAGCTCGCCCGGCGTTCTCCCGAACGACGCCCTGAGCCGCTGCTTGACAGCCCGCCGAGGTCGGCTCATAAGTTGGTTGTACGACCAACCAATAAACCGGCGGGCCGCTCGACGGGCGAGCGAACGAGCGCAGACCGGACGCAGGAACGCCAGCATGCCTCGACCGTCCAACACCGCGGAGCGCCGAGCTCAGATCGCGCGCGCTCTCCTGAAGACCATGGCGGAGCGCGGCTACGAGGGGGCGTCCGTCGGGGCGATCGCCGCGGCGGCGCAGCTCGCGCCGGGGCTCGTGCACTACCACTTCGAGAGCAAGCGAGAGATCCTGCTCGCCGCGGTCGAGCTGCTCGCGCAGGACCACGGCGAGCGGCTCGATCGGCTGCTCGCGACCGCGGGGGACGACCCGGCGGCGGAGCTCCGCGCGTTCATCGACGCGCACCTGCGGGCAGGCGATTCGGCCGATCCGCAGGCGCTCGCGTGCTGGATCTGCGTGAGCGGCGAGGCCCTCCGGGACGCCGGGGTGCGCGCGGCGTTCGCGGGAGCGCTCGCGGACGCGGTGCAGCGGCTCGTCGCGATCCTGAGGCGCGGCGCGCGAGCGCGGGTGTTCTCCTTGCCGCGCGCGGAGGTCGACGCCGCGGCCGCGGCGATCGTGGCCGCCATCCAGGGCTATTTCGTGCTCGCGGCCACGGCGCGCGAGCTCATCCCGCCGGGCTCGGCCGCCGGCGCGACGTGGGCGATGGCGGCGGGGCTCCTGGGTCTCTCTTCTTCGACTTCAACCAGGAAGGCGAGCCGCTGATGCGCTTTCCCCATCTGTCCTTGCGAAGGCTCGGGCTCCTGACGTCGCTCTACATGTGCCAGGGGCTCCCGTTCGGCTTCTTCACGCAGGCGCTCCCCGTCCTGCTCCGCAAGCAGGGGATCTCGCTCGAGGGGATCGGGCTCGCGTCGCTGCTCGCCCTCCCGTGGGCGCTCAAGTTCCTCTGGGCGCCGCTCGTCGATCGCTTCTTCTCCCCGCGGCTCGGGCGCCGCCGCTCGTGGATCCTCCCGTCGCAAGGGCTCATGACCCTGGTGCTCGGGCTGCTTTCGCTGCGGGGGCCGGGCGAGGGGCTCTCGTGGGTGCTCGCGGCGGTGCTGATCGTCAACCTGCTCTCGGCGACGCAGGACATCGCCACGGACGGCCTGGCGGTGGACATGCTGGCGCCGGGCGAGCGAGGGTGGGCCAACGGCGTCCAGGTGGCCGGCTACCGCGCCGGGATGATCGTGGGCGGTGGGGCGCTGCTCGTCCTCTTTGACCGGCTCGGCTGGGGGCTCACCTTCGCGTTCATGGCGCTGTCCATCGCGCTCCTGAGCATCCCCACGCTGCTCACCCGCGAGGCGGGGGGCGCGCCCGGGTCAGGTCGAGCCGCCTCGGTCGCCGCGATCGCCACGTCGTTCTGGCGGCGCCCTCACGCGAGGCAGGTGCTCGCGCTCCTCGTCGTGTACAAGCTCGGCGACGCCTTCGCGGTCGGCATGCTGCGGCCGTTCCTCTCCGACATCGGCCTCTCCCTCTCGGACATCGGCTGGCTCGTCGGGACAGTGGGCTTCGTGGCGGGGCTGCTCGGCGCGCTGACCGGCGGGGCGCTGGTGCTGCGGCTCGGGCGGCGCTCGTCGCTCGTCGGCTTCGCCGTCCTCCAGGCGGTGAGCGTGCTCGGGTACGCGTACGTCGCGCGCGCGGAGCCCGGGGTGCCGCTGCTGGCGGCGCTCTGCGCGTTCGAGCACTTCGCCGGCGGGATGGCCACCGCGGCGCTCTTCACGTGCATGATGGACTGGACCTTTCGGGAGAGCGCCGCCACGGACTACACGATCCAGGCGAGCGCGGTGGTGATCGCCACCGGGGTCGCGTCGGCCGCCAGCGGCTTCTCCGCGGGCCGCCTCGGCTATCCGCTGCATTTCAGCCTGGCGGCCGCCCTCGCGGCGCTCTCGCCGGTGGCGGCCCTGCTGCTGTTCCCGGGCCGGCGCCGCCCGGCGGAGCCCGCGCTCGCGCTGAGCACGCGGGGCGCGTCACATCCCATCACGTGTCGGTGTACGCAATGCGGTAGATGACCCCGCTCGTGTCGTCGCTCACGAGGAGCGAGCCGTCCGGCAGCTGGAGCAGGCCGGCGGGGCGGCCGAAGACGGCGCGGCCGTCCTCGATGAGCCACCCGGTGACGAAATCTTCGAAGCCCTTCGGCTGGCGGGTCTCCTTGTCGAACAGGACGCGCACCACCTTGTAACCGACCGCCGGGTAGCGGTTCCACGAGCCGCGCATGGCGACGAACGCGTCGTTCTTGTACTCGGCGGGGAACTGATCGCCCGTGTAGAAGCGGAAATCGATGGGCGCGCTGTGCGCGTCATAGATGAGCTCCGCGGGCTCGGTGGTCTCGGCGTAAGCCTCCTTCGTCGTGCCGGGCGGGTCGTCCATGATCGGATCGATCCCGCGCTCGCCAGGGCCGGCCGAGTAGACATAAGGCCAGCCGTAGTCCTTGCCCTCGACGAGCCGGTTGAGCTCCTCGGGCGGCACCACGTTGCCGCGCTGATCGCTGCCGTGATCCATGCCCCAGAGCTCGTCCGTGCCAGGGTACCAGTCGAAGCCGATCGTGTTGCGAAGGCCCCTGGCGAACACGGTGCGGCTCAGCTTCGTCGGCCCCTCGAGCGACGGGTCGATCAGCAGGAGCGTGGCGTGCTCGGGGTTCGTCTCCGCGCACGCGTTGCAGCTGCTGCCGACCGAGAACAGGATGGACGCGCCGTCGGGGGTGAAGCGCATCGTGCGCTTGCCGTGCTGGCCCCCGTCGGGCAGATCGGTGATGAGGGGGAGCGGATCGCCGAACCTGCCGTCGCCGTTGATGCGGGCGGCGTAGAGGGTCGTGGCCGTCGCCAGGTAGGCCGTCTCGCCATTTTCGCTGATCGCGATGGCGTGCAGGGTCTCGAAGCTCTGGTCCCCGGCGAACGCCGGCTCCCCCTCGTCCGCCACCCCGTCGTCGTCGGTGTCGCGCAGGAGCAGCACGTCGCCGGGCGTCGGCCGCGTGACGTACACGCCCCCGGCGGGGGAGAGCGCCATCATGCGCGCATTGCCGACGTCCTTCGTGAACACGCTGATGGTGAACCCGGGCTTCGTCTCGAGATTCTTGAGCAGCTCGTCGGAGAACGGCCGCTCCTCCGGCCTGAAGGTGTTGTCGTCCTCCGGGCTGTAGCCGCCACCCCCGGCGCCGCCGGCGCCCGCGCCCTGGCCACCCCCGCCCGCCTGCGTTGTCTGGTCGTCCGGGGGCGCGCCGCCGCTCCCCCCGGAGCCGGCCGGGGAGTCGACGGGCTTCACGCCGCCATCCTCGGCGCACGACGGCGCGAGCAACAGAACGAGCAAAGGCGCAAGATACCGCTTCATGCGAACTACCCTTTCCGAACAGGCAGGCGCCAGCCGCGCGGGAAGTCCGCGGTCCAGAGCCTTCCCGATGACGTCGTTGCGAGAGACGGCCGAAAGCACGCCGCATACCCGCCCGCGGCGCTGGGGTATGCGAGGACATTTTACAAAGAGGACGATGCGCGCGCTGTGGCAGAAAGGATCGGCGCCGGAGCGCGCGTGGCACAAAGCGACGTGCGGTGCGCCGCCGCCCTCCAGGGCACCGCGCCCGGCCGCGGTCACAGCCCCGACCGGCAATGCTGTGGGGCAGCGGCCGTGCCCCGCGCCGCGAGCGCGACGCCGGGGGCCTGGCCGGCACCTGCGACCCGGAGGCCACGAAATAGGTGAGGCCCGGGACTGTAGCCTAGTCCCGGGCCTCGATTTGCCGCCATCTGCGCACACCCACACGTTTAAGGTCAGAGGTCAGTCTTTACACCGCCGTGTTCTGCCATTGAACTACCGGCCAGTACGTCTGCGCGCCAGGGGCAGGAGAGCGCCCCGGCGCCGCGAGGAACGGTGATACCTCACCGCGTCGCGGGCTGGCCAGGCTGGAATTGAACCAGCATCCGACGATTCAAGCCTCTTCCCATTTGATTGGGTGATCGGCGGCGAATGCTCGAGCTTGGAGTGAGAGCTTGAGACCGTCAACGGGCCAGCGCTGCCTCTACCGAATTGGGCTACCCCGCCGCAAAGGAGACGATGAAATGGCGGGGGCAGGGCTCGAACCTGCACCGGGGCGCCGTGCCCATCAAGCTGAGTTTGAGCTTCAACTTGCACTCCGCCGCCACGATATCGCCCGAGCGGCCGCGGCGCAAGCGCCGGCAGGGAGCCGGGCGCGTCAGGAGCGCGTCAGGAGCTGAAGATGAACCCGAGGACGGCGGCGCCCACCTTCTGCTCTTCGGCCGTCTGGTTGTTCGCCTCCTCGCGGGCGAACTTGACCGCCCTCTGCAGCTTCTCCACCCGGTCGAGCAGCTCGTTGATGCGCCGCGCCGGCAGCGCGCCCGAGAACTTCACCGTCTTCCAGTAACCGACGACGACGTCCTCGTGATAGACCTCCACCTGCGCCGGGTGCTTGTCCGTCGCCTCCGCCTTGACGTGGTTGCGCGGGATCTTCTTGGTCCGCGCCGTCTGCACCGGCTCGGTCGCCCAGGAGTCGGCGGAGGGGTCGAACGTCCAGCTCTCCGACGCATCGAGCACCGGCAGCTTCTTGATGAAGGTCTGCAGGTCGACGAGCTGCTTCTCCAGGAAGAGCAGGTAGGTCACGGGCGCCCCCGTGAGCAGCACCTTGCCGTCGACCACCACGTCGGCGCGCGCCTTGCAATTGGTGTAGTCCTTGGTGGCCGTCACGTCGAAGAGCTCGCCCAGGATGTCGACCGTGCTCCGGATGATGTCCTCTGCTTTCGCCTGCACCCTCGTCGCCTCGGGCGGGAGCTGCTCTCCCTCCTCGTCCTTGGACCGGTAGGTGCGCGAGATCCCGGAGAGCAGCGCCGGCTTTTGCAGGGCGTGGTGCGCCTCGGTGAGGCGCTGGTGGGAGCGGGCCTTGACGCCCTTCTCGATGGCGATGATCTGGTTCAAGCGAGGCATGGCAGTCTCCTGGCGGACCACGCTATCAGAGGAGCAACGCGCCTGTCAGCGCCGCAGCGCGAGCCTGCGAGGCGGGTCAGCCTCGGCCTCCGCCCGGCGGCTGCTGGAGCGCTCGAGGGGCGAGGGGCCATGGCGCGCGGAGCGCGGTCTCGTCGCGCCGCGCGTCGCGCGCGCTGCTACAGTGCGGCCGACGTGCACGCCACAACGAAGCTGATGCTCATCCGGCACGGGGAGACGGACGACAACCGCGCGCAGGTCTTCCAGGGACAGGCGGGGAGCGGCCTCAACGAACGAGGGCGCGACCAGGCCGCGCGGCTCGCGGCGCGGTTCGCCGGCGCCCGGATCCGGCTCGCGGCGGTCTACTGCTCCGACCTGGAGCGCGCGCGGGAGACGGCGGAGCGGCTGGCCTCGGCGCTGGGCCTGCGCGCGACCGAGGACGCCGGGCTGCGCGAGGTGGGCCTCGGCGCCTGGCAGGGGCTCAGCCGCGCCGGTGTGCAGGCGCGCTTCCCCGAGGAGTGGGCCGCATGGCGGCGCGGCGAGGACGTCCGGCGCGGCGGCGGCGAGACGTACGCGGAGCTCGGTGACCGCATGATGCGCGCGCTCGACCGGATCTCGGAGCGGCACGCGGGGGAGGCGGTGGGGATCGTGTCCCACGGCGCCGCCATCAAGACCGTCGTCGGGCGCATCCTCCAGATGGGCACCGGCGGGCAGAAGGCGCTCCAGGTGCCGGCGAACACGGGCGTTTCCCTGATCGAGCACGACCGGACCAGCGGCTACCGCCTCGCGGTCTGGAACGACGCCGCCCACCTCGGCGACGCGCTGGCCGAGGCGCTCTCCGCGCCCCCGGCCTGAGGCGCGGCGCGGGGACGACGATGGCCCGAGGCCCGGGGCAGCGGCCGCGCCGCCAGGGAGCCCGGCAGCGACGGAGCTCCCCTCGGGGCCGCCTGTGAACGCCTACGCCGGCGCGAGGCGGGCGCCGTGGCCGTCCGTGTCCATGTCCGCTTCCGGCACGTGCAAAGGAAGCTCGACGATGAACGTGGCGCCGGCGCCCGGCTCGCTCTCCACGCGGATGGCGCCGCCGTGCGAGGCCACGATCCAGCGCACGATGTAGAGCCCGAGGCCGAGCCCGCCGAAGTTCCGGACCGACACCGCGCGCTCGAAGCGCTCGAAGATCCTCGCTTGATCCGACGCCGCGATGCCGATGCCGTGGTCCCGTACCACGAGCAGCGCGCGATCGGGCTGCCCGCGCGCGACGACGTGAATGGGGCCACCCGCGCCGTACTTCATCGCGTTCGACAGGAGGTTCATGAGGACCTGCTCCAGGCGGGACGAGTCCCAGTGGCCGACCACAGGGCCGTCCAGATCGAGCTGGACGCTGCAGCGTGCGTCCGCGAGCTGCTGGCTCATCCGCTCGACGACCTCGCGCGCCAGGGCCGCCAGATCGACCGGGGCGCGCACGAGGGTCAGCCGCCCGGCGTTCAGGCGCGTGACGTCGAGCAGCTCGTTGATGAGGTGGCCGAGCCGCGCGATCTGGCGGTTGAGGACCTGGAACGCCGCGTCGATCCGCTCCGGGGCGACCTCCGCGCGCTGGTAGCGGGGCAGCAGCCGCTCGACGAGGTACGCTTGCATCTTCAGCGAGGTGAGCGGGGTCTTGAGCTCGTGCGAGGCGACGAGGAGGAACTCGTCCCGGCGCGCGATCGCCTCCTGGGCCTCGGCGAACAGACGGGCGTTGTCGAGCGCGAGCGCCGCACGGCGCCCGAGCTCCTCGGCCAGCCATAGGTCGGCAGGGCCGTAACGGCGCCGGGGCGCGGTCGCCAGCAGGGTCATGACCCCGAAGCACCGGTCGCGGGCGCCGAGCGGAATCCGGAGGAAGGCGTGAACGCCGAGCTGCTGCAGCAGCGGCGCGGCGCCGAGGTCGCCCACCTCGGGCCGGCTCGGCGACGCCGCCATCAGGGGCCGCAGCGCGTCCATCAGCGCGCCGGCCAGCTCTGGCGGCACGCCGGCCGTGGCGGCCGTGTGTCCCGGGGCGGCGTGATCGGGGCGCACGTCGATGAGGCACTGGTCGGCCAGATCGGGCACGGCGAGCTGCGCCACGCTCTCGAGGGTGGCGCTGTAGCCGAGGGCCATCAGCCTGTGGCTCGCCTCGGCCAGGAAGCGCTCGGCCTGCTCGGCCCGCTTGCGGTCGGTGATGTCGGTCGAGATGCCGCAGAGCACGCCGGGCATGACATGGTCGCCGAGAGGGAATTTCACCGACAGGAAGGTGTGCGGCCCGTCCTTCAGCAATATCTGCTCCTCGCACTCCAGCGGCTCGCCCGTATCGAGCACCCTCCGGTCGTTGCCCTGGAGGGTCTCGGCGGCCGGAGCAGGAAAGAGATCGGCGTCGGTCTTTCCAAGGAGCTCACGGCTCGACCGGTACAGGACACTGCCAGCGTGACAGTTGGCGAGCAGATACCGGCCCTCGCGATCCTTGAGGTAGATGGCCGCCGCCGAGTTGTCGACGATCGCCTGGAGGGTCGCCTGGTTGGTCCGGAGCGCCTGCTCCGCCCGCCGCCGCTCGGCGTTCTTCTGCTCGATCCGTGAATAGAGCATCGCGTTCTCGAGCGAGATGGCCGATTGCGAGGCGAGCAGCTCGAGCACGCTGAGCCGCGTGGCGGTAAAGGCGCCGGCGACGAGGCTGTTCTCCAGGTAGAGCAGGCCGAGCAGCCGGTCCTGCCGCACGATCGGGAGGCACAGCACCGATCTCGGCCGCTTCTGCGCGAAATACTCGTCCTCGGAGAACGGGTGCCTGGCGGCGGCGTCGTCGAGCAGCACGCGCTCGTGGCTCCGGTGAACATAGTTGAGGATGGCCCGCGGCAGCGCCGCCGTCCTCGCTTCTTCGGCGTCGAGCAGCCGCGCCGTGCCCTCGGAGGCCGCGAGCGCCGCCGCGGTCGACAGGCGATCTCCATGGACCAGGAGCACATACCCCTCCTCGGCGCCGGCGTGCTCGACCACGATGCGCAGCAGCATCTCGAGCAGGCGCGGGAGCCTGAGCTCGCCGGAGATGCTCTGCGAGGCCTTGACCACCGACAGGACGTCGAACTGCTCGGCGCGCACCGCGAAGGTGACGGTGGGGGCCATGGGCCTGCGCTCGACGAGGTGGGGATGGCGCTGGTCGAGCTGCTCGACCTTGGCGTGGGCGCCCCAGCGGAAGTAGCCGGCGCGGGCCCTCTGCAGGTAGGCGCCTTCGGGCGTGGCGAGGCCGCGCGCGCGGCAGAACCCCGCGGCGAGCTCGCAGGCGATCGCCTCGTGCTGGACGAAGCCATTCTCGCGCGCCGACGCGATGGCCTGCTCGTAGAGCCGGAGGGCCTCCGGCTCCTGCCCGCGGAGCCGGGCGATCTCGGCGCGCACGAGGGCATGCTTGTGGCCGAAGTTCTCGGGGCAGCTCTCCGCCCAGACGCCGAGCTGCCGCTCGCCCTCGAGGAGCCCGCCGGGGAGCTCCCCCGCTGGCAGCGCCTCGCCGCAGGCGGCGGCGAGCGCGAGCGCGCGATAGTAGAAGCTCTCGGCGACCAGCGCGTGCGCGTCCGTCGTCCAGTCGTCATCGATGATCACGCGGGCCGTCGCCGCGAGCACCTCCGCGGGGGAGCCGAGGACGAACAGCGCCTGGAGCTTCACGCCGTAGTACAGGCTGTGGGCGCTGCGCGAGTCCGGAGGAGGGAACCGCGCCTCGAAGCCGGCCTGATCCAGCTCGGACCCGTCCAGCATCGAGAACTGGAGCGGCCGCCCGCGCAGCGCCTGGATGACGTACCGGACGCCGAGGAGGACGCCGTGAACGAACGCGTAACCTGCCTTGCGCACGAAGCCGAGGCGATCTTCGGTCAGGTGGAGGACGTCCTCCAGCGGCTCGCCGCAGAGCAGCGGGAACACCGTGGCCCAGATGCAGTTATAACAGGCGTTGTTCCAGTCGCCGCACTCCACGGCGGCGTTGAAGCCCTGGCGCGTATAGACGCAGGTCTCCCGGTAGTGGCGCGTCCAGAAGGCGACCTGCTGTCCGAACAGCGTGAACACCAGGGACTTCGTGGCGAGGACGGGGCTCCTGTCCGCCAGGTCGTAGCCGAGCTTGCCGAACAGATAACACGCCTCGTACCTGTCGAACCGCGGGCCGAGCACCCGCGCGAAGGCGGCGTACGCGTGGGCAGAGCTCTCGGCGTTGCCGTGGCGCAGGCTGAGCTTGACCATGCGCGCGACGAGCAGGTAGTGCAGGCTCTGGTCCACGAAGAAGGCGGCGATGGCCACGCCCCGGAGGACGCTCATCGCGACCTTGATCTCCGGGTGCTCCATGGGGGGCAGGTGGATCAGGTCCTCGATCTTCCGGTCGCCGAGGGCCTGCCAGACGCCCTCGGTCTCCTCCTCGACCTGCGCGCCGGTGATGGGGAGCGACAGCTCGACGCCAAAGGCGCGGAGGCACGCGAGCCCGATCTGCACGGCGCGGGCGCTCCGCTCGCGGGTGATGTTCAGCGCGACGGCGAGCTCGACGACAGCGGCCCTCTCGAGCTGGGTCCTCGCGCGATCCATGAGCTCGCCGATCAGCCGCTCGGCCTCCGCGAAGCTGCCGGTGACGTACGCGGCGTGCGCGCGCTCGAGGCTCAGGTGGTAGGCCAGCGCGTACTGCGCCTCCCAGCGATCCTCGCCGAGGAGGGCCATGCCCGCGGCGAAGAGGGCGGCGGCGGACTCGTGGGCCGCCGCGGCCCGCGCTCGCCGGCCGGCGCGGAGGTTCAGCGCGGCGAGGTCGCCCCGCTCCGCCGGGGAGCGGATGAGCGCGGCGCCGCGGTTGAGGTGGCCCACGATGTCGAAGAGCGCCTCCTCGCGCGCTCCCGCGCTCCGCCCCTCGAGGAGCAGCCGGCCGATGCAGAGGTGCACCTCGGGGAGCTGCGCCGCCGGGATGAGCGCGTAGGCGGCCTGCTGCACGCGGTCGTGGAGGAACCGGTAGGTGACGTCCCGGCAGAGGAGCAGCCCTTCCCGCACGGCCGCCGCGAGCGCCTCGGAGAGCTCCGCCGCCGGGCGGTTCGCGATGACCTCGAGGATGTCGAGGGTGAAGCTGCTGCCGAGGCACGCGGCGAGCTTGAGCGCGTCCTGCGTCGGGGCCGAGAGCCGCCTCAGCTTGCCCGTCATCAGGTCGACGACGTTGTCGCTGAAGCCCTTGTCGCGGATCGCGGCGATGTCCCACCGCCACGCGCGCTCCTCCGCGTCGAAGGCGAGGAGCCCCTCCTGGTAGAGCGCGATCAGGAACTGGATCAGGAAGAACGGGTTGCCGCCGGTCTTCTCGTGGACGAGCCGGGCGAGCGGCTCGACCTGCTCGGCCGGAGCGTGGACCGCCCCGGCGACGAGGGCCCCGACGTCGGCGGCGGACAGCGGCGCGAGGACGATGTCGGTGATGGCCGCGCCGCCTTTTCGCGCGTCGGACAGCATGATCGACAGCGGGTGCGCCGGGCCGATCTCGTTGTCCCGGTAGGCGCCCACCAGGAGGAGGTGATCGGCCTCGGCGTGCGTGATGAGCTGCTCGAGCAGCTGGAGGCTGCCGGCGTCGGCCCACTGGAGATCATCGAGGAAGAGCACCATCGGGTGCTCCTTCTGGACGCACGCCGCGAAGAAGCGCCGGAGCGTCGCGTGGAACCGGTGCCGGGCCTCCGCCGCCGGGAGCTCCGGCGCGGGCGGCTGTGGGCCGAGGAGCAGCGCGAGCTCGGGGAGCACGTCGGCGAGCAGCCCGCCGTTCGGGCCGAGGGCCTCCCGGAGGCGCTGCCGCCAGCGCTCGAGCTCGTCCTCGCTCACGCAAAGGATCTCCTGCACGAGCCCGCGGAACGCCTGGAGGAAGGCGTGGTAGGGGATGTCCCGCTTGAGCTCGTCGAACTTGCCGCGGAGGAAGAAGCCCCGCGCGCGCGCCACCGGCCGGTGCAGCTCGGCCACGAGCGACGACTTGCCGATGCCCGAGTAGCCCGACACGAGCGCGAGCTCCGGCCGGCCCTGCGCCGCCACGCGGTCGAAGACGGCGAGCAACGCCTCGACCTCGCGCTCGCGCCCATAGAGCCGCTGCGGGACCTGGAACCGGTCCGAGACGTCGCGCTGCCCGAGCGGAAATGCCTGGATGGTGCCGCTCGCCCTGAGCTGCGCGGAGCACGCGTCGAGGTCGTACCGCAGGCCGAGCGCGCTCTGATAACGCTCCTCGGCGGCCTTGGCCAGCAGCTTGAGCACGACCGCGGACAGGGCCGGGGGAATCGAGGGGACGAGCGCGTGCGGCGGCTGCGGCTTCTGGGCGATGTGGCAATAGACCCACGCCACGGGATCGCTCGCGTGGAAGGGGAGCGCCCCGGTCAGCATCTCGTAGAAGGTGACGCCGAGCGAGTAGAGGTCGGTCCGCTCGTCGATCCAGCGGTTCATCCGGCCTGTCTGCTCGGGCGCCATGTACGCGAGCGTCCCCTCGATGAGCCCGTCGTGGACGAGCTCCTGGGACTCGCGCGGCGCCAGGCAGGCGATCCCGAGGTCGGTGATCTTCACCTCTCCGGTCTCGGGGTTGCAGAGCAGGTTCTGCGGCTTGATGTCCTTGTGGATGACGTGGTGTCGGTGCAGCTCGGCGAGCGCCGCGGAGAGGCGGAGGGCGATGGGGAAGAAGCGGTCGAGCGGCATCGGGCCGTCGAGGAGCTTGTCGAGCGAGCGACCGCCGAAGTCCTCGAGCACCAGCGCCACCTGGTCGCCGAGCGCCTCGATCGCGCAGGGCTTGACGACCGCCGGCGTGTCGAGCGCCCTGGCGACCTCGTATTCGTGGTGCAGCCGCCCGAGGGCGCGCGGGCTCGCGTGATCGCGACGAAGGACCTTGAGCACCACGGGGCGATCGCTCTGCCGGTGCCGAGCCCGGTAAAGGATCGTGTCGGCCCCCTCGTGGATGACCTCCAGGGAGACGTACTGCGAAAGGACGGGCATACCAGGATCTCTGGAGTCGTCGAGGGGCGGCTTCCGATGTGCTGAGCGTCGACCGGGGATGTTGCCAAACGCGCCGCGCTTCGCCACGATCAATCCAAGGGGGTGCCCGCGCCTGGGGGCGCGCCCGCGCCGGCTCGCCTGCGCGCCGGGCCGGGATCGCGCGAGGGGCCTGGGAGCGGTGCGCTCGCCGCGGGCGTGGGCCACTCCCGCCTGCCGGCAGCGGCGGGCCGCTACGCGAGGCCGTGCCTGGACAGCACCTCACGGACGCGATCCAGCGGAAGGGCTTCGACGCGTCGGCCGTTGCCGGCGGTGGTCTCGGCCGTGAAGAGCGAGTTGTAGATGGCCTCTTCCGTCGCCTCGATCACGGCCTGGAACAGCGCGGAGGTCTCCTCGTTGGAGAGCTCCGTCGTGACGAGCCGCCTCGCGCCGGAGGGGCGCCGGACCGATGCGCTCGTCGAGAAGGCGACGGCGTAGTCGCCGGAGCCGCTCGCGGCGGAGGAGCCCGTGCGCGCCAGGCCCAGCATCGCGCGGGCGGCGAGGCGCCCGAGGTTGCGCTCGGACAGGGGCGCGTCCGTCGCGACGACGATCATGATGGAGCCGTCTCCCCGGTCCGCCTCGACCTCCGACCGGAAGGCGTACCGGCCGAGCTCCTTGCCGACCGGCGCCCCCATCACCTGCAGCACGCCGCCGAAGTTCGACTGGACCAGGACGCCGACGCAGGCCCCGCCGAGCGGCGCGGGCAGCACGCGCGACGCGGTGCCGATCCCGGCCTTCCATCCGAACGCGACCGTCCCCGTGCCCGCGCCGACGCACCCCTCCGGCACGGGGCCTCCGCGGGCCGACGAGAGGGCCGCGCGCACGTGCTCGGCGGTGATCGGCCGGAGTCGGATCGCGTTGAGCACGCCGTCGTTGGTCTCGCCGACGACCGGGTTGAGCGAGCGCACCTCCTCCATGCCCGGCTGCTCCAGCATCCACGCGACGAGCGCGTCGGCCGCGCGGAACACGGACAGCGTGCTCGTGAGGAGGACGGGCGTCTCCAGCTCGCCGAGCTCGCGGACCTGCGTCGAGCCGACGAGCTTGCCGAACCCGTTGCCCACGTGGATCGCCGCGGGGACTCGGTCGAGGTAGAGGTTCGCCCCGTGAGGGAGGACGGCGGTGACGCCGGTGCGGATCGCGTCGCCTTCGATCACCGTCGCGTGCCCGACCCGCACGCCTTCCACGTCGGTGATCGCGTTCAGCGGGCCCGGGGCGAAGATCCCGGGCGCGACGCCGAGATCACGGGCGCGCACGGCGCCCCCTGACGGGCAGCCGGGCCCGGGCGCCACGCGCGCGCGGCGCGCCCCGTCCGGGCAGCTGGCGCCCGAGCCTCCGCGAGGAGAGGGGCTCTGCCGGGCGATCGGCCGAGGTGTTCGCCCGGGTCACGGGAGATGGCGAGTCGAGACGTGAGGTATCCACGGAGATGTTGCGGTAACAACCTCCGTGCCAGGAGCCGGGAGAGGGAGACGGAGCAGGGAGACGGGAGAATCAGTGAAATCCAATCCGCTTCACGTCAGCTCGGGACAGGCCCCGCTCAACGCGCCGGCAGGAGGACGCGCGCGCCGCGGGCGAGCGTCACGGCGTCCACGTGGCCCATCAGCGGCCGCTCCGGCAGGACGACGTGGAAGTGCGTGTTCGACCCCATGTGCGTGAAGACGCCGTGGTGACGCTTCGAGAAGAAGCCCACCAGCGTCCCCTCGGCGGCGGCGAGCGTCCCGCTCACGGACGCCCGCGCGTGGTCCGCGTGCCCGCCGCCGGGGGCGAGCTTCCTCCCGTCGATCACGTGCCAGCTCAGGTCGCGGAAGCTCCCGTGCACCTGGACCGGGACGGCGCCCTCCGCGTCGAGGCCGCGCTCCCGCAGCAGCGCCTCGATGCGCGCGTCGAGCTGCCCGTCGGGCACGTCGGCGTCGAGCGTCGCCTCCTGCCAGCGCGCGACGTCGGCCACGACGAAGAGCGCCGCCTGCTCCTCCGCCCCGCCGCGGCGCACGTCGGCGGTCCCGTCGTCGCGCGGATACGACGTCCAGATCGCGTCGTCGACGACGGTCACCTCGCCGCGCAGCTCGCTGAGCGCGCCGATCCCGAACGCGTGCGGGCCCGGGACGACGTCGCCGATGCGCACGGCGGGCCCGGTCTGCCCCTCGTGCATGATCGCGCGGAGCGCGCCGAACGAGCGGACCGGCGCCGCGCCCGACGCGCCCGACGCTGTCGCGCCCGGCGCGGGCGCGGCGGGCTCGCTGGCGGGCTCGCTCGAGGGCGTGCACGAGGGGCTCGTGGCCATGAGAAGGGCGCCGGCAACGGCGCTACGTCGCGTCGCTCGCATGAGGTGGCTCCTCGGTCGCGCGCCGGAGCGCGCAGTTCAGGACGTGCAGCGCCCGCACCACGGCGGCGCGCTCCGCGCAGGGGATCGCGTCCAGGATCGACTGGAACCGCAGCAGGCTCTGCTCCTCCAGGCGCCCCGCCACGCGGCGCCCGGCCGCGGTGAGCCGCAGGCGACGGACCCGGCCGTCCTCCTCGCTGACGTCCTGCTCGACGCGGCCGTCGTCGCGGAGGCGCTGGATCAGCCGGGTGACGTTGCTCTTGTCGACGCCGAGCTCTCGCCGCAGGTCGCTCTGGGAGAGCTGCACGCCCGCCCGCTCGGCCTCCCCGAGGACCGCCAGCGCGTGGGCCTCGCGCGGCGCTACCCGGACGCCGCACGGCGTGCGCTCCTCGTCCAGGAGCCCGAACCCGCGCACGAAGGCGCGGACCTCGGAGCGGAGCTCTCGCGTGGTCACCGCCCGAGAGGAACATAGATCGTTGCGCATCGCAACCATTTCGCGAACACGCGCCTCCCCGCGCGCGGCGAACGCCACCACGCCGCGCGCGGGCGCCCGCGGCTATCCCTTGAAGCCCGGCGCCTTCTGCGTCCGCGCGAGCTCGTCGGGGTAGCGCTGGAACCACGCGGACAGCAGCAGCACCTCGTCGATCTCGCTCAGCGGCACCGGGGCGGCGGCGGGCTCCACGGGGCCGAACACCTCGGCGGCGAGCCGGTCGAGCGCGCGGCGCTCCTCGTCCGAGCGCGGCGCCGGGACCTCGGCGCGGACGCTGCCGCGCCGGACGAGGTACACCCTGTCGTCGCCCTCGTGGCCAGGGACCGTGTAGAGGAACGACAGCGACTCGAGCGCGAAGCGGAGCCGCTGGAGCTCGCCGCGCAGCGCCGTGAGGCGCTGGATCCGGTCGCGCAGGGCGGCGGCGCGCTCGAACTCGTCGCGCGCGCGGCAGGCCTCCATCTCGTCGCGGAAGCGGCTGATGGGGCCGTCGCTCCGGCCCTCGAGGAAGGCGCGGGCGAGCTCGACCCGGTCGCCGTACTCCCGCGACGAGCAGCCCGCGACGCACGGGCCGAGGCAGCGCTTGATCTCGTAGCGGATGCAGCCGGGCGTGCGGGGCGAGAGCGTGAAGAGCGTCCGCTGCTCGTTGAAGTGCATCGGCACGTCCTCGGCGCAGTCGCGCAGCCCGAGCGCGTTGGAGAGCGCGCGCACGGCCTCGCGGACGCGGCCCGCGCCCGTGAACGGGCCGTAGTAGAGCGCGCCAGGGTCGCGCGCGGGGCCGCGCACGACATGGAGCTTCGGCGCCGGCCCGCGCGTGACCTTGATGAAGGCATATCGCTTGAGATCGCGCTTCATGGCCACGTTGAAGCGCGGCCACAGCCGCCGGATGAGCCTGAGCTCGGCGAGCAGCGCCGCGAACTCGCTCGGGCAGTACTCCCACGCGACGTGGCTCGTCTGCCGGAGGATGCGCGCGCCCTTCTCCTCGGGATCGCAGCGGAAGTAACCGAGCAGCCGCGTGCGCACGCGCTTCGACTTCCCCACGTAGAGGACGGAGCCGTCCTCACCGAACATCCGGTAGACGCCGGGCCGGTTCTCGGCGCCCGCCCGCACGAAGCTGCGGAGCAGCGCGAGCCGCTCTTCATCTCCGGGTCTCTTCCGCGTCGGGAGCAGCGCCTCGCGCGACATCGCCCCATGTTCTTGCGAAGCCGCGGCGGCCGCGCAAGGTGGTCCGCGAGCGCGGTCGCCGCGAGGGCAGGCGAGCTCAGGAGATGTCGAGCGCGAGCCCGCCGGATTGGTAGTCGCCGCGCCGCGCGCCGCGTCTGCTCGCCCGCGAAGGGCTTGACAAACTGGCGCGCTTACTCCCTCCTACAGCTCGCTGAACCCGAGCACGACCCTCGACAAGAAGGAATCACCCCCATGAGAGCGTTCTGTTTCGCGGCGGCCTCCGTCGCCGTCATGATGTGCGGCTGTCAGGAGGGCGGCACGACCGGCAGCGCCGCCGGGACCGGCACCACCACCCCTGCGGCCGCTGCGCCCAAGGTGGGTGTCGCCATCTACAAATTCGACGACACCTTCATGTCGTACGTGCGAAGGACCATCGAGGAGAGCGCCAAGGGCAAGGTGGAGCTCAACGTCGTCGACAGCCAGAATCAGCAGCCCACCCAGAACGATCAGGTCGATCAGTTCCTCGTGCAGGGCTACAAGGCGCTGGCCATCAACCCGGTCGACCGCACCGCCGTCTCGGTGATCATCGACAAGGCCAAGGCCAAGAGCGTGCCTGTCGTCTTCTTCAACCGCGAGCCCACGAAGGAGGACATGGGCAAGTGGGACAAGATCTACTATGTCGGCGCCAGGGCCGAGCAGTCCGGCACGATGCAGGGTGAGATCCTGGTCGACTACTGGAAGGCCCACCCCGAGGCCGACCGGAACAAGGACGGCAAGATCCAGTACGTCATGCTGACCGGCGAGCCCGGGCACCAGGACGCGCTCCTCCGCACCGAGCACTCCATCAAGGCGATCACCGGCGCCGGGCTCCAGGCGGAGAAGCTCGCCGAGGACACGGCGATGTGGGAGCGCGTCAAGGGACAGGAGAAGACGGCCGCCTTCCTCGCCGCCCACGGCGACAAGATCGAGGCCGTCCTCGCCAACAACGACGACATGGCGCTCGGCGCCATCGAGGCGCTCAAGGCCGCGGGGTACTTCACCGGCAACAAGTTCATCCCGGTGGTCGGCGTCGACGCCACCCCGCCCGCCCTCGACGCGATATCCCAGGGCACGCTGCTCGGCACCGTGCTCAACGACGCGAAGAACCAGGGCAAGGCGACCTACGAGATCGCCCATGCGCTCGCCACGGGCGCCGAGGTCAAGACCACCGTCGCGCCGCTCGAAGGCAGGTCCGTCTGGGTCCCGTACCAGAAGGTCACCAAGGAAAACTACCAGCAGTTCAAGTAGGCTGAGCGCGACCGCCGCGCGAGGCGAGGCTGCCTGGCCGCGGGGAGGACGCCGCGCGCGCCCCCCGCGACAGGCCTTGTCGCCGCTCGGCCGACGCCCTCTCCTTCGAGAGCACAGGAGGCCATCATGGCCGGAAGTGGCGCCCCCGTCGTACCATCGTCGAGTCCTGCTCCGCTGGATGACCATGACCGGAGCTCCCCCCGGGAGGCCGGCTACGTCCTCGAGATGATCGGCATCTCGAAGCAGTTTCCAGGCGTGAAGGCCCTGGACTCGGTGAGCCTCAGGGTGCGCCCCGGCACCGTCCACGCGCTCATGGGGGAGAACGGAGCGGGCAAGTCGACGCTCATGAAGTGCCTGTTCGGCATGTACAGGCCGGACGCGGGCACGATCACGCTGGCCGGCAAGCAGGTCGCGTTCCAGTCGTCGCGCGACGCGCTCGACAGCGGGATCGCGATGATCCACCAGGAGCTCCAGCCGGTCCCGTACCGGAGCGTCATGGAGAACGTCTGGCTCGGGCGCTACCCCGTCCGCGGCTTCGGGCCGTTCAAGCTGGTCGACCACAAGAAGATGCTCGAGGACACGCGCGCGCTCTTCGAGGAGCTCCGCATGGACATCGACCCGACGACCTGGGTCGTGAACCTCTCGGTCTCGAAGCTCCAGTCGATGGAGATCGCCAAGGCGGTCTCCCAGCGCGCGAAGATCATCATCATGGATGAGCCGACCTCGTCGCTCACCGAGCACGAGGTGGAGCACCTCTTCGACATCATCGACAGGCTCCGGCGCGAGGGCGTGGCCGTCATCTACATCTCTCACAAGATGGAGGAGATCCTGAGGATCTCCGATGAGGTCACCATCATGCGGGACGGGCGGGGCGTGGGCACCTACCCGTCCTCCGAGCTGACGACGGCCCTCATCATCCAGCGCATGGTCGGCCGCGACATGACCCAGCGCTTCCCGCCGCGCGAGAACGAGCCGGGCGAGGTGGTGATGCGCGTCGAGGGGCTGACGTCGGCCGAGCCGAGGTCGTTCAAGGACGTGAGCTTCGACCTGCGGAAGGGGGAGATCCTCGGGGTGAGCGGGCTCGTGGGCGCCCAGCGCACCGAGCTGATGGAAGCGCTCTTCGGGCTGCGCCCGATCGCGAGGGGCCGTGTCTCCCTCGGCGGCAAGGAGACGCAGATCAAGAGCCCCATCAAGGCGATAGCGCGCGGGATGGCGCTCCTCACCGAGGAGCGGCGCGCCACGGGCATCTTCCCGATGCTCGACGTGTCCGACAACACGCTCTCGGCGAGCTGGCGCAAGTACACGCGGGCGACTGGCCTGCTCGACCGCCGCCGCGCCGAGAAGGACGTGGAGCGGCTCGTGGAGGCGCTGCGGGTCAAGACGCCGAGCACGCGCGCCTTCATCCAGGACCTGTCGGGCGGCAACCAGCAGAAGGTCATCGTCGCGCGCTGGCTCCTCACGAGCCCCGACATCCTGATCCTCGACGAGCCGACCCGCGGGGTCGACGTGGGCGCGAAGTACGAGATCTACTCGATCATCGCGGACCTCGCGAAGCGGGGGAGGAGCATCGTCATGATCTCCTCGGAGCTCCCCGAGGTCCTCGGCATGTCCGACCGCATCATGGTCATGTGCGAGGGGCGGGTCACGGGCATCCTCCCGGGCACGAGCGCCACCCAGGAAGAGATCATGGCGCTGTCCACGCAGTTCATGTGAGCAACTCTCGCGTAGAGGAATTCATCCCATGGCAAGCAAGAGCGCTGGCGACGCCGCCCCGAGCCGCCTGACGGCCATCAAGGAGTTCGCCAGCAGGCAGGCGATCTCCCTGGTCCTCCTCGCGCTGGTCATCGTGATCGGCGTCATGCGGCCGAGCTTCCTCAGCGTGGCCAACCTCATCAACATCCTCATGATTTCGTCGGTCCGCGCGCTCATCGCGCTCGGCGAGGGGGGGATCTTGATCACGCGCGGCACCGACCTCTCGGCCGGCCGCACCGTGGGGCTCGCCGCGGTCATCGCGGCCTCGCTGCTCCAGCGGCCCGACTACGCGAGCCGGATGTACCCGCACCTCGCCAGCCAGCCGGTGCTCCTGTGCGTCGTCGCGGCCGTCAGCGTCGGCGCCGCGGTCGGGCTCATCAACGGGGCGGTCGTGGCGTTCCTCAACGTGCCGCCGTTCATCGCCACCCTGGGCACGATGATCATGGTCTACGGCGCCGCGTCGCTGTACGTCGACCGGCCGCCGCTCGGCGCGCAGCCGATCGGCGGGCTGCGGGACGACTTCACCAGCATCGGCACGGGCGCGATCCGCTTCGGCGGCGACTGGGCGCTGCCCTACCTCGTCATCATCGCGGCGGTGATCACGCTCATCGTCTGGGTGCTCCTCAACCAGACCCGCCTCGGCAAGAACATCTACGCCATCGGGTCGAACCGCGACGCGGCGGTCGTCTCGGGCGTCGACGTGCCGAAGACGCTCCTGCTCGTCTACCTCATGGCCGGCGCCCTCTACGGCCTCGCCGGCGCGCTCCTCGCCGCGCGCACGGGCGGCGCCACCAACAACTACGGCCTGATGTACGAGCTCGACGCCATCGCGGCCTGCGTCATCGGCGGCGTCTCGACCTCGGGCGGCATCGGGACCGTCGGCGGCGTCCTCACCGGGGTGCTCATCTTCGAGGTCCTCAACAACGGCCTCGTCGTCCTCGGGGTGTCGGCTTACTGGCAGCAGATCATCAAGGGCATCATCATCGTGGCGGCCGTCTCCGTCGACATCCGCAAGTACCTGCGCAAGCGCTGAGGCGCAGCGCTCGGTCATCGTGGTGGCGTGGTGGTGGCGCGGTGGTGGGCCGCCGGGAGACGCCGCGCAGGCTGTCCGAGGTGGTCAGTGCTCGTCCGGCGTCCTGATCGCGCGCACGAGCTTCTGCGCGCTCGCCATGCTGGAGACGACGCTGTGGTGCTGGACGGCCTTCTCGACCGCCGCCATGAGCCCCGACACGTCGCCGTTCTTGTCGAAATAGCCGAACGCCTTGTGGGTCGAGAGCAGGTCTTGCTTCTCGAGGATGTCCTGGAACGCGGTATAGAAGATGATCGGCACCTTCGGGTACAGCGCCTTGATCTTCAGGTAGGCCGTGAGCCCGTCGATGCCCGGCATGCGGATGTCCAGGATGACCAGGCTGGTCATCTCCGTCACGCCGGCGATGCCCTCCTGAGCGCTCTCGTACAGGCGCACGTCGTAGTCGCGCCGCAGCGTGAACGCGAGCGCAGACCGCATGCGCGGGTCGTCGTCGATCACGACCACGATCGGCCGCTCCTTCGGGGTCTCCTCCGGCGCCTCGTCCGAGGTCGCGCGAAAGCGCCTGGTGAATTTCGCTGACGTCATCTTGGCGCCTCCTCTCAATTCTCCGCGAGGTTGAGCTCGATGCGGCTGTGGGGGGTGCCGGCCGGCTGCGGCTGTCCGCGCGGCACGGCGCGGGGGAGCCGGACGATGAACGTCGTGCCGCGCTCCGCGTCGCTCTCGACGGCGATCGTCCCGCCGTACATCGCGACGATGCGGGAGACGAAGCTGAGCCCCAGGCCAACGCCGGTCGTCGGCTTCGTCGAGAAGAACGGCTGGAAGACCTTCGAGAGGTTGTCGGGGGAGATCCCGTCCGCATTGTCGCTGACGGTGAGGACCTGGACCTCCCCCTCGTCGACCGTCGCGATCCGCACCCGCCGGCCGCGGGCAGCGTCGACAAGGAGCAGCGCGTCGCGCGCGTTCAGGACGATGTTGTTCACGATGGAGTCGAAGTGCGACTCGTACCCGACGACCGCCGAGCCGCCCCGGAGATCGAGCTCGACCGATACGCCCTGGCGCGCGAACTCGTCGCGGTGCCGCGCCGCGACCGACTCGACGACGCGGCGGAGGCTCACGGCCTCGTTGCCGGCGAGCGCGACGCCGAGCTTCGAGTACTCCAGGATGCTGTTCGTCACGCTCAGCGCGCGCGCCGTGCAGTCGCCCACCATGCAGAGCACGTTGTCCAGCGTCTCCTCGGCCCCCTCGAGGTCGCCCAGCCGGACGAGGACCGCCTCGAGCTTGCCGTCGGGGATGTCGTCCTTGAGCAGGTCGAAGAGCTCACCCAGCCGGGCTGCGTTCTTCGCGCACAGCGTCTCGCCGCCCTGGGCCACGGTCCCGAGCACCATCGCGGCCCCGGAGAGGGCGTTGCGCATCTCGTGCGCGAAGCCGCCCGCCATCTGGTTCTCGACCGCCTCCCGCTCCAGCCGGACGATCGTCGCGTGCGCCGCCTCGAGCTCCGCCGTGCGCTCGCGGACCTTCTGCTCCACGCCCGTGTAGAGCCTCGCGTTCTCGATGGATATCGCCATCTGCGAGGACAGCACCGTGAGCAGCTCGAGCCGCTCCCGGGTGAACGTCCCGGTGGCCGTGTTGTTCTCGAGGTAGATGGCCCCGTAAAGGTCGTTGTGGTGGACGATGGGCGTGCACAGCACCGACCTCGGGCGGCGCTGGGCGACGTAGTCGTCGCGCTGGAACTGCCGGTCCGTCGAGGCGTCGGCGAGGACGACGCTCTGGCCCGTCCGCGCGACATACTGCACGATCCCGGCCGACACGAGCGGGCGCGCCCGCGCCGCGACCTCGTCCAGGGACAGCCCCGGGAACCTCGCGTCGTCGCGGCCGTCCGTCCAGTCGACCTCGACCTCGACCCGCAGGCCGTCGCTGTCGCGGAGCACGAGGCAGCCGCGCTGGGCGCCGGCGTTTTCCATGGCGACCGACATGAGCTTGGTGAGGAGCCGGTCGAGCACGATCTCCCCGGAGATCGCCTGCGCCGCCTTCAAGACGGTCCTCAGGTCCAGGCGGGATGTGCCGAGCGAGGCCGTCGTGACGAACGTCCGCGAGGACGGGACCTCCGGTGATCGCTGCGAGAGCGCCTCGCGCGCCGCGAGCTGCGGATACCGCTCCTCCAGGTCCTGCGCCTTGCGCACGGCGCCCCAGAGGTTGTAATGATAGCACGCGTCCGAGAGGTACACGCGCGCGAGCTTCTCCTTCCCCTGCGCGAGCCAGAACCGCCCCGCCAGCTCGCAGGCCACCGCGGCCTCGTTCACGTAGTCGTGCTCCGACGCGGAGGCGATGGCGCGGTCGTACAGGTCGAGGGCCTCGGCCGACCGTCCGTCGAGCCGCGCGAGCTCGGCCTCCACCAGCAGGTACCTGTGCAGGAAGTTGCTGGCGCACGTCTCGGAGAGCGCCCTGAGCTTCGCCTGGTTCTCCGCCAGCTTGGCGCGATAGCGCTCCTTCTCTTCCGGCGAGGCCGCCGGGTAGAGCGCGGTCATGGCGAGCGAGTAATAGAAGGTGTGCATCGGCGTGAACACCTTGCCCGTGCTGGCGCCGAGGGTCGGCTCCGTCTCGGCAGCGTGCTTGTAGGCGAGCTCGTATTCGCCGAAGACGAAGTAGAGCATGGCCTGCGCCGTATGGATGTAGTTGACGGTGTTGAAGTTCTTCGTCGCGTACAGGCCGGGGAGCACGCGCTCGGCGTCGAAGAACTCCCCCTCGATCTTCGCCGCGTGCTGGGACCTGCCGGTGAGGTTCCGGATGGCCTGCCGCCACACGCTGAGCTGGTTGATGACCTGCTCTTGCTTGAACCGGAAGACCTCCTCGATGTGCCGCTCGAACATCGACTCGAGCTCCAGGAGGTTCTGCCCGGAGACGGCGCCGCAGACGAAGCCGTTGATCAGGCAGTACGCGGCGCTCTCGGCGTCGCCGTTCTCGGCGTAGCTCAGGTACCCCTCGAGGAGCGGCGCCTGGCTCTCGCGCGCCGGACGGTAGAAATGCCGCGAGAGCCCGTAATAGAAGTTGTAGACGCTCGCCTTGTAGAGCGGCTCGTCCCGGCGCCGGTGCGCCTCGATCGCCAGCTCGCCGAACTGGGTCCCCGCCTTGATGTCGCCGACGCCGGCGTTGACGAGGACGCTGAACGCCGCGAACGCGTAGGACGAGAGCGGCGACTCGCCGTGATCCATCGTCAGGCCGAGCGCGCGGCAGATGAAGAGCCCGAGCATCTCCGGCGCGGCGAAGTAGGACGCGTGGATCGCGCGCCGCAGGATCACGAGCGCCGCCTGCTTCGCGGCGTCCGTCATCGGAGGGAGCCGGCCGAGGCGCCCCTGGCCGAGCTCGGCGACCTGCTTCGTCGTCCGCGTGTAAGCGTCGAGGAACTCCTGCGTCCCGGGGCTCGCGGGGAACGTCTCTCCGAGCTGAGCGAGCGCCTCCACGGCGATGTCCACGGCCTTCCGGAACTCCGCCTGGGTGTGGTGATAGAGGATCAGGAGCTCGTAGAGCTTGCTCCTGCTGATGACGTCGTGGATCTCGCACAGGGCCGCGTCCACGAGCTCCTTCATGGCGCCCCAGTCGGCGTTCATGCACGCCGCCTCGGCGGCGCCGACGTGGAGCGCGCTCGTCAGCGCGTGATCGCCCTGCCACGCGCCCTCGGGCAGGAGCGAGAGGCCGCTGGCGAAGTAGCCGCGCGCGGCGTCGAAGGCGGCGGAGAGCAGCGCGCGCCGGCCCGCGAGCAGGTTCAGCTCCGCGAGGCCCCTGCGCTCGGCGGCGTCGCGCAGCAGGTCGGCGCCGCGGTTCAGGTGGTAGACGATGTCGAAGACCTTCTCCTCGGGGTCGCGGCCGCCGAGGCTCCGCAGGAGCAGCCGACCTATATCGGCGTGGAGGCCGCTGCGCTCGTCCTCCTCGATCATGGCGTATGCGGCCTGCTGGACGCGATCGTGCAGGAACCTGTAGTCCGGGAACACGAGCGGCGCGGCGAGATCGTCGGGCGCCGCGGGCTCCATCGGGGACAGCGGGACGATGAGGCCCTCGTGCAGCGCGGGCAGGAGGTGCCGGTAGGTCTCGCCGCGCGTCTCCTCGCGGATGACGGCGAGCCTGCCCAGGTCGAAGCGGTTGCCGAGGCACGACGCCGACATGAGCGCCCGCTGCGTGTCGCCGGGGAGGCCTCGGAGCTTGCCGATCATCAGGTCGACGACGTTGTCGGTGATGTTCCTGGACTCGATGTACGCGACATCCCACGTCCACGCCGCGCTGCCGGCGTCGTACCGCAGGCACCCGGTCTGGTGCAGCGTGCGGAGGAACTCGTTGACGAAGAACGGGTTGCCGCCGGTCTTGCGCGCGACGAGCGCGGCGAGCGGCGTGACCGCCGCGGCCTCGGCGCGCAGGGCGTCCGCGAGCATCCGACAGACCATCTCGGTGCTGAGCGGCCCCGGAGCGATCTCGCGCACGACCGCCCCCTCCCGTCGCAGCGCGGCGAGCGCGGCCGACAGCGGGTGAGCGGCCCCGACCTCGTTGTCTCGGTAGGCGCCGATCACGAGCAGGCCGCGCAGCTCGGCGTCCGTCATCAGGAGCTCGATGACCCGGAGCGACGCCGCGTCGGCCCACTGCAGGTCGTCGAGGAAGACGGCCAGCGGGCGCTCGGCGTCGGCGAACACGCGGACGAAGTTCCGCAGGACGCGCACGAAGCGGTTCTGGGACTCGGCGGGCCCGAGCGCCTGGACGGGCGGCTGCGGGCCCACGACGAGCTCGATCTCCGGGATCACGTCGACGAGGACCTGCCCGTTCACCCCGAGCGCCGCCTCGATCTTCGAGCGCCACAGCGCGAACTGCGGCTCGGGCTCGGCGACGATCTGCCGGACGAGGTCGCGGAAGGCGCTGGTGAGCGCGCTGTACGGCGTGCTCCGCTGGAGCTGGTCGTACTTGCCGGCGACGAAGTACCCGCGCACCTCGGTGATGGGCTTGTACAGCTCGTGCGCCAGCGCCGACTTGCCGACCCCCGAGTACCCGGCGATGAGCATCAGCTCGGTGCCGCCCCGCGCGACGCGGTCGAACGCCTCGAGCAGCGCCTGCACCTCGCGCTGGCGTCCGTAGAGCTGCTGCGGGATCCGGAGCTCGCCGGAGGCGTCGGCGCGCCCCAGCGGGAAGGAGGAGACCTCGCCCGCGGTCCCGAGGCGCCTCTGGCACGCCTCGAGATCGTGGAGGAGGCCGGCCGTGCTCTGGTAACGGTCCTCGGCCGTCTTCGCCATGAGCCTCATCACGAGGTCCGACAGGGCCTCCGGCACGCTCGGGCATTGCGCGCGCGGCGGGGTGGGATCGCGCGCGATATGGCAGTGCACGAGCTCCATGGCGTCCTTCGCGCCGAACGGCGGCACGCCCGTGAGGAGCTCGTAGAAGGTGGCCCCGAGCGAGTAGAGGTCGGTGCGATGGTCGAGAGACCGGTTCATCCGACCGGTCTGCTCGGGAGAGATGTAGGCGAGCGTCCCCTCGATCACCGCGGGGCTCTTGATCGACAGCTCTTCCCGCGAGAGCCGCGTCGAGATGCCGAAGTCGATGATCTTGATCGTTCCCGTCTCGCGGTTGAAAACGATGTTGGACGGATTGATGTCCTTGTGTATAATTCTGCCCTCATGCACATCGTGGAGGGCGCGCGTGGTGCCGATCGCAAGCCGGAGGAAGTCGGCGGCGTCGAACCGGCCGCTTTGCGCGAGGTGGTGCGCCAGCGAGTGGCCGCCGAAGTCCTCGAGGACGAGGAGGAGCCCTCTCTCGTGTCTGCACAGGTCGAGCGCCCGGACGACGCCCGGCGCATCCAGGCCGCGGAGCACCGCGTGCTCATGCCTGTAGCGCGTGAGCTCCGCCTGGCTGGGATAGTCTGAGCGCAATAGCTTGAGGACGACGGAGCGCCCGTCGCCGGCGCTCCGGCCTCGGTAGACGAGCGAGTTGCCGCTCTCGTAGATCTTGGCGGTCGCTTCGTATCCGGAGATCGTCAGCATCACTCCCCTTGACTGACGTGGCCGTGCTCCGGTGCTGCTCGATGCGGTCGAGCCCCGGAGCACGGCGGTGGCCGGCGGTGTGTCCGGGATGATACCACGAAGACACTTCGCCGCTTGATGAGTCTCGCTGCCGGGGGGCGTGATGTGCGCTGGAGACAACCACACCCCGCAGGGGAGGGGCGAAGTGGGTGAACCTGCGCGCCTGGCGCCTTCTGCGACGCCGCTCGAGCGAGGGCCCAGATACAGTCGTTGTGTCACGGCGCTCCGGCGGAGCATCGCCTCCCATGCCTCCCCGGACGCGAGCGCGAAGGGGGATGTGATCGAGCATTCATGCTCATCATGGAACGCTTGCGTTGCAAAGCGTCCGGGAAGTAGCTTGATGCCATGTCGACACGAGCGTGCGAGTCGCACGTTCGGCGTCGTCTCGTCGCGCGTCGTGACGGCCGCTCTGGCAAGCTCTGTATGCACCACGCACCGGATCTCTTCGCGGCATTGCAGCAGATCGTGCGGCGGGCCATGGCGATCGCTCCTCGGTCGCCGCGCGGTAGCCTGCTGCTCTGCGAGGGGCCCCGCCTCGTCTACAGGGCGCTCGAGGGCTTCGACTCGCCCTCTCGACGCACGCTGAGCCTTCCTGTCGATGCGGGGCTCGCCAGCGAGCGAGACCCGTGCGCTCCGAGCGCGGCGCCCGAGGCGGCGCGCGGAATGTGCGTCGTCAGTGCACATGCGTGGTATGGAGAGCACCTGCCTCCCGCGGTCGCGCCCGGGAGCGCCGCGCCCGCCGGCGCTGGTGTGCTTGTCGCGCCCATCCAGCTACGCGGGGCGCCGGTCGGCTACCTCGCCCTGGAGCAGGCCACCCTGGAGCCGCCGAGCGACGAGCGCCGCGCGATGATCGAGGTGTTCCTGGAGACCGCCGGCGCGGCGCTCGAGCGGAACAGGCTCTATGACGAGAAGGCGAGATCCGCGCAGGAGATCCGCCTGCTCGAGCAGGTGCTGAGCGTGGTGGGCACGACGGTCAGGCCGCACAACCTCATCGAGACGCTCGCCCAGGGCATCAAGAGCGTGCAGATCGACCCGCAGTGGTCCTCGGTGGAGCTGTGGCTGCTCGAGGAGGCGAGCCGCGAGGGCGACGCGGCCCCCGCCGCCCTCGCCGCCACGGCCCGAGACGCGCTGGAGGCGCGCATGTACCGGGCGCCGGCGGCGACCCCCACGACGTACTTCCACAGCCTGCGCGACGGCGCCGTCGACGCCGCGAGCAGCCTGGGGATCATCATCGACTTCCGGGTCGGCCCCGGTCACGGCGAGGGCTGCCAGCGGGAGATCCTCGACGACGGCATCCGTCGGGGCGTCGACGGCATCATCATCGCTCCCGGCGCGCCCGAGGCCGCCGAGGACGCGTTCCGGCGGGCGGCGGCGGCGGGGATCCCCGTGATCGTGGTCGACACGCCGCCGGTCCCGGGCAGCCGCGCGCCGCTCTACATCGGCACGGACAACGTGGCGGCGGGCAGGCTGGCGGGCGAGATGATGAGGCGGCTGCTCCCCGGCGGCGGGCTCGTCGCGCCGCAGCGGCCCACGCAGGACGCGATCAACACCCGCGAGCGCGTCGAGGGCTTCTGCGCGGCGCTCTCGGGGTCGAACATCGCCGTGCTGCCGCCCGACGAGGGCTGCGGCTACGATCAGGCGCGCGCGACGGAGTACGCCCGGCGGGCGCTCGGGGAGCGGCCGGACCTCGCCGGCGCCTTCGGGGTCGCGGGCGTGAACGGGCCGGCCTGGGGCCGCGCCGCGCGGGAGCTCGGCAGGGCGGGAGATCTCAAGATCGTCGGGTTCGATCTCGCCGACGCCACGGTCGCCCTGCTCCGGCGGGGCGTGATCCACGCGACGGTCGTCCAGCGCGAGTACGACATGGGCCGTCGCGCCACCGAGATCATCCACGGGATGATCACCCGGGGCGTCGAGCCCACGCTCGCGGAGCTGCCGGCCTCGCGGATCCTCCACACGGGCGTCGACTGCGTCACCCTCGAGCACACGCCGTGGTCCACGACGCTGAGCGATCATCTGGCGCTCGACACGGCCCGCCGGGTCGCGAGCCGGCGGGTCGACCGGGCCCCGGCCGGCGCCCGGCCGGTCGAGGTGCTGCTGATCGGCGTCTCGGCGCGCGAGGAGGCCGTCGTCGAGGAGCGCGCCTCGCTGTCGCCGCGCTCGCTGCTCGCCCGGGTGATCGCCGCGGACCGCCCGCTGGTGATCGACCCGGCCGAGCACGGCGGGCCCGAGGACGCCGCCCTGTCCCGCGGCCACGCCGGCGCGCGCACGCTGGTCGGCGTGCCCTTGCGAGCCCGGGGCAGCGTCGTCGGCGCCATCGTCCTGAGCAGCCAGCGCAGCGGCGCCTGCGTGGGCGAGGACCTGTGCTTCCTCGAGCGCGTCGCCGGCACCGCGGCGGTCGCCATCGAGAACGCCCGTCTGTTCGGCCGGATCTCGGAGCGGACCGACGCGCTGGAGCGGGCCAACCGGCAGCAGGAGTCGATGCTCCGCACGATCAACGAGCTGTCGAGCCCCGTGGTGCCGATCGCCGACGGCATCCTCGTGATGCCCGTGGTGGGCACCATGGACGCCCAGCGCTCCAGCCGCTTCATCGAGTCGCTGCTGAGGGAGATCGACGAGCACGACGCGCGGGTCGTGCTGATCGACGTCACCGGGATGGCGGTGATGGACGCCGAGGCGGCGAACCAGCTCGTCCGCGCGGCGCAGGCGGCGGCGCTGCTCGGCGCCGAGGCGGTGCTCGTCGGCGTGACCGGGAGCGCGGCGCGGATGATGGTCGCGGAGGGCGTGGACGTCGGCGCGATGACCACGCACGTCGACCTGGCGCGCGGCGTCCGCTACGCGCTGGCGAAGACCGGGGGCCGCATCGTGTACCAGGGCTGAGCGCGCCGGCGGCGTGCGGGCGCGGGGCGGGCGCGCCGGCGGCGCACCCGCGGCGGGACGCGCCGATCGCGCGAGCGGCGGTCCGCCCGGCGCCGCTCTCCCTCGCTCGACGCGGCCGATCCCGGCTCATCGGCTCGGCGTTCCTGCCTCGTCGCGCGCCGGGCCCGGCGCGACGCGTGAGCCGGGCCGCCGTCACACGATCCGGCGGAGCGCTTCCTTCACGGTGCCCAGCGTCGTCACCGCGGTGAGCTCGCCCGACGTCGCCAGGGCGTGGGCTACCCCGCGCTGGATCCCGGTGAAGATCACCCGGGCGCCGAGGAGCCGCACCGCGCTGCTCATCCGGACGAGGTGGTTCACCGTCGCCGCGTCGGCGGTGGCGAGCCCGGTGAGATCGACGATGGCATAGGCCGGCCCCGACGAGGCGACCTCCTCGAGGAGGCGCTCCATCATGCTGGCCGCGCGCGCGCTGTCGACCGAGCCGATGATCGGGAGCACCAGCACCCCCTCCCAGACCCGGATGATCGGCGTGGACATGGCCTGCATCTCCGCGCCTTGCTGCCGCACGAGCTCGAGCTGCGCGCGCAGCTCCTCCTCGACCTCCTGCGAGCTCCGCTTCTGGAAGTGCTCCAGCGTCGCGAGCCGCCCCTCGTACTCCTCGGCCGCGGACGCCGCCTCCTTGAGCTCCCGCTTCAGCTTGCGGACCTCGTTCTCGAGCCCGCGGATGGCGCGCGCCGCCTCCCTGTGCCTGTCGGCGAGCAGGCGCACGAGCGGCGTCGCCTCCTCCGCGGCGAGCCGGGGGCAGCCGTCGCACGTCGTGAGCCTGTCCAGGAAGGTGGCGAGCGGTACCGGCGGCGCGCCCTCGGCGCGCTCGAGCGGGCAGTGTTCACAGGGCATGATCAGGCTCGCAGCAGCGCGACGGTGAACGTCACCTCGTGGTAAAGCGACAGCCCGTCGACGGGGCAGATCTCGCCGTAGGTGAAGAAGCCTATCTTGGGCACGGCCGGCCCGAGCCGGCGGAAGAGCGCCTGGACGTCTTGCCGGTACCGCCAGCCGAGCACCTGCTTCCTCGCCGCGCAGTTGAAGAAGAGCGCGAGGGAGGGGTCGGGCATCGCGTCGCACGCGAGCCCGCCCGCGGCGCTGCTCGCGTTGATGACGTCCTCCTTGGTGGCCCGCATCATGCGCACCTGGGCTCCTTCGGCGACCTCCGCCCCGAGGAACAGCGCCCCGCGCTCCCGGTCCACTCCCCGGATGGTGCGGCAGACGACGATCTGGTCCTCCCGCATCGCGTCGGCGCCGCGCGCCGACCCGCTGATGACGCCGAGGGGGAACTCGATGCTCACGCCGGGCATCTCCCTGGCGCGCTCGCCGAGGTACTCCTCGTACAGGCCGAGCGCGGGCCGCCCGTCGAGCTCCAGGACGGTGGTGCCGTTCTCGACCCGGGTGCAGGTGCGCGGCGTGCCCGCCGGCGTCCAGCCGCTGCGGGCGCGGGTCACGAGCTCGACCCGGCCTCTCAGCCCGATCCCGACCGCGGCGCCCGAGAGCGCCTCCCGGTCGTGGAACTGGATCGTGCTTGTCGTGTCATCGCTCGCGGCGGCCAGCCCGCCGATGACCGGGAAGCCCTGGCCCAGGATCGACAGGACCCCCTGGAGGAGCTGCGTCGCGTTGGTCTGGAGCCCGTCCGGGAAGAGGAGCAGCAGCGCCGGGTCGAACGCCCGCACCTGCGCCCCGAGCGCCCTGCCGGCCTCGAGGCTGTCCGCGCCGACGCCCTCGACCTTGAAGGTCCTGAACTCCACGTCTTGCGAGCAGAGCCCCATCGCGGTGATCGAGCCGCTCAGCACCTCTTCGCTGTTGATCTCGCCGGCGGCCGAGCACCCGGCGAGCTGGGTGCCCGCCGGGAGCCGGCTCCACAGCCCCTCGAGCACCTGCTTGCCGTCGAGGCCGGCGGGGACGAAGAGGATGACCAGATCGGGAGAGCGCCGCAGCCGATCGAGGAGCTCCAGGGCGGCCAGCCTGCCTGCCTCCCGGGCGTCATCGTGTACGATGGATACGGTGGTCGCTTCGATCATGCCTGTTCCGCCTCGGAGCCGACCACGGTAGCGCTCCTCGCGAATCCGACGCAAGCGACATCGCATGACGCAAGAGGTGTATCGTGGGTAGCAGGCGAGCCCACGATCGCCGCTGATCACGCAAAGCGAGATGGGCTGTGGGGAACGCGGCCACGGGCGCGTCGCCTCGTCTCGTATCGTCTGCTCTGCGTGCTCTGCGTGCTCTGCGTGCTCTGCGTGCGCGCGCTCCGGTGCGGCGCGCGCGCCGCCCTGGCGCGCGCCGCCGCGCCGCGGAGGCGGCTCAGGCGGCGCCCTCGGCCGGCCTGAGCTTGCCCTGCGCGTCGCTGGCGCCCTGCGCGGCGCCCGCATCGACGCGGGCGCGGAGCATCGGGCGGAACGCCGCGCGGTAGACGAAGGCGAGGTAGATCTCGAGGGCGAGGATGAGCCACGCGACCGGGTTGCCCGGCGCGAGGAAGGTGTGGAAGGCAACGATGTTCACGATGATGGGCGCGAGGAGCGCCAGCGCGAGCGGGACATAGCGGTTCGAGAGCAGGAGCGCGCCGGCGACGACCTCGGTCCCCTTGATCAGCGGGAACATGTACCCGGTCGCGGCGAGCGCGCCCGCGAAGCTGGCGGCGGCCTCCGGCGCCGGCGGGTGCGGCAGGAAGTTCAGGAACCCGTTGAGCCCGAAGACGAAGAACACGAGCCCTTGAAGCGTGCGGGCGGCGGCGGGGGCAATACGTTTGACGTTGATCATGACAGCCTCGCTGGGTGAGGCGGGCTCGCGCGGCCCTCTTCGCCGCCGCGCCCGCCACCTCTGTATGGGCGCGGGCGAGCGTCGGTGCTATTGTGCAACGGTTCAACGCAGCGTTGCGCGCTGGCAACCTGACCGGCGCAGCCTGGCGCGATCGACCGACCCCAGCCACCCCCAGCCCCGTCGAGGTCCCGCATGCCCGTCCCCCGCGCGGCAGCCCGAGCGCAATCCCCCCGGGCGCCCCAGCTCGACGAGATCGCCGCGTTCGCCAAGGTGGCGGAGCTCGGCTCGTTCACGGCCGCGGCCGCGCAGCTCGGGGTCCCGAAGTCGACGGTGAGCCGCGCGGTGACGCGCCTGGAGGAGGGCCTCAAGGTGCGGCTGCTCCAGCGTTCCCCGCGCGCCGTCGCGCTGACCGACGCGGGACGTCGGTTCTTCGGCGACGTGGCGCCGCACATCGCGGGGCTCCGGGACGCCGCGCAGGCGCTCGACGCCTACCAGGGCCAGCCTCAGGGGATGATCCGGCTCAGCGCGCCGCCGGACGGCGGCGAGTCGTTCCTGGGGGAGATGCTGGTCGAGTTCGCGGCGCGGTATCCGCTGCTGACCCTCGAGGTGGACCTCTCCTCTCGCCATGTGGATCTGCTGCGCGAGGGCTTCGACATGGCGATCCGGGCGACGCGCGGGCCCCTGGACTCGTCGCTCGTCGCGCGCAAGCTGTTCGACTCCGACGTGCAGCTCTTCGCCGCGCCCTCGTACCTCGCGCGCCGCGGCACGCCCCGCGCGCTGGAGGAGCTGGCCGACCACGAGCGCGTCGTGTTCCTCCCCAGCACCCGTCGCGGCCAGTGGCCTGTCGACGACGCGCGATCGGTGCGCGACGCGATGGCGACGGGGCGCATCGCGACGGACAACTTCCAGCTCATCCGCGCGACGCTCCGCGCGGGGGGAGGCATCGGCCCGCTCCCGCGCGTCCTCGCCGCGCCCGACCTCGCGAGCGGGCGCCTCGTCCACGTGCTTCCCGAATGGTCGCAGCGCGCCGGGACGGCGTACCTCGTCTACCCGAGCGCGCGGCACGTGCCGCGGAACGTGGCCGTGTTTCGCGACTTCATCATCGCCTGGGTCAAGCGACTGGCGTGATCGGGGCGCTGGTAGGCCAGCCGCGGGGCCCATGCGAGTCGGATAGCTCAACTGGCGCTCACGGCGGTCCGCCGTAACTCACACGATACGAGCTCGAAACGATGTCGCAACATTGCGATGCCGCCGCAATGATCTCGTGATTCGCCTGTCTGCCTGATCGATCACCCGCCGGCGCCCCACGCTCCGACAATGCGCGACAGCGGAGCGCTCGAAAGCGCCCTGCTCACCTGCCGCGGTCGCTCCGGGATAGGGCCCCGGCACGCACCTTTACACGCACCTTTACGCGCACCTTTACACGCACCTTTAGCCAAAGCCGTGCCTCCGGCGCGACGGCGTACCTGTTCACACACCCCGACCGAGCCATTCAGGGGCTGATCTCCTGGAAACCCCGGCGGCCGAGGCGCCGCGCGGCGCTGTGGAGCACGGCGGGCCGAAGCGAGCAGATTCATCGATTTACACGAGCCGGGTAGCTCCAGATGAGCACCGGATCAGCACCGGATCAGCACCGGATCAGCACCGGATCAGCACCGGAACAGTAATCAGTAGTAGAGGAGAGGTCCCCGCCTTTGGCACGACCTCGCCACTCTTCAGCCACGCAGCACGCCCATCCGAGCAAATCAGGCTCAGCCGCGCAACACACGGTACGATTCGAGCCAGACTGCACTCACACCGCCCCTCAAACGCACACGGCGTCGGCGCAGGGGTAGAACATTCGCATCCCGCTGAAAACGAACAGAACTTAACACTGCTTAACATCGCTGGATCGGTTCACCACATACTATGCTCTGGTGGGCCGATATTCCAATACGCGTCGACGATTCCTCGATTCGCCCATCGACACGCGCGGCGACGATTTGATCCTTGTTATTATCTCAAAGTGATCTAGATTGCGGCCCTCGTGAGCGCTGCGGCGCGGCATGTCGTTCGAAGCTGGGGCTATGTCCCTCGTCAGTCTTCGCAACAGACGCCTTGAGACTGGGATCCGGGGGAGCGGCGGGGTAACTGGCACATGCGTTGCTGACGTGACGCGCGACGCGCGACGGTACAGCCAGCAGGACATCGGAAGAGAGAGGGCCGTGGCGTCGTTCCTGGCCGAGCTCGACGACCGATGTGGGGCTCCGTGAGAGAGGGCCACACGAGCGAGGACCGCCGTGATGCCGGCTCGCCGCGGCGGTCGCCCGGGTGCGGTTCAACCAAACGACGTAAAGGCGGTTTTACGAGATGAAACTTGCGAAGTCGCATGAGCGATTCATTGCTCGCAGGGGATGGCTGCCCGGGCGCGCCCTCCTGGCGGTGGGCCAGGGCCTATGAGCGCGACGGAGCTCGTGGCATCGGCGCGGCTGGCGTCCGTCGAGCGTCCGTCGGACGCGCCGGCGGAGGTCCAGGCGGCCTCGGTTCCTGGCGCGGCGAGCACGGCGTCGAGGTCCTACAAGGCTCTGATCCCCGCGCGGCTGAACCTGCTGCTCGCGGCGATCTTCGGCGTCTCCCAGGCGTACTTCCTGGTGCTCTATCCCCTGGGCCTCATCCGCGAGCCCTCGGCGGCGATCGCCGCGCTGGTCGTCTCGGTGGCCCTCGCCTACCCCTCCTGGGTGCTCATTCACGAGGGGATCCACAACATGCTCTACCCCGCCCGCGACGCCAACGACCGGGTGTCGCGGCTGCTCAGCATCCTGCACGGGTCGCCGTTCGCGGTCCTCAAGCTCGTCCACCTCCTGCACCACAAGTACAATCGCGTGGAGGACTACGCAGAGGCCTACGACCCGGCGCGTACAACGTGGTCGAGGGCGGCGATCCACCACTACTACACCGTGCTGGCAGGGCGGTACTGGAGCGAGGTCCTCGCGTGCATCATCGTCTGGCTGCCGCAGGGCCGGCGCGACCGGGTCATCAAGGACCTGATCGGCGACGGCGAGATGGGCAAGCGGATCAAGTCCAATCTCTCGAAGCAGGGCACCCTCGGGGAAGCGCGCACCGACGCCGCGCTGTGCCTCGCCCTGCTCGGCGCGTCGTTCTATCTTTACCGGCACGACGTGTGGGTGCTGCTCGCGGCGCTGTCGGGTCGAGCGCTCCTCGTGTCCTTCTTCGACGACGCCTACCACTACGGCACGGCGCGCAACCTCCCGGAGGCGCCGCAGCCCGCCCGCAACCACGAGCTCGGCCCGTCCTGGATCGTGCTCCACTTCAACCACCACGGGCTGCACCATCGCTATCCCAGCCTGCCCTGGAGCGCCTTGCCGGCGAAGGCCCGCGAAGAGGGGCTCGTCTATGATGGCGGCTTCGTGGCGTCGGCGCTTCGCCAGCTGCGCGGGCCCATCGCCATCTCTGACCTGCCAGCGCCGGCTCTCACGGGAGGGAACCGGGCTCGCAACGGGAGCAGCTCGAAGGTCTTGAACGGTTCAGCGGTAACAGAGGAGAGATCATGAATTCTGCGCGTCTCACGGGCAAAGAAATCACAGTGCGCGAGATCAACACCGAAGCGGGCATGCGCGACGTGATCACGCTGCGCGACCGCGTGTACGTCGACGATCAGGGGCGCCTGAACTCGGTCGACGACACGAAGGACACGTTCGACAAGTACGACCAGTACGGCACCTACTTCGTCGCCTACAACGACGCCGACCCCATCGGGGCGGTGAAGATCATCCGCGACTCGGAGATCGGGCTGCCGTGCGAGTCGACCGCGAAGCTGACCGTGAACCTGAACGATTACCGCGCCAAGGGGGCTCGCCTGGTCGAATTCGGCCACCTCGTGAGCGCGCCGGAGGTCCGCTCGCAAGGGGTGGGCATGCAGCTCATGCGCCACGGGCTCATCTTCAGCATCACCACGCTCAAGGCGACACACATCCTGGGCGACTTCTTCGCCGACGCGAACGGGAACTTCCAGCACTTCTATACCCAGGCGGGCTTCGAGCCGATCTGCGAGCCCTACCAGGACGTGCGGTTCGCGGGCAGCCCGCTGAGCGTCGTGGGGATGGTGGCGATCGAGACCGCGTTCAAGCTCTGGCGCGAGGGCTCGGAGAGCCAGCGGAAGCTGCTGCAGTTCTTCTTCGCCGAGCTCGATACGCGCCGGGCGCCGCCTTCGACGCTCAGCGCCGACGCGCGGTGACCCGCCTGTCGCTTCGAGGGGGCACGCTGGTTGGGTAGCATCATCGGGAAGGTCCAATGAACATGAACGACTCCAGTGACTCCTTGGCGTACAGGCAGCTCGTCAAACCGCGGCTGGCGGAGAGCCTCGCGACGATGGGCCTGGACGTGATCTACCACCGGGCGAAGGGGGATCACGTCTACATGCGCGATCAGTCCGGCAAGGAGGTCGAGGTCCTGGACATGGTCGGAGGCAACGGCTCGTTGCTCTTCGGGCACAACCATCCGCGGGTGATCGCCGATCTGCGGGAGGCCCTCGCGGACGGGATGGTCGTGCATGCGCAGCTCTCGATCCGGCGAGAGGCGGGGCTCCTCGCCGAGACGCTGGTGAAGGTCGCTCGTCGAGACTCCGGGATCGACGAGGGCTTCGTCGTGCACTTCGCCAACAGCGGGGCCGAGGCCATCGAGTGCGCGATGAAGCACGCAGAGGTGACCCGGATGTCGAAGCTCCTCGCCGCGTGGGACGCGCTGCGCCCGGAGCTCGAGGAGATGCAGCGCGCGGCGCGGGCGGGGGAGGTCTCCATGCCCGAGGGCCAGCTCGAGCACGCGTCGATCGCGTCGAAGTTCGGCCGCGTGAGGAGCCTCGAGGAGCTCGTGGGCCGCGTGCTCGCGCACAACCAGGCACAGCTGACGAGGCGCCCGATCTTCGTCGGCCTGGAGCACGCGTTCCACGGCAGGCTGGTGGCGAGCGTCCAGCTCACGTACGCGGCCCGTCCGCCCTACCGCAACCTCGGCCTGAACGTGAGGTTCCTTCCCCTGAACGACCTCGAGGCCCTCGAGGCGCTGAAGGCCGAGCTCTCGCGCGAGGAGAGCCTGGACCTCTACGGGCTCAAGGTCGAGGACGGGGCGGTGCGCCTCTACAAGCGCAGCCTGTCCGCCGTCGCCGGGGTCCTGGTCGAGCCCATCCAGGGCGAGGCGGGGGTGCTCGAGGTGTCGTCCGAGTTCGGCGCGGCCCTGCGGCGGTTCTGCGACGACCAGGGGTGCCCGCTCATCCTCGACGAGATCCAGAGCGGCATGGGCCGCACCGGCCGCTTCTTCGCGGCCAGCTGCATCGGCCTCAAGGGGGACTACTACGTCCTCGGGAAGTCGCTCGGCGGCGGCGTCGCGAAGATCACCGCGGTCATGTTCCGCGCGTCGCTGTACCAGCACGACTTCGCCCTGCACCACAGCTCGACGTTCGCTGAGGACGACCTGTCGTGTCGCGCTGCGCGCACCGCCCTGGAGATCCTGGAAGAGAACAGCGGCGCGACCTACAAGCAGATCGAGGCCACGGGGCGGCGGCTGCGGGCGGCGCTCGAGAGGGTCCACGCGTCGTATCCCGATCTCACGAAGGAGGTCCGCGGGCGAGGGTTGTTTCTCGCGCTGGAGTTCTTTCCGCCGCTCACGTCGGGCTCGCCGCTCTTGCGAACCCTGGCCCAGTTCAAGCTCTTCGGTTACCTGCTCTCGGGCTACCTGCTGAAGGCCCATCAGATCCGGATCGCGCCCACGGGGAGCGCGACCAACCTCCTCCGGTTCCATCCGTCGATCAACCTGGACGACCGGGCCATCGAGTCCATCGAGGTCGCGCTGCGGCGGCTTTGTGACATACTGCGGCACGAGGATATCTTTCACCTGATCTTCCCGCTGACAAACTCCACACGTCCAGTCCCGCGCGCCGAGGTCAGAGACTTCCGGCCTGCGCGAGGTGATTCTCCGAAGGACGGCCCGCCGGGAGCGTCGCCCGGCCTGATGGACAGTCGAATGAGCATGGAGGGCTTCAGGAAGGCAGAGCCCTCTCTCGCAGATCTCACGGACGGAGAGGTGGGGGCGTTCCTGTCGCGCCTGATGGAGATCGGGCGCAGGGTCGGCTCGCTCCAGCATCGACAGGTCTGACGCGGGAGCTGCGACGAGCGCCGGGGGCGGCCCCCCGCGCCTCGGTGTGGGCCGGGCGCGCGTCGACACGACGCGCGCTCCGGGTGATGGAGGGCGCCGCTCCGGCGCCCTGGTCGCGGCGGTCCATCCGCCGTGGCTCGAGAGGTACATAAGTCCGGTTGGCCGTGGGCTGAACGGGTGATCCAGAGCTGACTTCCTCTCTCGAGGATGTTGGGACAGCCCTGCCATCCGACCGCCTCGAGCGGCGCTCGCCGGGCAGGTTGGACGGTCGCTTTTTGCAGACGGCCGCGGCCCGGAGCAGGTGCTGGCGAAGACCTGAAGAGTGGGCCGTGGCGCAACAGATTTTCAATAACGGAGACTCCCTTGATCATCGAAAATGACATCGATTCTTCGAGCCTGGATGAAGCCCCCAAGCAAGCTGGGGTCGCCTCACGGGGCCACGCGAGGCCCATCGACAAGGAGCTGCTCCGCGTCGATCCATGGGTGATGGCGACGAAGCTGGCGGTCTTCCTGCTGCTCCTTTCGGCCGGCTACGCCGGGATCCTCTCGGGGCACATCGCCGGGAGCGTCCTCGGAACGCTGCTCGTCGGCGCGATGTTCGCGCACGGGGTGGAGCTCACGCACCAGTTCCTCCACGGCACCGGCTTCCGGAATCGCACCGCCAACCGCGTGGCGGGCTTCCTGTGCGCCCTGCCCATGCTCGTATCACACTCGCACTACAAATCTCTGCACCTAGCGCATCATCGGAATCTGGGGACGCCGGCCAACAAGGAGTTCTTCAACTACGGCAATGTCAAGGGCAAGCACCCCCTCGTGGTGCTCGCCCGGTCCTTCTCGCTGGGTCGGTACCTGAACGTCGGGAGGAACATCCTCGGCGCGCTGGCGGGCAAGACGCCGGACGGCGCGGCGAACAGCCAGGAGAGCCGGGCGATCCGCCTCGAGTATCTCGCGATGCTCGCGGTCATCGTCGGCGCGATCGCGTTCACCGCCGTCACCCGCAGCGATCTCGCCCTCCGCCTCTGGGTCCTCCCGCTGCTCCTGGTCGCCGAGCCGGTCCACTTCTGGGTCGAGCTGCCGGAGCACTTCGGCTGCGACCTGAGCAAGCGGAGCGTGCTCGTCAACACGCGGACCATCCAGGGCAGCTGGCTGTCGTTCTGGTTCACGAACGGGAACAACTTCCACGTCGAGCACCATCTCTATCCGCGCGTCGCCATCGACAAGCTCCCGCGCGTGCACACGACGCTCAGGCACGACATCCAGTTCTTCAACCGGAGCTACTGGTCGTTCCTGCGGACGGTCTTCTCCCGGGAGGTCCTCCCCTCGGACCCCATCGACGCGGGCGGCCTCGAGGCGTCGACGCCGCCGTCGAGCGCGCCGGCGCCCAGCTTCAGCGCGAAGCGGCCGACGTGCGCGTAGGCGCGCCCGGCGGCCGCTCGGACGAGCCGGCGGCGGGCTCGTCGCGCGGGCGCGGACACCCTCTTCGAGATCAAGACATCGGAAGGATCGTGACATGAGCCTGAAGAGACACCGAACGCCCTTCTTCATGGGCGTCCTGGCGGGCACGGTATACGGGCTCTGGGCGGTGTATGCCAACTGGGGCCACCCTCTCCCTCATGTGGCTCGAGCGGCCTCTGCGCAGTTCGCGCTGAGCTTCTGCTCCACGTCGTTCCTCACACTGGCGATCGAGCTCGTGCTGAGGAGGAGCAGGAGCACCCCGAACCTGGTGTTCGCGGCGACCGGTCCGCACGCCGCGATGGTCGCGCTGTTCATGACGGTGCACTGGCTGTCCGGCACGCCCAACATCCTGAAGACGATCACCCCGTCGGCCTCGATAGGCCTGCTCTTCTGCATCGCCTACGTGCTCAAGAGGAGCCGTGGGCCGCAGGAGGCGCCCGCGCCCGCGCCTGCCGTCGACGCTCGGGGGTTTGTGGAGCCGCCCGCTCACAAGGTGGCGCCCGGGTCCTGAGGCGGGTAAAGGAGCGCGATGACGAGCCGATCTCTTGCCCGGGTCATGGCGTTCGGGGTAGCGCTGATGCCGCTATCCTGCGGATCGACACGAACGGAGAGTGCGATGACGCTTCCGAATCAGCGCGCCGAGAGCACCGCGGCGCACCCCGAGCAGCATCCCGAATTCGAACGGATGGTAAGCGACTTCTTCCGGAGCGTCTCCTTCGAGGAAGGAGCGAAGCCGAACTACAAGAGCATCCACGAGCTGTTCATCGAGGAGGGGAAGCTCATCAAGAACAGCTCTGACTCGCCCGAGATCTCCGGCGTCAGCGCGTTCATCGAGTCCCGCCAGAAGCTCGTGGATGCGGGGGACTTGACCTCCTTCCGAGAGGTCGAGCGCGCCGCGATCACCGAGGTGTTCGGGAACATCGCGCACCGGCTCTCGACGTACGAGAAGCGCGGGAAGCTGAAGGGGAAGGCGTTCGAGGGGAGGGGCGTCATCTCGACCCAGTTCATCAGGACGCCGGCCGGCTGGAGGATGAGCTCCATGGCCTGGGACGATGAACGGCCCGGGCTGACCCTCCCCGACCGCTACAGCTACGGCGAGGCCGGCGCGCCCTGAGGCGCGCGACGGCGGGGCGCACCGCGCTCAGGGCGCGTCGGCGTTCTTGATGAGCTGCGCGTAGAAGCGCGCGACCTCGGCGAAGTTCTTGACGGAGATCCGCTCGTTGGTCCCGTGGAAGCGCGCGCGGTCCTCGTCCAGCAGGCGCGTCGGGCAGAACCGGTACACGCCGTCGGCGACGCGCTGGTAGTGGGCGGAGTCGGTGCCGCCGAGCACGAGCGATGGCGCGACGATGGCGTCGGGGAAGACCTGGCGGATGGTCCTCTCGATGGACCTGTAACCGAAGCCCGTGACGCTGCTGACGGGCGAGGGCTCCTTGCCCTTGCCCCCGCCGAGGATCTGCACCTTGACGCGCGGGTCGTCCACGGTGCGCGCGACGTGGTCGAGGACGGCCTCCACGCTGTCGCCGGGGCGAATGCGGAAGTTGACGACGGCCCGGACGCGCTTCGGCAAGACGTTGTCCTTGATCCCGCCGTCCAGCATGGTCGGGGCCGTGGTCGTGCGGATCATGGCCGCGGTGGCAGGGTTTCCGGCCAGCGAGAGCGTCGCGAGGGGCTCGAGGAGCCAGAGATTGGAGAGGATGAGGCGGTTCGGGAGGAGCGGCATCTCGGGGGCGAGGGTCTCGAAGAGGAGCCGCGCCGGGCCATCGAGGCTGGCGGGGATCGGGTTGCTCTCGAGGCGGTCGATGGCCCTGGCGAGGATGCCCACGCCGGTCGGGCGCGGGGGGACCGAGGAGTGGCCTCCCTCGGTCTCGACGACGAGCTCGACGCTGACATAGCCTTTCTCCGCGAGCCCGACGAGGCCCACGGGCCTCGCGACGCCCTTGATGATGCCCTGGGTCAGGAACATGCCCTCATCGAGGGCGTACTCGAGGCGGATGTTGCGCGACGCGAGGAGATCGACGATGGCGGAAGCCCCCTTCTGGCCGCCCAGCTCCTCGTCGTGACCGAAGGCGAGGTACACGGTGCGGGAGGGCGAATGCCCCTGATTCAGCAGGGCCTCGACCGCTTCCAGGATGCCGACGACCCCGTTCTTGAAATCGATGCTTCCCCGGCCCCACACATAGCCACCGTCGATCGTGCCCTCGAACGGGGGCTTCTGCCAGCCGCCCTCGGTGCCGGGCTCGACGGGGACGACGTCCTGATGTGCCATGAGGAGGATCGGGGGCTTGCCGGCGTCCTTGCCCTTCCAGGTGTAGAGCAGGCTGAGCCCGCCGACGACCTCGCGCGTGAGCGTCTGGTGGGTCTTCGGGAACATCTCCTCCAGCGCCCTGTGCAGGCCGAGGAACGCGTCGACGCTGGTCGATTCCCCGCCGGCCGGAGGCGCCGTCTGCACATCGAGCGTGGTCACGGGCTGCTCGGAGATGGTCTTGAAGGTGATGGCGCGCGCGAGGTGCTCGGCCGCCTTCGCCTCGTCGATCGGTACGCCTTCGGCCGTCTCGGCGCCGATCTGGCGGCTCTTGGTCGTGAGGGCCTTCACGACAAGGATGAGCAGCAGCGCGACGACGCCGAGGCCGACGAACCGGAGCACACGGCGCACGAGGCCGCGGAGCTTCGGCGGCCTCTCGGCCCTCGCCTCGATGGACGGCGCGCTCTTGCGAGCGCCCGCTCCGCCCGCGGAGCTGGCCTCATCCGGTGCTCCGCCGCCACTCTGATGCTTGTTCACCGCCTCGCTCATGCGGCGCATCGTCGCCGATCCGAGGGCCCAAATGCGAGCGAGTTATGTGGGGACGAAGACAGCAGCCGGCCATCTCGTCGCCCGAGGGCCTCGGGTCGGGCCGAGCACGAGCGGCGTCGGATTCACGAGCCGGAGCCTCGGGCCTCCGAGAGGGGGACACGGGCGGCGTCCTCGTTCGCCGCGGCGGGGCCGGCGCGGTCATCGCGCCGCAGCCGGGCACGACCCGGCCCCATGGGAGCGGAGCCGCTCCACCGGCCGCGCGTGCTCGAAGAGCGCGTCCCGGGCCGGGTACGGGCTCACGAACCCGAGGAGGCTCAGGACCGCTGCAGCTGCGCGACGAGCTCTTCGAGGCGGTCGTAGCTGAGGCCCGCGCCTCCGGCCATCCCGGTCCCCATGACGATGTCGCGCACCTCCAGCGACGGATAGCGCACCGTGGCTGTCATTCGCGTCTTGCCGCCCTCGTCGCTGAGGACCGTCGTCACCACGGAGACGGTGTCCGGATAGTCCTCGAAGATCTCGGTGAACACGAGCCGGCTCGGCGGCGTGATCTCCTTGTATTCGCCGTGGAAGGCGGCCTCGCCCTGCGGGTGGCGGTTCACGAAGCGCCATTGGCCGCCCGGGCGGAGGTCGATCTCGCAGACGGGCACCGAGTAGCCCTCGCCCAGGCAGCCCCACCACCGCTTCACGTGCTCTGGCTTCGTCATCACGTCGAACACGAGCTGCCTCGGCGCGTTGAACAAGCGCGTCATGCAGATCTCCTTCTCCGAGGGGGTCGTGACCTTGAAGCTGTCCCTGTTCGCCGCGCTGCCTACGACCATGTTCATCACTCCTTTGTTGTCGTTTCGTTCGCTGTCAGTTCTTGCAGGTACTTGTCCAGCCGGTCGAGCCGCCCTTCCCAGAGGTGCCGGTAGTGCTCGGCCCAGTCGGCCACTTCCTTCAACGGTCCCGCTTCGAGCCGGCACCGCCGCCACTGCGCGTCTCGCCTCCGCTCGATCAGCCCCGCGCGCTCGAGCACCCGCAGGTGCTTCGACACGGCGGGCATGCTCATGTCGAACGGCTCGGCGAGCTCGGTGACCGAGCATTCCCTCGTGGCGAGGCGCGCCAGGATCGCCCGGCGGGTCGGGTCCGCCAGGGCGGCAAACGTGGTGCTCAGCTGATCGGTCGGCATATGAACTTAACCGATTGGTTAATTAACCTGTTGGTTAAATACGGCGCGGCCCCCTGGTTGTCAAGGAAGAACCCGCCGGCGGCGCGGGGCGCGGCGGCGCGACCCGGGGCCGGGCTCGCTCCGGGGGAAGGGGGCGGGGGCGGGGGCGCGCACGTGGGCCCACGGCGGCGCAGGGGCCGGGGATCGGCCGGGTCAGTGGAGGGGCGATGAGCAGAAGGTGCCGTCGGCGACCGTCGGCGACCGTCGGCGTCGTCGCCTCGACGGTCGGCGCGCGCCGGCGGCCGTCACCGTGGCGGCGACGCCGCGCGCTGCCCTCAGGCCTTGAGGCTGGCGAACGCCTGGGCGATGCGCGGGGCCGCGTGCGGGCGGGTGTACATCCGCTCCATGTAGGCCACGAGCTGCGGGAAGCCGTCGAGCAGCCGGGCCTCCTTGGCCCAGTCGAGCGTGTAGGCCATCACGATGTCGGCCACCGTCAGGCCATCGCCCACGACGAACTGCCGCTGTTGCATGTGCTTCTCCAGCACCTCGGCCATCGCCTTGAAGTCCTTGCCGGCGAGGGCGACCTCGGCGGGCAGGCGCTGGTCCTCCGGATACAGGAACGTGTGACGGGCGATACGCCACAGCGGCTGCTCCAGCTCGGTCGCCGCGAACAGGAGCCACCGGTAGACCTGTGCTCGCTGCTGGAGATCCGCGGGGAGCAGGCCCTTGTCGGGGTACTTCTCGGCCAGGTAGAGGACGATCGCGACAGACTCGGTGAGCACGAGGTCGCCGTCGACGAGCGCGGGCACCTTGCCGGCAGGGTTGACCTCGAGGAACTCGGGGCTGCGGTGTCCGCCGACCGCGAGGTTGACGATGACGGATTCGAACTCCACGCCAAGCTCCTGGAGCACCCAGCGAACGCGGATCGAACGGGTAGGGGCGAACTCGTATAGCTTCATCCATTCCTCCATCGGCGGCCGCGTGGTGCGGCCGCTCGCGAGCCTTCAACCAATAGATCTCGAAGCTATCACGCCTGGCTAGAGCAACAAACGGGTTGAGCCCGCCTGAAACGACGCCGAGGAGAAGACAACATCCTGGCGTCCTTGGCGTCCTTGCCGCCTCGGCGGTTCATTTCTCGCTCGGTCAACGTGATCGATCGGTGTTCTAGCTCCCTTCCGGCGCCGGCCCCCGGAAGGCGTCGAGCCCCGCGACAGGCTCCAGCTTCACCGGGCGCCCCTCGCGCGCCGAGGTGTAGATGGCCTCCATGAGGCGCATGTCCTGGAGCCCCTCCTCCCCCGGCGTGTGCGCCTGTTGGTCCTTCCGCACGCACTGCGCGAAGTGGTCCATCTCCAGGGCGAAATGGTTCTTCTCGTCGAGCTTCCACTCGCTCGTGTCCTCGATCGGGCGGTCGGGCGTCTTGCGCGACACGCGGATGCGGAGGCCTCGATACGGGAACGCTGGGTCCATCTCCGCCCAGCCCTCGGGCCCCATGACGCGGAAGCGCTTCGACACGTGGCAGCTGTAGCTCGTGGAGCAAACGGCGCGCGCCCCGCTCGGGAACCGCAGGAAGAAGTCGACCGTCTCGTCGACCTCGCGGAAGCGCGGGTCGTCGGGCGTGCTGTAGACGGACCCGAGCACCTCGATCGGCTCCTCTCCCGTGAGGTAGCGCGTCGCGTTCAGGCAGTAGATCCCGATGTCCGGGAGCGCCCCGCCCCCGGCCAGGGCCTTCTTCAGCCGCCACTGGTTCGGGTCGCCCTGGTGCTGGGCGTTCACCGCCATGATCGTCTTGATCGGGCCCAGCGCCTTCGACCGGCAGAGGCGGATCATCTCGCGGTGGTGCGGCTCGTACTGGAGGCGGTAGGCGACCATCAGCTTGCGGCCCGCCTTCTTGCACGCGTCGATCATCTCCACGCACTCGGCCGATGTGTTGGCCATCGGCTTCTCGCAGAGCACGTGCTTGCCCGCCTGGGCCGCGCGGATCGTGTACTCGTGGTGCATGCTGTTCGGCAGCACGATGTAGACGACATCGACGGCCTTGTTGTCCTTCAGGCGGTCGAACGTCTCGTAGCTGTAGACGCTCTTCGGGTCGATCCCGTACTGCCCGGCCACCTGCGCGGCCTTCTGCGCGTCTCCGCTCACGAGCGCCGTGGGCCGCGCGTACTTGCACTGGCCGAACGCGGGGAGGATCTCCTCGAGCGAGAGCCGCCCGAGGCCCACGATGGCGTACCCGACGCGCTTGTCCGGGGCGAGCGGGGCGGGCATCTCCTCGGACTCGCGCTCGGTCGGCGCCATCAGCCGAGGCAGCTTGACGGGCGCGGGCGAGTCCGGCGACGCGCCCGCGTTGCTCTCGGCCCTGGCGCACGCGGCGCCCAGCTGGGCGATCGCGCCCGCGACGGCGACCCCGCCGGCCGTCCGCAAGAGGCCGCGCCGGGAAACCTTGTCCGCCAATTCAACCATCGAGTCGCTCCTTTCATGGGAAGGGCGCTCGGACCCCTCCGATGGCCGGAGGCTCGCACGGCATGACACCGGCCGAGCGTCGGGCACGGCCGGATTATCGCCCTCGGGCCGCGATGTAGCCGGCCAGGTCGCCACGGGCATTCGGCCCCGGTGCGTGAAGCGCTGGCCGCGCGTCACGGCGGCGCGCATCCCTGCTCGCGTCACCGCGCGCTGGCCACGCGAAATTGACGTGGATCGCCGTGATCGGCGGGAGCGACGCATCGCCGTGTTCCGCGCGGGCCGCGGCTTGGATACGCTGTTTCACGAGCTCGCTCGTCTCGCGCATGGATCCGGGGCCGAGCTTGCTACCTTCGAGGCTCCGCACCCGCCATGTACCGCATCGCCGCATCCCGCCCGCCCGAGTCACCCCGCGAGTGGCAGCTCATCGTCGAGGCCTACCTGTACGAGCACCTCGGCGTACCCGAGGCCTGGCTCGCGCGCGTCGGCGGCACCGTCGCGCTGCTCCTCGGCGCGCGGGTGCTCGTGCCCGAGGACCACGGCGAGCAGCGCGCGCGCCTCTTCGACGACCTGCGGCGGGTCGCGGGGCAGCCGCCGCCGCTCCTCGCGCCGAGCTCGTTCGGCCTGGAGCGCGTGGTTGCGCCGGGCGACACGGAGGCCGCCCCGCGGCACGTCGCTGTCTGCCCCTGGCCCGACGCGGCGGGCATGACGCTGGGGGGCATCGCGCGCCACCTCCCGGGCTCCCGCTTCGACATCGGCGCCGCGGTCGAGGTCGCCGCGCAGCTCGCGCGCGTGCGGCTCGCCGTGCCTCACGCCGACTTCACGCACGCGGGCGTCGTCGTCTTCGAGAGCGGCGAGGTGCGCGTCGCGCCGCCCCTGCCCGAGACGGAGCGCTCGGCCAGGCTGAGCTACACGGGGCTCGAGTACCTCGACACCCTCGGGATGAGCGCCTCGTCGTTCGCGGCCGCCGAGCCCGGCTTCGGCGTCGCGTCGGCGCTCTTCGAGCTCGTCACCGGCCTCGGCGAGGCGGGCGCCGAGGCGAAGCGCCGGTTCATGCTCGGCATGGGCGCGGCGCAGCAGCCAGCGCTCCCGCGCCACCCGCTGCCGGCGGACCTCGGGGTGCATGACCGCGAGGTCGACGCGCTCGTCGCGCGGGGCACGTCGGGCGAGTCCCCGCTGCCCGAGCTCGCGCAGGCGCTCGCCTCCCTCAGCCAGGCGCTCGACGGCGCGGCAGCGCTCGGGCGCGCCGTGCGCGCGAGCGTCGCCGCGGCCACGGCCGCGCCGCCGCACGAGCGGACCCACGAGGGGCGGAGTCTCTACATGCTCTTCCCCGACGTGCAGGCGCTCCCTGATGGGGCCGGCTGGCCGGGGGCGGCGCCGTGACGGCGCCTCGGCGCTAACCGCAGCTCGGGATCTCGTCCAGGCTGAAGAAGACCTGCTTCCCCAGCGAACGGGAGAGCTCGACCATCTCGTCGGCTCCCTTCGACGGGCCGCCGATCCGCAGGCAGGCGTCGCAGCGAGCCACGAGCCGGCGGGAGACGGGGTGGAAGATCTCGTTGAAGATCTCGTCCCCGATCTGCCGCGACCCGGCGTGCTCGATGAGGGGCAGCGCGAACCACTCGCCGAGGACGGGGAGGTGGCCGGCGCGGAACAGGCGCACGGCCATGTCGTTCATGGCGCGCACGTTGGCCGCGATCAGGGCGGGGTCGTCGTTGGTGCCGGAGCGATAGGGGCCGGCGACGAGGATCATGAGGGGATGGGCGGTCGTCATCGTCTTGAGTCCTTCCAGGCCCGCGCGCGGGGCCAGCGGGGGCGCGGCGGCTCGAGTCCTCACGTCCGCGCGCGGGGGTCAGCGGGGGCGCGGCGGCCGGGGCGGCGGCTCACGCCCCGGCGGCCGTGCTGTTCACGGGGCCTGCAGGTCCTGATCGGCGCTCTGGAACCAGCGCGTCGCGACGCGGACCGCGTTGGTGGCCGCGCCGAGCCGGAGGTTGTCCCCGACGACCGTGAGGCAGACGGTCTTCCTGTCGCGGTCGCGGGCGTCGGGGCGGACGCGCCCGACGAGCGCGAGGTCGCGGTCCTGGACGCAGTGCAGGGCGCTCAGGCCCTCGCCCGCGGCGCCGGGGAGGTACTTCACGTAGGGCGCCTGCGCCGGATTGCTCAGGATGCTCGCCACCCGCTCGAGGTCGACCGGGCGCTCGAACGTGACCCACGCGTTCTCGTAGTGGCCCACGGCGACGGCGACGCGGCAGCACTGCGCGGAGATGCCGAGCTCGGGCATGCCGAGGATCTTGCGGCTCTCGAAGGTGAGCTTCCGCTCCTCCGAGGAGAACCCGCTGTCGTCCGTGCCGCCGTTGTGCGGGACGGTGTTGCCGGCGTAGCCCGCCAGCTTGAACGGGAGGCCGAGCCGATCGAGGGCCTGGTATCCGTCGCGCGCGTCCGCGAGGAACGCGTCGAGGGCGGCGATGCCGGCGCCGCTGACCGCCTGGTAGGTGCTCACCGTGACCGCGCTCAGCCCGAACTCCCGGCGCAGGGGCGAGAGCGCGAGGGTCAGCGGGATGGTCGTACAGTTCGGATTGGCCACGAGGCGGACCGACTCGTCGACGATGCTCGAGTTCACGCCGGCGGCGACGAGCGGCACCTTCGGGTCGGTGCGGTACGTGTTGCTCTTGTCGATCACGCGGTACCCGAGGTCGAGGAGCCGCGGGACGAACCGCTTGCTGTGCTCGTCATCCAGGGCCACGAACGCGAGGTCCCCGCGGGGGGCGTCCTGCGCCTCGAGGCGCGACGCGCCGAGCACCTCGTACGACTTGCCGTCGAGGGTGAGCTCCTGGTCCCGGCTCGCGTACAGGGCGAGGGTTGCGCCGGGCCACGCCCGCGCGATGAGGGTGATGGTTTCGCGACCGACGAGGCCCGTAGCGCCGAGGATGCAGATTCGCATAGGGGGGCTCTTTACCAGACCAGAGCCCAGCCGACGAGGGGCCAGTGCCGGGCGCCGCCGGGACGCCGCAGGGCGCCATGCTCGCGGCGCCGCGGCCGCCCGGACGGGGACGCCGCGGGCGGCGCCGGCGATGGCGCCGGGGGCTCGCGCTCAGATCACCGTGCCCGGGGGGACGACGGCGTTCTTCGGGACGACCACGACGCCCTCGCGCGCCGCGTAGTACTCCGCGTCGGTGTCCTCCCGGTCGGGGAGGTTGCGGATCACCACCCCTTCGCCGATGCGCGCGTTCTTGTCGATGATCGCGCCCTCGATCTTGCACCCTCGGCCGATCCCGATTGGGGGGAGCCCCCTCGTGCTCTCGGGGGGCTGGCCGTGGAACAGCGACTCGTAGTCCGCGCCCATCATGACCGTGTTGGACATGGTGACGTGGGGCCCGATCGACGAGAGCTGCCCCACGACCGACCGGCAGATCTTCGACTCGATGATCCGGCTCCCCTCCGCGAGGAGCACCTGATCGAGGACCGAGCCGGCCGTGACGTGGGCCGGGGGGAAGAACTGCGGGCGGGTGTAGATCGGCCGCTGCGGGTCGTAGAACGAGAACGGAGGGTTGGTGTCGGTGAGCGCGAGGCTCGCCTCGTAGTAGCTCCGGATCGTGCCGATATCCTCCCAGTACCCGTCGAACGTGTAGGTCACCATCCGGTGGGTGTCGAGCGACTGAGGCAGGATGTGCGTGCCGAAGTCGGACGAGTTGTCGCGATCGAGCATCTCGTAGAGCGCCTTCGCGCGGAAGATGTAGACGCCCATGGAGGCGAGCCACGGGTTCTTCGGGTCGGGCGTCTGCCGCACGTTGTCGAGCAGCTTCATGTCCTTCGGCTTCTCGACGAACTTCACCACCCGCCCGGAATCGTCGGTGGCCACGATGCCGAGGCGAGACACCTCGGCGGTCGGGACGGGGCGCACGGCGAGCGTGACGTCGGCCCGGGTCTCGCGGTGGTGCGCGAGGAAGGGCTCGTAGTCCATGCGGTAGAGGTGGTCGCCCGAGAGGATCATGACGTCGCGCGGGTCCGGCGACTTGACCTCGCCCAGCTGCTTGCGGACCGCGTCGGCGGTGCCCTGATACCAGTCGCTGTGGTCCGGCGTCTGCTCGGCGGCGAGGATCTGCACGGCGCCCGCCGAGAACACGTCGAACCGGTACGTCTGCGTGATGTGGTTGTGGAGAGAGACCGAGTTGTACTGCGTGAGGATGTGGATGCGATTGAAGCCCGAGTTGAGGCAGTTGCTGATCGGGATGTCGACCAGGCGGTACTTGCCCCCGGTCGGGACGGCTGGCTTCGAGCGCAGCTTGGTGAGCGGGTAGAGGCGGCTTCCGACGCCTCCGCCGAGGATCAAAACCACCACGTCGTTGTGCTTCAAGCGGACCTCCGCGAGGTGAGAGGGGACGGTGCGACGCCCGGAGCGATGGGCGCCGCTAGACTAGCCGATGATCGCGACCGGTCGAGCCGAATACCGGCGCGAGAGGGGCGCGGCAGCGCTGCGGCCCTCGCGATGGCCGGTGCGATCGCGGGTGCGCTGGCGCCGGAGGCGCGGATCTCCGGCGCCGCCGCGGGTTCCATGAGGGGGGAGCCGGCCTCGGCGCTCGCGAGGAGCCGGCGGCGCGGCCGCGTCCTCGCGAGCGCTCGGCCGTGATCGCTGGTACCGCCTCCCCCGATGCTCGTCCCTGCGTCGGTGACGGGGAGAAAGGCAACCGCAGAGGCACAGAGGACACAGAGGTTCTTTGCTCTCCTCTGTGTCCTCCGTGCCTCTGGGGTTCCTTCTCTCATGAAACCGGGGAAGAGCTCCGGAGACGTGACACCCGTCCCGCCGCCCGCCGGGGCGCCTCGTCGTCGGGTTGCCCGGCCCTGCTTGTCGCTCGTCGCGCCGCTCTCCGCGACGGCGATGACCCTTCACGGGCGGGCGCGCGAGCTGTCAGGCGAGGGGGAAGCAGCTCCGTGGAGGATCAGCGGGTGGTCCCGGAGCCCTGGGTCCCCGTGGTGCCGCTGCCCTGGCCCGGGCTCTGGCTGCCGGTGCCGGTGCCCGCGCCCGTGGTGCCGCCCTTCTTGTTCTGCTGGTTGCCCTGCTGCGTGCCCGTGGCCGGCGACTGCTGGCCGCTGCTCGTATCCCCCCGGAAACCACCCGGAACCCCCGCGCCCGAGCCGGTCGCGCCGGTGCCGGTGCCCGAGCCGGTCGCGCTGCTGCCCGAGCCGGTCGCGCCGGTGCCCGTGGCGCCCGCGCCCGTGGTCCCGGTGCCCGAGCCGGTCGCGCCGGTGCCGGTGCCGGTGCCGGTGCCCGTCACACCGGTGCTCCCGGTGCCGCTGCCCGTTGCACCGCTGCCCAGGCCCGTCCCGGAGGTCCCCTGTCCGGCGCCGACATCGCTCGTACCGGAGCCGAGACCGCCCGTCGAGGGCTGACCCGTGCTGCTGCCGGTGCTCGTCCCGGCGGCCGAGCCCGCGTTGGTCCCACTGCCGCTCGCGTCCGAGCCCCAAGGCGCTTGCGTTCCCGTGGTGCCCTGCGAGCCGCTGGCCCCGGGCGGGCTCTGCGCAGGCTGCGAGTTGCTCGAGCAGCCAAGTCCGCCGAGAGCGATCAACGTCGAAAACGCAACAGAGTGAACGAGATATCGCATGGATCGATCTCCTCGCTGCCGCCCGAGACGGGCGACCAGCGTTGATGCGAGCTCCCATCGCTCAGGGAGCTCGCTGGAAGAACGGAAGTCCGTTGGTGAGCGGTGGCGGCCCCATGCACGAGGTGAGCCAACCAGTCGACAACGCCAGCAAACCGACTGTTTCCTCACCGCGTTTTCGCGAGCTCAGCCGTCAGTTTGTGTGGCGGCGCTCTGCCACAGGTGTGGCGTGATGGCCGAGGTCGACGAGCTCAGCGGCAGCGCGCCGGTCGTCTGGCGTTCGGGCGCGCGCCGTCCCAGGCGATCGCCCCCGTCTGCTCCTCCACGCTGAGCGACGTGATCAGCGGGTCTGGCGAGGTGTCCACGCGCACGGCCACCGAGAGCGCGCCGTGCTGGCAGCGGAGGCCGAAGCGCGCCGACGTCGCGCTCTCCACCATGGTCGAGCCGTCGAGCGAGCACGCGCCCACCCGCGCGCCCACGTCGCGGAGCTCCTGCCGCAGCGCCGTGAGGTGATCTTCGGGGAACCAGCCGGGGCGGAGCCGGCGATCGAGCTGGTCCGTCCGGGGGCGACCGATGACCGAGGCCACGGCCTGGGCCGCGCGGCGCACGGACGGGGAGGGCGGGACCACGCGCGCGAGCATGGCGCCGGTCGCCTCGAGCTTGCCGAGCACCTTCTCGTTGAGCGACTCGAGATCGGCGCCGGCGACGTTGGCGAGCGCGACGACGCCGACGCCGCGCTCCGGGAGGAGCATCACCGAGGCGGAGAACCCGTCGATCAGGCCGTTGTGGAAGACCACGTGGCCGAGGCTGCAGTCGTCGCGCACGTGCCAGCCGAGGCCGGGGCCGTCGTCGCCGCCGGCGGCGGGGAACGCCGAGCCGTTGCGCGCCATCATGTGCGACTCGCGCACGGTGCTGCGCCGCAGGGCGCCTGTCTCGGGCGCGTCGCGCGCGGGCCAGGCGGCGAGCTGAAACCCGATGAAGCGGCCCATGTCGGAGAGGCTCGCGTAGAGGCCCGCCGTGGACTCCGAGGCCCCGAGCCGCCACGGCTGGATCGGCGTCATCGCGCCGCCCGCGCGCACGTGCGGCGTGGCGAGCGCGTCGGGCGGCACCTGCGCGGCGTCCCACGCGGCGTCGCGCATGCCGAGCGGCGCGAGCAGCGCGTCGCTCACGTAGCGCCGGTAGGGGACGCCCGCGGCGCGCCCGACGAGCAGCCCGAGGAGCGAGTAGCCCAGGTTCGAGTAGGACGTCTCGGTGCCCGGCGCGCTCTCGAGCCCGAAGCCGTCGAGCGTGGCCAGGATCTCGCGCTCGGTGACGTCGCGCGCCGTCGACGCCGGGGAGAACACGCCGAGCCGGGGCAGGCCGGAGCTGTGCGTGAGCAGGTCGCGCACCGTCATCGGACGCGAGTCGCGCGTCGGGTAGACGACGCCCGCGAGCGCGGGCAGGTAGCGCGCTGCCGGGGCGTCGATCGACAGCCGCCCTTCGTCGCGGAGCCGCAGTATCGCCGCGGCGGTCAGCGCCTTCGTGATGGAGCCGACGCGGAAGCGCGTGTGCTCGTCGACCGCTCCGCCCAGCGCGACGTCCCGCACGCCGGTGATCTTCTGGATCGCGAGATCGCCGTCGATGACGACGCCGAGCGCGAGGGCGGGCAGCCGCTCCCGCTCCGCGGTGCGCTGCGCCAGCCCCTGCACCTCGGCCGTCGCCGCGCGGAGCTTCCGCCCGCGCTCCGGGTCGAGGAAGCGCGGCGCCGGCGCGGGCTCGCTGGCGAAGCGCTGGAGGAGCGGCGCCGGGGCCGCGGGCCTCGCGACCGGCGGCGCGGGCGCGTTCGACGCGCACCCGCTCACGAGCGGGAGCGACGCGGAGAAGACGGCCGTCGCGAAGAGCACGGCGAGCTTGCTGTCAATCGTACTCAATGCGGAAGCATGAGTATCGCTCTTCAATCACGATTCGACAATTCGAAAGGAGCCGGCGCAGGCTTTTCGCTTTCGATTTTTTTCCTCTGGAGGCACACGGAAAGGTGCCCTCGACGTAGGCCCTCGACGCAGCAGAGGGCGCGTCGTTACATACAGGTTTACATACAGGCTTACATACAGGGTTACAGGGTGTGGTCCGGGCGCGGATCGGCGTGCCGCGCCGAGCGCGGAACGGCATGCCGATCCTCGCTCGGCGCGGCGATGCCCACGACGGTGCGCCACCTCCTGCGACTCCACACGTCACCCCACAGCGCTGCGGGCCTGATGTGCCTCGGTCGCGTGTCGCGGGGCTCGATCCGGGCGCGCCTACATCCTCGCGAACCGCTCCTGGAAAGCCCGGTAATTCGGCTGATCTTGGCCCCGGTCGTACACGGCGAACACGACGCGCGAGAACACCCCCTGGAAGCGCGGGTGCTCGAGCCACCGGGCGAAGACGTCGGCGACCTCGCGCGGGTCGTTGCGGAAGACGCCGCACCCCCAGGCGCCGAGGACCAGGCACCGGTGCCCGTGCGCGCCCGCCGCCGCGAGCACCATGGCCGCGCGGCGCTCCAGGGCAGCGTGGATGTCCTGATCCACCGAGTCGTCGCGCTGGAGCGCCTCACCGGCGTTCGGCGCCGGCACGGTGATGATCGACAGCGCGAACGGCCGCTCCAGCAGCGCGTGCTGCTCGTCGCGGAAGAACGGCACGTCCGGCGAGTAGATGAGGTGGTCGGTATAGAGGAAGCTCCCCGAGGCGCGGTTCTGCTCGTAGTAAGCGCGCTGCTCGACGAGGCACGCATACAGCGCGGAGCAGCGGGCGAGGTCCTCTTCCTGCGCCTTGGCCCCGCGCAGGAACCCGCCCCCTGGGTTCTTGCCCGACGCGAAGTTGAGGATCGCGACGCGGGCCTCGCCCTCCTGCTCGACGAGCCGCCGCCCCGCGGCCCCCGTGGTCTCCTCGGTGACCTCGATCGCCGCCGGCCGGTCGAGGCGCTCGTGCGGCTCCCATGGTTCGAGTGACCCGGGCCGGTAAAGCACGGTGCCCTTCACCGCGGCGAGCACGCGGTCCCGGAGGCGAACCGCTGCGCCCGAGGGCGCGGTGTACTCTCCCCGACTCGCGATCTGCACGGTGTCGGCGGCGACGCTGGTGAGCTTCATGCTTCAACCATTGGCGAGCCGCGGCCGAGCGTCCAGCGAAACGCGCTCGGCAGCGGGGCGCGCGGCGCGCAGGCGGGCTGGCGACGCGCCGGCGCGCCGGCGGTGTCGTCCGCGCAATCGGCGCGGCAGCGCGCCGGCGAGCAGGGCGACAGCGAGCGCGTGGCCGGCGCCGAGGCCGGGCGACGGCCGGTCGAGCCAGCGCGCCGCGACGGCGCGCCCCCGGGCACAGCCGCGCCGGCCTCCTCGCGCGGACGGCTCCGCGTGGCCGCGCGGGCGCTCTTCGAACGGAGCGCGCCGGCCGCGCTCGCGCCGGCGCTCGCGGGCCTACTTGGCGCGCTTCATCACGCTGCCTGGACTCGTGTTGTTCGTCCAGTAAACGCTCGTCTCGTCGACCGCGATCTCCCAGGGCGTCTCCTGCCCTTCGGCGAACGTCTCCACGATGCCCCCCTCGAGCGGGGTGCGCCTCACCGCGCCTTCGTCGGGGTCGGTCCAGTAGACGTGCGTCGCGTCGATCGCGATGCCGCGCCCCCGCAGCCCCTCCTGGGTGAGCGTGATGTCGCTACCGCCGCCCTCGCGCTGGGTCTTGTGGACATCGCCCTCCGCGTTCACCCAGTAGACGTGCGTCGCGTCGACCGCGATGCCCTGCGGGCCGCGCTGGTCCGTGGCGAGCGGCTCCGCCGGGCCTCCGGCGATCGGCGCCCTCATCACCATGTCTTCTGCCAGGTTCTCCGCGTCGAGCGTCCAGTAGACGTGCGTCGCGTCGATCGCGATATCCACTGGCTCGTTCTGCTCGGTGACGAGCAGCTCCGGCTCGGCGCCTCCGGGCTGGCCGGCGGCCGAGAGCGGCATCTTGTTGAGGGTGTACCTCACGGCGTCGGCCCAGTAGAGGTTGGTCGCGTCGAGCGCGATAGCGATCGGCTTGGACTGCTGCGCGACCTCCTCGATGCCGGGCCTGTCGATCGGCGATCGCCTCAGATAGCCGAGGTCGTAGCTCGACCAGTACACGTACCCTCCGCCCACCGCGATCGCCCACGGGTTGCGCTCGTCCGTGGCCAGCGCCGCTGGCGCGCCCCCGCCCTTGGGGACCGCCATCACTGAGCCGTCGTCGCCCTGGTTGGTCCAGTACACGCGGTCCGCGTCGAGCGCGATGCCGGTCGGGTGCCGGAGCCCCTCCACGAGCGCGAGCGGCTGGCACGCCGACGCCTCGCAGCTGCCACCCTGGCAGCTGTGGTCGCAGCTGCCGCAGTGGCGCCGGTCGTTCGCCGTATCGACGCAGGTGCCGGCGCAGTACGCCTCGCCGGGCGGGCACGCGCACTCGCCCCCTTCGCAGGACCCGCTCCCGCCGCAGGAGGTCCCCGCGTCCGCCGGCGCGAACCCGCAGACGCCCTCGTCGCACGCGCGGACCTGGCAGTCGTCCCCCGGAGGGCACTCGTCCGCCGAGGTGCACGTCGCTGGCGGTCCGCCCCCCGTGCCCCCGCCGCCGCCGGCGTCTCCGCCGCCGCCGGCGTCTCCGCCGCCAGCCGCGCCTCCGCCGCCCGCGCCGCCGTCGTCGACGACCTCGTAGTAGTCCTTGTCCCCTCCGAGCAGGGCTGTGCAGGCGGGCGAGAACGCAAGGCCCGCGGCGATCATCCAGCGCATGCGCACTCTTTCCATCAGGTCACCATGCCCCTCGCACATCGAGCGCCGCGCCGCCGGAGCCGACCGGCGCCACGCCCGCGGCGACCCACGCCCCGCTGGACGCGCCCGCGCTCGTGGCCTTCGGCTCGGTCAACAGCAGCACCGCGGCGCCGCCGACCCCCGCGACGCCGACGCCGAAGGCGATCGTGCTGGCGAGCCCGAGCGCCTTCATGGCGTCTGCCGCCGTCTTGCCCTCGTGATTGCACGCCGTGCCGGCGCAGTTCTCGTCGACGACGCCCTTCCTCTCCATCGCGAGCGCGCCGGTGACGCCGCCGACCGCGAGCCCCACGAGGCCCAGCCCGCCCGCGAGGTAGACCGCGACGCGGCGCCCGCCGGCGCCGGTGTCGGGCGCTGGCCCCGCGTGCGCGCGCGCGGGCGGCGGTGGTGGCGGCGGCGGCGGTGGCCGCGGGACGGCCAGCGTGAGCGCCACGCGCTTCTTCTCCCCCTTGCCGAGGCGCTCGATCCGCTCGGAGACGGGACCTCCAGGCACCTGCAGCGCGATGCTGTGCGTGCCCGGGTCGACCGGGATCAGGGTCCCTAGCGCCGTGGGCGCGAGGACCCGACCGTCCAGCTTCACCACCGCGGCCGGCGGAGCGTCCGGCGGCAGGCTCAGCGAGATCGCGGGCGCGTCGCGCGCGAGCGTCTCCCGCTGCTCGCGCGCGATCTTCTCGCGGTCGGCCTGGTTCTGCTGCTGCTTCGGCGTGAGGGTGGGGTAGAGCGCGAGGTACTCGTCGAACCTGGCGAGCGCCGTCGCGAGCCGTCCCCGCAGCGCCTCGCACTCGGCGAGGGTGAACAGGGTGCCGGGCCGTGGATCGAGCTTCTGGCTCTCCTCGATGGCGGGGCAGCCCTCGTCGAAGCGCCCGGCCTCCATGTGCGCGACCCCCTGATCGAACGCGGCCTGGGCGGGATCCGGGGCGGCTGCCGAGGCGGCGCTCGCGGCGGCGAGCGCGGTCGAGAGGCATGCGGCAGAGAGGGCGAATCGCGCGGTGTTCATCGGGCGCTCGTGCGGGCGGTCGTGACGTTGTCTCGGTCTGGTCGGACCGGCGCGCGGCGAGCTCATCTCAGTCGCGCGTCCATCTCTTCTTCGCGTTCGCGGTCGAGCTGCCCGCGGGCGGCTGCGCTCCTTGCGCGCCGGAGCTGGCGCCCGGCGGGAGCGCGCCGGGGCCGCCCGGCGAGGGCGCGGCGGCAGCGGCGCCCGGCGCACGTACGGCGGCGCCCGGCGGGAGCGCGGCCGCGGCGCCCGGCGAGCGCGCGGTCGAGGCGGCGCTCGGCGGGGGCGCGGTGGCGGTGGCGACCGGCGAGCGCTCGGTCGCGGCGGGGGCGGCGCCGACCGGCTCGACGCCGGGCGTGGCGGCGGCCGAGCCGAGCGGCGCGATGCCGGGCGTCACGGCGGGCGATGTCCTCGGCTCCGCGGCCGGCGCGGCGCCCGCGCTCGCCGGCATCCCTGCCGCGTCCGTTCCCGCCGGCGCGGGGCCTGGCGCCGGCGTGCGATCGATCTGCGTCGCGTAGACGACGGCGCCGAGGAGCGCGCCGACGCCGAGCGCGATCGCGATGGCGGCGACCCGCCCGACCCGCGACGGCGCGCCGGCGCCCCCGGGCGCCGCGCGCGAGGCGCCCTCGGACGCCGCGCGCGCGGACCTTGGCGCCTCGCGCGCGGCGTCCGAGGGCGCCGGCGTCTCGTCCAGCTCATCCCGCGGGGCCGACGCCACCTGGAGCGGCGTGCCGGCGGGCACGGACGCGACCGTGGGACGCGTCGCGAGCTCGGCCATCCAGTCCGGCGGCCTGGCGGCGCTCGGCGGGGGCGCGACCTCCAGCGCCTCCGCGAGCGCGCGCACCGCGTGCGTGGCGACCTGGAACCGCGCGTCGGGCCGCATCGCCGTGGCCCTGTCGAACCACGCGTCGAACGCCGGCGCGAGCGCCACGCCGCTCGCGGCCGCGCGCGCGCTCGCCGGCTCGGGCTTCCCGCGCGAGGCGGCGGCGAGGATCGCGAGGAGGTTGCCGGTCTTCTCCTCCTTGACCCAGTAAGAGGCCCCGACGAGGAGCGTGTACGCCACCATGCCGAGCGCATACACGTCCGTCGCGCTGCTGAGCGCCGCCCCGTCGAACTGCTCGGGCGCCATGTAGATCGGCGTGCCCACCCCGTGGGTCGCGCGCCCCGCGCTCGAGGTCTCGGCGACGAGCTTGGCGATGCCGAAATCCAGGATCTTCACGCGGGGCTGCCCGTCCTCGCGCTGCGTGAGGAAGATGTTCTCCGGCTTGAGGTCGCGGTGGACGATCGCGGCCTTGTGGGTCCGGTCGAGCGCCAGCGCGGCCTGGTGGAGGTACGTCACGACCTCGAGGGCCGACAGCCTGCCGAGGCGCTCGATGCGATGGTCGAGGTCCTCGCCGCGCAGCAGCTCCATCACGAGGAACGGCATGCGCGTCTGCTCGTCGATGCCCGCGTCGAAGACCTCGACGATGAACTCGCTCTCGACGTCCGCTGCAATTTTCGCTTCTCGCTGGAAACGCTCGCGCAGGTTCGGGCTCTCGAAGAGCGTCGGGTGCATGAGCTTGAGGGCGCGCCGCCGGTTGGTCTCGAGGTGTACGGCCTCGTACACGGCGCCCATGCCCCCGACGCCGATGACGCGGCCGAGGCGGTAGCGTCCGGCGAACACGGCGCCCTCCGCGAGCGCGAACGACATCAGCGACCGCCTCGTGCGTCGTGCCCGGGCCGCGCGCGCGGCCACGTCCCTTTCCCCGGCATGCGCCACAATTTTCTGTTCGCGGCGGGCCGTCAAGCCCTCGATTGCACACCGTCGCGCCGGACCCGTCGCGCCGCGCGCGGCCCCGGCCGCGCCGAGCGCACGATCGCGACGCGCGACGCTGCTCGCGCCCGCCCTCGCGACAGCCCTGAGCTCCTCGGCTGCGCGGTACGGCGCGGCCCTGTGCGCGCGCCCTCTCTCTCCGCGCAACTCCTTGCACAGACCCGCAATGTTCCGCTTCCGCCGTCCGGACTCCATCGCTGCGCGAGGAGCCATTGCACGGTCGATTCGCGCTGTCGTCTCGGCGGCACGTCGCTTGCCAAATACGAATTACCAGACGCCGGAAGCCAGACGACCTGTGAAAGGCGCCAGGCGCGTCAGGGGCAGCCATGGAGTCGGCCGGACCGGCCGCGCAGACCGCGCCGCGCGGCCCGGCGGCGCTCACTGCATCACGGAACACCCTCGCCTCCCGGAAGGGAAGGCACGAAGGAGAGGCATCTGTATGTTGAATCACCTGTCCTCGAAGTCTCGTCGTCTCGTCCTCATGGGCTCTCTCTCTCTCGGGGTCATGTCGCTCGCGTCGGTCGGCTGCGCCGTGGGCGCGCCTGCCGGCGACGACATCTCCGAGGACACCGGCGACACGGAGGTGACCTTCGAGGACTTCGTCGCGCGCACCTATCAGGAGCCAGAGACGGGTATCTACATCGTCGATGGCGACATTCCCGTCGACGGCCTCGATGGGCTCGAGCGGTTCTACGAGCGCCACGTCCGGCGCGGCGCGCTCATCGTCCACCAGGACCACGGCAAGGACGTGAAATGGAGCGACCGGAAGAAGCTGAACCTCAGCTACTGCGTGAGCTCGGCGTTCGGCGTCCACCACGGCACCGTGGTCTCCGCGATGGAGAGCGCCGCCGCGGCGTGGGAGGGGGCGGCGCACATCGACTTCGTTCACGTCGCGGCCCAGGACGACGCGTGCGACGCGCGCAACAAGAAGGTCGTCTTCGACGTGAGCCCCGTCAAGGATCAGCCGTACTACGCGCGCGCGTTCTTCCCGGACAGCAAGCGCCGCGATCGCAATCTCCTCATCGACGCGGCCGCCCTCGGCCCGATGGACCTCTGGACGCTCGCGGGCGTCCTGCGGCACGAGCTCGGCCACGCGCTCGGCTTCCGGCACGAGCACACGCGGCCCGAGGCGGGCGCGTGCTTCGAGGACGACGGCTGGCGCGCGCTGACGCCCTATGACGCGGGCTCGGTGATGCACTACCCGTGGTGCAACGGCACGAACTGGGGGGACCTCGAGCTGACGGCGGACGACGCCCGCGGCGCCGCCGCCCTCTACGGCCCTCCCTGCTGGTGAGCCCCGTTCCGCGGCGCGCGCCGCGGCGAGTGGCGCGCGGGTGCCGCGCGTGAGATCATGGCGCGCCGTGGCCGAGGTCGAGCTCAACATCCAGCGTTTCTCGGCCGAGGTGGTCGCGCACCGGCACGCGCACCACCAGCTGGTCTTGCCCGTGGAAGGCGCGCTCTCGCTCTCGATGGACGGGCGGGAGCTCAGGGCGGGGGGGCTCTCGGGCATGCTCGTGCCGAGCGACGTGCGCCACGCCTTCGCGGCGCCGGACCGCAACCGCTTCCTCGTCATCGACGTGCCGCGCGCCGCGGCGGAGCAGCTCGGCGCCGCGCCGTGGTTCGAGCGGGCCGCCGGCGAGCCGATCGCCCTCGACGCCGCGGCCGCGCTCCTGGTGCGCGCCGCGGCGGACGAGCTCGACGACGGCGGCGGCTCCGTCGCGCTGCGCCGGCAGTGGGCGGGGCTGCTCGTGCTCACGCTGGCCGAGCGCGGCGAGCGCGGACCACGCCGCGCGCCCGAGAAGCTGCGCCGCGCGCTCCGCTTCATCGACGAACACGCGCACGAGCCGCTCACGGTCGCGGACGTGGCGGCGCACGCGGAGCTGAGCCCCGGCCACCTCCACCACCTGTTCCGCACCGTCCTCGGCGCGACGGTGCAGGATCGCATCGCGGCGCTGCGCCTCGCGCGCGCGACCGAGCTGCTGTCCCGCACCGACCTCGGGATCGCCGAGATCGCGCTCCGCTGCGGCTACGCCGACCAGAGCTGCCTGACCCGTAGCCTGCGGCGCCGCCACGGCGTGACCCCGGCCGCCCTGCGCCGCGCAGCCCGGTCCGGACGGCCGGCCGAGCCGCGGCGCGGGCGCGCGCTGCCGCGGGACGAAGGCGCGTAGCGCCGGCAGGTCGCGGCAGGTCGCGCGGGAAGCCCGGAGCCCCGGCACAGGGCGGCGGAGCCCAGGCCAAGACGGCGGCGGACCGGCGCAGCATGCTCGGCGCCATGTCGGACACGACGTCTGCGACGCGACCCTCGCGGCGAGCCGCCACCCTGGCGGGCGTCGCGGCCATCGGCCTCTGGGGCAGCTTCGCGCTGCTCTCGACCTCGGTGAGCGGCCTGCCGCCGCTCCAGGTGCTCGCGTCGACGTTCGCGATCGCCGCGCTCTTCGGCCTCTCGCGCCTCTCGCGCCTCTCGCGCCTCTCGCGCCTCTCCCGGGTCGCCCGGCGCGGCAGCGGCGGCCTCGGCGCGCTGCGCCAGCCGCCGGGCAGCTGGCTCGTCGGCGTCGGCGGCCTGTTCGGGTACCACGCCCTCTACTTCTACGCGCTGTCCGCGGCGCCGCCCGTGCAGGTGAGCGTCATCTCGTACCTCTGGCCGCTGCTCATCGTCCTGCTCTCGGCGGCGCTCCCCGGCGGTCGCCTGCGCCGCCGGCACGTGGCCGGGGCGCTGCTCGGGCTCGCGGGCGTGTGGACCGTCCTCGCCGCCGGGGGCGACCTCGGCCTGCGCGCCGCGTACGCGCCCGGCTACCTCGCCGCGCTCGGCTGCGCGCTCATCTGGTCGACGTACTCCGTGCTCCAGCGCCGCTTCGCCGATGTCCCCGCCGACGCTGTCGTGGGCTCCTGCGCCGCGACGGCCGCCCTGGGCCTCGCCGGGCACCTCGCGCTCGAGCGCACGGTGCTGCCCACCGCCGGTCAAGCGCTCGGCCTGCTCGCGCTCGGGCTCGGCCCCGTGGGCATCGCGTTCTTCGCCTGGGACCACGCGACGAAGCACGGCGACCTGCCGCAGCTCGGCGTGCTGTCCTACGGCGCGCCGGTCCTCTCGACGCTGCTCCTCTGCCTCGCCGGCCACGCCGAGGCGAGCCCCCGGCTGCTCGCGGCCTGCGCGCTCGTGGCCGCCGGCGGCCTCGTGGCGACCGCGCGCGCGGACGCGCCCTCGACGCCCCGCGCCGCGCGCGAGCCAACAACTTGCATTGACAAGTAAATGCCCCGTGGTACGTTCGGTCCACCATGCGCGACCAGTTCACGGCCGACGGGGGGATCGTCCTCGACAACGCGCTCGGCTACTGGGTGGCGCGCGTGTACCTCGCGTCCCGCGCCGCGATGTACCGGCGCTTCCGCGCGCACGGCGTCGAGATCACGCCCGAGCAATGGATGGTGCTCGTCCGGCTGTGGGAGCAGGAGGGCGTCACGCAGACGCACCTCGCCGAGCGCACCTTCCGGGACGTGCCCACGATGAGCCGCATCGTGGCGCTCATGGAGCGCGACGGGCTGATCGAGCGCCGCCAGGACCCGACGGACCGGCGCGCCCGGCTCGTCTACCTCACGGCGCGCGGGCGCCAGCTGCGCAAGGCCCTGTCCGGCGAGGCCATGGCCATGGTCGACGCGCTGCGCGCCGGCATCCCGGAGGACGATCTCCTCACGACCCGGCGCACGCTCCAGCGCATCCTCGCGAACCTCGAGCCCGAGGGCTGAGCGCGGCGCCCGCCTCGGCCCTGCTCCCTGACACCCAATTGGTTGCATTGACAAGTAGATGCCTCAAGGAGAGACCCGCATGAGCCAGCCCGCCGCTTCCCCTCATTTCCCTGCTCACACGACCGGCTCCGCGCCCGCGGCGGTCCGCCCTGCGCTGGAGCGGACCGCGCGGAAGTTCGGCTTCCTGCCGCTGCCCGTGGCCCGCTTCGCGACCTCGCCGCTCCTGGTCCGCGCCTTCGACGATCTCCTGGCCCTCTTCGAGGAGGCGACGCTCTCGCCGGTCGAGCGCGAGGTCGTGGTGATGGTCGTCGCGAGCGAGAACGGGTGCGATCTCTGCCGGACGATGCACCGGGGGCTGCTGCTCCGCGCGGGGGCTCCGCCGGCGGTGGCCGCGGCGCTGTTCGAGCGGACGCCGGTGCCCGACGCGCGCCTCCAGGCGCTCGCGGCGTTCACCGAGGCGACGCTGCGGGAGCGGGGTCAGGTGTCGGACGCGGAGCTCGACACGTTCATCAGGGCGGGCTTCACCGCCGAGCAGGCGCTCGAGGTGATCGTCGGCGTCGGCACCTTCACCCTGTCGACGTTCGCGAACCGGATGACCCGCACCCACGCGCTCCGCTGACGCGCCGGGCTCGCGGGCCCCGCCGTCCCGGCGCGCCCCCTCGCGGGCCCCGCGGCGCCTAGCGCTCCGCGAGGCCCTCGGTCGCGCTCGGCGTCGCGAAGACGCCCTGCGCGTCGTCTGCCGGCGCCCACAGCCCCGCGCACATCAGCGGGCCGCCGGTGATCTCGGGCTGCGGCCCCGGGCGCGCCTGCACCTCGTCCGCGTGCACGCACACATTGACGTGCACGCGCGCGTCCGCCCCGTCGCGCCGGGCCAGCTCCTCGTGCAGCGCCCCCGCGAAATCGAGCGCCGCGCGCCGCTCGCCCCGCTGCTCGACCGTCCCTGCTGGCAAAAGGCGCACGCCGAGCACCTCGTTGCCCGTCGTCGAGGCCAGGATGAACCCCGCGTGCGCGAGCTGCGACTCGGCCATATCGAGCACCTGCCCGATATCGGCCGCGAGCGCCTCGTCGAGATCGTCGGAGCCGCCGCGCGTCCTGACCTCCAGGTACACAGCCACTGCCGGCAGCGTCGGGTCAGGTCCGCTGTGCGCGCCCGACGCGGGCTCGCCGATCGCCTCCCTGAGCGCCCGCACCAGCTCCTCCACCGAGCTGAACCGCCGCTCGCGCCGCTTCTCCATGCAACGCAGCACCACCGCGTCGAGCTCGAGAGGGAGCGGGACCCGCAGGCTCGGGGGCATTGGCGGCTCCTCGAGGTGCTTCCGGACCATCTCATCCATATCGTGTGTATGGAATGGTAATCTCCCCACGAGCATTCGGTGGAGCAGCACGCCGAGCGCATAGACATCCACCCGCGCATCGATCGGGCCGCCCAGGATCTGCTCCGGCGCCATGATCGAGGGTGTCCCGGGCATTCTTCCGGCGGTGGTCAGCCAGGTCGAGCCCTCCTCCGGCCCCATCATCTTCGCGATCCCGAAATCGAGCAGCTTCACGGTGCGCGGCTTCCCGGAGCAGATGAAGATGTTGCTGGCCTTGACGTCGCGGTGGATGATCCCGGCGGCGTGCGCGGCCCCGAGCGCCGCGCAGATGGGCTCGAACAGATCGAGCGCCTCCCGGGGCGCGAGCCGCGTCTCGGCCTTGATCAGCGCGTCGAGCGTCTGCCCCTCGAGGCGCTCCATCGCGTAGAAGGGCTGATTGTCATTCAGCTCACCGACCTCGTAGATTTCTACAATGTTGGGATGGGAGATGAGCTGGAGCGCCTCGACCTCCCGGGCGAACCGCTCGACCACTCGGCGAGAGTGGGCTACCGCCTCGCTCAGCACCTTGACCGCTGCGGGCCTCCCTGAACGGGCGTGCCTCGCCCCATAGACGACCCCGCAGCCGCCGCGGGCGATGAATCCCTCGAGGATGTAGTCGCCGGCCACGGTGCCCGGCGCCAGCTCGCCCCGCGCGCTGGCCCTCTCGAACTCCGAAAACGGCCTCGTCTCGTCCTCTTTCGTCATCTCGCCTCACCGTGCGGCGCGTCACGGGGCCGCCGCGCGCGCCGCTGCCCACTCGGGCAAGATATTCGATGAACCGGTATACGCAGGAGCGTTTCCAAATGGTAACTTAAACTTGGCCGCCACTCGACACTGAAACGCCGGACCCGTCGCTGAAAGGGGGAACCAAGATGTTCCTATGCTGTACGCGGACTGTTGCGCTCCTCGCAATACCTCTGGTTACTACCGCCTGCATCGGGGCTGAGCTCGACGACGAGTTCGATGAGCCAATCGGGGAGGCCGAAGGGGCTGTCATCAGCAGCAACAGCATCCTCCCCAATGCGCTCAACCAGAATTCCCTCCACTCGACCGCGCTCTCCCCCAGTGCGTTCAGCCCGACCGCGCTCACCTGGGCCTCGCTCAGCTCGACCGCGCGCGGGGCCCTCCAGGATCCGGGAACGAACGGCAACCTGTCAAGGGAGCTCTTGCGGTACGTCGTCAGCTGCGCGCTGAGGCCGAACCAGTCGTTCTCGTTCTCGTGGACCGACTCGAGCGGCGCCGTCCGGTCGGAGACGTACCACGGCGACCTCGCGATCGCGGACTGGTGGGTGTACGGCCCGCTCAACGATCCCTTCTACCAGCGCCATATGACGGCGTGCCTCGCCGCGAGGACGAACTGGTACGGCGTCTCGGTGCTGATCTCGCTGCGCTCCAATCAGCCGTTCATGGCCGCGGCCGCCACGGAGCGCTCCAGCTACACGGTGAGGGAGGGGGCGTTCTGGGGGAACCTGTTCAGCTCGACGCCCTACGTGCGCTCCTGCTACTCGCCCGCCGGCGTCACCCGCGCGCGGGCGCTCAAGCGTGACTGTGCGGCCGGCCACCTGAACGTCGACCCCGGGTCCGGGGCCACCGCCACCCAGGCGTGTGGCCCTATCGCGATCGCGGGCTCGTGCGATACCGTCTGCAGCGTCGTGAACGCCGACGGTGGGTACTACTCCCAATGCCTCGACAACCCCGCGATCTCGACCACAGCGCGCACGGACATGGTGGTCACGTCGTTCCTGCCGCCGTAGGGAAGGGCATGCGCCCGGACGCGCCGCGAGGTGAGGGGCAGGAAGGCGCGCCCCTCGAAGGCCGGCGCTGCCCGTCGTGCGGGCGGCGGAACCAGGGCGCCTGCGCCGAGTGCCCGGCGCAGGATCTGCCGCTGCCGTTCGACGTGACGGTGCCCGACATCACCGAGGTCGTCCCTGTCGCGCTGCCCCACTTCCCCGGCTACCGGACCCTCGGCATCCTGGGGCAGGGGGGGTTCGGCATCGTGTTCGAGGCCGAGCCCGAGGGCGGCGGCGCGACGGTGGCCGTCAAGCTCGCGCGCGCCGAGCGCCTCGGCGCAGGCGGGCGCCTCCGGCGCGAGGTCGAGGCGCTGCTGGCCGTGGGCACGCCCCACGTGCCGGCCGTGCACGCGTGGGGCACGCTCGACGACGGCTCGCCGTACGCCGTGCTCGAGCGCGTCGCCGCGCCGACGCTCGCCGCCCGCCTCGCCCGTCGCCCCGCGCCGCGCACGGAGGAGGCCGCCAGGCTCGGCCTCGCGGTGCTCGCGTCCCTCGAGGGCGTCCACGCGCGCGGCTACGTGCACTGCGACCTCAAGCCCGAGAACATCTTCGTCGACGGCGCGGGGAAGGCGACCCTCATCGACCTCGGCATCGCCCGGGTCGTGGGGCGGCGCGGCGGCGTGCAGGACGACGACCAGGCGCTCGGGACGGCGGAGTACATGGCCCCGGAGCAGTCCGCCGGGCGCGCGGAGCTCGACGCGCGCGCCGACATCTACGCGATGGGCGTGATCCTTTACGAGCTCTTCGCGGGCCGGCCGCCGTTCTGGGGGCCGCGCGCGTCGGTGCTGGAGGACCACAGGAGCCGCAGGCCCCCGCGCCTCGCGGCGCGCATCGCCGTGCCGCGGGCCATCGAGGAGGTGGTGCACCGGTGCCTGGCGAAGGACCGGAACGAGCGGTTCGGCAGCGCGACCGAGCTCCGCTCCGCGCTGGAGCGCGCGCTCGGGGACGAGCTCGCCGGGAGCGAGCGCGACGCGGCGCGGGCCGGGACCGGCGCCCCGCGCCGCGCGGTGGGGCTCCTGTTCTTCGAGGGCGCGGACGACCGGGTGGCCGTGCAGCGCCGGATCCGGGCGCTCGGCGGCGAGCTCGCGCACGCCTCCGGCTCGCGGTACGCGGCGGTCTTCGGCCACGAGGGGGACGCGAACCCCGTGCGCCACGCGCAGCGCGCGGCCGACGAGCTCCTGCGCGGGGGGCTGTGCGCGCGGGTCCTCATCGATCTCGCGCCCGTCTCGGTCCAGGTCCGGCCGGGCGGGGCGACGCGCTTCCTGAGCCCGCTCTTCTCGCGCGCCGAGCGGTGGCCGGCGGCGTCCGGCCCGCCGGGGCCGTTCCTCACGCCCGCGGCCGCGGCCGCGCTGCCCGAGGCGTCCGCCGCGGCGGGGGGCGAGCCCTCCCACGAGCCGACGCTCGGCTCCGTCGGCTCGGCGCGCGACGCGACGGATCCCGGCACGTTCGTCGGTCGCAGCGAAGTCCTCGAGCCTCTGCTGCAGAGCGCGGAGGAGGCGCTCCGCCTGCGGCTGCCCACGGTCGTGTCCGTGATCGGGGAGCCCGGCTACGGCAAGACCCGCCTCTTCGCCGAGGTCGGTGAGCAGCTCCGGGCGCGCCTGCCGCACGCGCAGCTCATCGATCTGCGCGGGCAGGAGCCGACGAGCGGCGCCCCGGACGCGACGCTCCAGGAGCTCGTGCGCGAGGCGCTCGACGTACCCGACGCGCCCCCGCAGAGCGGGGTTCGCGCGGCGCTCGCCGAGCGGCTCGGGCCCGCGCTCGGCGAGGAGCTCGGCTCGGGGCTGGCGATGGCGCTCGGCTGGGTGGACGAGCAGACGGGCGGCGAGGTGTTCCCCGAGATCGAGGCGCTCAAGGCAGCGCCCGGCGCGCTGCGCTCGGCGCGCGTGCGGGCGACGGGGGAGTTCCTGCGCCGGCGCGCGGCCGTCGCGCCGCTCCTCATCATCCTCGACGACGCGCAGTTCGCTCACGACGTGACGCTCGCGGCGCTCGAGTACGCGGCGCTCGCGGACGGCGCCGCGCCGCTGTGGATCTGCGCGATGGGGCGCCCGGCGTTCGCGGAGGCGCACCCGTCCTGGGGCGAGCGGGCGGCGCGCCGCGAGGCCGTGCGGCTCGGCCCGCTCGATCCGGAGAGCGCGCGGGCGCTGTGCCGGCGGCTGCTCCGGCCCGCGCGCGACGTGCCGGAGCCCGCGATCGATCGCCTGCTCGAGCGCTCGCAGCGGGTGCCGTTCCTGCTCGTGGAGCTCGTGCACGGGCTCAAGCGCGAGGGGATCCTGCGGCGGCACCCGCGGGGCGACGCGTGGTACCTGGCGACCGATGAGCTCGATCGCTTGCCCGTGCTGCCGCTCATCGATCCGCTGGCGCAGGGCGAGATCGCGGCGCTCGGGCCGGCGCTCGGGGCGCACGCGCGGCTCGTCTCGCTGCTCGGCGCGGAGGTGTCGCTCGACGAGATCGAGGGCGTGCTGCACCACCTCGACCAGCGCGGCGAGGGCGCGGCCTTCCCGCTCGACGCGCGCGTCGGGACCGAGCGGCTGGTCGAGGCGGGCGTGCTGGTGGCTGGCCGGAAGGGCCGGTTCGCCTTCCGTCACGCGCTCGTGCGGGAGGCGATCGCGCACGGGTGCGCCGAGGGGGAGCGGCGGCGGATCCACCTGGCCGCGTACGAGCACCACCGCGCGGCGGCCCACGAGGGCCAGGAGCAGCGGCGGTTCAAGATCGCGTTCCACGCGGCCGAGGCGGGGCTCGCGACGATCGCGGAGGAGGGCTACCTGGAGCTGGCCGAGCGGGCGGGGGCGCGGCACGCCTACGTCGAGGCGGAGCTCTACTACAGCCGCGCGCTGGCGCAGCCCGTCGAGGAGCGCGGCGCGCGGCGGCGGGCGGCGTACCGGGGCCGGGGGCTGATGCGCTACCGGCTGGGGCGCTACCACGACTCGCTCGGCGACCTGGCCCGCGCGCGCGCGATGGCGGTGGAGGAGGGCGACGCGATCGAGCAGATCGACATCCTGCTCGACGAGGCCACGGCGCTCGACTGGATGAACGACTACGGCCGGTCGAAGGAGCGGGTGGAGCAGGCGAGGGCGCTCGCGCCCGGAGAGCTGCCGCTCGCGCTCTCGGCGCGCCTCTCGATGGGGGTCGCGCGCACGCTGCAGCGTGAGAGCCGCTGGAAAGAGGCGGCGCCGCAGCTCGAGCTCGCGGCGGCGCAGGCCGAGTCGCTGGGCGACGAGGGCTACGAGACGCTGGTCGTGTCGCTGCTGATCCTGACCTTCATCTACCCGGGGCTGGGCAAGCTGGACGAGGCAGGGGCGGCGCTGGATCGGACGATCCGGATGTGCGAGTCGCGCGGCGACCTCCTGCACCTCGGCCCCGCGATCAGCAATCGCGCGCTCCTGCGCGCGTGCCTCGGGGACAACGAGGGGATGATCCTGGATCTGTGCCGCGTCCTGGCCATCTCGCGCGAGCTGGGCCTCGGGACGATGGAGCTCGTCGGGGAGTTCAACCTGGGCGAGTACCTCTACCTGATGGGCAACCTGGAGATGGCGATGCCGCACGTGGAGCGGGCGGTCGCGCTGGAGCGCCAGCAGCGGGGGGAGGAGGCGCGGCCGGTGGTGCCGCTCCTTCTGGCGCGGCTGCTCCTGTACAAGGGCGAAGAGAGCAAGGCGCGGGAGATCATCGAGGGGCTCCGGGCTCAGCAGGGGAAGGCGGCCGCGGAGGGGCGCGAGGGCACGGAGATGGAGCCCGCGGAAGAGGTGCAGTGGTCGATGATCGACCTGGCGACGCGGGACGCGACCGACCAGGCGTGGGACGAGCTCGAGGAGCGATCCGCCCGCTTCTTCGTGGGGCAGGAGCAGATCGAGGTCATCGAGGCGCGGGCGCGCGCCCTCTCCCGGCGCGGCCGCCACGAAGAGGCGCGCGCGGCGCTCGCGCGGGCGATCGAGGCGGCCGGGAGGATCCCCAACGTGATGCGCGACCGCCTGGAACGCCAACTCCCAAGCTGAGCGGCGGTCGCCCGCTTCGGAGACGGGCCCATCTCGACGTTTTCGGTGCTCGGCGTACTGGAGTACGCCTCCGCGCCGAAAACGCCGATCTGGGCCCGTCTCCTGTGCGGGCGACCGCCGCTCTGCGCGGCTGGGACGGAGGTCGGATCGAGAAGGCAGTCAGACGCGAAGGACGTCAGGAGGGGCCCGGAACATCGTATCCTGGCGGATCACTCCTTCTCGTCTGAACACCAGGGGGGCGCGCTTGGTTCAGGGGCGCTGGCGACTGCGCGCGAACAGCAGCGCGCCGCCGAGGAGCGCGAGCCATGGGGCCAGGGCGCCGCGCACCGGCGGGACGCCCGCGGCGCGACAGTCGCAGCCGTCATCGCCGCCGGTGAACCCGCCGCCGCCCGACGACGACGCGGCCTCGCTCGATGAGCTCACGACGCTCGACGCCGCGCCACCGCCGCCTTCTCCGCCCGGACAACCCCGGTTCGCGACCGCGCCGGCCTCGGTCGGGCAGTCGTCATTCATGTCGTTTATGAAATCGTTGTCGTCGTCCGCGTCGCAGTCGTCTCCAGCGCCGTCGCCGTCCGCGTCTCCCTGATCCGGATTGGCCGTCCGGGGGCAGTTGTCCGCGTCGTTGGAGACACCGTCCCCGTCGTCGTCGCGATCGCAGGCGTCGCCGACGCCGTTCGCGTTCGCGTCCGCCTGATCGGGATTAGGCGTCCAGGGGCAGTTGTCGCCCAGGAGCACGCCGTCGCCGTCGAAGTCGATGGCGCCGGGCGTCTGGACCTCGCACGCGGCCCAGGTCGACGACAAGGCCTCGCTGGTCTCCACCGCGCCGGTCACCCCGTTTCCCCCGCTCGCCGCCTGGGCGCCCTCGGTGAAGTCCTGCCGGCAGCTCCCGCCGGCGGCGGACAGCGGCGCGTGCAGCGCGACGTCATCTGCCCTGTCGTCCAGGTAGGTGCTCCGCGCGGTCCCGGGGTCCGGCCCGTCGAGCGATTTCCCGGTCTTGTCGACAGGGGCGTTCAGCCCCGTCGTGCCATAGAAGACGTAATCGACGTCCTTCACGAGATCGCTCACGCCGTCCCAGTAAAAGAGGATGAGACACTCATGATCGTTCGTCAGCCCGCGTGTCTCTCCCACCGATCCCGGGAGCGGCAGCCGCATGTCAGGCACCGCGGCGGCCGACCTGCTCTCCCCCGCGCCGAACGTGCCTGCGCTGTAGAACTCGTAGGTAGGGTGCGAGCCCCAGCCCTCGAACGCCCTCGTCTCGGCGCACCCCATGCGGTAGCACTCGGCCCCTCCGAGCGACACGGTCTGGATCTCGCCGGGCCCGATCTCGGCGCCGGCCGGGAAGCGCACCAGGAAGTCGTTCGTGTTCGGGAGCGTCGCGCTCGTCGCCACGAGCTCGTAATAGAAGCGGTAATCGGCGAGGTAATAGTCGGACAGGTCCACCGGGGCGCGGCCCGGGTTATAGATCTCCACGAACTCCGCGGCCGCGGGGTGGACGCGGAGCTCCGTGAGGAGGAGCTTCGAGGGGCTCGACACCTCGGCGCGCATCCGGCCGTGGAGCGCGTCGAGCTCCAGCGTGACGACCTGCCCCGCCGCGGCGCTGAACGCGGCGCTCGAGGAGTCCTGCGGGGCGTAGCTCCAGCCGTTCGCGCCGAGCCTCGTGGTCCAGGGGCCCTGCGCCGCGAACTTGAAGAGCGCGCCGGAGAGCGCCGCCCGGGCCACGAAGCGGTATGTGTGGACATGATCGCCCGCGACGCGATCGCCGAGGAGGCCATCGTCGCGCGCGACCGTGAGGGTCGAGGACGAGTTCCAGTCCGTATCGCCCACGGAGCGCTGCCAGTCTCCGACGGCGACCCACACCTGCCGCGCGCCGTCCGCGGCGAGCGAGGCGCTGCGTGAGTCCGAGGCCGACTCGGTCGCTGGCAAGAACCCCTGTGCGGTCAGGTCGCGTGTGTCGTAATAAAAGGTGACATCGTAGGGCGCTGTCCCGCCGGCCAGCGTGAAGCGCAGGTTGTCCCCGGTGGCCGCACCCGCACCGCCATCGCCGAGATCCTCCCCGTTCCGCGAGACCTTGTACTCGATCTCACCCTGCCCCGCGAACGAGACGGTCGCCGTGAAGACGCCGTCCCCGGCCTCCGCGTCCGGGGCGACACCATCGTCGTGGAGGGGGGCGCCCTGGCGCGCGTCCCACGCTCCGAGCTCCGGCGCGGAGCCGGTCACCGTCGGCAAGGCGAGCACAGCCCTGGGCAGGAGCAAGAGCAAAGCGAAGTTGATGCCGACGAAGGAACGGTGTCGTCGCACAGGGGCCACCTCGGTGCCGGGGCGAGTATCCGGACGAGTGAACCCTAGCGCAGGACGGACGAACAACGAAGTCACAAAGCAGGAATAGCGCCAGCGCTCGTGTGGCACCCTCATGCGTCATCCATCGATGAGCGCTGAATCCGACGTTCGTCCGTCTCCTGGAGCGACGGAGGCATCGATATCGCGGGATCGTCGCTCGGCGCGGGCAGCTCGGCGGGCCCGGGCCGAGCCTCGCCGTCACCGCGGGACAGCCGCCGGGACGGGCCGAGGCGGGTCCTCGCGATGGGAGACGCCCGCGGGGACACCCCTCGCGCCCGCCTGGCCAGCGGGGTCGCGCGCCGCGTGCGAGGCGTGCGAGGCGTGGGAGGAGTCGAAGAGCGCATGTGCCCTGGTGTAGTCGAGCGCCGCGCCAGCGGTGTCGCCCTGCTCGCAGCGCAGGTCGGCGCGCGCGTGGAGCACGGCAGCCTGACCGGCGCCGTCGCCGAGCGCCTCGAAGAGGTGCAGCGCCTCCTCGTAGTCGCGCTGCGCGCCCGGGAGCGCGCCCCGCTGGCGGCGCAGATCGCCGCGGGCCTTGAGCGCGGCGGCCTCTCCGCGGCGATCCCCGCTCTCCCGGTACAGGAGGATCGCATTGCCGTAGTCGCGCGCCGCGAGCGCTGTCTGCCCCTCTCGCAGGCGCAGGTCGCCGCGGGCCTGCCACGTGCGCGCGTGCGTCTGCTCGTACCCGAGCGCCCGGAGGAGCTCGGGCCGCGGGAGGACGTCGCGCGGGGCTCGGGCGCTCGCCCCGCGGCGCTCGTCGGCGCTGCTCGGCGGCGAGCGGAGCTGGCTGAGGACGCGCTCCTCCACGCCCTCGAGGATGTAGAGCGCCCGATCATAGTCGCGCGCCGCGCCTGTGAGGTCGCCCTCCCTGAAGAGCAGATCGCCGCGCGCCTTCAGCACGTTGGCCTCGCCGAGCCGGTCGCGGCAGGCCCTGAGCAGCGTGAGCGCGCAGCCGTAGTCGCCCGCCGCGCCTTGCGCGTCGCCCTGGTCGAGCCGGAGGTCGCCGCGCGCGAGCAGCCCCATCGCCTCTCCGGCCCGGTCGGCCGCCGCCCTGAAGAGCGGCAGCGCCCGCTCGTGATCGCGCGAGGCGGCCGCGAGATCCCCCTGCCGCCGGCGCAGATCGCCGCGGAGCAGGAGCGCGGTCGCCTGGCCCCGCCCCTCGCCGGCCGCCTCGAGCGCGGCGAGCGCCTCGTCGTAGTCCGCCGCGGCGGCCTCGAGCGCTCCCTCGCGGGCCCGCAGCCCGCCGCGCGCGAGCAGCTCCTTCGCGCTGCGGATGCGGTCGTCCTCGGGCAGCGAGGAGATCCGCGCCGCCGCGCGCTGCGCGCTGGCGCGCACGGCCTTGCGGAGGACGTCGCGGTGACCCGGGCGGCCGCGGTCGCGGGCGGCCGGCGTGGCCCGGAGCGTCCCGAAGGTGCCCCGCCGCTTGCCCGCGAGCTCCGCGCGCCGCGCGCCCTCGAGCGCCGCCAGCGCGCGTGCGCGCAGCTCGGGCAGCGCCTCTCCGGCGAGGCGCGCTGCCTCGTCGAGCAGGCGCTGCTGGACCTCGACCGGGAGCCCGAGGTCCAGCACCGTGCAGGCATCGACGAGCACCCGCGCCAGCACGTCCACGCCGCGCCCGCTCTCCCGGAACGGGGCCGTGTCGAGGGCGGCCATGAGATCGCCGGCGACGCGCCGGCGCATCGCCGCCTCCGGCCGCCCCTCGACCGCGGCCGTCCAGAAGAGGAGCGCCTGCATCGCGTCCACGGCGCCGCGCTGCAGCGCGGCCAGGCGCTCCGCGTCGTCAGCGACGTCCTTGAGGGCCACCGCGCGCATGAGCGGCGCCAGCCGGTAGGTCTGCGAGCCCTGGTCGAACGAGACCAGCCGGCCGTGCACGAGCAGCTGCAGCGGCCGCGCCGCCGAGGGGGCAGGCTTGCCCGCCGCGGCGGCGACCACCTCCAGGGGAACGCCGGCGGCCGGCAGCGCGGCGAGCGCGTGGACCACGGCGCGCGCATCCTCCCCGAGCGACTCCAGCGCGTCGCCGAAGACGACGCCCACGATCTCGTCCTCGGGACCCTCCGGATCCAGGTACATCGCATTTTTTCGCACGTACGCTTCGGCCGACATCCCGGTCCGCCGCAGCGTGGCGGCGGCGACCTCGATCGCGGTGGGCAGGTACCCGAGCGCGGCGATGAGCGCATAAGCCCACTGGACCTCGGCAGCCGGCGGTGCGTCCGTCCCCCATGCACCCTGGGAGAGGACGGACAGCGCAGCGGAGATCGAGAGCGCCGAGACCTTGAGCTCAGCTGTCTTCCGATCTCCCGACGTGGAGCGGAACCTCGACATTTCGCCTCTGTTCATTCCAGAAGAGCTGGTTATCCGAGCAGGCGGCGCCGGGCTCTCGGCCTTTGACGACACGCCTGCTGGCTCCCCATGAGCCTGGAGATCGCTGCTGTTCGAGGAGCTTAGCGCGGCGCAGGACGGGCTCAACACACTTCCAGAGTTTCGTGCGGCGCCGTGCGCGCCACGCGCCACGCGCCACGCGCCACGCGAGCGCCCCGCTGCGGCGCCGCGCCGCTGGCACACGCCCGGCATCGGCCTGGCGCTCATGCAGAAGCGCCATCGACGACGTGGAGTGGTGGAAACCTGCGCTGGACGCGCGTCCTTCGCGGCCGGCCTGTCTGTCCCGCGGCCGGGTCGAAGCGAGAAGAGCCTGCCCACCTCCGCGAGGGCTGCGGTGAGGCGAGCGGCGCGGGAGCAAGGCCGTGGGCGGGAGATCCGGGCCGGAGGCGAGGTCGTTTATGTGACCGAGACGGGCACCGGGGCGCCGGTGGTGCTTCTGCCCAGCATGCTGATCAGCGGGATGACCTACCGGCCCACGGTCGAGGCGATGGCGCGGCGGGCCCGGGTGCTCGTCGCGGAGCTGCCCGGCTCGGGCCGCGGGTCGCGCCTCCGCGCGCCGTGGACGCTGGAGCAGTACGCGCGCTGCGTCGACGAGGTGCTGCAGGCTTTGCAGCTCGAGGGGGTCACGCTGATCGGTCACTCGATGTCTGGCGCGGCGGCGCTCGTCGCCGGCGCCCTGTACCCCGCGCGGCTGGCGGGGCTCGTGCTCGCCGATGCCGTCGGCGTCAACCCGCCGCGCTCGCTCCTGGCGCTGCTCCTCGGGCGCCTGGCCGACGTGTCGCTCGAGCCGCGGTTCTTCGTGCGCGTGACGCCCGCGCTCCTCCACAACCTGCTCTTCCACACGCGCAGCGCGCTGAGCCTCGTGCGGCTCGCCGCGACGGCGGAGCTGAGCGGCCACGCCGCGCGCGTGCGCGTGCGGACGCTGCTGGCGTGGGGCGCGCGCGATCACACGGTGCCGCTCGGCTCGGCCTTCGCCCTGCAGCGCTTGATCCCGGGCTCGACCCTCGCTGTCTCGCCGGAGGGAAGCCACGACTGGATCGTGGAGCGACCAGCGGAGTTCGCGGACGTCGTGGCGAAGTTCATGGAGCGCGGCGGCTGAGCAGCGGCGGCTGAGCAGGCGCAGGCGCCGCTCGGCCGGGCGCAATGTCTCGACGGGCGTATCCCCGATGGGGGGTATCGTGGAGCGCCGGCGTGCGCTACGCTCGGCTCGTCGCGGCGTTTCCGGCGTGAACCTCGGGAGCGCGGCGCGCGGCGCGGGCCGCCGACGCGCCAGGGAGTGGGGCTTGACTGGTTGGTGGCGCCTGCTGGAACAGGCCGCGCGGCGGGCGCGGCTCGCGATGCCGCTCCTCGCGCTGCTGGCGACGATGGTCGTGTGCCGCCCCGCGCGCGGCGAGGCGGCGCCCGCGGCTCTCGCGAGCAGCGCGGGCGCCGCGGCCAGCGCCCCCGCGCCGCCGGGCCCGCGGCCGCTCCCGCCGATCCCCGCCGCGGGGAAGGTCACCGTGGTCGCGATCGCCGGCGCGATCGACCTCGGCCTCTCGCCCTTCCTGGAGCGCGTCATCGCCGCTCAGGGCGAGGGCGACCTCCTCGTCCTCGACATCAGCACGCTCGGCGGGCGGGTCGACGCGGCGCTCGCGATCCGGGACGCGCTGCTCCGGGCCCGCGTCCGCACGGTGTGCTGGGTCAACCCGCGCGCGATCTCGGCGGGCGCGCTCATCTCGCTCGCCTGCGACGTCATCGCGGTCGCCCCCGGCGCGACGCTCGGGGCGGCGACGCCGGTGCAGGTCGGCGAGGGCGGCGAGATGAAGCCCGTCGCCGAGAAGGTCGTCTCGTACATGCGCAAGGAGATGCGCGCGACCGCCGAGGCGAAGGGGCGGCGCGGCGACATCGCCGAGGCGATGGTCGACGCCGACGCGGAGGTCCCCGGGCTCGACGAGAAGGGCAAGCTGCTCACGCTCGACGGCGCGCAGGCGCTCGCGTGGGGCGTCGCCGAGGTGCAGGCCGGCACCGAGGCGGAGCTCTTCAGCGCCCTGGGCCGCCCCGCGCCCGCCGAGATCGCGCGCCCGCGCCCCAGCTCGGCCGAGGAGCTCGCGCGCTTCCTCTCCGATCCGACGCTCTCCGGGCTCCTCATGACCCTCGGGATGCTCGGCATCCTCCTCGAGCTCTACGCGCCAGGCCACGGCGTCTCGCTCGCCGTCGGGCTCTCGTGCCTCGCGCTGTTCTTCTTCGGGCACCACGTCGTGAAGCTCGCGGGCTGGGAGGAGATCGCGCTCTTCGCCGCCGGCGCGCTCCTCATCGCGGTGGAGGTCCTCGCCCCGGGGCACATCCTGCCCGGCATCGCGGGCGCGGCGTGCGTGGCGAGCGCCCTCGTCCTCTCGCTCCTCGACCTCGAGCGCGTGCCGCTCGAGATCGCCTGGCACGCCGGCTGGCTGCCGCGCGCCCTGGCCACGGCGAGCGCCTCCTTCGCGGCGACGGCGCTCCTCGCGGCCTTCGCCGCGCGCGTCGCGCCGAGGACGCGGCTCGGGCGGCGGCTCGTCCTCCACACGGCGATCCGCGCCGTCGCCGGAGGCCCTCCCGAGCGCGCCGCGGCGCTCACGTCGTCCGAGGGCCGCGTCGGCACCGCCGCCACCGACCTGCGCCCGTCGGGCAAGGTCGAGCTCGACGGCCGCCGCGTCGAGGCGCTCTCGGCGTTCGGGTACGTCGAGGCAGGCGTCCGCGTCCGCGTGCTCCGCGCCGAGGGCGGCCGGCTCGTCGTGAGGGCGATCCCGGCCAGCGTGGACGGCGCGGGCGGCGCGGGCGGCGCGGGCGACGAGGAGCGCGGCGCGTGACCCCGGCGCTGCTCGTCGTCCTGCTGCTCGTCGTGGGCCTCGTGCTCCTCGCGATCGAGGTGTTCGTCATCCCCGGCGTCGGCCTCGTCGGGCTGCTCGGCGGCGCGGCCGTCGTCGGCGCGGTCGCGGTCGCGTGGGCGACCCTCGGGGCCGCGCACGGCCTGCTCGCCCTCGGCGCGGGCGTCTGCGCGGCGGGGCTCCTGTTCTGGGCCGTCGCGAGGACCCGGGCGGGGCAGAAGATGGTGCTGCTCGAGACCCAGCGGAGCGGGCGCGGCCCCGACGCGCGGCTCGCCGCGCTGGCCGGCAAGGAGGGCAGGGCGCTCACGCCGCTCCGCCCCGCCGGCACGGTGGAGATCGACGATCGCGCGGTCGATGTCGTGACCGACGGCCTCTACGTGGAGGCCGGCACGCCCGTGCGCGTGTCGAGCGTGGAGGGGAACCGGGTCGTCGTCGAGCCGCGCCAGCCCTAGGGAGCGCGCGAGACGCGGCCCTTGACGGACAGGGACGGGTGGAGAGGGGATATGGAGATCATCTCGGTCATCGTGATCGGCGGGCTCGTGCTCGTCGCCATCATCGCGACGCTGTACATGGTGCCGCTCCGGCTGTGGGTCGCCGCGCAGGCGTCGGGCGCCGGCGTCTCGATGCTCACGCTCATCGCGATGCGCCTGCGCCGGGTGCCGCCCGACCAGATCGTCAACGCGCGGATCAGCGCCGTGAAGGCGGGCCTCGAGGGGGTGTCGATCGACATGCTCGAGGCGCACTACCTCGCCCGCGGCCGGGTGGAGGCGGTCGTCAACGCGCTCATCTCGGCGGGCAAGGCGGGGATAGAGCTCGACTTCTCGCGCGCGGCCGCGATCGACCTCGCCGGCCGCAACGTGCTGGAGGCGGTGGCGATGTCGGTGAACCCGCGCGTGATCGAGACCCCGAAGGTCTCGGCGGTGGCCAAGGACGGCATCCAGCTCCTCGCGATCGCGCGCGTGACGGTGCGCGCCAACATCGATCGCCTCGTCGGCGGCGCGGGCGAGCAGACGGTGCTCGCCCGCGTCGGCGAGGGCGTCGTCTCGACCATCGGCTCGGCCGACGACTACAAGCACGTCCTCGAGAACCCCGACACCATCTCGAAGAACGTCCTCAAGAAGGGCCTCGACGCGGGGACGGCGTTCGAGATCCTCTCGATCGACATCGCCGACGTCGACGTCGGCTCCAACATCGGCGCGAAGCTCCAGACGGAGCAGGCCGAGGCCGACAAGCAGGTGGCGCAGGCCAGGGCGGAGTCGCGCCGCGCGCTCGCCGTCGCGCAGGAGCAGGAGATGAAGGCGAAGACGCAGGAGATGCGCGCGAAGCTCGTCGAGGCCGAGTCGATGATCCCGCTCGCGGTCGCCGAGGCGCTCCGCACGGGCAAGCTCGGCGTGATGGATTACTACAACATGCGCAACGTCATCGCCGACACCGAGATGCGCCAGGGCATCGCCGGCACCACGGGGGGCAAGCCCGACCCCGTCGGGGAGTCGTGAGGTGCCGCCGCGCGACGCCGCGGGCCCGCGCTGGGCGTGGCTCGGCCGCCGCGAGGCGATCGTGCAGCGCTTCGTGCTCGCCGAGGTGCTCGGCCCGCCGCGGGCGCTGGCGCCGCACGCGGCCGCCGGCGGGCGGGCGGCCGAGGGGCCGCAATCACACGACGCTGGACGAGCGCCATGGATGACATCGAGAAGTACGTCGGCGCCCTCCTCGGGGTGATCTGGCTGATCGTCAAGGCGGCGATCAAGTACGGGAACACCGACGAGGCGCGCGCCGCAGCGCCGCCCGCGAGGGCGGACAGGCCGCGGCGCCACACGCCGCCCGCCGAGGCCGCGCCGCGGAGCATCGCGCCGCGAGCGGCGGTGCCCTTCGGCGCCCCGCGGGCGCCCGACGCGGCCCGGCAGCGGGCGGCGCTCCTGCGGCTCGACGAGCTCGAGCGGAGCGCCGCCGCGCTCGGCGAGGCGGTGCGCCACGAGCGGGCGAACCGGCGCTTCGCGGACGCGCTCGCCCGGTTCGTGCCGCAGGAGATCGCGCAGGCGCGCGCGGCCGTCGACGCGGGGCGCGGGGCGGGCGCGGCGGAGGCCGCGGCGGACGACATCGAGCGCGTGCTGGGCGAGATCGCGGTGCTCGCGCGGCAGCGCCGCGACCCGTCGCTCCTGCCCGCGCTCGGGGACGCCGACGCCCTCGCGGACGCCTGCTACGCCCCGGTGATCGCGTTCGCGCGGGCGGAGGGGCTGCCGCTCCGGAGCGGGTTCCCGGCGACGCAGCTCGCGGGCTTCGATCTCGCCATCTGGACGGGCTTCATCCCGACGTCGATCGCGCCCATCTTCCTTCCCGCCGACTTCTTCGCCACCCCGCTGCGCTGGCCGGCGCTCGCGCACGAGATCGGCCACGACTTCCTCGCCTCGATCGACGGCCTCGAGCCCGCGCTGCGCCGCGAGCTCGGCCTGCCGGACGCGGGCGCGCGGCCGCGCGAGCTCGATCTGGACGACGACGGCGCGGCGGCCTCGGAGCTCAAGCGGGCGTTCGGCGCGTGGTTCGAGGAGATCTTCTGCGACGTCTTCGGCACGATGATGTTCGGCCCCGCGTACGTGATCACGATGAGCGAGCTGTTCTTCCAGGACGGCGTGCCGTACGCGTCGCTCGCGGTCCAGAGGGGCGCGAGGGGCGCGCGCTACGACGTGCACCCGCCGCCGCACCTGCGCGTGCTCATCGGGTGCATGGTCCTCGAGCGGGCCGGGCTCGGCGTGCCCGCGCGCGCGCTGCGGGAGGCGTGGGCGCGCCGCCACGCCGGGGTGAGCCTCGATCATCTGATCTGGCCGGTGAGGGGCGCGTGGGTCCCGTTCCCGCTGCCGCCCTTCGCCGACATGGCCGCGTCGATCGTGGAGCGCCTCTATGCCGGCCCGCTGCTCGCCCTGTCGGGGTTCGGCCTGCAGGACATCAGCGGCCTCGACCACGGCCCGCACGAGCACCAGGAGGCGTCCCGCGCGCGCGACGCGCTGCTCGCCGGCCGCGTCCCCGCGAGCCGCGACGCGCGCGCGCTCCTCGCGGGCGCGGTGCTGGCGGCGCACCAGGCGCCCGGGCAGGCGCTCATGATCCTGACCCTGGCGCGCGCGGCGATCCCGGCGCTCGGCACGGGCGAGCGTCGCCCCGACGCGTTCGCGCCGGCCGCGGGCGCGCCCAGCGTCGCGCTGGACCGCCGCGCCGTGACGGAGGCGCTGCTCTTCCGGGAGATCTTGCTGCCCCCGAGAGCGCTCCGCGCTCGCCGGCGCGCGCGCCTGTAACGAGCGCGCCTGTGACGAGCGCCCCTGTAAAACGATGCTCGGGCGAGAAGGGCTCGATCCGCCAAGCGGTGTTTGGATGAAGAGGAGTTGAACCGCCGAGATGCCAAGGACGCCAGGAGAAGAAAACTCTCGTCTCTCCCGGCGTCCTTGGCGTCCTGGCGGTTTTTTCTCCCGGGTTCATCCGGCGCGCAGCGCAGACTCGGTCGAGAGCCGCGCCGAGACGCGAGGGCCAGAGTCGGGTGGGAACGGCGTCAGTCGTCGAGGGGGGGCGCGCTGCGCGACGCGTCGCTTGCGCCGGCGCGGGCGCCTCGCGGCGCGGCGAACGCGTCGCTCGACGAGGAGCGCCGCGCCGCGCTGGTCGGGATCAGAGGGCGTCGAGCTCGGCCGCCGGCTGCGCGGGGTGGGCGGCGTGGATGGTGGGCGTCCGCGGCGGGGCGAGGCTGCCCGCCGCGAGCAGCGGCAAGGGCGCGCGGGGCGGCGCGACGCTATCGGACCGGAGCCGGAGGAGCTCCTCCCGCTGGTGCTTCCACACGGTCCGGTACCGGAAGAACGGCACGGCCGGGTAGAGGTGGTGGATCAGGTGGTAGGTCTGCCCGAAGAGCAGCACGTTGAAGAGCGCGCTGTCCACCGCGCGCGTCGCGCGATACCGGTCCTGCGCGGCCGTGATGCCGTGCGGGTAGTGAGGCAGGTAGTCGAAGGCGAACGCGAGGAAGAAGATCGCCAGCCGCGCCGGAACGATCCAGTAGAGGACCACGAGCTCGCCAAACCCGAGCCCGAAGGCCAGCGCCACGAGCGAGAGCATGGCCGCGAGCGTCGCGACCGTCTCGATCCGCTCGCTGCGCTTCTGCGCACGGTAGGAGCGCAGAAATAGATAGTAATAGTGGAGATCCTGTGTCGCCCACCGGAGCGGGAGCAGGTACCACGGGCCGCGACCGCTCCAGTGGTCGGGGTCGCGATCCGCCTCGTTCGTGTGCTTGTGATGCTCGATGTGAAAGTGGCGCACGGCCAGGAACGGCGCCATGAGCAGCAGCCCGGACAGCCGTCCGACCACCGCGTTCAGCAGCGCGGAGCGCGCCAGCGACCGGTGCGCGGCCTCGTGCATCGGCGTGAAGACCGCATACGCCGCCACCGCCGCGGCGAGCACGGCCGGCACGGTCGACACCCTGCCCATGACCCCCACGGTGACGGCCGCCGCCCAGAGCGCGTACGATCCCGCGAAGAGCACGAGCGTCGGCCACTCGATCGGCCGGGTCTGCAGCAAGCCGCTGGCCAGCGGCAGGACGCTCCAGACCGCCGGCCGCCCGGACGGTCTCCCCGACGGCCGTCCAGACGGCCGCCCCGACGGTCGCCCCGACGGTCGCCCCGAAGGACGGCTGGAGCGAACCTCGTCGTTGTTCATCGTGACACTCCAGGCCGCCGGCCGCCCCGATGGACGACTGAGTCGATTCTCGTCGTTGTTCATGGCGTTCAAAACTCCCGGGGGAAGCTTCGGTTCTTCACTTTTGTAACAGCGGACGCTGCACGCCGGACCCTGCGCAAGCGAACGTTCGACCACCTCGGGACCGCGCTCCAGGGATCGCACCGAGAGGTCGTCAGCGGCCAGCGATCTCCAGAGCGAGGCCCTCCACGGCCATTCCCTCGAATGAACAGGGAAGCGCCGGGGGCGGTTCCGCTGCGAGAGAAGGCGGGAGTTGCTCGCAGACGAGCACGAATCCAATCTAGCAGCCTCGCAACAGGAGTACAACGAGCTTTCGGTGCAATGCGTTGCGCTTCCGGTTAGCTGGATTCCAGGAGCGGCCTCTTCCGTTTGCCTGGTTCGCGTTCGCGGTGGCTGGTTCGCGTTCGCGGTGGCTGGTTCGCTTCCTCGCTCGCGCTTCCTCGTTCACGCTTCCTCGTTCGCGCTCGCACCTCGCTCCGCCACGCGCGCACGCTCGTTCGCACACTCAAGCGGACCGCGCGGCGGCATCGCTGCCGCGGAGCGCCGGTCTGAGGTGTGGCGCTGCGCTCGCGGGGGCGTCAAAACAGTGCTTCGGGTGATCACCTAACCGCGGCAGCGCGCCGACGCGTCGGCGTGCCGCAGCATCGACCTCACCTCGTCGGCGCAGCCCCACGCCAGCGTGTACCCAGCGCCACCGTGGCCGTAATTGTGGATCACGCGGCCTTCGCGCTCGAGCCGCACGGTGGTGCGATACGGGCGCAGTCCAGCGCGCACGGCGAGCAGGCGGCCCGGTCTGAGCCCGGCCGCGCGCACCCGCTGGAGCATTGCGTCAGTGAGCTCGGGATCAGGCGTCAACGAGCGGTCGTCAGGGGACGGAATGGCGCAGCCGCCAATCACGATCTCGTGGCGCCGCGGGATGACATACGAGAGCGCCGATTCGTCCCTTTCATCACCCAATGCGACATCTGGGTGTATATCGCCCGGCTCGGTGAGAGCGACCTGGCCATAGAGGGCGAGGAGCTCGGGGTCGCCGGTGAGCGCGCGCGCCCCGAGCCCGGTGCAATTCACGACGCAGTCGCCCTCGACCGCGGCGAGCGATTGCACGCGCTCCACGCGCACCGGCGCTTCGAGCTGCGACTCCAGCCAGGGCAGGTGCAACGCAGGCTCGATGCGCGGCGCCGTGAACCGGAAGCTGTGCGGCGCGCCGAGCGGGTGCGGTCCAGGGTCGAGCGAGAGGTCCGGGACGATCGAGGCCCACCAGGGCAGCTGCGTCTCGTCCGCCGCCTCGCGGCAGGTCAGGAGATCGACGCCCGCCTCCGGGTGCTCCCGCGCGATGCGCGTGAGCTCTTCGAGGCTCTTCCGCGCCCACGCGGTGACCCGCTCGGGCGGGTCGGCCCGGAAAGGGAACCACAGCGCGGCGGCGACCGCGGATGTCGTGCGGTCGCCGCGCTCCGCCGCGATCACCTGCACCCGGTGGCCGTCGCGCTGGAGCACGACCGCCGTGGTCAACCCGAGCACCCCTGCGCCCACGACGGTGATCCGTTGCTCCGAGGCCTGCTGTTCCGAGGGCTCCACGACCGCGCGCTCTAGCACGCTGCCCCCCTGCGTCGAGAGCGCGCGCCGCGCGCGGAGACCGGAGCCGATCGGCCGTCCGTTCGCGTCCGTTCCGCGTCCGTTCGCGTCCGTTCCGCGTCCGTTCGCGTCCGTTCGCGTCCGTTCCGCGTCCGTTCCGCGCCGCCCCGCGCTGTCCCGAGCTGCCTCGCGCGTGCTCCGGGCTGCGCGCCCGCGCCCCGGACGGCGCCGCGCGGCGCTCGTAAGCGTCGCGCGGCGCCTCGCGCGCGCTGCCGCGGCGGCGGCGGCGGTGCTACGCAGTCCCCGTCCGTCGCGCCGGGATCGCCGCGGCGCGCGAGCGAGGGACCATGTCGAGCTACAGCTTCAACGATCCGGAGATCGCCGCCGTGTACCGCGCCATCCACGAGCGGCGCGACATGCGCCACTTCCTTCCGGATCCGGTGGACGCCGACACGCTCGCCAGGCTGCTCGCGGCCGCCCACGCGGCGCCGAGCGTGGGCATGATGCAGCCGTGGCGGTTCGTGCGGATCACGGCGCCGGAGCTCCGGCGCGAGATCCACGCGCTCGTCGAGGCGGAGCGCCTGGCCACGGCGCGCGCGCTCGGCGAGCGCGAGGACGAGTTCATGCGCCTCAAGGTCGAGGGCATCCGGGAGTGCGGCGAGCTGCTCGTCGTCGGCCTGATGGCAGGGCGGGAAGCGCACGTGTTCGGCCGCCGCACGCTGCCTGAGATGGACGTCGCCTCGGTGGCCGCGGCCATCCAGAACCTGTGGCTCGCCGCGCGCGCGGAGGGGCTCGGCGTGGGGTGGGTGTCGCTCTTCGACCCGGACGGCCTCGCCGCGCTGCTCGGCATGCCGAAGGGCAGCAGGCCGCTCGCCCTCCTGTGCGTCGGTCACGTGGCGGAGTTCTACGAACGGCCGATGCTCGAGGCGTGCGGCTGGGCGGCGCGCCGCCCGCTGTCGGAGCTCGTCGCCGAGAACGCCTGGCCCGAGGACGCGGCCAGCGACCGCGGCGCGTGACGGCGGCGCGCCCGCGGCCGCACGCTCGGGGGCCGTGGCGCGCCGCTCCGCGGGGCTAGAGGTCCCTCGCGCACCGGGCTCCGATGTTGTTCACGCGGTCGATGGGCCCGCTGTAGTCGCGGTTGGCCGCGCGCACGTCCGCCGCCGGCGCGCGGTAGCTCCCGCCGCGGGTCACCCGCGGCGCGTCGCGCTCGCCGTCCGCGCGATCCACGCAGTCGATGCACGGCGTGAAGAGCTCGTCGCTCCACCAGTCCATCACCCACTCCCACACGTTCCCGGCCAGGTCCGCGTGACCCCACCGCCCGTCGCCGCTCGGCTTCGAGCCGACCGGCAGGATGTCGCTCAGCGCGCAGCTGCCCGCGGCGCTCCCATCGCCGGTGCAGCCGTACGCGGCGCGAGCGACGTCGATGTCCGCTCCCCACGGGTACTTCCGGTGCTCGTCGCCCCCGGCAGCCGCGTAGTTCCACTCCGCCTCGGAGGGCAGCCGGCCGCCGTCCCACGCGCAGAAGGCGAACGCCTCGAACCAGGTGATGCAGTTGATCGGCAGCTCCTCGTTCGTCCCGGGCTCGTCGGTCCATGTCCAGAGGTTGTCGCCATTGCACTTCAGCGCCGATCTCAGCGACGCGGTGTCCGGCTCGAGCTGCCGGTTCCACCCCGCGATCCACCCGCTGCCGTCGACGTGCGGGTGCCGGCCGACCCCGATCGCGGGCGGGCTCGCCTGCACGCCCTGCCCGGCGTTCACGAAGGCGCGGAATCGACCCACCGTGATCTCGTACCGATCCAGCCGGAAATCGCTGACGGCCGCGGGGAACGCGTCGTCCGCGCTCGACTCGCCATCGTAGCTCCTCAGGTACGTGCCGCAGGGGACCATCGTGTTGCCACAACAGCTCTCGCCGGCTGCGCCGCCGCAGCTGTCGTCGGCGCCCGCTCCGCGGTCAGCGCAGCTCGGCGGCATGTCCCTCACCGGCGCGGAGCCGCAGGTGTGCGGGCAACCAGGCGCCGCGCACATGCCGCAATCCATCCTGTCGTCGCACGCCACGCAGGCCCCGGATCCGTCGCACTCGGCGCCGTCGCCCTCTCCGCAGGGCGTCCGCGCCGGCCGCGGCCGCTCCGCGCACGCGCCGTCGACGCACACCGCCTCGACGCAGGCGCCCTGCGCCGGCGGGCACTGCGTGGCCGGGTCGACGCAGGCACCGCCGCCGCTGCCGCTGGTGACGCTGCCGCCGGTGTGGCTGCTGGTCTGGCTGCCGCTGCCGCTGCCGCTGCCGGAGCCGCTTCCGCCGCTCCCGGCGCCCTGGTCACCGGAGAAGTCGCGGACCCTCGGGCTGCAACCCGACACGAGCGAGAGGGACACGAGAAGCGCCAACTGTCTCATGTACTTCATCATACGTCACCGGGCGCGTCGCGTCGCCGCGCCCGGTGACGTACCGGCCCGGGGCGCGGCGACGAGCGCGGGCCTCACGGCGGCCAGGACGGCCGCCGTGGCAGAGGCGTCGCGATCGCCTCCGGATCGCGAGCTCCGGTGTGTCGTTCAGAGGGGACGCTGACTCGATGTCGGCTCACGACCGCACGACCGCACGTCCGCGCTCACGCTACGAGCGCCGCGCAGCGCTGTCGTCGGCGCGCCGGCTCGGCTCGATCTGGTTGACGTCGCGGACAGCGCCGTTGGCGGCGCTCGTGGCCATGAGCGCATAGGCGCGCAGGGCAGGGGAGACCTTGCGGTCGCGGTTCGGCCTGAACGCGTCGGCGCCCCGCGCCTCGGCCGCGCGGCGGCGCTGCTCGAGCTCCGCGTCGCTGACGACGACCTCGATGGTCCGGGCGGGGATGTCGATCCGGATGCGGTCGCCCTCCTCGACGAGCGCGATCGTCCCGCCCTCGGCCGCCTCGGGCGAGGCATGGCCGATGCTCAGGCCCGAGGTCCCGCCGCTGAACCGGCCGTCGGTGATGAGCGCGCACGCCTTGCCGAGGCCCTTCCCCTTCAGGAACGACGTCGGATAGAGCATCTCCTGCATGCCAGGGCCGCCCTTCGGCCCCTCGTAGACGATGACGACCACGTCGCCCGAGCGGACCTGGTCGTTCCAGATCGCGTCGCACGCCGCCTCCTGCGAGTGGAACACGCGCGCAGGCCCCTCGAACTTCCAGATCTCGGGGTCGACGCCCGCGGTCTTCACGATGCAGCCGTCCGCCGCGATGTTGCCGTAGAGCACGGCGAGGCCGCCCTCGCGGCTGTGCGCGTGGGCGACGTCGCGAATACAGCCCTTCTCGGCGTCGTCGTCGGTGTCCGCGAAGTACTTGTCCTGCGAGAACGCGACCGTGGTCGGCACGCCGCCCGGCGCGGCGAGCGAGCGCCTCTTCGCGGCGGCCGTCGCCGTGGGGCGGCGGATGTCGTTCGCGTCGATGGCCTCGCCCAGCGTGCGCGTGTGGACCGTGCCCGCCTCCCGGTGGATGAGCCCCGCGCGGTCGAGCTCCCCGAGGATCGTCAGCACGCCGCCCGCGCGGTGCACGTCCTCGACGTGGTAGTGCGACGACGGGGCGACCTTGCAGATGTTGGGCACCTTGCGCGACATGCGGTCGATGTCCGACATCTTGAAGTCGACCTGCGCCTCGCGGGCGGTCGCCAGGAGGTGGAGCACCGTGTTCGTCGAGCCGCCCATCGCGATGTCGAGCGCCATCGCGTTCTCGAACGCCTCGAACGTCGCGATGCTCCGCGGCAGCACCGAGTCGTCCCCCTCGACGTAGTGCTTCTGCGCGAGCGCGACGATGCGCTTCGCCGCCGCCTCGAAGAGATCCCAGCGCGCCGCGTGCGTCGCGAGCAGCGTCCCGTTGCCGGGCAGCGCCAGCCCGAGCGCCTCGTTGAGGCAGTTCATGCTGTTGGCCGTGAACATGCCCGAGCACGAGCCGCAGGTCGGGCACGCCGACCGCTCCATCGCGGCGAGATCCGCGTCCGTCACCTTGCTGTCGCTGGCGGCGATCATCGGATCGATGAGGTCGAGCTTCCGGATGAGCGGCTTGCCGTCGCGGTCGTGCGTCCCGACGATCTTGCCCGCCTCCATCGGACCGCCGGAGACGAAGACGGTCGGGACGTTGAGCCGCATGGCCGCGAGCAGCATGCCGGGCGTGATCTTGTCGCAGTTCGAGATGCACAGGAGCGCGTCGGCGCAGTGCGCGTTCACCATGTACTCGACGCTGTCGGCGATGAGCTCCCGGCTCGGCAGCGAGTACAGCATGCCGGCGTGGCCCATCGCGATCCCGTCGTCGATGGCGATGGTGTTGAACTCGACGCCCCACCCGCCCGCGGCGTCGATGACCTTCTTCGCCCGCTGCCCCACGTCGTGGAGGTGGACGTGCCCCGGGACGAACTGGGTGAAGCTGTTCGCAATGGCGATGATCGGCTTCTCGAAGTCGGCGTCCTTCATGCCGGTGGCGCGCCACAGCGCGCGCGCCCCTGCCATGTTGCGCCCCTGGGTGGATGTACGACTGCGGTATCCGGCCATGCCCGGAACCTACTCCGTTCCAGTCGTCGCGCCTAGCCGACAGGCGAGGCCGGCGTCAGGGTACGACCTCGACCCACGCGGACACCGGCGCGACGTGCGCGACGCTCGCAGAGCTCGGATCGACCCGCGAGAGGCTCGCGCCGTACGCGCCGACGCGGCGGTTCCTCCCGAAGGTGATCGCCGGGCCAGGGCCGGGATCGAAGGCTCTCAGCCCCTCGAGCGCCGCGATGAGGCCGGGGCGGGTGAGGTGGGCGCCCGCGCGCTTGAGCGCCTCGACGAGGACGCTGGCCGCGGCGTAGGCGCTCGCCTGGAAGGCGGTGTGCCTGGCGGGGATGCGGTGGCGCTCGAGGAACGAGGAGAGCGAGAGCAGGCCGAGCCGCTCCGCCTCGTCGAAGGGGCCCGGGTGGAGGAGCAGGAGCCGCGCGGCGCCGGCGAGCCGGAGCGACCCGGGGTCCTGCGGCATCAGGGAAGCGGGCGCGTAGACGGCGGGGCGCGGGCCGGGCGGGCCGGCGGAGGAGCGCGACGCCGCGAGCCAGCGCGAGAGCTCGTCGCCCTCGCCGGCGAGCAGGACGGCCCGCGGCCGCAGGCGCGCCGCGGCGGCGGACGCGGCGGCGGCGTCGAAGCGGCCCGGCTCGAAGGAGAACGAGACCGGGGCGGGGAGGCCGCGCCGCAGCGCCTCGGCGCGCGCGCCGCGGAGGAAGCCGTCGCCGCGCGGGTCCGCGGGGTGGATCACGAGCAGGGCCTCCGCGCCGGCGGGGGCGGGGGCGCCGGCGAGGTGCGCGACAGCGACGCGCGCGAGCGTGTCGAGGCCGGGCTGGAGATGGAACACGACGCCATCGCCCGGATCCGCGGCCGGAGGCCCGGACCCGAGGGGGCCGATGAGCGGCACCTCGTCGGCCGCGAGGCGCGCCGCCGCGTCGCCGCCGCCGTCGCCGCTCCAGACGGTGCCGACCAGCGCGAAGACGCGCTGATCCAGGAGGCGCGAGGTCGCGCGCGCCCCGTCGACGGACTCGCCGCTGTCGGCCACGACGAGCTCGAGACGCCGGCGGAACACGCCGCCCTGCGCGTTCACCTCGGCGAACGACGCGGCGAGCACGTCGCGCGCGGCGGCGCCCGCCGCGGCGAAGCGACCGCTGAGCGGGAGCGCGGCGCCGAGCCGGAGCGCCTCCGGCGAGACGCCCGGATCGCCGTCGCGACCGACGCAGCGCAGGTAGGCGACAAGGTCGGCGAGCTGCGCGCCGTCGAGCCGGTAGCGCGGCATGACGGGGTGGAGCTCCCGCGCCGCCGGCGTCCTGCCCTCGCGGACGGCCGTCGCGAGCGTCTCCGCGGTGTAGGGGCCGTCCGGGCGATCGGTCGAGAAGAGCTGCTCGGGGGTGAGCGGCGGCGCGGCGACGCCGCCCTCCGCCGTGCCGTCGCCGCTGCGGCCGTGACAGCCGGCGCAGGCCGCCGCCTTGCCGCGCAGCGCGGCGCCGCCCTCGCCGAGGCGCCCCTCGACCGGCTCCCCCGAGGCGAGGGCCCCATGGTGGAAGATGCGCCTGCCGCGCAGCGCCGCGGGGCTGAGCTCGGCGCACGCCGTCGGCCCGGCGCACGGCGCGGCCCCGGCGCACGCCGCCGGCGCGACGGGCGCGGGCGCGTCGCCGAGGGACGCGGCGCCCCTCAGGGCGGCGGCGAGGACGAGCGCCGAGCCCAGCCCGGCGGCGAGCGCGCCGTGGGCGCGCGCCCCCCGCGCCTTCGTCACGGATCGACCCATCTCGACCTCACGGCGCGTCGTTGATGTGGTCCACGAGGTGCACGATCGTCTCGGGGCGCTCGGTGGCGGTCGTCTTCAGCCACATGCCGGTCTTCGTGTCGCCGATGAGCAGCGTCGAGGTGTGCTCCTCGGGCTTCTTCGTGAGCCCGCCGAGGCGCCCGAGGACCTTCTCCACGTTCTGCGGGGTCCCGGTCAGGAAGCGCCAGCCGTCGCCCGCGTTGAACTTCGCGGCGAACTGCTTGAGCACCTTCGGCGTGTCGTTCACCGGGTCGACCGTGATGGTGAGGATCGCGATCTCCTTGCCAGCGCGCTTGCCGAGGAGGGCCTGCACGCGCGCGAGGTTCGCCGTCATCGTCGGGCACGCGCCCTTGCACGAGGTGAAGACGAAATGGATGAGGACCTTCCGGCCGCGCAGGAGGTCGGTGTAGAAGCGGCGCGGGCGCCCGTCCTGATCGATGAGCTCCGTGTCGGTGAAGTACGCCGCCGCCGCGTCGGCGTCGGCGGGCGGGCCGCTGACCTGAGCGCCCGTTCGAGGCGGCGCGGGCTCGCCCGCCGGGCTCGCGGTCGGCAGCGCGAGCGCGAGCGCCGCCGCGAGGAGCGGTGCGCCGCGCCTCATTGCCCACCTCCCGCGTCCGGCGCGGCGACGGGCGGACTGACATGGAGGTCGACGGAAGGCAGCGCGCCGAGCGGGGCATTGCGCGACTCGGCCTCCAGCAAGAGGCGGTACTGGCCGGGCTCGGGGGGCGTGAACGTCACCGAGAAGGCGCCGTCCGGCTCGGCGCGCGGCAGCACTGTGTCTCGGAAGCCGACCGGGAATCGGAAGATCATCACCTTCATCTCCTTTGCTTCGAGGGGAGGCGCCGAGGCCTTTGGCGTCGCGCGGAAGCGCAGCGTCGCCGGCTTCGAGACCTCGAGATCGACGCTGGCGTCGAAGAGCGGCTCGACGGTGAGCCCGGGCGAGCGGTCCTCCACCGGCACGGCCGAGGGCGCGACCGTCGCCTCGAGGCAGGCGGCGACGCGGCGACCGCGGATCAGGAGCTCGACGTCGTGCGCGCCCTCGTCGCCGAGCTGGACCGTCGCGGCGTACACGCCGGGCTGCACCTCCTTCAGCGAGCGATCCTCGATGAGCGCCGCCCGGGGCTCTCGTCCGTAGTTCGAGAGGGTGCCCAGCGGCGCCATCATGCCCTCGACGTAGTAGTAAAGGACCTTGTCGGCCGGGCTCGCGACGATGGCGCCGTTGCCCTCGGGCACGACGGCGAACGGCGCGGCGCTCCCGGCGCCCTTCGCGGCCCGGGGCGCCTGCTGGCCGACCTGGACCTCGACGACCGCGGGCTTGCCGGGCCGCTCCAGCGAGGGCAGCTCGACGAGAGAGACCCTGTTGTCGCCGAGGTTCCTCACGTAGGCGTACGTCTTCGTGAAGGTGATCGCGTCGGGGCCCGCGAACCCGGCGAGCGTGTGCGCGACCGCGCCCACCGAGGCGTCGAGGATCGACACCTCGCCCTTCGCGGGGTTCAGCGCGAAGGCGAAGCGGCCCCCTGGAGCGAACTGGACCGCGCTGACACCGGCCTTCACCGCGGCGCGGCTGGAGACGGCGCGGCGCTCGGCGTCGATGATGACGACCTCGCCCCGTGCCTCGTTCGCGACGTAAACGGCGCTCGCGGCGTCGCTCGCCGCGACGGCGGCGGCCCCCTCGCCCACCTCGAGCTCCGCGACGGGCTCGAGCGTGCCGGTGTCCACGGCGGTGACGGTGCTGGCGCCGCGGCTCGTGATCCAGGCGGTGCGCCCGCCGCCCGAGAACGCGAACTCGTGGTGACCGGGGCCGGCGCGCAGCGTCTTCAGCACGCTCGCCGCGCGCGCGTCGACGACGCTGACCGTCCCGTCTCCGTCGTTGCCGACCCACACGGTCCGCCCGTCGGGCGCGACAGCGACGCGCATCGGCTCGGCGCCGACGGGCACGTTGGCCGCCACCAGGCTGCGCCGCGTGTCGACGATGGCGAGGCCGCGCCCGCTCTGGAGCGTCACGTAGAGGCGATCGCCGTCCGGGTGGAGCGCGAGCGATGTGGAGCCCGCCGCGAGGGTGACGATGCTGCGCAGCTTGCTCCGGGTGAACGCGATCTGCGGGTTGATCACCGACAGCGTGTTGTCCTGGTTCTGCGTCCACAGGAGGTAAGCGTTCATGTCCACGTCCGGGTGGACGGCGATGAGCCCGGCCATGAAGCTCCTGATCTTCTCCTGGCATCCGGCGTCGTCCGGCGGCGCGCCCGCGCGCCTCGACATCCACGCGAGCGGCCCGAGGTCGCGCGCGGGCGCGCCCGTGGCGGCGTCGGTGATCGTGAAGACCGCCGTCGCGTCGGAGCGCGCCTCCGGGCGGTCTCCGGCGCCGCGGAGCGGCCGGAGCTCGAAGGCGATCGACAGCCCTCCTCGCTCGACCCGGCTCACGACTGCGCTTCGCTCGCCCTCGCCGGCGGGCGCGGCGGGCGCGGCGGGCGCGGCGGCCCCGGCGGCGTCGGGGGGTGGGGGAGGCGGCTCGCGCCGGCCGCAGGCGGGCGCGGCGGCGGCGCCGAGCAGGCCTGCGACGAGCGAGAGCCGGCGCGTGACGAGGATCGGCGTCACGGCGCCACCCGGAAGATGCCCCACTCTCCGTCCGAGAGCATGTAGGTCATCTGCTCGAGGTAGAGCCGGTCGCCGGGGACGGCGAACTTCCCGCCCGCCGGGAAGAACGGGACGATATTGCGGTGGGTCATGGGGCCGAAGGGCTGCTCGACGGCGATGTTCAGCGTCTCTCTGTTCTCGCCGATGCGCCGGGAGCGCTCCCCCTCGGCAAAGGGGTTGTGGGGCCACTCCGTGTTCCAGAGGCCGAAGGCGTGCTGGCGGTGGTGCCCGGACGGCTGCACGAGGCGCACGCGCACCTTCTGGCTGACGCCGGCGGTGAAGATCGGCGTCGCCGGGTCGCCGTGGACGTCGGAGCTGAAGATGTCGCTCAGATCCCGATCGTTCAGCACGTCGCTCGCGAGCTCGGGCCTGATCCCGAGCCGCGCCCAGAACGGCTCGGTGCGGTAGTTGAAGGCCTTGTGGCCCGACTCCTCCGCGTCGTCCTCGCCGTCCTGGTTCCGGATGGCCGTACCGCAGTTGAGCTCCCGATCGAGGCACTGGAACTTCCGCTTGCCCGAGTGCATGCCGACCTCGTCCTGGTAGACGACCACGAACTCCTTGAACGAGCGCGTGTACCCATACACGTCCGTGAAGGTGACCTCCGCCTGCGCCTGGGTGCCCGGCTCGGCACGCCAGGTCGCGCCCTGGGGCTCGACGATGAGCGCGCCGACGGCGCCGTGCATGCCGTGGTTGACGACATCGGCCATGTCCCTGAGGTTGATGGCGCCGTACTCGACGGCGCGGGGCTCGACCGGTCCCCTCCTGCCGTCCTTCTGGGAGAACTCGCCGGCATACCAGGTGTACTCGCGCGACTCGCCCGGCGCGACGGTCTGCGGCTCGTTGAGCCCGACGTTGGCGCCGTCGTCGGTCCTGACGTCGTAAGCGACGAGCTGCGGGTGGAGCGAGACGTGGTTCGACGGCCGCACCTGGTTCGTGTTGAACCCGTCGATGATCGGCGGGCTGTAGTTCCAGTGCGGCGTCTTTGGCAGCTCGCGGGGAAGGTCGTTGACGAGCGTGACCTGGATGCAGTCGCCCGCGGCGGCGCGGAGGATGAGCGGCTCCGGGGCGCGGCGCCCCGCGCGCAGGTCGTGGAGATCCTCCGCGCGGACGAACAGCAGGCCGTCTGGATCGTAGAGGTCGAACTCCCTGTTGTAGGTGAGGCGGCCGCCCGGCAGGTTGCCCTTCGCGGTGATCGCGTGGACGGTGTACCGGGTCACCGGCGCGCTCGCCGGGCACGTCTGGAAGCCTCGCTCCTCGTGCGGTATCCAGCCAGGGGACGGAGCCAGCGGCAGCAGGCCCGGGGCGCCCCGCGGCCGGATCCTGAGCAGGCCCCAGAGGCCATCCCAGAGGTCGTCCGTGGGCGCGCTATGATAGATGTAGTCGCCGACGCCCACCTCGCCGAGCGCGGCGACCGGGGGCGCGAGCTCGAACTCGAAGTGCTCGGAGATGCCGATCGGCTGAGCGTTCGAGTAGCCGCTGTCCGGGTCGTCGACCTCGTTGAGCCACCGCTGGCCGTTGATCGAGAAGACGTGCTGTTCCTCCTGCGCGCCCTGGACGAGTCGCACCCGGATGTGGTCCCCCTCGTTGGCGAGGAGCACGGGCGTGAACGGATCGCGGTGGACCCTTGAGCTGAACACGTTGTGCATCTCGCCCTCCTCGCCGGGCTTCTGCGTCACGCGCCGTCTCCTGCAGTCGCGCTCGGCGATGCGCACCGGGATGGGCTCCTGGCGGTAGTTCATGAGCTGGCTGCCAGGGTCGCGCGACGAGATCACCTCCGGGGCGGAGCGCCGGGGGTGATCGATCGCGAGCGGGAGCGGCGCCTCCTGGGCGGTCGGCGGGTTCACCGGCCGCTCGCACTCGTCGTACAGCAGGGCGAAGTCGGCGAGCGCGAGGTCGAACTCGCGGAACGGCGGGTGCACCGAGCCGCGCGGCGGGAGGATGTCGGCGCGGAAGCTCGTGGGTCCGCCGTCATCGCGCGCGCCGAACACGACGCCGTTCTCGGGATCGCGCCACACCGAGCCGCGCGGCTCGATGATGAGGGCGAGGTAGAGGCCGTGCTGCTGGTGCGAGGAGGGGCCGAAATGGTCGTGGGAGAAGGCGGTGTTGAGGGTGCGGTCCACGTTCTGCTGGTTCACGATCGGATCGGCCCACCAGCGCTGCACCGTCGTCTGCAGGCCGACCACCTCGCTGCCGAGCACGTGGCGGCCGATGCGCGGGTGTCGCTCCGCCTCCAGCCCGACCCGGCCGCCGCGCTCGCGGACCGTGCCGTCAGCGGCCAGGGCGCCGCCGAGGGCGTTGGCGGCGTCGATGCGCTGCACGACCTCCGCGGCGGCGAAGGTACCATCCTCGTAGTTGAAGCCGTTCGCCGCGCCGTCCGAGGAGGTGACGTCGAACTTCACCAGATGGATGTGCTGACCGACGATGTCGGTCGGCGTGAAGATCTGGAAGTCGTCCCGCTCCAGCGCGTCGGGCATGACGTTCGTCGCCTCGGAGACGACGCACTCGCCCGAGTTGGCGCGGATGAACAGCGGCTCCGGAGGCTTCTCGCCCCGCAGGGTCGGCTTGATGTCGTCCTCGAGCACCATGAGGCGCATCTGCGGGTCATGCCAGCCGCGCCGGTTGACCACGCCGTCGATCTGGACGAAGGCGCTGCGGTACCTGCGCTCCGGTGTCCGCGGCGGGCAGGGGTTCGTGAAGGGCGCGCCCGGCGCCGGCGGCTGGCCGTTGACGGCGAACTGCGCCGGCTCGCCCTCCGGCGTGAACGCCGGATAGGCGCGGGTGGGGAACCCGTGTGTCATGAACGATCTCGCGCCCGGGAACCGGCCGGCGTGGAAGTCCTGTGCGGCCAGCTCGGCGGGCGTCCCTTCCTGGGGCAGCAGCTTGAGGTTGGCGGCCAGGAGCTCGACATCGAACCTGCCGCGCTCGCCGAGCCGCGCGCCGCCCGGCGGCACGCTCGTGACGACGTGGCGCGGGAGCCCGCCGTCGACCACGAGATCGAGCGGCGGCTGAGGAGGCCTGTGACCTTCCCTGGCAGCGATGTAGAAGGGATATCCCGGCATCGCCTTCCGCACCTCTCTCCGGCCGCCCGGCAGCTCGACGAGGGTGGGCGCGTAGGTCGGCACGGGCGCCATCGCGAGCTCCGGTATCGGCACGACCGCGGGCGTGGGCGTGCCGTCCTCGATCTCTCCGTCCGGGAGTCGCCGATCGCGCGTGCCCGCCTCGAAGACATCATGGGTGCGGAGGAGCCCCCACATCCCCTGCGCGAAGTGCGGATACAGGTGGCAGTGGAATATCGCATCCCCGGCGGTCAGCGCGCGGCTGCCCGCCCTGCTGATGTTGTAGGTATACGCCCCGCCCGGGCCGATGCTCTGGGAGTCCCGGGTGAAGCCGTTCTCGTTGTTCGGCACCTGCAGCCACTGGTGCGCGTGAAGGTGGAAGACGTGCGTCTCCCTCGGTCCCGCGTGGAGGTTCCGGACCCAGACGGGGTCGCCGAGGTACGCGTGCTGGACGTTCGAGGGGTCGTCGGGGAAGAGCGCCCGTAGCGCCTTGCCGTGCCTGTCGCGCTCGACGATCATGGCCGGATCGCCGTTGGTCCACGAGCTCAGGAAGAACTCCTCGAACTTGCACTCGACGCACTCCTTGCTGGGGCCGAGCCGCGCCCGGTTGGCGAGGAGGATGGCGCCGAACCCGGAGGCTCCGTAGTTGATGGCGAAGCCGTCGCGCACGCCCTGGAACGCCTCGTCCACCTCGAGCTCGCGGAACGCCTGGACGGCGTTGATCTCGTCGTGGAACAGCGCCGTGATCTCGCGGAAGCGGCCCGTGGCCAGCGGGGGCCGGCCCTCGAGCTGGCTCTCTTCGTAGCCGGCGATGATCGCGTCGAGGTCGCCGTGGACGATCTCGTCGCGGTCGTTGATCATCCTGAGGATCGGCTCGCCGCGCGCGTCGCGCGCCTCGTAGTTGATCCGGGGGGTGCCGTCGGGGTTCCGCCGGGGCAGCGAGGCGGCCTCGAGCTCCTCGGCCGTGACCTGCGAGCGGTATGCGACCGCGCCCGGCGGCTCGACGTGGATCGCGCCGAACAGCCCCTGGACGATCTGCCCGCCGTCTCCCTGGCCGCCGGCCATCGCGCCGGCGCTGTGCATCAGGAACGGCCCCTCCCGGTCGGCGAAGAGCTCGTAGACGCGCGTCTCGCCGGGCTCGGCGAGCGAGTCAGGGCTCCGCCCGACGTTGCCGCCCAGCGCCTCGATGTTCTTGATCTGGAGCCCGGTGACGTGCACGGACGCGCTCCTCGTCTTCGGGGAGTCGTCAGGACGCCTGTCGGCCGGTCTGAGCAGGTTGGTGAACCGGATGCGCAGGTTGTCTCCGACGTTGACGCGCAGCACGAGCGGTCTCGGTCGCTTGCCGTCGCGCAGCCTGGCGTTGCCCGGGCCGAGCGGCTCGCGCGGCCGGATGGGCACGACGTCCCTCCGGAGCGCGTAGATCATGCCCGCCGGGTTGAAGGACCCGAAACGGTTGTAGACGTAGACCTGGTCGAGCGCGACGACGTCCGCGTACACGGTCCTGCCGCTCGCCGGCGTCCCGGTCTCCCTGAGCCCGGCGGAGCTCTCCTCGATACCCTCCTCGGTCTGCGGGGCGTCCTGGTCGGCGCAGCCCGCGAGCCCCAGCACCACCGCAGCCCAGCGCATCGCTCCGAACAGTCTGTTCGTTTTCAACACGCGTACTCTCCTGGCATGCATACACCGGTGCGCGCCTCGCCCTGGACATCGCGCGCTCCCCGCGCGTCTCCACGAGGTGGCTGGTTTGGGCCGTCGCCGACGCATCGGCGCAGCCGCCGCCCGGTGTTCGAGATAACGAATCTGTAGGCGCGCGACAAAGGGGTCAAATAGAATCTGGCGCGATCTCTGGCCGGTCTCGCCGCGGACAGAGCGACTTCGCGCTCGCGCCGGGGCGGAGACGCGAGCGCCGGCGCGCACGGAGCCGTGTGTCTCGGCGAGAGCCGTTCGACCCGGCTCGCGAGCGGGCCTCGCTCGCGCCGCGCCGCCGCGGCGGAGGCCGTCACCGCCGGCAGGGCGCCGGCGCGGCGGAGATCGTGGGTTGGTGGTGGGCGAGAGCCGGCGCAGCGCGGCGAGCGCGTTTACGGCGTGACGCGGAGGATGCCCCAGAGCCCGTCCGAGACCTTGAAGCTCGGCTGGTCGAGGTAGAGCCGGTCGCCGGGGACGGCGAACTTCCCGCCTGCCCCGTAGAACGGAACGATATTGTGGTTCGTCATGGGGCCGATGGCATTCTCGATGGCGATGTTCAGCACTTTCGGGTTCTCCCCGATGCGCCGGGAGCGCTCCCCCGTGGCAAAGGGGTTGTGCGGCCACTCCGTGTTCCAGAGGCCGAAGGCGTGCTGGCGCCGGTGGCCGGAGGGTTGCACGAGGCGCACGCGCACCTTCTGGTTGGCGCCGGCGGTGAAGATCGGCGTCGCCGGGTCGCCGTGGACGCGGGAGCTGAAGATGTCGCTCAGGTCCCGCTCGTTGAGCTCCTCCAGCGCGATATCGGGCGCTATACCGAGCCGCGCCCAGAACGGCTCGGTGCGGTAGTTGAAGGCCTCATGCCCGGTGTCCTCCGCGTCGTCCTCGTTGTCGTAGTTTCGGATGGCCGTGCCGCAGTTGAGATCGGGGTCGAGGCACTGGAACTTCTGCTTGTCCGAGTGCATGCCGACCTCGTCCTGGTAGACGACGACGAACTCCCTGAACGAGCGCGTGTACCCGTACACGTCCGTGAACGTGACGTCCGCCTGCGCCTGGGTGCCCGGATCAGCGCGCCAGGTGGCGCCCTTGGGCTCGACGACGAGCGCGCCGACCGCGCCGTGCATGCCGTGGTTCACGACGTCGGCCATGTCCCTGAGGTTGATGGCGCCGTACTCGACGGCGCGGGGCTCGACGGGCCCCCACCTGCCGTCCTTCTGGGAGAACTCGCCGGCGTACCAGGTGTACTCGCGGGACTCGCCGGGCGCGACGGTCTGCGGCTCGTTGAGCCCGACGTTGGCGCCGTCGTCGGTCCTGACGTCGTAGGCGACGAGCTGGGGGTGGAGCGAGACGTGGTTCGACGGCCGCACCTGGTTCGTGTTGAACCCGTCGACGATCGGAGGGTTATAGTTCCAGTGCGGCGTCTTTGGCAGCTCGATGGGAAGGTCGTTGACGAGCGTGACCTGGATGCAGTCGCCCGCGGCGGCGCGGAGGATGAGCGGCTCCGGGGCGAGGCGCCCCGCGCGCAGGTCGTGCAGGTCGTCCGCGCGGACGAACAGGATGGCGTCGGGGTCGTAGAGATCGAACTTCTTGTTGTAGGTGAGGCGGTCGTACGGCAGGTTGCCCTTCGCGGTGATCGCGTGGACGGTGTACCGCGTCACGGGCGCGCTCGCCGGGCAGGTCGGGAAGCGCCGCATACCGCGCGGCACGCCGCCCGGCGACTCGGCCAACGGCAGCAAGGCCACGTCGGTCCGCGGCCGCACCCTCATGATGCCCCACATGCCGTCCCACAGGTCGTCGGTGGGCGCGCTCTGGTACATGTAGTCGCCGGGGCCGCTGTCACCCCGCGCGGAGACCGGCGGCGTGAGCCCGAACTCGAAGTGCTCGGAGATGCCGATCGGCTGACCGTTCGAGTAGCCGCTGTCCGGGTCGCCGATCTCGTTGAACCACCGCTGTCCGTTGACCGAGAAGACGTGCTGTTCCTCCTGCGCGCCCTGGAGCAGGCGCACCCGCACGTTGTCGCCCTCGTGCGCCGAGAGCAGGGGCGTGAACGGATCGCCGTGGACGGCGGAGCTGAACACGTTGTGCATCTCCCCCTCTTCGCCCGGCTTCTGCTCGACGCGGCCTGTCCTGCAATCGCGCCTGGCGATGCGCAGCGGGATCGGCTCGTTGCGATAATTGATGAGCCCTCCGCCGGGGTCGGCCGCGGAGATCGCCTCCGGCGCGAGCACGTCGCGGTGCTCGACCGCGAGCGGGAGCGGGGCCTCCTGCGTTGTCGGCGGGTTCACCGGCTCGCCGCACTCGTCGAAGAGGAGGGCGAAGTCGGCGAGCGCGAGGGCGAACTCGCGGAACGGCGGCTGCGCCGAGCCGCGCGGCGGGAGGATGTCGGCGCGGAAGCTCGTGGGCCCGCCGTCGGGGCGCGTGCCGAACTCGATCCCGGTGTCCGGGGCGCGCCAGGTCGATCCGGGCGGCTCGATGACGAGGCCTATGTAGAGGCCGTGCTGCTGGTGCGAGGAGGGGCTGAAATGGTCGTGTGAGAAGGCGGTGTTGAGGGTGCGATCCTCGTTCTGCTGGTTCACGATCGGATCGGCCCACCAGCGCTGCACCGTGGTCTGCTGGCCGACCATACCGTTGTGGATCCGCGGGTGTGGCTGCGCGGTCAGCACGACGCGGTCGCCGCGCTCCTTGGTCGAGCCGTCGGCTTCCAGGGCGCCGCCGAGCGCGTTGGCCGCCGCGATGAGCTGGACCACCTCAGCCGGCGCGAACGTGCCGTCCTCGTAGTTGAAGCCGTTCGCCGAGCCGTCCGAGGAGGTGACGTCGAACTTCACGAGGTGGATGTGCTGGCCGACGGTGTCCGTGGGCGTGAAGATCTGGAATGGATCCTCTTTCAGGAAGTCGGGGAGCAGGTTCGTCGCCTCGGAGACGACGCACTCGCCCGAGTTGGCGCGGATGAACAGCGGCTCCGGAGGCTTCTCGCCCGACAGGGTCGCCTTGATATCGTCCTCGAGGACCATGAGGCGCATCTGCGGGTCGTGCCAGCCGCGCCGGTTGACCACGCCGTCGATCTGGACGAAGGCGCTGCGGTACTTGCGCTCCGTTGTCCCCGGCGGGCATGGGTTCGCGTACGGCGCGCCCGGCGCCGGCGGCTGGCCGTTGACGGCGAACTGCGACGGCTCGCCCTCGGGCGTGAACGCGGGGTACGCCTGCGCGGGGAAGCCGTCCGGCGTCGCGATGGGCTCCGCTCCCGGGAAGAGGCCGGCGTGGAAATCCTGAGCCAACAGCTCGGCGGGGGTCCCCTCGTTCGGCAGCAGCTTGATGTTGGCCTTCTCGATCTCCACATCGAACCTGCCGCGCCTGCCGAGCTCCGCGCCGCCCGGCGGCACGCTGGTGATGAGGTGGCGCGGGAGCCCGCCGTCGACGGCGAGGTCGAGCGGCGGCTGAGGAGCCCTGTGGCCCTTCAGGGCAGCGATGTAGAACGGGTAGCCCGGCATCGGCGGTCGCGTCTCGGTCCCGCCGCCCGGGAGCTCGACGACGGTGGGCTCGTACGTCGGCATGGGCGCCGTCGCGATCTCCGGGATCGGCACGACGGCGGGCGTGGGCGTCCCGCGCTTGATCTCGCCGTCAGGGAGGAACCGGTCGCGCGTGCCGGCCTCGAAGACATCGTGGCTGCGGAAGAGCCCCCACATGCCCTGCGCGAAGTGGGGATACAGGTGGCAGTGGAAGATCGCGTCTCCGGGCGTCAGGACGCGGTTTCCGGCCTTGTTGACGTTGTAGGTGAAGGCCGCGCCCGGGCTGATGGATTGCGCGTCCAGGGTCGTGCCGTTCTCGTTGTTCGGCGCCCTCAGCCACTGGTGCGCGTGGAGGTGGAAGACGTGCGTCTCCTTCGGGCCTGCGTGGAGGTTCCTGAACCAGACGGGGTCGCCGAGGTACGCGTGGTGGACGTTCGAGGGGTCGTCGGGGAACAGCGCCTGAGTCGCGTTGCCGCGCCGGTCCCGCTCGACGATCATCGCCGGATCGCCGTTGGGCCACGAGCTGAGGAAGAACTCCTCGAATTTGCACTCGACGCACTCCTTGCTGGGGCCGAGCCTGGCCCGGTTGGCGAGGAGGATGGCGCCCAGGCCGGAGGAGCCGTAGTTGACGCCGAAGCCGTCGCGCACGCCGTGGAACGCCTCGTTCTCGTCCAGCTCGGGGAATGCCTGGACGGCCTTCAGCTCGTCGTGGAACAGCACCGTGAACTCGCGGAACCGGCCTTCCGCCACGCGCAACCGGCCGTCGAGCTGGCTCTGGTGGTAGCCGGCGATGATCGCGTTGAGGTCGCCGTGGACGATCTCGTCACGGTCGTTGATCATCTTGAGGAGCGGCTCGCCGTGCTCGTCGCGGGCGTCGTAGTCGATCCTGGGCGTCCCGTCGGGATTGCGATCGGGCAGCGAGGCGGCCTCGAGCTCCTCGGCCGTGACCTGCGAGCGGTACGCGACCGCGCCCGGGGGCTCGACGGTGACCGCGCCGAACAGCCCCTGGACGGTCTGTCCGCCGTCCCCCTCGCCGCCGCCGGCCAGCGCGCCGCCGCTCTGCATCAGGAACGGCCCCTCGCGGTCGGCGAAGAGCTCGTAGACGCGCGTCTCGCCGGGCTCGGCGAGGGAGTCGGGGCTCCGCCCGACGTTGCCGCCGAGCGCCTCGATGTTCTTGATCTGGAGCCCGGTGACGTGCACGGAGGCGCTCCGCGTCCTCGGGGAGTCATCAGGACGCCTGTCCGCGGGCCTGAGCAGGTTGGTGAACCTGATGCGCAGGGTGTCTCCGACGTTGACGCGCAGCACGAGCGGCCTCGGTCGCTTGCCGTCGCGCAGCCTGGCGTTGCCCGGGCCGAGCGGCTCGTGCGGCCGGATGGGCGCGACGTCCCGCGCGAGGGCGTAGATCATGCCCGCGGGGTTGAAGGACCCGAATCGGTTGTAGACGTAGACCTGATCGAGCGCGACGACGTCGGCGAACACGGTCCTGCCGCTCGCCGCATGTTCGTCCAGCGCCATCTCGGCAGACTCGCTGTCTCCTTCCTCGGGTGGTCCGTCGCCCTGGTCGGCGCACCCCGCGACTCCGAGCATCACCGCAGCCCAGCCGAGAGCTCCGAGCAGTCTCTTCCTAATCAAGGATTTCCTCCCCCTCGGCATGCCACACCCGCGCGCCTCCCGGACGTCCATCGCGTCCCGAGCGTCGCCACGGTATCGATCACGGCCGTCGCCGAGGACTGGCCGCGAGATCCGGATCGAACTCCGGGTGAGCGACTTTGTGGTGTAGCTAACTTGTCGTCAAATAGAATTGCTCGGCCCGATTCCGGCGCTGCTGCCCCGCGCGGACAACGAGATTTACAGGGAACGCGTCCTCGAGACGGCCAGGGCACGTCCGGGAGAGCCGAGAGCGCTGGAAAAGCGAGGAGCGATGGAGTGACGGCGGCGCTCGGGCCGCGGCGGTGGTCTCACGGCTGTCTCACGGCCGCGGCGAGAGGCGCTGGCAGGAGCTTCGCGGGGTGGACGCCCCGTGTGTGATGTGATGGCCCCGCCGCGCCGCGCCGCGCGCGGAGCCTCGCTGGTGGGGCTCTACCGCCCTTGTGGCTTGGACCAACGATCCACGGCGACCATCGCGGCGCCGAGACCGTCGATGTACGTCCCGTGCCGGAACGTTGCGCGCTTGAGCGCCGCGACGAGCGCGACCAGAAGCAGGCGCGCCTCGTCCCGCTCGCGCCGCAGGTCCTGGACCTCATCCCGCGACGGCCGGTTGACGACCGCAGCTTGCCCGGCGTCCTTCATGCCTGTCTGCTTTGCTCGTTCGGACATGGGTCTCATCCTCCCATACCAAAGTAGCGCTGCCTCGCCCGCGCCATCAACCACCTGATGAGGTATTTAATCGCTGTTCGTAGCCCCGCCCACGTCGGCCCCTGAGCGCGCGACGAGGGTGACGAGGCCGCGCGCGATCTCGCGGTGCAGCACGCGGAACCCGGCCGCTTCGAGCCTGCCGGAGACCCAGTCGGGAGAGAGCCGCAGCTTGCGATAGAAGCTCGCCGACAGCGTCCACCGGCCGTCCTCTCGGCCGCGCGTGTGGACGAGATCGTGGACCTTGACGGTCTCAGGTTCGTACTCGAGAAAACAGGTCATGATCACATCCGCGGAGTCGTGTACGGGGATGAAGCGGTCGACGCCTTCGAGCTCGCGGGTGAGGTCGCGAAACGTGAGCGCGAGCCGGCCGCCGGGGGCGAGCCTGCGAGCGCAGCTGGCGAACATCCGCTCCACGTCGGCCTTGCTGCCCAGATGAGGGAGCGTGTCCCCCATGCACACGGCGAGCTCGTAGACAGGCCCTGAGCGCTCCAGCGCCTCGAGGAGATCGCCTTGCACCGCCTCGATGGGGAGCTGCCCGCGACGCGCGGCGAGCTCGGCGAGGAGCTTGTCGGAGGTGTCCACCGCCGTCACCCGGAAGCCGAGCTGAGCCAGCGCGAGCGACTGGAAGCCGGAGCCACACCCGAGATCGATGGCCTCGGAGGGGCCCTCTGGGCGCAGGCCGAGGCGCTCGAGCAGCGCCCGCTGCTCGGCGACCTTGGCGTCGTGATCCCCGAACATGCGCGAGTAGTGCTCGGCGAGGAGCTTGTCGTAGTGATCGGCGACGGTGGGCATGGGCTCTATTCCTCCGCGGCCGTCCTACAGCCGCGGGGCGAGCGTACATGAGCGCATGGGGGCGCACCAGAATCGTCTGAGCTCGAAAATTTCTGTTCTGCTTTGACGGAGTCATGATATCTTGATTGGAACGCGACTTTTACTCCGACATCGAATCTCGCATCGGTGATGTTGGAAGGCATCGGGGATGATCCCGAGGCGATGTTGAGGAGGGAGAGGTCGCGCTGCTTTGCGCAGCTGGTTTCGTCGGACGGGTAAGAATGAGATGCGGCGAGCTTGGACCGAGCACGCCGGTCGCTCGCGCGGGCCTGACGCTCTTCGAGAGCGCGCCCCGCGCGAAGCGCGCTGACAGACCCGTCGGAAATCCAGTCAGGCGAGCCGGAGAGCCCGGGCGAGCGGTCAAGCCGGGTGACCAGGCAGCCAGAACAGCGGGCAAGCCAGAACCACAGGCGAGCCAGAACACCAGGTGAGCTCGGGCGAGCCGCGCCGCGCTCCTGCGCGCGCCGCTCTGCCAGCGCCGGCTCTCCTCGCGACATCGCGACACCGCGAGTCCGCGGGCGGCGCCCACAGCACCGGTGAAGGTGGCGACACGCGGCAGCGGAGCGGGGCGGAGCGGGGCCGGGCGGAGCGGGGCCGGGCAACGCGGTCGACCAACACCGGCTCCGGTGGGGGTGGTGATCGCGGTGACGGCTGAGCTGTCGAAGCTGTCGAGCGGACGGAGCGCGATGATGAACCCGCCGCGCCCGCCGCGCCCGCTGCGCAAAAAGCGGCAATCGTCGTCGCGATGCGAAATGAGTTGCGGAGACTGCCAGTCTGGTGCATGGTGAAAAGTTTTGTAACCGGAGTGTCTGCGGCCCTGCTGGGTGATCGCGGGCCGTGGAATCACATCGGATCGAAGGAGCGGAGTGCATGAAGACGGTCGGCAATTGGCTCTCCAGGTGCTCGCGAACGTTCGTCGCCGCAGGCGCGGCCGCGCTCCTCTCCTCCATGCCGAGCGCCGCCTCGGCAGAGAGCCCGGAGGCGCCGCAGCCGGCCGCGCTCGTGAGCGCCCCGGCCGCGGCCGTGGTCGCGGAGAGCGCGCCCACGGCAGAGCCCGCTTCTACCCCCGGTGCGGGGGAGTGGGACAGCTACTCCGTGGAAGTCTACGGTATGCTCGTCTCCCGCGCGGGGAAGGTGGCGACGCTGCTGCCGCTGGTCGCCACGACCGCGACGCCGGTCGCCGCGGGCACCAAGGCGGTGCTCTTCCGCAGGCTCGGGGACTCCAAGAGCGCGAGTCCCGCGAGGTGGGTCGAGATCGCCAAGGTGACGATGAAGAAGATCGAGTCGACCGGCAACATGCAGCTCACCATCGACTCGGAGCAACAGGCGCCGGCCGGCGAGAAGGGCAAGGCGCCGGGCCACTTCGTGAAGGGCGCGCGGCTCAAGCTCGCGATCCAGTGACCCCGACATCCCAGTGACCCCGACATCGCCTCTTCGCCGGGCGCGCCGAGGTCGCTCGCCGCGCCGCGCCGCGCCGCGCCGCGGGGGGCGCCGGCGGGCCGCCGCGCAGCGTCGCAGGGGCGGGGGTCGGAGCGCCGGCGGCCTGGCGCCGGCGGCTTCCTGTAGAGCGCCGGCGGCGTGCTTGTAGAGCGCCGCCGGCTCGCAGGCGCCCCCGCGGCGCGGCGTGGGTGAGGCCACCCTCCGGGATCTCGCCGGGACCGCACGACATTTTGAAACGCCGCGCCTCATCGTTGATAGAGTCGGCTTGCGGAGACGAGCGACGACGATGAACGCCCTTCGATCCTGGCTCTCGCAACTGAATCGCCCCGAGGTGACGGAGTTCGCCGTGGCCACGGGGCGCATGCCCAGCGTCAAGGTCTCGGGCGCCTTCCAGGCCGTCGATCCCGGCGCCCTCACCACCGAGGACATCCTCATGCTCCTCAGCGCGCTCGGTGGCGGCCGGTTCATCGAGGCCCTCGGCGCGAAGCCGTCGCAGTGGCACATCCGCATCGAGGGCATCGGCGCCATCTCCGTCGTCGCCGCGCGCCAGGGCGATCTCGTGCACGCCCGCATGACGCGGATGCAGCCGTCGTCCGCCGCGTCCGGGGCCGCAGCGGCCGCGCCCGAGGCCGCGGCCGGCGCGCCGCCCGCCCGCCCCTCGCAGCAGTTCTCCATGCGCGAGCACCTCGCTTCCGAGGAGGTGCAGCGCCCGGCGCCGCGCGACGCCGACGTGAAGCGCACGCTCTCCGCCGAGCTCGCGCTCGACCTCCGCGGCGGCCCGCCGCCGCCCGCCGAGCCACGCGCGAGCCGCGCCTCGACCCCGCGCTTCGACCCGCGGCTCGACGAGGCGCCCGCCGCCGAGCGCGCCGCGCCGGCCGCCCGCGCGCCCGCGCCGCCGCCCCAGGAGCCCCGCGCCGCCGCGCGGGCGGCCACGGCGGGCGGCCGCGCGCGGCCCTCGTCCACCAACATCGCGGCGGACGCCCTCGACGGGCTGCTCGCCATGGCGCGCGACCAGGGTGCCAGCGACCTCCACCTCGTGGCCGGCCGCCCGCCCCTCCTCCGGGTCGCGGGCGAGCTCGTGCCGCAGGGCGAGCCGCTCGACCCGGCGTCGGTGGAGTCGCTCCTGCTCCCGCGCGTGCCCGCGCGCCTCGCGCCGGTCCTCTCGGCCGAGGGCTCCTGCGACTTCGCGATGGAGCTCGGCGCGCTCGGCCGCTTCCGGGTGAACATCGCGCGCCACCGCCAGGGCTACAAGGGCTGCTTCCGCCTGATCGCGCGCAGCATCCCGACCCTCGCGTCGCTCGGCCTGCCCGACGCCATCGGGCTCGCCACCCGCCACCACCAGGGCCTCATCGTGCTCACCGGGCCGACGGGCCACGGCAAGACGACGACGATGACCGCGATCATCGACATCCTCAACCGCGAGACGAGCCATCACATCATCACGGTCGAGGATCCCGTCGAGTTCGTCCACGCGCGCGGCAAGGCGATGATCAGCCAACGCGAGGTCGGCACCCACACCCGCTCCTTCGAGAACGCCTTGAAGGCGTCGCTGCGCGAGGACCCTGACGTCATCGTCGTCGGCGAGCTCAGGGACACGGCGACGGTCCGGATGGCGCTCGCGGCGAGCGAGACTGGCCACCTCGTCCTCGGCACGATGAACACCCCGAGCGCGGCGAAGACCATCGATCGGCTGATAGACCTCTTCCCCCCCGGCGATCAGCAGCAGGTCCGCGTCACGCTGGCGGGCGGGCTCCGGCTCATCGTCAGCCAGCGGCTCCTGCCGAGCGCCGACGGCAGGCGCATGGTCGCCGCGGCCGAGGTCCTGCCCGGCTCGGTCGCGCTCTGGAACCTCATCCGCGACTCCAAGACGTTCCAGATCCCGAGCCTCCAGCAGCGGGGGAAGGGCCTCGGGATCATCCGCCTCGACGACTCGCTGGCCGAGCTCGTCCGCGCCGGCAAGACGACGCTGGAGGCGGCGCTCGTGGTCGCGGAGGCCCCTGACGAGCTCGAGGCCGTCCTCGCCGGCAAGCGGCAGCCCGCGCTGACGCCGGACAGGAGGCCGCCCTCCCCCCCGCCGGACGCGTCGAAGGGCGCCGCCCCCGAGGCGGGCAAGGGCCTCTTCGAGCGCGCGGGCGCGCTCTTCGGGAAGAAGGGAGGCTAGCGTGCCCCGGATCGATCGCCTCTTCGACGAGCTCCTGTCCAGGAAGGGCAGCGACCTGCACCTCGGCATCGGCTATCCGCCGCTCGTCCGCGCCCGCGGCGAGCTCGTGGCCCTGCGCGACACGCCCCTCGACGCGGCCGAGATGGAGGCGCTCCTCTTCGAGATCACGACCCCCGAGGAGACGCGGCGCATCGTCGAGGAGCTCGACCTGGATTTCGCCTACTCCTACGCGGACAAGGCGCGCTTCCGCGCCAACTACTTTTACAAGACCACCGGCCTCGCGGCGGTCTTCCGCACCATCCCGAGCAAGATCCTCTCCCTCGACGATCTCGGCTGCCCCGAGATCATCCGCCGGCTGTCCGATCGGTCGAGCGGGCTCATCTTGATCACGGGCCCGACCGGCTCCGGCAAGTCCACGACGCTCGCGGCGATGATCGACCATATCAACCGCTCGCGCGCCTGCCATGTCCTCACGATCGAGGATCCGGTCGAGTTCGTGCACGGCCCGATCAAGGCGCAGATCACGCACCGCGAGGTCGGCCCTGACGCGGGGAGCTTCGCGAGCGCGATCCGCAGCGCCGGGCGGGAGGACGCGGACGTGATCCTGATCGGCGAGCTCCGGACCAACGAGACGATGAAGCTCGCCTTGCAGCTCGCGAGCTTCGGCGTCCTCGTGTTCGGCACGGTCCACACGAACAGCGCCGCCGCGACGATCGACCGCATCATCAACGCGTTCCCCGCCGACGAGCAGCTCCAGGTCCGCGGCATGCTCGCCGAGAGCCTCGCCGCGATCATCGCCCAGCAGCTCCTCCGCACGAAGGACGGCACCGGCCGCGTCGCCGCGCACGAGATCCTCGTCGGGTCGAGCGCGCTCTCCTCGATGATCCGCGAGGGCAAGACGTTCCAGATCACGAACCTGATGCAGGCAGGCCGCTCCGCCGGCATGCAGACGATGGACATGGCGCTGGAGCGGCTCGTCAGGAAAGAGACCATCTCCGTGCAGGCGGCCCTCGAGAAGGCGATCGACAAGGACAGCTTCCAGAAGCTCTTCCTGGATCCCCAGGCGCTCTCTTGATGCAGAGAGGAGAGCGCGACCGCCAGGAGCGCCCGTGACGCCGAGAAACAAAGAGTGAGAGATCCTCCCGGAGCCTCATTCGCTCTTTCTCTCCTGGTGTCGTTGGTGTCCTTGGCGCGTCCTTGGCGCGTTCCTGGCGGTTGAGCTCCGTCTCTCTCCTGGTGTCCCCGGGAGTCGATCTATGCCCCTCTGGCTCGACGCCTCGTCGCGGAGCGCCTTCCCGGGCAGCTCACGAGGCGCCGCCGCGGGGCAGATCCACGGTGAAGCGCGCGCCCTCCCCCGGCGCGCTCGACACCTGGATCGTCCCGCCGTGCGCCCTCACGATCTCGTGCGCGATGTAGAGCCCCAGCCCGAGCCCGCCGTACGACCGCGACGAGACCGCCCGCTCGAACCGCATGAAGATGCGCTCCAGGTCCTCCGGCGCGATGCCGACCCCCTGATCGCGCACGACGATCCGCACCGTGTCGCCGCGAGCGGCCACGCTCACCTCGATCGGCCGGCCCTTGCCGAACTTGATCGCGTTGTTGAGCAGGCTCCTCAGGACCTGCGCGACGCGGAGCCGGTCGACGCGGCAGCGCACCGGGCGCCCCGCGTCGAGCTCGAGCCGGCACCCCGCCCGCGACAGCGGCTCGCCGAGCTCGTCCGCGACCCCGCGGATCAGCGCGGCGAGGTCGACCTCGTCGAGCTCGAGCTCGAGCCCGCTGCGGGCGACCTGGGCGACCTCGAGCAGGCTGTCGATGAGCGTCGCCAGCCGCTCGACCTGCACCAGGCTCCCCGCGACGATGCGCTCCAGCGACCGGTCCGCGACCTCGCTCGCGACCTTCTTCCGCAGCTGACCGAGCTTCAGCTTGAGCGGCGTGAGCGGCGTGCGCAGCTCGTGCGAGGCGACGGAGAGGAACTCCTCGCGCAGCTGGATGGCCCGCTGCGCCTCGCGGTAGAGCCGCGCGTTGTCGAGCGCCAGCGCGGCCCGCCGCGCGAGCTCCTCCACGAGCGCGGCGTCGGCCAGGGCGTAGGGCGGCGTCGCGGCGGTCCGCACCAGCGAGAGCACGCCGAGGCAGCGGCCCCGCGTCACGAGCGGCGCGTTCAGGTACGCCGCGGGCGCGAGCTCGAGGAGCGCCTCGGGCCGCGCCGCGCCCGCGGCCCAGCGCTTCATCCGGACGTCGTCCACGCGGCAGAGCTCGGCGCGCTCCGCGCCGAGGACGCGGTGGGGCTCGCCAGGCGCGCCCTCCGGCGAGGCCAGCGCCCGCAGCCGGCCGGCCTTCTCCGTGGAGTCCGCCGCCACCGCCGCCACCGCGAGCGCGCCCGACTCGTCGAGCACATACAGCGTGGCGCCCTCCGCCAGCTCGGGCACCGCGACCTCGGCGATCGCCTCCAGCGTCGCCTCGTACCCGGGATCGGCCACGAGCCTCCTGCTCGCCCCCGCCAGGAAGCGCTCGGCCACCGCGGCGCGCTTGCGCTCGGTGATGTCCGTGGAGATGCCGCAGACCGCGTAGACGGCGCCCGCGGCGTCGCGCAGCGTGAACTTCAGCGACAGGTAGGTGTGCGGCCCGTCCTCGTGGGGGACCACCTCCTCCACGTCGAGCGGCCTGTCCATCTCGATCACCGCGCGATCGTGCGCGACGAACACGTCCGCGGCCTCCGGCGGGAAGATGTCGCGATCCCGCTTGCCCACGGCCTCCGCCCTCGGCAGCCCGAGCAGCTGCTCGAACCGCCGGTTGACCAGGATCAGGCGGCCCTCGAGGTCCTTCACGTAGATGAGCGCCGGCGAGTTGTCGACGATGGCCTGGAGCTGCTCCTGGCTCTTCTGGAGCGCCGCGTAGAGCGACGCGTTCTCGAGCGAGATGGCGGCCTGCGACGAGATCAGCTCGAGCACCGCGAGCGTGTCCTCGGAGAACGCGCCGCGCACCAGCGCGTTCTCCAGGTAGAGGATCGCGTCGTACCCGGGGCGCCGCGCGATGGGCATGCACAGGACCGACCGCGGCCTGGCCAGCGCGACGTACGCGTCCGCCGAGAACCGCGTCGTCGCCGCGTCGTCGAGGATGACCGGATCGCCCGTCCGGTGGACGTAGTGGACGATCGACAGCGGCAGCGCGGCGGCGGACGCGGGCGCGCGCGGCTCGTCGACGCCCGCGAGCGCCTCCGCGAACGGCTTTCCCCCCTCGATCCTCGCCCGCGCCCGGATCGACACGGCGCCGCCGGCGACCTCCAGGAGGTAGCCCTTCTGCGCGCCCGCGTGCGTGAGGACGACCCGGAGCAGCGCCTCCTCGAGCCGGGGCATCAGGATCTCGCCGGAGATGCTCTGCGACGCCTTCACCACGGCGAGCCGGTCGAGCTCCTCGGCCGGCATGGTGACCGTGCTCGTCGCGGCGAGCGGGCGCGCCTCGAGGTGCGGAAAGCGCCGGTCGAGCTGCTTCACCTTGCCGTCGGCGCCCCAGCGGGCGTAGCAGGAGCGGGCCGCGCGGAGGTAGGTGTCGGCGATCAGGTCGAAGCCGCGGTCGCGGTAGAACGCGGCGGCGAGCTCCAGGCTCAGCGCCTCGCTCTGGACGAAGCCGTTCGCGCGCGCGGCCCTGATCGCCTGCTCGTAGAGCCGCATGGCCGCGAGCTCGTCGCCCTCGACGCGCGCGATCTCGGCCGACACGAGCGCGTGCCGGTCCTCCTGGTTCGCGGGCTCGACCTCCGCCCAGCGGCGGAGATCCGCCTCGTGCGCCCGCAGGGCGGCGAGGAGCTCTCTCCCCTGCTCCTCGGGGAGATCGCGTGTGCCGCGCTGGTCGCGGGCGTGGCACGCGAGCGCGAGCGCCGCGACGTAGGCGTGATCGGCGACCTGGATCTGGCCTGTCACCGCGCCGAGCAGCTCGCCCGCCGCGCGCGCCGCGGCCACGGCCTCGCCGTGGCGGCCGAACAGGAGCGCCGCCTCCGCCCGGTAGAGGTGCTCGTAGAAGCGCGTGAACGGCGCCGTCGCCCCGGGCGGCGGCCCCTCGGCGTCCTCGGCTCCCTCGCGCTCCCAGCGCGCGTCGCGCCCGCGCAGGCGCTGCACGAACCGGTGCAGGACGGCGATCGCGTCGTGAATGGCCTCGTACCGGGCCCGGCGCGTGAAGTCCATCCGCCGCTCGGCCTCGGCGGCCACGTCCGCCAGGGGATCGCCCGACGCGAGGCGCAGCGCCACGATGTGAAAGCAGCAGTAGGACGCGTAGATCAGCGTGCCTGTCTCCACCGCCTCGTCGAAGGCCCGGTGGAACAGGCCGACGACGTCCCGCAGGGGGCGGATCCACGGGTCGATGAAGGTGCTGATCATGTGGAGGATCTGCGGCCGGTTCCCGGTCGGGCCGCCGGCCTCGAGCAGCGCCGACGCGAGCTCCCCGAACCGGTAGCTCTCCCGGTAGAGCCCGAGGACGCGGCCGATGGTCCCGCCGAAGGCGACATACCCGGGCGGCGAGGTGTCCGCGTTCCCCGCGCGGAGGCTGAGCCGGACCATGTGGCACGCGATGACGCCGTAGAGGTCCGGATCCGCATAATAGGCCGCCGGCAGCGCCGTCGACAGGACGGTCATCACGGCCAGCGTGTCCGGATCGACCATGCGCGGCAGGCTGACGAGCGCCTCGATGCGCCGCTCGCGCACCTCGCCCCAGACCTCGCGCGCCGCGCGCTCCACCGCGTCGCGCGCGGGGTGGAGCGGGATGTCGAGATCGAAGCGGCGCGCGCAGGCGAGGGCGCTCCGCGCCGCGCGCTCGAAATCGGCCCGGGTCGTGTGGAGCTCGATCTCGATGCGGTGCACCTCCGCGAGCTCGAGCCGGGTCCGGGCGCGCTCGAGCAGCGCGCCGACGAGCCGCTCGGCGAGGGCGAAGTCGCCGTTCAGGGAGGCGCAGCGCGCGCTCTCGCCATGGAGCTCGAGCGCGAGCGCGTGCTCCTTCTCCCAGGCGTCGTCCGCGAGCTGCGCGAGGCCCGCCGCGAGGTAGCCGGCCGCGGCCGCGTAGGCCGAGGAGGCCCTGGCCCGCCGGCCCGCCAGCAGGTTGATCCTGGCGAGCCGGTCCTTCTCGCGCGGATCCGTCACCAGGGCGGCGCCCAGGTCGAGGTGGCCGGCGATCTCGAAGACGCGCGCATCGGCGGCGTCGGGCGGCGTGTGGGGCGCGTGGGGCGCGTGGGCGTAGAGCAGCCGGCCGATGCGGAGGTGCACCGCCGCCCGCTCCTCCTCCGGGATGAGCGCGTACGCCGCCTGCTGGACGCGGTCGTGGAGGAACCGGTACGTGTCGCCGGACCTGAGGAGCAGCCCCTCGCGCACGAGCTCCCAGTGGTCCTCGTGGATCGCGTCCTCCGGCCGGTCGCGGACGACGGCGAGGGTCCTCACGTCGACGGTGTTCCCCACGCAGGCGGCGAGCGTGAGCGCCCGCTGGGCGGCCCGGGAGAGGCGCTTGATCTTCGCGATCACGAGATCGACGACGTTGTCGGCGAACGCCTTGTCGCGGATCGCGTCGAGCTCCCACCGGACGGCGCCGGCGCGCAGATCCACCTCGAGCAGGCCCTCCTTGTGGAGCATGGTCAAGAACTGCGTGGCGAAGAGCGGGTTGCCGGCGGTCTTGTCGTGGACGAGGCGCGCGAGCGGGGCGACCTCCTCGCGGCTCGCCCGGACCGCGTCGGCGACGAGCCGCTGCATGTCCTCGGCCGAGAGCGGGGGGAGCTCGATCTCGTGGAGCGGCGCGCCGGCGGCCCGCGCGCGCTCGAGCATGCGCGAGAGCGGGTGGGACGGGCCCACCTCGTTGTCGCGGTACGCGCCGATGGTGAGCAGGTGCCGCGCCTCGGGGTGGGTGACGATCTGCTCGAGCAGCGCGAGGACCTCCGGGTCTGCCCACTGGAGGTCGTCGAGGAAGAGGCAGAGGGGGTGCTCCTCGCTGCAGAAGACGCCGAGGAGCTGGCGGAACACCGTCGCGAACCGGCGCTGCGCCTCGCCGAGCGGCAGGTCGGAGACGGGCGGCTGCTCGCCGAGGATGAGCTTCACCTCGGGGAGGACGTCGATGATGAGCTGCGCGTTCTTGCCGAGGGCCGCGGAGAGCCGCCTCCGCCACTCCGCGACGACGGGCTCGCTCCCGCCGAGGACGCCGAGCACGAGCTGGCGGAGCGCCTGGACGAGCGTCGCGTGGGGGGCGTGCCGGTGCTGCTGGTCGAACTTGCCCGCCGCGAACAGGCCTCGATCGCGGACGACCGTCCGGTGGAGCTCCTCCACGAGCGAGGTCTTGCCGACCCCGGCGTAGCCGGCGATGAAGACGAGCTCGGGGTCTCCGCGCTGCGCCACGCGCTCGAACGCGGCGGCGAGGGCGCCGGCCTCGCGCTCGCGGCCATAGAGCTTCTTCGGGATCTGGAAGCGGCCGGAGATGTCGCGCTCTCCGAGCGGAAACGGGGCGATGTGCCCGCCGGCCGTCAGCTGCTCGAGGCATCGCTCGAGGTCGAGGGTGAGGCCGCGCGCGCTCTGGTACCGGTCCTCGGCGGCCTTGGCCAGGAGCTTCATGACGAGCTCGGACACCGGCGGCGGGAGCCCCGGGACGAGCTCCGAGGGCGGCCGCGGGAACACGGCGGCGTGGCAGTGCACCCACTCCAGCGCGTCGTCGGCCGAGAAGGGCAGGAGCCCCGTGAGCATCTCGTAGAGCGTGACGCCCAGCGAGTAGAGGTCGGTGCGCTGATCGACCGCCTGGTCGACGCGCCCTGTCTGCTCGGGCGAGATGTAGCCGAGGGTCCCCTCGATGAGGCCCGGGCTCCGCCCGCCGCGCTCCTCTTCCGGCTCCGGGAGCACGGAGGCGAGCTCGAAATTCGCGATCTTCACCTCGCCCGACCCGGTATCGACGAGGATGTTTTGCGGCTTGATGTCCCTGTGGACAACCCCGTTCGCGTGGATGTCCGCGAGCGCGGCCGAGATGCGGACAGCCATCGTCAGACACTGCGGGAGCTCCATCGGCGCGCCCAGCAGCCGATCGAGCGGGCGTCCGCTGAAGTCTTCGAGGACGAGCGCGGGCCGGTCCCTGTGCGCGGTGAGCTCACGGGGCCTCACCGCGAACCGGCCGCCGAGCCTCCGCCCGATCTCGAGCTCGTGGCGCAAGCGCGCGACGTCCCGCGGGGCGGCCGGCTCGGCCCGAGGCACCTTGAGCACGACCGGACAGCCGTCCTCGTTCCGGACGCCGCGATGGATGACGAACGTGGTCCCCTCGCGGAGGACCTCCGTCAGCGTGTAGCGATCGGACGCGGGCATGTAGCTCAACGCGAGGCGGCCCGGGGACTGGCGGCGAGCCCGCGCCGGGCGTGCTGCCCAGTCCGCTGGAGCCCGGCGGAGCGCGCGTCCCGGCGCTCCGGAGACCGGCATCGCGCAGAGAGCAACCGGGCGCGCTCCGCGCTGGTTCGGTGGTCGTGCCGCACCGTCCGCAGTGTGCTGGCCGGTGCAGGGGTGGTCAAGCGAGGGCCGGCGTATCGGCGCCTGAGCGCGCGGCGCTTCCGCCTGGCGCGGCTCGTCCCGACGAGCGTATCCTTGCCGAACTGAACCAATGCAGCCGCCCACACAGGACAGCGACCCGTTCGATCTCGACGCCTACCTGGCGCGCATCGGCTACCGCGGGGTGCTCGCGCCCACGCGGGAGGTGCTCGACGCGCTCCACACCGCGCACGTCTACTCCATCCCTTTCGAGAACCTGGACATCCTGCTCGGCCGCCCGATCCGCATCGACCTGGCCAGCTTGCAGGCGAAGCTCGTCAGGGCGCGCCGCGGCGGCTATTGCTTCGAGCAAAACACCCTGTTCGTCGCGGCGCTGCGCCGGATCGGGTTCAAGGTCACGACGCTCATCGCGCGGGTACGGTTCCAGCGGAGCGACATCGGGCCGCAGACTCATATGCTGTCCCTGGTCGAGCTGCCTGAAGGGCCGTTCCTCGCGGACGTCGGCTTCGGCGGTCCGGGCCTCACGCTGCCCATCCGGCTCGTCGAGGGGGAGAGCCAGCCGCAGCCGCACGACGTCGTCGGCCTGCGCCGCGAGGGCTCCTTGTGGGTGCTCGAGTCCAGGGCGCGCGAGCCGTCGCAGGATCTCTACGCGTTCACGCTCGAGGAGAGCTACCCTGTCGATTACGAGGTGGCGAACCATTACACGTCCACCCACCCCAGCTCGCTGTTCGTGAGCAACGTGCTCGCGTCGCGCGCCTCGCCGGAGGCTCGTCTGACGCTGCGCAACCGCCAGCTGGGTGTGCTCCGAGGCGGCCAGCTCGAGCGCACCGAGCTCGGCGACGACGAGCTCCTCGACGTCTTGAGGAGCCGCTTCGGCCTGGATCTCCCGGCCGGAGCGCGGCTCTCCTGCGCCGGCCTCCGCGGGGACACGCGGGATCAGAGCGCCGCCGAGCCGGCGGCGCCCTCTTCGGACACGCGGTGGTGAGGAGCGGAGTCGGGGGCGCTACTCCCGGCGGACGCGGGCGCGCATGTGCTCGGTGCCCGCGAGGCGCGCGAAGAACTCGAGCAGGCCGATCTGCCCGCTCATGAGGCCCTGCTGGACCTCATCGATGGCGCACTCGGCCCCGAGCGCCCCGCCGTAGGTATCTGTCTCTCTATCGTGGTGGAATTTTGCACTCCGCCGCGTCGCGACGCGCGACGCACGGCGGGAGGGCGGGTGTCGGGCGCTCGTGGCGAGCCGGGGCAGGGCCCCGGGGGGAGGGCGGGTGTCGGGCGCTCGCGGCCCGGGAGGGCAGGGTGGGTATCGCCCCGGCGCGGGCGGCGGGCGGCGCCGACTCTGCCGCTCCGCCGCCGCCCGCGCCGGGCCTCGGTCGGATCAGTGGACGCGACCGATACCGCGGCGGATGAACGCCGAGCGGCTCCCGGACGGCGCAGCGGCCCTCGCCGCGGGCGCGCCCGCCGCGAAGGTCGGGACAGGCTCGCAGACGAGCGACGCCAGGTCCTGATTGCGGCGCCCCAGATCGTTCAGGGTCCGCACCTCGCCGGTCACCGGATCAGGGATGTTGATCCCGGTCATGAAGCCGGACAGCGACGCCTCGCTCCCGAGCGTCCGCGGGTTCACGTGCAGGAACCCCGTCCCGGTCTCCGCCGCGCCGTGGCACCCGTTGCAGGTGTTGAGCGAGAACTTGTGCCGCGCCTCGTTGTTGAGGATGCCCGGAGCGGTCCACGCCGTCAGGTTGTTGAACGACGAGCCGCCGAGGAACGGAGCCCCCTGGAACGTGTCGGGCACCGTGAACTGCTCCGCGACGATGGCCGCCTCGTTCTGGTTCACGAAGTCCGCGAGCGTGGGTGTCCCGTCGAAGCCGAGGTCCGGCGTCAGCTTGACGGTCTCCGGGCGCAGGAAGCCCGTGTCCGGCGAGAGGACGAACTCGCGCAGCTCCCACGGGCCCGCCAGCGCGATCTCGTTCGTGCGGAGCTGCCCGAGCGAGCTCCCGTTCGGCCTGCCCGGCGCGGCGTTCCGGCCCACGAACCGCGTGGTGATCTCCTGGAGCGCGGCGTTGTACTCCTCGGAAGGGAACGGCAGGCTGCCGAGGGCGTGCCACGCGTTCGCCCACTCGAGCACGTCGGCCTCGGTCGACGCGGGGAGCTTGTATTCGAGGATCACGGTGAACTGCTGCGCGAAGCCCTGGCTGACGACGCCGAACACGAACCGGCCCTCGCCGGCGTGGCCCTCGGCCAGGTTGCGCACGTCGATCCGGTTGACGATGCCGAGCAGCAGCAGGGGCGCCCGCTGGAGGTCGAGCGACCCGTCAGCGTTCCTCGGCCACTCGTCGAGCACGACCTGCTGGATGGCCGGGCGCGCCGGCACCGTGAAGCCGTTCACCTCCTGATCGGTCAGCCAGGTGCTGAAGAGCTGCTCGACCATCGCCGGCGCGTCGGCCGGCGTGGGCGCCATGTCCTCCATCAGGCGCGCGAACGTCCACGCGCCGCTCCGCGGGTCGCCGGCCGGCCCATCGAACGTCGTGCGCACGGGATCCTCGACCACGCTGAGGTGCTTCACGAAGATCTCGCGGCCCGTCCGGACGAAGCAGCCCGTCGGCTCGAGCAGCTCGTAGTTGAGGTTCCCTGACGCGACGACGAACTCGGGCGAGCTGAAGTTGAACACCGAGAACGGGATCTCGTGAACTCCGGGCTCCGCGTCCTGGGAGCCGGTCACGGTGACCGGGAACGTCACCGTGCTCCCGGGCTCGACGCCGGGGAAGAACGAGGGGTCCGCAAGGACGCTGATCCCCGCCGGGCCGGAGGAGTCGAAGAAGTAATCCCCGGGGCCGCACGCGCCGACATCGTTGTTGGTGACCGCGACCTGGTACGTCACCGGCGTGTTCGGGGCGACGGGGCCGCTGCTCGCCGGCGTGACGGTGACCGTCTCGGGATGGTTGATGCAGGAGAGCTGGGCTATCTCGGTGCCGGTCGTCGGGCTGTTCGAGATCCAGACCTCGTCGAGCAGGCCGATGAAGCGCTGCCGCTGCGGGTTGTTGCCGATGTGGATCGGCGCGTTGATGTCGCGGATCGTGCCCGCCGCGCTGATCTGGCCGACCTGCTCGCCGTTCAGGAAGAGCCGAACGAACCTGCCGTCGTAGGTGCCCGCGACGTGCGTCCAGACGTTGGCCGCGATCGCGGCGCGCGACGTGATCGTGCGCCCGGTGTCCAGGGTCACGCTGAACCGCGCCTCGTCGTTCCGGACGACGAGGGCGAAGCTCGCGTCCCCGGTGTCTCGCTCCTGCGCGATGGTCCGCACCGTCGACCCCGACACCGAGGTGGGGTTGACCCACGCGGCGACCGCGAGGTTCTTCCCGAACGTGAAGCGGGGGTCGTCGTCGACCGTGACGGTGTCGTTCTTGTGATCGAAGGAGATGCCGAGGCCGCTGACGCCCTGCGCGCAGGCCGCTCCGGCCGAGCGGGTGGCCGTCACGCCATTGCCGGACGAGTCGAGCAGCTCGGTCGTCGAGCCGCCGCAATCGTCGAACTGCCAGAAGCCGACCGCCGGCGGGCCTACCGGGGTCGGCTCGACCGGGCCGCCGCCGGTGCCGCCGCCGACGCCGACGGCGGTCCCGGTCCCGCTGCTGCTGCCCGTGGCGACGCCGCCGGCGCCCCCGGTGCCGGGGTCGCTGCCGCCGACGCCGACCGATACGCTGACGGCGATCCCGGAGCCGACCGGCGCGTCGGCCTCGCCGAGCGCCAGTTCTGCATCATCGAATGAGCCTTCCTCGACGCCATAGCTTCCGCATGCGGCGGCGCCCAGGGCGAAGAGGGCGAGGACCGCAGCCGAGCTGGTTTTGATTGAAAGAGAGTGGGCGAAGCCGAAGGAGACGTTACGCATCTGCGTTCTCGTTGGGTAAGAGTTAACTGCACGAGCGCCGTCCGGCTGCAGCGCGATCTGCAGCCGGTGACGCGAGCAGGCGTCGGTCTGACCCGACCGGGCTGTCCGGGCTTGGGCGCTTGTACGAATCACCTTCTTGGCAACTCGTATGCCCGAGTCCTTGGTAGCGATTTCCCCCTGCCGCGTCGGTGCCGGTGGCACCTGGCCATGTCGTGGGAGCCCGACACTGGCACACGTGGCACACCTTATTACGCCATCGGTGCGCGCCTGGCTTCATACAAGCACGCTTCCAGCACTCCAGGGCTCCGTGAGCGCCACGAGGCGCGGCGCAGGCGACAGCGCTCCTCGGCGCCGCTCCCGGACGCTGCCCGGCGCTCGCCCTTCGTCCCGAACGCCGCGGCGCTATCGACTGACGCGCCGTGAGCAAGGCGCCTCGCGCCCGTATTGCGCCGCGAGGTCATCGCCCGTGCGGACACCGCGCCATGGCGGCGCCTCTCCATGGCGGCCTGTCGACGGCGCCGCGGCTTCTCCGCGTCACCCGCCGCGCCCGGGCCTCTCTATATAAGGAGGAGACGAGGACGGGCGCATGCCGTCCTGCTCCGTGGGGGCCGGCTCGGGGCGCTGGAGCTGCGGCGGCGCGGCCGCGATGCGGGCCCCGCGTTCGGGACGAAGCTCCGTGAAGCGTCCGTGAGGGGTAGCGCGCCGCGAGCGCCCCACGCGCCCCACGACCGCGCCGCGGCCACACCGCCGGTGCGGCGCCGGCGGCAAGATTCTGGCGCGCGGTTCTGGAGCGGTGCTCCCGAGGACTCTGATAGAGGTGTCAGCTGGAGAAGCTCACCCGATCTGGAGGTGGGCCCGACTCGACACCTCCGGTGCTCGGCGGGCTTCCACGCGCTCACGCGCCCACGCGCCGCGCGGCTGGCCGCGCGGCTGAAGGCGTGGAGCCGCGCGCCGGTCGGGGTCCGTCTCCTGTACGGGAGAGCTGCGCTCAGGTGCTCCAGCGCGGGCCTTGCGGCGTGTCCTCGAGCACCACCCCTGCCTCGGCGAGCAGGTTGCGGATGGCGTCGGCCTTGGCGAAGTCCTTTGCCTTGCGCGCTGCCTGGCGCATCGCGATCAGCCGATCGACGGCGGCGTCGCCCCCGCGCCCCGCCGCGCCCTCGGCCGGGGCGAACGCGTAGTCGGCCACGAGCGCCGGATAGAGCGCCGGCTCGACGACCTCCACCCCGAACACGGCGAGGTGCCGCGCGACGGCGCGGTAGACCGCGAGCAGCGAGGAGCGGTCGTCGCACTGCTCGATCCCCGCCGAGTAGAGCGCGCTCACGTAATCGAAGAACGCGGCCACGGCGTTCGGCGTGTTCAGGTCGTCGTCCATGGCCTCGATGAAGCGCGTGATGAAGCGCTCGGTGTGCTCGTGGAACTGCCCGTGGACGTACTGGTGGCGCATCCTCGGGACCCGCTCCTCCTCGGGCCGCTGGGACGCGTACGCGCCCGGGGCGAGGGGCTCTTCCTTCGCGCCGCGCAGCTTCTCGGCGAGGACGGACACGAGCTTCTTGATGCGCGCGTAGCCCTGGGCGGCCTGCTGGACCAGCTCCCAGCTGAAGGGGAGCTTGCACCGGTAGTGCTGCGTCACATAGAACCAGCGCGCCTCGTCGTGCCCGTGCCTGGAGAGGAGCTCCTCGATGGAGATGACGTTGCCGAGGCTCTTCGACATCTTCACCTCCTTGAGATCGAGGTGCTCGGGGTGCAGCCAGTAGCGCACCCAGGGCCGCCCGCAGAGCGGCTCGCTCTGCGCGATCTCGTTCTCGTGGTGCGGGAACATGTTGTCGATCCCGCCCCCGTGGACGTCGAAGTGGTCGCCGAGCAGCGCGGTGCTCATCGCCGAGCACTCGATGTGCCAGCCGGGGCGCCCCGTCGGCCAGGCGTCCTCCCCGGTGCGCCACGACGGCTGGCTCGCGTCGGTGGGCTTCCAGAGGCTGAAGTCCGCCGGGTGCCGCTTGCGCGCGAAGTCCTCCTCGACGCGGCCGCTCGCCCCGACCTCCTGCTCGTCGACCTTGCGCCCCGAGAGCTCACCGTACGACGCGCAGGTGCTGACCTCGTAGAAGACCTCGCCGTTCACCGTGTACGCATGACCCTTGTCGATCAGGCGCTTTATCATGTCGACCTGCTCGTCGACGAAGTCGGTCGCGCGCGTATAGACGGCGTAGTCCTTGATGTGGAGCTTGCGGCAGTCGCGCCGGAACGCCCCGATGTTCCGCTCGGCGACGTCGACGGCGCCCTCGCGCTCGTTCGCGCGCTGCATGATCCGGTCGTCGATGTCCGTGTAGTTGATGATGCTCAGCACATGATATCCGCGGTACTCGAGGTACCGGCGGAAGACGTCCCAGAAACAATAGGTACGCGCATGACCGATATGCATCGGAGCGTAGACCGTGAGACCGCATGTGTAGATGCGCACGATCTTCGGCTGGGCGGAGACGAATGGCTCCTTCTTCCTCGTGAGCGTATTATGGACCTTGAGCGGCATCGGCCACCTGCGTGAATGTGCGGGCTTTCCTTGGGACCGCGTACGCTACCCTGGCCCCGCCGTCGGGTCAACGCGGAACATTTCGCTGTTTCCCGAGGTATTTCGGGGATTTCCCGTGGCTTCCCCGTGCTTCCCGGTCGGGACGGCGCTCGCGGCGGCGGCGCGCTCGCGCTGCACCTGTTCTGTCTACCGGCTTCCCGGCCTCGCGGCCTCGCGGCTTCCCGGGCCTCCCGGCGACTGGCCCGCGCGGCGGCCGCCGCGATCGCGGCCAGTCCGCGGCTCGGCGCGCCGGACGACGGGCTGTTCGACGCCGTTCGATGCATGGCTCGAGTACGGTGCAGCGCCGGTGAAGGCCAACGTCGCTGCGCGCCGGGAAACCCTGGATGGCGACCCTGCGCTGTGAACGCTCCGCACCGGGGCGCCGGGACCGACAGCCGTCCTCGCGTCGCCGCGAGCGCCGTGGACGCTTGCGGCCGTCGTCCCTCCAGTCTACGCCGCCGTGCATGCACATCACATCAAGGACCGTCCTGTTCGTCCTCGCCGGCGCGCTCGCCGCCTGCGCGGGGAACCCTCCGCCCGTCGAGAGCGGTCCGCCGCCCGCGCCGGCCGCCCCCGCGCAGCCTCCGCCGGAGGCGCCCGCCGCGCAGCCGGAGGCGGCGACCCCGCCCAAGGCGGACCCGCAGGAGGAGAAGAAGAAGGCGGAGCTCGCCAAGCTCGCCGAGGACACGAAGGCCATGGAGGCCAAGGCCGACCAGGAGGCGGCGCGCTTCGACGACGCGCTCAAGGCGGAGGTGAAGGCGCTCGTCGCTGCCAATCACCCGAACGCGGGCGCGGCGCTGCGCGCGGCCCTCAAGGGGAAGTACCGCGCCCCGGGCAACGCCGAGCGGGACGCGGCCCGGCACCCCGTCGAGACCCTGGAGTTCTTCGGCCTCAAGCCGACGAGCACCGTACTCGAGCTCGGGGCGGGCGAGGGCTGGTACACCGAGCTCCTCGCGCCGGTGCTCGCGAAGAAGGGCAAGCTCATCATCACGTCCTTCGACCCGAACGGCCCCGCGGAGTCGCGCAACACCCTCTACGGCAAGCGGGTGAAGCGCATGCTCGAGAAGTCGCCCGATCTGTTCGGCAAGGTCGACGTCGTCGTGATCGACCGCGACAACCCGAAGCTCGGGCTCGAAGGCAAGGTCGACCTCGTGCTCGCCGCTCGCGAGGCGCACAACTGGCACCGGAGCGGTAAATTCGACGCCTACGTCGCGGAGGCGTTCAAGGCGCTCAAGCCGGGCGGCGTCTTCGGCATCGAGCAGCACCGCGCCAAGCCCGACGCGAACCCCGATGAGAGCGCGAAGCAGGGATATCTCCCGGAAGCGTGGGTGATCCAGAGGGTCGAGTCGGCCGGCTTCAAGCTCGGCAGCAAGTCCGAGGTGAACGCCAATCCCAAGGACACGAAGGACTACCCGGAGGGGGTCTGGACGCTGCCGCCGAACTTCCGGCTCGGCGACAAGGACCGCGCGCGCTACGCCGCCATCGGCGAGAGCGACCGCATGACCCTCAAGTTCGTCAAGCCCGCCCGCTGATCCCACGCGCCCGCGCCGCGCTTCCCGCGGCGCGGGACGCGCGTGAGCTCTCCACTCCGGCCATCGCACTCCGGCCATCGCACTCCGGCCATCGCACTCCGGCCATCGCACTCCGGCCATCGCGGCGCGCCCGCGCCGGAGCGCACCTCGGACCCCAGCCCTACGCCGGCGCCTCGCCGCCGGCCGGCGGCGGCCGCGCGACCACGCGGCGCATCGGGATCGCGGCGCCCGCGGCCCCCGAGGCCCGGTGCGAGGCGAAGCCGAGGCCGTCGAGGAAGGCCGGCGACGCGTAGACGCCCGGAGCCGCCGTCTCCGGCAGGCACGACGAGAGCTCGATGATGTTCCCGCCCACCACCGAGCCGTCCTCGGTGACCACCACCTCGCCGGCGTGCAGGCAGAAGCGGATGCCCACCCTGCGGTCGCGCTGGCCGGGCCCGTCGAGCCGATCGTACAGCGAGATCGCGGCCCCGATCGCGCGGCGGCGCGCCTCCTCGCCGCCGCGCTCGTCGCGCGGCCAGTCCGCGGAGAGCAGCACGCTCGTGCTCGTGACCGCGAGCGGCGAGAACCCCGCGGCCGCGAGGTCGGTCATCGCCTGCGGCAGCACGGCCTCGAAATCGGTCAGGAACGAGTCGGTGGGGGCCTCGAGCGCGCGGGACTCGGCGAGGACCTCGACGAGCAGCCCGATCGCGAGCCGCCGGATGCGGCCCTCATCCTTCGCGTCGGCGCGCATGACCCGCGCGGTGGCGGCCCGGACCTCCTCGAGGAACACGGTGACGTCCGGGTGGCGGCCCGCGGGGTCCTTGCTCATGGCCCGCACGACGATGTCGTCGAAGGCCGGGTCGACCGGCGCGTGCAGGCTCGGGCGGGGCGGCGCCTGGTGCAGGTGCAGGTGGCGCAGCACGGGGTACGCGCTCGCCGAGAACGGCATGCTCCCCGCGATCATCGTGTAGAGCATCGCGCCGAGCGCGTAGACGTCGGTCCGCATGTCGACCGGCCGGTTGAGGAGCTGCTCGGGCGACATGAACGCCGGGGTCCCCACGACGTGCCGCGACGACGTGAGCGAGAGATCCGTCGTGTCGAGCAGCTTCGCGATGCCGAAATCGAGCAGCACGACCCTGAAGCCCCCGTGCTGCTCGCACAGGATCACGTTCGAGGGCTTCACGTCCCGGTGGATGATCCCGACCGAGTGGACCGCGGCCAGCGCGTTGCAGAGCGGCTCGAGGATCGCGAGCGCCTCGTCCGCCGGGAGCCGGCCGCGCGAGAACAGGTGCTGCTCGAGGCTCCTGCCCTGCAGCAGCTCCATCGCGTAGTAGGGCCGCCCGTCGTCGAGCCGCCCGACGTCGAGGATCTCGACCACGTTCGGGTGCCGGATCCGCCCGATCGCGTCCACCTCGCGCTGGAAGCGGAGCACCACGTCGGCGCGCGAGATCAGCTCGGCATGCATGATCTTGACCGCGGCGGGCGCCCCGCTCGTCGCGTGCACCGCGCGGTAGACGACGCCGAATCCGCCCTCGGCGATGACGCCGTCGAGCAGGTACTCGCCGGCCCGCATCGCCGCGGCGATCGGGATGCCCGGACCGTCGCCATCCCGATCGCGCGTGTCGAGCGTGCGCTGGTCCCATGTCGGCGCGATGCCGAGCGGCGGCTCGTCCGAGACGGGCGCTTCCGTCGGTGGCGCGGCAGAGGGCGATTCATCGTCTCGAGGATGGTTCTTCATACATGACAGCCGTCGAGTTCGCGCGATACTGTAGGCGTAAGCCGATGTCCAACGCGACCATCGGGCCCCCTGTAGCCGTAGCGAAACCATGCACCGTTGCGCCGTATGTCACGGCCGGCTCATCCAGGGCGCGCCGTGCGTCAGAGACGGCTTCGTGCCGCCGCCGGGGGAGCGCGAGGACATGGAGCGCGCGGCGCCCGCCGTCGAGGGCTTCACGCTGCTCGGTCCGCTCGGCCGAGGCGGGTTCTCCGACGTCTGGGCCGCCCAGCGGGACCACGACGGCGCGCCGGCCGCCATCAAGGTGGCGCGGCAGGCGACGCGGAGCGTCCGCGAGCGGTTCCGGCGGGAGGCCGCGCTCCTCGAGCGCGTGGGCGTCCCGCACGTCGCGCAGCTGTATGCCTGCGACGAGCTCCCCGGCGGCCGGCCGTACCTCGCGATGGAGCGGCTCTTCGGCCAGACGCTGGCCGAGGAGCTCGCGGGGCTGCGCGCCCCGCTCGATCCGGAGCGCGCCGCCGAGCGCGCGGACGCGATCCTCGCCGTGCTCGAGGCGGCGCACGCGCGCGGCGTCGTCCACCGCGATCTCAAGCCGGAGAACCTCTTCCTGCTGGGCTCGAGCGGCCGCGCCGTGCTGCTCGATTTCGGCCTGGCGAAGCTCGCCTCCACGGACGGCGAGCCCGCCGCGCCGGCGTCGGCGTCCGCCTCCGCGACGCGCGCCGGCGACGTCGTGGGGACGCCGGAGTACATGGCCCCGGAGCAGCTCCGCGCCGACGCCGCGCGGATCGGCCCGCGCGCGGACATCTACGCGTTCGGCGTGATCCTGTTCGAGCTGCTCACGCTGCGCCCGCCGTTCCTCGGGGACGAGAACGCCGTCGGGCACGGCCACCTGGCCCTGCGCCCGCCGCGCCCGAGCGATCTGGCCGAGGTCCCCGAGGGGCTCGAGGAGCTCACGCTCGCCTGCCTCGCCAAGGATCCGGACCGCCGCCCCGACAGCGCCGCCGCGCTCCGGCGCACCCTGCACGCGCTGCGCGCGCTCCCCCGCGCCGACACCATCCCGCCCCCCTCCGCGCCGCGGTCCGCGCCGCGCTCGTCGACGTCGTCGACGCAAGCGGACGGCGTCGCGACGGCCGCCGCCGAGGGGCGGCAGCCGGTCGCGCTGCTCTTCGCGGAGACGGGGGCGGGGCCGGTGATCGCGGCGGTCGGCAGCCGCCGGGGGTTCATCGCGCGGCAGCGCGGGCAGCGCTGCGTCGCCGTGTTCTCCGCGAGGGACGTCGACGACCCGGCCCGCGCCGCGCTCGCCGCGGCGCGCGACCTCGCGCAGAGCGGCGGCGTGCGCGTGGCGCTGCACCTCGCCAGCGTGCGCCTGCGCCGGGTCGCCGGCGGGCTTCACGCGGTCTACGGCACCCCGGTCGAGCGCCCCGAGACGTGGCTGCCGGCCGAGCCCTGGTGCGGCCTCGCCATGACCGGGGAGTTCGAGCGCGCGCTCCCCGACGCCGAGCTCGCCCCCACGCCGCCCGACGCCCCGGAGAGCCTCGGGGAGCCGCCGCTGCTCGGCCGCGACGACGTGCTCTCGGCGCTCGCGGGCAGCGCCACCGACGCCTTCGACGGCACGTGCCCCGGCCTGTTCACGCTCGTCGGCGACGCCGGCCTGGGCAAGACGCGCCTCACGGCAGAGGCCGCCTGCATCGCCGGGGTGCCGCTCCCCGACGTGCGCGTCGTGGCGGTGCGCGCGCTCCACCCCATCCACGGCGGCGCCGCGCAGGCGGTGCGCGCGCTCCTGCGCGTCGCGCTCGACGCCCCCGAGGACGTCCCCGAGGACCCGCGGGGCTTCTGCGTGGAGCGGCTCGGCGAGCCGCTGGGGAGCGCCAACTGGGAGGCGGTCGCGGCGGCGCTCGGCTGGGCCAGCGCCAGGGGAGGGCGGCCCTCCGGGGCGGCCCGCCACGGCCTGATGCTGGCGCTCGCCGAGGCGCTCCGCGGCCGCGCGCGCCGCGGCCCCCTCGCCGTGATCCTCGACGACGCGGACCAGGCGGACGACGTGCTGCTCGACGCCCTGGAGTACGCCACGCTCGACGGCGAGGGCATCCTCCTCTGGGTCGTCGTGGCCGGCGGCCCTCGCTTCGATCAGGCCCGCCCGAGCTGGGGCCAGCGCAACCAGCGCCACACCCGCGTGACGCTCGCGCCGCTCGCCGAGGCGGCCGCGATGGATCTCGCGTCGCGCCTGCTCTTGCCGGCGGAGTACCCGCCGGCCGAGACCCTCCGCCGGCTGGCCGACTGGGCGGGGGGCAACCCGGATTGCCTGCGTCAGCTCGTCCGCTCGCTCAAGCACGCGGGCGTCGTGCGCCGGCGCGCCGGCGGCGGCTTCTACGTCGCGACAACGGAGGTCGAGGCGCTGCCTCCGGTGCCCGCGTGGCAGTGGCTCGCGGCGCGGCAGCTCGACGACCTGCCGCCGGAGCTCGCGGCGTGCGCCCGGGTCTGCTCGGCGCTCGGCATGTCGTTCGATCGCGCCGAGCTCGAGGCGGTGCTCGACGGCCTCGACCGCGCGGGCGGCGCCGGGTCCATGGTCGACGCCGGCTTCGGGCTCTCCGCGCTCGTCGAGCGGCGGATCCTGCTGCGCGACACCGCCGGCCGCGGCCGGGTCGACGAGTGGCACGCGTTCCAGAACGCGGTCCTCCAGGAGGCCGTCTACGAGATGCTCGACCCGGCGCACCGCGCCGAGATCCACCGGAGCGCCCTCGCGTACTGGCGGGCGCAGGTGGCGGCCGGCTCGACCGTCGGGCTCCGCGCGCTTTCGCGCCACGCCGCCGCCTGCGGCGAGCGCGCCGAGGCCGCCGACGCCTACCTCGCGCTCGGCGACCTCGCGTCCGCGCGGCACGACGCGGTCGAGGCGGACCAGCGCTACGACGCCGCGCTCCACGTCGCCGACCCGGGCGACGCGGTCCGGCGCGTGCGCGCGCTCGCGGGCCGCGGCCGGAGCCGGTACCGCATGTGCCGCGTCCAGGAGGCGCGCAGCGACTTCGGCGAGGCGCTCGCGCTGGCCGGCGCGCTCGGCGACGCGCGCCTCGAGGCGAGCCTCCTGCTCGAGGACGCGACCGCGCTCGACTGGGCCTTCGAGTTCGAGGAGTCGGCGCGGCGGGTGGGGGAGGCGCGGCCGCTCGTCGAGGCGCAGCGCTCGCCCGAGCTCTCGCTGCGCCTCCGGGTCGCCGACGGGCGGACCTTGTGGCGGCGGGGGCGGCTCGACGAGTCGATCGCAGAGCTCGCTGCGTGCGCCGAGCGCGCCGCGGCGTCGGGGGATTACGACGTGCGCGTCCTCGCCCTGCTCATGCTGTCGTTCCAGCTCGCGTCTGCAGCTCGCCGCGCGGAGGCTGAGTCCGTCTTCAGGGACCTGATTGCCCTGCTCACGGCGGCCGGCGATGGATTTCACCTTTGCGCGGCGTACATCAATCGCATCGCGATGTGGGCCTGGAGGTGGTCTTTGCCGGGCGCCGTCGACGACCTGCGCCGCGCCGTCGATCTCGCGCGCGAGATCGGCAATCCGTGGCTGGAGAAGATGGCCTCGTACAACGTCGCCGTGCTGCTTTACTGGAGCGACAGGCAGCGCGAAGCGCTCGCGCTCGCCCGGCGCGCTCGCTGGCTGGAGGAGCAGTCCTCGGAGCGCCCGATGCCTCAGACGGCGATCCTGATCGGGCAGATTCACCTCGCGCTCGACGAGTACGAGCAGGCGGATCAGCTCGTCGTCTGGCTCGAGCGCTCCTGCGCCCTCGGGCCTGGCGACATCCCCGACTACACCTTGCTCAGGCTCGTGCTCTCCGAGGTCGGGGTCCGGCCGGCCGGCTCCTCTTCTCTCTCGTGGAGCGAGGCGATCCAGCTCGCGAAGGACCAGCCCTTCGTCGAGATCACGCTGCTGCTCCTTTACTGGCGCGCGCGCACGGCCCTTCGTCGCGGACACACCCCTGAGGCCGCGGAGGCGCTCGCGAGCGCGCGGGAGCGACGCGGGGACAGCCCCATGTGGCTATCTCGCTTCGCCGAGCTCGAGCGCGCGCTGGAAGAAGCGTCACGGAATCCGGATGTTCGTCCGACCCTGTCGAGCTGATTCGACAGGGTATGTTCCGTCCCATTCGGGCAAGTCCGTAGTCCCGTACAAAGCCCATGTACAGTTTTTCAGCATTGCGCGACTTTCCGGAAGGTGAAATACTGTTGCTTCAAGGAAGGTCGAGATTGTCGGGTTGCGCCCGGGGTTCGCGGCTACCTTGGAGGAGAGCTTGATGTTGTCGATTCGATCCGTCGCTGTTGGTCTTCTTGGCGCTGGTGTGTTCACGGCGGGGTGCGTCGCTGCCCCGGACGCTGAGCCGGTCGAGACGGCGGAGCTGCCGATGCGGCGTAACGTGGTGCCTATCGGGGCGAACGGCCTGAACCCGAACGACTTCTGGGCGCCCGCGAACCGCGCTGCGTTCCAGGCGCTCGGCGGCGCTGCGCTCGCGGGCGCCGGCGGCGTCCTGGTCGCGACGCCGCTGCGCGCGACGGCCGGCGGAAAGAGCGTGCTCGACTATACAGTGCGCTGCGCGCTGTCCGCAGATCAGGTCGTCCGCGCCCCGAACGGCGATAAGTATTACGGTGAGTTTGGATTCGCGCCGGAGTGGACCGGGCGTGCTCTCAACACGTCGGAGCAGCGCTGGGTGTCGGCGTGCATCTTCCAGCACCTGAACGGCTCCGGCGAGCATGTGGATATCCTCCTGGAGGGAGGACACGACGCCCTCGCGTGCAACCTGGACGACGAGCCGTTCGCGGACTTCATCGTGAAGGACGCCACGATGTTCGGCAATGCCTTCCTTCCCGGGCCTATCGCCGGGTACGCCTGCATCGACGCCGATCTCGCGGGGGTGCTCTCGGGGCTCTCGCTGAGCTGCCCGCTCGACACCAACCTGCTCGCCCTGACGCGCCTCTGCGGCCACTTGCCGACGTGCGGCGTCGCCTTCGTCGGGCTCTGCGACCTGGTCTGCACGCGGGACGCCGCCGGCAACTCGACGTGCCACACGCTCCCGCTGCTCGGGCCGGTCCTCGGGCCGCTGCTCGGGCCTGCCTACTCCGAGACGATCCGGAGCGAACTACGCGACACCGATATTCTCCCGCTCTACGGCAGTTGCGGCCTGCTCTGACCGGCGCCGGCGCGCGGGGGGGGCCCGGCCGGAGCCCGAGGGATGAGCGCCGCGCGGCTCGCTACGTCCCGAGGCGCGCCTTCAGCTGCTGGATCGCCTCCGCGATCGCCTTGTCGTCGCGGAAGCAGCACGGATCGGTGCGCCTGCACCGCGCGCCGTGCAGCACCTGGAGCTCGAAGAGCGTGCGCTCGTCGCCCTCGGCCGCGGCGCGGCTGAAGAGGGCCCGCTTGCCGCCGCACGAGGCCCGGCGGAACGCGAAGGTGACGCGGAGCGCGGGGGTCGCGCGCGCCATCACCGCGGGCCGCGCCAGGATCTCGCTGGCGCGCCGGGCCGCCTTCGTGCCCCCGCGCGCGCGCACGAGGTCGAGCAGCACGTCCAGCCCGCCGGTGCCGAGCTTGTTCGTGAGCAGGTCGAAGACCTGGTCCGCCGCCGGGTTGTCCTCCTCGAAGGCGATGCCCGCCGCGATGGAGAGGACCTCTTCGCGCAGTCCTCTGCTCAGGACCATCTCCGGGTCGGCCTCCGCGAGGGCCATCATCGTCCGCGCCCCGAGCACCCAGTTCCTCGTCGACACGGCGCGGCTCAGCTGCCCGCGCAGCGCCCCGGCGCCGCTGGGGTCGTCCTCGGGCGGCGCGCTCGCCGCCGGGGCCGGGGGCGGCGCTGCCGGCTCGGGCGGCGTCTCCACGGGGGCCGCCGCGGGGGCCACCGCGGTCGCCTCGGGGCGCCGGAGGGCGAGCCAGAGCGCGCCGCCGAGCGCGAGCGTCGCCACGGCCGCCAGCGCCGCCGCGAGGGGCGCCCAGCGGGCCGATGGCCTGGGCCGGCGGTGCGCGTGCGCGAGCAGGGTCGCCCGCGGCCCCGACCAGCGGGGCGGCGACGGACCTCTGGGCGCTTCCTGGCCGGCCGGCGCGGCGTGCCCGGCCAGCCCGGCGGCCGTGGCGGTCCCGGCTGCCCCGGTGATCGCGGCGGCCGCGGCGCTCCCGGTGATCGCGGCGGCCGCGGCGCTCCCGGCGGCCGCGGCGCTCCCGGCGCTCCCGGCGGCCGCTGCCGCCGCGGCTGCCGCGGCCGCGGCCGCCGCCGCCGCCGCTGCCGCGCGCGCGACGGCCGCGAGCGCGTCATCGAGCGCCGCGATCGCGTCGTTCGCCGTCTGGTAGCGGAACGACGCGTCGTGCTCCATGAGCCGCTTCACGACCTGCTCGACCTCATGGGGCACCTCCAGATCCGGAGCGCGCAGGCGGAGGGGAGGCGGCCCCGACGCGTTCTGTTGCTTGAGCCGCTCCACCACGTTCTTCGCGTCGAACGGGTGCTGGCCGGTGAGCATCTCGTAGAGCACGAGCCCGAGCGCGTAGAGATCCGCGCGCGCGTCCACCGCGTCCATCCCGCGCAGCGCTTCGGGCGCGAGGTACGCGAGCGTGCCGAAGACCTCACCGGCGCTGGTGAGGGCGGGGCTCGGGCTCGACGTCTTGCGGATCTGGCTCGACACGAGATCGACATTCACCTTCGCGAGCCCGAAATCGATGAGCCTGACCTGGTCGTGCGCGTCGAGCAGGATGTTCTGGGGCTTCACGTCGCGGTGGACGATGCCCTTCTCGTGCGTCGCGGCGAGCGCCGACGCGATCTGGCGCGCGACGCGGAGCGCCCGCGCGGGCAAGAGCCGCCCCTTGCCGATCACCTCCTTGAGCGGGGTGCCCTCGACGTACTCGAGGATCAGAAAGAACGAGGCGTCGTCCAGCTGACCGAAGTCGATGGCCGCGACGACGTTGGGGTGCCGGATGTGCGCGCCCGCGACCGCCTCGCGCTCGAACCGCGTCACGAGCTCCGGCAGCCGCCTCGCGAGCGGCCTGAGCAGCTTGATCGCCACCTGCTTGCGGAGGTGCACCTGCTCGCCGCGGTACACGGCGCCCATCCCGCCCTCGCCGATGAGCTCGTGGACGCGGTAGCGCCCCGAGATCAAGCTCCCGACCAGCGCGTCGCCGCCCGCGCTCGCGGCCGCGGCCGCGGCCGCCTCGACGTCCTCGGCGAGCGCCGAGCTCGAGAGCTCCTCCAGCGCGGGCGCAGCCGGCGCTCCGACCTTCGGCACCGTGAGGTCCTCGATGTAGGCCGAGCCCAGCGGCTCCTCGGATCCCGGCGTCTCCGGCATGCGGCGCAGGATATCAGGTCAGCCGGCGCCCCGGGGAACCGGCGCGGCGCCTCCGGCGCGGGTGCGCGGGAGCGCGCGCCGCGGGGTGGCACACCTCACAGGAGGAACGATACGCCCAGCGAGAACGCGGGGTATCCGAGTCGCATCGTCAGCGTGACGTTCTCGGTGAAGTGAAAGCGCCCTCCGACGTGCACGACGGGCGAGACCCCGGGCAGCACGTGGCGGTCCACGTCGCCGAGATAGAGCGAGAGCCCCGGCTCGCCGAAGACGGACCACTGCCGGTGAAGCCAGAAGTTCCACTGCATCACGACCGAGCCGAACAGGTAGTTCGACGCGTCCCCGTACGTGTCGACCTCGGTGCAGACGCGCGTGCCCGCAGGCCCGTTCTCGAAGTTCGTGCAGTCGCCGCGGTAATTTCCGTTGCCTCCGTAATGGACGGCGTCGAGGCCGAAGCCGATGCCGACCGAGTCGTTGAGCTTCTTGATGAAGCCGCTCGGGGCGATGTCGATCGTGGCGCGGAAGCCGGCGCCGATGCCCGTCCCGACGCCGGGGCCGAGCGGCTCGAACGGCGCGATGAGGAGGTGCGGCTCCAGCTCGACCTTGTAGTCGGGCCGATCGCCGGGGCGCTTGATCGTCATCTGCGCCTCGCCGACCTCGGCCCACCCGATCGTCAGCGCCACGAACGAGAGCGCGGCGGCCAGCAGGCGCGGCGCGCGAAGCTGCGATGTCATCGCTATCTGCATGGTCTCGGTCTCCTCAGCATCCACCGCAGGCGCGCCGGCCGTCCGGGCACATGACGGCCGCGCCGCCGTCGAGGCAGGTGACGCGGCACTCGCCGCCCACGTTCTCGCAGAACACCTGGCACGAGCCCCGGCACTCCACCTCGCAGGTCCCCACGTTCCGGCAGGTCACGACGCTGCTCGACCCGACGGAGACGCCGCACCGGCTCGTGTCGTGGCACTCGTACCGGCAGTCGCGGTCGCAGATGGCCCCGCACGACGCGGTGTTATGGCAGTCGAGATCGCAGTCGTCCCCGCAGGAGGCCGAGCAATCGTCGACGTCGAAGCACTCGAACGAGCACCCGTGCTCGCAGACGGCGCCGCAGCGATCCATCTGGAAGCAGCGCTGGTCGCAGTTGTCACCGTCGCAGCCGAGGTAACACTCGTCTCCGTTGAAGCACTCGCACGCGTCTCCCTCGATGCAGGCGCCGCTGTTCCAGCAGCTCGCCAGACCGAGGCCCGCGAAGAGCATGAGCAATATCAGTGCATAGAAGCGCATGGCCGGGCGAGCATACCCCGGGCGCCCGAGCGATGTCACGAAATCCGCGGAGCTGCGCCCGCCGCCGGGCTCACCACCGCGTCCAGCGAGAGATTCGCCTCACGCGCGTATAGCGCGTCTCGTCGCTGGCGAGTCCGATCCGCTCCGTGATGTGCGTCCCGAGGTGGGGACCCCAGCCGCCGTCGTCGAGCGGCTCGTCCGCGTCCGCGCCGAGGTTGTATTCCCAGCATTCCGCGTAGTGCTGGGCGACGTTCTGGTACTGGAGCGCGCAGTTGCCTTCCGGGTCCGTGTCGCCGTCGTGGTCCTGTGACGACCAGCCGGAGAGGAAGTGCGCAAAATAGATGTTGGCGTCCCCGGTGACGTGCGTGGGGCGGAGGAGCTTCATTGTCGTGGAGTCGATGCCCTCGGCGGTCGCGCGCATGACCTCCTTCACGGTCCCCGCGAGATCCTCGATGTCGTCGCGGTACTCCCGGCCGACGAAGTAGAGGGAGCCCCGGTAGAAGTTCTGCCCGATCGCCGGCTCTCCCCTGGTCCCGAGCCGCTCGGCGTAAGGGATGTTCCAGAACTGCAGAGTCGTCCCTCCTTCCGAGCCGACGCTGTTGTAGAGGAGCGCCCACCCGCCGCCGTCCGTCTCCAGATCGCAGTACACGGGGAACTCCGGCTCGGGGCCGTCCCCGTCCAGATCGAGCAGGTAAACATCGCTCGGCAGGCCGGGCGGCACGTCCCCGCAGCGGGCGTACGTGCACCCCCCGTTGACCGCGCCGTCGCAGTCCTCGTCCTCGGCGGTGTCGCAGCGGTCGGGCGCCGGCACCACCTCTCCGGCGCATGGGCCGTAGCCGTTCCCTTCGTCGTCGCACGTCCGCACGCCGCTGCGACAGGCTCCCCGGCTCAGCGTGCCGGGCGGCCCGCTGTAACAGGCGTCCAGGCCGCCGGGGTCGCAGGGGCGCCCGCCGCCGCCCCCGCCCGCGCCGCCCTCGCCGGCGCTCGCCGCCGAGGCGACCACGCCGCCTCCGGCGCCGCCGTCATCGAACCTCCGCACCTTGGTCGAGCAGGCCGGCGCGGCGGCGAGCAACACGATGGCTGCGCAGCCGGCTCCTGCGACCGGACCTTTGCCGAGCGCCATGCGACCTCCAGGGACACGAGCACGTACCACGCCGCCCTATACACCAGCCGCCCGGGCGCGTGCATCGGCCGCGCACGGCGTCGACGCGCCGCTGCGGGCGCGGCGCCGGCCGCCGCCGCTGCGGGCGCGGCGCCACGGGCCCGTCGTGGCGGTCGTGGCCGTCGTGGCGGTCGTTACAGGTCGTCCTCGCCGGGCGTCACAGGGCGGCGGCCCGGGCGGCGATCTGGCCGCTTTGCAGCGCGAAGGCGATGGCGCTCTGGAGGGTGCTCTTCGTGAGGATGCCCGCCAGGTCGAGCCCGAGGCCGACGAGCGTCTGCGCCACCGCCGGCCGGATGCCGGTCAGGATGGTCCTTGCGCCGAGCAGCTGCAGCGCCTTCGCCGTGTCCACGAGCGCGGAGGCGACGTTCGTGTCGATCTCCTTGAGCCCCGTGACGTCGAGGATGACGATCTCGACCTGGGTGGACTGGACTCCCGCGAGCGCGACCGACATCACCTGGCCGATCCGCTCCGAGTCCATCTGACCGATGATCGGCATGACCACGATGCGATCGGTGATCGGCATGAGCGGCGTCGACATCGCCTGCATCGTGTCGCGGAGCCGCGCGAGCGTCCGCTCCAGCTCTCCGAGCAGGTCCTTGTAGGACGTGACGTCGTGGGCGGTGCCGTAGACGAGGCGGTCCGATGAGTCGCCGGCCGCGTCCATGTGCGCGGTCCACGCGAGCCACTTGTACGAGCCGTCCTTGCACGCGTAGCGGTTATCGAACCGGATGGTCGTGCTGCCCTGGAACAGGGCGGTGGCCTCGGCGAGCGTCGCCTCGCGGTCGTCGGGGTGGACGAAATCGATGAACGGCCTCGCGGTCATCTCCGCGGGGGACCAGCCGAGGGTCCGCTCCCAGGCCGGGTTGGCGTGACGGAAGTACCCCTCTGCGTCCAGGGTCACGAGGAGACCGACCGAGACCCGGAACAGCTTCTCGTAGACAGTCGCGAGCTGCGTCACGCGCGCGAGCTGCTCCGCCCGCTCCCGGTCGCTCGTCACGTCGATGGCCGTGGCGTAGATGAGGCGCCGCTCGGGGGCGTCGTCCATGTCCACGCTCGCGGCCCAGCCGAGCCACTTGTACGAGCCGTCCTTGCACCGATAGCGGTTGTCGAACCGGGCGGTCGTCTGGCCCTGGAAGAGCCCGGCCGCCTCCGCGAGCGTGGCCTCGCGGTCGGCCGGGTGGACGAAATCGATGAACGGCTTGCCCCTGAGCTCGTCGAGCGACCAGCCGAGGGTCCGCTCCCAGGCGGGGTTCAGATCATGGAAGTGACCGCGCGCGTCCGCGGTGGCCAGGAGTCCTGCCGCTAACTGGAACAGCTTGTCGTGGCTCGAGCCCATGTACTCCCCTGTGCGGGCGGCGCGCGCTCCCTGTCGCGATCGCCCGCTTCAGCGATCCCCCTGCTCGGACGCAAGATGAGCGTCTCCCGCGCTGTCTGGCCGGAGCGCGCGGGGGCACGCGGCCAAGGCGAGGTCGACTCCCCGATGCGTCGAAGCTTGCTTGTCCACGAGATCGGCTTTCATGTCAAGAGCATCGGGCGTCTCCGCAGCGGTGTCCGGAGGCCCCCAAGCCGACGACCTGAACGAGCTGCTGGAGACGGGGTGTGCGTGTGCCCCTTGTCGGGCCCCGTTGTCGGGACGACGAGGTTGCCAGCTCACGATGAGGCGGGTAGGGTCCGCGCCCACAAGGAGTGGATCATGACCGTCTCTGCGATTTTCAACCCGGAGCGCTGGCGTGAGGTCGAAGGGTTCTCGTTCGAGGATCTCACCTACCACCGCGCCGTGGATCAGGGCACCGTGCGCATCGCGTTCAACCGGCCTGAGGTGCGCAACGCGTTTCGCCCCCGCACCGTCGATGAGCTGTACACCGCGCTGGAGCACGCGCGCACGACCTCCGACGTGGGTTGTGTGCTGATCACCGGCAACGGGCCCTCTCCCAAGGACGGCGGCTGGGCGTTCTGCTCCGGAGGAGATCAGCGCATCCGCGGCAAGGACGGTTACAAGTACGAGGGCGAGAGCGCCGGTCAGGCCGATCAGGCGCGGCTCGGCCGGCTCCATATCCTCGAGGTGCAGCGGCTCATCCGGTTCATACCCAAGGTGGTCATCGCCGTGGTGCCCGGCTGGGCGGCCGGCGGCGGCCACAGCCTCCACGTCGTCTGCGACATGACCCTCGCGAGCCGCGAGCACGCGATGTTCAAGCAGACGGACCCGGACGTGGCGAGCTTCGACAGCGGCTATGGCTCGGCGCTGCTCGCCCGGCAGGTCGGGCAGAAGAAGGCGCGGGAGATCTTCTTTCTGGGGCTCGACTACACCGCAGAGCAGGCGGCGGCGATGGGGATGGTCAACGCCGTCGTCCCCCACGCCGAGCTCGAGGAGGAGGCGCTGCGGTGGGGCGCGATCATCAACTCGAAGAGCCCGACCGCGATGCGGATGCTGAAGTACGGCTTCAACCTGCCTGACGAGGGGCTCGTCGGACAGCAACTCTTCGCCGGCGAGGCGACGCGGCTCGCCTATGGCACGGAGGAGGCGAGAGAGGGTCGGGACGCTTTCCTGGAGAAGCGTCGTCCGGACTTCACGCGCTTTCCCTGGCACTACTGACGACGACGCGCGCTCGCTCCCCCGCAGCTCCACAGAAGCGGCCGCCCGCCTCGGCTGGCCGGCGAGCGCGCGGGGGGACACGGAAACACGCAAGAAGCAGGCGGGGGCCGGCAGCGCGGCGCACAGACGGCGATCGTGCTTACGGTGTTACCTGTAAAATTCCACTGTCCATGATCGGATCGCGGTGCACCGTCGATGGCGCGATGCGTGACCGCGAGCATGCCGCGACGCGTGACCTCGCCATTGACGAAGTCACGTGATCGGACCGCGTCCGGGAGGCACATCTGCGCTTGACAATTACACGGGATCCATCGATGGTGGCGCGGTCGTAAGGTTCCGTGCGTATTGTTTCTTCTGCTCAACTTTCAACTTCATCGGAGATCTTCACTATGCTTTCTGCTTCAAGGTCGGCTGCTTGGAAGCGTTCCTGGCTGTCGCTGGGCGGCTCGCTTCTTCTGGCGCTCGTGGGAGGCCTCACCGCCGTTGGCTGCGGTGACGACGACACCGGCGGGTCGGGCGGCGCGGGCGCGTCCGGCGGGTCGGGCGGCGCGGGCGCGTCCGGCGGGTCGGGCGGCGCGGGCGCGTCCGGCGGGTCGGGCGGCGCGGGCGGTGATGAGGCGGTCGAGACGGTGCCGCCGTCTGGCAGTGAGCTGATCCGCGTCAACCAGGTCGGGTATCTGCCGATCGCCGCGAAGGTGGCGACGGTCGTCGCCGCGGCGGACAAGCCGCACGCGTGGGAGCTCATCGACGCCGCCGGCGCGGTTGTCGCCAGCGGGGCGACCCATGTCGTGGGCGACGACGCGAGCTCTGGCGAGCACGTGCACACCATCGACTTCAGCGATTTCGCCACGGCCGGCGAGGGCTACAAGCTGCGCGTCGGGGACGTGACCAGCCATCCGTTCGACGTGGGCCCGAACATCTATTCTCAGCTGAAGTACGACGCGCTCGCCTACTTCTATCACAACCGCTCGGGCATCGAGATCCTGGAGGAGTACGTCGGTGCAGATCACGCGCGCGCGGCGGGGCACCTGCCCGATCAGGCGCCTTGCGGCGCGGACATCGGTTGCGTGTACACGCTCGACGTCACCGGCGGCTGGTACGACGCCGGCGATCACGGCAAGTACGTGGTCAACGGCGGCATCTCCGCGTGGACGCTGCTGAACCAGTACGAGCGCCTCGCCGCGCTCGGGTCCACGGTGGGCGACTTCGGCGACGGCAAGCTGAAGATCCCCGAGAACACGAACGGCGCCCCCGACCTCCTCGACGAGGCCCGGTGGGAGGTCGAGTTCATGCTCAAGATGCAGGTGCCGGAAGACGAGGACAACGCGGGCATGGTGCACCACAAGGTCCATGACCTGGAGTGGACCGGCCTGCCGCTGCCTCCGGCCGAGGATCCGCAGCCGCGTTATCTGCGTCCGGTCAGCACGGCGGCGACGCTCAACCTGGCCGCCACGGCGGCCCAGGCCGCGCGCATCTGGCGCGACATCGACGCCGCGTTCTCTGCGGAGTGCCTCGAGGCCGCGACGCGGGCCTGGACCGCGGCGAAGGCGAACCCGGCCGTCATCCCGGACGAGAGCGCGGTCGTGGGCGGCGGCGCCTACGGTGACGCCGAGCTGAGCGACGAGTTCTACTGGGCCGCCGCCGAGCTCTTCATCACCACGGGCGAGGCCGCGTACAAGACCGAGGTCACGGGGTCGCCCTACACCGCCGCGCTCCTCGGCGAGAGCGGCACGTTCAGCGCCATGACGTGGGGACAGGTCGACGGGCTGGGCGCCATCTCGCTCGCCGTGGTCGAGGCCCAGCACTCGGCGACGGAGCGCGAGGCGGCCCGGTCCAAGCTGGTCGCCATCGCCGACAAGTACCTCGCGGTCATCGGCGAGGAAGGGTACCGGGTCCCCTTCAAGGCGGACGCGAACGGGTATCCCTGGGGCTCCAACTCCTTCGTGCTCAACAACATGATCGTCCTGGCGCTGGCCCACGACTTCAGCGGGGAGCAGAAGTACCTCGACGGTGTGGTGTCGGGCGCGGACTACATCCTCGGGCGCAACGCGATGGACAAGTCGTATGTCTCCGGCTACGGCGAGAGCCCGCTGATGAATCCGCATCATCGCTTCTGGGCTCACCAGCTGGACGAGTCGTTCCCTTCCGCTCCGCCCGGCGCCGTCTCCGGCGGGCCCAACACTGCCCGTCAGGATCCGGTGGCCATGGAGCAGATCGACGCCGCCTGCGCGCCGCAGAAGTGCTATATCGACGACATCGAGGCGTGGTCGGTCAACGAGATCACGATCAACTGGAACGGCCCGCTGGCGTGGGCCGTGTCCTGGCTCGACGAGAAGGGCACGACGTCCGGCCAGTGACCCGCCGCTGACGTCGATGACGTGGAGCGCCGTGCGGTCGCGTGACCGCACGGCTCGCCCCGCCGGCCCTGCACCCACGGCCACGGTACGGACAGCCGCGGGCGGACGCCGGGGGCTGAGCCCGAAGCCGGGAGCCGGGCGCCGGGCGCCGGGCGCCGGGCGCCGAACCGGATCCTGAAACCGAGAACCGAGCGCCGAGCGCCGAGACGAGAACCGAGCGCCGAGACGAGAACCGAGCGCCGAGACGAGAACCGAGCGCTTGACGCCGGGCGCTGAATGCCGAGCGTCAAACGCTGAACAACGCCGAACCCGGCGCGTCTCCGCGCTCGGTGCGCGCTCGGCGTGCGATTCGTCGCGACAGCCGTCCAGCTTCTGCTAGGTTGCGCGGCTTTCATGAATCCAGACTCAATGCTCGACGCCTTGCCCGCGCCGCTCGCGGGCGCGCTCGCCCGCCGCGGCTTCACCTCCCTCACGCCCGTTCAACAGGCCGTCCTCGCTCCCGATCTCGCCGGCCGAGATCTCCGCGTCTCGTCGCAGACCGGCTCGGGAAAGACTGTGGCCATCGGCTTCGCCCTCGCCCCCCGCCTCGAGCGCGCCCTCGCCGAGCGCGCCTCCGCGGCCGCGCCCGACGGCGCGCCCCGCACAACGGCGGCCCCGGCTGCGGTGATCATCGTCCCGACGCGCGAGCTCGCCGCGCAGATCGCCGCCGAGCTCAGCTGGCTCCTCTCGCCCCTCGGCGCGCGGGTCGCGTGCGTCACCGGCGGCACGAGCTTCGGCGCCGAGGCGCGCTCGCTGCGGCGCGACCCGCTGGTCATCGCCGGGACGCCCGGCCGCCTGCTCGACCATCTCGAGCGCGGGACGATCGATCCGCGCGGCGTCCTCGCCCTCGTGCTCGACGAGGCGGATCAGATGCTCGACCTGGGCTTCCGCGAGGAGCTCGAGGCGATCGCCGGCAGGATGCCCGAGGACCGCCAGACCCACCTCGTCTCGGCCACCTTCTCGCGCGAGGTCCGCGCGCTCGCCGATCGCTTCCAGCGGGACGCCGTGAGCGTCGAGGGGACGCGCCCCGGCGCGGCCAACGTCGACATCGCCCACGTCGCCCACCTCGTGCTGCCGGCGGAGCGCGACGCGGCGATCGTGAACCTCCTGCTCCTCGCGCCCGGCGAGCGCACGCTCGTCTTCGTGCGCACGCGCGAGGGCGCGGCCGAGCTCGCCGACAAGCTCAGCGCCCTCGGCCTGCCCGCGGGCGCCCTGAGCGGCGATCTCGAGCAGCGCGAGCGCACGCGCACGCTCGACGCGTTTCGCTCCGGCGCGATCACCACCCTCGTCGCGACCGACGTGGCGGCGCGCGGCATCGACGTGCCCGAGGTAGGGCGCGTCATCCACGCCGATCCCCCGGGCGATCCCGAGATCTTCACGCACCGGAGCGGACGCACCGGGCGAGCCGGCCGCAAGGGGACGAGCGTGCTGCTCGTCGCGCCGTTCGCGCGCGAGCACGCGCTGCGGCTGCTCCGGCGCGCGCGCGTCGAGGCCACGTTCCGGCCGATCCCGTCGCCCGACGACGTGCTGCGCGCCGCCGACGAGCGGCTGGCGGCCGAGCTCGCCGCCGCCCGCCGGCACGACGCGGGCGCGGCCGGCGGGGCCAGCGCGGTCGACGGGGCCAGCGCGGTCGGCGACGGCGCGGTCGACGGGGCCAGCGCGGTCGGCGCCGGCGCGGTCGACGGGGCCAGCGCGGTCGCGGACGGCGCGGTCGCCGTCGGAGGCGGCGCGGCCAGAGACGGCGGTGCCCGGGGCGACGCGGGCGCGGGCCGAGCGCGCGAGGCGTCGGGCCCGGTCCCCGAGCCGCGGCTCAAGGCGCTCGCCGAGCGCCTGCTCGCGGACATGGATGCGACCGAGCTCGTCACGGCCCTCCTCGCGCGGGCGAAGCACACCGGCCCCTGCGCGCCGCAGCCCGTCACCGCCGTCGCGCCGCCCCGGTCCGAGCCGTCGCGCGACCGTTCGGCCAATCACCGCGGCGACGCTGTCCTTCACCGTGGCGACGCCGCTCGCCGCGGCGGCGGCGGGTATCGCGGCGACGTCGTTCACCGCGGCGACGCCCACCGCGGCGGTGCGGCTTACCGGGGCGACGCCCACCGCGGCGGTGCGGCTTACCGCGGCGACCCTGCCTACCACGGCGGTGCGGCTCATCGGGGCGACGTCGCCCACCGCGGCGGCGCGGCTCATCGGGGCGAGCCTGCTCATCGCAGCGAGCCCGCTCATCGCGGCGGCGACCCCGCTCGCAGCGGCGCCGCGGAGCACGCCCCGCGCCTCCCGTTCGTGCCCTTCCAGGTCAACTGGGGGGAGCGCCACGGCGCCGACCCCCGGCGCCTGCTCGCCCTCGTGTGCCGCCGCGGCGGCGTGTCGAGCCGGCAGATCGGCGCGATCCGGATCGGCAGCACCGCGTCCGTCGTCGAGGTGGCCTCCCCCGCGGCGCCCGATTTCGCGCGCGCGGTCAACCAGCCCGACGCGCGCGACGCGCGGATCCGCATCGTCCGCGCGAGCTCGATGCGGGTCGATTAGCCCGAGCTCCGGCGCCGCGGGCCCCGCTGCGCCGACGCCGGGCGCGCGGCGCCGGGCGTAGATCGAGCGCGGCGCACCGCAACGGCGCGCTACCGCGAGCGCGCCGGCCCGCCCGCTACGGAGATAATCGCCCTTAAAGGCAGGGGTTTCCTGATTTCTCGACGACCTCAGGTGTTGTACAAGGGCCAGGTGAACCTAAGCCCGAACAACAAGCCAGCCATACGCCGTCTTGCGAGCCCGGCCGCAGTGCTCGCTGCATTGCTCGGTCTTGCCGCTGTCGGATGCGGCGGCACCGTGCCTCCGCCGAACGACCAGCTCGCCGCTTCCCAGGCCGCCATCCGCGCGGCCGACGAGGTGGGCGCCGAGACCGACCCCCAGGCCACGCTCCACCTGAAGCTCGCCCGCGAGCAGCTCGATCAGGCCAAGAAGCTGATGGAGGCCGAGGACAACGAGTCCGCCACGCGCCTCCTCCAGCGCGCCGAGGCGGACGCCGAGCTCGCGCTGGCGATCGCGAAGGCGCGCTCCACGCAGGCCGAGGCGCAGGAGGCGCTGAAGCAGGTCGATCAGTTGAAGCAGGCGGGGGTCAAGTGAAGCGAGAGGTGAAGGTGATGGCTTCTGGAATGAAGAACCTGTCCTTGCCGAGCCGGTCCCTCGCGCTGTGCGCCGCGCTCTACGCGGCGTCCGGGTGCAGCGCGGCGATCCCGCCGAAGGAGCTCGTCGACGCTCGCTCGAGCTACACGCGCGCGGCCCAGGGCCCGGCGGCGAGCCTCGCGCCCGCCCAGCTCGACACGGCCAAGCAGGCGCTCTCCCGCGCCGAGGGGGCGTTCAACGAGGACCCCGAGGCCCAGCAGACGCGCGACCTCGCGTACATCGCCGAGCGCAAGGCGCGGGAGGCCGAGGCGACCGCGGCGCTGCAGCAGGCGCAGCGCGACAAGGCCGCCGCCGAGCAGAACTTCAAGGATCTCTCGCAGCAGCAGCTCGCCACCGCGAAGGACGCGCTGCAGAGCGGCGCGCAGCAGATCGAGCGGGAGCGACAGGCGCGCGCCCAGGCCGAGAGCGGGCGCCTCCAGGCCGAGAGCGCGCGGACCGAGGCCGAGAAGGCCCGTCAGGAGGCCGAGGCGGCGCGGCGCGAGGCCGAGCGGGTCGCGAACGCGGCGCTCGCCAGCCTCAAGGAGATCGCCGCGGTGAAGGAGGAGAAGCGCGGCGTGGTCATCACGCTCTCCGGCGCGGTGCTCTTCGCGTCGGGCAAGTCCGAGCTCCTGCCGATCGCGAAGGAGAAGCTCAACCAGGTCGCGACAACGCTGAAGGATCAGGGGTCGCCGCCCTTGCGGATCGAGGGGCACACCGACTCGACCGGCTCTGCCCAGGCGAACCGCAAGCTCTCCCTCGATCGCGCCGACGCCGTGAAGACGCACCTCATCAGCGCGGGGCTCCCCGCGGACAAGATCGCGACCGTCGGCCACGGGCCGGACCGTCCGGTGGCGGACAACTCGAGCGCCGAGGGCCGAGCCAACAACCGGCGCGTCGAGATCATCGTCAATCCCACCTCCGCACAATAAAGCGATAAAGCGCGTCGCGGACCTCGCGCCTACCGGCGTCGGCGGTCCGCGGATCCGGCGCGGCGGGCGTCTGCCGATCTGGATCGGTCCTTGGACGAGAAGGGGTTGAACCGCCAACACGTCAAGGACGCCAGGAGAAGACAGCTCATCCGTCTTCCCTCTGCCGTCCCCCGTCTTCCCTCTGCCGTCCCCCGTCCCTCTCGTCCCCCGTCTTCCCTCTGCCGTCCCCCGTCCCTCTCGTCCCCCGTCTTCCCTCTGCCGTCCCCCGTCCCTCTCGTCCCCCGTCTTCCCTCTGCCGTCCCCCGTCCCTCTCGTCCCCCGTCTTCCCTCTCTCGTCCCCCGTCCTCGTCCGGCGTCGGCGTGCGCGTGCGCGTGCGCGTGCGCGTGCGCGTTGATCTGCACGTGTGCTCTCTCGCCGACCGGGATCGGTCCGGGCGAGCACGCGCACGCGCACGCGCACGCGCACGCCGGACGAGGACGGGAGAGGGAAGACGGGGGACGTAGAGCGCGAGAGGGAGGGACGTAGAGCGCGAGAGGGAAGAGGGGTAGAGCGGTAGCTGGATGAAGCGGTCCTCACGACAGGTGACGAGGCGACCGCGCCGCAGTCACCGCGGGCCAGGCTCATCGTCGCGAGAGGCGCGGCGCGCGAACGGCTGAAGCGCAGGCGCTCTCACCGAGTGAATCCCGGCTTCCCTCACGCTCCCCCGCCTCGACGAAGCAGGCGCGGGGCGCCTTGCGCTCTCCTCGATCAGCCCCTCGAACCTGTCGAACATCCCCTGAAGCTCGCGGTAGCACCGGTCGACGAGCTGCAGCGCCTCTGCCTCCACCTCCGGGGCGAGGACCATCGACTCGATACGAGCGTCCGTGCAGTCCTCGAAGACGTCGTGCGCCTTCTCGACGTCGAGGTGCGTCTGAGAGAAGTAACGCAGGGGGCGTTGCTCGCCGATGCGCTCCAGGTAACGCGCGAAGCGCTCGAAGAAGACGTGCCCCGCCGACTCGAGCGTCAGGAGCAGCGTGAGCTGGCTCGCGTCGTGACGCGCGTTGAACACCTCCGCCATCAGCGCGAAGCTCGCGTGGCGCGCGGCGTGATGAGGCCGGGCGAACAGCTGCGCCGCCGTGGGGACCTCGATGCCGAGCGCCGCGAGGTCGCCGAGGAACCAGCGGTCATGCCCGGCGTCCTCCAGGCGGTGGCAGTGTACCATGCGCTTGAACTCCGGGTCCGTCACCCGCTCGTCGGAGATGCGCAGGATCTCCTGGAACGTCATCACAAAGAACGTCAAGCAGAGCGGGAACGGGGCGAGGTGATCGAGGGGCGGGTCCGCCTCGAGACGGGCAAAGAACGGGTGGTCGCTGAAGCGCGCCTGACGGCTCACAATGTGTTTCTGGACTGTTTTCATGACCTGGCTTTCTCCGAGAGCGCGTAGAAGTGTAAAATTTAATGCAAAACACGTACCGGAACATGGGTTGTCCGGCTCCTCGACGCGCAGTCAGCGGCGAAATTTCTCATAGGGCGGTAACCGGCTGATGTGGTCGGGAGTGGGAGTACAGCATGCGCAAGACGAAGAACACGAAGGATGCGGTGCAGCAGCTCGATCGACGTACGTTTCTCGACCTCCTGGGGCTGGGGGGGCTCGGCCTGGCCTTCGCCCCGGGCTGCGCGCTGGGCGACGCGGGTCGCGAGCCGGGTGAGGGGGACGAGGCGCTGGCGGAGGGGTCGAGCGCCGCCTCTGCGCTCTCGCTCACGACCAGGCTCACCGTGGACTACGGTGTTCAGTACCCGCTCGTCAGCGCCGGCATGGCGTTCGTCAGCCTCCCTCCGCTCGTCTCGGCCGTCTCGAACGCGGGGGGCATCGGCGTGCTGGGGGCGGGGATCGAGCCGCCTCCCGTGGTACAGGCGCGGATCCAGGCGATCAAGGCGCTCACGCCCAACCTGTTCGGCGTCGATTTCATCGTCGGGACGGGGCCGTCAGGCCCGTTCATCACGCAGGACCATATCGACGTCTGCATCGCCGAGGCGGTAGAGCTCGTGATCTTCCACTGGAACACGCCGGACGTCGCCTGGGTGAACGCGCTCCACGCGGCGGGGGCGAAGGTCTGGGCTCAGGTGGGCTCGGTGGCGGCCGCGCGTGCCGCGGTCGCGGCCGGCGCGGACGGGATCATCGCGCAGGGAGAGCAGGCCGGTGGACACTGCCGGGCCACGCAGAAGACGAACCCCCTCGTTCGTGACATCCGCAGGCAGGTGAACCCCGCGCTGCTCCTCGCCGCCGGGGGGATCGCGGACGGCGAGAGCGTCCTGAGGGCGCTGGCGCACGGCGCCGACGGCGTGGTCGTCGGCACGCGCCTCGTCGCCTCCACCGAGGCCTACGCCCACCCGGACTACAAGGCTCGCCTCGTCCGGGCGGGCGATAACTCCACGGCGGTACAGACCTTCTTCGGCCCGGAGTGGCCGAATCAGCGCCAGCGCGTCCTGCGCAACCGGGTCGTCAATCGGTGGGCCGGGAAAGAGAGGACGATCCCGAGCCCGCCCCCGCCGCCCGCGACGATCGGCACGACCGTCCTGTTTCCCGGGGTGCTGGACGTTCCGTACGTCATGCCCAAGTTCAGCGCCATCGTCCCCACGCCGGATACGGTGGGCGACCTCGAGGAGATGGACATGCCCGCCGGCTCCGAGAGCGTCCTGGCCATCGCCAGCGTCGTGCCAGCAGCCGAGATCGTGGCGACGATGATGACCGAGGCGCAGGACATCCTCGACGCGCTCGGAGCCGGCGCGCTCGGACCCGAGGTGCTCGAAGCGGGCGTCTAGCTGCCGGGAAGTCCCGCGACGACGACGAGTCCGACGACCGACGCGCGGCGTGGCGACCGCGGCCGGGGCGCGCCGCGGCATCGCGCGCCGGCCTTCCGCGTTGTGCCGCGAGCGGCCGTGGTGATAAGCACGGCGCGTGACCGGCTTCATCCGCGGGATCTGGCAGGAGTACGTCATCGACCTGCGCGACCGGCTCGACGCCGAGGCCGCGCTGTACCGGACCACCACGCCGGCGGGCGAGGTCACCCGCCGGATCGTGAGCGTGTTTCTCACGGTGATCGGCGTGCTCATCTTCGTCCGCTTCGCCGGCAACGAGAACGACACGCGCTGGATGGTCCAGGGCCTCCGCGCCGTGGGCCTCGACGATCTCGCGGCGCGGCTCCACGACGCGCTGAACACCTCTCCGGACCGCCGCTTTCACCAGCGGATCGTCTGGGCGGCCGGCCGCCTCATCGGTTATCTGCTCCCGACCCTCCTCGTCGCGCGCCTCGTGCTGCGCGCGCCGCTCCGGAGCCTCGGCCTGCGCGTCCGCGGGACAGCCCGCCACATGTCCATCTATGCCTTCTTCTTCGCCGTCATGGCGCCTGTCCTTTACGTCGCGTCCCTCTCGCCGGCCTTCCAGGCGAAGTACCCTTATTACAGGGTCGCGCGCGGCGAGGATCTCTGGCCGTGGTTCTGGGGGTGGGAGGCTCTTTACGCCGCGCAGTTCGTCGCGCTCGAGTTCTTCTACCGCGGCTTCTTCATCCACGGCATCCGCCGCGCGCTCGGTTACGCCTCCATCTTCGCCATGATGGTGCCCTACACGATGATCCACTTCGGCAAGCCCCTGCCCGAGACCCTCGGCTCGGTGCTCGCCGGGTTCATCCTCGGCACGGTGAGCCTGAAGAGCGACTCCATCTGGGGCGGCTGCGCGATCCACATCGCGGTCGCGACATCGATGGACCTCCTCTCCCTGCACCACCAGGGCCTCCTGTAGCAGCGCGCAGGCGAGGAGAAGAGACGCCGAGCGCCCGAGGTCAGGGCCTCCGCGCGAGCTGCGGCTCGGTCTCCCGCACGCTGTCGCGGGACCGGAGGCGCTCGCACCACGCGCGCAGACGCGGGTGAGGATCGAAGAGCGACGCCTCCGGGGTCAGGAGGAGATAGCGGACGATCGGCAGGACCATGATGTCCGCCATCGTCAGCCGATCGCCCGCCAGGAACTGCCGGTCTCCGAGGAAGCGATCGAGCTCGGAGAGGGATGTCCGCACGACCGGGACCGCCGCCTGCACCACGGCCTCGTCCGGCGCGAGGCCGCGCATCGCCGCGAACAGGCGCTGCCCCACGACGCCGGGGCCCGCGGCCCTCCAGAAGTACGCGTCGAGGATGCCGATCGCCTGGTTCATCCGCGCCGCGTCGCGCGGATCGCTCGGCTGGAGCGGCGGAGAGGGCACCACCTGATCGAGATACCGCAGGATCGCCTGGGTCTCGTACAGGACGAAGCCGTCGTGATCGAGCACGGGCACCTTCGCGAACGGATGCCGCTCCCGGTGCGGCGGCTGGAGGTGCGCGCCGAAGGCGACCTCGACGAGCTCATAGGGAATCTTCTTCTCGACCAGCGCGATCTCCGCGCTCCACGTGTACGTCGAGCCAGGGGTGCCATAGATGATCGTGCGCGACATGACAGCTCCTTTGACGAGAGACAAAGGCGCGGGCGCGCAGCGCGAGCAGGGCGCGCAGGGATGGAGCGCCCCCTCGCCGCGCCTCCGGCGGTGCGCGCCAGCGCGCGGCCGAACCCCGCGCGCCGTAACGCGTAAGTCATTGCTTACCGATTGTGCGGGTCCTGGTCAAGCGGAAGATCGTTCTTGCGGCGACCTGTGCGCCTGCGCATGCTGGGGTCATGGATCCGGTCGGTGCGGTGCTGGCGGCACTCGCTGATCCGACGCGGCGAGAGATCCTCGAGCGGGTGCGGGCACAGCCGCTCTCCGTGGGAGACATCGCCAAGACGGTGAGCGTCAGTCGTCCCGCGGTGTCGCAGCACCTGCGCGTGCTGGAGGACGCCGGGCTGCTCCGCTGCCACAAGCGCGGCCGCCACAACTTCTACGAGGTGGATCGCGAGGGGCTCAGCGCGCTGCGCTCCTATGTCGAGAGCTTCTGGGACGATGTCCTCGGCGCCTTCCACGCGGCGGCGGTCGAGGAGGCGGAGCGCAAGAAGAGGCATTGAGGGCCGCGCGCCGCGCGAGGCGCGTCAGGCCAGGGTCCTGCCGCCGTTCACGGACAGCTTCTGACCCGTGATGAACCCGGCGGCGTCGGACGCGAGGAACGCGACGGCGTCGCCGATCTCGTCCGGCTTGCCCATGCGCCGGAGCGGGTTGCCCGCCGCGTAGCCCTGCATGGCCGCCTCGGTCGCGCCCTCGCTCAGGTGGCGCTCGACCGGGACCCAGCCGGGCGCGACGAGGTTGACCGTGATCCCCCACGGGCCGAGCTCCTGCGCCCACGATCGCGTGAGGCCGAGCTGCGCGCCCTTGGCCGAGACGTAGCTGGAGAACTCGGGGACGCCCTGCTCGAACACCTCGGACCCGATGTGGATGATCCGGCCGGCGCGGCGCTCCTTCATCCCGGGGACAACCGCCTTCGCGAGGAGGACCGGGCTCTTCACGAAGAACTCGAGCTGGTCGAGGCAGTGCTGCCAGGTCAGCTCCTCGAGCTTCACGAACGGCTGCGGGCCCGTCGCGTTCACCACGAGCACCTCGATGGGGCCGAGGCGCGCCTGCACCTCGTCCACGAGGCGGGCGACGTCCCGCTCGTCGCGCACGTCGGCCTGGAACACCTCGGCCTCGCCGCCTTCCCGCCGGATGTCCTCGACCACGCGCGTCGCCCCCTCGCGACCGCCGAAGTAGTTGACGGCGACCCGCGCGCCAGAGCCCGCGAGCTTGCGGGCGATGGCCGCGCCGAGGCCGCGGGAAGCGCCGGTGACGAGGGCAACGCGTTTGGACAGATCGTGCGCCATGAGGAGGCCTCTCCAGGAGTGGGGGACCGCGGCTCCCTCGTCGCTACCAGGGAGATCGGCCGCGCAGGCGCGCCTCCGAGGGGCTCCCGTCGCCGCAGCGCTGCGTGCCGCGCGCGCAGAGGCCGCGGTCGGTCAAGGCATGTGTAATGACCATGATCCAGCAATACAAGATTTTTCCGTCGTCCTTCGCGCGGCGAACCTGGGGGCTGGTTCTCCTCGATCAGAATCGAATCGATTTCGACGCAACGCGCTGTCGCGCAACGTTGAAAAGAGTATGCTGGGACACATGGATACACGTGCATCTCACCCCGCCCTGAGACCTCTCGTGATGCTCGCCATGGGCCCTGCTTTCTGTGCTGCCGTGGGGATCACCGTGATCCACGCGTGGATCGACGCGCGGCGCGGGCCGCTGGAGGGGCGACGGCTCGCGCGCGCCGCGGCGCGGCATCACCGCGGGCGCGAGGGCGGGCGAGATCGCGAGCGCGAGCGCCGGCAGGTCGAGCTCTGAGCGCCGCGGCGCTTCCCGGGCGCGGCGATGGCCCGGCTCAGCGCACGAGCAGGAGCCAGAGGAGGGCCGCGGCGGTCGAGGCGAGCGTCACCGGGACACCGACCCTGGCGTAGGAGCGAAAGCCGATCTCGCGCTCGGCGCCCACGGTCTCCACGACGATGATGTTCGCCACCGAGCCGAGCAACGTGAAGTTGCCCGCCAGGGTGGAGACCAGGGCCGTCGCGATCCAGGCGAGGTGCGGATCGGGCTGGCTGCGGATGTACGACTCCGCGAGCAGGATGAAGGGGACGTTGGAGACGATCTGACAGCCGACGAGCATCGCGATGCTCAGGCCGACGATGCCCAGCGTCGGTCCCGAGGGCATGAAGGGGCTCGCGGCGCGCAGCGCCTGCTCGGGCATGCCGGTCTTCTGCAGGCCCGCCACGACGATGAAGAGGGCGCCGAAGAACACGAGCACGGTCCACGACACCCGCTCGAACAGGCCGGTCGCGTCGCGGCGGTGCAGCAGGATGGCCGCGGTCGCGCCGCCCACCGCCGTCCACGCCAGGTTCGCGCCGAGGACGAACAGCACCGAGACGACCGCGATGCACGCGATGGGCACGAGGGCGCTCGGCCGCGCGCCGGGCGGCGGCGGCGCGGGCTCGGGCTCGGGCGCGGAATCGAGCGCGGAATCGAGCGCGGAATCGAGCGCGGAATCGAGCGCGGGATCGCGCGGGGGCGTGCGCGCGGCGATCCGGCGGCGGAGGAGGAGGTGCAGCGTCACGGCGGTCACGGCGAGCCCGATCAGCGCGGCGGGGCCCGCCTCGAGCAGGTACGTGCGGTACGAGATGCCCGAGAGGTGGCCGACGAGCATGTTCTGCGGGTTGCCGGCGAGCGTGAGCGCGCTGCCGGCGTTGGCGCCCATCGCGAGGGCGAGGAGGTACGGCACGCGATCGAGCCCGGCGCGCCGGGCGGTCCGGTCGACGAGCGGCGCCAGCATCACGCAGACCGAGTCGTTCAGCAGCACCGCGGACGCGAGCCCGGCGCCCAGCGTGACGAGGTAGAGCAGGCGGACCGGCGACAGGTCCCGCCGGGCGACCCACGCGGCGGCGAGCTCGAACACCCCGGCGAGGTCGAGCGACGCCGAGAGCAGCATCATGCCGAGCAGGAGGCCGATGGTGTTCGGCTCGATCGCTCCGAACGCCTCGTGCGGCGTCAGGCCGGCGCCGGGATCGAGCGAGCTCAGGATCACCATCGCGCACGCCCCTGCAAGCGCGCCGGCAGGGCGCCCGATCGGCAGGAGCGACAGGCGCCGCGCGGCGATGAGGACGTACGTCGCGGCGAACACGAGGAGGACGGACCACACGGCGCGGCATGAGAGCGGCCGGGCGTGTGCCTGTCAAACGGGTCGAAGCGCGCGGGACGCCGGCGGCGGCGGCGCAGCCGGGCGCGCGGCGAGCCGTCTCGCCGCCAGCCGGCGTTCCGGCTAAGCAGCGGCGGCCGCGGACCCGCGCGGGCGCGGCGCGCCCCCGGGCTCCGCGGGGGACGCCAGCCCATGGCCAAGCAGCTCTCGACCCCCACCGCCATCGTCCTCGGCAGCGCGATGATCGCCGCCGCCGTCTACCTCGGCCTCCGCCACGGCCCGGCCGCGGTCGCCCCGGACGCGCGCACCGCCGGCGCAGCACCCCCGGTCGAGGCCGGGCCGGGGGCCTCCGCCGCGCCCGCGCCGAAGAGCGCGAAGGCCGTGCCGCGCGACGAGGTCGCGAGGCAGGCCGCGCTGGCGCTCGACGCGCACCGGCCGACCCTGATGGACCGCTGCTACAAGCCGGCGATCGCGGCGAAGCCGGAGCCGCGCGCGGTGAAGTACGTCTTCAACATCACGTTCGACGCGGGAGGCCGGCAGATCGCGCGCGGCCTCATCGAGGACCAGGAGACGGCGCGCCCCGAGGTCACCGCCTGCCTCGTCGCCGCGCTGCCGCCGGTCGCCATTCCGGCGCCGGGCGCGAACGTGCGCGTGGAAGTGCCGTTCTCGCTGCCGTGACGGAGGGGTCGGGCTCATCGGGCCGTACGCGAGCGCGTCGCCCTTGACGCACCTGCCTGAACGCCCGATGCCGGAGCGGTGACGCCCGATCAAGCCTTGAAGGAAGCGACCACCGGCGCGCTTCGCCCCGTCTACCTCGTGCTCGGTGAGGAGCGCTGGCTGGTGGATCGCGTGGTGAGCGCGATCCGGGAAGCGGCGGCCAAGGGGGGCATCGCCGGCTTCAACGAGGACAAGTTCACCGCGGGCGACGCGCCCGTCGAGTCGATCCTCAACGCCGCCCGCATGCTCCCGATGATGGGCCCGCGCCGCTTCGTGCTCGTGCGCAGCGTCGAGCGCTGGGAGAAGAAGGACGACGGCGACGACGGCGACGGCGACGACGAGCGCGGCGCGAGCGGCAAGCGGGGCGTGAAGCAGGCGAGCCCGCTCGACGCGCTCGCGGAGTACGCCAAGGCGCCCGCGCCGAGCGCGGTCCTCGTCCTCGTCGCGGCGAAGCTCCACGGCCAGCGCCGGCTCGTCACCTCGGCCAAGAAGGGCGACTTCATCGTCTCGTGCGAGCCCCTGAACCGCCGCGCCTTGCCCGGCTTCATCGCGACGATGGCCCGCGACAAGGGCAACCCGATCGCGAGCGACGTGGCCGAGCAGCTCGCCGAGCTCGCCGGGCCCGAGCTCGGCTACGTGGTCGACGCGCTCGAGCGGCTCTCGCTGTACGTCGGGCCGAAGCAGCCGATCACCGAGGACGCGATCGCGCAGGTGGTCATCCGCGTCCGGCAGAGCACGGTCTGGGAGCTGATCGACGCGCTCGGGAGGCGGCGCCTCGACCGGGCGCTCGCGGCGCTCGCCGACGCGTACGACCCGCGCGACGGCGGGCTGCGCCTGCTCGGGGCGGTCTCGTGGTCGGTCCGCCAGATGGTGAAGTTCGAGTCGGCGCTCGCCACGGGCGCGAGCCAGGCCGAGGCCGCCCAGCGCGCGGGCGTGGCCCCCTTCAAGGCGAACGACGTGGCGCAGTCGATCCGCCAGCTCCCGAAGGGCGCGCTCGCCGGCTGGATGCGGCTCCTGGCCGAGACAGATCTCGCGCTGAAGAGCAGCCGCCGCCCGGCGCAGGCGGTGCTGGAGACGATGCTCATCGACATGTGCTCGCACTGAGCAGAGGGGCGACGGCGGTCTCACGGCGCCGCGCAGCCCGAGGAGCCCCTGCTGGTCGCTCGACGCGGGCAGGCACCGTGCTCGAGCCCAGGTGCCCTCGCTCCTGCGGCCCATTCTGGACCGATCATTCTGGAACGATCGGTCCAGAATGAACTGCAGGAGCCAGGTGAGTCCGGCGAGACCCCCGGGGCGCGAGCCCCGCAGGGCTCCTCGGGCCGCGCAGCGCTGTGAGGCCTCCCGCGCAGCCAGGGACGAGCTGACGCGGCGCTACCCGAGCAGCGCCTCGAGCACGCCCTTCTCCCGGAGGTCGCTGAAGCTGTGGGTCGGGGCGCAGGCGTCGAGCTCCGCGAGGGCGTAGGTGCCAGTGGCGACGGCGATCGACTCGGCGCCGATCGCCCGGGCGGCGGCGATGTCCTTCGGCGTGTCGCCGATGACCACGACGCGGCACGCCTCGAGGGGCGCCTCGAGCATCGCCGCCCCGCGCGCCGCGCCGATGCGCAGGAGCTCGTCGCGGCGCTCGTGGTCGCAGCCGAAGCCGCCGAACGCGAACCGCTCGTAGATGCCGACGCGCGTGAGCTTCGCCTGCGCGCCCGCGCGAACGTTCCCCGTGCCGAGGCCGATGGCGCAGTTCGCCCGCCCGGCGGCGGCGTCGAGCGCCTCGAGGACGCCGTGGTGGACGCGGGTGTCGCCGGCGAGCGACATTTCCTCGGCGAGGATCTCGACGTAGATCGCGAGGAGCGCGTCGATGGCGCCCTCGGTGACCTCGCGCCCGAGCGCCTCGAGCCCGGCCCGGATGATGGCGCGGTCGGTCATGCCGGCGAACGAGAACGCCTCGCACGCGTCGCTCCGGTCGGCATACCGGGCGAACGCGCGCTCCATGGCGCGCCGGCCTGCGCCGCCGGTGGAGAGCAGGGTGCCGTCGATGTCCCAGAGGAGGACCGTGGGGCGCATGTCCCCATGGTAGATGCGGCGCGGCCCGAGGGCGAGCGCGGAGGCGCGGCGGGCGGCCTCCAGGCGGCGTCACCGCAGCGGCCGGGCGGGCTTGAAGTGGCTCCGTACCCGACCGAGGTTGCGGTTCCGCACCCGACCCAGGTTGAGCCGAGCGCGACCCAGGTTGAGCCGAGCGCGACCCAGGTTGAGCCGGACCCAGGTTGAGCCGAGCGCGACCCAGGTTGAGCCGAGCGGTTCCGTACCCGACCCAGGTTGCGGTTCGCGGCGGTTCCCCGTCGCCCGGACAGGGGCGGCGGTCGCCCGGACACGTAGCGCGTCGCCCGGACAGGGGCGGCGGTCGCCCGGACACGTAGCGCGTCGCCCGGACAGGGGCGGCGGTCGCCCGGACACGTAGCGCGTCGCCCGGACAGGGGCGGGCGGTCGCCCGGACAGCGCACCGACGCGTCCGGTGGCGGTGCGACCGTCCCACGGGCGCGGGCGGTCACGGCTCCTGTCCGGAGACTGACGCATCCCCTCAAATTCTTCGGAAAATTCACAGGGAGGCGGGGAGACGGGGAGGGAAATCCAGAAATACTCCCTGTCTCCCCGCCTCCCTGTTCAATTTCTCCGCTGAAAAGGGCTGCAAAATAAGGGGATTCCGCAGGTCCGGAGGACCCTTTTCGCTGGAGTTGCCGTGTGCGCGTCAGCTGCGGTCGACATGGACGCCGCTCCGTTCCCGCCGTGAAGTTCCATGTTCGAGCGTGAGTGCACGGAGGTTGATAATTTTGATGCGATCGACGTAATGCATGCTGTTGGCCTGACGTCTGCCTTCGTGTCGAGCGCTCCGCAACCATGCGGCGATCTCTGGTAAGAACGGCTGTCGAGAGCGTGGAATCGCGTCGGACGAGCTCTCGTTCCAGCGGCTCGACTCCGGGTAGGGGGAGCACCGAGCTCGCGGCCACCTCGCGAACTGCACAGAGCGCCCTCGTCGCGCGGAGGACGCCCGGGAGACAAGACCATGAGATGCTCGCCACGAGGCCTGATGACCGCGGTTCTGCTGCTGCTCTCGTCCCCGGCGCCGGCAACGGCAGAGCCGCCCCCGCGGCGCCCTCCCTCGACCGGGCCGGAGAAGGAGATGCTCGACCAGGCGAAGCGGCTCGTGGACCAGGGGCGAATCGCGGACGCGCGCGACATCCACCTCACGTTATGGCGGCTCACGAGGAGCGCCTCCGACGCGTTCCGCGTCGGGATGCTGTCGTTCAGGCTCCGCGACTTCCAGATGGCGGCGGAGTTCCTCGCGATCTACTTCGACATGGTCGGCACCCCCGACGCGCCGAAGATCTGGGTGCCGCCGGGCTTCAAGGAGAGCTACGAGCTGGCGCGCGCCAACTTCGCGGAGGCGCGGCGGCACGTCGGCGCGCTCGACGTGCGCGTGAGCGAGCCCGGCGCCGCCGTGCTCGTGGACGGGCGGCAGGTCGGCGTCTCGCCGCTGAAGCTCCCCGTGTTCGTCGCGCCCGGGCAGCACCGCGTTGGCGCGCAGCTCGCCGGGGCACAGGTCGAGGTGCCGGCCGCGGTCGACGCGGGCGGGGAGCGGACCGTCTGGCTGGTGCTCCAGCGCGCCGGGGCCGAGGCGCCCGGGGCTCCCCGGGCGAGCAAGGCGGCGGAGCTCCCCGGCGCGACCCCACCTCTTCCACCGCTTTCGGCGCGCGGCCCGGCGCTCCGGTGGTGGACCGTGGGCGGGCTCGCGGCCACGTCGGTCGCTCTCGGCGTGGTGGGCGGCGTCTCGGTCGTGGAGGCCAACGACGCGGCCGACGACAGGGACGCCGCCTTCGTCCGGGCGCGCTGGGAGGTCTTCCGTTGCCGGCCGGGGCTCCCCGCCTGTGACGCCTATGCGGAGGCCGACGGGCGCGCGAAGGCCTTCACCGCGCTGTCCGTGGGCGCCTTCATCGGGGCCGGCGTGGCGGCCGGCGGCGCCGCGGCCGCGGGGCTCCTGCTCGCGCCGCAGGCGAAGGTCCGTTTGGGGGCACTCGGGGCCGCTCCCGGCGCGACCCTCTCCTACGCCTGGTAGCCGCCCGACATCGTACGGGCGTGCTCGCGAGCGCGGCGCTGAGTTCGTTCGTAGAACAGAGTCCATTTTGGCAGAGAATTCGTGTGCGCTCGACGTAATGTGTTCTGCGCTCGTCTTTGGACATGCACTTCGGATCTTGCTGTGCCGTGCACGAGGACGCCTGGTATCGTGGCGCGCATGTGGAAGCGGCACCTGTGTGCCTCCTGCGCGGTGTTCCTGGCGGGCGCCCTCTGGGTGGCCTGCAGCGGTGACGCCTACGTCGATGTGGAGCAGGAGCCTCCATGCGATTCGACCGAGGAATGCGAATCCGAGCGGACCGGAACGCAGTGCATCGGCGGGCGCTGCCGGTGCCCGAGCGCCGAAGAAGAGAGCTGCTGTGAGCCCGGCGCCAGGGAGGAGGAGGGGGATCCCTGCGAGCGGGCGTGCCGTCCCGCCAGCGAATGCATCGCCACGCCGTGCGAGACGTCTCGGGACTGCCTGGGACCCGTGGACCCGCGGTGCGGCCAAGCTCTGTGCGTCGCCGGCGTCTGCAGGCTGGCCCTGCGCGAGCAGCTCGAACACCAGCTCGCTGGCGACTGTCGTGTCGTCAAATGCGATGACGAAGGGCAGATCCAGGTTGAGTACTCAGGGAGCGATGTCTTCGACGACGGCAACGAATGCACGATCGACGGCTGCATAGACGGAGCTGGCTCGCACCTGCCTCAGCTGACTGGGCCGTCGCCGGAGACGTCCGGATATTGCAAGGACGGCAAATGGGTTGGTTGTCTACGAGATGAGGACTGTGGAAACCCTTCTTATGCATGCTCTGCGTCCGGCAGGTGCGTCCATGAATGGTGCGAAAACGACATCCTGGATGTGTCCTCCGGAGAGACGGCACTCGACTGCGGTGGTCCGTGCGATCCCTGTGAATCCGGACAGCCTTGTGACAGCGACGACGATTGCATCGAGCAAATCTGCGAAGATGGGACGTGCGCTCACGCTCGCTGCAACGATCGTGTGCTCAACGGATCGGAGACGGACGTCGACTGTGGTGCCCCATCGTGCCCCGCCTGTGATCCAGGAAAGAAGTGCAGCTCCCACGAGTCATGCCAGAGCGGTGTGTGCGTGGATGGCGTGTGCCGCGAGGCGAGCTGTAGCGATGGGGTGATGAACGACGACGAGGCCGGTCTCGACTGCGGCGGACCTTGCGTTTCGTGCCCGCTGTACATCGACCGCCCAGACATCTGACACGAGGGATCATGAAGAGACAGAGGAGTTTCCCCGCGGTGCTCGCGGTGCCCATCGTCGCGTCGTCCTGGCTCGCTTGCTCGGACCCTCCGCCGCCTACCTACACGCCTCCGCCCGAGTGCCGAGCCACCACGGACTGTGCGCTCCCTTATAATGTGGACCCGAGATGCGGGGAGATGGCCTGCATCGAGGGCGCCTGCGAGCTCGAGCTGTTCGAGACATCGAGGAGCCAGTACCGAGGCGACTGTGAGATCACCCGCTGCCATGATGGCCAACGTGTCGCCGAGCGCGACGCAGACGATGTGTACGATGACGGCAACCCGTGCACCGAAGACGTCTGCGATCCGACAGGGCCCGTCAACAAGTACGTGGCACCTTCCCCTGCGCCGTCCGGCTCCGGCTTCTGCAATGGCAGTGGTCAGGAGGTTACATGTTTGTATGATGCGGACTGCGCAGATTCGACGCTGTACTGCTCCCTCCTCGGGGACTGCATCCCTCTCGAGTGCAAGAACGGCATGCTCGATCCTGATTTCGGGGAGACTGACACGGACTGCGGTGGTCATTGCGATCCTTGCAGGATAACGAAGCCGTGCAAGAACAAATACGACTGCATCACGGGCGTGTGCGGGCCAGACGGTACATGCTCGGTCGACAGGTGTCTTGATCACGTGCAGAACGGTAACGAGACCGACGTGGATTGTGGCTACGGCTGCTACCCATGTGCAGATGGCTACAAGTGCCGGACCAACGAGAACTGCGAGAGTGGCATTTGCTTCGCTGGGGAATGTCAGCCGCGCACCTGCAGCGACGGCCGGAGGAACGGCGAAGAGGAAGACGCTGACTGCGGTGGAGACTGCCCTCCGTGCAAGTAGCGAGGGTCCGCCGGCTGAGGATGTCAAGAGACTCGTCATGATTACATTACGAGCAGGAACATCCCGGCCATCGGAGCCCTTTTAGGGTTCACTGTCGGCTTCGCTCTTGGCATTGTCGCCCGAGAGGCCTCCTTTGGATGAGGCCGCTTCGCTGCACACGAGATCCCCGCTTCTGCACACTGCATCATGCATGGGAGGCCACGATCGGCTTTCTTGCAGCGGATGATCTTCAACAGCCCGATCGCGTCGAGCGACCCTTCCGTGGAGTCGTCCACAGCCTCGTCGTCCATCATCCGGCGCCCTCGTGCGCGCCCGGCGGGACCCGGCCCCGAGGGTGCTGAGCTCAAGGTGTGCCGTGGGCCGGCCACACGCTTACGAGCAGCCCGCCAGAACTGCCAGCAAATCGACCTGAGTCGCTCGGCATGCACGTGGAGGCGCGTCACACGCTTACGAGCAGCGCATCGGTTCCGTCAAAAAATCGACCTCAGTGGCTCATGGAGTGCGATCTGGAACGCCGCGGTGGAGCTCTTACGAGCAGCGACAAAAATCATTAAGGAAAATTCGTGAAACGAATGCGATCGCTCTGCGGCGCGGTCGCCCAGCGCGGCGCATTTCGACGGGCCACGAGGTGAAATCGATTTTCTCGGTCGGTGAGGAGGCCTAACGTCGTCTCCATGGGACGTGTACTGCAACAGCTGTTCGCCTTTCTTCTCTGGATGGCGGGCCTCGCGGTGCCGCTGATGCTCATCCACAACTTCGTGGCGGAGGAGCCGGAGGTGGACGCGATGGCGCGGGCCCAGGCGTGCGGGGGCGTGCAAGCTCCGTGTGACGAGCTCATGATCAGCTCCGTGCGCAGCTCGCTCGGCCGGAGCTTTCATCTCACCGTGCGAGGCGAGGACATCTCGATCCGGTGCAGGCGCGAGCACATCATCTTCGGGGAGTACCGGTGCACGCGCTGGCCGCCGGCGGCGCCGCCAGCTGCGGCGAGCTCCAGCCCCGTGGCCAGCTCCGCCGGGAGCGCCGTTCCAGCGCCGAGGAGCGGGAGCACGAAGCGCACGGCTCCGCTCCCGGGCGCGGGAAAGGCGGAAGGAAAGATGTAGGGCGCTCCCGGTGAGAGACCGTCCGCAGCAGATTTTCGCTGCGTCGACGCCGTAGGGCAGAACGTATGGCGCGACCGCCCCGGCGCCGCCGCCCCTCTCCGGCCATCAGCGCCTCGTCGTGACGCTCCTGGTCTGCGGCGTCACTCGATGAAGCGGTGCCAGGAGCATCCACCTGGGCTCGTTCGTCTCCGTGTGTCCCGACGAAGGCGACGGGTCCCTATGAGAGGGATCTCGGGGACATGGACGATTCCGAGCTCTTTCTTCCAGCAGGCTCAGCAGCATTTTCACGACGCCCGGGCACCTTCCCAGGCCCTCTCCAGCCGGGTAAGTCTCGCGCTCATGCCCAAGAAGCAGAATACAAATCACTACGACCGCTGGCACGACCAGGCCAAGGCCGCTGCTCAGACGGAGAACCCGCTCAAGGTGCCTTACGACGCCGCCCTCGAGGAGGCAGGGCAGGTGGCTGGATTCATCAACAAGCACTGGGAGCCCACCGGCACGTTGCCAGGGCTCAAGCGCGTCAGGGCTCCGCCCACGGACGGCGCTCGCCCACGGACGGCGCCGCTGAAACGCGGCGTCCGCCCACGGACGGCGCTCGCCCACGGACGGCGCTCGCCCACGGACGGCGCTCGCCCACGGACGGCGCTCGCCCACGGACGGCGCTCGCCCACGGACGGCGCCGCTGCAGCGCGGTGCCCGCTGCAGCGCGGCCTGTGGCCGGCGTGACGCCCGCCGAAGCCCGCGCGCGGGGCCGCCAGTTGCGCTAAGCCTCGAACTCGATGGCGCTCCAACCGATTCGCGTCGCCGCGCTCGCCCTCGTGGCGGGGCTCGTCCTCCTCGGATCTCCGGCCTGCAAGAAGGGCGAGGAGGCCTCGCCCGAGCAGGGGCGCAGGCCCGGAAAGGGGACGAGCTTCCCTGTCGAGGTCGTGCCCGTCGCCGCGGAGCGGGTCGAGTACGCCGTCCCCGCCGTCGGCACGGTCGAGGCGTTCGAGCAGGTGCAGCTCACCGCGCGCGTCGCCGGCGTCGTCGAGGCGGTCCGGTTCATGGAAGGCGACGAGGTCAAGGCGGGGCAGGTGCTCGTCGAGATCGACCCCGCCCGGTACAACCTCGCCGTCCGCGCGGCCCGCGCGACGCTCGACCGCATGACCGCCACGCAGGCCGAGGCCGTCGCGGGGCTCGAGCGGCGCGAGGCCGAGGGCGCCGAGGGCGTGTTCAGCAAGGAAGACGTCGCGTCCTGGCGGTCGAGATCGGCGATCACCTCCGCCCAGGTCGCCGAGGCGAAGATCGCCGTCGACCAGGCGCTCCTGAACCTGCGCGACGCCTACGTGCGCGCGCCCATCCAGGGGAAGATCCAGACGCGCACCGTGCAGACCGGCCAGCACGTGGCGGTCGGCACCGTGCTCGCGACGCTCCTCCGCCGCGACCCGCTCCTGCTCCGCTTCCAGATCCCAGCCCCCGACGCCCCGCGCGTCAGGCCCGACATGGAAGCGCGCTTCCAGGTGAAGGGCGACGCGCGGACCTACACGGCGAAGCTGACCCACGTCGCCGACGCGGCCGACCCCGCGACGCGCATGGTCGCCGTGACCGGCGAGGTGCAGGGCGAGGGCAAGGACCTGCTCCGCTCCGGCACGTTCGCCGAGGTGACCGTGCCCGTCGGCGCGAGCGGCGACGCGCCGGTGATCCCGCTGACCGCGGTGCGGCCGAGCGAGCGCGGGTTCCTCGCTTACGTGGTCGACGGCACCACCGCGCGCGAGCGCGTGCTCTCGCTGGGGCTGCGCACGCCGGACGGGCGCGTCGAGGTCAAGTCGGGGCTCTCGGCGGGGGAGCGCCTCGTGGTGCGCGGCGCGGAGGCGCTACGCGAGGGGGCGCAGGTCCGCGTCGGGCCGCCAGGCAGCCAGCCCGAAGGCCAGACCGCCGGGCACGCCAGGGAGGGCGCCGGCGCGACGCCGCCCTCATCGGCCGGCGCGGCGGCGCCGGTAGCCCCCGCCGGCGCGGCGCCGCCTTCGGTAGCCCCCGCCGGCGCGACGCCGCCCTCATCGGCCGGCGCGGCGGCGCCGGTAGCCCCCGCCGGCGCGGCGCCGCCCTCGTCGGCCGGCGCGGCGCCCGCGACCTCTCCCGCCAGCTCGACGCGGAGCGCGCCATGAGCCTCACCGAAGCGTGCCTCAGGAAGCCGGTCTTCGCCTGGATGCTGATGGCGGCGACCATCGTCTTCGGCCTCGTCGCCGTCTCGCGCATCGGCATCAGCCAGTTCCCCGACGTCGACTTCCCGACGATCACCATCTCCGCCACGCTGGAGGGCGCCGCCCCCGAGATCATGGAGCACGACGTGGTCGAGCCGCTCGAGGAGGCGGCCGTCCAGGTCGAGGGGATCCGGTCGATCACGTCGACGTCGCGCCAGGGCAGCGCCTCGGTCACCATCGAGCTCGACCTGTCGCGCGACGTCGACGTCGCGCTCCAGGACGTGCAGACGAAGATCTCCCAGGCGCAGCGCAACCTGCCGCTCGACCTCGACCCGCCGGTCGTCTCCAAGACGAACCCGGAGGACCAGCCGATCATGTGGGTCGGGCTCTCCGGCCCGTTCTCCCCCCAGCTCGTCGCCGACATCGCGCGCTACCGGCTGAAGGAGAAGCTCCAGACCGTGCCCGGCGTCGGCGAGCTGACCCTGGGCGGCTACCTCGAGCGCAACGTCCGCATCTGGATCGACGCCGACCGCCTCGCCTCGAAGGGGCTCACCATCGCCGACGTCACCGAGGCCCTGCGCCGCCAGCACATCGAGCTCCCCGCCGGCCGCCTGGAGACCGAGGGGCGCGAGGTGAACGTGCGGGTCATGGGGGAGGCGCTCGACCTCGCGACCTTCAAGAAGATCGTCATCGCCCAGGGCAGCCCCGGCGCCGCCGCGCAGCCGGGCGCCGCGGCCGGCGCGCTGGCCGGCCCGCCGTCGTCGGCGCGGTCCACGGTGTACCTGGAGGACGTCGCGCTCATCGAGGACGGCTTCGAGGACGTGCGCCGGCTCGCGCGCGTGAACGGCGAGCCCGCGCAGGGCCTCGGCGTGAGGAAGCAGCGCGGCTCGAACGCGGTCGAGGTCGCCAAGGGGGTCCGGGCCGCGCTCGCCGAGGTCCAGAAGACGCTGCCCGAGGGGATGAGCGTCGGGGTCAACTTCGACTCGACCAAGTTCATCGAGGAGTCGGTCCACGAGATCGAGCTCGAGCTCGGCATGGCGATCGCGCTCACGGCCCTGGTCTGCTGGATGTTCCTCGGGTCGCTCTCGAGCACGATCAACGTCGTCCTGGCGATCCCGATGTCGCTGCTCGGCACGGTGGCCGCGATCTACTTCCTCGGGTTCACGCTGAACACCTTCACGCTGCTCGGGCTCTCGCTCGCCGTGGGCATCGTCGTCGACGACGCGATCATGGTGCTCGAGAACATCCACCGGCACGCCGAGGGGGGGAAGGACCGCGTCCGCGCCGCGCGCGAGGGCACGGCCGAGATCACCTTCGCGGCGCTCGCCGCGACGCTCGCGGTCGTCGCGATCTTCATCCCGATCATCTTCATGGAGGGGGTGGTCGGCCGGTTCTTCCTCCAGTTCGGCGTGACCCTCTGCATCGCCGTGCTCCTCTCGTACCTGGAGGCGATCACCCTCGCGCCCGCCCGCTGCGCGCAGATCCTCGACGTCTCGCGCGAGGGCCGGGGCCGCGTCGGGCAGCTCGTCGACCGCGGCTTCGAGGCCCTCGCCCGCGGCTACGGCTGGATGCTCGTCCGGGCGCTCCGGTTCCCCGTCGCGGTCATCCTGCTCGGCGTCGGCCTCTTCGCGGGCGCGGTCGTCACCCTGCAGCGGCTCCCGACGGAGTTCGTCCCCTCGCAGGACCAGGGGCGGCTCCTCGTGCGCCTGCAGACAGCGGTCGGCTCGGACATCGAGGAGACGGATCGGCTCTTCCAGCGCGCCGAGCGGTTCGTGAGCGAGAACCCGGCGGTGGAGCGCGTCTTCTCCGTCGTCGGCGGCTTCGGCGGCGGCGGCGGCGTGAACGGGGGGATCCTGTTCGTCACCATGAAGCCGGCGGACGAGCGGAAGCTCTCGCAGGCCGACCTCCAGGGCGTGCTCCGCAAGGAGCTGAACGGCTACCCCGGCCTGCGCGCGGTGGTGCAGGACCTCTCCCAGTCGGGCTTCACGGCCCAGCGCGGGTTCCCGGTCGAGTTCTCGGTCCGCGGCCCCGATTGGGGTGAGCTCACGAAGCACAGCGAGCGCATCCGGGGCGAGCTCGCCCAGAGCGGCCTCGTCGTGGATCTCGACACAGACTACCAGCTCGGCATGCCCGAGCTCCGCATCGTGCCCGACCGGGCGCGCGCGGCGGACCTCGGCGTGAGCGTCGAGTCGATCGCGACGACGCTGAACACGCTGATCGGCGGCGGGCGCATCGCCAAGTACAACGACAACGGGCGGCGCATCGACGTCCGCGCGCGCCTGCTCGCGGAGCAGCGGAGCCGGCCCGAGGACCTCGCGCGCATCCAGGTGCGGAGCGCGTCGGGGGCGCTGGTGCCGCTGACGTCGGTCGTCAACTACGAGGAGCTCCCTGCGCTGCAGGCGATCACGCGCCGCGACCGCGAGCGCGCGATCTCGATCTTCGGCAACGTCGCGCCGGGGCACTCGCAGGGCGAGGCGGTCGCGCGGGTCGAGGCGCTCGGACGGGACCTGCCGGCCGGCTACCGCCTGGTGCTGGGCGGCGCGAGCGTGACGTTCCGCGAGTCGATGGGCGGCCTCCTCTTCGCGCTCGTGCTCGGGATCCTGGTCGCTTACATGGTCCTCGCGTCCCAGTTCAACTCGTTCCTGCACCCGATCACGGTGCTGACGATCCTGCCGCTGTCGATCGCGGGCGCCGCCTTCGCGCTGCTCTTCGCCGGGCAGACGCTGAACATCTTCAGCATGATCGGGATCCTCCTGCTCATGGGGATCGTGAAGAAGAACTCGATCATCCTGGTGGATCACGCCATCGAAGTGCGAGGCGGGCACGGCGAGGGGGCAGGGGAGGCGATGGACGCCCGCGCGGCGATGCTCCGCGCCGGCCCGGTGCGGCTGCGCCCGATCCTGATGACCTCGATCGCGACGTTGATGGCCGCGGTCCCGTCGGCGCTGGCGCTCGGCCCCGGCGCCGAGATCCGGGCCCCGATGGCCGCCGCGGTCATCGGAGGACTGCTCGTCTCGACGGCGCTCAGCCTCCTCGTCGTGCCGGCGTTCTACGTGCTCGCCGACGACGTGCAGGGCCGCGTCGCGCGGCTCCGGACGCGGCGCGCAGGGCGACGCGCGCCCGCCAGCACGGCGCACCCGGCCACGCCGCAGCAATAGCGGCGCCCCGCTCGCTGCCGGAGCGCCCGATCGACAGGCGCCTTGCCGATCCGAGCCTCTCGGCCCACCTGTTCGTCCACAAGCTCGACTACCACACGCCCTGCTACCCGACGAGAGGTGGAGTTGGACAGGCACAGTCTCCGCATCGACCGCGGCAACATGACACGCTGACAGTACGATTGTGGTGGCAGCGCGATCCGCATCGCCGATGCTGCTCGACTCGGGCTTGGTCCAACGGCGCTGGCGATCGACGAGACGGGCTTTTGACGCGCTGATCGGCTTCGCGCTGGTCGGGCAGTCCGGCAATGACGCGGTCCGGCGCCCACCCCTCTTACGCGGCGCTCCGAAGGAGCCCCGCCAGCCTTGTCCTCCCTCGGGCCCGAGGATACCCGCGGGGCGGTCGATTGGAATTGACACCGGCAATGTGAGCGTTCACATTGCAGTCGAGGGCTATCCGATTGTTTCGGTTTGCTCGGGTCCTCATCAGTACCGAGCTCTTCGTCAATCTGATCCATTCGGTTGTATTTTACACTGATCCTGTTCGCTCGGTCGTCGCGGAAGCGATGGCTGGTCGATGGTCATTGGTGTTTTGTCAAGAGCGATCCACCAGAGGACGCGACAACCCTCGCTTGCTGGACGGCTGTCGTGAAATCCTGGGTGCTGCCGCTGCATGCCGAGCTTTTGCGGTAGGTACTCCCGAGGGACCCCGCCGTGCGCACGAACAAGATCCCCGTCCGGTCGATCTGGTCGGGCGTACGCGGCAGGCCGCCCTGCGGCTCGAATCGTTTCGTTTCCTTTTTACCTCATTCCGGTACGTAGGAGTCCCGTGATGCAAGATCAAACGTTCAGACGACTCGCCTTTTGTGTCACCCTTGCGAGCTCGGTCGCGATTTCGTGCGCCTCCGCCGAGTCCGACTCGAACAACGACGGAGGGGGCGGAGCGACGGCGACCAGCTCCGTCAGCAGCGCGAGCGGCAGCGGCGGTGCGACCTCTAGCAGCACCACCACCGTGGCTGGGACCGGCGGTGACAACAGCGGCGGGAGTGGCGGGGCTGAGCCGACCGGCAGCGGCAGTGCTGGCACGGGTGGCTGGCCCGAAGGAGCCATTCCCATGGGGAACGCGCCTGTGCCGAGCGCGGGGTGCGGCAAGGCGACCACGTTGACGACCAAGGAGTATACGATCTCAAGCTCGGGCCAAAATCGCGTGTACTACGTCGATATGCCCAAGAACTACGACATGAACAAGCCCTACCGGCTGTTCTACACCTCACATTGGATCGGCAGCCGCTGGCAAGACGTCGAGGGGCAAGACTTCTACTTCCTCAAACCGCAGCTGGAGGCCGACGGAGAGCAAGCCATCTTCGTGGCCCCCTCCTCGGACGGTGCAACGTGGCAAGAGAAGGACCACGCGCTGTTCGACGACATCATGGCGCTCATGAATGAAAGTGTCTGCTACGACACGACCCGCGTGTTCGCGACCGGCTTCAGCTTCGGAGGGATGATCACCTATTCGCTGTCGACGAACCATCAAGCGGAGATCCGTGCGGCCGTGGGCATCGCCCCGGCCAACTACAACATCTGGTTGCCTGAAAAGACACGTAAGCCCATTGCTTGGATGCACACGACGGGCATGACCGACGGGACGTGCCCCTGGGTGAACAACGAAGCTCAAAAGAGAGGGGCCAAGTTCATCGCCCTCGAAAAAGCTGAGGACAACGGCTGCACGATTCCGACCGACATCCCGACTTCAAACGGCGCGTACAGCTGCTACGATTTCCAGGATTGCGATCCGGAACATCCGACGCGGGTGTGCACCTTCGGCGGCGGGCACACGAACATCGACGGCAATCCGAACTGGATTCCCATCGAGTCGTGGAAGTTCTTCAAGCAGTTCTGACCGACGTCCTCGCCGCGGACGGGACCCTCGCCCGCGCGCAGCGCCGCGCTCGGGGCGTCTCGCCTGCAGGGGAACAGGGGCCGCCTCCAAGCGCCCGAGCTGGGAGCTGATTCAGCCCTTCGACTTCACGGGGCGGAGCGGGTGCAGGGAGGCCGCCAGGCTCCGCGCGTTGCGCGTCTGCAGGGAGACCTGCCCGGTGCCGTCGAAGTCCGCCAGTCCCGCAAACGCCTGTTCGTTGGGCCCGCGTTGGGCCACGCCGGAAGACGAATCGGCCAAGCGTCAGTCGCAACCCGTTGAAATAACAGATATTTCTTCTGCCGACGCCTCGGCGCCGGAGAGGTCCTCCCGGTTCACCTCCGGATGCCGGCGCGGCCTCGCCGGATGAGGACGCCCGCCGCCGCGAAGCAGGCGGCTTCGCCCGCCGCACCGCCGCGATCCACCGGCGCGCGTCCGCGCACGCTCGCCGGACCCATGGCCGCGACAGGCCCTCGACATCCTGCTTCGTGCGCGCCTACTTTGCGCCGAGGCCGACGACAGACGCCATGACCGCCCCTCAGAACCCGCTGCTCAACGACCGCGACGTCGAGTTCCTCCTCTACGAGGTGCTCGACGCGCCGCGCCTCTGCGAGCTCCCCCATTTCGCCGATCACGCGCGGGAGACGTTCGACCTCTACCTCAAGAGCTGCCGGCGGTTCGCGCGCGACGTGCTGTTCCCGACCTACAAGCCGGTGGACGAGTCCCCGCCCCGCTTCGAGGGGGGCGCCATCAAGGTCCACCCCGCGCTCAAGCAGGTCTTCCGGCCGATGGTCGAGCTCGGGGTGCTCGCCGCGACGCGGCCGGCGGCGGTGGGGGGCCAGCAGCTGCCGCTCGTCGTCGCGACCCTCGCCGGCGCCTACCTGATGGCGGCCAACCTGAGCGCGTGCAGCTACCTCGGCCTGACCACGGGCGCGGCGCACCTCATCGAGACCTTCGGCGACGACGCCCTGAAGGCCGCGTTCATGACCCGGATGTACGCCGGCGAGTGGACCGGGACGATGGCGCTCACCGAGCCCCAGGCAGGCTCGAGCCTGGCCGACGTGCAGACGCGCGCGGCGCGGACCGAGGCCGGGCACTACCTCGTCCGCGGGTCGAAGATCTTCATCTCGGGCGGGGATCACGACCTCACCGAGAACATCGTCCACCTCACGCTCGCGCGCATCGAGGGCGCGCCGCCGGGCATCAAGGGCGTGAGCCTGTTCGCCGTGCCCAAGCGGCGGCCCGAGCGGGGGACCGAAGGCGGGCAGCTCGTCCCGAACGACGTGGAGGTCGCCGGCATGATCCACAAGATCGGCTGGCGCGGGCTCCCGAGCCTGTCGATGAGCTTCGGCGAGCGGGGGGACTGCCACGGCTACCTCGTGGGCAGCCCCCACCAGGGCATCGCCTACATGTTCCAGATGATGAACGAGGCCCGGATCATGGTGGGCGTCAACGCCGCGGCGACCGCCTCGGCGGCCTACCACGAGGCGCTCGGCTACGCGCTCGTCCGGCCGCAGGGCCGGCGGCTCGGCTCGAGGGACCCGGCGGCGCCGCAGGTGCCGATCATCGAGCACGCCGACGTGCGCCGCATGCTGCTCCGGCAGAAGGCCATCGTGGAGGGCAGCCTGGCGCTGCTCGCGACGACCGCGCTGTTCGCCGACCTCGCCGCGCACGCCGCGGACGCCGAGGAGCGGGCGCGCGCCCAGCGGCTCCTCGACCTGCTCACGCCCGTCGCCAAGACGTTCCCCGCCGAGAAGGGGTTCGAGTCGAACGCCCTCGCGGTCCAGGTCCACGGCGGCTACGGCTACTCGAGCGAGTACCTGCCGGAGGCGTGGCTCCGGGACCAGAAGCTCAACTCGATCCACGAGGGGACGACGGGCATCCAGGGCCTGGACCTCCTCGGCCGCAAGGTCGTGGCCGAGGGCGGCGCGGCGCTCAGGGCGCTCGGCGGCGAGATCCAGCGGACCCTCGGCCGGGCGCAGCGGGCCGGGGTCGAGCCCGCGTGGGGCGAGCGCCTGGGCGCGGCGGCGTCGCTGCTCGACGAGGTGACGGCGCACCTCGCGGAGGCGGGGGCGCGCGGCGACGTCGACCGGATGCTGCGGCACAGCGCGGACTACATGGAGCTCGCCTCCACCGTCGTGATCGCCTGGCAGTGGCTCGAGATGGCCGCGGCGGCCCGGGAGGGGCTGGCCCGGGGCTCCTCGCCAGCGGGCTTCCTCGAGGGCAAGCTCTGCGCGGCGCAGTACTGGTTCTCGACGGAGCTGCCCCGGGTCGACGCGCTCGCCGCGCTCTGCCGCTCGGGCGAGGACTCGTACGCCAGGATCGAGCCGGCGTGGTTCTGAGGCGCGGGGCGGCGCGGGATGCGCGCGCGGACACGGGGAGAGGAGCTGTCGCATGAAGAGGGTCGTCATCCTGGTCGGGCACGGGGCGCCGGCGGCGGATTGTCCGCGCGAGCTCGTGACGCGCCTCAAGGCGCTGGAGGGCCGCCGCGCGGCGGGCGGGGGCGGCGCGCCGGGCCACGAGGAGCGCGAGCTCGAGGCGAAGGTCCGCGCCTGGCCGCGCACGCCGGAGAACGACCCCTACCGCGCCGGCATCGAGCGCCTGGCCGCGGAGCTCGCGCCGCTGCTCGGCGGCGCCGAGCTCCTCGTCGCCTACAACGAGTTCTGCGCCCCGACGCTCCCCGAGGCCGTCGCGACGGCGGTCCAGCGGGGCGCGACGGAGATCGCGGTGGTCCCGTCGATGCTGACCCCGGGGGGCGTGCACTCCGAGGTGGAGATCCCGGAGATCATCGCGCAGCTGCGCGCCGAGCACCCCTCGGTTGCGCTCCGCTATGCCTGGCCCTTCGACCTCTCGGAGGTCGCGCGCCTGCTCGCCGCCCAGCTCGCGCGGGACCTCGGCTAGCCCTGCGCAGTTGTTCCCGGTATGTCCGTGGAGCAACAACTTGGAGAGCTCACCTTGTCCCTGCCCAGTGATTACGCTACCTGATTGACGCCACCTTCAGGGGTGGCCGGACATCGGCAAGGTGAACGGAATTACTCGACGCGTTGCTCCTTGCTTGACACGAGACCCCAAAACCCCTCCACCAGGAGAGCGAGATGTACGTCCCGACGACGGCGATCCGGCCTCAGCTCGATATTCGCGCCCAGGCGCCCGTGCCGACGAAGCACGGTGTGTTTCAGATGTTGGTGTTCCACTGGGGTGGAACCACGAGCTCCGAGCAGGGGCTCTCACCCGACCACGTCGCGCTTGTGATGGGCGACGTGCGTGGCAAGTCGGACGTCACGCTGCGCGTGCACTCCGAGTGCCTCACGAGCGAGGTCTTCGGCTCGCTGAAGTGCGACTGCCGCGAGCAGCTCGAGGCTTCCCAGGCCGAGATCGGCCGCCGCGGGCTCGGCGTCGTGCTCTACCTGCGGCAGGAGGGGCGCGGCATCGGGCTCGCCAACAAGATCCGCGCGTACCAGCTCCAGGCGTTCGGTCACGACACGGTCGACGCCAACCGCATCCTCGGGCTGCCCGACGACGCCCGCGGCTATGAGCCCGCGGCCGCGATGATCGATCACCTCGGCATCGAGTCGATCCGGCTGCTCACGAACAACCCGGACAAGGTCGACGCGCTCCGCGCGCTCGGCGTGAGGATCTCCTCGCGCTCGCCGGCGCTCGTCGCGGCCAACCCCTTCTCCGCGCCCTACCTCGAGGCGAAGCGCCTCCGCATGGGCCACGTCATCCCGTCGCTGCGTGACGGCGCGGCCGGCGAGCGCGCCGCGGCCAGCGACGCCGAGTAGCGCCGGGCCGTCGCAGGAGCGGGCGCGACCCCCCGCGCGGGGAGATCGCGCCGCCGCGGCGCCCGCTACTTCTTCGCCGCGTCCTTCAGCCGCGCCTTGAGCTTCGCGGCGTAGCCTTCCTTGTTCTCCTGCTTCACCCGGCCGATCGCGAGCGCCTCCGCCGGCACGTCGCGGGTCACTGTCGTGCCCGTCGCCACGTAGGCGCCCGCGCCGATCTTCACCGGGGCGACGATCTGCGAGTCGCTGCCGATGAAGGCGCCGGGGCCGATCTCGGTCCGGTGCTTCCGGAAGCCGTCGTAGTTGCAGAAGATCGTCCCGGCGCCGACGTTCGCGCCCTCGCCGATATCGCCGTCGCCGAGGTAGGCGAGGTGGTTCGCCTTCGCGCCCTTGCGGACCACCGTCTTCTTGGTCTCGACGAAGTTGCCGATGTGCGCGTCGGCCTCGATCTGGCTGTCCGGGCGGAGGTGCGAGAACGGCCCGATCTGCGCGCCGGCGCCGATCGACGACTGCGAGGCGACCGTGTACGGCTTCACCGAGGCGCCCGCCTCGACGACGACGTCCGTGAGGACCGAGCCCACGTCGATGCGCGCGCCCGCGCCGACGCGCGTCTGGCCCCGCAGCACCACCGCGTGCTCGATGACCGCGTCCGCCTCGACGGCCACGCCGGCGTCGACGCGGGCGCTCGTCCTGATCGTGACGCCGCTCTTGCGCAGCCGGTCGGCGATGCGGCCGTAGAGCACCTCCTCGGCCGCGGCGAGCTGCGCGCGGTCGTTGATGCCCACGAGCGAGCCGGCGTCCCTGGCCACGACCGCCGCGGCGCCGCCGGCCTTCGCCGCCTGCGCGACGATGTCGGTCAGGTAGAGCTCGCCCTGCGCGTTGTCGGTCGTCAGGCCGGCGAGCGCGCGCTCTAGGAACGCGCTGCGGGCGAGGTAGACGCCGGGGTTCACCTCGGTGATCGCGCGCTCCTCGGGGCTCGCGTCCTTGTGCTCGCGGATGCCGATCACGCGGCCCGAGCCGTCGCGCAGCATCCTGCCGTAGCCGGTGGGGTCGGCGACCTGCGCGGTGAGCAGCGCCATCGGCGCGTCGCTCGCGCCGGAGAGCGCGTCGAGGAGCTGCGTCAGCTGCCCTGGATCGAGCAGCGGCGTGTCGCCGCACAGGATCAGGACGGCCTCGGTGCTCGGCTTCAGCTGCGGCATGGCGCAGCGCACCGCGTCGCCGGTGCCGCGCTGCTCGGGCTGGAGCGCGGTGCGGACGCTCTTTCCGTGGGCGCTGAACGCCTTGTCCAGGGCCGCGGAGACCTCGTCGCGGCCGTGGCCGACCACGACGACGACGTCCGAGGCGCCGGCGGCCAGGGCCGCGTCGACGACGTAGTGGAGCATCGGCCGGCCGCAGAGCTCGTGGAGCACCTTCGGTCGGGCGCTCTTCATGCGGGTCCCTTGTCCGGCGGCGAGGATGACAGCGGTGAACGGGGCTTGTTGGGCGGTCGCCATCGCCCCGCAGCCTAACACCGTCGGGCCCGCCGCCGTCTCCCTCGCAGTACAGAGAACGTGGAGAATACGCGCCGCGCTGCCATCCAGCTCACCGGCATGGGCAGGAAGTGCCTACGCACCTGGAGCGTAATCGTCTACCCTGGAGGCGTATCGGGGAGGTTGTCCTCTATGCGCAGGCGTACGCTGCGTTGCTCGGCCGCGGGTGTGTTTCGGCTGGTTGCGCTCGTCGCCGCCGGGGCGGTTGCTGCCTCTTGTCACGAGCCGCTCGACACGCGGCGGGTAGCGCCCCCCAGGGCGACGCTGGGCGACGACGTCTTCGGCGTGCTCTGCGACCGCGTGGGCGCGTCGAGCCTGAACGAGGACCACACCGGCGCCTCGTACCAGCGCGTCTGTCACTACGACAGCGCGGGCCATTACGAGGACAGGGTGGACGCGTCGCTGCTGCCGCCGGTCTCCGGCGAGAAGGCGGAGCGGGCGCGCAGGCTCGGGGTGGCCAAGGTCGAGACCATGGCGCGGTGGCGCGGCGACCTCGTGCGCGCCGTCAACGCCGCGGTGCCGGACGTCGAGATCGACAACGTCGCGGCCGGGGAGGGGGGCGGCAAGATCCGGCTGCACGACGCCTTCCTGAGCCTGTCGCAGACGATCGCGCCGCTCTACGAGACGAACCCGTTCGACAGGGAGGGGCCGCCGGTCCTGCCGGCGTCGACGCGCGGGATCGGGCGGCTTTCGGCGGCGTTCGCCGGCAGCGAGGAGGCGTCCGGCAAGCTCGCGCAGATCGGGGAGCGGCGGGGCTACCGGCCGGCCGGCGTGGCGCTCGGCGCGGCGCGCGCGGCGCTCGAGTACCCGGAGCTCCGCGCGATGACGCGGGCGTCGCTCGATGTCCTCGGCCCCGGCGGGACGGGCGCGGCGGCGCTCCAGGCGCTCTTCGCCGCCGGCAAGAGAGAGCTGCTCGCGCTGGAGCCGGCGACGTCGAGCGCGGAGCCGCTCGTCGTCGATCCGGCCACCGCCCAGCCGAGCCGGCCGCGCACCCTGGCCGAGCTCGCGGGCGCGGTGGCGCTCGCGGAGCACCCGAGCTTCGCCGAGCGCGACACGGCGCCGCCGCGCTACATCGCGCGCCGCGATCGACGCGGCTTCGCGCTCCCCGCGGGCGACGGCGTGCCCGCGCCGTTCGCCGACGAGGACGGCGACGGCCTCGCCGACGTCGACGCGTTCGGCCGCTTCGTCGACGCGTCCGGGGAGCCGCTCCCCGTCGATCCGCCGTTCGCCGTGCCCGGCGTCGAGCCGTCGCAGGAGCCGGACCGGTTCGGGCGCCCGTCGCCGGAGCTGTACACGTACATCGACACGTCCCGCACGCTCGCCGCCGCGGCGCTCCGCAGCCTCGCGCCGCTCGTCGACGGGACCCGCTACGCGGGCGAGGGGGACGCCGAGCCGTGGAAGACCGAGCACGAGGGGCTCATGTACGCCCTCGCCGGCTCGTACCTGCTCTACGGCGACCGCGAGCAGGCAAGCTACGATTTCGCGCGGGACAAGGCCCTGCCGGCGAGCGAGAAGTGCGACGGCTGCCTGCAGTACCGCCGCTTCCGTGGCGAGGACTCGCCGCTCGCCGACCTGGCGCACGCCGTCGGCCAGGTGCTCGCCGACAGGGACTCGGACGCCCTCCTCGCCGCGCTGATCGACCTGCTCGAGAACCACGAGGGGGAGCTCGCCCGCATGGCCGGCGCGGCGCTGCGCATCCGCGATCTCGCCCGCGAGCACGACCGGCTGGCCGCCGAGGGCAAGGAGGCTGTCGCGCAGCTCGCCGACGGGGCGCCGCTCGGGGACGAGCTGGCGGCGGTGCTCGACAGGGCCGTCGAGCAGCCGGGGCTCGTGGCGCGCCTGCTCGAGGCGCTCGCGAGCGACGCGCTCCTCACCCCGCACGGCAGGGCGCAGCACGCGGGCGACGCTGTCGCGACGATGCTCAGGACCCGCGACCAGCTCGCGTACAACCCCGCCGACCTGAACGGCCCGGCCATCAACCTCACGGTCGGGGCGCCCTCGACGGTGGACCCGCGGACGCCGGTCGACCCGACGAAGCCGAGGAGCGGCGACAACCGCTCGGCCATGGAGCGGCTGATGCAGCTCATGCACGACACCGCCGGGGTGCGGCAGTGCAACAAGGAAGGCGCGGTCGTGAGCGTCTTCAACGTCACGGTGCCCTTCCTCGACTTCGACGAGTGCGAGCTGTTCCAGATCGACAATCTGGCGGCCTTCTACCTCGGCTCCCTGCTCCCGGAGGGGCACCCGAAGCGGTCCGAGCTCGAGGTGAAGCCCTCGGCCCTCGCGCTCGTCGTGACCGACTCCTTGCTCGAGGACTCCAGCGACATCACCGGGTTGACGAGCCATCCCACGCCGGCCGCGCTGAGCCGGCTCATCTACTTCGGGGCAGACTCGGAGCGGTACCCGGGCCTGCCGGACCTCGACCCGCTGCGGACCCAGGCGAACGAGACGACGAACCTGTTCATCTCGGGGACGCTCGAGCCGGCCGGCACGATCCATTGCCCGAGGAACGCGCTGGGCGTGAACGAGTGCAGCACCCCGGAGAACCTGATCCGGGTGCGCCACCCGGGGACGACCTTCCTGATCGAGCGGCTCGGGCTCGGCGACTACCTGAGCCCCATCGTGGCGGCGTTCGCCGAGGTCGCCCCCGACACCACAGGAGAGGAGATCCTCATCGACCTCTTCAGCACGGCGTACCGGCACTGGCCGGGCAAGGAGCACGGGCCGGAGTGCATCAAGGCCGGCTCGCCGGCGACCAACACGATGTACTGCTCGGAGGCGGGCGCCAGCTCGTACGAGCCGCTCCTCGCCGACGCGCTCCAGGCCGAGGACGTCATCGCGTCGTCGGTCGCCTTCGCCCGGATGGCGATCGACCCGTCGGCCGCGGTGACGGTGCAGCGCGGCCCGAGGGCCGGGCAGGCCTGGACGAAGGCGCAGGCGTTCGAGAAGCTCGCGCGGATCCTCTTCAGCACCCGCTACGCCGCCGGCATGGGCATGGTCGACCGGTGGGGGAAGAAGAAGGCGACGTGGGCCGACGGCAGGACGCAGGAGCAGCTCACCGTCTTCACCCTGATCGCCGACGCCCTGAACGGCATCGACGCCCGCTTCGAGCAGAGCAGCGCCCCCGACGCCGCGGAGCGAAGGGGCCAGTGGAAGCGCGCCACGGACGAGCTCGTGGACGCGCTCCTCGCGGTCGAGGGGTCAGGGCCGGAGGCCCGGTTCAAGAACCGCGCGCTCCCGCGGATGGGCGCCGTGGTCCTGCGCGCGCTCCGCGAGCAGCTGAACGCGCGCTGCCCGGATCGCGAGGCGACCGGGCGGTGCGCCTGGGCGCAGAAGGAGCTCGGCGCGAAGGTGGTCGACCTGGTGAGCCACCCGCTCTTCGCGGGCCTCGCCGACGTGACGGAATCGCTCCGCGGCCACGAGCCGGCGCGGCGGGAGGTCGAGCGGTTCCTCACCGCCATGCTCGACGCGGACGGGGACAGCGGCGCGTTCCCGGCGCTGCTCGCGACGGCGGTGGACGGCGCCCAGCTCCTCGTCAACGACGACGTGCTCGCGCCGCTGCTCAGGACAGCGGCCGTGGCGCTGAGCCCGGAGGGGGACGCCGACGGCCCGGGCGCTGTCGACGCCGGGCTCGAGGCGCTCAAGGCGCTCAACGACGATCGCTACGACAGGTACCACGCGCTGGATCACGTGCTCCCGGCGCTGGTGAAGCCGATGGCGGACGGCCGCGCGCCGATCCAGGTGTTCCTGGACGCGATCGCCGACGTGAACCGCATCGACGCCGAGAGCGCCGCGCCCCTCACGGCGGAGGACTATCGTCAGGTGTTCGGCTCGGCGAGGGACTTCCTGCTCGATGAGACCCGCGGGCTCGAGCAGATCTACGCCATCATCAAGGATCGACCGCGCGAGTGAGCCGCGTGCAGAAGCCCATGACCCGCGCCGCGCTCCTCGCCGTGTCCGCCGCGGGAGCGCTCGTCCTGCGCCAGGGCGAGGCGGGCGCCGCCGGCATGTACCTCACCGATCGCGGCGTCCGCCCGTCGTCCCGCGGCGGGGCGTACATCGCCGGCGGCGACGATCTCGGCGCCATCGCCTACAACCCGGCGGGCGTCTACGAGGCCGGCACCCAGGTGCTCGTCGACGCCGGGCTCGTCGAGTGGCGCAGCCAGTACACGCGCCAGGCGCTCCTGCGGCAGGTCGACCCGAACACCGGCGAGCCGACCGGCGCGAGCTTCGTGCAGACGATGGAGCCCGTGACCGGCAGCGCGCCGATGCTGCCGATCCCCACGCTGGCGGCGTCGCTCCAGGTCGACCGGCAATGGGTCGTCTGGGGCGGGGTGTGGGCGCCGTACGCGGCCATCTCCAGCTACCCGGAGCAGGTGAAGGGGATGCCGGCGCCGCAGCGGTACGCGCTGCTCGACATGGATGGCTCGGCGCTCGCGTTCCTCGGGGCGGGCGCGGCGTACGCGCCGTCGCCCGCGTGGCGCTTCGGGGCCTCGATCGGCGCGGTGGTCGGCGCGTTCAACAGCCGGATGGTGGCCTCCGGGTGCGTCCCCGAGCGGATGTTCTGCGCGCCCGAGGACCCGGAGTGGGACATCCAGTCCGAGCTCTCGGTCGGGCCGATCCTCGCGCCGACGGGCCAGCTCGGGGCGCTCTTCGTCCCGAGCCGGGCGTGGCGCGTCGGCCTCGCCTTCCAGCTGCCCGTCTGGGTGCGCGCGCCGGCCACCATCCGGGCGCGGCTCCCCGCGGCGCCCGTGTTCGAGCGCGCCGTCCAGGAGGGCGAGGACGCCGACGTCTCGTTCGACCTGCCCTGGATCCTCCGCGCCGGGGTGGAGGCGCGGGTCGTGGACGACCTGCGCGTGGAGCTCGGGCTGGGCCTCGAGGGCTGGGGCATGCACGACGACATCCTCGTCGAGCCCGAGGACCTGGTGCTCCGGGATGTCGCCGGTTTTCCTGAGGAGTTTCGCGCCCCTGCGGTCGAGTACCCCCGGCGGTTCGAGAGCTCGTTCTCCGCGCGGCTCGGCGGCGAGTATTCCGTCGAGCTCGCGGGCCGGCGGTGGGATCTGCGCGCTGGCGTGAGCTTCGAGCAGAGCGCTGTCCCGCCCGAGTACCTGTCGGTCCTCACGATCGACGCGACGAAGGTGACCACCGCCGCCGGCCTCGGCGTTCACCTCGGCCGGTGGCGCCTCGACGCGAGCTACGCGCACGTGTTCGTGGCGGGCGTGACGGTCGATCCAGGGGACGCGCGGGTCCCGCAGGTGAGCCCGGTGCGGGCGAACCCGCCGGAGGACCCGAACTTCATCAATGGCGGCGCCTACACCGCCCGCGCCAACGTGGTGGGCCTCGGCGTGGCCTATACCTTCGAGGCGGCGCCGGAGCAGAAGAAGCAGGATTGAGCGCGGCGGGAGCGAGCGGGGCGGCGCGCGCGGCGCCGCGTCGACGGCCACGTCCGCTGCGCCCTTCGAGGAGGGCGGCCCTTCGAGGCCGCCGTTCGCGACGGCGGCCTCGAAGGGCGTCTCCGTTACGCGCGCCGCAGCGCTACTCGGCGCGCAGCTCGCGCAGGCGTTCGGTGAGCCGGGGGCCGTCCAGCCAGCTCAGGTCCTTGTCGACGGTCGACTCGATGTGGTTGCTGACCTGCTTGCTCACGGTCCCGCGGAGCAGGCCGAGGAAGTGGGGCGGCGCGATGAGCACCAGCGACTCGTACTCGTGCTCGTTCAGGCCCTTCTCCAGCACCCCCGCGAGCTCATGGGCAAACTTCTGCTTCTCGACCTCCTTGGGATCGGTGTCGGGCGCGGCGCCGGGACGGCCGAGGTGCGGGCCACCTCCGCCGCCGCTGATGTTGCCGTTCCCGCCTGGGGTGCCGTTCGGCTTGCGCCCGTGCGCGTCGGCCATCAGATCCCGAACGCGGGCCCGGCTCTCCTCATGACTGTAGGACTCGAGCAGGGTAAACCCTTTGCCAGCAGGCTCTTCACGATAGAGCTGGGCACGACTTGCGTCGGAGACCAAGATCCATGTCTTCCGTGCTGCCTTGTTTGCCATAAGCCTCCACAGGGAATCAACCCTTCCCTTTGTCTACGTTAAAGACCGACCCCTGGAGGCGCAAGCGGCCAGAGAGCCCAGAGCGGCGAGATTCGACCGAGTTGCACGCGCGAGGCAGGCTCAACAACGTCCTTGCGGCCCCGGATCCGACGAGAACGAGAGAGTCGCGAGATCCTCTCAGGAAGTTGTTGAGCAAGAAATACGGTCTTCGGTGTACGGGCGACAGGGCATCGACCTCGGCCATCGGCTCTCCGCGCGGGGAGAGTGTGTGCGGGGCCTCCGCGCGGGGCCTTCGCGCGGGGAGGGAGAGTGTGTGCGCGCTCGCGCTGGCCTTGCCGGAACGCGTCGAACAGCGCCCCGCTGGCTTGCAACGCGCCCCGGCGGGCGCGGCCAGCGCGCCCTCGCCCGCGCGCGCCTCAGCGGAACCTGTCGGTCGCCTCGACCAGCTCGTGCAGGATGCCCGGCTCCATCGCCGAGTGCCCGGCGTCCGACACGATGCGCAGGTCGGCCTCGGGGAACGCCCGGTGCAGCGCCCAGGCGCTCTCCGCGGGACAGACCACATCATAGCGGCCGTGCACGATGACCGTGGGGATATGGCGGATCCGGTGCACGTCGTCGAGCAGCTGCGTCTCTGGCTCGAAGAACCCCTTGTTCATGAAGTAGTGGCACTCGATGCGGGCGAACGCGAGCGCGAACTCGCCTCCTGATGTCTTCGCGACGAGCTCGGGGTTCACGTGCAGGCAGCTCGTCCGCCCCTCCCAGACGCTCCACACCCGCGCCGCCCGCTGCTGCTCGTCGGGGTCGGGGCTCGTGAGCCGCCGGTGGTACGCGGTGAGCAGGTCGGCCCGCTCGGCCTCGGGGATGAACGTGAGGTACTCCTCCCACGCGTCCGGGAAGAGCGCGCTCGCGCCCCGCTGATAGAACCAGTCGAGCTCCTGCTTCCGCAGGAGGAAGATGCCCCGCAGCACGAGCTCCGTCACCCGCTCCGGGTGCCGCTCGGCGTAGGCGAGCGAGAGCGTGCTCCCCCACGAGCCGCCGAACACCTGCCAGCGCTCGATCCCGAGGTGCTCGCGGAGCGCCTCCATGTCCGCGACGAGGTGCCAGGTGGTGTTCTCCTCCAGGCTCGCGTGCGGCGTGCTCCTGCCGCAGCCCCGCTGGTCGAAGAGCACGATCCGGTAGGCGGCGGGGTCGAAGAAGCGCCGCTGCTTCGGCTCCGTGCCGCCCCCGGGGCCGCCGTGCACGAAGACCACCGGCTTGCCGCGCGGATTGCCCGACTCCTCGAAATAGATCTCGTGGAGATCGGAGACGCGGAGCCTGCCGGCGCGGTACGGCTCGATCTCGGGATACAGCGTTCGCCTCTGGGTGCCTGTCATCGTTCTACCGCTCCCGTCCGTCGAGCCGGCGCCCAGCCCGTGCCAGCGCGCGCCCAGCCTACGACAACGCGCGCCGCGAGGGGAGAGGGCGTGGGCGGGCCCGGCGCGTGGTTATCGGCCGCGGGGCACCGGCCGCGGGGCACCGGCCGCGGGGCGCCGGCCTCGGAGCGCCGGCCGCTCAGCCGGGCCGCGGCACCTCGCGCGGCGCTGCCTGCGTCGCGCCGCCGTAGAGCGCCTCGAGGGCGGGCCCGTACTTCTGGAGCACCACGCGCCGCTTCAGCTTCAGCGTCGGCGTGAGCATCCCGTTCTCCGCGGTGAAGTCCTCGGCCGTGAGGGTGATCTTCTTGATCTTCTCGAACCCCTTCGCGCCCGACGCGTACTTGTCGACCTCCGCCTGGACGCGCGCGACGACCCGCGGGTGCTCGAGCATCGCCTCGGGCGACGCGAACGTGAGCCCCTCGCCCCGCGCCCACTCGGTGAGCGCCGTCATCTCGGGCACGATCAGCGCCACGTTGAAGAGGCGGTTGTCCCCGTGGACCATCGCGTTGTTGATCAGCGGAGACAGCTTGAGCTTCTCCTCGATCGGGGCGGGCGCGACGTACTTGCCGTTCTCCAGCTTGTACTGCTCCTTGATGCGCCCCGTGACGAAGAGAAAGCCGTCGTCGTCGAGGTAGCCGAGATCGCCAGTGCGGAAGCCGCCGTCCTCCGTGAAGGCGGCCTTGCTCTCCTCGTCGCGCCGGTGATACCCCTTCATGACGTTCGGGCCGTAGATCACGATCTCGCCCTGCCGCGGGTCGTGCGTCTCGGACCGGTCGATCGCGATCTTCACCCCCGGGATCGGCTTGCCCACGCTGCCGAGGCGCCGGGCTCCAGGGTAGTTGACCGCGGCGACGGGCGAGGTCTCCGTGAGGCCATATCCCTCGTAGACGGTGATGCCGAGCGCGTCGACGAACTCGGCCACCTCGTAGGAGAGCGCCGCCCCGCCGCTGATCGCGTACCTCAGCTTGCCGCCGAACTTGGCGCGTATCTTCGAGAAGATGACCCGATCCGCCACGGCCAGCGCGAGCCGCTCGACGAGGCCGAGGGGCTCGCCCTTGCCCCGCTTCGCCGCGGCGCGCAGCCCGGCGCGGAACAGGGCCTGGATGACCGCGGGCTTCTCCGTCATCTGCTTCTGCACGCCCTCGTAGATGCGGTTGAAGATGCGCGGCACGCTCATCAGCACGGAGGGGTGCACCTCGCCGAGGTTCGCGACGATCTTGTCGACCGACTCGCTCAGCGCCATCGACGCGCCCCCCGTGATCATCACGTGGAGCTCACAGGTGTGGCCGAACGAGTGGGCCCAGGGGAGGAACGACAGGCTCCGATCGTTGCTGCTGAAGGGGATGAGGTCGCGCACCGCGTAGACGTTGGAGGCGATGTTGCCGTGCGACAGGATCACCCCCTTGGGATTGCCGGTCGTGCCCGAGGTGTAGATGAGGCACGCCGTGTCCTCGGAGGTCGGCTTGATGGGCGGGGCCGGGCTCTTCTCGCCCGCGGCGACGAGCGCCTCGTACGAGGTGGTCTGCGCGCCGGGCGCGCCGGCGCCCTGCGGCTCGAACAGACAGACGATGTGCTTCAGCGAGGGCGCCTTCTCGGGGAGATCCCTGCACTTCTCGTAGAGCTGCGGCGTGGCGATGATCGCGGCCACGGCCTCGCAATCGTTGATGATGAACGCCCACTCGCTCGGGAGCTGCGCCTCGTACATCGGCACGATCGCCACACCCATGCTGAAGCAGGCGTACGCCGTGACCGCCCACTCGACTCGGTTGTTGGAGATGATGGCCACCCGGTCGCCCCGCTGGACACCGAGCGACACGAGGCCGCCGCGAAACCTGGCGACGAGCTGCCCGAACTCCGCATAGGTGATCCAGCCCCAGCGGCCGTCCTTCTTCGTGCCGAACATCGGCTGCGGGCCATGGAGCCTCAGCGATCGATCGAGCAACTCCACCAGGTTTTCCAGCTTGGGCATGGCATCTCCTCCCGGCCCGATTTTTACCATGGTCTCGCGCCGGCCTCTCGCGCTTTTCGCGGCGCGCGCGGCCCGCGGCGAAGGCGGTTGTCGGGGCGGCGCTCATCGGGGGGCGGTCATCGGCTTGCGTTCATCGGGCGTCGCGCGACGCCGGATGATCCGTCCCGCCGTGGGCGGCCTCGTGCGGGGGCCCGGCCGGTCGCGCGGAGCGCCGCCTCGGCGCGGGCTCATCGGTCACCGGTGGGCGCGCGGCCGGCGAGGTGGCGGCCCCGGGCCCCTTCTGTTAGAGGGTGCATCGCTTCGATGCCCCGGTATTCGATCACGACGTTCGGCTGCCAGATGAACGTGCACGACTCCGAGCGGATGCACGACGTGCTCCGCCGCGCCGGCTACACGGAGGCCGGCGGCCCCGAGGAGGCGGACGTGCTCGTGCTGAACACGTGCAGCGTGCGCGAGAAGGCCGAGCAGAAGCTGCGGAGCGAGGTGGGCCGGCTCGCGCGCTGGAAGCGGGAGCGCGCGGACCGGGTGCTCGTCGTGGCCGGGTGCGTGGCCCAGCAGGAGGGGGAGCGCCTCCTCAAGCAGATGCGCGCCATCGACGTCGTGGTGGGGCCCGACAACATCCCGGAGCTGCCGGGCCTGCTCGGCGACCTCTCGCTCGGCGGGCTGCCGATCGCGCGCACGGTGTTCGACCTCGACGCGCCCCGGTTCCTCGTGGCGGCGACGCCGCCGTCGCCCGCGTCGCGCGCCGCGCCGGCGGCGTTCGTCACCGTCATGAAGGGCTGCGACGAGCGCTGCTCGTTCTGCATCGTCCCGTACACCCGCGGGCCGGAGCGGTACCGGCCGAGCGACGACATCGTGGCCGAGGTCGCCGCGCTCGTGGCCGCGGGGACGCGGGAGGTCACCCTCCTCGGCCAGACGGTGAACAGCTACCGCGACCCGCTCGGCGCGCTGCCGCGGGCCCCCGGCGCGAGCGCGGACGACCCGGACGAGAGCGCGTTCGCGGCGCTGCTGCGGCGCATCGCGGCCGACGTCCCCGGCCTCGCGCGGCTGCGCTACACGAGCCCGCACCCGCGGCACCTCACGCCCTCGCTCGTCCTCGCCCACGCCGAGCTCGCGGTGCTGCCGCGCCACGTGCACATGCCGGTGCAGTCGGGCAGCGACCGCGTCCTCCGGCGGATGATCCGCCGCTACACGCGCGCCGAGTACGTCGCCCGGACGCGGGCGCTCGTGGAGGCCGTCCCGGGGCTGACGCTCTCGACCGACATCATCGTCGGCTTCCCTGGCGAGACGGAGGACGACTTCGCGGCGACGCTGTCGCTCGTGCGCGAGGTCGGGTTCAAGGGGCTGTTCGGCTTCAAGTACTCGCGCCGCCCGCACACGCCCGCGCTGAAGCTGCCGGACGACGTGTCCGAGGACGTGAAGGGCGAGCGGCTCGCGCGCCTGTTCGAGGAGAGCGAGGCGCTGCTCGCCGCCCACCTGTCGGGCCTCGTCGGGACCACGCAGGAGGTGCTCGTCGAGGGGCGAGACAAGGAGCGCGGCCACGGCGGCGCAGGCGGCGCGCTCTGGTCGGGCCGGACGGGGCGCCACGAGATCGCGCACATCGAGGGCGCGGGGGAGCTCGATCTGCTGGGCGAGGTCGTCGAGGTCTCGATCGCGCGGGCGAACAAGCACTCGCTCCAGGCCGAGCTCACGGAGGCGGCGCGCGCCGCGGTCCGGCCGCGGCAGCGCGGCGGCGTGGAGCCGGGGCGGCCGGCCCGGCGCTCGCTGCCCGTCGTCGCTGCCGAGGGGGGCTGACGTGGCGCTCGTCCTCGACCTCGACGGGGTGTCCCCGCGGTTCGGGCGCGACGTGTTCCTGGCGCCGAACGCGACGGTGATCGGCGACGTGGAGCTCGGCGACGAGGCGAGCGTGTGGTTCGGCGCGGTCCTGCGCGGGGACATCGGCGCGATCCGCGTCGGCCCGCGGACCAACGTGCAGGACCTCGCGTGCCTGCACCTGACGAGCGGCGTCTCCCAGACGATCATCGGCGCCGACGTGACCATCGGGCACGGGGCGATCCTGCACGGCTGCCTCGTCGGGGACGGGTGCCTGATCGGGATGGGGAGCATCCTGCTCGACAACGTCGAGATCGGCGAGGGCTCGGTGGTCGCCGCGGGCGCGGTGGTGCCGCCGGGGAAGGTGTTCCCGCCGAGGTCGCTGGTGCGCGGCAACCCGGCCCGGCTGCTGGGCGAGGTGCGGCCGGACCAGGCCGAGCTCGGCAGGATGGGCGCCGCGAGCTATGTCGAGAACGCGCGCCGCTTCCGGGCGGCGCTCGCCGCGTCGGCGGCCGGGGAGCCCGGTGCCGCCGCGCGCGGGGTGATGCAAGGGGTGAAGGAGCCATGAACATCACGGTGAACGGGGAAGCGCGCAGCGTGCCGGCGTCGGTCACGGTGCGTGGGCTCGTCGAGCTGCTCGGGCTGACCGAGGGGCCGGTGGCGGTGGAGCGCAACGGCGAGGTGGTGCCGCGGGCCGAGCACACCGCTGCAGAGCTCGTCGAGGGCGACGTGATCGAGATCGTGCACTTCGTGGGCGGCGGCTGAGCGCCACGGGGCCCTCCCCGCCGAGCGGTTTTTCTCTTCTCTCTCGCTGGCTGGGCGATCTTCCAGTCCGTCCGCGATCCGGCTACCATGGTCAGCCGCAGTGGATACGAGGGCCCTCGTCCTGGTCTTGGCGCTCGGCGGATCGGCCGGCGTGGGCGCCGCCGTGGCGGTGAGCGACGCGCTGCCGGCGTCTCCGGTGGTCCGCGGCCTCTCGATCGGCGAGCGCTTCATGCCGGACGGGGCCTCGCCGGCGGTCTGGCTGGAGGCGCGGCGCGACGCGCTGCGCGGGCGCGTCGTCCGGTTCCGCCACGACGACGTGGAGGTCGCCGCGACGCTCGGCGAGGCGGGCGTCGAGATCGACGTGGGCGAGACGCTCGCGGCGGCGCAGCGCGTCGGCCACGAGGGCCCCTGGGCGCGGCGCATCCGGGAGGCGCGGCGCGCGCGGCGCGGCCAGATCGACGTGCCGCTCGTCTGGGCGGTCGACGAGGAGCGGGCCCGCGCGCTGCTCGAGCGGCTGGCCCCCCAGGTCTACCGGGTGCCCGTCGACGCGCGCCTCGACCTCGCGAACCGGCGCAAGATCCCGGAGCAGGCCGGCCGGGAGCTCGACATCGACGCTTCCCTCAGGGCGCTGCGGGCCGGGACCTACGAGGAAGAAGAGCGCATCGAGCTCGCGGTCCGGTACACCGCGCCGCACGTCGCCGTCGCCGATCTGGTGAGCGTCGACGTCACCCGGGTCGTCGCGGCGTACGAGACGAAGTTCAAGCGGCACGGCAAGGAGGCCGGGCGCGCGGTCAACATCGAGAACGCTGCGTCCAAGATCGACGGCACCATCCTGGCGCCGGGCGAGACCTTCTCGTTCAACGCCCACGTCGGCCCGCGGACGCGCAAGAACGGGTTCACCATCGCCCCGGAGATCCTCGGCGACGAGACGGTCCCCGGCTACGGCGGCGGGACCTGCCAGGTCTCCAGCACGCTCTTCGCCGCGTCGCTCTTCGGCGCGCTCGACACGCCCGACCGCCAGAGCCACTCGCGCCCGAGCGCCTACATCCCCATGGGGCTCGACGCGATGGTGACCTACCCCGAGTCGGACCTGAAGATCAGGAACACGCTCCCGTTCCCGATCATGATCCACGCGTACCTGCCCACGCCCACCGTGCTCCGCGTGGAGATCCTGGGCGGCGACCCGGTGGCGGAGGTCGCGCACCAGATCGGCGCCGAGCACACCGACGATTTCATCCGTCGCATCTACGTGAAGTCCGAGCTCTCGGAGGGCAAGGTGCGCCGCAACCAGAAGGGCTCGTGCGGCTACGACGTGAGATCCTTCGTGACCGTCCGCTACAAGGACGGCCGGGTCGGCGAGCGCAGCTACACGAGCGAGTACAAGCCCGCGCCCGAGGTGTTCTGGGTCGCGCCGGGCTACGATCCCTCGACGCTGCCGGCGCTCCCCGAGCACGCCAAGGCGGTGGAGGAGCTCCAGGAGGGGGAGGTCCCCCCCGCCGCGGAGGAGCAGGCCCCGCCGGCAGAGCCGCAGGGCGACGGCTACGCGATGTGAGCGGGGTCGCGGAGGCCCGCTGCGCCTGCGTGGCTCATCTCCCGAGCGGGATCGGTCCGCGCGGGGGGCGCCGGATCAAGCGGCCTGGGCGGACCGGTCGAAGCGCAGGCGCAGGCTCCGCAGCCCGCGCAGGCTGAACGAGCCGCTCCACGACAGGGGCCCCGGCTCGCGCGAGAAGGGGGGCAGCCGCCGGAGGATCTCCTCGAAGGCGAGCCTCCCTTCGAGGCGGGAGAGGGGCGCGCCGACGCAGAAATGGATGCCGAAGCCGAAGGCCACATGGCCGCGCTGCTCCCGGGTGATGTCGAACCGGTCCGGGTCGGGGAACTGCGCCGGATCCCGGTTCGCGGCGGCGATGAGCGGCGTGACGATCGCGCCCTTCGGGATCGTGACGCCGGAGAGGGTCACGTCCTGGGTCGCCCGGCGGGTGAGCATCCGGACCGGCCCCTGGTAGCGGAGGACCTCCTCGATGAAGCCCGGGATCAGGCCGGGATCCTCGCGGAGGCGGCGGAGCGCGTCCGGGTGCTCCAGGAGCGTGAGGGTGCCGTTGCCGATGAGGTTGGTCGTGGTCTCGTTGCCGGCGATGAGCAGGAGGACCACCATGCTGAGCACGTCGTCCTCGGTGAGCACGCCGTACTCGACCTCGCCGCGGATGAGATCGCTGATGAGGTCCTCGCGCGGCCGCCGCTTCCGGTCCGCGATCATCTCGTGGAAGTAGGCGCGCATCTCGCGGCGGCTCCGGAGGATGCGCTCGACCTCCTCGTCGCCGATCCGCTGGGCGCCCACGGGCGTGTTGACGGTGTCGTCGGACCAGCGCTTGAAATCGGCGCGGAGGGACGGATCGACGCCGAGCATCTCGGCGATGACCGTGACCGGCAGCGGCACGGCCAGGTCCTCCATCATGTCGAAGGCTTCCTTCGCGAGGATGCGGTCGATGTGCTCGTTCGCGATGTCGCGGACCCGCGCCTCGAGCTGCGCGATCGCCCTCGGCGTGAACGCGCCGCTGATGAGCTTGCGCATCTGGGTGTGAACCGGCGGATCGCTCGTGATGATGTTCACGTCGCCCGCGGGCATGGGCTCGCGCAGGAGCCGCTCGTCCAGGAGCTGGCGCCGCGCCTCGAAGGTGCCGGCGGACGAGAAGAGCTCGGGGTGCTTGAGCACATGCACGACATCGTCATAGCGGCTCACGGCCCAGTAGCCGCGGGGCTCCACCTGGCAGACTGGCGCCCTCTCCCGCAGCGCGGCGTAGTGAGGGTGCGGGTTCTCGATGACCTCGGGCGCGAGAAGATTGAACGCGTGACTCATGGTTCCCTCCGTTGCTCGGGCGCGGCGCGCGGCGCCGGCCCAGTGGTGAATCCGACACGGCCGGCGAGGGCGACCGAGCGCTCCGCCAGCGCCTCAGTGCCCCGCGGATACGGGGCCGCCCCGGCCCTTGCCCAGCAGGAACACCAGCGGGAGCGTGGCGATCACGAGCACCGCCGTCACCCAGAACGTGTCGTTGAACGACATCACGGCGGCCTGCAGGTTCACGATCCCGTCGAGGATGTGGAGCGCCTTGTTGCGCGCGTCCGCCGCGTCGAACCCCTTCGCGACGAACCCCGACGCGTACGCGGCGATGCGCTCCAGGGTCCTCGGGTCGCTCGCCCCCATGTCGCTCACCAGGACCGCGCGGTGGAACGCCTGCCGATCGGCGAGCACGGTGGTGAGCACGGCGACCCCGACGCTGCCCCCGAGCTGCCGTGTCAGGCTGTAGAGGCCGGTCGCGGCGGCGATGTCGTTCCTCGGGAGCGGCCCGAGCGTGGCCATGCTGAGCGGCAGGAACATCAGCGTCGTGCCGAACGAGCGGATGATGAGCGGCCAGAACAGGTCGTCCGCGCCCGTCATCGGGGTCAGCTGGTGGAGCTGGAAGAGCGCGGCGAGCAGGATGAGCCCCCCCGTCACGATGAGCACGCGCGGGTCGAACCGGCTCACGAGCCGCGCCACGAGCGGCATCGACAGGGCCGAGACCAGCGCGCCCGGGAGCAGCAGCAAGCCCGTCTGCTGCGAGGTGTAGCCGAGGAGCGACTGGGCGAAGATGGGCACGGCGAAGAGCGTGCCGTAGAGGCCCATGCCGATGACGGCCGACAGGAGGCTCCCCGCCCAGAGCGAGCGGTGACGGAGCACGCGCAGGTCCACGATCGGGCTCTTCGACGAGAGCTCGCGGTGGATGAACAGGGCGAGGCTCACGGCCGCGATCGCGGAGAGCGCGAGGATGAACGGCGAGTCGAACCACTCCTCGGCGTGCCCCTCCTCGAGCACCGTCTGCAGCGAGCCGACGCCGGCCGCGAGCAGGGCGATCGCGAGCCAGTCGACGCCGCCGCGCTGCCGCTCGCCCGCGACGTCCGGCGGCAGGAAGGCCAGGCACATCAGCACGGCCGCGATGCCGAGCGGGACGTTGATGAAGAAGATCCAGCGCCAGTCGATGTTCGTGACGATGTAGCCGCCGAGCGTCGGCCCGATCGTCGGCCCGGCGATGACGATGGCCGAGAAGAAGCCCTGCGCCATCGCCTGCTCGTGCTTCGGGAACGTCTCGAACAGGATCGACTGCGCCTTCGCGAGCAGGCCGCCGCCGCCGAGCCCCTGGAGCACGCGGGCGACGATGAGCATCGGCAGGCTGTGGGCCATGCCGCAGAGCACCGAAGCCGCGGTGAAGGCGATCAGCGAGAACACAAAGTAACGCTTCTTTCCGAAGCGGTGCCCGAGCCACGCGGTGAGCGGGAGGATGATGACGTTCGCGATGGCGTAGCTCGAGACGACCCAGCTCACCTGGGTGAGCGTGGCGCCGAGCGAGTTCTGCATCTCCGTGAGCGCCACGTTGACGATGCTCGTGTCGACGATCTCGAGGAGCGCGCCGAGGGCCACGGCCACGGCCACGAGCCACCTGTTCGCGTTGGCGGGCGCGTCGGCGTAGGCCGCCGGCGGGGCCGCGAGTGCCGCCTCTGCCATGGCTCCTCCTCTCCCTACTTGCTCGCGTCGACCGTCAGCTCGACGCTCATCCCCGGGCGCAGGACGACGTCCGGCGGCACGTCGCGGACGCGGATCCGCACCGGCACCCGCTGGACGACCTTGGTGAAGTTGCCTGTCGCGTTGTCCGGCGGCAGCAGGCTGAAGCGCGCGCCGGTGGCCGCGGAGAAGCTCTCTACCTCGCCGTGCACGGTCACGCCGGGGTAGGCGTCCACCGACACGCTCGCGGGCTGGCCGGCGCGCATGTGCGCGAGCTGCGTCTCCTTGAAGTTGCCGGTCACCCAGACCTGCTGTCCGCGGACGAGCATCCCCACGGCCTGGCCGGGGGAGACCATCTGCCCGGCGGAGAGGGTCTTCTTCGACACGACCCCGTCCTGCGGCGCGACGATGCGCGTGTACGAGAGCTCGAGCGCGGCCAGGTCCCGCGCGGCCTGGGCGGTCTCCACCTGGGCGTGCGCCACGCGGGCGCGGGCGCGGGCCTGAGCGATGAACGCGTCGACGTCGCTCGCCTGCTGGACCTTCGCGTTCGCCTCCTCGACCCGGCTCCAGGCCTGCGTCGTCGTGGCCCGGAGCGCCGCGAGGTGCGCCTTGGCCTGCTCGAGCGACGCGCGGGCGACGTCGACGCTCGCCTGCAGCTGGTCGAGCTGCGCCTGGGCGAGCGCCCCGGTCTCGACGAGCTTCCGCGCGCGGTCCCGCTCGAGCGTGGCCTGCTCCAGGGTCGCCGTCGTCGCGGCGACCTGCGCCTCCCCCTCGGCGATCTGCTGCTTCGACGCGCTCGCGCTGCTGGTCGCGCCGTGCAGCGAGGCCTCGGCGACCGACTTGTTGCTGCGCGCGTTGGTCTCGGCGATGCGCTCGTCGGCGTCGGCCGCGTCGGCGCTCGCCCTGGCCGCCGAGACGCTCGCCTCCGCCTGGGCGAGCCGCGCGCGCGCGGGCTCGGCGTCCAGCTCGGCGAGCACATCGCCCGCCTTCACCGCCTGGTTCTCCGCGAACAGGACCTTCACCACCAGGCCCGACGCGCGCGCGGGCACCGACACCACCTCGGCGTCGATCTGCGCGTCGTCCGTCGTCTCGAGCCCGCGGTGCGCGACGTACCAGCCCACGCCCGCCGCGGCGGCCAGCGCGACCGCCGCCGCCGTGACGCCGACCGCCTTGCTCGGCTTCCCGGCCTTGACCGCCCCGGAGATCGCCTCAGGGGCCGCCTCCGGCTCTCGTGGGAGAGCGCTCGTCGTCGTGGACATGGTCGCCGCCTGCTCCTCGTCGCCCCGCCGACAGCGGCTGCAACGAGCGCCGCGTCACTAAGGCAACATATCGTTGCGATAGTGTTACCACCGGGGCTGACAAAAGCAACTCATGGTTGCCATAGTTGGATCGAGCCGCCTCCATCGGCGGCGCCGTCGTGGTTGAATGGAGGGCCCTCGCGATGCGGAGCGTCACGCCGTCCACCCCGAGAGAGCCGCCTCCGGCGGAGCCCGTCCCCGAGGCGGAGCGCCGTCGCACGGGCGCGCGCGGCGCGCGGCACGGCGGCCGCAGCGAGCGCGTGGTGCGCGCGGTGATGCACGCGGCCGCCGCGGAGATCGCGCGGGCGGGCTACGCGGCGCTGCGGGTGGAGGACGTGGCCGCGCGGGCGGGCGTGAACAAGACGACGGTGTACCGCCGCTGGCCGACGAAGGCCGAGCTCGTCCGGGCGACGCTGCGCTCGGTCGTCGAGGACCGCGACCCCCCGCCGGACACCGGCGCGGTGCGGCTCGATCTGCTCGAGCTCGTCCGGCGCTTCGTCGCCGTGGCGTCCACGCCCGAGGGGCAGGGCATCTCCCGCATGCTCCTGGCCGAGCTGCACGTGCCGGAGGTCGACGCCCTCGTCCGCACGCTCCGCGACGAGCGCCTCGCCCCCTGGCGGGAGGTGCTCGCGCGCGGCGTCGCGCGCGGCGAGCTGCCGCCGGGCACCGATCTCGACCTCCTGGTGGAGATGATCCGCGGCACCGTGACGAACCGCCTCTTCCGCCTGCACGCTCCCGTCGACGACGGCGTGCTGGAGTCCATCGTCGACGTCGTGGTGCTCGGCGCCAAGGGCGGCGGCGCGCTCCGCCGCGCGCCGCCGCCCGCCGCGCCGCCGCGCCCTCCGCACCAGCGCTGATCCGGGGGCGCGTCCGCGCACCCATCGGAGTCACCGGCGATTCGATGGATAAAATCTCTCCTTCAAAAGGGGAGATAAAGGCAACTCAGGATGAACGCGTGGTCGCCCATGCGCTCCGGGAATATTCCTCTGGACGGTGGGTGACATCGGTGTAAATCGCCGCGGCAGCCGGGGGACCGAGGGTGAGCCACGGCTCGGCTCGGTCGCGGGCGACAGGCCACAAGCGAGCCCTCTGCGGCGAGAGCGCGTGAGCAGAGGGCAGATGCAGAGGGCGCGAGCACCGGGGAGAAGCGGAGATCCTGAGCGGCAGCCGAGCCGCCGCGACCTCCTCGCGGGCGCGGGGGCGGCCGCGGGCCTGCTGCTGCTGGGCTGCCGCGGCGACCCGGTCGACGTGCGCGAACAGGCCGCGATCGCCGCCGGCGGCAGCCGGGGCTACGCGGGCCCGGCGGTCGATCTCGCGTTCTGGACCGGCTTCACCGGGGGCGACAGGCCGCCGATGGAGCGGCTCGTCGAGCGGTTCAACCGCGAGCACGACAACATCACCGTGCGGATGAGCGTGACCCGCTGGGGTGACTTCTACCAGAAGGTCCCGGCCGCGGTCGACAGCGGCCATGGGCCCGACGTGGCCGTCATGCACGCGGATCAGCTGGCCACGGCGTCGGTCCACCGCACCATCCTCCCCCTCGACGAGGTGACCCAGGCGCTCGGCCTCGGCGCCGGCGACTTCTCCCGGGCGCTCTGGGACGCCGGCGTCTTCAGGGGGCGCCGATACGGCATTCCCCTCGATGTGCACCCCCTCGGCCTCTACTACAACCGCGCCGTGCTGGCCGACGCCGGCATCGGCGACGCCGCGCTGCCGCGCTCCCGGCGCGATTACCTGGCGGTGCTCGAGCACCTCAAGGGGAGGGGGATCAAGGGATCGTGGGTGTCGCCGGTCCTGTACACCGGCGGTCTGATGTTCCAGTCGCTCCTGTGGCAGTCCGGCGGCGAGCTGTTCTCGCAGGACGGCGCCCGGGCCACGTTCAACTCCGAGGCCGGCGTCGAGGCGCTGGGCTTCATGCTCGATCTCATCAAGCGGGGCTACAGCCCGCGCGACGTCGGCCAGGACGCCGACAGCATCGCCTTCACCAACAACCGGAACGCCTTCATCTGGAACGGCATCTGGATGATCAACGCCTACAGGGCGATCCCCGGGCTCCGGTGGGGCGTCCTCCCGGTGCCCGCGATCGGCGCGCGGCGGGCGGTCTGGGCCAACTCGCACAACCTCGTGCTCCCGCGCCAGCCCTCGACCGGCGCCGGCCAGGGCCGGCTCAGGGCCTCGGTGGTGTTCGTCGACTGGCTCAGCAGGCACTCCCTCGAGTGGGCGAAGGCCGGCATGGTGCCGGCCCGGCGCGAGGCCCGGGAGAGCGCCGCGTTCCAGCGCATGACGGAGCAGGCGATCTTCGCCGAGCAGCTCCCGGTGGTCCGCTTCCCGCCGGCGATCGCCGGCGTCGACTCGGTGCGGGCGTCCACCCTCGACCTCGCGGTGAACGAGGCCGTGCTGCTGCGGGCCGCCCCGCGAGAGGCCCTGAACCGCGCGGCCCGCGAGGCCGACGCGCTGCTCTCGGACAACCTGAGGAAATTCGGGAGGGCCTTGTGACAGCGATCGAAGTACCCCTCGTGGAGCCCGGCCGCGCCGCGGCGGACGGCGGCGCGCGGAGCGCTGCTCCTCTCGTGGGCCGGCTGCGGCGCGGCGTCGCGCGCTCGGCGCGGTGGGCTCCCTACCTGTTCCTCGCGCCGTACCTCGCGCTGTTCGGCCTCTTCGTCGTGGTGCCGCTCGTCCTCGGCGTGTGGCTCAGCCTCCATGACTGGGACCCGTTCCTGCCGACGAAGCCGTGGGTGGGGCTCGACAACTATGCCGATCTGTTCCGGTCCGGCTCGCCGATCCGCGGCAATTTCTGGCATGCGCTGCGGGCCACGGCCCTCTTCACGGCGCTGAGCGTGCCTGTCCTGGTGACGCTCCCGCTGGCCCTCGCCCTCGCGCTCAACCAGCGCTTTCCCGGCCGGTCGTTCTTCCGGGCCATGTTCTTCGCGCCCTACGTGCTCGGCGTGGCGGTCGTCGCCCTGATGTGGCGGCTGTTGCTCGACCCCCACATCGGCGTGATCAACCACCTGCTGGGCAAGGTGGGCTTGCCCGCCGACACGGGCTGGACGACGGCGGTGCCGTGGGTGTGGGTCTCGCTGGTCGGGATGACGGTGTGGTGGACCCTCGGCTATAACGCCGTGATCTACCTGGCCGGGCTGCAGAACATCCACCGGGAGCTCTACGACGCCGCTCGCATCGACGGCGCGACCCGCTGGCAGCAGTTCCGCAACGTCACCGTGCCGGGGCTCAGGCCGGTGTTCGTCTTCGTGGTGACCATGACCGTCCTCGGGTCGGCCAACATGTTCGGACAGGCGTACCTGGTCACCGGCGGCGGGCCTGGCAGCGAGACCCGCACCACCATCATGTACATCGCCGAGGAGGGGTTCCGGAACTACCGGCTCGGCACCGCGGCGGCCATGAGCTACGTCCAGGCCTTCTTCCTCGCGCTCGTGAACGTCGGCATGTTCCTCCTGTTCTTCGGGCGGGGCAGCGACGAGGAGCTCCACTGATGCTCCGGCCGCTCGGGCTCTTCGAGCGCACCTGCCCTGTCCGCCGCCGGCAGGTCGGAAGGGCCCTGTCGTATGCCGCGCTGATCGTGCTCGCCGTGGTCTACCTCGCGCCGGTGATCTGGATGGCGCTCACCTCGCTGAAGTCGCCGCCGGAGGCGACGGCGGTGCCGCCCACGCTGGTGCCCGCGCGGGCGACCATGGAGAGCTACGAGGCGCTCGCGGGCCCGAGCTCCGAGGCGCCGGTGTTCCGCTGGCTCCTGAACAGCATCGTGGCCGCCGCGGCCCACGCGCTGCTCGTGCTGGCCACGGCGGCGCCGGCGGCGTACGCGCTCGCGCGCATGGAGTTCCGCGGCAAGCGGCTCGTGCTCGCGGCGATCCTCTCCACGCTGTTCATTCCGCCGATCATGTTCCTGCCCGCGAACTACCTGATCGTCAGGGCCCTCGGCTGGCTCGACAGCCTCCCGGCGCTCGTGGTGCCGCCGGCCGCCTCGGCGTTCGGGGTCTTCTTCCTGCGCCAGTTCTTCCTCGGGCTCCCGCGGGAGCTCGAGGAGGCGGCGGCGCTCGACGGCGCCAGCCGACTCGAGGTGTTCTGGAAGATCGTGCTGCCCCTGTCCAGGCCGGCCCTGGCGACGCTGGCCGTTCTCAGCTTGCTGAGCAACTGGAACGACTTCCTCTGGCCCATCTATGTGCTGTTCAACCCGGAGAAGCTCACGCTTTCACCGGGCCTCGCGCTGCTCCAAGCGGCCCACGCCACGGACTACGCGCTCGTCACGGCGGGCGCGGTGGTGGCGAGCGTCCCGATCCTCGCGGTCTTCATCGCCGCGCAGCGTTACGTGATCGAGGGCGTCGCGCGCACCGGCCTGAAGGGGTGAGCGGAGCGCGGGCTGAGGCGTCCCCTCAAATTCTTCGGAAAATTCACAGGGAGGCGGGGAGACGGGGAGGGAAATCTTCAAAATACTCCCCGTCTCCCCGCCTCCCTGTTCAATTTCTCCGATGAAAAGGGCTGCACATGAGGGGATTCCTCAGGAGCGCAGGGCAGCGCAACGACGCGGGTGCAACGACGCGGGGCACAACGGCCTGAGACCACGCGAGATGCCGTGAAACGCCGCGCAACGTGAGCGAGATGGCGACGCGGCGGAATGGACATTTCCTGTCCGCGCACGTCCCCAGCGTTGCTTGACCTGGAGTCGCTCTCGGGGGAAACTATCGGTCCACGGCGGCTGACGGCGCCCCCTGCGCGCTGCCTCGTACCGCGTTGTGAAGGCTCGTCCCTGGTTTCATGAGAGAAGAAACCACAGAGGCACAGAGGGCACAGAGGAGAGAAAGAAAGACTCTGTGTCCTCCGTGTCCTCTGTGCTCTCTGTGCCTCTGTGCCTCTGTGACTCGTCTCCTTCTCCATCACGGAGCCGGGGACGAGCCCGGGCGACGCGGTAGACAGACGCCGCGAATCGCCTGTTGCCACGGACGACCGGCGTGCTCTTGGCTTATCTTTTCTTACCTCTTGCCCTGGTGGTTGAATGACCGTCGTCTTCTTCTGGTTCCTTCAGCGCGGTCTCCGCGCGAGCTCGGCCATGAGGCCGAAGAGATCGAGCTGGCCGGGCGGCGCGAGCCGGCCCCCGCTGAACTCGCGGTAGAGCGTGTGCACGTTCACCGCGATGCGCTCGGCGTCGCTCCAGCTCGCGTAATCGCCGAGCGCTATATCGCGGGCGGCGTCGGCCGGGGACATGCCGGCGTCATAGCGGCGCCGCGCCTCGTCGCGGATGTACACGAGGTAGTCGCGGACCGCGCGCACGCCCTTCCGGTCCGTGAGGGGGCCGTGTCCGGGCACGATGACGTCGACGTCCGCCGCGAGGATGGTATCGCAGGCCTTGATCCAGTTGCCGACAGGCCCTGCCCACATGATCGGCGTCACGTCGATGAAGAGGATGTCGCCGGTGTAGATCACGCGGTCCGCGGGCACATGCACGAGCAGGTCGCCCTGCGTGTGCGAGGGGCCCACCTCGATGAGGCGGACCTCCTTGTCTCCGACCGCGAGCGTCAGCTCTCCGTCGAAGACCCGGGTGGGCGGGGTGGGGGCGATGCCGTCGAAATCGAAGGCGCCGAAGCAATGGAGGAGGTAGTCGCCCAGCGGGCCGGCGGCGCCGCTGCGCGCCTGTCGCATCACCGCCGCGAGCATCGGCGCGGGGACCTCGTCCATCTCGGCGGCGCTCGCGCGCGTGGCGACGATCGTCGCGCCGGCGACGAGCGCGTTGCCGTAGCAATGGTCGCCGTTCGCGTGGGTGTTCACGATCGTGCCTATCTGCGCCGCGGCGGGGGTCGCCGCGCGCATGGCGTCGAGCATCTCGCGCGTGTGCTTCAGGTCGAAGAGCGTGTCGACGAGCAGCGCCTCGCCGCCGGAGGTGACGAGCCCCGCGTTGCTGAGCCCCCAGGTGCCGGCCGGCTGGAGATAGGCAAAGCAGCCGTTGCCGACGTCGTGCAGCCCCTGTTCATACCGCCATTGGCCCATGGATATCCACCTGTGCCCGAGCGCCCCTGTCCGCGTCTCCGGGCCTCGAAGCGTAGGTCATCCGCCGGCCGCCTTGGAATCGAAATCGACCCGTCCGGCGGCGTCGCTGACGCGTGCGGGCGCGGCGCGCGCGTGGCGCGAGGCGGGCACGCGTGGCGCAGTGGCGCAGTGGCGCATCACCGCGCGCGCCGCGCGAGCAGGGGAGGGCGAGCGGGGGACCGGGGGGGCGCGAGCGCTGGCTGGAGCGCTGCTACCAGGCGTAGGCCTCCGGCGCCTCACCGCCGGGGCCCGGGAAGATCTCGTCGAGCCGCTTCATGTGCTCCGGAGTCAGCTTGATCTCGAGGGCGCGCAGGCTGCCGTCGAGCTGCTCGGCGGTGCGCGGACCGATGATGGGCGACGTCACGACCGGGTTCTGGAGCAGCCAGGCCAGGGCCACGTCGGCCGGCTTCTCGCCGAGGACGGCGCAGAACGCCTCGTAGGCCTCCAGCCTGGCGCGGTTCTTCTCGATGCGCGCCTGCGCGTCGGCCGAGGCGCGCCGGCCCTCGCGCGCCTTCTGGAGGGCGCCGCCGAGCAGCCCGCCGGCGAGCGGGCTCCAGGGCAGCACGCCGAGGCCGAACGCGCGGCACGCGGGCAGGAGCTCCAGCTCGACCATGCGCGCGGTGAGGTTGTACAGGCTCTGCTCCGAGACCAGGCCGAGGAAGTGCCGCTTCGCGGCGAGGCCGTTGGCCTGGGCGATGTGCCAGCCGGCGAAGTTGCTGCTGCCGACGTAGAGGACCTTGCCCTCGCGGACGAGCTGCTCCATCGCCTGCCAGATCTCGTCCCAGGGCGTCTCACGGTCGATGTGGTGCATCTGATAGAGGTCGATATGGTCGGTCTGCAGGCGGCGCAGGCTCTCCTCGCACGCGCGGCGGATGTGGTAGGCCGAGAGCCGCCTGTCGTTCGGGCCTTCGCCCATGAGGCCGTAGACCTTCGTGGCGAGGACGATGCGGTCCCGCCGCCCGCCGCCCTGGGCGAGCCAGCGGCCGATAAGTTGCTCGGTGACGCCCTCTCCGCGCTTCCGGCCGTACACGTTGGCCGTGTCGAAGAAGTTGATCCCGTGCTCCAGGGCCCGGTCCATGATGGCGAAGCTGTCGGGCTCGCTGGTCTCCGGGCCGAAGTTCATCGTGCCCAGGCAGAGGGGGCTGACCTTCAGGCCAGTGCGTCCGAGGTTGCGGTAGTTCATGGGCGCGGAGAGTAGCAAGCCGGCGCGCGAGCGGGCCATGCGCGCATGCTGAACGCGGTGTAAGGCTCCGCCGGAGCCGCGCGGCCATGAGCCGGCTCGACGGCGGCGGAGCCGACGCGGCGGGGCCATCGGAGCGGAGCCGCGCTTCAGGCCCCGTCGGGGGGCGGCGAGCGCGCGATGTGACGGCAGCTCGCGGCCAGCGCGGCGCGTCGCTTCCTTGATGCGCTGCCGTGCTTCACATAGGCTCTTTTCGCCGGCGTGAGGAGACGACCATGTGGCAGCACGAGGACACGGAGATCGAGCACTCGGAGGACGTCCACGACGAGGCGCGCGGGCTGCGCGGCGTCCGGTTCGCGATCGATATCGGTCCCATTGACCCGCTCGACGCTGCCGCCCTCTATTGGGATCAGCACGGCCAGGCGCGTGAGCTCTTCCCCGGCGCCGAGTGCGCGATGCAATCGGGATCGTACCGCGAGCCGAGCTTCGTTCTCCGGATGAGCGTGCCGCTCCCGGGCGCCGGGGCCCTCATGCAGACATCGCGGTACTCGGCGCAGCGGGTCTCGCCCGATGTCGTCGAGGTCAGCGTCGATGCGTTCGAGGAGAACATGCTGTGGTCGCGAGGGCTCGGGACCTACCGCTTCTCGCCGGGCGCGGGCGGGACGACGCAGCTCGAGGTGACAAGCCTCTACGCGCCCAGGGTGCCGATCAAGGTCCTGAACCAGGCGTCACTCGCCGCGGCCCGCGCGCACCAGCGGCGCTACCTGTCCGGGCGCCGCCCGACGGCCGAGGAGAGGGAGCAGTTCCTGGCGGCGATCGGCGTCGGGTAGGGGCTCCCAGGGCGGGTGCGGGCGGGTGCGGGCGGGTGCGGGGGCGGGGCGGGGGCGGGGCGGGGGCGGGGCGGGGGCGCGGCGGGCGGGGTGGAGGTCGACGCGCGGATCAGCCGCGGCGCTTGCGGTGGGGCGGTGACGGCGGCTCGGCGCGCGGCGTCGCCGCCGCCAGCACCGCGGCCTCGCGCGCGGCGAAGCGCTGCTGGAGGAAGTCGACGAACAGCCGCGCCCGGGCGGGCAGGAAGCGCCGGCTCGGGTAGATGACGTTCACGGCCGAGCTCGGCGCTGGAAGGTCGGTCAAGAGCGGCACGAGGCGCCCGGCGTCGATGTCGGCGGCGACATCCCAGATCGATTTGAAGGCCAGCCCGTGGCCGGCCACGGCCCAGTCGCGCACCAGGTCGCCGCTGTCGGCCATGAGCTGGCCGGAGGGGCGGACGGTGTGGAGCCCCTGCTCGGTGCGGAAGGTCCACGCGAGGGGGCGCATGCCCGGGCGCTGCAGCACGATGCACGCGTGCGCGTCGAGGTCCGCGAGCGTGCGCGGCCACCCGCGCCGCGCGAGGTAGGCCGGCGCGCCGCAGACGACGCGGCGGCTCCGGGCCAGCCGGCGCGAGACGAGGCGCGAGTCGGAGAGCGCGCCGATGCGCACGGCCACGTCGACCCCGGCCTCGAACAGGTCCACCACGCGATCCGACAGGCTGATGCGCACGCGGAGCTGCGGGTGCGCCGCCGCGAAATCGGCCGCGGCCGGCCCCACCCACTGGCGGCCGAGATCCACCGGCGCCGACACGTGCAGGAGGCCGCGCGCCTCGGCCTGTCCGGCGGCTACCGCGAGCTCGGCCTCGCTGACGTCGGCGAGGATGGCGGCGCAGCGCTCGTGGTAGGTCGCGCCCTCGCTGGTGAGCGTGAGGCGCCGCGAGCTGCGCTGCAGGAGGCGCACGCCGAGCGCCGTCTCGAGCCGCGTCATGCGCTTGCTCGCCACGGCCGGCGAGAACCCGAGCTCGCGCCCCGCGGCCGACAGGCTGCCGCTCGCGACGGCGCACACGAACAGCTGCATGTCTTCCAGCTCGACCATCGCGCGCGCTCCAGCGAATCGGGGGCAGGGTAGCTCGCGGCGGCGCATCTTCAACTTCTTGGAAAAGCTGGTTCGTTGATCACGGCCGTTCTCATCGCTGGCGGAAAGGATCAAGGTGGTCCTGCCGCCGCGCCGGGGCCGGCCTCCGGTGCTTGTGCCGCGGGGCCCGCTGCGCCCGGCGCGGCGACAGGACCCTTCAGCCTGGCAGCGCTGCCGGTCTTCGCGCTGGAAGGCAGTCAAGGCTCGTTGTTTTAAGGAGACATGTCATGAGAAAGCCCGTCTTGATCAGCGCCCTCTCCCTGTCGCTCTTCGTCGCCGCGAGCGCCTGCTACGTGCAGGGCGCCGGCGCGGAGGACCTGCCGGCGCCGCGGTCGCTGGTCGTCGACGCGAGCCTGCCGAAGGCGCAGGCCGACGCGGAGATCCTCGCCGCGCGCCGCTTTTACGCGTTCTGGAGCACCGGCGACACGAGCTACCTCGACGCGGCGATCGCGCCGAGCTTCACCGATCGTACCCTGCCCGAGGGGCGCCCCCAGGGCCCGTCCGGCCCGGCGTTCGCGTCGAAGGGCTTCCGCGCCGCGGTGCCGGACCTGACCTGCGAGGTGGAGCAGCTGATCGTCGCCGGCGACCGCGTGGTGGCGCACCTGCGCTTCCGGGGCCACTTCACCGGCACCTTCGGCGACAGGAAGGGCGCCGGGCAGCCCGTGGACTTCATCGCCACCGACATCCTGCGCGTGCAGGAGGGGCGCATCACCGACAACTGGCACATCGAAGACAACCTGACGCTGTTTCAGCAGCTCGGGGTCGTCGCGCAGTGATGAGCCGCGTTTCGTGAGAGCACCCACCGGCTTTGGCCATCGGGTCTCTCGGCCGGTACCCGAGCTCTTCCGCGGGAGCGAAGCCTGCCTGGCGCCGCGCGGACTCAACCTCGAATCGAGCTCTACCGTTCGCGGAGCGCACGGGGCTCAGCCTTGATCCGGAAGTCAAGCGCCTCGTGGAGCCGGAACACCGTATAGCCATGCTGCACCGCGTCGGCTGTATCGATAGATCCCATGCGATCCGCTCCCGCGGGAAAGCGACACTCTATCAATAATTGTCCCGACACCGGGGGGGCAAGTCCCATCTTGACCCCCTGTTTCTTGACGGGTAATGTTCAGAGCCGGTCGGCAACCCGTCGGCGTTGCTTGTTTGTGAATTCCGCGCAGGGGCGACTTGGAGCGCGAGCAAACGTTGAACTTGGACTGGCCTACGGTCGAACCACGGATGCGATCGCTCGGACCGTGTACCGTGCGCTGAATTTGTCTTAACGAAAAGAGCGGAGCCTATGAGAATCAGAGGAAGCCATATCTTCTTGTGTTCCTTGTCCATTGCCGGGCTGCTGGCCATCGGCTGCGGCGGTGACAGCTCGAGCGGCACCACCGGGGGCGACACGGGCACGGGCGGCGCGAACTCGAGCGGCGGCACCGGCGCTGGCACCCCCACCAGCAGCGGCGTTGGCGCTGGCACCCCCACCAGCAGCGGCGTTGGCGCTGGCACCCCCACCAGCACTGGCGTCGGCGCTGGCACCCCCACGGGCACTGGCGCGGGCGGCGGCACCACCAACCCGGACGGGAAGCCCACGCCGGAGACCGCTGGCGTTCCGGGTAAATTCCGGGTCAAGCGCGACAACGGCCGCCTGACGGACAACGGCACGGAGTTCCAGGTTCGCGGCGGCAACTGGTTCGGGCTCGAGGGACAGGACGATCTCGAGCGACCCGGCGCCATGGAGCTCTTCATCGGGTCGATGTGGTGGGCGGAGAACTCCGCCCCGCGCACCATCGAGAAGACGATGAAGGAGCTCACGAGCTCTGCTCTCAAGTTCAACACGATCCGGCTCCCCATCGCGCCGCAGACCCTGATCGAGGGCCACGAGGACGGCGATTACAGCATCATGACCCCCCGGATCAAGAACAACGATCCGGACGTCTACCCGTACGCCAACGCGTACGAGGCGTTCACGGACTTCCTCAAGCAGGCCGACGCGAACGGGCTGTACGTCATCATTGGCATCCACTCCTGCTCGAACCATATCGGGTGGCGCAAGGGCAGGCTCGACGACGCCCCGCCCTACGTGGACAGCGCTCGCGAGAACTACGATTACAACGCGGACGCCTACAACTGCAAGACCGGCGAGGACGCCTACAACTACGACAAGTGGCTCGCCGACATCCGCACGATTGCGCAGCTGCCCAAGAAGCTCGGGATCGACAACATCCTCGGCATCGATTGCTTCAACGAGCCGTGGAAGTACTCCTGGCCCGAGTGGGCGGATATGGCCAAGGCCTGCTACGACACGATCGCGGCCGAGAACGACGACATCATCGCGGTGGTCCAGGGCGTGTCGGGCAGCCACCAGATCCCGGGCAAGGAGGGCCTGGAGCTGGAGCCGGAGCCCCACGGCGATGAGAACCTCAACCCGAACTGGGGTGAGAACCTGACCGGACAGGCGACCTACCCGATCCAGATCCCCAGGGATCGCCTCTGCTTCTCGCCCCACACCTACGGGCCTGCCGTGTTCGTTCAGAAGCAGCACGTCGATCAGTCCAAGCCCGAGTGCGTCGGGCTCGAGGACGAGGCGGCCGCCGCGGCCAAGTGCGGGCTGATCACGGAGCGGAGCAACGCAGCTGCCGTCGCATTGCTGGAGAAGCAGTGGGACGAGCACTTCGGGTACCTGCACGACCAGCAGTTCTGCGTGCTGACCGGCGAGTACGGCGGCGTGAAGGACTGGCCGAAGAACGAGATGGATCCGATCCTCGCCCAGCAGTGGGCGCACTTGCCTGCTGGCAAGCGCTACGACTGGGAGTGGCAGAACATGTACACGGACTATCTCATCAAGAAGGGGATGACGGACTTCACGTACTGGTCCATCAACCCCGAGTCGGGTGATACGGGTGGTATCTACGGCCACAAGTACACCGATGCCGACAAGTCGGGCTGGGGCACCTGGACGGAGCTCGACTCGGAGAAGGTCGAGATGCTGGCGCGTCTCAAGTAGACCGAGTCGCGGATCATGAAGACCGCCCGCAGGCCTGGACCTGCGGGCGGTTTTTTTTTGCGGGCGGAGCCTGTGACCGAGGCCTCCGCCGTTCCGGCCCGGGAGCTTGCGGCACAGAGGAGGTCATCGGCGAACGTCGCCGAGCCGCGGCGCGAACGCTTTGCCGGGGGGGCCGCGGCTCCGGTGCGCCGTCGTGCGGGCTCGCCCAGGCCGTGTACCCGCCGAGGCGAACGAGCAGCGCGGTCGCGGTCGTGGCCGGGATGCCGGGGGCCTCGCTGCGCCCCCTGGCGACCCGGCGACCCCAACCTGGGTCGGCGGGGGCGACCCCAACCTGGGTGGGGCGGACCCGAACCTGGGTGGCGGACCCTAACCTGGGTCGCTTCGAATCGACCTTAACCTGGGTCGGGTCGCCCAACTTGGGTCGGGTCGCCCCGCTGGACCGAGGCGCAACCACGGCCGGGGGGATTCCAACCTGGGTCGGCTGGGCTTTGGGCTTCGAATTGACCTTAACCTGGGTCGGGTCGCCCAACTTGGGTCGGGTCGCCCCGCTGGACCGAGGCGCAGCCACGGGCAGCGCTGCGCCGTCGGCGGATGGCGGCGCCTGGCGGACACCGGCGGCCGCCACCTACCGAGTCGGGCAAATCCTTGAAACTATTCACGCCGACTCACGGCACGGCGCGTGTCTATGCGCTCCGGCGATGAGCCAGCCTCGTGAGATCGCTCCAGGCACGACCTACCTGATCACCCGCCGCGTCCTGCGCCGGCATTTCCTGCTACGCCCGGATGCGGCCATGAACCAGCTGTTGGTTTACGCTCTCGCTGTAGCGGCGCGCCGCTATGGCATCGAGGTTCATGCCCTTTGCGCGATGTCGACGCATCTGCACCTCGTCGTGACCGATGTGCGGGGCGTCCTGCCGCGCTTCCTGCAGTTCTTTCATCGCTTCGTCGCACTGGGCACGAAAGTGCTGCGGACATGGGACGGGCCGGTATGGGACCATGAGCCCACAAGCGTGGTGCGGTTGTTGACGCGGGCGGCCGTGGTGGAGAAGATCGCGTACGTGCTCGCGAACCCAGTCGCTGCTGGCCTGGTGCGGCATGCAAGGCAATGGCCGGGGATCAAGGTAGATGTCAGCGAGCTCGGTTGTGGCGTGCTGCATGCGACACGTCCCTCGGCGTATCTCGACCCAAAAAATCCGCAATGGATCGAGGACACGACGCTCCCGCTCGCGCTACCGCCGGTCGTCGAGCAGGAGCACGCAGAGGGCTTCCGCCATCAGGTAGCCGACGAGCTCGCGCGCCTGGAAGGGCGAGCCCATGCGGAGCTGGAGCGAAAAGGGCTCCGTTTTTTGGGTGCCGAGCAAGCCAGCAAAATCTCTCCCTACGAGCGAGCCACGAGCTTCGAGGGGCTGCGTGATCGCAATCCGACATTCGCGGTCGGTCGTGATCAGGGCGATGCGTGGCGAATCGCTGCTGCCGCTGTGAGTGCGTTCCGAGCATCGTACCGGGCGGCGCTCGAACGATGGCGTACTGGCATACGCAATGCCGTTTTCCCGGTGGGGACGTGGTGGATGCGGACGTTTCACGGTGTCGATGTGAACGACATGGCGCTTGCGGCGTAAGACCGCCCGGCGCGACAGCAAGTCGGGCAGGGGCGAGCGACAGCTTCGACGCGACGTCGTGGCGGACGTGCGTTCGCAGGCGACCGAGCTGGTGGCGGATCCTCGATGCCGCATTGCGGGCATGAATTGCCACATGTGGCAGTACGAGATCCAGATTACCGAAGGTTCCGCTTGGACGGCGGGACTGCTCGGCGCGGGGGAAATATATATATCAATGGCTTAACCGGGACCGTGGCGGGGCGCGCAACCTGGTTCGGGTCCGGGTCCCCCAACCTGGTTCGGGTCTCCCGCCCGGCCCGCCCCGGCCCGGCCCGGCCCCGGCCGTCCGGCCCGCCCCAACCTGGTTCAGGTCTCCCCAACCTAGTTCAGGTCTCCCCAACCTGGTTCAGGTCTCCCGGGTTCAGGTCTCCCGGTTCAGGTTCCCCGACCTCCAGGCCCGAAACGGCGACCGCTTCTGGGTGGCGGCGCTCGACGTGACCGAGGCCGCCGCGGTTCGCCGCGTCGTCGATCCCACCTTCTCCGACGGCGGACGCATCGACGTCGTCGTGAACAACGCCGGCTACGGCCTCTTCCGCGCCGCCGAGGAGGTGAGCGACGAGGAGATCCGGGCATCAGATCGACACCAATCTCATCGCCTCGATCCAGATCATCCGTGCCGCCCTGCCGCACCTGCGGGCCCAGGGCGGCGGCCGCATCCTGCAGGTGCCGTCGGAGGGCGGGCAGATCGCCTATCCAAAATTCAGCCTGTATCACGCCACCCAACGGGTATCGAGGGCTTCATCGAGGTAGTCGCCCTGGAAGTGGCGCCCTTCCCGGTCGAATTCACGATCGCGGAGCCGGGCCCCTCGCGGCCGTCCCGTCGTACAGCCACGCTGCACCCGCCGGCTGCCGCTCGAGCCCCCTGCGCGCCGCCTTCGCAGGAAATCGTCGATGTAATCCATGATGCATCCGCGCCTCGGAGCGTCGCGCATCAGCGTCACCTCAATCGTCGACCACCCCGATTCGCCAATGCAGTCCTCCCCACGAAACGCCGCTGTCACGGGCACGACCGTCGGGAGTTTGCCTCGGCGACTCCACGAAACACTTGATTCCAGCGCGCCACCGTGCGGTCCTATGCTGAGGGGATACTTCGCTCTACCCCGATTACAAGGAGGTCAGGATGCTCCCACATTACCACCCACGCTCTCCCAGTTCCCTGCTCATCGCGACCGCCATCCTCGTGTGCCTCGTCGCCGCGCGCCCGGCGGAGGCGGCTCCGTCATATACCCTCTTCGAGAGCGGCCAGGTCCGACCGCTCGCGCTCTCACCGAGCCGCACGCTGCTCCTCGCAGCCAATACCCCCGACAACCGCCTGGAGATCTTCCGCGTCACGTCCGGTGGGCTGGCACACCTCTCCTCCGTGAGCGTGGGCCTGGAGCCCGTCGCCGTCGCCGCGCGCAGCGACAGCGAGGTCTGGGTCGTCAATCACCTCTCGGACAGCGTCAGCGTCGTCGACGTCTCGTTTCCCTCGCGACCTCGGGTCGTGCGCACGCTCCTCGTCGGGGACGAGCCGCGCGACATCGTCTTCGCAGGTCCCGGGCGCTCACGCGCGTTCATCACCGCCGCCCACCGCGGCCAGAACGCGCCCTTCGATCCGCAGCTGACCACGCCCGGGGTCGGCCGCGCGGACGTCTGGGTGTTCAACGCGAACGCCGTCGCGAGCGACCCGTCGCTCGGAGGTGCGCCCCTCACGATCCTCACCCTCTTCACCGACACCCCACGCGCGCTCGCGGTCAGCCCGGACCTGACCTCGGTGTACGCCGCCGGCTTTCACACCGGCAACCGCACGACCGCCGTGCACCGCGTGCTCGTCGAGGAGGGCTGGGGGCTGCCGCCGCCGCTCACCAATTTCCTCGGCGAGCCGCAGCCGCAGACGTCGCTCATCGTTCAGCACGACGGCGCCCACTGGGTCGACATCGCGGGCCGCAGCTGGGACGACGAGATCAGGTTCTCGCTGCCCGACAAGGACGTCTTCGTCATCGACGCCACGGCCAATCCCCCGAGCCAGCGCCCGGGCAGCGCAGGCTTCTACACCGGCGTGGGCACCATCCTCTACAACATGGCCGTCAACCCGGTGAACGGGAAGATCTACGTCTCCAACACCGAGGCGTTCAACCTGGAGCGCTTCGAGGGCCCGGGCACCTTCGCCGGATCGAGCGTCCGAGGACACCTGCACGAGAGCCGGATCACCGTGCTGGGCGGCGGCTCGGTCGCGCCGCGGCACCTGAACAAGCACATCGATTACACGACGTGCTGCGCTCCCGTGCCCAACCCGGAGAACGCAAAGAGCCTGGCCACACCGCTCGACATGGCGGTGACCCATGACGGGTCGAAGCTGTACGTCGCCGCGTTCGGCTCGAGCAAGATCGGGATCTTCAAGACGGCCGAGCTGGAGAGCGACACCTTCACGCCGAGCCTCGCGAGCCAGATCCCGGTCAGCGGCGGCGGGCCGAGCGGGCTCGCGCTCGATCAGCCGCGCGGCCGGCTCTACGTGCTCACGCGCTTCGACAACTCCATCTCGATCATCGACACCGCCGCGCGCGCCGAGATCGCGCACCTCGCGCTCCACAACCCCGAGCCGCCGAGCGTGGTCCGCGGGCGGGTGTTCCTCCACGACGCGAGCTTCACGTCGAGCCACGGCGACTCGTCGTGCGCGAGCTGCCATGTCTTCGGCGATCTCGACAGCCTGGCGTGGGACCTCGGCAACCCGGACGACACCACCCGGACGAACGCTGGGCCGTTCACGAGCATCAACCCGCCGTTCCCCGCCGACACGACGCTGAAGCCCATGAAGGGGCCGATGACGACCCAGAGCCTGCGCGGGCTCGCCAACCACGGTCCGATGCACTGGCGCGGCGACCGCACGGGCGGCGACGACGAGCCCACCGCGCAGCCGGACAGCGGGGCCTTCGACGAGCGCGCGGCGTTCAGGCGGTTCCAGGTCGGCTTCACGAACCTGCTCGGCCGGCACGCCCCCATCCCCGAGGACGACATGGAGGCGTTCACCGACTTCATCCTCCAGATGACGTATCCGCCGAACCCGATCCGGAACCTCGACAACTCACTCAACCCCGATCAGCAGGCCGGGCGCGATCACTTCGTCCGCGAGGGCGTCGACGGGACGTTCTCGTGCGCTTCCTGCCACAGCCTGGATCCCGACGCGAACGCCGATACCGGCGAGCCTTTCCCTGGCTTCTTCGGGACGGACGGCGCGAGCGTCGGACAGGAGAACGGCCAGAGCTTCAAGAATCCGCACCTGCGCAACCTGTACCAGAAGGTCGGCATGTTCGGCATGGCCGCGGTCCCGAGCCTCTTCTTCCCGGGGGACAACGGCTTCATGGGCGACCAGATCCGCGGGTTCGGGTTCATGCACGACGGCGTGATGGACACGCTCTTCCGCTTCCATCAGGCGATCGGGTTCGAGGAGAGCGGCTTCACGCCGAACGGCTTCCCCCTCGACGCCTCCGGGGAGATCCTGCGCAGGCAGGCCGTGGAGTTCATGCTCGCGTTCGACTCGAACCTCGCGCCGATCGTCGGGCAGCAGGTCACGCTCGGCGCGCACAACGCGGCGGCGGCCTGGCCGCGCATCGACCTCCTCCGCCAGCGCGCCGAGGCCGAGGAGTGCGACCTCGTGGCGAAGCTCCCGTTCTTCCTCGAGGAGGTCGGCCTGCTCTACGCAGGAGGTGGCCAGTTCATCACGGACCGCAGCGCGGCCGCGCCGGTGAGCGATCTCGGGCTGCGCTGGTTCTCCGTCCTCACCGGGCACCCGGTGACGTACACGTGCATGCCGCCCGGCTCGGGCGCGCGGTCCGGCGTCGATCGCGACAGCGATGGGATCCGCGACGGCGACGAGCGCGACGCCGGCACGGACCCAGCGGATCCGTCGAGCCCCGGGTGAGCGAGCGCCGCGCTCCGGTGCGCGGCGCGACGGGCGCGGCGCGGCGCCTCAGCCGCGCCGCGTCCTGCTCATGCACCAGCGCAACGCCTCCTTCAGGCTGCGCAGCGTGCACACCTGCGAGAGATCGAAGCCCAGGCCGACCATGGTCTGGGCGACCGGCGGGCGGATGCCCGTGACCACGCCCCGGCAGCCGAGCAGCGTCAGTCCGTTGATGATCTTGATCAGGTGCTGAGCCGTCGTCGTGTCGACCGAATCGATCCCGGTGAGGTCGAGGATGGCGAAGGACGCCTGCCTCTCCACGACGGTCGCGAGCAGCGACTCCATCACCATCGCCGCGCGATCCGCGTCGACCGCGCCGATCAAGGGGACGATGAGCACGTCCTGCCAGACCTCGATGATCGGGCTCGAGAGGCGCGCGATCGACTCCTGCTGATCCTGGGTCAACCGCAGCTGCTCCCGCAGCTGCTGCTCGACGTGGCGCTGCTGCGAGACGTCCTCGCTGATGGCGCCGACGCCGGTGATCACGCCGAGGACGTCCTTCTGGGGAACGAACCTCGTCCGCCAGATCCTGTCGTGCCGGATCTGCTCGATGTTCGCGATCACCCCGGAGAGGGCTTGCTGGAAGGCCGCGCGCACCTCCTCCGTGTCGCCGCAGACGGCGAGCACGTGCTTACCCATCTCGTTTCGCTCGGTCGGGGCGAGCTGCGCGAGCGCCCCGCCCTGCGCCACCACGCAGGTGCCGGCCTTGTCGAACGCCCGGATGACGATCGGCATGCTGTCGATGCACGTGCGGAGCAGCTCCGCCTGCGCCGCGAGGGTGACATCGTCGGCCAGGTTGATGCCGAACACCTGGACGCCTTCGATCTCGCCGTCGTCGCCGCGGCGGGGCGCGTAGTGCACGATCCAGTGGACGCCCTCGTTCACGGTGTCCATGCGGATCGACTCGCCGGCGAGGACGCGCTTGCAGAGATCGAGGACCTGCGAGTCGGCGCCGTAGAGGTCGAGCATCTTCATTCCGACGAGCTGACCTGGCTTGATCCCCAGGTGGGCGAGCCCGTTGCCGTCGGAGACGTGGAGGGTGCCCGCCCGGTCGCACCACCAGATCACCGCATCCATGGTCCGGAACACGTCGACGAGGATGCGCGCCTGGGTCTCCCACGCCTCGCGATCGGGCTTCACGGCGGCCCAGAGCCCCGTGTCGTCGGCCCGCCACAGCGTCCATTGCAGCGGGACGATGTTGCCGCGGGCGTCCACGAGGCGCGCCGCCGCGGAGACGCTGCTTGCGGCGGCGCGCGCGGCCTCGATTCGCGCTGACAGCTCGCCGCGGTCGCCCTCGTGTACGCGCTCGAGGAGCTGCCCGGCCGGACCAACGCGCTGCTCCCAGGCGGGGTTGCAGGCGAGGACCTCCCCCGCGCCGGAGAGCAGCGCGAGCGGCGTGGGCGTGCCGTTCAGCAACGTCAACCATGAGATCGAGGCGAGTTTGTCGTCCATTGCTTCCCTGCAGCAAGGCCAGAGATCGAGAGCCTCGGCGCGTCCTCCTCAAGCGTCACGTGATGGGTGAACGAGCTATCTCGGAGGGCGCCATCACCAGGTGCGAAGAGGTAGGATGTCGCCCTGATCCTGGTGCCGAGACGATCGAGCCTGGCGACAAGGCGAGCCGTGCACCGTTGAGTACCATTTGATCCCGCAAGGATGCCAGCCTCATCCGCAGAAGCTCCGGGGTGGATCGTGGTTCGGCCCAGCCTCGCCCGGGCGGCGAGGGCCCGCTGCCCCGCGGCCTGTCCGAGGTTCGACCACCCCGCCAGGACAACCATCACAGCGGAGCGGCGAACAGTCCTCGGCATCCTGATGGATGCGAACCAGGTGAATCGCTGTCGGCTCTGGCAAAGAACGAAAGCTATTGCGCGTGCGACGTGCGTCACCGGGGCATCCGCCGATCGGCGCTGGCGGCTATCGCAGCGTCATCCTTCGGTTCCTTGCCCTGGTATCCCGGCGCGGCGGAGATCACATGCGACCAGATGGGACCACTGCGTCTCCATCGCGGACACAGATCTTCTGATATTTTACCTACCTGGCACTCGGTATAGCAGGAGCGCGGGATGGGCGAAACAGGATTGTGGGGGTGCACACAGGTGGCGCCGTCCCTGGCGGGCCGCGGGGCCTGGGCGATCCGACGGCATCCCCCCCGGGTGGAGGTCCACGTGTCGCTGGCCGGATCATGGATCTCGGACGTGCTGGGATGCCCATCGTTCCTGCTCGAAACGACGGACACCCAGCCGTCCGGCAGACGGTCGCCGCCCCCCGACCTGGATGGACTCACCCCCGACCCGGGTGGGGTCTCCTGCACCGGGGCCTGGGGGCGAGCTCCGCCGCCGCAACCCGGGTGGGGTCCGCGAGCTTCTCGCTTCGTCAGTGCGGCACGAAGACGTTTTGCTGGTGGGTCAGCTCCTTGAAGACGACCTCGACGAAGGCGTCGGCCGAGACGAACCCCTTGCCGAGCTCATCGTACTTCGCGAGCACCTTGGCGTCCTGGATCTGCTTCAGGGTCCGCTTCTTCTTCACCTCGGCCTCGACGAGCCTCACGCAGTCCTTGAGCGTGGCCGAGAGCTTCTTCATGTCCTCGACCCCCGAGACCTTGCCGTGCCCGGGGATCACCTTCACGTCAGCCGGCAGCTCCTTTACCACCCTGTCGATCGCGGCGATGAGCCCCTTCACGCTGCCGCCGCTCACGAGATCGACGAACGGGAAACCATAGGTGACGAAATCGTCGCCCATGTGAACGACGTTGGACTTCGTGAAATAAACGACGGCGTCTCCGTCGGTGTGCCCGCTCGGGATGTGGATCGCGCGGATCTCCTCGCCGTTCAGGTGAATGGAGATCTTGTCCTGGAACGTCACGACCGGGAGGGCCTCCTTCGACGCCGGCGGGATCGCGTCGATCGTCTTGTCGCCGACCGTGGCCTTCGGGCCGCCGCTCACGAGGCGCTTTCGTACGTTCTCGTGCGCGACGATGGGGGCACCGGCGCCGAAGATCGCGTTGCCGCCGGTGTGATCGAAGTGCCAGTGCGTGTTCAGGACGAACCGCACCGGGCGATCGGTGATGCCCTTGAGTGCTGCCTTGATCTTGGGCGCGAGGGGGGCGAACTGATCGTCGACGATGACGATGCCGTCGTCGCCGACGGAGACGGCGATGTTCCCGCCGGAGCCCTCGAGCATGTAGACCGCGCCGGCGACCTTCTCCGCCTTGATCTCGACCTTGGCGAACTGGTCGTCAGCGGCCGGCGGCGGGGCCGCGGAGGCGCTCGCCGCAGGAGGAGCGCTCGTTGCGGGCGGCGCGGGGGCTGCGCTCGCCGAGACCGTGGGGGTCGGCGGAGTCGGGGCCGACGCCGGCGGCGGCGCAGGCGGGGGAGGGGCGCCGCAGCCCGTGAGAAATCCAAGAATCCCGAGGAGTGCAATGTTCGTCTTGCGCATGCTTGTTCTGTCTGGACGAATTCTTCCAGCCGGGCCTGGACGTCAAGGGGGCGTGAGCGTCGGCCGCGTCGGTCGCCAGACCCGGGAGCCAGGCGCAACGCGGCGGGGATTCCGAATTGTGTGCTTCCTCACGCATGAGCATGAGCACCTCAACCTGGGTCGGTGCGCCCTCACGCGTGAGTACCTCAACCTGGGTCGGTGCTGGGCACGCGTGAGCACCTCAACCTGGGTCGGTGCTGGCCACCTCAACCTGGGTCGGTGCCGGGCATCTCGGGCATTTCAACCTGGGTCGGTGCCTGGGTACCTCAACCTGGGTGAGTGCTGGCGGGCGGAGGGAACCTCCGGATGCCGGTGGGCAGGGCACCTCAACCTGGGTCGGTGCTGGCTGGGCAGGCAGGGCACCTCAACCTGGTTCGGGTCGCCAACCTGGTTCGGGTCGCTGCGCTGGGCGCCCATGCGCCCTGGGTCTGCCCCATCCCCACCTCCGGATGCCGCAGGAGTGCGGCACCGGCGCGAGATGCCGCTGCCGGTGGATCCCGCGTCGGTCATGCGGCGCCGCTGGCAATGCCGATCAGTCCGCGGTGCTGCTCCGGCCCCTGGCGGGGCTGGCCCCAATCAGAAGCAGATCCCGAACTCGGTGTAGCCGATGTCGGTGCAGAATCCGCCGTCGGCGCACGGTGATCCGAGGCTGCTGGCCGGGCAGAGCTCGATGCAGACGGCGCCCGTTCCGTCGAGATCGCCGCACAGCGCATTGGCGACGCACCAGCGGGCAGGGTCGTCACAGGCGCCTCCGACCGGGATGTCGCCTTCCGCGAGGCAGAGCGGCTGTCCCGCCGCCACCTCTCCAGGAACACACCACTCGCCGCCGCTGCAGCCCGCGCCGAACGGCGTGCACACACCTCCGACCTCGGTCACCTCGATGGAGATATCGAGCTGACCATCCCCGATGGTGATGATCGTGCCGTCCGTCTGGAACTGGTACACAAGCGCCGTGGTGGCCCCATCGTAGATGGTGAATAGCGCAGGGTTGCCGGAGACGAGCGTCGCCTGCACGGGCACGAACGTGCCGCCGTCGTCGCGCTCCAGGACCCAGCCCGACTCCAGGAAGCTCGTGTAATCGCCGACGGGCAACGCCGCCGTGAGCGCCGTCTCGCCCGGATCGCCCGAGCTGCTGAGATAGGTGACGATCGGCCCCTGCAGGGTGAAGACCGCGTTGCTCAACCGGTACACGCGTCCGTTGGTCTGCGTCACCAGGGACATGCTCGCGCGGCCGGTGATCTCCGCCTCTTCCGTGCCGTCCGGACCGCTGGTACATGCCGGAAGGAGCGGCGCTGCCGCAAGAAATGCCGCGAACCCGAGCTTGACAAGTGCTGATCGCCTCAATTGGGACCTCCTGGGATGGAAAGCACCGCCGAGCATAACGGATGTCAACCACGCGGGGGCACGCGAAGCAGGAATCGGATCGCCTGGACGGCGCCATCCCGACCAGACGGTGATCGCTCACCCCTGAGGGGATGAGCCGCCACGGCCCATCGCTTCCGAGACCGGCGCGTCGGGCTCGCACGCGCCCCGCACGCCCTCAGGCGCCCGGCCCGCTCGCGGCGCCGGAGCTCATCCCACGATCTGCGCCCCCGTACACTGTGTGTCCTTGGCATGGCCAGTGCAGCATGGCGCATTGGCCATCCGGCCGTTCTTCACCCCATGGAGCTCGCGAACGTCATGTACCGTTTCAACAACATGGCTGTGCGACGGGCCCACCCGCGCCATCCTCGTGGAGCCCGCCGAGGCGCGGTGACAGACAGCTTGAGTGTCCCCGGCCGCAGGAATGACCGTGGGCGAGGAGCGCGAACATGGTAAGCTCGTCGAAGCACCTGTGATCGGTCCCCACGGATGAGGAACGAACGCGAGTCCATCGCCGGCATGGCGGCCTTCCTCGCCTCGGTCGAGGAGGGATCGTTCTCCGCGGCGGCGGAGAAGCTCGGGCTCACCCCGTCCGGGGTGAGCAAGCTCGTCTCCCGGCTGGAAGAGCGCCTCCGGGTCCGGCTCCTCCAGCGCACGACGCGCCGGATGCAGCTCACGCAGGTCGGCAAGTCATATTACGAGCGCGCCCGGCGCATCTTCGAGGAGCTCGACGCGCTCGAGCGCGAGGTCGAGAGCCACGACGACGCGCCGCGCGGGACGCTCCGCGTGACCGTGCCCACCGTGCTTGGCCATGTCCGCGTGCTCCCGCTGGTCCTGTCGTTCCAGGACATGTTTCCGGAGGTGAAGGTCGAGCTCCTGCTCAACGACAGGGTGGTTGATCTCGTCGAGGAGAGCATCGATGTCGCCGTCCGCATGACGGCGAGCCCGCCGCTCTCCTTCGTGGCGCGCAAGCTCGGCGACGACGCGCGCGTGCTCTGCGCCAGCCCCGCCTATCTGTCGCGCCGCGGGCGCCCGAGCCGCCCCCGCGACCTCGCGGACCACGATTGCATCGTCTTTCTCGCCGGAGGCGCGGTCGACGACACGTGGCGGCTCAAGCCCGACGCCCGCTCGGGCGCGGTGGAAGGCGTGCGCGTGAGCGGCCGGTTCCAGGCGAACAACACGCTCTCGCTCCGCGAGGCGGCCCTGAGCGGGCTCGGGATCGTCAACCTCCCGAGCTACCTCGTCGGCGATGATCTCCGGTCCGGCCGGCTCATCGCCGTGCTGGAGGGCTTCGTCCCGGTCGAGCGCGCCATCTATGCGGTGTACCCGCAAGCGCCCTTCGTCCCTGCGAAGACGCGTGAGCTCGTCAGGCACCTCATCGAAGGGTTCGCGCCGAGCGCGCGCGACGCCGCGGCTGCCGCTCGACCGGCCGCGCGGCAGAAGCCGCGGTGATCTCGCCCTCGCGAGGTATCGAGGCCGAGCTCCCGCGAGCGTCGCGCGGCGCGCACGCTGCTATTGCGCTCTCCGCCGCGGCCAGGTCGCCGCGGCGTTCAACCTGGTCGGGCGCTGCTTAGGAGGAGAAGCGGGCGATCAGGTTGGCGAACTCTTGCTGGACGACCTCGCTCAGCGGGCCGAACGAGACACCTTCCGACATGCGGAAGTCGCGCACCCAGACGAGCTCCGTGCGATTGCCGCAAGGGCGTAGCGTCAAGGTAGATTCGAGCTCCTCGATCCCGAGCGACGGCTCGATGAGCCGGTACTGGAATCGGTGCTCTTGCTGGTCGCGATCCACGACGAGCAACCGGATCTGGCCACCGTCGAGGATGAAATTGAGCTCATCACCGACGGACTTGCCGTTGCCCACGACCCAGTGCAGGTCGGTGGCATTCGGCAGCGCGATCTCGAAGAAGGTCTCGAGCGAACCCAGCTTGGCCCAGACCTTACCGACCGGAGCGTCGAGCAGGACCTGTTGTTCGGAGCGATAGCGGTCCGGTCCGGTGTTGGTGATGACAGCTTGCGTGGGGAGATCGCACACGAGCGCGGCGGACTGTTCAGCCGTTTCCTCGGCCGTCGCCTCCAGCGCGCAACCCGCGATCATCAAGCTCGAGCCCACGATAGCAGCCGTAGAGGCCGCGTTCTTCAGTCGTGAAATCACTGCTAGACTCCCTTCGATCTCGATCGCCTGCGCCATCGTGCCGTCAGTGGGCAACGCGTACGCCCCCTACCGGGCACGGGACCTGGCCATGTCGCAAGGCGCTTCATGGCGGTGCGCGTACGTCCATTCAGATTTTCCTGGCAATCAAGAAAGTCGCGCGAACGATAACATGAGAAGAGCGTCGTGCAAGACCTGAACGCTTGATAGGGGCATCCGACCCGGTTGGCTGCGCAGGGGAGCCGCCCGACCCGGGTTGGCAGTGGAGCGACTGACCCGGGCCGGGTGCGCGGTTAGGTTGGGGGAGCGCAATGGGCTCGACCGAGGGTGGCGGCGCCGGGCGGGAGCTGGCGGCCGCCACCCGCCGAGCGGTGCAAACGCGTCGAAATATTGCCGAAGGCTCTGCTGAACCGAGTGAGAGCGTTCCGCACCGGCAGGCGTACATCGCTACCGGCCAGCGCAACCTGGGTCGGGTCGTCGAAGTCAACCTGGGTCGGCGATGGTTACAGCCTCTTACACAGCTTTACCCGGCGGCGCTGCCCTGAGAAGGTCGCAGAGGAGCCGGTGCACGCCCCGCGTGCGCAGCGCCATTGCATCGGGCTGCGGAGGATCTCGATCGCAGCGAAATTTTCCGCGGCGGCGGCCCGAGCCGGGTTGAGCCATGGTTGTTGGCGGCCCAACCTGGGTCGGGTCGCCCCAACCTGGGTCGGGTCGCCAACCTGGGTCGGGTCGCCCCCGGGTCGCCAACCTGGGTCGGGTCGCCAACCTGGGTCGGGTCGCCGGTCGCCAACCTGGGTCGGGTCGCCAGTCGGGTCGCCCCCCAACCTGGGTCGGGTCGCCCCCGGGTCGCCAACCTGGGTCGGGTCGCCAACCTGGGTCGGGTCGCAGGGTCGGTCGCAGTGTTCGCGGTATGACGAATCGCCGCAGATTCAGCGCCTTAGCGCCGCACGGCTCGCCCATGATGCCGGTGCAGCGTGTACCCTGTAGCCGGTCCGCAGAGGTTCGTGGGAGGGCGGCCTGGTTGTGGACAGGAGCCGTTGAGCATGGGTCAGGGTGGCCAGGGCGACAGAGTTCCGGTGCCGGATCAGTGGGACGAGCTGCCCGGCACCGCAGGGCACGCCAGGCGAAGGACCGGCCTCTCTGCCCCGGATGCGCGCCGGGCCGAGGTCCCGTCGCCCCGCGGTCCGGAAGCCCACGCGGGAGCCCGCCCCCGCACCGTCGGCATCATCGCCCCCTTTCTCGCCGGCCAGTTCTGGGGGCCCGTCGTGAACGGCATCCATGAGTCGGCGCAGCGGCGCGGATACCGCACGCTGGTGCTGCGCGGGACGCCGCACGAGGTGCAGGCCCCCTCGCTCGCCAGGGAGCAGGTGGACGGGTGGATCGTCATCATCGAGCTGCACGGCCTCGAGGAGCTCGCGCGCGCCGGGGTCCCGTTCATCACGGTCGGCACCCGCCCCGCCGAGATCGACTGCCCGGCCGTGATCCCGGATAACCGCGGCGGCATCCGGAGCGCGGTGCTCCACCTGATCGGACACGGACACCGGCGCATCGCGTTCGTCGGCAACTTCGCCGCGTACGACGTGCGCGAGCGCCGCGACTCCTACATAGACACGCTCGCCGAGGCGGGGCTCCCCTTCGATCCCGATCTGATCATCCCGTGCGACAACAACTTCTACAGCGGGGGACGCGCCGCCGCGCCAGCGCTCCTCGCGCGGCGGCCTGCGTGCACCGCGGCGGTCTTCGGGACGGACAAGAACGCGCTCGGGGCGATGTCTGCGCTGAAGGCGGCGGGCGTCCGCATCCCCGAGGACCTCGCGGTCGTCGGCTTCGACGATGTCGTGGAGGCGCAGAGCGCAGATCCGCCGCTGACCACCCTGCGCCAGCGGTTCGAGATGATGGGTCACGCGGCGTGCGATCTCATCACGTCGATGATCGCCGGCGAGGCCTTCCCTCGCGAGGGCGTGCACACCGCCAACGTGCTCATCCAGCGGAGCTCGTGTGGATGCAACGTGATCCAGAGCTTCCTCGACAGCGAGGACACCCCCTCTCAGGGGGATGTCGACGGTCTCCTCGCCCGGCAGATGGTCGAGCTGCTCCTCCTGCCCCGGTCGCTGCCTCCGGACACCCCGCCGGCCGCGGTGTGGCCAGACGTCACGCGGGTGATCGACGCGTATACGGCCGTGCTCCGGGGCACCGCGCCGCCCCCCGCTGCCGAGCTCGAGCGCGCCTATCGGCAAGCCCTCGACGTCACGCCCGATCTGGGGACCTTGATGGCGATGGTCCGACTGCTGTGCCAGTCCCACGAGCGGCGCGGCGTGCCCGTGGACGCCGCGGCGAGGCGGCGTGTCGACGACTTCCTGGCGCTGTCGTGCCTCGCGGTCGCGCGGCTCCGGCTGGAGGCCGAGACGCATCACGTCCACCAGCTCGGCGCGCTCGCGAGGATCAACCACGACGTGAGCTTCGCGCTGCTCGGCGGCACGCAGCAGGAGTCCCGATCGCTGGCGTGGCTCGAGACGACCCCCGTGGTCTGGAGCTCCCTCGCGTTATGGGACGACCCGGAGACGCGCGCGAGCCTCGTCGTCGCGGGCGCTTACAGCCGTGATGGCAGCCCGACCCCTGCGATCGGCAGCCGCTGTCCGCTGGAGGCGTTTCCGCCCGCGGAGGTGCTGCCGCCCTCGGCCGCGGACGGCACGTTCATGGTGTTGCTCCTGCCGATCCGCTCTGCCCAGCGCGACTGGGGGATCCTGGTGCTCGTCGGCCCGACCGTCGTCGCGATGACCGGGGACGAGGGCACTGTCGCGCTCTGGGGGACGCTCCTCGGCGCGGCCCTCGAGCGCGACGCGCTGCTGGAGTCGCTGTCGGCGCAGCACGCTGACCTTCAGAAGGCCTATGAGATCGAGCGCGCGCTCTCGGAGACGGTGCGTGAGCTGGGCTGTCCTATCCTCCCGCTCCTGCCCGGCATGCTGCTCGTGCCGCTGACAGGCATGTTCGACGGCGGCCGCGCCCAGCAGGTGCTCGAGAAGGTGGCCGAGGGGGTGAGCCGGCACGAGGCGCGCTGCGTCCTGATCGACATCACGGGCGTCCCGTTCGTCGACGCGCAGGTCGCCCACCTGCTGGGCATGACCAGCCGCGCGGCGGCCCTGCTCGGCGCGCGGGTCCACCTGGTCGGCGTGCGACCCGAGCTCGCGAAGAGCCTCGTCGACGTCGATCTCGGCGAGCTGACCACGTTCGCCTCGCTGTCGGCGGCGCTCCAGAAGCTCGCGCCGGCCGGGGGGCGCGCGCTCCAGGCGAGGCCGCGCTAGGTTGATCGACGGCACCATTCGCGACGTCCACAGCATGACCGTGAACAGCTCGTTCACGACGACGGGCTAGCCGACGGCGCCTTGGCGCGCGGCCTCTGTGGCCGTGCAGGCCAGCCTCGCTCCCAGCCGCGGCGCTCAGCGCGGGGAAAGGAGCCAGGCGCGGGCGGCGTCGATGTCGTCGAACTGCGCCTGGACGAGATCCTGGTCTTCGAACCTGAACACCGACCGCGTCAGCGACATGCGCGCTACCGCCGAGTGCGGCAGCACGTAGGCTATCTGGCGCACCCCCAGGGCCGCCGTGCGCGGAAGCCAGCTCTCGTTGGCCCACCGCTGGTCGTCCTGCGTGGTGGGCCCGGCGCGGCGGCAATCCCCGAGGCACCGGGTCGCCTTCCTCTTGCGGACGAGATCGAGCGCCGTGTCGAGCGCCGAACGCAGCTCCTTGCTGTCAGCGAACCCCTTCCACTCGACCACCACGGCCTGAACGTCGGCATCCCAGGAGATGGTGGCCCAGCGCTCGTCGAAGTGGATCAAGCGTTCCTCCTACCTCGACCATTCTAACCGGAAAGTCCGCCGATGTCGCGGGCGTCGGGCCACCCGTCGCCGCGCGGATCCCCGGCGCTCCTGGCCGCCGCGCCCCGACCGGCCGCGGGCGAGCGCCCGCCGGCCGGCAGAGGTCGTGTACTCCCTGGGGTACTGCCCGCGCCGCCGCTCACTCGGCGCGCACGTTGTCGATCTGGAAAGTACCGCCCTTCAGGTAGACCCAGATCCCGGTGACCTGGGTGAGGTCCAGCTCGACGCCCTGCGGGCACTCGATGCCGCTGATCGCGGCCTTGATCGTCTTGCTGGCGTTCGCGTTGGTCCACGTCCAGAGACCGCCCTGACACCAGGCCGGATCTCCTGTCTCCCTGCCAATCTGAACGGCGATCTCCCCGGAGGTCCCGGTCTCTCCCGTCTTGACATCGAACTTGAACACCGTGTGCCCGCTGAGGTCGAGGGGCTCGGCCAGCGCGCGACCGAACCAGTTGCCGTCCGTTGGGGAGACGACCTCCAGTCCGTGCTCGCCGTCGGTGTGGAACAGCTCGGACTGGCTGACGGTCCCGCCGGTATCGACGTTGGCGATGCCCCAGCCCTCGGTGCCGGACTCGAACGAGAAGAGGGTCTGCTCCGGAGTCGTCGGCTCGGCGCTCGCGCCGCACACCAGCAGGGGCACCGCCCAGTCCGCGTGATCGCCGTCGCTGGCGTCGCCGGAGTCGGTCACGAGCCGCAACCACGTGGCGCCGGCCAGGTCCGCGGTGAGCGTCTTCGGCCCGTCATCCCCCGTCACGACCCCGCTCTCGGCCGCCACCTCGTCGTCGGCGTAGATGGTGAACGACGCCGCGCCGGCCGCCCCGACCTCGTCGTCGATCCCGACGTCGGTGGTGAGCGTCGAGCAGCGCCCGCCGAGGTAGTAGACGATCTCGCTCGAGGCGTGGGTGCCGAGGCCCCTCGTGTAGACCTTGCCGCCGAGGGTGATCAGGTTGCCGTCTTCCGGGGTCTCGCCGCCGTTGCTCATGTCGAGCTCCACGGGACCGACAGCGTTCTCGGAGGTGACCGGAAACAGCTTGCTCAGGTGCGTCGTCCCGTCCAGCGGCGGCGCCACGACCACGCTGAGGAGCTCGCTCGAGAAGGATGTCTCACCGCCCTCGCCCCAGGTGTAGGCCGTCGTCACGAGGATCGTGTAACGGCCCGCCGGCGTGCCCTCGGGCACCACGATGCTCCACGTCGTCTCCAGCGATGCGTCGCTGCTCAGGAGCTCGCTCGTGCTGGCGTCCTCGGCGGTGACCTCCCAGCCCTCCGGCGCCGTGACGCGGACCGCGACGTCGGCGGCGTCGCTGATGCCCTGATTGGTCGCCTTGGTGGTCAACGTCGCGCCGTCGGCGAGCCCGGAGATCAGGGTGCCCAGCTGGGCTCCGAGGCTCACCGCCGGCGCCAGCGTCTCGGGCTGCGGCGTGGGGCTGACCCGGTACACGAGCGTGCCGTGGGCGGGCACGCCCGCGGCGATGACCTCCTTGCTGTGCGTGCTCTTGCCGGTCCACACGTCGTCGAGGCGGTAAGCTCCGGCGTCGTCGAGCCCGGCGTCTGTCGCAGGAACGCTGATCACCGCCAGGGAGTCCGTGGAATTGTAGAGCGCGATCGCCCGGGTGCCGTCGGACAGGGGCCTGGCGAGCACCATCAAACCGTCCTGCTCCGCCACGATGGTCGCCTGCTCGCCGAGCGGATCCTGGTCGATCGCGATGATGTCCTTGTTGCTCAGGATGGCCAGCGTCTCCTCCGTGGCCGTCCGCAGATCGGTGCCGATGATCAGCGGCGCGGCCATCATCGCCCACATCCCCATGTGCGTGCGGTACTCCGTCAGCGACATGCCGCCATTGCCGATCTCCAGCATGTCGGGGTCGTTCCAGTGCCCGGGGCCGGCGTACTGCGCGAGCTTGACGTTGCTCGCGATGATCGAGCGCAGGCTCGACCAGTTGTCGCTGATGTCCCCGGTGGTCCGCCACAGGTTCCCCACCCCGACGGCCCACTCCCAGGGCTGGGACTGGCCCCACTCGCAGATCGAGTACACGATATCGCCGCCAGCCTGGTCGAGCGCCTCGCGCATCGCCGTGTAGCGCCGGACGTAGTCCTCGCGCGAGCCGTCCGACTGGTTGTAGCAGTTGTCGTATTTCAGGTAGTCGACGCCCCACTCGGCCCACGTCTGCGCGTCGATCTCCTCGTGACCGAGGCTGCCGGGGTAGCCCGCGCACGTCTTGGTGCCAGCGTCGCCGTAGATCCCGAGCTTCAGGCCCTTGCTGTGCACGTAGTCGGCGAGGCCCTTGATCCCGGAAGGGAACTTCTCGGGATCGGGCACCAGCCTGCCGTCCTCGCCGCGCTCCTTGAGCGACCAGCAATCATCGATGTTGACGTACGTGTAGCCGAGCTCCTGCAGCCCGGAGGACACGAAGAAGTCCGCCGTCTCCTTGATGAGCGCCTCGTTGACGTCGCAGCCGAAGGCGTTCCAGTTGTTGAACCCCATGGGCGGCGTCAGCGCCAGACCATCGATGGGGTCCGGCTGGTTGTCGCCGCCGCCGCCCTGGTTGCCGCCGCCGCCGCCGCTGCCGCCGCTGCCGCCCTCGTTGCCGCTGCCGCCGCTGCCGCCCTCGTTGCCGCTGCCGCCGCTGCCGCCCTCGTTGCCGCTGCCGCCGCCGCCCTCGTTGCCGCTGCCGCCCTCGCCGCCGGGACCATCATCGCCCCCGCAGCTCACGGATCCAGCAGCGAACATGGCCAGGAGAACGGCCGTGATCGCACCCGGCGCATGGCGCGCGCGTCTCTGTATCATGTCTGTAAACCCTTTCGGTGACGGTCCGCGACGGGAACCCCGGTCGCTCACGGTTGAGCCTGGGACCCTGTTCCGACAGGCCTGGTCGCCGGTGGCCCGGTCCCCGTGTCCTCAGCACATCGCATTCAGTAGCAGCTCGAGCCTGAACCGGTTCACCACAAAGGCAAATACTGCTGAGGGTAAATATTTCCCATCGCAGCGTCGCGAGGGGAGGGCCCGCCGGAGATGCTTCAGGACCGGCGCTTCGAGCGCGCGCGCCGGCCGAGCGCGTGGGCCACGCCGGCCTCCAGCGTCCCGAGCGTGGTGATCCCGCTCAGGTCGGTCCCGATCTCCACGAGGGCGCGCGCGACCTCGGGCGAGATGCCGGTGAGGATGACCTCCGTGCCCAGCAGGCGGGCCGCTCCGGCGGTCCTGAGCAAGGAGCTCGCGACCTGCTCATCCATGCTCCGCACGCCGGTCGTATCCAGGATGGCCACCGCGGCCTGGTGCGCCGTGATGCCCCGGAGGAGGGTCTCCAGGATCTGCTCGGATCGGACGCTGTCGATGGTGCCCACGAGCGGCATCACGACCAGCCTGGCGGCGAGCGGGATGAGGGGCGTGGAGAGCTCGCGGATCGCCCTTTGCTGCGCCGCGATGAGGTCCTCCTGCAGACCCTGCCGCTCCTGCTCGACGCGCCGCTGCTCGGTCAAGTCGCGGATGATGGCGCCTTCGGCGTCGATCTGCCCGTCCTCGTCACGGATGGGGAACGTCGAGATCTCGCCGGGGAAAGTGCTCCCGTCCTGGCGGCGGCAGGTGGCGAGGGCGCGGATCGCGCCGGGGGGCGCGCCCTCCTGGCGGTGCGCGCCGAGGCGCGCCAGGCTCTCGTCGTCGATGAGCTCCAGCAGCGGAGTCCCGACGCCCTCCTGGCCATACCCGAACATGCGGCGGAACGCCGGATTCGCGTACGTGATCTGGCCGCGCTCGGCGACCACGATGCTGTCCGGCGCGTTCTCGGCCAGGGCGAGGAAGGTGCGCAGCCTGCTGTTCAGCGACTGCACCTCCTGCTGCGAGCGCAGCTGCGCAGTCACGTTCATGCCATGGAAGACGATCCCGAAGATCTCGCCGCTCTCCCGGCGGAGGGCGGAGTAGTGGAACGTGAGGAAGGTTTGCTCCGTGGCGCCGGGGAACGTGAAAGGGACGTTCGCGGCGACGAGGGGCTCGCCCGTCGCGAAGACACGATCGAGCGCCACGGCGACGCGCGGGCCCAGGGGCGGCGGGATGACGTCGATCAGGCGCCTGTCGAGCGGCTCATAAGAAGGCTCGAGGGCGCGCCACGCGTCGTTCACGATCTTGAACACGTGCTCCGGGCCGGTCATCACCCCGATCGCGGCGGGCATCCCCATGATGGCCGTGCGCAGCTCGTCCCGCTCCAGGCGCGCGTCGTCCCGCGCCCGTGTCATCGCCGCGATCTGCTCCCGCAGATCTGCGAGCTCTGCCGTGAGATCCTCGACGGAGGTCATGCGCCAGCTCTATCACAACGCCGCAGGGCGCGAGCGCGCAAGCAGCGGTTGTGGGGGACCACGTCGACCGGCTGTCGGTGGGATATGCGTCGCCGCCGCGGTGGCGAGGTCGGAGACCGCGCCGCGGCCGGCGGGCTTGCCGCGCACGCCCTGACACGTGATCACCTCGGCCCGGACGTGGCAGCTTGCCTGGTTCCTCCTGCGCTCGCTCCTCGTCTCCGGCAGGCGCCTGAACGGCGAGGTGGCCGTCTCGATGATCGGCGCGAACCGGCGCAAGCCCGCGGGGAGAGGCGACGTCGACGGGCGCGGGACACGGTCGAGGCGCGTTCAGCCCTTCCAGCGGAGGCGCTGCCCGGAGGCGGAAGCCTCAGCGATCGTGTCGACCAGGCGATGGAGCTTCAAGGCGTCACGGAACGTCGGCGCGAGCGAGGTTCCTTCCGCGAGATCCTTCGCGAAGGCCGCATAGACGTGCGCTATCTGATGCGCGTCGTCGGACAGGCTCGATCTCGGGGTCCAGGACAGGTGCTCGGGCGTCGGGATCGGCTGGAGCGGCTGCCCGTCGCCGCGGGCGCCCGAGATGCTGAGATCGTGAGACAGGACGAGATCGCCCTCGGTGCCAGTGAGGGTGCAGCTCATGACGGGGCCGTTGCGCTTTCCGGTCTCGAAATGGGCCGACAGGACCGCGCCGTTCGCGAGCGTCCCGGAGATGAGCGTCTGGTCCGGCGCCGTCACCGGCAGGACCTCGCCCGTCTCGATCACCGTCATCTCGTCGAGCTGGCGGGCGACGACGCTGGACAGGCTCTCGAGCTCGCCGACCGCGGCGAGCACGGTGTCGAGGAAGTGCGCGGCGAAGATCGTGAGCACGTGCGCGCCGTTCTTCTCGTCGGCCGAATACGCGTCGGAGCGCGCGCGCCGGGCGCCGGCGAGCGGCGACGCGACGTGGATCGTCACCGAGCGCAGCTTGCCCACGTATCCCTGGGCGATCAGATCCCGCAGGTGGCGCACGCTCGGCGCGAGGCGCCGCTGGAGCCCGATCAGGGTGCGAACGCCGGCGGCCTCGGCGGCTCCGGCCAGCTCGGTGGCCTCGGCGAGCGAGACCCCGAGCGGCCACTCGCAGAACACGTCCTTCTTCGCGGCGACGGCGGCGCGGACATGCCGCGCGTGCTCGGGCGCGCGGACGGAGACGACGACGAGATCGACGTCGGGGTGCTCGATCAGCGGCTCGGCGCGGTCGAACGCGTGGCGCGCCCCGAAGCGGCGCGCGCTCTCGTCCGCGCTCGCCTGCCTCGTGGTGCTCACCGCCGCGATCTCGTATGCGTCGAGCGACGCGAGCGCGGGCAGGTGCGTCGCCAGCGCCCAGCCCCTCTCCGGGCTCGCTCCGATGATTCCGACGCGGATCTTGCTGGGGTCTCTCGTACCGCTCATGAGCTCTCCTTGACGAGCCTTCCGAAGTAACCGGAGGTGTACTCCGTTTATATGCGGAGGGTTCATCCGTTTGCAATGCCTCGAGCGCGGATTTCTCCGGAGAGGCGCCCCTCTGCTCGAAGGAGGCGCTGCGCAGGGGCGCGCAGGCGGGCGCGCAATGGGACCTCGAGCGGGCCCCTCGTCACCGCCGGCGATGTGTTGTCGGAGGGCGGCGCAGGCGCGCGCTGCCGGCGGCTGCCGGCAGCGCGGGAGGGCTGCATGCATGGCCGCGACGGCATGGCCGCACGACCGAGCGGCGGCGGTGAGCGCGCGGGGGCGTCAGGGGACGGCGGCGCCGGGTCTCGCCGGCGCGGAGCGGCGCCGCGCTCCGCCGAGCGGGCTCACGGCGCGTCGAAGCGATACGGGGTCGCCCGCGCCGATGCGCGCTGGCCGAACTCGTCGCAGAAGGCGGTCAGGGCGCGATAGCCGCTCGTGTCCAGCATCTTCCGGAACTCGAGGTGCGTGACGAGGCAGAACGTGCAGACCTCCATGTAGCTGACGTCGCGGTCCTGGGGCAGCGCTGCGCGGGCCGCCTCGATGTTGTCGTCGAGCCAGGTGAGCATGTTGAGCAGGCTCGTTTGCGGCTTCGTGAGCTGCGCGTCGTCCTTGGGCGTCCCCGCGAGCTGGCTCATGATGAGCGTGACCTCGGTGGCCATGGCTTGCGTGGCGAGCTCCTGCGCGTTCGCCGCCCGCGCGTCGGTGAGGTGCTCGGGCCAGACCACGTGCCGCTTCGCCGGCGCCCGGCGGGCGAGCTCGCGGCAGATGTTGAGCGCACCGAACCACGCTGTCGCCCCCGTTCGCAGGATCGGCAGGCGGAGCGCGGGGTTACCGGCGTAATCCGCGGCGTTCACGGAGCGCAGGTCCGGGACGACCTCGAGGGCGTAGGCGACCCCGAGCTCCGAGGCGAAGATGCGGGTGACGCGCGTGAAGTGGGAGCTCGAGCGACCGACGAGCGTGGGGGTGTGGCCAGGATCGGGTGTGGGCTCGGTCACCAGATCCAACTAGCACAAGCCCGGCGCGCGGGCCGGGATGTTTGAAGGCCATCGGGGAGGGGACGGCCGAGGTCCGACCCAGGTTGGGGCCGCGGCGGCCCGACCCAGGTTGGGGACGCGGCGGCCCGACCCAGGTTGGGGACGCGGCGGCCCGACCCAGGTTGGGGCCGCGGCGGCCCGACCCAGGTTGGGGCCGCGGCGGCCCGACCCAGGTTGGGGACGCGGCGGCCCGACCCAGGTTGGGGCCGCGGCGGCCCGACCCAGGTTGGGGACGCGGAGGCCCGACCCAGGTTGGGGACGCGGGGGACGCGGCGCCGCCGGAAGGCCTTCAGGGCGCGAACCTGGCGAGCACCACGTCGTTGGCTCCGGCGGTGGCGAGCGGGCCGCCGCCGAAATCCAGGCTCCCTTCAGAGGTGCTCTCTCAGAAGCTACCTACCACCTGGACGCCGAGGCCGTCGCGGCCGAGGCGGGAGGGCAGAGCGCCGAGGAAGCGCAGCCCGGAGCGCGCGACGTCCTCGCGCACGAGCGTCGTCTTCGGGAACAGGATCCCGCTCGCGAGCAGCGCGAGGCCCGCCGCCTGCAGGACGCCGTCGGTCACGAAGAAGGCTCCGCCTTCGCCCCCCTGCGCCGCGTGGATCATCGGACCGGCCACCGGAATGATGAGCAGCTCGGCGCCGACAGCAGCGCCCGAGACCGACATGGGCGTGTAGGTGATGCCGAAGATGGTCGCTCCCGCGGTGATCAGCCCGCGACGCGCGTTCGTTTCGAGGCGATAACCCGGTCGGATCGGGGTGCCCTCCTCGTAGTCGAGCACGATCGGGTCCGCCGCGGTGAGCACGGGGCGCGCCTTCACCGCCGTGAGCGACGCGTCGACGACCTTGCCTGCCCTCACGGAGATCGTTGTCGGTGGCGTCCCGACGCCGTCGGCTCCGGACAGCACGATCACGTGCGTGCCCGGCTCGACCTTGCCCTCCCAGGGGGTCCTGCCCACGCGCACGCCGTCCAGCGCGACCTCGAGCCGCTTGCCCGTCTTCTCCGAGATGCGCACGCGCCCGTGCGTCTCGATGGCCTTGAGGCTCGCGGTGACGCGCGCCGTCTGTCGGCCGAGGACCTCGACGCGCGCCTCGAACGGCTCGAACCCGTCCTTCTGGATCCGCACCGCGTGCGCGCCCGCCGCGACGCGCAGCGGGGCCGAGAGCGGCAGCTCGGCGCGGCGCTGGCCGTCGACGGTGACCACCGCGCCCGGCGCGCCTCCCTCGATCGCGATCGCGCCGACGAGCTCGCGTAGCCGCTCCACCTCGGCGAGCGCTGCCTCCTTCGCGTCGGCCGGGAGCACGGTCCCGAAGTCGGAGAGGAGCGACTCGAACATCTCGAGCGCCTCGGTGGTGCGCCCGAGCTTCTGCAAGCAGCGCGCGGCGACGGAGGTGGCTCCCCACGTCGGGTAGAGCCGCCGCGACTCGAGGAACTCGGCCGCGGCGGCTTCCCATGCCTCGGCCCTGTACATGCGGAGGCCGCGCTCGAAGCGGGCCTCGGCCTCGGCCTTCGCGCTGGCGGTGGCGGCGGTGGGCGCGCTGGCCGCGGGCTCCGTGCGTCCGGCGTCCTGCGCGAAGAGCGGCGCCGCCCAGGCGGCGAGGAGGAGCGCGGCGATCGAAGCGACGCGTCGGGGAGAGCAGATCCGGTTTCGCATGGTCGAGGACGCGACGCCCGCAGCTTACAGGAACCCTGTCCCTTTCCCGCAACCTTGCGCGTGCGCTGCCGGCTACTCGAACGAGCTCGGGACGAGCGGATCGGCAGGCGGCCTCGGCGCCTCCGGGGGCGTCTTCTCCGCGGCCGGTCGGCGTGGCGGCTGCGGTCTGGCGCTCGGCGCGCCGCTCGGTCCAGCCGTGGCGCCGCTCGGTCCAGCCGCGGGGCCGCTCGGTCCAGCCGCGGGGCCGTCGATCGTCATCGTCGGCGGAAACGCGCCGTTCTCGGTCACGACGACGTTGCCCACCCGCTCGACCCCCGCGCTGACGAGGCGCACGCGGTGGTTGCTGCCGAGCACGCCGGCGATCTCGACGAGCCCTTCGCGCACCTCGACGGGCGCGCCGTCCACCTCGACGGCGGCGTCCCTCGGGGCCACGGCCAGGACGACGCGCCGGAGGGCGCCGTCCGGGGCGACGGACGCCGGACCGGCCGCCTCGGCCGGCGCCGTCGGCGCCTCGCTGGCCGCCGGCGCGACGTCGCCCCCCGGGGCCGCCGCGCGCGGCGCCGCGAGGTACACGACCGCGCCCGCGACGCCGAGGGCGAGCAGGACAGCCGGCGCCCGGGACCACGCCGCGGAGGGGCCCGACGAGGCGCTGCTCGCCGTCCGGCTCGCGAGCGGACCGCCGGACGACGCGCTCACGGTGCTGGCGCGCCCGCTGTCCCGCGGCGGATCGCTCTGGCTGGCCTCGCCGGCCCTCGCGAGGCTGCTCCGGTGCGGCGCGGCGCCGACGTCGAGCCTCGGCGCGACCACGGCGCGCTCGCTGTCCGTGGCGGTCACGAGCAGCTCCTGCCGCAGCGCGTGGCCATCCGGGAGCAGGGGGAGCATCGCCTCGAGCATCTCCGTCACGCTCTGGAAGCGGTCGCCCATGTTCAGCTGGAGCGCGCGGTGCACCACGGCGGCGACCTCGCGCGGCACCCACGGGGCGACGTCCTGGATGGGCGGGGCGGGCTCGGTGCAGATCAGGACGAAGAGGCGTGCGATCGAGGCGATGTGGTGATGAGGCGCGTTCCCCGACAGCGCGGCGTACAGGACGACGCCGAGCGACCAGATGTCGGTGCGGTAATCCACGGTCCGGATGTCCTCGATCTGCTCCGGCGCCATGAAGAGCGGCGAGCCGAGCATCTTCCCGGTCGTGGTCAGCCCCGTCGTCATGCCGCCCTCCGACGGCTTGATCTTCGCGATCCCGAAGTCGAGGAGCTTGACCACGACCTCCCCCTCGCCGGAGCGCGCGAGGAACAGGTTCGCCGGCTTGATGTCCCGGTGGATCACCCGCGCCTCGTGCGCCTTCTGCAGGCCGAGGCACGCCTGGACGATGATGCGCAGCGCGACCTCGGGCCGGAGCGGCCCGAGGCGGTGCAGCAGCTGCCCGAGGTCCTCGCCGTCGAGGTACTCCATCACCAGGTACGGCGCGCCGGTCACGGGGTCCGTCCCGGCGTCGCGCACGTGGACGATGTGCGGGGTATCGACGCCGGCCGCGGCGCGCGCCTCGCGCTGGAAGCGGCCCAGGGCGGTGGCGCTCTCCCGGCGCTTCTGCCCGCTGATGAGCTTCACGGCGACCTGCTCGCCTGTGTCGAGCTGCTGTGCCTCGTAGACGCAGCCCATCCCGCCCTCGCCGATCAGGCGGGTAAGTCTGTATTTCTGGTCGACGATCTGGCCGTCCAAGCCGGCTCAGGGTAGGGCGAACGGCGCCTGGCTGCAAACCGACGCGTGCGCCGAGCAGAGACCGAACGCCCGCGGCCAGCCGGGCGCCGGGAGCCTCGGAGCCTGGGCGCGAACCGGGACCGCGTCCGGCGCTGGCCTGTCACAGATCGTCCTCGTCGGCCGATGACGGAGCATGACCTCACGCTCCTGGGCATGGCTCGCCGCGCTCCCCCTCCTGGCCTGTGGCTCGCAAGGCTCGCAAGAACTCGCCGCCGCCTCTCGCGGGGCCCGCCTCGCGCCGGCATCGGCGCCCGCGCCGACCCCCGCGCCGACCCCCGCGTCCGTGCCGATCCCCGCACCCGGGTCTGCTCCAGCACCGCTCGCCGAGCCCGCGCTCGTCCCGGTGCCGTCCAATCCGATCGTCGCCCGCGCGCGCCTCGAGGTCGCCCGCGCGGTCACCTACGATCCCGCCTGGGTCGCCATCGGCTACCCCGGCGGTGATCCGGCCCCCGATCGCGGCGTCTGCACCGACGTCGTCATCCGCGCCGTCCGCGCCGCGGGCGTCGATCTCCAGAGGACGATCCACGAGGACATCCTCGCGCGCCCCGCCGTCTATACGACGGTGAAGCGTCCCGATCGTTCCATCGATCATCGCCGCGTCACGCCGATGCTCACCTACCTGCGCGCCCACGCAACGTCGCTCCCGACGACGTTCGATGAGGCCGCGGTGGGCACATGGGAGGCCGGCGATATCGTCGTCTGGTCCTTCGCGCCGTGCCCTTCGTGCACGCCGGATCACGTCGGCATCGTGAGCGATCACAAGGGCCCGCGGGGCATCCCGCTCGTCCTGCACAACATCGGCCCGAGGCCGAGCGAGGACGACCACCTCGACGCCTGGACAGTGCTCGGTCACTTCAGGCTCCGCGGGGCGTCGAGGCCGGAGCGGATCGAGAGAGCTCGAAGCAGCGCCGACCCGTGAGGGTGCCCGGAGCGGTCCGACGCCACCGCCGGCGCCGGCGGTCGGGGGGATGGCGGCCACCCATCCCCACGATCCTGGAGCGGGTCAAGGGCGCGGCACCAGCACGGTGATCGCGGGCTCGTGGATCAGCTTGCGCCCGTCTCGCTCCACGGCCTCTTCGTTCAGATAGACCAGGAGCTGTCTCTTCACATCGTCCGACATGGCGCTGAAATCGGTCTGGTAGATGAAGTCCAGCAGGGCTTTCCCGGTGGTCGACTGGTCGTCGAAGCACAGGGTCACGTCGATGGTCTCGTCGTGCTCCGCCGTCTCGTACTGCAGGCCCAGCCGTTCCATGATGCCTTTCAGGCTCTCGCCCGTGATGAGCCCCGCCTCCGATGCCGTCCAGTAGCCTTGATAGCCCGTCAGCGCGACGTACTTCTTGATCAGCGTGTACATCTGGCCGTGATCGTGGTCGACCGTGATCACCAGGATGCCGCCCTCGTTGAGCATGCCGAGCGCCTCGCGGGTGAGCCGCTCTTCTTGCCCTGGCATGTGATAGATCGAGTGCATGTAGAACACGCAGTCGAACCGCTCGTCCGTCTTGAAGTCTTCGATCCTTGTCGCGCGCACGTCGAACTGTACCCCCGCCAGCCCTGGACGCCGCGTCATGGCGGTGAAGTGTTCCCGGTGAATCGCGTTCGGCTCCAGCGCCACGTAGCGCACCGAGCCGCCTTCCGGTGCGACGCGCCTGAGCAGCCGGGCGACGTCGGCGTCGACGTCGCCGGGCCCGGGACCCACGCTCAAGATCGACAGGTCTCTCCTGCCGCTCGCCACGATCTTTCGAAGGTGCGGATCCATCAGGTCGAGCGTGCCTCGATGGTCGTAACGGCGGCTGTCGAAGAAGATGCGCCATGCGGTCGCATACGCTCGATCGGCTTGAATCTGGCTGTCTGTCATCGCTGTCGTCGACCTCGTTGGTGATGCGTGGCTCGTCTTGGCTGCAGCCTCGGCCGCGCTGATCCGGACAGGGCGGTCAGACGAGCATGCGTCTCAGCGCGCCCTGACGACCCGTCTCCCCTTGCGACCCGCGGCCCGGCGCAGGTCGAGGTGCCGAGCCGATCGCACAAGGGCTCTCTCTGTCAACCAGCGCATGCAGCATGGTCGTACAATGAAACGCCCGCGACGAGGAGCTTGACTTTCGGAACGCGTCTGAACTTCTTATCCCCTGGTGCTGAAGGGGGCGCTCGAGGATGCCGGTACGGAGGTGTGGGAGCCGCTCCATCGCTTTCGCTTCGAGCTGCCGGGGGAGGCGATCGCTTCGAGAGTACCGGTGTTGGCTCGAGGCGAGGGCGTGCTCGAATCCGCCTTCGACCACGACCGGCGCGACCGCATGGGAGACCTGCTGCGCGTCAAGTGGCGGGTGACGAGCCCAGCAGGAAGATCGCAATGACCACGACCGATGGATTCAAGATCGACGTTGCCCTCGTGAGCCGGCTGATCGCCGCGCAGTTCCCGCAGTGGGCCGACCTGCCGATCAGGCCGGTGGCATGGGATGGATGGGACAACAGGACCTTTCACCTGGGCGAGCGCATGAAGGTGCGGCTGCCGAGCGCGGAGGGCTACGTCGCCCAGGTGGAGAAGGAGCATCGCTGGCTGCCACGGCTCGCGCCGCTCCTGCCCCTTGCCGTTCCGGCGCCCCTTGCGCTGGGACGCCCCGGCTTCGGGTATCCCTGGCCATGGTCGGTCTATGGCTGGATCGCGGGCGAAACCGCGTCGGTCGAGCGGATCGCCGACCTCCCGGGCTTCGCGACCGAGCTCGGTCGCTTCCTTGTTGCCTTGCAGCGGGTCGACGCCGCAGGCGGCCCCCTGGCCGGCGAGCACAACTTCTTCCGCGGCGGGCCGCTCTCCGTGTACGACGCCGAGACGCGCCAGACCATCGCCGCGGTGGCCGGGGAGGTCGACGCGGGCGAAGCGACGGAGGTGTGGGAGGCTGCGCTGGCGGCCAGGTGGCGGGGCCCGCTGGTGTGGGTCCACGGTGACATCGCCGTCGGAAACTTGCTGGTCAAGGAGGGAGGCCTCCGCGCCGTCATCGATTTCGGCAGCTCCGGCGTGGGGGATCCGGCTTGCGACCTGGTGATCACCTGGACCTTCTTCGCGGGCGAGAGCCGCGACGCATTCCGGGCGGCGGTGCCGGCCGACGGCGCGACCTGGGCCCGCGCCCGCGGCTGGGCGCTGTGGAAAGCGCTCATCACCTTCGCGAGGAACGGGCGCTCCCATCCGGCAGAAAAATCGCCTCGCGATGTCATCGCCGAGGTGCTGGCCGAGCACCGGCAGCAGCGCGGTTAGCCGCCAGCGACCCCGAGCCAGGTTGGAGCGACCCGACCCAGGTTGGAGCGACCCGACCCAGGTTGGAGCGACCCGACCCAGGTTGGAGCGACCCGACCCAGGTTGGGGCGACCCGACCCAGGTTGGGGCGACCCGACCCAGGTTGGGGCGACCCGACCCGACCCAGGTTGGAGCGACCCGACCGAGGTTGGAGCGACCCGACCCAGGTTGGGGGCAGCGTCGGTCCCGGCCAGCGACGCACTGCCAACCTGGGTCGGGCGCTCGAGCCGCCGCGGAATACACTCCCCCTGCATGTCCCACCCATCGCTCACGCCATCCGTCCCTACCGAAACCGGCGCGCTGCTCGAGCGCGCCCGTCGGGTGGCGGCGCTCGTGCTCGCTCCGGCGGCGAACGCCACGGATCAGGCCGAGACGGTTCCTCGCGAGAACCTCCGCGCGCTCGCGGACGCCGGTCTCCTCGGGATCGCGACGCCTGCGCGCTACGGCGGTCACGGCGTCCCGGCGCGGGTTGCGCGCGAGTACGTGGAGATCCTCGCCGGCGCCTGCGGGGTGACGGCGTTCGTCCAGATCCAGCACGCCACCGGCGCGTGCCCGCTCATCGCGCGAGGCGAGAACGAGGCCCTCAAGGAGCGCGTCCTGCCTCGCTTCGCCTCCGGCGAGCGCTTCTGCACCGTGGGCTTCTCGCACGTCCGCCGCCCGGGCCCGCCGATGGTCAGGGTCGAGCCCGATGGCGACCATGTTCGCCTTCACGGCACCGTGCCCTGGTTGACCGGCCACGGGATCGCCGACGACGCGGTCATCGCCGGCACGCTCCCCGATGGCCGCCTGACGTACGTGCTGACATCGCTGCAGGCCGGGGATTCGATCGTGCCATCGCCGCCGCTCCGCCTCTGCGCGATGGACGCCTCGGCCACTGTGTCGCTGACGCTGCGCGACCTGCGCGTCGGCCCCGAGCAGGTGATCGCCACCGTGACGCGCGAGCAGCAGACCGCCCGCGACCTGGCGGCCATGCTGACGCCGTCGGCGCTCTCGCTGGGCGTGGCCGGCGCCGCCGCCGCCCTGCTCGCGGAGCTGGCCGGGCGCCGCGGCAGCGCACACCTTGCTGGCGCCGCGCGGGGGTTCGAGGACGAGCGGGAGGCCGCCCGCGCCGAGGTCGACGCCTGGGCGGACCGGCCGGAAGCCGAGGGATACGGCGAGCACGCGGTCCGCATTCGCGCCTGGTGCATCGATCTGGGCGTCCGGGCCGCGCACGCGGCGGTCGCTGCGAGCGGCGGCAGCGCCAATCTCCTCGACCACACGGCGCAGCGCCTCTTCCGCGAGGCGATGCTCTATTCGCTCACGGCCCAGACGCGCGACCTGCAGACCGCGACGGTGCAGCGGCTGCTCGATCGAGGAGGCCGCGCGACGGGCCACGTGGGGCCATGAGGGCGGTTTTCCGGTCGCGCGGCCCAGGTCGAGCGACCGGAGCGCTCGGGTGATCAGCCCTCCGGGAGCGGGATGAACTCGGCGTCGTCGCCGGGGATCCTGGGGAAGCGGCCCTCGCGCCAGTCGGCCTTCGCGCGCTCGATGCGCTCCCTGGAGCTCGCCACGAAGTTCCAGTAAATGTGGCGCGGCCCGTCGAGCGGGGCGCCGCCGACCAGCAGGAGGTTCGTCGTGCCGACCGCCTGAACGGCGGCGTGCGCGCGCGGGCGCAGCACGAGCATCGCGCCCTCGCCGAAGCGCTTGCCGTCGCAGTCGATGGCCCCGTCGACCACATAGACGGCGCGCTCCTCGTGCTCGTCGTCGATCGGCAGCGTCGCGCCGGCGTCGAGCTTCGCGTGCACGTAGAGCGTCGGCGACAGCACCCCTGTGGGCGCCTTCGCGCCGTACGCGGTCCCGGCGATGACGTGCAGCTCCGCGCCGGGACGGCTCACGACGGGCATCGTCGGGCGCGGGTGATGCTCGAAGCGCGGCTCGATCTCCTCGTCCTCCAGCGGCAGCGCGACCCACGTCTGGATCCCGTGCATCCGCGCGCCGCGCGCCCGCACCTCGGGCGCCGTCCGCTCCGAGTGGACCACGACCCGCCCGGCCACCATCCAGTTCACGTCGCCCGGCCGGATCGACTGCTCCGAGCCGAGGCTGTCGCGATGCACGAACTCCCCTTCGAGGAGATACGTGATGGTCGCGAGCGCGATGTGCGGGTGTGGCCGGACGTCGATCCCCTGGCCCGGCGCGAAGTCGACCGGACCCATGTGATCGAAGAAGAGGAACGGCCCCACGTGCCGCCGCTGCGTCGAGGGGAGCGTCCGCCGCACCGTGAAGCCGCCCAGATCCCGAGGGCGCGACTCGATCACGAGTTCGATCACCCCGCTGTCTCCGCCCAGGCACTCCGGTTCCTTGTCGGGATATCGGCTCATCGAGATCTCCTGCTTCTCATGCCTCGCCGGAGGCCACGCTGGCCCCAAAGGAGCCCTTGAGGGGTGCATCCTCGAGTACCACGTCCGCCACGTCGGCCACCATGTCCGCCGTGGGCCATCGGCCTGTGGGTCGGCCAGCGCGCGGCAACGGCGGCGCGGTGCGCGGTCGAGCCACCTGGCTCAGCGGTCCGCGGGGCTCGAGCCGGGCCTCGAAGGCATCGCCTCGCCCCCCGCGCATGCCCGGATGAGCCCGGCCACGAGCGGCGGCAGCTGGCCGGCGAGCGCGGCGCGCTCCGGCTGGAACAGCGTCGCGACGAAGAACGGATGTCCATCCAGCTCCACGGCGCGCACATCGCCGGCGTCGTCCTCCGCGCTGACCCGCAGCGCGCTCGAGACCAGCGCGGCCTGGAAGTCCGGATTCAGGCCGTAGCGGCAGCGGTACCCCTCGGTGGCCTCCGCGCAGCCGTAGGCCTGCGCGATGCGGGTACCCGCGCGGAAGCGGACGGCGCCGGTGGCCTCCACCAGGGAGCATTCCAGCGGCGCGATCACCGCGCGCTGCGCCTCCGGCGCCGTCTCCGCGTGCTCGGCGTCCGACCAGCCCAGCACATTGCGCGCGTACTCGATGACCGCGTGCTGGAAGCCGCCGCAGGTACCGAGGAAGGGGCGCCGCTGCTCGCGGGCGAAGCGGATCGCGCGCAGCGCGCCGTCCATGCTCCGGTACGGGCTCGCCGGCACGCACCAGAGGGCGTCGTAATGGGCCACGCGGGAGACGTCGGTCACCTCCTCGGTCGGCACCCATTCGAACGAGAGCGGCGTGGCCAGCGCCTCTCCCGCCAGCCGCAGCGCCGCCGGGATGGCCCGGTGGGCGGTCACCGCATCGTCGCGATCGCCGACGAGCCCCAGCTGAATCATCGCCGTCATGCGCCCCACTATAGCGGCCCGACCCGGGTCGGGGTAGCAAGCCCGGGCTGGCGTGGTGCGGCCTGCGGTCCGACCGGAATCGGGGCGTCGAGCGACACGAGCAAAGCAATCACGAGGACGTGGCCGAACCACCGGACACCCCTCTTGAGGCGCATCGGCCAGCGCTGCTGGCCAGCTGTTTGCCGGGCAAAGGGATGATGCTAGCCTCCCGGACCATGAGACGTGACAGCCCTGGCTCCCCGACTCGGCCTGAGTCCAGCGAAGCACGAGACTACTTGATCCGGCAGCTCGAGACAGCATGGCAGCTGACCAGCTACCACCTCGAGGGGCTCACCACCGAGGAGTGCTTGTGGCGCCCTGCTGACGCGGGGTTGCACGTCCATCAAACCCCGGATGGCGAGTGGCGCGCCGACTGGCCGGAGCACGAGGGGTATGATCTCGGCCCGCCGAGCATCGCGTGGCTGACGTGGCATCTCGGCTTCTGGTGGTCCATGGTGCTCGACCACTCGTTCGGCGAAGGAGCCCTCACGCGCGAGGACGTGACGTGGCCCGGCAGCGCCGAGGGCCTGCGCGCGTGGATCGGCGAGCTACAGCAGCAGTGGCGAGCGGTGCTCGAGCAGGCCACCGACGACGATCTGCGATCGGCGCGGCGGACACGATGGCCTTTCCAGGATCGTCCGTTCGGTGACGTCATCGCATGGGCCAACGTCGAGCTCACGAAGAACGCTGCCGAGATCGGCTACGCGCGCTTCCTCCACGCACGGAGGCCGCGCAGCTAGTTACGCGTGTCGGGGGCAACGGCGGGTACGGAGGTGGTGGCCTCGGAGGCCGTCGATCGGGATCGCGGCGAGCGAAGAGACCGTGCGCCGGCAGATCGCGCGCGACCGCCGCGGGCCGCCGCGGGCGAGCAGCGGGATCACACGTTCATAGGTCCACGCGCCGTGCCAGGCGCCGTGCACGAGCACGAAGGCGGCTTCGGGAGGGACAGAAGCCATCGTTCAACTCCATTGGTTCTTGTGAGGATACTCCGCGCAAAGCCGCTCCGAGACGTCACGAATCTGGTTCGGCGGTAGGCGGCTGACAGCCACGGCGCGCGACGTCGCGACCGGGGCCCTGTCGAGCCGCCGTCCCAGCGCGATCCGGCGTCCGGCAGCGGAAGTAGCTCGACTGCGTGAGATCGGGGGGGGATCCCTGAGAGGTGGACCGAGCCGCCCCGATCCGGTAGGCTGATGATGCTGGCTCGTCGTGGGGTCGGCGCATTGCTTCGAATCGGGGGTGCCTCTCTTGTTGCTGACACGACTTCGTGACCAGTTTCTCGAGCGAGACGAGAAGCCGACGCCCGCGGCTCACGTGGTGGCGGCGCGCCGTCACCGAGCGCGCCCCCGCCGGCGGACAGCTGACACCGAGGAAAGCTGATGCTCATGACAGAAGAAGTCGAAGAGGTTCTCGGGTTCTGGTTTCCGGAGCGGATGAGCGGTGACAAGGAGGAGCTCACTCGCCAGGTCGAGTGGTGGTTCCGCGGCGGCGCCGACGCCGCCATCCTGGAGCGGTTTCCGCCGCTGCTGGAGCGCGCTGCGCGTGGCGAGCTCGACGGCTGGTCGAGCGCGCCGCGCTCCCGGCTGGCGCTCATCCTCGTGCTCGACCAGTTCTCTCGCACCGTGTACCGGGGGACGGCTCGCGCGTTCGCGCAGGACCCGAGAGCGCTCGCCCTGGCGCTCGAAGGGATCGAGATCGGTCATCACGCGGCGCTGGGGGACCCTTGGCAGAAGACCTTCTTCTTGTTGCCGCTCGGGCACTCGGAGGACCTCTCCAACCTGGATCGAGCGGTCCAGCTCGCCGAGGAGCTCGTGGGCACGGTGCCCGCGGAGTTTCGTTGGTGGTTCGAGTTCTCCGCGAACCAGGCCCGCGGGCATCGCGACGTGATCTCGCGGTTCGGTCGGCATCCGCATCGCAATGAAGCCCTCGGCCGGCAATCGACGCCGGAGGAGCTCGAGTACCTGGCGAGCGGCCAGCTCGTCCATACGCGCCCCCTGCCGCGCTAGCGGGAGCGACAGCGGTAGAGCGAACAGCGGCGACGGCTCAGCGGCACCAAGGGGGCCAGGCCACGGTCGCGCGCCTCGTCACGGCCCCACGTCGCGCTCACAACAGGTCAGCTAACATGGTCAGCTCGTGGCCGTCGCCGACCAGGTGGACGCGTTCATGATAAAGATACAGCTCGATGCGAACAGCGGGATGGTGCCCTGTTCCACGCTTGGAACGCGGCCGTTCCAGATCGCCGCCTGGCGCCGCTCCGTGTATCGCCACATACTCCGGAAGTGATCCTTGAGCCGTTGCGGGGCGGGTTTCGTAAACCCGCCTCCGGGTCTCCCGCTCCGGCGGTCCCCCCGCGGTATTCGACCCGGTGTGCCCATGGCGTTGCTCGGAGACGCCGTCGCCGAGCATGCCGTGATCACAAGGCCCGTCAATCTGCTGCTGACGAGCGCCTGGTTGACGTCGATGCGGCTTGTAGCCGCCTGGTGGGGCGGACTTCCTCGGCGTGAACGATCTTCATCACAGAACCATGATGTGGAGACAGAATGAAGAAGAAAGAACTTGGTAATAAGTTAGGTCTCGTGGTCTGCGCCGGCGCCGCGCTCGGCCTCTCCTCTGCCTGCTTGGGCGCCGACGCGTCGGACGGGCCGCTCGAGTCGCAGTCGGCCGAGGCCGAGATCATCGGCGACGAGAGCGAAGCGGCGATCGCCGGCGGCCCCGCCGACGAGGTCGTGCTCTACGATCTCCCGGGCTTCTCCGGCGTCTCGCAGAGCTTCGGGATCGGCCGTTACAATGTCGAGGACCTGACGATCATCGGCAACGACCGCGCGAGCTCGATCAGGGTCCCTGCCGGGCTCCGGGTCACGGTCTTCTTCAACGCCAACTTCGATGAGGGGGCGTACGTCTACACCTCGGACACGGACCTCGTGGCCGCTGGCACGAACGGCGTGTCCGTGAGCGCGAACGACATCATCTCGAGCATCGTCGTCTCGCGCGCCTCGGACCCGCAGCTGGATGTGGTCACCTTCTACGAGAACGCCAACTTCTCGGGCGAATCGTTCGTGTACAGCGTCGGCGGCAACTTCCTTTTCAACGGCCCATGGAACTGGCGGATCAGCTCCGTCCGCGTCCCCCCCGGCTTCAAGGTGACGCTCTATGACGGGTACTTCTGGACCTCGCCGAACTCGCGCGTCTTGACCGCAGACGCGAACCTCGCTCCCCTCGGCTTCGACGACGAGACCCAGACCTTCATCATCGAGCGCTTGTAGGAGAGAGCGCGCGCGAGCGTGGCCCGGAGCAGCCGGGCCTCTCCCGAGCCGCCGTCATTTCATCGCCCTGTCCAGGGCCGTGATTGGTTCTGCCCGCACGTCGACACCATCCTGGCGGTTGCAGCTGTAGGGTTGCTCAGCGCTGCCCATCCGGGGACCGGGGCGTCCAGCCCCAGCGCGAGCGTCGACCAGGGGACGGCAGGTCCCTCTCACCGTCGGAGCCGATGATGATCTCTCGAATGCGCACAATTTATGTGGGGCCTGTAACGCTCGTCGGGCTGCTGGCGGCCGCGGGCTGCGGATCGGGCGCCGGGAGCGATCCGGCGGGCAGCGGCGGCTCGGCCGCGGAGGGCACGCCGTCGAGCGGCGACTCGGGCGTGGGCGGCGCGCTCCCAGGCGCGAGTGGGTCGGGCGTGGGCGGCGGCGTCGCGACCGGCGGTACATCGGGCGCTGGCGCGCCTGGATCGAGCGGCTCAGGCGGCGCGGGCACCGGAGGGGCGGCGACGGGCGGAGCAGGCTCCGGGGGCGAGGGCACAGGCGGCACGGGCGCCGGAGGGGCGGCGACGGGCACCGGAGGGGCGGCGACGGGCGGGGCCGGCGCCGGAGGGGCAGGGACGGGCGGCAGCGGCGATGGTGATGCGGCCTATCCCTGCGATGGAGACACGGGCGGTTACAACGCCGTCGTGACGAGGTCCGGATCCACCTGGGTCGCGCAGAACGGTGCCCGCGACGTCTACAGCGGCGGGGACATGCGGGCCGCGGTGCAGGCGGCGCTCGACAGCTTGAGCTCCGGCCGCACCACCAAGGAGAGCGTGCTGGTCCAGGGCTCTGGCACCATGACCGCGGGCTCGCGGCTCAGCGTGCCCAGCTTCGCCGTGCTCAACGTCTGCGGCACGATCGACGTCACCGGCGGCGGCTCCGGCGACATGGCGCCCATCTATGCGCGCGGCCGGACCGATATCGAGATCCCGAACGTCACGATCACCGGCACCCCGGTCTACGCCATGTTCTTCCGCGACGTCGAGAACCTGCGCCTCGGCCACGTCGAGCTGCGTGTCTCGAGCGGCCTCGGCGTCCGCGTCGACAACCACGGGCGCTCGAACCGCGCCGACAAGGTGACGAACATCGAGATCGATCACGTCTACGCCGAGGGGACCGGATCTCACGGCGTCGAGACCTATGGCGTCGACGACCTCCGCATCGGCACCGTCATCGCCCGCGACACAGGGGAATGTGGCCTCCTCCTGAACGACACGACCAACGCCGAGATCGGGACGGTGGACGCCGTGAACGCGGGCGCTGGCACCGGCTACGCGGCGTTCCGCCTCGCCAACCGCGCGGGCCGCGTCGGCAGCGGCTACCCTACCAACATCCACGTCGGCGAGGTCATCGCCCGCGGCGGCGGGCGCGGGATCTTCTGCGTGTCCGAGAGCGGGGGCGTCACCATCGACCGGATCGACCTCGCCGACACGGGCAGCAACTCGATCCTGCTCGAGAACTGTCACAACGTGAACATCGCCGCTGAGTCCGGGACCGTCACCGGCGGCGGCGACATCCGGCTCGCCGCGCGCGCCGAGTTCGAGAACTCCTCGGACATCACGATCCAGAACCTCGCGATAACGAACACCGACGTGAACGAGAGCCCCTGCGCCACGAACAGCACCTTCCGCAACCTCACGCTGATGAACGCGCGCGACAACAGCTGCGACTGACCTGGAACAAGGCGTCGAGACAGCGGAGCGGAGGACGCCGCGCCTGCATCGCGAGCGCGCGCAGCGCCGGAGCAGGCGTGGCGGAAGGGCAGCAGCAGAGCCCAAAATGAAGCGCGCCCGAGCTCCCTCGGGGAGAGCTCGGGCGCGATCGTCACGTGATCGTGGCGTCGATCAACCGCCGCGGCCGAGGAACTCCATCAGCCACTGCATGGCCGGCCGCATGGTGTTGTCCTGCCGCTGGATGCCCGTGTTGTCCCGCCACGTGGTGCCGACGATGTAACCCCAGAGCGTGATGCCCTTGATGGAGGGGTGATTCCAGTACATCGTGAACTGCTCCTCCATCACCCGCTTCTGCTGGTTGTCGTCCGCGATGCCGATGTCGTACTCCGTGATGTACAGGGGCTTGCCCAGCGCTGCCATCTTGTCGATGTAGCTCTTCACGGTGCTGGTGTTGATCTTGTACGCGTCGTGGGCCTGCGCGCCGAGCGCGTCGACCGGGGCGCCCGCGTCGATCACCGCCTTCGCGATCCTCATGAAGTTGTTGTGGTCGTTCTCGTACTCGATGTTGTTGTAGTCGTTGAGGATCAGGACCGCGCCCGGGCAGAACTCGCGAGCCCACTTGAAGGAGTTGACGATCCAGTCCCAGCCGCTGGCGCCGTCGCCGCCGATCCCGTTCTTGTAGGAGGGCGTGGTGTGGGGCGGCGGCTCGTTGACGACGTCGATGTACTTCGTGTCGGGGTAGCGCTCGCAGAACGACTTCATCCAGTCCCGCACGGCCGACTGCTGCTCCGTGCCGGAGAGGCGCCCGACCCAGTCCGGCTGCTGGCTGCCCCACACGAAGACGTGGTGCTTGAAGATGATGTTGTTGTCCTTCGCGTACTTGTAGATCGCGTCGAGCTTGCTCCAGTCGCGGCTCCCGCGGGACCTCTCGACGGAGCCCCACTTGCCCTCGTTCTCGGGCGTGATCTGGTTCCAGTACCGGGCGAAGCCGTCGCGCACCGCGCCGCTCGTCGTGATGTTGCCGACGAACTTCTCCTCGGGCTCGGAGCCGCCGGCGCCGGTGGTCGCGCTGCTCGTGCTCGCCGGATCGCCGCCGCCCACGTTCGACCCGCCCGTCCCGGTGCTGGTCGTCACCCCGGCGCCGGTGGTGCTGCTCGTGACGCCGGCGCTGCTGCTGGTGGTGGTCGCTCCAGGTCCGCTGCTGACCGTCGTGCTGACGGTGGTGCTACCGCTCCCCGCGCCGCCCGCGCCGCCCACGCCATCGTCGGTCCCGTCGCCCCCAGAGCAGCCGAAGAGCGTCGCCATTCCGAGCGCGATCCCGGTCGTGCCGCACAGCCATCGAGAAGAAAGGTTCTTGTTCATGTTGACTTCCGCGAGTTGTGTAGTTCCAGGTCCTTGGAGCGGTAGAGCCGGTGGGCAGCATCACGAACCGGAGCGCACGCGCTCACCGATGCGCACGCCAGGCGGCACCTCGGCACCTACAATTCCCGCCACCCCTGAAAGTGATCAAAGGTGCCCGAAAGCCGTCGTAAATTCCCTGCTGATGAGAAATGTGCAGCCATGGTGTGTTGCAGCCATGTAGCAACTCTTCACCCCGAGAAGAGCGTCGCGGGCACCCTCGCGTCGAGCGCGTGCGTCATCGACGCGGTGGATCGCTCAGAAGTATGGGATGGGGTAGCACTCCTCCAGCACCACGCCTTCGCGGCGCACAGGGTGAGGAGGGATCGATGTCGAAGATCGCACTCGTTACAGGCGCGAACCAGGGCCTCGGTCACGCGATGGTCGCCCGTCTCTGCCAGGACCTGCCGCCGGGCAGCACCGTGTACCTCGGGGCGCGGGATCCGGAGCGCGGCGAGGCGGCCGTGGCGCGCCTGCGCGAGCGAGGCCTGCAGCCGTCGCTGGCCCGGCTGGACGTGACCGACGACGCCAGCGTCCAGGCCCTGGCGGAGACGGTGGCGCGCCGCCACGGCGGGATAGACATCGTGCTCTCGAACGCCGCCGCGCGCATCGTGAAGGAGCTGCCGCAGGCGGTCCAGGTCCGCACCTTCATCGACACGAACAACCACGGCACCTACCGGATGATCCGCGCCTTCGGACCCCTGCTCCGCGACGGCGGCCGGTTCTTCGTTGTCGCGAGCTCCTTCGGCTCCCTGACCAGGCTGGATCCGCGGCTCCACCACCTCTTCGACCCCGCCACGCGATCTCTCGAGGACATCGAGCGCGTCATGGACGAGTACGTCGAGCTCGTCGAGCGCGGCGAAGCAGAGGCCCACCACTGGCCGGCGTGGATCAACATCCCGTCCAAGATCGCGCAGGTCGCCTCCATGAAGGTGGTTGCGCGCCAGCGACAGGCCGAGGCCGCGCAGCGCGGGCTCATCATCGCCGCGCTCTGCCCGGGGCTCGTGGACACCGACGCGTCGCGCCCGTGGTTCGACGACATGTCGTCGGCGCAGTCGCCAGAGGATGCCGCGAAGAACGTCCTCTGGATCTGCACGCAGCCCGTCGAGTCGCCGCAGGTCCACGGTGAGCTCGTACGGCATCGCCAGATAATCCCCTGGATGTGACGCGGTGGCCGGGGCGCGGGAGAGCCGCGTCCCGCCGGCTTGACGGAAGCGTAACAGATCGGTTACGTTTTGACCGGTGGACGCGGTTGCCCAGGCGCTGGCGGATCCGATTCGACGGGAGATCTTGCGGATCTTGCGCGACAGCACCGCCTCGGCCGGCAGCATCGCCAGCGCGTTCACGGTCAGCCGCCCGGCCGTCAGCCGGCACCTGCGCGTCCTGCGCGAGGCGGGCCTCGTGCGCGACGTCCTGCGCGGTCGCGAGCGCGAGTACAGCCTGGAGCTCGGCGCCCTCGCCGAGCTCGAGGCGTTCCTGCGAGAGCTGCACGGAGCGAGCCCGTGGCACCGCCGGTTCGACGCGCTCGAGACCGAGGTTCACCGCGTGGGCCGACAGCGGCGCATGACGATCACGACCCCGTCCCGCAACGACACGAAGCGCAAGAAGGAGACAGCATGAGCCCCCGACCCAACGGCAGCGTCCGAGCCACCGCGACCGGCGCCGATCTCGTCATCACGCGCAGCTTCCGCGCGCCCATCGAAGACGTGTGGCAGAGCGTCACCGCCTCCGAGAGCACGGCGCGCTGGATCGGCCCCTGGGAAGGGGAGGCGGGGCCCGGCAAGACGGTGCGCCTCCAGATGGCGTTCGAGAAGGGCGCGCCGTCGTGCGACGTCTCGATCGACGCGTGCCAGCCGCCGCACCACCTCGCTGTCTCGATGAAGGATGATCACGGCGACTGGCGGCTCGAGCTCTCGCTCGCGGCGAAGGGCGAGACCACCGAGCTCACCTTCGTCCAGCACCTCACTGATCCAGCGCTCGCCGGCGATACAGGGCCGGGTTGGGAGTACTACCTCGACATGCTCGTCGCCTCCCGCCTCGGCCAGCCGCTGCCCGACTTCGCCGACTACTATCCATCGCAGCGCGCTTACTACCTGGGCGACGCGCGCGCGCAGGAGTAGCGGCGGCGCGCGGGCCCGGCGCACGCGCGCCGCGGGCTCGCGGACGGCCGCGTCCGGACCGGCGACACTACATTTCGAGCTCGAACGCGCCGCGGAGCCCAGCCCCGCCGCCTCGGTGAATACCGCGAGCGGGTTGCCGGCGAAGGGCCTGTCCGTGAACACATCGCAAAGCCGGTACGCTAGCGTGCGCATGTTCACCAGGTTATCCCCGCAGGGCCGTGTCGTGAAGCTGCAGGCGCGTGATGATCTCAGCGCGCGGCGTACGCCGATGCGGATGACGTCGACCAGATCGGTCCGGTCGTCCATGTCGCCGGCAAGGCCGAGAGGTTCGACTCGGCGCTGCTCTCCGAGGTGTACGCGCCCTCTTCCCGATCGCGGAACCTCGGGGTGCCTCCGCCTTCGGGACCGAGGATCGCTATCCAGTACGCCTGGCCGGCGACGATCGACACCGGCGGCACTTCCACCGCGTGCCACCCAGGGTAGTCGTACACGTACTGGATCGTACCCTGCGTCAGCAGCGTGCCCGGGTGGCCGCCACTGTCCGTGTAGAGGCCGACGACGACGTTCACGGCGGTGTTCGAGTCGTCGATGTACAAGGTGAGCACCGACGCCGTGCCCGAGGTCGTCGCGGTGTACTGGAACGCCTCCGCGGAGCCGTCCGGATTGCTGTCCGGGTTGCCCTCGATGGTCCCGTCCCCGATGAGCGGGCCTCCAGGGCACGCCGTGTCGGGGTTCGCTTTGATGCCTCCGCCGCAGTCGCGGAGCGAGCCGCGGCAGACGCCCTCTCCGCACTCGTCGGGCTGGGGGTCGCACATGATGTCGGCGACCAGGCAGCCGCCGTAACAGCCGCAGTAGACGAAGCCCTCCTGGCACATATCGCAGCTGCGCGCCGGACACGTGTCGTCGGCCGCGACCCAGAGCCCGCAATCGCAGTACTTGTAGCCGTCGCAGACCGACGGTTCGATCAGGCCTTCGGCGTGCGTGCCCTTGTCCTGGATCGGGTCACGGCTCGCGCCCGTCGAGCTGGTGCATCCGGCGCCGAGCCAGCAAGCAAGCGCCAGTCGTGCGGACCATCGCACGGCGCGCGTCGCCACGTTGGAATTCATCGTCATCCTCCATCACGGCGTAGCCTCGTGAGTCGCCGTGAGTCGTCGCGGATCCTGGGATCCCGAACAGGTTGAAACCCCGAGAAAATGAACCACAGAGGCACAGAGGGCACAGAGGGCACAGAGTTTTTTTTGTTGGTCCTCTGTGTCCTCTGTGCCTCTGTGCCTCTGTGGTTCAAATCTCTTCCTCCTGAACGTTTCAAGCTGATCGGTGCTCCAGCAGGCATCCATGAGGGAGCCACCCGAGCGGTCTCGATGGAACCGCTCTTCTCGGCGCGTCAGTGAATGCTGCTTTGGCAAGCATGTCAACCGCCGCTCGTTGGTGAAACATTACTTAACAAATCGTGGTCGCCATGAGCGGGCCGCCTGGACACAGCTCACCCGGCGCCGCCGGCCACAGGGCTCCTTGCAAATCGTCCATCACAGCTGGACCGTCGCAGAGCTCACGGCACCGGGATCATTTCACCTTCCGGGTGTGCCGGATCGGCCGTCTCCGCCCACGTGTTGTTCTGCCAGAGGAACCGCTCCGGGGCGGCGGCCTGCACCGCCGCGTCGGAGGTGCCCTCTCGGTCGGCGGAGATCAGCCCGTAGAAGAAGCTGTCGCCGTGCTGGTTCCCGACGAACCGGACACGCGTCGGCATCCCGCTGCCCTGCTCGCGATCGTAGAGGGTATAGTTGCCGCCGTCGATGAAGTTGTCCTTGATCAGCACATCGTCCGTCGGGCCGAAGTCGCAGGTGATGTTGATGGCCGCGGTCTCCTCGCCGTCGTGCTCGATGCGATTGCGGAGCACCGAGGTCGGCTGGCTCGTCCCGTAGATCTCGATCTGATCGCGGTGCGCGATGCCGTCGTTGGGGATCGGGTCGTGGAGGTAGTTCTCCTCGACGCGGCCGCCGCTCAGGCGCATCCCGTTTTCCTGTTGCGATACGTCGTTGCGCCGGCATACCCCGTCGCCGCTCGTCGTCACATCGATGCCGATCGTCCCCGTGGCTCCGCCATGGATCGTGTTCCACTCGACGCGCCAGCCCGAGGGGTTCGTCTCGTACCCGATCCAGATCCCCCGCGCGTCGACCTCACCGTCGAGGTCGACGTCGCAGCAACGGACGGTCACGTCGTCGGCGAGGATCTTGATGGCCCCGACGATACGCTTGTTCTCGATGACGGTCCCTGCCACGTCGACGATGTACGGCCCGTCGTAGTCGGTGAGCTGACCGCAGGGCAGCCCCGCCGCGACCGCCCCCGCGATACCCGTGTTCGCGGCGCCGACGTCGCGACCATGGGCCACGTCGCCGCTGCCCCCGCCGGCACCGCCGCTCCCGCCGGCACCGCCGGCACCGCCGGCACCGCCGCTCCCGCCGGCACCGCCGCTCCCGCCGGCATCGCCGCTCCCGCCGGCACCGCCGTTCCCGCCGACACCGCCGCTCCCGCTGGACGTCGACGTGCTCTCTGCCCCCGAGGAGCCAGGCTCGCCGTTCTCCGGCTCCGAGCAGGCGATCATCAAGGCAAGCGGCGCAGCCAGCAGGAGAGCGGAGGCCCTCGTTCGTCCGTGCATCCTCGCAAACTACCGCTCGCCCGTCCGCGTGGGAAGCCTGGTGAGCCGCGTCGGGCGCTGTCCGCCGACCAGCGCCCGATACGGGAAGCGCGCTTTGCGATCGACTCACACCCCGAGGTACGCCCTCCGCACTTCCTCCTTCCTCGCCAGCTCGCTCGCCTCTCCCTCCAGGTGGACGCGCCCCTCCGCCAGCACATAGGCATAGTCGCTCACGGCCATGGCCATGGCCACGTTCTGCTCGACGAGGAGCATCGTCAGCCCCTCGGCCTTCAGCCGGCGCAGCGACTCGAAGAGATCCAGCACCAGCCGGGGCGCGAGGCCCAGCGACAGCTCGTCGAGCATCAGCACCTTCGGATCCGCCATCAGCCCGCGCGCGACGGCGACCATCTGCTGCTCGCCGCCGCTGAGCGTGCCCGCCTTCTGGCCGCGGCGGTCCGCGAGGCGCGGGAACATCTCGAAGACGCGCTCCAGGTTGCGCCGCAAGCCCGGCTGCGCCCGCCGCGAGAAGGCGCCGAGCTCGAGGTTCTCGTGGACCGTCATGTCGGCGAACAGCTGCCGCCCCTCCGGCACCAGCACGAGCCCCTCGCCGGCGCGGGCGTGCGCCGGGAGGCGCGTCACGTCGCGGCCCCCGAACATCACCGAGCCGCCCCACGCCGGGAGCAGCCCCGTCACCGCGCGCAGCAGCGTCGTCTTGCCAGCCCCGTTCGACCCCACGAGGGCCGTCAGCTTCCCCGGCTCGAGGCGGAGCGTCACCCCCCAGAGGATCTGCACTTCGCCGTAGCCTGTGGCCAGATCAGTCACTTCGAGCGCGGCCGCCATCCGAGCCTCCTGCCAAGAGATCCTGCGCGAGCTTCGGGTCGCCGAGGTACGCCTCGATCACCTTCGGATCCGCCGCCACTTCCCGCGGCTCCCCCTCGGCGATGAGCTTGCCATAGTCGAGGACCACGATCCGGTCCGAGAGGCTCATCATCGCCTGCATGAGGTGCTCGATCATCAGGATCGTGACGCCCTGCCCGCGGATGTGGCGGATCGTGTCGATCATCCGGGCCACCTCGGCGGGGTTCAGGCCCGCGAGGACCTCGTCGAGCAAGAGCAGGTACGGCCGGGCCGCGAGGGCGCGGGCCAGCTCCAGCCGCTTCTTCTGCGCGACGTTCAGGCTGCCAGCCAGCTGCGCGGCGCGCTCGCCGAGGCCCACCAGGGCGAGCACCTCGTCCGCCACCCGGGCCGCGGCGCCGCGCCCGTGGTGCTCGCGGCCATAGCAGGCGCCGAGGATCACGTTGTCGCGCACCGTGAGGTCGTGGAGCGGCCGCACGATCTGGAAGGTGCGGGCCAGCCCGAGGTGCGCCACGCGGTACGGCGGACGGCCGGTGATGTCCTGGCCGCGGAACACGACGCGGCCCTGCTCGGGCGCGTGCACGCCGCTCACCACGTTGAAGAGCGTTGTCTTGCCGGCGCCGTTCGGACCGATGAGGCCGACGATCTCCCCTTCCTCGACGCCGAACGTGACGTCGCTCAGCGCCTGCAGGCCGCCGAAGCGCTTCGCTATCCCCTGGACCTCCAGCATCATTCGAGCACCCCCCGCGCGCGGGGCAGCCGCGCGCGCAGCCAGCCGACGACCCCGGAGGGCACGAACAGGACGATGAGCAGGAGCACGCCCCCCGCGAAGGCCAGGTGAAGGTCCTTGAAGAGCGGGGTCGTGAGCAGGAAGCTGCGGAGACGGTCGTACGTGGCGGCGCCCAGGACCGGCCCGAGCGCCGTCCCCGCGCCGCCCAGCATCACCATGACGAGCGTCTCGATCGAGGTGTGCAGCCGGAAGGCGTCGCCCGGCTCGACATTGCCGTTCTTGAAGAAATAGAGCGTGCCGACGACGCCAGGGAAGAACGCCGACAGCACGTAGGCGAGCGTCTTCAGCCGCGGCGTGTTCACGCCCATGACGAGCGCCGCGTCCTCGTCCTCGCGGATGGCGAGCAAGCCGAGCCCGAACCGCGAGCTCTTCACGAGCAAGCTGAGCGCGACGACGACCACCGTGACCCCGAGGAGCAGGGCGTACGTGAGCCAGAGCGCCCTGGCCGGGCCGCCGTACTCGCCGTACACGGAGAAGTTGATCGACAGGCCCGTCGCGCCCCCGAAGAGAGAGACGTTGTTCACGAAGGCCCGCGCCGCCTCGTTGATCCCGATCGTGGCCAGGGCGAAGTAGGCGCCCCGGAGGCGCAGGATGGCGAGGCCGAGGACGCCCGCGAGCGCGGAGGCGGCCAGGCCGCCGGCGAGCATCGCGAGGTAGAGAGAGACCCCTTGCTGGCTCAGGAGGTAGAAGCCGGTGTACCCGCCGAGCCCGAAGAACACGATGTGGCCGAAGTTCACGTAGCCCGTATACCCGAGCAGGAGGTTCAGGCTCGAGGCGAGCGTGACGAACGTCAGCAGGGTGAACATCGTCTCCCGCAGCGTGTCGCCGCGCGTCGCGAGCGGGACCACGCCCAGCGCCACGACGAGGAGGGGCGTCAGCCAGAAGGCAGGGTGTCGATGGGCGTTCATGTGCGGGCTCCCAGGAGGCCGCTCGGGCGGAGCAGCAGCACGAGGACGAACAGGGCGAACTCCACCACAGGCACCCAGCTCACGGGGAGGAGCATGGGGATGAGCCCCTCCAGCGTGCCGAGCAAGAGCCCTCCGACGAGCGCCCCGAGGGGGTTGCCGAGGCCGCCCAGCACGCCGATGACGAACGATTTGAGCTGGTACGACTCGCCGCTCAGGATGGTGAAGGGGAAGAACGTCGCGATGAGCCCGCCGGCCACCGCCGCGAGCATCGTCCCGAGCCCGAAGCTGAGGCCGAGCATGCGGGAGGCGGGGATGCCCATCAGCTCCGCCGAGGCGCGGTTGCTGGCCACGGCGCGGATCGCCTTGCCGAGCCGCGTCCGGCGGAGGAACAAGGTGAGCGCCGCCGCGACGAGGACGGCCATGAGCGCCGCCATGAGGCGCGTGCCCGGGAGCGACACAGGGCCGAGCCGCGCCGTGCCGAGCGAGTAATCGATGTTGCGAGGCGTGGTGGTCAAGAGCGCCGTGCCCAGACCGATGAAGATCATGTTGACGGCGAACGTGGCCAGCAGGGTCGTCAGGTGGTGCGGCGCATGGATCACCCGGTGTACGGCCACGGGGTAAATTATCAGCCCCAGCAGCAGCCCCGCCGCGGCCACCGCGATGAGCCCGACGTAGGGGTTCAGCCCCAGGTGGGTGAAGAGAAAGTGGCTGGCGAACATGCCGAGGGCGATGACCGCGCCGTGGCTCAGGTTGATGGCGCGCAGGACCCCCCAGATGAGCGTCATCCCCATCGCCGCGAGGCCGTACACGAAGCCGAGCATGAGCCCGTCCACGAGCGACGTGAGCAGCTGGCTGGGCCCCGCGGCCGCCTGATCGCGGGCGGGATACAGGGGCTTCGCCGTGCTGGCCTCCGCCGGCCAGACGACCCGCTTGACCGCCTTGCCCTGCTCGTCCTTCTGCCACTGGATGTACACCATCTCGTGGCCGATCTGGCGGCCGTGCCGCTTCGCGCTGGTGTCGTATTTCGTGTGGCCGAAGAAGGTCAGCATGTCCGTGCCGTCGAGCGCCGCCTTGACCTTCGCCGTGTCCAGCGACCCGGCCCGCGCTATCGCCTCCTCCAGGATCAGCCCGGCGGCATAGCCCCCCGCGCCGTGGTAGGAAGGCGTCTCCCCGTAGCGCTCCCGGTAGCGAGCGACGAAATCGCTCACCGAGGGGCCGTGCCAGGGGAGGCCCGCCGCGCTGGCGGCCTCGGCGCTGTATTTGACGGTGGACTCCCATTGACTCGGGCCGATGACGCCGAGCGCCGCCGCGCCGAGCTCCCCGAACCGCGGCTCCGGCGGCGCGACGAGCAGCGCGATGAACTTGGCCTGGATGCCCTTCTCCGAGAGCTGCCTGGCGAAGGTGCTCGTGTCGGCGAAGTGGCCGCCGCCCATGATGACCTCCACGTCGGCTGGCATCCTGTTGATGAACGGCGCGAAGTCCGTGGTGCCGGTGGCATAGCCCTCGAAGAGGACGATCTCGTAGCCCTTGCCCTCGCCGTGGCTCTTGGCCGCCGTGGCCACGTCGGTGGAGAACTTGTCCCGCTCGTGGACGATCGCCACCCGCTTCACGGAGGGATCGAGGTGGGCCAGGAGATCGAAGGCGCCGGCCAGGTAGCGGCTCGCGGGCGTGTACGTCATGAAAGCGAGCGAGTAGCCCTTGTCGTGCGTCGAGTCGGACGACGCGCCCGCCGTGACCATGACGCGGCCATACTGCTCGGCGATGACGGCGGCCGCGTCCGTCAGGCCGCTGCTGTACGGGCTGATCAGGAAATCGGCCCTGTCCTCGTTGATCAGCCGGGTATAGAGCTGCTGGACGCGATCCTTGTTGCTCTCGTCATCATAGAACCTGATGTCGAGGGTGACGGCGCTGCCGTCGGCGAGGCGGATGCCGCCCGCCTTGTTGACGTCGTCCACCCACATCTTGATGCCGTTGGTCTGCCGGGTCGATTCGACGTTGACGTTGCCCGTCAGCGACGCCGTGAACCCGACGATGGCGGTCCGCGACGGGGGCGCCGCCGTCCCCTGCGGGCCGGGCGCGCCGGACTGCGCGCTTGCGGGGGAGGGCGCGCACCACGCGATCGCCACCAGCGTCAGGATGAACAGGGCCAGCTTTCGCATCGCGGCATCCTACACCCCGATGCCCGCCCGCGTCAGAACGCCGGCACGACCGCGCCGCCATAGGTGGACTCGATGAAGCGCCGCACCTCCTCGGACTGCAGCGCCTTGATCAGCGCCTGCACCTCGGGCCGCGCCTCGTCGCCCTTCCGCACCGCCAGCACGTTGGCGTACGGGTTCCCCTTCGCGGGCTCGCGGGCGAGCACCTTCGCGTCCAGCTTCAGGTTCTTCTGCGCCTCGAGGAAGTAGTTGCCGTTGATGACGGCGGCGTCCACGTCCGCCAGGGTGCGCGGCTGCTGCTCGGCGTCGATCTCCCGCAGCGCGAGCTTGCGCGGGTTGTCGACGACGTCCTTCGCGGTCGCGGCGACGCCGACCCCCTCGCGCAGGCGCAGGAGCCCGTGCTGGGCCAGGAGCTGGAGCGCCCGGCTGCCGTTGGTCGGGTCGGCCGGGATCGTCACCTGCGCGGCCTCGGGCAGGTCCTCCAGGCGAGCATGCTTGGTGGAATAAAGGGCCAGCGGCTCGAGGTGCACCGCCGCCGCGCTGCTCAGCGAGAGGTGGCGGTCGGCGCTGAAGCGCTCCAGATAAGGCACGTGCTGGAAGTAGTTCGCGCCGAGCTGCCCGTCGGAAAGCGCGATGTTCGGCTGGACGTAGTCGGTGAACTCGACGACCTCGATCTTCACGCCCTCCCGCTCCGCCAGCGGCGCGGCCGCCCGGAGGATCTCCGCGTGCGGGACGGGGGTGGCGCCGACCTTCAAGGTGCGGCCGCCGCCGGCGGCCTCGTCGGGCTTCTTGCAGCCGGCGAGGGCGAGCAGCGCCACCAGGGAGAGCAGGAGCGCAGAGAGCACGGTCGCATGGGTTCGCTTCATGGTCAGTCCTCCGGAGGGGTCGCGCGGCCCGACGGCGCGGGCCGCGCGCGTGGAACAGGGTCAATCGCGGGCGTCGGCGCCCCGGGAGCTCGCGCGGTCGAAGCGGGCGGCGAGCCTGTCCCCGAGCAGCTGGACGGCTTGCACCAGGACGAGCAGCACCACGAGACAGCCCAGCATCACGTCGGTGCGAAAGCGCATGTAACCGTACTTCACGGCCAGGTCGCCGAGGCCGCCGCCGCCCACGGCGCCCGCCATGGCGCTGTATCCGAGCAGGCTGATCACCATGAGCGCCGTGCCGCGCACGAGGGACGGCAGCGCCTCGGGCAGGAGCACCCGGAGGATCACCTGCCGGTGCGTGGAGCCCATCGCCACCGCCGCCTCGACGAGCCCGGGATCCACCTCGCGCAGGCCCTGCTCCACGACGCGCCCCATGAAGGGGATCGCCGCCACGACCAGCGGCACGATGGCGGCCGTGGTGCCGATGGTGGTGCCCACGATCAGCCGGGTGAGCGGCACGATGGCCACCATGAGGATGATGAACGGCACGGAGCGCCCCACGTTCACGAGCGTGCCCAGCGACCGGTTCAGCAGCGGCCGCTCCCAGAGCCCGCCCTTGTCGGTGATCACCAGCAGCACCCCGAGCGGGAGCCCCGCGAGCAGGACCAGGATCGCGGAGACCGACGCCATGTAGAGCGTCTCCACGGTGGCCACCCAGAGCGACCCCAGGAGCTCGCTAGGCATGCGCGACGAGCTCCGGCGAGTAGCCCTGCTCGCGCAGGTGGCCCAGCGCCTGCTCCAGCGCCTCGGGGGCGCCGGTGAGCTCGACCAGCAGACGTCCCACCGGGACGCCGCCCACCCGCTCCAGCGTGCCCTCGACGAGGGTCGCGTCCACGCCGAAGCGGCGCGCCAGCAGCGCGAGCACCGGCTGAGCGGCGCTGTCGCCGGCGAGCGACAGGCCCACGAGGCGGCCCCCGGGGCGGACGGGCCAGCCGGCCGCGGCGAACGGCGCGTAGCAAAGCGCGTTCAGGCGGGCGCCGGGGCGCGCGAGAAGGTCGATGACCTTGCCCTGCTCCACCACGCGGCCCCGCTCCAGCACGGCCGCCGAATGGCAGATCTCCTTGAGCACCTCCATCTGGTGCGTGATGAGCAGGATGGTGAGCCCCAGCTGCCGGTTGATGTCCCGCAGCAGCCCGAGCACCGAGCGCGTCGTCTCCGGGTCGAGGGCGGAGGTCGCCTCGTCGGACAGCAGCACGCGCGGCCGCGGCGCGAGCGCCCGGGCGATGCCCACGCGCTGCTTCTGGCCGCCGGAGAGCTGAGCCGGATACGCCTGCGCCTTGTCCGAGAGGCCGACCAGCGCGAGGAGCTCCTCCACCCGCTCGCGGACGCGGCCCGGGGGCCAGCCCGCGATCGCCAGCGGATAGGCGATGTTCCCCGCCACGGTCTGCGAGGAGAACAGGTTGAAGTGCTGGAAGATCATCCCGATGCCCTGGCGGGCGTGCCGGAGCTCCCGCGGGCCGAGCGCCAGCATGTCCCGGCCCTCCACCCGCACCTCGCCCGCGGTGGGCCGCTCGAGCAGGTTGACGCAGCGGATGAGCGTGGATTTGCCCGCGCCGCTATGGCCCAGCACCCCGAGCACCTCGCCCGGGGCCACGCGCAGGGAGACGCCGTCCAGCGCCCGCACCTCGCGCTTGCCCTGCCGGTACACCTTGCTGATGTCACGCAGCTCGATCACGGCCGACGACCACCTCCGCACCCGCCTCGCGGCGGGCTCCGGGGCTGGCCCGGCAGCGGAGCGCAGCGCCCGTGCCGCTCGCGCGGAAGCTGCGGGCGAGCTTATAGCGGCCAGGCCTCGCGGGAGCAACACGAGGGCACCCGATTGCTGCCCACGCAGCAGCGCGGTCACCGCGCCCCGCGGGATCCAGGTCGCGCGGCGCGGGCTGGTCGAGGCCTGCGCCCACCCGTCCTCGCGCCTGCGGCTCATTCTGGAACGATCATTCTGGAACGATCAGTCCAGAATGAGCCGAAGGCGCGAGGGCACGTGAGTCCGGCAGGGTGCCCCGCGCCGCGTACCGCTCGACCGCGCTCGACCCGCGCAGGCCGGTGCCGATCGGCGCCTGTGTGGGCGTTGCCATGACCTACCAGCGCTCCCCTCGTCGTTTTTCATCACGGAACCAGCGCGCTCCGGAAACACTCACGGACATGGAGCGCTCATCGTTTCTCGTGCAGGTTGCTCTCGTCCTCCTCGCGTGCGCCTGCGGTGACGGCGGCGACCTCGGAGGAGGGGGCGGCGGGGGAGGCCAGGCGAGCGGAGGTGGTCCATCCACGGTCACGACGGGCGCCGGCGAAGGCCCGTCCAGCAGCGCGACGGGCGCGGGCGGAGGCCCGTCCAGCAGCGCGACGGGCGCCGGCGGAGGCCCGTCCAGCAGCACGACGGGCGCCGGCGGAGGGCTCGGCCCCCACGTCCCCGAGCCGAGCACCCCGACGCGCGGCGGGACGATGACGTTCACGAACATCGGCGCGCCCGGCTGGTGGCCCCGCCGCATCGACCGCGAGCCCGGGGATCCGGCGTGCGACTACAAGGACGGCGACGACACCTGGGGCGGGCACTGCTGCATGACGGAGCATCACACGACGAGCGACAAGCTCGCTCCGTTCGACGAGGAGATGACCCTCATCATGAAGGCCATCCGTGTGAAGCAGCTCGCCGTCTACCAGCCCGGCGGCGACCCGGCCGCCTGGCAGATGGTCTCGTCGTGGGACGAGAGGCGCGGCGTGGGCTCGAACCTGCTCGTCACCGAAGGGCAGAATACGTCCGCCGACTTCACGGGCGACCTCACGAAGAAGGACTGCGTCACGTATTTCATGCAGGACAGGCCCTTCCAGTGCGGCGACGGCAAGGACTACTTCTGCCCCGACGATCCGGGCATCATGCACCTCGGCTGGGCGGGGTCGAAGCTCGTCGTCTTCCTCGCCTCGATGACGTTCGACGACGCGGACGTCGAGAGATGCGACGGCGGCGGGCAGGGCCACCCCGGCCCGTGGGTCGCGTTCGTCGCGTCCGAGCTGATTCGCGACGGCGGCCGCAAGTGGAACGGGCTCTGCAACTGCTACTCGAAGACGGGCACGGTCGGCGACGGCTGCGGCGAGATCAACGTGTTCGAGGTCGTGATGGACAACAACGAGCACAGCAACCGCGAATTCATGAGCACCGGTGTCCGCTCGTACCAGGAAGGGCACGTCGGCGGCAGCGTCTGCGGAGCCGGCTGTAATCGCGACGCGTTCGCCGAGGACGTGGAGGTCGTGGACGCGTGCGCTCAGAAGGCCTATGAGGTGGGGCCCGTCATCGAGGCTGGCGGACGCTCGGACGGCTGCCCGACGTGGCGTCGGCCGCGCGGCGATCGCTACTTCATGATCCTGCTCGACGAGGCGCAGCGCGCGATCCAGGTCGCGGTCATCCACCCCGAGAGGATCCCCGCCGCCGCCGCCGAGATGCTCCCCGATCTGCCCGGCAGGCTCTCGCGCGCCTCGATCGACGCCATGGTCTCGATGCGCCTGCCCGAGTGAGCCCCTGAGACCAGACAACGCCAGCGGCGTCTACATGAGCCCTGTCGACCCGCCGCGCGGCAGCAGCCACTGGGCCGCGCACTCCCGTGGAGATGACAAGTTCATCGACTGGGGAGCCACCTTCGGCGCGGCCGACCTGACACAGCTGTGGGGCATCGGTTTCAGCTTCGGAGAGGGGGAACCATTCGACGTCTGGATCGACGACGTCTCGTTCTTGAAATGACCGCTTCGCGTCTCCTGCCGCCCCGCTCGCGAGGGCCCGCCGCCTGCCCGCTCGGCGCGGAAGGCGAGCCTCGGGGCCGCCGCGCGCTCGCGCTCCGTCTCAGGGCGAGACCTCGAACAGACACCGCGTGATCGGGATGCCGACGTCTGCCCACACGTAAAGGTAGTATTTCGTGCCCGGGACGAGCTCCTCGGGGCTCCCGTCGGCAGGATAGCCCTGCTTCGTGTTCGGCGGGACCTCGCCGTAGGTGATCCCGCTCTGCACCGGCTCGGCGGTCCAGGGCACGTCGAGCCGCCAGATCGTCCCCTCGGGCAGGTCGAGGTTGGGCGGAGCGCCCGGGTTGCTGGCGTCCGCCGACAACACGTAGACGTAGCGGGCGTCGCCGCCGCTCCAGGTGACCTTGCCTGCGGCGTCCACGCCTTCTCCCGCCGCGCAATCGCTCGGCTCATAGAGGCTCTGCTGGTGGAGGGGCCCGCCGAACGGCTCCTGATCTGCGAAGTCCTCCCTCGTGAACCCGCGGCGCTCGAGCTCGCCCTCGAAGAACGCGACCATGCGCGCCGGGTCCGTGGTGGGCAGGCCGGCGACGTCGCGGGAGAAGCCGTTGTTCTGGTCCGGCGGATAGGCGCCGAGCGCCGCCGAGGAGACCCAGCCGGCGGCCAGCGCCAGGCCCGTCGGATAGAAGCTGTCGGTCCAGACCGGCCCGGCCTCGATGTACCAGTTCGAGGTGCCCGCGGCCGGCGCGGCCTTCTCCGAGTGACAGCACACGCACCCGCACGCCTCGGTCTGCTCCGTGACCCAGGCGAGCTCGCCGAGCCACTCCGGGTCGGAGAGGCGCGGATCGTCGCTCGGGGTCTTGAAGTCGGAGGGCGGCGCCGGCCAGTACGGGCGCTGCGTGAGGACCGGCTCGCACGACGCATAATCGGTGAACAGGCGGCCGGGCTCGGTGCAGGCCGAGATCGTGCCGAACGTGCAGACCTTGCCGTCGCTCTGCCCCGCCGGCTCGCCGGCCTTCGGGTCGACGCAGGTCTGCGTGGGCCACTGAAAGACGGCGCCGCCCGTGCCCACGCCGCCGCCGGGCTCCTCGTCCGCGCCCTCGCAGGCGTCGGGCTCGAACTTGCCGCCGCCGAACATCTCGCAGCCGCGCTGGGTCGAGGCGCACTGGCTCGCGTCGCCGCCGGGCAGGACGATGCTGTATTCGTCCTCGGTCCCGCCGTCGAGCACGCAGCGGCCGAGCGTCTCCGGATAGGCGCAGCGCTCGGCCCCGGTGAAGGTGGAGCCCTGGAGCGCCTTGCAGTCGGCCTCCGCAGCCTCCGCGGTCCAGCCTGTGCCGGTGTAGTCACGGCACTCCTCCGCCTGGGTGATGGGGCTCGTGTAGACGCAACGACCCGGCGCCACGAACGCCTCCGGGGCAGCCTCGTCCTCGCCCCCTTCACAGGCGCCCAGCCCTCCGAGGGCCGAAACGACGAGCGCAGCGCCCAGCGTCGCATGCGGTGAACCGAGGAGCTTTTGCATGACGGTCGAACCTCCTGAACCTGACCTTCGAACGGCGGTCGAATGTTGCTTGGCTCACTGTTTCGTCCAGCGAGCGTCCTCTTTAATATCGTTTGTTCATGGTTGTGCAACCTTCGTTTATTCTTTGCGCGTACATTGTGAGTAAAGGTGCGACCATGATCGTGACGCAGTGTGCGAGAGCCTGCCGGTGGCGTGGGAAGAGGGGTCGTCGGGGCGGGGCGATCGACCTCGGCCAGACGGTCGAGCACGCCGAGGTCCTCGCGCTCGGGAGAGCCGATCAGCGCGAGCGAACACTGCCAGACAGCAGCGGACAGGGCGTGCACGCGAACTCCAGCTCACGCCAGGGCTGGTGTCCCCCCGAGATCCCGGATCGGTCTGCCCATGACCGCTTCCAGCAGAGGAAGATGTTTGTCGTTGCACGCTTGCGGCAGGTTTGATAGCCATCCTCTGACGCCGCGAAACCGTCCCGTCCTCGACGGTCGTCCTCCCGGCCGCCGGTCGCGATCCATGGAAGGAGCATGAGCAGATGCCTCAACTGAACGGCAACACCTGTGAAATCGATGAGCTTCCGGACGGTGTGACCGTGACCATCAAGGTGACGACCAACTCAAGGCACACTCAGAAGGTGACCGTGACTCGCAATGATGAGGTGTTGAGCGTCTTCGCGGGCTCCGGTGAGCGCAACGCGATGACGGGCCAGTCGACCATCGTTGCCAGCTCGAGGGCGAAGCTGCAGGCGAAGTTCGAGTACCAGACGGACATCAACGCGGAATGGCGCAAGTCCACCGACCTGAAGTCCGGCGGTCCTTACGCGGTGGGCAACTACAATCTCCTGGTGGTCGTAGCCGAAAACGGAGACGACAGCGACTACAACGACAGCATCGTTGAATTCAGCTGGATCACGCCCAAGTAGCATCGTCACCGCAGCTTCGTCCCTGGGGGGACGCGGCGCTACGGCCCCGGCCGCGGCTCCTTGCAGCAGCGAAACCCGATCTCGTAGAACCGGAACATCGGTCCATGCGAGTCGTTGGTCCCGCGGCACCCGGCCCACGGCTTGGACCAGTAGCCGCCCTTCAGCGATGAAGGGTGCGGCCACTCGGGTCGCGAGGTCGACACCCACTCTTCCACGTTGCCGACGAGATCGACGACGCCGTACGGGCTGACGCACGCGGGGTACGAGCCCGACGGCTCGCCCTGCCAGAGCCGCTGCGTCTCGGCGGCCCGCACCGCCGGGTCGTCGGACGCGAGCCGCCGCTCGCTGATGCCCCGGTACGGCTTGCTCACGTTGCAGGCGGCCGGATCCTGCGCGTGGCCGTAAGGGAAGGGGAGCGCCGAGGGCCCCTCGCACGCGAGCTCCCACTCGAACTCGGTGCAGAGGCGCTTGCCGACGGCGGCGCACTCCCGCTCGGCCTCGACGTAGCGGAGCATCACGACCGGCAGCGCGCCGGCGCGGTTCGGCCACTCGTGGCGATCCATGCAGGTGCGCACCGGCGTGGAGCGCGGCTCGGCCGCGAACAGCCCGGGGAAGAAGCTGAAGCAGTGGCCGCCGCGGTAGCTCGTGCAGATCCGCTGCACGTTCTCGTGGTGCGTGCCCTCGACGAGCACCATGTCGGGCGGGCAGGCCGCCGCGGCCCCCGGCCGGGGCGGCGCGTCGGCCTGGGCGAGCAGCGGAGCGAGAAGGAGGTCGAGGAGCACGCGGCGGCTCTGTATCGCAAAGCCGCGCGGCGCACGAGGGGCTGCGCGGCCGCCCGCGCCAGCGTCGCGCCGGAGCGCACACCTGCGGTGGTCCCGGGCCCATGGATCCAGCGGGATGTTGCGGCGCCCCAGGGCGTTCGTGCTGCGCGCTCGCGCCGGAGCGAGCACCTGCGGTAGTCTGGCGGCATGGGAATGATGCGGCTCAGGACGCGAATCGCTGCGCTCGGCGCCCTGGCCTGGGGGAGCGCCTGCGGCGGCAACGTCGTCGTCGACGGGATGCCCGACGGATCAGGGGGTGCCGGCGCGACGAGCGCCAGCGCGAACAGCGCCAGCGCGAACAGCTCCGGCGTGACCAGCAGCAGCACGAGCTGGACGACCACCTCGGCGGTGACGAGCTCGTCCACCGGGGTGGGTGGCGGCGAGCCGAGGTCGCGGTGCGAGGCGTTTTGCGAGCTCTTCTCGGAGACGTGCGGGCCGGTGCCGCAGGGCTGTAGCAGCGCCTGCGATGATCAGCTGGGCATGGCGCCCCAGTGCAACGACCTGCTCGTGCCGTTCTTCGATTGCGCGATCGGCGACGTGGGGCAGTGCGACGTCGTCTCCGCCAGGTGCGAGCCGCTCCTGGACCAGTACGACAAGTGCGCGTCCGGCGACGCGTGCGGGACGCTCGAGTGCTCCCGCGGCGGCGACCGGACCTGCCACTGCAAGGGCTCGTGCCAGGGCATCGACTTCGCTGCCGAATGCCGCCCCGGGATGGAGGGGATTCTCTGCTCGTGCCTCGTCAACGGCATGGAGGTGGCCGGCTGCGAGGACCGCGGTCCGGCGTGCGACGTCGCCCTTGGCTGTTGCGGGCCGATCTTCGAAGAGTTCCGCTGAGGGGCACGAGCGGCGTTCGCCATGGAGGACGAGCAGGGGAGCGGGCGCGTTCATGACGCGCTCGCGGCGGAGCGCGCACCTGGGGTAGTCTCGCGTCCCATGGAGAACTCGCGGCGCGGGACACGCCTTGCTGCGCTCGCCGCCCTGGCCTGGGGGAGCGCCTGCGGTGGTAACGTCGTCGTCGACGGGATGCCCGACGGATCTGGAGGCGCCGGCGCGACGGGCACCAGCGGCGTCGGCGTCGGCGTGACCAGCACCAGCGCGAGCTGGACGACCACCTCGGCGGTCACGAGCTCGTCCACCGAGGTGGGCGGCGGCGAGGCCTGGTCCCTGTGCATGAGCTATTGCGAGCTCGTCCAGGAGAGCTGCCGGCCGGAGTCGCCAGTTGACTGCAGCGGCCATTGCGACTGGCAGCTCGCCAAGGCGCCCGAATGCATCAGCCTGCTCGTCCCCTTCTACGAGTGCGCGATGTCCGGCGCCGGCCGGTGCGAACCCTTCCCGGTCATGTGTGATTCGGACGTGGATCGGTATACGATGTGCGCGTACGGACCGGGCTCCGGCTCCGACTGCGGCTCCTTCACGTGCTCCGACATCGGCGACAGGACCTGCCACTGCAAGGGCTCTTGCTCGGGCGTGGACTTCGCTGCCGAGTGCCGCTCCATCGGGCCCAGCAGGGTCATCTGCTCCTGCTCCGTCGACGGCACGGAGGTGAGCGTCTGCGAGGACGTCGGCTCGGCGTGCGACCGCGCAGGCGGCTGCTGCGGGCCGATCTTCGAAGAGCTGCGCTGAAAGGGCACGGGCGGCGTTCGCCATGGACGACGAGCAGGGGGACGCGGGGCAGCGCGGGGCGCTCGCCGAGGCGCTCGCGGGCTGGGTGGGCGCGCGGATCGACGCGGCGCACGCGAACCGCGCGACGGGGCTCGTCGCGCTCGCGGTGTACGCCGGGGGGCGGCGCGTGCTCGGCGCCGGCATCGGGCCGCGCGTTGCCGGGGCAGGGGTCCTGCCGCGGGTGCCGCGGCTCCGCGCCGGCGCCGAGCACCCGCTGGTCGCCGCGATGCGGGCGCACCTCGTCGGCCGCAGCGTGCTGGCCATCGAGGTGCGGCGCGACGGGATCGCGGTGGTCGCGGGCGAACCGCTGCCGGGGAAAAAAGGTGGTGAGGATGAAATCGAGGCCGAGGCTGCGCACGGGCCGGGGCACGCGCCGGGGCCTCGGCCGGAGCTCGCGCCGGGGGCGCGCCTGGAGCTCGCGCCAGGGCGCCGGGGCGAGGCGCGGCTGCTCGACGCCGCCGGCGGCCTGATCCTCCGATGGCCCCCGCAGGGGAGCGACCCGCCGGCGGAGATCGCCTACCCGGCGGATCCGTTCGCCGCCGGCGCGGCGCTGGTCGAGGCGAGCGACGCCGCGGCCGCCGCGCAGGAGAAGGCGGCGCTCGCGCGCGCCGTGAGGGCGCGGCGCGCGGCGCTCGAGCGCAGGGCCGAGGCGGTGCGCGGCGATCTCGGGCGGCTCGGGAGCGTCGCGCGCCTGCAGAAGACGGGGCAGCTCCTGCTCGCGCAGGGCGGGCGGGTGCCGCGGGGCGCCGCGAAGGCGGTCCTCGACGACTGGGAGACGGGCGGCACCATCGAGGTCGCGCTCGACCCGGCGCGCCCCGCGAAGGCGCAGGCCGAGGCGTTCTTCGCGAAGGCGCGGCGCTACCAGCGCGGCGAGGCGGTGATGCGCGCGCGCCTCGCCGAGACCGAGCGCGCCCTCGCGGCGGTCGTCGCGCTCGAGGCGGACGTCGCGGCGGCCGAGGCGCGGCCGGAGGCGCTCGAGCCGCTGGCGCAGCGCGCGCGCTCCCTCGGCGTGTCGCGCGCGGAGCTCGCGGGGGTGGGCGCCGCTGGGGGCGGCGAGGCGGGAGCGGCGGCCAGCGCGGCGGGGGCCCGCGGCGCGCGGGCGGGGCGGGCCGCCTCGCGGCTGCCGTTTCACGCGTTCCGGAGCGCGTCCGGGGCCGCGATCCTCGTCGGCCGGGGCGCCGCGGACAACGACGCGCTGACGACGAAGCACGCGCGGCCGCACGACCTCTGGCTGCACGCGAAGGGCGTCTCGGGGTCGCACGTGGTGGTGCCGCTCCCGAAGGGCGCGAGCTGCCCCGCCGACGTGCTCGTGGACGCGGCGACCCTGGCGGCGCACTTCAGCGACGCGCGGGGCGAGGTGGTGTGCGAGGTGAGCTACGTCCAGCGCCGCCACGTGCGCAAGCCGCGCGGCGCGGCCCCGGGCGCGGTGACGTACGACCGGGAGAAGGTCATCGCCGTCCGCGTCGAGGCAGAGCGCCTGTCGCGGCTGCTCGCGACCAAGGAAGAGGGCTGACGCGCGCCGGGGCGGCGGCGCGGCGGCTGACCGCGCTCAGACGGCGAACGCCGCCCGCACCTGGTCGTTCAGGTGAGCGAGCCGGCGCGCGGGGAGGTCTGCCGCGCGGGCGAGCGACTCGATGACCGCGCGCTCCGCGTCGGAGACCCCCTCGCTCGCGTGGGCCACGGCCAGGGCGACGATGATGCCCTCCTCCACCGCGTCGCAGTCCATGAGGATCTCCGCGAGCAGGCGCACCCGGGGCTCGACGCCCGCCGCGGCGATCACCTTCAGGCTCGCCTCGATGAGGTACCGGACGAGCTCGGCGTTGAGCTGGGTGCCGAGCATCGGCTCGATGAGCTGCCGCAGGGCGTCGATCTCGTCGGCGTCCACCGTGCCGTCGGCGTTCGCCACGAGCGCGCCGAGGTCGACGATCGGGGTCGGGTTGTACTCGTTCAGGTCGAAGCGAGCGCGGAGCAAGCCGGCCGCTTGCTCGACCAGCGCGGGAGCCTTCATATCGTCTCCGGTCCGGCGATTCGCCTCATGACTGGCCACCTCTCGGCGCGCGGCGCCGCACCGTCTCGGCCTCGCTGAGGCCGAGGCAGAGCTGCGCCCGGAGCGCGCGCAGCCCCTCGAGCACCTCGGTCGAGGCCGACTGGGCCTCGGCCCGCTCGATGGCCGCGTCGAGCGTCGCGAGCCTCCCTGTCTGGAGCGCCTTGAGCGAGTAGGTCATCTGCACGAACGTGTCGAACAGGTCGCCGAGCTCATCGCCCTTGCGCAGCCCTTCCCCGATGGTGAGCCGCGTCGTCCCTACCTGGCGGCACAGGCGCTTCAGCTGGTGGACCGGCCCCACGATGCGCTGGGTGATGTAGATCCCGAGCACGCTGAGGACGACGAGGAGGAACGCGCCGCCCCCGAGGAGGATGTTGAGCAGCCGCTGGCGCAGCGCCTCGACCTCGGAGCGCCGCTTCGCGACCTCCGCCAGGTTGCGCTCGTGCTCGCGGTTCGTCTTCGCGAGCTCCTCGTCGAGCGTGCTGTCGAGGTCGGAGCCCTCGCCGCCCAGGGCGGCGGTGCTCATCTTGAGGATCTTGGCGCTGTTCGCCGCCTCTTTGAGCGCGAGCTCCGCCTGGGTGGCCGCGTACTGCGCCTGCTCGTTCGCGACGCTCGCGGTCTGCCAGATCACGAGTCCGAGCGCCACCATGACCCCGAGCACCACCGCGACCAGGAGCCCCGTGTACTTCAGCTGGAACCGCGGGTTCAGGAGCAGCTTGCGGCGTGCGGCCGGGCGGGCTGTGGCGCGATCCTGGGCGGGAGAGGTCATGAGGTCTCGTCAGCGGGCGGACGGCAGCACCGCCTGCACAGGACAGGGCACGAGCGGGGCGGGCCGCGCCGGTGCGACCCCCTGACAACGCACTGCGGTCTCACTGGTAACCCATTCCCTGCGCGGGTCGCAAGGGCCATTCAGAGGTCGAACAGCGTCCCCTGCCGGCTCGGCCGCCGGAAGGTCGAGCGCTCTTCTGCCTCGTCTGCCGCGTCGCCAGCGCGCGCGGCGTTCAGGCCGAGCCGCTGGCAGTGGACCTCGAAGAGCCGCTGGATCGCCGCCCAGCGCGGGCCTGCGCCCTGGAAGCGCGCGCCGAACGCGGCCTCGTTCATCTTGCCGCCGCGCATCTCCTGGATGCCGCGGCGCACCTTGCCGGCGCGGTCCGGGAAGGCCTCCTCGAGGCGCTCGTCGAAGACCGGGAGCACCTCGCGCGGCAGGCGCAGCGGCATCATGAAGGCGGTCTTCGCGCCGGCGTCCCGCGCGCGCTCGAGCAGCTCCGGGACGTCGCTGTCGTTCAGGCCGGGGATCATCGGCGACAGGGAGATCCCGGTCGGCACGCCCGCGTCCGAGAGGGCGCGCATCGCCTCGAAGCGCAGCGACGAGCGGCTCGCGTACGGCTCCATCTTGCGCGCCACCGCGTCGTCGGCGAACGGGATGCTGAAGTGGACGCGGGCGCGGGCGCGGCGCGCGAGCTCGCCGAGCAGGGCGGCGTCGCGCCGCACGAGCGCGCCCTTCGTGATGAGCCCGACGGGGTTGCGGAAGGCGAGGCAGACCTCGAGGCAGCGGCGCGTGAGCTCGTAGCTCGCCTCGAGCGGCTGGTAGCAGTCGACATTGCCGGAGAACACGATCGTGTCGCCCTGCCAGCCCGGGCGGGAGAGCTCCTTCTCGAGCAGCTCGGGCGCGTTCGCCTTGACCACGATCTTGCGATCGAAGTCCGTCCCGGCGCCCCAGCCGAGGTACTGGTGCGAGGGGCGCGCGTAGCAGTAGGCGCACGCGTGGATGCAGCCCCGGTACGGGTTGACGCTGAACCGGAAGGGCAGGTCGGGGCTGTCGTTCGCGGTGACGATGGAGCGGGCCTGCTCCTCGAAGATCTGCAGCGTCGCCGGGGGCGCCTCTTCGAGGTACTCGACCTGCGTCGACGACCACGGGTTCGGAGGGTTGTTCACGGGGCGCGGCATGGTGCGGGCGGCGCCGGGCGAGGGGACGCGGCGCCGAGCGCGGAGTGTAGCGCGTCCTGGCCGGGATGGGAGCGTTTGTTCAGTGGAGCCCGGTGAGCGCTGGCGCCCTCAGGCGTCGCGGGCTGGGCGGCGGCGCCGGTAGCGGCCGCGTCTCGGGGCGATGGTGGGCGCGCCGGGAGAGCGGATTGACAGGGCAGGGAGGTCCTGCTCGCATGAGCGCACTCAGCAGCATCAGCGCGCTCAGCAGCTCAGCGGCGTAATGAGGCACAAGATGGCCAATTCGAGACAGCCCGGGTTCGATCTCCGCAGCACTTACCTGCACCTCGCGGACGGCGGCGATGCGCTGCCCATCGAGGTGAGGCCGACGTTCTGGCAAGAGCTCATGTCCGGCGACTCGAAGGCCGAGGACATCCGGCGAGTCGAGCACGTGGGGGGCTGGCTGGTGACGACGTTCCACATGGACAAGGACATGCAGCAATGGGAGATGCACCCGGCCGGTGACGAGATCCTGTACCTCCTGTCGGGCGCGGGCGACGTCGTGCTGCAAGAGCAGGGCAGCGAGCGGGTCGTCGAGCTGCGCCCCGGGACCGCGTGCAAGGTGCCGCAAGGCGCGTGGCACCGGCTGATCGTCCGGGAGCCGGTGGAGATCCTGGCGATCACGTACGGGAAAGGGACGCAGCACCGGCCGCTGTAGCTGCGCTGCGGACGAGCCTTCGTCCGGCGCTCATGCCTGGCACCCGACCCGCCGTACCGGCCCGCCTGCAAACCTCGATGGCATGGGGGATGGCGGCACAGAAGGAATAGCCTGCGTGTGTCTGCGATTCAGAAGAAAATTTGAACCACAGAGGCACAGAGGCACAGAGGCGAGAGAAAAATGGACTATATATCGTTGATGACGCGCTTGATGCCGAGGCGTAGCGCGGGGACGTTGAACGTGACGAGCAGGCCATGCCGGATCTTCGTGGCCTTCAGGTAGGAGAGGAGCTGCGCCATGTGGATGGGGGCGAGGTGCTCCACAGCCTTGAGCTCGACGAGCAGGAGGTCGGCGACGAGCAGGTCCACTCTTCCCTCGCCAACGACTCGTCCCTTGTAGTCCACCTGTATTGCCACCTGCCGCCTGAACGAAACTCGTCGGAGCGAAAGCTCCACGCCGAGCGCTTCCTCATAGATCGATTCGAGGAACCCGGGGCCGAGCACGCGGTGCACCTCTATCGCGGCTCCGATCACCTGACGGGTAAGCCCTCTCAGCTCGACATCCCGCTCACTCTCCTCTCCCTCTGTGCCCTCTGTGCCTTGTATGTTCCGCGAGCGTACTCGATCCACGTCGTCGTCGTACCGAGGGGGGGCCCGGGGGGGAGACCGGCAACCTGTGGGTTTGTGGACAAGTTCGCGGGGAGCGGCCAAAAAGCTACGCGCGGTAGACCGTTTGTGTCTTGGTCTGGAGACCGTCACAGAGCATGGGTCGCCGCGCCGTAGGTCCTGGATGAGCCCGTACGGCTGCCTGAGGGAAAGCTCGCATATTTCGCAAGGATGGGCGACCGGGGCCGGGTTGTAACAGAGGGGAGAAAGGAAGGGACGGACGTGGGCGGGTTCGTAGGGATCGATGTCTCCAAGGAGCATCTGGACTGGGCCGTGCACGGAGAGGCCACGGACGCGCGCCTCGCGCATGACGAGGACGGCCTGCAAGAGCTGGTTCGCCGTCTGAACGAGCTGCGGCCAGCGCTGGTGGTGCTGGAGGCGACGGGGGGCCTGGAGATGGCCGTGTTGGCCGCGCTCAGCGTTGCCGGCCTGCCCGTGGCCGTGGTTAACCCGCTCCAGATCCGCAACTTTGCGCGCGCCACCGGCCGGCAGGCCAAGACGGATCGGCTCGACGCCCGATGCATCGCGCACTTCGCAGCCGCCGTGCAGCCGCCGCTGACGCCCATGCCCGAGGCAACGACCATCGAGCTGGAGCTGATGCTGGCGCGCCGGCGCCAGCTGACCGGCATGCTCGTGGCGGAGAAGAACCGCCTCTCTGGCCTCATCGGTCCGCGTAAGGTGGCGCGTGTCGTCGCCAGCATCGAGCGCGTGATCAAGACGATCGAGAAGGAGCTGGAGAAGCTCGACGACGAGCTGAAGACCAAGATCGAACAGAGCCCGGTATGGCGGGCGAAGGACGAGCTGCTCCGCTCGGTGCCCGGTGTCGGGCCTGGCACCTCGCGCACGCTGCTGCTCGACCTGCCTGAGCTGGGAACGCTCAGCCGCCAGCAGATCGCGGCGCTCGTTGGCGTCGCGCCGTTCAACCGCGACAGCGGCAAGGCCAAGGGACGGCGAGCGATTTGGGGTGGCCGCGCTTCGGTGCGCTCGATGCTCTACATGGCCAGCGTCACCGCCGTGCGATGCAACCCCGTCATTCGTGCCTTCTACGACCGGCTGCGAGCCGCGGGGAAGCCCTACAAGGTCGCCATGACGGCTTGCATGCACAAGCTGCTCACCATCCTCAACGCGATGGCGAAGGCAGCACGGCCTTGGCAGGCCGCTGCTTGACAAAGAACACGGCTGCTCTGTGGTTCATCACCATCTCATCGACGACGCCGGAAGCTCAGTTGCGTCGCTAGCACCGGGCTCTCAAGCCAACGTTGTCGACGTTCCAGCGCTCTTCAGGCCAGGAGCCAGCGCGCAGCGCGGTGCCCGGGTGGGGGCTCAGCCCCGCCCGGCGTAGCGGCGGTGGTCGACCATCAGGCAGCGGTCCTGCACGACCAGGATGCCGGCCTCGACCAGCCGCTCGGCCACCTGGTCGTTCCGGATGCCGCTCTGCAGCCAGACCGCGCGTGGCCGGGCGGCGAGCAGATCGTCGAGGTGCGCGGCGACGTCCTGGCTGCGCCGGAAGACGTCGACGATGTCGATGGGCCCCGGGACGTCCGCCACGCGGCGGTAGACCTGCTGGCCGAGGATCGTCTTCACGTCGGGGTAGTAGACAGGGACCGGGATCACCTCCACGCCCGCGCTCTTCAGGTAGCTCGGGACGTAGAAGGCGGGCTGATCCGGCTGCGCCTCGGTCTTGATGCCGAGCACGGCGATGCGCCGCGCCGCGCGGACCAGCTCCGCCAGCCGGGCCTCGTCGTTGCTGATGTCGCGAATGTCGTTCATGCGGTGGAGTGTACGCCCGCGGGGCCGATGCAGCACCCCGGGGGTCTCTGCCCGCGGTCTCCCCGGATCCATCACGATCGACGCGGCAGGGCGATCATGCGAGGGCCCCCGGCGCTGTTCGGCGTGAGCCCCCCGCCCGCCGCCTGTGGCAGACTCGGCCCCGTGAACCTCGACCGGCTCTCCGCGCTCTGGGCGGACCTCGTCCGCTCCCCCGCCTCGCTGCCCGTCGCGCTGGGCATGTCGCTGGCCGTCTTCGCGCTCGGGTTCGTCGCCTACCGCCTTTTCTTCGCCCTGCTCGCGCGCGTCGCGCGCGCCACGCAGACGTCGCTCGACGACCTCTTGATCCGCCGCATGCGGCTGCCGGCGCGCCTGCTCGTCGCGCTGCTCTCGCTGCACACGTACATCGCCCTGCGCGGGGGCGAGCTGCCCACGCTCCACAAGGGCGTGCTCCTCATGGAGCTCGCGCTCGCTTCGTACCTCGCCATCGAGATCGCCGAGACCATGGTGATCGACTACTGGCTCGCCGAGCGCCAGAAGGTGCAGATCCCGGCGCTGGTCCGGCACCTCCTGCTCGCGATCCTCTACCTGGTCGCCGGCCTCTCGATCGTCGGCGCGGTCACCGGGGTCGACCTCGTGCCGCTGCTCGCGACGTCGACCGTCATCACGGTGGTCCTCGGCCTCGCGCTGCAGGACACCCTGGGCAACCTCTTCGCCGGGCTCGCCCTGCACTCGGAGCGGTCGTTCGGCGTGGGCGACTGGATCCTCGTCGACGGCATCGAGGGGCAGGTGGTCTACGTCGGGTGGCGCTCGACGCGCCTCAGGACGTTCTCCGGGGACATCGTGATCCTGCCGAACTCGGTCATCGCCAAGGCGCGCGTGCAGAACTTCTGCGCGCCGGACCGGACGTGCGCGCGAAACATCGAGATGCTCGTCTCGCTCGGCGCCGCCCCCGAGGCCGTGGAGCGCGCCGCCCAGCGCGCCTGCGCAGAGGTGCCGGACATCCTCCGCGAGCCCCCGCCGCGGCTCTGGCTCGCGGCCGTCACGCCGCTCTTCCTGCGCTACGTCATCAAGTTCTGGATCGCCGACTTCGAGCGCCACGATCTGCTGGAGTCCGAGCTCATGAAGGCGTTCTTCCGCGCGTGCCGCGAGGAGGGCGTCGCGCTCAGCCCCGTCGCGGCGCAGCCGGGCGTCGCCATCGAGCTGCGCCCCGCCGCGCCCGGCGAGCCCGCCGCGGGCCCCGTGGCGCCGCCGGCGCTCGCCGCGGCGCCAGCCGTCGCGCTCGCCGCGGTGCCGGCCGTCGCGCCCGTCGCGGCGCCGGCCGCCGGGCCCGCCGCGGCGCCGGCCGCCGCGCCCGCCCCGGCGCCAGCCGCCGCGCTTGCCCCAGCAGCCCCGGCCCCAGCCGCCCCGGCGCCGGCCGTCGCGAGCCGCGAGGTCGACGCGTGAGCGCCGCCGCCAGGGGCGCTGCCCATGCCTCTCTCCGGGCGCTGAGCCCGCTTTGCTGGCGCGCGGCGGGCGCCAGTCCACCGGTCGAGTCCGCGCGCCCCGCCGCGGCCTGATTTGGCTTGGTCCGGTCGCGCCGCTGCGGTACCCGGAGCGCATGCCTGATCCCCAGTCCGTATCTCCCAGCAAGGTCGCGGTCGTGGGCGCTGGCAGCGTCGGCGCGACGATCGCCTATGCGTGCCTGCTCCGCGGCGTGGCGAAGCAGGTCGCGCTGTTCGACGTGAACCGGGCCAAGGTCGACGCCGAGGCGCTCGACCTGAACCACGGTTTGCAGTTCGTCCCGGCGGCCACGCTCGAGGGCAGCGATGACGCCGAGGTCTGCCGCGGGGCGCACGTGGTCGTCATCACCGCCGGCGCGAAGCAGAAGCCCGGGCAGAGCCGGATGGATCTCGCCACGGCGAACGTCGCGATATGCCGCGAGCTGTTGCCGCGGCTCCAGGCCGTCGCGCCCGACGCGCTCTATCTGCTCGTCACGAACCCGGTCGACGTGATCACGTATGTCACGCTCAAGCTGACCGGCCTCCCGCCGGCCAGGGTGATCGGCAGCGGCACGGTGCTCGACAGCAGCCGGTTCCGGTTCCTGATCGCCAGGCGGCTCAACGTGGCTGTGCAGAACGTCCACGCGTACATCGCCGGCGAGCACGGGGACAGCGAGGTGCCGCTGTGGAGCAGCGCGAGCGTCGCGAACATCCCGCTGGACGCGTGGTCCGTGCCCGGCCACGGCGAGCTCGGCGCCGGCGACAGAGAGGAGATCTTCCACGGCGTGAAGAACGCCGCTGCCCAGGTGATCTCCGGCAAGGGCGCGACCAACTATGCCATCGGCCTCGCGACCGCCAAGATCCTGGAGGCCCTGCTCCGCGACGAGAACCGCGTGCTGCCGGTCAGCACCCTGCTGAGCGGCTATCGCGGGATCGACGATGTTTGCCTGAGCGTGCCGTGCATCGTGAACCGGTCTGGCCTCGAGTCGCAGCTGCCGATCCCGATGAGCCCGGAGGAGGAGGCCGGCCTCCGGGCCAGCGCCGACACGATCCGCAAGGCGATCAGGTCGCTCGGGTTCTGACGCGACCTGGCGCGGCCTGCGTGGCGGAGCTCAGGGGATCCTGCAATAGGTCGGGAAGCTCGACGGGATACCCGACGCGTAGGGCCGCGGCGCGACCTTGTACGGGTGGTCCTTCAGGAACTGCCAGCTGGAGGGGGCGATGCCGGACGGGATGCGGTGTCCGCCGCCGCTGTCGCAGTCGATGGCGAAGCCGCCTTTCGCCTTGATGTCGCTCTCGAACGCCGCGCTGGCGCGCGCGAAGTCGATGCCGACGACGTCGGAGCCCTCCGCGCCGTGGACCCCCATGACGGCCGGCGCGTTGGTGGCGTCCTGGAGCGGCGGCGTGCCGAAGCCCGTCGTGCCGCCCGAGTAGGTGACGACGCTCGCGACGTAGCCGGAGCGCGCATAGGCCATGTACGCGGCCTGGAGGCCGCCCGCGCTGAACCCGAGCGAGTGGATGCGGCGCGTGTCGATGTTGCGCTGCTGGATGGCGCACGCGAGCGCTTCATCGCTCGTGTTGAAGTCGCCCACGTACCACACGTTGTTGCCCGTGGTCCGCGTGCCGTCCTCGCCGCCGTGGCCATCGTACGCGTTGGGCGCGAACACGACACCTCCGCGGCCCGTGATCTCATCGATGGCGGCCTGTCCGAGGCCGGTCACCGCCTCTTGCGGGCGGGAGCCCGTGGCGTGCCAGTAGATGACCACCGGAGCCGGCGTGGCGGACCGCGCGCCGGCCCACACGCGCACCTCGCGGCCGAGGAAGGTCATCGTCCCGGTGGCGATCGTCGGACACGCCTCCCGGGCCGCGGGCAGGGCGCTCGGCGCGCTGGCGCCCCCCGAGCCGCCGCTGCCGCCGGCGCCGCCGCTGCCACCGGCGCCGCCGCTGCCACCGGCGCCGCCGCTGCCGCCGGCGCCGCCACCGGAGCCGCCGGCGCCGCCAGCGCCCCCCGAGCCGCCGGTTCCCCCCGTACCACCGCTCCCGCCAGCGCCGCCAGCGGCGCCAGCGCCACCGGAGCCGCCGGTGCCGCCAGCGCCACCCGAGCCGCCGGTGCCGGTCGACGTCTCGCCTCCGGTCACGGACGAGATCGTCGGGCGCGTGGTGCCCGTCGCGCAGAAGTTGAATGTGACCGAGGCGCCGGGCGCGATGCGCGCGTTGCTCGCGGTCGGCGTGGCTGTCAGGAGCGTGCCGCTGCTCGAGAAAACGGCGCCCCAGGACCTTGTCACCGTCGCGCCCTTCACGTCGGTGACGACCCTCCACGACGTTGTCGCGCTCGCGCCGTCGTTGGACACGGTGACCGCGGCGCAGTAGCGGCCGCCCCAGAGCGGCTGGTAGCTCAGCTCGGCCGAGAGGCCGCTCTCGGCGGCCATCAGCGACTCGTCGCCGAGCTCGGCGTCGTCGGGCTCTCCGGCGACGCACGCGCCCAGCGCCGCGAGCAGCCCGGCCAGCGCGAGCCGCGCGGCGGGATGCGCGCCTGCGAGGCCGCCCTGGACCGGGCGCGGACCCGATGAGCTCACGAGCCGCTCGTCGTCCCTTTCCCGACGCTGCTCGTCGCTCCCGCTCCGGGACTGCCGACCTCGCTGCGACGAGAGCTTCTGCCAGGGTGCAAGATTCATAAGAATATCCTCCGTCCTTGTGAGGCTGAGAGCACGCGGCTGCGCCAGGCGTGGAGCGGCCCGCGCGCGTTCGACCGCGCGCGGCGCGAGCATGCCCTGGGTCAGCCGCGAGCTTCCTGAGAGATAAGCTGGCTCGACGGCCGCGATGAGCTCATCGTAACAGATATAGAATCATTCGTGAGAAGAACGTGTGTTTGCTGCGTCAGAATTGTCCGCAGCTTTATCAGAAGTTTCCGCGGCTCGTGCAAAGGGTTCGCACGGTGTGAGATGCGGACTCCAGCGGCAGCGTCGTTGTGCGCGCGGTGCTCTGTCGTCGTATGTCCCTCTGTCGTGCGAGCTGGCCCTGTGTCCTCGCCTTCATCTGGCGTGCTGCGCTTGCGCGTGGTGCTTGCGTCGACGTGCGTGGCTGTGGAAGTGTTCTTGCCGTCGCTTCGCTGTTCGGGAGTCTTACCATGCGAGTTTCTGTGCGTTTGCTGGTGACCATGGGGTTGGTTTGTCTCACCGCTTGTGGAGCGGGCGAGGCAGTCGACGGGAGCAGCCAGCAGTCGCCGCCGGCGGGCGACGGCGGCGGCCCTGCTGTCGTACCCCCTGCCGATGAGGCTGGGGCCGGAGGCGGTGCCGGGGCTGAGGCCGGAGGAGATGGTCTCGTCCGGGGCGAGGCTCCGAGCGAGGCGTCTGCGAGCGTGGGGGGGCCCTACGACGTGGCGAGCTACACGGACGGGTTTCGCGACGGCCCTGATTACGCGGATGCGACCATCTGGTACCCGACCAACGCGGCTCCGCCGTTCGCGGGGGTCGCGGTGGTGCCGGGGTTCGTGTCGCCCCAGTCGTCCATCGCGCCGTGGGGGCCTTTTCTGGCGTCGCACGGCATCGTGACCATCACCATCGGCACCAACTCTGGCCTCGACCAGCCGTCCGCGCGCTCGGAGGCGCTCCTGGATGCGCTCGAGACGCTCAAGTCCGAGGGCGATCGTGCCGGCGGCCCGCTCTCCGGGCGCATCGCCAGCGACCGCCTGGCGGTGATGGGATGGTCGATGGGCGGCGGCGGCACGCTGATCACGGCCAACGCCCATCCCGAGCTCAGGGCCGCGATCTCCCTCTGCGGCTGGAGCCCCGACGTCGAGCTCTCGACGAACAAGGTACCTTCGCTCCTGTTCGCGGCCACGAACGATCCGCTGGCGGGCACGCAGTCGCAAGGCTTTTACGAGAGCATCCCGGGTTCGACGCCGAAGATGCTGCTCGAGGTGGAGGGCGGCAGTCACGACATCGCCAACGACCCCGCGAGCATGAGCGGGCAAATCGGGCGTTATGGGCTGTCGTGGATGAAGGTCTTCCTCGAGGGGGACGAGCGCTATCGCCAGTTCCTCGAGGAGGTGCCTGCGGGGGTCGCCGACTTCGAGACCAACCTCTAGAGCACCGATCAGCTTGAAACGCCCGGGAATGAAGAGATTTGAACCACAGAGGCACAGAGGACACAGAGGAACAACAGAAAAACTCTGTGCCCTCTGTGCCCTCTGTGCCTCTGTGCCTCTGTGGTTTATTTTCTCGGGGTTTCCTGTTCACCCCTTCAGTAAACCCGCTGCGGCTCGCACCCCTTTTGGCAAGGCGGTAGGCCCGAGGAGAGGGGGCTCGTCGGGCCGGTCAGCTCGGCACGACCCTGGAGCCGCAGCTCACCCGCTGGCCGGCCCCGTCCCCTGGTCCGACTCCCCCCATGCCACCATGACCGAGCTCGTGTTGTGGAACCCCTCGACGCTCCCCCCGAACTTCGCGATCTGCCCGTAACAGGCCATCCCGAACATCGGGTGCGACCCCCCGTGAGGCGACAGGAACGCGCGCACCTCCTCGCGGTACCGCTCGCCCAGCAGCCGGTACCGCGACGCACAGTCGAACACCAGCGAGCCCGACACCGCCGGCAGCGGCCCGAGCACCTTCGTCGACAGGCTCTTTGCCGCCTGCAGCAGCGCGTCGGTCCCCGCGTTCACCACCCGGACGACCTGCCCCCGCGCCAGCCCCCCGGTCAGCACCACCGCCCCGTCCCCCCGGACCGCGATCGGCGACCTGATCTTCAGCGCCTCGCCAAAGGGCGTCTTCGCGCCGAGCGCGTGCTTCGCCATCGTCTGGAGCAGCCCCTCGCCGCTCGACCTGAACCCGAGCCGCGAGAGCTCCTCCTCATACACCCGCGCCGCCGGCTGCCCGTCGAGCGTCTTCAGCACGTTCCGCTCGATGTCGGTGATCGTGAAATCCCGCCCACCCTCGGCCGCGCGGAACCCGTGCACCACGTCGATGTTCATCCGGTGCCGGTGCGTCAGCCGCACGAGGATCGCCGCGTCCGTCAGCGCCTTGCGGCCCACGAACACCCGCGCCCCCTCGAACGTCCACCCGTCGCCCGCCGTCCCGCCGAAGACGCGCGTGTGCGGTGGCACACCCTGGCGGAGCGCCGCGACGAGCTCGTCGCCGTCGCACGCGAACGCGTCCGCCAGCACCAGGATCGAGCTCGGCGACCCGCTGCGCGGCCCGCTGCTCGAGACCGCCTCGTCCATGTCGCTCAGCGCCGCCCGGATGCTCTTCACGTGATCCGCGCGCAGCTCGCGCGCCGCCGCGCACGCCACCTCGACGTTCGCGCCGCCGAGGAACGCGCACGTCACCCCGCTCTTGCTGAAGCCGCGCTCCGTGAACGACGCCCCGCCGGTGGTGGCCCCGATCACCGGGATGCCCGTCGCGTCCTCGATCGCGGCGAGGTACTCCTCGTGCTTCATCCCGCTGGGCATGGCCACGATCGCGAGCCGCGCCGGCTCCTTCCACTCGGCGACCGTTCGCTCCACCTTCCGCCCGAGCAGCCACGCGTTCCCATCAAAGGGTCCGAGGGTCATCATCTTCATGCGCCGAAGCTCCTGCATACCCGGCGCCGGAGCGCGGGCTTCGAGTCCTGGCCATCGCTGACGATACGCGTCGCGGCACGGTGATAACACGCGCGAGGGACGTGCCTCCACTGCTCATGCAGGCAACTGTCCCGTGCGTCTGCCCGTCTGTGCGGAACGGGCGGCGCGCTGGCGGCTGAGCTCGGGCGCTGTGATCGCGTGGAGCACCTCCGCCTCTACGTGCGTCACGGACCCAGCAAGCGATCACACGCGAGCGCGGACAGGCTATCGCACGCGAGCGCCGGCAGCCGTGCGGTTGTGAACGTTGCCATCCTGGCGCACGCGCGCCATCACCCGGCCGCGCGCCTCACGCGCGGAGCAGCATCGGCTCACGCTGACGTACGAACCCCTCCACGAGCTCGCGCTGCTCGCCCGAGAGCCGCACGAAGCGCGCCCCGAACCCAGCCGGACCCTCGTCCTGCGCGTCGCGCGTCCATTCGACCACCGCCACCGCGTCGATCTCGCCGCCCTCCGCGAACGGGAGCTTGAGCGCGACCGTCGTCCCCCGCGCCGGCGGCTGCCGGAACGTCGGCACGAAGATGCCGCCGTGCTCCACCACGTCGGCCGCGGGCGCGGTCCGGTAGAAGTTGGCCGGCGACTCCGCCCCGAGCCGCGCCTCGAAGCGCGGCGGCGGCGGCTGGCTCTGCGGGCGCGCCGCCGCGCGGACCCGCTCGTCGAGCGACCGGAGCGCCTGCCCGAGCTCCGAGACCTGCGCCTCGATCGCCCGGATGCCGAACGCGCTCTGCGTCGTCGCCTTCGCGAGCGGCGCCACGAGCCGCTCCACCAGGGACAGGTGGTGGCCCACGAACTCCGACACCGACCGATCGGTCTCGACCTTCACCTCCACCCGGGGCTGCGCCACCCCCTTGAGCGCCCCGGAGAGCCGCTCGATCTCCGGCGCGAGCCACTGCTTCATCTCCCGCGCCCGCGCGTCGCCCGCCTGCGCCACCGCGGCCGCCTTCCCGATCGCCCCGCGGATGCCCTCGAGCTGCTCGCCCAGCATCGAGAGCGTGCCGGTCACGCGCACCACCGGGTCGTCCTCCTTGCCGCCCATGCGCTTGATGCGCACGAAGCCCCTCTTGATCTCGTCCCACCGCGCCTGCTGCTCTGGCGTCATCCGGCCGCGCAGCTCGGCCAGCTTGAGCAGGTTCTGCTCGGCGCCGGTCGTGAGCGTCTGCGACTCGCTCGTGTAGTGATCGTCGATGAGCCGGTCGATCTCCTCGGGCGTGTGCGCCGCGACGACCTTCTCGGCCAGCTTGTTCATGTTCCGGTAGCTGCCCTGCAGCTTGAACGGCGGCTCCGTCCGGAAGGCGTCGTCCTGCGACGCGCTGCGGATGTACTCGAGGTTCACCGAGAGCAGCACCCGCTGCACCTGGAAGAGCCGCTCGAACACGGCGACGATCTCCGCGACCTCGGCCGCGGAGTAGGCGTGCTCGAGCTCCGTCGCGGCCACCGCCTCGCCCTGCGCCATCCGGATGAGCCGGTGCGTGTCGCCCGCCGCGCGCCCCGAGAGGGGCGCGAGCGTCGGGTTCGACGTGAGCGCGTTCTCCAGGTAGCTCAGCGCGAAGAGCTCCTCCTTGCCGTCGAGGATGTCGCCGAGGTTGTACGTGTCGGCCCGGTTCGACAGCATGTCGGGGATCTGGAACCGCGCCCCCGACTCCGTGTACGGGTTGCCCGCCATCACCACGCAGAACTTCTTGCCGCGCAGGTCGTAGGTCCTCGTCCGGCCGCGCCACACGCCCTCGATCCGGCGCTGCCCGTCGCAGAGCGAGATGAACTTCTGCAGGAGCTCCGTGTTCGTGTGCTGGATGTCGTCGAGGTACAGCATCACGTTGTTGCCCATCTCGAACGCCAGGTTGATCTTCTCGACCTCCTGGCGCGCCGTCGCGTTCGGGGCCTCGGCCGGGTCGAGCGACGTCACCTGGTGGCCGAGCGACGGCCCGTTCACCTTCATGAACACGAGCCCGAGCTTGCTCGCGACGTACTCCATCAGCGTCGTCTTGCCGTAGCCCGGCGGCGAGATAAGCAGCAGCATGCCCATCAGGTCGGTGCGCTTCATGTCGCCCGCGGCGCCGAGCTGCTTCGCCAGGTTCGCGCCGACGAGCGGCAGGTACACCTCGTCGATCAGCCGGTTGCGCACGAACGACGTGAGCACCCGGGGCGCGAACTCCTCGAGCCGCAGCCGCCGCCGCTCGCGCTCCGCGATCTCGCTCCGCACCTTCCTGTAGGCGCGGTAGCGCGGCGCCCGCTCGTGCAGGAAGTCCTCGATCCTGCTCAGGAATTCGTCGAGCCGGAGCGCGAGCGCGCGGTCCCTGATCCGCGGGTGCTGGCCGAGCAGCCCCTCGACGCGGGCCTCGGTCACCGCCCCGCTGGGCTCCCGCTCCAGGTGCCGCTCGGTCACGATGACGACCGCCGCCTCTAGCGCGAGGTGGCTCAGGGGGGCGCGCGGGGGTTTGGGGGCAGAGCCCGGCTTGCCGGGCGAGCCCCCATCGTTGACCGCATCTCGGGAGACGAACCCCGTGAGCCACGCGAGCGCGAGCTGGAGCCGCTCGGCCGGGTGCTTCTCGAGCTGCCGGAGGTCCTCCTCGAACGCGGCGCGGCCCCCCGCGAGGTCGAGGTGGGACAGCAGCGCGTCGCGCAGCGCGAGCGCCGCGTCGCTCGTCACGAACCGGAGGCGCTCGGCCGCGAGCTCCTCCACGAGGTACCGCGCCGCGACGCGCACGTCCGCGACGCTTGCCGTGAGCCGGTGCGCCGCCGCCGTCGCGGAAACGCCCTCCGCGAGCTCGGCCGCGAGCGCCGCCCGCGCCTCGCTCTCGCCGAGCTGCGCCGCGAGCCGGCCCAGGCTCCGCGCCCGCCGGTGCGCGAGATCCCGGGCGCGCGGCTCGAGCCCCGCCCAGTACAGGCAGGCGAGGGCCCGCGGCGCGCTCGCGAAGCGGAGCAGCCCGGCCGTGACCCGCAGCGCGAGCAGCTTCTCCAGGATGAGCGCCGCGTCCGCGTCGTGGACGCCGCGCTCGTAGCCCTCGTCGTGCCGGCCCTCCGCGTACGCGCGCACCGCGGCGAGCAGCCCGCCCGGGCCGAGCGCCGCCTCGCGCAGCCGGTCGATGGAGAGCCCGCCCCGCCCCGCCTCCGCGTCCGCGAGCATCGCGCCCGCGAGGAGCTCGCCCCGGTACACGGCCGGCGTCTCGCTCGCGAGCTCCTGGCCCCAGAGGTCGCGCGCGCTCGCGAGCGCCGGGTCCTCGATCGGCTCGAAGAAGTCGGTCCCGGTGAGGTGCAGCGCGAGCCCCTCGCCGCGCGGGACCAGCGTGAGCTCCAGCGGCTGTGTGCTCACGTTGAAGCGGTGGCGGCCGAGCTTGATGACGTCGCCCCCGCCCTCGAACAGGTCCTCGCGGTCGCGCAGCGCCCGGAGCGCGTCCTGCCGCGCCGACTTGAGCCGCGCCTCGACCTCGTCCCCCTTCACGCTGTCGCCGAGCGCGTGGAGCTCCGCCGCGAGGTCGCGGACCTTGGCGACCATGGGGTCGGACGCGAAGTAGGTGTTGAGCTCGTCCGCGTTCGCGAACGAGCGCGCCCGCCGCGTCACCCCCTGGACGATCCGGTCCGCCGCGGCGACGAGGTTCGAGACGCGCCGCTGCCGCTCGTCGAGCAGCGCCTGCCGCCGCGCCGCGACGGCGTCGTTGACCTCCTCGCGCTTCGCCGCGAGCTCGCCGAGGAACTCGTCGAACTCGCCGAACTTGCCCTCGAGCTCCTCGAGCTGGACGAGGAGCTTCGAGAGCTCGCGGTCGCAGCGCTCGGGCGAGTCGCAGACGGCGAGCGCGCTCGAGACGCTCTGGCCGAACACCTTGAACTGCGCGCCGAACTCCGCGCGCCCCTCGGCGCCCCGGAGGTCCTTGCCGCGGGCGGTGAGGGTCGCGCGCGCGCGGTTGAGCTGCGCGTAGACCTCGCTGATCCCCTCCAGGATCCGCGTCCGCGACGTGGGGTCGTCGACCTTGAGGCTCGCCACGATCTCGGCGAGCACCGAGAGCCCCTCGTTCACCCCGTCGAGGTCGGCGGCGAACGGCGCGAGCTCGGGCGACTTCGCGACCGCCTCGATCTTCGCGATGAGCCCCGCGAGCCGGTCGGCCAGGGGGCGGAACGCCTGCTCGCCCAGCAGGAACGTCACGCACGCGCGGCTCACCTCGTCGGCCCGCGCGACGACCTCGGCCTCGAGCGCGTCGACGCGGCCGAGGTCCATGTACTTGAGCTCGCGGAGCGTGATGAGGTGCCCCCGCTGCCGCCGCAGGGCGGTCAGCGCCGTCAGGAAGGCGTCGACGCTCGCCGCGTCCTCGGGCCGCACCCCGCCGAGCAGCTGCCGCTGCGCGGCCTCGGTCTCGGCGAGCGCGCTCGCCGCGCGCGCCTTGATGGCCTCGACCTTCTCGAACTCGTCGACGATGCTCTCGGAGACGGCCCGGAGCTCGGTCACGGTCGACAGGAGGTCGCCCGCCTCGGCGTGGCCGAGCCAGTAGAAGGCGTCGGTCATCCGCCCGGCGGTCCGGATGAGGTCCTCGAAGGTCTGGCGGGTCGGCGACCCGTCCATCGCCGCGCGCCGCAGGCTGAGCGCGTCCGAGATGCCGCGCACGAGGTCGGCGTTGCCCACCTTCGCGAGGTACGAGCCGTCGGTCGGCGCCGACGCCGCGAACTCCGCGGTCATGAACGGCGTCTGCCAGATCTGCATCGGGTGGACGCGGGTCGCCTCGTCGCCCGACGCCCGGAAGATCACCATCTTGCCGTCGTCGAAGAGGCTGTACCCGTGGCACTGGATCGGGGTCGCGATCTCCTTGCGGATCAGGTTGTACGGGAAGAGCACGTAGCGCCCCTCCACGACCTGGTGGAACACGTAGAGCACGTCCTCCCCGTTGGGCGAGCGGATGACCCGCTCGAAGACAAGGCTCTCGGTGCTGCCCTCGAAGCGCTTCGTCTCTCCGGTGACGAGGTAGTAGCCGTTCGGGAACACGATGCCCTGGTCCTCGGGGAGGCTCAGGCAGGCGAGGCCGATCGCGTCGATGCGCACGACCTTGCGGGTGCGGCTGTTGTAGACGAGGTAGCGGTATGAAGGCTCGCGGAACGGCTTGATCTTGAGCAGGATGAGCGGCCCGAGGCGGGCGTACTGGATGTCGGCGTCGTCGAGCGCCTGGCCCGCGTCGTCGACCGGCTCGCGGTAGATGCCGAGCCCCGTCGTCGTGTTGTTCTCGACCTTGACGGTGAGGTCGCCGCCGACCGTCTCGACGAAGATCTCGCCGAGGATCGAGACGTGCGGGTGCTTGCCCTGCACGTGGTCGTCGCGGGTGGACTGCGTCCAGGCGAAGTCGTGGTGGCGCGGCCGGACGTTGTCCTCCTCGCCGCGCGCGTCGAGGTACCGGATGCGCCCTGTCGCGTCGATGCTCCAGCGGAACACCTTCGTGTCGCGCTCGGTCGCGCCGACCTGGAAGATGGCGAGCAGCCGCGTGTCGCTGCGCCGGAGCTGGAGCAGCCGGGGCTCCTTGACGTAGCGGTGGAGGTCCTTGAACTCCTTGACGAACCCGGGGTCGCCGAGGAACGCGTCGCCCTCGTCGAGCGGGACGGGCGACAGGTCGAAGGCGCCGCCCTCCTTCGCGAAGCGGTGGAGGCTGAAGACGTCGCCGACGTTCACCTCCTTCAGCCCCATGAACACGAGGTAGCCGACGAGCAGCTTGCCCCGGATGCTCACGATGTCGCGGGGCAGGCAGTTGTTCTCGGTCCTGACGCGCGCGTTCTCGAGGAGCGCGAGGTCGGCGCCGCCGAACACCTGCTTCCGCCGCGCGTTGAGCGCCTCGGCGCGGCGGCCGAGCTCCTCGGCGCGCTCGACGAGCCGCCGCCGGATGACCTCGTAGTTGCCGCCGTCCAGCGTCTCCGCCGGCTTCGGGGGCGGCGCCCCCGCCGTCCGGGCGGCGCCCTCCAGCGCCCCTGTCGACACCATGCCTGCTCCGTGTGCTCCGCCTGGTCCGCGTGGTCAGCTCCGCGCCGCCCCCGCGCCGGACCAGCGCGGGCCCGGCTTCCCCCGCGGCCAGGGTACAGCCGTTCCGCCAGAGCCGGGGGACGAGATGGCGCGGGCGCGGGGGTGTGAACGTGGAAGGAGATGTCAAGCCCGCGCGCCGCCCGCCCGCTGGCCCGCCCGCTGGCCCGCGCACCGGCGCGGATTCCGTGACCGCGCGGCGAGCGGGGCGTCGCAAACCCGCCACGGCGCGAAATCCGCTTGCAACATCGCGGTGTTTGCGTTGCGATCACCCTGGGGACGGCGCTTACCTACACGCGAGCGCGCGCAGGAGCCCTGTGCGACGCGCGCCCACGCCGTCCCCGGAAGCGCATCTCGTCGGCCGAGGCGCTCCGCGGCATTCCTTGGACAACGTGACGCTCTTCTGAAGCGGGTTGGGATGGTGGCATCAATGCGCTTGGCAAAGACTCTTTCTTCCGTGCTGCTCGTCCTGGTCGCCGGTCCGCTCGTCGCCTGCGGCGGCGACGACGGCGGCGAGGGCGGCGACGACGGCGCGGGCGGCGGCGTGGGCGGGGCGGGGGGCGCGGGCGGCGCCACGGGCTCCGGCGGCGACGACAGCTCCGGCGGCCTCGGCGGGTTCATCACGGTCGGCCCCGCCTCGGGGAGCGGCGGGGGCGATCCGTGCGACTTGCCGGATGCTCCGCCGGAGTGCGACGCCGTGGAGCCGGCGTGCGGCGACGGCGAGATGAACCGCGAGGGCGAGGCGTGCGACGACGGGAACAGCCTCCCCGGCGACTGCTGTTCCGGCGCCTGCAAGATCGAGCCGTACTGCGCCTGCGATCCGGAAGACGGGTGCCACACGACGATCGCCTGTGGCAACGGCGACGTGGAGCCCGGCGAGACGTGCGAGGACGGCAACACGGCCGCGGACGACGGCTGCGACGACCGCTGCCAGCGCGAGCCGGGCGACTGGGTCTGCCCGAGGCCGGGCGTGCCGTGCTACCGGCTCCACACGTGCGGCGACGCGCGGGTCTCGGCCGGCGAGGGCTGCGACGACGGCAACACGGCCCCCGGCGACGGGTGCTCCGACGTGTGCGCCCTCGAGGACCCCGGCAACATCACGTGCCCTGTCCCGGGGCAGCCGTGCCGGCCCGTCGAGCGCTGCGGCGACGGCAAGCTGCGGCCGAGCGAGCGGTGCGACGACGCGAACACGGAGTCGGGCGACGGCTGCTCGCCGACCTGCCTCGTCGAGGCGGGGTGGGTGTGCCCGGACGGCATCCACTGCACGTTCACGGTCGTCTGCGGCGACGGTCAGATCGGCGTGGGCGAGGGGTGCGACGACCGCAACACGGCCTCCGGCGACGGCTGCTCCGCCGCCTGCGAGGTCGAGGCCGGGTTCGACTGCGCGCGCGCGGGGAGCCGCTGCACGGCGGTCTGCGGCGACGGGAGGGTCGTCGCCAGGGAGGACTGCGACGACGGCGGCACCGAGGACGGCGACGGGTGCAGCGCCGAGTGCCGGTGGGAGCCGGGCCTCGTGTGCGAGCCCGCGGCCGGCGGCTACATCTGCCGCGACACGGTCTGCAACGACGGCGAGCGGGAGGGCTCCGAGCCGTGCGACGACGGCAACGCGAACATGGGCGACGGCTGCACGCCGTTCTGCCAGGTCGAGCCGGACTGCGGCGACACGGGCTGCACCTCCGCCTGCGGCGACGGGCTGCGCCTCGGCGGCGAGGCCTGCGACGACGGCAACACGACGGACGGGGACGGCTGCTCGTCCGCGTGCGCCGTCGAGCCGGGCTACAGCTGCACGAACGACGCGGTCCTCGGCGACGAGCTCCAGGTGCCGATCGTGCTCCGCGACTTCAAGGAGAACGCGCCGAACTTCGAGCCTGACCGCAACCCGGAGAATGTCCTCCTGAGGGGGCTCGTGCAGGCGACGCTCGGCGCCGACGGCAAGCCGCGGCTCGCCGCGTCCCCGCCGGCGGACGCCTTCCTCACGAACGCGACGGATTTCAACCGCTGGTACAACGACTCGACCCTGTCGAAGACGGTCGTGGACCTGCTCACGCTCACGCGCGCCGGGGCCACGGACGTGTTCGTGTTCGAGGATCACGGGTTCTTCCCGCTCGACGGCAGGGGGTGGCAGGACCCGTCGGTGCCGGCGGCGCAGCGCGAGGCGAACCGCCAGGCGCTCGACCCGTGGAACGACTGGGCCGACGCGGGCAACCACAACTTCTACTTCACGAGCGAGGTCCGCTACTGGTTCGAGTACCACGGCGGCGAGCGGCTCGACTTCTACGGCGACGACGACGTCTGGGTGTTCATCAACAACCGGCTCCGCATCGATCTCGGCGGCATCCACACCCCGATGGGGACCGGCGAGGTCGCCGGCGTGGAGGACGATCGCGGGACCGTGCTGATGGATGATCTCGGCCTCACGGAGGGGCGCGTCTACGAGGTCGTCGTGTTCCAGGCGGAGCGCCACACCACGGCGTCCAGCTACAAGCTGACGCTCGGCGGCTTCAACGCGGCCCCGTCCGTCTGCGAGCCCGTGTGCGGCGACGGCATCGTCACGCCCGACGAGCAGTGCGACGACGCGGAGGAGAACGGCCCGGGTTACGGGAACTGCTCGACGCGCTGCACGCTGGGGCTCTACTGCGGCGACGGCGTCCGGACCAACGCGTACGAGATCTGCGACGACGGCACCAACCTGGGCGGCTACGGCTCCGACGCGTGCGCGCCGGGCTGCGTGGCGGCTCCTCGCTGCGGCGACGAGAACATCGACAGCCAGTTCGGCGAGGAGTGCGACGACGGCGTGAACGACGGGCGCTACGGCGGGTGCTCGCCGGAGTGCCTGATCGGGCCGCGGTGCGGCGACACGGTGGTCCAGGCGCCGGACGAGACGTGCGACGACGGCGTGAACGACGGTCGCTACGGCGGCTGCACGCCGGAGTGCGGCGACGCGCCGCGGTGCGGCGACGAGGCGATCCAGGCCGAGTGGGGCGAGGAGTGCGACGACGGCGTGAACGACGGCAGCATGGGCTGCCTCGGCTGCCGGATCGGCGCCGTCTGCGGCGACGGGAGCGTGCAGCGGGAGCTCGGCGAGGAGTGCGACGACGGCGTGAACGACGGCGGCTACGGCGAGTGCGCGCCCGGCTGCGTGATCGGCCCGCGCTGCGGCGACAGCGTGACCCAGACGCCGCCCGAGCAGTGCGACGACGGCGTGAACGACGGCGGCTACGGCGAGTGCGCGCCCGGCTGCGTGTTCGGCCCGCACTGCGGCGACGGGACGCGGCAGCTGCCGTACGAGGAGTGCGACGACGGCAACACCTCGAGCGGGGACGACTGCAGCGCCACGTGCCAGAACGAGGTCAACTGACCCCGGTCGACCCGTGAAGGCGTGAAGAGCGCGGCGGCCCGCCCGGGCCGCCGCGCAGCTCGCCAATTTTCCGGAAGATCCGCCGCGCCATCGACGCTCGGGGCGCCGCCCGCGCGGCGGCGAGAGAGGAGATGGAATGACCCTTCAACGGTGGTGGGCTGCTCTGTTGCTCGCGTTGCTCGTGCTCCTGCCCTCGTGCGCCGGCAGCGCGCCCGCGCCGCAGCCAGGGCCGGAGGCCCCCACGGAGGTCCGCTTCTACGCGCTCGACTGCGGCCGCGCCGAGATCCCGGACATGGCGGCCTTCGGGGACGAGGGGGGCCCGAGGGAGCTGGTCGCGGCGTGCTATGTCATCCGGCATCCGCGCGGCACCCTGCTGTGGGACACCGGGATCAGCGACGAGAACGCCCGGACCAAGGGCGGCGTCGTGCACGCTCGCACGGGGATACGGTTCCGCGTCGACACGCCGCTGCGCGAGCAGCTGCGCGCGCTGCAGCTCGAGCCCGCCGACGTGCAGTACGTGGCCTTCTCGCACCTGCACGTCGACCACGCGGGCAACGCCAACCTGTTCCCCGCGTCGACGTGGATCCTGAGCCGGCGCGAGCTCGAGTGGGCGACCGCGACGCCGGCGCCGCCGACCGTCGAGCCGGAGCTCATCTCGGCCTACCGCACCGCGACGCTCCGGCTCCTCGACGGCGAGGCGGACGTCTTCGGCGACGGCACGGTGCGCATCGTGCCGTCGCCAGGGCACACGCCGGGGCACCAGAGCCTCATCGTCCGCCTCCGGCGCGCCGGGACGATCGTCATCTCGGGGGACCTCTGCCACACCCACGCGAACTGCGCGAACCGCCGCGTGCCCCCCTTCAACACCGATCGCGAGGAGTCCATCCGCTCGATGGAGCGCATCCTCGCGCTGGCGAACGCAACCCACGCCCGCTTCGTGGTGCAGCACGAGCCCGACGCGCTCGCGGCGTTCCCCAGGTTCCCCGCCTTCCTCGATTGACCTGACCGCCGCGCCCTCCTCGCGGCGCGCTCCGGCGCTGGCGCGCTCCGGCGCCCGGCGAGCTCCGGCGCCGGCGAGCCCGCGCACCTCACGCGAGCTCGCCGCGCCCCCTCAGAACACGTTGCCCGTGGCGCCCGCCGCGCCCGCGTTGCCGCTGGAGGTGCCGCCCGCGCCGCCGACGCCGTGCGTGACGACGTTGCCCGTGGTCGATATCGTGGTGCTGACCCGGTAGACGCCGTACGAGACGCCGCCCGCGCCGCCGCCGCCGTGCCCGCCGCGGCCGCCGGTCCCGCCGCGGCCGCCGGTCCCGCCGGCGCCTACCTCGCTGGTGCACACGGTGCCGCCGTTGCCGCCGTTGCCGCCGCCGCCGCCGTTGCCGCCGTTGCCGCCGCGCCCGCCGGCGCCGCCGTCGCCGCTTGCGACCTGGCTGGCGATGAGCTGGAACCCCGTCGAGCTCACGAGGAACAGGCCGAACGAGCCGCCCCCCGCGCTGCCCCCGACGCCGCCGTTGCCGCCGCAGCCGCCGGCGCCGCCGCCGCCGCCGCCGTTGCCGGCGCCGTTGTTCGCGACGATGCCGCCCTGCCCGCCGCCGCCGCCGCCGCCGCCGGCCCCGTTCCCGGGGAGGCCCGTGACGCCGGCGTTCCCCGACCTGCCCTGCCAGACGTTGCTGCTGACCGTCCCGCCGGTGCCGCCGGTCCCGTTCAGCCCGGCCGTCCCGCTGGCGCCGTTCTGGCCGTTGGTGCCCGGCTGCCCCGCGGAGTCGCTCCCCGGTGAGCCCCCGACGCCGCCCGGCGTCCCGCCGGTGCCGACGGAGCCGCCGCTGCCCGCCCTCTCCCCCTCGGGGCCGCCGTTGCCCCCGTTGCCGCCGGCGCGCCCGCACGTCGACGTGCCGCCCAGGCCGCCGAGGCGCGTGCCCGCGCCGTCGCAGCTGCCCGCCCCGCCGGTCGCGCCGTTGCCGCCCGCCGCCCCGGTCCCGCCGTTGCTGCCCGCCGCGCCCGGCCCCGCCGCGCCGGCCTCCAGCCGGCTGTTCCTCAGCGTCACCGCCGTGCAGCTCACGCAGCGCATCGCGTAGTTCGACGCGCCGGCCAGCGTCGTGTCCGAGGTCTGGATCGTCAGCCGGTCGAGCGTCGTGGGCGTGTTGATGTTCTGGCCCTCGACCGCCGCGACGTAGCCGCCGCTCGTGCTCCCCGAGCGGATGACGGCGGACGAGGCGGCCGACCGCGCCCAGCCGGCCGCCGCGTTGTAGCCGCCGTAGAGCGACACGCCGCTCGCGAGGCTGACGCGCCCGATGTACGTCCCCTGCGAGATGTAGACCTGCGTCTTGCCGGTCAGCACCGCCTCGTTGACGCCGCCCACGACCGAGACCTTCGGCGCGCGCTGCGTGCCCGGGTTGGCGTCGCTCCCCGTCACCGCCACGAAGATCGCGAGGCGCGCATCGCCGTCGATCCCGTCGCAGTTCGCGTCGACGAAGCCGTCGTCGGGCCGGTCGTCGTCGCTCACGAACGTGCACGCGTACTCGCAGCCGTTCGCGAGCGACCCGTCGATGTCGTAGAAGCCCGGCAGGCAGCCGCCGAACGTGCACGCCCCGGCGCTGCACCCGACCGCCGCGTTCGGCAGCGCCTCGGCGCAGGCCGCGCCGCAGCCGCCGCAGTTGGCCGGATCCGACGCGGTGTTGACCTCGCACCCGTCGGCCTCGTCGCCGTTGCAGCTCGCGAACCCCGCGTTGCAGGCGACGAGGTCGCACGCCCCGGAGACGCACGCCTCGGAGGCGTTGGCGAGGTCGCACGCCGCGCCGCAGGCGCCGCAGTTCGCGACGCTGGTGCGCGTGTCGATCTCGCAGCCGTTCGCCGGGGCCTCGTCGCAGTTCGCGAAGCCGGCCTCGCAGCCGGTGAGCACGCAGGTGCTGCCGAGGCACGCCTCGGACGCGTTCGCGAGGGCGCACGCGAGGTTGCAGCCGCCGCAGTTCGCCGGATCGCTCACCGTGTTGACCTCGCAGCCGTCGAGCGCGCTCGCGTTGCAGTTCGCGAACCCCGGGTCGCACGCGCCCATCACGCACGTCCCGCCGAGGCACGACTCGGCGGCGTTCGCGACGGCGCACGTCGCGCCGCAGGCGCCGCAGTTGGCGAGGCTCGTGCCCGTGTTGACCTCGCAGCCGTTGGCCGCGTCGCCGTCGCAGTTGGCGTGGCCGGCCTCGCAGGCGCCGAGCACGCAGGCGCCGTCGACGCACGACTCGGACGCGTTCGCGAAAGCGCACATCGCGCCGCAGGCGCCGCAGCTGGCGACGCTGGTGCGCGTGTCGACCTCGCAGCCGTTGGCCGCGTCGCCGTCGCAGTTGGCGTGGCCGGCCTCGCAGGCGCCGAGCACGCACGTGCCGCCGAGGCACGACTCGGCGGCGTTCGGGAGCGAGCAGGCGATGTTGCAGCCGCCGCAGTTGGCGAGGCTCGTGCCCGTGTTGACCTCGCAGCCGTTCGCCGCCTCGCCGTCGCAGTTGGCGAGCCCGGCGTCGCAGGCGCCCATGACGCAGACGCCCGCCAGGCAGGCCTCGGCCGCGCCCGGGTAGCTGCACGCCGCGCCGCAGGCGCCGCAATGGGCGAGGCTCGCCCCGAGGTTCGCCTCGCAGCCGTTCGTCAGGTCGCCGTCGCAGTCGGCGTGACCGGCGTCGCACGCCCCGAATTCGCACTCGCCCGCCGTGCACGTCTCGCTCGCGTGGGCGAAGTCGCAGGCGACGTTGCAGCCGCCGCAGTGGGCCGCGCTGGTTAGCAGGTCGGTCTCGCAGCCGGTCAGCGGGTCGAGGTCGCAGTCGGCGTGGTCCGTCGCGCAGCCGATGATGTTGCAGTTGCCCCCGTTGCAGAACGACTCGGTGTGCTCCTTGAGACAGCTCGTCCCGCAGGCGCCGCACGCCTCCACGTCGGTCAGCAGGTTGGTCTCGCACCCGTTCGTGGCGTTCCCGTCGCAGTCGGCGTGGTTGTCGGTGCACGAGGAGACCGTGCAGATCCCGTCGATGCAGCCGGTGGTCCCGTTCGGCGAGACGCAGAGCTGGCTGCACGCGCCGCAGTGGGCGGCGCTGGCCAGGAGGTCGGTCTCGCAGCCGTTGTCCGGCTCGTCGTCGCAGGCCCCGGTCCCCACGGGACAGCTGTTCGAGCGGCCGATGACGGGCACCACGACGTCGGGCGCGTGGGCGTCGCCGACGTCGGCCTCCACGGTCACCCGGTCGGCGGGCAGCGGCCCCGCGGTGCCGTCGGAGGTGAACGTCACCTCGAAGTAGAGCGCGCCGCCCGGCTCGCTCTGGGCGGGCAGCGGCGCGACGGCGCGCGTCCACGCGCCCGGGCTCGATGGATCGGGCTCGTAGCGCACCGCCTCGACGGCGAAAGCGGCGCTGGCGATGCTCGTCTCGGTGAACGTGACCTCCTCCGCGGTCTGGTTCTCGACGCGGAACAGGCGTGTCCGCTGTCTACCCGGGGGCACCGACTCGAAGTCGAGGACCTCGGGGCTCGCGCACGCGTCCGTCGGCCCTCCGTCGTTGAGCACGCAGAGCTCGAGCTTCCCGCTCGGCGCGCCGCCGCCGGTGCCGCCCGCGCCGCCCGCGCCGCCGCTGCCGCCCGCGCCGCCGCTGCCGCCCGCGCCGCCGGCCCCGGACAACGTCGTGGTCGGGACCTCCGAGCCATCCGCGCAGCCGATCGCTGTGAGCGAGGCGAGCAAGGCAAGCAGGGGGACCAGGGGCGCCATCCTGCGGGCGGTCAGCGAGGCAAATTCGAATCGCGGACGCAGAAAATTCCTGTTGCGCGCCATAAGACGAGTGGACCCGATGCGCCCTGGCGTGTCCACAGCTGTCGCGCGCGTCGGACGACTGGATGTGCCCGCGCACGGCGCCTCGTCTCCTCTCGAGATGCAGCGCGCCGAGAGCGCAGTTCGCGGCGCGCTGCGCAGCGTCACGCTGGCGGGCGCGAGCCGCCGTGACGCGCGCGCGGCGCTCTTCGGGCCTCGGCGTCCTCGGCCGCTCGCGCCCAATCGCGGCCACCCGCGTGACGCCGCCGGGACCGTGATTCTGTCCTGGATCTACGGGCGTCCCTCAGGGGCTCTCTCTGCCCTCGGGAGGCTGCATGGGACGATGGTGAGCTGTCCCACGATTCGAGGTCGATGCGCCGATGGATCCGGCGATCTGCCTCGCGATGAGGCATGAATGGCCGCGACGGAGCGCCTGCGCGGCGGGCGCGTTTGACAAGGAGATCCATGCGACATTCGACATCTGGCGTGCTCATGCTGCTCGCGCTCGCGCCGGCGCTCTTCCTGGGCTGTTCAGGCGAGGAGGAGCCGGGCTCGACGGCGGCGTCACCGACGTTCCATCGCGACGTCGAGCCGCTGTTGCAGGAGCACTGCATGGGCTGCCATTCTCCCGGGAACATCGCCCCGTTCAGCCTGACGACGTACGAGGCGGCGCGCACGGTGGCCGGCCTGCTCGCGCTCACGACGCGGCAGGGCACGATGCCGCCGTGGGGCGCGCTCGAGACCGACGCGTGCCAGCCGCCTCATGGCTGGAAGGACGACCTCCGGCTCACCGAGGAGGAGATAGCCACCTTCGAAGCGTGGGCCGCCGCGGGCAGCCCGGAGGGGGATCCCGCGCAAGCGCCGCCTCCGTTCGTCCCCGGGACCGGCGGGCTCGCCGGCGCCGAGCTGGAGGTCGCGCCGGCGGAGCCGTTCGTCGCGAGCGGCGAGGCCGACCAGTTCCGGTGCTTCGTGATGGACCCTGGGCTGACGGAGACGCGTTACATGAACGGCGTGCACCTCATCCCGGGCAATGGCAAGGTCGTGCACCACGCGCTCGTCTTCCTCGACGAGGCGGGCGAGTCCGCGGCGCTCGCCGACGAGCACGGCGGCTACGATTGCTTCGGTGGCCCCGGGTTCTCGGGCCAGCTCATCGCCGCCTGGGCGCCCGGGGGTGTGCCGCTGGAGCTCGAGCCGAACATCGGCGCGGCGATGCCCGCGGGCTCGCGGCTGGTGATGCAGGTGCATTACCACCCGGCGGGGGCGACCGCCGAGCCCGACTCGACGCGCGTCCAGCTGCGCTTCACGCAGGGCGCTCCGGAGTACCTCATGGGGGTTGCGCTGATCGGCAACTTCGAGTCGCCCCTGGCCGAGGGGGGCGGGCTCCTGCCCGGACCGGACGACGCCGAGGGCGTCGAGTTCCTGATCCCCGCGGGCGCAAAGGATCATGTCGAGATGATGCAGTTCCGGATGCCTGAGTCGGTGTCGTCCTCGGATGTCCGCCTCTACGGCGCCGGGACGCACATGCATTACGTCGGCAAGGACATGAAGGCCACGCTCGCGCGCGAGGCGCCCGCCGCCGGCGAGCCTGAGGAGCTGTGCCTTGTGCACACGCCGAGGTGGGATTTCTCGTGGCAGCGCGGTTACTACTACGACGCACCCGTCGAGGAGCTCCCGCGGCTCCGGGGCGGCGATCTGCTCACGATGCGCTGCACGTACGACAACTCCACGAGCAACCCTTTCCTCGCGAAGGCGCTCAAGGAGCGGCACCTCCCGGCGCCGGTGGACGTGCACCTCGGCGAGGAGACGCTCGACGAGATGTGCCTCGTCGCCCTGACCTACGTGAGCAAGAACCGGTAGCGCTCGCGGACGCGGTCCGCCGGCTCGTTGCCCCGGCCGCTGCGAGCCCAGAGGAAAACTCCAGCGGTAGGTGTCAACCGTGACTGCCAACCGGGAGTTGACGGGTGCCCCTCGGCGACGCGCGCGTCCTCGCGGCGAAGGCCTGGAACAGGCTTTGCTGCAGGTGGGGACGGGGACGATTCGGACGATGCCGTCTCCCGCAGACGAAAGGTCGGGCCATGTCTTCGATTCGCAAGCGCAGTAACCTCCGGTCTCTCCACGCCGCGCTCGTCGCGTCAACCCTCTCCGCCTGCGGCGGCTCCGGCGCGCAGGATGCCACGACAGGGGGCGGCGGCGCGGGCGCCATGGCTTCGAACGGCACCACCGCCGGCTCCGGCGGCGGCGCGAGCACCAGCAGCAGCAGCACGGCGAGCGGCGTCGGTGGGTCGAGCGCGCCCACCGGGAGCGGTGGTGCCGGCGGCTCCGGCGGCTCGCCGAACGGCGGGCCAGCGGACGGCGAGCCCTCCGGATGGGCGGCCTCCACCGCCTGCGGGCCCAAGGGCACCACCGGCGGCGGCGATGGCCAGAGGGTCAAGGCCACGACGATCGCCGAGCTCGAGACCTACCTCAAAGCCGAGGAGCCCCTGGTCATCGAGCTGTCGGGGACCTTCGCAGGGGATCCGATCCACGTCAGGAGCGACAACAAGACGCTCGTCGGAGACGGACATGCTCTGATTACAGGGACACTGACCCTCAAGGAGCGCAAGAACATCATCATCCAGAACCTCGAGATCAACGCGAACGACGGAAGCGGAAACGCGCTCGACGGCATCGAGATCTCCGGCTCCGAGTGCGTGTGGGTCGATCACGTCGAGATATTCGACGCGGCGGACGGCAATCTCGACGTGGTCCGGCAATCCAGCTACGTCACGGTCTCCTGGTCGAAGTTCCACTACACGGCGAACGCCGGCGACGCCGCGCACAAGTTCTCGAGCCTGGTCGGCAGCGGCGACGGGGTCGCGGCGGACGCGGGGCGGCTGAAGGTCACGTTCCACCACAACTGGTGGGGTGACGGCGTGACGGAGCGAATGCCGCGGACGCGCTACGGGGACATCCACGTCTACAACAACTACTACAACGCGCCGGGGAACAACTACTGCGTCGGCGCCGGGTTCAACGCGCGCCTGCTGATCGAGAACAATCACTTCGAGAACGTGAAGGACCCGCACCTCTTCTACAACGCCGAGCCGACCGCGCAGATCGTCGCGACAGGCAACAAGTACGTGAACACCACGGGCAAGATGGACGCGGGGCAGGGGGCTTCGTTCGTGCCCGAGTACAGCTACGGGCTCGACGCGGCGGAGGACGTGAAGCGGATCGTGATGGAGGGCGCGGGGCCGCATTGAACTGGCGGGTAGGAAAGCCAAGCGCTCCTGTGGATGTCGATGAAATCAGCTCCTCCAGCGTCTGGGCCCCCCCGGGCCCCTCGCCAGCCTGTGGTCGTCGACGCGCAGGAGGAGCCGCGCGCCGGCCGATCAGTTGATGATCGGCGGCGGCTCCGGCGGCCGATCGTTGTCCGTCACGCAGGAGGAGAGGTCGAACAGCAAGAACTCCATCGCCTTCTCCTGCGCAGACAGCGGCGCGCTGACGCAGATCCCAGGGAAGGGGTCCGTCCCTTCCTCCATGTTCACCTTCGCCACGTGGATGCCCGTGTGGACGAGGCGGCCGCACTGCTCGCCGGACGCGGCCTCGACGGGCGTGTTCACGCTGAAGTACGGGACGCTGGGCTTCGATGCGTCGGTCCCGTACACCCAGCGCTGCGACACCGGCAGCACGTCGACGGCCGGGTGCTTCACGTCGAGCAGGGTGATGGTGCCGCTCGTCTGCGACGCCCCGACGGCGAGGAGCCAGTCGGCGAAATCGCGGCCCTTCGGGAACGAGGTGTCGATGGTGTAGCTCGTGGGGTTCTCGTTGCCGTTGTCCGCGCTCGGCTTTTCGGCCGTCGCCCAGACCGCGACGGGTGGAAACGGGGTCATCGGATACTTGCGCGCGTTGTCGACCTCGGGCGGCTCGTTCCCGCCGCGGAGCCAGGCGTAATGGTAGTGCTCGAGGAACACACGGCCGCCCTGGTCGGCGTATTGCTTCAGCGCCGCCTTCTGCTCCGGCGTCTTGTCTCGGCCTGCCGATTGGCTGCCGTTGCACGACAGGAGCACGATGTCGTATTTCTTCAGGCTCTCGACGCTGTTCCACAGCGAGGCCGGCGCCTCCGGGAACGTGCCCCCGCTCTCATAGGAAGACACCGCCGGGTCGCAGCTCGACGACACGCATGTATCGGTGAACAGGTTCACGCGCCCTGGCGCGTCGGGGTTCGTGAACTCGGAGTCGTCGAGGCCGATGCGCCGGAGGAGGCACTCGAGGCTGTCGGCCTCGCCGGTGGTGAGCGCGATCCTCGGCAAGTGCCCTTCCCTGGAGCTCCGGGGCAGGCGAAAGAGCTGGGGATCGTCGAACACGTTCTCCTGGCAGGCCTTCACCTCCGGCAGCTTGATCTCGCGGCGCCATTTGCCGATCTGGATCACCATGGGGACGTCGACGCCGACAGGCACGTTCTCCATCACGAACTCGCCCTGCGCGTTCGTGAGCGCGGAGGCGATGGGGTACCCGGAGACGGGCGTCGCGCACGTCTCGCAGCTCGGCCCGTCCTGGATCGGCTCGACGGGCCGGTTGTTCACGTACACGGCGACGTTGTAGAGGGGGACGGTCCCCGCAGGGTCGTACACCCTGGCGCGGACCGTCGTCTTCGACGGTTGCCCGTCGCACTTGTCGATGCGACAGAACCACCCGCTCCCGTCTTCACACGGCCCTACCCCGGTGACCGGCCCCGTCCCGCCGCCGGCATCGCTCCCGATGTCGCCGAAGTCGTCGCTTCCGGTCCCCCCGTAGCTCCCCCCGTGGCCGGAGCTCGACGTCTCTCCAGCGGAGGGGGCCTTGTCGGGGCCGCCGGCAGCCGCGCAGGCCGCTCCCAGGCTGGCGGCCACGGCGATGAGCGCCCTGCGACCCAGCCAGTTGACAGAATCGAAACGCGCACCCATTTCCCACCTCGTCTTCGCTTCAGCCCATGCCGCCGTCGTTCTCGGCGTCGCGATCTGGACATCGCGCCGCACGGCACGCAGATCGCCTCCCCGGACGCAGAGGTGCTCCGGACCGGCGTCCGGCTGCACGGTGGCTCCATCGCGTAGGTGCAAGCGTCGTTCCAGTGCGCCGGGCGAGCCGCATCCGCAGGATGAGCGAGCCCCTCATGGCAGTCCTGTCGTGTCGCCTGTCAACTTCGGGTTGACGGAAGTGACAGTCGCCAGTCCACCGCTTGCGTCGCAAGCGGTGGCCGCCGCGTCCAGCTCACGCGACCAGCTGCTCGCTCAGCTTCCACAGCCCTCTCGCGAGCGCGTCGTCCTGCGCCACCTTCGAGACGGGAGCGACCTTGAGGTCGTAGAAATACTCGCCGTTGAACGTCGCGGATTCGGGGCTCGTCGCGAGCCACACGAGGGTCTCCGCCCCCTTCTCCGGGGAGCGCGCGAGCAGCCTGCCGGCGCGCTCGACGAGCCACGTCGTCACCGGGCCTCGATCACCGAGGAAGCCGCGGGCGAAGCCCGTGTGCACGAACCCGGGATGATAGCAGTTCGCGGTGGCGCCCGAGCCGGCGAGGCGGCGGGCGAGCTCGCGCGTGAACAGGACGTTCGCGAGCTTCGAGTCGCTGTACGCGCGCATGCCCGCGCGCCCGTCGCGCTTCGCGATCGTGGCGAGGTCCACCTTCCCCATCCGGTGCCCGGCGCTCGAGGTGCTGACCACCCGCGCGCCGGGCGTCTTCTGCAAGAGGTCCAGGAGCCGCGTCGTCAGCAGGAAATAAGCAACGTGGTTCAGCGCGAACGTCATCTCGATGCCGTCGGCGCTGAGCTTGCACTCGTTGAAGAAGGCACCCGCGTTGTTCACCAGCGCGTCCAGCCGGTCGTGCTTCGCGCGGAACGCATCGGCGACCGCGCGGACGTCGGCGAGGCTCGACAGGTCGCCGAGCAGGAGCTCGATCCGGTCGTTGCCGCTCGCCGCCGCGAGCTCGGAAACGACGCGCTCGCTCTTCTCCTTGCTCCGCCCGACGAGCACGAGCGTCGCGCCCCGCCTCGCGAACTCCATCGCTGCCGCCTTGCCGATGCCCTCCGTCGCGCCCGTCACCAGAAAGACCTTACCCTCGAGATCCTTCGCCATCGCCTCTGCTCCTCCTCCACCCTCGCCCGACGCGCCGTCCGCGCGATCGCGTGAGGCCCGCGGAGAGCAATGCATCACTTCGCCCCCAGAGAGTCAATCCTCGCGGCGCGGGGCAGGCCCGCTCCGCCTCGCGCGACGGGCAGCCTTGCGAGATCGGAGCTCCCGCTGGCTCGACGGGCAGCAGATATCGGATCTCGTCGCCGCGAGCGCACAGGATTCAAGGCGGCGAGAAAGGACCGAAGAACCCTGCGATCAGCGTCAGAGCGCCCGCTCCGTCGATGAAGCCCACATCCATCCCGTCGAGCGGGGGCATGCCAGCGCCCTCGACGCGCCAGAGAAAGTGCACGAGGCCATGAGCCTCGAGCGCCCCGCTGGCCGGCACGAGGGTCGCCCCCGGCAGAGTCGACTGGAACGCTGCGATGGTCCCGTCGAGGCCGGGCCGCCCCGTGACGTCGGCGGTTGGGTCGACGTAGCGCGCGCTGTCCGCCCAGCACTGCTCGATCAGCGCCGCGCGCCCCTCCTCCCCTTCCATCCACGCCTGCTGGTACGCACGGATCACCGGCGAGGTCGACGCCGGATCGGAGGGCGGCGGAGCGGCGAGCGCGAGCCAAGAGGCCAGCCCCTCCTCCCCGACGGCGCCGAAGAGCACGCTCAGCTCGTCGTTTCGCCGCACCTGCACGCGGAACACGTCGTGGTGTGAGTCGACCTTGGATTCGATGATCCAGGGCCCGCCGTCGGACAGCGCTCGGGGCGCGTCGGCCGCATCGCTCCGCCCCCGCGCGTCGACGTAGAACGCGTTCGGCCCGAGGTGCGCGGCCAGCGTCGCTTCGTCGCCGTCGGACAGCGCTCGCGTCAGCGAGTCGACCAGCGGCGCCGCCAAGGGGTTCGCCCCTGAGGCGGGAACGCCACCCCCCTGTCCTGCCGACCCGCCTGGACCGCTTGAGCCGTCTGGCGCTCCGCCGCCACCCGCCGTGCCGACGCTGGTGCCGCTCGCCGCGCCTGCGCCGCTCGCGCTGCCGTCGTCGCCGCAGGCGGACTGCAAACCGAGAAGGGTGAGCGCGCCGATCGCGGCAGCGCGCGAGCGTCCTGTCCAGAACCCGAGACTCATCTGCTTGTTCTTCACGACGTGCATCTCCATGCCCCTCGCCGCGGGCGCTCCGTGCGCGCCGCCGTAGGGGGCGACGCCCGATCCGTGACATCGGCGCGCGGCGCGCGCTCTCGCCATCGGCCGGGCGGGGCGATCGCCGCGACGAACGGTAGGTACAGCGGCGTGAGCGGCAGCGCGATCGAAACGGAGCATCGACCCGGACGACGAGCGCCGAGGCTCCCTGGAGCGCGCCGGGATGCTCGGAAAAAATATACAATCGCCGGCGCGCGCGAGGACCCATGATACGCGCATGACCCGACACGACAGCCACGCTTTTCATCTCTCCGACACCTACGTGCAGCTCCTCGACGGCGGCGCCGCGAAGCTGATCCCCGTGGACGCCGAGTTCTGGGCGAAGATCGGCGAGCGCGAGGAGCTGCACGCCGGCCGCATGGTGGGCCTCTTTCACATGGACGAGAGCCCCGATCACCGCGAGGCTCACCCCTCTGGCGACGAGGTCCTGATCCTGCTCTCCGGCTCGGTCGACGTCGTGCTGGAAGACGAGCGCGGCGAGCGCTTGATCGAGCTGCGCGACCAGGGCACGTGCGTCGTCCCGCGCGGCGTCTGGCACCGGCAGATCGTGCGCGCGCCGAGCGTGATGATCTTCATCACGCCCGGCGACGGTACCCAGCACCGCGCCTGCTGATCCCACGCGATGAGCGGCTGCGGGCTCCCGCAGACCAGCCCGGGATGGCGTCCCCATGGAGTCGGTCGCGGTCATGCGGCACAAGGCGCTGAGCGTGGGCTGCCGATCCGCGAAGTCGCTCGCGGGCTCGGCCTGGCCTGGCGCCGGGTCCGCCGTTGCGTTCAAGCAGAGGGGCCGATCGCTGCCTACGCTCGGACGTATGACGATGCAGCCGCTCCAGACGCTGGTCACTCACGCTGCGTGGGCCAACCGACAGCTCTTCGCCGCCCTTCGCGACGTCGATTCTTTCGAGTCGCAGAAGGGCGCAGACCTGATCGTGCGGGTCCTCGACCACATCCACGTGGTCAGCCGCATTTTTCAGGCCCACCTCCAGGGTGTTTCGCACGGTTACGAGTCCACACAGAGCGCGGTCCTCCCCGCGCTCGAGGAGCTCGATCGCGGATCCGAGGCCATCGACCGCTGGTACGTGGATACCACGGCGTCGCTCCCGCCGGAGGAGCTCGCACGACCTCGCGATGTGCGCTTCACCGACGGGAAGGTCGTGCCGATGGCCGCCGCCACGATGATCCTCCACGTGGTCACACACACGATCCATCATCGCGGGAACGTGGACGCCCTCATGTACCAATGCGGGATGCCGCGCCGGAGGGATGGACTCCCCGAGTTCCTCGTCAGTCGAGCGTCCGCCACGTGATCGAGCTCAGCCCCTGCGTCGGCGTCATGCCGAACTGCTCCCGGAAGACGCGGCTCAGGTGGGCGCTGTCCGCGAACCCGGCGGCGGCCGCGGCGGCGCTCAGGCTCGCTCCCCCCTCCACCGCGGCGATGGCGCGGCGCAGGCGCTTCCACCGCAGATACGCGCGCATCGGGAGCCCGACGTCACGCGCGAAGGCGTGACGCATCTGCCGCGGCGAGAGCCCGGCCTCGTGCGCAAGGCGCGCGAGGTCGACCTCGTCGGAGCGGTCGAGATAGGCGCACATCCGACGTGCCGCCGGGTGTCGCGGCTCCGGCGGCTGACGCAGAGCGAGGGCGGAGAAGATCGAGGCCATGAGAGCGCGCGCCATCTCCGGCGTGGGGTCGCGAGGGACGCTCACGTCGAGCGTGTCGCGGCCCCACGTCTCGCACCGGGGCTCTGCGTCACGAGAGAGCACTCGACTCGCCAGGTCGTCCCCGTCGAGGAACAGGAGCGCAGCGTGTGCACACGCGCCGTGTCGATGAGGTAGGCGTGGGGGAATGACGGCGGCGCTGGCGTGAATGCGCCCGCTGGCACCGTCCTCGATGTACAGCCCCTCTGGCGCCATGACGATCTGGGCCGCGTGATGGGCGTGGCGCCTCGTGGCAACGAGGGGGCCCACGTAGAGGATCCGCGTCTCCGAGACGAACAGCGTACCGTTCAACCGGGCCGGCGTGCTCAACGGTCGCTGGCTCCCTCGATGGATGTCGACGTTGGCTGGTCCATCAGCTCCCCATCCTAGCTCAGGCGCTCCGGGGGACCAGGGAATCCAGACGTGATCCGAAAGCCAGGCTCCTCGAAGCGGCCGTTCCGCCGTACAGCCACGCTGCACGCGCTGGTTGGCATGGAACACCTGACGTTACGGCTCGTGGATTCCCCTGGATTGATGGCGGATGAAAACGCTGTTGTCGACCGACGTCACGTCGGGCGGCGCGGGCGCGTCACCCCAGAGCCGCGGATCCTCGCGGAGCGCCGGCGCACGCGCAGGGCAGCGAGCCCCCCGACGAGGACGAGCCATGTGGGTGTACCCTGGATTCCGGACGCCATCTGGCACTGCCAATCGCCGATGATTCCGCCTGGCAGGCCGCCGCCAGCGCCGCTCTGCGCGCCGGTTTCACCGGCGCTACCCCCTTCGCCCGTCCCGCTGCCATGGCCTGCGCTCGTGCTCGTGGTGCCGCCGCCGCCAGCTGTGCTGGCATCGCCCCCGCTGCCGCCAGCACCGCTGGCAGCATCTCCGCTGCCTCCGCTGCCGCTCACGCCACCGCCGCTGGCAGCATCGCCGCTGCCGCCGGCGCCGCTCGCGTCACCGCCGCTGCCGGTCGCGCCACTTCCGCTTATATCGCCCCCGCTGCCGCCAGCACCGCTGGTAGCATCGCCGCTGCCGCCAGTGCTGCTGGCATCACCGCCGCTGCTGCTTGCATCACCGCTGCCGCCGGCGCCGCTGGCATCACCGCCGCTGCCGCCGCTGGCATCACCGCCGCTGCCGCCGGCGCCGCTGGCATCACCGCCGCTGCCGCCGGCGCCACCCTCTCCACCTGCGCTCGGCAAGCATACGCCAGCCTGGCACACCCCTGTGCCCGGACCCTGCCCAGGAACATAGAGGTGCACGAGGGGGGACGGGTAGGACACACTGTTGAGCGTGCCGCCCGCCATCAGAACGCGTCCATCATCCAGCCGCACCGCCACGCGATAGGTGAGCGGGATGTCCAAGGCTGGCCCCGGCGACCAGACGTCCGTCGCCGGATCGTAAAGCTCAGCCGTATAATCGAGCGGGTACTGACCGTCCAGATTGCCCGCCACGAGCACCCTGCCGTCGGCGAGGAGCACGGCCCCAGTCACATACCGCCGCCGGGCGGCCATCTCCGCCGCTGGCGTCCATGTGTCGCTCGCCGGATCGTAGAGCTCGGCTGTCGCGAGGGCCATGCCCTCGGAGCTGCCCCCCGCGACGAGCACCCTGCCGTCCTCGAGCAGCGTGGCCGTATGCCCCGAGCGTACCGAGGTCATCGAAGCCACAGGCGTCCAGACGTCGGCCGCCGGGTCATACACCTCCGCGATCATCACGTGGTCGTCGTTGCCCGTGACGAGCACTCTGCCGTCCTGAAGCAGCGTCGCCCTGGGACTCCATAGCCCCGCAGTCCCGGGCGCGACCAGGGTCCAGGCGTCCGCGGCGGGATCGTACACCTCCGCCTCTCCGGCGCTGCCCCCCGTGACGAGCACCCTCCCGTCCTGGAGCAGCGTCACCGTGCCCGTCGAGTGACTCCGGAGCATGGGCGCGGCCGCTTGCCATGCGCCCGTGGCCGGGTTGAACCGGTCCACGCGGCCGCGACTGGCCACAAGGACCGTGCCGTCCTGCAGCAGCGTGGCGTACGTGATCGACCGCACCACCGGCAGAACCCCCCCGATGAGCTGCCATTGGTCGAGGCTCGGGTCGTAGCGCATCGCCCTCCAGCGGCTGCCAGAGCTATCCTCCGTCCCCAGGACCAGCACCGTGCCGTCCTGCAGCAACGTGGCCGTGTGCGCGTGCTTCATCTCGTTCGGCATCCGCGCCGCGGCCTGCCAGGCGTCCGACGTCCCCTCGACATCGCAGCGCGCGCCGTCCGGCTTCTCGGGCGCGGGCCCCGAGCACCCGAGCGCAGGGTCGCACGCGGGAGGCTCGTGACAGCCGTCCGGCGGCTCGCAGCTCGCCGGACTCGCCGCGACGCAGGCGCCGCCCTCGCACGTGCTCGTCGCGGAGCACACCTCGCCGTCGTGGCACGGGGTTCCGTCGGGCGCCGGGGTGCCGCCAGCGCAGGTGCCCGCCTCGCAGACGCCTCCCTCGAGGCACGCGTCGGCGTCGTCACAGGGCGTGCCCGAGAGCGGCGTGCAGGCGCCGTCCTTCGTGGCCCCCGCGGCGGCCGCGCACGCGTCGCACGCACCAGCACAGGCCGCATCGCAGCAGACCGAATCCGCGCAGAAGCCGCTGGCGCAGTCGCCGCCGGCCTCGCAGGCCGCGCCGAGCGGCGCGCGCTCGTGGAAGAGAAGGGCGGAGGCCGTCGGCACCGGCGCGCCGGCGGGCACGTCGGACGCGACCAGCCCGCCGGCGATCAGCACGCTGCCGTCGTGGAGGAGCGTCGCCGTGTGCTCCGCGCGCGCCATCGTCTCCGGCGGCTCCACGTCGAGGGGCACCCAGGCAGCCCTCGCCGGATCATAGACCTCCTGCTCGGCGCTGAACTCGCTGTAGCGCGACCAGATCACGAACTGGCCATTTTCGTCCTCGTATCCGCATTTGTACGACACCATGCCTCCTGTCAGGAGGATGCGTCCGCTGGGGAGCAGCGAGACGCCCAGGCCGCTGTCGAAGCCCCCCCCGACCGGCAAGCAGTCAGGATACGGGTCATAGAAGGGGGCATGCCCCGGGATCGCCAGCCAGAGATCGGCCTCGTGGAGGTAAAGCTGCGAGGGCATCTGGCCCGAGATCTCGTATCCGCCCACGAAGAGGACGTCGCCGCTGGCGAGCCGCGTCGCGCGGTACGTCGGGGACCACAGGGTGGCCCTGGAGGAGGACGGTGTCCAGGAATCGGTCTCCGGATCGTAGATGTTGCCGCGGCCGTAGCCCACCGCGAGCACGCGGCCGTCCTGGAGCAACGTCGCGGTCGTGGCGGCCGCGCCGCTCAGCGATCGGATGGGAGTCCATGTGCCCGCGACGTCATCATAGATACTGCCCGCGAGGGAGCCCGACGCGCCGCCGAGCATCATCAGCTTGCCGCCCGGGAGGAGCACGGCCTTGGGCTCCGTGAGCGCCGGAGTCAGGGGCGCCGCCGCGCTCCACAGATCGAGATCCGGGGAATAGACCTCGACATGCTCGCCGTCCGTCGAGAGCGCCAGTCCGTCCGGCAGCACGGCCGTCGCGGCGACCTCGCGGAGCGGGCTGGGGAGCGGCGCTGCGGGCGCCCACGTCTTGCTCGCCGGGTCGTAGAGCTCGGCCTCCCGGAGGAGCACGGTCCCGTCGCTGCCGTGGCCCCCCGCCACGAGCACCCGGCCATCCTGGAGCAACGTGGCCGTGTGCCCGCCGCGCGGGGTGATCATCGAGGGCAAGCTCTCCCAGGACGGCGCTCCGGCCGCCCAGACCTCTCCCGCTGGCAGCGCCACCGCCGCGCAGGCCAGGCCAACGCCCAGTAACCAGCTCGATTGCATTCACATCCTCCTTCGCCGCCGTCTGGTGCCTCCCGGTCGCTGGACGTTCAGCTCCTGGAGCACCGTCGGGGCCAAGGCGCGCGAGGACCCGGCCAGACGGCGGGCCCCGATCGCGGCGTTTTCGGCGAACAGGCGCGCTTCTACTCCGGCGCGCCGAGCACGGAAACGTCGAGAGGGGCCCGTATCCGAGGCGGGTGAGCGCCGCTCAGGCGCGCGGGCTTCGCTGGGCGAGGTCGTCGAGGCCGAGCTCCCGCGCCTTTTCGGCGAGCGCCTGGAGCTTCTTCTTGCCGTCGTCGTCGGTGCCGGGCAGGAGCGACGTGAGCATCCCGGACAGCGTGCCGTCCTTGGGCCGCGCGAGGGGCGCGGGGTGGGTGACGAGCTGCTTCAGGTCCTCGGGGAGGCTCGCGTTGCCGTTCAGGTAGTCGCCGACCAGCGCGCGCACCGTGGCGCTCTGGTCGACCATGCCGTCGACCGACTGGCCCAGGGTGACCGCCTTGACGAAGCGGTCGAAGAACGCGCCGTCGCCGCCCACGATGTTGATCTTCGCCTGCTCGAACGCGCCCCGCAGGATCTCGGCCTGCGCCCGCGCGATCTCGGCCCGGATGCGCAGCGACTCGAGCTCCACCGCCCGCTCCTTCTCGAGCCGGAGACGGAACTCCTCGTGCTCGCGCCCGACGCCGTCGAGCGCCTTCATGGCCGCCGCCTTCTCCGCCGTGCCCGCGGCCTCGGCCAGGAGCCGCTGCTTGATCGCGGTCGCCTCGGCGAGCCCCGTCTTCTCCATGGCCAGCGCCTCGGCCTCGCGCGTCCTCGCGGCCGCGAGCCCCTTCTGCTCGATGCCGGCGGCCTCGGCGAGGAGCCGCTCCCGGGTGACGAGCGCCTCGGCGCGCCCCTGCTTCTCGATCGCCTGCGCCTCCGCCTCCTTCACGAGCACCCGCGCGAGGCCCTGCTTCTCCTCGCCGACGGCGGCGGCGTTCATCTTCTCGAGCGCCACGCGCGCCTCGGCGAAGCCCTGCTTCTCGATCGCCTGCGCGTCGGCCTCCTTCACGCGGATGCGCGCCAGCCCCTCGGCCGCGGACTCGGCCTGCACGCCCTCGGCGATCCGGATCTTCGCGCGCGCTGCCTTGTCGCTCGCCTCGAGCTCGGCGTCGGCCGTGATGAGCTTCTCGCGCGCCCGGAACTTCGCCGCCTCCTCGCTCGCCTCGGCGCCCTTGATGTGCTTGACGAGCTGCTCCTGCGCCTCGGCCTCGGCGTTGATGCGCGTCACGTCCTTGAGGCGCGTCGCCTCGGCCACGGCGCGCACGTCCTTGATCCGCTCCTCCTCCTCGGCCACCGTCTTCTCGACCGCGATCCGCGCCCGGACCACGTCGGCGATGTCCTTGCGCTGGATCTCCAGCTCCTTCTCGCGGGCGATCTGCTGGAGCGACACGTCGCGCTCGCGGCTCACGATCTCGAGCTGCCGCGCCTTCTCGACGCGCTCGGTCTCGACGGCGACCTCCCGCTCCTTGTTCTTCTGGGCGACGGAGACGCCGCGCTCCTTCGCCTCGCGGGCGATGAAGGCCTCCTCGTCGTTCTTCTCCTGGAGGAGCACCGTCTTCTTGCGCTCCTCGCTCGTGATGCGCGCGGCCTCGTTCTGCTCGCGCGCCTGCGCCACCGCGATCTCCTTCGCCTTCTTCGCCTCGGCCTCGGCCCGGCGCTGCTCGAAGCGGAAGACGGCCTCGTCGGAGTTCAGGTTCTGGCTGCCGATCTCCATCCGCTCCTTCTGGCGGAGCTCGTTCGTGAGCACGTTCTGCGCGACGGTGAGCTCGGTGATCTTCCGGATGCCCTCGGCATCCATGATGTTGTCCTTGTCGAGCAGCTCGACGGGCGTCTGCTCCAGGTAGTCGATCGCCGCGTCGGCGAGCACGAACCCGCTCAGGTCCTTGCCGATGACGTCGAGGATGTCGTCCTTGAACTTCTGCCGTTCCTTGTAGAGGTCCTCGAAGTTCAGGCGCTTGCCCACGGTCTTCAGCGCCTCGGAGAACTTCGCGGCGAAGAGCTGCTCGAGCGTCTCCGGGTTCGACGCGCGGACGCAGCCGATGGTCCGGGCGACCGTGCGGACGTCGTCCTGGGTCTTGTTCACCTGCACGAAGAAGGTGACCTTGATGTCCGCGCGGATGTTGTCCTTGCAGATGAGGCCCTCCTTGCCGCGCCGGTCGATCTCGATCGTCTTGACCGAGATATCCATGTACTCGGCGCGGTGGATGATCGGGATCACCAGCGTCCCGGTGAAGGTGACGATGGGATCTTCGCCTCTCGTGTTGATGATCAGCGCCTTGCCCTGATCTACCTGGCGGTAGAACTTGGCGTACATGACCAGCATCCCGAGGGCGACGAAGGCGAGGACACCGACGAGGGCGATGATGAGGGGGACGGTCAGAGTGGGCACGCGGAGCTCCTTCGCGTTGTCCGGTGAGGGGAGGGCGCTGGCCCCCGCGCCCGCTTCCGCGTGAGCGAGGGTCAGGCGCCCATACCTGAGCCGGATAGGGGGCCGCACGATGCCCCCTCGGGCAAGAGCGTACACGAAACGGCCAGCGCGACGGCGGCGTTCAGCTGCGGCGCTGACGTGCTTCCCCGGCGTCCGCCGTGGGGGCGTCGTCGGCGTCGGCGTCGCGCGGCGAGGCGTCCACGTGGGACGCAACGCGCTCGGCGAGGGGCGGCGGCGGGCCCAGCAGGGCGTCGAGCGGCTCGACGCTGAAGACCTCGCCGCCCGGGTCCCAGCTCACCAGCAGCGCGCGGTCGCCGCGGCGGAGGGCGCCGGGCGTGTCGCTGCGCACGTCGAGGATGTGGCTCGCGCCGCCCTCGTCGACGACCGCCTGGCCGAAGCGCTCGTCGACGCGCCCGGTGGAGATGACGCACACGCGGCCGACGAGGTCCTTCTTCGACGTCGCGTGCCGGGTCACGAACAGCGGGCCGAGCGGCCGCACCGCCAGCGAGGTCATCAGGACGCCGGCGGTGAGCGACCCCGCGAGCACCGCGAGGCCGAGCGCCCAGCGCGGCAGCCCGGCGCCGACCCAGGCCGGCTCGGCGAGCATCGTCGACAGGACGCTGGCGAACCAGCCGAACGCCGCGACGAGCGTGAGCGTCACGGTGGCGGGCACGCGGTGGAGCTCCAGCGCGACGAGCACCGAGCCGACGCCGTGCGCGCCGTCGCCCCCGTCGGCGAGGCCCTCCGCGGCGCCCTTGGCGGCGCCTTCGAGGGCGCCCTTGGCGGCGCCCTCGAGCGCGCCCTTGGCGGCGCCCGGCAGCGCGCCGAGGTCGGGCGCGGCGTCGCCGTGGGCGCCGCCGAGCAGGTCGAGGTCGAGCGCGCCGAGGACCACGAACAGCCAGTAGATGAGCGCGAGCGCGAGCACGACCGTGAAGAGCACGGCGGGGAACACCAGCGATGCGGCGAGCACCTCGGCCATGGGCAGACGCGAGCAGGGGCGGGCGCAGGGGGGTGACGCGCGATCGGCGCCCGCGACCGGCGTGTCCGATTGGATCACAGGGAGGGGAGGCGTGGGGTCAAATTCGGCCGGCCGGTGCGCCGCCGAAAAGGCTTGACATGCCCGGACAGGCGTTCGCGGTGAGCTGCGCGGATCCGGGGTCGATCAGCCTGTCGGCGGAGCGCCAAGGCGCGAGCTCGCAGCGCGGCCAGGCCGCGGCGGGTGCTGGCGGCGCCGCGCGCGTCGATTGCTCGGCTAGTCTACCCGCGCGCGCGGCTCTACCCGCGCGCGGCGCGTTCAGCGCCCCGCCGGCGTGGGGGGCGGCATTGGCTCGCGCCGCGGCCCTCGGCCGTGCGTCGGCGGTTCAGGGCGGTCATCACTCGTCCTCGTCCTCACCCGATGGGACGTCTTCCGGCGCCTCCACTTCCTCATCACCCTCGTCCGGCGCGCCGCCCTCCGCTTCGCCCTCGTCCAGCGCGCCGTCGTCCTCGGTGCCGGCCTCGCCTTCCTCTTCTCCTCCGGTGGACGCGGCGACGCGGGAGACGGGGAAAGACGCGTAGTCTTTCATCTTGTCCGTGCCGGCGTACCAGTACTCCGCGGCGGCGCGCAGCCTTCGCTCGGCGTTCACGACGAGCGTGTACGCGGCGTCGCGGAGCTTGCGCGAGCGCAGCGCCTCGGGGGAGAGCGTCTTGTCGGCGAGCATGCGCGCGAGCAGCGGTGAGAGCTCGCGGAGGCGGGCCACGGAGGCGGCCTCGCCGCGAGGCGCCTTATCGAGAGCCTCGGCGTGCTCGGAGCAGAGCAAGAGGAGGTCGGAGACGTCCTGGACCAGATCCGCGTCGCCGTTGCCCGCGCGGATGGCCATGAGCCGCTTCTGGCCCTCCGGGCTCCTCCTGAAGCGAAGGTCGAAGAAGCGGAGGAGCGTTTGCCGGTGCAGGGCGGCCTCGGCGGCCGGCTTTGCGAACGTCGCGGCGGCCCGCTCCTGGCGCTGCTGCGCGGCTTGCCAGCGCGATTGCATGATGCGCAGGAGCTCGATCTTGTCGCGGAGCCCGTGGATCTCCTCGCGGGTGAGCGCCGGCTCGTCGTCAGGGAAGGGGGTGCGGACGAGATCCGCCGCGTCGCGCTCGGCGGCGAGCTGGATGCGGCTCGCCCAGATGACGCGCCGGGCGAGCTTGCCGGGAAAATACAGCGTGTCATTGCCGAGCGACTCGGCCTCTCGGAGGAGCTCGGCCTCCCGGGCGGCGCTGAGCGTGTACGCTGCTTCTCTGGGGGAGGAGCGAGGCGCGCCCTGCGCGTCGTGCGAAGAGCGCTTCTTTGAAGCCCTGTTGATCCCGGATGACGTGGTGGTGGGTGCCTTCGTTGCCATGGGAAAAATACGCCTCCTTGTCGGGGCCAGCGCCCCTCGGATTGAGGAGCCGGAAGATCGGCGAGGGTATTGGCGGGTGAAGGCATGAGCCAGGGGAGAGCATATTTCGTTCACGTCGCGAGTGCAGTACCACGCTTGAGGGTTGAGATAGGCGGTGTGCCGCGGAGTCGATCGGGGCGGCGTGCCCGGCGTCGCGCAGCGAACAGCGGGCCATGGGATCGCGGTGATGCGCAGGAGGGGGAAAGTGTTGCGCAGGACACAGAAAGTGTCGCGCAGGAGGGCGGCGGGGCTGTGCAGGAGGGGGGCGGGGCTGCGCAGGAGGGCGGCGCGGCTGCGCAGGCGTCGCAGCACGGTTGCGAAGGACACCGGGAGGGGGTGCGCAGGAGGGCGGCGGGGCTGCGCAGGAGGCGCACGACTATAGTGCAATTCACCAAACGGGACGCGCAGGAGGGTGGCGGAGCTGCGCAGGAGAGGCGGCCGGTCTGCGCAGGAGGGGTGGCGAGGCTCCGCAGGAGGGGCGCCGAGGTTACGCAGGCGGACGGCGAGGCTGCGCAGGCGGGCGGCGAGGGGAGGGCGCTCCTTGACCGCTCGGTCCCTCTCGCTCGGGCAGAGCCCCGTCGCCACTCGGCGCCTCACGTCGAGCGCGGTGACGGGCAGCGCCGTCGCCGCGGTGGGCTGGGCTGCGGAGCACGCTGGCGTCGTCGGCGGCGGAAGTTCTCGGGGTCATGCTACAGAGGTGCTCCCGAGGTACATGTGCTGCACACGGTCCACAGTGTTCGTTCGACGGGCGCAGATACTACTCACGAAAGCGAAGCGTCTCGACGACGACGCCGTCCTCCCCTGTCACCATGCTGCCGTCGTGATTCCAGCTGATGCCGCCCTTGCCCGGCGGCCCCAGCTCGTAGGTGACGCCCTCGAGCGTGAGCTGGTCCTCGTCGAGGTAGGCGATGCCGATCGAGTCGCCGCCACGCCCGGGACCGCCGTTTCCGCCGGGGCCCCCGTCGCCCCCGCTGCCACCGGCGCAGGACCACGTGCCGTCGCCTAAGGCGCCTCCTGGAGCGCCCAGGCCGCCTTGGCCGCCGTCCTCGGGGGGGCCGCCGTTGCCGCCGAGACCGCCCTCGCCCGTCAAGATCAAGGTGTCGCGCACAGTCAGCTTGGCGTGAAGCGCGACAATGCCGATCGTGGGGTGTCCGTTGCCGCCACCTCCGCCCCCTCGACCGCCGCAGCCACCGGTACCCCCGGAGCCGCCGCCGGCGCCTCCCTTGGACGCCACACCGCAGAGAGCGAGACCGCCCCGACGGCCGCCACCCCCGCCGCCGCCTTGGCCCGGCATGCCCCTGCCTCCGCCACCGGCTCTGTCCCCCTCCCACCCTCTCGCAGTGATGCGCCCGATGCCCTTGCCGGCGGCACCCACGCCACCGGGCTCGCCCTGGAGCCCAGCCTCGCCGTCTTCGCAATGGGTGCCTGTCACGTCCCCACCTCCGCCCCGTCCGAAAGTGGTGTTGGACGCCACGACCGGTTGCCCGTCCTCGCCGTCGCCAGCTCCGTCGGGAAGCCCATCCCCTCCTTTCCCACCGATGGTCGGAATTCCTCCGTCGATGGTCGGGACTCCCCAGTTGCATGCGTTCACCGCCGTAGCGCCGCCAGGAACGGTGGCTGCCGAGCACGCGTCGCCCCCATCCTGCCCATCAGGTCCTTGCTCTCCCCGATTTGGCGAGGGCCATCCGGTGCCATCGCGGCCCGCCCGCCCGGTGACGGCGCGAATCCCGCTCCGGATGAGCTCCACGGCCGCGTTGGATTGGACAAGGATCCCGAGCGGGCCTTCCGACCTGATCTGCATGTCGACGATCGTCGATACCCCGTCCGAGGCGCCAGTATCTCCGATGAGCGGCGGTGCGACGGTCAGCATCACGTATGCGTCACCGATCATCGCAAGCAACGGGAGCTCGTCGGTCTCACGCTCCCAGGTCAAGCAGTTGAATCCGCCGATGAGGTCCACGCCGGATGGCAGCACAAGGGGAACGGGAGACAAGAAGAATTGGTTGCATACGAAGACGCGTCCTCGTCCGGTACTCGCGAGCTCGACGCCGCGGCGCAGCGTCTCGACCGGCCTATCCCTCGTGCCGGGGTTTGCGTCGTCGTTGCTGCGGTAGTAGCTACCGACGAACACCCCGCAGCCATCCTCCGGCACACCGGCGGCGAGACGCTCGAGACAGACCGACTCCGACGGCACGTCGGGTTGCGGTGTGGTGCCGCAGCCGGCTGTGATGACCAACAGCGCAGGGGACAGGCACATCGCTCTTGTGATTCGCATGGTTCTCCCTCGATGCTACGCGGTCTGTACAGGGGCGTTCAACGGAGCGGTCCGGGGGCGGGGGCGTCAAACGGAACGCAGGGGCATGCTGTCCGCGTGCTCGAGCCGCGCGCGAAGGTCGCGACAGCGACGACGAGCGCGGCCACGCTCCGGCCTTTTCGCGAACGTACCGCCTTCGCTCCTGAGGCGCTCATCACAGCCCCTCGGCAAAGCGAAGCGTCTCGACGGTGTTTCCGTCCTGCCCCGTGATCGTCTCACCCGACCAGTCCCAGCTGGTGCCGCCCTTGCCCGGAAGTCCGAGCTCGTAGGTGACGCCCTCGAGCGTGAGTTCGTCCTCGTCAAGGTAGCCGATGCCGATCGAATCGCCGCCACGCCCGGGGCCACCGTAGCCGCCGTCGCCCCCTCGGCCGCCGTTGCCCCCTTCACAGGACCACGTGCCGTCCCCCACGGCGCCTCCCGGCGCGCCCCGGCCGCCTTTGCCTCCTTGCTCGGGCTGCCCACCGTCGCCGCCTGGTCCCGCGGCCAGCGTCTCGATCACGGTGTCGCGCACCGTCAGCTTCGCATGGAGCGCGACGATGCCGATCGTCGGGTGGCCGTGTGCCTCGGTCCACCGCCCCTGATCGCGCGCTCTCCGACCACGGCGAACAAGGTCCTTCACCATGGATGAACCGTTGCTCGGTGTTGCCTTCGGATGGACATCCTCGGCGCTGGCCGCGCTCGTGGAGCCCGTGACGGCCCCCAGCGAGAGAAGAAGTGAGAGCGCATGCGCAACGTAACGCATGCATCGACGGTACTTACGCCCGTCGCATGGCGTCAACATCCACGATGTGGCCGTTGAATGACGTTCATGGCGAGAAAAGATAGGCCGACACCGTAAAGCAATCGTCGCTGCCCAGCGTCAGGCGTCCCGAAGGTGTCTCATGTGGGTACAAGGAATACATTATCCCGCCAAACTTGGCGACCGATGCATTTTCCTGAAGCGTTTCGGGCCCCTCAGGTGTGCTGCCTACCGTGGGCAAGAAGCCAGCGACCAGCTTCGATCTCTACCGGCGCCTGGCCAGGCGCCTCGGTGTCCCGGCGCGAAGCGCCGAGGACATCGCCCAGAATGCGCTCCTGCGGGGGCTGGAAGCGGACCAGCGGATCGAGCTGAGTGGGGATCCGGCGGCGTACCGCGCCACGATCGCCCTCAACCAGGCGCGCAACCACATCCGGGACGCGCGCCGGTGGGGAGAGGTGCTGACGCCGTTTGACGAGCACGAGCTCCGGGACGAGTGCCCCACCCCGGAAGAATTGCTCCGCTTGCGGCAGCGGGAAGAGGTGCTGCGCGACCTGATCGGCCAGGTCGACCCCAGATACCGGGATCTGCTGATCAAGCACGAGCTGGAGGAGACGCCGCTCTCCGAGATCGCCGCCCAGCTGGAGCTCCCCTTGGCGACAGTGAGGACGCAGCACCGCCGAGGCTGGGAACAGCTGGAGAGGCCCACGCGCGGGAGTTCCCGCTAGGACATCAAACAGGTTGAAATCCCGAGAAAATCAACCATAGAGGGCACAGAGGGCACAGAGTTTTTGTTGTTCCTCTGTGTCCTCTGTGCCTCTGTGGTTCAAATCTCTTCATTCCCGGGCGTTTCAAGCTGATCGATGCTCTAGGGCAGCTCGCCGCGGAACGCGAAGAGATGCTCAGGCAGCTTCGCTGAACCGTCGACCGCCCATCGAATCGGCGCGCTGCGCGACGTCTTCAGGCGTCAGGGAGGCTGGGAGAGCTCCGCAAGGGATCACTGGAGCACGGAACCCGGTAGGCCGCGAGGTGGACGCCGGGGTGCGGAGCGGAGCCCCGAGGAGAGGCGAAGTAATGTCCGCCCGGCGCGAGGCCGCCGTCCAACGGCGCAGAAGTCCGGCCAATATACCTGGCCGGACTTCCGCGGGGCCGGAGCTACGAGGCGTTCCGGCGCGACGACTCGTTGTTCTTCGTCTCCGACGACGACGTGGCGCCGGCAGAGGTCGCAGTGCCGGAAGCGCCCCCGGTGGAGCCGGAGAGGCCCCCGGTGGAGCCGGACGCGGTGGAGCGCTCGCCAGACGAGAGCCCGGAGCCCGTCTTCGCCTCGCCGTGCTGCTGCTGCTCGCGGTACATCCGGATCTCGTTCCGCACGTCGGTCACGCCCGAGATCCGCTCCGCGAGCGACTCGAGCTGGTGCTTGAAGCGGCGCTCGCGGACGGTCCCGGAGAGGACGACCTCGCCGTTCTGGACCTTCACCTCGACGTCGCTCGCGTCGAGGTCCGGGTGCTCGGCGATCTGGTCGCAGATGTCCTCGCGAATCCGGTCGTCCGAGCGCTTGTAGCCCTTGGGAGCGCGACCGCGCGAACCGCTGACTCCTCCACCCTGTCCAACGGTATCGAGGAAGCTCCGCCCGCCGGACTGGTGGCCCTGACCGCCGTAGCCTTGCCCACCCGACTGGGGGTAAGAGCCCTGATCGCCGCGGAATCGAGGCTCCTGTCCCTCGTAGCCGCGCTGCTGCCCGGACCGCTCGGTCCAGCCGCGCTCGTCGTCGGCCCACTGCCGGAGGCCGCCACGGGCGCCGTAGCCCTGGTGCTGGCCTCCGCCGAAGCCTCCCTGGCCACCGAAGCCGCCCTGGCTGCCACCAGAACCACCCTGGCCACCGAATCCACCCTGGCCGCCGAAGCTACCCTGGCCGCCGCCATAGCCGCCCTGGCTGCCGCCGAATCCACCCTGACCGCCGAAGCTGCTCTGGCCGCCGCCGTAGCCGCCCTGGCTGCCGCCGAATCCACCCTGGCCGCCGAAGCTGCTCTGGCCGCCGCCGTAGCCGCCCTGGCTGCCGCCGAATCCACCCTGGCCACCCCGGCCGCCGCCGAGCTCATGCTCGCTGCCGAAATAGCCCTGGCCGCCCTGGCCGCCATGGCCGCCGCCGAAGCCGCCCTGGCCGCCGGCGAATCCGCTCTGGCCGCCGAAGTGACCCTGGCCTCCGTAGCCGCCCTGGCTGCCGTATCCACCCTGACCACCAAAGCTGCCCTGGCCGCCACCGAAGCTGCCCTGGCCGCCGCCGAATCCGCCCTGGCCGCCGCCGTAACCGCCTTGGCCGCCGCCGAAGCTGCCTTGGCCGCCGTGGCTGCCCTGGCCGCCGCCGAAGTGACCTTGGCCGCCGTGACCGCCCTGGCCGCCGCCGAAGCCGCCCTGGCCGCCGCCGAAGCCGCCCTGGCCGCCGCCGTAGCCGCGCCTGGAGCCAAGATCGTCGCGACCTCCTCGCTGGAAGTCATCGCGCTGGCCACCCGAAGCCTGATGCTGGCCTCCGAAGTCCTCGCGCTGTCCCCAGCCGCGCTCCTGCCGGCCCTCCCAGCCGCGCTCGCCACCGTGACCGCGCTCGCCGCCGTGGCTGCGCCAGCCCTGGTCGCGCTCGTGGCCGCGTCCGCCGAACTCACCCTCGTAGCCGCGTCCGCCGGACTCCCGCTGATCCGACCCACGGAGCTCGTCTTGACCGCTTCGGGCATGGCGATGGTCGTCTCGCTGGAGTACTTGCTCGTAATTGCCACGATGTCCGTAGCTAGCATCGCCGGCGGCCCCGCGCTCGCCGCGATATCCCTCATCCCCTCGCTGGCCCTGTCGCCCAGACCTCTCCTCGTCGCGTCCACGCCCGCCGCTGTACTCCTCGTCGATCCATCCCTGACGATTCGGCATGACTCCTCCGCCTTTCTCTGCGAAACGCACGACACATCGGGGAAACCGTGTCGCGCCTGTGTCGTGATCCAGTCGACGCTCGAGGGCACGAGGGACAGCAGTGATCGGGCCGCCTGTTACGCGCCTGTCCGGTGCCGCGTCAGCTGAAAATAACCGGGGCCCCGATGCCCCGACGCGCCCGGACATCGCAAGGGGTGTTCCAGGACGAGAAGAACAATGTTTCACCCCCTTTTCAGGAAGGTTGCTCCGCTCCGCGCACGTCCAGAGGTGCAAAGTGCCCCACGCGAGGGCGACAATGCGTCCCATCGAGACGTTATGCCACAGCAAAAGGACGTTGATTCGGGCTCTCCCTGAAAGCCTTGCAGGGAACTGGAGTACGCGCTCTGGCGTCAGCGGAGCGTGCGAACGTGCTCTGGCTCAGGCCATGTCGGCTCCGAAGGTGGAGGCGCGTGGGTCTGTCATGGACATCGCTGTACTGCCGAGCTCGGCATGGATGCCGTGCCGCTCGGGTCCGGTTGCACGCCTCTCAGCGCGATCCGTGCCAACGCCCGCGCCCCGCGTCGGGGCTGCGGATGGAGCCCTGGCTCACCGCGGCGCGCGCAGCGCCTCGAGGATCCCGTCGAGCCGCTCGAGGATCGCCCGGCCCTGCTCCTGCGTCCCTTGGGGCGCCGATGCGCCGGCGGGCGCGCCGAGCGCGGACGTCGCCAGCGTCGGGCCGAACGTCGTCACGAACGAGGCGATCGCCTTGCCCGCGGGGGTGCGCGCGAACAGGTCGGTGTAGCCGCCGGACAGGCACGTCGAGATGAACAGGAGCGCGTCGACGTAGCCCGCGCACCGCGGGTTCTCGGCGTGCTCGGCCTGGTAGAACAGGTACGAGCACCCGAGGACCATCACCGCGAGCGAGTCGACGGGATCGCGCGTCATCGCGCTCCGGAAGCGCTGCTTGAGCTGCTCGTACGAGAGCTCGCCCGCGCCCCCCGCGGCGAGCCCCACCGCGAGCAGGGCGATCGCGCCGCGCAGCCGCTCGTCCCGGCCGCGGGCCGCAACGTCTCCCAGGGTGTTCCTCGCGGCGAGCGGTGACGGATCTCCCACGGCGTGCCCTCCCGGCCGCCCGCCTCGCGCCTCGTTGAAGCCGGGCCGCGGCGCGGCCTCCATTGTCTCGCACGGGAGCGGCCGGAAGGGAACCGGCCGCCCGCCTCGCCGGAACCGAAAAGTCATGCGCGCGCCGCGCACCCGCGGCTACCCTCGCGCCTTCCTCGGAGCTCCGATGCCAGCCCAGAGAAGCGTGACGAGATGGCTCGAGCGGGCGCCCGCGCCGGTGTTCACGGCCTTCGCCGTGCTCGCGGCGTTCGCGACCTACTTCTGCATGTACGCCTTCCGCAAGCCGTTCGCGGTCGGCACCTTCAAGGGCGCTGTCGCGCTGCCGCTGCTCCCCGCGCTGGACCTGAAGAGCCTCTACATCATCGCCCAGGTGCTCGGGTACTGCGCTTCGAAGTTCCTCGGCATCAAGGTCGTCTCCGAGATGCGCCCCGAGCGGCGCGCGCTCGCCATCCTCGCGTGCGTCGGGGTGAGCGAGGCCGCCCTCGTGCTGTTCGGGCTCACGCCCGCGCCCTACGCCGCGCTCTTCCTGGTGCTGAACGGCCTGCCGCTCGGGATGGTCTGGGGGCTCGTCTTCGGCTTCCTCGAGGGGCGCCGCGTGAGCGACCTGCTCGGCGCCGGCCTGTGCGCCAGCTTCATCCTCGCGAGCGGCTTCGTGAAGACGGTCGGCAAGCTGACGCTCGGCTGGGGCGTGCCGGAGGTCTGGATGCCCGCGCTGACCGGGGCGCTGTTCTTCCCGCCGTTGCTCCTCGCGGTGTGGATGCTCGCGCAGATCCCGCCCCCGTCGGCGGCCGACGAGGCGCTCCGGACCCGGCGCGCGCCGATGGACCGCGCCGCGCGGCGCGCGTTCGTCCGGGCGAACGCCGGCGGGCTCGCGACCCTGGTCCTCGGCTACATCGTGCTCACCGCCTACCGCGACTTCCGCGACAACTTCGCCCGCGAGATCTGGGACGCCCTGGACTTCGCCGATCAGCCGGCGATCCTGACGACCGCCGAGATCCCGGTGGCCATCGGCGCGCTCCTCTCGGTCGCGGTGATGATGGGGATCCGGAACAACCGAACGGCGCTCCTCGCGATCCACGGCATCATGCTCGCCGGGGCGGCGCTCGCCGGGGTGAGCACGGTTCTCTACCAGGCGGGCGTCATCGGCCCCGTCGCGTGGATGGTCAGCGTCGGGCTCGGGCTCTACGTGGGGTATGTCCCGTTCAACTGCGTGCTCTTCGACCGGCTCATCGCGGCGGTGGGCTCGGTGGCGACGGCGGGCTTCCTGATCACCGCGGCCGACGCGTTCGGCTACCTCGGCAGCGTGGGGCTGCTGCTCTACAAGAGCTTCGGCCAGGCCAGGCGCTCGTGGCTCGAGTTCTTCCTCGGCTTCAGCTACGCGACCGCCTTCCTCTGCGCGGCGCTCTTCGCCGCGTCGGCGGGCTACTTCTGGCTGCGCACGCGCTCCCCGCTCCCCGCCGCGCGCTCCGCGTTCGACGCGTGAGGCGATCCCCGGGAGCCGTTCAGCGCACGTACCGGACCCAGCACTCCTTCAGCCCTCGCAACAGCAAGGAGCGGTTCCACTCCGGCGCTCTCCCTGTCCGCTCGAACCGCCCCGGGAGGGACGTCAGCACCTCGATTCCGATCTTCGCCTCGGCGCGCGCGAGCGCCGCGCCGATGCAGAAGTGGACGCCGTGGCCGAACGACAGCCCCACCTGCCGCTCGCGATCGATATCGAACCGATCCGGGTCCGGGAAGACCTGCTCGTCGCGGTTGGCCGAGCCGATGAGCGCCGCAACGAACGCGCCCGCCGGCACCGTGACACCCCTGATCTCCACATCGGTCTTCGCCTGCCGCAAAGCGATCTGGGCTGGCGGCTCGAACCGCAGCACCTCCTCGAGGAAGGCCGGGATCCGCGCCGGGTCCGCGCGGATCCGCGCGTATACCTCGGGGTGATCCATGAGGAGCACCAGCGCGGCGTTGAGCAGGTGGGTCGTCGTCTCGAACCCGGCGGCCAGCAGCAAGAAGAGGAAGCTCACGAGCTCGGGCTCGGTGAGCGCGACGCCGTCGATCCGGGCCGCCAGGAGCTCGGTCACGAGATCGTCCCGCGGCGCGGCGCGGCGCGCCGCGATGACCTCCAGGAGGTATCGCTCGAGGTCGACGATGGTGGCGCGGATGGCCGGCCTCATTTCCGGCGTGGCCGCGGCGGTGGCGACGAAGTTCGCGGTCCAGCGCTGGAAATGGGCGCGCAGCGCCGGGTCGAGGCCGAGGAGATCGGCGATGGCCGCCGCCGGGATGGGCATCGCGAGCTCGGCGTAGAAGTCGAGCTCGCGCCCGGGGGTCAGCCGCTCGACGAACTCCCGGGCCACCGCGCGCAGCGCGGGCTCGATCCGCGGGATCACGCGCGTGCTGAACGCGCGGGTCACGAGGGCCCGGGTCTTCGTGTGCTCCGGCGGATCCATGAGCAGCAGCGAGTCGGCCATCGGATTGCGATCGAGCCAGGGCGGGAGCACCCCCACCCGGCCGCCCTGCGCGGAGAACAGGTCGGTGTTCTTGAGGGCGAAGGCGACGTCCTCGTAGCGGCTGAGCGCCCACAGACCCCCCGGATCGACCTGGCACACCGGATGGGAGCGGCGCAGCTCTGCATAATAAGGATACGGGTTCGCGCGCAGCTCCGGAGAGAGCAGATCCAGGCGATGGCTCATGTGTCCTCCCTGATATCGGGCAGCTGAAGGAAGTCCCCCATGGTCCGCGAACGCGCGGGCGACGTCAATGGACGTGGGCCTCCGGGGCGACGGCCATCGCGGTCGCCCGCGGACGACCGCGATAGCCGTCGTACTCGGGCCGGGGGTGACGATTCCGTGATTCGTCGATATCGCAGCGGCGTAATCCGGCGGTGTCTCTCGGCGGGTCGAACGAACCTGGTATGGAGACCGACGAGCGGCGGTGCCTTCAATCGAGCAATTCGGTTCAGGACGCGCGGGGACGACCTGGACCATGGAGGCGGGGGTGACTTCTGCGCCCCCAGAAACGAACCTGGCCGACTCGGCTCTAGTTCCCGTTACAGCGCTCGAGGCCCTCGGCCTCCGGCTCGGGCGTCATCGGCCCGTCGCCGCCGTGGGCCGCCCGCAGCGCGCTCGTGAGCGCGCGCCCGCGGGCGATCTCGCCGAGGACCTCGGCGCCCTTCGTCGCCGTGCGCTCGTAGGAGCCGTAGTCGACGGTGTAGAGCCCGAAGCGCGGCGCGAACCCCTCGGCCCACTCGAAGTTGTCGTAGAGGCTCCAGTGGTAGTAGCCGCGCACGTCGACGCCGTCGCCCCGCGCGCGCTCGATCTGCTCGAGGGCCCGCACGACGACCTCGGCCCGCCGCTCGCCCACCCGGGTGGCGATCCCCGACTCGGTGACGACGAGGGGCAGCTCGGGGAAGCGCGCGCCGAGGTCCTTGAGCACGGTGTACAGGCCGGGCGCATGATGCTCGTAGCGCATCGCCGGCACGCAGAACGTCGGGTCGACCGGGGGCACGCACGCGCCGAAGTCGAGCCCGTTCACGCAGGGCGTGAGGTTCAGCACCGGCACGATGCCACCGTCCCCCGTCACGCCGGCGCGGAAGTAGTACTGGACCCCGAGCCAGTCGAGGGTGCCCCGGAGGCCGGGGAGCTCCAGGTCGGGCTCGCCGTCGAGATCGCTGTCCAGCCTGCCGCTCAGGACGGCGTCGACCACGAGGTGGTTGTAGACGTAGGCCATGCGATCGCGCGCCTCGACGTCCTCGGGGTCGTCGCTCGGCCGGTGGTTGCGCGCCGCGACCCAGTCGCCGACCGAGAGCGTCAGCCCGACGTCCGCCGCCTCGCCGTCCCCGTCCGCGTCCACCGTGTCGGCCTCCGCGAGCGCCCGGTACGCCGCCGCGTGCGCGAGCAGGGTGTCGCGCAGCACCGGCACGAACTCGCCGAGGAGGTCGCCGAGGAGGGCGGATTTCCCGGGGGGGAACGCGCCCACGCCGTAGGCGGCGAGCAGGTAGTTGAACGGCTCGTTCAGCGTCCCCCAGTCATCCACCCGGTCGCCGAAGCGCGCGGCGAGCAGGGCCGCGTGCTCGGCCATCTCCTCGATCACGAGCGGCCCGCCCTCGGGGTGCCCGAAGCCGCAGAGGTTGTCGTCGCCGGGGCCTGAGGCGCAGCCTGTGTGCCGCGGGTCGTCCAGCCAGACCGGGTTGGAGAAGTGGTGCAGGGTGACCACGGGGCGGATCCCCGCCGCGACGAGCGCGTCGAGGAGCCGGTCGTAGTGGGCGAGCGCCTCCTCGTCGATGACGTCTCGCCGCGGCTCGATCCGGGCCCACTCCATGCTGAACCGGTACGAGTCGAGCCCCATCTCCCGGAGCAGCGCGACGTCCTCGAGCGCCTTCGAGAAGCCGCGCGAGGCGTCGCCCACGAACTCCGCGCCCCTGCCCATGCCGCCCTCGGCCTTCGGGCGCGTGAACACGTACCAGTCCGTTGCCGGGTTGCTGTCCTCGATCTGGGTCGCGGCGCTGGCGGCGCCGAGGCGGAAGCTGCCCTTGCCGGGCGGCGCCGAGAGCGAGCCCGGCGCGCCGTAGGCGATGTCGGGCAGCGGCAGCCGCGCCGGCGCCACGGCCTCCTCGGAGGCGCAGGCCGCGGCGGCGAGGGGGAGGGCGGCGAGCGTGGCGAGGGCGCGCCCGCGTCGCGCGGCCGGACCTCGCCTGCGGTGGGCGGGCATGGGGGAGGGGCTCAGTTGATCGGGGGGATCTCGGTCTTGCAGCCGACGCGGAGCTCGACCTGCCCGCCCTCGCGGAACTGGGTGCAGGTCGCGGGGCACATCACGATCTTCGTCGGCGCGCTGCCTGTCGCGGGGTCGACGTCGTAGTACCAGCCGCCCGCCGTCGCGTCACAGCGCGCCTCGTCGCCCACGTAGAAGATGGTCGACGAGCCGTTGCCGCCGGGCGGCGTGTGCTCGACGTTGAGCGTCCCGTAGTCGAGCGTCTGCCCGGAGGACGGCGCCGGGACCTGGTACTCGCACGCGAGGCTCTTCCCGCGGATCTCGGTGAGCGCGTCGAGGAAGGCCTGCGTCACGTCGGTGCTCGTGTCGATGAAGAACGCCGACGTCGTCCCGCCGCCCTCGGCGATGCGGTCCATCGTCTCCTGCGCGCCGTCGTCGTTGCCGTCGAAGACGCCGATCACGAAGGTGGAGATGCTCGGCGTGCCGCTCACCGCCGCGCTGGCGATCTCGGCGATGCCGTCGGCGCTCAGGGGATCGCACTCGGTGGGCATGCCGTCGGTGGCGAGCACGGTGACGACGCGGTGGGTCGAGTTCGCCTCGGCGTGGGCGCGGGCCTGCGCGAGCGCGCCGGAGAGGGCGCCGGCGGTCGGCGTCGCGCCGAGCGGCTCCTTCGCGGCGATCGAGGCGACGAGCTCCTGGGCCGAGGCGGTGTCGAGCGGCGCGATCGGCACGTCGGGCTCCGCGTAGACCTCCGCGTTGCACGAATCCGGGTGCGCGCACTCGCTCTCGGTCAGCCGCTGGCACGACCCCGCGCCGCGGCCGCAGCTCACGCCCACGGGCGCGCACAGGTCGCCGGTCCCGGAGCACTCGCCGAGGTCGATGCAGGTGTCGCGCGCCCCGCAGTCGGCGTTCGTCTCGCAGATCGTGATCGGCGTCGCGCTGCGGCAGATCCGGAGGGCGCACGGGCCGCCGGGGCCGCACTGGGAGCTCTCCGTGCACGTCTCGGGCACGTCGGGGTCGCGCAGCGGGAAGTACTGGAGCCCGACGCCGAGGCCCGCCGACTGTGGGTCGGTGAAGAACGCCTCGAGCGCCTCGGTCACGGCGTCCCACTTGCTCACGAGCGGCGAGATCTGCTCCTTCATCGACCCGGACGCGTCGAGCATGATGTACAGATCGAGCGGCACGAGCTCCGCGGTGGTCGTCTCGCCGGCGCAGGAAGCGGCGCCCCCGGCGCCCTCGCCCGAGCCGCTGCTGGATGCGGCGTTGACGCCCCCGATGTCATCGCCGCTGGAGCTCGAGCCGGAGCCCGTCACCGACCCTGTCGGCGCGCCGGTGCCCGCGCCCGAGCCAGCGTCCGACCCCGCGCCCGAGCCGGCCCCACCCCCGCCGGATCCATCGCCGACCGAGCCGCTGGACCCACCACATGCCGCGAAGAACACGCCGAGCGCTGTCGCAGCGAGTGCCACCTTCGTTGATCGGTTCTCCATGATCAGAATCGAAACACCCTGGGAAGCCTTTGTCGAGTGTGCGTTTCCCTGGGATCCATCCAGGTTCGGATCTGGTGTGGTGCGGGGTGAGACTCCACGGGAAAGGTGAGAATGACACCCGGATGTCATGTGTGCTTCAGGGCACAGGAGCGCACTGGATCTCAGGATGTCTCGGCGCACAGGGCTCCTCCGGAGCGCGATGGGGATCGGCTCTGAGCACGGAGCTGAGAGGCAGGAATGAGGCAGGAAGAGGCAGGAAGGCGAGCTCGAGGCGTTCCCGCATGAGGGCTTCTCGCCCTCTCACGTTCATGGGAGCTCGCTGCGGGCCGCGCGGGCGGCGCGACCGCCGCCGGCGGCGCTCAGGGCTACTTCTTCGGGCCGACGAGGCTGCGGAGGGTGGCGCGGGCGACCTCGGTGCCTGTCGCGTCTCGCAGGCTCACGGGGATCTGGTATTCCCTGCGTTCGCTGGTGTCTGGGACAGGGCACTCGCAGACGGCGCGGATCGTGCCGCGGGCCTTCTTCAGGTACTCGATCGAGAGGCCCGCGACGATGAACCGGGCGTCGTCGGGCAGCGAGTAGGACAGCGCCGTGTTGCCGGTGAGCTCGGCGAGGTTGACGAGCGCCACGGCGTGCACGGAGCGGAGGTGGTTGCGCAGTCCGGGCCGGTCGCGCATCGTCACCTCCGCGCGGCCGCGCTCGAGGACCTCGATATGGGCCCGGATCGTGCTCGTGTAGGGGGCCATGACGCCGAGGGTGCTGCTGAACAGGCGCTTGCCGCCCGGCACGTGACGCAGCTTGTCCCAGAGGTCGCGAAGGACGTTGCGGCGCGAGCTCGCCGTGAGCGAAGCGAGGGAGAAGTCGGAGAGGTTCATGCGATGGATCCGCGTGGCGGCGCAGCGTGCCTCAAGTCGCCCGCGAGCGCACCCGGAATGAGGCATCGAGGCGCGCGTGCGTGAACGACGGAGGCCAGGGCGCGGTCGCCGTCGCCGTCGTCGCCGCCGTCGTTCAGCGCTGCTGCGCGCGTCGCCGGGGCCGGACCGCGCCGGCGACGGCCGGGAGATCTCGTTGTCGCGGCCGCCCGCCGCGACCACTCCGGCTCTCGGCCCCGGCGCGGACTCCGGCCGCCTTCGCCTGGCCACTTTCTGGGTGGCTCCTTACATTCAAATTACGTCCAAGGGGTTCTTCTGCGGCGGGCAAGACGGCCGAAAATAACCATTCGCCGCGAGAATTGTACCGGCTCTGCTCATTGAATAGTTGGATGGGTCCAGGAGCCCGCCGGCACCCTCTTTCGTGCCGATTTCGCGGTGTTCTCGGCGTGCTGGCACAGGCAAGCGACCGTCCGGCGCCAGCGCGCGCGCCGGGTGACCTGCCCCGGGCGGTAAACGCCCGTCTACGGCCGGAATTTGGCATATGTATGACACGACCTCGTCGCCCGGGCCAAGGTGGTCCACCCGAGAAAGAGCGCGCTTTCGAGCTGCTCTTTCGTGAGAAGACGTTCGCGCTCGTATGGCGCTGGTTGACGCGCCTGGGAGTCCCGCTGCGCGACCGTGGAGATCTCGCGCAGGACGTCTTGCTCTCCGCGTACCTGAGCTTCGACAACTACAAGCCTGAGATCTCCCGGCCTGAGCGGTGGCTGAACAGGATCGCCGTCCACACCGCCGCGCACTACCGGGAGCGGGCCCAGTATCGCTATGAAGAGCTGGTGTCCGAAGAGGAGTTCCCGGTCCTCGTCGATCAGTCCAAGACCCCGGACGAGCTGATGATCTCGGACCAGGAGCGGCTCATGGTGCTCGAGCTCCTGCACCACCTCGACGTCGACGCGCACTCGATCCTCGTCGCGCACGACCTCGACGGTGTCCCGATGGCGGACCTCGCGCAGCAGCGCGGAATCCCGCTGTCCACGGCGTACAAGTGGCGCGCGCGCGCGCTCGCCCTGTTCCACGATATCGTGGCGAAGCGCCGCCGCGAGGACCGCAAGAAGGAGGGCCCGCGCTTCGTGGTGCCCGTGGATCTCGCGGCGCTCTTCGCCACCGCCCGCGTCGCGCCGCGCGTGCCCGAGGACGTCCGGCTCTCGATCATTCGCGGCGTGCAGGAGTCGGCGCGGGCGATCGAGGAGGGCGGCACCGGGAAGGCGGCCGCTGGCCTCGACAAGGCGCTGAGCGACGTCACGACGTGGGTGAAGGGGCTCTGGAAGCTCCTCCAGCAGCTGCTGCCGAGCGCGGGCGTGGGGCCCCTCGTCGCCGCGCCTGTCGCGGTGACGGTGGTCGCAGGGGCGCTCTGGCTCGCGCTCCGCGCGCCCGATCCGCCGCCCGCGCCGGCGGTGATGCACGTCGGCCCCGCCATCACCGCCGCGGCGTCGCCCCCCGTCGAGCCCGAGCCGCCGGAGCCGCTCCCTCCGCCGGCCGTCGCGGAGCCGGTCGAGCCGCCGCCGAGGAGCGCCCCGGAGCCGCGGCGCCAGCGGCTCCCGGAGCCGGCGAGGGGCGAGCGCGCGCCGGAGGCCGCGGAGCCCGCGGAGACCGCGGGCGAGCTCACGACGCCCGGCGGCGACAGGGACATGGAGCTGTTCGAGGCGTGCAGCGAGGCGCTGGACCAGCGCGATCCGAGCCGGGCGATCAGAGAGCTCGAGCGGTACGAGCGCGAGATGCCGAAGAGCGCCTTCGGGTCGGAGAGGACTGTGCTCTGGATCCGGGCGCTCCGGCTCGCGGGGCGCCACAGCGAGGCGCGCGCCCTGCTCGCGCAGGCCCGGCGCGACTCGTCAATCAAGCAGGGCTTGCTCGACGAGCTCGACGAGAACGTGTCCGGACCGTGAGCGAGCCTCGCGCGGCGCACCGCGGGCCCTCGAGGGCCCAGCGGTATCGTCGCCCGGGAGGAGAGGGCCACAGGCTCATGCCCCGCTTACGTTGTTCGTCTTAGCCTCCCGTCGTTCGTCTTCCCTCTCCCATCTTCCCTCTCCCGTCTTTCGTGCGCGTGCGCGTGCGCGTGCGCGTGCGCGTGCGCGTGCGCGTGCGCGTGCGCGGCGGTGCGTCTTTCGGGCGCGTGCGCGGCGGTGCGTCTTTCGGGCGCGTGCGCGGCGGTGCGTCTTTCGTGCACGTGCGCGTAATCCGTGCGCGTAATCGGAAGGATATGTGTCGCGCACGCGCACGCGCACGAAAGACGCGCACGGGGGACGAGGACGGGAGAGGGAAGACGGGAGAGGGAAGATGGGAGAGGGAAGACGAACGATGGAAGAGGGGGGACGGGCGATGGAGAAGGGGAGCCCAGAGACTCGAGCGGCCTGAGTGCTGATCTCGCGGGCGCTCAGTCGCCCGCGTACGTGCCGAAGCTCGCGCTCCGGCTCGTCGAGACCTGAGGGGCGGCCTGGCCGACCTGCACGACCGCGGAGAGGAACGCGGCCGGCTTCAGCCCCTCGTCCGGCCCCGCCTCGTTGGTGATGTACTCCAGCCCGATCCCCGCCAGGAAGCCGAACGACGTGGTGTTGCCGCCCGAGCCGAGGATCGGGACCGTCGGCGCGATGCCGACATAGCCGAGCAGGCCGACCCTGCCCTCGCCGAGCGTCTGCACGAAGCCGCCGAGCTGCGCCGCGACAGGGAAGGCCCGGCGCTCCACCGGATCGTAGCGGTCGATCGCGAGCGCCACGCCGACGGCGCTGAGCACGCTCCGCGTGACGAGCGGCTTCTCCACCCACGGCGCGCGGGTGATCTGCAGCGTCGCGAGCATCGCCGGGACGGTCAGGTAGGTGCGGAAGCAGCTCCCCGCGGCCTCGAGCGTCTCGAAGTTATCCTCCCCGCACAGCGGGACCGAGTGGATCGCCACCGAGCCGACGAGCCGCCGGGCGCGCTCCGGCTCGCCGGGATCGCTCGAGCGCAGCGAGCTCGCGACGCGCCCCGCGTCGGACAGGAGCACCACCTTGCCCTGCGGGCTCAGCGGGTCGCTGTAGACGGCCAGCCGGAGCCGCGCGTCGCCGTCGAAGTCCTCGGCGAGCGGCGGGAGAGGGAACTCCGCGCTGCTCGGCGTGACGATCCAGGTGCCGTCCTGCAGGAGCTCGATCGGCGCGCCGCCCCGCAGCTGGTCGGTGCGCGTCAGCGAGACGTGGAGCGCGAGCGGCGCGACGAGCCGGTGCTTCGTCTGGCCCGTGAGCCGGATCCGGCAGTTGCCCAGCCTGAGCGGCGCCGGCGAGATGACGACCGCCCCGTGCGCGAGCGGCTGCGGCCCAGGGCGCGACGGGTCGGCGCCGGGCGCCAGGCCGGCCTGGGGCGGGGGCCTCGGGCCGCCCGGCGCCGCCGCCGGCGCCGCCGCGGTCGGCCCCTGGCGGGCGCCTGCGGGGGGCGTGCCGGCGCCGCCCCGGGGCTGCCCTGTCGCGGCGCGAGGCGGCGCGCGCCCCCCTGGCGGGGCCGCGGCAGGCCCCGTGGGCCCGGGCGGGCGCGCGCTCCCCGGCGGCGGGGCGCTCCCGGGGTCCGCGCGGGGCGCGATCGGCGTGGGGCCGCAGTCGACCTTCAAGTCGTCCGCGAGCGGATCGGGGAAGAGGAGCCGCGCGGGGTTCGACTCGACCAGGTTCTCGAGCGGCGGGATCGTGACCCGGTACGTCGCGTTGACCACGTTGCCGGCCGCGGGCTCGTGGAGGTTGAACGCGGTGACGCGGAGCCAGCCGCCGCCCGGGAAGACGCGCAGCACCTTGCCGTCGGGGCGCCCGCAGCCGCCCGAGGCGACCTCGAGGACGGGCACGGTGAACGTGCGCTGGAACGGCTGCACCCGGGCGTTGCCGCAGCTGTCGACGATGGCGAGGTAGTGGAAGTCGGCCATCTCGGACTGCTTCGGCCACTGCATGCCCAGCGTGAGCTCGCCCGCGTCGGGCGGCGGCGGCTCGGGCCGGCCGTCGCGGCACACGTCCGCGCGGTCCGCGTGGTCGCGCGGCGACGCGGCCGCGACGCCCGGCGCGCCGGCGGGGAACCTCGCGGCGTCAGCGACCGGCGCGACAGGCCGGTACGCGCAGACGTGGCGGTACGAGCGGCGGCCGAGGAGCACCGGATCGAAGTCGAGCAGGCGCTGGCCGTCCTCGCTGAGCCGCCCCCAGACCGTGAGCGGGAGGGGCAGCGTCGGCGTCTGGAGCTTGATCGAGCGCAGGATCTGGTCGCCGATCGGGCTCTGCCCGGGATCGCCGGTCTGCGCGGCGCAGCCGCCGCCGCTGCACAGCCAGCGGCCGCCCCGGCGCGCGGCCTCGATCGGGACCGGATCGGTGTCGCGGACGCTCATCCAGACGCGGCGCGCGTCCGGGAAGATCTCCGGGCCCCCGCCCGACGCCGCCGCGGCGCCCGCCGTGCCCGCCGGGGCGCGCACGACCTGCAAGCTGCCGCCGAAGTCGGCGGGGACGGCCATCGGCGGCGCGCCGGTCGCGCTCCGCGCCCCGGCCGGCGCCGCCGCGGGCGCGGCCTCCTCGTCCGCCTCGGCGTCCGTCTCGGGCTCGTCCTGCGCCGGCGCCGCCGCGGGCGCCGCGAGCGCGGCCGCCAGCGCGACGGCCGACAGGAACATCGCGGACCTGCGCGCGCTCACGGCGAGCCCTCCTCGCGCGACGCCGGCGCTGGCTCTGGTCCCGGCTCCGGCTCCGGCTCCTCCGGCTCCGGCTCCTCCGGCTCCGGCTCCTCCGGCTCCGGCTCCGGCGCCACCACGACGGTGATGGGCTCGGAGGTGCATTCCGGGCTCGCGAGCAGGCGCGGCGTCACCCGGAGCTCCGTCGTCCCCGGCGCGATCGCGACGCCCTGGATGATCGTCGCCTCGCTGTCCTCGCCGCGCAGGGTCACGGACGCCTCGCCGAGCGCGATCACCTGATCGTCGCCGACGGCGAGGTCGACCGGGACGGCGATGCGCACGCGCTCGGCGTTGTAAGCGCTCACCTCGAAGAGGTCTCCCGGCGTCCCCGCGGTCACGACGCTCCGGAGGGCGCGCACGCGGAGCAGGCGCGGCTCGGGGTCGACCGTGAGCGACGGGCCCGGCTCGATCGCCTTCTGCCCCGAGCTCACCGCGAGCGTCACCTCGCCGCCGAGATCGCTGAAGCACAGCGTGAAGGGCGGGCTCTCCCCGGTCGCGCCGAGCAGCACGCGCAGGCGCGTGGCCCGCTCGCGGCAGTCGGGGGTGATCGACAGGGCGGCCTCGCTGTGCAGCGACTCGATGATCACCGGGGCGTGCTCCACCACGCCCGGCGCGTTCTGGGGGGGCGACGCGCGGACGCGGGCCTCGCGCGCCCGGATCGCGCCCGGCCGCCAGGTGGCGCCGAGGTCGTCGGGGAGGGGGCCGATCGTGCACGTGAGCGGCAGGTACGTCGCGAGCACCCGAGCGCTCTCGCCGAGGCCCCCCGCGATGAGCGCGAAGTTGGTGGCGTCCTCCGGCAGGCCCGCGGGGAGCACCGTGATCGGGAGCTCCTCGGTGCGGTCGGCCCAGGCGACGACGAGCCGCGCCTCGCCGGACCAGTCGCCCTCGGAGGCGGCGGTGAGGCGGGCGTAGCCCTGCGTGCCCGCCGTGCAGCGGAACGCGCCGTCCTTCACCGCGCACGAGGCCCCGTCGCCCGGCTCGCCTTCGGCCGGGCGCAGCGCGAGCGCCTCGCTCGGGACCACGCGGACCTCGACGTAGGCGCCGTAGGCCGGCTCGTTCGCCTCGGTGAGCTTGAGCGAGACGTCGGTGCGCCAGGGGCTCTGGCGGGGCAGCACCGGCCTGCCCGCCTCGTCGAGCGTGTCGGCCGCGAACAGCGGCCCTGCGACGTCGGCGCGCAGGTCGACCTGCCCGCTCGCGGCGAGCGGGTACCCGCGCTCGATGCAGGCGGCGGCGAGCGGGAGCGCGCCGACGAGGAGCGCCGCCGCGGCGGCCTCCGCTCCGGGTCGGCGGCGGAGGCGAGGCGCGCGCGGCGCGTGAAGCGCGCGCGGGGCCGGATGCACGGCCGGTCGAGGGGCGCTCACTTCTGGTAGATCTCGGTGTACTCGGTCCCGAGCGGGTGGCGGTGCCACGCGTAGGCGCGCTGGGGAAACCCGCTCTCGTCCGTGTAGTCGCACGGGCCGAGCTCCCACTCGGTGTGCCAGACGCTCGCGCCCGTCGCCGGGTCGACGGACACCGAGTGCGCGGTCACGTCGCCCTCCGGCTCGTCCGGGTCGTGCGCGACGCGCGTCGCCTCGTCGAGGTAGCGCTCGAGGACAGCGATGGGGACGCGCGCCACGCGCTTGCCGGGCATCGGGATGAGGAACACGTCGCTCTCGTCAACGGTGCGGGTCATGGAGCTCTCTTCCGGCGAGCAGCGAGGGCGGCCCTGGAGGCCGCGATCGCCGCCTCCAGGGCCGCACGCCACGCTGGAGCGCGATCCCGGAGCCGGCGCTCGGCGCTGTCCCTCCGCGCTTCACGCTTCCTCGAGCATACCCGTATCGGTCGCCGCGCGGGAGCGCCTCGAGCGGCGCGGGCGCGCGAGGCGCTCCCGCGCGCGCGGCGCTCCCGCCGGGGTCGCGACCGCGGCGCGACCTCCCGCCGCCTGCGCTCGCGTCACGCGGCGCCCGCGTCACGCCGCGCTCGCCGGCGGCGCGAGCTCGCCGCACGCCGGGGTAACGACGCCACGACGACCGTGCTACTAGCTTGAGCTCAAACAACGGCCCAACGAGGGCCACACTGGCTTGCGCGGCCGAGGTTCGCCGGACGGTCACACGACAGGGAGAACCACCTCGATGAGCATTCCGACCGAGCCCATCGGCAGCATCCCCAGGCCCGAGGCACTGATCGAGGCGACCTCCACGCGAGACCACATGGAGCCGGCCCTGGACGCGCTCTACGATGAGGCCATCAAGGACACCGTCGAGCGCTTCGAGGCCACGGGCTCGCCGGTGATCACCGACGGCGAGCAGCGGAAATATCATAATTTCTGGACTTACTGTGTCCACGGGCTGCCGAACATGGCGCCTGACGGCTTCAAGATCCCCTTCACGGCGGGGCACGTCCGCCGGATGCCGCGGCTCATCAGGGGGCCCTTCAGGTACCGGGTGCGCGCGAGCTGCTACCTCGAGATCGCCCAGCGGTACGCGCGCGTCCCGCTCAAGCAGGCGGTCATCTCTCCCTCGGCGCTGAGCCTGCTCTACCCCGCCGAGGGCATCCAGGGCTACTCGCGCGACCAGTTCATCGACGACCTGCTCACCGAGCACGAGGCCGAGGTCCGCGGCTGCCTGGAGAGGGGCGCCCACAAGGTCCAGATCGACTTCACCGAGGGGCGCCTGGCGATCAAGGTCGATCCGACCGGCGACCTCCTGACCAGCTTCATCGACCTCAACAACCTCGCCCTGTCGCGCTTCTCCGTCGCGGAGCGCGCGCGCCTCGGCGTCCACACCTGCCCCGGGGGCGACCGCGACTCGACGCACAGCGCCGACGTCGATTATGCCGAGCTCCTGCCCAGCTTGTTCCAGCTGAACGTCGGGAGCTTCTACATCGCGCTGGCGGGAGAGCGGGATAGGCCCCGGATCTTGAAGGTCATCCGCGAGCACCTCAGGCCGGACTGCCGGGTCTTCGTCGGGGTCGTCTCGCCGATCGATCCGCGCATCGAGACGCCCGAGGAGGTGCGGGATCGCGTCCTGGAGGCCGCCGCCTATATCCCTGTCGCCCAGCTCGGCACCACCGACGACTGTGGCTTCTCGCCCTTCAGCGACGACACCTCCACCAGCCGGGACACGGCCTTCGCGAAGATCCGATCGCGCGTAATCGGCACCGGCCTCGCGGCGCAGATCCTCGGAGTCGATGATGGCTGATCAGGAACACGAAGAAGAACAGCTCCTGCGCTCTGTCGCCCTGCAGAACGCGCAGAGCATCCTCGCCGCCCGCCAGCGCGCCGAGCAGGAGCTCCTTCGCACCAAGGAGGCGCTCGAGGCGAGGACCGCGGAGCTCGCCCGGTCCCTCGCGATGATGCGCGCCACGCTCGAGTCCACCACCGACGGGATCCTCGTCGTCGACCGGGCCGGCAACGTGGCGGACTTCAACGAGAAGCTCGTGCTGCTCTGGCGGCTGCCCCGGGAGGCGCTCGAGTCGCGGCAGCACCAGCCCGTCCTCGAGCTGATCTCGCGGCATTTCAAGGACCCGGGGCGCTTCCTCGCGCGCGTGGACGAGATCCAGCGGACGGGGCCCCGGGAGAGCTACGACCTCCTGGAGCTCGCGGACGGGCGGGTGCTCGAGCGGTTCTCCAAGGTCCAGACGGTCGACGAGCGCGACGTCGGCCGCGTCTGGATCCTGCGCGACATCACCGAGCGACGGCGCGCCGAGGAGGCGCTGGAGGACGAGACGCGGGTCCTCGAGCTGCTGAACCGGACCGGGGACGCCATCGCCTCGACGCTGGACGTGCAGGCGTTGCTGCAGTCGATCACCGACGCCACGACGCAGCTCAGCGGCGCGGAGTTCGGCGCCTTCTTCTACAGCGTGCGGGACGCGAAGGGCGACGCCTTCGAGCTCTACACCCTGTCGGGGGCCCCGCGGGAGGCGTTCGAGCGCTTCGGGTACCCGCGCGCGACCGAGCTGTTCGGCCCCACGTTCCGCGGCGAGGGGCCGATCCGCTGCGATGACGTCCTCTTCGACCCGCGCTACGGGAAGATGGCGCCCCATCACGGGATGCCGCCGGGGCACCTGCCGGTCAGGAGCTACCTCGCGGTCCCGGTCGCCTCGCGCGCCGGCGAGCCGATCGGCGGGCTGTTCTTCGGCCACAGCCAGACCGCCGTCTTCACCGAGCGGACCGAGCGCCTGATCCTGGGGGTCGCCGCGCAGGCCTCGGTGGCGATCGACAACGCGCGGCTGTACGAGCACGTGAAGCGCGCCGCCGACGAGCGGGCGCGGCTGCTCGAGACAGAGCGGGCTTCCCGCGCCGAGCTGGAGCGCGTCAGCGTCATGAAGGACGAGTTCCTCGCGACCCTGTCCCACGAGCTGAGGACCCCGCTCAACGCCATCCTCGGCTGGTCCGAGCTCCTGCTCGAGCAGAGCAGCGACGAGGCGGAGCTGCGGCAGGGCCTCGAGACGATCGCCCGCAACGCCCGCGCGCAGGCGCAGCTCATCGAGGATCTGCTCGACATGAACCGGATCATCTCGGGCAAGGTCCGGCTCGACGTGCAGCGCGCCGACCTCGCGGCGGTCGTGGACGCCGCGGTGGACTCGGTGCGCCCGTCCGTGGAGGCGAAGGGCATCCGCCTCCGCAAGATCATCGACCCGCTGGCCGGGCCCGTGTCCGGGGACCCGAACCGGCTGCAGCAGGTGGTCTGGAACCTCCTCTCGAACGCCGTGAAGTTCACGCCGAGGGGCGGCAAGATCGACGTGCTGCTCGAGCGGGTGAGCTCCCACATCGAGATCACGGTGCACGACTCGGGGGTGGGCATCGCCCCCGAGTTTCTGTCGCAGATCTTCGAGCGCTTCCGGCAGGCCGACTCGTCGACCACGCGGAGGTTCGGCGGCCTCGGCCTCGGGCTGTCGATCGTGAAGCAGCTGGTCGAGCTCCACGGCGGGACCGTCCACGCCGAGAGCTCGGGGGCGGGGCAGGGCTCCACGTTCGTCGTGTGCCTGCCGCTGCAGGTCGTCCGCGAGGCGCCCGAGCGCGAGCACCCGACCAGCGCGAAGGCCGTCCCGCCGCGGCAAGGCGAGATCGCCCTCGCGGGGATCAAGGTCCTCGTGGTCGAGGACGAGCCGGACGCGCGAGAGCTGTTGAAATGGGTGCTCGCCCGGAGCAAGGCGGACGTCGTCACGGCGTCGTCGGCGACCGAGGGGTTCGAGCTCGTGAGGACCACGCACCCCGACGTGGTGGTGAGCGACATCGGGATGCCCGGGAAGGATGGCTATCAGTTCATGCGCGAGGTCCGCAGCCTGCCGCCGTCCGAGGGCGGCAAGGTCCCGGCGATCGCGCTCACGGCCTTCGCGCGCTCCGAGGATCGGACCAAGGCGATGCTCGCGGGCTATCAGGTGCACCTCGCCAAGCCGATCGAGCCGCGGGAGCTGGCGGCCACCATCCGCAGCCTGGCGGGGCGCACCGGTGACGCGCGCGACGGCAAGGGCTGACCGGCGACGCGCCGCGCCCGGGCTACCGCGCCAGCTGCCCGCCGTCGACCGGTAGGGAGTGCCCGTTCACGAACGACGCGTCGTCCGAGCAGAGCCAGGCGATCACCCGCGCGACCTCGTCGACCCGGGCCGGGCGGCCCACCGGGATGGCTGCGATGTAGGGGTCCATCAGCCCCGGATGGTTCGCCATCACGTGGTCGACCATGGGCGTGCCCGCGACGACCGTGGGCGCGACGGCGTTCACGCGGATCCCCTGCGCCGCGTAGCAGAGCGCGGCCGACTTCGTGAGCCCCTCGATCGCGTGCTTCGTGGCCACGTAGATCGAGCCGGTCGGCGTGCCGGTGTGGCCCAGCACCGAGGACAGGTTGACCACGCTCCCGCCGCCGCCCTGCCGCAGCATCTGCCGGATCTCGTGCTTCATGCAGAGGAACGTGCCCTTGCAGTTCACGCCCATCATCCGGTCGAACACGGCGTCGTCGGCGTCGGTGATCGGCACGAAATCCTCGCTGATGCCCGCCGAGTTGACCGCGCAGTCGAGCCGGCCCCAGCGCTCCACGGTCGCCGCGACGAGGGCCTGCACCTCGTCGGCGCTCGTGACGTCGACGCGCGCGGACGTGGCCTCGCCGCCGAGGTCCGTCGCCTCGCTGGCGACCGCGCGGCACTCCGCCTCGCGCCGCGCGGCGACGACCACCTTCGCGCCCGCCGCCGCGAGCGCGAGCGCCGCCGCGCGCCCGATCCCCGAGCTGCCGCCCACGACGAGCGCGACCTTGTTCTTCAGTGTCACGGACATGACCTCTCCTCCTTCAGCTGCCAGCGGCGCCGATCAATCGCGACGCCAGCTGGTAGACGTGGGACCCGATGGATTGGGGCCATCGGTCCCCACCAGGATCGAGCGCGCTTGCGCGGCGGATCGCGTCGAGGACGGCAGAACGGGGAAAATGGTCCATGTCCAGGTTGGACTTGTTGTATCGGCCGAGCTGCATTCGCAGCGCCCGCGAGCAGTCAGCGCACGTGCTTATCGAGGACACGTCGTCGCTCACATGCAGCAACAGCCAGAGCTCGAAGCATGGCCGGCTCACCGCCACGAAGAAGCCTTTCTGAAAAGCTTCCCGAGTCACCTGCGGCAGGTGTCGCTCCCAGACGCGGTCCGCGTCGATGATCAGCCACAGTTCGTCGTCCGCGATCAGGTTGTACTGCGAGGCGATCTCCGACAGCCGCTCGAGGACGTGGCGCGGCGCGGAAGTGCCTGCATCGAGAGGTGTCGGGATGACCTCTATCTTGACCCGGAGCCGATCGACGACGCCCCGCTCCTGCAGGCCCCTGAAATACTGCGGCTCGGTGACCGCTCCCTCCGTGGCCAGGATGAAGAGCCGCGCGTCGCGCTGCTGCACGCTCCTGTCGAGCAAGCCGGTGCGGGAATACCTCTGGCCCACCATCAATCGGTCTCGACCTTCATCCAGCCGAGCCGGCGAGGATCACCGAAGAACGGGATGGCCCCGAAGCGGCCCTGGAGATATCCCTGCTCCAGATGGCCGGCGAGCTGCTCCAGCTGCGCGCCCTTGAACTCCGAGAGCGCATAGAGGCTCGATGCGCCCGCGGCGTCTTTCTGGACGAACCAGATCGAGTCTCGGCTGAGCAGGCGTACGTCGAGCAGGTTCGTGTCGTGGGTGGTGAAGATCAGCTGCCCGAACCCCGCCGCCGGAGCGACCGAAAGAAAGGACTGGATGAAGGCACGGGTGAGCAGCGGGTGAAGGCTGCGGTCCAGCTCGTCGATCGCGTAGACTCGCGCCGCGGCGCCGCGCTGCTGCCCTATCTCATACACGAACGGTGCGATATGGAGAAGCCGCCTCGTCCCATCGGATTCCTCTTCGAGGGGGAAGGCGACCCGCCGGCCGGCGGCGCCGGGGTGCACCAGGTGAATCCTGTGCTCGACGGCGCCCGTCGACGAGGCGACCGGCTCGACGTCGAGGCTCGCGACACCTGTATCTGCTCCGCTCAAGAAGCTCTCGATGAACGCCTTGAATGAAGGTTCCTGCGCGACGCGCGTCGCGAGATCCGCGAAGGTGGAGTCGGGGAGGACGACATGGATCCCGGTCCGGAACCACCGCGTGACGTGAGCGAGCTCGAGGACGTTTCGCTCGCTCGCCTCCGTCAAGAAGAGCTGGTTGTCGCGAGTCCCCTCGGCCACGAACCCGAGAAACTGACGGCGCCCGGAGTCGTTCAGGAGCGCGTCGCCGAGCTCGATCCGTGGCCGCCCCGAGCGGGATTCATCGTAAGAGCGCTCGAAAACCCGCCGCTCTTGCGCGCCGTCGTGCTCGAACAACCACTCGGACAAGATGGCCCGAGGGGAAGCGACGAACCCGTAGGAGTAGCGCCGGCCGGCCATCCCGAGCTCGAACTCGAAGCGGCTCGGCGCGTTCGCCTGCTCGCCCAGCTTGAACGGCGTGACGCCGGTCGGCTCACCGCTCTTCGTGCCCTTGACGACGAGGTGCTGGGCGAACTGGAGCGCCTTGACCAAGTTCGACTTCCCCGAGGCGTTGGCGCCGTAGATCGCCGCGCACTTGAGGACGCGCTGACCTGCGTCCAGACGTGCGACCTGGTTCTCGGCGTGGGGTACTCCGTCCACCGCGACCAAGCTGAGCACCGCCTTGCCCCGGAAGGAGAGGAAGTTCTCGACGACGAACTGCAGAAGCAGCATCTCGCTCGCCGCCGGGCTGTCCGGCGTCGGTCTCACGTTACCGAGCGGCTCCTGCTCAGGTAGATGTTTTACGGCCTCCGTGAGCGCCTCGAGCAAGGTGGACTTGTCCGGCGGGGTACGGTCCTCCTGGGCCGTACCCGCGAGCTCGTCCGGGAGGGTGCCGTGCTTCGCGAGCCAGCGGCGCGCCGCCTCGTGGGCTTGCGCTTCGTCCGCGGCGGTCAGATCGTCCCGCAGAAGAAGCGTATAAACGACCGTGATGGCCCATCGCTGGTCCGCAAACACGGAGAGCCAGGAGAGCGCGTGTCGGACGATGAGCGCGGCGTCTTCCGGCCCCGCCGCTTCATACACGCTGCCTGGACGCAAGAGCGGGAAGAGCAGCCTCCGCGCATCCGCGCTCTGCCCATGCTGAGAGAGCCACCCCACGGCCCTCGCAACGCTGGCCGCGAGCCTCCCTGGGTCGGGATCGGCGCGCCCCAGGAGCGGAGCGAGCACGCGCCACGCCGTCGGGCCGCTGCCGTGCTCCTCAAGCCAGGACAAGGAGAGGTCGATCGCCTCGGCGGCGCTGGTCGCGTCGAGATCGGGACGCGCCAGCAAGGGGGCGAGGACCTGCCAGGCGGAAGGTTCCTGGAGGTAACTACGCGCCCACTGCAAACCACTTCGTGTGGCCAGCGGTGCACTCTCGGCATCCAGGTCACGTCTGGCCAGCAAGGGTGCCAGGATGGCGCGCCAGGCCGCATCAGCAGAGCTATGGCGGGTGAGCGCGGCGAGCGCCAACGTGACCGCACGGGTGGCGTCTCTCGGCGCAAGATCCTGGCGTGTAAGCACCCAGCCGAGGAGCACGTGGTCCGCGGGAGAAGCGCCGCCGTGACGGGATAACCAGGAAAAGGCCAGCTCGACCCCCCTTGCGGCGCGAGCAGGCGAGATGTCTGGCCGTTCGAGGAGCGCGGAGAGGAGACGCGAGGTCGAACGCTCCACCGCCTGATGTGAAAGGGCGGACAGCGCTGCCTCGACCGCCTGGTCGACGGCGTGAGGGGAGAGGTCGCGACGCTTGAGGAGCGCCTCCAGGAGCGGGCGACAGGAAGGCTTCGCCGTGCGGTTGACAAGCCACGACAATGCGGCTTCCACGGCGTGTTGTCTCCGCGCGGGGTCAAGGTTCTCGGCGGAGACGAGAAATTGCAGGAGAAGGCGCGCCTCGTCTGCGCTGCCGTGACGTTCGATCGCCGTGAAGGCGAGCTCGAGCGCGCGCTCCCTGGACTCGGTCTCGAGGTCGTTTCGCCGAAGGAGCGCGTTCAGAACCAGGAGCGCTTGCGGGGTATCTGACCGCTGGCCCAGCCAGGTGAACGCCGTCTCGACTGCTCGTGCGGCGTCTCCGGCCGAGAGATCGGAGCGCTGCAGGAGGGCCGACAGGATGTCGCCCGCCTGTGCCACCCCCAGCTGCCCGTCGAGCCACCCCAGTGCGACGTCCGTTGCCCGTCTGGCGCTCTCCGCGTCGAGATCGGGGCGGCCGACGAGCGTCGCCACCATCGCGGCGGCGTCCTCTGCAGCGCCATGACGAGCCAGCCAGGCGAACGCCGCCTCCGCCGTGCGCGCGGCGATGTCAGCGGGCAGATCACGTCGGGCGAGCAAGACCTCGATGACGGGGCGGGCTTCCGAGGCGTCGTGTTGATCCAGCCAGCTCAACGCGGCTTGGGAGAGATATTCGACAGTTTGCCGGTCCAGGTCCTTGCGCGACAGCGTCCCCCGGAAAAGCCACGCGGCCTCGTCGATCCATCCGTTGTCGTCCAGCCAGAGCCGCGCGAGATCGAGCAGCTTGTCGTCCAGCTCCTCTGCCTGTTCGAGCCTTCTCAAGAGCGGTACCAGCGCCAGCGGCCGCGTGGCGTACAGCGATAGCCACGGCAGTGCCAGGCGGTCCCAGCTGGCGCTCGAGCTGTGCTCCCACAGCGGATCGGTGAAGAGAGCCACCAATGCGTCTTCCGCCTGCTCGGGCTCGGCCCCCCTGAGCATGGCTCCGATCGCCGGCGCCATCGCCGTGAGCCATCGCTCCGTCGCCTGGATCAGACCGGCTTCAAACCTGCCTGCCTGCGAGCGGACCAGTCGCGTCAGCGCTCGGCTCAGGCCTCGCAGCGATCGCGGCGAGCGCCTGGCTGGGGTGAGAACGCTGGTGAGTACCGCCTCGCGCAGCGCCCCCTCGGGGGTCCGGAGGACCTGCACCAGGAGCTCCTCGGCGAGCACATCGAGCGCGGGCTCAGGCTCCTCGTCGTGCTCGGCGGTGAGCCAGCCGAGCTGCTGCAGCGCATGCACGACGCGGCGTCCGATGAGCCCTACCTGCGGCGAGCTCATCCGAGCGCCCGGCCAGGCGGTGATCACCTCACGCGCGACCTCGATCAGCTCCTCTTCGCCCAACGGCGCCGAAGCCAGCAGTGCAGCCGCGGCGACCACGCCGGGCGTGATCGCTCCGTTGTCGAGCGCCGCGAGCGAGCCGGGCGCGAGATCGGCCTCGGCGAGCTGGTCCCGGAGGAGGGCCCGCAGGTCGCCGGGCACGGTAGCGCCCGGCGTGTGCTCGGCCAGCGTCCCCGCGAGGGCTCGCTGCTCGAGCGCATGCAGGACGGCGAGCGCGACGGCTGGCTCTTCTCCAGCGAGCTGCAGGACCGCCGCTTCGCCGAGCTGCTCCGTCGCACGCGGCGCGACCTTTGCCGGCATGCTCGCGGTCAGCTGCCGCTCCTGTACGTCACCTCGGTGCAGCGTGATTACATCGAAGATCGGCGGGACGCCGGCTCCGCGATCGACCGCATCCGGCGCGCGTGCCGATGCGAGGAACACGATGCGCCTGCCGCGCCGCGCGGCGAGCGCGGCGAGCCAGGGCACCAGCGCCGGGAGGTCGTTCGGCAAGCGCTCCAGGTCATCGAAGATGAGCAGCGTGTCGCTGTCGTGCCCCAGCACCGCCTCGGCGAGCGCGTCATCCGGGATGCCCGGAGGGACGAAGCGCTCGGCCACGCCGCCGATCTTCGCGCGACGTGCGACCTCGATCAGCGTTCGCGTCTTGCCGATCCCTGCGGGCCCGACGAGCAGCAGCACGGCGGCCTTCCCCCTGCTCAAGCTCTCCGCGAGGAGGCGCTCTGGATGCGTCTCGCTGTCCGACGGCGGAGCGACGAACGGCAACGCGTCGGGCAGAAGGAAGCGCCGCAAACCGGTGAGCCGCCGCTCCAGGTCCTCCAGGGGCATGAGAAGCGGCAGATCGGGAGAGCGGTTCTGTGTCGTCATTCCTTCGGCTTCAACATGCCGCTGCGCGTACGCCGGGAGTACTTTGTTTTGCCGACCACGGCGAGCGTGGCCGTCCCGGCGAGCCTCCCGCATCGGATGTTGCGAACCTTTCCATGTCCTCCAGGGAAAGGGGAAGAAATTGCCGTGAAAGGAGCCACCCTGGAACGAGCGCGTCGCGCTGGATCACGGCGACCGGGGGATGGCCTCGCCGCCGAGGTCCGTCGCCTCGCTGGCGACCGCGCGGCACTCCGCCTCGCGCCGCGCGGCGACGACCACCTTCGCGCCCGCCGCCGCGAGCGCGAGCGCCGCCGCGCGCCCGATCCCCGAGCTGCCGCCCACGACGAGCGCGACCTTGTTCTTCAGTGTCACGGACATGACCTCTCCTCCGGCGAACACATCACCACAGAACGCGAGCGGCCGAGGGCGGCGCGTGGGCGCCCTGTGGTAAGCTGCTGAGGCCGCGGCTCCTCCCGAGGTCGTCCCGAACGCGATCGCCCCATGCTTCCCCAAGATCGCCCGATCGTCCTCGGTGGCCGCTACCGTCTCGCCAGCGAGATCGGCCGGGGCGGGGCGGGCGTGGTCTACATGGCCGACGACCTCGACGGCGGCGGCCCTGTCGCCGTGAAGGTGCTGCTCCGGGCGCACCGGGGCGGCGCGACGGCCGCCCGCTTCGAACGGGAGATCCGGGCGATGAGGCGCCTCGACGCGCCCGGGTTCGTGCGCATGCTCGACGCCGGCGTCGCGCGCGAGCTCGACGACTCCCCCTTCCTGGTGATGGAGCTGCTCCGGGGCCACGACCTCGAGCACCTCGTCACCACGCAGGGCAAGCGCTCGCCCGGCGAGGTGCAGCGCTGGCTCGGCGAGGTCGCCGAGGCGCTCGAGGTGGCGCACGCGCAGAGCCTGTTCCACCGCGATCTCAAGCCCGCGAACCTCTTCCTCGCGACCGGCGACGACGGGCGGGAGCGCGTGAAGATCCTCGACCTCGGGCTGGTGAAGGAGCTCGACCCCGGCACGCTCGGCAGCTCGGGCGGGCTCACCGCGACCGGCACGGCCGTGGGCACGCCCATCTACATGGCCCCCGAGCAGGCGCGCGGGCGCTCGGACCAGATCGGCCCGCCGGTGGACGTGTGGGCGATCGGGCTCATCGCCGTGCGGCTCCTGACCGGCGACATCTACTGGACCGCGAACAGCATGGCCGAGCTGATGGCGGCGCTCCTGGTCATGCGGCTCTACCCGCCGTCGACGCGCTGGCGGTGGCTCCCGCCCGCGTTCGACGCGTGGTTCCTGCGGTCGTGCGACCGCGATCCGGCCCGGCGCTTCCCCTCGGTGCACCAGCAGAGCCTCGCGCTGCGGGCGGCGCTCGAGGGGTACTGCGCGCCCGCCGAGCTGCCCGGCGCCGAGGGGCCGGGGTCGAGCCGAGGCCGCCTGCAGGCGGACATGCTCAGCACCGACACCATCGAGCTCGCGGGCACGGTCGAGGCCCCCTCGCAGCGATCGCCGCAGGCGCACCATGCGGCCCTCGGCGGCGACCTCCGCGATCCCGGCGCCCGCTCGACCGACCCCGGCGCCCGCTCTACGGACCCCGGCGCCCGCTCTACGGACCCCGGCGTCCGCTCTACGGACCCCGGCGCCTGGCCGCCGCTCGATCTGAACGCCTCGCCGCCGCTCGGCCTGAACGCCTCGCCGGAGCCCGAGCGGCCGCGCCACAACCTGCCGGTCCAGCGCACGGCGTTCGTGGGCCGCGCCCGCGAGCGCGCCGAGGTCGCCGCGCTCCTGCTCGACCCGAGGGCCGGCCTGCTCACGCTCACCGGCGTCGGCGGCACCGGCAAGACCCGGCTCGCGCTCCAGGTCGCGGAGGATCTCGTCCCGGTGTTCTCCGGCGGCGTCTGCTTCGTGCCCCTCGCGTCGCTGCGCGAGCCGGCGCTCGTGCCCTCGGCGATCGCGCAGGCGCTCTGCCTGGGCGAGGGCGGCGCGCGGCCGGATCTGGAGCGCGTGGCTCAGTTCCTCCGCGAGCGCCGCCTCTTGCTCGTGCTGGACAACCTCGAGCACCTGACCGCCGCGGCGCCGGTCGTCGCGCACCTCGCCGCGAGCTGCCCGCGCCTGTCGCTGCTCGTCACGAGCCGCGCGGCCCTGAACCTCTCGGGCGAGCGGCGCTACGTCGTGCCGCCCCTGGAGCTGCCGGAGCCGCGCGAGGTGACGGTCGAGGCCGCGCTGGCGAGCTCGGCGGTGAGCCTGTTCTGCCGCCGGGCCTCGGCGATCAAGCCCGGCTTCCAGCTCGGCCCGGCCAACGTCGCCGACGTCGTGGAAATCTGCGCGCGCCTCGATGGCCTGCCGCTCGCGATCGAGCTCGCCGCTTCGCGCCTGCGGGTGCTCACCCCCGCGGCGCTGCTCGCGCGCTTCGGCGACCGCAGCGCGGCCGGGCGCGCCTCGGCGCCCGCGGGCTCGTTCCGCCTGCTCACGGGCGGCGCGCGCGATCTGCCCGAGCGGCAGCAGACCATGCGCGCCGCCATCGACTGGAGCTACGGCCTGCTCGAGCCGGAGGAGCAGCTCGTGTTCCGCACGCTCGCGGTGTTCCCGGGCGGCTTCTCGCTGGCCACGGCGGACCGGATGTGCGCCTTCCGCGACCCGGCGCTCGACACGCTCGGGATCCTCGAGTCGCTGGTCGACAAGAGCCTGCTGCTCCCGGTCGCGGGCGAGGAGCCCCGGTTCCAGATGCTCGCGATCCTGCGCGAGTACGGCCTCGAGCGGCTCGAGGAGGAGGGCGCCGCCGCGGCGTGCAACCGGCGCTTCGTGGAGCTGTCGCTGGAGCTCGCCGAGCGCGCGGCCGAGGCGCTGCGCGGGCCCGAGCAGGCCGCGTGGCTCGCGGAGCTCGACCTGGAGCACGCGAACCTCCGCCTCGCCCTCGAGCTCGCGCTCTCGGGCGGCGAGGCCGACGCGGGCGTCGCGGTCCGCCTCGCCGCCGCGCTGGCGTGGTTCTGGTACATCCACGGCCATTACCAGGAGGGCCGCGCGTGGCTCGCGCGCGCGCTCGCGGGGGCCGGCGGCGTGGCGCCCGAGCACGTGGCCGCGGCGCTCCGGGGCGCCGGCAAGCTCGCGCTGCTCCAGTGCGACTACCGCGAGGCGCGCGCGCTGCTCGAGCGGGGCGCGGCGCTCTACCGCGGGCTCGGCGACGAGCGCGGGCTCGCCTCGGTGATCCAGATCCTCGGCAGCGTCGCGCGCGAGCAGGGCGACTACGAGCGCGCGCTCTCGCTGCACGGCGAGAGCCTCGCGCTGGCCACGCGCCGCGGCGACACGCTCGAGGCGGCGCACGCGCTCGGCTACACGGGCTTCGCGGCGTGGCTGTCGGGCGACGTCGCCCGCGCGGAGACCGCGTGCCGCCTCGCGCTCGCGGAGCTCGGCCGCGCCGGCGATCGCGAGGGGACCGCGACGGCGCTGCTCAACCTCGGCTGCGCCGCGTTCTACCGGGGCGAGCTCGACGAGGCCGCCCGCCTCTGCGAGGAGAGCGAGGGCCTGTCGCAGCAGGTGAAGTTCAAGGAGGGGATCGCCTGGACGAGCAACATCCTCGGGCTCGTCGCGATCGAGCGCGGCGATCTGGCGCTGGCGGGGCGGCGCCTCCGCGCGAGCCTCCGGCTGCACCGGGAGCTCGGCGATCTCTGGCGGTCGGCGAGCGTCCTCGAGGCGCTCGCGCGCGCCGCGGTGTGGGCGGGGAAGCCGGCGCGGGGCGCCCGCCTGCTCGGCGGCGCGGCGGCGCTCCGCGAGGCCATCGGCACGCCGGTGCCGCCGATCGAGCGGCCGGCGCTCGCCGCGTGCCTCGAGGCCGCGCGCTCGGCGCTGGGGGACGCCGCGCACGAGGCGCGCCTCGTCGAGGGCCGGGGCGCCGGGCTCGACGCGACGATGGCGACGGCGCTCTCCGAGTGAGCGGGCGCCCGCGCCGCGGGTGAGCGGGGTTTCGCGTCCTGCGTGAACGGGAGTTCATCCTGTCGAGTGAACGCGAGCTCGCTTCACGGCTGAATGTGACGTCGTGTCGCGGGTGAGCTCGCTTGGTAGAGACAATTTGCCTCATGGAGTGAACGGGGGTTCATCCTGTCGAGTGAACGCGAGTTCGTGTGGCGGAGCGCGATCTCGCCTCATGTGGTGAATGTGAGTTGTTTCGTGGGGTGAACGCGATTTCGCATCTGGCGAGAGAGCAGGATTCTGCGCTGCGCGTGATCGAGATCCGCTTTGCGGGTCAGAGCGGGATGTGGTTCATCACGGTCCATGAAGACAACACGATGGTTGTTTGCAGGATTGATGGGAATGATGTTGGCCTTGCCTGCGTGCTCGGATGACGACGCGCAGGGAGGCAGCAGCACCAGCAGCAGCAGCGTTACGGGCGGCAGCACCGGCGACGGCGGCGGCACCGGCGACGGCGGCAGCACCGGCGATGGCGGCAGCACCGGCGATGGCGGAAGCGGCGGCGGGACAGAGGGATTCTCGGTCACGGGACCGATCTCCGGAGACGCCGTTCCGGACGACGCCGAGGTGATCGTCGCCTGGGTGGTGAGCTCAGGCAGCCCCGACTATGCTTTCAGCTTCGGCGAGGGGAGCGTCTCCGGCGTGAAGTTCACCGTCGGCTTCGGGTCGGCGCCGCCGAGCGAGGCGATCAACAGCTACGGTGTCGGCGTCGGCGTCGTCTTCCTCCTCGAGCCCGGCTCCGGCGTGACCGAGGGCGTGCTCGACGAGGAGGTCATCGAGGCCGCCGTCCTCGGCGCGAGCTCGCAACACGCGATCATCTGGCGCGACCCCTCCAGGCCGGGCCTCGGCTGGTCCGGGAGCTTCCCGGACGGGTTCGGCTGCGGCAAGTGCGTCCCCGCGGCGGAAGGGTTCGACTCGTACGAGCCGGTGGACTGCTCGGAAGTCGAAGTCCAGGCCGCCTCGGACTTTGACTCGCTCGAGTTCTGCAACTGGACCTGACGCCGCGACCTGCTCACGGGCGCTGACGCCCCGGCGCGCGCCGCGCGCCGCCGGGGCGGTCGAGCCGGGCGCCCCGGCGGCGCGCGGCGCCGGGGGCACGCTGCGCGGAAGACCGCAGGAGGCGCGCTCAGACCTCCGCCGCGCGCTTGTCTGGCGAGCCGGATCTGCCCGGGATCGTGAAATAAAACGTGCTGCCCTCGCCCATCCGGCTCTCGACCCAGATCCTGCCGCCGTGCGCCTCGACGATGCTCTTGCAGATGTAGAGACCGAGCCCCAAACCCCTCCGATCTTTCTTGCCGACCTGCCAGAACCGCTCGAAGACGAGCTCCAGCATGTCCACCGGTATGCCAGGGCCCGTATCGCTCACCGAGACGAGGAGCTCGCCCTCGGCGCGCTCGCCGCGGACGCGGATCCTCCCTCCCGATGAGGTGAACTTGATCGAGTTCATGAGGAGGTTGGAGAGCACCTGGAGCACCCGCTCGGCGTCGAAGTCCGTCGGCAGGGGGCGCTCGGCGACGTTGAGCTCCATGGTGATTCCCCGGTCGGACGCCATGGGCTGGAACATGTCCACCGCGTCGGCGAGCAGCGCGCTCGCGTCGCCTCGGCCCAGGTTGGTGGCGAGCTTGCCGGACTCGATGCTCGCGACGTCCACCAGGTCGTCGATGAGCCTGCTCATCCGGGCGGCGTAGCGTCGGATCCGCTTCGCTGCCACCGCGGCCTCGCTCTCCTCATCCTGCGCCGGGGTATCCGGGGAGAGCAGATCCAGGCTCAGGACGATGCCGCTGAGCAGGTTTCTCAGGTCGTGGCTGACGATGCCCAGGAAGTCGTCCCGATGCGAGACGGCGTCGTCGGAGCGGGCGCGCTCGGTCAGCAGGTGCCTGTCGGTCTTGTCCCTCTCCAGCGGCAACAGCCTCGAGAGGACACGGGCGTGCGCGGCGCGCTCGCGGCGGAGGTTCTCGTCCGCGAGGGCCCGCTCGTCGCGGACGCGGACGTCCTCGAGCGATCGTTCCTCGGCCACGGCCTCGCTCGCCTGACCGGGGCGGTGGGGCTCCTGCGCTCGCTGGTCCGCGTTCTCGCGCGCGGCGCTCAGCGCCGCGTCGGCGTCCTCCCGGGCGCGGGTGACCGCCGCGTCGGACTTCGCCTCGATGAGCGCCCGCCGCTCAGCCAGCGCTCGGTCGGTGGCGTCCCGTTCGAGGCGCAGGCTCTCGTCCGTCTCCTCGCGCTCCGGCCGCGGCTTGGTGACTTCCACCGTCATTCCTGAACGCTAGCATGAACTCGTCGCGGCCCGCCGAGGCGGTCGGCCAGGCGGCCGAGGAGCTCGATGAGCTGCCTCACGGGTCCGGTCGCCGCGGCGCGCAGCCCCACGGCGACCGCGCCCGCCTCGTCGTCATCGAGATCGAGCGGCAGCGGCGGCAGCTCCTTCCCGGCGCCGAGCTGGTACCCGCGCCGACGTGGCCGCGTGCACCGGGTACCCGAGGCGGCTCTCCTTGCGGACCGAATCTGTCCGCAATCCAGTGTAGCTTCCTCTCATCACGCGGGCGAGGCGCCGGAAGGCATCCCGCCCCCCACCGACCCTGGAGATACCCCCCCATGAGCAACCCCTCTTCCGCGCAACCGACGACGATCGCTGGCCACGGCACCTACCGGGGCAGCTGCCCCTGCGGCGCCGTTCGCTTCGAGGCCGACTTCGATCCGAGCGCCGGGACGACCCGGTGTAATTGCACGGTCTGCACGAAGATCGGGTGGTGGGGCATCACGATGAAGCCGAGCGCCTTCCGGCTCCTCTCGGGCGAGGACGGGCTCGGCGACTACACGCGATCCGAGTACGGCCACGCCCGCTTCTGCAAGACGTGCGGGGTCCGCGTCTTCGGGCACGGGAACATCCCGGAGCTCGGCGGAGAGTACTGCTCGGTGAACCTCAATTGCCTCGACGGCGCGGATCTCTCCGGGGTCCCTGTCATGCACCTCGACGGGCGCCACGACACCTGGGAGCAGCTCGCGATCGCGCCGTACGTGGATCCGGTCACGGCCGCGAAGAGGGCCTGAGCCGGGGCACCGGAGGTCGCGTGTCCCGCGCGGGGCGATGCGAGGCCACGCACCGGCGGCGCCGGGGGCGAGCTGTTACGGAGAGGTGCCCTTGGCGATGTCGCCGAGGATCGCGTCCAGGTTCACCGCGTTCGCCATCGCCTGGTACCCGGCGTCGTTCGGGTGCAGCTTGTCAGCGTCGTAGGCCGGGAGCAGGCGGCTCGGATCGGACGGGTCTCGCAGCGCCTTGTCGAAGTCGATCACGCCGTCGAAGGCGCCGCTCGTGCGGATCCATGTATTCAGCTTCTGCCGCTCCTGCTCGCCCTTGGCGGTGCCATAATCGCCCTTGTAGGTCCCGGTCGAGCCGGCGAAGGGCACCAGGGTGCCACCGTAGATCTTCAGCCCGGCAGCACGCGCGGCCTGGATGATCTGCTGGTACACCGGGATCAGATCCGTCGCCTTGGCGGAGCGGTCGCCTATATCGTTGATGCCCGCCAGGAGGATGACCGCGCGCGCGCCGGGCTGGGTCAGCACATCGCGCGCGAGGCGGGCCGGGACGGGATAGCCGAACTGCAGCTGGGGACGGACGGTGAGCAGCTCGTTCCCGATGATCCCGGCGTTGACCACCGAGAGCGTCGTGCCCTTCCGGGTGGCCAGGCGCTGCGCGAGGAAGTCGGGGTAGCGCTGGTTGTTGTTCTTGGTCGAGAGGTATCCATCCGTGATCGAGTCGCCGAGCGCGATGAGCGTGCCGGCGACGTTCGGCGTGGCCTTGACGTCGACGCCCGACGCGAACATCCAGCACGAGATCTTCCGCGTGAACTGCTTGTCTGCGCCGGCCCCGGTCTGGTTGCCCGCGGCGAGGAAGTTGTCCTGCGAGGCGAAGTAGTGTTGCGTGGCCGGCCCGGTCTTGGCCGGGAGGTAGACGCTCACCGCCAGGGTCTGCAGGGGCTGCACCTTCAGCGCCACCGGGTCGCTCACCGCCTCGCCGCCCGCGGCGATGACGATCGAGGTCTGACCGGCGAAGCGCAGCGGCTGCGAGGTCCCGGCGACCGTGGCCGCGCCGCCCGCCGAGAGCGCGATCGACGCCGAGCCCACCTTGAGCGGCTCGGTGCCGCCGGCGTTGGAGATCCGCGCGCGGACCGCGGTGCCGCCGGCGCTCAGGCGGACGATGTTCCGGACCGTCTGGCCGGAGAGACCGACGTCCGAGGGACAATCCTGCGAGTTGAACGTGCCGCCCGGCGTCGGGCTGCCGTGCCACGCGGCGACCCAGCGCCCTTCCGCCGCCTGATCCGCGGCGAGGGCGGGGCGCCCCAGCGCGACGGTGAGCAGCGCGATCACCGCGGCGGTGAGGGATACCCGCGGTGAGCGACCGAGCTTCGGCCCTGGCAGCTCGAGCGAGAAGCGCGAGGCGTTCCGGCGCTCCGAGGTGACTCCGTGAGGTCTTTGTCTATTTGCCATCGGTTCTCTCCCGATTGTTCTGTTGGGGCGCGGGAATTTTCCCCGGCTCCTCGGGGGTTGCACGCTCAATTTGTCGGAGCTCATCCTCGAGTCTGCACGAGCTGAGTCGAGGCTGGCGCCATGAGCGCGCCGAGGGGGCAGGATGCCAGCGTGGGGAGCAGGAGATGCAAACGTCTCGGAGACGTCAAGCCCTAGCTGCGCCGGCTGTCCCGAGCTGGCAGCACATCGCCAGTCCAAGGCCCGACTCCTCCTGTAAAAATGGCGCGATGTCAAACTTGGCCCATGCATCGGAGGGGCCGCTGTCAGCTCGGGCGAAGGGCTTCACGCGAGCGCCGTCCACCACCCTCAGCGCGCCGGCGCCGTCACCGCCGGGGCGTGGAGCTCTGGCGATCGCGCCAGCGCCTTCACTGGCGGCCGATGGCTTCGCGCAGCCTGTCGAGCGATACCTGGAACGCCTCGTCGCTCACGTCGATGCCTGTCGCCGCGGGCAAGATATCGGCGAACATCAGCCCGGCTTTCCTCATGTCGCACACCTGGTGCGGGTATCGTTGACGGGCAACGAGAGAGAGTCCTGTCACGACGCTGCGCACCGCCGCTGCCCGGAAGCCTGCTCCCTCGACGACGACCGCCGAGCACCTGATGAATGCGCTCGCCCCCGCGAGGAAATCGGCGAGCTCCTTGCGCACGGCCGCTGGCGGCAACGGCGCCCCGCTCTCGATGACGGTGAGCAGCCCGATGCCGCGCGGATGTTGCTTTGCGAAGTCCCTGCACGCGTCGCAAAGGCGGCGCACGCCTTCGTTGGTCGTCTCCCGGCGCCAGATGATGCAGAGGATCTGGCGCCAGCTCGCGAGGATGTAGTCCGGGTGTTTGGCGACCAGGTGCCAGGGCTCGATGGGTACGGTCGTGCTGGAGCCGAAGCGGGGCGCCTCCGCGACGGTCGTCGCCTCATCGTTGCCGAGCTCCCCTTGCACGGCGAGGCTCGCGAGCGGCCGGCTCGCGTCGTCCGCCGTCTGGACCGTCGGGAGCGTGGCCGCCGCCGCGGCGCGGGTCGCCGGGCTGACGGGGACCAGGAGCTCGTCCCGGAGGGCAAAGCCGTCGGGCAGCAGCGGTCGGATCGCGTCGAGCATCGCCGCGGCGGTGGGGAACCTCTCGCCGGTGTCGAGCCGGAGCGCGCCGTGCACCACGGCAGCCGCCTCCGTCCGAACCCAGGGCGCGAGCGCCTGGATGGAGAGCGGCGGGTGCGAGCAGATCGCGATGATCAGATCACCGAAGCCAGCGACGTGCTCGTACGGGAGCCTCCCCGAGAGGGCGCGGTAGAGCACCATGCCGAGCGACCAAAGGTCGGTGCGGTAGTCAATATCGCTGAGCCCCCGGGCCTGCTCGGGCGACATGTAGAGCGGCGAGCCGAGGATCCCTCCGGTGCGGGTGAGGCTCGTCGGGCCGCCCTGATTCGGCTCACGCTTGAACTTGGCGATCCCGAAGTCGAGGATCTTGACGACGATCTCGCCGTCGCTGCGCCGGGCGAGGAAGAGGTTGGCGGGCTTGATGTCCCGGTGCACGACGCGCGCCTCGTGAGCCCTCTGAAGGCCGAGGCAGACCTGCGCAGCGATCCGGAGGGCGGTGTCTGGCTCGAGGCTCCCGACCTTATCGAGCAGCTGCTGGAGGTCCTCTCCTTCCAGGAGCTCCATCGCGAGATAGGGCGCCTTGGTCTCCGGATCCGTCCCTGAGTCGAGCACCCGGACCCTGTGCTCGGAGTCGATCGCGCCCATCGCCTTCGCCTCGCGGTGGAAGCGCTCCGCGTTGCTCTTGCCCGGGACCAGGAGGGTTCCATCCATGCACTTCAGCGCGACGTGCTCACCCGTCTCGACGTGCTCGGCCTCGTAGACCGCGCCCATCCCCCCTTGCCCGAGCAAGCGGATGACGCGGTACTTGCCATCGTAGAGCTGTCCGATCAAGGCACTCGGCAGCGTAGAGGAGGTGGACGTCCCGGCGCAACAGCCCTCCGCTCATGCCCCGGCGCCACCTCCTGACCGAGCCACCAGCGACCTCGGCGGTTCAGGTACCTCCGCGCCCCGGGGCCCTCGGTCACCGCGATTACCTCGATGCGCTCAGGCATGCCCTGAGTCAGGATCCCGAGCACCATGGGCCGTTTCGAGCACGGCCGTTTGGACCGCGCGATCCTGTCTCGACGGCGATGCTACCCGTCTCGGCGGCGACGCTGCTTGAGATCCGCTCTACAGCAGCCATCCATCCTTCGCGACACCCACGTTCGCGCGGGCCGACAGCGCGTCTGCGGCGCACAGGCGCCGCGGAGGGCTCCCTGGAGACGGCGTCGAGATCGCGTTTGCCTCCTGGGGCAGGGCGGTTGCCGCGGCCTGCGTCCTGCCGAGGCGGCGCCGCGACGGTCGGGAGCGCGCGGGCGAGCGCGCGAGGGGGTGGACGCCGCGCGCGGCGCTCGAGGAATGCGCTGCGGCGCAGCTGCGTTGAAATTTGCGTTGAATTTGCCGAGGCGCGGTGCGGTAATCGCCCGAGGAGCCCGCCGGGCGCTCGGGCGGCGCGGCACGTAGCGTCGCGGCTCGCGGCTCGCGGCCACGCCGCGCCACGACAATGTACGCGAACTCCGTCCGAATGCGTCGACCGGAGTCGAGCTCGGTTCGCCCGGCGCGCTCGGAACACGCTACCGTGGCCGCCCCGACACACGCCGCGGCCGGTCCTTGAGCCCCGCAACGGCAGTTCGCTGTGGCTCCGAGCTGGTACGGAGGGTGCTCAAGCAGGAGGTCGCGAACATGAAGACGTTGAGCGCTTGTTTTCTGCTGGGGATTCTCGTCGGCTGTCAGAAATCGGAGGAGGCCGGCCTGCCGGCGGCGAGCTCGGGACCGGGCTCCGACTCGAGCGCACCGCCAGCGGTCGCCGCGGAGGCAGCTCCATCGGCCGCCGCGCCCGATTCATCGGTCGTCGCGGAGGCAGCTTCATCGGCCGCCGCGCCCGATTCATCGGCCGCTGCGCCCGCGGCTCCGGCGCCCGCCGAGCCGGTTCCGTCATCGACCGCGCCGGCGTCTTTCAAGGGCGGCCGGAACGAGTCGATCGCAGGTGCCGTCGGCCTCGGTTGCGAAGCGAAGGGCCTCGACGGTTGGCTCGAGCTCCTTTGCCGGAAGAAGAACGGAACCGGTGGGCACCCGGTTCGCGCGGTGATTCACGATCCGAGCGCGGAGGCCACGGCCGAAGAGCCGAGCGAGCCTGTGGCGGCGGCCGACGCCGGCGAGGAGCCCGACGCGGGGCCGTCGAACGAGGTCCTCGCCGACGGGCGCGGCGAGCTCCGGCTCGTCGTACCGCTCCGGGACGGAGCCAAGCAAAGCGTCACGCTGGAGTGGACCGATACGCGCTACGAGCTCCAGATCGACGGGACGAGCGCGAAGCTCGAATGGGCCGGCTCCGTCGTGTCGCACCGGCGCGCTTGCCAGGCGTTGCTCGAACAGAACCGAGCGCGCATCTCCGACGCGCAGAAGCTCGAAGGGCCCGCGAAGGTCTCGGCGGCCGAGGCGACGCGCCTGCCGAAGCTCGGGGTCTGCCAGCCGGCGGGGCTCGGTTCGTGGGCGCTGTCGCTGACGCGCCTCGCGGCGGCCGGCGAAGGCGCGGCGCGGGCGCTCGCCTTCGACCTGGAGATCGTGCGGATTGACCTCGAAGGAAAGCGTGTTGCGGCTCCGTTCGGAACGATCGAGGTCGCGCCCGGTGGACTCGCGATCTCCTCGCTGACTGTCTATGACTTCGACGATGATGGCAACGACGAGCTCATCGTCCCCTACGAGGTCAACGCGCTTGCCGCGGGCGCGAAGCCGGCTGCGCTGAGCCCGGTCTGGACGTTCTCGAACGGAGCGGTGTCCGCCTATTCGAAGGCCCCGAGCCTGTCCGGCGGGCTCGGCGTCGAGCACCTCGACTTCGACATGCGGCCGGACATCGGGAGCTACGGTCCCTTCGTCGCGTGGCTCGGCGCGGACTGCGGCGCGAAGAGCTGCCCGTCGCGCGTGACCGGGCCGAAGTTTTACTTCCACTCGGAGCAGGACGGTTCGTTCTCGGCGACCGACGCGGGCGCGAAAGCGGCGCTCGGCCGCGCGTGCAGCCAGAAGCCCGCAGCGATCGTCGCGACGACCGGGAGCGGCGTGAACGTCGCGCAAACGGCGAAGAACCTCGTTTGCGCGCGCGTGCTCGGGGCCGCTCGAGACGCGCTCGCGAGCGAGCTTGCGGCGAAACGCGCGGACCTCTGCGGCGGCGCGGCGACCTGCGCGCTCTCGAGCACGTTCGAGGCCTGGCTCGACGCGGAGCTGCCGGCTGAGGTCGGGAGCGCCGCGAAGCCCTGACGGTTCGCGCGGGCTTCATATTTGCGTTGAATTTGCCGAGGCGCAGTGCGGTAATCGTCCGAGGAGCCCGCCGGGCGCTCGGGCGGCGCGGCTCGCGGGCATCACCATGGACAGGCACGCGTGACGGGCGCACGAGACAGCGGCGGAGATCTTCCGGCGAGCGAGAGCATCCCGCCCACCGAGAGCATCCCGCCCGCCGAGGGCAGCGCCGCCGAGGGCGCGCCCGGGGCTGAGCTGCGCTCGGTCACCGTGGGCGGCGCCACGCTGTGGCTCACGCAGTCGCCCGGGTTCTCGCTGTGGCGCGGCGAGGTGGCCGCGCCCGATCGGCTGCGGATCGAGGGGCGCGACGGGTACCTCCACGAGCTCCGGCTCGAGCCGGTGGGCGTGCTGCGGCTCGGCCGCGCGGAGCGCGTCGGCGAGGAGCGCAACGAGCTCGTCTACGCCGACGTGGCGTCGCGGCTCGCGGCCACGCTGCGCCATGACGGCGTGCGCTGGTGGCTGCGCCGCCGCGAGGAGTGCAGCGTGCCCGTGCAGGTCGGCGCGCGGCACCTCGCGCGCGGGGAGGAGTCGCCGCTCGTGCACGGCACCTTCGTCTGCGTCGGCGGGATGCGCGCGACGTTCTTCGACCGCCGCTACGCCGCGCTGTCGGTCCCCGCCGGGGCGGTGGATCCGTCGACCGGCCTGCTCGCGCGCGCCGGCCTGGAGCAGGAGTGCGCGTCGCTCCTCTCGCGCAAGGGCCAGGGAGCGCTGGTCCTGCTCCGGCCGCTCGAGGCGGCGCCCCCGGTCTCGGGCGCCGCGAGCGGCAGGGGCGGGGAGGGAGCGGCGAGCGGCCGCGGAGGGGAGGCAGCGGCGAGCGGCAGGGGCGCGGCGTCGCGCGCGGCCGCCGCGCTGGTCGCGGTGCACCGGCTGTGGCCGGACCTGCCGGTCGGCGACGCGGACGGCACGGCGGTGGTGCTCGTGCGGGGCGGCGCCGCGGAGGCGGCCGCCGCGGCCCGCCGCGCCCTGGAGGCCGCGGAGGCGGCTGGGGCCGGGGCGTTCGCGTGCGGCTACTTCATGCTCGCCGGGGACGCGGACGTCGCCGGCCGCGAGGTCGAGCTCGCCCTGCACGCCATCGCCTCGCTCGCGGCGGAGCGCGAGCGGGGGGCCCTCGGCGCCCCGGCGGCCTCTGCCGTGGTGGAGCTGCGCGACGGCGCGGCGAGCGCGCGCCTCGCGGCGCCGCTCGAGGTGATCGGGGCGTCGCAGAGCGGGCGCCGGGCGACGGTCCTGTTCGGCATCGAGGAGCAGAGCGCGCTCGGCGGCGTCGGGCCGCATGTGATCGGCGCGCTCGCGCAGGAGCTCGCGGCGGTCGTCGCGAGCCACGCGGGGACCGGCGCGCTGATCGCGCCGCTCGCGCCGGGCGTCGTCGCCGCGTGCGTGCCGCGCAAGGCGGACCCGGCGGTGATGGCGAGCGCGGTGCAGTGCGACTGGCACGCCCGGCCGCCGATCCTGGACGGCCGGGTCGAGCACGCGCGGACCCTCTCGTGGGAGCTCCTGCACGACGTCGGCGCGGGCGCGCGGGCGGCGGAGATCTCGCGCGAGTGCAGCGATCCGCACGGCGTGCTCTCGGCGCTGAGCGGCGGCCTGCCGTATCCCATCGCGGGGCGCGTGCGGGCCGCGATCGGGGCCTCGAGCGCGATCGAGCGGGTGAAGATGCTCTTCGACGTGCTCGAGGGCACGTGGCGCTTCATCGCGACGGTGCTCGTCTCGGCCTTCTTCAGCGGCGGCAGCGCGCCGCCGTCCCCGGCGCGCAGCGGCGCGGGCGTCGCTGGCGCGGGCGCTTCCGGCGCAGGCGCTTCCGGCGCGGGCGCTTCCGGCGCGGGCGGGCCTCCTCCCGGGTGGGGCGCGGTGCTCGACTTCCACGGTCGCACGCGCACGCGCGACGGCCTGGCGCTCGGCGCCTGGCGCGAGCTCGCGCGCACGGCAGCGCGCGCGTTCGGCGACCGCGACGACCCGATCGGCTCGATGGCGAGGGAGGTGCTCGACGTCAAGCTGTCGCACAACCAGACGTTCGAGACGCTCTCGAACCTGATGCAGGCCGAGCGCAACCAGTTCGCGCACGGCCACTACACCGAGGCGCGCGCGGCCGCGGATCTCCCCGACTTCGAGCAGATGACCCGCGCGCTCCTGCGGGCGCAGCGGCCGCTCTGCGCGTGGACGCTGGTGACGGTCGAGAAGACGGAGCCAGATCTGTATGGCGATCTCCAGACCGTGGAGTTCATCGATCACACTGGCCCTTTCGCGTCGGGGACGCGGCGCCGGATCGGCCTGAACTCGCCGGTTCGCCTGTCGAACGTGGTCTATCTGGCGCGCTTCCGCGAGGGCTTGATGCTGCCGCTCGAGCCGATGGTGCGGCGGCTCGCGCAGGACGACCGGCTCGACCTCTACTGGATGGATCACCTGCCGCGGGCGGGGACGTGCCACATGAGCGCGGTCGTCGCGGGCCGGGCGGTGAGGGCGCCGTGCGACGCGCGGAGGATGCCGCCGCTCCTGCGGGCGATGCTCGACGCGGCGGGCGGGTGAGGGCGGAGAGGAGCGGGCGGGGCGCAGCGGCGCGGGAGGGCTCGCTCTCGTGGCTGTTCTGGTTTCTGGCGGCCGAGGCAGGGGAGCATCGCCCGGTTCTCGAGGTCGAAAAAGATCGCAATCACCGCCCATCAGGTAGACTTCGGCTGCGAGCACGCTGGAGGGCAGATGGCGCAGTTGGTCCTGGACAACCTGGAGCCGGAGATCGTGGAGACGCTGGAGCTCAGGGCGAAGCGGCTGGGCACGACGCCGGAGAAGGAAGCGTCGCGGCTGCTTCGCGAGAGGCTCCGAGCCGAGCCGGAGCTGATGCTCGCAGACGAGAGCGGCGTGCCAGCGGACGAGGTCGGCACGGATCCGCGGTTCGTGCGGAGACACGGGTTCCTGGTGTTCACCGCGGAGCTCGCGGCCGAGGACATCGCTGATCACCGCGCCGACCGCGAGGCGCGCATCGATTCGCTGCTGAAGGGGACCGGTGAGGGTCGCCTTTGATACGTCGGTGCTCATCGCCGCGCTGGTGTCCTCGCACCGGGACCACCCGCGCGCGATCGTGTGGCTGAGCGCAGTATCTGAGGGCGCGATCGATGGCCTGGTGAGCGTACACGCCCTCGGCGAGCTGTGGTCGGTCCTGACGAAGCTGCCCGTATCTCCGCCCATCTCATCCAGAGCCGCACGGGAAGCGATCGGCGATATCTTGGCCCAGTTCGAGGTGGTGTCGCTGACCCTGGAGATCTACATGGCGGCGGTCGCTCGTTGTGCGTCCAGAGGGCTCCGGTCCGGCGCCATATACGACGCGCTTCATATGGCGACCGCCGAAGCGGCCGGTGTCGAGGTGTTGCTCACCTTCAACGAGCGGGATTTCTCGCGTCTGTCAGAGTCCGCCGGTCCGCGAATCGTCGTTCCTGCCGATCCTCCCGCGGTCGCTTTCTGACGTCTGCAAGACATGGGCGTGCTGCGCGCGGCGGAGGGCGCTGTCCTCGCGACCCCGATGCCCTGCTGCGAGGACGATCGAGCCTCCCGCGCCTTGTCAATTACAGGCGATGACAGCTCGTCGAGCGTGGGCTGACTCCGGCGGAGCCGCCGCCCTGCTGTGCTGGCGCATGGACTCCTTGCGCCGAGAGCGCCTGTTGCTCTAGCCTTGTCCGTCGCGCAGTAAATGCAGCAATCGAGGGAAAGGGACCCCGACATGGCTCGTTCTTTCACGTCACAGGACCTGATCGCGCTCCCGCGCCTGAGCGCCGCCGAGGCTGTCGTCCTCGCGACGCAGCTCATCACGACGGCGGACGCCAGGCAGAAGGAGCTCAGGCTGAAGGAGCTCCCGATGACGATCGGGCGCTCGAAGGGGCGCCTCGCCGCCGCCCGCAACGCGCTCGAGGCGGTGACTCGCCCGCAGGGCGTCACGGCGAGCGCGCAGAGCAAGCCGAAGGCGGATCGCGCCATCGACAACGCCTGGAGCGCGGCGTACGACTGGCTCTCTGGCTGGTGCAGGCTGCCGCCGGAGCGGAACCCGCACCGTGAAGAGGCGATGAGCCTCCACGACCTCGTCTTCAAGGGCGGGCTCGGCTTCATCAAGCTGCCGTACAAGGTCGAGTGGAAGGAGTCGAAGGACCGCCTCGACGCCATCACCGCGGGCCGGCACGAGAGGACGTTCAAGAAGCTCGGCGGCGAGGCGTTCCTCGCGCACATCCAGGAGGCGCACGACGCGTACGGCCGCGCCCTGCACATCACGGCGCCGAAGCCGGAAGCGGCGCCGGCCGCGGACGTGCGCGGCGCGCTCCTGGCGTTGCTCGCCGCCCTCCGCGACTATGCGACGCGGGTCGCCGCGTATGCGGATCCGGATGAGCCGGGGAGCGAGGCGCTGAGCGCGGCCTTGCTCGATCCGCTCGCCACATGGGAGTCACGGCCGGTGGCGTCCGGCGGCGGCGGCGAGGACGAGGCGACGCCGCAGGCGCCCGTGGCGCCGGGAGCGGTGGCGCCGGCCCCCGTGGAGGAGCCGGAGGAGCCCGCGGCGGACCCGGCCTGAGCGACGAGACTGCCCGTGAGATGGCTCACGTTGGCCCGGGAAAGCTGAATGAAATTGAGGTATTCGATCCTGAGGCAACCAGGACGCGTTGAGGTGGCGGGCGTCCCGGGACGCCGGGATACCAGGACGCGTTGAGGTGGCGGTCGTCCCGGGACACCGGGATACCAGGACGCGTTGAGGTGGCGGTCGTCCCGAGACACCGGGATACCAGGACGCGTTGAGGTCGCGGGCGTCCCGGGACACCGGGGTACCAGGACGCGTTGAGGTGGCGGGCATCCCGGGACACCGGGATACCAGGACGCGTTGAGGTGGCGGACGTCCCGGGACGCGGGGATACCAGGGCGCGTTGAGGTGGCGGACGTCCCGGGACGCGGGGATACCAGGGCGCGTTGAGGTGGCGGGCGTCCCGGGACGCCGGGATACCGGAGCGCGTTGAGGTCGCCGTCCGCTCCCAGCTCTTGCGCGGGCACCTCGGCCGGCTCCGGCGCCCGGCGGACTTCGTTTCATCGCAACATCGCCCCCGGCCAAGGACACCACGGCCGAGCAGGGTTGCGGCGGCGAGGCAGCGCGCCACTCACGGCGCCTGTCTGCCGTGCAACGTTTTGCGGGATCCGGCAAAAACATGATGTCGGAAAATGCGCATGGCGCCGCCGAGGCCGCGGATGGGCGCTGGACATCTCGTGGCACACATGGTGCTTGAAGCGGGAGCCGGGCGTCGCGGCAGCGATGAGGAAGCCCCGAGTCTCGCGAGGCCCGGTGGAGGGCTGCAGTCACACGGCAGCTCTCGGGCTGCCTCGATAGGGAGAGATGCGATGATGGTTCGTCATGCCCTGAAGTCGTTCGGCCTTTCCGCCCTGTTTCTCGCCGGGCTCATGTCGCTCGCGGCGCTCCCTGGCTGCGTCGCGTCGAGCGAGGAGAGCCCTTGCGAGCTCGGCGAGCCTGGACCGAGCGGCGCCTCCGAGGGCGCGTGCGATGAGGAAGAGAGCGCGGACGAGAGCGCCGAGGAGGCCCCGCCCGAGCAGGAGGCCCCGACCGTGAAAGCGCCCTCGAGCACGCCGCAAGCGATGTGTTCTCCGATCTGCGACCGGATCTGAGGGGGAAGGAGATGCGGGCGTGCCGCCGTGCGCAGAAGGGCAGCCCCGCTTGCAGCCACGCCGCACAGGCCAGATCCCGCCCGCCCGGGCCTCCCGCGCCTGGGGCGGCGGTCGAAGGCCCGCCCAGGCGGCTCGAGAGCCGGAACTGAGCGCCCCCGTGGCGCCAGCTCGGCATGGACCTCCGGATCAGCTCGCCGTTGATGATCTCATGGAATCGCTCCGCCTCGAGGAGAGCAAGGAGATCGTCGACGCGAAGATTCCCCGGCGCGTGGCGGTGCGCTCACGAGGCCTGTCGAGCGCGAGGCGGCCTCAGCGTCCCGTACTGGTGGCCTCGAGCACGCCCCGGTACACCTCGTCCACGACGATGTCGCATCCCACCGACGACAGCGCAGCGCGGTCGCCGGGGCCATAGACCCGGAGCACCCAGCTCCCGTCGTCCTGGCGTGCGAAGACCTCGATCCGAGGCGCCTTCTGCGACGCCAGGACGACCTCTCGGATCGACGCCACGGTCTGGTAATGCGCAAGCTCGTCGCCGCGATCGTACGCCTCGCTCGAGTCGGAGAGCACCTCGAGCACGAGGGTCGGGTTCAGGAGCGTGTCGCGCCGCTCATCCTCGAACTCGGGGCGGCCGCAGACGACCGAGCCGTCCGGGTAGACGTAGCGATCCGCGGAGGGGATCTTGATGCGCATGTCGGAGCTCAGCGCCATGCACCCGCGCTCGCCCAGCGCGTTGCCGAGCAGCCGGCCGAGGTTCGCGGCGATGGCGCTGTGCTCGAACGTGCCGCCGGACATCGCGAAGAGCTCGCCGCCGGCATACTCGTGCCTCACCTCCGATGCGCGCTCGAGCTCGAGATACTCGCCTGGCGAGAGCTTCCGTCGCGGTGCCGCCACGCCCATGCGCGACAGTGTCGCGTGCCGGGCTGAGATGTCCACGCGCAGGCGAGCCGCCGCGGGGGCGCGTGGGGCGCGACGTGCTCGAGCGCGAGGCCGCTGCGTGGGGCGAGCCCGGCGACCACCGCATCGCCTCGCGGAGCGTCGGCGAGCCGTGGCCGTTTCGCCGAGGGAGCTTTCGCACACGGGAGAACGCGCACGCGAGTAATGCGCACCCGAGGGGGGGAGAGATGCGACCGGGCAAGCCTGCCGCCGTCTCGGCCGGTCGATGCCGCACGACAGCGGCGCGTGGTATCTTCCGCAGCAGGCCATGTCCGCCATCGAGCCCACGGTCCGCCCGCCGGCCGCACCTCGCCGACCGATGCGGGCCCACGTCTACAGCCGCCCGCCCGAGCCGGTGTACTTCCCCGAGGCCGAAGAAGCGCTCGAGACGAACCGCCACCTGGAGCTCCGCACCGCGCTGTACCTGATCCTCAAGCGCGAGCTCGCGCACACGGCGACCCTCGGCTCCGATCAGTTCGTCTACTGGGACCCGCGGACCTCGAAGAAGCGCCTCACCCCCGACGCCTTCGTCCGTCTGGGCGTGCCGCACCGGACCTTCCGCACGTGGAAGACCTGGCTGCACGGCGCGCCCGACCTCGGGGTCGAGATCGTGAGCGACTCGGACGAGGGGGAGCCCGACTGGGACGAGAAGCTCGAGCGCTACCGTGCCGCGGGCATCCGCGAGATCGTGCGCTTTCATCCCGAGGATCGCGAGCGCCCGATCCACATCTGGGACGCCCTGGATGGCGATCTCGTCGAGCGGGCGCCCGACGACCCGGATCTCCGCGCGTGCGAGACGCTCGGCCTCTGGTGGACCGTCGTCGAAGACCGGTCGCTCGGCCCGATGCTCCGGCTGGCGCGCGACCGCGAGGGCCACGATCTGCTGCCGACGCCGGACGAGGCCGAGGCTCAGGCGCGCGAGGCCGAGGCCAGGGCGCGCGAATCCGAGGCCAAGGTGCGCGAGGCGAACGAGAAGCTGCAGGCCGAGGTGCAGGCGCTGCGGGCGGAGCTGGCGCAGGCCAAAGGGAAGCGGCGGACGCGGCGACGATCACCGGGGTGAGGCGCCGTGCGCGCGTCGGGGCGGCAGGGGGGATCAACCGCCTCCCCCCGGCGCCCTCGGTCTCCCCTCGACGAGCGTGTGCACGGCGAGCTCCACCGCACCAAACGGCTCGGCCCTGACTCGCTCTTCCCCCCTGGCGACCACGACGAGGAGGAACCCGTCGGGCGTCCATCGATACACCGCCAGCGTCTCGGCGACCGGGGCCGTCGCGCAAACTCGCTCCCACGCCTCGGCCGACCCCTCAGCGCCGGCGGCACCTCGCGCGGCCGGGCGCTGGTGTCCCCGGGACGCTCCGGGCGATACTGTCTCTCGTGCCGCGCACCGCCCCCGTTCCCAACATCCCGGCGATCCCTGGCATGAACCCAGGCGTCTTCATCCTGGGCGGCGGCGGCGCCGGCGGCGGCGGCAACGGGCGCGGCGGCAACGGCAGCGGCGCCGGCCAGGGCGGCAACGGGACGACCGGGGGCAACGGCGCAAACGGCGGCGGACCGGGCGCGAACGGTTGCGGGCCGGGGAGCGGCGGCGGCTGCATGAACCCGGCACATGGAGGCAACGGCGGCACGCACGCCGGCGACCCGGTCGACCCGGCGACGGGGCGGGTCTACACGCTCCCGCAGACCGATCTGGTGCTGACGGGGCCGATGGTCTTCGAGCTGCGCCGCAGCTACTCGTCCTTCGCCCGCGAGCGCGACGTCGGGCTCGGCGCGGGGTGGACCCATTCACTCGCCTGGGAGATCGAGCTCCGGCGGCGCACCCTGATCGTCCACGCTCCGAGCGGCGCCGCGTCCCTTCGCGACATCCCGCCGCCGGGCGGCGAGGTCGCGCTCAACAGCGGCGGCCGTCTCCGCCGCGACGAGGAAGGGTTCTTGATCACCGGCGACGACGGTCTGGTCTACCTCTTCGAGCCTTTCGCCGCGTCCCGCGAGCGCCACCGGCTGGCCGCGGTCGTCGACCGGGCCGGCAACCGGATCGACCTCGCCTACCAGGGCGATCTGCTGGAGGCGCTGCGCGACAGCGCCGGCCGCGCCGTGCGCGTCCGCCGCCATCCGGGAGGGCGCATCGAGGCTTTCGAGCTCGTCACCGCGCGCGGTCGCGCCGTGCGTTGCCGGACCTACGCCTACGACGACCAGGGCGACCTCGTCGCGGCCACGGAAGCCGCCGGCCAGAGCGTCCGCTATGCCTACGAAGAGCACCGCCTCGTCCAGCAGGCCTCCCCGTCGGGGCTGCGCGTCTTCTACCGCTACGACGCGCAGGGCCGCTGCACCGAGACCTGGTGCGCGCACCCCGGCGCGCGCGACCCGGCCCTGGCCGAGGGGAGCCCGACCGTGCTCGCCGACGGGCAGACGCCCGCGCGGGGCGTGCTCCACTGCCGCCTCGAGTACGCCGGCGACTTCACCATGGTGTACGACTCCCGGCAGGCGCGGCGCTTCGACAGGAACGCCTTCGGCAAGATCGACCTCGCCGCCGGCGTCTGGGTCGAGGGCGCCGCGTACGATGGTCGCGGCGATCTCGTCGCGTACAGCGACCCGACCGGCGCGCGCACGCTCTACGAGCGCGACGCGGCGGGCCGGATCGTCGCGATCGTCGACCCCGCGGGAACGCGAATCGAGCACCGCCACGACGCGCAGGGCAACGTGGTCGAGGCCACCGACGCGCTGGGCGTCACCTGCCACTACAGCTACGACGGCGCCGCGAACCTGCTCGGGGTCCGGGACGCGCTCGGTGAGCTCCTGCGCTTCACCTACGATGAGCGGGGGCTGCGCGTGAGCGCCGTGCTGCCGGACGGAGGGGTCACCCTCTTCCGCCATGACGCCGAGGGGAACCTCGTCGGGCTCGTGGAGCCGCACGGCAAGCCGCGCCGCATGGAGCACGACGATGTGGGCCGGGTGCTCGCCGTCACGGATGAGGAGGGACACAGGACCAGCTTCCACTACGACGAGCGCGGCGCGCTCCGAGGGCTGCGCTTCCCGGGAGGCGCCGAGGTCGCGATCGACCGCGACGAGGACGGGCGGATCACGCGCTACCGCGGCCCGGACGGCGGCGCGTACGAGCTCGCGTGGGGCGGGTACAACCTGGTGCACGAGCTGCGCAAGCCGAACGGCGAGCTCACCCGCTTCCGCTACGACCGGGAGTGCCAGCTCGTCGAGGTGGTGAACGAGCGCGGCGAGGTGCACCGCATCGAGCGCGACGCGGCCGGACGGGTCGTGGCCGAGCGCTTCTTCGACGGGCGCGAGCGCCGCTACCGCCTCGACCCCGCGGGGCGCCTCCAGCTCATCCAGAGCGCGGCCGGCGAGGCGACCGAGATCGAGCGGGATCCGTGCGGCAGGGTCGTCCGGCGCGCCTACGCCGACGACACCTTCGACGCCTTCGGCTACGACCCGGTGGGCCGGCTGGTCAGCGCGGAGACCGAGGTCACCCTCTGCGAGTTCACGTACGACCAGCGCGGCAACCTCGTCCGCGAGGCGCAGACCTGCGCGGGCAGGATGGTGGTGATCGAGAGCGCGTACGACGCGGCCGGACGGCGCACGGCGCTCCGGACCTCGACGGGGTACGAGGCGCGCTACGAGCGCGACCTGATGGGCCGCGCCCGGCGCGTCGTCGCCTCCGGCGCCGCCATCGAGCGCACGCACGATGCGTTCGGGCGGGAGCTGCTGCGCGAGCTGCCGGGCGGGGGCCGCGTGCTCTGCCGGTACGATGGCGTCGGCGCGCTGGTCGAGCGCCGCGTGCTCGGGTCGGCGGCTGCGCGCGGGCCGGAGCCGGCCTGGGTCGGGCCGCTGCCGCCGGGCACCACGTACGCCGAGGGCTTCGCGCACTCGTCGGGCGGCGACCTCGTGGAGCACGTGGCGACGGACGGCGAGCGGACGCGCTTCGAGCACGACGCAGCGGGGCGCGTCCTCGCGCGGCTCTCGACGCACGCCCCGGCCGAGCGGTTCGCGCACGGCGGCGGCGGGCGCCTGCTCGACGCAGGGGACGGCGCGCCGGCCCGCCGCTACGGCCCGGGCGGGGTGCTGCTCTCGCGTGGCGACGTCGCGTACGACCACGACGCGGAGGCGCGCCGAACGGCGCGCGTCGACGCGGCCACGGGCGAGCGCGTCCGGTATGCGTGGAGCGGTCGAGGGCTGCTCGACGCGGTGGTGCTGCCGGACGGGACCCGGGTCGAGAACGTCTACGACACCTCCGCGCGCCGCCTGCTCAAGCGCGTGCGCCGCGCCGACGGCGCCCTGCTGGAGACCCGCTTCGTCTGGAGCGGGGACGACCTGCTCCAGGAGATCACGGACGAGATCGCCGGCGGGCAGCGGCGCGCCGTGCGCGTGCGCGACCACCTCTGGGGCGAGCAGGGCGAGGGGCCGCTCGCGCACCGGGAGCGGCCGGGGGGCGCGGCGGAGGGCGGCCGGTGGGTGCATTACGCGCTCGGTGCCGGCGGCGCGCCGTCGCTCCTGCTCTCGGACACGGGCGAGGTGCTCGCGCGCCTCCGGCCGAGCGTGTGGGGCGCGCTCGACGCTCCGCCCGGCGCGCCGCCCCCGACCCCGTGGCGGTACCCCGGCCAGTACCACGACGACGAGACCGGCCTCGCCTACAACTGCTACCGCTTCTACGACGCCGCGGTCGGCCTGTACCTGAGCCCCGACCCGCTGGGGATCACCGGCGGGCTGAACGGGTTCGAGTACGCCCGGGGCCAGCCCCTCCGCGTCGTCGATCCGGAGGGGCTCACCCCGGTGCTGTGCAACGTCTCCGGGCACGGCGTCCGAGGCCGAGGGGCCAGCGCGGCGGGCCGGAGCAGCGACCCGGCGCTGCACCCCGTCGTGGCCGCGGCGATGCCGCCGCCGGTCGACCTCCGCGGCGAGCCCTTCTACCCGGCCGAGCGGCGGAGCCCGGAGACCTGCGCGGAGCCGGGCGCGCTGAGCGAGTACATCCGCAACTGGGAGCGCCAGAACAACAACGGCCGCCCGCTCGATCCGAACAACCCGCGCGACCGCCGGCGCATCCAGCGCTGCCTCGGCGACATCACCTCGATCCAGGCGCAGCACCCCGACGGGACGGCGCGCGCCCCGTGTCCGAACTGCTCCCAGCTGCTCCAGAACATGCGCGATCGCTGGGGCGCGCCGCGGGAGCGCGTGGTGCAGCCGGGCGCGAGCAGCGAGACCGGGACGGACTCGCTGCGCAGCACGCCGCCCGACCCACGCTGGGCGCAGGGCATGCGGCAGCAGCGCCGGAGGGAGCGACGGAGATGAGCAAGGCACGCGGGAGCAGCGGCCGTCCGATCCGGGTCGCGGACAGCGCGCGCAAGCGGCTGAGCCGGCACGCGGTCGAGGTCTTCCAGGAGCTCGACCTCCGGCGCGACCCCGAGCACACCACGACCCCCGAGGCGCTTCGGGCCCTGCTGGAGTCTCGCGGGCTGCCCCCGTACGAGGGCGCGCTCGAGCTCGAGGGCCTCGCCGGGGGGGCGCCGATCCCGCCGGACAAGCGGCTCGGCGTGTTCGCCGCGCTGAAGGCGCTCGAAGGCGGACGGCCGATCGGGCCGGAGAAGCTGCCGCGCGCGGGCGGGGAGGTGCTGCTCCCGGTCGTGGCGAAGGGGTATCCCTCGGTCTGGATCGGCGAGGGCGGCACGGTCTACCTGGTCGACACGGAGGCCGCGGGCGTGGCGCCGGCGTTCGACGGGCCGGCGCAGTACCTCGAGGCGCTCGCGATCGAGCTGGAGACCGAGCCCTGGCCGCCCGAGCCGGAGCGCCTGCAGTGGCACCACATCAGCGTGGCCGGCCTGGTCGGCGCGGCGATCGCCGAGGTGCTCTACGCGCCGCCGTTCCCGCCCGCGTCGGGGGCGCACGGGGCCGCGTGGCTGCGCGAGCACCTCCACATCGTGGAGCAGGACGTCCCCGGCTTCTTCGTGGGCACCCGGGTCACGACCACCGACGCGGACGAGGCAGTCGCAGCCCTGGAGGCGGCGCTCGCCACGAACCTCGAGGTGCGCTGGTCGGGGCCGCAGCGGCGGCCGCGCGCGGGGCAGCGGCCCGTCCTGTCATTCACGTTCGCCCTGGGGCGCAACGCGCCCGACCGGGAGGCCGCGGTGTGGGGCGAGCCCGGCGACTACCGCATCGCCTCGCGGAGCGTCGGCGACCCGTGGCCGTTCCGGTGAGGGAGCTTCCGGGCACGGTAGATCGCGCACGAGAGCACGAGAGAGGGAAGGCGGGGACGGAGGACCGGACGGACCGTCCACCTCGCCGCGCGCTGGTGATACCGTCGTCCTGCGATGGACCGCACGCTCGTCGATGAGGGCAACTCCTCCCGCGATCCGGGCGCCGTGCCGTTGCCCCCGGGCGGGCTCGGGCACGCGCCCGGCGACGTGCTCGACCGCCGGTATCGCCTGCGCGTGCGCCTCGGCCGCGGCGGCTTCGGCGACGTGTGGCGCGCCGAGGAGCTCCTGCCCGACGGGGCCCCGTTCCGCGAGGTCGCCCTCAAGCTCCTCGTCTCGGACTTCGCCGACGCCGCCGACTGGTCCGACGAGGCCAAGCTCCTCGCCTCGTTCCGCCACCCCTCGCTCGTCACCATCTACGCCGCGGGCATCCTCCACGGCGCCCCGAGGACGCCGTTCGTCTCGATGGAGCTCCTCGAGGGCAGGAACCTCGCCGACCTGATCCGCTACCGGCGCCGCATCCCCTGGCGCCGCGTCGTGGCCTGGGCCCGCGACGTCGCCGGCGCGCTCGACGTCATCCACGCGCGCGGCGTCGTCCACCTCGACCTCAAGCCCGCCAACCTGTTCCTCACCCAGGACGGCACCCTCAAGGTCCTCGACTTCGGCATCTCGCGGCGCGCAGGCGCCCCGCCGGGCGGCCCCACCTCGCGCGCCCCCGCGCCCCCGGCCGTCAGCATCGGCGGCGGCAGCGGCAGCGGCGGCAGCGCTGGCAGCGGCGGCAGCGGCAGCGGCAGCGGCGGCAGCGGCAGCGGCGGCAGCGGCGGCAGCGGCAGCGGCGGCGCCGGCGCCGGCAGCAGCGGCAGCGGCGGCGGCGCCGGCGGCGGCAGCGGCGATCTCGGCACCGCCGCCTTCCTCGCCGAGCGCGACGTCTACGCCTCCACCCGCCGCGCCGTCGCCGGCGCGGAGAGCCCCGCCGCCGCGCGCAATGTCATCGGCACGCCCGGCTTCATGGCCCCCGAGGTGCTCGAGATGGCCGAGCCCACCGCCGCCACCGACGCCTACGCCCTCGCCGTCTGCATCGCGCAGCTCACGACCGGGCGCCTCCCGCACGACGTCCCCGACGAGCCCGAGGACTGCTCCGATCCGTCGAGCGTCACCGCGTGGTGGACCGAGCTCCGCAACGCCACCCTGCGCGGCGCCATGCGCGACCTCGGGCGCGACCCCGCGCAGCTGCCGCGCGGCCTCGTCGCGCTCCTCGAGCGCCTGCTCTCCGTCGACCCCGCGCACCGGCGCGTCGCGCCAGGGCGGCTGAAGCAGCTGCTCGACGAGGTCTGGGAGCGACCCCACGGCGTCCCCGACCGGCCCTACCGGGGCCTCTCCCCCCTCTCGTCCGCCGACGAGGGGCTCCTCTTCGGGCGCGACGACGACATCGCGCGCCTCGGGCGCGAGCTCGAGTTCGAGCCGTGCGTCATCCTCCAGGGGCCGCGCGGCTCCGGCAAGACCTCGCTCGCCTCCGCCGGCCTCGTGCCCCACCTCGCGCGCCGCCACGCCGACCACAAGGACGACTGGATCGAGGCGCGCCTCACCCCCGGCGCCGATCCGGACGGCGCCCTCGCCCTCGCCCTCGCCGCCGTCTCGCCGGAGCTCGAGGCCGCCGACCTCGCCGAGCTCACCCGGTTCTGCATGGCGTCCGCCGTCGGGGTCGCGCTCGTCGTCGACCCGATCGCGCCCCTCGGCGAGGGGCGGCTCGCCGCGCTCGTCGGCGCGCTCGCGACAGGCGAGGCGCGCCGCGGGCTCCGCCTCATCGGCGTGCTCGACGAGGCCGACGAGCGCGCCGCCGCGCTGCTCGCGTCGCCCGCGGGCGAGGGCCTCCGGGCGGCGCTGCGCTACGTGGGGCCGCCCGCCGCCGCCGCCGTGAAGGACCTCGTCGCGGGCCCCGCCAGGCTCGCCGGCGTCGAGGTGCGCGGCCTGACCCAGGTCGCGGCCGAGGTGCAGCGCGAGCTCCGGAGCGGCGGCGCCGCGCTCTCCTTCGTGTCGCTCGCCCTCGCCGAATGGTGGGAGAGCGCGATCGGCGCGCGCGATCGACGTGACGCGCGCGATCGACGTGACGCGCGCGGCCCGCTGCGCGGCGAGGCCTGGCAGGAGCTCGGCGGCGTGCCCGGCGCCGTCGCGCGGCACGCCGACGCCGCCCTCGCGGCCCTCGCCCCGGAGGACCGCGCCATCGCCGACGAGGCGATGCTCCGCCTCGGCGCCATGGACGGCTCGCGCGTGCGCTGGGCCGAGGCGGAGCTCGTCGAGGCCATCGCCGCCCCGCCCGCCGAGGTCGACAGGGTCCTCGGCGCCCTCGAGCGAGCGCGCCTCCTGAGCCGCCGCGACCGCGCCGTCGAGCTCGCCCACGGCGCGCTCGTCTCGAGCTGGCCCCACATCGCGTCCACCCGCGCGCTGCACATGGACCGGCTCATCCTGCTCGAGCGGCTCCGCGAGGCCGCCGAGGTGTGGGACCGCTCGGGCGAGCACCCCGACTTCCTCCTGCGGAGCGACCTGCTCGACCAGGTGACCCGGGGCGCGGCCGACGTGGCGCGGCTGCCGCGGCGCGAGCAGACGCTCGTGCGCGAGAGCCTCCGGCGCGCCCGCGCCCGGCGCGCCAGGAAGATCGGCGCCGTCGCGGCGCTCGGGCTCGCCGTCGGGGCGGCGCTCGCGGGGGAGCGGTGGGTCGCCGCGCGCCAGGCGAGCGCCGAGGCGGCGCGCCGCGCGGCCGAGGAGCGCGCCGACCTCGCGGAGCTCGTCGGCAAGGCGCGCCGCACCGAGGACCCGTACCACCGCGCCGCGTGGATCGCCGCGGCCCTCGCGCGGCGCGCCGACGACGCGGCGCTGCCGCTCGACCTCGCCACGGCGTCCATGGGCCTGCCGCGCGCGCACTTCCTGACCGTCGACAGCGTGGTGGCGCCGGCGCTGCCCTGGGACGATCGCTGGGTCGTCGCCGGCGGCCCCGGCGGCGCCCTGCTCGTCGCCGACCTGCGCCCGCCCGACCCGCAGGTCATCGACGACGTCGCCCTCGACGCCGACCCGGAGAGCGTCGCGCGCGCCAAGTCGCCGCGCGTGATCGCCCTGCGCCCGCACGACGCCCCGCACGTGGAGCGCGTGCCGTTCGCGTTCGACACGGCGCTGGCGACGCGCTCGGTCACGGGCGAGGTCCGCGTCTTCCGGCTCCGCGAGGGCGGCACGGTGGCGCTCGCCGCGATCGCGCCGGTGCGCTGCAGCAGCGCCGTGCAGGCGGCCGAGGCGGCGCCCGTGCTCGCCTGCTCCTCCGACGGCGGGATCGCGCGCTGGGACATGCGGCGCGGCGCCGGCGCGGGCGCCGTCGACCGGCACCCGTTCCGCGGCAACGTGCTCGGCGTCTCGCCCGACGGCGCGCGCGTCGCGGCGGTGCTCGGGCGCAAGGCGCTGCTCTGGGAGCCGGGCGCGGGCGCGGCCGCCGAGATCACCCTGGCCGCCCCCGCCGTGCTCGGGCGCTTCAGCCCGGAGGGCCCCGCGATCGCGCTCGTGCAGCAGAGCCGGACGTCGATCTACGCCTTCGACCGGCCCGGCGCGCCGCTGCTCGAGCTCGACACGGATCCGGCGCCCGCCTCGGCGCGCTGGGACGCCGGCGGGCTCGACCTCGGCGTGTGCGGCAGCGGCGGCAGCGTCTGGCACTACCTCCGCAAGGGCGGGCGCGCCGCGGGCGACCCGCCGCCCGAGGGCTCGCCGTGCGAGGCGCCGCCGGGCCAGCGCGCGCCGCGGCCGCTGCGCGAGCGCGGCGAGGCGGCCGACATCGCCGAGCGCGACGTCGGCCCGCACGTGCTGCTCGGCGCGTGGCGGCTTCCGGACCGCCGCGTGCTCACGCGCGACCTCGTCCTCTTCAGCCCGGGCCCGCCCGCCGCCGAGCGGCTCCTCCGGTTCGAGGGGCTCGACCCGCTCGGCGGCCCCGAGAGCCGCGCCCCGGGCGACTCGGCCGCCGCGGCGCTGCGCGTCGGGGGCACGGTCGCCTTCCAGGTCGGCGGCGAGGTGCGCCTCTACAGCGAGGGCTCGCGGCGCCGCGCGGCCGCGGGGCGGGGGCACCTGCTGCGCGCGTGCGACGACGGGCGCGTCCTCGCCTACCGCAGGGACGAGGGCGTGTGGACGCTGTTCGACGCGGCGAGCGGCGCGGTCGTCGAGGCGGTGCCGAGGGCGCCCGCGTTCGTCCTCGGCGTCGACGCCGCGTGCCGGACGCTCTTCACGCAGGAGCTCGACGGCAACCTCGTCGCGACGTCGCTCCGCGACCTCTCGTCGCGCACCATCGCGGTGACCGACGGCTACGTCTACGAGACGCGCCCGAGCCCCGCGCGCGGCGACGTCGGCCCCGGGCTGTGGCTCGCGTTCAGCTCGGGCGCGGTGGCGCGCATCGACGAGCGGCGCGGCGAGGTGCGGGTCCTCGGGTACGCCACGCCGCGGGCGACGGCGATCGCCGACGGCCCCCTGCCGGGCGACGCCGCGTTCGCGGACGCGACGGGCGTCGTCGTGGTCCGCCGCGCCGGCCTCGCGGAGCGCGTGCTCGAGGGCGTGACCGGGGCGGAGTGGGAGGACATCGCCGCCGCGCCCGACGGCAGGACCCTGCTGCTCTCGTCGGCCGACCGGATCGCCGTGCTCGACCTGGAGCGGCGCGAGATCGTCGGCGCGATGCCGTCGGAGGGCCGCGAGCGGCTCGCGCCGTGGGACGCCGAGGGCTCGGCGCTCTCGTGGTCGTTCGGCCGCGTGGGCGGGCCGAGCGGCCTCATCGTGCCCAGGGGGCTGGCCCTCTCGCAGCGGGTCGGGGACGCCGTGTCGAACCTGAGGGCGCAGGGCAAGCGCCTCGTCGCGCGCCAGTGAGCGGGCAGGCGCCGCTCGACGCGGTCTCGTGCACCACGCACCTCGAAGATCGCGTGAGCCACTGCACTGGATCGCTCCCCCCGCGCGCGGCGCCCGGCTCGTCAAACGCGCTATCCGTCGAGCCGCCGCGAGCGCCGCGCGGGCCGCGACGCCGCCGCCCGCGCGGCGGACGTGACATTGTAGGGCGCGCGCTCACCTACGCGATCGCGCGGGGGCGTATGGGATTGGATCCGCTCCGGGAACGCCGTAGCCTGGTCCATCGTGCCCGAGCCCGAACCGAGCCAGGATGCCGCATTGTTCCTTTGCATCACGTTCTTCCCGAGCGAGCGGCTGGCCACTGCGGTGCTCCGGCTGGTCTCCAGCTTTTGCGGGATGGTGCTGGACGATGCCAGTGTGAGCTCGCGGTTCTACATGGCCGCGCACGAGCTCGCCGAGAACATCACCAAGTACTCGGCGGGCCCCCGCGTCAGCCTGGAGCTCGCGCTGGAGGAGCACGAGAGCTCTTACATCATGAAGATCCGCGCCCGCAACGAGGCGTCTCCGGAGCGGCTGCGCGAGGTGGAGCGGCGGCTGCTCGAGCTGAAGACAGCGAGCGATCCGGTGAAGCACTACGACGACCTCATCTGCGAGACAGCGATGGTGGAGGGGGTCTCGGGGCTCGGCCTCGCGCGGGTGCGCGCCGAGGGCGGGCTCGACGTGGACTACAAGATCGAGGGGAACGAGCTGACGATCATCGCGCACGCGCCGGTTGGGAGATGGAGGGTTGATGAGCAGCTTAAAGGTTGATTCCGTCGTCACGGACAGCTTCGGGATCGAGCCGGCCCTGAGGGACGACACCCTCAGCGTCAAGCTCACTGGCACGGGCGACATGGCGGCGGCCGCGCCGCTCGGCTCCTATTTCAAGACCCTCCAGGCGGAGGTGATACGCCTGTCCGTGAGCGCCGTGGAGTTCGACGTGAGGGCCCTCTACTTCCTGAACTCGAGCTGCCTGAAGGCGTTCATCAGCTTCATCTGCGGCCTCGGGAGCCAGGGGATGAAGTGCAAGATCCAGTTCCTCACGGACGCCCGGCTCGGGTGGCAGCGGCGGAGCCTCACCGCGCTCGAGCGCATGTCGCCGGAGCTCGTCTCGATCGCCGACTCCTGACGCGAGGCCCGTAGTTCATGACCAGGAAGCGCCGGACGATCGCCCTGCTGGTGGATTACGTACGAGGCGAGTACCAGTCCGACGTGCGCTTCGGCGTCGAGCGCTCCGCCGAGGCCCACGACGTCAACCTGGTGATCGCCTTCGGGGAGACGCTCGCGCTCGCGGGGTCGGCCGGCGCGGCCGGGTCGGCCCAGAACAGCATCTATCAGCTCATCGGCGCCGAGACGGTCGACGGCATCATCGTCGCCTCGACGACCCTCTGCCATCACGTCGGCATCGAGGGGATGCAGCGGTTCTGCCAGTCCTACGCGCCGCTGCCCGTCTGCAGCATCGGGACGGCGATAGAGGGCATCCCGAGCCTCATCGTGGACAACGCCGTCGGGATCGAGCTCGCGGTCGCGCACATGGTCGACGACCACGGGCGCCGGCGCGTCGCGTACATCGGCGGGCCGGCCAACAACGAGGAGGCCGAGGTGCGCGCCAGCGCCTACTGGAGGGCGCTCGCGGACCGATCGCTGCCCTTCGACGAGCGGCTCTTCGCGACCGGCGTGTTCACGATCGACACCGGGCGCACGGCGATGCGCGAGATCCTCCACCGCGGGGTCGCGTTCGACGCCGTCGTCGTCGCCAACGACAACATGGCCCTCGGGGCGATCGATGAGCTCGCGGCGCACGGCCTGCGCGTCCCGGCCGACGTGCTCGTCTCCGGCTTCGACGACGCCGTCATCGCGCGCTTCACGAAGCCGTCGCTGTCCACCGTCCACCAGCCGATCAAGCGGCTCGGCGCGCGCGCGGTCGACGCGCTGCTGCGCATGATGGACGGCGAGCCGGTCCCGGAGCGCAGCCTCTTCCCGGTCGAGCTCATGCTGCGCGAGTCGTGCGGCTGCGGCTACAGCGCCGAGGCCGCGGGCGTCCCGTCGAGCCGGGCGTGGCGCGAGCCGCTCCCGCCCCCCGGCCAGCGGGCGGACCTGGAGCGCCTCCTCGAGAAGAGCGTCGCGATCCCGGCCGGCTCGCTCCACGGCTGGGCCGGCGAGCTCCTGTCGGCGCTGGAGGAGGAGCTCGCCGGCAAGGAGGGCCGCTTCCTGCGCATGCTCGAGGCGCTCCTCGACTCGGCCGGGCGCGAGGGCGCGAACCTCGAGCACTTCCAGGGCGTGATCACGCTGCTGCGCGAGCGGTTCCGCCGCGGGCCCGGGGACCTCCGCGACCGGGCCGCGGCGGACGCGCTCGAGCGGCTCTGGCACGCGGCGCGCATCGTCATCGGGAGCGCGGCCGTGCGCGCCGAGGGGCAGCAGCGGCTGAACGTGGAGCTCGCGTCGCTCTACCTCAGCTGGAGCGCGCGGAGCTTCTCGACCTGCCTGAGCCTGCCCATCCTGAGGCGCATGATGGCGTCGGAGCTGCCGCGGATGCAGTTCTCGCGCGTCGCCGTGTCGCTGTACGACAACCCGCAGCGCACCACCATGAAGCCGCTCTTCTTGATGGAGGACGGCCGCGAGGTGGAGCCGCCGCAGGCGAGCTTCCCGGCGCGCCGCCTCGCGCCCCCGGGGTTCCTGGTGGGCGACGAGCGCAGGAGCGTCATCGCGCTCCCGGTCGCGTTCGGCGACACGGAGAAGTTCGGCGTCGGGGTGCTCGACAGCGGCGCCAACGAGATGGTCTATGACGCGCTCCGCCTCCAGATCGGCTCTGCGGTGAAGGCCGCGGCGCTGCACTGGGAGGTCGTGCGGCAGGTGGAGCTGCGCGAGCGGCTGGAGCAGGAGCGGGTCCGGCAGGAGAGCGTCGTGGCGGCGCGCATCCAGACCACGCTGGTGCCGGCGGAGCTCTCGATCGAGGGACTCGAGATCTCCGCCATCATGCAGCCGGCGGCCGAGGTCGGGGGCGATTACTACGACGTGCTCGCGACGCCCCAGGGCGGCTGGCTCGGCATCGGCGACGTGGCGGGGCACGGGCTCGCGGCGGGGCTCGTGATGCTGATGATCCAGAGCATGATCTCCGCGCTGACCCGCAGCGACCCGGACGCCAGCCCGGGCGCCGTCCTCTCCGCGGTCAACGCGGCGGTGTACGACAACGTCCGCAGCCGCCTGAAGCGGGACGAGCACGCGACGCTGCTGCTCCTGCGGTACGAGCGGAGCGGGCGGGTGACGTTCGCCGGGGCGCACGACGACATCATCGTGTACCGCGCGCGCACGCGGCGCTGCATGTGCATCGAGAGCTCCGGCGTCTGGATCGGCGCGCTGCCCGCCATCGAGGCGATGACGAGAGACGCCGAGTTCGTGCTGGAGGACGGCGACGTCCTGGTGCTTTACAGCGACGGCGTGACCGAGGCGCGCAATGCGCACCGCGAGCAGTTCGGCCTCGAGCGGCTGTGCGCCACCATCGAGGCCGCGCAGGCGGCGCCCGTCGAGGCGATCCGCGACCAGATCCTGCGGGAGGTCGAGGGCTGGTGCCCGAGCCCGGACGACGACATCACGGTCGTCGTGGCGAGGTACAGCGCGCCCGCGTAGCTGTGGCCCGCGGCCACCGGCTCACCTACATGAGCGCTACGGCGCGCGAGGCGAGGCGGCGAGGCGACGCGCGCAGAAGGGATTGGATCCGGCTCGTGAAAGCCGTACGCTGATCGCATCGTGTCAGTGTCCGAACCGAGTCCGAGCGGCTCACTGTTCCTTTGCATCACGTTTTATCCGACCGAGCGGATGGCCAACAGCGTGCTTCGGCTGGTCTCCTGCTTCTGCAGCATGGTGCTGGACGATGCGAACGTGAGCTCGCGGTTCTACATGGCCGCGCACGAGCTTGCCGAGAACATCATCAAATACTCCTCCGGACCGAAGGTCAGCCTGGAGCTAGCGCTGGAGGAGACCGAGAGCTCGTGCATCATGAAGATCTGCGCCCGCAACGAGGCGTCGCCGGAGCGGCTGCGCGAGGTGGAGAAGCGGCTCTTCGAGCTGAAGACAGCGATCGATCCGGTGAAGCACTATGATGAGCTCATCTGCGAGACAGCGATGATGGAAGGGGTCTCTGGGCTCGGCCTCGCGCGGGTGCGCGCCGAGGGCGGGCTCGACGTGGACTACAAGATCGAGGGGAACGAGCTGACGATCATCGCGCACGCGCCGGTTGGGAGATGGAGGGGTGATGAGCAGCTTGAGGGTTGAGCCCGTCGTCATGGACAGCTTCGGGATCGAGCCGGCCCTGAGGGACGACACCCTCGGCGTCAAGCTCACCGGCACGGGCGACATGGCGGCGGTCGCGCCGCTCGACATGTTCCTCAAGGACATGCACTCAGAGGCGCTGCGCCTGCGCGTGAGCGCCGTCGAGTTCGACGTGCGGGCGCTGTACTTCCTGAACTCGAGCTGCCTGAAGGCGTTCATCAGCTTCATCTCCCGCCTCGGGAGCCAGGGGCTGAGGTGCAAGATCCAGTTCCTCACGGACGCCCGGCTCGGGTGGCAGCGGCGGAGCCTGACGGCCCTAGAGCGCATGTCTCCAGAGCTCGTCTCGATCGTCGACACGTGACGCGAGAGGCGCAGGGGATGGCCAAGAAGCGCCCTAGGATCGCCCTCCTGCTGGACTACGTCGGGGGGGACTACCAGTCCGACCTGCGGTTCGGGGTGGAGCGCGCCGTCGAGGCGCACGACGTCAATCTCCTGGTCGCCTTCGGAGAGACGCTCGCCCTGCCGGGGGCGATCGGGTCGGCGCAGAACAGCATCTATCAGCTCATCGGCGCGGAGACGGTCGACGGGGTCATCATCGCGGCGTCGTCCCTCTGCCACCACGTCGGCATCGAGGGCATGCGCGAGTTCTGCCGGGCCTATCCGCCGCTGCCCGTCTTCAGCATCGGGATGGCCATCGACGGTATCCCGAGCATCGTGGTGGACAACGCCGTCGGGATCGAGCTCGCGGTCGAGCACATGGTCGACGTCCACGGGCGCCGGCGCGTCGCCTACATCAGCGGGCCGGCCAACAACGAGGAGTCGAGGGCGCGCGCCGACGCGTACGTGAGGGCGCTCGCCGCGCGCGGGCTGCCCCAGGACGAGCGCCTCTTCGCGTTCGGCGCGTTCTCGATCGACACGGGGCGCGCCGCGATGCGCGAGATCCTCGCCCGCGCGGGCGAGGTCGACGCGGTGGTCGCGGCCAACGACAAGATGGCGCTCGGGGCGATCGAGGAGCTCGAGGCGCGGGGCTTCCGCATCCCGGAGGACGTCCTCGTCTCCGGCTTCGACGACGCCGCCATCGCGCGCTTCTCCAGGCCGTCGCTGACCACCGTCCGCCAGCCGATCAAGCGGCTCGGGTCGGTCGCGGCGGACATGATGGTGCGCATGCTCGGCGGCATGGACGTCCCGCGCACGACGCTCCTCGAGGTCGAGCTCACCTGCCGGGAGTCGTGCGGCTGCCGGTCCCAGGCGAGCGCCTCGCTCGCGCCGCCGGGCGACTCGACGCGGGGCGGGACGCGCTGGCTCGCCGGACAGCGGGAGTCGCTGGAGCGCGCGCTCACGAGGAGCGTGGCGATCCCGACCGGCTCGCTCGACGGCTGGTCCGGCAAGCTCCTGTCGGCGCTGGAGGAAGAGCTCGCGGGAGGCGAGGCGGCCGAGGGGCGCTTCCTGCGCGCGCTCGAGGCCACCCTCGACGCGGCGAGGCGCGAGGGCGCGATCCTCGATCACTTCCAGGGCGTGGTCACGCTGCTCCGCGAGCGGCTCTGCCGGATGCCCGACAGCGACGGCGGCCGCGAGCTCCGCGAGACGCTCGAGCAGATCTGGCACGCGGCGCGGGTCGTCGTCGGGAGCGCGTCCGTGCGCGCCGAGGGCGAGCAGCGGCTGAACGTGGAGCTCGCGTCGATGTACCTGAGCTGGACGTCGCGCAGCTTCTCGACCTGCCTGAGCCTGCCTGTCCTGAAGCGCGTGATGGCGTCGGCGCTGCCGAGCCTGGAGCTCTCGCGCGTCGCCGTGTCGCTCTACGAGGGCGCGCACTCGATGCACCCCGCGCATGACGCGCAGCGCACCCTGATGAAGCCGCTCTTCTTGATGGAGGACGGCCGCGAGGTGGAGCCGCCGCAGGTGAGCTTCCCGGCGCGCCTCCTCGCGCCCCCGGGGTTCCTGGACGCGCCGGAGCGCAGGACCCTGATCGCGCTCCCGGTCGCGTTCGGCGACACGGAGAAGTTCGGCGTCGCGGTGCTCAACAGCGGCGCGAACGAGCTCATCTATGACGCGCTCCGCCTCCAGCTCGGCTCTGCGATCAAGGCCGCGGAGCTGCACCGGGAGGTGGTCCGGCAGGTGGAGCTGCGCGAGCGGCTGGAGCAGGACAAGCTCCGCCAGGAGAGCGTCGTGGCGGCGCGCATCCAGACGACGCTGGCCCCGGAGCAGCTCGCGATCGAGGGGCTCGAGCTCGCCGCCGCGATGAGCCCGGCGGCCGAGGTCGGCGGCGACTACTACGACGTGCTCGCGACCCGCCAGGGCGGCTGGCTCGGCATCGGCGACGTCGCGGGGCACGGGCTCGCGGCGGGGCTCGTGATGCTGATGATCCAGAGCATGGTCTCGGCGCTGACGCGCAGGGACCCGGGCGCCAGCCCGGCCGCGCTGATCTCGGCGGTCAACGCGGCGGTGTACGACAACGTCCGCAGCCGCCTGAAGCGGGACGAGCACGCGACGCTGCTGCTCCTGCGGTACGAGCGGAGCGGGCGGGTGACGTTCGCCGGGGCGCACGACGACATCATCGTGTGCCGCGCGCGCACGCGGCGCTGCGTGTGCGTCCAGAGCTCCGGCGTCTGGATCGGCGCGCTGCCCGTCATCGACGCGATGACCCGCGACGCCGAGTTCTTCCTGGAGGACGGCGACGTGCTGGTGCTCTACAGCGACGGCGTGACCGAGGCGCGCAACGCGCACCACGAGCAGTTCGGCCTCGAGCGGCTGTGCGCCGCCGTCGAGTCCGCCCAGGGCGCATCCGTCGAGGCCATCCGCGACTGGATCCTGAAGGAAGTCGAGGGCTGGTGTCCGAGCCCGGACGACGACATCACGGTCGTCGTGGCGAGGTTCCGCGCCCCCCGGTAGCCCTGACCCCGCGCGCGTCGAACGACAGCAGCGGCGCGGCGCGCGTGACTGTTTGCCTGCCCACACAGCTGTGCTCTGGGCAAGGGAATTGGATCCAGTGCAAGAACCACGTACGCTGGTCGGGTCGTGTTAGCTTACGAAGTGAGCCAGAACGCCTCGACGTCCTGTGCATCGGGTTTTCCCCGTCTGAACGGATGGCTATCTTGGTGTCAAGGCGTGCGTCCAGCTCCCGCGCGACGGCGCGAGGCGGTCCGAGCGCGGGCGCGCGGTGCTTCAGGGCGGCGCGAGCTCGCCGGGAACCTGGGTATCGGGGCGCGGCCTCGAGGGGCGCGCCGGGGTCGGGGGCGCGTCGGGGTCGGGGGGCGCGTCGTGGATCGATTCGATGTGGGCTCCAATGATCGAGGGGAACGGGCTGAAGACCATCGCGCGGGCGGCGTCCGGGAGGCGGAGGGGTGATGAGCAACTTGAGGGTTGAGCCTGTCTTCACGGACAGCTTCGGGATCGAGCCGGCCCTGAGGGACGACACCCTCAGCATCCGGCTCAGCGGGACAGGCGACATGGCGGCGGCGCCGTCGCTCGGCATCTGCCTCAAGGCCCTTCAGGCGGAGGTGGTGCGCCTCTCCATCAACGTCGTCGAGTTCGACGTGAGGGCCCTTTACTTCCTGAACTCGAGCTGTCTGAAGGCGTTCATCAGCTTCATCTGCGGCGTCGCGGGCCAGGGCCAGAAGTGCAAGGTCCAGTTCCTCACGGACGCGCGGCTCGGGTGGCAGAGGCGGAGCCTGACGGCGCTCGAGCGCATGTCTCCGGAGCTGGTCTCGATCGCTGACACCTGACCCGAGAGCCGCAGGACATGACGAAGAAGCGCCGGACGATCGCCCTCGTGATGGATTATGTGCGAGGCGAGTACCAATCCGCCGTGCGGATCGGGGTCGAGCTCGCGGCCGAGGCGCACGACGTCCACCTCGTGATCGCCGTCGGCGAGGCGCTGACCGGCCACAGCCCCTCCGAGGTCGCCCAGAGCAGCCTCTACCACCTCGTCGGCCCGGAGGCGGTCGACGGCATCGTGATCGCCTCGGCGACGCTCGGCAACCACGTCGGCGTCGAGGGGGTGCAGAGCTTCTGCCGGTATTACGAGCCGCTGCCCGTGTGCAGCATCGGGATCCCGATCCCGGGCGTGCCCAGCATCCTCGTCGACAACGGCCTCGGGATCGAGATGGCGGCCGGCCACCTCTTCGACGACCACGCGTGCCGGCGCGTCGCCTACATCGGCGGTCCGGCCAACAACGGGGAGGCGAGGCTCCGCGCCGAGGCGTACCGGCGGGCGCTCGCCGCGCGCGCGCTGCCCTACGACGAGCGCCTCGTCGCGAGCGGCGAGTTCACGATCGACACCGGCCGGGACGCGATGGCCGAGATCCTGGCCCGCGGGGTCGAGCTCGACGCGGTGGTCGCCGCCAACGACAACATGGCCCTCGGCGCGATCGAGCTCTTGAAGGCGCGGGGCCGCAAGGTGCCGCGGGACATCCTCGTGTGCGGCTTCGACGACGTCGGCGTGGCGCGCTACGCGAAGCCGTCGCTCACCACGGTCCGCCAGCCGATCAAGCGGCTCGGGGAGCTCGCGCTCGAGACGGTGCTGCGCATGCTCGACGGCGAGCGCGTCCCCGAGCGCAGCATGCAGCAGGTCGAGCTCACGCGGCGCGAGTCGTGCGGCTGCTCGTATCAGGCCGTCGTTTCCCTGGGGCCGCTCACGCGCCCGCCGCCGCGCCTCGGGGCGCTCTCGCTCGGCGACCGCCGCGACGAGCTGGAGCGCGCGCTCGAGCACGCCGTGGGCGTCCCGGCCGCCTCGCTCGACGGCTGGTCCGGCGAGCTCCTGTCGGCGCTGGAGGAGGAGCTCGAGGGGAGCGAGGGGCGCTTCCTGCACGTGCTGGAGCGGCTCCTCGACACGGCGGCGCGCGAGGGGGTGTTCCTCGACCTGTTTCAGGGCGTGATCACGCTGCTGCGCTCGCGGCTCCGCCGGCCCGCCGGGGACCCGGCCGGGGCCGCCGCGAACGAGTCCCTCGAGCAGCTCTGGCATGCGTGCCGCATCCTCATCGGGAGCGCGTCGGTGCGCGCCGAGGGGCGCCAGCGCCTCGACGTCGAGGTCGCCTCGATCGGCCTGAGCTGGAGCGGGAGGTGGTTCTCGACGTGCCTGAGCCTCCCCCTCTTCAAGCGCATGCTGGCCTCCGAGATGCCCAGGCTGCACTTCACGCGCGCCGCCATCTCGCTCTACGACGACGCCCAGCGCGCGACCCTGAAGACGCTCTTTCTGATGGAGGGCGGCCGCGAGGTGGAGCCCTCGGCGGAGAGCTTCCCGGTGCACGCCTTCGCTCCGCCCGGGTTCCTGGGCTCGCACGAGCGCGCGAGCACCGTCGTGATGCCGATCACGTTCGGTGACACCGATCATTTCGGCATCATGGCGCTCAACAGCGGCGTGAACGAGATGGTGTACGACGCGCTGCGGCTCCAGTTCGGCTCCGCGGTGAAGACGGTGGCGCTGCACCGGGAGATGGTCCGCCAGGTGGAGCTGCGCGAGCGGCTGGAGCAGGAGAGCGAGCGGCAGGAGACCGCCCTCGCGGCGCGGCTCCAGACGACGCTGGTGCCGGAGCAGCTCGAGGTCGAGGGGCTGGAGCTCTGCGCGGCGATGACGCCGGCCGCCGAGGTGGGGGGCGACTACCACGATGTCATCGCGACGCCCGGGGGCGGGTGGCTCGGGATCGGCGACGTGGCGGGGCACGGGCTCGCGGCGGGGCTCGTGATGCTGATGATCCAGAGCATGGTCTCGGCGCTGACCAGCCGGGACCCGGGCGCGAGCCCGAGCGAGCTCCTCGCGGCGCTCAACAAGGCGGTGTTCAAGAACGTCCGCAGCCGTCTGAAGCGGGACGAGCACGCGACGCTGCTGCTCCTGCGGTACGAGCGGAGCGGGCGGGTGACGTTCGCGGGGGCGCACGACGACATCATCGTGTGCTCCGCGCGCACGCGGCGGTGCGTGTGCATCCCGAGCACGGGCGTCTGGATCGGCGTGCTGCCGGTCATCGACGAGATGACGCGGGACGCCGACTTCTTCCTGGAGGACGGCGACGTGCTGGTGCTCTACAGCGACGGCGTGACCGAGGCGCGCAACGCGCACCGCGAGCAGTTCGGGCTGGAGCGGCTCTGCGCCGCGATCGAGGCCGTCCAGGCCGCGCCCGTCGAGGCGATCCGCGATCGGATCCTGAGGGACGTCGAGGGCTGGTGCCCGAGCCCGGACGACGACATCACGGTGGTCGTGGCGCGGTACCGCGCGCCCGCGTAGCGGCCCGGGGCAGCGCGCTGCCCGCTCCGCTGCGCCGGCGCTCCGTGGCGGGGCTGTGAAGGAGCGGAGGCGTTCCGTCGTCTCCGCCGCTCCGGCCTCCTCGCGGCGCTGGACGGGCCCGGCGCGCGGTGGTGGACTCGCCGGCAGCGCCGCCCGTCGCGGCGCGCGCGTGGATCCCACGACCTGCGCGCCGGAGCCCGGAGACCGCGCCATGGCCTATCCCGAAACGCACGTTGTCGAGCACGTCCTCGCCGCCGTCGAGGCGCTGCGCGGGAGCGCCGTCGAGCATGAGGAGCACCACCGGGCGCTGATCGAGGCGGTGCACCCGACGCACCGGGCGGGGGCGACGAACCTGCTCCACTACCTCGCCGTCCGGCAGCGCGACATCCGCGATCTGCAGCGGCAGCTCGCGTCGCTCGGGCTGAGCTCCCTGGGGCGGCTGGAGCGGTGCGCGCTCGCCTCCCTCGACGCCGTGCTCGTCGCGCTCGACGCGCTCGCCGGGCGCCCCGCGACGCGGCCCGAGGGCGCGTGTCCCACCACGTTCGACTCGGGGGAGTCGCTGCTCGAGGAGCACGCGCGGGCGCTGCTCGGCGAGGGGAGGCCAGGGCGCCGGACGCGGGTGATGGTCACGCTGCCGGCCGACGCGCGGAAGCGCGACCTGAAGAGGCTGCTCGAGGCGGGCATGGATGTCGCGCGCATCAACTGCTCGAAGGGGGGCGCAGGCGAGTGGTCCGAGCTCATCGCGCGGCTCCGGAGGGCGGGGGAGGAGACCGGGTTCGGGTGCAAGGTCCTCTGTGACATCGCCGGGCCCAACCCGCGCGTGAGCAAGGTCGACGGGGGCTCGGCGCGGGTCACGCTCCCGGCGTCGGGCGAGCAGCCCGCGTTCTGGCTCTGCAAGGACGTGAAGGACGCGAAGCGGGCGCGCGCCTCGGCGGACGGCGCCGGGACCGAGGCCGAGGAGGCGCTCGCTGTGAGCTGCACGGTCCCGGAGGTCGTCGACCACCTGAGGCCCGGGCACAGGGTGTTTTACGACGACGGGCGGCTCGGCGGCACGGTCAAGCTCGCGGCCGAGGGCGCGGCGCTCGTGGCGGTCGATTTCGCGCGCCAGGGCTCGGTCAAGCTGAAGCCGGGCAAGGGCCTGAACTTCCCGGACACCGAGCTCGGGATCCCGCCGCTCGCGCCGAAGGATCTGGAGGATCTCGACTTCATCGCGCGGCACGCGGACATGGTGGGGCTCTCGTTCGTGCGGTCTCCTGCCGACGTGGAGCGCCTCCAGGAGGAGCTCGCGGCGCGCGAGGCCGCGCACCTCGGGCTGGTGCTCAAGATCGAGACGACCCCGGGGTTCGCGCGGTTCCCGCGGCTGCTGCTCACGGCGATGCGCAGCGAGAACGTGGGGGTGATGCTCGCGCGCGGCGACATGGCGGTGGAGATGGGGTTCGTGCGGCTGGCGGAGGTGCAGGAGGAGCTCCTCTGGCTCTGCGAGGCCGCGCTGGTCCCGGCGATCTGGGCGACGCAGGTGCTCGAGAGCCTGAACAAGACCGGCGTGCCGACGCGCGGCGAGGTGACGGACGCGGCGATGAGCTCGCGCGCCGAGTGCGTGATGCTCAACCAGGGCGAGAACATCGTCGCGACGGTGGACTTCGTGGTCGACGTCCTCCAGCGCATGCACGAGCACCAGGACAAGAAGCGGGCGCTCATGCGGCCGCTCAGCGTCTCGCGGCTCGACTGAGGCCTCGCGGCGCGGCGGGGGCGACCGGCGGGGCGGGGGCGCCGTGGCGGGGCGGGGCGGGGGCTTGCCGTCGCGGAGCGGGGGCGCCGGTCGGCGGGCTCGCGCTGGAGCTGCTCGAGGTCAGTCGACCGACGGCACGGTCGCGTCCACCCGGGTCGGCAGACCGCGCGCGCCCGCCGGGGCGCGGAACGCCGCTCCGGACAGCTCTCGCCGCATGCAGGTGGCCGCCTCGTCGTAGCGGGGATCCGAGGCGCTCCCGATGATCGTGGGCGCCACGATGTAGCCCTCGGCGTCGACGTTGAACTCCACCCGGATGACGTCGGGCGGCAGGAGCTTCCCGTCCGGGCCGCGGCAGCGCTGCACGAGGTCCCAGTAGAGCTGCGCCCGCGCCGCCTTCTCGATCGCGGGGGTGGACATGTCGGCCTGCACCGCGGGCGCGCCGATCTCGACGCGCGACCGCAGGGCGGGCGCGGGCGCCGGCTGGGGGGGCGGCTCGGTCGGGCGCGCCGAGGGCTCCGGCACGCCGGTGCTCGTGCCGATCTTCGCGGCGGTCGTGCCGTCGCCCCGCCTCGGCGCTGCCTGCCGCGCGGCGGCGAGGATCTCCTCGAGGGCGTCCGGCTCGACGGAGCTCGCCGCTGGCGGCCCGGCGGTCCGGAGGCCGGCGCTGCGGTCGGCCAGGGAGGGAGCGACGTCGCGCGTCCAGGCGGCGGGAGGGCCGGCGTCGGCCTGCGCCGGGGGCGCAGGCTGCGGGCGCTCGCAGGCGGCGAGCAGCGGGAGCAGGACCACGAGCGCGGTGCGCACGAGGAGAGGGTCGATCGGATGCGCGTCGCGCGCAACGGCGCCCGCGGTGTAGCGTGGACGCGCACGTCGATGCGCGCGCTCCTCGCGATCCTGCGGATCGGTCTTCGCTCGCTGCACGCGGGGCGGGTGCCGCACATGTCGGCGGGGACGGCGGGGGCGGCGGCGGGGGCGGCGGAGGCGGCGGGGGCGGCGGAGCCCGCGGGGGCGCCAGGGGCAGTGGCGTCGGCCGGGGCGGCGGGGGGCCGAGCAGAGCGCCGCGCAGGCTTCTCCGGGGTCCTGCGTCGCGCGCCAGGCGGCGCGCGCCTCGTCCTCGTCGTGGCGCTCTCGTCGCTCTCGGGGGCCCTTGCCGGCCTCCTGCCGGCCGTGGCGGGCGCGGCCCTCGACGCCGTCGTCGGGCGCGCGGCGAGGCTTTCCGGCGGCCTCGGCGCCGCGCTCGCCCGGCTGCTCGACGGCGCGCCGGCGGCCGTTGTGGTCCTCGCCGCGCTGGCGGCCACGCTCGCGTCCGCCTCGGTCGCGGTGCTGTCCGGCCGGAAGAGCTCCGAGCTCGCCGGCGATCTCACCGCCGCGCTCCGCGTCGCGCTCTTCCGCGCGGCGCTGTTCGCCTCGCCCCGGGACGTCGACGCCGCGGGGCGCGCGCTCGCGTCCGCCTCGATGGCCGGGCCCATGCCGCGTCCGCGCGCCGCCGGCGGCAGCGGCGGCTCCGACGCCTCGCCCGCGCCCCCCGTCCCGCCCGTCCGGGGCGCCGAGGTCGTGCGGCTCGCGATCGCGCGCGACGCCGGCCTCGTCGCCGATTTCGGTGTCGCCGTCGCCACCGGCCTCCCCCAGGCGGTCACGACGCTCGCGGTGCTCGCCGCGGGGCTCGTCTCGAGCGGCATGGCGCTCGTCCTCGCGGGCGGCGCGGCGCTCTTCGCGGCCTCGCGGCTCGCCGCCGACCGGGCCTCCGGGCGTGTGGCGCGCGCGATGCGGGAGATGCAGCACGCCGACACGGCGGTCTTCGGCGCGGTCGGCGAGGCGCTCGCGGGCGCGGAGGACCTGCGCCTGCTCGGCGCCCGCGACCAGGCCGTCCGCGAGCTCACCGGGGCCGCGTACCGGGTCGCCGACGCGCGTCGCCGCTTCGGCCAGGCGCTCGCGGTGTCCGGCCAGATCAAGGGCGTCTTCGCGGCGCTCTCGCCGCTCGTCATCGTCACCGCCATCGCGGCCTCGCGCGGCGACGCCGGCGCGGGCGAGGTCGGCGAGCTCCTGCTCGTGGTGCCGCTCCTGATGGCGCGTCTCGAGGCGCTCGACGCGCTCCGCGCCGGCTTCATCGAGCGCGCCCCGCTGCTGCGCGCGACGCTCGCCCTGCTCCGCCTGCCGGAGCACCCGCCGCGCGCGGAGGGCGTCCCCGCCGCCGGGCCCGGAGGGGCCGCGGCGGCCCCGGAGCCGCGCGCCGGGGCTGCGGCCGGCGTGGCCGGCGTGGACGGCGAGGCGAGGCGCCCGCTGCCGATCGTGTTCGAGCGGGTCACCTTCACGCCGCCGGGCGCGGCCCGTCCGGTCCTCGACGACGTGTCGCTCTCGATCCCTGCCGGCGCGGTGGTCGGCATCTGCGGTCGATCCGGCAGCGGCAAGTCGATGCTCCTGCGCCTGCTGTTGCGGCTCGACGATCCGTCGTCCGGCGCGATCACCGTGGGCGGCGTGGATCTCCGGCGGATCCCGCCCGAGGAGCTCCCGCGGCTCTTCGGCGTGGTGGGCCAGTCGGCGCGGCTGTTCGAGCGGAGCATCGGGCACAACCTCGCGCTCGGGCTCGAGCCTCCGCCGCCGGAGGACCGCCTGCGGGCGGCGCTCCGCCAGGTGGAGCTCGACGAGCTCGCGGGGGCGCCGGCGCGCGGCCTCGCGACCGAGGTGCGCGCCTCTCCGCCGAGCCTGTCGGGCGGCGAGGCGCGGCGGCTGCTGCTCGCGCGGGTGCTGCTGCGGGAGCCGCGCGTCTTCGTGCTGGACGAGCCGGAGGCGGGCTTGCCGGGCGCGACCGCCGAGGCGCTGCTCCGCACCGCGTGCGAGGTCGCCGCCGGGCGCACGGCGGTCGTGGTGACCCACGCGCCGCACCTCCTCCGGTCGACCTTCAACGTGCTGCTCGACGGCGGCAGGGTCGCGGCGGTCGGCACGCACGAGTCGCTGCGCGAGAGCTCGCCGCTCTACCGATCGCTCCTGGCCGAGGCGCTGCAGCGATCTGCGGTGACGGCGGCGCCCCGGTGAGGCGTGCCCCCAGGAGGGATTTGCGGTGGCGAACCGGCCTTCTCGTGGGCGCCGGCTCACCGAGAGCGAGGCCCAGATCGCGATGCGTGAGGTTGACGCGACGGTGCCCCTACGCTCTCCTGGACTGTCGCCCTTTGTGGGCGAACAAGCGGTGCGGCGGTGGCCGACCCGGCCACCCAGCACGCACGGCTCGCTGTGAGAGGAGATGCGTCATGAAGCGCGTGGTCATCCGTCTTGAGCTTCTTGCCAGTTTTCTGACCAGTTTCATTCCGGCCGCCACCGGTTGCGCCGGAAGTTCCGAGGAGCTCGACGCGAGCCTCGGTGACGAGGACATCGCCGAGGCTCGCCTGGCGGCTTGCACTGACCCGGGGTCGAGCCTCGGCGGCTCGAACAACTTCTACTCCATGCCGGCCGATCCCGATTGGGCCTATTCATACTCGCCCACGAGCACCTACGGCAGCTCTGCCTGCCCGACCGCATACGTCTTCGAGGTGACCGGATTGGCCGGCTCCTATCCGAACCTCTACGCGCGCTACGCCGGTGCTGTGCCGACGAGCCAGGCGGAGTGCAACATCTCGGGCGTCACGGCGACGGCCTATGGCTGGGTTCCTCCGCGGTGCAACCAGTGGATCTGCTCGATCGGTCACTGGGAGCAGCTCGCGGACGAGCACGGAGACATGACACCGACCGAAGGCTTCGAGTGGGTTCTGGATGCCGCTCGCCCGAACGGCGGTTATTGCCTGGCCCACAACGACCACGGATTTCTCAGGCCGCAGGTCGAATTCCATCCCATGACAACGAAGTACAGCAAGGTCCGGATAGCAGCGACGGCCTTCACGTTCTTCCAGACGAAGAAAGTCGTGGCAGAGGTCACCCACTGGTTCCCCTCTCCATGACGACGAAGTACAGCAACGACGAACTTGCGGTGGCGAAGCGGTACGAGGGGGCGGGCGGGTCCGTCGAGCTGCGAGCCACAGCGGCCACGGATCTCCCCTTCGGCGGCGCGGCGCAGGGGGCACCGGCTCGCGTGTCCGCGCGGTACCCGGCGGGCTGCTCGGCGGCGCGCCCATTGACCGCGGCCCTCCCCGGCGCGAGTTATCCGTCATGAACGAGCCAACGTACGAGCTGTATTACTGGCCGGGCATTCAGGGCCGCGGCGAATTCGTGCGCCTCGCGCTCGAGGACGCCGGCGCTCCTTATGTCGATGTCGCCCGCCTGCCCGCGGCGAAGCACGGCGGCGTCGCCGCCATGCAGAAGCTCATGAAGAGCCACGCGCTCGCGCTCGAGCCCTTCGCGCCGCCGTTCCTCCGCTCCGGCGACCTCGTGATCGCGCAGGTGGCCAACATCCTCTTCTACCTCGGCGCGCGCCTCGGCCTCGCGCCAGACGACGAGGCGAGCAGGCTCGGCGCCCATCAGCTCCAGCTCACCATCTCCGATCTGGTCGCCGAGGTGCACGACACGCATCACCCCATCTCCGTCGGGCTCTATTACGAGGACCAGAAGCCCGAGGCCCTCCGCCGCAGCCAGGACTTCCTCGCCGAGCGCATGCCCAAGTTTCTCGGCTATTTCGAGCGCGTCCTCGATCGCCACGGCGGCCTTCACCTCCTGGGAGGCGCGATGTCCTACGTGGACCTCTCGATGTTCCAGATCATCGAGGGCCTCCGCTACGCGTTCCCGCACGCCATGGCCGCCTTCGCGCCCAGGATCCCGGGGCTCGTCGCGCTGCACGACCGCGTGGCCGAGCGCCCGCGGATCGCGGCCTACCTGGCCTCGGATCGGCGGATACCCTTCAACGAAGACGGCATCTTCCGGCGCTATCCGGAGCTCGATCCGGCGCCGTCGAAGAGACGATGAAGGTGGAGCGGAGCGCCGTCACGGGACCGTTGCTCCAGCGAGAGCCGTTCAACGGCGAGCCGTACGCGCACCACGAGCTGGCCACTCCGCGCATGTGACGATTTCCGCTCCCCTGCTGGGAAAGACGGTGTTGACGAGGAGCTCGTGCACCGCCGGGTCCTGGTCGGCGCACCCGTCGCGGAGCACGGTCAGCCCGTAGCCCCGGTCCGACGCGTCGTACAGCGTGGCCGCGACCATGGCGCTCGTCGCGACGCCCGTGAGCGCGAGCGAGTCCACGCCGCGGGCGCGGAGCACCAGATCGAGATCCGTTCCTGCGAAGGCGCTCGTGCGCCGCTTGAGTACGACGACGTCGTCTGCGGTCACCTCCAGCGCGACCTCCGTGCCCGGCGAACCCTCGTGGAACAGGTCACCGGCCCGGTGGAAGGCCGCGAAGACCTCACCGGCCAGGTCCGCGCCGCTGGCCCGAAACGCGGTACGCACGAACACGACCAGCACCCCGGCTGCGCGGGCTCGCGGCAGCAGCTCGGTCACCGGCGGCACCACGGCCTTCGTGAACGGGTAGTTGTTGAGAATCCCGACCTGGAGGTCACCGACGATCAGCGCGCTGCTCATGGTGCGAGCTTCTCCATCCGGCGGCCCCCCGTCAACAGCACACCGACGCCGGGACGGTCGTCGAGGTTCGCGGGGCAGGTCTTCTGCCCTCCCCCGGCGACCGGGCCTCGCCTCAGGCACGCCCCTCGATGGCCCGGCGAGCGGCGCACGCGCCACGTGCTCGCCCGCGTCCGGGTTCATGCCGCGCTGGCGCCGTCCGCCTGCGCCCTGACGAACGGTCGCAGCTGACGCAGCGGCCCATCCGTCGTACTCTGTCCGCAGCTCCGCGTGGGCCGCCGCGCAGCTGAACTATGGCGTTGGCTATCATCAGGTGCATTCGTGTCGAAAGTTGATCTCAAGAGGGAGCTCAGACATCTCTACCAGGCATCCGCGAAGGAGGTGGTTCAGGTCGACGTGCCAGCATTCCGGTTCCTCATGATCGACGGCGAGGGCGACCCCAACACGTCGCAGCAGTATGCCGAGGCAGTGGAAGCGCTGTTCTCCGTCTCCTACACAGCGAAGTTCATGGTGAAGAAGGGGGCGCAGGGGATCGACTATGCGGTCATGCCTCTCGAAGGCCTTTGGTGGTCGGATGACATGTCCGTCTTCACCGCCAACGACAGGTCGAGGTGGAAATGGACGATGATGATCATGCAGCCTCACTTCGTGGAGGAGGCGGTGGTCCAGGCGGCCATGGCGGAAGTGAGGCGAAAGAAGGCGCTCCCCGCGGTGGACGCGCTCAGGCTGGAGAGCTTCACCGAAGGACCATGTGCTCAGATACTCCACATTGGCCCCTTTGCTGAAGAAGGACCGACCATTCAGCGAGTCCATGATTTTATCGGTGCGCGCTCGGCGCTTGCAGGGAAGCACCACGAGGTGTATCTGAGCGACATACGTCGCGCCGCGCCAGCCAAGTGGAAGACCATCATCCGCCAACCGATGGAGTGATGGCTAACCGGTGCTCGTCGTGGTACAGCCCACCCCCGGACGTGAACGGCGCGAGCGATCGCCCGTCTGCGTCAGACGATGCACCTGGACCGCCGGCGTCCGCGCGCGATCGCGGGCGGCTCGGCTCGAAGGAGTGACGAATGAAGATCGGAATCATCGGCGCAGGCTTCATCGGCGGGTCGCTGGCGAAGCTGTTGGGGAAGCTCGGTCACCAGGTCGTGATCGCGAACTCGCGCGGGCCGGACACGCTCCGCGAGGTCGCCGCCGAGACCGGGGCCACCCCGGTGACAGCCGCGGAGGCCGCGCGCGGCGGCGAGATCGTGGTCGTCACGATCCCCCAGCGCGCGGTCGTGGACCTGCCGAAGGATCTCTTCGCCGGCGTGCCCGCCGACGTGGTCGTGATCGACACCAACAACTACTACCCGGTCCGCGACGGCAGCATCCCGGCCATCGAGGCGGGGCAGGTCGAGAGCGCGTGGGTCGCCGAGCAGATCGGGCGGCCGGTGGTCAAGGCGTTCAACAGCATCTACTTCGAGAGCCTGCTCGCGAAGGGCAAGCCGAAGGGCACGCCGGGGCGCGTCGCGCTCCCGGTCGCGGGGGATCCGCCGGAAGCGCGGGCGAAGGTCGTGCGCCTCGTCGACGAGCTCGGCTTCGATCCGATCGACGCGGGCGGCCTCGAGGACTCGTGGCGCCAGCAGCCGGGTACCCCCTGCTACATCCACGACCTCGACGCGCCTCGGCTGAAGGAGGCGCTCGCCGCGGCCGAGCGGAGCCGCATCCCCGAGTACCGCAAGGCCTCGGACGACTGGCTGCGATCGCTCATCGCGTCACAGAGCCCGAGCTGATCCGAGCGCAAGCGGAGTCGTCGGCCGCCTGCTCGACGCGCGACGTCGACGCCGAGCGTGAGCACGGCCGACCAGCCGCGCGACGATATTCGCGTGCCTGGACATGAACCACTTCATCCCACGTGCGGAGCTGCGGCCGGCAGGGACGATCTCATGAAGACCTGGATCAGCGGAGTCTGCGAAACGAACGGCATCGACGTCCACTACCTCCGGACTGGAGGCGCCAAGCCTCCCGTCGTTCTGCTCCATGGATTGATGGGGAGCGGCGCCTGCTGGACTCCCCTGGCGCGGGCGCTCGAAGGTGAGTTCGACGTCGTCATGCCCGACGCCAGGGGGCACGGCGGCTCGAGCGCGCCGCACCACGGATACCGGTACGACGATCACGCGAGCGACGTCGTGGGCCTCATCCGCGGCCTGGAGCTCTCTCGACCGGTCCTGCTTGGCCACTCGATGGGTGGCATGACCGCCGCGGTGGTGGCGAGCCGAGGGGCGGGGGTCATCCGCGGCCTCATCCTGGTCGACCCGACGTTCTTGAGCCCCGAGCGCCAGCGCGAGGTGTGCGACAGCGACGTCGCCGATCAACACCGCCAGGCCCTCGGCTTGCAGAAGTCTGACCTCGTCGCGCGGGCCCGAGCCCGAGACCCGCGTCGCTCGCCCGAGATCGTCGAGCTGCAAGTCGAGGCGAGGCTGAAGACCCGCATGGGCGCGTTCGACGTCCTCACGCCGCCCAACCCCGAGTTTCGTGGCGTGGTGAGCGCGATTGACGTCCCGAGCCTGCTCGTCATCGGTGACAGCAGCCCCGTCGTCACGCTCGAGATGGCAACGGAGCTGCGTCGCCTCAACCCACGCGTACGGATCGAACAGGTGCAGGACGCCGGCCACGGCCTTCCATTTCAGCAACCCGAGCGCCTGGGACAGGTGGTCCTGTCGTTCTTGCGTGAGCTGACTTAGCTGCGAGAGCCCCCGACGAGCGCACCCGATGGTGTAAGCTGCATCCCGATGCTCGCCTCTTACGCTCGGTTCGTGCTCATGCTCGCGGCCGTGGGTCTTGCCGCTTGCGGGCGGGGCGAGCGGTCCATTGCATCTCAGGAGGAGCAACCCATGGGCGCACGCCTCATATTCAAAGACGCGGCTGGCCGCGAGCTGACCACCAAGGACATCGAAGGCGTTTCGGGCAAGGCGCGCTGGGAGCTCATCGGCGCCGATGCAATCCCTCCCGAGGCATCCCGTCTGCACCAGGAGGCACGCGAGGCGGGCGGACGGGGTGAGTATGCGCGCGCGCTCGAGACGCTCGAGCGGGCACATGCGCTCGCGCCCGGCTGGCCCTACCCAGTGTATGATGCTGCGTTCACTTACCTGCTGATGGGCGACGCTGCGAAGGCTGAAGAGCGATACGCGGAGGTGAACCGCATGGCCCCGCGAGGCTTCTTCACGGCCAAGACGTCGCTCGACTGCCTCCGTCGCGAGCGCGCGGGAGCGCTCCCGCAGGGCTTCTGCAAGGCTTTCGCGTCGCTCGAGTGGATGGAGGACAAGGCGAGGAAGAGGGCCATTCTCGAAGGGATCGTGGCGAAATATCCGGATTTTCCCGTCGCCTGGAAGCAATTGAGCAGCTTGCTCGAGGACGACGACGCACGGCTCCAGGCGATCACCCGGGGTCTCGAGCATGAGCCCGACGGCGAGACGAAGGGGATGCTGCTGCTCAACAAGGCGCTGATCCTCGATCGGCGCGGCGACCGCGACGGCGCCATCAAGATCCTCGGGGAGCTGGCCCTCGATCCGCAGTCGACGCTGGCCACGGAAATGCTCGCCAAGGCGACGCTGGCGCAGGTTGTGCAGTAATGGCGGTAGCCGCTCCGCCCGACCTTTGCGGGAGCATCAGCGCTGAGCGGCCCGGCCCGGCGCGTGCGTATGTGGCGTAGGTGCTGCCAGATATCTTCCGACAGCGCGAGCAGCGACGGTTCTTGAGGAAGAGAACCGGCCCCTCGAGCTCGAAGCGAAGGCGCTCGCACAGGCGACTACCGCGGACTGCCTCCATCACGCATCGTCGAGCAGTCCGCGGATGCGGTCACTCCGGCTCGCCCCCGGCGAGCGCGACGGGCTGGTCGTTCTCGGTCAGGACGCCGCGCGCGTGCCACACCATCAGCACCGCATAGAGCGCCGCGAGCACGCGAAAGCCGCTGAGCAGGCCGAAGCGCTGCCCGAGCGAGCCGCCCGCCACCGCGCCGATCAGGCTCCCGGCCGGTCCCGAGAGCGAGAACAGACCGCCCACCCGGCCGCGGCCGAGCTCGGCGGTGAGCGCCGCGAAGCGATTGACGCTCGTGAGGTGCTGCACGCCCAGCCCGAGCCCGAGCAAGACAGCCCCGAGCCACAGCGACGCGACGCCGAGGGGGAAAGCGAGCAGGAGCTCGGTCGCGAGCAGCAGCGAAAAGGCGATCGCGTAGCGGGCAGCGTCGCGCAGCGGCGACAGGGCGCCCCCGGCGAGGAGCAAGGTCAGCACGAACACGGCGCCCTGGATGGTCACCAGGCTCGCGGCTTGTGGCACCGAGAGGTGAAACTCGCGAATCCCGATCAACACCACGAACACGGCGAAGTAGGACATCGCCATCTGGCCACACATCTCGATGAGCATGCTCTGGCGCAGCTCGCGGCGAGACAGGATGATGCCGACCTGTCCGCGCAGGCGCGCGACGAGCGGCGTGGCCGAGCGCCCGCGGCCGGGGGGAGCCCCGGAGAGCACGCGATCGCCGACGAAGACCGTCGCCAGCAGCCCGAGTCCGGTCACCACGAACACGCCTGTGTAGCCGAGCAGGCCGAGGAGCTGCGCGCCGAGCATCGGGCCCACGAAGAACATGCCGAGCGAGTGGGACGCGCGCTGCCAGCCTGCCTTGCGCGGGCCGAGGCGAGGGAGCAGGTGAAGAAACTCGGTCTGGGTCGCGACCATGCGAAACGGGTTGAGCAGCCCGAAGAGGACCACGCCCGCGATGAGCTGCCAGGGCCGGTCCATCTGGGTGAAGCCGAGCAGGTACAGCGCGGCGCCCGCGAGGCCGCCGAAGCGGAACAGCGGCCGGCTGCCGTGGCGGTCGATCAGGCCTCCGACAGGCATCGAGAGCAGCAGCATGCCGGTGAACTGCAGGCCGCCGACCAGGCCGATCTGCCAGGGGGAGGCGTGGAGGGAGGCGGCATACAGCGGCAGGACCACCTTGGCCACGCCGTTGCTCGTGCCCGCGAGCATGCCGAGCACCATGAAGCCGAGAAGATAACGCTGGGGGAGAGGCGGCGAAGAGGTCATCACGCGAACCGAGGCGAGCGGCCGGTCGATCGGCGCGTTCGTCCGCCGTGCCGGATCGGGTGGTGCTGCCGCGCGGGCGCCTTGCAAATCACGCTCCCGAGCCGGAGCAGGCCCACCGGCACGCGCGGCAGGACGCCACGGCCCCTCGTCACGCCGCGCCGCCCGCCGCCTGCTGCTCCAGCAGCACACGCGCAGCACGCGCCCGCTGCTGGCGCAGCAAGGGGGCGTCCGGTCTGGCCCAGGCTCAGCGCGCCTCCCATTCCACGCGCGCAGCCCGGAGAGACGCGCCGCCGCTCGGGGTGTCCTCGTCGTCCTGGTCCATCATTTGGCCAGCATGCGCACCGAGGGCGGCGACGTCTCGGTGCCTTCCGTCGTCCAGTAGATGGCGCGGCAGTCCTGCGCGAGCGCGTGGGCGTGGGGGCTTTCGGCGAGCGTCTCCGGCGCGCCGCCCGAGGTGCGCACGCGCCGGAGCTGCTCGTCGCCCATGCTGAACCAGTAAACGAAGGTGGAGTCGAGCAGGATCCGGTTGGGGTAATCCGCCGCCGCGAGCACCCCAGCGCCGGAGCCGTCCTTGTCCGCGGCGTAGATATCGCCGGCGGCGACCCAGTAGATGCGCTCGCCCACCGTGATGTCCCCCAGCTGCTCGTCGGCGCCGACGCGGATCGACGCGACGAGCTCGGGCTCGCTGGGCTCGCCGAGCGCCATCCGCTGCACCGAGATCTGCGTCGCGCCGCGCTCCATCTCGGTCCAGTAGAGATGGGTGGAGTCGAGCGCGAGGCCGCCCACGTAGGCGTCCTTGTCGAGCACCAGCAGGCCTGTCTGGTCGGCCTGATCGGCCCGCGCTGCCCAGATGCGGTGCGGGGCGGCCGGCGCGTCGGGCGCCTCGTCCTCCTGGAGCGTCTCGGTGACCCAGTAGAGCCAGCCGTTGCCGGCCACGGGCTGCCAGGCGCGCGACGCCCCCTCGGCGGTCGCGACCGTCGGGACGGTGATGTTCCCTTGAAGCGGCACCCGCCGCACGTGGGGCAAGTTCCAGTCGGTGATGAAGAGCGAGCTCTCGTCGCGCGCGAGCATGGTCACGGTGGAGTCCAGGACCACCAGCGGCTCGGTCGAGCCGCCGGCCGCCTTCTCGGTCGCGAAGACCGTGCCTCCGTAGCCGCTGCCCCAGAGCACGCGCCCATTTTCCCCTTCCCCCTCGACGGCGATGCCGATCGGCGTGTGCTCCTCGAGCACGGTGGTGGTGAGGATGACCGGCGTGCACCTGCCCTCTGCGCACTCGCCGCCGAGGCAGCTCCTGCCGGGGACACAGCAGTTCTCCGGATCGGAGAGGTAATCGTGGTCGCTGTCGGCGGCCTGGCACCCCTCCGGCGCGCGCACGGTGAACGGCTCCGACGGGCACGCCGACGCGTTTTCCCCGGCGCCGCCGTCCCCGCCGCCGCCGTCCTCGGCCGCGCCTCCGGTACCGCCGGCGGCCCCGCCAGCGCCGGTCAGCGCGGGATCAGCGGAGGGCTTTCCATCGGAGATCCCCCAGATCGCATTGCAGCCCAGCGCCGTGCTCAAGGCGGCGCACACCGCGAGGGTCGTCGATTCGATCGATCGCATCGCGGTACTCTAGCGCCGCGCGCCTCCGGACAGACGAGCCGGTGGCACGCCGCTGGTTTCCATCGACGCGAGAATCGTTCACTGCAGCCCGACCTCCCCCATCCGACCCGGGTTGGCCTCTCGGGTTCGATCCGACCCGGGTGCAGCGCGACCTGCCATCTGCCACCCAGCCCGGGTTGGCCTCTCCGAGAGCCGACCCAGGCTCGCGCCTCGGCGCCTCACCTGGCCAGCTTGCGCGCCGGCGCGGCCCGACCCGGGTTGACCGGCGACGGGGTTCGTCTGCCGGTACAGCGCCATGCCGCGCGATGGCCCGGCGGCGTCGGGCGCGCGTGGCGCGATCGCTCCGCGGCGCTCACCACGCCGTGGGGTGGCTTCGAGCCTCCGATTATTTGCGCGAGCGCCTCGATACCTTCCGCGTGAGCGAACCGTTGAACAGTTTCAGAGCGGGCGGGCACTCACCGAAGTAGCACCGACGCCAGGTCGCCGGCCCGTCCGTAGACCTGGGTCGCCGGTGCTCTCACGCGCCAAGTCTCCCGCTGTTCTCGGGAGCTCGCGGCGCGCGTCCTTCTTCCACCCAATTCGACGGCGTCTTTCGGAATCTCGGTCTTCGACCGCCCTTTCAAAAAGCTGCAGATCAGCGCTCGATATCCTCGAACGCCGATTCAGGTCGCACTTTTCCCCGAGGAGCTCGCATGAATCGTAGTCGTTATTTGTTCTCGGCGCTGTCCTTCCTATCCGCTCTCGTGGTCGTCGCGTGCAGCGACGCCGAGAAGGGCAGCAGCGGCTCATCCGGCTCCGGTCCGGAGAACGGCAACGCGGAAGCGCTGCCGTGCGACGTCGACAAGATCCTCTCCACGAAGTGCCAGACCTGTCACGGGGCGTCCCCGAAGTTCGGCGCGCCGTTCCCGCTGGTCGACCGGAGCGATCTGGTCGCGCCCGCGGTGAGCGATCCCAACAAGAAGGTCTACGAGCTCGTCGCCGCACGCGCCCGCGACACCGCGCGCCCCATGCCTCCGCCCCCAACCGAGCGCCTGACCGCCGCGGAGCTCGCGATCTTCGATCAATGGATCGCCGCCGGCATGCCGGCCGGTAAAGACACGTGCGTCGACCCGGGCGGCGGCGGAACCATCGACCCTCCGACCCTGAGCTGCACACCGGATGTCCTGCTAGCGCCGTCCGCGCCTTACGTCATGCCGAAGGACGTCCAGGATCAGTATATGTGTTATGGGGTCGATGTAGAGATCGGCCAGAAACGACACCTCGTCGGGATCGCACCCCAGATCGACAACAGCACCATTGTACACCATATCCTGCTCTTCAAGGCGGATGAGGCGTCTCCCTCGACGCCCACGCCCTGTGAGGGGGGCGACATCCAGGGGGCTCTTTTGTCCGTCTGGGCGCCCGGCGGCAAGGCCACGGAGCTGCCGCTAGAGGCGGGCTTCCCGCTGGAAGGCACGGCACACTTCGTAGTCCAGGTGCACTACAGCAACATCAAGGGCCTCGACGGGCAGCAAGACAGCACCGGCTTCAACGTCTGCACGACGACGGAGCTCCGCCCCAACGACGCCGGCATCTTCTCGTTCGGCACAGAAGACATCAACATCCCGCCTCACGGCTCGCTCGACGTGAGCTGCGATTACCAGTTCCCGCGGGGTATGGGGGCGATTTCGGTAATCAGTGTTATGCCGCACATGCACGATCTCGGCAAGCACCTGTCGAGCAACACGGTGCCCACGGACGGCAGCGAGCCGAGCAACCTGGGGCTCGCCGATCCGTGGAACTTCGACAACCAGATCTGGTACGACAACGATACCATCCTTCGAGGCGGCGACACCGTGAGGACGCGTTGCGCGTGGGACAACCCGGGCAACAGGGCCGTGGAATTCGGGGAGCGGACGGTGGATGAGATGTGTTATAATTTCGTGATGTACTATCCGTCTCAAGAGATAGAGTTGACTACTCCGACGGACGACGCGTCCTGTGTGACGACAAAATAGACCAGCTCGTGCAAGACGCGCGGCCTGTGCCCAAGCGGAGGCGCGCGCCGTTCGGTGAGAGCGCTCGTAAGCCTGGCGAACAGGAGCACCGCGCGCGCCGCCGGGCGCCTTCGAGGGTCTCTTCGATCCGCGCGCCACCCCGAACGGCCGCGTCGATCGCTTCCCCTGGTTCTACCTCGGCGCCAGCCTGGTGACGCTGCTGGTCTATTACAAGGACAAGCGCGCCGCCGTGCGCGGCGCCTGGCGCACGCCGGAGCAGACCCTGCACCTGCTGGCGCTGGTCGGCGGTTGGCCAGGCGCGCTGTATGCGCAGCAGTTGCTGCGCCACAAATCCAGCAAGCGCTCCTTCTGCGTCGTGTTCTGGCTGACGCTGGCGCTGAACGTCGCCGGCCTCGGCTACCTGGCCTCCGACCATGGCGCCGGCGCCCGTGCGGGGATCGACCGGGTCACGGCGCCGTTGGCCGCCGACCGGGATGCCCTGCCCCTCATTGACTCCTCTCATTGACTCCCGGAGACTCCCATGAGCGCTACCCCCATCCGCTTTGATGATGGCGCCGCCTACGAGCGCTTCATGGGCCTTTGGAGCCAGCGCGTCGGCCAGGCCTTCCTCGACTGGCTGTCGCCGCCTGCCGGCGGCCAGCGGCTGGATGTCGGCTGCGGCAACGGCGCCTTCACCGAACTGCTGGTCGCCGAGTGCGCGCCCGACAGCGTCGACGGCATCGACCCTTCCGAAGGCCAGCTCGCCTACGCGCGCGCCTGCCCCGCGCTGCAGGCTGCCACCTTCCAGGCTGGCGACGCCATGGCGCTGCCCTATGACGACGACCGCTTCGATGCCGCCGTCATGCCGCTGGTGATCTTCTTCGTGCCGGAGCCGCGCCGCCGAGGTCGGGCCTTCGACCCGCGTGAGGTTCACGTCGACGGGCGCCGGGCAGGACCGCTCCGACGACGTCGTCGCCCTGGAGCGCGGCCTGGTCTCGGTCGCGGTGCCGCCGCTCGCGGCGGGCATGACGCTGTCGGTCCGCACCCCGGACACCACCATCACGGTCCACGGCACGCGCTTCTCGGTCGCGCGGCTGGTCGGCCCGGCGGGCGAGCCCGCAGAGACCCGCGTCTCGGTGGTGGAGGGGCGGGTCGCCGTGCGCCACGGCGCGGTCGAGCGCTTCGTCGGCCGGGGCGAGACGTGGTCGTCCCGCGGCGCGGAGCCCGGGGTGGCGCCGCCGGCAGCCGGCGCGGCGAGCGACGGGCAGGCGCCGCCGCGAGGGGCCGAGCCGCGAGGGGCCGACCGGGACCAGCCCGCCCGCGACGAGGCCGCGGCGGGCGCGTCGAGCGCCCCGCGCGACCCGCCCGAGGCCCCGGCGGACGCCTCGCTGTCCGCACAGAACCATTAGCGTGTAATGCGTTTGATGACGTGAGCCGCGCGGGCGCTGTGGCAGCGGGGGCTGACCTGACGGCCGCTTCCGGGCAGCCCGCCACGGACGCGGCCGTGGGCGTCGAGCGCCGCGATCCAGAGCTCCTCGTGGACCAGGGAGGCGAGCCTCGGGCCGAAGTACCGCGCCACGCGGGCCGAGGGGAGTCCTGCGGGAACCCTCCGCCGGCGGCGTAGGTGAACGCCTGGCCGTTCGCGATATCGCTGAACCCGTGCTGGAGGTTAGCCGAGCCATGCTCCGGGTTGACCGCGCAGGCTTCGACGATGGCCGTTCCACCATGGATTGATGGCCGACTCATCATTCCATGCTGACGAAGCCATCATCGGCCTTGAACCCGCCAGGGGGATCCCATGGCTCGCCGAACGAGGACGAAGATGAGCTCGAGCTCCACCACGGGGCCGAGCTGCAACAGGCGGCCAGGCCGCCGAGCACCCGCGAGGTGGCCGAGATGCTGGTCGTGGCGATCTCGCCGCTCAGGCCCGAGCCGATAGCGCGACGGCGCAAGGAGTTGCCCGTTGATGCGGATATCCTGGACGACGTGGCGGCGCTGCTCGCCGAGGACGCTGCCGCGCTCGTTCCGCCTGTTCAATGCATCTGCAACCGAGCCTCGACTTCCTTCCCGGCTGCGGGGATGGCATCCTGCCGGGCATGACCGTCGGGTCCGACCGTCGCCGCCACCGCGCCCTCCCTGTCCCCGATCGGCTTCGCGTCATCGAGCTCGTCGCGCACGAGGCGGCGAGCGACGTCCCCGCTGCAGAGGAGGCAGCTCGCCGCGGGGGCGTCACCTTGACAGAGCGGCATGGCCTCCTGCTTGTCGATGCTGACGCCACCATGCCGGCCGAAGTGTTCGACCATCGCCCCGATCGCGACGCGCGGGCGGACCGGATCCAGGGAGACTCGTGAAGATCGCGTTCGATACGAGCGTGCTCGTCGCCTGACTGCACCGGGCGCATCCGCACCATGGTCGCGCCGTCGTCTGGATCGATGCGGTGGCCGAGGGACGGTGAGCGGCCTGGCCACCTGGCACGCTCTCGCGGAGCTCTGGTCCGTGCTCACCCGCCTGCCGAAGCCGGCGCGAGCGAGCCCGGAGCAGGCGTTGCAAGTCGTCCGTCGGGTCCGGAGTGTGTACGACGTCCGCCCTGTGGATCCGGCCGTGTACGACGAGGCGATGCAGCGGTGCACCGATCGCCTGCTCTCTTCCGGCGTCCTCTTCGATGCCCTGCACCTCGTGGCTGCCGAGCATGCCGGCGCGGATGCGCTCGTGACATTCAACGGCTCGGACTTCCTCCGGCTTACCGCTCCGACCTCGCCGCGCATCGTGATCCCTCCGGAGCCGCCTGAGGTCACTTGTTGACCCCTGACAGGGCTTCGTCCAGCGTGAGCTCTGTCCGCGCTACCACGCCTTTTTTGCCGGAATATTCGCTTGAACGCGCGTGGACGCGCAGCTCGTGGTGAGAGGCGACGGGTCCCCCGCCACGAGCGAGGCGGAGTGACCCGACGAGGTTGGGGTGACCAGGCCGCGGCCGGTGGCTCGACGTGGTCCAGCTCGTCGTGCAGCTGCCTGAGGCTTACGGAGCTACCGGCCGGGGCGATGCGGGGGAGGCTGGCGGCTGTGGATGCGCAGGGGCGCAGCGCGCCGGCGGCGGGGCGAAGCGCGCCGCGAGGGCCTACTCGTGGACGGCGGCGTAGCGGCCGCTGGGGGTGACGATGACGTGGGCGGTGAGCGGGACGTGCAGCTCCGAGCCGAGGTGGCGCAGCTCCAGGGTCATCGCTTCGTCCTCGGGGGTCGGCGTCGGGTCGCCGCTGGGGTGGTTATGGGCCAGGACGAAGCTGTGGGCGGCCATGTCCAGCGCCGTGCGCAGGACGGTGGAGCGGCCGACGTAGAGGGCGTCGTCGGAGCCGCGGGCGAGCAGGCGCCGAGCCGGACTATTGGCGCCCGCGCCAGTAGAAGGGCCGCCGATTCTGATGTGCAATCGCGAGAATACGAATGTGATCGTCGCGTACCCGGTACAGCACGCTGTAGGGAAATCGCCGCACGAGCCACCAGCGAACATCGTTCTCCACAGCCCTCCCCGCGAGCGGTGATGCGGCCAGGGCATCGACGGCGCCTTGAACCTAGGCGAGGAAGGCGTCACCAAGGCCAGGACGTGCCCGAGCGTAGTAGGCGGCGGCCTCGTTCAGCTCGACCTCAGCCAGCTCGTGAAAGATGACCGGGAGCGTCACCGGAGCCGCGCGCGGGCGTCACGAAAAACGTCCTCGGCCGGTCGCCCCCGGGACGGATCTGCGTCGAGCTCTGCGTCCCGGCGCGTCGCTTCCTCGGTCCAGAGGCGCCTGTGCTCCTCCTCGGAGAGCTCATCCAGGCTTTCCAGAAGCGTCTCTGCGAGACGTGCGCGCTCCGCGACGGGCAGCTTCAGGGCTTCGGCTTCCAGCTCGGGAAGGTTCACGCGGGGATTGTACCGCGAGGCTCGGAGGCTGCCCAGGCGCGCTGCCCCATCGGTGAGGAAGATGCCGCGATGACGGCGATGGCCGACGTTGGCTGGCGTGGCGCAGGCACGGAGCGGCCGGAACGAGCTTGGGCTAGACTAGCCAAGCTACGGCCGGTTGCTTCACGTGGTCCAGCGCCTCTGCCGCTGCCGGGGCTTGCAGAGCTCCCGGCCGGGGCGATGCGCCGGAGGCTTTCGGCTGGATGCGCAGGGGCGCAGCGCGCCGGCGGCGGGGCGGGGCGCTGCGCGTGGCGAGGGCCTACTCGTGGACGGCGGCGTAGCGGCCGCTGGGGGTGACGATGACGTGGGCGGTGAGCGGGACGTGCAGCTCCGAGCCGAGGTGGCGCAGCTCCAGGGTCATCGCTTCGTCCTCGGGGGTCGGCGTCGGGTCGCCGCTGGGGTGGTTGTGGGCCAGGACGAAGCTGTGGGCGGCCATGTCCAGCGCCGTGCGCAGGACGGTGGAGCGTCCGACGTAGAGGGCGTCGTCGGAGCCGCGGGCGAGCAGGCGCGTCTCGCGGAGGCGGCCGTGGGCGTCGAGCGCTGCGATCCAGAGCTCCTCGTGGACCAGGGAGGCGAGCCTCGGGCCGAAGTACCGCGCCACGCGGGCGGCGTCGGTGAGGAGCGCGCCCCGGCGCGCGCGGGCGGCGTGGTAGCGGCGGCCGAGCTCGAAGGCGGCGGCGAGCCAGGTGGCGTCGAAGAGGGCGATCTGGGTGCGCTCGGCGAGGGCCGCGGGCGAGAGGCGACCGAGGGAGGGGAGAGCGGCCGTGCCGAGGAGGCGCGGGCCGACGCCGGGCAGGCCGAGCACCATCTCGATGAAGGGGTAGCCAGCGCTACGCGGGCGGGTGCCAGCCCACCTCGGCCCAGCGCCGACGTGCGGCGACGATCGTCGGGCGGTTCATCCGGAGCGCGATGACCGTTGCTCTACCGGACGGCGTCACGCCCTCTACCCTGGTTGCGTCGACGCTCCACGTGAAGTGATCGCTCCAGCGATGGAGGCGCGGGTTGAAGAGCGGCACGACCTCTCCCGTCAGCGGGTCGACCGACTCCGTGGCGCCTGCCTTGAACTCGTTACAAGGGCGGCATGCGAGGCATACATTCTCGAACGACGTCGGCCCGCCCTTCGAGACCGGCGTGATGTGATCGTAGGTCAGGGGAATTCCGCTATTGGCCTCGCTTGTCAGGCAGTATTGACAGCGGCGCCGATCGGCCTCCTCGATACGAGAGCGGAGCAGTTCGGAGACGTAGGTTGACACCGCAGTCCGTCGTCCATCTCGTGGAGGGCGCGCGCTACGGAGAAGCGACGGCGTGCCCGCGCCATCGCAGGAGCGCCGCAGCGTGCGCCTTGCGGAGCATGAACAGGTCGCTCTCGTGGCGCAGACGCTCGAGTTCGATGCGCTCCGCCGGCGTGAGGAGCCCCTGGGTGTTCCGGTCGAGCAGCTCGTCGTAGCGCGCGAGCTCTGCTTCGGACCTGTGGCTCTTCGCGATTTGCCAGAGCGCCTGGTCGTCCATCTTGTCCAGGCAGGCGAGGTCGACCTGGAACTCCGGGGGTGCGTCGTCCCAGGCGGGCGGGCTGCCGAGGCTCAGCGCCCGCAGCATCACGGCTTCGAGCGGCTGTCGGGTCGCGAGCGCAGTCCCTTTTAGCCGCTGGTAGAGCGCTTCGGGGAGAGCGAGGGTGACGGTGGCGGTCGACATCGCGCTGGGGTGGACGCGGGAGGTAAGCCCGCTTCGCCGTCGAGCCTAGCACGAGGAGCACCCCGGCTCCTCCCCCCCGGCCAGCCGCGATGACGAGAGCGAACGCACGGCGGGGCTGCGGGCCGGGGCGGTGCGCGGGAGGCTGGCGGCCGGATGCGCAGGGGCGCTGCGCCCCGCGAGGAGACCTACTCGTGGACGGCGGCGTAGCGGCCGCTGGGGGTGACGATGACGTGGGCGGTGAGCGGGACGTGCAGCTCCGAGCCGAGGTGGCGCAGCTCCAGGGTCATCGCTTCGTCCTCGCGGGTGGGCGTCGGGTCGCCGCTGGGGTGGTTATGGGCCAGGACGAAGCTGTGGGCGGCCATGTCCAGCGCCGTGCGCAGGACGGTGGAGCGTCCGACGTAGAGGGCGTCGTCGGAACCGCGGGCGAGCAGGCGCGTCTCGCGGACGCGGCCGTGGGCGTCGAGCGCTGCGATCCAGAGCTCCTCGTGGACCAGGGAGGCGAGCCTCGGGCCGAAGTACCGCGCCACGCGGGCGGCGTCGGTGAGGAGCGCGCCCCGGCGCGCGCGGGCGGCGTGGTAGCGGCGGCCGAGCTCGAAGGCGGCGGCGAGCCGGGTCGCGTCGAAGAGGGCGATCTGGGTGCGCTCGGCGAGGGCCGCGGGCGAGAGGCGACCGAGGGAGGGGAGAGCGGCCGTGCCGAGGAGGCGCGGGCCGACGCCGGGCAGGCCGAGCACCATCTCGAGGAGGGCGGCCTCGGTCGCGGTCGGGAGATCGGCCGCCGTCTCGGCGGGGGCGTCGACGGGGGCGGGGCTCATCGGGCGCATCGGGGCCACCTCCGAGAGCGGGTGAGGGCGCGTGCGAAGAGGCGGCGCGCGAGGCGATGCTTGATTCGCGGCTGGAGGAGGTCCTCAGATCCATCGGAGACAACGTCTGCCGGCTCGGGCTGAGCGCGGCATGTCGCAGCAAGAGCTCGCCAAAGCAGCCGGAATCGCCCTTGGCTGCTTCCAGAAGGTCGAACGCGCCAAGACCAACGTCGGGGTACCAGTCCTGGTACGGGTGCCCTGCGTGCTCGGCGTTCCGCCCGGGGTACTGTGCCATCGGAGGGAACTGCCGCAGGTAAGCGAGGCGGGCGAGGAACATGGCCTGATAAGCGAGCGGCTCCGAGGCTTATCGATGCACCCGGTGTTGCTGCCATGATAGCTTGGGTGCCGTCACGACTCGTCAGAGGGAACGTAGAAGCGTTTTGAATGCTCCGTCCTGGGGAAGTGGGAAAATGTCAGCGTCACCGATCTCCGCTTCGCGAATCGTCTCGCCGCCGAGGCGGATGGCTTGCTCGAGCAACGCACGGGCGTCGACTTCGCGACCTTCGAGGTAGGCGATGTAGCCGGCATTGCCGAGGATTATAGGATTCTCAGGCAAGCGCTGTAGAGCCATGTCGATCGTGATCCTGGCCTGCTCCAACAGGCGACGAGCAGTGACGTCGTCGCCTGACTGCAAAGTCTGCTTAGCCTCACAAATCTTGATGAAAGCAATTCCGTTGAGGGCCATGGCGACTTGTTCCCGGAGCGCGGGCTCCGAGGCGTCCTGGAACCGCCGCAGCAGCTCGTCATACGTCGCAACTGCGTCCTCGGAGCGGTTCAACGACCCGAGCCTCACCCCCTTGTTGAAGAGGGCCATGGCGACATGTTCCCGGAGCGCGGGCTCCGAGGCGTCCTGGAACCGCCGCAGCAACTCGTCATACGTCGCAACTGCGTCCTCGGAGCGGTTCAATGACCCGAGCCTCACCCCCTTGTTGAAGAGGGCCTTGGCGACTTGTTCCCGGAGCGCGGGCTCCGAGGCGTCCTGGAACCGCCGCAGCAACTCGTCATACGTCGCAACTGCGTCCTCGGAGCGGTTCAATGACCCGAGTGTTGCGCCCTTGTTGACGAGGGCCTTGGCGACCTGTTCCCGGAGCGCGGGCTCCGAGGCGTCCTGGAATCGACGCAGCAACTCGTCGTACGTCGCAACTGCGTCCTCGGAGCGGTTCAATGACCCGAGTGTTGCGCCCTTGTTGAAGAGGGCCATAGCGACTTGTTCCCGGAGCGCGGGCTCCGAGGCGTCCTGGAACCGCCGCAGCAGCTCGTCGTACGTCGCAACTGCGTCCTCGGAGCGGTTCAACGACCCGAGTGTTGCCCCCTTGCCGAAGAGGGCCATGGCGACTTGTTCCCGGAGCGCGGGCTCCGAGGCGTCCTGGAACCGCCGCAGCAGCTCGTCGTACGTCGCAACTGCGTCCTCGGGGCGGTTCAACGACCCGAGCCTCACCCCCTTGTTGACGAGGGCCTTGGCGACTTGTTCCCGGAGCGCGGGCTCCGAGGCGTCCTGGAACCGCCGCAGCAGCTCGTCGTACGTCGCAACTGCGTCCTCGGAGCGGTTCAACGACCCGAGCCTCACCCCCTTGTTGAAGAGGGCCTTGGCGACTTGTTCCCGGAGCGCGGGCTCCGAGGCGTCCTGGAACCGCCGCAGCAACTCGTCGTACGTCGCAACGGCGTCCTCGGAGCGGTTCAACGACCCGAGTGTTACCCCCTTGCCCAAGAGGGCCATGGCGACTTGTTCCCGGAGCGCGGGCTCCGAGGCGTCCTGGAACCGCCGCAGCAACTCGTCGTACGTCGCAACGGCGTCCTCGGAGCGGTTCAATAACCCGAGTGTTACCCCCTTGCCCAAGAGGGCCATGGCGACTTGTTCCCGGAGCGCGGGCTCCGAGGCGTCCTGGAACCGCCGCAGCAGCTCGTCATACGTCGCAACTGCGTCCTCGGGGCGGTTCAACGACCCGAGCCTCACCCCTTTGTTGACGAGGGCCATGGCGACCTGTTCCCGGAGCGCGGGTTCCGAGGCGTCCTGGAACCGCCGCAGCAACTCGTCGTACGTCGCAACTGCGTCCTCGGAGCGGTTCAATGACCCGAGTGTGACCCCCTTACCCAAGAGGGCCATGGCGACTTGTTCCCGGAGCGCGGGCTCCGAGGCGTCCTGGAACCGCCGCAGCAACTCGTCATACGTCGCAACGGCGTCCTCGGAGCGGTTCAACGACCCGAGCCTCACCCCCTTGTTGAAGAGGGCCTTGGCGACTTGTTCCCGGAGCGCGGGCTCCGAGGCGTCCTGGAACCGCCGCAGCAGCTCGTTGTACGTCGCAATCTCGTCCCCGGAGCGGTTCAACGACCCGAGTGTCGCCCCCTTGTTGACGAGGGCCATGGCGACCTGTTCCCGGAGCGCGGGTTCCGAGGCGTCCTGGAACCGCCGCAGCAACTCGTCGTACGTCGCAACTGCGTCCTCGGAGCGGTTCAACGACCCGAGCCGCACCCCTTTGTTGAAGAGGGCATTGGTAACCATTACCCGGACCGCGGGCTCCGAGGCGTCCTGGAACCGCCGCAGCAACTCGTCGTACGTCGCAATCTCGTCCTCGGAGCGGTTCAACGACCCGAGCGTTGCCCCCTTGTTGAAGAGGGCCGTCGCGACCTGCTCCCGCAGCGCGGGATCCGAGACTTCTGCGCCCTGATCAACTGTACGAACGACGTCATCCCAAACATCGATCGCGTCCATGAATCGGCCTTTGCTCCATAGCTGCGCCGCATAGAGCATGCGCGGCACCATACCCATGGGATGTTCTCGAATGAGCTTCTTCAAGCTTGCTTCGTCGTCCAGCAAACGGAGTGCAGCGTGCTCTGCCAGCTCATGCTTATCTTCCGATGCCTTCCGCGCCGCCTCGAGTGCATCATCGCAGGCAATTGCTTCTACTAGGCGCTGGTACGCCTCGGCTATTGAGCCGGTTACTGACGTGGCCTCCTCCTCCGCGGCAATCCGCTCGCCATAGGCATAGTATCCGCGGTGAGGGATCAATACCCGGTTAAAGTACTTCTTCAAGTCATAATGCTCGACTCCATAGGCTCTGCCGAGCATCTTCTCGAACTCGCCGCGCGCCCGCGCAATCCATTGGCGCTTGTCCTTCTGCTCGCCCTCGTCCACCCGTGAGAGGAGCGGGAACACCGGCAACGGCCTGGCATGAGGCCGGCGCTTGCGCTCTCCGATCGACTGCCAGCCGGCCTCCAGCGTGCCCTGGAGCGATTGTTCGTTGGGCGAGAACGCCAGCACAAGCTTGTCAGGCAGCAGCATGGTGCAGATACTACCGATGTCCGTCAACCCCGTCCGTGAGTCGATGAGCACTACGTCGTAACCGTGCGCGATCTCGTCCGCGAAAAGGGGAAGCACCTCCGCGTACCTGTCGTAAAAATCGGCCCAGTCGAAGTCGCGAACGCGGCTTGGATAGTCCGCATCGAAGCGCGCCGCAGCGACGAAATCGAAGCTGGCAACCTCGCCTTCATCGTTTGGATCATCAACCTCAACTTTATAAACGTAAGCAGCCTTGTTGAAAACCTCTCGGAGTATCTCGCGCACTCGGCCCTCCGCGGCCGGATCATCAATCCCTTCTCCCGAGGGCCAGCGACGTGCGAGCCGCTTACGGAGCTCATGGAACAGATCGATCACGCCGTCGAGCGGCTCGTCTGGAGTAAACCGCGGGTTACCCCGGTCGTTCCTGCGTAGGAGATAACGGTGTAGGCCCGGTGCCTCAAAATCGAAGTCGAGAGCAAGCACCTTCTTTCCCTGCTGCGAAAGCAGCGCAGCGACGTTGGCCACTGCCATTGTACGGCCAACGCCACCCTTGAAAGAGTAGAAGGTGATGATCTCCCCGCGGTGGCCATTGCTCATGTCCAAGCCTGATTCCCCCCGGATGCGAGGGACGTCAGCTTCCGCTTGGGTCTCGCTCGAGGAAGCTTCTCCCATTCGTCCTTGGGGAGCCTGCGTAGTAGCTCGGTTCGCGCCTCATGCGCTTCGGGCCGCCCGGCGTTCTTCTCGATCCATTCGGCGATGGCGTCCGTACCGCGTGGTTGAAGCCATAGACCTTCAAGCATGGGTCCTGCACTCTCGGACTCTTTCCTGGCCAGTTCCAAGAGCGCCGGGATTTGCTCTGCGGCCAGCCAGGGATCGTGCAGCCGCAGCCCGATGAACGCGCTCGGCCGCAGCGCCTTGGGGCCGCTGGTCCAGAAGCGCAGCCAGAAATTGCGCATGTACGTGAGCCCGGGTTGCTGGGCGATGGCCACGGCGTCCAGCATAGCGATCGCTAGATCCACTTTTCCATTGTCGTTAAGCCCATCCTCGTAGCGCTGCATCCACGCCATCAGAGACGACAGCGGCTGCTTGAAGCCGAGGAGCTGGATGAGGTCGAGGAAGCCGAGGATCACAGTTTGGGTGTCGGCGCTGTCGGGCGCTGAGGACTCACTCTGGAAATACTCATCGATGGTCTGTTCCAGTCGCTGCCGGAAATCCGCATCCTGGATAGCGATCCGTTCGAAGATCCGCTCCGGACCTTCTCCGCGGCGTTCGTCCAGCGCAGGGCCCTCCATGTCAGGGTGTATCAGCCGGGTCTTGAGGCGGGCCAGCAGTTCGGGACCTTTCGGCGCCGTCCGGACGGTCTGCTCCCACGTCGTTGTAGCCAGCTCCTTCATCGCGGGGTGCTCCCTGCCAGAAACGGCGGATCGCTCCAATCTTCTTGTAAAGGGCCCAGGCACGTCGCCCTCATCTCCACGGAGTTCATGATGTTGGCGAGGACCTCCGGCAAGGCGGAGGTGCCCAGCCGCATATCCCGAGCCATGCCCCAGGGTTCGTCCGCCCTGTGCTCGGCCAGCGGCCGCGCACGCCAGTTCGCCTTCACCGGCGCGCCCAGCCCGTTGAAAACGGTAGGGATGTTCACCTCGGCACCTGTGTCAAGGAGCGTACCGAGCGGCACATCAATCCGGAGCACCACGCCGTCGCTCGGCTTCCAGTCGAGCCCGAGCTGCTGGACGACCTCGTCCGGCACGATCGGGACGGGGGCGGACGCCTCGAACGTGAGCCAGCGGAAGGACGACCTGTCCCGCCTCGGCGCGACGCGTAGAACGTCGCCCTCGCGCAGGGTGCTCCTTGCCTCGCCTTTCCGTGTCCCCACCGAGAGCCCTCGATGCACATAGCTGTCGCCGAGCCAATTTTCAGCGACATGGGTGACGGCGCGGCGAGGAAGATGCCCGCGCTCTTCAGTAGACAGGGCGCGCAGGCCCTTGAGCCTGGGAGCAATCTGAAGCAGCAACTCCGGGCCAAGTTTGTCTAGTGGCGCATCGTCGATCGCTACCTGGATTTTCGCGAGCTCCTCCGCGCCGCACCACGCATCGTGGACCACATTCCACGCGACCCACGCCACCGCGCGTCCGTCAGCACAGTGCGCGCGCCACGCCTCCGGATCCTTGGCGCCGCACAGCCGGGCGGAGTAGCTGGGTGGCAGATCATCGAGAGGCATAAGTCACCGCTCCCTTGCTCCAGGACCTGCTCCGAACGTGGAGCAGGGTTGCGCATGTAGTGGAGAGGTATAGGAAACGCTAGGACGCTCGCTCGGGTCAAGCCCGGGCGTGTTGAGCATGCACTGCTTTGCCGCGTCCCGGAGCGATCCGGCCGAGGTTGGGGTACCCAAGCCACGGTTGGTGGCGCCGCGTGCTCCGGCGCCTCGCGCCGCTGCCGGAGGCCGGCGGAGCCCGCGACCGGGGCGGTGCGCTGGAGGCAGGCTGCTGGATGCGCAGGGGCGCTGCGGCGCAAGGCGCAAGGCGTAAGGGCGCCGGGCGCCGCGAGGGCCTACTCGTGGACGGCGGCGTAGCGGCCGCTGGGGGTGACGATGACGTGGGCGGTGAGCGGGACGTGCAGCTCCGAGCCGAGGTGGCGCAGCTCCAGGGTCATCGCTTCGTCCTCGGGGGTCGGCGTCGGGCCGCCGCTGGGGTGGTTGTGGGCCAGGACGAAGCTGTGGGCGGCCATGTCCAGCGCCGTGCGCAGGACGGTGGAGCGTCCGACGTAGAGGGCGTCGTCGGAGCCGCGGGCGAGCAGGCGCGTCTCGCGGACGCGGCCGTGGGCGTCGAGCGCTGCGATCCAGAGCTCCTCGTGGACCAGGGAGGCGAGCCTCGGGCCGAAGTACCGCGCCACGCGGGCGGCGTCGGTGAGGAGCGCGCCCCGGCGGGCGCGGGCGGCGTGGTAGCGGCGGCCGAGCTCGAAGGCGGCGGCGAGCCGGGTCGCGTCGAAGAGGGCGATCTGGGTGCGCTCGGCGAGGGCCGCGGGCGAGAGGCGACCGAGGGAGGGGAGAGCGGCCGTGCCGAGGAGGCGCGGGCCGACGCCGGGCAGGCCGAGCACCATCTCGAGGAGGGCGGCCTCGGTCGCGGTCGGCAGCTCGGCCGCCGTCTCGGCGGGGGCGTCGACGGGGGCGCGGCTCATCGGGCTCATCGGGGCCACCTCCGAGAGCGGGTGAGCGCGCGGGCGAAGAGGCGGCGCGCGAGGCGGAGGCGGGTGGCGACCGTGGGGCGCGGGAGCGAGAGGGCGGCGGCGATCTCGAGCGAGGAAAGGCCGGTGGCGGCGAGCGCCAGGATCTCGCGCAGCTCGGGGCGGAGACGGTGGAAGGCGCGGAGGAGGCCGCGGGCGACGAGGCGGGCCTCGGGAGAGGGGGCGGCGAAGGCGGAGAGGCGGTCAGGGTCGACCGCGGGGAGCTCGTGGCGGCGGTGGGCCTTGTCGCGGTAGTGCGAGGCCTGCCGCGAGGCGATGCCGGCGAGCCAGGAGCGGAGGGCGTCGGCGGGAGGGAGAGCGGGGGAGGGGCGGAAGCGGCCGGCGCGCAGGCTGCGCCAGGCGCCGAGGAGGGTGTCCTGGGTGAGGTCGTCGAGATCGGCGGGGAGGACGCCGCGGGCGCGGAGGGTGCGGCGGATGAGCGGGCGCTGTTCGAGGAGCGCGGTGGGGTCGAGGTAGACGGCGGGGTGAGGCTGCTGCTGATGAGGGGTCTTGGGCGGGCGGGCGAGCTGGCTGCGAGCAGCGGGGCGGGGGCGGCGGCGGGAGGGCGGATCGATCTCTTGGCCCTGGTCAGGGCGTAGACGTACGGTTTCCATGTCGGACCTCGTGCAAGCGGGGTTCGGCCACGCCTCCCGGACGGTTGCCGCCGTCGCGGGGGGCACTTGTGCTTTGTTGAATGCTCGCAAGGTGGGCAGCGCTCGTCAAGGAAATGCTACCGGTCAGTCCACATTTTTGATGCCGGTTCGGAGATGGATCTAAGCGATCGGGTCGGAACGGTGATGGGCTACATTGGGGCCAACGTGCACCAATTCCGCGTGCGTCGTCGAATGACCCAGGATGAGCTCGCTAAGGCTGCAGGCGTCAGCAGAGCGTTCTTGCACCGTGTGGAGCGGGGGAAATCCAGCATCGGGCTGGCATCCATCGTCGCGCTAGCAGATGCCCTCGGCGTTCCGCCGTGGAAGCTCCTTCGCCCAGCCATTATGCCCGAGGCGAAGTGGGGTCGGCCACGCGGCGCACGAGCCCGCAAGGTATGGTGACCCTCACCGAAATTCCCGCGGGTTGCCGGATCATCTACACAACGCGAACCTTAATCACGACGCCGGCGAGACCCACTCGCCGGGCACCATGCCAGACCCCGGTGTGCCCGCCCCAAGCCGTGGGCCGACGCCGCCCGCGCGTCCAGCATCGTCGACCCCGGCGAGAGCCGCAAGAGGGCCTACCCACCGGCGTTGGGCCGGGCGGTTACTGCCCAGAAGATCGGACCTGCCTTCATGGCTATACCAGATGAGGGCATGGCAACCATCCGTTGGGGCGGCCATCCGGCCGGGGCCACGCTTGACGGCAGCAGAAATTTCAACGACAATACGATGCCATGAGCAACGTGCCGCCGGCGATCGAGTACCTTCTAGAGACGCCCGCCTTGGCTGCCGATAACCGGCGCGAGGCCGCGATCGAGCACCTCGTTGCGACGCCCGAGTTTTTGAGGGATCTCCTCGGAGAAGCGACAAGAACGGCACACGATTTTCGTTACCGGCCGAGGGTAGTTGACAGTGGGTTCTCGCTGCAGCCGAGTGGACCACTGCACCCGATGTCTCCATTTGAATGCGTATCTCTACCCTGCCGCCGACAGAAGGCTCAGGCGTTTGCCCAGGTCGCAGCACTGTATTCGGATACGACGGTGCTTACTGATCGCTTCACCCATCTACTCCGACTCAAAGCTGAATCCGGAGAACCATGGACGCCCAAGGAACTCGCCACACTGGCCGCAAACATCCTCACGGTACGAGAGCTTGAGCCGTTGATCAAGTCTGGGGCGATTCAATTTTCTGCTCCAGAACACCACTTGTGTAGCGACGACAACAAGAAAACGATGGCCTTGCTTGATCGTGTGGCCGAGCAGGGGCTTGAACTGATCGCTGACAACATGACCATTGCGAGCACGCCTGAACAAATCAAGGTGACGGCGCAGGCGCTGGGCAAAGGAGTCACGCTTGTTATCAACGCTCCGCACGACAGAATTGAATCGTTTGAATGCGCTTCTACGCAGATCGACAAGCGACAAGCTCTGCTCCTGCATTTTCGAGATGCCATGCTGAACTTCATTCGCTGGCGGGTCGCCGGCACGCTCGTCGACTGCCACAACGCAGCCGAATCGGGAGCGACCGTCGCCGCAAAGACAGAGTTCGAAATCCTGGCGAGTAAAGCCGTGTTTGAAAAGTCATCTGCTCCAGCACTGACGATGAACCTCGCTGCGGCGGCCAGTATCAATCTACCATGGATTCCGCAACTGTCGATCACAGAGCTAGTCTGGCTTCGAGAGCGCGCGTGTCATGCGCTGCCAAATTTCCGACTCGAGGTCGCCCGCTCACTTCAAGCTGGATCCTCCGAGACGCTAACCTCGATTGCATCGGCCCTTCAGGGCGAGATTCCAGGACTACACGCGGAACTTCGCGCCGCACTCACTAAGCGCACGGATGGCATCGGCCCGGCCGCAATTGTCCTTGGTCTCGCAGTTGTCCTGTGCGGAATTGCCACTGCAAACCCGCTCGTCGTGGGCTCCGGTGTGCCCTTCATTGCAGGCGGTGGCGCGATGTGGACGGCGGACAAAGCGGCGCAGTCGGACGAGGAGCGTGCCCGCACAAAACCCGCGTATGTGCTCCTGTCGGCGAGGGAGTTGCTTCAAGAGCGCCATTAGCATCAACTCGTCCAACAGGACAACGCAGCCGATGGCCTTCGGCCGCAGCTGATTGCCAAGGTGTTGCGCGCGCGGAGCGGCGCGGGACGCCGGGGGGGCCCCATCGACGTCGCGAGGGATCGGGGACATATCGCCTGCCGCACAGCGATCGATGCAGGCGGTGATCTGCGCGGCGTTGTTGCTCCTGGCCGCCGTCTCTTCGGTCCATTGCGGCGCCACGGTCAGTCGTCCACCACAGCCCGCGGAGCGTGCAGTTCTCCTGCATCGAGGATGTCGCTGCCGCGGCCGCGGGCGCGAGCCTCGGCAAGCTCAACCTCAGCCTCGTCGAGGCGAGCGTGGCCGGCGTCAATACCACCTACCGGCGCAGGTCGACCGGACAGGCCATGACCGTCCGCCCATCGGCCGCCTTCCGCGCGCGCTTCCGGAACGTGCTAAGAGCGCAGCTCGCGGTGGCCGGCCACGAGGTCTTCTCCTTAGACGCCGAGGTGATCGAGGAGGTGCGGCCGCCTCCCGCCGGTGCGCCCCGCTGACGGGGCGGCCCGGGTCGTGGGGCCGAGCTTGGGGTGCTCGACCGATCACCCCCATGGCCGCCGCGGCACCGCTGCACCCGGGCCTGTGGACGCACCGGCTTCCACCTATGCGGTTCGCTGGCCCAGCTCCACTCCAGCTATTCAGGAAACCGGCGCGTCTCCACGGCGACGCCGTCCTCGCCCGAGATCATCTTGCCCTCCTCGTCCCAGCTGATGCCGCCCTTGCCCGGCGGCCCGAGCGTGAAGGTGACGCCCTCGACCGTGAGCTGGTCCTCGTCGAGGTAGGCGATGCCGATCGAGTCGCCGCCGCGCCCCGGGCCGCCGTAGCCGCCCTCGGCGCCGTCGCCCCCGGGGCCCCCGTTGCAGGAGTAGGCCGAGCGGTCCTCCAGCACGCCGCCCGGTGCGCCCCGGCCGCCTCGTCCGCCTCGCTGGGGCTCGCCGCCGTCGCCGCCCTTGCCGCCGTCGGACGTCTCGATCTCGCAGTCGCGCACGGTCACCCTGGCGTGCAGCGCGACGAGGCCGACGCTCGGGTAGCCGTTCTCGCCCCCCTTGCCGCCCCGGCCGCCGCAACCGCCGGCCCCGCCCGAGCCTCCCCCGGCGCCCCCCTTGGACGCCGCGCCGCACACGCCGCGCCCGCCCCTGCGGCCGCCGCCTCCGCCGCCACCCTGGCCCGGCGTGCCCCAGCCGCCGTCGCCGGCCCAGTCCGCTTCCCAGCCGGCCTCGCTGATGCGCCCGATGCCCTGGCCGGGTGCGCCGGCGGTGCCTCGCGCGCCGTAGATCCCGTAGTTGCCGTCCGTGCAGCCCACGTCGGCCACGTCCCCGCGTCCTCGCCGTCCGTAGTTGCTGGGGTTCGGCGTCGGGGTCGGCTCGCCATCGCGCCCATCCTCCGCGCCGTCGGGCAATCCGTCACCGCCCTTGCCGCCGACGCTCGGGAGTCCGCCCTCGCACGCGTTCACCACGGCAGGCCCGCCCTGCGCGGCGGAGAACTCGTCAAGCTGCGACAACCTGAACAGCCCCGCCGCTGATCGGTCGGCCGTCGCAGGGGCACTTCTTCGCTTCGGAGGGGTAGGGCGTCGAGGGCCCGCTCGCGCCTTCGTCCGCTCTAGCGCCCGCACGGTCCTGCGCCGGTCTCCTTGACACGGTGGGGCAGCCTTCGGATACGCTATCTTCCCACGATGCGTGGGGGCGGCACGAGGGGGTGGGATCGGAAGTGCATAGGGGGAACGGTGGCCATTGCAGAGTTCTTCGCAACCCAGTTCATCCGACGAGAGGCCGCGCATCGCAGCGGCATCACTGGGAACGTCGAGTGGACGCGCCACTTATCCGAGGTGGTGGCCGACATCGCCACGGCCAACGGCTTCCACGTGAAGACCAAAGCAGTGCATGACGAGTTCGGGCGAGCAGAATACTTCACGCTCGACGCCCTGTGCCTGGAAGGAGCGCATCCGCAACATGGTGCGGATCGCATCGCATTTCCACTCCCGGCCATTACCCTGGAGTTCGAGAACAGGCCCGATAGAATCCTCTATGACTACTGGAAGCTTCTGTGCGTCCGTTCTCGCCTCCGCGTGCTTGTTCTCATCGTCCCCAGCGACAGTGCGGAGGCGCGCCATATTGCTGAACTCACGGCGCTGAGGGCCGAGCATGCCAGCCTTGACGGTGAAGACCTGCTGCTCGGAGGCCGCAACGGTATGGCAAACAAGCCGGACGCTGTCTGGACGGTGCACGTCTGGCGCTCCGGCGGCTTCCAGGGAATCAAGTTGGAGGAAGGACAGCCTTGGAATCGCCCTGTCCCGTAACGCGGCCCAACTCATCGCTGGATACGACGGCCGCCCTCGGCGGGCCTCCGGCCCACCTCGGCCCCGCGTCGCTGGCGCCGCGGGGGTCGCGCCCGCGGCTCAACGAATCGTTGGGCGGCGCAACTATGCCCGGAGGCTGGTCAAGTAGAACCGGTCATCAAGTCGCGGACCGTGGAGACAACCCAGAGAATCCTTGAACGAGCGTGCCAATGAGTGAGATAAATATTGGTGAGACCGTCAAGAGAGCACTTGAAGAGGCCATGAGGGAGCGTGGGCATGCGAACGTTCTGATCGCGGGGCGAACCGGCGTCGGGAAGAGTACGCTGATAAACTCCATGTTTCAAGGCCGGTTCGCCTCCACTGGTCAGGGACGACCCGTCACGGACGCTACGCGGGAGATCAGTAAGCCGGGTATTCCTATCACCATTTTTGACACGCGCGGGCTCGAGATGGCCGAGTTCGCGAATACGCTCACGCAGTTGAAGACCTTCGTCGCGGCACGATGCAGAGATCGCGACGCGCGTCAGCATATCCACGTCGCGTGGGTGTGCATCGCGGAGGACTTGCGCCGAGTGGAGGAGGCTGAAACGAGCCTCGTTGACATGCTGGCTGAGTTCGTGCCCGTCCTCGGAGTCGTTACGAAAGCGCGCGCAGACCAAGGATTTCGTGCCGAGGTACAACGGCTGCTGCCGCGTGCCGTGAACGTTGTGAGGGTGCGCTCGCTCGCCGAAGAGCTTGATGACGGACACCAACTGCCGTCGATGGGACTGAACGACCTGGTACAAGCGACGGCAGATCTCATCCCGGAGGGGCAAAGACGCGCCTTCGTCGCTGCGCAGAAGGTCGACTTGGAGTTGAAGAGGAAAACCTCCCACATGATTGTTGGTGGTGCAGCGGCTGCAGCGGCCGGGGTCGGAGGCGTCCCGATTCCGTTCGCCGATGCTGCTCTCTTGATACCGATCCAGGTGGGAATGATCTCTGGCATTACTGCAACCTATGGCCTGGCTCTATCTAACGGATTTCTGAGCGCGGTACTTGCTTCGGTGGCCGGTGGTACGATCACAACGCTCTCGGGGCGCGCAATTGTTGGCGGGCTACTTAAGCTGCTTCCCGGACTCGGATCGGCTGCCGGCGGCGCTATTGCGGCTACGACTGCCGCAGCCTTGACCACGGCCTTTGGCGCGGGCTACATCGCCGCACTGGATGCATTGTTTGCGAAGCATAAGGGTGAACCGCCGACGGAGGCAGAGGTGCTCGCCGCCTTGGCATCCTTGCAAAGAGGATGATTATGGCACCGCCCAACCAGGACTTGCTGACCGACGCATGGGTGCGCTACGCGCCCCCATGCGCGGCAGAAGCCCCAGCCGTTGCGCGGACGGAGCGGGGCGGGGCGCCGGGGGCGACCCCCTCGATGTCGCCAGGGATCGGGGACACTTTGGCTCGGCGCCCCCTCCCAATCCATCGAAACTCAACAGAAAGCACGGTCATTCCACGCACTTCTGCGAAGGGACCGCGATCACGCCCCAGCCTGCGGGCCGCCGCCTCGCGATGGCGGCGCGGTCCGCCGGAACCTGAACGACCGACGCCGCAACGGTTCGTCCGGCGGCCCGCTCGTGGCGACTGCGATGGGCTATGGGCTATCTTCGCCCGCACGCTCAGCGCACCACGAGCGCCGCGCCGAAGCACGCCGTCGCGACCAGCATGGTCACGATCGGCGGCGGCGGAAACGCGCGGACGGCGATGGCCAGCAGCGCCAGCGACACCGCCGCGTTCAGCGCCACGACAGCAGGGAGCGCGGCGAGGGCGGGCGCGGCGAGCACGCAGACGGCGCCGTGCAGCGCGAGCACCAGGCCCATGGCCACGCTGAACCCCCTGAAGAGGCCGAGCAGGTCGCGCGACAGCCCCATCATGGTCATCCGGTGCGCCCGCGTCGCGCCGAGGACCGCGGTCTCCGCGGCGGCGTCGCGGGGCGACCGAGCAGCAGCGCGGTGATCGCGAGGTGCCCGATCCCGGTGACGACCCACGCCCACGCGCCCACCTGAAACAGCACCTGTGCACGGCACCTCATGACAGCCCTCGTTTCTTTGCCGCCGGTCCCTGGCGGGTGCGCTCCACATGCTGCCGTTTGGACCTGGAGCACGGCCCTGGAGATTTCAATACGGCACCGGATGGTCTCACCGGCCGACCGCGCCGGGCCGCCGTCGCGCCCGTCCTCCGCGCCGCTGGGCAATCCGTCAGCCCCCTTGCCGCCGACGCTCGAGAGCCCGCCGTCCGCCTCGCTGGGGCTCGCCGCCGTCGCCGCCCTGGCCACCGTCGGACGTCTCGATCTCGCTGTCGCGCACGGTCACCCCGGCGTGCAGCGCGACGAGGCCGATGCTCGGGTAGCAGGACGACGGAACGGAAGACGGCGAGCCGGAAGGGAGAAAGGGTTGCGCAGCAACCACCAAGGGCACCCGAGACGGCGACGGGGCTGCGCAGGAGACCACCGGGGCTGCGCGGAAGACCACCGGGGCTGCGCGGGAGACCACCGGGGCTGCGCAGGAGCCGGACGGTTGTAACAAAAGACACCAATGGAGGCGCCCAGGAGGGGCACGGGGCCGCGTAGGACGGCGGCGAGTGTTGCATAGGACACCAACGGCGGTGCACAGGAGGGCGCCGAGGCCGTGCAGGAGGGCGCCGGGACCGCACAGGAGGGCGCCAGGGGCCGCGCAGGAGGGCGCCGGGCGGCACAGGAGGGCGCCGGGGTCGCACAGGAGGGCGCCGGGGCCGCACAGGAGGGCGCCGGGGCTTGCGCAGGACGGCCGACGGCGCTGCGCAGGACGGCCGACGGCGCTGCGCAGGACGGCCGACGCGGCCTCCCCGGGATCGAGCACGCCGTGGGACTCGCCCTGGACCGGCGTGCGCATGGCAAGCGTTGCCTTCATGGCAAGGCTTGCCAGCCCCCCGGGAGGCAAAAGCGGCAAGGACTGCCATCACGCGCCGATGCCCGCGCCCCGGACGCGACGAGGCGACCGCTCCCGCGCTCCGCCGGGACGGGCGCCCCCTCGTCGCGCCGGAGCGTCACAGGCCAGATTTCCGTGGCACGCTCGTTGCGATGTCGCGATGTCGATAGGTGTACGCCGAGCGAGGTGAGGGCGCCGCTCCCATCACGGATCGGCCGCTCGCCTCGCATCCACATCCGACCTGCTCCGCGTCGCGCAAGCGTCGCCGGAACTGCGTCGCAGGCGGCGGGTGGCGGCACGCGCCATGGGACCGGGAAAGCTGCCCGGCCACTCGTCCCCCTCCGTCCACGAGTACGAGAAAGCTGCGCGCTGCATTGCCGTACTGAAGAACACTTGTGCGGACTTCCTCGATATCGACGCTCTGTTCGACTCGCACCCCGAGTGCTCCACGGTCTTCGTGGGCAAGGTGGCCGATGGCGGCGAATGCACCGATGACAACGATTGCAGCAGCGCGACCTCGATCAGGCAGGATGAAGCTCGTCGCCATGATCACCGAGCCGAGCAGCATCGCCCGCTTCCTCACCGCGCTCGGCGAGCCGACCGACGTTCCAGCTCGCTCATCCAGCGCCGACGCGGCGGCCGCCGTACTGGAAGAGCACCGTGCTCCGTCGCATCGTTCCGATCCTCCGAACGGATATCCGAAGGACCCAACGTGACGGCGGCAGCCAGTGCCCAGCGCGGCCCCGACGAGGGCAGCTCCTGAGCACGCCTGGATCGCGTGCCTCGCTCACTGAATGACAAGCCAAGGAGATTGCAATGAAACGTGACGTTCGCACCGGTTGGCTCGTGTCGATGATGGCCCTGTCCACGCTGGTGGTGGCGTGCAGTGACAGCGGCGGCGGGCCGAGCAGCAGCGGTGGCGGCAGCGGCGGCAGCGGCGGCAGCACCTGCACCACCATGGTCGGCGACGGCGGGAACGGAGGGAGCGGCGGCAGCACCGGCACCACCATGGTCGGCGACGGCGGCAGCGGCGGCAGCGGCGGCAGCGGCGGCGGCGGCGGCGGCGAAGCGGAAGGCCCGAACGCTATGCAGGCGTGCTTGGCTATCTGTGAGTCGCACAAGCTGTACGGCTGCGATCCGCCGGATCTGGACTGCGCCCAGAGCTGTGGCGTGGTGGTCATCCCGCTGGCCCGCCCCGCGTGCGAGGACGAGGTCGCCGCGTACTATTCGTGCTGGCTGCCTGAAGCTTCCACCTGCAAGGAGGGGTTGCCCGCCGACTGCCAGGACGAGGAGGACGCGTACCTGGCGTGCCTCGACACTCACGGGTGCCGTGACCTGGACTGCGACTACCCGCACGGCCTGGAGGGTAACGAGTGCGCGTGTTCGTCCACGTGCCTCAGCAAGAAGCACGAGGTCAAGTGCGGGCCGACCGAGGACGGCACGACGATGTGCTCGTGCCTCGTCGAGGGCGTCGAGGTCGGGACGTGCGAGGGCGCGCCCAGGGAGGTGTGTCACCTCACGCAGGGCTGCTGCCAGCAGTTCTTCGACATCAACTGACCGCTCGTCTCCGCTCACCGCTCCTCCCCGCCGCCCGCCTCCACGTCGTGCCGCGCCCCCGGCGTCCGGTCCCCGACCCCGGGGCGCTCGTTGACCGACTGTGGTCGATGGCGCGCGTGTCGAGGCATGCGCGTCCGCCTACCTGGACGACTGGAGAACATCACGCGCCCGCCGCGATCGCATCCTGGAGGCGCGGGAACTCGGGCTTGAAGCCGAGATCTTCGCGGAGGCGGCGGCCGTCGAGGAGGACGTCGAAGGCTCGGGCCGCTTCGCCGGCCGAGCCGTCGGGCGGTGGGGCGCCGACCGACGCGAAGACGGTGGCGAGGTCGGGGGCTTCGTCGTCGACCACGTTGTAGATGCGGTGCGAAGGCGATGCGGCGTCGAGCACGCGCGCGACAGCCTGCGCGACATCGGCGTGATGAATCAAGGCCATGCGCTGCGACGGCGGCCAGCCGCGCATCATCGGGATCGCTTCCTCGATGTGCGGATCACCGTCGCCGTAGACGAAGGGGAGGCGGAGGACGCGCACATCGAGGGCCTCGAGGGCGAGGAGCGCGCGTTCGGCGGCGAGCTTGCTCGCGGGGTAGCCCGGTGGCGGCGCGCAGTCGTCGCCCTCGCGGGCGAGGCGGCCGCCGCTCGGTCCGTAGACCAACCCGGTGCTGGTGAAGACGAAGCGGTTCACGTTCGCGGCGCGGGCGGCGGCCGCGAGTCGTTGCGTGCCGAGGTCGTTGACGGTGTGCGCTTGCTCCGGGGTGGCGCCGCGGAAGAAGGCGGCGCAGTGGACGACCGCGTCGATGCCGCGCACCGCGGGCGCGAGCGAGGCTTCGTCGAGGAGATCGCCCTTCACGATCTCGACCTGGTGCTCGCGCAGCTCGGCGGCGCGGTTCGGATCGCGCACGAGGGCGCGGACATGATCGCCCCGGCGGGCGAGGCGCTTTGCGAGACGGCTTCCGACCTTTCCGGTCGCTCCGGTGACGAGGATCTTCATGACCGCGATGCTAGCGACGCGCGCGGGTTGGGAATTGGAAGAAGCGGACAATGTCGCGCGCGCTTGCGCGATCGGCGCGCACGTTCGTCCTCCGGGCCGATTCACGATTTCATACTGACAAAGCCATCATCGACCTTGAACCAGCCAAGAGGACTCCATGGCTCTCGCGGCAGGCCTCGCACTACACTGTCGACACGTCGGACTGCGACGTCGCCGAGGTCGTGGAGCGCACCTCGGCCATCGTGCGCGGCGCGTGAACGTGATAGCGTCCGCGCCCGATGAGCACCAACCAGAAAACGCTTGAAAACAAGGTCGCAATCGTCACCGGAGGCGCCTCCGGCATCGGCCGCGCGCTCGGTGAAGAGCTCGCCCATCGAGGGTGCGAGGTCGTGCTGGCGGATCGCCAGCACAGCGTCGCCGCGGAGGTCGCCAAAGGCATCACCGACCGCGGAGGTCGCGCGACCGCCGCCGAGCTCGACGTGCGCAGCCTGCCGGCCTTCAAGGCCATCGCAAAAGACACGCTGCAGCGCTCAGGCCGCATCGACTACCTGTTCAACAACGCCGGCATCGTCGTCGGGGGCGAGATGGCCAGTCACGTGCAAGAGGACTGGGACGACGTCATCGACGTCAACCTGCGCGGCGTCGTTTACGGCATCCAGGCAGTCTACCCGATCATGGTGAAGCAGGGTTCAGGACACATTTTGAATACAGCCTCCATCGCAGGCCTCGTCGCGGGCTTTAACGAGGGCGCCTACACCGCCACCAAGCACGCCGTCGTCGCCGTCACCAAGGCCCTCCGCGTGGAGGCAGAGCGCTACGGCGTCCGCGCCTCCGTCCTGTGCCCCGGCGCCATCCGCACACCCATCGTCACCGGCGGTGTGTACGGCCGTATCAACGTGGAGAACGTCTCCAAAGAGACCATCATGCGCATGTCGGAGCGCCTGCGCCCAATCCCCCCCGAAGAGCTCGCGCGCCGCACGCTCGACGCCGTCGCCCGCAACGAGGCGATCATCGTCCTGCCCAAATGGTGGAAGGCATTCTGGTACCTCGATCGCCTGTCTCCGGCGCTCAGCCTCAAGCTAGCCAGCTACAGGCACAAGCGCATGCGCGAGGAGATGCTGGCCGCCGGCGCCAAGCAGAAGAGCATTGACGCCGACGCGTGAGCGGGATCCGTGAGCACATCGAGAGGGTCCGGCTCGTGAGGGATAGCACTGCCTTGAAAATTGGTTCCCGGTAGCCGTGCGCAATAGCTTCGGGCTCTTCGCTGGAAAAGGCCGCCGTCGCCGGCCCATTCCGCTGTCCAGCTCGGCGAGGCCGGTGCTCGCGATGACGCGCTCCCGCGCTGCCGCGGGCCGGCCGCGGGCCGGAGGTCTCAGCCAGTGCCCCCCGGGCATGGCGGCGCAGGCCGGCCCTCCTGCCACGGCTGGTTCTCACAGCCGAGCGAGCCGGCCATCTTCGAGCAGCACCCAGGGAGCCGAAGCCGCGTACGCGTCGGTACCGGCGATGGGCAGGCTTGGGGCATCCGTGAGCTGGTCGAGCCCCTCGTCTCGGAGCCGCATGCCACGTTCGGTGAGGCGATAGACCTCCGAGAGCATCGGGTAGCCAGCGTTGGGCGGCTTCGGGCCAGGCGCACGCTCCACAGCCGCGCTCGATCCGTGGGATGCCCATTGCGCCAGCCGGCGTGGCAGGAACAGATCGCCCGTACAGGAAAGGAGATGCCACAGGTGCGTTCTTGTCTCCGATGGATGAGCCGCCAACGCCAAGGCGGTCTGCCACTCAGACGAGAGGAGCGCAAATACAATCTCGTCAAATCTGCTGAGACGCAGGCTCCCGTCGGCGGTCTTTCTCTGGAAGAAGCAAGAGAGAAGGGCCCACAAGGGGACGAGCTCTGGAAACCCTTCGATACCGCGGACGCAGCTATCGACGAATTGCAAGGGGTCCTCGTCAACGTAACTGTCCCAGAGGCGAACAGCCCGATCGTAGCGTTCGGTGGACCAGGATTGCGCCTTGTCGAGGCGGTCCAGAAGAATCTCATCCGGGTGATCGGACACCGACTCGGAGCAGGTAAACGGACGAGTCAACACCTCGTGGCTCGCTGCTCTCGACGGTGGAATTGGCTTAAAATCGAGGACAAGGACGTCGTGGCACGCGACTGCGCAATGGCGCAACCAGCTACAGGTCCTCCAGAGGTTCACCCGCTCGTGAAGGCTCGCAGACGCCCACAAGACGATGGGCGGCTCCCAGCGGACATCCGACGAATAAAGTTTGTCCCATTCTTCGGGCGAACGCCACCGCGCACGACGTGCCCGGACATGCTCCATGGCATTCCGACGACTCGGGCCGACGACAAGACGGTCGGACGCGCGCACAACGTTGGTCGCACCAATCTGCGATAACTGCTCCGTGGTCAATCGCCGTGCGCGGCGGAGCGTCTTCCGTTCTGTCAGAGCGACTCGAGGTACGCCACGAGATCGTCGAGCTGCGCCGGGGCGAGCGCGGAGACGTCGCCGTGGCGGTCGCCGCCGCAGGCCGGGTCGAACCGGTCGCGGAGCGTCTTCGCGCAGCCGTCGTGCATGAACGGCGCTCGCGCGGAGACGCCGATCAGCGAGGGCACCTGGAATGCCTCGCCGAACCCGACATCCTCGTTGCGGTTGTTCGTGAGCATCGGCCCTGCGTGGCATGTCGCGCAGCCTACCTGCGGGTCATGGAACAGGGCCTCTCCTCGCCGGACGGTGGCCAGGTCGTCGGGGGGCGAGGCGGGGAACGCCGGGACGCTGTCGAGGAAGCGCGCGAGGAGCTCGATCTCCCGATCCAGAGGCCTTACGCCGTGCATGCGCGAGACGAAGACCTCCTGCATGAGGTGGGTGAGGTCGCTCTGGTCGCCGCTCCAGTGGAAGGGAGCTGTCTCGAGCACGCCGCCCGCGACCGTCTGGGTGCGCCGGAGGCCGAGCTTGTCGAAGCGCCACGTGTGACCGTCCTCGTGCGCTTCCGGATGGCAGGAGGCGCACGCGATGCCGCGGGAGCCGCTCGGCGGCTCGTGGAACAGCGCGTGCCCCGGGTCCCCCACGCTGTCGCCGGGGAGGCCGACGTCCCCGCGATCGAACGCGTAATAGTTATCGCGCCCGTCGATATCAAGCACCTCGATCCTCGCCGGCTCGCGGAACTGGACGACCGCAACGCCTCGCGCCGTGAAGGCGACGGCGATCGGCTGGCTCGAGTGCTGCACCGGCTTGTTGATACGGCACGTGCCCGAGGCGTCCTCGCTCGTGATGGTGTCGAGGTCGATGAACTCGATGATGTAGCTGCCGGCGCTCACGACCGCGGCGCGCTTTCCGTCCGGCGCCACCGCGATGTCGACCGGGAGCGGGAGCTTCCAGAGGGCCGGCGTCGGGAGCTCGGCTCCGTCCCCTGGAGCGGCCGAGGCCGGGGGCAGGACGCTGACAGCGCCGTGCAGGATGTCGCCATCGCAGTCGTCACCCCCGTAGTAGCCCGTGGGGGCGAGCACGACGGGCGAGGTCAACGCGCGCTGGTGGACCATCGCCGCGCCGCCGCCGGGAAGGGCGACCATGCGCCAGGCGACCGAGGGGCGGTATTCGGGGGCGACGCCGGCGTTCGTGGCCTTCGGGGTGAACGACGGGAGCGACCGCCGCGAGAGCACCTCTCCGTCCGGGCCGACGACGAGGGTCTCCGCGGATCTGAACCGGCTGACGAGCAGGCGATCGCCCTCGACGAGCACGTCGCGCAGGTCGGCGTCGAGCCGTAGCTTCCGGAGCGCGGCGCCGCCCTGGGCCGGGAGCGTCACGAGCTCGCCGCCGGCGCAGGCCACATGGATCGCGTCGAGCGACGCGTCGTAGGCGAGGCCGCGCGGCGCGGGGCAGACGGCGCGCCGGTCGAGCACCTTCGCCGCCCCGACATCGATCGTCGCGAGCTCGCCTGCGCGGCGCAGGGCGACGTGGACGCGGCCGGCCCCGTCCTCGACGACGCGCCCGGGCTCGTCGCCGCGCTCGAGGGGGATCGCGCGGGGCTCGCCACCGTCGGTGTCGAACACCCAGACGCCGTCGCGATCGGGGTCGGCCGCCACGGCGGTGTGTCCGTCGCGGGCGATCAGCAGCGTGCCGCCGCTGATGGGCGGCGGGGGCTTGTCGATCGCGGGGCCCGACGGCAACCGATTCGCGGAGTCGTCGGGGGGAAAGGAGCAGGCCGCGACGCCGGCGGCGATCGCGCTCAAGGCCGCGAGGGCCAGGCGGGTTGTCGTGCAGGAGAGGTTCCGATGCATGAGGCCTCCGGAGGTGGCGGGCTGCTCGGCGAGCGCGAGCAACAGCAAACCCAGAGCGCTGTCGGGGAGTCGACGGCGCGCGGCCGAGCAAGAGCAAGACGCGTGCGCGGGGGCGGGGGAGCGGGGGCGCGCGGCGCGCCCGGGAGGCGCGGTGTTCGGGGGTGCGGGGAGCGATGGGCGGCGGCAGGGTGGGTGTGGTCGCCTGGCATCAGTGTTCTGGTATCCGTGTCACGTACAGCCACACGGGGCAGCGCGGAGCGGGAGGGAGCTCCGGCGCGAGGGCCGTGCCCCCCGGCGGCTCGCGACCGCCTCGTCACCCGACGTGGTCGTGATCGACACCAACAACTACTACCCGGTCCGCGACGGCAGCATCCCGGCCATCGAGGCGGGGCAGGTCGAGAGCGCGTGGGTACTGGCTGCGATCGCTCATCGCGTCGCAGGGCCCGAGCTGATCCGAGCGGAGCCCTTCTCCGATCACGATCCGGGCGGACGGAGCTGCTTGCGGACCTTCTTGATGAAGGTCTGCGTGCAGTTTCCGTGGATGGCCTCATGCTCGATGATCTCGAGCGTGAGCTTTGCCTTCGTCCCGCTGGAGAGGTGCGCAGCCGCGTTCACCTCCCTGGCGAGCTGGATGCCTTCCTGCGACGCGGGCCCCTGCGGCTTCTCGACGGCCGCCGGCTTGTTCGGCTGCCGGTAGTGGGAAGGCTTCGTCTTGGTGACATCGCGGAAGCGGGGCTCGTCCGAGCGCCGGCCGGTGCCGTGGCAGCCCGGGCAGGTGGCGGTGCTGCCCGAGAACGAGTTGGCGATGCGGCCGTCGCCGCCACAGACGCCGCAGGGTTCACCAGCCATGAGCCAGGCCCTCCGGTCGGGGTAGGTGCTTCGGGTCCTTCATTGCCGAGAGCATACAGGCGATCGTGGCTCGTGGGAGCTTCGCCTGGGGCGGTCCTGGTTTTGCGCGCATCGACGCGTTCGATCGCGGCGGCCTGCTCGGCCAGGCGGCGACATGGCGATGCCTTGTCCGAAGGCGAAGACGTTGCATTGGCGTGCAGCGCGACGAGGGCGATGCTCGGGTAGCCGTTCTCGCCCCGTTGCCGCCTCGTCCACCGCGGCCGCCGGCCCCGCCCGAGCGGTCCCCCGGCGCCCCCCTTGGATGCCGCGCCGCACACGCCGAGCCCGCCCCTGCAGCCGCCGCCTCCGCCGCCCCGGCCCGATCGGCCGGGCCGTCGCAGGGGCACTCCTTCGCTTCGGAGGGGTAGGGCACCGAGGGCCCGCTCGCGCCCTCGTCCGGTGTAGCGCCCGCTGAGTCCTGCGCTGGTCTCCTTGACAAGGTGGGGCAGCCGTCGGTTACGCTATCTTTCCACGATGAGTGGGGCCGGCACGAGGGGGTGGGATCAGAGTTCAAGGCGCTCCACGCGGAAGCCGCCGGCAGTCCGGCCCGCAGCACACCGGCCAGCTGTCAGGCTTCGCGCGGGCTCACACCCTTCAGGAGAACTCATGTTTGATCACGTCAAATTCGGGGTCAGCGACTATGCAGCGAGCAAAGCGTTCTTCCTCAAGGCGCTCGAGCCGCTCGGCGTAGCTGTTGTCTCGGAAGGACCGCCGACGTACGGCGTCGAGCTTGGCGCAAAGGATAATGATTCGTTGTGCCTGTACCAGACCGAGGAGAAGCCGGCGCATCTTCACCTGGCGTTCACGGCCGAGAATCGCCAGCAAGTCGAAGATTTCTATCGCGCGGCTCTGGAGGCGGGCGGCAAAGACAATGGCGCGCCTGGTCTGCGCCCGCACTACCACGCGAACTACTATGCAGCCTTCGTCATTGGTCCGGACGGGCACAATATCGAAGTGGTTTGCCACGAACCCGAGGCTTGACCCTTCCATCCGAGCGGACGTGCCCAAAGATGCGCTTTTCTCCCGCCGCGCATGTCAAACGTCAGGCGACGCAATCCACCCGAGTACCACCATGAGAAATCGCCTCGCAAGCTGCAGTTGTGGCAAGTTGTCGGCCGAAGTCGAAGGTGAGCCGATTCGCGTGTCCGTCTGTCACTGCCTGGCCTGCCAGCGAAGAACCGGAAGTGTCTTTGGCGCTCAAGCCAGGTTCAGCCGCGAGAACGTGAAGATAAAGGGGCACGGGAAGGACTTCGTTCGAGTCGGAGACGAAGGAACGAAGAGCACCTTCACGTTCTGTCCTGAATGTGGCGCCACCGTCTATTACGTAATGGCCGGGCACGAGGACACGATCGCCATACCGGTGGGGGCCTTTGCGGACCCGGCCTTCCCCGGTCCAACGGTCTCGGTCTATGAAGAGCGAATGCATGGCTGGGTGGTCATGCCGCAGGACATCGAGCACATGCGCTAGGCACTGCTCCGAAGGCACGGGAGCTCAACAGCCGCGGAGCCCAGGAGCCTGGTCGAGCAGCCGCGTCGCCCGACCCCTCGGTCGAGGCGGGGCCCAGCGGCAAGGCACCCTGGTCGCCTCCAGGTCGTGCGTATCCTCCTTCCGGCGGTCAGGGTACCTTGCCGTCAGTCCCGCCTCACCTCGAACGTCAACCCGCTTCAGGAGCACGTGATGCGACCCCTTCGGTATGCCATCAACGTCACATTGGACGGGTGCTGCGATGTTCGCGGGGCTGTCGAAGTATGTCGACTTGAAGCCCGTGAGCCGGCTGGAGCTCGGCTCGGGGGCGGTGGCGATGCGGTATGAGCCGAGGAGGTAGCCAGGGGGACCGAAGCGCGCCCGACGACGTCCGGAGCGAGGCGAGCCGACCCCCTCACCGGCCCCGCGGCTTCTCGGCCTTCTGCCGCCGCACCATCTCCGCGATCCAGACCGGCGCGAACGGCGGCGTGCAGCCCGGCGATGCCGGGTAGTCCTTGAGCACCTCGAGCCGCTCCCCGATGGCCATGGCGCGGGCGCGCAACCCGGGGTTGCGGATGCCGATCTCGGCGAGGCAGTGGTTCATCGACCACTGCTTCGGGCCCGGCGCCGTCTTCATCTCCGCCTCGATCTGGTCGAGCAGCGCGGGGAGATCGAGGCCGGCAGGGCTCTTCACGACCCTGTCGGTCGTCAGGCTCCAGCCAGCGCGCCCGACCAGCTCGCTCGCGGAGTCCTTCCAGCGGACGCGCAGCTCCTCGACGTGGCGCGACGCCTTCACCACGTTGACGATGAACCAGTCGAGCAGCTTGGGGTAGCTGATCTCCCGGACCATCGAGTCCAGCTCGTCCGCCGATAAGGCCTTCGGCTTGAACACGAGCGTCGCCAGGAGGCGGGCGTCAGGGTCCCCGGTGCGCCACAGCTCGCCGGCCAGGGCGTTGTCGGTCTTCAGCTGCTTCGCGAGCGCGCGGAGCTGGGTGAGGTTCACGCCGTGGGCGTCTCCGGCGCGGGCGTTGACCTCGCGCATCTTCTCATTGCCCAGCGCGGCGAGGTCCCGCATGACGTTGGTGAGGCTCATGGGCTGGAGCTATCCGTATCCGCGGGCGTCGTCCAGCGGCGCGGCGTCGCCTCGGGGTCGAGCTTCCTTCTCCCTGGGCGAGCATGGTGAGCTCAGCGCCGATGCGCGTGAGCCCACCGACACCACCGCGTGCGTTCGAACGTGCCACCCAGCTCGGTCATTGCAGCTGATGATCAAGGCAATCTCCTGATCGGCGTCCCTCACTGGTACCCGACGATCCGGTGGGGGACGTAGGGCTCCTCGAGGGAGGCGACCTCCTCGGCGCTCAGCTTGACCGACAGCGCGGCCACGGCGTCCTCCAGGTGGGAGCTTTTGGTCGCGCCGACGATCGGCGCCGTGACGGGGGCCTTCTGGAGAAGCCAGGCCAGGCCGATCTGCGCCCGGGGGACACCGCGGCGGGCGGCAAGGTCGGCCAGCCGCTCGACGATGGGTCGGTCGGCATCGGCGGACGCGTCGTACTTCTGGTGGAGCACCTGGTCGCTCTGCTCTCGGGCGGTCGTCTCGCTCCAGTCGCGGGTCAGCCGTCCGCCCGCGAGGGGGCTGTAGGGGATGACGCCGATCCCCTCCTCCTGGCACAGGGGCAGCATCTCCCGCTCCTCCTCCCGGTAGATCAGGTTGAGGTGGTTCTGCATCGAGACGAACCGGGTCCAGCCGTGGCGGTCGGCGGCGTTCAGCGCCTTGAGGAACTGGTACGCCCGCATGGCCGAGGCGCCGAGATAGCGGACCTTGCCCGCCCTCACGACGTCGTGGAGGGCTTCCATCGTCTCTTCGATGGGTGTTCCAGGGTCCCAGCGGTGGATCTGGTAGAGGTCGATGTAGTCGGTCCCGAGCCGCTTGAGGCTCTTGTCCACCTCGCTGAGGATGGCCTTGCGGGACAGGCCGGCGCCGTTGGGGCCCTCGTGCATCCGGCCGTGGACCTTGGTGGCCAGCACGATCTGGTCACGCTGGGCCAGGTCCTTCAGGGCCCGACCGACGAATTCCTCGCTGGTGCCGGCGCTGTAGACGTTGGCGGTGTCGAAGAAGTTGATCCCCAGATCGATGGCCTGGCGGATCACCTTCCGGGATTCTTCCTCGCTGAGGACCCATTGATGGAATCCCGGTTGGGGAACGCCGAAACCCATGCAGCCCAGGCAGATCCTCGACACATCCAGCCCGGTCCGGCCCAGCTTTGTGTACTCCATCACAATCCTCCTCAGGGCAGTCTACCACGGCGCGGAGCGAGGTCTTCCAGCCCTGCCAGGGGGCGGCGGTGGAGGTGATCACGTCGACCCCCGTGCCGTCGGGGCGCCCGGGGAGCTCCGCACGGGGGCTTCCGCGGGCCACGACGCCGCTACTGCCTTGCGTCGATGATGTCGAGGAAGTCGTTGTAGGCGTCGATCTTGCTCGCCGGGACCACGTCGAGGCCAAGGTTGAACCGGCTGTCGTCGACCATCCGCGGCGCGATGACTCCCCTGGTCGCGTCGAGGCCGAGGTTCTTGATGCCGTAGAGGATGTAGGGCACGAGATAGCCCTGGTAGTACTGCCGCTGGATGTGCGTGGCCCTGATGCGCCCCTCGCGCATGTAGTCGACCGTCCTCGGATTGAAATCGAAGGCGACGATGGGGAGCTCCGGCTTGCCCGCGGCCTCCGCGGCCATCGCGCACCGAAACGCGATGTCGAACAGACCGAGCAACCCCACGGCGGGCGGGTCCTCGTCCTCGATCTGCTCCTTTATCCCTTCGACGTCCTCGGCCTCGCTCCCGTCGCCCCAGGTGGCCTGAACCACCACGGTCTTGTAACCGGCTGCCTCGAGCACCTCCCGGGCGCCCTGCGTTCGATCCGTCCCGTCGAGCCACGTCGGGTCGGTGTTGCCGTGGATCACCACGGTGCCCGGCGCCGGGGGCAGCAGCGCGAGCAACGTCTCTCCGGCCGTCGCTCCGGCAGACCTGCCGAGGGTCCCGACGTGGAGCGAGCGCTTCGAGGTCGCAAGATCGTTGTCGAGCGTCACCACGTGGACCCCCTTCGCGACGGCGGCATCGATGGCGGCTGCGTTGGCGTCGCCGAACGGCGTGATGCCGATCGCCTCGGCGCCATCCAGCAACACCTGTTCGAGTTGCTGATTCTGGATCTCCATATCCAGCTGCTGATCGCCCGTCGGCTCGAGGGACCCGAGCACGTTGCCCGTGACGTCGAGCTCACCCATGGCTCGTATCGCACCCTTGGCCATCGGCGCAAAGAAGCCGGTGACGGCCTTCAGCAGCACCGCCGTCTGCATCGGCTCGCTCGGCTCCTCGTTGATCTCGGCGACGAGGGCGTCGATCGTCGCCTCGAGCTCCACCGGAGTGAACTCGTTCTCGACGGCCGGCCTCCGGATGACGGGTGAGGCCCTCCCACCCCCGCCCGAGGTGTCGTCCGATGCGCACGCCGCCGTCATCAGCGCGACCCCTAAGGCCGCCAGCCAACGCCGTCCAATCCTCGTCATGAGACCTCCTCTTCCGCGGTTCGTCCGGCCCCGCGCGATACCCCCCCGCGCAAGGACCGGGCTTGTGGCGAGATCACTCTCCGAAGTCGTGTCACGTGACGGACACGGGGGCGAGATCCACGAAGGTGTCGCACGATGTCGAGAGAAGAGACACGAGCCCCACGAGCAGCCCGCTCTGCTTGCCGCGCATGATCCGTTTGCTACGAGCGGACCACACGCCGGTTCGACCTGTCAAGAGCGCAAGAGACGGTCACGAGGACCACAACAGGCGCTCACGCGTCCGGTGAGAGACAGAGCACAACCAGAGACATCTCGGGACGTGGCGGTTGTTGGCGGCCGCCATCGAGCTTCGGGGACCGTGGTAGGGCCTGCGCGCCTTCCGCGCCCACACGGCCTCCACACGCACGGACACATTGCCCCTCACCGGGGCGCGCCCGAGGCCGGCCGGCTCGGCGCGCCCGGCCGTCGAGCGAGCCTGCCCGGCGGCTGAGCTGCGCGGCCGAGTGCGCCGGGGCCGCCCCGGCCACCGCGCCGTCGGGCGGGGCGGAGAGCCAGCGGCCCAGGTGCTGTCTACGCCGGCTGCCCGCCCAGCTGCGTCACCGCCCTCGAGCCCGCCTCGATCCCGCGCCGCAGGCACTCCGCCTCGCCCGCGCCCCCGAGCTCCGCGGCGATGAACCCGGCCGCGAACGCGTCGCCGGCCCCGGTCGTGTCCACCACCTCCACCCGCGGCGCCGGCTCGTCGAGGCGCACGCCTCGCCGCCCGCCCACCGCCGCGCCCAGGGCACCGCGCTTGATGATCACCCGCTCGAAACAGCCCCCGAGCGCGACCATCTGCTCGTCGAGGCCGCCGGTGCCCGAGAGCGCCTCCGCCTCGTCGACATTGGCGAGCAGCGTCGACATCCCTCCTGTCCACTCGAGGAAGGTCCCGACCCCCACCTCCCGCAGGAAGCCCGCCGACGCGGCGTCGATGGCGATCGGGATGCCGCGGCTCCGCGCCTCTCCGGCGAGCCACAGCACCGCCCGCCGCGGCCCTTCGGCGAAGAGCGAATAACCCGAGACGAGCACCAGCCGCGTCTCGCCCAGGAGCCACACAGGCATGTCCGAAGGCTCGAGCGCGAGGTTCGCCCCCCGGTCGGTGAGGAAGCTCCGCTCCCCGTCGGCGTCGAGGAGGATGACCAGCACGCCCGACGCCTCTTGCGGGTCGGCCACGAGGATCGGGTCGACATGAAAGCCCCTGAAATAGGCTTCCAGCTGCGGCTTGTCTCTGGCCCCTACCCGGGCGACGAGCGATACCTTCGTTCCCATCGAACCAAGCCACACCGCCTGGTTCGCCCCCGAACCTCCCGGCCGGCTCTGGATCTTGGCGCGCCGGTCCGAGCCGCGCACCAGCGGCCCCTCGGGACGGACGATCACGTCCGTCATCACGTCGCCCACCACGAGCACGCGGCCGGCCTCGCTCATGCCTTGGCCTTCGGCTTCGCCTTCCTGGCCCCGAGCTTGCTAATTTTGCTGATAGCCACCGCGATCTCCGCCGCCACCGCCGCGTTGTTCTCGACCAGAGCGATGTTGGCGATGAGGCTCTTGCCCTGGGTGAGCTCGACGATGCGCTTCAGGAGGAACGGCGTCAGGTCCTTGCGGCTCACGCCCTCCGCCTCGGCGCCCTTGATCGCCTCCTCGATCCACGCCTCCATCGCCATGGCGTCCACGGCATGGCTCTCGGGGATCGGATTGGCCACCAGGACCCCGCCCATGCCGAGCTCGAACTGCAGCGCGATGACCCTCGCCGCTTCCCTGGCGCTCTCGACCCTGTGGTCCACCTTCTGCCCGCTCTGCCGCGCCCAGAAGGCCGGGAAATCGTCGGTCTTGTAGCCCAGGACCGGCACGCCACGGGTCTCCAGCGTCTCCAGCGTCTTTGGAATGTCGAGGATCGATTTGGCGCCCGCGCAGATCACCGCGACCTGGGTCTGACTCAGCTCCTCGAGATCAGCGGAGATGTCGAAGGTCGTCTCCGCCCCGCGATGCACGCCCCCGATGCCGCCCGTGGCGAACACCCGGATACCGGCCCAGGCCGCCGCCATCATCGTGGTCGCCACCGTCGTTCCGGCCATCGCGCCCGAGACCAGGAGCGCCGCCACGTCGCGCCGCGACGCCTTCGCCGCCTTGCCGCCCACCCTGGCCAGCCGCTCGAGATCTGCCGCCTTCACGCCCACCCCGAGCTTGCCGTCCATGATCGCGATCGTCGCCGGCACAGCCCCGCTCCGGCGGACTATCGCCTCCACGCGCTGCGCCATCTCGAGGTTCTGCGGATAGGGCATGCCGTGCGTGATGATGGTCGATTCCAGCGCCACCACCGGCCGTCCGCGGGCGAGCGCTTTCCTGACCTCGGGCGAGATGGAGAGATGGTCCTTGACCGACACGCTGGAATCCTTTGGCTGCGAGGGGCTCTCGCCCAAGGAATCCAAACGGTCCGGAGGCGTCAAGCCCCAACTGCGGGACCTGCCCTGGACTGGCAGACGATGTCCTGTTCGACAGGGCCGCGAGGGCGGGCGCTCCCGGCGCGCCGCCCGGCCAGCGGGGCGGCGCGCGGGGAGGGCCGGTTCAGACCGCCGGCGGCTCGGTCTGGCGTTGCCACGCGCGGTGCAGGGCGATCGCCTTGACGAACGCCGGGGCCGACGCAGCCACCGCGTCGTCCGGCAGGACGAGCAGGCCCGGGTCGTCGCCCGCGCCGGCGGTGGCCTTCACGCCCGCGGCCGCGGCGAGCGACGCGGCCGACGTCGGCACGAGCAGCGGCTTGCAGTGGCGGTACTGGAGCTGGACGAACTCGACCGCCAGCCCGTCGCGCGCCAGCGCCGCCGCGCCCGCGCCGGTCGGCAGCGCCGCCGCGTCGAAGAGGACGCTCGGGGCGGTCTCGAACGTGACCTCGACCGGCAGCTCGTCGCCCTCGGCGGTGCGCACCACGCCGAGGCGCTCGCCGACGTAGCGGGGCACCGCGCCCGCCGTCAGCAGCGCGTGGTAGAGGGCGCCCGCCGCCGCGCCGCTCACGCCGTCGGCGAGGAGGATCGCGACGCGCCGGCCGAGGATCCGGCCGTCGCCGGGCCGGGCGAACAGCGACAGGGCCCCCGACACGGCGACCTCGGGGTCCTTGACGGGCGGCGCCACCACCGAGAGCGGCTCGGGGAGCTGCATGCCGAGGTCCGCCGCGACGCGCGCGGCCAGCCCCTCGTCGACGTTGCGCACCATCGCGACCACGCGCTCGCGGATGGCCTGCGTCTGCACGCGCGTCAGCTCGAAGCGGAACGCGCGCGCGATGTGCTCGCGCTCGATCGGCGTCTGGCTCGCCCAGAAGAGGCGCGCCTGCGTGTAGTGGTCGGCGAACTTCTCGGGCTTGCCGCGCAGCTTGCTCGGCTCGGTCGACGCCTGCTGCGCCAGGAGCCGCTCGGCGACCGAGGCGAAGCCGCGCGCGCCGGCCTGGAAGGGGCAGCCGCCGGCGAGCGAGTTGGGCTCGTAGTTCACCCGGCCGCGGTTGATCGTCTGGCGGTGGAACCCGTCGCGCTGGTTGTTGTGCACCTCGGCGACGGGCGCGTTGATCGGGATCTCGTGGAAGTTCGGCCCGCCGAGGCGCGAGAGCTGCGTGTCGAGGTACGAGAAGTTGCGCCCCTGCAGCAGCGGGTCATTCGTGAAGTCGATGCCAGGGACGATGTGCTGCGTGCAGAACGCGACCTGCTCGGTCTCGGCGAAGAAGTTGTCGGGGTTGCGGTTCAGGACGAGCCGGCCGACGGTGCGCAGGGGCACGAGCTCCTCCGGCACGATCTTGGTCGCGTCGAGCACGTCGAAGCTCCACTTCTCGGCCTCTTCCTCGGTGAACGTCTGGATCTGCAAGAGGTACTCGGGGAAGGCGCCGCCCTCGATGGCCTCCCAGAGGTCGCGGCGGTGGAAGTCGGGGTCGGCGCCCGAGAGCTTCACCGCCTCGTCCCAGTCGAGCGAGTGCGTGCCGAGCACGGGAGTCCAGTGGAACTTCACGAGCGTCGCCTGGCCGGCCTCGTTGACGAGCCGGAAGGTGTGCACGCCGAAGCCCTGCATCGTGCGGTAGCTGCGCGGGATCGCCCGGTCGCTCATCTGCCACAGCACCATGTGAATCGACTCGGGCATGAGCGAGATGAAGTCCCAGAAGGTGTCGTGCGCGCTCGAGGCCTGCGGCATCTGGTGGTGCGGCTCGGGCTTCACGGCGTGCACCACGTCGGGGAACTTCATCGGGTCCTGGATGAAGAAGACAGGGATGTTGTTGCCGACGAGGTCCCAGTTGCCCTCGTCGGTGTAGAACTTCACGGCGAAGCCGCGCACGTCGCGCACCGTGTCGGCGCTGCCGCGCTCCCCCGCCACGGTCGAGAAGCGCACGAACACGGGCGTCCGCTTGCCGACCTCCGCGAACGGCGCGGCCTTGGTGAGCGAGGTGATGTCCTCGGTGCACTCGAAGTAGCCGTGCGCGCCCGAGCCGCGCGCGTGCACCACGCGCTCAGGGATCCGCTCGTGGTCGAAGTGCGTGATCTTCTCGCGCAGGATGAAGTCTTCGAGCAGCGTCGGGCCGCGCAGCCCCGCGCGCAGCGAGTTCTGGTTGTCGCCGACCGGCACGCCCTGGTTCGTCGTCAGCGCGCGGCCGAGCGAGTCGGCGCGGTGCTTCTGCAGCGGCCCCTGGTTCAGGTTCTTGCCGGGCGCCGCCTTGGCGCCGTTCTTCTCCGACTCGTTGCTCTCGGTGATCGTGCTCGCGGTCGCGTCGAGGTTCTCGGGCGTCGCCGTGGCACCTTGCGGCGGCTGTGGCAATTTGCCGCGTAGCGCGTACTCCGCAGGTTTGTTCACGTTCTCGGGGATCGCGGCGACGAGCGCCTCGGTAGCGTCGATCTTCGCGTCGAGGCGGTCGGCGGTCGCGAGGTTGCGCACCCCTTCGTCGTCGCTGCTCGTCCCGCTGCCGAGCGCGGTCGCTGCGCGCTCCAGGAGGCTGCGTTTCGGCCGCGCCGCGCGCGGCTTCGCCGACGGGCCGCCCATGGACTGCTTCGCGCTGCCCGCGCCTTTCTCGTTCGGCGCCGGCTCTTTGGACGATGACTTCGCGGGGTCTTTTCGATCGGTCATGCGATGGCCTCCAGTTGGGAGCCGGGGCTCCCAGCAAGGAGCACACCAGCGCAGGCGCTCCGGCGACCGGCGTGCGGCTGGGCTCGCTGGCCCTCGCGCCCGGGGCGATCCGGGTGGCCCGGCGCTCCAGGGCGACCTCGCTCGCCGGGGTCATCGGCGCGGCTGTCCGGGGATGCACCAGGGGTATGATGTCCACCCGCGCCCTGGCTCAGCGCTGGTTGTATTCGTCGTGGCGGCGGAACCAGACGCCCGTCTCGTTGCGCCCTCTGGGGGCGCGGTCGAGCCACTGGTACATGCCCCAGAGACCGTCGAGGCCGCGCGCATAGGCGGAATAGGTGTGGTAGAGGACGCCGTCCTCGCGCACGAACGCGCTCAGGCCCGGCCTGTCGAGCGAGTAGGTGGGCGCGTCGGTCCCGGTCATGGCCGCGGACTGGGCGACGGGCAGCGGGACCGGTGTCGCGTCCATCGCGTGGCCGGCGCGCTCGAAGTTGTATTCGACGGTCCCCTCGCGCTGTTGCTCCTCGGTGAACGCGACGTTGAAGTCGAAGTTGAAGCCGCTGTCGCCCGAGGACGCCCAGGGAAACGTCCACCCCATCCGCCGCCTGTACGCCAGGAGCTTCGCGAGCGGCGCCCGCGACACCGCCGAGAGCGTGACGTCGTGGTTCGCCAGGTGGACGGCGATGCCGTTGAACCCGTCGGCGATCGCCGAGCAGGACACACAGCCCGCCTTGTAGTCGGGCCCGAACATGAAATGGTAGACGAGGAGCTGCGAGCGCCCTCGGAAGAGGTCTGCCAGCGAGGCGCCGCCTTCCTCGGTCTCGAACCGGTACTCCTTGTCGACCCGGACCCACGGCAGCTCCTGACGCCGCCGCGAGAGCTCGTCGCTGCGCCGCGTGAGCTCCTTCTCCGCGTCGAGCAGCGCGAGCCGCGCGGCCAGCCACTCTTCACGTGTCCCGGTGATGTGTGTCGTCATCGCTCTTCTCTCCCTCGGGTGTCCATCGTCGTTCGTACCGTCCTCGATACGACGTGCTGATGTTGGTGGTCGTGAGATATCTAGGACCGGGCATCGAGCCGTGGGAGTAACAAGTGTGTCGGGATCTCGATGGGCTTCGGCTGTGGTATCCTGTTGCTGGAGGACGGCCCCGCATCTCTCGCCCGCGGCACCTTCTTTGCTAACCTTTGCTGACGACGGGGCCGTCGTGCCGCGGGCGCACCCTGGAAGGGGAAACACGATGCGCAACATGCTTCTTCGGTTTCACGTCGTACCGATCCTGGTCGCCCTCGCCGCCGGCTGCTCGGGCGAGGTGAGCCAGCCCATGCCCGGCGTCGGCGGCACCCAGCGCCCACCGGATCAGCCGCCCGAGCAGCCGACGGATCCGCCGCCCGAGCAGCCGGCGGATCGGCCGCCCGAGCTGCCGACGAATCCGCCGCTCGGGCCCGAGCAGGAGGCGGAGCTCGCCGCGCTGCTCGCCGAGCGGGAGGCCTCGGCGAGCATGACCGCCGAGGACTTCGCCGCGAAGTACCCCGTCTCCGTCGCGTCGGGGCTGCCCTACGCGCCGGCGGACGCCGAGGGCCTCGCGCTGCTCCAGGGCACCTCGCTCGCCCTCGACGGGGACGAGCTCGCGAAGCTCTCCGAGAACGGCTTCGTCATCTCCAGCAAGAAGTCCTTCCCGACATTCGTCTATGGCTACGAGAGCATCTACGCGCTCGACCTGCCGCTCTACGTGTCCGCGGACTCGATCCTGTACGCGGTCCACCGCTCGTACGACGCGATCCTGAAGGTCGTCGAGTACGCCTCGCTCGCGCCCGATCTCGGGAAGATGCTGAGGGAGATGCGCGCGCGGCTCGCCGAGGGCGCTGGAGGAGAGTTCGGCGCCGAGGCGCGCGCTGACGCGGACCTCTTCACGGCCGTCGCGCTCGCGCTGCTCGAGGGCGCCCCGGTCGCCCCCGTCGCGGGCGCCAGCGCCGCGACGATCGACGAGCTCGTCGCGGGCGCCCAGGCCCACCAGGGCATGGCCTCGGTGCGCCTCTTCGGCTCCGACCGGCTCATGGACTTCTCGCAGTTCGAGCCTCGCGGCCACTACGTCGACGCCCTGCTCCCGGACCTCGCGCGGTACTTCCGCGCCATGATGTGGCTGGGCCGCGTGGATTTCCGCTTTCTCGAGACCCAGTCGGACGGCACCCAGCGCTTCCAGCGGCGGCAGCTCGAGGGCGCTTACGTGCTGCGCGCCCTCGCCGGCGCGGAGACCCTCGCGCGCTACAAGCGCATCGACGACGCGATCCAGGCCTTCGTCGGCGAGAGCGACACCATGATCCTGCCGGAGCTCGACGAGCTGCTCGAGGACCTCGGCCTCGGCGACGCCGCGGGCCTCGCCGGCGTCCCGGACGCGCGGATCGCCGAGGTCATCGTGAAGGAGGGGTATGGCACGCAGCGGATCGCGAGCCACATCATGATCAACGGGCTCGACAGGGGCACGATGCCGCTCTCGTCGAGCTTCGCGCTGCTCGGCCAGCGGTACGTGGTCGACTCGCACGTCTTCTCGAACGTGGTTTACGACCGGGTGAAGGGCGGCGCCGTCAAGCGCATGATGCCGAGCCCGCTCGACGTGGCCTTCGCGGCGCTCGGCAACGATCAGGCGGGCCAGATGCTCGCGCCGGAGCTCGGGCAGTTCGACTACGCGCCCGACCTGCACATGATGCGCGTGCTCGTCGACGCCCACCCCGGGGACTTCTGGGAGAAGAACCTCTACAACCGCTGGTTCGGCGCGCTGCGGGAGCTGTCACCGGCGCGGGCGCTCGGCGACGGCGAGCAGCTGCCCGGCGTGGTCAAGACCGAGGCGTGGAGCCGGCGCTTGCTGAACACCCAGCTCGCCTCCTGGGCCGAGCTCCGCCACGACGCCCTGCTCTATGCCAAGCAGTCGTACACCGGCGGCGCCACGTGCGAGTTCCCGGACGCCTACGTCGATCCGTATCCGGCGTTCTTCGCGCGCATCGCCGAGCTGGCCGAGAACGGCGGCGAGGTCGTCAGCACGCTCGAGCTGTCGAACCCGCCGTCGTCCGAGCCGCAGCTCGAGCGGCACCTATCGACGTACTTCTCGCAGCTCCGCGACGTCGCGCGGACGCTCGGCGAGATGGCCGCGAACCAGCGCGCCGGCCTGCCCCTCACGCCGGAACACCTCGAGTTCATCAACCAGGCCGTCAAGGTCCAGTGGGGTTGCGGCGATCCGTTTGGCGCCGCCGGGTGGTACGCGCAGCTCTTCTACGACTCGCTGAAGAGCGTGACGCAGGATCCGACGATCGCCGACGTGCACACCCAGCCGACGGACGCGGGCGGCGCGCCTGTCGGTCGCGTGCTCCACGTGGGCACCGGCCTGCCGCGGCTCATGGTCGTGACCGCCGATCCCTGCGGCGGCGCGGCGCGCGCGTTCGTGGGGCTCGCCTCGTCGTACTTCGAGGAGATCACCGGGGATTTCGAGCGCATGACCGACCAGGAGTGGGCGGGCGAGATCCAGAGTGCGACGCCCGACGACGTGCCCTGGATGAGGGACCTCGTCTCCCGCTGATTCCGCTTCCGCAGCGCGCTCAGGAGCCCGCCCTGAGCGCGGCGAACTCGCCTGGATCGTGGATGGTGGGGGGGTTGACCCCGCCACCGATGAAGTCTTCGGTCCGGTCGTACATGCCGAAGTGGGTCACCGGCTCCGAGCCGCCCGGCGCCGGGAAACCATCCATGCCTGCCCTGACGCCGAGGGCGTTCATCAGGTTGCAGAAGTACTTGTTGATCGGCGCGTTGGCGAGCGACGGATCGGTCCCCGTGGCCTGGGTGGTCCCGTCGACCTCGTCCGGAGCGCCCTCGGCACACGTGACTTCGCTGTTGCCGGTCGTCAGATCGGGCGAGCCGTCGTCGACGTTCACGGCCCAGCCGGTCTTGAAATAGCCGCCGGCGCTGCCGACCTGGACGATCGGCAGGTTGTTGAGGTTGCGGGCGCAGCCGTCCGACACGTCCTGGAACCAGACGGCCGCGCAGTTGTCGAGGAGCGTCCCGTCGCCCTCGTCGATGCTGTTCAGCTGCTCGACGAGGTGGGCAAACTTCCTCGCATAGTAGTCGTCGACCTTCAGGAGCATGTCGATCACACCCGGGACGCAGGTGCCCTGCATGCCCGCGTTGCCCAGGCGATACGACATACTGGAGCTCTCCAGCGTCAGGCCGAGCCCCTTGAAAAGGAAGTTCCCGGGGTACTTCAGGAGGATGACGGGGGTCGCGTTGCACGCGGCGGCGAGCACGGCGAGGTTCGAATAGAGGTCTGCTGCGTCCAGATTGTCCGAGATTCGCCGCGTCAGCGCGTCGTCGCCGCTCGAGATCGTGCTCGCCAGGTCGAAGTTCTCCTTCGTCGCGCCGAGCGCCGTGGCGAGGGACGCGTTGCACTGCCCGGAAGCGACGGTCGTCACGGTCTCGTCGAGCATCGCCTTCCAGGCCTCCAGCTTGTTCCTGTCCGCCCGGCTCATGTCGAAGCGCGCGAGCGAGTCGAGATCGTGCCGCACGAGGTCGATGATGCTCTTGCCGCGGATCGCGTGGTACGTGTCCGGAGAGGGGAGGGGGTCCGCGAACAGACCCGTGAGCCTGGCCAGGATCTCCGCCGGCGCGCCCAGACCCGGATACTGGGTCACGGGCGCCGAGTACGAGATCGCCGTGGGAGCGCCCTCGCGGAAGTTCCCCACGCGCATGAGCAGGGGCTCGCCGTCCGGGCTGAGCTGTCGCGCGATGACGTGGTCCAGCGAGGGACCGATCGGCCTGGCCTCGAACTTCGTCGCGGTCTCGAAGCTGAACGGATCGTCGCTGTTGGGGGTCACCGGGTGGCACGTGAAGTACGACCCGTTCACCTGCGTGTGGCGATCGTTCCCTTGCCCCCGATCCATGTTCACCGTCCACTCGTTCATCGCGCGGATGCCTCGGGGCATGAGGAGCTTGTCGACGTGAGGCGCCAGGTGCTTGAGCGTCGTCGACTGGAGGTCCGCGGCGGTGAGCGGGCCGTGCGACTTCTTCGGGAAGAACCGCGTCGTGATGCAGCCATAGTGCGTGTACATCACGATCAGCCGCTTCGGCGGCGTGGCCGGCTGCGCCTTCACGGTGCTGTCGGTGATCGAGCTGAGGAACGGCGCTGCGACGCAAGCGCCGCCCAGCCCCCGGAGGAAGATTCTTCGGTTCACGCGCTTTGCCATGGTCGTATTCTCCCAGCCTCGATGGACGCAAACGCCCGGCTGCCGCTCGGAACGCCCTCTGAATGCCCGCGCTCGTCGAGAGCGATCTCGGAACAGGGCGTCGGGGTGCCCTCGCAGCGTTCCGCGGGCAAGCAATCGAGCTCACCGCACGTCGGCATCGGTCTGCGCCGCACAGCCCGCTCGACCGCGTGTCGCGCGCCGCGCACCTCGACGCCGGCGAGCTTCCAGGAAGGCGGATCGCGTGAAGGCACGAGTGTCGATCGATGTGTACAGCACGGCTGTACACGAGGATATCCGCCACGAACAGCTTGATTTTTGGACCGAATTTGCTCATTCTACCCACCCAAGAGGACGTTCCTCGCCTCGCGCAGCTCTTGCTTGCGGGCGACGTGGTCAGAAAAGTTCGTCCTCACCGATCCCATTCACCGATCGCGCGTCGCCTCTGCAATCCGAAGCTCGAAGCCTTTTGCTTTGATCCAACGGGAGCGAGAGCTAAACCTTCTCTCTCACCATCCTCGTGAACCATGGAACTTCGACTCTCAAGCTTCATCGCAGCAGCAACCATCGCCATCCTGTCCCCGCTCGCAGGCTGCAGCGACACCCCTGACGATACCGGCGCTGGAGGCGATGGAGGCGCCGGCGGCTCGGACTCCGGAAGCACGAGCGCCAGTGCATCTACCTCGAGCGGGGTCGGGTCCGGCGGTTCGGGCGTGACTGGCTCGACCAGCGTGAGCACCAGCGGCGTCGGCGGCTCGACCGGCAGTGGCAGCGGGGTCGAGCCGACGTTCGAGACGGTGAAGTTCGTCATCGAGAACGTTACTTGCTTCGGGGCGGGTTGTCATAACGACGAGATGAACCGCCTGGACTTGCAGGTGGACGGAGATCTGCACGCGAGGCTGACCTCGCACATGACCGAAGATTGCGGCCCGCTCGTCGATACCGCCAATCCGCAAGAGAGCGCCCTCATCAAGGTCCTGAAGGGGCCGTGCGGCTCAACTCCGCGGATGCCGCTCGAGTGCATCAACGATGGGGATGCCAAGTGCGTACCCGACGACTACATCGAAGCGATGACGCAGTGGATCGCCGACGGCGCGAAGGAGTAGCAGGGCCTGGCGACTTCTTGGTACCTGCCCGGGTGCCCCGCTTGAAGTCTGCCCGCAGGTCCCGCTGCTCCAGCAAATTCCCCCTACATTGAGAGCAAGGCGCATCCCGGTGCTGGACCGGGCATCGCTGCCCTCCCGTGCCGTTCCGCGGCGCCCCGTCCGGCTTCTTTCAACCCGACGTTTGCGCGCGCGTGACGCGCCTCCGCACACGCGCGCCATGCGTCGCGCGCGCGCAAACGCTCACTGCATTGCAAACGCGCCTGCCGGGTAGGCGGCTTGATCAGGTCCGGGCGTGTCGACGACGTTCGTCTCGAAGGCCCAGCTGCCACCCGGCGGAATCGGGGCCGTGCCCCTGGCGATCGCCACGCCGAGCGGACGCCCGACGCGATTGACCGAGAAGACCGTGGCGGAGGGGGTGCTCACCTCCACATCGAACCCGTTGTGGAGCGTGCCCGTGTACGCCGTGCCGGCGCCACCCGTCACGGCCTTCACCTCGCTGATGGCGAGGCCATCGATGGGGACGACGTCGAGGGCAAAGTAAGGGCACCGGTAGACGACGTATCCCACGTCTTCGATCACGATGTCCGAGGGCAAGTCCAGCACCGCGGCCATGGTCACGTCACCTGGACCCACGCACGCAGCGATGGCGCCCGAGCCATCCGTGAGTCGATAGAAATGCTGAGTCAGCAACCCGTTGATCCCGGCTGCCAGGGACTGCTCGGCCTTGTCGTAGAGCTCGACCGAAACGGCAGCGCTGCATGCATGGGCATCCCCGTCGTTCCTCAAGGCGGCATAGAGCTCGGTGTTGGTCGGTCCTTTGCGAAGGGTCAGCGCGATGACGTTGAGCACGCCGTTCCCGCCGGGGACCGCCATGATGGTGAGGTCTTCCGGAACGATGAGCGCGTCGTCCCCCGTGTCCCCGCCGGCCCCGGCACCGCCGCTCCCTCCGACGCCTCCGGTCTGAGCCGGCGCACCGCCGCCCGCTTCGCCGCCGGTGGTCTGGGCCGGCGCACCCCCGCCGCTGGAGCTCGCTTCGCTCGAACAGGCCAGCGGGAGGAGCATGGCAGCAGGGATGAGGAGACGCTTCGCCAGCATGAACATGAGAAGTGATGCCCATCCTATCGCTGTCCGCCGTCGTCGGGCAGCACGGGGTCGCGGAGTGAGGCACATCATGGAGGGCGGTGAGCCGCGACGACGAGCAGACTGCTCGGGGCGCCGTCGCCCGCGGCCGCCGACGACGCACAAACGCAAAGACCCCTCCGGCGAGGAGAGGTCTCTGGATCCGAGCTCGTCCGAGTGTTCAGGACCTCGCCCCGGGAGCGCTCAGGCCTTGAGCTCTGTGAACCCGCCCGGATTGTGGATCGTGGCGCCGGCGACCTTGCCCTTGCCACCGATGAAGTCTTCCGTCTTGTCGGAATAGCCGAAGTGGGTCACTTCCTCGGAGCCACCCTTCGCAGGGAAGCCATCCGGACCTGCCTTCACGCCCATGGCGTTCATGAGGTTGCAGAAGTACTTGTTGACCGGCGCGTTGGCGATCTTCGGATCGGTCCCGGTGCCCTGGTTGATACCGTTGACCTGGCCGCTGCCGCTGGCGCACTGCGACATGCTGTTGCCGTTCGCCGGGGTCGACGAGGGGTCGACGTTGATGATCTGACCCGTCTTGAAGTAGCCGCCGGCGCTGCCGGCCTGGATGATCGGAGCGTTGTTGAGGTTGTGCGCGTTGCCGTCCGACATCTCGTTGAACCAGATGGCGGCGCTGCTGTCGAGGAGCGTCGACCCGTTCCCCATGGGGATGCTGTCGAGCATCCCGACGAGGTTCGCGAACTTCTGCGCGTAATACTGGTCGACCTTCAGCAGCCACTCGAGCGCGTTGGGCAAGCAGCTGCCTGTCATACCCGCGTTGTCGAGGCGGTGCGAGAGGGAGTGCGACTCCATGGTGATGCCGAGCCCCTTGAAGTTGTAATTCCCCGGGTACTTCAGGAAAATGATGGGGTTGGCGTTGCAGGCGGCCGCGAGCGCTGCGATGGCCGAGTAGATGTCCGCGCCATCCAGGTCGCCGGAGACCTTGGTCGTGAGGACGTCGACGCCCAGGCCGCCCCGCGCCGCCTTCGAGGCGTTGTCCGACGTCGCGCCGAGCATCGCGCCGAGCTCCTCGGTGCACTGCGCGGAGGCCACCACGGTCCCCGTCGAGTGGAGGAGCTCCTTCCAGGCCGCGAGCTTGCGCTTGTCGGCGCTGCTCATGTCCATCCGCTCGAGCGTCTCCAGATCGTCCTTCACGAGGTCGAGGACGCTCTTGCCGCGCATCGCAGCGTAGGTGTCCGGAGACGTCGGCTCCCCCGCCGTGAACAGGCCCGTCAGGCTGCTGAAGGCCTGCTGCGCGTTGATGCCCTTGTACATGGTCTCGGAGGCGGAGTAGGAGATCGCCGACTGAGCGCTGTCGTTCTGACCAGCCGTGTTCAAGAGCAACGGGGCGCCGCTCGGGCTGAGCTGCTGAGCCATGACGTGATCCAGCGAAGGACCGACGGGCTTCGCGTTGAACTTCGTCGCCTGGTCGAAGCTGAACGGGTCGTTGCTGTTCGGGGTGACCGGCTGACAGGTGAAGAGCGACCCCACGATCTGCGTGTGGGAGTCGTTCCCCTGTCCACGCGTCATGTTGGCGGTCCACTCGTTCATCGTGCGGATGCCGCGCGGCATGAGGAGCTTCTTCGCGTAGGGAGCGAGGGCCGCGAGGCTCGTCGGCGTGAGGTCGGCCGCCGTGAGCTCACCCGAGGTCTTCTCGGGGAACCACTTGTTCGTGACGCACCCGTAGTGCGTGAACATCACGATGAGCGCTTTCCCGGATGAGGTGCTGTCGCCCTTCGCGGTGCGTTCCAACACGGAGCTGAGGAACGGCGCGGCCAGGACAGCCCCGCCCATGCCGCGAAGGAAGATTCTTCGGTTCAGTTGCTTGCTCATGGTCAACATTCCTCAACTTTTACTGCGTTTCGCGGACTCGAACGCGGAACGAATCGGCTTGGGTGAGATCGGCCATCAGGTTGAGAATGCTGTAGCCGCTCTCAGACAGCTTGGCGTCGAGCATGTCGACCACGCACTTGTCTTTCCCGTTCGGAGCCCGCCCGAAAGCATACGAGATCCACGCCTGGGCGTAAAGCTGCTTTGCCTTCTGAACCTGAGCGATCTCCTGCATGAGCTGCGCCGGAGAGGAGATCTCCTTCACGTTGCCGTCGCCGAAGTCGATGGTGTTCGTCGTGACGCTCGCGTCGATCGCACCACCGAGAGGATCGGTCGTCTGCAGCTGTCCGACGCCGTCGAAGCCCTCCATCACGAACCCCGGCGGATTGATGATCGCGTGGCAGCCCGCGCAGGCAGCAGGCTTCGTCAGCGCTTCGACCTTCGCGCGCTGCGTCTGGAAGTCGCCCTCGACGGTCATCATGGTGGCGCCGGGGATGGGCGGACCAGGGTTGACGCCGAGCAGGTACACCGAGATGAACGCGCCTCGCAGGATCGGGCTCGTGGAGTCGAAGCCCGCGTAAGAGCTCAAGAACCCGGCGCGGGTCAGGAAGCCCGGCCGCTGGCTCGGGTCGAGCTCCACCTTGGTCAGCTCGGTGCCGTACGCCGAAGGATCGAGCCCGTAGATCGCCGCGTTGTCCTTGTTGACGAAGGCGACGCTGCTGAGGAGGAGGTCCTGGAACGAACCGTTCTCGAACGCGACGTCCTCGAAGAAGGCGTCGAGCTCAGCCTTCCAGCTGTTCTTGGCGTCGTCGGAGTACAACGGATACGTCTCGGTGTCGTGATCCATCTTCCACCAGTGGGCGTTTCCGTTGTCCATCTGCGCCCAGTTGCGGTGGAACGCGGTCACGAGCGGCCCGGTCCTCTCGCGCACGGCGATCATCCGCTGCGCCTGGGCCAGGATCTGCTCCTTGGTCTGGAGCTCGTTGTTGTCGGCCGCCGCGTTCAGCATGTCATCCGGAACGGAGCCCCAGAGCAAGTACGAGAGCCTCGTCGCCACTTCGTGGCTGGAGAGCGCTATGCCCTTACCCGACTGATCCTGGGTGGTCGTCAGCTCGGGGAGCATGAGGAACGAGGGCGACACGAGGAAGGCGAGCAACGTTGTCTCGGCGACCTCGTCGGGCGTCCCTGGCGGCGTCGTCTGGCCCAGCTTCATGAATCGCGCCACCTCGGCCTCGGTCAGCGGGCGACGGAACGCCTTGCGGCCGAAGGTCTTGATGGTCTGCTCCAGGCAACCGCTCGCCGCCGGGTCGCAGCTGATGAACTTGGACTTGTTCGGCCCAGCCATCACTGCTTTGGCGATCTCCGCGGCAGCATCTTGATAGAATTGCCATGCGGTGGCGTCCATCGGACCGTCGGAGTCGTCGACGAGCATCTCGGACGGCGGCTTGTTGTCGGCGCCCACGCCGGTGACGCCGAGGAGGTCCCGCACCGTGTTGTCGTACTGCCGGTTCAGCAAGCGCGGGAGCTGGGTCGTCATCGGGATGCCGGGGATGCATTGATCCGGGGGCCCATTGTCGATGCCCCCGCTATCCCCCCCCGTACCACTGCCGCCGGGGGTCTCCCCGCCGGGGTCGTCACCGTCCGCGATGGTGCCGGTGCAGCCAGCGAAGAAAGGTGTTGAGGTTAGAAAAATCGTCGTACCGATGTACGAGAGGTGTCTTAATGTTCGCATGCGCATGCGCCTCCTATTCCCGATGCGTGTCGAAGTGATCACGGAGCGAACCAAAAGCTGTCGAGGAGTCCGAGGCTCGTCGGTCGGCGTGGGCACGGGCGCCTCGTCGACGGTTTCCTCTGGAGACGTGATAGTTAAACGCCGGCGCACGAGCGGCGCGCTTCAGCCCGCTTCTATCTCGAGGGCCCTGACGCCTCCGAGCGAGGCGGCGGCGCGCAAAAGGCCATCGTGTGAACGTTCACGAGGGGACGCCAATCCTCTCGAGGGCCCTGACGCCTCCGAGCGAGGCGAGGGCGCGCAAAAGGCCATCGTGTGAACGTTCACGAAGGGACGCAGAATCCTCTCGAGGGCCGTACCTCCGCCGAGCGGGGCGGCGGCGCGCAAAAGCCCTCGGCACGGCCACGTATCGCACGATAGACTCACGGGTTCGTGATGCCGCCCCCGTCGATCACGCGCAGCTCGCCGCGGACCTTCGGCCCGTCACGCCAGCCTCACGCCGACGAGCCACCCTTCCTTTAGAGCTCCATCCGCGAGGTACATCAACCGGTAAATTCGCTCGCGCGATCCGGCCATGCCGGGTAGCGCCACCACGAGCGAAGCGTGCATATCGAGCGGTCTCTTCCGCCCCTGGGAGCACCCGACGGGAGCTCGTTCGGCCGCGGGAGGCCGGCGTTCCTGGCGCGAACGCGCTTCCCTCACGAGTGCAGTACATCCGAAAAGGTGCACTTGGGCCATGCTGACGTTTGAGTCGTTCGTGGACGACGCGCTGCGCGACCGTGGACGACGCGCTGCACGGCCGCGGACGACGCGCTGCGCGACCCGAGGTGGGGCTACTCCACCGGTCGACTCGTGAGCGGCCAGGCTGGTCGTTTGCTGTGCGGCCAGGCTGGTCATCGGCGGCGCGGAGGGCAGGCCTGGCTCGCGACGTCGTCGACGCGGTTCGTCTGAAGAGCGCGCTTCCCCATCATTCGCGGCCTTCGAGAGGGCGAACGCGCGGCCCCGCTCGGCCGAGGTGTGGCGGCCCCGCTGATCGCGCAATGTCATTGCTGCCGGGACGCCTGGAACCCGGGAAGCATGGAAACGTCGCGAACAGGGTTCACCGGAACTTGGCGCTTGGCGCTTGCTGCCTGCCCAGCGAGGATTGCCGCCAGTACCCCTTTACCTCGTGGATAAACCCCCAGAGCGCGTGATGAGGCGGTGAAAGGGGACGTGGACGGCCGGCAAGGCGGCTCGGTGGCGGGAGACCGTCCCGCGCCCGAGGAACCAACCCGGGCCCAGGCAGGTCCGCCCATCGCCTGCCCGAGGGGCCGGCGGGCTCGGGCAAGTCATGGATTCCCTCGCAAGGTTCGGCGGCGTCGCCGGCCGCCTCTCCTCAACAGCGATAACAGCGATCCGGTGCTCCAGGGCGATCTCTCTCCCGACATACACCCACCTTTGATGCGCGCCGTGAACCCCCGCATCGGCTGATCGCACGGTTCTCTTTGCAAACAGTTCTTTGCGATCCTAGGCTCACGTCGTGGACCTGACGACGATCACCCCGACGCTCCAGGCGCTGCGCGCGCTCAGTCACCCCGTGCGCCTGCGGATGCTCGGCCTGCTGCGCAGCGAGGGGCCGGCCACCGCGACGACGCTGGCGGCCCGCCTCGGCCTCAACACCGGCGCGACGTCGTACCACCTGCGCCAGCTCGCCCAGCACGGCTTCCTCGTCGAGGACGAGGAGCGCGGGAACGCCCGGGACCGGTGGTGGAAGGCCGCCCACCGGTCGACGCGCACGGCGCCGGTCGACGATCCCGACGTCCAGGCCGCGCAGGATGCCTTCCTGCGGGCGGTCGCCGTCGTGCACGCCGAGCAGCTGCAGCGCGCGGTCGAGGAGGCCGAGCTCCTCCCGGCGCGGTGGCGGCGCGCGTCGACGGCCAGCGACTGGGCCCTGCGCCTCACGCCGCGGCGGGCGCAGGCCCTCGTCGAGGCCCTCGAGGCGCTCGTCGAGGGCGCCGAGGAGGACGACGATCCCGACGCCGGGGAGTTCGTCGTGATGCTGCACGCCTTCCCGCGGCCAGGCACCGTGGCGGGTGATCCGCGATGACCGGCGTCCGGACCGCGCGCGCGCCGAGCCGCCGGCCGCTCTACGGCTGGCTCGCCGCCGAGGCGCTCTCGCTCACCGGCACCCGCGTCTCGATGATCGCGCTGCCGCTCTTCGTGCTCGAGACGACCGGCAGCGCGACCCGGACCGGCCTCGTGGCGCTCGCGGAGACGCTGCCGCTGGTCCTCTGCAAGGTGCTGGGCGGTCCGTTCATCGACAGGGTGGGCGCGCGCCAGGTCGCCGTCCGGTGCGACCTGGCCTCGGTGCTCGTCGTCGCCTCGGTCCCGCTGCTGCACGGCGCTGGCGTGCTGGGCTTTCCCCTGCTCCTGGCCCTCGTGGCCGTCGCCGGCGCGCTGCGCGGCCCGGGGGACGCCGCCAAGCAGGCGCTGATGCCGGCGCTCGCGGCCAGCACGGGGGTGCCCATGGAGCGGGCGACCGGCCTCGCGTCCACGGTCGAGCGGACCGCGAGCATGCTCGGCGCGGGGGCCGCGGGCCTGCTCGTGGCCGGGTTCGGCGCCGCCCGCGCGCTGTACGTCGACGCCCTCAGCTTCGCCCTCTCCGCGCTGGTGCTGGCGTGGGCGACCCGGCGGATGGCCCCGCCGGGCCCGACCGACCCGCGCGGGGTCGAGACCGGCGGAGCCCCGGCGGTCGAGCCGCTCGGGACCCTCCGCTACCTCGCCGAGCTCCGCGAGGGCTGGGACTTCCTGCGCGGCGACAGGGTGCTGCTCGGCATCGCCGTGATGGTGGCCCTGACCAACCTGCTCGACATCTCCTACGCGACGGTGCTGATGCCTGTCTGGTCGGTCGACTCGGGCAGCGGGGCCAGGGCGCTCGGGCTGGTGTTCGCGGTGTTCAGCGGCGCGTCCGCGATCGGCGCCCTCACCGCCGCGGCCTGGGGGTCGCGGCTCCCGCGCTACAGGACCTACCTGCTCGCGTTCCTCGTCTGCGGCGCCCCGCGCTTCGTCGTGATGGCGCTCGACGCGCCGCTGGTCGCGATCCTCGGGGTGGCGGCCGCGGGGGGGCTCGCGGCCGGGTTCATCAACCCGGTGCTCGGCGCGGTGATCTTCGAGCGCATCCCCGGGCCCCTGGTCGGCCGGGTCTCGTCGCTGACCACGGCGCTCGCCTTCGCGCTGATGCCGTTCGGCGGCCTCGTGGGTGGCCTGCTCATCAGCGCCGGCGGGCTCTCGTTCGCGATGGTCGCGTGCGGCGCGGCGTACCTCCTCGTCACGATGTTGCCCGCCGTGGACCCGCGCTGGCGCGAGATGGACGGGCGGCCGTCCCCCTCGGCGGCGCCGGACCCGGCCTGCCTGTAACCGGCCATCCGACGGGCCGCCGAGATCTCCTGGCGAGGAGACGGTCCTCCACGGGCTGGCCCGACAGCGCTGGAGCGCGGCCGGGAGCGCCGGTGAAGAGGCGATGTGCCGCTCGATCCACAGCCGGCGCCTCGCTCGCGGTCCTGCTCATCTCTCGGCCTGAAGACCGCGATTCGCGGACAGACACCGCGGTCGTCGACACGGACATGACAGGTGTGAGCTGTGTTGCAATGTGGTGTGAGTGTCCGTGTTCATGCCACGTCCCGAGCACCCTTTATTGTTTCGTGTGCCCTTGACAGAACGGTCCTCCGTGCGTTGTCATCCGCGCCGGGGGTCAAGCATGTTGCTTGGGATGCTTGCCGGTCCGGAACGCATGGATCGAACCGGCGCCTGGTTCGCTCGTCGCGATCGACACATGCGCTGGATGGGGGCCGGGCTGCTCGTGGGGCTCGCGTCCCTGAGCTCGGCGTCGTGCTTGCCCTCAGCGTCCAGGCTCCCCGAGGACGCTGTCGTCATCGGGGCGCTCCTGCCCTTCACCGGCAGCGAGTCGGCCATCGGGCGCAACCTCGAACAGGCCATGTTGCTCGCGGTCGACGATCTGAACGCCGCGGGTGGGCTCGACGGGAGGCCCTTCGGCATCCGGAGCCGAGACAGCCACTCGAGCGTGGAGCGTGGGTTCGACCAGCTGCTCGAGCTGCTTTATGTGGATCAGGTCGCCTACCTCGTGGGACCCGAGGAGAACGAGCTCGCCCGGGATATCGTGCGGGACGTGAAGGAGCTCGACGTGTTCCAGATGCAGCCGGGGTATGCCGCGCCCACCATCGTGCGCAGCGAGACGAAGGGAGGCCGGATGCGGCTCGCCCCCACCGCGCTCGACGTCGGCTGCGCGCTGGCGAGGCTGGCTGTCCAGGAGCGCATCGACACGGTGAACAGCCTCGCCGCGCGGGACGACTACAACGCCACCGTCAGCAGCGCCTTCTCGACCCAGTTCGCGCTGCTCGGGGGCAGGATCCTCCCGTCGGTGACGTTCATGTCAGGCGAGCAGACGTACACGGAGAAGATCGAGTCCACGTTCGCGGCGCACGCCGAACGCACGCTCCTCGCCGCCTACCCCGCCACCGCCTCGACCATCGTGACCGAGTGGACCGTCTCCGGACGCCCGGGCATCTGGTTCCTCGGTCCGGCGCTGCGCGCCGACGTGCTCCTCGCCAACATCCCGACGGGCTCCCTCGACGGATATTTCGGGGTCTCGCCGTCGCTCAGCCTGCGGAGCGAGTGCGATGTCACGGGCGCGGCCGAGGAGAAGGTCGACTGCGCGACCGGGAACGCGGCCGCCTTCATCGACCGCTTCTCGCGCCGGTGGGACGGCGAAGCGCCGCTGCCCGCAGCGCACTTCTATTACGACGGCGTCGTCCTCATCGCGATGGGCCTCGTCTACGCCCAGGCGACGCGCGGGGCGATCCCGCTGTCCGGAAACGAGCTGCAGGGGATCATCCACGAGCTCAACAGCCCCGACAACGAGGCGGCCTCGTGGCGGGACATGGGGGCGGCGATGGCCAAGCTCCGCGCGGGGATCCCTCTCCGGTACGTCGGGGCCGCCGCAGAGTACGAGTTCGACGAGTACGGGGTGAACATCCACCAGTTCATGCAAAGGTGGACCATCGAGGGCGACGCCTTCGTCGACCTCTCCCCCGTCTCCGTGGCGTGCGACACCGACGCATGACCTCGCCGCGAGCGCGGGTCTCACGCAACGTCACGCAAGAACGACTCTCACGCAGGGCGCCGCGTGCGACAGGACCTGACAGAACAAGGAGGGGGTTTCATGATGAGGGTTGGACGATGCTGGATGACGGCCTTGGGGCTCATGCTGACGACGGCGGCCTGCGGATCGGACAGCGCGCCCGAGGCGGGACAGGAAGCCGCGCCCATCAAGCGGGCGCCGACCATCGAGAACGAGTTCACGCCGGTGGAGCTCGAGACGACGATCGATGACCTCGTCGCCGAGATCAACAAGGGCCCGATCGAGCGGATGCAGATGTCGATGCTGCTGAAGACCCTCGAGGGCTTCTTCGCGCCCATCGCCATGGGCGCGAACCGAGCCATGGGCGAGCTCGGCGTCACGGGGATCGTGGTCGGCTCCGCCGGTCCGACCAACGATCAGGCCGCAAAACTGGAGTACCAGAACGGACAGATCGAGCAGGCTGTGATGGAAGGCGCCGAAGCGATCGGCATCTCGCCGTTCGGCGACGGCAACACAGCCGCGGTCGACGAGGCGATCGCGAAGGGCGCCTTCGTGGTGACGCTCGACGGCGACCTGGAGCTCTCGAAGCGCTCGCTCTACGTCGGGACCATCAACAAGCCTGCCGGTGAAACGGCGGCGAAGACCCTGCTCAAGATGCTGCCCCCGGCGCCCGGTACGGTGGTCATCCACGGCAACACCGACCCGAGCTGGGTCGATGGGCTGCAGCGAACGGAGGGCGCTCAGCGCGCGCTGGAGGCAGCCGGTTACAAGACCGTCGTGCGCTCGGTCACCTGGTCCCTGGAGGGCGAAGCCGCCGACGTCGAGGCGATGAAGGCCGAGCTCGAGACCGCGGACCCGCCTGCCGTGGGGCTGCTCGGCCTGCACGACGTCGCGTACTGGTGCTCGCTGGCCGCAGAGGCCGCGGGCAGGCAGGACCTCCCCATCGTCGCCTTCGACTTCAACCCGAAGACCGTCGACCACATGCGCCAGGGGCGCATCAAGGCCACGCACGTCCAGCGGCAGTACTACGAGGGGTACCTCGTGCCCTACATCCTCTATGGCATCAAGAGCATCGGCCTGGAGGCGACCAAGGCGATCCTCGCCCCGCAGATGATCGGCGACGACCGGGTCAACCTCGGCCTCGACGTGGTCCCCGGGGAGAAGGTCGACGAATACATCGAGTTCCTCGACTCGATCGGCGCGGCCCAGTAGCGGTGAGCGTCAAGGCGGGGGCGGCGCTGCCGCCGAGCCCGCCGCGGTGGCGAAGGCGATCCCGCTCTGCAGATCGCGTCGGGTCACGATGCCGGCGAGCTCTATATCGAGGCCGACGATGGCCCGGGACACCTCGGGGCGGATGCCTGTCAGGACGACCTGCGCCCCGAGCAGCCGGACCGCCCGCGCCACCTGCAGGAGGGCGTTCGCCGAGCTCGTGTCGATGTGCGGCACGCCCGTGACGTCGATGATCGCCACCCGCGCCTGCCGGTCGACCACCTTGCTCAGCAGGTTCTCCATCATCTGCTGCGCCCGCGCCGTGTCCAGCACGCCGACCAGCGGCAGCACGAGGACGCCCTGGCTGATGGGCACGATGGGCGTCGACAGCTCCACGAGCGTCTTCGCCTGCATCCGGAGCGTATCCTCGAGCCGCTTTCGCTCGGTGACCACCTCCGTGAACAGCATGACCCCGCCGATCTCGCCGCCCGTCGTGTGCCACGGGAAGATCTTCCAGCGCACCCAGTCGACGCGCCCGTCGGCCCGCGGGAACGGCTCCTCGTCGTTCCCTTCGGAGGCCCCTGCCAGGCAGCGCTGGTGGACCGCCCGCCAGTGCTCGGGGATCTCGGGGAACAGGTCGTAATGGCTCCGGCCGATGATGTCTGTATCTTTCAGGCCGTAATCCGCGAGCCACCGATGACTGGCCAGGATGTAGCACATGTTCCGATCGAACATGGCCACCGCGGCCGGAGTGTAGGTGACGAAGAGGCGCGCGTGCTCCTCGCTCCGGCGCAGCGCCGCCTGGAGGTGATCCCGCTCCTGCTCGACCTGCTCCAGCTCCTGGATGCGCTGCTTCAGGCGCTGGATCTCCGGAACGATATCCATGTGATCCGCGTCGCGTGTCATCGGTTTGTCCAGCTCCATCACGCCCTGTATATCAAAGAAGCGCAGCACATGGCGAACGGACCGGCGTGGCGCCGGCGCTGCCGGCGGGGCGGCGCCTCGGCATGCCAGCCTCGCCCTGCATCGGAGCGCGCGGGGCGCGGCGGTCGGGCCGATTGGTATTGACATTGCTCTTGTGAGCGCTCACATTGGCCTCGGGGTTCGTCCTTTGGAGCTGAACCCTGCGCGGCTCGTCGTGCGCACCCGCTGGAGCTGCTCGCCGCCGGGATCTGGGGCCAGAGGGCTCATCCCCGAGCTGGAGAGGGCGCCCGCGAAGGTTGCGCCGGCGCAGAGCTCAACATGCCAGCCGCGTCACGCGGTAGGACATGACCATGAGAAAATACAGCGCTTTCATCACGGCGATGATCCTGATCGGGTCTCTGCCCATCTCCTGCGTAGAGGACGAGCGGGTTGAGCCCGTGGCGTATCCCCTGACCATCGAGGCGAAGGGGGACGGGACGACCGAGCCGCCGCCTGGGACCTACCTGCACAGGGCGGGCACCGTGGTGACCGTGACCGCCAGACCCGCGCCGAGCGCCGACTTCGCGGGATGGAGCGGAGCCGCGAGCGAGGCGGACGACGTCGTGGAGGTCACGGTGGACGGGAGCAAGACCGTGACCGCCGCCTTCGAGACCGCGCGCTGGCCGAACGAGCCCCAGTCCACCTACCTCAACCCGATCCTGCCCGGCGATCACCCGGACATGAACATCTATATCGAGGGGGACGATTTCTACATCACCGGCTCCAGCTTCAACATGTCACCCAACGTCGAGATCCTGCACTCACGGGACCTCATCCGCTGGGAGCGCGTGTCGCGCGTCGTCGATCCGGCGTGGTCCGGCCTGGAGACCTCGACCTCGGCGGGGGGCGGGACGTGGGGCGGCTTCATCGTCAAGACCGACGCCGGCTACCGGGTCTACTTCGCCGTCAACTTCAACCAGTACTTCGCGGAGGCCGAGAGCCTGGAAGGGCCCTGGGGAGAGCCCGTCCACGTGGAGCCCGTGGGCCCCTACACGCCGCCCGGGGAGGACCCGGAGCTCGTGTCGTTCGACCGCGGGACCGGCTACGACGACTCGGTGTTCATCGATGACGACGGGACCACATACCTGGTCGTGAAGGCCGGGCAGTGCAAATGGAACGGAGGGGCGAGCGGCGAGGAGAACAACTTCGGCGTCAACCTCCTCCAGAAGATCGATCCCGAGACAGGGCAGCTCAGCGGCGAGTCCATCGATCTGAGCTTCGTCAACTGGGACGTGGAGAACGGGGGGTGCGGTGATCCCGCGGCCGACCCGGACAGCGCTGTCGAAGCCAACTGGGCCGAGGGGCCCACGATGACGAAGCGCAACGGCTTCTACTATTACTTCGACTCGACCCACACGGGGTGCGGCGGCGAGCAGTACGGGTGGCGCTCGTCCACGCTGAGCAGCAATCCCGACGACTGGACGCCGCTGGGCAGCGTCCTCACGGGCGAGGCCCCGTTCAGCGGCGCGCAGCACAGCACCGCGCCGTTCCAGATCGCCGACGGCACGTGGTGGGTCTTCTCCCACTCGTACGAGTGCGACAACAACTGGCGCGGCCTCGGAAGGCAGGGGCTGCTCAGCCAGGTGACCTGGATCGACGACGAGAGCGGCGCCGGGGTCCCGGTCGTGAACGGCCGCCTGGGCGAGCCGGCGCCGGCTCCGGCGCTGCCGCCCAGCGACATCCCGTTCCTGCTGCCCGTCAACGACGAGTTCACCGGGGACAAGCTCGCGCCGGCCTGGACTTTTTACGGCAACATGCCGTCCGATCGCACCTCGGTCACCGACCGCGCCGGGTGGCTCCGGCTCAAGCCGGCAAAGGACGAGACGCGGTGGGTGGTCCAGAAGGACGCGCTGCACGCCAAGGCGATGATCGTGAGGATGGACTTCGCCCCCGAGGCGGAGGGCGACGCGGCCGGCGTTCGCCTGGGCAACCCCGTCCTGGAGCAGGAGCTCACGGCGTTTCCGACCTGGGCCAACGCCATCAGCCAGGAGGTGTCGGTGGCGCGCGTCCGGGCGGACGGTGACGACCGGATCCGCTTCTCGTTCCGGTCGGTCGTCCCTGTCCTGAACGCCGACGAGAGCGCCTATGACTCGGTGGACGCGACGGAGATCAGCTTCGATGCCCCGGCGCCGGCCGAGCGCACCCTCTGGCTGAAGCTGGTGCACGGCAAGGACCATGAGGCCACTGGCTGGTTCAGCAAGGACCGTCTGACCTGGACCCAGGTGGGCGAGCCGATCGACATCAGCGCGCTCGAGGACTACGACACGGTCAACACCGGCTGGGTCGGCAGCCAGGCCGGCGTCTTTGCCAGGAGCGCGAGCGCGGACTTCGACCTGTTCACCTACCGCGACGGCTTCACCGAGATCGCGGCCGCGGAGCCGGATCAGGAGTCCGGCACCGAGGTGGTGTCGAGCCAGTCGGCGGGGCCGGTGCTCGGCGGCCTGGAGGACGGCGACTGGGCGATGTACGGCAGCGTCGATCTGGGCAGCGGCGGCGTGGCGTCGACCGAGATCGAGCTGAAGGCGTCCAGCGCCAAGGGCGGCACCGTCGAGGTCTGGCTCGACCCGCTGGCGGGCGGCCGCCGGGCCGCCGCCTGCGACGTCCCCGCCACCGGCGGCTGGGAGACCTGGAAGACCGTGACGTGCAAGCTGAGCGCCGCCGGCTCCCACGAGGTCTACGTGCGGGCAAAGGGCGGCTCGGGTGAGGTGCTGCGCCTCGCGTCGCTGCGATTCGTGCCCGGCAGGGAGTAATGAATGGATGAGCGGCCCCGGCGAGCCCGGGGCCGGCATCCCCTCGCCGGTCGCCGCCAGGTCACGTGGCGGCGACCGGCGCTGCCTCCGCCTCGGACCTGCTCGCCTCGGTCTTGCTCGCCCTGGCCATCTCCTCGAGCCCGGCTTCTCGCGAGACGGTGCCCCGGTAGCCGAGCTCGCGGCGCGCCTTCTCGTCGTTCACGGTGACCTCGGCCCCGAAGAGCCGCACGACCGTGCGCGTGATCGGCGGCGCCCCCTTCAGGCGTAGGCCTGTCCACGTCCACTCGGCCACCTGCGCGAACGCCGCCGCGAGCCACCTCGGGACGCTGCGCCCCCCCGGGTCGACGCCCTGCGTGGCCAGCATGCTCGTGACGAACTTCCGGGTCTCGATCGGCGGCCCGTCCGTGAGGAAATAGATCTCGCCGCCGCGGCCCTTCTCCGCGGCGAGGATCATCCCCTCGCACAGGTTCCCAGCGCGTCCCGGTGGCCCCGCCGCTCCGCTCGGTGATCGCCGGCTCCGGCTGGGTCTGTGGGCTGGCGCGATCGGGGCAGCCGTGGTGCGTGGGCCAGGACCTGCCGGCGCAGCTGGTGGCGGGCATCTCCGGGGCGGCGCGCCTCGTCGGTAGCGATGGATACGCCTGCGCCCTCGGCCCCACCGGGACCTCCTTGTCAAGGGCAGAGGGACCCAGCTCAAGTCCGGTCGTAGACGAACTGATAACGAGCCGTATCGTAGATCGACCAGTCCATGAACCCGCGGATCATGATCCCCAGCGCATCCACATAGCGTGCGACGTCAGCGTCGATCTCATCGCCGAACGAGGGCAGCCGCCCTCTCAGCTCCTGAAAGAGTCTGATCTCCGCGTCGTGAATTTGAGCCGTCTCCTGGATGGCCTCTTCCAGCGTGGCGCCACGCTCTTGCTTCAGCACCAGGACCAGGTTGTGCTCGTCGCCGTGCGCCACCTCCTTGGAGAGCGAGAACAGATCGTTGGCCCAGCACACGGCGCGGCGGCTCAGATCCACGAGGCGCACGAAATGCTCGTGCTGGAGCACGTAAACCGGCAGATGCACCTTTGCGGCTACCTCGATCATGTCGGTTCCGATATTGGCTCCGGCAAACCACGGGCGCATCTGCATGTATTGCGTCGCGGTCGGGGGCCGGCCCTTCCTCGCGTTCCCCGCTTCCCAAATCGCCGCCTCGAAGGTCGCTCTGAGACCCAGGATGAACTGACATTGCCACGAGGGACGGCTCATCGGCTTCATCCGGGCCCAGAAGTCGCTCAGGCTGGCTAGAATGGCGTCGGTGCCCCGGGGCACTGTTCGATCGTACCTGAGGATGTCGACGAAATTGGATATTGCCTCTTGCAGCGATGCCTTCTCCCTGATCTTGGCCGTCTCCGGAGTCAAATGATCCAGCTGATCATCCAGGATGAAGAGCCACGTGTACAGGTCATTGGCGGCGCACAGGAGATCGTAATCGGCGTCCGGGTACACCCTGGCGGTCATCCAGGCGAACTTGTATCGCCGGAACTTCTCGTGCATCTGTTCCGTTCGCAGCAGCTCGAATTCGCGGAGCCAATCGGTTGTGTGTCGGTCGATTTCGTCGACCCGCGGATTGATCCGTGAAGGGAATGGGCAATAGAGCTGAGGTACCGTGACCATTTGCATAAGGGCGACCCTCGAACCGAGCTTGGAGTTATGGTGGAGCATGTACCGTGGCGCCGCGATCAAGCCCCAGATTGAGCCGCCTATCGTTGCTTGCGGCGCATACCAGACCCTACTGAACCTTATCAGACTGCATGGGCAGCGTCAATGCTCCCAGCGCCTGTGCGACCCGACCCATGCTACGACTCAACTGAATACATCGAGCGCGACTACAACACAGATCGCTGGGGCATAACACTCGCGGTAGCGTTCGATCTCTTCGCCACACTCGATCGCGAGGGAGTTCTTCAGAAGTCCGAGAGGAAAATACTCGAAGCCGGCTGGCCATTTCTCGACAATTACCGGAAGATTCGCTTGGCGACGTAAAGATCATCCCTCGGCCTGCTGCAAATCCAAGATGGCGAGCCGATGCTCAAGAGTACATATCCGGAAAAGGCATCACCAATCAAGGGCGCGTTCGAAGCGACAAAGTCGCCTCGCGCCAGCATGACGGCCTCCTGTTTCGTTCGGACCCTGAGATCTATCTCTACCAGGCTCTGAAGAGCTTAGGGCTCACCTTTGCACCACTACCCGTATTCCTACGTGGCGGGGCAAACTGCCGGCGCCTGGAACCCGATTTCGTCGTCATCAAGGACGGCGTCGTTATGGTGATCGAAGTCGATGGGGATACGTTCCACGGAGAAACTCCGGCGGACGCTCAAGCCCGACTCCAGCCACTTGAAGACGAAGATGCGAGAATCGTGCGGGTCAAAGCCGATGAGTGCGCCACCCCGGAGAAGGCAAAGGTGTGTGGAGGCCGTCTGGTAGAGATTCTCAACAAGCGGATCGCGCAACGGCGTTGAGAAGGATCAGGCGTATCCGTCCTGTAGACCGAGTGCCCGGCCTGCAAGGGCAGGATGAAGCTCTTCGACATGATCACCGAGCCGCCGGCGCCGAGGCGCGTGCGGCGCGGTCAAGAGCGGCGCGGTGACCGTCGTGCAACGCACGTCCGGCGACATGCGGCTCAATCCGCATCTGCACGTGGTCTTCCTCGACGGGGCTTATCACGAAGACGGCACCGAGCTCGTGTGGAACGAGCTCGGTCACCTGCGAACGGGCGAGGCCGGTCAGGTCCTAGAGCACCGATCAGTTTGAAACGCTCGGGAATGAGGAGATTTGAACCACAGAGGCACAGAGGGCACAGAGGAACAACAAAAAACTCTGTGCCCTCTGTGCCTCTGTGGTTCATTTTCTCGTGGTTTCAACCTGTTTGGTGTTCTAGAGCACGCCGTCGGGCGGATGCTCCGTTACCTCCTGTGGCACGGGCATCTCGAGATCGAGCACGACGTCGAGGAGGACGACGAGCCCGAGGCCGCGCTCTGTGCCTCCGCCGTCTCGGGACGAGAGCCGCCCGCCGACCCGCAATGGCTCCGCGGGCTCTCGCCGTCTTGTCCGAGCGCGCTCGCGTACGACAAGCCGCTGTGCGCTGCGCTCGATGGCTTCACCTTGCACGCAGCGACGCGCGCCGGTGCGCACCATGCCGCGGCGAGGGAGGCGCTGCTGTGTTACGTGCTGCGACCCCCGCTCGCAAAGGAGCGCGTCGAGCCGCAGCAGGACGGCCTGGTGCGGCTCTCGCTCAAGCGCGCCTTCGCTGACGGGACTGTGGCGGTGAACATGGATCCGCTCTCGCTCCTGTGCCGCCTCGCGGCGAGCGTCCCGCCGCCGCGCTTTCACACCGTCAAGTACGCTGGCGTGCTCGCCTCGGCAAGTCCATGGCGCAAGCGCATCGGACCGCGCCCTGCGAAGCCAGAAGAGTCTACGAATGCGGACGATGACGCCGCTCCGAAACGCACTATTTTCGGCGACCGCTCGTCATCGACCGGTTGTTCTGGCGGGACTGTTCCGCGGGGGCGAACCGTCGCGAGCCGTCGCTTTCCCTGGAGTTTCAGGGCTACATGACGACGGATCGGTCTCGCTCGGAAGGCATGGATCCAACCCGGGCCCAACTGTCAAGCCCCGGGGCTGGGAAGATCGACGTCACCGACCATTCTCGTCGCGCCGCCGTGGTCGCTTCGCTCGCGGACACCATGAGCCGCGCCGTCGCCCTCGGGGATGAGGTGGCGGCCAGGGTCGTTCACGAGGCGATCGGTCGGCTGCTCGGGCTGCCGGTGGCACCGGAGGGGTGAGCAAGCTTCGGCCGAACGTCGAGCCCGCCGCTCGGGTCGACTCGCTGCCGGAGCCTTGCCGCTCGCCAGCGCTCGCGGGCTCTGCTGAGATCGCTCGCGCGTGGTGGATGCGTACCTTCATTCTCTTCCATGGCCGCCGCCATGCACGCGACCTCGGCCCGGCCTACGTCGAGGCATTCCTCACGCCCTGGCGACCGACCACCACCTCAGCTCCTCGACGCAGAACCAAGGCCCTCGCCGCCATCATCTTACTCTACCCCACGTCCTCGCGCTCCCCCTAGCGCAGCACGTCGATTTCACCCGAGCGAAGCGCCCCGCGCGCCTCCCCGCGGTGCTCACTCCGACCGAGGTGAGCGCTCTGCTGGATCCCCGCGACGCATGACCTCCCTGCTCTACGGCGCCGGCCTCCGTCTCGTTGAATGCGCCGAGCTCCGCGTGAAGGACCTCGACCTCGAGCGCCGCGAGATCCTCGTTTGCGACGGCAAGGACCGGAAGGATCGAATCACGTTGCTGCCGCTCTGCCTGGTCCCCCGCTCCGCGATCACCTCACCGCCGTGCGCGCCCAGCACGCCGCCGCTGTCGCAGCCAGCTGAACGTGGCAGTCGCTCGCGTTCACGCACTCGGCCTCGCGGCGAGTGCATCGTCCCGCCAGTCCGCTGCGCCCGAGGCGCGGCGCGGAGGGCCGGCGCTCAGGGCTCATCTTGCTGATAAGGCGGGAAGTACTGCTTGACGATCTCGAAGGGCATCGTCTCCGGCGAGGACTCCCGGAAGAACGCGGGCGTGTTTCGCCGGAGCTCGACCAGGAACTTCCTGTACGCGCTCAAGCTCTCCCACTGGACATAATTGATGATCCGGGTGCTGTCCTCGCTGTGGTGCAGCGTCGATGACACGAAGCCTGGGAACCTCTTCACGACCTTGTTCATGTACTCGTCGAGCTGCTCGAGCAGCTCCTGCGCGCGGCTTGGCTCGACGACCAGACGCACGATGACGGTCTGCACGCTGTTGTGAGGCGAGATGGTGACCATGGAGACCTCCTTAGAGAGCCGCGATCCTGCATTGAGGATCATGGGTTGGCTCCGGCGCAGACGCCAGCTGCAGAGACCGCCTGTCTCCCGATTCCACGAGTCGCCCCGGAGGAGCTCTCCTCGTCATCGCCGCCGCCCTCCCGCGCTCGTTCCAGCGGCTCTGTCGGCTCGGGTTCTCGTCGCCTCTCCAGCCGTTCTGTCCCGGGGAGAGAACGCCTGCTCGGCGCGCAACGCCCTGGATTCCTCGTCCTGCCGGCGGGGCGCCCCGGCCGCACGGCGGGGGAGGGCCACGGAGGGTCGGGCGAGCCCGGCGCCGCGCCTGCGCAGACGCCGGCGCGCGCCGCCCGGCGCTTGCGTGATCGCGTAAGCAACTTCCTGCTCGCCGCGCAGTCGAGCGCTCGCCGTCGCGCTAGGGCCGTCGTTCAACCGCTGAATCGCCGCGTCCAGAGAGGGCGCCACACCTCGAGCTCCGTGGCACGGCGCGTGCTGGGCGGGGTGGACGATCAACCCGTGATCGCCCCGCAGCGCAGGCCTCGCGTCGAGAGCCGCACGAACACCGCCGACCGCTTCTGCCGCGAGCCGCAGCGCTCTCGAGAACGGCGCCATGCCGTCACATCGCGGAGCTCGCGACCGGCTCGGGGTGGCTGGAGTGAATGGCACCCAATGAATACAGGACCGATCCAAGAACATTCCTATCACGAGCTCCAGCTCGATCCGGCGAGCGTTATGCTCGATCGCTGGTCGCCGGACGGCTGGCGCCGCAGGCCCAGCCAGCAGATCCCTGCCTATCCGGACCGAGCCGCGCTCGAGGCCGCCGAGGCCCAGCTCGGCGCACTCCCCTCACTGGTTCTCCCCGGCGACGTGCGGCGCCTCAAGGCCGAGATCGCCAAGGTAGCCGAGGGGAGAGCCCTCCTGCTCCAGGGCGGCGATTGCGCGGAGAGCTTCGCCGAGTTCAGCGCCGAGCACATCCTCGGCACGTCGCGCGTGCTCCGGCGCATGGCCCTGCTGTTGTCCGAGGGCGCTGGGCTCCCCGTGATGACCGTGGGCCGCATCGCCGGCCAGTTCGCCAAGCCGCGCTCGACGCCCTGGGAGGTCGTCGATGGGGTCGAGCTCCCGAGCTACCGCGGCGACATGATCAACGCGCCGGAGTTCACCGCCGAGGCGCGCGCCCCGGACCCGGTTCGCCTCCTCCGCGCCTACCACCAGTCCGCGGCCACGTTGGACCTGCTGCGCGCCCTGCGGCGGATCGACGGCTGCGCCGCGGAGCACCGCGCGCAGCAGCCCTGCGCGACGGAGCTGTTCACGTCGCACGAGGCGTTGCTGCTGCACTACGAGCAGGCGTTGACGCGCAGAGATGAGACCACGGGCGGCTGGTACGACGGCTCGGCCCACATGGTCTGGCTCGGGGATCGCACGCGGCAGGTGGACGGAGCCCACGTGGACTTCCTGCGCGGCATCAGCAACCCGCTCGGCGTCAAGGTCGGTCCGGCCACCGCGCCGGACGATCTGCTCGCCTTGATTGAGCGGCTGAATCCGCGCAACGAGCCAGGGCGCATCACCGTCATCTCGCGCATGGGCGCCGAGCTGGTCGAGGCGCAGCTGCCGCCGCTCCTCCGGGCGGTGCAGCGCAACGGCAAGGTGGTTGTGTGGGCCTGCGACCCCATGCACGGCAACACGATCAAGGTGGGGCGCTACAAGACCCGCCACTTCGAGAGCATCCTGAGCGAGGCGTTGCGGTTCTTCGGCGTCCACGAGGCGGAGGGGACCCACGCCGGCGGGGTGCATGTCGAGATGACGGGCAAGTACTTGACCGAGTGCCTCGGCGGCGCGCAGGCCGTCACCGCGGCCTCGCTCGGGGAGCGCTACCACACGGCGTGCGACCCGCGCCTCAGTGCGCATCAGTCCCTGGAGCTGGCCGCCCTCCTCTCGGCGTCGCTCGGGCGAGCGCGCCGGCGGGGCGCGCCGCTGTCCCGCAGAGCTCTGTCCACGTGAGGCCTCCTCGCCTCGAAGGCTCGGGCCCGCCCGCCTCCTCACGCGCCCGATCATTGAACCCGGTCACCGGACCGGGCGACATCTCAAGCGAGCTCGGCACCCAGATGGAAAGGTGAATCGTATGAAGTGGATCAAGAAAGTCGATCACATCACGTACGCAGTGGCGAAAGGTATGATGAACAAGTGGGCGTGGTACCACATCGAGATCGAGGGCGGGACGCTGGTCAATCGCATCGATGACGTCAACCCGAACGACCCGTCGAGCAGCATGAAGCTCTGGTGCATCGATTTCGAGACGTTCGGGATCGCGCTCGTGGAAGGCATTGACCGCGCCGAGCGGTCCCAGGTCAGCGTCTTCGTCGAGAAGCACGGCGACCACAGCGTCCAGCACGTCGCCTATGACACCGTCCACCTCGGCGCGTTCCTGGAGCGCGCGCGGAAGCACGGAGTGCGCCTCAGGGGAGAGACGCTCCTCAGGAACGACGGCTTCGGCATGGTGAAGCAGGTGTTCTCCAAGGGCTATGACGGGGAAGACCCGGCCGACATGCAGTTCGCGGAGTACGTGGAGCGGCAGGGCGCCCACGGAGAAGCGGAGCCGGCCATTACCTTCTCGAGCAGGGTCGGCAAGGGGTTTTACTATCAGATTGAGCAGGCGCGGGAGCAGAAGGACAGAGAGACCTTCATCGACTTCGGCCGCATGCCGCAGGGCTGGCGGCCGCCGGCGCCGGTGGACCTCGACGCGGAGCTCCCGCGGGCGCTCGACCGCTGAGCCCACCCTGGGCCACGCGTCCGCTTCTGGACATACGAGGTGGGCGGGGCGGCGAGGCACGCCCGCCGCCGTCCTGTCCACCCGGCACCCCGCGCCGCCGCGCGCTGTTGACCTCGCCTTCTCCACCAGTACATTCATCACAGGCGCAAAACCGAGAGCGTAAGCGTCGCTCGCCGCCCGTGGACCGCGTGCGCGCGGCGGGTCGGGCGAGGGCGTGAGAAGGAGAGGTCCAGATGCCAGCCAATGAGCCGTCGGGTCGAACCCGCCTGTACGTCCGCCGGAACATTTACTCCCTTTCCCCAAACGGGCGGGAGATCGCCTCGCTCCGGAGAGGGATCGCGAAGATGAAAGAGCGTGATAGACGCGATCCAACGAGCTGGATCTACCAGGCGAACATCCACGGCACGACGGAGACGGACGACCTGCCGGGATGGAATACGTGCCAGCACGGCTCCTTCCTCTTCCTGCCCTGGCACCGGATGCAGCTCTACTGGTTCGAGCGCCTCCTACGGGCGGCCTCCGGCGACCCGGACCTGACGGTCCCTTACTGGGATTACACGAACACCGCGCAGACGGCGCTGCCGATCGCGTTCCGCGAGCCCGCGGACGCGTCTAACCCGCTCTACGTAAACGAGCGAAACCCTCTCATTAACCTCGGATACCGGCTCTCTCCGCCCATCGTCAATTTCGCGGCGCCATTTCACTTCAGGAACTTCAGCTCCCGCACTGGCAGCGCCATGAGCTTCGGGGGCTCGCGCGAATCCATCCATTACGGGCGGCCTCACGGCCAGATGGAGGCGCAGCACGACTGCCTCCACGTCATTCTCGGCCTCACGCGCACCGGCTTCATGCAGAACCCGAACAGCTCAGCGCGCGACCCGATCTTCTGGGTGCACCACGCGACCACCGATCGCCTGTGGAAGCGCTGGCTGGACATGGGCGGGCAGAACCCGGGCTTCCGCCCTGGGGAGGAGCGCTGGTACAAGACGCAGTTCCTGTTCTTCGACGAGAACGGACGCGAGGTGCGCATGACCGCCGCCGACGTCCTCGATACCGTCCGTCAACTGCACTACTGCTACGACGACGACCCCCCTCCCCTCCCCACGATCATCTTCGCCAGCGAGCCCCGCCTGCTCGCCGCGAGCATGCAGGCCCAGGCAGCGCAGGCGGAGGCGCCGACGGTCCTCGGCGCGAGCACGACCGGCGTCGTGCTCGGCGCGCACCCCGCAGAGGTCCGCGTTCCGCTGACCGCTCCAGTTGCGCTCCCGGTGGCTGCGGCGCCCATGCAGGCGCAGGGGCTCGTCCAGATCGGGGGCGAGCACGCGGGCCAGATTAGGCGGCTCCTCCTGCACCTCGAGAGCGTCGATTTCGAGGAATACCCCAGCAACGTCTACGAGGTGTACCTCAACCTGCCCGAAGGAGAGGAGCCGAGCTTCCGGAGCCGGTACTACGTCGGCGCTGTCGCATTCTTTGCGCAGCGGCCGATGCGGGCGGCGCTCGCGGAGCACGGGGGCGGACACGGCGCGCACGGTGAAGACGGCGGCGGGGGACAAGCGCAATCCCAGGTCTTCCGGTCCTTCGACATTACGCCCAACGTAGTTGCGCTGAGAGAGCACGGGGAGTGGGACGAGAAGACGGTCCGCGTGCGCTTCTACCCGACCCAGCTTCTCGAGCCGATGAAGACCGAGCAGAGGAGCGCGCTCGCGTCCTTCAGGGGGGGTGCCGCGCAGGCGCGCTCGCTGCAGCAACGCGTGCTGGACGCTGCCTCGGAGCCGATCACCATCGGCGCCGTGCGCCTCACCGCGGAGGCTCCTGAGCTCGACGACGTGTTCGAGCTGCCTGCCGGCGGGGCGCCGCTCGTCGCCCCCGCGGCGGCCGCGCCGGCAAAGGCGCCCGCGCCAGCGAGAGCGCAGGCGCGGCAGGCGGCCGCGCCGGCAAAGGCGCCCGCGCAAGCAAGAGCGCAGGCACGGCAGGCGGCCGCGCCGAAGCGGACCGCAGGGAGTACGCCCGCCGCACCGACGCGACGCAAGCAGGGCTCCGGCCGAGCGCCCTCGATACGCAAGTAGGGCTCCGGCCGAGCGCCTTCGATACGCAAGTAGGGCTCCGGCCGATCGCCCTCGGTACGCAAGCAGGGCTCCGGCCGATCGCCCCGAGGAGAAGCGCGGTTCCCGCCGAGGGCGCCCTCCCGTGATGCCGCGGTCCTCTCGACAGCGGCCGACGCGGCGGCGGAGGGTGGCCGGTTGGGCCACGTCGAAGCCGCCCTCGACGGTTGAACCGCCGGAACATGCTGGATTTGCTGAGCTTTCTAGCAACCGCCCCTCTCCGACCGGGAAATCCCTGGCGGGACTGTTCCGCGGGGGCGAACCGTCGCGATCGGTTGGATCCTCCGGGATTTGGGGAGGGCGTGAGTGCGCCGGGATAAACCGGCACGGAGATGGGTATGCAAGAGACCTACATCAAAGGCGTAGCGAGCCATGATGGCCCCGAGTCATGCGCAGGCATCCGCGAGGAGGTCGGCGAAGCGTTGACAGGGGTACGCGCAGGCAGGGACACTGAGCCGCGAAATACCCTCGATCGGGGTGCCGACGCTGTTCACGCAAGCGGAAGGCCACACGACCAGGAGCGCCAGCGCGAGCTCCTGGGCGACCCTGCGCGGTCGAAGACCCCGAGCATGTGCGGACTCTCCGTGTGCGAGAACCGGGAGATCCCCTGGCCTCCCGCCCTCGATGGCGAGGTGGGACGCAAAGGAAAGGCCAAGGCCGTAAGCCGATGATGGACGGCCAGGGGAGGTCAGACAGGCCCATAGTACCGACGAAGCTGCCGAACAAGGCCGGGCAACCGGACGCGGAGGCCGTGGAGGGAAGGGGTCTGGCCAAGGGGAACGCGAACCAGCAAAACACGCCCCGGACGCAGCGCCGGACAAGCGTGCCAAGTGCGCTGGATCGCGTACGAGAAGTCGCAAGACGGGACAGGAAAGCGAAGTTCACGGCGCTCTTCCACCATCTCACCATCGACCGACTTCGAGCCGCATTCATTGCCCTGCAACGGAATGCGGCACCCGGAGTCGACGGGGTGACGTGGGAGCAATATGCGAGCAACCTGGAGGACAACCTCCTGGATCTGCACGCGCGATTGCGCAGTGGGGCGTACCGGGCAAAACCGTCGCGGAGGGTGTACATTCCGAAGGCAGACGGGCGGCAGCGGCCGCTCGGCATAGCCTCGTTGGAGGACAAGATCGTCCAGCGAGCCGTCGTCGAAGTTCTGAATGCCATCTACGAAGCGGATTTTCTCGGCTTCTCGTACGGATTTCGGCCGCGACGCAGCCAGCACCATGCGCTGGATGCTCTCGCCGTCGGGATTCGTCGATGCAAGGTGAGCTGGGTGCTAGATGCCGACATCCGTGGCTACTTCGATGCCATCGATCACGGGTGGATGGTGAAGTTCCTCGAGCACCGAATCGCGGACAAGAGGCTGCTGCGTCTCCTCCAGAAGTGGTTGAACGCAGGAGTGATAGAGGGTGAGGAGTGGACGAGGGGGGAGGAGGGTACTCCGCAAGGAGCAACGGTTTCACCCTTGCTGGCGAACATCTATCTCCACTATGTCCTCGACCTGTGGGTCCAGCAATGGAGGAGTCGGCATGCGCGCGGGAGCGTCATCATCACGCGTTTTGCGGACGACTTCGTCGTTGGATTCCAGTACCGCACGGATGCCGAGCGGTTCCTGCAAGAACTCCGCGAGAGATTGCGGAAGTTCGCGCTGGAGTTGCATCCCGATAAGACCCGCATCCTCGAATTTGGTCGCTACGCGGCGTCCAATCGACAGGAGAAAGGTCAGGGAAAGCCGGAGAGCTTCAACTTCCTGGGCTTCACGCACATTTGCGGAAAGACTTGGATGGGGAAGTTTCTCATCGTACGGCGAACCATGCGGGAGCGGATGCGGAAGAAGCTGCACGAGGTCAAGGCCGAGTTGCAGCGGCGCCGACATCACCTCATCCCCGAGCAGGGGAAGTGGTTGCGAAGTGTAGTGCAAGGACATTTCTTGTATTACGCCGTACCGTCCAACGGTCGATCGCTGCAGTGGTTCCGTACCCAGGTGACCCGTCACTGGCATCGCGCGCTCCGCCGCCGAAGTCAGCGTGACCGCACCACCTGGTCACGAATGCAGCGACTCGCCCAGCGCTGGATCCCCCCTGTCCGCATTCTGCATCCCTGGCCAGAAGAGCGCTTCCGCGTCAGAACCCGAGGCAAGAGCCCAGTGCGGTAGTGCCGCTCGCTGGGATCCGCGCGGGGGGCGGCCCGAGCCCACAAGGTGAAGGGCCGTCCCTACCGCAATCGACGGATGGCAGCTGCTCGGGAGGCATAGAGCCAACCCGGGCCCAATTGTCAAGCCCTGGGCCTGGGGAGCTCGCCCTGACCGAGCCGTCGCCTCGGGCTGCGGTGGTCGCCTGGCTCGCCAGCACCCTGAGCCGCGCCGTCGCCCTCGGGGACGAGGTGGCGGCCCGGGTCGTTCACGAGGCGATCGGTCGGCTGCTCAGGCTGCCGGTGGCACCGGAGGGTGAGCAGCGACGCCGCCATGGAGATCCTCGATGCGAGCCCGCCGTCACCCGCTGCTCCCATGCGTCCGGAGAGACCTCGAGCTTTCCCCTGCGTGAGAGCACACCGGGCTGCTCAGCCCGGCTGCTACGCACCACGAGCGGGCAGCGTCCGCAGGTGCGAGATGCTCGCTGTGAGCCGGTCGCCCCCCGTGACCTGCCCTCCGTTGACTACATCGTCGATCTCAGCTCGAGCTCGCCGGCCAGCCGGGCACGACGACGCCATCAGCGGGCGATCTGCGCGACGCTTGCCCACCGTAGTGTTCTGAGTTTCCATCCGCCGCGTGGACGGATCGCTCACCCCTGGGCAGACAGCGGCGTGCCTCGACACGCTTGGCGCCGACCGGCTGCGCGCGTTGCTCGACACGCTCGGCCTCGAGGCCACGGACCGCCGCTCGCGCTCGGCGCTGATCGCCGCGATCTCGCGAGCACCACTTCCCGACGTTGTCCGCGCCCTCCGCGTCCCCGAGCTTCGCGCGTTCTGCACGACCCTCGGGGTGCATGACAAGGGCACGAAAGATGTGCTCGTGCAGCGGGTCCTGGCCGCGCCTGGCACGCGGGTCGTGCGCTCGCAGAGCGATCGCCCGGATGGCGCGGCGGGGGCCGGTGCGCTCAAGGCGGCGCTTCGGCGCTTCACGCTCGAGGCGGCCGCGGGCTTCGGTGGACGCGACGCCCAGTCCAGGTTCGTCAAGGCGTTCTTCACGTGCTTTGGGTGGCGCGACGGCGAGCCCCCCGGCGCCGAGATTCCAGCGTCGCTCTCGGTCGTGGAGCTCGGGCGTCGGACGACCCGCCCCGTCGCGGCCGTCTGGAGCGAGCGCCGCGTCCTCGTCGACGTCGTAGCGCCGGACCTGGCGCTCGACGCCGCCTGGAACGACCTGCTCCGCGCCTGCCTGGAGCAGAGCCCCGGCCCGCAGTTCGTCGTCCTGACCAACCAGCGCGAGCTGCGCCTCTACGACCTCGCGCGCGACCGCGCGGTGCCACGCCTCGCGACCCCGATCGACGACCTTCCGAAGTACAGCGACGCGTTCGTCTTCCTCGGCGAAGGCTGGGTCCCCGGGACGACGCCGAAGATCGTCAACGTCGGCAAGGTCTCGCGCGAGGTCGCGGACCTCGTCGCCAAGCTCTACCGGAGCCTGAAGTCGAAGTTCCCGAAGCGCGAGGCGGAGATCATCCGGTTCACGCTCCAGTGCATCATCACGATGTTCGCCGAGGACATTGGCCTCCTGCCTCCGGATCACTTCACGACCCTCCTCTACGAGGGAGCTCGGCATCGCGACGTCGACCGACGCCTCCGCGAATTCTTCGATCTGATGGGAACGCGCGACGTCACGCCGCCGCGCCCGGTCGCGTACTTCAACGGCGGCCTCTTCGCCGCCCCCGTGACGCTGCCGCTCGAGGACGCCGAGCTCACGGTGCTCATCCGTGCCGCGGAGGCGCACTGGAAGTACGTCGATCCGCACATCTTCGGCAGCGTCTTCCAGGGCATCATGGACGACGCCGAGCGGCACGCGAGCGGCGCGCACTACACCGCGCACGAGGACATCATGCGCGTCGTCGGGCCGACGATCGTCGAGCCGTGGCGCAAGCGGATCGCCGAGGCGAAGACGCTGACGGAGTTGCTCGACGTGCGACGCGCGCTCGCGAAGTTCCGCGTGCTCGATCCGGCGTGCGGGAGCGGCAACTTTCTCTACGTCGCGTTCCGCGAGCTCTACAGCCTGGAGACGCAGCTCCTCGCGCGCATCCGGGAGTTCCCCTCGGGGCAGGGCATCGGCTGGGGCAGCGTGATCTCGACGCTGAACTTCCACGGCATCGACACGAACGCGTTCGCGGTCGAGCTCGCCAAGGTGACGCTCAACATCGCGAAGAAGATCGCGTTCGAGGACCGGCGGCAGAAGGCGGCTGATGCATCGCTCCAGGGAGAGCTCGAGGTCGATCCGTCGCTACCCCTCGACAACCTCGACAAGAACATCGTCTGCGCCGATGCGCTTTTCACCGAGTGGCCGGAGGTCGACGCCATCGTTGGCAACCCGCCGATGCTCGGCGGCCTGAAAATCAGGAGTGAGCTCGGTGTGACGTACCTGGAGCAACTCCAATCTCGCTACCCCGAGGTAAACGGTCGCGCTGATTTTTGCGCATACTGGTTTCGCCGTGCGCACGAGCGCCTTGCAACTGGAACGCGCGCTGGTCTTGTCGCTACGAACACCATTCGAGAAGGAAACACCAGGGAGGCGGCGACAGATTTTATCGTGCAAAACGGAGGGACGATCACGGACGCGGTGTCTTCACAGTCGTGGCCTGGCGAGGCGGTGGTCAACGTCTCCATGGTGAATTGGATCAAGGGGACGGTGCCTGATGCGCCTCGCCGCCTCGAGATCGAAGGCGTTGTCTACGAATGCAAGAGCATCCCTCCGAGCTTGCAACTGCAAGCGGATCTTCGTTCCGCGTCTCCGATCTCGGCAAACACTCGCGGAACTGCCCAGGGGTTGGTCCTCGGAACGAAGGCATTTCAGCTTGATCGAGCGACCGCGCGCACCCTTTCTGCCGACCGGCGAGCGCGCCCCTTCCTCAAGCCGATTGCCGTGGCGAGTCACTTGTTGCGCGGACGGCTGACGCAAGACCCGGACTATGTGATCGACATGACGCTTTGCACTTCGGAGGCTCAGGCCAGGCAGGCTGGTTCTGCGTTCGAGTATCTGAAGAAGCACGTGTACCCCGCTGTCTTCGAGAAGGCAGAAACGGCGACGACTGAGCATTACAAGAACTGGCTGCGGACGTGGTGGCGGCCGTTTTGGCCTCGGCTCGAGTTTGTCGAGGTGCTGACTGGATTTGATAGGATCATTGTGTGCTCGAGGCACGCGGCGCGGCCCGTATTTGCCTTTCTTAGTCGTAAGTTCTTTCCCACGGAATCGCTGCAGTTGTTTGCTTTTGAGGACGACTATAGCTTCGGAATTCTCCAGTCGAAGGCCCATTGGCTTTGGGCAGTCGGCGTGGGCAGCAAGATCAAGGATGATACGCGTTACACCGGCGACGTCTGGGACACGTTCCCTTGGCCGCAGGAAGTGTCGGAGAGCGCCGTCGCGAACGTCGCCGCAGCGGCCCGTGAACTCCGCGCAACCCGACAGCGGCTCATGGAGGCCAACGGCTGGTCACTTCGCGAACTCCATCAGGCCGCCGAGATCGACGGCCCTCACCCGCTCAAGGACGCGCAGCGCGCGCTCGATGAAGCGGTCGCCGAGGCGTACGGCATGCCGTCGGACCAAGAGGTGACCGAGTTCCTCCTCGACCTGAACCGTTGCCTCGTTGAGGACGAGGAGCAGGGGAGGACCGTGACCGGCCCCGGGCTCCCGCCCGGCCTCGACCCCAAGGATCCGCGCTGGCTCAGCGACGACTGCATCGAACCTCCCCCGATCTCGGAGTAACCGACATGGCACAGACCGTTGCCGAGCACCCGGCTCTCAGGCCGCTGTGGGACGCCACGAAGAACCCAGACGCCGCGTCGGCCGTGCTCACGACGAGCTACAAGGCCGCCTGGTGGTCGTGCCCGCGTGGCCACGCGTTCCAGCGGGCGCCGCGCGCCCTGCTCCGCGACCCCGCGTGCCCGCAGTGCAAGGTCGCGGGTTCGAGCGCCTCGCTTGCGGACAAGCGCCCGGCGCTCGCGGCGCTCTGGCACCCGGAGAAGAACGGGGATCTCACGCCGAGCACGGTCGACGCGACCTCGACCGCTCCGTGCTGGTGGCACTGCCACGCCGGTCACGACTTCCAGCGCGCGCCGCTGCTCATGCTCCGCGACGCGGAGTGTCCGACGTGCGCGCTCGCCAAGACTTCGCTGACCGTCACCCACCCCACGATCGCGGCAGAGTGGCACCCGACGCGCAACGAGGCGGTCACGCCGCAAATGGTCGACGCCGATCACATCATGACCGCGTGGTGGACTTGCCCGAAAGGGCACGACTACCAGGCGACGGTGCGCTCGCGGGCGAAGGGCGGCTCCCGCTGCCCGACGTGCTATGCGGGCTGGTCGCTCGAGCACATCCGCGACTTCGTGCAGGCGCTCCTCGCCCATGTCGGCGCCTTCGATCCGAGCGAGAAGTTCGCGCTCGCGATGCAGGCCGGGCTCTTGAAAGACAAGGCGTCGCGGCCGTTCGTGAAGGCCTTCACGAGCGGCAAGTTCCCCGTCGTCGAGCTCGAGAAGTTCCTGCGCGGCGAGCCGTCGCTCGTCGACGGCTTCATGGCCCGTGGCGGCGGCGCCGATCCGCACGACGATGGCCCGCTCCTCCAGGTCGTCGAGCCCGAACCGGAGCGCCGAGCGACGGACGCGCCGCACGACCGCTTCGCGCTCCCCGGCGCGCCGGAGCCCGAGGATGCGGCCGACCTCGACGTGAGCGCAGAGGTCGACGTTCACGGCCCGCCGGACGCCGAGGACGGAGGGGAGCTGCCCGTCGTGACGGCGCGCGAGGCCCTGCAGGCGCTCGACAGCGCGCTCATCGCGAGCGCCGACGCCGAGACCGTGAAGTTCCTCCTTGACAGCGCGAAGGCCAAGCTCTGGCGGCACGCGTACCTGAACCCGAAGGAGGCGCGCGAGCACGCGGCCTCGTTCCAAGGGGACGTGTACTCCTCGCTGGTGCGGGATCGATTCCTCGCCGAGTTCGATGAGGCCGACGCCCTCGTGATGCCGAAGGGCTACGCGTTCCAGCCGGTGCCGGGCGGGCCCATCGTTTCGCCGAACCTCATGCAGCGACGCGTCGCCATGTCCGTCCGCCAGGCGCGGCGCTTTGGCAACTGGTCAGGCATGGGCGCCGGCAAGACCCTGAGCGCGATCCTCGCGACCCGCGTCACCGGCGCGAGCCTGACGGTCATCTGCTGCCCTAACGCGGTCGTGGACAACTGGGCCCGCGAGATCGACAACGCATTCTCCGGCTGCGAGGTGGCGAAGAAGACGTGGACGCCGGAGTGGAGGGACCCGCTCGTTAGCGCTCCGCGCTACCTCGTCCTGAACTACGAACAGTTTCAGCAGCCCGAATCAGAGGCTCGGCTCGTCGCGTTCCTGGAGAAGAACGTCGTCGACTTCGTGGTCGTGGACGAGATCCACTACGCGAAGCAGCGCGACGAGGGCGCCGCGATGAGCAAACGGAAGCGGCTCGTTCAGGGTCTCGTGCTCGAGGCGGGGAAGAAGAACGAGGCGCTCTGCGTGCTCGGCATGTCGGGCACGCCGGTCATCAACACGCTCCAGGAGGGGAAGAGCCTCGTCGAACTGATCACCGGGCACCGCCACGACGACCTCGAGACGAAGGCTACAGTCCAGAACTGCATGCGCCTCTACCAGCGGCTCGTGACGCTCGGGACGCGCTGGAGGCCCAACTACGCCATCCAGCTCACGGTCAGGCGCGAAGAGATCGACTGCTCCTCAGACCTCCACGAGATCCGGCTCGTGGGGCAGGGGTCGACGTTGGAGCTCGAGCAGGTGCTCACGCACCTCCGCCTGCCCACGATCCTTGCAAACATCGCGCGCGGCGAGAAGGTGCTCGTCTACACGCACCTTGTCGAAGGCATCGCGAAGGATCTGCTCGACGCCATCAAGGCCGCGGGTCATTCGGCGGGGCTCCTGACGGGAGAGACCGACGACTCCGATTTGCGCGAGTTCTTGAAGCCGAACGGCTCCGTGGACGTCCTCATCGCGTCGAGTCGAATCGGCACGGGCGTCGACGGCCTCCAGCACGTCTGCAACAAGCTCATCATTAACGTCCTCCCATGGACGAACGCCGAGTACGAGCAGCTCATCGGCAGGCTCTACCGGCAGGGGAGCAAGTTCGCGCACGTCGACGTCGTCATCCCGGTGACCTTCGCCATGGTGAACGGCGAGCGCTGGTCGTACTGCGAGTCGAAGCTGAACCGTCTCGAATACAAGAAGTCGATCGCGGACGCCGCCGTCGACGGCGTCGTCCCCGAGGGCAACCTGAGGACGCCCTCGCAGGCGCAGCAGGACATCATGCGCTGGCTCGCGCGGCTCGAGGAGGGCGCGGTCGAGACCATCGAGCGCAGGAAGATCGTCATCCCGCTGTCGGGCGAGCCGACCGAGGTCAAGCGCCGCGTCGCCGCGTACGGCGACTTCACCCGGATCAACAACCGCTGGTACGCGACCTCCAGCCAGCGGACGCACGCGCGTCTCGAGATCAACGCGGAGGAGTGGGCGCACTACCACACGCTTTATCGCGAGGTGCGGCAGAGCTGGCCGGTTGTGCCGTTCGAAGAGGAGATCCGCTGGCTCGAGCAGCGCGACCCGCTCGTCGTCGGAGACTTCGGCTGCGGCGAGGCGATCATCGCCGAGCGCGCCGGCGCGAAGCACGACGTTCGCAGCTTCGATCACGTCGCCGTGAACCCCAGCGTCATCGCGTGCGACATCGCGGCCGTCCCGCTTGGGGACGGGGAGCTCGACGTCGCCATCTTCTGCCTGTCGCTGATGGGGGCGAACTTCACCGACTACCTGCGCGAGGCGCACCGCTGCCTCCGCCTGGACGGCCGGCTGCACATCTGGGAGCCCGCGAGCTACTTCGACGACATCGACGCGTTCTGCTCGGGGCTCGCGCGGCTCGGCTTCGAGGTGATGGATCCGCGCCAGCAGGGAGCGTTCATGCGCATCCGCGCGGTGAAGGCGACGCCGGCGGCTGCGCCGAACGTCGTCCTCCAGTTCAGGGGAAGGTCGGCTACCGTTCCAGCCGAGTAGGGGATACGCGGTCGCTGCGGGTCTCGCGTATGTGACGTTTATCGCCGCTGGCCACACGAGGACGACGTGGGCACCAGCTCGCGCGCCCGCGATCCCAGGCAACAAGCCACCGCAGACCGCCTGTAGGCGTGGCCCCGTCGACCCTGCTGCGTGAGGACGCGCGTGCCTACTCGTCTTCCGCGTCGACAGTCGCGGGCATGTGGACGCGCCGGAGGGGCAGAAGCCCTTGTACTTCGTGTCGAATTGCTCGTAATGCGCGAGGACGAACGCGAGGAGTTCCTCCTCGTCGGTGAGCCGGAGGTTGGACTTGCTCTTCCCGAACGTTCGCGCCTGCGGTGAGAAGGTTCCGAGCGTCACGAGCGGCCCGTGCTCATTTGCTCCGACCTTGCCGTAAAGGGCCGCGGCCACGGGAGCGCCGATCGCCTCTTCCGAGCCTTTCACCTGGCCGCGCGACGCTCGAGGGCAGCGCGAAGTGTCGCGCGAGCACGGGCGCGCATCTTATAGACTGTGGATAGTGGAATACCAGTCGACTCGGCGATCTCCTCCATTGGTGTTCCGTGCAAATCCCTCGCAACCACGATCGCGGCCGTATCGGGATCGAGATGCCGAATCGCCTCGAGTAGGTGTTCCTTGCTCTCCCGTGCCGCTACCTTCGCCTCGGCGCCAGGTCGCGGATCGGGCGACTCAGGATCCAGTGGAGCGGCCATGAGAATCTCGGCGGAGCGGTATCGCTGAGCAAAGTAGGCAGCGGCGCTGCGCGCGGTGATGCGGTACATCCACCCCGCAAACAGCGCCCGCCGCCTCTGAGTCCGCGCCGATTGCGTCTCGCGATCCAACTTGTTGAAGTCTGGATCGAACCGTGGCCACGCGGTAACCGCCCTCATGAGCGCGCTCTGCGCCACGTCCACCCGGTCTACCTTTGGCACGCCCATGCTAGCGATCCACGCCACCACCACCACGGGGCCACGCTCGCCCGCCGCGTTCCGAAGCGCGGCGAGCAGAGCAGCAAGCGTAGCGGGATGGCCGAACGTGGAGATTCGAACAATGGCCAGAATCGCCGCCGCGAGCGCGAGTAGCAGCGTTGTCGAGCCGTGTCCGGCGATCATGGCATAACTCGTTCTGAACCTTGGGGTTCGTGAGCAACTAGATTACCGTCGCTCCCGTGTCTTCAGACGGTGCGCCGGTGGCCGGTGTGCGGTCGTTCCGTGTGGGCTCGACCTGCATTCGGGCTGCCGCCTCCGGATCATGGTGCTGGCCCCTGGTCGCACCCGTCCTATGATGATGTCTCGCCAGCGCACATAATGTGTACCGCCGGTCGCATGGCCGTTTCCACAGAACGCGAGGTGAGGCCGCCGTCACCCATGGCTGCCTACTCCTGGCAGCGTCGTGTTCAACGAGGAGCGCTCGGCGTCCTCCCAATCCGATCCGCGTGCAGGACTTGACCCGCCTTCGTCGCGCTGCAGCGGAAAGCTCGTCAGCGTGGCAGCGCGGCGCGCCAGCTCGGCCCCCGCCTCGGCGCGAGCAGGCAACGGCGACCTCAGCCGCAGCTGTGGAGGCGGCGGGAGCTTGGCGCGTGGACTCCTGGCAGACGAGTCAGGAGCCGGCACCACGGGCGGCGGAACATCAGGCGCGCGAGGGGGTATGGAGGCCGGGTTCGGTGGCATAGAGATCGACGCGGGCGAGGCCGCCGTACGCGTCGCGCTCTCGCGCCTGGTGGTCGGCTCATCGAGCTTGATCACCACGGTTTCCTCCGCGTCGGTCCGGTAGCGTCGTGCAGCCTCCACAGGCGCTCCCAGTACCGAGCGGGCGCGCCCGTGAAGTCCTCCAACTGCCGCGCGAGGCCGGGCGTGATCGGGAAGTCGCTGTTCAGCAGCCGCTCCACGTCCCTCGGCGCGAGCCCCGTGCTCTCGGCCAGTTTTTGCTGCCAAGCAGGCACCGTCGCGCAGAACGCTTCGAGGACCCTGCCCGGCCACGGGACAGGTCGCGCTCGGCCGTCGGCCATCGCTGCGATCAGCGCATCGACATGGCAGTCCAGCAGGCGCTGGTGTCGCCCCAGCTCCCGCTCGGCCTTTTCCTTCGCATCGGCGAGGGCTGAGGCCTCGTCCTCATGCGCCTGGTCGCGCGCCTCGCGAAACCCGCGTTCGCGTCCCATGGCCTCGCGCGCCGTGACCGCGAAGCCGATCGCGACGCAGGCCATCATGGCGAGACCGATCGGCGAGACGAGCCACATCGCACCAAGTAGATCCTCCATCGTGTTCATCGGGTCTCGTCTCCTGGACGTGATCGTTCTTGTCGGGACGCAAGGCGGATCTTCGCCTTGTGCTGTCCGAAGACATCACCAGGCACCGACTGTTAGCTGCCGAAGGACAGCCGGGGATTCAGCGAATCAGCCGGAGGAGTGCTTCGCGCTCGGCGGCGAGCCGCCCACGGGGGAACTCCCGCGCGTGGGTGTTCAGCAGCCGGAGAGCCTCGACGTTGGCCATGGCGTTGCGGGCCTCGATGGCCCTGCGGGCCTGGTCGATCAGGCTCCTCTCGCGCTCGCTGCCGGTCGGTCGAACGGCGCTCGCCGGAGACGCGGGCTGGAGCTCGCTCGTCGTTGAGGGAACGGGCGTGCTGCTCGCCATCGCCTGCGCGCGCGCGCTTCCTTGCTCCCTCGGCGACGACATCTCGGGCGCGATCGGCGTGGCCGGTGCCGCGGCGCTGTGCGCGCGTTCTCCACCGGCGGGCCGCGCGGCGCTGTGCGCGCCGCCTCGCGCTGGGGACGCGGACGCCGCAGCCTCCTGCGCAGCGGGCGGGGTGGCAGGGACGCGGACCGCCGCCGCCCCGTGCCACGATTCCGGGTCGGGCAGGGAGGGCGCTGAGGAGACGAGCGCGCCGGTCAGCAGGACGAGCCCGCCCTGGACGAGGATCCTCACGCCCAGACGGCGCAGCGAAGCCACCGACGACGCGCGACGGTCGAGGCCCAGTGCGAGCGGCACGCAAAGGCTATCGTCCCTTCCCTGAGAGCGCTGCTGCTCCTGCCACCGCTCCCGCCGCACCCTGAGCTCCTTGTGCGCCCGCCAGTGTCGCGTCTTCACCGTGCCCAGCGGCAGTCCCTGCTCGGTGGCGATCTCGGCGAGCGGGACCTCTTGGAGATCGTGCTTGATCACGAGATCCCGGTACTTGGGATCGAGTTGGTCTATCAGCTGGCGCGTGAACTCTTCCCGCTGCCGTCTCCGGAGCAGCTCTTCCGGCGTGGAGCACTCGTCGCGGATCTCACACTCATCGAACGACGTCAGCACCTCGCCGCGGCAGCGTGCGTCACGGACGTGATTGCGCGCCTGGTTGATGGCAATCGTGACGCGGTACGGGGCTGGGTCTCCCCCCAGGTCGAGCCGCTTGTCGGCCTCGAGCCCCCGCAGCAGCGCTTCCTGAGCGACATCCTCGGCGTTTCGCGCCGGCACACCGTGGCGCCGGGCGAGGCGCCGGAAGAGCTCGAGGCCGGGAGAGGCAGTCGCTGGCTTGCCCACGGTAGGCAGCACACTTGAGCCGGCCCAAACGCTTCAAAAAAAAGAACCGACGAGCAACTTTGGTCGGGTAATGTGCGCCCGGGTGGCATTATCAACCACACGAAAACGGACTTTGAGGACGGCTGAGCACATTCCGTCATTCCGCCCCCAATTCTCGCCCAAACGGCCGAGACGTCGCGGCTTCTGCCGGTTGACGCCGAGCGGCCGGCGTAAGTACCGTCACCGGATGCGTCACATTGCGCATTCGCTCTCGATTCTTCTCGCGTTCGGGGCCGCAACAGGCTTCACGACATCTGCCAGCGCCGATGATGTCCCCCCGAAGGCGCAACAGGCTTCACGACATCTGCCAGCGCCGGCGACGTCCCCCTCGAAGGCGAGACCGAGCGACAGTTCATCGGTGAAAGAGCATGTTCGCCGTGGTCAGAGAGCGCGCAATGCAGGGCGGTGGATCGAGGCACACGCTGCGTACAAGGCTGCTTTCGAGGCGGCAGACCCGACGACAAGCACCGAGCGAGAGCGGGCGGAGATCGCCGGCGAGCTCGGCCTTTGCGAGGTCGCGCTGCACAGGTACCGAGACGCGGCCGAGCACCTTGCCAAGAGCCTCGAACAGCGCGAAGCGCTGCCGGAAGCGCTCGAGCGGCGATTCGAGGCAGGACAGCGCGATGCAAAGAAGCGCGTCGCTACGCTCGTGCTCGCGGTCGATCCGCCCGACGCCGAGGTGCTCATCGACGGCGAGCGCATCGGGCGGACCGCGCGGACCTACACGCTCTTCTTCGAGCCGGGCAACCACATGGTGCGCGCCCGAGCACCGGGCCACGCGGGCGGGTTTCAATCGTTCCTCGCCGTGGCGGGCGCGGAGCACGGAATCACGATGGAGCTGCCCCTTGCGGCGGCGGGCAGTGCCAAGGAGACCGCGCCGGTATCACCGAAGGAAACGCCGAAGGCCCTGAGCTCTTCGCCCGCTGTGCGGGGCCGGCCGCCCAGCCCCTGGACATCCTGGCCAGGCACCCTGCGCATCGCCGGTATCGGGTTGACCGTGGCGACAGGCTCGCTCGGTGCGGTCTTCATGGTTCGCGCGAGGAACGCCGACGGAGACCTGCACGAGCGGAACGCGAGGCTCGACGCCGCGGGGGTCTCTCAAGGGGCCTGTCGGGAAACGCCGAAGCCTTCCTCGTGCTCCGAGCTGACGGCTTTACGACGAGAGCGAGATCTCTTCGCCGGACTCGGAACGGCGATGGTGGTGACGAGCGGTGTGGTGGGCGCTGCGACCCTGGCTTCGTTCTTCACGGACTTCTCGTTTCTGCAGGCTGAACCGACGAAGGCTCGGCTTGCGCTGGTGCCGACGGTGACGCCGGCACAGGCGGGCATCGTGGCGTATGGCGCGTGGTGATCAGGAGCAAGGACATGCCTCTTCTCGAACGGCGACGAATGCGGCTGCTGCTCACCGTGGGCACCCTCTCCACGGTCGGCGTGGGCGGCGTCTCCGGCTGCGCTTACGACGATAGCTGCTATGAAGAACGCCTCTGCCTCACACCACCGAAGTCGCTCTGTGACGGCGACCCCGCCACGGCGATGGCGCTCAACGAATGCGGGGTGTTCGTCAGCGAGCAGGGCGACGACACGAGCCCCGGCACGAAGGAAGCGCCGGTCAAGACGCTCCAGCACGCAATCGGGCTCGCCACGCACGGGCCACGCAACGGCCAAGCGGCGACCCGGCGCGTGTACGCTTGCGGCGGGAGATTCGAGGAGAAGGTCACGCTGCCCTCGGGGGTCGACCTCTGGGGCGGGCGTCTCTGCGACATCGGCGGCGATTGGTCGTATGAGGGGTCGTTCGGCGGACCGAACCACCCGACGATCATCGCTCCGCCGGTGGGGATCCCGCTGCGCGTCATCGCGGGGGACGACGCGACCTCCCGAATCTTCGGCGTGCGCGCCGTGGCGGCGGATGCCTCGGCGCCCGATGAAAAGTCGTCGATCGCGATGATGCTGAGCTCGGGGGCCAGGGCGGTCGTGTGGGACAGCAAGATCATCGCGGGCAACGGCAAGGACGGGGAGCCGGGAGAAGACGCGCGCACCGAGCGGGCGACGGACGGCGTGCTGGGGAACGACGGCGCGGACGCCTGCACGGCGGGCTCCGCGAGGGGCGCGCTGCCCGTCGTGACCGTGTGCGAGGATGGTACCGAGTCCATCGGCGGCGACGGCGGCGACGGCGGGCTCGAGTCGGGGGGTGACGGTGCGCCGGGGCAGCCGGAGCCGGCGGAGAATCCGGAGGGCAACGGCCGCGCAGGGCTCGGCGCAGACGTCAGGAGATGCGAGGACGGGCGCCTGGGCGCACACGGCGCCAACGCCGGTCGTGCGGACGGCGCGATGGGCGTTGGCCACCTCGGCAAGGACGGATGGATCGGCGTCCGGGGCGAGGACGGGAAGCGAGGCGGCACCGGCCAGGGGGGCGGCGGCGGTGGCGGCAGCAAGTCGCGTGGGGACATGGTCGCGTGTCGGGCAGGCGGCCCCCAGGGGGGCGCTGCCGGCGGCTCGGGAGGGAGCGGCGGCTGTGGCGGTCGGGGCGGCCATGGCGGCGGATATGGCGGGGCGAGTATCGGAATCGTTGCGCTCGACGACACGGATCTGACGATCGGGGCCACCGACGTGATCACGGGCAAAGGCGGCCGTGGCGGCGTGGGCGGGAGGGGCCAAGCGGGGGGCATCGGGCGACGTGGCGGCCCTGGGGGTGCGGGATTTGGACCCGAGGGGTGGGACGCATGCAAAGGTGGCACGGGAGGCAACGGCGGTCGCGGAGGCGATGCCGGCGGCGGGCTGGGAGGCGCATCCATCGGCATCGCCTACGTCGTGCCCAACTTCGCCGTTCGACCCGGAACCACGATCAGCATAGGAGGCGCCGGTCACGGCGGCCTTGCGGGGAACGCCGGCGCCAGTGATGAGGTGGGCCAAGGGAGGCTCGGGCCTGTTGGTCCATTCCATGCGTTCAGCATGGAGAACGAACCGCCCCATTGACTCTTGCCCTGCGAGAGGTCGCCATCGAGGGATGCCCATGAGTCTGAATTCCGCGATCCTGCTGTTCTGTACGTTGACGCTCGCCGCGGCCGGTTGTGGGACCGCGCCGGGGGTGGACGACCCTGACGGCGGGCCGCCATGTGACGGTCGAGCGACGTGTGCAGGTGATCCCATCCCCGAGTCGGTCTGCCTGGAGCATCTTGCAGCGGGTCGGGCGACGGACGGCTGCGGCGTGTTCGTCGACTGGTTTTACCTTGGTGATGACGCGAACCCCGGCACGAAGGACAGGCCGGTTCGTTCCCTCCAGCGTGGCATCGAGCTTGCGCGCACCGGCAGCGGTCGCGTGCTCGTCACCTGGGATCCTTTCAACGAGTCCATCACGCTGCCCTCCGGGTTGGATATCTACGGAGGCTTCCAGCCCCTCGAATGGGAACGCACGGAGACGGTGACCCCGGTGCACGGCATGACCAAGCTCGCTCCCGCCTCGCCCGGGCACATCGCGCTCATCGTCGAGCCAGCCGGCGCCGGCGACACGGGGGCTACGGACGGGGTCTCGATCATCGACCACGTGCAAATCATGAGCTCGAAGCATGTCGGGATGATCGTTCGGTCGGGCACCGCGGTGGAGATCATCGGAAGTCAGATCCTGGGCACCCCCGCAGGGGGGGGCCGCGATGGGGAGGAATGGCCCTGGCCGAACCAGGCAGCGACGGGACCCGACGGGCAGTACGGGGGAGACGCGTGCTCGGCCGCCACGGTCCCGGGTGGGGCTGCGGCGGTAAACACCTGCGAAGACGGAATCCCGAGCATCGGCGGCCGAGGCGGTGACGGGTTTCCCGACGGGGCGGGCGACGGCGAGGACGGGCAACCGCGCGTGGAGTCAAAACCGACGTCCGGACGGGGGGGTGATGGGGACGTGCCAGGCGTCCATTGCGAACCAGGTCAAGTTGCGCTCCACGGCGAGCCGGGCACCGTCGGTGCATCGGGCAAGGGCCGCGGGCGGATCGACGAGACCGGATGGCACCCCGATAAGGCCGGCGACGGCAGCAGGGGGATGCCGGGCCAAGGCGGCGGCGGCGGCGGCGGGCGGCGGGGCGGGCTCGCGGTGTGCGGCGTGGCGTCCAAAGGGGGCGCCGGCGGCGGCTCCGGAGGCGCCGGCGGCTGCGGCGGTCGAGGCGGCCGAGGGGGCGAGAACGGCCAGCCGAGCATCGGGATCGTGGCGCTCCACGCCAAGGTGACGGTGCGCGACAGCGTCATCATCAGCTACGACGGGGGCCCAGGTGGGGACGGCGGGGTGCCGGAGGAAGGCGGCAAAGGCGGTCGAGGCGCGCCAGGCGGCGCTGCGGGGGACGGCACGTGGTCTTGCCAGGGGGCCAGCGGTGGTCTAGGCGGCCCCGGCGGCTACGGCGGCCCCGGGCGCGGCGGCGACTCGATCGGCATCGCCTACCTCGACGAGGACCAGCTCACCTTGGATGGCGTTACCTTCGAGCTAGGGCTGCCGGGCCCAGGCGGCACGAGCTGGGCTTGGTCTGGCGACGTGATCACGGGGGAGGACGGCGTCGCCGTCGAGACGCTTCGCTTCCGCGAATAGGTGCGAACTTTAGCTTCTTCGGTGGACTCTGAATCGACGCCAAGCGAGCAATCCAACTTGAGTCCACTCAGATCTGTGCATTGCATCGAGTTGTTGAGCACCTAGTTATACGGATTCTCCTGGAAGCGCCCGCGTTGTCCACGTCCGTCAAGTGCCAGTAGGCGAACCTCGTTCCGCTGTCGCGTTCGGCGATCACATGACCGTGCGTGTCGTGTTCGTAGGCCATGACCAACGGCGCCGCGTTGGCCGGCGCAGGCAGATGGAATCCAAGATTGCTTGTTCGTTGCTCGGCCATCACGTGAACACGAAACGCTTCTGCGATGCGGGCACATCAAACAGGAATCGCCACGAGGTTCGAAAAATTTGCACCGATAGTCTTCGCGACACGGTCGGTTACAACGATGATATTTGGATTGTGGTCAAGGAGTACAAAATCGGATCCATCCCAGCGCGTTTCGTCAACCGACAGGTCTTTGGGTGAGGGGAATCCACGACGCCCGCAGACTTCACAGAGCCGAATGCTGTCAGCTGTCGAACCCCGTCGCCACGCACGCCCATGGACAACAAGCTCCCACATTTCGACCTCTCCGCAGTCGGCAGGCAGATCAACATGCGCAAAGGACACGCCGCTGAGTCCCGCTGCTACCAGTGCGTCTCTCACACGGGAGCCAATCCATACCTGGCCAGGGATGGGATGCACGGCGTCTTCCTGGATCGCGGCTGTACAAGTTCCCATCGGTGGACCCAGCTCGGCACCGGGGGTTAGATCATCGGGAGACGCATGCAACAGATTGGCCCACTCGTCTCGAGCTAGTTTCCAATCCATCAACGGGAGAAAACGTACCCCGAAGAAGTCATCGGCCGTTGACGGCAATGAAACACGTAGTCGGTCGCTGGAGGACCAAGGGCCGCACAGATCACATGATATGCCCGGGATGCGGTAAGCTGCCGTCGACATCACGGGGTTGCGAGAGTTGTCTTCTTGATCGGATTGGTATTCCGGGTGCGTCAACTTGAAGAATTGCATTGTGCTCACCTATACGGCACAATCGGCAGACGGTTGAGCCCATACTCATCCATGAGACGTCCGCCAAATTGGTAGATGTCCTTGGCTGTTGCGTTCGGATTCGCCTCGATGAACTCGGCCCATCTCTGGTTGTAGCGTCCTGGTGTGTTCAGTTCGCCCCGACCATGAACACTGCTCAAATGGTGACCCTGGCTTATCTCTACGGTGAATTTGTCGATATCTACACCGCGCGCTTGAAAGAAGGTCTTGAATTTTTGCGGGAATATATGATGCCTCTGGATCTTCACCGGCGCGAGCAGCGCTGCTGGCGTCTGCGGTACTCCCACTGCAGCCGAGGGCGTGCCTTGTGGGCCTGTCGTTCCTGACCCGCTTGACATCAGCGCCTGCGACAGCCCCTGGAGCCCCGCCGCGATGTTGCCGACCCCACCGACGACGAGCCCGGTCGACACCGCGATCGCAGGCACACCGATCGCGGCGCCGATGCCGGTGGCGCTCGTGATGCCCCCGAAGACCTCCCCCGTCAAGCCCCCGATCGTGAGGGCGAGCCCACCCACGATCTGCCCGATGGCCAGGCCCATCCTGGCTTCCGGCGTCCCATGGGCCAGCACGCCCGCGGCATCCAGGAGCCCGTGCCCCACGCCGGCGAAAGGGACCGCCCCGAGCAACAACCCGGCGACGAACCCTCCCTCGATCTGGACATAGGGGTTCTGCGACCAGTCGATCGGCGCCGTGGTCACCGGCTGCGGCACATGCCCCGAGGCGCTCCCGGTCGTGCTCACGTCAACCGGCGCCGCCGCCGCGCCGACCTCCGCAGCCTCACGCGAACCTTCCACCTGACTGGGCACTGTCTTGAGGCATTCGAGGCCGCTGCAACTCAGGATGCGCTGAACCTCCGGATCGTTGACGAACTCCGGATTGACCGGAAGCGGGTACCCCGGCTCGAACCCGCTCGGATCCACGAAGTTGAGCGGGCTATTAAGAACGTAGCTGTACGGATTCCAACTCTGTGCGAAGGCCGGGAGCGACACGATCGGGTCCGTTGTCAAGAACCGCCCGACCTTGGGATCATAGACTCGGCCTTTCATGTTCACGAGCCCGAGTTCGTCGTCGCTCTCGTGCCCCGTGAACCCTTGCGTCGTCTTGCTGGAGAACGAAGCCGGCGCGCGCTCTCCCCACACGTGGTTCCTGCGTTGCCCGAACGGATCGTAGCTCCGCCGTTCGATCACGTCTCCGTCCTCGTCGGTGAGCGCATCGATGGATCCGAGGTGTTCGACGTGCACGTAGTGCGTGCCGTCGTCAGATCCGCCCCGGGTCACGATCGCCACCACCCGCTCCGGCGAGTGAACGTAATATTGATGCTCCACGGCGCCCGATCCCGCCTCGGTGACCCGCTCGTACAGGTCGTCGAAGTAGAGCGTCTCCCGCTCCGGGGTTGTCTTGCGGATCCGCTGCTGGTCGCCGTCGTAGCCGAACGTGATGGTGCGCGCGCCCTGCGTGATGCGCTCCGGCAGGTCGAACGGCGTATAATGCACCGTCGTGCCGCCGGGCCGCGCGATCTGATGGCCCACGGCGTTGTAGGCAAAGCTGTCCGTGCCCGCGCCGGTTACCGCGTGCGGGTGCAGCGGGTCATCGTAGGAGAGCGTTCCGACGTCCGACTTGAAGGTGAGATTACCGTTCGGGTCGTGGTCGTAGCTGAGCGCGCAGGGGGCCGAGGCGCGCTCGACGTCGCTGAAGTACGCGCAGGTCAGCCGCTGGAGCGCGTCGTGGCGGAAGCGCTCCGTCTTGTTCTCGGGCTGGAGCGCGTCGGTGCGGCGTGTGAGATTCAACAGAGCGTCGTACCCATACTCCAGGTCCTGCACCTCGCCCGCACCGTTCTCCGTCACCATCCGTCGGAGGCGCTGCTTGTCGGCGAAGTAGCTCCGCTCCGTGACAGCGTCGTTGCCGAACACCTCCTTCCGGAATCGCCCCGCGTCGTCCACATCCGTCAAGCGCCAGTAGGCAGGGCTCGTTCCGCTGTCGCGCACGGCGAGCAGATGGCCATGCGCGTCGTGGTCGTGCGCCACGACGAACGGCGCCGCGCCGGCCGGAACCGGATACGTGATCGTCTCGACGCGACCGAGATCGTCGTAGCCGAGCCTGCCCACCAGCGGAGCGCGTTCCCCGTCGATGCGGAGCGAGATCGTCTCGACCTGACCGAAGCGGGTGTACCCGTAGGTCTTCTCCGCGTCCGGGCTCATGAGCGTGTGGAGCTTGCCGATGCCGTGCGGTGCGGTGTCCCAGGTCCACGTGGTCGTCTGGCGCTCGGCGCCGTCCTGGTCCAAGCGCGAGCGGGGTCGACCGAGCGCGTCGTACGCCCACGTGGTCTCGCGCCCGAGCGCATCGGTCGATGTGATCAGCTCGCCGAAGCCGTCGTGCGTGGAGATCGTCGTGCCCCTGTCGGGATCGTCGAGCTGGCGGACGCGGCCGAGCGCGTCGCGCGTCATGCGCGTCACCGCGCGGCCCGGATCGGTGACCGTGTGCAGCAGGCCGAACGGGCCGTAGGTGTAGCGGGTGATCCCATCGGCCGCGTCGGTGATGGTCTCGATACGCCCCAGCGGATCCTGTTCGACCTCGGTCACGTGATCGAGCGGGTCGGTGACACGCACGCGCAAGCCGTCGTGCTCCGTCGTGATGACCGCGTTCCACGGCGTCGTATGCCGCACCTCACGGCCTACCGCGTCGTACTCGTAGCGGTCGTACAGGATCTCGCTCTCGGGCGTATCCTCGCTGACCGGCACCGAGCGCCGCGCGACGTACTCGCCCAACGGGTCGTACGCGATCTGCTGCATGATGCGCTTCGCATCGCCCGAGCGCTGCGGCGCCTCCGGTTCGGGCCCGTACCACCACCACCGGATCGGGCGGCCGAGGCCATCGAATTCGACCGTGTCGTCGGCCCCGCCGGTCGTAGTGCTCCGCTGCCTCACCCACCACGCGTCCTGCTCCGGGTCGCCGTCCTTGGTTCGGGAGAGCGTGACCGTCGTCGTCGTGCCGTCTGGGCGTCTCTCGACGCCGAGTCGCCCGAAGCCGTCGTACGCCCACCTCGTCACGAGCTGATTCGGATCGACCCGTTTGAGCAGCACGCCGAGCGCGTCGTCGAACTCGACGAGCGTGGTGTGCCTCGCCGCGTTCACGTACTTCTCGGGCAAGATGCCCTCCTCGTCGTACGCCGTGCTGGATGTCCGCTGGTGACCGAAGTCGTCCTCCGCCGTGACGCCGGTGATGTTCCCGAAGTCGTCACGCGCATAGATCAGCGTCAGCTTGGTGTCCGGCAGGCCGTCGTCGCTCTCGGTGGACTCGGTCTCTACCTCGCCGTAGATCGTGGTTGTTCGCGTGAGGGTCCGGCACTGCGACATCCCCGCCGCCGCGCTGCATTCCTCCTGCGCCTCGAGCTGGCCGAGGACCCAGCGCTCGGTGTCGTTCTTGAACCTCCGCGTGACCTCGAACGTCAGGTCGACGCCGCCCGTCGAGACCTCCTCGGCGCGCACGTTGCCGAACGTGTCGAAGTCCGTCACCTCCGATACCGAGTCACGCAGCAGCGTCGCGCCGTCGCCGCCGCGCTCGATCTCTCGCACGTACGCCTCGATGGCGGGCGTCGTGCCGCTCGGGGGCGGATAGACCCCTTGCGCTCGCCTCACCCGGCGCTCGGTCGGCAGCGTGAAGTACGTCGCGCCGTCGTTCGTCGGTACGAGCGTCCGCGTCACGTCGATGAACGAGAGCTCGATCTGGTCCGGCCTGGGCTGGTTCGGCAGCCCAGGAGCCCAGTGCCACGTCCGCTGGACGTGCCCCGCGAAGGGAAAGACCTGGAGCTCCTCGTCGAAGGTGACATGGTCGTAGGCCTCGAGCGTCGCGGCGCCCGTGTCCAGATCGGTGACGATCCGCTCCCCGAACCCGAGAAATCCGCGGCCCAGCCGGTGGTAGCGCCCGTCCCGGTAGCCGACCTCGAAGCGCCGCGGTCGGTCCGCGCCGTTGTTGAAGGCGTACGTGCTGACCACCCGACGAGGCCCAACGACACAGCGCCGCGGATAGCCGCAGTCGTCGGCCGCGCTGGACCGCGCGAGGTAGAGCGCGCTCCGCCGCGTCGGGTCCTCCGCGGCGCCTTCGCTCGTGACCGGCGCATCGCTCAGGTGGCCGTACGAGATGCTCACGTTGGGCACGAAGCCCGGCTCGGTCGGGTCGTGCGCGTTCATGCCGTCGGAGACCGCGACCAGGAGATCCTGGTCGGCCGAGAGGTTCTGGAAGACGTTGAACACGCCGCCGAGCGGCAGGATCACGTCCTGGGCCCCATCCCCGTTGACGTCGCCGGTGCGCGCCCCGCGTGGATCAGCGAGGGTGACGGCATCGCCGAGGCTGGCCTCGAACGGCACCCCTGCATCGACGAGCGTGAACGGCGGCCCCGCGTGGTCGCCGGTCGCCAGCAGGACGGCCCAGGACGGCAGCACATCGGAGCCACCCAGCAGCATGCCTGGTGGGACGGGCAGGAGGAGATCCTGCCGCCCGTCGCCATTGAAGTCGAGCGGCACGGCGAGCCCGAAGAACACATCTTGATCCGACACACCCAGCAAATCGCCGAAGCTGAACGCGCTCACGGTCCGGAACGGCGAAGCCACGAACGTCGGTCCTGTGTTGACGTAGGTGATGAGCGCGTGGTGGCTGAAGCCGGATTCCACGGCATCGGGTAGGCCATCGCCGTTCACGTCGAGGAAAACGACGCGGCCGCTGGGTCCAACGATGGGGAGCTCGGTGTCGATCACCTCCCAGCGGCCGTCGCCCCGGCGCATGATCGCGTCGTAGTTCGATCCGGTGAGGACCGTTCCGTCACCGAACCGCAGCAGGGATGGCACGATGAGATCGATCTTGCTGTCGGCGTCAACGTCGAGCGTGTGGAGCTCCGTATCGCAGGGATAGCCGGTCAGCAGCTCGATCGATTCGCGCGAGGGGTCGAATCCGGCGGGCGTCGCGCCGCGCGCAGGCCTCCAGAGGTGGACGGCCCACGCGGGGGAGACCGGGATCGGCGCCTGTCCCTCGCGGTCGTGGTCCTCGCACTGGATCAGATCCGGCGCGCCATCGCCGTCCAGGTCGGCCAGGTGCATCGAGGCGCCGGGGCTGCTCAGGTTCGGCGGTGCGGGCTTGGCCCCGAGCGGGAACGGTCGCCGGATGCCCGTGTCATGAAGCGCGAAGGTCCAGTCGGGCCGGGATAGAAGCACATGCCACGTGGTCTTGGCGTCGTAGACGTCGTGGAGCAGGACGTCCATGCGCCCATCGTCGTCGTAGTCCAGGACGGTCCCGAGCTCGGGCTGAAGAAGGACCGGATCGGAGGGCCCAGCCGGATCGACGACGAACGGCCACTCCTCGAGGAAGGCGAGCTCCGGCCTTGCGAGGTACGCCGGGGAGGCGCGCGGCCCGAGGTTTCGCGCCGCCCACCACGCGGTGATCGGATTCGACGGCGTGCTGAGCGCCGCGTCGCTGTCCGGGATCACGAGGTCGTCGAGCCCGTCGCCATCGACGTCGAACACCATGGGGCTCGCGAGTCTGGAGATCGGCTTGTCGACGTCCGTCGCCAGCCGCTCGAATCCGGGCTTCGCGTGGCTGTACTGAAAACGCGTGGGAGGCCTGCAGACCCCATCGCTCGCGCACTCCTCGACCTCGGTCAGCAGCGTCCGGCTCGTCGCCGGGCTTAGCTCGTAGCGGAATCCGTAGCTCCGGACCCGCGCATCGCCCGGGCCGAGCATCTGGATCTCCTCGAGGCGAAGCGAGCGCTGGAGCGCCATCCCGCCCGAGTAGCCGGTACGAATCGCGGCCGAATCCTTGGTTCCGTACACGAAGCGCACCGCGCGGGAAGGCTCGAGCGACGGCGTGCCCTCGAAGCTCGTGTAGCGGATCTCGTCCACCGCGTACTCGGCGGCATGGCCGTCCTCCGCCTCGGCGAGGCAGTACGCGTACGTCATGGCGTTGCCGCGGCCGTCGCGGGTCTCGTTCGCGAGCCACGCGCGCGGGACGCCGCCCCGCGCGAGCGGCTTGCTGCCCTCGGTGCGCCCGTACTCGACGACGCGGCCGGTAGGCAGGTACGCCTCGAAGAAGAGCGCCTCGGCGGGCGCACCATCTCCCGGAGGGTAGTGTCCGACCACCTTGACGAAGGTATCCGGGAACGTCCGGTACTCGATGGTTCCCGGCCCCTGTCCCACGGGAACGAGGCGCTGGCCGTCGAGGCAGAGCTTGTCGTCGCGATCGTACCGCACGCCGCGGATCTCCCCGTCTTGCGCGAGGTTGCTCGGACATCGCGTGATCGCCGACAGCCCGGCGAGGGAGAAGCCGACGCCGAGCACGCCATCGCCGCCGTCGCTGCGATAGACGAGCTGAATCCGGGGACCGACGCCCGCCCGCGCGGGCAGCGAGGCCAGGTCCATGGTGTACACGGCCTCCCCGGTGCTCGTGATGGAGAACGTCCCCGGGATGGTACCAGCGGCGACGGTCTCGACCTCCGGCGCGGGGCGCTCCACGGCAGGGCTGTGTGCCCTCTGGGTGCGGCAGGCGACGACGCCCTGACGCGGATCCATGGGCGGGTCGGCGAATATACACTGGCATCCCCCCTGCGAGAGCACGCAGGCGAGAAACATCAAGAGCGGGATTATCGCCCGGAGAACGCGTTGAAGAACGAGCGCCATCGCAGCCTCCCTCGCACCGAGGAGGCCATGGCGCGGCGACTCGAGTCAAGCGCCGGACCGGCGTCGGTACGCCCTCCCTATGCCGAGCTCAAGGCATTTATCACGCGCGGCAACAGGGATTGCACTGTGTCGATAACGCTTTCGGCCGTCCGCGCTGGAGGCGCAGCAAGGCGAGATCGATCGGACCACGCATCGCGCAGGTCCTCGCCAGGCATCCTACGCCGGTGCCGCGGACGCGTCGCGACGAGATCCTGCTGCTCGTGGCGCGGCTCGACGTGGACGCACACGGGTCGCGTTCTGCGCGACGCGCCTGCCGTGGCGCCCTCTCCGTGTCGCCTCCGCGGGCGGCGCCGACGGAGCGCGCAGAATTACCAAATCGAGCCCTTCGCGACCCCCCGTTTTCGGCCCCTCCGCGGCGCTCCCCAGGACACCTAAACTCGCGATACCACATGGTTCCTCGCCAGGCGTGCTCAAGGGTAACTCGACACGAATTACCTTCAGAGCAGAGTTACCTTTTCGTGCCCCTTCCGTCGGCGTCGGTCACGGTTGCTCACGACCCCAACACAGATGGAGGTAAGGAATGACACGAGCGGCTCTCGCGCGTGTATCAGCACCGCTTTCTCTTCGTCAGGCTGGCAACGGCGTGCGCGCCATCGACAGAGAGAGCCTGGAGACGCCCGCCGACGGATGGTCCAGCCCGAAGGTAACCGACCGGCCAGCGACAGCGACCGCGACGCTCACGATCCCGCTGGACGGGCTCACGATCACGGCGCCGCAGCCGGAGATGCTCTCGCAGAAGAACGTCGAGGCGGTCACCGGCATCCCGGCGCGCGTCTTCCTCGACACGATCCGCGCGCCGGGCTTTCCCCTGCTGATCACAAAACTCGGCAAGTTACGCTTGGTCCAGCGCGAGGCGTTCATTGCCTACCTGCGGTCGCTGGCCAGTGAGCCGGCCTCGCGTCGCACCACAGAGGCGGATGAGCGCACCCGGGTTGCCGCCGTGCTGGCCTCTGCTGGCCTCGAACCTGTCCGATGTCCGGGCACCGGCCGGGCAAGCGCTCCTCCCGCAGGGACAAGCCGTGCTAGGCTGCCGCCGAAGTAGAGCGGGCCCGCTCGGCGCTACCAACGCCGGACGGGCCCTTGATCGACCCCCGTAGCACCGGAGACCGATCCATGACCGACGTACCCCAGCGACGGGCGCGCGCCAAGCGCTCGGCTTCGTTCCCCGCCTCATCCCTTCCTGCACCAGCATCGACCGACCGGCGTTCGCGTTCGAGCCGCTCTGGCGGACGCCCCTCTCCGGTGGTGGATGCAGCTACGCCCGTCGCCGATTCGCCGGGCCCGACGAGCACGACGGAGCGCCCGAAGCTGGCCGTCCGCACCCCCGGCAGGCCAGCAGGAGACAAGCGGGCCAACGGCTCTGGGTCCGTCCGGCTGCGCCGGAAGACGTGGACCGCGCGCCTTAGCCTCGGCGACGCCGGTCGAGCCACGTTCAGCTTGCCGACGTGCCGGACCGAGCACGAAGCCAACGCGCGCTTGGAGGTGCTGGCCGACCTCGCCGGGCGCCTGCTCGCAGCCGGCCAGATCGTGCTCGGCCTGCCGCTGCTGGAGCAGGCGGCCGCGCGCGAGGGCAGCGCGCTCCGTGATCTCCGGCTCGCGATCGACCAGCTGTGTAGGGGCGAAGCGCGTCCCCGAGCGAGCGGGGAAACAACCTTCGCTGAGTTCGCCGAGTCGGTTGTTTCTGGAAAGCTCGCCGAGCAATACCCACTGCATGTGAAAGCGCTTCGACGTCCGGAACAATACCGGCACAAGCTGAATCATGTTCTGGCGGTTCTCGGCCCCGTCCCTCTGTCGCGTTTGACGCTCGACCATGCGGACCGCGCGATCTCGATGCTGCCGGGACATCTTGAGGACTCTTCGCGTCAAGGCATCGCAAAGGTCATTCATCGGATACTCGCGCTCGCGACCTATCCGGCGCGCATCATTGCCAGCAATCCGCTGCCGCGTGGATGGATCCCCAAGGCGGACGACAACAAGGCCAAAGGCTCCCTCTATCCCGATGAGGATAGACGCCTCATGGCGGCGGTGGGCATTCCACTGTCTTATCGGATTTATTATGGCTTCCTGATCCGCGAGGGAATGCGGGCAGACGAGGCTGGAAGGCTGGAGCCGTCCGATCTCGATCTCGAACGCGGCGCCGTGGTGCTCGACGAGAACAAGACGGATGGCCCACGCGCCTGGGCACTCTCACCCGATGTCGTGCGCGCGCTTCGGGCCTATTTCGCTATGTGCCCACCGAAGGAGCGTGTCTTCATGGGGCCGAGTGGGCACCTGCCGGGGCGCAATGGGGCGCAGAACTTTCGAAACCACCTGCGCCGCGCCGGCATTCATCGCCCTGAGCTGTTCGAGACCACGGACTCGAGGCTGAACATCCGCTTGCACGACACGCGCGCGACCTTCATCACCATCAAGCTCGCGAACGGTCGCACGGAGACGTGGATCTCCGATCGGACCGGGCACAAGTCGAGCCGTCAGATCCACCACTACAAGCGCGCGGCGCGCAAGGTCGCTGAGCTCGGCCTGGGCGACTTCGCCCCCCTCGATGAGGCGATCCCCGAGCTCCGAGGTGCGGGCGGGTCGGTCGGAGGAACTCCCCTGTTGGCTGGACCGGATGCCGGGGCGGCGAGCGAAGGCAGCTCCTTCGGCGCGCCGCCGTCGAGTCAGGCGCCGACCCCGACCGATGATGCCGCGGGTCCCTCGACAGCGGCCGACGCGGCGGCGGAGGGCGGCCCGTTGGGCCCGCGTTGGGCCATGTCGGATCCGCCCTCGGCGGTGGAACCGGCGGAAGCTGTCGAAATTACTGAGCTTTCCAGCGACAGCCCCTCTCCGACCGGGAATTCCTGGCGGGACTTCTGACGCGCGGAACTACGCCTTGCCCGAGACCTTGTCCCAGGCGTGGCGCACCGCGGCCTTCATGTGCTCCCACGTGCCGGGGTTGCGGTCTTCCCACGCCTTGCCCGCTTCGGGCTCGATGCTCGTCCAGTCGTGTCCCTTGAAGTTCTGGGACGTCCCGAGCTGGTAGCCGAACAGGTACGCCGGGGCGACCTGATCGTAGGCATAGCCGTGCGTGGAGTAGGCGCCGGCCTCGTAGTGCTTCCGGAAGTCAGCGTCGTACTGCTCGTACCCCCTCATCCCGTTCGTGCGCTCGACAGCGCTGATCGGCTCGACATGCACCTCGGTGTGGCGCAGCGTCTCCCGGATCTGCTCGGCCCGCTGGGTCACCGCCTTGCTGACGACGACCTCCTCGATGACGCGCGCCTTCTTGGCGACGACGGCCTCCTCGTCGGTCTCGACGAGCTCCACCGTGCCGGCCTGGAAGGTGTCGAGCGCGGCCGGCTGGAGCGGCCGATCGACCGGGTGCCGCTCGACGTGGACGTGCTCCTCGCGCAGCATCACCGACTCCTCGACCGGCTGCTCGACGAGGCGGCTCGATACGCGCACGCCGCCGCGGTTCACCTCGCGCTTGCCGACTTGCAGCTCCTCCTCGATCACGGGGACGGCGACCTGCTCCTGCAGGACATCGGCCCGGAGCTCCTCGGTCTTCGTCGTCTTCTCGGTCGCGGTCCTGGTCGTCTGCTGGGACTTGCTCAGCTGTTGAGCACGCTGGGACGGCGAAATGGAACGATCGGTGTTGTTCATGATGTGACCTCCATCGTTGTGGCCCCTCAGGGCGTTTTCACTCCCTCGCGCGGCGCGCGAGGTGGGGTTTGCTGATCGGGACCCTGGATTCCCGGGCCCCTCGGAGGCGCCTCAGCCTCCGTCACGTCCGCGCGGGGGTACGCGCTCGACCCGCACGTCCTCGCTCCGGAGCGTCACGTGCTCCGGCGGGCTCATCTCGACGGAGCGGACCCGGGTGATGTGGAGCTCCTCCTTCAACACCAGGCGCTTCTCGACGACGAGCACCTCCTCGACGACCGGCACGATCAGGGTGTCGCCCTCCTGCCGGGTCGCGGGCGGCTCCGTCACCACCTGATTGATGGCGACGCGCTCCACGAAGACGCGCTCGCGCTCGAGCGGCTCCGCGACCGCCTCGACCCGCTCGTGGACCTGCTTGGTGATGCGGACACGACCAGACTCGATCGTGCGCTTCGTCACCTCGAGCTCCTGCGCGACCACAGGCACGATGAGCTCGTCGACGGTCTCTGCGTTCCCGCCGGGCGGTCCCTGTCTGCTGCTCGAGTTCTGCACAATCCCCCGGTGCGCGCTCCGCGGAGCGCAGTCGGTCCCCTCGCTGACGTGCTCTCTGCGAGCGCTCCCAGGCAAAGCACGGCCCGGGCCAGAGGCGGTCACGGGCGCGGGGCGCCGCGCGGAGCGTGATCGCGCCGACGCGCGCGCCGGCCTCACGAGGCATCGCGCCACACGCGAGATACGGAGATGTGTTTACAAATCGAGTGTTGCTCTGAATGACAGCGCCAGAGACGATGACCAGAAGGTCACAGGTGAGACAGCAGCGCTGTTCAGCTCAGGGCATATCCCGAGGCATCGCCGGAATAGCCCGCTCGCCCGTCCGAGCTCCTCTGCTGGAGTCGCCCGCTCGCGTGGAGCTCGGAGATCTCGGGAGCTCTTCGCGCGCTCCGGCGGGCTCACGTGTCGTAGGGGCCGCCCGCCTGCACGGCCTGGCGGGCGAGCTGCTCCGCGCTGACCTCGGGCCGGGGCGCCTCTTCCGGGACGTCCGGCGCGATGCCGAGCGGGCGGCCAGCGAGCCCCCTCACCATATCGACGAGGATGGCCACGGTCCCCCAGGCGAGCGCGAAGGCGACGCCGGTGTCGACGATGGCGCGGTAGGGCGGGGACATCTGCCGCACGAGGAGGATGAGCGCCACGATGCCCGCGATGAGCGCCCACGTCGCGATCAGCCGGCGGCGCGTCGCGTGGAAGAGCGCCATGCAGTAGAGCGGCGCCAGCGCGACGTGGAGCGGCCGCCGGCGCTCCGCGAGGTGGAGCGCGCGCGCGACGACCCGCGGCGAGAAGCGCCGCTGAAAGCCGCGGTAGCCCTCGAAATAGGCGATCACGACCGTCCACGCGACAAGCAAGATGAGCTGGCCCGTCGTGAGCGCATGAGTCGTGAGGATGCGAGCCGCCGTCGCCCCGAGCCGATAGATGGCCTCGACGAGGACGGCCACGACGCCGAGGACACCCCACAGCACGACGGCGAGGCGGCGCCGCTGCTCGCTCGCAGGCGGGCTCATCGCACCTGCGCCGGAGCGAGAGGTCTGATGAGCCGCGACGCGTGCGCCGCGGGCGCGGGCGATCGCTGCGGACGGTGCGATGGGCAGCTGGATCGCCGCATGCCCTTCCATGCTAGGAGAGGCGCGGAGCACGTCAACCGGAACCTCGTGGGCGGGAGCGTGTGCGGCGCGTCCGGCGCGGACGTGATGGCGGTTCGCTCCGGCGGCTTCCGGGGGTAGCATCGCCGCCCCATGCCGCTCGCCGATCGCTCCGCGACGGGCGCTCCGCCCGCCCCGGCGCGGGCCCTCTCGCCCTACCCGCACGCGCTGCGGTCGCCGCTCGCGCCCTTCACCGCGCGCCTGCGCGATCTGCTCTCGACCGTGGAGTCGGCGGCGCTCCTCGGCGCGGTCGAGGCGCGCGTGCGCGGGCTCGGCGAGCACCTGCGCTTCGCCTGCCTCGCGGTGCCTTGCGCAGAGGCGCTCGTCGCGCTCGAGATGGAGGCGCTCGGGCGGCTCACGGTCCCCGTCGTCGCGGACGCGGGCGGCTTCCGCGCGTCGGGCGCGGAGTTCCCGCCGAGCGGCACCCCGTTCGCGTACCTGCTCGGCGGCGGCGGCGGGCACGCGGTGGCGCTGTCCGACAGCGACCCGATGATCGCGCCGCTCCGGCCGCTCCTGGCCGCGGCGCCGGCGGCCGCGATCTTCGTGCCGATCCGCGTGGGCGCGGCGACCGTGGGCGGCGCCGCGCTCTTCTCCCGCGACGCGCCGCTCGGGGGGCGGGAGCTCGATATGGCCGAGCGGCTCGCCGAGGTCCTCGCGCTCACCGTGGAGTCGTTCCGCACCGAGCGGGTCGTCTTCGAGCTCTTCGCGCGCGCGATGCCGGACCTGCTCGCGCCGGCGCCAGGTCAGGCGGCGACGGGCGCGGGTCAGCCGGAGCCGGAAGGGGCGGTCGCGCCGCCGACGTCGCTCCGCGCCGCGCTGGAGCGGCACATCCACGCGCTCCGCCTGACCCCCGAGTACCGCCGGCGCCTGGAGCTCGCCGCCGTGGTGGGGCGGCTCGCCGAGCGCGGCGAGGCCGAGGCCCGCCTGGCGCTCGACCTGCTCGCGCGGATCGACGCCTACGCGAGCGGCGCGCCGGGGGAGGGGAGCGCGGCGTGATCGCGGTCTCTCCGGCAGGAACGGGCGGCGAGCTCCGCGGGGGCGAGCTCGGTGGCGCCAGCGGCGAGCTCAGGGGCGTGCGTCACGGCGCGGGCGTGCGGGTCGCGCTGGTCGACTCCGGCGTCGACGCCTCGCACCCCGCGCTGCGGGCGGCGGCGCTGCGCCACGTGGCGCTGGTCCGGCGCGGCGGCGCGCACGAGGTCGCGCCGTGCGCGCCAGGAGACGTCAGCGGGCACGGGACCGCGTGCGCCGGCATCGTCCACCGCATGGCGCCCGGGGCCGAGATCACGAGCGTCCGCGCCCTCGGCGACGACGGGCGATGCTCGCGCGACGGGCTCATCGCGGCGCTGCAGTTCTGCGTCCGCGAGCGGTTCTCCGTGGTCAACCTGAGCCTCGGCATCGACATCCCGAGGGGCGCGCCGCTCCGCCCCGGCGACCACCGCTCCCTGGTCGAGCTCTACGAGGTCGCCGACGCCGCCTACACAGCGCAGGTCGTGCTCGTGGCCGCCGGCCCCAACGCGGCGTCGTTCCGAACGTATCCAGGGCGCTTCAAGTCGCTGATCGGCGTCGGCCGAGGACCGTTCCAGGACCCGGAGGCGCTCCGGAGCGAGCTCACGCTCGACCACGAGATCCTCGCGCCAGGCGACGAGGTGCTCGCGCCCGCGCCCGGCGGCGGCGAGCAGCGCTGGACCGGCACGTCGTTCGCGGCGCCCCACGTGACCGCGCACGTGGCGCGGATCCGCGCGGCCAGGCCGGAGCTCTCGATCGAGGCGGTGAAGGCGGCGCTGCACGAGCTCGCGCGCGGGGCCGGGAGGCGCGCGGAGGGGAGCGCCGCCGCGGAGGAGCCGGAGGAGCGCCGTGCTCCCGCTTGAGCCGTTCGATCGCGTGTCGCCGCTGCCGCGGCTGCTCCGCAGCGCGCCGGCCGGCGAGGTCCGCGCCGAGATCGAGCGCGTCGAGGCGCTGCTCGGTCCCGCCGGCGGCGAGCCCGGGGCGGGCGGCGCGCCGGTGCCCGGCGGCGGCGAACCCGGGACGGGAGACGCGGGGACGGGAGGCGCGCCGGTCCCCGGCGGCGGCGAACCCGGGACGGGAGACGCGGGGACGGGAGGCGCGCCGGTCCCCGGCGGGGCGCTCCTCGCGGCGGCGCTCGGGTTCGCGCGCGGCGCGCTCGCGCTGCGCGAGGGCGCGCTGGACGCCGCGGTCCTGCACCTCGACGGGGCCGCCGCCGCGTTCGGCCGCGAAGGCGAGGTCGAGGGCCGGGAGCTCGCCCGGTGCGAGGCGGCGCTCGCGCGCCTGCGCCGCGACGGGCGATCGGCCTGCGCCGGCGCCGCCGCGGAGCTCGACGCCATCGCGGCCGCGGGCGATCCCGGCCGCCGCGCCGCCGTCGTCGCCGGCCACTACCGCGGCGCGGCCGAGCGGCTCCTCGGCGACGCCGCGGCCGCCCAGCGCACGCTGCTGTCGGCGCTGCGCCGGTCGGAGCCGTTCCTCGACGAGCGGGCGCAGATCCTGAACTCGCTCGGCACGCTCTACGTGACCCTCGGGGCCCACGGCGCGGCGGAGGCGCTGCTGGAGCACGCGGCCGAGCTCCACCGCCGCCGGGGTGACGCCGTGGGCGAGGCGATCGCCTGCGGCCAGCTCGGCGCGGCGGCGCTCGGCCTCGGCGCCCTCGAGCGCGCCCGCGCCCCGCTGCAGCGGCAGGAGTGGCTCTGCGCGCGCCTCGGCGACGCGTTCGGCCGCGCGCGGGCGCTCACGTTCCTCTCGGATCTGGCGCTGGAGCTGGGCCGCGCCGACGACGCCGTCGCGCTCGCGACGTCCGCCCGCGACGTGGCCGCGCGCGCGGCGCCGCCGCTCCGGACCTGGATCGCCTACGCGGCGCGGGCGATCGGGCGCGCGCGGCGGGACCTCGGCGACCCCGGCGCCGCGGCGGCGCTCGACGAGGCGGGGGAGATCTTCCGCGACCTGGGGCATCCGCTCGGGGCGGCGCTCGCCGCCTGGGATCGCGCGTCGGCCGAGGCGCTCGCGCCCGGGGAGCTTCTCTCGGGGCACGCGCCGGGCGACTGGTTCTCCGCGGCGTGGGCGCTCGGCTCGCTGGGCCTGCCCGCGCGGGTGGCCCAGCTCCTCCGCGAGCGGCTGGAGATCGACGAGGGGGTGCCCCGCGCGGAGACGGAGCGCGGAGCGCCGGCGCCGGACGGGGAGACGCGCGAGCGGGCGCTCGCGGCGGCGGCGCAGACAGCGCCCCACGTCGCGGTGCAGCGCGAGGTCGAGCTCGTCTACGACCGGCCCGACGAGCTCGCCGGGATCGCCGCCCGGAGGGCCGCGGCGCACCGCAACCTGGGTCGCCTCGCGGCGCTGACGCTGGCCCCGCCGGGGCTCATCGTCGCCGCGGTGGCGGCCCCGCGGCTCGGGGCGCGCGGGATCGCGCTCCCGCCCGAGCGCGCGGCGGCGGCGTGCGTCGCCGACCTGCCGGGGATCGCGGTCTGGATCTGGCCGGCGGCGACGGCGCCCGCCGCTGTCGGGCGCGACCTCGCCGAGCTGGGCGCGGCGCTCGGCGAGCCGCCGCGCGCCGCGCTCGCGCTCGCGCCGGCGGGGCGCGTGCTCTGCCCGCCGTTCGCGGGTGACGCCGGCGCCGAGCTGGAGGGGGTCGAGGTCGGCGCGCTGCTCGCGCTGACTGGCGCGCTCGCGCCGGGCGAGGTGCGCCTGGATCCGCGGCTCGGCTGGGATGGCGACGCCTGCGCTGGCGTGGAGGTGCTTGGGTTCGTCGTCACGCGCTGACGCAGCTGCGGCTGTCCGCGCGGCGCAGGACGCGCTGACGCGGGCTCGGCAGCGCGGGCCTCGGCTCGTCGGCGGAGAGCCCCGCTTCAGATCCCGAGGATGGCAGACGTGGTGTCCTGTGCGCGCAATAACACGCGCGTCGCTCCCTCCTTCGAGCCAATGTCGTCTCGCGAGGTCGGTCCCACCCGCTGCTCACGTGGTTCCGGACGCCGATCGCTCGAACGATGTGAGTCCCGCGATGTGAGCACGGGCGCGCCTCTGTTCTACAAACGACGCTCACAGGGCCTGCCGAGCATGGCATCGCACGCTGACGCACACGGCGCCAGCCTTGATCCCCTGCGTCATCAGGCGCGCTCGGCAGGGGTACAGGCTGGCTCGGACCACGCGACCTCCGCAGCAAGGGGCGACACGGCCGTGATCGAACGGCTGTTCTTCTCCTGGCTCACAGGGCGAGCTTGTTGTGGAGCGAGGCGCACCCATGCTACGCCTCGATCCGGTGTGGACAGTACGTGGTACGCAGGGGTAGGGAGGGGGCATTCCAATCATGAAGGGTCAGGATGACCGAGAAGAGCTGAGCCGTCTGCGTCAACGCGTCGCCGAGCTGGAGCTCGCGGAGGAAGCCTGGCGCGAGCGCGAGCTCGTGAATCTGTCGCTCCTCGACCTGCTCCCTCAAAGCATCTACCGGAGTGATCTGGACGGGCGGAGTGTCTTCGCGAACCGCGCGCTCCTGGCGTCGGTGGGGATGACCATGGAGCAGCTCCGCGGAAAGACACCGTTCGACATCTACCCGCGCGAGCTGGCCGAGAAGTACAGGCAGGATGACGCCCATCTGTTGAAGACCGGTCAGGCCTTCGAGACGATCGAGGAGCACAGGGTGCCTGCGACAGGAGAGATGATCTACGTCAAGGTGATCAAGGCGCCGGTGCGCGACCTGCGCGGCGAGATCGTGGGGATCCAGGGTATCTTCTGGGACGTCACGTCGGAGCACGTCGCGCGGCAGCTCTCGGAGGAGAGAGAGGCGCACGCGGCGGCCGTGCGTGAGCTCAGCACCCCGCTCATCCCGATCGCCGACAAGATCGTCGTCATGCCGCTCATCGGCACCATCGATAGCACCCGCGCGAACCAGGTGCTCGAGACGCTCCTCGACGGCGTCGTCGCGAGGCAGGCGTCCGTCGCGATCCTGGACATCACCGGCGTACGCGACGTCGACTCGAGCGTGGCGGATACCCTCGTCCGCGCCGCTCGGGCGGTCGGCCTCGTCGGTGCGAAGGTCGTGCTGACGGGGATCAAGCCGTCGGTGGCGCAGACCCTCGTGGATCTGGGCGTCGATCTGGGGTCGATCGTGACGTCTGGCACGCTCCAGAGCGGCATCCGCTACGCATTGCAGCAGACGCGCCCCGCGTAGGCTCCGTCGCCGCGGCCAGCACCGAAGCGAGAGCGCGGGCTCGTGAGGCCGACGCGGCCCATCCATCCCACTTGCGTTGAACCAGGCCAGCGGGCGAGCCTGGCTTCGCCCCTCCCGGACACCGCATCCGTGCTTTTGCGTTGCCGAGCAAAGCGCCCGCCGCGCGCGAGGATAAACCCGCCCTCGGCAGGCCGGATCACACGCAAATTCCGGGGCGAATCGCGCTCCGGCGCGAGCGCGGGCGGGTGGCATCGCCGATGCTTTGGACGAGCAACGAACGGTCACCCACTCCACCACGGGATCCTCATCATGCCCGCAATGAACGCTCAGCTCGCTGGGACCCCCGACGCACGCCGGCCCGCTCGCGCCCCCGACGACGACAGAGGCGCCGCTCTCCGGGACGAGTTCCTGACGCTCGCATCGCACGAGCTCAAGACGCCGCTGACCTCGCTCGCGCTCCAGGTGCAGAGGATGAGGCGAATGAACGCACGGCGCGCGGAGGAGCCGCCGACGTGGGGCGACTCGCTCGAGGTCGTCGGCCGGCAGATCAACAGGCTCACCCGGCTCTGCGATGACATGCTCCAGGCGATGAGGCTCCGCTCGGGCGAGCTCGCGCCCGAACGCCAGCGCGTCGATCTCGGGGCGCTCGTCCGGGAGGTGGTCGCCGGCCTCGCCGTGGAGCTCCGCGCCCCTTCCGCCACGATCTCGGTCGACGCGCCGGATGGCACCATCGGCTGCTGGGACCGCGAGCAGATCGGTCGCCTCGTGTTCCACCTGATCAAGAACGCCCTCATGTTCGGCCAGGGGCAGCCGATCTTCCTCGAGGTGAAGGCCTGCGCCGGCGGCGCGCGGCTGCTCGTCCGCGATCGAGGCACGGGCATCGCGGAGCAGGACCAGGAGCGCATCTTCGAGTGCTTCGAGCGCGTGGGCGACGTGGAGCACTTCGGCGGCCTCGGCCTCGGGCTCTACCTCGCGCGCGAGATCGCGCGCTCCCACGGCGGCTACATCGGCGTGGAGAGCTCGCCGGGCTGCGGCGCGACGTTCCTCGTCGAGCTCCCCCTCGAGCCCGCGCCTGCCAGTCAGGCCCGCGCCGCGCGCTCCTCGACGCCGTAGAGCCCGTCGAGGGGCTGCCAGGCTCCCGATCCCCCGGGAGCGCCCGCGGGCGCCGTCCGGCGCCCTGCATTCCCTCCACGTCCAGCGACATCCGCGAGCGTTCGCCGCGTCACCGCCCGCTTGCCTTGAGCCTCGAGCCGGCGCGACGGCGCGCGAGGCGCCCGCGCAAGGCAGCGCGGCCAGCCCGCGCTGCCCGCGCTGCCCGCGCGCTACGCGTCTCCGGGCGGCGCGTACCCGGGCCGCTTGATCCCGAGCGCCTTGAGCTTGTAGACCAGCGTGCGCAGCGGCATCCCGAGCGCGCGCGCCGCCTCCGTCTGGTTCCCCCCCGCCTTGCGGAGCGCCTGGACGATCAGGTCGGCCTCGCAGCGCTGCAGCCGCGCCTTCAGGAAGTCCACGTCGGGCGGGGCGTTCGTGAGCTCGACGCCATCGTAGGGCAGATCGCGCTCCAGCGCCGGCGCGGCCGGGGGCGCCGCCCGGGCGCGCTCGGGCAGATCCTCCGCCGCGATCCACTCGCCCTCGGCGATGACCACGGCCCGCTCGATCGCGTTCCGCAGCTCCCGCGCGTTCCCCGGCCAGGAGTACGCCCGTAGCCGCGCGAGCGAGTCAGCGTCGAAGCCGCGGATGGCGCGGCCGTTCGCCTGGTTCGCCTGCTCGAGGAAGCGGAGCGCGATCGGCTCGATGTCCTCCGGGCGCGCCCGGAGCGGAGGGATCGTCATCGTCATCGCGTTCAGGCGGTAGAGCAGATCGGTGCGGAACGCGCCGGAGGCGCACATGGCCTCGATGTCGCGGTGGGTCGCCGCGATGACGCGCGCGTCGACGTCGACCGGCCTGTTCGAGCCGACGCGGGTCACCTGCCGGGTCTCGAGGACGCGCAGGAGCGCGGCCTGCGCCGCGGCCGGCAGCTCGCCGATCTCGTCGAGGAACACCGTCCCCCCGTCCGCCGCCTCGAACACCCCCCGCTGCTGCTGCCACGCGCCGGTGAACGCGCCGCGCTCGTGGCCGAAGAGCGTGCTCTCGACGAGCTGCTGCGGGATCGCCCCGCAGTTGACGCACACCATCGGCCGCCCGCTCCGCGGGCCGCGATCGTGGATCGCGCGCGCCACGACCTCCTTGCCCGTCCCCGTCTCGCCCAGCAAGAGGACCGGGATCGACGACCGCGAGACCCGCTTGACCATCTCGAGGACGCGGAGCATCGCGGGGCTCACGGCGACAGGATCGGCGTGCCCGGGGCCCGGGTTGCTCTTCCACGTCCCGACCGGCGCCGACCGCACCGGCTGCTCCACCGTCGCGCTGCGCACCGCGCTCCAGCACCGATCGAGCAGCTCCTCCGCCACCGTCCCCGCCTCGGGGAACGTCGCGAAGCCCGAGAGCACGACCGGCGCGCCACCCGCGGGCGGCTCGGCGAGCGCGCGCACCACGTCGAGCGCCTTGTCGGCCCCTGCCTCGAGGAGCAGCGCCGCCACCACGTCCGAGCTGTAGAGCGCGATCCGGTCCACGGGCCGCAGCAGCGCCCGCACGCGCAGGAACAGGTGGCTCACGTGGGCGCCCTGCGGGCGGGCGGATCGGGCCATGACGACGGCGAACCGCTGCCCGAAGTACCGCGCGCGCTTCACCTCCTCCTCGAGGGCGACGCGGAGCTGCTCGTGGCTCAGCAGGCCAGGCAGCTCGCTCTCGGCCGCCGTGATCGAGCGGACGGCGACCACCACCTTGCCGAGGAGCACCTCGTCGCCCGGCTTCACCTCGCCGCGCGCGACGCGCGCCCCGCCGATCCATGTGCCGTTGGTCGAGTGCAGGTCCTCGATGACGACGGCGTCGCCGGACTGGGTGAAGCGGGCGTGCTCGCGCGAGAGGCTGACGTCGCGGATCTGGACCTGCGATGGCGGCGCGCGGCCGATGACGACCGGAGCGCTCGGGCTCAGCACGACGCGCTCGGCGCCGTCGCGGTGGTAGACGAGCAGGGCGACGCGTCGGTCGTCCTGCCTGACACGCTGGATTGCATCGATGAAGCTGCTCGACAGCGGCGTCGTTTCCAGGCCGCTGTCCCTCTCGCGAATGACTGCCACGCTGCTAACCCCCTCTCAACAAGACCTCGCCCGGCGCTCTGTCCGCCGTGCACCCGTGCCGCTCGCGCCCGCGAGCCTGCGCGGGCGCATGCGGCCAGCCCGCCCGTCCGCGCAGGCAGGCGCTCGCTGACGCTGAATTGCGCACCGGCACGGGCGTCTCTTGCAAGCCGCGACGCACCAGGTGGTTCACCAGGGTCCGGTGTTCATGTCGCTCATGCAGCGCGCCTTGCAATTCAAGCACCACCTGCGCGTCGAGCCCGGCGGTGACAAGGAGACTTTGTTCCTGATCGGCGAGCGCGAGCGACTCATGCTCCGCGGCCGCGTCTATCGCCTCCTCGGGCCGCTCCTCGATGGGCGGCGGACCGCGGGCGAGCTCATCGCCGCGCTCGACGGCGAGGTCTCCGCCGCCGAGGTCCACCACGCCCTGAGGCGGCTGGAGGAGCGGGGCTATCTCGCCGACGCCGCGCCAGCGCCGGAGGTCGCGGGCTTCTGGCAGGCGCTCGGCGTGGACGCTTCCCGCGCCGCGGAGCGGCTCGCGTCGACGCCCGTCGCCTTGCGGGCGGCGGGGGGCGAGGACCCGGAGGCGCTCGCCAGCGCCCTCGCGGAAGCGGGCGTCGCTGTGCAGCCGGAGGCCGCGATCGTGGTCCTTTTGACCGGCGATTACCTCGACCCCGAGCTCGACGCGTGGAACCGGCGCGCGCTCCGGGAGGCGCTCCGCTGGGTGCCGGTCAAGCCCGGCGGGGTCGAGCCCTGGATGGGGCCGATGTTCCGCCCCGGCGCGGGGCCGTGCTGGGACTGCCTCGCGCACCGGGTGCGGCACAACCGGCCGGTCGAGGCGTACCTGGAGCGGCGGCGCGGCGGGCGCGAGCCGCTCCTGCCGCCGCTCGTCGGCCTGCCCGCGGGCCGGCGCGCGGCGCTCGGGCTCGCCGCCGTGCTGCTCTCGCGCTGGCTCGCCGCCGGGGGCGCCAGCCCGCTCGACGATCGCCTCTACAGCCTCGATCTCGATCGCATGCGGCTCGCGGAGCACCCGGTGGAGCGGCGGCCCCAGTGCCCGGCCTGCGGCGACCCGGAGGGCGCGTGGGCGCGCGCGCTCGCGCCCGTGGCCCTGGAGCCCCGTCCGAAGCGCTTCACGGACGACGGCGGCCACCGCGCCGTCCCGCCCGAGGAGACCCTCGCGCGCGTCCTCCGCCAGGTGAGCCCGTTGACCGGCCTCGTCGCGAGCGTCGGTCCTCTGGAGGGGCGCGATCACCCGCTCCGGCCGGTCCACGGGGCCATCCACCGCGCCTGCCCCGCCGGCGACTCTCCCGCTTTCGGCGACTTCCACCGCATGAGCAGCGGCAAGGGCCGCACCGTCGTCCAGGCCCGGGCGAGCGCGCTGTGCGAGGCCATCGAGCGCTACTGCGCGACCTACCACGGCGACGTGCCCCTCCGCCGCGCGCGCCTTTCCGAGCTGGAAGGGGACGGCATCCCCCCGGACGCCCTGCAGCACTTCAGCGAGGCGCAGCGCCGCGCGGCGGAGGCGGGCGGCGCCCCGCCGCGCGACGCCCGGCTGGCCGTCTCGCCGCCGTACGACCCGAGCGCGGCCATCGACTGGGCCCCTGCGTGGTCGCTGACCCACGGGAGGCGGCGCTACCTCCCGGCCGCGGCCTGCTATCTCCACCTGCCGGCGGCGTCCGGCGCGCAGCCCTGTTCGTTCAACCCGAACGGGCACGCGGCCGGCAACTGCATCGAGGAGGCGATCCTGCAAGGCTTCCTGGAGCTCGTGGAGCGGGATGCGGTCGCGCTCTGGTGGTACAACCGTGCGCGCCGGCCCGCTGTCGATCTGAGGAGCTTCGGAGAGCCGTACTTCGACGCGCTCGAAGGGCACTACCGAGAGCTCGGCCAGCGCCTCTGGGTGCTCGACGTCACGAGCGATCTCGGCATCCCTGCGTTCGTGGCCCTGGCGCGGGCGGCGGGCTCCGGCCGGCTCACGCTCGGCTTCGGCTGCCACCTCGAGGCGCGCCTCGGGGTGCAGCGGGCGCTGACCGAGCTCAACCAGCTCTTCGACCCGCGCGGCCTCGCGCCGCCCAGCGCCTGGGACCGCGCGTCCCTCGCCGGCGAGGCCTACCTGCTCCCCGACGAGGCGGCGCCGGCGCGGACGCTCGGCGACTACCCCGGCGTCCGGCGCGACGACCTGCGCGACGACGTGATCGACTGCGTGGAGCGCGCCGCGCGCGCCGGCCTGGAGACGGTGGTGCTCGACCAGACGCGGCCGGATACGGGCCTGTGCGCCGTGAAGGTGGCGGTGCCCGGGCTGCGGCACTTCTGGCCACGCTTCGGGCCGGGGCGCCTCTACGACGTCCCGGTCCGCCTCGGGTGGCTCGAGCACGCGACTCGGGAAGAGGACCTGAACCCGGTGCCGCTCCACGTCTAGTCCACATCTGGCCCACGTCTGGCCGAGGAGACCTCCCATGCGCGACGGCTATCGAATCCTCGACGCGGATCGTCACGTGATCGAGCCGCTCGATCTGTGGAAGGCCCACCTCGAGCCGGAGCTCCGCGCTCACGCGCCGTACCTCGCGTATGCCGGCGAGGGCGAGCCCCTGGCCGACCGCGTGGCGTACGCCGGACCGGAGGGCCTGATCCCGCTCCCGCCGCGGCCGATGATGGACGGGCGGCCGATCCACCACCGCATGAGCGCGCGGGCGTGGCGCGCGGTCGCCTCGGCCGGCCGCCGGCGGTCCGCGTGGCTCGCGCGGCTCGGCCCGCTCGAGCTGCCCCAGGCGCACATCGCGGACATGGACCGCGAGGGCATCGACGTGGCCTTCCTGTATCCGACGATCGCGCTGATGCTCCTCGGCATGGCCCCGCTGGATCCGGCGCTCGCGGTCGCGTTTGCCAGGGCCTACAATACCTGGTTGCGGGGCTTCTGCGATCACGAGCCCCGGCGCCTCCGGGGGGTGGCGTTGATGAGCCCCCACGATCCGGCGCAGATGGTGCCAGAGCTCGCGCGGGCGGCGGCGCTCGGCTTCCGCGCCGTCGTGCTCCGGCCGAACCCCGTCGCGGGCCGGACGCTGGGCGACCCCGCGTACGAGGCGTTCTGGGCCGAGTGCGCGCGGCGCTCCATCGCGGTCGCCATCCACGAGGGCGCGCACGCGTCGCTGCCGGCGGCCGGCGCGGATCGCTTCCACAGCCGCTTCGCCCTGCACGCTTGCTCGCACCCGATGGAGCAGATGATGGCGCTGCTCGCCCTGATCGAGGGCGGCGTGCTCGAGCGCCACCCCGGCCTGCGGGTGGCCTTTCTCGAGGCCGGCTGCGGGTGGCTGCCTTACTGGCTCTGGCGGCTCGACGAGATCGAGTACCGCAGCCTGGCCGAGGAGGTCGCGCCGCACGTCCGCCGCGAGCCCTCCGCGTATTTCCGCCGCCAGTGCTTCGTCGAGATCGAGCCCGACGAGCCGCACCTGGAGCAGGCGATCCCGTGGCTCGGGGAGGGCAACGCGATCTTCGGGACGGACTTCCCCCACATCGACCACGACGCGGGCATGGTGGAGCGGGCCCTCGCGCTCCGCGGCAGGCTCCCCGGCGAGGCCCTCCGCAAGATCCTCTGGGACAACGCCGCGCGCTTCTACGGGGTCGAGGGATGACTCAGCAGACACAGAGGGGCGGCAGCATGTCGCCCGAGAGCTCCGCCAGCGCGACGGGCTGATCTTCCAGCGCCGGCGGCGGTGGGACATAGAGCGTGATGGCGCTCGGCGACAGGTCCCAGCCCTTGCGCTGCTCGCAGAAGCGCCACTCGCCGCCGCTCGGCGAGCCCGGGTCCCAGGCGTCGCGGACGGTGAGCTCGATCCCCGGCGGCAGCGCATAGCCGCACTGGGTACTCAAGAACTCCCGCGGATCCCGCTTCAAGCGCTCGAGCTGCGCCGGGTCTTCCCAGCTGAGCGCGACGGCGCGCAGCCACGCTGTTTCCAGCTCCAGGAGGCCGTCATCCATCGCGGCTCCCTCTCGCGAGGGACCGGTTTCGAGTCCGCTATCGAGCTGCGCGGGGGTGCTGTTGGTATCCGACGTCCCGGACCTGTACTTCGATGACTCACGGAAAAACATGGCTCTCTCCATGTCGATGCCCTCTCCATTGTCGATGACAGAGGCGCATCACGAGATGCAGATCGCATGGAGCCGCCGCCGTGTGCCGTCGAGCCCTCCGCGCGTCACCGGGAGCGATCGAGATCGCGCCGCAGCAGCTCAGCCGATCACCTCCTGAAACAGCGCTCGCGCCTCGGCGAGATCGGGCAGATCGGCATCCTCGACAGCCCAGCCGCTGATCTCCCCGAGCAGGGGGCGCGCCTCGTCGCGCCTGTCCTGCCGCACGAGCATGCGGCAGAGCGCCAGGGTCGAGCGTAGCTCGAGCATCAGCGCGCCCTGCTCGCGCGCCACCGCGATCGACCGCTGCAAGCACTGCTCGCTCTCCTGCTCCGCGTCGGCGCCGAAGGCGCGAAGAGACAGCGCTTTCAGGCGGTAGAGCTCCGGGACGTAGTAGACGTCGCCTGACTCCGCGGCGAGCCGCAGGCAGTCCGCGAGCTGCTCGACCGCGGCTTCGTGCTGCCCGCGCTCGGCCTCGAGCTCTGCGACGAGGGAGAGCCAGTAAGGCAGGCCGAGCTGCTGGCCGGCGTCCCGGACCGTCCCGATGTGCCGCCTCAGCTGATCGAGGTCGTGCTCTGCCCAGCAGCGCATGGCCCAGCAGTGCTCCTTGAACCAGAGGTGGTGATGTTCCGTCAGCTGGAGGAGGGATTCGGTCGTCGCGGCGGCCTTCTCCCGTTCCTGGCCGTAGTGATAGACGCCGGCCAGGTAGAGCAGCGCCATCCCGAGGCTGTTCGGGTGGTCGAGATCGCGCGCCCACGCGACCGCGGCCTGCCCGTGGGCGAACGCCTGCGCCGGGCAGCCCATCAGGTAGAGCACCTGCGCGAGCGTGTACCGGGCACAGACCTTGGTATCGATGCCATAAACGAAGGCGTGCTCCCGATGTGCCGGAGGGTCGTAGAGCGCGACGACGCCGTCGAACTGCCGGCGCGCCTCCGCGAGCTTTCCCTCATGCCACATGCACTGTCCCAGCAGCAGCATCGACGACACCAGCTGGCCAGTATCCTGCGACCGCGCGGCGGTGCCGAGGAGCCGCTCCGCCAGCGCCCGCGACTCGCGGCGGTGGCTCCGCATGTGGTGGTACATGAACATCGCCCACAGCGTCGGCGCGGTCATCGGGCTGTCCCCGAGCTCATCGCTCAGCTCCTGGCAGCGCTGGACCGACGCCTCGAGCTCGCGGGGCATGTACCCGCGGCGGTCCAGGAGCGCGCGGATCAGCAGGCTGTTCAGGCGCAGCTCGGCGAGCGCGCGATCCCGGCCGTCCGGGATCGCCGGGAGCCAGCCGAGCGCCTGCGTCACGTGGACGACGGCCTCCGTGTCGTCGGCGTTCGCCGGCCGCTTCAGCGCGCGCTCCGCCGCGGCCTCCGCGTAGACGATCGCCTGTTGCTTCTGCTCGGCGGCGGCGTGGTGGTGCGCGAGCAGGTCGGGCCGCGCCGCGACGATCTCGGGAAAGCGCGCCTCGAGCGCCCTGGCGATCCTGGCGTGCACCTGCCGCCGGCTCCGCTTCGAGAGCGACTCGTAGGCCGCGTCCCGGATGAGCACGTGCTTGAACTGGTACGTCGGGTTGTTCAGCCGGCGCTTCCTGTGGATGAGATCCGCGGCCATCAGCCGATCGAGGTCCTCCTGGACCAGCTCCCCGTCGAGCGTGGACACGGCGCTGAGCACCTCCTGGCTGAACTCCCGGCCGAGCGCCGCGGCGACGCGGGCCGTCTCCTTGGCCCTGCCGAGCCGGTCGAGGCGCCCCATCAGCAGGCCTCGCAGCGTCGTGGGGATCGCGAGCGCCGAGATCGGCGCGGAGAGCGCGTAGTGGTCCCCCTCTTCCACGAGCGCCCCGGACTCGAGCACCATCCGCGTCAGCTCCTCGACGAAGAGGGGGACGCCGTCGGTCCTGTCGACCACCTGCGCCAGCAAGGGCTCGGGCAGGGAGCGGCCGCCGGCGAGGCGCGCGACCATGTGCTCGACGTGCGAGCGATCCAGGCGGCCGAGCTGGATCTGGAGCATGCCTGAGGTCGACCAGGGCGGCGAGAACTCCGGCCGCGCGGTGAAGAGCGCCATGATCCGCGCCGAGGGGAAATCGCCGATCATCATGCCGAGCCACTCCAGGCTCGTCGGGTCGGCCCATTGCAGGTCCTCGACCATGAACAGGACGGGGCGCTCCTCGGCCATGTCGAAGAGCATCGTCACGAGCGCGTTGAGCGTCCGCTCTTTCTGCCGCGGCGGCGGGTCCACAGGGGCGGCGTAGCGCCCGTCCAGGGGGATCGACAGCAGCGCCGCGAGCAGCGGCACGGTCTCCTCGAGGTCGAAGCCGCGGCGCGAGAGGAGCGCCTCGAGCCGGGCGAGCCGGCGCTCCGGCGCGTCGTCCCGGCCGGGGTCGATCAGCCGATCGAGCAGCTCGATCATCGGGTGGAGCGCGCTGCTGCGCCGGTCGGGGGTGCAGCGGCACTCGAGGCAGCTGTGCCACTCGCCCTGGAGCCGGCGGGCGAGCTCCCAGGTGAGGCGCGACTTGCCGATCCCGGGGCCGCCGGTGACGAGGATGCTCTGCCCGATGCCCTGCCCGACCTGGCTCCAGCGCTGGAGCAGCAAGTCGAGCTCCTGGCTCCGGCCGATCAGCGGCTCCGTGTCGTGGCCGGCGGTGCTCCAGTCCTGGGTCGCGGGGGGGATCTCCTGCCCCATGCGGTAGATCGCGATCGGCCGGTCCGCATACGAGAGGTCGCGCGACGTCTCCTGCTCGAACATGAACCGGCCCCGGAGCAGCCTGAACGCGTCGTCGCTGACGACGACCGTGCCCGGGGCCGCGAGCGCGCTCAGCCGGGCGGCGATCTGCGGTGTCGTGCCGAGGTGCTGCGTGTAGCGCTGGGACTGGCCAGCGATCACCAGGCCGGCGTGGAGCCCGATGCGGACCTCGAGCGAGACGCCCCGCGTCGCCTGCAGGCGCGCGCTGCGCGCGCGGACATCCGCCACGATCTCCAGCGCAGCGCGGGCGGCGCGCCGGGCGTCGTCCTCCTGCGCGGACGGATAGCCGAAGTGCAGCAGGATCTGATCGCCCAGCGCGCCGGCGAAGCGCCCGCGGTGGCGGCGGGCGATCTCGGCGCACACGTCCTGCTGGTCGCCGAGCAGATCATCGATCTCCTCGACGTCGGTGTTCTTCAGCGAGGGGCCGGACGCCGTGAAGGCGCAGCAGACGACGGTGAGGGGTCGCCGCTCGCCGTCGAGGCCCGCCGCGCTCGCGCCGTCGGGGCGCGCCGCCTCCGGTGAAGTGGGCCGCTCCGTCGAGGCGGGGGTGGCTGGAGAGGGCAGCGTGGAGGCTCCCGTGGAGCCCCCGGGCGCCGCCCCGGTCTCCCGCGGGCTCCGGTCGAGCGGCGCCGTCTCGCTCGCGCTGTAGCGCCACGGGCCCTCGCCCGCCGCGGCCCGCTCGCGGCCCCGCGGCGGGCCCAGCTCTCGCGCTGTCTCGCCGAAGTCCTCGCGGGTCAGCCCCTCGACGTCGCAGGCCTCGAGCTCGCGCAGCAGGCCGGAGGCGGTGGCGACGCGCTCGGCCACGTCCTTGCGGGTCGCGCGCCGCAGGAGCGTGCCGAGCGGGTGCCCGAGCAGCGCCCGGGGGATCGCGATCGGCTCGGAGCTCGCCTGTCGGAACAGCACCTCTTGCAGCGACCTGCCCTCGATCGACGGCCGCCCGGTGAGGCACTCCAGGAAGACGAGCCCCCACGCGTACAGGTCCGAGCGCACGCTCACCGGCTCCCCGAGGAGCTGCTCCGGCGCCGCATAGGCGGGCGTACACAGGATCTCGTTGCTCGGGGTGAGCTTCGCGTCGACGCCCTCCATGGCCCCGGTGATGAGCGCGCCGATGCCGAAGTCGAGCACCAGCGCGTTCCGCCGCGCGCCGGTGGAGACGATCATGATGTTGCTCGGCTTGAGGTCGCGGTGGACGACGTTCTGCGCGTGGGCGCAGCCGAGGGCGTCGAGGACCTGGAGCATCAGGTGCCGCGCCTCGCGCGGCTCGAGGGCGATCTCCGCGGCCAGCACCTCTGCCAGGTTCTGGCCAGGCACGAACTCGAAGATGGTGTAGAGGGTGCCCTCGTCCGTCTGTCCGGCGTCGATGAGCCGGACGATGTTGGGGTGGTGGAGCTGCGCGCAGAACCGCGTCTCCTGGTGGAACCGGGCGCAGCGCCGGGCGACGTCGGCGGGCTTGCCGCCGCGCACCGGGTGCATGACCTTGATGGCCACCGCCTGCCCGGTGGCGAGCTGCCGCCCCTGGTAGACATCGGCGAAGCCGCTCTCCCGCAGCACCGAGACGATCTCGTAGCGCCCCTGGAACAAGGAGCCCGACGCGATGCCGGTGCGGCTCATCGTCCGTCCCTCCGCCGGGCGGCGCGGCGTGGCCGGGCGAGCGGGCGTGACCCGGGAGGAGCTGTGCGCGGCGCCGGCCGGCTCGCCTGGTCGATGGAGCGCTCGCAGGGGGCGGCCGCTGACCTCTTCATCACAGCCTGTCCACGGCCGACCTCGCTGCTCACGCTAGCTCATATAAGGTGTGGAGCCGCCGACGTCCGCCGAGGGGCGCCCCGTTCCCGCGCGCCTGGTGAAGAAACACCGGCGCGCGCTCGCGCCCGGTCGGCGCCATTGGCCATGGCGGCGAGGCGGGCCGGTGCGCAGCGCGCGGTGGTGCTAGGCTCACGCCCCGTGACGCCGCCGGCCCGCACGGATCGAGGAGGCTCGACGCTCGCCGCGATGGGGCGCGCGTTCCGGCACCCCAACTACCGCCTCTTCTTCTTCGGCCAGGGCACGTCGCTCATCGGCACCTGGCTCACGCGCGTCGCCACGAGCTGGCTCGTCTACCGTCTGACGGGCTCCGCCCTGCTCCTCGGCTTCGTCGGCTTCGCCGGCCAGATACCGACGTTCCTCATCGCCCCCATCGCCGGCGTGCTCGTCGACCGCTGGGATCGCCACCGCGTCCTCGTCGTCACGCAGGTGCTGGCGATGGTGCAATCGGGGCTGCTCGCCGCCTTCGCGCTCACGGGCACCATCACCGTCTGGCACATCCTCTTCCTGGCCGCGTTCCAGGGGGTGATCAACGCCTTCGACACGCCGGCGCGGCAGGCGTTCGTCGTCCAGATGGTCGAGGCGCGCGAGGACCTCTCCAACGCCATCGCGCTGAACTCCTCGATGGTCAACGGCGCGCGGCTGATCGGCCCCTCGGTCGCCGGCGTGCTCATCGCCGCCGTGGGCGAGGGCTGGTGTTTCGCCATCGACGCCATCAGCTATATCGCCGTGATCGCCTCGCTCCTCGCGATGCGCATCGCCCGCCCGGAGCGGCGCGAGCAGAAGCGCGGCGACGTCCTCGCCGACCTGCGCGAGGGGTTCCGCTACGTCTCCTCGTTCGGCCCCATCCGCGCGATCCTGCTGCTGCTCGCCCTGGTGAGCCTCACTGGCATGCCCTACACGGTGCTGATGCCCGTGTTCGCGGGCGAGGTGCTGCACGGCGGCGCGCACACGCTCGGGCTGCTCATGGCGGCGTCGGGCGTCGGCGCTGTCACCGGGGCGCTCTGGCTCGCCTCGCGGCGGACGGTCCTCGGGCTCGGGCGCGCGCTGTGGGTCGCCGGCGCGCTGTTCGGCGCGGGCCTCATCGGGTTCTCGCTCTCGCGCTCGGTGTGGCTGTCGGTGCCGCTCATGATGGTCACCGGCGGCGGGATGATGGTGCAGATGGCGGCGAGCAACACCCTCCTCCAGACGATCGTGGACGAGGACAAGCGCGGCCGCGTGATGAGCTTTTACACGATGGCCTTCTTCGGCATGGCCCCGTTCGGCAGCCTCATCGCCGGCTGGCTGGGCGGCCGCATCGGCGCGCCCGCGACGGTGCTGTGGGGCGGCGTCGCGACGCTCGCCGCGGTCGGCCTGTTCGTGCGCAAGCTGCCGGAGCTGCGGCGGCTCACCCGGCCGATCTACGTGCGGCTCGGCATCCTGCCCGAGATCGCCGAGGCCCTGGGCCGGACCACCGAGGTGACGTCGCCGGCCAAGGAGTAGGCGCCTCAGGGGCCGCCGGAGATCGGCCACCCCGCGTCGTCCCAGGCGAGCTCCGAGACACGGAGCTTGGGTGCCCCGCTCTCGTTGGCGTCGTAGGCGTGGTAGACGTTGTAGGCCGACTTGCCGTCGAACAGCACCGCGTTGTGGCCCGGGCCGCGCCAGCGCCCGTCGCCCTGCACGACGACGGTGCCGCCGCCGTTCAGCATCGGCGTGCCGTTCCTGTCGACGTACGGCCCGAGCACGTTCGCGGAGCGCCCGACCCGGATGTTGTAGGTGCTCTCCGTGCCGCTGCAGCACCTGTCGAACGAGACGAAGAGATAGTAATACCCGCACCGCCGGACCACGAACGGCGCCTCGATCGCGCCGCCGCCGCGCGAGGCGAGCGCGTGCACCTGCGTGCCCACCCGGGCGCCGTTCTGATCGAGCTGGACGGCCCGGATGCCGTCCCAGAAGCTGCCGAACACGAGCCACGGCGTGCCCGCCTGATCGACGATGACATTGGGATCGATCGCGTTGTACCTGTCGCCCCGGACAGAGCAGATCACCGATCCCTGATCGGCCCAGCTGCCGGACGTCATCGAGGCCCGGGTGGCGTGGCCGATGCACGAGCTCTGGCTCCCGAACGTCGAGGCCGAGTAATACAGGTGGTACTTGCCGCCGAAATACGAGAGATCCGGCGCCCACAGGTCCGTCGCGCCCGGGACTTGCCGCGCGACCCACGCAGGGTTCGTCGCGCCGAAGGCGCTCGAGGCACCGCTCCAGTTGAGCAGATCCGTCGAGCGCTTGCCGGGGAGCCGCGGGCCGGTCTGCTGGATATAGAACGTACCCTCCTGGGCGATGATGGCGGGGTCGTGGGTGCCGAGGTTGCCGGCGACGTTCAGCGCCCTCGGCGGGTCGCTCGGGTCGAACACGCCGACGTCGCAGCGGTCCCCGGAGCCGCCGCCGCTCGACCCGCCGCCGGAGCCGCCGCCGCCGGAGCCGCCGCCGCTCGACCCGCCGCCCTCCACCGGCACGAGCTCGATGTAGTCTATCTTCAGGTCATAGCCCGACGCGGAGGCGTTCTTTCCCTTGCACTGCAGCGCGAGCTCGACGCTCCCGGAGAGCGGCTTCTCGCCGAGCGTCGCCGTCGTCCAGCGATCGCCCGTGGTCGGGCCGTAGGCGTCGAAGGTCGCCACCGGGGAGCCGCCCGCCTTCAGCTCGTACTGGCCATACGCGTTCCGCGTGGCGTGGCGGAGGACGACCCTGTACGTGCCGGGCGCGACCGACGCGGAGAACTTGAAGCTGTCGCCGACCTGGTTGGCGCGGAGCTTCACGTTGTCCGCGTTGTCCTCCACCCTGTCGCCTGGAGAGGTGGACCAGGATTGGTCCTCGACCTCGAACCTGACGACGCTCAACGCGCCGCCGAGGGAGTCCACCTCGACGGAGGGCTCGTCTGCTGCGGCGCAGCTGGCGAGACCGAGCGACAGCAGCGTACCCAGGGCATGGTCAAAGCTAATTCTCATGGTTCATCCCTCGTTGTCGATTGCACTGCATTTTTCTTCCCTCGAAGCGTGTTTCGCCCTCTCCGGCCGCCGGCGCTATCGCGTGACGTTGCTCGTGCGTGTAGACGGGTAAGGTTCCCTGGAAGGAGTACGAAGCATGCTGAGGTTCCTGGCGACGAACATCGTTTTGCTCGCGTTCGCGGCGGCTGGCCCGGCCGCGTGCACGGGATCGGAGGACAGCCCTGCGGACGCCGGCGGCAGCAGCGTCGCCAGCGGGAGCGGCGGCGCGGCGGCCGTCGGCGGACAGACCTCGGCCAGCAGCAGCGCCGGTGGGGATGGCGGGGCGGCAGGCAGCGCCGAGGGGAGCGGTGGCGCGGGGACAGGCGGCTCGGGTGGCGCGGGGACAGGCGGCGCTGGCGCGGGGACAGGCGGCGCTGGCGCGGGGACAGGCGGCGCTGGCGCGGGGACAGGCGGCGCTGGCGCGGGCGGCGGCGGGACCGGCTGCGTGGGGATGGGCGGGATCACCTACACCCTCGCGATGGCGCCCGCGCCGACGGCGGATCAACAGTCTGCCTACGAGATGATCACGAGCGCCATGGATGAGGCGTTGTCGCACTACAACTGCTACACGAGCATCGACAAGAGCCTGAGGGTGTCCTACGAGCCTTCCGTCGCGACGGCGGACGGCAACGTCAACGGATCCATCCGGTTCGGCGCGCGCAGCTCCATGAACTACATCACCGCGATGCACGAGATCTCTCACACCCTGGGGGTCGGCAGCAGGGAGTTCGGGGCGCTGGTGGTGGACGGCGTCTTCACGGGCTCGGAGGCGACGAGCCAGCTCAGGGCGATCACGGGGAACGAGAGCGACGTCGTGCACGCGGACAACCAGCATTTCTGGCCGTACGGCCTCAATTACACGACCGAGGTCAAGACGACGGACGATCTCGTGAACCACTGCAAGATCGTGGTCGCCATCCGCGCAGACCTGGGCTTCTGAGGGCGCCGCGCGGGCGCGGCCTCACTCGAGGTACGCGGCCAGGCCGAGCGCCTGATCGCGAATGGCCCCGGCCATGAGCTCGGCGATCTGCGCCGCGCCCGAGCGCGCGAAGTGCGTGTGATCGTCGCAGAAGAACTCGCCGACCGGCCCGCCGGTCGTCGCGCTCACGTCGCCCCCGGGGACCGGACAGAAGCCGAGGGTGTTGTACAGCGCGACGCTGAGCTCGTGTAGATCGATCACGGGCACGCCGTACTCCGCGCCCGCCTCGTGGGTCGCGGTCACGTAGCCGCCCCGGGTCCCCCGGGCCGTGCTGCCGCTACAGGAGATCGCGCTCACGGGCGTCACGAACACGGGCTGGGCGCCCCGCTCCTGTGCCGCGAGGGCCATCATCCCGTAGCTGCTCTTGAAGGCGTCGAGCCCCACGTGCCGGTCGCACGTGCGCGAGCCGTCGTTGATGCCGAACTGGATGAACAGGTAATCGCCCCGCTTCATGCCGTCGAGCATCTGAACCCACCTGTCCTGCAGCACCGGCTCGCCGCTCGCGTCGCGGTTGAGCTCGCACTCTCCGGTGCTGTCCATGGTGGTCTGCACCTCGTGGAGCCACGTGCGCACGCTGCGGCCGCCGACGGCGCTGTTCACGACGGTGACGCGCTCGTCGAAGAGCGCGTCGAACTGACCACCCCAGCCCGACGGGCAGGGGGTCTGCCCGTTGGCGACCGTGGAGTCTCCCGCGATCCAGATCGTGATGTCCTCCGGCAGCGGCGCCATGCCGCCCGACCCGGCGCCGCCCCCGCCGGCGTCGCCGGCCGATCCCGCCGAGCCCCCCGCTCCCGCGGTCGCTTCGCCGCCGGTTCCCGCGCCGCCGGCGCCCGACGACGACGACGACGCGGTGCTGCTCGCGACCGCGCTCGAGCTGCTCGCTCCGGGCAGCCCGCTCCCGCCGGCGCCGCCAGCCCCGCCGCCGCCGCTGCCCCCGGGCGCCTCCGGATCGCCGTTGCAGGCGGCGGTGAGCAGCGCGATCCAGGCCACCCGGGAAGCCATCCGCACGGCGGAGGCTCGATCGATCGAATCTAGGAACATGGGTTTTCTCCAGTCACGAAGAGGCTTGAGCTCGTGCACACAGGACGCCGCCCGGGAGGGCCCACGAACGGGAGCACAACGAAGCGAAGCAGCGCGGCGGCGACGTCGAGCAGGCACCGCTGCTCCTGGTGTCGGCTCCAGCCTCCAACCAATCACCGGAAGGCGTCCATTTGTCGATGCTTCTGGTCGAGCCGCGCACCAGGGCTCATTTCTCGTCACTTGTCGCAATTTTGAAAGAACAACAGAATCGAGCACGTCTCGATCCCTGACGAGGTCGAGGCGGCGCCGCGCTGCCAGGTCCCTGACGGGAGCGCACCCCGAGGGATCCCCGCATTCTGCGGCCATTGTCAGCGAAGAAATTGAACAGGGAGGCGGGGAGGCGGGGAGTACTCGAAGATTTTCCGCCCCGTCTCCCTGCAATTTTCCGAAGAATTTGAGGGGATACCTCGGGAGCGCACCACGGGCTCGAGCCCCCTCGCGCGCTGATCCGCGAGCGTCGCCGGCGCGTCGTCAGATTTCGTACAGCACGGAGCGAGCGGCGTGATCAATTGGTCGTGGTGCGGGAATTCACCGGCGCCGTACCGCAGGGCGTCGTGTATTCGACGCCGCTGCAATTTTCTCGTCATGGCCGCTGATCTGGCCTGCGCTCTGCAGCAGATCAGGCGATGGCATGCCGGGGCAGGTGTCACTGCCGTCAGCGTTCCTCTGTCTTGTCGAGTCGGCTCGGAGAGCTGGGGGACGGGGTGAAATCTTGGGACATCCGGTCGCTGTACCGCATCGACATGAGGGCCGCCGCGCAGTATGAGGGGCGCCGCACATTCGAGCGGCGATTCGCTCGATGGTCGTCCGACGTTCCAGTGGTTGATGCCTTGGTGGTCCTCGACGGCCTGGTGATGGATGCCGGCAGCCCGAGGTCCCTGGAGTCCTGTCCTGCATGAGAATCGTTGACATCCGCGCCACCACCGTCACCGTGCCGCTCGAGGCGCCCCTGCGCCACGCGAACGGCTGCCACTGGGGCCGCTTCGTGCGCACGATCGTCGAGGTCGAGGCGGACAACGGGCTCGTCGGCCTCGGCGAGATGGGCGGCGGCGGCGAGTCGGCCGAGGCCGTGTTCCGCGCGATGAAGAGCTACCTCGTGGGCCACGACCCGGCCCGCCTCGAGGAGATGCGGTTCAGGATCGCGAACCCGACGGCCTCCCTCTACAACAACCGCACCCAGGTCCTCGCCGCGCTGGAGTTCGCCTGCCTCGACCTCCTCGGGCAGGCCTTCGACGTGCCGGTCCACGACCTCCTCGGCGGCAAGCTGCAGGACGAGGTCCCCTTCGCTTCCTACCTCTTCTTCCGCTACCCGAACGCCGACGGCTCCGGCGAGGTCCGCACGCCGGAGCAGCTCGCCGACGAGGCGAGGGCGCTGAAGAAGAAGCACGGGTTCACCTCGCACAAGCTCAAGGGCGGCGTGTTCCACCCGGACTACGAGCTCGAGTGCTACCGCGCGGTGGCCGACGCCGTCGGCGAGGATCGCGTCCGCTTCGACCCGAACGCCGTCTGGTCGACCGAGCAGGGCATCCGCTTCGGGCAGGCGATCGAGGGCCTCAACAACGACTACCTGGAAGACCCCGTGTTCGGCCTGCACGCGATGCGGCGCACCCGCGAGAAGGTGCGGATGCCGCTCGCGACGAACACCGTCGTCGTCGGCTTCGAGCAGCTCGCCGCCAACGTGCTGGACACGGCCGTGGACGTCATCCTGCTCGACACCACGTTCTGGGGCGGCATCCGGCCCTGCGTGAAGGCAGCGGGGATCTGCGAGACCTTCGGCCTCGGCGTCGCCGTCCACTCCTCGGGCGAGCTCGGCGTGCAGCTCGCGACGATGCTGCACCTCGGCGCCGTCATCCCGAACCTCTCGTTCGCCGCCGACGCGCACTACCACCACCTCAAGGACGACGTGATCCGCGGCGGCCCGCTCCCGTACCGGAACGGGAAGATCCGCGTCCCCGAGGGCCCCGGCCTCGGCGTCCGCCTCGATCGTGAGAAGCTCGCCCACTACGCCGAGGAGTACCGGCGCCTGGGCTCCTATCCCTACGACAGGGACCCGCTGCGCCCGGCCTGGTGCGCGACCGTGCCGAACGACCGCTGGGCCGATCCAAAGGACGACCGTATCCCGGAGGTGCCGCGATGACCCTCGCCGAGCGCGTCACGAAGGCGGTCGACGCCGCGCCCATCATCGATCTCCACACCCACCTCTTCGCGCCCCAGTTCGGCGCGCTGAACCTCTGGGGCGTCGACGAGCTCCTGACCTACCATTACCTCGTCGCCGAGGCCCTGCGCGCCGCGCCGAAGGTCACGCCCGAGGCGTTCTTCGCGCGCGACAAGGCCGCGCAGGCCGACCTCGTGTGGGAGGCGCTCTTCGTCCGCCGGTCGCCGCTCTCCGAGGCCACCGCGGGCGTCGCCACCGTGCTCGACGCGTTCGGCCTCGACCCCGCCGCGAAGGATCTCCGCGAGGCGCGCGCCTTCTTCGCCAGGCGCCGGGTCGAGGAGCACGTGGAGGACGTGCTGCGCCTCGCCGGCGTCGCCGCGCTCGCGATGACGAACGACCCGACCGACCCCGCCGAGCGCGCTGTCTGGGAGTCGGGCGCCGCGCCCGATCCGCGGTTCCACGCGGCCCTGCGCCTCGATCGCCTCGTCGCCTCGAACGATCTCGCGTCCGAGCTCGACCGGTGGATCGCCCGCATGCGGCCGCGCTACCTGGCGATCTCCGTCAACGAGGTCTCGCCCCCGCCGCGCGCCGTGCTCGACGCGTGCCGCGAGCACGACCTGCCGTTCGCGATGATGATCGGCGTCCGGCGCGCGGTGAACCCCCGCCTCGGCGTGGCCGGCGACGGGGTGAGCATCGCCGATCTCGTGCCCCTCGAGCGGCTCGCCGCCGACAACCCCGACGTCCGCTTCCTCGTCACGACGCTCGCGCGCGAGAACACCCACGGCCTCTGCGTCGTCGCGCGCAAGTTCGCGAACGTCCTGCCGTTCGGCTGCTGGTGGTTCATGAACAACCCGAGCCTCATCGAGGAGACGACGATGATGCGCCTGGAGATGCTCGGGCCGACCTTCGTGCCGCAGCACTCCGACGCGCGCGTCCTGGATCAGCTGATCTACAAGTGGCGCCACACGCGGCGATCGATCGCCCGCGCGCTGACGCGACGCTACGAGGCGATGCCCGTGCCGCCGACCGACGCGCAGATCGAGCGCGACGCGCGGGCGCTCATGGGCGGTATCGCCGGGGAGTGGCTAGGAGCATGACGACTTTGTTCGATATCGCGGGCCGCACGGCCGTCGTGGTGGGCGGCACGTCCGGGATCGGGCGCGCGCTCGCCCTCGGCCTCGCCGAGGCGGGGGTCCACACGGTCGCCACGGGCACCCGCGCCGATCGGGCGCGGGCGGTCACCAAGGAGATCCTCGCCCGCGGGGTCCGCTCGCACGAGGCGACGTGCGACGTGGGCGACCGCGCGTCGCTCGACGCCCTGCGCGACAGCGTCCTCAAGGCGCTCGGCGGCGTCGACATCCTCGTCAACTGCGCCGGCCGGACCGCCCGGAAGCCGACGGCGGAGGTCGGAGACGCGGAGTGGAGCAGCCTGCTCGACACGAACGTCACTGGCATGCTGCGCGCCTGCCAGTCGTTCTACGGCCCCCTGCGGGAGAGCGGCCGGGGGCGCATCGTCAACATCGCCTCGCTGTCGAGCTTCGTCGCCTTCCACGAGGTGGCGGCCTACAGCGCGTCGAAGGCGGCCGTCATGTCGCTCACCCGGAGCCTCGGGGCCGAGTGGGCGAAGGACGGTATCCGGACGAACGCCATCGTGCCGGGGGTCTTCGTGACCGACCTCAACCGCGCCCTCCTCGAGGGCACCCCGCGCGGGCAGGAGCTGCTCGCCCGCACGCCCCTCGGCCGCTTCGGCGAGGCGATCGAGCTGATCGGCGCGGCGCTCTTCCTCTGCTCTGACGCGGTGAGCTTCATCACCGGCACCAGCATCGCTGTCGACGGCGGCTTCCTCGCCTCCGGGGTGAACCAATGACCGCCACGACGCCCGTCGCCTCGGCGCGCCAGGTCGCCATGACCCGCGTCCGCTGGACCGTCTGCGCGCTCCTCTTCTTCGCGACGACGATCAACTACCTTGACCGGCAGCTCTTCTCGCTGCTCGTCCCGTTCTTCGAGAACGACCTGCGCCTCGGGCCGACGGACCTCGCGCTCATCAACGTGAGCTTCCTGCTCGCCTACGGCTTCGGCATGGTGTTCGTGGGGCGCTGGATCGACCGCGTCGGCACCCGCAAGGGGCTCAGCGTGACGTTCCTGCTCTGGAACGTCGCCTCCGCGGCCCACGCGTTCGTCGGCAGCTTCGGCGGCTTCGCCGCGATCCGCTTCCTGCTCGGGGTCGGCGAGGCGGGCAACTTCCCGTCCGCCGTGCGCACCGTCGCCGAGTGGTTCCCCAAGAAGGAGCGGGCGCTCGCGACCGGGCTGTTCAACTGCGGCTCGAACGTGGGCGCCATCCTCGCCCCGCTCCTCGCGGTGCGCATCGCGGAGGCGTACGGCTGGCGCACCTGCTTCCTCCTCCTCGGCGGGGTCGGCGTCGTGTGGATCTTCTTCTGGACGCGCTTCTACCGGCGCCCGGAGGAGCACCCGAAGGTGTCGATCCAGGAGCTCGCGCACATCCGCTCCGACGCGAAGGAGTCGACCGAGTCCCTCGGCGTCGGCGAGGTGTTCGGGATGCGGCCCGTCTACGCGATCGCGATGGCGAAGTTCTTCACCGACGCGCCGTGGTGGTTCTACCTCACCTGGCTACCGAAGTTCCTCATCAGCGAGTTCAAGCTGACGCCGACGTTCATGGCCTACGCGATCCCCGTCGTGTTCATCGTCGCCGACGTCGGCGCGATCGGCGGCGGCTGGCTCTCCTCCAGGCTCATCGCGAGCGGCCGCTCGGTCGGCACGTCGCGCAAGCTCGCGATGCTCGCCTGCGCGCTCGCCGCGGTGCCGGTCATGGCCGTCGGGCAGCTCGTCGACGTCCCGAGCGTCGGCGGCATCCCGTCCGTCTACGTGGCTGTCGCGATCATCTCGCTCGCCGCGGCGGCGCACCAGGGCTGGAGCAGCAACCTCTACACGCTCGTCTCGGACACCCTCCCTCGTCCCGCCATGGCGACGGTGGTCGGCATCAAGACGGCGTTCGGCGTCGTCGGCGGCGCGCTCTTCCAGATCTTCGTGGCCCGGTCGCTCACGCTCACCGGCTCGTACGCCCTGCCGTTCATGCTCGCCGGGAGCCTGTACCTCGTCGGGCTGCTCGCGCTGCACCTCCTGCTGCCGCGGGTCGAGCCGGTCACGCCGAAGCGGCGCGTGCCGCAGGCCTTCATCATCGCCGGCGGCCTGGCGATGCTCGCCGGCATCGCGGCGACGCAGTTCACCCTCAACCGCCCCCCGTACGCCTCCGTCGCCGACTACCGCGCGACGCGGACCACCCAGCTCAGCGCCAAGGGCGCGCCGACCGAGGGCCCCGCCGCCCGCGTGGGCTGGATGGACGCGCGCTGGTACTTCTGGCCGACGGCCGAGGGGACCAAGGCCGAGCTGGTCAAGTTCGACCGCGATGGCCGGCCCATCGTCGAGACCAAGGGCGCTGGCGCCAAGGGCTACGCGGGCCCGTCCGCCGCCGAGGTCCAGTCCTCGCGAGCGCCTGGAGGTGGTCAGTGACCGCCGCCCCCGGCGCGCCTCATCGCTCCTCCGCGGCCCCAGCGTTCGCCGGAGCGCTCCGCCTCGACAAGGCCCTTCCGCCCCGTGGCGCGCACCTCTACCGGTAATCCATGTCCATCCCGCTCCGCGACCCTGCCTCCTGCCGCTGGGATCTCGTCTCGCTCGGCGAGGTCATGCTTCGCCTCGATCCAGGCGACGGCCGCATCTCGACCACCCGCACCTTCAACGCGTGGGAGGGCGGCGGCGAGTACAACGTCGCCCGCGGCCTCCGCCGCTGCTTCCGTCTGCGGTCGGCCATCGTGACCGCCCTGGCGGACAACCCCGTCGGCCGCCTCATCGAGGATCTCATGCTGCAGGGCGGCGTGGACCTCACGCACCTGCGCTGGACGCCCCATGACGGCGTGGGGCGGACGGTGCGCAACGGCCTGAACTTCACGGAGCGGGGCTTCGGCATCCGCGGGGCGGTCGGCGCCTCGGACCGCGGCCACACCGCCGCTTCCCAGCTGAAGCCCGGCGACGTCGACTGGGACGCGATCTTCGGCGCGGAGGGCGCGAGGTGGTTCCACACAGGCGGCATCTTCGCCGCCCTCTCCGAGACGACGCCGGGCGTGGCCAAGGAAGCGATGGAGTCGGCCAGGCGGCACGGCGTCATCGTCTCCTACGATCTCAACTACCGCCCTTCGCTCTGGAAGTCGATCGGCGGGCAGGCCCGGGCGCGGGAGGTCAACCGCGCCCTCGCGCCGTACGTCGACGTGATGCTGGGCAACGAGGAGGACTTCACGGCCGCGCTGGGCTTCGAGGTCGAGGACCTCGACGACGCGCACGCCAACCTGCACGTCGGCGCGTTCGAGGCGATGATCCAGCGCGTCATCGCGGCGTTCCCGAACATCCAGGCGGTCGCGACGACCCTCCGCGTGGCGACCTCCGCGACGCGCAACGACTGGAGCGCGGTGCTGTACGAGGGCGGCCGGCTCTACCAGGCGCCCGAGCGCAAGGATCTCGAGATCTACGACCGCGTGGGCGGCGGCGACTCGTTCGCTTCCGGCCTGATCTACGGCTTTCTCACGGGCAAGGGGCCGCAGTGGGCCGTCGACTGCGGCGCGGCGCACGGGGCGCTCGCGATGACGACGCCCGGCGACACGACGATGGCCACCCTCGATGAGGTGCTCAAGGCGATGAAGCTGGGCACGGCGCGGGTGGATCGATGAGCGCGATCGTGAGTGGAAACGAGAGCGGAATCGTGAGTGGAATCGTGAGTGGAACCGTGAGTGGAACCGTGAGTGGAACCGTGAGTGGAACGGAGAGCAGGACGATGAGCAAGCAAGACGTGCTCGGGTGGATCCAGCGCACACGCATCGTCCCCGTCGTGCGCGCCGGCTCGGCCGAGGAGGCGCTCCAGGCGGTCGAGGCGCTCCTGGAGGGCGGGATCGACGTGCTCGAGATCACGATGACCGTGCCCGGCGCGGTGGAGGTCGTGCGCGAGATCGCGGCGCTCCACGGCGAGCGCGCGCTCGTCGGCGCGGGCACCGTGCTCGACGCCCGCACCGCCGAGGCGTGCGTCGAGGCCGGGGCGCGCTTCGTCGTCAGCCCCGCGCTGGACGAGGCGACGGCGGGCGCGTGCCGCGCGATGGGCATCGTCCACGCCCCCGGCGCGCTCACGCCGACCGAGGTGGTGGCGGCGCACCGGGCGGGCGGAGACGTCGTGAAGGTGTTCCCCTGCGACGCCCTCGGCGGCGCCTCGTACCTCAAGTCGCTCAAGGCGCCCTTGCCGCATATCCCGCTCATGCCCACCGGCGGCGTGACGCTGCAGAACATCGGCACCTTCCTCGCCGCGGGCGCGGTGGCGGTCGGCGTCGGCGGCAACCTCGTGGATCTCAAGCTCCTGCGCGAGGGGCGCCGCGAGGAGCTCGTCGCCCGCGCCCGCGCGTTCCGCGACGCGTGCCGCCCGACGTGAAGTGAAGCGCGCGCAGGCGGCGAGAGCGCCGCTCGTCCTTTCCATCCCGGCCTGCGCCGCCGGGGGAGATTGACCTGCAGCCCGGGTCACGCTCCGCACGGCGCGACGCAAAAGTACAAACAAATCAATGGTTTGTGGCGCTCATGGGGCATCCCCGGCGCCATCGAGAACCCAGGGGCTTCGAACATGAACCAATCGCAGGTTGCGAACCTATTCGGTGCGTCGATTTTCCTCGTGGCTGCGGCCGCGCACGGCCAGGCCCCCGCGCCGGCGGGTGGGCAGGCGCCGGCCGCGGCGCCGCCGCCGGCCGCCGCTGCGCCGGCCCAGCCGGCGGCAACGCCCCCGCCGACGGACGCCGCCACGACGCAGCTGCCGACGGGCACGGATGCGCCGGCGACGCCGCCGCCGCTCCCGGGCGGCGCGCCCGCGGCCGCGGCGCCGCCGCCGGCTCCCCCCGCGGAGGTGACGAAGCCCGCCGTCCCGGCCGCCGTTCCCGTGACCTCCAAGTGGAAGGCCACGATCTACGGGATGGCCGAGTTCAACATCATGCACGACTCCACCCAGAGCTTCGGCGAGTCGGTGGGGGCCACGGTCGTCCAGCGCGACGACACCTACGCCGGCTCGCACGGCCGCACGCACTTCACGACGCGCAACTCGAGGTTCGGCGTCAAGGTGAGCGCGCCCGAGTTCGCGGGGATGAAGACCACCGCCAACCTGGAGCTCGACTTCTTCGGCAACCAGCCGCCCACCGTCTCGGAGGCGTCGCTCGTGAGCAGCGGCACCTTCCGCCTGCGTCAGGCCAACATCAAGGTGGAGTCGGAGTACGTCGACGTCCTGATCGGCCAGTACTACCACCTGTTCGGGTGGCAGCCGTTCTTCTTCCCGGCCACGACGTCCTTCTTCCCGGTGATGAACCAGGTCTTCGGCCGGATGCCGCAGCTCCGCGTCGGCCACACCTTCAAGACGGATCCCGTCAACCTGGAGATCGCCGCGGCCGCCGCCAAGCCGCCGCAGCGCGACGCCGAGGTGCCGGACGTGCAGGCGGGGCTCCGCTTCGGCGTCAACGGCTGGAAGGGGATCCACACGCTCGGCGCCGGCGGCATGTTGATCGACCCGCTGACCATCGGCGTCTCGGGTGTCTACCGCCACTTCCGGGTCCCCGAGTTCGCCGCCGCCCCGGTCGACGCGAGCTCGGCGGATGGATACGGGCTCTCGCTGGACGCCATGATCCCCGTCATCCCGGCCACCGCGCTGGACGACCCTGGCAATGCGCTGACGCTGACCGGCTCGTTCTTCACGGGCACGGGCATCGCGGACATGGTCGGCGTCGCGAACGGCGTGCCGCAGCCGGCGCTCCCCGACGGCGCGACCTACGCGCCGGGCATCGACAACGGCCTCGTCGTCTATGACGCGAACGGCAACCTGAAGACCATCGGCTGGAAGGGCTTCATGGTCGGGCTCCAGTACTACCTGCCCCCGTCGGGGCGCATCTCCATCTCCGGCAACTACACCCAGGGCTGGAACGACCGGGTGACGGAGGAGAACGGCTACGCCGCCCTCCGCACCGCCTTCCGCGAGTCGCGCTACATCGATGGCAACGTGTTCATCGACATCACGCCGGCCGTCCGCACCGGGCTCTCGTTCCAGTACTCGGAGCAGACCTTCGCCGACGACGTGACCGCGACCAACGAGCGCCTCGAGCTGTCGGTCTACTCCTTCTTCTGATCAGCGCCGCGGGCGCCCCGCTGGCCGCCGAGCGCGCGCCACGCGGGGAAGGGGGATCGCCGCGCCGGCCGTGTCCGCCGGACCGTCCGTGACGAACCCCTTTGCCGTGCCGCGGAGGCCTTCTCGCCGGCGGGCGCTTTCGGTACTGATCCCGCCCACGATGTACCGCCAGCACCTCGTCGCCCCCCTCGCCCTTTGCGCAGCCCTCCAGTCCGCCTGCTCTCCGGCCCAGCCGCCGGCCGAGCCTGCCGCGCCGGCGCCCCCGCCGCCCGCGGCCGGGGTCGCGAGCGCGGCGCCGGCCACCGGCGCGGCCGCGCCGGATAGCGCCGCCCCCGCGGCGGCCAGGAGCACCGTCAAGGTGCTCGAGGAGGTGGGCGGCGTGACCGCGGCCTCGTACGCGCCGCGCGGCTTCGACAGGCTCACGCCCGGGCAGCGCGCGCTCGCTTACCACCTCGCGCAGGCCGCGCTCGCGGGCGACCCGCTGTTCACGATGCAGACCTCCAGGTACGCCTGGCCCGCGACGGAGCTCATGATCCGGCTCCTCGCGCAGAAGGACAGGCTCGATCCCGCGCTGCGCGACAGGCTCGCGACCTACCGGAAGATGCTCTTCCTGCACCACGGGATCCACGACGCGCGCACGGGGCAGAAGCTCGTCCCGCCCTTCTCGCAGCAGGAGCTGGAGGGCGCGGCCAGGGCGCTGAACATCGCTGTCCCGAAGGACCTGCTCGCCGGGCTCTTCGACCCGAAGGTGGCGCCCGTCGTCACCAACAAGACGCCGGGCAACGGCAAGGACCCTTTGCTCGAGTCCGCCGCCAACCATTACGAGGGGGTGAACAGCAAGGACCTCGAGAAGTTCAAGGAGAAGTACGAGCTCAACGGCCGTATCGTCAAGAAGGGCGGCAAGCTCGTCGAGGAGGTCTATCGGGCCGGCGGCGACGGCGCGCCGCCCGGCGTGGGCGCGAAGGAGCTCGGCCGGGTGGTGAAGCACCTCGAGGCCGCCGTCGCGCTCGCGCCGCCCGTGCAGCAGGGGGCGCTCCAGCACCTCGTCCGGTACCTGAAGACGGGCGAGCCGGGCGAGTTCACCGAGCACGACGTCGCCTGGCTCAAGCAGGTCTTCCCGGTCGATTACATCCTCGGCTTCATCGAGACGTACAACGACGTCCGCGCGCGCAAGGGCGGCTTCGAGGGCATCGTGTTCATCGCCGATCCGGAGCGCGATCCGCCGCTCCAGGCGCTCGCGAGGAACGCGCAATACTTCGAGCAGAAGATGCCGTGGGAGGCGAGGTGGAAGCGCGACGCCTTCCAGGTGCCCGCGGCCGCGGCCGTGATCGCCATCGCGGCCACGGGCGACGGCGGGCCGTTCACGTTCTCGGGCGTGAACCTGCCGAACGCGCAGGCGATCCGCGAGAAGCACGGCTCGAAGAACTTCGTGGTCCTCTCCACGATGGATACCCGCGAGGCGCTCACCTACGACAAGATGATCGACGAGTTCGCCCCGGAGGAGGCGCGCGCCGAGATCCGCCGCTGCGGGCGTCACATGAGCTTCGCGGCGACCTCGTTCCACGAGGTCACCGGCCACGGCTCGGGCAAGGTGAACCCGGACCTCAAGGCCGATCCGGCGGAGCTCCTCGCCCCCTACTACGCGGCCCTGGAGGAGGGCCGCGCCGAGCGCGTCGCCGACTGGCTGACCGGCGACCCGAAGACGGTCGAGATCGGCATCCTGCCGGACGCCGCCTGCGCGCGGGCCTTCCCCGCCTACGCGGCGACGACGCAGCTCACGATGCTGAGGACGGTCCCGCAGGGCGACGTGGCCGAGGAGGACCACCTCCGCGCCGAGCTGATCGCCTTTGGCTGGGTCAAGGACAGGGGCGCTGTCGCCGTCGAGGTGCGCCAGGGCAAGACCTTCTTCGTGGTGAAGGACCCTGACGCCTGGCGCAAGGCCTCGGGCGAGCTGCTCGCGGAGCTCCACCGCATCAAGGCCACGGGCGATCGAGAGGCGCTGAAGGCGCTGGTCGAGCGCCACGGGAGCCGGATCAACCCGGCGTGGCGCGACGAGGTGCTGGCCCGGCTCAAGGCGCTGGACCTGCCGCGCACCATCGCGACGATCCCGCCGATGCTCACGCCGATCCGCGACGCGGCGGGGAAGGTGGTGGACGCGAAGGCCGAGCAGACGACCTCGCTCGATGCCTACATCGCGGCCCTGGAGCAGGTCTGGGCCGGCTGATCCCGGGACGCGCGGGGGGCTCCCCGCCCGCGGGGAGCCCGGCGCGGGCCGCAGACGGCGCTCGGCTCAGGGCATGTCGGCTTCAGCCATGCTCCGCCGGCTCGAGCAGCACCTCTCGGCACCACTGATGCAGCCGCACGTCGTCTCGAGCGAACGACCAGCGGGCGGCCAGCCAGCGCTCCGCCGGCGCGAGCAGGGCGTCGAGGCGCTGGGCCTGCAGCCACTCGCGGGCCAGGCGCCGATCGCGATCCGTGGCGGTCGGGGTGATGAACGGCGTGAGATAAGCGACGGCCGACAGCGGCTCTAGCCGGGCGTCCCCCAGGGCGGATGGGCCCCCGAAATCGACGACGGCGCTCACCTCCCGATCTTCGACGAGCACGTTGCCCGGGAAGAGATCCATGTGCACGAAGCTCGGCCGATCCGGCTCGGGCAGCGCGGCCGCGAGCCGCGACGCATCGACGCCCGCGAAGGCGCTCCCGGCGGACGCCAGGCTCTTCTTCGCACGCTGCTCGAGGTAAGCGCGGTGAGAGCTCGCCCGGATCGGCTCGGCCTCGCACAGGTCGCCGTACCCTTCATGGTCCAGGCGCAGGGCGCAGAGGCGCGTCGAGGCCTCGAGGAAGCGCGTGATGAGGTCGTCGCGCTCGGTGCCCGTCGCCTCCCCGAGCACGCGCAGGAGAGGCCGCCCCGGGAGGCGCGGCTCGATCGTGATGAGGCGCCCGTGACGCTCGGTGATCTCCAGGACATGTGGGATCGAGAACGGCACCGCGCTCGCGCTCCGGCGCAGGTCCTCGAGCAACCGGGCTCGCAGGTCGACCGCTTCCCGCGCCGTCCCGGGGTGGTGGACGCGCGCGATCTTGTCCTCGTCGAGCGCGAAGACGCACGCCTCACCGCCGATACCGAGCAGCGCGTCCTCGCTCAGGCCGAAGTGGCTCATCACCGACAGGAGCGGGGCGTCGTCCTGGATGCTCACGGCGCCCTTATCCGCCATCCGTCTCTGGCCATCAATACGCCGCCGCCTCGGCTCTGTTCATGTATTATAACGCGTTGCGTTAGCGCTGCCTGCGCTCATGCCGACCGTCGCGAACGAAATCGCGGTCGCGGTTGAACGTTCCGCGATCGTCCGGGAACGCAGGTGCATTCGGTGACGCAGCGGTGGCCCCAGGAGGGACGCTCGCGGCGCGCCCTCAAGGAGTCTCAGATGATGCTTGTCTCCTCTGCCCGAGCGGCGCGGAGCGCGGCGCCGCGGCACGCCCGGCGCCGGCTCGTGAAGCCGCTCCTCGGCCTCGCGGTCTTCGCGGCGCTCTTCATCGCGCTCGCGTGGCGGCTCGACAGGCCCTCCGCGGCCGCGGGGCCGCTCGACGCTGTCGCCGCGAACCCTCTCGGCCAGCTCGCCCGCTCCGCCGCCGACCGCGCGCCCATGGCCGGCCGCGTGGAGGAGCGCCTCCCGGCCGGCTCGTACACCTATGTGGCCGTGCGCGACGGCGAGGCCCTCACCTGGGTCGTCACGCTCGGCGACGCGCCGCCGCCCGGCACGCCGGTGCAGGTGCGCAGCATGGGCCGCAGGACGGACTTCCACTCTCGTCGCCTCGAAAGGACGTTCCCCGAGCTCGTGTTCGGGATCGTCTCGCGCGCCGACTGAGCTCCCCGGAGCACACGAACAGAAAGGACCATGACCATGAAGACACGTAGGTTGAACGAGACGATCGAGCTCTCCTCGCGCGCAATCGCGGCCGCGATCGTCGCTGCGCTCGGGGTGATCCTGTCGGGATGCGGCTCCGACTCGGGCGGGACGGCGCCCCAGACCTCTGACCCCGAGTGCACGGGCGGCGCGCTCGAGGCCGATCTGCAGGCGGCGCCGCTGAGCGGGCCCGGCGTGGATCCCGAGACAGGCAAGCTCCGGCCGCCGCCGGAGGGCTCGTCGTACACGATCAGCGCGACCTACGGCGTCCCCCTGCCGGGGGACGCCGCGCGGGAGAAGTACATGCAGTACTTCGGGGCGATCCAGGCGCAGCTCGCGTCGCAGCCCGGCCTCGTGGCGATCCAGCTCGCCCAGTCGCCGTCCTGCGGCTCCGGGCGCACGCTGGCCGTCTGGGCCTCGACCGATGAGATGTACGCCTTCGTCATGAGCCCGGCGCACGTGGCAGCGGTGGACGCGGTGAACGAGCTGATCGAGCCGAACTACGCGGTCACCCACTGGGAGGCGGCCAGCACCGACGAGATCACCCAGGAAGAAGCGGCCCGTCGCATCAAGGCGAGCGAGCCCGCGGCGCCCTGAGCTGACGCCGCCGGCCTCGCCCCGAGCGCGCCGGCGACGTCGTTCACCCGCGCTTCGGCCGCCGGCCTCGAGGCGCCGGTGCCGGGGATGGCGCCGGTGCCGGGGATGGCGCGGGCGCCGGGGATGCCGCGGGCGGGGGCGCCAGGGTCTGGCGCGCCAGCTCTCGCACGTAGGCGAGGCGGTCGGCCGGCGAGCCGAGCGCGCCCAGGCCCTGGTAGAGCCCCGCGAAGAACGCCGGGAAGAACACCGCCGAGAGCGCGGCCACGACGCGGTGCGCGGCCGCGCGCTCGTCGAGCCCGGGCACGGCCGCCTGGACGAGATCGCGCAGGCGCCCGATCACGGGCGTGAACAGCACCGGAAAAGGACCGCTGTAGTCGTCGGCGTGAAACGCGTCGTTCAGGTGGGCCCTGCTCAGGTTCGGGAAGCGCAGGCAGCCCTCGAGGTAGTAGCCGAGCAGCCCGCTGAGCGCGTCCATGGGCTCGCCAGGTATCCGGGCGAGGAGCTCCTCGCCGTCCTCGAGCATGTTGCGGATCGAGACCTCGAGCGCCGCCGCGAGGAGCGCCTCCTTGGACCGGAAATAATAGTTCACCGCGGCGATGTTCACGCCGGCCGCGGCCGCGATCTTGCGCACCGTCGCCTGCCCGATGCCGTGCTGCTCGATCTGCTCGATCGCAGCGACGACGAGCCTCTGCCGTGGATCGTCCGCGGAGGTGGGTCGGTCTCGGTCGTTCATACAGTTGTTTGAAACGCACCTTGACAACCCTCCGCCCAGGCGTCAACTGTTGAAACACTTGTTTCAATCATTTGTTTTATCAGCCCTGGAGGTGCATCCATGATCGAACGGCGGAGATTTCTCACCCACACGGCCGTGGCGGGCGGCGCGGCCGCGCTCGGCTTCGCCACGGGCCGCCGCGGGCTCGACAAGGAGGTCGCTTCCGCGCGGTTCCACGGCGACGACGTGCTCGGGCAGGGCCAGGCGGCGAGCGTCTGGCACCGCTACAAGTTCGTCGGCCAGCCGGTGATGGACGCGCAGATCGTGTTCTGGCTCGGCCTCGCGTCGATGGGCCTGACCGACGTGGGCGAGGTGCTCGACACGGCGACGCGCATCCGCCCGGGCGACGAGCGCTCGTGGTTCGAGCAGTGGCTGGCGACCGCGGAGCGCGTGCGGGGCTACGGGGAGGAGGCGGAGGCGCGCGGCCACGCGCGGAGCGCCGCGTCGCACTTCCTCCGCGCGGGCGCGTACTACCGGGCCGGGCTCATGCGCTACGCGGATCGCGCCGATCCACGCCTCGTCGAGGCGACGATCGCGGCGCTCGACCTGCACGGGCGGGCGCTGCGCATGCGGGGCTACGACTCGAGGCAGGTCGACATCCCCTACGAGCGCGGGGTGCTCCACGGGCGAGTCCATTACGCGCCTGGCGTCGAGCGCGCGCCCACGATCGTGCTCCAGCAGGGCCTCCACGCGTGGCCCGAGGACACGATGTGGGTCATCGACGGCGCGCTCGAGCGGGGCTACCACGTCCTCTCGTTCCACGGCCCTGGCCAGGGCGCCTCGCTGCGCCTCCATGGACACCCGTTCCGGCCCGACTGGGAGGTCCCCGTGGGCCGCGTGCTCGACTTCGCCGAGCGCGACGAGCGGCTCGACGCCGATCGGTTCGTGCTGATGGGCCTCTCGTTCGGCGGCTACCTCGCGCCGCGCGCGGCGTCGCGCGAGCGCCGCCTGCGCGCCCTCGTCGCCAACCCGGGCGTCGTCAGCTGGCGCGACGCGATGCTGCGCCACTTCGCGTCGATACCCGGCGTGCTCGAGCTGCACCGGCGCGGGCCCGCGGCCTTCGACCGCGCCATCGACGCCGCGTCGGTCGTGCTGCCCGACGCTCGCTGGTACTTTGACGACGTGACCTGGAAGCACGGCGTCTCGACGCCGCACGAGGTGATCGATGAGCTCGGCAAATACGACAACAGCGACGGCGTCGCGGACATCCGGTGCGAGACGCTGATCATGGAGGGCAGCGCCGAGGACGCGTCTCCGGGCGAGTCGGAGCGCCTCCTGCGCGCGCTCACGTGCCCGAAGCACATGATGGTGTTCGACGCGAGCACCGCGTCGCAGGTGCATTGCCAGGGCGGCAACCAGCTGCTGGCCCAGGCGCGGCTCTTCGACTGGCTCGACGAGCGGGTGGCGCGATGAGGCCGGCCGATCGCACCGCGGCGCGCTCCCTGCTCTCCCTGCGGAAGAGGCGACGGGGCGACGGCCCCCGCCGGAGCGCGCGGACCTCGCGGCTCCTCGTCCTCGCGGCGCTCCTGTGGGTCTTCGCGCCCGGCGTGGCGTGGGGCCAGCTCCCCGATCTCGTGGACCTGAGCGCGCAGTACATGCCGGGCGTCGCCCTCGAGGATCCGCGCCCCACGCGGGCGCAGGTCACGTCGTACGAGGTGAGCGCCAACGTGCCGATCCCCCTCGGGGAGAAGACGTACCTGATCCCGGGGGTGGCATACCACGTCGAGGCGGTCTCCTACGCCGATGCCTCGCCCGGCTTCGACCAGCTCCGGGCCTTTCACTCCGTCGACGTCGCCGCGCTCTTCGTCCAGCTCCTTCCCCACGACTGGGCGCTCTCGCTGCGCGTGGCGCCGGGGCTGGCGGGCGACTTCGAGGGGTTCGACGGCGGGCTCGCCCGCGTCAGCGCGCTCGCGCTGGCGACCCACACGCTCTCGGAGAAGCTCGTCCTCGGGGGTGGAGCGCTCGCGTCCTTCAGCTTCGGCTCGTTCCTCCCGCTGCCGGCCGCTTACGTCGAGTGGGCGCCGAGTCCGTACTTCCGACTCGAGGCCTTCCTTCCGGGCTTCGCGACGGCGAAGCTCACGTTCTCGGATCGCGTCGAGCTCGGCCTGCGCGCGGACGTGGCGGGTAACGCCTACGCGGTGCGCGATCCGCGCGTCACGGGCGCGTGGCCCTGCGCGGCGCAGCCTGCGGACGACCCTTTGACCGAGCAGGATGAGCGGGTGGCGCGGCCCGAGCAGTGTGTCGACCACATCGCCTACTCGGTCGCGACCGCGGGCGTCACCCTCGGCGTGCGCGCGTTCTCCTCGGTGTGGCTGACGGCCCAGGCGGGCCACAGCCTGTTCCGCCGCTTCGAGCCGATGAACGACGACGACGACGGCATCCCCGGAGGCGGCCAGAGCCTCCCGGACGTGTTCTTCTTCCGGGCCGGCGCGACGTGGCGTATCCCGAAGAGCTGAAGCGCCGCCCGTCCCCGGCGAGCGCCTCGGCCCCGGAGCCTCACCGCCCGACTCGCCGCCTCTGTGTCGCGACCCCCGCCTGCCTGTCCGTCGCTCTCGCTGCGTCGACGGACAGGGGCGGCCCCCGAGGGACGAACGACCCTCACCGCACGGCGAGGTCGCCAGGCGTCACTTCTTACCCGTTCGCGGTGACGAGGGCCGCGAGCTGGTCGGCGCACTGGCCCCAGCCTTCGTGGAACCCCATCTTCTCGTGCGCCTCGCGATCGGCGACCGTCCAGTGCCGCGCGCGGGCGGTGTACTTCGTCTTGCCGCCCTGGTCCTCGAACGTGATGATCACGGTCATGAACGGCTTCGCCGACGGCTCCCACGCCCTCGTGTAGGCGTCGGTGAAGACGATCCGCTCGTTCTCGACGATCTCGAGATAGACGCCCCGGTTCGGGTACTCGTTGCCCTGCGGGTCGCGCATCACGATCAGGTTGGCGCCGCCGGGCCGGAGGTCGAGCTCGGCGACAGGCGTGGTGAAGGGCTTTGGCGCGAACCACTGCTTGAGCAGCTCGGGATCGGTCCATGCCTTGAACACCTTCTCGGGCGGCGCGTCGATGATGCGCGTCAACACGAGCTCGCGGTCGGAGGTCGGCGCTTCGGCTGTGGTGGTCATTCGTCGCTTTCCTTGGTGGGTCGTGGATGACGCGAGGGCGACAGGGAGAGCCCCGAGCAGACGTCGCGCGCAGGCTACTCGAAACGCGCGGCGCCCGGTGCGTCGAAGCGCGTGATCTCGACACGACCGCTCCGGCGGCGGGCGGCCGCGCCTGTCCATTCCCTCGACCGCCGGTTCGTTCTCGTCCGGCGCTCGAGGCGCTGGACAGACCGGCGGCCCGGAGCCGAGGTGGAGCCGCCGGCCGGGGAGAGTGCTACTGAACTCGCCGTGCGCCGTGTCGACCCGTACCCCTGCAGTTGCCCTCGGCGGATCGAGGACGTGCGGCGCGCGCGCTCTTCCTCGCGCCCGGGCGCGGGGCCCGCGGTGGACGGGGCCGCGCTGCCCGGCGCCGCCGAGGTCGCGCGGCGCGCCGGGACCCATCGCGGCGGCGGCGGGCGACGATGAGCGGGTACGTCTCGCTGTTCCTCATGTCGCTGTCGGCGGTCTTCTTCGTCGTGGACCCCATCGGCATCGTGCCGCTGTTCCTGACGATGACCGCGGGCGATCCGCCGGAGAAGGTGCGGCGCACGGCGCGGCGGGCGTGCGCGGTCGCCGGCGGGCTGATGCTCTTCTTCGCCCTCTTCGGCGGCGTCATCTTCAAGATCTTCGGCGTCTCGCTCGGCGCGTTCCGCGTCGCGGGCGGCATCCTGCTGCTCATCACGTCGCTGGACATGCTGCGCGCCCGCGCTTCCGCGACGCGCACGACCCCGTCCGAGGAGCAGGAGGGCATCGCGAAGGAGGACGTGGCGCTGGTGCCGCTGGCCATGCCGCTCCTGGCCGGGCCGGGCGCCATCGCCACCGTGATGGTGCTCATGTCGCGCGGGGGCGACGACCTCGTCGCCATGGCGCTGGTGCTCGCCAGCGTGGCCATCACCTTCGTGGCCTCCTACTTCGTGCTGCGCGGCGCGGGGCTCTTGCAGCGGGTGCTCAAGGCGTCCGGCGTGGCCGTGCTCGAGCGCGTCATGGGCCTGATCCTGGCCGCCATCGCGGTGCAGTTCATCGCCGACGGCGTGAAGGCGCTCTGGGGCGCGTGAGCTCGCGCCGCGCGGCGCGCCGGGGCAGGGTCAGCGGGCGGGCGCGCTGGCCGCGCGCTTCGCGCCGAGGCGGCTCATCGCATACGCGAGGCCGCTCTGGAGCGTGCCCTGCGTGGTGATCCGGCCGAAGTCCACGCCCAGCCCCACGAGCGTCATGGCGATTTCCGGGCCGATGCCCACCATCACGCTCCGGCAGCCGAGCAGCTCCGCCGCCTGGACGGCGCGCACCAGGTGGCGCGCCACGGCGGTGTCGATGACCGGCACGCCGGTGATATCGAGGATCACGAACTCCGCGCTCCGCTGACTGACGGCCTCGAGCAGGGTCTCGAGCGCCTGGGCAGCGCGCCGGTCGTTGATCTCCCCGACCAGCGGCATGAGCAGGATCCCCTGCCAGACCTGGATGACCGGCATCGCCACCCGATCGAGCATCGCCGCCTGCGCGTCGATGATCGCGCGCTGCTCCCGGTTCTCCGCCGCGATCCGCTCGGCCTCCGTGTGCCGCCGCTTCAGGTCGGTGATATCGGTGATGATCCCGCAAAGGCCGACCACGTCGCCCCGCGCGTTCTTCATGGGGAACTTGCGGGTCCAGATCGTGCGCGTCACCCCGTCCGAGCCCGTGGCGACCTCCTCGTTCTCGTTCGGCTCGCCGGAGTCGAAGACCGCATCGTCATAGCTCCAGAAGAGGTCCGCCTGGTGCTTCGGCCAGTAATCCGGGTCGCTGCGGCCGATCAGCTCCTCGTAGCCCCGCCCGATCAACCCGCAGAAGCCCGGGTTGCAGGCGATCCAGCGATGTCGCCGATCCTTGACGAAGATGGGGTCCGGGATGGTGTCGATGACGAGCTGGAGAAGCTCGAATGTCTTCCAGTCCGAGACGTCGATGCAGGGGAGCGTGAACGCCATGCCGTCAAGCCGATCTCCCCCCGGCCAGCCTCTTCCTTATCAGTCATCGTGGCGGGCTCTGCAAGGACAGAAATCGATACGGCTCGGCGCTGGAGGCGGAGATGTATTGGCGCACTCCAAGGCGTCTTGAACGTATTTCGTCTTTCTAACCGCCACCACAACTTTGCGACGATGCTTCACATGGATACGGGCGCGCGAGCGCTCCGCGGGGCCAGCTCGGCGCGTCGGCGACGGCGCGGAGCTGCGCCGGGATCACCGCGCGCCGTCAGCGCGAGCCCGCGCCCCGCGCGGACGAAGGGCGGCGCCCCCCACGCCGGCGCGAGCCGACGCGAGCCGCCGCGAGCCGCCGCAGCGCCGCGCTCCCCGCGGTGGGCGTGAGGTACAGGCGGCTCGCCGCCGTCGCGACGCTACCCGCCTCCGACACCACGAGGAGGATCGGGCGCAGGTCGACGTCGAGATCCTTCTCATAAATTGAATTTATGATTCATATACATCCTATTCACTCGACTTCATGGTGGGGGGCCTTAATCTCGCGGGCGTCGCCTGGGTGGGGGGCTCAGGGGAAAGGGTGGTGCTCATGCGGATACTGGTCACTGGAGCGACGGGGTATATCGGGTCACGGGTCGCGCGGCGGTTCCATGACAAGGGACACGCCGTCATCGCGGCGGTGCGCGACGAGGCGAGCGCGGGGCGCCTGCGGGACATGGGGGTCCCGGCCGAGCCGCTGCGCGCGTCGCTCGACGACGTGGAGGTCCTGGCCGAGGCGGCCCGGTCCGCGGACGCCGCCGTGCACATCGCCTTCGAGATGCGCGGCGGCGATCTCCGCGCGGCGGTGGCGCAGGAGCGGCGCGTGGCGCAGGCCCTCGCCGCGGCGCTCGCCGGGACGGGCAAGTGCCTGATCGGGACGACCGCCACCGGCGTGGTGGGCGACACGGGGCCCGTCCCGGTGGGGGAGGACCACCCCTCGGCGCCCGGTCACGCGGCGGCGGTGCGGCGCGAGGTCGAGGGCGATTACCTGGCCGCGGCGGAGCGGGGGATCCGGAGCGCGGTCATCCGCCCCTCGATCCTCACGCACAGCGACACGCTCCAGAGCGTCTTGCCGAAGCTCGTGGCGGCCGCGCGCCAGCACGGCGTCTCCCATCACCTCGGCGCGGGCGACAACCAGGTCACGTGCGTCCATGTCGACGACCTGGCGGAGCTGTACGTCCTCGCCCTGGAAAAGGCGCCGCCGGGCCGGATCTACAACGGGGCCGGCGCGAACGTGGCGACGGGCGACGTGGCTCGCTGGATAGGTCGCGCCCTGAAGGTGCCTGTCGCGAGCGCCTCGCGCGAGCAGGCAGGCGCGATCTGGGGGCCGTTCTTCGCGATGCTGCTCGCGCTCGACAACCGGATGTCGAACGAGCGCGCGCGCGGCGAGCTCGGCTGGCAGCCTTACCGGACCACCCGCCATCTGGAAGACGACATCCCGCTCATCGCGGCGCGCCTCGCCTGAGCGCGGCGCTTTCCTCGCCGGGCGCCGGGCGGGCGCCCGCCTCGGCGTCGCGCCAGGTGGCGTTGCCGTCGCCGGGCGTCACGAAGAACACGTGCACGTCGTCGGCGACGCGCGCCGAGTGCGCCGCGCCGCGCGGGATCAGCAGCGCCTGGCCCGGGCCGACGTCGGTCACCTCCGTCGTGCCGTCGGGCAGGTCGATCGTGAACGTCGCGCGCCCGCGGAGGACCACGAGGAGCTCGTCGCCGCCGTCGTGCCGCTCCCAGAAGCCGTCGGTGCTGCCGGCGGCCTTCGTCGTGACGCCGACCATGCAGGGGCCGCCGGCCGTGTACGACCCGAGCAAGCGCAGCGCGCCGGGGTCGGTCAGCGAGGCGAGCGCGCTGGCGATGTCGAGGGCGCTCACGCCGCGCCTCCGCGCCCTGCCGCGGGCGGGGGCCAGGGGCCGGACGAGGCGCCGGCGCGCCGCGCGACGGGGCCGTGGGGCTCGGGGGTCGTGGTCTTCATGATGGTCATTGCCTCCTGTGTGGGGTCGAGCCAGTATGCGAATGTTCATTCGTGTTCGCTATTCGCGTTGCCGGAGGCGCGTCCCACGATGGGCACTGTCGAGACAAATCCGCGGAAAGCACCGCGCCAGAAGCGCTCGCGGGCGACGGTGGAGGCGATCCTGGAGGCGACGATTCGCGTTCTGCTCGACCGCGGGTATGACGGGTTGACCACGATCGCTGTCGCGGCGCGCGCCGGCGTCAGCGTCGGGTCGCTCTATCAATACTTCCCGAGCAAGGAGGCGCTCGTCGCGACGCTCGTCGAGCGGCACGCCGCCGCGCTCGTGGCGTGCGTCGAGGGCGCGCTGTCCGCGGCGGAGCCGGCGGATCCGGAGGCGGCCGTGCGCGCCTTCGTGCGCGCCGGGCTCGACGCGCACCGGATCTCGCCGGCGTTGCACAAGATCCTTGTCGAGCAGGTCCCCCGCGTCGGCCGGCTCGCCGAGGTGATGGAGACGAGCCGCAAGCTCGCGGCGCTGCTGGAGCGCTACCTCGCGCCCCACCGCGCGCGCCTCGCGGTGCCCGATGTGCGCGTCGCGGCGTTCGTGGTGGAGACCGCCGTCGAGGCGCTCACACACCGCGCGGTGGTCGAGCGTCCTGAGCTGATCGGCGCGGCGCAGCTCGAGGCCGAGGCCACGGCCCTGGCGCTCGCGTATCTCCTCGGCCCCGACGCGCCGCGGCGGCCGCGCTGAGGGCGCGCGCGTGGAGTGGAGTAGCGTGGCAGTCGAGTCGTCGTGAGCCTTCCTCTCCTGGTGCGATACGACCGCACCCGATGCGGTGGCATGCGCGGCGCGGCGCGGCTCAATTCGATGTCTGCCGCCGAAATTCGTCGCGAGGCGAGGGCGCGAGCGGATAACCTGTTGAGTTTCGAGCGCCACCCTCGCTCGCCGCGGATCGGTCGGGCGGCGGGGTGCAACCTGCGCTCTCAGGAGGACGCTTTGGACGCTTTGGACGCTTTGGACGCTTTGGACGCTTTGGACGCTTTGGACGCTTTGGACGCTTTGGACGCTTTGGACGCTTTGGACGCTTTGGACCAACGACGCGCTGTTGCCTTCTCGTGCTGGATCCCTGTTGCCGCGTGCGCCATCGCCGCCTCGAGCGCAGCCGGCTGCGCCCCCGCGGGCGACGAGCCCGCCGGGGCTGCGCCGGCGGTCCGGCACGTGCGCGTCACCCAGGCCGACGTGAGCGCCTTGCCGCCGGGGGAGCGGCTCCGCCTCGACCTCGGGGCGGCGCGGGTCGCCTACCATGTGGCGCTCGACCCGGCGCTCGACGCCGAGCGCGTCCTGCTCGTCTTGGCGGACGGCGCCGAGGCCTCGCTGGCGGCCGAGATCGAGGCGATCGAGCGCCGCGCGGCCGAGCCGCTCGCCGCGGTCGACGGGCGGCTGGTCCTCGCCGGGGACCCGGCGGTCTTCGAGGAGCTCGACGCGGCGGAGCTCTCCGCGTTGCGCGCGCGGGGCGAGCTGGTGAAGGAGATCGAGGCGCGGTCGCCCGGCGCGAGGCCGCAGTCGACGGACCCGTGCGGGCGCACGGGCGTGTACCTGGGCAGCGATCTCGAGGGCGGCGCGGCGCCGAGCGTGTGGAGCAGCCACGTGGCCCTGATCTGCGAGATGATCTGCGCGCCGGGGGCGACCGAGGCCTGCTACGGCGGGCCCGCGGTCACGCAGGGGGTCGGCGTGTGCCAGGAGGGCCAGCGCGCGTGCAACCTGACCGGCACGGCGTGGGGGCCTTGCTATGGCGAGGTGAGGCCTGCGTCCGAGGCGTGCACCTCGACCACGGACGTCGACTGCAATGGCGCGGTGGGGTGCGTGCCGGGGCACCTGTGGAGCAAGCTCTTCGGCGACGCGAACGCCCAGTCCGGCACGAAGCTCGTTCATGACCTCGCCACGGACGCGGCGGGCAACCTGCTGCTCACCGGGAGCTTCTCCCGCTCTCTGCCTGTCGGGTCGCAGACGCTCGTGGGCGGGCGCGCGCCGGACGCGTTCGTGATCAAGCTCGACCCGGCCGGCAACGTCCTCTGGGCGCGCAGCTTCGGCGGCGACGGCACGGACATGGGCGTCGGCATCGCCACGGACGCGTCGGGGGACGTGTTCGTCACGGGGACCTTCTGGAACACGGTGGACTTCGGGGCCGGTCCGCTGGTCAGCGCGGGCAAAGCGGACGTCTTCGTGCTGCGGCTCGACGCGAACGGCACGACGCTCTGGAGCCAGCGGTACGGCACCCCGGACACGCAGCAGCCGGAGGCGATCGCGGTCGGCCCCGGGGGCGAGATCACGGTGGCCGGGCGCTACTATGGTCCGATCGATTTCGGTCAGGGGCCGCTGCCGGCCAGCGACATCACGAAGACCTTCGTGCTGCGGCTCGACCCCGGCGGTGTCCCGCTGTGGAGCCGGGGGTTCGGCGTGGAGTACGTGATGTGGCCGAAGGACCTCGCGGTGGACGCGTCGTCGGGCGACGTGGTGCTCGCGGGCTGGACGCAGGGCTGGGTCGACCTCGGCGGCGGGCCGGTGAGCGGCGCTGGCGGGGAAGACGGGTTCGTGGTCCGGCTGGCGTCGAGCAGCGGCGCCACGGTCTGGGGGAAGACGATCGGCGGGCCGGAGGACGATCAGGTGACGGGCGCGGCGCTCGACGGGGCGGGCGGCCTGGTGGTGGCCGGGTGGTTCGGCGGGCAGGTGAGCCTCGGCGGGGGCGTGACGCTGACGAGCGCGGGGAGCACGGACGCGCTCGTCGCGAAGCTCGACGCGGGCAGCGGCGGCGTCCTCTGGAGCGAGGCGCTCGGCAACGCGTCGGCGCAAGACGCCAGCGCGGTCGCGCTCGACGCGGCCGGCAACATCGCGCTGCTCGGGCACTACCGGGGTGTGGTGGACCTCGGCGGCGGGCTGATGACCTCGTTCTCGGAGTTCGCGATGAGCCGCTACCTGGCCAAGCTGGATCCGGCGGGCTCGCTCCTGTGGAGCCGGGGGTACGTGTTCCAGACCTACTCGCTCCTGCACGGCGCCGAGGAGGAGCGCGGCCTCGCCGTGGACGCGGCGGGGAACGTCTTCTTCAGCGGCGTGATGTTCGACTCGGCCTGGTCGGTGGAGTACGGCGGCGGCCTGCTCACGCCGCTCGGCAACATGGACTTCGTCGTGGCGAAGTACGCGCCGTAGGTCGGCGGGCAGGGGCGGCCGGTGGAGCCCGGCAGGGGGCTGAAGGACGGCGCCCGCGGGCTCCGGGCTAGCCCCCTGCTCGAGCCCACCGGTTCTGGCTCCAGCGGCGCGTTCTGGACTGATCGTTCCAGAATGAGGCAGTGCAGACCGCACCCTGTCCTGGCTCCAGCGGCGCATTCTGGACTGATCGTTCCAGAATGAGGCAGTGCAGACCGCACCCTGTCCTGGCTCCAGCGGCGCATTCTGGACCGACCGTTCCAGAATGAGGCAGTGCAGACCGCGCCCTGTCCTGGCTCCATCGGCGCGTTCTGGACTGATCGTTCCAGAATGAGGCAGTGCAGACCGCACCCTGTCCTGGCTTCATCGGCGCGTTCTGGACCGACCGTTCCAGAATGAACGATCCCGGAACTAGCCACAGCAGCGAGGGTCACGTGTCCGGCTGGGGCCCCGCGCCGCGCGACGAGCAGGGGCTTTCGAGCACGGCAACTCGGCACGATCCCCAGTGCACCCAGGGACGAACCTGCTCGACGCGGGACTAGCGCAGAGGGGATACGTCCCGCATCAGCGCGTCGATGCAGGACTGCCAGGTGGCAGGCTCGAGGAGCTGCGAGAGCTCGTCGGATGAGCCGTCGGGCGCCGCTTCCTCCGCCGTGTCCATGGCATCCATGAGCCTCCGCAGCCTGGCGCCGTCGCCGCGAACGAAGCAGCCCACCATGCTGGCCGCTTGCACATAGAACAGGACGGCATCTTCCGTGCGGAGCGTGTACGGGACCGCCTGCTCCATCACCTCAAGCGACATCGGTGCGTCCCTCACCTGCTCGAGCCTGACCGGGTCGAGCCACCAGGTCTCGCGAGCGACATGCATGGCAATGCCCTCCTGCGCCCAGGCCGGCCCCAGGTTCAGGTGCCACTGCCAGGTCAGCGCCGGCGTATCCGCCCGACCGACCGGCCGAGCGCGTAGGACATGCTGCGAGGTGGCGTGCCGTGCGGCGCCGGCGGCGCCGAAGGCGACGACGGGGACGCGTCGCTGGCCCGAGCCCTCCCTGCGGCCTCGTGCGTCGCCCGCGAGAGCGCCGCCTCGGCCTCGGCGACCCGCTGCTCGAGCCGGACGAGGCGGGCCCTCGCTGCCGCGAGATCGTGCGAGGATCCCTGAGGGCTCCTGCGTAGCCGCCCCAGCGCTCGGCCGAGGCGGTACATGAGCCGGCTGAAGGGATGGCGGGCGCGAGGACCGAGGTTCGCGCCCGCCTCGACGAGGATCAACTCCGCCCGCACGCGCCGCTGCCGCTCCTCCAACTCCTGGATTCTGAGCCGCACCACCTCGATGTCGCTGCGGTACCTCGACATGACGACCCCACTTTCGTAGCCGAACCGCGCCACGGGCGCCAACCCCGGGCGGCCACACGGCAGCCTCGGCAGGGCCGCAGCCTGGCGCTCCTCGGTCATCCAGGGGGCGCTCTCGCCGTCGCGGACAGACACGCTCGGCCCTGATCGCCCGCTCCCCGCGCAGGGCTAGATCCATCGGAGCCACGCGCGCAGCACGGACTCCAGCGCCGCCCGCTTCGCCTGGACGTCCTCTCCGTCGCTGAACGTCACGAGGCAGCGATCCTTGGCAAGCCACTCCAGCAGCCCAGCCGGGTCCGCGATCTCGATCCCCTTCACCGCGGTGTCCTTCACCTTGGCTCCGAGGTGAAGGATGAGCCGGACACGGTCCTTTGTGCGCAAGTTGAACGTGGCGAAGTGCTCGGTTGTCCTGAAGCTCGGCGCGTTCCACTTGATCTCCTCGCGGATCGCCGGGCTGACGCCGAGGATGATCTGCCGGAGGGCCACCACCTCCTCCTTCAGCGGATGATCCAGCTCGCGCAGGAACGCGACGACGGCCGGGTTCTCCTGCGCTTCGCCCGGATCGGAGGGCGCGGCGGGCGCTCCCGTGGCCTCCCGGGGCTCGCTCCCCCTGGGCGACCCCTTCTGCGCCTTCGCGCGCGGCTTGCTCGGCTTCTCGGCTGTGCGCTTCATGGTGTGCTGTATACCTGCCTCGATGGCTCGAGCCAAGGCGTCCTTTCACGGGATCTCGCGTGACCCGACAGCCATGATTGGACGCGTCGAAGGGCAGAAACGACGAAGCGATTCGAGGATGTCAAGGCGAAACCGACGCATCCGCTCACCAGCCGATGTGTGCAGCGCGGCTGTACGATGAAGCCTCGGCCATGATCGCCTTGACATTCATGACGTGTTTGAACTTCCTGAACCCTACCACTTTATCCGGGGAGGATACTGGATTTTTCAAGGAGAACCAGAGAAGGAGGCTCGCAGTGTCAAGGAAGACCCGCAACATCACATCGTTCCGCTTCGCGCTCGCGCTCGGCCTGGCTGCGCTCGCGCAGCCAGGGCTCCCCGGCACGGCCCACGCCGCGCCGCAGACGATCACCAACGGCACGCAGTTCCGGGATGTCTCCGGCAATGTGGTCCACGCCCACGGCGGGGGTGTGATCAAGGTAGGCGATTACTACTACTGGTTCGGCGAGAACCGCGCGACCAGGTACGTCGATGTCTACCGCTCGACCGATCTGAAGAGCTGGGAGTTCCGCAACCACGTGCTGACGCCTGGCTCGCACCGCGAGCTGGGCTCGGCCAACATCGAGCGCCCCAAGGTCATCTACAACAGCTCGACCGGCCAGTATGTCATGTGGATGCACAAGGAGAACGCCACCGACTACGGCGAAGCCCGCGCGGCCGTGGCCACCTCCAGCACGGTGGACGGGAGCTACTCCTACCGCGGCAGCTTCCGCCCGCTGGGGCACATGTCGCGCGACATCACGCTGTTCAAGGACGACGACGGCGCGGCCTACATGATCTCGGCCGCGCGCGAGAACGCCGATCTGCACATCTACCGCCTGACGTCCGATTACCTGAACGTGAGCAGCCTGGTCCAGATCCTCTGGGCCGGCTCGTGGCGGGAGGCGCCGGCGCTGTTCAAGCGCAACGGCGTGTACTTCCTCCTGACCTCGGGCGCGACCGGGTGGAACCCCAACCAGCAGAAGTACGCCACCGCCTCCAGCATCGGCGGCACGTGGACCGCGCTGCAGAACGTGGGCGACTCGACCGCCTACAGCTCGCAGACCGCCTTCGTGCTGCCGATCCAGGGCTCGCAGACAACGTCGTTCCTGTACATGGGCGACCGCTGGGCCGGGGCGTGGGGCGGGCCGGTCAACGACTCGCAGGTTGTCTGGCTGCCGCTGCAGTTCCCCAGCAACACCAGCATGACCATGAGCTACTCGGACCAGGTGACGATCGACGCGGCCACCGGCGTCGTCCAGGGCTCGGGCGCCACGTACTACACGCTGGGCGCGCGGCACAGCGGCAAGTGCCTGGATGTGAACGGCGCCTCGAGCGCCGACGGCGCGGCCGTGCAGCAGTGGAGCTGCAACGGCGGCAGCAACCAGCAATGGCAGCTCCAGAGCGCCGGCAGCGGCTACTACCGCGTCGTCGCGCGGCACAGCGGCAAGTGCCTGGACGTCGTCAGCAGCTCGACCGCCGACGGCGCGGCCGTGAAGCAGTACGCCTGCAACGGGGGCAACAACCAGCAGTGGCAGCTCCAGGACCTCGGCACCGGGTATTACCGCCTGGTCGCGCGGCACAGCGGCAAGTGCCTGGACGTCGTCAGCAGCTCGACCGCCGACGGGGCTCTCGTGAAGCAGTACGCCTGCAGCAGCGGCAGCAACCAGCAGTGGGAGACCTGGTGACGCCAGGGGCGCAGCGTCGCGCGCCTGCCCCGCGCACCTGCGGCGCGCGCCCATCCACGGGCGCCGGCTCCGGCCTGGCAGCGCGGACGCCGCCATCTCGCGCTCCTCCCGCCGGAGCTCCTCCCGCGATGATTTCGTGAAGGACCCCGCCCCTCGCAACATTCAGGGAGCAGGAGGCGTCGTCCGTGGAAGTGGCCATGGTGCGGCGCCGTACCGCCTGGGCCGCGCACGACGACGGCCGGGGCGCGCTCCGCCCAGCCGAAGGTCGGAGCACGGACGGCGCCACGCTCGAGGAGCGCGGCGGCAACAGGAGACATCCATGAACGGTCTGCTTCATACGGTCCTGCGGTTTGGCACCATGATCACGGCGACGGCGCTCATGTCGTCGGCGCTGCTCGCCTGCGGCGGCTCGGACGCGAACGAGGGAACAGGGGGCGCCGGGGCGGGGCCGGACGGCAAGAACACGTATGTCCTGGTCCACGGCGCCTTCGTGGGCGGCTGGGCCTGGGACAAGGTGGTGCCGCTGCTCGAGGCGGACGGGAGCGAGGTGATCGCGCTGGACCTCCCGGCGCACGGCGATGACCAGACGCCCCTCGCCGACGCCAGCTTGCAGGCGTACGCGGACGCGGTGGTGGAGGCGATCGACGGCGCGTCGCGGCCGGTGATCCTCGTCGGCCACAGCATGGGCGGCATCGTGGTGAGCCAGGCCGCCGAGCAGCGGCCCGAGAAGGTGAAGACGCTGGTCTACCTGACCGCGTTCCTGCTCAAGGACGGTAAGTCGCTGAACGAGGAGTGGGCCGATGACGAGGGCGCGGAGATCAAGACGTACGCGTCCGTGTCGGAGGACATGAGCGCCTTGACGTTCAAGGAGGGGTGGGCCGAGGGCGCGTTCTGCCAGGATTGCTCGCCCGAGGACATCGAGCGGCTCGAGAGCCACCTGCGCGAGGAGCCCGCGAAGCCGTTCGGTGAGCCCATCCATGTCACGGAGGAGCGTTGGGGGAGCGTGCGCCGGGTCTACATCGAGGCGCTCGAGGATCTCGCCATCAGCCCCGCCGAGCAGAAGTCGCAGTACACGGCCCTCCCTTGCGAGAAGGTGATCTCGATCGACGCGGGCCACGCCCCCTTCCTGACGAAGCCGCAGGAGGTCGCGGACGCCCTGAAGTCGCTGTGACGTGCGGCGACGGCCGCCCTGCCTCGCGGCGGTCGTCGCTCGACCCCACGCCGCACCGCGCGGGACGGGTCACTTGTCGGCGGGATCAGAGCACACGTTCTCGGCGCTGCACTCGTCCAGCGCGGCGATCGCGTCGAAGAAGCCCTGCGAGCAGGCGGCCGCCTTCGCGCGCTCTTCGCACACGTCGTAACGGCTGTCATTGATCTGTCCCGAGCCGCAGTCGCTCGCGGGCCAGAGCTCGGCCGCGCGGTCCGCGAAATCGCGCTCGCAGTCCTCTTCCGTCTCGTAGTCCTGGTCGTCGGTGGTCCCGTAGCCGGGGCAGCCCGCCTCGGTGTCGGCGTAGCGATCGCACGCCGCCTCGGAGATCTGCTCGATGCGCGCTTCGCGCGACTCCTCACCGGGAAGCACGTCGTTGACTGTATCCGAAGCGTCGTCGCAGCCGACGGTCCCGACCATGATCACGGTGGCCAAAGAAGCCCAGAAACACTTTTGCATGTTCGTTTTCTCCCTCACGGCTCGCCAGGATGTCTGATGGCGGCCTCACGCGTAGCCCGCTTCGCAGCCATGCGCCGCGAGCTCGCTATCCAGTGTCACCCGATCTCTCAAGCACCGACCATGCCACGTCGCTCCGCGCCGCCCCCGCTGGCGCTCGGACCGGCGCTGCGCCGAGAATGGCGCGCGTCTGCTCCCACGGGCCGCCGAAGCATGGGCCCACGCTTGTGACAGATTGCGACGTTGCGTGGCGCAATCGTTCCAGCAGGCCGGCCGGTGCCTGGATCTTGCTGGCGGATTCACGGCGAAGCCTCCTCCTCTCCCGAGGTCTCTCTCCCGAGGTCTCCCCGGCCAAGCAATCGAGATGGATCCGCAAGCCTGCATGAGGGACAGACGCCGACTGAGCCAAAGAGCCCCGCTCGCCAGGTTCAGCAGCTCGGGCTGGAAAGAAAGCTCGATCTGGAAAGGTGGCCTGAGCGGAAAAGGCAGTCTGGCCTGGAGAGAGCCTGAACGTCCTTGACAGCCTGACGACGCGCAGGCCCGGGATCCACGGCCAGGGAAGCGGGGCTGCAAAGCGAGCTCATCAGGGCGCCGCGCGCGTCTCTCGCAGGCGGGGCTGGCTGGCCCCTCTGCCCGCATCACCGCTGCCAGCGCGGCGGAGCGGCGTGGGGCACCGGGCGCGAGCTCGGAGGCAGGGCGATTTTCCTGAAGGGGGAGGGACCGCGGCGACATTCAGCCTTGTCAGGCACACCAAGGTCCTGCCGGGTTTCAGCGATGGATAGTGACACTGGCGCCATCCGATGCCCACCACGGCCGAGGCGAATTCGGCTGTTCGGCTCGGATGGAAGATTGCTGGTGAAGCGAAGCGGCCCGGCGCGGGCCATTCCATCGCTCTCCACCTCTCCACCGGAACACAACGAACGGAGGATATTCCCATGTCGAGCTTTTCCTCGCTGGCGTCATCGTCGCGACGAACCGGAACGTTGAAGCGTGCGCTGCAAGGGCTGACGCTGGCGCTGCTCGGCGCCGCCGGCACCGCGCAGGCCCAGAGCCACCCGTTCGGCAGCCATCACCAGGCCTATGACGCGTCGACCTTGCGCGTCTCGGCCGGCGCTGCCGCGGCCGACAGCGCGACGTCGGATTTCTACTGGCAGTGGAAGAGCCGCTATGTGAAGACCGGCTGCCAGTCCGACGAGCACCGCATCCAGGCCAGCACGGGCGACGGCGCCTACGTCGTGTCCGAGGGCCAGGGCTACGGCATGCTGATCGCCGTGATGATGGCCGGGCAGGACGCGCAGGCGCGGACGATCTTCGACGGCTTGCACCGCTACAACCGCCGTCATCCCAGCCAGAACAACCCCGACCTGATGGCCTGGGCGCAGGACCAGAGCTGCAAGGACATCCTCGACCACGACTCGGCCACGGACGGCGATCTCGACATCGCCTACGCGCTGCTGCTCGCCGACGCGCAGTGGGGCTCCGGCGGCGCGATCGACTATGCGTCCGAGGCCAGCCGCGTGCTCGACGCGATCGCCGCGAGCAACGTCAACCCGACCACGCACCTGGTCAACCTCGGCGACTGGGCCATGTCGTCGGACGACCCCACCTATTACTACGCCACGCGCAGCTCCGACTGGATGCTCGGCCACTTCCGCAGCTTCATCGGCCGCGCGGGCGCCGACTGGTCGCAGGTCCTGAGCGCGCATCAGACGCTGATCGAGACCATGCAGAACAGGTACGCCAGCTCGACCGGCCTGCTGCCCGACTTCATCATCGACACGAACACGACGCCCCGCCCCGCGTTCGCCGAGTTCCTCGAGGCTCCGCACGACGGCCGCTATTCGTGGAACGCGAGCCGCGTGCCGTGGCGCCTCGGCATCGACGCGGCCATCAGCGGCGACGCGCGCTCGCGCAGCGCGGCCAGCAGGATCAGCCGCTGGATCCGCGGCAAGACCGGCGGCAATCCGAGCAACATCCGCGCCGGCTACTACCTCGACGGACGCGCGATCGAGCCGTACAACGACATGGTCTTCATGGCGCCGTTCGCGGTCGCCGCCACCACGGACTCCGGCGGTCAGGCGTGGCTGGACAGCCTGTGGAGCAAGATCGTCTCCACCGCTCCCACCGAGGACTACTACGGAGACACGCTCAAGCTGCTGACCATGCTGTGCGTCTCACGTAACTGGATGACGCCCTGATCGGTCCCCGGCCGCGGCGCCGACGCGCGCAGCCCGCCGGTGGGGCTGGCCGGGCGACCTGCGGCGCCCCGGCGCTTTCCACGACCACGAGCGTCGTGTACTGTGCGCCGCCGTCATGGACTGGAAAGAGAGCTGTCGTTCCCGCCTCCGCGAGCACCTCGACCTGCGCGGGGACCTCGCCCCTCCCTGGGAGCGCTTCCCCGACTACGAGCGCCACACGATCGGCTGGCGCATGGGCGCTGGCGAGGACTGGATGGGGCTCTGGGGCGTCTTTCTCGAACAGCTCGCCCGGGATCCCGAGACCCGCATCGCCTACCTGCGACGCCACCCTCCCGCTCCGGTCAGCTGGGCAGATGCCGTTCACGAGGTCCTGTATCCCGCGAAGCAAGGAGACGACGACGACGGAGACGACGACGACGACCCGGCAGCGGCGGCCCAGCGTCGCTCCGCGCTCCTGGCGCAGGGCCTGATCGCGTCCGACGTCGCCTTCACCACATGGCTCGGCCAGCAGAGAGGCGTGCGCTGGCCATGGGAACACCACGACACGCCCGAGGAGGCGGCCCGCTACGACACCCGCGAGCTCTGGTTCTGGTCGCGCCAGGTCGCCGCGCTCCGGGGGAGCGGCGGATGGGCGCCGCCCGCCGTGCCGGGGGGCTGGCGAGCCTGTGCAAGCGCGCTCGAGAGCGGCGATGCTGGCCCGGTCGATCCTCGCCAGGGTCTCCTCACGCTCGCCCGGCTGCTCTGCGCCGGTGACGTGAAGGCGCCCTGGCAGCTCGGCCTCGCGCTCGCCGACTTCGCCGACTCCTATGATGACGACATGGGCTACGTCGACGCCTTCCGGCTGTGGGGCATGTCGGCCTTCGATGACGCCCACCAGCTGCGCCGGTACCTCGAGGCCACGCGGGCGCCGTCGGACTGGGAGGCATGGATCGCCGATCAGCTCCCCATCGAGTGAGCCGGGTCGAGAGAGAGGGAGAGTGAGAGCATGCTGGCTTATACGTTCTGGCACTGGAGACGACCAGAGACCGATGCGAAGGAATACGAGCGCCGACAGCGGGCGTTCCACGCCGCGCTCGCTGCCGCACCTTCGCCGGGCTTTCTCGGGTCCTCCAGCGCCGGGCTCTCTGGCGCGCCCTGGGCGGCAGGCGGCGGCGACGCGTATGAGGACTGGTACCTGGTGGAGGATTTCGGCGCGCTCGGCGCGATGAACGACGCCGCGGTCTCCGCCAGCCGCGCGGCCCCCCACGACGCCGCTGCCGCGGTCGCCAGCGGCGGCGTCGCGGGGGTGTATCGCCTGCGGAGCGGCGCGGCGCTGCGCTCGCCGGGGGTCGCCCACTGGTTCGGTAAGCCCGAGGGGATGTCGTACGGTGAGCTCTTCGCGCGGCTCACACAGGTGGTGGAGCAAGCCGGAGCTGCGCTGTGGATGCGGCAGATGGTGCTTGGACCTGGAGAGTTCTGCCTGCACGCAGCAGCACCCGTGTCGCTGCCTGCTCCGCTCGATCCGCGGGTCATTCCGCTTCGGCCGGTCTGGCCGGACCTGGCCGGCACGGGCGCGGCGCCGGCGCGCTGAGGGCGGGGCGCCGCGTTCACGTGGCCGGCGCGCTTCGCGTCCGCCGCGCCGCCTCCGGCCCGACAACCAGCGTTGCGCGTCGCCCGGGTCCTCCCAGAGCAGGTCGCATGGTGTGTTGTCTCCACGCAGCGTGGGCACGCACGTCTGGAAAAGGCGGAGCGGGCGACTCGTCCACCGGCACGGATCCGGTCGCGCGCGAGATCGCGATCCGGGCAGGTTCGCATGAAGGATCTCGACGACCTGTGTCGGTCGCAACCCCCTTGCCCGGCCGGATCCGTCCATGGTAATCCTCCACAACCCTGGATCTCCGAGGGTGGGGGGTGACTGGCTCCGGTACACGCCAACGCACGCTCTCCTCCTCGTGCCTTCCGCTCCGCGTGCTGCCGCAGCTCTCACCGTTGCAAGGCTGTTGTTCCCCGCTGCCGTCGGCCAGCACCATCGACGCGGGAGCTTTGTCCCGCTCACGAGCCCGCCGGCCGGCGCGGCGCGGCGCTTCCGCGATATCGGCGATGCTCACCCACCCTAGCTACCACTCCGTCATCCACTTCGACCCGAGCGGCGACTCCGCCCATTACCGCGCCGTCCGCGAGAGCGACGGCGCCCCCGTGGTGCTCAAGGTGCTCGCCGCGGGCGCCGCGCGCGTCGTGGACCGCGCCCGGCTCAAGCACGAGTACAAGCACATCGCGCGCATCGACTCCGAGCGCGTCGTCAAGGTCCACGGCGTGGAGGAGCACGACGGCGACCTCACCGGGACATTGCCCTTCGAGGCGAGCGATCCGCTCGAGCTCATCCACGCCCACATCGCCCTCGTCCCCGAGCACCCCACGCAGCGGAGCGCCGATGTGCCCGCCCCGCTCGGCGACGTGGTGATGAAGCTGCTCTCCAAGAACGCGGAGGACCGGTATCAGTCCGCGGGCGGCCTCCTCGCCGACCTCCACGAGTGCCGTCGGCGCCTCGCGCAGGGCCGCCTCGAGCGCTTCGACCTCGGCCAGCGCGACGCCGCGTACCTGCTCCAGATCCACCAGAAGCTCTATGGGCGCGAGGAGAGCATCCGGCGCCTGACCGAGGCCTTCTCCGGAGTCCTGGGCGGCGCGCGCAAGGTCGTCCTCGTCTCGGGCTACTCGGGCATCGGCAAGTCGTCCCTGGTGCAGGAGATCTTGAAGCCCCTCGCGCGCGAGAAGGGCTATTACGTCAGCGGCAAGTACGACCAGCTCAACCGGGATCGGCCCCTCGGCCCGGTGCTCCAGGCGTTCGACGGGCTGCTCCCGCAGGTCCTGTCCGAGAGCGAGGAGCGCGTCGCGCGCTGGCGAGCGGCGATGATGCAGGGCCTGGGCCCGAACGCGCAGGTCATCTGCGAGGTGCTCCCCGCGCTCGAGTACCTCATCGGCGAGCAGCCCCCGGTGCCCTCGCTCGGCCCCGTCGAGGCGCAGAACCGCCTGAACCTCACGTTCCAGCGCTTCGTCTCGGTCTTCACGGGGCAAGGGCGCCCCGTCGTCCTCTTCCTCGACGACCTCCAGTGGATCGACGCCGCCAGCCTGAGCCTCGTCAACGCGCTGCTCGAGGGAGACGGGCTCGGCGCCTTCTTCTTCTGCGGCGCCTACCGCGACAACGAGGTGAGCTCCGCGCACCCCTTCATCCGCGCCGTGGAGGAGCTCCGGAAGAGCGGCGTCGAGATCGAGCCCATCGAGCTCACCGCGCTCGACCTCTCGCACGTCACGGAGCTCATCGGCGACAGCCTCGGCCGCTCCGACGGCGGGCAGCTCGCGGCGCTCGTGCTGAAGAAGACCGGCGGAAACCCGTTCTTCATCAAGCGCTTCCTCAAATCGATCCATGACAGCGGCGCGCTGTCCTTCGATCAGGCCGGCCGCTGGTCGTGGGACCTCGCGGCGATCAACGCCCTCGAGTACACCGATAACGTCGTCGACCTGATGGCGAGCAACATCCGCCGCCTGCCCGCGCCCACGCAGCAGGCGCTCAGGCTTGCGTCGGCCATCGGCAACCGCTTCGATCTTGGGTGGCCTCACCATCGAGGCCGCCGGCGACGTCGCGGGCGATCGCTTCGAGCGCGTCGCCTCGGCGCCGCTCGGCTCTCGCTCCGATCTGGCCGTCAGCGTGATCCAGTATGTCGCGCGGACCGAGGAGAGCGTCGTCATCGACGACGCCCCGAGCCATCCGTCGTTCGCCGACGACCTGTATGTGAGGGCAGCTCAGCCGAGGTCGCTGCTCGCCTCGCCCATCCATCATCAGGGGCGCGTCATCGGGATCGTCTACCTGGAGAACGCGCTGGCCAGCGCCGCCTTCACGCGCGATCGCGTCGAGCTCCTCGGCCTGCTCTCGAGCCAGGTCGCCGAGCAGGCTCAGCCGTGGTTTCACCGCGCGATTGAACGTGAGGACAGCAACGCATGAAAGCCATCGGAATTCATCAGTACGGCGACGCCTCGCAGCTCGTACCCCTGGACCTGCCCGAGCCCGAGCCCGGGCCGCACCAGGTGAGGGTCCGGGTGATCGCGTCGTCGGTCAATCCGGCGGACATCCGGGCGCGCTCGGTCGCGCCCGGGCCGCGCCGCATCGAGCGGCAGTTTCCCCTGGTGCTCGGCTATGATTTCTCCGGCGTCGTCGACGCCGTGGGCCCCGACGTCGGGGATCTCGCGGTCGGCGACGAAGTGTTCGGCTCGCCCAGCCTGTTCGGACAGGGGGCGAACGCGGAGCAGGTCGTGGTCGACAGCCGGACCATCGCGCGCAAGCCGGCGGCCCTGTCCCACGAACAGGCTGCCTGCCTGTCGCTGGCCGGCGTCACGGCCTGGGAGTGCCTCGCGCGCGCGCAGCCCGCGGCCAGCGCCACGGTGCTGATCACCGCGGGCGCCGGCGGTGTCGGGCACCTCCAGGTGCAGCTCGCGCGGCACCTCGGGCTGCGCGTGGTGGCGACCGCCAGCCGGCCCGAGTCGACCGCGCTGTGCCGCGAGCTCGGCGCCGCGCCCGTGCTCGATCATGCCACGGAGGACGTGGGGCAGGCTTGCCGGAGCCTGACCGGGGGCGCGGGCGTCGCGGTGGCCTTCGACAATGCCGGCGGCCGCGCGCTGGAGCAGGCGCTCGACGCGGTGGCGCCGATGGGCACCGTCGTGAGCATCGTGCCGACGCCGGTGCCTGTCGCGGATCGGCTGTTCATGAAGGCGGCGTCGCTCATCTATCATGTGATGGGCGCCGCCTCGATGTGGCGGCTCGACCCGCACGCGCAGGGCCGCGCGCTGGCCGCCGTCGCGGCGCTGGCGGCGCAAGGCCATGTCAGGCCCGTCGTCGCCGCGACCTACCCGGTGCGCGAGCTCGGGCAGGCCCACCGCGACATCGAGTCGGGCCGCACCGTTGGAAAGATCGCGATCCGCGTGGCGGACGGCTGGTGACCTGTCCGGGCGAGCGGCGGTGAGACCGTCGGTGCTCGCGGCGCCGGGCCTGGAGCTGGCGCGGCGAGCGCCCCTGCAAACAACGATTCTGAGACAGCGCGCCTCCCTCGCCCTGCCCTGCGCGCCGCCGTCCGAGGCGACGATGGGTGATGTGAACGCTCACAACCCGCGATATCGAGTTCGCTCGATCGACACGTCGCCTCGCGGCTGGGTCCGCCGTCCTGGCGCGACGGGCTGTCGGCGCGCTCGGCCGAGAGCGGCGGCATGACGCGGCGCTCGCCTTTGTACGCCGCTCTGGCGCGATGCGCCGGAGAACAGCCCATCCGCCATCGTATGACGGCAATGGACTCCACGTCGTGGGGAGTGGACTTCCTGATGAGATGATTCCATCACGGACGCCGAACGGCCATTCCACGGTAGTCGCGACGTGCGCATTGATGGAGGCGGTGCTTGACCTGTGCGAGGCTTCCCCGTACGTAGTGACCGACGGTAGGAGGTCACGGTATGGCTGACTTGAAGTATCGTCGCTGGCGAGCTGGTCACGTGTCTATTGTGACGTTCCGGCTGACGTTCCGGCTGACACTCGCGCTGACACTCGCGGCCGGGTGCGACCCCGGGCAAATAGGAGGAGCAGGCTCGGGGCCGGGGGAGGACAGCTCTGGGTCCGGACCAGGAGAGCCCCACGCGGCGTGCGAGGGGACCGAGCGAATCTTCGCGCCGCAGCGGCGTTTGACGCGGTTCGAATACAACAACACGGTTCGAGATCTGCTCGGAACATCGCTCACCCCCGCCGATCAGTTTCCGGTCGATGAGATCGCGGGCGGCTTCAACAACAATGCGTCCGTTCTCACGGTGTCCCCGTTGCACGCCGAGAAATACCTCCTGGCCGCCGAGGAGCTCGCGGCCGAGGCCGTGACGCGCGACCTCTCCGGGCTGCTGCCGTGCGACCCGGCGGCCGTCGAGGGGCGAGTCGAGGAGGAGGCGGCGTGCGCGCGGCGGTTCGTCGAGGACTTCGGCCGTCGCGCCTACCGCCGTCCGCTCGCGCCGACGGACGTCGATCGGCTGATGCGCGCCTATGAGGCGGGGCGCACGGGCGGGTCGCTGCGCGAGGGCGTCGAGGTGGTGATCCGGGCCGCGCTGCAGTCGCCGAAGTTCCTCTTCCGCCTGGAGCTGCGGCACGATCTCGATGGCTCCGCGCCGAGGGTGCGCCTCGATCCGTACGAGATGGCGTCGCGCCTCTCGTACCTCGTCTGGGCCTCGGGCCCTGACGACGACCTGCTCGCGGCCGCCGAGGGCGGCCTGCTCGAGACCCGCGAGCAGCTCGCCGAGCGAGCCCGCGAGATGCTGGAGAGCCCGAAGGCACGCCTTGCTATCGTGGAATTTTACAAGCAATGGCTCAACCTCGGGAAGCTCGAGAGCATTGTAAAGGAGGAGGGCTCGTTCCCCGGGTACGACGATGAGCTCGTCGCCGGGATCAGCGCGGAGACCCCTGCGTTCATCGAGCACGTCCTCTGGTCGGGGGACCGAAAGCTGTCCAGCCTGCTGACGCTGCCTGTCGGCTTTGCCACCGAGCCCGTCGCCCGTCTCTACGGGGTGACGGTCCCGCCCGGGTCGACCACACCGCAGCTCGTGGAGCTCCCGCCCGAGCAGCGCGCCGGGGTGCTCACGCAGCCCGCCTTCCTGGCCGTCCATGCGCACCCCGATCAGACCTCCCCGGTCCTGCGGGGCAAGGCCATCCGGCAGAAGTTCATGTGCCAGGAGCCGCCGCCGCCGCCCCCCGACGTCGACCTCACGCCGCCCAAGGGCGAGCGGGGCGTCACCGCGCGCGAGCGCTTCCAGCAGCACTCCTCCGATAGCCAGTGCGCGGGCTGCCATCAGCTGATGGATCCCATCGGCTTCGCGTTCGAGAACTACGACGCCATCGGCGCGTACCGCACCGAGGAGGGCGGGCAGGTCATCGACACCTCCGGCGAGATGTTCCTTTCCGACGACATGGACGGCCCGTTCGTCGGCGTCCGCCAGCTGGCGGAGAAGCTCGCCGGCAGCGAGCAGGTCCGCGACTGCCTCGCGACGCAGTGGTTCCGCTACACGGCGGGCCGCTTCGAGACCGACGGCGACGAGTGCTCGCTCGGCGCGCTGCGCGAGGACTTCAGCGGCACCCAGGGCGATCTCGTGGAGCTCATCGTGGCCACGACGCAGACCGAGGCGTTCATGTACCGCAGCGCGATCGCAGCAGAGGAGGAGTGACATGAGACCGCGAATGATTTCTCGACGACGGCTGCTCCAGGGCTCGCTGGCGGCGACGGCGGCGATCCCTCTGCTCAACGCCGACTGGGCGCGCGGGGACGAGAGCACCGCGCCCAAGCGCTTCGTGGTGTTCTACACGCCCAACGGCACGCTCGAGTCGCAGTGGATGCCCCGGGGCACGGAGACCGACTTCACGCTGAGCCCGCTGCTGCAGCCGCTCGAGCCGTTCAAGGCGAAGCTGATCCCGCTGCGCGGGATCAACATGAACGTGGTGGTCAACTCCAACATCGGCTCCGAGCACGCGCGGGGGATCGGCGGCCTGCTCACGGGGCGGGCGCTGCTCCGGGGCAATTTCAAGAGCTTCAACTCCAGCAACGCCGGCTGGTCGTCGGGGATCTCGCTCGACCAGCACATCGCGAACAAGCTGAACCCCTCGACGCTGTTTCGCTCGCTGCAGCTCGGCGTCCAGGTCCGCGACGCGGAGGTGCGCGGCCGGCTCTGCTACAGCGGGCCCGACCAGCCGATCCCCCCGCGCGAGGACCCTTACGACACCTTCGAGCAGCTCTTCGGGGCCGCGGTGCCGGGCCAGGGCCAGGGCACCTCCGACGCGCTGGATCGGCTGCGCGCCCAGCGACGGACGGTGTTCGATCTCGTCCGCGAGGACATCGCCGAGGTGCGGCCCCGCATCGGCGCCGAGGACCGCGTCAAGCTCGACGCGCACATGCAGTCGATCCGGGAGATCGAGCAGCGCCTGTCGAGCGGCGGCGACGGCGGCACCGCGACAGCGGGCTGCAAGCGGCCGGAGCTGGGCGCGCGCATCGACCTCTCCGACGACGCGAACATGCCCGCCATCGGCAAGCTCCAGATGGATCTCGCGGCGGCGGCGCTCGCGTGCGACCTCACCCGGATCGTCACGCTCCAGTGGTCGTACGCCGAGAGCGAGCACCTCTACCCGTTCCTCGACCTCCAGGGGAACCACCATGCCATCTCGCACCAGTGGGACACGCCGGGCAAGGCGCAGTACTCGAAGATCCACACGTGGTTCGCGGAGCAGCTCGCCTACATGCTCGGGAAGCTCGACTCGTACGCCGAGGGGGATCGCACGCTCCTCGACAACACCGTCGTCCTGTGGGTCACCGAGATCAGCGAGTCGACGCAGCACGCGCTCACGAACATGCCGTTCTTGCTCGCCGGCAGCGCGGGCGGGGTCTTCCGCACCGGCCGCTTCGTCGACTACCTGGCGAGCGGCGGCGCCGCGCGCCAGCACAACGATCTGCTGCTCACGATCGCGAACGCGATGGGCACCGACGACACGACGTTCGGCGACCCGGCGTTCTGCACCGGAACGCTGCCCGACCTCACCTAGAGCATCGATCAGCTTGAAACGCCCGGGAATGAAGAGATTTGAACCACAGAGGCACAGAGGACACAGAGGAACAACAAAAACTCTGTGCCCTCTGTGCCCTCTGTGGTTGATTTTCTCGGGATTTCAACCTGTTTGATGTCCTAGCGGGTCCCTGGCTCCGGCGCGGTCGCGGCAGCGCGCCGGTTCCCCCCTCGAGGCAGCCCCGGCCGGCGCGCTGGCGCGGTCGAGCTCGCCCCGGCGGCGTCTCGGGCGTGGCCTGCGCCGGCGCGCGGCGCTAGGTCCGCCGTGCGGCCGCCGGGGCGGCGCAAGGAGGGACCCCGATGCTCGTGCTGATCTCGATCGACCTGGAGGGGTGCGCGGGGGTGGTGCACGTCGACCAGACGCGCCGCGGCGGCGCCGACTACGAGCGGGCGCGGACGTGGATGAGCCGCGAGGCGAACGCGGCCGCGCTCGGCGCGTTCGAGGCGGGGGCCACGCGGGTCGTCGTCAACGACAGCCACGCGGACATGCGCAACCTCCTCTTCGAGGAGCTGGATCCCCGCGTCGAGGTGATCTCGGGCGCGCTGAAGCCGCTGTCGATGGTGCAGGGCGTGGAGGCGGGGCAGCCCGGCGCCGCGTTCTTCGTGGGCTACCACGGGGGCGCGGGGCTGCGCGCGAGCGTGCTCGACCACACCTACTACGGCGCCGTGGTGGGCGAGATCCGGCTGCACCCCGCGCAGGGCGCGGCGGACGATCCGGGGCTGTGGGTCGACGAGGCCGCCATCAACGCGCTCGTCCTCGGGGAGGCGGGGGTGCCCGTGGCGCTCGTCACGGGGGACGAGGCCGTCACGGCGCACGCGCGCGAGCGGTTCCCGGGCGTGACCACCGTGGCGGTGAAGGAGTCGATCACGCGCTACAGCGCCCGGTCGATCCACCCCGACGAGGCGTGCCGGCGCATCCGCGCCGCGGCGAGCGAGGCCCTGCGGGGGCTCGCGCGCGTCCGGCCGTATACGCTCCCGCTGCCGATCGGCGTGACGCTATCGCTGCTCACGACCGCCTACGCGGACGCGGCGGAGCTCGTGCCCGGGGTCGTCCGCCTGGACGCGCGCCGCGTCCGCTACCTCGCCCCGAGCGCGCGCGAGGTGCTCCGCGCCGTCCTGGCGATCACGAGGATCGCCGGCACCGTGGTGGTCTGAGCGCGCGGCGCTCCGGCGGCGCTCCGGCGGCGCTCCGGTGTCGCGCGCTGCGCCGCGGGTGAATTTTTCTCCTGAGCTCGCGCTCGATGTTGCTGACCTCGCGATGAACCGGTTCATCGGGTCGACGCTCCTGCATCCTTCATGATCGAAACCGGCGCCTCCGGGAATCAAGCCGGGCCATCCCCGCGCGACGTGGACGACATGCCGTGAGGGGCTTCCCGGGTCTGCACGAGCTCGATGACATGAGCTCTCCGATCGGTCACGCCTTCAGCCACCAACAGCACAGGAAACCGCGAGCTCGATTCCGGACCGCTCTCTGGACTTGTCTGAAGCGGACGGGCTCATTTTCAGGTATAATACGTCCCATGATGAAGCAACGAACGATCGTGGCCTTCGGGCTGGCTCTCGCGCTGGGGCATGGCGCGTGCAGCGACGATGGCACGTCCAGCAGTGGTGATTCCCCTCAGGGCTCGGCGAGCACCGGCTCGGGTGCGCAGCAGGGGAGTAGCGGACCTGGCAGCGGCGGCTCGCCGTCGGCCACCACGGGGACCGGGGCGGGGACGACCACCGGCACGGGCACGGGCGGGGGGCCGGCTGGAAGCGGCGGCTCGACGGCCACCAGCGGAACCGGAGGCGGCGAGCCGACGGTATGTGACGCGAGCGTGGCCCCCGACGTCGGGAAGATCGCGCTCGCGCCGGTCGTCACGGGCGTCGACAGGCTGGTTTACGCCGCGCAGCCGAAGGGCTCGAGCGACTGGTATCTCGTGCAGCAGACCGGGAAGATCCGCGTGTTCACGGGCGGCGCGCTGCGCGAGGGGAACTTCCTCGACGTGAGCAGCCAGATCCAGCTCAGCACGGGGATGTTCGACGACGAGCGCGGCCTCCTCAGCATCGCGTTCCCGCCCGACTACGCGACGAGCGGCAAGTTCTACGTGATGATGACGGCGACCACGGGCGCCAACATGAACCGTGACACGGTGTTCGAGTACCAGCGCTCGGCCGACCCTTACGTGGCGAACGCGACGCCCACGAGGACGATCGTGCAGCTCGACTCCTCCGCGGTGAACCACAACGGTGGCCATATCCTGTTCGGGCCGGACGGCATGCTGTACGTCGGAACGGGCGACGGGGGCGGCGGCTGCAACGACAACAAGCCCGGAGCGCCGCAGGACCCTAACGCGCTGTTCGGGAAGCTCCTGCGCCTGGATCCGAACGCCGCCGCGCCGCACGCCGCGAGCGGCAATCCCTTCGACGGCAACGGCGCCCGGGTCTGGCATTACGGGCTGCGCAACCCGTATCGCTTCAGCTTCGACCGGCTGAACGGGGATCTCTACATCGGCGATGTCGGTCAGGATAGGTATGAAGAGGTCGACTACGCGCCCGCCGGCATGAGCGGGATGAACTTCGGCTGGGCAGCGTACGAGGGCGACCACGCGGATACGTGCAATGGGCGCACCCTGCGCGAGGGCTCGACGTACACCAAGCCGATCTTCGACGCCGACCGGCAGCGGACCGCGACTGGACCGTTCCGCGATTGGGTTTCGGTCATCGGCGGCTACGTGTACCGCGGCGCCGCGCTGCCGCAGCTCCGAGGCGTGTACCTGTTCGGCGATTACACAGGTGAGCGCATGGCCGCGCTCGTCCAGTGCGGCGCGCAGACCTCGCCCGTCACGCAGATCCTCAAGAACCGCGATCCGAACGCGCCGAACGCCCCCGCGTTCACGCGCCAGGGCGGCCTGCCGAACTTCGAGGATCTCACCGCGATCGTCGAGGACAACGACGGCGAGCTCTACTTCGTCGCGAACCGCAGCAGCCTGGTGAAGCTCGTCCCCGAATGAGCTAGCCCGCCTGGCGCTGCCCGCACGACCTGCGGTCAGCGCCAGCGCAGCTCCCCTCGGCTCTGACGCAAGCATTGCATCACGGGTGAGCCCCGCCGCGGCGCTCACCCGTCCCCTTCAATACCGCGCAGGTCCTTCAGCCCCCGCTCCGTCCCTGCGTTCACCCCCTCATAGAATGCGCCCAGCGGCGATCACCCGCACAGGAGACGGGCCCAGATCGGCGTTTTCGGCGCACAGGCGTGCTCTTGTACGCCGAGCACCGAAAACGTCGAGGTGGCCCGTATCCGCAGCGGGTGACTGCCCATCAAGGGCCGGGGGCAGGGTAGCTCGGTTCTGTCATGCTCTCGATCCAGCGCGTGACCGCCTGGACGCCGGCGTCGTCGATCTTGTGCGTCCCGATGCGCGGCATCTGGCCTTCGAAGCCGCGCAGCACCTGGCGGGCCACGAGCAGGCTGCGGGCCGGATCGCCTGGCCGGATGTCGTACCAGTAGCTTGGATCGGTGTTCTCGAGCCCCTCGTACTTGGCATTCTCGGCGGGGCGCTTGTTCATGCCGGTCCGGACGGCGTCCGTCGTCGCCACGCTGCCGAGGTCGGCCGCCTCGAGCCGCAGATAAAGGCCGGTGTCGCGAGCCGGCGCGTCGACGCTGTCGTTGTGGCAGCTCACGCCGCAGTTCGCGTGCATGTAGCCGAGCGCCTCCCGCTCCACCTCGTCCCCGGGGATCGCGAGGGCGAGCTGGCCCCCGCCCTCGATCAGCCCTGCCTCGACGAGCGACTCGCGGGTGAGCCCCTCGGCCCCCGGGCCGAGCATCAGCGCGTCCCAGCCGAGGACGTAATCGGCGCGCCCCGAGTGGCATTCCTTGCATTGATCGCGCGTCGGCACCGTGTGGCCCGTGCCGCGGAGCTCGGGCACGCCCGTGTCGTTCTGCATCTGGATGGCCTCGCGCCCGTCCTCCGACCAGACATAGCTCGTGTAAAGCCAGCCGTCCGCCGTCTTGCGCAGCAGCCGCGTCTCCGCGAGCTGCAGCGCGCCGTCCGCGCCCGGCACGCGGAACTCCTTCCAGAACTGCGTGCCCTCCGGGAACTTGAAGGCATCGGGATCGCTCGCGTCCACCTTCTGTCCTGCGGGGATCGACACGAAGCGCCGCTTCGCAGCGCTGTCGCTCCAGAGCTCGATCGCCGGCTTGTATTCGAGGACGCCGCACGCGAGCTCGCGCCGGTCGAAGTCTCCGTAGAGGCCCGTACAGCGCAGATCGACCGGCAGCGCGCCGTCGAGGGGCGCATCGCAGCTCACGCCGGTGGGCATCACGAACTCGGCGCAGGCCGTGCCGCCGCCCGAGCCGCCCGCCTGCGCACCGCCTCCACCACCGCTTCCGCCGCCGCCGCCGGGTCCGCTCGTGTCTGGCCCCGCGCCGGCCCCGGACGAACCCTCACCACCACCTTGATCACACGCGGCCGCCAACAGCAGCGCACACAAGACTGAACCTTTCCTCACGGCGCGAATCATCATGCGGGTGATTCTGCCACAGAATGGCGCACGCGGCGTGATTCCCGGCCATCGGACCGAACAAAATGGCGTTGTCCACCGGGTTGGATCCCGAAAGGAATGTTTTGCTCGAGCTGAACGACGGACGGTCACATCCACGATGTGAACGTTGCCATCTACCCTGAGGATGTGGTGTTGAGTACCCACCCGCCCGAGGCCAGTCGCGGGACCGGGACCCGCGCGAGAGTGACACTCCTCGGTGGGGTCCCAGGAGCTTGCCACGCGGAGCGACACGGTACGCCTCGTCCGGCCTGGCGCGCCGCGTCTGTACAGCGGCGGTCTCGTGGGGGTACCATGGACGCGGGCGCAGCGGATCATTCCGCTGGCAGGGCGTGTCGGGCCTGTATGCGAGGGAGACGATGGAACTGACGGTGGTCGACGAGGGCGGTGTGCAGCTCGTGGAGGGCGCGCCGGGCCAGGGGCTCATGTCGAGTGTTCGCGACGTGGATCGCGTGATCGAGGCCTGCTTCTCGGACCGGGTGGGGTGTGCGCTGCTCTACGCGGCGAACCTGACGCCGGCGTTCTTCGACCTGAGCTCGGGAGAGGCAGGGGCGATGCTGCAGAAGCTCAGGAACTACGAGATCCGGCTCGCCGTCGTGTGCCCGCCGGGCGCAGTGGACTTCAGCAGCCGGTTCGGGGAGGTGGTGGCCGAGGAGCGCCGCGGCAGGCACTTCGGGGTGTTCGAGACGCGTGAGGCTGCCGTCGAATGGATCCGCCTCGGCGCGAGCACCGGTGATGCGACTCCCATTGACGATCCGGGAGGCCACACCCCCGTGGAAGAGAAGCCGTAGCGCTTTGCCTGCAGGGCCGATCGCGCCCTCGCCGCGGCCGGCTCATGCGGGCCGCGCCTCTTCACCCCTCGAGCGCTCAGTCGCGGTCCGGGGCGCCGAGCGGGAAGAACGAGCGGTAGGGCCGCGCCTCGTCGATCGCCCGCGCGAACGACGGCCGGGCGAGGAGCCGCCGCCGGTACGCGCGGACGTTCGGGAACGCCTCGCCGAGCGGGTGGGCCCAGTCGGCGTAGAACAGCGCCGGCCCCGCAGCGCAGTCCGCGAGGCTGAAGCCGTCGCCTGCGGCCCACTCTCGCCCGGCCATCGCGCCGTCGAGCCAGCGATAGGCGGTGTCGAGCAGCTGCCTCGCCTCGGCGACCCCCTGGGGGTCGCGGTTCTCCGCGGCGCGGATGCTGTCGAACACGAGCTTCTGCATCGGCGTCATGATGTAGTTGTCGAAGAAGCGGTCCATCATCCGCACATCGAGCGCAGACCGAGGGGCCTCCGGGAGCAGGCGGACGGAGCCAGGATGGTGGAGATCGATGTACTCGATGATGATGCTCGCCTCCACCACCGTCCGACCCTCGTCCAGGAGCACGGGCATGCGCTTGAGCGGCCACAGGGCCTCGTGCTCGGCCGCCACCTGCGCGTCGTCCGGCGCGATCAGGCGGAGCTCGAAGGGGGCCTCGTGCTCGTAGAGCGCGATCAGGACCTTCTGACAGTAAGAAGAGAAGGGGTGGGCATATAGCTTCATCGGCATCTTCGGCTCCTTGCGTTCGTTCTGCCGTGGGGCGCTAGCCCCATCGGTCGCGGCCGCCTGGCAGCTGTCACCTCGTTGTCTCGAGGCGACCGAGATCGACACGACGAGCCTGCCCAGCGTCGCGATCGGTCGTGACCACGGCGTCTCACCCCTCGTCTCGCAGGTAGGCTTCCCTGTCAAGCACCCCATCGGGCGCCCGGCGTCCTCGAGGCACGCGGTGGCGCGCTCGACGTGCTCTCCCCGGGGCCCGCGCTCGACGCAGAGGCCCAGCTACACCATCGCGTGTCGCATTCCGTTTCTGGATGTGATTTTGCCTGACGAAAACTGTCGACCGGAGTTGAGACTCCCGATGAGCATCCATTCCTCCCGTGTCACGCGCGGAGCGGAAGTGCGTTTGACCCCCGGATGCTCCCCGTATCGTACCCCAGCGCAGTGGACGCAGATGTGTCCAGGTCCAGCACCGAGGACGCGCTCCTGCTCCAAGGAGCGCTTGCGTACAGGACACATTTTGTGCAAATACGTGATTCGCATTTGCGTCGGGGGACACGATTTTGATCGCCGTGCCGAGGGGGGCGTCCTCTCGAGCGCTGCGCCGGCGTGTGCCTCGCTGGATCGACGAACCGGGAGGCAGCCGCGATGAACGCTCCTATCGACATATTGGCCCCAGATCTGCGTGCGAATCCGCATCCCTATTATGCCGAGATGCGGCGCGTGAGCCCCGTTTGCCAGGTCGATCCCGGCGGGATGTGGGCGGTGACCCGGTACGAGGACGTGCTCTTCGTGATGAAGAACCCGGCGCTCTTCTCGTCCGAGGGCTTCAAGGTGGCGTGGCAGCCGCCCTGGGTGGGCTACAACCCGTTCGCGAACTCGATGCTGGCCATGGACCCGCCGGCGCACACGCGGCTGCGCAGCCTGATCCACCGCGCGTTCGGGGCCGCCACCGTGGCCCGGATCGAGCCGCGCCTCCGCGCCGTCGCCGTCGAGCTCACGAACCGGCTCGTGGAGGAGACCGACTTCGTCCAGGCCGTGGGACACCCGCTGCCGGCCTTTGCCATCGGCGAGATCCTCGGGCTCGACCACGCGCTGCACGCCAACTTCAAGCGATGGGCCGACGACATCGTCGCGATCACGCCCGAGCTCCCGCGCCCCGAGGACGCCCAGCGCGTGCGGGCCACGATCGCGGAGCTGAGCGGGTACCTGATGGAGGTCATCGCGAAGCGGCGCCGCGCGCCCGTGGACGACACGGTGAGCGATCTCGTCCGCGCCGAGTCCGACGGGCAGCGGCTGACGGACACCGAGATCGTCGAGTTCCTCGTCACGCTCCTCATCGGCGGGCTGGAGACCACGACGCATCTCCTCAGCAACTCGCTCGTGTTCCTCGCCGACCACCCGGAGATGATGCGACAGCTGCACGCCGAGCCCGGCCTGATCGCCCTGTTCGTCGAGGAGATGCTCCGCTACGACGGCCCGGTCCAGACGCTCCCGCGGATAGCCACCTCGGACGTCGTGCTCTCCGGGGTGACCATCCCGCGCGGAGCGCTGGTGATCCCGATCATCGCCTCTGCCAACAGGGACGAGGCGAAGTTCAAGGATCCGGATCGGTTCGACCTGCACCGCGGCTCGCAGGGAGGGCTCCATTTCGGGCACGGCGTCCACTTCTGCATCGGCGCCGCGCTGGCCCGCATGGAGGCGCGGGTGGCGCTGGAGGCGGTGATCGCGCGGTTCCAGCGGGTCGAGCGCGGCCCTGGAGAGCTCCAGTACAACCGCACGCTCACGGTCCGCGGCCCTGTCACCTTGCCGCTCCGGTTCACCCCGGTCAGCGCCACCGGTCAGTAGCCATCCGTCACCCGCCCGGCCCGCGCCCCTGGATAGAGGCGATGGGCATCAGGGCGGTGACGTCCGCTCCGCGACGCCGTCCATCCCCGCGGGCGGGATGCCCGCCAGCGCCGCTACCGAGGTGTGTCGTCGCCGGTCGGATGGTCGATCAGGTAGCGCTAGGGCGCGACGCTGAGCCTGTTCGCTGTCACGCTCCAGGCGCGCGCCGTCCCCACGCACGTCCGTGTCTTCCTCGACCTGCTCTACGAGCACGTGCGCCAGCACCCGCAGCTGCTCGGCGCCGCGTGACGCCGTTCAATCGCGCCGCGTGGACACCCCATCTCCGGCGTGCCGCCTTACGCTTCGTACAACACATGTCCAACGTTCCAACGAACGTATCCAACGAACTCATCAATCCGACGCGGAGACTCCGTCCGGCGCCGCAGCGGCGGATGACCGGCGGACCGGGGGTGTGGTACAAGCGGACGGTCGTCATGACGAGGCAGCGCGGGGGGCAGCTCGATGGGGTCGAGGAGCGGACATCGGCATGAGCCGGAACGACGCGGCGAGCGCCGTAAATAGCCTGGATCCGGCCGGCGCCGCGCTCTCGGGCGGCGGGGAGATGGGGGCGCTCATCCGCTCTATCGACTGGTCGAAGACGCCGCTCGGCCCGGTCGAGGCGTGGCCCCAGTCGCTGCGCACCGCGCTTTCCATCCTGCTCTCGTCCGAGCACCCCATGTTCCTCTGGTGGGGCCGCGAGCTGATCCAGTTCTACAACGACGGCTACCGCCCCATCCTGGGCTCCAGGAAGCACCCGGCCGCCATGGGACAGGCCGGCCGCGCGTGCTGGAAGGAGATCTGGGACGTCATCGAGCCGATGATCGAGACGGTCTTCTCGGGCGGGGCCACGTACCTGCGGGACGGCCTGCTCATCCTCGATCGGAATGGCTTCCTCGAGGAGTGCTATTTCAACTACGGATATAGCCCCATCCGGGACGAGAGGGGCGCTGTCGCGGGCGTCTTCGTCGCGTGCTCCGAGAGCACCGGGCACATCCTCGGACAGCGGCGGTTGCAGCTCCTCGGGGCGCTCGGGACGAGGGCGGCCGACGCCAAGAGCGTCCGCGACGCCTGCCGCGTGGTGATGGAGACCCTCGCGGAGGCCGGGCGCGACCTGCCGTTCGCCCTGCTGTACCTCGCCGACCAGGACGGCGCGCCGGCCTCGCTCGCCGGGACCGCCGGGCTCGACCCCGGCCACCCCGCGGCGCCGGCGGCGGTGAGCCTCGATCCAGGGGCCGACGACGCGGTGTGGCCGCTCTGCCGCGCGCTGCGCGAGGAGGTCGAGGTCGACCTGTCGGAGCTGCCCGCGGGCGCCCTCCCGCTCCCGGGCGGGCCGTGGCCGGACGCCGCGCGCCGCGCCGTGGTGCTGCCGCTGCCCCGCGCCGGCGCCGGCGCCAGCGGCCGGCCAGCCGGGTTCCTCGTCGCGGGCGTCAGCCCCCGGCTCGTGCTGGACGACGACTACCGCAGCTTCCTGCGGCTCGTGGCCAGCCACAGCGCGACGGCCATCCAGAACGCCCGGGCCAGCGAGGAGGAGCGGCGCAGGCTGCTGGCGCTCGCCGAGCTGGACCGCGCCAAGACGGCGTTCTTCAGCAACGTCAGCCACGAGTTCCGCACGCCGCTGACGCTGATCCTGGGGCCGGTGGAGGACGCCCTCCACGACGCGGAGGAGCCGTTATCCCCGCGGCAGCGCGAGCGCCTCGCGCTCGTCCACCGCAACAGCCTCCGGCTCCTCCGGCTCGTCAACACGCTGCTCGACTCCTCGCGCATCGAGGCGGGCCGCATGCGCGCGAGCTACCAGCCCACCGATCTCGCCGCCATCACCGCGGATCTGGCGAGCTCGTTCCGCTCGCTCCTCGAGCGCGCCGGCCTCTCCCTCACGGTGGATTGCCCGCCGCTCCCCGAGCCCGTCTACGTCGACCGGGAGCTCTGGGAGAAGATCGTGCTCAACCTCGTCTCGAACGCCTTCAAGTTCACGTTTACAGGCGGCGTCCGGGTCTCCATCGAGGCGGTCGACGGCTCGGCCGTCCTCTCGGTGGCGGACACGGGGACCGGCATCCCGGAGGCGGAGCTGCCGCACCTGTTCGAGCGGTTCCACCGCGTCGAGGGGGCCAGGGGGCGGAGCTACGAGGGCAGCGGCATCGGCCTCGCCCTGGTGCAGGAGCTCGCGAAGCTCCACGGCGGCAGCGTGGCCGTGCAGAGCCGCGTGGGCGAGGGCAGCCGCTTCTCGGTGTCCGTCCCGCTCGGCAAGGCGCACCTGCCCGAGGACCACGTCGAGGTGGCCGCCTCGACGGCGCCGGCGGGGCGCGGCGCGGCGCCGTTCCTCGACGAGGCCGCGCAGTGGGGCCGCCGCGAGCGGGAGCCGGAAGCGGGCGAGGCGCCGGCCATCAAGCTGCCGGGGTACGTCCTCGTCGCCGACGACAACGCGGACATGCGCGAGTACGTGCGGCGGCTGCTCGCCGCGGAGGGGTGGACGGTGGAGGCCGTGGAGAGCGGCCACGCCGCCCTGGAGCGCGCCCGCGCCAGCGCCCCGGACCTCGTGCTCACCGACGTGATGATGCCCGGGCTCGACGGCTTCGGCCTGCTCAGGGCGCTGCGCGCCGACGAGCGCACCCGCAGCGTCGCCGTGATGATGCTGTCGGCGCGCGCGGGCGAGGAGGAGCGCGTCGACAGCCTCGAGGCAGGCGCCGACGACTTCCTCGTGAAGCCGTTCTCCGCGAAGGAGCTCCTCGCGCGGGTCCGCATCCACGTGGAGCTCGCGCGCCGCCGGCGCGAGGCCGAGGCGCAGCGCCAGTACCTGAACGACCTCTTCGTGCAGGCCCCGGGGCCGATCGCGCTCCTGCGCGGGCCGGATCTCGTGTTCGAGGTGGTCAACCCGCTCTACCAGCAGCTCGTCGGCCAGCGGGCGCTCGTGGGCAAGCCGATCCGGGAGGCCCTGCCCGAGCTCGACGGCCAGCCCGTCTGGGATCTCCTCGACAGCGTGATGCGCACCGGCGAGCCCGTCGTGGGGAAGGAGCTCCTCGTGCGGCTCGATCGCCGGGGCGACGGCACGACGGAGGACGTCTTCTTCAACTTCGTCTATCAGCCGATGCGCGCCCACGACGGGGCGGTCGAGGGCGTCTTCGTGTTCGCCTTCGAGGTGACCGACCAGGTGAGCGCCCGCCGCCGCGTGGAGGCGCTCGTGGAGGCGCTGAAGGTCGCCGATCAGCGCAAGGACGAGTTCCTCGCCATGCTCGCGCACGAGCTCCGCAACCCGATGGCCTCGATCAGCCTGTCGCTGTCGCTGCTCGAGGGGCTGGAGGGCGACGAGCCCAAGTCGACGCGCTACCGGGAGATCGCCCGGCGGCAGGTGGGCCACCTCGTGCGGCTGGTGGACGATCTGCTCGACGTCTCGCGCATCACGCGCGGCACGGTGGAGCTGCGCCTCGGCGATGTCGATCTCGCGGCGGTCGTGCAGGACGCCGTCGCCGCGGCGCGGCCGGCCGTGCAGGCCCGGCGGCACGAGCTGTCGCTCTCGGCGGGGGTAGGGGACTTCGGCATGAGGGCCGACGCCACGCGGCTGGAGCAGGTGGTGACGAACCTCCTGACCAACGCCGCGAAGTACACGCCGCCGGGGGGCGCGATCTCGGTGCGCCTCACCTGCGAGGCGGCGGGCGGCGCGCCCGAGGCCGTCCTGCGGGTGCGCGACACCGGCCGCGGCATCCCGGCGGCGATGCTGGAGAAGGTGTTCGAGCTCTTCACGCAGGTCGAGCAGACCATCGACCGGAGCACGGGCGGGCTGGGGCTCGGGCTCACGCTGGTGCGGCGGCTGGTCGAGATGCACGGCGGCACCGTGGTCGCGGCGAGCGCCGGGGCGGGGCAGGGCAGCGAGTTCACCGTGCGCCTGCCGCTCGGCCGGGGCGCGACGCCGTCGCCCGTGCCGCCCGGCCGCCTCGACGAGCAGCCGTCGCCCGCGCCGCGCGGGGAGCCGCGCCCGCCGTCGCTCGTCGAGGCGGCCGAGCGGCGCCGGGTGCTCATCGTGGAGGACGCGGAGGACGTGCGCCGGGTGCTGCGCGAGCTCCTCGCGGCGCTGGGGCACGAGGTGGCGGTGGCCGCGGACGGGCTGGATGGCCTGGCGAAGCTCCTGGCGCTGCGCCCGGAGGTGGCCTTCGTGGACGTCGGGCTGCCCGGCATCGACGGCCACGAGCTGGCCCGCCGGGCGCGGGCCGCGCCTTCCGGCGAGGCGGTCTATCTGGTGGCGCTCTCGGGCTACGGTGGCCCGGAGGCTCAGGCCAGGTCCAGGCGGGCCGGCTTCGACCTGCACCTGACGAAGCCCGTGGGCGTCGCCACCCTGCGGCAGGTGCTCGCCGCCCGGCGCGGCCCTTCGGTCTAGCGCTCGTCGCCCAGGTTTGTCTCTGCCCCCGGTTGCACGGAGGTCCGCCGAGCTGCCCGGCCCGAGACGCTGTGGATCGCGCGGCGCGGGCTGGACCCATGCTCGAGCCCAGCCGTCCTCGCTCCCGCGGTCATTCTGGACTGGTCGTTCCAGAATGATCGGTCCTGCTGCCCGGCCCGGGACGCTGTGGATCGCGCGGCGCGGGTTGGGCCCATGCTCGAGCCCAGCTGTCCTCGCTCCTGCGGTCATTCTGGACAGGTCGTTCCAGAATGATCAGTCCAGAATGCGCCGCCGGCGGCCGGCCCCGCGCGCGTGCCTGGCGTCGGGAGCCGGCTACTTCGGAGCCTTCATGATCGCGCCGCCGATGTTGGCCCAGTAGACGAATTTCTGATCGACCACGATCCCTACCGGCTTCTCCTGGCCGATGGCCAGAGTCACGGCCTGGCCGCCGGCCTTCGGGGCCCGCCGGATCGTGCCGTCCTCGTTGTTGGTCCAGTACACGTGCACGCCGTCCACGGCGATGCCGGCCGGGCTGGCCTCTCCGGCGGCGATCTCCTCGAGCGTGCCGCCGGCCTTGGACGCCCGCATCACCGTCTTTCCGTAGCCCGTCGTCCAGTACACGTGCTCCGTATCGAGCGCGATGCTCGAGATGCCCTTCTGATCGGTGGCCAGCGTGAGCGTCGACGCGCCGGACTTCGCGACCTTCATCACCTCGCCATTGCCGCCATTGTAGTTTGCCCAGTAGACGTTCTCCTCGTCAATCGCGAGGTCGAACGCGCCGGATTGGCCGGAGGCCAGCTCGGCGTTGAACGACCCGCCGATCGGGGTGAATTTGACGTGATCGCTGCTCGTCCAGTAGATGCTGTTCGCGTCCACGGCGATGCCCCCGGGGCTCGACTCTCCCACGCTGATGGTCGACGGCTCTCCCCCGCCGTACTTGGAGGCGGCCATCACCGTGCCTCCGTTGCTGGTCGTCCAGTACACATCGGCCGGGCCCACGGCGATGCCTTTCGGGTAGTTCTGCCCGGTGGCGACGACGAACGGCTGCTCTCCGCGCTTGTCGACGCCCCCGACCGAGCCCGGGTTGCTGAAGCTGGTCCAGTACACGTTGCCGTCGTCGATCGCGAGGTGCTGAGGGCTCGCGTCCCGCGCCAGCAGCATGGGATCGCAGAACCCCGCGATGCAGGCGCTGCCCAGGCAGTCGTGGCCGCACACCCCGCAATGGTGCACGTCGGTGAGCGGGTCCACGCAGTTCCCGCCACACTCGATCTCGGCCGCCGAGCACGGCCCGCTCCCGCCCTCCCCGCCGCCCGCGGTGGCCGAGATGCCCGACGCCTCTCCGCCGGCGCCGCTGCCACCTCCGCTGCCACCGTCGCCGCCGCTGCCGCTCCCGCTGCCGCTGCTGCTGTCATTGAAGTTGCGGACCTCCGGCGAGCAGCCGGTCGCCACGAACGAGCTGCCCAGCGCGAGCAGCGAGATCGTCAACCCCTTCGCCATGGTCCTTTGCTGATGAAGCGTGATCATACCCATCAGCATCGCACGCCCCCGCGCCGTCCGTCTCCGATGAATCACGCGCTGACGAACTGCCGCTCGACCAGCCTTCGATACAGCCCGTCCTGCGCGACGAGCGCCGCGTGGGCCCCGCTCTGCACGATCCTGCCGCCATCCATGACGAGCACGCGGTCGGCGCCCATCACGGTCGAGAGCCGGTGGGCGATGATCAGCGTCGTGCGGCCCTTCATCAGCGTATCGAGCGCCGCCTTCACGAGGTGCTCGCTCTCTGTATCGAGCGCGCTCGTCGCCTCGTCGAGCACGAGCAGGCGAGGGTCCTTGAGCACGGCGCGCGCGATGGCCACGCGCTGCTTCTGCCCACCGGACAGCTGCACCCCGCGCTCGCCCACGAGCGTCCGGTATCCCTCCGGAAACCCGAGGATGAAATCGTGCGCATTCGCCGCCCGCGCAGCGGCCTCGACCTCCTCGTCCGAGGCGCTCGCCCGTCCATATCGGATGTTGTCGGCGACGCTGGTGGCGAACAGGATGGGCTCCTGCGCGACGATGCCGATCTGCCGGCGCAGCCAGCTCGGCGACAGCGCGCGGAGGTCGTGCCCGTCGAGCAGGATGCGCCCCTCGTCGGGGTCGTAGAGCCGCATCAGCAGCGAGGCGATGGTCGATTTGCCCGCTCCGGACGAGCCGACCAGCGCGATGACCTCTCCGGGCCGCACCGACAGATCGATCCCTTTGAGGACGGGCACGTCTTTGCGCGCCGGGTAGCTGAACCCGACCCGCTCGAGCTCGAGCCGCCCCTGGACGGCGGGCGGCTCGATACCGCCCGAGAGCGGCATGGCCGGCGCGCGATCGAGGAGCTCGAACACGCGCTCGGCGGAGCCCAGCGCCCTCATGAGCTCGGCCCACAGGTCGCTCAGGCCGGCGAGCGAGAAGGCGACGAGGAGCGTGTAGACGAGGAAGGCGGTGAGCTCGCCGATCGTCAGGCGCCCGGCGACGACGAGGCGGCCGCCGTACCAGAGCACGAGCCCCGTGGCCGCGTAGCCCGCGAACGTCACCACCCCCGAGAAGGCCCCCGAGGCGCGGACGCGCGCCCTGGCGCGCTCGAACGACTCCGTCACCTGGCCGGCATACCGCGCGAGCTCCTGCTTCTCGGCGGCGAACGCCCGGACGGTGCGGATCCCCGAGAGCGCCTCCTCCGCGATCTCGCCGGAGCGCGCGAGCGAGTCCTGGACGGCGCGGGAGAGCTTGCGGACCTTGCGCCCATAGATCACCGCGCCGAGCAGCACGGGAGGGATCACCGAGAGCATCAGCAGCGTGAGCCGCGGGGACGTATACAGGAGGAACCCGAGGCCGCCGACGACCGAAACGGCCAGGCGCAGCGCCATCGAGATGTGGACGCTGACGGCGTTCTGGACGACGGTCGTGTCCGAGGCGAGCCGGCTCGTCAGCTCGCCTGTCCGGTGATCATCGAAGAAGGCCATCTCCTGCCGGAGGACGTGATCGAACAGGCTCGCGCGCAGCCGCGCGACGACGCGCTCCCCGGCGGTGGTGAAGAGGACGTACCGCAGCGCGACCGCCACGGCCTGCAGCGCGATGAGGGGCACGAGCCAGAGCGCCGCCCTGTCGAACGCCGCGACGGGCTTGCCGGGCCCGAGCGCGTCGTCGATGAGCCTCTGGATCACCTGGGGGAGCAGCAGGCCCATTCCGCTGCCGACGCCCAGGAACAGCGTGCCGAGGGCGAGGCTCCCGAGCTCGGGTCGGGCGAGGCGGAGGAGGCGTACAAGGTGCGTGGGGCTGCGCCGCCCCTCATTTGAGCGCTGCATTGGCAAGCTTCAGCCTAGCAGGGACCGGGCGGAGAGGCGCGCAGCACGGGCGTTCGCGTGACGCCGCGCTTCCGCGCTCGAGCGAGGCCGCCTGCGCTGGATATCAATTGACCACCGCGCGACCACCGCGCGACCACCGCGCGACCACTGCGCCCCGTCGAGGCCGCTTGCGCCGGAGTACTATTGACCACGAGGGTGCGTAATCAGCAGGACGCGTGCGGACTCAGTGTCGCACTCGTGGCATAGCGCTACAGGCCGGCAATTCTGCCACCGCGTTCATGAGGCATTTTGCCAGATTTAATTCTTTGATGAAGAAATTGATCCGTTTTGATGTGCAACGTGTCTGTTATGATAGACATGAGTGTTTACTAAGGTGGTAATGTTCTGTTTGTGCTGGAAAATGGGCACGCGTTCCACCCTCTGAGACGGATCCGCAATGTCATCGAGGTTTGGCCCCGCTCTTGCTGAACCCCTGCTCGACCAAAGGAGGTCAATCATGAAGAAGATCCTGAAGCTCCAGACGCTCTCGACGAACAACCCGACGACCGGCGGCGGCGGCGGCGGCGCTCCCTCGAACCTCAGCCTGCTCTCGACCTGTTCGAATTCGGTGCTCAGTCTCCTCGCCTGTTAGGTGATGCCCCGTTCTTGCTGAACCCCTGCTCGACCAAAGGAGGTCAATCATGAAGAAGATCCTGAAGCTCCAGACGCTCTCGACGAACAACCCGACGACCGGCGGCGGCGGCGGCGGCGGCGCTCCCTCGAACCTCAGCGTGCTCTCGACCTGTTCGAATTCGGTGCTCAGCCTCCTCGCCTGCTAGGTGATGAGGTGACGGAGTGATCGTTGATCCTCGGGTCGGCGATCCTATGCAAAGTCATCTTCGGGACCTCGTGTCCAGGAGATGACTTTGCTTTTTTTGTGGCATCCTACGCCTCGTCGCGAGGTGCTTCCGCCGTCGAGCGTCCGAGGCCTCACATCGTCGCTCCTCGCGGCAAGGTCAGTGCGATTACTGGGCGCGTCGTCTCCTCACAGCCGTTCCAATGAGGGCTCATGCTAGGCATTGACAGAAGAGTGATGGACCGTATCGTCGACTTCATCATCGTTCATCCAGAGCGCTACGAAAGCCTGGAGAGATACAGGTCCGAGGGGGGAGAGTTCAGGGATCTGGTGAAGCGCCTCCTGCCCGAGGGCTGGACGGTCGGCGAGGGCCAGGGGCCATGGTGCGAGATCCTCGCGCCGAGATCCCGGGTGCCGGACGCCGGGTTCAAGATCCACCTGTCGACCGCGCACGAGAGCGCGAGGGACATGCTGACGGCGGTCGTGCCGATCATCGTGGAGGAGGGCGTGCCGTTCAAGGTCCTCGTCGACGAGCAGATCCTGGACTTCGGGAACTCGACGTTCTGGGGCCGCGGGGCGTGCGGGAAGTTCATCACCATCTATCCTGCCGATGTCGAGCAGCTCAAGCGGCTCATGGCGCGCCTCCATGAGGTCACGAAGGGCTTCCGGGGTCCCTACATCCTGTCCGACAAGCGGTACCAGGACAGCAAGGTGCTCTTCTACCGCTATGGCGGCTTCAGGAAGGCGCAGCGGGTGAACGCGTTCGGCGAGCCCGTCGTCCTCCTCCGGACCGACGACGGCCAGCTGATCCCGGACGAGCGGCTGCCCTACTTCGCGTTGCCCGAGGGGGTGGACGACCCGTTCCCGGACACCGAGGAAGAGGACGACGAGCTCATCCTGAAGGGCAGGTACAAGGCGACCGAGGCGCTGGGCACCTCCAGCAAGGGTGGGATCTACAGGTGTCTCGATCTCGTGACGAACACGGAGGTGGTGGTCAAGGAGGCTCGCCCGCTCGTGAACCGGGGGCGGAAGATCCCCTATGACGCCATCGACTGTCTGAGGAACGAGCATCGCGTCCTGAAGCGCCTCGAGGGCACGGGCGTGGCCCCGAGGCCCGTCGAGCTCTTCGAGGAATGGGAGCACTGCTTCGTCGCCATGGAGCTCGAGGCGGGCGTGACCCTCTCATCCTATCTCGCCCGCTGGCGCTCCAACATCGTCCTCGTGGCGTCGCCGACCGCCGACCAGGTCCGGACATACTGTGAGGAGTTCCTCGCCATGGCGAGGAGGATCATCGCCGGCGCGCGGACCATTCACGAGCGCGGCGTGGTCATCCAGGACGTCTCGCCGCGGAACATCCTCTTCGACCCGGAGCAGGGCACCGTCAAGTTCATCGACTTCGAGGCGGCTTACATCGCCCAGGGCGACGCCGAGAGCCTCTTCATCCCGATTCACACGCCCGGCTTCGGCGAGGCCAGGGGGACGGAACGGCTGCCGACCTTCGCGGACGACCATCGGGCCCTGAGCCGGGTCTTCGGGGAGCTTTTGTATCCGGTCACGGCCTTCTTCTCGATTGCGCCCGAGCGCCGGGCCCCCATGCTCGCGCACTTCGCGCGGGAGCGGGGCGTCCCCGAGGCGTTCGTGCGGCTCACCCTCGGGGTGGGCGAGCAGCCGGAGAGGGTGGACGCGCTGCTCGCGGAGGCAGAGCGCAGCCTCGAGGGCATCACCGCGGCCGAACCGATACCGCCCCTCCGGGATGACGGAGAGCTCCGGAAGATCGTCGGCGCCATCGGGAGCTACATCGTGGATCAGATCCAGCGCGGCGACGATCCGCTGGACCTGCCGGCGGATTACCGGCGCTCCATGACGAACCCGCTGAGCGTCGCCTACGGCGCATCCGGCGTCGCCCTCTTCCTGAAGCGCACGAGGGGAGAGGTCCCCGAGGTGTTCCTTCACGCGCTGGTGCGCGAGGCGTCGAAGATCAGCAACGACAGGTATGCGCCCGGGCTCTACGTCGGCAGCTCCGGGGTCGCGTGGACGCTCCTGGAGCTCGGGATGCGGAAGGAGGCCGAGTCGATCCTGGAGACCGCGGCGGGGTCGCCGGTCCTCTTCGAGAACGCCGACATGTTCTACGGGGCGGCCGGCTGGGGGCTCGCCAACCTCTTCTTCTTCGCGCAGCTCGGCGACGAGAAGTACCTCAGGAACGCGGTGGACGCGTTCGACCACATCAAGCCGCAGCTGCAGAGCGACAAGGGAGGATACTTCTACAAGAACATGGACGCCGTCTATCACGGCCTCGCGCACGGAGCTTCGGGCATCGCCTACTTCGCGCTGCGGCTTCATCGGGCGACGGGGCGGGAGGAGCACCTCGAGATAGCGAGGGGGCTCCTCGATTTCGAGCTCGCGAGCGCCGAGGAAGAGAGGCCGGGGTACGCGCAGTTCAAGCGCTCCGTGGACGACCGGCTGGTCTACCCCTACTGGCGTATCGGCGGCGCGGGGGTCGGCGCCGTCGCGCTGCGCTTCCACGCGGCGCTGGGGGACCCTCGATACCTCGAGATGGCCCGGAAGATCGCCCGCCAGCTCGAAGGCAACTACACCGTCTTCCCCGCGAACTTCTCCGGGATGGCCGGGCTCGGGAACTTCTTCGTGGACATGCACCACCGCACGGAGGAGGCGAGCTACCTCGAGGAGGCCCGCCGGTTCGTCGACAGGGTGATGCTGTTCGCGCTCGACAAGCACTCTGGCCTCGCGTTCCCCGGCGAGGAGCTCCTCCGCATCTCCACCGATTACGGGACGGGCTCTGCTGGCACGGGCACGTTCATCCACCGGATCGTCGCGGGCGGCGGGCTTCCTTACCTCGACTTCTGATGGGCTCCGCGCTCGCCGGGCGCGAGCGCGCGGCGCCGGCCGCCGGTCGGGCGGCGGCGCGGCGGTGATCGGGGCTGCGCTTCAGCGCAGGCGCGGCAGGCGGACGATCTTGGCGCCCGGGCGGGGGTCGATCGGCGGCAGCGCGAGCACGAGCCGCTCGATCTGCGGCAGCGCGTGCTGCACGGCGCCCTCTGCCTGGAGCTCGGAGAAGGGGCCGGGGTAGGCGAGGACGAGGCGGTAGATGTTCGCGAAGGCGCGCGCGTACACGCCGACCTGCTCGTGCTGGCTGACGAACCTGCCGTGCGCGGCTGCCTCGGAGGCCGCGGGGCCCCGCACGCGGTCGATGGCGCGCGCGATGGCCACCTGCCGCCGCCACGCGGTCGGGCTGCGCGAGCCGCGCTCCCGGATCTTCTGGAGGTGGCCGGCGATGGTCTCGCGCTCCCCGGGGCCGAGCGATGTGGTCGCGAGCGCCTGCTCGAGCGCGGCGTCGTCGAGATCGAGCAGATCGATCAGGTTCACACCGACGCGCTCCACGTCGTCGGCCCACTGCGCGAGGAGCACCGCGTAGTCGACGTCCACCTCGTCCCGGCGCGGCTCCGAGGTCCCCCAGATCACCGGGGAGGTGTCGTCCACGACGATCGCGCCGAGCGCACCGGCGCGCGACGCGAGCCCTTCCAGCTCGTCGTCGAGGCGGTGCGTCGACCCGCTGCCGTGCGCGGGCCGCTCGTCCGCGGCCTCCGACGAGAGCCCCGCGAAGGAAGCGGAGAGCTCCTCCAGCTGCCTCGCGACCCTGGCGGGCTCGCCCGGCGGCTCGGCGAAGCGCGCGACGAGCCGCGAGCCGTTCGGCAGCGCGCACCACACCGCGCGCGGGTCGACGGGGGGCCGGCCACCGAGCTCGATCAGGGCGTCATCGGCCGAGAGCTCGCGCTGCACGAGATCGAGGAAACGGAGCAGAGCAGGGTCCATGGCCGAGCAGCCTACTCCACTTGACCGCCGATGGCCCTCGGCGAGCTGACCTCGCCGACGCCCTCGTGAAGCCCGACCACCTCGAGCGCTGGCTCGAGCTGCCCGGACCGCCGGCCGTCGCCGACCCGCTTCCCGCGCCCCGCGGTCCGGGCGATCCTGCGATCCATGAGCATCGACCGCGCCGTGCTGGAGCAGCTCGAGAGGGTCGGCGGCCGCCTGGCGGAGGGCAAGGCCCTCAAGCTGCTCGACGACATCGCCTGGCCGCGCGAGGTGGAGGAGCGCTTCTTCGCCTCGGGCGAGGATCGCCTCCCCGAGGTCGAGTACCGCGTGGATCGCGACGCGCTCGGCCGGCGCATCGCCGAGCTGCGCGAGCTGCTGCTGTCGATCGACGGCGACGCGCCCGCGCTCGGCTGGCTGCGCGACAACGTCCGCGCGCAGATCCAGGCCGCGGAGCTGCTCGAGGCCGTGGGCACGCGCGAGTTCTCCGCGCGCTCGCGCGAGCTCTACGGCGGCGCGCGCACGCAGTTCTTCGGGGGCGCGCTCCGGAACATCGATCTCGCCGAGCACCTCACCGCGCGCCTGGAGGTCCACGGCTGGGACGAGGCCAGCGATCCCGAGGAGGAGCCGCTCGACGCCGCCGCGCTGCGGGACCAGCTCGCCGCCCGCGTCGCCGCGCGAAGGCCGCTGCTCGACATCGAGATCGCGCTCGACCCGCGCATCACGGCCAAGGTGGTGGCCGGCATGAGCCGGATCCGCGTCCGGCCGGAGGCCACCTTCGCGTCGTGGGAGGCCGAGGGGCTGTGGCACCACGAGGTCGAGACGCACGCGCTCACCGCGCACAACGGCGCGGCGCAGCCGCGGTTCTCGTTCCTGCGCTCGGGCGGCCCCCGCACCACCCGCACCCAGGAGGGGCTCGCCATCTTCGCCGAGCTGTACAGCCGCTCGCTCTCCATCGGCCGTCTCACCCGGCTCGCCGAGCGGGTGCGCCTCGTGGACATGGCCGAGCAAGGCGCGAGCTTCCTCGACCTCTACCGCCACCTGCGCGAGCGCGGCGCCGAGCGCCGCGACGCTTACTTCGACGCCCAGCGCGTCTGCCGCGGCGGGCTCTGCGAGGGCGGCGCGCCCTTCACCAAGGACGCCTGCTACCTGGCCGGGCTGCTCGAGGTCTACGCCTTCCTCGCCGCGGTCCTGCGCGGCGGGCTGCGCGACGAGGTGGAGCTGCTCGTGTGCGGCCGGATCGCGCTCGACGACATCGCGGTGCTCGCGGAGCTGCGCGCGGCCGGGGCGCTGGAGCGGCCGCGCTACCTGCCGGGCTGGCTCCGCGCGTGGCAGACGCTCCTGCCCTACTTCGCGTTCACCTCGTTCATGGACGGCATCGATCTCGGCCCCGTGGAGCGGCATTTCCAGGAGCTGCTCCGCGTGGCCGCGGACGCGCGGCCGGCGGGGGAGGGGAGGCGGCGCCGCGGCCGGCCGCCGGCGGCGCACAGCGGCCCGGCGTGAGCGCTCGCGGCGTGAGCGCTCGCGGCGTGAGCGCACACGCCATGAGCGCTCGCGGCGGGGCGTCTCCCGATCACAAAAGGCGAAGGGCCGGTCTCCCGCCCGGGAAACCGGCCCTCACGCTCCTCCCGGCGGGCACGCGCGGGCTCATCGCCCGGCGCGCGCCCTCGGGACACTAGAAGTCGCCGTGGCCGTGGCCCGCGTGGCCACCGGCGCCGGCCGCCTTCTCGCTCTTCGGGCGCTCGGCGATGAGCGCCTCGGTCGTCAGCATCAGGCTGGCGACGCTCGCCGCGTTCTGGAGCGCGGAGCGGACGACCTTCGCCGGGTCGATGACGCCCAGCGCGATCAGGTCGCCGTACTCGCCGGTCGCGGCGTTGTACCCGAACGAGTCCTTCCCCTCGCGGACCTTCTGCACCACGATCGAGCCCTCTTCGCCCGCGTTGGCGGCGATCTGGCGGAGGGGCTCCTCGATGGAGCGGCGGATGATGTTCACGCCGGAGCGCTGCTCGTCGCTCACCTGGAGCTTGTCGAGGGCGGCCTGGGCGCGGATGAGCGCCACGCCGCCGCCCGGGACGATGCCCTCCTCGACGGCCGCGCGGGTCGCGTGGAGCGCGTCCTCGACGCGGGCCTTCTTCTCCTTCATCTCGGTCTCGGTCGCGGCGCCGACCTTGACCACCGCCACGCCGCCGACGAGCTTCGCCAGGCGCTCCTGGAGCTTCTCGCGGTCGTAGTCGCTCGTCGTGTTCTCGATCTGGGCGCGGATCTCCCCCAGCCGGGCCTTGATCTTGTCCTTCGTGCCCTGGCCGCCGACGAGCGTGGTGTTGTCCTTGTCGATGATCACCGTCTTCACGCGGCCGAGGTCGCTGAGCGTGACGTTCTCGAGCTTGAGCCCGAGCTCCTCCGCGATCACCTCGCCGTCCGTGAGCACCGCGATGTCCTTGAGCATCTCCTTGCGGCGGTCACCGAAGCCCGGGGCCTTGACGGCGGCACAGTGGAGGGTGCCGCGGAGCTTGTTGACGACCAGCGTCGCGAGCGCCTCGCCCTCGATGTCCTCCGCGATGATGAGGAGCTGCTTCTGGCTCTTGGCGATCGCCTCGAGCACCGGCAGGATATCCTTCATGTTGGAGATCTTCTTCTCCGAGATGAGGACATACGCGTCCTCCATCGTGCACTTCATGGCCTCGGGGTCGGTCACGAAGTAGGGCGAGAGGTAGCCGCGGTCGAACTGCATGCCCTCGACGACGTCGAGCGTCGTCTCGAGGCTCTTCGCCTCCTCGACCGTGATCACGCCCTCCTTGCCGACCTTCTCCATCGCGTCCGCGAGGAGCTTGCCGATGGTGAGGTCGCCGTTGGCGCTGATGGTGCCGACCTGCGCGATCTCCTTCGCGTCCTGGGTCGACTTGGAGGCGCCCTTGAGGTGCGCGACGACGGCCTCGACGGCCTTGTCGATGCCGCGCTTGATCTCCATCGGGTTGTGGCCCGCGGCGACGAGCTTCGAGCCCTCGCGGTAGATCGCCTGGGCGAGCACGGTCGCGGTCGTCGTGCCGTCGCCGGCGATGTCGCTGGTCTTCGAGGCCACCTCGCGCACCATCTGGGCGCCCATGTTCTCGAAGCGATTCTCCAGCTCGATCTCCTTGGCGACGGTCACGCCGTCCTTGGTGATCGTGGGGGAGCCGAAGCTCCGCTCGATGACGACGTTCCGGCCCTTGGGGCCCAGGGTGACCTTCACCGCGTCCGCGAGGGCGTTGACGCCCGCGAGGATCATGCTTCGGGCCGACTCGTTGTAGACGATTTCTTTGGCTGCCATGGTGCGAATCTCCTGTAAACGGTCTTGCCCGAATCAGCTCTCGATAACGCCGAGGATGTCGTCTTCACGGAGGATGAGGGCCTGCTCGCCGTCGATCTTGACCTCGTTCCCCGTGTACTTGCCGAAGAGGACGCGGTCGCCCTCCTTCACGTCGAGCTTGCGGACGGTGCCATCCTCGAGGGTCTTCCCGTTGCCCACGGCGAGCACGATGGCCTCCATCGGCTTCTCCTTCGCGGTGTCCGGGATGAAGAGACCTCCCTTGGTCTTCTCCTCCTCCTGCACGCGACGAACGATCACACGGTCCTGGAGCGGTCGGATTTTCATTCTGGTTCTCTCCGGGCGTGACTCACCGGTCACGACCTGACGTCGCTTCATCCCGTGCGTGCAGGCGGACGCTCGGCCCTGCTCCCCGGTCTCCCTGGGAACAGCTCCGGGCGCGCCTCTGCTGTCCGGCGGATGCTCGCGTTGGCTTGCGGGTTTGGCACTCGCGAGATGTGAGTGCTAGCAAGGACGTGCACTATACCCGCGGGCCCGGGGTTGTCCATCTCTAAGACGCAAGACGTCGCCCGGGCGCGGCTCGCGGCGGCGTCCGGGCGCTTGACGAGGAAGGCGGCGCTCCGGCGCGAGCGGCGCAAAGGCGGGCGCTGCCGGGGCGCCTCGCCGCGAGCACGCGTCGGGGAGCCCAGCGCTGGAGTGCCGCGGCGCCGGCGGTCAGTTCGTGAACCGGACGTTGTCCACGAAGTAGGGACCCGAGCCCGGGTTCACGTTGAGCTCGATCGTCAGCGACACGTCGCTCGGCGACGCGTTCAGCGCGGTCACGGTCGGCGTCGCGAGCGTGTAGGTGATGGTCGAGAAGGCGTTCTGGTTCGCGGGGCTCAGGTTGGTCGTCCCGACGAACTGGTTATGAATGCCGGCGGACGGGATCGAGATCAGCACCACCACGTTCCCCAGCCAGGAGGGGTTGGGCTGGACGGGCGACGTGAAGAAGTCGAGCTTGAGCTTGTTGCCCACCGGCGTGAGGCCCGCGGTGCTGAACGGCGCGCTCTTGACCTGGTTCCACGCGTTCGGCGTCCCGATCCGGAGCGCCCGGATGCCCTCGGTCACCCAGCCGGTGACGAGCGAGAGCGGCGCCTGGGTGGAGGTCCACAGGCCGGACCGCTCGAACCCGAGGACCGGATTGCCGAAGAGGAAGTCGTTCATCACCTGCTCGCGGTACGGCAGGAACTCGTCGGCGAGCAGGTTCGAGATCTTGAATCGCGTCCTGCCGGGCTCGCCCGGGATCTCTTCCGTCACCTCGGAGGTGTGGGTGAAGAGGAAGCTGTTGGAGGGGATCGGCGAGGAGAGGCCGACGTCGTTGTTCCCGCCGGCGCTGTCCTCCTTGACCAGATGGCACCCCGAGCAGGAGACCGTCTGGGCGCGCGCCAGGAGCTGGTCCGGCGTGAGCGGGCTGCCGATGGAGGTGAGCTTCTGCTGGATGTCGCTCCTGAAGGTCGACGGCTCGCTGCCGAGCGCGATCCTGTAGTTGTTCTGGTTGGTGATCAAGAGCGCCTCCCCGGAGCTGTAGGAGGCTGGCACGAGCGTGGGATAGTCGAACCGATTGATGTCCCCCGCGGAGGCGAGCGCCTCCACGGCGTTGTCGACGAACCACGATCGAAAGCTGACGGCTCGAGGATCGGTCCAGGCAGGGTCGAAGAGCGCCGCGGCCGGGTTGTCGTCGACGGGCGTCGGGATCGCGAGCAGCTGGCAAGCTCCGCCGGTGCACTGGCGCGAGAGCTTGAACTCCCGGAGCGCCCATTCGTCCTGCTGGAAGGGAAACGGCCGCAGGAAGTCGTTGACGCGGATCTGCCCGCTGCCCGCGGCGAAGCGGTCGATGTGGATGACGGGCGAGACCCCGTCCAGCCCGTCGAAATAGAAGCTCCGCAGCTCCGTCGCCCGTTCCTGGACGCTCTTGGCAGGGTCTGACAGCTCCTGCCAGAACTCGACGAGCGGGCGGCAGCCTTGCCGGCCCTGGCTCGGGTTCGGGTTGGGCAACCGCGACTCGAAGATGATGAAGTTGCGCATGCCCCCGTTCGTCGTGGGGTTCCCTCCACGCCGCGCGAACACGACGCGGTACTCGCCACAATCGGCGCCTGTCGGGCTGGCCAGGTCGAAGCGGTTCACGAGCGTGGTGGCCATGTACCCGTCGTTCGGCGGCGCCGTGAACGGGTCTGTGTCGGCCTCCTGCCCGACGGCCCGGCTGCAGTGGACCGGGAACCCGTTGATGGACCCGTCGCGAGCCTCGGTCATGAGCCCCTCGAGGACGATGGGCGGAGGACCTTTCGGCGCCGGGGGAGGGTTGGCGAGCACGACATCATCGCAGTGCGGCCCGAGGCTCGGGCTCAGCCCTTCGCCGGCCTTCCTGTACGTGTCGAACATCTGCCGAAACAGCTGGAGCGGCGTGAGGCCCGGGACGTTCGCCTGGCTGACGAGCTTCTGCAGCACTTCCTCCAGCGTGAACGTGGACACGATGTCCGTGTCCGTGACGACGAGCGACTTGCGCGGATCGATCGGGAAAGGGGACGTGAGCGCTTGCGCGTCGGCGCCGGTGGCCTCCGAGACGTCGTCTGGCGCGCCGTCCATCGGATCGCTCGCCGCGCAGGAGATCGTGGGCAGCGCGAGCGCCAGGAGCGCGGCGCGGCGCGCCCTCTGCCACGCCCTGGCGGCGCGAGCCTCTCTTCTTGAGCGCAGGGACGATCCGAAGCACGACCGGTCGAGGACCATGAAACCTCCTGGAAGCACTCGAAGCGAATGCTTGCTTGCTGAGTCGACCCCTTGAGCCGACCCAACCGTGGATGCCGTCCTGGACGCTCGTCCTTCGCACTATTTTTGAGCGCGCAATTCTTTCGTCAGAAGAGGCCGAGACAGCACAGTAACGATTTCCAGTACGAACGAGTTCCCGTGGTACTGTTTCCCCGGAGGCGCTCCACGCGCCGCGGCGCGGGGATGCTCATGTCGTCAAGGGCCGGATGCGAACGCTGATGAAGGCGTGCCCGCGCCTGTCGCGCATGTCATCCATCCTGCCCTGCACCTGCGCGACTACTTCGTCATGGCGAACGACGACCATCACGTCGCGGCGGGCCGGACCGGGAGCGTCGACCATGATCATCCTCACAGGCACCACGGGAAACCTCGGCTCATCCATCCTCAGGCACATGCTCGGCCTGGTTCCACCGTCCCGGATCATCGCCTCCGTGCACAACCGATCTGCGCAGGCCCACGAGGGGCTGGAGAAGAAGGGAGTCCACGTGAGGGCGGGCGATTACCACGACCCGGGCTCGCTCGAGCGCGCGTTCGCCGGCGGAGACAGGCTCCTCATCGTGTCTCATCCGTCGTTCTCCGACGAGCTGCGGGTCGCGTCTCACAGGAACGCGATCGACGCGGCGAAGAAGGCCGGCGTGAAGCACATCTACTACACCTCCATCGCCTTCGGCGGCGAGAGCAAGGCGGCCGTGATGAAGGCGCACCTCGAGACCGAGGCATACCTGAGGTCGGCCGGGGTCGATCACACGATCATCCGGGAGGGCGTGTACATGGAGAGCTACCCTTTGTACCTCGGGTTCTTCGAGGTCAGCGACGCCGAGGTGGTCGTGCCGGGCGACGGGGGCGTCGCCTGGGCCGCGAGGGATGACCTCGCGGAGGCCACGGCGAAGGTCATCGCCGGCGGCGGGTACAAGGACGAGACGATCCTTCTTACCGGCCCGAGAGCGTACACGCTCGCGCAGACGACCGCCCTCGTCTCGTCGATCCTTGGCCGCGAGATCCGCTTCTCGACCGCGAGCCAGGGCGAGTTCGTGAAGCGCCACGCGGCGAAAGGGGACGCCGCGAGGCTGTGGGCCTCGACGTATCCAGCGATCGAGGCCGGGGAGCTGTCGGTCGTCGACCCCTCGCTCGAGCGGATCCTCGGGCGACCGCCCGTCTCTCTCGAGTCGAGGCTGAGAGGGCTGCTCGGGGGCGAGGGCGAGCCGAGGGCGGAGGTCTCGAACTGGATCGACAATGGCCAGAGAGGCGCGCGTTGACCCCCGGCCCTGTTGAGGTATGACGCTGCGCCGATGGAACAGGTCCGCTCGCTTCGCATGCGTCCGACCGCGCCGTCGGCGCACCGCCGGGCGGCGGGATCTCGCCTCGTCGCGGGGGCGCTGGCGCTCGCGGCCGTGGCGGTCGCGTCGAGCGCGGCCGCGCAGACGCCGCCGGAGCGCGCGGCGCCCCCCGCGTCAGCGCCGCCGCCGGCCGCGCCGCCCGTGGCGGGTCTGCCCCAGGGGGCCACGTGGGAGGAGACGATGGCTGCCTACGAGGCGACCATCACGGCGCTCCAGCGCCAGGCGCGCTCCGCCGAGGCGCGCGGCTCCGAGGAGGAGCGGCGCCGCGTCGAGCTGGAGATCGAGGCGACGGAGCGGGGGTTCCGCGACTTCGAGGAGCGGACGACGGAGCGGAACAGCGATGTCATGATGGTGTCGGGGCTCGCGCTCGCGGGCCTCGGCGGTGTCGCCCTCCTCGGCGGCATGGTCCTTGTCGTGGCGCACCGCGACGACGACGGCGCGCAGCGCCGCGAGAGCCAGACGCTCGTGCTCGCAACCGCGATCGGAGGGGTGGCCGGGGTCGCCGTCGGCGTGCCGCTCTACGTGATCGGCAAGAAGCGGGTGCGGAAAGACCTCGAGCCGAGCGCGCCTGTCGCCGCGCGCCTCCTCGTCGGTCCAGGCGCGGTCGCTGCGTCGCCCGGAACAGGCCCGCTGGCGGTGGGACTGCGCGTCGCCTTCTGAGCGGCGGCGCTTCCCCTACCAGGCGCCCGAGCGTCGCAGCGGGCTGGCGCCGGTGTTTCCAGCTCGGAGATAGCCATCGACCGTTCCGGGCACGGCGCAGGGCCGTGAGCCGCCGCGAGGCTGGCGCGAGGCTGCCAGAAAACAGCCCTCCTCCACAATCCCGGGGACAAAAACGCTTTGCGGGAGCCCGACTGGATGCTAGTGTCCGTCTCGACGCGTCGCCCGCGTCGATCATGCACATCGCGCGCTAAAACCACCGCTCTGTCCGGCGGCCCTCAGGGCTGATCGCCTGTTGCCCAGGTAGGCACGGCGTCCCTGTGCTGCCGCGTGTGAGCAGCCACGACAGCGACCCGCGGATCCCCGCGCGAGCTCGCGTCGTGCGCTGTGGGGACGGAGTGGGGCCGACGAGCGAACGCGCCCGAGGCGCTGGAGGTCGCTGGAGCTGGTTGCCAGGAGGTCCTTGATCTCCCGGCATCCCTCCTGGCGGCGCGCTTCTCCTCGCTCGCTGATCGCTCGCTCGAAGCGCCGGGCCGCTGGCTCGTGGCGCGACGGCTGGACTCGTCATCTCTCCTGACGGAGAGGCGCTGAGGCGTCTCCGCAGGAGCGTGCGGCGAGTCGGGCTGTCCCGTCGCGACGAGGGGTGAGGTGCGTCGAGAGGGCGCCAGTCGAGCCGACGGGAGAGGCCTCCAGCGTCAGCGGTCATCGCATCGGTGTGTCCGCAACCCGGGGTTGGATGATGAATGGAGGGTGTATGAGAGCCGGTTCTTCGAAGGTTTCGTTCAACGCTGGCGCCGTTTCTGCCGTGGTGAAGATCGAGATGATCGACGCGATCGATCGACAGGAGGTTTCTATGCAGCCAATCACGCATCTCCCCGCTGGTCACCTGGAGCTGGGCTCGACGAGGACGACCGTGCGGCGCCCGCCGCCGAGAGGGCAGCTCCCGGGGTCGAAGCCGATCGACCGGGAGCCCCGCCCGCCGCGCCGGCTCCCCGGCATGGATCGCGGCCGGCCGACGGTGAACATCCCGCAGCGCCGCCGCATGGGCGTGCAGCGGTAGCGCCCGGGCCGGCTCCCGCGCCGCCGGATCGCGGAGCCCGGGCGGCGGCCCGGCGGCGCTGGGCCGGAAGGCCGGGTCTTCCGCGATTCCGTGTCCTCCGAGGGCGCCGGGGCGGCGCGCCGATCGCGGCGCCGCTCCGGCGCAGATCGTGATTGGGCCGAGGCGAAGGCTGCGGTAAGACCTCGCCGCCTGCGCAGCCCTGGCCCCGCAGCCTCGCCGCCTCGATTCCCGCGGAAGCCCGACCATGATCCACGCCGAACCGTTCGAAGCCCGCCTCGTCGCCGCCCGGCCTCTCAGCCCCTTCGTGCGCGAGCTCTCGTTCGAGCGCGCCGACGGGCGGGCGTTCCTGTTCGAGGCGGGACAGTGGGTCAACCTCGTCCTCCCGCTCGAGGGCGGCGAGGTGAAGCGCGCCTACTCGATCGCCTCCGCCCCCGACGGCTCCCCCCGCTTCGACCTGGCGATCACGCTCGTGGCGGGCGGGGCCGGCTCGGAGTACCTGCACCGGCTCGAGCCCGGCGCCGCGCTCCGCGCCATCGGCCCGCACGGGCTCTTCACCCGGGATCCCGGGGATCCCGCGCCTTCCCTGTTCGTCGCTACCGGCACCGGCGTCACGCCGCTCCGGAGCATGCTGCGCGCCTCCCTGCGCGCGGGGCTCTCCGCGCCCCACCTGTGGATCCTCTTCGGCGCGCGCTTCGAGGAGGACGTCATCTACCGCGACGAGCTCGAGGCGCTCGCGCGCGGCACAGACCGGATCCGCTACGAGATCACGCTCTCGCGCGGCGGGCCGTCCTGGTCCGGGCGCCGCGGCTACGTGCAGGAGCACGTGCCCGAGCTCTACCGCGAGCTCGCGGCGATGAGCGGCGACCCGGCCCCGCACGTCTTCATCTGCGGCCTCGATCGGATGGTGTCGTCCGTGCGCGAGCTCGCGCGCGGCGAGCTCGGTGTCCCCCGCAAGCACGTCCACGTCGAGCGCTACGACTGAGCCGCCGGGCTCTGGCTGGACGCGGCCGCGGATCTCCGGCCGCGGATCTCGCGCCATCGACGCGCCGCGCCTTGAGCGGCACCCTGGGTACGACGTAGGATGCTGTCCCCGCGGGAGGTACCTGCGGGGTCTGTTCCGCAGGTGACCACGTGACGACCAAGAAGACGTTCCGCACCATCGATCCCGCGACGCTCCCGAAGCACTTCGACTCGCCCGTCGCCGAGCAGCGCCTGGCCGAGGCGTGGGAGGCCGAGGGGACGTACCGCTACGACCCGTCGCGCCCGCGCGAGGAGACCTTCGTGGTCGACACGCCCCCGCCGACCGCCTCGGGCTCGCTGCACATCGGCCACGTCTTCAGCTACACGCACACGGACGTCGTCGTCCGGCAGCGCCGCATGCGCGGGCTCAACATCTTCTACCCGATGGGCTGGGACGACAACGGCCTGCCCACCGAGCGGCGCGTGCAGAACTACTTCCACGTCCGCACGGACGTGCGCACGCCGTACGAGCGCGGCCTGACCTTGCCGCAGGCGGCGCCGGAGGCGCTCAAGAAGGACCCGCCGCGCATCGTGTCGCGGCCGAACTTCATCGAGCTCTGCCACAAGGTCACGCGCGAGGACGAGCAGGTGTTCAAGGCGCTCTTTCGCCGTGTCGGCCTCTCGGTCGACTGGCAGTACGAGTACGCCACCATCGATGATCACTGCCGCCGGACGGCGCAGCTCTCGTTCCTGGATCTGCACGAGAAGGGCCACCTCTACTCGGTCTTCGCGCCCACGATGTGGGACGTCGATTTCCAGACCGCGGTCGCCCAGGCCGAGGTCGAGGATCGCCCGCAGTCCGGCGCGTTCCACGACATCGCGTTCGCGGTGGAGGGGACGGGCGAGCAGCTCGTCATCGCCACGACGCGCCCGGAGCTGCTCGCGGCCTGCGTCGGCGTCACGGCGCACCCGGACGACCCGCGCTACAAGCACCTCTTCGGCAAGACGGCGCTCACGCCGATCTTCCGCGCCCCGGTGCCGATCTTCCCGAGCCCGCTGGTCGATCGCGAGAAGGGGACGGGCATCCTGATGGTCTGTACCTTCGGCGACGCGACCGACGTGATCTGGTGGCGGGAGCAGAAGCTCCCGCTCCGTCAGATGCTCGGCAAGAACGGCCGTGTCCTGCCGGTGACGTTCGGCGAGGGCGCCTTTGAGAGCCGCGACCCGGCCGCGGCGAACGCCGCGTACGCGCCGCTCCAGGGCAGGGGCGTGAAGCAGGCGCGCGCGGCCGTGGTCGAGCTCCTGCGCCGCGACGAGCACGCGGCCGTGCCCGGCTCAGGCCCGGCGCTCCGGGGCGAGCCGAAGCCGATCGAGCGCGCGGTGAAGTTCTTCGAGAAGGGCGACCAGCCGCTCGAGTTCGTGCCCACGCGGCAGTGGTTCGTCCGGCTCGCCGACAAGAAGGCCGAGCTCCTCGAGTACGGCGACAAGATCCAGTGGCACCCGGATTTCATGCGCCTCCGGTTCCGCAACTGGACCGAGGGGCTCCAGGGCGACTGGTGCATCAGCCGCCAGCGCTACTTCGGCGTGCAGTTCCCTGTCTGGTACCCGCTCGACGCCGAGGGCAACCCGGATCACAGCCGGCCGCTGCTCGCGACGCGCGAGGTGCTCCCGGTCGACCCGACGGTCGACGTGCCGCCCGGCTACGAGGCGTCGCAGCGCGACAAGCCCGGCGGCTTCACGGCGGAGAGCGACGTGTTCGACACGTGGTTCACGAGCTCGCTCACCCCGCAGGTCAGCTCGCACTGGGGCGACGATCCGGCGCGCCACGCGCGGCTGTTCCCGGCCGATCTGCGCCCGCAGGCGCACGACATCATCAGGACGTGGGCGTTCTACACGATCGCGAAGGCGATGCTGCACGAGTCGTCGGTCCCGTGGCACCACATCGCGATCTCGGGGTGGATCCTCGATCCCGATCGCAAGAAGATGTCGAAGAGCAAGGGCAATGTCGTCACGCCCATGCACCTGCTCGACGCGTACTCGTCCGACGCGGTCCGCTACTGGTCGGCGAGCGCGCGGCTCGGCACGGACACGGCCTTTGACGAGAAGGTGCTGAAGATCGGCAAGCGCCTCGTCACGAAGGTCTGGAACGCTGGCAAGTACGTGCTCAGCCAGTCCGCGGAGGTCCACCCGATCTCCGAGGAGCTCGACCGGGCGTTCGTGCACAAGCTCTCGGCGGTGGTGGAGGCCGCGTCGCGCTCGTTCGATGAGCACGAGTTCGCGGCGGCGCTCGAGCGCACCGAGGAGTTCTTCTGGCGCTGGTTCACCGACGCCTACCTGGAGCTCGCGAAGGCGCGCGCGCGCGGCGAGGGTGGCGCCGGCGAGGCGGCGCGCGGCTCCGCTGTGGCGGCGCTGCGGCTCGGGCTCTCGGTGCTGCTGCGGCTGTTCGCGCCGGTGCTGCCGTACATCACCGACGAGGTCTGGCGCTGGGTGTACGCCGGGGAGACGGGCCAGCCGTCGATCCACCGCGCCTCCTGGCCGGCGGCGGCGGATTTCGCCGACGTCGCGGCGCCCGCGGACGCCGGGCTGCTGGATCTGGCGACGGCGGCGATGGCGGCGGTGAACAAGCGCAAGAGCGAGCTCGGCGTGAGCGTCGGGCGGGTGGTGACGCACCTCGCGCTCGGGGCGAACGCCGCGATGCTGGCGCGGCTGCGGCCGGCGCTGGGGGACGTGCTCTCGGCGGTGCGCGCGGGCGCGCACGAGCTCGTGGAGCGGCCCGGGCTGGCGGATGGCGAGGTCGAGGTGGTCCGCTGCGACGTGGAGTCCGCGCCGGCGGGCACGGCGGCCGGCGCGGCGGAGGCGGCGGCCACGGAGTAGGCCGGGCGTGCCTTCATGGCGGCCGCGTCGCGCTCGCGCCACGCGGCCGCCTGCCCGCACGCCCGACGCGCCGCCGGCACCACGCGGCTGGCCGCGCGCTCGCGGCCGCGGACCGGAGATACGTGATCACCCCTGGCCGGCGATGCCGGCAGGGACGCGGGCGGCGACAGGCGTTTCTTCAAGGCCTCCAGGCGTACGGCGGGGCGACCGTCACCTCGGTTGCGGACTGGACGCCGGCCCAGTCGTCGGAGACGAACCCGTAGTAGGTATTGCTCGACTTCGACGAGGAGACGAGCTCGACGTCTCCGAGCAGCCGCGCCGAGCCGGAGACGGACTGGCCGCTGCCGAACCAGGCGAGCGGATAGAACGTCGTCTGCACGACGGCCGAGCCGCTCACGTCGAACCCGCGCGCCTGGATGCCCGCTCCGCCTTGCCCGACCAGGCTGAGCGCGCCGATGCGCCCGCCGGTGATGGTGCCGTTGACGATCGTCGCGTGGTCCTCGACGCGGACGTCTCCGCTCACCTCGCCGCCGAGGATCCTGGCGTGGGGACCGACATGGACGCTCGCCGGCGTGCCCGAGGGCGCGCAGCCGCCGCCGTTCTCGTGCCTCACCGTGCCCGAGGGACATGCGTCGAGCTGACCGTCCCGGAACCCGGCGGGCCAGGCGCCGTCGAGCTCCACCATGTACGGATAGCGATGGATGGACGGGTACGCCGGGCCGTCGGACGGGTTGGTCCAGACGAGCTTCTTGTATTCGGTCGGCGTCGCGACGACGACCATATAGAGGTTCTCGCCCGGGCTGACGCAGAAGCTCAGCTCACCGTCGGCCCCTCGCTGCAGCGGGCTGTAGCGCGCCGTGGTCAGCTCCGGATCCGTGGCCACGAGGCCCCAGCGCCAGCCGGAGCTGGCGCCTTCCTGCGTGACGCCCCGGAACGCGACCCGCACGCTGGCCGCGTCCGGCTCGGGGTGCAGGCGCACGACGTTGTAGCCCCAGCGCTGCGGCGCCCAGTGGTACGGCGAGACGAAGCGGCGATCCTGCGTCCAGTCGGCGCCGAGCGCCTCGAGCTCCGTGAGCCTGAGCCGCCGCTCCGTGCGCCCTCTCGCCGTCAGATCGGGCTCGATCGAGCCGTAGGCCCGGCGGTACACGCTCGACGGGTCGCCTGCGTCGGCGGGCGGCGGGTCCCGGTAGTCCCAGGTGATGTTGTGCATCGCCCACTCGCCGAACAGGTCGTTGAGCTGCTCGATGTCCCAGCCCTGGCTCAGCATGAGCTTCTGCCACGGGTCGCGCTGGCCGCTCGGCGCCTGGTGGGCCCACATGTCGTTGACGGCGCTGTAGCAGTGCCTGTCCTTGAGGAACTCGAAGAACTGCCAGTTGCAGTAACGGTCGCGCGTGTTGCCGTAATAGAGGTGCGGCATGTTCACCAGCATCTCCGAGCAGTGCACGTCGTCCCGAAAGAGCTGGTGCGGCATCCAGTTGGCGTGGCTCTCGAAGATCCAGCAGCCGTCGCCGCCGCACTCCGGGAATGCCTGCGTCGTCGACTGCACGCCGTGCATGAACTCGTGGGCGAGCCCCCAGCGATCCCGGGCGGCGCCGGGGCCGACCCACATCCCCATGTAGCTGACGCCGTTGCGGGTCCAGCCGCCGCCCCAGAGCGGAAAGCTGTTGTCGAAGTGGACAGCGGCCTTCCACTTGTCTTCCGAGCTGCAGTACGGCTCGGGGAAGAAGATCGGGCTGCCGAAATAGGCGTCCCAGATGCTCTCGAGGGTGTCCGCCGCCGCGCGCGCCTGGTCCAGCGTGATCTCGGTGCCCTCTGGCCAGTAGAAGGCGAAGTGCTCGGACTCGTGGCGCAGCGGCGCGCGCGTCTCGCCGCCGTCGCGCGGCGCCGTCCACGTGCCCGCGGCGCAGCTCACCGGCGTGCTCTGGCAGCTCGTCGCCCAGGCCGTGGTCGTCGTGCCCTCCTGGCAGGCGCCGGGGCTGCCGCTGCCGCCTGCGCCGGCGGTCGCGCCGTTCGGAGGCGCCGTGCTGCCCGTCGATGCACCTGTGTCCGCGGCGCTCCCCCCCGTGCCGGCGGCGCCCGTGGTCGCAGCCGCGCCGCCGCTGCCCGACGCCGGCTCCGGAGCACGGTCCTCTGCCGGCTGACCGCACGCGGCGAGGAGCCCGCTGACGGCGAGCACCAGGCCTGTCGCGCGCCGCCGCTCCCGCGGCGCGCGGAGCGCGCGCCGGGCGCCTGCTGGCGCGTGGATCGAGCCCGAGCCGTCGGGGCGCTCCGGGGCGGCGTGGCCGTGCTTCGCCCGTGGATCATGAGCCTGGTTGAGCATGCTGCATTGTCGTTCTGTGCGCGCTGGCCAGGCAAAGGAAATCAGGGCCTCGCGGGTCCGACCCTCGATGTGTTGAGGCCGCCGATGTCCGGGGGCCCGGCGGCCCGGCGGCCCGGCGCTTTGAGGAGGACCCGACACCGCGTACGCGACGCCGGGTCCTACAAGCATCAGGGCACGGTGTTTGGAGATGCGCCGTGCCTCGGCGCGCTGGTCGACCGCTTCGCCCAGATCTGCCGCGTGCTCGACATCGACGCCGACTCGTGGCGCGACAAGGAGCGGCTGGAGAAGAAAGGTCGCGCGCCCAGGCCGCGGCTCTGACGACCCGGAGCCCGGGCGCGAGCTCGTCGGCCGACGGCGAGATCGCGTCCGATATCCGTCGCGCTCGCCTCGCGGCGCTATCGCTCTTGTGCCGGCTCGTAGCCAGCGTCCCGCCGCCCCGCTTTCACCCCGTCAAAGCTCCAGCCGAGCCAGAGGATTCGAGTATTCTCGACAGCCGAAGAGGCGCTCGCGCTGGTGCGCGCTGTTGGGGTGACCGGCTCCGGCTGCCTTGGCTATGCGCAGCGGCGGCTCGCGTCCTCGGCCGACATCGGCAGCTCGACGCAGAAGGTCGAGCCCAGGCCGACCTCGCTCGACAGGCGAATTCGTCCGCCATGCGCCTCGACGATGGTGCGCGCGATATAGAGGCCTAGCCCGAGCCCCCCATAATGCCGCGACGAGACGCCGCGGCGAAATCGCTCGAAGAGATGCGTCCGCACCTCGGCCGGGATCCCGATCCCGTGGTCCGTCACCGAGAGCCGTGCGACCTCACCTTCCGCGGTGATGGTGATCTCGATCGGCGCGCGTTCCCCGAACTTGATTGCATTGGTCAGGAGGTTGGTCACGACCTGTTCCAGGCGGTACCGGTCCCACCAGCCGGTGACCGGCTGCTCCGCGCGCACAGCGAGCGTGCTGCCCGACTGCTCGAGCTGGTTGCCGAGGTGGGTGACGATCTCGGCGACCAGCTCGCGCAGATCGACGGGCGCCCGGTTGATCTCGAGCCTCCCCGCCTGGATCCGGGAGACGTCGAGGAGCATGTCGACGAAGTTGGCGAGGCGCTTGATCTGGCGGCCGGAGAGGGCGACCGCCGATCCCACACGCGCGACGTCCATGCCGCGCGAGAGCCTTTGCCCCAGCGATTGAATAGAGAGCTGCAGGGTGGTGATCGGAGTGCGCAGCTCGTGCGAGGCGATGAGGAGGAACTCGTCCCGCAGGCGGATGGCCTCCTCCGCCGCCGCGCGCGCGCGGCGCTCGTCCAGGAGGAGCCGATCGCGTTGCTGTTCGGCGTCCACGCGCGCGGTGATGTCGCGGAAGCTCCAGACCCGCCCGGCCACGCGCCCTCCGAGGCGCTGGGGCTGTGTATAGCACTCGAAGATCTGCCCGTTCCGAAGCGGGAACGTATTGAAGGCGCTCGCCTCGGGATCGGTATAGAGGTCATGGACGCTTTGCAGGAATAGCTCGGGCTCGCGGAGCTGGCCGCCGGCGAACGCGAGGAACACGTCGGCCGATCCGCTGGCGAGGACATCGGTGGGAATGCACCACATCTGCGCGAGCCTGTGGTTATGGCGCACGATGCGCCTCGCGCCGTCGACGACCAGGATGCCGTCCGCCGTCGATTCGAGCGTGGCCTCGAGGAGCGAATAGGAATGGCGCAGCACGTCCTCGGCGTGCTTGCGGGAGGTGATGTCGGTCGAGATACCGCAAATGCCCTCAGGTTTTCCGGCGGGGCCGCGGAGCGGGAACTTGAGGGAAATGTACGTGCGTACGCCGTCGCTCTGGGGGGCCAGCTCGTCGAGCTCGATGGCCCGACTCTGCTCCAGGACGAGAAAATCGTTGGCGTGATACGCATCGGCCTGCTCGCGTGGGAAGATGTCGTGGTCGGTCTTGCCGATGACCTGCTCGCGGCGCATCTGGAAGAGCTCTTCGAACCCGCGGTTGACGAGCATGTAGCGACCCTCGATGTCCTTGGCGAAGACGACGGCGGTCGTGTTGTCGACGATGGCCTGAAGCAGGTGCTGGCTCTCGCGGAGAGCGGCGTTCGAGCTGGCCAGCTCGGCCGTGCGATCTCGCACCCGTTGCTCCAGCTCTTGATGGGTACGCTGCAGCTCCGCGTTCTTTTCTTCGAGCTCCTTTTGCGCCTCGCGCAAGCTCAGGTGCGTCTTGACCCGCGCTATCACCTCTCCAAGCTCGAATGGCTTGGCGATGTAATCGACGCCCCCCGCCTTGAACCCCACGACCTTGTCAGCCGCATCGGTGAGACAGGTCATGAAGATCACCGGGATTTCTCGGGTGCTCTCAGCCGCTTTCAGGCGCCGGCACGTCTCGAAACCGTCGATGTCCGGCATCACCACGTCCAGCAGGATGAGGTCGGGCCTCATGAGGCTGGCCCGCGCCAAAGCCTCTTCACTGTCCTCAGCGATGAGCACCTGATAGCCCATGCATTCCAAACTATCCACCAGCACGGTGAGGCTGGCTGGTACGTCATCCACGATCAGGATCGTGCAGGTGCGATCATCGGGGGCTGTGGCTCTGCTCATGATCGCTGGTCGCCCCCGATGCGCCTCGGCTCCAGCCCCAGCCTCGCCGAAGGAGAGGCCCCCTGCAGGTGCTCCTCGACCAGGCTGCGGATCGCCTTGCACTGGCAGCCCTCCGCCAGGCGATGCAGGCGGTCGGCGAAGGGGCGATAGCGTTCGCCGAGGGTGATCAGGTAGGCCGCCCGCTTCCGGATGTCGCGCATGTTGCCCCGCAGGGCCAGCGCATGCAGAACTTCCATCTCGTCTCGGGGCGGCGCCAGGAGCTCCGCGGCCTTCCCGTCCCCAGCTCGCTCCTCGGCTGGTTCGGCATGGACCCAGGTCAACCCGAGCTGGGCGCCGATGATCCGCAGCAGGCTCTCCTGGTCGATCGGCTTGGTGAGGAAGGCGTCGGCACCGGCTGCAATGCTCTCACACTGGTCTTCCTCGTTGGCGCTCGCGGAGACCACGATGAGCGGCAGCCGCGCGAGCCCCCGAGCCTGGCGACTGCGACGAATGCAATGGATGGCTGCCAGTCCGCCCATCACCGGCATGACCATATCCATCACCGCCAGATCCGGGGACGCAGCCATCTCCTGCTCGACGGCCTCCTGGCCGCTGGCCGCCTCGCAGACCTCGAAGCCCAGGCCGCTCAGCAGGTCCAACAGCACCGCCCGATTGCCCACTACATCGTCGGCGACCAGCACCTTCCGGCGCGGCCCCTCGTAGCCGATGGCATCCCGCTCGGAGGGCGGGCGTGGTGCTGCAACCTCGGCCACTGGCAGGGTCACCTCGAAGAAGAAGCGGCTGCCTTCGCCGGTCCGGCTTTGCACGTGGATCTCGCTGCCCATGAGGTGCACCAGCTGGCGGCTTATCATCAGCCCGAGGCCGGTCCCGGCGCGGCGCCGCACATCCCCCACCCGTTCGAAGGGCTGGAAGAGCTTTGCCAGGTGCTCCGGCGCCATTCCGACGCCGGTGTCCTCCACCTCGAAGCGCAGGCGCGCCGCGCTCCCGTCCTGGGCCAGCCCCTGCACCCCGAAGCGCACCCGCCCCCGATCGGTGAATTTCACCGCATTGCCCAGGAGGTTGAGCAGCACCTGACGCAGGCGCTTCTCGTCGGCCAGCACCGCCTGGGGCAGGTGGGGCGCGGCCTCATAGGTGAAGTAAAGGCTCTTCTGCTCCGCCCTGACGCGGATGATGTCGGCGACGACCGTGACGAAGGTCGAGAGGTGGATCGGCTCGGGGCAGAGATCGAGCTTGCCCGCCTCGATCTTGGCCAGGTCCAGGAGGTCGTCGATGAGGGTCAAGAGGTGCTGGCCGCTCTGCTGGATGGTATTCAGCCCCGTCGCCTCGCGGCCTTCGAGCCCCAGGGAGCGCTTGAGGACCTGGGCGTAGCCGAGGATGGCGTTGAGCGGCGTGCGCAGCTCGTGGCTCATGTTCCTCAGGAACTCGGTCTTCGCGCGGCTCTCGGCTTCGGCGGTCTTGCGGGCCTGGCGCTCCGCTTCGGCCTGCTTGCGCTCGGTGATGTCGGTGGAGATGCCGCAGACGGCATAGGGCTGCTGCGCCGCGTTGCACAGGGGGTACTTGAGGGCGATGTAGGTGTGCAGCCCATCGTCCTGGGGGACCTCTTCCTCGGCCTGCAGCGCCGCTCCGGTGGCCAGCACCTCCTGGTCGACGGCGCGGAAGGCATCGGCCCGCTCCCTGGGGAAGACATCGTAGTCGGTCCGGCCGACGATCGCTTGCTCACCGACGTGGAACAGCTCGGCGTAGCGTCGGTTGATCATCAGGTAGCGCCCCTCGAGGTCCTTGAGGTAGATGACCGCTGTCGAGTTGTCTACGATCGACTGCAGCAGCTCTTTGCTGTCCCGCACGGCCTGCTCCGCTCGCCGGCGTTCGCTGTTCTCCTGGAGCAGGTCGGCGTAGAGCGTGGCATTGGCGATCGATATGGCGGCCTGGGCCGAGAGCAGCTCCAGCACGGAGAGCCGGTCCGGGGTGAACGCGCCGGCGACGAGGTCGTTTTCCAGGTAGAGCAGCCCCACGAGCTCCGCCTGCCGCAGGATGGGCAGGCAGAGCGCGGATCTGGGGCGCCGAGAGAGGTGGTCGCCGGCGACGATCGGATTCCGTGCCGTCCCGTCGTCCAGGATCACCTTCTCCCGGCTGCGCCGGACGTAGTTGAGGAGGGACGCCGGCAGGTCCGGAGGGGAGGCTTCGGGCTCGTGGGGAATACGCACCTCGATCTGGGGCCCCTCCGCCTTCGCCTCGGCAGCCAAGAACAGGGTCTCGGCGTGGGCGAGGAGCAGGCAGCCCCGCCTCGCGCCGGCGTTCTTGACCAGGATGCGCATGAGCGCGTCGAGCAGGCGGTCGAGGACGATCTCGCCCGAGATGGCCTGGGAGGCCTTGAGCACCGAGCCGAGGTCGAGCGCGGCGCTGGCGGGCGCGGCGGCCTCCGGGCCCGTCGCGCCGCGGAGGATTTCGCTGGGGACGAGGTCGGGGTACGCGCGCTCGAGGCGCCGCATCGCCTCGGTCGCGCCCCAGCAGCCGTAGAGCCGGTGGGCCTCGCTCAGGTAGGCGCGGGCGATGGTGGTCTTGCCGAGAGCGCGAAAGGAGAGGCCGGCGAGCTCGTTGGCGAGCGCCTCGTCGTGGAGGTAGCCGCCGCGCTGCGCGAGGGCGATCGCCTCGTCGTAGCGGTCGCCGGCGGCCCGCGCGTCACCGCGGGCGCGCTCGAGCTCGGCGCCGAGCAGGACGCTGCGGTGCGCCAGGCTCTCCGGACACAGGCTCGCCCAGCGCGAGAGCCTCTCCGCGAAGAGCTCCGCGCGGGCGAGGAAGAGCGCGCGCTCGTCCGAGGAGACCATGTCCGCCGCCTGTGTGAGCGCGACGCCGGCGTAGAAATGGAACGCGGGGTTGCCGTGCCAGGCCGCCACGGCCGGGATCTCGATGTTCAGCGTCAGCGCGAGGCGTGCTGCGTCCTCGAACGCGCCCTGGAACACGCCGAGGAGCACGACGAAGAAGTGGGCGAAGAAGAGTGAAGCCTGGTTGTCGATCCGGCGGGCCTCCTCCACGACCTCGTCGATATCGACCCACTCGCCCTTGAGCGCGGCCGGGCGCGCCGTCTCGACCGAGAGCTGGTGCGCGAGCTGTCCGACCGCGCCGGTCACCCAGGTGATGGCGTTGGACTTGTCGAGCCGGTGTATCGGCTGGTAGCCCTCCGTCTCGGCGAGGAGGTCGGAGAGCGGGAGGCCGCGCAGGAGGCTGTTCGTGCTCAGGTTGACCGTGTTGTAGAACGCCCAGATATACTGGCCGGTCTCGAGCCCGGCGTGCATGCCGACGCGCAGCGTCTCCCTGCAGGCGGCGTAACCCTCCTTCCAGTGCTGAATGAAGGCACCCCACATGTTGCAGAGCATCGACTCGGACTTCTTGTCCGGGTACCGCTCGGCGAGCTCTACGGCGATTCGCCCGAGTCGATAGCCGAGCTCGATGTCGCCGCGCGCGCAGAGGAACATCCCGAAGTTCACGCAGCCGTAGATCGAGGTCTCCGACAGCCCGTGGCGGAGCGTGTTATCGAGGATCTTGGCGACGGCGATGCCGAAGTTGCGCGAGGCGAGGAAGTAGCAGGGAACGAACAGCTCCAGGAGCACGTCCTGCATGGCACCGATCTCCGGGTCCCGCAGCGGCGGCAGGCCCTGTAGCGCCTCGAGCGTCCGCTCCCGGACCAGCTCCATCGTCGCGTCGATCTGGGCGTCGACCATGGCTTGGTCGGGGAAGAGGGGCAGGTTGAGCCCGAACGGGCGCAGGGCGGCGAGTCCCTCCTCGAGCGCGGCGGGCAGGTCGTTCTTGAGCACCTGCACGTTCATCTTGAGCCGCAGCACCTCGGTGCGATCGAGCCGGCTCGCAACCCGCTCCAGGCAGTCGGAGAGGATCGCCAGCGCTTCGTCGTGCCGGCCGCTGAGCGAGAGCATGAGCGCGGTCTTCTTCGCGTACTCGAGGCGGAGCGGGCGCTGCGACGCCCAGGCGTCCTCCGGGAGGCGCAGGAGGCCGAATTGCAGGTAGCGCAGCGCGGCGCCGAAGGCCGCCGAGTCCGCGGCACGGCCCGCGGCCTCGAGGCTCATGCGAGCGAGCTGCAGGCGCTCCGCGGGGGCCGACACGAGGTCGCCTGCGCTGTTCAGGTGGCCGACGACGTCGAAGAGGCTCTGGCTGTCCGAGAGGTCCAGCTTGTCCGCGAGCAGCCGGCCGATCCGGAGGTGGAACGCGGGCCGGTCCGCCTCCGGGAACATCCCGTAGACGCCCTCCTGGACCTTGTCATGGGCGAACCGGTAGCGCTCGCGCCCGGCGATCACGAGCCCCTCGCTCACCGCGGGATCGAGGCGGGCGTACGCGTCTTTCGGCGAGCATTCGCTCACCGCGGCGAGCACGTCGAGGTCGAACCGGTTGCCGATCGCCGCGGCGAGCTTGAGCGCCTTCACCGTCGCCGGTGGCAGGCGCGCGATGGTCCGCACCATGAGGTCGACCACGTTGTCCGTGTACCCGAGCGCGTCGATCGCGGCGAGATCCCATCGCCAGCCCGATCCGGCCGTATACGCGAGGACGCCATGGTCGTACAGCGACCGGACGAACTCCTTGACGAAGAACGGGTTGCCGCCGGTCTTCGTCTGCACCGCATCGGCGAGCGGCCCGCAGTCGCTGCGCTTGAGGCTGTCCGAGAGCATCTCGATCAGGTGCGGGCGCGCGAGCGGGCCGAGGACGATGTTGCATACGACGAGCCCGGCCTCCTCGATGGCCCGAACGAACGGGTGCCCGGGCGATACCTCGTTGTCGCGGTAGGCGCCGCAGAAGAAGAGCGCCTCGAGCGAGGTGTCGGCGAGGAGCTCGCGGAGCAGCCCGAGGCTCGCGGGGTCGATCCATTGCAGATCGTCGAGGAACAGGACGAGCGGATGGGCGCGGCGCGCGAACACCGAGACGAGCTGCAAGAAGCACCGGTTCAGGCGGTTCTGCGCCTCGAGCGGGCCGAGCGTCGGGACGGGCGGCTGCGCTCCGATCACATGGGAGAGCGACGGGATGACGTCGCAGACGACCTGCGCGTTCGGCCCGAGCGCCTCGAGGATCGCGCTCCGCCACCGGGAGATGCGCGCCTCACTCTCGCTGAGGATCTGCCGCACGAGGCCGTCGAACGCCTGGATCACCACGCTGTAGGGCGCGTCGCGGTTGTACTGGTCCGATTTGCCGCACGTGAAATAGCCCTTCTTCCGCGCGAGCGGCCGCAGGATCTCCAGCACGAGCGAGGTCTTGCCGATGCCCGAGTAGCCGGAGACGAGGACGCTCTCGCGGCTGCCCTCGAGCGCGCGCTCGGACGCCGCCGCGCGCTCGAACGCGGCGGTGAGCGTCTCGATGTCCTGCTCGCGGCCGTAGAGCTTCTGGTGGATCCGGAACAGGTCCTGGCGATCGTGCTGGCCCGCGACGAAGGGCTCGATCGTCCCCGTGCCGCGCAAGGCCTCGCGGCAGCGATCGAGGTCGGCGAGCAGGCCCTCGGCGCTCTGGTAGCGGTCCTCGGCGTCCTTCGCGAGCAGCTTGAGCACAACGCCGGAGACGGCCTCGGGGATCGTCGGGTCGACGCGAGACGGCGGCGCGGGCGCGAGGGCGAGGTGCGCGTGGATGAGCTCCATCGGGTCCAGGGACTCGAAGGGGCGCTGGCCCGTGAGCATCTGGTGAAGGATGACGCCGAGCGCGTAGAGGTCCGTCCGGTAGTCGACGCCGCGGTTCATGCGGCCTGTCTGCTCGGGGGAGACGTAGGGCAGCACGTCGGCGATCACCGCCGGCTCGTAGAGCCGTTCGTGCGCGCGGGTGATCTCGGCGTCGACGCCGAAGCTCGTGATCTTGGCCGCGCCGCACGCGCCGACGAGCACGTTGTGCGGGCGCAGATCGCGGTGGATGAGCCCCGCCGCGTGCACCGCGGCGAGGCCTTCGGCGAGCGCCGCCGCGAGATCGAGCGCCTCGCAGATCGGCATTCTGCTCGACGGGCGCGCGGCGAGGACCCGCGCGAGATCGCGGCCCGGGAAGTCCTCGAGAACGACGATCAGGGCGCCGGCGAGCTCCTCGACGCCACGCAGCGCGACGAGGCGGGGTGAGGCGAGCTGCGCGATGCGCTCGCACTGGTGCTTGAAGCGCGCGACCTCGGCCCGAGTGGCTCTTTCCGCTCGCAGGATTTTCAGCAAGACCGGGACGTCCTCACCCTCGCGGCACGCGCGGATCAGGCTAAAATCGGCGGTTTCCTCGATCTTCTCGCGGAGCGCATAGCCTGTCCCGACGATCATCGACACCCCTGCTCGCTCGCCAGCGTGGTAATGCAGCTCACGCGTTCGAGTATATGCGCGAGGTGAGACTTCGCACAGGAATTGGGCCGCACCACCGGGGCTCGGCGCTGCCCACGCCCCCCGCCCGCTCGCGCGCCGCGACAGGAGATTTCACCGAGCTCAAGCTGCCGCTTGGTCCCCTGGTGGACGGTTCGATAAGTTTTTTAACGTAATCACGAGGCATGCCGCTCAACCCAGCGGTGCATCTTTTGCCGTGTCCAGGAGCATCTGAACGGGTGAGCGTAGAGCTGGTCGTACTCCCGCCAACTCGCGTCCAGGCGGCCAACGAACTGCTGGCGGCTCTTCCAGCTGCAGTGCCCTATGCGTCGGCGGAGAAAGCGCGTGATTCCAGGCGAGCAGAGAGGATGTCCTTCATGAGCGTCCTTCGGGTGAGCGAGCGCTACCATCACCTGCAGGAGAGCTCCTGTTCACGGGCTTCGTGGAGCGTGGCGTTCGCGCCCTAGGCGCGGCGGCTGCTCCGGGCGCCGAGCGTCTTCGGCGAGGTGTTCTGCAAGGGGGAAACGATTCGGAGACGCAAAAACAATCCCGAATGGTTCCGTGAGGTTGCATGCTGTGCCTGGCAGCTGCGGTGGCAAGCGCGGGGACGCCGGGGGAGCTGTACGGGGCCATGGGTGCGCGCCCGTGCCGATGCTGGCGGTAGCGGGTCGTCAAGGGCGCGGCTTTGGATCGCTGCGCCTGGGGCACGCGCTCGGGGCTGTGGTCGTTCACCATCCAGCAGCTCGACAAGGAGGAACTCGGCGCGGCCGCCGTCGAGTACCTGGCGCCGGAGCCGGTCGGCGCGGACCCGCGGCGCGGGCGTCGGGTCGGGGGACCACTCCACGCCTAGCCGACGTCGAGGTCCCCGGGCACGAACTCGGGGCCGCCGTCGTCCACTTAGGCTCGCTCGGGGCCGTCGCGGATGTCGAAGCGGACGTCGTCCACCTCGGCTAGTTCCGCGTGTCAGAAATCCCGCCAGGATCTCCGAGGGACCTGCCGGTCGCGACGCTCCGCAGGGAGTAGCCGCCGTCGCCCGTGGAGGCGACATCCCGGCTCCAGCGCATCGCGCCCGAGGAAGAGCGGCTGGAGCACTACGTCGTCAGGACGAAGCGCGGGACGGCGTCGGCGACGATCTCGCGAAGCTTGATGCTACTGGCGAGGTGCTGGTGGCGGGAGGGACCCGTGACCGCGTCATTTCTTCCTCCTCATTTTCAACCGCTGAGCTGCGCAATCCGACGACTGTTACTGAGCACCGTTCTTGATGCCGATGGTTCGCTTGTCGATCTAGCTCTTTGATGGCGGGGTGGCCGGCCGACCGCAGCGGGCCATCGGCGAGGCGGATCATGCTCGATGGCGGCGTCGTCCGGGGGGCGGCAAGGTGCCAGGGCGTTCTCGGTCATGCGTTACGCCGGGTCCGAGAAAATTCTCAACGTAGCTCCTGCTGAAACGACAGCGGCGGCGAGCGGCGGCTCCCACGCCAGAGAGGGCGTGGTGCATTCCGTTCACGCATCGAAAATTACCAACACGACTCCTCACCCGTCCGCATAAGGACCGGGGTAGGTCAGCGGCTGGAGCGGAGCATCGGCGCGGCGCCGGCCACAAAATAGGCGACGGGAGGAGCTCGTTTGGCCGCGTGCCCCCTCCCGTCGTGCTCCGAATCGCTTGAAAGAGCGGAGCCCCCAACAAATCGTTCATCTGGACCTCGATGTCAAAGGCTGGCTCGCTTCACCGCCCACCGTAAACCGCGCGCGGCCAGCCCGCTGCCCGCGTTGCGGCGCGGCGGGCTGCCCGCTGGGGGGCGCGTTGGGGCTGTGGGGTCACGGAACGCGGTCGCGGCAGGTGCGCGGGCCGCTGGCTGCCGGCGAGCGCGGCGGGCTCGTCACGATCGAGGCGCGCCGCTATCGATGCCAGCGCTGCGGCGCCGCGATCACGGTCGTGCCGCGGGGCGTCGCACCGCGACGGCACTTCGCCGCGACGGCCATCGGTCTGGCTCTGCTGCTCGTCGGCACCACCGGTGCAGCGCTTATCGAGGTGCGGCGGCGTGTCAGCCCCTGGTCTGCCAGCTTCGATGCCGACAGCTGGGCGACCGTGCGGCGCTGGTTGCTCGCCATCGACCAAAAGCGCCTCTTTCCGTCGGTCCGCCCCAGTCCTCCCGCTTCTTCCCTGCGGCAGCGGGCCGAGCGGGCCGCGATGACGCTCGTCGCGATGGCGCCTTGTGCGGCCGAGGTCCCCGAGGCCGCCGTCATGGCCGGCGCCGCGCGGGCTGCGTGATGGCGAGCGGCGCGCTGGCCGGGCTCATGTCGGGCCCCACCCAGTTGGATCCTCGGTCGGCGGAGCGCCTTGCGCTTGGATGGGTGTGCGGCCGGTGCGGTGTCATCGGCGCGGAAAGGACACGACGTGCAAGACCCCCTCCAGCCGAAGGACCACGCCGAAGCGGTGGCGCTCTACCGCAGTGAGATCATCGGCTCGCTCATGCACCGCGAGCTCGACCGCGGAGAGCTCGCCGAAGCGCTCGCCGACCTGAGCCAGCAGCGGTTTCGCCCCCCGCGCGCCCATTCTCCGCGCTCCTACTCGGTCCCCACGCTCGAGCGCTGGTACTACGCGTACAAGACCGAAGGTCTCGAAGGCCTTCGCCCCAAGCCCCGCAAGGACAAGGGGCGGGCGCGAGAGCTGACGGCCGAGCAACGGCAGATGCTGCTCGACATTCGAGAAGAGCACCCGAGCGCCTCGGTCTCGCTCATCCTCGACACCTTGATCGCGGCAGGCCGGATCGACAAGGAGGCCATCTCCGCCACCACGGTGCGACGCCTGTACGCCGAGCACCACCTCGATCGCGTCGCGCTGCGCGATCGCACGGGCGGCAAGGTGCGGCTGCGCTGGCAGGCCGAGCACCCCGGCGCTCTGTGGCACGGCGACGTGTGTCACGCGTCACCGATCTTCGTTGGCGGCAGCCCGGCGCCGGTGCGGATCCACGCGCTGCTCGACGACGCCTCCCGTTACATCCTCGCGATCGAGGCGATGAGCGCCGAGCGGGAGGTCGACATGCTGGCGCTCTTCATCCGGGCGCTGCGCAAGCACGGCGCTCCCGACGCCCTCTACCTGGACAACGGCTCGACCTACCGCGGGCACACCTTGCACCTTGCGTGCGAGCGACTCGGCACCACCCTGATCCACGCTCGTCCGTACGACGCCCCCGCACGCGGCAAGATGGAGCGCTTCTGGAGGACATTGCGAGAGAGGTGTGTGGACTTCACCGGCGCGCTCGGCTCGCTGCACGACCTCAACGTCCGGCTCTACGCGTGGGTCGACGAGCACTACCACCGCACGCCGCACGCGGCGCTCTTCGGCAAATCCCCCGCGCAGGTCTACGAGGAATATCCCCACGTCACCGACGACCTCGACGAGCGAAAGCTGCGCGACGCGCTCACGACCCAGGCCCGCCGGCGCGTCCGGCGTGACAGCACGCTCTCGATGGATGGAGAGGACTGGGAGACCGACCTCGGCTTCCTCGCCGGCCAGCTCGTCACGGTGTCGCGGTGCCTCGTCGCGCCGAACGAGCCGCCCTGGATCGAACACGAGGGCAAACGCTTCGCCCTGCACCGGGTCGATCCGGTGAAGAACGCCCGTCGCCCGCGGTCCGCCTGCAACCTCGATGTCGCTCACGAGGCGCGCGTGCCCTTCGACCCGCCGAAGACGCTCCTGGACAAGGCGCTCGGCCGAACGCCCCGCGATGACGAGGAAGGATGACCATGGACTTCTGTAGCTATTTCAGCTTCACCGCAGAGCCGTTTTCCAAGGAGGTCGAAGACGGCGAGCTCTGGCTACCCCCGTCCAAGCAGATGGTACTCGAGACACTCATCGAGGCGGTGCACGCCAGAAAGAGCGTGCTCCTCGCCGGTGACCCAGGCGTCGGCAAGACGTGCCTCCTCCGCGCGCTCCGTCATGCCCTTTCGCCGCAGACGTTTCGCTTGACCTACTGCGCCAACGTGACGCTTGGACGTCGGGACTTCTATCGCCAGCTCTGTCTGGCGCTCGGCCTCGCTCGCTGCAGCACCGCTGGAGACGTCTTCTACGCGGTCAGCACGCACGTCGAGGAACTCGCGAAGGAGCGCGTATTCCCGGTCTTCGTCCTTGATGAGGCCCATCTACTTCATCAGGACACGCTCGATCATCTTCACATACTCCTTAATTACGCGTGGGATAGCCGCGCACTGCTTTCGCTCGTGTTGCTTGGCTTGCCCGAGCTCGGCGAGCGGCTCCGCGTGCGCCGCAATCGCTCCCTGTATTCGCGCCTCCACTACCGATTGACCATCGACCCGCTCACGCCGGACGATACGGCCGACTATCTGCGTGTACGTCTCAACCGAGTCGGCTGCACGAAAGAGCTCTTCACCTCGGACGCGATCGCGATGTTGCACGAGGCGGCCGCCGGCAGCCTGCGCGACACCGACCGACTCGCCACGGCCGCGCTCCGCGCCGCTGCGCGTAAAAAACGCAAGCTCGTCGAGCGCGATGTCCTGAGCCGCATCCTGCAACTGGACGCAGAGGAAGCCGGATGAACCCCATCCCCCTGGCCGAGGAGGACACGCGGCGGGCTGACGACGAGGGCAGCGCAGCCGCCGCCCTCGTCGTTGCCCTCGCGCTCGCCCGCGACGCGCTCACCGCGAACTACCCGGACGACCCCGACCCGCTGTGCCCTCGCCTCTACGCCGTCGACGTCGTGCTCCACCACATCGACGGGCTGAGCGACGCCCTCGCTCGCCACCGCGCCGCCCTCGACGGCGACGATCGCCTGCCCACTCACATCGACTGAGAACGTCGGCGCCCCGCGACCGCTGAAGTGCCCCGGCGCCTCGCCTCGCTGCCATCGCGGCAAGCGGAGATCCAGGTCGACGATGGCCATCACGGAGCCGGATCTTCCGGCCATCAAGCAGCCCGCTCGGTAACAACGACCAATGACCGGTCGGCGGCCGGGGACGCAGCACCATCGGATCTGCTTTGACCGCCGAGCTGCCCAGAGCATCATCGCGAGGGCATCCTCGCCGCTCTCCGAAGGGTGCCCGGGCCGCGCGTCGAGGGCGGCGAACCAGGGTAGGGCTCGACCGCCGGCCGGCTCGTCGCGCTGCGTCATCAGGAGCGGTGCCGTCGCGCCCACCTTGACAACCTGACGGTGCTTCGCACGATCCGTCATTGTGGGGGTCCATGCGTACCGAGATCGACGATCACACAGAGCCAGGCGCGCTCGTTGTCAACCATGCCCGCCACCCGGCCCGGGGCTGGGCGAGCCCGCGCCGTCGGAGCGCGCTGAGAGCGCGGGCCTCGGGCCGCACGGGGCCGCCTCCGGCTGCCCGCCGGAGCAGCGTCTGGACGATCTCGGGATGAAGACCTCTTCGCCCGGGAGCGGCCGAAGAAGCCAATCAAGCACGGTCGCGATCGACATTCCGACGGACATTGCTCGCAAGTGGCAGGATATGACCGATCTCCTCGCGGAGATCCTTCGCGTCCCGGCCGCTCTGATCATGAGAATCGAGCCGTCCGAGATCGTCGTCTGCGTCTCCAGCAAGTCGAAGGGGAACCCTTACGAGCCCAACGAACGCGCGCGTCTCGACACCGGGCTCTACTGCGAGACGGTGATGAAGACCCGAATGCCGCTGCTGGTCACTGACGCCTTGAAAGACGAGCTGTGGAGGTCATCTCCGGATGTCAAACTCGGGATGATATCCTACCTCGGTTTCCCGATCACCTGGCCGACGGGGGATATTTTCGGAACCATCTGCGTGCTGGATGACCGCACGAACCACTACAGCAAGGCCTACCAGACGCTCATCGCGCAATGTCGCGATGTGATCGAGGTGGACTTGAAATCCATCTTCGCCTTCGATGCTCGCCTGGCAGAAGAAGCCCGGGCAAAAGAGCGGCTGGAACAGCAGGTCGCCGAGCGCACCGCCGAGCTCAGCCGTATCAACGCCCAGCTCAGGCAGAAGATCGCGGAGCACGAGCAGACGGAGGCGGCGCTGCGGAAGGTCGCGGAGGAGCGCAGGCGCGCGGAGGAGGCGTTGCGCACGAGCCAGGAGCTCCTGCGCGCCATCATCGACAGCTCGACGGCCGTCGTCTCCGTCAAGGACATCGAGGGGCGCTACATCCTCGTCAACCGCTGCTTCGAGGAGCTGTTCGGCATCACTCGCGAGGCCATCGTGGGCAAGAGCGACTATGACGTGTTCTCCCGGGAGCACGCCGAGGCGCTTCGCGCCTTCGACCAGCGGGCGCTCCTCGCTGGGACGGCGCTGAAAGACGAGGAGGTGATGCCCCAGGACGACGGCGTGCACACCTATCTCGCCATCAAGTTCCCTCTGCGCGACGCTGCCGGCGTCCCGTACGCGGTGGGCGGCATCTCCACGGACATCACGGAGCGGAAGAAGATCGAGGCGGAGCGCGTCCTGCTCCTGGAGTACGAGCAGAGGGCGCGGGCCGCTGCCGAAGCAGCGGTGCGGATGCGCGACGACTTCGTGTCGATCGCCTCTCATGAGCTCTATACCCCCATCGCGGGCCTGAAGCTCGCCGTGCAAGGCTTGATGCGTGAGGCCACGACGCTCCCCGCCGGCGCGGAGAGGCTGGCCGGGATGGCCGAGCGGCAGTGCCAGCGGCTCGTCAGGCTCATTGAAGATCTGCTCAACGTGGCTCGGATCCAGGCAGGCAAGCTCGAGCTGACGTTGGGAGACGTCGATCTCCGGGCGCTTTCGCGAGAGGTCGTGGAGGACTTCGACGTCGAGCTGAAGCAGGCCGGAAGTACAGTGATATGGCGGGCCGACGCTCCCGTGGTGGGCAGGTGGGACAGGGCCCGTCTGGAGCAGGTGGTGACGAACCTGGTGCTGAACGCCATCAAGTATGGGAGGGGCAAGCCGATCGAGATCAGCGTCGCGGCCGAGGGCGAGATGGCCAAGCTGGTCGTCGCCGATCACGGCATCGGGATCGACGCGGGCTGCGTGCCGTACATCTTCGAACGCTTCGAGCGAGGCGTCTCGACGCAGCACTACGGCGGTCTCGGCCTGGGGCTGTACATCAGCCGCCGAATCGTGAACGCCCATGGTGGCTCGATTCGGGTCGAGAGCGAGCTCGGCGCGGGGGCTGCCTTCATCGTGGAGCTCCCCCTGCGCCGGCGCCGCCACGCTCCGCGGACCGAGGTGTCCCCGCCGGCCGGAGGTCCCGATGAGCCCGCAGGATGATCATCGCGACGGCGTCTTGGTCGTCGATGACGACAGTGGGTTTCGCTCTGTCGTAGAGGAGCTCTTGCAGGCATTCGGCTACGAGGTCGTCTGCGCGGAAAATGGCTCGGTGGCGCTGGATCTGCTCCGCCGCGGCCTCCGCCCGAGCATCATCCTGCTCGACCTCATGATGCCGGAGATCAATGGCTGGGAGTTTCTCGCGCTCAAGCGACAGGAGCCCGCGCTGGCGGGCATCCCGGTGGCGATCCTGTCGGGCGTCGACTCTCTGGAAGTCAGAGCGGCCACCCTGGACGCGTGCGCGCTGCTCAAGAAGCCGCTCGATCTCGACACCCTTCTCGCCGTGGTCGCGCGGACACAATGAGCGCGTGTCGGGGCCGAGGGCGACGGCGCGGCTCAGGGAGTTGGCGAGCGAGGCGACCACCGCAGCCCGACGCGACGGCTGTCACGGCAGTGATTGCACCGCAAGCCGCCGCAGCAGCTGGGTCTCGACGAGGTGCGCGCGTTTTTGCTCTACCTCGCCGAGCAGCGGAAGATCGCGGAGGCGACGCAGCACCAGTACGTGGCGGCGATCAAGTTCCTCTACGCCACCACGCTCGGGCGTGCGGAGGTCGCCGTCGCGATCCCCTGGCCGAAGGTCCCCCAGAAGCTGCCGCCGGTCCTCAGCGGCACCGAGGTCGAGGCGCTGCTCAACGCGATCGGCTCGGTCAAGCAGCGCACGATCGTACTGACGGCGTACGGCGCCGGTCTGCGGATCGATGAGGTCTGCTCGCTGCGGGTCGAGGACATCGACAGCAAGCGCAACCTCATCCACGTCCGCAATGGCAAGCACGGGCGTGATCGGTACGTGATGCTCAGCGCCCCCGTGCTGACCGCGCTGCGCAGCTACTGGCGGGCGGACAGACCCGCTGGACCGGAGCTGTTCCCGGGTCGCAAGCAGGGCTCGGTCATCTCGCACGAGGCGGTGCGCAGCGCGCTGCGCGAGGCAGCGAAGCGCTGCAAGCTGCACAAGCGCGTCACCCCGCACGTGCTGCGGCACAGCTTCGCTACCCACCTGCTCGAGCTCGGCACCGTCATCCGCGTCATCCAGGCCTTGCTCGGCCATCGCTCCATCCGCACCACCGTCCGCTACGCCCGCGTCAGCCAGGCTCACGTCGGTCGCACCCGCAGCCCGGTCGAAGTGCTCGGCACCCAGGAGGCCAAGAAGAAGCTCGGCTGAGGCCGCGTGCACCCGCATCGCCCGGCGCCGCGGCCCGCCGCGACAGGTAGGCCTCGGCTCGAGGTCGCGGATATCGTCCGCGCCCACGGCGAGGCCTACCTGCGCGCCCACGCCGTCTCCGCCGCCCAGCGCTAGGTCCTGCGCGACATTGCTGCGTGCAGGACCGCGGTGCTGGGCGGCCACGTCGACGTGTGCACGAGCTGCGGCCACGAGCAGCCCTCGTACGACTCCTGCCGCAACCGCCACTGTCCCAAGTGCCAGAGCCTCAGCCAGGCCAGGTGGATCGCCGAGCGGCAGCAGCGCATCCTGCCGGCGCACTACTTCCACGTCGTCTTCACGCTCCCGGCCGAGCTGCGCCCGCCGGCGCTCGTCAACCAGCAGACGGTCTTCGATCTGCTCTTCCAGTGCGGCTCGCAGACCCTGCTCACGATCGGCCGCGATCCCAAGCGGCTCGGCGCCGACCTCGGTGTCACCGCCGTGCTGCACACCTGGAGCCGCGATCTCAGCTTCCATCCACACCTGCACTGCATCGTCACCGGCGGCGGGCTCTCGCTCGACGGCTCGCGCTGGATTGAGGGGCGGCGCGGCTACCTCTTCCCTGTGCAGGTCCTCGGCAAGCTCTTCCGCGGCAAGTTGCTCGCCGCGCTCCGGCAGGCCTATGACGCCGGAGAGCTCGACCTGACCGGCGGGGCCGCCGCGCTGGCCGACCCCGCGGCCTTTGCTGCGCTGCTCGGCGCGCTCTACCGCAAGCCCTGGGTAGTCTACGCTGTTACCGAGCGGGCTGCTTGATGGCCGGAAGATCCGGCTCCGTGATGGCCATCGTCGACCTGGATCTCCGCTTGCCGCGATGGCAGCGAGGCGAGGCGCCGGGGCACTTCAGCGGTCGCGGGGCGCCGACGTTCTCAGTCGATGTGAGTGGGCAGGCGATCGTCGCCGTCGAGGGCGGCGCGGTGGCGAGCGAGGGCGTCGCTCAGCCCGTCGATGTGGTGGAGCACGACGTCGACGGCGTAGAGGCGAGGGCACAGCGGGTCGGGGTCGTCCGGGTAGTTCGCGGTGAGCGCGTCGCGGGCGAGCGCGAGGGCAACGACGAGGGCGGCGGCTGCGCTGCCCTCGTCGTCAGCCCGCCGCGTGTCCTCCTCGGCCAGGGGGATGGGGTTCATCCGGCTTCCTCTGCGTCCAGTTGCAGGATGCGGCTCAGGACATCGCGCTCGACGAGCTTGCGTTTTTTACGCGCAGCGGCGCGGAGCGCGGCCGTGGCGAGTCGGTCGGTGTCGCGCAGGCTGCCGGCGGCCGCCTCGTGCAACATCGCGATCGCGTCCGAGGTGAAGAGCTCTTTCGTGCAGCCGACTCGGTTGAGACGTACACGCAGATAGTCGGCCGTATCGTCCGGCGTGAGCGGGTCGATGGTCAATCGGTAGTGGAGGCGCGAATACAGGGAGCGATTGCGGCGCACGCGGAGCCGCTCGCCGAGCTCGGGCAAGCCAAGCAACACGAGCGAAAGCAGTGCGCGGCTATCCCACGCGTAATTAAGGAGTATGTGAAGATGATCGAGCGTGTCCTGATGAAGTAGATGGGCCTCATCAAGGACGAAGACCGGGAATACGCGCTCCTTCGCGAGTTCCTCGACGTGCGTGCTGACCGCGTAGAAGACGTCTCCAGCGGTGCTGCAGCGAGCGAGGCCGAGCGCCAGACAGAGCTGGCGATAGAAGTCCCGACGTCCAAGCGTCACGTTGGCGCAGTAGGTCAAGCGAAACGTCTGCGGCGAAAGGGCATGACGGAGCGCGCGGAGGAGGCACGTCTTGCCGACGCCTGGGTCACCGGCGAGGAGCACGCTCTTTCTGGCGTGCACCGCCTCGATGAGTGTCTCGAGTACCATCTGCTTGGACGGGGGTAGCCAGAGCTCGCCGTCTTCGACCTCCTTGGAAAACGGCTCTGCGGTGAAGCTGAAATAGCTACAGAAGTCCATGGTCATCCTTCCTCGTCATCGCGGGGCGTTCGGCCGAGCGCCTTGTCCAGGAGCGTCTTCGGCGGGTCGAAGGGCACGCGCGCCTCGTGAGCGACATCGAGGTTGCAGGCGGACCGCGGGCGACGGGCGTTCTTCACCGGATCGACCCGGTGCAGGGCGAAGCGTTTGCCCTCGTGTTCGATCCAGGGCGGCTCGTTCGGCGCGACGAGGCACCGCGACACCGTGACGAGCTGGCCGGCGAGGAAGCCGAGGTCGGTCTCCCAGTCCTCTCCATCCATCGAGAGCGTGCTGTCACGCCGGACGCGCCGGCGGGCCTGGGTCGTGAGCGCGTCGCGCAGCTTTCGCTCGTCGAGGTCGTCGGTGACGTGGGGATATTCCTCGTAGACCTGCGCGGGGGATTTGCCGAAGAGCGCCGCGTGCGGCGTGCGGTGGTAGTGCTCGTCGACCCACGCGTAGAGCCGGACGTTGAGGTCGTGCAGCGAGCCGAGCGCGCCGGTGAAGTCCACACACCTCTCTCGCAATGTCCTCCAGAAGCGCTCCATCTTGCCGCGTGCGGGGGCGTCGTACGGACGAGCGTGGATCAGGGTGGTGCCGAGTCGCTCGCACGCAAGGTGCAAGGTGTGCCCGCGGTAGGTCGAGCCGTTGTCCAGGTAGAGGGCGTCGGGAGCGCCGTGCTTGCGCAGCGCCCGGATGAAGAGCGCCAGCATGTCGACCTCCCGCTCGGCGCTCATCGCCTCGATCGCGAGGATGTAACGGGAGGCGTCGTCGAGCAGCGCGTGGATCCGCACCGGCGCCGGGCTGCCGCCAACGAAGATCGGTGACGCGTGACACACGTCGCCGTGCCACAGAGCGCCGGGGTGCTCGGCCTGCCAGCGCAGCCGCACCTTGCCGCCCGTGCGATCGCGCAGCGCGACGCGATCGAGGTGGTGCTCGGCGTACAGGCGTCGCACCGTGGTGGCGGAGATGGCCTCCTTGTCGATCCGGCCTGCCGCGATCAAGGTGTCGAGGATGAGCGAGACCGAGGCGCTCGGGTGCTCTTCTCGAATGTCGAGCAGCATCTGCCGTTGCTCGGCCGTCAGCTCTCGCGCCCGCCCCTTGTCCTTGCGGGGCTTGGGGCGAAGGCCTTCGAGACCTTCGGTCTTGTACGCGTAGTACCAGCGCTCGAGCGTGGGGACCGAGTAGGAGCGCGGAGAATGGGCGCGCGGGGGGCGAAACCGCTGCTGGCTCAGGTCGGCGAGCGCTTCGGCGAGCTCTCCGCGGTCGAGCTCGCGGTGCATGAGCGAGCCGATGATCTCACTGCGGTAGAGCGCCACCGCTTCGGCGTGGTCCTTCGGCTGGAGGGGGTCTTGCACGTCGTGTCCTTTCCGCGCCGATGACACCGCACCGGCCGCACACCCATCCAAGCGCAAGGCGCTCCGCCGACCGAGGATCCAACTGGGTGGGGCCCGACATGAGCCCGGCCAGCGCGCCGCTCGCCATCACGCAGCCCGCGCGGCGCCGGCCATGACGGCGGCCTCGGGGACCTCGGCCGCACAAGGCGCCATCGCGACGAGCGTCATCGCGGCCCGCTCGGCCCGCTGCCGCAGGGAAGAAGCGGGAGGACTGGGGCGGACCGACGGAAAGAGGCGCTTTTGGTCGATGGCGAGCAACCAGCGCCGCACGGTCGCCCAGCTGTCGGCATCGAAGCTGGCAGACCAGGGGCTGACACGCCGCCGCACCTCGATAAGCGCTGCACCGGTGGTGCCGACGAGCAGCAGAGCCAGACCGATGGCCGTCGCGGCGAAGTGCCGTCGCGGTGCGACGCCCCGCGGCACGACCGTGATCGCGGCGCCGCAGCGCTGGCATCGATAGCGGCGCGCCTCGATCGTGACGAGCCCGCCGCGCTCGCCGGCAGCCAGCGGCCCGCGCACCTGCCGCGACCGCGTTCCGTGACCCCACAGCCCCAACGCGCCCCCCAGCGGGCAGCCCGCCGCGCCGCAACGCGGGCAGCGGGCTGGCCGCGCGCGGTTTACGGTGGGCGGTGAAGCGAGCCAGCCTTTGACATCGAGGTCCAGATGAACGATTTGTTGGGGGCTCCGCTCTTTCAAGCGATTCGGAGCACGACGGGAGGGGGCACGCGGCCAAACGAGCTCCTCCCGTCGCCTATTTTGTGGCCGGCGCCGCGCCGATGCTCCGCTCCAGCCGCTGACCTACCCCGGTCCTTATGCGGACGGGTGAGGAGTCGTGTTGGTAATTTTCGATGCGTGAACGGAATGCACCACGCCCTCTCTGGCGTGGGAGCCGCCGCTCGCCGCCGCTGTCGTTTCAGCAGGAGCTACGTTGAGAATTTTCTCGGACCCGGCGTAACGCATGACCGAGAACGCCCTGGCACCTTGCCGCCCCCCGGACGACGCCGCCATCGAGCATGATCCGCCTCGCCGATGGCCCGCTGCGGTCGGCCGGCCACCCCGCCATCAAAGAGCTAGATCGACAAGCGAACCATCGGCATCAAGAACGGTGCTCAGTAACACTACGCCAAGCCGCCCTTCGCTGGGCCCGAGCAGGTCTTTGCCTACGTCGGTCGCTATACCCACCGGGTCGGGCTGTCCAATCACCGGCTGCGGTCGATGGATGAGCGCGGCGTGTGCTTCCGGACCCGCGGAGACAAGACCGTGACGCTCTCCGCAGAGGAGTTTCTGCGTCGCTTCCTGCTGCACGTGCTGCCTCATCGCTTCGTGAAGATCCGACACTTCGGCTTGATGGCGGCGTGTCACGCCACCACCACGCTCGAGGTGGCACGCACGAGGATCCTGGCGGCGCGAGACGCAGAGCAGCGAGCTGTCGGGGGAGATGAGCACCTGGAAGGCAGCTCTTACGAGCACGAGCCCTCTCCGCCTCGCGTCGTCAAGGTCGACTGGTGCACGCTGCTCGCCGCGCTCACGGGGATCGACCTGTCCATCTGTCCTCGCTGTGGTCAGGCTGCGATGGCTCGCCGCCCGCTGCCGTCGTGCGTCGTCGCCTCTTCCGCTGCTCCTCCGGACACGTCATGAGCATCGCTGGCCTGGGCAGGAGCAGCAACAACACCACCTCCGTTGCGCGGCGGTCAGGCATCGATCCGCCTTCTGCGCCGTCCATGTCGGCGGCGTGCGTGCTCCTGGGCCTCCGTCGGCACCGCGCTCTGTCTCGGCACGCCTGCGACCCATCTCGTGGTGGCGGGACGCACCCCGCGTGCGAGCCCCGCCGAGCCCGACCTCTGCTGCCTTCTCGGGCAGGATCCCCATAGGCCTCGCGACCGCCCCGCCCGGCCGCGAACCGGCCCGGTCCAACCCGAGTTTTGCGGGACTGCGCCGGGACCTCGCCGCCGCCGCTGCTCAGGCGCAGTCCCGCAAACGCCTATTCGTTGGGTCCATGGCTTCCAAGAGGGCGCGATCGGTGGTCTGGTGCCCCCCGAATCGCGGCGAAAGCGACAGATCGCGACGGTTCGCCCCCGCGGAACAGTCCCGCCAGAAAAATCGGTCGACAACGAGCGATTGCCGGAAACATTAGTGATTTTCATAGTTTTCGCCTGTTTCGCCACTGAGGATGGCTCCGGTGTGGCCCAACGGGGCGCCCTGCGCCGCCGCGTCGCCCGCGGTTAAGGGCCCGCGGCATCACCAGTCGGGGTCGGTGCCTGGCCCGGCGGCGCAGCGCCGAGGATTCTCGTTTGCTCGCCGCCCGGTTGCCGGGCCCCTCGATGCGCTGCAGCCTGCTTCGGGATCGTGCCTGCGTCCCCGCACTCTGCCGGCTCAACGTCGGACGCTCTGCGGGTATGCGTTCTATTATCGGGCGCTGGTGGCTGGCGTTCGTCGACCGGTTGGTTGGCGAACACTCCCGCCGCGTAGCCACCTGCGCACCTGCGCAACACCACCGCGGCGACGCCCTCGGGCAGCGGCGGGGGGCTGCCGGCTCGTCCCGGGCTGCCGGGTCCTGCGGAGCCCTACCGGGCCATCCGTAGCCGGTCTCGTGGCTACTCGCCGATGGCGCCGCGACGTGCGGTGCTCGCGGCCGGCGCGGACGCGAGCGCGACGTCGTGCGGCTCCAGGCGCGTGAGCGCTAGCGCGTCGTCGTCGCTGATCGCGCAGGCCACCGCCAGGCGCCGCGCTCGCGGGCGGCGTGGCCGGGCGAGCGACGTCGTGCGGCGCCCCGCGCGCGGCCGTCCCAGCGCGCGGTCACCGCTGCCTGCGCACGGTGCTACGGTGGGTCAGGCTTGCAGCCGACATCGTGCAGCCCGGGGCGTGTGGCCGGTAGCGCGCTCTCGCGGCGGCGTGGACAGGTAGCTGGTGCCAGCAGGTCGACAAGCGCTGGCGCCACATAGAAAGCTGCGCTGGCGCACGCTCTGGACGGTACGACCCCGGGCCAGTGTAGTGTTCTCGTCTAGATTCCGTTTGACGCCGATCCTGTTATCAGAAGAATGGCCCGCGTCGCCACATTGCTCGCGTGTTTCGGAAGACGGGGAAAGGGACGATGAGAACGACAGGCCGGCAGATCTCCTCGGCGACGGGTTCGCTCTCGTTCTCAGTGTCGTTGCGACGCAGGCAGAGGCATCCGAGCTGAACGCCGGAATTAGCTTGGGGTGGATCCAGGCTGGCACCGCGACGCGCCTCGCGGTGAGCCCGCATGCGGGGATATCGTGGCGCATCAAGCGCGATGTCCTGTTTAGGCTTCACGATCTGTTCAGCGTCGTGCCCCCAATCCAGATCGGTGGAGCTGGTGTCTACAACAGCGCCATCGTTGCTCTCGGATATGGTGGGGATAATGGCGATTTAAGTGCGGGGCCGTCGATTGCGATCTACTTCATGCCGGCTTGCGGACGTGCATTGTGTGGGCACGTTACCGGGATGGCGGCAGGCGCGCATGCGCAAACCAACGCGGCCGTTGCCGGGCCGCTCGGCGTGTCGATGAGCGCCAACGTAGATTGGGTTGGCGGGAGCAGTCTTGTGCTTCCAGGTTACGTTTCGGTGCTTGTTGTCGCCGGTCCCGTGCTTCGATGGATTGTAAAGTGAACACAAAAAGAACTCTGCTGCCGATCTTGGCCATCGCCACCTGCGTGCTAACGGCATGCAACTGGACGGTAGGAGACTGCTATCCTCGCGAGGAGTGGGAGAGAGGTGCAGGTGCAGGTGGCCCAGTCGGGCCGCCCGTTCCCGTCATCACCTCCGTCGCGTCGGGTGACTTCGGGGATGCGCCGCCGAGCGGATCGCAGGACGGCAGCGAGCACAAGATCCAGTGCAACAAAACGGACGGCGAAGACGAGGAGGAGAGGCCGACAGGTAGCCCGGAGAGCCCGCCAGACCCCTGTCCTGGAGTCGACGACATAGCCGGAAACGGAGCGACCTTCCTGAGCTGCAGCGATGCGTGTAGCTCGAAGTGCCCGCCGCCTGGAATGGCCCCATGGGTATACGTAGATATCGATCCAACGGAATTCGCGTTTGTTACCATTGTCAAGGACGATGGCGAGGACGAGGGAGGCGGGTGGCAAGAGGCCAGGGCCAACCTAGATTTCAGGAGACTCACGATCCCGCGGAAAATCGCGAGCTGGAGCTGCCCTCTTACCATCGGAATGCCACTCCCGACCGAGTTTCTGGGGCGAATCGATCCAGTCCGTGCAGCCAGCCTCAGCGAGGAGATCACGGAGGAGGTCGCAAACGGCATGGACTACAAACTCCCGCAAGTGACCTTCTGCAAATTGTTTGCCGATACGGCGAATGCTGTGTTCAAGTCCAAGTACCCGCTGCTCGGCGCCAGGGTGACGAGTCCATGATGACAACTCGCTCCGAGCTGCTCGACCTCGTCTACCGCTTCTACCCGCGGGGCGTGCATAAATTCCAGCGCATCGACGTGCCTCCCAACGAGCCCGTCTACGACGACACGGAGCAGCGCCGCCGCTTGGAGGAAGCTGCAAACCGCGGGCGAGCGGAGTACCCGACGTGGAAAGCAATGATCCGCCGCCTGAAGAATCGATACCGCCTTCAAAACGAGTCGCTCCACCTGTTGGCGGGGGGGGGCGACCCGGCGTACTCGGCCCGCATCTATCGCCCCAAGGACCTAGAGCCCGCTCCCTCGCTCAGCAGCAGGGCTTCGCTCAGCTTCCACGTGAGCCTCCTCGGGCCCTATTACGGGATCCACGACAGGGGTGAGCCCGACGACATACCGGCGGCGGTCGCAGAAGAGATCGAGGCCACGTACCCCGGGTACCGACCGATCCCGCCCGAGCTCGGGAACGAGGTGGTGCCGGATGTGGACATGGACGGGGTGTCGATGGGCGACGCGACGATCTACGTGTGCCTCTTCTCGCCCGTCTGGACTTGGGTCGATCCGTAGCCATTCCCCTGGGCGGCGGCGTCCACTTGGCCGAGCTCGTCACCGCGGCGGGATCCGCACCTTCCCGCGGACCGGAGGGGGCGGTTGATGAGAGGATGGGCTGAATGATGAAAAGAGCGTGTTCTCCCGGGTGCGGCGCGGTGGCCGTCTCCTTTAGCTCGGATCCCCGGGATTGGGTGTGGGTCGGCGCGGCCCTGCTCGTGCTCGTCGGCATGTGCGCCGCGCTCGTCCTCGGCCTCCGGCGCCGTCGCTGACGTGGTGGGCCAGCTGTACCCCGCAGGGGGCGCCGCTCGATTGGGGGGGCGCCAGGCGGGGAGCGGCCGCTCGCCACGCTCGCTCCGACGGCGCGCCGGGTGCTACGCGCCGCCAGCGTATTTGGTGAGGTCTTCTGGAAGGGCGGGGTCGCGGCCCTCGTGGGCGGCGCGACGGTGGCGCGGTGGCTCGCCGAGCTCGCGCGGCGGGAGATCGTCGTGCGGCGTCGCGAGGCGCGCGTCGCGGGCGAGGTGGAGAGCGCGCCATTGCACGAGCAGAGACACAGGACATCGAGGTGGGGGCGCACCTCCACGAAGCGCGGTCCTACCTCGCGATGTGTGCTGGTGATCTGGGCGCCGGGGCGAGCGGCATGGAGGTTTCGGTGCTTGCGTTCGAGCAAGCCGGCGATCGTCGGAACGCTTGGAACATGCGCGCGAATCTCGGGGCTGCTTATGCGGAGCTCGGCGACTCGGAGCAGGCGGAGTCGATGATACGCGCAGCGCTGGCGGAGGCTGAGGAGATTCATCTGCATGAATTGAAGTCTGCAATGCAGACGAACCTTGCGCAGGTACTCACGTGTCGCGGTCATCTGGTCGAGGCGCGGACGCTCGCCGAGTCCGCTATGGCGTCGCGCGCTCGAGCGGGGCTCGAGCGGGGGTGGTGCGCACCGAGCTGATTGCTCGTTGCTACCTCGCAAGAGTCGCCCTCGCGCCGAGCACCGGAGCGATCAGGGGCGGATCAGATATTCGGAAGCGAGTCGCGCGCTCCGCTCGAGCTCACGAACGATGATTTCACGGTGATGGGCTCGGCGATGACGAGACCGCCTTGGCAGTGCTGGGCGTGATCGAGGCAGCGGCGCCGCGCCGGCCCCTGGGGCGCCCGGCCCCGTCAACCCATAGAGGTCGGTGGTGTCCCGGTGTCCGCGCAGCGCCCGTGGGTTCGGCCCGTGGGTTCGGCCCCCGTGAGGCGGCCTGCCTCGCTTCAGGCGCCTGGCCCGCTTCAGGCGCCTGGCCCGCTTCAGGCGGCCGATCTCCTGTTTATCAAGATCGCTCAAGTTGCCTGCGATTCCGGAGGTCTCATCCTGACGATCCCACCCCAGCAGCGGTTGCAGCATGCGCTGGAGGCAGACAAAAGCTCGCGATGCTCATCGGCGCCCCCTTGCCCATCTGTCGAGCCGTCCGTCTCGAGGGAGAGACGTGCTGAAGGCGACGCCGGAGCGTCCTTGCCTCTGGCCGGACCGGGGGGCGGCGAGCCCTCCCATGTCCGAGACCTTCCCGACGCACGACCCCCGCGAGAGGGGGCCGGTCGCGGATGAGCTGCAGCTGAAGGCGGCCCTCCTCGATCAGGTCAGCGAGGCTGCGTTCGCCTGGGAGCTCGGGGGCACGTGCGGCATCGTGTACTTCGGCCCTGGAGCCGAGCAGCTCTACGGCTTCCCGGCGCACGAAGCCATCGGGCGGTCGAGCCACGCTCTCCTCTCCACTGTGTTCCCGGTGCCGCTCTCGCACATCGAGAGCGTGCTCGAGCGCGAAGGCCGCTGGGCGGGCAAGCTCCAGCACACGACCCGCGACGGTCGGCAGCTCCTGCTCGACAGCCGGATGCGGCTCGTCGATGGGGTCGAAGGAATGGAGCGCCGGCGGCTCGTCCTGGAGACGGGGCGCGACATCACCGTCCGCTGGCGCGCCGAGGAGGGCCTGCGCGAGAGCGAGAAGCGGTTGCGGCTGGCCCTCGAGGGCGGCCAGCTCGGCATCTGGGAGTGGGATGTGCCGAGCGGGCGCGTCTTCTGGTCGCGCGAGGCATTCGAGCACGTGGGGATCAGCGACGCGGAGCTCGGCGGCCACGTGGACGGCTTCACCCGGCTGCTGCACCCCGACGACAGGGAGGCCGTGTGGGCGCAGATCGAGAGCGCGCTGCGCGGGGAGGCGGACTACTCGTGCGAGTACCGCATCATCGACGCCAGCGGTCGCGAGCGCTGGGTCTACAGCCGGGCGCTGGTGCAGCGCGACCGCGAGGGGCGGCCGCTCCGGATGACGGGCGTGCTCGGCGACATCACCGCCCGGAAGCTCGCCGAGCTGGCCTTGCGCGAGAGTGAGGCGCGCTTCCGGAACATGGCGGATCACGCGCCCGTCATGATCTGGATCACGAGCCCCGACGGGTACTGCACGTACGCCAACCGGGGCTGGCTGGACTTCACGGGGCAGACCGAGTCGGCCGTCCTCGGCCTCGGCTGGCTCGAGGCGGTCCACCCCGAGGATCGGCCGGCGGCAGCGGAGGCGTTCCTGCGGGCCAGCGGGCGGGGCGAGGCCTACAGGGTGGATTTCCGCGTGCGCCGCAGCGACGGCGTGTACCGCTGGTGCCTCGACTCGGCGTCGCCGCGGCTCGGCCCGCGCGGCGAGTACCTCGGCTACATCGGCTCGATCATCGACATCACCGAGCGCAAGAACGCGGAGCTCCTGCTGCAGGAGAGCGAGGAGCGGCTCCGCCGCGCCGTGATGGCGGCCCCGTTTCCCATGATGATTCACGCCGAGGACGGGCAGATCATCACCATGAACCGCGCATGGCTGGCCCTCAGCGGGTACACCCGCGAGGAGGTCCCCACCGTCGCCGCATGGACCGAGAGGGCATATGGCCCCCGGAAGGACGTCGTCCGCGCCGCGATCCAGGCGATCTATGGCATGGAGGGCACGCCGATCGAGAACGAGTTCACCGTCACCACGGCGAGCGGCGACCGGCGCACGTGGGTGTTCAGCGGGGCGCCGCTCGGGAAGGACGCGGTCGGGAGGCGGCTCGTCATCAGCGCTGCCCACGACATCACGGAGAGGAAGCGGATCGCCGACGCGCTCCGCGTGAGCGAGGCGCGGTTCCGGGAGCTGGCCGACGCGATGCCGCAGATCGTCTGGACGGCCGGCCCCGACGGCCGTGTCGATTACTTCAATCGCCAGTGGTGCGAGCGCACCGGCACGACGGAGACCCAGGGGCTCGGTGAGGGCTGGGTCTCCTCCCTGCACCAGGACGATCGCGAGCGGTGCCTGACCTTGTGGCACCGAGCGGTCGTGACCGGCGAACCCTATGAGATCGAATACCGCTTCGGCGGTGTCGCCGGCCGCGAGTACCGCTGGTACCTGGGCCGGGCCGTGCCTGTCCGCGGGCCGGAGGGCGACATCGTGCGGTGGTATGGCACCTGCACGGATATCCACGATCAGAAATGTGCGGAGGCCGGACTGCAAGAGGCGGATCAGCGCAAGGACGAGTTCCTGGCGATGCTGGCGCACGAGCTGCGCAATCCGCTCGGACCCATCCGCAACGCGGTCGAGATCCTGCGGCGCGTCGCGGGGCAGCAGCCGTCGCTCGCGCGGGCGTGCGGCGTGATCGATCGGCAAGCGTCGCACATGGCCCGGCTGGTGGACGACCTGCTCGACGTCTCACGCGTGGCGCGCGGGAGGATCCAGCTTCGCAAGGAGCACTGCGACCTGTCCACGCTGCTCCGGCAGACCGCCGAGGACTACCGCAGCACGCTGGAGGCGAGCGGCCTGTCGCTCGATCTGGAGCTGCCGGCCGAGCCGGCCTGGGTCTCTGGCGACCCCACGCGGCTGTCGCAGGCGGTCAGCAACGTGCTGCACAACGCCAACAAGTTCACCGACGCCGGGGGCTGGGTGACGGTCACGCTGTCAGCGACGTCGGAGAGCTCCGCGGCCATCCGCATCCGCGACACGGGCATCGGCATGGATCCGGCGATGCTGGGGCGCATGTTCGAGCCGTTCAGCCAGGCCGATCGGGGCCTGGATCGCAGCCGGGGCGGGCTCGGTCTGGGGCTTTCGCTCGTGAAGGGCGTGGTCGAGCTCCACGGCGGCACGGTGTCGGCCGAGAGCGCGGGCGTCGGTCAGGGGACCGAGATCGTCCTTCATCTGCCGCTCTCGCGCGGGCCCGGGTCGTCCCCGGAGCGCGCGGCGCCTTCGTCAGGCGTCGACTCGAGGTCGCTGCGCATCCTGATCATCGAGGACAACCAGGACGCCGCCGAGACCCTGCAGGCGCTCCTCATCATGGATGGCCATCGGGTCGAGGTGGCCCTGTCCGGCCATGCCGGTGTGGAAGCGGCCCGCTCGTTCCGGCCGGAGGTCATCCTCTGTGACATCGGTCTCCCCGGCGGCATGGATGGATACGATGTGGCGCGGGCGCTGAGAGGGAGCGCGGGGGAGGGGAGCTCGGGGACAGGGAGCACGGGCATCTCGCCCTCGCTGATGATCGCGCTGACCGGCTATGGCCAGGAGGAGGATCGGCGTCGTGTGCTGGAAGCCGGCTTCGACGTGCACGTCATCAAGCCGTTCGATCCGAGCTCTCTGCAGGAGCTCCTGGCCTCGCTCACGATCCAGGCGTGAGGCGACCGGCGGCGTCCCCGAGCGCGCCCGCCGTCACTTGGCGAGCTTCGTGAGGTCCAGCATCTCGTCCACGTCCGGCATCACGATGAGATCGCACCGGCGGTTCTTCTGCTTGCCGGCCGGCGTGGCGTTGTTCGCGATCGGGTCGGTGTCCCCGAACCCGGCCGCGCTCCAGTGGCGCGTCGGCAGCTGGCCTTCCTTGCCGATCAGGAACAGCAGCACGGCGCGCGCGCGCATCAGCGACAGCCCCCAGTTGTCGAAGTACGGACCGTTCTTGTACGGCTGGCTGTCCGTGTGCCCGGCGACCTGGTAGTCGCGATCCACCAGCGACTTGTCGCCCCGGATGACGTCCGCGATCTTCTTCAGGATCTCCTGGCCCTCCTTGCTCAGGGTGTCCTTGCCCGAGTCGAAGAGGACGTCGCCGGGCAGCGAGATGACCATCCGGTTCCTGCGGACCTGGACCTCCAGGCCGAGCTTGGTCAGCTCCTCGAGCTTCTTCCGGAGCAGGTCGAACCGCGCCTGGATCGCCTCGAGCTGCTTCGCGCGCGCCTTGTACTCCGCCAGCGCCTTCTCGCGGTCCTCCAGCGTCGAGCTCATCTTCGAGATGTCGGCGCCCTGGTCCGCGAGCTTCTTCTCGAGCTCCTCGACGCGCTGCTTCGCATCGGCGAGCTCCTTCTCGAGCTCCGCCTCCCTCTTCTGGCTCCGGTTCTGGAGCGCACTGTACTTGTCGAGCTGCGCCTTCCACTCCTGCTCGGAGTGGCCGCAGCCCGCGGCCAGCAACGACGACAGCACGAGCGGTAGTGCGATGAGTGTCCGGTTCATGAGCGGCTTTCTCCATGGCTCCGTCAGGCGGAGCGGGATGCTGCGGCCGGAAGCCTCGCTCAGCTCGGGCGAGAGATCCAGAGGGGAGGACGGCGAGCTCCGGCCGTCCGGGCGGCCGGGTGCCGGCGGGGGCAGGGCCGGATCAGGGCTTCGGCGGAGGAGGCATCAGCGGCAGCGGAGCCGCAGGCGGCGCTGGCCGACGCGGAGCCGCCGCCGGCGGCGCCCCAGGGGGAGCTGCCGGCGCAGGCGTCGCCGCCGGCGCGGCGGCCGGCGGAGGCGCCGCCGCGGGCGCGGTCGTCGCCGGCTCCAGGCCGCCCGGCGCCTGCGGCTTCTTCACCGAGTGCAGGATGACGAACTCGACGCGCCGGTTCTTCTGGCGCCCCAGGGGGCCCTTGTTGTCCTCGATCGGCCTGTCCGGGCCGTAGCCCTTCGCCACGAGCTGCTTCGCGTCGATGCCCTTGCTCGTCAGGTACGCCACGACGGCCTCGGCGCGCTTCTGCGACAGCGCGCGGTTCATGTCCGCCGGCCCGGCGTTGTCCGTGTGGCCCGCGACCTCCACCTTGAAGATCTCCGGGTGCAGCTTCAGGGCGGAGACCACGGCGTCGAGCACCGCGAAGCTCTGCGCGCCCTGGATCTTGTCGCTGTTGATCGCGAACTCGACGCGCTGGAGGATCTTGATGTTCTCCTCGCCGACCTGCACGAGGCTCGCGCCGCGGTCCGGGCAGCCGTCCAGGTCCTCGACGCCGTTCAGGTTCTCGGGCTGCTTCGGGCACTTGTCCTTGTCGTCCGGGATGCCGTCCGCGTCGGTGTCGGGCAGCTCGTCGGGGCAGCCGTCCTCGTCCTTGAAGCCGTTCTTGACCTCGGGCTGGTCGACGCACTCGTCCTGATTGTCGAGGACGCCGTCGCGGTCGTTGTCCGGGTCGGTGCAGCCGTCCTCGTCCTCGAACCCGTCGGTGTCCTCGGCCGCGTCGGGGCACTTGTCGACCGGATCCGCCACGCCGTCCTCGTCCTTGTCGGGGCAGCCGTAGTGCTCCGGCGTGAGCACGCGCCCCGCCTGATCCGGGCACTTGTCCTGCGCGTCGGCGACGCGATCCTTGTCGCGGTCGGCCACCTCGTCGGGGCAGCCGTCCTTGTCGTCGAGGCCGTTGATGACCTCCGCCTTGGCCGGGCAGCGGTCGCTCTCGTCCGCCACGCCGTCCGAGTCCCCGTCGTCCTCGGGGCAGCCGTCCTCGTCGGCGATCCCGTCCCTGTCCTCGGGCTGCGCCGGGCACCGGTCCGCCGCGTCGGCGACGCCGTCGGCGTCCTCGTCCCCGGGCTCGTGCACGAAGAGGATCCCCGCGATGGCGCGCGCGGCGGGCACCCCGATGCCCTGGACGACGCCCGCGCCCCCGCCGACAGTGAACACGAGGCCGAGGTCGCGCGGCGCGATCTGGAGCGCGCCGTCGACCTCGAGCGAGTTCGTCCCGCCCTGCGCGCTGAACTCGGTCGCGCCGTACCCCTCGGCGATCGCGCGGAGCGCCGGCGTGATCTGGTAGCCGAGGCCCCCGCCGTAGCGGAACTCTACCGGGCCGACCTCCGTCGCCGCGATCCGCGCCTTCTCCGGCAGCAGCTTGCCGCGCAGGTTGAGCCCGAACGACAGCGGCCCCGCGCTGCCGTCCAGGATGAGCCGCAGCCCCGCGGTCACCGGCGACGAGCTGCCGAGGTAGCTCCCCTCGCTGGTCGCGTGCCCGAGCGGAAAGCTGACGTCGGCGGCGGCGCCGAGCACCAGCGGATCGCGCGGCCCGCCGAGGAACCGCACCTTCGCCTCGAGGGTCGGGTCGCCCACGCCGAACGCCTTCAGCCCCTCCGCGGCCGGCGCGCCTGTCGCGGCGTCGATGCCCTCGCCGCTCACGTACGCGACGGGGAAGCGCAGGCCGGCCTGGAGCCACGGCGTGGGCGTGATCGACGCGAGCAGGTTCCAGGTGAGCATGTCCGAGATGACCGGCACCTCCTGCTTGGCGGTCGCGCCTGGGGCGGAGCAGTCGGTCGCGGAGACGCAGCGATCGACGACGAACGGCTCCCGGGCGTAGTCGAACAGGAGGCCCGCCGTGACCCCGAGCGACGCTTCCATCCGGGCGCCCTCGACGCTCAGGTAGTTCCTCGACCCCGGCGCCGGCTCGAACCGCTGCGCCGAGAACTCCCCCTCGAGGACCGCCTCCTGCGCGCGCGCCACGTTCGAGACGAGCCCGACCCCGGCGCATACGATCGACAGCAGACACAGCGCTCGCAGCGTTCTCATCGATCCCCTTTCAGCCATCTTCCCGTGAGCGCCCTGCAGCGCACAGCGCGGTGCAGGGCGTACGTGCGCTGGGACAGAGGCGCTCCGCGCGGACGGTGAGGCGAGTACAGCAGCCGAGGCGCGCGGCGGCATCCACCGCAACGTGGGCGAATCTTCCCGGATCGCGCGCAGATTTCCAAGGGGGCTCAAATCGCGCGGCCCCCGCCGCGCTCGCGCGGACCAGCTCGCGCACACCAGGACGGCGGCTCGGGTGCTGCCTGGACGACCCCTGTGCGCTCCCGGGGCCGGGTTCCAGGGGTCGGGGCCGAGCGGCGCCTTGACCACACCGGCCGGGCATGAGACATCGGCCCCCGGCTCCGGGCCACCGAGAGCTCGGAACCTCAACCTCTTCCTGCGCGCGGGGCAGAAAACGCGCGAACGAACCAAGCAGATGCCCATCTCGTCGCGGTCTCCGGGAACGTCGTGCAGCCCTGGCACCCCTCGCCGTCGCCTCCGGTCGGGCCTCGTGCTCGCGCTCGTGCTGGGCGCGTCCTCCGCGTCCGCCCAGCCGGCGCGCCGGCCGGCCCAGCCGCCGGCGGCCCCAGCGCAGCCGCCTGCCGGACAGGCGGGCGCTCCTGCGCCGCAGCCCGGCGCCGCCCAGCCCGGCGCCGCGCCGGCCGCTCCGGCGCAGCCCGGCGCCGCGCAGCCCGCCCCCGCGCAGCCCGGCGTGGCGCCCCGCACCGCGGCGCAGCCCGGCGCGGCGCAGCCCGGCGCGGCGCAGCCCGGCGCGGCGCAGCCCGCCCCGGTCCAGCCTGGCGCGGCGCAGCCCGCGCCGCCTGGCGCGGCGCCGGCCGCTGGCGACGACGTGGAGGCCCTCGAGCCCCCGGCGGTGTCGCCCGAGCCGCTGATGCCGCCGGCTGGCACCGCCGCCCCGGCCGCGCCGCAGCCGGCCAGGCCGGCGGCCTCGGAGGGGCCCGCGGCCGCCGCGCCGGCCGAGCAGCCGGAGCGGAAGGCGACCCAGGGGGAGGTCGGCGCCCGGCCCAGCGAGGTCTACGCCGAGGACTGGTGGTCTCACGCGCGGCCGACGTTCGAGTTCCACGGCTACTACCGGCTCCGGTGGGAGCTCTTCAACAGCTTCGCCCTCGGGCGCGTCGACCCGCGCGACGAGGCGCTCTGGCCGCAGCCGGCCGACAACTCGTACAACCAGACCCACGCGGTCAACCTCTGCAACCCGAGCGAGGGCACGACCGGCGGCGTGCGCTCGTTCGAGTGGTGCAAGAACGACACCCAGGCTGGCGCGAACATGCGGTTCCGGCTCAACCCCGAGCTGCACATCAGCGACAACCTGCGCGTCCTCTCGCAGGTCGATCTCCTCGACAACGTGGTGCTCGGCTCGACGCCGGACGGCTACGTGAACCAGCCGGGGGCGGACGGCTACCGGGTCGCCCGCCGGGGCGGCTACTCGCCGCTCGGCGCCTTCTCCAGCACCCAGTGGGCGCCGAGCGCCGGCGTCAACTCGACGAGGGACTCGATCTCCGTCAAGCGGATCTGGGGTGAGTACATGACCCCGATCGGCCTCCTGCGCTTCGGCCGCATGCCGAACCACTGGGGTCTCGGCATGGTGGCGAACAGCGGTGATGGGTACGACTCCGACTACCAGTCGACCGTCGACCGGGTGATGTTCGTCACCGGCATCAAGAAATACGACATCTACTTCGCCGGCGCGTGGGACTGGACCAACGAGGGCGCGACGAGCGCCTCCTTCCAGGAGCTCGAGGGCCAGCCCTACGATCTCGCCCAGTACGATGACGTCGATCAGTACGTGTTCGTCGCCGTCCGCCGGAAGAACCCGGAGCTCCAGAAGCTCGAGCTCGCCCGCGGCAACATGGTCCTGAACGGCGGTGTCTACTTCGCTTACCGGCAGCAGACGCTGGCGAACGACAGCTCCGCCGCCGACCCCCCGGGCGCCCCCCTCGGCCAGACGGCCGACGACGTCGCGACGGGGTACGTGCACCGGGGCGCGGAGATGATCACCCCCGACGTGTGGTTCCAGCTCCTCTACAAGAAGTTCCGCTTCGAGCTGGAGGCGGCGATGATCTACGGATCCCTCGACGTGCGCGGGCAGGGCGACACCGATTACGCGAACTTCCTCTCGCCGGACGACAACGGCTGGGGCATCCGGCAGTTCGGGCTCGCGACGCAGGCGGAGCTCATCGAGATGGAGGGCCGGCTGCGCATCCACTTCGGCTTCGGCTACGCGACCGGCGACGACGACGTGCCCTCGCTCGAGCCCCGGGGCAGCGCGATCGGGGCCCTGGATCCCCAGAACTCGACCGATCGCACCTACTCGACCTTCCGCTTCCACCCCGACTACCGCGTCGACCAGATCCTCTTCAGGAACATCCTGTCTCGGGTCCAGGGGGCCTATTATTTCCGTCCTGGCGTGGACTGGGACTTCGCTCGTGACAAGAACGGTCAGCGGGCCGGCCTCGGCGCCGCCGCCATCTGGAGCCGCGCCTCGGAGTTCGTTCAGGCGCCCGGAAATGCCAGGGATCTCGGCATCGAGCTGAACGCTCAGCTGTACTTCCAGTCGAAGGACGGCACGCTCAACGACGATCCGGACAAGATGGGCGGCTTCTACACGGCGGTGCAGTACGGCGTGCTGTTCCCGCTCGGCGGGCTCGGCCAGCTCCCGGGAGAACAGGCAGTCCAGGAGGTCGACCTGGAGACCGCGCAGACGGTGCGCTGGTATCTCGGTATTCTCTTCTGAGCTGACGCGCCGACCCGGACTCATCCGTAGCAGTGTGTCTGGAAATAAGCGCTCCGGGCGGCAAAGTGGTCGCGCGGCGCTGGAAGGCGACAACGTCGCCGTGCTCGTCATGAGTCCTGCATGAGCCATCCGGGGCCAAAGGGGCCTTGATCTCGCGACCGTCCTGGACCAAGGATAAGTCCGTCTGGGCGCCAGGGCGCGTCGCGAAGCTGGTTTGGTTCACCGAGGAGAACGGATGGGCGAAGGCCGACGATCTCCGGAGGGACGTGATGGTCCGTCGTCTCTTCATTGCGATGATCTTGGCGACCTCGATGATCCTCGGGGGCACCTCCCTGTCGGTCGCCGAGGACGGCGACACCTCGGCTTTCCGCGACATCGCGGTCGGCAAGGACTACCGGCTGCGGGTGGCGGCGGCGCTGGCGCTCAGCCGGTCGAAGAGCCCGGGCGCGCGGCCGGCGCTCGAGAAGGCGCTCAAGGACGCGCACCCGGCGGTGCGCGCCTCGGCCGCGGCGGCGCTCGGCGCGCTGGGCAACCCGGCGGCCGTCCCGGCGCTCAAGGCGGCGCTCGACACCGAGGCGGCGCCCCCCCTGAAGCGCCAGATCCAGGCCGCCATCGAGAAGCTGTCGAAGTCGTCCGCGAGGGCGCGCTTCCTCGTCAGCCTGGGCAAGTTCGAGAACCGCTCCGGCGTGAAGGACGCGATGCTCGGGTCGATGCTCCGGCAGCACACGCGCAGCCGCGTGTCGCAGTTCGTCGACATCGAGATCGTGGCCGACGGCACGGACGTGGCGGCGGAGGGGAAGACCCGCAAGCTGCCCGCCTTCACGCTGGACGGCTCCGTCACGCAGCTGAGCAAGCGCCAGGGGGCTGACGGGGTCGGCTACGCGGCCAAGGTCGAGTACGTGATCCGCGAGATGCCCAGCCAGACGCTGAAGGGCTCGATGACCGGCTCGGCCCAGGCGGTCGCCGAGGCGCGACGTGCCAAGGGCCGGAGGGAGCTCGCGCAACTGCAGAGCGACGCTGTCGCCGGCGCCATCGAGAGCGCGCTCCAGCGGGCGCCGCTCGCCCTCGAGGCCGCCTCCGGCACGAGCGGCCTCCCCGCCGGCCGCTGATCCGCCCCGCCGGCCGCTGATCCGCCCCGCCACCGCGGAGGACGTGCCCGCCGCCCGCGACCCGCCGCGCGCGCCGGCGGTCGCCGCGCCGCTGGCCTCGACCTGCGGCGCCGCGGCCGGTCGCGCCTGACCGACCGGCGCCGAGCCGGTCGCGCCTGACCCACCGGCTCCGACCGGCGTCCCGGCGCGTCCTCCGCGGCGGCGCCTCCGCGGTGGCGCCTCCGGGCGCGGCCATCGAGCGGGGAGAAGCCGCTGCCCGGTCGTGCTAGACCGCGCCTCCTCCTATGTCCACCGCCACGCCTGCCAGCTCCGACCAGATCCGACGCACGTTCCTCGAGTTCTTCGCCCAGCGCGGCCACGAAGTCGTCCCGAGCGCGCCGCTCGTGCCCCAGAACGATCCGACGCTGATGTTCGTGAACGCGGGCATGGTGCCGTTCAAGGACGTCTTCACCGGCAAGGACAAGCGCCCCTACCAGCGCGCCGCGTCGAGCCAGAAGTGCATCCGGATCAGCGGCAAGCACAACGACCTCGAGAACGTCGGCGTCACCGCGCGCCATCAGACGTTCTTCGAGATGCTCGGCAACTTCAGCTTTGGCGACTACTTCAAGGAAGACGCGATCGCCTTTGCCTGGGAGCTCCTGACCAAGGGGTACGGCGTCTCGCCCTCGCGGCTCGTCGTCACCATCTACAACGGCGAGGGGGGCTTCCCGGCCGACGACGAGGCCGCCGCGATCTGGCGCAAGGTCACCGGGTTCGGCGACGACCGGATCCTGCGCCTCGGCCTGGCCGACAACTTCTGGACCATGGGCGACGTCGGCCCGTGCGGCCCCTGCTCGGAGATCCACTTCTTCCACGGGAACGAGCCCGACGTCTCGCGCTTCGGCGAGGAGCCGCGCATCGACGGCACCGGCTGGACCGAGATCTGGAACAACGTGTTCATGCAGTACGAGCGCACCGAGAAGGACGGCCCGCTCGTCCCGCTGCCGGCGCCGAGCATCGACACGGGCATGGGCCTGGAGCGCATCGCGAGCGTGCTCCAGGGGGTGACGGCGAACTACGACACGGACCTGCTCCGGGGGCTGGTCGAGAAGGCGGCGGAGCTCAGCGGCAAGCCGTACACGGGGAGCAGCGCCGACGACGACGTGTCGATGCGGGTCATCGCGGATCACGCGCGGACGACGGCGTTCCTGATCGCCGAGGGCGTGATGCCCGATCGGCAGCGGCGCGAGTACGTGCTCCGGCGGGTGATGCGCCGCGCGATCCGCCACGGGCATCGGCTCGGGATCGACCGGCCGTTCCTGCACGAGGTAGCGCTCGAGGTGGTCCGCCGGATGAGCGAGACGTACCCGGAGCTCCGCGACAGGCGGGAGCTCATCGCCCGCGTCACCGAGGACGAGGAGGTCCGCTTCCGCTCCACGCTGAAGCGCGGGATGAAGATCCTGGACGAGCGCTTCGAGGAGATGCGCTCGTCGGGCGAGAGGACGCTCCCGGCCGCAGCGGCCGCGGATCTCTACACCACCTACGGCTTCCCGCTCGACCTGACCCAGGTGATCTGCGCCGAGTCGAACTTCGAGGTCGACGTCCCGGGAGCCGAGGCGGTCATCCACGGCGCCGCCGAGGCCGACGGGCCGATCGATCCGACCGCCGCCGTGGACCTGGCGCACCGCTCGGCCCGCGCGGCGCTCGCGCACCCGGTCGTCTTCACGGGCTACGAGCACGAGCAGGGCGACAGCGAGATCGTCGCGATCATCCGGGTCGAGGTGCAGGGCGAGGGCGACCGGGCGCGCAAGGTCCGGACGCTGGTCGAGCACGCCGAGGCGGGGGCGGCGGTGGAGATCGTGGTCCGCGAGACGCCGTTCTACGCCGAGTCGGGCGGTCAGGTCGGCGACAGCGGCGAGGTGACGGCCGACGGGGTGCGCGTCGAGGTGACGGACGCGCAGAAGCCGCTCACCGGGCTGGTCGTGCACGAGGGTGTGGTCCGCGAGGGGGCGATCTCGGTGGGCCAGCGCGTCCACCTGGAGGTGGACCACGCGGCGCGGTCGGCGACGCGCCGCAACCACTCGGCGACGCACGTGCTGCACTGGGCGCTGCGCAAGGTGCTCGGCGAGCACGCGCAGCAGAAGGGCTCGCGCGTCGGCCCGGACATCCTCCGCTTCGACTTCACGCACAACCGGCCGCTCACCCGCGAGGAGATCTCGCGGATCGAGGACCTGGTGAACGAGAAGGTCCTCACGAACGACAGGGTGACCACCGAGATCCTCCCGATGGACGAGGCGCGTCGGCGGGGCGCGATGGCGATCTTCGAGGAGAAGTACGGCGACACCGTGCGAATGCTCACGATGACGCCCGAGGTCGTGGAGCTCTGCGGCGGCACGCACGCGCGCGCGCTCGGGGACATCGGGCTGTTCAAGATCACGAGCGAGGGCGGCGTGGCTGCGGGCGTGCGCCGGATCATGGCGACGACCGGGCTGAACGCGCTCGCGTACACGCGGAACGTCGAGGCCGAGATCGCGCGGGCGCGGCAGGCCGCGAAGGCGCAGGGCGGCGATCTCGCCGAGAAGATCGGGAAGATCGTGGCGCACGAGCGGGAGCTCGAGAAGAAGATCGCGGAGCTCGAGCGGCGGATCCTGGAGGGCGCGGGCCCGGCGCAGGGCGGCGGCGGCGGCGGCATCGACGCGATGCTGGAGGGCGCCCGGGAGATCGGCGGGATCAAGGTGCTCGCGCGCCGGGTGCCGGACGGCACCAACCCGGGCGCGCTGCGCGATCTCGCGGAGAAGCTGCGCGACAAGCTCGGCGATCGCGCCGCGGTGCTGCTCGGCGCGGCCGTGGGCGACAAGGCGCAGCTCGCCGTGATGGTCTCCAAGGCGGCCGCCGAGCGGCTCAAGGCCGGAGAGCTCATCAAGCCGATCGCCCGCATCGTCGGGGGGTCGGGCGGCGGTCGCCCCGACATGGCGCAGGCCGGCGGTACCGACGTCGCGCAGCTCGACGCGGCGATCGCGGCGACCTACGTCGAGGTCGAGCGGGCGCTCGCCTCGTAGCGCGCCGCGCGAGAGAAACCGCGCCGAACGAGAGCCCGCCAGGACGGGAGCGCCAGGAAGGCGCAGCGCCTTTCCCCTTCCTGGCGACCCAGACGGTCCCACGCTCCTGTCACCCCTGCACCACCCCCGTCACCGCGCCGCGCGCCGCCACGCACCCTGCGTGGCCGGTGATCCGCCGCACGCCCGCGGCATGCGGCGCGCCCCTCACACCTGCGGCGCGCGGCGCGCCGCGAGGACCGCGCCGCCGCGGTCAGGCGTCGCGCCACTTGGTGCGCGCGAGCGGGAGCAGCCTCTGGGCCTTTCCGCCCCTCCCGCGGCGCGCCGGCAGCCGGACGGGCTCGCCCGGCGCGGCCGCTCGGGGCCGCGCGCCGGGGGCGTGGGCGCCGATGGTGGCGCGCACGATCGGCGGCAGGAACACCGACTCCAGGTCCACGCGCGCGAGCGCGCCCGCGATCGTGGCGATGCGATCCGGCAGCGACGCGTTGGCGTCGACCAGGATGAGCCGCCGGCCGAGCACCTTGCAGAGCCCGCCGCGCGGATTGCGCGCGTCCGACAGGTGCGGATCGAACGCCTCCATCCTGACGGCGATGCCGACCTTGCTGGCCGCCAGGGTGAGCTCATCGAGCAACCGCGAAAGCTCCACCCACGCAGCGTAACCCTCTTATCCGGGAGATGGCAAAGCGCAAAAGCGATGTCCGCAGCCGCGCCGGCCGGCGCGCCGGGCTGGCCCGCCCGCGCCGCGCGCCCCGGCGGGGCGCGGCCGCGACGCCGGCGGCGCGCCGCCCGGGAGCGCTCTCCTTCGCGCGGCTTTGCGCGGCTTTATGCGGCTTTATGCGGCTTTGCCCGGCGCGCGCTGGCCGGCGTGGCGCGCCACGTCCAATCGCGTTCTCCATCACCCGATGTTCGCGCCGCGCCACGCGGCGGCCAGGGCGGCCGTGCGACGACCGCTCAACCGATCTCCCGTATTCACCTTATCCCGTGCTCCGGACTGGCCGACAGCTGCCCTGTCGTCACATCGATGCTCGTGCGGGCCCCGCGCGCCTCTGTCGTCTGTCGCCTCACGCGGCGCCCCGCGACGCGCGCGCCGTCCTCGCGCGCTCGTCGCTCGCGCGCTCGTCGAGTTCACCGCGGCGCGCGGCCGATCCGGGCTTCGCGCCGGCGGCGCCCTGGTTCCGTGCCCATCAGGCCGGCCAGCGGCTTATCTTGAGCCAGATCGCGCGCCCCGTTGACCGCGGTTTCCGAGCGTGCTACGAGCAGGCCGTTCCGCGCGTCGTGGCCGAGTGGGAGCGAATGTGCGTTTCCCGGCTGCGGTGGGGTATCCCGCGCGCTTCGTCAGCCACTTTGGACGGGGCGGCCGCGATGGGGACGACGAGGGCGCCCGCCGGGCGGCGCGCCCCGAAGGGCGAACAAAATGACGTTCACGGATGCAGCCGCCGAGGTGCTTCGCCTCATCGGTAGACCGCTTCACTATAAAGAGATCACCGATATAGCGATCGAGAAGAACCTCCTTAGCCACGTTGGTAAGAGCCCAGAGGTCACCATGGGCGCCCGCCTGGCGGCGACGCTGAAGAAGGACACGGCGGACAACCCCCTGGTGCGGGTGAAGCCGGGCGTCTTCGCGCTGCGCGAGTGGGACGAGAAGACGATCAAGTCGGGGCTCGACGGCAAGAAGGCGAAGCGGGGCGGAAAGCCGGAGGCGGTCAAGGCGCGCAAGGACGAGGAGCAGCCGACCCTGTTCGAGGCGGCCGCGGACGACGAGGCGGCGGAGGAGGGCGATTCGGGCGCTGCGGCGGCCGAGGTCGGGACGGAGACCGAGGCGGCCGAGGCCGGGACGGAGACCGGGGCGGCCGGCGGAGGGGCGCAGGCCGCGACTGCGGTCGACGACGACGAGGACGATGACGAGGCCGTGGTCGGCGCGACCGCGATGAACGGCGTGGAGACCGCGGCAGCGCGCGAGCACGTGCCGCCGCCGGCGCCGTCCTCCCCGCGCGCCGCGAGCACCTACGTCGACGAGGAAGAAGGCGAGCTCGAGGACGCGGAGCCGCAGGGCCCGGACGAGGCGATGCGGGCCGAGGCCGTCGCCGGCGCCGCCGAGCTCTTCGACGAGGAGGACGACGACGATCAGCCGATCCTCGGCGGCGACGACCGCGCGACCCCCGGCTCGTCGGGCGAGCAGGGCGAGGGGCGCCGCCGCCGCCGTCGCCGCCGCCGGGGCCGCGGGACCGCGGAAGCCACCCCGAGCACCGGGGGGCTGCCCTCCTACGTGGCGACGCCCGTGTTCGAGGCGCGTCGCGAGAACGGCCGCGAGCCGCCGCGCTCCGACCGTGGTGAGCGCGAAGGCCGCCCCGAGCGCTTCGACCGGCCCGAGCGCATCGATCGCCCCGAGCGCACCGACCGGCCCGAGCGCGTCGATCGCCCCGAGCGCGTCGAGCGGGCCGACCGGCCCGAGCGGACCGATAGCTTCGGCGCCGAGCCCGTCTACCGTGGTCCGCAGGTGATCGAGCTCACGGGCGGTGAAGGGCACGCGCTCGACGACCTGGCCGGCCGCGATCTCGCCGACGCTGTCGCGGGCATCCTCTCGACCTTCGATCGGAACGCGGGCGCTGTGTCGCTCCGGCAGATCGCGGAGACGGCGCAGCGCCGCGGCCGCCTCGTCGGCGACGTGCAGCTCGTCCAGTCGCAGGTCGCGGCCGCCGTGCGCGCCGACAATGCGCGCCGCACGGCCGCGGGGCAGCGGACGCGCTTCCGCTTCGCCGGCGGCCGGATCGCGCTGACGGACTGGCTGCTCCCGGGCGACCTCGCGCGGCTGGAGCAGGAGGCGCTCGCCGCCGTGGATCGCTACCGCGACGCCGCGCGGCGCGCCTTCGTGCGCAAGCTCTCCGAGCTCCCGGGCCACGCCTTCGTCGAGATCTGTGTCCTCGCCCTCGAGCGCATCGGGCTCGGCCAGCTGCGCGCGGTCCGCCGCGCCGGGGCGCCGGGCGGTGAGAGCCACTTCTCCGGGGCGCTCCGCACGGCGGGCGACGAGATCAAGCTGGCGCTGGTCATCCGGCGGGACGGCCGCGAGGTCGGCCGCGAGCGGGTCACCGAGCTCCGCGGCTCGCTCCACCACTACGGCCCCGCGACCGCCGGCTGGATCCTGACCGCCGGTCAGATGCTCTCGGGCGCGCGCGAGGAGGCCGCGATCCCGGGGACCGCGCCGATCTCCCTCTTCGACGGGCTCGCGGTGGCGCGCGTCTGTGAGGACAACGATGTCGCTGTCCTCCGCGCCCGCCTGCCGATCGCGATCCCCGACATCGACCTGCTCGAGGCGCTCCGCGCTTCCTGATTCCTGCCGCGCGCGTCCGGCCGGGGCTCGCTCCCGCCGGACGCGCGGCGTCCTTCCGTTCTCATCCTCGCTGGCGCCCCGGCTCCTGGGCCGGCCCCTCCTCTGGCTCCTCGGCGGCATCTCGCGACGCTTCCGCGGTTGACGGGCTCGGGGATCCTTGTCAGCGTCCGCGCCCATGCGCCATCGCGCGATCGCCTGGGCCGCGCCCCTCGCCGTGCTCGTGACCGGATGTGCTTCCGTGGCTCCGCCTGCGTCCCGGTTCCCGACCGCCGACGCGGCGCTCGACCGGATGAAGGAGACGTATGCCTGCGTGAACGGCGTCCAGGGCACGGCCAAGATCGATCACTTCTCCCGCCAGGGCAGGATCCGCGGGGACGTGTACATCCTGGCGGTCAATCCCGATCGGGTCCGGTTCGATATCGTGAGCCCCTTCGGCGCCAACCTCTACACGCTCACGTCGGATGGAACCCTGTTCCAGATGCTCGATGTCGGGCAGAAGCAGCTTTTGCACGGGCCTGCGAGCGCGTGCAACCTCGCGCGGCTCACCCAGGTGCCCATCCCCGGGCACGCGCTCGTCTCGCTGCTCCGCGGCGAGGCGCCGGTGCTCGTGCACGAGCCGCGCGCCGCGTCGATCGCGTGGGACGGCGACGGCTTCTACCGTGTGCTGATCCAGAGCACCCGCGACGCGACGCAGGAGATCCACCTCGAGCCGCGCCCGGACGACTGGCGCTTGCCCTGGAGCCAGCAGCGCCTGCGCGTCAGGCAGGTCCGGGTCGCGCAGCGCGGGATGGACCTTTATCAGGCCGAGCTGAGCCATCATGAGGTGATCCGCACCGCGCCGCCGCGCGTCGATCCGGAGGGCATCGATGATCCGATCCCGCCGAGCGGCGGCGTCTGCCAGGCGGAGGTCCCGAGATCGATCCGTATGCGGGTCCCCAACACCGAGGACGACGTCATCTTTCAATACAAGGAGGCGAAGTGGAATCCGCCCCTCATCTCAGGGGCGTTCACCCAGCCGATCCCTGGCGGAGTCATCCGTCGTTATGTCGACTGCCAGGACTGAGTCGGTGGACTCAGGTTATTCCTGAGAGCCTGCGTTGGCGCGTCGACCTCCGCGCAGGGCCGGCTGTGTCTGCCAACTTCTGGCTTACGGCGTGGACGCCGCCCTCGTGAACGTCTAGAAATGCGCAATCCACCTCGCCTTGGCGAGAGGAGTCGGCGATGGACGTCGAGCCGGGAACGATCGTCGGCGAAAAATACCGGCTGGAGGGGCCGCTCTCGCGCGGCGGGATGGGGTCCGTGTGGGTGGCCCGGCACGTCCAGCTGGGCGCGCCGGTGGCCATCAAGTTCATGGACCCGGAGCACGCGGCCTCGCCCGAGTTCCGCGCTCGCTTCTACCGTGAGGCGCGCACGGCGGCGAACCTCGAGAGCCCGCACGTGGTGAGCGTGCAGGACTACGGCATCCAGGGGACCGTGCCCTACCTCGTCATGGAGCTGCTCCGGGGCGAGGACCTCAGCCGCCGGCTGCGGCGGGTCCGGCGCCTGCCGCTCGCCGAGGCGGCGCGCATCGCGATCGAGACCTGCAAGGCGCTGCGCCGCGCGCACGACTCCGGGCTCGTCCACCGCGACCTCAAGCCTGGCAACCTGTTCCTCGCGCGCGTCGACGACGAGGAGGAGATCGTCAAGGTCCTCGACTTCGGCATCGCCAAGCAGCTCACCGGCAAGCTCCTCAGCGACGAGACAACGAAGACCGGCGAGCTCCTGGGCTCGCCTTTCTACATGAGCCCGGAGCAGGCGCGCGGCGACAAGGACCTCGACGCGCGCAGCGACCTGTGGTCGCTCGGGGTCATCCTCTTCCGCGCGGTCACGGGCAGGCTCCCTTTCGAGGGCGACGTGCTCGGCGCGGTGCTGTCGAGGATCCTCGTCGAGCCGATCCCGCAGGCGACGCAGCTCGCGCCCGACCTGCCGGCCGAGCTGGACGACTTCTTCCTGCGCGCGCTCTCGCGCGATCGGTCCCAGCGGTTCCAGTCGGCGCAGGAGATGGTGCTCGCCTTCGTGGCCGCGGCGGGCGACATCGGCGTCCCGCTGCCGGTGCCGTCGGCGCCCCGGCCGCCGCCGTCGGCGTCGCGCACGGGGACGCTGCTCGGGCTGTCGCCGGGCGGCACCGCCGAGCCCGAGGGGCCAGGCGACGCCCGCGCGCTCTCCTGGTCTGGCGCGGAGGCGCCGCGCCCGCGGCTGGACGCGCCCGCGCCGCTGCCCGAGCCGTCGCAGCCCGGCACGCTCACGGCCGCCGCGACCGGGGAGGTCCCCGACACGCGCAGGCCGCGCGCGAGCGCGACGCGGCGCTGGCTCCTCGCGTGCGGCGCGCTCTCGGTGATCAGCGGGACGGTCGCGATCACGGCGCTGCGTCCCGTCGGCGACGAGAGCGCCGCGCCCGCGCTCGCGCCGGCGCAGCCTGCGGCCGTGCTCGCGGCCACGCCGCCCGTGGAGGTGGTCCGCGCGTCGACGCCCGTCGTGAATCGCCTGCCCGTCGCCGCCGAGGGCGCGCCCGTGAGAGACGGCGCGCCGCCTTCGCCGGCGCCCTCGGACAGGGCGGAGCCGGGGTCGGCCGCCGCGCCCCAGGCCTCGCCGGCGCGCCCGGCGAAGCGCCGGATCCCACGCCGCTCGCGCGAGCTGGTCGACCCGTGGCAGGGAAGATAGCGGGCGGCCGCGCCCGAGCTCGCCGGTCGCGCTCGAGCCTGCCGGTTTCGCCGAGCCTGCCGGTTTCGCCGAGCCTGCCGGTTTCGCCGAGCCTGCCGGCTTCGCCCGAGCCTGCCGGTCGCGCCTGACGACGCCGGCTACGCGAGCGCGTCGCGGAGGCGGCGCGGCGCGTCCGTGATCAGCCCGTCGACGCCGAGCGCCGCGAGGTCCTGCGCTTCGCGCGGGTCGTTCACCGTCCACACGTTGACCACGCGCCCCTGCCGCTTCAGCAGCGCGATGCGCTCGGGCGACGCGATCGTCCGCTCGATGTGCGCGGCGAGCGCCCCGAGCGCCGGCGTGAGGCGCACGGCCGCGTCGTGGTAGCGGCTCCGGTGCACGAGGAGCGCGCGCGGAACGGCCGGCGCCAGGACCCCGAAGGACGCGACCATGACCGGATCGAACGACGAGACGATCACCGCGTGACCGGGATCCCAGGCGCGCAGGAAACGCGCGGTCGCGCGCACGAGGGCGGCGCGGTCGGGCACGTCCCGCTTCATCTCGATGTTGACGGCGAGCCGGCGCCCGCGCGCGAACGCGAGCACCTCGGCGAGGAGCGGCACCCGGCCGCCGCCGAGGTCGACCTGCCGGAGCTCGTCCCAGCGGAGCGCCGCGGCGGCGCGCGCGTCCGCGCCGTGGGTCACCCGCTCGAGGTCCGGGTCGTGCAGCGCCACGACCTCGCCCGAGCCGCACACCCGCACGTCGAGCTCGATCCCGTCGGCCCCCTGCGCCGCCGCCTCCTCGAAGGCGGCGAGCGTGTTCTCCGTGGGCGCGCCCTCGCCCCGCACGCCCCGGTGCCCGAGGAGGAGCGGCGCGCGCGCGGCCGCGCCGCGCGGCGACGACCCCGGCTCGCGCGCGCTCCGGCGGAAGCGCTGCTCGGCCCAGGTCAACGCCCGGGCTCCTCGTTGAGCTCCTCCGCGACGGTGCGGGCCGCCTCGCGCGCGCGCTCCAGCGCGGAGAGCGGGAAGGACGCCGCGCCGACGGCCGGGTGCCCGCCCCCGTCGTAGCGGCGGCAGATCGGCGCGATGTCGCGATCGCGCGGGACGCCGCACCAGGGGTTATAGCCGACCGAGAGCTTGTAGTGCTGCTTGTGCCGGGAGAGCGTGACCGAGTAAACGCACTCCGGGTACATCGCGTAGGTCATGAACTTGCCGACCGCCTCGAGCGGCGCGTCGGAGAGGTCGACCAGCACGACGCGGCCGAGCTTGCGCGCGCCGCGCTCGATGCGCGCGACGAACGTCTGCCGCGAGAGGGAGAGCGGACGCCAGAGATCCTGGATATCGGGGGCGCGCGCCACCTCGCTCACGGGCTGCTCGACGAGCCGCGGCACCACGGACGCGAGGAAGGGCCCGTCCCCGTGGTGCTCCACGACGGAGGCGAGCTGCATGATCGGCTCCTCGCGGCTGACGGCGGCCTCGGCCGAGGGGAAGCGCGCTGTGTCGATGACGTCGGCCCACCGGATGAGCTCATCGACGCCGGACATCTCGACGCTGAAGTGGTCGCGGCCGACGTCCGCGATGAGCTTCGTGCACGAGCCGTAGGCGGCGTCATAAAAGACGTGCGGCGCGTCCGCGGCGACCCTCGACCCCGTGGCGCCGGCGAGCGCCGCGTCGCGCTCGTCGTCCGAGCCGAACCCGGTGATGTGGTGGTCGAAGTACCACGTCAGCTTCTTCGTCGGCGTGTAGCGGAAGTCGAGGATCGCGTTCTCGTCGCCGTCGAGCCACGAGGGCGGGATCATCGTCATGCCCGGGCCGTACCCGCAGGAGCGGTAACGGAAAGCGAGCGGCTCGCCGGGGCGGAGCGCCTGCATCAGGCGGGTGAACAGCGCCGCGCTCGCCATGCCGTCGAAGCAGTGGCCGTGCGTCGCGACGACGATGTCCCTGGGCTTCATCGGGCGAGGGGGTAGCACGCTCCATGGCCGGCCGCTCGCGGGCCGAGCATCGCGCGGCGGTTCTGGTACTCTCCGCGCCGTGCGGCGCGCCCTCGCTCTCGTTCATCTGTATCCGTTCAGGCCGGCGCGCCGCTTGCTCGCCGCGTCGCTCGCGCTCGCCGCGCCAGGCTGCGGCGGCGCGCCGGCGTCCCGCGTCGAGGTGCTGCAACCGAGCCCGCCCCCCGCGCCGGCCCCGGCGCCCGCGCCCGAGGTGCGGAACCCGCCGCCGCCGAGCGATGCGCCCGAGCCGGACCCCGAAGCGTCGCGCCTGTTCCTGAGCCGCGTCGGGCAGCAGCGGCAGCCGGCGAGCGCGCCGGTGCCGCGCGTGACGGCGCTCGCGCTCGCGAACACGGCGCGCGGCGAGGCGAGGGGGATGACGGCGATGGGCGACGTCGTGTCGCTCGCGATCGCGGAGGGAGAGAGCGGCGCGATCCCCGTGCGCGTCGCGCCGGGGGAGTGCACGGTGTTCATCGCGCAGGGCGGGCTCGGCGTGATCGAGGTCGACCTCTTCGTCACGAAGGGCGCGGCGCCCGCGCTGGAAATCGCGGCCCAGGACGCGGACAGCGGGCCGGTCGCGGTGATCGGCGGCAGGGGCGCGTGCTTCTCCGTGCCGGGCAACGCGCCGCTCGCCGTGAGCCTCCACGCGCAGGTGCGGCGCGGCGCCGGCGTCGTGCTCGTACAGGGCTACCGCGGCCCGCGCCCGCCGGCGCCGCCCGCCGCGGCGCCCGGCGCGACGCCGCCGGACACGGCGCCGCCGAGCGCAGCGCCGCCCGCCGCGGCCTCGCCGAGCGCAGCGCCGCCCGCCGCGGCCTCGCCGAGCGCGGCGCCGCCCGCCGCGCCCTCGTCGTCGACCGCGCCGCCGCCAGCCGCGACGCCGCCCCGCGCCTCGCGTGGCGCGCCGCCCCGGTAGCGCGGCGACGCTCGGCGCGCGTTCGATCGCGCGCTCCTCATTTCGCGCAACTCGGCTCGGTCGCCGGTCGACACGCCGCGTATGGCGTCGATCGAGATCCTGCCCTCCGATCCATCTTACCCCGCGCCGCTCTGGGCCCTCGTGACGGAGTCCGAGGCCGCGCCGCCGACGCTCTACGTGCGCGGCGTGCTCCCCGCGCGCCCGGGCGTCGCGATCGTCGGGACGCGCGCCGCGAGCGACGAGGCGCTCCGTTTCACCCGCGCGCTCGCCGCGGCGCTCGGCGACGCGGGCTTCTCGATCTGGTCGGGCGGCGCGCGCGGCGTCGACGCGGCCGCGCACGAGGGCGCGCTCGATGCGCGCGCGCCGACCGTGGTCGTGAGCGGCGCCGGCCACGCGCGCCCGTACCCGCGCGAGCACGCGCCGCTCTTCGATCGCATCCTCGCCGCGGGCGGCGCGCTGCTCGCGCGCGTCCCCGACGACACGCCGCCGCTGCCGGGGCTGTTCCTCCAGCGCAACGCGGTCCTCGCCGCGCTCACGCTCGCGACCGTCGTCGTCGAGGCGGGCATCGAGAGCGGCGCCCGCTCCGCCGCCGCGGCCGCCCGACGCCTCGGGCGCCACCTCTGCGTCGTGCCCCACGCGCCGTGGAGCCCGCGCGGCGTCGGCTGCGCGCTCGAGCTCGTCGGCGGCGCGCGCCCGATCACGCGCGCGGCCGACGTGATCGACGTCCTCGGCGGGCCGGCGCCCCCGCCCCGCCGGCGAGCGCGGCGTGCGCTGCGCAACAGCCCGCCCGCCACCGGCACGCTGCCGCTGCCGGACGCGGCCTTCGCGCCGGCGGGCGCTCCGCCCGGGAAAATCGCGCCTGCGCCGGCGGCCGGCGCGGGGCTCGGCGCGATCGCCGGCGGGGCGATCGGCGCGGAGAACAACGCGGAAATGACCGCAGAAATGACCGCAGAAATGACCGCAGAGCAGCGCGCCGTCCTCGACGCCCTGGACGCCCACCCGGCGCACGTCGATGAGGTCTGCGAGCGGACGGGCCTTCCGCCCAGGCGCGCCGTGGAGGCACTCTTGACGTTGACGCTCCAGGCCGTAGTAGTAGAGGGGCCCGCCGGGTTGTTTCGGCGGGCTCTTCGTTGAAGGGGCACGTCGGCTCACCCTCCCAGTGCGGTTCCGGGTGGCCGTCTCCTCGCGGGGGGCCTCCCTCGCACCGAAGCTAGCCCCTCAATCCTCTACCAGCCCCGACACGTTGCTCAGAAGGTGGTGATGGCCAAGACGCTCGTCATCGTGGAGTCGCCGGCGAAGGCGAAGACCATCAAGAAGTATCTCGGCAACGGGTACGAGGTGTTCGCCTCGAAGGGGCACGTCAAGGACCTGCCCAAGAAGCAGAACGCCGTCGACGTGCAGAACGATTTTGCCGAGACCTACGTGGTCATCGAGGGCAAGGAGAAGGTCCTGGAGGAGCTCAAGTCTGCCGCGAAGAGGGCGGACGAGGTGCTCCTGGCGACCGACCCTGATCGCGAGGGAGAGGCGATCGCGTTCCACATCTCGGAGGAGATCAAGAACCCGAGGCTCAAGGTGGCCCGGGTGGAGTTCCACGAGATCACGAAGAAGGGGGTCGACCACGGCGTCCACAACCCCCGCAAGCTCGACGAGAACCTGTACGACGCCCAGCGGGCGCGGCGCGTCCTCGATCGCATCGTCGGCTACGACGTCTCGGCGCTCGTCTGGTCGAAGCTCGCGTTCGGCCTGTCGGCGGGCCGGGTGCAGTCGGTCGCGCTGCGGCTCATCGTGGATCGCGAGCGCGAGGTCGAGGCGTTCGTCCCCGAGGAGTACTGGAACATCGCGGTCGGCCTCGGCGCGGCGAGCCCGCCGCAGCGCGCGCCGTTCGTCGCCAAGGTCGCCTCCGCCGACGGCAAGAAGCTCGAGGTGACGAACGGCGAGGTCGCCGCGAAGGTGCGCGCCGACCTCGAGGCGGCCCGCTACCGCGTGGCGAAGGTCGTGCGGCGCGAGCAGAAGCGCAACCCGCCCGCCCCGTACACCACCTCGAAGCTCCAGCAGGACGCGACGAACTACCTGCACTTCGGCGCCAAGCGGACGATGCAGATCGCGCAGGCGCTCTACGAGGGCATCGACCTCAAGCGCGACGGCGGTCCGGTCGGCCTCATCACGTACATGCGTACCGACTCGACGCGCGTGAGCGACGACGCGATCGCCGAGGTGCGCGGCGTGGTCGCGAAGCGGTACGGCAAGGAGTTCGTCCCCGAGCGCCCGAACGTCTACAAGTCGAAGAAGAACGCGCAGGACGCGCACGAGGCGATCCGGCCCTCGAGCGTCGAGATCCACCCGGACTCGATCAAGAAGCACCTGAAGGACGAGCAGTACAAGCTGTACAAGCTCATCTGGAACCGCTTCGTCGCCTCGCAGATGAACCCGGCGGTCTACGACCGGACGACGGTCGAGATCGACGTGACGCCCACGGTCGCGGCGCCCGCGTACCGGAGCTACCTCGCCAGGGCGAGCGGGCGGATCCTGAAGTTCGCCGGCTGGCTGCAGGTGACGGAGGGCCAGCAGGAGTTCGCCGGCGAGGAGGAGAGCGCCGGCGCCGCGGCGGAGGGCGGCGCCGCCGCGCCTGCGCCCGCCGAGGCGAGCGCCGCGGAGGCGGAGCGGGCCGCGCCCGGCGTCCCGGCCGAGGAGGACTCGGAGGCGCTCCTGCCCGACATGAAGGAGGGCGAGGCGCTCGCCGTGTCGCCCCCGGGGGTCATCACCGACCAGAAGTTCACGCAGCCGCCGCCCCGCTACAACGAGGGCTCGCTCGTGCGCGAGCTGGAGAAGCGCGGCATCGGCCGCCCGTCGACGTACGCCGAGATCATCAGCAAGGTGCAGCAGCGCGCGTACGTGGAGAAGCGGGAGGGGGGCGCGTTCCAGCCGTCGCTCCTCGGGAAGTTCGTGGTCGACGGGCTCGTCCGGTCGAACCTCGACATCATGGATCCGAACTTCACGGCGCAGATGGAGGAGGAGCTCGACGAGGTCGGCGCCGGCACCCTGAAGCGCGAGCAGCTGCTCAAGCGCTTCTACAAGAAGTTCAGGGAGCAGCTCGACAAGTCGAAGAAGCTCGCGCCGTGGAAGCCCGACGCCGAGAAGACCGACATCGTCTGCGACGAGTGCGGCTCGATGATGCTCAAGAAGTGGGGCAAGAACGGCTGGTTCTTGAGCTGCGAGCGCTACCCGAAGTGCAAGGCCACGCGCGACCTGTCCGACGCGCGGGGCAGCGCCGCCGTCCGCGAGACCGACATCTCGTGCGACAAGTGCGGCAAGCCGATGATCATCAAGACGGGGCGCTTCGGGGACTTCCTGTCGTGCACCGGGTACCCGACCTGCAAGAACACGCGCCCGGTGCCGCTCGGCGTCGCGTGCCCGAACTGCGGCGGCGACCTCATCGAGATCCGGCCGCGCAAGAAGGGCGGGCGCACGTTCTACGGCTGCTCGAACTGGAACGCCGAGCAGAAGTGCGACTTCAAGCTCTGGCAGAAGCCGGTGCCCATCCCGTGCCCGCAGTGCGGCGCGAAGTTCGTCACCCGCACCGCCGGCAAGAAGGCGATGCTCGTCTGCGCGACCAAGGAATGCGGCTTCAAGCAGGAGATCGTCGAGGGAGAAGGGGAGGACGGCGCCGCGGACGGCGCCGTCGCCCTGGACGCCGCGGCGGTCGACGCGAGCGCGGCGCCGGCCGCCCGGCCCGCGCCGGCGGTGGCGCCGCCCGCAGCCGTCCAGCGGCCCGAGCCGGCGCCGAGCCCCGGCGCGACCGGAGGGGCAGCGGAAAAGCCCGCGCGGGCCGTGCGCGCCCGCCGCACGGCGAGCTAAGACGGTCGCGAGATCCCCCCAACATCCCTTGTGAGCTGTATGAACGGAGCAGAGAGCCCGTGCGACGTCGTCGTCGTCGGAGGCGGCCTGGCCGGTTGCGAGGCGGCGTACCAGCTCGCGCAGCGCGGGCTGCGCGTGCGCCTGGTCGAGATGAAGCCGCACAAGCGCACGCCCGCGCAGACGAGCGATCGGATGGCCGAGCTCGTGTGCTCGAACTCGCTGCGCGGCGCGGCGCTGAGCAACGCGGTGGGGCTCCTCAAGGAAGAGCTCCGGCGCGTGGGCTCGCTCGCCCTGCGGTGCGCGGACGAGACCTCGGTGCCGGCCGGCGGCGCGCTCGCTGTCGATCGCGAGCGGTTCGCGGAGGCGATGACGCGGGCGATCGAGGCCCACCCGCGCATCGCGGTCGAGCGGCGGGAGGTGACGGAGATCCCCGCCGAGCGGCCGGTGATCCTCGCGACCGGCCCGCTCACGTCCGACGCCCTCGCGGCGAGCCTCGCCGCGGCCATCGGCGCCGAGCACCTCGCCTACTACGACGCGATCGCGCCCATCGTCAGCGCCGACTCGATCGACTGGTCGCGCGTGTGGAAGCAGTCGCGCTACGGCAAGGGCGGCGCCGTCCGCGGCGAGCGGGCCGCGCCGCCGGAGCAGCGGGCAGCGCCGCCGGAGCAGCGGGCAGCGCCGCCGGAGGACGCGGCCGAGCGGCGCGACGACGCCGAGGCAGGCGACGAGGCCTACGTGAACTGCCCCTTCGACGAGGCGCAGTACAAGGCGTTCGTCCGGGCGCTCGTCGAGTCGGAGAAGGTGGAGGCGCGCGACTTCGAGGAGGTGCGCTACTTCGAGGGGTGCCTGCCGTGCGAGGTCATGGCCGCGCGCGGCGAGCAGACGCTCGCGTTCGGGCCGATGAAGCCGGTCGGGCTCACCGATCCGCGCACCGGCCGGCGTCCCTACGCGGTGCTCCAGCTGCGCCCGGAGGACGAGGCCGCGACCGCGTACAACCTCGTCGGGTTCCAGACGCGCATGAAGTACGCCGAGCAGCTCCGGGTCTTCCGGATGGTGCCCGGCCTGGAGGAGGCGGACTTCCTCCGCATGGGCTCCGTGCACCGGAACACCTTCGTGGACGCGCCGGCGCTCCTCGGCCCGGCGATGGAGCTCCGCGCGCTCCCGGGCGTGCACCTGGCCGGCCAGATCGCGGGCGTGGAGGGCTACGTGGAGAGCGCCGCGGCCGGGTTCGTGTGCGCGATGCTCCTCGCGCAGCAGCTGCGGAACGAGCCGCTCCGGCCGCCGCCGCCCACGACGGCGCTCGGTGGCATCCTGACGCACCTCGGCCGCAAGCAGCCCAAGTATCAGCCGTCGAACATCACCTGGGCGCACATCGCGCCGCTCGATCCCGCGCACGGCAAGCTGCGCAAGCGCGCCCGCTACGAGGCGATGGCCGAGCGCGCCCTCCGCGACCTCGACGCGTGGTGGGCCGCGGGCTGACGGGCGGGCTCGACGGCAGCGGGCAGCGCGCCCGCGAGCGGCGCTGAACATCCGTTTCCGCGGCCGGCGCGGGCGCGGCGCGTCGCCGACGCGCCAATCGTGCGCGGGCCGCCCGCCGCGCGCGGGCTTCGATACCCTGGCGGTGGTGCGTTGCGCGCCGCATGCGCGCTCCGGGAGCCCGCCCGCGCGGGCCCGCGCCCACGGAGGTCGTCGATGAAACTTCGCTTGTTCGCGTTCCTTGCGCTCGCTGTCCCTGCCGCCACGCTCCTGCCACCCCGCGAGGCGCTCGCGTGCGGCGGGTGCTTCGCCCCGGTCACCCAGACGACCGTCGTCAACGCGCACCGGATGGTGCTCTCCGTCTCGCCCGTGCAGTCGGTGCTCTGGGATCAGATCCAGTACGCCGGCGACCCGAGCGAGTTCGCCTGGGTGCTCCCGGTCAAGCGCGGGGCGACGATCCAGGTCGGCTCGGACGCGTGGTTCGAGACGCTCGACGCGGCCACGTCGGTGCGCATCACGCCGCCGAACTCGATGTGCAGCGGGAGCGGAGGGGGCTGTGGTGTGATGATGGGCAGCGACTCGGCCGACGCGGCCGGGGGCTTCGGCAACGAGCAGGTCACGGTGCTCCACCGCGGCACCGTCGGCCCGTACGAGACCGCGACGCTCGCGACCGACACGCCCGGCGCCCTGAACAAGTGGCTGGACACGAACGGCTTCGGCGTCGACGAGTCGACGCAGCCGGTCATCGACGCCTACGTCGAGGAGGACTTCGACTTCATCGCCCTCAAGCTCCAGCCGGGCAAAGACGTGAAGGAGATGACGCCGGTGCGGGTCGTCATGCCGGGGGCGAACGCGACGCTCCCGCTCCGGATGGTCGCCGCCGGCACGGGCGCGAACGTCGCGATCACCCTGTTCACCATCAGCGAGGCGCGGCTCGCGCCCGAGGGGTTCGTCGCCGCGAGCATCCCCAGCGACCTGCTCGCGTGGGACTTCGCCTCGCAGGACTCGAACTACGGCGTGCTCCGCGAGAAGGCGCTCGCCGCGGCCGACGGCGGCCGCGCGTTCCTCACGCCCTACGCGCAGCAGGGCTCGCTCTTCTCGCCCGTGTCGAGCTCCGCGGCGCCGTTCGGCGTGCAGTACACGACGAGCGGCTCGACGACCCCGGTCGACACGATCGCCGCGGCGTTCGCCCAGCAGGGGCTCGCGAACGGCGAGACCGAGGACACAGCGTGCGCCGTGCGCTTCGCCGAGCTCGCGATGGAGGGCCGCGCCGTGGGCAACCCGTGCCCGGCCGGCGTGCTGCTCTCCGATCCGAGCTGCGACTCGGTCGCCTCGGGCCAGATCGACGCGCGCGAGCTCGCGTGCGGGCCGCTCGACGACCTCGCGGTCGCGATGATCGGCCTGCACCCGAAGGACGTCTGGCTCACGCGCCTCGAGGCGAACCTGCCGCGCGCCGCGCTCGACACGGACCTCGTCCTGAGCCCCGCGCCGCAGGAGCGGGTCGACAACTGGCTGCGCGCCCGCGTGAGCGTCCACGCCGAGGTGCTCTGCGGCGCGGCGACCCCGGTCCTCGACGGCGACCGCGCCTCGCGGTCGCGGGGGCAGGGCACGCTCGTGGGCATGACGCTCGGCGCCCTCGCGCTCGCGGCGGCGGTCGCCCGCCGCGGCGCGCGCCGCTTCGCCGCCCGCCTGGCCTGACCGGCGCTCGGAGGCCCGCGTCCCGGTCCCTGGTCCGCACCACCGGCAGGCCGTGGCCCTTCTCCGGGATGATCGTGAGATCGCCGTCCGCCTCCAGGATCGCCCAGCGCACCTGAGAGAGGTGCTCCAGGCCGCTCTTGTGCATCTCGGAGAAGATCTCCTCCGGCTGGATCCGCTTCGTGCAGACGGCGGGCCCGGTTCTGCCGGAGAGACCACTTGCCTCGGCGGCGCTGTGGCGCGGCGGTCGGGCGTGGCAGTCTGCCACGTCGCGGGTCTCGTTCAGCGGAGTTCCCCGCGCGATCGCGCCTCGGCGTGGTGGCATACGCGCTGCTTGAGCATTGTGTCGAGGGCGTGCGGGCCACTGCCGCAATCGTGCAGCAGCCGTCCGGCGCTCAGGACGCGACATGACCTGCTCGGTGCTGACTCTTCCAGGCTCCAGGGCGAACTCCAGATCAAGCCAGGCAGAGGCCGGCAATGCGCACGCGCCTCACGCCACGCGCCTCCTGCCAGGGATGACGACGGTGCTCGAATCGCTCCTCGACGACATCTCGCGCGCCCGGGAGAAGATCTGGGTCTCGACGTACATCTACCGCAACGACAAGATGGGTCATCGCTTCGCCGACGCCTTCGCGGAAGCGGCGCGGCGCGGCGTCGACGTGCGGCTCCTCTACGACGCGCTCGGCAGCCACAGCACGCCTGGGGCTTTCTTCGAGGACATGAGGGCTCGCGGCATCCGCACCCGCGCTTACCGGCCGCTCAGCACCGTCCTCCGCGGGGGCGCCCTGTTCCCGCGGGAGCACTCGCGCATCGTGGTCATCGACGGCGCCGGCTACGTGGGCGGCGCGGCGTGGGCCGACGAGTGGCTCCCGCGCGATCAGGGCGGCGGCGGCTGGCACGAGGTCTGTAGCCGGGTGATGGGGCCGTGCGTGGACGACATGGAGCGAGCGTTCGAGTGCCGCTGGATGCTCGCCAACGACGCCGAGGGCCGCTCCTTCGATTACTGGACCGGCGGCGTCTACGATGACGTGGAGTTCATCACCGACGCGCCGACGCCGCCGGCGGTCATCTACGAGCGCCACCTGGAGCGGGTGCGCGCGGCGCGGCGCCGGGTGTGGATCGAGAACGCGTATTTCTGCCCGCCTCGCGCGCTCGAGCGCGAGCTCATGGACGCCGCGCGCCGCGGGATCGACGTGAAGATCATCGTGCCGCGCAGCTCCGATCTCCCGACCATCCGCAACGCGAGCCTGGCGAGGTACAGGTCGTGGCTGGAGAACGGGCTGCAGATCCACGAGTTCCTCCCGTCGATGCTCCACTCGAAGTTCGCGGTCATCGACGACGACTGGGCGACCGTGGGCACCTTCAACGTGAACCCCACCAGCCTGAGGTGGGTGAGCGAGGCGAACCTCATCGTCAAGCAACCTGCCTTCGTGAGGGACGCCGCCCAGCTCTTCGAGCGGGACCTCCAGCAGTGCGACGAGGTCTGCCTCAACAACCTCCCCGCGCTGGGGCCGCTTGCGCGCATCCGGAACGCGCTGTTGAGCATGGGCATCGACCTGCTGGAGCCACGCTACGCGGGCGCTCGCTGGCACAACGCGCTCCCGGAGCGCGAGCGAGACGGCGGGTTGCTCCAGGCGCTCGGGGTCTAGAACACCGATCCACCACATCGATCGAGCGAGGATGAAGCGCCAGGGCGCCAAGATATCGTCTTGTTCTTGGCGCCTTGGCGGTTCGAAATTCTGCTCGTTTCAGGCGGGCTCGACCCGTTTCTTGCCCTAGAGCACCGAACAGCTTGGAACGAGAGCCGAGGCGCGGGGGACGCGAGGGAGAGGCCTGCTCCCCCGCGTCCTCTGCTCCCCGTCGCTCGAGCGCCGTCGCCCTGAGCCGCGGCTCCCCCGAGCGGCTACGGCGACGGCGCTGCCGGCACGCCCGGCGACGGCTCCGCCGCCCCGCCGTCCGGGGCTGGCGGCGCCTCGTCGACCGCTGCCCTGTGCGTCCCGGGCTCCTGCCTGGCCGGCGCGGCGTCCTCGCGGGCCTCGACCGCGCTCGTCGAGCCCTCGGGCGCCGGCGGCGGGCAGGCCGCTTCCCCGCCTGCCTGCCCGCCATTCGCAGAGCAGGCCGCGCTCCCCGTCTCGGGCGTCGACCCGGCCGGGGCCGCCTGCGCAAGGAGCTGCGGCGCCTCCGCGCCCGCGTCGGCCGCGGGCAGCTCCGGCAGCGCGCTCGCCGCCGGCGCAGGCGGCTTCGCTTCCGCAGTGGCCCTCGCCGTGGCCGGCGCCGCGGGTGCAGGCGCCTTCACGGTGCGTGCCGGGCGCGGCGCCACGGTCGCGACCGGCGGCGCCACGAACCCGCGCGCCATGCTCGCCGTGAGCGAGCTCGGCTCGGCCGCTGGCCGCGCCGTCGCCGCCGGCGCCTCGGCGGCCGTCGCCGCCGGCGCCGGCGCCGGCGCCGCCGGCGTCAGCTCGGCGACGGGGCCCGTCGCGACCGGCGCCACGCTCCACGCCGCCGCCCCCGCCATCAGCACGAACCCCGCCGCCGCGACGCGGCGGAACGGGAAGCGCTCTCGCAACGACGGCCGCAGCGACGCCGCCACGACCCCCGGCGGCGTCCCCACCGCCGTCGCCTCGGACCACGCGCGCTCGCCGCTGTCTTCCAGCAGCTTGCGCCCAACGACCACCGGCGCCCTGGGCCCGCTCTCGCCCGGCGCCCTCCGCGCTGACGCCATGGGCAGCTGCAGCTCCACAGCATCCTCGGCGCGGCGCGAGTGCAGCGTCGGCGCGGAGCTCACCACCATCGGCCGCGGCGACGCCGCCGGGACCTGGCTGCTCCGCTCATCCAGCCATTGCGCGCGGAGCGACGCGCCGCACACGTCCTCCGAGACGCCCCGCGAGAGGAGCCACGTCGCGAGCGCGACGCCGAGCTCGCGCATGCTCCCCCAGCGCTCCGCCGGGTCCTTGCGCAGCCCGCGCTCGACGATCGACCACAGCGCCGGATCGGTGCCGCACCGCTCGACCAGCGACCGGACCGGATCCTGGATGATCGCGCGCAGCGTCCCGAACCCTTGCTCCCCGGCATACGGCGTCTCCCCCGCGATCACCTCGTAGAGCATCGTGCAGAGCGCCCAGATATCCGCGCGATGATCGATGTGCCCCTGCCCGAGCGCCTGCTCGGGCGGCATGTACTGCGGCGTGCCGATCACGGCCGCGCCCGTCGAGCCGGACTCGGGCTCGGTCCACGTGACCTTCGCGATCCCGAAATCGACGACCTTCGGCTGGATCCTCCCGTCGCCCTGCTCCGCGAGCATCACGTTGTCCGGCTTGAGATCCCGGTGAACGACGCCCCGCTCGTGGGCCGCGTGCATCGCGCTCGCGACGGGCAAGAGGATCGCGATCGCCGTCTCGGGCAGGAGCTGCGGCTCGCGGCAGAGCAGGTCCCGCAGGGCCTCTCCCTCGAGGAGCTCCATCACGATATAGGGCGTGCCCTCCGCGGTCTTGCCGAGATCGAAGACACGCACGATCCCGGGGTGGCTGAGCTTCGCCGCCGCCCGCGCCTCGCGCAGCAGCCGCTCCGCGATCGCGGGAGAGCGCATCTCCGGGCGCAGCACCTTGATCGCCACGTTCGCCTCGAGCGCCGTGTTCGCGGCGACCCAGACAGAGCCCATCGCCCCCTCTCCCGCCTTGCGGAGGAGCTGGTACTTGTCGCCCACCAACGTGCCGACCTCGAAGCGTTCCCCTAAGGTGTGCTCGAACCCCTGGGTCATGTTGATTGACATGCGCTCTCCTGCCGCCTGCTCCGGCCATCCCGCCGCTCACCACGCCACGCCATGCTTCGACGCCAGATCTGGAGCATCGCGCATGCCAGGCGCTCCTCTCGGGGATCGCCTGAAATGCCGCACGGACGCGTCGGCGGCAGCGCGCCTCGGCGAGGCAAGTTGCCACGCACCGAGCGCAGCCGCGGCACGCGAGCCCCCCTGCGCGCGAGCCCCCCGGAGCTAGATGAAGCTGTCGTAGGGGCGCTTCAGCCCGCTGTCGCTCCGGACGTTCTCGGCGCCGGCATACTCGAGGATCATCTCCAGGATCTCGGCGTCTCGCTGCGACTGGGCGTGAACGCCGAGGAGGACCTCACCCCGCTGCAGGCCGCTCTCGTAGGCGCGCGCGCGGTGCTCGGGGACGCCGGCGCCGACGAGCGCACCGACGAGCCCTCCGGCCGCGCTGCCGGCGCCCGCGCCCGCGATCGCGGCCTCGATCGGCCCCGCCACGACGAGGCCCAGCCCGGGGAACATCAGGCTCGTTCCGACCGCCGCGAACGCAGCGAAGGCCGCCCCCACCGCCCCGCCGACAGCGCCGCCGAGGCCGGCGCCCTCCACCGCCCTCGAGCCGGTTCCGCTCTCGACATGCTGGCCGCGCGCGGCGTGGCCCATCACCAGGCTGATCGCGTCGCGCTTGTATCCACAGCTCATGACGCGCTCAATGGCCCTCTCGGCGTCCACCCGTGTCTTCAGCAGACCGGTCACCAGCTTTGCCCTCACTGACAGGCTCCTTTCCCAAGACCGTCCCCGCGCAGCCGCGTTCCCTTGCTGTATTCTGGAATCCCACACGGATGCAGCAGGCAGCGTGCCATGCGAAGGTGCCGAAAATCCCGGGCATCCTGCGCTGTCGGTTGTGGACGGTCGCGCCGCACCTGAGCAGAGACGCCACACTGGGGCGTGGTTGCAGCCCAGACGAACTTCTGGCTACGTCCGAGGCGGACGATGATGGGGGTGGTGGACCGGGGTGAGCCGAGCTGGATCGAGGTGAAACGAGCTCAGCGATGCAGCCAGATCCGGAGCAGCGCGAGCAGCTGCTCGGTGTCGACTGGCTTCGAGATGTAGTCGGTCGCGCCCGCCTCGAGGCACTTCTCCCGGTCGCCCTTCATCGCTCGCGCCGTGACCGCGATGATCGGCAGCGTCTGGAAGACGGGCCGCTGGCGGATGGCGCGGATGGTGTCGTATCCGTCCATCTCCGGCATCATGATGTCCATGAGAACGACATCGATGCCGGTGGTCCGCTCCAGGCGCTCGATGGCGGCCTTGCCCGTGTCGGCGGCGAGCGTCGTCATCCCGTGGCTCTCCAGGACGGTCTTCAGCGCGTAGATGTTGCGGAAATCGTCGTCGACGATCAGCGCGCACTTGCCGGAGAGCGCGGTGGCCGACTCGTGGAGATGCTCCACGATGAGCCGCTTCGGCTCCGGCAGGTCCGGGATCCGGCGGTGCAGCGCGAGCGTCACCTCGTCGAAGAGGCGCTCTCGCGACTGGACGTGCTTCACCGGGAGCCGCTGCGCCAGCCGGGCGATCTGCACCTCGTCGTCCCCGGCGATGTCCGCCGGCGTGTAGACGATCGCCGTCAGGTCGGCGAAGCGTCCGGCACGGTCGAGGTGGTCGATGAGCTCGAAGCCGGGCATGTCGGGCAGGCGCAGCCCGAGCACGATGGCGTCGAACGCCTCGCGCTCGACCGCGGCGAGCGCCTCCCGGCCCGTCGCCACGGTGGCGATCGTGATCCCCTCGTCCGAGAGCAGCTCGGCCACGGGGTCGCCAGCTGCCTTGTCCGGCTCGACGAGGAGCAGCCGGCGCTGCGGCGAGCTGACCAGCGCGTCGAGCCGCGCGAACGCCTCGTCGAGCGCCGTCCTGCTGCTCAGCGGCTTGTTGAGCAGCCCCACCGCGCCCATGCGGCGCGCGCGGCACCGCTCTTCTTCCGTCTCCGTCGTGATCACCTGGACCGGGATGTGCCGCGCCTGGAGATCGCGCTTCAGGCAGTCGAGCACGCGCCACCCGTCGATGTCGGGCAGGTTGATGTCCAGCGTGATCGCCAGCGGCCTGAGCTCGCGCACGAGCGAGAGCCCGGTCGCGCCGCGGACGGCGACGACAGCCTTGAAGCCGTGCTCTCGCGCGACGTCCACGAGGAACCGGGCAAAGACCGTATCGTTCTCGACGATCAGGATCGCGCGATCGCCCGGACGTACGCTCTCGCTGTCGTCGATGATCTGCGTGTCCGTGGTCGTGGTCATGCGATCCGACGGCCGGCTGCTGTGGACGGGATCCTCGAGGACCGGCGGGGCGTCGAGGACGTGCGCCGGTGGCCGCCGCGCCGCCCGCACGGGCCGGTAGGTGCGCGGCAGGTACAGGGTGAACGTGCTCCCGCGGCCCGGCGCGCTGACGAGCACGAGATCGCCGCCGAGCAGCCGCGCGATCTCCCGGCTGATCGCGAGCCCGAGCCCGGTGCCGCCGTACTTGCGGCTCGTGCTCCCGTCGGCCTGCTGGAACGCCTCGAAGATGATCTGCTGTTTGTCCGGCGCGATCCCGATGCCCGTGTCGTGGACGGAGAGGGCGATCACCGCGTCGGCCCGGCTGAGCACATCGTTCTCACGGTTCCACCCCTCGCGGGCCACTGTCACCTCCAGGATCACCCTGCCGCGCTCGGTGAACTTGAAGGCGTTGGAGAGCAGGTTCTTGAGCACCTGCTGCAGCCGCTTCGCGTCGGTGAGCACCGACGCCGGCAGACTGGACGAGAAGGCGAGCTCGAACTCGAGCTTCTTCGCCTCGGCGACGTGCCGGAACGTCCGCTGCACGTAGTCCGAGAGGTCCTTGAAGCTGATCTCGCCGACGTCGACGACGACGGTGCCCGACTCGATCTTCGAGAGATCGAGGATGTCGTTGATGAGCGCCAGGAGGTCGGTGCCTGACGCGTGGATCGTCTTCGCGAACTCGACCTGCCGCGGGGTGAGGTTCTGGTCGTTGTTCCTGGAGAGCTGGTCCGAGAGGATGAGGAGGCTGTTCAGCGGCGTCCTGAGCTCATGGGACATGTTGGCCATGAACTCCGACTTGTATTTCGAGGTGAGGGCGAGCTGCCGCGCCTTCTCCTCGAGGGCCTGCCGGGCCTGCTCGACCTCGTGGTTCTTCCGCTCGACCTCGACGTTCTGCTCGGCGAGCAGCCGCGCCTTCTCGCCGAGCGCGGCGTTCGTCTCCTGGAGCTCTTCCTGCTGGCTCTGGAGCTCGCGCGCCAGCGACTGGGACTGCTTGAGCAGGTCCTCGGTGCGCATGTTCGCCTCGATCGTGTTGACCACGATGCCGATCGACTCGGTGAGCTGATCGAGGAACGCCTGGTGCGTCGGGCTGAAGCGCTCGAGCGACGCGAGCTCGATGACGGCCTTCACCTGCCCCTCGAAGATCACGGGCATGACGATGATGTTGACCGGGGGCGCCTCGCCGAGGCCGCTCGTGATCGTGATGTAGTCGGGCGGCGCGCTGACGAGGAGGATCTTCTCCTTCTCGAGCGCACACTGGCCGACGAGCCCCTCGCCCAGCTTGAACTGGTTGTCCACGTGCTTGCGCTGCTTGAACGCGTAGCTCGCGAGCAGCTTGAGGAAGGGCTCCTCCCGGGACGAGTCCATGATGTAGAAGACGCCCTGCTGCGCCGTCACGACGGGGGCGAGCTCGGACAGGATGAGCCGGCCGACGGTGAGGAGATCCTTCTGCCCCTGGAGCATGCGCGAGAACTTGGCGAGGTTGCTCTTGAGCCAGTCCTGCTCGCTGTTCTTCAGCGTCGTGTCCTTGAGGTTCCGGATCATCTCATTGATGTTGTCCTTCAGCGCCGCGACCTCGCCCTGCGCCTCGACCTTGATCGACCGGGTGAGATCGCCCTTGGTCACGGCGGTGGCGACCTCGGCGATCGCGCGCACCTGCGTGGTGAGGTTCGCCGCGAGCCGGTTCACGTTGTCGGTGAGGTCCTTCCAGGTGCCGGCGGCCCCGGGGACGCTGGCCTGCCCGCCGAGCTTGCCCTCGACGCCGACCTCGCGCGCCACCGTCGTCACCTGATCGGCGAACGTCGCGAGCGTCTCGATCATGCCGTTGATCGTGTCCGCGAGCGCGGCGACCTCGCCCTTCGCGTCGACGACCAGCTTGCGCTTGAGATCGCCGTTGGCGACCGCGGTCACGACCTTGGCGATGCCGCGCACCTGGTTCGTCAGGTTGCCGGCCATCGAGTTCACGTTGTCGGTGAGGTCCTTCCAGGTGCCTGCGACGCCGCGGACGTCGGCCTGCCCGCCGAGCTTGCCCTCGGTGCCTACCTCGCGCGCGACGCGGGTGACCTCGGAGGCGAAGGAGTTGAGCTGGTCGACCATCGTGTTGATGGTGTTCTTGAGCTCGAGGATCTCGCCCTTGACGTCGACGGTGATCTTCTTGGAGAGGTCGCCGTTGGCGACGGCGGTGGTGACGGCGGCGATGTTGCGGACCTGCGAGGTGAGGTTGCCGGCCATCGAGTTGACGGAGTCGGTGAGGTCCTTCCAGGTCCCTGCGACGCCGCGCACCTCGGCCTGCCCGCCGAGCTTGCCCTCGGTGCCTACCTCGCGCGCGACGCGGGTGACCTCGGAGGCGAACGAGCGGAGCTGATCGACCATCGTGTTGATGGTGTCCTTGAGCTCGAGGATCTCGCCGCGGACATCGACGGTGATCTTCTTGGAGAGGTCGCCGTTGGCGACGGCGGTGGTGACGGCGGCGATGTTGCGGACCTGGGCGGTGAGGTTGCCGGCCATCGAGTTGACGGAGTCGGTCAGGTCCTTCCAGGTGCCGGCGACGCCGGTCACCTCGGCCTGCCCGCCGAGCTTGCCCTCGGTGCCTACCTCGCGCGCGACGCGCGTCACCTGCGCCGCGAAGGCGCTCAGCTGGTCGACCATCGTGTTGATGGTGTTCTTGAGCTCGAGGATCTCGCCCTTGACGTCGACGGTGATCTTCTTGGAGAGGTCGCCGTTGGCGACGGCGGTGGTGACGGCGGCGATGTTGCGCACCTGGGCGGTGAGGTTGCCGGCCATCGAGTTGACGGAGTCGGTGAGGTCCTTCCAGGTGCCGGCGACGCCGCGCACCTCGGCCTGCCCGCCGAGCTTGCCCTCGGTGCCTACCTCGCGCGCGACGCGGGTGACCTCGGAGGCGAAGGAGTTGAGCTGGTCGACCATCGTGTTGATGGTGTTCTTGAGCTCGAGGATCTCGCCCTTGACGTCGACGGTGATCTTCTTCGAGAGATCCCCGGTGGCGACGGCGGTGGTGACGGTGGCGATGTTGCGCACCTGGGCGGTGAGGTTGCCGGCCATCGAGTTGACGGAGTCGGTGAGGTCCTTCCAGGTGCCGGCGACGCCGCGGACGTCGGCCTGTCCGCCGAGCTTGCCCTCGGTGCCTACCTCGCGCGCGACGCGCGTGACCTCGGCGGCCAGCGAGCTCAGCTGATCGACCATCGTGTTGATGGTGTCCTTGAGCTCGAGGATCTCGCCCTTCACGTCCACGGTGATCTTCTTCGAGAGATCGCCCTTCGCGACGGCGGTGGTGACGGTGGCGATGTTGCGCACCTGGGCGGTGAGGTTCGACGCCATCGAGTTGACGGAGTCGGTGAGGTCCTTCCAGGTGCCTGCGACGCCGCGGACGTCGGCCTGCCCGCCGAGCTTGCCCTCGGTGCCTACCTCGCGCGCGACGCGGGTGACCTCGGAGGCGAAGGAGTTGAGCTGGTCGACCATCGTGTTGATGGTGTTCTTGAGCTCGAGGATCTCGCCCTTGACGTCGACGGTGATCTTCTTGGAGAGGTCGCCGTTGGCGACGGCGGTGGTGACGGCGGCGATGTTGCGGACCTGCGAGGTGAGGTTGCCGGCCATCGAGTTGACGGAGTCGGTGAGGTCCTTCCAGGTGCCGGCGACGCCCTTCACCTCGGCCTGCCCGCCGAGCTTGCCCTCGGTGCCTACCTCGCGCGCGACGCGGGTGACCTCGGAGGCGAACGAGCGGAGCTGATCGACCATCGTGTTGATGGTGTCCTTGAGCTCGAGGATCTCGCCCTTGACGTCCACGGTGATCTTCTTCGAGAGATCTCCCGTGGCGACGGCGGTGGTGACGGCGGCGATGTTGCGCACCTGGGCGGTGAGGTTGCCGGCCATCGAGTTGACGGAGTCGGTGAGGTCCTTCCAGGTGCCGGCGACGCCCTTCACCTCGGCCTGTCCGCCGAGCTTGCCCTCGGTGCCTACCTCGCGCACGACGCGGGTGACCTCCGAGGCGAAGGAGCCGAGCTGCTCGACCATCGTGTTGACGGTCCTGGCCGTCCGGAGGAACTCGCCGTCGAGCGGCCTGCCGTCGACCTCGAGGGCCATCATCTGCGAGAGATCGCCCTTGGCGACGGCCCCGATGACGCGCGCTGTCTCGGCGGTGGGGTGGACGAGATCGCCGATGAGCTCGTTCATGCACGCGATCTCGTCGGCCCACGCCCCGCTCACCTCGCCGATGAAGGCGCGCTGCGAGAGCTTGCCCTCCTTGCCCACCACGCGGCTCAGGCGGTGGAGCTCCCTCGCCATCTTCTCGTTGAGCTCGACGACGTCGTTGAACGTGTCGGCGAGCTTCCCGTCGACCCCGGACCAGTCGAAGGGCAGCCGCACCGAGAAATCACCCTTCTTGAGCGCCGTCAGCGCCAGCAGCAGCGTCCGCCGGTCGAGCGCGTCGCTCACGACCGGCGGCGCGGCGCGGGCCCCATCCCCCCCGAGGGCCTTCTTCGCGCGTGCGGCGCCGTGCAGCCCGTCCGCGGACGCGCCCTTCTTTCCCTTCCCATTGCCAGCTCTCGCCTTGCGGGCCGCCTTGTCGAGGTCGCTTCGCTGCTCCATGCCGCTGTTCTCCTGGTCACGCCTGCAGGCGGTGCCGATCGGTTGAGGGAAACTAGATCGCACCCCGGATACGGCGGTGCCCCGGAGCGCGGCGAGCGGCTCGACGGGGGCGAACCCGGGGGCGAGAGGCTGCGAGAGAAAAGGCCCGCTCGCCTGGAAGGCGGAGTCGTCGATTGGCTCGGGCGGCCAGGGCAATCGCGGGGCGCTCGCGCCGCTGAGGGGCGGGGCTCTCGCTGCCCGACCGCGAAGGTTCCGTCGGGTCCCATCGATGTCAGGCTTCGGCGCACGGTGGCCGTGCGCGCCCGCACCCGCCGCGCGACAGCATGAGTTCGTATACTACGCAGGCGCGCAGCCGGGCAAGCATCGCGCCCCGGGCGTCGCTCTTTGCCTGCCGCGTGTGGTGGCTCAGGTGCGCTGCGGCGGAGAGGCCGCGTTGTCGGGGGGCGGTGGGGCGCGTCGCGCGCGGGCCTGGCCGGGGTGCGCCGGGCGCGGGCCCTGCTCCGGGGGCTCTCTCAGGCCACGTCGGCCTTGGGTGTCCGGCGCCGCGGCGGCACGGCGCTCGCCTTCTTTCGCGGCGTCACGATGCAGTAACGCCCTGCCTCTCCGACCCTCTCGTGAACGCCCGACTCCATGGCGGTCCGCGTCGGCCTGAGCGGGGGCAGCCACCGCGACACGCTCGCGAGGCACGAGGGGCGCTCGGGGAAGGGCGAGTGACGGGGTTGCGGCCGCTCCGGGGCCGCCTCGGTCGCGCCGTCGTGAGGCCGCTCCGCGCCCGCGTCGTGCGTTCGCTCCGGCGCGGCGTCGTGAGGCCGCTCCGAGCCCGCGTCATGGGCCGGCCTGTCGGACAGCGCGCCATGGGGCGGCCGGTCGGACAGCGCGCCATGGGGCGGCCGATCGGACAGCGCGCCATGGGGCGGCCGGTCGGACGGCGGGCCGTGCGGCGGCCGCTCGGTGGGCGAGCCGTGCGTCGCCTCGAAGGCGGCGCCGCTCTGCGCAGGGAGCCTACCGGACGATGCGCGGCGCCTCGCCGTCGTAGCGGCGATCCGCAGCCGGAGATCCTCGACGTGCTTCGCGAGCCGCTCGGTCTCTTCCGTGAGCCGCGTGAAATCATCGACCTGGCTTCTACGCTCTGACATAAAGCGAGTCCTTTGCTGCGTTTATCAGGCGATCTCGACTCTTGGTCATCGTCCCTGCACGTCACGTGCCGAGCGGACGGAGCTCGGCTGAACGGAACGTGCAAGGTGGGGTGAAGCCCTTGTGTGGCGAATTGCCGCACCGTGGCAACGCTGCCTCCACCCTGTGATCTAGATCTTATGGCGTCGCGCGGGGCGCAGCGGGCGCGGGCCGGGAAGGCGGGGGGACGCCGTGGGCGGCACGGCCTGTGCCATGGCGAGGGCGCACAAAGGATGGATGAGCCCGGCGCGCCTGACTGCGTCACGGATCTCCTGCCGGTCCCCGGCAGTTCGAGCCATCGACGCGCGCGGCGCTGACTGGCTGGTTGAAGGAGCAGATTGATGCAGAGCTCGGTCTTCGAATCGCTTGGCGCCCGGCTGGGGATCCCGACGGAGGGCCTGTGGCAGTGGCTGATCGTGGCGGCGAGCGTTCCGGTCGGCCTCGGGCTCGCCCGGCTCGTGGTCCACGGCTTCCGGCGCGCCGGCTCGGTGGTCGTGCGGCGGACATCGACGCCTTGGGACGAAAAGACGCTCGACGCGGCAATCGGCCCCATGACTCTTTGTCTCGGCGTGGTCCTGACGGCTGGCTTCGCCAAGATGACGCCGGTCGGGCGGGAGATCGTGGCCGATCTGCGGTCGCTCCTCTCGGCGCTGTTCATCGCCGGGGTGGCGTGGCTCCTGATGCGCGTCGTGGGGATCCTGACCGAGGTGCTGGACGCGCGCGCCCTGCGGCACCTCCAGGAGGGGAGCGAGTCGTCCCGCGGGCTCCGCACGCAGGCGCGCGTGCTCGAGCGGGTCGCGCGGGTGCTCATCGTGATCGTGGCGGGCGCGCTCGTGCTCCTGAACTTCGAGACCGTGCGGAACGTCGGTGTCTCGCTGCTGGCCTCGGCCGGCATCGCGGGCGTCGTGCTCGGCCTGGCGGCGCAGAAGCCCGTCGGCGCGATCCTCTCCGGCCTCCACATCCTGTTCACCCGCCCCATCGACCTCGGCGACAAGGTGGTGGTGGACGGGCAGTTCGGGACGATCGAGGAGATCCGGCTGACGCACGTGGTGATGAAGATCTGGGACGAGCGGCGGCTCATCATCCCGACCGCGCGGCTCCTGGACGAGTCGTTCGAGAACTGGACGAAGCACGGCTCGGAGAAGCTCGGCACCGTCGAGATCCACGTGGACTATCGGACGCCGGTGGAGGCCGTGCGCCAGCATTTCGAGTCCATCCTCCCGAACAGCGAGCTCTGGGACAGGCGCGTGAAGGCCGTCCAGGTCACGAACGTGACAGAGCGCACGATCGAGGTGCGTTTTCTCATGTCGGCCACCGACTCGGGGAAGCTGTTCGATCTGCGGTGCTGGGTGCGCGAGGAGATGCTCCGCTGGGTGCGGGAGCTCGAGGAAGGCCGGTTCTTGCCCCAGGAGCGCTTCACGCGGGCCTCGCCCGTCGCCGAGGCAGTGGAGCGGCGTGGCCCTGCCTCGGGCCGCGCGCGGCGGGCTGGAGTGGACGGGGTGGCCGATGTGGCGACGTGACGGAGCGCGCCTGCTACGTGGCGGAACGCCACACCGCGACATCCAGGCGTGGCGCCGTGCAGGCGCGCTCATCCGTCGCTTCGTGGTCCCGTAAACTCCCCGTCTCACGCCCGTCAACTCGATGACGGACGGAAGCGCGCAACAGGCCTTCACGCCTGTCCGCGCGCCGCTGGCCCCGCCGCGAGCGGCGTGAAGGTGTGTGAGGCGCGTCACCGGGCGCAGGAAAGCGGCACATGCCTTGCAGCAAGATATGGAAAGATCCGAGAAAAATGCCCGTCAGCCGTGATCGTGCGACGAGGTTCTCGCCACCTCCCCGGGGGGGAGAGGGGGTCGGTAGCAGGTCGGAACTGTCCTTGCCGGCTATGCGCAGCTGCCTGCGCGGGAACCCAGGAGCAACACGCCATGAATTGGGTCATCAGGATCACGCGGATTGGCGGTATCGAGGTCGTTGCGCACGCGGCGTTCGGCCTGCTCGTCCCGCTCGGCGCGCTCCAGTGGGGGGCGCGGCACGGCGGGGGCGGCGCGCTCTTCGGCTGCGCCCTCGGCGCGGCGCTGCTCGTGTGCGTGGCGCTGCAGGCGCTCGTGCAAGGCGTCGTGGCGCGGCAGCTCGGCCTCCGGCTGAGCGAGGTCGTGCTCTCGCCGCTCGGCGTCGTCGCGCGCCGCGCGCGGCCGGTCGCCGGGTGGGCGCAGAGCGGGGCGCTCGGTCTTGCCGCGAACTTCGCTGTCGCGGCGCTGTTCTTCGTGGCCGTCGGCGCGCAGCACGGGGCGAGCGAGCTCCGGTGGGCTTCCGTGCTGCAGGGGGCGGAGGCGCCCTCGCGCGAGACGGCGGTCGTGTGGGTGGCCAGCGCGAACCTCGGGATCGCGATGCTCGGGCTCTTGCCCGCGCTGCCGCTCGAGGGGGGGCGCGTGCTGCGCGAGGCGCTGTCGCCGCTCACCGGCAGCTGGCTCGCCACGTCGATGGCGGCGACGCTCGGGCAGGTGATGGCGGCGGTGCTGTTCTTCATCGCGCTGTTCAGCGGGCAGCTCCTCGTCGCGGCGCTGTCGGCGATCCTCTTCCTGGGGGCGCGGCGGGAGTGGAGCGCGGCGCAGGTGGTGATGGCGCCGGTCGAGGTGCCCGAGGCGCGACAGCTCGAGGGCAGGGCGGTCCAGCTCTGGCCTGGCGAGCTCGTGGGCGACGCCGCGCGGCGCATCCTGGCGAGCCAGGAGCCCGATTTCCCGGTGGTCTACGAGGATCGCGTGATCGGGATCGTGACGCGCACGGACGTGATGCGCGCGCTGGCTGCGGGGGAGGAGGGGTCGTTCATCGCGTGGATCATGCGGTGTGACGTGCCTCGGGTGGCGGCGGACGTGTCGCTCGACGAGGTGGGGCGGAAGATGGTGGAGAAGAACACGCCGGTGGTCGCGGTGTTCGACGGGGAGAGCTACCTCGGGCTCGTCAAGCACTCGGACATCGCGGGCGCGCTCACGCGCGGGCGCGGGGGACGGCTGGGGAGGATTCACCTGGCGCCCCAGATCGGGTAGGCGGGGGGCGCGCGCTCTCTCTTCGTCTGGTGCAGCCCTCGACAAGGCTGAAGACGTCTGGAGTAAGGCTGCGCGCCTGGACAAGGCTGAAGGTGTCTAGAACACCAATCACGTTGAAATTCGGAGAATTTTCACGGGGAGGCGGGGAGGAAGAAAAAAAGAATCTCTCCCTCTCGCCGTCTCTCGCTCCCCGCCTCCCTGTGAAAATTCTGCTTTTTCTCGGTGTTTCAACCCGTTTATCGCTCTAGACCAAGGCTGCGCGCCTGGACAAGGCTGAAGGTGTCTCGACCAAGGCTTGCGCGCCTGGACAAGGCTGAAGGTGTCTCGACCAAGGCTGCGCGCCTCGGGTGAGGCGGCGGTTATCTCGGGCAAGGATGTGGACGGCTCGAAAGCGAAACGCCCCGCCCCTGGGGAGGGGGCGGGGCGTTCGTGGGGAGACCGTCCGTGGGAGGCGGAGCCTCAATCGCTGCGCACGAAATTGAGCTTGAAGGAGACCACGAGCACGAGCGCGTCCTGACTGATGCGCCGCTTGCCCCAGGCGACCCCGATGTGAAGCCCCTCGATCGGCTCGAGGTTGGAGGGGAGACCTACGGTGTGCGTGAGCGTCTTCGTGAAGTTCCACTCAGGCTTCTTGTTCGCGAGCGCCGAGTTGACCGCCTTCATGATCGTGTGGTCGATGAGCGCGGGGATGCCTCGGATGTCGGCCTCCTCGAGCTCGATGTTGAACGCGAGCACGTTCCCCTGGTGCCTCTCGATGATCTCAGGGGAAATCAGGACCTTGAGCTCATCGAGCTTGATGGTGGGGTTCACGCCCGCGATCGACCACTTCAGCTCCGCAGGACAGTCGACGCGCAGGCCCATGTCCTCGACCAAGGTGATCTCGGTCGCCTTGCCAAGGTAAAGCCAGCGGTCCGTTTTCTCATCATCATCCAGATGGATTTTCACAGGGAGGAACTCGCCCAAGATCTGGGCGAGATCCTCCCGCGTGATAATGGCTTCGAGCCACACGTGCGGCGCCTCAGCTCAGGTGATGGCCGCTCTCGCCGCCCTGGCGTCCGGAGCCCTCGGCGCCGTAGTGCGAGTTGCTGCTCTCGGACGAGGAGACCGCGCCCTTCACCGCGTCGACCGCGCCGCCGACCTTGCTCTGGATCTGGTGCTCCGCCTGCTCGACCCCCTGGGTCGCCTGGCGCTTCAGGCCGTCGAGGCGGGTGAGGATCTCGCGGCGCAGCGCCGGGCCGGACGTCGGCGAGAGCAGCACGGCCACGCCCGCGCCCACCGCGATGCCGGCGCCGAAGAGCGCGAGCGTCGTGAGGGGGCTCCGCCTGCGCGCCAGCCCGACCCAGCCGAGCACGTCGTCGAAGCCGATCGCCCCGATCGTCGCAGCGATACCTGCGACCGCCTTCGCGACGTCGAACGCCGTCGTCTTCGCGGTCGTGGCCGCAACCGTCGCGGCAGCGCCAGCGCCGACGGCCGCCGACTCGTACACACCCTTTGCAGCGCCCACCGCGTCATTCAGTCGGTTCGTCATGGCTCTTGTCTCCTTGTGACGGACATGACGTCCGCCGGTTCGTGACCGGACGCATTGCAGGCCCCGGACCAACCCCCCAGATCGCGCTGTACGGCCCGCTTGCCCTGGATGAGCCCCCCCCGCCGGCATGGCGGATGCGTGACGAAATGCCACATCTGTCGTGACGCGCCTCGGGGCAACGCGTGCACCGCGCCGCCGCGCGCCTTCGGCGCCGCCGCTCGGCGCGCCCGCGCCCCGCCGTCTGAAGCTCCGCCGTCCGCGCGCCGAGCGCTGCGCCGCGCGCGCATCGCCGCCGCACGCTGTGCTCGAGCGCGCACCGTCGCCGCACGCTGTGCTCGAGCGCTCATCGCTGCCGAAAGCTGTGTCGAGGGTGCGTCGCCGCCGGAAGCCATGTCGCCGCGGCAGGCTGTGTCCAAGGTGCGGCGTCGCGGCAGGCTGTGTCGAGGGTGCGGCGTCGCCGGAAGCCATATTGCCGCGGAAAGCTGTGTCGAGTGTGCGCTGTCGCGGGAGGCCGTTTGGAGGTTATGGCGTCACGGCAGGCTGTGTCGCCCGCGGTGCCGTCATCGACGGAACCGGCGTTCCCTTTGGAAGGAGGCGTTGCCGGCTGCAGTCCTCGCGAGGATCACGGCTGGCCGAGCGGGGCGCGCCCGCACAGGAGACGGGCCCAGATCGGCGTTTTCGGCGCGCAGGCGTACTCCTGTACGCCGAGCACCGAAAACGTCGAGGTGGGCCCGTATCCGCAGCGGGCGCGTCCCGCTCACTGGGGGGCGTGGACTACGCCGACTAGCACGACGTCGACGCGGCGATCGTAACCGTAGGAGTACATCGGCTGATTGCCGACCGCCTCGGAGGCGCCCGTCGCGCGCGTCGAGATGCGATCCGCAGAGATGCCCTCCTTCACGAGGAGCTCCTTCACCCGCGTGGCGCGGCGCAGGGAGAGATCCTGATTGTATGCCTGCTTGCCGCGCGGGTCGGCCCGGCCAACGAGCTCGATCCTCACGTCCTTGAGGTTGGACGAGAGCAGGCAGTCGACCACCGCACGGAGCTCCAGCTGCTCCTGCGGCAGCGGCTCGGCCGAGTCGAAGGCGAAATTCGTCTTGGGCAGCCGGCAGACATCGGCGATGTCCGCGCCCAGGGTGAGCCCGATGAACCGATCCTCGCCTTCCCGCAGATCAGGCCACTCCACCTTGTAGACACCATCGGGGCCCGGGTTCGGCATCCTGGGCTCCGCGTTCCGCGCCTGCTCCGGCGCCGGTGCTGTGGCGCACGCCGAGACGAGCGAGAGCGCGAGCGCGCCCAGGAAGAACCCGGGCAGTTTGAACATGGACATGATGAAACACCCTCCTTTCGAGGTCCGCGGCGCGACAAGAGCGACACGACGCCAGCGGACAAGGAGCAGTGACTTCCCGTCCCGCCGTCACCGGCGCTCGCTTCGCTTCAAGCCACCTGTCGTGTCAGGGGTGTCTCGATATCAATCAAAGTCCATGCCGGGCCGGCGGCGCGCTGGAGGCCGCCACGCCGTCGCCCGGCGCGGCTCAGGCCGCACGCGCGCCGCGGCAGGTCGCGGCACGTCAACCAGGCGCCGAGGGCTCCCTGGCCTCGAGCTTCGGCCAGGTGAACCGGAAGGCGGCGCCGGCGCCGAGGGAGGACTCGACCCACGCGCGCCCACCCTTACTCTGGACGATCTTCTGCACGACCGACAGCCCGATGCCGGTGCCCTCGACCTTGTCGCGCGCCTTCAGGGTCTGGAAGATGCCCCAGATGCGGTCGTGGTACTCGGGCGCGATGCCCGAGCCGTTGTCCGAGACCGAGAACTCCCAGAACGGGCCGGCGTCGCGCGCGCTGATCCGGACCTCCGGATCGGTGCGCCCCGCGTGCTTCAGCGCGTTGCTGATGAGGTTCAGGAACGTCTGCTGGAGCGGCGCCCGCTCGGTGACGAGGACGGGCATGTCCGGGGCGACCTCCACGCGCGTCTCCGCCGGGGGCGCGAGCAGCTCGACGATCTCCCGGAGGAGCTTGCCGACGTCGATCGACTCGGGCTTCTCGCGGACACGGCCCGCGCGCGAGTAGCTGAGGATACCGTCGATCAGGTTCTCGAGCCGGTGGACGCGACCGCGGAGCAGGTCGAGCTGCTTCCGGCTCTCCTCCGTCATCTTGTCGTTCAGGTCCTCCTCGATCCACTGCGAGAGGTTCGCGATGCCGCGCAGCGGGGCCTTGAGGTCGTGGCTCGTGACGTACGCGAACTGATCGAGCTCCTTGTTGCTGCGCTCGAGCGCCTGGACGAGCCGCTGCCGCTCCTCCTCGGCGCGCTTCTGATCGTCGATGTCCGTGTACGTGCCGAACCAGCGGACGATGCGCCCCGACCCGTCCCGCGCGGCGACCGCCCGGCCGATGAACCAGCGGTAGGCGCCGTCGGCGCGCCGGAGCCGACACTGGTTCTCGTACGGCTCGCCCGTGCGGAGCGCGTGCCGCCATGTCTCGAGCGCCCGCTCGTGCTCCTCGGGGTGGATGGGCCGGCTCCAGCCCTCGCCGCCCGTGTCCTCGGGGCTGAGCCCGGTGTAGTCGTACCAGCGCTGATTGAAGTACTCGTGGTGGCCGTCCTGACGGTTCGTCCACACGAGCTGTGGCATCGTCTCGGCGAGCAGACGGAACTGCGCCTCGCTGTGCTTCAGCTCCTCCGCGAGCGTCTCGACCTCCTTGCGCACGGTGACCTCGCGCTCGAAGAGGAGCGCGTTGTCGACGCTGAGGGCCGCGCGCCGCGCGAGCTCCTCGGCGAACTGCACGTCGGCCTTCGAGTAGCGCCGCCCCGACTCCGCGTGCACGAGCGTCATGGCGCCGAGGACGCGGCCGCGCGCCGCCAGCGGCACGACCACGGCCGACCGGAGGCCGAGCGCGCGGGCCAGCCGGAGGTGCTCCTCGTCCCGGGCGATCGCGACGAGCAGCTCGTCCGTGATCTCGGGGATCCACTCGGTCTCGCCGGTCCGGAGCACGTTCGGCACGCCGGTGGCCGACGCGGGATCGACCGGGTAGCGCTCCTCGATCTGCTGGACGAACGCGAGCTTCTCGCGGTCGGTGTGCTGGACGGCGACGCGCTGGATCGCGCCGTCCTGCCCCTGGATGTCCACCGCGCACCAGTCGGCGAGGAGCGGGACGACGAGCCGGGCGAGCTGCCCGAGCGTCTCGCGGAAATCGAGCGAGGACGAGAGGATCTCGCCCGCGCCCGCGAGGAGGCTGACGTTCGCCTCGGCGCGCTTGCGCTCGCTGATGTCGAGCACATAGGTGAGGTTGCGCCGCTGCGTCTCGATCCGGGCCGAGCCGACGAGGACCGACACGCGCTTGCCGTCCTTGCGGATGTACTCCTTCTCGAACTGCTTCGTGACGCCGTGGGCGCTCAGCTCGTTCACCGCGTCGCGGTGGACGTGCTCGTACTCCGGCGGGGAGAGCTGCTGCCAGCTGAGCGCCCCCGACTTGAGGTCCTCGCGGGTGTAGCCGACCATCATGAGGAAGCAGTCGTTCGCCTCGATCACGCGCCCTTCATAGTCGCTGAAGAGCAGGCCCATCATGCTCGTGTCCATGATGCGCCGGAACACCTCGTCGCTCGCCTGGCGCTCGAGCTGGCGGAGCGCCGCCTCCTGCCGCTTGATCTGCTCGGCCCTGCGGTGCAGCTCGACGAAGACGGCCACCTTGGCGCGGAGGATGTCGGGATTGAACGGCTTCACGACATAATCGACAGCGCCCTGCGCGTAGCCGCGATACAGCCGGTCTTCGTCCTCCGGCAGCCCCGAGATGAAGATAATCGGCGTGTGCCGCGCCTGATCGAGCCCCCTCACGCGGGCGGCCGTCTCGAAGCCGTCGATACCGCGCATCTTCACGTCCATGAGGATCAGCGCGAACTCCTCGCGGGTGAGGTGCTCCAGCGCCTCCTCGCCGGATTGCGCGGTGACGAGCCGCTGGCGGAGCGGATCGAGCACGGCCTCCAGGGCGAGGAGATTCGGGCGATGATCGTCGACGAGCAGAATGCTCGCGACGGGCTCGGATGAGGCGGCAGGGACAGGAGCGCCAGGCGGGAGCGGGGCCTTCGCGTGCAGCGGGCCCAGTCCTGGCTTTCGGTCGAGCATAACGATGACGGTTAACGGCGCCCGGACCGTCTGGCAAGCGAAAGCGGCGCTCGCGCGGCGGGGCCCATTCTCCAGCTTCCGGCGGGCGTCTCCATGGCCTGGCCGCGCGCGGCCGGGCTCCCCGCGCCACGCTGTGGCGATCCGTCTCGCATGGCGAACGGAGGCGGCTGTCGCGCGCGTCGAGCCGCGCCGCGGCCGCCGGTCGCTCCTCGCTGGCATGGGGCCTGCTGGATGTGTCGGCGAGGGTGCACGCATGCGATTCGGACTCAAGCTCGCCTTTCTCGTCGGAGCGCTCGCCGGCGCGCTGCCATCGCCGTCGGCCGAGGCGTCCGACGGCGCGGGGCTCTTCGCCCTGCCGTCGAGGCGGCTCGAGGCAGCAGAGCGCGCGGCGATGCCGGCTCCAGAGCCGCCCGGAACGTCCGGGAAGACGGTCATGGGGCTGATCGAGCGCGTGGTGATGGCCACCATGGCCCCGACGCCGGCGGACCTGCGCGTGGCGCCCCTTGTGAGCCGAGGTGGCGGCGGCGGGCTCCGTCTCGTCCTTCCTGTGTGCGAGGACGGCTGTTCGCGCTACGCGTCGCGCGGAGTCCTGCTCGTCACGCCGAAGACGCCCGACTCGCCGATGGCCTGGCTCGCCGCGGTGGGCAACCAAGGCGCGCGACCGACCGAGGGGCCGCCCGGCCTCTTTGCCCTCCGGGAAGAGGCCCGCAGCGCGCGCGCGAAGGTGCCCCAGCAGGAGGAGAGCGCGCTGCCCGAGTAGGCGCGCCGCCGCGCCGAGCGGGGGAGACCACCTTTGAGCGCGACGAGAGCCGAGCTGGCCTGGCGACGAGAGGGCGAGTCAGCGCAGGAGGGATATCGCGCGACCGCGGCCGGTGGAACACCACCTTTCGGGAGATCCGCGCTGGAGCGCTCCGCGGCTCACAGCGGGATAGCGACCGACGCGACCGCCTCGCGCAGGGCGCGAAACATGGCTGCGAGCTTCTCCGGCTGGTAGCTGGCGTTCAGTCCGCTCGGGTTAGGCAGCACCCAGATCCTCGTCGCGTCGATCGTCTCGGGTTGCGGGCCGGGCGCGGCCTGGGGCCGCCCGAACGCGCTCCGGTAAGCGCCGATCCCGAGCACGGCGAGGAAGCGAGGGCGGTACCGCCGCACCTTGGCGGCGAGCCGCACCCCGCCCGCGGCGAGCTCCTCGGGCGACAGCTCATCAGCGGATGCGGTCGCTCGCTCGACGACGTTGGTGATCCCGTATCCCAGCTTCAGCAGATCGCGCTCCTCCGAGGGGGAGAGCACGCGATCGGTGAAGCCGCCGGCGTGCAGCGCCGGCCAGAACCGGTTGCCGGGGCGGGCGAAGTTGTGCCCGACGGCGGCGGTGTAGAGGCCGGGGTTGATGCCGCAGAAGAGGACGCGGAGGTCGGGCGCGATGACGTCCGGCACCGTCTTGCCGGCGGCAGCGAGGAGCTCTTCTTTCGTGGGTCGGCGAGGGGTGGGCACAGGCCTCAGGGCGCGGGCGGTGCGCCGCGCGCCACAGCTTACGACGGCGTCGCGGGGGATGAGCGCGCCTGTCGTCCGGTGGAGGCAGATCGACCCTGGACTGGGGCTTTACAGCAGATACCGTCGGATTTCCCCGATGCTGGCGCGCGCGCTCGGTCTGCTCATCGCTCTCGCCGCGTCCGCCTGCGCGCTCGGGCCCGCGCCGAGCCGCTCGAGCGGCGCCGCGGCGTCGGCTCGGCTGCCACGCGCGCGCGCTCGTGTGTCAAGCGTGCCGGGCGCGGCGGGCGGGTGGGGCGCGTTGGGCGCGGCCGGCGCCGCCCCGGGGGGAGCTCGCTACGTCCAGGGGTTCGGGGAGGGCGCGTTCCGGGTGACGCACGACGAGGCGGGCTCGGCCGTCGTGGATCGCGTCGTCGTCGGCGGCGCGCGGCTCGAGCTCGGCGGCGGCGGGCGCATCGTCGCGGCGGCGTGGGAGCCCGAGCTGTGGGCGGCGGGCGATCCGATCCTTGGATCGCTCGCGATCGCGCCCCACCTCGGCGGGGGCTTCCTGCACTGGAGCCGCGGCAGGGCGTTCCGCTCGCGCGGCTTCACGGGGCCGCTCGCGGAGGTGGCGCTCGGCGGCGGCGCGCGCGCCGTGCGGGGCGCCCGGAACGGGCTCCAGGGCGTCGTGGTGCTCACCGAGCAGGGGCCGCGGGTGCTGTTGCCCGGGGAGGATCGCGGCCGGGCGCTCGAGACGCCGGGCGTCCATGACCTCGCCGCGCTGGACGCGGCGCGCGCTGTGCGCCTCGACGTCTTCGGCCGCGCCGCGACGACGGCGGACGGCGGCAGGACGTGGATCGACGTCGGCCCGCGGATCGGGCTCGCGTCGCGCGGCATCGGCGTCGCGCCGGGCGCGCTGTCGCTCGACACGGCGCTCGGGCGCGTGGCCGTGCTGCCGGATGGCTCGCTGGGCGGCTCTGACGGCGACCTCGGCGCGACGACGTCCGCGGGCGGGTCGTTCCAGCTGCGCTTCGCGGGCTCCCGCGCCGGCGAGCGCGAGGAGCAGGCGGCGCGCGAGATGGCGCTGCTCGCCGCGGCCGTGGCCGCGGACGCGCTTCTGCCCGACGGGACCGCGCTCGGGGTGATCGAGCGCGGCGTCGCGCGGATCGACGCGCGGACGGGCGAGACGCGCGAGCGGTTCGCCGGCTGGTTCCCGGACGGGCTGGGCTGCGCGCAGATGCGCGCGCAGGACGGGCTGCTCTTCCTCTGCGCGTGGGACGACTACGAGGGCTACGGCAGCTATGTCCTGCGCTCCGAGCGCGGCGAGCCGCCGCGGCTGGAGCGCGCCTTCAGCGACGAGGGGTTCTTCGTGGCCGACGACGGCGGCGCGCTCGGCTTCGTCGGCGGCTGCGCGCTGGCTCCGCGGCTCGTCACGGACGAGGATCGCGATCGCCGCTTCGGCGAGGTGGTGGTCCACCCGACGATCTGCGTGCGTCGCGGTCCGGGCGCGTGGGTCGAGCACGCGATCGAGGTCGGCGACGGGCAGGCGCTCGTCGGCTGGGCGCCGCGCCGGGACGGGAGCGCCGTCGCGCTGCTGCGGGGCGAGCGCGACGCGCTGCCGCTGCCCGTCGGCGCGCCGCGGGGCCGCGACGAGGGGGGCGCGCGGGTCGTGCGGCTCCCGGGGCAACTCCCCGGCTGGTACTGGACGCCGCCGCCGCGCGACGCGTCGCGGGTGCTCGTCGACCGGCGCTTCCGCGCGCGCGAAGACGGCGGGGTCGATGGATGGCTGTCGTCGATCGAGTGGCCCGATCCGGTCGGGCAGGCGAGCCGGGGGGTGACGATCGCGTGGGACGGGGAGGTCGCGCTCCACGCGCTGCCGCCGGAGCCGGCGGGGATGGTGGTGACCGGCGATCACGGCGTGCTCGTCACGCGGGGCGCGGAGCTCTACGAGACGCTCGATCACGGCCGGACGTGGCGCTCTGCCGGGCGCTCGCCCGTGCCGCCGTCGTCGTTCCAGGGCGCCTGCTCCGCGCTCGGCTGCGCGCTGGCCGGCGTGGTGCGCCTCGGCTGGGGCGCGGGCGCGCTGCCCCCGGAGATCGCCGCGGCGCCGGCCGCGGGGGCGGCTCCAGGGAGCGGGATCGGCCGTCCGCCGGCGCCTCCGGTCGAGCTGCCGGCGCTTTCGTGCGCGCCGGCCGGCCTGCCGGCGCCGCTCCCGGGCGCCGTGACCGAGGCCAGCGCGGAGCGATGGACGGTGCCGACGCCGTACGGGGATGCGATCGAGATCGTCGCGGAGGCGGCGGCGCCTGGGCGTGACAGGCGGCCTGCCGACGAGGCGGAGTCGCCGGACGGCGCGACGCCGGAGACGGGGGACGCCGCGACGCCGGAGACGGGGGACGCCGCGACGGGGAAGGGCGGCGCCGCGACGGGGAAGGGCGGCGCCGCGACGGGGAAGGGCGGCGCCGCGACGGGGAAGGGCGGCGCCGCGACGGGGAAGGGCGGCGCCGCGACGGGGAAGGGCGCCGCGCCGCTTCGGACGCACAGCGCGCTGCTCCGGCTCCCGTTCGATCTGCGCGGCGACGTGCTGCGGCTCGACGCGCCCGAGCTCGCGGTGAACAGCGGGCGCGGCGCGCAGCGCGCCGCCTCGGTGCCGCTGCTCGGCGCGAGCGGCGAGGCGGCGCTGCTCGTCCTCACCGAGGCGGGCGAGCTGCTGCTCGGGCCGGAGGGCGCGCGGGCGCTGCCGGTGTTCGAGCCGCGCCGGGGTTACGCGGACGGCGCGCTGGGCCGGGCGCCTGGTCTCCTGATCGAGCCGGGCCGCGCCCTCGTGCTCGGCGAGCTCTGGCGCCGCGTGGCCATCGAGGAGCACACGCCGGAGCCGCGGCGGCCTGCGCGCATCGTGGGGCTCGACCGCGAGGAGCTGCGCGGCAGGCCGATGGCGCTCGCCCGGCGCGACGACGGCGAGATCGGCGTGCTGGTGCTCGACGGCCGCGCGCCCGAGACCGCCGGCGTGGCGATGCTCGACCGCGCCGCGGGGACAGCGGGCGAGGTGGCTGCGCTCGCGCCCTGGTCGACGCTCACCGCCGCGACCGACGCGCGCTGCCGCGCCATGCGGGGCGCGTGGCGCGCGCTCGTGACGCTGGATCCGGAGAGCGCCCTGCGCCTGGATCCACGTGCGTTGCCGGCCGTCGCGCTCGGGGATCAGGGCCTCGCGCAGGTGCGCTGGGGGCGGGAGCGCGTCTGCCTCGAGGCGCTGCACGTCGCGGTCGCCGACGCGCGGCGGCGCGGCGAGGCAGCGGTCGACGCGGCGCTGATCGCGCGGTGGACGGCGCCGCGAGGGCAGGGGAGCGGCGGGGGTGCGGGAGGCGGAGAAGGTGTGTTGCGGACCGCCACGATGACGCAGCCGCTCAGGTGCCTCGCCGGCGCTCGGCCGGCGGGCGACTGAGGCGCCGTGAGCTTGCCGTCCTTGGCGCTCCTGGCGTCCTTTGCTGTCTGTATTCTGCTCGTGCCACATGGACCAGGAACGTCATTGGACAGGTAAAGACAGGACTCTCGCCTCCCGAGGCTCGCGATGACCACCCCGAATCCGCTCGCCAGGAAGCTTCAGATCAAGCCCGATAGCCGCCTCCTGCTCCTCGGCGCGCCCGGCGGCTTCGCCGCCGCGCTCGAGCCGCTGCCCGAGAGGGTCACCGTCGCCACGGCCGCGCGCGGGCAGTTCGATGTGGTCCACCTCTTCGTGCGCCAGGCGAAGGACCTGGAGAAGAACGCGCCGCGGGCCATCGGCGCCGTCCGCGACGGCGGCGTCCTCTGGATCTCCTATCCGAAGCGGTCCTCGGGGGTGGAGACCGACCTCACGCGCGACGTGGGCTGGCAGGCGGTCGTGGACGCGGGATGGGGCGGCGTCGCGCAGGTCGCGATCGACGAGACATGGTCCGCGCTGCGCTTCAAGCCCGAGGCAGCGGTGAAGCGCAAGCCCGACTCGGCCGCCGCCCCGAAGCCGAGGACGGCCGCCGCGGTCACCACGCCCGAGGACCTCGCCGAGGCGCTCCGGAGCCACGGGGCCGCGCGCGCCGCCTGGGATGCGCTGTCGCCGTCGCACCGCAAGGAGTACGCGCGCTGGATCGAGGAGGCGAAGACGGCCGCCACGCGCGCGCGCCGCGTCGAGAAGAGCATCGAGATGGTGGCCGCCGGCGTGAGGGACAGGAACGAGAAGTACCGGCGTTGAGCGTCCCCTCGCGATCGCGCCGCGGCCGGCGCGGGGCGGAACCCGCGCGCCAGCGGTCGGACCTCATGGCATCCCTTCTCGCCGTGCCCCGCTCCCCGACCCTCGCCGCGCGCGCCCCGAGCGCGCTCTCCCGCGCGCTCGGCCACCTGTCGCTCCTCGTCGCGCCGGCGCTCGCGGCCTGCGGGGCGGCCGCCGAGCCGGCGCCCGCGCTCCCCGGCGCGATCGAGCCGCCTCACGGCGGGCGCGCCCTCGCTCCGCTCGTCGCGCCCGCCGCGCTCGGACCGGCCCGGTACGTCGCGCAGCCGGCGCCGGGCCTCGTCGAGCGCGTGGTCCTCGACGGCCGCGAGGTCGACAGGGTGGTCCTCAACGGCCAGCGCGCGGAGCTGCACGGCCTGGAGCGGATCACGCCGCTCGGCGCCGAGAGCCCGGAGCTCGCCGGCGGCGCCGCGTTCCCCGCCTGGGCCCAGTCAAGCGCGCTGCGCTACCTGTTCTGGAGCGGCAAGGAGATCCATGCGGCGGCCAGCTTCTCCGGGGAGCTCCGCAGGCTCGCCGCCCTGCCTGGCGACGTGGTCAGCGTGTTCCCGTGGCTCGACGGCCTCGGCTTGCTCTCGTCGGCCGGGAGCTTCGCCGTCCACGGCGCGAGCGGCGCGCTGCGGCCGCTCGGCCTGCCGTCGATCGTCGCGGCCGCCGCCGCCAGCGAGCGCCGCGCGCTCGGCCTCACCGTCTTCGGGCGCGCGCTCCTCACGGTCGACGCCGGCGCCTCGTACCGCGACATCACCGCGGAGCTCGGCGACGCGGCGTCGCTCGCGGTCCGCGGCGACGAGATCGTCGTCTCGCTGGCCCACGGCCTCGAGCAGGCCATCGACCCGAGCGGCCGCGTCGGCGAGCCCCGCGCGCCGCGCGCGCAGCCGCCGGCGGACGTCGACCCGGGGTGGCTCCACCGCGCGCCCTTCGCTCAGCTCGCGGACGCCGTCGCCTCGGGCCTGCCGCTCTCCGACGGCGGGGCCGCGGTCGCCTCGGACGGCTTCGTCGGCCGCGTCGACCTCGCGAGCGGGCGCGCGTCGTCCGGCGCGCCCCTGCCGCCCGGCAGCGGCGCGTGCGCGCCGTTCCGCGCGAGCGACGCGCTGCTCGCCGTCTGCGCCGGCCCGGATCGCGCGAGCGTCGTGGACATCGCCAGCGACGCGCGCGCGCCGCGGATCGAGCGCGCTTTCGAGCTCCGGCCCGGGGTCGAGCGGGACACCGATCACTTCGTCGGCGTCGACGGCGAGGCGCTCGGCTACCTCGGGCCGTGCGAGGGGCTCCCGCGGCCGCGGCTCGACCTCCGGGAGATCTCGCGCGGGGCGCTCGCCGGCGGCTCGCCGCAGCAGAGCGCGGTGCTCTGCGTGCGCCGCGGGCCGGGCGCCTGGGTCGAGCACCGCCTCGATCCGGCGGACGCTACCGACGTGCTCGCCTGGATCCCCCGCCGCGGCGGGGGCGCGGTCGCCCTCGTGGCGCGCCCCGGCGTGTTCCTCCGCGACGCCGAGCGCGTCGAGGTGCGCGGCGCGCTGCGCGTCGTGCGGATCGCGCGGAGCGAGCCGCCGCTCCTCCTGCCCCAGCACGGCGACAGGCCGCCGGAGCTGCTCTCTCGCGCGCTCGCCGCGCTCGCTGACGACACCGTCGAGGGCTGGCTCTCCGCGCAGGGCCACGCGGCCCGCCTCGCGTCGGTCACGATCGACGCGGCCGGCCGGCCGCGCCTCCACGCGCTGCCGCCGCGCGCGAGCTCGATCGAGGCGTCGGGGCCCTTCGCGCTCGTCGAGACCGAGGACGGCAGGCTCTTCGAGACGATCGATCGAGGCAAGCGGTGGTCGCCCGTCGCGCCGCCGCCGGGCAGCGCGGCCGCGCGCCTCGAGGGCTGCTCCGCGGTGGGGTGCCGCGTCGGCCCGTTCCTCCGGATCGGGTGGGCGTCGGCCCCGCGCTCCGGCGCGCCCCCGCTCGACGCGGCCGCCGCGGAGCCGCCCGCCGGCCGCGCGCAGCGCGAGGCGCCCGTGCGGCCTTCGCCACCGCCGCCGGTCGTGCGCCTCGCCTGCAGCTTCGCGGGGCCGCCCGCCGCCGCGCGCGTCCCGGAGTCGCACGGGTTCGGCGCCGTCGCCGCGCCGCCCCTGCGCGGCGCGAGCCCGCTGCGGATCGGCACCCTCGGGCAGCTCACGCTGCCGTCCTCCAGCGCCGCGCTGCCGGCGCCGTTCGCCGACGCGGAGCTCGCCTGGATCCCTCCGCTCGACGTGGGCGCCGAGATCCGGCGCGCCGTCGTGCCGCTCGGGAGCGCCGGGCTGGCCCAGCTCGCGTACCGGCCGTACGAGGCGCAGGTCGGGCTCGTGATCGATCGCGACGGGCGCGTGGCCCCCGTGGCGGCCGGCGCGAGGGAGGCGTGCCTCGCCGGCGTGCTGGACGCCGCGCTCGTGACGCGGCCGATCGGCGGCTGCGCCCCGCCGCGCGCGGTCGGCGTCGACCTCGGCGACCGCGCGATCTTCCTGAGCCCCCGGCACGACGGGCTCGCGGTGAGCGCGGTCGAGCTCCGCACGGGCGCGCGGCGCGCGGTGTCGACGAGCGCGCACCTCGGGAGCGGCGGGCCCCCGCCGGCGCTCCGGGAGCTCCACGTGCAGCGCGCCGCGCGCGCGGCATCGGCGAGCGCGCAGCAGGCGCGCTTCGCGTACGGCGCGGGCGCGCGCGGGGGCGAGCCTGTCTTCGTGGCGGTCGCCGCGTCCGGCGGCGCGGTGCTCTCGCCGGTCGATCCTGAGCTCGGCACCCTGGGCCCGGAGGAAGCGCTCGCGCCGCTCGGCGAGCTCGGCGCGGGCAGCGCGCCGTCCTGCGCGCCGCGGCGCGGGGAGGCGCGCGTGGTGCTGCCGTTCGACTCCGAGATCGGCCTCGTGTCCGGCGCGCTGCCCGGGGTCCTCGCGGCCGGGACGGCCGGCGTCGCGGTGATCCGGTGGTCGCGCGACCGCGCCTGCCTCGACGCCGTGGAGCTCAACGTGCGGGACGAGCGCTACGAGACCGATCTCGGCTTCTACGAGCCTCCTGGCACCGTGAAGAAGCTCGTCGCCCGCTTCGCGGGGCCGGCGCCCGCGGCCTCATTCGGCGCGCCCGCGAGGGCCGCTCGCGGCGGGCCTGGCCTCGCCCCGCCGCCGCGGAGCGAGCCGGCGCAGGGGCCCGGTGGCGGCAAGCTCGTGCTCGTCCTGCACGGCCAGGAGGTGCGGCAGCCGGTGCGGTGCGAGGCGGTCGGCCGTTGAGGCGCGCGGCGACGGGTCGAACGGCCCCGCCCTGGCCCGGGCAGCGCCTGCGGCGATGGGAGGGGTCGACCAGGAGCCGCGCTGCGGTGCGCTCCCGGATCGCTTACCATGCGCCGCGTGAGCCCGTGCGGAGCGCGCTGGAGGCGCTGATCATGGAACGGCAAGGCGCCGCGCCGTTCGCCCTGCGCCGCGCGATCTTCGCCGCCGCGGCGCTGACCTCCCGCGCCGGCGTCCTCGTCGCGCTCGGCCTCACCGGCGGGTGCAGCGCCGCCCCCGAGCGCGCGCCGCGCCCCGCCGCGCTGCTGGCCGCTGCGCCTGCCGACCCGCCGCCGCTCGCTCCGGCGCGCTACGTCCTCACCGAGGGCGTCGGGGTCCTCTTCGACGCCGCCGGTCCCGGCGAGGGCTCGCCCGCGCCCCGGCCGGAGCCCGCGCTCTACGAGGGGCTCCGCGTGCGCCTCGAGGGCGGCGTCGTGCTCGCCGCCGCGCCCGCCTCCGAGCCGCTCCGCGGCTTCAGGTCCATCCCGGCGCGCCTCGGCGGCGGCTTCGTCCTGTGGTCCGAGGGCCGCGTCTACCGCGCCAGCGACTTCCTCGGCGCGCTCGCGCCGATCGCCGACGTCGGCGCCCCGGGCGGCGCGCGGCCGTACCTCGACGCGATCCTCCTGCGCACCGACCGCGGTCTCCTCGAGCTCGACCCGGCCACGCTCTCCCTCCGCCGCCACGGCGCCGCGGGTGTCGCTGACGCCGTGGCGCTCGACGCCCGCCGCGCGGCGCGCCTCGACCTGCTCGGCCGCGCCTCGGTCACGCTCGACGGGGGCGCCACCTGGACCGACGTGCTCGAGACGCGCGGGCTCGCCACGACGCTCCTCCAGGAGCGCGGCGACGCGATCGCGCTCCTCGGCCCGTCGGGCAGCCCCGCGCTGCGCCTGACCGCCTCCGGCCTCGTGCCCGCGGAGCCCGAGCCGCCGCGCGACGGGCCGAGCCCCTCGCTCCACCTCCCGCCGGCGCCTGACCCGCTGCGCGACGCCGCCTCGAGCCGCGCGCTCGCCCCGGACGCCGTCGCGCTGGCCGCGGCGACCGGCGCGCTCCTCCCTGGCGGCAGGCTGCTCGTCGCGCGCGACGGCGGCCTCGCCCTCCTCGCCGCGGCGACCGCCGGGCCCCTCGCCGAGGCGGAGATCGCGAGCCTCGACCCGCGCTATGCGCGCTGCCAGCCGTTCCGCGCGGGCGAGGACGTCCTGCTCGCCTGCGCGCACGAGGCCGCCCACGTGCTGCGCCTCGGGGCGGCGCTCTCCGCGCCGCGGCTGGAGGCGACGTTCCCCGCCCGCGGCCGCGATCCCGATCCGCTCGCGACCACGAGGGGGTCGTTCCTCGGCGACGATCGCGGCCGCCTCGCGTTCGCCGGCCGGTGCGGCAGCGCGCCGCCGGGGCTCCACGACTTCCCGGAGCTGCCGGACGACGCCGCGCGCGCCACGTCGGAGCGAGGCGAGCGCTCGCCGTGGCCGCCCGCGCTGCCGCTGCCGGGCGAGCCGCGCTCCGACACGACGCGCGCGGGGCGCGGCGAGCCGCTCGAGGATCGCGCCGCGCGCGCGTGCGTGCGCACCGGCGGCGGCCACTGGGTCGAGCGCGGGATCGAGGGCGATGACGCTCGCCGCCTGTACCGCTGGATCCCTGGCGAGCGCGGGGCCGTCACCGCGCTCGTGCTGGAGGCGCCGGGAGGTCCGCCGGCGCGGGCGCCGGATCCGGGGGGCGACGCGCCGCGCGGGCGGCCTCCCGCCTCCCGCGAGCGCGGCGCCGCCGCTCCCGAGGGCGTCCGCGTGATCCGCGTGCGCGAGCGCGACCCGGCGCTCGCCGGCGGCGCCTTCCCGGCGCTCGCCGACGACGCCGCGTCGCCGCGCCTCATCGACACCGACTTCTGGGAGGACGACGACGGCGCCGTGCGCGGCTGGCTCCACCTGCCCGAAGCGGCCTCGTCGGCCGACGGCGCCTCGCCGGCCGACGAGGCGCTGCTCGGGGCGGAGGCGCTCGCCCCACCCACGCCCGCCGCGCCGCAGCTCTCGCGCCGCCGCGGCGGCCGCGTCGCTGGCCTGCGCATCGACGCGCGCGGCGGCGTCACGGTCTTTCCGCTCCCCGCCGGCGTCACCCAGGTCGTCGCTGGCGGGCGGTTCGCGCTCGCGGCCACCGGCGACGCCCCGCCGGCCTTCTTCGAGTCGACCGACGGCGGCCGCTCGTGGCGCCCGGTGAAGGGCCCTCCCGCTCGCCAGATCGAGCCTCCGCTCGACGAGGGCACCCCCTTCTCCTGCTCTCCGATCGGCTGCGCGATGGGCGACCAAGGCCTCGTCCGCCTCGGCTGGGGCGGCCCTCCGCCGCCGCCGCGCAGCGCGCCGCCGCCCTACGCCCCCGCCGCCGCCCCTGCGGTCCGCGCCGCGCCCCCGCCCCTGGTCTCCTGCCGCCTCGACGATGACCTCTCGTCCTTCCCGCCGCCCCCGGCCGACCCCGCGCCGCGCCGCGCCCCGCGCGCCGGGCCCGCGGCGCCACGCGGCCTCGCGGCAGCGCGGCTCCCTGGCGCCGCGCCCCCGGCCGTCACGCTCTGGACCGCCCCGTCGTCCCCCCTGGGCACGCTCCGCGACGGCGTCTTCATCGCCAGCGTGCTCCCGCCCTTCGCGACCGCCGCGCCGCGCCGCCTGTCGCTCCGCGATGGATCATCGCTCGCCACCGCGTCCGGCGATGCCGTCCCGGTGCTGCTCGCCCCCGGCGCGAAGGCGCCCGCGGATCTGCTGCTGCTCTTCCGCGAGGGCCGGTCGCGCGGCGAGGGCGAGCCGCGCGGCCTCCGCGTGCGCGCGGGCGCCGCCCCGTCGGCGCTGCTGCCGTTCGACCATGCCGCCGCGATCGCCGCCGCGGCCGAGCTGCCGGGCGGCGACCTGCTCGCCTTCGACGCTGCCAGGCGGACCCTCCTCCTCGCCACGCCGCAGGCCACCCTCTCGATCGCCGGGCTCGCGCCGGTGCCCGACGTGGCGGGCGTCCGGCTCACCCTCGGCCGGCGGCTCGACGCGCCCGGCTTCGCCATCGTCGGCTACTCCGTCGTTTCAGGAGAGGTGATCGCCGGGCCGCTCGACGTCGCCCGCGGTCAGGTCGGCCCGCTCGAGCCGCTCGGCTCCCTCTCGTCGCTCGCCGAGATCGGCGCCGGCGGCTGCGGCGGCGCGCGGCCGTCGCACCGGTTCATCGCCGAGCTGCCCGCCACGCTGCGGGTGGCGTCGAGGAGCGGGACGCCGCTGTTCGACGAGGACGTCCCCGCGGCGGCGCTGCTCGCCGGCGGTGGCGGCGCGCTGTGCGTCGAGGCGATCGAGCTGCGCGCCCCGGCCGGGGGCTCGCCGGGTCTCACCGCGGTGTTCGGCCCCGGCGGGTCCGCCGCGCTCCGCGGCGGCGGCGCGCGCCTCCGCTGCGAGCTGCTGCCCGACCGGCCCTGACGAGGGCTCCCGCCGACCGGCCCCTGACGAGGGCTCCCGCCGACCGGCCGTGAAGAAAGAGCCTGTCCGACCGGCCCTGGCGAGCGGCGTGTCCCCGGAGATTCCGCTCCGGCGGGGCTCTCGTGCTAGGGTCGCCCCATGCCCGCCCTTCGATCCTTGGCCCTGCCGATCGCGGTGGCCGCGTCGATGCTCGGCCTGCTGACCGCGTGCTCCGAGCGGCCCACCAGCTTCCCCGACCGCGACGGCGTCATCGCCGCCCAGGCCGAGTGGTGCGCCGCGCTCGCCAAGCTCCAGCGTGCCGGCGCTTCCTGGGAGCACATGAACGCGTGCAAGGCCGCCTACCCGACCTCGTCGCCGACCTACCTCCGCGCGATGACGAGCTGCTTCTCGCGCCGGATGGAGGCGGCCACCGAGAGCTCGCCGGACCGGAGCCAGATCATCCTGGAGTGCAACGACGAGGTGGCCGTCAACATCAACCCGGACGACCCGGCGGCGGCGCCCGTCCTCGAGTCCCGCTGCGCGCGAATGCTCCGCTGCGAGCGCGTCCCCATCCCCACCTGCAAGGCCACGTACGGCAAGCTCGAGTCGGCCCAGCGCGCGATGTTCTCGACCATCTACAACGCCACTGGCCGCTACGAGATCATGGACTGCTTCGACAACGCGAGCTGCACGGACAACGAGGAGGCGGGCCGCCAGGCCTGTTACAAGCCCACCTCCGACGCGCTGCTCTGGTTCCCGGACTGACCCCGCCCCGCCGCCAGGCGCCCGCCACCGCGCCGCCGCCTGGCCCCCTCGTACGCACCTCGTTTCCACGAAATCCCTGGTAGCGTGCTGCGCATGCGAACCGCCCGACCTCGAACCGGTCACCTGTCCCAGCTCGGCGCGCGGCGTCAGCGCGCCGAGCGATCCCACGCCCGCCCCGCTCACGCCCATGCCGGCGCGGCGCGCCGCCTCGACGGCGGCCGCCGGCTCCTGCTCGCGCGCGTCGTCGCCGCCGCGCTCGCCCTGCTCGGGGCGTGGCTGCCCGCGAGCGCCGCGCACGCGGCCGGCACCGTCACCATCGCCGATCGCTCCCCCAAGGAGGACGACGGCCGCTGGAAGCTCAAGATGACGATCAACTACGGAGGGGCGCCGCACCTCGCGCACATCCCGATGTTGTTCGCGTTCACGCCGACGGTGCACTACGAGCGCGCGCTCACCGACCAGTCGCCCGAGAAGCCGATCCTGAACAAGATCCCGCTCCAGAACCAGCAGGGGATCAACGAGAGCATGGACGTCGGCTTCTCCGACGGCAGCGGCAAGATCTTCGCGATCACGAAGTTCGACTTCATCCTCCGCCGCGATCGCGGCTTCGAGGCCGGCGAGTACGACCTCGTCATCAAGCGCGCGAGCGACGGCGTGCAGATGGGTCAGAAGCAGAAGATCACCCTCCAGGGCGACAACGAGATCATCGACCGCCGCGCGATCGTGTTCACCGGCGAGAAGAAAAAGAAGAAGGACGACAAGGCGGACAAGGCGGACAAGGCCGACGACGAGAAGAGCGACGAGCCCGCCAACGACGCGGCGGACGAGCCTGCGTCCGACGCCGCGGACGCGGAGCCGTCCTCCGCGGAGCTCCCGCCCGACGAGGCGCCGCCTCCGGTGTCGCCGAAGCAGGGCGGCTGCGGCTGCCGTCTCGCGCCCGACGAGGCCGCCACGCCCTTCGCCCTGCCGCTCGTCGCCCTGGGCGCGGCGGTCGCGCTCGCCCGAAGGCGCCGCGGGCGCCGCGCGTAGCCGCGCCGCCCGGCGCAGGGGCAGCGGGGGCGGACCTGTCTCGGCGAGACGGCCCTCTGTGCTGGACGTTGCGCGCGGACTCGGTCGACGGCGGTCGCACCTCGCGATCGCCCTTGCGGGGACCACCCGAGCGCGCAGAGAATCCCCGCCGACGCCGCCTGCCCACGACTCCCTCGCGGGCCCGCCGTCCCAACCCAATCGATGAGCTCCCTAGTCCCCGCCCACCAGCACCCCCTGCTGTACGCGCTCTTCGCGCGTGTCTGGCTCCATGAGCTCTCGCGCGCCGCCAAGGCGAAGGTGACGCTCGCCAGCGTGCCCGACGCGGCGCTCGACCGGCTCGCCGCGCTCGGCGTCGACTACGTGTACCTGATGGGCGTCTGGACGCTCGGCCAGGAGGGCCCGCGCCAGTCGCTGGCGCACCCCGACCTGCGCGCCGAGTACGACCGCGTGCTGCCGGACTGGACCGAGGCCGACGTCGTCGGCTCCCCGTTCGCTGTCGCGCGGTACGAGGTCAACCCCGTGTTCGGCGGCGACGCCGCGCTCGCGGACCTGCGCCGGCGGCTCGCGTCGCGCGGCATCGGGCTCATCCTCGACTTCGTCCCCAACCACGTCGCGCGCGATCACCACTGGGTAAAGGAGAAGCCGGAGTGCTTCGTCGTCGGCGACGACGGCGCCCCGCTCAGCGGGCGCGATCCCTACATCCCGCCCTGGCCCGACACGGCCCAGCTCGACTACCGCCTCGCGGCCACGCGCGCCGCCTCGACCGAGGCGCTCCGCAGCATCGCCTCGCGCTGCGACGGCGTGCGCTGCGACATGGCGATGCTGGTGCTCGATGACGTCTTCCGGCGCACGTGGGCCAAGCGGCCGCCCACCGAGCGGAAGGCCGAGGCCACCGGCGAGTTCTGGGCCGAGGCGATCGACGCCGTCCGCCGCGACCACCCGAGCTTCGTCTTCATCGGCGAGGCCTTCTGGGATCTCGAGTGGCGCCTCCAGATGCTCGGGTTCGACTACACCTTCGACAAGAGCCTTTACGATCGGCTGAGCCACGCCTCCGCGTCGTCGGTCCGCGGCCACCTCGCGGCGACGTCCGATTACCAGCGGCGGAGCGTCCGGTTCATCGAGCACCACGACGAGCCGCGCATCGCGGCCGTGCTCCCGCCCGACCGGCGCCGGGCCGCGGAGTTCATCGCGGCGACGGTGCCCGGCATGCGGTTCATCCACCACGGCCAGCTCGAGGGGCGCACGGTGCGCGCCTCGATGCACCTCGCGCGCGCCCCCGAGGAGCCGGTCGACCAGGCCTGCCTCGCCTTCCACGAGCGGCTGCTCACGGCCGTGCGCCGCCCCATCCTGCGCACCGGGAGCTTCGCCACGCTCACCCCGCGCGGCCCGGGCGCCGACGCGTTCGTCGCCTACCGGTGGGAGCCGCTCCCCGCCTGCGGCGCGCCCCGCAGCGCGGCGCCGCTCGTGGCGGTGGTCAACTTCGCCCCGTCGCGCAGCGGGTGCCGCATCCCGCTCGACATCGCCGGCGTCGCTGGCCGCAAGGTCCTGCTCGTCGACCTCATGACCGGCAACGAGCATCCGCGCGACGGCGACGAGCTCGTCGATCTCTCGCGCGGCCTCGGCGTCGAGCTCCCCGCGTACGGCATCCACCTCTTCGAGATCCGGCGCTGAGGCGGGCGGCGCGCCCGGGTCGCCCCGCGCGCGGAGGTCGTCATGTCTGATCCCGGCGCGGGCGCGCCTTTCCGTCTCGTGACCATCCCCTTCAGCCACTTCTGCGAGAAGGCGCGGTGGGCGCTCGACCGCGCCGGCGTGCCGTACCGGGAGGAGTCCTATCTCCCGCTCGCCCACGCGCTCCCGTCGCGGCGCGCCGGCGGGCGCCGCGCCGTCCCGGTGCTCGTCTCGCGGGCGGGCGCGATCTGCGACTCGACCGACATCCTGCGGTACGCCGACGCGTGCGTCCCGGTGGAGCACGCGCTCTTCCCGGGCGAGCCCGACGCGCGCCGCGCCGGGGTCGAGGCGCTCGAGGAGCGCTTCGACCGCGAGCTCGGCCCCGCGGTCCGCCGCATCGTCTACTTCCACCTCCTGCCCGACGAGGAGGCCATGTTCTCCGTGATGCGCGGGTCGCTCCGCGCGCTGGAGGGCGCCGGCGTGGCGCCGCCCTGGTGGTTCGGGCGCGGCACTTTCCGCGCCTACTTCCCTGTCGTGCGCGCGATCATGAGGCGCATGATGCGCGTCGACGCCGCCGGCGCCGAGCGCTCGCTGGGCAAGCTCCGCGCGGTCCTCGACGCGGTGAACGAGCGCCTGCGCGACGGGCGCCCGTTCCTCGTCGGCGACCGGTTCTCGGCCGCCGATCTCACGTTCGCCGCGCTCGCCGCGCCCCTGCTCGCGCCCGAGCACCACCCGGTGCCGTTCCCGCCGGCGGGCGAGCTGCCCGCCGGCCTGCGCGAGCTCATCGAGGCGCTCCGCGGCGAGCCCGCGGGCGCGTTCGTCCGGCGCCTGTACCGCGACCACCGACACCAGAAGGCGGGGCTCCACGCGGACGGGTGACGCGCGGCGCCGCGGGCGCGCGCTGGCGCCCCCGCGCGCCGGCACGCGCGCGAGCAGGCCCCGCGCCGCCGGCCTTACGCGCTCAGCCGCGCGCGGGCAGGTCCCGCGCCGCCGGCCCTACGCGCTCAGCCGCGCGCCGGCACGCGCGCGAGCAGGTCCCGCACCGCCGGCCCTGCCTTCAGCGGATCGCGGCGCGCGCCGAAGTGCCGCGCGTGGTCCCGGACCGACGCGATCGCCGCCTCGGGGGCGAGGCCGTGGCGGGCGCGCAGCCACGCCGCCTGCACGATGCCCGCGCGGCCGTCGCCGGAGGCGCAGTGCACCACGATGGGCGCGCCGCCGGTCTCCGCGCGCCGGAGCGCGGCGAGCGCCTGCTCCAGGGCCTCGGCCGTGGGGAGCGCGCCCTCCTCGAGCGGCACGTGCGTCACGCGCAGGAACTCGCGCTGGTAGCGGCCGAGGAGCGGGGTCCGGTGCAGCGCCAGCTCTCCCTCGTCGAGCAGGCAGAGCACCTCGCGCATGCCCTGCCGCGCCATGAAGCCGAGCCACGCCTCGACGGGCGCGTCGCTCGGATCGGGGCTCGCCCCGGAGCTCGGCGGTACGACGACGGAAGAGCGGATCCCGGACGCCGACCACAGCGCCATGCCGAAGCCGGGGCGCTCCGCGCCGTGCACGACGCGATCGAGCGGCGACGCGGGCGCGAAGTTGAAGGGGGCCGGCGTCGCCTGCTCCTGCTCGCTCCGGTAGAAGATCTCGAACGCCTCGACCGACGCCTCGAGCTCGGGGTCGTCGATCGAGCCGGGCCGCGCGCGCCGCACCTCGGCGACGGCGTCGGCCGCCGAGCGGCCCAGCGACACGAGGCGGCACGCGAGGACGACGCCGGTGCGCCCGACGCCGCCCTCGCCGTGGACGGCGATCGGCCGCGGCGCCCGGCCGAGGAACGCCACGGCGCGCATCAGGTCCACGCTCGGGATGCGCGTGAAGTCGGCGAGCGGGCAGTGCAGGTGGATGAGCGACCCGAGCGCGTGCGGCGGCGGCGCCCGCCGCGAGAGCGACACGACGCTGCGGAAGCCGAGCTCCGCGAGCTCCTCGAGCGCCCGCTCCGCGTGGGGGTAGGCCATGCCCGCGAGCTCGCCGGGGATCACGAACGAGAAATTCTCGAGCTCACTCATGGCCGCCGCCCGGCGCGCACACGGTCGTGGCGCGCGCCTCGTGGTCGGGCATCAGCCCGCACCGGACCTGATCGTCGCAGCTCGCCGCCACGAGGAGCGCCGCCGCGTCGCGGGGCGACGCGGGCGGGCGCCGCGCCGGGCTCCCGGGCCGCGCTCGTCGCTGCGTCGGCTGGCAAGCGAGGCGGCGGCCGGGGCGGCGGAGGCGGCGAGGCCGAGGACTCCTGGAGGTCGTGGGCCTGGGCGCGAGAGCATTCCTCATGGTGGGGGCGCATTGTAACGGCAGTTCACGGCCGCTTGGCAGCCGTGAGCGCGGTCGGTTCGTCCTGGTCGCGGGTAGGGCGCCGCCGGAGGCGGGCGTGTCGGCTCGCGCGTCGATCGCACGTCGCTCCTGGTTCCCTCGGCACGGTCCGGCGTGTATGAAGGGCCCGTGGTCCGCTATGCCCTCGTCCGGACGGCCATCCAGCGCCCGATGCTGCTCGTCGCGCTCGGGCTCGGCTCGGCGTGCAGCGGCGCGGCGTCCCCCGCGGCGCCGCCGCCGCCTGCTGGCCAGGAGGCGCCCGCTGCCCCGCCTTCGCCCGCGGCGCCGCAGCCCCAGGCCGCCCTCCGGCCGGCGGCGCCCCCCGGCCCGGCCGAGGCGCAGGCCTTCCTGGCCGGCGTGGACCGGGACCTGCGCGCCCTGCGGCTCCAGTCGGCGCGCGCCGGGTGGGTCAACCAGACCTTCATCACGGACGACACCGACGCGCTCTCCGCCTCCGCCGAGGAGGCGAGCATGGAGTACCTCAACCGCACGATGAAGGCGGCGAGGCGCTTCGACGGGCTCGCGTTGCCTCCGGAGCTCGCGCGCCAGCTGACGCTCCTCAAGATCTCGACCTCCCTGCCGGCCCCGAGCGACCCGGCGGAGCGCGCCGAGCTCGCCGCGCTCTCGGTCGAGATGACGAGCCTGTACGGCAAGGGCAAGTACTGCCCGAAGGGCAAGCTCGGGCAGGCCGCGGCTGCAGGCCGCGCTGCGGCGGGCGGCGCGGCGGCGCCGAAGTGCCTGGCGCTGAACGACCTCTCCGGCATCCTGAAGAACAGCCGCAAATGGGACGAGCTGCTCGAGGCGTGGTCGGGCTGGCACACGATCGCGCCGCCGCTCCGGCCGAAGTTCGAGCGCTATGTGGCCCTCGGCAACAAGGGGGCCGCGGAGATCGGCTTCCCGGACGTCGGCGCGCTCTGGCGGGCCGGGTACGACATGCCCCCCGAGGCGTTCGAGGCCGAGACCGAGCGGCTCTGGGGCAAGCTGAAGCCGCTCTATGACGAGCTGCACTGCTATGTGCGCTCGAAGCTGCGCGGGATCTACGGCAAGGACAGGATCGGCGACAAGGCCCCGATCCCGGCCCACCTGCTCGGCAACATGTGGGCTCAGGAGTGGTCGAATATCTACGCGCTCATGGAGCCGTACAAGGGCCAGCCGTCGCTCGACGTGACGCGGAAGATCAAGGCGAAGAAGCTCGACGAGAAGCAGATGGTCTCGCTCGGCGAGCGGTTCTTCACCTCGCTCGGGTTCGACCCGCTGCCGGCGACGTTCTGGGAGCGGTCGCTGCTCAAGAAGCCTGTCGATCACGAGGCCGTCTGCCACGCGAGCGCCTGGGACGTGGGCGATCGGGACGATCTCCGCATCAAGATGTGCGTCGAGCCGACCGAGGAGGATCTCATCACGATCCACCACGAGCTCGGGCACGTGTACTACTATCACCAGTATTACAAGCTCCCGATCCTGTTCCAGTCGGGCGCCAACGACGGCTTCCACGAGGGGATCGGGGACACGCTGGCCCTCTCCGTGACGCCGAGCTACCTGAAGACGCTGGGGCTCATCGACAGGGTGCCTGAGGACGAGAAGGGGCTCATCAACTTCCTCTTCAAGAAGGCGCTCGACAAGATCGCGTTCCTGCCTTTCGGCAAGCTCATCGATCAGTGGCGCTGGGACGTGTTCTCGGGCAAGACGAGTCCGGCCGACTACAACAAGGCGTGGTGGGCGCTGCGGCTCAAGTATCAGGGGGTCGCGCCGCCCGTGGCCCGCAGCGAGGCCGACTTCGACCCGGGGGCGAAGTTCCATGTCCCGGCGAACGTGCCGTACACGCGCTACTTCTTCGCGCACATCTATCAGTTCCAGTTCCACCGCGCGCTGTGCAAGGCGGCCGGGCACACGGGGCCGCTCCACACGTGCTCGATCTACGGCAGCAAGGCCGCGGGCGAGAAGCTGCGCGCCATGCTGTCGCTCGGCGCGAGCCGCCCGTGGCAGGAGGCAATGCAGGCGATGACCGGCGAGAGCGAGACCGATCCGGGCGCGGTGCTGGAGTACTTCGAGCCGCTCCGGCGGTGGCTGAAGGAACAGAACAAGAGTGAAGTCTGTGGGTGGTAATCGGGCGTAGGTGAGCTGTGCGCGTCTTCGTCGCTGTCGATCCGGGAGCCGAGCTCCTCGCCAAGGCTGGAGAGCTCCTTCGGGAGCTCTCTCCCCGGGCTCCGTCCGCCAAGTGGGTGGAGCCTGCCGGGCTGCATATCACGCTCGCCTTCATGGGCGAGATCGGAGAGGAGCGCCTGCCGCTCGTCATCGCGGCGGCCGGGAGCGTCGCCGCCTTCCACAGGCCGCTCACGCTGCGCGTCGAGAAGGGCGGCGCGTTCGGCACGCGCCGCCGTCCGCGCGTGCTCTGGCTCGGCGTGGGCGGCGCGGTCGGCGCCCTCACCGCGATCCACCGCGACCTGGAGCAGACGCTCTCGATGTCGACGGGCTACGTGCCCGAGGACCGGCCGTTCGAGCCCCACCTCACCCTCGCCCGCTCGCGCGACCCGCGCGGCGACCCGGCGCTCGACGCGTGCGCCCAGGCGATCGGCAACGTGGACTTCGGCGAGACGCGGATCGAGGAGATCATCGTCTACCAGAGCGAGATGACCCCGAAGGGCGCGCGCTACACGGCGCTCGCGCGCGTCCCGCTGGAAGGGATCGGCAACCCGGAGCCGGGGCGCTGAGCGCCGACCCGTGGGCGGGCGGGAGCTCTCCCGCCCGCCTCAGCGCCGGCGCGGCTCGGGCGCAGGGATGAGCCCGAGCCGCACCGCCTCCTTGTAGGCGAACGAGCGGCTCACCCCGAGCAGCCGGCCGGCCATCGCGGCGTTGCCGCCGGCCGCCCGGAAGGCGCGCGCGAACGCCTCGCGCCGGGCCCGCTCCAGCGCCTCGACCAGCGGCTCCACCGGCGCCCCTGGCGGCACGCCCGCGGGCCACGGCCGCTCTCCGGGGAGCTCGCCCGCGGGCCACGGCCGCTCTCCGGGGAGCTCGATCCGCGGCGCGCCCGGGCGGGCCAGCGCGCCGTGCTCGTCGGCGTCGTCGACGTCCTCGCGGCGGAGGACGAGCGTCCTGCCGGCGGCGCCGGTGCCCTCGGCCATCATCCGGCGCAGCACGGCGCGCTCCACGGCGTTCTTGAGCTCGCGGACGTTGCCCGGCCAGCCGGCCTGGGTGAGCGCGCGCAGGGTCGGCTCGTCGAAGTCCACCTGCGCCGCGCCGAGCTCGTCCGCGATCTCCGCGGCGAAGCGCTCGCAGAGCGCCGGGATGTCCTCGCGCCGCTCGCGCAGGGGGGGCACGCAGATCGGGTAGACCCAGAGCCGGTGGAAGAGATCGGCGCGGAAGCGCCCCTCGGCGACCTCTCGCCGCAGATCGCGGTTCGTGGCCGCGACGACCCGCGCCTCGACGCGGCGCGCCCGGTCCTCGCCCACGGGCTGGATCTCGCCTTCCTGCAGCGCGCGCAGGAGCTGCGCCTGCGCCGCCAGCGGGAGCTCGCCGATCTCGTCGAGGAAGATCGTCCCGCCGTGGGCCGCCTCGAACCTGCCGGCGCGCGCCGCCGTGGCGCCGGTGAAGGCGCCCTTGCGGTGGCCGAAGAGCTCCGATTCGACGAGCTGCGCCGGTATCGCGGCGCAGTTGACGATCACGAGCGCCCGGCTCGCCCGGGGCGACCGCTCGTGCAGCGCGCGGGCGACGAGCTCCTTTCCCACGCCCGTCTCCCCCGTGACGAGCACCGGCACGGAAAGGGGGGCGAGCACCGCGATCTCGCGCTCGACGCGCCGCATCGCGGCCGAGCCGCCGGGCAGCGCGCCGCCGCCGGCCGCGCGCCGCGCCCCCGCGGCGAGGGCGGTGCCGGGGCCGATGTCGAGCCGCAGCGCGCCGGCGCAGAGCCCGGCGAACATGCGCGCGTCCTCGTCGCGCAGGCCGCGGAGGCCGTGGGGATCGCAGGCGTCCAGCGTGAGCAGCCCGGCGAGGCGGCCCTGCACGCGGAGCGGGACGGCCATGCAGGCGTGGATCGGGTGGATCTCGCCGGCGCTGCCGAGCAGCCAGCCGCTGTACGGGTCGGGCTCGCTCGGGTCGAGGAACCGGATCGGCCCGGCCGCCAGGGTCGCCCTGCGGAGCCTCGGGTGCTCCGCGGGGTTGAAGCTGAGCCCCAGGGCGGCCGGCGACAGCCCGATCTGCGCGGCGACGCCGACCGACCCGTCCTCCGCGGCCGTGAGCACCGACAGCGCGTCCGCCGCGGTCGCCTGCGCGAGCGCGCGCAGGATCCGCTGCAGCGCCTCGTCGCGGGCGGGCGCTTCGGACAGGCTGAGCACGGCGTCGAGCAGGGTCACGCGGGTTCCTCGGACAGGCGGGGGGCGACGGCGGTTTCCTGTCGGAAACCACGGCAGGAAACACCGTGGGGTCGGGCGGGGCAAGCGCGCAGGCGGGGCGGCGCGCGGTCGGGACGCCCGAGCGGCCGCGCTCGGCAGCGCGCCAGGTTTCCCCGAGGAGACCGTCGCGGGTCGCCCGGCGCGCCGATCCGGCGGGATCGGCGCGATCCACCGGCGAGGCGCGCCTGGCACGGCCCGTGCGAACTCCGAGAGTCGACGGGCGACTACGACGGCGCGAGCTGACGTGAACGACGTCAGCGCACGTGAGCTGACCGCGACGTGGCGGTCGAGGACGACGTGCGCGCGGCGCAGCGCCCGCTGGGAGGTAGATCATGGGACTGAACGTTGGCTTGCTGCGGGAGAGCTTCGAGCTCGTGCTCGAGAGGGAGCCCAACCTCACGCATCGTTTCTATGGGATCCTGTTCTCGCGATACCCGCAGGTGAGGCCGCTCTTCGGGCGCAACAGCCGGGAGCACCAGGAGAAGATGCTCGCGGAGGCGCTCGTCGCGGTCATCGACCGGCTGGAGGACGCGTCCTGGCTCGAGGAGAAGCTCATGGCGATGGGGGCCAAGCACGTCGACTACGGCGTCACGGACGAGATGTACCCCTGGGTCGCCGACGCGCTGATCTCCGCCATGTCCGAGGTCGCCGGCGCTGACTGGTCCCCGGCGCACCGGCAGGCCTGGTCGGACGCGCTCGGCGCGATCGCCTCGCTCATGCAGCGCGGGGCGAGGGAGCACGGCGCCGGTCGGCCCGACGCGGCGCGCGCCGCGGGCCACGCCGCCGGCGGCGTCACTCCCCCATCGCCTTGACGACCACGCGCTTGCGCCGCTTGCCGTCGAACTCCGCGTAAAAGATCTGCTGCCAGGGCCCGAGATCGAGCTTGCCCGCGGTGATCGGCACGATCACCTGGTGGTGCACGAGGATCGATTTGAGGTGGGCGTCGCCGTTGTCCTCGCCGGTCCGGTGGTGGTTGTAATCGGGCCCCTCGGGCGCGAGCTCCTGGAGCCACGTCCAGATGTCCTCCCAGAGGCCGGGCTCGTGGTCGTTCACGAACACGCCGGCCGTGATGTGCATGGCGCTCACGAGGACCATGCCCTCCTGGATGCCGCTCGCGGCGACGACGGCCGCGACGCGGTCGGTGACGTTGACGAGCTCGCGCTTGGCCTTCGTCTCGAAGTAGAAATATTCGGTCTTCGACTTCATGGCTCCTCCCGCGCGCGGCCACGGCGCGTGGCGCGGCGCGCACGTCGATCGCGCGCCGAGGCCGCCTGTCGCCGCGGGCGCGCGCCGGCTCCGGGGCTCCATAGCCCACCTGCCGGCCCGGCGCGAACCGCGTGCGGGCCAGGCGCCCAGGGTCTACGATGGATCGCCGTGAAGGCCGCGCGGCGACGGTTGATCCTCGACATCGTGGCCACCGACGCGACGTTCGAGCGCACCGAGATCCGCGGCCAGGCGGCGTGGGTGGGCAAGTGCATCCACTGCCTGTCGCACGTCGTCGTCGGCCTCGATGGCGAGCCGATCCAGCGCGCGACGATAGAGCACATCGTCCCGCGCGTGCACGGCGGCACGGACGCGCTCGACAACCTGGCGCTCGCGTGCGGCCGGTGCAACGCGCTGAAGGGCATGCGGCTCGACGTGCGGCGCCGCGACGACCCGAAGCTCGTCGCGGTGATCGAGCGGCTCAGGGAGCGCAAGGAGAGCCGCCGCCGCGGCGCCGCGACGTAGCCTGGCCGCGCCGCGGCGGCGGGATGCGCGCCGCTCACGGCGCCGTCCTCGTCGCGTCAGGGGTAGAGCCGCTCGACGCGCCAGCCGTCGCCGTCGCGGTGGTAGACCACGCGGTCGTGCAGCCGGCTCTCCTGGCCGCGCCAGAGCTCGATGCGCTCCGGCACCACCCGGTAGCCGCCCCAGAACTCCGGCCGCGGCACGGGACGGCCCTCGAAGCGGGCCTCGATCTCGCGCACGCGCTCGACGAGCCGCTCGCGCGAGGGCAGCGGCGCGCTCTGCCGCGACGCCCACGCGCCGATCTGGCTGCCCCGCGGGCGGGTCGCGAAGTAGGCGTCCGACTCCGCCTCGGTGACCCGCTCGACGCGGCCCTCCACGCGGATCTGCTCGGCCGCCTTCGCCCAGTGGATGCACAGCGCGGCGAACGGGTTCGCCTCGAGCTCCACCGCCTTGCGGCTGCCGTAGTTGGTGAAGAACACGAACCCGCGATCGTCGATGCCCTTCAGCAGCACCATCCGCGCCGAGGGGCGCCCGGACGCGTCCGCCGTGGCCAGCGTCATGGCGGTCGCGTCGGTCGGTTCAGTGGTTTGCCGCTGCTCGAGGAGCTCGCGCGCGAGGACGAAGGGATCGGTCGGCTCGGTGGTCATGGCGCAATCGCGGCATGCATATACAAGCAGGGCGCGCCGCAGGCGAACCCGAACGCCTCGTTTCGCCATGCGAACCCGGGTGTCGCGGCGGCGCGGCGCGCGCTTTCGCCGCCGCGCGCCGGTTGGCGGGGCGCGCTCGCCGGCTGACGCGGCTGCGAGCAGGCGCCGAGGGCAGCGCGGGAGCGACCATTTCCGGGAAGGCTCGCGTTGTGGCCCACTCCCTGGTTTGATACTAGCGAGGACCCAGAGCGAGGGCGTGCATGGTCGTACCGGTCAACGTGGGGGACGTCCTCGCGGAGAAATACGAGGTCGAGCGCGTCCTTGGAGAGGGCGGGATGGGCGTGGTCGTCGCCGCCCGCCATCTCTTGCTCGGCGAGCGGGTGGCCATCAAGTTCCTGCTGCCGCAGGCCCGCGAGCGCGCGGACCTCGTGGCGCGTTTTCTGCGCGAGGGGCAGGCCGCGGCGCGCATCCGGAGCGAGCACGTGACGCGCGTGTACGACGTCGGCACGCTCGCTCGGGGCGAGCCCTACCTCGTGATGGAGTACCTCGAGGGCACCGACCTGAAGGCTCTCCTGCGCAGTCGCGGCCCGCTGCCGGTCGAGCTCGCCTGCGATTACCTGCTCCAGGCGTGCGAGGCGCTCGCCGAGGCGCACGCGCTCGGCATCATCCACCGGGACCTGAAGCCGGGGAACCTGTTCCTGAGCCAGCGGGCCGATGGCAGCCCGCTCATCAAGGTCATCGATTTCGGCATCTCCAAGATGGCCCTCGCGGCGGAGCCGGCGGCGCCCAAGGAGCGCGACATGACCGAGAGCTCGGCGATGCTGGGCTCGCCGCTCTACATGGCGCCCGAGCAGATGGTCTCGTCGAAGAGCGTCGACGCGCGCGCCGACGTCTGGTCGATGGGCGCCATCCTTTACCAGCTGCTCACGGGCGCCACCCCCTTCCATGGCGACTCCGTGATGGAGATCTACGATCGCATCCTGGAGGGGCCGCCGCGGGCCAGCGCCCTGCGCGCCGACGTGCCGCAGCGGCTCGAGTGGGTGGTGCAGCGCTGCCTCCAGAAGACGCCCGCCGATCGCTTCGGCAACATCGCCGAGCTCGCCGCCGAGCTCGCGCCGTTCGCGCCGCCGCACGCGCAGCACCTGGCCGAGCGCGCCGCGCGCGTGCTGCGGGTGCGCCCGGGCTCGCTCGCCGAGGGAGGCGGCGAGCTCGCGTCGCCGCGGCGCCCGCTTTCCACGTCGCCCGGGCCTCCCAGCGCGACGCCGGCGTCCGGCGGCAACTCGAGCGCGCGCGGCGTGGCGGCAGCGGCCGTGTGGGGCGTGCCCACGGAGGTCCTGACGGACGGCGCGGCAACGGATCGCTCGTGGGGCGGCACGGGCGCCTCGTCGGGCCAGCGCCGCGCCGGGGCGCGCGCCCTCGGGATCGTGGCGGCCATCGCCGCGGCGCTCCTCGGCGCCGCGGGGCTCGCATGGTTCGTGCTCCGCCCCTCCGCGCCGGACGCGGCGTCCGGGGACTCGGCGGCGCCCTCGTCATCGCTCGAGACGGCGTCGCACGGCGAGCCGTCGGCGGAGGAGGATCACACGGCCGGCAAGCTCCCCGAGCTCCCCGCCGGCGACGCCGCGCCGCAGGTGAGCGCGAGCGCGACGGTGCAGCCAGCGGCGAGCGCGACGGTGCAGCCGGCGGCGAGCGCGACGGTGCAGCCGGCGGCGAGCGCGACGGTGCAGCCGGCGGCGAGCGCGACGGTGCAGCCGGCGGCGAGCGCGACGGTGCAGCCGGCGGCGAGCGGGTCCGCAGAGCCGCGGCCTGCCGCGTCCGTGAAGGGTACGCGGCCGCCGGGGCGGCCCTCGCCGCCTCGGCCCACGCCGACCGCGCCTCAGGACTTCTTTTCCGATCCTCGATGAGATCACCTGAGCCCAGGAGAGGTCCCGCCTTGCTTTGCCATCGTCGTCCATCGAGCATCAGTCCGGGGGCCGGCCGCGGCGCGGCGGCCGGGGGCGCGCGCCGCCGGGCGCTCGCGGTCCTGTCGACGCTCGCCGCGCTCGCCGCCCTCGCGCCGGCCGCGCGCGCCGCCGAGCCCACGAGGGAGGAGCGCGCCGCCGCGGTCGCGCTGTTCGACGAGGGGCGCGCGCTGATGGCCGCGGGCAAGCACGCCGAGGCCTGCCCGAAGCTCGCGGAGAGCCACGCGATCGACCCGGGCATCGGCACCCTCTTCAACCTCTCCGACTGCTACGAGCGCATCGGCAGGACCGCGACGGCCTGGATCGGCTTCCGCGACGTCGCGGCCGCCGCGCTGTCGGCGGGGCAGACGGAGCGCGAGCGGGTGGCGCGCGCCCGGGCCGCCGCGCTCGAGCCGCGGCTCTCGCGCCTGCAGATCGTGGTGCCGCCGGAGGCGGCGATCGCCGCGATGGAGCTCACGCGGGACGGCGTCCCCGTGGGGCGCGCGCTCTGGGGGACGGCGGTGCCGCTCGACCCCGGCGAGCATCGGGTCGCCGCCGTGGCGCCCGGACACAAGCCGTGGGAGGCGAAGGTCGCGATCGACAAGCCGGGCGTGGTGAGCGTCACCGTGCCCGTGCTCGAGAGCGCGCCGGCGTCGAGCTCCGGCGCGGGCGTCGCGCCGAAGGCGGCGGTCGCGCCGCCGCCGGTGGAGCCGCCCGCCACCGACGCGCCCCCGCCGCAGGGCGGGAGCATCCGCAAGCCGATCGGCATGATCGGGGTCGGGCTCGGCGTGGTCGGGATCGGCGTCAGCACGGCGCTCGGCTTCATGGCCAGGTCGACCTTCGACGAGGCCACGGAGGGCGGTCATTGCGACAAGGCGGGCAACTGCGTCGATCAGACGGGCCTCGATCTCCGCGATGACGCGGTGAGGACAGGCAACATCGGGACGGCGGTGTTCATCGCCGGGGCGGTCCTCGCCGCCGGCGGGGCGATCCTCTGGATCACGGCCCCCTCCGCGCCTCCGGCCGGGGCGGCGTCCGCGCGCGGGCGCGGGCTCGCCGGCGGCGCGCCCTGGAGCGCGCGCGTCGGGCTCGGTCCCGGGAGCGTGTGGGTCGAGGGCAAGCTCTGAGCGGGGCGCCATGGCCCCGCCGGCTCCAGGAGACGACTCGGATCCATCCTTCGAGCTCGACTGCGATCGCCGCCGTCCCGTCGAACCACGGACGGCGTACGACGTCGCTCAGGGGGAGATCCATTCTCCGGTGAGCCGGAGAGCCCCTGTCGTTGGCTCTCCTTGGCGCGAGGTCGTTCGATGCGTGAGACGCGGGGACGCTCGCCGCCCCCTTCCGAGCGCCCGGTGGATGTGCTTGGCTTGCCCCGCTCATTCAGGAGGAGCCTCATGAAGAATGTCTTGACGGTGCTCGTGGCGCTCGGCGCCGTGTGTCTTTTCGGCTGCGAGAACAAGCCCCAGCAGGTGACGCCCGAGCCGCCGAAGCCCGCGACGACGGCCGAGGTCGTGACGCCGGCGCCCAAGGCCGAGCCCGCGAAGGCCGCGCCGGCCGAGTCCGCCAAGCCGGCGAGCACCGGCGGCTGGTGATCCGCGCGGCGGCCTCGCCCGCCGCCCTGCCGCCTCGACGCATGGCCGCGATGCGCCTCGCGCTTGCGCTCTCGCTCGGCCTCGCCGCCTCGGCCTGCGACAGCCGCCCCCCATCGCCGGCCGTCGTCGTCGGCGGCGGCGCGCCGGATCCCCTCGAGCCGCTGCGGCAGTTCGAGGCGTCCCGCCGGGCCGCGGCCGATTTCTCCCGCCAGCCGAGCTCCGACCGCCAGCTCGGGCCCGACCCGATCGCGCTCCGCCCCGTGGATCCGCAGGGCCGCCCCGCCGCGCCGGGCGCGCCCGCGCTGCTCTCGCCGCTCCGCGGCCGCGACGCGCTCGTCCTGCTCGACGCGTCGCTGCGCGAGCTCTCCCGCGCCCCTGCGCCCGCCTCGCCGACGGGCGTCGCGGTGCTGCCCTCCGGCGAGGTCGTCGCGAGCGGCGAGGCGTCGCCCGCGCTCTTCCGCTACGCCGTCCGCGGCGCCTCGCTCGAGCCCGTGGGGCGCATCGAGCTCGCGGGCCTCCACGGCGTCCGCGACCTCGCGGCCGGCCCCGAGGGCGTCCTCTATGCGCTCGACGAGCGCGCCGGCACGCTCCTCACGCTCCGCCCCGGCCGCGCGGGCGCGGACGGGCGCCTCGAGGTCGAGCGCTGGGACGAGCCGGTCGGCGCTGGCCCGTTCCGGGTCGTGCGTCTCGCGCGCCACCTGATCGTCGACTGCCTCCTCGATCATACGCTCGTCGTGCTGCCTGTCGGCGCGGACGGCCGCCCGCTGTCGGACGGCGCCGCGCGGATCCGCCACGACGGCCCGATCTGGAGCTTCGACGCGCTCGAGGCCGCCGGCGCGGGAGGCGGCCTCCTGCTCGCCGCGGGCGGGGTCGAGGATCGCCCGCTCGACCGGACCGGCGGCTCGTTCGGCTACATCGACTCGTTCGTCTTCCTCTACCGCGTCGCTGCGGGCGCCCGGCCCGAGGTGACGCGCCTCTCGGCCGTGAACGTCTCGGAGCTCGGCGTCCTCACCCCGAAGGCGATCGCGCTCTCGATGCTCTCTGGCGCGGCCGGCGCGCGCGTGATCGCGACCGGCTACGGCGGCGATCGCCAGGCCGAGCTCCTCTTCCGCGCCACGGAGGCTGGCCTCTCGTCCGCGCCGGAGGTCTCCACCCGCCCGCTCTCCCCTGGCGTCGCCGCGATGGCCGTGCTCGACGGCGGCGCGGTCGCCTACGCGGACCCCCTGCTCGACGCGTGGCTGCTCGACGCGGGCGGCGCGGTCGTGAAGAGGCCGGTCCAGGACGACGGCGAGGACGCCCGATCGGAGGAGCTCCGCCTCGGGGAGGCGCTCTTCTTCACGTCGCTGATGGCGCCCTGGAACAGGACCGACGGCCCGCTCAGCCGGTTCACGTGCGAGACGTGCCACTTCGAGGGCTACGTCGACGGCCGCACGCACCACACGGGCCGCGGCGACGTGCGCGCCACGACCAAGCCGCTGCTCGGCCTGTTCAACAACCGCCCCCACTTCTCCCGCGCCCTCGACCCGGATCTCACCTCGGTCGCGGACAACGAGTTCCGCGTCGCCGGCGCGCTGAGCGGTCACGACCCGTGGTTCGCCCTCTCGAGCGAGGGCGCGCCCTGGCTCGCCGACCTCGGGCTCCTCGGCGCCGATCGCGCCGATCTGCCGCCCGAGGCGCTCCGCCGCGCGCTCATGAGCTTCCTGATGGCGTTCTCGCACCGCAGGAACCCCGCCGTCCTCGGCCGCGCGCGCTTCACCTCGCTGGAGCGCGACGGCGCCCGTGTGTTCCGGGACCGCTGCGCGCGCTGCCACGCGCCCGTGCTCCGCAGCGACGACCCCGGCTCCGCGGTGCCTTTCGAGCGCTGGGAGGAGCTCGTGCTCGCGCCCGGGGGCCCGATCGTGTGGGGCAGGGCCGGCTACGAGAAGACCGGCGTCGTGCCGTATGTGCACGAGGACGGCGCGCGGGTGCCATCGCTCCGGCGGCTCTACAAGAAGCGGCCTTATTTCACGAACGGCTCGGCCAGGACGCTGCGGGACGTGCTCGAGCGGGCGCGCTTCGCCGCGCCGGGCAGCGAGCGCGCGGCCGGCGTGTCAGGCGCTTTTTTTCATGACGGCGCGCCCGCGGGCGAGGGCCTCGCCGCGCTGGATCCCGGCGCGATCGAGGCGCTCCTCGCCTTTCTCGACCTGCTCTGACCCCGTTTTCCGCGAATCGCCAGCGCCGGGGCCGCTCGCGCGGATCCCGCAGCATCGCCGGGCGATCCGCGGTAAATAGGTGCCATGCGACTTCACCCCACGTTCCCCCGCCCTTCGGCGTCGGCCGTCGACAAGGCGCGCCGGCTCCTCGAGCGTGCGCTCGGCCCCTCGAAGGTCATCACGTCGGCCGAGGGCTGCGCCGCCTACGCGGGGGACGAGTCGGATCAGCCGCCGGTGAGCCCGGATGCGGTCGTGCTCGCTTCCTCGGCCGACGACATCGAGAAGGCCGCGCGGGCGGCGAGCGAGGCGGAGGTGCCGGTCGTGCCGCGCGCGGCCGGCAGCGGCAAATCGGGCGGCGCCGTGCCCGTGGGGGGCGGGATCGTCATCGTCACGATCGGCATGAACTCCATCAAGGAGATCAGCCGCGAGGAGCAGGTCGCTGTCGTCGAGCCGGGCGTCATCCTCGCCGACCTGCACGCGGCGGTCGAGGCCGAGGGCCTCTTCTACCCGCCCGATCCGAACTCGCTCAAGATGTGCGCGCTCGGCGGCAACATCGCCGAGAACGCCGCCGGGCCGCGCGCCTTCAAGTACGGCGCCACGCGCGACTACGTGCTCGGGCTCGACGCGATCCTCATCGACGGCACGCGCCTGCGCACCGGCCGGCGCACGGTGAAGGGCGTGACGGGCTACGACGTCACGGCGCTGCTCGTCGGCAGCGAGGGCACGCTGGCGATCACGACGGAGGCGACGCTCCGGCTCATCGCGAAGCCCCCGTCGGTCATGACCCTGCTCTGCCTCTTCCCGGACGTGCGCGCGAGCGGGCGCGCGGTGAGCGCCCTCGTCGCGGCGGGCGTCGTGCCGCGCTGCCTCGAGCTGCTCGACCGCTCGACGCTCGAGGCGGTCCGGGCGCGCGGCGTCGGGGTCGACGAGCGCGCGGGCGCGATGCTGATCATCGAGGTCGACGGCGAGCCCGCGGACTGCGAGGTCCAGACGGAGCGGGTGGGGCAGGTCTGCATGGACGCCGGGGCGCTCGACGTGCTCGTCGCGCAGGACAAGGCGCAGCGCGACCGGCTGTGGGAGGCGCGCCGCCAGCTCTCGCCGACGACGCGCGCGATGGCGCGCCACAAGATCTCGGAGGACGTCGTGGTCCCGCGCGACAAGATCCCGGCGCTGCTCGACGAGGTCGCGGAGATCTCGGCGGCGACCGGCGTCCGCATGCTGACGTACGGCCACGCCGGGGACGGCAACCTCCACGTGAACCTGCTCTGGAACGACCCGGACCTCGTCCCCCAGGTGGAGACGGCGCTTTCGCGCCTGTTCCGCGCGGTGATCGGCATGCGCGGCACGCTGAGCGGGGAGCACGGCATCGGCACGTCGAAGGCCGAGTTCCTCGGGCTCGAGCAGTCCCCGGAGCTCATCGCGATCCAGAAGCGGATCAAGGCGGTGTTCGACCCGAAGGGCCTGCTCAACCCGCACAAGATCTTCCCGCGGCGCGCGCTCGAGGCGGCCGAGCGCGGCGAGCGCGGCGGCGGGGCCGAGCGCGCGCCGGGCTTCCCGACCCACGTCTCGGCGCCGTCGCACGGGGCGTGCTGAGCCGATGCGGGTCCTCGGCATCGATCCCGGGTCGCGCCACCTCGGCTGGGGCCTGCTCGTGCGGCACGGCACGCGCGTCGAGCACATCGCGCACGGCGTCATCGACATCGACACGAGCGGGACGTTCGCCAGCCGGCTGGTGGAGATCGACGACGAGCTCGGCAAGGTGATCGCCTCGCACGCGCCCGACGCCGCGGCGGTGGAGAGCCTGTTCTTCGCGAAGGACGCGCAGAGCGCGGCGAAGCTCGGCCACGCGCGCGGGGTCGTGCTGCTCCGGCTGGCGCGGGCCGGCGTGCCGATCTCGGAGTATGCGCCGGCGCTGGTGAAGCGGACCATCGTCGGCCGGGGCGCGGCCGAGAAGGCGCAGGTGGCGCAGGTGATGACCGCGGTCCTGCGCCTCGCCGCCCCGCCGCGGCCGGACGCCGCGGACGCGCTCGCCATCGCGATGACGCACCTCAGCGCCGCGGGCTTCGCGGCCGCGCTGGCGGCGTCCGGCGCGCCCGCCCCATCCCGGGCGCGGCCGCGGCGCGCGCGCCTGGGCTGAACGTGGGTCAGGGGGGCGCGGTGCCTCCCGTCAACCCGGGCCCGCCGGGCGGTCCGGGCGTACACACCGTGTGCTATGGAGCCTGCATCGGACGCGCCCGCACCGCGTCCAAGATGAAAAACGGTGCGGCGCGTCCCGGCTTCAGCGAGGGCGGCGGCCGCCAGGGGAACCGGCGATGCATCACTGGCGCCCCTGTCTCACGAAGAGCGGAGGCGACACGCCTCTGGACATCAAAGGAGATCGGGAAGGATGACGCGAACCTCACTTTACCGCCTCGCCGCCGCGTGCCTCATCGGGCTGGCGGCGCCCCTCACGGTCGTGATGGCGACCGAGGGCGAGTCCCAGGCCGCGGGCCCCACCGCCGACGAGCTCGGCAGGCGCGTCCAGCAGTTCTACGACTCCACGAAGACCTTCAAGGCGACCTTCACGCAGACGTACACGATCAAGGTCCAGGACGTGAAGAAGGTCTCCACCGGCAAGGTGATCTTCGAGAAGCCCGGGAAAATGAGCTGGACCTACGACGCCCCGAACGGCAATCGCGTCGTCTCCGACGGGGTCACGATCAAGGTCTACGAGAAGGACAACGAGCAGATGTTCGAGACGCCGGTGAAGGGCTCTCAGTACCCGGCGGCGCTCGCGTTCCTGATGGGCAAGGGGCAGCTCACGAAGGACTTCTCGCTGCGCCTGCTCGACCCTGCGCAGATGAAGTTCGAGGGCGGCTATGTCCTCGAGGGGACGCCGAAGGAGGCGACCCCTGCCTACCAGAAGATGCTTCTCTACGTCGACGGGCAGACCAACCAGGTCCGCCGCGTGCTGATCCTCGATGCGCAGGGCAACCGGAACCGGTTTGACTTCTCGTCGCCGGTCGTCAACCAGCCTGTCGCGAAGGGCGAGTTCGATTTCACGCCGCCTCCCGGCACGCGCGTCGTCCGCCCCTGACGCCATCCGCCACGTTCCGTCCCCTCGCGCTGCATAGCGGCCGCCGCCGCCTTCATCTCGCCGTCAGCTCAAGGAAGCGAAGCGTCACCGGGCCCTGCGCTCGTCGCGCCCTCGCGCCATGCCGACGCCGCCGGGATATATGCCCGGCGCGTCTCCGGCGTGATAGAAATATCGAGTGATGCTTCGATCCGACGGGTGTGCACGACAGCTCCGAGGCTGCCGTCGCTCGCCGCGGATCGTCGCCGCATCTGGCGGCTTCGCGTGTGGGGTGGGCATTCGTCGCAGCTGGACGGTCCCCCGCTATCACGAGGGCATCGCGAGCGCGCTGGATCCATGAACAACCCTCACGGCCATCGTCCCGATTTCCCCGGCGTGCCGCAGCAACCCCGGCCGGCCGAGCGCCCGAGCGAGCACGCCCAGCCTGGCAGCGGACAGGTCCCCCCGGGGTATCCGGCGCACGGCGCGAGGCAGATGCCTCCGGGCCAGCCGCCGCACTGGCCACAGGGGCACGGGCCGCAGGGGCACGGACAGGGGCCGCAGGGGCACGGACAGGGGCCGCAGGGGCACGGACAGGGGCCGCAGCTGCACGGACAGGGGCCGCAGCTGCACGGACAGGGGCCGCAGCTGCACGGACAGGGGCCGCAGCTGCACGGACAGGGGCCGCAGCTGCACGGACAGGGGCCGCAGGGCTACTGGCCGCCGGGTCGTGCGCCGATGCCGGCGCAGAGCCATGTCCCGCAGCACGGCGCTCCCGCGCAGCACGCCCTCCCCGTGCGCCCGGCGGCTAGGCCCGCGCCGCACGGCGCCCTTCATCCGGCGCAGGCGCACCCGCACGCGGGCTACCCTGCGGTAGTCCGGGTTGCTCGAAGGCCCGACCCGGACCGGCGCAGGCGCATCGTCGGGCTGTGGCTCTGGGCCAACGGCATCATCGCTGGCGCGGTCCTCAACGTGATCTTCACGCTCTTCGGCGTGCTCGGGTCCGGGGGCAGCATGCTGAGCGCCATGGTCGTCGGGGCGCTCTTCGCGTTCCCGCCGCTCGTCATCTACCTCTTCGTCCCGATGATCATCGATCGGTACGATCCGGAGCCGTGGTGGTGCCTGCTCATGGCGTTCCTCTGGGGAGCGCTCGCGGCGACAGGCTTCTCGATCCTGATCAACACCGGCGTCCACGTCGGCGTCTCCAGCAACTTCGGCGAGCCGGTGGGCGAGCTCGTGAGCGCGTCGGTCAGCGCGCCGTTCGCGGAGGAGCTCTTCAAGGGGCTCGGCGTGTTCGGCTTCTTCTACTTCCTGCGCCGGGAGTTCGACGGCATCGTCGACGGCATCATCTACGCCACCTTCTGCGCGCTCGGCTTCGCCGCGGTGGAGAACGTGCTCTATTACGCGCGCGCCTCGATGCAGGGCAGCGACGTGCTCGCGGGCACCTTCGTCCTGCGGGGGGTGTTCACGCCCTGGCTCCACCCGCTGTTCACGTCGATGACCGGCATCGGCTTCGGGCTCGCCCGGGAGTCGTCGAAGACCTGGGTGCGCGTGGCAGCCCCGATCGGCGGCTACCTGCTCGGCGTCGCGCTGCACGCCGTGTGGAACTTCCTCCCGACCGCGCTCGGGCGCGCGATGGGCGACATCTTCATGCCGTGGCTCCTGCTCTGGCTGTGCTTCGTCGCGTCGTTCTTCGGCATCATCGTGGCGCTCGTCATCCGCAAAGGCTGGGTGATCCGGGATCATCTGCGCGACGAGGTCGCGCTCGGCATGCTCACCCAGGACGAGCTCGAGCTCGTCTGCTCGCCGGTCGGCCGGCTCCGGTGCACGCTGGGCTGGCGCGGGGCCACCGGGCGGAGCTTCATCCGCGCCGGCGCGCGGCTCGCGCTGAGCAAGTGGCACACGGCGCGCGCGCTGGAGGGCCGGAACCGGACGTTGAGCGCCGATTTCATCGGGCCGCTCCGCCACGAGATCGCGCAGCTCCGGCAAGAGCTCCTCGCCCGCGCGCCTCGTTGAGCGGAGCGGCGGGCACTCGCTGCGGATACGGGCCCATCTCGGCGTTTTCGGTGCTCAGCGCACTGGAGTGCGCCTCCGCGCCGAAAACGCCGATCTGGACCCGTCTCCTGTGCGGGTGACCGCCGCTCGGCGACGGGCGTGCCGGAGGGGCTCAGCGCGGCTGGGGGGCGCGTGCCGGAGGGGCTCAGCGCGGCTGGCGGCGGGGGGCGCGGGTCAGCTGCGCGAGCCGTTCGTCTCGTCCGCGCTGGGGCGCGCGGCGGCCGGGGCCGCTCGGTCCTCGCGCCGCTGCACGGGCTTCGCGGGGATGCCGACGACCGTGGTGTTCGGCGCGACATCGTGCACGACGACGGCGTTGGCGCCGATCCGGGCGCCGTCGCCGACCGTGACGCCGCCGACGATCTTCGCCCCCGCGCCGATGAAGAGGTCGCTCCCGAGCACCGGCGTCTGCCGCCGATCGGCGCCGATCGTCACCTGGTGCTCGATGAGCACGTTCGAGCCGCCACGGACGTTGCCGTTGATGACGACGCCGTTCGAGTGGATGAGCACGAAGCCCGGCCCGAAATCCGCGCCACGACCGATGACGCAGCCGCCAGCGAGGTTCGTCGCCTTGTTGAGGACCATCTCGACCACCGGCATCCGGTGGGCCCGCGCCGCCTGCGTGAACCGGTAGAGGACCATCGCCGCCGTGCCGTCGGTCGCCAGCGTCTTCAGGATCGTCGGCAATGGAGCGCTGCCGTAGCACCATGTGGCCTTCTGGCGCACGTCGGCGGCGATGAGTCGCAAGGTCCGCAACATCGCGACGAGGATAGCGCATCTCGCGCCGCCGGTGCGACCTTTCGCAGCCGCCCGCGCGTCCTCTGCCTGCCCGCGCGAGGCGGCGCCTGCCCCGTGGGCTCCGCGTTCGTCTCCCGGCCGGTCTCCCTTCACGAGAAACGGCGGCTGTTTGCCGTCAAACGATCCGCCGCACCGCCCTGTTGCCATCCGGTCATCGGGCCGTCACATCGCTCGGGTACACGCGCTGTTCAGCATGGCGCGGATTTTGGTCATCGAAGACGAGCCGGCGCTCCAGAAGGTGCTCGACTACAACCTCAGGCAGGCCGGGCATGAGGTGCTCCTCGCAGGGCAGGGCGGTGAGGGGGTCCGGCTGGCTCTGGACCAGCGACCCGACCTCGTCCTGCTCGATATCATGTTGCCAGACATCTCGGGGACCGAGGTGTGCCGCGCTCTCCAGCAGAGCGAGGGCACCCAGCAGATCCCCGTGATGATCGTGTCGGCGCGCGGAGACGAGGTCGACCGCATCGTCGGCTTCGAGCTCGGGGCCGTCGACTACGTGGTCAAGCCGTTCAGCGTGCGGGAGCTCATCCTGCGCGTGCAGGCCGTGCTCCGACGCGCCAAGTCCTCCGGGACGGGGGAGCGGAGCATCGAGTTCGGGTGCCTGCGGATCGACGAGGGCGCTCACCGCGTGTGGGTCGACCGCGAGGAGGTCGAGCTGACGCTCCTCGAGTTCAAGCTCCTCGTCGCGCTGTACGAGGCGCGCGAGCGCGTGCAGACGCGCACCGCGCTCCTCGACGGCGTCTGGGGCATCGACGTGAGCATCACGACGAGGACCGTGGACACCCACGTCAAGCGGCTGCGCGACAAGCTGCGCGGTGCGGGCGATTACATCCAGACCGTCCGCGGAATCGGCTATCGATTCGCCGCCTCGCCGGAAGTGCCCGAGAGCCGCAGCGCCTGAGCGCGGTGTCGGGAGATCCACGACAATCGTTGCCTCCACGTCATCCTGTCGCAACGCAGCCGAGTTACGGTGCGGGCGTTGGCTCACGCTGTGAGTCACGCCGATGAAGCCCGCCTGTCTCCCGGATGAGATCAGGCGGAGCTCCGGTGTTTTCGCCAGCTGGCGCCGGGAGCCTCGATGCATCTGGAGACGTGGAGTGCGGGGGAGGCCGATCCTGACCGAGCGAGGCGGCTCGCGATCGGGTACGCGGCCGGGCTCCTGCTGTTCGCGGGCATCGCGCTCTTCGCCGCCCGCCTGAGCGGCGCGATCAAGCCTCCTCCGCCCGAGGAGGAGGTCGTCGACGTCAAGCTCGCCACCCGGATCCCCGAGACCCTTCCCGCCGCAGCGGCCCCAGCGCCCCCGCCGCCGGCGGCGGAGGCCCCGGCGCCGCGCGCTGCGGCGCCGCGCCGCCCGGCGCTCGTCGCGCCCACCGCGGTGCCGAGGGAGGCGCCGGCCGAGGCGGACCCGGGCCAGGCCAAGGCGAGCGGCGACGAGGCCTACGGCGAGCCAGGCGGGGCGCCCGGCGGCGTGCCCGGCGGGGTCCCCGGCGGCACGGGGACGGCCGTCGCGGCGGCGCCCCCGCCGCCTCCTCCCCCTCCGCCGCCCCCGTCGCCGAACGGGCCGATTCACCTCCCCGAGAACGCGACGCCGCCCGTAGCGCTGTCCAACGCGCTTCCGCCCATCCCCGAGGCGGCGCGGAGCGCGGGGATCGAGGCCACCGTGGTCGTCAGGTTCGTGGTGACCGAGGCGGGCGAGGTCACGAACGTCACCATCGTTCGCGGCCATCCCCTCTTCAATGACGTGGTGCTCGCGACGGTGAAGGCGTGGCGCTACCGGCCCGCGATCCACGAGGGGAGACCCGTGTCGACCTTCAAGACGGTCAGGATCCCCTTCAAGGCGAAGAGATGACGTCGAGCGCGCGGCCGCGGAGGCGGCTTACCGCGAGAGGAACGAAGGAGTATTGCCATGATGCAGTTTGATCTCGGGCACATCTGGGCGACCATGGGGCTGCTGAGCAAGCTCGTCGCGTTCGCCCTCGTGCTCATGGCGCTGGCGAGCGTCGCTGTCGTGGTGGAGCGGCTCATCGCGCTCGCGCGTCTGGCGTCGGAGACCCGGCGCTTCGCGACGGAGGCGCGGCCGATGATGGAAGACTGGGACACCGCGCAGCTCGTGGCGATCGCCGACCGGTATCGCCGCTCGGCGCTCGCCCGCCTCGTCGCGGCGGCGGTGCGCCGCTTCCAGCGCGCCATCGATGCCGGCGAGGGCGGCGTGCCCCCGGTGGAGCTCGCTCGCCGCGAGGTGTCGCGGCGCCGCGAGGCGATCTCCGCCGATCTGCGCCGCGGCCTCTCGGTCCTCGCGACGGTCGGCTCGGTGGCCCCGTTCGTCGGGCTGCTCGGGACGGTCATCGGCATCATCACCGCTTTCCAGACCATCGCCTCGACGGGCTCGGGCGGCCTCGGCGCCGTGAGCGCCGGTATCGCCGAGGCGCTCATCGTCACCGCCCTCGGGCTCGGGGTCGCCATCCCGGCGGTGCTTTGCTTCAACTACCTCACCACCCGCATCGCCTCGGTGGAGCTCGCCCTCGAGCGCAGCGCGGGTGAGCTCATCGACGAGATGGAGAACGAGCATGGGCGTTCGAGCGGAGAGCAATCGCTCCGGTCGGCAGCAGCCGCCTGAGCCGGAGATCAACGTCACGCCGCTCGTCGACGTGGTGCTCGTCCTCCTCATCATCTTCATGGTCATCGCGCCCCAGATGGAGCATGGCGAGCGGGTCGAGCTCCCGGCGGTGTTTCAGCCGGATCCGAAGTCGAAATCGAAGCTCGACCCCATCTACGTGACGATCACCGGCGCGGGCACCGTGTTCCTCGAGAAGGAGGCCGTCGCCGACCTCCCGTCGCTCGGAGAGCGGCTGCGGGCCATCCGCGCCGCGGAGCCGGAGCGCCGGGTGGTCATCAAGGGCGACTCCTCCGTGAAGTACGGCCGCGTGCGGGAGGCCTTCGCGCTGTGTCAGGAGGTCGGCTTCGCCGGGATATCGCTGCAGGTGAGCCAGCGGGGCGGCGGCGCCTCCCCGGCGCCGGAGGAGGGATAGCGCCGTGGGGATGAGCGTTCCGCAGGGCGGAGGCAGGAAGGGCGGCGTCGCGCCGAGCATGAACGTCACGCCGCTCGTCGACGTGGTGCTCGTGCTCCTCATCATCTTCATGGTCGTGACACCGCTGCTCGCGAAGCAGCTCTGGCTGAACCTGCCGAAGAAGGACGACTCGGCGAGGCTCGAGCCGCCGCCGGACGACGCCAGCAAGCCCGTGGTGCTCACGGTGGATCAGCGCGGCGTCATCCGCATCAACCAGGCGGAGGTGCAGCGCGGCGAGCTGAAGGAGCGGCTCGCCCGCATCTTCGCGGCGCGCTCGGACAACGTGCTTTATTTCGACGCGGACGACGACGCCGTCTACGCGGTCGCCGTGGAGGCCATGGACGCCGCGCGCATGGGCGGGGCCAGGACGATCGCCGTGCTGACAGAGAAGACCAGGCGCTAGGCAGCGCGGCCATCAGGCCCGGCGAGGCGTCGCCGCGGCGCGCGCTGGCGCCCCGCTCCGGTCGCTCCGGCGCGCGATCGCGCGCGGCGCACAGGACAGGGCTGCGGGGAGCCGGCGCTCTCCTCATCACGGGTCACGGGCGCACGTGCGCCCGGCCATCGGATCGACAGCGCGCCCGAGCTCGGGACGCGCGAAGGGACAGGTGCATGATTCGCAGAAGGATCTCGGGGGTAGTCGCAGCGCTCGTGACACCGCTCTGCTGGGGGGCCACGGCCCTGGCGCAGGGCGACCCCGGAGCCGCCGCGCCGCCGGCGCCCCCGGGCGCTGGCGTCGAGGCCGGCGCCCCGGCGGCGGAGGACGTCGCGGGGCTCGACGAGCCGAGCCCGTCGCGCCCGCCTCCGGCGGGTAAAGGCGTCGTGTGGGGTGTCGTCACCGACTCCGCCACGCAGGAGCCCGTCCTCGACGCGCAGGTGTCGGTCGTCGGGACGAAGCTCAAGGCCATCGCGGATCTCGACGGGCGGTATCGCCTGGAGCTCCCGCCGGGGAACCATCAGCTCCGGGTCTGGTACGAGGCGCACAGGCCGCAGCGCGTGCGGGACGTGCGGGTGACCGCCGGGCAGGTGATCCAGGTCGACGTCCGCCTCGAGCCGGATCAGCAGGCCGAGGAGGTCATCGAGGTCGAGTTCGAGCCGGAGCGCGCGAGCGTCGCGGCGCAGCTGCTCCTCCGCAAGAACGCGGCCCACGTGGGCGACGCCATCGGCGCGAAGGAGATCGCGAAGACGCCCGATCGCAACGCCGCGGAGGCCGCGAAGCGCGTCGTCGGCGCGACCGTGGTCGACGGCAGGTACGTGTACGTGCGTGGCCTTGGCGATCGCTACACGAACGCGCTGCTGAACGGCGCGCCGCTCCCGAGCCCAGAGCCCGACCGGCAGGCCGTCCCGCTCGATCTCTTCCCGTCGCTCGTCCTCAGCGACATCACCATCGTCAAGACATTCACGCCGGACATCCCCGGCGATTTCGTGGGCGGTTCGGTCCAGATCAACACACGCGAGCTCCCGACCAGGTTCCTCCTCCAGGCGTCGCTGTCGCTCGCGGCGAACACCCACAGCACATTTCGAGATCGCCTGACCTACTCCGGATCGAGCACCGACTGGCTCGGGATCGACGATGGCGCGCGCGCGCTCCCCGCAGAGATCCCCGAGCACAAGGTGGCCCGCGGGATCCGACGGCCGGACGGCAAGCTGATCACGAGGGATGAAATCGCGGCCCACGGGAGGGCGATCAACTCGTCGATGGCGACGCGCCGGTCGTTCACCCCGCCGAACGGGAGCGGCAGCGTCGTCGTCGGCGACACCCTGAAGCTCCGCGGCGAGCAGCGCCTCGGCTACCTCGCCACGCTGAGCTATGGCCGCAAGTTCGCCCCGCGCGCCGACGAGATCAGCCGGACCTACGCGTTCGATCCCACGAGCGACGGCGGCCTGCGGCAGCTCAACGACTCTGCGGTGGACAGCATCCGCGATCAGGTGTCCTGGGGGAGCTTCGCGAGCGTCACCTACACGCCCGATCGGGATCACAAGGTGATGCTCACCGCGCTCCACAGCCGCTCATCGGACGACGTGGCGCTCCAGTCGAGGGAGGTCATCGAGGAGAGCGGCGGGGCGGTGTACCGCGACACGCTGCAGCGCTTCGTCTCCCGGGCGCTCACCCTGGGCCAGCTCTCGGGCGAGCACCGCATCGCGGCGCTCGGGAACGGCACGCTCGACTGGAAGGCGTCCGTCTCCCGGGCGACCTCGGACGAGCCCGACGCGCGGGAGAACGTCTACGCTCGGGACGACACGAGCGGCGCCTGGTCGTGGGACGACGGCACGCTGAGCGGCTCGCACGTCTTCATCGATCTTGCGGACACGAGCTACGGCGGGCAGATCTCTTACGCGCTGCCGCTCATCCGTGGAGACGCCCCGACCCGCCTGAAGGTGGGCGGTCTGCTGAACTTCCGGACGCGTGAGTTCGACGCGCGCCGGTTCCGGTTCAAGGCGCTCCGGCTCGCCGACACGACCGTGCTGCGACAGGAGCCGGGCCCGCTGTTCTCGGACGAGAACATCGGCACCCTCTTCGAGCTCGAGGAGACCACGCGCGACACGGACGACTACACGGCCAGCACCGATCTCTACGCGGGCTACGTGATGACCGACACCCACATCACGCGGTGGCTCCGGGCGATCCTCGGCGCCCGGGTCGAGGCCTCCATGCTGTCGATGGATGTCCCGGATGATCCCGAGAAGAACGTCGTCGACGACGACGTGGATCTCTTGCCCGCGGCCGGCCTCGTGTTCAAGACGACGCCGAGCTCGAACCTGAGGTTCAGCGTGACGAGGACGCTCGCTCGGCCCCAGCTCATCGAGCTCAGCCCGGCGCTGTCCCAGCCGGGGTACAGCGCGCGGGAGGTGGAAGGCAATCCAGACCTCGAGCGGACGAGCGTGGTGAACGGCGACCTCCGGTTCGAGCTCTTCCCGACGGCCGGCGAGGTGGTGGCGACCAGCATCTTCTACAAGCACTTCGAGGACCCGATCGAGGAGATCATCAAGCCCAGCAGCGGCAAGGGGCGGCTGAGCTGGACGAACGGAGACAGCGGCTATGTCGCGGGCCTCGAGCTCGAGATCAGAAAGAGCCTGGGCTTCATCGGCCCATTCCTGCGGGACGTCACTGTCCTTGGCAATGTCACGCTCGCGACCTCGGACGTCGAGATCAACCCCGAGCCGAAGGAGGGAGGGATCGCGATCCAGAGCACCGCGACGCACTCGCTCCAGGGGCAATCCCCCTTCGTCGTCAACCTGGGGCTCGACTACAGCGGCGAGTCGACCGGCACGAGCGTCCGGCTCCTCTACAACGTGTTCGGCGCCCGGCTCCGGACGGTGGGCAAGAACATGCCGGACGAGTACGAGCAGCCGCGGCACCAGATCGACCTCACGGTCGCTCAGCGCCTCGGCGAGCATGTCGAGCTGAAGCTGGCCGGCGAGAACCTCATCGATGCTCCCGTCCGCGTCACGCAAGGTAAAGAGAGCACGGACGACAATGTCGTGCTCGAATACCACGTTGGTACTACCGTGACATTGAGCGCAGCGCTGACCTATTGATCGCGCCACCGAATCGTCACGTGGCGATATTCACGATGTTGCCAGTGGGGACTAGCTTCATCCAGGAGGTAGAAGACCAATGAGGACATCGAGAATTGCCTTGGTTTGCGCGTCGGCGCTCGCCGTCGCGATGGCTGCCGCTTGCGGCGATGACGACGGCGGGGCGAGCACGTCCAGCTCGTCGACGACGAGCGGCACCGGCGGCGGTGGCGGCGGTGGCGGCGACGGCGGTGGCGGCAAGGGCGGTGGCGGCGACGGCCCGGACTGCGCCGCCCCGGTGGAGATCGACGAGTCGATCGAAGCAGACACGACGTGGAGCGCTGACAGCTGCTACCTCATGAAGGGCACCATCTTCGTCGAGGACGGCGCCACCCTCACCATCGAGCCTGGCACGACCATCATGGGCGACAAGGAGAGCCTCGCGACGCTCGTCGTGAAGCCCGGCGCGATGATCAACGCCAAGGGCACCGCCGACAAGCCCATCGTGTTCACGAGCCAGAGCCCGAAGGGCGAGCGCTCCGCGGGCGACTGGGGCGGCGTCATGCTGCTCGGCAATGCCCCCATCAACGTGCCTGGCGGCAAGGCGGAGGTCGAGGGCATCGTCGGCGTCGAATACGGCGGTGATGTGGAGGACGATAGCAGCGGTGTCCTCCAGTACGTCCGCATCGAGTTCAGCGGGATCCTTCTCTCGCAGGACAACGAGGTGAACGGCCTCACGCTGGCCGGCGTGGGCTCCAGGACGACGGTCGATCACGTGATGGTGCACCACACGCTCGACGACTGCTTCGAGTTCTTCGGCGGCACCGTCAACGCGAAGCACCTCCTCTGCGCGCAGAACGGCGACGACGGCTTCGACTGGGACCTCGGCTACGTCGGCAAGCTCCAGTTCCTCGCGCTCCAGCAGGATCCCACGGTCGCGGACGATACGAACGGCTTCGAGGGCGACAACGACGCGGAGGGGTCCGCTAACACGCCCGTCAGCGAGCCGACGATCTACAACGTCACCCTGTGCGGCAAGAAGAAGGACGTCGACAAGCAGCAGTACGGCATGCTGCTCCGCCGCGGGACCAAGGCCCATATCTTCAACACGATCGTGACCGGCTTCGAGGCGGGCCTGGATCTCAGGAACGACGGGACCGAGGTGGAGTTCGCGAGCTCCATCATCTCGGGCAACGTCAACGCCGAGGCGAACATCGCCTACGAGGAGACCGACGTGAACGAGTCCACCGAGTCGACGCTCGACGACGATGACGACGGCGGCGTGGACGAGATCGCGTGGTTCGAGGAGGCGAGCTCGCTGAACAGCGTCGTGGACCCGGAGCTCGCCGACTGCTTCGCGGCCACGCCGGACTTCCGCCCGGCAGCCACGCTCACCGAGAACGCGGCGACCCCGCCCGACGACGGCTTCTTCGACGCGGAGGCGACCTATATCGGCGCCTTCAAGGCGGATGGCGACTGGGCGACGGGCGCCTGGGTCTCGTTCGACGTCGAGTGAGGTGACATCGAGTGAGGCGACGTCGAGTGAGGCCGCGCCGTCCGCCCCGGCTCACGGTCGCTCGGGGCGGACCGGATCCGCATCCATGCAAATGACGAAGGCCGGCGCTTCCAGCCGGCCTTCATCGTCTCGAGCGTCGCTGCTCCGCCGCAGGCGCTCAGCGCACCCGCGGCGTGAACCCGGACACATGGCCCCGGTGCTCGCCGCATACGCCTCGCGCGTCCGGGCTGTCCTTGAATGACACCCTCCCGCACACTTCACAGATGCAGAGGTGTGCGCGATAGAACTCCCGATCGAGCAAGATGTCGGCAGCGAGCAAGCTGAGCACGATGTCACCGAGGAAGTCGATCTCGCGGGGGGAGGCGACCCAGACGGGACGGCCGCCGACCGCGGCCCGGCGGACCCTGCCCCCGTAGATCGCCGCGTTCAGGAACCGATCGTCGGCGACGGGCGCGATGAGCCCCCTCAGCGCCGTGATGACGCGGCCGCGGGCCTTGTAGATCAGCTCCTCGAGGTTGCTGCCGCCGTCGGCCCGCGGATCGAGCATGACGGGCGTCGCGCCGGGCTCGCGCACGATTTGCGGGCGCTTCATCAGGCCCGGGGTCACGAGGTGGTCGACGAACCAGTCCTGGAGGTCCTTGATGGTCCACTCGGACGCCGGCCACTCCAGGAACTCGAGCGCGCCGCGCAGGCCGGTGATGCTCTGGAGGCCGGGGTGGGTGGGGAAGCTCGGCAGGGTACGAGATGTGTGCAGACGCCGGGGAGAGCGGCGACCCGCCTCGTCGATGTTGCGGCCGGAACCCATGTTCACCTCGAGGGCAGACCCCCGGTCCCGATGGATGCGAGCTCTTGCAGAGGCCACCATACCGTGCGAATGAAGCACAACTCGTGCCGAACCTGGCGAACGGGGTGACCTGGATTTACCGGGACTTATGCCCAGGAAAACCCGCGCGACGACGCTGAGCTTGCCGCGGGAAACCCGCGCGGCGAACGCTGAGCTTGCCGCGGGAAACCCGCGGGGTGACGCTGAGCTGCCCGGGAAACCCCGGCGGCGGCGCGGAAGTGGCCGGCCACTGGCCGGCCAGGTCCTTGAACGAGTAAGATAGATCCCGATGGACCACTCCACTGTCCGCGTCTCGGTGCCCCCCGAACCCTCGGTCGCCGAGCCCGTTCCCGGCATCGTCCTGATTTTCTCGGGGAATCAGCCGCGATGCGCGCCGATCCCGCTGGATGGTGGCTCCGTGGTGCTGGGCCGCGGGGGCGTGGGCGGCGTGCCCCTCGTGGACGACTCGCTCATGTCGCGGCGACACGCGCGCATCGCGTACGACGGGGCCGCCTGGACCGTGGAGGATCTCGGCAGCACCAACGGGACCTCGGTCAACGGCGAGGCGATCCGCGGTGAGATCCGGCGCGAGGCGATCCAGGTCGTCGGCGCGGGGACGTCGGTGTTCCTCGCCCTCTCGGACATCCGGCCCTTCTCGCGCGGGGGCGTGCGCGTCGAGAAGGAGAGCGTCCTCGGCCCAAGGCTGCAGCAGACCTACGACACCATCACCCGCGCGGCCGCCGCGGGCGACAGCCTCCTCGTGACGGGCGAGAGCGGCACGGGCAAGGAGCTCGCGGCGCGCGCCTACCACGAGGCGGGGCCGCAGGCGCGCGGCCCCTTCGTGGCCGTCAATTGCGCGGCCATCCCGGAGGGGCTCGCGGAGCGGCTCCTCTTCGGCGCCCGGCGCGGCGCCTACTCCGGCGCGACGCACGACACCGAGGGCTACGTGCAGGCCGCCCACGGGGGCACGCTCTTCCTCGACGAGGTGGCGGAGCTCGACGCGGCCGTCCAGGCGAAGCTGCTGCGCACCATCGACACGCGACAGGTGCTCGAGCTCGGCGCGGTCGCGCCTCACCCGGTGCAGATCCGGATCTGCGCCGCGACGCACGACCTGCGCGCGCGCGTCGCCCAGGGCCGCTTCCGGGACGATCTCTACTATCGCATCGGCCGGCCCGAGGTCCGGCTCCCGCCGCTGCGCGAGCGGCTCGAGGAGATCCCCTGGCTGCTCGCGCAATGCGCGAAGGCCGTGGGCACGGTCGGCGGAGGCGCGCCGCCGACGATTCACCATTCCCTGATCATCGCGTGCGCGATGCGGCGCTGGCCAGGGAACCTGCGCGAGTTCGTCGGCGAGGCGCGGCGCGCGGTGACGCGCGCGCTCGACGAGCGGCGGAGCACCGTCGAGGCGAAGGACCTGGACCCGCTCGCGGGCGTCGGGCTGAGCGCGGACGCGCACGAGCCGCACGTCCGGCAGACGGGGAGCGATGTCCGCCCAGCGCGCGCGAGCCAGACGCCGCCTGAAGACGAGATCGCCGAGGCGCTTCGCCTCGAACGAGGCAATGTGTCTCGCGCGGCCAGCAGGCTCGGCGTGCACAGGAATCGAATTCGACGCTGGCTCGAGAAGAATGGCGTAGATCGCTCGCATTTCGCCGAAGGGAGCGATGTGTCCGATAACGAGTGAGCCGGGCCCCCACGGTATGCACAAGCACACGAGCACGTCAATGCCGGCGCCGCGCGGCCGACAACGCGCGCTTGCCGCGCGGCGCCGCGATGACGAAGTCTCCCCGGGCGTAGGCCGCTGAGCCCGATAGGGCGGTCGTTCCATACATCGTCTCCAGCAATCACGCTGTGCCTCCTGGAGCATCGGGGACGCCGGGGCGCCGGTCCTCGGGAGAGGCTCGGGCGAGGGCGAGGCCCCGCCGTCGCAGGGTTGCCCTCATCCGGCGACGCAGCGTGCGCTCGATCGACCGAGCACCCATGTATAGGGTATTTACAGACCTGATTATGCAGGATGTAATATGGTGTGTAAGCCCCGTCGCAAGCGAGGTGCTGTCACGACCACGGTCAAGTCAACGGATCCGGCGCGCGCCATGCTGGATCGCGCCATGTTGACGCGCGCCAGCTCGAAGGGCGCGATGCGCTGTGACGCGCAACGCGACATAAGAGATCAGCGGTGGTGTTCCCCATCTCCCGCGGCCGCGCGCTCGAGACCGCGCGCTGCGCGCGGCGGAGGCCGGGGACTGCCACCTGCCGCACGGCCACCGTGGTCATCCGGTTAGCCGCCTACGAGAGCCTACGTCTCCCGCCAGGGGGGCTCGGACGGCGCAACGGACACGAGGAAGGAGCGCCACGCAGTATGACAATCTTGGACTTGACCGAGCGGGCGGCTTCATCGATGTACAGAGAGTTGTCTGTCGAGCCCTCGTGCGAGCTCAATTTTCATCGCGTCGTGGGCGGGCAGCGCGCCTCGCGGCCTCGCCGCGGGCGCGCTGCTGCCGAGCGTCCGCTCCCCTCTCGCCGTCAGGCTCTCCCGCAACGCTGTCAGCAAACATTGAAACCCCCGGCTCCTGCGAGGCGGTCGACGTCATGCGTTCGCGCTTGACGTCGTCTGGTCTGGTCGCGGAGAGCCCAGCCAGGACGGCGGGCTACCTGGCTGAACAGCCCTGGACACCATGAACGGGATCCGTAGACACGCATCGGCCGAAGAGGCGCCTGTCAGCCTACGAGCACACGTAGAGGGGCCCACGAGCTCGGCATCATCCAGTCCCGGGCTGGGACAGCAACCGAGCTCGGGGACGCGACAGACGCATTCCCGGCGCCGTCCGTTCCTGAGCCGCCTCCTGGCCGCGGGCGAGGCGATCGACGCGGGCGATTGCGAGCGCGCGAGGGCGCTCGTGGACGGCATCCTGCGGGCCGAGCCCGATACCGGGGATGCCTCCGAGCGCATCTCCGGCGTGTTCGGCCGGGCGCTGCTCGCCCGCCTGGAAGGAGACCGCTCCGGCGACGGCAACCTCTATCTGCGCAGCGCCGGCCCGCGGGACATGCTCGCGGCCTTTCAGCTGCTCGTGCACGCGACGCCGCTCATCCGGTTCGGCTACCTCAGCGCGAACGCGGCCATCGTCGAGGCGTTCCAGGGTGAAGAGGAGGTCCACGTCATCGACATCGGCGTCGGTGGCGGTACGCAGTGGCCGTTCCTGCTACACCGGCTGGCGTCGCGGCCCGGCGGTCCGCCGCGGGTCCGTCTGACCGGGATCGACCTGCCGTGCCGCGGCCCCGATCCCGAGCAGCGGCTGCGCTGGGCCGGCGCCTTCATCGGAGGGTGGGCGGAGCGGCTGAAGGTCCCCTTCGAGTTCCACGGCGTCGCCTCCTCGGTCGAGCGCGTCGACTGGAACCGTATCGCGTCCCGCTCCACGGCCCCCATCGCCGTCAATGCGGCCTTCGCGTTGCACCATGTCCCGGACGCGTCGGTGCACCCGACCGCGAACCGCGACACGATCCTCACGAGGATCCGCGCGCTGTCGCCGCGGGTGCTGACGCTCGTCGAGCCGGACGTCGAGCACAACGCGCTCCAGTTCCTGCCGCGGCTGTCCGAGGCGATCGGCCATTACTATGCGGTATTCCAGGCGCTCGAGGCGCTGCTGCCGCCGCATATCGCCGCGCGCGAGACCATCGAGCAGGTCTTCTTCGGGCAGGAGGTGATGAACGTGGTCGTGGGGGAAGGGGCGGCGCGGGTCGAGCGGCACGAGCGCCGGGGCGCGTGGCAGCGCCGCCTCCGCATGAACGGCTTCGAGCCGCTGCGCGTCTCGCCGCACGAGGCGCTGGTCCGCGGAGGGCTCCGCCTGAACCAGGGGTTCGACGTCCGGTCGGACGAGCCGGCGATCCTGCTCATGCGCAACGGGGTGTCCCTCGTGGCCGCGTCGGCGTGGCGACCGCGGCAGGTCCCGCCGCCGTCGCGGTTCATCTCCGGCCTGTTCCGCCGGCTCGGCTGAGCGATCCGCTGTCTGGCCACGCCCGCGGCGCGAGCGGCGTCGGCCTCAACGGCTCAGATGAGCGAGCGCCGCCCAGAGCACCAGCGCGCCGGTCACGAGCGCCGCGACGGCCGCGAGGACGAGCCGCACCGCGCGGCGGCTGCGCGGGGCGCTCGGCCAGCGGCCCAGAGGAAGCCCCGGCGCGCGCCCAGCGCCCTCGGCGTCGAGCGGGGCGCCCTGAGGAGGCAGCGGGCTCAGGCCATGACGCCTGACCATGTCGAAGAGCACCGAGCCGCGCTCCTGGGCTCGCGCGAGCCGCTCCAGCATCTCACGGCGGCAATGGAGGCAGAACATCGACGCATCCCCGTCGATGTCGTCGAGGTCGAGCTCCCGTAGCTTCTGCTGCTCCCAGCTCTCCCTTGCTTGCCGGGCCTCGTGCGAGCCGTCCGCTCGGCGGCCGTGGTGGTGTGGGTTGTCCTTGGCGCTCATCGCTGCTCCTGATTCCTGCCGCAACCTGCGACTCCTACCAGGATCTATTCCAGCTGGCCGGGTGAAATTCTCCTGCGACGCGCCTGGACGCGTGTCGCGCACCCCGAATTCCTGCGATCAAAGCCGAACATGCACCTCTCATGAGAGTTCCTCCCTCGCATTACGGCTTGCAGGGGAATTTCGTCACGAAGACATAGAGACTCTCTGGATCTCGCTCGGGTGCTTCGTGGCGCATCGTCGCCACGAGCTGTATCGCCGGCCAGACAACGACCAACCCCTCAGGCGGGCGCCACCTCACCTCTGGACGTCCGCCGGCGAGCGGGAGCTCGATTTCTCGAGGATGTCCTGAGAATCTGTAGAAAATAGTGTTTTATATTACAATTTGGCCGGGCCACTCGATCCGGTGTGCCTGGCCTCGCGGAACGACGGGCTCGACGCGCCGGCCGGTGGCCCGCCGTGAGGCGCTGGGGCACCCGGAGAGCTCGAGCCCGGCTCAGCGTGTGACGAGCACCTTGAGGGCGCCTGGGGCCGCCGCGGCCCGCAGCGCCTCCTCAGCGCGCTCGAGCGGGAGCCGGGCCGACACGAGCGAGCGGACGTCGACGCTGCGGTCCTCGAGGGCGCGCAGCGCTGGCTCGAACAGCCCGCAGCGGGACCCGACCACGGTGATCTCGTGGACCACGAGCTCGGCGAGGTGGACGCTGGAGAGCCCGGCGACCGTGCTCTTCAGCACCAGCGTGCCGCGCGGCCGGGTCGCGCGGACCGCCCTCGCGAACCCCTCGGCGGTCCCCGTGGCCTCGACCACGAGCTCGGCCGGCTCCCCGGCCCAGGCGGCCGCAGCGGGCGCGCCGCCGGCATCAGCCTGGCCCGCCGCCTCGGTACGGATGAGCTCGGTCGCGATGCCCCGCGCGCGCAGCAAGGCGAGCTTGTCCTCGTGCTTGCCGACCGCGAGGACGCGGGCGCCGGCCTGCTGCAGCACCTGCGCGATGAGCAGGCCGAGCTTCCCGTCGCCGAGCACGAGCGCCGAGGTGCCCGGCGCCACGCGCACCTGCTCCAGGATCGCGAACGCCGCCGCGAGCGGCTCGGTGAACACCGCCTCCTCGTCGTCCACGCGGTCGTCGACCGCGTGGAGGTTCGCGACGGGCACGGCGACGCGCTCCGCCAGCGCGCCGTCGGCGCCGACGATGCCCATCACCGTGCGCGCCGGGCAGTGCCTGCCCAGCCCGCGCGCGCAGGTGCTGCAGCGGCCGCACGCGAAGTTGATCTCGCCCACGACGCGGCGGCCCCGCCAGGCGGCAGGCCCGTCCACGACCTCGCCGACGAACTCGTGCCCGAGGGTGCCACGGAAGCCCATGTACCCTCGGACGATCTCGAGATCCGTGTTGCAGATCCCCGCGCACCGCACCTCGACCACCGCCATGTCGGCCGTGGTCGAGGGGGGCGCGCGGTCGACGACGCGCGCGGCCGTGCCGTCCCAGACGAGCGCTCGCACGGGCCGCGCTCTAGCTCGCCGCGAGCGCCAGCCGGCGCTTCGCCGGCTGCATCAGGTACGCATCGACCGCCTCGGCGGCCTTGCGCCCCTCCGCGATGGCCCAGACGACGAGGCTCTGGCCGCGCGACATGTCGCCCGCGGCGAAGACGCCCTCCACGCTCGTGCGCCCGCCCGGGGCCTTCACGTTGCCGCGCTGGTCCATCGCCACGCCGAGCTGCTCGATCAGCCCCTCGCGCTCGGAGCCGACGAAGCCCATCGCGAGCAGGACGAGCTCGCACGGGATCTCGAACTCGCTCCCGGGGACGGGCACGAACCTCCCGCCTTCCAGGCTCACCCGCGTGGCCTGGAGGGCGCGGACGTTCCCGCGCTCGTCGCCGAGGAACGCGGTCGTCGACACCGACCAGTCCCGCTCGCCGCCCTCCTCGTGCGAGGACGACGAGCGGAGGACGAGCGGCCACGCGGGCCACGGGTTCGTCAGGGAGCGCTGCTCGGGCGGGCGGGGCAGGAGCTCCAGCTGCGTGACGTGCGCCGCGCGGTGGCGGTGGCTCGTGCCGAGGCAGTCGGAGCCCGTGTCGCCGCCGCCGATGACGACCACGCGCTTGTCCGTCGCGAAGACCGCCTCGCCGTCGGGGATCACGTCGCCGGCGACCCGCTTGTTCTGCTGGGTCAGGAAATCCATGGCGAAGTAGATGCCCTTGAGCTCCCGGCCCGGCACCGGCAGGTCGCGCGGCCGGCGCGCCCCGCCGCAGAGCACGATGGCGTCGTACTGCTCGCGCAGCGCGTCGCCGGTGATGTCGACGCCGCAGTTCACGCCGGTGCGGAAGGTCACCCCCTCGGCCTGCATCTGCTCCATGCGCCGGTCGATGAGGTGCTTCTCCATCTTGAAGTCGGGGATGCCGTACCGGAGCAGGCCGCCGATGCGGTCGTCGCGCTCGAAGAGCGTGACGTCGTGCCCCTTGCGCGCGAGCTGCTGCGCGGCCGCGAGGCCGGCGGGCCCCGAGCCGATCACCGCGACCCGCTTGCCCGTCCGCTGCTTCGCGATGACCGGCACGACGAGGTTCCGCTCGAACGCGCGATCGGCGACGCCGCGCTCGACGTTCTTGATCGTGACCGGCTTGCCCTCGATGTTCAGCACGCACGCCGCCTCGCAGGGCGCCGGGCACACCCGCCCGGTGAACTCGGGGAAGTTGTTCGTCGCGTCGAGCGCCGCGATCGCCTCGGGGAGGCGCTCGCGGAACATGTGATCGTTCCAGTCGGGGATCAGGTTCCCGAGCGGGCACCCGTCGTGACAGAACGGAATGCCGCAGTCCATGCACCGGGCTGCCTGGTCGCGCAGCTCGGTGTCGGGGATCGGGAGCTCGAACTCCTGCCAGTCGTTCAAACGCTCGGAGACGGGCCGCTTCTTGATGTCGACCCGCTGGATCTCGAGGAAGCCTCGTACCTTACCCATGGGCGGCCGACCTCTCTCCCGTGCTCGCGGGACCCGCGTTGGCGGGGATGTAACGTCCAGTGGAAACGTAGGGGGTGGAGGGTGAAAGGAGGGACACGATCCCGTCGGTCGCGTCCGCCCCGTTGGTCGCGGGCGCCGACGCGGCCTCGAGGGCGCGCCGGTACTCGCTCGGGACGACCTTCACGAACTTCGGCAGGACGGCCTGCCAGGAGTCGAGCAGCTCGGTCGCCTTCCGGCTGCCCGTGCGCTGCACGTGCTCCTCGAGCAGCGCCCGCACCGACTCGGCGTCGGCCGCGGTCATCGTCTCGAGCGCCACCATCTCCTTGTTGCAGCGCGCCTCGAAGAGGGCGTCCTCGTCGAAGACGTAGGCCAGACCGCCGCTCATGCCGGCCCCGAAGTTGCGGCCGGTGGTGCCGAGGATGATCACGGTGCCGCCCGTCATGTACTCGCAGCCGTGGTCGCCCACGCCCTCGACGACGGTGGTGGCCCCGCTGTTCCTGACCGCGAAGCGCTCGCCCGCGCGGCCGTTGAAGAACGCGCGGCCGCCCGTCGCGCCGTAGAGCACGACGTTGCCGACGATGACCTGGTCGTCCGGCTTGAACGGCGCCTCGCGCGGCGGGCGCACCGCCACGACGCCGCCCGAGAGGCCCTTGCCGACGTAGTCGTTCGCGTCGCCCTCGAGCTCGATCGTCATGCCCCGCGAGGCGAAGGCGCCGAAGCTCTGGCCGGCGCTGCCGGCGCACTTCACCACGATGCTGTCCTCGGGGAGCCCGACGCTGCCGTGGCGGCGCGCGATCTCGCCGCTCAGCATCGCGCCGAGCGTCCGGTCCGAGTTCCTCACGCGGGTCTCGATGACGACGGGCGGGCCGCCGTCGATCGTGGCGCGCGCCTGCTCGATCAGCTTGAGGTCGAGCACCCGGTCGAGCTTGTGGTCCTGCAGCTCGACGCAGTGGGTCGGGCTCGTGAGGGCCTCCTTCGGGCGGTAGAGCACCTCGGAGCAGTCGATCTTCCTCGCCTTCGCGTGGAGGCCGGTGCGCCGCTGCACGATGCAGTCGGAGCGCCCGACCATCTCGGTCAGCGTACGGAAGCCCAGGCTCGCCATGATCTGCCGGAGCTCCTCCGCCACGTAGAAGAAGAAGTTGATGACGTGCTCCGGCGTACCCGTGAACTTCTTGCGGAGCTCCGGGTCCTGGGTGGCGATGCCGACCGGGCAGGTGTTGAGGTGGCACTTGCGCATCATGATGCAGCCTGCCGCCACGAGCGGCGCCGTGGAGAAGCCGAACTCCTCGGCGCCGAGCAGGGCGGCGAACGCGACGTCGCGGCCCGTCATCAGCTTGCCGTCGGTCTGGACGATGGCGCGGCCGCGGAGCCCGTTCATCACGAGCACCTGGTGCGCCTCGGCGAGCCCGAGCTCCCACGGCACGCCCGCGTGGTGGATCGACGTGAGCGGGGAGGCGCCGGTGCCGCCCGAGTCCCCGCTGATCAGCACCACGTCGGCGTGCGCCTTCACGACGCCCGCGGCGATGGTGCCGACGCCCGCCTCGGCGACGAGCTTCACGCTGATGCGCGCCTTCGAGTTGATGTTCTTCAGGTCGAAGATGAGCTGCGCGAGGTCCTCGATCGAGTAGATGTCGTGGTGCGGCGGCGGCGAGATCAGGGTCACGCCCGGGGTCGAGTGGCGCACCTTCGCGATCACCGCGTCGACCTTGTGGCCCGGGAGCTGGCCGCCCTCGCCGGGCTTGGCCCCCTGCGCCATCTTGATCTGCAGCTCGTCGGCGTTGACGAGGTACTCGGCGGTGACGCCGAACCGGCCGGAGGCGACCTGCTTCACCGCGCTCCGCTTGGAGTCGCCGTTCGGCAGCCGGATGAAGCGCGCCGAGTCCTCGCCGCCCTCGCCGGTGTTCGACCGCGCGCCGATGCGGTTCATCGCGACGGCGAGGGTCTCGTGCGCCTCCTTCGAGATGCTCCCGAAGGACATGGCGCCGGTGGCGAAGCGCTTGACCAGCGAGGCGGCGGGCTCGACCTCCTCGAGCGGCACCGGCGGGCCCGCGGGCTTGAAGTCCCACAGCCCGCGGAGCGACATCGGGTGCTCCTGCTGCTCGTTGATGATCGCGGCGTACTCGGCGTAGCTCTTCGCGTCGTCGAGGCGGACCGCCCGCTGGAGCGTCGAGATCGACTGCGGCGTCCAGAGGTGCCGCTCGCCGAACACGCGGAAGTGGTGGTGGCCGCCGACGTCGAGGTGCGCCCGCGCCCGCTCGCCGTACGCCATCTGGTGGCGCGCGAGCGCCTCCTCCGCGATCTCGCGCAGCCCGACGCCGCGGATGCGCGACGCCGTGCCGGTGAAGTACGCGTCGACGACGATCTGATCGATGCCGATCGCCTCGAAGATCTGCGCGCCCTGGTAGCTGGAGAGCGCGCTGATCCCCATCTTCGACATGATCTTCAGGATGCCCTTCTTGAGCGCCTTCACGTACCGCGAGCTCGCCGCGGACGGCGAGAGGTCGCCGAGGGTCTTGTCGCGGCACATCGCCGCGATCGACTCGAACGCCATGTACGGGTTCACCGCGCCCGCGCCGTAGCCGATGAGCAGCGCCATGTGGCCGACCTCACGCGCCTCGCCGGTCTCGACGATGATGCCGGCGCGCGTGCGCGTCCCCTCGTTGATGAGGTGGTGGTGCACGGCGCCCATCGCGAGCAGGCTCGGGATCGGGGCGAGCGTCTCGTCGATGCCGCGGTCGCTGAGGATGAGGATGCTCGCGCCGTCGGCGATCGCGCGGCTCGCGTCCTTGCAGAGCTGCGCGAGCGCGGTGCGGAGATTGTCCTCCGGATCACCGTCGACCGGGAAGTACATCGGCAGCGTGGCCGCGCGGAAATCAGGGAAGACGTTCTTGCGCAGCTTGGACAGATCGTCCTGCGTGAGGATCGGGTGAGGCAGCTCGAGCATCCGGCACTGGCGGGGCGTCTCCTCGAGGAGGTTGCCCTCGCCGCCGACGCAGCTCACGAGCGACATCACGATCTCCTCGCGGAGCGGGTCGACCGGCGGGTTCGTGACCTGGGCGAACAGCTGCTTGAAGTAGCGGAAGAGCAGCTGGGGCTTCTCGGAGAGGACGGCGAGCGGGATGTCGATGCCCATCGAGCCCACCGGCTCCTCGCCGAGGGTCGCCATCGACGCGAGGATCATCCGCAGGTCCTCATCGGTGTAGCCGAAGGCCTGCTGCAGGGTCCGGAGATCCGCGTGCGGGACGGTGTAGAGGCTCGGCACGTCCTCGAGGGCGCGCAGGTCGATCTTGTTCTCGGCGACCCAGGCGGCGTAGGGCTTCTGCGTCGCGACGCGGCGCTTGATCTCGTCGTCGCTGACGACGCGGCCCTCGCTCGTGTCGACGAGGAACATCTTGCCCGGCTGGAGGCGCCCCTTCTGGATGACGCGCGCCGGCTCGATGTCGAGCACGCCGAACTCGCTGGCGAGCACGACGAGCCCGTCGCTCGTCACGACGTACTTCGCGGGGCGCAGGCCGTTGCGGTCGAGGGTCGCGCCGATGAGGCGGCCGTCGGTGAAGCACAGCGCCGCGGGGCCGTCCCAGGGCTCGATCAGGCAGCCGTGGTACTCGTAGAAGGCCTTCTTCTCGGCCGACATGTCCGGGTCGAGCGCCCAGGCCTCGGGCACGAGCATCATCATCACGTGCGGCAGCGACCGGCCGCTCGCGAGCAGGAAGTCGACGACGTTGTCGAGCGCGGCCGAGTCGGACCCGCCGGGGCGGATGATCGGGTTGAAGTCCTCGATCGCGGTCGCGAAGACATCGCTCTTGAGCAGCGCCTCGCGCGCGCTCATCCACGCGGTGTTGCCGCGGAGGGTGTTGATCTCGCCGTTGTGCGCGATGACCCGGTACGGGTGCGCGCGCTCCCACGTGGGGAAGGTGTTCGTGGAGAAGCGCGAGTGGACCATCGCGAGCCGCGACACGGCGCGCTTGTCGGACAGGTCGGGGTAGAACGCCGAGACCTGCTCCGCGAGCATCAGGCCCTTGTAGACGACCGTCCGCGACGAACAGGACGCGATGTAGAAGTCGTCTGCGTGGGCCGTGCGGCCGGCGCGCTTGCGGATCGCATAGAGGACCTGCTCGAAGGACTGGCGAGGCGCGACCCTGCCGATGAACAGCTGGCGGATCGCGGGGCGCGAGTCGCGCGCGACCGGACCGAGCGCCGCGTCGTCGATGGGGACGTCGCGCCAGCCGAGGACGCGCTGGCCGTGGTGCACGACCGCCGCCTCGAGGATCGCCTCGCACTGGCGGCGGCGCGCCGGGTTCTGCGAGAAGAACACCGTCGCAACCGCGTAGTCGCCGGGAGCAGGCAGCGCGATGCCCAGGGCCGTGAGGGACGCGGCGTACAGCTCGTGCGGGATCTGGAGGAGGACGCCCGCGCCGTCGCCGGTGCAGGGGTCGCAGCCAGCGGCGCCGCGATGGGTTAGATTTTCGAGGATCTCGAGCGCTTGGCGAACGACCTCGTGCGTCGCTTCACGGCGGAGCGTGGCGACGAATCCGAGACCGCAGGCGTCGTGTTCGAAAGCCGGATCGTAAAGACCTTGTCGTTGGGGCAGAGGCATGGTGCTGACTTCACACGCGCGTAGCACATGTGGCACAAGGATTGGAGCCCTAGTTAATGCGGCGCGCCAGGTCCGGCGGAATCGGGCCCAAATCGGGGGGGCCGGTCCCCCTCTCCGGGGGCCGAGCGGGGGAGGGGGGGCGGCGCTCGGCAGTGGACACCCGTCGCCGCCCGTGGTGTGGGTGGGGCTGGCCGGCCTGCCGGCTCGGCCGCAGGTCACGCGGCATTACGATGAAGCTCTTCGCACTCAGTGATCTCCACGTCGGCTATGCGGAGAACCGGTGGGCCATCGAGCGCATCACGCCGCGGCCGAACGACTGGCTCATCCTCGCTGGGGACCTCGGCGAGACGGAGCAGCACCTGCTCTACGTGCTCGATACGCTGGGCCCGCGGTTCAAGCAGCTCGTGTGGACGCCGGGCAACCACGAGCTCTACACGATGCCGAGTGAGCGCGGCGGGCCGCGCGGGCAGGGGCGGTACGATCGGCTGGTCGAGCTGTGCCGGGGCCGCGGCGTGATTACGCCGGAGGACCCCTACGTGCTTTGGGACGGCGAGGGCGGGCCGCACGTGCTGGCGCCGATGTTCCTGCTCTATGACTACAGCTTCCGGCCGGCGGACGTCGCCGAGCGCGACGCGGTGGCGTGGGCGGTCGAGAGCGGCGTCCTCTGCAGCGACGAGGAGCTGCTCGACCCGGCCCCGTACGCGAGCCGGCCGGCGTGGTGCCGGGCTCGCCTCGCGGCGACGGAGGCGAGACTCGCCGCGATCGAGGGGCACTCGACGGTGCTCATCAACCACTTCCCGCTGCGGGAGGAGCTCGTGCGCCTGCGGCACATCCCGCGCTTCTCGATCTGGTGCGGGACGCGGCGCACGCACGATTGGCACACGCGGTTCCGCGCGCAGGTGGTCGTGTCCGGGCACCTCCACATCCCCCGCACCGACTGGATCGATGGTGTTCGTTTCGAGGAGGTATCGTTCGGCTACCCGCGCCAGCGCCCCGCCGATCGCACCGCCGACAGCTGCCTGCGGGAGATCTTGCCGGGGCCCGCGGCCGCGGCTCCGCTGAGGACGTAGATGCTCGAGCTCGCTCCTGGTGTCGCGCACCTCTGGTACGTCTTCTCCGACTCGGTACGCGACGAGGCCCTGCTCGCGGCGTACCACCGGCTGATGGCGCCGGACGAGGCGACGCAGCAGGCGCGCTTCCTGTTCGCCAACAACCGGCACGAGTACCTGCTCACGCGGGCGCTCGTGCGCACGGTCCTCTCGAAGTACGCGCCGGTCGCGCCCGAGGCGTGGACGTTCGTCCGGAACGAATTTGGCCGCCCGTCGATCGCTGGGCCGGCGGGCGTGCCGCCGCTCCGGTTCAACCTGTCCAACACGCAGGGGCTGATCGCCTGCCTCGTCGCGCTGGACCGCGACGTGGGCGTCGACGTCGAGGACACCGAGCGCTCGAGCAGCGCCATGGACATCGCCGACCGGTTCTTCTCGCCCGCCGAGGTGCGCGCGCTGCGCGCGCAGCCGTCGGAGCGGCAGCGCGCGCGCTTCTTCGAGTACTGGACGCTCAAGGAGTCGTACATCAAGGCGCGCGGGATGGGGCTCGCGATCCCGCTCGACCACTTCTCGTTCGACCTGGACGGCGGACCGGAGATCGGGATCTCGTTCGACCCGCGGCTCGACGACGACCGCGCGGCGTGGCAGTTCGCGCTCTACCGGCCGTCGGAGCGGCACATGATGGCCGCCGCCGTCCGCAAGGGGGCCGACCCTCCGCTGTCGATCGAGCTCCGGGGGACGGTGCCGCTGCTCGACCGGGGGTGAGCGGCCGCGCGCGATGCCCGCGGTGGGCGCTCCCGCTCGCCTCGGCGCGGCGGCCGCGCGCGGGATCAGTCTGGCCGCTCGAGCGAGAGCTCGACGTTGCGCCACTCGGGCGCGCCGCTGCCGTCGTCGCCGAAGCCGGAGGTGAAGTCCACGACGGCCCGGCGTCGTCCCTCGGCGGCCACCGGGTCGTCGTCGACGGCGTAGTCGAGGGCGACGCCCCGGATGGTGACGAAGCCGTTGTCGTCGTCCCAGATCTCGATCACGCGCACCTGATGGGGGTAGTCGGCGAGCGCGGAGGTCTCGAGCTCCCAGTAGGCGTGCCCGCCGACCGGCGCCACCTGGTTCAGCCGGTGCACGTGCGTGTGCCCTGCGAGGTGGAGGAGCACGTTGTCGTAGCCGCCCACGAGCGCCTGCCACGCCTCGGGGCTGAGCGCGCCGGGCACCTTGGGCGCCCCCGTGCCGGCGAACGAGCCGTCGCCGAGCAGGCGCGACGCGTGGTGGGACGCGAGCACGACCCACCTGCGCTCGCGCTGCGCGCGGTCGAGCGCCGGACGGATGAACCGGTCGACGTCGTCCTGGGCGATCACGCCGTTCGCGCCGCCGGTCTCGGCGGCCGTGTCGAGCACGATGACGCGGACGGGGGTGTCCTTCACGTCGAACTCGTAGAACGCCTTCCCGTACGCGCGCGTATCCGGCCCGATCCCGTGCCCGTCGCCTGAAGCCGCGAGCTGCTCGAGCAGGGCGGGGCGGGTCAGGAGCGCTCTCCTCGGGTCCGGGACGACCTCGCCCGTGATCACTGGAGCGCCCGGGAGCGACCAGTCGCGCGTCCCGCCCTCCGAGATGTTCCCCACCGCGAGCTCGGCGCGGCTGTCGACCGGGAAGTTCCCCTGGTGCAGGACGTCGTGGTTGCCGGTCACCCAGCGCCACGGCACGAGCAGCCCCTCGGCGAAGAACGGGTCCTTGGGGTCGTTGTCCGGGCCCTGCACGGGGTCGTCGTCGTCGCCCGAGTCGCACTCGACGCGCTCGGCGCCGTCGAGGATCGCCGTGAACCACGAGATCTCGTTCGTCTGTGCGCTGTCGGCGTTGTCGCCGCCGAGCAGGACGAAGTCGAGGGGCGTGCTCCGGTGGAGCGCGTTGATCGTGCGCACGGCGGCGTTGAGGATCCGGCACTCGTGCCCCTCCTGCGGGCGGAACGCCGAGGCGAAGGGGCCGGGCGAGTCGAAGATGGCGAGCCGGGCGGGCGCCTCGTCGTCGGCGAGCTGGGTGTCGGCGAGGTGGACGAAGCGCGTGAGGAGCTTCGACCCCGGGCCGGGCGGCGGCGGCGGGGTGCCGTCGAGCGTCGCCGGCGCGAGCGGCAGGCCCGGCCCGAGGTCGACCTCTCCGTAGCCCTGGGCGAGCATCTTCTCCATCTCGTCCGGCACCGCCGGGTTCCGGTCCGGCGGATCGAGCACCGCGGAGCGCGGGATCAAGGTGAGATCGGTCGTCAGCGGCGGCGCGCCGCGGAGCGCCGGCAGCGGCTTCGGCGCGGGGAGGGGCGCGGGCGCGAGGGACTCCTCCGGCGCGCAGGCGGCGATCGCGAGCGCAGCGAGCGCGGCGGAGACGAACGCCGCGGGGCGATCTCGGGTCATGCGCGGGGCCAGCGACCTGCCTTGCTCTGCCGTTCCGGTGCCCGTTGCTCGTGTCTGGCTCATCGCTTCCTTACATGACCACGCTCCAGCGCCTGATCAAGAAATGTTCACTCCCGCGGTAGAGTCGTTGTCGCGCGCCGGCGTCGATCGATGAAACAAGACTGTATGGAACAACCGTGGTGCGGGCAACATGGCGTCCTGGCAGGGAACGCCGCGGGGCGTCACGCCGGGGCGCACGGGCGGCCTGAACCGTGGTAGGGCGGGGTCGCGGCCTCCGCGCCAGCTGCTGCTAGGATGCGGCGCGTCCGGGCTCCCTCTCGAGGTCATCCATGGTCCTTTTGCGATTCCTGGGCTGCGCGCTCGCGGCGGCGGCGCTGGCGGGCTGCAGCGAGCCAGATCCCATCATCGAAACCCGTTACGGCGCGTACGAGGGGGAGGCCTATCCGAGTCGGCTCCCCGAGATTGTGATCCCGGAAGGGGGAATGGGGGTGGTGAGCGATAGCCGCTCCGACACGGTCTCCCTCATCTCGCTCGCGACGGGGGAGCGGTTCGGCGTTCGCCCGGTGGGCCGCGATCCCGTGACGATCGACGGGCCTCATCATGTGGCGGTGGATCCCTCGCGGGGCGCGCTCTACGTCGCGCTGTCGTACCCTGTCCTCGCCGGCACGATCGGCCCCCACGCGAGCCACGGATCGAGCACCATGGCCGGCTATGTCCAGAAGCTCGCGCTCGACGACATGCGCGTCCTCGGGCAGGTCCGCGTCGAGCCCAACCCCGGCGATCTCGTGATCTCCGAGGATGGCAGCCGCCTCGTCGTCTCCCATTACGATCTGAAGCGCGTGATCGACAACCCTGGCGACATCGAGGCGGCGCGCTCGACGCTCGCGGTGATCGAGCCCGAGCAGGTCTTGCCCTCGGGCTCGGCCGAGCCGGTGTTCATCCCTGTCTGCATCGCCGCCCACGGGATCGCCCTCTCGCGCCCGGACGGCGCCCGCGCCTACGTCGCCTGCTATGGCGAGGACGTCCTCGCGGTCGTCGACCTGACGGACCCGGGAGCCGAGGTGAAGCGCGTCCCCGTGGGGCCGAGCCCGTCGCGGCCCAACCCGTCCTACGGGCCCTACGCCGCCGTCATGTCCCCGGATCAGAAGACCATCGCCGTGAGCAACATCCACAGCAGGGATGTGCGCTTCTACGATGTCGAATCGGAGACGTTCAAGGACCCCGACACGAACTTGCCGCTGTTCGGCGCGCCCTACTTCGTCGCGTGGACCCCCGACTCGAGCCGCATTTACGTGCCGACCCAGGTGCCCGACGCGATCTTCCTCATCGACGTGGCCAATGGCAACAACACGCTCGCTCATCGCGAGCTCTCCGGGGAATGCTTCAGGCCCCACATCGCGAGCTTCGAGGGGGGCGACGGGCTCTTCGTCGTCTGCGAGGGCGATCAGACCGAGACCCCCGGCAGGGTGCTCCGGCTCGATCCCGAGACGCTGGAGACGCTCAGCGACACCGAGGTGGGCCTCTATCCCGACGCTTTCGCGCGCGTCGCGGCGGAGGCGCCGTGAGGGCGCCCGGAGGCCTCGCGGCCGCGCTCGCCTGCGCGGCGCTCGCGGGCGGCGTCTGCGGATGCTCAGGCGATCCCGAGACGAAGATCGTCGACGCGACCGCCGTGGAGCACGGCGCGGCGCTCTTCCGCGACCCATCCATCGCGGAGACGAGCTTCAATCATTATTCTTGCGCTACCTGCCATGAGGCGGTCCCCGGCGAGGCGGGAGACTCCATGCTCCCCGGCGCCCCGCTCGCCGGCGCGGTGAATCGCCCACATTACTGGGGTGGGCAGGAGGTCGATCTCCTCGCCGCGATCAACCATTGCCTCTATTACTTCATGACGAAGGACCTGCCCTGGACCGCCGACGACGAGGCCGCCCGGGCCATGTACGCCTACCTGGAGTCGCTCCCCGGCGACGGCGCGGCGGCCGAGGCCGTCCCGTTCACGCCGGTCTTCGCGCTGGGCCAGCCGCCGCCCGGCGACGCGAAGAACGGCGAGCTCATCCATGAGCGCGCCTGTGCCTCGTGTCACGGCCGCGCTCACTCGGGCGAGGGGAGGCTCGTCGCGCGCGCTCCGGCGCTGCCCGACCAGACGCTCGACGAGCACCCGCTCGGCGAGTACACGGAGGCCGATCGGCTGCTGGTCTTCGTCGAGAAGGTCCGGCACGGCGGGTTCGTCGGGTACGGCGGGCAGATGCCGCCTTTCTCTCTCGAGGCCCTCTCCGACGAGGAGTTCGGCGATCTCCTCTCGTTCTACGAGCTGCCCTGATATTCCGTGAAGCGCGCCGAGAAAGCCGCGAGGATCGGCGAGGTCCTCGATCGATTGTACCCGCAGCCGGCCATTCCGCTGGCCCACGAGGATCCGTATTCGCTGCTCGTCGCGGTGATGCTCAGCGCCCAGACGACGGACAAGATGGTCAACGCGGTGACGCCGGCGCTCCTCGCGCGCGCCCGGACCTCCGCGGAGATGGCGGAGGTGCCCGTCGAGGAGATCGCCCGGCTCATCCGGACGGTCGGGCTCGCGCCCACCAAGGCGAAGAACCTGAAGGCGCTGAGCGAGCGGATCGCGCGCGAGCACGGCGGTGTCGTCCCGGCCTCGTTCGAGGCCCTGGAGGCGCTGCCGGGGGTCGGCCACAAGACGGCCTCGGTGGTGATGGCGCAGGCCTTCGGCCACCCCGCGTTCCCTGTCGACACCCACATTCACCGGCTCGCGTCCCGCTGGGGGCTCTCGTCCGGAAAGAACGTCGTCGAGACGGAGCGCGACCTCAAGCGCGCGTTCCCCCCCGAGCAGTGGAACAAGCTCCACCTGCAGCTCATCTACTTCGGCCGCGAGCACTGCCCGGCGCTGCGCCACGACATGGCGGGCTGTCTCATCTGCAGCTGGGCCGCGCGCCGGCGCTGATCGCGGCGCTCGGGCAGCGTGCGCGCCGCCGGCCTCGGTCGCGGCTTCCCCACCGCCGACGCGGAGGGCGCCAGGCTATCCGCGACGCCGGCGGACGTCAAGGAGGGCGCGCCGCTCCGGCGCCGCGGCGGCGAGGGGGCGCGCCCGTCCTCGCCGCCGCGGCGCCGTGGCCCATTTCGGGCGTCGGCCGGTGCGGTTCCGGGTCGCCGCGGGCGTGCGGTTCGAGTAAGGCACCCGGGTGGCAAAGATGGGATTTGAGATCATCGGGACGGGGCACTACGTGCCCGGCGAACCGGTCACCAACGACGACCTCGCGCGGGTAATCACGACCTCCGACGAGTGGATCTACCAGCGATCCGGGATCCGCCAGCGGCATTATGCGCCGGACGGCGTCGGGGTGAGCGACCTCGCCTGTGAGGCGGCGAAGCGCGCCATCGAGTCCGCGCGTATCTCCCCCTCGGAGATCGATTACATCCTCTTTGCCACGATGACGCCGGACTACATCTTCCCCGGCTCCGGGGCGCTGCTCGGCGCGAAGCTGGGCATTCCCGGCGTCCCCGCGCTCGACATCCGGCAGCAGTGCGCCGCCATGCTCTTCGGCCTCCAGACGATCGACGGGCTCATCCAGACCGGGGCCGCGAAGACCGTCCTGTTCGTGGGCGCCGAGGCGCACGCCGGCTTCATGCCCTGGGAGGACTGGGGAGCGCTCGACCCGAAGAACGGCAGATCGGCGACGCCGGAGGCACGCGCGCGCGCCGACCGGCACCGGAACCTCGCCGTCCTGTTCGGCGATGGGTCGGGCGCGCTCGTCATCCGCGCGACCGACAGGGACGCGGGCCTGCGCGGCAACAAGATCTGTTCTGACGGGCGCTTTGCTGAGCTTCTTTACGTCCCGGGCGGCGGCTTCCGCTCGCGCCCGTACTGGAAGCAGGGGTCGTTCGAGGACGAAGCGCACATCCCCCGCATGGATGGCCGCGAGCTCTTCAAGTTCGCCGTGACCAAGCTCCCGGCGACTGCGCGGGAGCTCTGTGCCTCTCAGGGGGTCACGATCGAGCAGATCGACGTGTTCCTGGCTCACCAGGCGAACGGCCGGATCAACGAGCACATCCGCAAGGATCTCGGCGTCCCCGTCGAGAAGCTCCCGAGCAACATCGACCGATTCGGCAACACGAGCGGCGCCACCGTGCCCATCCTCCTCGACGAGGAGCTGCGCGCCGGCAGGGTGAAGAAGGGGCAGCTCGCGATGGTGCTCGCGCTCGGGACCGGCGTCCACTGGGGCTGCGCGCTCTGGAAGCTCTGAGCCGCCGTAGCGGCTGAGCCGCTGTCTGTACACGAACCCCACTGCCAGCCCGGCCGCCTTGCTGGGCCTGGCACCGTTCTCGCTTCGCCTCCGGGCTGCCTCCGGGCTGGCCGAGGGGTGCGCCGATCTCGTTCGCGCCCGCCCAGGTGGTCCGGGCAGGGAAGGAGCACGGGGGTGCAGCACGCGAGTCAGCTGGTGCGGTCGGTCTACGACCGCATCGCCGAGCGGTACGACGATCGGTGGGGGCGCCACATGAGGCTGCCTCAGGATCGGCTCACGGCAGGGCTCGGGCTCGTCCAGGGCGCGCGGTGCGTCGACCTCGGGTGCGGCACGGGGAGCGAGACCGTGGAGATGCTGAGGCAGGTCGCGCCCGGCGAGGTCATCGGGGTCGACTGCTCCGAGGAGATGCTCCGGGCCGCCAGGGCCCGGGCCGCGGCCGCCGGGCTGAAGCTGTCGACGCGGTGCGCGGAGGCCGAGCCCTTCCTCGGCAGCGCCGAGGCCTCCAGCTTCGACATCGTCACCCTGCGCTTCTGCCTGGCCTACCTGGACTGGCGGTCAGCGCTGCCGCGCCTCGGGCGCATCCTCCGGCCCGGTGGTCGCGCCGGGGTCCTCACGAACCTCTCGAGCAGCACGCCGCAGGCGTATGCGATCTACTGCCAGATGGCGGACGAGCTCGATCTCGGCAGGGTGAAGCTGCCAGTCCCGGACAGCGCCGGGCAGGTCGGCGAGCTGCTCCAGCGCGGCGGGCTCTACAGTATGGAGACCTGGACCCACCGGTTCCGCCTCTGGTTCGGCTCCGGAGCGCAGGTGGCCGGGTGGCTTCAGGAGAGCGGGTTCGTGACCCACGCCGCGCTGCGGGAGTTCCCTCCGGAGGTGCTCCAGCCGCTCTGCGACGAGTTCGCCGCCCGGCTCGAGGTGTACCGGGAACCCGAGGGGATCCCGCTCGATTTCGAGCTCGCCGGCGTCATCGCGGCCCGGCCGTGAGCGCCGCCCGGCGCGCCGCAGCGCGCTGACGTAGACAGTGTCGGATTTTCTGCCGACCGGGCCGCGGCGGATTGCACGTTGCGTCGTCCTTGTTACCTTTCTGAAACCGCCCGCGCCGAACTCCGCGTCCGCAGCGCGATCGACCTGGCCGACCTGGCGCGCCGGCCTGCACGGCGACCAGCGCCCGAGCCGGCAAGCAGATCCAACAAAGAGCAATGCGGCAGCGGCTGCGCGGAGGAGCGCGGGAGGAGCGCGAGCCGACACCCGCGTGAGCGGCTGTGCTCGGATGTCGTCTCGCACCCTTCTTTCTCTCACGGTTCTCGCCCCTCGCGCACTGGGGCATGTTGCCCCGGCGACGACGCCACAAACTCTTCGTATTGAGTATTGACTTGGACCCGCAATTAATGAATTTTGCATACTGAGGTGGGTGTGACCGGAGAACACGGAGCTTCGATCCTGAGAGACACGCCGACCCAGCTTGGTCTCGGCCGCTATCGTCCCATTGCGAAGCTCGGCCGCGGCGGGATGGCCGACGTCTTCCTCGCGATGGCGCACGGGCCGGCCTCCGTGAACAAGCTGGTCGTGGTGAAGCGCCTTCGCAGCTTCGCGGACGAGGAGGACCGCCACGTCCTCATGTTCATGGACGAGGCGAAGCTCTCGGCGCGCATGAACCACCCCAACGTCGTCCAGACCTACGAGGTGGGCAGCGATCAGGAAGGCTACTTCATCGTGATGGAGTACCTGGAAGGCCAGCCGCTGAAGCGCGTCATGAAATCGGCCGCCGACCGGGAGCCGGGCACGGGCGGGCTCGTTCGCTCCACGTGGCTCCGGATCATCGCCGAGGTGCTGCGCGGCCTGCATTACGCGCACGAGCTCTGTGACTTCGATGGAAGGCCGCTCGGCATCGTTCACCGCGACGTCTCTCCGCACAACATCTTCGTCACGTACGACGGCGCGGTGAAGCTGGTCGATTTCGGCGTGGCCAAGGCCGCGGTCAATTCCTCCCGGACCGAGAGCGGCACCTTCAAGGGCAAGCTGACCTATATGGCGCCCGAGCAGGTCACGTCGGGCAAGACGGTGGATCGACGGGCGGACATCTTCGCGGTGGGCGTCGTGCTCTGGGAGCTCCTCGCCGGCCGGCGGCTGTTCGAGGGCGATCAGATCAGCGTGATGCACCAGCTCCTGCTGGGGAAGGTCCCGCGGCTCTCGACCATCGTCCCGGGGATCCCGATCGCGCTCGACCAGATCGCCGCGAAGGCCCTCGACCGCGAGCCGTCGAAGCGCTTCGCCACGGCGCAGGAGATGTGCGACGTCATCGAGAGCTACCTGCAGTGGTCGGGCGAGGACGTGCGCAGCGAGTTCCTCGGCGCCTGCATGCGCGGGATCTATTCGGAGAACCGGGCGACCATACGCCAGCAGATCAGGGCGCAGATCGAGCGGGTGGCCGGCGCCTCGATGCTCAGCGAGCCCTCCGGCCCGGTGACGATCAGCGGCATCAGCGCCGCGATGGGTCCAGCGAGCTCGCGCTCGGGCTCCGGCTCGGGGAGCAGGCTCCCCTACCTCGGCGAGCCCAGCCAGCCGGGCCTCGATCGGTCGGGCTCCTCGGGGGTCGCGCTGCCCTCGGGCCTCGCGCGGTCCTCGGTCCTCGAGCGACCCAGGACCCCCGTGAGCGACTCCGTGAGCCTGCGCGCGACGTCGATGCCGACGTCCCCGTCGAGGCGCGGCTACCTGGTCGGGGCGTCCGGCCTGGCCGCGCTCGTCGCGCTCGCCGGGGGCGCGCTCTACGCCGCGAGCAAGGGCGCGCCCGTCGGGGCGGCTCCCATGACCGCTGCCGCGCGCGGCGCGGAGACCAGCGAGGCCGTCGAGAAGAAGCCGGAGGAAGGCCCGAAGGTGAGCGTGGTGATCGCGAGCGACCCGCCCGACGCGATCGTGAGCTGGAAGGGCAAGACGCTCGGCAAGACGCCGCTCAAGACCGAGCTGCCCGTCGGGACCCAGGTCGTCATGGTGTCCAGGTCCGACTGCTTCGATGAGACGATCATGCTGACGCTGACGCCAGCCGAGTCCGTCGAGCGCTCGGTCAAGCTGCGGCCCACCAATTATACCAAGTAGCCGGGCCGGGCGGAGGCCGCCCCGCCTGGCCCCATGGGCGCGATGGCCAGGTGACGAGCCCAGCGGTCACGACTGGGGGCGGATATGGGAGATCACCTTGGTGACCCCCTCGGCCTTCATGGCCTCCTTCACCGCCTCGGTCGCCTCCTTGATGCTGACGACGCTGCCCTGCAGGGTGACGACCCCGTCGCGCACGGTGACGTTGAGCTTCTTCACCGCCTCGTGATCGCTGCCCGCGAGCTTGCCGCCCACGGCGTTGCGGAGCTCCTCGTCGGGCGGCCGCTTGTCCGAGTCCTTGGCCTCCTTGGTCGCGACGACGGCCCCGTCGCGGCCGAAGCTGACCTGGTAATCGTCGTCCTTCGCCGCCTGCGTCCAGGCGTCGCGCGTGGTCGCGACGGCGTTCCCTTGTTGCTGCGCCTTCTCCCCGGCGCCGCCGGCCTGGTCCTTCGGCGCGGCGGGCTGCGCGGCCCGATCGCGGCCACCCTGATCCTTCGGCGTGGCGGGCTGCGCGGCCTGATCGCGGCCGCCCTGGTCCTTCGGCGCGGTGGGCTGCGCGGCCTGATCGCGGCCGCCCTGGCCCTTGTCGTCCTTGAGGGCGCCGGTCTGCTCGCCGACCCTGTTCATCTGGCTGTTGACCTCGTTGCCCACCTCGCGCCCTCGCTCGGCGAGCTGCTCGGCCTTCTCACCCACCCTCTCGGCCTGCTCGCGCGCCTCCTTGCCGAGATTCTGGCCCTCCCGGGCGAGCTGCTCGGCCTTGTCGCCCAGCCGCTCGGCCTGGTCGCGCCCCTCCTGCCCGGGCGTCTGGCGCTGGCCTTCGGGCTGCGCGCTCCTGTCGCCCGTCCGGTCCCCTGGCTCGCGGACCGCTCCTTCGGCTCTGTCGCTCTCGCTCCTGCAGGCCGTGCCGAAGAGGGCGAGCGCGAGGACGGTTGGGCCGGAGAGCCAGCGTATTCTGCTCATCGTGCAGCGGTAGCTCATGGTGTATCTCCGGCCGTCCACCCAGGCAGACGTCGTGCCATGAACGCGGTCGTCCCCGGCTGCTCGGGAACAACCGCGCTGCGCGCTTGTCGGCACGCCCATGCCGAGAACTTCCCTTGCCGCCGCGCGGCGGCGGCACAGGACGCCGGACGAGCGCTCCGTCCTTCCGCATCGTAGGCTCGAGGCCGTGAGCGCGGCGTCGCCGGAACCCGTCCCGCCCGACGCCCTGCCCGGGCAGCGCGCCGCGCCCGACCTCCTGGCGCACCGGCCGGCGCTCCGGGTCGACGCGCGGGCGGTCAAGGAGTCGCTGACGTTCGCGTTCGCGGGCGGCGCGCCCGGGGGAGCGATCGATCGGCACGTCGAGTCGGCGTCGCTGCCCGCGTCGACATGGGACCCGACCCGCTTCGCGCAGCACGTCTTCCTCCAGGAGCTCATCGTGGGCTGCCTGCACTTCACGAGCGACGGGCGCACGTACATCCCGAGCCCGGCGCTGCTCGGCCGCGCCCTCTCCCGGCCGCCGAGCGACCGCGACACCGTCGAGCTCCGGCGCGACATCTTCCGGGAGCTCACCGGCTCGGAGGCGCTGCGCCGCGATCTCGCGGGCGCGTATGCGGCGCTCCGCCGCTGGGTGGGCCAGCTGGAGACGATCTCCATCTCGCGCCGGGAGGGCAGCCGGCGCCGGCTGGACATCCTCGTCGCCACGAAGGAGGCGATCGACGCGCTCGCCGACGGGTTCGCGGGCGCGCGCTCCGGCCTCGCCCGGCTCCCCGCGTTCGGCGCGGCGGTGCGCGAGACCGAGGCGTACCGCCGCCTCGCGGACCTGCTCGCGTACGACGAGGAGCTCGCGACGCTGGATGTCCGCATCCGCGTCGGCTCCGACGGCCATGTCCGCGACCTCCGCGCCCTGGCGATCCGCGAGAACGACGAGAACCGCTTCTACAAGTCGCCGCTCGGGCGCGTGGTCACCAAGCTCGTGATGCTGTGGAGGGGGTACCGCTTCAGCGAGGACGAGCTGCTCATCCGCTACGTCAACAGCGTGTTCGAGGGCCTCGAGGACGAGCTCGTCGCGCTCGTCCAGCTGCTCGGAGATCTCGAGTTCTACCTCGCCGGCCTCGCGCTGCGCGAGCGCGCCCGCGCGGCCGGCCTCGCCGTCTGCCTGCCCGAGCTCGCCTGGCCAGGCGGCCCCGAGCTCGTCTGGCCAGGCGGCCCGCGCGACGGGGCCCCTGGGCGCGAGCTCAAGGGGCTGTTCAACCCGCTCCTGCTCGCGAGCTCGGCGAGCATCGTCCCGTGCGACATCGCGACCGAGCACAACGACGCGACGGTCATCGTGACCGGGCCGAACTCGGGGGGGAAGACGCGGCTGCTCGAGGCGCTCTCGCTCGCGCAGATGCTCGGACAGGCGGGCTTCTTCGTGCCGGCGGCGGCGGCGCGCCTCTCCCCGTGCCACGGGCTCTTCGTGTCGCTGATCGAGCAAGCGCAGGCCGACCAGAGCGAGGGCCGCCTCGGGATGGAGCTCCTGCGCATCCGGTCGCTGTTCGAGGCGATGCAGGTCGGCGACATGGTGGTGCTCGACGAGCTCTGCTCCGGCACGAACCCCTCCGAAGGGGAGGAGATCTTCCAGCTCGTGATCTCGCTCCTCTCGGAGCTCCGCCCTCAGGCCTTCATCACGACCCATTTCCTGGAGCTCGCGGCGCGGCTCGAGCGGGAGCGGCCGGTGGAGCGGCTCGTGTTCCTGCAGGTCGAGCTCGATGCGCAGCAGTGGCCGACGTACCAGTTCGTGGGCGGGGTCGCCCGGACCTCGCTCGCGCAGCGGACCGCGGCGCGCCTCGGGGTCACGCGCGAGGAGCTCGTCGCGCTGGTCGAGCGCAGCAAGCGCGCGCACCGTCGGCGGGTCGAGCCCGGCTGAGCGCGAGCGGCACGGCGCGCTCGCCGCGGCTGGAAAAATCTGGTTGTATGCGCCGCCATGGAATATCGATCTCTTGGCAGAACGGGTCTGCGCGTCTCCTCGGTGAGCTTCGGGGCCTGGGCGATCGGGGGCACCTGGGGCGACGTGGACGACAAGGAGTCGCTCGCCGCGCTGCACCGGGCCGCCGACCGTGGCGTGAACTTCTTCGACACCGCGGACGTGTACGGCGACGGCCGGAGCGAGCAGCTGCTCGCGCGCCTGCGGCGGGAGCGGCGCGAGGAGATCGTCATCGCGACGAAGGCGGGCCGGCGGCTCAACGCCCACAACGTGGCCAGCTACAGCGAGCAGAACCTGACGGCCTTCGTCGAGCGCAGCCTGAAGAACCTCGAGACAGAGGCGCTCGACCTCCTCCAGCTGCACTGCCCCCCCACGGACGTCTATTATCGGCCCGAGGTGTTCGACGCCCTCGATCGGCTGGTGAAGGCGGGCAAGATCCGCTTTTACGGCGTCAGCGTCGAGCGGGTCGAAGAGGCGCTCAAGGCCATCGAGTACCCCGGTGTGCAATCGGTGCAGATCATCTACAACGTCCTCCGGCAGCGCCCGGCCGAGCTCTTCTTCCCGGAGGCGAAGCGCCGGCAGGTAGGGATCCTGGCGAGACTGCCCCTCTCGTCGGGGCTGCTCACCGGGAAGATGAGCGCCGCGACGACGTTCGCCGCCGACGATCACCGCAACTTCAACCGCGAGGGCGCGGCGTTCGACAAGGGCGAGACGTTCTCTGGCGTCGACTACAATCTGGGCCTCGAGGTCGTCGAGGAGCTCCGCCCGCTCGTGCCCGCCGGCGTGAGCATGGCCGCCTGGACGATGCGCTGGATCTTGATGGAGGACGCGGTGACGTGCGTCATCCCCGGCGCGAAGCGCCCTGACCAGGTGGACCAGAACACGAGCGCCGCGGACCTGCCCGCCCTGCCGCAGGAGACGATGGCGAAGATCCGCGAGATCTACGACCGGCGGCTCCGGCCTGCGGTTCACCAGCTCTGGTGAGGCCTCCCGCCGGCGGGCTCAGAGGATGCGCGGCAGGAGCCACCCAGCGAAGGAGATCAGGGCGGCCGTGCCGAAGAGCGGCCCGAGCCCCCGGATCTCGAAATCGTCGATGAGCTTGTCGGTCGCGTAGAGCAGCACGGAGTTCACGACGAGACCGAAGAAGAGATAGGCCAGGCCGAGCGTGAGGATGGCGGCGGGCAAGAGCGCCACCGCGACCAGGAACTTCACGAGCCAGCCGAGCAGGAGGTTGAGGAGCGTGAACACGGCGGCGACGATGAGCGCCGTCCCGGTCTTGCGGATCCGCACGCCGGGCATGATCTTCGTTCCGATGAGGACCGCGATGCCCGCGGCGAGTGCCTGGATGATGAGCGCCTTCATGACCACCTCCCTGGGCCGGCACCGCTCCGGGCGGGCCGACGTTCGCCCGTTCTTGGTGACCCAGGCGCGGGCGGAGCGCAACCTCGCCCGGTGAGGGAGGGGCTCGCCCCGGACGCTCCGCTGACGGTCACGATGCGTGGTTCAGGTGAGCAGCCGGGCAGCGGGTCGGCCGGGCTGCTGCGCGTCTCGCGCAGAGCGCGCCGGGGCAGCGCGCGGGGCGTCGATTCAGCCGTCGTTCCGGCTCACTCCTTCGGCTTGTCGCCGCCGAGCAGCTCGCCGATGGCGGGGGCGCCGCCCGGACCGAGGGCCTGGGTGCTCTCGATGAGGTGGATCAGGAACTGGCGGTTGTCCGTGACCGAGAGGTTCTGGAGCTCGAGCGCGCCAATGCGATCCTCGGGGGTGAAGTAGGCCTCCTCGACCTTCTCCATCGACAGCTTGTGCGGCGCATAGGCCATGTAGTCCGCGCGCGTGTTGACGAGGCTGTAGTCGTCGCCGCGGCGCAGCTCGAGCGTCACCTCGCCGGTCACGCCGGGCGCGATCCAGCGCGAGAGCGCGTCCTTCAGCATCATCGCCTCCGGGTCGTACCACTTGCCCTCGTAGAGCAGGCGGCCGAGGCGCCGGCCCTGGGTGAAGTACACATCGAGGGTGTTCTCGTTGTGAATGGCGGACAGGAGCCGCTCGTACACGGCGTGGATGAGCGCCATGCCCGGCGCCTCGTAGATGCCGCGGCTCTTCGCGTCGATGACCCGGTTCTCGATCTGGTCGCTCATGCCGAGCCCGTGCCGCCCGCCGATCCGGTTGCACTCGACGAACAGGTCGAACAGGGAGTTGAAGCGCTTGCCGTTGATGGTCGCCGGGACGCCGCGCTCGAAGCCGAGCGTCACCGTCTCGGCCTCGATGGCGACCTCCGGCCGGAACGAGGCGACGCCCATGATCGGCTGGACGATCTTGATCCCTGTGTCGAGGCGCTCGAGGTCCTTCGCCTCGTGCGTCGCGCCGAGCACGTTGGCGTCGGTGCTGTACGCCTTCTCCGTCCCCATGCGGTAGGGCAGCCCGTGGCGCTCGAGGTACTCGCTCATCTCCTTGCGCCCGCCGAGCTCACCCACGAACTTCGGGTCGAGCCAGGGCTTGTAGATCTGGAGCGAGGGGTCGACGAAGATGCCATAGCGATAGAACCGCTGGATGTCGTTGCCCTTGTGCGTGCTGCCGTCGCCGAAGACGTGGACGTCGTCCTCGCGCATCGCGCGCACGATCGCGGTCGTCGTCACCGCGCGGCCGAGCGGCGTGGTGTTGAAGTACTTCTTGCCGCCCGTCGAGAGGTGGAAGGCGCCGCACTGGATGGCGAGGATGCCCTCGCGCACCAGCGCCTCGCGACAGTCCACGAGCTTCGCGGAGACCGCGCCGTGCTGCAGGGCGATGGGCGGGATGTCGCCGGGGGAGTCCTCGTCCGGCTGCGCCAGATCGGCGGTGTACGCATGCACCTTGAGCCCGTTGCGCGACAGCCACGCCACCGCGCAGCGCGTGTCGAGGCCGCCCGAGAACGCGATGCCGAGGTGGGTGCCGGCCGGGGGGAGAGAACGGAAGATCCTGCTCATGGCGGCGCAGCATAGTCGCAACGCCCGCGGACACGCGAGCGTAGATCGTGGGGCAGGGGAGCCCCGGAGCGCGCCGGCAGCGGCGCTCGCCGCGCGGGGAGCGACCGCGCACGGGCGCGCGACCGCCGCTCGGTCAACGTGAGCGAGCGCGCTCGCTCGCCGCGGTCGGCGGCCTCGAGCGTGCTTGCCTGCACGAAGCGGCGCGGGGCGGGGCTCATCGGACTAGGATGGAGGACACCGTCTCACGCAACCCTCCTTGCCGATGAGGTGCAGCCCATGCCGAAGCTGTCGTACGTAGAGATCGCCCGGATCGAGGAGCGCCGGCTGGCGCTCGCCACCGCTTCCGTGGTCGCCTGCGCGGAGCCCATCGCGGGCGGGTGGATGGCCTTTGATGGAGACGGCTCCTGGGGCAACTTCGCTGTGGGGCTCGGGCTGGACGGCCCCGTCTCCAGCGAGGAGCTCGATCGTCTCGTGGCGTTCTACACGACGCGCGGCGCGGAGCCGCAGATACAGGTCTGCCCCTTCGCGCACGAGTCGCTGGTGCGCGGCCTCGCCGAGCGCGGGTTCGTCCTGCGCGAGTTCGAGAACGTGCTGGCGCGCGAGATCGCGCCGGACGAGGACCTCCGCGCGCTGGCGCCGCGCGGGGGCCCCGGGGGGCTCGAGATCGTGCGCGTCGACCCCGGCGATGACGCGCAGGTCCGGGTGTTCATCGAGATCGCGACGAGCGGCTTCCGGCCCGCCGACGAGCCGATCGTGCCCGCGCTCTTCGACATCACCCGCCGCGTCGTCGTGCACCCCCGCTGCGACTCGTATCTGGCGCTCGTCGAGGGCGAGCCCGCCGGCGGCGGCAGCGTGGAGATCGCTGGCGGTGGCGCCGCGCTCTTCGGCGCCTCGGTGCTCCCCCGCTTCCGCGAGCGCGGTATTCAGCAGGCGCTCATCGTCCGCCGGCTGGAGCGGGTGCGCGAGCGCGGATGCGACCTGGCGTGCATCAGCGCGAGCCCCGGCATCCCCACGGAGCGCAATGCCATGCGGCTCGGCTTCTTCATGGCGTACAGCAAGGGTGTTTTTGTGCGACAAGGCGAGAATCCTCAGGGCTCAACCTGAGCGCTCCCGAGCTTCCTGGATCGACGCCGCGCAGTTGCAGACGTGCAGCTCCGTCCTTGCAAAAACGAAATAATCGCCCTGGACATCCATTCGAATTGCCCGAGAACGGCGGAACCAACCCATGGCATGCTCGATGCTAATAAAGCATTCAGCGTCGCTGGCGTGGCCTTTCCCCCCCAAGGCCCCGGCGGCGCTTTTTCATTTTGTGGCCTGAACCGGTCGCGTTCAGCGCTCTGCTGAAGACAATCCTCCACTGGCCCGGATCGCCCGACTCCAGAGCTCCACGCAGCCCTGGAGAGGAGTCCGCCGCGCGGCGCGAGGGCTTGCCCCTGTCGAGCGGGTCACGAGCGGGACCACGGTAGGCCCCCGGATCCCCCTCCCGCCCTCGCCTGCTCTACCGCATCAGCGCCCGCTGCCCCTGCGCAGCTCGGTGACGGCGTTCCGCACGAGCCGGAGCCCCACGTCGTCGTCCTGCGACAGGATCGACTCGGGGTGGAACTGCACCGCCGCGACAGGCAGCTCCGCGTGCTCGATCGCCATCACGACGCCGTCCTCGGTCTCGGCCGTGACCGTCAGGGAGGAGGGCAGCGCGTCCCTCAGCGCATACAGCGAGTGATAGCGCCCCGCGCGGAACTCGCGCGGCAGCCCCTCGAAGAGGCGCCCCCCGAGCACGCGGACCTTCGAGGCCTTGCCGTGCATCGGGTAGTCGAGGATGCCGAGCTTGCCGCCGAAGTGCTCGACCATCCCCTGCAGGCCGAGGCACACGCCGAAGACGGGCAGCCGCCGCTCGAGCAGCGCCGAGAGCGTCCCCGAGAGGTCGAAGTCGCTCGGCGAGCCAGGCCCGGGCGACAGCACCACCAGGTCCGGCGCGTAGGCGTCGAGCTCGCTGTGCGGGAAGCCGGCGCGGAGCGTCATCACCTCGGCGCCCGTCTGCCGGAGGTAGTTGGCCAGCGTGTGCACGAACGAGTCCTGATGATCCACGAGCAGGACCTTGAGCCCGCTCCCCACCGCGCTGATCGCCGCGGGCGCCTGCGCGGGCACGCCCCGCGGCCTGCGGATCGCGTCGAGCAGCGCCGACGCCTTCACGTGGGTCTCGCGCTCCTCCTCGTCGGGATCGGAGTCGTAGAGCAGCGTCGCGCCCACCCGGACCTGGGCCACGCCGTCCTTGACCCGGATCGTGCGCAGCGTGAGCCCCGTGTTCATGCTGCCGTCGAAGCCGACGATCCCGACCGCGGCCCCGTACCAGGCGCGCGGCGAGCGCTCGTGGTCCTCGATGAACTGCATGGCCCAGGCCTTCGGCGCCCCCGTGACCGTCACCGCCCAGGTGTGCGCCAGGAACGCGTCCAGCGCGTCGAAGCCCTCGCGCAGCCGGCCCTCGATGTGATCGACCGTGTGGATCAGCCGCGAGTACATCTCGATCTGCCGGCGCCCGATCACCCGGACGCTCCCCGGCACGCAGATGCGGGACTTGTCGTTGCGATCGACGTCCGTGCACATCGTGAGCTCCGACTCGTCCTTCGCTGACGCGAGCAGGCGCGCGATCTGCGCCGCGTCGGCGATCGGGTCGCTGCCGCGCGGGATCGTGCCCGAGATGGGGCAGGTCTCGACGCGGTCGCCCTCGACGCGCACGTACATCTCCGGCGAGGCGCCGACGAGGTACTCGGCGTCGCCGAGGTTCATCAGGAAGCCGTAGGGCGCCGGGTTGCGCTCGCGCAGCCGGTAAAACAGCTCCGTCGGCGCGACAGGGCACGGCTCGTACAGCGTCTGGCCCGGGACGACCTCGAAGAGATCGCCCCGCTTGAAGGACTCGCGCGCGACCCGGACGAGATCGGCGTACTCGCCCGGCGCGTACTCGTTCTGCGGCGCTCGGTCGGCCCCGACGTAGGCGCGCGCCGCGCCCTCGCGCGGCAGCCCGTCGGTCGAGCGATCGCCGCACGTGAGCTCGTAGCGCGTGCGCGTCGCGCGCTCGCGGCGGTGGTCGACGGCGACGATCTCGTCGGGCAGGTAGAGGACGAGATCCCGCTGGTCGGCCGGGCGCTCGAGGCGGAGCCGGATCGGCTCGAACTGGAAGGCGAGATCGTACGCGAACGCGCCGTAGAGCCCGAAGAGCGGGTCGCCCGGGGTCTTGAAGACCTCGATGAGCCGCCGCAGCACCGAGAAGATCGACGGCTGGCGGCTGCGCAGCTCCTCGGGCACCCGCTCCCCCGGCGGCCTGACCGCGCCGACCACCTCGTCCCCGCGGCGCTCGACGCCCGCGACGGCGTCGAGGTCCCGGAGCGCCTCGTCGATGGCAGGCAGGATCACGCGCCCGCGCTCGTTCAGCGCCGTGAAGCGGAAGTCGCGGCCGCGGGAGACGAGCACGACCGGCGGGTCGATGAAGCCGATGTCCCAGCGCGTGTACCGGCCGGGAACCTCGTAGCTGGACGCCAGGACGACGCCGAGGTGGCTGTCGAGCGCCTCCACGATGGGCTGGATCGCGCCGTCGACGGCGAGGTCCTCGACGACCCGCCGCACCGCGACTCCCTTCCTCGTAACGTTGCTCTCTCGTTTCACGACAGCGTCTCCTCCTGCGCGGCGAGTATATGCGGTGCGGCATGCGCCCGGCACCGGCTTCTTCGCCGCGGGCAAGTGTTCGTCAGGCACGTCCTCCGCGCGACGCCCTCGTCGAATGCGGGCCGGGCGCGGACGCTCGGCCAGCGTCGACGGCGCGCTCCGCGAGGTACACGGCGCGGAGCAGCGGGAAGCTTTTGACGAGGACCTCCTCGTACTCGGCCTCGGGGCTCGACTCCGCGACCACCGCGCCGCCGCTGCCGAAGCTGACCCCCTCGCCGTCGGCGACGAGGGTCCGGATGGCGATGTTCATGTCCATGGGGCCCTCGAAGGCGAGGTAGCCGATCGCGCCGGTGTACACGCCGCGCGTGCGCCGCTCGAGCGCGTCGATGATCGAGATCGTCCGGTGCTTCGGCGCCCCCGTGATCGAGCCGCCGGGGAAGCAGGCCTCGAGCGCGTCGATCGCGTCGCGGCCCTCGCGCAGCGCGCCCGTGATCACCGCGGAGAGCTGGAGCAGGGTCGCGTGCTCGGTGATCCGCTGGAGCTGCTCGACCGCGATCGAGCCCATCGCGCAGACCCGGCTGAGGTCGTTGCGGACCAGGTCGATGATCATGAGCAGCTCGGAGCGATCCTTCTCGCTCGTCTCGAGATCGCGGCGCAGCGCCTGCGTCTCCGCCTCGGTGGCGCCCTTCGGCCGCGTCCCCTTGATCGGCTCGCTGCGCACCCGCCGCGCCCGATCGACCGAGAGGAACCGCTCCGGCGACGACGACAGCACCGCGCCCGCCGGCAGCCTGAGGTAGGCCGAGAACGGCGCGGGGTTCGTGCGGCGCAGGACGCGGTAGAGGGCGAACGGGTCCAGCGAGGTGCGCACGTGGAACTCGTTGGTGAGGCACACCTCGTACGTCTCGCCGTCGTGGATCTCGGCGAGGATGGCCTCGACGGCGTCGAGGTGCTCCTTGCGCGAGAGCCGCTGCGAGGGCGCGACGCGGTCGGCGAAGCCCTCCGGGACCGGCGGGAGGACCGGCTCGGCGAGGTCCGGGAGCTCCCGCAGCCGCGCCGCGATCTCGTCCAGCCATGAATCGGCCGCGGGCGACGAGGACAGCGAGGGCTCGCCCGCGCCGATCGCGCACGCGTACACGGCGCGCTCGACGTGGTCGAAGGCCAGGAGCCGCCGCGCGACCATCATCGCGCTGTCCGGGAGCGCGCGGCGCGGGTGGGCGGACGCGCCGAAGCCGAGGTGCTCCTTGAGCTCGTAGCCGAGGTAGCCCACGAGGCCGCCGGTGAAGTGGAACGGCAGGCCGCTCGGCTCGAGCGACACCGCCGCGAGCTCCCGCCGGAGCGCCGCGAAAGGGCTCCCCTCGGACACGGCCGGGGTGAGGAGCTCCTCCGAGCTCCCGCCGCTCCAGCGCGTCACCGTGGCGCCGTGGCTCTCGATGGCCTCGGTCGCGCTCCCCATGAACGAGAAGCGCCCGTCGCCGCCGGGCGCGCTCGAGTCGAGCCAGAACGCGCGGGGAGCCGCGGCGAAGAGCCCGGCGAACACCCGCTCGGGATCGACCCAGGGGAGCCGGAGGTGGCGCACGCGGCCGCGTCCCCGCGCGCGCGTCGTCGACCGCGCGCCCCCGGCCAGCGCCGGGGCCCGCCGGGCGCGCGCCGCGTGAGCGGTTATCTCGCGGAAATTGCTGAGGATTTTCCGGCCGTGCTCGGTGCCGATCGACTCGGGGTGGAACTGCACGCCGTGGAGAGGCCGGTCCTTGATCTGCAGGGCCATGATGAGCCCGTCGCCGCGCGTCCGCGCGGTCACCTGGATCTCGGCCGGGAGGTCGTCGTCGTCGACGATGAGCGAGTGGTAGCGCACCACCTTGAACGGGCTGGGCACGCCCAGGAACAGCCCGGTGCCGTCGTGCTCGACCTCGGCGACCTTGCCGTGCATCACCCGCGGGGCGTGCCGGACGCGCCCGCCGAACCGCGCCGCGAGCCCCTGGTGGCCCAGGCAGACGCCGAGGATCGGCGTGTCGGTCAGCGCCTCGATCACCTCCGCGCAGACGCCGAAATCGGCCCGGCGCTCGGGGCGGCCAGGGCCGGGCGAGATGACGATGCTGTCGATGTCCAGGTCCCTGATCTCGGCGAGCGAGAGGCTGTCGTTCCTGACGATGATCGGCTTCTCGCCGTTCACCTCCCAGAGGTACTGCCCGAGGATGTGGGTGTACGAGTCGTAGTTGTCGATCAGGAGTGTCTTCACGGCGAAGCTCCCCTGGGGGCCCGCGCGGACGCAGTCAACGTGGGCAACGTGGGCAACGTGGGCAACGTGGGCAACGTGGGCAACGTGGGCAATGCAGGCAACGTGGGCAATGCAGGCAACGCGGGCAACGCAGGCGATACGGGCGAGCCGGCGCGGCGCGGGTGAGTGGCCCGGGCGGCGGCCCTCGCATCAGGGGCGGATGATGGCCGCGAGCATGGCCTGGAGCTTGAGCTGCGTCTCCACCAGCTCGGCCTCGGGGCTGGAGCCCGCGACCACCCCGACGCCGGCGACCATCCGGGCGCGCGCGCCGTCGACCGTGGCGCTGCGGATGCCGATGAACCAGTCGCCGTCGCCGCGGGCGTCGACCCAGCCCACGAGCCCCGCGTAGAGCCCGCGCCGGATCCCCTCGTGCGCGCCCAGCCAGGCCTCCGCGGCGTCGCGCGGCGTGCCGCACACGGCGGGCGTCGGGTGCAGCCGCGCGGCCAGCGTGAGCGCGTCCGGCGCCGTCTCCTTGAGCTGGCCGTGGATCGACGTGCCGAGGTGCATCACGTTGCGGAGGCTCAGGATCGACGGCTCGCTCGGGACGTCGAGGGACGCGCACTCCGGCGCGAGCGCCGCGGCCACGGCCTCCACCACGAAGCGGTGCTCGCGCTGGTCCTTGGCCGACTTCCGCAGGACCTCGGAGAACCGGCGGTCGGCGTCGACGTCGGCGGAGACCGCGTAGGTGCCGGCGAGCGGGTGCGAGGAGACCGCGCGCGCGCGGCGCGAGAGCAGGAGCTCCGGGCTCGCGCCGAGGAAGCCGTCGAAGTGGAAGATCGCGCACGAGGGGTACAGCGCGGTCAGGCGGCGGAGGACCTCCTCGACGACGATGGGCCGGTTCGCCTCGACGTCGACCGCGCGCGCCACGACGACCTTGGAGAGATCGCCGCGCTGGATGTCCGCCACCGCGTGCGCGATGCGCGCGCACCACTCGTCGTGCGGGAGCGCCGACCTCAGCGTGAAGCTGTCGGGCGAGCGCCGGTGGCCCTCGGCCCGCTCGAGGCGCGGCGCGGGGGCGGCGCCGTCGCCGATGGTGGTGACCCACGCGGTCCCGTCGGGCGCCATGCCGACGAGCTGGGCAGGCACGATGAGCGCGGCAGGCTCCTTCCGATCGAAAGGGAGCGCGCCGAGCGCCACCGGGCCGCAGCCCGGGCGGCCCACGGCGTCGGCGGCGCCGATCGACGAGAGCACCTCCCGGATCCACCCCACGCCGCCCTCGACGCCGTGCGGCAGCTCCAGGCGGGCCGCCACCCCGTGCGCGATCAGCTGCGCGCTGGGGTGCATCCAGACGCGCGCGTCGTCCCCCGCGAGCGCCGAGACGCCGCCGGGCAGCCTCGCGAGCGTGTCGGCGTCGAGCCGGATGGTGCGGGCGACCAGCCGCGCTGCCTCGCGCGGGGCATCGACCGAAGAAGAGAACATCAGGGGAGTCATGCACCGCCGTGCGCAGGCCGGTTTGAGCTCGTCCTGCTCGGCAGGAACAGTCTGGAGCCAGCAGGCCAAGCGCCCGCGGCGCCATGCCGGATCGCGAGCGCCGGCCGCGCAGCGTCGGCTCTACCGCCTCCGGATAGGCTCCGCAAGCGCAAAGCAGCCTGCGCAACGCGCACGCTGGACGGATCTAGCCGTAGAAATCGCGCCGCAGAAATCGCGCGCTGCGCTCTGCCTTGACGCGAGCTTGTCGCGCACGTGCCCGGAGATCTGTCGCGGAGAGGCGGTGCGATCCCTTGCCTCGGAGCGCGCATCTGTTCGATGCTGCCGCGGGCCTCACCCGTCGCGGCGCTCGTGAGCGGCGCGTCTCGATGTACCGAGTGCCCCCGGGCACGCGGAAACCCTCGGAACAGAGCTCAGAAAGGATCCTGCGATGGACCTCACTCCGCAGCACGACCTCCGCGCCCTTCGCACCACAGCGCTGGTCCTCTTCGTCGTTGGCCTGTGCGCCTGCCGCGGCGGCGAGAAGAGCCCGCCCGCGGGCGAGGGCCGCCCTGGCGCCGCCCCGACGGCGAGCGCGGCCGTGGTCGCAGAGGCGCCGGGCGAGAAGGTGATCAAGCTGCAGCCCCCCACGGTGCCGAACGCCGCCGAGGCGAAGAAATACGCCGGCAGCAAGCTCAAGTATTACAGCGAGCCGCTGGGCGTGGGCGCCGAGCTCGACAAGGTGATGGTCAAGCAGTTCCAGCAGGACACCGGCATCGAGGTGACCATCATCCCCCGGCCGAAGGACGCGACCGAGACCTACTCTGTCTATCAACGCCTGTTCCAGGCGCAGTCCGGGGACGTGGACGTCATGATGCTGGACGTCATCTGGCCCGGCGCCTTCGCCCAGAACCTCGTCGATCTGAAGGAGAAGCTCGGCGAGGCGGCGAAGCAGCACATCGAGAGCATCGTCCAGAACAACACGATCGACGGCAAGCTCGTGGCGATGCCGTGGTTCACCGACTTCGGCCTGCTCTACTCCCGCACCGATCTGCTGGAGAAGTACGGCTTCCAGAAGCCGCCGGAGACGTGGGACGAGCTCGAGCAGATGGCGAAGAAGATCCAGGACGGCGAGCGGGCGAGCAACCCGAACTTCCTCGGGTTCGTCTGGCAGGGCAAGGCCTATGAAGGGCTGACCTGCAACGCGCTGGAGTGGGTCGCCTCGCACGGCGGGGGCGCGATCATCGAGGGCGGCAAGATCACCGTGAACAACCCGGGCGCCCAGAAGGCGCTCGCGCGCGCCAAGGGCTGGGTGGGCTCGATCTCCTCGGCCGGCGTGACGAGCTACGAGGAGGAGGACGCCCGCAACACGTTCCAGGGCGGGAACGCCGCCTTCATGCGCAACTGGCCGTATGCCTACGCGGCGGGCAACGCGAAGAAGTCGCCGATCAAGGGGAAGTTCACCGCGGGCCCGCTGCCGCACGAGCCCGGCCAGAAGAGCTCGGGCACCGTCGGCGGATGGCAGCTCGCCGTCTCGAAGTTCTCGCCGCAGAAGGACGCGGCCATCGAGCTCGTGCGCTACCTGACGAGCCCTGAAGCGCAGAAGTTCCGCGCGACCGCCGGCTCGTTCATCCCGACGATCCCGTCGGTGCAGCAGGACGCGGAGGTGGTGAAGTCGCTGCCCTTCCTGGCGAACGCGAAGGACATCGCGCTCGTGCCGCGCCCCTCGAACACCACCGGCGCCCGGTACAACGAGGCGTCGATCGCGTTCTTCCAGGGCGTGAGCCAGGTCCTTCAGGGCAAGGATCCGAAGGAGGTGCTCGGGCAGGTGGAGCAGCGCCTCACGCGCGCGCTCCGGTGATCCTCCTGTGAACGCTCGGCCGCGTCGGCCGCGTCGAGGCGCATCGACCCTCCCGCGGCCCGCGCGCCGCGCCCGAGCCCCGGCCACACCACTTCGCGAGGACGGATGATCTCATGAGCACGCCGGCGAACATCAAGTCCACGAGCGCCACGAGCGCGGCGGCCCGCGCCGACAGCACGTCGTTCGAGGCGCGGCGCCGGCGGCGCGCCTGGCTGTTCCTCCTGCCGACGCTCGTCGTCGTCGCCTTCATCGCGCTCTATCCGCTCGCGGAGACGTTCTACCTGAGCTTCACGAACGCGCGCCTCGGCACCGGGGAGCCCGCCAGGTTCGTCGGAGCGCAGAACTACGCGGACCTCGTGCAGGACAGCTATTTCCGCGACGCCGTCCTGCTCACGGTCCTCTTCACGGTCGTCACCGTGGTGAGCGAGCTCGCGCTCGGGCTCGCCATCGCGCTCGTCGTGAACTCCCAGTTCAAGGGGCGCTCGGCGGTGCGCGCGGCCATGCTCATCCCCTGGGCCATCCCGACCGTCATCTCCGCCCAGATGTGGAAGTGGATGTACAACGACGTCTACGGCGTCTTCAACGACCTCCTCGTCCACCGGCTCGGCGTCCTGGACCGCAACATCGCCTTCGTCGCCGATCCCGACGTGTCCTTCTGGGCGGTGGCGCTCATCGACATCTGGAAGACGACGCCGTTCATGGCGCTCCTCCTGCTCGCCGGGCTGCAGCTCATCCCGAGCGATCTCTACGAGGCCGCGCGGGTCGACGGCGCGACGCCGCTCCAGCAGTTCACCCGCATCACCCTGCCGCTCCTCAAGCCCTCGATGCTCGTCGCGCTCATCTTCCGCACGCTCGACGCGCTCCGGGTCTTCGACGTCTTCTTCGTCATGTTCGGCAACCGGCCGGACATGCAGACCATGGCGACGTACGCCCAGCAGACCCTCGTCAGCATCTCGAACATCGGCTACGGCTCGGCGGTCTCCGTCGCGCTCTTCTTGATCATCGCGGTGTTCATCATGATCTATATCGCGGTGTTCCGCACCGAGGAGGCCTGAGATGAGCGGCTCTCCGCGCGACACCGGGGCGCGTCGCTCGCCGGGACAGGGCGCCTTGCGGGCCCTGTTCTACGCGCTCGTCGCCTCGATCGTCGTGTTCACCATCTTCCCGTTCGTCTGGGCGTTCATCTCCTCGGTCAAGCCCGACGACGAGCTCTTCACGACCCCGGTCCGCTACTGGCCCGGCCGCGTGACGCTCGACAACTACCGGCTCGTGCTGGAGAACGGCGAGTTCCAGACGGCGCTCCTCAACAGCGTGATCGTCGCCGTCTCGGTCACGGCGGTGTCGCTCGCCGTCGGCTCCCTGGCCGCCTATGCGCTCGGGAGGTTCCAGTTCCGCGGGCGCAGCGTGGTGCTCTACACCGTCCTGGCGATGACCATCTTCCCGCAGATCGCCGTCCTCGGCGCCCTGTTCGAGATGATCAACTTCTTCAAGCTCTACAACCAGCTCCCCGCGCTGATCTTGACGTACCTCATCTTCACGCTCCCCTTCACCGTGTGGGTGCTGACCGGCTTCCTGAAGGCGATCCCGCGCGAGATCGAGGAGGCGGCGTACGTCGACGGCGCGACGCCCTGGCAGGTGTTCACGAAGATCATGCTTCCGCTCTCGGTCCCCGGGATGGCGACGACCGGCATCCTCGCCTTCATCGCCGCCTGGAACGAGTTCCTCTTCGCGCTCTCCTTCACCCAGACGCCGGACAAGCGCACGGTGACCTACGCGATCCAGGCGTTCTCGACGTCGACCAGCGGCGTCTACGAGATCCCCTGGGGGCAGACGATGGCGGCGTCCATCGTCGTGACCGTGCCGCTCGTGGTGCTGACGCTGGTCTTCCAGCGGCGCATCCTCGCGGGGCTCACGGCCGGCGCGGTGAAGGGCTGAGCCGCGCGGCGCGGGCGGCAGGTCACGCGCGCCCCCACGGGAAGCGGAGCCAGCGAGGGCCGTAGACGGCGCCGAGATCGCGCAGCCCCGAGAGCAGCACGCCCGCGGCCATCGCCGGCAGGATCACGCGGAGGAGCAGCGGCGCCTCCCAGCGGGAGAAGCCGGTGGGGGCGAGCGACCACCGCCAGAGCTCGGGGAGGAGATGGGCGAGGGCGCCGCCGTAGATGATGCCCATCACGGCGTGCATCACCCGCTCTCCCGCGTAGACGCCGCCGAGCGGCCTGCGGACCGCGTCCTCGACGACGAAATCGCGCAGCGTGATCGCGATCTCCGCGAGGAGGAGCGCCGCGAGCGCCCACGCCGCGAGCCCCTCCCAGCGCACGAACGGCAGCGTGGCGAAGAGCACCGCGTACAGGAGGTCGCGGACGCCGTGCAGGAGAAGCTCGGGCGCGGTGCCGGGCACGCCGCCGGGCAGGCGCGCGCGCCACTCGTGGTAGTAGAGCGTGTCGAAGGCGCCGAGCGCCCCCTGGACGGCGAGGAGGACGAGCGCGGTGATCAAGCGCCCTCGCCAGCGCGCGCGGAGGGCGTCGCGCCCTCGCCGGCGCGCGCGGAGGGCGTCGCGCCCTCGCCAGCGCGCGCGGTCGCGCCCTCGCCGGCGCCCGTCACGCGCCCCTCGTACGCGACGAGCAGCCCGGCGACGGGCGCGAAGATCCGCACGTCGACGTGCACCTCCTCGCTCGCGGCCTCCGCGCGCCCCTCGACCCGCGGGGCGAGCCACCGGGGCAGCGGCAGCCCGAAGCCGCGCAGCCCGAACGTCGACCTGACCTGCTCGAACACGAGCGCTCCGCCGTCGGCGCGGAGCCGGAACCAGCACTGGACGAGGCCGAGCGCCTCCACCAGCAGATCCCCCGAGCGCCACTGCGACGAGCGGAGCAGGCGAGCCCCGAACGAGCGGACCCACCGCTCGCCGTCGGCCGACGGCTCGACGGCGAGCGTCACGGCCACGTCCTCCGCGGCCTCGGGCATGCGCAGCAGGGCGGCGAGCAGGCGCGCCGCGAGGCCGCGGCCGCGGCGCACGCGGAAGCGGCCGCGAGCGCGCGCGCCGCCCGCGTGGAGGCGCTGGACGGGCGGCGCGAGAGCGGCCCACGCGGCGCCGAGGAGGGCAGGGTAGAGGGCAGGCATCGGAGCATCGCGCCTCGCTGGGGCAGACCATGGCCGCGCCTCGCTCGAGGGCTCTGCGCCCCGACGACGCGCGACGCGCGACGGCGTGGGTCAGCCGTCCTCCGGGAGCATCTCGCGCGGCAGCGCGGGGCTCCTCGGGGCGACGGCCGCGTCGGCCAGGTCGCGGACCTTGACGAGGATCGCCTGCTCCGCGTCGCTCTCCGCCTCCTCGCAGAGCGACCGGATCTGCCAGAGCAGCTTGCGCGTGCGCCGCAGCTCGAACACGAGCCATCGGGTCTCCGGCCGCGCCTCCAGCGGGTGACGCTCCAGCTCGACCTCGATCTCGCGGATGCGCTCCTCGATCTGCTCTCCCGTCGGAAAGATGCGACCGTTCCCGTGACAGTCCTTGCACAGGTAGGGTCCGGAGTCCGTGTTGATCTCGCCTTCGCCGTAGCAGCTCGCGCACGTAATCAGATCGTAGGAGTTCATGGCCGGCACTCTATCCGATCCTGCGGCTGCCGGAGGCAGCGCAGCTGCGCCCGACGCGCGCGGGCGCCAGGAACGCGCGAGCGCGCCCACGGAGCCCGCGCGCGGCCGGGGCGCCGCAGTGACGCCTCGGGCGCGGCGCTCATCCTCGTGGCGCTATCGATCGCGGCTGCGGTGCGCTATCGAGCGCGGGACGTTGAGGACGCTCCTTCACGAAGCTCGCCGCGCGCCGAGCGCAGCGGCATCCCGACATCGCGGGCCTGGCCGGCAGCGGACCTGGCCCGGCGCGCGATCGCGGCGCCCTGGCCCAAGCTCGCCGCGGTCCGCGCGTCCTAACTCCGCTTGCATCGTTCCTTGCGATAATGGGAGGCCTCCCGTGACCTGCCCTCGTCCCTCGCGCTGGGGCGCGCTCTGCGTCCTTGCCCTGTGCGCCGTGTCGCTCGGCTCGCCGCGCGTCGCCTCGGCCGCCCCGCCGTACCCGCGCCTCGCCGTCCACCGGGCGCCGTCGGCAGAGGGCTGTCCCGACGCGCTGTCGCTGGCCGCAGCGGTCGAACACCTGATGAAGCAGCCCGCCCTCGACCCGGTGAGCTCCCCGGCGAGCGCCGGCGGCGGCGGCCCGGCAGCCGCCGCCGGCGATCCAGCGAGCGCGGGCGGCGATATCCCGCCTTCGAGCGGCGCCGGTGCAGCCACCGGCGCGCCTCCGGATGCCGGCGCCCCGGCGAGCGCCGGCGGCGCCGCGCCCGAGTACGAGGTCCACTTCCTCCGCACCGGGGCCACCTACACCGCAGTCCTCCAGGCCGGAGGCCGCGCCCGGCAGCTCTCGTCCGAGCCAGGGGCGGCCTGCGACGAGCTCGTCGGGGCGCTGGCGCTGACGATCGCCATCCTGCTCGACAGCGAGGCAACGCCGGCGACCGCGCCCGCGCCTGTCGCGCCCGCGCCTGTCGCGCCAGCGCCCGCGCCGCCGCCCCCGCCGCGTCCAGCCCCGGGCTGGGACGTCTCGGCCGAGCTCGGCGCCGCAGGGACCGTGGGCGTGCTCGACCCCCTCCGGCCAGCCGTCATGGGCGAGCTCTCGCTCCGGCGCCGCGCATGGTCGGCCGGCCTCGGCGCTGTGTGGCTGCCGGGCCAGGAGATCGACGTCACGCCGGGCGCCGCCTCGATCGGGCTCGTCGCCGCGGCGGCGCGCGGCTGCGCGACGCTCACCGGCGAGCTCGACGGCTTCCGGCTCTCGGCCTGCGCGGCCTCGCTGCTCGGCGCCGTCCACGGCGCAGGCAAGGGGTTCGCCCCGGATCGCGAGGCCTCCGCGCCCTGGTTCGCCGTCGGCGGCTCGGCCATCGCCGAGGGACCTCTGTTCGGCACGCGCGCGCTGGGCTGGTCCGCGCGCGCGACGCTCCTCGTGCCGATCTCGCGGGCGCGCTTCACGGTCGAGCGCCGCTCGGGCAGCGAGGCCGGCGCGCCCGTGACGACGGAAGCCGTGCTCGATCCCTCGCCGGTCGGGTTGCTCGTCGGCCTGGGCGCCCGCCTTTCGATGTTCTGAACCCGCGTGTCGATTTTCTGATGGCCGGGGAGGGGACCCTCCACAGACGGGGTGAGCATGACGAGAAGCGGCAGGACAGAATGACCTTCGGGGAGGTCTATGCGCAGCATTTCCGGTTCGTGTGGCGATCGCTGCGCCGGCTCGGCGTGCCCGAGAGCGACGCCGCCGACGCGGTCCAGGACGTGTTCCTGGTCGTCCACCGGCGGTTGCCCGAATTCGAGGGCAGGTCGAAGATCACGACCTGGCTTTACAGCATCTGCTTTCACGTCGCCCGCGACCGGCGCAAGCTCGCGCACATGAGGCGTCGTAGCCACGGCGACGAGCCGCTGCTCGACTGCCCCGACGACCGGGCCGACGTCGGCGCCCAGGCCGAGCGGCGGCAGGCGATCGCGCTGCTCGAGGCCATCCTCGACGAGCTGCCCCTCGAGCAGCGCGCCGTGTTCACGCTCTTCGAGCTCGACGGCATGGGCGGCGAGGAGGTCGCGGAGCTGCTCGACCTCCCGCTCGGGACCGTCTACTCGCGCCTCCGCCTCGCGCGCGACGCGTTCCGCCGCGCCGTCGCGCGCCTGAACGCGCGCGACCAGTTCCGCGTGGGCGGGCCCCAGGTCACGAAGTCGCAGCCCGTGCTGAAGGCCGCGGCCGTCGACGCCGGGATCTCGGCCGTGGAGCGCGCGCCAGCCGCGCTGGGGCCCTCGTTGAATGTCCTCCCCCTGCCCGGGGTCGAGCGGCAACCCGTCTGGAAGCGCGCGGGAGGAGAGCGATGAGCGATCCCGTGCGCTGGCTCGACGCCGAGGTGAGCACGCTCGAAGCGGAGCGCGAGCTCCTTCGCGCAGCTCCGCCGGTGGACCCACCCGACGGAGAGCAGGAGCGGATATGGGCCGCGATGGCCGCGCAGATCGGCATCGCCGCCGGGGCGGCCTCTCTCGGCGGGGCTCAGGGCGCCGGGGAAGGGGCGCTCTCGGCCAGCGCGGGCAACGCGGGCAGCGCGGCCAGCGCGGGCAGCGCGGGCAGCGCGGCGGGCGCGTCCGCGGCCGGCGCTGGCAAGGTCGCCGCCGCCGCGGCTGCGGGCAAGGTGGCGTCGGTCGTCACGGGAGGCGGGAGCCTCGCCAGCGCTGCCGGGGTGGCGGGCGCCGCCGGCGCGGCGGGGATCGTGAAATCGATGCTCTTCGGCGCGGCCTGCGGGGTGCTGTTCCTCGCCGGCTACGCGGTCGTGGTCCCGTCGGCCGAGGCGCCGCCGGCGCAGGTCGTCGAGGCCGCGCCGGCCGACGCCCCGCCGGTCGTCGCACCCGCGCCGCAGCCGGCGAGCCGGAAGCCGGCCGCGGATGTGGAAGCGGCGGCGCCCGTCGAGGCGCCTCGACAGGTCGAGGCGCCGCCGCCGGCGGCGGCGCCGCTGCCGGACCGGGCCGTCGCGCCGCCCTCGCCCCGCGCCACCGCGGCGCCCACGCCCCCCGGGCCGGGCGCGCCGCGGCCAGAGCGCGCCGAGATCGCGTCTCCTGCGGCTGCGCCAGAGGCGGACGGCACCGACGCCGCGCCCGCGCTGCAGGCGGACGGCACCGACGCCGCGCCCGCGCTGCAGGCGGACGGCACCGGCGCCGCGCCCGTGGCGGAGGCGACAGGCGCCGCGCCCGGCGCGGACGGCGCGTCCACCCCGGCCGCGCTGCGGGAGAGCCGGATGCGCGAGGAGCTGACGCTCCTGGGCGACGCGCGCGCGGCGCTCCGGAGCGGCGACGCCGCCGGCGCGCTGAGGATCGTCGAGCAGGCCCGGCTCCGCTTCCCGGGCGGCGCGCTGGCGCAGGAGCGGGAGGCGCTCACGATCGAGGCGCTCTGGCACAGCGGCCAGCGCGCGGCAGCGGCGCAGCGCGCGTCGGCGTTCCTCCTCGCCTATCCCTCGAGTCCCCACGTCTCTCGCCTCCACTCCTTCACCCGCTAGAGAGGGGGGCGCCCGCTTCGGATACGGGCCCATCTCGACGTTTTCGGTGCTCGGCGTACAGGAGTACGCCTGCGCGCCGAAAACGCCGATCTGGGCCCGTCTCCTGTGCGGGCGACCCCCTCTCTGGGACGCTCGGAGCAGTAAGGAGAGAGAGAGAGAGGGGGGAGAACTCGGCGGGTGTTGTGGACGCTGTGTCCGCTGCGTTCGGTGTTGTCTTGGGAGCTTTGGTTGGGTCGCGCCGAGATGCTCGGGGGGGGCGGATACGTGCGTTCTCGGGGCGACGCGACGGGGGCGGGGAGGCTCTCGGGGGCTTGTTGGGGGGAAATGCTTTTTTGAAATGGGAAGAGGGGCGAGCGCCCATTCACGCTCTGTCACAGCGGGTCTTCGGCGGCGCTCGTCGGCTCCGCTCAAGGAGGGATCATGTTACCTAAACTCTCACGAACCTTGTCGCCGTGCCTCGTCCTGGGCGCCATCGCGCTCGCAGCATGTCAGGTGGATGTGTCGCTCGGCGGGGCAGGCGCCAGCTCGAGCTCGGGAATCGGCGGCGCCGGGGGCGACGGCGGCGGGGGCACGGGCGGCCTCGACACCACCAGCGGCAGCAGCAGCATCGGCGGCACCAGCAGCATCAGCGGCAGCAGCAGCAGCGTCGCCACGGGCACAGGAGGCTGGGAGCCGCCGGAGTTCACGCCGGACAAGGTCGACCTCCTGTTCGTGGTCGACAACTCCGGCTCGATGGCTGACAAGCAAGAAGTCCTGCGCCTGGCGCTCGCCGACTTCGTCTCCGGCATCACCAACCCGACCTGCGTGGACCCGACCGGTTCCCCGGTGAACGAGCAGCCCTTGAGCGGGCTGAGCGCATGCCCGGAAGGCTCGCTGCGCGTGCGCACCCCGGTGAACGACATGCACATCGGCGTCATCAGCAGCAGCCTCGGCGGCCACGGGTCAGGCGCCTGCCCGCCGACGACGTCCAATTCGAACGATGACAAAGCCCACCTCCTCGCCCGCTCCAATCCGAACGGGGTGAACGATCTGCCGACCTACCAGGACAGAGGCTTTCTCGTGTGGGACGCGACCGGGAGCCACGACCCCGCAGGGGACTCCAATCCGGTCGCGCTCGCCACCAAGCTCAGCAACATCGTGCAAGGGGTCGGGCAGGCAGGGTGCGGCTTCGAGGCGCCCCTCGAGAGCCTCTATCGCTTCCTCGTCGATCCCGAGCCGTACCAGACGATTGCCATCCAGGGTGACCTGGCGGTGCCGGCAGGGATCGACCAGACGGTCCTGCAGCAGCGGAAGGACTTCCTCCGGCCGGACTCGCTCCTGCTCATCGTGATGCTCTCCGACGAGAACGACTGCTCGATCAGGGAGGGAGGCAGGAACTACCTCGTCGCCGAGACGAGGAACGGCTTCCGGATGTGGCGGCCGCGGAGCGAGTGCGCCACCAACCCGAACGATCCTTGCTGCAGATCGTGCACTCAGGACCAGACCGGCTGCCCCGAGGACCCGACCTGCGCCGGCGCTGATGGCTTCGCCGCCAGGCTCTCCGCGGCGGAGGACCCGGTGAACCTGCGGTGCTGGGACCAGAAGCGCCGCTTCGGGTTCGACTTCCTCTACCCGATCGAGCGGTACACCCAGGCGCTCTCGTCACCCACCGTGCTGGACCGGAACGGAGATCTCGTGCAGAACCCGATCTTCTCCGATCTGGATCCCGAGGACGACAACTCGCGGACCCGCGGGCCCCAGCACATCGTGTTCACCGGCGTCGTCGGGGTGCCGTGGCAGGACCTCGCGCGCCTGGACGCGAACGGCCAGCCCGATCTCCTGGGCGGGCTCAATCAGGACGGCCTGCCGGTCGGCGGCAACAAGAGCGCCGCGGAGCTCGGCGATCCGTTGCTCGGTACCTTCAGCAGCACCTGGGAGGTCATCCTCGGCGATCCGGCGAACAACGTCGCGCCCGCGGATCCGTTCATGAACGAGTCGATGGCGCCCCGGTCGGGCGCGAACCCGATCACCGGCGCTCCGACCATCCCGCCGTCCGCCACGGGATGGAACGCGATCAACGGCCGCGAGTACACGATCTCGCAGGGCACTGGAGATCTCCAGTACGCTTGCATCTTCAACCTCCTCGAGGAGCGTGAGTGCGACTCGATGTCCCAGAGCTGCGACTGCAGAGCAATACCGGGCGTGGTCAACGACAGCCCGCTCTGCAGGCCCGAAGCCGGGAACGATCCGGGAGACCCCCAGCCCCGGACCACGACGCAGGTCAAGGCCAAGGCGTACCCCGGCATCCGCGAGCTGCAGCTGCTCAAGAGCCTCGGCGATCGCGGCGTCGCCGGCTCGATCTGCCCGGCGCAGATCGAGGACCCCTCCTCGCCCGACTACGGCTATCGGCCGATCATGAACTCGGTGCTCGATCGGCTCTCCACCGCGCTCTGAGCGCGACGGCGAGCGATCGACGCGACCCGTGCACGGGGCGGCGCGCGGAATGCAAGCGCCGCCCCGGCGCACATGGGGCGAGGACCTCCGCGCTGGAGGTCCGCCAATCCTCCAGCCAGACCGTTGGCACAACCGAGCCACAGCGAGACATCGCGATCGCGGTGCCCGCGCCGGAGACCGTGAGCTCCGCGCGAAATCCTGCGATTTTCAGTGGCACCGAAGCTGCTTGAAGGCGGACGGGAGCGCGGGACGCCGCTCCTGGACGCTCTGCGGGCGAGCGCAGACCGCCCAGCTCTGCTGGTGGCCTCGACGATCGTGCCGGGGGCGCTTCCCTCGGCGGCGACCGCGCGCCAGGTTTGCCGCGCGGCCGCCCGTCCGGGGGCCGCAGCGGGGTTCGAACATGTACACTACGGAGGTTCTGATGCGCCACAAAGGACTGGCACTCTTGCTCATCGTGATCGGGCTCGTGGGCTGCGCGAAGGAGGACGGCGGCGACACGGGGGAGACGCAGGATCCGCACGAAGCAGAGTCGTGCGGAGGGTTCCTCGGGACGGGCTGTCCAGAGGGGCTCGAGTGCGTCGACGATCGCTCGGACGACTGCGACCCGGCGCACGGCGGGGCGGACTGCCCAGGCGTGTGCGTCGAGGCGCGGCCGACGTTCTGCGGCGGGTTCGCGGGGATCGAGTGCCCGGCGGGGCTCGAGTGCGTGGACGACCCGAGCGACGACTGCGACCCGGCGCACGGCGGGGCGGACTGCGGCGGGATCTGCGTGGAGCCGAAGCCCACCGCGACGTTCTGCGGCGGGTTCGCGGGGATCGAGTGCCCGGAGGGGCTCGAGTGCGTGGACGACCCGAGCGACGACTGCGACCCGGCGCACGGCGGGGCGGACTGCGGCGGGATCTGCGTGGAGCCGAAGCCCACCGGGACGTTCTGCGGCGGCTTCGCGGGGCTCGACTGCCCGGACGGGCTCGTGTGCGTGGACGACCCGAACGACGGCTGCGACCCGGAGCACGGCGGGGCGGACTGCGGCGGGATCTGCGTGGTGGCGGAGCCCGCGCCGCCGTTCTGCGGTGGCATCGCGGGGATCGAGTGCCCGGAGGGGCTCGCGTGCATCGATGACCCGAGCGACGACTGCGCCCCGCCGATCGGCGCGGACTGCGGCGGGATCTGCGTGAAGCGCTGAGCCGGCGCGCGCAGGAGGCGCGACGTCCCGAGGGACGAGCGCGCTCCCTGCGCCGGAGCGCTCCGCGAGGGAGCGCCCCGCGCCGGTGGGCGCTCAGTACCGGTGCTTCCAGAGCAGGTCGAGGGTCGTCGCCGCGTTGCGCTCGCCCGTCGCCATCCCGGCCCGCACGGACCAGTCCCGGCGGAAGCGCCACTCGAGGCTCACCTCGGTACGGTGGCGGGCCTCGGAGCCGCTCTCGGACCCCGCCCCCTGGCCCTGGCCGGTGGGCCCCGCCTCGTAGCTCGCGCTCGCGGTCACCCGCTGCCCGAGCTGGTAGCCCACGGTGGTCTTCAGCGCGCCTTCGTCCGTCGTGTCCAGCTGCGTCTCGAAGTTCCGGAGCGGGCCGATGCTCTGGAGGATCATGTTGATCTGCGCGGACGCGAGCCCGGTGCCCACGCCGGCCGCGACCCCTCCCGCGGCGCTGCTGCCGCCGCCGGAGCCAGGCTCCTCGGTGGAGGTGCCGCCCGCCAGCGTCCCCTCGGCGTACTGCTTGCCGAGCAGGAGCTCGGCGATCACCTCGTTCTCGGGGCGCGGGGGCTCGGAACGGAAGGTGATCTTCTCCTCGGTGATCGGGTTGAGCTCGCCCACATAGTCGATGTAGATGCGCGTCCCCTCCGGCGTGTCGTGGAACGCCTTCACGTTCAGGTACGGGTTCGACGGATCGCCCTGCAGCGCGACGACGCCCGGCTCGATCTCGAACTCCTTGCCGATCACCTCGAGCTTGCCCGAGAGGACCTTCACGTTGCCCTGGATGGTGGTCTCCCCCGCGACCTTGATGCGGAGCGGGTGCGCCGGATCGCCGGACAGCGAGGCCTCCACCATGTCGCCCTCGATGCCGATCCTGCCGAGGTGGACATCCATGACGAGCGGCGTGCCGCCCTTGCTCTGCTTCGCCTCGCCCGTCGGCTCCGCCGGCGCCCGCCGCGCCTCGTACTCTTCCTGGCTGAGGGGCACCGAGGTGGCGATGTCCTCGTTCTCGTCGAGCGGCTGCACGCTCCGCCCGATCGTCGGCGGCAGCGTCAGGTTGAGCGTGGGCACGTCGATGCGGACGGCGATCTGGTCGTCCCGGCCCTGCGCCGCGAGCACCACCTTGCCGCGCACGTCGCCCATCGGCACGCCCTCCAGCGCGATCGGGAGATCCCGGTCCTCCGGGATCTCGAACTCGGCGCGGGCGCTCCGGAAGGCGAAGCCCTCCATCTGGAGCGTCGCCTTGCCGCGGATCTGGCCGCTGCCAGCCTCCGCGCGGATGTCCTCGATGCGGAGCTCGCCGGAGGGGCTCGCGGTGACGCGGAGCGAGGCGTTCTCGAACGGCTGGCCGATCGTGGCGATGTGGACGAGACCCTTCGTGAGGCGCATCTGGCCGGAGAAGCCGGCCTTCGCGCCGAGCCCGAGCCGCACGTCGCCGTCGAGCACGCCGTCGAGCCGGTTCACCGAGCCCTGGACGAACGGCTCCAGCGCCACCAGCCGGAAGCGGTCGACCGAGAGCGACACCTTGGCGTTCTGGTCGTCCGTGAGCGTCGGGATCGCGTTCGCCTCCCACACGATGGGCGCCTCCGCCTTGGCCTCGAGCCGCCCGCCGCCGCGCCCGACGAGCCGCACGCCGGCCACGGCCGCTGTGCGCCCGCCGGCGCCCGGCGGCGCGACGTCGAACGACACCTCGGCGGTGTCGTACTGCGCGTCGGGGCCGAGCTTCAGGCCCGGGAACTCGAGGCGCGCGGCCACCTCGGGGGCCGCCTCGAAGAGGCCCCGCACCGTGACCTCGCCGCGGGCCTGGCCGCTGACCTGCATGTCGGCCAGGATGGGGATCTCGGCGAGCGGGAGGTCCGCGATCTTCGCCTCGAGGCTGCCGTTGCTGAAGAGCGGAGCGCCCGCTGCGTCGCCGAGGAGGGCGGCGGCGTTCGCGCCCAGCTTCGCCGTCGCGGTCAGGTACGTGCGCGGGCCGCGGAAAGCGTACGCGTCGAGCTGGGCCTTTCGCCCGTCGTAGACGAGCAGCGTGTCGAGCCGGAGCTTGCCGAGCGGCGAGGAGCCCCCGGTGCCGCCCACGTTCGTCGCCGTCGCGCGGGCCACGAGCCTGGGCTCGGCCATCGTCCCCGCGAAGTACACGTCGACCCCCGCGCCTCCGGAAAGCACCGGGGTCCGCTTCCCGAAGGCGGCGAGCTCGGCGAGGTCGTTGAGCCGGCGGCGCGGCACCTGGAGGTGCGCCGTGACCGGCATGCGCGGGAGCGCCGCCGCCGGGTTCGCCATGAGCGCCGGCAGATCCGCGTCGAACGCGGCCGAGAGCTCCGCCACGAGCTGGCGATCGAACACCGAGACCGTGACGTTCGCGTCGCCCGTCTTCGCGTCGAGGTCGCCGGCGACCCGCGCGTCGAGCTTCCTCGACACCCACGCGGGCGCGCCTGTCTTCTCGTCGATGGGCCCCGCCGCGCGCAGGCCCTCGGTGCGGACCAGGAGGTTCCGCACCGACGGGAGCCGCTGTCCGGCCTCGCGCACCAGCGCGAGGCGCGCGGTGAGCCGGCCCGCGAGCTCGCTCAGGGCGAGCTTCACCGGCGAGGCCTGCGCCAGGCACCCGAGCTGCCACGCGTCGGCGTCCATGCGCGCCGAGCCCGTGACGGTCTGCCAGGTGCGCCCCGAGAGGAGCGAGCCGCGCAGGTTCGCCGCGCTCCCGTCGACGAGGACCCGCGCGATCGCGCCGTGGCACACGGGCGGCGGCGGCGCCTTCGGGCGCCTCGCCAGGTCGCCGACCGTGGCCGACGGCTTGCCGGGCGTCGCGCCCTGGCGCTGAGCTTCCCGCGACTGCGCCGGCGGCGGCTCGGGCGGCGCGATCAGGCGGACGAGGCCGTCGGCCTTGAGCGCCTCGCCGTCGACGCGCGCGGTCATGTTCATCGAGAGCCGCGGCGCCACGCCCGGAATGGAGCCGTCCTCGAGCTCGACCAGCACGTGCCCGGCGCGGCGCTTCCCCCGGCCGTGCATCGACACGTCGAGGTTGGCGAGGCCGCCGACCCCGAGCGGCACGCCGGCGACCTCCGCGATGCGCCCGAGGTGGAGCGCCGTGCCGCGGAGGTCGCCCTCGAGCTCGTCGCCGACGAGCGACAGGCTCCCCTGGAGCTCCCCCACGCCGTCGCCGCGCAGCGCGAGCTCGCGGACGGCGATGCCGCGATCCCACGCGACGCGGGCCGCCTGCGCGACCATCTCGTCCTCGCCGCGCGCCACCTCGACGCGGATCCGCCGCGCCTCGCTCCGCGCGATGTCGAGATCGGCCGAGGCGGAGATCCGGCGCTCCGCGCTGGCCAGCGACGCGCGGACGCGCGGCGCGGTGACCGGCCCCGCGGCGCTCGCCGCGACGCTGTCGAACGCGTACTGCTGCGCGCGGAGGTCCGCCCCGCGGAACGCGCCCTCGATCGTGAGCTTGTCGAGGGGCCCCGTGGCCCTGGCCCTGACCTCGCCGCGCCCGAGCTGTAGATCGGAGCCGACGCGGAGCCCGGCGACGCGCACGGTCGCCCTGGCGTCGAGCTGGTCGTCCTTGAGCGCGCCCTCGACGTGGAGCGCGGCGCTGCCGTGGATGCCGCTCGGGACGTGCCGCACCGCGCTGAGCGACGGGATCTCGCTCCGCGCCTCGAACTGGATCGCCCCCTCCTTCGAGAGGGCGAAGGTGGCCTCGATCGGCGCGCCGGGCTCGTGGATCGTCGCGGCGGCCCGCAGCGCCCCGCGCTCGAAGGTCGCGCGCGCCTCGGTCGCGGGCACGTGCTGCCCGACGACGAGGAACGGCTCGGTCTTGGCCTCGGCGACGATGCGCGGCCCGCCCTCCTCGTCGAGGGTGATGTCGCCGCGGGCCTCCGCGCTCACCCGCGCGGCCGGGGCCGCCGCGCCGACAAAGGCGCGCGGGTCGAGCTCGGTGATCCGCACCTCGGCCGTGATGCGCTTCGGATCGAGCGCGTCGAGCCGCGCGCGGGCGGTGATCTCGCCGGTCACGGCGTCGTCGCTGACGAGCGGATCGAGCACCGCGACGCGCGCGGTGACGGAGAGGTCCGAGAGCGGCCCGTCCGCCGTGACAAGGACCGAGAGCGGCCGCGCGAGCGGCACGCTGGGGTCGATCGCGAGCGCCGCCTCGGGCGTCACGCGCGCCGACGAGACCCGCGCCGAGAGGCGCTCGTCCTTCAGGGTCCCCTCGGCCGTGATCGGGATGGCGCCGACGCTCCCCTCGAGCTTCGCGGTGAGCGACATGGGCGCGTCGGCGGGGACGTCCACGCTGCCGGCGACGCTGGTCGCCTCGACCGGGACCGGCAGCAGGCGCCGCTCGGTGATGCGCACGCGCTCGAGCGCGTACTGGCTCTGATCGGCGACGACGATGGCGCCGGCGAAGTCCTCGATGGTCGCGTCGATGGGGCTCTCCGGGGCGACCGTGCCGTGGACCGCGGCGCGGTCGAGGACGATGCGCGAGAGCTCGAGGCGGAGCGGCCGCCCGTCCTCTGCGGGCGGCTCCTCCGACGGCTTCGGCGTGAACGCCTGCGCGAGGGTGAGGGCGCCTTGCTGGTCCTGCTCGAGCAGGACGTCCGCGTCACCGACGCGGACGAGCGGGATCGTGATCGCGAGATCCCCGTCGCCGAGGAGGAGCTCCTTCAGGATCGAGAGCGCGTTGAAGTCGGCGTGCACGCCGCTGACGCGCAGGAGCTCCGTGCCGCTGGGGTGGCGCACCGTGACCGTGGAGATATCGGTGGTGAAGAGGCCGAGACGATCGATGTGCGCGATCTCGATCTGTCCCTCCAGGCTGGACCGCAGGATGTCGTTGACGAGCTGCCTTGTCAGGTTGCGCGTCGAGGCGGCGTTCAGGTGAACGACAGCGCCGACCCCCACGGCGGCGACGAACACGCCCCCGAGGCCGACCACGGTGGCCGACACGGCGGCCGCGCGGGCGAGGGCCCGGCGAAAGCGGCCCTGCCGGTGCGGGGCGGCGGCGTGGGACACAGGAGGGAGAGGGGGCTCGTCGGGCATGGTGATCAGCTAGGGATGGCGGTGAGGACCGCAGCGCCGCGAGGCCAACGTAACGCTAAATCCGGAGAGACCCGATGGCCTCATGCAGGGCTCCCCGAGGGCGCGACAGACGGCGCGGCGGCGAGGGGAAGCGGGGCCCCGGCGGCGAAGCCCCGCGCTGCCGAAAGCCCGAGCGCGCCCGCCATCGTGCGACGGCGGGCGCTCGCGCTCCTCGCGCGCCACGGGGCGGAGCTCCGGCCCGCCTACGGTCCGCCCTGCGCGCGCGGGAAATCGTGGCGCGGGACCTCGTAGGGCGACGGGTCGGGGATCTCGTGCGTGTGCGTGGGGGCAGGCACCTCGGGCTGGTGCTTCCCCGGATCCCCTCCGGGCCGCTCCGGTGTCGTCCCCGGGAGCTGGATCTCGCGATCCGGCGACGTGTGGCCGGGCGAGCCCGGCGTCTCCGGCTGCTCGCCGGGAGGGCTCATCATCGGCTGCGGCACGCCGGGCCGCCAGGGCTCGCCGTTCGCTGGTTGAGATGCGTTTCTCATGGCTTCACCCGTTCCTTGGCGTCACGAGGGGACGCGGCGCCCGAGCGCGAGCGAGATCACGGCGAGCACCAGGAAGGCGACGAACAGGATCTTCGCGATCCCCGCGGCGCTCGCGGCGATACCGCCGAAACCGAAGATGGCAGCGATGATCGCGATGATGAAGAAGGTGACAGTCCAGCCGAGCATGTTGTCCTCCAAGGTTTCTCAGGGGGTCGATCCGTTATCTTCGTGGAGACGACCTCAACGCGAGTCTTTAGGCCCTACTGCACCCTCTGTGCCGAGAGGCCGCAGAGGCCGGCGGCTGGCGCGTTCCCCGGCGTTCCGGCCCGGATGAGCCGGCCCGCGTCGGGCCGGGCGCCGACGTTTCCGTCCCGGGACGTGAGCGGGTCCCCATTTCGTGGGGCATGATGCCTCGATCGTGACAGGGTGCACCTGTGCGGGCCGGACCTGGGCGCGCGGCGCCGCGCGCGCCGCGCTGCACCGAGCCTCCACGGGGACGCCCCACAACTTCCCGGATCGGGCGACTCGGGACGAGCTATAAGGACCTGGCCATGCCGAAATCGAAGGTTGCTGTCATCCGCACGTCCCCCGCGACGGTGCTCTCGGACTATCACCGGCTGATGAACCTGGCCGGTTACCAGGACGTGATCGCCAAGGACGCCGACACGGCGCTCAAGGTGAACATCTCCTGGCACTTCTTCTACCCGAGCTCTTCCACGACGCCCTGGCAGCTCGAGGGCGTCATCCGGGCGATGACGCAGGACGGGTACTCGAAGGACCTGATCCACGCGTGCCACAACCGCACGGTCGTCATCGACGCCCACCTGGGCGAGCGGGAGAACAAGCAGATCGACGTCGTTCAGGCGCAAGGCCTGCGCAACGTGCACCTCTACGAGGGGGAGGAGTGGATCCCGATCGGGGACGCGGTCGGCGATCTGCGCAAGAAGTTCCTCTGTCTGAACGAGGTGTACCCGAAGGGGTTCTCGATCCCGAAGCGCTTCATCGGCGAGAACATCATCCACCTGCCCACGGTGAAGACGCACATCTTCACGACGACCACGGGCGCGATGAAGAACGCCTTCGGCGGCCTGCTCAACGAGCACCGGCACTGGACGCACCCCGTCATCCACGAGACGCTCGTGGATCTCCTGATGATCCAGAAGAAGATCCACCGCGGGGTCTTCGCGGTGATGGACGGCACCTTCGCGGGCGACGGGCCTGGGCCGCGCTGTATGGTGCCGCACGTGAAGAACGTCCTGCTCGCGTCCGCGGATCAGGTGGCGATCGACGCGGTGGCGGCGAAGCTGATGGGGTTCGACCCCATGCGCGACTGCAAGTTCGTGCGCCTCGCCCACGACCTCGGCCTCGGGACGGGGGACGTGCGCGACATCGAGCTCGTGGGCGACCTGGACGCGGCGAACGAGAACTGGAACTTCGATGGACCATTCAAGGAGATGACGTTCGCCTCGCGCAACCAGCACCGCATCTACTGGGGTCCGCTGAAGAAGCCGGTGGAGTGGTCGCTCAAGACCTGGCTCGCGCCCTGGGCCTACGTGGCGTCGGTCACGTACCACGACATGTTCTGGTACCCGCGCTACGCGAAGGAGAAGATGGCGCCGGTGCTGGAGAGCCCGTGGGGGCGGCTGTTCGCGAACTGGGGCAAGGTGCAGCCCGACGCCGAGGGGCAGGGGTATCCCGACGTGGGGCCGGCGAGCAACGAGCTCGTCCGGACCGGGGTGCGGCACTTCCTGGAGGGCATGCGCCTCGTGGGGATGGCGGTGGCGGAGTCGCCGGAGATCCAGGTCCGCAAGCGGGCGCGCGCGAAGGCGGCCGGCGGGCGCGGGACGGCGGCGGTGTAGTCCTGGCGGCGCGGCGCGAGCGGCGCCGCGCGCCTACGGCTGTGGCGGCGCGGCGCGAGCGGCGCCGCGCGCCTACGGCTGTGGCGGCGCGGCGCGAGCGGCGCCGCGCGCCTACGGCTGTCTCCTGGGGTCCCGTTCGGCGTCGCCGAGCGGCTTCCGGGACACGACCATGACCATCTGGCCGTGCGACTCGGGGAACACGGCCCGGAACGCGAGCTCGACGTCCACGAGCTGCCCGATCTGGTTCGGGCCGAGCCGCTGGAGGTCGAGCTCGTAGGTGAGGGCTTCGGGCATGAGCCCGATGGGCCGCACTTCCTCCACCGCGAGCCCCTGCTTGCGAACGAGGTCGGCGATCTCCCGCCTCGTGGGAGAGTTGCGTCGCATCTCTTCCATCTGCGCGTGCGAGTAGATGGAGAGAAAGCTGAGGTGCGGGCACTCGATGTCCCAGGTCGACATGATGAAGACGCCGCCCGGCCGCAAGCACCGGTGGACCTCCGCGAGGACGGTCTCCAGCTCTGCGGCGGGGAAGTGCGCCGCGGTCCCCATCATGCACGTGATGAGGTCGAAGTGGGCGTTATCGAAGGGGAGCGACCGGGCGTCTCCCACGCGATAGTCCGGGTTGCGCGCGTTCCCCCTCTTCCGCCTCGCGTACTCCACGGCTTCCGGCTCGACGTCGAGCCCGAACGCCTCGATGCCCATGCCGGCCAGGATCGTCGGATAGCGACCGGTCGCCGCGCCGATGTCGAGGCTGCGCTTGAACGGGCCGTAGCGGCCGACGTTGTCGAGGACGTGGACGAGCTCCAGCGACTTCTTCGCCTCGTCCTCGGGAACGGAGCGGTCGTAGCGCATGTACGCGGCGACGTCGTACTCGAGCCCCGCGCGCCGGCTCGGGTCGACGTTCTCGAGCGCGTGCTCGGTGATGATGTTCAGGATGCGCCGGCGCTCCTTGGCCGTCACCGCGAGCTCCTTGGAGCGCGCATGTAGGATCGGCTGGAGCGACGGGTCCACGTCCACCATCCGCGGCACGTCGGGACCGAGCAACCCGAGCAGCAAGCCGTCGTACCAGTCCGCCTTGGATGGCACCCCTCTCGGTCCCGGAGCCGGCGGGGCGTCGTCGAGCCGCTCGAGCCGCGCGAAGACGTCGCGGTACCCTGGATTGAACGTGAAGAGGACCTCGTAGTACTTGCGCGCTTCGGCCGGCTGCCCGATGTCCTCGTGCGCGCGCGCCAGGCTGTAGAGCGTCCGCCTCGCCTCCTCGGTGATCTGCTGTTCACGGGCCCTGCGGAACGACGACTTCGCGGCGGCTTCGAGCCCGGCCTTCGAGAACGCCTCGCCCGCCCTGGTCAGGCTCTGCAGCCTGAGCTGGTCGTCCTGCCCTGCCCAGATGTAGTGAAGGGCGGCGCGCCTCCAGTCCTGCTGCTCCTGGTAGATCGAGGCGAGCAGAAAGTGGCTCCGCCGGTGGGTCGGGTACGCGGCCGTATCCTCGCGGAGGACCTGGAGCGCGAGGTCGGCCGACGCCTTGTCTCCGAGGAGCGGCGCCCAGTCCTTGAGCCGGCGGACCGCGTAGTCGACGAGCCCGTACTTCCGGAAAGCGGCGACCGCCGTGGCAGCGCACGAGAGCGACTCGCCCCCTCCTCCCGCCCGCTCCACGCGGCCCTCGAGCGCCAGGAGCTCGTCGACCGCCGCGTCGTTCGCGTGGTTCTTCACCACGCGCAGCGTGCCGTCTCCCGATCCCACGACAACCAGCGACGCATCGGAAGAGAGCGACGTCGACCAGACCTCGCCGTCGGTGTAGAGCGACCACAGGAGGCGCCCCTCGCGGTTCGTGATGTACGCCCTGCCGTCGAAGCACCCGAGCGCGGCGGTGCCCTTCGAGGAGACGGCGGCGCCGCAGATCGGGCGCTGCGAGACCACCTCGGTGCGCGTGACCGCGCGCGGATGACCGAGGCGATGCATCATCGCCCGTCCGTCGCGCAGGCCGACCACGCCCCACGCGGCGTCGCGCGAGAGCGCGGCGTGGTAGGTGCCCGTCGGACAGCCTTGGCTGTCCACCACGCTCATGTCGCCGTCGAACAACGTCACCGAGCGATCGTAGGCAGCGGCCAGGATGCGCTGTCCGTCGCCCGAGATGGACACGCCGTAGACGCCGGCGTCCCCGAGCTTGACCCGGGCGACCTCGCCGAAGCGCCCGTTCGCTTCCTGGAACAGATAGGCACAGCCGTCCCAGCTCCCGACCACGAGGCGCTCGCCGTCGTCGGACAGGCTGACGCTCCACACCGGAGCTTCGAGCGCGTGGCGCCACAGCTCCTGCCCCGCGCGGTCGAGCACGAACACCGTGCCCGACGCGGGGTGTTTGGCCGCCGTACCGACGGCGATCCGCGCGCCGTCGGCGGAGATCGCGACCGCCCACGCCTCGTTGTCGAGCGAGCGCCTCCACCTCGGCTCTCCCGTGTCCGAGAAGAGGGCGACGGTCCGGTCGGTGCTCGCCGCCGCGACGAGCGAGGCGTTGGGCGTGGCGGACACGCAGATGACGGGCGAATCGAGGTTCCGGCTCCACACCTCGGTATAGGATGAATCAGGCCAGCCCGAGGCGCCGTGGGGCGCGCGGTCGCCGGGTCGTTTGCTCTCGGATCGGTTGCTCATCGAGTGCTTCCCTCAAGATGAAGAGTCTGCGAGGAGGGCTCAGTCAGCTCAGAAGACCGCGACGCCGAGCTCCACCTCGGACTGCGGCGTCAGGAAGATGGTCGCGCCGCCCTCCCCGGGGACGCCCAGGACGAGCACCTCGGAGATCTCGGGCCCCATCTTCTTCTGACCGAAGTTGATAACGCCGACGATCTGTCGCCCGACGAGATCGTGTTTTTCGTAATTGCGGAATGCACCGCAGGAGACCTTGACGCCGATCTCCGGGCCGAAGTCGATGCGCAGTCGATAGGTCGGCTTCTTCGTCGCGGCGTCTTCTACCGCGACGATGCGCCCGACCCGGATGTCAAGCTTCTCGAAATTGTCGAATCCAGCGATTGGTTTCATGCGCCTTCCTGGGTGACGACCGGACAGAAATTTCCCCCGGCGCCTGCGCACCGGGGCGGCTGCGCCGCGCGCGGCTACAACGTTCCCCTGGTCGCGCCTTGGCCCTCGCGAGAAGGCGGCGCTCCGGCGGCCGATGGCGCGGGCCCGCGGAGCGCTCGCCCTGGAGCGAGGAATGAAGGAGCAACCTGGAAGGCATCCTACTAGCGATTCGTATTCGAGGGTGATAATAAGTGCGCCGCCCATGGTTGAATCGCAGAACGCTCCCGACCTCGTGGAGCTGCTCGAGCGTCGCGCGGCGGATTCCAATGCGAGCAAGGCCTTCACCTTCCTTGTAGACGGCGAACGGACGGAGGAGCACCTCACGTACGGCGAGCTTCGCCGGCGCGCCCGGGCGATCGCATCGCTGCTCCAGTCCAGGCTACGACCCGGAGCCCGAGTCGTCCTCCTCTACCCTCCTGGGCTCGACTACATCTCCGCGTTCTTCGGCTGCCTGGCTGGCGGGTTCGTCGCCGTCCCTGCGTATCCGCCCAACCCCGCGCGACTGCAACGGACGCTGCCGCGCCTCCAGGCGATCGTGAGCGACGCGCAGGCCGACGTCGTGCTCACCACGAGCTCGATCCTGGGCATGACCGGAGCCCTCGCGGCCCTCGCGCCGGATCTGGGGCAAAAGGCCTGGCTCGCGACCGACACGCTCGATCTCGAGCTCGAAGGTGCATGGAGGAGGCCTGGCACGTCGCCAGACACGCTCGCGTTTCTCCAGTACACGTCGGGCTCCACGGGCAACCCGAAGGGAGTGATGCTCACGCATCGCAACCTGCTCGCGAACGAGCGGATGATCCAGGAGGCCTTCGACCTGTCGCCGCGATCCATCGGCGTGGGCTGGCTGCCGCTCTATCATGACATGGGTCTGATCGGGAACGTCATCCAGCCCATCTACGCAGGGTTCCACTGCATCCTGATGTCGCCGCTCCACTTCCTGGAGCGGCCGCTCCGCTGGCTGGAGGCCATCTCTCGCCACAGGGGAACGGCGAGCGGCGGGCCCAACTTCGCCTTCGATCTGTGCGTCAGAAAGAGCTCGCCCGAGGAGCGCGAGCGCCTCGATCTCCGCAGCTGGAAGGTCGCGTTCAGCGGCGCCGAGCCCGTCCGGGCGGAGACCCTCGCGCTCTTCGCCAGGGCGTTCGAGGGGTGTGGGTTTGCCGCCCAGGCGTTCCTTCCGTGCTTCGGGCTTGCCGAGGCCTCGCTGCTCGTGACCGGCAAGCCGCCGGCGAGCGCGCCGGGCGTGACGCGCGTCGACGCTCGAGCGCTGGAAGAGGGCCGCGCCGTCGAGTCGGCCGCTGAAGGCGCGCGCTCGCTCGTCGGCGCGGGGCGAGCGCCCGCGGGCACGCGCGTCCTGGTCGTCGATCCGGTCGGGCACCGCCCGTGTCCGGACGGCCATGTGGGCGAGATCTGGGTCTCTGGGCCGCATGTGGCCGTCGGCTACTGGGGAGATCCGGAGAAGAGCGCCTCGACCTTCGGCGCTCGTCTGTCGGGCGACGCGGAGCCCACGCTCGGCGATCTCCGCTTCCTGCGCACTGGAGACCTGGGCTTCCTCAGGGGCGGCGAGCTCACCCTCTGCGGTCGGCTCAAGGACCTCATCATCCTCCGCGGGCGCAACTACTACCCGCAGGATTTCGAGCGCAGCACCGAGGAGTCCCACGCCGCGCTCCGGCGCGGATGCTCGGCGGCCTTCTCGGTCGACGTCGACGGGGAGGAGCGGCTCGTCATCGCCGTCGAGGTCGACCACCGCGCGCTCGCGGGGACGAGCTCCGACGAGATCTTCGCCGCCGTCCGGGGAGCGATCGCCAGCGACTCCGACGTGCACGTCCACGCGATCGCCTTGCTCAAGGCCGGCTCGATCCCGAAGACGTCGAGCGGCAAGATCCAGCGGCACGCGTGCCGCCGTCTGTTCCTGGAAGGCTCGCTCGATGTCGTCAGCGCGACCGCCGGAGCCGACGCGCCGCCCCCCGGCGCGCTCGTCGCGGCGGCGGACGTGCGCGCGGCGGCGCCGCCGGCGCGGCCGGCGCTCATCGAGGGCCTCGTTCGCGCGGAGCTCTCGCGCGCGCTGCGCCTCCCGGTCGAGCGCGTCGACATGGCTGCTCCGCTGAGCGGGCTAGGGCTCGACTCGCTCATGGCCGTCGAGCTGAGCTACCGGATCTCGGAGCGCCTCGCCGTCGCCTTGCCCGTCACGGCGCTGCTCGGCGACGGGTCCGCGAAGGACCTCGCCGCGAGGGTCCTCTCGCTGTTCTCGTCCGCGCCCCCGGACGACGCGGCGGCCGCCTCGGCCCCCGCTCAGGAGGGGCCGGCCGGGCGGGGCGGGGGGGACGGAGCGCCGCTCTCGGCGGGGCAAGAGGCGATGTGGTTCCTGCAGCAGCTCGCGCCGGACAGCTCTGCCTACAACCTCGCGACGTCGCTCCGCATCAAGGGAGAGCTCTCTCCGCGCGCCCTCGAAGGCGCCCTCCGCGCGCTCGTCGCGCGCCACGCGGCGCTCCATACCACCTATGCGCAGGTCGGTGACCGCGTCGTGCAGCGAGCGCGTCCCGAGCTCGCGAGCGGGTTCAGGCTCGAGGTCGTCGACGCGTCCTCGTGGAGCGACGACGCGCTCGCAGCGCGGCTGAGCGAGGCGGCGGACCGGCCGTTCGATCTCGCGGCCGAGCCGCCGCTGAGGGCGCACCTCTTCTTCCGGTCCGAAGGCGACAGCACGCTCGTCCTCGCGGCGCACCACATCGCCACCGACCTCTGGTCGATCGTCCTCCTGATGAGCGAGCTCCGCTCCGTGTACCCCGCCGTGCGCGCGGGCCGGGGCGCGCCGAGCCTCGCCACGCCCAAGGCGAGCTACGGCGACTTCGTGGCCTGGCAGCAGCGCTACCTCGCGACCGCCGGCGAGGCCGACTGGGCGTACTGGCAGGCGCAGCTCGCCAAGGCGAGCCCGCTCGAGCTTCCGACGGACCGGCCGCGGCCGGCGGTGCAGACCTACCGAGGCGCGGCGCACCGAGCGCCGCTCGACCCGGGGCTCGTCGCGGCCGTCGCGGAGTTCGCGCGGCGCGAGGGCGCGACCCCCTACGTGGTGCTCCTGGCCGCGTTCGAGATCCTCCTCTCGCGCTACAGCGGCCAGTCGTCGTTCCTCATCGGCTCGCCGGTCGCCGGGCGGCTCGATGCGTCGTACGAGCGCGTGGTCGGCTACTTCGTCAACCCGCTGCCGATGCTCGCCGATACGAGCGGTGACCCGAGCGTGCGCGAGCTCGTCCAGCGCGTGCGCCGCACGGTGCTCGGCGCGCTCGAGCACCAGAGGTTCCCCTTCGCGCTCCAGGTGCAGCGGGCGCAAGGCGCGCGGGACGCGAGCCGATCCCCGCTGTTCCAGGTGATGTTCGTGCTCGAGCAGGCGTACCTCGAGCACGAGGCCGATACGGCGATGCTCGTGCTCGGCGCGGGCGATCGGCCCGTGCCCTTCGGCGGGATGGAGCTGTGGCCCGCCCCGCTGCCGCGCAGGTCGGCGCAGTTCGATCTGACGCTGAGCGTGGCGCACGCCGACGGGCGGATGTCCGCGAGCTTCGAGTACAACACCGACCTGTTCGATCGCGGCACGATCGAGCGGATGGCCATGCACTTCGAGGTGCTGCTCCGGGCCGCGCTCGCGGCCCCGCACGAGCGCGCGCGCCGGCTGCCGCTCATGCCCGAGGCGGAGCGGCGTCAGGTGCTGGAGGCGTGGAACGCGACCGAGGCGCCGCGCGCCCAGGGCACGCTGCACGGCCTCTTCGAGGCGCAGGCGAGGCGCACGCCCGACGCCACGGCGCTCGTGTCGGGGACGACGCGGCTCTCGTACCGCGAGCTCGACGCCCGGGCGAACGGGGTGGCGCAGCGGCTCGTCGCGCGCGGGGTGAAGCCCGAGCAGGTCGTGCCGGTGATGCTGGAGCGCGGCGCGGATCTCGTCATCGCGCTCCTGGGCGTGCTGAAGTCGGGCGCGGCGTACGCGCCGATCGACCCGGCCTACCCTCGCGAGCGCGTGGGGTTCGTGCTCGAGGACACCGACGCGCCGGTGGTGCTGACGCAGGCGTCGCTCGTGGACCACCTCGGCGAGGCGTACCGGGCGCGCGCGATGTTCATCACGGACGCGCGCGCGTCCTCGCCCGCGCGCGGCGGCGAGGGTGAGCTCGCGCAGAGCCACCGCGCGTACATCATCTACACGTCCGGCTCCACGGGGCGCCCCAAGGGCGTCGACATCGAGCACCGGAGCGCGGTGGCGTTCGCGTCGTGGGCGATGCGTGTGTTCGGCCCGGGCGAGCTCGAGGGCGTGCTCGCGGCCACCTCGGTGTGCTTCGACCTGTCGATCTTCGAGCTGTTCGTGACGCTCGCCGCCGGGGGCAAGGTGCTCATGGCGGAGAACGCGCTCGCGCTGCCGACGCTGCCGGCGCGCGACGAGGTCACGCTCGTGAACACCGTGCCGTCCGCCGCGGCGGAGCTCCTGCGGTGCGACGGGATCCCGCGGTCGGTGCGCACGGTCAACCTCGCCGGCGAGCCGCTGCCCGCGGAGACGGTCGCGGCGCTCTACGCGCTGCCGCACGTGGAGAAGGTCTACAACCTGTACGGCCCGTCCGAGGACACCACGTACTCGACCTACGTCGAGACAACGCGAGGCGGCTGGCGGCCGACGATCGGCCGCCCGATCGAGAACACGCGGGCCTACGTGCTCGACGCCGAGCTCGAGCCTGTCGCGATCGGCGTGGTCGGCGAGGTGTACCTGTCGGGAGCGGGGCTCGCGCGCGGTTACTTGAACCGCGCGAAGGAGACCGCCGCGCGCTTCCTGCCGGACCCGTTCAGCGAGGTGCCCGGCGCGCGGATGTACCGGACAGGCGACGTCGCGCGGTACCTGCCCGACGGGAACATCGAGTTCCTCGGCCGCACCGATCACCAGGTCAAGGTGCGCGGGTTCCGCATCGAGCTCGGAGAGGTCGAGAGCGCGCTGCGACGATGCGCGGGCGTCCGCGACGCTGTCGTTGTGGCGCGCGGGGATGCCCCGGGCACGAGGCGCCTCGTCGCGTACGTGACGGGGGACCCGCACGCGGGGTCGCTTCGCGAGCAGCTCCGCGCGCGCCTGCCCGAGTACATGGTGCCGAGCGGGTTCGTGGTGCTGGAGGCGCTGCCGCTGACGCCGAGCGGGAAGGTGGACCGGCGGTCGCTGCCGGAGCCTGACGACGCGCTGGGCAACGAGCACGTGGCCCCGCGGACGGCGGGCGAGGAGCGTCTGGCGGCGATCTGGCGCGACGTGTTGCGTGCCGAGCGCGTGGGGGTGACCGACAACTTCTTCGAGCTCGGAGGGCACTCGCTGCTGGCGACGCAGGTGGTCTCGCGTATCCGCCGTGAGCTCGGGGTCGAGGTGCCGCTGCGGTCGCTGTTCGAGGCGCCCACGGTGGAGCTGCTGGCGGCGCGGCTGGGGAGCGAGGGTGCGCGTGCGGCCGGGCCGTCGATCGTGGCAGCGGCACGGGGAGCCGGTCCGCGGCCCGCCTCGTTCGCGCAGGAGCGGCTGTGGTTCCTGGACCAGCTCGAGCCGGAGAGCGTGGCGTACAACATCCCGATGGCGCTGCGGATCGAGGGGCGCCTGGACGTCGACGCGCTGGCCAGGAGCGTGCGCGAGGTGGCGCGTCGGCACGAGTCGCTGCGCACCACGTTCGCGCAGGGCGCCGAGGGCGAGGTGGTGTCGGTGGTGCATGCGGAGCCGCTCGGGGGCCTCGAGCACGAGGACCTGCGCGGCGAGGCGGACGGGTCATCCCGCGCGCGGGCCGAGGCGGAGCGCGAGGCCAGGACGCCGTTCGACCTGAAGCGGGGTCCGCTGCTGCGGGCGCGGCTGCTGAGCCTGTCGGAGCGAGAGCACGTGTTGCTCCTGACGCTGCATCACATCGTGAGCGACGGCTGGTCGCTGGGCGTGCTGGTGCGCGAGGTGACGGCGCTCTACGAGGCCTTCGCCCACGACCGCGGGTCGCCGCTCGCGCCGCTGTCGATCCAGTACGCCGACTATGCCGCATGGCAGAGGGCGTGGCTCTCTGGCGCCGAGCTCGAGGCGCAGACGGCGTACTGGAAGGGCCACCTGGCGGGGGCCCCCGCGGCCCTGGAGCTGCCGACGGACCGACCGCGCCCGGCGGTGCAGAGCTACGCCGGCGCGACGGTCCGCCGGGCGCTGGGCAAGGACCTGTCCGAGCGCGTCGAGGCGCTGAGCCACAAGCTCGGCGCGACGCCGTTCATGACGCTGCTGGCGGGCTTCAGCGTGCTGCTGGGCAGGTACAGCAACCAGCGGGACATCGTCGTCGGCACGCCGATCGCCAACCGCACGCGCGCCGAGACCGAGCCGCTCATCGGGCTGTTCGTCAACACGCTCGCGCTGCGGACCGATCTGTCCGGGGACCCGACGTTCGTCGACCTGCTCGGGCGGGTCAAGCAAGCGACCCTCGGCGCCTATGCCCACCAGGACCTGCCGTTCGAGAGGGTGGTCGAGGCCCTCAACGCCCCGCGCGACCTGAGCCGCTCGCCGGTCTTCCAGGTGATGTTCTCCTTGCAGAACGCGCCCGCTCCCGCGCTCGAGCTCGCGGGCCTCACGCTCGGCCTGCTCGACCTCGATCCGGGCACGTCGAAGTTCGACCTCATGCTCGACGTCGTGCCCTCGAAGGAGGGCTACGTCGCCCGGTGGGAGTTCAACTCGGACCTCTTCGATGCGCCGTCCATCGAGCGTCTGGCGAGCCATTTCATCAACGTCCTCGATGGCGTGCTGTCGCGCCCGGACAGGTCGGTGTACGGGGTGCCGATCCTCTCGGCCGGGGAGCGGCGGAGCATCGTCAAGGGCTGGAACGCGACCCGCGCCGACCTCCGACCCACGCCGGTGCACGCGCTCTTCGAGGAGACGGCGCGCCGGCTCCCCGGCGTGCTCGCCGTGCTCTTCGACGGTCGATCGATGACGTACGCGGAGCTTCATCGCCGGTCGAACCGCTTTGCCCGCCATCTCCAGAAGCTCGGCGTCGAGCCGCACTCCCTCGTCGGCATGTGCCTCGAGCGCTCGCTCGACGTTCCTGTCGCGGTCCTCGCGATCCTCAAGGCCGGCGCGGCCTGCGTCCCCATGGATGCGAGCTACCCGAGCGAGCGGCTCCGCTTCATGGCCGAGGACTCGCGCGCGCCGGTGGTCGTGACGCAGACCCATCTCCGCCACCTCGTCGAGGGCAGCGGCTCGCGCGTCGTCTGCATGGACGACTGCGCGGCCGCGTGGGCGGAGCCCGACACGGATCTGGCGGTGGAGGTCGGCCTCTCGGGCCTCTGCTACGTCATCTACACGTCGGGCTCGACCGGCCGCCCCAAGGGCGCTGCGCTCCCCCACCTGATGCTCACCAACCTCGTCCAGTGGCAGCTCACCGAGTCGACGATGGGCGTCGGCGAGCGGACGCTCCAGTTCTCGCCGCTGAGCTTCGATGTCTGTTACGACGAGCTGTTCTCCACGTGGGCGTCGGGCGGGACGCTCGTCCTCGTGAGCGAGGAGACGCGCCGCGACCCGGCGCGCCTGCTCGAGGTGATCCTCCGCGACCGCGTCGCGCGCCTCTTCATCCCGTTCGTCGCGCTCCAGGGCATCGCCGAGGCCGCGCGCGAGAAGGCCACGCTCACGGCGCTGCGCGAGATCGTCTGCGGAGGCGAGCAGCTGCAGATCACCCCCGAGGTCGTCGATCTGTACAGGCAGCTGCCGGGCTCGCTGCTGCACAACCAGTATGGCCCGACGGAGAGCCACTTCGTCACCGCGTATCGCCTCACGGGCGATCCCTCGCTGTGGCCGAGGCTGCCGCCGATCGGAAAGCCCATGTTCAACACCCAGATGTACGTGCTCGACGCTCGGCTCGAGCCCGTGCCCGTGGGGGTGCGCGGCGACCTGTACATCGCGGGCGTGAACCTGGCGCGGTGCTACTGGCAGCGCGGCGACCTGACCGCCGAGCGCTTCGTGCCGGATCCGTTCAGCGACACGCCGGGCGCGCGGATGTACCGCACAGGAGACGTCGCGCGGTATCTGCCCGACGGGAACATCGAGTTCCTCGGCCGCTCCGACTACCAGGTCAAGGTGCGCGGGTTCCGCATCGAGCTCGCCGAGATCGAGCAGGCGCTCATGGCCATCGAGTCGGTCGGCGCTGCGTCCGCGGTGGTGCGAGAGGACCGGCCAGGGCTGAAGCGGCTGATCGGCTATGTCGTCCCCCGGCCCGGCGCGGCGCTCGACGCGAGGGCGCTGCGCGCGGCGCTCAGCCAGCGCCTGCCCGAGTACATGGTGCCGAGCGGGTTCGTGGTGCTGGAGGCGCTGCCTTTGACGCCGAGCGGGAAGGTGGACCGGCGGTCGCTGCCGGAGCCTGACGACGCGCTGGGCAACGAGCACGTGGCCCCGCGGACGGCGGGCGAGGAGCGTCTGGCGGCGATCTGGCGCGACGTGTTGCGTGCCGAGCGCGTGGGGGTGACCGACAACTTCTTCGAGCTCGGAGGGCACTCGCTGCTGGCGACGCAGGTGGTCTCGCGTATCCGCCGTGAGCTCGGGGTCGAGGTGCCGCTGCGGTCGCTGTTCGAGGCGCCCACGGTGGAGCTGCTGGCGGCGCGGCTGGGGAGCGAGGGTGCGCGTGCGGCCGGGCCGTCGATCGTGGCAGCGGCACGGGGAGCCGGTCCGCGGCCCGCCTCGTTCGCGCAGGAGCGGCTGTGGTTCCTGGACCAGCTCGAGCCGGAGAGCGTGGCGTACAACATCCCGATGGCGCTGCGGATCGAGGGGCGCCTGGACGTCGACGCGCTGGCCAGGAGCGTGCGCGAGGTGGCGCGCCGGCACGAGTCGCTGCGCACCACGTTCGCGCAGGGCGCCGAGGGCGAGGTGGTGTCGGTGGTGCATGCGGAGCCGCTCGGGGGCCTCGAGCACGAGGACCTGCGCGGCGAGGCGGACGGGTCATCCCGCGCGCGGGCCGAGGCGGAGCGCGAGGCCAGGACGCCGTTCGACCTGAAGCGGGGTCCGCTGCTGCGGGCGCGTCTGCTGAGCCTGTCGGAGCGAGAGCACGTGTTGCTCCTGACGCTGCATCACATCGTGAGCGACGGCTGGTCGCTGGGCGTGCTGGTGCGCGAGGTGACGGCGCTCTACGAGGCCTTCGCCCACGACCGCGGGTCGCCGCTCGCACCGCTGTCGATCCAGTACGCCGACTATGCCGCGTGGCAGAGGGCGTGGCTCTCTGGCGCCGAGCTCGAGTCGCAGACGGCGTACTGGAAGGGCCACCTGGCGGGGGCCCCCGCGGCCCTGGAGCTGCCGACGGACCGACCGCGCCCGGCGGTGCAGAGCTACGCCGGCGCGACGGTCCGCCGGGCGCTGGGCAAGGACCTGTCCGAGCGCGTCGACGCGCTCAGCCACAAGCTCGGCGCGACGCCGTTCATGACGCTGCTGGCGGGCTTCAGCGTGCTGCTGGGCAGGTACAGCAACCAGCGGGACATCGTCGTCGGCACGCCGATCGCCAACCGCACGCGCGCCGAGACCGAGCCGCTCATCGGGCTGTTCGTCAACACGCTCGCGCTGCGGACCGATCTGTCCGGGGACCCGACGTTCGTGGACCTGCTCGGGCGGGTCAAGCAAGCGACCCTCGGCGCCTATGCCCACCAGGACCTGCCGTTCGAGAGGGTGGTCGAGGCCCTCAACGCCCCGCGCGACCTGAGCCGCTCGCCGGTCTTCCAGGTGATGTTCTCCTTGCAGAACACGCCCGCTCCCGCGCTCGAGCTCGCGGGCCTCGAGGTGAGCCGGCTCGACATCGAGGACCGGATCGCGAAGTTCGATCTGTCGCTCCACGTGGCCCCCACCGCGCAGGGTTACGTTGCGACCTGGGAGCTCAACACGACCCTGTTCGAGCGCGAGACGGTCGAGCGGATGGCCGCGCACTTCGAGGTGCTCCTCCGCGGCGCGGTCCTGGCAGCGGAGCGCCCTGTGGCGATGCTCCCGCTGCTCGACGCGGGCGAGGAGCGGCGCCTGCTTGCCGAGTGGAACGCGACCGAGGCGCCGTTCGACGCGGACGCGTGCATTCACGACCTCTTCGAGGCGCAATCGCGCCGCACGCCCGACGCCGTGGCGGTCACGTTTCGAGGCGAGTCGCTGACGTACCGGCAGCTCGACGCCCGGGCGGACCGCGTGGCGGCGCGGCTACGGGAGCTCGGGGTGGGGCCCGACGTGTGCGTGGCCGTCTGCATGGACAGGTCGATCGACATGCTCGCGGCGCTGCTCGGGACGCTGAAGGCGGGCGGCGCCTACGTGCCGATGGATCCCTCGTACCCGCGCGAGCGGCTCGCGCACATGCTGGAGGACTCCCGTTGCCAGATCGTGGTGGCAGACGAGCGCCACGCGCGGGCATTCCAGGGCCAGGTGGCGCACGTGCTCCGCCTCGACGTCGACCGCCTCGACGTCGACCGCCTCGAAGCGAAGCCTGCACTGAAGCCGGCGATCCGGTCGACGCATCTGGCGTATGTGATCTTCACGTCCGGCTCGACGGGGCGCCCCAAGGGCGTGCAGATCACGCACCAGGCGGTGGTCAACTTCCTGACCTCGATGGCCGCGAGCCCGGGGCTCGACGCGCGCGACGTGCTGCTGGCGGTGACATCCATCTCGTTCGATATCGCGGCGCTCGAGCTCTTCCTGCCGCTCGTGCGGGGCGCGAAGCTCGTGCTGGCCGACCGCGATACGGCGGCGGACGGGCGCCGCCTCGTGGAGCTGGCTCGGTCGAGCGGCGCGACCGTCGTCCAGGCGACGCCGGCGACCTACTGGCTGATGATCGAGGCCGGGTGGCCATCGACGCTGCGCTTCAAGGCGCTGTGCGGGGGTGAGGCGCTCTCGGCGGCGCTGTCGAAGGAGCTCCGCGCCCGGGCGGAGTCGGCGTGGAACATGTATGGTCCCACGGAGACGACGATCTGGTCGACGTCGCGCCGGCTGGCGTCGGACACGCCGTCGATCGGCCGGCCGATCGCGAACACGACAGTGCGCGTGCTCGACGGCCACGGCCGTCCCTGCCCCGTGGGCGTCGCCGGCGAGCTCCACATCGGCGGTGTCGGCGTCGCGCGTGGCTACCTGGGCAGAGCCGATCTGACCGCGGAGCGCTTCGTCCCCGACCCGTATGCCGCTCATCCCGGAGCGCGGCTGTACCGCACGGGCGATCTCGTGCGATGGCGGGCGGACGGTGAGCTCGAGTTCCTCGGGCGAATCGACCACCAGGTGAAGGTCAGAGGCTTCCGGATCGAGCTTGGCGAGATCGAGACCGTGCTGGCGTCGCACCCTCGGGTCCGCCGGGCCGTGGCCGTCGTGCGGGAGGATGCGACGGGCGACAAGCGCCTCGTCGCCTACGTGGTCGCCGAGGAAGGCGACACGTCCCTCTCCGCCGCGCTGCGGAGTCACCTCGCGCTGTCGCTGCCGGAGTACATGATCCCGACCGCCTTCGTCGCGCTCGAGGGCCTGCCGCTCACCCCGAACGGGAAGGTGGACCGCAAGGCGCTCCCCGCGCCGGAGCTGGGCGGGGCCGCGGATCGCTACGTGGCTCCGGCCGATCCGACCGAGGAGGCGCTCGTGCGGATCTGGCGAGAGGTCCTGAAGGTCGAGCGTGTCGGCATGAACGACAACTTCTTCGAGCTGGGAGGCCACTCGCTGCTCGCGACGCAGCTCGTCGACCGCATCGGCCGACAGCTCGGAAGGGCTCTCTCCCTGAAGGATCTCTTCGAGGCTCAGACGCCCGCCGGCTTGCTCTCGCGGGCCTCCGCGCCGCTCGACCCCGCCGCGACGAACCCTGTCGTGCTTCGGTCTGGCGCGTCGCGGCCGCTCTTCCTCGTCCACGCCATCGGCGGCGGCGTATCCGAGTATGTGGCGCTCGCGCGCGAGATGCCCGACGGACAGGCCGTGCTCGCGTTCCAGGCGAGGGGGCTCGACGGCTCCGAGGCGCCGGACGAGACCGTGGAGGCGATGGCGTCGCACTACATCGCGTCGATGCGCGGGGCGCAGCGGACCGGTCCCCTGACGATCGCCGGCTGGTCGATGGGCGGCGTCGTCGCGTTCGAGATGGCCTGCCAGCTCGAGGCGTCGGGCCATGGGCCGAACGTCGTCGTGCTCCTCGACCCGCCCCTGCCCGAGGAGTACGCGGCGGCGACGGGCGAGCGCTGGGCGCTCGGGGAGTACCTCGCGGATCTCGCGCTATCGAGCGGGCGAAGCCTGCCGCTCTCGCGAGACGAGCTCACCCGCCTCGCGGCGCGCGAGGAGCGGGACGCGCTCGCGATCGCGGCCGCGCGTCGCGAAGGCATCCTCCCGCAAGCCGTGACGGACGAGCTCCTGCGCGCCCGCATCGCGGTCTTCGAGGCGAATCAGCGCGCGCTGCGCGCGTATCGCCCTCGCCGGCGCCTCGCGGGGGATGTCGTGCTGCTCCGCGCCCAGAGCTCGGCGTCCAGCAGCGGGGCGTCTGACAATGTGTGGACCGACTGGATCCGTGGGGCCGTCACGATCGAGACGGTTCCAGGGGACCATTACTCGATGCTTCGCCAGGCTGGGCGGTACCTGCGCCGATGCCTTCGGCCGACCTGAGGTCGCCTGTCCCGCTCCCGGCGCCGGCTCGCTTGCTCGCGAGCTCGGCCGCCGTCTTCGAATAGAAGATCGGCAGATTGATGTAGTGCGAGAACGGCACGATCCTGCGAGCGGCGGGCAGCTCCGCGGTGGTGCGCGAGAGCTTCAGCCAGTGGACGCCAGGGCGGAGGTGGTGCTCCTGGTGGTAGCCGAGGTTGAACGTCAGCAGGTTGTACAGCCTCGCGTAGCAGCTGACCGAGTCGCGCTTCGGATCCATGGGGTCGGCCGCACCCCAGTGTTGAAGGTAGTTCTCGGCCTGGCGCAGCGTGTCGATGAGGTAGGTGACCGGGATGAAGTAGAAGAAGAAGAACTTCCAGTCGATCGCGCAGAGCGTCGCGCGGAACGCGATCCAGGCGGCGATATCGAGCTTGGTCTTGAGGAGCGTGTCGCCCTGTTGAAGCTGCGTGAGCAGGCGGAGCCCCATCGCGGGATCCTTGGGCACGGCGAGCCGTGCCACCCGCTCGAGCGGCCATTGCTTGAGGAGGACGAGCAGCACCAGGTGCTTGAGGCCGAGCGACTCGACGACGTACATCGAGAACGCGAGGAGCTGCTTGTGGAGGGGCCGCTTGAGCCCGAGGATCTCGAGGATCGACTCGTCGTTCCAGGACTGTGCCGTCGCGTGGTGGAGCCCGTGCCCGATGTTGTAGGGCGTCTTCGGGGTCCCCGTCATCGAGAAGCCCATGGTCGCCAGCGTGTTGAGCCAGCCCGCTCGAAAAAATGGCGTGTGGTAGTGGTTGTGGTTCGCTCCTGCGTTCTGCAAGGAGAGCGCGAAGAGGACCGGCACCATGGCGACGAGCGCGAGCGGCGGCAGCCCCTTGTACGCGTAGGCGAGGACGATGTATACGGTCACCTGGAAGGGGATGACCGCGACGCTGGCGACATCCCAGCGAGAGAACCGGAACACTCGGCTCCGCGACATGGGTCGGATTTTCCTCGGGTTTGTCGGTCGACCTACGGGGACAGCGCTTGTGATGGTACCATTCGTCACAAGGCCGTCAAGCGCCTCTCGGCGGCGCCTGTCTTGTCGGTTTCATCTCGCAGTCCGCGAGCGCGTGCATTGGGCAAGGAGGAAATACCATGGTGACGCCTGTCGAGATCGTTCAACGCCAGTTCGATGCTTACAACGCGCACGACCTCGAGGGGTTCGTCGCGAGCTACAGCGACTCGATCAAGGTGTTTCGAATGCCGTCGTCCGAGCCGACGATCACGAGCAAGGCGCAGTTCTCCGAGTTCTACGCGACGAAGCGGTTCAACATCCCCGGGCTGCGCGCGGCGTTGCTGGCGCGCATGTGCGTCGGCAACAAGGTCGTGGATCACGAGCGCATCTGGGGGCTCGGCGAGCAAACGGTGGACATCATCGCCGCCTACGAGATCACAGACGGGCTCATCTCGACCATGTGGATCTTCCCCGCCACGTAGTCAGCGCCGCGAAGTCCCGAGTTGCCACCGGGGATGAGCGCGACTTCGTCCTGCAACCGTTTCATGCGATCTGCTTCCGGGCCGCAAGCCGGATGAGCCACTGTTCCCATGGCGCCGATGCGCGCGGCGCCGGTGCGCGAATGACACCCCAGCTCGCGCCGTGCGCGGCGCTCCGGACCGGAGGCTGTTCGCGCCCAGCCGCCACGGCTTGAGCAAAATTGGCAGGGGCCGGCGCGGAGCGCGCCCCGCCGCGATGGGCGCGCCCCGCCGCAATGGGCGCTCCCCGCTGCAATGGGTCGCGCCCCGCGCGCCGCGATCCCGCCGCAGCGGCGCTCAGCGCGCCGCGCTCGTCGCGTGCGACGGCCGCCGCCCGGACGTCACCGCCGGCGCGGCGCCCGCGGCGAACCGGACGCGCACCGGCCGCGGTCGGAGCGGCGGCAGCGACCGCGCGAGCGCCTCGTAGGCGTCGCGCCCCACGCGCCGCTCCTCGTGGACGAGCGTCGCCCAGATCTGCGCCTCGCGCGCCTCGGCGTGCTCGGCCGCGCGCGGGTCGAAGCGCAGCCCCCGCTCGATGACGGTCGCTCCGTTGAACGCTATAGCCACGCCGCCCTCGGGGCGGCGCGCCGCGCGGTCGCGGAAGACGCTGGGCCCGAAGCGGTCGTACTGGAGGATCGTGTGCGCGGTCGACACGGCGCCGGCCCACGGATAGCTGCGCAGGGTCCAGCCGCGCGACAGATCGGCGAGCCGCTCGTCGACGTCGGCCCGCTCGGCGTCGGTCTTCCACGGCTCGCGCGGGACGAAGAAGAGGCCGAGCCCGAGCTCGTCGCCCTCGAGCTCGAACACCTCGTCGATGCCGAAGCGCTCCGGGGTCTGCGCGACGAGCGAGCCGTGCGTGAGGCCGAACTCGCCGACGATGTAGACCGCGAGCGCCTCGCGCCGCGCGCGCAGGAAGTCGAGCGTCGCGACCGCCTCGGCGTGCGTCTCCGTGGGGAACTCGGTGAAGCACATCGCCTCGGCGGCCACGCCCGCGGACGCGAGGTGATCGATGACGTCGGAGACGACCTCGACGGGCGCGCCCTTGTCGATGAGGCCGAGGACGCGCGGCGACGCGGACTCGACGCCGAGCGCGCACGCGACGGCGCCCGCGCGGCGCAGCACGTCCGCGCGCTCCCTCGTGAGGTACTTCTCCGGCTTGAGGTCGGTCGCCCAGCGGACCTCGAGGCCGGCGTCGATGATCGCCTGCGACATCTTCACGAGCGTCTTCGGCGCGACCGAGTCCTGCGACAGGTAGAAGTGGCGCGTGCCGTGCCGCGCGGCGAGCGCGCCGAGGTGCCCGACGATGGTCTCGACGGCGCGCTCGCGGTACGCCGCGGTGCCGACCTCGGCGAGGCCGTAATGGCAGAAGGTGCACTTGCCCCAGTAGCAGCCCCGCGTCGGGTCGTACGGGAGCACGAGCGACGGCGCGAGGTACGCCTCCAGCGGCAGCCCGTCGAAGTCGGGCGCCGGGAGCGCCTTCAGGTCCTCCATGCCGTGCCCCGACAGCCAGCGCGCGCCCAGCAGGCGGTCGCGGACGACGACGTTCGGCACGTCGCGGAGCGGCTGCCGCTCGTCGAGCGCGCGAGCGAGGGCGAGCAGGGTGTGCTCGCCCTCGAAGAGGCACGCCGAGTCGAACGGCCCGAGCGCGCGCGCGAGGCGCTCGCCCGACAGCCGGAGGAGCATCTGCGTGACGCCGGGGCCGCCGCACGTGACGTGCACGGCGGGCAGCGCTTCCTTGATCTTGTGCGCGAACGCGTACGCCGGCTGGAGCTGGCCCGGGAAGCACACGGAGAGGCCGACGATGTCGGCGCGCGCGTCGCGGAGCCGGGGCACGAGCACCTGCTGCACCCAGGCGTCGAACGGGTCGTGCTCCGGCCGGCTCGACCGGGCGATCTCGTCCATCGACATCAGGCCGAACGGCGTCCGGTAGGCGGTGAAGTCGAGCTTGAGGGGGTGGTGGGTGGCGGACACGACGCCGAGCGCTGCCTCGATCGTCGCGACCGCGCGGGCGTAGGCGTCCGCGTCGTAGAAGGCGTCCGCGGAGCGGAGCGCGGCCTTGGCGGCGTCGACCGCCCCCGGGACGGCGTGCGCGTCGCCGCGCGCGCGGGCGAGCGCGAGGTACTCGAGCTGGTCCGCGTGGGGGAGCGCGGGGCGGCGGTCGAGCTCGCCGAGGCGCGCCTCGAGCCGGTCGAGGAGCCCGGCCATGCTCTGCGACGTGAGCAGCGCGTCGAACGCCTCGACGTTCGCGTCGACGGGCAGCACCTCCACGCCGTTGGCGCGCAGGAAGCCGGTCAGCATCGGCACCGCGAGGTACGGCGCGGTGGGGTCACAGGTCGGCGGGTAGACGAGCGCGATGCGCATTCGGGCGGCGGTCTAGCACAGGGCGGGGGGAGCGTCCGGCCCCGCCGTTTGCGGCGCGGCGGCGCGGCGGCGTGGAGGTGCGGCGGCGCGGTTGCGCGCGCGGTTCAGGGCGTGACGTAGCAGACGTCGAGCCTGGGATGCGCGTCGCTCCTCGCGTGCTCGCTCGACCGGAAGCTGTGCTTGTTCGGCCCGGGCTCGCGCAGGAGCACGCCGTGGTTCGGGAGGGACCCGTCGACCCACGCCTGGGTGAGGGCGGTCACGTCGCACGACTGGCGCGCGTCGATCCCGGCCGGGGCGACGAACGACGCCTCCACGGCGGGGTCGAAGGCGCCACCGAAGCTCGAGGAGGTGACCGTCGCCTCCGACCAGGGAGCGGTGATCGCGTGCGCCTCCACGACGCCTGACGTGGCCTGCCACTGCATCGAGAGCGAGAGCGTCGCCGACTGGACCGCGGCGTTCCCCGGGATGGCGCCGACGTCGAAGGCGAGGAGGCTCATCTTCTCGCCGGAAGAGTGCAGTCCGGTGCCGAGGAACTCGTACGCACCGGTGCGGTTGTTCGGCTCGCCCGTCGAGATGTACGCGTCCGCCACGCCGCCGGAGACGCCGCGCTCGATCGTCACGCACACCGGCTCGCAGGCATCGCCGAGCCCGTTCGCGTCCGCGTCGCCCTGCCCCGGATTGGGGTCGAGCGGGCAGTTGTCGCAGGCGTCACCCGCGCCGTCCGCGTCGGCGTCCGACTGATCGGCGTTCGCGAGGAGCGGGCAGCTGTCGGCGCCGTCAGGCACGCCGTCTTGATCGGCGTCGCCCTGACCGGCGCGATCGAGCTGCAGCAGCGCGAAGACCGAGAGGCTGTCCGTGCGCGCGCAGAGGACGTTCTCATCGACGTCCGCTTCCGCCCCGTCGAGCTCGGTCATCACGTGCCATCCGGGGTTGTGTACCCCGTCAGCGGTGCTGTCGGCGAAGCGCAGCATCCTCAGGTCTGCCTCGTCCGACGCGGTCAGCTCTGCCTGGGCATACGAGAGACAGACCCGGACCGGCGGCGTGAACTCCGCCTGCGTGGTGATGCTGTGATAGACGATGGGCGCTCCGCCAACCGTCGTCATGAACCCAGGGGGCGGGGCCGGACCGACAGGCGACGCGGTCACCGCGACGGGGCCGGGCGCGTCGATCTGCCCGAAGTCGAGCGTCACGGCGTGCTCGGGGTGGTCCGGGACGAGCTCGGTGAACGCGACCAGCGGGGCGTCGCCCCCGGCCTCGAGGGCGACCGGAGCCTCGATGCGGAACGGGAAATGCGCGAGCGTGATCACGGCGCCCGCGACGGTCGCAGACGCGTAGACGTCGTAGGTGCCGGGCAAGGCGATGATCTGGAGCATCGGATTGAGCAGCTCCGCCTCGCGCCCGACCGCCTGGAAGGAAGTGCCGTTCTCCTCCCAGCCGTGGAGCCTCGGGCTGGACACGCTCTCCGGAGCTCCCAGAAAAGGAGCGACGTCGTAGACCATCTGGGTCGATACGGTCGTCAGCTGGATGTCCTGGCCGCCCACGTCCTCGCCCGCGCTCAGGCTGATCGGCTCGCTGAGGTTCGAGTTGTTGGAGATCCACACCTCGGTCGGCGTCGTGGGATCCGGCTCGTGAATGTAGAGGTCATACCCGCTGATCGTCCAGGTCCCCGCGACGGTGGCCAGATCGAGCTCCCCCGATGACAGGTCCACGTCGTCGTAGGCGGTCCAGTAGCGGGTCTCCTCGGATCGCGCGGCCCGGACCGTCGCCGACGACAGATCCGCGAAGGTGTGGAAGCCCTGCACGTCCAGGTCGCCGCGGAGGAAGGCCAGATCGCCGCCGAAGCTCCGCGTCTCGCTGCCCTCCGGTGCCAATGTGACGTCCTGCCACGGGTAATGCAGGTAGCCATACGGCGCGTCGAAGTAGGTGCTTGCGCCGAGGAAATAGTCCCCTGCTGCCAGCGGAGAGAAATCGTGGCTGCCGCTGCTGGAATACAGCTCGGCGACCCCGGCGCTCGCGGCGCTCGTCTGAAGAGACAGGGTATGCGAGCGCACGATGTCGGGGCCGCTCAGGCTCATGTTCGCGGTGATGGTCCCCAGCAGGCGGGTCGTGTCCAGGGTCCAGCCGAGGCTCGCGCCGCCCGCGCCGAGCGACAGCGCGCGCGGCTCCAGCGGGAGCGTGACCGACGCGCCGGAGGGCAGCGTGATGACCGTGCTTCCCGAGATCTCCACGGCGCTGTCCAGGACCATCGGGAGCGAGAAGCTCGACGTGCCGTTCTTGGCCGAAGTCGTCACGTATTCCTCATCACCTTCATTCGCGCTGGCGATGATGGTGTAGCTGCTCACCGCGCCTCCGATGACGTTGATCGTGCCGGAGATGCGCGCGACATCGTAAGAGAAGTCGCGGGTTACCGTGGACCCCGGGGGCACCTCGGTCGACTGTCGCCAGCCGTAGACCGACAGATACGTTGACCCACTGCCGTTGTCCACGTAGGCAGCCAGCTGGATGTGATAGGGCCTGCCTCCCTCCACCGTGAGCGCGTAGGACGGCTCGCCGCCGCTGATCTCCGCGAGGTAATAGCTGCCGTCATCCGTGTTGGCATAGACCTGTCCCCAGGTCACCGCCTCGGAGCCCAGTGAAACGACGCCGGTCAGCGTGCCCGGTTGGGACGTGACCGTCTGGGATGCGGCCGGGCCGGCGGCCAGGAGAGCCAGGGCGATCCACGGGATGCACCGGGCGGTGTGGGGGATCCACTGTCTCATCGTGCTGTCCTCTCCGCTGCGCATCAGGGCGACGCGCGAAACCCGCGAGTCGGGGAGCCGAGCGGACCGATTCACGATGAGGGTAAAGAGGGCCAGTCGCGGAGGCAACGAAATAACGTTGAGGTGCTCCTGTCGTATCGACCTCGCTTTGCGGCAACGCCCTCACGCTACAGCAGAGACGAATTTGCGAGCTCGTCTCGACGGCACCGACGGACGTGAGGTCAGGGGGCCACCGATGAGGCCGGTGCGGCGCGGGCCTCTCCGGCTGATGCGCGCCGGGCGCGGATCCTCTACAGGAGGGCCCATGCGCAAGATCGTCGTCCACGAGCCCGGCAGCCACGACAAGCTCCGTGTCGAGGAGCACCCCGACCCGGTCCCCGGGCGCGGCGAGGTGCTCCTCGACGTGCAGGCGGCGGGCGTCAACTACGCTGATTGCGTCGTCCGCATGGGCCTTTACGAGTCGGCGAAGAAGTACGTCGGCTGGCCCATCACCCCCGGCTTCGAGGTCGCCGGCACCGTCGCCGCGCTCGGCGAGGGCGTCTCCGACCTGGCGGCAGGGGCGCGCGTCTTCGCCGTGACCCGCTTCGGCGGCTACGCCTCGCGCGTCGTCGTCCCGCGCCACCAGGTCTACCCGCTGCCGGCGCGGCTCACGCCGGAGCAGGCGGCCGGCTTCCCGGCGGTGTTCATGACGGCGTACTACGCGCTGTACGAGCTCGTGCGGCTCCGCCCGGGCATGGCCCTGCTGGTGCACTCGGCCGCCGGCGGCGTGGGCAGCGCGCTGGTGCAGCTCGGCAAGATCGCCGGCTGCCGCGTGGTCGGCGTGGTGGGCGCGGCGCACAAGGTCGAGACGGCGCAGCGCCTCGGCGCCGACGCGGTGATCGACAAGAGCCGCGAGCCGCTCTGGGCTGCGGCGGAGCGGCTCGCGCCCGAGGGCTACGACGTGGTCCTCGACGCAAACGGGGTCGAGACGCTGCGGCAGAGCTATCGGCACCTCGGGCCGGCGGGGAAGCTCGTCGTGTACGGCTTCCACACGATGCTGCCGCGGCAGGGCGGCCGCCCGAGCTACCCGAAGCTCGCGCTCGACTTCTTGCGGACGCCGCGCTTCAACCCGCTCGACCTCTGCAACGACAACAAGAGCGTGCTCGCCTTCAACCTCTCGTACCTGTTTCACAAGACGGAGATCCTGCGCGAGGCGATGGATCGGCTCCTGGGCTGGGTCGAAGAAGGGCGCGTCTCGGCGCCGCCGGTGACGACGTTCCCGCTGGAGCGGGTCGCCGACGCGCACCGCGCGATCGAGTCGGGCAGCACGGTGGGCAAGCTGGTGCTGACGATGTAGAGCGCTGCCGGGGTGCCCGCGCGCTGGGTCATGCAGGCCGCGCGCCGGGTCATGGGCGGGCGGCGCGTGCTGGACAGCATGAAACCGACAGCGCCGGCCGTCCGCCTCGACGCGGCGGGATCGAGGGCGCCGGGTAGACTTGAAACCAGCCTGGAGGGTGTCGAGAGGCTCCGGGGAGAATTGCAATTCAACCGGGCGGCTGTCGGGAGCCGTCGGATGAATTGAAATTCAACCCGCGAGGTGTCGAGAGGCTCCGGGGAGAATTGCAATTCAACCGGGCGGCTGTCGGGAGCCGTCGGATGAATTGAAATTCAACCCGAAGGCTGCAGAGAGCCCAGGGGCAGCTTTTTGCCGTCCCGACGGATCCCACGGGCGCGCCGGGCCCGTGCAGACCCACAAAAAAAGAGACGGGCCCTGGTCGATTTTCGTGACCCGATCTGGGTCGCGCTCCCGATCTGTCTCTTTGACGGGACAGAAGGGCGCCGCGCGACGATTCCCCTTCGCGCGGCGCGCTCCGTCCCGCTGGCCCTGGTCCATCGTCCGCTCGCGCCGCGCGCGGCGAGGCGGCGGCTCGGGTCGAGCCCAGCCAACAGCCTCCCTTTCGAGGAGACTTCAGGAGGAAGAGACATGCCTGCTGCGATGAAGACGAAGAAGCGCTCGCTGACCGCCGTGGCCTCTGGAGAGCCGTCGTACGCCCCGCCCATCTACACGCCTGCGGCCGGCAAGAAGGCGCTCGATGCGCTCGCCCCGGAGCTCGACAGCCTGACAGAGGCCGAGCTCGTCACCGTGAGGATGGACGTCGAGGCGGCCACGTACGCGGCGCTCGGTGTCGTCGGTTTCGTGTCCTCGCCGGACGTGCGCGCGCGCTTCGCGCGGTTGCCCGAGGAGGAGTTCGACATTTCGCACCTCGATGCGCTGGAGCTCGCGTGCTTCGCCACGCTCCACGCGCTCGCGGAGGTCCGGGCCGCCGGCGCGCTCGAGACGGACGCGCGGCTGCCGGTGGCGCTCATCACCGAGGCGACGGAGGTCGAGGGGCGCATGCAGGCGCTGTGCGAGTACCAGCTCGCGGACGATCCTGCGATCAAGCCGGAGCTCGACCGGCTTCGGCCGGGCACCGGTCATCGCGACCTCGCGAACGATCTGCTCGGCTACGCGCGGATTTACGAGCTGCGCGCCGACGTGGTGAAGGCGGACGGGAAGCACTACCGGGCCGGCGACGCGGCGCGGGCGCGGGAGCTGGCCGGGGCGATGATCCAGAAGCTCTCGGCGGCGCTGACGCCGAGGGCCCGTGAGGCCTATGACCGGTACGTGCGGGTGTGGACGCTGCTCTGCCAGCGCTACGACGAGGTGCGGGCGGCAGGGCTGTGGCTCTGGCGGAAGAACGCGCGCGTCCAGGAGCGGTTCCCGTCGCTGTTCGCGGCGGGCCGGCCGAACGTGGGCCGGTCGAGGAAGGAGGAGCCGAAGGGGAGCGAGGGGGACGGGGGTGGTGGGAGCGGCGGCGGAGACGAGCCGGGGCCGGCGCCTGTCCCGGATCTCGTGACGGAAAGCCCCGCCTGACCGAGGCAGCGGTGCCGTCCTGCGCGCGAGCTGGTTCGAGCGCAGGGCGGCAGCGGAGCGCTCACTCCGAGGTCGCGCTCGACGAGACCTTGGCGTGGAGCTCCGAACGCTCGGAGGGCCTTCATCACACGCGGGGCGTTCTCCTCATGTCGCATCGACGGAGAGCCCCACCCGCTCCGGCGCGGCGGCGCCCCCCTGCGCGCGCTCCCGGTCCGCGCGCAGCGCTGCGGCGAGGCGCTTCTGGGCTTCGGCCCCGCGCCGCTTCGCGGTCCGCTCCGAGCAGCCGAGCGCCTCGCCGAGCGCCTGCCAGGTCCGCTCCTCGACGTGGCGGAGCACGAGGACGCGCCGCTCCTCGTCCGGGAGCCGCGACAGCGCGGACTCCACCGCGCGGATGGCGCGGTCGTACGTGGCGCGGAGCCGCTCGCCCTCCTCGCCGGTCGCTCGCAGCGCGCGGCCCACGAGGCCGAGCACCGCCGCCGCGGCGACCTGATCGCCCATGCCGTCGACCTGCGCGGATGTCTCGGCGTCGCTGTCGGCGAGGAGGTCGCTCGTGTCTTGCACCGCCTCGGCGGCGTCGTACCCGTCCTCGCGGGCGGCGCGCCAGTGCTTCGACTCCTGCCGCAGCGTGTCCGAGAGCGCGCCGTCGACGCGCCGCCACGCGTAGACCGGGAAGGGGACGCCGCGGGCCGGGTCGTAGCCGAGCGCGGCCTCGTGGAGCGCCTGGAGCGCGGCGGAGCGGAGATCGTCGGCCACGTAGTGCGCGCGCGTGCGCCGTAGGAAGTGGTGGCAGAGCTTCTCGGCGAGCGGCACGGCCTGCGCGACGAGCGCCTGCTGGTCGGGGCTCAGGGGCCTCCGCGTCCGGTCGCCGTGGCTCATCGGGGGCTCCCTCGCCCGCGTCCCCGGGCTGCGCTCGCCTTCTCCGCGAGCCGCTGCGCGGCCTCGGCCAGCGCCGCGGGGTCGCGCCGGTCGACCTCGCCGCTCGACGCGGGGACCGTGCGCGGGCGGAGCCGGTCGACGAGCGGGGCGGCGACGGGGTGCGTCGCGAGGAAGCGCGTGGTCAGCGCGCGCAGCGCCTCGAGGTCCTCCGCGGGCAGGAGATCGGCATAGGGGGCGACGGCGTGGGCGACGCGGGCCTCGAGGGCCGGATCGACGTCATCGGGTTCGGGGCGCGGGCTCGACATGGGGCTCCAGAGGCGCGCTGCTCGCCGGCGCAGCGTGCGCTCAGCGCGCTGAATGCGAGGGACACCCGACGCTACCTTTCCGCGGGAGGGTCAACAAGGGTAGAGAAGCGATGATGGCCAGGGTGCCACGGCGTGGCGCGCTGCGAGGCGGGGTGTCGCGAGGTGACGAGCGTCGATGAGCTGCTGAGCCCCGGGGCGCTGTTCCAGAAGCGTTTCCTGATCGACCGCCTCCTCGGACGCGGGGGGATGGGCGAGGTCTGGGCCGCGCTCGACGCGACGCTCGAGCGGCCCGTGGCGATCAAGGTCATCCACCGCGCGCTCGCGGGGGAGGCGCGCTACGCCGAGCGCTTCCTCCGGGAGATGAAGCTCGTCGCGCGGGTCGCGCACCCGAACATCGTGCGGCTGTACGACGCGGGCGCGACGGCGGACGGGCGGCTCTTCATGGTGATGGAGCGCGTCTTCGGCGTCGCGCTGCGGGAGATGATCGCCGGCGGCGCGCGGCTCGACGTGGTGCGCGCGCTCCACTACGCGATCCAGGTCGCGGACGCGCTCGCGACGGCGCACGAGGCCGAGCTCGTGCACCGCGACGTGAAGCCCGAGAACATCCTGGTGAGCGGAGGCGTGCACGCGCGGCTGCTCGACTTCGGCGTGGCGAAGGACGCGCGCGCGCCTGGGCAGACGTCGCTGACGCTGCAGGGGAGCGTGGTCGGGACGTCGCGCTACATGGCGCCGGAGCAGATCGCCGGGCGCGCCGTGGACGCGCGCGCGGACCTGTATGCGCTCGGCGTGGTGACGTACGAGATGCTGGCGGGGGCGCACCCGTATGCGGTGCTCGACGGGGTATCGGGCATCCGGGAGACCGAGATCCTGGCGGCGCACGTGCACCTTTCGGCGACGCCCCTGCCGGAGGTGCTGCCGGAGTGCCCGGAGGCGCTGTGGCGCGCGGTGGCCAGGTGTCTCGCGAAGAGGCCGGAAGAGCGGTTTGCGCGGGCGGCGGAGCTCGCGGCGGCGCTGCGCGAGGTGGCGCGGACAGCGGCGCCGGCGGAGAGGGCGCTGGAGGACGCGAGCGCGCGGCAGCTCGCGAGCGAGGCCTGGGACGCGGCGCGGGAGCGCGCGATCCGCGGGGGCGGCGGGGAGCCGCGGGGAGAGGCGGGGAGGGACGCGGCGCGGCTGGCGACGGCGTTTCCGGTGGGAGGCGCGGCGGCGGGAGGCGCGGCGGCGGGAGGCGCGGCGGTGGGAGGCGCGGCGGCGGGAGGCGCGGCGGCGGGAGCGGATGCGCGGAGCAGGCTGGGGATGGCGCAGCGGTTCAAGGTGGAGCCGGCGTGGGGCCTGGGTGGGGCGAGCGCGGGGAAGGGGACCGGGGGCGAAGCGGCCGGGGAGCGATCGCTCTTGCCGGCGCGGTCCGTGGAGGGCGACACAGCTACGAGGCAGGGCGCGGGGTCGGCGGGACAGGGCGCGAGGGCGAGCACGCTGGTGAGCACGGAGACGTGGGACGGGGCGGTTGCTTCAAGGACGGGAGCGGCGACACTGGCGAGCACGGAGAAGTGGACGGGCGCAGCGGCCGTCAGGGCGGCGATGACGGGGGGAGAGCGGTTGGCGACGACGGAGCCCTGGAAGAGCACCCCGGCCGGCGATGGCGTGGTGGCGACGAGCGCGGCGCCTTCGCGGACGAGCTGGCGGCTGGTCGCGGTCGTGGTTCTCGTGCTCGGTCTGGCGGCGCTTCTTGCCGTCCTGCTGACTGGGCTGGTGAGGGGGTAAGGCGCCGTCGGAATCAGCCCGCTCGCCGCGGGCGCAGCCACCGGCAAGGGTGGAGCGAGCTCGGCTTCATGAGCGCAGGCTGCAATTACGATTCTTTTCGATACCGTGCTCGTCGTGCTGCTCGGGCCAGCGGATGACGCGGCCGGTGGCGGCGTTGCGCGGGCGCATCTCGACGCCTTCGACGAACTCCCACGCTCCGGACTCGACCCTCTTGCCGGTATCGTGACGGTGCTCCAGGAACACCGCCACGTGCTCGACAGAGCTGCGGTTTTCTGAACCGCAACACTCAGCGGTACAGACCCCTTGGAGAAGGAGCCTCATCGCACGCCAGCGGTCTTCTGCTCACCCCGCAGGTGAGCGTACACGCCGACAATCTCTTTGAGCCACCTTCGGGACTTGAACCCGAGACCTACGGTTTACGAAACCGTTGCTCTACCACTGAGCTAAGGTGGCACGCCTCTCGTCGAGGAGGCGCGCAGATTACCTATTCGCCCTGCCAAGTCAAGCGCTTTTATTCGCGCCCCTTGGAGCAGCCTCATCTTCCCCGTCACGTTCCCCGTCACGTTCCCCGGGTTTCCCCGGCTCCAGCTTCCCGCTGCGCCGGGCCCGAGCCCTCACCACCGCCGCGGCCGAAGAACTCCCGCAGCCGCTCCGCCAGCTCGCTCGCCGCCGACCAGTGCATCATGTGCCCCGCCTCCGGCAGCTCGACGTGCTCGGCGCGCGCGAGCCGCGCCGCCCGCTCCGCCTCATCCGGCGGGTGCCACCCGTGCGGCCCGCCGCTGACGACCAGCGTCGGGCACGCGATGCGCTCCAGGAACGCCATGAACGCCTCGGCCTGGAACATCAGCGGCGACGTCGTCCGGTGCACCGGATCGTACGCCCACGCGAGCCCTCCGTCCGGCTCCTCCCGCGTGAGCAGCGGCGCGCGCGTCACCAGCACCTCGCGCGGCACGCGCGCGTGGTTCGCCACGAGCCGCGCGATCGCGTCCTGCATCGACGAGAGCCGCCGCGGCCTCCGATCGATCCCCTTCATCTCGCGCAGCCACGTCTCCAGGCGCGTGACGGCCAGCTCGGTCGCGTTCGCCGGCGGCCCCATGCCCTCGAGCAGCGCCAGGCGCTCGACGCGGCCGGGGCACGCGCCTGCGTAGTACACCGCGACAGCGCCGCCCATCGAGTGGCCCACGACGCCGAGCCGCGCCGGCGCGAGCGCGTCGACGAGCGCCGCGACGTCCGCGATGTAGTCGGGGAAGTAGTAGTAGCTGCCCTCGCCGACGCGGGCGCTCCGGCCGAAGCCGCGCAGGTCGGGCGCGACGACGTCGTGCCCCGCCCGCGCGAGCGGCTCGGCCACGAGATCCCACGTGCTCCCGGCGTCGAGGAAGCCGTGGAGCAGCAGCAACGTCAGGCCGGTCGGCCGCGCGCCCTCGTCGCGGAAGCGATGGACGCACAGCTCCAGCCCGTTGACCTTCCAGGTGTCCGATGACCTTCGCACCACGCGCGTGCTCTCGCGTGCTCGTGCTCGCGTCAACTCCTCGCGCGAGCGAGGCGCCGTCACCTCTTCGCCGGCGTCGGCGCAGGCGCCGCCGGCGGCAGCATGGCCCCCGTCGCCACCGGCACGGCGGCGCCCGGCGCCGCTCCCGAGGGCACCGCGCCGGCGGCGCCCGGCGCCGCGCCCGCAGGGGCCGCGTCCGCGCCCGCCGGCGCCGCGCCGTCCGCGCCCGCCGGCGCCGCGCTGCCCGAACCCGCCGGCGCCACCGGGAGCGCGGCGCCCGTGAGCTGCGCGGCGTCCTTCAGCACGTCGTCCGCGTGCACCCCCGGATCCACGTCCGGGTACACCTTCGCGACCTTGCCGTCGGGATCGATCAGGAACGTCACGCGCGCCATCGTCCCGAGGCGCAGGGGCACGCCGAACGCGGTGGCCCACGTGTGATCGGTGTCGACCAGGATCGGGAACGGCAGCCGGTGCTCGGTCGAGAACGCCTCGTGCGACTCGCGGGTGTCGGCCGACACGCCGAAGACCTGCACGTTCGCCTGCTTGAAGCGATCCCACGCGTCGCGGAACGCGCACGCCTCCTCCGTGCAGCCCGGCGTCCCGTCCTTCGGATAGAAGTACACGACCACGGCCCGGCCCCGCTGGTCCGACAGCCGCTGGATCGCGCCGTGCTGATCGGCGGCGAACACGTCGGGCGCCGTAGCGCCGACCGGGAGTAGCCCTTGTCCACCGTCGGGTCGCTCGGCCGCGCCACACGCGAGCAGCGAGACAAAGGCAAAGACGACAGCAACAACGACAAAAACGAGGGCAGTCGGGAAGCGTCTCTTCATCAGAGCGCCACGTTAACACGCACTCGGTAGGATCGATCCGACGCTTCTGATACGTTGCGCCGACAGGAGACGAGACCGATGGCGATCTTCGGAGACGGCAGCGGCGCCGGCGCGGTGCGCCAGGGCAGGGGGATCACCTACCCCGATTTCTCTTCGCCTACCGTGGATAAGGTCATGGTCGAGGAGCGTGCAGCCGGGCTCGGCAAAAGGAGCATCAAGGGCCCGGCCAAGATCGCCGGCCTCAAGCTCGCCATTTCCATGATGGATCTCACCACCCTCGAGGGCAAAGACTCGCCGGGAAAAGTCCAACAGCTCTGCCAGAAGGCGCTGCGCCCCCACGAGCGCGCGGACATCCCTTCGTGTGCGGCGGTGTGCGTCTATCCCAAGCTCGTGCCCGTCGCCAAGCGAGCGGTCGAGGGCTCGACCGTCAAGGTGGCGAGTGTGGCGACAGCGTTCCCGAGCGGCCTGTCGACGCTGGAGGTGAAGCTGGCCGACGTGCGCCAGGCGGTCGAGCTCGGCGCAGACGAGATCGACATGGTGATCGACCGCGGCGCCATGCTCGCCGGCGAGTACGCCGCGGTCTACGACGAGATCGCCGCCACCAAGGAGGCCTGCGGGCAGGCGCACCTCAAGGTGATCCTGGAGACAGGCGAGCTCGGGAGCTACGACCGCGTCCGCAAGGCGAGCCGCATCGCGATGCTCGCCGGCGCCGACTTCATCAAGACCTCGACCGGGAAGATCACCCCGGCGGCGACGCCCCCGGTCACGCTGGTGATGCTGGAGGCGATCCGCGATCACGCGCACGCGACCGGCCAGCGCATCGGGATGAAGCCGGCCGGCGGCATCCGCACCGCGAAGCAGGCGCTCCACTACCTCGTCATGGTCAAGGAGACGCTCGGCGACGCCTGGCTCAGCAGCGATCTGTTCCGCTTCGGCGCGTCGACGCTCCTCAACGACGTGCTCATGCAGCTCGAGAAGGAGCGGACGGGCGTCTACCAGAGCGGCGACTATTTCAGCAAGGACTGACCGCGCGCGGCGCGGTGCGCCAGCCACGCGCGGCGCCGCCCCCTCCGGTGTTCAACCCGCGGCCGCGGGCGTCGACGTGGAGTAGAGTGCGCGGCATGAGCGACAAGAGCACCGCCGCGGCAGGCGGCGACGGGGGCTCGCCCCGGGGACCGATCGCCGCTCGGGACGCGAGCCCCGCGCGCGACGCGGCCGTCGTGTTCGGCGACGCGTGGCGCTACGCGCCGGCGCCCGAGGGGCGCGACCACGTCAAGATCGCGCCGCGTTACGACCTCTTCATCGGCGGCGCGTGGCGCGCCCCGGAGTCGGGCCGCTACCTCGACAGCGTCAACCCGTCGACCGAGGAGAAGCTCTGCGAGTTCGCCGAGGCCTCGGAGCGGGACGTCGACCTCGCCGTGCAGGCGGCCCGGGCTGCGTACGAGAAGCACTGGTCGCGCCTGCGCCCGCTCGATCGCGGCAAGTACATCTACCGCATCGCCCGCGCCCTCCAGGAGAAGGCGCGCGAGCTCGCGGTCGTCGAGTCGCTCGACGGTGGCAAGCCCATCAAGGAGTCCCGCGACGTCGACCTGCCGCTCGCCGCCGCGCACTTCTTCTACTACGCGGGCTGGGCCGACAAGCTCGACCACGCCTTCCCCGGGCGCGACCCGCGCCCGCTCGGCGTCGCGGGCCAGGTGATCCCGTGGAACTTCCCGCTCCTCATGGCGGCGTGGAAGCTCGCCCCGGCCCTCGCGGCGGGCAACACCTGCGTCCTCAAGCCCGCCGAGACGACGCCGCTCACCTCGCTCCTCCTCGCGAAGATCATCGAGGAGGCCGACCTCCCGCCCGGCGTCGTCAACGTCGTCACGGGCGCGGGCGCGACGGGCGCCGCGGTCGTCGGCCACCCCGGCGTCGACAAGGTCGCGTTCACCGGCTCGACCGAGGTCGGCAAGCGCATCCAGCGCGCGCTCGCCGGCACCGGCAAGAAGCTCACCCTCGAGCTCGGCGGCAAGGCGGCCAACATCGTCTTCGAGGACGCGCCGCTCGATCAGGCCGTCGAGGGCATCATCGGCGGCATCTTCTTCAACCAGGGGCACGTCTGCTGCGCGGGCTCGCGCCTCCTCGTCGAGGAGAGCGTCCACGACGCCCTCCTCCTCAAGCTGCGCGAGCGCATGGCGACCCTGCGCGTCGGCGATCCGCTCGACAAGAACACGGACGTCGGCGCCATCAACTCGCGGGCGCAGCTCGAGAAGATCCAGGAGCTCGTGGCGGCGGGCGAGCGCGAGGGGGCCGCGCGCTTCTCGGTGAGCTGCGCGCTCCCGCAGCGCGGCTACTGGTTCGCGCCGACGCTCTTCACGGGCGTCGCGCAGTCGCACCGGATCGCGCGTGAGGAGATCTTCGGCCCCGTGCTCTCCATCCTGACCTTCCGCACGCCCGAGGAGGCGATCGAGAAGGCGAACAACACGATGTACGGGCTGTCGGCCGGCGTCTGGACCGGCAAGGGCTCGAAGAGCTTCTGGGTCGCGCAGCGCCTGCGCGCGGGCGTCGTCTGGGCGAACACCTTCAACAAGTTCGACCCGAGCTCCCCGTTCGGCGGCTACAAGGAGAGCGGCTTCGGCCGCGAGGGCGGGCGCCAGGGGCTGCTCGCCTACCTCGAGGTGGACTGATGGCGCTCGGTAACCAGGACAGCGGCGGTGACGAGGGTCGCGCGTTGACCGACGCCGGCGAGGCCGCGCGCGGCCTGACGGACGCGCGGGCGGGCGGCCTCGCTGACGGGCGCGCGCGGGTCGGCGTGCGCAAGGCGTACAAGATGTTCGTGGGCGGCGCGTTCGTGCGCTCGGAGTCCGGGAGGTACACGCAGGTGCGCGATCACGGCGGCGCGGGCGCGGTCGAGAACATCCCGCGCGCGTCGCGCAAGGACGGGCGGGACGCGGTGCTCGCGGCCGCGGGCGCGTTCGGCGGCTGGTCGTCGCGCTCGGCCTTCAACCGCGGGCAGATCCTCTACCGCCTGGCCGAGATGCTCGAGGCGCGCCGCGCGGAGCTCGCGGCCTCGCTCGAGCGCGGCGGGCTCGACGCCGGCGCCGCGGAGCGCGAGGTCGTTTCGTCGATCGATCGCGCGGTCGCCTACGCGGGCTGGGCCGACAAGTACCAGAGCCTCTTCGCGAGCCTGAACCCCGTCGCCGGCCCGCACTTCACCTTCACGGTGCCCGAGCCGATGGGGGTCGTCGTCATCGCGGCGCCGCCGCGCCCGGCGCTCCTCGGGCTCGCGAGCTCCCTCCTGCCGGTGATCACCGCGGGCAACACCTGCGTCGTGCTCGCGAGCGAGGCGGACCCGCGCACCGCCCTCGTCTTCAGCGAGGCGCTCGCCACGAGCGATCTCCCGGGCGGCGTGGTCAACATCCTCACCGGCCAGCTCGCGGAGGTGCTGCCGCACCTCGCCGCGCACATGGAGGTCGCGGCGCTCGATCTGCACGGCGTGGACGCGGCGCTGGCGCGGCGCCTCGAGGAGGCGGCCGCCGCCACGGTCAAGCGCGTGCGCGCCCGCTCGCTCGACGAGGCCGCGTGGTTCGACGACAGGGCGGCGACGTCCCCCCGCTGGATCGAGCGGTTCGTCGAGATGAAGACGATCTGGCACCCGACGGGGCCGTGACGCTGGCGGCGCGCCGGGCGCGCCTCAGCTGCCGAGCACCATCCCCGTCTGCAGCGTCCGCCCGGCGACGAGGTCCGCCGCCGCGAGCGGCTTCCGCCCCTCGGCTTGCGCCCGCAGGATCTGGATCGCGCCCGCGCCGCAGGCGACGATCACGACGCCGCGGCCGGCCATGACGACGGTGCCCGGCGGCGCCTCTTCGCGCGCTGCCTCGCTCTCGACGCGCGCGGCCAGCACCTTGAGCGCCTTGCCGTCGATCGTCGTGAAGGCGCCCGGCCACGAGGTCATCCCGCGGATGTGATCGTGGAGCTGCCGGGCGCTCCGGTCCCACCGGATGCGCCCGTCCTCCTTCTTCAGGAGCGGCGCGTGCGTCGCCGCCCCGTGGTCCTGCGGCGTCGCCTCGATCTCGCCGCCGACCGCGCGGCGGAGGTCCTCGCGCACGACGCGCGCCGCGAGCGCCCCGAGCTCGACCGCGAGCTCGTCCGCGGTCGTGTCCGGGCCGATCGGCGTCCGGTGCACCGCGTAGACCGGCCCCGTGTCCATGCCCTCATCCATCTGCATCAGCGAGATGCCCGTCTCGGCCTCGCCCCCGACGATCGCCCAGGTGATCGGCGCGGCGCCGCGGTAGCGCGGCAGGATCGACGCGTGCAGGTTCATGCAGCCGCGCCGCGGCGCCTCGAGCACCGCCTTCGGCAGGATGCGCCCGTAGGCGATCACCAGCGCCACGTCGGCCTCGGCGTCCTTCACCCACGCGGCGAACTCGGGCGTGCGGATCTTCTCGGGCTGCACCACCGGGAGGCCGAGCTCCGCCGCCTTCACCTTCACCGGCGGCGCCTTCAGCTCGAGCCCGCGCCCCGCCGGCCGATCCGGCTGGCAGACGACGCCGACGACGTCCGCGACCGACGCGAGCGCCTCGAGCGAGGGCACGGCGATGGCGGGGGTTCCGAAGAAGAGCGCGCGCACGCCGTAGCTCTAGCAGGAGCTGCGCTTCGCCAGGCCGCCTTCTTGCTCCGCTTCCATCGCGGCGAGCTCGGCCGCTCCCGCGGCGTCAGGGCGGCGTCGCGGGTCGGCCGCTGCCGTCGCCCCCCGCCGCGCCGGGCGCGGGGCGAGGATCCGCGCAGCAGCGGAAGCCGGTCTCGTAGAAGACGAAGCTCGGCTCGTGCGCGTCGTTCGTCCCGCGGCAGCCTGTCCACGGCTTCGCCCAGAAGCCGCCCATGAGCGCGCCTGGCCACCGGCGGCCGCGGCGCGAGGCGACCCACTCCTCGACGTTGCCCATCATGTCGAAGATGCCGAACGCCGAGGCGCACCCGGGGTGGGAGCCGCTCGGGGCGCCCTGCCAGAGCCGCTCCACCTCGCGCCGCGCCACCTCGCCGGAGGCGCCGAGCTTCCGCTCGTCCACCTGCCGCCAGGCCTTGCCGCTGTTGCAGACAGCCTTGTCGACGCGCCAGCCGTAGACGAGGGGGCGCCGCTCGGGGCCCTCGCAAGCGAGCTCCCACTCCTGCTCGGCGCAGACGCGCTTGCCGCGCGCCGCGCACCAGGCGGTCGCCATGTCGAACGACTGCATGACGAGCGGCTTCGCGCCCCGCTGGTTCGGCGCCTCGAACTGGTCCATGCACACCGAGATCTCGGTCGTCGGCCCTTCCTCGGCGGTGATGTCCTCCCAGTACGCGAAGCAGTGCGTGGCCTTGCCGCTCTTGACCGGCTCGACGCAGACATGCTGCACCTCGTCATGGTGCGTGCCGGTGACGAGCCGCATGTCCGCCGGGCACGCCGCGCTGGGCCCGGGATCCAGGGGAGGGGCCGCTGGCAGGCCGAGCATCGCGATCGCGAGCGCGCCGAGGCCGAGCAGGGGATCGATCATCGTTCAGCGAGGGCTCCGGGGATCGCTCCGTTCCGAGCGCCGCGTCGACCAGGCTGCGCGGCGCGCGGCCTGGATGATGGTGGTGGCGACGCGAGCGCGACGACGAGACGCGCTTCTCCTCCGCCGTGGAGGAGACCCTGCGCTGGGTCGCGCGCGGGCGCGCCATGTGGTGACGGGCGTGACGGGCGTGACGTGCGTGACGGGCGAGCGCTGCAGGTCGGAGCTGACCGCAGCGTATCCTCATTCAAAAAAATGGCCAGGGCTGTGGCACGCGGCATGCGCCGTGTCTATGGTGAGCTCCCGTAGCCTCGCGGGCTGTCTTCACGCCAGCAGGGCTCCGCGTCGCACCATTCTCATCCGTCTGGATGCAAGCCAAGATGACCGGGGCGCGCGCGTTGACCGCGCGGCCCGGCCGCCGGTTCATGAAGGGGTTTACCTCCCCCGGTCGGGTGCCTAGAGGAGATCGCCATGTCCGAGAAAAAGAACCCGCCGATGCCGCCGCGCTCCGAGGAAGAGGTCGTCTTCGGCGACGAGCTGCCGGTCCTGCCGATTCGCAATGCGGTCCTGTTCCCGGGCGCCGTTGCGCCCTTCGATGTCGGCCGCGAGAAGTCGGTCGCGCTGGTCGAGGATGTCGACAACCTCCCCGGCCCGGTCATCGCGATCTTCGCCCAGCGCGATCCGTCGACCGACGATCCCGGGGCGGAAGACCTGTACCCGATGGGCTGCGCCGCCCGCGTTCTGAAGGCGCTCAAGCACAGCTCGGGCAACTACTCGCTGATCCTGCAGGGCCTCACGCGGATCCGGCTCGACACCGTCACGGCGCACACGCCGTACCTCCGCGCCAAGATCCGCCGCATGGATGAGCCGGCGACGGAGGACGTCGAGGCGGAGGCGCTCGCGATGAGCCTGCGCGACATCGCGAAGCAGGTCATCCAGCTGATGCCCGAGCTCCCGCGCGAGGCGGGCTCGCTGATCGACTCGATCCAGGCGCCCGGCGCGCTCGCCGATCTCGTCGCGGCCAACCTCGACGCGCCGGTCGAGGAGAAGGCGCAGCTCATCGAGACGATCGACGTCAAGGAGCGCATCCGCAAGGTGCTCCGGCTGCTCACGCGGCAGCTCGAGATCCTGAAGATGCGCGAGCGCATCAACTCCCAGATCAAGGAGGAGATGGGCAAGAACCAGCGCGAGTACGTGCTCCGCCAGCAGCTCAAGGCCATCAAGGAGGAGCTCGGCGAGGACGACGGCGATCAGGGCGACCTCGACGGGCTCGAGGACCGCATCGCGAAGGCGAACCTGCCGACCGAGGCGGAGACCGTCGCGAAGAAGCAGCTGAAGCGGCTGCGCACGATGCAGGTCGGGTCGGCCGAGTACACCGTGGTGCGGACGTACCTCGACTGGATCCTCGACGTGCCCTGGACGCAGTCGACGCAGGACAACCTCGACATCGGCAGCGTCCGCAAGGTGCTCGACGAGGATCACTACGGCCTGGAGAAGGTCAAGAAGCGCATCCTCGAGTACCTCGCGGTCCGCAAGCTGAAGCAGGACAAGAAGGGCCCGATCCTCTGCCTGCTCGGCCCGCCCGGCGTCGGCAAGACCTCGCTCGGCCGGAGCATCGCGCGCGCCCTCGGCCGCAAGTTCCACCGCGTCTCGCTCGGCGGCGTGCACGACGAGGCGGCGATCCGCGGCCACCGGCGCACCTACGTCGGCGCGCTCCCTGGCCAGATCATCCAGGGCATGAAGAAGTCGGGGACGATCAACCCGGTCTTCATGATGGATGAGGTGGACAAGATCGGGCACGACTTCCGCGGCGACCCCTCGGCGGCGCTGCTCGAGGTGCTCGACCCGGAGCAGAACAACACGTTCGCGGATCACTACCTGGAGATCCCGTACGACCTGTCGCACGTGATGTTCGTCGCGACCGCGAACGTGGCGGACCCGATCCCGCCGCCCCTCCGCGACCGCATGGAGATCCTGGAGATCCCCGGCTACACGCGGAAGGAGAAGCTCGCGATCGCGCGGCAGCACCTGCTCCCGAAGCAGCTGTCCGAGCACGGGCTCACGACCGAGCAGCTCGAGGTCACGGACAAGGCGCTGGAGGAGATCATCGATCACTACACGCGCGAGGCCGGCGTCCGCTCGCTCGAGCGGCAGATCGCGGGCGTCATCCGCGGCGTGGCGGTGAAGGTGGCGGAGGGCGACACGCAGAAGCGGCGCGTCGACAACGAGGACGACCTGCACGAGTTCCTCGGCGCGGCGAAGTACACGAGCGAGGTCGCCGAGCGCACCGCCGAGAGCGGCGTCGCGACGGGCCTCGCGTGGACGAGCGTCGGCGGGGAGATCCTCTTCATCGAGGCGACGCGGATGTACGGCACGGGCAAGCTCCAGCTGACCGGCCAGCTCGGCGACGTGATGAAGGAGTCGGCGCAGGCGGCGCTGTCCTTCGTGCGCAGCAACGCGGCGAAGTACAGCATCGCGAGGGACTTCCTCGAGAAGAGCGACCTGCACATCCACATCCCCGCCGGCGCGATGCCCAAGGACGGGCCGAGCGCGGGTGTGACGATGTTCACGGCGCTCGTCTCGCTCCTCACCGGGATCAAGGTCCGCCACGACGTCGCGATGACGGGCGAGATCACGCTGCGCGGCCGGGTGCTCCCGATCGGCGGCCTGAAGGAGAAGGTGCTGGCGGCGCACCGCGCCGGCATCAAGCGCATCATCGTCCCCGAGCGCAACCGGGCGGACCTCGAGGAGGTCCCGAAGGAGGTCGTGGACGAGCTGCAGTTCTTCTTCGTCAGCCGGATGGAGCAGGTCCTGGAGGCCGCGCTCGAGCGGCTGCCTGAGCCCGCGCCCGTGACCGAGGAGTCGAAGGACGGCGAGAAGAAGGACCTCGAGAAGTCGGAGAAGAGCTCGATCGCCAGCAACTGATCCCCTGAGCGATCCGTCTCCGTGGGCGCCGCGCGGCATGAACGCGCGGCGCTTTTTTTTGTCGGCCTGTCCATCAGGGAGGGCGGCGGCGCGGTGACTGCCGCCCTCCGCGGGGTGCCCTCCGCCTCAGCCGCGCTCCGCGGGACATCTCCGCCTCTCAGCCGCTCTCCTCTCGACGGATGTCAAGCGAATCGGTAGCCTCGTCGGCGCATGAGGCCGTGTCCGAACTGCGCGTGGATGCTCAAGGAGACCGACGCAGCCTGCACGATGTGTGGCGCGAGCGTGGCTGGCGCCGCCCCTGGAGCCTCTGTCCCGGTCGCGGCTCCGCCGCCGGTGCAGGCGGGGGGCGCCTATGCTCCGCCCGGCCCTGCGGGTTATCCTGGGCAGCCGGTCATCTCCGGCTATGGCGGCCCGGTGCCGCAGCCTGTGTCGCCAGGCTACGCCGCCGTGGGAGGCGTGCAGGGCGCCTATCCGCCGCCGCCTCAGCCGGTCGGGATCGGGGCGCATGGCTCGCCGGGGGGCGGCGTCCCGTTCTCGACGGGCGCGGAAGCGCCGTTCCCTGTCTCTCCCTGGGCGCGCGCGGCACCCTCGGCGGGGCTCACGTCGCAGCCGTCGTCTCCCCCGGTGAACACGCCGGGTGTCATGCCGGCCCAGCCGCCGCTCGCGTCGCCCATCCCTGGAATCGTGCCCGGCGCAGCGGTCGGCGGGGCGATGGGGCCGCAGCCTGTGTCGCAGGCGCCGGTCTTCGGCGCGCCGCCGCAGATGGTCGCGCCCCCGCCGATGGTCGTGCCGACGGGGACGCCGGGGCTCGTGGCGCCTCCCCCGATGGTGCAGCAGGGCGGAGCTGTCGCGCCGCCGCCGTTCGTGCAGGGCGGGGGGCCCGGGGTCGTGCCGACGGGGACGCCGGGGCTCGTGGCGCCTCCGCCGATGGTGCAGGGCGGAGCTGTCGCGCCGCCGCCGCTCGTGCAGGGCGGGGGGCCCGCGGCCGTGCAGGGCAGGGCGCCGGCGATCGTCGCGCCGCAGGTCGTTCAGGGCGCGGTCCCGGGCGTGGTGCAGCCGGTCTCGGCGCAGCCCTCGCGCGTCCTCGTCGGCTTCATCGTGACGTTCCAGAACGACCCTGGGGGCAGCTTCTGGCCGATCTACAGCGGCCGCACCCAGATCGGGCGCGCCGGGGCGGACCCCGCGACCGAGATCGGGCTCCCCGACGCGAGCGCCTCCTCGCGCCACGCGTCGCTCCACGCGGACCCGACGACGGGTCAGGCCTTCATCGAGGACGACGGCTCACGGAACGGCACCTTCGTCAACGAGCAGCGCCTCGCGCAGGGCGAGCGCCGTCAGCTGCGCGACAACGACCGGCTGCGGCTCGGGAGCACGACGTTCGTGGTGAAGGTGCTGGTGGCGTGAGCGCAGAGGAGGGCGACGTGGCAGGCGCCCCAGCTCTCTAGCTACGCGTAGGCTACTGTCCGCCTGCGCCGGCGGTACCCTCTGTGCCACCGGCGCCGCCTGCGCCGCCCGCGCCGGTCTCCACCTTCTGGCACTTGCGGAAGCCGTCCTCGACTTCACAGATCCCGGACGTGCAGTCGTCCTTCGAGACACAGGACTGTCCGTCGTCGCAGCGCGCTGCGCAGAGCGTCCCGCCGCAGTCGACATCGGTCTCCAGCCCGTCCTTCTCCCCATTGAAGCAGAGCGGCGCAGGGGCTGGAATGCTGCATTCGAAGTAGTTGACCGTATCGGCCTTGGTGCTCGTGCCGTCTGCCGCCGGCGCGCTCGGAGGGTAGTGGATGCTGAACCTGATGAAGCCTGCGAACTCCTCCGTATCCGTCGGATCCATCGTCGGTGGGGGCTGGTTGCCCGGGCTCGCCTCGAGCACGGCCTTCGGCAGCAGGCCCACCTGGTCGCTGCACTTCTTCTCGGCGTCGAGCCGGTTGAAATGGTGCGACGTGCCGTCTGCGCAGCTCACATCGAGGGTGTCCCGACCCTCCGGCGTCGTGATGGTGACTGTCCCACCGATCACGCTGACAGCACCGGCGGCGGCGCCGCTGCCGCCGCCACCACTGCCGCCGCCACCTCCTCCGGTGTCGCCGCCGCCGCCGTCGTCGCCGCTGCCGTCGTCGCACTGAGGGAGGGCGCCCCCGGAGCCCCCGGAGCCCCCGGCGTTCTCGGGCTCGCCGCACGGATCGATCGTCACCGAGTAGGTGAACTCCCCCGAGTACGTGAATGCGCCGCACTCCCGCGCTTGGGCGTCGATGCGCTTGAAGGAGACGGTCGTCGGGGGGAGCGCCGCGACGTCGAGCGGCGGATCGAAGACGACCTGCCCACCGCTGGTCAGGAAGCAGACGTCAAGCGTCTCTCGGCTGGCAAAGGTGCCCTTCAGCGTCTGCCCGTCGGCCTGTATCCCGCAGCGATCGCCGATCTCGCGATGAAAGTCCGCGTAGCAGCTGTCCGGATCCTTGAGGAACGCGCAGATGTTCTCGAACTCCTCGCCGCAGCCGGGCACGGTGACGGCTGCGGCCGTGACGAGGAGCGGACACACGGCGGCGGCGAGCATGACGTAACGGCGCATGGGCGCAGTCTACGCGGTCTCCCCGCGGGTGGGCCAGATCCGCCGAGGCCGCCAGGCAGGGCGGCAGCGGCGTGCGTCTCTGCCCCCGCCGCCGGCGGCTCCGCTCACAGCTCGGCGTAGGGCCCAGGGACCACGTACGCGTCGTCGTTGCCCGCGTAGGTGAACACCCCCCAGCAGACGAGCTTGTACTTGATCGCGAACGCCATCGCCTCCCGCAGGCTCGCCTTCGGCGCGAGCACGGCGAGGTTCGAGCGGCGGACGCCCCACCAGCCCGGGCCATGCTGCAGCACGGCGTCGTGCAGATCCTGCGTCGCGTGCTTCGAGTCCTCCAGCACCGCGAGGCGCAACCGGACGAAGGACTTGTCGCTCGCGGGGAAGTCGAACCAGTACAGGTTCGACCTCGCCTGCTTCGGGGCGATGCTCCCGGCGCCCTGCGCCGAGAGGAAGCGGCTGAGATCCTCGGGCGAGAGCTTCTGGGTGACCGGGTGCGTGTCGACGTCCTTGCACGTCTCGGGGCCGACCTTGAACTTGCCCAGCGTGAGCGACGGATCGGGGCCGTTCTCCGGCGTCAAGAGGAACCGATCGGGGTCGGGCAGGTCGCTCGGGTACTCGACGCCGGCGTCGATGCCGCTGCACGCCGGGACCCCCAGCGCGAGCGCGAGGGCCGCGGCGCGCGCTGGGCGCCGGGGCGCGCGGCGGCTCGGCGCCGGACGCTCGCGATGGGGGCTCATGCGGAAGGGGGGGCACGGCGCGCTCGCCGCCGGTGCTCCGGCGGGCACGCCCTCGCGGCTCGGTTTGCTTTCGTTCGACATGGCTCTCTCGCGGCATCTGGGGCACCGCCTCGATCGGCGGGCGCAGCGCTGCCCGGGCCGGGCAATCATTCAATGCCGGGTGCCCCGAGGGCAAACTCCTCTGCGAACATTTGGCTGGCGCGCCCCCGCTGGCCTAGAGTTCGCTCGATGAGGCACCTCGGAACGCCGACGCTCGCGCACGCCCTCGCCCTCCGCGCCCGGCGTCCGCCCGCAGCCGCGCTAGCCGCCCTAGCACGCGCCGGAGCGTCCTTCGCCGCCGTGGCCGCGATCGCGCTGCTCGCCGGCTGCGGCGGGTCGCCCACCGCGCCGAAGCAGGACGACGTCTTCTACCTCCACGGCGCGGCCGGCGCCCTGAGCAGGGACTCGAGCTTCGAGGTGTACTTCCCGCCGCTCGACGCCCCGGCGACGGAGCGGGTGCCCCGCAGGATCGGCGTGGGCCTCATGAACGGCGACGTCCGCATGAGCCGCCCGATGGACTGGAACGTCGGCGGCGCGGACTACACGCCCGAGCGCCGCTTCATCACGTACCAGTCGCCGCGGCAGTTCCTGTTCTCGATCTACGAGCGCATCGACAGCCCCGAGGACCCGTGGCCCGACGTGCTCAAGCGCTACGAGGCAGACCTCGAGGAGCAGGGCGCGACGATCCTCTCCGGCCGCGCGCCCGTGGCGACCGCGAACACGCAGGGGCGCAGCTACCTGGTCAAGGCGAAGATCCCCTCGAAGCCGGTCTCCGAGGCCTTCGCCCACGAGGTCCTCATCCGGAGCCCCCGCCGTGTCCTGCTCGTGCAGATCGTGCACCACCAGAACGTCGACGCGAACGCCGACGAGATCACGGCGGCGCTGCAGAGCCTCACCGTCTACTGAGCGCGTAGCGCCGCGACCGCCGCGCGCCGAGCGCCGCACGCGCCGCGATGGCCGCCCCAGCCCGGCGGCCCGACGCGGCTCCGCCCGGCGTCGCTCACATCGGCGGGGGCTCGCCCCGGTCCTCGTCGTCCCCGTCGTCGCTGCCCGCGAGGTGCTTGTCGTCGAGCGGGATCGTGATCACGAGCCGCTCGGCCGCTGAGCCGCCGATCCACGCGGTGCGCTTGAGCGTCGCGGCGCGCGGAGAGCCGAGCTGGAACCGGGGCGCCTCCTCCGTGTCCACGTGGATCTCGAGCATCACGTCGTGGATGCCCGGCGTGAACGTCTCGATGATGCCGCGGACGAGCTCCTGGCGATGGCCCCCGGGCAAGAAGGAGAGGTACTCGTCGTAGCCGACCGGACCGAGCACGACCTTGTAGCGGCCCGACCCGTCGAACACGTAGCGCCCCAGCGTCAGGCTCTCGCCGAGCTGGTGGTTCATCACGCCGAGCTTGTTCCTGAACGGCTTCTCGATCTTCGTCCAGTGGCCGATGAACTGCTCGATCCGCACGTCGATGTCGCCGAGCATCTCGGACAGCACGGTCTCGAGGTTCCTCGCCGAGCGCGACTTCGAGGCGAGGATGGGCGCGTAGCGGAGGAAGAAGAAGCGATCGAGCGGCGTCTCGTAGTCGCGGAACCCGTCGAGGCCGACCGCGCAGAGCATCCGGCGCGAGAAGGGGTCGGCGCCCTGCTTGCGGTAGGTGACCGGCAGCCGGTACTTGGTCCACGCGCGGTAGAGGAGCGACAGGAGCCGGTGGTGGAAGACGTCGAGGAGCTCGCGGATCGGCTGCGGCCCGCCCTGGTAGTCGGCCAGCGCGATCTGCTCGATGAAGTACGCCGGCAGCGGCGACACCGAGCCGTACAGGCCGAGGAACGTGGTCGAGACGCGCGCGCGCTGGACAGCGTCCGGGGACTTGACGACCGCGAGCTCGCTCACGTCGCTCGACGCGAAGACGAGCGACGGATCGCCGCGCAGCCGGATGCGCTCGTCCTGCACGGGCCCGAGCTGGCCCACCGGCGGCGAGGCGGGGAAGGTCCGCTCGAGCAGGTAGATGAGGCGGTAATACGAGAAGCGCGGCGCGGTCGCCGCGAAGCCCTGGACCGCCTCCAGCGCGGCGGGCTCGGCGCTCGCGGCGCCTCTCGGCGCAGCGGCCTTCAAATCAGGGTCAGGCTGCCGCTCTTCGGCTCCCATTTGTGCACCACGCGTGTGTTCGTGCCGGTGACCGTCAGCTGCGTGAACGAGTTCAACGAGACGTAGGACCCGAGCATCTCGTTCAGGATGCTCGCGAACAGGTACATCTCCCCCTCGCCGACGAACCCGCCCTCATCGAGCTCGATGTCGACCGCCACGCCGCGGACGGGCGCGCCACGGTACAGCCGATCGGTCGGACGCACCCGGATCGACTTGATCGCGGCCAGGCGGAGCTGGTTCGCGCGCGCGGCCTGGCGATCGACGATCGCCTGGAAATTGTAGAGATCGACCGTCGCTCGGAGCACCTCGAGCTCGGTGATCGAGCGGTAGCTCATCGCCATGTGCGCGAGCACGCGCCACTGCAGCTCGCGCCCTATCGGCGGCGGGAGCGGCGCGGTGACGCCGGTGAGGTTGGTGAAGCTCGCCACGGCGGGAGAGGTCGCCGTCGGCACCCTGAGGTCGCCCGTCTTCAGCTGCGCCGGCAGGCGGCGGTTCGTGCTCGTCGCCTCGATGCTGATCACGTCGAACTCGGGGAGGGCCCCCGCGTCCTGCGGGGAGCCGAACGACAGGTACATGTCGATGCCGTCGCCGATCGCGGCCGGGCGGAGGTGCGCCTGGTAGAAGATCGTCCGCGCCGCGGCCTCGGGATCGAGCTCGTGCTGGAAGCTGAAGAACGAGGGGATCTCGACGCGCTGGCTGGTGCGCCGGGCGATCCCGACGACCTTGTCGATGCTGTGGATCTCGAAGGCGGAGGGCGCCGCGCCCGCCGGACGGCAGAGGTACTCGTGCTTGGTGGCCTCGGGCTTGATCGGATCGCTCGTGTGATCGAACAGGTTCACGACCGGCGAGCAGAACAGCCGGATGTTCTCCCTGCTGACCCGGGTCCCCGGCGGGAGCCCGTCCTTGAACTGCAGCAGGATCGCGAATCGATCGGAGATCCGCTCCGCCGAGAGGGCCTGCAGGCCGGTCACCTCGAAGAACGCGAACTTCTGCGGGAGCGTGAAGAACTCCTGGAGCAGCCGGAAGCCGGGGTAGACCGTCTTCGGGTACGGGATCAGCGCCTCTTCGTCGGTGAAGCCCGTGAGCCGCACGGAGCGCGCCGGCAGCGACGCGATCGTCGTGTCGCGCCCCGCGGCGTCGACCGCGGCGAGCGCGACGGCATCGACGTGCGCGCCTACCCAGAGGCGGAGATCGTCCTGGAGCCTGCGCTCGCCGTGGATGTAGAAGCGGAGCGAGGAGAGCGACAGGCCCGAGAGCGCGGCGCCCCCGGTCAGGCGGAGCTCGATGCGGAGCGTCTGCGCGAGCTGCGCGCCCGTGTCGACGCGCACGTCCTCCACCGCGAGCGGGACGAGCTCGACGTCCTGGGTCGTGCGGAAGCGGCACGAGACGCCGTCGACCGGCACCGACCCGACCTCCGCGTGCCGGCCCACGACGAGCTTCTCGCGCACCACGTTCGGCAGCGGCGTGAACTCGATGATCGACGTCGCCGGGATCTGACGGAGGTAGTGCGGAAAGAGCAGCGACGCGACCGAGTGGATCACCTCGGGGAGCTCGTCGTCGAGCTTCTGACGGATCTTGCCCGTCAGGAAGGCGACGCCCTCGAGCAGCCGCTCGACGTCGGGGTCGCCGCCGCGCTCCGCGAGCATCGGCGCGATCCCGGGGTAGGCGGCCGCGAACTCCCGCCCCAGATCCCGCAGGTAGGTGAGCTCGTCCTGGTAGTACTTGTTGAACATCCTCTCGCCACCGCCAGTCGACCGCCGGGGCCGGGGCCTGTCAACCGCCGTGAGCCCGGCCGCCTGACAGACGCTACGTCATCCGGACGTTGCCGCTCTGGTCCACCGCGGCGCCGAGCCGGAGCGCCTGGCGCCGGCCGTCGGGAAACTGGATCTGCGCGGTGATCTCGAACTCGAGGATCATCGACTGCACCGAGTCGCCGCGCATGTGCCGGACCTGCACGTTCTTCAGCCGTGGCTCGTAGGCCTGGATGCAGTTCTTGAGCGAGCGCTGCACCAGGCCGATCGCCTCGGGGAACTCGTGCAACACCTCGGAGACCTCCATGAGGCCGTAGTCAGGGCAGGTCAGCGAGCTGCCCTGGCGCGTGTTCAGCATGTGCCCGAGGTGCGTCAGGATGGCCGACTCGAGGTCGTGATCCCGGTAGGTGCGCCGCTCCGTCGAGTGCGGGTCGGCCGCGTGCGTGATCCGGGTGAGGAGCGATGCGCCAGCCATGGCACCAGCGTAGATCAGCTCGCGCCTCGAGCGGAAGCCCGCCCGCTCAGCGCGGCGTGAGCCAGTCGTCCTCGGCCGAGACGTTCCCGTCGTTCCAGGTCCAGATGATCCTCTGGTACGTGAACGCGACCTCCTCCTGCTCGGGCATCCGCGCATGAGTCCGGTTCCGCACGTTGAGCATGTGGAAATGCATGCTCGAGATGTTCGCGTTCGTGAGCTGGACCGTGAAGGCCGGCCGCTCGACGCCCGTCGCCATCGACCTGTAGAACTGGAGCTCCCAGCGATCGATGTTCTCGTTGTGGCTGAGGATGCTGAGGAGGAGCGGGGTGGACCGATCGAGGTCCTTCGTGATGACGAAGGGCTTGTGCATGCGCTTGCCCGTCGGGCGCCCTGTCACCGGATCGCGCGGGCCCACCAGGCTGTGGAAGACCCCGGTGACCAGGATCGTGCCTTCACGGCCCTTCTGGGTGACGGAGCCCCTGACCTCCCCCTGCCTTGTTCCGACGATTCTGAGGTAGGCGTGGAGGGCCATGCCAGGATTCTGCTCCTACTGCGCGTGATGGCCATCCATGAACATGAGAACCCCAGCACTGGCCGGTCTGTCCGGTACGACAAACGTGGCCGGGCGACCCGAAGGCCGCCCGGCGTGAGAACCATCAGAGACGGGCAGCGCTCAGTTCGGCGTCTCCCAGTCGTCCGTCGCCTCGCGGGCGCCGTCGCCGTCGTCGTACGACCACACGATCTTCTGGTAGGTGAACGCGATCCGCTCGTACTCGGGGGCCTGCGCCTCACCGGGCTTGCGGGTGTTCTCCATGATGAAGTCGATGCTCGCGACCGTCGCGTTGATGAGCTTCACCGTGTAGTGGTTCTGCTCCTTGCCGACGTTCTTGGAGGCCGCGGTGCCCGGCGTGTAGAACTTGAGCTCAAACTCCGAGATGCTCTCGTTGTTGACCAGGGCGTTGTAAAGAAGGGGGGTCGACTTGTCGAGCTCCTTCGTGATGACGAAGGGCTTGTGCTGGCGCTTGCCGCTGGGCATGCCGGTCGCCGGATCACGCGGGCTCACGACCGAGTGGTGCACCTGGATGACAGCGATGGTCTTCTCGCGACCCTTCTGCGTGATCGAGCCGTCGATGGGACCCTGCGTGAGACCCTTCACCTTGAGATGAGCTTGCAACGCCATGTTCAGATGCCTCTACCTTCAAGGACTCGCCTCCTGGACTCAGTCTACGCCCCATTGCGCGCTGGCAGAAGGTCCGCCCCCTCTGGAGTAGGAGTTCGGATTCTTCGAGATAAGGCTCGCACCGTATCTCTATCCCTGTTCATCGCAGGGAGTCCCGAAGGTAACTCCCTAGATGGGAGCGTCAAGACTTTTGTGGCCCAGAAAGCGCGCTCCTTCTGCTCTCCATCGGTCCGCAATATTACATCGCGTCCATCCGTTTCCATCCGTCTCCATCGCCTTCCATGTGCTTCCGCCTGCTTGCATCGGCTTCGGTTCGGCTCCGCGCGTTCCGCGCGGCTCCGCTTCGATGACGAGACGTGGTCGTGTCGAGCGGGTTGCGGGCGTTGTGGGCGACGTGACGACGCGCGATCCGACGCCTGGATCCTGGGGTGGGCGCGACAGCCGACATGGGGAACAAGGTGGCCTGGCCAGCCAACGGCGCTGGCCGGCCACTGTGGCCAGCCAACGGCGCTGGCCGGCCGCAGTGGCCGGCCAACGGGCCTGGCCGGCCACAGTGGCCGGCCAGGGCGTTAGGTCGCGAACTCGCCTCGGCGAGGCCTTGCATGATACGAAGGGCGCGTGAGCATCGTTCGCTTCGGCTACCTCGTCGGCCTGGGGCTCGCCGCCGCCCTCGCGGGCTGCGGTTCGTACCCCGAGCAGCCGCACGGCGAGCTGCAGACACGCAAGCAGAACCCGATTCCCGTGTGCACCGCCCAGCTCCCGCCCGCGCGGCGCGCGGCGGGGGAAAAGGCGGCCGTCCGCACCCTCGACGCCGACGAGTGGCTCGGGATCGTCGTCCCGGGCTACAGCGAGGAGCGCGGCATCGGGCCGACCGACGTCGATTGCACCGGCCACTACGTGTTCGCCAACGAGACGCTGCGCGGCGGCATCTCCAGGTCGGGCTGGCCGCGCAAGATCGACCCGGACGAGGTCGAGATCCGCTCCGGGCCGGAGGGGCTGCGCGCCGTCTGGGTGCGCGTGCTCAAGTTCGAGAACGGCGACGAAGGCGGGCTCGTCGCGCTGGTGCGCGCGGCCGGCGATCGCGCGGACGTCTACGGCGTCGGCAGCTTCCGCGCGCCCGCCAAGGGGACCAGGCTGTCCCCGGTGCGCCTCGGCAACGACAACCTCGTCGTGGCCGAGACGAAGAACTGCCCCGATCCCGACGACTGCAGGCAGCGAGCCCACTTCTACCTGGCGCGGAGGGGGCGGCTGATCGAGGCGGCCTCCGTCGACCTGGAGCGCACCGCGGTCGTCCCCTCGGTCACCGAGCGCGGGCTCTACGCACGGTACGTGCTGCGCACCGACGTCTCGTACAAGCCGAACGGCATCCAGCTGCTCGAGCAGGTGCGGGTGAAGATCGTGAAGTCCGAGAACGGCAACCGCGACAGCGACCGTGAGCTCCGCCGCGTGGAGTTCCAGCGCTTCCTCCGGGTGGAGCGGGATACGCTCTTCTCGTCGAACGATCCGCTCTGGGAGCGCGTCGTCGGACAGGACTAGAACAGCAGCGGCGGCCCTGGGGACGGGGGTGGAGCGCGGGGGGCGGGCGGGGGCCCGCCGGACTCGCAGGACGCGCGCATCGCCCGCGCAGGGCGCGACGAGGCGCGCGTGCATCTGCTCGGACATCGGCCCGTCTCCGCCCGCCCCTCCGGCGCTCCACCCCCGTCCCCAGGGCGGCTCCACCGAGGAAAGGGGGGAGGGGGGCCGTCCTGGCGGTGCGGCCTTGTGCTGTCTGGAGACGGAAGAGGGGGTATCCGCCGGCGAGAGCATCGTCTCGCCGGCGGGGAGCGGTAGCTACCAGCAGAAAAGCGCGTTGCCGTAACCGCAGTTCGGAGGCTGGAACATCGCATAAGCGGTGCCGATGGCGAGGCCGCTGAGGAAGCCGGTGACGCCGCCGATCGCGATCTGGCCGGCGTCCTCGTAGGCCTCCGCGCTGCCAGGAGCGACGCCGCGGGCGATCGAGGTGACGACCGAGGCCGTGAGGGGGAAGGCCACGTTGCCGATGAAACCGCCGGCGTTGAAGCGGCCGGACGAGTAACGGAACGTGTCGACCAGGAAGATGCCGGTGCCCGCGCCCGTCGCACCCCACGAGGCGAAGGCGTGCGTCGAAGGGCCGCCGAAGGACTTGCATTCCGAGCTGGACAGGGCCGTCTTCGTCTCCTCGACGCTGCAGCCGGGGCGCGTCGACTCGATCGCGTCCTTGATCGGCAGGTCCACGAGCAGCGTCAGCGCGGTCATCGTCATGGCAGGCGCCAGGACCGAGAAATGCCAGCGCCCCTTCCAGCCGACCGTGGACTCGGGATCGCTGTAATAAACGCGCGGCATCAGGAAAACGGCCGAGGTTCCCAGCACGAGGCTCACGTCCGAGACCGTGCCCCAGTTCTCATCGCGCGTTACCTGCGCAGCCGCCTCGCTCGGCGCGAGGACGCACGCGGCCACGGCCAGACAACCTGCTGCTACGACTTTCTCCCTGATTCGCATGAACGGCGCCTCGCGTTCGGCTGCGCCACCGGCGAAGGTTCGGCGAGCACAAGGCGCGGCTCGCCGCACGAAGCCCCGCCGTCGAGGGGCGCTACCGTTTGTTCGGATTCCCAGAGACGGGGAAGCGGACGATGCTCCGGCCTCCCGGCTCGCCGGATGACACGTAGTCCTCTGCGGCGGTCGCAGCGTACGCCCGGTAGAACTGCTCGCCAAATATTTCCCGAAACGTCTCCTTGTCCTCGCCCGAGTAGTCGCCGTGGCGGCGCTCGTACAGCCGCCAGAGCTCCTCGTACTTGTTCGAGAACAGCCCGCCTTTCTTGCCCTCGCGCTCGAGCTTCTCCTCGAGCGTCTTCGGCGCGAGCTTCACGAGCAGCGACCGGACGCCCCCCATGACGCCGCTCAGGAGCGCCATCTGGTGGCTCATCACGTCCGCGAAGATCTCCTGCAGCTGGCGCGCGGTGTCCGCGCCGCCCTCGGGCGTGAGCAGCACCGTGCCGAGCTCCTTCGCGTCCCCCGCGGTCGCGACCCTGTCGGTCTCCGCGGAGCGATCGCGGGCGAGCACCTCGGCCTCGAACGTCTGGTAGCCGTCGCGCAGGCTGACGAAGCACTTCAGGAAGACCTCCATCGTGTCGCGGAGCCGCCGCGCGAAGTTGACGATGCCCGCGACGTCGTCCGGGGGCTTCGTGCCGGGCGCGAGCGCGCTCGCCAGCTCGGAGAGCGCCGCGAACGCAGCGTTCGCCGGGGCCAGCTCGCCGAGCGTGCGGTAATCGACGCCGTAGTACTGAGAGATCTTCTGGAAGTCCCGCTCCGCGAGCACGCTCGGGTGCTCCTCGCCCAGCCGGCGCAGGTAGCTCTGGCGCGCGTCGGGCGGGAGGCGCGCGAGGTGATCCCAGATCATCCGGTAGACCGCGGCCCACGCAGTCCGGTACGCCTCCAGGTAAGGGACCACCTGACGGAGGTACGGGTCCTCGCCGCCCGGAGCGGCGCGCTTGTGCGGCGTGAGCAGGGCGGAGAGGTTCTCGCCGCCCGTGCCGAGCAGCGTGCCGTCGCTCGGGCTCTCGGCCTTCAGCGGCGCCTCGATGATCGCGAGCCGGATCTGGATCGGGCCGATCGTGATCTCCGGCTGGTGGCTCACGTCCACCGAGGTGTCGCGCGCCAGCCGGTGCCCGGCGAACATCGTCCCGTTCGTGGAGCCGAGGTCGCGCACGAGGATCCGGCGATCCCGGACGTCCACCGCCGCGTGGAACTGGGAGATGTACGGCCGGTCGATGTGAAGATCGTTCAGCTGGTTCCTGCCGATCCGGACAGGGAAGCGCTCGAACGAAGCGTCGAAGCTTTGGTTGGCCTGGGTGTCGGACACGCGGGCCGAGAGCGCCGCCGGCATGGGTGCAGACTAGCAGACCCTCTCCACCGCACGGGAGTGCCTGACGTCCTCCATCCGAACCGGTCGTCCGCCGGCACGCGCCCGGCCACCGATCCGCAACGCCCGGCGCTCGCCCACACGGGTCGGTTCGTGGGTTTGTTGGTTTGTTGACCTGGTTGCCTACATGGTGCGACTTTAAACCACACATGAGCCTCGTCCATAAGATCCCTCCCATGGTCTCGGCCCTGGCGTTTGGCTACGGGGTCGGGATGGCGGCGCCCCAGTCGGCGATCTCGTCGGTCCAGTCGGCGGTGTCGACCTACCAGACGGACGGAGCGCGGACCATGGCGCCGGTCACGGCTGCGGCGCTCGTCGCCGCGCCGCCGCTGTACGCGCCGCCGACGCGCGGGATCGAGGCGCCGTCGGCGCGCGGGATCGAGGCGCTGGCGGGCGAGTCGCGGGAGCTGTCGCGGCTGCGCGACGCCGCGGGGCGCGACGCGCGGGAGGGCGCCTCCTGCGAGCTGGATCGGCCGAGCTACTCGCGGCCGCCGCGCGCGTTCTCCGCCGAGGGCAGCTACGCCGACGACGTGGACGACCTCGACTCGGCCGGCGCCGAGGCGCTCTCGAAGCTGCAGCTGCCGGACCTCCGGCTCGCCGTCTCGCGCCGCACCCTCAAGTACGTCCGGTTCTTCACGCGCACCGACCGCGGGCGGCAGATGTTCGAGACGTGGCTGAAGCGCAGCGGGCGCTACCAGGAGATGATCCAGTCCGAGCTCAGGGACCGGCGGCTGCCGGAAGATCTCATCTGGGTGGCCATGATCGAGAGCGGCTTCGATCCGAGGGCGAAGTCGCCGGCCGGCGCCGTCGGGCTCTGGCAGTTCATGCCCGCCACCGGGGAGGTCTACGGGCTCCAGCGGACGCGGCACCTGGACCAGCGGAAGAACCCGCGCCTCGCCACGCAGGCGGCCGCCCACCACCTGCGCGATCTCTACATGCGCTTCGGCAGCTGGGACCTCGCGCTCGCGGCCTACAACATGGGCTACGAGCAGCTGCTCGACCGCATCGATCGGTACGGCACGTCCGACTTCAACGAGCTGGCGCGCCAGGAGGCGATCCCGTCGGAGACGGCGGCCTACGTGCCGAAGATCGGGGCGGTGGCGATCGTGGCGAACAACCTGGAGCGGTTCGGGTTCGACCAGGTCGAGGTGAGCCGGCCGGTCGACGCCGCCGAGATCGCGGCGCCCCCGGGGACGCCGCTCAAGACGCTGGCGAAGGCGGCGGGCGTCGCGACCTCGACGCTGCGGAAGCTGAACCCCGACATCCTCGGGGACCGCGTGCCGCCCGGCCGGGGGGACTTCCTGGTGATGCTCCCGTCGGACACGCTGGCGCGGGCGCAGGCGGCGCTGCCCGCGATGCTCTCCACGGAGCAGCTCGCGACGGACGACGCGTCGGTCCTCGATCCGGTCGACCTGCTCGGCGGGCGCGACTTCATGCCGCGGAAGCGGGGCGGTGACGACGAGAGCCTGCTCTCGCTGCTCCCGAAGCCGGCGCGGAAGCGGGCGGTGGAAGCGGAGGCGGATGACGACGCCGGGCGCGCGTACGGCAAGCGGCGCTCGATGCGCGATCCCGTGGCCGTGTCGTCGGCCGACGACGGCGCGGAGGGCCCGCTCGACGACGACGCAGGCGACGCGCCGCTGCGCCCGCGGCCCGCGCGCGGGCGGTCCGCGCGCGAGGTGATGCTCTACCGCGTCGGTCCAGGCGACACGCTGATCGGCGTGGCCCGGCAGTTCGTGATCGACGTCGACGACGTCGCGCGCGATAACGGCATTGATGCGGACCAGAAGCTCCGCGTCGGTGCCCTGCTGAAGCTGCGGATACGGCCCGACATGGTGGACCGCGCCTCCGCCGGGGAGGCGCGCGCCGCGCAAGCGAAGGACGACAGGGCCCCGGGCGACGCGTCGCCGGCGGCGCGCGGCGACGCGGCCCGCGGCGGGGCCAAGCCGCCAGCGAGGGAGCGTGGAGAGGCCGGCGGCGCCGAGAGCCGCGCCCCGGAGACCGCGGAGAAGAAGCGCAAGGGGCGCGGCTGACGACGGCGCTTTCGGACGAGGGCGCGCCTCGGCTAGCATGCCGCACATGCAGCTCGTCGACACCAAGGCCATCGTCAAGCGACTAACCAAGAACTGCACTTCAGCCCTCGAGGCGGCGATTGGCCAGTGTGTCAACGCGCGCCACTACGAGGTCACGCTCGAGCACCTGCTCCTCGCGCTGCTCGATGACGCGAACTCCGACATCGCGTTTCTCGTATCTCACTATGATCTCGACCCGTCGCACCTCCGCGCCGCGCTCCAGCGCAGCCTGGAAGAGCTGAGGAAGGGCAACGCCGGGAGGCCGGTGCTCTCGCCGACGATGCTCGAGTGGATGCAGGACGCCTATCTCGTCGGATCCATGGAGTACGGCTACCAGCGGGTGCGGAGCGGCGTGCTCTTCCAGCGCCTCGTCCAGCAGCCGACCCGCTACTCGGTGAGCAGCATCGGCGCTTACCTCGAGGGCATCTCGAAAGACGACCTCAAGAACAACCTCTCCAAGATCGTCTCTGGCTCGAAGGAGGAGGCCGAGGCCGCCGCGGCGTCGGCGGGCGGGGGCGCGCCCGGGGCCGGGAAGCTGCCGGCAGGGATGGCGAGCGCCGGGCCCGACTCCGCGCTGGCGAAGTTCTGCGTCGACTACACCGGCAAGGCGCGCGCGGGGCAGATCGACCCGATCTTCGGCCGCGAGCGGGAGATCCGGCAGGTCATCGACATCCTCGCGCGGCGCCGCAAGAATAACCCGATCATCGTCGGCGACGCGGGCGTCGGGAAGACGGCGCTCGTCGAGGGGCTCGCGCTGCTCATCGTCGAGAGCACGCCGGAGAACCCGAAGGTGCCGCCGCTCCTGCAAGGGGTCGACATCCTCGGGCTCGACATGGGGCTGCTCCAGGCGGGCGCCGGCGTGAAGGGCGAGTTCGAGAACCGCCTGAAGGGCGTGATCTCCGAGGTGAAGGGGTCGCCGAAGCCGATCATCCTCTTCATCGACGAGGCGCACACGCTCATCGGCGCGGGCGGCCAGCAGGGCGGCGGCGACGCGGCCAACCTGCTCAAGCCGGCGCTCGCCCGCGGCGAGCTCCGGACGATCGCGGCCACGACGTGGAGCGAGTACAAGAAGTACTTCGAGAAGGACGCGGCGCTGGAGCGGCGGTTCCAGCCGGTCAAGGTCGACGAGCCGAGCGAGCCGGCGGCCGTCGTCATGCTCCGCGGCCTCCGGCCGAAGTTCGAGCAGGCCCACAACGTCATCATCCAGGACGAGGCGGTGACCGCGGCCGTGCGGCTGTCGGCGCGCTACCTCACCGGCAGGCAGCTGCCGGACAAGGCGGTCGACCTGCTCGACACCTGCGCCGCGCGGGTGAAGGTCGCCCTGCAGCAGCGGCCCGCCGCGGTCGAGGACGCCGAGGTCCTCATCGTGAACACCGAGACCGAGCTCAAGGCGCTCGAGCGGGATCGCGACAAGGGCGTGCACATCGACCAGGAGCGGGTCGGCGAGCTGAAGGACAGGCTCGCCAACGCGAAGGCCGAGCTCGAGTCGGTGCGCGCCGCGTACGCGAAGGAGACGGCGGGCACGCAGCGGGTCATCGACGCCCGCAAGAAGATGGACGAGGCCAAGACGAACGAGGATCGCGACGCCGCCCGCCGCGAGGTGGTGAAGGCCCTCGACGAGCTCAAGCAGAGCCAGGGCGAGGTGCCGCTGATCCGGCCGGACGTCGACGAGGCCATGGTCGCGAGCGTCGTCGCCGCGTGGACGGGCATCCCCGTCGGCAAGATGGTCCAGGACGACGTGAAGGCGCTCCTCGAGATGGAGGACCGGCTGACCCGGCGGATCAAGGGGCAGACGCACGGCATCGTCACCATCTCCAAGGAGCTCCGGAGCGCGCGCGCCGGCCTGAAGCCGCTGAGCACCCCGCAGGGCGTGTTCCTGCTCGTGGGGCCGAGCGGCGTCGGCAAGACGGAGACCGCGCTCGGGATCGCCGACCTCATGTTCGGCGGCGAGCGGATGATGACGGTCATCAACATGTCCGAGTTCCAGGAGAAGCACACGGTCTCCCGGCTGATCGGCTCGCCCCCGGGCTACGTCGGCTACGGCGAGGGCGGTATGCTCACCGAGGCTGTGCGCCAGCGGCCCTACACGGTCGTGCTCCTCGACGAGGTCGAGAAGGCCGACCCCGACGTGCTGAACCTGTTCTACCAGGTGTTCGACAAGGGCATGCTGAGCGACGGCGAGGGGCGGCTCGTCGACTTCAAGAACACGGTCATCATCCTGACGAGCAACCTCGCGACCGACAAGATCACGAACATGACGATCGCGGCGCGCGAGGAGGACCCGGCGCGGCGGCTCGACGCGGACGGCGAGTTCATCAAGGAGGTCGTCGAGGCGATCAAGCCGACGCTCTCGGCGCACTTCAAGCCGGCGCTGCTCGCCCGCATGACGACGGTGCCGTACCTGCCGATCTCGCCCGACGCGCTCGGCGACATCACCCGGCTCAAGCTCGACGCCCTCGTCGACCGCCTGCGCAAGAGCCAGCGCATCGAGGCGTCGTACTCGGACGCGCTCGTGGAAACGATCGCGGCGCGCTGCACCGAGGTCGACACGGGCGCGCGCAACATCGACCACATCCTCCGGGCGTCGCTCCTGCCGCAGCTCTCGGTCGCCGTCCTCGAGAAGATGGCGGAGGGGGCGCTCCCGAAGCGGCTCCAGATCGGGGTCGACGCCGAGAAGAACTTCACGATCGCCTTCTCCGACTGATCGACCGCGCTCGCGCACCGAAAGTTGTACGGGCCGCGAGACTCCGCATAAATTGGGTGGAGCATGGTCGCGTTCGCCAAGCTCCGACAGCGTTCGATGTGGATCGGGGAGCCCCGTCCGCCCTCTCCTGAAGGGGAGGGCGCGGCGCGCCGGCCAGCGCCGCGGCGTGGACCGGCGCCGCGGCGTGGGCCGGCGTCGCTCCTCCGCGGGGCGCCCCTCGCGCGGGCGGCCGCCGCCGCCGCCGCGGCGCTCCTCGCCGTGGGTTTCGGTGCCGCCGTGCCCGCCGCGATCGCGGGCTGCACGTCCGCCGCGCCGCCGCCCGCGGCGCCCGAGCCGTGCGACGTCCAGATCGTGACGCTCTCGATCTACGCGTCCGACAACATCAACCCCAACGAGAACGGGAACCCGAGGCCCGTCGTCGTGCGGCTCTACCAGCTGAAGAGCAGCGCGCGCATGGAGAACGCGACGTACGATCAGATCCTGCTCAGGGACAAGGAGACGCTCGAGGACGACCTCGCCAAGGTCGACGAGGTCGAGGTCTTCCCGAACGACCTCGTCGAGGTGAAGTTCGAGCGGATCCCCGACGCGAGCCACCTCGTCGGCGCCGCCTTGTTCCACAGCCCGAAGGGCAGCAGCTGGAAGACGTTCTACGAGTTCCCGCTCCCGCCCGGAGAGGCGCAGTGCGGCGGGCGCGAGTCCGACGCGGGGCCGCCGGTGGCCGACCCGCGCGTCGCGTTCTTCATCGACTCGACCAAGATCGACAACGGGGTCGAGTTCGACGAGTCGATGTTCCCCAACGCGAGCGCGGTGCGCCGGCTCAGCCTGCCGAAGAGGGCGGCATCGCCGGAGGCGCCCGCCTCGACGGGGAAGTAGGGCCATGGAGCGCCCCGGTCGTGCTGGAATCAGTCGTCGCAGCGGTGCTCGAGGCGGCCCCGCGACGAGCGGCTCGACGCGGCGTCTGCGCTCCCCGCGACGTCTGTGCTCCCCGCGCCCGGCCAGCTTTCGCGCCGCGGCGCGCGGCACATCTGATAAGACTGGACGGGCGACATGATCCACCCGCGTAAGCCTGTCTGGACCGAGGGGCTCTTCATGACCCCTCAGCATCTACAGCAGTCGGACCTGTACCACGAGACGCTGCTCCACGCGCGCCTCCACGCCGTCGTGGGCTACGACTGGGGCATCACCGCCGCGCAGTTCGATGAGCGCGCGCTCTCAGCCGGCCAGTTCAAGGTGGTCAAATGTCACGGCGTCTTCCCCGACGGGACGCCGTTCTTCATCGGCGATCGCGGCGAGGACCAGGTCGAGGCGCGCCCGCTCGAGGGCGCCTTCCCGGCCGCGCTGGAGGCGCTCGACGTCTTCCTCGGGATCCCGAACCTGCGCGAGACAGCGGCGAACATCAGCCTGGACCCGGCCAAGGCGGGGCCGGCCCAGCGCTTCGTGGCGTCCCAGACCACGGTCGCGGACGTGAACTCCGGGCGCAACGACACCTCGGTCACCTGGGCGCGCACCAACCTGCGGCTCATCTTCGGCACCGAGCCGCGCGACGCCTACCAGACCGTGCGGATCGCGCAGCTCATGCGCGACCGCGCCGGCGCGATCGTCCTCCGGAAGAGCTTCATCCCGTCGGTCCTCCGCATCAACACGTCGGACCACATCATGTCCGGCCTCCGGCGGGTGCTCTCGGCCCTGGTCGGCAAGCAGAAGTCGCTCGTCGAAGGGCGGCGCATGCGCACCGCGGCCTCGGTCGACTTCCAGGCCTCCGATCTCACGAAGTTCTGGCTGCTCCACACCCTGAACTCGTACATCCCCATCGTGTCGCACCTCGTCGACCACGGCGGCGCGCACCCGGAGCAGTGCTTCATCGTCATCGGGTCGCTCATCGGCGAGCTCTGCACCTTCTCCTCGAGAGACAGCGACCCCACGACGATCCCCAAGTTCAACTACCTCGAGCTCGAGGGCGTCCTGGATCCGATGTTCGACCGGGCGGTCACGCTGATCAGCGAGATCGTCACGGATCAGTTCCTCATCGTGCCGCTGGAGAAGCGCGAGGACGGCATGTACCTCGGCAGGTTCGACGACCCGAAGGTGCCGCGCACCCACGAGATGTTCCTGGAGGCGAAGGGCGCGGACGAGGGCACGCTGCGCGAGCGGCTCCCGCGCCTGCTCAAGATCGGCTCGTGGACGCAGATCGGGCACATCCTGCACTCCGCGACGCCGGGCGTGAACGTCGCCATCGAGTACCGGCCGCCGGGCGCGATCCCGGTCCGGCCGGGGCTCGTCTACCTCCGCGTCAACCAGGCCGGCGATTACTGGAACGATATCCTCGGCTCTGGCACGATCGCCATCTACCAGCCGATCGAACCGCAGAAGGTCGATCTCCGGCTGATCGCGGTCCCGGCAGGGAAGTGACCGTGCCGGGACACCCCTTCCGGGTGAGGAGCCCATGAGCCTCTCGCAGACGATGTACTTTGTTTGCTCCGACGTGCTCTCGCTGATCCTGCAGCTCAGGAACTCGCGCGATCTTCCGGCGCCGGACATCCTCCAGCGGCGCGTGCTCGGCCTGTTCGACACGATGATGCAGAACGGGCGGGAGGCACGCATCCCCGAGCAGGACATGATCGACGCGAAGTTCGCGCTCGCGGCCTTCGCCGACGAGGTGATCTTCAACTCGAACTGGCCGGGCAGGACGCAGTGGCTCCAGAACCCGCTGCAGTTCCAGTTCTTCCAGCTGAACACGGCCGGCGACGGGTTCTTCGCGAACCTCGACAACCTCTACGGCCAGCGCGGCAGGAACCACGTCGCGCAGATCTACTTCCTCTGCTTGGCCCTCGGCTTCCAGGGGAAATATCGTCTGCGCCAGCAGGAGGGCCTCGGCGCCGTCGTCGAGGGCGTGGGCAACTACGTCGCCGTCAGCGAAGGCGGCGGGGACGTCCTCGCGCCGAACGCGGAGCGCAAGGACGGAGGCGCCGGCGCGGTGCGCCGCGAGCTGCCCTATCTGGCGATCGCGCTCGGCCTGCTCGTGCTGGCCGTCCTCGTGGTCATCGTGCTCCGGCTCGTCGTGGCCTCGGACGCGGAGGGCGTCGCCGACCAGATCAAGAAGCTGATCAGCACAGGGACCTAGGCGGCTCCGCCCGTCCTCTGCTGTTCCCGAGGGAGACTTCCGATGTGGCTGTGGATCCTGAGCGCCCTGTTCCTCACCGCCGTGTGGGGAGTGTGGTTCATGCTGCGCCCCGGGGCAGGGGAGGGGGCCGAGGCGTTCCCGATCGAGATCCCGCTCGTGGCGACGGCCGCCGTCGTCGCGCTGCTCGTGGGGCTCGCGATCTACCGGCGCATCCGCGCGGCGCGCGCCGCGCGGGCGCTCGAGAAGGCGATCGCGCAGCAGGCGCAGGAGCAGGTGATCAACGCGAAGCCCGAGCGGCGCGCGGAGATCCAGGAGCTGAACCGGCAGATGCAGGAGGGCATCGCCGCCCTCAAGGCCTCGAAGCTCGGCGGGGGCAAGCGCGGCGCTGACGCGCTCTACGTCCTGCCCTGGTACGTGATGGTCGGCCCGCCCGGCGCCGGCAAGACCACCGCGCTCCGGCACTCGGGGCTCGTGTTCCCGTACATCGACCCGGAGCGCACCGGCGTGCGCGGCGTCGGCGGCACCAGGAACTGCGAGTGGTGGTTCACGAACGAGGCGATCCTCCTCGACACCGCCGGCCGGTACACGACGGAGAGCGACGACCACGACGAGTGGATGGCGTTCCTCGAGATGCTGCTCCAGTACCGCGAGCACAAGCCGCTGAACGGCGTCATCGTCGCGGTGAGCCTGAGCGAGCTGCTCGACGCGAGCGACGACCAGATCGACCAGACCGGCAAGAAGATCCGCGCGCGCATCGACGAGATGCAGCAGACGCTGCACATGGTCCTGCCCGTCTACGTGCTCTTCACGAAGAGCGACCTCGTGGCGGGCTTCACCGAGTACTTCGGCGACCTGAAGAAGAGCGAGCGCGCGCAGCCGTGGGGCGCCACGGTGCGGCTCGACGAGAACAAGGACGAGCCCGGCAAGATCTTCGACCGCGAGTTCGACGTCCTCGTCGAGAAGCTCCACGCGCGGCTGACGAAGCGCCTCATCGGCGAGCGCAACCGCGAGGTGAAGGAGCGGAGCTACCAGTTCCCGCTCGAGTTCGCGGCGGTGAAGCGGAACCTCTCGGACTTCATCGCGTCGGCGTTCGCGCCCGGCGCCGGCGCCGCGCCCACGCCGGTCCTGCGCGGGTTCTACTTCACGAGCGGCGTCCAGGAGGGGCGGCCGCTCGATCGCGTGGTCGGGGCGATGGGGCGGGCGTTCGGGCTGCGCGCGGCGCTCGGCGAGGGCGAGGAGGACGCCGCGCTCCCGAAGGAGTCGAAGAGCTTCTTCCTGCACGACGTCTTCACGAACGTCGTCTTCCCCGATCAGGATCTCGCGGCGCGCACCGAGGCCGAGCTCCGGCGGCGCCGGCTCCAGCGGATCCTCGTCGCGGCGGCGGCGGCGCTCGTCGCGCTCCTGTTCCTCCTCCCGGCGGTGATCTCGTACTTCAACAACCGGGAGCTCGTCGCCGAGACGCGGCGCATCTCGGACGAGATCGCGTTCGTGGACTGGTCCGGGAGGAGCGGCGGGCCGCCGAACGTGCCGGCGAACATCGACAAGCTCGACAAGCTGCAGGAGCACGTGGGGCTGCTCGACCGCTACGTCGAGAACACGCCGCTCGACCACGGCTGGTTCATGTTCCAGGGGGACAAGCTCTTCCCGCCGACGATGGCGCAGTACATCAAGAGCTTGAAGCAGGGGTTCGTCGGCCCGGCGAAGGCGCAGCTCGAGGCGAAGCTCGAGCGGGTGCGCGAGGGAGAGTTCCTCGACGGCTACAACGCCCTGCGCAGCTACCTCCTGCTCGGCAAGGAACACCAGGGGTACATGGACGACCAGGCGGCGCGGTGGCAGACCGGGCGGCTGGTCCAGGTCTGGGCCGACGTCCTGAAGCCCTGGACCGACCTGCCCGAGGCCGACCTCAAGGAGCGGCTCACGCCGCACGTCGCCTATTACATCGACCTCGTGAGGCGGAACAAGCTGGAGGCCGAGGAGCTGAACCAGCCCCTCATCGACAGGGCGCGCGCGGACCTCCTGCGGGTCGATCCGACGAAGCGCTACTACGACCAGTTCGTCACGAAGCTGATCGACCAGAAATACGACGAGTCAGGGCCGAACACGCCGGAGAACCTGAAGTACCCGCCGGTGTCCCTCAACGAGATGTTCGCGGACCGGTCCGATGTGCTGACCGTCATCCACAGCGCGCAGAAGAACCGGGGCGGGACCTGGTTCGAGGTGCAGGGGCCCTACACGGCCAAGGGGCACGCGCAGGTGATCGAGTCGCTCAAGGAGGGGAGGAAGGAGCTCGAGCGCGAGCTGTGGGTGCTCCCCCTGTCGAACGTCGAGAAGCGGACGGGCGATCAGATCCAGAAGGAGCTCGACCGCGTCCGGCAGGACTACGACAACGCGTACATCGCGCAGTGGGAGGCGTTCTTCCGCGACATCCAGGTCGACGTGCCGCAGACGAACCGGGAGGCGATCCACGAGTTCAGGGTGCTCTCCACGCCCGACTGGCCCTACCGGCGGCTGCTCCAGCGGCTCTCGGACGAGACGCAGTTCGCGAAGGACGAGAAGCCGAACGTGCTGACCGCGGACGGCGGCCTGATCGACCAGGCCAAGAACATGATCCAGCAGCGGGTCGATCGGCGGACCGGCGTGCGGAGCGGCACGCTCCTCCCGAGCGACCAGCGGCGCGAGCACTACGACCCGGTGCCCGACAAGTTCGAGTCGATGGCCGCCTTCGGGGTGCCGCCAGCGCAGACGCAAGAGGGGCAGCCCCCGCCGCCGGCGCCCAAGCTCAACCAGTACGTCGGCCACCTCGAGCGGCTCGCCGGGGAGATGAGCGTCGTCGAGGACGGGCCGCCGGACACGGACACGGCGAGGGCCACGGAGGCGTTCCAGGACGCGGTGAAGGAGACCGAGGGGCTCCTGCTCTCGATGGACCAGACCGGGCAGCGGCTGATGGAGCCGCTGCTCATGAACCCCCTCCGGCAGGCGTACAAGGCGGTCGTGCGGCGCGCCGGCGGCGCGGCGAGCGGGATCTGGGAGGTCGAGGTCTGGCCGCACTACCGCGACAAGATCAAGGACCGCTACCCGTTCAACCTGGCCTCGTCGCGGGACGCCTCGCTCGAGGACGCGATGACGTTCTTCAAGCCGAAGGACGGGGTGCTCTGGGGCTTCTACGAGACGTACCTCAAGGGCTTCCACTACCAGGTCGGGCACGAGTACTTCCCGAAGTCGCACCTGGCGGGGCAGCCGCAGGCGGCGAAGCCGTTCACGCCGTTCAACCCGAACCTGTACAACTGCCTGAGGCGCTCGAACGAGATCACCGACGCGCTCTTCGGCAGCGGCGGGGAGGCCAAGGTCGTCTTCCACATCAACATGAAGACGGTCAGCCCCATCGTGAGCGAGGTGGTCTTCGAGGTCGACGGCCAGAAGAGGCTCTATCGCAACGAGAAGGAGTTCTGGCACACCTTCAACTGGCCCGGAGAGGGCCAGAAAGGCGCGAGGATCCAGGTGCGCGGCGCGGGCGGGCTCGACGAAGAGCTGGTGCGCGAAGGGCCGTGGGGGATCTTCCGCCTGTTCGAGGCCGGGACGACGACCGCGCAGAAAGACAACGACGAGCTCTTCACGGTCACGTGGCAGATGACCGCACCTCCCGTGACGGTGACCATGGAGATCCGACCGACCCGCGGGAACCACCCGTTCCCGTCGAGCTTCTTCCGGGCCACCAACTGCCCGGCCAGCATCGGGGATCGCTTCGGCAAGGGGTGAGATCCGAGCAGCAACGGAGCCAGCGGGGGAGGGGGTGTCGTGCGGGGGGCCGGCGGGGCCCCCTCCCGCGAACTCGCGCCTCTTGGTGGCTAGTGCCGTGAGGACGGGGAGACTCGGGCTATGAGGGGGACGCTGCGGTGCGGGCCGGCGCTCGGGTTCGCGGGGCCCTACCCCGCCGGCCCCCCGCACGACACCCCCTCCCCCGCTGGCTCTTTGTGACGGAATGAGGGGGAAAGGGGGCGATCCGGCTTGAGAACGATCCGGGTTGCGATCTTCAGAACCCCATCCTTTCAAGGGTGAGACGGGTGGGGAGGGGGGACCGCGCGCGGGGGGCGGCGGGGTAGGGCCCCGCGAACCCGAGCGCCGGCCCGCATCGAAGCGAGTCGCTCCTGATCTCGACCCATCCGTACGTGAGGCACTAGCCACCAAGAGGCGCGAGTTCGCGGGAGGGGGCCCCGCCGCCCCCCGCGCGCGGTCCCCCCTCCCCACCCGGCTCCGTCGCCACCCGTCGCCATCGCCGGGAAGGTGGTAGCGCTGGGTGAGCGGTTCGTGGTTCACTCCCTGGCCGTCATGTTCTGGCGCCGCAAGAAGGGCCCTGCCGCTCCGCCGCAGATCGGCTGCTTCGGCAAGCTGCCCGCCACGGGCGATTTCATCCGGCTGAACGCCGGCGGAGAAGAGCTCGCCGCCTTCGATCGCTGGCTCGGCGCGGCCATCGATTTCGCCCGGCGCGCCATGGGCCCCCATTTCGACGCGCACTACCAGACGTCGCTGGGGCTCTTCGTCTTCCACGGCGATCCAAAGGGCGACGAGCCGCCCGCCCGCGGGCTCGTGGGCGCCTGGGCCGCGAGCGGCGACAACGCTGGCCGGCTCTACCCGATCGTCGTGTTCGGCTCGTACGATTACGACCAGCTCGTCTCGGCCGGAGCGTCGCTCCCCATCACCCTGTTCCCGCTCCTCGCCGCCGCCCACGACGCCGCGACGAGCGGCCGGCACATGCCCGTCGACGCCTTCCTCCACCGCGTCTCCCAGATCACCCCGCCGTCGCTCGACGACGCCGAGACGTCGTACGCCAACTACCGCGCATGGCTGAAGACCCAGCCGATGAAGGCGCTCTGGGACGCAGGCTTCGGCACGGACGCGAGCCGCTTCTGGGTGCTGCAGAACATCCTCGAGTCGGTGACGCCATTCCGCGGACAGGAGCTCCCGAGGACAGGGCTCGCGCTCAGGCTGCCGCTCGGCGCAGGCGACGCCTACGCCGCCGCCGTGTGGATGGACATGACCCTCCGCCTGTCGAAGTGGGGACGCACGCTGATGAACGCGTTCTGGACGCCGCAACGCACCCTGCTCCTCCACCTCGGTCCCCCCCACGTGGGCTCGTTCCGCGAGATGATCGCGCCCACCACCCAGGCCGAGCACATCGCCGACCTCTGCGGGCCCCCGCCGGTCGAGGAGCACGTTTCACGACACGCGCTCGGGCCAGAGCTCGACGCGCTCGTCGCGCGGACCGACCTGTCGCTCGATAGCTTCCTCGAGGCGCTCGGCTGACCGATGCCCGCGCGCCGACCCCCGACCGAACGCGTCCGCCGCCTCCACCGCCGCTCCGATTCGCCGTCCACGCCCGGGACGTCTTGATATCCTGCGCGACCCATGGCCGCTGAAGACGCGATCAACCAATCGAAAGCGCGCATCGAGGCGCTGTTCGCGCCCATCAACGGAGGCGTCGGCGCCGACGTCACGTACGACGAAGCGTTCGAGGCGCTCAAGAACGAGGTCGATAAGCTGCAGTCGCTCGCGGGCGGCAAGGTCGACTGGGGGCGCATCGCGAGCGGCGCCGACGAGATCCTGAGCGAGAAGTCCAAGGACTTCCGCGTCGCCCTCTACTACGCGGCGGCGAAGGCGCAGCTCGACAAGCTCCCCGGCCTGCTCGACGGGCTCGTGCTCGTGCAGGAGCTGACCAGCGCGTTCTGGGACACCATGTACCCCGCGATCAAGCGGCCCAAGGCGCGCGGCAACCTGTGCGCCTGGTACGGAGACATCGCGGCAGGGACGCTCGCCGGCCACGCGCCCTCCGCCGCCGAGCGCGACGTGGTGAACGCCATCGACCAGGTGAGCCGCGCCGTCGACGTCGACCTCGCCGACAGGCTCGGCGACGCCTACGGCGGGCTCGGCCCGCTCCGCAACGCGATCCGGAGCCTCGTCACCAGCCTGCCCGCGGAGGCGCCGCCGCCGCCGCCCCCTCCGCCGCCGCCGCCGCCCCCTCCGCCGCCGCCGCCGAAGGCCGAGCCGCCGAAGGCCGCCGAGGTGGCGATCGTGCAGGCGCCGGCGGTCACGGCGGTGGTCGTCACCCCGCCGCCGGCCGCGACGGCGATCGTCGCCACGGCGGACCCGGCGCTCAGCGTCGAGGCGATCGTCGACGAGGACTCCGCGCTCACCGCCCTCGGCCGCTGCGCGCCGCTCATCGCGCGCGCGGGCGACGCGCTCCGGATCGCGGATCCGAAGCGCGCGGCCGCGTACCGCGTCCTCCGGGTCGGGCTCTGGGTCGATCTCCTCGACGACCCCGGCGCCTCGTCCCAGAACGGCACGACCGCCATCCCGCCGCCGCCCGAGCACGTGCTGCAGACGCTCCCGGCGCTCACGAGCCAGGGGGCGTTCACCGAGCTCTTGCCGGTCGCCGACGAGTACGCGCAGAACTACCCCCTCTGGCTCGACCCGCACCGCTACGCGGCGAACGCGCTCGAGCAGCTCGGCGAGGACTACGCCGAGGCGCGGCGGGCCGTGCTCGTCGAGGTCGGCGCCCTGGTGCTCCGCGCGCCGCTCTTGCCAGGCCTCAAGTTCAGGGACGGCACGCCGTTCGCGGACGACGAGACGCAGGCGTGGCTCTCGACCGAGGTGGCGGCCGTCCTCGGCGGCGGCGGCGGCGGCGGCGCCCCGGCGAAGCCGAGGAGCTACCTCGACAAGCCGCTCTCCGAGGCCCGCGGGCTCGTCGCCAACCAGCAGCCCATCGACGCGATGGTGCTCCTCGAGAAGGCAGCGGCCGCCGCTCCGTCGGCGCTGGACCGCTTCCGCGTGAAGCTCGCCATGGCGCAGATCAACATCGAGCTGTCCCAGTTCGTCCTGGCGCGCGCGCAGCTCGAGGCGCTGGAGCAGATCGTCGACCACCACCGACTCACCACCTGGCAGCCGGATCTCTGCGCGGAGGTCTACGCCGCGCTCCACACATGCTACCGGGTGCTGAACCAGGGCTACGAGGCGTCCCCCGAGGCGAAGGCGAAGGAAGCGCTCTGCTTCGAGCGCGTCTGCCAGCTCGACGCTGCGCTCGCCCTGAAACTTTCGCTGGAGGCCTGAGGAGGCGGATGCGCGTCGCGCCGAGAAGCTTGCCCGGTGGACGGGGGTTTTGGTCTATGCTCGTGCGGCCTGCGGGCGCTCCGCCCGCTGCTGACGGGGAAAGGAGCCTGCGATGAAAGAGGGATCGGTCGCGCCGAAGGAGCGCGTGAACATCACGTACAAGCCGGCCACGGGGAACGCGAAGGAGGATGTCGAGCTGCCGCTGAAGCTCCTGATGCTCGGCGACTACACGCAGCGGCCGGATCCGCGGCCCCTCGAGGACCGCAAGCCGATCAACGTGGACAAGGACAACTTCCAGAAGGTCATGAGCGAGCAGAAGCTCGCGCTCTCCTTCAACGTGAAGGACGTCCTCTCCGAGAAGGAGAACAGCGAGCTCACGGTCAACCTCAAGTTCCGCCGGCTGAGCGACATGGAGCCCGAGGCGATCGCGACCCAGGTGCCGGAGCTCAAGAAGCTGCTCGACCTGCGCGCCGCCCTGACGGCCCTCAAGGGCCCGCTCGGGAACGAGAAGGCGTTTCGCAACAAGATCCAGCAGATCCTGAGCGACCCGGCCCAGCGCAACAAGATCGTCAGCGAGCTCGGGCTCGACAAGGAAGGGGAGTGAGCGATGGCGACAGAGACACAGGTCGCGGGGAGCGCAGGCGTCCAGACCCTCGAGGGAGGGTCCCTGCTCGACGAGATCCTCGCCGAGACGAAGATGACGCCCGGCGATGAGGGGTACGAGATCGCCAAGAGGGGCGTGCAGGCCTTCATCTCGGAGCTCGTCGCCCCGCGGCGCGAGGGCGAGAAGGTCGACAAGGCCTTCGTCGACGCGCTGATCGCGGAGATCGACGTCAAGCTCTCGCGGCAGATCGACGAGATCCTCCACAACCCGAGCTTCCAGAAGCTCGAGTCCGCCTGGCGCGGCCTCAAGTTCGTCATCGACCGCTGCGATTTTCGCGAGAACATCAAGGTCGAGATGCTCAACTGCTCCAAGGAGGACCTCCTCGCCGATTTCGAGGACGCCCCCGAGGTGCCGAAGAGCGGCCTGTACAAGCTCGTCTACTCGGCGGAGTTCGGCCAGTTCGGCGGCAAGCCGGTCGGCGCGATCATCGCGAACTACGACTTCGGGCCGGGGCCTCAGGACATCGCGCTCCTCCAGAAGTGCGCCGCGGTCGCGACGATGTCGCACGCGCCCTTCATCGCCGCGGCCGGCCCGCAGTTCTTCGGCCTGAAGGACTTCGGGGGGCTGCCGAACCTGAAGGACCTGAAGTCGCTCTTCGAGGGGCCGCAGTACACGAAGTGGAACGCGTTCCGCGAGACCGAGGACGCGCGCTACGTCGGGCTCGTGATGCCGCGCTTCCTCCTCCGCCTGCCGTTCGGCGCCAACACCGTCCCGGTGAAGGCGTTCAACTACGAGGAGGACGTGGTCGGCCGGCACGACGCGTACTGCTGGGGCAACGCGACGTACGCGTTCGCCACGCGGCTCGCCGACAGCTTCGCCAAGTACCGCTGGTGTCCGAACATCATCGGCCCGCAGGCGGGCGGCACGGTGGAGAACCTGCCCCTCCACCAGTACGAGGCGATGGGCGAGATCCAGACGAACAGTACGAGGCGATGGGCGAGATCCAGACGAAGGTGCCGACCGAGATCCTGCTCACCGAGCGGCGCGAGTTCGAGCTCTCCGAGGAGGGCTTCATCGGGCTCACGTTCCGCAAGGACTCGGACAACGCCTGCTTCTTCTCGGCCAACTCCACGCAGAAGCCCAAGTTCTACGGGCAGAGCGAGGAGGGCAGGGCGGCCGAGATGAACTACCGGCTCGGGACGCAGCTGCCGTACATGTTCATCATGTGCCGCATCGCGCACTACCTGAAGGTGCTGCAGCGCGAGCAGATCGGGACGTGGAAGGAGCGCGCCGATCTCGAGAAGGAGCTGAACGACTGGATCGGCCAGTACGTCGCCGATCAGGACGTCGTGTCGGCGGCGACCCGCGGGCGCAGGCCGCTCCGCAAGGCGAAGATCATCGTCACCGAGGTGCCGGGCAACGCCGGCTGGTACAAGGTCGACATGCAGGTGCGCCCGCACTTCAAGTACATGGGCGCGTTCTTCACGCTCAGCCTCGTCGGCAAGCTCGACAAGGAGTGAGCGGCCGGACAGGGCACCTCGCCGCGCGCGGGGTGCCCCCCGGATCGCCGCTGGAACGAGCCCGCCCGCCGGCGTAGGCTCGGACTCATGAGGACACTCTCGAGGATCTGCGTTTACTGCGGGTCGAGCCCCGGCGCGTCGCCGGCCTACCGCGAGGCGGCCGTGCGGCTGGGGGAGCTCCTCGCGGCGCGAGGGATCGGGCTCGTTTACGGGGGAGGCCGCGTGGGGCTCATGGGCGCGGTCGCCGACGCGGTGCTCGCGCGCGGCGGGGAGGTGACCGGCGTGATCCCCCACTTCCTCAACCAGCGCGAGATCGAGCACCGGGGGCTCACGGAGCTCCACGTGGTCGAGACCATGCACGAGCGCAAGGCGAAGATGGCCGCGCTGTCCGACGCCTTCATCGCCCTGCCAGGGGGCATCGGGACGCTGGAGGAGCTCTTCGAGATCTGGACATGGACGCAGCTCGGCTCCCAGGAGAAGCCGGTCGGGCTCCTCGACGTCCAGGGGTATTACCGCCCGCTCATCGTGTTCCTGGATCACGTCGTGTCCGAGCAGTTCATGAAGCCGGGCCACCGCGCCATGCTGCAGGTGGCCGACGACCCGGTGGCCCTCCTGGAGCACCTCGCCGCCTGGCGACCCAGCGCCGAGTACAAGTGGATGATGCCCGGGGAGAGATAGCGGGGCGCGGCGCCCTCCAGGGCGCCAGGAGCGCTGTGCATTCCGTCGAGGCGAGTCTTTTTCTCTCCTCATGAGCGTCCGGCCGAAAGAGCCAGTTTGCTCATGTGATCTCACTCACGGGTGCAGCGCGACACCAGGGGGCGATCACCCCTGTTCCCCACCCGACGGCAGCCGGAATACGCACGATCCCGTGCGAAACCCAGGGAGCTGGCGCGCGCTGCCAGCCTGGTTGTCACGCGGCGGGCCCTCGTCGACTATCCTCTCATATTCTTGACCACGGCAAGTCGCCGGCTGTCAAGGGGGCTTTGCGCCGAGGTCTCGCGAAACGCGCCGCGCTGCGGTGTTCCCCTTAGGGAACAGCCTTTATCATGTCCGGTGCTCTCCGGAGCTCCGCGGCGCCGAGGGCGCTCGCTCATCCGCCAAGAGCCCTCAGCGCGCGGAGCGAGGCGCGCACGAGGCCTCGACCGCCGCCGCACAGGCCTGGACGCACGGGTACGGAACGCACGAAGAGCGGTCCGGCACGCAGAGCGCCTCGGCGTGCGCCGCGCACCCGCGACTCGCCCACACGAGAGCGCCCGCGCGGGTTGCACCGGGAGTTGCATACTTTGTGAAGAACCGGCAGGAATCGCCCGATCTGCGGCGCATTTTGCCTCATCTGTGGCAGGTTCGTCCGTCGGGGCGTCCAGCGAGCACAGCGCGGGCGCACATGCTGTTCAGTGCTCAGCGCCCGCTCATGTAGCGGATTGCCGCGGTTCGATGGGCCTCGTTCGCACGCTGTCGCGACTTCTCCGTCGATGGCTGTGTCAAGGCATCGGGCCCGTTACTTGCTAACACCCGCCCGCGGACAGGTTCTCATTCCCACAAATTGGAGACGAGATGAAGCAGGCCGGGCCGGATCTCATCTGTTTGTCACACCTGCGCTGGAACTTCGTCTTCCAGCGGCCGAACCACCTGATGAGCCGCTTCGCGCAGGAGAAGCGGGTGTACTTCGTCGAAGAGCCGGTGTTCGAGGATGGACCGCCAAGGCTCGAGACGAGACACATCGAGGCCAATCTCACCGTCGTGGTCCCCCACCTGACCCACGGCACCGAGACGGAGGAGGCCCTCGCGCAGCAGCGCCGCCTGCTCAGCTCTCTCGTGAAGGAGCAGGACATCCGGCACCCGATCCTGTGGTTCTACACGCCGATGTCGCTGCCGATCGCCGCCGACGTGGAGCCGTCGCTCGTCGTCTACGACTGCATGGACGAGCTCTCCGCCTTCCGCGGCGCGCCGCCGATCCTCCGCGAGCGCGAGCGCGAGCTCTTCGCGCGCGCCGACCTCGTGTTCACGGGCGGCCAGAGCATCTACGAGGCGAAGCGCACGCAGCACCCGTCCGTGCACGCCTTCCCGAGCAGCGTCGACGCGGCGCACTTCACGAGGGCGCGCGAGGCGTCGCTGGACCCGGAGGACCAGCGCGGCATCGCGCGGCCGCGGCTCGGGTTCTTCGGCGTCATCGACGAGCGGCTCGACGTGGAGCTCGTCGCCCGCGTCGCCGAGGAGCGCCCCGACTTCCAGCTCGTGATGCTCGGGCCGGTCGTGAAGATCGACCCCGCCACGCTGCCCCGCCGTCCGAACATTCACTGGCTTGGCCAGAAGTCATATCAGGAACTTCCGGCCTACCTCGGCGGCTGGGATGTTGCTATCATGCCATTCGCGCTCAACGAAGCGACCCGGTTCATCAGCCCGACGAAGACGCTGGAGTACCTCGCAGCGGGCAAGCCGGTCGTATCCACCGCCATCCGCGACGTTGTCTCGCCCTACGGGGACAAGAAGGCGGTCCACATCGCCGACGCATCCACGTTCGTGGCGGCCGTCGAGGCGGCGCTGGCCGAGCCGAGAGAGGCTCGCCTCGCGATCGCGGACGAGATGGTGAGCGCGACGTCGTGGGACAAGACATGGCGCTCGATGTCGAGGCTCATGTCAGACGCACTCCAAGCCAAGCGTCCGGCGGCCGTCCGGACGGAAGGGAACGTACCGTGTTCGACTATCTGATCGTTGGAGCTGGGTTTGCTGGCAGCGTGCTCGCGGAGCGCCTCGCCACGCAGCTGAACAAGTCGGTCCTCCTGTGCGACAAGCGGCCTCACATCGGCGGCAACGCGTACGACTGCTACGATGACGCCGGGGTCCTCATCCACAAGTATGGCCCCCACATCTTCCATACCGCGTCGCCGCGCATCTTCCGGTACCTGTCGCAGTTCACGGAGTGGCGTCCCTACGAGCACCACGTGCTCGCGCACGTCGACGACAAGCTCGTCCCCTTCCCGATCAACGTCGACACGGTGAACGCGCTCTACGGCACCAACTACTCGCCCGCCGAGGTCGAGGCGTTCTTCACGCGCGTCGCCGAGCCGATCAAGCACTGCCGCACCTCCGAGGACGCGGTCGTCAGCAAGGTGGGCCGGGAGCTCTACGAGAAGTTCTTCCGCAACTACACGCGCAAGCAGTGGGGGCTCGACCCGTCCGAGCTCGACGCCGCGGTCGCGTCCCGCGTGCCCGCGCGCACGAACTACGACTCGCGGTACTTCACGGATGAATTCCAGGCGATGCCGCTCCGCGGCTTCACCCGGATGTTCGAGAACATGCTGGACCACAAGAACATCCGCGTCCTCTTGAACACCGACTACCGCGACATCATGAACGAGGTGAACTTCAGGGAGATGATCTACAGCGGGCCGGTAGACGCGTTCTTCGACTTCCGCTACGGGAAGCTCCCGTACCGGTCGATCGACTTCAAGTTCGAGACGCACGACAAGGAGGTCTTCCAGCCGGGCGCGGTCATCAATTACCCGAACGACCACGACTATACCCGCGTCACCGAGTTCAAGTACCTCACCGGACAGCAGCACCCGAAGACGAGCGTCGTGTACGAGTTCCCGACGTCCGAGGGCGACCCCTACTACCCGGTGCCGCGGCCCGAGAACGCGGAGATCTACCGGAAGTACAAGGCGCTCGCCGACGCGACGCCGAACGTCCACTTCGTCGGGAGGCTCGCGACGTACCGGTACTACAACATGGACCAGGTCGTGGGGCAGGCCCTCGCCACCTACGACCACATCCGCGAAGCCAAGAGCAACGGCGCAGCGGTGACCGTCGCTGCCTGATAGGACCCATGCCTCGACAGCACCTCGCACAGATCGGTATCCCAGGTTCGGTGCCGCCGCCGGCTGACAGCGGCGGCGGCGCCCGCGGTTATCCCCGTCCGCTGCTCCGGCGAGAAGAATGGACCTCGCTGAACGGGACGTGGGAGTTCGCGATCGACCCCCGGGCGGACTGGTGCTCCCCGGCCGACGCGCGCTTCGACAGGACGATCGAGGTGCCGTTCGCCCCGGAGACGCCGCGGAGCGGGGTCGGCGAGACCGGCTTCTACAAGGCCTGCTGGTACCGACGGCAGGTCAAGGTGCCGGAGCTCGAGGCGTCCGAGCGGCTCGTCATCCACTTCGGCGCCGTGGATTACGTGGCCAAGGTGTGGGTCGACGGCGGCTTCGCCGGCGAGCACGAGGGCGGCTACACGCCGTTCAGCCTCGATATCACCGAGCTCGCGCGAGGGCGCGAGAGCGTCACGATCGTGGTGCAGGCGCACGACGATCCGGGCGACCTCGCGAAGCCGCGCGGCAAGCAGGACTGGAAGCTCGAGCCGCACTCGATCTGGTACCCGCGGACGACCGGGATCTGGCAGACGGTGTGGCTCGAGCGCGTGCCGCGGATGCACATCGAGTACGTGCGGTGGACCCCGAACCTCGAGCGCTGGGAGATCGCGGTCGAGGTCCGGGTCGCCAACGCGCCCGTCGAGGGCGCGCGCGTCGGGGTGCGGCTGCGCGTCGGCGACGTGACGATCGCGAACGACCAGTACACGGTCGTGGCCGGGGAGGTCCACCGGCGCATCACGCTCTCCGATCCGGGCATCGACGACTTCCGCAACGAGCTCCTGTGGTGCCCGGAGCGGCCGACGCTGATCGACGCCGACATCGTCCTCCACGACCAGGCGGGGATGACGATCGATCGGGTGAAGAGCTACACGGCCCTGCGCTCGGTGGCCGTCCGCGGCGACCGCTTCCTCCTGAACGGGCGGGCGTACGTCCTCCGGATGGTGCTCGACCAGGGCTACTGGAACGACACGGGGATCACGGCCCCGGACGACGAGGCCCTCCGCCGCGACGTCGAGCTCACGAAGCAGATGGGCTTCAACGGCGCCCGGAAGCACCAGAAGATCGAGGATCCGCGGTACCTGTACTGGGCGGACAGGCTCGGCCTCCTCGTCTGGGAGGAGATGCCGAGCGCCTACAGGCACACGCGCAAGTCGATCGATCGGCTCGCGCGGCAGTGGCTCGAGGCGATACGGCGCGACATCAGCCACCCGTGCATCATCGCGTGGGTGCCGTTCAACGAGTCGTGGGGCGTCCCGAACCTGCCGGACAACCCGAACGAGCGGCACTATGTGCAGGCGCTCTACCACCTCACGCGGTCGATGGACTACACGAGGCCGGTCATCGGCAACGACGGGTGGGAGAGCGTGGCGACCGACATCATCGGGATCCACGACTACGATCCTTCGCCCGAGCGCATCGCCCGGCGCTACCACGCTCACGACGTCGTGCCCAAGCTGCTGAAGCGGGAGCGGCCCGGGGGCCGCGCCCTCGTGCTCGACCCCTCGGTCAACCACGAGACCGCCATCGTGCTGTCGGAGTTCGGCGGGATCGCGGTGGCGCCGACGAGCAGCGGCGACAACGGCGGCACGTGGGGGTACTCGGCGTGCAGGACCTCGGAAGAGTTCGCCGAGCGCTATACTAGGCTGATGAAGGTGATCAACTCCCTCGAGCTGCTGGCCGGCTTCTGTTACACGCAGTTCTCCGACACGTACCAGGAGGCGAACGGCCTCCTCTACGCCGACCGCACGCCGAAGTTCCCGCTGCATCAGATGGCGGCCGCGACGCAGGGGCTCCCGTTCGTCGGCCCCAACGAGACGCTCTCGACGCTGAGCGACGGCGGGCTGGCGGACATGCCCGCGCTGGCGGACATGCCGGGGCTCGTCGACATGGGGGCGTCGCGATGAGCGGGCGAGGGCAGGGCTTCGAGGCCGTCTTCGGCCGTCCGGCGAAGCTCATGGCCGAGGCGCCGGGGCGCGTGAACCTGATCGGCGAGCACACCGACTACAGCGGCGGGTACGTGCTGCCGACGGCGATCCCGCAGAAGACGCGCGTCGAGCTCGCGCCGCGGGACGACGGGCTCATCCAGGTCGCGTCGGTCAACGTGGGCGACGTGGACGGCGGCGCCCAGCTCTCGTTCCGCGCCGGAGAAGAGTCGCGCCGCGGCCTGTGGCTCGACTACGTGCAGGGGATCACGGCGGTCCTCCGCGGCCGGGGGGTCTCCGTCCCCGGCTTCGACGCGCGGATCGAGTCGACGGTGCCGCTCGGCAGCGGCCTCTCGTCGAGCGCCTCGCTGCTCGTGGCGCTCGCCCGCGGCCTGCGGGCGATGCTCGGCCTTTCCATCGACGACGTGGAGATCGCGCGGATCGCGCACGCCGCCGAGCACGACTTCGTGGGCGCCCCCGTCGGGACGATGGACCAGATGGCCGCGAGCCTCGCCGACGAGAACACGGCGCTCTTCATCGACACGAGGACGCTCGCGTTCGAGCGCGTCCCGCTGCCGGCCGAGGCCGAGCTGCTCGTCATCAACTCCGGCGTGGCGCACCAGCACGCGAGCGGCGACTACAAGACGCGGCGCGCGGAGTGCGAGCGCGCGGCCGCGGCGCTCGGCGTCCCGCAGCTCAGGGACGTGGACGCGGCGGCGGAGCAGCGCATCGCGTCGCTCCCGGCGCCGCTCGACCGCCGCGCGCGCCACGTCGTGACCGAGAACGCCCGCGTGCTCGCGGCCGTGGCCGCGCTCCGCGCCGGGGACCTCGCCCGGCTGGGCCAGCTCTTCGACGCGTCGCACCGCTCGATGCGCGACGATTTCGAGGTGTCGGTGCCCGAGATCGACGCGCTGGTGGAGAGCGCGCGGGCGCAGCCGGACGTGTTCGGCGCGCGGCTGACCGGCGGCGGCTTCGGCGGCTCGATCGTCGCCCTCGTGAAGCGCGGGTGCGCGGCGAGGGTGGGGCAGGCCGTCGTGGACGCTTACGCGCGCATCCCGGACCGCCGGGCGACGGTGCTCGTGGGAGGGCTCGTCGCATGAGGGAACGCTCCGGGATCGCCCTCTGGGCTGGCGTCGAGTGCACGGTCAACCGCGTCGGGGACCAGTACTTCAACCAGCTGGAGCGGACAGGCCATCACGACCGCATCACGGATCTGGACCTGCTCGCCGAGCTCGGCGTCAAGGCCGTCAGGTACCCCGTGCTGTGGGAGCGAACGGCCCCGAACGGCCCCCGGAGCGCCGATTTTTCCTGGGCAGACGAGCGGCTGCACCGGCTGAAGGAGCTCGGCATCGACGTGATCGTCGGGCTCGTCCACCACGGGAGCGGGCCGCCGCGGACCAGCCTGATGGAGGACAGCTTCGTCGACGGGCTCGCGGAGTTCGCCGGCGCGGTGGCGGAGCGCTACCCCTGGGTCCGCGACTTCACGCCGGTGAACGAGCCGCTCACGACGGCGCGCTTCAGCGCGCTCTACGGGCACTGGTATCCGCACCTCCGGGACCCGGCCGCGTTCATGCGCGCGCTGCTCGTGGAGACGCGCGCCACCGCGGCCGCGATGCGCGCCATCCGGCGGGCGCGCCCTGACGCGCGCCTCGTGCAGACGGAGGACCTCGGCGCCGTCGCCAGCACGCGCAGGCTCGACTACCAGGCCACGTTCGAGAACCACCGGCGCTGGCTGAGCCTCGATCTGCTGTACGGGCGCGTGGACGCCGCGCACCCGCTCCACCAGCACCTCCGCGACTGCGGCGTCGCCGACGAGGACCTCGCGCTCCTCATGGCCGAGCCCTGCCCGCCGGACATCGTCGGCGTGAACTACTACCTGACGAGCGACAGGTTCCTCGATCACCGCCTCGACCTGTACCCGTCATGGACCCACGGCGGTAACGGGCGCGACGCGTACGCCGACGTGGAGGCGGTGCGCGTCCGCGAGGAAGGGATCTTCGGCCACCGCCACGTCCTGCGCGAGGCGTGGGAGCGGTACCGGACGCCGCTCGCGATCACCGAGGTCCACCTGGGGTGCACGCCGGAGGAGCAGATCCGCTGGCTGGTGGAGGCCTGGGAGGGCGCGCACGCGGCGCGCGCGGAGGGCGCCGACGTGCGCGCAGTGACGCTGTGGTCCGCCTTCGGGGCGTACGACTGGGACAGCCTCGTCACGCAGGCGCGCGGCCACTACGAGCCGGGGGTGTTCGACGTGCGCGGGCCAGCGCCGCGCCCCACGGCGATCGCGGCCGTCGCGAAGGAGCTGGCGCTCACCGGCCGGTCCGAGCACCCGCTCGCCGCGGCCCCGGGGTGGTGGCGCCGCGACGAGCGGCTGCTCTACGCGGCGCCGCGCTCCTCGACGCGGACCATCTGCCGGCAGCGCGAGCGGCCGATCTTGCTCACCGGCGCGGGCGGGTCGCTCGGCGCGGCGCTCGTGCGCGCGTGCGAGGAGCGCGGCATCCACGTCCGGGCCGTGACGCACGGCGAGCTCGACATCACCGACGCGGCGGCCCTGGAGCGCGCGGTGGCGGAGGTCCAGCCGTGGCTCGTGATCAACGCGGCGGGGTACACGCGCGTGCACGACGCCGAGGACGAGCTCGAGGCGTGCCACCGCGCCAACGTGGTCGGGCCGATGCTGCTGGCCGAGGTGTGCCGGCGCCACGGCTCGCGGCTGCTGATGTTCTCGTCGGCGTTCGTCTTCGACGGGAGCAAGCCCGACCCGTACGTCGAGGATGATCCGGTCGCGCCCATCAACGCGTTCGGCGAGGCGCAGGCGCTGGGCGAGCGGGGCGTGCTGGAGGCCCTGCCGGGCGCGCTGGTGGTGCGCACGGGCAGCCTGTTCGGGCCGTTCGAGGCGCGCAGCTTCGCCGCGCTCGCGCTGTCGGCCGCGCAGCGCGGGGAGCCGTTCCGCGCTGCGGACGACCTGTTCGTGTCGCCGACCTACCTGCCGCACCTGGCGCACACGTGCCTGGACCTCGCGATCGACCAGGCCGACGGGGTGTGGCACCTGGCGAACGACGGTGTCCTGAGCTTCGCCTCCTGGGCGAAGATGATGTGCGACGCGTTCGGCTTGCCCTCCAGGTCGGTGCACCCCTGTCCTGCGCACGCCCTCGGGCTGCGGGCGAACCTGCCGCGGCAGGGGGGGCTGCACAGCCGCCGCCGCGCGACCCTGCCGACGCTGCCGGAGGCCGTCGAGCACTACGTCAAGCACCGGGCGGAGACCGTGCTGGCGGCGATCTAGCGCGGCGGCTGGGCGAGCGCGGATTCGAGCCGTCAGGGCGCGCGGGACGCCAAGAGAAGAAACCTCGTGGTTCTCTCGGCGTCCCGGGCGCCCTGGCGATTTCTCGATCCGGGCTCGACCTTGATAGGCTCACGTCCATGACAAAGCACTGCTCATGGACCGCCGGGATCGTCGTGGCGCTGGCCTGTACCGCGGCGATGGAGTCGCGCGCTGACGCGTGCAGCCCTCCGCTTGCGGGGCTGACGGGCACATTTCCGGCGAGCGGCGGGACCCTCCCCGGGAACGCCGCGATCTTCTTCGAGGGCTACTCCATCTCGCTGGACGGGGTGTCGGTGACGGTCGACGGGGAGCCGGCGAGCCTCGTGCTCGAGCCGGACGTGCCGGCCACGGGATACAGCATCGTGGCGCGGATCGAGCCGGCGCCCAGCGAGGGGCAGGCGATCGCGATCGAGGGCGATTTCTGCAATCCGGTGGAGTCGTGCGGGGTGAAGCGCCTCGAGCTCACGGCCGGCGCCGCGGACACCGAGGCGCCTCCGGGGCCGAGCGGGCTCTCGTTCGACCTTTATGATCATGTCGATTTCAAGTCGAGCGGCGGAGACTGCCAGCTCGACACCGATCTCTCCTGGTGGGTCACGGCCGAAGGAGAGGTCGCGCAGGGCGGCGAGGCCACGGTGATCGCGACGATCGAGGTGTTCCGGGACGATACGTTCACGGACCCCCTGTTCTCGGTGAGCAGGTTCATGAACGCCGCTTCGGTGACCATCGCCATCGGCCAGACAGCGGAGGTGCTCGACGGCGCCGACGCCCCCGAGGCGCTCTGCTTCCGCGCCACGGCGATGGACACGGCCGGGAACGTCGCTGGCGAGACGGTGCACGCCTGCAGGCCTTGCTACTACAGGGAGGACCCGGCGACGGCACAGCCACCCTTCGCCACGCCGCCCGAGCCGGCGTGGACGGAGGCGGACATCTATCCCGGGGGAACGTGCGATTCAGGGATGGGGCCGGGCAGCGGCGGCGCGGGCGGCAGCGGCGGTGTTGGCGGCAGCGGCGGTGTTGGCGGCAGCGACAGCGCAGGTGGCGCCGGCGCGGGCGGCGGCGGCGGAGATGGCGAGACGGGCGAGACGTCGGAGGGCGGCTGCAGCTTCGGCGCTGCGGGCGGGGCGGGCGGCGGGGGAGCTCCCGGGGCCGCGGCGCTCGCGCTGCTCGCATGCGCGGCGCTCGCCGGCCGACGACGGCGCTGAGGGCCGGACGGCCCGAGCACGGACCCTCCGGCGCTCGGCAGAGAGGGCCAGAGAGGCCTGGCGGCCGCCAGGCCACCTCGACACCCGAGCGCGCTCTCGGCCGGTAGAGCGGCAGGAGCGCGCGACTCCATCACAGCACCCGCGCCAGGACCACGACCGAGTAGCCGACCGCCGGCTGCTTCCCGGGGTTGTGGTACGAGTGTCGCTGATCGCCGCGGAACACCGCTACGTCGCCCGAGCCGAGCGTGAACCGCTCGCCGCTCACGACGAGCAGGAGCTCCCCCGACTCGCACGTCAGGTACTCGCGGGTGCCCGGGGTGTGCGGGACGCCCGTCATCCGCCCGCCCGGCGGGATCTCGACGCGATCCATCTCCATGCCCGGGATCGGGTCCGGCAGGAGCTTGCGGACGAGCGCCTGCCCGGGCGAGCGCGTGGGCAGCGTGTCGCGCGCGTAGAGCTGGCACGTGGCGCGCGGCGCGGCGAGCATCTCCTCGATCGAGACCTGGAGCGCGGCGGCCGCGCGGTGCAGGACGCCGAGCGTCGGGTTCGCCGCGCCGGACTCGAGGTGCGCCCAGGTCGCCCGGGGCACGCCGGCGAGCTTCGCCAGCTGCTGCTGCGTCAGCCCGCGGGCCTCGCGCAGCTGCTTGATGTTCCTCGCGAGCCTGCCGGCCAGCTCCGCGTCCTGATCCATGTCCGGACATTAGCACGTTTCCAAGCCGTTGGAGCGCGCTCCAACAAACTAACCAGCGCGGATTAGGGTGTGAGTCGAGGAGGAACTCATGATGAACAACGAATCGACCGGAAGCGATGTGCTGATCCAGGCCGAGGCGATCTCCCGGCCCTCGCTCCCCCGCGGCGCGGGGGGCGAGCCGTTCGCGCCGCGCGCCGCGCTGGTGACGGGGGCGAGCCGCGGGCTCGGCGCCGCGCTCGCGCGGGAGCTCGCGCGGCGGGGCGCGAAGGTGGTCCTCGTCGCGCGCGAGCGCGGGCCGCTCGAGGCGGTGGCGGCCGAGATCACCGCGGCGGGCGGGGTCGCGCACGCGCTCGCGGCGGACATCGGCGACAAGGGCCAGACCCACGCGATCGCCGGCGGGGCGGCGGCGCTGGTCGGGCCCATCGACCTGCTCGTCCACAACGCGAGCACGCTCGGCAAGACGCCGCTGCCGATCCTGCTCGACACCGAGTGCGAAGATCTCGGCCGCGTGCTCGAGGTCAACGTGGTGGGCCCCTTCCGCCTCACCAAGGTGATCGCCGGCGCGATGGCGCTGCGGCGGCGCGGGGTCGTCGTCCACATCAGCTCGGACGCGGCGGTGAACGCCTATCCGCGGTGGGGCGCTTACGGCGTCTCCAAGGCGGCGCTCGATCACCTCTCGCGCACCTGGGCCGCCGAGCTCGAGGGCACGGGCGTCGCCTTCTATGCGGTGGATCCCGGCGAGATGAACACGAGGATGCACGCCGAGGCCATCCCGGACGCCGACCCGAGCACGCTCGCGGATCCCGCGGACGTCGCCCGCCGGATCGCCGCCCTCGTCGCCCGCGCGGGCGAGGTGCCGAGCGGCGCGCGCGTCGAGGCCGCGAGCCTCCCGGAGGCGCCATGAGCCCTGCCACCTGGCCTCGCGACAACCCCCTGGAGGAGCGGCTCCTCCACGTGGACCCGCGCCTCGGGCGGCTGCGCGACGGGCGCATCGCCGATCTGCCGGCGCTCCTCGAGCCGGGCGATCTCCTGGTCGTCAACGACGGCGCCACGCTGCCGGCGTCGCTCCACGGCGCGACGGCGCGCGGCGAGGCGGTGGAGGCGCGCCTCATCGGCGAGCTCTCCGAGGGGCGGTATTCGGCCCTCCTGTTCGGCGCCGGCGACTGGCACACGCGCACCGAGGATCGCCCGCCGCCGCCCGCGCTCGGCCCGGGCGACGCGGTGACGTTCGGCGACGACCTCGCGGCCGTCGTCGAGCGCGTCTCCGCGGCCTCGGCGCGCCTCGTCGAGATCGCCTTTCGCGAGCGGGGGGCCGCGCTCTGGTCGGCGCTCTACCGCCGGGGGCGCCCGATCCAGTACGCGTATGTCGCGGCCCCGCTCGAGATCTGGCACGCGCAGACGCGGTACGCGAGCCGGCCTCTCTGCGCCGAGCTCCCCTCGGCCGGCCGGCCGCTCGCGTGGGGGCTCCTGCTCGAGCTGCTCCGCCGCGGCGTCCGGATCGCCTCGCTCACCCACGCGGCCGGGATCTCGTCGACAGGCGATCCGGCGCTCGACGCGCTGCTCCCCCTGCCGGAGCGCTTCGAGATCCCCGAGGAGACGGTGGCGGCGGTGCGCGAGGCCCGGGCGCGCGGGCGCCGGGTCATCGCGGTGGGCACGACGGTGACGCGCGCCCTCGAGGGCTGCGCTGCCCAGCACGGGGGCGAGCTCCGGGCGGGCCCTGGCGTGACCGATCTCGTGCTCCACCCCGGCTTCCGGCCGCGGGTGGTCGACGGGCTGCTCACCGGCGTGCACGACCCGGCGGAGAGTCACTTCCGGCTCCTCGAGGCCTTCGCGCCGGCCGAGCTGCTCCACCGCGCCAACGCCCACGCCGAGCAGGCGGGGTATCTGTGCCACGAGTTCGGCGACTCCTACCTCGTCCTCAGCTGAGCCGTGGCGGCCTTCCACGCCATGGGTTTCACCAGGTCACCGGTGCCGGTGTAGCGACCGCTCCAGCCGCTCGTCGGGTATGCTGACCGCTAATACGGCGCCCCGTCTTTGTGCTGGAATTGCCACTTGCCGTCAGCCCCCATGACTGCCTTCAGATCATCGTCCGGGTACGACCCCGAATCACCCGGCAGGCGATCTCCGACCTCCAGATACACGACATCCTCCGTCGACCGGTTCACCAGATGATGCCCGTCGGGATCTCCCCCCTTGAACCCCATGCACATGCCGGGCTGGAGCGTTGTTTCTCCGGCGTTGGTTATGAGCGTGGGGTGGCCCGAGAGAACGTAGATGAACTCATCCTGGGCCGAGTGCCAGTGACGCAGGGCCGAGATTGCGCCGGGCTTCAACGTGGTGCGATTCACGCCAAAGTTGCCAAGCCCGAAGACATCACCCAGGGCCTGCTTCTGCCGGCCGGCGACGCGTGAGGCAAACGGCTCCGGGTAGTTGGACGGCTTGGCTCGGGGCGGAACATCCGAAGCGATCACTGGACCTGGCTTGGTCACGTGCTCTCTCCTTCCTTGCGTACCTGACTATCCGTCGATCGGTCGACCGACGCCGCCAGACCAGGGCTGTCTGGAACGTCGCCTTTGTGACCTTCTCCCACGGAAAGTCTCACGGATCGGCCCTGCGCCGCAAGGCCCAGACGCTGTCCAGCGCCATGGGGTGGAGCCTCCAGGCGGGGCGCTCCGGCGCGTGGCGCCGCGCGGCGGGGCGGGGGGCTGCTCCGCTCGCGTCGGCGGCCTTCCCCGACTCTGCCCGGGCCGTCTCTCCCGGCGCTCGATCTTCTTCACGAGCAGCGCTGCGGGGAGCGCTCCTTCGCGCGGGCGGCGTGGCGCGCGGGTGCGGCGACCGCCGCGCGGCGTGCTACACCGCGGGCTCACGCCGGCCCTCCCGGGCGATCGCCCCCGAGCATCGATATGACTCAGCCCCAGCCCAACAATCCTCTTCACGGCGTCACGCTCCAGATGATCCTCGAGCACCTGGTCGCGCAGCACGGCTGGGAGCAGCTCGGGCGCATGATCGACGTCCGCTGCTTCAAGTACGATCCCAGCATCAAATCGAGCCTGCAATTCCTGCGACGGACCCCGTGGGCCCGGCAGCAGGTGGAGGCGCTCTACCTGCGGGACAAAGCCAGGCCTGGCCCGTGACCGGCCCGCGCGATCGCACGCCGACCCGGCGGTCCTGGGCACCCACGGTCGAGGTGCCCTCGCGTCCCCGCAAGGGGCTGCGCGTGCTCGCGGTCGAGGAGGAGCTCGGCCGCGCCTTCTGGCCTCCCTCACCCGCGCGCAGCGCCAGCCCCGCCCGTCGCTCTACGGCTTCCTGGCGGCCGCGAGCGCCTCCTCGCTGCGGCGCACGCAGGCCTCCCGGCTGGCCCTGGCGGCGGCCTCGGGCACGCGCAGGAGCTCCATCCTCCGGTCGATCGGCATGCAGTAGGTGGTCGCGGCCCACAGCTTCGGGTCGTCGACGCCGCGGAGCTCCTCGAGATCGGTCCACACCCGCACCACCATGTCGTCCGCCGCGGCGACGACGCGATGGCCATCCGGGCTGAACGCCACGGCGTTGATCGGCGCATCGGAGGCGCGGAGGACCAGCGGCTCGCCCGTGCCGTCGGCGTTCCACACCCGCACGGTCTTGTCCTGCGATCCGGTGGCGATGCGCTTGCCGTCGGGGCTGAACGCCACCCCCAGCACCCAGTGCTCGTGACCGCGGAGGACGAGGGGCTCGCCGGTGCCGTCGGCGCTCCACACCCGCGCCGTCCTGTCCCAGGACGCGGTGACGATGCGCTGGCCATCGGGACTGAACGCCACCGCGCCGATCTCGCCGTCGTGACCACGAAAGACGATCGGCTCGCCCGTGCCGTCGGCGCTCCACACCCGGGCGGTGTTGTCCGACGAGCCGGAGAGGATGCGCTTGCCGTCGGGGCTGAACGCCACCGAATAGACCCGATCGTCGTGGCCGCGGAGGACGAGCGGCTCGCCGGTGCCATCGGCGTTCCACACCCGCACGGTCCGGTCCCATGACCCGACGGCGATGCGTCGGCCGTCGGGGCTGAACACCACCGAGTAGACCTGATCCTGGTGACCGCGGAGGACGAGGGGCTCGCCGGCGCCGTCGGCGTTCCACACCCGCACGGTCTTGTCGGCGGACCCGGTGGCGATGCGCTTGCCATCGGGGCTGAACGCCACCGAGGTGACCTCGTCGCTGTGACCGCGGAGGACGAGGGGCTCGCCGGTGCCGTCGGCGTTCCACACCCGCGCCGTCCTGTCCAGCGACGCGGAGGCGGCGCGCCGGCCATCGGGGCTGAACGCCACCGCGTAGATCCGATCCGTGTGGCCGCGGAGGACGAGGGGCTCGCCGGTGCCGTCGGCGTCCCACACGCGCGCGGTCTTGTCGTAAGACGCGGTGACGACGCGGCGGCCATCCGGGCTGAACGCCACGGAATAGACCTGATCGTCGTGACCGCGAAGGACGAACGGCTCACCCGTGCCGTCGGCGTTCCACACGCGCACCGTCTCGTCCTGCGACCCGGTGGCAATGCGCTTGCCATCGGGGCTGAACGCCACCGAGTAGACCCGATCGTCGTGGCCGCGGAGGACGAGGGGCTCGCCCGTGCCGTCGGCGTTCCACACCCGCACCGTCCTGTCCCAGGACGCGGTGGCGACGCGCTTGCCATCGGGGCTGAACGCCACCGAATAGATCCGCTCGTCGTGGCCGCGGAGGACGACGGGCTCGCCGGCGCCGTCGGCGCTCCACACCCGCGCCGTCCTGTCCTGCGCCCCGGTGACGATGCGCTTGCCATCGGGGCTGAACGCCGCCGCGTAGACCTGATCCGTGTGGCCGCGGAGGACGAGGGGCTCGCCGGCGCCGTCGGCGCTCCACACCCGCGCCGTCCTGTCGGCCGACGCGGTGACGATGCGCTTGCCATCGGGGCTGAACGCCGCCGAATAGACCCAGTCCTCGTGACCGCGGAGGGCGAGGGGCTCGCCCGTGCCGTCGGCGTTCCACACCCGCGCCGTCCTGTCCCACGACGCGGTGACGATGCGCTCGCCATCCGGGCTGAACGCCGCCGAATAGACCCGATCCTCGTGACCGCGGAGGACGAGGGGCTCGCCGGTGCCGTCGGCGTCCCACACCCGCGCCGTCCTGTCCCACGACGCGGTGACGATGCGCTTGCTGTCAGGGCTATAGTCCGCGTCCAGCACCCCGTCCGGGTGGACGAGCACCGCGCGCGAGATCCTGCTGTACAGCGCCCAGCGCGCGAGGGCGGCCCACCCCCGCGGCTCGTCGCGCGGCTCGACCTCGCGCAGGATCGCGAGCACGCTCGTGGGGTCGGCCTGCAGCTCGCGCGCCGCGGCCACGCGGGTGGCGTTGCGCGCGCGCAGGGCCTCCCGATCGGCGCGCGTGGCCTGCTGGTCGGCGCGGAGCGCCAGATACGACACCGTGACCGCGAACGCCGTGAGCGCGGCGATCACGCCCGTGGTGAGCTGCCGGCGCAGCCGGCGCGCTCGTTCGCAGTGGGCCACCACGGCCAGGAGATAGCGCTCCTCGCGGCCGCTGAGCCCGGCGCGCCACTCGCCCCCCTGCTCAGCGCGGCGGCGCTCGTACCAGGCGCGGGCGTCCTCCGCCGCACGATCGCGCCAGAGCAGCCCCTCGGCCTGCCCGCTCGACTCCCATTGCTGGGCCGCAGCGCGGAGCCGGGCCAGGAACTCCACGTCTTGCTCGCTCTCCGCGAGCCACTGCCCGAGCTTCGCCCACCGATCGATCAACGATTCGTGCACGAGCTCCACGGTCGTGCCCTCGCGCTCGTCGCCGGTCTCGATGAGCAGGAGCCGCGCGCCGGCGAGGTGCTGGACCACCTGCGCGATCGCCTGGGCGGCGTCTCCCTGGCCGTCCCGCGCCAGCTCGCGGAGCTCCTCCATGCGCACGACGGCGCGCGTGCGCTCGGGCGTCACGAGGCGCAGGAGCACCGCCCGGGCCAGCCGCTGTTCGGAGAGCGGCAGCGCCGAGAGCACCGCGTCTGCGTGGGCGGACAGGGCACCGGCCACGCCGCCGAGCCGTCCGTAGCTCTCCTGCGTCAAGATCCGGCGCTCGCGATCCCGCGCCTCCCACAGCTTCGAGGCCGTGAATTGCAGGAGCGGCAAGGGGCTCCGGGTGCTCTCGAGCGTGCCCAGCATGTGCTCGACCATCTCCGCCGTCTCGAACCGGTGACCGGTCGCCTCGGTGGGCCGCGTCAACGCCTCGCGCAGGCCGTCGCGCCCCATGGGCGGCAGGAACGAGAGCCCGCGGGTCACCTCGGTCATGAAGTGGTGGTCGTCCGCGATGCGATCGAGGAAGTCCGAGCGGATGGCGAGCAGCACGCGCAGCGGCGACGAGGCGTCGTCGGCGGCGCCTGCGAGGCAAGCGACGAACGCCGCCCGCGCCTCGGCGGCGGCGCCGAGCGTGTAGAGCTCCTCGAACTGATCGACGAAGAGCAGGATGCGGTGCCTCCTCCCCTCCCGGCGACAGCGCGCGCGCAGCCGGGCACCCAGGTGGCCGGGCTGGGCTCGCAGCGTGGCGACGAGCTCGTCGTGATCGGGGAGCTCGGGCGCGCCGGTCGCGCCGGCGGGCTCCGCGTCGGCGATCTGCGCGAGCACGTCGACGAGCGCGGACAGCGGGCGGTGCCCCGGGCGCAGGATGAACGCTTCCCAGCGGTCGCCCGAGCGCTTCAACGCCGGGATCACGCCCGCGCGCACGAACGACGACTTGCCCGCCCCCGAGGGCCCGGCGACGGCGACGAGCTGCTGGTTGCGCAGCCGCCTCACCAGGGCGGCGACCTCGCGCTCGCGCCCGAAGAAGCGCGGCGCGTCCGCCTCCTGGAACGCGGCGAGGCCGGCGAACGGGCTCTCGTCCTCGTCGAGAGCGAGCGCCGTTCGACCGGGCAGGAGGGCCTCGAGCTCGGTGAGGAGCTCCCTGGCCGAGCCGATGCGCTCGGCCTGTCGCTTCTTCAGGCAGCGGTCGATGAGGGCGCCGAGCGCGCCCACGTCCGGGCGCCGCTGGCTGGCGAGAGGCATGGGGACATCGATGTTCACGATCTCCATGAGCCGCGCGGCCGAGAACGGGTCGAGCGGGTGCGCCCCCGTGACCAGCTCATGGAGGATGATGCCCACTGCCCAGAGGTCGGAGCGAGCATCGATGTCCCCGCCCCGCAGCTGCTCGGGAGACATGTACCGGGGCGTGCCGAGGAGCGTGCTTTGCCCGTTCGGCCGACCCCCTCCCGCGAGCACCATCCGCACGCCCGTGAACATCGAGATCTTCTCGCCCTCGATCTGCTTGGCGATGCCGAAATCGAGCACCTTGATCGCGCCGGTGTCGTCCAGGAGGATGTTCTCCGGCTTGAGATCGCGGTGCACGATCCCGATCTCATGCGCGCAGATCAGCGCGCGGACCACCGGGATCATGAGCTCGACGGCCAGGTTCGGCGACACGGGGCCGGACGGCGTATGCGCGACGGGCGACCCGGGCGCGCTGGGGTGCTCGCGCTGCGCCATCCATTCGCGCAGCGTGCGACCCTTGACGTACTCGAGCACGAGGTAAGGGTGCCCGTGGATCTCGTCCACCTCGTGGATGACCACGATGTTCTCGTGCCTGCAGCGCGCCGTGGCCCGCGCCTCGGCCAGAAAGCGCCCGCTTCCTTGTCCGCTGTGCTCGCGGAGGAGCTTGATGGCGACCAGGCGACCGAGCCTCGTGTCGCGGGCCAGGAACACGACCCCCATGCCGCCCTGGCCGAGCTTGCGGATGATCTCGTAGTGCTTGATGTTGGCGCCGATGTCCGGGGGCACGTAGCCCGCGATGGCGTCCGCCGGCGTCGTCGGCGCCTCCTCCGGGGTAGGCGTGTCCCCTTCCATCACCGGCGTCTCCACCTGCTCGGGAAGCTCGTCCGCCGCGGGCCGCTCCGGCTGCCGTGGCACCGGGGTCGCCGAGCCCCGGATCTCCGCCGTCGCCGCGCCGAGGGGCGCGGCGAGCTCGATGGCGCCTGCCCGGCGGAGCCCGCCCGGCTCGCAGGCGTCGAGCTCGCGCAGGAGGCCCTCGGCCGTGGCGGTCCGCGCGCCAGGCTCCTCGATCAACGCCCGCCCCAAGATCGCGCCGACCGGGTGGCCGAGGAGCGCGGGAGGGATCCGGACTGGCCCGCGGCTCTCCCGCTGGAAACCCTCCCTGTCCGAAGAGCAGGCCCGTTCCACGCGCCTGCCCGTGAGGCACTCGAGAAACATGAGCCCCCAGGCGTACAGATCGGAGCGCGCCGTCGGCGAGAGCCCCTGGAGCTGCTCGGGCGCTGCATAGGCCAGCGAGCCCAGGGGCTCGGTGCCCGAGGCGGGCGCGCCGCCCCGGCCGTTCCGCAGGGGCGCGGCGACGGTGGCGAGGCCGAAGTCGAGCACCCGCGCGTCCCGCCGCGCCGCCGAGGGCACGACCATCACGTGGCTCGGCCTGAGCGCCCCGTGAACGATGCCCTGCCGGTGCGCGCACGCCAGCGCTTCGAGGACCTGCCGCATCAGGTGCCACGCCTCCTGCAGATCGAGCGCGCCCTGGTCCGACAGCAAATCGGCCAGGCTCTGCCCGGGCACGAGCTCACTGACAGCATAAAGCTGTCCCTCGTCCGTCTGCCCCCAGTCGATGAGCCGGACGATGTTGGGGTGCTGGAGTCGCTCGCAGCGACGCATCGCCTGCAGGCAGAGCGCGCGGTCGCCTCTCGCTGGATCCGCGGGGTCTCCGTCCCGGGCGAGCGGTATCAGCGTGAGGGCGATCGGCTGCCCAGTGCCGATCCGTCGCCCTTCGTAGACGGCGCCGAGGCTGCTCTCCCGGAGCAAGGAGAGGAGCTCGTAGCGGCTCTGGAACACCATCCCTGGAGCGAGAATCTCCCGGTTCATCGCAACCCCTCTGGTGGCAGCCGCCTCCCCGCGGCGGCTTCGGGCGGAACCCCCCACGCCACGAGAGCATCGCGACCATCGCGGCTGTCGAGCTCGTTCAGCGCGTGTGCCGGCAGAGCTCGACGATGTAGTCGGTCCGATGCTCGGGCAGCCGATGTCGCTGCCCACCATTTCATAAAGGGGCCCCCGCACGTCGTCCGGCGCCGGCGCGCTGTCAGCGCGTCGAGCGCAGAGCGGACGACCCGGCCCACGTTGACGACGCCGCGGCAGATCCGCTAGACGGCGTGCCGATGGCCGAGCCGTCCGAGACCCCCTTCGCCTTGCTGGGCGGCGAGCCGGCCGTACGCCGGCTGGTCGAGCGCTTCTACGACCTCATGGCCCGCGACGAGCCGGCGCTCGCTCGCCTCCACCTCTGCGACGAGAACGGCCAGGTCTCCCGGGAGAGCCGCGACCGCTTCGCGCTCTTCTTGATCGGCTGGCTCGGCGGCCCTCAGGACTACATCGCGGCCCACGGCCACCCGCGGCTGCGAATGCGCCACGGCCGCGTCCCTGTCGATGTGGCAATGCGCGACGCCTGGCTGCGCTGCATGCGCGCGGCGATGACCGAGCTCGCCGTGCCAGCGCCGCTTTACGGCCTCCTCGACGAGCGCTTCGGCGAGGTGGCGGACTTCATGCGCAACCGTCCAGGCTGAGCCGCTCTGCCGCCAGGCTGGTGCGGCTCTTGCAGTCATCTTCGCCATGAAAAAGCAGAAGAAGACTCCGCCCGCGAAGACCCCCGCGCCGCAGCAGCCGCCCCCGGCCGCCGAGAAGGAAACGAGGGAGTCCTCGACGGAGGGCGATGTTGCCGGAGGCGCTGCCAAGGGCGCCTTCGTCGGAGGGCTTCTGGGCGGCGCCGGCGGCGCGGCGGTGGGCGGCGCCGCCGGCCTGATCGGCGGCGCGCTCGGCGAGGACAAGGGCTCCGGCTGGTGATCCGGAGCTGACGGCTCAGGCGCCCGCGGCCGTCTCCGGCCCCGCCGGCGCCTCGCCCGCCTTCCGCTCGCCCCAGCGCGGGCCGTCCAGGAGGCGGGCCACCGCCATGCAGCTCACGTTGTCGCCGACCGCGTTGACCAGCGTTGCTGGCGGATCCACGAGCGCCCCGACGGTGGAGATGATCGGCAGCGCCTCGATCGGGAACCCGAACAGCGAGACGATCACCAGCTCGCCGATGAACCCCCCGCCGGGGATGCCGCTCATCACCGTGCCGCTGAGGATCGCGACCCCCACCACGGCGAGGTAGGTGTCCGCCCCGGCGAGCTCGCGGCCGAAGAGCCCGAAGAGCAGCGCCACCTTGAGCACCGCCGAGAGGCACGAGCCCTCCATGTGGATGGTCGCGCCGATCGGGATGACCACCTCGGCGATGTCGTCGGGCACCCCGGCGCGCCGCGCCGCCTCGATGTTCGAGGGGATCGTCGCCATGCTGCTCGAGGTGGCGAGGGCGGTGAGCGCGGGCGCCGGGATGTTCCGCCAGAACGCCCTCACCCCGCGCCCGCGGCCGGCGAGCCACGCGTACAGCGTGAAGGCGATGAAGAAGTACGCGACCGCGAGCGGGTAGAAGAGCCCGAGCGCGCGGACGTACGACGACAGCAGCGTCGGGCCGAAGGTCCCCACCAGGTGCGCGAAGTAAGCGCCGAGGCCGATCGGCGCGTAGTACATCACGAGGTCGACCACCCGGAGCATCACCTCGTTCGCCGAGGCGAGCAGCCGCGCGAAGGGCTGGCCGCGCTCGCCGGCCGCCGTGGTCCCCAGCCCGACGAGGAACGCGAGCACGATCAGCGGCAGCACGTTCTTGCGGGAGAGCAGCTCGCCGAAGTCCGCGACGCTGACGGCGCCCACCAGCTGGTCCCCCAGGCTGACCGGCGCGACCTCCGGCCGCCCAGGCAGCGCCACCTCGAGCCCCGCCGCGGGCGGGTACAGCTTCACCGCGACGAGCATCAGCACCGACGCGACGAGGCCTGTCGCGACGAAGACGCCCAGCATCGCGGTCACGATGCGGCCGAGGCGCCGCAGGCTGCTCATGCCCGCCACCGCCGAGGAGATGGAGAAGAAGATCAACGGCACGATGAGGGTGAACAGCAGGTTGAGGAAGAGATCGCCGAGCGGCTTGAGCGCCGCGGCCCGCTCGCCCAGCGCGAGGCCGAGCCCCGCGCCGGCGGCGATCGACGCGAGCAGGAGCAGCGTGAAGCCGTACGACGTGAGCAGGGTCCGCAGCGTCTTCGTCATCGCGCCCGCCAGCATGCCGCCCAGCATGCCGCCCAGCATGCCCCGACGAGCGCGCGCGTGTCGCCGTCCGCCGCGGCGCCCCGCGCCGCGACGAGGGCCGGGCTCACCCCGGCACCCGGTTCGCCGGGCTCACCCCGGCGCCGCGCTGGCCGAGCCCGGCCGCGGCCGCGTCACTCCGGCCGGAGCGCGGTGAGCGCGGCGCGGGCGAAGATCTCCGCGATGAGCCCGATCGCGCGCTCGTCGAGATCGAAGGCGTGGTGATGGTGCGGCGCCGCGGTGGGCCCGCCGGCGCCGACGGTGAAGAGGCAGCCCGGGACGCGATCCGTGAACTCCGAGAAGTCCTCGCTGACCGTCAGCGGGCCGGGATCCACGACCTCGGCGCGCTCCGTCGCCCGCGCCGCGGCCGTGACGAGGTCCACGGGCGCGGCGGCGTTGGTCATGACAGGCGAGCTCGACACCACCCTGAACTCGCACGCGGCGCGCAGGGCCGAGCACACGCCCGAGGCGATCTCCTGGATGCGCTCGAGCGCGTGCTCCCGGTTCGCCTGCGAGAACCAGCGCACCGTCCCCTGCAGCGTCACGCGCTCCACGACGACGTTGGCCGCGCTGCCGCCGGAGATGGCCGAGATGCTCACGACGACCGGCTCGCCCGGCTTCGTCTCGCGCGAGACGATCGACTGGAGCGCGGTCACGACCTGCGCCGCGGCGTAGATCGGATCGACCGACATGTGCGGCAGCCCGCCGTGCCCCGCCTTGCCGACGACGACGATCTCGAAGGCGTCGATCCCCGCGAAGAACGGCCCGGTCCGCGTCGCCACCACGCCGAACGGGAGCGGCGAGAACACGTGCGCGCCGAGCGCCTGATCGACGCCGTCGAGCACGCCCGCCTCGATCATCTGCAGCGCGCCGCCGGCGAGCTCCTCCGCGGGCTGGAAGAGGAAGCGGACCCTGCCGGCGATGCGGTCCCTGCGCGCCGAGAGCAGCTCGGCCGCGCCGAGGAGCGCGCTCACGTGGGCGTCGTGGCCGCACGCGTGCATCACGCCCCGCGTCTCGGACGGGAAGTCATGCCCTGACTGCTCCACGACGGGGAGCGCATCCATGTCGGCGCGCAGCAGCAAAGTGCCGCCGGGGCGCTCGCCCGCGAGGTCGGCGATGACGCCCGTCCCGGCCACGCCCGTGCGCACGGACAGGCCGAGCTTGCGCAGGCGCTCCGCGACGATCTGCGACGTGCGCACCTCGTTGTAGCCGAGCTCGGGGTGCCGGTGCAGGTCGCGCCGCACGGCGACGAGATCGCGATCGAGGAGCTGCATGTCCTTGCTGAGATCATCGGCCATGCGGCGATGCTAGCACTCCACCCCCGTTCGTGAAGGTCGGAACCGCTCTGAACTCGACATGTCCGAGCGAAGATCCATGTTTGCTCCATCGTCTCGATTGACCATCGATGTTTGTAAAATAGGATGTTCGAGCGCGGTCGGCCGAGCCGATGGGGGGAGCGCACGAGGGTCGAGGCTGGGTTCGTGCCGGTCGTGGACGAGTGTCGGCGCGCGTCGGTCACCTCGCCGAGCGCCGCCCGTGCCTCGTCCGGTCGGGGAGCGCGCCTCGCGCCGGTGACGATTTCCTGAATCCTTCGCTCCGCGCCGGGGCTTCTCCGGGCGAGAGATGGAGGAGCGCATGAAACGCAATCTGGGGAAGATGGATCGCCTGTTCCGTGGTCTGGGGGCGCTGGCCCTGCTGGCGTGCGCCTGGGCGGCGCCGCTGCCGCTCGCGGCGCGCCTGGCCGCGTTCGGGGCCGCGGGCGTGTACCTGCTGTTCACGGCGCTCTCGGGCACGTGCCTCGGGTATGCTCTGATGGGCAGGTCGACCTGCCCGCTCCCGCGGGGCTGAGGCGCTCGATGGACGCTTCGACCTTACACGATACGGTCCTCACGGCGGCGGCGGCGGCGGCGGCGCGCGGCGACGACGGCGCGCTCGAGCTGCTCGTCCGCGCCTACCACGACCGCGTGTACCGCTTCGGGCTGCGCGCGTGCCGCGACGCTTTCGACGCGGACGACGCGGTCCAGGAGGCCTTCACGAAGCTCGCGCGCCGCCCGGATGTGGCGCGCGACCCCGGCGTCCTCTCGTGGCTCATGACGGTGGTGCGGAACGCGTGCCTGCGCATGCTGCGCCCGTTCGCGCGGGAGCGCGCGCACCTCGGGGCGCGGATGGACGATGCCGACGCGGCGCCCTCGGCCGAGCTCGACCCGCACGCGGCGCTCGAGCGCTGGCGGCTCGTGCGCGCCGTGCACGAGGCGATCGCCGCGCTGGACCGGCCCTACCGGGAGGTGCTCGTGCTGCGCGACGTCGAGGGGATGACGGGCGAGGAGGTGTGCCAGGCGCTCGGGCTCGGCGAGGCGGCCATGAAGAGCCGGCTCCACCGGGCGCGGCAGCTCGTGCGGGAGGAGATCCTCCGGCGGGAGGGCGCGCCCCGCGCGCAGCGGGCGCGGCCGGCGCGGGGAGGAGGCTGAGGCCCATGTTCGCGAGCCAGAGCCTCGTGGAGCACGTCGCCCGGGGGCTGCTCGGCCTCGGGGCCCTCATGGCCTCGGCGCTCCTCGCGCCGACGTCCCCCTGGGCGGCGCTCGCGCTGCTGCCCGTCGCGCTCGTGGCGCTGCGCGGCTGCCCGATGTGCTGGACGCTGGGGCTGATCCAGATGGTCATGGCCCGGGCGCGCGGGGAGCGCCCGGGGGGGCGTGTCGGCCGTGTCACTCGGATCGCTGCGCGGCGCCCGCCTCCCCGCGGCGAGCGGCAGGCGGCGCGCGGCGCTGAAGCCGAGACTGAAGCCGAGAAGGACGGTCGGCTGGAAGCGTGGGAAAGCGTGGACCGCGGACCCGGAGCCGAGCAGCGCCGCGCGTGGGCCGCCCGGTCGCGTTGACAGGCCGGGGAGCCCGCACTAGTAGCCGACATGGCATTCATCTACGATGAGCCGAGCAGGACGTTTGGCGAGTACCTGCTCGTCCCGAACCTGACGACCAAGGACTGCGTCCCTGCCAATGTCGACCTCACGGCCCCCGTGGTGAGGTTCAGGGCCGATCCGAGCGCGAGCCCGCCAGACCCGAGGCAGGCGCCGCTCACGATCAGCGTGCCCGTCACCAGCGCGCTCATGCAGTCGGTGTCGGGCGCCGAGCTCGCGATCGCGCTCGCGCGCTGCGGCGGTCTGTCGTTCGTGTACGGCTCGCAGGGCATCGAAGAGGAAGCCGCGATGGTGCGGCGCGTGAAGAACTACAAGGCCGGGTTCGTCGTCAGCGACTCGAACCTGCGCCCGGAAGCGACGCTGGCAGACGTGCTCGCGCTGACCGATCGCACCGGCCACTCCACGATCGCGATCACCGAGGACGGCACGCCGGCGGGCAGGTTCCTCGGCATCATCACGAGCCGCGATTACCGCATCGGCAAGACGCCGCTGAGCACGCCGGTGCGCGAGATCATGACGCCGTTCAAGTCGATCCACTGCGGCAAGGTCGGCCTCGATCTGCAGGAGGCCAACGAGCTCATCTGGCGACACAAGCTCAACACCCTGCCCGTGATCGACGAGCGGCAGCACCTGCAATACCTCGTGTTCCGCAAGGACTACGAGTCGCACCAGGCGCACCCGCTCGAGAACGTCGATCGCGAAAAGCGGCTGATCGTCGGGGCCGGCATCAACTCGCGCGACCACAAGGAGCGCGTGCCGGCGCTGATGGAGGCGGGCGCCGACGTGCTCTGCATCGACTCGTCGGACGGCTATTCGGAGTGGCAGCGCGACACCATCGAGTACGTGAAGTCGACCTACAAGCACGGCTTCATCGGCGCTGGCAACGTGGTCGATCGCGAGGGGTTCCTCTACCTCGTCGAGGCCGGCGCCGACTTCGTCAAGGTCGGCATCGGCGGCGGCTCGATCTGCATCACGCGCGAGCAGAAGGGCATCGGCCGCGGCCAGGCGTCGGCGGTGATCGAGGTGGCCAAGGCGCGCGACGAGTACTTCCAGAAGACCGGTATCTACGTGCCGATCTGCTCCGACGGCGGCATCAGCCAGGACTACCACATCACGATCGCGCTCGCGATGGGCGCCGACTTCGTCATGATGGGCCGCTACTTCGCGCGCTTCGACGAGGCGCCCGGGCGCAAGGTCCGCGTGAACAACCAGTTCATGAAGGAGTACTGGGGCGAGGGGAGCAACCGCGCGCGCAACTGGCAGCGCTACGACCACGGCGACGCCAGCAAGAAGAAGGATCAGCTCGAGTTCGAGGAGGGGGTCGACAGCTACGTGCCGTACGCCGGCAAGCTGAAGGACAACCTCGACGTCACGCTCGCCAAGGTGCGCTCGACGATGTGCAACTGCGGCGCCCTCTCGCTGCGCGAGCTGTACATGCGCGCGCGCCTGACCGTCGCCTCGGCGGTCAGCATCCACGAGGGCGGCGTGCACGACGTGATGCTGAAGGACACGCGCATGAGCCCGCGCGAGGCCTGAGGGCCCGCGGAGGGCCCCCCGGGCCGCGCGAGGCGCTGGTCCCGGGGGCGCGCCCGGCGTATGGAAGGGACCACCATGCATCGGGTGTTCATCGACGGACAGGAAGGGACGACAGGGCTCCAGATCCGCGACCGGCTGCAAGGCCGCCGCGACCTCCAGCTGCTCGAGATCGACCCGGAGCGGCGCAAGGACCCGGCGGCGCGCCGCGCCCTGATCAACGAGGCGGATGTCCTCATCACGTGCCTCCCCGACGACGCTGCCCGTGAGTCCATCGGGCTCATCGAGAACCCGAGGACGCGCGTCGTCGATCCGAGCACCGCGCACCGCACCGCCGACGGCTGGGTGTACGGCTTCCCGGAGCTCCGCCCCGGTCAGCGCGACGCCATCCGGAGCGCGCGGCGGGTCGCCGTGCCCGGGTGTCACGCGACCGGGTTCCTCGCCCTCGTGGTCCCGCTCGTCGCGCGCGGCCTCCTGCCCCGGGACGCCCGCGTCGTCGCCCACTCGCTCACCGGCTACAGCGGCGGCGGGCGCAAGACGATCCAGGCCTACGAGCAGGCCGACGCGGCCCGCCGCGAGCAGCTCCGCGGCCCGCGCCCGTACGCGCTCACCCTGCAGCACAAGCACCTGCCGGAGATGCGCGCGCTCGCCGGCCTCGACCGGGCGCCCTTCTTCGAGCCGGTCATCGGCGACTTCTACAAGGGCATGCTCGTCTCGGTGCCCCTGTTCGCGGACGCCCTCAGCCAGCCGGCGACGCCGGCGGCGGTCCACGAGCTCTACGCGTCCTATTACGCCGGCGAGCCGTTCGTCCGCGTGATGCCGCTCGGCGGCCAGGGCGCGCTGGACGAGGGCTACCTGAGCGCGCTCGGGTGCAACGACACGAACCGACTCGACGTGTTCGTGTTCGGCAGCCCGGACCAGATCCTGCTCGTGGCGCGGCTGGACAACCTCGGCAAAGGCGCCTCCGGCGCGGCGGTGCAGAACATGAATCTGATGCTGGGCACGCCGGAGAACACCGGCCTCGACTGACCCGGACGCGCGGCGGGGTGGCCGCCGGGCGACGCTGACGCCGGTGATCCGGACGCAGACCGACCCGCGACGGCGCGCTACGGCGCCCCGCCCGGCTCGGCCTGTCGCAGGATCTCGGCGAGCCCGGGCGCGGCCTGATGGACCTCGGCGGGGAAGTCCGAGATCTCCTGCACCTGGCGGACCTCGATCACCGCGTCGTCCGAGGCGGGGCAGCGCGACGCCCAGGCGATCGCCTCCTCCTTCGACTTCACCTGGATCATCCAGTAGCCGCCGAGCACCTCCTTCGCCTCGGCGAAGGGCCCGTCGGTCACCTGGGGCTTCCCGCCGGGGAACGAGACGCGCGCGCCCATCGAGGGCGGGTGGAGGCCGTCGAGCGCGAGCAGGACGCCCGCCTTCTGCAGCGACTCGTTGTACTTCATCATCGAGGCGATGGCCTCGGCGTCCGGCATGGTGCCCGGCGTTGCGCTCTCGTATCCCCTCGGGATCATCAGCATCATGAACCGCATCGTCGTGTCTCCTTCTGGCGGGTAGCTGGGCTCCGGGGCGGCCTCGGCCGGGGGGAGCCCTCGCCCTCTGCAGGCACGACGAACGAGGGCCCGCGCGATCGACACGCCGGCCGACTTTTTTTGCAGGCGGCCGCCGCGCGCTGACGACGGTGGGGCGCCTCACCCGGCGCGCCGCTGGAGCCGCGGCGCCGAGCTCTCGAGCGCGGTGACGAGGCGCTCCGCCGCGTCGACCGCCTCGCGCCGGTAGGCGATCCGCCAGGGACGTCGCAGCGCGCCGGATGACAGCCGCTTGACCGCGAGGTCGCCGCCGCCGAGGTACCCGTCCGCCATCCACTCCGAGAGGACCGCGATCCCCATGCCGGCGCGCGCCGCGTCGATCACGGCCTCCGTGAGCGGGAAGCGCAGGAACTCGAGCCTGGGCTTCTGGCGCCCGAAGACGGTCGTCATGAACCAGCGCGCCTCGGCGGGCGGCGTGTTCGACGTGATGAGCGGGCTCCTCCGGAGGTGGTCGCGCGTGATCGAGCCCCGCCCGGCGAGCGGGTGCGAGGTCGAGACGACGAAGACGACCTCGTCCGAGAAGAGCGGCCGCTCCACGAGCGCGCCGCGCGCCTCGCGGTCGCCGGGCAGGGGGGCAGTGGTGAGCAGCGCGACGTCGATGTCGCCCCGGGCGAGCGCGCCGACCGGGTCCTGGGTGTGCTCCACCGCGAGGTCGACCTCGAGCCGGGGCAGCCTGCGCCGGAGGTTCGCCATGGCCGAGGGTAGCCAGCGGTAGGCCGTGTAGCACTCGCACACGAGGCGGACGCGCGTCGTCGCGGCGGCCGGCGCCGCGACCTCCCGCTCGAGCTCCCGGAGCTGCGCGAGCACGAGCCCGGCCCCCGCGATGAGCCGCTCCCCCGCGGCCGTCGGCGTGACCCCGCGCGCGGTGCGCTCGAACAGGCGCGCGCCGACCCGCTCCTCGGCCTGGGTGAGCGCCCGGCTCACGGCGGACTGCGTGATGTGCACCGCCGCCGCGGCGCCCGCCGTGGTGCCGGCGGCCGCCAGCGCGAGGACGAGCTCCAGGTCGCGGATCTCGAGCTGGGGCCGGGGCCCAAACGACGGCGGCGAAGAAGGCGAAGGCGAAGTGGCTATGCGTGGCACGCATCGAGGCTATCACGACGATGCGTTGGACGCACAGGGCCGCGAGAGGCATTTTCGTCGCCGTCAGGAGGTCTTCATGAAGCTCTATTTCTCACCGCTCGCATGCTCTCTCTCCGCGCGCATCGCGCTCTACGAGGCCGGCGCGGACGCCTCGTTCATCGAGGTCGACGCGAAGACGAAGAGGACCGAGGCCGGCGCCGATTATCGCGCGATTCACCCGCTCGGCCTCGTGCCCGCGCTCGAGATCGAGATCGAGGGCGGCGAGGTCGTCACCGAGAACGCGGCGATCCTTCAGCTCATCGCCGACCGGTTCCCGCAGGCGGAGCTCGCGCCGCGCGATCCGCTCGGCCGGGCGCGGCTCCAGCAGTGGCTCTCGTTCATCGGGACCGAGCTCCACAAGGCCCTTTACATGCCGCTCCTCGACAAGGCGGCGCCGGCCGAGGTGAAGGCGTACGCGCTCGCAAAGGCCGACGCGCGCCTCGGCTGGGTGGCCGAGCGGCTCGCCGCGCGGGAGTTCCTGCTCGACCGCTTCTCGGTGGCGGATGCGTACCTCTTCACGATCCTCAACTGGTCCTCGGTCACGCCCATCGACCTGAAGAGGTGGCCGGCGCTCGCCGCGTACCACGCGCGCCTCCTGGAGCGCCCCGCCATCGCGCGCGCCTTCGCCGAGGAGCGGGAGCGCTACCTCCGGGAGCTCGGGCGGCACGCGAAGGCCGCGCCTGCCAGCGCCGCGCCCTGATCGCGCGCTTCGACATGGATGGCCACGCCGCGCTCTAGCTAGAACACCAATCAATCATGTTGAAACCCGGAGAATTTTCACAGGGAGGCGGGGAGGCGGGGAGGAAGAAAAAAAGAATCTCTCCGTCTCTCGCTCTCCGCCTCCTCGCCTCCCTGTAGAATTCCTGCTTTTTCTCGGGGTTTCAACCCGTTTGTCGCTCTAGCAATCCGGTGTTGTCATCGGCCCACGGGGCGCCGGTGTGCGTTTCCTGCTCTCGCTCGAGCGTGGTTCAGGTCTCCTCTATACGAGTATTTCTCGGCCGGCGCCGCCGAGGCAGGACGAACGCGGCGCTGGATCGAGGCTCATTTTTACAACCAAGGAGACCAGCTCATGCAATGGCGGTCATCTCTGCTCGGCGCATTCGTGTGTTCTTCGCTGTTCACGGCCGGCTGCTATGCGACGTACGAAGGCGACGCCGAGGATGTCGGCGAGGTGGCCTCACCGCAGCTCGATCCGAGCGTCAAGGCCTGGCGGCTCTTCACGCTGACCCTCGGCGGCGATCCGCTCGCGAGAGCGCTGGTCATCGGCGGCTCGAATGTCGGACAGTACAGCGCGGCGACCGAGTACTGGTACGTGGACACGGCGGCTCTCCCGGCGCTCGGGACCAAGAAGCTCGTGTTCTCTTACACCGATGGCGACAGCTCCCCGCCTTCGCAGAGCGGCGGTCAGACGTTCGCGTTGCCCAGGGATGTGACCTGGTCGTCGTTCACGACGGACCCGGTGAGCGGCGGATCCCTCTACCAGAATGACAACGTCTACCTGCGCATCGCGAAGAGCTCGAGCGGCCTCACCCGGCTCACCTGGTATCAGGTCCTCCCCAGCGGCGCTGTCGCCGTCAACATCGTGCCTTCCGGGACGTTCTTGCCGGTCAGCGGGCCCGTGAGCGTGCCGAGCGGGTATGCAGGCCGCTACATCGACCAGCCGATCCAGTAGCCCCTGGCGCGATGCGATGGTGCCAGCTCAGGCGCTCGCTCCGGGGGCCCTCGCCGAGGGCTGAGCCGCGCCGGAGCGCCGCGCGCTGCGGAAGCTCAGCCGCCGGAGCCGGCTCCCTCGGTCGGCATGCCGAGCAGATAGAGCTTCTTGCCCCTGCCGCTGATCACGCCCTTCTCCCACCTGTAGCCCTCGTCGCCGAGCCCTCTCAGCAGCTCATCCATGTCGTCGAGCGTGTACGTCCTCGCGTTCGAGACGGCTCCGTCCCACGCGAAGCACAGGGGGATGATCGGGATGAGGTAGGTGAAGATGAGCTGCCGCGCGGTCATGGGCCTCGCCATGGGGGTGATGAGAAAGCACATCGCGAAGCTGAACGGCAGCGCGGTCCACCAGAGGAAGCTGGGATAGCTGTTGTCGCTGATCTCGAAGATGCAGATGGGCTGCCTGCTCTTCTGCGCCGACTCGAGGATCTTCCTCGCGCCGTCCGGCTTCATGTGGTGGAAGCTGCTGACCATGGTCCTGAGCCCCGCCGTCTCGCCGTCGACCTTGGTCGCGTCGACCGGCTTGAGCCAGTAGGCGACGTTGCTCCCCTCCTGGCCGTTGATGCTCCGCGCCGCTTCCTCGTTGGGGTAGAGGTCCGTCAGCGTCAGCTGGACGTGCTCGAGCCCGGGCTTCTCGTTCAGGTGCCGGATGACGTCGAGCATCGGCCCCCCGTTCCCGGAGCACAGGTCGATGATGCTGGACGCGCGCGACTCCTTCAGGGCCCGGGCGAGCAGCTCGGCCAGCTCCTCGCTCGAGCCCATGAGCTTGTGCATGGTCACGAGCAGGCGCGTCATGCAGGCCCGCAGCCAGCCTGGAAACCAGCCGAAGTCCTCGAGCTCGAACAGGTGTATGCGCTTCATCTTGTCCCTTCGACGTGTGTGGGTGCTGGTTCTGGGGGGCGGCGCGGCGGGCTGCTGTCTGGGTTTCGTATCCCGCCGGACGTGACGCAGGGCCGTCCGAGAGCGCGCCGCGTCGCCACGGCGTGCTGCAGGCGATCCGCGACGCGTTGTCGGTGGTAGGGTACGCCGGACCCGCGGTCGAGGTCGCCCGCGGCGCCCTGGTCACTGGACCTGGGCCGCGCAGGTCCTGCGTGACGAGGTCGCCCGCGGCGCCCTGGTCACTGGAGCTGGGCAGCGCAGGTCTTGCGGAGGGCGCGCGCCCTGTCGATGCACGCGGCGAGGGCGTCCTCGGCCGGCTCGTCCGGGCACGCGGCCTCGAAGCCGCGGATGGCGTCGCGGAGCCCCCGCATGCCCGGGCCGCCGGCGTCGAGGCCGAGCTTGTGCTTGCGCTGGTCGTCGTCGTCGTCGTCGCCTCCGACCAGCAGGAGCGTGCCCACCACCGCCCCCACGACGACGACGCCGGTGACGACGCCGACGACGATCACCCCTGTCTTGCCCTCCACGTCCGGCGGCTCGGCGTCAGGGAGCGACGGCGTGCCCGCCGGGACCTGCGGCGCCTCGAGGCCCGCGGCCAGCACCGTGGTAGCGACGCCGCCCGCGAGCCCGAGGCCGCCGATGACGAGGCTCGACAGGGTGAGCGCGCTCGGCCCCGCGTCCGCGCTCGCGTTGACGTTCACGCTGGCCGAGAGGCGCGCCTGCGCCGCGTTGCACACGGCGTGGGCGTCGAGGCGGTGGATCTCGAGCGACGCGCGAGGCGCGGTCTCGGGCGGCAGCTTCGCCGCCAGGATGATGTCGTCCGCCGATCGCCGGAGCGTGAACGGCTCGGGCGCGGCGGCTGCGTCGGGCGCGGCCGCCGAGCGCGGCGTCGAGGCCTTGCCGCAGCCGGCCAGTCCACATGCGATGATCAGGAGCGTTGTGCAGGAGAGGACATGATCGCGTCGCAGGGTCATGATGCAACGCTACGCCGATCGGCCGCGGCTGCGTCGAGCGAAATCGACGCGTCGCGAGCCGGGCCATGCCGACGAGCGGACTCTGCGCGGGATGACAACGTGGTGTGTTCGGCGCGCGGAGGAGCTCAAGGTGCGATGTGGGTGGCCCCGCGACCGCGTGGAGCGTGAGCTTCTCCGCATATCCGATGATATCGCTCGTGAGCGCGACGAGCGCAGGCTCTCCATTCTGCCATGCTCGTGCTCCTTCTCGTCCCAGCCTCCAGCGCCGTTGGTGTGCCCTCGGCCGAGTATACTTCGACCCGGACCGCCGAGGCCGCCGCCGCCACGGCCTGAGCGGTACCTGCGTTGCCCCAGGTCCGCGAGGGGTGCGGCGCGACGCTGGCGCTCAGCCGTCCGGTCCTCCTTTGCCCTTGCCGAGCTTGCGGTACCCCGGGTGGACGCCGGCCGTGAGCTCCTGCTCGGCCGCGATCCGCCGGAGGAGGGCCGCGAGCTGCGCCTGCTCCGCGTCGTCGAGCGCCGCGCAGAGCGCCTGCCGGTGCTCCTGGGCGACGCGCCCGATCCGCTGCACCATCTCCTGTCCGGCCCTGGTGAGGTGGAGCGCGTAGGAGCGCCGGTCCTCGGGGCTGCTCCGCCGCTCCAGGAGCCCGCGCTCCTCCAGCGCGTCGAGCAGGACGACGAGCCGGCTCGGGAACATGCCGAGCCGATCGCTCAGGGCGGCCTGGCTGATGCCGTTCGACTGGCCGATCGCGCGCAGGATGCCCGCGTGCGGCGGCAGCAGCTGCAGCGGCGCCAGCCGCTCGGCGAACTGCGCCGCCGCGTGGGCCCCCACCTGCGCCAGCAGGAACGCCAGATCCGCGCCGGAGGACGGGTCGGAAGATCGCGCCGAGCTCATCCGTGCGCCTCCCGGATAGTTATCGACATGAATGATTCATGGTGTTAACGTTGTCGCGTCGGTCCGAAGGGTCAAGCCGGAGCTGCCGCCCTGCTTCCGCGATGGTGCGGGCCAGGAGATCGGGCAGCGCCGGCGAGCCCGTTGGATCTCACGGGAGGCACCCTATGACGGACTTGAACGACCCGAAAGCGGCAAGCGGCAGCGTCCACCTGGGTCCGAACCCCGGCGCTGTCGCGGCGGTGTTCATGCTGCTCTTCCTCGCGAGCCTCGTGCCCGTCACGCTCCTCATGAGCGAGGCGCACTTCCCGTCTCCGCTGCAGACGCCCGAGGAGGTGGTGGCCTATTTCCGGGGCGACGTCGGCGCCCGGGTGCGCCTGTGCGCCTTCCTGCAGTTCTGCGCGGCGATACCGCTCGGCGTCCTCTCGGCCACGATGGTGAGCCGCCTGCGGTTCCACGGATCGAGCGCGGCTGGCCCGTCGATCGCGTGGTTCGGCGGCCTGGCCTCCTCGACGGCCATGGCGATCTCCGCGCTGATCCAGTGGTCGCTCGCGCAGCCTGGCCTCGCGGAGGACGCGGCGCTCACGCGCGGCCTGCACTTCCTGATCTTCGCCGTCGGGGGCCCCGGCTACACGGTGCCGCTCGGCCTGCTCCTCGCGGGGATCTGCGTCCCTGCGCTGATCATGAGGCTGCTGCCCCGCTGGCTGGCGGTGTCCGGCCTGGTGCTGGCGGCGATCGGCGAGCTCAGCGCCCTGAGCCTCGTCATCCCGGGGGCCCTGTTCCTCATCCCGCTCACGCGCTTCCCCGGGTTCATCTGGCTCATCGTGGCGGGCTTCAAGCTGCCACGGGAGCGGGCAGGCCATGGCCGGCCCGCCGGGATCGACGGCCCTCTTTCCCCGGAACGCCGCATCCAGGGCGCAGCGATCCTGGCCGCGCCGCGGTGAGGTACGGGGCGCAGCTCACCGCGCTGTGGTGAGGTACGGAGCGCTGCTGGCCGCGCTGCGGTGAGATGGGGTATCTCGCCGGTTCACCGTTCCGTGCCGGTGCGCCTCGCGCCGTGCAGGCCACGGAGCCGGTTCCACAGCTCGTAGTCCGTGTGCTTCTTGGGCGCGATCAGGTCGTCGGGTCGGGTCACCTTCTCCCCGGTCACCGTGAACTCGCCCCGCTCGCGGTCGTTGAGGTCGATGTACGTCGCGTTCTGCTCCAGGCGCCGTCCCGGCCGGACGATGCGCAGCGCCCTGAGCTCCTCGTTGTTGAGCTCGGGGAGCAGGATGCGCGTCTCCTTGAGATCGAAGGCGGACATCGTGTCGTCCGCCGGCGAGGGCGCGCCGATGTTCTGGCCCGCCATGGCGTTCGGGTTCAGGTCGCTCTCGTACTCCGCCGGGTGCTTGTCCGGCGTCTCGGCTTGGTGTCTTGTCATGGTCGTTCCCTCGCCGGCCCTGTGGTGCCCGGAGGGGCCGACCGCAAGCGCCGCCGTCGCCAGCGCGGGCTCAGCGGCGGCGGCGGCCCTCGGCTCCGCGGCCTCAGCCGTGATCCCGCGCCGCGCCCACTCCCTCACGGCCTCGGCCGTGAGGGATGCTGGCACCGGGGCCGCCGGGTCATCTCTGGAGCGGCTCGAGACGTCAGGGACATGAGCACGCGCACGAGGCAGGGCCACGGACGAGGGTCCCTCCCGGGTCCCAGTTGCAATACTCCCAGCCTGTAGGGATGAACCCACAGACGCCATCGAAGCGGTGCAGCTCGATCGTCCCTCCGACGCGGCGGTAGAGCAGATGCTGACCGTCGTCTCGACCACACTCCAGGCTCGCAGCGCAAGCGCCGGGACCTCCAGGGGGCAGCCTGAGGCAGCGGTGCTCCTCGCTGATCTCATCACAGGATGCTTCGTCGGCGGTCACGCGAACCGGCTTCCAGGAGCACATGTAGCCTTCATCTCTCGATGCATGGGCTTCGCAGTCTTCCTGGGTCAAGCGCTCATCACAGGTCGTCATCGTGTTCCCGGTGCCAGCGCTCGTCGTCCCGGTGCCAGCGCTCGTCGCCTCCGGCGCGCCCCCCGCGCCATCTTCCTCGGTGCCGTCTCGAACGCTCGAGGTGCAGCCGAGAAGCGTCGACAGCGTCGACGCGGCAAGCCCAAGGACCGAGAGCGATCCACGGCCCATCCAGCTCCCGTCGCGCTGAAGCGGCGAGCGCCGGAGACGCGCTGGTGTAGGCATCCGGCCGGAACCGGAACCGGAACCGGAGCGGCCGCTGACCGCGCCAGGAGGGGCCGTCACCTCGGGCCGCTCGGGGGAGCGGCGAAGACCCTCAGCAGCCGATCACGCTCCGCTCCCAGATAGCGGATGTCCTCTTCGTAGAGCGCGGGGTGGCCGGCGGCGATGTGCGCCCGGGATGCCGTATCGCCGGCCTCGGCCCGCGCGCGCATGGACGCGAGGAGCGCCGCCAGCCGGTCGACCACGGTGTCGAGCAACAAGGCTCCGGGCTCGAGCCCGGAGGCCCGGCAGAACCAGGCTGCCCGCCGCGCCTGCTCCTCCGGGCTGCCAGCGCTGTCCGGGTTGGTCGGCGCGTGCAGCGGCGCGAACCGGTAGACCGCATATGCCACGTCCCACAAGCGCGGGCCAGGGTGCGCTGTGTCGAAGTCGATGAAGCCCACCACGCGGCCGGCGCGGAAGACACAGTTGTAGGGCGCGATGTCGCCGTGACAGATCACCTCGGCTGGCGACCGGGCCGGGAGCGCCCACCGGTCGTCTGGCCCCGCGACGAACGTCGCGCTCGCGTCGTGAAAGCGGCGGAGCAAGGCGCCGGCGGACGTCAGGAGATCGTCAGTCCGCAGCTCGGCGGGGAGCGCAGGGTGCACGTCGCCCTCGAGGTACGAGAGCACCTCGTTCCCCTCGTCGTCGTGGCCGAACGGCTCCGGCGCCCCGTCGAACCCCGCTGTCCGCAGGTGCCGCAGCAGCCGGTGGATGGCGGGCGCCGCCGCCGTCGCCGGCCGGTGGACCCTGTCCCCGCGCCGGCGTACGGTGTTCACCCCGCCCTGGAATACTGTCTCGTCAACCGTCTTGTCGACCATGCCGAGCCATCCTGTCACGTGCAGGCGTGTCCGGTCGAGAGGCGACCGGAAGCTCGAGGCGGCGTTGCTGGCTCCTGTCTCTCTGGCGCGGGTCGCCGCTCGGTCCGGCTCCGCACCCCTGCGTGGCGCCGCGCCGCTCTCCGCGGGGGCCCCCGACCCGAGGGTGCGGCGGGGGCGCGACGCCATTGACAGCCTTTCAGTAGAGCGTCCGCGAGGCGCGGAACGAGACGAACGGTTGGGTCGGGCTGCTGGTGTAGAACACGGCCTCCCAGCGGTAGTCTCCAGCATAGGGGGGGACATCCGCCGTGAAGTACACGCGGAGCTGTCGGCTCTGGCCGGGCGCCAGCGTCACCGGGAAGGTGACGACGTCGGCGGGGTCGATCATGAACCTCGGCTCGAGCACGGCGCCGAGCCCGCCCCACGACGCCCACTGCTCCTGGAGGTAATACAGGCTGACCGGCGCCGAGCCTGTATTCGTCAGCGTGACGAACCGCTCCGCGACGTGCGGAATGGTGACCGCGTACGACGAGATCGGCGGGAAGACCAGCTCCGGCTCGCTCACCGCGAGCGTGGCGCCGCCTGTGCCGCGCGGGCGCAGCCGGAGCGTCGGATCGCCGAGCAGCACGTCGATGTTGAGCGGCGTCGTCGCCTGCCGGACCTCGCCCAGCGTGAGGCCGTGGGCCAGCAGCTGGAGCTCCGGGGAGGGGGTCGGATCCCCGGCGACGAAGACGAGATCCGTGTAGGCGCGCACGGCGAGCGTCTCGCCGGAGAACAGGAGCCAGCCGCCCATGTAGTCCGGATCCGCGAAGTGCCCGTTGGTGCATGATTGCAGATCGATCAGGAGCGCGCGCGGCGGCGTCGCCTGGTAATCGCTGCCGCTCAGGTACGTCGACCCCCCCAGCCATTGCGAGCTCGACGTGCCGTGCACGTTCACGAAGGCGTACTCGCTGGTCTCGTTCAGCCGCGAGAGCCAGAGCTGGCGCTGGGCGGCGATGTCCGGCGACGAGACCGTCGACAGCCCCTGGGCCGGCGGCTGCGTGAACAACCAGCCAGCCGAGTAGAAGTCGCTGGCCTGCTGCTGAACCTGAGCCTGGCTGAGCTCTCCGTCGCCGGGGTCCCCGTTCTGCCCGAGGCTGTTGTAGAAGACCACGCGGGAGCCGTAGCTCTTCGCGCCGGTGCGGTAGGCGTGGTTGCGATCGAGGTACGCCCGGAGCTGCGCCACCCGCTCGGTCAAGGGTAGCACCGCCGGCGGCGTGAGCCGGCCGCTCCACACCTGGCGCCGCCGGTCGACGGTGAACGCGTCGTAAGAGACGTCGTTCTCGGGCCCGGACACGATGTCGCCCCCTCGATCGTAGGTGCCGTTGTGGTTGCGGTCCTGCCAGTACTGATCGTCGAGCACCTCGTAGAACGCATCGGTGATGTGCGCGTAGTTCACGCCGCCGACGATCAGATCGCCGAGCCACACGTAGGGAATGTCGCCGATCAAGAGGTTGCCGATCAGGCCCGCCTGCTGGTGCAGGCCCTGGAGCCGCGCGTGGACCTGCCGGGCCGTCGTGCTGGACGTGTCCACGAGCTCGGTCACCACGCAGACATCGAGCTCTCCCTCGATGTCGTCGGAGAGGCGCGCGAGCTCCGCCTGAAGCGGCGCATGGAACGCCTGGTCCACCACGAGCGCGACCGTGCCCGGACGATCGCACTCGGCCCCGAGCGCGACGTCGGACACAAGGGATCCATCCGAGCCATGGACGCGGAGGCCCTCGCGTAGATCGGCCGTGTCCACCGCGACGGCCGCCCGCGCCGAGCTGGAGCCCGCGCCGTCCGTGGGCTCCGAGCCGGAGCCGATGCACCCCGCGGGCATCAGGCTCATGAACGAGGCGATCGAGGCAATCCGCCGTGCGTGTCTCCGGATATCAAGTATGTTCATCATGACTCCGATCTTGTGGTCGCGAAAGATGTCACCGGTGTCGCGACACGCAACGTCGATTTCTTGCCAGGGTGGCTGTGCGGCGCGCGGGGCGGCGCGATCGAGGCAATATGAAAACGCTGCATGAGGCGCATGCTGTATACGAGCTGGAGGTGCGCTGTCCGCCGGGGTAGTGCGGTGTGGCGTCGGACCGACTCGAGAGCTCACAGGGGCAGCCCTGCCCGCGGCCGGAGATTGCGCTATAAGCCGCCGGCCGAAGGAGGCGTGAACGATGCGAGCTCTCCACCGTTTCATATTTTTCTCTGCGATCGGATTGATCGCTTGTGACGGCAAATCGGATTCCAGCGCGGACGCCACCACGGCGGGCTCAGGCACGACGGGTGGTTTCATGGCTGGCGGCGCGGGGGGCGCGTCCGCGGGCGGCGCGGGCCCTGGTGCTGCCGACGCGAGCAGCGGCAGCGCCGGCCAGGGCGGCGCGGGCGGGAATGGCGGCGCGGGCGGGGACGCGGGCGGGAATGGCGGCAGGGACGCGGGCGCGGGCGGGAATGGCGGCGCTGCCGGGAATGGCGGCGCCGGCGGGAACGGCGGAGCAGCTTCGTTTCCTGCGCTCAGCATCACGAGCGACACCTCATCCATCGAGTTCACCCCTGCGCTGATCGCGGCCCAGGACTTCTATCCCGGTGAAGCGACCGTCGAGCCCGGCGGCATCGTGGGCCTGCTCAACGACGCCAGCGTCGATCTCGGCACCAACGCGGAGACGCAGACGCTACGACAATCGGTGGCTCACCCCGACCTGCGTATCATCTTCACGGTGACGGAGACGTTCTACCGCATCGTGGCCAACCGGGCGGCGGGGATCAGCTCGCTCGCGGACCTGCGAGGCAAGCGGATCGGCTCGATCGCCAACACCTCCGCGGCCTACTTCATCCACAAGTACCTGGGCACCGTGGGCCTCACCGACGCCGACTACACGGTCGTCTCCGGGGGCATCTGCATGGCCGCGCCCTGCGCGGCGAACACCTTGCCGGCCATGCTCGAGGAGGGCGTCGTGGACGCCGTCGCGCTCTGGGAGCCATCGACCCAGCTCGCGGCGAACGCGATCGGGAGCGACGCCATCGTGTTCCAGGATCGCTCGCTCTACCGCGAGATCGTGAACCTCCACAGCACCGCCGAGAAGCTCGCGGATCCCGAGGAGCGGCGCGGTATCGTCGAGTTCGTGCGCTCGCTCGCGAGCGCGCAGGAGCTCTACCGCACCAACCCAGAAGCGGTCTGGCCGAGGATCTCGGACGCGATCGGCATCGAGCCCTCCGTGCTGGAGCAGGTCTGGGAGGACGAGCGGTTCCAGGGCACGCTGGTGCCCGACATCCTGGACGTCCTCGAGGAAGAAGAGCCCTGGGTCGCCGCGCAGACAGGCCGCGCCCCGCGTACCCGCGCGGAGCTCGCGCCGCTCGTCGATGACAGCGTGATGCGGGAAGCCCTCGGGCGCCCGTAGGGGCTCAGGCGGCCGGTGGCCGCCGTCAGCGGCTGGATCGAGGGAGGGTGGGGGAGCGGGCGGTGAGCTCGCGGGGGCAGGCCTCGGACGAGGCCTGCTCCCCGCGCGCCCGCTGGCGGGCGGGGCTAGTTGGGGATGCTGTCGTACTGGCAGGTCAGGCTGCAGCCGTCGCCAGCCATGCGGTTGCCGTCGTCGCAGTCCTCGTACAAGCTCTGCAGCTTGCCGTCGCCGCAGTACGGCCCGTAGACGCAGCCCGGCGCGCACTTGCCGTAGCCGCCGGTGTTGTGGCCGTCGCCGTCGTCGCACTGCTCGGTGCCGTTGCGGATGCCGTCGCCGCAGCGCGGGCCGAGCTGGCAGCGCGGGCCGCACTGGCCGTAACCGCCGTCGTTATCGCCGTCGTCGCACTGCTCGCCCGGCTGCACGACGCCGTCGCCGCACTGGGCGCCGAGGCGGCAGTTGTTGCTGCAGCCCGTCGCCGCGTTCGGGGGATCGCACTGCTCGCCCCACTCGTCGTCGACGTTGCTGTCGCCGCACCTGGCCGCGGGGGTGCAGTTGGGCAGGCAGCTCCCGTACACGCCGTCGTTCACGCCGTCGTCGCACGTCTCGGCGCCGCTGACGATGCCGTCGCCGCAGTACGGCCCGTACTGGCAGAGGAGGTTGCACCCGCCGTAGACGCCGCTGTTCATGTCCTCGCCGAGGTCGCACTCCTCTTCCTCGGGCTGGACGATGGCGTCGCCGCAGCGCGGCCCGTACACGCACGAGGGGTTGCACTGGCCGTACCCGCCGTCGTTGATGCCGTCGTCGCACTCCTCGCCGAACTGCGACTGAACCACCCCGTCGCCGCAGTGCGCGCCGAGCCGGCAGCTCGCGCAGCTCGCGTCGGCCGCGTTGTCGCACTCCTCGCCCCAGTCCGCGTCGACGTGGTTGTCGCCGCACCGCGGGGCCGGCAGGCAGCCCGGGCTGCAGGTGCCGTAGGTGCCGTCGTTCACGCCGTCGTCGCACGCCTCGCGGCCGTTCCTGACGCCATCGCCGCAGTAAGGCGCGTAGCGGCAGGTGGAGGTGCACCCGCCGTAAGCGCCCGTGTTGTTGCCGTCACCGAGGTCGCACTGCTCCTCGCCGGGCTGCACGATGCCGTCGCCGCAGCGGGGACCGTACACGCACGAGGGGCCGCACTGGCCGTACCCGCCGTCGTTCACGCCGTCGTCGCACTCCTCGCCGAGCTCGGGCTGCGTGACGCCGTTACCGCACTGCGAGGCGATGTGGCAGCTGATGCAGTACGGGTCGGTGGCGCTGTCGCACTCCTCGCCCCAGTCCACGTCGACGCGGTTGTCGCCGCACTTCGGGGCCGGCGTGCAGCCCGGGTTGCAGGTGCCGTACGCGCCGTCGTTCACGCCGTCGTCGCACCCCTCGGCGCCGTTCCTGATGCCATCGCCGCAGTACGGCGCGTAGTTGCAGGTACGGGTGCACCCTCCGTGCGCGCCGGTGTTGTTGCCGTCGCCGAGGTCGCAGTTCTCGTCCTCGGGCTGGACGATGCCGTCGCCGCAGCGGGGCCCGAGCACGCACGAGCGGTTGCACTGGCCGTACCCGCCGTCGTTGATGCCGTCGTCGCACTCCTCGTCGAACTCCGGCTGCACCACCCCGTCGCCGCAGTGCTCGCCGAGCTGGCAGGCCACGCAGTACGGGTCGTCCGCGTCGTCGCACTCCTCGCCCCAGTCCGCGTCGACGCGGCCGTCGCCGCACTTCGGGGCCGGCGTGCAGGTCGGGTTGCAGGTGCCGTAGGTGCCGTCGTTGATGCCGTCGTCGCACTGCTCGGTGCCGTTGCGGATCGCGTCGCCGCAGTAAGGCCCGATGTCGCAGGACGTCGTGCAGCCGCCGTAGCCGCCCGCCGTGTTGCCGGCGCCGAGGTCGCACGCCTCGTACGGGGCGTTGACCGCGCCGTCGCCGCAGCGGGGCGGGGCCACGCACCCCGGCGCGCAGGCGCCGGAGGCGTTGGCGTACGTGCTGTTGTTCACGCCGTTGTCGCAGGCCTCGGGGCCGTTCCTCACGCCGTCGCCGCAGTACGCGCCGAGCTGGCAGTTGTTGCACTTGCCGTAGCCCGTCCCGTTCCGGGTGCCGTCGTCGCACTCCTCACCGGGCGTCACGACCGGCGGGTCGACCCCGCACTGCGGCGTGCAGGCCGATCTGCCGGCGCTGAAGCCCGCCAGCGTGAGCTGGTAGTTCGACCCGGTGACGTGGCGCTCGGCCTGGAACACCGCGATCTCGTAGACCTTGCCGTTCTCGAGGCCCAGGTTGACGGTGTAAGGCGCGCGATCCGGGCAGTTGGTCTCGGTGCAGGGGGTCACGCGGGCGTTGCCGTTGTCGAGGATGGTCACGCTCTCCTGGTTGCGCTGGTGGATGCCGCCGATGTCCGCGGTCAGCGTGTTCTTGATGAACACCCAGACGTCGTCGTCACCGTAGAACGTGAGCACAGGGTCGGCCGCCCTCGTGTCCGAGTTGAACTGGAACCAGTAGCGGACCTCGCTCGTGAAGTAGAAGTTGTGCCTCTGGCCGGCTTCGCCGTTCTGCTGCAGCTCCAGGCCGCTTGCGACCAGGCTCTCGAGCACGGGATCCCCGCCGGGCGGGGCGAGGTCCAGCGGCCAGAACGGGCTCCGCTCGTAGACGAAGGTCCCGGGGCTCGTCTCGACCAGGTCGATCGTGGTCATGATCGTCCTGTTGAAGTTGGGGTTGTCCCGGTACCACCACTGGAAGTTGGTTTGCCCCGTGGTCCAGCCGTTCGCGGCGGCCGGCGTGAGCGTGCCGGTTCCGCGTGCGTTCACGGGCTTGCCGTCGGCGTCGAGCGTCGTCGCGACGGTGCCGTCGATCTGCGCGCCGTCGGGGCTGATCTCGAAGTCGAGGTGCCCGCGGAGCGCATCGCCCTGGTTGGCGTCGCAGGCGCCGTTGGCCGTGGAGCTGAAGGTGTTGTTCGTCGGGCAATAGCCGATGAAGTCGCGGAGGACCATCGGCAGCCGCATCTCGGTGGCCTCCACCGTGCAGACGTAGCCGGCCTCGACCGCGCAGTCGGCGGAGCAGCCGTCGCCGCTCTCGTTGTTGCCGTCATCGCACTGCTCGGTCGCGTCGCCGGGCAGGAGGATGCCGTCGCCGCACTCCGAGACGCACGCGCCGAGCGGGCAGTTCGGCTCGCGCTTGCAGTCCGGCGTGCAGCCGTCTCGCCAGTTGTCGTTGCCGTCGTCGCAGACCTCGGTGCCCTCGGCGATGCCGTCGCCGCAGAGCGAGAAGCCCAGGCAATCCTGGGGCTCGCCGTCGTCACACACCCGGCCCGGCTCGATCTTGCAGGTCTCGTCGCAGCCGTCGCCCGGGAAGAGATCGCCGTCGTCGCACTGCTCGGCGCCCATCTTGATCCCGTCGCCGCAGATCGTCTTGCACGGGAACCCGACGCGCGAGCAATCCCACCCATCCTCGACGAGCTGGCAGTCGGCGCTGCAGCCGTCGCCGCTGGCCGGGGGCTTCTGTCCGTCGTCGCACGTCTCGGTGCCGCCGATCACGCCGTCTCCGCAGACGGGAGGCGCAGGCGGGGTGCAGTGCCCGCCGGTCGGCGGGCACGTCCAGCCGAGCTCGATCTTGCACTGCGGCGTGCAACCGTCGCCGCCGACAGGGCTGGCGTCGCCGCCGTCGTCGCACTGCTCGCCCGGCTGGACCACGCCGTCGCCGCAGTACGTCCTCCGCGTGCAGGGCTGGCCCGGCCTGCAGATCCAGCCGTCCTCGAGCCGGCAGGCGGCCGTGCAGCCGTCGCCGGACGCGGGCGGGTCGTCGGCGTCGTCGCACTCCTCCGAGCCGTTCACGCGGCCATCGCCGCACCGGTAGAGGAGGACGCAGGGCTCACCGGGCTCGGGGCACACATACGCGGTGTCCACCGTCTTGCAGTCCGCGCTGCAGCCGTCGCCGCTCGCCGTGTTGCCGTCGTCGCAGAGCTCGCCCGGGTTCACCACGCCGTCGCCGCAGCGGATCTGCAGCTGGCAGGGCTGCCCCGGGTTCGGGCAGGTGTAGAACGCCTCCTGCCGGCACAGGCTCGAGCAGCCGTCGCCGCCGGCGGTGTTGCCGTCGTCGCACTGCTCGCCGGTCTCCTTGGCGCCGTTGCCGCAGACAGGCAGCCGCGTGCACGGCTGGCCGGGCCGGCTGCACTGATATCCATCCTCGCGCATGCACGTCGCGCTGCAGCCGTCGCCGGACGCGGGCGGGCTGTCGCCGTCCTCGCACTCCTCCGAGCCGTTCACTCGGCCGTCGCCGCACCGGAACGGGACGACGCAGGGCTCACCCGGCGTGGTGCACACGTAATTCGGCTCCACCGCGCTGCAGTCCGCTCTGCAGCCGTCGCCGCTCGCCGTGTTGCCGTCGTCGCAGACCTCGCCGGGGTTCACGACGCCGTCGCCGCACCGGAGCTGCAGCTGGCAGGGCTGCCCGGGGATCGGACAGGAATAGAACGCCTCCTGCCGGCACAGGCTCGAGCAGCCATCGCCGCTCGCGACGTTGGCGTCGTCGCACTGCTCGCCGCTCTCCAGGAACCCGTTGCCGCAGACGGGCAGGAGCTCGCACGCCTGCCCGGGCCTCGGGCACACGTAGCCCGGCTCGCGCATGCACTCCGCGCTGCAGCCGTCGCCGGACGCGGGCGGGTCGTCGCCGTCCTCGCACTGCTCGCCGCTGTTCACGCGGCCATCACCGCAGCGGTAAAGCCGGATGCAGGGCTCGCCCGGCTCGGGGCACACGAAGAGCGGGTCGAGCACCCTGCAGTCGGCGCTGCAGCCGTCGCCGTTCAGCGTGTTGCCGTCGTCGCAGAGCTCGCCGGGGTCGACCGCGCCGTCGCCGCACCGGATCTGCAGCTCGCAGGGCTCTCCCGGGGTGGGGCACGTATAGAACGACTCCTGCCGGCAGAGGCTCGAGCAGCCGTCGCCGCTGGCGGCGTTGCCGTCGTCGCACTGCTCGCCGCTCTCCTTGTCGCCGTTGCCGCAGACCGGCACGCGCTCGCAGGGCTGCCCCGGCCTGGAGCAAACGAAGCCCGCCTCGCGCCGGCAGTCGGCGTTACAGCCGTCGCCGGACGCCTCGTTGCGGTCGTCGCACTCCTCCGAGCCGTTCACGCGGCCGTCGCCACAGTCGTAGAGCAGCGTGCACGGCTGGCCCGGCATCGGACAGACGTACGAGGGGTCGACGAAGAAGCAGTCGGCGCTGCAGCCGTCGCCATCCGCGGTGTTGCCGTCGTCGCAGAACTCGCCCGGATCGAGCACGCCATCGCCGCAGGCGATGGTCAGGACGCACGGCGCGCCGGGCGTGGGACATGCGCAGTAGGGCTCGATCTCGCACAGCCCGGAGCAGCAGTCGCCGGGCAGGCTGTTGCCGTCGTCGCACGCCTCGCTGGCCTGGTTGATCTGGCCGTCGCCGCACGCTGGCTCCTGCGGCAGCTCGCACTCGGGGGGCGGGTCGTCGCCGGCGCACGGGTCCGGCCCGCCGCCCTCGCCGCCGGTGCCGACGCCGACGCCGGCAGCGAAGTCGTCGCCGCCGGTGCCGGCAGCCGCGCCGCTGCCGGAGACCGCGCCGCTCCCCGCGCCGCCCGCGCCTGTTTCGCCGCCCGTGGAGGGGGCATCCCCTCCACAGGCGGCAGCTACTTGCAGTAATCCCACCGCCAAAGCCAGATAAGACGTTCTCAAACTCACGACACACCTCGACGAACACGAGCGACTGCGCTCGGGCAGGAAGTCGACGACCCCGGCACAGGGTAGATCGGGCGCCCCTCGCACCTCTAGCCGAAAATCACTTCATCCTGCTCCACTCGGCTCTTCTTCACGACGTCTTCCGCGGCGGATTCCACCAGAGCTCACGACGTCTTTCCGCGGCGGATTCCACGAGCACCGCGGACGAATGACGCACGTTGCGCGACGCGGCGCGGGGCGGACTCGGCTGCTTCCTCTCAGCTTCTGAGGTCACCCGGGCAGGCGCCGCGCGTCACAACCTGGTTCGGCCTTGACATTTGCGCCCTCGCCGGCGGCCGGGAAATGATTGGAACGCAAAGGAACTTACGGTGCGTGCCGGGGCGCGCCGGGCAGGTGGCTGTCATGACCTTGCCGCGCGAGAAGCCGGGGTACGTGAACACGCATCTCGAGAATGCGTTCTTGACGTGAGCGCCGCCCCGGCGGCCTCGCTCAGCTGGCCTGCCGCGGGCGTGCTCAGTCAGCCTGTCGAAAGACGATCGCGGCGCCGAGCGCCGCGGCGGCCGGGACGAAGAGGTCGCCGGCCGCCGACCGCCGCAGCGGCAAGCCGTTCTCCTCCAGCAGCCTCCGCGCGGCGCCGAGGTCGCGCACCGCGACAGCGTAGGCGGCGAAGGCCGGGAGCGCGGGGGCCCGCTCGCCCGGCAGGAGCGTGTCCAGGTCGGCGTCGGCGACGAGGGTGACCTGGGAGCCCTCGAGCTCGAAGACGCGCGTCGGCCCGTCGGCGCGCGCGGGGCGGCCGAGGTACTTCTCGTAGCGGCGCTCGACGTCGGGCAAGGCGGCCCGGGCGACGCAGAGCACGGACCCCACGAGAGCGACCGCGCCGTTCGGGTGATCGAGGTCGAGCTGCGCGTCGAGCACCTCCGCCGGCGGGTCCTCCGCCACCGCGAGCCTCCCCTCGGACACGCGGCCTGCCCTGGCCTCCTCCGGCTCGTCGCTGTCGATCTCGACGAGGCGGGTCGGCTCCATCCGCGTCCCGCTCGCGGTGTCGATCGGGCGCCGGACGGTGTTGACGCCCCCGTGACGGACGCCCTCCGCGCTCAGCCGGCCGGCGGTGGCGTCGGCGTCGGACGTCTTGAAGACGAGGATGTGCAGGCCCTGGAAGCGCGCGAGGCACGAGGCGACCCTGGCGACGGTGCTGCGGATGGCCGCGGTGATCCGCGGCAGGTGCTCCGGGGGAGCCTGGATGGGGATGCGCCTGGCGCCGCGCGGGAGCCGGTCGGGATCGTCGTCGCTGACGCAGCTCATGAGCTCGACGAAGCTGCGCGGGAAGTTGGCGTGGGTGTTCGCCGCGCCGATCGGCCGGGGAGGCTCGCCCTCCCTGAGCGACAGCACGGGGCAGGCGGGCGGCGACAGGTGAAAGCCGAGCCGCCGATAGAGCTCGAGGCCTTCCTCGAGGTCGCTCACCACATGGCCTACATGGTGCAAATGCAGACGATCGATGTCATGCCCCATGGACGTCACCTGTTCCTGAAGGGGCTCCGGGCGTCGAGCCGCCCGCGTCCCCGGGCGGCGGGGGCAAGCCCGGCAGGCCGTCGATGCTCTTCGTGTTCTTCTCCAGCCGGTAGCGCGGGAGGCCCTCCGGCCCCTTGCGCTCCGCCCATTTCGACAGCGTGTCCCGCTCGCCCTCGTACGCCATGAGCGGCACGGCGTAGCCGCACGACGTGGCGATGCGCTCGAGCGCCACGCGGATCACCGACCGGACGCCCGGCAGCGGCGGGAACAGGCTCGCCAGCGCGTCGAAGCGCGGGTCGCCGGGGAAGACCGGCTCGCCGCGGCCCTGGAGGCGCACGATGCGGGGTGGCCCGGCGAACGCGCAGAACATCAGCGTGATGCGGCCGTTGTCGCGCAGGTGCGCGATGGTCTCGACGCCGCTGCCGGTCAGGTCGAGGTAGGCCACGGTCCGCGGGTCGAGGACGCGGAAGGTGTCGTACCCCTTCGGCGACACGTTGACGTGCCCGCCGTCGCCCGAAGGCGCGGAGGCGACGAAGAAGAGGCGCTGCTCGGCGAGGAAGCCGGTGAGGTCGTCGTCCAGCTCGGAGAAGGTCCGTCCCATACACCCTCCTGTGACAGGCACGGCCAGGCCGCTCCAGGGCGCCGTGCTGCGCGCGATGGAGCAGGGCCGTGGCTCGCTGCCGCGTCACGCGGTGCTGTGGGGGCCGCGCGGCGCGTGGGGGAGGGGGAAGCGGACGGGCTCGCCCGCGAGGCGAGACGTCGCTCTGGGCTTCGATGAAGCGCGGCCGTAGAGTGACCGTGCAGCTGGCCGACGACGCACCGCTTCATGAAGGACATCTCGGAACGCAACCTGTACCTGCGCTACGCGGACGCGGCGCAGATCCGGACCCTGGTCACGCGCGACCTGGGAAAAGGGATCATCGGCTTCTCACGTATACGCTGCGATTTCGACGACCTCGGCATGCTGGACGCCCACGAGCCGGAGCATGCCTACCTCGTCACACTCCGCCTCAGCGACTCCCACGAGGACGTCTGGGTGGACGACCGCCACATCTCCACGTTGAGGCCGCCCGCCGGCCTGGCGAGCGTGCTCGACTACCGCCAGGACTGGCGCGCTTGTATCCACAAGCGCTTCGACGCGGTGAATTTCCACGTCCCCCAGGCCGCGTTGAAGGCGCTCGACGCCGACGAGCGCCGGCTCCAGAGCTCGGAGCTCCACGTCGCGCCGGCGGTGCCCGTCGACGATCCCGTGATCCGCGCGCTGGCCAGCGCGGTCATCCCGGCGCTGGACCACCCCGAGCAAGCCAATGCGCTGTTCCTCGATCATATCGGCTGGGCGCTCGTCGCTCACCTCGGCAAGACCTATGGTCACGCGGCGCCGGCCGCCAGCCAGGGCTGCCGGCGCCTCACCCGGTGGCAGGTGCGCCGAGCGACGGAGCTCATCGAGGAGAACCTCGGCAACGACCTCCGGCTCGCCGACCTCGCCGACGCTTGCGGCGTCTCGATCAGCCATTTCGCGCACGCGTTCCGGGAGAGCATGGCCATGCCGCCCCACCGCTGGCTGCTCCGCCGGCGGGTCGAGCGGTCCAAGGCCCTGATGCTCGACCCGAACCGCTCGCTCGCCGAGATCGCGCTTCGCTGCGGCTTCAGCGATCAGAGCCATTTCACGCGCGCGTTCCGGAAGATCATCGGTGTGCCCCCGAGCTCGTGGCGCCGGAGCCACTGCGCCGGCACCTCGCCCCCATGACCCGTGGCTCCGGCGCGGGTCGCGGAGGTTCACACCTTCAATGCCATCGTGCTTCCGGTGATGGGGATTCGTCCCTGTAGCGAGCCTGGCTGGAGCCCGTCAGGGCGCGGATCAGGCGCGCTCGCGCGCGTCAGAACGCGAAGCACTCGCACCCGCCGTCGAGCAGCCCGCGCAGCCCTGAGAGCCACCGCGGAAGCTCCGTCGAGCACCGGTGTGTCGGCGCTTGCCTGTGCGCTCGATCGACGATGCCCTCCTCCGCGGGCGAGCGCCGCCACGCGCCGGGGTGGTGGTGCACCGGCGACCAGTCGGGCATGACGGGCAGGTCCCCCGGGTCGAGCGGCTTGAACTCGCCGGCGGCGTACACCGGCTTGCCGCCGAGGATCGTGAGCACCGACTCGAGCGACTGGATCTCCTCGTCGGGAACACGGAAGTAGTCGTCGCTCAGCACGGCCAGATCGGCGAGCTGACCGGCCGCGATCGCGCCGCGCGCGCCCTCGTCGCGCGACATCCAGGAGCTCCCCTGGGTGTACAGCCGGAGCGCCTCCTCCCGCGTCAGCCGCGACGCCGCGGGGTAGAGGGAGAGCCCTCCGAGCGTCCGCCCCGTGGTCATCCAGTACAGCGAGACGAACGGGTTGTAGCTCGCCACGCGCGTGGCGTCCGTGCCTGCCCCGACAGGGATGCCCATCTCGAGCATGCGCCGGATCGGCGGCGTGCGCTCCGCCGCCTTCGCCCCGTACCGCGCCACGAAGTACTCTCCCTGGAAGGCCATCCGGTGCTGGACCGCGATACCGCCGCCGAGCGCCTTCACGCGTTCCATGCTGCGGTCCGAGATCGTCTCGCAGTGGTCGAAGAACCAGTGCAGCCCTCCGAGCGGCACGTCGTGGTCGACCTTCTCGAAGACGCCGAGGAATCGCTGGATCGACTCGTCATACGTGGCGTGGAGCCTGAATGGCCAGCGGTTCTCGGCCAGGAAGCGCACCACGCGCTCGAGCTCGGCCTCGAGCGTCCCGGCGAGGTCCGGGCGCGGCTCCAGGAAGTCCTCGAAGTCCGCCGCGGAGAAGACCAGCATCTCTCCGGCGCCGTTGCAGCGGAGCAGGTCGTCGCCCTCACCGGGCCTCACGGCCCTGGACCAGCGCGCGAAGTCCTCGAGCTCCGCGCCGGCCTTCTGCGTGAAGAGGTTGTACGCGATGCGCAACGTCATCTCGCCGCGCTCGTGGAGCTGGCGGATGATCTCGTAGTCCTCGGGGTAGTTCTGGAAGCCGCCGCCGGCGTCGCACACGCTCGTCACGCCGAGGCGGTTCAGCTCCCGCATGAAGTGGCGTGTCGAGTTGACCTGGTACTCCGGCGGGAGCTTCGGCCCCTTCGCCAGGGTCGCGTAGAGGATCGTCGCGTTCGGCCGCGCGATCAGCAGGCCGGTGGGGTTGCCCGCCCTGTCGCGGGCGATCTCGCCGCCGGGCGGGTCGGGCGTCTGCTTCGTGTAGCCGCAGGCCCGCAGGGCCGCGCCGTTGAGCAGGGCCCGGCCGTAGAGGTGCAGGATGAAGACCGGGGTGTCCGGCGCGGCGGCGTTGATCTCGTCCAGCGTCGGCATGCGGCGCTCGGCGAACTGGAACTCGCTCCAGCCGCCGACGACGCGCACCCACTGCGGGGCCGGCGTGCGCGCCGCCTGCTCGCGGAGCATCCGGAGGGCGAGCGACAGCGAGGGCACGCCCTCCCAGCGCAGCTCCATGTTGTAGTTCAGGCCGCCGCGGATGACGTGGAGATGGGAGTCGTTGAGGCCGGGGATGACCCTGCGCCCGCCGAGGTCGACGACCCTCGTCCCCGGCCCGCGGTGGAACGCCGAGGCGTCGTCGACCCCGGCGATGCGCCCGTCGACCACGACGACCTCCCGCGCCTCGGGGCGACGCGGATCGAGCGTCGTGATGCGTCCGTTGACGAGGATGAGATCAGCCGTCTTCATGAGTCTCCTTTCGCCTGGTCCTGGTGGAGCCACCCGGCGGCCGCCTTCACCAGGAGGGGCATCACCGCCCACGTCAACGCGACGACGATGCCGGCCGCGACGATGCCCGCCGAGAGCGCGCGAGGGAGGCTCGCTCCGAGCAGGGGCATGAGCGCCGCCGGCACCGCCATGCTCACGGGCCAGACCGCGATCCACGTCAGCAGCGCCATCTTCCAGCGGGGCGGGCTCGTCGCGTGGGGGTGGGGGAACCACGCTTCGAGCCCGCCCAGCTCCCGGGTCGTGGGGTCGCCTTCGACCATGGGCTCGCTCTTCGCGAGCCACTCCCTGTACAGGTCTGTCTTGTAGAACGCCTCTCGATCGGCCGCGCTGGCGAAGCTGCGGAGGATGCCGTACTCCATCGAGCCGGAGCCCGGCGCGGGGAGCAAGAGCTGCACCCCCAGCGCGCCGTGCTCGGCCAGGGACCGGCGCGCGAACTCGGCGAGGCCTCGCTCGAACGCCGCGGCGTGCTCTCGCCGGACGCGCCGGGTGATCGCGATGTGGATGGTCTGACCCATGCGCGGCCGGCCTAGTGACTGCCCTTCTTCGGCACGATCTGCGGCTTCGCCGCGGACTGAGGCGCGTGGTGGACCATCGTGTAGGCGTACTCGACGCCCACGCCGTAGGCGCCGGCGTGCTGCTTGAGCAGCGCCATGAGGTTGTCGTAGTGCTCGCGGCGCGCCCAGTCGCGCTGCCACTCCAGCAGCGCGGGGATGGTCGTGAGGCGCACCGCCCCTGCCTGGACCATGCGCGACAGGGCCGCTTCCTGGGCCGCAGGAGAGGTGGCCCCGCAGCAGTCCTCGACGACGTAGACGTTGTAGCCGGCGCCCAGCAGCTCGATGGTGGGCCACGTGACGCAGACCTCGGTCCACAGCCCCGTCATGAGGAGGTTCTTCTTGCCGGTCGCCTCGATGGCCGCCCGGAACGCAGGGTCGTCCCACGAGTTCATCGAGGTGCGCTCGATGACAGCCTGGCCGGGGAACACGTCGAGGAGCTGAGGCCACACGTAGCCGCTGAAGGACTCCGTCTCCACCGACGTGATGACGGTCGGGACGTTGAACTCCTTCGCCGCCTTCGCGAGGAGGGTCACGTTGTTGATCAGCGTCGCGCGGTCGATGCTGGCGACACCGAAGGTCATCTGCGGCTGATGATCGATGAAGACGACGGCGGTGTCCTGCGGTGTGTACAGCTTGTGGTACTGGTTCATGTCTCGCCTATCACTCCTGCCACTGACGGTCATTGACGTCATCGCGGGGCACCGACGGCCGCTCACGATCGAGCCGACAGGCTTGCCGGCCGCGAGCAACGTGCGCACAACCTCTCTCGGGCTGACGCGTACGTCACACTGCCCGTTCATCGCCGGATCCTCTTGAACAAACCTGCCGGAACCGGATCGTCCTTTCATCCCCGAAACGGCCGCTGATCGGGGGACGAAGGTGACAGGTTCGTCCTAGCGCTGCGAGCGCGGAGCGGACGGGGGCCGGCGGAGCGGCCTCCGCCGGGCGCGGGACCTGCTCTCGCGATGGTCCAGGTGCCCGGGCGGGCAGCAGGCACCGGGCCGCTCAGGGATAGGTGTCCAGGTCCCACCACTCGTTCGCCATGTTGTCGTCCGTGATCACCGGCTGATCCTGGGTGCGGCGCAGGATGGATTCACGGCCCTCCCAGGTGGGGATCCCGCGCCAGTCCTGCTCTCGCAGCAGGTCGAGCTCCGCGGCGCGCGCGCCCGGGGGGAGGACGGGCTGTCGGTCGATCCGCCACTGCTCGAGCTTCCGCTCGAAGCGCCCGTGGTCGATCGCGATCGGCTCGTCCGATGCGATGAGCATGTTCTGGTATCTCATGGCGTACGGAAACACGGTCGCCACGGTCTTCTGGGCGGCAGCCGAGTATGTCGCGTTCACGTAGAGGATCCCCCCGGGCTGGAGGCGTCCGCGCGAGATGGCGAGGTACTCGCGCGAGAGCAGGTTGGCCGCCTGGGCGCGCCAGTAGACGATCGTGTTCTGGATGATGACGTCGAACCGCTGCGCCGTTCGCCCGAGATGGCGCCTCCCGTCGTCGATGATGATCTCCACCTTGGGGTTCTCGAGAGCGCTGGCCAGCGTGGGAGTCTGGCGCATCACCTCGACGTAGCCAGGGTCGATCTCGACCACGGTGATCCGCGTGACCTCGTCGAGGTTGGCCAGCACCTGCAGCCATGCGCCGGCGCCCAGCCCGATCATCAAGATCTCCCGCGGACGGGGGTGGAAGGCCGGCACCAGGTAGGCGCGCAGCACGCGGTTGTCGTCCGGACGCGGGAGCGGATCGGTGTTCGTCTGCCCATCGTAGGAGCCGTTGCCGTAGACGACCCCGCTCGTCGTCAGATTGACGACGCCGCTGCGACCTTCGACGGTGTGAGCGAACCGCTCGCCCGTCACGAACTCGTCCTTGTAGAGGAGCCGCTCGTACAGCTGGTCGTGCAGCGCCGGGGAGCACCACGAGAAGAGCCCGAACAGGAGCGCCGCCGTGGCGCCGAGGACCACCCTCGAGAGAGGCGTGGTGAGCCCGGTGATCACGAGCGCCGCGCCGAGCGCCGACCCGGCGGTCGCCAGGGCGGTGTTGAGGCCGCGCAGGGAGATCGCGTCGAGGAGCCAGAGGCCGGTCGCCAGGCTGCCGAGCGCCGAGCCGACGATGTTGCCGACGACCATATAGGAGAGGCGGCCGCCCGCCCGCTCGTCCGCGGGGATGGCGAAGTGCGATAACAACGGGAGCCCTGCGCCGAGCCCGGCCGCGCCCACGGCGAAGAGCGGGAGCGTCGACTCCGGTGGTACGCCGGGCCAGCTTGCCCCCAGGCCTCGCGCGCTGACCAGGCGGGCCGTCGCCGGGATCACGAGGAATGCCGCCGAGCTGGTGAGCGCCATCACGGTCCCGACGATCGCCAGCTGCGGGCGGCGACCCGGCGCTGCTCGCCGGCAGTACTCTCCTGCGACGAATGCCCCGAGGGCGAGGCCGACCAGGTACGCCGCGATGAGCAGCCCGAAGGCGTCGGGTGGGCCTTCGGTCGCGAAGGCATACGTGCGCACCCACAGGATCTCGTAGGAAAGCGCGATGAAGCCACTGAGGGCGGCGGCGACGCAAGCCACGGGCAACCTCATTCACACCTCCGGCGTACGTCCCCGAGCCGGGTGCCGACCACGACCGCGACGCCGAGGACGACGTTGAGGCAGGCCGCCGCCGCGACGGTGCCGCTCAATCCCAGCGCCGGCAGCAGCGTGCGCACCGACACATAGGCGCCTGCCGACGCCCCCAGCGTGTTCACGAAATAGAGCGTCCCCACCGATCGGCCGACGTTCCCCGATCGCGACACCGCGTGTCCGACGAGCAGCGGCAGGGACGCCCCCATGAGCGTCGTCGGCAGCAGCAGCAACGAGAACGCGACGAGGCCGGTGGTGAGGTGGCCGATGACTCCGGTGATCCTGGCGACGCTATCGAACAGGCCGAGGCTGAAATAACCGAAGATGCCGATCCCGATCTCCGCAGCACCGAACACGGGCAAGGCCGCACCAGGGCGAGCCCGTGAGATCGCGCCTCCGAGCGCGCTGCCCGCGCCCAGCCCGAGCATGAACGCCGTGACCACCATCGTGACCGAGGTGATATCGAGCCCGTACAGGGAGAAGAGCGCCCGCTGCCAGACGATCTGATACACCAGCGCCGCCGCGCCGGAGAAGAAGAACACGATTCGAAGCCAGAGCGCCATGGGTGCACAAGGGCACTGCCAGTCTAGTGGCAAACGCCCGCGCCGTCACGCGCGACGCGCGAGGCGAGCCGGTCGGCGCGCGCTGCCCCGACGGAGCGAGCAGCAAGTCGAGATGCTCCTTCCTGCACCACGCCTCCGGCCCTCCGGGCCAGCGCCGTCACCCCTTCAGGGGCCGAGGTCGCCGTTGAACGTGAAGCCCGTCCCCAGCGGGGTCATGACGAGCTTGATCAGCGGCACGTCGACGTGCGCGCGCAGCGCGCCGTTGTCCAGTCCGCGCCCGGTGCAGCCGGAGAACGCGACATGGACAGCGCCGCGGCCGGCGGCGTCTTCCACCAGCAACACCGCGTCTGCCGGGGGCGGCGCCGGCGGGAGCAGGCACTCCTTCGGGTCGACGTCGGGGTTGGGGCCGGGCGCTGCCGAGCTCAAGGCGGCGGCCAGCGCGGCGGCCTCTTGCCCGGACAGGCGTGCTGAGGTCAGCAGCGCATCGGCGGCTGTGCCGTAGTAGCAGATGGAGATCGAGCTCGGGTTGCCGGGGGCCATGGCCGAGCGCGCGGCGGGGTGCGTCGCCTGGGGGCGCTTCCCCGCGGGGCGCCTGGCGGGACACCCGTTGTGGTCGACGCTGACCAGCTGCGCGCTGTCGAGGATCCGGCGTGCGATCTCGGGATCGTGGGCCCGGACCGAGACCAGGACACGCTGCGACGGGATCCTCAGCCAGCCGAGATAACGGCCGTCCGCGCCCCGCCCCTCCGTGCGCTCGGCGCTCACGCCGCCGAGCGACACGCCACGTCGCGTGAGCCCCGGACCTTTCATGGCGTCCTCCGGCGCATCGGGGCCGATGATCGCGACCTGCTTGCTCGGCGTCTCCGGCGTCAGGCACTGGCGCTGCGGCCCCTGCGCCCGGACGACGGTGGGCCCCTGGGTCATGTTGCAGCCGTAGTCGTTGACGGCCCAGCCGGCCGGGACCTCGATCTGCACGCCGAGGGAGCTCTCGATCCGCCACCCCGCGGCGCCCGCGGGCGGGGGCGTCGCGGAAGGCGCGGCGCTGGCGACGGGCGCGGGGCTGTCGATCGGCGCGGCGCTGGCCGCCGGCCCAGCGCTGGCGGCCGGCCTGGACCCGGCAGCGGCCGTTCCTGACGCGTCCGGGGCGGCACGCGCGCAGGCGGCCATGCCGAGGCCGAGCGCGCCGGCCGCGAGCGCGAGCGCCATCGCGCGGGCAGCCGGGCGCCCCCGCCGGTCCGGACGCCACGGGCGCTGTCGTGCGTCGCGCTCGCCGCCGCCGGCTCCGGTCCACACGCCCCTTGTCCTCTCGCCGCCTCGATCTGCGTTGGTCATCTCTGTCCCTCAGGGTCCGGGCGGCAGAGCGGCGCCGCCGCGGCACCTACCGACGGAAGAAGCGGTGATCCGGTCTACTTGTCTACACGATCGGCGGCGCCCGTCGCGATCGGCGCGAGCCAGTCAGCTATGTGACCGGGGGCGGTGCTGGTCCCGATGGAGCGCGGCGGCGGGAGCGGCGGGAGAGAGCCCGGGGAGGGCGGCGGCGGGAGCGGCGCGAGCGAGCTCGGCGAGCTGCGGAGAGCGGCGGCGGCACCGCGGACCCGCCCGAGCTCCTCGCCCGCCACGGAGGCCGCGCGCGCCGCGTCCGCTTCCGCGGCCCCCGGGACGTCGAGCTCGTCGACGGTCCACTCCCGGGCACGGACCTCAAGGACAGCTCCGTGTGTCAGAGCACATCCCGGTGAACGACCTGGAGGCGCGGAGGTGGTGCTCCGAGCGTACCTTTCATGCCGCCGCCTGCTGCATCGCCACTTCTCCGCAGCGGCGCCGACCTGCGCCCCCGCGACAGGCGATCCCTCGTCGGCTCGCGCCACCCGCCGCCCCGGACGCCAGAGGGCGGTGCGTTCCGCCTTACACACTTAGTAAAGAGTATTGACAAGGGCGCGCTGAGCTGGTATTCAAGCGTAACGTCCGCGCGAACGCTGCTGACGGCGCGAGCTGCGGGCGAGTTCTTGCCTCCCGGGGCGACGGACGCGCAGGGCTCGGTCCCGCTCACGGTTAGCTCACGTCGACGGTCCGCCATCACGCGCTGAAGTACCATGTCGCTGCAAACATACCGCCGCCGTCGTGGACCAGCTCGAGCAGCAGGCGGGCGCGGCAGGGGGCGGCGGTACTTTACCTCGCGGACTACCTCGCGGACGCCTTCTTGTCGAAGGCGCCCTCTGATATAAGGTGCACGCAGACCACCAGCTGGAGATCCGTTTATGACCGTTGTGACTGGCGACAAAGAGTACTTCCCTGGTGTTGGCAAGATCCCCTACGAGGGGCCTGAGTCCGACAACCCCCTCGCCTTCAAGTGGTACGATGCCAACCGAGTCGTCGCTGGCAAACCCATGAAGGACCACTTCAAGTTTGCTGTGTGCTACTGGCACACGTTCTGCGGTCGTGGGCACGATCCGTTCGGTCCTGGGACGATCAACTTCCCCTGGGATGAGGGCAAGGACGCGCTGACCCGCGCTCGTATGAAGATGGACGCGAACTTCGAGTTCATCACCAAGCTGGGTGCGACGCATTACTGTTTCCATGACATCGACCTGGTGGAAGAGGGCGACAGCCGCGCCGAGACGTCGCGTCGTCTCCAGGGCATCGTCGAGTACGCCAAGCAGAAGCAGTCGCAGTCGGGCATCAAGCTGCTGTGGGGCACGGCGAACCTGTTCTCCAACCCGCGCTACATGAACGGCGCCTCCACGAACCCGGACTTCTCCGTGCTCGCCTACGCCGGTGCTCAGCTCAAGGACGCCCTCGACGCCACCATCGCCCTGAACGGCGAGAACTACGTGTTCTGGGGCGGCCGCGAAGGGTACATGAGCCTGCTGAACACGGACATGAAGCGCGAGAAGGCTCACTTCGCTCGCTTCCTGACCATCGCTCGCGACTACGCGCGCTCGCGCGGCTTCAAGGGCACCTTCTTCATCGAGCCCAAGCCGATGGAGCCCTCCAAGCACCAGTACGACTTCGACGCGGAGACCGTGATCGGGTTCCTGCGCCAGCACGGCCTGGACAAGGACTTCAAGCTCAACCTGGAGACGAACCACGCGACGCTCGCCGGTCACACCATGGATCACGAGATGCAGGTCGCGGCGGACGCCGGGATGCTCGGCAGCATCGACGCCAACCGCGGCGACTACCAGAACGCGTGGGACACCGATCAGTTCCCCTACAGCATCAACGAGACGGTGGAGATGATGCTCATCCTGCTCCGCAGCGGCGGGTTCCAGGGTGGCGGCGTCAACTTCGACGCCAAGCGCCGTCGTAACTCGACGGATCTGGTCGACACCTTCCACGGGCACATCGGCGGCATGGACGTGTTCGCTCGCTCGCTCATCATCGCCGACGACCTGATCCGCAAGTCGCCGCTCGAGTCGATGCGCAAGGCTCGCTACGCGTCGTTCGACAACGGCAAGGGCGCCGACTTCGAGCAGGGCAAGCTGACGCTGGAGCAGCTGGCCGAGCTCGGCAACGCCGGTGGTGAGGTCAAGCTCACGAGCGGTCAGCAGGAGCTCTACGAGAACATCGTCAACCGTTATATCCGCTAAGCCGAGCGACCGAGGGAACGACAGCCGGGCGACGCCGCTGCGCGCCCGGCTGTTCTCTTCGGGGCGAGCGCGCCGCTCAGGTCGTCGACCTGAGCCGAGCGACGCTCGCCTTCGACCCGACCGCGGGCCGGCTCACCTCAGGTAGTCCTCGATCGCTTCGTACCAGACGCCCGCCATCCGGGCGTAACCAGCCTGATTGGGGTGGACCTGGTCGCCGAGCTCGGACGTGGGGAAGCCCGTGAACTGATCGGCAAAGATGATGTGCGCGCCCGCGCTGGCTCGCTCCTCGACCAGCCCGGGGATGGCGGCGTTGAACGTATTCACCGAGCTCGCGGCGAACGGCAGGGGAATGATGCTGCTCACGACGATCAGCGCGTCCGGCGCCTCGGCGATCAGCTCGTCCAGGAGAGCGCCCAGGCGGGTGTCGGCGCCGTTCGCGCTCGACACCATGTCATTGGTGCCCGCATGGAGCAGCACGATGTGCGGCATATCTCTGAGCGCCGGGGTCGGCACGCGATTGGCGATCTGCTGGATGGTCTCTCCGCTGATCCCCTCGTGGTTGCGGGGGAACGGCACGCCATCGACCATGGCGGGGCCGTTCATCTGCTGCGTGCCCGTGAAGGTGACGTCGTGGTCGTCCTGCTGGGCCAGGTGGAAGAGCTCGACGCGGTACCCGCCATCGAAGCCGAGGCCGAAGGTGATCGAGTCCCCGAGGGGCAGGATCTTGCAAGGGCCCGTCTCCGGGCAAGGCTGGAACCCTGCGTCGGGGGAGCCCCCAGTGCCGCCCGAGCCCGTGGACGTCGCGGTCGTGGAGGAGCTTGTACTTGTACCCGTGCCGGCCCCGCCGCTTCCCGTGGTTGCTCCCGTGGGCGCCTGCCCACCCGAGCCAGAGGTCCCCGTCGTGACGCCCGCTCCGCTCGTGGTCGAGGCGCCTTCCGAGGCCCCACCCGTGCCCGCCGCGGTGCCGCTGGAGGTCGCGCCTCCGGACCCGCCCGAGCCATCGGACGACCCGTCCGAGGTGCTGGAGCAGGCCAGTGAACCGAGAAGGAGAAGGCTCGCCAGGGGAATCCCGCGGGCGAAGGCGCCGAGTGCACCACGGCGAACGAGGTGCGGAGAGGTCAAGGTTGACATGTGAGCAGAGCTCCCGGTCGTATTCGACCGATAGGGTGAAAAATTGTATTTCAGACAGAAGCCCAGCGGGAGCTCGGCGCAATGCCACGCCCCCCGCGCAGCCTCTGCGAGGAAGTGGCGGGAAGGGTAGGCAGCGCTCGCGGCGATGTCGTTCAAGTTCTCGGCGAAGCTTTTCAGGATCTCGACACGCGGGCTCCGATCCGCGCGACGCAAGCGAGCAGAGGTGTGCGGTCGGGCACGCTTCGTGCAGTTTCGTGCAATTCGTGCAATAGCTCTGTGCAAGAAACGCTTGACCCCTTGTTCTTCGAAGTCGACGATGTTCCGGGTCGACCCCGAGCATGACCGCGGCGTTTTCAGCAAAGTATGGAGTGGCTCTCACCGGCTCGGACTGGGTGGGGCTGCCTCTCCGGATCGGGCACGTGCCCGAGAGCGGTCGGCTCGAGGGGTTATCGACGGAGTCGGATGCGGTCCTGGTCTGGGTGGGAGGCCCCTCGCAAGTCGACATCTGCTTCGTGGAGCCGGCCTCGGGAGAGCCTCGGGAGCATTCCTTCGAACGGCTCTCGGGCATGATGGACCTCTTGCCGCGGCGGACGCGGCTCCTCAGCGTCGAGTGGCGGGGGCGACCGTCGGTGTGCACGTCGGTGAACTTCCCCGAAGCGTCGATGTCGGCGCTCTGTTCGTCTCCGTCCCCCGGCCTGGTCCCGGAGCGGGGCCCACAATTCGGTCTGGTCGACGCCCACGTGGTCGACCTGGTTCATCGCCTGCAGGCGCAGGCCATGGGGCAGGAGTACTTTGGGGCCGTCTACGTGCAGTCGCTCTCCCTGGCGCTGGCTTCGTACGTCTCGGCGCGGTACGGAGCGGGGGCCAGGGCGGGGCTCGCGCTGCGCAACGCGAGCCTCTCGAGCGACCAGCGCGCTCGGATCGAGAAGTTCGTGGACGGCGAGCTTTCCTCGAACTTCGGGCTCGTCGACCTGGCGGGGCTGGTGGGCTACTCGCCGGACCATTTCTCGCGCTTGTTCAAGCACGCCTTCCAGCAGACTCCCTATCAGTACGTGCTTTCACGACGCATCGAGCGGGCGATGACCATGCTCCGGGACGAGCGGCTGTCCATCGCCGAGATCGCTCTGGCTTGTGGCTTCGCCAATCAGGGACATCTCACGACGGCGTTCAAGCGTCGTACGGGGACGACGCCCGGCGCATATCGAAAGAAGTGAGCCTCGTCCACCTCCGTGTACCCACCCGCGACGAGCACCCGGCCGTCCTGGAGCACCGTGGCCGTGTGCTCGCCTCGCCGGGTGATCATGGGCGGAACGCTCTCCCACGACGGCGTGCCGTCCGCCCACGCGGCGCCCGCGGGCAGCATCGCAAGCCCGCAGGCAAGGGGGATCCCGAGCCTCCACATCGATCGCATCATCCCCTATCCCTCCGCCGCCCTTCGTTGCCTGTGGCCGGGTGAACATTCACCGCAGCACGAAACCGCGCGGCGGCGCGTCGCGACGACCTCGCGTCTGGCCGCCGCGCGCGCTCGCGCTCCGGCCGGCCGAACCGGCGGGCGAGGGGACATCCCTTGTCCGGGCGATCCCTCGTGACGGCAAATCGACACCAGCTCAGCGGCGCGTCCTCGCGACGCCGCTGCGGGCGCCCCTCGCGCGGCGAGGAGGAGGACGGCCCGCCGCGGACTCCGGCGCTTGACGGGGCAGCGGGCCCGCGGTATGCGCCAGTGGGCTGGATGGAGGTCTGTTCTCCAGTCTGCTTTCCAGTTTCCAGGGAGAGCGACCATCGCTGTGGCGGCCGAGGACGCACGGCGCTGCCACACGTCGCGAGCGAGGGGCCGCAGATGATCAAGATCTACAATTTCCCGCGCGGCGCTCGCGGCCTGCGCGCGATGTGGCAATGCGAGGAGATGGGCTTGCCCTACGAGGTCGAGGCTGTCTCCTACCCGCCGAGCGAGGCCTATCGCGCGCTGAACCCGCTGGGCTCCGTGCCGTTCCTCGAGGACGAGGGCGGCGTGGCGATCAACGAGTCTGTCGCGATGATGCTCTACCTCGCGCAGAAGTACGGGCCGACGCCCCTCTTGCCCGGCAAGGACGACCCGGCGCTCGCGCGCGTGCTTCAGATGACCGTGTTCGGCGAGGCGACGATCGGGGCGGGGTTGAATCCGCTCATGGCCGCCCACTTCGGCGCGCCGGAGGCGGACAAGCGCAACTGGTCGGTGCGCTGGCAGGAAGCGCGAGTAGAGGACTCCGCGCGCTTCGTGGCCGACATGCTCGGCGATGGCCCTTTCATCGCCGGGGCCGAGCTCACGCTCGCCGACATCTGCTTGAGCACCGCGTTCGGAATATGGCGCGGCGCGCTCGGCAAGACGCTGCCGGACAGGCTCGCCGCCTACCACGAGCGGGTGGCCGCGCGGCCCGCCTACCAGCGCGCGCGGGCGCACTGCAATGGCCAGAGCGGTGCGACGTGAGCAGGAGGGCGGCGTCGCGCCGGCCCGAGCGTCGACCCGGGCCTGGCGCTCGTCGAGCAGGAGTTCGCTTCACCAGCGGAGCTCGGCCGGCAGGAGCTCCGCGATCAGGTCCTCGTAGAACGGCTTCAGCCGCGCCACGTCCGGCGGGGCGTCGGCCTTCGAGTACAGATCGTACGGGTTGAACCGCCGCACCCACTCCATCATCCGCCGATCTTGCTCGTTCATCAGGTGCGCGTAGGCGCCCTCGCGGTGCGCCGCATAAAACGAGTGATATCGGATCATGTAGAGCGCCTCGAGCGGCAGGTGGTCCTTCACCACATGATACAGGTACTCGTCGTGCCCCCACGACATGTGCACCCGGGAGAGCCCCGCGCCCTCCTCGTAGATCCCGCACGGCGTCTGGTATGCCGGGTTCGCCCTGTCCGGGTTCCGCGCGAAGAGCTCGGGGAAGACGATCCGGTCCGAATAGGCGCAGCCCACCGGGAAGGTGTCGCCCACCACCGCCCACTGCGGCTCGCCCCACGTGCACAGGATCTTCCCGGCATCGTGGATCAGCGCGGTCAGCACGAACCACCGCGGCTGCCCGTCCCGCCGCGCCGCCTCGGCGGACTGGAGCGCATGCGCGATCTGCGATAGCTCCGTGTCCGGATCGCTGTCGTCGACCACCTGATCGAGCAGCTCGAGCACCTCCCACATGCCCATCCGGCGCCGGTCGAGGCCGAGGTACTGCCGCTCTTTCTCCTGCACGAAGGCGAGCGTCTGCCCCTCGTGGTTCAGCCGGTAAAGCTCCTGCACGCTCGGCCGCGCCTCGGCGCGGTGATCGCGGAACGCCGAGATTTCCTTGTTTTCCGCTGCTGCGCGCGCGGCGCTCCCCTCAACGCCCGACGTCTGCTCACGCTGCTCGCCCATCGCTCCGGCCCATAGCGTACCACCCTGTCCAGCGCCAGCCGCCCCCGCGGCGCCGCGCGGGTTCCGAGCGGTTCGATGCGGCGGTGCTCGCGCCGCGCCCCACACCGGGCCAGCGCTGGCCCATGTCGCCCCCGTCCCGCGTCGCCCGCGCGTCTGCGTCGCACCTACGCCGGCGCCATCTACAGCCTGGCGCCATCTACAGCTATTGCGGGGCCGCACGCTTTGGCCGCACCATGGGCTCGTGTGACGTGGGCGGAGGGCCGGGCGCGCCCCGGCCCGGCATCGCGGGGGGAAGGCATCTTGTTGATCTCGTCGACGAAGAAGATCTCTTCGGGGAGCCCCGCGCTCGCTCCGTCGCTCGACGGCGCCGCGCCGCGCGCCGTCCGCCCGTCCGCTCGTCCGCCCGCCGCGCCCGACGAGGCCGAGCGCCCGGTCGCCCCGTCATGACTGCCTCCACCCCGCCGCTCCCCGCCTCGATGTCCCCGTTCCTCGGGAGCTTCCGCGAGGTGCACCGGCTCGTCGAGCGCGTCCCCGGCTTCGTCCTGCTGCCCATCGAGGTCCCCGGCCCGGACGTGGGCCGCGCGCTCGGCGACTTCCTGACCCGGGAGGGGCGCCGCGCGCTGGTGCTCGAGCCGCGCGACCACGAGGCCACCTGGAACGATCTCGTCTCCGCCCTCTACAGGGCAGAGCCCGAGCCGAGGGGCGTCGTGATCCTCATCGGCTCCGACCCGCCGCCCGCGGCCGCGCGCGCGGGCCTCAGGCTCCTCAACCAGCACCAGCGGCACGACACGCTGTCGAGCCGCCTCGGCTGCCCGCTGATCTGGTGCGGCTCGCCGGGCTTCCTCGCCCTGTGCCGGGAAGAAGCGCCCGACTTCTGGGCCACCCGCACCACCGAGATGCGCCTCTCCGAGGAGCCCGCCCAGGGCCCCTCCGACACAGCAGCGCACCGCCTCAAGGCCGCCGCCTGCTCGCAGCGCACGCCGCCGCGCGGCGCGGCCGCGGGCGCCGTCGAGCGGCACGGCGATGCCGCGCGCGACGTCCTCGAGGCGGCGCGGGCCCGGGGCGATCGGGCCGCCATCACGTCGTCGCCGAGCGGCGCGGCGGCGCTCGCCGACGCGCTGCTCGCGGAGGGCGCGCTGGACGACGCCGCGCGCGTCATCGCCGAGGCGCTCGACAGCGCCCGCGGCGGCGGCGCGGCGGAGCCCCCGGCCGAGCTGCTCCTGCGCCAGGCGACCATCGAGCGGCGCCGGGGCCACGCCGTCGCCGCGGCGGCGACCCTCGGCGCCCTGCTCGCGCGGCCGGGCGCCGCGCCGGCGGTGCGCCTGCGCGCCCAGCTCGAGATCGCCGGCCTGCTCGAGGACGGCGGCGACCTCGCCCGCGCCGAGGCGAGCTACCGCGAGGCGCTCGCGCTGGCGCGGCAGGTCGGCGACGCGGAGCCCGAGGCCCGGGCGCTGATCGGCGCCTTCAGGATCGCGGCGCGCACGGGCCGGGCCGCCGAGGCCGAGGGGCCGCTCGCCGAGGCGCGCGCCATCGCGCAGCGGCTCGGCGACCGCGCCCTCGAGGCCTCCGCCGTGGCAGCCCAGGCGCTCGCGGCGATCGGGCGGCACGACGCCCAGAAGGGCCGGGAGCAGATCTCCGAGGCCAAGGCGCTCCACGCCGCCGGCGCGCGGCAAGGCGCCGCGCCGCGCGCGGGCGCCGAGCGCGAGGTGGGGCCCGTGGACGTGCTCATCGTCACGTCGCAGAAAGACGAGCTCGAGGCGTTGCTCGCGCTGGGCGACGGCGGAGAGGGCGAGGGGGGCGAACGCGCGTGGCGCGAGCGCCGCGACCTCGGCGGCTTCCGCTACTACCGGCGCACGCTCCCGAGCGCGCGCGGCGGCCCCCTCGTCGTGACCGCCGCGTGGATCGGCGAGGCGGGCCTGCGCACCGCGGCGATCCGGGGGCAGCACCTGCTCGCCGAGCTCGATCCGGCGTGCCTCGCGATGTGCGGCGTCTGCTTCGGCGACCCGCGGAAGGTGGCGCCCGGCGACGTGATCGTGGCGGACCAGCTCTACAGCTTCGACCAGGGCCGGCGCGCCGCGCAGCCGGGCAACGACGCGGAGCTCTGCCACGACCTCCGCGCCTTCAACCTCCAGGCCGCGTGGAAGATGGACGCCGCCTACCTCGCGCGCGAGCTCGACCTCTCGGCGCTCTCCCGCGCGCGCCCGCCCTCCAGGGCGGCCGAGCGGCGGTGGCTCCTGCACGCGCTCCACGCGCACGAGGCCGAGGGCGGGCCGACCCCCGTGGCGCACCCGGAGCGGCGGCGCGCCTGCCCGGGGTGGACCGCGCGGCTCCAGGAGGCGCTCCAGGACGGCCTCGTCGCGATGAAGGGCGGCGCGCTCGGCCTGACGCAGGCGGGGCGCGAGAAGGTGCTCGAGGAGCGGCTCCTCTACCCGGACGCGCTGCCCGCCGACCCGCCGCTCCGCGTGCACGTCGGGGCGATCGCCAGCTTCACGGCGGCCGCGCCCGACCCGGGCGTCTGGGACCGGCTGCAGCGCGTCGTGCCGGGCACGCTCGGCCTCGAGGCGGAGGTCGCGGCCGTCGGCGATCTCGCGGCGCGCTTCCCGCGGCGCGCGATCCTGATGCGGGCGGCGGGCGACAGCGCCGGCCCGCAAGGCGACGACAGCCTCCGCGCCTTCGCGTGCCGCGCCTCGGCGGCGGCGCTGCTCGCCTTCCTGCAGCAGCACCTCGCGCCCGAGCCGCGGCTCGATCGACCTTCCATGCCCGATCTGCGCGAGCTCGCGCTCGGCGAAGACGGCGAGCGCCACCCGCGCGAGAGGGAGCTCGCCCTCGAGGAGCGGCGCGACAGCTTCCTCGACCGGGTCGAGCGCGTGGCGCTCCTGCGCGACCCCGCCGCGGCCGTGACGAAGCACCGGGCGCCCCCGCCGTTCGCGGGCGTGCTCGAGGTCGCGGTGCAGGACGGCCGGCGCGTCGACGTCCGGGTGATCGGCGTGCTCGACCGGTCGATCACCGAGGAGCTCGTCACGCGGTACGTGACCGAGGTGGAGCACCGCTTCCGGCAGCAGGACCCGTACCTGCGCTCGACGCTGGTCCACACCGACCCGCAGGCCCCGCCCGACCTCGCCCGGAGCGCGGCGCGCCGCGGCGTCGTGCTGAAGAGCTTCTCCGAGTTCCAGGGGCTGATCGACTTCGGCCGGTACCTCGCGTGGCAGACCGATCGCATCGAGGCCGACCCGTCGTACCCGCCGTGGCTCTACGTCGAGCAGCCGGCGGTGGTGAGCCTCGGCGACCGCGAGAAGAGCGCGACCGAGAGCGCGCTCGACGCGCTCTGGCGGCTGCTCGACGCGCCCCACCGGCGCTTCGCGCTGGTGCTCGGCGACTTCGGCGAAGGCAAGACGTTCCTCCTGCGCGAGCTCTCCCGGCGCATGGCGCGGGAGAAGCACCCGCTCGTGCCCGTGCTCATCGAGCTCGGCCGCATCGAGAAGCAGCGCTCGCTCGACTCGCTCCTCGCGCAGCATTTCGCGCTCGCGAACGAGCCGGTCGACCTGCGGGCCTTCCGGTACATGCTCGCCGAGGGGCGGATCGCGCTGCTCTTCGACGGCTTCGACGAGCTCGCCCTGCGGCTCACCTACGACCGCGCGCTGGAGCACTTCGACACGGTCGTCCAGGCGGCGGAGGGGATCGCGAAGGTCGTCGTGGCCAGCCGGACGCAGCACTTCCTCACCGATCCGCCGATCAAGCGGGAGCTCGCCCGGCGGGCGGAGCAGCTGCAGGGCTACCGGCTGGTGCAGCTCCAGGGGTTCGGGGAGAAGCAGATCCAGCGGTTCCTGGGCAACCTGAGCCCGGAGCCCGCGGAGGCCGAGGCCCGCTACCGGCTGCTCCACGAGGTCAAGGACCTGCTCGGGCTGTCGGAGAACCCGCGCATGCTCGGGTTCATCGCGAAGATCGAGCCCGACAAGCTCCGGCAGGCGAAGGCGCGGACCGGGACGATCACGGCGGCGAAGCTGTACGAGGTGCTCGTCGAGCAGTGGCTCGACCACGAGCACGCGCGCGCGAACCCGCGGGGCGCCCCGCGCGGCATCCCCCGCGACGCGCTGCGGGCCGCGATGACGACGCTGGCGCGGCTGCTCTGGGACCGGAACACGCCGGCGGTCGCGCTCGGCGAGCTGCCGGAGAGCCTGATCAAGGGCGCGCAGCCGCCCGACGCCCCGCCGCTCGAGCGGGCGATCATCGAGCACCTGATCGGCTCGGGCTCGCTGCTCGTGCGCGACGCGGAGGGGGCGTTCTCGTTCGTCCACAGGTCGGCGCTGGAGTGGCTCGTGGCCGAGGCGGCGGCGCGCGAGGTGAAGGCGACGGGCGACAGCGCGGCGCTCGGCGCCGACGAGATGAGCGAGCTCATGGTCGACTTCTTCGTGTCGCTCGCGGGGCGCAGCGCGGCGGCGGCGTGGGCGCAGCGGATCCTCCACGGCGCGGCCGAGGGCAACGCGAAGGACAACGCGCTGCGCGTCGCGCGCTGGCTGGCCAAGGACGAGGGGGCCCGCAGCGACCAGGGAGGGGAGCTCCGGGACGACACCGACGTCGCGGCCGGCGTCAACCTGGCCGGGCAGGACCTGAGCGGGTGCAACCTCGCCTGCGCCGACCTGCGGAAGGCCAATCTGACGCAGGCCAACCTCTGGAGCGCCACGCTGGTCGAGGCCCGGCTGGCCGGCGCGTCGCTCGGCGCGGCGCTGCTCGCGCGGGCGGATCTCACCGGCGCCGACCTCCGGGGCGCGGATCTCCGGGGCGCGGATCTCTCGTTCGCCCGGCTGGTCGGGGCGGATCTGACCCGCGCCGATCTGACCGACGCGCAGCTGCGCGGCGCCAAGCTCATCGGCGCTCGCGGGGTGTCTGTCGCGTCGCTGGCCGCGGACGGCGCGGCGCTGGCCGCGGAGGGCGCCGCGCCGCCGCGGCCGCGCGAGGCCGATCCGATGTGGGCGCCTGCCTCGCCGTGCAACGCGGTGGCGTGGAGCCGGCTGGGCGATCTCCTGGCGGCGAGCCACGAGGACGGCTCGGTCCGGCTCTGGGACGCCGTCACCGGGCAGGCGATCCGGGCGATGCACGGGCACCACGGCGCGGCGATGAGCGTGGCGTTCAGCCCGGATGGCCTCCTGCTCGCGTCGGGCTCCTCGGACCGGACGGTGCGCCTGTGGGAGGTCGCGACCGGCCGCGCGCTGCGCACGTTCGAGGGCCACTCGCACGGGGTCCGCAGCGTCGCGTGGAGCCCGGACGGGCTGCTGCTCGCGTCGGGCTCGTCGGACAAGACGGTGCGCCTGTGGGAGGTCGCGACCTGCCGCTTGCTCCGCGCGTTCAAGGGTCACACGCTCGGGGTCCGCAGCGTCGCGTTCAGCCCGGATGGCCAGACGCTCGCGTCGGGGTCGTCGGACAAGACGGTGCGCCTGTGGCGGGTCCGGAGCGGCCACGCGCTGCGCTGCCTCGAGGGGCACACCGACTGGGTCCTCGGCGTCGCGTGGAGCCCGGACGGCCACGCGCTCGCGTCGGGCTCGTCGGACCGGACGGTGCGCCTGTGGGACGCCGCGGGCGGCCGCGCGCTCCGCGTCTTCGCGGGGCACACCGACTGGGTCTTCGGGGTCGCCTGGAGCGCCGACGGCCTCACGCTCGCCTCGGGGTCGCTGGACCGGTCGTTGCGCCTGTGGGAGCCCGGGAGCGGCCGCGCGCTCCGCGTGCTCGAGGGCCACACGCACGGCGTGTGCAGCGTGGCGTTCAACCCGACCGGCCAGACGCTCGCGTCGGGGTCGCGCGACAAGACGGTGCGCCTCTGGGAGGTCGCCCGGGGCCACGCCCTGCGCAGCTTCGAGGGCCACACCGACTGGGTCCTCCACGCGGCGTTCAGCCCGGATGGCCACACGCTCGCGTCGGCGGCGGACGACAGGACGGTGCGCCTCTGGGAGGTCGGGAGCGGCCGCGCGCTGCGCACGTTCAAGGGCCACACGCACGGGATCCGCAGCGTGGCGTTCAGCCCGGATGGCCACGCGCTCGCGTCGGGCTCGGACGACAAGACGGTGCGGCTCTGGGAGGTCGCCCGGGGCCGGCTCCTGCGCTCGTTCGAGGGCCACGCGCACGCGATCCGCGCCGTGGCGTTCAGCCCGGAGGGCGAGACGCTCGCGTCGGCGTCGGACGACAGGACGGTGCGCCTCTGGGACATCGAGAGCGGCCGCGCGCTGCGCACGTTCGAGGGGCACGCGCACCGGGTGTGCAGCGTGGCGTGGAGCCCGGTCGGGCTGACGCTCGCGTCGGGCTCGGACGACAAGACGATGCGCCTGTGGGAGGTCGCCCGGGGCCGCGTGATCCGCACGTTCGAGGGGCACACCGACGGCATCCGCGGCGTGGCGTTCAGCCCCGACGGCCTGCTGCTCGCCTCGGGCGCGGACGACCGGGCGGTGCGCCTCTGGGAGGTCGGGAGCGGCCGCCCTCTTCTCGCCTTCGAGGGGCACACCCGCGGCGTTCGCGGCGTGGCCTGGAGCCCGAGCAGCCAGCTGCTCGCGTCGGGGTCCTCCGACAAGACGGTGCGTCTCTGGGACGTGCAGCGGGGGCGCCTCGTCCGCACCCTGGAGGGCCACAAGGCCTCTGTTCAGGGCGTCGCCTTCAGCCCCGACGGCGCCCTCCTCGCCTCTGCGTCCGCCGACGGCACCCTCCGTCTCTGGGACGTCGCCCTCGGCACCTGCCTCGCGATCCTCCTGCCCTGCCCGGAGGGGTGGGCCGCGTTCAGCCCTGACGGCCGCTACAAGCTCGGCGGCGATATCGCCGGCTCCTTCTGGCACGTGATCGGCCTCTGCCGCTTCGAGCCAGGCGAGCTCGACCCGTACCTGCCGAGCCCCCTGCGCATCCCGGGCGAGGAGCCCCTGGGCGCGCGCCCGCGCTCCGGGGCGCCGCCTGCGAACGGAGCGAGCCGGTAGGGCCGAGCGCGGCTCCGGACTCGAGCCCACGTTCCGCGCAGGGACGGACATCCAGGTCTCAGGCACCGAGTCGCGAGATCGGCAACACGATTCCTGGATCGTGCCCGGATGCTCCGTGGATCTGCGTTCGAAGCTTCGATGTCGCGCTGGCCAGGCTGGTTGCACGATGCGGCTGCGCTGCCTACGCTCGCGTCCAAACGACGAGCGACCCGCGAGAGGAGCGGCGAGCCCACCGAGCTCGCCGCCGGGCCGCGGCAGCGTTGCAAGGAGGCGATCGTCCATGTGCGGCATTGCTGGATGGGTGGATCACGCGCGCGATCTGACGCGGGAGCGCGACGTCCTGCAGAAGATGACGAATACGATGAAGAACCGCGGGCCGGACGACGAAGGCACCTGGCTCGCCCCGCGCGCGGCCCTCGGGCACCGCCGCCTCTCCATCATCGATCTCGAGGGCGGCCGACAGCCGATGATCGCCGAGGAGAACGGCGAGCCGATCGCCGTCCTCATCTACACCGGCGAGGTCTACAACTTCCGCGAGCTGCGCGGCGAGCTCCGGGCCCGCGGCCACCAGTTCAGGACGCAGAGCGACACAGAGGTCGTCCTCCGCGCTTATCTGGAGTGGGGCGCGGGCTTCCCCCGGCGCCTCAACGGCATGTACGCGTTCGCCCTCTGGGACGTCCGCCAGGAGGAGCTCCTGCTCGTCCGGGACCGGATGGGCATCAAGCCGCTGTTCTACCAGCCGACCGGCACAGGGGTGCTCTTCGGCTCGGAGCCCAAGGCCATCCTCGCGAACCCGCTCGCCCCGCCCGAGGTCGACGTGAGCGGCCTGCGCGAGCTCTTCGCCTTCACCAGGACGCCTGGGAACGCCGTGTTCCGCGGCATGCGCGAGGTCCGCCCGGGGCACGTCGTGCACGTGCGGAGGGAGGGAGTCACCGAGCGGCGCTACTGGGCGCTGGAGTCCCGGCCGCACACAGACGATCTCCCGACGACGATCCGCACCGTGCGCGAGCTGCTCGAGGACATCGTCGCTCGCCAGCTCATCTCCGATGTGCCGCTGTGCACGCTCCTGTCCGGAGGGCTGGACTCCAGCGCCGTGACCGCGCTCGCGCAGAGGGCGCTGCGCGCCGAGGGCGCGGGGCCGGTGCGCTCCTTCTCCGTCGATTTCACGGGCCAGGCCGAGAACTTCAAGGCGGACGAGCTGCGGAGCACGCCGGACGCGCCGTACGTCGTCGAGGTCCAGCGGCACGTCGGGTCCGACCACTCGGATATCGTGCTCTCCGCCGTCCAGCTCGCCGATCCCGCCGTGCGCGCGGCCGTGCTGCGCGCACGGGACCTCCCCCTGAGCTTCGGGGACATGGATGCCTCGCTGTACCTGCTCTTCCGCGCCATCCGCGAGCGCTCCACCGTCGCGCTCTCCGGCGAGTCGGCCGACGAGATCTTCGGCGGGTATCTCTGGTTCCACGACCCCGAGGCGGTGGCGGCCGAGACGTTCCCGTGGAGCGCCATGCGCACGAGGATGAGGGGCCCGAGCTCCGCCTCCACGCTGCTCGCCCCCGCGCTCCTCGGTCAGCTCGACCTCCAGGCCTACATCGATGGTCGCTACCGGGACGCCCTCGCCGAGGTCCCGCGCCTGCCGGGCGAGGCCGGCAAGGAGCGGCGCATGCGCGAGATCAGCTACCTGCACCTGACGCGCTTCCTGCAGCTGCTGCTCGACCGCAAGGATCGCATGAGCATGGCGACCGGGCTCGAGGTCCGGGTCCCGTTCTGCGATCACCGGCTCGTGGAGTACGTGTTCAACGCGCCCTGGGCGATGAAGACCTTCGACGGGCGCGAGAAGAGCCTGCTGCGCGCCGCGGCCGACGGTCTCCTGCCGCGCTCGGTGATCGAGCGGCGCAAGAGCCCGTACCCCGCGACGCAGGATCCCGCGTATGCGCGGGCGCTCCGCGGCCAGCTCGCCAGGCTGCTCGAGCAGAAGGACGCGCCGGTGCTGCCGCTGCTCGACGTGGCCCGCGCCCGCGCCGTCGCCGCGGATCTCGATGGACCGGCCGACGAGGTCTCCCGGTCCAGCATGGAGCAGGCGCTCCTGCTGAACGACTGGCTCGCTCGCTACGAGGTCAGGCTGGCGCTCTGAGCCGCCGCGCCGGGCTCCTCCCCGCGCCGACGGGGCGAACACCGATCCGCGCCGGCGGGGCGGGGGATTGCCATCCTGGGACGGGCCCGGCGCTCAATCTCACTCCTGGGGCGGGATCGCGCCCGGCTCCATGTAGGCCACCTCCCAGTGGTGACCGTCGATGTCGTAGAAGCTCCAGACGTACATGAAGCCGTGATCCGTGGCCTTCTGCGCGTGCGTCCCGCCGGCCGCGATCGCGGTGTTCACGAGCTCGTCGACCTCCGCCCGGCTGCTGGCCGACAGGGCGAAGATGCCCTCGGTGGACGTGGTGGTGTCGCAGATCTGCTTCTGGGTGAAGTCCTTGAAGCGCTCCTCGACGAGGAGCATCACGTACGCCTCCTCGCTGAGGATCATGCAGGTCGCCTTGTCGTCGGTGAATGCCGGGTTGAACGAGAAGCCGAGCTTGGTGAAGAACTCGACGGACCGCTTCAGGTCCTTGATGGGGAGATTGACGAAGAGCTTGCGGGAACGGTTCGTTGTCATGGGGGCCTCCAGGTTGCGATGGATTCGAACGTCGATGGATTTGAACGTGGTGAGTTCGAACGTACTGACGCCCGCCGGGCGTCGGGTTCATCGGTCGCGTCGAAAAAAATCGACACGCCCCGGCAGCGCCGCGGCGGCCGTCAGCCGCCCTGCGGCTCCGGCGGGAGCTCCGGGGGCAGGCCGAACCGCGGGAAGAGCGCCTCGGTGTCGAGGAAGGAGTTCAGCGCCGCGATGCGGGTGCCCGAGAGCTCGAGCACGATGAGCGCCCAGGGCCGGTGGGGCCCCCCGGGCTCGCCGGGGGGCCGGTACTGCCCGAACGCAGGCGAGCCGCACGCCGCCGTCGGCACCAGGCGCGACCCGCGACAGCCCGCGCCCGGCCCCAGCAGCCAGCCGCGGATCGGCTCCTGGCCGCGCAGCCACAGCGCGTACGGCGGCATCGACAGCGTCGCCTCCTCGTGGAGCAGCGCCGTCAGCGCCGTCACGTCGTACCGCTCGAACGCGTCGACGTAGCGGTCGACCAGCACGGCCTGCGCGTCGGACAGCGGCGCGCGCGCGTCCGTCAGGTCGCGCGTCGCGAGCGTCGCCCGGGCGCGCTGGAGCGCGCTGTTGACCGAGGCGACCGAGGTGTCCAGGGTCTCGGCGACCTCGGCGGCGGGCCAGCCGAGGACCTCCATCAGCAGCAGGACCGCGCGCTGCCGCGGCGGAAGGTGCTGGAGCGCGGCCACGAACGCGAGGCGGATGCTCTGGCGCAGGGCGACGAGCTCGGCGGGATCGGCGTCGGCGGGCACGGCCCGCACGTCCGGGATCGGCTCGACCCACCGGTACGAGGGCAGGGTGGTGAGCGGCCCTTCGAGCGCGTTGGGCGGGCCGAGCTCCATCGGGCGCGCGCGGCGGCTGCGCTCGTTCAGGGCGTCGAGGCACACGTGCGTGGCGATGCGGTACAGCCAGGTGCGCAGGGCCGCGCGCCCCTCGAACTGGTCCAGGCTGCGCCAGGCGCGCACCATCGTCTCCTGGACCGCGTCGTCGGCCTCCGCGGCCGACCCGAGCATGCGGTAGCAATGGCCGGTCAGCGCGGCGCGGTGCTCCTCGATGAGGCGGGCGGTCGCGTGGGCGACGTCGGCGCCAGCGGCGTGCTTCTTCGGGGGCGAGAAGTCAGCCATCGAGGCCGTGTGTAACAGGTCCGCCACGCGCGGAAAAGAGCAGGAACGGCCGCATCGGGGCGCAGCTCACCTTTCCCGGATCTGCCCCGAGATTGCCATTCTGCCGCGAGTTCGCCGGCAGCTCGCTCTGGCGCCGCGCAGCCGCAGCGCCAGGACGCGCGCTCGCGCTGCTGTGGCCGCCGGCGGGCTCCACCTGTCAACCTCCGGTTGACGTCGTGTACAGTCCAGCATGACAGGGCCGGGCGAGCGGCGAGCGCGGCTCTCGGCCAGCGCGGGGAGGCGGCCGTCTCTCGGCGGAAAAATGCAGCGAAAACGCGCTGTTCCGTCGATCGTGGCGACGGCGCTCCGTGGCCCGAGCGTTGCAACGAAGTACTGGACGAAGCGCTGGTGAACCGCGCGGCAGGGCGCTGCGTCGGGCTGAAGCGCGCGGAGCGCTCGACCGCCGAGCAGGCTGAAACCGTCGTGAGACAGCCCGGGTTTCACGGGAAGCGAGGAGAGCTCATCGATGTATGCCCCCCGCTCCTCGATCGACTCCTGGGGTTTCAACCCTGAGGCATCCCCTCGAATTCTACGAAAAAATTCGGGCGGTCGTGTGGAAAGTCAACCAATGAGGGACATGATCATGAGCTTGAAATTGACCTGTGCTCTGGGGACGCTGCTCTCGCTCGGTCTCGTGGGCTGCCTCGCGTCGGACGATGCCTCCGTGGACGTGGACTCCCTGAGCGACGCGCTCAGCGCCGTCAAGATCGAGGCCGAGGCGCAGTCCTGGTCGATCTCCTCCGGGGACAGGATCGAGACCAACGCGGACAACGTGAAGCTCCGCGCCAACCAGAGCGGCGATACGTTCAAGTTCTCGACGTCGGTCGCGTCGGGCAAGTACAAGATCGTCCTCCGCTACGCGAAGCGGAACGTGTACGGCAAGTACGAGCTCAGGGTGAAGGGCTCCTCGGTGAAGTCCTTCGACGCTTACGCCTCCTCCACGGGCGACAGCTGGACGACCGCGACGCTCGGGGAGAAGTCGCTCTCCGGCGACGTCGAGTTCACGCTGAAGTGCAAGGGCAAGAGCTCCTCCGCCTCGGGCTACGACCTGAAGGTCGATTACATCGAGCTCGTGCCGGCCGACGGCGGCGACTCGGGCGGCGACTCGGGCGGCGACTCGGGCGGCGACTCGGGTGGCGACTCGGGCGGTGATTCCGGCGGCGACTCGGGCGGCACCACGACGCCCGGTGACGGCGGCGTCGTGAGCTCGACCATCATCGTCAAGGCCGGCGAGACGTTCGACGGCGGCGGCAAGCGGTACATCGCCGACAAGGACACGCTCGGGGACGGCAGCCAGAAGGAGGGGCAGAAGCCTGTGTTCCGCCTCGAGGAAGGCGCGAAGCTGAAGAACGTCGTCCTCGGCGCGCCGGCCGCCGACGGCATCCACACTTACGGCAACGTCACGCTCGAGAACATCGTCTGGGAGGACATCGGCGAGGACGCCATGACGATCAAGAAGTCCGGCACCGTGGTCCTGAACGGCGGCTCCGCGAAGAACGGCGAGGACAAGGTGTTCCAGATCAACGCGGCCAGCACGTTCAAGGTCTCGAACTTCAAGGCCGAGAGCGCCGGCAAGTTCATCCGCCAGAACGGCGGCACCGACTTCAAGGTCGATGTCGTCATCGACAGGTGCGACATCTCGAAGATGAAGGAGTCCATCTTCAGGACGGACAGCAGCTCCAGCACCGTCAAGATGACGAACACCCGCTACAGCAACATCGGTGACGAGCTGTTCATGGGCGTGAAGTCCTCGAACATCACCACGTCGGGCAACACCGAGTACTGACCAGGACGGCGCCGGGGCGGAGGAGACGGGCGGGCCCGCTCGACCGCCCCCGGCGAGACCCGGGCGTCAGTCGTCGATCGCCTGGTAGACCGAGGTCCAGAAGTCGAGATAGACGCTCGAGAAGAGGGGGAATCCGGCGCGCTGGGTCATCAGGATCCCGACCAGGTCCTCCCCGGGGTCGGAGCTCCAGGACGTGCCATAACCGCCGTCCCAGCCATACCGGCCGGGGACCGCCGTCATGTCGTCGCGCCGGGTGACGATGGACACGCCGAACCCCCAGCCGCGGCTGTCCCAGTAGCCGGGGAAGAAGCCGGACGCCGCCTTCTGCTCGGGCGTCAGCTGGTCCGTGGTCATCGCCTCGACCGAGGGCCTCGACAGGATGCGCTCGCGCCCGAGCTTCCCCTTGTTCAGCATCATCTGACCGAAGGCCAGGTAGTCGTCGATCGTCGAGACGAGCCCCGCGCTGCCGTCCGGGAAGGCGGGCGGGCGGCTCCACTGGCTGTCTTCGACGCCGTCATGCAGCTCGAGCGCCCCGGTCTGGTCGTTGACCCAGTAGCTCGTCGCGAAACGGTCGAGCCTGTCCGCCGGCACGCTGAAGCCGGTGTCCTTCATGCCGAGCGGCTCAAAGATGCGCTCGCGGAAGAACGTCTCCAGCGGCTGGCCCGAGGCGCGCGCGATCAGCACGCTCCTCCACCAGGATCATCGCGGCCACGGCCGTGACCGGCTTGGTCATCGAGGTGATGCGGAAGATCGTGTCGCGCCGCATCGGGTCGCTGCCGCCGACCGCCTTCGTGCCGATGGCGTCGACGTGCACCTCGCCCCGCCGGCTGACCAGCAGGACGAGGCCCGGCACGTCGCCGCGCTCGACATGGCCGGTCATGACGTCGCGCATGCGGCCGAGCCGCGACCTGGAGAGCCCTCCGGCGCTCACGCCGCGCAGATCCGCGGCCGGCGCCGGTCCCACGGCGCGGCCTGCTCGAGCTGACCCGCGAGCCGCAGCAGGGTCGCGTCGTCCGCGTACCGGCCCGCGAACTGCACGCCCACCGGCAGGCCGTCGGCGCTCACGTGGAGCGGCACCGACATCGCCGGGCCCCCCGTCACGTTGAACAGCGGCGTGAACGCCGCGAAGGCGAAGATCTGGTCGAGCCAGGCCTCGGCGCCGACGCTCGGGTCGTTCGCGTTGAGCGTGCCCGGCGGGATCGGGAGCGTCGTCAGCGTCGGCGTGAGCAGGACGTCGAACTCCGTGAAGAACTGCCCCACCTGCCGCGAGATCTGGTCGCGCGCCACGAGCACGTCGTGCAGATCCACGGCGCTCATCCGCCGGCCGGCCTCGGCCATGGTCAGCGTCGTCGCTTCCACCGCGTCGCGCCCCGGCGCGAGTCCGAGCACCGGGCAGACGCGGTCGAACAGGTGCGCCTGGTACGACAGCAGCATGCGGAAGGCGATGCGGACCCGCTCCCAGTCGATCTCCGGCCGCGCCAGCACGACCTCGTGCCCCAGCTGCTCGCACAGCGCCGCGGCCCGGCGCACCGCCTGCTTGCACTCGTCGTGCACCGCCGCCCCGCTCCAGGTGGCGTCGGTGAACGCGATCCGCAGCCGCCCCGGCGGCGTGCGCGCCTCCTCGAGGAACGACCGCGCGGGCGGCGGCGCGAAGTACGGCGTGCCCGGGTCGGGCCCGGCGATGGCGTCGAGCAGCGCCGCGCTGTCGCGCACCGAGCGCGTCAACGCGTGATCGGTGGCGAAGCCCAGCAGGACCTCGCCCTCCACCGGCCCGGTCGGGATGCGGCCGCGGGTGGGCTTCAGCCCGAAGAGGCCGCAGCACGAGGACGGGATGCGGATCGACCCGGCGACGTCGTTGCCGTGAGCCATGGGCACCATCCGCGCCGCCACCGCCGCGGCGGCGCCGCCGCTCGAGCCGCCGGGCGTGCGATCGAGCCGCCACGGGTTGCGCGTCGGCCCGTGCACGGCCGGCTCCGTGACCACGTTCATGCCGAGCTCCGGGGTGTTCGTCTTGCCCAGCGACACGAGCCCCGCGCGCCGGAAGCGCGTCATGAGCTCGTCGTCCGCGGGCGAGACGAGGCCCTGGAAGAGGCGAGAGCCCATGCCGGTCGGCGTGCCCGCGACGAGGATGCCGAGGTCCTTCACGAGGTACGGCACCCCGGTGAACGGCCCCTCCGGCAGCCCCGCGCGGAGCGACCGCTCCGCGTCCTCGCGCAGCGAGCCGATCACCGCGTTGAGCGCAGGGTTGACCTGCTCGATCGCGGCCGAGGCCACGTCCATGAGCTCGGAAGGGGTGACCTCGCGCCGGCGGACCAGCTCTGCGAGGCCCAGGGCGTCGAAGGCGGTGTACTCGGAGATCTTCATGGTGCAGGTCCCTTATACGAGCCCGCCGCGCGCCGCGGGGTGAAGAAAGAAGCCATGCCTCGCGCGTCCTTCCCCGAGGTGGACGCGAGGAGCTCGCGGCGATTGGTCGAGCCGAAGCAAGGTCATTCTCATGGAGCGACGTTACCGCGATGCGGGCGCGATCGCGAGCGCGCCAAACGCGGGCTCCGGGAGGCAGGGCTCGTCGTTCGTCGTTCATCGCTCGTGGGCCGCGCGCGGGCGGGGCGAGCGCCTTCGAGGGACGGTGAGCTGTGGTAGGGTCGCGCCGTCGAGGCCACTGACGGAGGGACTTCCATGAGCACGATTGAGCGACATACCCCGGGCACCGTGTCCTGGGTCGATCTGATGACGCCCGATCTCGAGGGCGCGCTGAGTTTCTATGGCAGCATCTTCGGGTGGACATTCGAGGTCGGCCCGGCGGAGCTCCATTACTACACGACGTGCAGCCTGGGCGGGCGCCGCGCGGCCGGCATGGGCAAGCGGCCCGAGGGCGCCGCGTTTCCCTCCCTGTGGAGCGTCTACTTCGACGGTGAGGACGCCGGGCAGCTCGCCGAGCGCGTCCGCGCGAGCGGCGGGCAGATCGTGGCGGGGCCGATGGACGTGATGGACTTCGGCCGCATGCTCGTCGCGTCCGACCCGACGGGCGCCGTCTTCGGCGTCTGGGAGCCGAAGAACCACACCGGCGCGCAGGTCATCCACGAGCCCGGCTCGATGCTCTGGCACGAGGTCAACACCCGCGATCACAGGAAGGCGGCGGACTTCTACTGTCGCGTCTTCGGCCTCGAGGCGCGCAAGCTCGAGGCGCCAGGGATCGATTACATGACGCTCCACAAGGGAGACAAGACGGCGGGCGGCGTGCTCCAGATGAACGAGCAATGGCCGGCCGAGGTCCCGCCGCACTGGATGGCGTATTTCGCCGTCGCCCACGTCGACGCCTCGATCGCGCAGGTCGAGAAGCTGGGCGGCAAGGTGCAGGTCCCGCCGTTCGACACGCCGTTCGGCCGGCAGTCGGTCGTCACCGATCCCTGGGGCGCGGCGTTCACCCTCATGACGCCGAGCAAGCTCCCGGACCAGTCGTCCGGCTGACGGATTGTCGCGCTGTCTAGCCCGGAGCGGGCTTCTTGCGGCGGCGGCCTTCCGGCCGCTTCGGGGCCTGCTGCGCGGCTGACTCGCTGTCTGGCAGCTTGCCGCTCCCCTGCTCGACGAGCTTCTGCTCGTACCAGGGTCGCGTGGAGTGCGCGCGGAGGACGTAGGCGAGCGCGAGGGCGCCGAAGAGCGGCAAGGCGACGAAGGCGGCGGAATGGACCGTCACGTCGGGGCCGACCGTGCTGGCTGACCTCCACGACGGGACATAGCGCGCCTTGAGCCGCTCCACCCCGCGGAGCCGGACGAAGTCGCTATGGGACACCTCATCCGAGAGGGCGGCGCCGTCGGCGGCGCGCATCGAGACCTCGAAGTGGGTGTTCTCGTCGTCCGCGTCGTCCTCGCGCAGCTGCGTCACGCCGACAGTGACCGTCTCCCCCAGCCAGCGGCGCGCGTGGAAGGGCGCGAACACGGCGTTGAACGCGAGCGCCGCGACGGCGACCGCGACGGCCCACCGCAGGTGGAACGCCGCCCTGCGCGCGAACCGCTGCCCGAGCGGCTCGGACGAGAGGAGCATGGGCCGCCCGTACGAGGGGGGCACGAGCAGGTATCCCTGCGCCCTCCCGCGGTATCCCTCGGTCGGCGCCTCGGGATCCGGCGCGCGCCGGAGCTCGCCGACCGCGAAGACCTCCTCGCCCGGCACGAGCTCGGCCACGCGGACGCGCTTCGTGCGATCGACGAGGATCATGCCGTCCAGCGCGTCGACGAGCATCACGTCCTCGTCCGGCTCCACCCGGATGCGCGCGCCGGAGGCGTGGCGAAGGTAGAAGGGGTGGACCCGGACCTTGCGGTTGGTCTCGGTCCATTCGTGGCTCCAGACGCCGGAGCTCTCGGCCTCGGTCCCTTCCTGCTCGACCTCGACGCGCACGGCCACGTCCGCCCCTTGCTCGCGCTCGACGGTGCCCATGACGACGGCCTCGCCGGGCTCGAGCTGGACGTCGGGCCTGAACGAGGCCTCGGCCTGCGCGGCCGCGCGGCGCTCGCGGCGCGACCGCCGGAGCGCGATGGCGGCGAGGGCGAGCAGGCCGGCCGTCGCGACGACGTCCACCAGGAGCGACGACAGCCAGGCGTCGAGGTGGTAGCGGCTCACGAGCAGCCAGATCCGGTGTTCCATGGCCCGCCATGAGAGCGCAAACCGGGGCGCCCGTGCGAAAAACCCGGCGCCGCCACGGCGTCGCCTCCTCGCGGACACGCGGACCGGCGCGCGGGCGATCGTCGGATGGAAGCGCGGCGCGGCGGCTGCGGCGATCGACCGGGAGCCCTTGCCCTCCGGCGCGTCCCGCGCGTACACCCGGTCGCGACAAGCTCCCGGAGGAACGATGTCCGCGCCGCCGTCTCCCCCGTCTCCCTTCCGCGTCCACGAGCCCGCCGCGCCCGGGCCGGTCGTCGTCGAGGTCCCGCACGCGGGCCTGCTCGTGGACGATGTCTCGGCGCGCTTCACCCGCGTGCCGGCGCGCGCCCTCGAGGCGGACGCGGACGTCGCGGCCGACGCGCTCTTCGGCGACGTCGCGCTCGAGGGCGCCGCGCTCGTCGTCGCGACGCTGAGCCGCTACGTCATCGACCTCAACACCGCCCCGCGCGTGCCCACGCCGTACGAGGACAAGCTCCCCTACGGGCTGCGGGAGGTGCGGCGGCGCTCGGTGAGCGGCGAGCAGTGGTTCGAGGGCCCGCCGCCCCGCGCCGAGGTCGAGCGCCGCGTCCGCGACGTGTTCGAGCCGTACCACGCGGAGGTGGCCGCGCGCCTCGCGGCCGCGCGCGCGCGCCACGGCGTCGCGATCCTCGTCTCTGCGCACGCGTACCCCGACGTCCTCTTTCCGGGCGCGGCCGACGTCGTGCTCGGGACGCGGGGCGGCGCCAGCGCGGCCGGCTGGGCGCGCGACGCGGTCGCCGACGTCGCGCGCGCGCACGGCCTGTCTTTGGCACTCGACAAACCGTTCCCGGGCGGCCACGCCCTCGAGCGGCACGCGCGCCGCGACGAGGGGGTCCACGCGCTCCAGATCGAGATCGCCCGCCGCCTCTACTGCGACGCGCGCGCCCACGCCCCGCGCGCTGACGACGTCGCTCGCCTCCGCGCCTTCACCCGCGGCGTCGCCTCCGCGCTCGCGTCCGCCGCCGCGCCGTGAACCGCGGCGCGCGCGCCCGCCACGCCCCGCGCCGCCGCCGCGCGCGCGCCCGCCACGCCCCGCGCCGCCGCGGCGCGCGCCCTCGGATCCCCGCCGTCCGGCGCCATGTTCCACAGGTGCGTGTTCCTCCCACGCCGGCCCCTCCCATCACGACGATGTGTCGGCGAGCATCCGATCGTTGACGCCGCGCCGCGGACCACGGAAATTCCGCCCTTAACGCCCATGCCAGGGATGGGGAGGCTTTCATGCGTCACGACGGTTTCTCGCTTACGTGCTCGGCGCTTGCCGGCGTCACGTTCATCGGTTTCCGGGGCACCGAGCACGTCTCGCAGCCGTACGAGTTCGAGCTCTTCTTCGCGGTCCCCGCGAACACCGACGTGCGCAAGGCGGTGGGCGAGCGGGCGACCGTCCGGGCGAACCGGGGCGAGGGGATCGACCCGCTCGTCCTGCACGGCGTGATCGCGAGCGTCCGCCTCCTGCACCAGAACGCGGAGCGGTCGCTGTACCAGGCGCTGCTCGTGCCGAAGCTCTGGCTCCTGCGCCACTTCTGGCGCAGCCACGTCTTCACGAACCAGCCCGTCAAGGAGTTCCTCTCGGCGACGCTCACGAACGGCGGGCTCGCGGCGAGCGAGTTCCGCTTCTCGATCGACGAGGGCGACTACCCGACCGAGGAGTTCGTCGCGCAGTACCGCGAGACGCACCTCGCGTTCTTCCACCGGTGGCTCGAGCGCGAGGGCCTCTACTACTACTTCGAGCACCCGGACGACGGGTCGAGCGAGGTGCTCGTCATCGTCGACGACCGCGGGCTGCACGACGACTTCCCGGGCGGCGGCGCGGTGCGCTACGTCCCGCTCTTCGGCGAGGACGTGACCGCGCCGCCGGGCCTGCACCACATCGAGCAGGACGTGCAGTGGCTCCCGAAGAGCGTCACCATCGCCGACTACAACTACTCGAACCCGTCGGCGTCGGTGAAGGGCGAGAGCAGCATCACCGCGAAGGGGCTCGGCACGATCCGCGAGTACGGCTACCGCGTCTTCATGCAGAGCGACGCCGAGCGCCTCGCGCAGGTGCGCGCGCAGTCGATCGGCTGTCGCGAGGTCACCCTCCGCGGCAGCGGCGACGCGCTCGGGCCGCGCGCCGGCTACAGGTTCTCGCTGGACGACCAGCCGGACGACATCGTCGACGACTGGCTCGCGCTCGAGGTGCACCACGCCGCGTCGGTCGCCGGGATCACGCCCGAGATCGCGCGGCTGACGGGGCTGTCGGACAGGAACATCTACCGGATGAAGCTGCTCGCGATCCCGGCCGACGTGCAGTTCCGCGCGCCGCAGGCGACGCCGTGGCCGCGCATCTACGGGTTCGAGAACGCGATCGTCTGCGGCCCCGCCGACAGCCAGTACGCGCAGATCGACGCCGACGGCCGCTACCTCGTGCGCTTCGAGTTCGACACGAGCGGCCTGCCCGACGCGCGCATCTCGACGCGGGTGCGCATGATGCAGCCCCACGGCGGGACGACCGAGGGCTTCCATTTCCCGCTGCGCAAGGGCACCGAGGTGATGATCGCCTTCCTCGGCGGCGACCCGGACCGGCCCTTCATCGCCGGCGTCGTGCCGAACGCGCACCGGCCGAGCGTCGTCGCCGAGCGCAACCACAGCCAGAACATCATCCGGACGGGGAGCGGCAACCAGCTCGTGCTCGAGGACGAGCTGGGCAAGGAGTTCATCTTCCTCCACACGCCGAACAACCGCACGGGCGTCTACATGGGGACCCCGAGCGGCGGCCACTCGTCCGTTTACACGGGCGACGGCGACTCGCAGGTCGGCTCGTTCCTGTCCCCCGAGAACGCCGACCCGGCGATCGCCGGCAGCAGCCTCGTCAGCGTCGAGTTCAGCTACCTCGAGACGACGGCGGGGAACGGCGGCACCTGGATCGGCGGCGACTCCTGGGAGAACGTCAGCGGCAACAAGTCCAGCATGGTGGTGTGCAACCTCTGGGCGGGCATCGGGGGGACCTACACGCTCCAGGTCACCGGCGCGGCGACCGAGACGTACTACGCCACGCGCACGACCACGATCAAGACGGGCCGCGTGGACACCGTCGAAGCCGGGGGGATGAAGCAGACGATCACCGGCGGGCTGGAGCTGACCATCACGAGCGGCGGGATGAAGCACGACGTCCACGGTGAGCTCACGCAGACGATCGAGCCGGGGGGCTCGTCGACGGTGACCGGGCCGTGGAAGCACAAGGTCACGGCCGAGAACTTCGACGACTACAAGAGCTGGAAGACGGAGGTCGCCACCACCTGGGGCGGCCACTTCGGCGGGAACGTCGACCTGAAGAGCGACACGAGCTTCGTGATCAAGGCGCCCTCGGCGAAGATCACGGCCACCGACCTGAAGTGGGAGGTGCTCGGGATGACGTTCGACCTCACGCCGAACAAGCACGAGCTCTACGTCTACAAGGGGGCGAGCGGCGTCCTGAAGACGGACCACGCCGTCATCTACCAGGCGGCGTACGGGCTGAAGCTCGACTTCGCGCTCGTGAAGGTCGAGAACGCGGGGGCCAAGAAGTACACCTACGGGGCCGTGATGAAGCAGACCGGCGCCTACCTCAAGCAGCAGGCCATCGGCGCGATCATCGGGGCGGTCCTCGCCCACCAGATCGCCATCACGAAGCTGTGAGCGCGGATGCGAGTCGTTAAACCCCTCAAGGTCCCGGCGCTCACGCGCGTCGTCGAGATCGCGCGCCGGCTCAGGTTCCACGTGGGCGCGATGGTCGCGTTCCCCCTCGACGCGCCGCGCGCGCTCCTCGACGAGATGACGTTCTGGCAGGCCGCGACGGCGGAGCTCGGCGGCATCACGCTCGACGACAGCATCGCCAAGGCGCGCGGCGAGCTGCTCGTGGCGGGCCGGTGCCATGCCCCGGAGGGCCGCCGCGTCGCCGCGTCGTTCGTCCGCGCGCGGCTCGGCTCCATCGACAAGCGCCTGGCCGTGCTGGGCGACAGGTACTGGACCGGCCGCGGCTTCACCGAGCCCGAGCCGTTCTCGGAGATGCCCATCGACTGGGCGCGCGCGCTCGGCGGCCCCAGGGATCCGTCGAACCCCTACGGCAAGGGGATCGAGGAGATCGAGCGCGGCGGGCAGCGCGTCCGGCCCCTCCCGAACGTGGAGCACTACGGCGCGCTGATCCGCTCGCCGGGCGACCGGCCGGGCCCGGCGTCCTTCCTCCCGATGGATGTGACGTTCGCGCAGCGCCGCGCCCGCGCCGGGACGTACGGCGCGGACTACGCCGAGAAGTGGGCGCCCGGCCTGCCGCCGGACGTCGACCCTCTGTTCTTCAACGTCGCGCCGAGCGACCAGTCGAGCGCCGAGCCTTTCCGGGGCGACGAGGCGTTCCTCGTGGAGAACATGCACCCGTCGCGGCCGCGCATCGAGGGCGCGCTCCCCGGCCTCTGCGCGCGCGTGTTCGTCACCCGCCGCGACGCGGCCGGCGACGCGTTCGCGGAGATCCCGGTCCGCTGCGACACGGTGTGGCTGTTCCCTTCGGCCAACCTCGGCGTCGTGATCTTCCACGGCGCGACGCCCGTGGTCGACGACGACGCGGCGGACATCGTCGACCTCGTCGTCGCGTGCGAGGAGATCGGCCGCCCGCGGCCGATCGAGCACTACCGCGAGGCGCTCGCCCGGCGGCTCGACAAGGACAGGGGCGCGATCGCGGGCCTCAGCGACAGCGACCTCATGCCGCCGCGCGAGTCGGGCGTCGCGGCGAACATCGCCGGGCTCGACCTCATGCAGTGGATCAAGAGCGAGAACCTGGCCGCGCAGAACCAGCGGCGCGGCGTGGAGCGGGACCGGGAGCGCCGCCGCCAGGAGCTGCTGGCGGACGGCATCGACCCGGCGCGCTTCGGCCTCGACGAGCCGCTGCCGGAGCCGGAGCCGCCGCCGCCCGTCGACGATCTCGACGCGCTGGTCGTGTACCTGGACGCCACGTCCCGCAAGCTGGAGGAGGAGGAGGCCAGGGTCGCGCGCATGAAGGAGGAGGCCGAGGCGCGCGCGAAGGTGAAGGCGGCGGAGCTGGAGGTGTCCGAGGAGGCGCTCCGGCGCGGCGAGTCCGAGGAGGAGGCCCAGGGCGGCCCGCCGTCGTTCTCGGCCCGAGCGCAGCTCCAGCAGTACGCCGAGCTGGCCGAGGCGGGGCGCCTCGGCGGCGTGCCCAACGTGGAGCTCGAGGCGATGCTCGCCGATCCGGCGTTCCACGAGCAGCTGGTCCGCCTGGAGCAGACCGTGCGCGAGGGCTACCGCGGCGCGGCGCACCTGACGCCCCCCGCCCAGCCGATGACCGCCGAGGCCGCCCAGATGGCGCGCGTCGTCGTCGATGCGGCGCGCGAGGCGGGCGAGCCGCTCGACGAGCGCGACCTCACCGGCGCCGACTTCCGCGGGCTCGACCTGCGGGGGATGAGCTTCAACCGCGCGTTCCTCGAGGGGGCCGACCTGCGCGGCTGCGACCTCTCCGGCGCGTCGCTCGAGGGCGCTGTGCTCGCGAAGGCCGACCTCACCGGGGCGAACCTGACGGGCGCGCGCCTCCGGGGCGCGAACCTGGGCAAGGCGAGCCTCGAGGGCGCCGTGCTCGAGCAAGCCGACCTGACCGAGGCGATCCTGATGGGCGCGCGGCTCGCCGGGGCGCGGCTCGGGCGCGCGCGGCTCGAGCGCGCCGACATGCTGCAGGTGAGCTGGGACGGCGTGGATCTCTCCGGCGCGGAGCTCGTGACCTGCACGTTCCTCCAGGCGAGCCTCGTCGGGGCGAACCTCTCTGGCGCGAACCTCGAGCGGACGATGCTGCTCGAGTGCGCGCTCGAGGGCGCGGACTTCTCGGGCGCGCGGCTGGACAAAGCGACGCTCATGAGCTGCACGGGGGCGCGGGTGCGCTTCGCGGGGGCGCGCTTCTCCGAGGGGGTCGCCATGCACAAGAGCAGCCTGCCCGAGGCCGACTTCCGCGACGCGGTGCTCGACAAGACGTGCTTCCGGACGACGGACCTGCGCGGCGCGCGCTTCGATCGCGCGCAGATGACGATGACCGATCTCTCCGAGGCGGACGCGACGGGCGCGATCTTCGACCGCGCCGTCATGAAGGGCGCGCTCCTGATCCGGACGAACCTCGACCGCGCCTCGCTGCGCGGGTGCAACCTGACCGAGGCGCTCCTCTCGAAGTCGCGCATGGCCGGCGCCGATTTCACGGGCGCGCAGCTCTGCCGCGCCGATTTCAGCCGCGCGCGCGGGGACAGCCGGACGACGTTCGCCGAGGCGGGGGTCGAGTTCACCCGGTTCGACAGGCAGGGGGCTCCTGCCGTGGGAGGCGCTACATGAACCGCGACGAGCTGCTCGACAAGGTGCGCCACGGCGAGCCGGTCCAGGCCGAGGACCTCTCCGGGCTCGATCTGACGGGCGCGGATCTCTCGGGCGCGGTGTTCGATCGCGTCCGCCTGCCGCGCGCGCTGCGGGGCGCGCTCATCAAGGAGTCGTCGTTCTCGGAGTGCGACCTGTCGGGCGCGGACATCACCGGCGCGGACCTGCACCTGACGACCTTCTTCCAGTGCCGCCTCGACGGGGCCGTGCTGTCGGGCTCGAAGCTCGTCGGCGTGGGCTTCATCGAGTCGACGTTCGAGGGCGCCTCGCTCTCGGGCGTGGAGGCGCCGGTCGCGACCTGGACGAAGTGCTCGCTCGAGCGCGCCTCGTTCGAGGGGGCGAACCTCGACCGGACGAACCTCATCGAGGTCACGGTAGGCGGCGCCAATTTCTCGCGCGCGAACCTCGAGAAGGCGACGATGTACAAGCTCGACCTGCGCACCGCGCAGCTCGACGGCGCGAACCTGACGCTCACGACGCTGCTCGAGTCCGACCTCGGCGCGCGGGCGTTCCAGGGGATCAGGCTCTTCCGCACGCAGTTCATGCGCGGCAGCGTCGCGGGCTCGAGCTTCGCGGGCTGCGACGCGACGCAGTGCAACTTCACCGGGGTCGACGTGTCGGGCTGCGATTTCTCGGACGCAGTCCTGACGCAGGCGCTCTTCGGCGAGGCGAAGGCGGCGAAGGCGCGGTTCACGCGGGCGCGGCTCCAGAACGCCATCTTCGAGAAGGCGGTGCTCGCGGAGGCCGACCTGTCCGGCGCGGAGCTCGTCGAGGCGTACGCCGCGTTCGCCTCGTGCCCCGGCGCGCGCTTCGTCGGCGCGAAGCTCACGTATGCGGACTTCTCGCACTGCGACCTCTCCGGCGCGGATTTCACGCACGCGTCGATGTTCCGCACGAAGCTGCACCGCGCCCGCCGCGACGGCGCGCGGGTGCCGAGCGGGGCGGGCTGGCTCGGCGACGACGAGAAGCTCGCCGCGCTCGAGGACTGGAAGCCGCGGCGCGGCGGCGAGCGCGACGCCCAGCCAGCAACCCGTTGATCTTCATGAAGAACCCCACGAAACTGGCCTGGTGGTGCGTTCGCCCTGGACGGGCGGAGCCAGGCCGAGGAGACCCGAGATGCAGAGCACGGCGTCCCGCGAGCCCCTGACGGTGGCACACGACGACAGCGCCCAGGACGACCTCCTGGCCGCTGTGGATCTGTCGTCGCTCGAGCCCGCGTCCTCGCCGCGGCGCGCGCCCTCCCTCGAGACGGGCGTCGTCCGGGGCACGGCGTCGGGGCTCCTGATCGAGCTCGGCGGCGGGCCGGTCCTGGCGCGGCGCGCGAAGAGCTGCCTCGTCGCGCCCGACGCGGGGGATCGCGTGCTCTGCGCCACCGACGGCGATCAGGTCTTCGTCCTGGCGGTGCTCGAGGGCGAGGCGGGGGCGACGACACGGATCGTCGCCGAGGGCGACCTGAAGGTGCACGCGACGGGCCGGCTCGGGCTCGGCGCGGGCGATCAGATCGAGATCGCCGCCGCGCGGGAGGTGGGGCTGTTCACGGGCAAGCTCCAGGTCCGCGCGCAGGCGGCGGCGGCGGCGATCGAGGAGCTCGGGTTCGTCGGCCGCTCGCTCGACGCGCACCTCCAGAAGGCCGTCGTCGTCGCCGAGCGCCTCGAGACGCGCGCGGACCGCCTCGTCCAGCGGGCGAAGCAGGCGTTCCGCTTCATCGAGGCGCTCGAGCAGGTGCGCGCGGGCGTCTTCGACCTCCGCGCGGAGGGGCTCGCGGCCGTGCGCGGGGAGAACACGATCGTCGCGGCGCGGACGCTCGCGAAGCTCGACGGCGAGCAGGTCAAGATCGGCTGAAACGGCGCGCCGCGCGGCGCCGCGGACGCCAGCAAGGACGAGGGGTAAAGCGATGCTCGCGAAGACGACCGCAGGGGGGATGTGCCTGGCATTTCCCGACGTGTGCCTGACCCCGACGCCGGCTCCGGTGCCGATCCCGTACCCGAACATCTCGCTCCACCCGATGAGCGTGCTCTTCGTGCCGAACGTGCTCGTCACGTGCGCGCCGGCGCACAACATGCTGACCGTCGCGCCGCTCACGATGGGGGACAACCCGGGCGTCGCGATGGGCGTGGCGTCCGGCATGGTGATGGGCCCGTCGCGCAACATCACGGCGGCCTTCACGGTGATCGTCGGGTGCGCGCCGATGACGCGCCTGACGAGCCTCTCGCTCCAGAACAGCACGAACGCGCTCGGGATGGCGATCGTGCCGAGCGTCACCACCGTCATCGTGCTCTCTCCGTGACGGTCGCGCGCGCGATGCCCGAGATGGTGGACGCGCCCGCGCCCGAGAGGGGCCCGCTCGCCGAGGCGCTGGCGAAGCTCGCCGAGGCGACGCGCTCGCCGCGGGGCAGCAGCCGCGATCCGGAGCGGCGCCGCGTGGCGGCCCGGCTCGCCGATCTCGCGCGCTGCGAGGACGACGAGCTCCAGGCGTTCGCCAGGCGGCACCTGCCCGGCCGCGCCGTGGACGAGCCCGCGCTGCGCGCGGCGCGCGAGATGGTCCTGGCGATCGGCCGCGTCCTCGGCCCCGAGGGCGAGAGCGTCGAGGCGCTGGGCGTGCTCGAGGATGCGCACCGCGCGCTCGCCGAGCGGCTGGCGGACGCGAGGCGCGCCGCGGCGCTGCGCGAGGCGGAGGCTGCCGCCGCCGCGACGAGCGCTGAGGCCGAGACGACGGGCGCGCCGGCGCTGGTCGAGGGGCCCGCTCGCCCGGGCCTGCCGTTCGCGCCCATGCCGGTCGGCGTGCCGGTGCCCCCGCCCGCGCCGATGGCGGTGCTGGCGCCCGCGCCGGTGGCCGTGCCCGCGCCGATGGCGATGCCTGCGCCCGTGCCGGTGGCCGTGCCCGCGCCGATGGCGATGCCGGCGCCCGCGCCGGTGGCCGTGCCCGCGCCGATGGCGATGCCGGCGCCCGTGCCCGCGCCGATGGCGGTACCGGCGCCCGCCCCGCTGGCGTTCGCGCCTGCCCCTGTGGCGCCCGCGCCGGCGCCTGTCGCTGCTCCTGCGCCCGTCCCGGCGCCTGCACCGGCGCCCTCGCCGCTGTCGATCACGATGCCCGCGACGGTCCCGGTACCCGCGCATGTCTCCGCGTCGGAGCCTCCGTCGGACGAGCCGCCGGCTTCTCGGACCGAGCCGCCGGATCCGCCGGCGTGGAGCGCGGAATCCAGGCCCGCCGGCAGGACGATCCCCGAGTCGGGGAGGCTCGTCGACTCGGCGCTGCCCTTCAAGCAGGTGGCGTCCGAGGAGCGCCCGCGGCCGCCCGTGGCGCGCTTCGACGCGGCCCTTCCTTTTCAGCCCGTCGTGAGCCCCGGCGAAGCGCCGTCGCGCGACCTCCCCCCGAGGGCCGCGCACCGCGCCCCGGCGGCGGCGTCGTCTCATCACGAGCGTGCCGCCGTGGCGGCCGGTCCGAGCGCCGCGCCCGCCGCCAGCCCGAGCGCCGCGCCCGCGTCTGCTCCGAGCGTCGCGCCCGCGTCTGCTCCGAGCGTCGCGCCCGCCGCCAGCCCGAGCGCCGCGCCCGCCATCAGCCCGAGCGTCGCGTCCGCCATCAGCCCGAGCGCCGCGCCGGCGTCTGCTCCGAGCGTCGCGCCCGCCGCCGGTCCGAGCGCCGCGTCCGGCGCCAGCCCGAGCGCCGCGCCGGCGTCTGCTCCGAGCGCCTCGACCTCCGGGGAGCCCGTCAGCATGCGCGCGCCGCCCCCGCTCACGCTCAACCAGTACGCGGGGCTCGTCGTCGCGTGCGAGCTGTACCCCGCCTACGTGGAGAGCACGCAGGCGCGCTACGGCGTTCCGACCCCCGCCGCGCGTGCAGCCCTCGACGCGTTCTGGGCCGGCCGCCTCGCCGCCGATCCGGCGCTCGCCCAGCGCTGGCCGGAGCTCTGCGAGGCAGCGCGCAGGTACTTCCTGCAATCGCGCTGAGCGCTGGCGCCGCCGGGGCAGCCGAGGCGTGCGCTCCCCGGAGCGGCAGCGGCTCACCCGTCGCCTGTCCTCGTGCTCGTCCCTCGTGTGCCCGCGCGTTCCCCCGTTGCGCCATTCGCTTGCGCGCCTGTCCGGGGATCTCGCGGCCGTCGACGCGCTCGACCTGGTCGCGCCCGCGCCCGCGCACGTGAGGACGCAGAGTCAATGAGACGGTGATGCGCGAGCCGTGAGGTGATGAAACGTCGGAAATGAGATGGCGATATGTGAATTGTGAGTCAATGAGATATCGTGTGTGAAACATGGGGTATGGAGCGTTCAGGTGCGTTGGTATGCCCCTCTGCGTCCAGGCGCGTGAGCAGGGCCACGAACGAGCGCGGTGCTCGACGAGACAGGCTCTCTCGCTGTGGTGCTGCTGTCAGGGCGGGCGCGGGGCAGGCGGCGGAACCTCGGTGACCTCGCCGCGGGCCAGAGCGAGCCAGCAGCTCTCAACCATCGACCGCTCTTGCGTCCTCTCGTCCCGCCGGGCGTGACGCGGTGACGTCGCTGGAGTACGCGAGCCACCGGGCTCCACCCTGATCGTGAGCGCCGGGAGGTTCACAGATGAATCTGAGTTTGAAAGACAAGGTCGTCCTCGTCACGGGGGCCAACGGCTTCGTCGGACACCACGTCGCCAGGCGCCTGTGCCAGGAGGGCATGCGGGTCCGCGCCCTGGTGCGGCGCCCGGAATCGCGGGCGGAGCTCGACCCCCTGGGCGCCGAGGTGGTGCTGGGCGAGCTGACGGACAGGGGCGCTCTGGAGCAGGCCGTGCGCGGCGCGCATTTCGTGGTGCATTGCGCGGCGACCAACACGCCGGATCTGGCCGAGGCCCGGCGGGTGAACGCGGAGGCCACCGCGACCCTCGCCGAGGCCGCGCTGGCGGCAGGCTGCGAGCGCTTCGTGCACATCTCGACGGTCGCCGCGTACCCGCTCATGAACGCGAGCGGCGTCGTGACCGAGGCCGCGCCGCTCACGACCGAGGGCGACGCCTACGCGGTGACCAAGGCCGACGCGGAGCGGGTGCTGTCCGCGGTGGCGGCCCGAGGCCTCCGCACGGTCGTCCTGCGCCCGGCCGTCGTCCTCGGCGTACACCCCACGTCCTTCTGGGGCACCCGGTTCCCGCAGGCGATCGCGGCTGGGCAGTTCCCCCTCGTGGACGGCGGGGAGCCCACGATGGGCTATCTCCATATCAGCAGCCTGGTCGAGGCCGTGGTTCGCTCCCTCGGCGTCGACGAGGCGGTCGGGCAGGCGTTCAACCTCCTCGACGGCCACTTCCGCTGGCGCGAGTACACCGCTTTCTTCAGCACCGGCCCGCTGCCCGCCGCCGCGGCCGAGCAGGTGCCTGGGTTCCTGAGCTTCCGTGGGACCTTCTCGACCGAGAAGGCCCAGCGCGTGCTCGGCCTCGCCCCAAAGGACACCTTCGCATCGAGCATGGCCGAGATCACGAGCGCCCCCTGGCAGGCATAGACGTGTCGCCGGCGCGCTGATCGCGGCCCTCGAGCGCACGGTATGCAGGCTGGCTTACAGCCAGATGCGCGAGCCGTGTCACGTTGCTATCGTCCTGGGCATATGCCTCATCGCTGCCCTCCCGTTGAGCCTTTTCGCCGTCAGCCCCGCAGCGTCGACTTCGAGCAGCATCGAGCAGCCTCACGCTGCGCGGCCGAGCCGAGCAGTTGGCGATGGCGCTCGCCTGAATATCCCGCGGGATCCCGCGGGATCCAGCGGGATCCAGCGAGATCCAGCGGCTCATCCCGCCTGTGTGCGCCGCGGCGAGCGCCGCGCACACAGGCCCCCTCCGCGGCGGCGCGGCCCGGGGCGCGAGCCGCGTTTCGGTGCGGATCAGCGCGCTGAGCGTCTAGCCATCGAGGTGCTCCATCGTGTAGAAGGTATGCTGGCTACTTAGCTCACCTACTTCGGATATTTCCAGGCTGCGGGGGTGGGATACCAGGGGCAAGGCGTCGAGCGAGGTCGTACCGACAGTGCCTGCCAATCAAGCGATAGTTTTTCAATCGAGCAATAGTTCTTATAAACTCGTATACAGGAACGTTTCTCGATGATATCCTAAACTTTGCCGTTATTCGGCCTTGAGGCTGGGACCCAGCTCCGAAAGGGGGACCATCATGGTGTTTTCCTGTGCACGAATCGTTGCGCTTCTCGCAGTTCCTCTGATGACCGCCGCCTGCATTGGCGCCGAGATCGACGAAGAATCGGAAGAGCTGGTCGGGGAGGACCAGAGCGCGATCATGAGCGAGAACGGCCACCTGCCGAACGCGCTGAATGGGAACGGGTTGAACCTGAACGGGCTGAACCTGAACGGGCTGAACCTGAACGCGCTCAACCCGGCCGCGCTCAACTTGAACAACCCGAACGCGCTCGCGGCCATCAAGAATCCGGGGCCGAACGGCGTCCTGTCGAGAGATCTCATGCGCTACCTCGTGAGCTGTGCGCTGCGCCCGGACCAGACGTTCTCGTTCTCCTGGACCGACAGCGCCGGGGTCGTCCACCCGGAGGTGTACCGGGGCGATCTCGGGATGGCGCACTGGTGGGCGACCGGTGCCATCACGAACGATACCTATGTACAGCGTCAAATCACGGCCTGCATCGCCGCGCGGACGAACTGGTACGGCACTCATGTGACGATCTCCTTGCGCAACGCGGAGTCAGCGATGTCCTCGTCGGTGACGGAGCGCCAGACGTATACGGTGAGAGAGGGGGCGTTCTGGGGAAACCTGTTCGCTTCGACGCCCTACGTGCGGGCCTGCTACACGCCAGCAGGCGTGGCGCGCGCGCGCCAGCTGCAGCGCGACTGTGCGGCAGGCCACCTCACCGTCGACCCCGCGACCGGAGCCACGACCGTTCAGCAGTGCGGTCCCATGACGATCGTGGGCTCGTGCGACGCGGTGTGCAACAGAGTGGACCCGGGCGCCGGCTTCTATGCCGGCTGTCTCGAGAACCCCGCCGCCTCGCCGTGGGCACGCACGGACGTGGTGGTCACCTCGTTCTTGACCCCGTAGGGTAATGAATGCGCTCGGAAGCCCTGCCAGGCGAAGAGACGGGACGCGCGGCCTTGAAGGTCGGGCGCTGCCCGGCCTGCGGACGGCGGAACCAGGGCTCGTGCCCCGAGTGCGCTCCGTCTGAGCGGCGGCTGCCCGGCGAGTCGAGCCCTCCGGACATCACCGCGGTCGTCCCGGTGTCGCTGCCGCGGTTCGCCGGCTACTGGACCCGCAGGGTGCTGGGGCAGGGCGGCTTCGGGTTCGTCTTCGAGGCCGAGCCCGAGGACGGCGGGCCGCCAGTGGCCATCAAGCTCGCGCGCGCCGACCGCCGCGGCGCAGGCGCGCAGCTCCAGCGCGAGATCGAGGCGCTCTCGGCCGTGGGCGCCCCCCACGCCCCGGCCGTGCACGCCTCGGGCACGCTGGATGACGGCGCTCCGTATGCGGTCCTCGAGCGCATCGCGGCGCCGACGCTCGCCGCGCGCCTCTCGTCGCGCCCTGCGCCGCGGGTGGAGGAGGCCGCGCGGCTCGGGCTCGCGACGCTCGCGGCCCTGGAGGCGGTGCACGCGCGGGGCTACGTGCACTGCGACCTGAAGCCCGAGAACCTCTTCGTCGATGGCGCGGGGCAGGCGACGATCATCGACTTCGGCATCGCCCGGGTGGTGGGTCGCCTCGGCGATGCGCCGGACGGCGACCTGGGGATCGGGACGGCGGAGTACATGGCGCCCGAGCAGTCGGCGGGACGGGCAGACCTGGACGCGCGCGCGGACATCTACGCGATGGGCGTGATCCTGTACGAGCTGTTCGCGGGGCGGCCGCCGTTCTGGGGGCCTCGCGCGGCGGTGCTGGAGGATCACAAGAGCCGCAGGCCCCCGCGCCTGTCGTCGCGCGTGGCCGTGCCCCAGGCGATCGAGGACGTGGTGCACCGCTGCCTGGCCAAGGAGCGCGGCGAGCGGTTCGCGAGCGCCACCGAGCTCCGCGCCGCCCTGGAGCGCGCGCTCGGGGACGAGCTCGCGCCGAGCGAGCGCGAGGGGCCGCGCTCCGAGGCAGGCGCCGAGCGGCGCGCGGTGGGGCTCCTGTTCTTCGAGGGCGCGGCGGACCGGATGGCCGTGCAGCGCCGGATCCGCGCGCTCGGCGGCGAGCTCGCGCACGCCTCGGGCTCGCGCTACGTGGCCGTCTTCGGGCACGAGGGCGCGGCGAGCCCCGCGCGGCACGCGCAGCGCGCGGCCGACGAGCTGCTGCGAGGAGGGCTGTGCGCGCGGGTGATGATCGACCTGGCGCCCGTGTCGGTGCAGGTCCGGCCGGGCGGGGCGAGGCGCTTCCTGAGCCCGCTCTTCTCGCGCGCCGACCGCTGGCCGCCCGCTTCCGGCCCGCTGGGCGCGTTCCTCACGCCCGCGGCCGTGGCCGCGCTCCCCGAGGCGCCCCTCGCGGCGGGAGACCAGCGCGGGCCAGGGCGCCGGCCCGACGAGCAGGCGCGCGACGAGGACCCGCGGGAGACGACGAGCCCCGACGCGTTCATCGGCCGCCGCGACGTCCTCGATCAGCTCCTGCGCAGCGCCGAGGAGGCGCTGCGCCTCCGGCAGCCCACGGTGGTGTCCGTGGTCAGCGGGCCCGGCTATGGCAAGAGCCGCCTGTTCGTCGAGCTCGGCAAGCAGCTCCGGGCGCTCCTGCCGCACGCGCAGCTCATCGATCTGCGCGGACAGGAGCCGACGAGCGGCGTGTCGGACGCGACGCTCCACGAGCTCGTGCGCGAGGCGCTCGACGTGGGCGAGGCCCCCCCGCAGAGCGGCGTCCGGGCGGCGCTCGCGGAGCGGCTCGGTCCGGCGCTCGGCGACGAGCTCGGCTCGGGGCTGGCGATGGCGCTCGGCTGGGTGGATGAGCGGACCGGCGGCGAGCTCTACCCCGAGCTCAAGGCGCTCCAGGCCGCGCCCGGCGCGCTGCGCTCGGCGCGCGTGCGGGCGGCGGGCGAGTGCCTTCGCCGGCGCGCGGCCGCCGCGCCGCTCGTCGTCATCCTCGACGACGCGCACTTCGCCCAGGATGCGACGCTCGCGGCGCTGGAGTACGCGGCGCTCGCGGACGCGTCCGCGCCGCTGTGGATCTGCGCGATGGGGCGCCCGGCCTTCGCGGAGGCGCACCCGTCCTGGGGCGAGCGGGCCGCGCGGCGTGAGCGCTTGCGGCTCGAGCCGCTCGATCCGGAGAGCGCGCGGGCGCTGTGCCGGCGGCTGCTCCTGCCCGCGCGCGACGTGCCAGAATCGGCGATCGAGCGGCTGCTGGAGCGCTCGCAGGGAGTGCCCCTGCTGCTCGTCGAGCTCGTGCACGGGCTCAAGCGAGAGGGGATCCTGCGGCGGCACCCGCGGGGCGACGCGTGGTATCTGGCGACCGATGAGCTCGATCGGTTGCCCGTGCTGCCGCTCATCGACCCGCTCGCGGAGGGCGAGATCGCGGCGCTCGGGGCGGCGCTCGGGGCGCACGCGCGGCTCCTCTCGCGGCTCGGCGCCGACGTGGTGCTCGACGAGATCGCGGGCGTGCTGCGCCTCCTGGATCGGCGCGGCGAGGGCGAGGCCTTCCCGCTCGACGCGCGCGTCGGGACCGAGCGCCTGCTGACGGCCGGCGTGCTGGCCACCGATCGGAAGGGCCGACTCGGCTTCCGCCACGCCCTCGTGCGGGAGGCGATCGCGCGCGGCGCCGACGACGCCGAGCGGCGGCGGATTCACCTGGCGGCGTACGAGTACCACCGCGACGCGGCCCACGAGAGCCCGGAGCAGCGGCGGTTCAAGATCGCGTCCCATGCGGCCGAGGCGGGCCTCGCGGAGGTCGCGGAGGAGGCCTACGTGGAGCTCGCCGAGCGGGCGCGGGCGCGACACGCCTACGTCGAGGCGGAGCTGCACTACAGCCGGGCGCTCGCGCAGCCGGTCGAGGACCGCGGCGCGCGGCGCAGGGCAGCGTACCGGGGCCGGGGGCTGATGCGCTACCGGCTGGGGCGCTACCACGACGCGCTCGGCGATCTCGGGCGCGCGCGCGCGATGGCGGTCCTGGAGGGCAACGTGACCGAGCAGATCGAGATCCTGCTCGACGAGGCCACGGTGCTCGATTGGATGGGCGACTACGGGCAGTTGAAGGAGCGGAGTGCGGCAGCGAAGGCGCTCGTCATCGGCGAGCTCCCCCCCGCGCTCGCGGCGCGCCTCACCATGGGGGCGGCTCTCGCGCTGCACCGGGAGAGCCACGAGGAGGAAGCCGCGCAGGAGTTCGAGGCGGCCGCGGCGCAGGCCGAAGCCCTGGGCGACGAGGGCTACGAGACGCTGGTCGTGTCGCTGATCGTCCTCGGCTTCATCTACCAGGGGTTGGGCAAGCTGAACGAGGCAGGGGCGGCGCTGGATCGGGCGGTACAGATGTGCCAGGCCCGTGGCGATCTCCTGCACCTCGGCCCGGCGATCAGCAACCGGGCACTCCTGCGCGCATGCCTGGGCGACAACGAGGGGATGGTCCTGGATCTTTGTCGCCTGCTCTCCATCTCGCGTGAGCTCGGTCTCGGGACGATGGAGCTCGTGGGGGAGTACAACCTGGGCGAGTACCTTTACCTGATGGGCAACCTGGACACGGCGATGCCGCACGCGGAGCGGGCCGTCGCGCTGGAGCGTCACCTGCGGGGGGACGAGGCGCGGGCGGTCGTGGAGCTCCTCCTGGCGCGGCTGCTCCTCTACAAGGGCGACGAGCACAGGGCGCGGGAGATCATCGAGGCCATCCAGATCCAGCAGGCGAAGGCCATCGCGGAGGGGCGCGGGGGCGTGGAGATGGTTCCCTCGGAAGAGGTGCAGTGGTCGATGATCGACCTGGCGACGCGGGACGCGAGCGACGAGGCGTGGGACGAGCTCGAGGAGCGATCGGCGCGCTTCTCCGTGGGGCAGGAGCAGATCGAGCTCATCGAGGCGCGGGCGCGCGCCCTCTCCCGGCGCGGCCGCCACGAAGAGGCGCGCGCGGCGCTCGCGCGGGCGATCGACGTGGCCGGGAGGATCCCGAACGTGATGCGGGAGCGGCTCGAGCGGCAGCGAAGCGCCTAGGGCTCGTCGAACACCTCGCGGACCTCCGCGGCCGTGCCGTCGCCCGCGACGCGCAGGAAGCGCTCGCCCAGCTCGACCGCCGCCTGCCTGGACGCCACCTCCACCAGCGCGAACCCCGCGACGAGCTCCTTGGCCTCGGCGAAGGGCCCGTCGATCACGGTGACCTTTCCGCCCGAATGCCGGAGGCGCGCGCCGGCCGCGCTCGGCTTGAGCCCCTCGGTCGCGAGCAGCACGCCGTCGTCCTTGAGCTGCTCGATCAGGCGCCCCATCTCGGGCAATACCATGCACGCGGGCGCGGCCGCCTCGGTGTCCGCGTCGGCCTTGAACATGATCATGAATCGCATGGTCCGTGTCTCCTCCTCGCCAGGGCCGAACGCCTATACTGCAGGTGGAGGTGGCTCCGGTGCCTGCTCAATACGATGCGTTGGCCGACATCTACTCGCTTGCGAACGACCTGCCCTACCGGTCTCACGTCGAGCGCTACACGTACTGGGAGCTCCTCGGGTCCGTCGAGGGTAAATCGGTCCTCGACGTCGCCTGCGGCGATGGCATGTACTGCCGCCTGCTCACGCAGCGAGGCGCCAGGGTCGTGGGGGTCGATGTCTCGGCGGAGATGATCCGCGCCGCGCGGCGCATCGAGGAGCAGGCGCCGCTCGGGATCGAGTACCGGGTCTGCGACGCATCCCGCCTCGGCGCGCTGGGGGCGTTCGACGTGGTCACGGCGATGTACCTCCTCCACTACGCATCGACCCGCGACGACGTCCGGCGCATGTGCCAGGGGTTACACGCGAACCTGAAGCCGGGCGGCCGGCTCCTCACGTTCGTGCTCAACCCGGATTTCGACCCGCAGCGCTCGAGCGCGACGAAGTATGGCTTCACCATGCACATGCCCGAGGGGCAGAAGGAGGGCGCCCCCGTCTCCGTCGATCTGCACGTCGACCCGCCGTTCTCGATCCATTGCTATTACTGGGGCCGCGCCACGTACGAGCAGGCGCTCGAGGAGGCGGGATTCAAGCGCATCCGCTGGACGATGCCCGCGTGCTCTCCGGAGGGGGAGGCGAAGCACGGAGAGGCGTTCTGGCGCGATCTCCTCGAGAACCCGCACGCCGTGTTCATCTCGTGCGACGCCTGAGCCGGCGTGACGCGACCCGGCCCAAGCTGGGTCGGGTCAGAACGAGACCGGCAGCGCGACGGGCCCGCGCACGAGGAGGCTCGGGCGGATCTGGATCGACTCCAGCGGCACCTTGAGCGCCAGATCCGGCATCCGCCGGAGGATCGTGCCGATGGCGATCTGCCCTTCGAGGCGGGCGAGCGGCGCGCCCAGGCAGTAATGGATCCCCAGACCGAACGCGATGTGCCGGTTCGGCTCGCGCGCGAGGTCGAGCGCCTCCGGCGACGGCGTGAGCTCTGGATCGCGGTTCGCGGACCCGAGCACGACGACCACCAGATCGCCCTCCGGGATCACCGCGCCGCCGAGCTCCACGGCCTCCCGCGCGAACCGGAACGTCGCCGTCTCGACAGGGCTGTCGTAGCGCAGCAGCTCCTCGATCGCGGTCTTCATGAGCGACGGGTCCGCCCGGAGCTTCTCGCGCTCGGCCGGGTGCGTGAGCAGCGCGAGGGTGCCGTTGGCGATGAGGTTGACCGTCGTCTCGTGGCCCGCGACGAGCAGCAGGAACACCATCGAGAGCAGCTCCCTCTCGTCGAGCTTGCCGGCCCCCTCCTCCTCGACATGGACCAGCGCGCTCAAGAGGTCCTCCCTCGGGGCCTGGCGCCGCGCTTCGACCATGGCGAGGAGGTAGTCCTTGAACTCCTTGAACAGCGTGCCGACGCGCTCCATCCGCTCCCGCGTGGGTACGCCGCCGACGACGGCGTCCGACCACGCCCGGATCCGGTGCCTGTCCTCGACGGGGACGCCCAGCATCTCGGCGATGACGATGATGGGCAGCGGGAAGGCGTAGTCGGCGACGAGGTCCATCTCCCCTCGGCCCTGCACCTCGTCGAGGAGGCCGTCCGCGATGGCCTGGATACGGCCCCTCAGCCCCTCGACCAGCCGCGGCGTGAACGCCTTGTTCACGATCGCCCGGAGCCTCGTGTGGGTCGGCGGGTCCATGTTGAGCATGTGCCGCTCGAGGTGCATGCGCTCGTTGTCCGCGCCGAAGAGCTCCAGGCCGAGGGACGTCCAGTCCTTCACCAGGCGCTCGTCCTTCAGCGCGGCCACGCAGTCCTCGTACCGCGTGACGAGCCAGAGGGCCCTGCCGTCCGGCAGCGTCGTGCGGTGCACGGGCTCCTCCGCTCGAAGGCGGGCATAGATGGAGTAGGCGTTGGCCTTGAACTCAGGGCTCGCGAGGTTCACCGGGTCGATCTTGGGCACGGTCGGCTGTCCTCCGGGAGGTGTCGAGGTGGGGTCTCCTCGCCGGACCGTATCACGCGCAGCGCCCCGTCGACGTCGACCGCGCTCGTCGCCGTCGTGCGCAATCATGCGCAGGCACGCGGGCGGCAGGCGCCGGAGCTCGACGCGCGCTATCCGCTCCTGAGCCAGCCCTGCTGCAGCGCGTACCTGACCGTGTCCGCGCGGCTCTTCAGCCCGAGCTTCTCCATCGCCCGTACCTTGTAGGTCTCGACCGTGCGCGCGCTCAGGTCGAGGCGGGCCGCGATCTCCTTGATGGCGTGCCCCTCGGCGACCATCCGGATCACCTCGGCCTCCCGCTCGCTCAGATCGGCGCCCGAGCCCGGGTCCCCGGCCGTCCGGCCGGTGACGCTCGACAGGACGTGCGCCGCCATCGCCGGGTCGAGGTACACGCCCCCCTCGGCCACGGCGTGGATGGCCCGGACCAGGTCCGTGGCCCTCGACAGCTTGACCACGTACCCGGAGGCCCCGGCCTGCAGGACGGGCTGGACACTCGCCTTGTCCTCGTAGCCCGTCAGGGCCACGACCTGGACGTCCGGGCGCGCCTGCTTGATGCGCGCGGTCGCCTCCGCGCCGCCGAGCTTCGGCATGGAGATGTCCATCAGCACGATGTCCGGCCTGAGCTGCGTCACGGCCTCGACCGCGGAGAGGCCGTCCGCCGCCTCGCCGACGACGGTCATGTCAGGTTGCGCGTCGATCAACGCCTTCAGCCCGTCGCGCACGATCGGGTGATCGTCGACCAGGAGGATGCGGAGCTTGGTCATGCGATATCTCCATCGGGGCCGGCCGAGCGCTGGCGCGCGAGCCCCTGGAGCGGAACGTGGGATGCGCGCGCGTGGCCAGACTCGGTGAGCACGAGGCGCCCACCCTAGCACGGTCTCGAGGGCGATCTCAGGCGGTCTCTACGGTGACCCCGGGCGAAGGCGCCCCGTAGACGAGGCGTTTGCAGCGCCCGGTCGCCGTAGATCGGCGCGCGCCGCGTTGCGGGAGGCCCCCGTCGCGAGCCCCGCGCCCGCGCCAGCGGCACTGGCGGTCACGTCAGGACGTCAATCTGCGCCGAGCTCGCCTCCCGCGCCGCGAGGGCGCCGCGCGCGCCCCGCCCCTCGCTCGGCCTCTGCATCGCGACGAACGGCCCGAGCCCGGCGACCGCAGCGCCGGCGACCCCGAGCACGGGGAAGTACGGGAGCCACGGGGGCCCGCCGCCCGCCGCCCGCCCGCCGTCCCGCGCTATCGAGAAGGCCAGGCGCGAGGCGCCGGTCTGGATCGTCAGCGTTGCAGATGCACACTGCCAGCGCCACGTCAACCAGAAATGCCTTGCCCACCGTCGGACCGAGTGCGCTGACGACCACGTAGGCGTACGCGCCGCCGATGCCGACGGCGTTCTCGGGCGTCCAGGTGCGCGCCGGGTTGTACTTGGTGGTGACCATCCGGTGGCGCGGGTCGAGCGGCGTCGCGACCGGCGCGCCGAGGTACACGTCGCCGAGGCCGAGCACGAGGTAGCTCGCCGCGAGGAAGAGCTCCTGGACCGCGTCGATGTCCGGCAGCCCGTTGACCCGGCGGATGAACTCCAGGTTGCTCGGGCACCAGGGCGCGTCGTCGCGCACCGTGCGCTCGTAGCGCGCGATCGCCTCGCGCGTCGCCGGGTCGTCCCAGCTGAGCGGCATGTGCACGACGCGGCTCGGGATCCGGACCTCGTCCGGGGCGTCAGAAAGGCGCCCCGATCCGCGGTCAGCTTCACGGGCGGAGCTTTCGTGCGGCTCTGCGTGCAGGTAGCATGGGCTCTGCCTTAAGAAGCGAAGGACGACCTCATGGCGCGCACGGCCCCTGTTCCGAACATCCCCGCGATCCCCGGCATGAACCCCGGGGTTTTCATCATGGGCGGCGGAGGCGGCGGAGGCGGCGGGAATGGCCGCGGCGGCCGCGGCGGCGCCAACGGTCAAGGTGCCAGCGGGGAAAACGGGGGCAACGGGGCACAAGGCGGCGGCAAAGGCGCAAACGGCTCCGGTCCCGGCGGTGGGGGCGCTTGCCCGAACCCCCGACACGGCAACCGCGGGGTCAGCGCGGGCGATCCCGTCGATGTTCTCACGGGCCGCGTCTACACCCTTCCCGTGGTCGATCTGGCGCTGGGCGGTCCGCTGCCGCTCGTGATTCAGCGCAGCTACTCGAGCCAGGCGTGCGACCGCGACATCGGCCTGGGCCGCGGCTGGAGCCACTCGCTGGGCTGGGAGATCGAGGAGCGCCGGCGCTCCGTCCTGATCCACACGCCGTGGGGGCCGCCCATCAAGGTCCTCGACGTGCCCGCCAACGGCATCGCGCTGGAGTGTGGGCGGTTGTCTCGGCGCCCGTGGGGCTTTTCGCTCGTCGACGCCCGGCGTGGCATGGTTGTTCGCGCCCGTCGAGGGGTCGCCTCGCCTGTGGCGGCCTCGTCGGATCACCGATCCCGACGGAAACGCCATCACACTGCAGCACCGGGGCGGGTTGCTCGCCGGCGTCATCGACAGCGCCGGCCGGCGGGTGCGTGTGAGCCGGCACCGTGACGGCCATGTGAGCGCCTTCGAGGTGCTCGACGCGACCATCAACCAGTGGATCGCGTTTCGCAGGTATGACTACGAGGGCGACCTCCTGGTGCGGGCGACAGATGGCGAGGAATTCGCCGTCCAGTACGACTACCACGATGGCCTGCTCACCACCCACACGTTGGCAGGAGGCCTCCGGATCTATTACCGATATGATTCGGCGGGCCGGTGCACGGAAACCTGGGCGGTGAGCCCTGACGGCCACGACCCCTCGCTGGATCCTTCCGTTCCGGAGCTCCTGGCCGACCGTCGGACCCGGGCCAAGGGGATCCTCCACGCCAAAATTGAGCGATTGGACGACGGCTACGTCGAGGTGATCACGTCGACGGCGGTGCAGCGGTACGAGGGTGTAGGCGGCGACTGCACGAAGGCTGTCATCGGCGCGGGCGTCCATACAAGGCAATTTGATGCGACGGGCGCGATCACTTCCTACGAAGATCCGCTCCACGCGCTGCACCGCTGGCGTCGCGACGAGGAGGGTAAGCTGATCGAGGCCGTGAATCCCCGCGGCGGGTTGACAGCGCTCGAGTACGATGACCGAGGAGCGCTGCGGCAGGTGCAGGATCCGCTCGGAGACTGGGTTCGTTACGAGCGGGACGCCAGAGGCCACGTTGTCGGCGTCGACGATAGGCTTGGGCCCGTTGTGCGCTACGAGTACACCAAGAATGGTCGGATCGCCGAGGCCGTGCTGGCCGACGGAGCTGTGACGCGGATGCAGTACGATCAGATGGGGAACCGCATCCGGATCGTCGAGCCGAGCGGGGCGGCGCGCACCATGCGCTACGATTTCTACGGGCGTCTCCTCGGGTACGTGGACGAGCTAGGCGCAGAGACGAAATACCTGTACGATCAGCGGGGCCTGCTTATCGCCGTCGAGCACCCGCAGGGCGTCTCTCAACGGTTTTCTTACGACGAAGACAGAAATCTCACCCGCATCGTGGACGGCGATGGTCGCACCACGGAGCTGCTCTGGGCCGGCTACCGGGTGGTGCACGCTGTACGGCGCGCGGATGGATCCACGGTCCACTACCGCTACGATCGCGAGCAGCGGCTCGTCGCCCTTATGGACGAGCGGGGGCACGAGCACCGAATCGAGAGAAACGGCGCCGGCTGGGTCAAAGGCGAAATGACATTCGACGGCAGGCGCGTCGAGTACCGCCACGACCTGCTCGGCCGCATCACCGAGGTATCGGTGGCCGGCGAAGCGACCGAGATCAGCTACGATGAGGAAGGCCGGGTCTGCATGCGGTCGTACAGTGACGGAACGAGTGAGTCTTTCGAGTACGACGCACTGGGACGGCTTTCTAGCGCCACGCGCGGCGATGTCGTTTGCTCGTACACGTACGATGCGCGCGGGTGCATCACGAAGGAGGTGCTCGACCTCGCGGGGCATCGATTCGAGGTGGAGAGCACCATCAGCTCGGTGGGAGACCGCGTCGAGCGCTCGACGTCCGTGGGACATCACGAGCGCGTGGAGTATGATCTGATGGGGCGTCCGCTCGCGATCCGACTGGATGACGACTCCACTGTGCGGATGCGGTACAACGCCGTCCGGGAGGAGGTGCGCGAGCTGCCGGGTGGTGGGGTCATCCACCACGACACCGATGCGTTAGGCCGTGTGCGCCGGGTCTCGGTGCAGTCACCGCGCCGGCGGCCGGTCGTTCGCGAGGGGCAACCCGACTGGGTGGGAGCGATCGACGACGGGCGCACCATCGATCGAGGTTACGCTTATTCGGCGGGCGGTCATCTACTCGCGATGCGGGACGGCGTGCGGGGATCATCGTACGAATACCGCTACGACGCGCTCGGGCGCGTTGTGGAGACGGCTGTTAGCGGACGTCCAATGGAGTCATATCACTATGACGCAGGGGGCGCCGTGTACGACAGACGCCACCGGGTTTATGGAGCCGGGGGGCGGCTGCTTCGGTGCGACAACGTGGAGCTTCGCTACGACGGCAGCGGCCGGGTGGTGGAGCGGCTCGCCGACGCTGGGAAGACGTTGTACTCGTATGATGGCCGGGGGTTACTCGCGTCGGTCACGCTTCCGGACCGATCGACGATCCAGTTCGGTTATGACGCGTTCGCCCGGCGGGTGCTGAAGCGAATGGTACGCGACGGGGCGACGGTGTCGCAGACCCATTATGGTTGGGACGGAGTCGCGCTCGCCTACGAGCGCCTGGAGCGAGAGGTGGGGGCGGAGCGCGTCGTGCGCGAGCGCTTCTACGCGCACGAGCCTGGGGGGCTTTGGCCGCTCGCTCACCGCGACGTCGTGACGGTTGCATCCGGGCGGCGGGAAGGGCCGTGGGTGTTTTACGTCTGCGCACCAAACAACGGTTTTCCAGAGCTGCTCCTCGACGAGCATGGCGAGCTGCTTCAGGAGATAGAGCGAACCATCTGGGGCAAGACAGCCGTCGCGCAGACGGCCCTCCGGCATCCAGGGCAGTACCAAGATGAAGAGACGGGTCTCTTCTGGAACGGTTACCGGTACTACGATCCGGACACCGGACAGTACCTGAGCCCGGAGCCGCGGGGAATCGAGGGTTCCTTGAGACCCTATGCGTACGTCGACTCATTTCCGCTCTGGTGGATCGACGTCGACGGCGCGATGCGTGCCACGGTGCAGAGCACCCGGACGAACAGCGCGGGGACGCGGCGGCCGAATCAACCCACGAACGCGTCCAGCGGCGGGGGAGCGCCCCTGCATCCAGCTGTCGCCGCGGCGCTCCCGCCGAGCCAGGCGCGCGATCCCGCGCTAGGCGACAGTCCACCTGCCATTGGGTCATGCGCTGAGCCGGCAGCTCTGAGCCAGCGGCTGTACGAATTCCAGCGAAGGACAGGGCGGATGTGCTACCCTACCTCGCCCGACGATCAGGCGTGGCGCCAGAACCTGTCCGACGCTCTCTCGGAGGTCCACGACAACGACGGCATCGCCAGCAGCGACGAGGACGGGCCCGCTGCCGCGTGCCCCAACTGCACGCAGATGATCGGGCGGCTGTGGGCGCTCGCCGGTCACCAGCAGGGTCCGCCCGCCAACGTTATCGCTCGCGGCCGTGAAACTGGCGTCGCCGATCCGCGGCCGAGCGTCCGGACGAGTCGCCCTTCCCAGCAGTACGTCGATAATGCTGCGGCGAATGCGGGCATCCGGCAGGATGCGCCGCCCACGCGCCCGGTGAGGCCCGGTGAAGGGCGGCTGCCTCAAGGAGGGCAGAACTATCCTGCGGCGCAGCCATTCCCCGAACAGAACCTCGGGGTGTGGCAGCACGATGACCAGAACGGTTGGCAGCGTCTACCGGGCACGTGATGGATCTCTCCGACTCTGCTCGCGCGTTCCTTCGCGCCCGCGCCCGCGGCGATGCGGGCTGGACGCGGCGCCGGCTCACGTCCTGGATGCTGAAGCGCGGCGCTCCCGCGTTTCATGAGCACATACGCTGGGAGGAGACGATCGCCCAGATCGTCACGCAAGAGCGTCTCACGCCCGGCCAGGGCGGGCTCCTCGAGGTCGGCGATCTGCGCTTTGGCAGCGTGGGGCTCTTCGAATCGCAGCCGGAGTGGCTCGTGGAGCGGCGCGCCGGGGGACCTTATGTCCTCGTGGGTGCGTTGGCGAACACTCGGGCGAGGCTCTACCTGGACGCCCATGGACGGCTCTTCGAGCGGCGTGGCGCGCTCTGGCGCTGCGTTGCGGTCTCTCCCTTCGTTTACCTGGAGCGCCTCGTCGCCCGCGAGGGCGAGCGCGCCACACCCTGGTGGATCGAGATTCCGGGGCGCCACGGCGCTGCGCTCGGCATGGCGCTCTCCATCCCGCGGTCCAACGCGGCGTCGGACGAGCTGGCCGGCACCTGGGCGGACGGTCGTTTCTGCGTGCTCGACGGCAGAGCGGACTGGCCTTCTGCGCCGGCGACGACGGTGCTCGTCAGAGCCTTCGAAGCCGTGGCGGAGCTGCTCGACGCGCTGAGCGATCTGGATCTCCCTGTCCGGATCTCGCCTTCTGGCCACGCCACGAGTTTGGAGCTTTCCGCAGGGGAGGCGTCCGAACCATCTGCAGAGGCCATGGCCGAGGCGCCGCTGCCGGCGTCGAGCCGGCAGTATGCAGCGCCCACGGACGTGTGCGACGGCACGGTCACGCTCCGGGGCGGTGCGCTCGTGCAGGAGGTGCGGGATGAGCGCGGGGTGGTGGTCGAGCGCGGGAGCTTCTCGGCGACGGGCGTTACCCTCGCGCGGCACATGCGTGCATCGGAGGCGCTGGCGGCCCGCGCCTCGCCGGAAGCGCGCGATTACCTCGATGCAGGGCGCTACGTGCGCGATCCGCGTCGGACCTGCTCTGCCGGCGCCCTTGCCGAGGCCCTCGCGCGCTATGCAGTGCCTGCGCTCCCCGGTGCGCTCGAGTTCGAAGGGCTTCTCGGGGGGCTGGCGTGTGAGCCGGGTGGCTTCGGTCACCGCTTCGGCACGCTCGACATGTTGCTGCGGTACGAAGAGAACGGGATTTCAGGGAAGAGCACTCCATCGCGGCGCGGGGGGCTGGTCGTACACGACGCGTGGCCGCGGGTGAGCTGGAAGGGCAGGCAGCTGGTCCCCGTCGGAGACATGGTCGATACGCGCCTGTACGTGGACGAGGGCGGTCTGGTGGTCGGGCATGTGTGGGAGGTCGACGCCGTGCATCCGGTCGCGGCGGGGGCGCTCACGTTGCTCGAGGGGCTCGCGGTGCGCCGCTCCTTCCTCGGGTTGCGACTCAGGGAGGTGCGCATCGACGCGGACCTGGGGGAGACGCTGGGCGTGACGCTCGGGCTCGCCCGGTGTGCGCGCGCCTCCGATCCCGTGCGCAGCTTCTGGCAGGGGGAGGCGATCGTCATCTGGGCCAGGCACGGCGTGGCCGGCGAGCCGGCGGAGACGCGGATCGCGGCGGACCGTCCGGAGCTGCTCGTCGCGGCGGGTCGCGCGGCGCTCGCCGCGGCGCCGGAGGCGAGGCTGCGCGCGACACACGCTGCGTTCGAGCACCTGCGCGATCTCGACGCGCGCGTTGAGCGGGCGTCGTTCTGATGGGAGCCGCTCGGCGCGCCGTCCGTCATGACCGGAGCTCCCCGTCGGGACCGCTCGCAGCAGGAAGTTGTCGATGCCGAGCTCTCCCGCGGCCGGCTGGTGGTGACCCGCTCCCGGTCCGGCGCTTGGGTCGCGACGAACAGCCCGAGCCCGCCGCGCGCCGCACCGGCGACCCCGAGCAGCGGGAGGTACGCCACCCACGGGACGCACTTCCGCGAACCACACGTCCAGTGTATCGTCTGGGCGTAATTGTTGCGCCTTGATGCTCCTCGACGACGAGCCCGTCGCCTATATCGTCGAGGACAAGTAGGCGCAGGCCAAGGTGGGTGATGGCGGGGATGCTCGGCGAGATCGACGTTCCGTGGACCCGGTTCTGGATCCCGCGCGAGACGGCGCCCGCGTTCGATGGGCGCGGGTACCTGGCCGATCCCGAGCTGTTCGGGAGGGACAGCAACCCGCAGGCGTGGACGTTGGAGCAAGTCGAGGACAGGCCGTGCGTCGCGTTGCTCGGGGAGCCGGGGATCGGGAAATCGTATGTGGTGCGCGCATACGTGGCTGGCCTCCGTGCAGGTAGCTCCACGAGGTTGCTCGATGTCGACTGCCGCTGGCGCCCCGACCTGGAGAAGCAGCTCTTCGCGACGGACGAGTTCAAGCAATGGCTCGCAGGTCGGGTGCCGCTCACGCTCGTCATTGACAGCCTCGACGAGCACCCGTGGGGGGCCTACGAGGTCGCGGCGCAGCTCATCGACCAGATCCGTCGTGGGCCGGTCGACTTGCTGCGGCTGCGGATCGCGTGCCGAACGGCGGAGTGGCCCGAGGTGCTCGACGAGCATCTCCCGCTGCTCTGGAAGCCGAGGCGAGAAGAACCGCAGGCGATGTTCCTGGCCCTGGCGCCGCTGCGGTGGAGCGACGTCGCGCTGGCCGCGGGGAAGGACGCGGCCGGGTTCCTCGCCGAGGTCTCGCGGGCGGAGGCCGAGCCGCTGGCGATCAAGCCGGTGACGCTGGGGTTCCTGCTGGAGGAGTACCGGCGGCGCGGGGAGCTACCGCGCACGCGGGTAGAGCTGTACGAGAAAGGGTGCCGTATCCTCTGCGAGGAGCCGAGCAAGTCGCGTAAGGGGGCACGCCGTACCGGGAAGCTGCGCGGCCCGGAGCGCCTGGCGGTCGCCTCCCGGATCGCGGCGGTCTGCATCCTGGGACGTCGCAGCGTCGTGTTCACGGGCCCGGATCTAGGGACGGTGCCGCCGGAGGCCGTAACGCTCGAAGACCTCGCCGGGGCCACCGAGCCGAGCGCGTCCGGCCAGGTGACCGTCGACGCCGACACGCTCAAAGAGGTGCTCAACGTGAGCGGCTTGTTTGCGCCGCGCGGCAGCGACCAGATCGGTTGGGCCCACCAGACGTATGCCGAGTTCCTGGCTGCCATGTTCCTGTGCAAACGAGGGCTCTCGGCAGCGCATCTCGTGGAAGAGGTCTCGGATCGGCACACGGGCCGCGTGGTTCCGGCGCTGCGCGAGACGGCGGCGTGGCTGGCGAGCATGGACAAGGAGTGCTTCCAGCGCTTGCTCGTCGCGGATCCCGAACCGCTGCTCGGGAGCGACTTCGCGCTCGTGGGGAACGTGGAGCGCGAGGCGTTGGTCGGAGCTCTCCTGGAGAAAATCGACCGGCGAGAGATATCGTTCACGACGATTCTCCACAGGAGTGAGCTTCTGGTGCGCTTCGAACACGCCGGGCTCGCCGACCAGTTGCGTCCCTACGTCGTCGGGCGTGACCGCTACTCCATGGTCCGATGGGCGGCTTTGGACATCGTGGATGCCTGCAAAGTGGTGGCGCTCCAAGACGTGCTGGTGTACGTGGCGCTCGATGGGAGCGACGACAGAGAGGTCCGCTCGCATGCTGCGCGCACGGTCGTGCGCATCGGATCTCGGGAGACCAAACGACAGCTGAAACCGCTGATTCATGGCGGCTGCGGCCCGGATCCGGAATACGAGCTGAAGGGGCATGCGTTGCTGGCCCTCTGGCCTGACGAACTTACTGCCGCCGAGCTATTTGCGAGTCTGACGCCGTCACAGAAGAAGAATCCCCGCGGAACTTACAGGCATTTCCTGCAGAAGCTGACGAAAACGTTGCCCCCAGCGGCGCTGCCGGAGGCGCTCCGCTGGACTCTGAGCTTGCCCTCACGCCGTCACGCGCCGCTGGCGCTCACCGACTTGTTAGACGAGATCTTACGCATGGCCTGGGAGCGGCTCGAAGACGCCGAGGTGCGAGCCCTGCTCGCCCGGGCCGTGATTCAGCGTCTGGCGGTTTATGACGACATCTTCGAGCGTCGCGGTCTCCGCGGCGATGACGTTCCGGATCCAGCACGAGACGATGATAGGCGACACTTGCTCGCCAGCGCGATCGTTGCCTTATTACCCTGGGGACAGTTTAACACGTCCTCGCTCGTTTATCACGGAATCGTCCTCCCGCAGGACGTGCCCTGGATGCTTGAGCAGCTCCGCTCCGGCAGGACGCCGGCAGAACGCGAAAGTTGGGCTTCTATATTGAGCCAAGTTGCAAACTCGAGCTTGAACTGGACCTTCGAGGTGGCAGACCCTATCCTGGTAGCGCTGGATGAGTTCGTCGAGCTTCGCCAGGCGATGCCATGGCTCATCAAGTACGTGGAACTCGGGTCACCTGAGTCCCGGTGGATGCGCCGCGATTATCGTCGGCATCGCAAGCTCCGTGATCGCTTTCGGGAACGATGGTACGAGCCCAGAAAAACGCCGCGCGCACACAAGCGTGTCCAGGCATGTCTACAGCGGTTCGAAGGGGGCGATGTCGATGCCGGCTGGCAATTGCATCGTTGGCTTGCGGTCGATCCCGAAGGTAAAGCGTCTTGCGATCTAGATGAATGGGATCTCATAAAATTTCCCGGCTGGCAACGCGCCGACGAAGCGACCAGGAGTCGCATTATCGACGCCGGACGCAAGTACTTGCTACTTACCGACGACCGCTACGGTAAGTGGCTTTGCAAAGATCGCTTGTGCTTCCCTGCTGCCGCCGGCTATAGATATATATGCCTGATCGACACGTGCGATCCCTCGTGGCTTGACGAGCATTCGGTCGCGGTCTGGACAAACTGGAGTGCGATTACTCTTGCCTTTTCACGCCCCGCGGACGCGCAGATTCAAAGGCTCGTGTCGCGCGCATATCATTCAGAACCCGCGCGCGTGCTGCATGTGCTGCGCGCTCTCCTCGATGAGGCTCATCGCAAGAGCGACAACCCGTCTCCCCTGTTCAAGATGGCAACCTGTTGGGATGTGGAACTTGGGCGCTTCTTGCTCGAGTACGCGCGACGTCCTGAACTGAAGCCTCGATTCCTCGGCAAGCTGCTGGATGAGCTGATCCTGCATCAAATCCAGGGTGCAGTAGACGCGGTGGTGTCGATCCTCGTTAATCCGGTTCCCGAGGCTGGTCCTGAACGGCTGCGCGCCCACGCGGCAGCCCACGCGCTCATGGCCCATGACCCCAAGGTCGGATGGCCCGTCGTGCGTCCTCTTGTCGAGGCGGATCCTGCCTTCGGTAACGAGGTGTTTCTCACGTTCGTCCGTGACGTCGCGCGGCCGGATTCCGCCGCCTGGTGTCAATGCCTGCCGGTCGCTGACGCTATATCGATCTACGTGTGGATCGAGCGACGTTTTTTAAGCGACAGCGATCCTCGAGAGATAAGGGACACGCCGCGCCGAAGGGTGGCTGAACTACGGGATTCGCTCCTCGACGACTTGAGATCGCGAGGCACCACCGAGGCGGTCGCCGCGATCGAGCATATCCAGCAGACCTTCCCCGACCGCGACGTCACCTGGGTGCTTCACGGCGCCAGGGAAGCCGCCGCCCAGCGAACCTGGATCCCACGTGCCGCGCGGGCGATCATCGACCTCCGCCCCGCCGCGTCCACAGCCATGCCCGACCATCGGCTCCTCGCCGCAGTGCCCAGCTTCACGTTCCCGCATTCCATCGTTGAAGCGTACCAGCAGAACAAGCTCGCCGTGCTCTTCGGCTCGGGCCTCTCCATGGCCCGGGATGTCAAGGGTAACTTCCCGCGCTGGAACGACCTGCCCGAGCGGTTGCTTGAACAAGTCGAGAAGCACGGCTCGCTCTCAGCTAAGCAGATCGACGCCATGCGCAGCCTCTTCGGGGGAGGTCATGTGTCGCTACAAATGATGCCGAGCGGCCTCGATTTGTTAAAGACGACGCTCGGTGAGGTTCGCAAGTACCGGGCAGCGCTCAGCGATGTCTTCCGACCGAAGGGCATGGCGCCCGGCGACGTCCACCGCGCGCTCGCCGAGCTGGACCTCGGCCTCCTCGTGACCACCAACTACGATCAGCTCCTCGAAGCTGTCGAAAATTCGCCTGTTCGCGCGCCTTATACATGGAAGGAGTCCGATGGCGCGCTCTCGGACATCAATGAATGTCGCAAGGTACTCTTCAAAGTCCACGGAACCGCGGAGCGCGATGACACCGTTGTCCTTACGCGGAGCGAATACAGGAGCGCGGCGGCGCACGTTCCCTACCAGCGCACCTTGAGCTACCTGCTCCAGAGCTTCACCTTCCTGCTCGTCGGCTACGGCATCAATGATCCGCTCGACCTCGATCTCGTCTTCGAGCTTAACGACGGCGCCTTCGGCGCAGCGGCACGCACGCACTACGCGCTGATGAACGGCGTAAACCCGAACGACCGCGATCGCTGGCAGCGCGACCTCAACGTGCAGGTAGTGCCCTACCAGGACCACGACGACCTCCCGGGCATCCTCCGCGCGCTCCGAGCGACCAAGCTGTGACCTCGACCAGGCTCCTCTCCGTCGCGGGGAAGGATCTATGGCGGACTGAGTCGTTACGCGCCCCGGCCGCAACGGCCATCGGCACGCCGCGGCCTGTGAACCGATCGCTCCGGAGCGGCACGTCCAGATCGGGAGCCTCAAGACATCATTGACACCGAGCTTTCCCGCGGCCGGCTGATTGCATCCTGCTCCCCGCTCGGCCTCTGCATCGCGACGAACAGCCCGAGCCCGGCGACCGCGGCGCCGGCGACCCCGAGCACGGGGACGTACGAGAGCCACGCGGCCCCGCCGCCGTCGTGCCGCGGCCACGCGATGTTGACGATGAGCGCGACCCCCCACGCCACGGCCGCGACGTTCAGCGCGAGCCCGGCCCGCCCGAGGGAGAACACCCCGGACGCCGCCTCCGGGCGGCCCGGCCACCCGCGCAGGCGGCGGAGGAGCATCCCCGCCGTCACGAGCAGGTACGAGAGGTTCACGAGGAGCACGGCCGTCTCGGTGATGAGCACGAAGAGCTGCGCCTCGCCGTAGTTCACGACGAGCATGCCGCACGCGAGCGCGCCGACCACGATCGCCGGGGCGACGGGCGTCTTCGTCCGCGCCGACACGCGCGCCAGCGCCGGCGCGCACGGCAGCGCCCCGTCGCGCGCCATCGAGAAGGCCAGGCGCGAGGCGCCGGTCTGGATCGCCAGCGTGCAGACGCACACGGCCAGCGCCACGTCGACGAGGAAGACCTTGCCCACCGTCGGGCCGAGGGCGCTCACGACCACGTACGCGAGGCCGTCCGTGGAGAGGCGGCCGTCCGTGAGGCTCGGCGCCGCCATCAGCGCCGCCAGGATGAGCAGCGCCCCGCCCACCCCGGAGGCCACGATCGCCTTCAGGATCGCCCGCGGGATGATCCGCCGAGGGTCGCGCGTCTCCTCGGCCAACGACCCGGCCGAGTCGAAGCCGTACAGCACGTACGCCGGCATCAGCGCGGCCGCGAGCAGGCCGGCCACCCCCGTGCCGAGCGACGACGTCGGCCCGTGCACGGGCTCGAGCACCACGTCGGGGCCCCGCACCGCGTGCACGAACAGCGCCCCGATCAGCAGGACCACGCCGCCGAGCTCCGCCATCACGCCGACGTCGTTGACGTAGGCCATGGCCTTCACCCCGGCCATGTTGATCGCCGTCGTCAGCACGATGAGCCCCGCGCCGAGCAGCACGGCGTTCGCCGCGCCGTCGCGCGACGTGAGCGACGGGTCGCCCCCGAGCAGCTGGAAGCCGCCCCAGACGCTCGGCAAGATCGCCTGCAGCGCGATGGCCGCCGCCGCCACGCTCACGACGTCGCCGAGGAGCTTCAGCCAGCCCGCGAGCCACCCGGGGAAGCCGGGCGCGACGCGGCGCCCCCACTGGTACACCGAGCCCGCCACGGGGTAGTGCGAGCCCACCTCGGCGAGGTTGAGCGCGACGGCGAGCTGGCCGAGGAAGACCACCGGCCAGGTCCAGAAGAACCGGGTGCCCCCGAAGGCGTACCCGATCACGAACAGCTGGAAGACGGTCGTGAGGATCGAGACGTACGAGAAGCCCGCGGCGAAGGCCGACAGGCTGCCCAGGTCCCGCCGCAGCTCCTGCCGGTAGCCCAGGCGGGCGAGGTCCTCGGCGTCGCTGCGCGGGGCCCCTGTCGAGATCGGGTCAAGCATGGGCCGACACCCCCACGAGCGGCTGGCCCGCGCTGACCATCTGGCCCGGCCGGCAGCCGATCCAGTCGACCGCTCCGGCCACGTCGGCCACCACGGCGAACTCCATCTTCATCGCCTCGAGCACGGCCACGCGCTGGCCCGCCTCGACGCGCTGCCCCGGCGCCACGTCGACCTTCCACACGCACGCGGTCAGCGGCGCCGTCACCGGCAGCATCCCGGCCGGGATCGCGTCGTCTGCGGCGGGCGAGGCGACCTCGAGGCGGGCGCCCGCGCGGCGCACGCGGTCGAACTCGCCGTCCGCCTCCCAGCGGCCGCGCTCGGCGTCGAACGCCGCCCGCTGCCGCGCCTGCGCCGCGCGGATGCCCTCCGCGTTGTCCGCGAGGAACCGGTGGTGCGCGCCCAGGTCGAACGTCGTCTCCTCGATGCGCACCTCGCCGCGCCCGGCCACCATGTCGGCGCGGAGCTCGAGCAGCTCCTCCGGCGACACGAGGTGGAAGCGCAGCTGGTCGAAGAAGCGCAGGAGCCACGGCGCCTCGCGCGTCGTCTGCCGGAACGGCCGGTGGCGGCTCCAGACCGGCACCGTGCGCCCGAGGAACTGGTACCCGCCCGGGCCCTCCATCCCGTAGATGCACAGGTACGCGCCGCCGATGCCGACGGCGTTCTCGGGCGTCCAGGTGCGCGCCGGGTTGTACTTGGTGGTGACCATCCGGTGGCGCGGGTCGAGCGGCGTCGCGACCGGCGCGCCGAGGTACACGTCGCCGAGGCCGAGCACGAGGTAGCTCGCCGCGAGGAAGAGCTCCTGGACCGCGTCGATGTCCGGCAGGCCGTTGACCCGGCGGATGAACTCCAGGTTGCTCGGGCACCAGGGCGCGTCGTCGCGGACCGTGCGCTCGTAGCGCGCGATCGCCTCGCGGGTCGCCGGGTCGTCCCAGCTGAGCGGCATGTGCACGACGCGGCTCGGGATCCGGACCTCTGTCGGGGCGGGCAGGTCGGCCTCGACCTCGCGGAGCAGGTCGAGCGCCCTCGGCACGGTGAGCTTCGCGCCGTCGACGTGCACCTGGAGCGAGCGGATGCCGGGGGTGAGGTCGACGACGCCGGGCACGCGCAGCTCCTCGAGCCGGCTCATGAGCAGGTGCGCGCGCACGCGCAGGTCGATGTCGAGCACCGGCGGGCCGAACTCGACGAGCACGTAGCGGTCGCCGCTCTGGCGGAAGACGACAGCGGGCCGGTCGTCGCGCGCCGGCACGCGGCCGATCACCGGCTCGCCGCGCGGCCGTCGCGGGGCGCTCGGCGCCGCGAGGGGCGTGTGGCTCGCCGCGACGCCGTTGCTCGCGCCGCTGGCGCCGTTCGCGGTATGCGCGAGCTGCGCGCGGTCCGCCGCGACGCCGTCCGCGCCGCCCGCGAGCCCGCGCCGCGCCACGAGCGCGTCGGTCCTCCGCGCCAGCGCGTCCGCCTCCGCGGGCACGATCGACCGGAACCGCACCCTGTCCCCGGCGCTCAGCTGGCCGAGCTTCCACCGCTCGGCCGCGGCGACCGTCAGCGGACAGACGAAGCCGCCGAGGCTCGGGCCGTCGGGGCCGAGGATGACGGGCATGTCGCCGGTGAGGTCGACCGCGCCGATCCCGTAGGCGTTGTCGTGCAGGTTCGAGGGGTGCAGCCCCGCCTCGCCGCCGTCGGTGCGCGCCCACCTCGGCGCGGGCCCGACGAGGCGGACGCCGGTGCGGGCCGAGTGGTAGTGGACCTCCCACTCGGCCTCGTAGAGCTGCTCGATCCCCTCGCGCGTGAGGAAGTCCGGCGCCCCGTGCGGCCCGTCGAGCACGGCGAGCTCCCACGCCTTGACGATCTCCGGCCGCGCCTCGGGCGGCAGCGCGCCGGGGGCGAGCGCGGGGTCGGTCTCCTCGCCGAGGCGCAGCACGTCGCCGGGGCGCAGCGGCCTGCCGGCGTGGCCGCCGAAGCCGCCGAGGGTGAACGTGGCGCGGCTGCCGAGGTGCGCCGGCACGTCGACGCCGCCGCGGAGCAGCAGGTACGCGCGCGCGCCCGGCCCCCGCACCGGCCCGCAGGCCACGGTGGCGCCCGGCGCGACCTCGACCGGCGTCCACGGCGCTACCTCGACCCCGTCGACCAGCACGCGCATCGCGGCGCCCGAGACGCACACGACCGCGCGCCGGTGGAACACGAGCGTCGGCCCGTGCACCTCGCACTCGAGCCCCGCGGCGCCGGCCGGGTTGCCCACGACGCGGTTGCCGAGGCGGAAGGACAGGTCGTCCATGGGCCCGCTCGGCGGCACGCCGACCGACCACAGCCCGAGCCGCCCGGGCCAGTCCTGCACCGTCACGGCGCCCGGCGCCGCGGTCACCTCGACCGTCGGCGGCCGGAACGGCAGCGCCGCGAACGTGCCCGTGTGGTGGCGGACCTCGCGGAAGTCCGGGTGGTCGAGCGCGGCCGCGACCCACTCCCGGTTGGTCTCGATCCCGCCGAGCCGGGTCTCCCCGACGGCGTCGCGCAGCGCCGCGACGGCGGCGGCCCTGTCCGCGCCGCGCACGAGGAGCTTGGCCAGGAGGGGGTCGTAGAGCGCCGACACCTCGGTCCCCGTCTCGACCCACCCGTCGACCCGCACGCCCTCGCCCTCGGGGTAGCTCACCTCGGTGAGCAGCCCCGCGCTCGGCAGGAACCCGCGCGCCGGGTCCTCGGCGTAGAGCCGGGCCTCGATCGCGTGGCCGCGGAGCGGCGGGTCGCCGCCGGCGAAGAACGCCGTGTCGCCCGCGGCGATGCGCAGCATCCACGCCACGAGGTCGACGCCGGTGCAGAGCTCGGTCACGCCGTGCTCGACCTGGAGGCGCGTGTTGACCTCGAGGAAGTAGTGCTCCGCGCGGGCCGGATCGACCAGGAACTCGACCGTGCCCACGTTGCGGTAGGCGACCTTCGCGGCGAGCGCGCGCGCCGACTCGGCGAGGGCGCGGCGCAGCGCGGCCGGCAGGTCGGGCGCGGGCGCCTCCTCGATGACCTTCTGGTTGCGCCGCTGCACCGAGCAGTCGCGGTCGCCGAGGACGAGGACGTTCCCGCGGCCGTCGCCGGCGATCTGGACCTCGACGTGCCGGGGCGCGGCGAGGAAGCGCTCCAGGAACACCTCGCCCGAGCCGAAGTTCGAGCGGGCGAGGCGCTGCACGCGCTCGAACGCGGCGGGGAGCTCCGCCGGCTCGTCGCAGCGGGCCATGCCGATGCCGCCGCCGCCGGCGCTCGCCTTGAGCAGCACGGGGTAGCCGATGGCCGCGGCCTCGGCGGCGGCGTGCTCCGCGTCCCGGAGCACGCCGGTGCCCGGCAGGAGCGGCACGCCCGCCTCGACGGCGATCTCGCGCGCCCGGTGCTTGCTCCCGAACGCCTCCATCTGGGCCGGAGTCGGCCCGATGAACGCGAGCCCCGCGCCCTCCACCGCGCGGGCGAAGTCCTCGGATTCGCTCAGGAATCCGTAACCCGGGTGCACGGCGTCGGCGCCGGCTTCGCGGGCGGCGTCGACCACGGCGTCGATGCGCAGGTAGCTCTCGGCGGGCGTCTGGCCGCCGAGGCGGACGGCGCTGTCGGCGAGGCGCACGTGGAGCGCGGCGCGGTCGGCGTCGGAGAACACGGCGACCGACGCGACGCCGAGGCGCCGGAGGGTGCGGATGATCCGGCACGCGATCTCGCCGCGGTTGGCGACGAGGACGCGCCGGAACGGCGGGGCGGCGGCGCTCATGGACGCACCACCACGGCGCGGATCGGCGTCGGGTTGAAGGCGTTGCAGGGGTTGTTGATCTGCGGGCAGTTCGAGACGAGCAGCAGCAGATCGAGCTCGGCCCTGAGGTCGACGTGCTTTCCGGGCGCGGAGAGGCCGTCGACGATGCCGAGGGTGCCGTCGGCCTCGACGGGCACGTTCATGAACCAGTTGATGTTGCCGACGAGGTCGCGCTTGCCGAGGCCGTACGGCGCGGTGGCCATGAGGAAGTTCTCGACGCAGGCGTGCTGGTGCTTGGTGTGGTGGCCGTAGCGGACGGTGTTCGACTCGCACGAGCAGGCGCCGCCCGAGGTGTCGTGCCGGCCGCATGTGTCGCCGGTGAGGGTCATCATCGTGCGGCCGCGGTTCGAGCGGAGCTGCGCGCCGGTGGTGAGGAAGATGTTGCGCTGGGCGACGATGGTCTCGGCGGCGCTGTAGCGCTCGGCCGTGTCGGCGAGGACGTAGGCGAGGAAGTCGACGGCCTGGTTGCCCTCGAGGTCGATGATGCGCAGGACCTCGCCGGCGCGGACGACCTTCGCCCACGGCGCGCGCGCGGGGACGACCTCGTCGGAGACGAGCGAGCCGGAGAGCCCGGCGAGGGCGGCGTCGTTCAGGGCCGCGACCGGCTTGAGCCACGCGGCGGGTACGGCGGGGATCATCGCGCGCCTCCCGTCCGGACGGCGAGGGCGAGCTCCTCGGCGGTGTTCTCGAAGGCGCGGCGCGCCTCGGGCGTGGCGGTCCGCACCGGGTCGTCGGCGGCGGCGGGGCGGCCGCGCCAGGCGGTGAGGCGGACCTTGCCGGCGCGGTAGGCGGGGCGCGGGTCGAGCCGGTGCGGCACGACGGCGACGCTGAAGAGCACATCCTGCTCGGCGCGGAGGAGCACGTGGGCGCCCGGGCGGGACGAGTCGGGCAGGAAGGTGATCGCGCCGTCGGCCTCGATGCGGACGCCCTTGAAGAGGTTGATGGGCGTGGGCAGGTCCCGCTCGGCGAGGCCGTGCTTGGCGAGGGCGAGGAGGAGCCGCTCGCGGCCGGAGCGCAGGGCGCCGCCGTGGGCGTCGCTGCCGTGGCGGGCGGCGATCTCGGCCGGGAGCGAGGTGCCGCAGAAGGTGTCGTGGTGGCCGGCGGTGTCCTCGAGGAGGGACGCGAGGACGCGCCCCATGTCCGAGATGAGCAGGTAGCCGGGGCCGGGATAGGCCTGCCACTGGAGCTTCACCGTGTCGGGGAGGCAGAGCCGCTCGATGGGGCGGTCCGCGCGGTGGAGCATGAGCGCGACGCAGGTATCGCCCTCGATATCGACGAGCCGGATCCGGCTGCCGGCGGGGAGGGCGCGCGCGGCGTAGCCGCCGGCGCCGAGGGTCTCGTCCCAGAGGACGTCGCGCGCCTCCACCCCTGCGGGCGGATCGCCGATCGACGTGCTCGGCACCGTGGGTTGCGTCTCGACGACGCTGCCTTCCTGGGCGCGCGCGTGCGCGCGCGCGGCGTACGTTGTGGCCGTTTCAGACATCGCCCGCCTCACTTTCGATAGAGAATCGAAACAACGAGGCGACTATCCGGGGGCCGGGTTTCCGGTCTGTTTCCCGGGGGTGAAATGCAGGGCGCGCGCTTTTTTTCCCGGGCGCCGGGATCGGTCCCCCAACCCGGGTGAACAAGACCGCCGGGCATCAAGCAAACCCAAAAAATCTCTTCTTGGCGTCCTTGGCGCCTTGGCGGTTTGTATTCTTCGCGTGTTGACGTGCGAGCACCGCACTGGAAGAGCGGATGGCGCAGGGACGCGAGCGCGGATTCACGAGCGCGACGGCGACAAGGCCACTCCGGGATGATGATGAAGACCGACATGCCCCCCGCTCAGAGCGCCGGAGGCGAGCAGAGCGCCGAAGGCAGGCAGAAGGCCGAGGGGAGCCCGCGCCGCATGGGCCGGCCGCGCAAGGCGCCGCAGCGCAGCGAGCTCGCGCCGCGCGAGCAGATCCTGGCGGCGGCGGGCCGGCTCTTCGCGGAGCGGGGGGTCGTCGAGGTGTCGATGCTCGAGATCGCGGAGGCGGCGGGGCTCCGGCAGTCGTCGCTGTACTACTGGTACCGGCGCAAGGAGCTGATCGTCGCGGAGATCCTGCAGCAGGTGAACCGGCTGCCGCTCTCCTATGCGCGGGCGCTCGAGGAGAGCGGCGGGACGGCGGACGTGCAGCTCTGGCGCTTCGTGCGCTTCGACGTGGAGACGGTGTGCGGCTTCCCGCTGGAGATCACGGAGATCCACCGCTTCAGCGAGCGGGATCCGGCGGCGTTCGCGACGTACTGGGCCGAGCGGCGCGCGCTGACCGAGGCCGTGGCCGCGATCGTGGGGCGCGGGGTGGGGGAGGGGAAGTTCCGCGCGGTGGACGCTTACCTGTGCGCGCTCACGGTGCTGGCCCAGGACGAGAGCGTGCAGAACTGGTATCGGCCGGAGGGCTCGGGGCGGGTCCACCCGCTCGCCGCGAGCGATCCGGCGGCGCTGGGGTACGGGACGGCGCAGGTCGCGGAGCTCGTCGCGGACCAGACGGTCGGCGGGCTCCTGGCGCGGCCGTCGCGGCTCGCGGCGCTCCGGAAGAAGGCCGCCGCGGAGGATAGCCGCTGAGCTGCGGCTGTATGTGAGCGCTGCGTCGGGCCTCCCTGGCGGTCGCGCCGTCCCCGTCAGAGGGCCTTGGCGCGCAAGACCCGGAGCCCTCGTCGCGCCCCTGCCGCCGCACGGCGCTCGGCGGCACACCCGAGAATCGCCTGAAGGCGCGAAGGCGCGTCTGAAGGCCGCCTCGGAGTCGTCGCCTAGCCGCACGGCCGCCTCGGCGACGGTAACGCGGTCGTCACGCAGCCAGCCGCTCGCGACGTGCATGCGCCAGCGCGCCGGCGGCACGCCGACCACCGACGCGAAGCGCTCCGACAGGTTGAAGCGCGACACCCTCGCGACGTCGGCGAGCGACTCCACCGACCAAGGCTCGCCCAGACGCCGGTGGCTCGAGGCGGGCGCGCGGCCGATCTGCGGGTCTTGGACCGCGGCGAACCAGGCGTCCGTGTCCTCGCTGCGCGACTCGACACACGCGCAGATGACCCTCGTGAGCACCACGTCGGCGAGGCGCGTCATCACCGTCGCGGCGTCGACGCGCCGGTTGAGCACCTCGTCTGCCAACGCATCCAACGCATCGAGGAGGCTCGGCAGCACCGCGTCCCGCGTGCCGCCGCCCCGCACGACGAGCAGCGGAGGCATCAGCTCAAGGAGCGTATTCACGGCGGGCTGGGCGAACCCCCACGCTACAGCACACGAGGATCGTGCGCGACCCGGCGCCACCGGCGCGCATGTCGAATCCCCGGTCGCCGATCTCCTCGAGCGGCTTCACGCGTCCTCGCGTCCTGTCCGCCCGACCTTGGCATTGACTCCATGGCCAAGGATCGATATTCTTATGGCTTTGGGGCAGTCGTCAGCAGCTCGATCGAGCTCCCTCCAAGAAGGACTAGTCGATGGACGAGGTGCGCAAATTCATCATTCGTTTCGAGGGCATCGAGCAGGCCGAGGCAAACCTCGCCGCCATGGATCTCAAGGCCGCCCTTGAAGAGGTGGCCGGGCCAGAGGAGGTCATCAGCATCGTCAAGGAGACTAAGAATACTCTCGATTTTGGTGCAACGATCGCTCTCGTGTTGGGCGCGCCAGCTGCCGTCGCGATCGCACAAGGGATTGCCGCGTATTTGCGAAATCGAAACGACGGATCCACGGTGTGCATCATCAAGGTTGATGGGAATGAGGTCGTCGCGACAGGAAAGGCAGCAGAGTCGCTGGACGTCGAGCGCGTAGCCGCCGCGCTGAGGGGCGAGACCGATGTCTCCAAGAAAGGCAAAGTCGCAAGGAAGCGTTGATGCTGCCCCAGCAGAGCGACCAGCCCAACCTTGTGATCATCAAAGGGGTTGACTCCAGTACGGTGCTCGGAGTCGTCTTGGGCGCGAGCCGCTTCTCGCGCGCTCCCGACATTGATTCCGAGGAGTTGGGTCCCGTCTTCGCGGCGACGAAGGCGGCAGTCGTCGAGCACCTAAGGCGATTTTGTCGATGTATACTCGACGAATTTGACGTTGATTTAACACCGAACGAGATCTGTGTGCGGTTGCGCACCTACCTGAACGGGGCGCCGCCGTATTCGGATGTTTTGGTGTACTATGTCGGTCATGGCGGTTTTATCGATTCGCAGGAGTACTTCCTCGCTCTACGGCAGACTGATGCCGATCACAAGCACGTCACGGGTCTTCAGGTCAAAGACCTGGCGCGTACGCTCGATAAGTCAATAAAGTCGAAGAAGCGTGTCTATCTCATCTTCGATTGCTGCTTTGCCGGTCGAGCCGTCGCCTATTTTCAAGGACCGGTCGCCGACCTTATCGCAGTCAGGGCGGAGGAGCTCTCGACCGGGGTCGCCCTCCTCAACGCCTCCTCGCGAAGCCACGCCGCGCTCGTCCCACCGGGCGAGAGGTACACGATGTTCTCCGGGATGCTAATCGATGTGCTCGAAAGAGGAATTCCTGACAAGCCTCCACTCCTGACGCTACGGGAGCTGGGTGACGCGATCACGGCCGAGATCCTGGCTCGCTACCCGGGGACAGCGGTACGCCCGGAGATCCACTCACCGATCCAGCGCACCGGAGATCCCGCCAACCACCAACTCTTCCCCAATCGAGCGCCCCGATCATCCGAGGAGCGCAAGGAGACGAGGACGGTCCTGCCGTCAGCCAGTCCGCAGCAAGCGATAGCGGCACCCCCGGCCGCCGCAAGGAAGGCGGAAGGAATACACCCGAGATCGTCTCTCTTGGATTCTGAGCTCATCGCGAAGATCGCGTCACGATGGCCGCTGTGGGCGCTCCTCCTCGGGATCGCGCTGGCGGTGCCCGTCGCCGCGAAGTGGGCGGCGCGACGCGACGGCAGCGGTGATGTGCTGGAGGCGCGCCCGCCGTCGCTCACGCTGCCAGAGCCTCCGTCGCCGAGCACTGCTCAGATCTCAGCCGAGAGCGTGTCGCCTCCGTCGCCCTCCAGCGCGGCCGCAGCGCCGGCTTTGCCCCCCCGCACAGACAAGAGCGGAGCAAGAACGCCCATGGCCTCTGGCAGAGCGAAGACAGAGGCTCCCGAGGTCGCTACCTCGGAAAAGTGTGTCGAGGCTACGGTCGAACAGCCAAGTCAGACGAATGTTTGGCTCCTTGTATGTAGATGCCCCGGGAGAACGATCCGATACAGCCGTCAGTTCGTCATCCCAGGGAGCGCGACTCCAGAAGACCGGCAGAGCCGCGTCACGACGGCGAAGCAGCAACAGCAGTGGACGTGCGAATGATGCCCACCATCGCGCTCCTTGTTGGGGCATTTGTCCTCCTTTTTGCGATCCCAGCCACAGGTGCCGACGGGGTCTCTCCCGCGCTTCCCCGCCTTTACATGACGGCCGAAGGCACTCAGAGCGCGATTCCAGAGCGATACCTTCGCGAGCTGTGCGAGCTCATCAAGGCCGACGACGCAACACGCTCAAAATTTCGTTCAGTGTCAGTGTATCGCTACGCGCCGGATCTCTCCACGATCGCCGGGAAGGTCATCGAGAATGTCGTCACGAACGGCAGCGCCAACGCCGACGCCCTAGCCGCGCTGTCGGGTCTCATGCACAAGCAGGAGCATCGGTGCTTCGGTCGGGACGAGGATGTACCCACTCCGCAAGACACGTACGTCCTCTTACGCTTGGAGTGGATCGGCGGACCGATGAGCGGTGAGATGCGCGCGCAGCGGGCCTTCATCGATCGCTCGACGAGCGACGTCAAGGAGGCCGAATATGTACGCGTGCTCGACAGTTCCCGCAACACGGCGCGTTCGATAGGCGTCCGGTTTCTTCCCATCGACTCATTCCTGAACGTGAGGCTCCGCGTCGGCGTGCCGCCGAAGGCGCGCTGCCTCGACCAGGGAGCCAGTAATTGCGTCATGCTGGGCGAGTCAGTCGACGTCGAGCTCGATGTGGGTGAGAACGTCTGGAGCAGCGCGCGCGACGTCACCCACACGTGGGAGGGATCGTGCAGTGGCAGCGACAGCCCGGCGAGTCCTAAGGTCGGAGAGAGGGAGGGCATCGCGTGGGCGGACCGCCGAGCGCGCTCGACGAGCGGTCAGGTGCTGAGCACTGGATCCTGCACGGTCGCGGCCAACGTGAAGGCGTTCGGCAAGGAGATGCGTGTCGCGTCGCGGGAGCAGTTCCTCGTCAAGGCCGGATCGATGCTCGTGCGGAGCAACGAGGACTATGGTGTTGCTGCCGTCCGAACCATCGAAGCGAAGCTCCGCGAGCCGCGCTATTTCCCTTTTATCCCCGCAAGCACAAACGCTGATAGCGCCTGGAAGGAGGCGTTCGGCGGGTTGTACACCGTGTCGCCGGCGGCGATCCTCGAGTTCGGGCGCGCTGTGCGCGCGCGTCTGAAGAAGCTCGGCGCATCGGCCGCCTTGAGCGAATATGCCACCGAATCGACTCGTGTGTTAGGTCGCGTGCTCGACGAGCAGGGTGATCTGCTCGGGTACAATATTCTCTCGACTAATCCTCGGTTGGAGGTGACTCGGTATTCGGCTTTTGGTCCCTCGTTGTCTTTGGTCGAACCTTTTTGCCTGAATTTGTATAAGCGGATGGCAGAGATGTGGAGGCGCGAGAAAATCGACTCTCCCGCGCTTGATGATTGGTCCATGAAGTGTAGCGAAATCGCCCTCCAGGAGCGATCAAAGTTAGCTTATCAGGTGAAGGCTGTCGAGCAGGTTCGGCTCCGGCGTGTGGAGGGTGAGCGAGTCTATCGATTTATACCGATGCTTCAGGAGAAGCCCGCAGCGACCTTCGCGTTGGACAGCGGTGGATTCGCACGAACATTGGATTCAGCACGAAAGCAGATCGAAGCATATGACGTCCACGGCGTCGATATAGCAGGTGTGCAGACGCGGCCTGTGCGCTTGTCCGTTCGTGCACGGGCGCCGGTGCCGAGCGCGGGATTTTTTGGTTATCTCACCGCGGGTACGGACATTAGCGAGGCAGGGTTTGGTGGTGGATTTACGATGGGCGTTTATGCCCTGTTTCTTGAGGAGCTGGTTCAGCTGTCGATGTCGTGCTCGCTTCTGTACGGCAGGAAATTTTTTGGTAGGCCGTCGGATGCGAATTTGAATGATTTACTCCGTTTGCGTGGTGATCTGGCGTTTAACGGTTTGTGTACGTTTAATGGTTCTCATCGATTTGATGAGAGTTGCTTGTGGATGTTCGCGCCTTTGGTGGGTTACGAGATGTTGTCTGGTGAGCCGTACATTGGTGTTAGGTTGGGCTATCAATTCGAAAGAAAATGGATCCGTCGCTCCGGACCCAGTCTGATGGTCGAATATAGCTTCCGTGACGCAGCCGTTTTTTACGGCGGCGTCACGTCATCTTTTTAGCAGCCGGATCGGGTCCGCGGACCATCGCAGGAGGGGTTGGCCCCGCGCTTCGTGGCGCGGCGGTTCGGTGCTATGATCTGGTAAGCCTCCTCAACGCACGCGGCTGCCAAGCTCCAGCCGACGTTGACGTCGAGGCGCGTGCCGACTCGGCCGTGCTCGTGCTTGTACATGAACATCACAGCGAGCGGGATCCGGCGGCATTCGCGACGTACTGGGCCGAGCGGCGCGCGCTGACCGAGGCCGTGGCCGCGATCGTGGGGCGCGGGGTGGGGGAGGGGAAGTTCCGCGCGGTGGACGCCTACCTGTGCGCGCTCACGGTGCTGGCCCAGGACGAGAGCGTAGCGTGGTCCTCGCCAGGGCGCGAGGGAAGAGCCCCGATGGGCTGCCCGTAGAACACGGCGAGCGAGGTGATGATGCACAGGGTAGCGCAGACGACGGCAGTGGCTGCGGGCGCCGTGATGATGGCGCTGGTCCTGGTGGGTTGCGGGTCCGATGCTGTTGACCCACCGGGTGGATCGGGCGGGAACGCGGGCGAAGGAGGCGCGCAAGGGGAAGGCGGGAGCGCCGGCGCCGGCGCGCAGGGCGGAGGCGGAGCAGGCGAGTGCGAGTACCTCGACCTCCAGCCCGATGAGGTCGGCCCTCACGGCGCTGTGGCGCTGTTCCAGACGGATGACGTCTTCGCCTTCGGCGAAGGGCACGCGCTCTCGGACAGCCACGTCTACTTCAGCTCGGGGGAGCAGCTTCTGCGCGTGCCGATCACCGGCGGCTCCGTGGAGGTGCTCGGGACGTTGCCCAACGGACGGAAAGCCATGTTCGGCGACACCATGGTCTGGACCGAAGAGCAGGGCTCGCCGGACAGCGTGCGCCTGCTCGCCGCGCCGGCGATGAGCCTGAGCACCTCGGCTGTGCTCGCGGAGAACATTCGTCTTCCCGGCGTGCTCACGCTCGACGCCACGAACGTTTATTACGATCAGAGCGAGCCGCAGGCGATATGGAAGGTCCCTCTGGCCGGCGGCGGCGCCCCCGAGGCGCTGGTGCCGAGCGGCCACCCGCTCGGCATGATCAGCCACGACGACGCGCTGTACTGGCTCGACTTCGAGACGACCCAGCTCGAGCGCGTGGCGCGCGACGGCGGCGCCCGTGATCCGCTCGCGGACGTGTTCTTCGGCGGGCCGATGGCGGCGGCCGGCGCGAGCGTCTTCTGGGCCGACACCAGCCTCGGCACGATCAACCAGTGGCGCGACGGCGCAGCCGCCATCGACGTCCTCCTCGATGCCTCGAGCTCGGACGACAGGCCCGCTGCGATCGCGGTGAGCGGTGATACGGTCTACTGGCTTCAAGGCTTTGGCTGCGTCGAGCTGTGGCAGGTCCAGACGAACGGCACGGGCGCTCGCCGGACAGCGGTCGGGTTCTCCGACGCCGCGTGGCTCGCGGCCAACGAGAGCCACGTCTTCGTGGTGGGGAGAGATTCGGTTTACCGCGTCGACCGCTGACGGGCGATCCCCGACAAGGGGCTACTCCGCCGGGCATCGCCCGGCGCCAAGTTCGTCCCTGGTTCCGTCATCGGACGCTCGGTGAGCGTTCGACATCGCTCGGAAGGTCGCCGACCGGCACGCGCGCCTCTACGCCAGCCCGGCCTACCTCGAGCACATCGGCAACCCGACCTCTCCGGCGGATCTCTCCCGCGCCGACTTCTTCGGCTTCGACCGTACCTCGCCGAGGAGCTCGGCGACCGGCGCGATCCCTGAGCGCGAGAGGTCAGCCCCCTCGCGCGGCGGGCGCCTGCCCACGCTCCCAGGACACGTCGCGAGTCATGAGCGCATCCCGCGACATCGTTCAGGACGTCATGCGCCCAAGGCACGCGCGCGCCCTGATGTTCAGATTCAAGGGGACTGCGCCGAGGATCAGCGGAATCCGCGCCGGCCATACTGTCCTGAAAATCAAGGATGCTCGTTGCGAAAAGGGGAAGAGGTCGTATGGTGGGCTACCTCGGGGAGGATTCGTGAATCCGTTGCTGTCGCAGCGGTATCTGGGCTGCCCTGGGCGAACATCAATTCTCTGGGCGGGGGCTCGATTCAATGCGTGTCTTGCGTGCCTTGCGTGTCGAGCCGGTCAAGGAGGGCAGGATGAAGCTTTGGGGGATCTCTGTCTGGGCTCTATCGATGGCCCTGGTGGGGTGTGTAGATGAGCTCATCGACGATGAAGAAACGATGGAATCGCGGCAGGCCCTGCTGGAGCTGCAGCAGCTCAAGCTCGACGTGACGTCGGGGCCGGGCGCGAAGCTGGGGCCCCATCTGCTCGCGCTGCAGCGAGCCGTGGCGACGCACCCGCACTCAGGTGATGCCGAGACGCGGACGACATCGTCAGTGGCGACCTGCCGTCGGATATCCACGTCCTGAAGGATCTGCACGATGAGCCGAACGACGAGTGCACCGATGAAGGGCGCGCCATGATGCAGATCATCCACGATGTCGCGCCGGGAGCGGGCCTGTCCTTCTACACCGCGGCGGTCAGCGTGGAGGACTTCGCCGACGGGATCGTCGCGCTCGCGGAGGATGGCGCGGACGTCATCGTCGATGATATCATTTATTTTGCCGAGCCCATGTTCGAGGACGGGATCGTCGCCGACGCGGTGGACGAGGTGGTCAAGCGGGGCGTGGCGTATTTCTCTTCGGCGGGTAACGGAGAACGCCACTCGTATCAGTCGAAGTTTCGCAACTCTGGACGACGCGGTCTGTCCGGCGGGCGGCGCCACGACTTTCAGCCGGGTGGGGGCGTCGACGATCTGCAGCGCGTCTCGGTGAGCGCGGGCGCGACGACCGTGGTGGCGTTCAACTGGGATCAGCCCTCGATCTCGGCGAACGGCGTGCGCGGATCGCGGAGCGACATGGACGTGATCTTCTACGACACGAACGGCGACCCACTGGAAGAGTGCACGCTGGATGGTTCGCAGGATGTCTGCCAGCTGGCAGGCGTGGCCGACAACATCGGCGGCGATGCGGTCGAGGTCGCGGCGATCATCAACGGATCTGACGAGGCGCTGGATCTCCAGCTCGGCCTGGAGCTGGTCGCCGGTCCGGCGCCGGGGCTCATGAAATACGTGTGGTTTGACCGGGCCGGCACCTTCAGTGTCGAGGAGTTCGACACGCGGAGCTCCACGATCTACGGCCATGCGAACGCCGCTGGCGCCGAGGCGGTCGGCGCGGCGGCGTGGTTCGACACGGAGGAGTGGGGCAGCCCGCTCGAACCAGCGTGTGTGCCCGCATGCCTTGAGTTCTTCTCGGCAGCGGGCGGGACGCCCGTCCTGTTCGGTGAGCGCGGCGAGCGTCTCTCGTTCCCGCAAGTGCGGCTGAAGCCCGGCGTGACAGGACCGGACGGCGGCAATACGACGTTCTTCGTCGCCGACCTCACAATGCCGATCCCTGGCACCACCGAGCCGGACGGGTTCCCGAACTTCTTCGGCACCTCGGCGTCCGCGCCGCACGTCGCGGCCGTCGCCGCCCTGATGCTCGACAAACGCGAGCACCTCTCGCCGTCTCAGATCTATGCGGCGCTGAGGCTCACCGCGGACGACATGCGGCTGCGGAATTTCGAGGGCGAGATCGGTCCCCAGCCGGTGCCCGGAGCCGCTGGCTTCGACTTCGACACGGGCTTCGGCTTCGTGGACGCGGTGCGCGGGCTGCGAGCGATCTCGCACTTCTAGCGCACACAGGCGTGAGGCGGCCGGCGCGGGCGATCGACTCTCTGTGGGGCGATCCGGCGGCGTCCTGACCGCTCCTCGTGTGGCGAGGGCTATCTGCGGTTTCGCTGCATCCACCCGACCCCGTAGTCCACGAGCGCCCGCTGCGGCATCAGCAGTGCGGTCGCCGCGCCGACGCGGCCGCGGCGCTCCAGGCCCGTATCCCTCGCGAAATCGGCGCCGGCGCTATCCCGTCAGGGCTCCGCGGCGCGCGACGCGGGGGGGCGCGCATCTCGAACACCCGGTCGCCGATCTCCTCGAGCGGCATCTCCTCGAGCGGCTTCACGCGCCGCGCGCCCTGTCCGATCACGTGAATGCCCGCGGTGCCGGCCTCACGGTGCCGGCAGGAGGCATGAAGAACACCATGCGTGCACTTGTGTCTGACCCCAGCCAGCCGCGAGGGCTCCGCTTTGCGCACGTGTCGACTCCGGATCCAGCGCCGTCGCAGGCGCTCGTGGAGGTCCACGCGATCTCGCTGAACTTCGGAGAGGTCGCGCTCCTCCCGGAACTGCGCAAGCCCGGCGAGGTGCCGGGGTGGGACGCGGCCGGCGTCGTGGTCCGCGCCGCCGCCGACGGCTCCGGGCCGACAGTGGGGGCGCGCGTCGTGACGTGCGCGCGGAGCGACGCGTGGGCGGAGCTCCGCGCGGTCGATACTTCCGACATTGGCGTCGTGCCGGACTCGGTCGAACTCGGCGCGGCGAGCACAGTCCCGGTGGTGCTACCCGACCCAGGTCGGGATCGCGGAGATATGTCACGGCTCAGCGTGCGCTGGCGCTCGAGGAGCGCGGCGGGACCGCGGACGTGCAGCTCTGGCGCTTCGTGCGCTTCGACGTGGAGACGGGGTGCAGCTTCCCGCTGGAGATCACGGAGATCCACCACGTCAGCGAGCGGGCTCCGGCGGCGTTCGCGACGTGCTGGGCCGAGCGGCGCGCGCAGACCGAGGCGATGCCGTGCGCCGCTGTCTTTCGCCCGATGGGGTCACAGGAAGATGGCAATTGAACTAGGTTTTCAATATCATCTATGGCGATGACCTCGGACGTCTCGTCTCCCAAGAACCCGCTCCTCTCGTCACCGCTGGCTCCGGCGGGCGTGGCCGCCCCGCAACGCGAGGAGCGCGCCGCGACGACCGCGGGCCAGCTCGCGGCCTTGCGCGCCGGCGACCCGGCGCTCGTGGTCGAGGTGAGCCTCGAGGCCGACCTCGCCGGGTGGCTCGAGGCCATGGGGATCGGCCCCGGCCAGACGCTCACGGTGCTGAGGCGGGCCGCGTTCGGCGGCCCCATCCACGTGCGCGCAGGCTCGGGCGGCGAGTTCGCGATCGACGCGGCGCTCGCGCGCTCGATCCTGGTCGCGCCCGTGACCCCGCAGGGGCGACGCGCGTGACCTCCCACTGCGCCGGCGCGCCCCCGGCGCGCCCGGTCCTCCTGCAGGGCAGCGCCGGGCAGCCGCTCGTCGTGCTGCTCGGGCGGCCGAACTCGGGCAAGTCGTCGCTCTTCAACCGCCTGACCGGCGGGAGCGCGCACGTCGGCAACTTCCCCGGCATCACCGTCGACATCCTCACCACCGACGTCCGCCTCTCCGGCGGAGCGGTCGTGACGGTCGCCGATCTGCCCGGGCTCTACTCCATCGAGTCCGTCGTCGACCCTGCGACCGACGAGGGCGTCGCGCGCCGCTTCCTCGACCGCGCCCGCGAGGGCGGGCGCGCGAGCCTCGTGGTCCAGGTGCTGGACGCGACGCAGCTCGCGCTCGGCCTGCGGCTCACGCGCGAGCTCGTGCGGCGCGGGCTCGCGCCGCTCCTCGTGGCCACGCAGCGCGACGTGCTCGAGGGCGAGGGCCGCGCGCTCGATCTCGGCGCCATCGAGCGCGCCGTCGGCCTGCCCGTCCTGCTCGTGAGCGCCAGGGACCCTGGCGCGCGCGGCACCGTCCTCGAGGCGATCCGCGCGCGCCTCACGGCGCCGGCGCCGGGCGCCGAGCCGCCGGTGTGGGACCCGGACGCCGTCGCGCGCGCCGCGTACGTCGACGGCGCCGTCCGCGACGCCGCCGCCGAGCGGAGGCGGACGTTCACCGCGCGCGCGGACGCCGTGCTGCTCCACCCGGTGGCCGGTCCTTTCCTGTTCCTGGCGCTCATGGCGCTCTGCTTCGCCGCCGTGTTCCTTGTCGCCTCCCCGGTCACCGAGGTGCTCGACGCGGCGCTCGGCCAGCTCGGGAGCGCCGTGTCCGGCGCGCTCGGCGGCGGGCTCATCGCCTCGTTCTTCGTGGACGGGCTGCTCGGCGGCGCGGGGACGGTGCTCGCCTTCATGCCGCAGATCGTGATCCTCACCGTCGCGATGGAGCTGCTCGAGGCGAGCGGGTACCTCGCGCGCGGCGCGTTCCTCGTCGACCGGCTGCTCCAGGTGCTCGGTCTGAGCGGCCGGTCGTTCCTCCCCCTCCTGATGGGGCACGCGTGCGCCGTCCCCGCGGTGCACGCGACGCGCATCATCCGCGACCCGCGCGAGCGCCTCACGGCGATCCTCGTGCTGCCGCTGATGACCTGCTCCGCCCGCATCCCTACCTACGCGCTGATCCTGACCACCTTCTTCGCCGCGTACGGCGCGTGGGTGCAGGCGCTGCTCTTCGTCGGGCTCTACTTCTGCGGGATCCTCGCCAGCCTCGTCGCCTCGCTCGCGCTCCGCCGCACGGCGACCCGCGGGCGCTCGCTGCCGCTGGTGCTCGAGATGCCGGCCTACCGCACCCCCCAGCTGGGCTTCATCGCCCGCAAGGCGGCGCAGACAGCGGGGCGGTTCATGCGGGACGTCGGGACCGTGATCCTGGCCGTCTCGGCCGTCCTGTGGGTGCTGCTCCAGGTTCCGATGCCGGGCGCTGTGCCCGCGGAGCCGCCGGCCGCCGCGAGCGAGCGTGCGTCCACCCCGGTCGCGTCGAGCATCGCCGGCGGCGTCGGGCGGTCGCTCGAGCCGATCACCGCCCCGCTCGGCTTCGACTGGCGCATCAACGTCAGCCTCATCGGCTCGTTCGGCGCGCGCGAGGTCATGGTCGGGACGATGGGGATCATCTTCGGCATCGAGGACGCGGAGGACGAGCCGGCGCCCCTCGCGGCGCAGATCCGCGAGGCGAAGCGCCCGGACGGCTCGCCCGCGTACACGATGCGCACGGGCATCGCGCTGCTCGCGTTCTTCGTCCTCGCCTGCCAGTGCATGAGCACCGTGGCGGCGATCCGCCGCGAGACGAAGACGTGGCGCTGGCCGGCGTTCGTCCTCGCCTACAGCTACGCGGCGGCGTACGCCGCCGCGTTCGTCGCCTATCAGGTCAGCGGGCTGCTCGGGCTCCCGTGACCTGTCCGGCCCAGGACCGGGACGGCAGCATGCTCCCGGCGCGAGCCCGCGAAGGGACGCCGCGCGCGGGCGGAGGGGCCGCCCGCGGGCGGAGTGGCTGACCGCGGAGGCGCGCGGCGCTCAGAGCGGGTTGAACGGCTCGAGCCCGGGCAGGTTCTTCGCCCTGCGCCCCTCGGCCCCGACTGCCGAGATCTCCTTGACCTTCTCGCGCGCGCGGCCGGTGCCGTCGTCGACCGCGGTCCACTCGTTCCAGAAGTGGCCGTCGGCGACGAAGAGCTGCGGGTGATCGAACGGCGCCTGCTCGAACCGGACCCGCTCGTCCGTGAGCGCCTCCAGGAACGCCACCAGCGCCTCCTTCTCACCGTCCGTCAGCCCGAGCGGCTGGATGTCCGGATCGAGGTTCGTCCGGTTGGGCCCGAACCCCGTCGTGTCGCCGTCCTCCCTGTCGCGCCGGTTGCCGCCGCGGTTGTAAAATTCAACGACCTGCGCGAGCGTCAGGGCGCTGCCGTTGTGGAAATAGGGGCCTGTCAGCCCGACGTTCCGGAGGGTCGGGACCTTGAAGGCGCCGTCGACCGCGTCGCGCTCGCGCCTGTCGATCGGCGCTCCCGGATGGACCTCGAACGACGCCGGGTCGATGCGGAAGGGATCCGGGACGTCCTCGCCTGCGGCGAGGCGCTCGCCTTGCCGCGTGAACGAGAGCGGATTGCCGAAGGGGTCGAGGCCTCCGACACCCACGTCCTCTTCGGTCGGCCGGACGCCGATGTTGTAGAAGCCGCTGTCGTAGAGCGCGGGGCGGCCGTCCCCCATCCGCATCCGCTCGATCAACCCGCCTTCCTCGGCCTCGTCCTGCAGGTGGGTGGCGGCGCCGGTGAGCTCGGGGCCACGATGGCAGTTGATGCACTTGCCCTTGCCCTCGAAGATCGCGAGCCCCGCGCGCTCCTTGTCGCTCAGCGCGGCGCTGTCCCCGTCGGCGAAGCGGTCGAACCGGGTGTCGTCGGACACGAGCGTGGCCTCGTAGAGCTGGATGGCGATGCCCCAGAACAGCGAGAAGTTCGCCTCCACGAGGGGCCGGTCGTCGACGCGCTGGTCCGGGCACCAGTACGCGTCCGTGAAGGCCCCCTCGATGAGCTCCCGATAGGAAGGCGCGAGCCCCTTTCCGCTCGGATGGCGCAGCGCTCCGAGGACGCTGTCGGTGGGGTCCACGCCCTGACCTGCGAGCGGCCTCAGCTTCAACAGCTTCCTGCCGATGTCGGGGAACGTCCTGCCCTCGCACGACATCTCGAAGGGGCTGAGCGGCGGGCCGACCGCCTGCGACGCGAGGCTCGCGTTGTCCAGGTCGACCTCCTCGCGGACCAGCACGCCGTCGCGCAGGGCGTGGACGGCGGCGTCCGGGTCTCGCCTGCCGAAGGGGTTCACTCCGTTGAAATGGTTGTTCGCGCGTCCGTCCCAAAAATTGCGGTAGTTGAACGCGGCGTTGATCACCGTGGGCGTATGCCGCGGCTCGACGCGCCGCACGTTCAGCCCTTGCACCTGGAAGATGTCCGGCAGCAGCGTGCAGTCGTCCTTCGCGTCCCCGCGCACGACGGCGTTGAACCGGGCGTGGAACACGCCTTGTGAAGAGACGACGTCATCGGTCTGGAACAGGACGTCCGACTCGCGGTCATCCGGGTCGGCGAGGCGGAAGAGCGGCCAGTCGCTCGCCTGGAGCGCGAAGTTCGGTCCACCCCTCGAGCCCGACGCCAGGGAGTCGAACCGCTCGCGCCGCTCGGGGTCCACGTGGATGAGCCCGGGGCTGAGCTGGTTTCTCTTGCGGTGATCCGCGCCCGCGTGGAAGTGGCATGTCGCGCACGCCACGCCGTCGCTGCCCGCCTGCATGTCCCAGAAGAGCGCCTTCCCGAGCGCGACGGCCTTCTCCCGGTCCTTGACGTAGTGAGACAGGTTGGCCGGCTCCGGGACGCGGACGCCCCGGAGCGAGCCGATGGTCGGCGGCGGATCGTTCGGCGCGGGCGTCTCGCCGTCGTCCGGCGAATACGACGGCGGCGGCTCGCCGCTCCCGGGCGCAACAGGCGGCGATGACCCGCCCGCCGCGAGCGACGAGCCCGGTCCGGGATCTGCGCCTCCCGAGCCCTGAGGCCCCTGTCCCGCCGAGCCCTGAGGCCCCTGTCCCGCCGAGCCCTGAGGCCCCTGTCCCGCCGAGCCCTGAGGCTCGCTTCCCCCCGAGCCCTCGGGCTCGAAGTGCCCCTCCGAGCAGCCGGCGGTCATCGACAAGCCCATCAGGGTGCCGGCGATCATCGCTCCGAGCCCGCGCGTGCGCGGGCCGCCAGAACAAGCTCTAGCGATCACGAGGAAACCTCCTTCGCTGCTGCGCGAGTGAATGCCAGGCGGAGCGGACCGGCGCCCTCGCGCGACGGCGCGAGTCGCGGGCCTGTTCGTCCGTCCGGCGATGAGCGGATCTCGCGAGCCTCGACGCTCGACGGCGCTCCGCCCCTCGTCGTTCGAGTTCCTTCAGTTCATCCGAGCCTCAGAGAGACACCGCGTGTCCAGGGCGCGCATCGACGTCTCTTCTCGCCACGGCGATCTCCTCGCGTCGCGAGAGCGCACCGGCCCGCGCGATGGATGCGCGGGACAGGACGGCCTCTGTCGAGGACCGTGCGAGGAGGGGTGACGAGGCAAGACGTATCCCCTCATCGCCCCGGCGCCGCGCCGAGCAGGGTCAGCCGTGCGCGCCGCCGAAACCCTGACCCATCCACCGGCCCGCGGCAATGTCGTCGATGCCGCATCGCAGGCAGGAGCGACCCGAGCGCGGAGCGCCTGGCGATCGAGGTCAAGGCGAGATGGCTGGACTGCCCTCTTCGAGGAGGCCTTGAAGGAACGGGAAGGACGCCGCGCGAGCGACGGTGTCCGCGTTCGCGACGGCGCGGCGTCGCGCGGCCGATCCAGGATGGAGCGCCGCCGTCCGCGACGGCGGCGCGACCCGACCCAGGGTGGGGCTGAACTGCGCAGGCCCGGTGAGGTGCCGGGGTGGGACGCGGCCGGCGTCTCACCGGCACCCCATCCGCCGTGTACTGGGGACGTGCCCTGGCCTCGGATCGATCCGGATCGCCCGACTACTGGAAGCGGACCGCGAGCGGCTCGGGGCAAAGCTCCGCGCTGCACGAGGTCGGAGGGGGCAAGGTCCCCCTGCACCCGTACTCGGGCGAGACGGTGTCGGCGGCGCTCGTGTTCCTTTGCGATCAAGCCTGCGCACAGAACCTCGTGTGGATTCGCTCGCCTCGCCGGGGGCGCGTGCCCCGAGGCTCGCGGCGACCCTACCTGCGATGGCGCTGCATCCACCCGATCCCGTAGTCGACCAGAGCTCGCTGCGGCATCAGCAGTGCGGTCGCCGCGCCGACGCGGCCGCGGCGCTCCAGGCCCGTATCCCTCGCGAAATCGGCGCCGATCCGGTCGAAATCCCCGTCGTCGGTCGCGATGTCCTCGAAGGCGACCCGCTGGCGCGCCCCGTCGACGAGGATGGGCGCGTGCTGCACCACGACCCGCTTGCCCGGGAAGTCGGCGCGGTGCTCGGCCAGGTGGAGCGAGGTGTTGTTGCCGTGGCCGACGCCGAGCAGCAGCACCCAGCCGTCGAGCTCGTGGATGCGCGCCAGCGGCGATCCTTCGCCGAGGTCGTAAGCGAGGCTGTGGTTCGCCGTCACCCTCTCTGCATGCCGGCCCCAGGCGGCGAACGACGTCAGCGGGTGCGCGCTGCGGCGCACCCCGCGCTGCTTGCGGAACGTCTCGGGGATCACGCCCATCTGCCGCGTGGGCGTGAGGTCCGGGTCGTAGGCCGGCATGGTCTGCCGGATCGGCTCCCACCACGCCTCGGGCACCGGAGGAGCCTGCCACAGCGCCGGGTCGGAGAGGCCGGCCGAATGGGTCGGCATCACCAGCGTGCCCTCGGAGGTCAGTATCTCTTCGAGCGCCAGGATCACCGCGACTGGCCCGCCCGAGACCCAGCCGAGCTTGCTCAGCGACGAGTGGACCAGCAGCGTCATGCCGGGCTGGACGCCCAGCGCCGCGAGCTCCTCGACCAGCGACGGGAGGGTGACGAGCGCGTCCGGGCGGTGCTGGATGACCTCTTCTTCGCTCATGGCATCACGTGAGTCGCCCCCCCTACGTCAGGAAGACGCGGCGCAGGTATCCGCGCAGCTTGCCGCGATCCGCAGGCAGGTTGCGGTAGCCGATGTAGCCGTCCGGCCGTATCAGGTACAGGCACTCTGAGCGCGCCCCGTAGCGGCGGTGCAACGCGCGGTCCGCGTCCAGCACCACACGGTGCGGAGCGCCCGACAGCGCCGCGGGGCGTTCGGCCGCCGGCACCACCAGGACCGGCTCTACCACGTCGCCGTGGCGCTGCCCGATCTCCTCCGCGAGGTCCACCAGCCTGCCCTCCGTGAACAGCAGCAGCGTGTGGCGCGGACCGCGCGAGAGCGGCGCCGCGTCCGGCGCGCGATCCCCGGCCGCCAGTCCTGGCGTGCCCCGCGATGCCGGCCAGTCCTCGGCGCATAGCGAGCTGCCGCGGTAGTTGCGGGTGAGCATGCCCAGCGCAGGCCCGGCCCGTCTTTTCAGCTGCGGCCTGCTGGTGATGAAGGAGATGGCTCCATCGCGCAGCGCGCAGCCGAGGGGGTGGCGCAGCGCGGACAAGGTCCGGATGGCCAGGGTGGTGCCGTGGGTGCTGCGCAGCGTCTCTGCGGCCAGCGGCCGGCGTTCGGCAGCGTAGGAGTCGAGCAGCTCCGGCCGGCCGACGCCGCGAATCACCAGCGCCAGCTTCCAGGCGAGGTTGTAGGCGTCCTGGATTCCCAGGCTGATGCCCTGGCCGCCGAACGGGCTGTGTACGTGCGCCGCGTCTCCGGCCAGAAACACCCGCCCACTGCGGTAGCGATCGACCATGCGGCAGTGAATCCGGAAGGTGTCGATCCAGGCCGGATCGCGGACGGTCACGCCGGCCGGCCCGCGCGCCGCGGCCTGCGCCTGGAGGTTCTCCAGCGTCGCTTCGCGGCTGATGCCGTCGCCCGGACGCAGCAGGAAGACCAGGCGGTAGTGTCCGTCGGCGGCCAGGGGCAACGCCGCCATGAAGCCGGGCGGGCCGAGAAAGAAGATGTTCTGGTCCGCCGGGGGCTGGAAGTGGGCGGGCCAGGTCAGGCGTACGTCGGCATGCAGCCCTTGTTCTTCGTAGGTCGTGCCCGTGAACGGGAGCCCGAGGACATTGCGCACCTCGCTGCGGGCGCCGTCGCAGGCGATGAGCCACGGGACACGCAGCGTCTCCTGCGCCCCGTCTCCGAGCCGCAGCCGCGCGGTGACGCCGTCTGCGTCCTGCTCCAGGCCCTCGAACCGCACCCGGCGCTCGACCTGGATCCCGAGGCGCAGCAGGTGCTCCGCCAGCATCTGCTCGGTGTCGCCCTGCGCGATGCCCAGCTCGAACGAGTAAGGGGTGTCCATCCCCTCGAAGGTGATGTGCGCCACGCGGCGTGTCCCGGAGTGCCAGCTCAGCCCGACGAGCCGCCGGCCGCGCCGCAGCGCCTCGTCGATGACACCCATGGATTCGAAGATCTCGAGGGTGCGGGCGTGAACCGACACCGCCTTCGACCTGCTCGACGCACCCTCGCCCTGATCGACGATGCGGCAGGGGATGCCGTGGCGAGAGAGCTCCGCGGCCATGACCAGGCCAACTGGACCAGCGCCCACGACCAGGACGGCTGGGGTCTCGCACCTGTTCAGATCCATCTACGCGACCCGCGCCTCGGCGGGTGGAAACAGGATTCCGGCGCTGCCGCTGAAGCTCAGCCCGAACGACACGAGCAGCATGGGACCTCGCGCCCGCGGGAGCGCATCGGCGAGCATGAAGCCCAGCGAGGCCCCGGTGAGGTTGCCATACCGGGCCAGGACCTCGTACGAGGAGGCGACCTGCTGGCCGCCGCAGCCGAGCTGCAGTCTGCCGCAGATTCCATCGAGGATCTTGCGGCTGCCTGTGTGGATCAGGACCTGGTCGGCCTCGTCCGCGGCGCGGATCGGGCATCCGGGGTGGGCGAGCAGCCGTTGCACCGTGTCGAGCGCGTAGAAGGTGCCGCGCTCGGTGATCCCTGGTCCGAGCTTGTACACCGGCCGCCCCTGGATGGCCGGCATGTCGCTGCCGGCGCCCACGATGTGGCCGAGCTCGGCGTCCAGGGGCTGGTCGTTGGTCAGATGCGTTGTCGGTCCGAACGCCGCACCGGGGCCGTCGGCCTGCAACAGCAGCGCGACCGCCCCGTCGGCGAACAGGAAGCCATGGAGCACATCGACGGTCCGCTGCACCTCGTCCGGGGCGCGCGCCTCCTTGAAGGAGAGATAGCGCGGCGCGGTCAGCGGCTGCGACATGGCGGTGGTCGACTCCATGCAGACGATCAGCACCCGCCGCTCCGGGTTCGCCTGCAAGTACCACCGCGCTGCATCGACGGCCTTGAGCAAGGGCGAGCAACCCTGCCCCTGGAGGCTCAGGTTCATGGCCTCGCGCGGCAGCTCCGCCATCTGCGCGAACAGGTCGGAGACCAGCCCCGGCACCAGCCGCGACGGGGTGTTGGTGGCGGCGATCACCAGCCCCAGCTCCGTCGCATCGCACCGCGCCTTGGCCAGACAGCCGCGCGCCGCGCGGACGGCCATCTCCGTGCCGCGGACGGAATACTCGGGTGTCGCGCCTTCAAACAGAACCTGCGGATAGTTGGACAGGATTGAATGGCGCTGCTCGACCCCCAGGCGCCGCAGCATCGCTTGCAGATCCGGAGAGAGCTTGCCGCCGCTCGCGTCCAGCAAGCAGTCCGTGGTGTAGGAAGGCTCGGGGAGGAAGGTCGCGATCGCGCCGATTGTGATGTTCATCTATGCGTTTTCCTTGCCACGTCCCGTTGCGAGCGCATCGAATCTCATCGCTATCCGCAGGCCACGATGAACCATCTCATGGCATCGTCGTGCTTTGCAAGCGCCCGTCTCGTGAGTGGAAGACAGGCTTGTTTCACAGGGCATGTCCGTGGTATTTCCGTCAGCGATCCACGGCGCGCGCGGCCCGAGCCTCCTCGTCGCGGCCCTGCCGCCGCAAGGCGCTCGGCGGCACGCCCGAGAACCGCTTGAAGGCGCGGCTGAAGGCCGCCTCGGAGTCGTAACCGAGCCGCACGGCCGCCTCGGCGACGGTCACGCGGTCGTCGCGCAGCCAGCCGCTCGCGACGTGCATGCGCCAGCGGGCGAGGTAGCGCGCCGGCGGCACGCCGACCACCGCCGCGAAGCGCTCCGAGAAGATCGAGCGCGACATCCTCGCTACATCGGCGAGCGACTCCACCGACCACGGCTCGCCCGGGCGCCGGTGGATCGCGGCGAGCGCGCGGCCGATCTGCGGGTCTCGTATCGCGGCGAGCCAGCCCTCCGTGTCCTCCGTGCGCGACTCGACCCACGCGCGGACGACCCGCGTGATCACCACGTCGGCGAGGCGCGTCATCACCGTCGCGGCGCCGACGCGGCGCCTGAGCACCTCGTCCGCCATGGCGTCGAGGAGCACCGGCAGCAGCGCGTCCTCGGCGCCGCCGCCCCGCACGAGGAGCAGCGGCGGCATGAGCTCGAGGAGCGGATTCACCGCAGGCTGGGCGAACCCCACGCTGCAGCAAACGAGGACCGTCCGCGCGCCCGCGCCGCCGGCGCGCATCTCGTAGGTGCGGTCGCCGATCTCCTCGAGCGGCATCTCCTCGAGCGGCTTCACGCGCCCGCGCGCCTTGTCCGCGATCGCGTGGCCCGTCCCGTGCGGCAGGAGGGCGACGTCGCCGGCGTGGAGCTCCAGCCACCCGCGCTTCGGCGCGCGCAGCCAGCAGACGCCCGAGACGACGAAATGGAACCGCGCCTGCGCCACCGGCGGGAGGTCGATGCCCCACGGGCGCTTCAGCTCGCAGCGGCCATAGGTCCCCTCCGAGAGCCGGAGGTCCTGGAGCACCTCGCTCAGCGCGTCGGGGGAGAGCGCCTCCGGGTCGGACGAACGGTCAAGCATTGGCGACAAACTAGCATGGAACGCCCGCCGCGCCGGCCGCACGCTGCGGCGCAGGAGGCATGAAGAACACCATGCGTGCACTTGTCCACGATCCCAGCCAGCCACGCGGCCTTCGCGCCGCGGAGGTGCCGCCCCCGGTCCCGGCGCCGTCGCAGGCGCTCATCGAGGTCCACGCCGTATCGCTGAACTTCGGCGAGGTCGCGTTCCTCTCCGACCTGCGCAAGCCCGGCGAGGTGCCGGGGTGGGACGCCGCCGGCGTCGTGGTCCGCGCGGCCGCCGACGGCTCCGGGCCCAAGGAGGGGGCGCGCGTCGCGTCGTTCGCCTATAGCGGCGGCGCGTGGGCCGAGCTGCGCGCCGTCGACACGTCCGACCTCGGCGTCGTCCCGGATGCGGTCGATCTCGGCGCGGCCAGCACGATCCCGGTGGCGGGCGTCACGGCGCTGCGCGCGCTGCGCGCCCTCGGGCCGGTGGTGGGGCGCCGCGTCCTCGTCACGGGCGCCTCGGGCGGCGTCGGCCGCTACGCCGTCCAGCTCGCGCGCCGCGCCGGCGCGCACGTCGTGGCCGCGGTCGGGAGCGCCGCGCGCGGCGAGGGGCTGCGCGCGCTCGGCGCCGACGAGGTCGTCGTCGGCCTGGACGCGGTGAAGGAGCCCGTCTTCGGCGTGCTCGACAACGTCGGCGGCGCGCAGCTCGCCCGGGCGCTGAGCCTCGTGGAGCGCGGCGGCTCGGTGCAGAGCATCGGCATGGCGTCGGGCGAGCCGAGCACCATCGACTTCGAGCAGGAGCGGCGGCGCGGCGGGGACCGGCGCGTCGAGGTCTTCGTCGTGGGCGCCGGCTTCGGGCCGGACATCACCTACCTTGCCTCGCTGCTCGAGCGGCGAGAGCTCGACCCGCAGATCGGCTTTCGTGGCGGCTTCGAGCGCGCGGCGGAGGCGGCCCAGGCGCTGCTCGACCGGCGGGTGGCGGGCAAGGCGGTGCTGGAGCTCCGGAGGGAAGGGCGATGAGCGAGCTATCGAGTCAGTTATCGGGTCAGACCGTGGCCGTCGTCGGCGCGAGCTCGGGGATCGGGCTCGCCACGGCGCGGGCGGCGGCGGCGCGGGGCGCCCGCGTGATCCTGCTCAGCCGGTCGCAGGCGAGGCTCGACGAGGCCGCGGCGAGCGTCACCGGGGGGACGGCCCGCGCGGTCGCCATGGACATGCTGGACGCCGCCGCCGTCGATCGTGTGATGGCGTCGATCGGGGGCATCGATCATCTGGTGCTCACCGCGGTCGCGGACGAGCTGGCGAGCCGCGCGCCGATAAGGGCGCTGACCGCCGAGCAGGTCGAGCGCAGCTTCGACAAGCTGCGCGGGTTCGTGAACGTGCTGCGCGCGGCCGCGCCGCTCCTCCGCGAGCGCGGCTCGGTCACGCTCGTGGCCGGCGCCTCGGCGGAGAGGCCGCCGCGAGAGGGGTTCTCGGTCCTCGCCGCCGCGAGCGGGTCGCTCCTGAGCTTCGGGAAGGCGCTGGCGCTGGAGCTCGCCCCGATCCGCGTCAACGTGCTGATGGCGGGCGTCGTCGACACGGCCATTCACGCCGGGCGGCGCGAGCAGATGAAGGCCTGGGCCGAGAAGGACCTTCCCGTACATCGCTTCGGCCAGCCGGAGGACATCGCCCATGCCATCGAGTTCCTGATGACCAACCCGTACATGACCGGCCACACGCTCACCGTCGACGGCGGCTTCGTCGCGATCTGAGGAGACCATGGCAGCGAGCAACCAGCAGGGATGAGCGAGGCATCGCCGGCTCGACCTCCGGCCCCGAGCTCGCGCGGCGAGGCCTGGCCGGCGGAGCGTCGAGCGGGTACACAGGTCCCGCATGAGCTCGACCCTCCTTGCCTTCTGCGGCGCCGCCCTGGTGCTGGCCATGATCCCGGGGCCGAGCACCGCCGTCATCGTGCGGCAGGCCCTGCGCGGCGGGCGCCGCGCCGCGCTCGCGACCATCGCCGCGAACGAGCTGGGACTCCTCTTCTGGGCCTCCGTCGCGGCGCTCGGGGCCACTGCGCTCGTCGCGGCCTCCGAGGTCGCCTATGACGCGCTCCGCCTCGCCGGCGCGGCCGTCCTCATCGTGCTCGGCGTTCAGTCCATCCTCGGGCGGCGTCGGGCCGGCGCCGGCGGCGCGGGGTCGGGAGCTCGGGAGCCCGCTGCCGGCGGGTGGAGCGCCTTCCGCATCGGCCTCCTCACCATCCTGGCGAACCCCAAGGCGGCGGTGTTCGCCGCGTCCTTCCTGCCGCAGTTCGTGCCGACCGGCGCGCCGACGCTGCCGGCGCTGCTCCTTCTCTCGCTTGTGTGGGTCGCCGTGGACACCGCCTGGTACCTGGCGCTCGTCCTGCTCCTCGGCCGGCTCCAGGCGGCCATGGCCGGCGATCGCGTGCGCCGGACGCTCGAGGCGGTCTCCGGCACGATCCTCGTGGCGCTCGGCGTGCGGATGGTCCTGGAGCGTCCCTGAGGAGCGCTGCCGCTCCCTCGGCCGAACCGCTCAGCATCGCCGATGCGGTTCGGCTTGCGCGCGAAGGCCGGGACCTGGCGGTTTGACCTCGAAGACGGGTTCGTTGTGGTTGATTCTGCCGGTCGCGTTGAGAATTTTGTGCGCTCGATCGGAATGAGTTCTCGGAGGATTCGGCGCGCGGTGGATGCGACAGACGCATGACCGTGCGATGAGGAGGTGCTATCGGTGACGAATGAAACGACGCCGCGCCGGGGAATCAGGTCCCCTCGATGACGCGAGGCGACCCGTGGGGGGTTCTATCCTGCGAGAGTGCTTGTCCCAAGCAGGGGTCACGCCATCGTGCGTGACGGCGCTGTTGTTTCTTGCTGCAAGCCTGGCTTTCGCCGCGCCGAGCCGTGCTGACTCACCTCGGCGCGACGATGGCGGGCCTCCGGCGAAGGCGCAGGGCAAGCCCAACATCGATGTCCAGGCGCTGATCCGCGTGGGAGACATCGCCCGCGACCAGGGAAGATGGGAGCGGGCAGAAGAGGCCTATTTCATCGCGTACAGGCTCGGCGCAGGCGGTAGGATCCGCTGCGAATGGGGAATGGCGCTGCTCGCCCTCCAGCGGCACGTCGATGCCGCCATGGCCATCGACCGGTGCCTCAAGGATCCGGGCGCGGGAACAGCCGCGCAGCGGCGCCGTTACGCGGATGGCCTCGAGAGAGCCCGGCGCGAGGTGGGCCAGATCGACTTCGACTTGAGCCATCACGGCGCGCTGGTCACGATCAGCGGGGAGGTCCGGGACAGGGACGCGTCGACAAGCGGCTACACGTACGTCGAGCCCGGCGCGCACACGATCAAGGCCACGCTCCCTGGCTTCCTCGATGCCGAGCAAACCGTCCAGGTGGAGAAGGGGAAGGCTGTCCAGGTCGCGCTCCAGTTCGTCGAGAAGCCCAAGGAGGCGCCGCCGCCCGCTCGGGCCTCGGCCATGCCCGCGACCCCCAAGAAGGCCGTGGCCAGGCCACCGGCCAAGCCCTTGGCCCAACCGGCTCCGCCCGGGCCATTCGATGGGATGGCGGGCTCGCAGCGGATTTGCGGGATCGGCGTCACCGCGCTCGCGCTCACCGGCGGCCTCGTCGCCTCGTCGCTCGCGGCGCAGTACGCCGAAGAGGCGGAGCGGCGCGCCGCGCCGCTCCTGCGGAACAACGGCAACAGCCGCTCGATCTGCGCATCGCCATCGCCCGAGAACGCCCCGGCGTGCGCTGAGATCAACGATCTCTACGATGCGCACGAGGTGGGCCGGGACGTCGCGACAGGCTTCTTCATCGGCGCGGGTGTCGTCGGCGCCGCGACGATCGGCTCGTTCATCGTCCATGGCATCGAGCGGAGCCGGCGTCCCGTGCGTGTGGTGCCGATGATCGCCGGCGATCAGGCCGGCATCTCGTTCAGCGGGGTGTGGTAGGTGACCTCGATGTCGCGACCCCTCCAGCGCACGCGCTCGTGGCGCTCTGCCGTCGCGGAGGCCGTTGTCCTGAGCCTGGCCTCTTGCGCCCTCGGCGCCGGGTGCGCGGAGGTCCCCTGCGGGCCTCGCCTGCGCTGTGAGCCGCCGGTCGAGGAGGCACGGCCCGACAAGGAATCGCCTTGTCCCGACGAACCCTACGAAAACCTCGTTGCGACGGACGAGTGCGGCGTCTTCGTCAGCTCGAGCCTTGGCCACGATCAGAACGGGGGGACGCGCGAAGCTCCCGTCAAGACGATCGCGAGGGCCATCGAGCTCTTGGCCCAGGAACCCCAGAGGCGTCCGAGGGTGCATGCCTGTGCCGAACGTTTCTCCGAGGCCGTGCGCGTCCGCGGGACCCTGGAGATCTGGGGTGGGTTCGAGTGCAATCGGGGGTGGCGCCACGGTGGCGGAGAGAACAACACCGTGATCGAGCCCGAGCCGGACGAAACACCGCTCACGTTCGAAGCCGATGCCACGGCAACGGCCTTCGATCTGGAGGCACGGTCGGCGCCGGCCACGGCGCCGGGCGGCTCCTCGATCGCGGCGATCGCGCTGGAGGGCGCTGAGGTCACCCTGCACCGCGGCGAGCTGATCGCGGGCGATGGCGCGCGGGGCCGCGACGGTGCGTCTGGCGATCCGAAGAACGAGCCGGCCGGGGCGGGGCGCCACGGACGATTCGGGCAGGACGCGTGCACCGGCGACGTCGTGCCCGGCGGTGACCAGGTGGTGCAGACCGGCTGTGGGCTAGGGGACTCGATCGGGGGGCGAGGCGGGGATGGAACGGTCGACCACGGAGCGCCCGGCGGCGACGGCGAGCTGATGCCGATCCCGAACCCCGGCGGCTTTGGCCTCGGTGGCCAGGGGGCGACCCGCACCGACGGTTGCTTGGACGGGCGTACCGGCGCGGATGGGCTCGACGGCGCGCACGGGCTGGGCGCGCGCGGCCTGGGCGCGTTCAGCCCGCGAGGGCACTACCTCGGGGTGAACGGCGGCGACGGCGGCGACGCGTTCCCCGGGCAGGGGGGCGGCGGCGGGGGCGGCACGCGGGCCGGCGCGATGTTCTGCGGCACCCCGCGCAAGGCCGGCGGCGCGGGCGGCGGCTCCGGCGGCTCGGGAGGCTGCGGCGGGTACGGCGGGCACGGCGGTGGCCATGGGGGCGCGAGCATCGGCCTCGTGATCCTGAGCGCGCGCGTGGAGCTCCACGGCACCGGGATCACAGCCGCGCGAGGCGGCGATGGCGGCCATGGCGGCGTCTTCCAGATCGGCGGGGCGCCGGGGCTCGGGGCGCCGGGCGGGCAGGGCTTCGGCGGCTCGCCTTTCGGGTGCTCCGGCGGCGATGGCGGCAAAGGGGGCAACGGCGGGCACGGCGGCGGAGGGCAGGGCGGGCCCTCGATCGCCGTCGCCGTGGTAGGAGCCTCGCTCCCGGTGGCGATGGAGGCTGAGCTCAAGGCGGGAACGGGTGGCAAGGGCGGGCTTGGGGCGAGCCCGAGCGTAGCTGGGTCCGCCGGCGACGATGGGCTGGCCCTCGACGTGGCCGGCTTTCCCCAGTGAGCCGAGGAGGAACGGATGCAGCGGTTGAAGCTCGTTGGAATCGCGATGGTCGCGCTCGCGGCGGTCTCCTGCGGCGATGACGGGGGCGATCACCCCCCCATCCCCGTCGATGTCGCGGAGCTGCTCGCGCGAGCCGGGCACAGCAGGAACGATCACAGCTTGGCTTCGGGCCTTTGGGAGCGTGGCCTCCTGTGCAAGGACGACCTCTGGCTCGCTGAGGTCTACTGGCCCCCGCTCGGACCGCCGCGGCTCGATCGCATCGTGTTCGTCGCATGGGACATGCCCGCTGGCACGCTCAGAGGCTGGGAGCTCGTGCGGAACGAGGCGGATCGCCGCTACTGGTCCGTGGCGCTGTCCGCCGAGGAGGTGGGCTTCGGTTGCGAGGAGCGCTACACGACGAGCTTCTTTCTCCTGGCGAGCTGGCCGGACAACAACACCTCTCGAGCGATTGGCCTCGATCGAGCCGCTCAACTGGCCCTCCAGGAGGACATTTTCTCTGACGACGCTGTCCTGGTCAACCATCACACCTTGATCGACGTCGAGAGGGCCAGCGTGCCGGTGCCGGACACGGCGACCTATTACCTGCAGAATCTGTTCACGGGCGCCACATTCAGCATCGACGTTCCAACCGAGGGCGACGGTTCTCCGGATTATGTGACTCAGCTCGAGGTCGATTACGGCGAGCTCGGCCTTGGTGCGATGACCGATGTGGCGACCGGCGTCGTGTACAAGCGCGAGGGCGTGGAGCTGACGAACCATTGCCTTACCGTGACGGACACTACGCTCCCGTAGCTCGCGCTTGGGCTGTTCGACGGCGGACACCGGCGACGTGGCCGCGCTTTCCAATGGAGCGGTCGCGGTCGGGTCGATATGGATCCCCTCTCGCTGCTGTGCCGGCTTTGGGTCACCGGACCGCCACCCCGGGCGGGTGCGGGTCGAGAGAGGACCCAGCAGCTGCAGCAGAAGATGTTGCTGCTGCAGCAGGAGACGATCCAGGCCATCTCCACGCCGCTCTTGCCCATCGCGGAGGGGGGTGCTCGTGGCGCCGCTGGTCGGGGATCTGACGCGCGAGCGGGGCGCGCAGTCCACCGCGACGCTGCTGGAGGGGATCTCCCGCCAGCGAGCCCGGATCACGATCCTCGACGTGACCGGGGTGCCGCAGGCAGGCCGGAGGTGACGGACGCGCTGATCCGGGCGGCGCGGAGCGCGCGATGGCTCGGGGCCGAGGTGGTGATCACCGGGATCCGGCCGAGCGTGGCGCAGGCGCTCGCGGAGCTGGGCGCCGATCCGGGAGGGATCGCGACGCGGGCGACGCTGGAGCGCGGGGTGACCTATGCGCGCTCGATGCGCCAGGGGGCGCGGGTAGCAGCGCAAGACCCGGACGGGCGGGCGCGCACTGGCGCGCGGTAGGCGGAGCTCGCCCTCGAGGCGCGCTCGGCGACATCAAAAAAGATCGCTCGGCGTGTCGATCGCGCGCCCCCTCGTTCGTCGTGACGGTAGAGCCAGGGCCCAGCCGGTCGGGACCGGCCGGGCGCCCGCACGACGAGAGAAGGAGACACGACCATGCGCTTCATCATCACCGCAGCACCGGGCACCAGCGAGACCGCAGCGCCGGGGGGCAACGACGCGAACGCCGACGCGGAGGGGGCACCGGGCGAGGAGCTCTTCGCCGCCTACATGAAGTACAACGAGGAGATGATGAAGGCCGGCGTGCTGATCGCGTCCGAGGGCCTCAACCCCGGTGGGGCCCGCGCGCGCGTCGGGATCTCCGGGGGCAAGCGCGTCGTGCTCGATGGGCCCTTCGTCGAGACGAAGGAGCTGGTCGGCGGCTTCTACCTGATCGAGGTGAGCTCGAAGGAAGAGGCGATCGCGTGGGCGCTGCGGTGCCCCGTCGGGTTCGGCAGCGCCGAGGTGCTCACGATCCAGCAGATGACGGATGCCTCCGACATCCCGCCGCGGTTCAGGGAGATCATCGCGGACGTCGCGCCGACGTGGAGCGCGCTGTTCTCGAGGTCGCGGTAGGCCGGGCCGACCGGCGTCACGCGCCCTGCGGCCAGGAGGCCCGGCGCTGGCGCCGGGGGCCCGCGGCGCCGTGGAGCCCGCTCCCGCGGCGGGCAGGAGAGGGCGCGCCCCGGCAAGGCTCACCGGCCCGCGTCGAACTGGACGTCCACGCTCTCTCCCTGGGACGACTCCCCCGGCCCTGACGCGGCGGCCTGGGCTTCCAGGTGGCTCGAGGCGATCGCGTCCCGCGCGAAGAACTGCAGCACCGGCTGCACCTCGTTGATCTGGTCGAGCGTGGACCTGGCGCGCACCGCCTGCGCGGCGACCTCCCGGTCCATCGACGCCTTCACGCCGGCGATCTTGGACTCCAGCACCTTGATCTGCTGGTTTCCTTCGGCGAGCACCCGCTGCGTGTGCTCCTCGCCGGTGCGCGTGAACGCCCGCAGCGCCTCGACCTGCTTCGACGCCGCGGCCACGATCTCCTGAGTCGAGACGTCGAAGGCCTTGAATGCCGCCTCAACGATGTCCCGCTTCACCGGGACGGGGGTTTCGCTCGGCAGCGTCCTCAGGAGCTCCTGCGCCTTCAGGATCTTGCTCCGCTGCTCGGGGGTCACGCCGGCAGCCAGCAGGATGGCCGCGAAATCGACCTCAGAAGGCGGCGCGACGACGTCGTCCTCCGGTGCCAGCGGCGGCGAGGGCAGCGACGACACGTCGGACCGCCGGCTGAACGGCGACTTGAAGAAATCGGAAAAGCTCAAATTCACCTGCTTTCTGAGTGCAGCGCCATCCTACATGGTTCCGGCCGGCTGCACAGTTATTCCCGGGAGCCGGCCCTGGCGTCGTGTGCAAGCGGGCGTGGGGCCGGGAGCGTGGACAGGAGGTTCCCGGGGGGGGGGGCGCGATCTTGACCGCGCATGACGTGGCTGGAGTGCGCGGCTCAGATCAGCGCGTCCTCCGGGACCTCCGCCTGGTGCAGGATCCCATCCGTGAACACCTGACCGTCGATCTCGTAATACAGGCGATACTGGACCTTGCGCGCGTCCGGTCGCGGCGACACCGATCCTGGCGTCGCCGTGGGTCCCTGGTAGATCTTGCCGGCAAAGCCAACCTGCTGGATCGGCCCCCAGCCGGTATATGCCAGCGTGAGCGTCTCGGCGTGGATGAGCGCGTCATGGCCGTCGAACACATGGAAGTCGATCCATGCGTTGGCGCCCCACGCCGTGTGGCTGACCCACGCGACGAGGTCGAGGTGCACCTGGATGTCCTTCCCGATGCTCGGCCCGTCCGCGGGCCGCGGGAACGCGTTCACCTTCGCGATCGTCGCGGATCGCACGTTCGTGACGTCGGGCCGCGGCTGCGCCCCTGCGCGGTAGACGACCGGCTGCGCCGGGAGCCGCGGCGACGGGCCGCCCACCTCGAACCAGTAGTTGTCGCCGAAGCGGCTATCCCAGGCGTCGCACCGGTCGCTGGTCTGGTGGTAGCCGTGGAACCACACCTCCACGTGCGTGGCGTCGTCTGGCACGGAGACCTCGAGCGGCGCGGGCGTGTGCGCGACGACCGCCCCGGGCGGGTCCCCCGGAGCCCGCTGCTCCTCGACGACGCTCCCCTGCACGATCTCGCCCCGCGGGTGGAAGCGGACAGTCGCGGTGATGTCGCCGATCTCGGCGCCGCGCCACGTCGTGAAGCAGCGCGACAGGCGGGCCATGGCATAGTCGATCCTGAGCTCCCCTCCGCGCTCGATCTGGCCCTGCTGCGCGTGCACCCAATCGGGGAAGAACTGCAGAACAGCGGTCGTCGCCATCGGACCCTCCTCGGTGAGCGGCTGTCGAGGACCGCGCGAGCTCGCGCTCCACGACGTCGCGGCCACGGTCGCACGCTTCGCGCTCGCGTTCAAGCCCGCCCTGGCCACCACGCCGGCGCGCCCCGCTGCGCTCGAGATCAGGCCACATGGCGCCGTCGCAGGCGCGCGGGACACACGCATGTGTCGCGGTCGAGCCAGCCGGTCTCCAGGGACTTCGATCGTGCTGGCCTGCTGCCCTTGTCGATTCCATGCTCGGATTCCAGACGAACGGCGCGCCGGGGGGCTAGCCGGGGGGGAACAGCATGGATCGAAGCGGGCGAATCCGATCGCTCGACGGCCTTCGTGCCGTCTCGGTGACGATGGTGATCGTCGCGCATCTCACGAGGCACACGGCCTTACCCGTGCACTTCAACCTCGGCAATCTGGGCGTGCGCGTCTTCTTCGTCCTGTCCGGCTTCCTCATCACCGCGCTGCTCTCGCGAGAGCAAGCCGCGACCGGCCGCATCTCCCTCTCCGCGTTCTACCTGCGACGCGCGCTGCGCATCTTCCCGCCGTTCTATGCCCTCGTGCTCGCCGTCACGGCCGCGCGCGCCACTGGCCTCGTCTCGCTGTCCTGGTCCGACGTCGCCCACGCGGCCACGTACACCATGAACTACAACACGGCCGATCGCGCCTGGGTGCTCGGCCACACGTGGTCTCTCGCGGTGGAGGAGCAGTTCTATCTGCTCTGGCCCGCGGCCATCGTCCTCGCCGGCTTCCGCCGTGGCCTCGCCATCGCCGCGCTCGCCATGCTCGCCGCGCCGCTCGCGCGCGTGGCGACCTACCTGGCGTTCCCCGCGGCGCGCGCCGGCATCGGCGAGACCTTCCCCACCGTGGTCGACGCGCTCGCCGCCGGCTGCGCGCTCGCCCTCGCGCGCGACGCCCTCTGGCGCTGGCCGCGTTATAGACGCTTCCTCGGCTCACCCGCCTTCGTCGTCGTGCCCCTCGTCGCCGTGGCGGCCCACGCCGGCGGCAAGCACCCGCTCTTCGCCCTCCTGGTCGGCGAGAGCCTCGTGAACGCCGCCATCGCGCTCTCCGTCGACCGCGTCGTGCGCTTCCCCGACGGCCCGATCGGCCGCTTCCTCGACCGTCGTCCCGTCGTCCTCGTCGGCGTCGCCAGCTACTCGATCTACCTCTGGCAACAGCCCTTCCTCGACGTCCGCTCGAACGCCTGGTGGACCGCCTTCCCGCAGAACCTGATCCTGGTCGCCGTCTGCGCCGCCGCCTCCTATCACCTCGTCGAGCGCCCCTTCCTCCGCCTCCGCTTCTCCCTCGAGACAGGCCGCGCTCCGCGCAAGGCCCGCCCCGCGCGCCAGGCCGCGTGACCAGGCGGGGCGCCCGTATGCCCTGCTGTGGCAAACGGCCCTCCGTGAGCGCTACTTCCGGGGCAAGATCTCCTCCAGCGCGTTCTCCAGGCGCCGCTCGATCTCGGGATCGTCGAGCGCGGGCGTGATCTCGTCGGGCACGACGCGCGCCCGCATGATGACCCGCGCGTAGATGAAGGCGCTGCGCGCGTTCGGAGGGTTCCTGTCGCCGAGGCAGGAGCGGAGCAGCTGGTACGCTCTGCCCTTCATGACGCCTCCGGCGCCCGCATGCGCTCCGCCGTGGTGATGATCCGGCGCACCGCGGCGGAGGCCGTCTCGTGCGCGGCGAAGGCGTCCCGCACCACGTGCGCCGCCCTGGCGGCGGCGCCCCCGTCGATCGTGCCTTGCAGCACGCCCTCGGCGAGGCGGACGAGCGGGCCTATCTCGACCATGTCCCGCGTGAGCGAGCGCGTCGCCAGGGCGAGCTCGGACGCCGCGCCTGCCGGGGAGGCGCGCGAGAGGGCCATGGCGTCCTCGGCCAGCTCCGCCGCGATCGCGAACATGTCGCGGTAGCAGTCGACCGCCTCGCGCAGATCGACCGAGCTCAGCGCGGCCAGGGGCGCGTCCGCCAGCGTCGCCGCCGCGCGCTGCGCCCCGGCGATCGCCGGGCCGATGACCCCCAGCGCGTGCTCCAGCGTGCGCGCTGTCTGCTCCAGCCGGGCGAGGCGCCCGTTCGCGGCGCTGCTCGGCGGCGGCGCGTCGCTCCCCAGGGCCTCGATCCGCGCGCCCACCTCGGCGGCGAGCCGCTCGAGCCCCTCGACCACGTGCGGCCCGAAGCGGCGCGGCACGGCGTCGAGCACGCAGAGCGTGCCGACCACGTGCCCGCGCGCCCGCAGGGGCACCCCGGCGTAGGCGCGGATGCCGTAGCGCTCGACGAGCTCCCTGGGCACCCGCTCGTCGCGCGCGGCGTCCTCGATGACGAGCGGCGCCTCGTCGCGGACCACGAGCTGGCAGAAGGAGTTGCTCCGCGATGTGGCGCAGCTCACGCACAGCTCCGGCGGCAGGCCGTGGTGCGCGCGGAACAGCTGGATGTGCCGGACGACCAGGCTCACCAGCGCCATGGGTGTCTCGGCGAGCTCGGCCGCCCGCGCGACGGCGGCGTCGAGGAGGGCGTCCGCCCCGTCGTGCAGCAGGACGTGGTGCAGCTCGGCGAGGCGCGCGGGATCGTTCAGATCGGCCATGGTGGGTGCTCGTGAGGGGGCGCGGCGAGGAGGGCGGGGCCCGCTGCTGGCGTCGCCAGCCGCAGAAGATTACCGCATGCGCGCGGCGCGGGCCGCTCCCGCCCGCATTTCACCTGTCGCGCGCGCGGGAGCGAGGGTTGCGCGCCGGCGCGAGCGAGCCGCCGGGGTGACCGAGCCCGATGTGTCCCCGATGCGCCGCGAAACCGAAGCTGCGGTGTTCGCACCTAACCGGTCGAGTGACCATGCGACGATCTCGACCGCTGCCCTCGGCCTCCCTGGCTCTCTGCATTTTCGCGACAATCCTCGGGTCCGGTCAGGCGCGGGAGGCCCCTCCGCCGAGCTGCGCGGGGGGCGCGCCGGGCGCGGGCGACACCTGCGGTCTCGGCCATGGCGACGACTGCTGCGCCAGCTTGCTCGTCCCCGGCGGGACGTTCAATCGCCTCAACGACCCGCGCTATCCGGCGACCGTGAGCAGCTTCTACCTCGACAGGTATCTGGTCACCGTCGGGCGGTTCCGCCGTTATCTGGAGGAGACCGGCGGTCCGACGCAGGCGAGCCCGCCGCGGGCCGGCGCGGGGGCGCACCCGAGGATCCCGGGCAGCGGGTGGGACCCCGCGTGGAACTCGATGCTCGCGGCGAGCACGGACGCCATCCACCAGGCGCTCCGCTGCGACCCGTACGTGTGGCCGACGTGGACCGACGCGCCGGCCGCGAACGAGGACAAGCCGATCGTGTGCGCGACATGGCTCGAGCTGTTCGCCTTCTGCGCGTGGGACGGCGGGCGCCTGCCGACCCAGGCCGAGATGAACTACGCGGCTGCCGGCGGCGACGAGCAGCGGCGGTATCCGTGGGGCTCGTCGCACATCACGCCCGAGGACGCGGCCTTCTGCTGTCAGGGCGACGGCTCGAGCTCTCTGCCGTGCGAGGACTCGTTCCCTCCCTGGAGCCTCCTGCGCTGCACCACCGATGACCTCGCGCCCGTCGGGTCGTTCCCCCGGGGAGCCGGGCGCTGGGGCCAGCTCGACCTGGCCGGGGAGGCCTACAAGGTCACGCGCGACGCCGCCGACGACGACCGCCTGCTCGTGCCGTGCGTCGACTGCTCTCGCCTGGACAACGGATCCGTCATGCGCGTCGCGCACGGCGGGAGCTTCGTCGCCGCCGGGATCCGGCAGACCACCACCTACCGCGCGCCCTACGAGACCAACGGCCGTCACTACTATGTCTCGGCGATGTGCGCGCGCGACGTGCCAGCGCCGTGACCGCGCTCGAGCTCGCGCGCCAGCTGTCGCGCGAGCCGGCGCTCGACGGGCGCGCGCCAGGACCTCCACCTTCGCGGCGCCATGATGAGGGACGCGCGCGGCCGCCCGGGGCCCGCGCCCTCGAGCGCCTTGGCCCCGGGCCGCCAGCGCGCCGTCACGGCCGGTCGCGCGCGGCGCCCAGCGCGCGGGCTTCCCGCCGCATCTCGTGCAGGAGGGCGGCGGCGACGGTGCCGGGGTGGGTGCGCTCCGGCGCGGCGCCGAACGCGGCGATGACGTCCGCGAGCGGGCCGGGCTCCTCGTCCGCGGGGGGCGACCTGAGCGACCCGCCGACGCGCGCTCCCGCCAGGAAGAAGCCCGCGGCGTAGAAGGCGAGGGCGATGGCGCGCGCGACGTGCGCCCGCGCGCGCTCCTCGTCGCTCGCGCTCCGGCCGAGGTACGCGTGGAGCAGGGCGTCGCGCTGCTCGGGGCGCGGGAGCGCGAAGACGCCGAGCTGCGCGAGATCGACGAACGGATCGCCCGCGCCCGCGGTGGTCCAGTCGACGAAGACCACGCGGTCGGCGGCCACGAGCACGTTGTTCGGGTTGACATCGCGGTGGCACGGCGCCGCGTGCGCGTGGGGCGCGCTCACCCGCTCGAGCTCCTCGGCGGTGCGGACGAGATCCGCGGGGAGGCCCGCGCCCGCGAGCGCGGCGCACTGCGCGTCGAGGGAGCGCAGGAAGTCCATGCGCGACGGGCCGCGCGGGAACGGCGGGCCGTCGTGGAGCCGCCGCAGCGCGGTCGCGACCTTGTCGAGCAGCGTCGGGTCCCCGCTCGGGCGGAGCGGCGCGCCCGCGAAGCGGTCCATGATCGTCACGCCCGTGCGGGCGTCGGCGTGGCGCAGGCGCGGGGCGACGCCGCGCTCGGAAGCGATGCGCAGGCACGCGATCTCGCGCGCGGCGCGCTCCGGGTCGCCCGGCTCGAGCGCGTCGACGCGCTTCGCGACGTACGGGGCGCCGTCGACGACGAACGCGATCAGCGTGGCCCCGGAGAACCCGCCGGACAGCGACGTCACGTCGCGGACCGGGCGCCCGGGGAACGCGGCCGCGAGCGCGGCGGAGAGGTCCGGGTGCAGCTCCGGGCCGCTCGCGACCTGCCCCCGCATCGCGGCGAGCCGCCTTCCGTAAAGACGGCTCCGCGCGGCGGGGTCGGCGGGCCGCGCCCAGTCCCATCCGATCGCCTGCCAGTCCGGGTCGTCGGGGTCGAGCCCGAGCGCCGCGACGAACGCGCGGCCGGCGACGAAGAAGTGATGCCTGTACGCGAGCAGGTAGCGGCGCGGCGCCTCCGGCAGCGCCGCCACGTGGGCGCGCGCCTCGTCGTGGGTAGCGAACCAGTGGTGCAGCACGCTGTCGTCCCCGCCGTGGAGCAACGTCCCGAGCTCGGGCGCATCGGGCGCTCCCTCGAGGGCGAGGCGCGCGCGCTCCCAGCTCGAGAAGCCGCACTCGCGCGCGACCACCGCGAGGCATTGCTCCGGGCGGATACCGGGAGCGGCCGCGGCGAGGGCCGCCTCGTCGGCGCGCCGCAGCTCGGGCAGCGCGCGCAGGCGCGCCAGCGCCGCCGCGTCGTTCGACGCGAGGCGCGTCTGCAAGAGCTCGGCGCGGATCTTCAGCTCGCGAACGGGATCCATCATGAACGTCTCCTCTCGAATCGGCCGCTACCCGCTCCCTCGGCCCGAGGATGTCGACGTGGTCATGACGGTGCGAGGTGACTCGCGATCGTCGCGTGCAGGGTGAAGGCTTCTTTCCGGCGGGGAGGGCGCCCCTGCGCACCCTCGAAGGACGTTAGCGCTTCGCGTCCGGGCGCGCCAGACCCAGGGCGCACGGCCCGCGGCCGGGTGCAGCGGCCGACGAGGTCATCGCCGGCGGGGCCGAGCGCGTCGGCGGATCTCGTCGACCCGTCAGATGAGCGTGTACCCCCGGGGAGTGTCCTCCTTCCGGATCGAGCGGCCAGGTACGTTCGTTGTCCTCGACCTTGATGTGCTCGCCGCGCGGGTCGTCGTGGATTCCCCTGGTGGTCCGGATGGAAGAGTCGATCCGGCTCCTGGAGGCAGGCGCCCGGTCGCGATCAATGATGCGTCTGTATCAGCTTCTGCAGGGTGCCGTCGGCGTTGTAGTAAATCCGGTCGACGCACGTGGACCGCCGGAAGCTGCCGCCCGTCGGCAGCGCACCGTTGTGGTACGTCATGTAGCTCGCACCGCCGAAGTCGAAGACCGAGTGGTGGACTGTATCGCTGTTCGGCACGCGATCGATGACCACTCCCCGGTACTGCCATGGTCCCTTCGGCGAGGTGCTGGTCGCGTAGGAGATCGTCTCCGGAAATCCCGAGGCGTAGGTCAGGTAGTACAGGTCGCCGTGCTTCGAGAGGTAGGGCGCCTCGGTGTAGTCGGTGAGGCCCGTGACGACGTTCAGCTCGACGCCTCGGGAGCTCCGGTCTCGCATCACCCCGCTGCTGTCCGTCGTGTAGGTCTCACCCTTCAGGTGGATCATGTCGTCCTCGAGCTCGACCCAGTACAGGATCTTGTTGCCCCAGTACATGTAGGCCTGGCCGTCGTCGTCGATGAAGACCGTGGGGTCGAGGTTGCGCCACGAGTGCGTCGCGCCCGTGCCCGCCGTGTCGGCGAGGAAGATGAGCGGGATCCCGCGCGTGTCCTTGAACGGGCCCTCGGGCCTGTCGGCCACCGCGACGCCGATGGATATCCCGTAATCGGACTGGCCACCTTGCAGGGGCACGTAGAAATAGAACCTGGGGTTCCCGTTCCTGTCGGTGCGCTCGACCACCTGGCCCGCGTTGGCGTTGCCCGTCGAGGTGTCGCCCCTGGCCCAGCTGAAGTCGCTGTAGCGCATCACCGCGCCCTTGTTCTCCCAGCGGACCATGTCTTCCGATACCCACAGTCGGAAGTCGAACATGCGGTAGCCCTCCACGCCCTGGGCCTGTTCGTCGTGCCCTGTGTAGAGGTAGACCTTGTTGTCCCAGGCCATGGCGGCGCCGTCGGCGGTGAAGATGTAGTCGCCGGGACCGCTCGTGGGGTCCGGCGCATCGTACTTGATGATCGGGTTGTCGAACGAGACGGGGGCCGCCGCGCTGCCGCCGCTGCCTCCCTCGCCGCCGGTCGCCTCGCCACCGCCGGCTGATCCGGATGCGCCGCCGGAGCCTGGCGCGCCGCCGCCCTGGCTCGCGCCGCCCGTCGCGGCCGCGTCCCCCGTCGTGCTGGCGCTGGCGCCGCCGCCGCCCTGCTGGCCGCCCGCGCTCGTGCTGCTGCTCGTGCTGCTGGAAGAGGCGGCCGTCCCCGCGGAGCCGCCGCCGTCCCCGCACGCCGCAAGAACCAGGAGGCCCATCAGGCCACAGAGACATGAATTCGACTTCACCCTGAATGCTCCTTCGCGGGGGCAACTCTGGACGAGCTCCCGCAGGCTGTGGAGTGATCGCGGTCGCCTGGGAGCGAGCCGGTGCCCCGCGTCCAGACCCCCTCGCCAGAGCGCCACCGCGTCGTCGTACAATCCAATGAGGCTGCCTGTGCGAGCGGCGACAGCGGAGAAGCGAAGACTCATCGTGCTGCAGCGTTGAACATCGCGCTGTCGATGGCTGCGCTGCCGCCAGCGGCCTGGGCGCCGCTGGCGCGTCGACACACGGCACAGCCGGACGATGATGCCAAAATGTGAACGCTCACAATACCGATGTCAACCCCAATCGGCCCGGCTGCCGCCGGGCTCGTGCCGGGATGGCTGACGAGCTTCCCGGAACGGCGCGTCGAGCGAGGCGGGCGCTGGACCGCGGTCCTGGTCGATGTGGATTCAATCCTGCCGCCCGGGCTCCGTGGCTCGGGCGCTCGTCACCGGCGGTGCTCGCGGCTCCTGGGGTGGTCAGCTTCCCAGCTCCGGCTTCGAGACGACGCTCCACGGCCCGGCGTCGACGCTCCTCAGGCTCGACGCTCCTCGGGCTCGACGCTCCTCGGGCTCGACGCTCCTCGGGCTCGAGGAGGCGGCGCACGACGCCGGGTACGGCGTCGGGCATCCGATCCGGGCCAGCGGACGGTGTGGAACATTACCAGTCCGCGACTGGCCCGAAGTCGACCGCCGCGACCGGGATCGAGGATGGCCGCAGGCGGGTCAATTTGGGTTGACACAGATCGTGTGAACGTTCACAATAGCTGACGGGGTGTCCTGATGCTTTGCCCTGGATGGGCAGTCCTGCGCACCGTGCCCTTCGTCCTGGGCTCGGGATCGAACTCTGCACCGACCCTGTTTTTTCGGCCGTCGCGGCACGAGGGACGGTGAGGTCGCGGGGGCATTGCTCGTTCCGTACTCCGCGTTTGCTGTCCTGACGTAAACTTGGCTTCCGAGCCGAACGCCGGGGCCTCAACGATTTGCATTTGACTCGGCAGATCGTGTGATCGAATATCACGATGTCCGGAAGTGAGCAGGCGCCCGTCGGCGCCGAGCGCTCGCTCCGGCAGGGCCTCGTCCGGCGACGAGGCGGCGCTTCGTCGCGCGTGTCATGGCGTTACCATCGTTGCTCGTCTCTTCGATCGGTCGTGTGGCGGATTCGAGATGGCATCCTGTCGAAGGTTGATCGCCTTCCGCATCGGGCGTCGTGTGTCTCGCCCCGTGTCGTGGGCGGAGCTCGCGCGGAGGGGGCGAACGGGCGCTCGCGCTGCGGGATGAGAACTGGGAGGCTTGTTCATGCATCGACATCGGGTCTGGGATTGGAGATCTGGACGAGCGAGCCGGACCTGGGTCAAGCACGGCCCAGCGAGCGTCGCCGTGGCGTTGCTGCTCATGCTCGGGTGCTCGGGAACGCAGGATCCTCCCGCCGGAGAGGCCGTGACGCCTGCCCCCACGCCGGCGTCGACCCCGAGCACGCCAGCGCCCGTGACCCCGAGCGCGCCAGCGCCCGCGCCAGCAGCGGCGCCCGAGAACCCCCGCGCCATCACCAAGGCTGGTTTTGGCAAGCTCGGGTCTCAAGATGTGGACATCTACACTCTCTCGAACGCGAACGGGCTCGTGCTCAAGGTGACGACGTATGGCGCGATCATCACCGAGCTGCACGTGCCCGACAAGGCCGGAAAGCTCGCCGACGTCGTCGTCGGCTTCGAGGACCTAAACGGTTACCTGACCGACAATCAGTTCTTCGGCGCGACGGTCGGTCGCGTCGCCAACCGCATCCGCAACGCGAAGTTCAAGCTCGAGGGCAAGGAGTACGCCCTGGCCGCGAACAACAAGCCGCACCACCTGCACGGCGGCGCCAAGGGCTGGGACAAAGTGGTGTGGAGCGCCGACACCGCCGAGACTCCCGACGGCCCGAGCATCCGACTCACGTACGTGTCGAAGGACGGGGAAGAGGGGTACCCCGGCACCGTGACCGCGAAGGTCGCGTATACGCTCACGAACCGGAACGAGCTCCGCGTCGAGATGGAGGCGGTCACGGACAAGACGACGCTCGTCAACATGGCCCACCATTCGTACTGGAACCTCGGCGGGCACGGATCCGGCACGATCCTCGATCACGAGCTCACGCTCCACGCGGACAGCTACACGCCGGGTGATCCGGCCGTCCCGACCGGCGCCGTGAAGCCCGTCAAGGGCACGCCGTTCGACTTCACGACACCCAAGGCCATCGGCAGGGACCTGAAAGCCGTCGGCGGAGATCCGGTCGGCTACGATCACAACCTCGTCGTCAAGGGAGACCCGGCCGCCCTGCGGCCCGTGGCGCGCCTCAAGGATCCGAAGTCCGGCCGCGTGATGACCCTGGAGGCGGATCAACCCGGCCTGCAGTTCTATACCGGGAATTACATGAACGGTTCGAAGCGAGGCAAAGGCGCGACGTACGTGCAGCACGCGGCGCTGTGCCTGGAGAGCCAGAAGTTCCCGAACGCGATCAACGTGCCTGCCTGGCGTGAGCAGCCGATCCTCAAGCCGGGACAGCCCTACAAACACACAATGATCCACCGCTTCACGGCGGAGTGAGCGAGTCCGCCATGCCTCCCTTCGGCGTCCGTGGTGTCAATGCGCTTTCGAAAGTGAATCAGCAAGGAGACCTGTCGTGAAAGAGACGAAGTCCTGGATCAAGGGTTGGGCGGCCGCAGCGCCCTTCCTGCTGGCGGTGCTCGCGATGGCGGGGTGCAGCAACAAGAGCGAGGGGACGGGCGCCGCGCCCGCGGCGGGGGGTGAATCGAAGCCGAAGATCGTGAAGCTCGCCTTCATCACCAACAACGCGAGCGAGTTCTGGAAGATCGCTCAGGCAGGCGTCCGGAAGTACGAGCAGGAGAGCAAGGTTCAGGTCGACGTGAAGATGCCGCCGAACGGCACCACGGAGGAGCAGAACCAGATCGTCGAGAACCTCTCGAGCCAGGGATACGACGCCATCGCCGTGAGCGCCATCGCGCCGAACGATCAGGTCCCGGTGCTCAACAAGGCGGCCGAGAAGAGCAAGCTCATCACGTTCGACTCGGACGCCCCGAAGTCGAACCGGCTGCTCTACATCGGCACCAACAACCACGAGGCCGGCAAGGCGCTCGGCGCCCATATCGTGAAGCTCCTCCCGAGCGGCGGCAAGATGGCCGTCTTCGTCGGCACGCTCTCCGCGGACAACGCGAAGCAGCGCCTGCAGGGCATCCAGGACGCGATCGCCGGCAAGAACATCGAGATCGTCGACAAGCGTGAGGACAACACGGACCGCGCGAAGGCGCGCTCGAACGTGGAGGACATCATCAACGCGCACCCGGACCTGAAGCTCGTCGCGGGCCTGTGGTCCTACAACGGCCCCGCCATCGCGGCGGCCATCGAGGCGCTCGGGAAGAAGGGCAAGGTCCTCGCGGCCGTGTTCGACGAGGAAGAGGAGACGCTCACGGCCATCGAGAACGGCACGATCTCGGCCACTGTCGTCCAGAAGCCGTTTCAGTTCGGTTACCTGGCGAGCAAGTGGGCGCATGAGCTCGCGACAAAGCCCGACGCGGCGACGGCGCAGATCCCGGCCAACAAGAGCATCGACACCGGCATCGATGTCATCGAGAAGACCAACGTGGCGGAGTTCAAGAAGAAGCTCGCCGAGATGAAGAGGTGACCGTGACCGCGGCCGAGCCGGATCTGCTCGCGATGAGCGCGATCACCAAGCGGTTTCCCGGCGTGGTCGCGCTCCAGGGCGTCTCTCTCTCGCTGAGGCCGGGCGAGGTGCTCGCGCTCATGGGCGAGAACGGCGCCGGCAAGAGCACGCTCATGAAGATCCTCGGGGGCGCCCAGCAGCCCGACGAGGGCGAGATCCGCATCCAGGGGAAGGTGGTCACCCTCGAGAGCGTGCGCGTCGCCAAGCGCCTCGGCATCGCGCTCATCCACCAGGAGCTGATGCTGGCGCCGAACCTGGACATCGCGGCCAACATCTTCCTCGGGAACGAGGGCGGCGGGACCGGGCCGCTCCTCCGCCCGCTGCCGAGGGGCACCATGTACGCCCGCGCCAACGAGCTGCTTCAGCGCGTGGGCTTGACGCTCCCGGCCTCGACCCCGGTGTCCGCGTTGACCGCCGGGCAGATGCAGATGGTCGAGATCGCCAAGGCGCTCGCCCTGGACGCGCGCATCATCATCATGGATGAGCCGACTTCGTCGCTCACGAGCGCTGAGTCCGAGCAGCTCTTCCAGATCATCCACAAGCTCCGGGCGGACGGCATCGGCATCGTCTACATCTCGCACCGCATGGAAGAGGTCATGGCGCTGGCGGACCGGGTGACGGTGCTGCGCGACGGCCGCTACGTCGGGGACCTCGCGCGCGCGGAGGCGACGCACGAGAAGATCGTCGCCATGATGGTGGGGCGCGAGCTCAGCGCGCACTACTTCCCGGAGAAGAGGCCGCGGAGGTCGACCGAGCCCGTGCTGGTGGTCGAGGGCCTCGTCGTGCCCGGCGCGCCAGCGCCGATCTCCTTTTCGGCCGAACGCGGGGAGATCCTCGGCTTCGCCGGCCTCGTCGGCTCGGGCCGCACGGAGCTCATGCAGACGATCTTCGGGGTCACCCCGGCGCTCAGCGGACGCATGACGCTCGAAGGCAGGGAGTTTGCTCCTCGAGTGCCGAGGGACGCCATCGACCGCGGGGTCTACCTGGCGCCGGAGGACCGCAAGCGGCACGGGCTCGTGCTGCCGCTCAGCATCGCCGAGAACACCTCTCTGCCCGACATCGGCAACTACAACCGCTGGGGCCTCCTGGACAGGACGAAGGAGCGCCGCGTCGCCGAATCGGAGGTGAAGCGCTTGCGGACGAAGACGCCTGGCATCGGTCAGCTCGTCGTGAACCTCTCCGGCGGAAACCAGCAGAAGGTGGTGCTCGGAAAATGGCTGGCCATGAGCCCGCGCGTGCTCATCCTGGACGAGCCGACACGCGGCATCGACGTCGGCACGAAGGCCGAGATCTACCGCCACATGGCCGCCCTCGCGGATGAAGGCATCACCATCATGATGGTCAGCTCGGACATGGAAGAAATCATGGGGATGAGCGATCGCGTCGCCGTCATGCACGAGCGACGCATCAAGGGTGTGTTGCCGCGGGAACGGCTCAGCCAGGAGCGGATCGCGACCTTGATGACGGGACACACCGACAGGGAGGCTCTCTCATGAGGCGCGAGCTTGGCATGACCATCGCGCTCATCGTGATGTGTCTGGGTCTCTACCTCTCGAACCCGGATTTCCTCGGGCAGTCGAACTCGATCAACACGGTGCGGCAGATCTCGATGCTCGGGATCTTCGCGATCGGCATCGGCTTCGTCATCATCACGGGCGGCATCGATCTGTCGATCGGGTCCGTGATCGGCCTGACGGGCGTCCTTGTCGCGAAGCTCTCGTCGGGCCAGGTCGGCGGCCTGGGCTTCTCGCTGTGGATCGGCATTCCGGTGGCGCTCGGCGTGGCGATGCTGATCGGCCTCGGCCAGGGCTTGTTGATCACGCGGCTCAAGCTGCAGCCGTTCATCGTCACGCTCGGCGGCATGTTGCTCTTGCGCGGCGTCTCGCAGACGATCGCCGAGGGGGGCACCCTGAGCCTCGGGGGCTCGCCGCTGCTCGGCCTCGCGAACGGCGGGCTGCTCAAGGTCGGGAGCGACGCGCTCGTCCCGTATCCGTTTCTGATCTTCGTCGCCGTGATCGGCGTGGCGACCTACGCGCTGCACTTCACGGTGTTCGGCCGCTACGTTTACGCGATCGGCGGCAACCGCGACGCGGCGGAGTACTCCGGCATCAACGTGAAGCGGGTGGAGACGTCCACCTACGTGATCTCGGCGGGCCTCGGCGGCGTGGCTGGCGTCTGTTACGCGTCGTACATCGGGCAGATGTCGCAGCAGGTCGGCGTCGCGTACGAGATGTATGCGATCGCCGCGGCCGTGCTCGGCGGCTGCTCGCTTCGCGGCGGTGAAGGCACGGTGCTCGGCATCCTCATCGGTTCTGCGGTGATGCGGGTCCTCGACAACGGCATCAACATGTTCCAGCTGCCGTACGAGGACGCTGACGGCATTCAACGCATCTGGCGCCTGGACCCGAACTGGACGTTCGTCATCATCGGCTCAGTGATCCTCGTCGCCGTGATCCTCGACCAGATCGTGCACATGGTGCAGGCGAGACGGCGCATCCGGCGCGCCTCCGCAGGAGCCGCTCAGGCGGCGCCGAGCCTCCGGGCGGCCGCGGCCGTCGGCGCAGCGGAGCCGCCGGCCGCACGAGCGCCCGATCGCGAGAGCGTCTGAGCGTCGCGGCCATGGGCGACGGTATGGCTGGATCCTGTCGCGCGCGAAGGCGGCGCAGGAAGCCGGGGGCGTGATCGAAGGGATCCTGTTCCATCAAGGCGAGTCGAACTGCGGCGACGCCGCGTGGCCCGGCAAGGTGAAGACGCTCGTCTCGGACCTGCGCGCGGACCTCGGCGTTGGTGACGTGCCGTTCCTCGCAGGAGAGCTCCTCTATTCTGGGTCGTGCGCGAGGCACAACCCGCTCGTGAACCAGCTCCCAGGGCTGCTCACCAACGCCCACGTCGTTTCGGCTGAAGGGCTCGCGATCGATCCTGCTGACACATGGAATCTCCACTTTGGTCACGACGCACAGGTCACGCTGGGCACCCGCTACGCCGAGAAGATGATCGGCGCCCTCGGCCTCTGAGCGCTTCTGTCCTGGGCCCGTCGCCGCGGCGTCCGGTCGGCGCCGGTCGCGTCGTCCGGGGCCTCATCGTCCCCCCTCGTCACCGCGAGCTCGTTGCACTACCCTGCGGTCCCGCCACCCAGGAAGGAGGGACATTGCCCGCCACTCCGAAGACGATCGACGAGTACATCGCCGCCTGCCCCGGAGACGTGCGTCCTTTGCTCAGTGGCGTTCGCGACGCCATTCGGCGGGTGTTGCCCGACGCCGAAGAGCGCATTCGTTACGGCATGCCCGCGATCATGTTCGACGGGCGAAACGCCATTCACTTCGCCGCCTGGAAAAAGCACATCGGCCTCTACCCGATCTACCGCAGCGACGACCCCGTCCAGGCCGAGCTCGAGCCTTACCGCGACGGCAAAGACGGCGTGAAGTTCCCGCTCGGCAGGCCCGTGCCGTATGACCTGGTCGAGCGCACGGTGCGCATGCTGGCGGCGCACCACGGCGCGGGCCGCTGACCGCGGGGGCGGCATCGCGTCTCCCTGCCGCGGCCGGTCTCACGCATCCGGTGACCCCGCGCGCGGGGTGGTGAGCCGCGCGCGTCTCGAGCCTACGCCTGGCCGGCTTCGACCTCGCGCAGCTGGCCAGTGCGGACGTCGTAGATGAACCCGCGGACGGGGATGTCCTTTCGCACGAGCGGCGAGCTCCGGTAGACAGCGATGTCGTCGCGGACCGACTGGTCCAGGTCCGAGAATGGCAGGAAGGCCACGTGATCGGCGTCGGCGGAGCGGGTCTGCCTCAGCTTCTGGCGGATGCCGTCATCGGTGAACGTGAGCATCCCGCAGTCGGTGTGGTGGACGATGACCACCGCCTCGGTGCCGAGGAGGGTCTGGCTGATGGCGAGGCTCCGCAGCGCCTCCACGACGCGCCCGCCCGCGTTGCGGATGACGTGGGCGTCACCCTCCTCGAGCCCGAGCGCGCGCGCGGGGTCGAGGCGCGCATCCATGCACGCGACGATGGCGACCTTGCGGCCAGGCGGCAGGGCCAGAGACCCCTTGGTGAACCGGGCGGCGTAGGCCTCGTTGGCGCGGAGCAGCTCGTCGATGACGCTCATGGAGCCATTGTCGATGACCCGGGGGGGATGCTGTCAAGCAAATCATCCGTTATAACGGATGGTGGCGGTCAGGCGGCGGAGAGGGCCGGAACGGCGTACCGCAGGCGAGCTCCACGAGCCTCCCTGGGGGGCTCCGCCCGTGCATCGCGATCGGGGCGAGGATCGAACGTACCGGCGGACACGGCAGCGTCGGTATCGGCCAGCAGGAGACCTTCTCCCCTTGGTGCGCGGACCTTGAGCGCGCTCGGCGCAGAGGGCATGGTGCCGCTCGAGCCCAGACATGCCGTCCCACGAGCGCACGCTCAGGCTCCTGAAATCGATAGCGCGCATCGAGCCGGCGAGGCCGTCGCTGAAGAGCGGGCTGCGTGCGGCCGTGGCGGCCCTCGTGCCGGTGCTCGTCGGGCAGGTCGCCCCGGTGCCCGCGACCTCCTGGGCCACGCTGGGCGGCTTCCTCGCGACCGTCGCCGACAAGGGCGGCTCGTACCGCGCGCGCGCCGCGACCATGGGCGCGCTCACCGTCGCCGGCGCCCTCGCGGCCATCGCCATGGCCCTCGCGGGGGGATGGCCGTGGATCGCGACGATCGCCTTGTTCCTCGGCATCTCGGCGGCAGGCTTCGCGCGGGTCTACGGGGCCGAGGCTGGCAGCGTCGGGGGGCTCGTCGCGATCATCATGGCCGCGTCGGTCGCCGCGCCTGCCGGCGGCGCCGAGGCGCTCGCGCGCGGCGCGGGCGTGCTCGCCGGCGGCCTCTGGGCCATGGCGCTCGCCCTCCTGCTCTGGCCCATCCGGCCGTACCGCCCGGTGCGCGTCGCCGTGGCCGCGTGCTACCGCGCGCTCGCCGATCAGGCGGCCGCGCTGGAGGAGGCGTCGCGGCGGGGCGAGGAGGCGGGCTACCACGCGCTCGTGCAGCGACACGCGTCCATCCGCGCCGCGATCGAGGCGGCGCGCGCGGCGCTCGGGGGCGTGCGGCGCGGGCGGCAGGGTGAGAGCGGGCGCGGCGAGCGCCTGCTCGTCCTGCTCCAGGAGGCCGACCAGCTCTTCGGGACGCTCGTCGCGCTCGCCGACACGCTGGAGGCCGCCGGCGACCCGGGGCCGTCGGACAGGCGCTCCGAGGCGCGCGTCGAGGCCGAGCGCGCGCTCGCGGTGTTCGCGAGGACGGCGCACGAGGTCGCGCGCGTCGTGGAGACGGAGGGCGGCGGCCCCCGCCTTCAGCCGATCGCGTGGGACGAGCAAGCCCTCCGCGCGGTGATCGCGCGGGACGCGCGCGAAGGCGGCAGGGCGGCCGTCATGACTCGCTCGCGGCTCCTCCACGCCGCGGCGCTCCTCGCGCAGCTCCGCGAGCACCTGCGCATCGCGTCCGAGACGGCGCCGGCCCTCGACGACGACAGCCCCGCGGAGGCCACCCCGGGCGAGCCCGCGGCGGCCGCCCCACCCGGGCCGAAGCTGCGCGACCGCGTCCTCGGGCCGCTCCGCGCGAACCTCACCGCGCGCTCGCTCTCGCTCCGGCACGCGCTCCGCGTGGGCCTCGCGGCGGCGGTCGGCATGGCGGTGAGCCAGGGCTTCGAGCTCCGGCGCGGCTACTGGATCACGATCACCGCTGTCTCCATCCTCCAGCCGTACACCGGCGCGACGGTGCTGAAGGGGCTGCAGCGCATCGCCGGCACGGTGCTCGGCTGCCTCCTCGCCGCGGGGATCGCCGCGGTCGTGCACGACCCGCTCGGCCTGCTCGCGCTCATCTTCGTGCTCGCGACCGCCGGGGTCGCGCTCTTGCCGGTCAACTACGGCGCCTTCTCCGCCCTGTTGACGCCCACCTTCGTGCTCCTCGCCGAGCTCGGCTCCGGCGACCATCACCTGACGCACCTGCGCGTCGTCAACACGCTGATCGGCGGCGCGCTAGCGCTCGCGGCGATCGCTCTGCTGTGGCCCAGCCCGGAGCGCGACCGCTTCCCCGAGCAGATGGCGCAGGCCCTGCGCGCGGCGCGCGAGGTCCTCGCGCAGGCGGCCGCCTCGTACGGGAGCGAGCAGGAAGGGGCCGAGGCGCAGCTCGCCGCCGCGCGCCGCGACGCCGGGCTCGCGACGAGCAACGCCGAGGCGTCGTTCCAGCGGCTCGTCTCGGAGTCGCGCGGCGCGGCGGAGGCGCTCGAGCCGCTCATGGCAGAGCTCACGTACACGCGCCGCTTCGTCGCCTCGGTGGTCGCGCTCGCGTCCTCGCCCGGGCCGTCGGCGTCACCGTCGCGCCGCGAAGAGCTCGCGCGCTTCGAGCGCCGCGTCGGCCGCGCGCTCGAGGACCTCGCCGCCGCGGTGGCCGAGCAGCGCCCGCCCGAGCCGCTGCCCGACGTGCTCGCGCCGGAGTCCGCCGACGAGGGTGCCGGGGTCGAGCCTGCTCCGACGACGCTGGGGACGTTGTTCGAGGCCCAGCTCGTGCGCATCGCGCGGCAGGTCACGGTCCTGCACGCGGCGGTCTCGCGGGCTGCGCTGGCCGCGCGGGAGCGGTCAGGCCCGTGAGATCAAGGCCTCAGGGCGCCCCGGCTCATCGGCGGCGCGGGGACCCTGCTGGACTCGTGTGATCCCCATGCATGCAGCGGGTTCTGGACCGCTCATTCTGGAACGACCGGTCCAGAATGAGGCGCAGGCGCGAGGACAGCTGGGCTGGTGCTGGACCGCTCATTCTGGAACGACCGGTCCAGAATGAGGCGCAGGCGCGAGGACAGCTGGGCTGGTTCTGGGCCGCTCATTCTGGAACGACCGGTCCAGAATGATCCGCAGGCGCGAGGACAGCTGGGCTGGTTCTGGACCGCTCATTCTGGAACGACCAGTCCAGAATGATCCGCAGGCGCGAGGACAACTGGGCTGGTTCTGGACCGCTCATTCTGGAACGACCAGTCCAGAATGATCCGCAGGCGCGAGGACAGCTGGGATCGAGCACGGGGCCAGACCGGGCCCTCACCGCGCGCTCAGCACCTCACGAGCCGCAAGGTCCGCAGGGGGCGAGCACGCGCGTCACCGCGCCTCTCCTGCCTCGTCTCCCGGCGCCAGCTCGCCCGGCGCCAGCTCGCCCGGCGCCAGCTCGCCCGGCGCCTCGCCGCCCGGCGCCAGCTCGCCCGGCGCCTGGCCGTTCCTCCTCCGCTCCCGGCAGCGGCCCATCGCCTTCTCGATCATCGGCAGCGGCAGCGCGAGGTCCATCGAGAAGCGGCCCTCGCGCGGGCTCACCCGCGCCAGATCCAGCAGCTCGGCCAGCTGCTCCTCGCCGTCCGCCTGCGCCTTCAGCCGGCCCAGCGAGATCGCGGTCCCGAGCGTCTTGCCGAGGTCGTCCACGTCGGCCGCCACGGGCCCCGTCACATCGGCCACGATCGCGACGTCCTCCGACGCGTCGACGTGCAGCTCCACCTGGCCCACAGCGCCCCGCAGGCGCTCGGCGATCTCCGGCTCGCTCCCCTCGAGGACGTCCGCGATGTCCTCGGCCGAGAGCACCCCGTACGCATCCCCGTAGCTCGCCCACTCCGGGATCACCGGCGGCGCCGGCGCGACCCTGTCCTCGAGCCTGTCGATCGCGGCCTCGACGGCCTGCGCGTCCTGGCCGACGAACAGGAGGCCGTCGCCCCACAGCCCGAACACGGGCGAGCGACCCTCCTCCTCGAAGAGCGTCCCTCGGGCGCCGTAAGCGCGGCGGTTCCCCCGCAAGGAGTCCAGGCTCGCCGACGGGAACTGGCCCGAGACCACCACGAGAGGCCCCGACGCCGCCGCGATCCGGTCGATGTCCTCGAGCGCGTCGATCCCGAACTCCTCCTTGAGCTCGTCGAAGCTGTCCATATCGCTCTTCGCGAGCATGCAGTCGAGCCAGAGCTTGCCGGCCGGCGACTCCTTGATGGCGCTCGCCTCGACGACGACCGCCGACGTGGCCCTGCCGGTGGGCAGCGCCGTGAGCAGCGGATCGCGCCTGGGCTGGCGCTGGACGCTCGGGTCGGTCTGCGGCGGGGGCGGCAGCGTGAGGCGGCGCACGCTGCGCTCGACCTCGGGGCGCTCCGGGTGGCGCGGGAACTCCACCCGCGCCTTCTTCGGGGACGTGGCCTTGCTGTCGCCGCGCGACATGAGCCACGCGGCGAGGCCGAGGAGGACGACGGCGGCGAGGAGCCAGGCTCGGTGGCGCATGGAGGTCAAAAGTCCTTCTGCTCGAAGCCCCAGATGCCGAAGGCGACGGCGGCCAGGCCGAAGACGGCGATCCCGGCGAGCTGGCTCGCGAGGTCGAGCGCCTCGACGGGCGCCGAGGCGGCGAGATCGGCGGAGGTGTTGGCCAGCGTGGAGACGCGCGGCAGGAGCGCGGTGACGGCGCGGAAGAGCGCGCGGGGGGCGCCGGGCTCGAAGAAGGTCGCGAGGCGGTCGCGGTAGCCGGCGACGATGCCCGTGACGAAGAGGGCGCCGCCCGTCGCGGCGGAGAGGGCGGCGCTCCGCGCGAACACCGCGGCCGCGAGCATGCTGCCGTAGAGGGCGGCGAAGGTGACGCTCGCGAGGAGCGCGGCGAGGACCGGGCGCAAGGTCCAGACGCCGGTCTTCACGGCGAGCAGGAGCGTGAGGCCGCCCGCGCCGTAGAGCGCGCCGGCCAGGGCGAGGCCGAGCACGCCGAGGAAGGTGCCGGCGAGCAGCTCCCAGCGCTGGACGGGGAGCGCGAGGAGGTGCTCGATGCGGCCGGGCGCGAGCAGGCTCGGGGCGAAGTCGGCGCAGGCGACGACGCCGAAGGCGAGGCCGCCGTAGAAGATGACGTACGCCGCCGCGCGGAAGATGGGGCGGAGGGCGACGTCGACGGACGTGATGTCGGTGCGGACGACCTGGCCGAAGAGGCGCGTGGCGGCGAGGGCGCCGTCGACGACGTCCATGCGCAGGGTGAGGCCGGCGACGCCGAGCAGGAGGGTGATGACGGCGCCGAGCGCGAGGAACCACCGGCGCGAGGCAGCCTCGCGGAGGAGGTCGAGCGCGATGGCGAGGACCGTCTTCACGGCGACGCTCCGGCGTCCGGCGTGTTCCGCGAGCCGAGGGCCTCGGCGAGGACTTCCTCGAGGTCGCGCATGTCCCGGGTGAGCTCGACGAGCAGCGCGCCCCGGGCGCGGGCGCGATCGAGCAGGGCGTTGAGGTCCTCGGGGCTCGCTGCCTCGCAGGTGAAGGCGCCCTCGGGCTCGCGGGCGACGAAGCCGAGGGGGACGAGCGCGGCCGGATCGCAGCCGGGCGCGAAGCGGACGCGGAAGCGCGTGGCGCTGCCGCAGAGCGCCTCCAGGGCGCCCTCGCGGACGAGGCGGCCGCCGGCGAGGATGCCGATGCGGTCGCAGACGCGCTCGGTCTCGGAGAGCAGGTGCGAGTTGAGGAAGAGGGTGGCGCCGCGGGCGCGCTCCTCGGTGAGGATGCGGCGGATCTCGGCGCGGCCGAGGGGGTCGATGCCGTCGGTGGGCTCGTCGAGGACGAGGAGGTCGGGCGCGCCGAGGAGGGCCGCGGCGAGGCCGAGGCGCTGCTTCATGCCCTTGGAGAAGCCGCCGATGCGGCGCCGGGCGCTGTCGCCGAGCCCGACGCGGGCGAGGTCGCGCAGGAGCGCGGCCTCGGTCGTCGCGAGGCGCTTGAGCCGGGCGACGCTGGCCAGGAACGCGACGGGCGTCCAGGCGTGCGGGAGGTGGAGCCGCTCGGGGAGGTAGCCGATGCGGGCGCGGACGGCGCGGTCCTCGGGGGCGCCGCCGAGGACGCGGACGACGCCGGACGTCGGCCGGACGACGCCGAGGAGGGTCTTGATGAACGTGGTCTTGCCGGCGCCGTTCGGGCCGAGGAGGCCGAACGCGGCGCCGCGGGGGACGGCGAGATCGAGGCCGGCAAGGGCCTGGTGGCCCTCCCGCCGGAAGAGACCCGCGTAGGTCTTGCGGAGCGCGGCGGCTTCGAGGGCGAGCACGGTGTGAGGATAACCAAGATGGGGGCCGGTTGCCGGGCGAGGTGTGTCGAAGCTCGCCGGCCCTCGGCTCGGGCGACCGTCGACGACCAGGAGCGCCACGCCGAGGCGTTCACCGCGCGCACAGGGCAGATCGAGCTCTCGGAGACGCACGCGAGGTTTCTCTGCGGGCTTTCCGCACAGGCGGTCATCACGGCTGGCTCAATCTCATGGTCGCGCGCACCGCCTGATGCGGACGAGCGACACTCATGCGGGCGTGATTGCGTTCCTGCGCGCACGCGACTCCGTTTCGATGCGTACGTGAACGCTTCTCGTGATGCCGCCAAGCAGGTCAGAGCGCTACAGACCAGCCGGGCCGCGGGGCCGAGGCAGCGGCTTCGACGCGTCGACGAACGATCGAGGAGGGAACGATGGGGGAACGTGAGGGAACGATCGCCGTGGAGGACCAGCGGGGAGCGGGGCGCATTGCGCCCTACTCGCAATCTTTTAACCAGCGTCAGTATTTTCTAGTGCAGGGCCCGAGTGCCCCGGACAGGCACGATCACCGGACGCTCCCGCCCTGGATCGTGTAGGATGTGAGCGTGGCTGATCTCGATGCGATCTCGGACCGGACCTCCGTGGCTGCGGGCGCAGACTTCGCATTCGTGATCACCCGGCGGGGACGGCTCGTCACCCGGGGCGCGCCGTGCGACATGCCCACGGAGGGCCGTGGCCGGATCGTCGAGGCTGCGCTGCGCCTCGGGAACCGGGGCCGGCTCGGGCATGTGGAGCTGCCGCGCGAGCACCTGGTCCCCTACGGGGGCGCGGCGCCCGTCGACGTGTACTTCGGCGTGGCCGGCGAGGCGATCCTCTGCGCGGTCATGCCCACCTGGGCCGACCGGCAGGGCGTGCTGCCCGCGCTCGAGCACGGCCTGCGCGCCATCGACGAGCGCACCCCGGCGGAGTCGCGGCCGGCCCGCAAGGGGCACCGGCGCGCCCCCTCGCGTCCGCGCATGGAGGCGGCGCCTTCCTCGACGCGCCGCCCGGAGGCGGCGCCTTCGTCGGCGCGCCGCCCGGTCGCCGAGCTCCGCGAGCCGCCGCCGTCCACCGGCGCGGTCGCGGCCTTCCGCGAGCCGCCGCTGCCGCCCTCCAGGCGCGCCGCGCCGCCGTCGCTGCCGGCCGTCAGGCGCAGCGCCGTCGCGGGCCTGGTCCTCCTCGCCAACGGCGGGCCGCCCCGCGCGCAGGCGCGCCCGGCGACGCTCCACGACGCGCCCCCGCTGGCGGCGGCCTCACCCCGGCCCTCCGCGCCGCTGCCGGCCCTCCGCGCCGGCCAGGCGACGCTCGGCCGCGAGCGCCTCGCCACCGTCGAGCGGGAGCCCGGCGGGCCGCGGCGCTCGCTGCCCGAGATCCGGGTGGGCCTGGCGCGGGTGGGCCACGAGACCCTGGCGGCGATCGAGGCCGAGCTGCAGCGGCCGGCGCGCCCCGGATCGATGCCCGACGCGCTGCGCCTCGAGCTGGTGAGCATCAGCCGCGAGAGCCTGCTGGAGATCGCGGCCGAGGAGGCGCTCCAGGCGACCGCGGGGCCGCGGCCGTCCATGCCGCTGGTGCGCCCCGAGCGCCTCACCCGCCCCTGGGTGGAGGCGCCTGAGGACGCGAGGCGGATGGCGGAGGCCGAGAAGCGCGCCCGTAAAACCGCGCCCCCGGAGCTGGACGTCGAGCTCATCGAGCCCGAGACCGAGGTCATCGACGCGGCGCCCGCGGGTCGACGCGCCCGCTCGGGCTGAGGCTCGAGCGGCGCCCGGGGCATCGGGTCGTCGCGCTCCCTCCTCGGACAGCGCTCGACGAGCGCGGCTTCGTCCGCCTCATCGACCGGTCACGCCGTCCATCGCGGCCTCACGCGGGCCCGCACCACGACTCGAGCGCGCTCCTCAGGTCGGCGAGGCGCGTCGCCCGTCGCGCGGCGTCGGTCGCCCACGCGACGTGCCCGTCCGGCCTCACCAGGACCGCGTCGAGGGCGGCGAGGTCGCTCCCGGGCGCGGCCGTCGCGCGGACCACGTCGACGCGGTCGCTCCACGCCGCGCCTGCCTCCCGGAGATCGGCCGCTCCGGCGAGGTCGAGCAGGACGAACCGGGCCGTGTGGAGCAGCTCGTACAGCCGCGCGGCGCCGCGGTCCGTGACGAGCGCGCGATCGGGCGCCCGCCTGCCGACCCAGGGGTGCGTCTCCGCGGCCTTGCCGGTGGAATACGCGACGTCGAGCGCGCTGATCAGCTCGGAGAGCCGCCGGTTGACTGGCTCGATGGCGAGCAGCTCGCTCATCATGTCACGGAGCGCCATCCCGGCCTCCGAGAAGTCGCCGAGCTTGGTCTGAACCTCCGTGTTGCGCCCCAGGGCCTCTCCCACCGGGTGGCGCTCGTCATGATAGCTGTCCAGCAGGCCCGGGGGCGCCCAGCCGTTCACCTCGGCCGCGAGCTTCCAGCCGAGGTTCATCGCGTCTTGCAGCCCGACGTTGAGCCCCTGGCCGCCGGCGGGAAAGTGGATGTGCGCCGCGTCGCCCGCGAGCAGGACCCGCCCGCGCCGGTACCGCTCGGCGAGCCGCGTCGCGTTGCCGAAGCGCGACAGCCAGCGCGGGTTGCGCATCCCGAAGTCCCTCCCGGCGATCCGCGCGACGCTGCTCTTCAGCTCTTCGAGCGTGACCGGCTCGGACGCGCTCACGTGCGTCCGCTGCGGATCGAACACGACGAAGCGATAGACGCCCTCGTGATCGCCGGGCGGGAGCGGGGCTGCCAGCACGGAGCCGCGCGAGCTCGTGTGCCTGAACGGCCTCGGAGGATCGTCGAGCTCCACATCGCCCAGGAAGGCGGTCACCGTCGTCTCCGTGCCCGGAAATCCGATGCCGATCGCGCGTCGCACGGCGCTCCTCGCTCCGTCGCAACCGACCACGTACCGCGCGCGCTCCTCGGCCTGGCCCTCGGGCCCCTCGACCCGCAGCGCGACCTCGCCCTCCCGCTCCTCGACCGCGACGACCGAACGATCGCGCTGGATCTCGACGCCCAGCTCGCGGGCTCGCTCCTCCAGGAGCGCCTCTGTCTGGGTCTGGGCCAGCCACAGCGTGTACGGGTGAGGCGTGTCGAGGCGCGAGAAGTCGAGCGGGGTGTCGAGCCACGCGAAATGCCCCGTCGGTATCGGCACGCCCCGGCGCCGGAAGCGGTCCAGGATCCCGCGCTGATCGAGGATCTCCAGGCTCCTCGGGTGCACCGTGAGCGCGCGCGACTGCTCCGTGCGCGTCCGTCGCTGCTCCAGCACGCGGACCCGGACCTTCGCGAGCGCGAGCTCCGACGCCAGCAACATCCCGACCGGGCCGCCGCCGACCACCAAGACGTCATTTTGCATCGTCATTGAAACCTCCGCATCCATGACTCTAACACCGTTAGAGTAAACCTAACGGTGTTAGAGTCAAGGCGGTGGTTCGCCTTCCGGGCGCGAACAGGGGAAGGACCAACGATGGGACTACGACGTGAGCAGGTCATCGCGACGGCGCTGCGTCTCCTGGACGACGTCGGGCTCGATGCGCTGACGATGCGCCGGCTCGGGCAGGAGCTGAACGTTCAGGCCGCGACGCTCTACTGGCACATCAAGAACAAGGAGGAGCTGCTCGACGCGATGGCGGAGGCGATGCTGGCGGAGTGCGCGGCCGGGGTGCCGGAGGAGCGCTCGGGGATGGAGCGCGCGGCGGGCGTGGCCGAGCGGCTCCGCCGGGCGCTCCTCGCGCACCGCGACGGGGCGCGGGTCTTCGCGGGGACCTACGTGGCGCAGGACAACACGCTGAGGGTGTCGGACACGCTGGTCGGCGCGCTGAGGGACGGCGGGCTCTCACCGCGCGCCGCCGCGTGGGGGTGCTGGTCGATCGTCTACTACGTGATCGGCTTCACCCTCGAGGAGCAGGCCCTGGAGGTCCGCCCGGGGACGGACCCTGCCAAGGCCGATGCAGGGCGCTTTCGCGAGGCGGTGGAGCGAGGAGCCTACCCGCACCTCGCGGCGGCGCTGCCGCACCTCGTGAGCACCGATCACGACGCGCGGTTCCGGTACGGGCTTCAGCTCCTCCTCAGGGGACTGGAAGCCGAGGTTCAAGGGACGCCGCGAGCAAGAGCGTCCGGGAGCTCGACGGACGCCGGCGACAAGCGGCGGGCGTCCCGCCGGAGCGGCTGACACCCCGGGCGTGGAATGCCGGGCTGCGCAACCTCAACCTGGGTCGGGCTGCGGAACCTCAACCTGGGTCGGGCTGCGGAACCTCAACCTGGGTCGGGCTGCGGAACCTCAACCTGGGTCGGGTTGCCCCGAGACCCGGCTCCGCCTCCGAAGGCGCCGTGAGCGTCTGAGCCGTCATGGTCCCGATCCGGCGCGTCCTGGCACAGATCGCCACATGAGAAGCCACGCCAATGCCGAAATCGTGCGGCTCGGGCCCGGTACGCGCCGTGCATTGCGGTACACCCGGCCGGGTCCGACGTCGGCACGTGAGGACCCGGGCGGCCAAGGAGACCCAATGCGTACCCGTTTCCGCTTCGCTTTCACGGTGGGAAGCCTCCTCGCGCTCGGGGCGTGCTCGGGCGGATCGAGCCCATCTGACCCCTCGATCCAGGATCCCGGCGGCGACGGCGAGATCCCGGGGAAGGGCGCCGGCATGGGTGACGCCGTCGGCTCGGCCTCGGCCGGCGCGGGAGCTGGGGCGGCGGAGGGCGGCGATATCTCGGGCGACCCCGGCTCCTCCGACAGCGGCGAGGGCACCGGCATCGGCACCGGCGGCAGCGGCGGTACCGGCGGCACCGGCGGCAGCGGCGGCAGCATCGAGCCTGGCACGCTCACCGCGGGCGTCTGGGACGACAACCGCAACTTCGACTTCTTCCTCTCCTACCGGAGCACGCTGTACGCGCAGCAGCTCCCGGGCCTCTTGCCCATCACCGAGGCCGACCACCAGGCCGCGCACAGCCTCTTCGCGGCGCCTCCAGGAAAGAGGGAGACGCTCGACGTCTCGCTCATCATCGACACGACCGGCAGCATGGGCGACGAGATCACGTATCTCCAGACGGAGTTCATCGCGCTCTCCGACGCCATCTTCGCCAGGTACCCGGACGCCGCGCAGCGCTGGTCGCTCGTCGTCTACAGAGACACCGAGGACGACTACATCGTCCGGTGGTTCGACTTCCGCACCGATCCCGGCGAATTCCAGGTGAAGCTCGCCGAGCAGGGGGCCGACGGCGGCGGCGACACCCCGGAGGCGCCCGACATGGCGCTCTTCAAGGCGGCCGACCTCTCGTGGCGCACGGACGACGACACCGCGCGCCTCGCCTTCTGGGTCGCGGACGCGCCCCACCATGACAGCAACGCGGCGGACATGGCCGATGGGATACGAGCCCTCAGGGACCGCGGGGTGCACGTCTATCCCGTCGCGTCGAGCGGCGTGGACGAGCTCACCGAGCTCAGCATGCGCTCCGCCGCGCAGTTGACGGGCGGCCGGTACCTCTTCCTGACGGATGACTCCGGGGTTGGCGGGGCCCACAAGGAGCCGACGATCCCCTGTTATTACGTGACGAAGCTCGATCGCGCGATCCTGCGCATGGTCGACATCGAGCTCTCCGGTGTCTACCGCGAGCCGGAGCCGTCCGAGGTCATCCGCACGGGCGGTGACCCCCTGGACGGCGCGTGCGAGCTCTCGTCAGGCAGCGAGGTGCTCGCGTACTGATCGGCGCCTCACGAGGGGCGAATCGGCTCCGCGAGCCAGCGAACCAGCGCGTCGCCGTCGAGGTCGAGCAAGGCATCCTCCACCTCGACCGGGCCGAGCGCGCGGGCTCGCTCGAGGATCGAGCGCTCTTCCTCGGCCGTCGGTCGTCGCCCGAGCCGCCGCGCGAACAGGCGACCGAGCAGCTCCGTGATCGCCTTCTGCTCGCCGCGCTGCTCTCCCCGTTGCTCGCCGCGCTGCTCTCCCCGTTGCTCGGCCTCGATGATCATCTCTCCGATGATCGGCGTGCGCCGGAGCAGCCCCTCTTCCTTGTCCTCCACCATGATGACCAGCTCCTTCAGCAGATTATGCCCCCAGGGGTCGATGGCCGCCATCACCAGGAGCGCCGTGTACAGCTCGGCACGTTCCTCTATGGTCGCCGCCGCCGCATGGATCTCCGCGACGATCTCCCGCAGCGCCGCCGCCGTCGCGTTGCGCGCGAGCGGAGCGAACACCAGCCAGAGCACGCTGCCGCGCGCACGGAGCTCGGCGACCGTGCGCTGGTAGACGGCGTCGATCCGGAAGCGCGCGCCGCTGAACGGCCGCCCCGGCCAGGCGATGCGGCGCTTTCCGGTCGCCGGCAGGCGCCTCCTGCGGCCGGAGAGGACCACGGCGACGCTCTCGAGCGGCGGGACGGGCTCGCCGGGGGCTTCGAGGCGGAGCGCGGCGAAGAGGAAGCCGAGATACTCGAAGACGTCGCTGCGTGGGGTCGGGTCGCTGTGCGCTGCTAGGCGGGCGCGTACGCCACGGCCGGGGGCGCCTGCGGCGCGAGGCGCGCCGGTGCAGAGGCCACCTGTGCAGCCTCCCTCTCTTGCCTCACTGCAACCGTCTTACGGTACTGCTCGGCCTCGGCGATGCGGGTGATCTCGATCTCTCCGTGCATTCGCCGAACGGTCCTGGCAATCTCATCAAGGTCGACCTGGAAGAATTCTTTCTTCTCATTGATGAGGTTGATCCGTCGTTCGTGAAAGGCACGATGCAGGGCGGTTTCCAGCGCCGGTGCGTCGTCGGAATAGATCATCGCATGGACATCGAACTCGAACGGCACCGACGCGTCCCCGAGCTCATGCACGCGATCGAGGGGGTCCAGACGGCGTGTCATGCCGATCTTGTAAACGTGCTCCCCGAACGAGCCGATGTTGGAGATCACGTAGACGTGTCCCGAACGCGTCAGCTGCGCTCGAGAGATCGCGCGCTCCTTGTTGGCGTGCGCTTCTTCCAGCTTCTTCTGCAGCGCCTCGATCTGCGATTGGAGCTTCAGCTGCTTGGCGCCGGCCGTCCTCTCGACCTCCTCCTGCGCCTTGCGCAGCGCCTCCTCGTAGCGCTGCTCCTCTCGCTCCGCCTCCAGCCTCGCCTTTTCGAGCTCGCGCTGCGCGATCTCCTCCTCCCTCATCTGCTCACGGATACGCCGCTGCTCCTCCTTCTCGGCCTGGACCTTCTCCTGGTACTCGTACGCAAGATACAGCTCTTCGAGTTTGAGATCCAGGTACACCTTCGTGATCTCGCAGTTCTGCACCCCGACAAGCCCGTTGATGACCTCCCACGATTTCTTGATGCGAGCCTCCATCACGTTCACGTTCTTGTAGGTCACCTTCGCGATGGCAGCGTCGGACTCACCGTTGAAGGCGCGCAGTATGAGCTTGAGGGTCTGGCTGATCTGCTTTCGTCCCTCCGTGACGCTCCCGTTGACCGTCCATACGGTGCGGCAGATGGCGGCGGACTTGTCTTTGAGTAGCTCCTTCTGGCGGTCGCGAATCCGTTCGAGCTTGGCCTGGTAGATCTCCGAAGACGAGAAATCGTACCGCGGCCGGTAGAAGCCGAAGGACTGGAGGTTCGACTCCTCGTCCAGCGCGCTCTGCTCGACACGTAGCTTCGCGATGCTGGCCTGGAGCGACGCCAGATCCGCCGTGCCCTGCTGGAGCTGGCCCCGGAGTCCCTGCAATGTCTGCTCCCACTGGGCCCTGGCCTGGGTGACCTCACCCTGCAGGCGCGCCCGGTCTACATCGAGTTGAGCGACCGCTCGCTGCTTCTCCTGCTCCGTCGCAGCGATGCGCCCGAGGCGCTCGCTCATGACGTGCAGCTCATTCTGCAGCCGCGCCTGCTGAGACGCCAGATGCTCGACCGCGTTCCGCTTTTCCCTCTCAGCTGCGGCGAGGCCAGCATGGGCGTCATTGAGGGCAGCGTGGTCCTGGCGGAGCTTCTCCAGCTCCGTACCCGTGGTGAGATGTTGCGCCTGTACATCCCGAAGAGCTTGCCCCCATTCGACTGTGCTACGGTCGATCTCCCTTTGCAGGCGTGACCGGTCTGCATCGAGTTGAGCGAGCACACGCTGTCGCTCTGATTCGGCATCGACGATACCGCGGAAGCGGTTGAGCATGGCCGCGTGCGTCTGCTGGAGGACAGCGAGCTCCGAGAAGATGCGGTCACGCTGCTCCTGGAGACTCAAGAGCGCCTGCTCTCGCTCGGCCTTCATCCGCTCGGCAGCCTCGCGGGCTCCGTGAAGCCTCCTCTTCTCGGCGCTCAGCTTCATGAGCCATCCGGCGAGCAAGGCAATCACGATGAGCGCGAGACCGAGCAGGGCTCCCAAGAGTTCTTCCATGGTCGAGCACACTCCTGCGAGGGACAGACCTGCCAGGATCGATCGTGGGCCCCCTCGCTAGCATCAACGTACAAGGCGTGTCATCCCAACGAAAGCGTTTCCTCCTGCGCAGCGTTCATCGTACCTCTGCGCACATTCCAGGATCAGCTGCGCGGCGGGATGGCCGCTGCCCGCGGAGACTGGCGTCGTTCAAGCACGCCTCGCCGTTGTCCGAGGTTGCGGGTCGCTCAACCAGGGTCGGGCCGCGGGGCTCGCTCAACCTGGTCGGATCGCTCGTCAGCCGTCCGCTTCCTGCGCAGCGAGCCCCGGCAACGCCGCGAGAGCGGCCGGCGCGCTCGGCGAGGCGCTGCGGTACCGATCGTGCCCATGCGCCCTGTACAGCAGCACGCCGTCCTGAGGTCTCCCACCCGGCCGGACGAGCGGCAGGAGCCCCGCCTCTTCGTCGCTGCGGCGCACATCATCGCTGCGGCGCACGTCGAGCTGCCATCGGGGCTCGACGCCTGCGGCCACGCGCGCCAGCCACGCCAGCCGGGCGCGCCGTCGCGCCGCGCCGAGCACGGCCAGCCCGAGCCCGATGGCGACGAGGCCCCATGGCGACAGCGCCGCTGGCGCCCACCGCCAGGCGAGCCTCGCGCACGCTCCCCCGAGGAGGAGCCACAGGCCCGCGGTCGTGAGCACCCGATCGGGGCCGTCGTGCGAGGGGTCCAGCCGCGCGCGCACGGCGCTCCCGGCGAGCACGGCGTACCAGGCCCCGAAGGCGAGGCCGAGCGGTGCCCCGTAGACTCCACCCAACAAGGTGCCCACGAAGAATCCCACGAAGAAGCCGCCTCCCTGCCCATTGCAGACGACCCCTATGCCCGCGAGCGACAGGCCAGCATTGAGGACGCCGGCCAAGGCACCGCCCAGAACGCACCGCAGCCACGCGCCGCGGTGGCTGGTCGCGCGGAGCGCGTAGCGGAGCAGGGCCACGCTGAGCAGCGCCGTCGAGGTGGCCATCACCGCGGCAGCGCCCGCCTTGCCCTGGATCGCGTCGCGCGCGAGCGGGATCCACCAGACCGCGGGCAGCGCCGCCGCCGCCGCGAACGGGACGACCGCAGCGAGCACGATTCTGTCGGACGTCAGCCAGGTGGGCGGGGACCAGGGCACGGGGGGCGTCGAGGGTTCATGCGGCCTCCGGTCGCGCCGTCGGCGCCCTGCGAGGGCGGCGGGCGCGCGCATGCGTACTCTGACCTCGCCGTCGACGCCGGGCCATCGAGCGCCTCGCGAGAGGGGGCGACGCTCTCGAGGCTCAAGGTCGATGATGGCTCCGCCACCATGGAATGATGGGCCGGCGATCCTTCGATCCTGGAGCGGGCAACGTCGGAGCCTGCGCGGTCAACCCCGGAGCAAGGCCCGGCCAACCTCCAGCGCACACCGACGAGGGCGATCGCCGAGCGGCCTTCCCGCGTGGTCGTGAACGTGCCAGGTCCCCCGAGGCAACCCCATGAGCGACGCGAAGAGCAAGGCGACCGCAGCAGCGCTCGCCGCCGGCCAGCGGGACGAGGCGAGCGCGCCGACAGCGACCCTCGTCGAGGAGCGACCCCGGCGCGCAGGTGCTCTCCGATGAGCGCCGCCGGCGCCGTCCAGCCTGCGCGGGGGTTCCACAGGAGCCTGCGCGCGACCCTCTTCATGGCGACCGGGGCGGCGCTGCTCACGTGGTCGCAAGTCGCGCTGCGGTTCCTCTCGGAAGCTCAGCCGGGCGCCGGCGACGTCACCCTGGTAATGCTGGTCAACCTCTGGACGAACGTCGCGATCTTCATGGTCGTCGCGCTCCTGCTCTCGCGCCGCAGCCGCCGTGTCCCGGCGGCCGCCCTCGTGGAGCGGCGCGTGGCGCTCGGCGCCTACGCCCTCTTCGACCTGCTCGGGGTCACGCTCTTCCTCGTGGGGAGCCTGTTCCTGCCCCTCGCCACGAACTCGCTCCTGTATTCGCTCCACGTCATCTTCACGCCCTTCCTCCTGTGGGCCGCGCTGCGCCAGGCGCCCGGCGCGAGGCGAGGCCTCATCGCGCTATGGGCCTTCGTCGGCGTGGCGATCTACTTCCACGACGGGTTCCTGACCTACGAGGCGCTCCACGGGTACCGCTGGCTGGCCCTGCTCCTGCCGCTCGCGGCGGCGTTCCTCATGTCCCTCGTCAACCTGAGCGCAGATCGCCTCCAGCACATCCCGTTCGAGTACATCCTCCTCTTCACCTCCCTCGTCGGCATCGCCGCCAGCCTCCTGGCGCTCGTCACGACGGGCTCCGGAGCGATGATCCTCGGAGGCAGCCTCTGGTCGTCCTGGGACCAGCTCGTCCTCTCGGCCGGCGCCGGCGCAGCGGCCCAGTTCTGCATCGTCATCGGGCTCACCTCGGGCAGCCTGCTCGCGGCGGTGATCACCGAGGCGCTGACGGTGGTGTTCACCGGGATCGCCGGGCTCCTGTTCCTCCGGGAGTCGATCAGCCCGGCGCAGCGCCTCGGCATGGCCGTCATCCTGTCGGCCATCGTCCTCATCAACCTGTCGAACCGGAGCCCAGAGGCCCGCGAGCCGGGATAGCGTGGCGGCCGCCGCCCGCGGCGGCGGACAGGATCCACGCGGCATCGTGCAGATCTCTCCCCGCAGCTCCGTGGGTGGAGGCGACCCCTTCGATGGGCCGATATGCCGTCGATAGCCTGGCTTTCCCGGGAGATGGACATGAGAACGCGCAAGCGCGCCTGCCGCCACCCGGGACGAGCGGCGCGTCGCATCTGGCATCCTCCATTCCGATCGATCTTCGTGCATCAATCGTTTTGTTCTTCTCTCATCCCTCTTTCGTGATAGACGGAGTTCCATGAAGTTGGACCGAGGAACACGCTGGTTACTCGCGTTGTTCGCGGTGAGCGGCTGCAGCGGAGGGGCCGAGTCGCCGGCAGGCGACCCTCAGCACGCAGGCGCCGGCGCGGACTCCACATCGTGCGCTGCTCGAACGCCCATCGCCTGCCCTGGAGACGTGACCTACGCCGACGTGGCGCCGATCCTGGAAGAGAAGTGCGCGTGGTGCCATAGCCAATCCGAGGACGGGCCCTGGCCATTGACCACTTACGAGGAGGTCACCGCGTGGCGGCACAAGATTCGCTCGGACATCCTGAGCTGCTCGATGCCGCCGCCGGACTCGGGGTTCGAGCTAACGGCCGAAGAGGCGTCCCTCATCCTGGGCTGGATACGCTGCGGCGCGGCGCCCTGACCGCGGCAGCGAGCACGACGGGGTGCTGGAGCGATCGCCCAGCACCCCGTGCACGCTACTGCAGCTCGAGCACGTCGACCGTGCCCTCCGTGAAGCGCGGGACGAGCAGCCGCCCGCGCTTGCTGTCGTAACCGAGGTCGCTCGGCGCGGCGAGATCACCGGCCGCGACCTCGAAGGGCTCGCCGAGCTTGCCGCGGAAGATGGCGGAGGCCTGCCAGCTCGTCGCATACAGCCAGGGGCCGTGCTTGACGAGGCCAGCCAGGCCGCCGGCGGGCAGCTGCGATACCTTGCCCTTGTTCCCCTGGCCGTCGAGCTCGAACACCTCGTTGGCGCCGAACGAGGCGACGATGACGCCACCCTGCGTCGGCTGAAGGCTCGTCGGGCGGCCCAGCGGGCCTTCCGCCAGCAGCTGGACCCGATCGTCCTCGATCACGTAGACGGCCTCGGTGCCATAGCCGTCGAGGAAGCCCAGAGGCGGCCCCGAATCCGACAGGTACAGGCGACCGTCACCCGTCGCGGTGAGGCCGTTCAGGAAGGTCGAGCCGGGCACCGCGATCTCGCCCAGCGCCTTGCCCGTGGCAGCGTCGAACTTGCGGACGACGTCGATATCCGCCACGTACAGAACGCCGCTCACGATAGCGAGCCCCTTGGGCGCGTGGAGGGTCACCCCCGCCTGACCGCCCTCGATCCACTTGAGCTCCGTGATCGAGCCGTCCGGTGAGAGCACGGAGATGAACCCGTTGCCGTCCTTGGCGGCGGTCTCGCCGTTCACGCTCGATACAAGGTAGCGATCGCGGGCCGAGTCGTAGAGAACTCGCTCGGGCTCCGAAAAACCGCTGTAACGCACGGCGGCCGTCTGCGAGACCTGAGACGGCACTTCGCTCTCCTGGCTCTCCTCGCTCTGAACGTTGCACGCCGAGAGCGCGCCGCTGATCGCAACGAGCGCGATGATGGAAGATCGTGTCATGGTCTTTCCTCGATATCTCGTCATGGGTGGGCGCATGCTCAGCGGCGCACGATGGCGATGCCGTGGGGGCGAGCCGGACCGGTGCCGATGTCGCGGTTGAAGTCGAGATCGAACGCCGTGTCGGGCGTCAACACGTCCCCCGCGGTCTTGAAGACGCGGATCTTGCGATCGCCGTCGACCTGGACCACGCCGGTCGGGAACAGGTCCTGCACCAGGAAGTAGTCAGCGACGACGACCTTGTCCTCGTCCGGGCTGAAGGCGAGGTAGTGGGGGCCCGAGTTGGGGCCCAGGTTGGCCACGCTGAGGACGGTGGGATGCTCGCGGTTCTCGATGTTGAGCAGCACCACCTTGCCGTCCTTGCCCTGGAAGTTGAGCGTCAGCGCGAGCCGTGTGCCGGCCCGGTTGATCTTGAACAGGTGTGGCCAGGGCTTCGGCGCTGCAGCCGTCGCGAGGTAGTTGAAGTCGATGGCGAGCGGCGCCGTGCCCGCCAGGGGCTTGACCAGGTAAAGCCGCCCGTCGTTCACGCCGGTGACGTAAGCCCGGAGCTCCGGATCGCCAGGGATCAGCTCGACGTTGATGGTGCCGGCCGGAACGCTCGGGTCTCCGACGGGGATCTTCTTGGTGATGGTCCGGCTCGCGAGGTCCCAGACCCGCACCGCGCCGCGGAACTCGACCCTGCTGCCCGTCGGCACGTCCAGGGTGTGCAACGGGCAAACGAAGTCGCTCGTGAGCAGCAGGTTGTGCGCCTCGTCGATCGCGATGCCGTGGGGGTTGAAGTCGTCGAGCGGCGGCACCAGCGGCCACTGGCCCACCTCGTTGTAAGCGCCGTCGTACTCGACCACGCGGCCGGGGGCTTCGCCCGCGACTCCGCCCATGAAGGTCGTCAGGAAGCCGCCGCGCGAGAGCGGCACGTACTCGTCCGCGATCGACGCGGTCACCGGCAGGGTGTTCGCCTTCACGAACTTGGGCGAGCGCGGGTTCTGGATGTCGAATACGAAATTCTGGTTCTGGACGCGCAGGATGCTGAGGAGGCCGCCAGCGGCCAGGGTCTTGCCGTCCGCAGAGACCCCGACGTGGTGCGGCTCGTTCCCGATCGCGCCCGTGCTGAGCGGGATCGCGGTCGGGAGCGAGAACGGCAGCGGAACGGTCTTCAGCACCTTGCCGTACGTCGGCGAGCCGGCGTCGAAATCCACGACGGTGAGGAAGTCTGGCGCTCTGTGCTTGGCGTCGCTCGCCCAGACCAGCAGCGTATCCTGGGTGGCAGACGCATACGACGGCATGCACACGACGCTGGCCGCGGCGAGCCCGAGCGCAGAGAGCGACTTGAACACGGACGCTTTCTTCATGTTGTCTCGATCTCCTGTCGACTGATCGGTCCGTTGCTCGACCACGGCGCAGCGGGCAGCAGTGACCGCCAAAGGCAGCTGCTGCCCGCGCAGGCAATCACGCGTCCGGTACACGACGCCCACCCTCCGTCGCAGACGGAGCCCCGTCGAGCTTGTGACTGGACGTTTGTCCGTTTTAACGGATGCCGTCAACAGTCTGCTGCGTTGCCGGTTACATTTTTCTGCCCACCCCGCAGGGCTGTGGCGTGAGGGCGGCCCTGTCGATGGGCGGACAAGCTGTTGATTTTATTGGTTTTTCAGGAGCGGCGGGCCGCGTGAGCTCGAGCTTGACGGGACGACGCCTGCCGTATATTCCTGGGCGTGTATATAGCCGATCGGCAATGCAGTGCCGGGCCAGGGCCTATCCAGGCGGATGCCGGTGCGCGCAGGCGCGCGCTCGCACGCCGATCAGCGCCTCTCCGCCGGAGCGGCGCCGCCGTTCGAGAGGTGAACCCTCGCCGCGGTGACCTTCAGGCGCAAGGACGCCGCGCGGTGACTCGAGCCCTCACGTCGCGTCGTACCTGTCGTGATGGCGGACCCACGACATCGAGAAAGAGAGCGCGGACTCGTCCCGGCCCCTGGGCGTGAGATCGAGGTAGTTGTAGGTGCCGATCAGGACGTCGAGCCCGCGCGCGTAGGTCGAGTAGGTGTGAAAGACCTCGTCGCCCTCGCGGGCGAAGACGCTCACCCCCGGGGCCTCGGGATGGGGGAAGCTCCCCTTCTTGAAGTTGTACTCGATGTCGCCGCGAGCGCGCGCCTCCTCCGGGAACGACACGCCGTAATCGAAGTTGAACCTCGACTCGCTCGAGGAGACCCACGGAATGGTCCAGCCCATGCGCGCCTTGAACGCCTCGATCTTGGCGAGCGGCGCGCGGGAGACGGCGCAGTACGCCGTGTCGCGGGCCGCGAGGTGGACGTGGCCGCCCTGGATGTTGTCGACCACGTACGAGCAGCTCTTGCAGCCCTGATCCCAGCTCGGATCGAACATGAAGTGGTAGACGATGAGCTGCCGGCGCGCGCCGAAGAGGTCGCGCAGCGCCACCTTGCCCGAGGGGCCGTCGAACACGTACGCCTCCTCGACCTTCACCCAGGGCAGCTCGCGGCGCGCGGCGCTCAGCGCGTCGCGCCGCCGGTCGTGCTCTTTCTCTCGCTCGAGCAGCGCGAGGCGCGCCGCCAGCCACTCCTCCCTCGAGGCGACCCTCGGGCGGCTCATCGGCTCCCTCCCTTCGAGGCGCCGGCGCCGGCGACCTTGCCGCTCCGGAGCTTCTTGACGACGGCCGCGGTCACGGCGCCAGCCGATGCCGCCTTGACGAGGACCAACCCGAGGGAAGCGAGACACGCAGGGCACATGGGACTACTCTCCTCCTGCCAGCCGCGCGCCCGGGGCTCCGCGGCCGACACGGAGACGTGACCACGTCGCCTGTGGTCGCGACAGCAACATCGATGTCGCGATCGGTTGGCGCGCGCCGCTCGGCGTGAGATGCTTCGGCGATGGAAGCGGCGGTCGAAGTCCCCGCCGAGCTCGGCGCGCTGGCCGCTCGAGCGCTCGCGGCGGGGGACGCGCTCGGCGCGCTGAGGGTGGCGGGCCCCTTCGGAGGTCCCCACGCGCTCGCGCTCCGCGGGATCGCGCTCGCGCAGATGGGCGCCTACGCGGAGGCGAGGGCCGCGCTGGAGCGCGCCGCGCTGGCGTTCGCGGCGGCGGGCGCGGAGCGCGCGCGGGCGCGGGCGAGCGCGGCCCTCGGGGAGATCGCGCTCGCCCAGCGGGAGCTCGGGGAGGCGCAGCGAGGGCTCGTCGAGGCCGGCGACGCCCTCGAGCGCGCCGGCGATCTCACGAACGCCGCGTGGGCCCGCCTCGGCGCGGCGCGCGCCGCGCTCCTCGAAGGTCGCGTCGCCGAGGCGGAGCGGGCGCTCGCGGCCGCCGAGGCCACGGTCACGGGCGACGCGCCGGTGTTCACCAGGGCGGCGCTGGCGCTGGCGCGCGCCGAGCTGCACGCGCGGCTCGTGCGGGCTTCCTCGGCGCGGCGCGCCGCGGAGCAGGCGGCGGCGTGGGCGCGGGCGAGCGGGCACCCGCAGCTCATCGCCGAGACGGAGCGCTTCCTCCGCGCGCACGACGAGCCGGTGGCGCGCGTCGCCCGCGGCGGCCGCGAGGAGCTCGCGCGCCTCGCCGACGTCGAGGCCCTGGTCGCGGCCGAGGGGCGCGTCGTCGTCGACGCGCTCCGGCGCCGCGTCCTCGACGGCGGCGCCGCGCGCGCCGACCTGTCGCGCCGTCCGGTCCTCTTCGCCATGCTCGAGGCGCTCGCGCGCGCCCACCCGGCCGCGGTCGCGAGCGCCGATCTCGCGCGCGCGGCGTTCGGCGTGCGCACCATCAACGAGTCTCACCGGCGGCGGCTGCGCGTCGAGGTGGGGCGCCTGCGCGCCGCGCTCGGCGGCGCCGGGGTCGTGAGGGCGCTCGGGAACGCGTACCGCTGGGAGCTCGGCGGAGGGGTCGAGCTGGTCCTGCTCGCGCCGCTCGATCCGGGCAACGCCGGCGCCATCTGCGCGCTCCTGGCCGACGGCGCCCCGTGGAGCGCACCGGCGATCGGCGCCGCCCTCGGCAAGAGCACGCGCACGGTGCAGCGCGCGCTCTCGGCGCTGGTGCTCGCGCGCGCGGTCGAGGTCAGCGGCAGCGGCCCCTCGCGGCGCTACGCGAGGCCCCGAGCGGCGCTGTCGATCGCGTCACAGATGTTGCTGCTCGGGCTCGCGCTTCCAGGCTAAGGGGGCGGGGCAGGGAGGTCCTGGATCATGAAGGCAAGGCAGGCCGAGATCATCGCGGAGCGCACGTTCGACGGGGTGGACTCCATCCATGGGGTCACGTTCGACGGGCAGGCGGTATGGTTTGCGCACGGGGCTGGCGGAGACCTCCTGTCCGCGGAGCCGGAGACGGGCCGGGTGCTGCGCCGCCTGAAGGCCCCGGCCAATGCCGGGGTGGCGTTCGACGGGAGCCACCTGTGGGTCGTCGGGGGCGGCAAGATCCGCAAGATCGATCCCGCGACCGGGGCCGTGCTGGGGGAGGTCCCGGGCTTCGATGCAACGCCCGTGACCGGGCTCGCGTGGGCCGATGGCGCGCTCTACGCGGGCATTTACCGGCAGAAGAAGATCCTCAAGATCGATCCCGAGCGCGGGACCGTCCTCCGCACGCTCGTCTCCGACAGGTTCGTCACCGGCGTCACGTGGGCGGACGGCGACCTCTGGCACGGCGTGATGCGCGACGAGGAGGGCGCGCCGTCGGAGCTCCGCCGCGTCGACGCGCAGCGCGGCGAGGTCCTGGACCGGCTCGCGCTGCCGGAGGGCGTGCGCGTCTCCGGCGTCGAGGCGGACGCGAGCGGCCGCCTGTGGTGCGGCGATCCGGCGACGGGCAAGCTTCGCGCGGTGAGGAAGCCGAGGACGGCGGCCTGAACACGCGGGGGCGGGGGAGGGAGGAGCTTCCCTGCCATTCCCTCGTCAGCGAGGGCTGCACTGCACGACGCAGATGGCCGAGGCGCCCTTCGCGCGCGCGCTCGACTCGCACGCTCGCTTCGCTTGCTGCGACGCGAGGAAGCGGTCCTTTCCTCCGCCATTGCCGAACACCATCTGATAGTTGCAGGCGCCCGCGAAGCCGCAGACGCGCACGGACGCGCTCGCCGTGCACCACCAGGACGCCCCGCCCGCCGCGCTCCCGTTGCTCGCGGCGCCTTTCGAGGGCGCTGGCGCTTCGCCCGTCGCGTCGTCGCCGGCGGGCGACGGCGCATCGTCGCTCGGCGGGTCGGCGCCCGCCACCTCATCGGCTTCCAGGTCGGGACGGAGCGGGGTGTTCGTCGGCAGGGGCGGCACGGGCGTGGCGCTGCCCGCGGTCGACACCTCGAAGGGCGCGGGCTCGACGACGGCCTGCTCCGGCGTCGCGCTCGCCACGAAGTACGCCACGCCGCCGAGCACGACGAGGGCGCCCATGCCGAGCACGAACAGCCCGCCCAGGACCGCGAGCACGATCACGACCGGCGGTACGCCCGGCTTCGGACGCGGCGGCGGGGGTGGCGGAGGGGGGTAGTGAAACGGTGGCTGGGGAGGGTAGTGATGCGGCGGCTGGGGACGGTGCTGAGGATGCCCGGGACCGAACATCCCGCAATAGTAGCGCAGCGGAGCCGTCCGCGCAGCGGAGCCGTCCGCGTCGCGGTTGCACGGGAGATGTTGCCGGGCTGCCGGACCCGAAGGCCCCTGCTCATGAAGCGGCTCGGGGACCCTGCCGGCGTCACGTGACCGCTCGCTCCAGCGGCTCATTCTGGACCGATCATTCTAGAATGATCGGTCCAGAATGAGCCGCTGGAGCGAGGACAGCTGGGCTCAACCATGAAGCCAACCGGTCGCCTTCTGTGTTCTGGTTCTCGATGCCCGCGGCGGCCCGAGCCTCGTCCTGCCCTTCTAGGGCAAGGGCAGCCCCCCGTTGTCTGCCTGCGGCCGCCCCTTTCTCGCGCCGCGCGCTGCCAGCACCCCGATGGCCGCCATGAGCTCCGTCGGCTGGACCGGCTTCGCGAGGTGCGTCTGGAACCCGGCGCGCAGCGCTCTGGTGCGATCCTCGTTTCCGGCGTACGCGGTGAGCGCCACCGCCGGCACGTCCCCGCCGCGCTCCCGCGGCAGCGCCCGCACCCGGCGGATGAGCTCATAGCCATCCATCCCGCGCATCCCTATATCGCTCACGAGCACGTCCGGCCTCTCCAGCTCGAGCAGCCTCAGCGCCTCTTCCGCTGATCCTGCGAGCCTGACGCGCGCCTTGCGCTCTTCGACGAAGGTCCTGACCATGTCGCGGGTATCCGGGGCGTCGTCCACGAAGAGCACCGAGATGCCGCTCAGGTCGGAGAGCTCGCAGGTGTCATCGCCGCTCGCCCGGACATCGACCTCCCGCCCTTCCGCGACGCCGAGCGGGAGCTCGACGGTGAAGGTCGTGCCCTTTCCCACGCCGGCGCTCGTCGCCCGCACGGCGCCGCCGTGGAGCTCGACCAGGTGCTTCACGATGGCGAGCCCCAGGCCGAGCCCGCCGTGCCGCCGAGTCGTCGAGGCGTCGGCCTGGCGGAAACGCTCGAAGACGTACGGGAGGAACTCGGGCTTGATGCCTTCTCCGGTGTCCGAGACGGTGATCTCGACGTGATCGCCGGCGCGGGAGACCTTCACCTGCACGCTCCCGCCCCCCGGGGTGAACTTGATGGCATTGCTCAGGAGGTTCCACACCACCTGTTGCAGCCGGTTCGGATCGCCGCGCGTCACGCCCACGGCGGGACTCGAGATCTTTTCGAGCCGGATCCCCTTCGCCGCCGCCGAGGGGGCGACGGACGAAACGGCCGTGCCGACCACGTCGTGCAGGTCCAGGGGCTGCACGTCGAGATAGATCTTGCCAGACGTGATGCGGCCCATGTCGAGCAGGTCCTCGATGAGCTGCGCCTGCGCGCGGGCGTTGCGCTCGATGACCACGAGTCCGTTGCACAGGTCCTCGTCCTCGCAGCTCACCCGACGGCGCAGGAGGTGCGTCCAGCCGAGGATGGCGGTGAGCGGGGTGCGCAGCTCGTGGCTCACCGTCGAGAGGAACTCGTCCTTCAGCCGGTTTGCCCGCTCGGCCTCGCTGCGCGCGGCCTGCTCGACCTCGAGCAGGCGCGCCCGCTCCTCCTCGGCCTGCTTGCGATCGGTGATATCGATGACCGAGCCGACATAACCAAGAAACTCGCCGCTCGGGCTGAACCGCGGGGCCGCCGCGTCGATGCACCACCGGTACTGCCCGTCACGGCGGCGGAGGCGGTAATCGAAGCGGAACGGCTCCCGGCTCGCGTTGGCGGCGCGGAAGGTGCTCGCGGAGCGCTCGACGTCCTCCGGATGGAGCATGTCGAGCCAACCGAACCCGAGGCCGGCGGCCTGAGCCTGCCCAGTGAAATCGGACCAGACCTTGCTGAGGTAGGTGCAGCAGGCGTCGGGCCCGGTCACCCATATCATCACGGGGGAGTTGTCGGCGATGTTGCGGAATCGCTCCTCGCTCTCGCGTAGCGCGTCCGCGGCCGCTCGCTTCTCCGTGATGTCGGTGACCATGCCGATCATGGAACGAGGCTGTCCTGCCTCGTCGTGCTCGACGGTGCCGAGGTCCGTGACCCAGCGGACCTGCCCGTCGGGGCGGGCGATGCGGAACTCGATCGCATAGCCCACCCGCCCCTTGATGGCCGCTTCCGTCTCCGCCCGGACCCGCACCCGGTCGTCGGGGTAAATCCTCCGCTCGAACGCCCCGAGCGTCCCCTCGAACGTGCCAGGCGGGATCCCGAAGATGCCGCACACCTCGTCGGACCAGACAACGCGGCCGGTGGCGACATCCCAATCCCACACGCCGGTCTGCCCGGCGCGCAGCGCCAGCCGCAGCCGCGCCTCGTTCTCCCGCAGCGCCTCCTCGGCGCGCTTGCGCTCGGTGATGTCCCGGACGACCCCGAGCATCACCAGATCGTTCCCCGCGCGCTCGAAGGCGCCGGTCGACGCCACCCACAGGACGGTGCCGTCGGCGTGCAGGACGCGGTACTCATCCTCGTAATGGGCTTCGGACAGCCTGGATCGAGCCTGCGCTATCGCCTGGTCGGCCGTGCGGACGACGGCCGCGCGGTCCTCGGGATGGATGCTCTCGAGCCAGCGCGCGTAGTCCACCCGGCCGCTCCCCGGACGGTCCCCCTCGAAGAGCGCCCGGGCCTCGGGCGTCCAGGCTGCCGCTCCGCTGTCGATGTTGAACTCCCACAGGCCGATCCGCCCGGCGCGGCTGGCTCGCCGCAGCCGCTCCTCGTTCTTGCGCAGCGACTCGCTGTTGCATCTCTCGTCGGCGACGACGGCCAGCACCAGCGTGGTCATGGCGGTGGCGCCGATGAACTGCTGGAGCAGCGCGAACTGCAGCGCCGCGGGGGCGCCGAACGGCCCGTGCCCCTCGGTGGTGGCCTGGACCGCGACGGCCGCGACCGGGAGCATCGCCGCCGTCGCGCCCCGAACGCCCCACGTCAATGCCGCCCAGGTCAGGGCGGGGAAGGTCAGCCATGGGCGGACCATGCGGGAGGCTTCAGGCCCGAAGCTCAGCCAGGCCAGGGCCCAGGCAGCCGCCGTGCACAGCGCGAGGTGCAGCCACCGCCCCCGGGCCCGGCCGACCGGCTCGCCACGCGCCCAGCTCAGCACGAGGGGCGCCACCACGATCACCCCCGTCACGTCGCCGGCCCACCGGTTGAGCCATGCCACGAGAGCCTCCCTGAAGCCCTGGTCGAGCGCGCCGGCCAGCGCGAAGGTCCCGGCAGTGGCGGAGACGGCCGAGCTGCCCAGGGCGGCGGCGCCGAAGGCGAGCACGTCCCTCAGGCGCGTGAGCGCCGGCTGCAGGCGAGCGCGGCGCAGCGCCCACGCGCCGCCCAGGGCTGCCAGCGTGTTCCCGGAAGCGAGGGCGGCCTTTGCCCACAGCGGGAGGGACGGCGCTTCCAGGAGGAACGCGGCCATCGTCCCGGCGAACACGGCCGGCCACAGCCTCTGGCCCCCGAGGACGAGCCCGGCGAGGGCGACCCCCGCGGCGGGAAACGCCGGGCAGGCGTCGCGGCAGGCCGTCGCCCACCGGAGGCCCAGCACGGCCAGGAGGGAGTAGCTCGCAAACAGCGCTGCGGCAGGGACGAGGGAGCGTGGCCAGTCAGCGCTTCCGCCGGTTTTCACGACGCAGCTCCTCGAGGGCGGCAAGGTGAGCCCCGCGAAGAGGGCCGCCGCTTTCTGGGGATCTCGCGCTCCAGGTGTAGCCGCTTCGCGTCGGGGCGCAGTCGCTGCAGTTCCCCACGCTCCAGCGCCGTCAGCCCCGCCGGCGGGCGGTGGCCCGCGTCGGTGTCCGCGCGCTCGATGCTGTCGCGCAGCGCCGTCTCGGTCAGGTCGAGGTCCTTCGCCACCTGGCCGATGCTCCGGTCGCCCGCCATGGCCAGCCGTACGGTCTCCGCCTGGAGCCCGGGCGTGAACGTCCTCTTCTTTCCCGTCCCATCCCCGCCTCCTGGTGCCTTCGAGGGTGTCTACGGAAGCGGGGGAGGACCACTTCCCGGGTCGCGTCGCGGCTCAGGCACGGCGCCTCGCTGCGCGCACGCGGGCTCAGGCACGGCGCCTCACGCTGCGCACGCGCGCCCGCCGGACGAGGCCATCCCTTCCGTTGGCTCGTCGGCGCTGGCGCGGCGGCGAGCCCAAGGACGGTCTCGGCTACGGGACACAACGCCCAGGCTCAGCAGCGGTGAGGGCCGAGCGGCCACGGAGCTGGAAAAGCCCACCTGCCCCCCGCCGTCTGCCGAAGCGCCTGGCTCGGCCTCAGGAACTTCCGCGCGCGAGCAGCGCTTATAGCCGGTCGAGGTCCTGCTCGGGATCGAAGCTCGCGCCGATCTGTGGCCGGTTTTCAGCGAACCCGGCGCAAACGCCCCTGCTCGTCCGGCTCGACGTCCAGGTTCACCGGCTGCCGAAGGCAGTGCGGTGCAACGAAGGATCAGGCCGCAGATTCGCGCTGAGGCCGGCTGCCCTGGTCACTGGCCGGCGGGCGGTTGCCAAAGCTCTACCTTGTTTCCCTCTGGATCGATGACCCAGGCAAACTTTCCGTACTCGGAATCGTCGATCTTCTCGAGAACGTTGCAGCCTTCTTCGCGTAAGACTTTGACCAGGGCGTGGAGATCCTCCACCCGGTAATTGACCATGAAAGCTGCAGTGCTGGGCGCGAATTGGTCACCTTGCGCCGAACCGATGGACCAGACGGTCGTTCCGGCGACCGGCTTACCTTCACCGTCGGTCCAGGTGAAAGCCGTACCACCCCATTCCTGGACATCGATTCCGAGGTGTCGCTTGTACCAAGCCTGTAGTGCCGGAGCGTCCTTGGCTTTGAAGAAGATGCCGCCAATTCCAGTGACTCGCTTCATGGAACCTCCGAGATCGATTGGTGGTGAGGGAGAGTGTGTTTTCTGCGGACTGACGTCCTGCCGGTCTTCCGAGGCGCGCAGCACCGGCGGCAGCAGCGGTTTGTTGGACGGGAGACAGAGAAAGAGAGAGTGCACAGGGAGGCGGGGAGGCGGGGAGGCGAGAGAACCTCGGTCCCGGGCTTCTGGAGTCCGCCTATGAACAATGCTTGTGTCATGGACTGTCGCTCACCGGATTGAGCTTCGCGAGACAAAGGCCGCTGCCGGTGATCTACAAGGGAGTCATGCTCGACTGTGGTTATAAGATGACCACTCCGGCACCACCAGCCGCCCCGCATCGACCCAACCCGAAGCAGCCGGCGCTGAGACTGCCGGTTCGAACGACTGATCCCGGCTCTCGACTCCCCGCCTCCCTGTGAATCTCTCCCTCTCCATCTTCCTCTCCGTCCAACACCCTGGGCCTCTGCCGCGGGTGGGCGCGCGAAGCACGCCCGCTCGTCGGTAGCAGGCCCTCGTCGGGCAGCATTTGCTCCAGTCTGGTAACAGTCGATCGCAGGCCGCTGTGTGCCCGCCATGCTCGTGCGTAGTCATGTCTTACCTGACCCGAAGAGCTGCCTGCGCTTCGCGAAATAGATGCTGTTTAATACAACCAAGGGTAGCGGTCCCAGAATGGCTGCGGCCCTGCGAAGAAACGCGGGTAGTAGAAGCAACAGCAATAGAAACGCCCAGTTGAGATACCATGCCCAAAGGCGGCGCTTCAACAGTCCGTAGGCGAGGGCGCCTTGCAGTGCGGAGAGTGGAAGCTGCACCATGAGGATTCCAGCTACCTCAGCTCCGACAACGACCTGCACCACAACGCCGCCGATTGCTGCTGTGCCGAGGAGCGCAGCATAGATTTCGAGCCATCGTACGCCGAGGCGGGCTTGCGCTCGCTCTGCCGACGCAGCGGGCGCCGCCGGATCGGGGCTGCGGAAGCTCGTGCTGTCAACGCCGCGCCGGCGAAGCTCAATCCGCGCGAGCTCAATGGCTCTCTCCTCGTAATCCTCGCGGTCTGGCCCGACAACTGCCAAAAGATCGTCATTGGAGAGCTGAGCGAAGCGTGCGGCAACGTAGATATCGTCCATATTGGTCAATGCCTCCTTTGCGCTCGCTATGACGATGCCGTCGTGTTCGTCCCCTCTGGAGAGTCCTGGGCCTGGCGAGGCTGCCCAACTATCAGTCGATTGGTCAACTGAAGCCACCGGACCGGATCTGTCTAGATCGTCGCCTTTTGTGATTTACCCCGCGAGAAGTCTCACGGATCGGCTCTGCGCCGCAAGGCCCAAGCGCTGTCCAGCGCCCCAGGGTAGATCCATCTAACACCGGCGGCAGTAGCCGCCTTTCCGGGGGGCCGGGAGGCGCCTTTCCCGGGGCTCCCGCGGCGTCGCTCGATCCACGCGCACCGCCCGCGGCCCCGTCGCGCCGTCCGCGGCCCCGTCGCGCCCTCCGCGGCCCCCTCGCGCCGCCCGCGGCGCACCGGCGCCCGAGCCGGAGGCGCTCCCGGCAGAGCGTGCGGGCCTGTGCGTGCGTGCGCGCACGCACGGGCCCGCACCGCCCGTGTTCCCCAGGAAGCTCGCTCATTTACGCCCCCAGAACGGTGGCCCGCCCCGTGCTTTCTCGACGCTGAGACGAGGTTGACCCGCTGCGTGGCGCAACCAGCTGCCCACGCCCCCTGCGGCCGAGGCGCGCCGCCCGGCGCCGTCCCGCCGGACTTTCGCCGCGCCCGCCCCGCGCCGCCAAGGAGAGCACCGCGATGCCCACCGACGACGATTCAACGACCCCGAGCAGCATGTCTCCGCTGACCCTCCGGCGGCTGGAGCAGGTGTCCCGCAACCTGATCGACAGCTCACCCCCGCAGCCCGGAGAGCCCCAGGGCCCCGGCGAGCGCGGCGCCTGGATCCGGCAGATCATCACGGGCGCCGCAGGCTGGCTCGGCACGAGCCGCGCCGCCTTCTGCATCCCCCTCCTCACGTTTGTCGTGCTGCTCACCGTCCTTGTCTTCCAGCCACGCCAGCTCGCGTCGGCCGTCGTGATCGACCTCCACCTCCCCTCGGAGAAGGCCATTCCCGAGGAGCGGCTCGCGCCCGGCGTGGAGATCGACCCCCAGGACCTCGTGTGGCGCTTCCGGTACGGCGCCACAGGCACCGAGTTCGCCGGCGGCGTGCCCTACTGGATCTACCGCGTCCTGCCGAGGATCTTCGACGACGAGTTCAAGGGGCGCGGCTACGACCGCTTCGGCTTCGGCGAGGACGACACCACCTATTACCGATCGCGCCCGGTGGGCCGCGGGCTCTTCCTCGCCGACTCCACCCTTCACGTCCCGCTGCTGCACACGAGCTTCGCGCTGAAGCGCGTCGCCATCAACTGCTCGGGGTGCCACCGCGGCGAGTACCTGGGCGCGAACGGCGAGGCCGTTTACGTGGACGGGATGCCGAACCACACCGCCGACCTGCAGGGGTTCAAGCGCTTCTTCGCGCGCGCCTTCCTGGACGAGCGCATGACCGGCGACCGGCTCATCCACGAGATCGACGCCGCCCTCGCCGAGGAAGGGGCCGCCCCGCTCACCGGCCGCGAGCAGGCGCTCTACCGCATCCTGCTCGCCGAGATGACGAAGAGGAGCCGCGCGGCGGTCAGCGCCTGGATGGACCTCAGGGCCGACAACGGCCCCGGGCGCATCGACCCCTTCAACGCGGTCAAGTTCGAGGTCCTCGGCGCGCCCGACGACGGGACCGCAGCCCAGATGGACTTCCCCTCGCTGTGGAACCAGCACGAGGGCATCCGCCCGTGGCACCACGCCGACGGCAACACGAGGAGCTCCACGGCCCGCAACCGCGGCTCGGCCATCGGCGTCGGCGCCGTCGCGATGTCGCTCAACAAGGACAACGTCGACGCGATCGGGCGCTGGCTCGACCGGGACCTGCCGGCGCCGGCCTACCCCTTCACGCCGCCTCCGCCCGAGGGGGCCGCGCGCGGGCTCGCGGTCTTCACCGAGCACTGCGCCCGGTGCCATGGGCTCTACGACCCGGCGACGCGGACCGTCCAGCAGGTCGAGGGCAGCCTCTACATGGAGCGCCTCAAGCCGGGGACCGACGCGGAGCGCTCCAGGGCGTTCATGAAGCCGGCCGCCGACGCGCTCAACGCGTTCGGCGAGCGGCGGCACCTCTGGGAGAAGGACGCGTTCCGCCCGGTCAGGGAGCCGGGCGAGTACCTCGCCGGCCCGCTCGACGGGATCTGGGCGCGCGCCCCGTACCTCCACAACGGCTCCGTGCCCACGCTGGGCGACCTGCTCAAGCCGCCCGCGCCGCGCGGCAAGCTCGCCCCGGAGGAGGCGCAGCGGTTCCGGCCGAAGCGGTTCTACCGCGGCAGCCGGCGCTTCGACGAGCAGCGCGTCGGCTGGACGTCGACCGAGCCGATGGAGGGAGATCGCGCGCTCTTCCTCTACCGCACCGTCGACGACAACGACGATCCGATCCCGGGCAACAGCAACGAGGGACACGCGTACGGCACGAGCCTCCCGCCGGGAGACCGCGAGGCCCTGATTGATTACCTCAAGACCCTTTGACCGGACTGGACCACAAGGAGCACACCGATGATCCCCCTCTTGGAAACCGCGCTCGCGTTCGCCATGATCATGCTCACAGCGAGCCTGTTCGTGAGCGCGGTCGTGCAGGTGATTGTCAACGTCGGGCGCTACCGATCCCGCGTCCTCATCTACATGCTTCGGTCGCTCATGCACGGGTTCCGGGCGTTCCACAGGGACCCTGACGTCGTCGACCCGGCGACCGGGCGCCCGGCGCGCGACGCGCTCGCCAGGAACGAGGCGTGCGAGATGCGCTTCGTGCACGAGGTGCTCGCGGACCCGGTCCTGCACGCGCGCAGCGCGGAGCTCATGTACGGCTCGGACCCGGCGCGGCTCGCGCTCCTCGTCGAGTACATCGACGCCGACGACCTGATCACCATCGCCGCGGGCGCGTCGGTGACGGTCGACGGGGAGGGGCGCGAGCGCCTGCTGCCCGCCCGCTGGGTGAGCTGCGGCCAGGGCAGCCCCGGCGCGGTGAAGCGCTACGCGACCCTCGATCAGTTCGCCGCCTACGTGCGGCGCTGGTTCCCGACCCTCGAGGGGACGGCGTCCCAGACCTTCAAGCAGCGGGCGCGGCGGCTGACCCTCCTCGTCTCGATGATGCTCGTCGTCCTCTTCAACTTCGACGGCTTCCAGGTGCTCGCCCGGCTGCACCAGGGCGGCGCCTCGCGCGCGCAGGTCATCGCGCAGGCGGACACCCTGACCGCCACCGCGACCCGCCTGGGGGAGCGCCCGGCCGGGGCGCCGGACGAGCGACCCGACGCGACGCTCGAGGACCTCGGGCTGGAGATGCAGAAGACGGCGACCCTCCTCGACGAGGCGAACCTCGGTATCGGCTGGCAGCAGAGCTGGATCGTCAAGCGGTTCGGCGCGTACCGCGGCGATCTCCTCGCGCCCCGGCCGACCGCGCTCCAGCTCCTCCGCGACACGCTGTTCTGGCTGGCCGGGCTCGCGTTCTCGTGCGGGATGCTCTCCCTGGGCGCGCCCTTCTGGGTCACCACGTTCTCCCGGCTCATCCAGATGCGCAACGAGGTGCAGTACCGGAAGCGGCAGGAGAGCGCGCCCGGCGTGAAGGTCGCGAGCGGCGCCCCGGCGCTCCCCGCGCGCGAGCGCGCCGTCGCGAGGGCCTCCTGAGACACCCAACGACAGAGAGGATCTTGGTCATGAACACCACGCTCGAGCTCCACCGGGAGTACCCGCCGCCCGGCGAGGATGACTGCATTCGACAGCTCACCGAGATCATGAAGCGCAATTACGATCGAGCGTACCCCGCGGGCGCCTCACCGGCGCTCCGCAGCGTGCACCCGAAGTCGCACGGCTGCGTGAGGGCCGACTTCATCATCGACGACGGCTTGCCCGACGAGCTCCGGCACGGCGTCTTCCAGAGGCCGCGCGTCTACCCGGCGTGGGTCCGCTTCTCGTCGACCTCCCCGCGCGTCCAGTCGGACATGCAGCGAGACGCCCGCTGCATGGCGATCAAGCTGCTCGACGTCGAGGGGGAGAAGCTCCTCGACGGCGAGAAGGGCGCGACGACGCAGGATTTCCTGATGGCGAACACCGACGTCTTCTTCGCGCGCAACGTCGCGGACTACGCCGAGCTGATGGCGGCCACCGGCGCGGGCAAGCCCCTCTCGTTCTTCCTCTCGTGCAGCCCGCCCCGCCTCCGGCTGCGCGAGCTCAAGAACTACCTCTCGGTCCTGCTCAAGCCGGTGAAGAACCCGCTGCACGACCGCTACTTCAGCCAGACGCCGTTCCGGCTCGGGGAGCGGGCGATGAAGTTCGCCGTGGCCCCCCGGCCCTGCGGCGCGCCCTGGGTCGAGGTCGAGCCGGGCGACGGCGCGCTCAAGCAGGCGGTGGCGCGGCAGCTCGAGCGGGGGGACTGGATGTTCGACTTCCTCGTGCAGCTCCAGGCCCATCCGACGAGGACGCCCATCGAGGACCCGACGGTCCGCTGGAGCGAGGATCTGTCGCCGTTCTACAAGGTCGCGACGATGGTGATCCCGGCGCAGCGCCTCGACCACCCGGGTCAGGCCGAGTTCGAGGAGAACCTCTCGTTCACGCCGTGGCACGCCCTGCCGGCGCACCGGCCGCTCGGGGGGCTGAACCGCGCCCGGCGCGCGGTCTACGAGACGATATCGAGGCTCCGCCACGAGAGGAACGGGGCCCGCCGCGAGGAGCCGACGGCCCTCCGCGCGTGGAGCGGGCGCACGCCGTGGAGAGCGCAGCCGGCGCGGCTCGGACAGGTGTGAGGTCGCCATCCGCCCGCGCCGCCCGCGCCGGAGCGCGGGGCGTGCCCGGCACGGCGGCGGCTGTCCGCGCCGCTCCGGGACACGCGGTGGCCCGGCGCACCGGAAGGTTAACGATGTCGGTGTCGGCCTGCCGTGGTAAAACCGCGTTCCGGAATCGCCTCCGTGACGTCCTCCACGACCTTGACCGAGCCGAGCCTCCTGTGGGGCCGGAACGACCTGGAGCCGCCCCCGGAGCACTTCCACCTGATCATCGCCTGGTCGCGCGAGGAGCCGCACCGCATGGGGGAGGCCGCGCTCGTCGAGGGGAGAGCCGTCCTCGGCCGCGGCGGGCCGCAGCCGCAGGACGCCGCGCCGCGCCTCACCTTCCACCGGCAGCGCCCGGTGGGCTGGGCCGCGATGCCGCCGCTGGAGGGGCCGCGGATCTCGCGCCTCCAGCTCGAGATGGAGCCCACCCCGGATGGGCTCCTCGCGGTCCGCTCGATCGGGCGCTGCCCCCTGCTCATCAACGGCTCGCCCGCGATCGAGGGCCTCGTGAAGGCGGGCGACACGCTCACGCTGCAGAACGCGCTCGTGCTGCTCGTGGTGCGGCGGCGGTGGGGCCTCGAGGTGATCCAGGCGCTCAAGGAGGCGCCGCGGTTCTCGTTCGGCGACGCCGACCCCCACGGCATCGTCGGGGAGAGCCCGGCCGTGTGGTCGCTGCGCGGCGCGCTCGCGTTCGCGGCGCAGTCCGGCAACCACGTGCTCGTGCGCGGCGAGAGCGGCGCCGGGAAGGAGCTCGCCGCGCGCGCCATCCACGCGCTCTCCCGCCGCCGCGGCGGCGCGTTCGTCGCGCGCAACGCGGCGACGTTCCCCGAGGGCCTCGTCGACGCCGAGCTGTTCGGGACAGCCCGGGGCTACCCCAACGCGGGCAGCCCGGAGCGCCCCGGGCTCATCGGCGAGGCGGACGGCGGCACCCTCTTCCTCGACGAGATCGGCGAGCTCCCGCCGCACCTGCAGGCCCACCTGCTGCGGGTGCTCGACCGCGAAGGCGAGTACCAGCGGCTCGGCGAGGCGCGCGTGCGCCGCTCGGATCTGCGCGTCATCGCGGCGACGAACCGCCCCGTCGACGCGCTGAAGCACGACTTCCTCGCGCGCTTCCTGATCAGCGTGAGCGTCCCCGGGCTCCCCGATCGCCGCGAGGACATCCCGCTGCTCCTTCGGCACCTGCTCGCCGCCGCCGCGCGCGACAGCCCGGAGCTGACCGATCGCTTCTTCGAGCGCCGCGGCGACAGGCTCGCCGAGCCGCGGATCGCGCCGGCGCTCGTCGACGCGCTCCTCCGCCACGCCTACACGCACCACCTGCGCGAGCTGGAGCGGCTCATGTGGATCGCCCTCGGGTCGAGCCTGGACAACTTCCTCGCCCTCACGCCGGACGTCTTCGCGGCGCTCCGCCCGGAGGCGGGCGAGCCCAGGACCGATCCCCGGGCCGGCCCCAGGACGACGGATCCCGGCAGGACGACGGATCCCGGCAAATCCAACCCGCCTCAGCCGTCCGACTCCGGCTCGATCGGGCGCGCCGAGATCGAGGTCGCGCTCGCGGAGGCGCAGGGCAGCGTGACGGGCGCGGCGCGCAAGCTCGGGTTGAAGAACCGCTTCGCGCTCTACCGGCTGATGAAGCGCTACGGAATCGCCGGGCCGGACGAGGAGACGAGCGAGGGCTGAGCCGGCGCGGGCCTCACGCGCCGCGCGCGGGCCTCACGCGCCGCGCGCGGGCCTCACGCGCCGCGCGCGGGCCGCGCCGGAGCGCCCTCGCCCGCGCGCATCCGGGCGACGATGACGCCGTACGCCCTGGTCCATGCGTCCCGGTGCGCCTCGGTCCAGTCCGCGGCGCTCACCTCGCGGAGCGCCGCGACGAGCGCCTCGCCGACCCAGTCGTACATCTCCGGCGTCACGCCGTAGACCACGTGCTGCGCGCCGAGCGGCGCGAGCTTCTCCGAGAGCCAGGTGTCGTCCTCGAGGTGGTCGAGCGCCGCCATGAGCGCCCGCTCGAACATCGTGCCCTGCGCCCCGGGGCTGTTGCGGGTGAAGAGCGGCCTCGCCTGCGGGTGCCGCTCGAACAGGACCTGATAGAAGCGGCGAGGGAACTCGTGATCACGCTGCACGACGAGCTCGAAGCTGTCGCGCAGCAACTCGGCATCCTGGGATGACATGAAGGACCGCTCCTCCGTGACGGTGAGCATCGGTCTCGCGGTCAGGCACCGCCCGTGCCATCAGGGCGTTGGCCGAGGCGTTGGCCGAGGCGTTGGCCGAGGCGTTGGCCGAGGCGTTGGCCGAGGCGTTGGCCGAGGCGTTGGCCGAGGCGTTGGCCGAGCATTGGCCGAGCGTCCGCCGAGCGGTGACCGCGCTTCGCGCCGAGCGTCCGCCGAGCGCCCGCCCAGCATCCGCCTGGCGCGCCCGAGCGTCTGCCGAGCGTCCGCCGAGGCGCGCGCCGCGCCGGACCGTGCGCGCACACATGAAGGCCTGTGCGCGCACACCTTCAGCAGAGCACGGCTGGACATGAATCTGTCCACCTGCACGCCGGCTCCTGGCGCGCAACGTCTCTTCATCACTATCGATCAAGCAAATAAAGCAAAAAGCGATCCGTCCAGCTGTCCAGTTGGTATCCTCGCCTGCGCACGGGGCGGTCATGCCGTACGCCCGGTGTGGGCTTGGTGTTGGAGGGCTCGATCCGTGTCGTTCCTCGAAGGTTCTCTGGTTGCGGGTCGGTTCCTGATCGAAGCGCTGGCCAGGAAGGGCGGCATGGGGGAGGTGTTTCGCGCCCGGGACGTGACGACCGGCGCGCCGGTGGCCCTCAAGCTGCTGCACGCGGACGCCGAGCGCCCGGAGGAGGCCGAGCGCTTCTTGCGCGAGGCGCGGCTCCTCTCCTCGCTCAAGCACCCCGGCATCGTCGAGTACCTGGCGCACGGAACGGCCCAGGACGGCAGGCCTTTCCTCGCGATGGAGTGGCTGTCCGGGAAAGAGCTCGGCGAGCGCCTCGACCGCGGCCCGCTGCGCATCTCCGAGTGCGTGGTGCTGCTGAGGAAGGTCGCGGACGCGCTCGCCGTCGCCCACGCGCGGGGCGTCGTCCACCGCGACATCAAGCCGAGCAACCTGTTCCTGCGCGACGAGCGCGTCGAGGGCGTCGCGGTGCTCGACTTCGGCATCGCGCGCCTGGCGGCGGCCGGCATGACGCTGACGCGGACCGGGCGCTTCGTGGGTACGCCCGGCTACATGGCCCCGGAGCAGGCGCGGGGCGACCGCGACCTCGGGCCGAGCGCGGACATCTTCGCCCTCGGGTGCGTCCTCTTCGAATGCCTGACCGGCAAGCACCTGTTCGGCGGCCGGGATCTGGTCGGCGTGCTCGCGAAGATCCTGTTCGATGACGTCCCCGCGGTCGGCTCGCTCCGGCCCGACACGCCGCCCGCGCTGGCCGAGCTGCTCGCGCGGATGCTGGACAAGGACCCGCAGCGGCGCCCCCCCGACGCCGCGGCGCTCCGCGACCAGCTCGCCGCCCTGACGCTGCCGGAGGGGGACGACGAGGCGCCGGTGCCGTCGGTCGCGGCGCCGCTCGCGCCCCGGGTGCTCACCGGCGAGGCGATGCAGCTGCTCAGCGTCGTGCTCGCCATGTGGACCGACAGCGACCCCGGCGAGACGCTGCCGCCCTCCACGGTCCAGACCTGGGCCCGCCCGACGCGCGACGCCCTGCGCTTCCGGCTCGCGCGCCTCGGCGGCCGCGCCGAGTGGCTGGCGGACGGCTCGCTGATCGTGGTCGTGTCGCCGTCGAGCAGCGCGCTGGATCAGGTCTCGGCGGCCGCCCGCTGCGCCCTCGAGGTGCAGCAGCACTGGCCCGGGGCCCGCATCGCGCTGACCACCGGCCGCGGGCTGCTCCAGGGCGGGGTCCCGGCCGGGGAGGCCATCGACAGGGCGGTGGCGCTGCTGCGCGTCGGGGCGGAGCCGACCATGACGGCCGACGCCGAGCCTTCCTACGCGGCGGTCGAGCCGGGGATCTGGCTGGACGAGCTGAGCTCGCGGTTGCTCGAGTCGCGCTTCCTCGTCACGACGCTCGCCGGGCAGCTGGTGCTGCGGGGCGAGCGCGCGAGCGTCGACGAGTCGCGCCCGTTGCTCGGCCGCCCGACGCCCTGCGTCGGCCGCGAGCAGGAGCTCTCGATGCTGCTCGGCGCGATCGAGGGGTGCATCGAGGAGGCGATGCCGTCCGGCGCCCTCATCATCGCGGCGCCGGGCATGGGCAAATCGCGCCTGCGGCACGAGCTGCTCCGGCGCCTCGGCGCCCGGTCGCCCGAGGTCGAGGTGCTGTTCGGGAGCGGCGCGCCGATGAGCGCCGGCTCGCCCTACGGCCTGCTCGGCGAGGCGCTCCGCCGCCTCTGCGAGGTGGAGGCCGGGGACCCGCCCGCGGCGCAGGAGGACAAGATCCGCCTGCGCGTCGGCCGGCACGTCCCGCCGGCGGACGCCGAGCGGGTGAGCGAGTTCATCGCGACCCTTTGCGGCGTCGCCGTCGAGCAGCCGAGCGTCTCGCTGCGCGCCGCGCGCGGCGACCCGAAGATCATGAGCGAGCAGATCCGCCGCGCTTTCCTGGACCTCATGCGGGCGGAGGCGGCGGCGCGGCCTTGCCTGCTGGTGCTGGAGGACCTGCACTGGGGCGACGCGGCCACGGTCAAGCTCGTCGACGCCGCCCTGCTCGACCTGCGGGAGCGGGCCTTCTTCGTGCTGGCCTTCGCGCGCCGCGAGGTGCACGACGTCTTCCCGAAGCTGTGGGAGGGGCGCGTCGTGCAGCGGGTCCCGCTCGCCGGCCTGACCAGGAAGGCGGCCGAGCGGCTGGTGACCGCGGTGCTCGGCGCCGAGGTGCCGGCCAGCCTGGTGGCGCGCATCGTCGAGCAGGCCGCCGGCAATGCGCTGTTCCTGGAGGAGCTGATCCGCGCTGTCGTCGAGGGCAAGTCCGAGGGGCGGCCGGCCACGGTGCTGGCGATGCTCCAGGCGAGGCTGTCGTGCCTCGAGCCGCAGGCGCGCAAGGTGCTTTGCAGCGCGAGCGTGTTCGGACAGACGTTCTGGCGCGGCGGCGTGCTCGCCCTGCTCGGGCAGGCGCGCGAGGCGACGGGCGGCGACGGAGCGGACCGCTGGCTGGAGAGCCTGGTCCGCTCCGAGATGGTGGAGGTGCAGTGGACCAGCCGGTTCCCTGGAGACACGGAGTACCGGTTTCGCCACCTCCTCGTGCGCGACGCCGCGTACGGCCTGCTGGCCCCGGAGGATCGGGGCCTCGGCCACCGGCTGGCCGGGGCGCACCTGGAGCAGGCGGGGGAGGCGGACCCCGTGGTGCTGGCCGAGCACGCGCACCTCGGCGGGGAGCTCGAGCGCGCCGCCCTGTACTACCTGCGCGCGGCCGAGCAGTCGTACCGGAGCAACGATTACGACGGGATGCTCTCGCGCGTCGAGCGCGGCATGAGCTGCGCCCCGCGCGGCGACACCCTCGGCCGGCTGCTCGGGATGAAGCTCGACGTCTGCTTCCTGCGCGAGGACTGGCAGGTCGGCCTGGAGATCGGCAGAGAGGCCCTGTCGGTGCTGACGAGGGGCAGCGTCGCCTGGAACCGGGCGGTGGGCCGGCTCGTCGTGATGGCGGGCCACCTCGGCCTGGCGGATGAGCTGGAGTCGCTCGTGAACGCGATCATGGCCAGCGAGCCGGAGCCCGGGGCCGAGGCGGCGTGCTGCATGCCTGTCGCGACGGCGATCACGGCCCTCAGCCACTGGGGCAGGCGCGACCTCTCGCTGCGCCTCCTGGCTCGCCTGGAGCAGCTCGCGGCGCGCGTCTCCGAGAGCGAGCAGCTCGCGCACGCGCAGCTGCGCTACAGCCGCTCGATGTTCCTGCGGCTCCTCGGGGACGACCCGTGGCAGGCGTACGAGGACGCGCGGCGCGCGGAGGAGGTGTTCGCGCAGGTGAGCCCGTGGCGCTGGCGCGAGTTCGCGGCGAGCTCGACCGCGCTCTCCATGGCGGAGCTCGGGGAGCACGCCGAGGCGGAGCGCAAGCTGCGAGAGTCCCTGGAGCGCACGCTGCGCATCAACGACGCGTTCACGCTCTCCAGCGTGCGCGTCTGGCTGATGATCCTGCTCACGGAGTGCTGCGCGCCAGAGCACCTGGAGGAGATAACGACCCTCGCGGATCAGCTCATCAAGATCGGCGCCATGGAGGCGACCATGGGGCCGGCCCACGGCGCGCTGGCGCGGGTGCTGATGGTGCGAGGGCGCCTCCCGGAGGCGCGCGAGGCGGCCGAGAGGGCGCTCGCGATCCTGCAGAGAGACAGGTTTTACCGGCCGCTCGTCTACCGGACGCTCATCGAGGTGCTGCTCCGGGAAGGGCGCGTGGAGGCGGCGCGGGAGGCCTCGGAGGAGGGGCTGCGCTGCCTCGAGTCGCTCGGCGGCTCGGTGGGGTACAGCGAGATCCCGCTGCGCATCGCGATCAGCGAGGCGCACCTCGCCGGCGGGGACGTGGCGCTCGCGCGGGCCGCGATCGCGCGGGCGCTGCGCGCTGTCGAGGAGCGCGCCGGGAAGATCCCCGACGCGGCCGTGCGGCGCCGCTATGTCGAGCAGGTGCCGGCGAACGCGCGGGTGAGGGAGCTTTCACGGGCGTGGCTCGGGCGCGACGTCGATCGGTGGCTCGGCGGCGAGCCCCCTGCCGCCTGAGGAAGCATCTCATCAGGAGGCCGTCCGATGAACCTCTACTGCGCGGCGCGGAGGTTCCTGGCGACCCAGTCCCAGCTCACGAGCCGGTCGAGGAACACCTCCAGGAAGGCCTGCCGGTTGTTGCGGTGATCCAGGTAATAGGCGTGCTCCCAGACATCGCACGTGAGGAGCGGCGCCGAGCCCGTGGTCAGCGGGGTCTCCGCGTTCGGCGTGTCGACGATCCTGCCCTTGCCGCCGTCGAGCACGAACCACGCATACCCCGAGCCGAAGCGCGCGACGCCGGCGGCGATGAAGTCGCGGCGGAACTTCTCCCAGCCGCCGAGCCCCGCGATGAGGTCGCCCACGTCGCCGGCGGGCGGAGCGCCGCCGCCGTCCGGCCTCATGCCTTCCCAGAAGAAGGTGTGATTCCAGACCTGAGCTGCGTTGTTGAACACCGCGCCCGAGCTCGAGCGCACGAGATCGACGAGGGGCCCGGTCGCCTCGGGCTTGCCCTCGATCAGGCTCTTGAGCTTCGCCATGTAGCCCTTGTGGTGCTTCTCGTAATGAAACTCGAGCGTCTCCCGGCTCATGGCCGGCTCCAGCGCGTCCTTGGGGTAGGGGAGCGGCGCGACCTCGAAATCCATCGTGTCCTCCTTGTCTCGTGGGTGCGCGCTGCGAGGCGGCCCGCGCCCTTCGACCCTCGAACCTCTCGAACCCGGGGCGCTGCCCGTCAATCCGCGCCGGCGCCGGGATACCCACGCCCGTGCCGGCGGTGCCCGCCCGCCCAGGCGGCGCGCGCGTCAGCCCGCGCGGCCGCTCGACGGCGCAGCGCCGCCCACGGCGCCCGTCACTTCGCCCGGCGCTTGCCCGAGCGCGCCGGCTGCGCCGGCTCCGGCGGCGCTGGCTCCGGCTGCGCCGGCGCCCCCTCGGACCGCGTCGCCATCGCCACGACGCGGCCGAGCTCCTCGCGGAGCGCGTCGGCCTCGCTGGGGCCGAGCTGCTCGCGGACGTGCTTCTGGGTCCGCTCCCAGAGCGGGAACGCCGCCTCGATGGCGCGCTCGCCTTGGCGCGTGAGGAAGATGAGGCGGACGCGCGCGTCGTCGGGCGCGCGCGCCACGCGCAGCAGGCCGGCCTTCTCCAGCGGCACGAGGTTCCGCGTGAGCGTCGTACGGTCCATGACGAGCCCGTCCGCGAGCGCGCTGAGCCTCACGCCCCCGTCGCCGCACGTCGCGACCGCCGCGAGCATCGTCAGCTGCGTCGACTGGAGCCCCGCGGGCCGCAGGCTCTCATCGTAGAGCCGCGTCAGCGCGCGGGAGGCGCGGCGCACGCGCACGAGCGCGCACTGGTTGGCGATGGTCTGGGCGGCGCGCGCAAAATCAACCACAAAAGTGTATGTACACTGTTGATCGCGGGCCCGTCAAACCCGGCCGTTCAGGACTGCTTGACATCTGTACAGGTGCAGGTACACCTATCTCGTCAACGCGGCGCGCCTTGTCGGCTCGACGCGCTGGTCCCGCCAGGCCCTGAGGGCCGTGGCGCGCTCTGACGATCGATCGGTCCACCAGCCGTCCGGGCTGCGGTGGCGCCCCTGCGCGCACCCGCGGGCGCCGTCGCGCGGCCGGCGGTCGTGCGCTCGCCGCGGGCGCGCGGGCGCGTGGGTGATTGCGTGTAGGTACACATGTTTTGACGGTCCAGACGGCGCGGCGGTGAGAGACGCACGAGGCGCGGCGCCGGTACGCGGCGCCGGGCGTGCTTCGACGCCGCGCGCGCGGGCCGCGAGGAGAGGGTTCATGGGCGCGTTCTTCGTCGTTCCTTATTGCGTGAAGTTCGAGGACACCATGGCTTACGGGAGCCATCACTTCCTCACGAACTTCCGCTTCCAGTGCATCGCGCGGGAGACGCTCTATTTCGCCGAGGCCGCTGACGGCACGCTCCCGCACGAGGAAGATCGCGCGGCGATCCGGCTGCTCACCACCGAGGGGTACAGCCGGAACCTGGCGCCCGTCCGCGTGGGGGAGCGCGTCGCGATCTTCATGACGCTCGGGGCCGTCACGCGCTCGAGCGCGTACGGCTACTTCCGCACGGTCCGGTTCGACGGCGAGCCGGTGGCGTGCGGCTACCAGCGCATCGTCGCCGTCGCGGCGGCGAGCGAGGAGCTGGCGCCGCTGCCCCGATCGGTGACGATGCACGTCGGGGCCCTCGACGAGCGCGTGGCGCACCCGCGCTTCGTCGAGCTCGCCCTGCGCGGCGGCTCGGCGCTGCGCGAGCTCTTCCCCGAGCACCTGCTCCGGCACGCCGTCGAGGTCGCGCGCGGCCCGCTGCACGCGTCGCACCCGCACCGCAAGCAGTGGGGCGCTGAGGATGAGCCGGCGCGAGGGGGCGAGTCGGCGCGGGAGGGCGAGCCGGCGCGGGGAGGGGAGCCGGCGGAGGGAGGCCGCGCGAAGGTGGCCTTGCTCCTGCCCGGCCAGGGCTCGTTCGATCTGCGGCTCCTGCGCGGGCTCCACGCGCGCTTCGAGGCCGCGCGCGCGGCCGTCGACGCCGCGGAGCCCGCGGCGCGCGAGCTGCTCGGCGCGTCGATGGCGGCGCTCGTGGCCGGCGACGAGGCCGAGGCGCGGGCGGCGCTCGAGGCGTGCGCCGACCTCGACCAGCTCGGCATCCTCGTCCAGGGCCACGTCGCCGCCGCGCTGCTCCGGTCCGCCGGGCTCGCGGCCGACGTCGTGGCGGGGCACAGCTTCGGGGAGATCGCCGCGCTGGCCGCGAGCGGCGCCTTCTCCCTCGCCACGGCCGCGGAGGTCGTGTGCCGGCGGGTGCTCGCCCTCCGCGGCGCGCCCCCGGGCCGCATGCTCGCGGCGCACGTCGGCGCCGACCGGCTGCGCGACGAGGTGCAGGCGCTGGGCCGGGACGACGTCTTCGTCGCGGTGGCCAACGGGGCCGACCAGGCGGTCGCCTCGGGGACGGCGGACGGCATCGCGGCCCTCGAGCGGCGGCTCGCGGGCGCGGGCGTCCGCGCGACCTTGCTCGCGAGCCGCTATCCGTTCCATTCGCCCCTGCTCGCGCCGGCGCTCGGCCCGTTCGCGAGCGCCCTCGGGCGCGCGGCCGCCGCGCAGCCCGCGCTCGCCACGTACTCGCCGATCGATCGGGTCCACTACGGCGCGGGGCCGCTCGCGCCCGCGCGCCTGCTCCCCATGCACCTCGTGACGCCGCTCGACTTCGGAGCGGCGGTGCGCGACCTCGTCGCGGCCGGCTGCCGCACCTTCGTCGAGTGCGGCGGCGGCAGCACCCTGACCGCGCTCGTGCGGCGGAGCGCGCCGCAGGAGCCCGGCCTCCGCGTGATCTCGACGTTCCGCGCTGGCGAGGACGTCGTGGCCGAGCACCGGCGCGTCGTCGAGGCGCTGCGTGCCGCGGGGCACGCGCTGACCGAGGTCGCGCCGCTGCCCGGCGACGACCGGGACGCCCGCCGTCCGGGCGTGGGCGCCGCGGTGTCGAGCCCTGCCGCGGTGCCGAGCCCCGCCGCCGCGTCGAGCCCCGCCGCGCCATCGAGCCCCGCCATGGCGGAGATCCCCGCCGCCCCGCCGCCGGCCGCCGCGCCCGCGACAGACCCGCACGACGGCGCCGCCTCGCCGGAGGGCGCCTCCCCGATCGCGATCGTCGGCATGGGCGCCGTGCTCCCGGGGGCCGGCGGCGTCGACGCCTACCTCGCGCAGCTGCTCGCCGGCACGAGCGGGATCGTCGACAGCGGCGAGCGGAACCCGGAGCTCGCCACCGACTTCCTGAGCCCCGGCGGCCGCGCCGCCGACAAGACCTACAGCCTGCTGACCGGCACCGTCGACGCGCTCGGGCCGTACGCCGAGCGCACCGGGTACGACGCCCGCACCCTCGAGCGGCTGCCCAAGACGGCCCGCATGCTGGCGTGCGCGCTCGCGGAGGCCAGGTCGCGCGCGGCCGTGCTCCGCGACCGCGCGCCGCTGCGGATCGCCTGTCTGCTCGGCTCGACCGCGGACGGCTCGATCGAGCACGACGAGGCGACGCTGCTGCTCGGCGTCGAGCGCGCGCTCGACGGCCTCGCCGCGGACGCGGCGGCCCGCGCGGCCGTGGTGGGCGCGCTCGCGGACGAGCTAGGGCTCGACGCCGAGCGGCGCGCCGCGTGCCGCGGCCACCTCGAGCCGCTCGCGCGCGTCGTGCGCGACGTCGTGGGGGAGGGCGTGCACACGGTGGTCGTCGACGCCGCCTGCGCGTCGTCGATGCACGCCGTCCACCTCGGCGCCGCGATGCTGCGCCGCGGCCTCGCCGACGTCGTGATCGCCGGCGGCGCCTACCAGCCCGGCCCGACCAACGCGTGCCAGTTCTCGCAGTTCGGCGGCCTCTCCGCGACCGGCAGCCGCCCGTTCGACGCCTCGGCCGACGGCGTCGTGTTCGGCGAGGGCGCCGCCGTCGTCGTCCTCGAGCGGCTCGACGACGCCCGCGCGCGGGGTGATCGCGTCGACGCCTTGCTGCTCGGCAGCGGCCTGTCGAGCGACGGCCCGAGCCCGTCGGTCACGGTGCCGCAGCGCCGCGGGCAGACCCTCGCGATGCGGCGCGCCTACGCGCAGGCCGGCGTCGCGCCGCGAGCCGTGCAGTACGTCGAGGCGCACGCCACCGCGACGCCCGTCGGCGACGCCACCGAGTTCCAGGCGCTCGCGGAGGTGTTCGCCGGCGACGCGGGCGCGCCGCGCATCGCCCTCGGCAGCGTCAAGTCGCTGCTCGGCCACACGGGCTGGACCGCCGGCGTCGCGTCGCTCATCAAGGTCGTGCTCGCGATGCGCGAGCGCACGCTCTTCGCGCAGCACGGGTTCAAGGCGCCGAGCGGGCGCATCGACCTCTCGGGCTCGCCGTTCGCCATCGCCACGGCGGCCGCGCCGTGGACGACGGAGGGGACCGCCGAGGGCGGCGGCCCCCTGCGCGCCGCGCTCGACAGCTTCGGCTTCGGCGGCACCAACGCCCACCTCGTCGTCGAGGAGCTCCGGCCCGGCCGCCGCGCCCCGCGCCCGCCCCCGCGGGGCGCTGGCCGCGCGCTGTGCGTCGTCGGGCTCGGGGCCGTGTTCCCCGGCGCCGGCGGCGCGCCCGCGGACGCGCCCTCGGACGTCCTCGCGTTCGACGAGCGCGCGCTGCGGCTCCCGGCCGGCGCGCGGGTCCTGCCGGACGCGCTCGAGGCGATGGACCCGACGCAGCTCCTCGCGGCCATGGCCGCCGAGAAGGCGCTCGCGGCGCTGCCCGCCCGCGAGATGGGCGACCGCATCGGCGTCGTCGTCGGCCACGAGGGCAAGACCCGCCGCGGCGCGCGCGCCAACGAGCGGATCTTCGGCGACCGCGTGGCCCGGGCGCTCCGCGCGCGCGGCGTGAGCCCGGCGCTCGCGGGCAGCGTCGTGGACGCGCTCCGCGCGGGCTCGCCTGCGACCGGGCCTTACACGCAGCCGGGCAACATGCCCAACATCATCTCGGGGCGCGTCGCCAACGTCCTCGGCCTGCGCGGGCCGAACTTCGTGGTCGACACCTCCGCGACCTCGCTGCTCGACGCGCTCGCGGCCGCGGATCTCGTGCTCGACGACGACTGCGAGGTCGTCCTCGCGGGCGCGGTCAACGCGTTCAGCGACGACGTGGCCCGCGGCGCTTCCGCGTCCGACGACCCGCGGCCGGTGGGCGAGGCGGCGCTGCTCGTGGCGCTGTGCACCGAGGACACCGCCGCGCGCAACGCCTGGCCGGTGCTCGCGCGCCTCCACGTCGCCGCCGGCGGCGCGGAGGGCGGCCTCCCCGGCCGGGAGCTCTCGGTCGGCGGCCCGGGCGCGCGGCTGCGCGGGGCCGAGGGCGCCGTCGAGCTCCATGCGGCGATCCGGGACGCGGGCGTCGACGGACGGGCTGCCGCCGCGGTCGTGCGCTGGCCGTCCGACTCCCGCGGCGTCCAGGTCGCGCCTCCTCGCGGCGTCCAGGTCGCGCCTCCTCGCGGCGTCCAGGTCGCGCCTCCTCGCGACGCCCAGGTCGCGCCTGCCGGCGACGCCCAGCTCGCCCCGGCTCCCGCGCCCGCGGGCTTCACGACGGGCACGCCGATCCAGGTCTATGTCCCCGGGATCGCGCCCGCGCCGGCGAGCGGGCCCGCGGCGCGCGTCCCGTCCCGCGTCCTCTACGTCTGCACCGACGCGGTGCTGGCCGCGGACGCGCGGCGCGCGGCGCCCGCCGGCGCGCGCGTCCTCGCCCTCGCCGGCGAGGCGGCGCCCGCCGCGGCCCCGCCCGGTAGCCCGCGGTCCCTCGCGGCCCCGGAGGCCGCGGTCGACGACGGCGGCAGCCCGTCGATCGACGCCCGCGACGAGGCGCGGCTCAGCGCGTCGTTCGCGGCCCTCGCGCCCGACGATGTCGACGCGGTCGTCGTGCTCACCCGCGCCGGCGACGCGCGCGCGTTCGTCGACGGCGCGCCGGGCTCGTACCGGCCGGCGCTGCGCGCGCTGTTCGGCGCGGCGCGCCGCTACCACGACGCCATCGCGCGCGGCGACGTGTCGTTCGCCGCGGTCGTCGTCGGCGCCGTGGACGCGGCCGCGCGGCTCGCCCCGCTGAGCGGCGCCGTCGGCGGCTTCGTGAAGTCGCTGGCGCGCGAGCTGCCGGGCGGCGACGTGCGGGTCGTCCACGCCGACGCGCCGGACGTCGCGGCGGCGCTCGGCGCGCTCTCCGACGAGTGGCGGCGCGCCCGGCCGGCCGTGCCCGAGGAGGTGGTCGATCTCGGCGGCGCGCGGCACACCGTGCAGCTCACCCGCGCCTCGTCCGCGCTGCCCGCGCGGCCTGCCCGCGCGCGCCCGCCCCTCGGCGCCGACACCGTCGCGCTCGTGACCGGCGGCGCGCGCGGCATCACGGCGCAGTTCGTCGAGGGTCTGCTCGGCCGCTTCGGCTGCCGCGCCGTGCTCCTCGGCCGCTCGCGGCTCGAGGACGCCCCGCCGCGCACGGTCGCGATGACCGACGCGGAGTTCGACGCGTACGAGCGGGACTTCTACGCCGAGGCGCTGCGCGAGGACCGGGGCGCGCGGATGGTCGCGCTGCGCGAGCGCTACGCGCGCATCCGGGCGGCGCGCGAGGCGCACCGCGTCCTCGCCCACCTGCGCGCCCGGGGCGGGATCGTCGACTACCACGCCGTCGACGTCACGCGCGCCGAGGACGTGGACCGCGCCGTCGCGGCGGTCGCGGCGGCGTACGGCCGGGTCGACCTCGTCGTGCACGGCGCCGGCATCCAGGCGTCGAGCCGGCTCACGTCGAAGTCGCTCGACCTGTTCGAGCGGATCGTCGACACGAAGCTCGCCGGCCTCGCCCACCTCCGCCGCGCCCTGGCGCGCCACCTGCCTGCCGCGCGCCCGCACGTCCACCTCGTCACGTCCGCGTTCAGCGTGCTCGGGAACGACGGGCAGCCCGACTACGGCGCGGCCAACGAGGCGATGAACCGCGCCGCCGCGTACTTCGCGGCCGAGGCGGACGCCGGCCCGTGGTCCAGCATCGCGTGGCTCGGCTGGAACGGCGTCGGCATGACCGCCGGGTCCGAGTACAGCGCGCTCGGCGCGGCGCGCGGGCTCCGGGGCGTCGAGCCGGAGGAGGGCCGGCGCATCTTCCTCGACCTCGTGGCCGATCGGCCGGTCGGCGCGGCGCAGGTCCTGCTCACGGACAGCGAGATCGAGCGCTTCGCCCCGCGCATCGCGGCGGCGGGCGCGGCGGCCAGCGCTCGGTCGGCGGTCGCGCCGAGCAGCACCTGGACGCTCGATCCGCGCGTCGACCCGTGGCTGGCCGACCACCGGGCGCGCTCGAGCGCCGTCGTCGCCGGCGCGTTCCTGGTCGAGCTCTGCGTCCGGCACGCGCTCGCGACGGCGGCGGAGGGCGGCGCGCTCGTCCGCGAGGTCCGCGACGTGCGCTTCCTCGAGTTCCTGCGCCTGCCCGACGGCGCGGCGCGCGACGTCCGCGCGGTGACGACCCGCCGCGAGCGGCTCGCCGGCGGCCGCGCCGCGTGCGCCGTCGAGGTGCGCGGCGACTTCGTCCACCGGTCGGGCGTCGTCCTCCGCGCCGACGTCGTCTTCGCGACGTGCGTCGTCGAGCTCGGCGCGACCCACGTCGGCCGCGACGCCCTCGCGCCGCGCCGCGCCGGGCGCGTCGACGGGCCCTTGTTCCGCGATCCCTACGCGGGCCCCGGCTCGCCGGTCCGGCACGCGGGCTGGTTCGATCACGTCGGGTCGTTCGTGCTCGGGACCGCGCTCAAGTCCGCCCGGTTCCACCTCACGGCCGATCCTGCCCTGGAGCGGCAGCGCGCGGCCGCCACGCCGTTCCTCCTGCTCGACGCGCTCCTGACGCTGGGCACCCTGCGCCGCGACGAGTCCGGCGCGTTCCCCGTGTGCGCCGCGGGCGGGGTCGACCGCATCCGCTTCGGCGCGGCCGCGAACGACCTCGCGATCCGCGACGCGGGCGGCCCTGTCCGGCTCGTCGCCACGGTGCCGGCCGCCGCGGAGGATCGCGTCGTCGGCGCGTGGGCGCAGGCGCTCGACCCGGCGGGCGGCGTGCTCCTCGACGTCGAGGGGCTCGAGGGGCGCGTCGTCGGGCGCGTGGCCGCGGAGTCGCGCCCGGCGGCGCCGGCGTCGCTGTCGTCGATGGGGGCGCTGTGACGCCGCCGCTCGCGATCGCCGTCGCGCGGGCGGACGCCGACGCGGCGGTGCGCCTCGCGGCGTACCTGACCGAGGGCGAGCGCCGCGCTTGCGCTGCCCAGCGCGTCGCCGCCCGGCGGGCGCAGTCCGCGTGCGCGCGCGTCGCGGCGAAGTGGCTGCGCCTGGAGCTCGCGGCCGGCCGCAGCGCGCCGCTCGTCGCGCTGGACGCGGCCTCGCTCGAGGCGCACCCGCGCGCGGACTACCTCGCCTGCGCGGTCTCCGGCCCCGGGGGCGGCGCGCCGCGGTTCGAGGACGGCGCGTTCGCCGTGTCGCTCTCGCACGCCGGCGACCGCGCCGCGGCGGCCGTCACCACGGCGCGCGCCGTCGGCGTGGACGTCGAGCGCGTCGAGGCGCGCGCGGCGGCCTTCGCGGACGAGCACTTCACGCCGCGCGAGCGCGAGGGGCTCGCGCGCGGCGCGGCGGCCGGCGCGGATCGCGCCGCCCTCGAGACGCTGCTCTGGAGCGCGAAGGAGGCGCTTTACAAGACGGGGGCGCTCGCGCTGCCGGCGCGGTTCTCCTTCCGCGACATCGACGTCGCGTTTCCGCCGGGGGGCGCGCGGCTCGCGCAGCCCTCGGTCCGCTCCTTCGCGATGAGCGCGCGGGGCGGGCAGTTCTTCGGCCGGGCCGTTCTCACCGGTGCGTTCGCGCTCGTCGCGGCCGTCCCGGTCTCGCCGGCCGCCGCTCTTGGATGAACGTCACTCACCAATCACGAGGAATCGACGATGCAATCTCATGATCTTCTCGAACACGTTCGCTCCGTCTTCGTGCGCATGACGCGCTATCCCGACGAGGTCGTCGTCGCCGACGCCGACCTGGAGCAGGATCTGGGCATCGACTCGGTGAAGCGCGGCGAGATCCTGGCGACGCTGCGCGCCGATTTCGGCCTCCCGGACGCGCTCAAGGCGACGCCCGACGAGCTGCGCACGGTGGCGAGCGTCAGCGACTTCCTGACGCGGACGATCGCGGCTCGCCCCGGCGCCGCGCCCCGGAGCGGCGATGCGGGCGGCGGGGGGCACGCGGAGGCCGCCAGGCACGCCAACGGGCACGGGGAGGCCGCCGGGCACGCCGGGCACGCCAACGGGCACGGGGAGCCCGCCGGGTACGCCAACGGGCACGGGGAGGCCTCCAGGCACGCCAACGGGCACGTGGAGCCCGCCAGGTACGCCAACGGGCACGTGGAGGCCGCCGGGTACGCCAACGGTCACGCGGAGCCCGCCGGGTACGCGAACGGCCACGCGGAGCCCGCTGGCTACGCCAACGGGCACGTGGAGCCCGCGAGGTACGCGAACGGCCACGCGGAGCCCGCCGGGTACGCGAACGGCCACGCGGAGCCCGCCAGGTACGCCAACGGCCACGCGGAGCCCGCCGTCTACGCCAACGGCCACGCGGAGCCCGCCAGGCACGCCAGCGGCCACGCGGAGCCCGCCAGGCACGCCGGCGGCCACGCCGCCACCGTGGCGCGCGCGCCGGCGGCTCCCGCCCCCCGGCGCCCGGCCCCGGCCGCCCGGGCCGCGCTCGCGGGCAAGACGGTCCTCGTGACCGGATCGAGCCGCGGGCTGGGCCGCGCCATCGCGACGAAGCTCGGGCGCGCCGGCGCGCGGGTCGTCGTCAACAGCTTCCACTCGCGCGACGACGGCGAGGAGGTCGCCGACGAGATCTGCGCCGCCGGCGGCGACGCGGTGCACGTCTGGGGCTCCGTCGCCAACGTCGCGCACCTCGACAAGCTCTTCGAGACGATCGAGCGCGACGTCGGCGAGCTGCACCACTTCGTCAGCAACGCGTCCAACGGCCGGTTCGGCCCCCTCGAGCAGACGACCCCGGAGCACTGGGAGCTGGCCTTCCGCACGAACGTCATCGGCTACCACCAGTGCGCCCTCCGCGCCGCGCGCCTGATGGAGCGGCGCGGCGGCGGGCGGATCGTCGCGCTCTCGTCGAACGGCTCGTCGCGGTACCTCGAGCACTTCGGCGCCATGGGCGCCGTGAAGGCCGCGGTCGAGTCGCTCACGCGCGCGCTCGCCGTCGAGCTCGCGCCGCGCAACGTGCAGGTCAACTGCGTCTCGGCCGGGCCGATCTACGGCCACGTCACGAGCAACTACCCGGATCACGAGCGGATCCTCCCGTACTGGGAGTCGCGCACGCCGGGCGGCCGGCTCTGCACCGAGGAGGACGTCGCCGACGCCGTCCTGCTGCTCCTGTCGGACGGGGCGCGGATGATCAACGGCGCGACGCTCACCGTCGACGGCGGGGGCTCGCTGTGCATCTGACGGCCGCGATCGCCGGCGCCGGCCCGCGCCTCGGTCGCATCCTCGCGCGTCGACCCGGGTTTGCTTGCATCAACTTGCGTCAGCTTGCGGAGAAGGAGGAGTCATGATTGCCAATCTCTATCGGCAGCCCCCGGGCCCTGGCCCGCTGTCCAGCCTGCGGTACCTGGCGAATTTCAGGACCGGGGACATGCGTCATTACGAGGAGCTCTTCGCGCGCCACGGCGACGTCGTGCGCCTGCGGGCGCCCGGCGCCGAGGACTTCATCATGGCGTTTCACCCGAACGACATCGCGCACGTCCTCCGCACGAATGTCCGCAACTACCCTAAGGGCAAGCGGTATCACGAGCTCGCCCACGTGCTCGGCTGGGGCCTCGTGAACAGCGAGGGCGACCTCTGGCGGCGCCAGCGTCGGCACGTGCAGCCCCAGTTCAACCACGCCAACACCCTCAAGTTCGTCCCCATCATCGTCGACCACATGGAGGCGGTGCTGCGGCGCTGGGACGCCCAGCCGGACGAGTTCGAGCGCGACATCAACGACGACATGATGGATGTGACGTTCGGTATCGCGGGCGAGGCGTTCTTCGGCGCCGCGCTGCAGGCCCACACCGACACGGTCCGCGAGGCGTTCAAGTACGCGCTGTCGATCGCGCTCAAGCGGATGTACTCGCTGGTCAACCCGCCCCTGTCCTGGCCGCTGCCGAGCCACCTGCGCTTCCGCCGGGCCATGGAGCGCGTGCACACCGTGATCGACGACATCATCGACGGCTACCAGCGCGGCGCGGGCGACGCGGACAACGTGCTCGTGCGCCTCATGAACTCGGTCGATCCCGAGACGGGCGCGAGGATGGACCGCGCGCAGCTCCGGGACGAGATCAAGACCATCCTGATGGTCGGGCACGAGACATCGAGCGTCACCGCCTCCTGGGCGCTGTACCTGATCGCGAAGCACCCCGAGGTGAGCGCCCGGCTCACCGACGAGATCGATCGCGTCCTCGGCGGCCGGGCCCCGACGGCGAAGGACTTCGAGTCGATGCCTTACCTCGGCATGGTCTTCAACGAGTGCCTCCGGCTCCTGCCCTCCGTGCCGTTCATCCTCCGCAGTCCGTCGGAGGACGACGAGCTCGGCGGCTACCACGTCGCCGCGGGGTCGACGGTGGCCATCGTCCCGTGGGTCACGCACCGGCACCCGGACTTCTGGGCCGATCCGCTGCGGTTCGACCCCGAGCGCTTCGCGAACTACCGGCGGAGCGCGGACGACAAGCTGGCCTTCATCCCGTTCGGCGCCGGCCAGCGGATCTGCCTGGGCGAGTTCATGGGCCAGCTCGAGGGCAAGATCATGGTCGCCATGGCGCTCCAGCGGTACCGGCTCCGGCTGGTCCCCGGCTTCGACCCGCGTTGCCGCGGCTTCATCTCGCTGCAGCCGGTGAACGGGATGCGGATGATCCTCCGGCGGCGCGAGCCGGTGAGGACGGCCCGCGCGGCGCCCGCGGGCCGGGGGCAGCCCGCGGCCGCGGAGCCCGCGGCGGCGGAGCCCGTGGCGGCCGCCGCCATGAGGGCCAGCGGCTGCCCGTTCAGCGCCCGGGCGTGAAGGCGCCGATGGCGGGCAGGGCCGGGGCCCCTGCCTACGGCGCCTGCTCGACCATCGCGCTCCCGCCCTGGCGGCGGCCCGGCTCGGCGACCGCGGTCACCGTGCCGTCGCCGTTGAAGCGGAGCGCGGTGGCCGCGCCGATCTCGCCCCCCGTCGTGTTCGCGTCGGAGAACACGTGTCCCAGGGCGCTGAGCCCCTCGGCCTCCGGCGTGCCCAGGAACGCCGTCTCCGCGTCGCTCGACCCGTTGCTGGCGTTGCGCTGCGAGATGCGCGGCGCCGCGAGGGCCTTGTCGATCGGCAGGCCCAGGTCGAGTTGGCCGACCAGGATCTGCAGCACGGTCGTGATGATGGTGGACCCGCCCGGCGAGGCGAGCGCGAGCTCGGGCTTGCCGTCCTTCATGACGATCGTCGGGCTCATGCTGCTGCGCGGCCGCTTGCCCGGCTCGGCCACGTTCGGGTGCGGCGCGGTCGGGTCGGACGGGACGTTGAAGTCGGTGAGCTCGTTGTTCAACAGGAACCCATGGCCGGGGACGACCAGGCCGTTGCCGCCCTCGGCCTCGATGGTGCACGTATAAGACACGATGTTTCCGGCCGCGTCGCTGATCGTGATGTGCGTCGTCTCGTTGTCGCTCGCGTCGTTCGGTCCGGCGCTCCTGTTCCGCTTCCTCGCCGACTGGCCGCCGCCCGGCGAGGGGCTCGGGTCGGTCTGGAACGCGAAGGGGTCGCCGGGCGCGGCCGCGCCGGTCGGGGCCTTGTCCAGGTCGATGAGGTCGCGCCGGGCATCGGCGTAGTCCTTCGAGAGCAGCCCGGCGACGGGGGCCTCCACGAACTCGGGATCTCCCAGGAAGGCGTTCCGGTCCGCGAAGGCGAGCCGCGAGGCGCCGAGGTAGCGGTGCAGCACCTCGACGGGCGTGAGGGTCTCGAGGTCGAAGCCCTCGAGCAGGTTGAGCGCCTCGGCCACGGTGATCCCACCGCTGCTCGGGAGGCCCATGCCGTGGATGGTGTAGTCCCGGTACGTCGTGGAGATCGCCGGGCGGACGCGGACCTCGTAGTCCTGGAGGTCGGCGGGCGCGATCACCCCGGGTCGGAATTTGAGCGTGCTCCCGGGCTCGATCGGGGGCTCGCGGACCGCCGTGACGATGGCCTCGGCGACCTCTCCCTCGTAGAAGGCCCGCTCTCCTCCCTCGGCGATGAGGCGATAAGTCCTGGCGAGAGCCGGGTTCTTGAAGACGGTGCCGACCGGCCACGCCTCGCCGTCGGGCCCGAGGAACAGCTCCTTGCTGCTCGTGATCGCCTGGAAGCGCGCGAGGTTCCGGCCGGTTTGCTCGAAGAAGGTCTGGTCGACCGCGAACCCCGCCTCGGCGACCTGGATGGCCCGCTGGAGCACGTCCTTGAGCCCGAGGGTCCCGTAGCGGCGGAGCGCCTCGCTCCACCCCCGCACGGTGCCGGGCACGCCCACCGACAGGCCGCTCGTCACGAGCTCATCGAACGCGATCGGGGCGCCGTTCTCGTAGAAGGCGCTCGCCTCGAGCCCTGACGGCGCGGTCTCGCGGTGGTCGATCGCGACAACCTTGCTGTCGGCGGCGAGGTACACGAGCATGAAGCCGCCGCCGCCCACGCCGCAGGAGAACGGGTCGGTCGCGCCGAGCACGCTCGCCGCGGCGACGGCGGCGTCCACGGCGTTACCGCCCTTCTTCAGGACCTCGATGGCGGCCAGGGTGCCGCGGAGATCGACGGTCGCCGCCGCGCCGCCCCGCCCGGAGGCCGTCGGCGCGATCTCCGGCAGCTCGGCGAAGAGGTCGTCTTCCGTCCCGGTCCCGCCGCCGTCCGGCTCCGCGCCCGCGTCGCCCTTGTCGGGCTCGCCGCGGCTCACCGGGGCGAGCTTCTCGTTCGGGCTGCAGGCGGCGCACAGGACGAGGAGGCCGAGCATGGCGAGGTGATTCTTGCGTTGGGCCATGGTCACGGACCCTAGCAGGGCTCACCCGCACCGGGGATGGCGCCCCGGGTGCAGGCCATGGATTGCTGCCCAGCACGCAGCGCTGTCTGGCGCGACGACTTCGGCCGCCTGCGCACAGGCGCGTAAGCTATTTCTCAATTGCCGCTGAGCCCGCATGCGATGCTGCAGGCCCGCTCCAGGTTCGCCGAGCTGGATTCGTCCCTGGCCGGACGCAGCGCTAGCTCGAGATCGTGACAGGCATCCCCAGGAACCGGCTGTACCGCTCGATGGCCCTCTGCAGGGCGGCCTTCTCGCGCTTCTTTGGCCGTAGCGGGAGGTTCATCGTGATCGTCACCGCCTTCCGCTGGATGGCGCGGCGCCAGCCGCCGACGACCCGGCCGTCGAGGACGGCGAGGTGCGCCATGAGGGCGTCGCCGGCACGGCCCGTCAGCGCGGGGTCGAGCGTCGCGCTGTGGTCCTTGTAGGCGATGACGTATTCGTCGTAGTTGGGCAGGAGGTGAACGAGCGGCGTCTCCATCTCGCCGCAGGGTGCCTCTCCGGCCGCGAACCAGTAGACCTTGCCGTCGACCGTCTCGTGCTGGAGGTGTGCCTTGGCCATCTCGATGCCGGCCCTGGCCTCCTTCAAGGTGAGCCCCGACCACCAGGCGAAGTCCTTCACCAGCGCTGGCCCGTGGCTCGCCAGGTAGCGTTTCGCGAGCTCGGCCAGCGCCTCGTCGCGCCCCGGCGCCTTCGCCCTCGGAGCGCGCTCGTCGAGCAGGGCATAGGTGAATTGCTTGCCGCGGAGCGGGCCGCTGCAGACGATCGCGTCCAGCTCGGCGCGCATCAGGAGGTAGGCGAGCCGCAGGCCGCTCGCGCGAATGCCGGCCTTCTCATACACCCGCGCGATCTCCGTCCGCGTGAGCTGGGCACCACCCTGCAAGGCCTTCGCGAGCGCGCGGTTGCTCCTGGCGAACACGGCATCGTCGAGCTCCAGCTGTCGATACTGGTAGGCGTTCGCGGCGTTCACGCGCGGGGCCGTGACGCCGAGCATCCAGCGGATGTCCTCGGGCGTCACCAGGTGCCACGTGGGCCGCAGGACATGGGTGCGGAGGATCTTGCCCTCGTTGAACAGCCGGTCGAGCTCGGCGTCCGTGACGCCGGTGGTCCGCTGCGCGATGGCCCATTTCGCCCCGGCGTAGTCCTGGGCCTGCACCGCGCATAGCCAGCGAACCACGTCCTCGGGCCGCTCGCACGGGCGCCCCACGAGGCGCTCGTTGTGGAGCCGCTGGCGGGTGATATCGAGATTGTCCACGGTACGCCGCCACAGTACCAGGCGGAATGCACCTCGGTAGGAAAATTCAATCGACAACAGGAGCTTCCACCAGCGACCGCGGGTGCAGCGCAAGGTCACAACGGACGCGCCCCTCCCAAGCTCCGGCCTCTTTGTCTGTATCATCGCCCCATGAGGCGTCGCAAAGGGACGGGCTCGAACGAATATCCATCGTCGCAGTCCTGGCCGAGAACTCCGCTGATCTTCACCATCCCGGCGCTCGCCGTCTGGCTGTGGCCGGCCAGGTCCCGCGCCGACGATTACGATCGCTGCCTCCGCACCGCGAAGACCCAGGCCGAGATCGACGCGTGCGCCCCTCCGGACAGGCCCATCGAGGTGCGCGTGCGCGCGAAGCCGCCGGCCCGGAGCGCCTCGGACGTGGAGGTGGACGCGCAGGTCATCGCGGCGGCGCCGCACGGCTCGGGCGCCGATGTGCTGAACGTCGCCCCGGGTGTTTTCGTGAGCGACCGTGGCCTGCCCGGGCGCGCGCCGCACCTGTCCCTGCGCGGCTTCGACGGCACATCCGGCCAGGACGTGGAGATCTTCGCGGGCAACATCCCCATGAACCAGGTCTCGCATATCCGCGCTCCCGGTTACGCCGACATGCGCCTCATCATGCCGGAGGTGATCCGGTCGGTCCGGATCGCCAGCGGCCCCTACGATCCGAAGCAAGGGGACTTCGGCGTCGCCGGCTCGCTCCGCATGGAGCTCGGCCTGGAGGAGCCGGGCTTCTGGCTGAAGGGGGGCGTCGGCTCGTTCGGTACGAGGCGGGTGTTCCTCGCGTTCGCGCCCGAGCACGACGAGATGCAGGACACGTTCGCGGCCTTCGAGACCGACGCGACCGACGGGCCGGGCGGCGCGCGCGGGGGCGAGCGCAGCTCCTTCGTGGGGCAGCTCGGCGGAGGCAACGAGCAGGTCGACTTCCGCGCGACGGTGGCGATCGGCTCGGCGCGCTTCGATTTCCCCGGCTACCTGCCGCAGGCCCTCGTGGAGCGCGGCGGCGACCCGTACGCGGCGCGGCGGCCGCTCGGTCGCGACCGGACGTCGCAGGCGCTCATCGGCGCCGAGGTCGTGTGGAGCCCGAGCGACGGGATCCTGGGCATCGGCGCGTTCGCGGGCAAGACCAGGACGACGTTCCACCAGAACCTCACCGGGTTCGCCCTCGACCAGCTCGCCGGCGAGCGCGTCGTCGAGAGCGACGACAGCGAGATGGTGAACGACGCGTGGACCGTCGGGCTCACCGTGTTTTACCGGCATGGCGTCGAGATCACCTCGAAGCGCGACTCCATCGAGATGGGCCTGTACTCGCGCGTGGACTCGGTCGACCAGACCGACACGCGCCTGTTCGAGGACGGCACGAGGAACGCCACGCTCATCGACGCGACGGTCGACGCCACGAACGTCGCCGCCTATGCCGATCTCGCGCTCTACCCGATCCGCCGCGTGGTCGTCCGCGGCGGCGCGCGCCTCGACTCGCTCTCGTACAGCGTGCAGGATCGCACCAGCAACGCCGGGCTCGAGCGCACCGCGCAGGGCTTCGTCGTGTCGAGCAAGGTCATGGCGGACGTCGCGGTCAAGGGGGGTGTGCACGTCGTGGCGAGCTATGGCGAGGGGTTCCGCTCCCCGCAGGCGCGCGACCTCGGCGAGGGCGAGCGCGTGCCGTTCACCAGGGTCCGCGGCGTCGAGGCGGGCGTCCGGCTCAAGGACGGCAGGTCCTTCCAGGGCTCTGCCGTGGGGTTCGGCTCGTGGCTCGGCAACGACCGGGTGTTCGACGCGACGTCGCGGCAGAGCGTCGAGGCCCCGCCTTCCGCGCGCGCTGGCGCGCAGCTCGTGATGAGCGCGCGCTCTGGCCCTTTCGGCGCGCACCTGAGCGGCACGTACACCCATGCCCGCTTCACCGGCTCCGACGAGCGCTTCCGGGAGGGCGACGCGGTGCCCTATGCCCCGGCGTTCGTCCTGCGCGACGACGTGTTCGCCTCCGGGGCCGTCGGAGAGCTCCTTGGCAAGGAGGTGACGGTCCGCGTGGGCGCCGGCGTCGAGGGCGCGGCGGGGCGCTCCCTCCCGGGCGGGCGAGCCGGCAAGGACTCGGTCAGCCTCGACGCCGTCGCGGCGGTCGGCTGGCGCGGCATGGAGCTCGCGCTCAACGGCACGAACCTCCTGGGCCAGCGCTATAACGACGCGCAGTACGTCTATGTCTCTAATTTCGAGGAGCGCCTCCCGCCCCCGCCGCCGTCTCCGCACGTGCTCGTCGCCGCGCCGACGGCGCTGATGCTCACGTTTCAGGTCCATGTCCACGGCAAGAAGCGCGAGCAGGAATCGTACTACTAGAGCGGTTTTCAGCCGGAATTGGTACACCGTCTTCCGTCTTCCGTCTTCCGTCTTCCGTCTTCCGTCTTCCGTCTTCCGTCTTCCGTGCTCGTCCTTCGTGCGCGTGCGCGATTCTCCGGAGTCAGCGCGCACGCGCACGCGCACGCGCACGCGCATGGGGAAGACAGACCGAAGACGAGAGACGGAGGACGAAACACGTCGGCATCAAACCCCAGCGAAAACCGCTCTGGTATCGCGCGTCAGGAATCCCGCCAGGATTCCGCCGCGGTGGCGAACGGTCGCGATCCGTCACTTCTTGCGGGGTTTCGGGGGGGAGCGACGACCGATCGCAGACCCTCGGACGGCATGGACCCAACCCCGGCCCAACCGAGGGGACTCGGGTCCGGAGAGCTCGCGATGGTCGAGCCGTCGCCTCAGGCCGCCGTGGTTGCGTCGCTCGCCGGCACCCTAAGCCGTGCCGTCGCCCTCGGCGATGAGGAGGCAGCCCGGGTCGTGCACGAGGCGATCGGTCAGCTGCTCGGGCTGCCGGTGGCACCGGAGGGGTGAGCAAGCTTGGGCCGAACGTCGAGCCCGCCGCTCGCGTCGACTCGCTGCCGGAGCCTTGCCGCTCGCCAGTGCCCACAGGCTCTACTGGGATCGCCCGCACGCGGCGGTTGCGTGCCGAAGCGCCCCGGAGGCATCCGGAAAGTGATGCCGGCAAGCAGCAGGCCTGTGCCGGGAGGCAAGCGCGGCGGCGTGCGCAGGCGACGACCCTCTCGCCGCGTTGCTGCATGGCGACGCCATGGCGGAACTGCGGACGCCACGGGGAGCGGTGGGAAAACGAGTGGCGAAGCGGCTCCTGCATGCTGGCGCGGAGGCGGCACGCGCACCATGCGCCTCGGCGCCAGAGAGCGCAGATTCAAGCACGAGCCTGACACGCTGCTCATCCATGGTCCCGATGAGAGGCATGACCATCACCTGCTCGGTTATCGGGATCATCGGCGTGGACAGCTCCGCTAGCCGGCTCTGCTGCACCCGGATGATCTCCTCCTGCAACGCTGCGCGCTCGCGTTCTGCGTTCTCGCGCGCCGACATATCGAGCGCGAGCCGGGGGTTCGGCGAGCGCCTCCGCCGCCGCGGCAGCGAGCGTCGCGGCCCGCCGCCCCCCGGCCCGCCGCTCCGCCATGGCGCCGCCATGGGCGATAGCCCGGCGGGTTGTCGAAATTCGCGGCGAAAACGTGCCCTCACCGCGTGGCGTGCGGCGTGCGGTGTCGGCGCCGTGTGGCCAGCGCGGCTCGCACCACGGGCGTCGTCTACGAGCGCCGTCGTCCCGAGAAGACGACGCTCTACGAGATCGTGCGCGACAACGTGGAGACGCTGTACGGGGCGATCGACGACGGCGCCATCGCGGTCCGGATACCCAAGCACGCGAAGAAGGAGCTCGAAGCCTACCTCGACTGCGGGCTGCTCTGCCGCGGGTTCGCTCGGCTCCGGTGCGAGCGCTGCGAAGAGAGTCGGCTGGTGGCCTTCAGCTGTAAAGGACGCGGTTTCTGCCCGTCGTGTCTGGGCCGACGCATGTGTTCCACGGCGGCGAACCTGATCGAGGACGTCCTGCCCGAGGTGGCGCTCCGGCAGTGGGTGTTGACGTTTCCGTTTCGCGTGGAGCGGTTCTACGAAGAGCGCGGTGCGCGCCGAGGCGCGTGCGGCGCGGTCAAGAGCGGCGCGGTGAACGTCGTGCAACGCACGTCCGGCGACATGCGGCTCAATCCGCATCTGCACGTGGTCTTCCTCGACGGGGAGCGAGCGCAGCGAGCGTGCGTTCGTCGAGGTAGTGGCGGCGCCTCGTGGAAGCGCATGCCACCGGCGTCCGTCTTCTCGAACACGCCATCAGTCGCGATCGTGTGAAAATGAACATGCAAATTCAAGCTGCAGCCGAACATTTGTGGACAACCGACCGAGCCCGTCTGCGCGCCATCGAGGCCCGCGAGGCGCCGCGTCACGCGCGCGATCTCCTGGCGCGTGTCGCCGAGTCCGGGTCGCTGGTCGCTGCGCTGCCTCAACCTGGGTCGGGTCGCTCAGCTCTTGCGCCGCACATTTGCGATCGACGTCCTCGAGTGCCCAACTTGCAAGGGGCGGATGAAGCTCGTCGCCATGGTGACCGAGCCAAGGAACATCGCCCGCTTCCTCTCCGCGCTCGGCGAGCCGACCGACGTCCCAGCACGCTCTCCCAGCGTCCACACGGCGGCCGCCGTACTGGAAGAGCACCGTTCTGCGCCGCAAGGCGCCCGGTGACGCCGCATAGCGTCTCGCGACGCGCCTCCCGGGCCAGACCAACGCCTGGACGGACACGTGTGCCCACGGCACGCCGATGCGCCCCGTAGCGCGCTCGGCGCCGCCCCGGACCACGCTCTTTCGGCCCAGGACCGAGCCATCACGACGCTCGCGGCCCCACCCTTTCGGTTTGCTGCGCTACACTTCTTCGCGCAGCGATCCGGCTTCTTTTATCTACGCGCCGGCGCGCGCATCCCGGTCTCGTCAGAGCGCTCGCCGACGAGCTCACCGGAGAGCTGGAGAGCGTAGGCGATGCCCCTCTGCAGCGTGCCTTTGGTGGTGATGGCCCCGAGATCCGCTCCGAGCTGCACCATCATCCGGGCCACCTCGGGGCGGATGCCGGTGAGCACGGCCTGCGTCCCGAGCAGGCGCAGGGCGGCCGAGCTGCTCATGAGCATCCGGATCACATCGGTATCGATCTGCTTGATCCCGGTGATGTCCAGGATCACGACGCGCGCCCGATGCTGCTGTGCGCCCTGGAGCGCGACCTCCAGCACCTGCTCGGCTCGTTCGGTGTCCACAGTGCCAATGAGGGGCATCACCATGATCCGGTCGGTGATCGGGATGAGCGGGGTGGACATCTCCGTGAGCCTGGCCCGCTGCGCCTCGATCATCCGCGCCTGGAGCGTCGTGCGCTCCCGCTCTCCCTGCTCGCGCTGGGTGAGCTCGAGCTGCAAGCGCTGGTAGGCCGCGTTGAGCTCCCCGTTGGAGACGCGGAGCTCCTCCGTACGCTGCGTGACCTCGGCCTCGAGCTGCTCGTTGGCGCGACGGGCCTTCTCGTTGGCCGCCCGGACGTCGGCGACCATCCGCGCGTTCTCGATCGCGATCGCGGCGTGCGCAGAGACGAGCTCCAGGAGCTCGACGCGGATCGCGTGAAAGGCGGACGATGCCTGCTTGTTCTCCAGATAGAGCACGCCGATCAGCCTGTCCTGGTGGAGGAGAGGCAGGCAGAGGATGGCCTTGGCGCGGCCCGCGGCGATGTACGGATCGGCGGCGAAGCGCCTGTCCTCGCGGGCATCGCTGACGACCACCGGCTCGCGTGTGCGGGCGACGAACAGCGCCACGCTCTGGGCCAGATCGGAGCAGGTGCTGAGCGGCGCGCCGCCCGACTCCACCCTGAGCCCGTCTGTCTTCACGCCGAACATCGCTTCGACGAAGAGCCGCCCGTCGCGCTCCAGGAGGAGCGCTCCCTGCTCTGCGCCGGCGCTCTCCAGCACGATCTTCACCAGGCTCGCGACCACCTTGGGCAGCGTGGTCTCGCTGGCGATCGCCTGGGCGGCGCGGACGACCAGCGCCGCGTCGCGCAGGTTGCCGACGAGCGTCTGACCAAGGATCGTCGTACCCACGATCGAGCTGGAGGAGGAAGAGCTCGACCCCCGCTTCCCTGCGCGGGTGAGCGAGGGCAACAGGTGTCCCTGCTCCCTCGCCAGCGTGTCGGCTTTGGCTACCGCCCCCCAGTGGCGGTAGCCGAGGTACGCGTCGCCCATGTAGCCACGCGCCGCGCCGACCCTGCCGATGCCGGCGTACATGTTCGCGCACAGCTCGTTGGCCAGGGCCTCGGTGTGCGGAAACTCGTTCTCCTTGGCCAGGGCGATCGCCCGATCGTACAGGTCCATGGCCTCGTTGAGCTGGCCTGACCGGCGCGCCTCCTCGGCCTCGATCAGGACGAGCTGGTGCTGGAAGTTCTCGGGGCAGCTCGCCGCGAGCTCGGCGATCCTGGCCTTGTGACGAACGATGGACGCCTCGCGGCGCTCCCTGTCCTCCGGCGCCCCGGCGCCCGGCAGCGCGAGCAGCGACAGGCACGCATAGAAATGGATCTGCATCGTGTAGTACAGACCGAAGGCGTTGCCGCTCGAGCGTTCAGCCTGATCCGCGGCGGAGAGCGCGGCCTCGTGCTCCCCGTAGAGGTGATGAATCTGGAGCTTGAGCACATGATAGATGAGAAGGGCGCTGCCGAGATCCTTCCCCTCCAGCCTGGCGAGGAGCTGGCCTTCGTCGAAGCTGTCGTCGCTCAGGCCATCCCTTGTCCGCGTCCGCCCTTGCAGGCACGCGATCACCTGCTTCGCGGTGGTCAACGTCTCTGTCGAGAGCACGTTCCGGGTCCGCTGCATGAGCACGAGGAGCCTCTCGACCTCGCCCTGGAGCTCGTCGAGCGGGTAGCCCCCGCAGAGCTTGTTGATGATCAGGCTGTAAGCGTTGGTGGAGAGATAGCCGAAATCGCCCGCCTCCAGCGCGGCCTGGCAGCCTCGCTGGTAATAGTAAATCGAGATGCGAAGCGGCTCCACCCGGTAGACCGAGGCAGCGTAGGAGGAGTAGAGCTTGGGGGCCAGAGAGGCGCTCTGGAAGCGCTCGTTGAGGGCGAGCGCGAGCTTGCCGAACGCGTGGCCCTCGAGCGGCGGGCGGCCCAGAACCGCCGAGAGCACGAAGCCGTGGCACACATAGCCGAACGCGGACACGTCCGAGTGGCCGTGCGTGAGGGAAATGTTGACCATCTCGAGGACGACCAGCCCAAAGACGCCCGGCTCCACGTAGTAGATCGGCATCGTCAGGTCGATGAGGAGCTGGAGCACCGCCTTCTGCTCCGGGTCGTCGAGCACTGCCGCATGAATGAGGTCCTCGACGCGGCGCCCCCCGAGGGCCGTGGTGACCTTCGCGAGCCCTGCGCCGAAGGCCGCCTGCTGCTCGGTCTCTGTCTCGGGGAGCGTCACGCCGAGGACCGCGAGGCCAGAGAGCCCTGCCTTCACCGCCTCGGTGAACTTCCCGAGCGTCGAGAGCAAGTTCATGCGCAGGTTGTAAAGGCGCGCCCGCTCCAGGCTGGATGAAGAGCGCGCCAGGAGCACCTCGAACAGCGCCTCCGCCCGCTCGATCGCGCCGCTCAGGAACGCGCACTCCGCGCCCTCGATGTGAAGCTCGAAGCAGAGCGCGTAGTCGCGCTCCCAGGCCCGCTCGGCGAGGAGCTCCAGGCCGGCGGCGAAGTAGGCGGCCGCGGTCTGGTAGGCCGTCGCGGCCTTGACCTTCCTGCCGGCGCGCAGGTTGAGCCGGGCGACCTCCATCCGCTCGGCTTCCTCGATGATCCCACCGGCGCCCCGGTGCAGATGCCGGACGATCTCCAGGAGGTCCTCGTCGCGCGGGGCGCGGCCGCTGCGCGCCCAGAGCAGCCGGCCGATCGAGAGGTGGACCTCCTCTTTGCGCTCCTTGGCGATGAGCGAGTAGGCGGCCTCCTGCACCCGATCGTGGAGGAACCTGTAGGAGATCTGGAAGTCGACGGCGGAGGCGGCAGCCTCGGCGCCCGCGCTCACGTCGAGGAAGCGATAAGCGCTGTCGAGCGGCACGACGAGCCCCTCGCGCAGCGCTTCCCACAGGTCGGCGGCGGCGTCGGTCGCCGATCGCTCATCGATGGTCGACAGCGTGGCGAGATCGAACTCGTGGCCGATGCACGTCGCGAGCAACAGCACGCGCTGCGTCCCGGGCGCGAGCCTGTGCAGCTTGTCCAGCATGAGGTCGATCACGTTGTCCGTGGCCATCGCCCCCCGGATGCGCGCGAGGTCCCAGGTGTACGCGCCGGACGCCGCGTCGAACGAGAGGAGCCGCTCGTCGTGGAGCGCGCCGAGGAACTGGCTCAGGAAGAACGGGTTGCCCTGGGTCCTGTCGAAGATCAGCCTGGCCAGCGGCTCGATCGCGCTCGCCTGGGCCCTCAGCGTGTCGGCGACGAGCGCGGTCGCCGTCGGCAGATCCAGCGGGCCGAGCGTGATCTCGGTGAGCGTCGCGCCCGCCTTCCGGGCCTGGTCCAGCGTTGCCATCAGCGGGTGGGCGCTGTCCACCTCGTTGTCCCGGTAGGCGCCGAGGAGGAGCAGGTGCTTGCTGTCCGGATCGCTGAGCAGGAGGCCGAGGAGCCGGAGCGAAGCCGGATCGGCCCACTGCAGATCGTCGAGGAAGAGGGCCAGGGGGTGCACCGGCGTCGCAAAGACGCGCAGGAAGCGCGAGACCAGCAGATCAAAGCGATTGCGCGCCTCGCTCGGCCCGAGCGCCGGGACGTTCGGCTGGGGGCCGATGACGAGCTCGAGCTCCGGGATCAGGTCGAAGAGCAGCCGCCCGTTCGGGCCGACCGCGTCGACGAGCGCGCTCCTCCAGGTGTCGAGCGTGGCCGCTTGCTCGGCCAGGAGCTGCTGGATGAGCTCGCGGAACGCGTGCGCCACCGGCGCGAGGGGGACATCGCGGGTGTTCTGATCGAACTTGCCGCGGATGAAGGCGCCGCCCCGACGGGCGATGGGCTTGTGCAGCTCGTTCACCAGCGCCGACTTGCCGGTGCCGGAGTAGCCCGAGACCAGGATCAGCTCCGTCGCGCCCTTGCGGACGCGCTCGAAGGCGGAGAGCAGCGCGTCGACGTCGCGCTCTCGGCCATAGAGCCTCTGCGGGATGCGCAGCTCGCCCGTCATGTCCTGCTGGGCCAGCGCAAACGGCTCGATCTGCCGGGCGGCTGTCCATTGCGCCAGGCACCGCTCGAGGTCTGCCTCGAGCCCGCGGGCGCTCTGGTAACGCTCCTCCGGCATCTTGCAGAGGAGCCTCATGACGATGTCGGACAGGGGCCGGGGGAGCTCTGTCGCCCGCTCGTGCGGCGGCGTCGGCAAGCGCGCGATGTGGCTGTGGATGAGCTCGGTCGGGTCTGTCGATGGGAAGGGGAGCGCGCCGGTCAGCAGCTCGTAGAGCGTGACGCCCAGGGAGTAGAGATCGGTGCGCAGATCGACCACCAGGTTCATGCGCCCTGTCTGCTCGGGCGACATATAGGCCAGCGTCCCCTCCAGCGAGGCGGGGCTGGTCGCCTTCGGATCTTCCCGCGAGAGGCGCGCGGCGATGCCGAAGTCGACGAGGCGGGGCGCGCACGTCGCCGCGTCGATCATGACGTTGTGCGGCTTGATGTCCTTGTGAATGACGTCGCGCTCGTGGAGCGAGCCGAGGGTCTCGGCGAGCGCGACGGCGATCTTCAGGGCCGCCTCCACGTCGAACCTCTGCGCCTTCAGCAGGTCGTGGAGCGAGGAGGCGCCGAGGTCCTCCATGACCAGCGCGACGCCCCTGCCGCACTTCTCCAGCGCGCGCGCGTGCACCACGCCGGGCAGATCGCCGAGGTCCTGGAGGATCGCGAACTCGCGCCGCAGCCGCGCCAGCTCGCTGCTGGTCGGATACTCGTTCCTGGTCACCTTGACCGCAACCGGCGCGCTGTCGGCGTTGCGGCGGCCACGGTAGAGGAGGGTCTCGGAGCCTTCGTAGGATATGACTGTGAGCGTATAGCCAGGTAGATCGAGCATCATTCCACATCCCCCTCGACAACGAGCGGCGGCGCACCGACGCTGGAGGATTTCTACCGTACCTTACATGATGCTCGAGCTTGCAGACTTAATGACGCCTGTGCATGCACAAACAGATGGCGGGGGAATTGGCCTGTTCTGAGCTTTTTTCTCGAGGGGACCATCCCGAGCCAGGAGCCCCCGCCAGAGGCATCCCTCGCGCGTCGCCGAGCGCCGGTCGGTCACAGTGGAGGACGACGAAGAGGAAGGGACGCGCGGGCGCCCGAGCCCGCCGCTCCTCGAGCGCAGGATCCTCGGTCGTGCCCAGCGTGATCGGCCTCTTCGTCACGGCTGCAACGTATCACGACGCGATGCGCCGCCCGGGCCTCCCGCCGCGGCGCTCGCTTGCTCGACGCGGCGCTCGCAGGCCTCCTGGTCCCTGCGGGCGTCGGCCTCGTTGGCGCGTAGGTAAAAGAAGCCGGATCGCAGCGCGAAAAAGTGTAGGCGCGTAGGTAAAAGAAGCCGGATCGCAGCGCGAAAAAGCGTAACGCAGCAAACCGAAAGGGTGGGACCGCGAACGTCGTGATGGCTCGGTCCTGGGTCGAAAGAGCGGAGCGTGGTCCGGGCGGCGCCGAGCGCGCTACGGGGCGCATCGGCGTGCCGTGGGCACACGTGTCCGTCCAGGCGTTGGTCTGGCCCGGGAGGCGCGTCGCGAGACGCTATGCGGCGTCACCGGGCGCCTTGCGGCGCAGAACGGTGCTCTTCCAGTACGGCGGCCCTCGGTTAGGAGAGCGAGCCCGTTTCCGTGGCGGCGCAGGCTCGCCCAGGACGGGGTGTTGTTCGGCGTGCTGACCCGCATCTTCGTCGAGAGCGTGGAGCGGTTCTACGAAGAGCGCGGTGCGCGCCGAGGCGCGTGCGGCGCGGTCAAGAGCGGCGCGGTGACCGTCGTGCAACGCACGTCCGGCGACATGCGGCTCAATCCGCATCTGCACGTGGTCTTCCTCGACGGGGCTTATCACGAAGACGGCACCGAGCTCGTGTGGAACGAACTCGGTCACCTGCGAACGCGCGAGGTCGGTCAGGTCCTGGAGCACGCCGTCGGGCGAATGCTCCGTTACCTCCGGCGGCACGGGCATCTCGAGATCGAGCACGACGTCGAGGAGGACGACGAGCCCGAGGCAGCGCTCTGTGCCTCCGCCGTCTCAGGACGAGAGCCGCGCCACACGTCGTCGCCCCGCAATGGCTCCGCGGGCTGTCGCCGTCTTCTCCGAGTGCGTATTCCGGGCCGACGTGACGGCCGATTCCGAGAGCACGTGACGGCTCGTTCCGACCGACGTGACGGGGCGTTCCGGGCCACCCGACGGGGTGTTCCGCCACACCTGACGGCTCGTTCCGACGCACGTGACGGGCCGTTCCGAGGGACGTGACGGACCGTTCCGACGGGGATGACGGCCCGCAGGCGGCGCTCGCGGTCGCAGCCTCATCGCGTACATGGGCGCGATGTCGGAGCGGCTATCGATGCGTAAGGTTCGAGAGATTTTGAGGCTCAAGTTCGAGTGCAAGCGCAGCCGAGCGGAGATCGCGGCGGCGGCCTGCGTCGGCGAGAGCACGGTAAGCGGCTACCTGGCGCGCGCGGAGAAGGCGGGGCTGACGTGGGAGGTCGCCCGAGAGATGACCGACGCGGAGATCGAGTCGCGGCTGTTCCGCGACGTCGGTCGCAACGAGCCGCCCGCGCGCGTGCCGGTCGACTTCTCCTGGGTGCACCGCGAGCTGTCGAAGCCGTGCGTCACGCTGCAGACGCTCTGGCTCGAGTACCGCGAAGCGAGCGCGGCACAGGCTCCGCTGAAGCCCTACGAGTACAGCCGGTTCTGCGACCTATACGCGGGCTGGAAGAAGAAGCTCGGCGTCGTGATGCGTCAGGTTCACCGCGCCGGCGAGAAGGTCTTCATCGACTACTCGGGAAGGAAGCCGCACCTGGTCGATCGGACAACCGGCGAGGTGAGCGAGGTCGAGCTGTTCGTGGCGGTACTCGGCGCGAGCAACTACACGTACGCCGAGGCGACGCGCTCGCAGAAGATCGCCGACTTCGTCGGCTCGACGGTGCGAATGTTCGAGTACTTCGGTGGCGTGCCCGAGGTGCTCGTCCCCGACCAGCTTCGCAGCGCGGTCTCCGGGCCGGATCGGTACGAGCCGGACATCAACCCGACCTACCTCGAGATGGCGCGGCACTACGGCGTGACGGTCATCCCGGCTCGGCCCCGAAAGCCGCGCGACAAGGCGAAGGTCGAGGGCGGCGTGCTCATCGCGCAGCGCTGGATCCTCGCCTCGCTCCGACACCGGACCTTTTTCAGCCTCGCCGAGCTCAACGACGCGATCGCGTCGCTGCTGGAGCGGCTGAACGCGCGGCCCTTCCAGCGGCTCGACGGCTGCCGGCGCACGGCGTTCGAGACCATCGATAAGCCCGTGATGCGTCCGCTGCCGGCGCGGCGCTACGAGATTGCGGACTGGAAGCACGCCAAGGTCAACATCGACTACTGCGTCTGCTACGACGACCGGCTCTACAGCGCGCCGTACGCGCTGGTCGGTGCGCGCGTTGAGATCCGAGCGACGGCCGCGGTCGTGGAGCTGTTCCACGACGGCGTGCGCGTCGCGTCGCACGCGCGCAGCTACGGGCGGAAGGGCACGGCCGTGATCGTGGACGAGCATCGCCCCAGGGCCCATCGCGACTACGGCAAGTGGCCCCCGGAGCGCGTGGTGGCGTGGGCCGAGACGATCGGCCCGAACGTGGGCGAGCTCGCGCGTGCGGTCATGCGCCACCGCACCCACCCGGAGACGGGCTACCGGACGTGCCTGGGCGTGATCCGGCTCGCGGACAAGTATGGGCGGGGGCGTGTCGACGCTGCGTGCGCGCGTGCGCTTCGCATCAGCAGCCCCACCGCCAAGAGCGTGACCGCGATCCTGAGGAACGGCCTCGACCGCGTGTCGCCGGTCGAGCCGCCGCCCCGGGGGGCCTTGGCGCACGAGAACATCCGCGGAGCTGAGTACTTCGACAAGGAGGAGAGGAGTGATCTTGGAAGAGACGATTCAGAAGCTGGTCGAGATGAAGCTGAACGCGATGGCGGCGATGCTGAGAGAGAGGGCGGCTGCACCGGCGACGGAGCCACTCTCCACTGACGAGATGATCGGGTTGCTCGTCGACCGCGAGTGGACGGCGCGCGAGAACAAGCGGCTTCATCGCCTGCTGAAGGATGCGCGGGTGCCGGGGGGCGCGTGCATGGAGGACTTCTCCTGCGAGGCAGGGCGTGGCGTGGACAGGTCCTTCGCTCGATCGCTGGGCTCCTGCCAGTGGGTCCGAGTGAAGCAGAACGTGATCGTGCTGGGAGCGACCGGAGCCGGGAAGAGCTTTCTCGGCGGCGCGCTCGCGCAGGCGGCGTGCAGGCAGGGCTTCCGCGCCCTTGTCATCCGTACCCCGCGCTTGCTCCAGCAACTCGCGGTCGCGCGTGCCGACGGGACGTACGCGAACGCCCTCGCGCGCCTCGCCAAGGTAGCCGTGTTGGTCCTCGACGACTTCCTCCTCGCGCCCATGACCGACGTCGAGAGGCGCGATTTGCTCGAGGTCCTCGAGGATAGATATGACAGGTCGTCAACTGTGATCACCTCGCCGATCCCGACGAAAAGTTGGCATCAAGCCATCGGTGAGGCGAGTATCGCCGATGCGATCTGCGACCGCGTTGTCCACAACGCGCACCTGGTGACGCTCCGCGGTGGCTCGATGCGGAAGAAGAAGGCGGTGGCTCCCGAGGTGACCGAGACGAAGACCTGACCGCGCTCGTCGCTACGCTCCGGTCCACGTCACGCCGGACTGGGCCGTCGCGTCGCTCCGGAACGAGCCGTCACGTCCGTCGGAATACGCAATCCAGGGCTTCGCGCGACCCAGGACCGGCTCGTGCAGCTCGCCGATGGGAAGGTGCGCTACGATGATGAAGAAGCCGTGGCGCGATGGGACACGGTTCGTGCTCTTCGAGCCGGATGAGCTGATAGCGAGGCTTTGTGCCAAGGTGCCGCCGCCGTGGTTCCCTAGGATTCGTTTCCACGGCGCGCTCGCGCCGAATGCGACGCTTCGAAAGCAGGTCGTGGCATCCGCGCGCCTTTCAGCGGGCGCCGCCTCGCCGAAGCCACCCGCGGCGCCTGTGGGCGTCGAGCAGCTGTCGTTGTTCGACGGCTCCGCAAAGGCCGACGACACCGGCGTCCCAAGCGACCGCCGGCCGTGGGCCTGGCTGCTTCGACATGTGTTCTCCGTGGATGTGACCGTGTGTCCCCAATGCTCCAGCCCCATGCGATGGCTCGCCATGGCCACGACACCAGGACATTGCCGATAGTCTGGCTTTTACGGGGTGGCGCGCCAAGGATCCTGGTTCCAAACGTCCGTGACGGCGAGGAAGGCAATACGAAAGCCATTGTGATCGAGGAAGACCGGTGAATAGGTCTTGCGGTAGTTCCGGCCGGCGCCGGCATAGACGACGCCGGCGCGCTCGAGGTTTTTGAGGGTTTCGAAGAAGGCGCGCTCCCCGCAGTCCCACATGTGGTTGTTCGCGGTGGCCACAAGGGTGATTTTTGCCCGCGAGAGGGCATCGGCGCCGGCGGGCGGGCCTGTAAAGACGGCAACCTATGGGCTAGGCGCGGACGCCGACCAGCCGGCGCTTTGGCAGCGAAGCCCGCGTGCTCTCCCAAGCGCCACGCGCGGCCAGCTCGACGACCCGCCGCACAAGCAGGGTCGAAGCGTCAGCCTCCACGCTCCTCTCAAAGGTCCCGCCGCCGCGGTCATACCAGGGTTGCGCGCTCTCAAGAAGGGTACGATCCTGAGCGAAAATTTTCGGTTCCTGCTTCGACCACCCGACCCTGGGGCCGAACGGCATCGGGTTCGTGACCATCCATTCCAGCCGGCAACTGTTCTCCCCGGTGGGAACGAAGTGCATGATAATGATGGGCGCATGGAATTTGGTGGTCTCCACCGTCACCCGGTTGGGAAGCTCGTAGGTCGCCATCATAGCGTCCGGTGGGACCGGAGCCTCGGGATCCGAGGTCGCCGGCGTGAAGACCAAAATCCCCCGCTCGGTGACGCGCACCTCGTACTCGTACTCTTGGAAACCCCGGAATAGGATCGTGAAGAACTGGAGATGCGTCCAGGGATGGGCGAAGTAGGGGTGGCACAAGTCGACGTTGTTCTCGATCATTTTTAGGTAGTCGCAGCGCATATCCATCGCGCCCTGCATCCACCGGCGTGATGCGAAACGCGGGATGCCCTCAAGCGGTGGAGGCGCGCCTTCGCTAAGGAAAACCCAAACATAGCCGTCGCGTTCCTCGCAAGGAAAAGATGGCACTCCGACCTTCTCGGGGATCCGGCGGTCTTTGGTGAGCGACGGAATGTGAACGCACCGGCCCTCGCCGTCGAAGTACCATCCGTGATAGCGACAGGCGATGTTCCCCTTGGTGACGGAGCCGAGCGAGAGCCGCACACCGCGATGACAACAGCGGTCGAGCAACGCGCGGGGTTGACCAGCGCCATCGCGGAAGACGACAAGATCCTGGTCGAGCACGCGCACCCCACGAGGCTCTTTTGCAAGCCGCGAGGTAGCGCAGGCGGTGTACCAGTATCCTCGAAGCATGGGGGGTGCATCGGGGAATGGCTTCGGATCGATAACAGGGCTTGGGGGGGAATGGGAGATAGAGCCTTTCTGCCATATTGCGACAAATAGATCAAGTTTAGATCGTTGGTGTCGCCGAACCATGCGTGAGGTCAGGCAGCGATGTTGAGTTCGCGGACGCGAGGCCGGAACCGTTCCGCAGGGCCGGGAGTGACCTAGACCACATTTTCCAAAATGAGGTTGACGGCTTTTCCGGACGAGTCTGCGTCTTTTTTTTGCGGACTCGGCCTGTCGCCTAACGCCGCATCGTTCGGTGTGGAGCCTGAATGCACTGCGCGTGCCCGTAGATCTCTTGATTCCGGGCCCCCACCTTCCTCAACCGCTCGAGCCGCCACTCCGAAGGTAGCCCGATCGACTGAGGTGCAGCCACCGAACCCGTTGCGGGTTGCGCCTGCGCGTCACCCTCGCCACCGTTGACATCTTCTTGCCCGCCGCACCCTATCGGTGCAGACAGGAGCAATACAAACGCGCAGGCGATTGAATGGATGTGCTGTGCGCTTTGATCATGAATTTCACGCGTGCTTGCCTCTGCGTGCACGCTCGACGCTCGTCATCGGATCCGTAACACCGCGACAACGGACGTCGCGTCGGTGAGCACATGACCACGTGCGACGAAGGACAAGGGAACGACTTCCATAAGGCCGATCTCAGGGCGGGCTCCCAGACAACGGCGCCTTGCGTGACCACCTCGGTCTCTTCAGCGAAGGTGGTTTTGGCCCATTGTTCGAGATGCCCTATCGGCTGAATCGGCAATATACACCAAAGGATGCTGCGGGCAAGACATGAGGGATCTCTAGGAGCGCGAGGCCCACAATGAGCGGTAAAGCCTAAACGCTCTCGAAGGAACCCAGAGCCAGGAAGCACGGCAGCGTCGCCGCCGCAACGAGCGCGCGGAGCTGCGCCCCAAGGTAAGCGCCCAGCCAAGAGCATCGTGACCATCCGTGGGAGGCCGGCTACCTGTTCCCATCGCGACGAAGGAGGAAGCGATGGCGACGAGGGTGGAGTGGGCCGAGCGGGTGGCGCGATGGGAGCGGAGCGGGCTGAGTGCCGAGAAGTTCGCGCGGTGTGAGGGGTACAAGCCGAAGCAGCTGTACTGGTGGCGCTGGAAGCTGCGGGCTGACGGGCCCCCGCAGCCCCCGCCGTCGTCGTCGACGGAGCCGCGCAGGTCGATGACGAGCGGTCGCCGGAAACGATAGCGATCTCCATAGCGTCCGCCTGTTTCGCCGCCCAGGGCGGGGCCGGTGTGGCCCAACGGAGCGCCCTCCGCCGCCGCGTCGCCCGCGGTGAAGGGCCTGTGAAGCGACAGTAACCTCTCTCGGGCGGAGATCCGCTCAGCCGCTTCCCTCGGCGCTGCCGTGCTTGCAAGAAACCGATCGCGTCAAAACGCCGACGTTCACTCCAGGTCGATATCGACCGGCCCCGCGGCGGGGAACGAGAACGTCTGCTGCTTGATCGCATGATCGATCCCCGCACACATGTCGTTGGTGCAATCCTGGTCACCCCAGAAAGTTACATGCGCGGTCAGGGTGCCAGCGTCGAGCGCGACGAGCTTGTCGCAGGCCGGGGGTAATTCGCGGCCGTCTAGACATTCGGCGGGCAGATCATGGTGCTCGAGGACCCGGCCATCCCAGGTGAGGTCGACGCTCTCGTTCGGCCCGAGCGTTTTCAGCTCGCTCGCGTAGCAATCGAGCGGGCCCTGGTCGTCGTTGTCCATGTACCACCCGCAGGTGGGCCACCCGGCCAGGTCGGGTGATTGGGGCATCGCATCGCCCTCGCTGACCCTGAACGCCCTCGAGCATTCGCCGTTGTCGTCGTAGTAAATCGGCGTGGCGCGCTTGTTCGTGAGTTTGAAGACCACGTTCCCTGGCGACGCCTCGTCACGCAATTCGTCGCACTGGAATGAGGCCCCGCCATCGCCGCCTTGGCCCCCCTCCCCGCCGCCACCGCCTCCACCGCCGCTGCAGCCAAGAAGCGCAATTCCCAAGAGGCTGAGCCCAGCAACAAGAAGACCCTTCATGGGGACGCTCGATAGCATGTATCATGCCACGTGCCAGCGAGCGTCTAAATAGCTGATATTTTAACGATTCCCCTGGCAGGCGACGGACAGCCGTGTGCCGACATGGGCCAGGACCGGCCGCGCTGCCCTCTGGGGCGCTTCGGCACGCAACCACTGCGCGCGGGCGATCTCAGCAGAGCCCGCGGGCGCTGGCGAGCGGCAAGGCTCCGGCAGCGAGTCCACGCGAGCGGCGAGCTCAACGGTCGGTCCAAGCTTGCTCACCGCTCCGGTGCCACCGGCAGCCCGAGCAGGCGACCGAGCGCCTCGTGAACGACCCGGGCCGCCACATCATCCCCGAGGGCGACGGCGCGGCTCAGGGTGCCCGCGAGCGAGGCGACCACGGCCGCCCGAGGCGACGGCTCGGTCACGGCGAGCTCCCCAGGCCCGGGGCTTGACCATTGGGCTCGGGTTGGGCCCACGCCTTCCGAGGGGCTGCGATCCGTCGTCATGCCCTCCCGAAATCCCCAGGGAAGCGACGGATCGCACCGGTTCCGACATCACCTATGCGACGTCGGGCCGTGTCATCAATGGCGACCGCAGATGCAACATCAGATCGGGGCTGGTCAGGGGCACGGTGCTCCACGTCGCCTCCGCTGTCCCCGCGTCGGCGTCGACCACCAGCCGGACCCGGTGCGGGGGGGTGATGACGTAGAGCTCGGCGACGAACGAGTTGCCCTGCCAGGCGTCGGCCGCGACGACAGGGCGGCCGAGCGACGAGCTCTCCCGCCATTCGCCGTGGCCGGCCTCGACGTCGAGGAAAGAGCCGAATCGCAGGAGCCATCCACCGTCCACGGGATCGACGATCACCGCGGCTCCGTCGGGCAGCGCCGAATCCTTGGCGGAGGCGTCGAGTCTCGCCTTGGCAGAACGCTCCGGGGCGGCCGAACCCGGCACCGGCGCGAAGGACAGCCGCCGCAGCCGATCGGCGAGGATCTCGTCGTCTCGGGCGCTTCCCGCGTCGTCCAGGCCGGGCAGCAGGCACTCCCACAAGGGGTCGAGCACTGCCTCGCCCTGGGTGTTGGACGGATCTACCCTGTGGCGCTGGACAGCGTTTGGGTCTTGCGGCGCAGAGCCGACCCGTGAGATTTTCCGCGGGACGAGGTCCACAAAAGGCGACGATCTGGACAGACCTGGTCCGGCGTCTTCGGATGACCGTTCGACGGATGTTCGCCGCCTCGACGGCCGTAGCTCATGCATCGATTTCCGCCAAAGCAACAAGCGCAGATCGCCAGTGAAGTCATCGAGTATGTCGTCGCGCGTGGCGGACCTGCAACAGTGGTTCTCGTCAACGGCTCCGGCGGGCCAATCGAAGGCTGGTACAAGATCTTTGCGCCCCTCGCCGGCTTCGCGACGGTATTTGCATACAACCGTCCCGGTGTCGGCGGCAGTTCGCGGCCCGTGGTGCCGCAGACTGGCTCGCACATGGTTGCGTCGCTGAGGGCCGTCTTGTTGGCGGCAAGTCTACCGCCTCCCTACGTGCTGGTAGGTCATTCTCTCGGCGGACTGATCGTGAATCTCTTCGCGCGCCTGCACCCCTCGGAGACAACGGCGGTTGTGCTCATCGAGGCCTCTTCTCCCAGCGACGTCGCTACCCTCAGGCGGTACGAGAACGCCCCGCAGCGCGCTCTGGCGTTTCTCGTCGAGCGGATTGCTCCGCCACATCCGAACGCCGAAACCCGACACGCAGAAACGTCGGCTTCCGAATTGCAAGCCGCTCCCGCATTTCCGCCCGTTCCGCTGACTGTCATCACTGGAGGTAAGCCCGCGATGGCCTGGGCCACGGCCGATAAAGCCATTGCACTGCGGGCCGAGCACCAGAAGGAGCTGGCAAGCCTGTCGCCGTTGAGCAAACATGTGATTGCGGCTCGCAGCGCCCACTTCCCACAGTTCACCGAGCCAGAGCTGGTCATTGACGCTGTTAGAGAAGCGGTTAACCCTGCCATGCACGCGACGCGCGAGGACGCACGCGCGTGATGGCCGGCTTCAGGCGCCGGTGGCGACTGTCGTCGCAACTGGTTGAGCGTCCTCTGGGGAGGGGAGCTGGCGACCAATTTGCAGCGCGACGCGCTCCTGCGCGCTCGGAGTCCGCAGGACGTAGCGCAAGAGCGCCTCCCTCGCCGCGGCGTTGAGCCCGCTGGCGCGTTTCGCCGGCAACTCGGTCGCATGATCTTCGGTCGCAGCGAGTTGCGCGCTACCCCGGCTTCTTCGTCACGACGAACGCAACCGTCCCCCCAGCACCAACCTCCCTCTCCTCGATCTCGACGAACCCTACCTCGCGCATCTCGCGGAGGATCGTCTCGCGATCGTAGACATAGACGACCGGCGCCTTCCCGAACCAGCGCAGCACCGTGATGATCGCGCCGTAAGGTACCCAGGTGCTGCCGAGGCAGACGTTGGACGAGATGAACGAGCCGCCGGGCTTGAGGAGGTCGAAGATTGTCTTGAGGGTGCGCCTCCGATCGGGGACGAGGTGGAGGATGGAGTAGGCCCAGGCGCTGTCGAAGTGCTCGGGCTCATACGGAGCACGTCCGTCGAGCGTGCCCTGGCGAAAGGTGACGTTGGTCACGCCTTGGACCTGCTTCTTCTGATTGGCGATGCGGATCATCTCGGGCGAGACGTCCATCGCGTGGATGTGGCCGGCGAACGGCGACATCTCCAGGGCGAGCGAGCCGGTGCCGCAGCCGATCTCGAGGACTGTCGAGCCCGGGCGCAGGTGCTCGCGGGTGATGGCCTTTTTGCGCTCGAAGGCCGTGACGTTCCCCACCGGCTTGGCGGCGTACTTCTCGGCGATTCCGTCCCAGAACTTGGCGTCGGTGTTCATCGTGGTCGACGATTCTATGCACGCGGCGCGTCTGCGCCCGGTGCAACTTCGTGACGCAAGGGCGCAGTTTCGCGCCACCCCTCGGCCTCGCCGCGGAACAGCGCTGCGCGCTCTGTCATCGCCGCGGTGATGCCCTCGCGCGCGGCCCGCAGGCGCGCGTTGTCCCGGAGGTCGCGGTGGCTGAGGAGCCAGAAGTCGGCGAGGTAGCGCAGGTCCGGCTTCGCGAGGCGCTGGAGCCCTGGCTCCGGATCGCCGGCGTAAGTGGGTAGCATCACGAAGCCGAGGCCCGCGTGTGCGGCCTCCATCATGATCGCCATCGACTCGAACGTGCCCCAGATCGGAACCTCGGGATAGCTCGACGACGCGACGAGCTCCTCGGCGATCTTGCGCAGGTTGGATCCGAGCCAGCGCGCGGGGCGCGCGCCGCGCTCGGGGTCGAGCTGGGCAGCGTGTGCGGTCGCGACGTAGTTGCAGAGGGTGATGGGGACGAGCCGCCGCCCGATCAGGTGCTCCGGCGGAGACGCGCTCGGAAGGAGCGCGCGCACCGCGATGTCGGCCTCGCGCTTCGACAGATCCAGGTTCTTGGCATCGGCATCCAGCTCGAGCTCGATGCCGGGATGCTGCTCGCAGAGGCCGGCCAGGGGGCGGAGGAGGATCTTCGCGATGAAGGGGTCGGTGCAGGTCACCCGCACGGGCCCCTCGAGCCGCGCGTCTTGCCCGGCGAGGCCGCGCTCCAGCGCGGCCATCTCCCGCTCGACGCGCTCCGCCCCCGAGACCATCTCGTTGCCCGCGTCCGTCAGCAGGTACCCATCTCGGTGCCGGTCGAACAGCTTCACGCCGAGCCGCGTCTCGAGGGCCTCGACCCGCCGCGCCACGGTCGAGTGGCTCACGCCCAGCATCGAGCCCGCCGCGCGAACGGAGCCCGTTCGAGCGAGCGCGAGAAAATGGCGCACGTCATCCCAGTCCACGATGCCCGCCAGCATACCCCTCGCGGGTGCGCGCGACAGATGCACACACGCCGCGTCTCGTCTGGGGGAGTCGACGGTGCTCGCCCATCCAGAGACCCCTTACGCGCTGCCCGTCAGGCTGCCGATCCGCCGCTCTTCACTGCGAGGGAGCGACCACCGAGAACGCGGCGTCGTCGACCGTCGCCTTCGCTGCGCCGGTCACGACCATACCGACCGCGAGGGACTCGACGTCCGGCGCGACGTCGACCTCGACCGCCGTCTCGCGCCACTCCTTCGAGGCGCTCACCTGCTTCGAGAACGTGCGCTGCTTCGCGCCGCTGTCCGCCATGATGGCCACGAACGCCTCGTCGCCGACGCCCTTGCCCTCGAGCCTCGTCTTCGCGGAGAAGCGCACCCGCTTGCCTCGCAGCGGCCGGGCGTCGATGCGCTCCATGAGCGAGCCCGCGCCGAACGGCGCCGGCACGGGCGTGGGCGCGCGATCGATCTGCACCGCGAGCTTGCCACCCGCGGGCCGGTCCGTGACGAGCTTCGCGCGGTAGACGAGGTTGCGAGGGGAAGCGTTGAGCTGCCACTCGAGCGGCGCCGCGCCCGCGGTCCCCTCCTCGAAGCCGCCGTTGGCGAGCGCGGGCCTCGACGATCGGTCCTTGCGAGGGCGCTTGCCGTTCGGGGTCGAGCGAGCCGCGGTGGTCTGCGAGAAGAAGAAGAGTGCGTCGAACAGCTCGGCCGGCGGCTCGGGCGCGAAGGAGGACTCCTGGCTGTCCGTGCTGAAGACGGAGCCGATCGAGCGCGAGGTCGTCGGGGTGTGCAGCCACGTGGCCGCGGGGCCGGTCGCGACGCGAAGATCGAGCGCGAACGCCGGCACGCCGGCGCGGGCGAGCGCTCCGTCGAGGCTGCCCGGCGGCGCCGCGCCGACCGTGAAATCGCGCAGGCCCCGCGGCTCCTTGTCCATCTGTAGCGCCTGGAACGAGCCGCGATCGAAGGCGAAGCCGAAGACGACGAGATCCTTGCCGAGCCTGTCCGCGAGGACGCGGCCCATCGACATCCGCACCGGGCCCGGGCGCCTCTGGACGTGGCCGTTGTGCGCCCAGACCACCATCTTGCTCTTCGGCGGCCTCGATCGCGAACGCGCGGAAGCCCATCTGCTCGACCAGAAATTCGAGCACGCGGTGCTTCATCTGGAAGAACTCGCGCGTGCCGTGCGTCGCCTCGCCGAGCGCCACGACGCGCGCGTCCCCGACGATCGCGCGGAGCGGATCGAGGTCGGCGAAGCCGTGGCCCGCCTCGTGCGTCGCGATCGGGATCGCCTTCTGTTTGAGCCACGCGACGACCTCCTCGGGCGGCGGGCGGTCGTGGGGGTTCCGGGGGGTGAGGACCAGGTCGGCGGTCCTGTCGCGATCGACCTGCACGCTGTGCATCTGGGCGACCCTATCGTCGGCGGCGACCTCGATCCGGTACGTCGCGGGCGGGAGCTTGACGGCGTAGCTGCCGTCGGCCGCGCTCTCGGTGACGAACAGGTCGGCGGCGAAATCGCTGAGCCTCGCGAGCCGCACGACGCACTTGCCGGCGGCGTTCCCGCGCTGATCGGTGAGCCGCCCGCGCAGCGTGAAGCCGCCGCCGCCGAGGCGCACGTCGATCGCGTGGCCCTTGCTCGCGCCGTCCGCGGCGAAAACGTCGACGTACGCCGAGGTCGCGTCCGCCGAGGTGATGGTGAGGCCGTAGTCGCCGGGCGCCAGCCCTTCGAAGCAGAACGCGCCGTCCGCGGCCGAGCGAACGACGTCGGCCCAAGCTTGCTCATCCCTCTGATACCACCGGCAGCCCGAGCAGCCGGCCGATCGCCTCGTGAACGACCCGGGCCGCCACCTCATCCCCGAGGACGACGGCGCGGCTCAGGGCACTGGCGAGCGAGGCGACCACCGCAGCACGACGCGACGGATCGGTCACGGTGAGCTCCCCAGGCCCGGGGCTTGACCGTTGGGCCCGGGTTGGGCCCACGCCGTCCGAAGGGGTGCCACCCGTCGTCACGCTCTTCCAAAATCCCCGGGCAAGCGACGGATCGCACCGGTTCGCCCCCGCGGAAGAGTCCCGCCAGAAAAGCCGGTCGATAACGAGCGGTCGCCTGAAACAGCAGCGAATTCTCAAGCTCCGCTTCATGTGGGTCAAACCCAGTCCGAACAGCGACCGGCACAGCGCGATTCCTGGCCTGTGGACGCAGGCTCCTCTACGTGCTGCCGCATGAGCACGCCGGCCCGAGCTTCGACGAAGAGCTCTTATTGCAACGTGCAGATAAGCCGCTGGCCGCGGACGGAGTAGGCACCTTCGCGTTGCTCGATCCAGGCGATGAGCAGCTTGATGCCGAGCTGCGCGACGGTCGAGCTGAGGATCTGCGCGCTGCTGCCGTCCGGTAGGGAGAAGATCTGCTCCTGAGGGAGCAATGACTCACCACTTCGCGTAAACCAGCCCAGATTCACGCTTTTCCCAGGGGGCGGCACCAACGTCACATACACGTTTTCGCCGTCGCTCATGGGGGGGGCCGGGGGGTTGTACTGGTTCACGTTCTGGAGCTTGAAGACGGGAGTAAAGCCAGGCGGGGGGACCTCGACGAGCGACGAGAAGTCCCTCACGACGCCTACCTCCGCCGAGACGGCGAGCCTCGGCGGAGGAACGAGGTGCGCGATCAAGAGCGTGACACCATCGCCCTCGGGCAGCGGGAACGCCCCGAAGAAGGACTCCATCTCTTCAGGAGATGTGCTGAACTGGATCTGGTGCGCCACGCCGAGATCGGCGAAGTTGGCGCCCGTCCTGAAGAACGCTTGTCCGGTCGCGCTGTCGTCCAGCAGGAGGAGATGCTGGCCGTTCGCGACCGTGTAGAAGTGGACGTTGAGCGAGGCGTCGGTACGTGGCCCCTGGGCCACCAGGGTCGGCGCAGGCTCGGCCGCGCCGCCGACGACGAGCGATCGCGTCGAGCCGTCCGGCGCCGCGCACGTCGCTGCGTAAAAGGTCTCATCGCTCACCTGGGCGAACGCCATCGACGCTGCGACGTTGGGGCTCGAGCACTCCGGGGCGAGCGCGGGAAACCGCTCGAACGCCCCCTCGGACAGCACGCCGTCGGCGGTCGTGGGGAAGACGAGCTGCCCGATGTCGGACCCCACCCTGCCCAGAAGGGTCACTTGCCCCTCCGACTCGCGGCCGGCGACGAAGGCCGCGCCGTCGGTGAGGGGGAACTCCGCTTTGGACCCGGCAGGGTCCCGGAGCTCGTGCACCGTCCTGATCACGAGCCGGCTCGCAGCCTTGTCGATGACCGAGACGAAGACGCGATCGGGTCCGCTCGCCAGCACGAGCGAGGAGGTGTCGACCTCATGGCCTCCGAGGTCTTCGGACGTGAGGATGTCGAACGGCTCGAGGTCCAGCACGCACTTCGCCTCGGCCGGCATGCAGACGCCGTCCTGACAGACGCCGCCCGGGCACTCGAGAGGAACGCTGCAGCCTTTGCCGCCGTTGCCTTCTTGGTCCGGCTCCGCGTCGGTGCGCACGCCAGCGATGATCTGGCAGCCGGCGACGAGAAGAGCGCCCCCGGCGATGACGAGCTTCCATGGTCGCGTCTGGCGCATCTCAGAAGCTACCTCGCAACGACATCCCCGCTGTTCCCGCCCCGACCGCAGGCCAGAGGCGCACCTCGAGCGCCGTCGGCGGCGCGGCCTGGCGCGACGGCGCGGTCAGGAACACGACCAGGCCTGTGATGAGCGCCGCGCCTCCCGCCGCGAACGCCACGTTGGAGATGTTGGCGGTCGTGTTGGCGTCCTGATGGAGCTTGACCCCCTCGGCGTCACAACGGGGAGGGTCGTCGTTGGTGCACCCGTGCTGGTCGCGCGCCTTGCTGATTTTCAGCAGCGTATCGACCCCGAACGCGGTGCCTACCGCGATCCCGGCCAAGCTCACCCCGCCCAGCACGACGAGCCCCACGGTCCGCTGCGCGCTCCACGAGCTCGCCGCCGGCGCGGCGCTCGTGGCCACGCGCGCGCCCCGCTCGGGCACGGTGGGCGCTTCTGGCGCGGGCGCGTCCTCGAGCCGAGGGACACGTACCGTGCTCTGCCCCGCCTTCGGCGCGATGAGCACCCTCGCGCTCCATGCCTTCTTGCCAGGCGCCGCCGCCGCGATCGTATGCTCGCCCGGATCGACCGGGATCGCCGAGCCGAACAGCGCCGCATCGAGCAGCTTCTTGTTGCGCCGCACCTCGAGCCCCTCGACCCGGGCCTCCGGCGCCACCTCGATGACGAGCCTCGAGAGCTGCGGCTCGAGGAGACCCGCCCGCCGCGCCGCTTCCTTCGAGCGCCGCCCATCGCCCGCTTTGCGCGCCATCGCCTCGGCGTCATTGAAGGTCGCCCAGGCGCTCGCCGTCTCGCCATTGAGCTCGTAGCAATCTGCCAGGGCGAGCAGCGTCCCGGCCACCGGATCCAGCTGCTGGCTGGCGACGAGCTTCGAGCACCCCAGGGCGTGCCTGCCCTGCTTGATGAGCGCGCGCCCCTCGCGGAAGAGCACATCGGCGGCCGCCCGGTCCTCGGCGGTCGGGTCCGCGAGGGCGCGCGGCGCGAGCGATAACGATAGGATCAGCGCACTGGCAGCGATGACGCTGCGCTTGACACGCATCGGGCCTGGGCCACGCACCGCGCGCATTATGTCGGCGCCCCTCGCCGTTGTCCCGGTGTTAGCGCCGTTCATCGTACGAAAACGTCGGCTCAGGCTTCGGGGTGGGAGGGCCCTTGGCCGGGGGCTTCGCCTGCAGGGGGGGCTTCGTCGCCTTCCGCGCGGCCGTCGCCGTCGCCGTCGCCGAAGGCAAGGTGGGCTCCGCCTGGGCTTTCGCGCTCGCGACATGAGAGGCGATCGTGGCGGGGGGAGCCTCGGGTTCAACGGGCGCGGACGGGGCCGCGTCCGGCGCCCCCAGGGCGGCCGCCCGCGAGCCTGTCGTTGCCGGGGGTGGCGCCCGCTCCTGCCTCCCCCCGACGAGCGCCGCGAGCGCAGCGCCCACGAAGAACGCGCTGGCGAGGAGAAGGAGAGCCCGGCGGGGCGGCTTCTCCCGCAGCACCTCGAAGAACGACGAGGAGCTGCGGGGCGGGGACAGGGTGAGCGCTGTCTCCGCCACGGAGTTCAGCGGGACCGGCGCGGTCGCCTCTGCTGCCTCGGCGCTGGCCGGCCGCGGGCTGGCGCTGGCCGGCGGCGGGCTGGCGCTGGCCGGCGGCGGGAAGGACACCACGCGGCGCGCCCCCGGCTCGTCCTTGGCTCCCGACGAAGACAACCGCTGCATGTTGAGAACGCGCCAAACCCGCTCCGGATAGCCCCGCGCCCGCGCGGGCGCGTGAGGCGCGAGGGCGCCGGCGAACGCTGCCACGTCGCTCCAGCGCTGCTCGCGATCGTGCGTCAAACACCGCTGGATCACCGCGTCCAGCTCCGGGGGCACGCCGCTCCGGCGCTCGCGGAGCGGCGTCGGCTGCGCCGCGAGGATGCGCCCGTAGAACTCCGCCAAGGTGTTCGCGTGAAACGGCGTCTGCCCGGCGATAAGCTCATACAGGAGGACGCCGAGCGCCCAGAGGTCGGAGCGCGCGTCGACGTCCTTCGGCGAGCTCATCTGCTCGGGCGACATGTAGTAGGGGGAGCCGAGCGTCTGGTCGTCATCGGTGAGGGCGAGGTCCGCGCCGCTGATCTTCGAGATGCCGAAGTCGAGGACCTTGATGCACGGCGAGCCGCTGACGTCCTGCGCGACGAAGAGGTTCGCCGGCTTCAGGTCGCGGTGCACGATCCCGGCGGCGTGCGCCTCACCGACGGCCTCGCACGTCTGGAGGACGTACTCCAAGGCGTCGTCGAGCGAGAGCGCCCCGCTCTCCCTGAGCAGCGCGGCGAGATCTCGCCCTTCGAGGAACTCCATGACGATGTACGGCGCCCCGCCCTCGAGGGTGCCGACATCGAACACGCGGGCGACGTGCTGGCTACGCAGCCGCACCGCCGCGCGCGCCTCGCGCAAGAAGCGCTCGCGCGCGTCGGCGGTGACGTTGTGGGCCGAGCGCATGAACTTGACGGCGACGCACTGGCCGAGCTCGACGTGGACCGCCGCGACGACGACCCCCATGCTCCCCGTGCCGAGCAGACGCTCCACGCGGTACTTGCCCGCCAGGATGTCGCCGGGCTGGACCGGGACGTTGCGCATGGCTCGCCATGTGGTCTCAGCGGCTCCGGGAGGTCAAGCGCCGCTTTGATGGGCTCGCGTGCGCTCCGCCGCCCTGAAACGCGCTGGCAACCCCCACATACCCGGGGAGATGACGCCGCGGGCAGCAGGAGCTTTCCCCCAATGTGGGATAGGGTGCGCCATGCGCCGTTGCGACACACATCAGGTGCCCACGACAATCACCGTTCTCCGCGGATCTCCGCGGAGGACTCGAGCAGGTAGATCGGGGATGGGGGGTGTCCGGAATGAGGCGTCATGTCCAGCTCTCTATTGTTCTTCTTCCTGTGCACCCCGGAACAAGGGCGGGCCGCGTAGGGGACGTGCTCAGCGTCTGCCGTTGAAGCCCATCATCTACTGCACCACGGCCTCGCTCTCCTCGGCGATGGCTCCCGCCTGGCGGCCCGATCGGCGCGGTCCTCACAGACCTTCTTCCGAAAGGTTGACACCGATCCGGCCGGAGCGACCAACCAGGGGCGCACTCGCGGGACAACCCACCGCGCATAGCCATTGAACCGCGGTTTCGGGCCGCTCGCATGGGCGCCCCACGAGGCGCGCGTCGTGGAGCCGCTGGCGGGTGATCTCGAGGTTGTCGACGGTGCGCCGCCAGAGTGCCAGGCGGCGCGAAGAACGAAACGGCCCTGAGCGGTCGCCGGGTCGGCCGCGCCAGCCGGCGATGCCCGGAGGCGCGTTACGGGTAGATGATCCTCAGGGGATCTGGACATCCGCGGAGCCGACCTTCACCGGATCGTTCGGCTCGTTGAGGTTGTCCCAGCGCCGGTACAGCTCGACGGCGACGGCTCCCTTGCCCAGGCCCTCGAGCGTCACGCCGATATCGTAAAGGCAGTCGCACCCGGCGACGGCGCCCGGGTCCATCTCCGTCGGCTGCACGAGCACCTCCGTCTTGCCGCCGGCCGTCCGGACGAACCCTTCGACCGCCTGATCGCAGCGAAAGTGCGCGGCGCGGTAGTCGAGGCGCACGGCTCCGCTCTCGGGCGTGGCCGCGAGCGTCTCCTTCACCGTCTCGTCGTACGCGCTCGCCAGGCACTCGCTCTGCGTGAGGCCCTCGATCGCCTCGGCGTCCTCCCACCCCTCGGGCAGGTCCGCCCCACCGCACCCGACCAGCAGGAGCACGCCGGCCGTCACCATGCATTTGCGCATCTTGTCCCTCCGGCCGGCGGTCAACGCAAGGTGCGTACCGGCGCGTGCAGTCGAGCGCACGCCCGCCGGCGGCTGGCGTGGAGCGACACCGCTGTCGCGGGTGTGCCACCGGCGCCCGCGCCGTCCGGCGCGACCTGCGGAGTCGCAGGGGCCAGCGCGCGGTACGCGACTGACGGACATTTGCCGCTCCGTTGTCTTCCAGGTGCGCCGTGGTATACGCGCGCCCCCTGTCTGGAGGACGTTCATGCGGATATGGTTCGTTGCGCTCCTCGCGCTTGTCACTGGCTGTGCGGGACAGAGCAAGACGGCGCAACAGCGGCTCGCCGAGGTCAAGGCCTACCGTCGTGCTCAGGAGATCGAGCAGCAGGAGAAGCAGAAGAAGGCCGCCCCGCCTCCGGCGGGCGCCTCCGCGGCTCCGGCGCCGGGCGCCGCGCCTGCGGGCCAGGGGGCGCCGCCGACGCTCGGCGTGCCCGCCAGCCAGCCTGGCGCGCCGGCCGCGGCGACGGGCCAGCCCGGCGCGCCGGCCGCGGCGACGGGCCAGCCCGGCGCGCCGGCCGCAGCGACGGCCCAGCCTGGCGCGCCGGCCGCCCGGTCGTCAGGCGCGGACGGCGCCAATGGCCAGGCGAGCAGGGGACCCCGCGCTGGGCGGGTCGGTCTCGGCGTCACGCTGGGCGGCGCGACGGCCGCGGCGGGCCAGCTGCTCCCCATGAGCTCGACCCTCGCCCTGCGCGGCTTCGTCAGCGACTCGGTGTCTCTGGCCGGCGTGGCCGGGATAGGTATCGGCGCGTCGGACAGCGAGACGGCGGTGAGCTTCGGGGCCGGAGCCGAGGTGGTCGTCTTCCTCGGCGACCTCGGCGAGGACGTTCACCTCTTCTTCGCTGGAGAAGCCGCGCACTACCTCCGCTCTGTCACCGCGTCGGGCGACCGCGAGCCGATCGACGCCGGGGCCGATGACGGCGCGGTCTCGTTCTCGTCGGTCGCCGCAGGAGGCGGGCTTGAATACTGGGTCGCGCCGCGGCTCTCCGTGAACGCGCGCCTGATGGTGGGCGCGGTGATCCGCGAAGGCGGCGCCTTCTTTGAGACGTTCAGGCCGGGCCTCGGCGTGACCCTGTTCGCCAACTGAGCGACGCCGCCCCGCGCGCGGGGCGGCGCCGTGAGCAGGGCGGCCTCGCCGCTGGTACAAGGGGCGGCGTGAGACGCCTCGCCGCCCTCGCCGCCCTCGCCGCCCTCGCCCTCTCGCTGTGCGCCTGCGCGGGCAGCACGACCGCCGGCGCTCCCCGCTGCCTCACCGGGGCCACGCCGCGGGTGGGCCGGCCGGCGCCGGACGAACTGCTCGCGCTCATGCGGCGCGAGCGGGAGCGGGCCGTCCGGGCGCCGTCCCCGCTCGTCCGCGCCCGCATCCTCGAGTCCCTCCCGGGCCTCTTCCCGGACGCGAGCGACACCGTCGCCGAGCCCCGCTGCCGCGAGGAGCTCGCGGCCGAGAACGCGGCGGCGCTGCGCGGCGAGCCGCTCGTCTTCTCGCGGCTCCTCGTCGCCCGCCTGCGCACCGTCCACGACCCGCGGGTCCTCCTGCCGCTCGCCGCGCGTGGCGAGGAGCGCGCCACCGCCTACCAGCTCGGCCCGGACGAGCCCGGGCCGGCGCCGCCGCGATCCCTCGTCCGGCACCTCGCCCTGGCGAGCCTCCCTGCGTCCTGGCTCGTGAACGACCAGGCGGGCCGGCGGCTCGTGCTCGACCGGCTGCGCGAGGGCGCCGACGCCCGCGAGCTGCTCCTCCTGCACGGCGCCGCGGCCGCGCTGCTCCGCGAGCCGCCCTCGGGCGATCCGGCGCGCGCGCGGGGCGACGCGGGGCCTTCGCTGCTGCGCGCCTGGCTGCCCGACCTCGCGCGGCGGCTGGACGGCCCGGCGGACCGCGTCGCGCTGGAGCTCGTGCTCCGCCGGCTCGCCGACGTGGGGACGTACGCGGCGCGCTTCGGCGTGGGCCCCGAGGCGCGGGCGCTCGTGGAGAGGGTCCTCGCGGCGAGGGGCGAGCTCCCGCTCACGCAGGGGCTCGCCGGGGCCGCGCGCGACCTGGCCGAGGTGGCGCGCGGGGCGCTCCACGACCTCGACGTCCCGCAGCGATCGCTCGCCGGCGCCGACCTGCCGCCGCCCCGGCGGGACCGCTTCCGCGTGTGGGCGGACTGGCTCGACGCCGAGCCCGCGGGCGGCGAGGTCCCGGCGGCCGACGCGCTCGCGCGTGTGCGCGACCTCGACGCGGAGCTCGCGGCGCTGCGCTTCAGCGCGCCGCGCTGCCGCGTGATCGAGGAGCTCGGGCAGTGGCTCCCGCCCGACGAGGCGCCCCGGCGCTTCGACGCGCTCGTCGCCCCCGTGCTCGACGGCGAGCGCGTCCGGCTGAGCACCGAGGCGCTCTGCCGGATGCGCGTGGCGCTCCGGCTCGGCGGCGTGGACGAGGCGCGGCGGGTGAGGCTCCTGCTCCGGCTGCTTTCCGCGACGCCCGCGCAGATCGGCCCGCGCGACACGAGCGGCGACGAGCCGCGCCCCGCGCTCGGCGCGCCCCTCGACGAGGATCCCGTGGGCGAGGTGGCCGCGCGGGCGCTCGCGCCGAACCTCGGCTGGATCGACCGCCACGCGGACCTGCGCGCGTGGCTCGAGGCGCAGGCGCTCGCGCCCGTCCCGTCCGGCGCGCGGGCCGCGGAGCGCTGGAGCCTCCTCCAGCCCGCCTTCGAGCGCGCGCTCGCGCTGCACGCGTCCGGCGGCCCGGAGGCGCGGCCCGAGGCGGCGCGCGCGATCGTGCGCGCGTGGATGGCGTCCATCCGCGCGGCGGAGGCGCGGCAGGGCGCGGCCCACGCCCTCGCGGGCGAGATCGCGAGCGCGCGCCTCCGGGCGCTCGGCGAGCACGGTGGGCGCGCCGGCCTCGCCGACGAGGTCGGCGCGTTCCTCGGCGAGCGCAAGGACCAGCGGGCGGCGGTGATCGCGTCGTACCTGCTGACGCTCTAGCGACCTCGCCGCGGCGCCAAGTCGAGCGACCTCGCCGCGGCGCCAGGGAGGTGGACCGCGCCGTCGCGCCGCGGCGGGATCCGCCGGGCCAGGGGTCGCCGTCACGGGTGACCTGCGCCGGTGGCCGAGTGGACGTGACGACTGGACCGGGATCCGCCTGGCTCACGAAAAATCAACTGGCGCGTAGCGATCTCCGTCGCGCTCCTTCGCGCGGCCTCCACGAGATCGGCATGCTCGAGCGCCGGTCTGCGCTACGCTCATCGGCGGCCCGAAGCCTCTATGCGATCACTCGATGGGCAGCCGACGTCCGCCAGGTCCGTCTTCGAGGTGGAGGCGCGCCGCCACGACCGGACGGTCGAGCGGCTCCTGCGCTTGCAGGCCATCACCGCGGCGCTCGCGGGCGCGCGCACCCTGGCCGAGATCGCGAGCACCATCATCGATCAGGGGATGCCCGCGCTCGGCGCCGAGGTGGGCGTCGTCGCGCGCCTGTCGTCCGACGGTGTCACGCTCCGCAACCTCGGCTTCAAGGGGGTCTCTTCCGAGACCGAGGCGGACTGGGCGGAGTATCCGGTCGACTCCCCCGTCCCTGTCGCCGAGGCGGCGCGCGTGGGCGCGCCCGTCGTCGTGCCGACGCGCGAGGAGCGCAACGCGCGCTATCCCGTCCTCGCCAGCGTCCATGGCGTGGAGCACGGGGGCGCCGTCGTCGCGTATCCGCTCGTCGTCGAGGCGAGGACGGTCGGCTCGCTCGGGTTCTGCTTTCCTGCCTCGCGCGCGTTCGACGCCGACGATCACGCGTTCCTCCTCGCCATGGCCCAGCAGTGCGCGCTCGCGATCGAGCGGGTGCGCTGGCACGAGGTCGCCGAGCAGGAGATCGCGCACCGCCGGGCGTCCGAGGAGGCGCTGCGCGCTCGGGAGCGGGAGCTCACGGCGCTCGTCGCCGAGCTCAAGCAGACCCAGGACGCCCTCCGGGACGCCGATCGGCGCAAGGACGAGTTCCTGGCGATGCTCGCCCACGAGCTGCGCAACCCGCTCGCGCCCCTCGTGAACGCCGTGGAGCTGCTCGAGGTGGCCGGCCCGTCGACGCCGGTGGTCGCGCGCGCGCGCGCCATCATGAGCCGCCAGATCGGGCACATGGCTCGCCTGGTCGACGATCTGCTCGACATCTCGCGCATCTCCCGCGGCAAGATCGCGCTGTCCGTCGAGCGCCTCGATCTCGTCGAGCTCGCGCGCGCCGCGGCCCTCGACTACCGGCCGCTGCTCGAGGCGCGCGGCGTGCGCTTCGAGCTCGCGCTGCCGGCCGCGCCTGTGTGGCTCCGGGCCGACGCGACCCGGCTCGCTCAGGCGATCGGCAACCTGCTCCAGAACGCGAACAAGTTCACCGACGACGGCGGCTCGGTCCGCCTCTCGGTCGTGCCGGATGGCGCGCGCGGCGCCGTCTCCGTCGAGGTCGCGGACACCGGCGTCGGCATGGATCCGGCCCTCCTCGAGCGGATCTTCGAGCCGTTCACCCAGGCTGACCAGAGCCTCGCCCGCAGCCGCGGGGGGCTGGGGCTCGGGCTCGCGCTGGTCAAGGGGGTGGTCGAGCTCCACGGCGGCGGCGTGCGCGCGGCGAGCGCTGGCGTCGGCCGCGGCGCGGCGTTCACGATCACGCTGCCGCTGGGCTCCGCTGCGCCTCGCTCCGCCGCCGCGGTCGCGCCTCGCTCCGCGGCCGCGGCCCGCGCGCGCCGCGCGCGGCGCATCCTCATCATCGAGGACAACGTCGACGCGGCCGACAGCCTGCGCCTGCTGCTCGAGCGCCGCGGCCACGCCGTGTCCGTCGCGCACAGCGGCGCGGACGGCGTGGTCGCCGCGCGCACCGCCCGGCCCGACGTGATCCTCTGCGACATCGGGCTGCCGGGCGAGATGAACGGCTACGGCGTGGCGCGGGCGCTGCGCGGCGAGAGCGCCCTGGAAGGGACGCTGATGGTCGCGCTCACCGGCTATGGCCAGGACGAGGATCGGAAGCTCGCCAGCGCCGCGGGGTTCGACGCCCACCTGACGAAGCCGGTGGCCCAGGCGACGCTGGAGCGGCTCCTCGCGGAGCTCGCGCCGTCGCCCGAGGCGGCGCGGGCCGCGCGCGGGTGAGCCGCTGCGGGGGGATCTCGCGGCGGAGGGACCGGGACAACGCTGGATCGCCGAGGCACCCTTATCGCGATTGAGCCTCTGGGCGACGACCGAGGCTGCAACTGCAGCGCGGGCGCGCTGCCTTCTCCCGGTGAGCACGCAACGGTAGGATGGGCAAATGAGGATGCCCTTGCTGATCGTCTCGCTCCACCTCATGGTGGCATGTGCCCCCGAGTTGCGGCTCGGCGAGCTTCCCGACTCCGGTTCTGGAGCGGGCGGCGGGGTCGGCAGCGCAGGGGGCGGAGGCGCGGGCGGCTCCGGTTCGGGGGCTGGTGGCGGGCCGGGCACCGCGGCGGGGGGTGGCGGCACCGCCGGCGCGGGCGACGGCGGCGGCGGCGGGGAAAGCGCCTCTGGCGGCGGAGGCGCCGGAGGGAGCGGTTGCGCGAGCACGTCCACCTGCCTCGCCGACGATGGCCTCGTCGCGCGGTATTTTCTCGACGAGGCGACGGCCGGGGTCGCTCCCGCGCAGGTCGAGGACGCCGCGGAGGCGCCGATGCCGCTCGCGCTGACCTACGGAGAGGAGATGAGCTTCTCGGCCGACGGCGCGGCGCACAGCGGGCTCTCCTGGACGGCGACCGCGGCCGACAGCCGGGCTTCCGCGCCGATCGACGGCACGAAGATCCACGCCGCGCTGCACGGATCGGGGACCGGCACGGTGGAGGCCGTGCTCCGCATCGCGGACGTCGTCGTCGAGGGCTCACGCATCATCCATATCGGCAGCGGCCAGGAGTCTGGCCGCTTCACGCTCCGGTCGGAGCACCTGGGACAGCTCGAGCTCTGGTGGAACGGCAACAACTGCGGCGGCGCGTGGGACGCGGAGCTCCCCGCGCGCGGGGTGGTCCACGCCGTGCTCGACACGACCGTCCAGGAGCCCGCGGAGGACCGGGTCCGGCTCTACATCGACGGCGTACCGGCCCCGCGGAGCAACCCGGTCCTCGGCTATTGCGCGATGCACGAGCGCGTGCCCCCGGCGGGCGCGACGCTCGACCTCGCCGAAGGGCGGCACTTCGTCCTCGGCAACCGCGAGATCGGGGGGCGGACCTTCTCGGGCGCGCTCTACTATGCGGCGCTCTACGCGAAGGCGCTCACGCCGGCGGAGATCGAGCGAAACGCCGCCGCGCTGCGCGCGAGCGACGATCGCGCGGGGCAGTGAGCGGCGGTCCGGCGGCCTCGCCTCATTCGCCTCGTGGCCAGCCGCGGACCGCGCGCCCGCTCACTCGGCCGACAGCGCCACCTGCGCCGGCTCCGCCGGCCGCCCGCGGTTCCACGCGGAAGCGACGGCGGCGAGCGACGCCATGACGGCGCTGCGGTGCGTCCCCACGCCGAAGCTGCGTTTGCGCCCGATCGAGACGGCCACGTAGGCCGCGGACTCGGCGCCTGCGCGCGTGTCGGCGCCTGCGCGCGTGTCGGCGCCTGCGCGCGTGTCGATCACGTGCTCCGCGTGCTCGTCCACCGCGATCGAGATCCCTGCGTGACGCGAGAGCGCGCTCGCGAAGGCCTCGACCGGTCCAGCGCCGGCGGCGCTCAGCACCTGGGCGACGCCGCGGATCTGCACGTGGAACTCGTGTCGTTCGCCCGCGCCTTGGCCGCTCCGCCTGTATTCCAGGACGCGCAGCGGCGCGCCCCGGTTCACGTACTCGCGCTCGAAGATCGCCAGGATCTCGTCCTTCTGCACCTCGCCCTCGGTCCGCTCGGCCCTGCGCTGCACGGCCTGGCTCAGCTCGATCGCGAGCCCCCTGGGCAGCTGATAGCCGTGGTCGTGCTCGAGCACGTAGGCCACGCCGCTCTTGCCCGACTGGCTGTTCACGCGGATCACCGCCTCGTAGCTGCGCCCGACGTCCTGCGGATCGATGGGCAGGTAGGGCACCTCCCAGAGGGCGCTCCCGCTCTCCCGCAGGGCCTTCCAGCCCTTCTTGATCGCGTCCTGGTGGGAGCCCGAGAACGCGGTGTACACGAGCTCGCCGACGTACGGGTGGCGCGGGTGGACCGGCAGGCGATTGCAGTGCTCGGCCGTCTCCTTGATCGCCTGGACGTCGTGGATCTCGAGCTCGGGGTCGACGCCCTGGGAGAGCAGGTTGAGCGCCAGGGTGACGACATCGACGTTCCCCGTGCGCTCGCCGTTGCCGAACAGCGTGCCCTCGACGCGGTCGGCGCCCGCCATCAGGGCGAGCTCCGCCGCGGCGACCGCGGTGCCCCGGTCGTTGTGCGGGTGCACGCTCAGCACGATGCAGTCGCGCTGCTTCAGGTTCCGGTGCATCCACTCGATCTGGTCCGCGTAGATGTTGGGCGTGGCCATCTCGACGGTGGCCGGCAGGTTCAGGATGATCTGCCGCGACGGGCTGGGTCGCCACACGTCCATCACCGCCTCGCAGATCTCCTTCGCGAAATCGAGCTCGGTGCCCGTGAAGCTCTCGGGGGAGTACTCGAGCACGACGTCTGTCTCTGGCATGCGCGCCGCGAGCTCCCTCACGAGGGTCGCCCCGCGCACCGCGATGTCGACGATGCCCGCGCGGTCCAGGCCGAACACAACGCGTCGCTGGAGCGTGGAGGTGGAGTTGTAGAGGTGCACGACGGCGCGGCGCGCCCCGCGGATCGCCTCGAAGGTGCGCTCGATCAGCTCGGCGCGCGCCTGGGTGAGCACCTGGATGGTCACGTCGTCCGGGATGAGCCCCTCGTCGATGATCCGGCGGACGAAGTCGAAGTCGGGCTGCGACGCGCTGGGGAAGCCCACCTCGATCTCCTTGAACCCCATGCGCAGGAGCTCGTTCCACATGCGGAGCTTGCGCTCGGGCCCCATGGGCTCGACGAGGGCCTGGTTGCCGTCGCGCAGGTCCACGCTGCACCAGCGCGGCGCCCTCTCGATCACGCGGCTGGGCCAGCGCCGGTCGGGCAGGTGGATGGGCTGAAAAGGCTTGTATTTGTGGACGGGCATCGTGGACATGAGAAGACTCCCTGAAAGCTGAAGATGGGAGCCGTCGCGACGACGATGCGAGGACCCCCACCGGGCCAAGGAACCAAGGGGGGCCGGGCTGCGAAGACGAAGAACGACGTCGTCAGCAGCGCGCGCAGCGCCCCGCAGGCCGTAGGCCTAGGCAGGGGCGTAGGGAGCGCGCGCGAGGGACGGACATCGGGGAGCAATCTAGCGAACGTCCTCGTGCTTGTCCAGCGGCGCGATCGACGGAGGCCGGGCATGTCGCTCCTTCTGCTGTCGCGCCCGGCCCGAGCGCGACGACCGGCGCGGCTGCGACCCACGCCGGGGCGGCGGCGCTCCAGGACACCGCACAGGCTGAAACCCCGAGAAAATGAACCACAGAGGCACAGAGGCACAGAGGGCACAGAGTTTTTTTGTTGTTCCTCTGTGTCCTCTGTGCCTCTGTGGTTCAAATCTCTCCATTACCCGGCGTTCCAAGCTGATCGGAGCTCTGGCTGCCGAACAACCGCGGGCCGGACAGCGCAGCCTGCTGTCGGTCATTCTCTTCGCGGCTCACGGCGATCCGCAGATCGGAGCACGATGCCTGACATGGGCTTTCGTGTTGCGTGGGTGTCAGGGAAACTTTGATGGATCCGCGCTCATCACGCCGCGAATTGACGACAGGCGGTATACGATCGCCAGCAGGCTAATCCCGGCGCGAGGTGATCGAGTATGCGACGACGCGAGCGCGAACAGGCTGACGTGGTGAATCGAGGGTCGCTTCGACGAGGGTCGCTCGCTGCCGCGATCGCACTCCTCGTCTCCGTCTCCAGCTCCGGGCAGGCGCGCGCGGACGACGCCTCTCCGCCTGCTGCGCCGCCCGTGCAGGAGCAGGGCCTGCCTCCGCCGCAGGCTGCTCCGCCGCCCGGCTACCCCGGCTACCCCGGCGCTCCGGCTGCGGGGCCAAAGGTGCTCCCCTGGAGGGATGGTGAGCCGGTGCCGCCCGGCTATCACCCGGAGACACGCGTCCGCAAGGGGCTCGTGATCAGCGGCGCGATCGTCTTCGGGACGGTCTACCTGTTCACCGCGATCGGCGGCGCAGACGCCGTGTACCGCGGCTCGTCGGGCTATGCGCCGCTGTTCGTGCCGTGCGCGGGCCCCTTCCTCACCCTGGCCACGACCCGGCAGGACAGCCTCGAGACGATGGGGCTCGTCCTCGACGGGCTCGTCCAGATCACGGGCGCCGCCCTGCTCCTGCCCGGCCTCCTCGTGCCGCGCACGGTGCTGGTCCGCGACGACGTCAGCAAGGCGTTCGTGCTCCCCGCGCCCATGTCGTTCGGTCCGAGCAGCGCCGGGCTCGGCCTCGTCGGCCGCTTCTGACGATCGGCCGACCTGTCCGGCAGGCCGGGAGGTATCCCCAACAGGTCGCCGACCTGTCCGGCAGGCCGCGAGGTATCCCCAACAGGTCGCCGACCTGTCCGGCAGGCCCGGAGGTATCCCCGGCAGGTCGCCGACCTGTCCGGCAGGCCGGGAGGTATCCCCGGCGGGTCGCCGAGCCACCGGGGAGGCTCCGGGGGTCGTTAGACGGGTCGCCGACCCGCCCCGGGATGCCGCAGGGCTCCCGGGAACGGGTCGACGTGGTGCTCGCGCAGGCCGATCGGGTTCTCGTCCCGGGTCGCTCACCTGCCGGACAGGCCGGGAGGCCTCCGGAATCGAGGCGTCGACCTGTCCTGGAGCCCTCCGGGCCTCTACCCGCCGCTCGGGCGCTCGTAGGCGCCGATGTCCGCCGCCGAGCCCTGGGGCCGGGCCACCGGGCGGAAGCAGCCCTCGATGCCGCCCACGCTGGCGATGTACGTGTAGTCGGGCGCGTACTGCCACCACGAGACCGCCTGCCCCGACTGCTGCTTCAGGCACCGCGGATCGAACCCGATGTCGTCCGTGGGGGCCGAGGCGCTCGTGCCGGCGTCGATGAGCTGCGTCGCGCCGCTGGTCGGGTGGAAGTCGAGCGCGCCCGACGTGCTGGTGAAGAAGGGCGCCGCGGCCCCGCCGTTCAGGAGCAGGTTGTTCGACTGCGTGACGCCCGTCGCGCCGAAGAGGGCCTGGTTGCCGCTCGACGCGACCGCGACGTTGTTGCGCACCACGGCGCCGGTGCGCGAGCCCGCGTCCGAGAAGAAGATCTCGTGGTGATACTGGACGTTCGGGTCGATGCCGTTGCCGAAGCAGGTGTTGTTCGCGATCACGGCGTTCGGGCTCCTCGTGATGCGAATGCACGACCCGCCGTTGCGGAAGCCGATGTTGTTCTCGAACGTGGCGCCCGTGCTGTTCTCGTCCAGGATGAACCCGCTGCCGTCCGACCGGTTGCTGGAGATGTCGATGTTCTCGAACGACACGTTGCCATGCACCACGTTGTCCTGGGCCGTCCCGCCGACCTGGAACAGGTTGACCCCGCTCGACCAGGAAGGGAGCTTGTTGCCGTTGTGCGCGATGATGCTGTTCTCGATGCGCACGCCGGTCGCCTTGTAGAAGGCGATGCCGTTGATGCCGTTGTTCTCCGCGATCGTGTACTTGAGCTCGATGTTGCTGGAGGGGTTGTTCCAGCCGTTCGCGAAGCCGCTCGACGTGTAGTTGCGCGCCGCGATGCCGATCACCCGGATGTACCGGACCGCCGCGCTGACCGGCTCGAACCCCGAGCCGTCGCTGCCGCCGCCGTCGAGGATCGGGAGCTCGCCCGGGTAGGCGCGGAATGTGATCCAGGCGGCCTGTGTCCCTGACTTCGTCGGGTGGATGCCGTTGGACCAGCCGGTGTAGGTGCCGCCGCGGATGTAGACTGTATCGCCCGCGTTGGCGGCGTTCACCCCTTTGCTGATGGTCTTGAACGGCCGATCCAGCGTGCCGGGGTTGCTGTCGCTCCCGTTCGTCGCGACGTAGTACTGCGCGCCGGTCGTGCTGCCCCCGCCGCCCGCGCCGCCGGAGCCGCCGGCCCCTCCGGCGCCGCCCGCGCCGCCGGCTCCCCCGGCGCCGCCCGCGCCGCCGCCGCCAGCGCCCGAGGTGCTGCTGGACGTGGTGGAGCTCGTCGTCGAGCTGCTGGAGCTGCTGCTGGACGTGGTGGAGCTCGTCGTCGAGCTGCTGGAGCTGCTGCTGGACGTGGTGGAGCTCGTCGTCGAGCTGCCCCCCGCCGTCCTGAGCGAGAACTTCTGGTTGTCGCCGTTCGCCCAGCTCCACTGCTGGAGGCCGGTGCCGTCCGCCGTCGCCCTTCCCATGACGTCGAGCGCCTTGCCGCCGCCGCGGACGGTGATCCGCTGAACGCCGGTGGCGACGTCGGTGAAGGAGAATTGCTGGCTCGCGGCGGTGCCGCAGGTGGACTGGACGATCGTCGCGCCATCCGCGGTCGACCCGCCGTTGGTCCCGAGGCACAGGCCGCTGTTCACGTTCTTGAGCAGGTAGTTCCCGCTGTCCGTGGGCTCCGCGCGGAACTGCTGCCGCGTCGTGCCGTTGCAGGTCGCGATCTGCGCGGCCGCCGAGGCCGCCGTGCTCCCGCCCCGGATCTCCACGCACTTGTTGCTCTGCACGCCGACGATCGTATAGACCGCTCCCGGCTCGATCGTGACGGCGCTGTCGAGCGCCGCTCCCTCTTCGCTGTCGATCGCCTCCTGGCTGACGACGCACGAAACGGCGAGGATGCCTGTCACGGCGGCGAAAGCATATCTGGATGCGAATCTCATATCGTTCTCCTGTCCTGTTGAGTAAGTGAAAGGCAGTCCTGTCCAGGGTTCGGCGGCGAGAGGGCGCAGCGGCCATGTCGTGGCTGCGCGCTGCGCCCTCCGCCCCGTCGATGTGCCGGCGCCCGGCGCGCCGACCTGGGCAGCGCGCCGCGCCTCCCGGGCCAGCGCGGCGCCCCGCGCCGCCCGGGCCAGCGCAGCATCCTGCGCCGCCCGGGCTCGCGCGGGGGCCGGGCCCGCGGCCTATCCGCGGTCGAGGAAGTCCATGAGCCAGGTCATGGCCGGCCGCATGGCGCCGCTCGGCTGCTGGAGGCCGGTGTTGTCCCTCCAGGTGGCGCCGACGATGTAGCCCCAGAGCGTGATGCCTTTGACGGAGGGGTGGTTCCAGTACATCGTGAACTGCTCCTCCATCACCCGCTTCTGCTGGTTGTCGTCGGCGATGCCGATGTCGTACTCGGTGATGTAGACGGGCTTGCCCAGCGAGGCGAGCTTGTCGATGTACCCCTTCACGGTGGTGGTGTTGATCTTGTAGGCGTCATGGGCCTGCGCGCCGAGCGCGTCGACAGGGGCGCCCGCGTTGATCACCGCCCGCGCGATCTTCATGAAGTTCTGGTGCTCGCCCTCGTACTCGATGTTGTTGTAGTCGTTGAGGATCAGCACCGCGTTCGGGCAGTACTCGCGCGCCCACTTGAAGGAGTTGACGATCCAGTCGTAGCCGCTGGCGCCGTCGCCGCCGATGCCGTTCTTGTAGGAAGGCGTGGTGTGGGGCGGCGGCTCGTTGACGACGTCGATGTACTTCGTGTCGGGGTAGCGCGCGCAGAACGACCGCATCCAGTCCTTGACGGCCGCCTGCTGCTCCGACGCGGAGAGGCTCGCCAGCCAGCTGGGCTGCTGGGCACCCCACACGAAGACGTGCTGCTTGAAGACGACGTTGTTCGTCTTCGCGTAGTTGTAGATCCGGTCGAGCGCTGCCCAGTTCTTCGAGCCGCGGGTCCTCTCGACGGCGTCCCACTTGCCCTCGTTCTCCGGCGTGATCTGGTTCCAGTAGCGCGCGAAGCCGTCGCGCACGGCGCCGCTGGTCGTGATGTTGCCCACGAACTTCCCACCGGTGCCGCCACCACCACCCGCACCGCCGGAGCCGCCGGAGCCGCCGGAGCCGCCGGAGCCGCCGGAGCCGCCGGAGCCGCCGGAGCCGCCGGAGCCCGAGCTGCTGCTGGAGCTGCTGCTGGAGTTGCTGCTCGAGCCGCTCCCCGCGGCCCGGAGCGAGAACTTCTGGTTGTCGCTGTTCGACCAGGTCCACAGCTGGAGGCCGGTGCCGTCCGCGGTCGACCGGCCCATGATGTCGAGCGCCTTGCCGCTGGCGCGGCCCATGATGCGCTGGACGCCGCTGGCGACATCGATGAACTCGAATTGCTGGCTCCAGGCAGAGCCATTGCAGGCGGACTGGACGATGGTCGCGCCGTCCGCGGTCGAGCTCCCGTTCACCGCGAGGCACTGGCCGCTGTTCACGTTCTTGAGCCGGTAGAACGCGCCGCCCGCAGACTCCGCGCGGAACTGCTGCCGCGTCGTGCCGTTGCAGGCCGCGATCTGCGCGGTCGCCGAGCCAGCCGTGCTCCCGCCCCGGATCTCCACGCACTTGTTGCTCTGCTGGCCGACGATCGTGTAGACGGCGCTCGTATCGACGGTGATGGCGCCCTCGAGCGACTCTTCCTCTTCGCTCTCCCCCTCGTACGGCTCCTGGTCGATGACGCACGACACGGCGAGGATGCCCGTCGCGGCGGCAAGCAAGGCGTGCTTGAACCCGAATCTCATAAGTTTCTCCTCGTCCTGATAAGTAAGTGAAACGCGAATTGTCTGCTGCTTGACGCCGCCTGCTGCCGTTCAGGTTCGCTCGCTGCGCGATGAAGGCTCCCGAGGATGCTGCGGCGGCCGTTGCCGCTGCTGGTGATCCTCGAACAAGGTGCGCGCGGAGCGTATAAGTTAATTCACGTGCGGTCAGGCGGCGCGATGAGGGTGCTTCTTGTTACGGACTGCCAGTCGCGTCAAGACGATTGTGCATTGCGAGCCGGCCTCGATGTCATGAAGGTGCGATACTATGAGTCGCGGAGTGATGGTGGTGGCGCAAGGCCCGACACGCTCCGTCGGCTCCGCGGACGCCATTGATCACGGAGAAAGAACGGTGACGCTGGATAGCGCGCGATCCACCCCATTCCGGAGGCGCACTCGGGTAACGCGCGATCCATCCCATTCCGGAGGCGCACTCGGGCAACGCACGATCCACCCCATTCCGGAGGCGCACTCGGGTAACGCGCGATCCACCCCATCTGGTATGCGCCATCGACATACATGGAGAGCGGTAGCAATCTGCACTGCCAGCTGACAGTGCGGCCTCGAGAGCGTTCATCGGGGTGCACCGTGGTTGATGCGCGGCAGCAGGGGGTGAGCTCGGGTATAGCGAGCTCCCGAATGGTAAGGGCGGGACGAACGTCGAGGCCGTCCGCCTCCCCTCGCGTGCCGGCGGCAGGCAGAACCCCAGGGGCCTAGCGTACGCCCACAACGGAACGGTCCGCGAGCCGCTCGCCGGGAGCTTGGCCGGGTCGGGCGCCCTTCCCCCTGAGGGGGCGCCGGAGGCATGCCCTCTCTCGGCACGGGACGGTGTCTCCGAGGGCCTGGCCTGCGTCCTCCCATCCAGGGGGCCGCGTTCGCTCCACAGCGTACGGTGAGCGCCGCGCTGTAGCGGAGAGTCTTCGCTTGCGCCACCGATCTGTCACGAGCGTCGAGCACGCTGTTTCCCAGGAACATGCTGATCGATCCGCCAGCCACGCTGGGACGACATACAGTGACCCTGTACCTCGGGCCCGTGGAGGACCAGGGCCCCGAGGCCAGCGAGTCGTTTGGTGAAGCCATCTGGTTCGACCGCCGGGATCCTCGATCGATTCGCCGCGCTCAGGAGATCATCCAGGACCGGCTGCGACTCTCGGTCGCACCGACGCTGTGCGACGAGCCTTCGCCTGGCCTCGGGGCGGCGCTGGGCTGGATCCACGCGGCCCTTGTCAGCGTGCTCGAGCGCTGGCACTGGCGCAGCGCGAGTGAAAAACACTTTGCGCTCGAGCCTCGAACGCCGGGAGCAAGCCGCAAGGCATCTCCATCCTGCTAGGGCGTGTCGGCAGACGCGCGCGACCACAGGCGGACAGCCGCCATTGCGGGGCGTAGCGCGGGCCCGTCGAGGGCCGCTCGCTGCGCACGCCGCTGAGCCCTTGCACCATCAGCGCCAGCGCTTGCATCGAGCCGCGGACCTGGCTACGTCAGCGTCTCCGTGACGCTAGCCCCCTCGCCCTACGGTGTCCTAGGCCCCCTCGACGTCCCCCTCGGCCTCGGCCTGCTCCGGCTGGCCACGGAGGGGCGCCCCTCGGAAGAGGACGCGATCGCCGTCATCCACGTTGCCCTCGATCAAGGCATACGCCTCCTCGACACCGCCGACTCCTACTGCCTCACCGACCGCGAGGTCCACCATGGCGAGCGCCTCGTCCATAAGGCGCTCGACGCGTGGTCCGGCCCGCGCGACGACGTGCGCGTCATCACCAAGGCGGGCCTCACCCGACCCAAGGGGCGATGGGCCCCGAACGGCAGCCGCGACCACCTGCGCCGCACGGTCGAGGGCAGCCTGAAGGCGCTCGGCGTCTCGCGGATCTTCATGCTCCTCCTCCACGTGACCGACCCCAGGACCCCCCTCGAAGAGAGCCTCGGCGCCCTCGCCGAGCTCCAGAGAGAGGGCCTGATCGAGCACCTCGGCCTCAGCAACACCTCCATCGCGGAGGTCCGCCAGGCCGAGCGGCACTTTCCGGTGCGGGCCCTCCAGGAGGAGCTGAGCGTCCTCGATCGCGGCAGCGCCGCCCGAGGCCTCCTCGAGCTCGCCAGGCAGATGGGCATTCCGTTCCTCGCCCACCGGCCCCTCGGCGGTCACGCCAAGGTCGATAGCCTCCTCAAGAACCGCGCGATAAAGCCCATCGCCGCGCGTCACAGCATCACGCCCCAGGAGGCGGCCCTCGCGGCCCTGCTCGATCTCGGCCCCCCGGTCCTTCCCCTGTTCGGGGCGACAAGGCGGGAGAGCGTCGAGTCCTGCATGCGCGCGCTCCGGGTCCCCTTTGGCGCGCCCGATCGAGCCGACCTCTCCAAGACCAGCTTTGCGCCCACGGCCGATGTGCTGGCCTCGGTCGCGCCCCCCGTGATCCCCGCCGGCCTGCGCAAGCTCGAGCCCGGAGAAGGCCCCGGCGATGCGCCCGAGGTGGTCGTGGTCATGGGGATTCAAGGGGCAGGCAAATCGTCGGAGGTCGCCCGCTACACGGCCAGCGGGTACGCGCGCCTGAACCGCGATGAGCTCGGCGGCACGCTCGACGGCGTGGTGAAGAAGCTCGGAGAGCTGCTCTCCTCGGGGCAAACGCGGGTGGTCCTCGACAATACGTACGGCACGCGCGCGTCGCGCTATGCGGTGCTCCGGACGGCGCACGCGCACGGCGTGCCGGTCCGGTGCCGGTACCTGGCCACGCCCATCAACGAGGCCTACGCGAACGTCGTCCTGCGCGTCCTCGAGCGCTACGGCAAGCTGCTCGGGCCGGAGGACATGAAAGCGCTCGGCAAGGAGGACCCCAACCTGCCGCCGCCGCAGGCGCTCTCGAGGTGGGCCGCGAATTTCGAGGCGCCGCACCTGGATGAGGGGTTCTCGGTGGTCGAGGAGATCCCGTTTGCCCGGCGCGTCGATCCGCTCTTCACGGGCAGGGGCCTGCTCCTCGACGTCGACGGCACGCTGCGAAGGACGAAGAGCGGCGAGATCTACCCGCGCGACCCGGACGACGTCGAGCTGCTGCCCGGTCGGCGCGCGGTCCTGGAGCGCTGGGTCAACGACGGATACACGCTCTTCTTCGTGTCGAACCAGAGCGGCATCTCGAAAGGCTCGGTGAGCGAAGGGGCTGTCCTGGCCGCGTTCTCGCGGACGGTCGAGCTCCTCGGCCTGCCCGTGGCCGAGGTCGTGTACTGCCCGCACCCGGCGTTTCCGGTCGGCTGCTTCTGCCGCAAGCCCCTGCCGGGGCTCGGGATATCGCTGATCCAGCGCCACAAGCTCGCGCGCGAGCACCTGGTCATGGTCGGCGATATGGAAAGCGACCGGGAGTTCGCGCGAGCGCTCGGGGCGAAGTACATGACGGCCGAGGAGCTCTTCCCAGGCGCGTGAGCGCCCGCGATACGGTGAGACGGCGACTACGAGGAGATTGACTTTCGGATCGCGTTTGGAGTTCTTGGTACCCATGGTGCGAACAGCCTCCGGAAAGCGCGAGCTTGGTCAAGGCGGGCCGCGTGTTGGGGTGCGGTTCAGCGCACGTTGCCGCCTCTGGGCTCTGCTGAGTCCCGCCGTCTTGGCGCTGGCGTGTGGGGAGCCCCGGTCCGCGCCGGTGGCCGGCACGCCGCCTGCGGAGCAGCCGCAGCCGGGCGAGTGCGAGGGCAACTGCCCGCCGACGCCACCGAACCCGCCCTTGCCGGAAGGCGATGTGCCCGTGCTGACGTTAACGGGACCAGCGGTCGTTTTGCTGGAGGATGACGAGGCGTACGCCGAGCCGGGCTTTACGGCTCTAGACGCCCGCGACGGGGACCTGGCCAGCGCGGTGGAGGTCGAAGGTCTGGAGGCGCTCGAGGCAGGGCGGCCTGGTGACTACCTGCTGACCTACCGCGTGACGAATTCTGCCGGGGTAGCGGCCGCACCTCGGTCGCGCTTGGTCCGTGCCGGAGGGGAGCGAGCCTTGCAGTCGGCTCGCCCGTTTGGCAGTACGTCGTCGGAGCTGGCTTACTACGAACACCTTCCCAAAGACTACGGCCTCCAGCCCGAGGCGCGATACCCCGTGCTCATCTACAATCACGGCTGGGGTCACTCCAGACAGCTGCAGCCCGAGCTGTCGTTCGAGCTCGGCGGTGTCGCGCGTATCCTCGACGCCGGGGATTGGGACGACTCCCGCCCGCTGATCGTGCTCTCGCCTCAGCGCTTCGAGGCCGAGGTGACGGCCACGGAGATCGCGCGCTTACATCAGTTCATGGCCTACGCGCTCGAGACGTACGCCGTCGATCCGGAACGCGTGTACATGGGCGGGTTCAGCGACGGCTCGTACATCAGCTGGCAGTACGCGCAGACATACCCAACGGACCTGGCCGCGCTGGTCTCGATCGCTGGCGGCGGGCAGATAAATTGTGACATCGCGGACCTCGCCGTCTGGGCGTTCCACGGTCTGAACGACACGGTAGTTCCCGTTTCGATCCACCACGGGACCGTGCAACGGTTGAACGCGTGTGAGCCCGCGGAGCGAGCGCTATTCACGTTGTTCCCCGAGGGACGCCATGATCACGCGCTGGAGCGGGCGGTGTTGGCGGGCGAGGGGCTCGGCACCGGGGACTCTCGCTACGACACGTATGACCGAGACATTTACGGGTGGCTCCTTCAATACTCGCGCGCTCGTCCGTGAGTGCGCCGCGTGCCGTCACGTGCTTGACCGGGCGGGCTGCAGCCGAGACAATCGCGCGACGGGCGACGTCGCGATCGCGGGGGCGCTGACGCGCGCCCGAGGGGGCCGGCCGTGGCGGCGGCGAGTGGCCGCACCCGCCGGGCCGATGCTAAAGGGCAGGGGTGGCACGCATCTACGTCGGCACGGCCGGGTGGGCGCTCCCGAAGGAGAGCGACGGGGCGTTCCCCGGGGGCGGGACGCACCTCGAGCGGTACGCGCGGGTGCTTTCGACGGTCGAGATCAACAGCTGTTTTTACCGCCCGCACCGGGCGTCGACGTACGCGCGCTGGGCGGCGTCGACGCCAGACGATTTCAGGTTTGCCCTGAAACTGCCGCGCGACATCAGCCATGCCGACGACCTCGCCGAGGCGGCGCGCGAGCACCTGCGCGAGTTCGTCGAGACCAGCGGCGAGCTCGGCGCGAAGTTCGGCTGCCTGCTCGTGCAGCTCCCGCCGAGCCGGGCCTTCGAGCCCGCCTACGTGGGCGCGATGGCCGAGGTTCTGGGCGACAAGCTCTCGTGTCCGATCGCGGTCGAGCCGCGCCACCCCACCTGGTTCACCGGCGAGGGCGACGCTTGCCTTGGCGCCCGCGGGCTCGCGCGCGCCGCGGCCGACCCGCCGCGGGGCCCGGGCAACCTCGAAGCGGCCGCCTCGAGCCGCGTCGCGTACTTCAGGCTGCACGGCAGCCCGCGCATCTACTACTCGGCCTACGGCCCCGAGCGGCTCGCGGCCTGGTTCGAGCGCATGCGGCGATCGGTGCGTGAGGCCGAGGCGGTGTTCTGCATCTTCGACAACACCGCCGCGGGCCAGGCGACGGTCGACGCCCTGGCGACGCAGGAGGCGCTCTCGCCGCCGACCCGCCCGAGCGAGGCGGCTCGGAGTGAAGAGACGTGCGCGAGAGTGAAGGGCTGAAGCAGATCTACGCGGTCTTCGCCGGCTTCGGGTTCAGCTCAAGGAAGCGGCGCTGGTAGGCGTACGAGCGAAAGCGGATCTGCAGCGGCGGCTCGTTTCCCAGCTTGATCTCGAGCTTCGCGCCGTCGTCGTGCTCGGCGCAGTGCGGGATGCGCAGCGTGTAGCTCGTGCCGCCGCCGGTGCGCACCGCGATGCCCCCGAGCGCGAGCCCGGCCGCGGCGACGGCCACGTTGGTCCCGGTCTGGCCGTCCTCCGCCTTCGCCTCGATGCCGCGAGTCGCCGGCCTCGCGCACACGCAGCAGCCTTCCGGCCAGCGGATCGCCTCGCTCGTCACCGGGACCGGAAAGCCCGGCTGCGGGTGGACGTAGTCGCCGGCGAGCACGGTGAGGACGCGCTTGTCGACGAGGTACGCGGCCTGGCACTTGTCGCAGAACGCCGGGTCCTCGGTGTGGTTGAGCTCGATCTCCGTGAGCGTCGCCTGGCAGCGCGGGCACGTCGCGACGCCGGCCAGGTCCCTGGCGACGAGGATCGCCCCGAACGCGAACACCGCGAACCCGAGGCCGCCGACCAGACAGAGCAGCCACAGCAGACCGGAGCGGTCGACCATCGCGTGGAAACAGAGGAACGAGAGGCCGGCGAGCACCGCCGTGATGACGGCGTACTTGATGGTGGAGCCCGTGTTGCGGGTCACGGTGGACGTCATGCGCGCGATTTTAGCGCCGGCCGACCCGTGAGCGCGCGCCGAACGCTGTCGCGGAACGAGGGTAGAGGGTAGGAGGGTAGCGCTCCCAGACGCCTTCCGGCGGTCCAGTGCCATCCTGCCCCACATGCCCGTTGACGTGATGCCCGGAGCGCGGAGGGCAAATGCAGGACGGCTTGCCCGCCTCCCGGTCACCCACGCGTCTGCCGCTGGCGTCGGAGCCGCTCGCCAGCGCCGAGCTCCCTGGCGAACCCGCGTCAGCGCGCTTGCCCGATGCGGCTCGTCCACGCCGCCATGCTCGGCTTCTCGCTGCCGTCCGCGCGCAGCAGGCCGAAGTGGCCCTCCGTGCTCGCGGGCTGGTCGGGATCATCGATGAGGCTGTAGACGAAGGCAGGGCCTCCGTACGGCTTCTGGGCCCACGTGTCCCAGAACACGCGCATCTGGCGCGCATGCTCTTCTTCACTGACGGGCACGAAGCCCGGGTTGGGCGCCGTTCCGCCCGTGGGTGCGCCCCACTCGGTGATGACGATCGGCTTGTGGGCGTCGCCGTGCGCGGCGAGGATCGCCGCGACGGCGTCGAGATTCTGGAAGATGGCGTGGTCCGGGGTGGGAGTCCACGGCCAGGTGTACGGGTGAGCGGCGACCCCATCGAACGTCCCAGCCGCGTAGGTGTAGACCGTCTCCATCCAGAGCTGGGCGTCCTCGAGCGGGTAGAGCGACCCGCTCCCCGCGAGCACCACCGCGGCAGGATCCGCCGCCTTGATGGCGAGCGACCCGGGCACCAGCGCGTTCTCGGCGTAGAGCCGCGCTTTCTCCGCGAGCGAGGCGCCCCCGTAGTCGTCGAACACGGGCTCGTTCTCGATCTCGTATACACGCGCGCGCCCCGCGACCTTCTCCACGACGGCCGTGGCGAACGCGCGGTAATGGTCCGGGTCGAGGTCCTGTCGGCCCTGCTCGTCGCGATCGCGGTGCAGGATGATCAGCACCACGGCCTCCCCGCCGCGCGCGCCCCAGCCATCGAGGAGCCCGTCCAACCCGCCCCAGTTCGGGCCCGGATCGGTGGTGTCATAGCCATGGACCTCGACGCGCAGCCAGTGCGCGCCCGAGCCGGCCATTGTATCGAGGCGCGCCGCCAGCGTGTCGCCGGCCCAGTAACGCTGCATGAAGCCGTTGGCGAAGCCGGCCCGGGCGCGCAGCGTCGCCGAGGTCGTCACCACGAAGGCGTCGACGTCGAAGGCGTCGCCCGGCGCCGCGTCTTCCTGCAGCACGTAGGCGTCGAGCACGTCGAAGCTCCGGGCAACGCTGGCGTCCACGCAGATCCGCTGAAACGAGCTCGTGAGCGCGACGCTGGGCGCGCTCGCGACGGCCACCCACTCGCCGGCGGGGGTGCGCTCGCGCAGGATGATGCGGATCGGCTTGCCGACCGCCGAGGAGGAGGCCGCGGCGACGGAAGCGCACGCCCGGTAGGTGGTGCCCGCCGTCGTCCACGGGACGATGTCCGGATCGTCGTCGATGGAGTAGGCGTCCCCGGCGCCGCCGAAGGTGACGCGCCCGACACGAGCGCCCTCCGGCGCGTCGGGCCGCTCGACGGTGGCGAGGTGGCCCTGCCACGAAGCCCACTCCGCGGCGTTCGCCTCGAACGACGGATTGCGGATCAGGTTGTCGGCGCCGAGCGCGTTGGCCATGGCCGCCTGCGCGGGATCCCGCCCCGCGGGCTCGCCGCAGCCGGCGCCCAGCGCGACCGCAGCAGCGGCGGCGACGCTCCGCGCGCTCGCGCGGCGCCGCCCCTGGGGGGCGCTCGGCGCGGGTGCGGGCCGTGCTCCACGAACGGGTGACCCCCTGCGGGGTGACACCCTGGACTGCATCGGTATCGTTGACGTCATGGTGAATGGTCTATCTAGCACGGCATAGTGAATGGTCTATCTAGTATCGTGTCGACGTCCGGTCTCGCTGGCAGTGGACGCGCGCTCACGACAGCCGACGGCTGAACGTCTCGTGCTCGACTGGCCGGAGGAGTCGCTCCTGCTCGTCCCTGACCGCGGCTTTACACTATTTCAAAATACGACCTGCGGGCGCCCTCTTCTCCGGCGAAAACATGGCTCTCGGCCGCTCGCGATCGCGGCGCGCGCAGGGCGCTCCCTCGTCGAGCGCTTGACCGAGCAGGTTTTGCCGTTAGCCTCCAGGGATACGTTGCGCAGGCTCACTCCCTGGCGAAGCTCCGGGAGCTCTGTAATGTTCCGCCGTCCACTTTCTTCTATTCGAAAGGGCTGAGATGACCTGGAAGTACAGGACACCCCTGGGCGCGGCCGTGGTCGGGCTCGCCGGAGCGGCGCTGCTGGCGCCGGCGCCGGCAGCGGCCGCGCCGAACGAGGCGACTCACCAGCGCACCGCGATACCGGCCTACTGGGGGCCGGACACCGCAGGCGGAGCCGAGATGTTCGCGCGGCTCGCGCAGAATGTCCCGACGAGCGACATCGTCGTCATCAACGGGAGCGGGTCGAAGCCAGAGGAGCCGTTCAACCAGGCATGGGCCGAGGCGATTAAGGAGATCCACGACGCGGGCGCCATGGCCATCGTGTACGTGGACAGCGGCTATTACGGCTTCGGCTTCCCGCCGGTGGCGCCGCACTCCACCAGGCCGGACGGCCCGGGCGGCGGCGGCAGCTCGGTCGCCGACTGGACGGCGCAGATCCAGCAGGATATCGACGACTGGTACGCGCTCTACGGCGCGTACGGCGTCGACGGCATCTTCCTGGACCAGGTCGTCAGTATGTGCGGCACCGAGGACGAGCCGGACCTCTACGTGGACCTGTACGCGGCCGTCAGCGACTACATCAGCAACAACTACCCCGGGGCGTACGTCATCCTCAATCCCGGCATCCCGGTGGAGCCGTGTTACGAGGATGTCGCCGACACGATCGTCACGTTCGAGGGCAGCTACGCCAGGTACATGGGCGACGACTCCCCGACGGCTCAGTGGCAGCTCGAGAGCGCGAGCCCCGACAAGTTCTGGCACCTCATCTACGACGTGCCGGACGAGACGGCGATGGCCGCGGTCGTCGCGCGCAGCAAGCAGCAGAACGCCGGCTTCGTGTACGCCACCGACGACCGGATCGTCGTCGACGCTGCCGGCGCCGTGGTCGGCGTTCCCTGGGATACCCTCCCGCCGTACTGGGACGCCGAGCTGGTCGAGGCGGCCGGCGTCGACGACACCCTGGCGCCCGATCCGCCGGACGGCCTCGACGCGACGGCCGCGTCAGGCACCTCGACGGCGCGCGTGACGGTGACCTGGAACAACCCCTGGGATGACGTCGCGACCGCGGGCTATGAGGTGTTCCAGGACGGTGTCTCGATCGGGACGACGTACGACAACGAGATGACGGTGACCGGCCTGCTGCCGTCCACGAGCTACACATTCCAGGTCAAGGCCTGGGACGCGGCGGGCAACGCGAGCGACCCCAGCAGCCCGCTGTCCGTGGCCACACCTGCGGCAGCCGCGGCGCCGATCCTGAGCCCGTCCTCGTGCCTGGGCGACTCGGTGGCGAGATACCAGGCCACGTACGTGGATCCGTTCGCTTACCATCGCGTGTTCATCAACAGCGACAACGACACCACCACCGGGTACGACCTCCCTCCGGGGCAGCCCGCCGGTATCGATTACATGATCGAGAACGGCTGGCTTTACCGGCACACCGGGCCCGGGTGGGCGTGGGTCCTGGTGAGCGGGGTCTCGCCGCTGGTCTCGACCACGGAGGATGTGTATGTCTGGGAGGTGCCGATCAGCGCGTTCACCGGGGCGGCCACCACGCAGGTGGTGGTGTTCCAGGGCGGCTCTCCCGACGCCTACAGCGAGACGCTCACGGTCCCGCTGAGCACGGGCTGCTGAGGCGGCGCCGCCGCGGCGCGGTATCACGTGTGGCCGAGGTTCGGCCGTAACATTCAATTGCGCTCGCGCGAGCGGCGCGGCGATAATGCCGCTCCATGGAAGACAACAAGGTGGTCATCATCGACATCGGCTCGGGCACCATCAAGGCGGGGTTCGTCGGTGACGAGGCGCCGAGCGTGACGTTTCCCTCGATCGTGGGGCGACCGCGGCAGAGCGGCGTGATGGTCGGCCAGGGCCGGAAATCCGCGTTCGTCGGCGACGAGGCGGTGCAGAAGCGCGGTGTCCTGACGTTGCGATCGCCCTTCGAGCGCGGCTTGGTCACGGACTGGGACGACCTCACGGAGCTCCTGCGCTTCGCGTTCCGGAAGCTCGGCGCCGACCCCACGGCGCAGCCCGTCCTCCTCACCGAGCCCGTGCTCGACCCGAAGGAGAACCGCCAGAAGCTGGCCCAGATCCTCTTCGAGACCTTGCAGGTGCCCGCGATGTACCTCGTGCCGGCGGGCACGCTCGCGCTCTACGCGGCGGGGCGCACGACCGGGCTCGCGATCGACGTCGGCGAGTTCGTCTCGCAGATCGTTGCCGTCCACGAGGGCTTCGTGCTGCCGAAGGCGAGCGCGCGGCTGGCCTTCGCGGGGCACCTCGTCACCGACTACCTGACGAAGCTCATGGCCAGCTACGGCTACTCGATGACCACCACCGCGGAGCGCGAGATCGTGCGCGACATCAAGGAGAAGCTCGCCTACGTCGCCGAGGACTTCGACGCCGAGATGCAGAGGGCCGCGGCGTCGTCGGAGCTCGAAAGGAACTACGAGCTCCCCGAAGGGCAGGTGGTCACCCTCGGCGACGCGCGCTTCCAGTGCGCGGAGGTGCTGCTCAAGCCGTCGCTCTGCGGTCTCGAGCAGGACGGCCTGCACATCGACACGTACAACGCGATCGGGAAGGCCGGCCCCGAGCTGCGCGCGCAGCTCTACGGCAACATCGTGCTGACGGGCGGCACGTCGATGCTCCCGGGCCTCTGCGAGCGCCTGCAGAAGGACATCGCCTCGCTCGCGCCGTCGTCGGTGAAGGTGAAGGTGGTCGCGCCGGAGAACCGCAGGTACGGCGCCTTCGCCGGCGCCTCGGTGCTGGCGTCGCTGGAGACCTTCCAGTCGACGTGGGTCACGAGGGCGGAGTACGACGAGACCGGCCCCGCGATCGTCGACAAGAAGTGCATCTGAAGAGCCCATGAGCACGAGCGAAACCGAAGACGCCGCCACGCTGGTTGGCGTAGGTCCATGTCGGTTCAGTCGCGCGCCTTGCGGACGCGGGCGAGCTCCTCGAGGATCGAGAACCCCTCCACGCGAAAGGCGGCGCAGGCCGGATCGGTGACCGGACGAGCCACGTCCCCCACCACGCATCGAAGCTCGTCGCAGGCGCCGCCCGTGCACGCGAAACGACCGTCTCTCGCCTGCGCGAAGGCGCCGTCGTCGGGCGTGCCCAGGGTGACCACCAGGGTGCCATCGGGGGCGAAGACATCGATCGTGTCGTGATCGCGCCCGAACATGAAAAAACGACCCTCGGGATCGGCGCCGAAGTCCGGGTACCACCCCAGGGCGGCGAAGGAGTCGTAGCGCGGCGCGGCGCCGCCTTCGGGGATGGTCACCATGGTGACGGAGGCCCGACGGCTGTGCATCAGCATTCCCTCGATCCAGAACCGGCGCTCTTTCTCCACCCAGCCCATGGGCAAGTCCAGGGGGGCCGACGTATCCCAGTCCGGCGCCGGGAAGCTTCGCAGGATCTTTCCCGTGGAGAGCTCGATCTCGGCGAAGGAATTGTTGTACCTGATGCTCTGCAGGCCCAGGTGCATCGTGAAGGCCGTCTTGCGAGCGCTCGACATCACCAGCCCGCGGTAGTCCGTCTCGCCCTTGTCGCTGCAGCGGCCCGGCGGCTCGGCGCCGCCCCCGCAGCTCCGCAGGAGCATTTGCCCCGTCCGCGCGTCGATCCACTGCAGCCCCTCCTTCCCGCCGGCGATCAGGATCCGCGGGCGCCCCGCGTCCTCGAACGAGACGAAGTCAGGGGTGAACTGTGAGACGGCGGAGATCCGTTGCCAGGCGATTCCCTTGCCCGGCTGCCGCTTGCCCAGCAAGAGGCGGAACTTGCTAGCGTCGAGCCCCTGGTAGTTACCGGCCAGGAGGACATCGTCTCGCTGGTTCAGGACATAGCCCGGCGCCGGCGGCGCCGAATCGAGCACGAAGCCGGTCTCCTCCAGATGAAAGAAGCCCTTGTCCGCTTGCGCATACAGATCCGAGCCCGATCCGGAGAGCAGCACGCGCTTTCTCTCCATGCCGGGCGGCGCGGGCAGCGGCCCGGGGAGACCCACGCGGTCGACATCGAGGACGTGCGCCTTGGGCAGCTCGTCCCACTCGAGGCCGCGCTCCGAGCCGCGCTGGGTCAAAGAGCTCCAGACGATCCGGCGTCCCCCGCCGAGCCACCTGAAGCTGCTATGCCGCAGGCTCCGGCTGTTCAGGTGCTCCTCCGCTTCCTTCGATTCCTGCTGCAACTGGCAGGCGCTCGCGTCCTTGATCAGGTTGAAACGGCCGTAGAGGACGGCGTTTTTCTCGAGGGAGCTCTGCTCGTCGATCAGGATCGTGGGCCTCTCCTCCGGGCCGCCCTCCGCGAAGCGAGCGCACGACGCATTCACCCACGCGGCGCGTCGCCCTCGGTCATCGAAGATCAGGAAATAGGGAGAGCTGTTCGTACGACCATCGACGAGGGTGAAGCGCCGCCCTGCCGACGCCTGTTGAAATCGCCCCGTCCACGAGAACCAGGAGTCCGTGTACGAGAGCGTCTCCGTGGGCCCGAGCGCTCCCGTGCGCTCGTCGAGCGCGGCGACGAGGCATCGGGTGTCCCAGGCGGGAGCGCCCACCCTCATGCAGCGGGTCGCGTACAGGCCCTGTGGCCCCAGCGTCACCAGATCGGCGTGGGCCGACGAGTTGCCTCTTTCAGGCAGGTCCGGGAGCGTGCGCGACCAGCGCCGGGTGCGCGTGGCCAGGTTCCACCGCTCCACGACCCGGGTGTGCGGGAGATGCTCGATGCGCCCTTCCCAGGTGGAGGCGACGACCAAGGAGATCGCAATGGCGTCGGCGCCGTCGGGGGTGAGCACGATGCTCCGCGGATAGAGGTTGTTGATGGGGAGCGAGGCGATGGCCGAAGAGCGCCCTTGATCGGCGGACTCCGCCGACGTCTGGCGGCCGAAGAGGGTCAGGTAGTTCTCGTCGCTCCACCACACCTTCCGCTCCGGCAACGCCAGCAGGAATGCTAGCGTCGACCTCGGTTGAAACACGACGCTCACCGGAGGCGCGGCCGGTGGGGCCGGAGCGGTCACGGGAGCGCTCGGTCTGGCCGTCGGGCGGACGCTGCTGCAGCCGATGGCAAGAGCGCCGGCGAAGAGGCCAATCCAGGGCCGAGGGCCGCGAGCACGAAAGGATCGCATGCGATCGTAAACCATGGGGCCGCTGCGCCGGTCAAGGGCGCTTCCCAGCCTGATCCCTGCTGAAACCAGCGCCGGTCGACCCTCGAGCGCGCACCGAACGCCGTCGCGGAAAGAGGGTAGCTGGTAGAGGGTAGGAGGGGAGCGCTTCCAGACGCCTTACGGCGGTCCAGCGCTACCCTGCCCCACATGCCCGTCGACGTGATGCCCGGAGCGCGACGCCGTCTCGGTGCGCCGGAAACATGCACAAATTCGGCGAGTTGGCGGGGCCGATCGGGCCGAGAGGGCATCGGAGTGCGGGTCGCACGCGCAAAGAGAGCGCTCAAGCCCTTGACCTCAGGGCTGCCTCATCGTCGATGCGTAGATAGCAGTCGAGATCCTCTCCCGATGTGTAGCTCATCGGATCTCTGATCGACCTGCGGCTGAATCCACACCTGCACGTTCTCTTTCTGGACGGTGCCTATCAGGGGGCGAGGCGGCGCGCTCAGAACATGGCGCGGGGGTTCGGCGCGTCGGCCGGGATGTCCTGAAGTACGTCCCAGTGCTCGCAGAAGCGCCCGTCGTCGACGCGGAAGATGTCGACCACCGCGACGCCGCGCGGCCGCCGCGGGTTCACGAGCTTGTAGTGCACCACGGCGTAGTCGGCGTCGGCGATCATGCGCTGGATCTCGACCTGCGCGCCGTCGAGCGGCGTCTCGCCGTCGCGGAAATAGGCGATGAAGGCCTCGCAGCCGTTCGCCCCGGGCGCGGCGCGCGCGTCGGGGTTGTGGTCGACGAAGTCGGCGGTCAACAGCGCGCGGACGGCGTCCCAGTGCTTGCCGACCACGGCGTCGTACAGCTCGAGCAGCATCTGCTTGTTGCGTTCGGGGTTCATACGGAGGGGGCGTGCCTTTCTGCGCCGGGGGGCATGGTCGCTCGCCGGTGCGTGCTCACCCTCGCAGCGAAGCGCGCGGCGGGCTTGAATCTGCGCGCCAATCGTCGGCCGCAGCGCGCGCGCGCCGCGCCGTGGGCGCGTGCTAGCGCGTGCGCGCGACCGCGCGGTACGCGCTCGGCGGCAGGCCGGACGCGGCGCGGAACTCGCGCGCCAGGTGGGCCGCGTCGCTGAACCCGCACGCGTGCGCGATCTCGGTGAGCGGCCGAAGCGAGCCGGCGATCGCGACGGTGGCGTCGCGCATGCGCACGCGGCGCGCGAGCGCCGAGGCCGTGGTGCCGTGCGCCGCGAGCCGGCGTTGCAGCGTGCGGACCGACTGGCGCGTGGCGTGCGCGAGGCCCTGCGGCGTCCACGGCGCGTGCGGCTCGCGCGCGATCGCCGCGAGCGTGGCGGCGACCGGGTCGTCCGGGGCGCTCGGTGGGTGCAACGCCTGGCGCGCGGACGGCGCCGGCGCGGTCCGGCGCGACCACGCGAGGCGGAGCGCGACCGGCGGCTCGGCGAGCGACGCGGGCCCGAGCCAGCGGGCGTCGCAGGCGAGCTCGCGCCACGGTCCGCGCGCGGCGCGCGCCGCGACGACGAGCTCGCCGTGGCCCATCCGGCGCAGCAACGCGGCGAGCACCCCGGTGATCATCACGGTCTGGCTCGCGGGGGCGAGCGCGCCGGCGTACGGCTGCGCCGCGAGCTCCAGGGCGCCGGCGCCGTCGAGCGCGAACCGCGTCTGGTGGAGCACGCCCCACGCGCGCTCGAGCGCGCTCCAGCGATGCGCGAGCTGCGCCACGCTCGCGGCGCTCTCGAGCAGGTAGAGCGTCGGCGAGAAGGTCAGCGCGTCGAGCCCGTCGCCCAGCGCGAAGACGGCGCCGAGCCCACCGACGCGTGCGCGCTCCGCGACGAGCGCCCGCAGCGGCGCCGCGGGGCTGAGGGCCTGCAGGGCGGGGTCGGGCGCGTGCGCGTCGGGCGGGCGGACGCGCTGCGCGAGGTGGAGCAGCTGCAGGTTGACGTTCTGCGACACGGTGCGTGGGCGCAGCGACAGGCGTGTGGACGGCCGCGCGAGCTCGAACGCGAGTGTGGCACCTGCGCGCGTGGGCCGCCACGGTCGCGCGCGCGCCCGACCGTGACCCGCGAGGGCGAAGGGCGCGCACGCGCTCACCTCTCCCTCCAGGGCGATCTCTCGCCGCCCGAGCGCGATATCCCCTTCGGCGCGCTCGCGTCGTGGGCGGGTGGCCGGCGAGCAGCTTGTCATCGCTGCCGGCGGGGGCGAGCCCGTCGCCGCTGACTCGCCCTCTCGACCCGGCGCGCCTCGCTGAAGGTGCCAGCCGAACCCCCCCGCGAGGCGCCGGGCGTTGATGAATTCGATCGACGCTGCCCTCGATATGCGGCACGTTCACCGACGGTCGTCTGGGTCCGTCCTCCGGACTCCATGACCCTGAAGACGAGTGGCCCATGAGGGTGAGAACCGGCGTGCAACAGGCCGCGGGCTGCTCGGGCTGCAACTCCGATCACGAGCGACGCGACGTCCCCGAAAGCGAAGGAGATCTCATGAAGAGAGCGGCCAATCGTCCTGCAGCAGGCCTCGGACCCAGCTTGCCGGGGGTAGTCTTGCTGAGCGCCCTCCTCGCAGGGTGCGGTGACGGCGAGGTGAAGCCCAGCTCCTCATCCATGTCTTCAGGCACCGGAGGCAGCGGCGGCGGAGGCACGAGCGGCGGGAGCGGTGGTGGAGCAGGCGGCGGCGACGCGCCAAGCGCCAGGGGCTACCCCGATCGCTTCACCGTCGGCGCGCCCGGCGTGGGCACCTACGCCCAGTCCGATCCAAAGCTCCCGGTGCCGCCCGGGTACACGGAAGTGTGGCCCAGCGACGAACTGAGCAAAGAGTGGGATCTGTACGATTGCGACGGCACCGTCAATCTGGACCACATGTATTTCCACGCGTTCATTTACATCGGCACCGGCTGCCACGGCACGGTCAACATCACCAACTCGATCATCGCGCCGCCGCCCGGCTCCACGAACCGCAGCATTCTGGTCAACGCCGACGAGTCCGCGCCGCTCACGTTGAACATCAGCGATACCACCATTCGCCCCGAGCCGGTCGGTCTCGGCGGTACGAACGCCGCCCTCACCGAGCATGCCGTGAACGCCTGCGCGACGTGCACCATCCGCTTGACCCGGGTGGACGTCGCCAATACCGGTGGAATGTGCCTTTGCGGCCAGAACACCCTCATCGAGCAGAGCTGGTTGCACGACAACTACATCGCGCACCTGGCGGACCCCTCTCTCGCGCATACGGGCGGTGTCTTCCCGTACGGGGGCAGCGGGCCGCTCGAGATCGGCCACAACCGGCTCGAGCCGGGCGTCGACGCCGCCACGGGCAACGAGGTGCCGGACTACTGGCAGGCCATCACCGCCGTGCTCTTCACCCAGAGCGTCGATGGCTCGACGCTGCGGAACTACGATGTCCACGACAACTTCGTCTCGCTCGGCGCCTACGACTTCTACCCCGAGAACGGCGAGGACATGATCCTGCGCAACAACGTCTTCGGCCCGAGCCACTGGGGTTACACGACGTCGTGCGCGACGTGTACGTACGCTGATTGGTCCAACAACGTGGTCGGCGACATCGACGGCAACCCCACGAACGAGGTCGTCCCCCAGCCATGAGGCCGCGCTCCCGGCGCTGGTAGAGCGCTTCGGGGAGGGCGAGGGTGACGGTGGCGGCCAACATCGCGCTGGGGGGGACGCGGGAGGCTTCCGCCGTCTCGGCGCGGGCGTCCACGGGGGGCGCGGCTCACCGGGCTCATCGGGGCCACCTCCGGGCGCGGGGGAGGGGTCGGTCATCGGCGCACGACCCTGGAAGCCGCGCGCCGATGACGGTAGCAGGCATGTCACGCCCGGTAAGCGCCGGGCATCGCCGGCAGAGCGCCGGGCTTCAGGGCACGATGGTCCCGGTCACCGCGACGTCGTCGACCTGCGCGGTCCCGGTGAGTGAGCCGCTCGCCGACGTGGCCGCGACGCCCACGTACACCGTCGAGCTCATGCTGATGGTCGCGCTGCCCACCGAGGTCCAGCTCGCCCCGTCGGTCGAGCGATAGACCTGGAACGTGCTCCCGGTGCGCTGGACCTTCAGCCACCGCGGCGCGGTCTCGCTCTGGGTCGCGGTGGAGCTCGAGGTCGAGCCGCCGCTCGACGTCCTGCGCTGGAAGCGGATCGTGCTGCTCGGCGTCACGGCCACGGTCGCGTGCTTCGCGTTCGTGTTCAGCGTCTCCCGGATGGTCACCCCCGCGAGCGCCGAGGCGCTCGTGTTCTCGAGGCTCACCACGCGCGCGACGATCGTGGCGTCGCCGTTCACCTTGACCCACGAGAAGCGGAATGCGTCCGCCGTGCCCGTGATGCCCGCGCCCGAGCCCTCGATCGCGAAGTTGTCGACCCACCGGCTCGTGCTGCCGGGCGCCGCCGGGGCGCCGACGTCCTGAGAGGTCCACGACAGCGCAGAGACGTTCCGGTGCTGGCTCAGCGGCCACACCGGGAGGACCGATGACGACACGAACTGGGAGCGATACACGAGCTCCTGCGGATCGGTCCCGGCCGGCGCGGACCACGTGAACGAGGTGCCTGCCCCCGTCGTGCCGACCCAGCCGTAACCCGACACCCAGTGCCGCACCTGGAGGCCAGGCACACTCGCGAGCGCCCCGGGCACGGACTGCGCGGGGAACACGTACTGGTTCGCGGACGGGTTCGACACGGCGTCAGGCGTCCAGCTGATCGGCCAGAGGTCGGGGACCGTGACCGGGAACGTCGCGTCCGGCTGCACGATCAGCTCGTAGTTCCCCGCGTCCGCGCCCCAGACGGAGAACTTCCACGTCCCGGGGCCGAGCGTGACCTTCGACACGTTCACGTCGCCGGACCAGATCCAGAACGCGTCCAGCGAGCCGGGGGCGCTCTGGTTGTAGACGTCGAACCAGGCGGCGTACGTGTCCAGGGAGCGGAGCTGGAACCGCACGGTCGTCGTGGAGGCCAGGTTGATCGAGAAGTGATCCCAGTCGTCGCCGCCCGAGGAGCCCCGGATGCGCGCCGGAAACCCGACCGCCTGCGCCGCGGACTGGTCGTTCGGGAAGTCGCCGCTCTCCTGGACGAGCACATCGTCCTTCACGCCGTTGCAGTTGTCGTCGACGTTGTTGACCGTCTCGACGGCGCTCGGCTTGATCGCCGCGTTCGTGTCGTTGCAGTCGCCCTTCTGCCTCGTGAAGCCGTCGGCGTCGGCGTCGCTGCAGTACGGGTTCGTGGCGCCGAACTGGGCCGTCAAGCTCGCCCGCAGGGTCGTGGAGACGGGCCAGTTCCAGGCGTCGTAGAAGCAGGACAGGTTCGCCTGCACGCCCAGGCTGAGCGTCTCCAGCAGGAACTCGCGGCGCTGCTCGGGGGTGAAGCTGTCCCACACATAGCCGCGGCTCTGGACCAGCGATCGCGCCTGCTGCACCCAGGTCCTGAGCGGCTGCTTGACGCCGAACAGCTCGAAGACCCGGAGCGCGATGCCGGACTGCGTGTGCACGGAGAGGCTCTGCGCCGACCAGCCGCCGGCCGGGTCGCAGGCCTGGTTCGCGATGCACGTCTGCCAGCTCGCGCCGGGGAACTCCTCGTAGGGATTCAGCCGCTCCTTGCGCTTGAACGTCATGAACTCGGGGTTCGTCAGCGCCTGCCCGTTGCCGCGCGGGCTGCCGCCGCGCTCCAGGTAGACGTGGGTGGGGTCGTCCAGGACCTCGGTCCAGGCGTGCGCCGAGTCCGCGTTGGTGAACAGGAAGGGGCTCAGCGAGTCGAAGTTGTGGTTCAGCTCGTGGTTGATGACGTTGATGCCGCTCTCGCCCCTCACCGCGTCGGGGACGATCTCGATGCCCTTCGCGTTCACGTACCCGCAGCCGTAACCGCACGTGACGTCGACGACGGCGATCCTCAAGAGCCCTGTCCCGGGGGGCTCTGCGCCCGTGATCTCGGCCTTGGTCTTGTAGAGCAGGTCGGCGTCGTCGATGATCTGCCGGACCCGCGCGAGCCCGATCTCGTCGAGCAGGGCCTGCGACAGGAGCAGCGCGGTGTGCTTGCCGTTGAACTGCCGCAGCGAGTACGAAGCGGAGTCGAAGGCCACATACGTGACGGTGGTCCCGTCGGGGAGGTCCCGCAGGAGGGCGTACGGCGAGGGACCGCCGTCCTCCGGCGGCATGAGGTAGTCCCGGGTGAGGCCGAGCTCCGAGGGGGCGGGCACCGCGCGCTCGGAGGGATCGGCCGGCAGCGACGAGACCTGCTCCTCGGCCGGCGCGGCGCTCCGGTCGGCGCCTGGCTCGCTGATCTCGACGGCGCAGCCGCCGAGCACCAGCAGCCCCGCCGAGAGCGCGGCGCCCCGAGAGGCGATGCTCGCCCACCAGCTGCGCGTCATTTCGCGATTCTGTCGGTTACTATTGGACATTCTGTGACTCCGGTACGTCATGGAGACGCGCGGACGCCGGCGGCGGTGATCGTCGATCCTCGATCGTCGCGCACCGGCCACCGCGCATCGGCTCTACGCAGAGCGACAGGACACATAGAATGCGCGCCTGTTAAGTAGGGTTAAGTAACGTTCAGAAGTGGAGACGCGCGGCTCCTGTGAGCCGGCGCGGACGCGGATACGAACCCTCTTCTATGCTCATTCACAGACTCTCGCCTGTGTCGGCGACCGGGGCGGCGGTGATCGCTCACATGCTGGGCGTGACGCGCTCGACGCCGCTCAAGCCCGAGCAGGCGGCGCGGCTGCGCAAGGGGTTGCCCGGTCATGCGGACATCCTGGGCACCGGGCCCGCCGGGCCCCTTCGTCCCACCTCATGCCGCCCGGGGCGCGCCCTCGTGTCCCGCCTCCACCCGGGCTGGAAGCGACCTGACTGTGCAGGCGCGGAGTGCGGGGCGGGTCAGGTGGCGCCCACGAAGGCTCGGGCGGCGCGCGTGCCCAGCGGCATGACAGGAGCGAGAGCTCTGCGGCTCCCGACGCGCCGTCGATCCCGACAGGTGAATCTCCGCGCACGCCTTGCAAAGTTGAAATATCTCTACGGATGAACAAAAGAAAACTACCGTCCCTCTGGACAGAGGACATTACGTGTCCCACATTGTAACTCAAGGATCCTTTCGCGCTGATTCTTTCCAGAGCGACTGAAAGGCCTTTCTCCGCGTGCTCGCGTGCTCCCATGCCGCGCGTACGGAAGGTCGCTGGGCAGACGTGCGCCACGGACACGTCTTGCTCACCAACCCGCTGGCGTCGACGCACCGCGAGGGTGCAGTCTTTCTCAACAACCGAGGTATCCACACTCGATATGATGTATGTCACGAACAGATCGATCCGGTTCTTTTCATCGCTCTTTCTCGTTGGCGCTGTCGCCCTGAGCGGCTGCGCAGTCGATACCGGCGAGAGCGACGACGCCTCGCAGGTCGAGATGACGACCCAGGCCCTGCATGGATCGAGCATCGGTCCGCAGCTGATCGGCGCCTGGCAGGACAGCGACAGGGCGTTCCCCACGCTGCAGCTCGACGCCGACGGTTCGTATGCGCTCGATACGGGCATCCGCTGCATCAGGACGCCCTGCCCGTCGGGCGAGTCGGGCGTCTGGTTCCTCTACCGCGCAGGCGCTCAATACTATGTCTCGCTGCTCTCCGACGCGTACGACGTGAGCTGGTACCGCGTTCGCCTGGAGCACGGAGCGCCGACGAACCTTGTGGGAGCGTTTGGAACCAGCGGCACCTTCTCGAAGGCGAAGACGTTCTGCGTCGAGTTTCAGACCACCGACGAGACCGGCACCCCGTACCCGTCGTTCTTTGCTCAAAACGTGAAGACCTACGAAGAGGGCAGCGCGATCCTCGCCCCGATCGCGCCTTATCTGATCAATGAAGCCATCCGCGAGGGGACTTGCGTCGATCAGCCCCAGATTTGCACGAGGCAGTACGCGCCCGTCTGCGGCCAGGTCTTCACCGATCCCGAGGAGACGTACGGTAACCTGTGCGAGCTGAAGGTGGCCGTCCGCGGAAGGGCCGGCGTCGATGGGTTTGCCAAGAGTCGCTGGATCGACGGCGCCTGCGCCGCCCCCACCGCGCCGTTCTGAGGCGGCATTGCGGGCGTCGCGTGCCCGGGCCTCGGCTCCTGCGGCGGGTCGGGGGGAGGGGGTACGCCATGATCGACGATGCGAGGAGCGAGCGCGAAGGTGGCCGCTATGTCCCTGCGCACGATGCTCCTGACGCTTGCGGCTTCTTCGCCCTCAGCATGACGATCTCGGCGCGCACGTCGAGGAGACGGTCCACGGCCGGCTGATCGGGCTCACGCCTCGCGGCTGGTTTCACATCCAGCGCCTTCACCTCAACCGCCCGTAGCTCGTCGAGCGGCGCCATCTGCACCGCGTCCTTCAGGCGCAGAAAGCCGATCTCTCGCGGTCGCGGGAGGCGGAGGCGCGTCTGCGGCGGGAGATTGAGGCGCTCCAAGGGGTGACGATGACGTGGGCCGTGAGCGGGACGTGCAGCTCCGAGCCGAGGTGGCGTAGCTCCAGGGTCATCGCTTCGTGCTCGCGGGTCGGCGTCGGGCCGTAGGCATGCTCGCCGATGAGCATGCAGGCGGCCTGCTCGCTGGGCTTTGCCGCCGGGGCCCAGCCGCCGTCGGACGCACGGCCTGTGCTGCCAAGGGCTGCGGACGTGGATTCTGGAGGTGCGCAGCGCCGGGGGCGGGCCGCTTGCTTGCGGGCGCGTCAGGAGGCGGAGCTGGCGGAGGCGCGGAGCGGCTCGGCGGAGAGCTCGCGCTCCCTGGCGGCGGGGACGTGCTTGGGGGCGGTCTTGAGGTGGGTGGCGTACAGGGTGAGGCCCGTGAAGGTGATGCCGCCGAGCATGTTGCCGACGACGGTCGGGATCTCGTTCCACACGATGTAGTCCACGACCGAGAAGTTGCCGCCCATGAGCATGGCCGACGGGAACAGGAACATGTTCACCACGGAGTGCTCGAACGTCATCGCGAAGAACAGCATGATGGGCATCCACATCGCCGTCACCTTGCCGCCGACGGTGTTGGAGATCATCGCGCCGACCACGCCGGTCGAGACCATCCAGTTACAGAGCACGCCGCGCACGAAGAGCGTCAGCATGCCGGCGGCGCCATACTCCTTGTAGCCGAGCGTGCGCGCCTCGCCGATGCCGGAGATGGCCTTGCCGACGGCGTTCGGCTCCGTGGAGAAGCCGAAGGTGAAGACGACCGCCATCATCACGGCGACGGTGACGGCGCCGGCGAAGTTGCCCGTGAAGACCAGGCCCCAGTTGCGCAGGACGCCGCCCAGGGTGACGCCCTTGCGGCGATCGATCAGCGCCAGCGGCGACAGCACGAACACGCCCGTGAGCAGATCGAAGCCCAGCAGGTACAGCATGCAGAAGCCGACCGGGAACAGCATCGCGCCGATGATCGGGTAGCCCGTCTGCTGGGTGACCATCACCGCGAAGACGGCGGCGAGCGCGAGCAGCGCGCCGGCCATGTAGGCTCGGATCAACGTGTCCCGGGTCGACATGAAGACCTTGGACTCGCCCGCATCGACCATCTTGGTGACAAATTCTGTCGGCGCCAAATAGGACATAAGCTTGGCTTTCCTCCGTGAAGACGTGACTGGCGACTGGCGATAGGACTCGAGCTTGGCGCGCCCGCCCCTGGCAGGCCGCGCCGCGCTGGCCGGCGCGGCCTGGGCGGCAGCGCGCACGGATCGCCCCGGCGTGTGCCGGAGCGATCGAGCTCCCACGACGTCACCGCGGAATGTAGACGGGGCTTCGTTTCGTCAATGTTTCCGTTGACGATCGATATAGGATTTATCGAGAAGCGAGGCTTGGGGCCGGCGCCGGGATCCCCTTCCACGCCGCCCCAGGTGGACCAGCCGAAGCGCGTCTGCCCTGTCCTGTCCTGCGAATCGGAATCGTGGATGAAGGGTCCCAGAGGTGGGACTAGACGTCACCGAAACATCTGGACTTCCTCCTCCCCCAGGCGGGAGGGCTGCCGAGGCTCATGAGAAGGGTTCCCGCCGGCCGCGCCGTCTACGGCACGGGCTCGACGTCGAACGTCGCCGTCGAGACCCCCTGTCCGTCATACGAATCGCCGATGACGCGCAGGCGGTAGAGCGCCGTGTGGTCCGCGTTCCACACGAGGAGGCCGAGCCCGATGACGGACGACTGCTCGGTCGTGTGCGTCGTCGCCCCGCTCAGGTACGTCCTCTGCTCCCAGCTGCCCGTGAGCCCCGCCGGGCAGGTGTCGACCTCCGTCGGGACGTCGCCCAGCGCGCTGAAGATCCCCTTCGCGCAGAGGGAGCCCGGCGTGGGCGAGGAGAGCGAGAGCACCATCGCCTGATAGAGGCTCAGGTCGCCGCCGCCCGCGACGATGGCGCCGTCGGCGAGCCGCACGCCGTCGCTCTCGGTCGCGGCCGACGGCGTCACGAGCGTCACCCGCCTCGGTCCCGTCGATTCCTCCGGGACGGCTTCCGTACCACCGCACCCGCCGACGAACAGCAACGACAACGACAGCCATGCGCGCATCGAACGCCTCTCCATGCGATGACCAGCGGAGGAAAGGGGCCCCCGGACAGCCAGGCTAACACGGCGCGCGGCGCGCATGGCGAGCCGCCGGCAGCGGGGCGCTGAGCGCGCTGCCCGAACAGGTCTCGCTGCTCTGGTTCCTCTTCTATCTATGCTCCGCGGGTGGCTCCGCGGCGCTCGACGAAGAAGCGCCCGAAAGACACGCCGGCCGGCCTGGTTTCAGGCCGACCGGCTACAGGAGAGTGCATGGAAACCGTCGAGCGTGCCTCGATCAGCGAGCCCCCGGCTCCGGCTCCTCTCCGCCCCCGGCACCGAACAACCCGCGCCGGCCACCGACGAGGAGAGCCTCCCCACGCCGCTCGACCGCAGGAGCTGCGATGAAGCACGGCGACGTTCACCCCGCCGCGGCGAGCGCGGCCGCGACACCCGAGGTGGCGGCGCTCCTGCAGGCGCTGCTGGCGCAGCCGGTGCCGCCGCTGTCCTGGGCGCAGGAGATGCACCTCCAGCGGCGCGTCGCCTCCCGCATCGATCAGCTCGCCGCCGAGGCCGCGGGGCGTGGTGCCCGCGCCGCCCGACGGCCGCCTCTCCGCGGCCCCGCGACCGCGCTCGCCGCGGTGCTGGCCGCGGTCGTCCTCAGCGAGGTTGTCGTGCTTCGGGCGCGCCCTCCGGCCCCTGCGGCCGCGCGGGTGACCGCCCTCCAGGGCTCGGTCGAGATTGCCTCCGGCGGCGCGACGCGCTCGCCGCCGTCGCTCGCCTTGGTACCGCTCGCGAGCGAGGACGAGCTGCGGACCGGCGAGCAGGCGACGGCGAGCGCGTCGCTGGCGACGGGCGCGACGATCGAGGTCGGGCCTTCGACCCGCGTGAGGTTCACGTCGACGGGCGCCGGGCAGGACCGCTCCGACGACGTCGTCGCCCTGGAGCGCGGCCTGGTCTCGGTCGCGGTGCCGCCGCTCGCGGCGGGCATGACGCTGTCGGTCCGCACCCCGGACACCACCATCACGGTCCACGGCACGCGGTTCTCGGTCGAGCGGCTGGTCGGCCCGGCGGGCGAGCCTGCAGAGACCCGCGTCTCGGTGGTGGAGGGGCGGGTCGCCGTGCGCGACGGCGCGGTCGAGCGCTTCGTCGGCCGGGGCGAGACGTGGTCGTCCCGCGGCGCGGAGCCCGGGGTGGCGCCGCCGGCAGGCGGCGCGGCGAGCGACGGGCAGGCGCCGCCGCGAGGGGCCGAGCCGCAATGGGCCGATCGGGACCAGCCCGCCCGCAACGAGGCCGCGGCGGGCGCGTCGAGCGCCCCGCGCGACCCGCCCGAGGCCCCGGCGGACGCCTCGCTGTCCGCACAGAACCATTAGCGTGTAATGCGTTTCATGACGTTTGCCGCCGTGACCGACAGTTCAGCCGAATCCTCCGCGGGCGTCGTCTGGCATCAGCTCGAACCGCGCGATCCGGACACCGCCGCCATGAACGATTCGGCCCTCTTAGACCGGTCTTTCACCGAGAAAGTCGATCTGGGCCAGCTCCGCCACCACCAACGCTTCGCGTTCGGCGCCGGTGAATCGAGCAGCGGGCTGATCTCGGACGTCGAGGGGCGCCCCGGCGTCCAACCCCACTGGCTCTTCTTCTCCGTCTTTTCCGTCCCGTCCCTCGACATCGCAGTCGACCGTGTGCGCAGGCACGGCGGAATCGTCATCAGGCCCATCGAGCTTCCGAACGGCGTGCGGGTCGCGGCATGTGACGACGCGCAGGGAGCGGCGTTCGGCCTCGTCGAGCCGGAGGATGCGGCGCGACTGGCGAGCATAGCGGCCAAACTCCGCTGGGGGTCGGCAGCAGAGACCGCTGAAGCCGAGCCGAAATTGCGGTAGAGTTCACGTCATGAACCACCGCGACCGAATCGTGCGAGATCCTCTCGTCTGCGGGGGCGAGCCGGTCATCAAGGGAACGCGGGTCACGCTCCGCACGCTGCTCGCCAGCCTGTCGGACGGCGACTCGATCGAGGACATCCTCAGCGACTACCCGACCCTGACCGCGGACGACGTGCGCGCAGTGGTCGCGTTCGCCGCGGATTCCGTCCGGGAAGATCTACCGGCGCCCAAGGTCGTCGGGTTCTGATGCGCATCAAACTGGACGAGAATCTGCCGACTTCCCTGGTCCAGGCGCTTGTGCAGCTCGGCCACGACGCGGACTCGGTGCAGCAAGAGGGGCTTCAGGGGTCGCCAGACGCCGGCGTGTGGGCGGCGGCTCAGGTCGACGACGGGGTCGTCACGCCCGTCCCCTGGCCGGAAGCCCGACGCCGCATCCTGGCGGCTGCAAACGGCCGTCGTGAAGCTCCTTGAGATCCTGCCAGACGCACTCCCGGAAGCCGAGGAGGCAGCGGCCGATGGAGGCCCGGTTCTTTGGTGAAGGCCAGTCCAGGGCATTCGAGGCACTGCGATCCTGGCATGAAGCGGGGCGCCCGTCGGCGTGCGTCGTCCATGGCCCCTCCGGCGCAGGGAAGAGAACGGTCGTTGAACGCTTCTTCCGCTCGATCACGGGTCCTGGCACCCTGAAGCTCCTCGTCCACGCCGGACGCACGTTTGGCGCGGCCTTCGAGGAGGAAGTGCTCGCACAGCTCTCGGCTGGCCCATGGCCCGAAGGCACGGGATTCGACGAGTTTCACTTCGGTGTCCGCACGAGCCTCGTGAACCGCATCGCAAACTGGGACGGAGAGGACGGCCAGCCGCAGCTCTTGATTGGCTTGCTCGCGCCTGAGGCCTGCGTGGACTGGCCGGACGACCCTCGCCGCTCGGTGCTGGACGAGCCAGGCCCCGCCGCGCGTGTGCTGGTGACGGTCTCCGGCGCGCGCGACGTTGCCGAGCGGTGGGCAGCGCGGCTCGGTCTCCGCGCCGCGGACGTGACGTATGTTTCGGTCGACGGATTCCGCCTGGAGGACGTCGAGCCATCTCTCCGCGGCCATCTCGCCTGGGCGGCGGTCGACGGTCCAGGTCCACGCGCCCATGTGGACGCGATCGCGAGATCGCTCCGCGATCGCGGCGCGGCTCCGCTGGAGGAGCTCATGACGACCCTCGCGTGCGCCGTCGCGCCGCTCGACGCGACCGAGCTGGCGCCGCTCCTCGGCGCGCACGTCGCCGAGGTGACCGCCTCTCTCGACACGCACCGCGAGGCCGTGGAGCCGGTTCTCCAGTGGCGTGAAGAGGGTCACCGGATTCGCTTTCGTCATGAAACGCTGCGCGCCGCCTGGGTGGCCGCGCACCCGGAGCACGTCGCGTTCGCTGAGCAGCGGTTCGCCGAGGCTGCCCGGGCGCTCGTTCGCACCTGGGAGAGCCTCGACACAGGCGAGAGGGGCGCGGTCACCTACCTCCGCCGGTACGCCGGCGATCACGTCTTCTCCGCCGGTGCACCGCGCGCCGATCTCCTTCCGCTCGCTGCACCGCGGTGGGCATGGCCGCGCTCGCGCGAGGATCTCGCTGCGCGTCGGGCGGAGCTGGGGCGCGTGCGACGCTCGATGTCGGCGCCGCTTGGCGCCTCCGACGCCAGGGAGATCCCGCCCGACGCGCTGTCGGGCTTCGTGCGGCTCGCGCTCGCGCAGGGCGCGCTCGCGACGCTGCACCGCGCGTGGCCTCCTGAAGTCGACAGGGCTGACGAGGAGGCGTGGAACGACACGGAGCGGGCGCTCGCCGTCTCACTCTTCGCTCTCGCGGCGCGCGCCTCTCCCTCGCTGCGCGCGGACATCGAGGCGCCCGCGCTCGACGTCGTGAGGCGGACAGGCGCGGCATGGCGCGGTGATGGCTGGGAAGATGCGCTCGCATTGCTCACCGCGGCGCGCGCTGCATCGGGCGACGAGGCGTCGACGTTCGCGCGGTGGGCGGTCTCGGCCACGTGGCGGGCGGAAGGAGGGCCCGACAGCACCTTGAGCGCGTGGCTCACGGCGGCCGACTTCCTGCCGCGCGCCGAGGCGGAAGCGCTCGTCCAGCAAGCCGTCGAGCGCGCGCTGTCGAGCGCGAAGCCGGGGCAGGCGCTCGCGCGGCTCGCCACGGCGAAAGGGATGGGGCGGAACCAGGCGCTCGCCCTCCTCGGCGCGGCGCTCCCTCTTCCACCGACGTCCCGCGCCAACGCGCTGGCGCCCCTCTTGCCACTGCTGCCCGATGCGGAGCGGACCCTCGCTGTCTCGATGTCCTTCGATGCGTTTTTTGCCGACCACGACGAGGACGCCGAGCGGCACGACGCCGGCGCGTGCACCGCGGCCCTGCTTCCCTTCCTCGGGCTGGCCGAGCTCTCCAGGCTGCTGGACGAGGCCCTCCCGCCCCCTTCCGCGCTGGCCGTGCGGTTCGTCGAGCTCGGCGATCCGGAACGCGCGCTCGGCATCGTCCGAGAGCTCTGTGGCAGCGGGATCTTCGCCGCTCGTCCGCTGCTCTGCGCCGCAGCGACCGAGGGAGGCCGCTCCCTCGTGCAGGCGGCGCGCGACACGGTGGCCTCGCTGGATCCCCCGTGGGTCGCCGCGGGGCTCGTGTGTGATCACGCGGCCGAAGCGATCCATGTGCTCGGGCTCGAGGCGGCGGTGGCGATCGCCGAAGGTGGCGGCGGAGGTGGCTCGGAAACCGCGCGCATCATGGTTCTCGCGGCGCTCTGTCTCGCCGCCCCCGAGCCGTCGCGCCCCGCGCTCGCGGCGCGCGCCGTCGCTGCTTACCACGACGACCGGGGCACCGAGGCTCTGGAGAGCGTGGTGCGCTGCGCTCCGTGGATGTCGCTCGCGACGGCGGCAAGGCTGTTCGTCGTGAGCCTCGGGGACGCGGCGGAGGACGTCTCGCTCGTCTCGACCCTGAGCCGCTGGGGCGGCGTGGAGCAGCTCGCGCCCCTCATCGCGCGTATCGGCGGAGATGACGCGCTCGCTGCCGCCGCCAGCGTCCTCTCCGAGGCGCTCCGGTGGAAATCGCGGGCGAAGGTCGGATCGAAGGAATGCTCGACGTCCGGGGTCGCGCCCGCGGCGCGCCCAGGGGGCATGTGAGTACTGCCGCCTTCCGAGGGTCAGAGATCTGCGGATCGGGGTGGCCGTCTACACGCGTGCGCTGCCCCATCCTGGTCTCCTCGTTTCGCGGGCTGTGAACACGAAGGGACCACCGCAATGCGGCGGAGTCGATGAGTCAGCGCACTTTTCATGTCCATACACGTGGTCGGGCTAGCCATTCCGACCAGTTGCCCGCCATTCTCATTCCTGCCAGCAAATAGTCGCTCTGGTGCTGTCGTCAGCTCAGCTTGCCCGAATCATTCGGCCCGATTTCCGACGAAGAGCCCCATCTCTTTCGATCAGGGCGTGTCGTCCCAAACGCGACCGGATGCAGTTCCATTGCTACCGGGGTTGAACACCTCGACGGCCATGACCTGATAGGTGGGATCGTCACTCGCATCCAGATTGTTCATGTTCGGAAGAATCCAGCCGGTGTCGGCCCATGCCTTCACGTGATCGGCGAATATGACTTTGTGGTCCTCTCCGAGGGCCTGCGGCCGAGCAGGCTTGCTCCAGTACTGGTAGAAAGTGGAGCGACCATTGATGGATGGCTGCTGCTGCCGCGTTGAGCGGTAAGTGGAATACTCAACCCCATCGCTCACGAAGGTCTTGCCAGGGGTAGCACCCTGGCTGGGATCATAACTCCATCGTTGCAGGATGTAATACTCCACCAGGTGTGCCGCGTCTGAAGCGGGCATGGTCTTGTCGTACCCCCAGCCGTACAAAGCGATATAGCTCGCGCCGCTGTCGCTATTCAACCGGTAGCCGATCACCCTGTTCTCATCTCCGTAATGCCATCCTGGACCACCGACATAGTTATAGCCACCGCCCTGCCAGGTCACGCTGAATTCGCCATTCGGGTCCACGGTCAAAGATGTCGAGCCGCCATCTTTCCAGTGAGTGAAGAAAAAATCACCAACGTGGCCCGTTGCGTGATTTGAAGTGATCACGGTTTTTTCAGTGTATCTCTCAGTATAGGCTGAGTACTTGGACAGATCGGGGACGGGTGTACCCGTTGTATCGCCACCACCACCAGAAGAACTGGAGCTGCTCGAAGACGAACTGGAGCTGCTCGAAGATGCACCAGAGCTGCTCGAAGATGAGCTGGAGCTGGAGCTGGAGCTGGAGCTGGAGGATGAAGAGCCGCTAGAAGACGATGAGCTGCTCGAGGCCCCTGTGGTATTGGTATCATCGCCACAGCCTGCTAGCGCGACTGACGCGAACGCCATTACGAACCAGCGGGAGAATCGATTCTGCTTCAAATTTGTCATAGATGTTTTCCCGATTGCTTGCTGACGATTGTTGTTATATGATGTTTCACGGCTCATGCCTTGGCCCATTCTCTGGCAAACAGTGTGTCCTGGGCCACGCTATCTCTGGAAGATTATGTGGTCCTTCGACTGAATCTATGTGCCATGGAGCGGCCGCGGAAGTTGCCAACAGGTTTGAGGCAGGCCGGACGAGAATCCTAGGAGTGGATCGCGTTGAGAGGCGCGTTCCGGCTCTGGGATGTGAGCGGTTGAGGTCGCGCCGCTGCGGAGGGCGTGGCGCCAGGCTCGGGCGCGTCGCTGGTCGTGCCCGTGTGCGGCGGCGCCGCGGCGGGCGACGGTCTCCGCGAAGAGCTGCTCGGCGAGCTGCGCGCTCTCGCGCTCGACGAGCAGCCAGCCAACGCCCAGAATGGCAGAGGCTTTTTCTTGAAGGCCGATGAGCTTCTCAGCGAGCGCGAGCTTCTCTTCGAGCCGCGCCGAGCGCTTCTCGAGCTCGGGGATGCGCCGGTCCTTCGCGTCCTGCTTCGGCTTGCGGCCGGGCTTGCGCCCCGCGAGAGCCTCGCTGCCTTGGAGGGCGAGCTGCTTGCGCCAGGCCGTCAGGAGGGAGCTGTAGATGCCCTCGCGGCGCAGCGGCGCCTCGATGTGCCCGCGCTGGGTGCACGCGGCCGCCTCGCGAACGATGCGCGGCTCCTCCGCCGCCGAGAGCTTCCGCCGCTTGCCCGGCGTCGGCACGGTCTCGACGGCAACGCCGCTCGGGCGGGAAGCAGTACCCTGCGCCGCTGGGGCAGGGGTGGGATCGACGGATCGGAGATGGGAAGGCTTCGGCACGGGTCAGGTCCATTCTCCGCCCTCTCACCATGGATTTCCAGGGGGCAGCTTGTCTCACCCGACGTTGGCACAGAGGGGCATCACTGTGGCCGAAGATGGCGCCGATGAGGCACTCCTCGAGCACGTCGTCCCGATCGCGCGCGGGCGCGCGGAACCGGGCCAGCATGGCGCGCAGGAGACCGCTCTCGGCGAGGATCGCCTCCGGCGGGATCCGGGTCGGCGGTGGTCGTCTCGGCGCGGTGGGTGGGCGTTTGGCCCCTCCGCGCTTGCGCACCCAGCCCTCCCGCGGTCAGCCGGGTCGGCGGGCGTGCCGGGCAGCTTCCGGGCTCACTGGGCGACCAGGGCGGGCGTTCGGCCCGACTCCACCATGGCGCCGCCACCCCCCTGAGCTGGAGCTCTGCTCCGCATTTCCCCGCCGTTTCGTGCCGGCATGGGGCGTGCTCGAGGCCGAGCGTCATGCCGACGCTCGAGCACAACGCCCTCGTCGAGATGTTCCGCGAGCACCCGGAGCTCGCGCCCCGCTTGCTCGCGACGCTCCTCCACGTCGAGGTGCCGCCGCACGCGGCGGTCGCGGTGGTCGAGTCGTCGCTCGACCAGCCGGAGGCCCAGATCGTCATCGATCGCGTTGAGCGTGCGCTCTCCGCCGGCGACCCGGCCCGCTGGGTCGCCGCTCTGTTCCGCGATGCGAACTGGCGCCCGCACCTCGTTGGAGCCATCGCGCTCCTGCTGGACCAGAGCGAGACGTTGGACCGCAATCTGCTGTGGTGCGCGATCGATGCGGGGAGCTGGGTCACTCCGCAGCTCATCGTCACGGCTGTGTTCGTCGATCCGAGCTTCCCGGAGAAGGCCCGGGTCAGAGTCGACGAGCAGTGTCCGGTGCTCGTCCCCGTTGGCCTGACGCCCGCAGAGCGTCACAGCGCGACGGGGCCGGATGGCCTGCTCGGCCGCAACGCCAAGATGTTGGCCAGTTTACTCGCGGCATCAGCATCGATCCCCAGTCTCGAGCGCTGGGCGTCAGATCTTCAGCGCGACGTCCGCATCGAGCAGCTTCTCAAGGAGGACGCGTGGAACAAGTCGGACGAGATCGTCGCTTCCTGGATGACCAACGTGCGGAGAGCGTTTCTTGAGCGGGGCCGCATCTTGGCCCCGAAAACAACCTGACAAGGGCATGCGGCGGGCGGCGCTTCGCACCGCCGCTGAGGGAGCGACGGCGGAGTAACCCACGCGCAAACCGTCAGGCGGATGGCCCGTCCGGCAGCGCCACCACGCGCCCTGCGTCGGAAGAATCGACGTGCAAGCGCGAAACCGCTAGCGTGGAGCTCGGCTGAACAGGACAGCGGAGGGTGGCCGATGCGACCTGGGGATGATATCGAGCGAGACGACCGTGGTCGCGACGAGGTCGGCCCGGCTCCGCGAGGAGATGGCGCTCCTCGGCATCGGCGCGTTGGCGCGCGCGCCGCGGTGCTCATCCTCGGCACGTTCACGTTGGGCGCCTGCGAGTCCGAGGTCCTCATCGTGGATCCCGGCGGCGGCTCCACGTCGAGCGCCCAGGCCGGCGCGGGCGGCGGGGCGACCTCCGCTGGCGCGGGCGGCGGGGCGACCTCCGCTGGCGCGGGCGGCGGCTCGACGTCGGCTGGCGCTGGCGGCGGGGCGACCTCCGCTGGCGCTGGCGGCGGGGCGACCTCCGCTGGCGCTGGCGGCGGCTCGACCTCCACGGACGCGAGCAGTGGAAGCGGCGGGGCGGGGGGTGCGGTCAGCGCCGGCGGCGGCGGCGGCGGTCCGGGCGACATCAGCGACGTGTTCGAGCCTGCGGAGGTCTACCTGCTGGGGACGGTCCAGCCGGGCTCCAGCGGTCGCGACGCCATGGCCCACTGGAGCGACCCGAACACGGCCGCCGTCGGGTTCATTGGCGCCTACGATGGGTTCAGCGCGCGCCTCCAGGACGGCGGCAAGCTGCTCTACGTGCTCGCAGGATCGGTTCGCGAGTTCGTTTGCGACGCATGTCCCTACGTGGGCACGTACCGCAACGGCTCGGACGCGAACGACCTCGTCCTGCCGACGGCACCATGCGTCCCCCACGATTGGATCGAGGACATCAAGGTGGGGCCCGGGGGATCGTGGATACACAGCTGCTCCGGCGACGGGAACAAGCGCTGGTACGACGCGAACGGCGTCATGGTGTACGGCGACGAGCAGGACATGCTCGTCCACCTCGGCTACTCGAACCTCGCGCTCACTCAGAGCCGTGTCGTCGATCTCGCCAGCGCGAGCTCGGTGCCGATCGTCGGCCTGCCGGACGCTCCGCTGCTCGCCGTGCGCGCGCTCGCGCCGGACTCGTTTCGCGTCGCGATCGCCACGGGCCCCGGTAGCGGGGCAGTCGAGCTCTGGCAGATCGACGCGACCGGGACGGCGACGCTCATCGGCTCGTATCCACCGGTGCCCGCGGGGTACACGGTGCAGCCCGTCTTTCCCCACCGGCATCACGCGCTGGAGGCGACGGGCGCGCTGCTGCAGTTCGGAGAGGGGCCGATGACGTTTCAGGACGTGATCGTCCGACGCGAGATCGGAGGCTCGAGTGAGGTGGTATACGACGAGGCGGATGGTCCGCTCGTACAGATCCACATCTCGGGTCTCGTGACGGGGCCGTGACGATCCGCCGAGCGCCCCAGCGTTCTGTGCTCTTTCCTCATCATCCTTGGGCTGCTCGCTGCGGCCCAACTCACGCTGCACGCCGACCCAGCTCGACCGGCTTGCCACCGTCGTTGGCGTAGGTCGAGATCGTGCCGCGCGTCCGCAGCACGGCCAGGTCCAGCGCGAGGTTCGCGCCGAGCGCCACCTCGGCGACGAGGTCGACGCCGGCCGGGGCGAGCTTGCGGATCTCGGCGGCCGGGTCGCCCTCTCGATGGCCTTCATGATCCATCCTTGAAGCCTGGTAATAAGGGGTCTCCCGGCGCGGCCGGGCGTTCCGCCAGGGTGTCCGGCGTGGGGTCCGCGACCCGCGTCGCTCAGCGCGCCGCGTGCTTCATGACGAACGAGGGGTACCGATCGCCGACGATCGCGCCCGGCGCGAACGCAGCGTCGAGCTGCGCGAGCTCGTCCTGGGAGACGCGCACGTCGAGCGCCAGGAGGCTCTCGTCGAGCCGCGCGCGCCGGCTGATGCCGACGAGCGGCACGATGTCGTCGCCGCGTGCGCGCAGCCACGCGATGGCCAGCTGGGCTGGCGTGCAGCGCTTCCGGGCGGCCATGTCGACGAGCGGGCGAGCGGCGCGGACATTCTGCTCCAGGGCGTGTCCCTCCATCCGCGGCGCCACGAAGTGCGCGCCAGGGCTCGGCGCCGTCGCGCCGCTGAGCAGCCCATCGGCGAGCACGCGGTAGGCGACGATGCCGATCCCCAGCTCGCGCGCGGTCGGCAAGATCTCTGCTTCGATGAAGCGGCAAGCGAGCGAATACTCGATCTCGAGCGCGGTGATGGGGTGCACGGCGTGCGCGCGGCGCAGGAGCTCTGCGCCGACCTCGGACACGCCGACGTGACGGACCTTGCCCTCGCGCACGAGGTCGGCGATGGCGCCGATCGTCTCCTCGAAGGGCACGTCGGGATCGGGTCGCCCTGGCTGGTAGAGGTCGATCTCGTCGACGCCGAGGCGCTGGAGCGAGTAGGCCGCGAACGTCTTCACCGTGGCCGGGCGGCCGTCCATCCCGAGGAACTTCCCGCCCGGGGTGCGCAGCATGCCGAACTTCACGCTCACGAAGGCCCGGTCGCGCCGGCCCTCGATGGCGCGTCCGATGAGCGCCTCGTTGTGCCCCATACCGTAGAAGTCGGCGGTGTCGAGGAGGTTCATCCCGGCGTCGAGCGCCGCCTGGATCGTGGCGATGCTCTCGGCGTCGCTGCCGGCGCCGCGGCTGGGCGACATCCCGCCGCAGCCGAGGCCCAGCGCCCCCACGAGCGGACCGTTCTTGCCGAGATGCGTGCGCGGTACCATGGGCATCGTTCAACCCCTCTCCGACCCCCTCAATGTTAGAGCGAACGCTCTAACATTGAGATCGCCCATGCGCACTGTCAACCCCGACCAGCACGAGAAGAAGCGTCGCGAGCTCCTGCGCGCGGCCCAGCGCCGCTTCGAAGCCGAGGGCGTGCAGGCCTCCATCGCGAGCATCTGCGCCGAGGCGGGCGTCAGCCCTGGGCACCTCTACCACTACTTCCCGAGCAAGGAGGCCATCCTCGAGGGCCTCTTCCAGCTCGTGCTCGACGAGGCGGCCACGCACCTGTCGGGTGACGTGCAGGGTGGGCGCGACCTCCCCGCGCTCGTGGCCGACCTCTACAGCGGCAAGGGGCCGTCCCTCCTCTTCGACCTGCTCGCCGAGTCGCAGCGCAACGCCGCGATCGCGGATCGGCTCCGGCGCCACAGCGCCGAGATGAAGCAGCTCCTCGCGAGCGCGATCGCGCGCGGACAGGCAGCCGGCCTCGTCGACGACACGCTGCCGGCGGCGGCCCTCGCGACCATGCTGCTCGCGGTGCTGGACGGCAGCAAGGCGATCCGGCTACGCGATCCAGCCGTCGACCGCGGCCACGCGCGCGAGATGCTGCTCGCGCTCGTGTCGCGCGTGCTCGGCAACCGCCCCACGTCGAAGGCCGCAAGCTCCGCGACGGCAGAGGAGTGACCGCGCGCGCTCGCGCTCGCGCAGCGCAGGTTCGCCGAAGGGATCGAGGCAGCATTGACCCGAATTGCGGGGGCGCCGGACCGCTGGCCCTCTACCCGTCACGGGACGCGTCGGGTGCGTTTGACACGGTTTCCCTGTCTCGTCGTGTACCGGGACGACGTGTCTCGCGTGCCTGGGTCACGTAGGCACCAAGCTGCGCGACGAGGTGCTCGAAGACGAGGCGGACGCGGCGCACGGCGCGCAGATCCTCGTGCATGACGACCCAGACGTCCAGGTGGAAGGCGAGCGCGGGCAGCACGCGCACGAGCGGCACCGGCCGCCGGCTGAGCGGGATCTGGCACACCCCGATGCCGAGGCCGGCGCGCACCGCGGCGAGCTTCGCGATGTCGCTGTCGCTGCGGAACGCATAATCGCGCGGCGTGGTGACGAGCCCGGCGGCGGCGAGCGCGTCGATGATGGCGCGGGAGCCGTCGGCGCCGATGAGGGCGTGGTCCGGGACGAGCCCCGCGAGCGACGTCGGGGCAGCGCGCGCGGCGAGGTACGCCTTGGTGGCGAAGAGGCCGATCTCGACGCGCCCGGCGCAGCGCCTCACCAGGCCGGCCTGCGTCGGCTCCACCATGCGCACGGCGACATCGGCGTCGCGGCGCAGGAGATCCTCGGTGCGATTCGTGGCGACGAGCTCGATCTGAAGGCGCGGATGAGCAACGAGGAGGGCGGCGAGCATCGGGGGAAGCACCTCGGCGCCAACGACCTCGCTGCACGTGACGCGCACGGTGCCGCGGTCGGCAGCGGTGGGGCTCGACACGGCGCGCACGAGGGCGCGCGCGCTCGCGGCGATGGACTCGGCGTAGGGCAGCGTGGCGAGCGCGAGCTCGGTCGGCACCAGGCCGTTCGGCGCGCGGGTGAAAAGCACGACGCCGAGCTGCGACTCGAGCTGCTCGATCTGGCGGCGCACGGTGGGCTGCGCGACGTCGAGGGCACGCGCGGCGGCGGAGAGGCTGCCGGTGCGCATGACGGCAAGGAAGGCGCCGTAGAGGTCCCACGAGGGCTCGGCTGGGCTCATCAAAAGATGATGAGCGGCTGGACGCATTTGTACAATGTTCATGAGCACCCGCAGCGGCCATGCTCTCCACGTCGCCGGCACCCGCGCCGGTACGCACGACGAGGAGGAGAACGACCATGACCACCGCCGCGACGCTCCCTGAGCTCGACCTTGCTCCCTCTACCCGCCGCCCCGTGCCGCAGCCCACCTGCGAGGTCTCGGCAGGCGGGGCCAAGGGCATGCCGCGCGCGCTCCTGCGCCTCGAGGGCGCGCTCGTGCTCGGAGCAGCGCTGCTCGCCTACGCGCACCTGGGCGGGAGCTGGAGATGGTTCGCGGCGTTGTTCTTCCTGCCCGACCTGTCGCTGCTCGGCTACCTTGCGGGCCCGCGCGTGGGCGCGGTGGTCTACAACGCGGGGCACAGCCATCTGGCTCCGGCGCTGCTCGCGGCCGCGTCGGTCGCGCTTGGCTCGCCGGCGCTGCTGCTCGGCGCGGCGATCTGGGTCGGGCACATCGGCTTCGATCGGATGCTGGGCTATGGGCTCAAGTACGGGACGGCGTTCGGCGACACGCACCTCGGCCGCGTGGGCTCGAAGCGCGCGGCGTGAGAGCATCTACTCGCGCTTGACGGAGCAGGAGAGCCGAGCGGCTGTCGGCGGCTCCGCGTGCTCCAGTTCGTTGTGCGGCTGCACTGCCGTGCGCGCCCAGCACGCCGCCGATGTCGCGGCCGGCGCCGGCTGGGTGGCCTTCCTCGACGCCCTTGACCGCAAGTCTGTTAACCGGCTGCTGAGTGATAAGGTCGTCAGCGGTCGTCGGCCGACGCCAAGGCTCGGAGCTGGGTGATGGCTTCGTAGACTCCCAAGCCGATGCCTCTGCTGAGCTGGTCCCGCTCGGACCATGGTGTGTGCCAGAAAAATCAGCACCGAGCTGTCGTTGGCGTCCGCGCGCCACCAGCCTCCGAAGCCGCCTGGCCAACCGACTGCACCCTTGCGGCCCCCACACACCGTGGGCTCGGCCTTCTCCGACGCGAGATCGGAGGCTCGAGTGGGGTGGTATACGACGAGGCGAATGGTCCGCTCGTACAGATCCACATCTCGGGTCTCGTGACGGGGCCGCGACGACCCGCCGAGCGCCTCAGCGTTCTGTGATCTTTCCTCATCATCATCCTCCTTGGGCTGCTCCCTTGAACGATCGCGCGGTAGTCTCGCCTGGCAGCATGCGCCATAGTGCGACGTGTGTCGCTCGACGCTGTCATCCACTCCCTTGCCGGCGATCCGCTCACCGACATCCTGCGGCTCACCCAGGCCACGTCGGTCATGGCCGGAGGCATCGCCGCCGGTGGCCGCTGGGCCGTCCACTTCCCGCCGCCCGGCGAGATGAAGATCTCGGTCGTCGCCAAGGGCGGCTGCTGGTTCCGCCTGGACGGCCACAAGAAGGCGATCCGTGGTGAGCCGGGGGACGCGTTCCTCCTGCCCGGGGGGAGGGGGTTCCTCGTCGGCAGCGACCTCTCGGCCCCACCCCTGGACGTGATGTGCCTGCTGGCCCAGAAGCGCCACCTCTTCTCAACCCTCGGTGACGGCTCCGAGGTGCTGCTCCTCGCCGGCGGCGTGACCCTCGATCCGCGCCACGCCGACCTCGTGCAGGGCGCGCTTCCCCCTTTTCTGCACGTGCGCGCGACCGCACCCCAGGCAGCCTCCATCCGCTGGCTCATCGAGCAGCTGCTGGCGGAGCAGACCGCGCGCGGCGCGCCGGGCGCCTTCCTCTCGGCATCGATGCTGGCGCAGCTGCTGTTCGTCCAGATCCTGCGCGCCCACCTGGCCACGGCGCCACGCCTGCCCGCGGGCTGGCTGCGGGTCATCCGCGACGAGCGGCTGGCGGCGGCGCTGCGCCTCCTCCACGGCGAGCCGGCGCGCGACTGGAAGCTCGAGGAGCTGGCCCGCGCCGCGGCCATGTCGCGCACCACCTTCGCCGTGCGCTTCAAGGAGGCCGCAGGGGTGGCGCCGCTCCAGTACCTCACGGCGTGGCGCATCCGGCTGGCGGAGCGGCGGCTGCGGGACGAGACAGCGCCCATCTCGCAGATCGCCGCCGCGCTCGGCTACTCGTCGGAGAGCGCCTTCAGCCAGGCCTTCAAGCGTGTCACCGGCAAGCGGCCGCGGGACTACCGCAACGAAGCGCGCGGCTGAAGCTCGTCCGCTCGTCTCGTACGCTCGCGACAGTGATCGGCACGCTTGCGCATGGTGCGTTCGACAGGCCATCGCTATCGATGAGGACATGCGAACCGTGCTCGTCCTCGGCGGCACCGGGCTCACCGGCCGCCGTCTCGTCGAAGCGCTGCTCCAGGAAGGGTTCCTGGTCCGCTGCGCCGTGCGCAACCTCGACGCCGCCCGCGCGAGGCTACCCGCCGCCGCCGAGCTCGTGCGCGGCGACATCGCCGACCGCGCCTCCATCGAGGCAGCGGTTCGCGGCTGCGAGGCCGTGTTCAACTGCGTGCACACGCTCTCGCCGCAGAAGGGCGCCGCGCCCGGCGAGACCTTCGTGGACACCGAGCTGCGCGGCCTGGAGAACGTGGTGGCAGCCTGCCGGATCCACGGCGTGCGGCGCGTGCTCTACGTGACCTTCCTGGGCATCACGCCCGACACGCCCTCGATCTGGGCACGCGGTCGCTGGAAGGCCGAGCAGATGCTGCTCGGCAGCGGGCTCGACGTGACCATCCTGCGGCCGGGTCAGATCGTCGGGCGCGGCGGCTTCGGCTTCGAGACCACGCTGGCCAACGCGCGGCGGCGCGTGGCGCTGATCCTCGGCAGCGGCCGGAGCCGCATGCAGAACATCGCGCTCGACGATCTCGTCCATTACCTCGTGCGCAGCCTCGACGAGCCGCGCACCTTCGGCCGGGCCTTCGACGTGGGCGGCGACGAGGCGTTCACCACCGACGAGATGGTCGACGTGGCGGCCCGCGTGCTCGGCCGGCGCCCGCCGTGGAAGCTGCACCTCCTGCCCTGGCTGCTGGCGCCGTTCGCCGGGCTCTTCGAGCGCCTGGCTGGCCTGCCCCGCGGCGCCTTCGCCGACCTGCTGCTGGGCCTAAACGCCGACCTCGTCGGCGATGTGGGGCCGATCCGCGCCATCATCCCGCTCACGCCCATGCCCTACGCGCAGGCCGTCGAACGGGCGCTCGCCGACTCGTAGGCTGGACCCCGCTGAAGAGAAGCACGGATCACTCCGCGAAGTTCCAGGCCCGAGGCAGCTCCCCATCGCAGGCGTCGCACGGGAAGACCTCCTCGAGGAAATATGCCGAGATGGTGGCTTCGAGCCTCCGAACATCTGCACGCCTCTGGAGCTCGTGGAGGAGCGGCCCGGAGAAGCATCGGCATGCCGGCACCATCGCCTGTTCTGGTCCGCGAGCAGACCAGCCTCGCGCCGGTGCGGCGGCCCATCGAGCTCGAGGCCGCCGCCGTGCGTGGCGGACCCGAGCCATGCTATAGTTTCCCTATGTCCACCGAGGAGCTTCTCGCGCAGGTGCTGCTGTTGCCCCGCCACGAGCGGGCCCGGCTGGCAGAAGAAGTGCTCTCCAGCCTTGAGGAGCCCGACGCCGAGGAGGTCGCAGCAGCGTGAGCGGGTGAGCTGACGCGCCGAGCGCGCGAGGTAGCGGAGGGTAAGGTCCAGACGGTCGACTGGGGCACCGCGCGGGCGGAGATCCTCAAGGAACTCGGGGACCGGCGTGCGGGTCGAGCTTCATCCTGAGGCGCGCGCCGAGCTTCGTGCGGCGGCCATCTGGTACGATGAGAAGCGCCCGGGGCTGGGCGACGAGTTCATCACCGAGGTCTCGTCGATGCTCGATAAGGTTGGAGAGGCCCCGACATCTTTTCAGATCTAGCCAGGGACTTCTCCTGCACCACTGAGCATTCGCAGAGCGATCGTCGACCGATTTCCGTACGTTATTGCGTTTGAGGCGCACCCCGAGCACACTCTCGTGCTCGCCATCGCGCATGCAAAACGACGTCCGCTGTACTGGCTCACTCGTGCCTTGTGAATGGCCCGCCCACCACGGCAATGCACCCCACGCCGATTCGCGCTGAAGGTGATTGTCAAGGCGTTGCGCGGGCGCGGGCGAGCTCCACTCCAGCTATTCAGCAAACCGGCGCGTCTCCACGGCGACGCCGTCCTCGCCCGAGAGCATCTTGCCCTCCTCGTCCCAGCTGACGCCGCCCTTGCCCGGCGGCCCCAGCGTGAAGGTGACGCCCTCGACGGTGAGCCGGTCCTCGTCGAGGTAGGCGATGCCGATCGAGTCGCCGCCGCGCCCCGGGCCGCCGTAGCCGCCCTCGCCGCCGTAGCCCCCGGGGCCGCCGTCGCAGGAGTAGGCCGAGCGGTCCTCCAGCACGCCGCCCGGTGCGCCCCGGCCGCCTCGTCCGCCTCGCTGGGGCTCGCCGCCGTCGCCGCCGTCGCCGCCTCTGGACGCCTCGATCTCGGTGTCGCGCACGGTCACCCTGGCGTGCAGCGCGACGATGCCGATGCTCGGGTAGCCGTTTCCGGCCCCCTTGCCGCCTCGACCACCGCAGCCGCCGGCCCCGCCCGAGCCTCCCCCGGCGCCCCCCTTGGTCGCCGCGCCGCACACGCCGAGCCCGCCCCTGCGGCCGCCGCCTCCGCCGCCACCCTGGCCCGGCGTGCCCCAGCCGCCGTCGCCGGCCCGGTCCGCTTCCCAGCCTGCCTCGCTGAGGCGCCCGATGCCCTGGCCGGGTGCGCCGACCGTGCCTCGCGCGCCGTAGATCCCATAGTCGCCGTCCGTGCAGCCCACGTCGGCCACGTCCCCGAGTCCTCGCCGTCCGTAGTTGTTGGGGTTCGGCGCCGGGGTCGGCTCGCCGTCGCCCCCGTCCTCCGCGCCGTCGGGCAATCCGTCACCGCCCTTGCCGCCGACGCTCGGGAGCCCGCCCTCGCACGGGTTCACCACGGCAGCCCCGCCGGCCACGGTCTCCGCCGAGCACGCGTCGCCGCCGTACATCCCATCGGGGCCGTCGGGGGCGTCGCTCGGCTCGGGCAAGTCCTCGCCGTGATGCCCCCCCCAGCCGGCGGCGGCGCGAAGCCAGCCTCGGAGCATCTCGACCTCGGTGTTCGACTGGACGAGCACGCCAATCGGCTCCGATGAAGTGATGCCCATGTCGACGATTCTCGATACCCCGTCAGCGGCGCCCGTGTCCTCGACGGTCGCCGGTACGACGGTCAGGGCAATCGCTCGATCGTGGGTGGTCTGAAGCTGGGAGATGCTCCCTGCCTGACGCTTCCACTGAAAGCAATGGAACCCTCCGAGGAGATCGACCCCGGAGGGCAGCACCAGCGGACCGAAGAACCCGTCGGCACAGACGAACACGCGCCCGCGCCCGGTGCGCGCGAGCTCGACAGCGCGCTGGAGCGTGCGCACCGGCTTCTCTTTCGTCGTGCCGGGGTTCGCGTCGTCACCGCCTCCGAATTCGTTGGTCACGAACACGCCGCAGCCGTCCACCAGCTCATCGGCGGCGAGGCGCTCGAGACAGACCGACTCCAGCGGCGCGTCGTCGTGACATGCCGCGGAGCCGTCGCACGGTGCTCCGCCGGCGTCGCTCGCGGCCGGTGCGGTGCCGCACCCGGCCACGACGAACAGCAGTGCAAGAACCGGGCAGGTCGTTCGGATCGTTCTCATGGTCCTCTCTCGGCGCCGCGCGGCGCGCACCGCCACGGTCAATTGGGGGGTCCTGGAGCGGGCGCATCGAACGGACGGTAGGCCATGCCGTCGCCAGGCTCGCCCCGGCCTCGGTCGTCGCCAGGAGCCGCATTACCACCGGGCCCGCCCTGAGCTCCCTGTCCGAACTGGACGAACACGTCTGGATCGAGGCTCAAGGCGGCACCGACGAACGCGACGCCGTAGGAAGAGCCCCCGATGCCACCGCCGGCGTCCCCGCCGCGGCCGCCATCGCCTCCCCGCCCTCCGGGGCACGCGGGCAACATGTTCGTTTCCGTGTGAGTCCCGCCGGCGCCGCCCCCCCAACCGCCGCCCCCCAGCTGGCCCCTTCCACCGGCACCTCCCTGACCCCCGTTCCCCGTGGTGATCTCGGTCGCCTCGAGCGTGAGCGCGCTCCCCTGCAACGCGACGATGCCGATGCTCGATCCGCCGTAGCCGCCCCCCTTGCCTCCCCGACCTCCGCAACCGCCGCTCCCGCCCGATCCGCCGGCCGCGCCGCCCTGCGGTCTGCCTGCGCGGCACGCGATCGTGCCGTCTCGCCCTTTGCCGCCGCCCCCGCCGCCTCCCCCTTGGCCGACGTCACCCCTCTTGCCGTCCTCGCCCCGGACGCCGATCCATCCATCGCGGCCAAGGTGGCCCGCGCCCACCGCGCCGGCAGCGCGCCCGCCGTCGGCACCTTCGGCGCCGTCCTTCCCCGGTGTGCACGGGCTGCTGCCCGCGCCGGTCCCCGCGAGGCCTTTGCCTCCCGGATCCACCGCCGGCATCGGCTGCCCCGGCTCGCCGTTGCCCCCCGCGTCCAGCCAGCCGTCGCCCCCGTAGCCTCCAACGGACTCGGTTCCATCGTCGCACACGGTCACGACCGGAAGAGCACCCGTGGAGAGGTCCGCCGTGCAGGCGTGCGCGCCGTGGTTTCCCGGCGCCCCGTCGGTCGCCCGCTCGCTGGGCGCGTCCTCTCCCGGCTCCCCGTCCTTGCCGTTGCCCGCGACGATCGCGCTATCCCGCACGATCGCCCGGGTCCCCGCGCTCAAGATCATCGCGATCGACGACTTGCCATCCGGCGCCGAGGCGTCCGCCGCCACGGCGCGCACGCCGAAGACCATGGATGCCGCGTCGTTCCCCGGGATGGCCCGTAGATCGTCCCCCTCGACGATCCGCAGCGGGATCCCGTCGGGCGGCGCGATGACGGTGGGCTCGTCCGGCCGGCCGAACGACCACACGTACGACCAGTCGCCGTCCTCGCAGTGACGGCCGCCCCAGAGATCGACCCCGGAGGGCAGCGCGATCGTCTCGTCGAACGCTTCGCCGCACGCGTACACGCGCCGGGGCGGCGGCTTGCCGTCGCCTCGTCCGTGCGCGGCGAGCCCGATCGCGTGTTGCAAGGTCTTCACCGGCGCGCCCTTCGTGCCAGGGTTCCCGTCGTCGCCTGACGACGCGCTGACGAACACCCCGCACCCGTCCTTCGCCGGGGCCGCCGCAGGATCGCCGTCGCAGGGCGACGCCGGCAGCACCGGCGGCTTCTCGCCGGGGAGCGGCTCGCACGTGTACGACCTCGCGCAGCTCTCGTCGTAGGAGCACCCGGACACGCCGGCGGCTCCCAAGGCGCTCAACGCGAGGACCGCGAGGCAACGAGCAAGCCGGAGGCGTCGACTCTCGAGCCGACGACGCACGAGCTCCCCTCCGCCTCGCCTCACGCCTCGGCGGAGCAGCCCTGGATGCTCGCGGACCGCCACCGGAACGGCGCGGAGGTCCTCGGCGGCCGGCGCGCTCCCGCCGAGCGTCAGGCAGCCGTCCAGCGCTGTTTCGACGACACGCATGTACAGACGGTACGTACGCAAGCCGCACGGCGTCAACGGGGTAGAAACCGCCACGAACCGACGCTTCAACGAGAAAAGACGGTTTGATGACGTAATGTGTTGCCTGTCCCTGGTATCGGAGACCTGCGAGCGCGTCGGGGTGCCTCGCGCTCGTCGTCGCGACCAGCCAGGCGCCCCCCCTCGACGCGCCGCCGCGGCCTGGGGCGATTACCGCTCGTCCTCGTCCTCGTCCTCGCCTTCGCCCGGCTCGCCGTCTTCCGTTCCGCGCTCCTCGGACGTGTCGCCTTCCGGTTCCGGCGCGCCCTCCTCGGACGCGTCGCCTTCCTCCGTGGTGGCCTCGCTTTCCTCTTCATCTCCGGTGGACGCGGCGCCGCGGGAGACGGGGAGGGGCGCATCGTCCCGCTTGAACGACAGGCTCAGCCTTCTCAAGCTCGAGGCCGAGGAGCTCTGTGACGATGCGCGCCGCTTCGTGAAGCTCTCGAACGATGTGCGGGAGACGGTACAACGGCGCGCCCAAGGCGCGTGTGAGCACTGCCGGCTCCCTCAAGAAGCTTCAATCCTCGCCCATCAAGTCGACCACATCATCGTGAGGCAACGTCGTGGACTCGACGACATTGCCAATCTGTGTCTCTGCTGTATTCATTGCAATCTGCCGCGCCAGAGCCCGCCAGCAGGGAGCGGCGCCTACCGCGGGGTCGATTTCCGCTGGCGAAAGGGGAGTGGCCCGCCCGCTCATGCATCAGGGACGGCGGTGATCTCTCCGGTCGTGTACAGCGCCGAAGTGTCCCAGGCGAGCCCTGGGGCGAGCGGCAGGGCGATATTCACGGCAGCGAACGTCCCCGTGAGATCACCGAGCCAACCGAGCAGAACGATGGTGTCCCCGGCCTGGAACGACACGGAGCCATCGGCCGGCCGGACCTCCAGCGCCCCGTCGAGATCGATATCCCCATCTACCTGGAGGAGCGGCAAGGAGCTCGATCCTGCGACAGCGATGCTGAGGGCGGCGCCCGTCCCCTGGCTGTAGCTGCCGGCGATGGAGGTCGAAGGGTGAACCTCTCCGACGGAGAGCTCGCCGGCCTGCAAGTTGACGAGATCGCCCACGAAGCTGCTGGTTTCGAGGCGCCCGCCGGCGAAGTCGAACTCGCCCTCCGCGACCTCCATCGCGCCCGCGATGAGGTCGCCGTCCGCGAGACGCACAGAGGGCCCCAGATAGGGATAGACGTAGGGGACGCTGGCCGGCTGCGCAGTCCGGAGAACGCCGCCGATGCTCACGAAGGCGCCGTCGTCGACGAGGATCGACGGAGACTGATTGCCTATGGCAGAGACGGTGACGTCGCCGCTGTTGAGCCACGATGCATAGACATCGTTCACCTTGATGAAGCCCCCGGCGAGCTCGGAGTGGATCTCGGTGTCTTCCGTCACGAGGGTCCCATAAGCCCCGACGGTGAGCGTGCCGTATCCACGCTTTGCCCCCACGCGCAGGAGCCCCTGGTTGCTCCACGTGCCGCCCCAGCCGCTCACGCTCGCGTGGCTGTTCCGGAAGTCATCGCCGTCGATGCGCGCGCCCACGGTGAAGAGCTGGCCGCGGTGGATGTTCAGCAAGCTGCCAGTCTTCACGCCCAGGATGAACTCCCCCGTGCTCACCCATGTCGTCGCGGAACCCGTGATGGCGACTTCGCCCCCGCAGATCGTGCAGCTGCCGACTCCGCCAATGTACACGTTATGTGAGAAGATGCTCGCTCCCTGCTTGAGCTCGACGTGGCCTTGCCCAGTATAGCCGATGGAGATGTTCGTCCTGCTCGTCAGGGTGGCGTCGTACCCCTCGACGAGCACAAAACCATCACCCAGCGAGCCTCTGGCGCCCACCGTGAGATCATCGGTGGTCACCTCGGCGCCTCTCCGGACGACGAGCCAGCCCTCGTTAAGGCTTCTGCCGAGCACGATCGATCCATGATTGACCCAGGTCGAGCCATACCCGTCGACCCGGATTATACCGAACCCGTCACCCCCTCCTTCCACGGATGCGCCGGGGCTGATCAACGTCCCGCCATGGGTCACCTCGACCGTCCCAGCTCTCACGATGAGCTGGCTCAGCCCGAGGTCCCACGGGTCGCTTGGAGCCGTGGGCGTCACATTTCCCGAGACGGTCACGTCTGCATAGGCCGGCCCCGCCGCGCCCACCGAGGCTGCTACGAGTAATGCCGAGAACGCGGTTCGAGCTTGCTTGTCCATGTATCGTACCTCATCGAAATAAATTTTGCTTCACACGGGATCGTCCCTCGTCCCGCGCCCCTCGACACAGGGGCGCCGGTGGACGCGGTGCCCCGCAGCGCGAGCTCATTGGGTAGGCGCCCCCTACCTTGGTGAGCACGCATCCTGCAGGGCATCATCGGTGCGCGGCGTGCCTGTCCTGGTAGGCTCTGATCGAGAGGCGCTACTCGGTCATGCGGTGCACCTGCTAACCTTGAGCAGAAGAGAACGTCCGCAATAGACAACGAAGGCCCGGTGGGCCATGCAAGAGCACCCCCTGGCGACTCACGTCGCACGCTATGGTGCGACGGCCAACAGGAGCATTCATCATGAACGTGCTTTTTGTGGGCCCCCGGATGTGCGCGCTGGATGGACAGCCGGCCCGGACTGTAGTGGCCACGCCGTGCAGTGGGTCTGCTCTGTTCCGGTGTTGCTGTTCTTGCGTCCGGTACTCAGCCGCCCACCGAGTGCCGGCCATCGGCCTCCTCGATGATCACATCCGCCACCTCAGCCTCCTGCCGCGCGCGCTCCAGCACCTCGCACGCCACGTCGCAGACCGACCCCCGGCGACGTCGTACCAGTCGAAGGACGTCGGGCGGAACAGCATGCCCTGTGAGGAGCCACGGAAGCCGAAGCGCTGCTCGTTCATGCCGTCATCGCCAGGAGTGCCCTCGACGGCACGCTCCTGGATTCTGCATGAGGACGCCTGTCGCATCGATGGTGATAGCGGCTGCGCGCGTGATCGCCTCTGCACGGCCGTGAGCATCAGCGCCCGCGAGCACGCCGACGCTCGGCAGCGGCTCGCGGCTGAGTTGCTTTCACCAGGTGATCAGCGGGGAACGACGCACCCAGGCGTCGTCGCGCACCTGGTCCAGGACAAAGCTCGCGACATCTGCTCGCGATATGGTTCCGCCGTGGAAGCCGGAGAGATCCGTGAGCGCGCGGACTGCGTTGCGGCTGGGCTTGTCGTTGAGGACCGAGGGGCGAACGAGAACCCAGTCGAGCCCGCTCTCTCTGACGATGGTCTCCTGCCGATCCTTGTCGGTGTACACCTTGCGCAAGAGAAGCGGGAAAATCAGGTTATCGAAGAGAAAGCCGCCGTGCCCAGCGCTGTCACCGGCGCCAATCCCCGTGATGCAGACCAGACGTGGGACGTGCTCGATCTTCATCGCGCTCACGAGCGCGCGCGTCGCGGACGAGAGAAGGGTCACCTCACGGAACGGGCTCGCGGGTGTGCCGAGCGCGCTGACCACGGCGTCCCGGCCTTCGAGCGCCTGGCGCAGGACCTTCTCGTCGCGGGCGTCTCCGACGATGAGCTTTCGAGGTCGCTCGCCTTCTCGGCAGAACGCACGAGCACGGTGACATCGTGCCCTCGCGCCACCGCCTGGCTGACGATCAGGCGGCCGGTGGCGCCGGTCGCTCCAAGGACCAGTATCTTCGGTTGGGCAGTCCGGGTGTCGTCGGTCACGGAGTTCTGCATGGCAGCTACCTCGGAAAGCGGGACGCCTCCCGAGAGGCAGTCCCGTCGTTCATGTCCCTCGTGGTGATCAGAGCCGGCCCTCCGCGAGCAGCTCGCGGGTGCGCTTCAGCGTCGACAGCAAGGCGCTCTTGTAGCCCTTGTCGCTGTTCATCCACTCCTGCTCGGCCTGCTCCTCGGGGCCGTTCGGCGCTTTGCCGCGCAGGCCGAGGTAGCAGTAGAAGCGGAGCTGGAGCGTGCCGTCGGCGTCCTCGAACAGCTCGTTGACGATCGCGCCCTCGCGGGGACCGGTGGCCTGGAAGAAAGTCACCTTGCTCTGTGGCTCGAACGTGATGATCTCGCGCAGGTCGTCGCCTGCGATCGTGGCTTCACGCACGATGTGAGAACCGCTCTCCTCGACGACGTCGCAACGGGTGCAGAGGCCGGGCGGGAGGAACAGGCGGGCGTCGCGGGCCTTGAGGACCAGGCCCTCCCATGCCTGCGCGCGGGTCAGCGCGGTCTCGCCTTCCGGGTTCACGGCGACGGTGGCGGTCGAATAGATCATGAGGATGTTCCTTGTCGTGAGTGTTGAGGTTCGCTCGGCCGTCAGGCCGAGGTCGCGATCTCGGCGGCGAAGCTGCGGTAGGAGCGCAGGGGACGTCCCAGGAGCGCGGTGAGACGCGCCACATCGCCGGCCTCGGGGAGCATGCCCTCGGTGAGGAAGCGCTCGCTCATCAGGCGCATGTCGAAGGCCATCCAGCTCGGCATGAGCCGCCGGAGGTTCTGCTCGAACCCGGCGGTGTCATCGCCAGGATAGGCGATCGGGCGCCCCAGGACCTCCGTCCAGATGGCCGCGGCATCCGCGCCGGTCAGCGTGTCGGGACCGACGAGGTTGATCCGGTCGAGGGGAAGCGGGGCGGCGGCCTGCTCGCGGCGGAGCAGCTCGATGGCCGCGATCTCGCCGATGTCGCGCGCGTCGATCATGGCGAGCCCCTTGCCGCCGATCGGCATCGGGTAGACGCCGTATCCGGTCACCACGTCCTTGATCGTGAGATCGTTGTTCATGAAGTACGCGGGACGCAGGATGGTGGCGCTCAAGCCCATCTGCTCGATCATGCGCTCGACGGCGAACTTGCCCGCGAAGTGCGGCACGTTCACGTAGAGGTCGCTGTGGATCACCGACAGGTAGACGATACGCTCGACGCCGGCCGCGCGGGCGACGTTGAGCGCGATCAGGGCCTGGGTGAATTCGTCAGGCACCACGGCGTTGAGCAGGAAGAGCGTGGAGACGCCCGAGAAGGCGCTCCGCAGCGAGTCGACGTCGAGCAGGTCGCCCTGCGCGACGGCGACGCCCGCCGGGAAGTCAGCTTTGGCGGGATCGCGGACGAGAGCGCGCACGTCGGCGCCGCGCTTCGCGAGCTGCTCGACGACTTGGCGGCCGACTGTGCCGGTCGCGCCGGTAACGAGGATGGTCATGGAGGTCACTCCGGTTGGGGTCAAACGACACCGTGTAAATTGGTGATGTACATTCCTGGCGATAGACGTTATCTTGGGACAGACCGTCTCACTGGTGGAACGCATGGATCTGCTTGCTCTCGCTGACTTCAGCCTCGTCGCCCGGCACGGAGGCTTCGGACGAGCCGCACGCGCCGCTGGGCGCCCGAAAGCGACCCTGTCCCGCCGGGTCGCGGAGCTGGAGGCCGCCCTCGACTTGCGGCTCTTCGAGCGCGGGGGGCGCACGCTGAAGCTCACCGAGGAGGGACGGGCGCTCTTCGAGCGAACGGGGGCATTGCTCACCGAGCTCGACGAGACTGCGGCAGCGATCGCCTCGGGTGGGGACCGGCCGCGAGGCAAGCTGCGAATCAGCGCGCCTTTGCTCTTCTCGCAGATCGCGATGGGTAAGCTCGCGGCCGGGTTCGCGCTGAAATATCCGGAGGTCCGGCTCGAGGTCACGACGGAAGATCGGGCCGTCGACATGGTAGAGGAAGGTTATGACCTGGTGATCCGGGTCAATCCGGCTCCGGATGAGAGCCTTGTCGGACGGATCTTGCTGCGCGATCGGCTCGTCGTCGTCGCGAGCCCGGGCCTCGCTCGACCGGCGGACAATCTCGCTGTTCCGGCCGTCGTGCGGGGGGCAGGCGACCGGACTGCAGCCTGGGATGTCATGGCGCCAGCTGGGAGATCACGCATCATGGTCGATCCAGTCCTGCGCCTATCGTCGCTCGTCATGGTCCGCGATGCTGTCCGAGCGGGCGTCGGCGCCGGACGCCTCCCAATCTCACTTGTCAGTCACGATCTGGCCGCTGGAGCTCTGGTGCATTGGGGCGATGTGGACGGCCCAGACATCGTCCTGTGGACGCTCTATCCGTCCCGGCGGCTGCTGAGCGCTCGTGTATCCGCCTTCCTCGACTATTTGAAGGAAGCCTTTCCTATGGGAACGCCTGACGAGCTGGCGGCCTATGTCCGGGCATGAGGCGGCCAACCCCGCTGGCTTCTACGCTACGGCACTTAGGCCTCGCGCAGGTCCACACACTTCAGGAGAACTCATGTTCGATCACGTTAAATTCGGAGTCAGCGACTATGCAGCGAGCAAAGCGTTCTTCCTCAAGGCGCTCGAGCCGCTCGGCGTAGCTGTCGTCTCGGAGGGGCCGCCGACGTACGGTGTCGAGCTCAGCGCAAAGGGTGAGGCTTCATTGTGCCTGTACCAGACCGAGGAGAAGCCGGCGCATCTTCACTTGGCGTTCACGGCCGAGAATCGCCAGCAATTCCAAGCTTTCCATCGCGCGGCTCTGGAGGCGGGTGGCAAAGACAATGGCGCGCCTGGTCTGCGCCCGAACTACCACGCGAGCTACTATGCAGCTTTCGTCATTGCCCGGCTCGACTCGAGTCAGGCGGAGAACGCGCTGAACAGCACGATCGCCTACACGGACCGGGCGCGACGGTCCCCGGCAGAGCCGGGAGCTCTCGGCGCGGTCTCCCGAGGAGCCTGCCCTGCGGAGCTCGGTATCCGCCCGGAGACTGACGAGCCCGGCACCTGCACGCTCGCACGATTCGTCGCCGGCATGCTATGGTGCGTCGGCGGTAGACGTACGCGTTCCAGGAGTGCAGCATGGCGCAGGTAAGTACCCGAAAAGTGAGTCTCTGCGGCAAGGAGCTGCATGGCCTGCAGCACATCTGCGCGTTCTTCGATTCGCGCAAGGAGATGTACGACATCCTCAATCCGTACTTCCGGGAAGGCATCGACGTCGGCGACGAGGTGGTGACCATCCTTGAGTCGAGCGCGCATGACGACCATGTGGAACGGATGCGAAACGGCGGCGTGCCCGTGCAGGATGCGATTCAGCGTGGCCAGCTCAAGGTCGTGCCTTCCGAGGAGACGTACATCCAGGACAACGTCTTCGTCGTGGACCGCATGTACTCGACCCTCGAGGGCGTGCTCAAGGGCGCAGCCGAAGGCGAGTTCAAGTCCGTTCGCACCTGCGGCGACATGGAATGGGCGCTGAAGAACCTGCCGGGCACCGATGACCTGATGGTCTACGAAGCAAAGGTGAACACGCTGGCCCCCAAGCACGACTGCACGCTTCTTTGCTGCTACGATGTCAATCGCTTCAGCGGCCGGGTGATCGCCGATGTGCTCGCCACGCACTCACACGTGATCATCGGCGGCCACGTGCACGAGAATCCGTACTACCTCGACCCGGTGACGTTCCTGCACAAGCTCGCGTTGCGGCGGTCGTCGCCGGCGCCGCTCGCGAGCGAGAGCTGAGCCTCACGCTTCCCGCTGGTCCGCGTCACGCCGCAGACGCCCGCGGCGCGGCGCGCTGCGGCGCTCGACGTCCCTTGACTCCCCTGGGGGGCCATGCGCTCGTTATCGACCCGTTCTTCTGACGGGGTTTCTGACACGCGAAACTAGCTGGAACCACCCTCCAGCATGCCTGTCCTGAGCCCACCAAGAAGCTTGACGGCGCTGTCGAGCCCGCCACCGGCTCTCGGCCGGGCAGCGCTTGACAGGTCCCCGGCAGCACGATGACCTCGGGAGATGAGCGTCTCCCACATCCACCTGCTTTTCGCGCTGCTGCCCCCTGCCTTGCTCGCGGCCGCTTGCCCCGCCGCGCCGGACCCGCACAAGGTGCCTCCCGCGGCGTCCGGCGCCGGCGCGACAGGGGCGGGCGCCTCGGAGCCCGATGGCATGGATCTCGGCGGCGGGCGCGGCAGCGGCGGGACCGGGAGCGCCTGCTCCGCGGACATGAGAGAGGTCCTCGACGACGAGGGGAATGTCGTCGCGGCGTGCCCGCCCGAGCTGGGGTGTTACCAGGGGCAGTGTATCCCCGCCTGCGACGCAGCGGAGAAGGCGGGCGGCTCCATCGGTTGCGACTACCTCGCGCCGTCGCCGCCGTTCTTCGGGAACGAGCTGGTCAGCTCCGGCTACAGCGGCGCGTGCCACGCTGTCTTCCTCGCGAACACCTGGGCTCGCCACGCCAGGCTCCGTGTCGAGCTCGGCGGCGAGGCGCTCGATCCGGCCGACTTCGCCTACCTCCCGGGCGGCATCGGCCCGAGCACCACGTACACGCCGCTGCCCGAGGCGGGGATCCCGCCCGGCGAGGTGGCGGTGCTGTTCCTCTCTCACCAGCCGGGGGCGGGGACCAGGTACGGCACCCTCGAGTGCCCGCGGCCGCCCGCCGTGCTCGCCGACGTCGCCGTCCACGACAGCGGCGCCGGCCTCGCCTTCGAGGTCGCGTCGGACACGCCCGTTTCCGCGTACGACATCCTGCCTTATGGCGGGGCGGCCAGCTTCCTCCCGAGCGCGTCGCTCCTGCTCCCGCGCAGCACGTGGGGGACCAGCTACCAGGTCCTCGCGCCGCACGCGCGGGGCGCCGGGGTCCTGTGGATGAGCGTCGTCGCCGCCGAGGACGACACCACCGTCGATCTCGTCCCCCGCGCGTCCCTGCCCGGCGGCGCCGGCGTCCCGCTCGCCCCGGCCGGCGTCGCCACGCAGCTCACGCTCGGCGCCGGCGAGGTGGCGCAGTGGATGGGCGCGGACCCGAGCGGCGCGGTGCTCCGGTCGACCAAGCCCGTCGGCGTCTGGACCGGCAGCACCAACCTGGAAGTGGCCACCGCCACCTCGCCGGGCGCGGGCGGGCAGGACGCCGCCCACCAGCAGATCGCGCCGATCAGCGCCCTCGGCAGCGAGTACGTCGGCGCGGGCGTCGTCTCGCGGCTGCGCGACAAGGAGCCCGAGAGCGTCGTCTACCGCCTGCTCGGCGTGGCGAACGGCACGACGCTCGCCTGGGATCCGACGCCGCCCGAGGAGGCGCCGACGACCCTGGACGCGGGCGAGGTCAGGGAGCTCGAGACGACCTCGCTGTTCTCGGTGCGCTCGCAGGACGACGAGCACCCCTTCCTGCTCACGCAGTACATGCCCGGCGCTCCCGCCGTCACGCGCCCCGGCTGCGTGGAGGAGATCCCGCTCCCTGGCCAGCGGTGCGCGCTCGGGGACGAGGAGTGGGTCGTCCAGCTCCCGCCCGAGCAGTTCCTCGAGCGCTATGTGTTCTTCACCGATCCCACCTACGGCACGACCAACCTGGTGATCACCCGCGTCCGCGGCCCGGACGGCTTCGCGGAGGTGCACCTGAGCTGCCTCGGCCCGGTGACCGGGTGGCAGCCCGTCGGGACCGCCGGGGACTTCGAGGTGGCCCACGTGGATCTCAGCCGGGGCTTCGTGGGCGCGACCCCCGCGTGCGAGACGAGCCAGCACGAGGCGAGCAGCGCGGGCGCCTTCGGCATCACCGTCTGGGGCACCGACTTCTACGCTTCCTATGGCTACCCCGCCGGCGGCAACGTCGCGAGCATCAACGACGTCGTGGTCCCGCCGGTCCCGCGGTAGTACCTCGTCGCCCGAGGAACGAAGTCGCGGCGGCGACGGCGCGATCCGTCGAGATGGGGTCGGGTCGGGGCCTTCATGGGGCTGGTTCGAGAGAAGGCCGGAGATTCGCCAGCTGCTCAAACACGGCGGCGCCGGCGAGCGGCATGACATCCTCGTTGATACCGGCCGAGTTGACCGCGCAGTCCAGGCGACCCCGGCGCGCCGCGGCCTCCGCGACGGTCGGGGATCAGGACATCGACGCGCGCGAAGGCGGCCGCGCCGCCGCGGGCCTTCCCTCGTCCACCAGCTCGCGGCACTCCGCTTCACGGCGGGCGGCCACGACCACCTTCGCGCCGGCCGCGGCGAGCGCGAGCGCCGCGCCCGGCCCGATTCCCGAGCTGCCGCTCACTACCAGCGAGCGCGACCTCGTTGTTAAACGTCATGGACATGCATTCTCTCCGCTCGCGGACACACCCTCCTGGAACGGAGCCGGTCGAGGGCGGGACGGAGGGCCCCCCGTGGTAAGCTGCCCAGGCCGCCCTTGCTCCGGCCTCTCACGAGTCCACTGCAGCCGCCACCGCCCCATGCTCCACCAGGCTAGCCATCTCGTCCTCAGCGGCCGCTACCGTCTCCTGCACGAGATCGGCCGCGGCGGGTCGGGCGTGGTCCACGTGGCGGACGACCTCGAAGGCGGCGGCCAGGTCGCGGTGAAGGTCCTGCTCTGGCCGGATGGAACCGGCCCGGCGGCCGCGCGCTTCGAGCGGGAGATCCGGGCCATGAGGCTCCTCGACGCTCCCGGGTTCGTGCGCATACTCGACGCCGGCGTCGCCCGCGAGCTCAACGACGCGCCCTTCATGGTGATGGAGCTGCTCCGGGGCCACGACTTCGAGCACCTCGTCACCACGTACGGCATGCGCTCGCCCGGCGAGGTGCAGCGCTGCCTCGGCGAGGTCGCCGAGGCGCTCGAGCTCGCCCACGCGCAGGGCCTGTCCCACCGTGATCTCAAGCCCGCGAACCTCTTCCTTGCGGTGGGCGAGGATGGGCGGGAGCGCGTGAAGATCCTCGATCTCGGGCTGGTCAAGGAGCTCGCCCCCGGCGGGCTCGGCGTGTCGGGCGGGCTCACTTCCATGGGCGCGACCCTCGGCACGCCCCTCTACATGGCGCCCGAGCAGGCGCGCGGGCGCCCGGACCTGGTCGGCCCCGCGGCGGACGTGTGGGCGATCGGGCTCATCGCCGTGCGCCTCCTGACCGGCGACATCTACTGGACCTCGAACAGCATGGCCGAGCTGATGGCGGCGCTCTTGGTCATGCAGCTCTACGCGCCGTCGACGCGCTGGCGGTGGCTCCCGCCCGCGTTCGACGCCTGGTTCCTGCGGTCGTGCGACCGCGATCCGGCCCAGCGCTTCCCCTCGGTCCGCGAGCAGAGCCGCGCGCTGCGCGCCGCGCTCGAGGGGCACAGCGCGCCCGCCGGGCCGCCTGGCGCCGAGGGGCCGGAGTCGGCCGAAGGCCGCGCGCCGGCGAGCATGCTCAGCTCCAGGACCATCGAGTGCGCGCTCACGATCGAGGTCCCCTCGCAGGCCGTCCCCCACACCGCCCCCCGCGGCCCAGATCACCGCTCGCCGCCGCCCGGGACCTCACCGGCGCTCGGCGCATCGCCCCCGCTCGGCTCGTCATCGCCGCTCAGCTCGTCATCGCCGCTCAGCTCGCCATCGCCGCTCAGCTCGCCACCGCCGTTCAGCATCCCGCCCCCGCCCGAGCGGCCGCGTCACAACCTGCCGGTCCAGCGCACGACCTTCGTGGGCCGCGCCCGCGAGCGCGCCGAGGTCGCCGCGCTCCTGCTCGACCCGGACGCGGGCCTGCTCACGCTCACCGGCGTCGGCGGCACCGGCAAGACCCGGCTCGCGCTCCAGGTCGCGGAAGACCTCGTCTCGGCCTTCCCCGACGGCGTCTGCTTCGTGCCGCTCGCGTCGCTGCGCGATCCGGCGCTCGTGCCCTCGGCGATCGCGCAGGCGCTCTGCCTCGGCGAGGACGGCGCGCGGCCGGATCTGGAGCGCGTCGTCCACTTCCTCCGCGACCGCCGCCTGCTGCTCCTGCTCGACAACATCGAGCACCTGATGGCCGCCGCGCCGGTCGTCGCGCACCTCGCCGCGAGCTGCCCGCGCCTGTCGCTGCTCGTGACGAGCCGCGCGGTGCTGAACCTCTCGGGCGAGCGGCGCTACGTGGTGCCGCCGCTGTCGCTGCCGGAGCCGCGCGAGGTCACGGTCGATACCGCGCAGGCGAGCGCGGCGGTGAGCCTGTTCTGCCGCCGCGCCTCCGCGATGAAGCCCGGGTTCCAGCTCGGCCCCGGCAACGTCGCCGAGGTCGTGGAGATCTGCGCGCGCCTCGACGGATTGCCGCTCGCCATCGAGCTCGCCGCGTCGCGCCTGCGGGCCCTCACCCCCGCGGCGCTGCTCGCGCGCCTGCGCGACCGCGGGTCGACCGGGCGCGCCTCGGCGCTCGCGGGCTCGTTCCGCCTGCTCACCGGCGGCGCGCGCGATCTGCCCGAGCGCCAGCAGACGATGCGCGCCGCCATCGACTGGAGCTACGGCCTGCTCGAGCCGGAGGAGCAGCTCGTGTTCCGCACGCTCGCGGTGTTCCCGGGCAGCTTCTCGCTGCCCGCGGCGGACGGGATGTGCGCCTTCCGCGACCCGGCGCTCGACACGTTCGGGATCCTCGAGTCGCTGGTCGACAAGAGCCTGCTGCTCCCGGTCGCGGGCGAGGAGCCCCGGTTCCAGATGCTCGCGATCCTGCGCGAGTACGGCCTCGAGCGGCTCGAGCAGGAGGGCGCCGCCGCGTCGTGCCACCGGCGCTTCGTCGAGCTCTCGCTGGCGCTCGCCGAGCGCGCGGCCGAGGCGCTCAGCGGGCCCGAGCAGGCCGCCGGGCTCGCGGAGTTCGAGCTTGAGCACGACAACCTCCGCCTCGCGCTCGCGCTCGCGCTCGAGGGGGGCAACGGCGACGCGGGCGTCGCGGTGCGCCTCGCCGCGGCGCTGGCGCGGTTCTGGCACATCCACGGGCACTACCAGGAGGGGCGCGCGTGGCTCGACCGGGCGCTCGCGGGCGCGGCGGGCGTCGCGCCCGAGCTCGTGACGCCGGCGCTCCTGGGAGCGGGGACGCTCGCGCTGCTCCAGTGCGACTACCGCGAGGCGCGCGCGCTGCTCGAGCGGGGCGCGGCGCTCTACCGCGACCTCGGGGACGAGCGCGGGCTCGTCTCGGTGATCCAGATCCTCGGCAGCGTCGCGCGCGAGCAGGGCGACTACGAGCGCGCTCTCTCGCTGCACGGCGAGAGCCTCGCGCTGGCCACCCGGCGCGGCGACACGGTCGAGGCGGCGCGCGCGCTCGGCTACTCGGGCTTCGCGGCGTGGCTCTCGGGCGACACCGCGCGCGCGGAGAGCGCGTGCCGGCTCGCGCTCGCGGAGCTCCGCCGCGCGGGCGATCGCGAGGGGACCGCGACGGCGCTGCTGTACCTCGGGTGCACGGCATTTTACCGCGGGGATCTCCGCGAGGCGGTCCGCCTCTGCGAGGAGAGCGAGGGCCTGTCGAGGAAGGTGAAGTTCAAGGAGGGGATCGCCTGGACGAGCAACATCCTGGGCCTGATCGCGATCGAGCGTGGCGACGTTCGCGTCGCCGGGCGGCACCTCCGCGCGAGCCTCCGTCTGCACCGGGAGCTCGGCGATCTCTGGCGCTCGGCGAGCGTCATCGAGGCGCTCGCGTGCGCGGCGGTGCGGGCGGGGAAGGCGGAGCGCGCCGCCCGCCTCCTCGGCGGCGCGGCGGCGCTGCGCGAGGCGCTCGGCACGCCGGTGCCGCCCGTCGAGCAACCTGCGCTCGCGGCGTGCGTCGAGGCTGCGCGCGCGGCGCTGGGCGATCCCGCGCATGACGCGCTCATCGCGGAAGGCCGCGGCGCCGGGCTCGACGCGGCGATGGCGGCGGCGCTCTCGGAGTGATGCGCTGCGTCGCCGCGAGGAGCGCAGCGTACCCGGTGCAGGTCGGCGCGCGGCACCTCGCGCTGGCCAACCCCGCTGCCTTCGCTGCGCTCCTCGACGCTCTCTACCGCAAGCCCTGGGCGGTCCACGCCGAGCCACCCTTCGCTGGGCCCGAGCCGGTCTTTGCCTACCTCGGTCGTTCTACCCACCGTGTCGGGCTGTCCAATCACCGGATGCGGTCGATGGATGAGCGCGGCGTGTGCTTCCGGCCCCGCGGAGACAAGACCGTGACGCTCTCCGCAGAGGAGCTTGTTTGGGGGACTGCGCCGGGACACCGCCGCCACCGATGCTCCGGCGCAGTCCCCCAAACGTCTAGTCGTTGAGCCGACCGGAGCCGTCCTCGGCCTCGGCGGCGAAACGGGCGGAAACCATGGAACTTACTGCTGTTTTCGGCGACCGCTCGCCATCGACCGGTCTTGCTGGCGGGACTTCTGACCCCCGATACCAGAACGAAGTCGACAGCCAGCGATTGTGCGGAGAAGGGCGATAAAACGGCGTGTCCCCCGAGAATGTGCTTGACGATGCGCGCCGCCGACATGTCTAGATCAGGGCACAGGCATTTTGGGCTGAGCGTTGATGACCCTGCTCGACGCTCCGGAGGCCTCTTCGCCCCTCACACCCAGGCTGTTCCACGCACACTGTCCACGCACGCTGACCGAGGTAAGCTCATGCACGCCACGACGACTGCAGCGCCTGACACCGGAGAGGACGGCTCCGGGCGATCGCTGCTCAAGACGGCGTTCGCGTACGCCTTTCACCCCACGATCATCCTCCTGGCCCTGCTGGCCTGCCACTACCTCCACCGGAGCCCGGAGCTGTTTCTGCCGATCGGGATCGGCTTCACCTTCCTCATGGCCGCGCTGGAGCAGCTCATGCCCGCGAGGCGGGAGTGGAGGCCGCTGTCGAGCTTCAAGCAGGCCGCTATCAATTTCGCGTTCTGGATGGTGGGATATTTCTTCGTCTGGGGAGCCGCCGTCGCCACGTTCTATGACCGGGCGCTCACGCCGAGGCTGATCGGCGCGCGAGAGCGCCTGGGGCTGCCGGAGCTATGGCCGAGCAGCTGGCCCGTCGTGGCGAAGCTCTGCCTGGCCTGGCTCATCGCGGACTTCATCTCGTACTGGTTCCATCGCGCACAACACCGGTGGGGAGCCGTGTGGCGCGTGACCGCTCATGGCGTGCACCACTCGCCGACGGAGATGTACTCGATCAAGGCGGCGGTGAACCACCCCTTCGAGTTCTTGATCTTGCTCCTCCCGATACCCATCCTGATGAGCCTCGGCGCCGGCCCGGAGGAGATCGGCTGCCTCACGTTCATGATCTGGATACAGATCCACTTCACGCACTGCAACCTGCCGCTGAAGCACCGGGCGACCGGGTGGATCCTGCAAACGGGCCAGTACCACCTGCAGCACCACTCGGTCGTCCATGAGGAGCAGAACACCAACTACGGCTGCTGCATGAGCCTCTGGGATCGCCTCTTCGGCACGCTCCGAGAGCCCGGCCACATCGCGTCGACCGGGGTCGCGCCCGGCGCGTCGCTGGGGCTCGGGCAGCAGCTCCTGTTTCCCATCCGGCCCGTGTACTCGGCCCCGTCCCCCAGGCCGTGATCCCGGCGCGACGAGCGCCGCCGCCTCACGCGAACAGCGCAATCGCCGTACCCAGCTATGCGCGCGCGAAGTACGTGCCGTGCTCCATGTCGGCGAGCAGGCCCGGCTGCTCGGGCTTCCAGCCGAACCGCGCCTGCGTGAGCGCGCTCGTCGCGGGGGTGTCGAGCGCGAAGAACCCGCCGAGCCAGCCGAAGTGCTCCTTCGGGACCGGCTCGACCGGCAGGCCGAGCTTGCGACCGATCACGCCGGCGATGTCGCGGGTCGGGATCCCCTCGTCGCCGACAGCGTGGAGCCGCGCGCCGGCCGGCGCCTTCTCGAGCGCGAGGAGGAACAGCCGCGCGGCGTCGAGCAGATGCACGGCGGGCCACCGGTTTGCGCCGTCACCGATGTACCCGGAGCGCCCTGTCTTGCGCGCGATGTCGATCAGCATCGGGACGAACCCGTAGTCACCATCCCCGTGGACAGATGGCGGCAGCCGCAGCGAGGACACGCGCACACCGCGGCTCGCGAACGAGAAGGCGAGCTGCTCGGAGGCGGCCCGCAGGCCGCCTGTCGACGCGTCGGGCGTCTCGTCCTCGGTGCCGACGCGGCCCGGCGTGAAGCGCGCGGTGGCGGCGGTGATGACGAGCGGGCGCTCGGAGCCTGCGAGCGCGCTGCCGAGCGCCTCGATCGCGCCGCGGTCCTTCTCGCAGTTGCGGGCGTAGTCGTTGAAGTCGTCGTGGGAGAACGCGCAGTGGATCACCCCGTCGCAGGCGGCGGCGCCGCGGCGGAGGCTGTCGAGATCCGTGAGCGTGCCGCGGTGCACGTCGACGCCGGCGGCGGCGAGTTTCTCGGCGGACGCGTCGGAGCGCGCGAGCCCCAGCACGCGGTGGCCGGCGCGGACGAGCTCGGGGACGATGGCTGAGCCGATGAAGCCGCTGGCTCCAGTGAGGAAGACACGCATAGAAGAACTCTCCTTGGTTCGCCATCCACCATGGCACCGCCGCGGCGCACGCGAAATACACGGCCGTCTCCAGTTCTTGCCCGATCGTCCACGCGGGGCTACGCTGTCACCGTGATCCCCGGGCGCGACCAGCTGAAGGACCTCATCGCGCAGTGGTGCCCCGGCGACGGCGTGCACGCCTCGCCGGTGCCCGGGATTTCTTGCATCAAAATCTCGCGCTCGCAGCAACGCGCGAAGCGGCACTGGCGCGCTTCGTTCTGCATCGTCGTGCAGGGCACGAAGGAGATCCTGCTCGAGGGGCATGTCTATCGCGAGCGCGAGCCGCACTACATCGTCAGCCCGATCGACCTGCCGGTGACGAGCCGGGTCGTGGGCGTGTCGCCGGCGCAGCCGCTCCTGTGCCTGAAGATGGACTTCGATGCTGTCGCGCTGCGCGAGGTCGCGGCGCAGCTCGACCGCGCGCGGCCGGACGACCTCGAGCACCCGGGGCGCGCGATCTTCATCGGCAAGGCGAGCGACCGTATGCTCGACGCCGCGACCCGGCTCGGCGCGCTGCTCGCGACGCCCGACGACGCGACGGTGCTCGCGCCGCTCGTGAGGAAAGAGCTGATCTTCCACCTGCTGAAAGGCCCCGACGGCCCGGCGATCCGCCAGCTCGTGCGCGCGGGCAGCCAGGCGCACCGCATCGCCGAGGCGGTCTATCGCCTGCAAGCATCGCTCGACGAGGACGTCGATATCGCCGCGCTCGCGCGCGCCGCAGGGATGAGCCGGGCGGCGTTCTTCAAGCGGTTCAAGGAGGCCACCGCGATGAGCCCGCTGCAGTACCAGAAGCGCCTGCGCCTGCTCGAGGCGCGCCGCCTGATGGTCGAGGAGGGCGTGGGCGCCGAGGGCTCGGCGTTCCGCGTCGGCTACACGAGCGCCTCGCAGTTCAGCCGCGAGTATTCGCGCATGTTCGGCAACTCGCCGCTGCGCGACGCCCGCGCGCTGAAGCAGACGGCGGCGATCGTTCAGGACATGTAGTCCGCCCGCGTCATGGTCCGACTAGCCGCCGAACACGGCGGGCTGTGCGGAAGAGGGGCCAGGGGCTGGGGGCTCGCCGGAGCGGGAGGCGACCGCGCTTTTCGGCATGAGGAGGACCAGCATGAACGGCCGGTGGCCATCGCGCTCTTCCCCGGTGAAGCGCACCAGCGCGTCGCCGCCGCGGGCCCGGAGGCTCGCGCGCACGATGTCGAGCCCGACACCTCGTCCGGCTACTTGACCGATCGTCTCTGCGGTCGAGACGCCGGACAGGAAGATCTGGTCGGCCAGGGCTTCATCGGGCAGCGCATGATTGCCCGCCCGCTGATGCAGCCTCTCGAGTGAAAGTCCGACGCCATCGTCGAAGATCTGCAGCTCGAGCGCGCTCGGTCCGCTCCGCACGCGAACATGGATGCGGCCCTGCGCCGGTTTGCCGGCGAGCTCTCGCGCGTCGGGCATCTCGATGCCGTGATAGAGGGAGTTGCGAAAGCACTGAACCAGGATGTCTTTCACGAGCCCCGTCCAGTCGCTGGAGAGCTGCGCCTCGGCGTGCTCCGTGAGCACCATGGGCGCGGGCTTCCCGAGCTCGGCGGCCAAGCTCGGCAACATCTCGCGCGTCTCGTCGACCACGCGCGCCACCGACGTGTGGTCGAGACGCGCGAGGATCCCACGCAGCTCGCGCGCCAGCTCTCGGGCCGCGTCGGTGGAGGTCGCCGTCGCGACGAGGCCCCGGATGTCGCGAAGGACGCTCTCGCTTCGTTCATCCGGCTTCTTGACCACGGCCGTCAGCTTCTGCTGGCAAACCGACTCGTATTCGGCGACCGTCCGCTCGACGGCATCCAGGTGCTCCAGCAGCTCGTGCCTGTCGATCGGCTGCTCTGGCTCCCGGCGCGACGCCTGGTAGGCGTTCTCCGCAGAGTGCAGGCAGTCCACCAGGTGCGTGAAGCCGTGCAGGCGAGCGTTGCCTTTCAGGGTGTGGAGGTTGCGGAGCGCGTCGCTGAGCTGCTCGGGCAGCTCGACGTCCGGCCCGAGCGCCGCGCGATTCGCGGCCAAAAGCTCGCGACAGCTCACGCAGAACGCTCGTGTGGCGTCGACCCCGCGATCGAGCGCCTGCACGATGATGTCGACCTCGCGCTCCTTGCTGCGCGCCGCTTGTCTCAAGCTGCGCAGCAAGGTCACGTCACGAACCGTGACCAGCATGCGCTCCACCAGACCTGCCTCCGACGCGATGAAGTTCCAGGAGATCTCCAGGAACTGGGGTTTGCCGCCGGGACCGGTGCGCTCCACTTCACGGATCAGGTGGTCGGCGTTCAGCGCCGCCAGCCACGGTTCTTGATCGAAGGCGCAGCAGAGCGCTGCCTCTGCCGCGCTCCACGCGTCCGGCCGCGCCCTGGAGCCGTCCAGCAACAGCGCGAGGCAGTCCCGACCGACCAGCTCGGCGCTGCCGAGGATCTCCGCCAGGCGTCGTGAGTACCCCGGCTCGACGCGCCTGTCTCGGTCGATGGTGAAGACGCCCTCGTCCAGATTGTCGAGCATCGAAGCGATCTGACGGTTCTTGAGCGCCAGCTCCTCGGTGCGCTGGGCCACGCGCCGCTCCAGGTCCTCGTAGAGCTGTGCGTTGTAGATCGAGATCGCCGCCTGACTGGCGATCACCTGCAACGCAGCCAGTCGCTCGCGCGTGAAAGCATACGCGCTGACGTTGTTCTCCACGTACAGCGCGCCGAGGACGTCTCCCTTGCGCATGATGGGGGCGCACAGCACCGAACGTACGCCGCGCGCTCGAATCTGCGGGTCCGCCCGGAAGGCGCCGGCCTTCGACGCGTCGTCCAGCGTGACGGCCTCTCCCGTGCGCAGCACGTAGCTGACGACGCTGGGGCACAAGAACTCGGCTTCCGGGTACGCCACGCGCCGCGAGAGGCTCGCGAACGGGCGCTCCACGTGGGCGCGCGCCTCCACGTAGTACGTGCGATCGGCGTCGTCTCGCAGGACGAGGCAGCCGTGCTCCGCGCCGGCGTTCTCGATCAACGTGGCCATCAGCGCGGCGAACAGCCGCTCGGGATCGACCTCGACGAAGATGCTCTGCGTCGCCTTGAGCAGGGACGCGCTGTCGAAGCCCTGGCCGGCCGCCAGCGCGCCGCGCGGCGTCGCGATCTCTCCTCGGACGATATCCGCCAGCAACGCGGGGTGCTCGCGCGCCAGCGATTCGAGCTTCGCCGTGGCGCCCCAGTCATCGTAGAGCCGGTAAGCCGCCTCCAGGCACGTCCTGGCGTGAAGGGGCTCGTCCAGCGATAGCCACATCTCGGCCTGGTGCTCGTGGGCGAGCGCCCGCAAGTGGATGAACCCGTCTCCGGCCGTCCTGATCGCGTCGCGGTAGCGAGCGAGCACGACTTGCAGCGGCTGCCCCGTCAGGCGCGCGCGCTCGGCGGCGAGGAGGTGATATTTGTGAGCGAAGTTCTCCGAGCACAGGCGGGACCAGGCCTCGAGCTGCCCCAGGTTCTCCTCGATGACGGCGAGCAGAGCCTCCCGCGCCTCCGGGCCCCCTTCGCGGCACGCGCGCGCCGCCAGCAGCCCTTCGAAGAGCTTGTATTCGGGGAGCGAGAACTGCCCCGCCGCGATGATCAAGAACTCCCGGGTGAACTCCATCCACTGCCGCGCCGAGGCGAAGTCGCCCAGGATGAAGCTCGTCGTCATCTGGGCTTGCCCGTAGGCGTAGCAGTACTGGGTGCTCTTCTCGGCGACCACCACGGCGGTCGCTTCGCGGTCGGCCGCGGCGACTGCCTCCTTCTCCGACTCGCGCGCCGTCAATCGCGCGACGGCTCGGTCGGCGACCAGCGCGTCGACCTGCTGACCTGCCGCCGCGATGTGCGTCAGATACCGCTTCACTTCCGCGACCTGCTCGCGGCAGGCCCGCAGCCGCACGCCGACAAGGAACGAGCGCTGGGCGCGATCGTTCTTGGCGTAGGCGACGTGCTGCAGGTCACCGAGCATGAGCCCGCTCTTCTCCGCTCGGTCGTAAACCGCGAACTGATCTCGGTACGTCGCCTTCCAGTGCGCGAGGAAGCCCGCGTACACGAAGCACACGCCCGACTCGACCGGGGTCGGCGAGAAGCGCTTCAAGAGCTCGAAGGCAGCCAGGCCCATGCGATGGGCGGCATCGTAGTCGCCCAGCACCGCGAGGAGGATGATGCCGCAGTCGACGAAGTTCTTGCACGAGACCGCGTCGACGCCGCGGCTCAGCGAGAGGTCGAACATGATGAGCTCCGCCAGGAAGAACAGGGGCGGATAGGTCTGGAACGCCGGAGAGATCACCCGCGACAAGAGCTCGAGGACCAGGCGCGATTCGGCGTCCTCCGCGCACGGGAGCGCCGGGAGGCCCTCGATCGTCACGCGCGCCAGGTGCGCTTGCAGCTTGCCGATGCCCTCACCGATGCCCTGGTTGATCTCGTCGGGCGCCTCCGGCAAGCGCACGCCGAACTCGCCCAGCGCCGCGCGCACCTGGACCACGGCGTCCGCCATTCGCCCGCCGTGGTCGAGGATCCGGGTCTTCAAGACGTGAACCCGGCCGCGCGCCAGGCGGTCGGGGGCGAGCCTGAACGCCTCCTCGCAGAACGCCTCGACACGCGGATCAGCCAGGACGAAAGCTGTCTCGGCGCGCGCGACGATCGCTCGGAAGGCCAGATCCGGCGGACGCTCGCCCTCGCAGCTGGCCAGGAGCTCGACGGCGATCTCGGTGTGGGTCCCCGCGATGCTCCACGCGCCGCTCTGCAGGGCCTGGTTGCTCGCGGTCAAGTTGAGCTCCACGAGGTCGAGGCGCTCCTCCCGGTCGTGGATCGCGCCGCGGGCGGCGTTCAGATGATGGAGCACCTCGAAGATCCGGCTCGGCGCGCGCTCGCCCCGCAGGCGCTCGCGCAGGAGCCGCCCGATGCGCGCGTGGAGCCCCACGCGCTCCGCGTCGCCGGCGCGTGAGAGCGCCGCCTGCTGCACGCGCGAGTGCTCGAAGGAATACGATGCGGACGCGTGGCTCCGGACAGGCGCTGACGGATCCGTTCGACCTTCGACCGAGACCTCGGACAGGAGACGATGGGCCAGCATCTCCCGGACGAGCTCGGAGCAGGCCGCGAGCGGTCGGCCCACGGCCTCCGACAAGGTTTGCAGATCGAAACGCATGCCGAAGCACGCTGCGGCAGACAGCAGCCTCGCCGCGTCGGGGCCGAGGTTCTCGAGGCGCTCCGCCATCAACGCGCCGACATTGTCGCAAGCGGGGTGCGCCTCCGCGCGCTCCAGGTCGGCGGACCATCGGCCGCGCTCGACCTCCAGGCGCAGGATGCCCTGTCGATGCAAGGAGACGAGCAGCTGACCGATGAAGAACGGGTTCCCGTCGGTCTTGCGCCTCACGATCTCCGCGAGCCCACGGACCTCAGCGACAGGCGCGCGCAGCGAGCGCGCCACGATCTCCGCCACCGCGTCGGAGGACAGCGGCGCGAGCGGCAGCGTCAGCACGACCTCGTTCGCCTGGCGCAGCGCCTTCTGCAGGCTCAGGAGCGTCGGGACGTCGCGGACATCGCCGCCGCGGAACGCGGCCAGCACCATCACGTGGCTCGAATCGGGATCCGTCAGAATGGCAGACAGCACTTCGGTGGAGGCGGCGTCGAGCCACTGAGCGTCGTCGAGCACGAAGGCGAGAGGGCGCTCCGGCGTGGCGAAGACACGGATGAAGGAGAGGAAGACATGCTTCACCCGGCGCTGCGCCTCGATGGGATTCAACGCCACGACGGACGTGGAGGGACCGGTGACGCAGGAGAGCGCCGGCACCAGCTCGGCCATGATACCTGCGTTGTGCCCCAGGGCCGCGGTCACGCGCTGCCTGAGCTCGGTCAGCTCGGTCTCGGAGAGCGACAGCAGCTCCCCGGCCAGGCCTCGCAGCGCCTGCGCCAGGCCAGACAGCGGCACTGCCTGGAGCCGCTCTTCGAACGCCGTCGACAACAGGCGCGCCGGCGCTCCGCCGTGCTGTTGCAGGAACTCCGCGAGCACGGCGGACTTCCCGGCGCCCACGGCCCCTGGCATGAGCACGAGCAGCCTCTTGCCGGAGCGCACGTCGTGGAGGGCGCCTCCCAGGGCCGACAGCTCGGCGTCGCGTCCCTGGACGTCGCGACTGACCATGAACTCACTGGGAGCGTCGTTCGCCCCCAGGACCAGGGCAGGGAGGGCCTGCGTCCGCTGGAAGCTCTCGCAGAGCGTGGTCAGGTCGCTCAGCAGCCCATGGTCGCTCTGGTAGCGTTCGTCAGGGTTCTTCGCGAGCAGCTTGGACACGAGCTGGGCCACGACCGGCGGCACGTCGGGCGACAGCTCGGTGACGAGCGGAGCGCGCCTGGACACGTGCGCGTGCGCCCAGCCGATGGCATCGCTCGCCGCGAACGGCAGCTGGCCCGTCAGCAGCTGGAAGAGCGTGACGCCCAGAGAGTAATAGTCTGCTCGGTGATCGGGGCGACGGTTGAGTCGGCCCGTCCGCTCCGGCGCGACGTGGGCGAGCGAGGGCGCGGCCTCGGAGGCGGCGCCGCCTGCCGCGTCCTCGGAGACCGCCAGGAGATCGGCAAACTCGACACGGCGCGTCGCGAGGTTGACCAGGAAGCTGCCATGGCTCACGTCCTCGTGGAGCAACCCTTGCTCGTGCAAGCGACGCAGCAAGCGAGACATGCCGAGCGCGAGCTCCAGGCACGCTCCGAGCTCCAGACCCCCCGCGGGGACGGCGAGCGGCGCGCCCCCGAAGTCCTCCACGATCAGCGAGAGCTCGCCGTCGACCTCGCGCACGTCGCCCTCGATCGCGAGCGTGCCGATCCGACGCCATCTCTGCAGCTCGAGCTCCAGGACCCGACGCGGCTGCGCGACCCCGTTTCGGAGCGAATGCAGCAGCACGCTCGCGCCGGACGTCGCGTGGCGCGCGCGCCGCCAGATGCTGCGCGGCAATACGGCCACGGTCTCCGTGACGTGATAAGCGTCTTCGCCGAGGTGCGCTTGACTATTTCGGATCATTGAATCGTGTTCCCGTTCGCTTTCGTCGACCGACGCTGGTTCTGCCGTGTGCTCGAGGACGGCGCTCATCCTGAAGGCATGAGGGACGCGCAGCGCTTCGCGACCCCCCTGGCGGCGAGCCGCTCACCCCACGCGCCCCTGCGTCGCCTCCCGCTCTCCTCCTGGCACGCAGCGCCGACCCTGGCGCCCCCCGAGGGAGAAGAAAATCCAAACGCGCTGGAAACGTCAAGCCCCAACTCCCTGCGGCACGCTGGAGACCCGGGCGGGCGAAAGGATCGGGGTCGCGCTGCCGCTCAGGGCAGGCGCTGGTCCCAGCCGAGCATCACGCGCATGTGGGTCACCTGCGTCCTCGGCGGCGCGGGCGCGACGAGCAAGATCCTCCCGTCCGGCGCCACGGTGTAGCTCTGGAGATCCGGATCGGCCTGCCCGAACGGCCTGTCGTGGATCACGACGGGCGGCCCGACAGGGCGGGCGTCGACGGGGGAGACGGGCGCCGCGTACAGCTTGCCCTCGGCGCGGTAGTAGATCCGCGCGCCGTCGGGGGCCCAGGCGGGCTCGGTGCCCTCGCGGGGCGAGATCTGCCGCTTCACCCTGCCGTCAGGGAAGGAGACCACATAGACCTGGCGCACCCCGGCCTCGTCGGATGTGTACGCGAGCCAGCGGCCGTCCCGCGAGAAGCGGGGATACCGATCGTCGGCCGGGCCGGCGATGAGCTCCCGCGCCTGGATGGCGTCGTCCAGCGAGAACACCCGGATGTCGCGCGGTGAGCGCCCGTCGGGCGACATCGACAGCGCGATGTGCCGGCCGTCGGGAGACCAGTCGATCGCGAGGGCGAAGTTGCCCAGGGCGTCGCCGAGCCGCCGCTCCTCGCCCGTGGCGAGCGACTTCACCCACGCGCCGAAGCGCCCCTCCCGCATGCCGCTGAACGCGAGCCAGGCGCCGTCGGGCGAGATCGCGGCGGACTCGACCTCGTTGTCGAACACGACGCGATCGAAGATGCCGCGCCCCTCCTCGCGCACATAGGCGGTGTAGGTGTCCTCCTTGAGCACCACCGAGAGCTTCTTGCCGTCCGCGGAGAAGCGCGGCTCGGCGAAGGGGAGGCGGTCGTCGATGAAGGGGGCTGTCCCGCCGCCGTCGGCGAGCCACGCGAGCTGGCTCTCCTCGTGGAAGACGGGGCCGGGCACCCAGACGAGCGTGCCCTCGTCGGAGACGTCGAAGAACGAGGCGTAGTCGGTCCCGTCGGTGAGCACGCCGTCGACGATGGCGTGCTCCGGGCCGGTGATCCGCCGGGCGCCGACGTCGAACCGGGCCGCGTAGATGGTGCCCTTGCGCTCCCAGAGCAGGTGGTCGCCGCGCGGCGTGCTGGCGAAGCGCGGGGTGGAGCCGCTCTGGACCACGGTGGCGCGCGCGCCGGTCGAGAGGTCGAGCGCCTCGATCCGGGTGTCCTTCTTGCCGCCCCAGGAGGTGAACAGGACCGCCTTGTTGTCGGGCAGCACGCACGGGAGCACCTGCGCGTAGTCGCCGAGGTCCGGGCGAACCTCGGAGACGAACTGGACCTCGCCCCCCTGCGCGGGGATGCGCGCCAGCCCCCGGCCCCACTCGGGGAAGAACCACACGAACCCGTCCGTCCCCCACCCGACGCCGGCGGACCACGCGGCGCTGGAGAGCCGCTCGCTGTTGCCGCCGAGCACCCGGCGCTTCCAGAGCTCGCCGCCGCGATAGAAGGCGACCCACTCGCCGTCGGGCGAGAGGGTGGGGTCCCATCCATCCTCGGTGCCCCGGAGCAGGGCGGCGCTGCCGTCCTCCAGGCTCCGGTACCAGAGCCCGAAGACGCCGTCCGCGCCCGCCGCGCCGAAGACGACGCGGCGGCCGTCGTCGGCGAGCGCGAGGCGCAGCCGCGTGAGCGGCGCCTGGGGGGCCGGGAACAGGAGGTCGAACTGCCGCGCCGGCGGCGCGGGCGCGGGGGCCTCGAGCGAGCGCAGGACGCCCGCGGAGGCCGCGGCGCCGGCGAGGGCGGCGAAGGCCGCGGCGAGCGCGAGGCGCCTGCGGCCGGCGGCAGACGCGGCGCGCGGGGAGGCGGGCTGCGGCGGGACGGCCGAGGAGCGGCCGGCGGGCGCGAGGGCGGCGGCGGCGCGGCCGGCGAGGGCGGCGGCGGCGCGGCTGGGCGGGGGAGGCGTGGAGGAGAGACGGCCGGCGGGTGGGGGAGGCGCGGCGGAGGGGCGGCCGGCGGGCGGGGGAGGCGCGGCGGAGGGGCGGCCGGCGGGCGGGGGAGGCGCGGCGGAGGGGCGGCCGGACGGCGCGCGGGCGGCAGCAGCGGCGGCGGCGGGCGCGGCAGCGGCGGCGGGCGCGGCGGCGGGCGCGGGCGCGGCAGCGGCGGATCCGGGCGCGGCGGGGGCGCCGGCGGGCGTGGCGAGGGCGGATCCACGCAGCTCGAGCAGCGCGTCCTCCAGCTCCAGGCAGGCGCCGCCGATGTCCGGCAGCCGCCTGGCCGGATCCTTCGCGAGGCAGCGCCGCAGCAGGTCGACGATGCGCGGGGGCACCTCGGGCGGCACGGCGGCCATGTCGGGCTCGCGCTCGAGCGTGGTGGCGAGCCGATCCGCCACGGTCTCGCCCGGGAAGGCGATCTCGCCGCTCAGGCACTCGTACAGCAGCACCCCGAACGCGAAGATGTCGGCGCGCCGGTCGACGCCGCGGCCCCGGATCTGCTCGGGGCTCATGTACCCCGGCGTCCCGAGGATGATGAACGGCAGCGTGAGCGTCGCGGCCGACAGCGGCGGCGCGCCGTCTTCCGCGTCGGGCTTCACGGCCCGGGCGATCCCGAAGTCGACCAGCTTGACCTTGCCGTCGCGGGTGAGCAGGACGTTGCTCGGCTTGAGGTCCCGGTGGATGAGCGCCGCCTCGTGCGCCGCCTGCACGCCCCGGCCGATCTGGAGCGACAGCGACAGCGCCTCGGCGACAGGGAGCGGCCCGCGCGAGAGCCGCTCCGAGAGCGTGGAGCCGTCGACGAGCTCCATGACGAGGTAATCGGCCTCGTCCTGCTCCAGTCCGTAGACGGTGGCGATGTTGGGGTGGGAGATGGACGCGAGCAGCTTGGCCTCGCGCCGCAGCCGCGCGCGCTGGCCGGGGTCGTCCGTGACCGCCCGCGGGAGCGCCTTGATCGCGACCGGCCGCTGGAGGCGCGTGTCCCGCCCGGAGAAGACGATCCCCATGCCGCCGCGCGCGAGCAGCCCGGTGATCTCGTAGGCGCCGACCCGGCGCCCCACCATGGCCCTGAGATCGGCGTCCTCCAGCGTCGGCTGCTCGAACGCGCGCCGGCGCCCCTCTTCCGCGTTCCGCCCCGCGTCGCCCTCGGCGCCGCCCGGGAGGTGCCGCGCGGGGTCGATCCGGGTGAGGGGCTCCGCCGAGGGAGGCGCGGCGGGGCGGGGCCCTGTCGGCGTGGGCGGCGCGGGCTCCGCCAGGGGCAGCACGCCGCCCGCCCCGGCGCTGTCCGGGCCCGCCGCGCGCGCGCCGGAGCCTTCAGGGGGGTCCAGCGACCGGCCCTCTTCCCTGCTCGGTACGCCGGTGTCGCCGGCGTGCGGGTCGCTGTCCGCCTTCACACCACGTCTCCCTGAAGGCGGCAGGATAACGCGGCCTGCGCGCCGCGCTCCAGAAGACATCGGCGCCTGCGCTCGGATCGAGCCAGGGCGCGCCGAGCCGCGGCGTCAGGGGGCCGCGCTCGCCTGCGCCTCGCCCGGGCTGGCGGCGGTGAGCCGCGACGCCACGCGCGACGCGAGCCGCTCCGCGATCTCGTGGAGCGCCGCGCCCATCGCCGCGGCCACGTTCTCGGGATCGTCGGTGTCCCCGCGCACCTCGACGTCCACGGTCATGCTCTGGGCGTCCAGCACCGTGCGGTCGTCCTGCACGGCGTAGTGGAGCGTGATCCGCGCGGCGCGGCCGTCTTTCCGGTGCACCTCATCGAAGGCGAGCAGCTCGATGTCGAGCGCCGGTCCGCCGCCGGACACCGCCTGTACGAGGGGTCGCTCCTCGAAGAGCGCCCGCGCGAGCGCGCGGCGGACGTACTCCTCCGGCTTCTCTGTCCAGCGTCGATCATCGTACATCGCGACCTCGACGTCGGACGAGCGATACACGATCTGCTGGCGCAGGTGAGAGCTCGACGAGATGCGGCCCAGGCGGAGGCGCGGCCCGTCCGCGCTCGCCCGATCCGGCGCTCGCGGCGCCACTTCCCATTTCGGGGTGAAGTAGCGGACGGACAGCGGCTCGGCCTTGGAGGTGAGCGCGCAGCCCGAGGCTGAGAGGAGCAGCGCGAACAGGAGCGTCTTGGCGATCTTCACGGCGACTTCTTTCCGGCGCGACCCTTGATGAGCATGTCGGGCTCCTTGTCCAGCGACTCGAAGACTTCGCGGACCGCCTCGAGCGTCTCGCGGAACTCGCGCAGCGTCGCGTCGAGCTCGCGCGTCGTCCCGTTGGCGCTGCGGCCGACCTCGCCGAAAGCGTCCGTCGCCCGCGTCGCGCTCGCGACGAACCCCTCGTCTCCGCCGAAGCGCTGGAGCACGCCGTCGAGCCGCGCGACGGCGCCATCCATCCTGGCGAGGGTGCTGGCCGCCTTCTCGGGGATCTTCGCCTGGTTGATGCCCTTCACGGTGCCCTGGATCTCGCCCAGCATCTGGTTCATGTTCTCCAGGGTGGCGACCGTCTTCTCGGCCAGGTTCTCGTCCTGGAGCTGCGCGAGCATGACGTCGATGTGGTTCAGGGCGGACGAGATCTGCGTCCCCATGGCGGGGAGGCTGTCCGCGGCCCGCACGATGCTGTCCTCGAGGTTCTTCATGAGGGACGGCGCGGCAGGGATGTAGTTCGACGGTGTCTCGAAAGGCAGCTTGGGGAGAGGGTTGGTCTCGATCTCGAAGAAGTCGATGGCGAGGAACTTCATGCCCGTGATGCCCTGAGACTGGAGCTGCGTCCGGAGCTCCGGCGGCACCGAGAACCGGATGGGGCCCGCCTCGCCGGGCGGCGATGTCTCCGTGAGCCCGAGCCGCCGGATGCTCTCGAGATCGAGCTCCGCGGCGACCTGCACGTGCCGCCGATCGGGCGCTATCTCGATCGCGGCGACCGTCCCGATGGTCACACCGCGGTACTTCACGGGCGAGCCCGGATCGAGCCCCTGGACTGACTCGTTGAAGTATGTGTAATAGGCGAGCGTCTGCCGCTCGACCTGGTTTGCCCCGAAGGCCACCGCTGTCGCGAAGGCGGCGGCGAGCCCGAGGAGGACGAACAGACCGATCTTGAAGTAGTTCGTGGTGGAGAACATCAGGCGGCCTCGGGGGTGCGGTTGAAGAAGCTGTGGATTCGCGGATCCTCGCTGTTGCGCAGCTCGGAGGGGCGGCCGCGCGCGATGATGCTCCTCGTCGCCTTGTCGAGCATGATGCACTGATCGACGATCGCGAAGATGCTCTGCAGCTCGTGGGTGACCACCACCACGGTGAGGCCGACGACGCGCTTCAGCGTGAGGATGAGCTCATCGAGCCCGGCGGACATCACCGGATCGAGCCCGGCCGACGGCTCGTCGAGGAAGAGGAGCTCGGGCTCGAGCGCCATGGCCCGCGCGATCGCCGCGCGCTTCTTCATGCCGCCGGAGAGCTCGGAGGGGAGCTTGTCCGCCGCGCCCTCCAGGCCGACGAGGCGCAGCTTGGCGCGGGCCATGGCGTGCACCACGTCCGGCGGCAGCTTCGTCCACTCGCGGAGCGGGAGCGCCACGTTCTCCGCGACGGTCATCGAGCCGAACAGCGCGCCGTGCTGGAACATGACGCCGAACGGCGGGCGGCCCTCGCCGAGGCGCGGCGCCCCGATGCCGTCGATATGAATGCTGCCCGAGAGCGGCTGCTCGAGCCCGGTGAGGAAGCGCAGCGTCGTCGACTTGCCGCACCCGCTCCCGCCGAGGATCGCGAACACGTCGCCGCGCTCGACCTGGAACGAGGCGCTCTCCAGGAGCCGCGTGTCGCCCCAGCCGACGGTGAGGTCGACGACATCGATCATGGGGCCGCTCATACGCCGAGCGCCCTGAAGACGACGGTGAAGAAGGTGTCGATGAGGACGATGCAGAAGAGCGAGGCGACGACGGTCGACGTGGCGCGGCGTCCCACCCCTTCGGCGCCGCCCGAAGTCGCGATGCCTTGCTGGCACGCGATGAGCGCGATGGTCATGGCGAACGCCGCGCTCTTGATCAGGCCGGTCCCGACGTCGAGGGGGTGGACCGCGATCAGCGTCTCGTTCAGATAGCCCTGTCGGCTGACGCCGAGAGACGTCGACGCCACGAGCATCCCGCCCACGATGCCCACGATGTCGGCGAGCAGGGTCAGCACCGGGACGACGAGGACGAGCGCCAGCGCGCGCGGCAAGACGAGGTAGCTGACCGTGCCGAAGCCCATGATCCGCAGCGCGTCGATCTCCTCGGAGACCTTCATCGTCCCGAGCTCCGCCGCGATGGCGGCGCCCGAGCGGCCGCAGACGATGATCGCGGTCATGAGCGGGGCGAGCTCGCGTGTCACGGAGATGCCGACGAGGTCGGCGACATAGATGTTGGCGCCGTAGGTCGCGAGCTGCTTGGCGGCCTGGAAGGCCATGACGAAGCCGACGAGCGTGTTGATGAGGAGGACGATCGGCAGCGCGTCGACGCCTGTCTTCTCGACGAACGGGAGCGTGTCGTGCCAGTTGCCCCTGCTCGGCCGCCGCGCGACGTTGACCGCCGCCACGGACATCTGCCCGAGGAAGTCGACGATGAGCCTGGCCTCCTCAAGCACGGAGACGGTGGCGCGGCCGATCTGGTGGATCACGCCTTCCGCCTTCTTCTTCGCCGGGCGCGCGACCCGCTCGTTCCCGCCGTAAAGCTCGATGAGCGCCGCCAGGCGCTCGTTCGCCCCGGAGAGCTCGAGGCGAGCGCCCCGCTCCGCGAGCATCGCGCGGAGGTGCAGCAGGAGCGACAGGATGCCGCCGTCCATGATGCTGACGCGCGCGAGATCGAACGTCACGGTCCCGTCGCGGACGTCCGAGACGGCGGCGGAAAGCTGCGACCAGAGGGCGTCGGCGTCGCGCATGCGCAGCTCGCCCTGCAGCGGGATCAGCCGTGATGTCGAGGATCCCTGGTCAGGGATCAACATCACGCCGGGCGTAGCGAGCTCAGCGGTCGCCATGGGGGTTCACTGGCGGCCAACTCAGCAGGTGCCGTGCCGGGAGTGGAACGGCAGGAAAAACCCCGGCCGCCGACGCCAGCGCGGGACGTTCTGACGCATCTGTGGCGTTAAGACACGAGCGTGGGGATGTGAACGCCCCGGCGCCGATGCGCCAGAAAAGCCTAGGGCAGGGAGGCCCGCCCGCAAGCGCGTGCAGGTCGTGGCGCTACGCGAGCTCGTCCCCGAAGAGCGCGTCCAGCTCCAGCTCCACCTCTCCGAACGGCTCTGCCCTGACCCGCTCTCCGCGCTCGGCGGTCAGGATCAGCAGATAGCCTTCGGACGTCCACCGGTAGACCAGCAGCGTTTGGTCCTCGGGATCCACCATCCAGTAGTGCGGCACCCCGCACCGCTGGTAGACGCGCATCTTCTTCACCCGATCGTTGCGCGCGTTGGAGGGCGACAGCACCTCGCACACCCAGTCCGGCCGCACCAGGATCGGGGTCGTCGCCGGCAGCTCGGGCAATCGCTCGCGCCGCCATCCGAGCACGTCGGGTCGATAGACGTGCTCCTCCTCGAGCAGCACTTCGGTCTCGGTCACGATCCACCACCCGCCCGGGAGCCGCCCGCCCGGCCGCCGGTCGTATGGATCGCCGATGCGGCCTCCGAGGACGCGCTGCGCCCTCCCGTGGGGGCCGCTGGGCATGGCCTTGCGCACGAGCTCACCGTCGAGGATCTCGTGAAAGCGCTGCTCCTCGGGGATGGCCAGCAGATCCGCGAGGGTGGCCCGGGGCCCGAGCTTGACGGCGACCGACATCCCGCGAGCATACCGCGGCCGGCGCTGGCCAGCAGGCCGACCGCGGCCGGCGCTGGTCAGCCGCGGCCGGCGCTGGTCAGCCGCGGCCGGCGCTGGCCAGGGTGGTACGAGCCAACCCTCCGGGGCGCTCCGGCCGTGGCGGGCGAGCTGCCACAAGTTCGCCACAACCTCTCCGCGTCCGTTCCTTGTCGCGGGCGCGGGCGCGCCTCGCGCGGGGGGTACTCCCATCGAGGCCTGCGACGGCAGCGAGTACGCCGGTCATTCTGGACTGATCATTCTAGAATGATCAGTCCAGAATGACCGGCCAAGCACGCCGCGCAGCGCTCACCCCCACGGAGGTCCTGTGCAGGCGCAAGCTCCCTGTCTTCTCGTCCCATCATCGCCGGAATCCGGCATGGAAAACGGCGTTCCCGAGCCCGCGGAGCGTTGCAGCGACGCTCCGGCGGCGCCCGCGGAGCGTCGTGGCGACGCCACGGCGCCCGCGACCAGCGCCTCCGCCGGTCCCACGGCGCCCGCCGGACACGCCGGCTGGACAGCCTCTCTCCTCGCGGAGCGGCCGGCCCCGGACCTCCGCGGCGACCTGTCCAGGTTCGGCGTCGGCCTCGGCCTCGCCTCGCTGTACGGCCTGGCGCTCGGCGTGCGGCAGGGCGGCGTGTCGTTCGCCTACCACGCCGCCGGCGTCCCTGCCGCCCTGGTCGCCGTCGCGTGCCTCGGCGTCCCGGCGCTGACGATCGTCCTGACCCTCTTCGACGCGACGCTCGACGCGCCGCGCGCGCTGTCGGCCACGGCGCGAGCGGCCGCGGCGACGGGCCTCGTGCTCGGCGGCCTCGCGCCGGCCGCCGCGCTCTTCGTGGTCACGAGCGCGTCGAATTTCACCGCGGCGTTCATGGGGCTGCTCGGCCTCGCTGTCGGCGGCGCCGTCGGCGTCTGTGTCCTCCTGCGCGACCTCCGGGCCGCCCTCCAGCGGGACGGCGGTCTCCTCCGCCTGGCCGGGCACGGCGCTGCGCTCCTCGGGTTCGCGGGGTTCGCTGTCGCGCTCGCGCTGCGCGTCTGGTGGGGGACGCTCCCGATCCTGAATGGAGGTTCCCTGTGAGCGCCGCCGTCATGAGCCGCCTCCTCCGCGCGCCCTCCGATATCGCCGCGAGCTGCCGGGAGGACCGGGACATCCGCGCGATCGCGATCGCGTCGCTCGGCGCCATCGCCCTCGGCTCCGCCGTGTTCGGCGGCGTGATCGGGAGCTTCCGCGGCCGGGAGCAGATCCTCTATGCGGCGATCAAGGTGCCGCTCGCGATGCTCGTCACGCTGGCGCTCTGCGCCCCGGCGTTCCACGCGCTCGCGGCCGTCCTCGGCCGGCCGTGGCCGATGCGGTCGATCATCGCCCTCGCCCTCGCGTCGGCGGGCCGCTCCTCGCTCGTGCTGCTCGCGTTCGCGCCCGTGCTCTGGCTGCTCATCGACCTGGGGCTCGGCTACCACGCCTCCTCGGTCGTCGCCTGGCTCGCCTACGCCGTCGCGGGCCTCGCCGCGCTCGGCGTGCTCGTGCGCGGCATCGGCGCGGGCCGGGGCCGCGCGCTCACCGCGCTCGCGTTCATGGCCGTGTTCTTCGCGGTCGGCGGCCAGGCCGCGTGGATCCTCCGGCCCTACCTCGGGCGGCCGAGCGCGAAGGTGGTCCCCTTCCTGCGCGCCCGCGAGGGGAGCTTCCCCGACGCGCTCGCCCGGAGCTGGCGCTCCGCGCTCGGGATCTACGACAACAACGTGCACCAGCCCGATCCGGACGACTACCCGTGCGGCTACCCGTACCCGTATGAGGACCAGGAGTGCCCCGCGGGCGGCGGCGTGACGGAGAGCGAGCGATGAGCCTGCGCGACCTGGCGGTCCTGTACCTGATCGCGGGGCTCGCGTGCGCCGTGGCGGTCTACCGCGCCGCGCGCGCTGTCGGCCACGGCGCGCGCCGCCGCGCCGCCTTCTCCGCGGCGATCTGCGTGCCGCTCTGGCCGCTCTGGGCGCCCGTCGCGCTCACCGCGCGCGCGAGCCGCGTCGAGCCCGGCGGCAGCCCGGGCACCGCCGCCGCGGCCGCGCGCGTGCAGGGCGCGCTGCGCGAGGGGGTCAGCGCGTGCGCCGGCACCTCGTTCGAGGCGCTCCTGTCGCGCGAGGCCGCCTCGCGGATCGAGGCCGAGGTGACGCGCGCCGCCGCCCGCCACGCCGAGCTCGACGCGCTGCTCCGCCAGAGCGGCTTCGACGAGGCGGCCGCCGCCGCGCGCGTCGCCGAGATCGAGCGCGGCGGCGCGCCGGGGCGCGCGCTGGCGACGGCGCACCTGCACCTCGAGAACATCCGGCGCCTGCGGGCGATGCGCGACCGCGACGCCCGCGCCCTCGAGGAGCTCGCGGACCTCGTCCAGGCGCTCCGCACGCAGCTCGTCCTGGCGCGCTTCGCCGGATCCACGGTCGAGGGCGTCGGTGGTATCGTGTCCGAGGTCTGGGCGCGCGTGGAGGGCCTCGGCGCGGCCATCGACGCGCACAGCGGCGCCGGCTACGAGGAACCGATCGAGACGTGAGCAAGCACATCCTGGTCGTCGACGACGAGGCGCGCATCCGTGAGGTCCTGCTCTACGCCCTGCAGAAGGAGGGCTACACCGTGACGGCGGTCGCGGACGGGCGCGCCGCGATCGAGGCGGCGGGGGCGGGGTGGGTCGACCTCGTGGTGCTGGACGTCATGCTCCCCGAGCTCGACGGCCTGGAGGTGTGCCGGCGCCTGCGCGCCGGGAGCCGGACGCCGATCCTGTTCCTGTCGGCGCGCGCGGACGAGGTCGACCGGATCGTCGGCCTGGAGCTCGGCGGCGACGACTACCTCACGAAGCCGTTCTCGCCGCGCGAGCTCGTGGCGCGCGTGCGCGCGCTGCTCCGGCGGGCCGAGGCGCCGCCGCCCGCGCCGCCGCCGGAGGCGCGCGCGGCGGTGCTCCGCCACGGCCCGATCGAAGTCGACACCGACCGCCACGAGGCGCGCTACCTCGGCCAGCCCGTCTCGCTCACCGCGACGGAGCTCGGCGTGCTCGGCGCGCTGCTCGAGCGGCCTGGGGTGGTGCTCTCGCGCGGGCAGCTCATGCAGCGCGCCTACCGCTACGACAACCTCATCACGGAGCGCACCATCGACACCCACGTCCGCCGGATTCGCGCGAAGTTCCGCGCAGTTGGGGGCGATCCGATCGCGACCGTCCACGGCGTCGGCTACAAGGTCAACGGGGCGTAGCCGGGCCGTACGATGATCGAGCGCCTGCGCCGCGAGCTCGGCCGGATCCGCGTCCGGCTGCTCGTGGTCAACCTGGTGGTCCTGCTCGTGCCGGTGGCGGGGCTCGAGTTCGCGCGGCTCTACGAGCGGCAGCTCCTCGGCTCGCTGGAGCGCGACATGGCGAACCAGGCGGTCCTCGTGGCGGCGATGCTCGCGTCGGGTCTCGACCGGGGGCTCGAGTTCGACGCGCCCGAGCACGGCGACGTCTTGACCCAGGCCGCGCGGCACACGCGCACGCGCGTCCGGATCCTCGACAAGGCGGGCGCGGTCGTCGTCGACTCGCACGAGAATGGCCCGCCCGAGGGGCCCGAGCCGGCGGTCCCCGCGCTCATCCCGTCGCGCGGCCATGGCCCGAGCTCGGCGGACTTCCGGGAGCTCGCCGACAACGTGCGGCCGATCGGAAAGGGCGCGCGCGAGGGCTGGTCCGAGATGCCGGAGCGCCCGGAGGTGAACGAGGCGCTCGCCGGGCGCCGCGGGGCGCGGACGCGCGTCCGGGCGCAGCCGCCGGCGGTCTTCCTGTTCCTGGCCGAGCCGATCCGGCGCGGCGGCGAGGTGCTCGGCGCGGTGTACGTGGTCCGCTCGACGCAGCCGGTGCTCGTCGAGCTGCACCGGATCCGCTCGGGGCTCACGCAGGTGCTCGTCGTCGCGAGCCTGTTCACGGGCCTCGTGACGCTGGTGCTCGCGTGGTCGATCTCGAGGCCGCTCGGCAAGCTCTCGCGCGCGGCGAAGCGCATCGCGGCCGGCGAGCGCGACATCGTGGTGCCCGTGTCGGGGAGCGGCGAGATCCGCGAGCTCGGCGGGGCGTTCGCGGCGATGAACGAGCGGCTCGGGGCGCGGCTGCGGTACATCTCGGACTTCGCGGCGGACGTGGCGCACGAGTTCAAGTCGCCGCTCACGTCGATCCGGGGCGCCGCCGAGCTGCTCGACGAGGGGGCGGCGGACGATCTCGAGGCGAGGCGGCGCTTTTTGCGGAACATCGAGCTCGACGTGGCGCGGCTCGACCGGCTCGTGTCGAGGCTGCTGGAGCTCAGCCGGATCGAGGCCTCGAGCGAGGCGATGACGGTGCTCGACCTGGAGGCGCTCGCGGCGCGCGTGGTGGAGCGGTGCGCGAGCCCGGAGAAGCCGGTGGTGCTGCGGTACGAGATGCCGAAGCGGCTGCTGCGGGCGCGGCAGACGGACCTGGAGACGGCGCTCCTGAACCTCGTGGACAACGCGGTGAGGTTCTCGCCGGCCGGCGAGGCGGTGGTGGTGGCCGTCGAGGAGGGGGAGGGCGGGGAAGCTGGGGAGGGGAGAAAGACGGCGAGGATCTCGGTGCGCGACCGGGGGCCGGGGATCCCGGTGCAGCACCAGGCGCGGATCTTCGACAGGTTCTTCACGACCGACGAGAGCCGCAACGGGACGGGGCTGGGGCTCGCGATCGTGAAGAGCGTCGTCGAGGCGCACGGCGGGGTGGTGACCGTGGAGAGCGCGCCGGGGGAGGGGGCGCGGTTCGTGGTGGAGATCCCGGTGCGGCAGTAGAGACGGGGCGGGCTGCTCGTGCTGCTGGACGTGCTGGTCAGGCCGCTCGACGCCTCTCGTTGAGGGTCGCCTGGAGCAGGAGGAGCATCGCTCGATGCTTGGGCCTGGTCAGCTTCGCCTCGAGTCGGGCAGGAGATCGTCATAGGACGTCGCCTCCTCCGTCGTGGCCGACGATGAACTCAACACACGCTGATATGCCAGCGCGCGCAAGATGTCAGCGCGCGCCACCCCGGAGGAGGCTCGCAGCAGCTCGAGAGAGAGCTTATACCATGACGGCAATGACGCCAACGTGAATCCCGCGGCGGGAAGAGGCGCGTCTTCTCGTCGCTGACGCCGCCTGCGACTCGCGGAGCTTCGAGCAACGTACCATTCCGTTGCGGTCTGCGCGTAGAATGGCGGTTTGACGCCCCGCCTGAGATGCCGTAGGCCAGAGCGCATGCGCACGGCACCTGTCCCCAACATCCCTGCGATCCCCGGGATGAATCCCGGCGTTTTCGTCCTAGGCGGCGGAGGCGGCGGAGGGGGCAGCGGCGGCAAGGGCGGCAAGGGCGGCAAGAACAACCAGAAGGCCAAGGGCAAGAACGGCGGCAAGGGCGCGGGCGGCGGCGGCAAGGGTGCGTGCGGCAACGGGACCGGTGATCCTAATGGCGGCTCGTGCCCGAAGCACCACAAAGGTAAGAAGAGCGGCAAGGCCTCGAAGGGCGATCCCGTCGATGTTGTCACGGGAAAGGTCTTCACGAATCCCGTGCTCGACGTCGACCTGCCGGGCCCGCTTCCACTCGAAATCGCGCGCGCCTACCACTCCACGTCGACCGAGCGCGATGTCGGCCTCGGCTTTGGGTGGTGCCACTCGCTGGCGTGGGACGTCGAGATCAGCCGGCGATCCATCACCGTGTGGAGCGACCAGGGCCTCGGCCTGGAATTCGACTTCATCGAGGAAGGCGAAGGCGCGACAGGTCCCGAAGGGATGGTCCTCGTGCGCGGCGCGAAGGGCTTTGTGCTCGACACCGGTGAGGGCACGTGGCTCGTGTTCGAGGAGCGCCACCGAGAGCGATGGCTTCTGTCGGCCATCCGTGATGCCTTCAATCAGACCATCTCGCTCGTTTACGCCGGCGGGTTGCTCGCGGAGGTGCACGACAGCGTCGGACGGGTCGTCAGGGTCCGGCGCGACCGCGATGGGCGCATCGCGGCATGGGAGCTGAAGAACGCGCCGGAACAAGGCCGCTGGGTCGCCCTCGGCCGCTTCGTCTACGACGAGCGCGGCGACCTGATCGAGGCGCGCGACGCGGAAGATCACGCCACCACCTACGCCTACGACGAACACCACCTCTTGCTCGCTCATACCTCACCCGTCGGCCTCACCTTCCGTTTCCGTTACGACGAGCAAAAACGATGTGTTGAGACGTGGGGAGCGTACGAAGGCGCCGAGGACAGAAGCCTATCGGAGCGCGTTCCGGCGCGGCTGGCCGACGGTGAGACCGCTGCGAAGGGCATATATCACTGCAAGTTCATTTACGATGGATATGGCTACTCCGAAGCGATCGACTCCATCACCATCCACCGGTATTTCGGCAACGAGCACGACAAACTCGACAAGGCCGTCTCGGCTGGCGCGGTCGTGGAGCGCCGGTACGACGAGGGAGGGAATCTCCTTGCGTACACCGATTCGCTCGGCGCGACGACCCAGTGGAGCCTAGATGCCCGCGGCCGAGTACTCCAGGAGATCGACCCGCTCGGCCGCTCGACGGTTTACGAGCGCGATGCGGACGGACACATCCGCCGGAGGATCGACGCCGCCGGTGGAGTGACCAGCGTGGACCGCTTCGCTGGAGGTATCGCCTGGACCGATCCGCTCGGAGCCTCGTTCGAAAGCCGCTTTGACAGCCGCGGTCTCGTCGTGGAGGCCATCGGTCCGAACGGGGGCCGTACACAGTATCGCCACGACAGCTACGGCAACCTGGTGGAGAAGGTCGACGCGCTCGGTCACGTCACCCGCTGGGCCTATGATTACTGGGGCCGGTGCACGGCCAAGCAGGACCCGGCTGGCGCTACATCTTATTACACCTACAGTGTGCGAGGTGATCTGCTCTCCGAGCGCAAACCGGACGGCAGCGTTGTCCGGTACGAGTACGATGGCATCCGGCAGCGCACGAGCGTGACGGGCGAGAACGGGCGCATCACACGCTATGTGCACGGCGGGTTTCGCAAGCTCTGCGAAGTGCATGAGGCGGACGGGTCGACGACGCGGATGAAGTACGACCGGGAGGGCCGGCTCGTGGAGGTGATCAACCTGAAGGGAGAGGTCCACTCCATCACGTTGAATGTGGCCGGCATGGTTGTCTCTGAGCGCACGTTTGACGGCCGGCTGCTGTACTACAGGTACGACTCCGAAGGCCGGCTCATCGTGGCCGAGAACGGGCTCGGCCAGAAGACCTGGTATGAGTACGATCTGGCGGGCCAGGTCATCGAGCAACGCTACGACGATGATCGGGTAGAGAGATTCGAATACGACGAGCTCGGGCGGCTTGTGCGGGCGGAGGGGCCGAGCGGCGTATTCGAGTACAAGCGAAACGCGCTTGGGTGGGTCATACGCGAGAGCCAGACGGTGAATGGGCAGACCGTCGTCGTCGAGGTCGAGCGCGATCTCGTCGGGAACGTCATTCGGCGCTCGACGTCGCTCGGCCACTCCGAGATCTGGGATCGGGACATCATGGGTCAATGCACGCGCGCTGTGCTCGACGGCCGCGAGGAGATCGCATCCGGTTCACGACGTGCTCGGCCGCGAGGTCGCGCGCGTTTTGCCGGCGGGCGGCCGGATCGACGCGGCCTATGACGAGCGCGATCGCCTCGTGCAGCGCCGCGTGACTGCGGCGAGCAGACCCACGCCGGGGCAATCTGCGTGGCGCGCCGCTCCGGCCGGAGCGCAGACCGTGGAGCAGGCGTACCGGTACTCTCCCGCTTCCGAGCTCCTGGAGGCGCATGATCGTGCCTCCGGGGTGCGGCGCTTCGAGCACGACGCCGTGGGGCGTCTGGTCGCCGCGGGGACGGACGAGCGGAACATCGAGCGCTTTGCCTACGATGCAACCGGAAATCTGTACGAGCGGTATGGCGTCGAGCGGCAATACGGAGAGGGCAATCGCCTCCTGCAGCGCGGCGGCAAACGTTACACCTGGGACGACGACGCTCGGCTCGTTCTGGCGCGCGCCGCCGGGGAGCACGGCGAGCACACCGTCCGCTATCACTGGGCAGCGAACGGGCTGCTCGAGGCGGCGGAGCGCTCGGACGGCGTGCGCGTCACCTTCGCCTATGATCCCTTCGCCCGGCGGGTTCAGAAGACGGTGCTCCGCGTCTCGCCCGGCGTCGCGCCCTCCGTCGAGTCGACCACGCGGTACGTATGGGACGGCGATGCGCTCGTGCACGAGATCACGCAACGTATGTCCGGCCACGGTGCCCCGAGCGTGGAAGAGCGGACGTACTGCTACGACGACCGGGGTTTCCCGTGGGCGCACAAGGATGTCCGCGTCGAGCGTGGGCAACGGGTCGCGAGCGGCTATTACCATTACCTGACCGACGACATCGGCACGCCGGAGAAGTTGCTGTCGTCCGATGGATCGGTTGCGTGCGAGATACGGCGGAACGCGTGGGGGAGGTTCGCGATCTCGCCCGGCGCCGTCACGACGACGCCGATCGGGTATCAAGGCCAGTACTTCGATGAAGAGACCGGCCTGTTTTACAATCGGCACCGGTACTACGACCCCGAGGCTGGGCGGTACGTCAGCGCTGATCCCGTGGGTTTGATCTCAGGATTCAACGCCTTCGCTTACGCCGAGAACCAGCCCACGCGGTTCGTCGATCCGCTGGGGCTGATGGCTAAGGCCAGGATCTGGGATCAACCCGGGGCTGGCAAGAAGGAGACGTGGGGTTACTCCGAAGGCCAGCCTCGACCGCCACATGAACCCGACAAACCCCGCGATGCGCAGGGAAACCCCAGGTACGATCCCGCCGTCCAGGAGGCGGTCGACAACGCGAAGGGCAAGTTCTCCGAGGAGGATCCGAAGACCGGGAAGGCTAAGGATCCCAGCAAGGAGAGGCTCCCGAACACGGCGGGCAAGTGCGCCGAGATCGAGGCGCTCGACCGGCAAGCGAAGGAGATCCGCGGGGAGCTTCAGAAGAAACCTGGGTGGGACAAGCTCTCGAAAGAGGAACAAAACGTGCAGGTTCGCAACGAGCTCCGCGAGCAGTACCGGAAGGGAGCGAAGATCCAGGCGTACGACAAGAATGGAAATCCGATCCCGCCGTGCAAGTTCTGCGCGCAGGTGTTCCGTGAGCTTGGCATTCACCCGGACAACATCAACGCGGATCCCAACAGGGACGTCAAGAAGGGTAAGGAGCAGCCAAAGGCCACCGGTGGCGTGTACCACGACAATGCGGCGTGGGACGGCAAGAAGGTGCATGGCCAGGGGAGCCCCAGGACCGAGCCGTCGACGACCGCCGTCGTGCCTCGCACTGACGGAGAAGGCAAGCAGGTCACGCAGAGAGATCCGAGGACCGGAAAGAATCAGGGAGTGTATTACCCGCCGGAGAACCCGCCCCCGGGCGGCTATCCGCCGGAAGGCCCGAAAGGTGCCTGGCCGGAACCTGGAAATGGCGGTGGCGGAGGAGGGGGCTCCGGCGGCAATCCCTACTACGATGAGCAGGGCAACTACATCGGCCCGCGTGACAAGCACAAGCCGAAGAGGTAAGCGCGCGGGAGGCAAGAGCTGATGGAGACCTCGGCAGGCAAAGATATGCTGGCACGCTCGCTCCACGAGTGGCGCCTCGCGGACGGGTCGTTCGAAGAGGCCGAGACCGAGCAGGCGCGCGCCGAAGCGATGATGCGGCAGCTCCGCGCGCGGGAGATCGCGGAGCGGGTGTCCTGGGCCGAGAGGGCGATCCCCTTCGGCCTGCGGGCGGAAGCGCTGGAGTCCGAGCTGTGGAGCGCGGACGAATCGATCGAGCGGCTCCGGCGCGTGGACTTCGCGAGCCGGCACGCGTTCGTCCTCCACCACCTCGGGGTATTTCCCGACGCCGCGCTCCCCGCCGTGCTCGCGCTTGTTGGGCGGCCTCAGCCCGGCGATGGATCGGGATGGTTCGCGGACGAGGCGGCGGTGGCCGCGGTTGCTGTGCGCCTCGCGCGTGCAGGACAGCACGATGCCGTGCTCGACGCGCTCCGCGTGCTGAGGGCGCGCCGTGCGGAGGCGCTGCGATCGTGTGCGCCCTATCTCCCCGATGCAGTGGTCGCATGTGCCCTATCGGAGGTCGAGGCATGGATTCGCAGCACAGCGCCGATCGTGGCGTTCCTCTCGTGGTCCGATCTTCTACCACTGCTCCCGACCGGAAATCGCGAGAAGGCGCGTGCGGAGATGCTGCGGCTGCGAGCGTCGATCGAGGGCGGCGAGGGGGTGTCAGCCGGCGGGTTCTCCGCGCGAAAGCGCGCCGCGGAATCCTTTGCTGACGCAGGGATGCTCGACGCATCGGAGGCCGAGTGTGCGGGACTGGAGGAGGTGGACGACCTCCTGTCCGTGGCGCGCAGATATCCGGGCGAATCACGCGCGCGGATCGCACGCCTCGCGCTGGTGCGGGCGCGGGCAAGCGGGCATTTGCCGGCGGCGCTCGCGGACATCGTCGCAGTGTGCCCCGCGATCGCGCCGGAAGCGATCGCGCGCGCTCGCGGGGAGGCAGATCCCATCACAGCGGCGGACGCGCTTCTGCGCATCGCGGCGCAGCTCGCAGAACCGTGCTCGTCGGAGCTGTTCCACGAGGCATTCCACATGGTGCAGAAGCTCGGCGAGGACACCTCGGGCGCGCTCGGGTGGGTCGCAGACTGGGTGGAGGATCATCGACCGTCGCTCACGGACGACGAACGCGCACTGCTGAGCGAGCGCGCGACCCGCCCGGCAACGCAGGCCGAAGCGCATGCGCCTCCGCTGCACGCCGAGACCGCGGATGCGCGGCTCGGGCGGCTGCTGTTCGGCCCGAAGAACGCAGGGGGCATCCTCACGGACAGGGGCTTCGACCGGGTGCTGGACTTCGCCGAGCATCACGCCACCGGCGACGACCTCGCGCTCGTGATGGAGGTCGCGCGCGCGCTTGCGGGCGAGCGGCGCGCCCGGCTTGCCCGGGCCTTGCTGCAGAGCGGGGAGGGGCTCTACGACCTCCCAGGATTCGACGAGCTGTTCTCCCCCGAGGAGCAACGCGAGCACCTGCGAGCGGCGCTCGCGCGCTACGAGCGGCCGGTCAGCGTGGAGATTCTTTACACGCTCGAGCGCGCTGCCCGACTCGCCGCTGGCGCGCCTCGTAGCATCCTCGTCTCGCTCTATCTCGACGAGGTGCGCGAGCGCGGCGGGCGCGTGCGGCTCCGAGGGCTCTTCACCGCGGCACCCCTTGCCGAAAGCGATCAGCGCGCGGCGCTCCTCCAAGAGACGCTGGCCTGGATGGACGAGGGAGACGATCTGGACGAGGAGGATCGCGTCGAGGCGATCGCGGCAGTGTTGCCGCTCGTGCCGGCCGAGAGCGCCGTGGCGCTCGCCGGGAGGGTGCTCGACGCGGTCGCGGACGGGCAGATCGGCAGGACGCAGGCGGGCGATCGATTGATGGCCATTCCGGACCCGGCGTGGGCGGCGCTGCCCGCGTCGCAGTGGGAGCCGGCGTTGCGCTGGGCGCTGGACGAAGGAGAAGAGTTCTTCGACTGGGCGTCCTGGAACCAAAAATCCTTGCCGCGCGAGGTGCGCGCGGTGCTTGAAGCGCGAGCCGAGGCGGCTCCTTCGTCGGATGCGCGCGTCGATGTGGCGTCGCCGAGCGCCGTCCCGGTGGACGCCAGCGGACAGAGTGCGGAGCTGTCGCCCGAGGAGCGGCTACGCCGGCGGGCCAGCGGTCCTGCCTCGCAGTCGGGGGCCGACCGCGAGGCGCGCGCGCCGGAGATCGAGGCCGCCGTGCGCGCGGTCCTGGCGCAGCCGGACACGGAGGACGGCGTGCTCTGGGACGCGCTGGCGAGCCTGTCCGACGCCGCGCTCCGCGCGATCTGGGCGGCGCGCGCGCGCGCCGACGCGTGGCGACGCACCGTGGACATCAGCGATCCCGCCATCTTTGCCTACCTGCCGTCGGAGCACTACCTCCATGCCGACGCCGTCCTCCAGCTCATCCTGCGGCTCGGTGGCGCTTCGGCGCTCTGCGACTTCGCGCGTATGCTGGTTCGCCTTCAACACGAGGTCGCCGCCTGACGGCGCGAAGCGCTCGTCATCCTGATGAGTTTGCAGGGCCAGCCAGCACCTTCCGGATCTGCGGCTCGAACACCGTCCAGAAGAACCGCAACGATTCGACTATCTGCGCGCGGTAGGGCCCGAGGTCGTTCCAGTATTCCCCTGTCGCGTGCTCGTAGCGGTATGCGGGCCACCAGGCGGTGGTGGTGGCGAGCTTGTGCGGCTTGATGAGGTTGGCCTCTCCGAACGCCGCACGAAGCCTCCTCGACAGCTCCTTGCCGTCGTCGAGATCGTAATGTGTCCACACCCCTGTGTAGGCGCAGCTAGGAGACATCGTGAAATTGAGATGTCTCGATCTGTGCCACTCCAGGCCGATCCCGACCTTCGGCTCGAGCTCGCCTTCGCGCGATTCGAGCCATTCTGGCAAGATCAAGAAGATCTTCGGCCAGTCATCTTCCAGATCTTTGTAAACCTGGATGTCCGGAGACAGCTCGGCGGCGAGCCCGGCGATGTCATCTGCGCAAGAGCACAGAAAGGCGTGCGCGAGCTCGGCGGCGGGCTCGCCGAGGGCGGCCCACTCCTCGATGAGCTCCTGATGCCGGAGATAGAATACGGCACGCGGATCGTCGATGCGGTTCATTGGAACTCCCTCTCCAGTGTGGCAAGATAGTTGGACGCCACCTCGCGTCCGTGCGCCGTCGCGCCCTTCCCCGGCGCGCGAGCCAGCGCGTCGCGGAGCATCACGGCGATATCGGCGTAGCTCATCGTCTTGAACGCCTCCCGCGCGTCCCCCGTCGCCGTCACGGGCGCTCGTCCCGATGGGGACAGGAAGACGAACAGCGCACCTGGCTCTGGACCGAAGCTCTCGTAAAGCTGGTCGCATTGCTGCGGCTGTTCACGTGCATCGACCTTGTTCGCGATCACGAGGTAGAGCCCAGGTCCAGCGACGACGACATCGGCGCGGGCCTTGCCCTTGCTCACATCGAGGGCGGGCCGGGCGCGGTTCAGCTCGGCTGTCGGCGGATCGGACGTGCAGCGGCGGAGCAGCGCCTCGAGGAAGCCAGAACCGAAGCCGTGTCGACCCTGAGGATCGAGCAGCCACGCCAGCAGCGCAGAATGATGCAGCTCCTGTCGGCTTTGCCCGAGGATGCTCAGGAGATCGTCCGGTCCGGCCACCCAGTGGCCCTCTCTCAGCAGCGCCTCTTGCTCGGCGCGGAGCTCGGCGAGCTGTGTCTCCCACGCGGCGACCTGTGTCACGCGGGTCTCCTGCTCCCTCGCCACGAGGGCGCGCCACTCGGTTGCGAGGTCGGCGATCCGGGACTCGTCCGCTTCAGGCCCTGACGCGAAGAATGCCATGTGTCTCCTTCACCCTGTCCTCTCTGCGGACCTATGGACCGCCTCGCATATACGTGCCATGGCCGGCGGCCGCCGCTCACCGAGCCCGTCGCTCACGCCGCCCACTCCAGCGCGAGCAGCTCGGCCTGCTTCAGCAGTCTCTCCTTGCCGTGGTCGTCGAGGCCGAGCCTACGGCAGAGCTCCTTCGGCCGGTCGCGGGGGTGGCCGAGGAGGACCTCGGACAGATCGGCGCTGCGCGCCTGGACGATGGCGTCGATGAGCTGATCGCGGGTGCGGCGATCGCTCACGTGGAGCTCGAAGCGGCTCACCTCGGTGAGCAGCTCGTCCCGGGTGAGATGGGTCAGAAGGTCTCGCTTGTTCGGCATGCGGGTCACAAGGTTACGCCCGCGACGAACGGGCGATCAACCCGCACAGCATCGCGTAAGCCCAACGTCTCGCCGAGGGGTAGGCGATGGAGCGGCCGCGCCGACCTCGTCCATGGCGCCGGGGTGGACGCGAAGTGGTTCACGGTGCGGGCAGCGGGCTCGTACATCAATGTGCCAGCGATTGGCGCCGATGTCACGACGGGTACGACCTCACCGGGGGTATACTCGGCACGATGAACGAGACCCTCTTTGCACATCTTGCCACCAGGTTCGGTCCTCCCCCGGAAAACCTTGCGACGGAGGCGCTTGGTTACATCCTCCGACGCTCGGCTCTTGCTCGTGACGCTGTGCGGGACCTCCTGCGCGGGGTAGGGGTCGTCGTCCCCTCCTCGCTGATCTACCGGAACCAGGTTGCTGGAGGTGACGAGGCGCAACCGGATCTTGTGGGCTTCGATGACCAGGGAAACCAGCGTCTCATCATAGAAGCGAAGTTCTGGGCGGGGCTGACATCGCACCAGCCGGTCACCTACCTGGACCGCCTCCCGCACGACGGAGGCGCCCTCGTCTTCGTCGTGCCCGCCGCGCGTATCACGCTGATCTGGGGAGAGCTCCTGCGACGGTGCCTAGACGCCAAGCTCAGCGTGCAGGAGAGCCAGACGAGCATCCCCGACGTCCGGCAGGGGGCGCTCGGGGACGGCAGGAAGCTCGCGCTGGTGAGCTGGCGCGCGCTGCTCGATCCGATTGGCTTCCGGCTGGAGGCGGCCGACGACCGACGGACGCGCGAGGACCTTGTGCAGCTACGCGGCCTCTGCGAACGCATGGATGCCGAAGCCTTCCTCCCGGTCACGTCCGAGGAGCTCACCACGCAGATCTACCGGCGCGTCATCGAGTTCGGACGCCTTGTCGACGAGGTCTGCACGGCGCTCGCGCATCGAGGCATCGCAAACATGAAGGGACTTCGCGCCACCGCGGGCAACGGGTACTCCGGCCGCTACCTCCGGCTGAGGGGCGTGGGCTGCTTTCTCGTTTGCGACATCCGCAAGTGGATGAAGTTCGCCCCGACGCCTCTCTGGCTCTCCGTCTATGGAGTGAAGTGGGACGCCAGTGATCTCGCGGCGACGCGACGCGCGCTCGCACCGCTGGAGTCCGCGACTCCCCCGCGCGTGTTCATGGCGGGCGATGGCTTCCCAACCGTGGCGCTCCAGGTGCCGGTCGGAGCCGAACGCGATATCGTGGTGAAGAGCCTCCTCGACCAGGTTATCGTGGTCGCCGATTTCTTGGGGTCGCTGGGTGCCGTCGAGCAACCCGCCGGAGGCGAGAAAGACACGCCGCCCGACGATGCCTCACCGGAGGCGTGAGGGCAGGGTCGTGATGCCCGGCGGAGCACGTCGAGCCCTGTCCATCTGGCCGATACCGTGACACCACCTATACGCTGTTTTATTGCGGCACGTCCGAACCTACGACGTCCGCATGCGCCGCACGCTCCCCGATCCGCCTGCCGGACGCTTCGTTTCAGTGTTCCGGGCTGGCTCATCCCGCTAGACCGTCGGAATCCTGTCGACCACCCGCCACCCCACCGCAAGATCCCAGCGTCGAGCAGACGCGAGCACCACGGCGGGAATGTCGTCCCCGCCGTAAGCAACCTTTCGACGCGGCCCTCTTCGGGCTGTACAGGGTGCCTCTGGTTTCCCTCCTGGCCAGATCGGTGCCACCTCAGCCATCTCCGCAACATCCCTCATTCTTCTCGCGAAGCTTCCATCGCGCCTCCCCCCGCGACACGGCAGGATTCCGACACCCTCGCTTCTTCTATAAATCATCTTCCCACCCACTTCTCTCTGGACACCTCTCTCGGCATCATGAATAGAGCACGCTTGCCCGTCTGGCATTCCGGCGCAATCCCGCGCTCCTGCCACGGACGAGGGTGATCTCATGAGCAAATACACCGCTGCTGAAGTGATCCAGCTCCCCCGCTTCACGGCCGTCGGCGCGATGGCGCTCGGCGAGCAGCTGCTCTCGGCGGCGAAGCCCGTGAAGAAGCAGCTCGCGAAGGGCATCGCGCGGGTGCTCGCGGCGCTGTCGTCGCGCCACGGCGAGCTCGCGTCGGCGCTGCGCGATCAGGTGTCGCTCTCAGGAGGAGGGGAGGAGAGCGAGGATGCCGTCCAGTGCGACCGCGTCCTCGACAATTGCTGGAGCGCGCTCAACGACTTCCTGACCGCGTTCACCAAGCTGCCGCCCGGCGCGCCCGAGGTCGGGGAGGCGAGCGCGCTCAAGGCGGCCCTCTTCACCGGAGGGCTCAAGTTCCTCCAGCTCACGTACGTCCTGCAATGGTCCGAGAGCGAGCTGCGGATCCAGCGGATCCGCAAGAACGGCTTCGACGCGCGCATCGAGGCGCTCGGCGGCAAGCGGTTCCTCGCCGCCCTGGAGGCCGCGCACGCCGCGTACGGCAAGGCGCTCGGCGTCACCGCGCCGGCCGCCACCGCCGCGGGAGCGCCGCCGAGCGTGCGCGAGGCGCTCGACGCCTTCACCGAGGCGCTGCGCGCGTACGTGATCAAGGTGATGGGCGCGGTCGAGCCCGACGAGCCCGAGACGCAGGAGCTCGCCGACAGGCTGCTCGCGCCGCTCGCGAGCTGGAGCGTCGGGCCGAGCGGCCGGGGCGTAGCCCGGAAGAACGGCAAGCCCGAGGGCGAGCCCGCGGCGCCCCCTGCGCCCGGCGTGCCGCTCCCGCCTGAAGCGCAAGGCACCGAGCCGGCGCCGGCCGACCTCTGAGCCCCCTCGCGTGATGCACGCCCGCTGCTGACGCGGCGATGCCCTCCGCGCATTCCCCTCGTCACTCCGCCTCAGGAGCACGCTTCCGTCGCCCACCGAGCTGTCCACGGCGCCATCGGCGTCCGGGCGTCCCGTCCGGTCCCGTTCTGCCTGCCACCTGCCGTGCAGCAAGCGGCGCCCGCGGCCTGTGCCAGGTCACCTCGTTCTGTGCCAGAGGAGGGGGATCGAACACTGGCTCAAACGCAATGCATTGCGACACACCGGGGTCCGGACCCCTCGAGAGCGTTCCCGATCGCGTCTTCGAGAGCAAAAATGTGCCAGAACTCGCGCTTCAACGCGGAATTCTGTGCCAAGGACCCCGCGAATGCGCTCGATCTTGTGCCAGATGGGGGGTCCAGACCCCTCTGGACCGCAAAGCAGAGCGCTCGCGAGGGGTCCGGACCCCCTCCGGACCGCAAAGCAGAGCGCCTGCCGAGGCTCCGGAACGCCCCTCGGCGGATCGCGGAGCACACTCGAGCGCTCGCTGCGTCCGCGTACCCGCCGGATCGCCCATGACGAGCGCGGCGCTCACGGGAACCACGCCGCGACCTGCACCACCTCGCGCGCCGCGCCGGCCAGGCCGTCGTCGCCCGCGAGCGCCGCGATGAGCGGCGCCAGCCGATCGAGGCTGACGCCGTCGCCCGCGAGCGCCGCATGGCGGTGGTCTCCGGCGAGCGCATCGAGCAGGATGCCGAGCGCCGCGGCGGCGCCCTCGGGCGGGAGGTGGCGGGCCAGCGGGACCAGGTCGAGCAGGCGGTCCGGCTCGTCGGCGCCGAGGCGCAGGGCCAGCGGTAGGGCCCGGCGCGCCAGCTCGGGCGCGTGCACGGGATCGTGGCGTGCCAGGAAGCTGAAGGCGCTCAGGCGGCCACCGTCGCTGAGCGGCCCGAGCGCGGCGAGCAGCGCGTCGCTGTCGCCCTTCGCCGCGAACCAGGGCCCCACGTCGAACAACAGCAGCCCGTAGCGGTCGCGCGGCTCGGCCTTCTGAATGGCCTCGTCGATCCGCGCCAGCAACCGCGTCGGCTCCGCGGCGAAGGGGAGGCTGCGGGCCAGCGCTCGCGCGCGCGACGCGGCTGGCAGCGCCTCGATCAGGTCCTCAGCGGGATCGTCCAGCGCCCGGAGGCGCGGGATCAGGCCCTCGAGGAGCTCGGCGGCGCGCTCGCCGAACCGGGGCGCGAGCGCGGCGGCGCGGCGGGCCTCCGGGGCGGCGAGGTGCGGCACGAGCCGCGCGAGCGTCCAGTGCTCGTTCAGGTCGTACGGCTCGAGGTGCTGCTCCACCGCGGCGAACGCGGCGCGTACGCGCTCGGGATTGCCGAGGACCCGCGCGAGCGCGGCGAGCGCTCGCGCCCGCGCCGGCCCAGGCAGCGCCTCCGCGTCGGGCCAGAGCGCCTCGGCGACGGGGCGCGGGAAATGGCTGGCGAAGACCTCTATATCGCCAGGATCTCCGGCGCCATCGCGGAGGCTGGCGAGCGCTTCTCGCGCGACCGCGACGCCTTCCTCCGGAGACAGTCCCCCCGTCGAGACGAGCATCTGGTGTGCTCGATCCTCCGCGTTCTCCACGGTCCGGAACGCGGCGAGCGCTTCTCGCGCGACCGTGTGCCCCGCCTCGCCCTCGAGGACTTCGGCGAGGCTCAGGAGGACATCCCCGCGGAACTCGACGTCCGGGATGCGCCGTGCGGCGTCCTTGGCCCACTCGAGCACCTCGGCGCGCGCCGGGCCGGCCGCCATCACCGCGCCGAGCGCGATGAGCGCCCTGGCCTGCCGCCGCTCATCCGCGATCGGCGTTTCCCGAGTCATGGGCTCGACGCCCACAGGAGCATCGTCGTCCTCGCGGCAGGCGCACGAGTTCACGCTCGCCTCGACAAGGGCCGCGCGCACTGCGAGGGCCGTCGCCTCTTGACCCATTGGAAGCGCCTCGACGGCGCGCCGGCGCACGCGCTCGAGGTCGGCGACGAAACCGAGATAGCCCTCGGGCCGAGCCATCCAGCGGGCGAGGTGCTCCTTGGTGGCCAGCGCGGCGAATGCCTGGAGCGGCGCGGTGGCCTGCTCGAGGTGCGCCCGCCTGTAGGCGCAGGGATAGCCGTCCGGCGCGAGCGACAGGAGCCGGCGCATCGATGTCTCCCGCGCGCTGCGGTCGAGGCGCTCCTCCACCTCGCGGCGGGCCGCGTTCCAGCGGAACGCGTACGTGCCCTCGACGGCCGTGACGAGCGGTTCGATCCCGGCGAGGGCGCCCTCGATGGGCGCCCCGAGGGCGGTCCTGATCTCGTCCTCGCGAAGCCGGCCGTAGGCGACCGAGAGCAGGCTGAGGAGCCGGGCCGGCATCGTGCCGGCGGCCGTGAGGAACGCCGCCGGACCGCCCGGCGCGGGCCAGGGGCGCGCCGGCAGCGGATGGATCCGCGTGCGTGCCGGATCGAAGCCGAGGCGCGGGATCCACGCGCGGGCCTCGGCGTCGTCGCCCTCGACGGTGGCGAGCACCTTGACGCGGGGACCCACGGCCGAGAACAGCGCCGGCCAGGAGACGAGCGGCTCCGCCTCCTCGACGTCGGTGATCGCGAGCAGCAGCGATGGCGCGCCCTCGGTCGGCCCCACGCGCAGGTGCTCTTTCGCGATACGCATGCGCAACCACCGAGGAGAACCGCCCCCGTAGCCGACGCGCAGCCGCGAGGTGAGCAGCGCGACCAGGTCGCGTTCGAGCCTGAGATCAGGCCCGATCGGCACGAGCTGCGCAGCGTAATCGGTGCCTTCCTGCTGCGCACGGACGAGGTGGGCGGCCACGACCGCGCGTCGACTCGGGCGTGGGCCGTGCAAGATCGCATAGGGCCGGTCTGGCTCCTCGATCCATCGGCCGAGCGCGGCGAGCGCGGCTTGCTCTGCGGGGTCGAGCGTGGCGCGCGATGCCTCGTCCCTGGCGCAGCGGCAGGCGCGCTCGACAGGCTCGGGGGCGGGGATTCGGGGCCGGGGTGTCGTCATCGCGTGCGTCAGGTGGTGAACGGGGGGGTTGTGGAACGCGTCGTCCGGATGTTCCGTTGCCGAGAGCGCTTCCGTTCGCTGCTCTGCGTGATGTTCCCATCCCACCGTCCCATCTTGTTCACCTTGGTTTCCGTCTCGTCGTTCGGGCCGATCACACCGCCCTTTGCATCGTCCCCGATGTTGGCCGGGTGGAGGCCGAGCTCCCGGAAGATCTGCGCGCACATGGGGCAGGGCGCCATGCTCTCGCCATCCTCGTTCGTGGTCTCGATCGTCGCGCCGTTCCTGAAGCGCTTCTGAAGCTCGGCGCGCACCTCCTCATTGGTCATCTCAGCCTTCCCCTTCGCCGTTCGCTGGGCGTTTCCTTCGGCGCGGATCTGGCGCGCCATCTTGTGCAGCGCGTCCACCTCTGCGCACGTTGTGTCCCCCGTAGCGGTCTGATTCGGATTGCGCGCTTTCTGTGCGTTCTTGACGGCCTCGGTGATCGCGTCGTCCTTGCCGAACCGCTCGCGCTGGGCCTCTGCCTTTGCCCCGCCGCGCTCTCCCTGGCTCTTGCCCTCGATATCGCCCGGCACCCCGCGGCGATTCCTGGGATCGGTGAAGTCCTTGCCCTCGGGGTTGTTCCCTGCCGCGTTCCGGACGGTCGAGAACGGCATCAGGCCGCTCGGATCGACGAAGCGCGTCGGCGCGTTGCCTGCGTAGTCGAAGCCGTTGAAGCCGCCGTCCAGGCCGGCCGGGTCCGCGCTCAGGTACCGGCCGAGCGCAGGATCGAAGTAGCGGTAGCGGTTGTAGACGAGCCCCGTCTCCTCGTCCTCGTACTGGCCCGGGAAGCGGAGCGGCGTCGTGGTCCGCCCACCCTCCTTCACCTTCGCGCTGAACGCGGATCGATCGAGCTCGCACACCACCTCGCCCGCCGGACCGACCAGGCGCTCGGGCGCGCCCACGTCGTCGTTGAGGTAGTGGAACCACGGGCTCTCCTCGCGGCGGCCGCCCGCCATGCGCGCGTCGCGGTGAGCCCAGGGGGCGTACCGGACCTCCTCGAAGCAGTACGTGCGCTCCTCCACGATGGGATCGCCCGACGCCTGTGCCACGCGCTTGATCTCGTGGACGAGCACGCCGCCGTCCCACACGAAGCGCACGCTCGAAACCTCGCGCCGCTGCCCGTCGGGGCCGCGCTCGAACGTGCGTTTCCCGATGCGCCGCGCGAACGGATCATAGCTTAGCTCGGCCACCCTTCCATCGGGCCTCTCGACTCCGGCGAGCAGCCCGAGGCCGTTCCATGTGTAGCGGGTCAGCCGGCCCCCCGCGTCTCGCGCGCTCGTGAGCCTGCCCGCCTCGTCCCACGCATACGTGGTGTCGCCCTTCTGCGCCAGGCGGTTCCCCGCGCCGTAAGCGCGCTGCTCGCCGTCCGGCTCGTGGAGGTTGCCCGCGGCGTCGTACGCGAAGCGCTCGCCCTGGCCCCGCTCGTTGCGGACAACCAGGATCTGCCCTGCGGCGTCGTGTTCGAACAGCTTCCGGCCGAGCGCGTCGTCCCACGCCTCGACGAGCTCCGAGCACGGCCCGTAACGGAACGCCTGGTACACCGTCGTCCCCGGCGGGCGAGGGCCGACCCAGTCGGGCCGGCCGGCACCCACGCTGGCCTGCCCAGGGTGGCGCACCCAGCGCTGCGCCATGCGGCCGAGCGCGTCGTAGACGACCTGGATGCGCCCGCCGTCCGGCAGCGCGCGGGCGATCTCGCGCCCGAGCGCGTCGTGCGCGACGCCGACCGTGACGCGCCCGTCCAGCACGACCTGCGTTGCCCGGCCGCAGGCGTCCCGCGCGAAGGCGGCCGAGTGGCCGAGCGATGTCGTCCGTTGCACGACGTTGCCCATGAGATCGTACGTCCGTCGCACGACGGACAGGTCTCCCGAGGCGCGCTGCCGCTCCTCCACCACCCAGCCCACGGCGTTGCGCGTGTATGTGAGCTCCACGGCGGGCGTGACGGCGGCGATGAGGTTGCCGCAATGGTCGTACTCGAACGACTCCGTGGTGCCGTCCGGCAGGGAGCGCTGAACCAGCTGTCCGGCCGCGTCGTAGGCGAACTCGGTGGTCTCGCCTGCGCTGGTCTGCTCGAGGATGAGCTGTCCGGCCATGTCGTGCCGATAGTGCTTCTCCAGCCCAACGAACGTCCGCTCGTACACCATGCGACCCGCTGTGTCGTAGCGCATGAGGTACACGTCTCCGCGCGCGTTCTCGGCCCGCACGAGGCGACCCTCACGATCGTAGCCGAGGCGGTTCACCTCGCCGTTCGGGCGGCGGATCGCGCAGACCTTGTGCAGACCTCCCCGATCGAAGCGCGTCGAGGTGCCGTCTGGATGGTCGATGCGCACGACGTCCCCGTTGCGGTCGTGGGCATAGCGGGTCACGCCCCCGTCGGGGTGGCGCTCGGCGACGCGATCGCCCCGATCGTTGTAGGCGTACGATGTGACGTTCCCGAGCGCGTCGCGCACCGACAGGCAGCGTCCCCAGTAATCGTGAACATACTCGGTGACGGCGCCTGTCCCGTCGACCTTCTGGACCACGTTGCCGTACGCGTCATGGGCGAAGCGCGTGCGCGCGCCGTTCGGCGCGACCGTCTCCGTGATGAGCCCGCGCGCCTCGATGCGGACCTCGAAGGTCGCGCCGATCGGATCGGTCCAGTACAGGGCACCCGCGGTGCGCGTCACCTCCGTGACGCCGCCGGCCGGATCGGTGACGCGGCGAATATGCCCGTCAGGCTCGCGATCGATGATGATGGTGCGGCCCAGCGGATCGGTCATGCGGAGCGTACGGCCGCGGGCGTCACGGACCCAGCTCGTGGTCGCGCCCAGTGGGTCGGTGAACGAGAGGAGATTGCCGTTCTCATCGTATGTGCGGCCGTAGACGGCCCCGCCGGACACGGCCCTGTCGAGCTTACCGAAATCATTGGCGAAGTAGCGATGCACGGTGATGGAATCCGCCACCTCCGAGTAGCCGTCGTCGCCGTAGATGAGCTTGCAGTGATAGATCCCTCGGGCCTTCGTGCCATCGGCGAGGGTATCGGGCACCCCTTCGGCGAGGCCGAGGCGCCACGTCTCAGGGTGATCGCCCCATGTCTCGACGCAGCGGCCTTGCTTGTCATACAGGAAATGGAAGGTGAGTCCTTCGGGATCCATGCGCGACGTCAACCGGTGATCCTCGTATGTATAGCGCGAGACGCAACCCTCTGCGTCCGTGTCGGCGACGAGGTCCCCGCGTTCATCGTACGTGTACGTTCGCAGGGCAACCCACCTCCCTTGCTCGGGCGCATTCTTGATTTCGAGCGCGCCGATGCGGCCGTCCGGTGTGCGCCGCACGCGCACGACGCGGCCGGCAGCATCGGTGATCGATTCGATGCGCCCGTCACGGTAGCCGATGCGCGTCGTGTTGCCATGGGCATCGCGCACGGCAGAGAGGCGGTACGTCGAGCCGGTGTGCTCGGAGAACAGATAGAACGTGCCGGCGGCGTCGTCGAGGACGAAGCCACTGGCGTCTCGGGTCAGAATCCAGCCGTCGGGGCCGATTCCTGCGTCTCCTTATGCGATGGCATCGAACGAGAGCTCCGCGCCAGTGTCGGTCCATAACACGGTGGTTCGACGCCGTACCTCGACGGCCCACGCGAATGAGTGCGTCCAGCCATAGCCGAGGCCCACGTCACGCTCATGGGCGCTCGTGCTGTAGCGGCGCACGAACTGCAAACCAAGTGGACCAAGCAGCTCCAGATCGACGACCGGATCGGTGAACACACGGCCGGTGGCGACGTCGACGGGATCCCCCTTCGACACCTTCCCGCTCCTCTTCGACCCATGGTGGTTCGGGCAGCCAGACCCGTCGCCGCCCGTGCCTCCGCAGGCCGATTTGCCTCCACCCTCGGCGCCATTGCCCCCGCCGGATCCATCGGCACCCTGATCCTTGCCGCTCCCCTTGCCGCCCTTGCCCCCGCCGCCGCCGCTTCCGCCGCCACCGCCCATGATGAAGACGCCCGGATTCATGCCAGGTATCGCGGGGATATTCGGAACGGGAGCCGTGCGCGCCATGATCCGAGGATAACAGGGGGACCGGCGCGGACACAGGCTGATCGGAATCGCCGGCCGCCGAACAGAAAAATCCAGGCGCCGGCTGCGTGCGGCTGTGGCACTGGGTGTCTGCAAGCAGATACCGCAGCCTCGGCACCGGAGGGGGCTACGCCATCCCGAGCCGCTGGAGGGGTCGAGCGTCGTGTGTTGCCGGGAAGAGCTTCGGCTCCATGCCGGGGTCGGCGGTAGCGCGCCCGATCGCTCCCGCACGCCCCCGGCTTCCCTCTCCCTTCCTCACGTGCGACCATCCCGCCACCATGGGCAAGGTCACCGCGCTCCACATGGACACGATCACCGAGAAATCCGGCCACCAGATGACCGGAATGGCGGTGAGCGTGTGCCTCACCCCTGCCGCCCCGAGCCCCTTGCCGATCCCCTATCCCACGATGGGCACCGTGGCCGAGGGGGTCATCGACCCGTGCATGCGCACGAAGATCGAGGGCGCGAAGATCCTCACCGTGGGCGGCTGCATGAAGGCGTGCCACGGCAACGAGCCCGGCACGCTCAAGGAGGTCGTCAGCCTCAACACGGGCGGCCCCTGCTTCCCCTGGCTCGGCGCGCCCAACGTGCTCATCGAGCTCGGCATGGCCGGCATCACCGGCAGCATGGGCCAGATGAACAAGTCGATCACCGTCGGCGCCGGCGCGACGGCGAGCAGCGCCGGAGGCAACGCCGGCGGCGGTGGCGGCGGCGGAGGCGGCGCCGGCGGGCCGGGCGGCGGCGGGCCGCAGGGCGGCGGCAACGGCGGCGGCGGCGGCGGCGGGAGCAACCAGGGCGCAGGGCCGCCCAGCCCGCCCGCAGCGCCAGGCGCCGACGGCCAGGCCGACGCGGGGCACCCCGTCGACATCGTCACCGGCACGATGTTCACGCCGCCGGAGACCGACTTCCTCCTGCCGGGGCCCCTGCCGGTCAGCTGGATCCGCACGTACCGCACCTCCTCGGTCCAGCGGGAGTGCGGCATCGGCCGCGGCTGGTCCCACGCCCTGTGCTGGCAGGCCGAGCTCCACGGGGACCGGCTCACCCTGATCGACGAGACCCTCCGCGCCACGACCCTCACCGCGCCAGCCGGCGACGTGCAGGCGCTGCTCCCCTTCGGCCGGCGCGTGTACTGGGAGGGAGACGCGCTCGTCGTCGATCTCGACGACGGCATCCTCCGGGTCCTCGCGCGCGGCCAGGCGCCAGGCACCTTCCGGCTCGCGCAGCTGCGCGATCGCGCCGGCAACCTCGCCGACATCACCTGGGATGAGCGCGAGGTCGTCCAGATCGTGGACTCGGTCGGCCGCCGCGCATGGCTCGTCCGAGAAGGCCAGTTCAGGAGCTGGTGGGTCGCCGCGACCGGAGCGGACGGCGTGGAGCACACGAAGCGCCTCGTGACCTACGAGCTCGACGCGAGGGGCGACCTCGCCCGCGCCATCGACGCCGGCGGCGTCGAGACGCGGTATGCGTACGACGACGAGCACTACCTCCTCCTGGAGCAGCAACCGGGCGGCCTCCGGTACAACTTCGTGTATGCCGACGTCGCGGGGGAGCGGCGCTGCGTGGAGACCTGGGGAGATCTCGAGGGCGCCGACATCCTCCAGGAGATCGGCGCGCCGGAGGCCTCGATGGCGCCGGCAGCGCGGCCCAGAGGCCTCTTCCACATGCGCTTCCAGTACGGGCCCGGTCCCCACGAGACCACCGTCATCGACGGCCTCGGGTACAGGTTCCACTACAAGGGGAACGCGCTCGGGCTGGTGGAGCGGTACCAGGATCCGGCGGGCCAGCAAAAGCACCTCTCCTACAACGCTGTTGGCCAGGTCGTCTCCTCCACCACGCCGGACGGGACCGAGCGGAGCACCTACGACGCGATGGGCCGACTCGCGTCCCTCACCGACGCGATGGGCCGGTCGTTCAGCCTGAAGCGCCGCGAGGACGGCGCCATCCTCGAGGTGCGCGATCCGGCGGGCGCCCGGTATACCTTCGATGTGGGCGCCGACGGGCAGATGCTCGAGCGCACCGACCCGCTCGGGGCGAAGACTCGGTATGAGTACGACAAGCGCGGGAGGGTGGTCGCCATCGTCGCGCCCGACGGCTCCACCGAGACCTTCGAGCATGACGCCCACGGGAACCTCGCCGCGCGCACGCTGCCGCGCGGCGGGACGGCGCGGTACACATACGACCTCTTCGGCCAGCTCGTCCGCGTCGAGCTGCCCGGAGGCGCCGCGGTCGAGATCAACTACGACAGCCGGGGCCTCCCGGTGCGGGTCCGGGCGCCGGGCGGCGTCGTCGTCGAGCGGACGTTCAACGACGCGCGCCGCCCCGTGTCGGCGCGCCACCCGGGCGGCGGCGTCTCGTCGGCGCGCTATGTAGGGCACCTCGTCGTCGAAGAGACGCAGTCGGACGGCAGCCGGTACCGGCTCGGCTACGACGCGCGCGGGCGGCTCGCCTGGGTCAAGAACCCGGCGGGCGAGCCGCTCACCATCGAGCGGGACGCCTGCGGCCGCGTGGTCCGGACGAGGACGTTCTCGGGCGTGGAGACGACCTACGAGCACGACGTGCGCGGCCGCATCGTGCGCGCCGAGGTGGCCGGAACCACCGTCCGGAAGCTCGCCTATGACGCCTGCGGCGACGTGATCCGGCGGGAGGACGGCGACGTCGTGACGACCCTCGAGTACGACGACCGCGGCTTCGTCCGCCGCGGCACGCGCGGGGCGACCGAGGTGCTCCTCGAGCGCGACGCCGCGGGGCGCATCGTGAGCGAGGAGCAGCGGGTCGGGGGGTGGCGGTACCGGGTGGATCGGGCGTTCGACGCGAAGGGCTGGGCCACCGCGAAGCGCTACTCGACGGGGTGGCAGGTCCAGATGGGCCGCGGGCCGAGCAGCGGTATCGAGTCGATCACGCTCGAGTCGGCGGTCGGCGTGGAGCGGATCCTGCGCGAGGTCGACGCCTACGGCCGGGAGACGGCGCGCGTCCGGGAGAACGGGTATGCCATCCGCACGGAGCGCGACTCCATGGGTCGCCCGATCGTCACGGCGCTGGAGGACGCCGCGGGGCAGCCGGTCCGCGCGCGCCGCTACGCCTGGAGCAAGACAGGTCCGCTAGAGCAGATCGTCGACAGCGCCTCGGGCAAGCGCACGTACGAGCTCGACGTCTTCGGGCGGCCGCTCGCGGTGAGCGGGCTCGGGGCCCAGGAGCAGATCCGCTACGACGCGAACGGGACGCCGCTGCGCTCCGCCGAGGACCGCGTGGGGCCAGGCGGGCGCGTGCTCGGCACGGCCGCCGCTGCCTTCACGTGGGACGCGCAGGGCCGGCTCGCGTCGCGCGCGGCCGAGGGCGGCGCCTCGAGCTGGACCTACGCCTACGACGGGCTCGACGCGCTGGTGCGCGCGGCGCGGAGCGACGGGCTCGTCGTCCAGTACCACGTCGACGCGTTCAACCGGCGGCTCGGCGAGGTGCGGAGCGACGGGGCGAGCACGTGGTTCGGCTGGGACGATCAGGCCCAGGTCGAGGAGGTGAGCAGCAGCGGCGCCTCGGTGCGGCGGGTGTTCGCCGACGACGAGATCACCCCGCTGCTCGAGGGCAGCGACGCGGGCGTGTGGAGGAGCGTCGTCACCGACGCGACGGCGACGCCGTGGCTGATGGTCGACCCGACCGGCGCCGCGACGGGCCAGGAGCTGGGCGCGTTCGGCGCGGTCACCCGGCGGGAGGGGCCGTTCACCGCGCTCCGGTTCGCCGGGCAGCGCCACGACGAGCTCACGGGGCTCAGCTACCACCGCGCCAGGTACTACTCCCCGGAGCTCGGCACGTTCACCACGCCCGATCCGCTCTGGATCGACGCCTCCATGTTCGATCTGGCGTTCGTGCCCAACGTCACGCTCTGGGTCGACCCGCTCGGTCTCGTCATCCTGCTGATGAGCGACGACCCGACCTGCGTGAATGGCGCGAACGCGCGCCGGGCGGCGACGGGGCAGAACATCGTGCACTATAGCCAGCTCGGCAATCCGAACGCGCTCGCCGGCGAGACGGATCTCTACGTCTACGGGCACGGATCGCCCGGCACGATCCACTATGCGGATCCGAGCGGACGGTTCACGGGGTCCACCATGAGCGGCCAGCAGCTGGGGAGCAGTATCCGGGGCGCCGGCTTCACGGGCAACCAGGTCCACATGACGGTCTGCCATGGAGGCACCGACCCGCCAGGCCAGCCGGGGGGATCGATAGCGCAGTCGGTGGCGAACGCGACCGGCGCGACGACGCTCGGCTGCGTCGGCGACAAGATGTACGACCACCCCACGATCCCGGGTGTCACCATCGCCGGCCCGGCCGGCTCGATGCAGCCCTTCACCCGCCGCCCCTGAGGTCTCATGCCGTCTGTCTGCGCGAGCCTGTCCACGCCGCTCTCCTCGTCCCCGGAAGATGTCGTGTTCTGCGCCGCGTTCGCGCTCGCCTGGGAGAGGCTGCGGGCGAGGTTCGGCCCGATCCGCATGGAGCCCCAGCCGGCCCTGGCCGACGCGCTGAACGCGACCACGCTCGGGGCCGACGTGGTGGACCCGGCGTGGAGCGTCTCGGGCGCCGGGTTCGGCGGCGAGGGCATCGTGGAGGCGCTGCGGGCCGAGCTCTTCTCGAAGTTCCCCGACGCGAAGCTGGAGTACCTGCCGGAGGGGGTGCCGGCCGACGCCCTGCTGGCGTACGGGTTCCTGAGCAAGGTCCTGAAGTTCGAGACGCGCTTCGCGGTGCGGGAGGGGGCGTTCCAGAGCTCGCGAGTTCGCGCCTTCGGGCTCGACGGCAACCCGTTCGGCGCGGACCCGGCGCGCAGGGCGCAGGTCGTGGTCCACGACTGGGCGGCGCCGCAGGATTTCGTGATCGAGCTCGTCGCCGACGATCCGGACAGCCGCGTCGTCGTCGCGCAGATCGCGCCGGCGGAGACGCTGGCGGCGACGGTGGCCAGCGCGCAGGGCCGGCTCGATCGGCTTCACGGAGACGCGCGGCAGCTGGCGCCGGACGAGGCGCTCTCGATCCCGCGGCTGAGGCTCGATCTGGAAGCGCGCTTCGGCGAGCTCACAGGGCGGCCCCTGCTCGGCGAGGCGCTGGGAGGGAAGCGCTTCGACGAGGCGAAGCAGCGCGTGCAGTTCCACCTGAACGAGGGCGGCGCCGGGGCGACGTCAGAGGCCGTCATCGGCTCGTACGGGCCGCCGCCGCCGCGGTCTTTCAAGGTGACAGCGCCGTTCCTGGTGCTGCTCCAGCGCCGCGGGGCGAGCGCGCCCTACCTGGCGGCGTGGGTGGAGAGCACGGCCTGGATGGAGGTGCTCGGCCCGGTGGCGCCGCCGGCGCCGCCTCCGCCGGCGCCGCCTCCGCCGGGGTGGGGAGCGCCGCCGGGGTGGGGGACGCCGCCGGGGTGGGGGACGCCGCCGGGGTGAGGACAGCCGGCGGGGTGGGGACCGCCGACGAAGCGAGGACCGCCGCCCTTCCGGCACGACGCGAGGGGGCCGGCCGCCGGAGCTGCGCGCGGTCGCACGACGAGCGTCCGCGAGCCGCGCGCGGCTCCGGATGGACGCACTGAACCGGTTCATCTTCCACCACGAGGGCGGATGATCAAAGCTCCGCGCCGCGGGGAACCCCGGGGTCCCCTCGCGCGGCAACAAGGAGCCATCATGCGAACATCTTCGTTCTTGGGACTTAGCTCATCAGGTATTCTCCTCCTCCTCATGGCGATCGGTTGCGGCGACTCGTCAGACGGCTCGTCTTCGGGCGCGGGCGGCGACGCGGGCGCTGGCGGTCAGGTCGCGACGAGCAGCGGGAGCGGCACGGGCGGCGCAGGCGGCGACGCGGCGGGCACGGGCGGCGACGCGGCCGGTACGGGCGGCGCGGGCGGCGACGCGGCGGGTACGGGCGGCGCGGGCGGCGACGCGGCGGGCACGGGCGGCGCGGGCGGCGGGGCACCGCCGGGGCCGGCCTGGGACTGGAGCGGGATCGTCGGCACGGGACAGAGCCTCTCGGTCGGCGCCGAGGGCACGCCGCCCCGCGGGACGGAGCAGCGCTTTCACAACCTCAAGCTGTCGCTCGGGGCCGCGAGCGTGCCCCCGTGGGATCCGGCGAGCAGCGCCCTCTCCCTGGTGCCGCTCGTCGAGCCCATCCGTGGGTTCGCGACGACCTACCCCAGCGCCTACCCGAAGAACATCTACGGCGAGACCCCGCACACGGCCATGGCCGACCAGATCTCGACCCTGGCGCAGGCGGGCGCGGGCGGCGACCTCGTCACGGTGCACACCGTCGTCGGCGAGAGCGGGCAGCCGATGAGCATCCTCCGCAAGGGCGCCACCGAGGTGATCGACGGCGACAAGACCCAGGCCCGCGCGTACGCGGCGACGCTGTTCGAGGCGGCGGCGATCGCGCGCCTCGCCAGGGAGGCGGGCAAGACGTACGGTATCGGCGCCATCATCATCACGCACGGCGAGTCCGACGCCGGCAGCGCTACCTACGAGGACGACCTCTTCAAGCTGTGGTCCGACTACAACGAGGACCTCCGGCCCCTCACCGGGCAGACGCAGAGCATCCCCCTGCTCGTGTCCCAGCAGCACTCGGTGCACACCGAGGCGGGCACGCGGTCGACGTCGACCCAGGCGCAGTGGCGCGTTGGCGTCGAGCACCCGGGCGATATCGTCTGCTCGGGTCCGAAGTACCAGTATCCGTACGCGACCGACCACATCCACCTGAACGCCGAGGGGTACCAGCAGCTCGGCGAGAAGTACGGCCAGGTCTACTTCGAGAAGGTCGTCCTCGGGCGCGACTGGCAGCCGCTCCAGCCGACGCGCGTCGAGCGCAGCGGCGGCGTCATCACCGTGCACTTCCACGTCCCGGTCCCGCCGCTCGCCTGGGACGACGCGCTGCCGGCTCCCCACCAGAGCGCGAACACCGAGTGGTCGCGAGGCCGCGGCTTCGAGGTCTGGAGAGGCAACACCCGGATCGAGATCAGCAGCGTGGAGATCGCCGGCGACTCGGTGAAGATCACCTGCCCGCCGGATCTCCCCGCCACCGGCGTGACGGTCGGCTACGCGGCGACGACCGACGGGACGGCGATGGCCGGCGGCACGGCGCGCTGGGGCCAGCTGCGCGATTCGGACCCGTTCGTCGGCTCGATCTCGGGCAAGGCCCAGCCGAACTACGGCGTGGCGTTCGAGATGAGCGTCCCCTGAGCCCCCGGCGCGCGCGCCTCGCGCCAGCGCCGAGTTCCGTTGTATAGGATGAATCATCCGTTATAATGGACGAATGACGCCCGCCTCGCTCGTGCAGGCCACCGCCGTCGAGCTCCTCTCGCTCTACCGATCCCGGAGCGCTTCCCCCGTGGAGGCGCTCCGCGCCGTCCTCGCCCATGTGGAGCGTCACGGGGCTCCGCTCAACGCGTTCGCGCTGCTCGACGAGGAGCGGGCCCTCGACGCCGCGCGCGCGTCCGAGGCGCGGTGGGCTCGCGGCGCGCCGGTGGGGCGCCTCGACGGGGTCCCTGTCTCGGTGAAGGACCTGCTGCTCACGCGCGGCTGGCCGACCCTGCGCGGCTCGCGCACGGTGGACGCGAGCGGCCCCTGGACGGAGGACGCGCCCGCGGTCGCCCGGCTGCGGGAGCAAGGGGCGGTGCTCTTCGGGAAGACGACGACGTCCGAGTTCGGCCTCAAGGGCCTCGGCGACAGCCCGCTGACGGGGATCACGCGCAACGCCTGGGATCCCCGGCGCACGCCGGGCGGCAGCAGCGCCGGCGCGGTCACCGCGGTCGCGGCCGGCTTCGGGCCGCTCGCGGTCGGAACGGACGGCGGCGGCTCGATCCGCGTCCCGAGCGCGTTCTCCGGGGTGGTGGGGTGCAAGCCGACCTTCGGCCGGGTGCCAGCGCACCCGGCGAGCGTCGTGGGGGTGCCGCCGCACGTCGGCCCGATCGCGCGCACCGTCGCCGACGCGACGCTGCTCCTCTCGGTCCTCTCCGGCCCCGACGACCGCGATCCGTTCCGGGCCCCTCCGGCGCGCGAGGACGCGCTCGACGCGGGCGACACGCGCGACGCGGGCGACGCGGGCGACGCGAGCTCCCTGCGCGACGTCCGGATCGGCGTGAGCGCCACGCTGGGCTACATCGATTTGCCGGGCGAGACGCGGGCCTGCTTCGGCGCGGCGGTCGCGCTGCTGCAGCAGCTCGGCGCCGAGGTGGAGGAGGTGGCGCCGCCGTTCGCGGACCCGGGGGGCGTGCTGCGGACGCTCTTCGCGGCGCGCGCCGCGCACACGGTGCGGGAGCTCGGGCCGGAGCAGCGCGCGCAGCTCGACCCCGCGGTCCGGAGCGCGGCCGAGCAGGGAGAGGCGCTGAGCGCGGTGGCGTACCTCGAGGCGGAGCGGCAGCGCGCGGAGCTGGCCGTGGCCATGGCCGCGCTCCACCGCCGCTTCGATCTGCTGGTGACGCCGACATCGGCGGGGGCGGCTCCCCTGATCGAGGGCGGCGGCGCGCTCCCCGCCTCCTTCGCCGGGCCCTTCAGCCTGACACGCCAGCCGGCGATCAGCGTGCCGATGGGGCTCACCGGCGCCGGCCTGCCGCTCGGCCTGCAGATCGTCGGGCGCCACTTCGAGGAGCCGCTCTTGCTGCGCGCCGCGCTCGCGTTCGAGCGCGCGAGCGCCCCGCTCGGAGCGCCGCCGCTCCGCGCGAGCTGAGCGGCCACGCGCGGCCCCCGCGCGCCCGGCCACGGCTCACTGCGCGCGCCGGATCTCGTCGGAGAACCTCACCGCCTCACGGAGCACGTGATCCGCCAGCGCGGGGTCGATGATGCTCTTGATCTGCCCCGTCTCGATGCCCTGCTCCGCGGCCGTCTTGAAGTCGATGACATCGTCGGCCATCATCGCGAGCTGCCCGCTGGCGACGAGCTGCGTGTTGGCCTGGTACAGCGTGTCGGCGCGCGCGTTCGCCTGCCCGACGAGCGCGCGCTCCTGCGGGTCGAGCAGGTGCGCGATGAACTCGAGGTGCTCCGCCATGATCCGCGTCCAGAACGTCCTGACCTCGTCGCGCTGGAGCGCGGCGAAGCCGGTCGCGTACAGCTCGAGCCGGGCGGCGAACCGCTCGGCCTCGCGCGCTATGTGATCGAAGAAGAGCGGCCAGACGAGGCTCTTCAGCGTGCCGGCCTCCTGGGCGCGCTGCATGCGGCGCTTGTACTCGATGAACTCGAGGACGCTCGACCGCGTCGACGCGAGGAGCGGATACAGCTCGTCGTCGCGATAGTGGTTGTCGCGCGCCGAGACGAAGTGCTGGGCGAAGAGGACCTGGAACTGCCGCGCTTCGTTCCGGGCCGCGCGGAGGCTGTCGCCCGGCATGAGCAGCGCCATGAACAGCGCATGTTCCATCATGATGTCCGTCCAGAAGAGGACCTCTGCGACGGCGTGCGCCGCGTGGCCGGCGTTCAAGCCGGTCAGGAAGATCGGCTTGCGCGCGCGCTGGTCGGCGACGACGCCGGGGGTGAGGGGGACGCCCTCCGGGAGCGACAGAGGCCCGACGGGCTCGCAGCTCTCAGGGCCCTTGCCGGCCGCGAGCGCGAGGCCCGGCGGGGCGAGCAACGAGACACCGACGGCCGCCGCGGCCCTGCCGGCGAATCGCCTGCGTCCAAGTTTCCCTTGTGAAACATGCTTCTCCATCGACGCTCCTCCAGGTTCGTACAGCGGTGAGAGTTCGAGCGTGATGGTGCATGTCCCGCGCCTGGGCCCATGAGGCGGCTCTGCGGGCGATCCGCCGGTGCGCGCCCCGCAGATCACGGCGACGCGCGACGCCGGGAATCGCGACGCGCGGGCGCCTCATCACGCGAGGCGTCGCGGGGAGCGCGCCGGGCGTCGATCCGAGGAATCCGCCCGTGATGGGCGCTCCGGCGATCGGCGTCTGCGAAGGACGAGCACACGACCCCTCATCATCCCGCCGTCTGCGACCGCCGAGCACATGGCCTCCGGACGACGACCGGAGTCTCGGCCGGGGCTGGACGGTGTCGGTCTGCGCGGGGCAGAGACGTGCCCGGGAGCGGGCTGGGCGGTCTCACCCGTCCGGGCGGGGCTCGCGCTGTCTGCGGTGCGCGTCGACGCCTCGCCTGCTCGGGTCCGCGCTCGCGCGGCGCCGCCCGCGCGCCTTCACGACCAGCTCAGGAGCCGATCCCGACCATGCGGGCGCGCGCGTTCGTCCTCGCGGCGGGCCCGGGGCTCGGCTGCGGACGCACGCTCGGGGTGCTCGCCGGGACCGCTCGAGCGCGGGCAGGGGCAGGGGACAGCCGCGGAGACACCGCTGCCAGCGGGGGCGGCCTCGTCGATGACGCCGCATGCGCCCCGTCGCGCGCGTGCTCCGGCGCGCCGCGGCTTGACAAGACAGACCTGTCTGTCTTAATCAGCCGTCGTGAGCGATGTCCGGCGCCACATCCTCGAGGTCGCGGAGCGGCTCTTCTACGCCGAGGGGTATCGCGCCGTCGGCGTCGATCGTCTGATCGCCGAGGCGGACGTCGCGAAGGCGACCTTCTACCGCCACTTCCGGACCAAGGACGACCTGCTCGTGGCGGTGCTCGACGCGCGCGACGCGCGTTTTCGCGAGTGGCTGGCCGGGCGCGTCGAGGCCCTCGCGGCCGACCCGCGGGACCGGCCGCTCGCGGTCTTCGACGCGCTCGCCGAGCGGTTCGCCACGAACGATTTCCGCGGCTGCGCGTTCCTCAACACGATGGTCGAGGTGGCGAGCCGGAGCCACCCCGGCCACGAGGCCGCGCAGCGCCACAAGCAGCGGCTCATCGATTACCTCGAGGGGCTGTTGCGCGAGGCCGGCGCGCCCGAAGCTGGCGCGCTGGCGCCGCAGTTCATGCTGCTGATCGACGGCGCGACGGTGACCGCCGTGCGCGAAGGGGGACCGGGCGCCGCCGCGCGCGCGCGATCTCTCGCCGAGCTACTCCTCTCCACAGCGCGGCCAGGAAGGCGGCGACGATGAGCGAGATCGCGAGTGTCCCAGGCGGGTTGAACGGACGTGACGAGCAGCTGCCGCAGCTCACCGCGGCGGAGATCGGCCGCGCCGCGCGCGCGCCGCGCCCATCGGGGAGGCGGCCGGCGCGCGTGGGGTCGGTCGCCGCGCCGCTGGTCGCGCTCTTCCTGGCCGGGTGCGCGCCGGCGGGGCGCGCCGAGCCCAGCGCTTCGCCGGCCAGCGCCGGCGCTCCGCCGGCCAGCGCCGGGTCCCCGGCCGGCGCGCCGGCCGACGTCAACCCCGACGCCTCCGGCGGCCGCCTCCAGTGGCGCGGCGGTCCGACGGCGATCCTCGAGCGGGACGGCCTCCGGCTCCTCACCGATCCCGTCCTCGGGCCGCGCGGCCCTGCCGTGTTCGTCCTGCCCCGGCACCCGTCGACAGGCGTCGAGAACGCGCCCATCGCCCGCTACACAGATCCTCCCGCCGAGCCGCTCGGGCGCCTCGACCTCATCCTCCTCAGCCACAACCACGCCGACCATTTCGACGCCGTCGCGAGGGAGACCCTCCCGAAGGACGTCACCTTCATCCTCCCTCCCGACGCTGTCGAGGCGGCGCGCGCCGCGGGCTTCACCCGGCTGACGCCGCTCGACTGGGACGCCGAGACGGTCATCCCGACCCGCTCTGGCCGCCTCCGGATCCTCGCCGTGCCGGCGAACCATTCCCACGACGCGGCGCTCGACGCGACGCTCGGAAAGGGCAACGGGTACGTGCTGCGCTGGGAGGGCGCGGCGCCCTACTCGGTTTACTGGACCGGCGACGCCGTCTTCACCGAGCCCATGCGCGCCGTGGCGGCTCGCTTCGCGCCCATCGACCTCTGGCTACCGCACCTCGGCGCCGTCGGCGTCGACGGCGCGCGCGGGCTCCGCACCATGGACGCGGAGGAAGCGGTCGCCGCCGCGGCGCTCCTCCGCGCCCGCCACGTGATACCGATCCACCACACGACGTTCGGCCATTACCGCGAGCCGGTCACGGCCTTCGTCCAGCGGGCTGGCACGAAGAGCCTGCCCGCGCACGTCCACGTCCCGACGGACGGAGCGTGGATGTCCCTCCCGCGCTGAGCTGCGCTCGGCGCCCTTGCGGCGCTGCGGCGCGAAGCGCCCCGGCACGGCGGGCGGACTCTGCCTCTCAGGCCGCCCGTGCGTGGCGATCGCGCGTGATACGATGGGGCCGTGCGCACGTTGTACCCCCTCGCGCTCCTCACCGCCGCGGCGCTCGCGGCCTGCGCTCCTGTCCCGGCGCCTCCGGCGATGTCCCCGTCGCCCGAGCAAGTCGCCGGCGCGCCCGCGCCCTTCGCCGAGGCCGCGCCCGCCAGCCCCGCCGCGAGCCCGGCGCGGGAGGCCCCGGAGCAGCGGGCCGCGCGGCTGCGCGCGGCCGCCATCCTCGTGGACGGCCACGGCGACGTTCCGTTGCTCGTCGCCGGCGGCGCGCTCGACCTGGTGAGTTCGGGTCGCGAGGTCGCGGGCGCCGATCTCGCCAGGATGAAGGCGGCCGGGATCACCGGTGAGCTCTTCCCGATCCACGTCGGTGCGCTCCCGTGGCAGGGCCAGAGTCTGCACGGCGGTGCGGCGCGCCGCGCGCTCGATCTCATCGACGCGACTCACCGGCAGGTCGAGCGGCACGGCGCGGAGCTCTTGCTCGCCACGAGCGCCGGCGACCTGCGCCGCGCCAAGCGCGAAGGCAGGATCGCCGCGCTCATGGGCATCGAGGGGGGCCACGCCATCGAGAACTCCCTGGCTGCGCTGCGCTCGTTTTACCGCCTCGGCGTCCGCACCATGACGCTCACGTACACGAGCACGAACGACTGGGCGGACTCAGCGGGCGGAGCCCTGGTGCCCGCGGTCGTGCGCCACCGCGGCCTCTCGCCGTTCGGCGAAGAGGTGGTCCGCGAGATGCAGCGGATTGGCATGCTCGTCGACGTCTCGCACGCCTCGGACGCGACGATCCGAGCCGTCCTGAAGGTGGCAAAGGCGCCGATCCTCGCCTCTTCCTCGGTCGCCGCGCTGGCGCACCACCGCCGCCACCTCGCTGACGACGTGCTGCGCGCGCTCGCGGGGAACGGCGCTCTCGTCGTGGTGAACTCGTGGGCGCTGTTCCTGGACGAGGCGTATGCGGAGCAGGCGGGGCGCTTCCTGCAGAAGCACGGGGCGCGCCTCAAGGAGCTCGGCGAGCGGTACTCGAGCGATCCGAGGCGGCTCCGGGAGGAGGTCGAGAAGCTCAAAGCCCAGGAGGCGCCGATAAGGCCGCCGTCGCTCTCCCGGATCGCGGACCACGTCGACGCGCTGGTGAAGGTCGCGGGGATCGACCATGTCGGGCTCGGCGCTGATTTCGACGGGATCGCCGCGCCCCCCGAGGGGCTCGCCGGCATCGACGGGGGCCCGTCGATGGCGCTGGAGCTCGTGCGGCGCGGCTACTCGGACGAGGACATCCTCAAGCTCCTGGGGGGGAACTTCGTGCGGGTCCTGGAGCGAGCCGAGGCCTACGCGGCCTCGACGCAGACGGCGCTCTCCGGGGACGGCAGCGCGCGCCAGCTCACCGCGGCCGAGCTGCCCCCGCAGTCCCCGGAGCCGCCGGCGGTGGACCTGAGGCCCAGGGTGCCCCCGCCTCCCCCGCGGCCATCGGTGCCGGCGCCGGCGCCGCCAAAACCCGCGGCGCCGCCGGACCCTGGAGCCCTGGACCTCATCATGGCGCGATAGCCATCATCTACTTCTCGAGCGCGGCGCTTCCGCCGCCTGGGCAACGCCGGCGGCGTCGACGGCGGCTACGAGGAGCGCCCCCTGGTGCTCGCGTCGTCGCGCGCATGTTCGCGGGAGGTGGCCTCTGTCTCAAGGCGATGGAGGTGCCGCTCCTCGGCGAGGAGGTCCGCGCGCATGGCCGCGAGGTTCCTGGGGAGCTGATCTAGCGGGGCCGGCACTTGATCGGCGGGGCCGAGCTGGCGCAGCTGTTCCTCGGTCGCGTCGAGGAAGGCGCGGGCCTGCCGGTGCGCCGCGCGCGCGGCGGCGAGGAACTGGAAGCGCCAGGGCGACGAGGCGGCGCGCTCGGCGCTGCTGAGCCACGTCTTCATCGCCGTGAGCTGGCTCGCGCCGCCGCGGATCGCCGCGAAGATCGCGTCCAGGTAGCTGGCGCCCCCTGGGTCGGCGCTCACGGCCGAGGTCCCCGCGCGCGGAGGCCGCCCTCTGAGCCCGTCGCGGGCGCGGCGCCGTTCAGACCAGCCATTGGAGCGTGCGATTCTAACGAGTTCTCCCCGGGGGCGCGAGGCCCAAGCCCGCGCCGCTCCAGGCGCGCCTGCGCCGGTAGGCGCGGGGGAGTCCCGGTCGACCGCGCGCTCGCTGGATTGACGCGTACTCCGGCAGGGAGGCGGAGCCTGCGGTCCGCGAGGGCCGAGCGTGGACCGGCGGTGGAGCGCTGCGCGCGAAAAGGGGTTGCCTGGGGTGGGGGATTCGACGAAGGTTCGCCCAGGTGCACCGTGAGCCAGGAACCCGCTGAGTCGCGCCCGCCGCTGCCGCCCTTCACCGCCGAGACCGCCGCCCGGAAAGCGCGGCTGGCGGAGGATGCCTGGAACAGCCGTGAGCCCGCGCGCGTGGCGCAGGCGTATACCGTCGATAGCCGCTGGCGCAACCGGGCGGAGTTCTTCCAGGGCCGCGAGGCGATCGAGGCGTTCCTGCACCGCAAGTGGCAGCGAGAGCTCGACTACCGCCTGATCAAGGAGGTCTGGGCGTTCACGGGGGACCGGATCGCGGTGCGCTTCGCCTATGAGTGGCGCGACGACAGCGGGAGCTGGTACCGGTCCCACGGCAACGAGCAGTGGGAGTTCGACGCGCAGGGGCTGATGCGCCGGCGCGAGGCGAGCATCAATGACGTGCGGATCGCGGAGGCGGACCGGAAGTTCCGCTGGCCGCTCGGGCGGCGGCCGGACGATCATCCGGGGCTGAGCGAGCTCGGGCTGTAGGCGTCGGGGCCCCGGGCCGAGCCCGCGTCCGCGAGGGCGCCCGCAGGCGCGTGACCAACACAGGATCCCTGTTCGAACCATGTCCACCTCTTCGACCAAGCCCGAGATCGCCACGGCCTACGATCGCTGGGCCGAGACGTACGATGTAGATCCCAACCGGACCCGCGAGCTGGCGGCGACCGTCCTCCGGCAACGGGGGCTTTCGCTGGCCGGCCACGACGTGATCGAGATCGGGTGCGGCACCGGGCGCAACACGCCCTGGCTGGCCGAGCACGCGAGGGGCGTCCTCGCGCTGGATTTCTCCGAGGGCATGCTGCGGCAGGCGAGCGCCCGCGTGCGATCTCCCCACGTCCGGTTCGTGCAGCACGACATCCGCTCTCCCTGGCCGGTCGCGGAGGCCTCGTCGGACGTGGTGATTGCGATGCTCGTGCTGGAGCACATCGAGCACCTCGAGCCGATCCTCGCCGAGGCCGCCCGCGCCCTGCGCGGAGGAGGGGAGCTCTTCCTGTGCGAGCTGCACCCGATGCGGCAGCTGCGCGGCGGTCAGGCCAACTTCGTCAACAGGGAGACCGGCGAGCCCGAGCGCGTGACGGCGTTCCTGCACGACGTCTCCGAGTACGTGAACGCGGGCCTGTCGTCCGGCTACGAGCTCGTTCACCTCGGCGAGTGGCGCGACGACGAGGCCCTCAGGAGCGACCTGCCGCGGCTCCTGTCCGTGCAATTCCGGCGCAGGGCAGGGGCTCCGTCCCGACCAAAATCCGATTCTTGACAGAGCCACTGGCGCTTTCACCCTCCTTGTCGCGGCGCGCGCAGGGCGACTGGGGTCAGCGCGACACGCCGAGCGACGCGAGCCGAGGACCTGTCGCTGAGCGTTAGAACGCAGGTTCGTGTTCTGGCATGCTCCGGGCCGTTCCACCCGACCATCGAAGGAGATTGCGATGAAGCTCTATTTCAACCCTCAGAGCCGCGCGGTGATCACCAAGTGGATGCTGGACGAGTGCGGCGCCACGTACGAGCTCGCGCCCATCAGCTTCGAGAAGCAGGAGCACAAGGCGCCGGCGTTCTTGAAGATCAACCCCGCCGGCAAGCTGCCGGCGCTCGTGGACGGCGACGTCAGGGTCTTCGAGAACGCGGCGATCTGTCTTTATCTTGCGGACAAGTTCCCCGCGGCCAGGCTGGCGCCCCCGGTCGGCGCGCCGGAGCGGGGGCGTTATCTGTCGCTGATGGTCTATTCGACCTCGCAGGTCGAGCCGGCGATGGGCGACCGTCTCCTGAAGGTCGAGACGCAGCCCCAGCGGGGCTGGACCGATTTCGACAAGGTCATGGATGTCGTCGAAGGCGAGCTCGGGGACGGGCCTTACCTGTTCGGCGACTGGTTCACCGCGGCCGACGTGATGGTCGGCTCGATGTTCATCTGGATGCGCCTCTGGGGCGGCCCGACGGGTCGGCCCAACCTGGAGGCTTATGTCGACCGCTTGCAGGCGCGTCCGCATGGGCCGAAGCTCGGGAAGTGAGCCGGCCGGCGGGTCGCTGTCGTCGAGTTGACGGCGCTGCCGATCTCGACAGCGCTGCGCCGCTTCAAGCACGGATCACGGCCACCGGGTGACGCGGGCTGCTCCATGCGTCTACCATGCGCGCATGAGGCCCTCGTCCCGTCGCCGCCGCGCGCTCGCGTCCTCGTTCCTCGTCACGGTGGCCGGCGGCGTGGCCGCGTGTGCCTCGCCCCGCCCGCATTCCGATCCGCCCGAGGAGGCGTCCAACCCGCCGCGCCCGGAGCTCGCGCCGCCGATCGGAACGGCCGGCGCGGAAGGCGCGGCTGCGCCCGGGGCGCTCCAGGACGCCGGCGCGACGGCGGCGCCGGGCGCGGCGACCTCGGAGACGCCGCGGGACGCCGGACCGACGGCCCGCGACGCCGGCGCGACGGCGCAGGAAGCGGCTGCGCCCGGGGCGCACCAGGGCGCCAGCGCGACGGCGGCGCTGGATGAGGATGACGACGGGCCGCTCCCGCCGCCCGCGCCCGGCGGGAGCGTGGTCCGGTCGCCAGACGGCACGTGCAGGCAGGTCTTCCCGAACCCCTGTCCGAAGCCCCGTCCTTCCCCCGACGGCGTCATGATCATGTGCAACCCGCCGCCGCCAAGGAGGGTCGCGTGCCCGCCGGAAGGCGGCCAGCGCTGATCGCGGGGCCGCCCTGGGCGCCGGCGTGACGGCTCCTGTCGACCCCGGTCAGAGCGCGCCGCCCGGCGCCGGCCGCGGGGCGAGCATCGGGTGCAGCTCGGCGATCCCGAGCCGCGCGCGGCCCGCGAACTCGTATGCGTCGTCGGTCGCGGCGATGTGCTGCGTCGCCGCGTGCAGGTCGCGGAAACACCCCTGCAGCGGGCTCGTCGCGTACAGGGCGCCCCCGCCGCCGGCGCGGTACGCGAAGGCAGCGACCTCCGCGGCGACGTCGGTCACGTACGTCTGAGCGAGGCGGATCGCGGTCCAGTCCTCGATCGAGAGCGCCTCTCCGGCGCGCGCCCGGTCCCACATCCGCCCGACCGTGTCGAACGCGTAAGCGCGCGCCGCCGCGAGCTTCGCCTCCGCGCGCCCGAGATCCATGTGGAAGGCCGCGTGGCTGCCCAGCGCGAGCTGCGGCCACGCCTTCACCCGGCGCGGAGCGACCGCGGCGATCTCGTCGAGCGCGCGCCGGCCGACGCCGAGCGCGAAGCCGACGTGGCCGGTCGCGACGAGGGCGATCAGCGGGAGCGAGTACAGCGCGCCGCCGCGCCGCTGCCGGGCCGTCGGGAAGGGGCATGTCAGCGCCTCGGGCACGAGCGCGCCCTCGATCCGGTAGTGGTCGCTCCCGGTGCCGCGCAGGCCGGCGACGTCCCACGTGTCCTCGACCGTCACCTGCTCGCGCGGGACGGCGACGCTGATCATCTCGGGCGGCCCCGCCGCGGGGGCCCCGCCCTCCGGCGCGACGATGGCGCAGGTGAACAACCACCGCGCGTGCCGCACGCCGCTGCCGAACGCCCAGCGCCCCTCGAGCGCGTAGCCCCCCGCGACGCGCCGCGCGAGGCCGGTCGGCACCTGGAGCCCCGCGAACGTGGGGAACGGCCCCGCGAACACCTGCCGGGCCCCCTCGTCGGGCAAGGTGCCCCCGGCCAGCGCGGCGAGCAGCGCGCTGATCATCAGCGACCACCCCGCGGAGGCGTCCGCGCGCGCCATCGCCTCGAAGACCTCCAGCTGCGTCAGCGGATCGCTCTCGGCGCCGCCCACCGCCCGCGGCGCGGCCACGGCGAAGAGCCCGCTCGACTGCAGCGCGTCGACGACCGCCGGGGCGAGCGTGCGCAGCCGCTCGGACGCCTCGGCGTGGGCGATGGCGACGCCGCGCACGCGCTCCACGGCGGCGAGGTGGCGTTCGCGGTCGGGGGATCGACGGGGCTCGGACATACGGGGCTCCTTTCCTGGGTGGGTGCGGCGCGCCGGCATCCTCGGGCCTCTCCAGCCCACCTGCGCGCCCGATGATGACAGCAGCAACATCCGGAAAGTTTCCACCGCCTACATTTTCTGCCCGGCCGCCCTCCCGCCCTGCGGGCGGCGGCCTTCGTGGTACCGTGCGCGCCTCTGCCGTGGCTTCCCCCTCGAGGCGCCGCCGCCCGCGCGCGCGCACCCCACCAGCGCCCGCGCCCCGCTCCGTCGAGCGGCCGTACCACCACGGCGACCTCCGGCGCGCGGTGCTGGAGGAGGCGCTCTCGCTCATCGAGGAGCAGGGGAACGCCCGCTTCACGCTGCGCGAGGTCGCGCGGCGCATCGGCGTCTCGCACGCCGCGCCCTATCGCCATTTCCCGGACAAGCGCGCCCTGATGACGGAGCTCGCCGTCCAGGCGAGCACGGCGCTCCGCGCGCAGATCAAGGCCGCGCTCGAGTCGGCCGGGGGCGACCTCCGGGCGCGCTTCCTGGCCGCCGGCTTCGCCTACGTCCGCTTCGCGCTGGAGCACCCGGCGCCCTTCCATGTGATGTACTCCAGCGAGGTCGACGCCGGGGACCCGCGCGTCGCGGCGGCCACGTCGCAGAGCCTGGGGCTCTTGCTCGAGTTCATCGAGGAGGCGCAGCGGGCCGGGGCGTTCCCGCCCGGCGAGCCGGGGGCGCTCGCGGTCCCGATCTGGGCGATGCACCACGGCCTCGCGACCCTCGCGGCGTCGGGGAACCTGTCCAAGGCCGGGCCGGCGGAGCTCCGGCGCGTCGTCGACGACGCCCACGCGCGCCTCCTCGACGGGCTGCTCCACGCCGCGCCGGGGCCGCCGCGCGCCTGACCCGCGTCGCGAGCGTCGTGCGGCCGCCTCACGAAGCCTCACGAACGGCGCGGGCCACCCCGCGGCGCGCGCCGCCGCGGGAGCGGGCCCATCTCCTGCGCTCGCCGCTCGCCGCGCGCCGCTCGCCGCGCGCCGCTCGCCGTGCGCCGCGGATTCCCGCGCGCTGCCGCCTGCGCTACGCTCGCCCTCCTTTGCGCGCCATCGCTGCGATAACGCTGTCCGCGTCCCTCGTCGCCCTCTCGCCCGCCGCCGCCGCGGAGCCGTCCCCCGAGCTCACGTACTGGCCGGAGACCGACCTGCCCATCACCGTCGTCGGCGGCGCCGCCTGGGTCGCCTCCGAGCTCGCCAAGAAGGGCCTCGCGCCCGCGTCGTGCCGCTGGTGCGCGGTCGGCCGGCTCGACGCCTCGGTCCGCGACGCGGTGCTCTGGAGAGGCAACCCCGACACGGCCCATGATCTCAGCAACGTGACGGTCCTCGGCGTCGCGCCCGCCTTCGCGTTGGGCCTCACCGCGCTCGCCGCGTGGCACGACGGTCGGGCCGAGAACATCACCGCCGATCTCCTGATCGTCACCGAGGCGATGGTGGTGGCGATGGACCTGAACCAGCTCACCAAGTACCTCGTCGGCCGCCAGCGGCCCTATGCCCATTTCGACAACGACGACGTGCTTTGCTCGCACGGGGGCTGCTCGCCGCCGGTCCCCCACGACGCCGATCTCTCCTTCTTCTCGGGCCACACCACCGCCGCCTTCTCCCTCGCCGCGGCGAGCGGCACCGTGGCGTCGATGCGCGGCTATCGCGCGGCGCCGTGGGTCTGGGCGCAGGGAATGGCGATCGCCGCGCTCTCCGGATACCTGCGGATGGCCGGAGACCGCCATTACCTCACCGACGTGCTCACGGGCGCCGCCGTCGGCTCCGCGGCCGGGGTGCTGATTCCGTATCTGTTTCATGGCCCGCGCTCCGGTGTTGCCGGCCCGGACACGCGGAGTTTTCGCCTCTCGATCGCCCCGGCGCACGGCGGCGCCGGCATGGGCGTCGCCGGCCATTTCTGAGCCGAGTGGGGCGAGCGCGAGCCTCGACAAGGGAGCTCGCTGCTTTCCGACGGCCTATGTAAGTAGTCTTGACAATCCGGGTTTCACTTTTACACTACCCCTGTCCTCACGGAGTCTCGCGCTCAGCGACCGTTGCTGGAGCGCGAGTCGAATACGTCGATACGCCGTGCCGCCCCGGCGGCGCTGGCGACGGCGAGCTGCGGTCCTGGACGGGCATGCACGCTGTTGCGGGCCCGTTTCGACGGAACTCCGTCAGCTCGACCCATGAAGGAGTCCGGCGACATGAATGTCGTTCACCATTCGTCACGCAATGGATGGATCGCGGGTGGCTTCGCCGCCTCGCTCCTCGTCCTCCTCGCAGGCTGCAGCGATCAGGCGCTCGGGGCGCCGGTGCCGGCGTCAGGCGCCGAGCCGCCGCCTCGGGACGCGACCGCTGCCCGGCCCTCGGCGGGCGCCATCCAGGGCCAGCCTGCGCCTCGTCCGGCGGCCCCGCAGGCCGCGTCGCTCGAGCGCGACGCGCTGCTCCGGGAGGCCGGTCGGCTCGCGGAGATCAGGGCCGTGCTCGCCCGATCGCCGGAGGCGCCGCTCTCGCTGCTCGACGAGCACCGGGCGGAGTTCCCGCAGGGCCGGCTCGCGGCGGAGCGGGAGCTCATCGCGATCGACGCGCTGCTGCGCCGCGGGGACGCCGAGAGCGCGCGCGCCCGCGCCGAGGCGTTCCTTGCGCAGTTCCGGTCGAGCCCCCACGCCGGGCGGGTACGCCGCCTGACCAGCGCCGCGCCGTGAGACGATCGCGGCACCGGCGCGCGGCGCCGCGGGAAGCCTGATGGACGACGAGCAGGGCCCGCTGCGCAAAGGCAGCTGGCCCGGGCAGCCGGGCTTCGGCCTGCGCCCTCGCCCGCGGGCGCCTCAGCTCGCGGGCGTCCGATCCGACTCGGGCGGCGACATCCCGTCGACGACGACCGGATCGCTCTGCTCGGCGAGGTGCGGCTTGCCCCAGGTGTCGATGAAATGCCCTGACCGCTTCGCCTTGGTTTCCAGGTAAAATCGATTGTGCTCGTTCGGCGGGATGACGTGCGGAATGCGCCCGGCCACGGACACCCCGTATTGCTTCAGCTGCTTGACCTTGTTCGGGTTGTTCGTGATGAGCTCGACGGATTTCACGTCGAGGCTGTGCAGCATGTGCGCCGCGACCGCGTAATCGCGCTCGTCGTCCCGGAAGCCGAGCGCCAGGTTCGCCTCGACCGTGTCGAGCCCCTGGTCCTGCAGGGCATACGCGCGGATCTTGTTGATGAGCCCGATCCCGCGGCCCTCCTGGCGCAGGTAGAGCAGGATCCCCCGATCCATGCTCTTGATCTTCTTCAACCCCTCGAGCAGCTGATCGCGGCAGTCGCAGCGCAGCGAGCCCATGACATCGCCGGTCAGGCACTCGGAGTGCAGCCTCGTCGGCACGTTCGAGGCGCCGACGACATCGCCGTGCACCATCGCGATGTGCTCCTTGGCGTCGCGGTTGTTCCAGAACGCGACGATGCGGAAGTGGCCGACGCGGGTCGGCAGCTCGGCGACGCCGACGACCCGCACACAGACGTTCACCTCGCCGTACCCATCGCAGTCGTGCTCCTCGTCGCGCGCGACGAGCTGCAGCAGCGGGTTCATCGAATCGGTCATGGTCCTGTCTCCAGCGAGCGGGCGCATGCGAGCCCGGCAGCGCCCGCGCCGCCGCCGACGACCAGATCCTCTCTACCGGAGCTCGTCATGGGTTCAGGCGCGCACTTCTTACCAGAACACCACCCGCGGGCAACGTTTCGCCGCCAGGCGCCGCCGCCGTCGACCGGAGCGCCCTCAGGGCCGCGCGCTCGATGCGAGCTCCAGCTCGAGCCACAAGGTGCCTGTCTCCGCGCGACGCGCTCCAGCAACGTGGCAGTCGTCGCGGTGGCGCGCAGCGAGGGAGTCGCCGCGATGACGAGCCGCGCGGCCGCGCGCTGAGCGCCTCGCCGGCCCCTCCTCTGGCGGGGCGAGTCGGCGGCGCCGCTGCGCTCGGGGAGCGCGGCGAGCGCAGCGCTCGAAGCCTCGTGCTGGCGGTGGGATCGGGCTCGCGCCCTGGTGGCGTCAGCCTCCATGCTGGCGAGGGCGCTCGCCGCCATCGCGGCCGGCGCGGCCGCGATGGCCGGCCGCTCAGGTGGCCGCGGCCGGCCACCCAGGCCAGCGGCTGGCCGCTCAGGCGTCGGCGGGCTGCCGCGCGTAGACCGGGGCGGTCGCGTTCATCTGGGGCAGCGGCGCCGACGACCACCCCGCGCGCAGCACGCGCAGGAGCAGGCGCGGGCTCATGAGCGCCTCGGGCCCGTCGAGCATGTGCATCGCGCGCACGAAGCGCACGTAGACATCGCGATCGACCTGCGCTGCGCGGTGCAGCATGCCGGTGTACCAGCGCATCAGCGGCTGGAGGAGCGGCCGCTGGCCCTCGGTCTCGGGGTAGGCGAGGTCCTCCGCCGTGGACATCTGCCACGGCAGGTCGACCGCCTTGGCCGCAGCCGCGTGGTAGCGGCGGGCGAGCCCCTCGATTCCGCCCTGGCCCGCGCGGCGGCGCTGCTCGACGAGCGCGGCGTCGAGCGCGAGCGCCTGGAGGCAGGCCGACGTCATCCCCTGCCCGTAGACGGGGTTGAAGCTCGCCAGCGCGTCCCCCAGCACGGCGAACCCCTCGGGCATCCGCTCCATGCGCTCGTAGTGCCGCCGGAGGTGCGCCGGGAACTTGTAGGTGGCGATCCCCGTCACCGGCTCGGCCTCGAGCAACGCCCGGTACATCGCGTCGTTCGGCAGGCCCCGGGCGAACTCGAGGAAGCCCTCCGTGTCGGCGGGCGGGTGATCGCCGAAGAGGCCCGCGAGCCCCGCCATCCAGCGCCCGCCCTCGATCGGAACGATACAGCCGAACCGCCGGCTGTCGGACGGAGAGCCGAGGACGTACAGCGACGTCCACGGGACCTGCGCCGGATCGCGCGGCTGGTACTGCCGGCTGGCGTACCCGACGCGCACCTTGATCGTCGACTCGTCGGGCCGCGCATACCCGAGCTCCTCGAGCCACGCCGGCGCGCGCGAGCCGCGCCCGCTGGCGTCCACCACGAGCTCCGCCGCCAGCTCCTCCACCAGGGCGTGCGCGTCGCGCCGCCGGACCACGACGCCCGTGATCCGGGCGCGATCGGGCGACGCCGCGAGCTCGACCACGTCGCGCCGGTCCAGGCGCCGCACCTGGCTCAGGGCGAAGGTACGGCGGCGCAGGTGCGCCTCGAGCAGCGACCGCGTCATGCACACGGTCTGCACCCCGGTCGCGCAGCGCGGCTTCCACGCGCCGAGGTGGTGCCAGGCGAGGCCGAGCCCGAAGTCGTACGCGATCGCCCCGTCCTGGACCAGATCCTCGGTGAAGCCGGGGAAGAGGTCGTTCAGGATGCGCTCGCCCCGGGCGAGCAGCCCGTGGACCTGGCGCGCCTGCGGCACGCCCTGGCGGGCCTCGCAGAGGTCGTCGGGGATGCCGTCGCGTTCGACGACGATGACCTCGTCGAAGTGATCGGCGAGCACGCGGGCCGCGACCAGGCCCGCGATGCTCCCGCCGATCACCACGGCCCTGCGGCCGCCGAACCGGTGACTGGAGCGGAGGTTCTGCTGGGTGGAACGGTTCATGGTGTCTCGGCGATTGCAATACTCGGGCCGTTCCTGACGAAGGCAAGGCCGACGCATCACGCGCCATCCTGCCAGGGCGGTACCACGCGTCGCGCCGGTCGCAAGCTGCGCGAGGCGGCGCGCCCTCCCGCCGCGCAACTACGCAATCGGACGCTCTCCGTCGCGATGAAAAGGTCATCGCTCCGGTGCGCTTCGTCGTCATTGAACACGATCGAACAGGGGAGTCGACGTCGACAGGATCCGAGCGGCCTTGTCTGGAAATCCCTGCCTGACGGCGGGCGGCGACATCGCGGCGCGCGGGAGAGCAGCTCCCATGATGGATCTGGCCGAGCTCCTCCGAGATGGCCTGAACGATCTCGGGCCATCCGGGAGCTCACGACCAGGAAGACACAGGTCTGCTCCGCTCGCGCGGCGCTGCGCCGCGGACGTCACGGACTGTCAGGCGGCCACTTGCGACTGACACCCGTGCGCGAGCGGAGCCCCTGGTCGAGCCGCTCTACCAGCGGCGCGGGTGCGAGCTCGACGCCCGACCTACATACCCGCCGACGCTACCTGGTGCGGCATCCGCAAGCGGCCGCCGGCGCCTGGGGCGCCGGCCGCCTCTGGCAGGTCGTGACGAGGGTGGCCAGGACGGCCATGAGGATCGCGACGCGCAACCGCATTGGCACCATCCTTTTCGCGGAGCCGGGCGGCGTCAATTCCTCTCCTCCTCCGCTCGCCCTCCGCTCGCACGGCCTGGCGGCCTCAGCCGAGCGGCAGCTCGAGCGACACCTCGTCGAGCCCGACGCCGAGGAAGCGGCGCGGGCGCACCGCGACGGCCACCTGCGCGCCGCCCTCGCCGCGGCCCGCCTTCACCGAGAGCTCGATGCTGGCGGGCGCCGCGTTCTCGAACAGCGTCCACAGCGCCCCCTCGACGACCGGCTGGACCTCCGCCGGGTCGCTGTCCGGCGGCAGCTTCGCGCAGAGCGCGCGCAGGAACTGGACGACGCGCGCGACGAAGAGCTGATCGACCAGCGAGACCCGCTCGAGGCGCTCCTCCGGCTCGGCGGTGGGGCTGTCGTACGTGAGCTTCTCCGGCGGGACGTAGGCCGTCGGCGCGGTGAGGACGTAGACCGCGTCGCTGTTCGGGGCCGACGCGAGCAGGAGCACGCCGCTCTTCGCGAGATCGCGCTGGGTGTCCGTCGACACGAACGCCTCGGTCGGGATCGCGACGCCCTCGTCGCCCTCGTAGGCGCCCTTCACCTCGTGGACCGGCAGGTCCCCGAGCACGCCGCCGCCCTTCGCGCCCGCGATGCGGCAGGGCCACGCCGTCTCGCGGAAGCTCCCCGCGATCAGCGCGCCGACGAGGTACGCCGGCGAGATCCAGACGCGGCCGCCCTCGTCGGCCGGCTGCTCGACGATCGTCGCCTCCCGGATGCGCGAGGTCGACCTGTCGTAGGGCATGCGGCCGAGCGCGCGGTTCATGGCGATCGCGACCCAGCGCATGCAATGCCGCGCCGCGGCGGAGCGCCACGGCGCGCGGTGCGGCGCGCGGAACAGCGCGGACTTGTTGTCGAGCCGCTCGACGCCGCCCAGGTCGTCGACCCCGAGCAGCCCCGCGGCTCCGTTCACCACGGCGGGGAGCGCGTGCGCCTCGGCGACGCGCGCGATCTCCTCGAGCCGCGCGAGCGAGGCGGCGGTGCCGTCGATCGCGACGTCCACGATCGCGACAGACGCCGGCGGCTCGGTGCTCGCCGTCTGCGCGAGCACCCGCGCGAGCGCGCCCGCCGCCTCGTCCGGCCGCGCGCTGACGACCTCGATCCGGATGCCCTCCGCCGCCTTCACGCGGTCCACGAGCAGGCTCAGCCCCCGCCACGCCTCCTCGAGGCGCCGCACCTCCGGGTGCTGCAGGATCGCGCCGAGCTGCGCGCCGATCGCGCGCTCGAGCTGCGCGATCGCCTCGGCGGGGCGGGCGGGCTGCCCCGCGCGCGGGCGCGCGCTCGCCGCCACGGTCGCGATGAGCGCCGAGAACCGCCCGCCCTCCGCGGGCTGCGCGGGCTCCTCGGCGAGGTCGCCCGGCGCCGCCGCGCCGGCGTCCCCGCCGCCCCCGCCAAGGTCGACCATCGAGAGCAGCGCGTCGACGTCGGTGCCCGCCGCGGGCGCCGGCGGAGCGGGGCGCGCTGCCGCGGGCGCCCGCGCGCCGGCGCCCGCGGCGCCCTCGCGCTCCGGGAGCAGCCCGAGGATGTCGCGCACGAGCGCGGCGCCGCCCCAGAGCCGATCGAGCTCGGCGCGCGCCTGATCGAGCGTGGACGAGCCGTCGCGCAGCCGGTCGAGCACCCGCCGGCCGTCGAGCAGCGAGCGCAGGAGCGGGACCTCGGCGCAGAGCGCGTCGGGCCGGAAGCTCTTCAGGCTGGTGGGTGACAGGTCGACGCGCGCCGTCCGGCCGCCCGCGAGCACGCTCGGCACGTCGATCGCGATCCGCGGCCGGAGCATCGTGAAGAGGTTATCGAACCGGCTCGCGTCGACCCGGCTCGAGCCCGCCGGCGGGCTCGCCCCGGCGTTGTGGGGATCGCGGGGGACGAGATCGGCGACGACGAGCACGCGCAGCGGGAGCAGCGGCCCTCGCTCCGCGGCGCCCCCGTCCTCGCCCACGTGGAACCCGAACTGCTCGCCCAGAACCCCCTTGATCGTTTCCGCCATGGCCCGCGCAGCATAGGCGTCACCTCTCGGCGCGAGAAGCGCTAAGCTCCGCGCGCATGAAGACGGAAGGCGGTTCGCCCTTGAACTTGAACCCTGAACCCCACGCCGCCAGCGATCGCAGGCGCCTGCGCGGCGGCGCCCCGATCCAGATCGGGCTCCTCGGCTGCGGAACGGTCGGCGGCGGCGTCCTCCGCCTGCTCGCCGAGAACTCCGGCTACCTCGCGGAGCGCGCCGGCGTGCCCCTCGTGGTCAAGCGCGTGGCCGTGCGTGACATCGAGAAGGAGCGCGTCTCGGCGCTGGATCGCAGCCTGCTCACCACGAGCGCGGAGGAGGTGGTCGACGACCCCACGATCGACCTCGTCGTCGAGGTGATGGGCGGTGAGACGCCCGCCCGCGCCCTGATCGAGCGCGCCATCGACCGCGGCAAGGGCGTGGTCACCGCGAACAAGCTGCTGCTCGCGGCCCACGGCCCCGCGCTCCTCGCGCGGGCCGCGGCGCGCCAGGTCGACCTCGCGTTCGAGGGGGCGGTCGGCGGCGGCATCCCGATCATCCGCACGCTCCGCGACGCCTTCGCGAGCGACTGGGTCGAGCGCGTCACCGCGATCCTGAACGGCACCTGCAACTACATCCTCACGCGCATGCGCGACACGGGCGCTTCGTTCGACGCCGCGCTGCGCGAGGCGCAGGATCTCGGCTACGCCGAGAAGCCCGATCCGTCGCTCGACGTCGACGGCCACGACGCCGCGCACAAGCTCATCGTGCTCGCGATGCTCGCCTTCGGGGCGCAGATCGACAGCAAGGACGTTCACACGTCCGGCATCCGCACCATCGAGGAGGCCGACCACCGCTACGCCGATCGCTTCGGCTACACCATCAAGCACCTCGCGATCGGCCGCGATCTCGGCGGATCCATCGAGCTGCGCGTGCACCCCACGCTGATCCCGAAGCAGAGCGTGCTCGCCAACGTCTCCGGCGTGCTCAACGCCGTGCTCCTCGAGGGGCGCGCCGTCGGTCCGTCGCTCGTCTACGGCCGCGGCGCCGGCGACCTGCCGACCGCGGTCAGCGTCGTCTCCGACATCCTCGACGTCGCGCGCTCCATCGCCTCGGGCGTCGCCGGCATGCAGGGCCGCGGCATGTCGATCAAGCCCCGCCCGGTCCGCCCGCTCAGCGAGACCGTCTCCCGGTACTACCTGCGCTTCGCGGTCGAGGACCGCCCGGGCGTCATGGGCCGCCTGGCCGGCGCGCTGGGCGACGCGGGGGTCAGCATCGAGCAGATCGTGCAGCAGGGCCCGACCAAGGGCGCGGCGCCGGCTGGCGGCTCGGCGGCGCGCGAGCCCGCGATCGACGTGGTGCTCATCACGCACGACGCGCCGGAGGGGCTCGTCCGGAGCGCGCTCGACGCGATCGCGCGCGAGCAGTTCCTGCGCGAGCCGCCGCATCTGTTCCGCATCGAGGAGCCGTGACGTCCCACGGCGACGCGCCGCTCGGCGTGTTCGACTCGGGGCTTGGCGGCCTCACGGTCGTGCGCGCGCTGCGGAGGCGCTGCCCCGCGGAGGACATCGTCTACCTCGGCGACACGGCGCGCGTCCCGTACGGCACCCGGTCTCCCGAGACGGTGGTCCGCTACGCGCTCGGCTGCGCGCGCGTGCTGATCGAGCGCCGGGTCAAGGCGATCGTCGTCGCGTGCAACACGGTGAGCGCCGTCGCGCTCGACATGCTCCGGGTCGAGCTCGACCTGCCCGTCCTCGGGGTCATTCTTCCCGGCGCGCGGGCCGCCGTGGCCGCCTCGCGCGGTGCGACGATCGGCGTGCTCGGGACGGCCGGGACCATCGCGTCCGGCGCCTATCCCCGCGCTGTCGCGTCGCTCAGCACGCGCACCGAGGTCGCCGGCCAGGCGGCCCCGCTGCTCGTCTCGCTGGCGGAGGAGGGCTGGGTCGAGGGCGAGGTCCCTCGCCTGGTCGCGCGGCGGTACCTGGAGCCGCTCATCGGCGCGGGCGCCCGCTCGATCGTGCTCGGTTGCACGCACTTCCCGCTCCTTCGCACCGCGATCGAGGCCGAGACGGCGGCGCTCGCCGGCGGCCCCCTCCCGATCGTCGACAGCGCGTCGGCGACAGCGGACGAGGTGGCGTCGTTCCTGGCCGAGCGCGGGCTCGCCACGTCCCGGAGCGCGCCGGGCAACCTGACGCTGCTCGTCACCGATCTGCCGAAGAGCTTCGCCGCGGTGGCCTCCCGGTTCCTGGGCGAGCAGGTCGTCGGAGCGGACGGCGCGAGCCGATCCGCGACCCACGTCGGAGCGGACGGCGCGAGCCGATCCGCGACCCACGTCGGAGCGGACGGCGCGAGCCGATCCGCGACCCACGTCGGAGCGGACGGCGCGAGCCGATCCGCGACCCACGTCGCGGACGGCGCGGGGAGGCCCCTGATCCAGGCCGAAGCGGACGGCGCTGGCCGATCTCTGGCGCAGGGCGTCGACGTGGAGCAGATCGATCTGTAATACGCAGTGAGCTTGGCCCGGAGCTCCGGGCGCAAAGGAGGTTTTGCAGACGATGACGCAGCTCAGGTGGCTTTCGGCCGGCGAGTCGCACGGGCCGGAGCTCGTGGCGACCGTCGAGGGTATTCCGGCGGGCATGCCGCTCCTCGCGGAGGACATCGACGAGGATCTGGCGCGGCGCCAGCGCGGCTACGGGCGCGGCGGGCGGATGAAGATCGAGACCGATCGCGCCCGCCTCGTCGCCGGCGTGCGCGGCGGCGAGACGCTCGGCGGCCCCATCGCCATGGTGATCGAGAACCGCGATCACGCGAGCTGGGCCGGGCGGATGGGCCCCGAGCCGTTCCCCGAGCCGCCCGAGGCGCTGACCCGCCCGCGGCCTGGCCACGCGGATCTCGCCGGCGGCCTCAAGTACGCCCGGCGGGACCTGCGCGACGTGCTCGAGCGGGCGAGCGCGCGCGAGACAGCGGCGCGGGTCGCCGTGGGCGGCGTCTGCCGCAAGCTCCTCCGGTCGGTCGGCGTCGAGGTCTTCGCCCACGTGCTCTCGATCGGCGCGGTGCAGTCGCCGATCTCCGCGGCCTCGGGCGGGGGCGACCTCCCGCTCACCGAGCTCCGCGAGCGCGCCCGCGCCTCCGACCTCGCGTGCGTGGACGCCACGGCCGCGCAGGCGATGCGCGACGCCATCCGCGAGGCCGCGCACCGGGGCGACACGCTCGGCGGCGTCTTCGAGGTGATCGCCACCGGCCTGCCGCCCGGGCTCGGGAGCCACGTGCAGTGGGACCGCAAGCTCGACGGCCGGCTCGCGCAGGCGCTGATGAGCATCCAGGCGATCAAGGGCGTCGAGATCGGCATCGGCTTCGAGGCCGCGCGCATCTCGGGCTCCGAGGTGCACGATCCCATCGGGTACGATCAGGCGTCGCACGCGTTCACCCGCCCGTCGAACCGCGCCGGCGGCCTCGAGGGCGGCATCACGAACGGCATGCCCCTCATCTGCCGGGCCGCCATGAAGCCGATCGCCACCCTGAAGCGCGCGCTCCCCTCGGTCGACGTGCGCACCAAGGAGCAGTTCGACGCGGCCTTCGAGCGGAGCGACGTCTGCGCCGTCGCGGCCGCCTCGGTCGTCGGCGAGGCCATGGTGTCGATCACGCTCGCCGCGGCCCTGCTCGAGAAGTTCGGCAGCGACAGCCTCACCGAGCTCTCGCGCAACGTCGACACCTACCTCCAGCAGGTCCGCTCGTACTGAACGCCATGGAATTCCCCTCCGACGCACCTCCGCTCCTGCTCACCGGCTTCATGGGGGCCGGAAAGACGACCGCCGGCCGCATTGCGGCAGCGCGCGCAGGTCTCCCGTTCCTCGACCTCGACAGCGTCATCACGGCAGAGGCCGGCGAGAGCGTCCCGTCGCTCTTCGCCTCGCGCGGCGAGGCCGGCTTCCGCGCGCTGGAGGCGGCGACCCTGCGCCGGCTCCTCGCCACGCGCGGCCCGCGCATCATCGCCCTCGGCGGCGGCGCCCTGGTCGACCCCGCGCTGCGCAGCGAGGCGCTCGAGCGCGGCTGCGTCGTCGCGCTCAGCGCGACCCCGCGCACGATCGCCGCGCGCACGCCGAGCGGCACGCGCCCGCTCCTCGACGGCGCGCCGGATCGGGAGGCGCGCATCCGCGAGCTCCTGGCGGCGCGCGCGACCGTGTACGCGGAGGCGCACGCCCGCGTCGTGACGGACGGCGTCGCGCCCGAGGAGGTCGCCGCGCGGGTCCTCCGCGCCTACGCAGATCGCCCGCTCTTCGTGCCGCTCGGCGACAAGAGCTACGCCGTGCGCATCGCCTTCGACGCGGCGGCGTCCGTCGCGGATGCCGTCTCGGCGCTCGCGCCGTCATCCGTCTTCGTTGTCACGGACGAGAACGTGAGCCGCCTCTGGGGCGCGCCGCTGCTCGACGCCCTCGCGGCGCAGGGCAAGCCGGCCGCGGCGGTCACGGTCCTCCAGCCCGGCGAGGAGCACAAGCGGCTCTCGGCCGTCGAGGCGGCGCTCACGGCGATGCTCGACGCGGGCGCCGACCGCGACGCGGTGGTGCTCGCGCACGGCGGGGGCGTGGTGACCGACATCGGCGGCTTCGCTGCCTCCACGCTCCTCCGCGGCGTCCGCTGGGTCGCCGCGCCGACGACGCTCCTCTCGATGGTCGACGCCTCGGTCGGCGGCAAGACCGGGGTCGACCTCGGCCCCGCGAAGAACGCCGTCGGCACCTTCCACCAGCCGTCCGCCGTCGTCGCGAGCCCGGCGGCGCTCGCGACCGAGACCGACCGCGCCTTCCGCAGCGGGCTCGCCGAGGTGGTGAAGACGGCCTGCATCGGCGACCCGGAGCTGCACACGCTGCTGGAGCGCGAGGCCGACCGCGTCCTCGCGCGCGACCCCGGCCTGCTCGCCGAGATCATCCGCCGCTCGATCGCGGTGAAGGCGGCCATCGTCGTCCGCGACGAGCGCGAGGCGGGCGACCGCGCCCTCCTCAACTTCGGCCACACGCTCGGGCACGCCCTCGAGGCGGAGGGCGGGTTCGTCCGGCTGGCCCACGGCGAGGCGGTCGCGCTCGGTATGGTGGCGATGCTCCGCGTCGGCTGCTCGCTCGGCGTGACCGACCACGCGGCGGCCGACCGGGTCATCCGCCTGCTCGCCCGGCTCGAGCTGCCCACCCGCATCGAGGACGAGCCGGTCTCCGCCGCGCTGCGCTTCCTGTCGCTCGACAAGAAGCGCCGGGGCTCCACGGTCCGGACGGTGCTGATGCGCGAACTAGGCAGCACGTTCGTGGAGCCCATGCAGCTCGACCGCCTCGCGTCGCTGCTCGAGCGCGCGGCCGCCGGCGCGGCCTGAGCCCTCGGCCCGGCCCCCTCCAGCAAAGTGAGCTGATCCAAGCCCGGGCGCTCCCGACGCGGCGGGCGTGCTGGGAGCGCCCGTCGGGCGGCGTCCGGTCGCGGGCCGAGTCGGCCTCTGCGTCATCCACCCGGGTCCGGGAGCGGCTCGGGAAGACATCGAATGGCGCCCGCGCGGCCGGCTCTCATGACATCGCGCGTGTGCCCGAGACAGCCCTGCTCGGTGCAGGAGCCGTGCGTTGCGCGCGCCGCGCGCTCTCGTTGCCGCCGGCCTCCCCGGACGCCGCGGTTGCGATGACGGTGAAGAAAATTGATGGGGCTCCAATGTTCCTGGAAAAATTGACCCATCAACGGCCCCCGTCGGTTGCTTCGCGCTATCCTTTGCCGGCGCATGGTGACCGCGACAAAAAAGAGAGTTCTGGTGGTGGAGGACGAGGAGGACACGGCGGCGATGATCGCCCGGTTCCTCGGCGACGAGTTCGACACCGTTGTCGCGACGAACGGGGTCGACGGTCTGGCGCTCGCGCAGCAGGAGCCGCGGCCGGATCTCGTGATCGTGGACATCATGATGCCGAAGCTCGACGGGGTGAGCATGACGAAGCGACTCCGCGAGAACGAGCCGACGCGTCGGGTGCCGGTCATCTTCCTTACCGCCAAGTCGGATCCGATGGACGTCATCGCCGGCATCCAGGCTGGCGCGCGCCACTACATCACGAAGCCCTTCGTGCTCGACGACCTGAGAAAGAAGGTCCGCAAAGCCGTCTACGGCCGCTAGAGCGGGGCTCACCCGCTAGAGCGGGGCTCACCCGCTAGAGCGGGGCTCACCCGCTTCGGATACGGGCCCACCTCGACGTTTTCGGTGCTCGGCGTACAGGAGTACGCCTGCGCGCCGAAAACGCCGATCTGGGCCCGTCTCCTGTGCGGGTGAGCCCCGCTCTGGTCGGCGGGCGCAGGGGCGGAGAGAGCGCTGCTGGAGCTCAGGAAACTCTGCAGGAGCGCGGCCTCGCAGCGGGAGGTACGAGGCCTGTTTCGGCGAGGTTTCGACCTGAATTGGGCGGCGAACGTGCGCTGATGAATGAGCAAACCTCGAAGAGATCGAGGTTGCTTGAGGAGGGGAAGAGGCGCCCTCGGCGCTCCCGGGCGTATTCGAGGTGCTCGTTCTGCGACGGGAGAGCTCGATGCGTCGAGTCGAGGCAGGCGGACGCGGCTGACTCGCTAGCTTGGCCGCGCCGGAAGGCGGGGGCGGGTCAGCTGCCGCGGCTCGGGACGCTGCAGGCCTTGAGCGCGCGCTCGAACAGCTCGAGCGAGCGGCCGACGCTCGAGTGCACCCGGCGGATCTCCTCGGCAGAGGTGGTCGCGAGCTTCACGATCTCGAGCGCCTCGCGCGGGTGAGCGTCATCGTAGTTCGCGTGCGCGGCCAGCCACGTCAGCGACTTGCTCCCCTCACCGTAGAGCTTGGTGAAGGCCGGTAGCACCACGCGGGACCACTCGCCGGTGATCCCCTCGATCGCGTAGTTGACCGCGCCCACCGCCTCCGCGAGCGAGCCGCGGTAGGACACCGACCAGAGCCACTCGAACAGCGAGGCGACCTCCGTGCTCGGACGGTGGCTCGTGATCTCCGACGCGCTGATGCCGTGCCCCGCCGCCCAGTCGAGGTACCAGCGCACGTGCAGCGCCTCGACCCGGATGTTGCCGATGAGCCAGTCGCGCACCAGAAAGTCGCGCGGCGTCTGGCCATACGTCGTCTTGGCCAGGCTGAGCCCCATGTACTTCGGGAACGCCTCGACGACGCAGAAGAACTCCCGGATGAGCAAGCTCCAGGTCTCGTGGTCGACCGGCTCCGTCATCGTCCGCGCGATCGGCGGCGTGTAAACCGCGGCCTTCCACTGGTCGGCCAGGGACTCGATCATGTCCTCGACCCAGACCGGATGCGGCGTCGCCTTGAGGCTGTCCTTGACTTCCTTGTGCCGCTGCGAGCGAGGTGACAGCATGAATTTACCTGGAAGGTTGCTGAATCAGTCTCCCTCGTGCCTGCCCGCCGGTCTATGCTCCACCGAAACCCCCTCAGGCTGACCGGCCAGCGTCCGTCAGGAGACAAGGCGCGGCGCGGGCACGATGTTGACCCTCAGACGCTGAGGACGAAAGAGCCAGCACGATGACCTCGCGTTAAGAGGTTTCGTGTACATGTGTCCCGCCTGCACCCAGTTTGGCTCAGAGCGCAGGAAAAAGTCAATAGCCAAACGAGGGCGCCGCCGGGTCGTCAGGCGTCTGGCTACCAGGCGGGGCCTGATGCCGCTCAGGTAATTCCCGAGTTGTTCACCCGCTCACCAGACGACTTCGGAGAGGCACTCGGTCGCGCCCCGGAACCGGCACCGCTGGTGGGTCACCTTGGGGGTCGACGCGCCGCACAGGAGCAGCGCCTGCTCCACCCAGCCGCAGACGCCATCTCCGCAGTTCATCGCCGAGGGGCCCTCGTCGTCCCCCGTCGGCCCCGTGATGGTCAGCACCCACTCCCGCGGCTTCACCATCCGCGGGAAGACCTTCCCGGCGTCGAAATAGCGCGACCAGAACATCCCGGTGCGGGCGACGATCGTGTCGGGCATCGCGATCGACAGCGCGAATTTCAATACCGTATTGAGATCGCGGTCCGCGACGTAGCGGGCAAATCGCTTGATCTCGGCGGCCTGGTCGCTCGCGGTCCGCACGTGGGTTCGCAACGCCCGGTTCCAGACGCCGATCGGATACCAGCTGCTCGCAAGAATCGGCTGATAGAGTACGTCCCGGTCTGACTTGGGCAGCGAGGTCACCAGCCGCTCCCAGGCCCCGGCGTCGCGGTTCGTCGTGACGAACGACCGGAGGTTGACCAGCAACGTTCCTTTGCACTTGCCGGCGGGGATCGAGGATTTGCTCTTCGTGTCGTGCGTCTTCATCGCGGCGAACCTACGGCGGGAAGGCCCTGACGAAGCCGGGCCCGATCGCGGGCGCGGCGCGTGCGGTCTCGGACGGGAAGCCCTGCCCGGGAGCACATCGTCGAGGCGACTCCAGGAGTCGTGGTTGTACCTTGCAGGGGAGCGTGAGTTCGCCTGGATGGCAAGAGATGATTACGCCGGAGCAGGCGCGCGACACGGGGCGCCGCAGCCTTCGACAAGGCCTCCCTGGTCGTCCAGCGTTGTCCAGCTCTCGTTCTGACCCCACGGTCACATGCCAGGATGCGGGCACCGGCGCGGGCAGCCGTGCAGGTGTAACCCGTATCACGCACATCCGCGCCGAGACGGGCGCTCTGCCCGCCCGACCGCGCCGGGTACGGCGCCCGCGGCGCTTGCCGGCGGCCCCGCGCCTCGCAGTTGCCGCCCTGCGCGAACCTCGGTACCCCTACGCCATGAGCGAATCCACCACGGGCCGGCCCGCCGCCGGCCACGCGGAGCCCGAGCTGCCGCACATCGACGTTGCCGAGCGTGGGGCGCCGCGCGACGGGCGACCGCAGGTCCTCGACCGCCGGTTGTTCATGCAGCTGCTCGTCTTCCGCTGCCCCAGCGCCAGCGACCCCGCCGAGCTGACCCGCGCCGTCGGCCAGGCCCTCGAGGCCCAGCGCGTCGGCGCGGTCGTCTACGAGGACCTCGGCGACCCGCGGGGGATCGCGGTGCTCACCTGGGCGGAGGATCCAGCCGTCTTCGTCCAGACCGTCCGGCCGGCGCTCAACCGCGGCGACCTCCGGGCGCTGGAGCTCCGCCCCGATTTCACGATGCTGGGGCGCACCTACTCGACCGGCTACGAGCAGGACCTGGAGTACTGGATGCTCCGGCGCCCGGCCGAGACCGTCCTCAACCCCGCCTGGCCGTGGGCGGTGTGGTACCCGCTCCGCCGCAGCGGCGCGTTCTCCAAGCTCGAGGGGCGCGAGCAGGGGAGCATCCTGCGCGAGCACGGCACCATCGGCCGGGCGTACGGCGCGCAGGATCTCGCCCACGACATCCGCCTCGCGTGCCACGGGCTCGACGCCCGCGACAACGAGTTCGTGATCGGGCTCGTCGGCAGGGAGCTCCACCCGCTCTCGCACATCGTGCAGGCGATGCGGAAGACCCGCCAGACCTCGGAGTTCATCAGCCAGATGGGCCCGTTCTTCGTCGGCCGGGCCGCCTTCCGCACCTCCGGCGGCTGAAGGGGCCCTTCAGCCGATCCCGGCGAGGCCCGAGAACGCCCTGGCGAGCGCGTCGAGCCGCGCCGCCGCGCGGGCCTCGACGTCGCCCAGCGGCTCGTCCGGGGCGACCTCCTCGCGCACGTCGAAGTAGAACTTGATCTTCGGCTCGGTGCCGCTCGGGCGCGCGATGATCCGGCTGCCGCCGTCGAGCTCGTACACGAGCACGTTGCTCGGGGGCAGGACGAGCGACTCGGTCCTGCCGTCGCTCGAGGTGCGCGTGCGCGCCTCGAAGTCGCGCCACGCCGCCACGGGGACGCCGCCGATCTCGGCCGGCGGGCTCTTCCTCAGCGCGGCCATGATGGCCGTGATCTTCTCGACGCCGTCGACCCCGCGCAGGGTGTAGGAGCGCTGCCCGCTCATGTAGAGGCCGTACCTGCGGGTGAGCGCCTCGAGCTCGTCTAGCAGGGTCTTGCCCTCGGCCTTGCGCACCGCCGCGAGCTCGGCGAGCACCGCCGCGGCGCTGATGCCGTCCTTGTCGCGCACGACCGGGCCGATGGTGTAGCCGAGCGCCTCCTCGAAGCCGAACACGAAGCGGGCGCCGGTCGACCGCTCGATGTCCATCGCCCGGTTGGCGATCCACTTGAACCCCGTCAGCGTCTCCTCGTAGTGCACCCCGAGCGCCGCGGCGATGGCGCCGAGCATCGGGGTCGAGACGCACGAGGCGAGCACGAGGCGGCGCTCGTGCGCCCCGCCGCCGCCCTGGGGCGGGCCCTCGGTGAGCAGGTAGTGGCCGAGGAGCACGCCGACCTGGTTGCCCGTGAGCTGCGCGTACTCGCCGTCCGGGCGCCGCACCGCCACGGCGAGCCGGTCGACGTCCGGATCGTTGGCGAGGACGAGGTCGGCGCCCTCCTTCTTCGCCAGGGCGAACGCCAGGTCCATGGCGCCCTTCTCCTCGGGGTTCGGGAACGCGACCGTGGGGAACGCGCCGTCCGGCTCGGCCTGCTCGGGCACGCTCGTCACGCGCGTGAAGCCGGCCTGCGCGAGCGCCGTGCGGACGAGGCGGTTGCCCACGCCGTGCAGCGGCGTGTACACGATGCGCAGGCCGCGATCGCCGTCGCCCCGCACCCCGAGGCCGCGGATCGCGCGGAGGTAGCTCTGCTCGAGCTCCTCGGGGAAGTCGCGCACGAGGCCCCGCTGCCTCGCCTCGTCGAGGGGCACGCGGGGGACCTGGTCCGCCGGCGGCGAGGCGTCGATCGCCGTCGCGATGCCTGTGTCGTGCGGCGGGATGATCTGTGCGGCGTTGTCCCAGTAGACCTTGTAGCCGTTGTACTCGGGCGGGTTGTGGCTCGCCGTCACCATCACGCCCGCGGCCGCGCCGAGGTGGGCGACCGCGAACGCGGCGACCGGGGTGGGGCAGGGGGCGGGCGCGAGGTGGCTCGGGATGCCCGCGGCGGCGAGCGCGCAGGCGACGTCCTCCGCGAACTCGCGGCTCATCCGGCGACCGTCGTAGCCGACGACGACGCCGGCGCTCCGCGCCTTGTCGCCGAGCGCGCCGAGGAGGTAGCGGGCGAGGCCGGCCGTCGTGCGGAGGATGACCGCGCGGTTCATCCGGCTCTCGCCGGCGCCGAGCACGCCGCGGATGCCGGCCGTGCCGAACTCGAGGGGACCGGCGAAGCGCTCGGCGAGCTCGGCGCGGACGCCCTCCTCGCCCGCCCTGGCCGCTTCGATGAGCTGGCGCAGCTCGCTCTGGGTCTCCGGATCGGGGTCGTGGGCAAGCCAGCGTTCGGCGGGCTCGAGGACGAAGTCGTGGCTCACGACCTCCTTTTTAGTTCAACCCGGCCGCCGTGTGCAGCGGGCGCACGCGCGATTCAGCGCGGCGCGGAGGCGGCGCCGAGCGCGACGCCCGCGCCGTCGGTCAACGCCCCGCGCGCCCCGCGGCTGCGCTCGGGCGGCCCCTGACGCCGCGGGCGGGCGGCCGCGGAGCGGACGCCGGGGTGCGGAGCGGGGCGGAGCCCCGAGGAAACAACGCCAGGGCCGCCCGCACGAAGCCACCGCGAAGCGGCGCAGAAGTCCGGCCATCCATGGCCGGACTGCTGGCGGGCGGAACTAGCTGGCCTTCTTGCCGGCGGCGAGCGCCTCGGCGAAGCGCGTGTCGTACTGCCCGCTCCGGAAGTCGCCGTCCGCCAGGATCTGGCGGAGGAACGCGAGGTTCGTCGCGGCGGGCCCGGCCGGGCCGGTCAGCTCGATGGTCGTCTCGGCGAGCGCCCGGTCGAGGCGGGCGATCGCCGCGTCGCGCGTCGGCCCGTGGGCGACGATCTTGGCGAGCAGCGGGTCGTAGAACGGCGTCACCTCCAGCCCCTCGGCGACGCCGGTCTCGATCCGCAGGTCGTCGCCCGCGGCGGGCCAGCGGAGCGCGGTGATGCGGCCCGGCTGCGGGGCGAACTTCTTCGCCGGATCCTCCGCGTAGAGGCGCGCCTCGATGGAGTGGCCGCGGTACGTGTGGTCGCGGACCTCCGGCGCGAGCGGCTCGCCCGACGCGATGCGGATCTGGTGCTCGACGAGGTCGAGCCCGGTGCACATCTCGGTGACGCAGTGCTCGACCTGGAGCCGCGCGTTGACCTCGAGGAAGAAGAGCTCGCCGCTCTCCGCCGCGACGAACTCGACGGTGCCCGCGCCGACGTAGCCGGCGCCCGTCACGACGCGCAGGGCGCTCTCGTGCAGCGTCTTCCGGCGAGCGTCGCCCGCTTCCCCCTGGAAGAACGCGGCGGGCGACGGGGTCTCCTCGACGATCTTCTGGTGCCGGCGCTGCGCGCTGCACTCGCGCTCGCCGAGCGCGACGGCGCCGCCCTGGCCGTCGCAGAGCACCTGCACCTCGATGTGGCGCGGGCGCTCGATGTACCGCTCCATGTAGACGCGCGGGTCGCCGAACGCGGAGCGGCCGCGGTCGGAGCACGCGGTGAGGGCGCGCGAGAGCTTGACCGGGTCGGTCACGACCTGCATGCCGATGCCGCCGCCGCCGCCCGCGGCCTTGACGAGCAGCGGGAAGCCGATGCTCTCGGCCGCGCGCTGGGCGGCCTCCAAGTCGGTGGGGTCGACCGGGCCGCCCGTGCCTGGCGGCGGGAAGACATCGGCCCCGCGCGCGTGGTCGCGCGCGCGGATCTTGTCGCCGAAGGTGTGGAGCGCCGCCGGCGGGGGGCCGATGAACGTGATGCCCGCGTCGCTGACGGCCTCGGCGAAGGCCTGGTTCTCGCTGAGCAGCCCGTACCCCGGGTGGATGCCGTCCGCGCCCGTCGCGCGGGCCGCCTCGACGATCGCGTGGATGACGAGGTAGCTGTCCCGGACCGGCGGCGGTCCGATGCGCACGGCCTCGTCGGCCATCGCGACGTGCGGCGCGCTCGCGTCCGCGTCGGAGTACACGGCGACCGTGGCGATCCCGAGCCGTTTGCAGGTCCGGAGGACGCGGCAGGCGATCTCTCCACGGTTGGCGACGAGGATCTTTTTCAACACGGCCGACAGCTACGCCCCCGCGCGGCGAGGCGTCAAGGCGCTCGCGGCGGCGGCGCGCCCCCGCGTTCGCCGGGACGCCCCGCCGCGCGGCCTCGCGCCAGCGCCCGCTCGCCCAGCCCGCCGAGCCGCGCGCCAGCGCCCGCTCGCCCAGCCTGCTGAGCCTGGTGCCGCGCGATCAGCCCAGCGCGCGCCGCACCTTCGGCGTGGCCCCGAGCAGCACGAGCTGCCCGCACGCCGCCGAGACGTCGTCGCCGCGCCGGCGCCGCACGAAGCACGAGTACCCCGCCTGGGTGAGCACCTCCTGGAACGCCGCCACGCGCTCGTGGCCGGGCGGGCCCAGCGACGACGCCTCGATCGGGTTCATCGGGATGAGGTTGATCTTCACCGGGAGCCCGCGCAGGAGCTTCGCCAGCCGGCGCGCCTCGGCCGGATCGTCGTTCTGCCCGGCGACGAGCGTGTACTCGATGGTGATCCGCCGGCGACGCGGCAGCGGGTACGCGCGCAGCGCCGCGAGCAGCTCGTCGAGCGGGTACTTGCGGTTGATGGGCATCAGCGCCGAGCGCGTCTCGTCGTCCGCGGCGTGCAGCGAGATCGCCAGCGCGATCTGCCCGCCGAAATCGGCGCCGAGCCGCGCGATCTCCGGGACGAGGCCCGACGTGGACACCGTGACCCGTCGCGTCGACAGGTTGATCCCCTCCGGGTGCGTGAGCAGCCGCAGGGAGCGCGCGGTCGCCTCGTAGTTGTGGAGCGGCTCGCCCATGCCCATGTAGACGACGTTGCGGAGCTCCTCGCCCTCCTCGAGCATCGCCCGCCCGAGGAGCACCTGGCCCGCGATCTCCTCGGCCCCGAGGTGGCGCTTGAGCCCCGCCACGCCGCTCGCGCAGAAGCCGCACCCCATGGCGCAGCCGACCTGCGTGGAGATGCACTGGGTGACGCGGACGCGCGGCGCCGCGCCCGCGTCGGCCGCGTCGTCGTCCTCGTCGTCGTCGCTCGCCGCCGCGTCGGCGTCGAGCTGCGCCTGCGAGCCGGGGCCCGACACCGAGGGCAGCAGGACGGTCTCGATGGTCGCGCCGTCGCGGAGGCGCAGGAGCAGCTTGCGCGTGCCGTCCTCGGAGCGATGGACCCGCTCGGGCGTCAGCACCTCGCCGAGCCCCTCCGCGGCGAGGTGCTCGCGCAGCCGCGCCGGGAGGTTCGTCATGGCCGCCGGATCGAGGATGCCGCGGCGGTGGATCCAGTGGAACACCTGCTTCGCCGTGAACGCCCGCTCTCCGCGGGAAGCCAGCGAGGCCGACCATTCTTCAGGCAGGCGGGCGACAGGGTGAAGCGGGGTGGAGCGCACCTCCGTCGTGGTAATGCGCGCCGACCCGAGCGGCAAGGGAGCAGGAGCGCGGCGCGGGCAGGCCGCGCGCGCGCCGGGTCCGAAGGCGAGGCCCAGGCCGACGCCGAGGCGTCAGCCGCTCTGGGTCTCCACGTGCGCCGTCGCGATCTGCCCGTCGCGCTCGCGGCGCGCCCGCGCCCGGCTCGCGGCGTCGAGCACCTCGCGGGTGTAGCGCTCGAACGCCTCGGCCCGGTGCATCGCCGTGTGCTCGGCGAAGACGCGCTGCCGCGCCCGCTGGCCGATCGTGAGGCGCTTGTCCTCCTTCATTTCCCGCAGCTTCCGGAGCACGTCCTCGGGCGAGCGGACGAGGAGGATCTCCTCGTTGGGCTGGAAGAACGTCTCGATCCCGGGCCATGTGTCGCTCAGGACCGGGGTCCCGCACGCGGCCGCCTCGAACAGGCGCGCGCTCGGCGACCACCCGGACTCGACCATCGCCCGGCGGGTCAGGTTCAGCGTGAAGCGCTGGGCGTTGTAGAAGATGCGGTGCTCGTCCGGCGGCAGGTGCTCCGTCCGCGAGACGTTCTCGGGCCAGGCGAGCGACGACGGGTACTGCGCGCCCGCCACCGCGAAGCGCCCGCGGCGCATGCGCCGCGCCGGCTCGAGCAGGAGCCGCTCGACCGACGCCTGCCGGTCGTCGCTGTACGTGCCGAGATAGCCGAGGTCCCAGCGCATCGGCGCCGGCTGGGGATGGTAGACGTCGGTGTCGGCCGCGCAGTAGAGCGCCCGCGCCCGCACGGCGCCGTGGCCGCGCTCCAGCCGCTCCAGCGTCGGGCCCCCCGTCGCCGACAGGTAGAGGTCGTACCGCGGGATCAGCGCCGGCGTGAGGTACGCGTGATCCCCGTGCGCCAGCCGCCCCAGCGTGACCGGCGTGTCGAGATCGTAGAACGCGGCCTTGCCGCGGGCCTCCTCCGTGATCCACGCTCCGACGGTCGCCCCTTCAGGGACGAAGGAGCCGACGATCACGAGATCTGCTTCGCGCACCGCGCGTGAGAACCGATCGCGCAGCTCGGCAATGCTCGAGTACTGCTCGGTCTTGCCATAAGGCGGGTTGGGCAGGTCGCGGTGCTGGTCATAGATGGAGAGGCTCCGCTCCAGGAAGAGCACGTGGTGGCCGCGCGACGCGAGCGCCCGCAGGAGCGCCCTGTACGTCGTGGCGTGGCCGTTGCCCCACGAAGACGTGATGGAGAGTCCCAGGAAGACATAGCGGTAGGTAGGTGTCGTCATAACGTGGTGGCGGCAAGGGGTGAGAGATCCCGGAAGACGTGCCGGCCCGGAATGAGCCGGTCCCGAGGTACACCGCAACGTCGCTCGGAGGCCGAGAGAGGCCTCGCGTCGTGCGAGAGGCGCGCGGGTAGGCAGGGGAGCAGCACGTCGCTCCGGTTGCCCTGGCGCCGCGCAAGAGGGCGCGACGACGAGCCAACGAACCCGGATTAACATGCGTGCTCACGCTCTGCAATCCTGTGAGATGCGGTTTCTGGACTGAAGATGCGTGTTCCTCGTCAGGACACCAGTCGATAAGGCCCGGACTGATCTCGTGATGACGAGGGACGCAGAATCGTAACGTGATCTGGGACAGGGCGGCTCGATCGGGCAAAGCACCCCTGGGCGCCCGCGCCCGCGCGGCAGAGCAAACGGCCTGTGCTGTGTCGAATGATGGAACGTGGACGAGAAAAATAGGGTCGCTGTCGCAATGGCTCACCGTGGCTGCCGGTAGAACGGAGTCGATGCGGGGGAGCCCGCCCCGTAACGCCGGGGCAACGCCCGTGAAACATCGCCGGAGCCGGGCTCGTCAGGCGCGCGGGAGCGGGTGGCGGCACGCAAGCGCGTGCGCCCGCGGCCCCTCGCGAGGCGGTGGGGCGCGCGGGACCAGGAGCGATTCCGGCGTCTCTATCAGGCCCGCCGACAGCGCGGCGGTCTCAGGCGGAGCGGCGGTGGCCCGGTTCGAGCAGGAGGACGGGGAAGCGGGGGCAAAAGCCCAGCGGTCTCCCCGCCTTCACCAGCGGATCTGCCGGTGAGGGTGGCTCTCGACGGGGCCATGTCCGGTCTGACGGAGAATCCGAGCGAGCAAGGCGGAAGGCGGCGAGAGGGAGAGCCGGCGGCGCCTTCGCGCTGCATTCCTTTTAGTGCCAGCCGATTGCCACGGATTGGGCGCCTCGAGGTGCCCAGGCTTCAGCGGCGGTGCGCCGTGCAGGAGCTGCCGCGGCGTTCAGGAGGCGGGGCGCAGCGCCCGCCAGCCGTCGATCACCTCGGCGATGTTCGCGAAGCGGCGGTCCGGGCTGTGGGCCAGACCCCGGTTCACGAACACCTCGACCTGTCGATCGACCGGCGGGGGCATCAGGTTGCCGAGGCGGCGCGGCGCCGTCCTCGTCTTGAGGTCGGCGAGCATCATCAGGTTGCGGGCGGCGTAGGGGAGCTCACCGGTGAGCGCCTGAAAGACCACCGTCATGGCCGCATAGATGTCGGCCCGGTGATCCACCGCCTTACCCTTCATGAGCTGCTCCGGCGGCGCGTACCGCGGGTCGCCGAGACAGCGGCCCGCCACGGTCAGCTCCTCGTCGCAGAGCGCGGGCGGGAGCTTGCACGAGCCGAGGTCGAGCAGCGTCAGCCGCTCGCCGTCAGGGGCCCGGTCGATGAGCGCGTTCGCGGCGCTGATGTCGCGGTGGATGAGGCCAATCTCGTGGAGCTCCGCGATCGCCAGCCAGAGCTGCTCGACCAGCGGGTGCAGGTCGCCGAACGGGATCGCCCCTTGCCGGGCGATGCGGTCGCCGAGGAGCTCGCCCTCGCGCAGCTCGAACACGATGAAGGGGCCGTGCTTCGGGTCCGCGCCGCCGCCGATCGACGGCAGCGTGTGCGGGCCTTGCAGCCGATCGCACGCCGCGGCCTCGCGCCGGAAGCGCGCCGCGGCCTCCGCGGTGGTCATGCGCTCGGGCGCGCCGAGCACGCTCCCCGTGTCCACGCGCGCCGGAGGCTCGCCGAGCACCTTCACCGCGACGCGGCGGCCGGTGCTCGCGTCCTCGGCGCTGAACACTTCGCCGAGGCCTTCGCGGCGGAGATGACGCACCACGCGGTAGCGCTGGAGCAGGACGGTTCCGGGCACGATTGACAAGAGCGGCCTCCTTCGCTTGACAAAAAGGGGTCCAGCGCGTTCCGGTCGCCTCCCCCCAGTCCCCAGACAAGCTCATTTATCACGCGGGCGCGACAGCGGAAGCGCCGCGCACCGGGCGACGCGAAGAAGAGGCCTGCGCCTACACCTGCCACTTCGCATCGCCCGCCTGCTCCACGCTCGAGGCCGTCTGGACGAAATGCGGCGCAGCGACCCGCGTCGAGCCGGGCGAGGCGAGCGCTGCCGGCTCGGCGAGGCCCGCCGCGGCAGGCGGCGCCGAGCGCTGCGGGAGGCCGCCGCCGCGGCCGCTCGCGTATGCCGCGTGCGGGGCCGATCGAGCCCGCGGAGGAGCCGCCGGCGCGCTCCGAGGGACAGCCGGCGAATGCCGGCGCGTCGCCGCGGCCGGCGCGGGCGCCGCGGCCGGCCGCGTGGATCGAGCTTTGGCGAGCCCTTCGACGCTCTGGAGTTGCCCAGGGACGCACTCTTTGGTGACGATGCAAACTGAAGCGCGGTAATCGGCGGTGATTGCATGAGGGACGCGGAGGCCTCGCCGCGCCCGCTCCGGTGACACGCCTGCTACCCCGAACCGCTGGCCATCCACATGAACTTCGCGTAGCTCCCACACAGGACGGACGGCGGTCTGCGGGGAGCAGCGGCAGGGGCAATGCGCGCGGGAAACGTCATCGACGGCCGGTTCGAGATCGTGGAGCTCGCGGGCGCCGGCGGGATGGGCCACGTCTTCCGCGCCTACGACCTCAGGACCGGTGATACCGTCGCCCTCAAGGTCCTCCAGAACGCCGCCTCCCAGGACTCGAGCCGCCTCGCGCGCGAGGCGCAGGCGCTCGCCAGCCTGCGGGTGCCGGGGGTGGTGCGTTACATCGCGCACGGCTCCACGGACACTGGCCACCCCTACCTCGCCATGGAGTGGCTCACCGGCGAGACCCTCTCCCAGCGCCTCGCCCGGCAGGCGTTCACGCTCGATGAGAGCATCAAGCTCGCCCGGCGCGTCGCGACCACCCTCGGGTCCGTGCACCGGCTCGGCGTCGTCCACCGCGACCTGAAGCCGAGCAACCTGCTGCTCGTCGACGGCACCATCGACCGCATCACGCTCATCGACTTCGGCGTGGTCCGGATGTCCGGCCTCGACCAGCAGCTCACCATGCCGGGCGCCATCCTCGGCACCCCCGGCTACATGGCCCCGGAGCAGGCCCGCGGCGAGGCGCAGGTCGACGCGCGCGCCGACGTCTTCGCGCTCGGCTGCCTGCTCTACAAGTGCGTGTCCGGGCGCGCGCCCTTCCGCGGCGCGCGCGGGCTCGCCGTGCTCGTCAAGGTGCTGATCGAGGAGCCGCCGTCGCTCCGGTGGCTCCGCGACGACGTGTCCGAGGCGCTCGACGACCTCGTCACGCGGATGCTGTCGAAGTCGCCCGAGGGGCGGCCCAGCGACGGCAACGCGGTCGCGGCCGAGCTCGCCGCGCTCATGGACCCCGCGGCGCTCTCCGTCCGCCCGCCGGCCCCGTCCATCCGCCCGCCGGAGCTCACGACCGGCGAGCGCAAGGTGATGTGCCTCGTCCTCGCGCGCAACGGGCTCGCCCTCGCCGCGGCCGAGCCGGCCCTCCCCGAGGTCGACGAGCAGGAGCGCGCGCAGGCGCTCGCGGCCACGGCGGCGCGCTACAGGGGCCAGCTAGAGCTCGTCGAGGCGCGGCTGCCGCTGGTCGTGCTCTCCGGCGCCGGCGCGACGACCGACCTCGCGGCCCGGGCGGCCCGCTGCGCGCTCGCCGTGCAGGCGCTCCTCGGCGGCGCGCCGGTCGCGGTCGTCACGGGCAGGGCGGAGATCGCCTCGCGCATGCCGATCGGCGACCTGATCGACCGCGTGGTCCAGCTGCTCCCCGAGAGCCGCTCCCCGTCCCGCGCGGCGGCGATCCGCATCGACGAGGTGACGGCGGGGCTGCTCGGGCCGCGGTTCGAGATCACCGCCGACGAGACAGGCCGCTGGCTCCTCGGCGCGCGCGAGGAGCCGGAGTCGGCGCCCCAGCTGCTCGGCAAGGCGACGTCGTGCGTCGGGCGCGAGCGCGAGCTGTCGCTCATCCGCGACGAGCTCGCCCGCTGCGTCGAGGAGTCGACCCCGAGCGTCGTGCTCGTGACGGGCCCGGCGGGCATCGGCAAGTCGCGGCTCCGCCACGAGCTCATCCGCGGCGTCCGGGAGGAGGGCGCGCCGGTCGAGGTGTGGCTCGGGCAGGTGGATCCGATGAGCGCCGGCTCGGCGTTCGGGCTGCTCGCGCACGCGCTCCGGCGGGCGATCGGCCTCTCGGACGCCGATTCGATCGAGGAGCGGCGGCGCAAGGTGCGGGCGCGGGTCGAGCGGCACGCGGCGCTCGACGCGGCGCGCGTGGCGACGTTCCTCGGCGAGCTCGTCGGCGCGCCGTTCCCGGACGACGACGTCCAGCTCCGGGCGGCGCGGCGGAACCCGATGCTCATGGGCGATCAGCTGCGCCTTGCCTGGGAGGACTTCCTGCGCGCCGAGTGCGCGGTGCAGCCGGTCCTGCTCGTGCTCGAGGACCTGCACTGGGGCGACCTGCCCACGGTCACGATGGTCGACGGCGCGCTCCGGAACCTGAAGGACCGGCCGTTCATGGTGATGGCGCTCGGGCGCCCCGAGGTGCACGAGCTCTTCCCGAAGCTGTGGGACGAGCGGCGCGGCCACAAGCTCCGCCTCGCCGGGCTCTCGCGCCGGTCGAGCGAGCGGCTCGTGCGCCAGGTGCTCGGCGACCGCGAGAGCCCGGAGCTCGTGGCGACGCTCGTGGAGCGCGCGGACGGCAACGCCTTCTACCTGGAGGAGCAGATCCGCGCGGCGGCGGCCGGCAAGGGCGCGGACCTGCCGGAGACGGTGCTGGCGATGGTGCAGGCGGAGCTCGACGCGCTCGACGGCGGGGCGCGCCGGGTCCTGCGCGCCGGGGCGGTCTTCGGCGAGACCTTCTCGCGGAGCGGGGTCGCCGCGCTGGTCGGCCGGGCGGAGGTCGAGCCGCTGCTCGCCGAGCTCGAGGCGCGGGAGCTCATCGTGCGGCGCGCCGCGGAGGGCGCCTCGGACGCGGTCGAGTACCGGTTCCGGCACGCGCTCGTGCGCGAGGCGGCGTACGGGATGCTGACCGACCACGACCGCCGGCTCGGCCACCGGCTCGCGGGCGAGTGGCTCGAGCGGATGGGCGCGGCGGACCCGATGGCGCTCGCCGAGCACTTCGAGCGCGGCGGCGAGCCGGCGCGGGCGGCGACGTGGACGCTGCGCGCGGCCGAGCAGGCGCTGCTCGGGAGCGACCTCGGCGCGGCGATCGAGCGGGTGGAGCGCGGCATCGCGCGCGGCGCCCCGAAGGCCACGGCGGGGGCGCTGCGGCTCTGCCAGGCGGAGGCGCACCTCTGGCGCGGCGAGTTCGCGCTGGCGGAGCGGCGGGGGATGGAGGCCCTGGAGCGGCTCTCGCCCGGGTCGGCGCCGTGGTTCTCGGCGCTCACGCACATGATCCTCGCGGCCTCGAAGCGCAACAACCACGATCAGGTCGAGCGCCTGCTGCGCGTCGCGCAGAGCACCGAGGCGCGGCGGTCGGCGCGCCCCGCGCGCAGCGTGTGCCTGTGCGCGGGCGCCGGGCGCCTCGTCTTCGGCGGGCGCTACCAGCTCGCGGATGAGCTGCTCGACGCGATCGAGCAGGACGCCGAGGAGACCGAGCAGGAGGTCGAGGTGCTGGCGCGGCTCCACGAGGCGCGCGCGTACCGGGCGATAGCGGCCGGCGATCCCGGCGCCTGCCTTGCGGGCTTCGAGGCCGCGCTCGCGGCGTTCGAGCAGGCCGGCGACCGGCGCAACGCCTGCTGGACGCGGAACAACCTGGGGTCGTGCTACGCGGAGCTCGGCGACTTCGAGGGCGCCGAGGCGGCGCTGCGCGCGTCGCTCGCGGACGCGGAGCGGATGGGGCTGTCGGACGCGCGGCTCGGGGCGCTGCTCAACCTGGGTCCGGTGCTCGCGCAGCGGGGCCTCGTCGAGGAGGCGCGGCAGACGGAGGAGGAGGCGATCGCGACGTCCCAGGGCCTGGGCGACGCGCGCCGGGAGGGCGCGGCGCGGACGTGCCTCGCGAGGATCCTGCTCCTGTCGGGCGACCTCGGGGGCGCCGAGCGCGAGGCCCGCGAGGCGGTCGCGATCCTGTACGGCGCGCCGCCGCTCCGCGCCTTCGCGTACGCCGTCCTCGGGCGGGCGCTGCTCGACGCGGGGCAGGCGGTGGACGCGCTGGCGGCCACGACGGAGGCGTACTGCCTGCTCGACTCGGTGGGCGCCGAGGCGGGCGAGTCGCTGGTGCGCCTCACGCACGCCGAGGCGCTCTCCGCGTGCGGCCACCGGCGGGAGGCTACGCTGGCGATCGCCTCGGCGCGGGAGAGCCTGCTCGACCGGGCGAGGAGGATCAGCGATCCGGTGTGGCGCGGGAAATTCCTCGGCAACGTGCCGGACAACGTGGCGACGCTCGAGCTGGAGCGAAGGTGGCTGGCGGGATAGGCCAGCGCGCGGAGCAGCCGCCCGGGCGACAGGGGGGAAGACAGAGGCAAGAGAGAGCCAGAAGAGAATAGAACTAGAGTGGCTCACTTTCTCTTGCTCGGCGCGCGTGGCGGTCCATCTCGTTCTCGTCTGACCACCGCTCCGGAAGCCAGAGAGGTAACCAGGACATGCCTGACATCCGGGCCGCCATCTTCGACGCTTACGGCACGTTGCTCGACGTGCACGCCCCCGTGCTGGCGCGGTCCGAGCGCATCGGCCCGCACTGGCGCCGGTTCTCTGCCGACTGGCGGGCGAAGCAGCTCGAGTACACCTGGGTGCGCAGCCTGACCGGGCCCGCTCATCACCGCGACTTCTGGCGGTGTACGGAGGACGCGCTCGACTGGGTCTTGGCGAGGCACGGCCTCTCCGATCCCGGCCTGCGCGCGGCGCTGCTCGACGCTTACCGGGCCTGCCCCGCATACCCCGAGGTGCCGGCCGTGCTGGGCGCGCTCCGCGGCCGCGGCCTCGCGACAGCGATCCTCTCCAACGGGGAGCCGGGCATGCTGGGGGCCGCGGTCGCCGCGGCGGGCATCGCCGATCTGCTCGACGACGTGCTGAGCGTGGAGGCGATCGGCGTCTTCAAGCCGCACCCGCTGGTCTACCGCTTGCCCGAGCGTCGCTTCGGCCACCCCGCTGCGGCGATGGCCTTCATCTCCGCGAATGCGTGGGATACGCAGGGAGCGCTCGCCTGCGGATATCGCGCCTTCCGCGTGAACCGCGCCGGCGATCCGGATGAGTACGGTCTCCGCGGCCGCGCGCCGGAGCTCGACGACCTCGCGAGGCTGCCCGCGCTGTTGTGATGGTGTGACGCTGGCCGCCTGGAGCCGTCAGGGCCCGAGGCGGCTGGAGGGGAGGGCCGCCGCGGACGGCGGACAGGAGCGCTGAGGGAGGTGCGAGGCGCCTGCGCTCGTCTGGGCGCTCAGAGGTGCGCGCTCAGAGGAACTCGCAGAAGTACCCGGCCGGCTGCGAGGCCTTGACGTCGAAGCCGCTCTTGGCCGGCACCTCGAACGATGTCCCCGCCGGGTACACGCGCCACTCCGGCGAGCCGTCGAAGCGGATCGCGAGCTCGCCCGCGACGACGGTCATGCGCTCCGGCGACTCGGTCGAGAAATGAAACTCGCCGATGTCGATGACGCCCATCGTCTGCCGGCGCCCGTGGCGCTCGAAGCCGAGGCTCTGGACGTCGCCGTTGAAGTAGCTGTTGTGCTTGAGCATGGCGCCCTCCTACCGCGTCTCGCGCCGAGAGGCCAGGACGGTGAGCCCCGGGGGCGATCGCGCGTCACGGCCCTGGCGAGGTGGTCGTGACACCGGTCGACCTCGTTGCTCTTGCCGATGAGCGCGCGCATCTTCGACGACGCGCCGCCTCTGCTCGGCTGCACCGCGAGCACCGCCTCGTGCGCCTCCACGACCCTCGGGTGGAGCGCCGCGATCTCGGGGATCGACAGGCACACCTTGCGCTGCTTCGGGTCGTCGACCCACGGGGAGAGGAGCGCGACCATCTCGTCGAGATTCAGATGCTTCAGCATGAAAGACACCTCCTGAGTGGGGTGAAGCGGGCAATGCCGGAACTGGCATTGCGCGTGAGCGGGTAAGGGAAGTCCTGTTGCGTTGTGCGTCAAGACGGGCGCTGCGTGGGTTTCGTGCGTCCTGATGCCATGAGCTGCACTCTTGCAGGCATGGCGGAGTGTCCACGATCGGCGGAGTGCCCATCGAACGTGCGTGTGGAGAGGTCGCGACGTGCCGAAACGGCCTCGAGAGGAGGGCGGGTCGATCCGGGATCGAGAGGGGCGGCCTTGGAGGCCGGCCTGGGGAGGTCGCGACGTGGCGGAGCGGGCTCCGGAGGGGGCCGGGCGGACGCGCGACCGAAGCGGGCGGCCCTCGAAGCCTGCGCGGAGAGGTCGCGACGTGGCGGCGCCTCCTCGGGAGGCGGGCACGGGCCGGTACGGGACCGGAAGGCGCGGCCTGGAAGCGCACGCCGAGAGGTCACGACGCGGCGGAGGCGCTTCGGGACGGGGCGGGTCGATCCGGGATCACGACGGCCAGCCTCGGGAGGAGCGCGGGTCGATCCGGGATCGAGCCGGCCGGCTCCGGCGCTCCTGAAGCCCCTCAGTCCTCCGCGACCGCCGGCAGGCGCAGCGCGACGACGAGGCCGCCGCCGTCCGCGTTGCTGGCCTCGACCTCGCCGCCGTGCAGCAGCACCGCCCGCTGGGTGATCGCCAGCCCGATCCCCGTGCCGCCCGCGCCGCGCGCCCGGTGGTCGTCGACCCGGTAGAACGGCTTGAAGATGTCCACGAGCGCCCCCTCTGGCACGCCCGGCCCGCGGTCGCGGACGCGCACCTCGGCGAGGCCGCCGGCGCACTCGAGATCGACGCGGACCGCGGTGCCAGGCTCGGTGAAGCGCACCGCGTTGCGCACGACGTTCTCGATGGCCCGCCGGAGCAGCTCCCCATTGCCGTCCAGCGAGCACGCGTCGCGCGCCCCCAGCTCGACCGAGCAGCCCTGCTGCTCGGCCTCGAACGCGGCGTCCTCGACCAGCTGCTCCACCAGCGCCGTCAGATCCACCCGCTCGGTGCGCTCCATGCCCCGACCCGACTCGAGACGGCTCAGCGTGAGCAGCTCGCCGATCATCCCGTTGAGCCGCTCCGTCTCCCGCTCGATCCGGTCGAACGCCGGCTCCACGTCCGGCGGCGAGCGACGGCGGACGAGCTCCAGCGCGATGTTGAGCCGCGCGAGCGGCGACCGGAGCTCGTGCGAGACGTCGCGGAGCAGCCGGCGCTGCGTCTCGAGCAGCTCCTGGATGCGCTCGGCCATCCGGTCCATGTCGCGCCCGAGCGCCAGCGTCTCGCCGTCGGCGCCCGCGAGCTGCTGCGCGACGCGGACCGAGAGGTCGCCCGAGGCCATCCGCTGCGTGGCGCCGCGCAGGACGCGGATCGGACGGGACAGGTAGCGCGCGAGGAGCACCGCCACGAGCCCGGTCACGCCGACGATCGCGAGCAGCCGCTGCGGCAAGGTCTCCGGCATGAGGAAGAACACCCACGGCGACCGGACCGGGCCCGTCGCGACCGCGGCGAAGGAGGGGTCGCGGCGCAGGACGACGGCGACGAGCTCCCGCTCGCCGACATCGACGGCGATGCCGTCGCCCATGCGCCTCGCCCTGTCCTCGATGCCGGCCGCGCCCTCGATGGGCTCGCCGCTCACGAGCGCGCCGGAGCGGTAGACGGCGACGCGCTGGTCGCGCGGGTCGAGCGGCGCGAGGCTCCGCTCGCAGCCGGCGAGCCCGTCCCGCGAGCAGGCGAGCGCGCTCTCGGCCCGGAGCTCGACGGAGCGCGTGCTCAGGCGGCGGCGCAGCGCGCTTGGCTCCGCGGAGAACGCCCAGCCGTGGATCACCGCGAACAGGCCGACCAGGAGCGCCATCGCGAGCCACAGCGAGACCAGGAGGCGCAGGAAGAGGCTCTTCACGGGCGCCCTCCGAGCAAGCGGCGGTTCGCGGGCGCCCTCCGCGCTCCAGGGGCGCCCTCCGCGCCAGCAGCGGTCCGCGAGCGCCGCGAGCGCCCTCCCAGCAGAAGGCGCCTCACGGGCGCTCCCGGGCCAGGATGTAGCCGGCGTTGCGGACCGTCTTGATGCGCTCGCCGCCGCCCGGCCCGGGCCCGAGCTTGCGGCGGAGGTTCGAGACGTGCATGTCGATGCCGCGGTCGTACGCCGCGAGCCGGCGGCCGAGGACGCGCCGCGCGAGGTCCTCGCGCGAGACGACCGTCCCCGCCTGCCGGACCAGGACCTCGAGCAGGTCGTACTCGGCCGTCGTGAGCTTGATGTCCTCGCCGCGGACGCGGACGCGCCGCGCCGCCGGCGCCACCTCGAGGTCGTCGACCGTGAGCACCTGCGGCGCCTCCGCGGCGCGCATCGACGGCGCCGCCGCGCCCGCGTGCGCGGCGCGGCGGTGGAGCGCGCGCACGCGGGCGACGAGCTCGCGCGGGTTGAACGGCTTCGGCAGGTAGTCGTCGGCCCCCATCTCGAGGCCGACGATGCGGTCGACGTCCTCGCCCCGCGCGGTGAGCATCAGGACAGGGACCCGCGAGCTCTGCCGGAGCCGCGTGAGGACCTCGAAGCCGTTGAGCCCGGGCAACATCACGTCGAGCACCACGAGCGTGAACTGCTTCTCCTGAGCGCGCGCGAGGCCAGAGATCGCCTCGCGCGCGCTCTCGACCGCATAGCCCTCCTGACCGAGGAGCTCGGCCAGGAGCTCGCAGAGCTCGGCGTCGTCGTCGATGACCAGGATCTGGGGCGGATCGGCCATGAAGGGGACTGTAGCGCGGCCGGCGCGGCGCCGTGTAAGGCCTGGTCAAAAGGCTCTTGACGAATCTTTACACGAACCGGACACCTCTTGAGACACTGCCCTCTAGCTTGCGGTGCATGACGCTCACTCGCTCCGTTCCCCTGCCGTGGCTGGCGTCCCTCGCGGTCATCGCCACGTGCACGCTGAGCAGCGCGGCGCGCGCCGAGACGCTCACCGCCGAGGAGGCGGTCGGCCGCGCAGCCTCCCAGAACCCGACCCTCCGCGCGGCCCTGCTCGAGGCCACCGCCGCGCGGCAGGCCGTGGCCGCCGAGCAAGGCGCCCGCAGGCCCACGCTCTCGGCCTCGGTGACCGGAAAGTACACGGAGGCCTTCGCTGACGGGGAGACTGGGCTCTCCCGCTCGGGCAGCACGACCGTCGCGTCCAACGCGGCGCTCCGGTACACGACCGATATAGGGACGGGCCTCGAGGTCGGCGCGTCGGCGGACACGTCGTGGCGCTCGCTCACGGACCGGACCACCGGGCCGAGCTACAAGGCCGAGGCGTACGTCTCCGCGCGGCAGCCGCTGCTCCGCGGGGCCGGGACCGACGCGGTCCTCGCGCCGATCGCGCAGGCCCAGGCGTCGGCGGTCGCCGCCGAGCTGGACCGCGAGCTCGCGGCGAGCCAGACGGCGCTCGACGTGCTCGGGGCGTACTGGGAGCTCTGGTACGCGGAGCAGGCGATCGGCGTGCAGGAGCAGGCGCTCGCGGCCGCGCAGCGGCTGCTCGCCGACGCGAAGGCGCGCGCCGAGACCCTCGGCACCGGCACGCGGGTGGACGTGCTGCAGTTCTCGACCGCGGCCGCGTCGATCGCGGACGCGCTCTCGCAGGCCCGCGCGACGCGCGCGTCCCGGGCCATCGCGCTCGGGCGCGCGCTCGGCATGGACCCGGCGCGCGCGGCGTCGCTCGCCGCGACCGGCGCGCCGCCGTCGCTCGGGGCCCTGCCGGCGGCCGCCGTGCTCGTGCGCGCGGCCAGCGAGCGGTCGCGGGAGCTCGCGGCCCTGCGCGCCGACCTCGACGCGACGCGCGCGCGGGTGGGCGCCGCGGAGGACGCGGACCAGGTCCGGCTCGACGTGTTCGCGACCGCCTCCGTGGGCACGCTGTGGGAGAACGACGCCCTGTCGGGGCTCGCGCTGCCGGGCGGGCGGCCCGCGTTCAGCGTGCTGGGCGGGGTCGATGTCGAGCTGCCGTTCGGCGGCGGCCGGGCGTCCGCCGACGCGGCCCGCGCGCGCACGCAGCTCGCGGCCGCGGAGGCCCGGTACCAGGCGCGCGCCGAGGCGATCGCGGCCGAGATCAGCGCGCTGCGGGTGAGCCTCGAGGCCGCCGCCGATCAGGTCGCGCTCGCCGCGGAGACGGCGCGCACGGCCGGCGAGCTCGCGGAGGCGGAGCGGCAGCGGCTCCAGCTCGGGATCGCGACGTCCTCGGACGTGGTGCAGGCGGAGCAGACGCTTCGCGAGGCGGAGCTCCGCAGGCTGCGCGCCGCGGTGACAGAGCTCACGTCGCGCTTCCAGCTCGAGCACGCCACGGGCGCGCTGCTCGAACGCTTCGCTTCGGTGCTCTCCAGGAGGTCGTCATGAACAGGAACAAGAAACGCTACCTGATGTCCGGCGTGGCCGCGGCGGCCGTGGCGAGCTTCGCGATCGGCGGGTACGCCTGGTACAAGGAGCCCGCGAAGACCCCGGCCGGCCCCACCGTCGAGATCCGGCGCGGGAGCCTGACCGAGACCGCCGCGGCGTCCGGGAAGATCGAGCCCGACGTCCAGGTCGAGGTGAAGTCGCGCGCCCCGGGGCAGGTCATCGAGGTGCTCGTGAAGGAGGGCGACACGGTCGACGCGGGCCAGCTGCTCGTCCGCCTCGACCCGACGGACGCGGAGCGCGACCTCGCCGAGGCGCGCGTGGCGCGCGACCGGGTGAAGGCCGAGCTCGCCGCGGCGCAGGCGTCGGTCGCGGTCGCCGAGCTCGAGCGCAATAACAGCCAGACGACCCAGGAGGTCGCCGAGAAGAGCGCCGAGATGGGCCTCGGGTCGACCGACGCCGCCCGCACGGCGGCGCACTCGACGAAGGTCGCGGGCGCGAACATCACGCTGCGGCGGGCGCAGCTGAGCTCGTCCCAGGCGCAGCTCAAGGCGGCCGAGCTCGCGGTGCAGGACGCGGAGACGCGCCTGAAGGAGACGCAGATCTACGCGCCGATCGCCGGCACGGTGCTCGACGTGGCGGTGGAGAAGGGGACGCTCGTCTCGTCGGCGCTCACCAACGTGAGCGGCGGCAGCGCCGTGATGACGCTCGCCGACCTGTCGAACCTGCGCATCGTCGGCGCGATCGACGAGGCGCAGATCGGCCGCGTCGCCCCGGGGCAGCGGGTCGAGATCCGCGTCGACGCCTACGGGGACCGGGTGTTCCAGGGCGTCGTCGACCGCGTGAGCCCGCTCGGCAAGGAGACCTCGAGCGTCGTGACCTTCGACGTCGAGATCGTCGTCAACGACAAGGAGGCGTCGCTGCTCCGGTCGGGGATGAGCGCGGACGTGGAGATCGTGACCGCGGAGCAGAAGGACGTGCTGCTCGTGCCGCTCCTCGCCGTGCAGTCGGCGGGCAAGCGGCGGTTCGTGCGGCTCGCGAACGGCGAGGAGCGGCCGATCCAGACCGGGGCCACGGACGGCTCGCAGATGGTCGTGACCGAGGGCCTGAGCGAGGGCGACGACGTCCTCGCGAGCGCGCCCGTCGTGAGCGCGCCGGGCGGCCCGCAGGGGCAAGGGCAGCGCCAGGGCGGCGGCCAGAACCCGATGCGCGGGATGGGCATGGGCATGGGCGCTCGGCCGGCGGGAGGGCGCTGAGATGGACGTCCCCGTCTTCGTCAGCGGCCTGTCCAAGGTCTACCACGCCGATCGCGAGGACCTCGCGGTGCGGGCGGTCGACCGGATCGGCTTCGAGGTGCGCCGCGGCGAGTCGGTCGCGATCATCGGGCCGTCGGGGTGCGGGAAGTCGAGCCTGCTGAACATCCTCGGGTGCCTCGACCGGCCGACGGAGGGCACGTACCGGCTCGGGGGGCGCGACGTGGCGGAGCTCGACGACGACGAGCTCGCGGCGCTCAGGAACCGCCACATCGGGTTCGTGTTCCAGAGCTTCAACCTGCTGCCGCGGATGACGGCGGCGGAGAACGTGGAGCTGCCGCTGCTCTACGGGGCGGTCAAGGACAGCCGCGCCCTCGCGGAGAGCGCGCTCGCGCGCGTGGGGCTCGCCGCGCGCGCGAAGCACCTGCCGACCGAGCTCTCCGGCGGGCAGCGGCAGCGCGTCGCGATCGCGCGGGCGATCGTGACGCGGCCGTCGATGCTGCTGTGCGACGAGCCGACGGGCGCGCTCGACAGCCGGACGGGGCGCGACGTGCTGGAGCTCCTGCTGTCGCTGAACGCGGACGGGACGACGCTCGTCATGGTGACCCACGACCTCGGCGTGGCGCGGTCGCTCGCGCGCGCCATCCACATGAAGGACGGCCGCATCGTGGCCGACGGCCCGGCGAGCGCCGTGGTGGCGGCGTTCCACGCGAGCGAGATGGAGGCGACATGCTGATCAAGGAGACCGCGAAGAGCGCGTGGCGCTCGCTCGCCTCGAACCGCCTGCGCACGCTCCTCACGATGCTGGGCATGATCATCGGGACGGCCGCGGTCGTCGCGGTGCTCGGCATCGGGGAGGGCGCGCGCAGCAGCGTCGAGGGGCGGATCCGGTCGCTCGGCGCCAACCTGCTCATGGTGCGCCCGGGGTCGGCGTCGACGAGCGGGGTCCGCTCCGGCACGGTCAAGACGCTGACCGAGGACGACGCCGACGCGCTGAAGGCGCTCGACGGCGTGGCGGCGGTCGCGCCGGAGCGGAGCGGCAGCGCGCAGCTCCGGTACATGGCGAGCAACCTGAACGCGTCCGTGACCGGGATCACGCCGGCGTACCTGGAGGTCCGCTCGCTGTCGATGGGGAGCGGCGTCCCGTTCTCCGACCTCGACGAGCAGCAGCGCGCGCGCGTGGTCATCCTCGGGGCGAACGTCGCCCGGCAGCTCTACGGGGTCCACGTGAGCGCGTCGCCGCTCGGCACGCGGCTCCAGATCAACGGGAGCGCGTTCCGGGTGGTCGGGGTGCTCGCGGAGAAGGGCTCTGGCATGGGCTCGCCGGACGACGGGGTGTTCGTGCCGATGTCGACGCACCGGTCGGTGCTGTTCGGGCAGGACCACCTGTCGACGATCTCGCTGCAGCTCGCGAGCGAGGACCGATCGGACACGGTGATCGCGCAGCTCGAGCAGCTGCTCCGCCTGCGCCACCGGCTGCGCGCGGATCAGCCGAGCGATTTCGAGGTGCGATCGCAGGCGGAGATGCTGGCGACGATGGGGCAGATCACGGGCACCTTCACGACGCTGCTCGGCAGCGTGGCGGCGGTGTCGCTGATCGTCGGCGGCATCGGGATCATGAACATCATGCTGGTCTCCGTCCGGGAGCGCACCCGCGAGATCGGCGTGCGCATGGCGGTGGGGGCGCGCCGCCGGGACATCATGCGGCAGTTCCTCGTGGAGGCCGTGGTGGTGTCGCTCGCGGGCGGCGTGGCCGGCGTGGGCCTCGGGTACGGGGCGGCGGTGGCGCTGTCGCGCTTCGGGGAGTGGGCGACCATCGTGCCGCCGTATGCCGTCGGGCTGGCGCTCGGGGTGTCGATCCTCATCGGGATCACGTTCGGCGTGGGGCCGGCGCGTCGCGCGGCGCGGCTCGACCCGGTGGAGGCGCTGCGGTTCGAGTGAGCGGCCGCGCCGTCGATTGCCTCTCAGGGCTCAATGGGTGATCGCAGCGTGTCATTCGAGCGCTCGACATGACCGTTCCGGTCAGAGACCGTGAGGCAATGATGAGCTCGCATGGCTCGACGTTGCCGTGCGGTGGACCTCGACGCGCTGCAGCTTGACCACGGTGTGGTAGGCTGGTGCTCCCCACCGCCAGTAGGCAACGTGAACGGCTCGTCTGCGGCCATCCACCCCCTGTGCGGACGCTCGGCACCTGCGCGTTCTGGACTGCTCGTTCCAGAATGCGCGGATGCGCGGCCAGAGCGCGCGAGCCCGCGGCACCTGCGCGTTCTGGACTGCTCGTTCCAGAATGCGCGGATGCGCGGCCAGAGCGCGCGAGCCCGCGGCACCTGCGCGTTCTGGACTGCTCGTTCCAGAATGCGCGCCGGATCACCAGCTGGCAGCAGCGCTCCGGTTCTTCCCTACGGACATTAGGACTTACCCCAGCGCGGCCCTGAGATCGCCAGAGCTTTTCAGTGCGAGGTCGCCGCCGGCTCGCTATCCTGTCCTGGGCATGGCGGTCCTGCTGCAGAACGAGCACCTGACGGTCACGTACGAGCAGGAGCTCTCGATGGTCCGCAGCACCCGTTCCGAGCTCCCGTATCCGTCGCCCGACGAGTTCATCCGGGTCCACACCGAGGCGCTCCAGGTCTACGAGTCGCTCGATCGCGGGCGGCTCGGTCACCTCATCGACCTCCGCCGGCCTCTCATGAACAACGACCCGTCGTTCGAGGCCGCGACGATGCGCACCCGCAGCATGCTCGTCCAGGAGTTCGCCGCCGTCGCCATCGTGGTGCGGACCGCCGTCGGCGCCTTGCAGGTGAACCGGCTCCTGCGTGAGGAGAACAACGACAACGTCCTGGTGTTCCACGACGAGGATGTCGCGGTGGGATATCTCCACGAGGAGCTCGGGAAGCGGTTGAGCCGCCCCAGCCCAGTGCCGGGCGCCGGCTCCAGGAGCTCCCGTCCCATGATCCGACACGCCAGGCTGCGCTGAGCCGACGTACCGTGACGACATGCAGGACCACGCCGGCTCCCGCGCGAGGGGGCCTGCCACACAGCTTCTCGCGGGTGTGAGCTTCCTCTAGATTCAGGGGATGCGCGACGGTGGCACCCCGTGCCCGCTCTGCGGCCTCGCTATCGACGATCAGGGGCGCTGTTACCCCGGTTGCCCGGGGCCGCTCGCCACCGTGCGCTGCGGCGGCTGCTATCAGCTGAACCCGCACGACGCGGAGCGGTGCGCCGGCTGCGAGCACGAGCTCGGCCTGGAGCCGATCGCGGAGCCCGACGCGCTCCGCTGCCTCGAGTGCGACGAGCCCATGTCGGCGTTCCGCGCCCCGACAGGCCTGCTGCGCGACTGCGGCCGATGCGGCGGCCAGCTCGTCGAGCACGCGTTGCTGCGCGACCTCCTGGAGCGCCGCGAGAGCTACGGCAAGAGCGCGCCGAGGCCGCCGCGGCGCCCCGAGCACGTCGACGTCCGCGTGCGCTACGTCCGCTGCCCGGCCTGCGGCCAGCGGATGAACCGCAAGAACTTCGCCGGAAGGAGCGGCATCATCGTCGACATCTGCAGGGAACACGGCACCTGGCTCGACCGGGGCGAGCTCCCGCAGCTCCTCCTGTTCGCCGAGTCCGGCGGCGCCGCGAGCGCGCGGCTGCGACAGGCCGAGGACGCGGAGCGCGCGCGGCGGCAGGCGGAGCTCGCCAGGGACGCGGCGAGGCGGACGAGCGCCGTCGTGGTCGCCTCGCCCTGGGAAGCCCGGCGGGTCGCGGTGGAAGACCTGCTGGAGCTGCTGTGGGAGATCACCCGCTGAGCTGTACCCGCTGAGCTGCTGACCGCGCGCCCGGCGACGGGCGACAGGCAACGGGCGACAGGCAACGGACAGTGGATGAGATGACCGCGGGCGCGGCGCTCGCCGCCGGATTACAACTCTTCTCCGGTTCGTGACACTACTTCACAATCCAGCGCGCGTGTCGCTCGGTGCGCTGCAAAAAAGGAAGCGATCTCGCGATGTTGCACAAGACACGCTGTTGAGGTTAATGCGTGCAGCGTGGCTGCAGAAGGCGTGAAATTCGATGAAAGTCTTGCCCTTCGATTCATGTGTGCTTTCTCTACTCCCATGATGACTTCTCGGACCCGCTTTGCCTTGTTCAGTAAACGACTCCTCCTGTCCGCCGCGCCCGTCCTCGTCGCCGCTTGCGGCTCGGAAGATCTCGCCGGCTCCGAACGCCCGGATCAGCAAGCGTCCCCCGTCGCGGCGGCGGTGAGCCTTCTGCCGACGAGCGACGTCGCGCTGACCAAGATCTGGGGTGGCGGCGGCACGGCGCCCATCTACGCGCTGGTCGACGACGGCACCTCGTTCGCCGCGAGCGACGGCGGCAGCACGTTCGCGCGGAGCGCGCCCGGGGCCGCGACAGCGTCGCTGACGCTCGGCTACTCGGGCGCCCCGGCGGGCGGCGCGAGCCAGGTCGTCGTCAACTACCAGGCCTGGGCCATCAACAGCGGCGCCGGGACCGTCCGTGTCGCGCTCTACGACGGCGATACCCTGATCGGCACCGGCCCGGCGCGCGCTCTGTCCGCGAGCCAGCAGAACCTGAGCGATACGTTCAGCGGCCTGTCGGTGGCGAACGGCGACCGGCTCCGGACCGAGCTCGTCTTCCAGAACACCGCAGGGCAAGGCTCGCTCGTCGCCTCGATCGTCTGGATCGACGTCGCGTCCGCGGACGACGGCACGCCCACCGGAGGCGAGCCCGTCGTGTCGGACAAGCTCGTTCCGAGGGAGGGCGCCTGGTGGGGCGCTTACACCCCGGCGGGGTCCGCGGGCTGGAACTGGAAGCTCGCGATGGAGAGATTCGAGGAGAAGGTCGGCCGCAAGGTCGACATCGTGTACCGCTACCACGACTGGGGCACCACCGATAACGGTGTCTTCCCCGACGTGCACGAGACAGCCCAGATGAACGAGGGGCGCATCCTCCACCTGTCGTGGGAGACGCGCCGCTACTCCGCGGGCCAGAACGTCACGTGGACGGCGATCGCGAACGGCTCGCAGGACGCCGTCATCGACGCCGCCGCGCAGCGCGCGAAGAACGCGCCAGGCAAGCTCATGATCTCCTTCGATCACGAGATGGACAACACCGCGGTTCACGCCGAGGACGGCCCGGACGCCGACTACGTCGCTGCGTACCGGCGCATCATCGACCGGTTCCGCGCGGCGGGCGTGACCAACGTCGTGTGGGTCTGGACCCCGATGGGCTGGAGCGGCACGCGCAGCCGGCTCCCCGGCCTCTACCCGGGAGACAGCTACATCGACTGGCTCGGGTACGATCCGTACAACTTCTACGTGTGCAACAACGGGGCATGGAAGGACCCCGCGACGACGTTCGCGAGCCACTACGACTGGATGCACGAGCCGGCGCAGATGGCCTGGCACGGCTCGAAGCCGTACATCCTCAGCGAGTTCTCCAGCCACGAGGACCCGGCCGACCCGAACCGCAAGGGCGCGTGGATGCGCGGCGTCGTCGACGCCCTGAAGCGGTTCCCCGACATCAAGGCGGTGCAGGTGTTCAACTCGAACGCGACCCTCAAGAGCCCCTGCAACCTCGTCGTCGACTCGAGCAGCCAGTCCGTGGCGGGCTACGCGGCGGCGGGGAGCGACCCGTACGTGAACCAGCCGCACGACTGAAGCCGCGTGCAGGAGGGCCCGGGCCGTCGTATGACGTGCGGCCACGAATGACGTCCCTCGACCAGCGCCTGTCGGCCCTCGAGCTCTCCATCCTGCCGACCTGGGTCTACGACCACGATCTCTACCGCTTCCCGTGGGCCAACGCGAAGGCGCTCCAGTTCTGGCGCGCGACGGACCGCGCCGAGCTGCTCTCCCGCGACCTCTCGGACCTGTCGCCGGCCGTCCGGGCGCGGCTCGACGGCTACTTCCGCGTCCTCGCGGAGGGCGGCACGGTCGTGGAGGACTGGACGCTCTACCCGCGCGGGAAGCCGGCCACCGTGACGCTCCACGGCCAGGCGATCCGCCTCGATGACGGGCGGCTCGCCGTCCTGTTCCAGGCGCTCCCGAAGGGGGCCGGCGTCGACGCCTCCATGGTCCGCGGCGTGGAGGCGGTCCGCCACTCGTCGGTGCTGGTCAGCCTCGTCGACCGGGAGGGAGCGGTGCTCTTCCACAACCCCGCGGCCCTGCGCGCCTTCGGCGACGCGCCGCGGATCGACGCGGCGTTCCCGGACGAGGGCGTGGGCGCGGCGGTCCGCGGCGCGATCGACGCCGACGCGCCCTGGTCAGGGGAGGTGCAGGTCCTCACGGCGGACGGCGAGCGGTGGCACCAGGTCGAGGCGCGCCGCACGACCGATCCCGTGACCGGCGCGCCCGCGGTGCTCGTCCAGCAGCTCGACGTCACGGCGCAGCGGCGCGCCGAGGGGCAGATCGAGGAGCAGGGCCGGCTCATCGACGAGCTGAACCGCTCGCTCGCCCTCGTCGAGGAGCAGAGGCAGCAGATCCTCAAGCTCTCGGCGCCGATCCTCGATGTCGGCCGGGGCACGCTCGCCGTGCCGCTGATCGGCCGCCTCGACGCGGAGCGCGGCGGCGAGCTCGGCGAGCGGCTCCTGCCCGCCATCGTCGCGCAGCGGGCGTCGCACGTGGTGCTCGACGTGACCGGCGCGGACGCGCTCGATCCGGACGGCGCCGCCGCCCTGGAGCAGCTCGCGCGCGCGATCCAGCTCCTCGGCTCCCGACCCATCCTCACCGGCGTCCGCCCGGAGGTCGCCCGCGCGCTCGTCGACGTCGACCTCGGCGAGGACCTGGTCGTCCTGCGCAGCCTGGGCCGCGGCCTGGAGGTCAGCCGGCGTCGCGCCGCGGCGCGGCGGCGGGCGTAGGGGCCGGCTGCTCGGCCCGACCCAGATCGACATCCCCGCGCTGGTGCGCATCAAGCCCGGGGCGCTCGCGCGCAGCGGCATCTACCTGGGGCGGGCGGCGCGCCGTCACGTCCTCTTGCTCTCCAGCGGGCCGGAGGTCGAGTCGATCCTCCGGACCGATGCGCGCCTTCGGGGCTGCTTCGCCTGAAGCAGCGGGCGGCCGGGGCCATACGCGGCGCCGGCCCGGGGGGACGCACGCCGGACGAGCGCCGCCCCGCCGCCGCGCCGCCCCGGCACAGCCCGCGCCGGCCGCGGCCGCCGGACCGCTCCCAGGCGGGGCCATTCTGAAAATGCATTCATCCGTTATGACGGATGAATGCGATACGAAGTAATCGCACAGCGCCCTAAAAATTGTCTTGATGGGTCGGTCTTGGTGAGACACAATCCGTTATAACGGATGTGAAACGTGGGCGGCCCAACGTTCGCGCCGCTCAGGAGTGCCTGACGCGCGCATGGCGGTCGCGTGGGGCAATGGCACCGGTCGAGCGCGGGCCCGCGGAGGCGGCCAGCGCGCGTCGACGGCTCCATGGCGCACGCGCCCTGGAGCTGCGGCCCGACGACCGGCCAGCGCCCCCTCGGCGAAGGCCCGCGCCAGCGCAGGAAGGCACCACCGACACCTCACGTTGGAGTCCGAGCCATGCGACGTCTGTTTCGTCGAAAAGTCACGACGGCTGTGGTTGCGTTGCTGGCGTTCTTCGGAACGCTGGTTGTATGGGACCAGTATTTCAACTTCCTCAAGGCGGACGAGCTCCCTGACTCGGCGTCTGTGACCGACCTCGAGGTGATGGCGCAGCGCTACAGGGAGCAGATCCAGCCCATCGTGAAGGCCAAGTGCTTCGCCTGCCACAGCGCGACCGAGGAGCGGCCCTTCTTCTATCACATCCCCCTCGTGAGCCACGTCGCGCAGCCCTACGTCGACGAGAAGATCCAGCGGGCGCGGGTGAACTTCGACGTGGCGAACGATTTCCCTTACCGCCGCCGCAGCTCGGCGCTGGAGTTCATCTTCAAGATCCAGCACGCGGTCGAGGCCAACGCCATGCCGCCGCTCCCGTACAAGACGCTTCACCTCGGCCACGCGCTCAGCGGCGCCGAGCGGGAGCTCATCCTGCGCTGGGCGGCCGAGAGCTCGGTCGCCCTCGAGCGCTCGGGGACACAGGAGGTCCGCCCCACCATCGCGAACATCCCGTCGGAGGAGCTGCCGCACGTCATCGCCAAGGGGATCATCGCCGCCTGCCCGACGGCGGCGCCGGACGACGAGAAGGCGCGCGACCTCTGCGCCGAGCGGCTGAAGGGCTTCGACGTCCTGCGGGACGCGATGAAGGAGCCGTTCCTCTGGTCCCGGCAGAAATACGAGGGAGACTTCGGCTTCGAGCACACGAGCGCGACCTTCATGAACCCGCTCGTCTGGCGCACGGTCTACCTGTCGATCTTCTCGTTCGAGAGCAACTACCGGGTCGAGAAGATCGGCGGGCTCACGGTCATCCACCTCCCTTACCACTTCCGCAACAAGCTCGACCCCGGCGCGTTCCCCTATCCGTTCTGGCACCAGCCGAAGAAGTGGGACGCGTACCAGACGACGGTGGAGCTCTTGCTGGTCATGAAGCAAGACCGGGTGATCGGCGCGCTGCGGTCGGCCGAGAGCGACGAGAGCCGGCCGCGGGTCCACAGGGACTGGGACCACCAGTTCATGTGGCGCGGCGAGGACGGCCGGGAGGAGCCGCGCTACACGCTCTACGAGAACCTCTTCTCGAAGGAGAACCCGCACGTGAAGGACCTCGACCGGTCCTACAGGAAGATGTCGGAGGCGTTCCGGAAGCACAACTGCCTCGCCTGCCATGATCCCGAGAACTCCGCCGGGATGCGCATCCTCGAGCTCTTCAGCTTCCCGAACCAGGCGCTCGCGGGGCGCAACCGGATCCTGCGGATCTTGCAGGCGAACGAGATGCCGCCGCTCGGCGGCATCAAGGACGAGGCCCACCGGGCGGAGCTCCTCGCGCTGGCCAAGGACTTTCAGCAGCACGCGAACGACGCGCTGCGCTTCGAGAACGAGAACTACGTCATCCAGGACGAGGTCGAGGTGAAATAGGCGGGCGTCGTGCCAGAGCTTGTTCCTGGCTCGCCCTCACTCGGCGCCGGCGCCGGCCAGGAGGGGTGACGTCACGGGCGGCGGGAAGGTCGCGCGCGAGGGGGGGCGCGTCGACGGGCCGTCGCCCGACGCGAAGATCGCCTCGAGCAGCGCGCCGGTGAGGCGACCGACCTCCGGGACCTCTCTCGCGCGCGGCCGCGGCAGGTCCACCGCGACGCTCTCCACGATGCGCCCCTCGTCGAACACGAGCACGCGGTCCCCGAGCAGGACCGCCTCCTGGACGTCGTGCGTCACCAGGATGGCCGTGAAGCCGTGCTGGGCCCACAGCGACTCGACGAGGCGCTGCGCGCCGATGCGCGTGAGGGCGTCGAGCGCGCCGAACGGCTCGTCGAGGAGGAGGACCTTGGGGTCGTGCACGAGCGCGCGCGCGAGCGCGACCCGCTGGCGCTGGCCGCCCGAGAGCACGCCGGGGTAGTCGTCCTGACGGTCGAGCAGGCCGACCCGGGCGAGGACGTCGCGGGCGCGCTCGCGGCGCTCCTTCGGCAGGCCGATGCAGACGTTCTGGAGGACGGTGCGCCACGGCATCAGCCGGGGCTCCTGGAAGACGACGCGCACGGCCGCGCCGCCCGCGATGCCCTCCGGCGTCAGGATGCGCGCCGCGCCGCCCGTGGGCTGCTCGAGGCCGCACAGGATGCGGAGCAGGGTGCTCTTGCCGGACCCGCTCCGCCCGACGATGGTCAGGAGCTCGCCAGGGCGGACGTCGAGCTCGATGCCCGAGAGGACGGGCTTGTCGTCGAAGCGCTTCTCGAGCCGCTCGAGAAGGACCCGCGCGCCATTGCGGCGCCTGTCCGGCACGCTCATGTTCACCTCGCATCCATTCGCTGCAGTCGAGGTTGCCAGGGCAGCAGCTGGCGCTCTGCCCACCGCGCCAGGGAGTCGGCCAGCTTGCCGAGGATCGCCCAGAGCACGATCGTGAGCACGAGCAGGTCCATCTGCATGAACTCCCGCGCGTTCATCGCGACGTAGCCGAGGCCCCGGGACGCGCCGATCGTCTCGGCGACGATCAGCACGAGCCACGCGAGCCCGAGCGCGAAGCGGAGGCCCACGAGGATCGACGGGAGCGCGCCGGGGAGGATGACCTCGCGGTAGAGCGCGAACCCCCGGACGTCGTAGACGCGCGCCATCTCGATGATGTGCGGGTCCACGCTGCGCACGCCGTGGAAGGTGTTCAGGTAGACGGGGAAGAGCACCGTCACCGCGACGATGAAGAGCTTGGCCGTCTCGCCCAGCCCGAACCACAGGATGACGAGCGGCACGAGCGCCAGCGCGGGGATGGCGCGGAGCATCTGGATGGGCCCGTCGACGACGAGCTGGAGCGCGCGCGACAGCCCGGTGGCCAGGCCCAGCACGAGCCCGATCCCGGCGCCGATCACGAGCCCGCCGAGCGCGCGCAGGGCGCTGACGCCGAGGTGCGCCGGCAGGTCGCCGCTCCTCGTGGCGTGGACCGCGGCCAGCGCCACCTCCGAGGGCGAGGGGAGCAGGCTCTTCGGGATGATCTGCAGCCGGGCCAGGGTCTCCCAGAGGACCACGAGCGCGATCGGGGCGACCCAGGGGGCGAGGCTTCGGCCGACCGCGCCGACCGCGCCGGACGCGCTCCGGGCGATCGCGCCTGGCGCGCTGCTGGCCGTCATCGGACGCCTCCGTACACGGCCGCCGACAGGAACGCGTCCTCCACGCGGACGTCGCGCGGGATGATCGCGAGCCGGTGGAGCGTGTCGGCGATGTCCTGCTGCTTCTTCAGGATCTCGGGGGTGATCGGCAGCAGGCCGAAGGAGCGCCGGCGCTCGGAGGTGAGGAACGCCTCGTAGGGGACGCCCGACGACTTCGCGAGGATCTGCGAGGCCTCCTCCGTGTGCTCGCGCTCCCACTGGCTCAGGGTCTGGTACTCCTCGAGCACCGTCCGCAGGAGCTCCGGCTGCTTCTCGGCGAACTCCCGCCGGACGACGTAGAAGAGGTGGTTGTCGACGAGCCCCTCGCCGCTCTGGAGGACGCGCGCGCCGGCGAGCTCCGCCGCGGCGAGGAACGGGTCCCAGATCACCCAGGCGTCGACCTTGCCGCTCTCGAAAGCGCTCCGCGCGTCCGCGGGCGCGAGGAACGAGACCTGGATGTCGTCCAGCGTGAGCCTGGCGCCCTCGATGGCCCGGATCAGCAGGTAGTGCACGTTGGAGCCACGGTTGACGGCGACGCGCTTGCCCTTCAGGCCCGCGACGCTGGTGATCGTCGAGCCCTTCGGCACGATGATCGCCTCGGCCTTCGGGGCCGGAGGGTCGGTGGCGACGTAGACGAACGGCACGCCGCCCGCCTGCGCGAAGACAGGGGGCGTCTCGCCGACATGGCCGATGTCCACGGCGCCGGCGCGCATGGCCTCGAGCAGCGGCGGCCCGGCGTGGAACTCGATCCACTCGGCGCCGGCGCCCCTGGCCTCGAGCGCCTTCTTCAGGTTGTCGGCGCGGTCCTTGAGGAGATAGGGGGTGCCGATCTTCTGGTAGCCGAGCCGGACGACCCCCGCCTCGCGCCTGTCCGGCGCCTGCGCCTGCGCCGCAGCGCCCGCGTCGCCCGCTGTCACGGCGCCTGGCTCACCGCCGGGGCGATCGCAGCCGAACAGGACGCACGCCAGCGCAGCGCACCCCAGCAGCCCGGAGCGGATCGTCGTGAAGGGGGTGTGCCTGATCATGGGGGGTCTTCCGAGGCCTTCCGGCTCGCCAGGGACGGGTTGGGTCGATTCCAGGTACACAGGATTCGGCGAGAAAATCGCACCTGGATGTAATTGCAACGTCAAGGCAGCCGCCATGCCAGGCAGGAGCCCTGCGTTTTCGCGCGGTTGCAGCGATCTTTCGCTGGTCGAGCCCGGGGAGCGGTGCTGCTCCATCAGCACCCGATCAGCAATGGGTGCTGCTGGAGCAGCAGTGTTGCGCTCTGGGTGAATTTGTTGACCCAGGGAGCACGCCGCGTCGAGGCCGTGCGGCGTCGCACCGGCGAGGCCATGGGGGCGGTGGGCGGCGGCGCTCCGGGCCTCGCCGGCGCGCGCGGGCACGCTCCGGGGGCCGCTCGCTTTTCTGGTGCCAGGCAGGACGGCCTCTGCGATAAGGCGCCGCCATGACGGTAGAGATTCGAGGGAAATGGGCGCTGGTCACCGGCGCGAGCCGGGGGATCGGGAAGCAGGTCGCGCGCGGCCTCGCGGAGCTCGGCTGCAACGTCGTCCTGCACAGCCGCGACGCGGCGCACACGCGGGAGCTCGAAGGGGAGCTCGCCGGCAAGGGCGTCCGGGTGAGCGCCGTCTCGGGCGAGCTGTCGGATCAGGCGGCGGTCGATCGCATGCTGGACGCCGCCCTCGCCGCGTCGGGCGGGATCGACATCCTGTACAACAACGCCGCGATCATGACCCCGTTCCGCGCTTCGTACGTCGAGACGCCGGCGGAGGACTACCGGCTGAGCTTCGAGGTGAACGTGATCAGCCCGATCCGGATCACCTACCGGCTGCTCCCGATCATGCTGAAGCGCGGCTGGGGGCGCATCGTCCAGGTGACCTCCGGGATCCAGGACCAGCCCGAGCTGATGGCGTACGCCGCGTCCAAGGCCGCGCTCGACAAGTTCGTGCGCGACACGGTCCCCTCGCTGCGCGGCACCGGCGTGCTGATGAACCTCCTCGACCCGGGCTGGCTGCGGACCGATCTCGGCGGGCCGAAGGCGCCGAACGACGTCGAGTCCGTCCTGCCGGGCGCGCTCGTGCCGGCCCTCATCGACGGCGAGGTCCACGGGGTGTTCTTCCGCGCGCAGGACCACGCGCGCCCCGCCGCGCGCTGAAGCGCTCCCGACGCGAGGCGCGGCGCCGCCGGGGCGCCGCTCGGGCGGCGATTTCCGAGCGGAATGCGGAGGAGCCGTGTCGACCTATTGTGTCGCGCCGGTGGTCCGCGTGTTGCTATCATGTGGGAGTGAACGAGAGCTCGGAACCTGGTGCGGAGACGGGGCGTCGCGCGGCAGGCGGCGCAGAGCGGGCCTCACCTGCGTGCACCACGGGGGGCCCAGCGCGCCCGCCGCGCTGGGGGCGCTGGGGGGCGCTGCTGCCCGTCGTGGCGTGCGCCGCCTGCTCGCTCGAGGGGCTGTCCGAAGCGTGGGACGCGGCGGGAGGTACGGGCGCGTCCAGCGGCGGAGGCGGGGGTGAGGTGCTCGAGCTCGAGGCCGAGAAGTGCGAGCTTTACGGCAATTTCGAGGAGATGACCCACCCGGAGGCGAGCGGCATGAGCTACGTGGTCGTCCCCGAGGAGGTGAATTGTAGCGAGGACCGGGTCGACTGCTGGTTCGAGATCAGCGAGGCCGGCACGTACCAGATCAAGGCCACGGTCGCCGAGGGGCCCGACCAGGGCAAGGACAGCTCGTTCCTGGTGCGCATGGACAACAAGCCGGTGCTTGGATACTACTACGAATTCACCGGCGCCGAGTTCCACGACGACATCGTCAGCGACGCCGACGCTACAGACACGGCGCTGCTCACCTTCGCGCTCGATCCCGGGAAGCACCTCGTCTCGTTCGAGTGTCGCGAGGACGGGGCAATGCTCGACCGGGTCGGGCTCCTGTGGATCGGCCCTTAGGGCAACGATCGCGCTGAGATCCCGTCAGCAGATGGGAAGAGGGCCGCAAGGGCGCAAGGGGCGCAAGGGAACGGAGATGACATCTGTTCCCCTCTTTCCCTTGCGCCCTTGCGGTCTCTCTCGTTTCCGCACTCCAGCTGGGCGCGGGGGCACCGGGGCTGCGAACATCGCAGGAGGCTGAGCGGGCGAGGGCCGAGGCGCGGTGACTGCGCGTGTCCACCGTGTCAACCGCGGGTTGACGCCGCCTCGGCCCCGGGCGCCGCGCGCGCCGCGGCCGTCACCGCGGGAGATGCCGTGCGCCATGCGCGAATCGGGGCGACCCCGGTGCGCTGGGAGCTGCTGGCATGTGGGTTGCTGATTCAAGGGCGCGTGCGTCGCCATGGAGTTGGCGGGAACGGCCCGCGCGCTGTCCGGCCCCGCTCTCTGCGCCGCGCGATCCGCTTGGCTCATCACGGAAAGGTCGCTTGCTCATGAAGTGCGAATCTCAGGTTGTCCTGGCTGCGCTGTTCGCGATCGGTTTGTCGGCGGTCGGCTGCGGCACGGAAGCGTCAGGGCCGTCAGACGACGACGAGGGACAGCCGACCGGCAGCGCGAGCGTCAGCGCCAGCAGCAGCGCTGGCACGGGCGGGAGCATCGCGGGGAGCGGCGGCTCTGGCAGCGCGACCGCCGGCACCGGCGGCAGCGGTGCGGGCGGCGGCAGCTCCACCAGCGGCACCGGCGGCAGCGGTGAGGGCGGCGGCGCCAGCGGCACCGGCGGCAGCGGTGCGGGCGGCGGCGCCAGCGGCACCGGCGGCAGCAGCCCCGGCACCGTCGACTTCGGGCTCTACGGCTATGCCACGACCGGCGACGGCACCACCGGCGGCAAGGGGGGAGAGGTCGTCTCCGTGAGCTCGCTCGACGCCCTGAAGACGGAGGCGGCGAAGTCCGGCGCCCTGATCATCCAGGTCACCGGCAAGCTCAGCGGCAGCGGCGACGACGTGGACGTCGCCTCCGACAAGACCATCGTGGGCGTCGGGTCGAGCGGGGAGATCGAGGGCGTCGGGCTCAACCTGCGGAGGTCGTCCAACGTCATCATCCGCAACCTGAAGATCCACCACGTGCTGGCCAGCAGCGGCAACGGCGACGGCATCCACATGGACGAGAGCCACAACGTGTGGATCGACCACTGCGAGCTCTGGGCCGACTCTCCCGCCGTGAACTCCAACAAGGACAAGTACGACGGCCTCATCGACGCGACCCACGAGTCCTCGGACATCACGATCTCGTGGACCTACCTGCACGACCACTGGAAGGGCATGCTGGTCGGCTCGTCGGACAGCGACGACAGCGATCGCCGCATCACCTTCCATCACAACCACTTCAACAACGTGAACTCCCGCCTGCCGAGCTACCGCGGCGGCAACGGCCACGTCTTCAACAACTACTTCGAGAACGTCCCCACGTCGGGGGTGAACTCGCGGGTCGGCGCCTGCCTGCGGGTCGAGGGCAACCACTTCTTCAAGGTCCAGAACCCCATCACCACGCTCGACAGCGCGGCCGGCGGCACGGATCGCAAGGACAACGTGTTCGAGGAGACCACGGGGACGCAGGCCTCCGGCGAGGACTGCGCCTGGAGCGCGCCGTACGACTACCCGCTCGACAGCTCGGCCGCGGTCAAGGCCCTCGTCCTGGAGCACGCCGGCGTCGGCAAGACCGATCCTCTAGAGAACCTGCCCTGAGCGAGCGCCCGCTCGCCTGCCGCGCGCCGGCGCGAGCGCCCGGAGCCCGTCGCTGACGAACACCTCGGACAACCCTCACCTGGCGGTGATCCCATGCTGATATCGAACGCGTACAGCCTGTCGCTCCTCTTCGTGGAAGAGCTGCGCGCCGAGAGCGCACGGATCACGGAAGGGCCCCGCCGCCGCCAGCACGAGGAGGCGGCGGGCAGCGCCAGAGATCAGGACTCGGGCTCGTTCCCCCAGGGATTGAAGTCGTGCACCCGCCCGGGGGTGGGCTTCTCGCCCTTCGTGAACGCGTCGATCAGGACGTCCTGAAGGGGCTCTTCGTCGGCGCGCCGGTAGGTCCCGGCGCGCTCCGACCAGGCGATCTGGCGGCGGAAGGTCTCGACCAGCGGGACGGTGGTCCGGAAGCCTAGGTCGCGCGCGGCCTTGCTGTTGTCGAAGGTCGACCCGTACTGGTAGATGAACTTGACGCCGACCATGCGGCGAGGGGCGACGTCATAGAGCCAGTCGGTCGGGATCGAGACGACGGGGGACTTGCCGCCGGCGGCCTCCTGCAGCGCGGCGAAGATGCCGCCCCACGTGGTGTGCTCGTCGCTCGTGAGGTGGTAGGCCTGCCCGTAGGCCTTCTCGTTGCCGAGGGCGTTGACGAACCCCCGGGCGACATCGGAGACGTGCGCGATGGCCCACGGCGTCGCGCCGTCGTCGTGGACGACGAGCGGGAGGCCGCGCCGGGCGCGGTCGGCCATCGAGTCGTCGAAGTAGAGCGCGCCGAGCGCCGTGTGCCCCTCGCCCGTCGTGAACGACGGCCGCAGGATCGTCGTCTTCAGCCCGTTCTGTCCGTTCGCCGCGAGCAGCGCCGACTCGATGCGCGACTTGTTCTGGCCGTACTTCGTCACGGGGCGGTGCGGCTCGTCGTCGCGCGCCGGCGAGCGCGTGAGGGGACCGCCGTAGACGCACACCGTCGAGCAGACGACGAGGTGGTCCGCCCGACCCGAGAACGCCCTGAGCAGCGAGCCCGCGTTCTCCGGGGCGAAGGCGACCATGTCGATCACGGCGTCGAACGTGCGCTGCTGCATCTCGCGCTCGAACTCGTCGTACTTCCAGCGATCACCGACGATGACGTCGACGTCTCCCTCGAAGCGCCGCGCCGTCACCCCCCGGTTGAAGAGCGTGACGCGATCGCCCCGCGCGAGGAGCTGCTCCACGATGGCAGTCGAGATGAGCCCGGTCCCGCCGATGATCAGAACTCTCATGAAAGCACCTCGATCGATGGCCCTTGTCCAGGGCAGGCCCCCGCAGGGAAGAGCGGACGGCTTCATGTCCGGAGGGGCTCCGGGGTGTCAAGGTGGAACGGGCGCGCGCCGCCGGGGACGCCGCGGCGGCGCGCTGCAGGCGCACCCCGATCGGGGCGCGCGGCGGGCGTGGCAGGTGGGGAGGTGGACGAGGGGCGGCGGCGCGGGCGCGCCGGGGGACGATGGCGCGCGCTAGCGGCTCGACGACCTCTGCCCCGCGGGGGCCTCGTCGAGCCAGAGGATGGCGGTCACGCCGCGGGGGTAATAGCGGCTGCCGACGGGCACGCCGCGCTGCATCTGGTCGGAGTAGGCCCAGTAGCCGGAGCCCTCGATCTGCCAGCGGACGTGGGCCTCCTCGTGGCGATCGGGGTCGGGGAGATCGACCTTCAGGATCGCGCGCGCGACGTGCTGGCAGAGCGCGATCTTGCTCGCCCAGGAGTTGTCGCTGCTGCTCGAGAGCTTCCAGCCCCCCTCGGGGAACAGGCACAGCCCGGGCTTGAGCACCGCGTTGAGGTGGCGGCGGAGCACCCGGATGAGCTCGCCGTGCTCGCCCTCCGCGGCGTTGCCGTCGAGCAAGCCCATCACGTGCGGGTACAGGAGCCCCTCGATCGCGGGGACGATCGCGCTCTTCGAGCCGCTGCCGTCGAGCAGGGCGGGGATGTAGCCCAGCTGCTCGTCGAAGGCCGCGGCGATGGCGCGCGCGCTCTTGTGGCTCGCCGCCCTGGACTCCGCGGCGCGCGGGGCGTCGCCGCAGCGCTCGAGGAGGTGGGCGAGCACCACGTACGACGCCCAGGTCTTGCCGACCAGGTAGAGGTTGCCGCGCGCGCGCCCGAGGGAGTGGTCGAGCGAGTCGTAGGTCGTGATCTCGGCGCCGGTCCCGCAGCGGCTGCTGTCGAGCGCCATCACGCCGGTGCGCGCGCCGGGCTCGGGCGCGTCGCGGCGGAGCAGGCTCTCGAGCAGCTCGGGGAACAGGGCCTTGTGGCGCTCGAGGAAGGCCTTGTCGCCGGTGCGCGCGACGTACACGCCGGCGCAGCAGACCCAGTTCGTGAGCTGCTCGTACGTCATGTGGCTGAAGCAGCTGGCGTCGAGGTTCGGGCGCTCGTAGCTGGAGACGCCGGCGGGCGAGAAGTGGTTGCCGACGCCCATGTCGTGGGTGAACGCCACGCCGCCGGGCAGGAGCTCGCCGGGCGCGCCGGGGCGCTTCACCTTGTCGCGGTAGCTGTAGCGGTCGACGTAGAGGTCGAGGACGTCGCGCACGGCCCAGGCCGCGTACCGCAGCTCGAAGAACAGGTGATCGATCGTGAGATCGAAGGTGTTCATCATCTCGTACTCGCCCTCGTTCACGACCCACAGCGGCGCGGGCGGCGCGGCGTCCTCGAGCGCGGTGTCCAGCCACTCGGTCGACCCGAAATAGCCGTGCGTCGCCTGCGCGAGCAGCCACTTCTGGTCGCTGGTGAGCGCGGAGCGCGAGAGCTCCTCGTCCCGCTGCGCCGCCTCGCGGACGAGCGCCTCGCGGTGCTCGAGCGCGTAGGCGAGGACGTCCTCGAGCTTGTTGAAGTAGCGCGTGTAGGCGTAGCGCGCCTCGATGCCGGTCGTGATCGCGCCGGCGTCGTGGAACCCGAGCGCGATCCAGAGCTCGCGCTTCTCGCCCGCGGGGACCTCGATGACCAGGCCGCCGGTCTTGCCGAGGCGGTTCAGCCGATCGGCGCTGCCGTCGAACGCGTTCTCGGGCCCGAAGGCCTGGAAGGCGCGGACGCCGGGCTCGGGGCGGGCGGCGAGGCCCCACCGCCGGGCGTGGGCGACGCCGGCGAGGCGGCCGTCGGTCGTCGACTCGAGGTCGCGCAGGCTCGACGCGTCGAGCGCGAAGAGGCCCTTGATGGGCTCGGTGCCGCCGGTGTTGTCGAGCTCGAGGCGCGCGATGAGCGCCGGGCAGGACCGCTGCGCGACCTCGGCGGGCTTGGCCGTGCGCGGGTCGGGGATCGGGCCGAAGGGCGAGAAGATGGCGAGCGTGAGCTTGCCGGCGCGGATCGTGTCGCTCGCCCAGCCGAGCTCGCGGCGGATGTCCTGCTCGCCGAAGACGCGGCGCATGCTCGTGTCGCGCGTCAAGGTGACGCCGAACGGGACCTCCGGGCCGACCGCTGACTCGAAGTAGGGGAGGAGGCAGAGCACCCCGTCGCCCTCGCGGTAGCCGATGTAGAGGTTCGAGTTCCCCGGGCGGCCCACCTGCGAGGCGAATCCGCCCCGGCGGTCGAAGCTGCCGAGCGTGAAGGAGGCAAAGGCGCCCACCGGCGCGTGCTGGACATTGTAGTTGGAGGAGGAGCTCACGGCGGCAACATACCGTAATCGCGGCGCGAAGCGCTCCTGAGGACGGCGTGGGGCGCCAACAAAAGCGGGCGTCTGCGCGACGAGGCGCCGCGGGGCCGACGGCGTCCAGCGGCGGCGGTGGCGGACGGCGACGGCGGAGGGGGGAGGCCGGCGGGGGAGGGGGACCAGCGGCAGCGGCTGCCGGGGTGAGGGGGCACTACGGTAGCGGACGCCGGGGAGAGCGCGGCCCGGCGGCAGCGGACGCCGGGGCGAGAGGAGGGTGAGGGAGGGAGGGGTCAGTACGGCGTGTAGCAGACCTCGAGCCGGGGGCGCTGGCTCGCGGCGTGGTGCTCGCTGGAGCGGAACGCGGTGCGCGCGCCGCCGTCCTCCTCCAGGAGCACGCCGTGGTTGGGATGGGCGCCGTCGACCCAGGCCTGGACGAGGGCGGTCAGGTCCATGGCGCTGCTGCCGTACGGGACGCCGGTCGCCGTCCCCTCGACCTCCGGGGCGTAGCCCGAGGCGAAGCTCCTCCAGGTGACGGTCGCCTCGTCCCACGGAGCTGTCACGCGGTGCGCGCGGATGAGCTGCGTGCCGGAGCTCACCGCGGCGGTCACGAAGGTGGCGGACCTGACCGTCGCGCCGAGCGGGATGGAGCCGAGCTCGAACCGGAAGAGCGCGTGCTTGGTGAAGCCCTGGCTGAGGCCCGAGTGGACGTAGGGCGCGTCCCCTTCGTTGTAGTCCGGGTACGCGGCCCAGACGCTCGTGTCGGCGACGTCGCCGGCGAGGCCGCGCTGGAGGGTGACGCACACCGGATCGCAAGCGTCGCCGTCGCCGTCGCCGTCGCTGTCTTCCTGGGCGGGGTTCTGGTCGTCGGGGCAGTTGTCGGCGTCGTCGCAGGCGCCGTCTGCGTCGGTGTCCGCGCACGACACGCACGTCGCGGTGCAGCCGTCGCCGTCGGCGAGGTTGCCGTCGTCGCACGCCTCACCGGGGTCGAGCGCGCCGTCGCCGCAGGCGGGGGCGGTCGCGCCGCGCGCGTAAGCGAAGACGAAGGTGTTGGGCGCGCCCGGCTCCTCGCCTCCGGGCTCGGCCGGCCGGGCGAGGGAGTACGCCTCGGCGCCCACGGCGTCGAGCGCCGCGAGCGCGTCGGCCCGGGTGCCGGCGGCGCCGTAGAAGAGCCGGAAGACGTGGGAGTCGCCGGGGGCGAGCCAGCCGAAGTCGAAGTCGAACAGCGCGCCGAGGTTGTCCGGGCCGGCGTCGGTCGCCGGGCCCGGGTTCCAGCTCGTGAAGCCGAACGGGTTCCCGCTGTTGAAGCTGCTGAGGTCGGTCCGGAAGATCTCCGCGGCGCTGCCCGGATCGAGGGTGACGAGCTCTCGGTACAGGTCGGGGGAGATGCCCCAGTCCATCACGCGGCGATACCGCAGGTCGACGGCGTCCTCGCTGATGTTGTCGATGGTCACGACGACCTCGTACAGCGAGGGAGTCGCGCTGGACGGGCGGTACTCGTGGGTGACGCGGAACACCTCGGCGATCTGGACCGTGGAGACCGCGCTGTCCGGCGTCGCCGAGAAGCTGAGGGGGTGGACCGTGAAGGGGGAGCCGTCGGCGCCGAGGTTCGCGAAGCCGGAGATCAGGGTCGCGGCGTCGCCAGCGCCCCAGCCCTCGAACCACGACGAGGCGCCGATGCCCTGGTTGCCCGTGGGCAGGTAGCGGAGGCCCCTGGCGCCGAACCCGGCCGGATCGTCATCGAGCGGCAGGTTGAGGTTACCCTCGCAGTTCACTCCGAGCTGCACCGTGCCGTTGTCGATCATCGTGCCGCAGCTGCCATCGCACACGTCGCCGGTGCCGTCAGCGTCGATGTCCGCCTGGTCGGGGTTGTAGTCGTAGGGGCAGTTGTCGTCTGGATCGCAGACGGCATCCCAGTCGGAGTTCCCCGTTCCTGCGAGCAAGCAGGGATCGCAGACGTCGCCGACGCCGTTGCTGTCGATGTCGCTCTGGTCGGCGTTGGGCGCGGCCGGGCAGTTGTCGCAGGCGTCGCCCGTCCCGTCGCCGTCGCCGTCCTCCTGCCCCGGGTTCTCGCGGGTGACGCAGTTGTCGTCGCCGTCGCATCGGCCATCGCTGTCATAGTCCCAGGCGCCGGCGCCCGAGCAGTAATCGCAGGCGTCGCCGGCGCTGTCGGCGTCGCTGTCCTCCTGCCCCGGGTTGTAGGACCAGGAGCAGTTGTCGCGCTCGTCGCAGAGGCCGTCGCTGTCGTAGTCCGAGGTGCCGTCGCCCGAGCAGTAATCGCAGGCGTCGCCGGCGCTGTCGGCGTCGCTGTCCTCCTGCCCCGGGTTGTAGGACCAGGAGCAGTTGTCGATCTCGTCGCAGGTGCCGTCGCGGTCGTCGTCCCAGCCGCCCGCCGCCCAGCAGGCGTCGCAGGCGTCGCCGACGTCGTTGTCGTTGCTGTCGCTCTGGTCCGGGTTGGCCGCGCCCGGGCAGTTGTCGCAGGCGTCGCCGAGGCCGTCGCCGTCGCCGTCTTCCTGCCCCGGGTTGTAGCTGGAAGCGCAGTTGTCCACGGAGGCGCAGAGCGCGTCCCCGTCCTGGTCCCAGTCCCCCGCTGCCCAGCAGTCGTCGCAGGCGTCGCCCCTGCCGTTGTAGTCGCTGTCGCTCTGGTCCGGGTTGGCGGCGTCCCGGCAGTTGTCGCAGGCGTCGCCGAGGCCGTCGCCGTCGCTGTCTTCCTGCCCCGGGTTCAGGCTGTCGTGGCAGTTGTCGACACCGTCGCAGCTGCCGTCACCGTCGGTGTCCCATTCGCCGACGCCAAAGCAGTAATCGCAGGCGTCGCCGAGGCCGTCGCCGTCGCTGTCCTCCTGTCCCGGGTTGTAGGCCCAGAGGCAGTTGTCGCGCCCTTCGCAGAGGCCGTCGCCGTCGCCGTCCCAGGTGCCTGCGCCCGCGCATGCGTCGCAAGCGTCGCCGGCGCCGTCGGCGTCGCTGTCCTCCTGTCCCGGGTTGTGGCCGTAGTCGCAGTTGTCAGCGAGGTCGCAGACGCCGTCCCCGTCGGTGTCCCAGGTGCCTGCGCCCTGGCAGTGGTCGCAGGGGTCCCCGATGCCGTCGGCGTCGCTGTCCTCCTGACCCGGGTTGGACACGTAGTCGCAGTTGTCAGCGAGGTCGCAGAGGCCGTCGTGGTCGCGATCCCAGTTCTCGTCGCCCACGCAAGGGTCGCAGGCGTCGCCGAGGCCGTCGGCGTCGCCGTCCTCCTGACCCGGGTTGTGCGCGTAGGTGCAGTTGTCGTTGCCGTCGCAGACCCTGTCGCTGTCGCTGTCCCAGGTGCCTGTTCCCGAGCAGGGGTCGCAGGCGTCGCCGAGGCCGTCGGCGTCGATGTCCTCCTGACCCGGGTTGTGCGCGTAGGTGCAGTTGTCGCTGCTATCACAGGCGCCGTCGCCGTCGCTGTCCCAGGCGCCAGCGGCCCAGCAGGGGTCGCAAGCATCGCCGAGGCCGTTGTAGTCGCTGTCGAGCTGGTCCGGGTTGGCGGCGTCCCGGCAGTTGTCGCAGGCGTCACCGGCGCCGTCGTCATCGCCGTCTTCCTGCCCCGGGTTCTCGCTGCCGTCGCAGTTGTCGGCGCTGTCGCAGGCGCCGTCGCGATCGGAGTCGCGGTCGCCTGCTGCCCAGCAGGGATCGCAGGCGTCGCCGAGGCCGTTGTAGTCGCTGTCGCGCTGGTCCGGGTTGGCGGCGTCCCGGCAGCTGTCGCAGGCGTCGCCGGCGCCGTCGGCGTCGCCGTCTTCCTGCCCCGGGTTGTAGGTGTAGTAGCAGTTGTCGGCGCCGTCGCAGGTCCCGTCGCCGTCGTAGTCCCAGGTGCCGGCGCCAGAGCAGCGGTCGCAGGCGTCGCCGATGCCGTCGGCGTCGCCGTCCTCCTGCCCCGGGTTGTAGGTGTAGTAGCAGTTGTCGCCTTCGTCGCAGATCCCGTCGCCGTCGTCGTCCCACGTGCCGGCGCCCGCGCATGCGTCGCAAGCGTCGCCGGCGCCGTCGGCGTCGCTGTCTTCCTGCCCCGGGTTCTGGTCGTAGACGCAGTTGTCGACGCCGTCGCAGGCGCCGTCGCCGTCGGTGTCCCAGCTGCCCGCCGCCCAGCAGGTGTCGCAGGCGTCGCCGATGCCGTTGTGATCGCTATCGCTCTGGTCAGGATTGATCGTTCCCGGGCAGGTGTCGCAGGCGTCGCCGATGCCGTCGGTGTCGCCGTCCTCCTGCCCGGGGTTCGCGGTGCCGTCGCAGTTGTCGCAGCCGTTGCCGACCCCACCCGAGATCCCGTCACGGTCGCTGTCGTCCTGGCTGACCGAGGGCAGGAAGCTGAACGCGTCGCACAGGTCGCGCTCGGCGCAGCGGCGGCTCGGCTCGCGCGGCCATGCGTCGTAGATACAGGCCGTCTCCACGCCCTCCGCCGACTCGATCGCCACCTCGACGAACCCCCACGCGACCTCCGCCCCGTCGACCGCCTCGACGCGGACGTCGTTGCACTGCGGCGCGTCGAGCAGCGCGAGCACCGCGGGATCCGTGTACGTCGCGACGAGCGGCGTCCAGTTGCAGAAACACGCGTTGGTGCTCTGCAGCGTGTCGATGTGCATCCCGCCCACGAACAGCGCGAATCCGCCGTCGTCACCGCAGTTCGCGTGGCTTATCGTGAACGTGACTGCGCTCGGCGCTCCATACGCCGGCTTCCAGCACAGCAGAGCTGCGAGCAGGACGAAGAGCGGCGCGAGGCCAACCTTGCCGCGACCGAACATGGTTCCTCCTGGGGTCTTGTCCCGTGGAAGACCTCATCCGGAAAGCTCGCGACCCCGAGCCCAGTTTGAGAATCTCCCCGAGTGTAATCACTTGGTGTGCATGTGCTCCAGGACGGCGTCAACAGGAAAGGCTGTGAGCTATCGTATGTGTTGGATTTCCATTGACCTTCTTGTGTCTCGCTTCGTGTCACGCTTGCCTCGCTTGCCTCGCTTGCCTCGCTTGTCTCGCTTCGCCCGCGCCGCGCGCTGTTCGACGCGGCGCGCCTGACCGCGTCCCCCGCGGGCCGGGTCCTTCGTCGACGCGCCCTTCGTCGACGCCGCGCCGCCTTCGCGCCGTAGGTGCGCCGCATGTGCCGCGCGTGAGCCGCATGTGAGTCCCGCGTGAGCCGGGTATGTCGAGCGCTGACGTTGTGGTCTGCGCGGCGCCGCTGCGCTCGCTCACAGCGCACACCATGGCGCCCAGCGATCCCGTCGTGGACTGATGTATAAGGTCTTAACAGGCCCTGCCGGCCCGACGATGTCCCTCCCGGCTGGGCGCCGCTCGCTCGATCAGCACGAAACCCGGGGAAGAACTTGTCATGTTGACCTTCGCGACCCTTTGTGCTCAGAGCCGCGCGCTCTCACGGATGGCCTTCGATCGAAGGTACCCTCACGCCTGGCTGCTCCGGGAGCTCGGTCCCGACGACCAGCCCCCCCCGTCGTTCAAGACCATCTTCGCCGGCACCTCGCCCGGCGCGAGCAACCAGCCGGCGCTGTGCCGTCACCGGATCTCATCGGGGATGACCGTCGCGTCCCACGGCTGCGAGCTCCTGGCGGTGACGAAGCGCCCGGAGAGCCCGTGGCAGGATCGCATCCTCATCGGGCGCGCGCTGAACAGCGATATCGTGCTACGCGATCAGTCCGTCTCGAAGGTCCACGCGCACATCTCGGTCCTTGTCGCGGACACCCCGATGCTCCACGCGAGGAAGAGCACCAACGGCACGTTCCTGAACGACCGGCTCCTCTCGCCGGCCGGGGACGGCGTGCCCCTCCGCAGCGGCGACATCCTCCAGTTCGGCAATGTCGTCTGCGAGTTCATCCTCAACGCCGATCTGTACCGGCTCGTCAACCGCTGACGCGGGCGCTCCCCGCGGGCTAGCTCGGCACCCCGCGGGCTAGCTCGGCACCCCGCGGGCTAGCTCGCCGTACGCCGCGAGCTCGCTCGCCGCGGCCGGCCGCCGTCCGCCGCGATCAGCTCCGCGCCGGGTGGGGCGCGCGGAACAGCACCTCCACCGGGCCCGCGTGCGTCTCCACCACGTAGCTCGCCTCGACCGGCGCGCCGCCGCGGAACGCCCTCGCGATCTCCTTGCGCCGCTTCATCAGCTCGACGAGGCCGAGCGCGAGCGCCTCGGAGGCGGTGAGCTCCTTCGGCGTCGGCTTGCGGCCGATGAGGTCCTCGTCGACCATCGCGAGCATGGGATACGCGTCCGGCCCGGCCAGCTCCCAGCGCTGCTCGTCGACCTCGGCGCGCAGCGCGGGGTGCAGGTCGCCCGCGCGGTCGAAGCTCAGCGAGAAGAAGCTCGCCGGCAGCGAGGCGGGCGGCGCGTCCGGGAGCTTGGCTGTCTCGGCGAGGTAGAGCTCGAACCCCTGCGCGCTCTCGAAGAGGAGCACGCCGTGGCTCTGGCCGGCCTGCCCGACGACGCACAGCGCGAGGTCGCGCGCGCCGAGCGACGGGATCGACATCGCCATGATGTCCGCGTCGCTGGGCACCGCCTTCCATGGCGTCGCGCGGTAGAGCGCGGCCGCCGCGCGGAAGAACGACGCCATCGCGGGCGCCTCGATGCCACCCCCGAGGAAGCTCGGCGTCAGCCGGCCGTCCCGCGCGCCGAGGTGCTCCTCCAGGTCCTCGGCCACGACGTCGATCTCCGGCGTCGGCGCGACGCGGACGTCGATCTCCGGGCCGAGCCGCGCGCGCAGGGCGTCCGCGAGCGCGGGCGAGGCCACGCGCACGCGCGCGGGCAGGCGCGGCTCGCCCTCCAGCGGGTCGCTGGCGGCGGCCTCGAAGCTGTCGACGGCGCCCGCCACGACGTCGTCGGGGCGCAGCGCGGCGCAGCTCAGGACGAAGCCGCGCTCGGTCATCCAGACGACCGCCTCGGGGCGGTACGCCTCGTCGCCCTCGTGCACGAACGCGCGCAGCGAGAAGAAGCCGCCGATCCACGCCTCGTCCCGGCGGGGCAGGGAGGGTGCGCCCTTCTTCGCGCTCTTCTTGGCGGTCTTCTTCGCGCTGATCTTGGATCGCTTCTTCTTCGGGGCTGGTACGGAGGACATCAGGGCACCTGTTCGCGGGAGCGCTCCAGCCGGTACGCGCGATGGCCCGGGAGCGAGGGGGCGAGACCGGAAGCGGGAAGCGGAAGCGCAACGCTAGCGCAAAGGCCGCGTGGGTCGAAGCCGAACGCCGGTCGCGGCGGCGCCGCGCGGCGCGCGCCGCGCGCGTGGCCGCCGCGGAGGAGCGGTGTCCCTGGCGGCCGGGCGTGTCAGGCGGGCCGGGCGTGCTCCGCGGGGCCCGGCTGCGGGGCGGTGAGCGTGTCCGCGGGCGGCTCGTCGGACGCCTTCACGAAGGGCAGGGGCGGGGGGGCGGCGCTCGGCGTGCGGGCGCTCCGCTCCCGCCGCTGGAGCGACGGCGCGATGAGCTCGGCGTCGCCCTCGTCCCAGCGCAGGTAGGTCACCGCGCGCCGCGTCTGCTCGTACGCGCGCACGAACAGCGCGACGGCGCGCGCGCGGCGGTCGGCCGCGTCGGAGACCGCGGCCTCCGGGCCGAGCTCGCGCACGCCGAGCGCCGCGAGGAGCTTCGGCCCGAGCTCGCCGGCGCGCCGCACCTCGTCCTCGGTGGCCTCCGTCCTGCCCGCGATCTCCGGCCAGTTGTGGTTGAACAGCGCCGACAGCGCGACGAGGTCGTTCGCGCTGTCGACGTGGCCCTCGCCGGCGCGGATGTCGTCGACAGCGTCGGGGTCGAGCAGCCCGCGCCGGGCGAGATCGTCGGCGTCCGCGAGGAGCTTCGCGCGCAGCGCGAGCGCCTCGTCGAGCAGGGGCTTCACCGCGTGCCCCGCGCCCGACTCGGGCAGGGCGATGAGGTGCGCGTACCAGGCCGCGAGCGCGTACAGCTCCAGCTTGTCGAGCAGCGCGATCTTGTGCTCGGGCAGCTGCTTGACGATGGCCGGGCGCAGCGCCGCGAGGCCCGGCAGCGCGCCGAGCACGAGCGCGACGGCGCGCGGGAGGTCGATGTTGATCGGCGCGAGCGCGGCCGCGCTCAGCTCGCTCAGCTCCGGCGCGATCCGGTTGAACGCGGCGGCCGCCCGGGGGGGCGCCGCGGGCTTCCTGGGCGAGGTCTTCCTGGGTGGGGCGATGGACTTGAGCATGAGGGCACGACCTCTCTTCCCGGTTCCCCCGCGGCCGCGGCGAGCGACGCGCGCCGAGGATAAATGGGAGTCGCCGGACAGCAAACCGTCCTCGCGCGCGCGACGTGAGGCGCTGATGTGGGTGGGCGCGGCCCGCGCTCCGCCGCCCTCGGCCCGCCCGCGCGGCGCGCCGCGCGTGGAGGACGGGCGAGGCGACGCGCGCCCGGCGCGGGGGAGCCCGGAGCGCCTTTCGCCTGGCGCTCGCGGGGGAGCCCGGAGCGCCTTTCGCCTGGCGCTCGCGGGGGAGCCCGGAGCGCCTTTCGCCTGGCGCTCGCGGGGGAGCCCGGAGCGCCTTTCGCCTGGCGCTCCTCGCGGTGCCCTGTTAATCGGTCGTCGCGGTCCAGCGCAGGGACCTCGCTCAGGTGCTGCTCGCCGACCGTCCAGGGGACTCGATGCCTGAAGAGATCAGCAGAAGGTCCCGCCGCTCCTCGGGCAGCGCGGGGCGCGCGGCGCGGAGGGGCCCCGGCCGCGCCGCGCTCGGGCTCGTCCTGGCGCTTGCCGCGTCGGCGCCGGCGATGACGGCCTGGGCCGAGCCGACGATCGCGGAGCGCGCGCGGGGCGACGCGCTGCGCCGCGAGGCGCAGGAGCTCCTGGCGGCCGGCCGACCCGAGGCGGCCTGTCCCAAGCTCGAGGAGAGCGACCGGCTGAGCCCGTCGGCCGCGACGAAGCTCGAGCTCGCGAGGTGCCGCGAGGGCACGGGGCGCCTCGCGAGCGCGTGGGCGCTCTACAGCGAGGTCGGCGCCGCGGAAGGGGCGGGCATCGACGCGAAGCAGGGGGCGGAGGCGCGCGAGCGCGCGGCGGCGCTGGAGCAGCGGCTCCCGCGGCTCGCGATCGTCCTGTCCGGCGAGGTGAAGGCGCTGCCGGGGCTCGAGGTGAGGCTCGACGGCGTGGAGGCGCGGAGCCTCGGCGAGGCCCGCCCCATCGAGCCGGGGAAGCACAAGGTGACCGCGACCGCGCCCGGCAGGCAGGCGTTCACGCGCGAGGTGGAGGTGAGCCAGCCACGGCAGCTCGCCGAGGTCCACGTCACGGCGCTCGAGCCCACCGCGACGGAGCCGGTCGCCGCGCCTGCCGCCGGCGACGTCGCGTGGCGCAGGCCGGACCCTCCTGGCGTGAGGCCCGATCCGATCCACCGGAAACTGATGTGGGTGACGGGCGGGCTCACGCTGGCGGGCATCGCGCTCGGCAGCACGTTCGGGGGCCTCGCGCTCTCCACGTGGAGCAAGGTCGACGACGCCGCCAGGACGGCGTGCAGCGACCCGTCGCGTTACCGGGACTGCGCGCAGCCGGTGCCCGACCTGTCCCGCAGGGCGGCTTCGTACGCGACAGTGTCCGATTTCTGCTTCATCGCCGCGGGCGCGGCGCTCGCCGGCACGGCCGTCCTCTGGTGGACGCTGCCCCCGGACGGCCCGCGCGCGGGCGCTCGCGTGCAGATCGTGCCCGGCGTCCTCGGCGGCGCCGTCGTCGGGGTGTTCTGATGACGATGAGCCTCGAACGGCGCGGCCAGCGCTGGCTGGCGAGCGCGCTTGTCGTTGCGAGCGCGGTGAGCGCCGCGGGCTGCGCGGAGATCGCGGGCATCCAGCTCATCAACGAGGAGGAAGGCGCCGGCGGCGGCACGACGACCAGCGAGCCCGGCTACACGTGCCAGTGGGCGATGCCGTTCGGCGACGCCGACACGACGCTCGGCGGGATCGTGGCCGACCGGGACGGCACCTTGTGGCTCGCGGGCAGCTTCAAGGGGAACCTCTCCGTCGCGGGCGGCGCGGTGCTCCGGGCGGGGGGCACGGGCCAGGACGTGTTCGTGGCGCACCTCGAGCACGACGGGAACCACATCTGGAGCGAGCGCTTCGGGAACGCGGAGAACGACGCCGCGACGCACGCCCATCAGGCGACCTCGATCGCCCTCGGCGACGACGGCGTCTACGTGGCGGGCGACTTCACTGGCACGCTGGCGTTCGGCGCGGACTGCGGCCTGCCCGAGGGCGGGGGGGACCGCGAAGCGTTCGTGGCGCGGCTCGACAAGGGCGATCCTGGCGGGGTCGCGGCGTGCGTGACGCACGGGTCGAGCGGCCCTGACGAGGCGGAGGCGGTCGCCGTCATGGGCGACCGGGTCGTCCTCCTGACGTCGCTCAAGGACGGGGCGGACATGGGGTTCTCCAGCTACGAAGGACAGACCCTCTCGGACCCGTGCAGCGGCGTCTTCTCGGGCCTCGCGGGGGCGCGCTACCGGCCCCGCGCGCTCCGCATCTGGTCCGGGGACGTCTTCGTGGCCTCCGAGTTCGAGGGCCGGGTGAACCTCGGCTTTCCCGGCGCCGAGCAAGCGCTGCCGCCCGGCGGCGAGGCCGCGGAGGGCGTCGACGCCTTCCTCGCCTCGTTCCCGGCGGACTGGATCTGCAATCGATCGAGCCCCGGGGGCGCGGGCCTCTGGTTCCGGCACTACTCCGCTCTCCCGGGGGATCAGCGCACCAGCGCCGTCGCGGTGCACGAGGCCGGCGTCGTGGTGGCCGGCTCGTTCACGGGAGAGATCGACCTCCCCGGCGAGACCGACGCCGGGCTCGTCTCCACCGACGAGGACGGCTTCGTCGCGTACCTCGACCGGGGCGGCGATCCCAGGTGGGCCAAGCAGCTCGGGGGCAGCATGGCCCAGTCAGCGCAGCTGGTCGGGATCGACGGGTCCGAGAAGATCGTCTTGGCCGGGCATTTCCAGCGACAGATGAAGACCGATGACGCCGAGGTCAGCGGCGATGCCGGCGAGGGCGACATCTTCCTCGCGCGGCTCAGCGCCACGAACGGCGACGTCGAGTGGGTCGGCGCGAGCGGTGGCCCCGAGCTCCAGCAGATCCAGGCGCTCGCCGTCTCCGGGACGGACGTCTTCCTCGCGGGCACCTCCGCCGCCAACTTCGAGCTCCTGAACTGCGACGTCGAGGCCGCGGGCGGTCAGCTGTTCGTGGCGAAGCTCTCGGTCTCCTCGCGCTGAGGGCCGGCCGGCGGGGGCGGGCAGCGGCGCTCGCCGCCGCGCTGCGCGCGCGGCGTACGTGAGAGGAGCGCCCGCGCGCAGGGCGCGATGACCTGCGCGAGCGCGCGCTCCCGGATCTCGCGCCGCTGCTGCGCCGAGAGCACGCCGAAGCCGAGCAGCGGGCCGCCGGGACCTTCCTCGCTCGGGGCGGCGGGCTCCCGGCGCGCGGCGGCGAGCTCCTCGATCACGGCGCTCCCGAGGGAGGGGTCGCGCTCGACGGCCCACGCGGCGAACCGGAAGGCGAGCTCGGCGTGGCGCGTCTCGTCCTCGGCGATCTTCTCGAGCGCGCGCCGGATCGCTGGATCCGCCGCGTGGAGGGCGGCTTCTGCCGCCTCGATCGCGGCGACTGTCTCGCCGATGCACCCCTCGCGGAGGGTCATCACCAGGATCTCCCGGGCGCCTTCGCCGCCGAGGGCGCCGTCGATGGCGAGGGGCCCTGGGCCGACGCCGCGGCCGGCGAAGGCGCTCGCCAGCTCGAAGCACATGCGCGCGTGCTCGGCCTCGTCGCCCATGGCCGCCTGCGCCGCGAAGACGAGCTCCGGCGGCGCGCCGAGCGAGAGCAGCTGCAGCGCGAAGCGCGCGAACGCGGCGATCGACGCGTGCTCGAGGAGGGCGGCGCGGGTCCAGTGCGCGGCGAGGGCCGCCTGCTGCTCGGCCGAGAGCTCCTCCCGGCGGGGCGGCGCCCCCGGCGCGGCGGCGCGCCAGTCGTCGCGCGCGGCGGGCTCGGCGGTGCGCGCGGCGCCGTCCACGAGGAACGGCCGGCCGATCACGCAGATCTGCTCCGTGCAGGTGTGGCGGCCGGCCTCGAGCGAGCACTGCAGGTCCCCGGTGCAGTCAGCGTCGCTGGCGCACTCGTCCTCCGGCGTCTGGCAGGCGAAGCCGGTCCCGCCGCAGCCGGGGTTGAGGACGTAGCTGGAGCAGAGGAGCCGGCCGCAGTCGTCGTCGCTGGTGCACTGCGCGAGCACGCACTCCCCGACCGGATCGCCGCAGAGGCAGATCTGCCCCGCGCCGCAGTCGGCGTCGGTGGTGCACCCGTAATGGCAGAAGCACCCCGGCAGGATCTCTCCTCCCGAGGCGGGGTTGCAGTAGCCGTGCGGGTGCTCGGTGCAGTCGGCGTCGGTGGTGCAGCTCCCGGCGGCGCCGCTCGGCTCCGAGCACGCCTTCTCGCGCGGGAGCGCGCTGGGACAGTCGACGACCTCCGCGCGGTGCATCCAGCCGTCGGCGCAGCGCACGTACCCGGTGTCGCGGCCCGCGACGACGATGCGCTCGGGATCCTCGCATTCGAAAGGAAACCCATCCGGCGGCGCGCTTCCCGTGCTCCCGCCCGACCCATCGGCCGCGCTTCCGCCCGGGCCCGCCGTCGAGCTCCCGCCCGGGCCATCGGCCGCGCTTCCGCCGGAGCCATCGGCCGCGCTTCCGCCGGAGCCATCGGCCGCGCCTCCGCCGGAGCCATCGGCCGCGCTTCCGCCGGAGCCGCCGCCGGTGACGCCGCCATCACAGCCCAGGGCCGGCGCGAGCGCCAGGACCGAGAGCAACCGTGCACCCCAGGAGTCGATCGAGACGAGCAAGCGCATGGAGTTTCCCTCTTGCGATGATCGTACCCGGGTTCGGCGCCGCCGTCGCCGATGTTGCGACCACGCCGGGCACGCGGGGCGCATGTTCGCGGGGGAGGCCGGGCCATCCCTGAGGCTGGGGCGATGCGCTCCCGGGTTCGTCGGCTTCCTCGGCGGGCCTCGCCGGTCAGGGCGAATCGACAGCGGCGCCTGGGGGCCACTCGGCTCGAAACGGAGCTTCGTCGGAGAGCGCGGCTGGAAGGCGGAGTGATCATCGAGGGCGGTTGCGGCGGCGGCATTGAGGGGTGACTGAATGAATCCTGCACAGATGCGGAGCATCAGAGCCGGCATGACCAGAACTTCCGGATCTGTCGTGTCGTCGTTCGTGCTTTCGAGGTGCCTCTCGGCCCCCGTCGTTCTCTCGTTTCTCCTCGCCGCCGTCGCGTGCGAGCCCGTCGAGCGCGGCGGAGCTGGCGGCGCGGGAGGTGACGCTGGCAGCGGCGGCGCTGGCGCTGCGCCGACCGGAGGTGGCGGCGGTGAAGGGGGCAATGGCGGCGAGGGCGGCGCTGGCGGCAGCGGCGGCGCTGGCGGCGAGGGCGGCAGTGGCGGCGAGGGCGGCAGTGGCGGCGAGGGCGGCAGTGGCGGCGAGGGCGGCGCTGGAGGTCATGGTGGCAATGGCGGCAATGGCGGAGGCGCCGGCGAGGGCGGCGCTGGCGGTCATGGCGGCAATGGCGGAGGCGCCGGCGAGGGGGGCGGTGGCGAAGGCGGCGCTGGCGGCGGGAGCGTGGAGCTGGCCTGGGCGCGGGGGTACGGCGGCCCAGGCGATGAGCGAGGGGCGGCCATCGCCAGCGACGCCGCGGGGAACCTCTACGTCACGGGCGCCTTCGAGGGGACCGTCGATTTCGGCGCCGGGCCGCTGACGAGCGCCGGCGAAGAGGATGTCTTCCTTCTCAAGATCGACCCCTCGGGCACGTTGCTCTGGAGCAGGAGCTTCGGGAGCTCCTCCAGGGAATGGGGAGACGCCGTGACCGTCGACGGGAGCGGCAATATCTTCCTCGCCGGCGGCTACAGCGGCGGCCTCGGTGTTCCGACCGTCGATTTCGGCGGGGGTCCGCTCGAACACTTCGATTCCAGCCCCGCGCTCTTCATGGTCAAGCTCGACGCTGACGGCGATCACGTCTGGAGCCAGGGGCCCCTCTCGACGCCCATGTGGGGCTTCCTGGGGGAAATGGGCACGGACCAGCTCGCCGTCGATGCGCTGGGCGACGTGTACGCGGTCATCTTCAACCGGCACGAGGGCCCTCGCACCTCCCTGATCAAGCTGGATGCCGCGGGCGCCGTCCTCTGGAATCAGCCGATCCCTGGACAGGGGACCCACGACAGCGGCGGGAGCCTCGCGCTCGATGGCGCCGGCAACGTGGTGACCACGCGCGAGTCCATCCAGGGCAGCCCGTTTTGCCCCTGCGCCATGCGGCTCGCCGTCTCCAAGTTCACGCCGGCGGGCGATGTCCTCTGGAGCCGGCTGATCGGCCCGGAGTCCGCGACCTTGGCCGACAGCGGCGCCACGGCGCTCGCGGTCGCGGTCAACGCGGCGGACGAGATCCTCGTGACGGGCTCCATCCATCAGTCACTCGATCTCGGAGGCGGCGCGCTTCCCGCCGGCCCCTTCCTCGTCAAGCTGGATCAGGACGGCGAGCACCTCTTCAGCCGCTCGGTCCCCTTCGCCCGCAGGATCGCCGTCGACCCCGCCGGCGGGATCCTCGTCGCCGGGGACGGGCTCGCCAGGCTCGACGCGACCGGGGCGGCGCTCTGGACGCGCCCCCTCGGAGCCCCCGTGAACGATCTCATCAGCTCCCCGCTCGGCGCGATCGCGATCACCGGCGCCGCGACAGCGCCGCTGGACTTCGGGTCCGGACCGCTCGCCCACGCAGGCGGGGCCGACGCCTTCGTGGCGATATTCACCCCCTAGACCCGGCCGACCCGGCGGGCTGAGCCAGGGCGCACGGCGTCCGCGCACCACCAGCCCGCCGAGGAGGACCGGGCGAGACTCCGGCGCCCGCGGAGCGCGCCTCGCCGCGGCCGATCGCGCCGGCGCCGCCGCGGACGTGCAACGTCGCGCGCGTGGCTGTGGAACTACTCAGAAAAATGCCGTAAAAGGGCCTGAGTAGGCTGGCCCTTCGATTTTCTGTTTACGTCCATAGCGGATAGAGTATCGAGGCGCCTCGCTGCTCGTATCTCCCTGCAACCCGCCGGGGGCAGGCACGACGCCGCGGCAACACTGGAGCGCACTGAATGAGGTTCCGTTCCTCGCTCTCTGCGAGCGAGCCCGAATCGAGTCACCCCGTTCTCGTCGATTCCCCGGAGGGGCAGGCAGGCGAGCGCGCTCCGGCGCGCCGCGTGCGGGCCGCGGCGGGGCATGCTGCGCCCGGCGCGACCGAGCTCTACTTCCGGTCGCTCGCCGGCAGCCAGCCGCTGACGCGCGAGGGCGAGGTCGCGCTCGGCCGCCGCATCGAGGCCGGCGCGCTCGCGTGCTTCGAGGCCTGGGTCCGCTCGCCCATCGCCCTGCGCGAGCTCGCCTGGACGGCGGAGGACGTCGAGCTCGGGGCGCTCAGCATCCGGGACCTCTTGTGCGAGACCGACGCGGCCGACGTCGATGCGGACGTCTGCTTGAAGCGGCTCGCGGGCCTGCTCGAGCTCGCGCGCTCGCTCTTCGCCCGGCAGGGCGCCGACGACGCGGAGATCGCCCTCGCGGGCCTCGCCGCGGGCCTCGCCGAGCTGCGGCTCGATCCCGCCTTCGAGGAGCGCATCGAGCGGAGCCTGCGCACGGCGGCGGCGGAGGCGAAGGGCGCGGAGCGCGCGCCGATCGAGGCGACGCTCGCGGCGATCGCCCGGGGGCGGCGCGCCGTCGCCCGGGCCAAGTCGGAGCTCGTCCAGGCGAACCTCCGCCTCGCGGTCGCCATCGCGCGGGAGCACCAGCGCTTCGGCGTCCCGCTGCTCGACCTCGTGCAGGAGGGGAACCTCGGCCTGATCCGCGCGGCCGACAAGTTCGAGTACCGCCGCGGCCACCGCTTCGGCACCTACGCCGCGTGGTGGATCAAGCAGGCCATCAAGCGGGCAATCCTCAACCAGGGCAAGGCCGTCCGCATGCCGGTCCACCTCACCGCGATCCGGAGCCAGGTGGTGCGCGCCCGGCGCGACCTGGTGCAGGAGCGCGGGCGCGAGCCCTCGGTCGAGGACATCGCGGAGCGCAGCGGCCTCACCGTGGAGAAGGTGCGCATGATCGGCGAGCTCGCGCTCGATCCGCTCAGCCTCGACGCCCCCATCGGCGAGGAAGGCGACACGCGGTACGGCGATCTGCTGGCCGGCGACGAGCCCACGCCCGCCGACATGCTGGCCCGGCGCCGCCTGATCGAGCAGACGCGCGAGCTCCTCGACTCGCTCCAGCCGCGCGAGCGCGAGCTCCTGCGGCGCCGCTTCGGCCTCGACGGCAACGAGGACGAGACGCTCGAGGAGATCGGCCAGTCCTTCTCGCTGACGCGCGAGCGCATCCGCCAGATCGAGGCGAAGCTGCTCGAGAAGCTCCGGACGCGCTCGCGGCAGCGCGAGCTCGGGTCGTACCTCGAAGGGTGACGGCGCGCCCGGGGGCCGCGGGGCCCTCGCGCCCGCTGCGCGCCGCGGGGCCCTCGCGCCCGCTGCGCTCCGCGCGGCCGAGGCTCGAGCGCGGCGTGGCGCCGCCGCTCAGTAGAGCGCCCACCCCGCGATGGCGCTCGCGCGCAGCGCGTCGTCGCCCGCGAACCACACGTCGCCGCGGAGGATGAGCGTGACCATGGGCGCGAAGTCCATGCAGCAGGACCCGAGGTGCACGCCGAGCTCCGGCGAGATCGACGGGCGCACCAGGGGCCAGAACTCCATCGTGGTGCCGGCGCCCGCGAGCACGCCGAACACCCCGCCGCGCGGGTGGTAGACGCCCCGGTAGCCGGCGCGCATGCGGAACGTCACGTCGGCGCGGTCGTCCGGGGTCGCGCCGAGCTGCTCGCCGATCGCGAGGCCAGGCGCGAGCACCACGCGGTGGTTGGTGAGCGGCGCCGTCGCGGCGTCACTTTCCGAGAGGGCGATGGGCACCTGAAAGGACCACGCGAGCAGCGCCCGCGCGCCGCCCTCCGCGCTCGGGCCGAGCGCCACGTCGGCGCCGATCTCGGACGGCAGGAGCGTGATCACCAGGATCCCGGCGAGCGCCTCCTCGACGCCCGAGAGCGGCGGGGGATCCGCGCGTGCGGCGCGCGGCGCGGCGGCGAGGATCGCCGCGGCAGCGAGGCCAGCGGCGCGACGGGCGAGGGGGCGAGCGTGCACCGCGCCAATGTACCGCCCCGCAACCCCTCGCTTGACAGCCCTGGCAGGCACGCTAGGTTGACCACGTGACGTTTGACCGATTTAGAATTTTGGTCAAACGTCACGAACGATCAGCAACGGAGCGTGGGCTTGACGGACGGCGAGATCTCGAAGCAGCGGCAGCGGGCCGAGCGGATCCTGGATGCGGCGGCGGAGCTGGTGCTCCGCTGGGGGTACAAGCGCGTGACCATCGATGAGGTCGCCAAGCGGGCCGGCATCGGCAAGGGCACCATCTACCTGCACTGGAAGACGCGGGAGGCGCTCTTCCTCGCGGTGCTCGCGCGCGACTCCGTGAAGATGTTCGACAGGTTCACCGAGGCGGTGCGCGAGGATCCGGCGGAGATCCTGCTGCACCGCGTGCTGCGGAGATCGCTCCTCGTGCTGAAGGAGCTCCCGCTGCTGCAAGCGATGTTCACGCGGGACACCGAGGTGCTCGGCAGCCTCGTGGTCGACAGCACGGCGCGGCCGCTCCAGGGCCGGAAGCTCGCTTCCTTCCGCGAGTACTTCGCGCTCCTGCGGTCGCACGGCCTACTGCGCACCGACATGGCTTCGGACGATCAGCTGTATGCGATCAACGCCATGGTGTTCGGGTTCCACCTGCTCGATCCGCTGCTGATGGCCGAGGAGCGGCGGCCTCTGGACGAGCGGGCCGAGATCCTCGGTGCGATGGTGCGCAGCGCCTTCGAGCCCGCCGAGCCCCCCGACCCCGGGGCCCTGCGCGCGCTGGCGCCCCGGATCATCGACGAGTTCGTGCAGCTACGCGCTTATTACGTGCAGTTCACACAAGGGAATTCCACCTCAACGCGGGAGAGCCCCGAGGAGTGATCCGATATGAGCACGACCGACGTCTTCGCGCATCCGAGCCAGCCCACCCTGGACCCCTTCCTGGCCTGGCTACGCCAGGCGCGGGAGTCCTGTCCTGTCGTTTATAACGAGGCGCAGCGTACCTGGCAGCTCTTCGGCCACGCGGACGTCCTCCGCGTCCTGTCCGATCCGGCGACGTTCTCCTCGGACATGTCGAAGTTCATCCCGCCGCAGGCCGACTTCGAGCTGTTCTCCCGGGGCAATTTCGCCCGGCTGGACCCGCCGAAGCACCGGAAGCTCCGCGACCTGGTCAGCCAGGCGTTCACGCCGCGCGTCGTCTCCGGGCTCGCGCCGCGGATCGCGACGATCACGAGCGAGCTGCTCGGCAGCGTCGGCGACGCCGGGCGCTTCGATCTGGTCGGCGACCTGGCCTATCCGCTGCCGGTGATCGTCATCGCCGAGCTGCTCGGCATCCCGGTCGCGGACAGGGAGTCTTTCCGGAGGTGGGCCGACACGCTGCTGTCGAGGAACGGTGAGGACGCGGGCACCCTGCCGGACCAGGCCGCCATGGACCGCATGGGCCCGATCCTGCGGGAGATGAACGAGTACCTGCTCGCGCACATCAAGCAGCGCCGCGCCCGGCCCACCGACGATCTGATCAGCCAGCTCACGCGCGCGGAGGTCGACGGGCACACCCTCGATGACGAGGAGATCGTCGGGTTCGTCGGCCTGCTGCTGATCGCCGGCCACATCACGACGACAGCGCTGCTCGGCAACGCGATCCTCTGCCTCGACGAGCACCCCGACGCCGCGGCTGAGCTCCGCGCCGACCCGACGGGGCTCCCCGCGGCGATCGAGGAGGTGCTCCGCTACCGCCCGCCGTTCCCCCGGCTCGCCCGGCGGACCACGGCCGAGGTGGAGCTCGGCGGCAAGCAGATCCCCGCGGATCAGGTGGTCATCCTGTGGCTCATCTCGGCCAACCGGGACGCCGCGCACTTCCAGGATCCGGACCGGTTCGATATCCACAGGAAGCCCAACCAGCACCTGAGCTTCGGGTACAGCATTCATTTCTGCCTCGGCGCCCCGCTGGCCAGGCTCGAGGCGAAGATCGCGCTGGAGATCCTGCTCGAGCGGTACCGGACGATCGCGGTGGCCCGCGACGCAGGCTGCGAGTTCTTCAGCCCGTGGACCATGACCAGCGCCAAGCGGCTCCCCGTGGACGTCGAGATCGCCCGGCGCGGGACGCCCTCCATCACGGCAGCATGAATCCCTCCTGCGTGGACTGACCATCTCACGTCCATCGTCGCTCGCCGGCGCGCGACTCCCTCCCTCGCTGGCGGGGCGCGCTGGAGGAGGTCGACGCGCCGAGACCACAGGTCGCACGGATTCCACACATAGGTCCTGTGCGGAACTCGCGTGGATCGCGGGGCGAGCCGATCGAGGGCGGTGTTAGGCTCGAGATCCACGTTTCTGTCCAGAAACGATGGATGGAGGAGGGCCAGAGATGAAGATTTCGGACTACGCCGAGTGCGACGCGACGGGCCTGGCGCAGCTGATCGCGGCGCGCCAGGTGTCGGCGGCGGAGGTGCAGCGGACGGCGCGCGCGGCCATCGAGCAGGTCAACCCCGCGCTGAACGCGCTGGTCGGCGACCTCTTCGACGAGCCGCTCGCCTGCAACGCCGACGGCCCTTTCCGGGGCGTGCCGTTCGCGATCAAGGACCTGGCCATCCACGCCGCGGGCGTGCCCACGCGCCTCGGGAGCCGTCTGACCGGGCCAGGGATCCCCTTTCCGCACGACACGGAGCTGATGGCCCGCTTCAGGCAGGCGGGGCTCGCGGTGCTGGGGCGCACGGCGACCCCGGAGTTCGGCTTCAACGCCGCGACGGAATCGGTCGCCAACGGGCCGACCCGCAACCCGTGGGACGTTGCCCGCACGCCGGGCGGATCGAGCGGCGGCTCGGCGGCGCTCGTCGCGGCGCGCGCGCTGCCGGCGGCGCACGCGAACGACGGGGGAGGCTCGATCCGCATCCCAGCGGGCTGGTGCGGGCTCGTCGGGCTCAAGCCGACGCGAGGCCGCACCCCGCCCGGGCCGGACTTCGACGAGATGCTCGGCGGCCTGGCCATCGAGTTCGCCGTGACGCGCACGGTGCGCGACGCCGCGGCGCTGCTCGACGCGGTGCACGGCGCGGGCGTGGGGGACAAATACGAGATCAGGCCCCCGGGCCGGCCCTATGTCGAGGAGGTCGGCGCGCCGCCAGGCCGCCTGCGCGTCGCCGTGACGGCGCGGTCCTGGTCGGGCTCCGCCGTGGATCCCGAGCACGTGCGGGCGGTCCTGGCCGTGGGCCGGGAGCTCGCGTCGCTGGGCCACGTCGTCGAGGAGGCCAGCCCCTCCGTGGACTGGGAGCCGTTCATGAAGGCCCAGCTCGCGATCTGGACGTGCTTCGTGGCCAGCGGCGCGCTGGGGCTCTCGGCGGCGCTCGGCGTCCCCCTCGGCCCGGAGGTGCTCGAAGCGACCACGCTGGCCTCGGTCGAGTACAGCCAGCGGCTGACGGCGCTCGATCTCCACGACGCCCACCACGTCTGCAACACGATCCGCCGCACGGTCGCCGGCTTCTTCCAGCGTCATGACGTGCTGCTCACGCCGACCGTCGCCACGCCCCCTCCGCCGCTCGGAGCCCTCGACGCCAACGACGCGAGCCTCGGCGCGAAGGGCTGGAGCGACAAGCTCTTCGACATCATCCCTTTCACGCCCCTCTTCAACGTCACCGGGCAACCGGCGATGAGCCTGCCGCTCGCCGAGACGAGCGCGGGCCTGCCGATCGGCGTCCAGCTCGTCGGTCGCTACGGCGCCGAGGACACGCTGTTCCGGCTGGCGGCGCAGCTCGAGCAGGCGTTACCGTGGCGGGCGCGCCGCCCGAAGGCGGTGATCGCCGGGCACGCCGGCAACTGACCAGGAGAGGAGGCGCGCATGCCGAGCAAGACGAGGGAACAGCCAGAGTCCGCGCTGCCGAAGGGCATCGGGAAGCCGGCGACGCGGGCGCTCGCCTCGGTCGGGGTCTCGCGCCTGGACCAGGTCGCGCGGTGGACCGAGGCCCAGCTCTTGGCCCTTCACGGCGTGGGGCCAAAGGCGGTCGGCGTGATCAAAGCTGCCCTGGAAGCGCAGGGGAAAGCCCTCGCCGGGGACGGATAGCCCCCGCGGCCAGCGATCGTCAGGGCTCCGCGGCGAGGGCCGAGAGGAGGCGCTCGTGCAGGGCGGGGGAGCGGCTGAGGAGCAGCCCGCCGTCGAAGCGCGGCGTCGGCTGGTTGTAGCGGAGCGGGCGGCCGGCGAGGTCGGTGGCGGCGCCGCCCGCCTCCCGGGTGATCAGGTCGACGGCGGCGAGATCCCATTCCCAGGCGCCGAGGCGGCGGCCCCCGGTGGGGATCCCGGCGATCGCGTCGACGGAGCCCGGGCCGGGCAGCAGCGAGCGGGCGCAGAGGCTCTGCGTCGCCTCGACGACCTCCGCCGCGCCCAGCCGCGGCGCGACGCGCTGCAGGCGCGGGAGGTTGTCCGGAGCGCCGAGCCAGCCCTTGGTGGCGATGACGGGCCGCCCGGGGCCCAGGGAGAGGCGGAGCGGCCGGCGCTCGTGCCCGGGGCGCTCGATCCACGCTCCGCTCCCGGCGACGGCGCAGAGGAGCAGCCCCGACGTCGGCTGATACGAGACGCCGACCGCCGGCGCGCCGTCGACGGCGAGCGCGATGAACACGTCGAAGTCGCCGGTGCGCGCGACGTACTGCGCCGTCCCGTCGATGGGATCGACGATCCAGCACCGATCCCTGGCGAGCCGCGCGGGATCGTCCGACCCCTCCTCGGTGAGCAGGGCGTCGGCGGGGAACGCCGACGAGAGCGCGGCGCGGATGGACGCGTCAGAGGCGTAGTCTGCCTGCGTCACCACCGACCCGTCCGGCTTCTCCGAGACGGCCGCGCGCCCGTAGAAGCCCAGGATCACCTCCCCGGCGGCCCGCGCTGCCGCCGTCGCTACCTCGAGCTCCCGGGCGTACGGCGCGGCGGTCGCGTCGCGTGACGAGCTGGACATGGGAGGACCGGTTAGCGCACCCGTCCGCCGGCACCAAGCCTCGCCGGTCGGCTTTGCGCGCGCGCCGCCGCGCGCGGCCGGCGCCTCGCCCTCGCTACCTGCGCGCGTCGCGGAGCCGCGCCGCCTGCGTCGTCAGGTAGCTCTGCTCCGGGATGCTCGTCGTGCGGCCGGCCGCTCTCCTGTAGTGCTCGATCGCGGCCTCGTGATCGCCGGCGCGCTCGAGGAGGTGCGCGCGGACCGCGTCGAGGCGGTAGTGGCCCGCGAGCCGCGGGTCGGCGTCGAGCGCCGCCAGCAGCGCGAGCCCCGCGCGCGGGCCGTGCACCATGGCCGTCGCGATCGCGTGGCTGAGCGCGACCATCGGGTTGTCGGACATCCGCATCAGCACGCCGTAGAGCGCCAGGATCTGCGGCCAGTCCGTGTCGTCGGCGCGCGCCGCCTCGTCGTGCACCGCCGCGATCGCGGCCTGCAGCTGGTACGGGCCGACCGAGCCCCTCGACAGCGCCGCGGAGACGAGCGCGACGCCCTCGGCGATGGCGCCCTGATCCCACCGGCCCCGATCCTGCTCGTCGAGCGGGATGAGCTCGCCCGCAGGCCCGGTGCGCGCCGCGCGCCGCGCGTCGGTCAGCAGCATCAGCGCCAGCAGGCCCGCGACCTCGCCGTCGTCCGGGAGGAGCGCGTGCACCGTGCGCGTCAGGCGGATCGCCTCGCTCGACAGGTCGCTGCGGTGCAGCTCCGGGCCGGAGCTCGTCGTGTAGCCCTCGTTGAAGATCAGGTAGAGCACGTGCAGCACGGCGCCGAGCCGCTGCGCCTGCTCCTCGGGCGTGGGCACCTGGAAGGGCACGCCAGAGGCCTTGATGCTCTGCTTGGCGCGGCTGATCCGCTGCGCCATGGTCGCCTCCGGGACCATGAACGCCCGGGCGATCTCGGCCGTGGTCAGGCCCCCGACGGCGCGCAGCGTGAGCGCGATCGCGGACGACGGCGAGAGCGCGGGGTGGCAGCACATGAAGAGCAGGGCGAGCGTGTCGTCCTGCTCGGGGGCCTCGTCGCTGTCGGGGGCGAGCGCGAGCTGCTGCTCGGGCGGCACGAGGCTGACGACGAACGCCTCGCGGCGGCGGCGGGCCGCCTCGCTCCGGACGTGGTCGGTGATGCGCCGCGACGCCACCTGGATGAGCCACGCGCGCGGCTCGTCCGGCGCGCCGTCGCGCGGCCACTGCGTGGCCGCGGCGAGCAGCGCTTCCTGGACGGCGTCCTCCGAGGCGGTGAAGTCGCGGAACCGCCGGAGGACGGCGCCGAGCACCTGCGGCGCGAGGTCGCGCAGCAGGCGCTCGATCCGGGCTCCGCGCGGCGGCGAGGTCACGGCAGGTCGTTGGGCGGCGCGCTCATCACCTCTCGCACCTCGATCCCCATGTTGAGCGGCGCGCCGCCGGGGCCGGGCGCGGCGGACGCCTCCGCGGCGATCTCGTAGGCGCGCGCGGGGCTGTCGACGTCCACGATCCAGTACCCGGCGAGGAACTCCTTGGCCTCCGGGAACACGCCGTCGGTGATCGGCCTGCCGTCGTTGCCGGCGCGCACGAGCCTGGCCTGGTCGGGCCCCGCGAGGCCCTCGGCCGCCACCAGCTCGCCCGAGGCGCTGAGCTTCTCGTGGAAGCTCTTCATGAAGGCCATGTGGGCGTGGAGGTCCTTCTGCTGCCAGCTGGCAACCTGGTACGGCCCCCCGTGCGGGGTGTTCATCATCAGCATGTACTTCATGGTCGGCTCCCTCTCCTCTTCATCGAGCGCCCCGGAAGCGGGGCGCTTTCACGGGCAGGTCGGAGCCGCGGGCGGGGTCTCGACATGCCGGGCGACGATAGCGAAAAAAAACGACGGCCGGCACCCAGGATGCGGGGGGAACGTGGGGGTGGGGTCGAGCCGGAGGGAGCACGAGCCCGCGGCTCGGGTCGACTTGCTGCCGGAGCGTTGGCGCTCGCCAGTGCCAGCGGGCGCTGATGAGAGCGGCCGCGCGCAGGGTTGCGTGCCGCCGTGCGCGTGCGCGATACCCCGGGATTAGCGCGCACGCGCACGCGCACGAGCACGAGCACGAGCACGAGCACGCAGAGGATAGACGGAGACGGAGGACGGAAGAGGATAGACGAAGAGGGAAGAGGATAGACGAAGAGGACTGAGGACTGAGGACTGAAGATGAGGACGAGAGACGAACGAAGGTGTATCCGTCCCAGCCGAGGACCGCGCTAGAACGGGATGAAGTCCTGATCGCTCGCGGCGTGGGGCGAGCGCCCGTTGCTCGATGCGCCGCCGCTCGGGCGGCCCTTCTGCGGCGGCTTCCACAGCGCCTTACCGCCGTGGCGGTCCGGTAGACTCCCCGTCCCCGGAGGCTTGTGGCCGAGGTCGCCGTCTCTCTCCTGCGAGAGGCGGAACGACGCCATCACGTTCTGGAGCTGCTCCGCCTGCGCCGAGAGCTCGGCTGCCGTGCTGGCGAGCTCCTCGGCGATCGCCGCGTTGCGCTGCGTGGATTGCTCGATCAGCTCCACCGCCCCGCTGATCTGGGCCACGCCGTTCGACTGCTCCTTGGATGCCGCGGCGACGCCCTGCACCAGCTCCGCGGTCTCCCGGATCGACGGGACGAGCTCCGCGATGAGCTGTCCCGAGCGCTCCGCGACCGTGATGCTCGACGCGGCAAACGAGCCGATCTCCTTCGCCGCGTCCCGGCTGCGCTCGGCCAGCCGCCGCACCTCCGTGGCGACCACGGCGAAGCCCTTGCCATGCTCGCCCGCGCGAGCCGCCTCGATCGCGGCGTTCAAGGCGAGAAGGTTCGTCTGGTACGCGATCTCCTCGATGATCACGATCCGCTGGGCGATCGCCTTCATCGCCTCGACCGTCTCCCGGACCGCCTGACCGCTATGCTCCGCGTCCTTCGTCCTCCGGTGCGCCGTCTCCTCGACCTGCTTGCAGTTGGCGGCGTTCTTCGCGATCGTGCCGCTCAGCTGCTGCAGGCTGGCCGTCGTCTCCTCCACGGACGCCGCCTGCTCGCTGGTGCCATGCGACAGGCTCTGCGCCGTCGCCGAGAGCTGCACCGAGAACGAGGAGACCGAGACAGCGCCGCTCCGGACCTCGCCGATGAGGCCCGCCAGGCGCTCCGACATGGCCTTCACGGCGCCGAGCATCTGGCCGAACTCGTCGGAGCTCTTCACCGTGATGTCGCCCGTGAAGTCGCCCCCGGCGATGCGCTGGTGGATCGACACAGCCTGGGTGAGCGGCACCAAGACCATCCTGCTGAAGACGATGGCGAGCACGAGGGCGACGACGAGCGCGAGCAGACCTCCTATCTGCAGCGTCACGTACATCGTCGTGACGAGCGCGTTCGTCGCCGCCTGCCGCTGGCCGAGGAGGGCGCGCTCCTCGTCGTCGATCTCCTTGAGCGACGCGCGCATCTGGTCCATGAGGATCTTCCCGCGCCCCTGCCTGACCTCGTCGAAGGCGCGATCCGCCGGCACGTTCGCCCCGTCCGCGACGCGGCGGAGCTGGATGATCGGCTCCAGCACGGAGGAGAGCCACTCGTTGTGGTCCGTCTCGACCTTCTCGAGGCGCACCTGCTGGCGCGGGTTGTCCCTGGTGAGCTCCCGGGCGCGACTCAGGCTCTTCTCGAACCGGTCGCGCCCGCCGCGGTACGGCTGCAGGAACGATTCCACCCCGGTGATGACGAACCCACGCTCCCCTGTCTCGGTGTCGAGCAGCGACTCCATGATCTCGCTCGTCGCGAGCATCACCTCGTACGTGTGCTGGTCCCATGAGCGGGCCTCGTCGAGCTCCGCGAACCTCTTGTAGGCCGTGCCCGCCAGTCCGAGGACGATGACGACCATGGCGGCGAAGCCGAGGTAGAGCTTCCGACCTACTCCGATGTGCGCAAGCATGATGCATGCTCCGAGCTGGATGTGTTGCGGCTTCCTTCGAGCCCCCCCGGGGGCTGGAGCCGATAAACGGACGGCGCGACGCATCGCACGCGGTGGTCCGTCCCGTGGAGGCCCTCGGCGTGTCCGAGGAACAGGTACCCTGAAGGCGCGAGGTTGGCGATGAGCCTCGCCACGATCGACGCCTTCGTCGCGGCGTCGAAGTAGATGAGGACGTTCCGGCAGAAGATCAGATCGAACAGACCGAATCGCCTGGGCGCCGCGTCGAGCAGGTTGAAGCGCCGGAAGGTGATGAGCCTGCGCAGCTCCGGCCGGGCCTTCATGAGGCCCCCGCTCGCGCCCGTCCCGCGGAGCATGTAATTGCGCAGGCGCTCCTCCGGGATCTCCGAGGCCCGCTCGAGCGGCCACACCGCGCGTTGCGCCTGGTCGAGCGCGCGGACGGACAGGTCCGTCGCGAGGATGCAGATCCCCGGAGCGCCCGCAGGGGCGTCGCCTGCCCACGGGGGCGCCTGTCCCGCCGCGCCGCCGCGACCCGGAGAGGGCAGGCTGTCGAGCAACGTCATCGCTATCGAGTACGGCTCTTCCCCGGTCGAGCAGGCCGCGCTCCAGGCGCGCACCGGGCGGCGGCTGCGCGCGAAGGGCGCTCCATGGCCCGCGCTCTCGTGCCACGCCGGGAGGATCTTGCGCTCGAGGAGCTCGAACTGCTCGCGTTCCCGGAAGAAATGGGTCTCATTCGTGCAGATGCAGTCGATCATGTGCACGAGCTCTCCCTCGCCGCCCGCTGCTGTCACACGGCGGTAGTACTCGCCGAAGCTGCGGAGCCCGAGCGCGCGGAGCCGGGGCCCGAGGCGGCAGAGCAGGAGCGGCTTTTTCTGCGGGCCCAGCGCGATGCCCGAGAGGCGCTTGACGAGCCTCTGGAACAGCGCGAACTCCTCGTCGCTGAGCGTGCGCGGGCTCAGCTCGGCGGTCGAGATCATGGCCTGTCCCCTTCGCCGGCCGGCGCCCCGTGACTGCCCGGGAGCGCCGGCGGGGCCCCGGGGGCCGAGGGGCCGAGCGTGGTCGAGGCCAGGAGCTCCGCCGGCGAGAGGATGCGGTCGATGTTGAGCAGCAGCACGAGCCTCTGGTCCACCTTCGCCAGCCCGAGCAGCTGAGTCGGGCGCACCTGCGTGCCAAAGGCCGGCGCGGGCTCGATCTCGTCCTCGGCGAGCGTGAGCACATCGCCCACGCCGTCGATGAGCAGGCCGAGGCGGGTGTTCTCGCCGTCGAGCTCGGTCTCGACGATGAGGATGCAGGTCCACCGGCTCACCCTCGTCGGGGGCAGCCCGAGCTGGACCGCGAGATCGATGACCGGCACGACGCGGCCCCGGAGGTTCATGACGCCGACGATGCACGCCGGCACCATCGGGACCCGCGATGTGCGGGTGTGCTCGACGATCTCCCGCGCTCGGAGGATGTTCACCGCGTACTCGTCCCCCGCGATGATGAAGGAGATGTATTGCGACACGGGGCTCGACGCGTCGGAGATCATGACGCCTCCATGGACCGAGAGGGGAAACGGGCGCTCTGCGCGCCGGGGCGCCAGATCATCCTGGGACGCCTCCGGCGGCCGATGTCGCTGCCCTGCGCTCGTCGAGGGCGTCGACCGGGACCACGTCCCTGAGGACGCCGCCGAGCAGCGCGTCGACGTCGAGGATCATCGCCACGGCGCCGTCGCCGAGGATGGTCGAGCCGGAGATGCCCGGAACGCGTCGAAAGAGCTGGCCGAGCGGCTTGACCACCGTGCGCCCCTCGCCTTCGAGGAGGTCGACCACGAGGCCGGCCTCGGCGCCGTCGTGCGCGACGATGACGACGCGCTCCTCCGGCGGGGGAGAGCCGCCGAGCCCGAAGAGCGCCCGGAGGCGGACGCACGGCAGCGCGCGTCCGCGCCGGACCATGAGCCCCTGGGCGCCATCGTGCGCGAGCGTGCCGCGGGGCAGGTCGCAGCAGGCGACGACCGCGCCGAGCGGGATCACGTACCGCTCGTCGCCGATCCCGACGGAGAGCCCTTCGATGGTGGCCAGGGTGAGCGGGAGCTGGATCAGCAGCGACGTGCCGTGCCCTTCGCGGCTCCCGATCCGGATCGTGCCCTGGATCGACTCCACGCAGCGCCGCACGACGTCCATGCCCATGCCGCGACCCGCCAGGTGGGACGACTCCGCCGCCGTGGAGAACCCGGGCTCGAACACGAGGCTGAAGAGCTCATGATCCGTGAGCGCGTCGGGCGCCGGATGCCCCCCCAGCGCGCGGACCCGGGCGGCGATGCGCTCGCGGCTCATGCCGGCGCCATCGTCGGAGATCCGGAGCGCGATGCCGCCCCGCTCGTGCGCGGCGTGCAGGGTGATCGTGCCGCAGGGGTCCTTGCCCGCGGCGCGCCGCGCCTCGGGCGCCTCGATGCCGTGACAGATGGCGTTGCGCAGGAGGTGCGTGAGGGCGTCCCGGAACCGCTCGACCACGGCCGTGTCCACATCGACGTCGCCGTGCACGACGACCAGGCGCGCCTGCCTGCCGTGCGCGTGGGCGAGATCGCGCACCGTGCGCTCGTAGTACCGGAACCAGGGGCCGACCGGCACCATGCGCGCGGCGCGCACCGCCTCCTCCAGCTCCTTGCAGAGCCGGTCTTGCTCCTCCATCTCGTCGCGCAGCGCCGCGCCCGCCTCTCCGCGCACCCCGCGGAGCGTCCGCACGATCCTGTTCCGCCCGAGGGTGAGCTCTCCGATGAGATCCGCCATCCGATCCAGCTTCTCGACGACGACACGGATGCTCTTGATGCTGGCCGCTCCCTCGGCGTCGTCATCGGTCGCGGGGCGCGCGCTCGTCGCCCACGCGCCCTGCGGCGCCTCTGGCCCTCCGCGCCGCGCCTCCTGGAGACGCGCGATGACCGCCTTGTGGGAGGTGCTGCGCTCGACCTGTCCCCGCTCGACCTCGGCGACGAGCCGGCGGGCTGCGTCTACCGTCTCGAGCAGCAGCGAGACCACGGGCGTCGTCAGCGGGAGGTCGCCGCCGCAGAGCGCCTCGATGACGTCCTCCGCGGCGTGCCCGAGATCGCTCAAGCCACCGAGCCTTACCGAGCCGGCGCTCCCCTTGAGCGTATGGGTGGCGCGGAAGACGCGCAGGAGGACCTCATGGGCGTTGCGGCCGGTCTCGAGCTGCAGCAGCGCGCGCTCGATCTCGTCGAGGATCTCGTGTGCCTCTGGCAGGAACGTCTGGAGTAGCTCGTCGCGATCGCTGTCCATGCGACTCACAGAAACTGGATCGAGACGCCGCCGTCGCTCGTCCGGAAGACGAGCTTGCGCCCCCGGTTTCCGCCCGTGTCCAGCTGGGCGATCCGTATCCCCTGCGCGCGCAGGAACGCAAGCCCAGCATTGACGTTCTGCGCGCCGAGGTGGGCGCCGCGCTCCCGGAACGCGGAGATGAGGCAGGCGCCCCCGACGACGCGCGCTTGCAGCGCCCGGCTGGAGGCTCCGAGCTCCATGAGCCGCTCGAGCAGGCGCTGGCACGCAATATCGGCGAAGCGGACCGATGCCGTCGTCGGGTTAGGGCATTCCGGAAGCACGTAGTGGTTCATCCCGCCGACGCCGGTGGTGGAGTCCCAGAGGCAGATCGCCACGCATGACCCAACGATGGTGGTCACCGAGGTCGGCTCGGACGAGACGAACAGCTGGCCCGGCATGACGTGGTGGGCCGTCTCCGGCAGCGAGCGCCAGCTGGGCGGTGCGACAGAGAAGGACGATGTCGTGGGCTCGGACGGCCTGGCCGCGTCCTCGCGTTCGGCGTCGCTGGGAGGCGCGCGATATGCGTCCTCGGATGCCCTGGCCGCGGTGTCAGTCGCCAAGGCAGTTCCTGACCTTTTCCAGGAGCTCCATCGTGTCGATGGGCTTCGTGACGAAATCGGAGCAGCCGCACCGGAATCCCTGCTCCATGTGCGCCACATCGCTCCGGCTGGTGACGAGCAGGATCGGCGTGGTGCGCGTCGCCTCCTCCGCGCGCAGCTGCCGGCACGCGTCGAACCCGTTCATGTGCGGCATGACGACATCGAGGAGAATGAGATCGGGCCGCTGCGCCACGGCCACGGCGACGCCCTCGCTGCCGTCGTTCGCCGTGATGAGGTCGTAGTGCTCGCGCAGCGCCATCTGCTCGATGCGCAGGATGGTCTGAGAATCGTCGACCAGCAGAATCTTCTTCCTAGGCAACGTTGCACCCCCCCGATCCGTTCAGCGGACGTAGTCGAGGCCGTGCCATCGCGCATGGCCTGCAAGACTCCCCCCCGCATCCACCCACCTACAGCGTGTCTCCCCCCAGGACAGAATCATCCTACCACGAGAGTTGGCCAAACCTTCAATAGAAATTTGCAACACACACACATCGGGTCGTGCCGGTCGCGATGATTCGCCGGCTCGCCCGGAGCCTCCATGAAGCTCGAAGCCATGATGCTGGCGGCATCCAGGCGGGCATGCGCTGGTCGGCCTGCAGCTGGAGCGGGTGGTGTGCGGGCAGGTAGCCACGCTCGTCCCCGCGCGCCCCGGCCGCGCCGGTCGGATGATGGCCCGGCCCAGGTCCGTGGACCAGCGGCGCGCCGCGGCCGACGTCTTCTATGTTCACTCGACCTCCTACGTGGGCCGCTCGTGGAACGCCCCCACGGGCGACCCGTCGGTCAAGTGAGCATCAGAGAGGGCGCCCGCTCGCGGGAGCCGCGTTGGCCTCGGCACCCTGGTGAGGATCCGCGCGCCGGGGGCGCTCCGTCGCCGCGACATCGCGGCGCAGCGGGCGACCACCCTTCGAGAAGACCATGGTGCCGTCGTCCACCGGGCCGAGCTTCATGGCGAGCAGATCGAGCACGTAGTTCTGGCGGAAGTACCACGGCGCCTTGGAGCCCTGTTTGGGCAGGTGGTCCACCGAGCGCTGCACGTAACCCGACCTCAGGCCGAGCAGCGGCCGGGGCTCGAGGATGGATTCGTCAGGGCGCGGCACGCACTGGCTGTAGCCGTGGCGATCCATGTGGTTGAGCAGCCGGCAGACGTACGTCGAAGCCAGCTCTGCGCGGAGCGTCCACGAGGCGTTGGTGTAGCCGAGGCAGAGCGCGAAGTTGGGGACGCCGCCCAGCATCAGCCCCTTGTAGATGAACGTCCGGCCGGCATCGACGGCGGCGCCGTCGACGGAGATGCGGATACCGCCGCAGAGCAGGAGCTGGAGGCCCGTCGCCGTCACGATGATGTCCGCCGGGAGCTCCTTGCCCGACTCGAGCAGGATACCGGCCTTCGTGAAGGTCCGGATCTTGTCGGTGACGACGGAGGCGCGCCCCTCCGTCACCGCGCGGAAGAGATCGGCGTCGGGCACGAGGCAGAGGCGCTGATCCCACGGGTCGTAGCGCGGGTTGAAGTGTGTATCGATGTCGAACTCCGGCGGCAGGTGCCGGGCGACGCCGCTGCGGAGCATCCGCCTCGCCAGCCCCGGCGCGCGCTGACAGAGCTGGTAAATGACCAGGCTGAGCCCGACGTTCTTCCAGCGGGCGACGCGGTGGGCGATCCGCTCCGGCAGGCGCTCGCGGATCGCGTTCGCGATCGGGTCCTCGGCGGGGAGCGAGGCGACGTACGACGGGGAGCGCTGGAGCATCGTCACGTGCGCTGCGTCGGCGGCCATCGCGGGCACCAGCGTCACGGCCGTGGCGCCGCTGCCGATGATCACGACGCGCTTGCCCCGGTAATCGAGATCCTGCGGCCATGCCTGAGGGTGAATCACCTGTCCCTGGAAGTCCTCGCGGCCCGGGAAGCTGGGTGTGTAGCCGCTCTCGTAGCTGTAGTAGCCGCTGCAGACATAGAGGAAGCTGCACGAGGTGCGGACGCGCTCCTCGCCCGCGCCGACGTCCACCTCGACGGTCCAGCGCGCGTGCTCGGAGGACCACGCAACGGAGCGGACCCGGTGATCGAACCGGATGTGCCGGTCGATGCCGTATTCCCGGGCGGTGTCGCGCACGTACTCGCGGATCGACGTCCCGTCGGCGATCGCCTTGGCCTCCTTCCAGGGGCGGAAGGAGTAGCCGAGCGTGAACATGTCGGAGTCGGAGCGGATCCCGGGGTAGCGGAACAGGTCCCATGTCCCGCCGATGGCGCTGCGCGCCTCGAGGATCGCGTAGCGCTTGCCGGGGCAGCGCGCCTGGAGGTGGTAGCCGGCCGCGATGCCGGAGAGGCCGGCGCCGATGATCAGGACGTCGAAATGCTCGATGGACATGCTGGGCTCCTCGGGGCGAGCGGCGTGGCGCTCCACGGGCGGAGGATAGCGTGTCCGGCCGGCCGCGCCCGCGCCCGACGCGACCGGCAAATCTAGAGGCTGCGGGGCCGGATGGCGATGAGGCGCGCCGCTGGCGTGGCGGGGCTCGAGGCCTGAGCCGCAGGCCCGGGCGGGCGAGCCGGACGAGCTGGGGCGGCGGCCGCCGGCGCCGGGGCAGGGCGGGGGAGGAGGGCGGCGGCGCGCGGTGTCGTGGCCTGTTCGGTAGGGCCGGCGCAGCTTCGATCAGGTAACCTCCGCGCGTGGCGAGCAGCGACAGGAGCCGGGCCGAGTACCAGAAGCGGGTCAACCGCGTGATCGACTACATCCAGGCCCACCGCGCGGAGGAGCTGTCCCTCGAGACGCTCGCGGCGGTGGCGGCGTTCTCGCCGTTCCACTTCCATCGCGTGTTCAAGTCGATGACCGGCGAGAACCTCCGCGAGTTCATCCAGCGGACGCGCCTCGAGAACGCCGCCAACCACCTGACGCAGCGACCGCGCGCCGACATCCTCGAGATCGCGCTCGAGAACGGCTTCAGCTCGGCGAGCGCCTTCGCGCGCGCGTTCAAGGAGCGCTTCGGCATGAGCGCGTCGGCCTGGCGCAGCGGCGGGGCCGCGGAGGCGTGCAAGGCGCGTCAAGCGGAGAGCAAGCCGGGTGAAGTCGTGCGCAAGCCGGGCAAAGCAGCGGCGCGCACCGCCGAACATGATGGCTCCTCGTCGGGCGCTGACGCCCGGAACAACGAGGAGATGATCATGAACGTGACAGTGAAGACGCTGCCGAGCTACCACGTGGCCTATATCCGGAATGTCGGCCCCTACGGCGTCGAAGGAGGCGTCCCCGAGAGCTGGCGGCGCCTCGCGCGCTGGGCGGCCGCGCGCGATCTCTGGACCGCGGACCGCCTCTGCCTCGGCATCGCGCACGACAACCCCAAGGTGACCGAGCCGGCGAAGTGCCGCCACGACGCGGCCATCGTGATCCCGGACGGCTTCAAGACCGACGGCGACGTCAACGTGACCGACATCGCCGGCGGCAAGTACGCCGCGGGCGTGTTCGTCGGCGCCGCGAGCGAGATCGGCGCCGCCTGGGACCAGCTCTTCGGGCGGTGGCTCCCGGAGAGCGGTTATCAGCCCGACCACCGGCCCTGCTTCGAGCTCTACCACGGCGAGTTCCACGATCCCGAGACCAACACCTTTCGCTGCGAGATCTGCTTGCCGGTGCGGCCGCTCTAGGCCCGCCGGCCAGGAGTCCGGCCAGAGGGATGGCCGGACTCCTGCGCCGCCTCGCGGCGGCCTCGCGCGGATGGCCCTGGGCCTGTTTCCTCGGGGCTCCGCCCCGGACCTCGGCGTCCGCTCCGCGGCCGCGCTCAGACCTCCAGCGCGCTCTCGATCACGCGGTGCACGAGGCCGTATTCCTTGGCCTCGCGCGCGGTCATCCACAGGTTGCGCTCTGTCTCCTGCGCGATCTTCGCGGGATCCTGGCCGGTCGCCTCGGCGAAGATGCGGTTGAGCCGCGCGCGCACGGCCATGATCTGGGCCGCCTCGATCTCGATCTCTGACGCGGGGCCGCGCACGCCGCCGAGCGGCTGGTGCAGGAGGAAGCGCGTGTTCGGGAGCGCGAACCGGTTCTCCCTCCGCGCGGCTACGTAGATGAGGGCGCCCGCGCTGGCGACCCACCCGGAGCCGATCATCTTGACCTCGGGCCGGATGAAGCGAATCACATCGTGGATCGTGTCCCCCGACTCGACGTGCCCTCCCGGCGAGTGGATGAGGATCCGGATCGGCTCGTCGCTCTCGCTCGCGAGCGCGAGCAGCTGCGCCGTCGTCGTCTGCGCCAGCTCGCTCGTGATCTCCCCGAAGAGCAGGACCGTCCGGCTCCTCAGGAGCCTCGTGCGGATCTCCTCGGGCAACGCGCGGGGGAGCGGCTGCTCCTCGCTGGGGGGCGCCTCGAAACGCATCATGGGCCCGAGGTTGCGGCCGCTCCCGCCCGCGCGCCATGACCGGGAAGCGCGGAGTCATGCCCGCGCGTCTCGACCGGCGAACGAGCGCTGGACGAACGGCCTCGGCGCGGGCAACCATTCGCCATGGCGGACGAGATGGAGCGGCAGCTTCCTCGCGGCGTGGCGATCTCGCGGCGTCATGGGGCGCCGCCCTGGGGCGTGGACGCGGGCGAGCCGCCGAGCCTCCACGTGGTCGTGCAAGGCTCGTTTCACCTCGCGCAGGACGGGGCGCGGTTCCTGGAGCTCGAGCCCGGCGACGTCGTGCTCCTCGGGGCCGGCCCGCGCGGCGCCGCGCCCCGAGAGCACAGCCTCCGCTGCGTCGCGCCGCCGCCCGGCGCCGCCACCGCGCCGGCGGAGCTGCTCTCGGCCACCTACGCCGCCGCGCCCGACGAGGCGCTCGCCGCCCTCGCGCCGGTGGTTCACCTGCCCGCCGGCGAGGTGCGGCGCGCGCAGGGGCTCTCGGCCGTCGTGAGCCTGCTGCGCGCCGCGCTCGGGGAGCCGTCCGCGGAGCAGGAGCGGCTGGCGCGCTCGCTCCTCGAGCCGCTGCTCGCCTACACGCTGCACTGCCACGGGGGCGCGCGCGATCGGCGCGTCGGGCGCGCCGCGCGCGCGTTCGATCGCCGCGTCGGGCGCGCCCTCCAGCTCATCCAGGAGAAGCCGGCGGCGCGGTGGACCATCGAGGCGCTCGCCAGGGCGGCGGGCCTCTCCCGCGCGGCGTTCGCGCGGCGCTTCCTCGCCGAGCTCGGCGTCCCGCCGCTCCGCTACGTCGCGGCGCTCCGCATGCAGCGCGCGGCCGAGCTGCTCGCCGAGGGCGACCGCTCGCTGGCCTCGATCGCGGCCGAGGTCGGGTACGACTCGGAGTTCGCCTTCAGCCGCGCGTTCAAGCGACACACAGGAGAGGCGCCGGGCGCGTTCCGCCGGCGCAGCCGCGCCCAGGGCGCCCCGCTCCGCTTGCCGCCCGTCCGCGCGGCGGCGTGAGCGCCTCTCGCGGCGGCGCACGACCGGTGTGCCGCGCTGCTCGGCGAGCTACTGCCGCGCCCCCGCGCCTGCGGCCATGTCGCCAGTATGGCACAGGCCGCCCTGCCTGTTCCCATGGCCGTCCGCCGCCTGACGCGCGAGGCGCTCCTCGCCGTGGCGTCAGGGCATCGGCGCTCTCGTTTCGCCTTCGGGCGATCACTGGACGGCTCCGAGCTGGCGCATCAGACCGAGCTCGTCGGTCACGCGCCAGTGCTCGACGATCTTTCCTCCCCGGAACAGCTCGATGTTGATCTGTTCCACGCTCACGCGGCGATGGGTCGCGGCGATGCCGAAGAGCGGCCCGTCCTGCGTCCCCTCCATCCTGACACGCACCGCGACGCGATCGCCCTCCGCGATGAGGTCCTCGACCGTGAAGTGGAGGTCCGGGAACGCGGCGCGGAAGGCCGCCACGATGGGCTTCAGGCCGCCGGGGCCCGGAGGCGGGTCCGGCGTGCTCGGTGCGTGGTTGATGTAGCCAGCGGCGAGCAGCTCGTCGAGGACATCGAGGTGACCGCGGCTCCATACCTCGTCGAAGTAGCGGCGCACGACCGTCGCGTTGTAGTGCTCGTCCGTCGAACGACCGTTTGACGACGGGCTGCGCGCCTCGGGCGGCGCACAGCCAGCGACGGTCGCGAGGGCCAGGGCGAGGATTCGCCGCGATGACCGAGAGAGTCGATGTGCAGGTCGAGCCATGCCCGGGACTCTGGCCCGCAGTAGATCCGCCAACAAGCGCGCTCGCGTGAACGAATCGTTCATCATGGCGAACAACCGATCCGCGATCGACGCCGAGATCGACAGGTCGCGGAGCAGCGCCGGCAGGAGGCGAAGCAGCAGCAGCCCGCGCGGCGCCGCGATGGCCTGCACCCCGGCGCGCTCCACGCTCGGCCTCGCCGAGGGGGACGCCGCCCGGCTCTGGGTCCGCGGCCAGCGCGGCGAGGCGCTCCCTCGCGAGATCGTCGCGCTGTACTCGTACCGCTCGGTGATGCTGTCCGGGGCGATCTCTCCGCGGGGCGCGGCGCCCTCGGAGGTCAGCATGGGACCGGCACAGCGCAATTCGCCGTGGCAGCCGCGCGGGCGGGATCTACTTGGCGAACGGCGGGGCTCCGCGGAGCGGCCGCTCCGTGGCGGCGGCCGCTCCGCGGAGGAGAAACAGGAAGAACCGCCGGTCCGCCAGGGCGTTGTACAGACAATGAAAAATCATGGCGGAAGAGGAACGGAGCGCAGCTTCGACAGCGCCCTCGCTCGTGAAGGCCGGCGGTGGACTCGCAAAGCGCGGGCGCGGCTCGACTTGTTTCCGTTGGTAACGAGACGTTTCTGATCGTTTGCGCGCGTTGACGCGCGCGTCGACGCCGGGCTACGACCCCGGCATGGGATTGACCAAGGACGCCGTCTTCTTCGATGCCCTCTCCGAGCACGCGCAGAAGAGCGTCGCCGCGAGCAAGCTCCTCCTGGACATCCTCGATCGGCCCGAGGAAGCCCCGGCCATCGCGAAGCGGATCAAGGACATCGAGCACGAGGGGGACCGGATCACGCACCGCTGCCTGGCCGCGCTGCACAAGACCTGGATCACCCCCCTCGATCGGGAGGAGATCCACGCGCTGATCACGCGGCTCGACGACGTGCTCGACTGCATCGAGGCCGCCAGCGAGCGCATCGTCCTCTTCGAGATCCAGATCGTGATGCCGGAGGCGCGCCCCCTCGCGGAGGCGGTGGTGGCCGCGTGCGACACCATGAGCGCGGCGACCAGCTCGCTCCGCGACGTGAAGGACGGCGCCCGGCTGCTCGAGCTCTGCGTCGAGATCAACCGCCACGAGAACGCCGCCGACACGCACTACCGCGCGGCCCTGGCGGCGCTCTTCAAGCAGGGCAGCGATCCGCTGCTCGTGCTGAAGTGGCGCGACATCTACGACCAGCTCGAGAACGCCACCGACCGCTGCGAGGACGTCGCCAACATCATCGAGGGCGTGGTGCTCGAGCACGCATGACGACCTACGTCATCGCCATCATCGTCGTGGCGCTGGTGTTCGATTTCATCAACGGCTTCCACGACGCCGCCAACTCCATCGCCACCGTCGTCTCCACGCGGGTGCTCTCCCCGCGCAGCGCGGTGGCCTGGGCCGCCCTGTTCAACTTCATCGCGTTCGCCCTGTTCGAGCCGACGGTGGCCCGCAACATCGCCAAGGGCGTCGAGCCGGCCTTCATCACGCCCAACGTGATCCTCGGCGGCCTCTCCGGCGCGATCCTCTGGAACCTGCTCACCTGGTGGTGGGGGCTGCCCTCGTCGTCATCGCACGCGCTGATGGGCGGCTTCGCGGGCGCGGCCGTGCTCAGCGCCGGCCGCGTCTCGGTGCTCGACGCGAAGATCTACGGGATGACGGCGGCGTTCATCGTCGTCTCGCCGCTCGTGGGCTCCATGATCGGGTTCGCGCTGATGAGCGCCATCCGGCGGCTCGGGCGGGACTGGACGCCCGGGAAGGTGGACGTGGGGTTCCGGCGGCTGCAGCTGCTCTCGGCGGCGGCCTACTCGCTCGGGCACGGCGGCAACGACGCGCAGAAGACCATCGGCATCATCACCGCGCTGCTCGTCTCGGCCGGCGTCCAGGAGGGCGGCGCGAAGTTGAAGCCCATGCTCTGGGTGGTGCTGATGTGCCACGCCGCCATGGGGCTGGGCACGCTGTCGGGCGGGTGGCGGATCGTGCGGACGATGGGGATGAAGATCACCAAGCTGAAGCCCGTGGGCGGCTTCGCCGCGGAGTCCGCGGGCGCGGCCACGCTCTTCGGCGCGACCGCGCTGGGCGTCCCCGTGAGCACCACGCACACCATCACGGGCGCGATCGTCGGCGTCGGCGCGGTGGGCGGCCGGCTGTCGGCCGTGCGCTGGGGCGTGGCCGGCCGCATCGTCTGGGCGTGGATCTTCACGATCCCGGCCTCGGCGCTGCTCTCCGCCCTCGCCTACGCTGCAGCCCGCGCGGTGACCGGAGCGCCCTGAGCGAGGCCGCGGGAGCGGGGGCGCAGCAGGGGATCCGCGCAGCAGAGGCATCGGCAGGAGGGGTATCCGCAGCGGGCGTACCGGCAGCAGGGGTATCCGCAGCGGGCGTACCGGCAGCAGGGGTATCCGCAGCCGGGGGGATCGGCAGACCCGCGCCTCGACGAGACCCCCCGCCGCTCGATCAGCGCCGCGCCGCGCCGCCGTCAGCGGCCGCCTGGTCTTTCCCCGCGGCGATCCCCGCGAAGGCGGCCGCGAAGCGGCGCCGGAGATCGGCGTCATCGATCAGCTTGTCGCGCAGCGCTCGCGACAGCTCGACATGGTAGAACGGCGCGCCCAGCTGGCGAGACCAGCGCGCCTGCACGTTCGTCGCGCCGCCGAGCTTGCTGATCTCGGCGGGGTAGGCGAGGACCTTCCCGTCGCTGACGACCGCCCGCAGCGGCGCGAGCAGCCGCTCCAGGTCGGCGCCGGCCCCCACGGCGCTGGCGATGGCGGCGGCGTCCGCCGCGGAGCTGTCCTGGAAGCCGTGCAGCTGCACCGTCGTGATGCCGGGGAAGCTCTGGAGCAGCGCGCGGTGCGCCGACAGGAAGAACGACCGCTCGGCGTGCGCCACGTCCGCGAAGGCGAGCGACGCAGCCAGCCGCTCGCGGGCGACACGCTCGTCTCCCCGAGCGCCGCCGCCAGCGCCCTGGCCGCCGCCGCCAGCCCCCTGGGACCGCCTGCCCGCCGCCCGCGCGCCGCCGCCATCGCCCTGGGCGCCGTCCGTGATCTTCCCCTCCGTGGCCTTCCCGCCGCCTGCGCCCTCGCCCCCGCCGCCACCCCTGCCGCCCCCGCCGCCCCCTCCTTCCGACCCCTCGTCGTCCCCGGCGGCGTCGCCCGGCTTGGGGAGCCCGCCGTACCGGTGCGACGTGTTGACGATCAGCGCCCGCGCCCGCTGCGCATCGAAGACGGCCAGCGCGATCGGCAGCGTCCCCCGGTCGAAGAAGGTGTGCGGCGCCTCGACGATCAGCGGCGCCGCCGGCCCCGCGCGCAGCACGACCACGGCCGCGCCGCGGCGGCGCGGGCCGTCGTCGGACAGCACCCACAGGTCGCGCCCGGGGACCGGCCGCAGGGCGAACCCCGGCGGCGCGGCCGGCGGCGGCTGCCTGCTCTGCGCGGCGAGCCCCGCCGCCGCGACCCACGCGACATACGTCACGTCCTCCGCGTCGTCCGGCGGCTCCGCGATGAGGTGGCGCCCGCCCTTCCGCAGCGGGGCGATCTGCTCGTCCAGCGCTCCCTGCTCGCCGTCGTCGTCTTCGCGCTGCGCCTCGATCACGGGCTCCGTCGCGGAGTGCCCCGCGCCTGGCGCCGCCCCCGGCGTGCTGCCGACGATGCTCCGACACACCCCCTGGGAGCACCCGGCGATCGTGAACAGCACCACATAGCCCGCGCTCTTCATGGGGCGCCCTCGCCACCGGACTCCGACCACCCCTTCACTTTTCGCACGCCGCGGTCCGTGGATCCAGGGCGACGCTCCGCGGCCGGACCCGGCCCTCGCGCGGCGACCCCGCTCCTCAGCCGGGACGGTTTGCGCTAGTAGCTCTGCATGCCTCGTCCCTTCGAGCCCGTGGAGGCGCCGCCGCTCGCAGAGCAGGCGGGCCGCACGTTCCCGCGCCTTGTCGAGCTGATGCAGCGGCTCCTCGCGCCCGACGGGTGCCCCTGGGACCGCGAGCAGAGCTTCGCGACGCTCCGGCGCTACGTGCTCGAGGAGGCGTGCGAGGTCATCGACGCGATCGACGGCGGCGACCGCAAGGAGCTGTGCACCGAGCTCGGCGACCTCCTGCTCCAGGTCGTCTTCCAGGCCGAGCTCGCCCGGGCCGAGGGGGCGTTCGGCCCCGACGACGTCGTCGCGGCGATCTGCGAGAAGCTCGTGCGGCGCCACCCCCACGTGTTCGCGGACGAGAGCGCCGAGAACGCCGACGAGGTGCTCCAGAACTGGGAGCGCATCAAGGCGGCGGAGCGGGCCCGGCAGGGCAAGGACCGCGGGGTGCTCGGCGGCGTTCCCCGCAGCCTGCCGGCGCTGACGCGGGCGCAGCGGGTGGGCGAGAAGGTCGCGCGCGTGGGCTTCGACTGGCCGGACGCGCGGGGCTCGCGCGCGAAGGTGGAGGAGGAGCTCGGCGAGCTCGATCGGGCCTTCGAGAGCGGCGACGCCGCGGCGATCGAGGAGGAGCTCGGCGACGTGCTCTTCGCGCTCGGGAACCTGGCGCGCCACGCCGGCGTCGACGCGGAGGGCGCGCTGCGCCGGACGACCGACAAGTTCACCCGGCGCTTCGAGCACGTCGAGCGGCGGGTGGTCGAGCGGCACGGGGGCTGGCCCGCCAGGGCGTCGGACGACACGCTGACCCTGGAGGAGCTCGACGGCTACTGGGACGAGGCCAAGCGCGGCGAGCAGCGGACCTGAGGCGGCGCGGCGGGGGCGCTCCCTCGAGCGGCCCCGGGGCGCGGCGCTCGTCGAGCGAGAGCGGCCACGCGCCGCGCCGCGCATGGCTCAGAGCAGGTAGCGCTCCCCCGAATCGGGCAGCACCGTCACGATCGTCCCGTGCACCCTGCGCGCGATCTCCACGGCCGCGTGGACGTTGGCGCCGGAGCTCGGCCCGACGAGGAGCCCCTCCTCGCGGGCGAGCCGCCGCACCATGCGGGACGCGCCCGCCTCGGTCACCGTGAGGACCTCGTCGATGAGCGAGCGCTCGAGGATCGCCGGCACGAACCCGGGGCCGAGGCCCTGGATACCGTGGGACCCGGGCCCTCGCCCCGAGAGCACGGCGCTCTTCGTCGGCTCGACGGCGCAGATGCGCACCGCGCTGCCCAGCTGATCCCGGAGCACGCGCCCGCAGCCGGTCAGCGTGCCGCCGGTGCCCACGCCGGCGACGAAGGCCGCGATGTCGCCGCCGGTCTGCGCGAGGATCTCGAGGCCGGTGGCGAGCGCGTGGGCGCCGGGGTTCGCCGGGTTCTTGAATTGCTGGCTCATCCAGGCGCCGGGGGTCGCCTCGCAGATCTCGATCGCGCGGTCGACGGCGCCGGCCATGCCCCGGCCCTCGGGGGTGAGGACGATCTCGGCGCCGTACGCGCGGAGGATGTGCCGGCGCTCGACGCTCATGTCCTCGGGCATGACCACGACGCAGCGGTAGCCGCGCACGGCGGCGATCATCGCGAGGCTGATCCCGGTGTTGCCGCTCGTCGCCTCGACGATGGTCGACCCCTTCCTGAGCGCCCCTTCGCGCTCGGCGCAGAGCACCATGCCGAGCGCCGCCCGGTCCTTGACGCTGCCGCCCGGGTTCATCGACTCGAGCTTGCCGTAGACGACGCCGCCCCCCTCGGGCGAGAGCCGGGCGAGGCGGACGAGCGGCGTGCCGCCGATGAGCGACAGCGCGTCGGGCACGACCGGGCCGACGCGCACGGGGGCGGCGGGCGAGGGAGCCGAGCACGCATCTGACGAATCGCGCGAATCGCGCGAGCCGGGCGCGTCGGGCGGGCTCGGCGGGCCGCCCGGAGCTCGATGGGACGACATCCTGCAAGTGTACACGCGAACAGGGCGTCCTCTAGGACGCCGGGGCCTAGATCGAGATCTCCGACAGCACCCCGTAGTGATCCGAGGCGACGACGCCGTCCTCGATCTCCTGGAGGACGACCCTCGACGAGAGCGGCTTGCCCCGCCCCTGCTTGTCCGGGCCGCGGACGAAGATGTAGTCGATGCGGCGCGGGTACTCGTTCGTGACGGCCGCGAACGGGTTGCGCACGGGATCGAACGTGAACCCGGGGCCCTCGCCGGTCTGACCGAAGGTGTCGGCGAAGTACACGCTCTTCTGGTTCAGGGCGTGCAGCCCCCTCATGAACCGGATCTCCGTGGCCTCGGGCTGCGCGTTGAAGTCGCCGACGACGATGGGCGGGAGGCCCTCCATGGGCGCCTCGCGCATCACGATCTCGGCCACGGCCGCGACCTGCGCCTCACGCACGGCGCCGTGGTGGAACTTCCAGTTCAGGTGCGTGACGAAGAAAGGGATCACGCCGCGCGGCGACGCGAGCTCGGCGAACAGGAGCGCGCGCTTCTCGTCGGTCTCGCCCGTGGGCAGGGGAAACGACTGGCTGCGCGCGATCGGCCAGCGCGACAGCACGGCGTTGCCGAAGAGCACGCCGCCGCCGAGGTCGTGCGCCGGGCCGAAGGCGACCTCGTAGCCGAGCCCCTCGGCGATGCCGTCGGCCAGCGATCGGCCTTCGTACGACATCACCTCCTGGAGCCCGACCACGTCGGGCGCGAGCTCGCGCACGCCCTTGCGGATCAGGCCGAGGCGCGCCTCCCACGGGTCGTGGCGGTTCCAGATGTTCAGGGTGAGCACCCGCAGGGAATTGCGGGCAGCGATGCCAGAACCTTCATGCGCGGAGCCGCCGGCCCCGGAGCCTTCTCGAGGACGTTCCATGCCGACGGGCTACGCCAGCTGCGCGTCCGAATCCAGCCGTGATACGAAGGTCCCGGCGCAAGCCGCCACCCTTCCGGCGCGGAAGGGCGACCTTGACCGGGAGAACCCTGAATGATCGCGTGTGCTCCTCGAGGGGGGCGGCCTGGATCGGCCTCCTCCCGACCCCGAACATCCCTCCGTCTGGCGAAGGGCGTCCTGCTGCTCGCGTTGCTCGCCGGCTGCGACAGCAAGATGGAGCCCAAGGAGTGCGACAAGCTCCGCGGCGACGCCTTCGAGATGGTGAACAAGGCGCAGCACTGCAACACGGACACCGACTGCCGCCAGAGCGAGTGGCCGGGCTGCGCGAAGCCCGTCAGCAACGCGACCTTCGACCAGATCAAGCCCCTCGCGGAGAGCTACAAGACGGGCAAGTGCGAGGAGCCCAAGGTCGACTGCAAGAGCCCGCCGCAGTCCTACTGCAAGCAGGGGCTCTGCGTGCACCGCGAGATCGGCACCCCGGAGGGGGCGGGCAACACGCCCACCGATCAGATCCAGATCCAGTGACCCGGGCGCGCCGCGGGCCGCGCCGCCCGGTCGCGGGCCGCGCTGCCCGGCCGGCGCGCCGCCGTCCGCGCGGGCCTGAGGCGCGCGCCGCCGAGCGCAAACCGGCGCGCCGCCGCGGTACGCGCTTGACGCGCGAACCCGCAGAGGCCACGCACGCCGCCGTGAGCGAAGGCTTCTATCGCGGCAAGCGCGTCGTGGTGACCGGCGCCGGCGGGTTCATCGGCAGCCACCTCGTCGAGGCGCTGGTCCGGGAAGGCGCGCGCGTGCGGGCGCTCGTCCGGTACACCTCGAGCTCGCGGCGCGGGCACCTCGACCGGCTCCCCGAGGACGTCCTCGCGGACGTGGAGGTCGCCCCCGGCAACGTGGAGGACGCGGGCGCGGTGCGGTCGCTCGTGCGCGGCGCCGACGTCGTCTTCCACCTCGCGGCCCTCATCGGCATCCCGTACTCGTACGTGGCCCCGCAGCAGTACGTGGCGACGAACGTGCAGGGCACGCTGAACGTCCTCGAGGCGGCGCGCGAGCACGGCGCGCGCGTGGTCCACACCTCGACGAGCGAGACCTACGGCACCGCGCGCTACACGCCCATCGACGAGGCCCACCCCCTCACCGGCCAGTCCCCGTACTCGGCCACGAAGATCGGCGCCGACAAGCTCGCCGAGAGCTACCACCTCTCTTTCGGGCTCGAGGTCGCGACGATCAGGCCGTTCAACACCTACGGCCCGCGGCAGTCGTCGCGCGCGATCATCCCGAGCGTGATGCAGCAGCTCGCCGCCGGCGGCGCCGCGCTCCGCATCGGGAGCACCGCGCCGGTGCGCGACCTCAACTTCGTGACCGACACCGTCGCGGGGTTCCTCCTCGTCGGCTCGAGCGCGCGGGCCGTGGGGCAGACGCTCAACGTGGGGAGCGGGCGCGCCATCTCGATCGGCGACCTCGTCCGGCTCATCTTCGAGGTGACGGGCAAGCGCGCGGAGCTCGTGACGGACGAGGCCCGGGTGCGGCCCGACGCGAGCGAGGTCATGGTGCTGCTCGCCGACTTCCGCCGCGCCGCGGAGCTCGTCGGCTACGCGCCGCGCGTGTCGCTCGAGGAGGGGCTCGCCCGCACGTACGCCTATGTCGAGCGCCACCTCGCCGACTACCGGCCGCGCGAGTACGCGATCTGAACACGACGCGGCGCGCGCGGGCGCCGCGCCCGCCGCCGCCGGCTGGATGGAAGGCCATGTGGAAGATACCTCTCAGCGATCTCTCGTTCGGGCCTGAAGAAGCAGAGGCCGCGCGGCAGGTCGTCGCGTCGGGCTGGCTGACCATGGGCGAGCGCACGGCGCAGTTCGAGCAGAAGCTCGGCGAGGCGCTCGGCACCCCGCGGGTGCTCGCCGTGACGAACTGCACCGCCGCGCTGCACCTCGCGTACACGGCGCTCTCCGTCGGCCCCGGCGACGAGGTCATCTGCCCGAGCCTCACCTTCGTGGCGACCGCCAACGCCGCGCTCCTCTGCGGGGCCGACGTGGTGCTCGCCGACGTCGTGGGCGAGGGCGACCTCGGGGTCGACCCGGCCGACATCGCCCGCAAGATCACGCCGAGGACGCGGGCGATCGCGGTCGTCCACTACGCCGGCTACCCCTGCGACATGGACGCGATCTCCGCGATCGCGGCCGAGCGCGGGATCCCGGTGGTCGAGGACGCGGCGCACGCGCCGCTCGCGACCTACCGGGGCAAGGCGCTCGGGACGCTCGGGGACGTCGGCTGCCTGAGCTTCTTCTCGAACAAGAACCTCGCGACCGGCGAGGGGGGCGCCGTGATCGCGAGGGACGACGCGCTCCACGCGCGCATGCGGCTCCTCCGCGCGCACGGGATGACGACGCTGACCCTCGACCGGCACAAGGGGCACGCGTTCACGTACGACGTCGTGGACGCGGGCATGAACTACCGCATCGACGAGATCCGCAGCGCCATCGGGCTCGTGCAGCTCGGCCGGCTCGCGGCGGGCAACGCGCGGCGTCGGGCGCTCGCGGAGCGCTACCACGAGCGCCTCGCCGCGGTGCGCGGCGTCGGGCTCCCGTACCGCGACTTCTACGCGCGCGGGGTGGGGGAGAGCGCGCACCACCTCATGCCGGTGCTCCTGCCCGAGGGCGCCTCGCGCGAGGCCGTGATGGAGGCCATGAAGGCGCGCGGGGTCCAGACGAGCGTGCACTACACGCCGATCCACCGCTTCTCGCACCACGGCGCCTCGGACCGGGTGCGCAAGGAGGGGCTCGCGCGGACGGACGCGATCGCGGGCCGCGAGCTCACGCTCCCGCTCCACCCGCGCATGCAGGACGCCGACGTCGACGCCGTGTGCGAGGCGCTCGCCGCGTCAGTCCGGTAGGTACCGCTGCCGGTTCTTCTCGAACTCGTCCTGCGCCTCGGCGAAGTCGTCGCTCCTGCCGATGTCGAGCCAGTGGCCCCGGAACGGGAAGGTGGCCACCTGCTCGCCGGCGTCGAGGAGCGCGTGCATCAGGTTGTCGAACCCGAACGGCCGGCCCTCCGGGATGAAGCCCAGCACGCTGCGGCTCATCGCGTAGATGCCCATGCTCACCCAGAACGTGTACGTCGGCTTCTCGCGGAAGCCGACGACGCGCCCCTCGGGGCCGAGGTCGAGCACGCCCAGGTCGATCTTCGAGGCGCGCTCGCACACGGCGACGGTGAGCGGCGCGCCGGCCGACTCGCCCGTGCGGTGGAGCGCCGCGAAGTCGAGGTCGCTGAGGATGTCGCCGTTCATCACGAGGAAGCGCTCCGGCAGGTCGCGCTCGATGACCCGGAGCGGGCCCACGGTCCCGAGCGGCGTCTCCTCGCGCTGGTAGGAGATGCGCAGCCCGTACCGGCTCCCCTCGCCGACGACGGCCTCGATGAGGGCGGCCTGGTGGCCCACGCACATCACCACGTCGGTGACCCCGGCGCGCGCCAGCTGCCGGAGGAGGATCTCGACGATCGTGTGATCGCCGATCGGCATCAGCGGCTTCGGGATAAGGGCGGTGTAGGGGCGGAGCCGGGAGCCTTTGCCGCCGGCGAGGACGACTGCCTTCATGCGGTGACGTATACCCACGCGCCGCTCGATCGGGGGACCATTCCGCAGAATTTCTCGCGCATCCGGCCGGCCCCGCCCTCTCCGATTGACTCTCTTCCGGCTGATCTTTAGTACTCGGAGAGCGTCCCGCGGCAGGCCAGCCCCTGCGCGGGGCAATTCACCTTTCAGGCGACTTGGGCAGCAATCATGACGATGGTACCCCCGACCCGTACCCCCGCCAGGAAGCGCCGGAAGCTCGGTTATCGAGGCAGCGGCACCTTTGCCATGTGCAGCCCCGGCCCGCTCCCGGGCGGTCCGCTCTTCCGGCAGCTCTGCACGCTCGCCGATCGCTTCGCCGCGTGCCAGGACGACCCGGCCGCGGCGCAGATCGGCAGCGTGCTCTCGCTGCTCGCGCTCTACGCGACCAAGACGAACGACCGGGATTTCCGGTTGCCGCTGGGCTCCTTCCTCATGGACCTCGCCCTCGACGACGAGGCGCGCGCGCGGGCTCGAGCGCCCGGCGCCGCGCCCATCCCGTACGGGCGCCCGCTCCTCGCTCGCTGACCGGGGCTTCGATGAGCGCGCGAGAACTACCGACGCGCCCCGCGGGGCGCAGCAAGCTGACGGCATCGGCCTCGGTCGTGCTGATCGTGAGCGCGAGCGAGCAGCTCGCCGAGCGCTGCCGCCGGCTGGTCTTCGTCGAGGGCGCCGACCTGCTCGCCTGCGACCTCGTGTCGCTGCGCGGGAGCGCCGCCTGGCTGAACCCGCTGGCCATCGTGATGACCCAGGACGTGCGGGCGTTCGACCCGGATGGGTTCATGGAGCTGTCGCGGCGCATCGGCGCCGAGCTCGTGGTGCTCCCGTCCGAGAGCGTCTCGGACACGCAGCTCACCGCGATGATCACGGCGGCGCTGGACATCGCGCAGCGCCGCCGGACTGACTGACGACGGCGGCGCCGGCCGGGTGGCGGGGCCGCGTCCGTCGCGCGGCGGGGCGGCGCGCGTCCGTCGCGTGGCGGGACGGCGCCGTCAGTCGCGCGGCGGGAGGACGTCGCCGGACTGGCTCGCCAGCAGGCAGCCCTCGTCGAGGCCGAGCTTGCACGCCTTCGTGAACAGCTCGACCGCCTTGCCGCCGTCGCGCTCCACGCCCTCGCCCTGCGCGTGGAGGTGCCCGAGCTCGACGCAGGCGGGGGCGTTGCCGCGATCGCAGACACGCCGGAACAGCGCGGCCGCGCGCCCGGGATCGGCGCTCGCGCCCTGGCCGCGGAGGTAAGCCCTGCCAGCCGCGAGGCAGCCGAGGTTCGCGCCCCCGTGGCACGCGCGCACGTGAAAGTAGAGCGCCGCCTCGTCCGCCCCGCCCGCGCCCTCCGCCCCGTCCGCGCGCGCGAGCCGGTCGTGGTACGCGTCGCCGAGCCGCAGGCACGCGCGCGCGCTCCCCTCGGCGCACGCGTCCTTGAACAGCCCCATCGCCCGGTCCACATCTCTCGAGACGACCGTGCCGCCCAGGTACATCGATCCCAGCGTCACGCAGTCCTCGATCTGGTGCTCGGTGCAGCCGTTCGTGCAGCCGACGAGGTCGCTCCCCTCGCACGGCAGCCGCAGCGGCGGCGGGGCTGCTTCGGCCGTCGGCGCGGCGCGCGGCGCCGCCGCGGGGGCAGGCTGGACGGGCGCCGCGGCGTGGCGCGGCGTTGTCGCGGCCGCGCTGCCGCAGCCACAGAGGAAGAGCGCGGCGAGGAGCGCCTGGGCGGGTTCGCGCACGTGCATGCCCAAACTCATGACACACCGGCCGCCCTCTCCCAATGCGCCGCCCCGGGAGGCGTCTGCCCGGGGCGCTCGGCGGCGCTCCGGGGCTGGTCCCGCGCCGGGCGTCGGTGTAGACGCATTCGATGCCCCTCATGAGCCCTCCGCCGCTGCGAACGCTTGATGAGCCGAACCTCGAGGCGCTCGTCGAGCTGATGTTCCTCGCGGCCTTCGCCGACGGCGAGTTCAGCCAGGAGGAGAAGGTCCACTTCGCCCGGAGCGTCGAGTCGCTGACGGACCGCCGGATCCCGCAGAGCACGATGGACGAGCTCATCCATACGGTCGTGACGCAGCTCCAGCAGGAGGGCCGCGCCGCCCGGCTCGCGTCGCTCAAGGAGCGGCTGCCGAGCCCGCAGGCCCGGAAGGTCGCCTTCTCCCTGGCCGCCCAGGTCGTCGTCGCCGACGGCGTCGTCAGGACCAGCGAGCGCGAGCTCTTGCTCGACGTCGCGGCGGCGCTCGAGATCGAGCAGACCGAGGCCGCGGACGTGGTGCGGAGGCTCGCCGCCACGTGAGCGTCCGGCCGCCCTCGGCGCGCCGCGCCCGGCGCGCACCGGGGGGCCTCCCCGCGGGGGACGCGCGCCGCGGCTCGGGGCGCGCGTCGCGGGGTGAACGGGCGCTGTCGTTTTCGGTTACGATGGCGCCGTCGTGACCTGGTCCTCCACTGGCACGTTCCTGATCCCGTTTCCGGTTCCGGGCTCAGCGCTGACCTCCACCCGGGGCACCTACGTCATCGGGGCGCTCATCGGCGACGGCCAGTACGGCTCGGTCTACGAGTGCAGCGGGCCGTTCGACCAGGTGTACGCCCTGAAGATGCTGCGGCCGGCGAACAAGCCCTACCAGGTCGTCAAGGAGGAGTGGTCGCGCGAGATGCTCCGCCTGGAGAGCTTCCGCCACCCGAACATCGTCTACATCCACGACGCCTTCGAGGTGAACTACCTCTTCTACCTGGCGCTCGAGCGGTGCGACACGAGCCTCCGGGCGCTGCTCGGCACCCCGTTCCAGCCGCCGCTGCTCGTCGAGCTCGCGCGCCAGCTGCTGATGACGCTGCAGTACCTGCACGACAACGGCGTCGTGCACGCCGACCTGCACGCGGGCAACGTCCTCATCTCGCAGCTCGACCACAAGCCGATCGTCAAGCTCACCGACTTCGGCGTGGCCCACCAGCTCGACGGCGTGACCCGCTGGTTCCGCCCGCAGGTCGCGAACCCGAAGATCCTCGTGCCGGAGCTCGTGACCGCGGGCTACACGACGACGCAGAGCGACCTCTACCAGCTCGGGCTGCTCATGTACCAGATGCACACGGGCCAGCCGGCCATCGACGTGAACGCCTCGTACGAGGAGATCACGCGGCAGATCGCCGAGGGCACGCCGCGGCAGAAGGCCGAGGCGCTCGGCACGCCGCTGAGCCAGGTGATCGCCAAGCTGCTGCGCCGCCGCGACGCCTACCGGTACTTCTCCGCGCGCGACGTCTGGGACGACCTGCGGCAGCTCCGCTGGGCGTAGCGCGCCGCGCTCGCCGCTATCTCTGCTGCATCCGGCGCGCCTTCCGGGCTACACCTCGCGCATGGTCGCCTCCGCCACGCCGCGGGTCGTCTCGCTCACGCCGGCGGTCTTCCACCTGCCGGACGCGGTGAACCAGGTCTCGCGCACCTACGGGGAGAGCCCGATCGTCCCGCGCGGGCCGCGGCTCCGGCCGCTGCTCGACCGGGCCCGGCACGGCATCGTCGAGGCCCTCGGCGCGCCCGGCTACGAGGCCATCCTGCTCACCGGCTCTGGCTCGACGTCCATGGCCGCCGTGCTCGGCTCCTGCCTGCGGCCCGACGAGCGGCTCCTCGTCGTCCGCAACGGCGCCTACGGCGACCGGATCTTCGAGTACGCCGGGACGCTCGGCCAGCCGGTGGTCGACATGTGCCTGCCCTACGGCGAGCGCCCGGACCTCGCGAGGATCGAGGCCGTCCTTGCCGCGGACGACGCCGACGCCGTGGCCATCGTGTACGGGGGCACGTCGACGTGCACGCTGAACCCCGTGCCCGAGGTCGGCGCGCTCGCCCGCAAGTACGGCAAGAAGCTCCTCGTCGACGGCATCAGCGCGCTCTTCGTCGAGCCGATGGCGCTCGAGGGCTCTGGCATCGCCGCGGTGATGGGCTCCTGCAACAAGGGCCTCCACAGCCACCCGAACCTGACCGTCGCCCTGGTCCGCAGGGACCTGCTCGCCGAGATGGAGCGGATCCCCGCCCGCGTCCCCAGCCTGGAGCTCTACAAGACCTGGCGCGCCCAGCAGGGCGGCGCGCACCCCTACACGATCGATCCGATGAGCCTGTGCCAGGTGATCGCGGCGCTCGACCACCTCGGCGCCACGGGCGGCGTCGCCGGGCGCCACGCCGTGTACCAGGCGCGCTGCGCGATCCTGCGGCCGGGTTACGAGCGGCTCGGGCTCGCGATCGCGCGCTGGGAGAACATGCCGCTCCAGTCGATCGGGACGGCGCTGCACATCCCCGCGGGCAGGACGTATGACGAGATGGCGAGCCGGCTCGCCACCGAGCCGGTCGATGGCCACGTGTTCGAGATCTACGCGGCCCAGGGGAAGCTCTCGAGCCAGCTGTTCCGGATCTTCCACATGGGCGAGTACCCGCTCGAGGTCTACGAGATCTTCCTGAGGGCGCTCGCGCGCGTCGTCTGAGCGCGGCGCCTGCCGCTCAGCCGCTGCGGGCGGCGCTCGCGGCTCGCTGGACCGCGGCGCCTGCCGCTCACTTCGTCTCCTTGGGCGCCTCCTTCTTCTCGGCCGGCGCGGCGGCGGGCTTGTCGCCCTTGGCCTCGGCCGGCTTGGCCGCCGGCTTCGCCGCCTTGTCGGACGCCGGCGCGGTCTTTCCGGCCTTGTCGTCCGCGCCCTTGGCCGCGTCCTTCGCCTCGTCGCCGACGCCGAGCAGCTCGATGTCGAAGACGAGCGTCGCCTTGCCCGGGATCTTCGGCGGGCTGCCCGCCTCGCCGTAGGCGAGGCGCGAGGGGATCGTGAGCTTGCGCTTGCCGCCCACCTTCATCCCGACCACGCCCTCGTCCCAGCCCTTGATGACCTCCGTGTTGCCGAGGGTGAAAACGAACGGCTCCCGGCCGACGGACGAGTCGAACTCGGCGTTGTTCTTGAGCAGGCGCCCCGTGTAGTGGACGCGGACCTTGTCGCCGTCCTTCGCCTCCGGGCCGGTGCCCACGGCGAGGTCTTCCTTGATGAGGTCGGCCGGCTCCGGCTCGGCGGGCTTCACCGCCGGGATGGCGCTGCCCGGCGGCAGGTCGGGCTCGGGGACCTTGTCCTCACAGCCCGCGACCGGGCCGAGGACGACAGCAGCGCAGGAGAGGGCGAGGACGATTTGCAGAGGCTTCATGGCGCCACGTCTTACGCACCCGGCGCGGAGCGATCAACGGTCACCCGCCACGCCCCGGTCCCCCCCTCTGGTCCCGCCTCTGGTCCCCCCCCGGTCCCCCCGGCCGGGTTTCCGTTGCAGCGCTCCGGCCCGCGCGGTTAGGGTGCCGCCACCTTGGCTCGCGCGTTCTCCGTCGCCGCCCTGGCGATCGCCGAGGGCGGCGCCAATGCCGTCGGCGCGGTGCGCTTCACCTGCGCCGAGACGGAGCTCGAGGTCGAGCTGGTGCGCGTCGCCGGCTACGCCGAGGGGTTCGCCCTGGGCGCCGTGGCGGCGCCGGTCCGGTTCGGGGTGCCCTACACAGCGATCCGCGGCCTCTTCCGGCGCGGCAAGGCGCTGTGCGTCGCCCTCGATCCGTCCGCGTGCTCGCCGCACAACTGCTTCGTCCTGGCGCGCTTCGAGGGCGACCTCCCCGGCGTCCCCGGCGTCACGTCGCCGGCGGCGATGGAGGCGATGGAGAGCGCGTACCGCGCGCGCCTCCGCGCCCGCATGGCGAGCTGGATCGCGCCGGCGCCGCTCGGCGTGCTCGCGGCCGCCCTGTCGCCCGACTACCTCGCGAGCGGCCCCCTCGGGACCGCGTCGCTCGCGGTCCTCGTCGCGCTCGCGACCTGGCTCGCGCTGCGCTTCGCCGCGCGGCTCGCGACCTGGGGTGGGCCGCCCTCGGACCGCCTGCGCGACGCGCTCGTGGCCGAGATGTCGCGCCGCATGGGCTTCGCTTCCGACCGGCTCGCGGCCTCGGCCCTCGGCGAGGCGGCGGCGCCCGTGTTCGCGCCCCGGCCGACGCCGCTCGGCGCGCTGCCGGGGCGCGAGCGCGAGCGCGGCGGCGAGGAGGGGTTCGAGGCGCTCCCGCTGCGGGCCCGCGTCCTCGTGCCCGCGGCGCTCGCCGTGGTCGGCATCGTGGCGACGATGGCGTTCGTGCAGCGGTTCGCGGCGCCCCGCGCGCTGCCTCCCGCCGAGCGGCAGGCGGCGCGCGGCGTCGGGCAGGCGACCCGCGGCGCCGCCGCCGCGCTCCTCGCGGGCGAGGCGCGGGAGCGCGCCGAGCCGTCGTTCCCGCACTGCCTGTGCGACCGCGCCGACTCGCCGCTCTGGCGGGACGGGGTGCCGATCCTCAGCGTGCTCGGGTCGATCGGGCCGGACGACGGCGCGGAGCTGATCGCGCCGATCCTGGAGCAGGACAGGGAGGACGAGGAGGACGGCGAGGCCGGCGGCGAGCGAGAGGAGGCCGGCGCGGCGCCGGGAGAGGCGGGCGACGCCGGCGCCGCGCCTGGCGACGCCGGCCCGGACGGGGGCGGGCGGCCGCCGCGGCCGGCGCGCGGGCACTACGAATTCGAGCTCGCGGTCGTCAACAACAGCGGCGCTCCCGTCAGCGATTTCCGCGTGCTGCTCACGTTCGCGCGGCGCGATCGGCGCGGCGAGCGCGCCGGGATCACCGAGCGCGGGCTGTTCTGGGAGGGCGCGCTCGGCCCGGGGCGCGCGGTGAAGTGGCACGTCGAGGCGCCCGGCACGGAGGTGAAGATCGAGCCGGGCGTGACGGGCATGCTCGACGGCGAGACCGGGGTGGCCTCTCCCGACGCGTTCTTCGAGCTGACGCGCGCGCGCTACCGCGTCGTGCGCATCCACGCGGCGATGATGCTCGCCTGGCTGCGCGACCCGCGCGCCCGCGACGCGGTCGTCGCCCTCCTGCCCGCCGCGTCCGCGGAGGAGGCGAAGCTCGAGCGGATCCGGCGCGCGACGGCGGACGTCATCCCGTGCTCTGTCACGGTGGCGGAGGGGCAGCTGCGCGCGTGCCTGTTCAACGGCGGCGTGGCCCCTGTGCGCGGCGTCACGCTGCGCGAGGTCGCGGCGGGCGAGGGCCAGACGCCGCGCGCCTGGCCCGTCGCGGCGCCCCTGCCGATCCACGAGGGGGTGGAGGTGCGGCTGCCCCTGGAGGGGGGCGCGGCCCCCGAGGAGCTCGAGGTGGTGCCGCAGGGCCGATGAGACGATGATGAGGGGATGAAGAGGGGCTCCCGGGCCGCGCTCGCGCTGGTCACCGCGCCCGCCGCCGCGCTCGCCGCCGCGCTGGCGCTGCTCGCCGGGGCCCCCGAGGCCGCCGCCTGGGCGCCGCTCGACCTCGAGGTCGTCCCGCGCTGGCGCGAGCTGCCGGTCCGCTACCACATCAGCCGGGGATCGATCCCGGCGTCGCTCGCGGGGTTCGCGGCTGCAGGCATCGAGGCCGGGTTCGCGGCGTGGTCGAGCCCCGCGTGCACGGCGTGGGAGACCGAGCTCCTCGGCGACACGGACGCCGGCTACGACGCCGGCGACGGCAGGAACGTGTTCCTCTGGATCAGCGACGGCTGGCCCGACGCGCTCGGCGCCGTCGACTCGGTCATCGCGATCACGATGCCGGTCTGGGATCGCGACGGCGTCATCGCGGACGCCGACATGGTGTTCAACAACGTGGGCTTCTGCTGGAACGACAGCGGCGAGGGCGACTGCATCGACGCGGCGTCGATCGCCACCCACGAGGAGGGGCACTTCCTTGGCCTCGGCCACACGAACGTGCGCGGCGCGACGATGCTGGGGTTCTATCCGGGCGGCACGTCGGCGCGCACGCTCGAGGAAGACGACGTCGAAGGGGTCTGCGCCCTCTACCCGATCGGCGGGACGGCTGTCGCGAGCTCGGGCGCGACAGCCGGCGCGGGCGGGGTGGCCGGCGCAGGCGGCGCGAGCGGGGTGGCCGGCGCAGGCGGCGCGAGCGGGGTGGCCGGCGCAGGCGGCGCGAGCGGGGCGGGCGGCGCGGGCGGCGCCGCGCCTGGGACCGGGGACGAGCCGACGCGCGGCGGGGTGGAGGAGGCCGAGGGCGACGCCGGGTGCTCCTGCTCGGCGGGCGGCGGGCCGCCGGGCACCCGGGGGGCGCTGCTGCTCGCCGCGCTCGGCGCGCTGCTGTCGCGCCGGTGCCAGCGCCAGCGTGCGGGCCAGAGCGTGCGCGAGCGGTAGTGGGCCGTTCAGGCCAGGAGAGGCGGCCCGCGGCTCGTCGTGTGCGGTGAGGGCGCTCCAGCCCGGGAGAGGGAGGTCCCCGCGTGGCCGCGCGGACGGGGCCGCTTTACAACCCAGCGCAGCCGGGGCAAACGTGCCGCCATGCCCGAGCCGAGCACCGCAGCGTTCGACGCGGGGGTCGCGCACGCCCTCCGCTCTCTTGGGGCCGACGGCTCCGCTCCCGCCCTCGATCCGCTCGGCGACCCGGCCGGGGCGGCGCGCGCCCTCTCGGCGGCGGGCGGCGCGCCGCTGCTCCTCCGCGTCGCGCCGGAGCTCGGCGCGCCGCAGCGCGACAAGGAAGCGGCCTTCGGCCCGGCGCCGCGCGACCCCGTCTGGCTCCGCATCGAGCGCGGCGCGAGCGCCGTCCAGCTCGCGCCCCTGCGGCTCGCGGGCGCCGCTCCGGCGCGCGCCTCGGCAGGCGGCGCGGCCGGGGCAGGGGAGGCGGGGGCCGAGGCGCGCGACGCGGTGCGGGTCGAGGTGATCGCGGCGCAGCGCCCGTGCTGCGGCGCCGCCTCGTGCACGCGCGAGCGCACCTACGTCGCCGCCTGGCTCGCGCTCGCCGCGCCCGCGTCCTCGGCCGGGCGCGGTGCGGCGGAGCAGCGCCTGCTCGTCGCCGAGGCGCAGGATCTCGAGGCCGCGCGGGCGGAGGCGCTCGTCGAGGCGGTGGCGGCGCCGCTCGCTGCCGCGCTGCGCGTGCCGCTCGAGACGGCGCGGGGTACCGAGCCGCCGGACGCCATCGCGCCGCGGCCCCTCCCGGAGCCCGCGCCGGAGCCGGCGCCCGCGCTCTCGGCCGCCGCGCTCTCGCGGTTCGCGATCCGGAGCGAGGGTGAGCTCTTCGTCCTGCGGGACCACGCGAGCCACGGCCCGCGCGGGTCCGCGACCCGCAACGCGCTCATCGGCGGCGTGCTGCTGCTCGTCGCGCTCGCCCTGTGGATCCAGGTCATGCGCAGCGTCGCCGCCGGCGACAGCGGCATCGCGATCGGCGTCGGCAGCGGCGCCGCGCTGCTCTCGCTCGCGGGCTACGCGTTCCTCGGCGTCGCCCGGTTCTCGTCGCGGTACGCGGCGCGCTCCGCCCCTGTCGCGTCGTTCAGGCCGGGCTGCTTCGTCGTCGCCCCCTGGGTGAGCCGCACCGGCGCGATCGATCTGCGCCCCGAGGGCAGGCTCGGGGCGGCCATCTCCGCGGGGGAGGTCCACGGCGTCCACGTGCAGCCCCGCGGCGACCGCTTCGCCGTCGAGGTCGACACCGACCACGGCCCCATCGACGCCCTCCTCACCGGCCGCGAGGACGTCGCGCGCTACTGGCGCGACGCCATGGACCGCGCCGTCGCCTCGGTGCGCCACCCCGGCGGCCCCTCGGCCCGGCAGCGCCTCCGGGCGCGCTCCCAGACGCAGCAGGCCGCCGCGGCGGGCTGACGCATCCGCTGCGACGGCCCTTGCCGGCGCACCGGCGGGCGCCAGCGCGTAGAGCGGCGTGCCTGGCACGAGCCGCAGATGTAGCTCGCGAATCCACCGATACAGCTCGTCGACAAGGGGAAGCGATCGCTCCTGCCAGCGAGCCGTTGAACGACAGGATCAGGTCATGGAAGTGGGTCAGCTTCTCGTCTGAAACCCGCCAGGAGTGGTGAATGTTCGGAATGCCGCGTCGAGGCCCTCTGGAACGTAGATCACAAGTGGAATCCTGGAGTTGTAACGGATCATCTCTCTCGCACCGAACACACGTTCGGTCTTCGTTGGCCTATCCCCGCAGCCCATAAACGTACCAGCAATCTCGCCGTCACTGTTCACTTCCCAGTAGGGGTAACCCCAGCCTTCAATCGTTCCCTCCTTGATTGTTCCAGTGATCCACTTTGTATTGCAGTCTGAATTTTCCAGCATCTTGGAGAACGAAATCTCCATGCGTGCACGGTCTTCGTCCTCGAGTTGAGGCAGATCGATGACGATCCGGCGTTTGCCATTCATGGTTTGCGGATACGGGGTCAAATTCTCGCTGTCGTAAGCAGAAGCGGGCGTGGCGAGCAATGTCGCAGCTAGCAGCAGAATACAACGCTCCATCTGGGGACTCCTTTTTGACGGTTTATTGCGCAAAACGTCTCGTCAGACAGGCGCGCGGCGAGCGCGAGCACCATGTCGATCTCTGCCGATACGACCCAGGCCTTGATGAGCTTGCTTATGAACGTGTGGCGTGAACGCGGTGGGGGGCGCCGCCGCACGGGATTGCAAGGTGCATTCCATGCTGCGCCTGGCGCGGTGAACCCGAGCAGGCGCGGCTCAGCGTGGGAGTCGCCTAGGTGAGGCGCGCTCCGTCAGGTCGCCTTGCTCAACCGAGCGATCGCCTGCTCACGGCGGCAGGGCTCGACGACCGGACTCATGTTTCAGGGGCTTGCTTTCCCCGTGCTGGAGGGCGGCTCCGAAGGACCCGTTGAAGGAGCCCCCCCTGCCCGGGGCATCAGCCCCTCCATGAGCAGCCCGCTGACGAGCCCCGCGAGCTTCGCCGCCTCGACCGGCTTGTCGAACCGTCCGAGCTGTCCTTGCGTCAGGAGCACGGCGAGGCCGTGCATGCTCGACCACAGCACGAGGGCGAGGTGCATCGGATCGTCCCCCCGCAGGGTCCCCGCCGCCTGCGCTTGCGCGAGGGAGTCCATCGTCGCGCGATGGCCCTCGGCGCGCGCCCGCAGGAGGTCCGGGGCGCTCTCCTTCACGGTGTCATAGGGCGCGTACATCACGCGGAAGGCCGCCGGGCGCTCGACCGCGAAGACGACGTACGCCTCCGCGATCGCGCGGAGCCGCGCGATCGGGTCCGCCCCGGCGGCCCCCACGCGCGGCGCCAGGAGCTCCCCGAAGGCGCGGAAGCCCTCGACCGCGACCGCCGCCAGGAGCTCCTCCTTCGTCTCGAAGTGGCGGTACGGAGCGCGGGGGCTGACCCCGAGCTCGCGGCCCAGCGCGCGCAACGAGAGGTCCTCCGCCCGCTGGTGCTCGAGCGCGCGCAGCGCAGCATCGATGAGCGCCTGCCGGAGGTCGCCATGATGGTAGGTGCCGGTCTTCTTCCTCTTCACGCTGGACATTTCGCTCCTCGAGTATACAGTGCATACATGTCGAATCTGGACATGCCCCCGAACACGGCCGCGCCCCCGAAAACGCCCCCAGATACGCCGACAAACACACGCCCAAGCACGCCGACGGACACGGTGCCTTTTCACCTGGCCGGCGCCTTCGCGCCCGTGCGCGAGGAGCGGACTGACGTCGATCTCGACGTCGTCGGCGAGATCCCGGCGGATCTCCGCGGCACCTACGTGCGCAACGGGCCGAATCCCCGGACCGGCTGGTCGCCCGCGTGGTTCGCCGCGGAGGGGATGCTCCACGGCGTGCGCCTGGAGGACGGCCGCGCGCGCTGGTACCGGAACCGCTGGATCAAGGGCGCCTACGCGAACACGAGCGTTGTCCGGCACGCCGGGCGCATCCTCGCGCTCGTCGAGGTGCAGCGGCCGGTCGAGGTGACCGCCGAGCTCGAGACCGTGGGGCCCCACGACTTCGGCGGAGCGCTCGGCAACGCGATGACGGCTCACCCGAAGATCTGCCCGCGCACCGGCGAGCTCCTCTTCTTCTCCCAGGCGCCCTCGCTTCCGCATCTCACGTACTATCGCGCAGACGCCGCCGGCCGCGTCGTCCATCGCGCGGCGATCGACGTCCCCGCGATGACCTTCATGCACGATTTCGCGATCACCGAGCGATACGTCGTCTTCCACGTCCTCCCGGTGCTGCTCGGGGACGTGCGCTCCGCGGTGCCGCTCCGGTGGGACGACGGCTTCCCCGCGCGCATCGGCGTCCTGCCCCGCGACGGCGGCGGCGACGACATGCGGTGGTTCGATGTAGCGCCGTGCACGATCAGCCACACGGTCAACGCCTTCGAGGAGGGCGGCACCGTCGTGCTCGACGCGGTGCGCGCGCCGCGGATCATGGCGCCTCACGCGCTCCACCGGTTCACGCTCGACCTCCGCAGCGGCCGCGCCGCGGAGGCGGAGCTGGATCCGCGGTTCCTCGACTTCCCGCGCGTGCACCCGGCGGTCGTCGGCGGCCGCCATCGCCGCGCGTGCACGACCGAGCTCTGCGACTTCGGTCCCGACGGCAGCTTCTCGCGCACCGTAGCGCGCCAGCTCGATCTCGAGACGGGCGCCGCCGTCGCCCACGATTTCGGGGACGACATGATGCCTGGCGAGTGCGTCATGGCGCCGCGGCCGGGGAGCGCCGCCGAGGACGACGCCTGGGTGATGCTGTTCGTCCACCGCCGCGACGGCTCCGCGACAGATCTCGTCATCCTCGACGCGTCGAGGTTCGCGTCGCCCCCCGTCGCGCGCGTCCGCCTGCCGTGCCGCGTCCCGTTCGGGCTCCACGGCGAGTGGCTCCCCGACGCGGCGGCCTGATTCCACGCGCGGCGCCGGGAGCCCCGTCACCGCCCTTGTTCTGGTCGTCTCAGGAGGGCTGCGCGTGCGATGTGCCGCGGTAGATGATCTGGCCGCCAGTCTTCGACAGCGCGTAGGCGAACCCGAGCTCCAGGGTCGAGCGGGTGACGACGCCCCCGACGTCCGCGCCCTGCTCCACCATCAGCCGCGCCGCCGCCGGCGTGACGCCGACGAGCACGACCTCGGCGCCGAGCAGCCGCGCCGCCCGCGCCGCCCGCAGGAGGTGCTCCGTCGAGGTGGCGTCGACGACCGCCATCCCCGTGACATCGACCAGCACCACGCGCGCGTGGCGCTCGGTGATGTCCTGCAGCATCGACTCGATGAACCGGGCGGACCGCTGCGCATCCATGGTCCCGATGACCGGCATCACCAGGATGCTCCGCGCGATGGGCACGACCGGGCTGGAGAGCTCGCGGATCGTATCGAGCAGCGACTCCTGGTGCCGGTTCGCCTGCTCGAGCTCGTGGGTCCGCTCCGTGATCCGGTGGACGAGCTGCGCGTTTTCGAGCGCCACGGCCATCGTGTCGGCGACGCGCTCGAGCAGCGCGAGCTCCTCGAGCGAGCACGCCTCGCGGCGCCCGCTCTCCAGGACGAGGACGCCGAAGGGGATCCCGCTCGCGAGGAGCGGGACGCCGACCAGGGTGCTCACCCCCCTCCCGCGCGCCTCGATGACGTCGGGCGCGCCATCGAGCTCGCTCGAGCGCGTGTCGACGATGATCGATCTGGCGGTGCTCAGGACCTGTCTGACCAGCGACCCCGGGTCGAGGGGGGCGCGCTCGTCGCGGAAGCCCTCCTCCCCCGCGTTCAGGCCGGCGACGAGGATCTCGATCGGGCGGCTGGCCTGGGCCAGCCGGCGCCTCCGCTTCGTCGCCTTGCGGGTCGCGTCCAGGGTCAGGTAATCGGAGAGCGCGATGGACCAGGGCGTGCGCTCGAGGGTCACCGTGTCGACGCCTGTGTCGATGAAGCGCAGCGCGGACGCTCCCCCGGGCCCCGCCCGCGTGGGCAGCCCGGCCAGGGCCGCCTCGACGCCCTGGAGCGCCATGTCGCAGAGCACCTGCACCGCGCGATATCCCCACTCGTGCTCGCGCTGGACGATGGCCGCGTGAATGGTGCCCTCCCGGAGCATCGCGACCGTGTCCGCGAGGAGATCGAACGTGACGATCTTGAGCCTCCCCGCCCGCCCCAGCTCCCTCGCGGCCGCCGCCCACAGCGGGCCGTTCGCCGCGCACACGCCGAGGGCGCCGGCGATACCGTCTCTCTCGACGGCCTCCCGGACGAGCCGCATGCCGGCCGCCTCATCGTAGTGGTCCTCGGTCGGCGGCAGCACGTCGAGGGACGTGCCGGAGAGCGCCGCGCGGAACGCCGCGATGCGCTCCATGGCATTGACGCTGCGGAGCGAGAACGTCTGCACACCGACCTTGCCCCCCTCCGGGAGCAGCCGCGCCATCAGCTGCCCGGCGAGCCGCCCCGCCGCCGCGTTGTCGATGCCGATGTAGGCCGGCGCGCTGCTGCCGTCGACGGGCGGCGTGTCGAGCGCGACGACCGGAATCCCGGCCGCCGTCGCGCGCCGGATCGCCGGCTCGATGAGCTCGGGGTTGATCGGCGAAACGGCGATGCCGTGCACGCCCCGGTCGATGCCCTCCTCGAGGAACTCGCGCTGGGCGACGTCGCCGCTGCTGTCGCTGGCGATGGTGGCGATGCGGACGTCCACGTGCACGCCGAGGTTGCGCCCCGCGACGAGGGCCCCGTCGCGGATGTTGTTCCAGAACGCCACCGGCGGCCGCCGCGGGGCGCGGTAGATGCGGGTCTCGCGGCCGGCGGCGCCGCCGTGCGAGGAGGAGCCGCCGCGGGGAGCGTCGGCCAGCAGGACGAGGTGCACGGAGCTCCACTGCGGCCGGATCTGCACGCTCTTGATGCCCTTCGAGATCAGCTCCACGAGCTCGTGCGGGCTGGTCCGCGCGGACACGGCGTTCAGCACCGCCTCGAGCACGCGCATCTCCTGGGCCGCCTCGGCCTTCTCGTTGTAGAGGTCACGCCGCTCCAGCGCCGCCCCGGCGCTGTCCGCCAGCGAGACGAGCCGCGCCCAGCGCTCGTCCGAAGGCGCCTGCCCGTCCGGCTGCTCGACGGCGAGCACGCCGACCACCTGTCCCTGCACGCGCACCGGCGCGAGGACCATGACCGCTCCGCCGGGCGCGAGGTGCAGCGCCGACGCGTCCGGCAGGTGCGCTCGGTACCACCCGGCGGCCGCCGTGACGACCGCGCCGTCCGCGGAATCCAGCATCGAGAGCGCGCTGGCCGGCCCCGCGTCGACGAGGACCTGCGGCGCGCTCGGCAGCTCGCCGTCGAAGCCGACGGAGACCCTGTGGACCAGCCGCTCTCGCTCGCGGGTCAGCAGGCTCCCGCGCCGCGCGGAGGGCAGGGTGCCCACGGCCTCGTTCACGATGCGATGGAGCGTTGCAAAGAGATCTAGGCCGGTACTCATTCGCGTGTCCGCCCGCGACCGACCCTGAGGAGGTCGAGGCGCCCGCCAGCAGGCGCGAGGAGCGGCCTCGCGTCAAGGGGCGACCGAGCCGCGTCGGACGCCGACCCTGGTCGTGTCTTCGTAAATACTCTTGCCTAAGTCCCTCCTTCGATGTAAAACACACGGGCTTGGAGATCCGAGCCTCGGACGTGGAGGTGATGACTCCACCCTGTTCCCGAGGCGGGCCGCAGCACGTCCATCGTCGATGGGACGGCCGAAGACTCGGGTTTACCCGGAGGCGTCCGAGCGGCTGGGCTGAGAGAGGCTCGGGGCGAGGCGCTTCGAGTGCGCGGGCTTGGAGCATTTTCAGGAGGACGACAATGAGCCGGAAACCGGTGATTTTGGGATTCATGGGCAACCGCGGCAGCTTTCCCACGGATTTCGCCGTGGAGGGCGCCCAGGCCACGGCCTCCGTGGTGCGGGAGCTGCTCGGCGATGCAGTGGAATACGTCGACCTGGGCAATGTCGAGACCTATGCAGACGCCAAGCGTGCCGCCGCAAAGGCGCAGGAGCACCGCGCCGGGGTGGACGGCGGCGGGGCCATCGGGGTCGTCTGCTCGATGTACAACTTCTCGGACGAGAACGGCATTCGGGATTTCCTGCGCCTGGCGGATCTGAACGTACCCGTCTTGATTCACACCGAGCCGGACGTGCGCGGTCAGGGCAAGATGGGCCAGCGAGGGCGTCGGGACGGAGCTTGTGGTCGCTTCTCCGCGACCAATGCCCTGCGCCACATCGGCTACCCCTACACCCTCACCTCGAAGCACTGCGAAGCGGTCGACTCGGTCGCCTTCGCCGACGACCTGCGGGCGTTTCACGCCACCTGCGTGCTGGCCTCCAGGTTTCGTCGGCGAGGGCGAGGCGTGCGCCTCGGCCTGGTCGGCTCCGGGCCGGACGATTTCCAGACCGTGACCACCGTGTCCACCGAGCTGCTGGGGCACCTGGGCTTGAGCACCGTGGGGCTGGAGCTGATTGCTCTCGATCGCCAGATGCGCAACGTGTCTCCTTCGCGCCTGTCCTCGAAGAAAGACGAGATTCGCGAGCACTTCGGAGCCGAGGACGTGCCCTCGGCTTCGCTGGACGCCATCGGGCGAATGGGCGTCGTCTTCGACCGCTTCGTCGAGGAGAACGACCTCGACGGCATTGCCGTGCGCTGCTGGACGGAGATGCAGAAGTACCAGGTGGGAGGCGAGGTGGGGGTCATGCCTTGCACTTGCATGAGCATGCTCTCCGAGCGCCTGCTGCCCGCCGCCTGCGAGACCGACATTGCTGGTTGGATGGGCATGTACATGCTGCAGAGCGCCTCGGGGCTGGTCCCGGTCCTGGGGGACTGGAACAACATGTTCGACGACAAGCGGCAGGAGGTGGATCTCTTCCACTGTGGGGTGTGGGCCAAGAGCGTGATGCACCCAGGCTCCAAGATCACCGAGCACCAGATCCTGGCGGATGTGGTGGGGCGGGAAAACAGCTGGGGAGCCGTCGACGGAGACCTCAAGCCCGGTACCTGCGCGTTCTTGCGCCCCTGTACCAACGCGCGGGAAGGCAAGATCTTCATGTACGGCGGCGTGGGCCAGGTGAAGGAAGAGCGCATTCAGACCTTCGGGACGCGCGGGCGCGTGTACATCCCGGAGATCCAGGAGCTCTTCCGTTACGTCACCGATCCGCGGCGGGCGGTGGAGCACCACGCGGCGTTGGTCGTGGGGACTCGGCGTGCCATTGCCACGACGATGAAGGCGGTCCGAGACGCCTTGCCTTACATCAATGCCCAGGCGGGGCTCAACGGGTCCGGCCTGGAGCTCGTCGAGTACTACGAGCACAATACGGTCGAGCAGCTGTGACAGGAGCTCGGTGCCCGGGGTCGCTACCACTGTAATATTGTATTTCGTGATGATCTTTGCCTGAATCGACGGCTGGAGGGCTTGCACGGAAATGCACGCGCCCTCGGATCACGTGACCGTCGCGAAGTGCTCGCAGCCGGCGTCCTTCGGAGTGACGCGCGCTTTGCTCGATACGCTGACGCTGGTCTCCGTGAGTACGAATCTGCGGGCTTCCACGAACGGCGGCAGCCTGTCCCGTCGTGCTCCGGGGTCGCCTGGAGCTCGGCGTCCCGCGAACAGGCGGTTTCCTCGCCGTCGCCCCGCGGACTCGTATACACTGCACGCATGGGCCACGTCGTGATGCAGGCAGCGGAGTTCTCGACGGTCGCCGCGGCGGAGCAGGCCGCGGCGGAGCTGCGGCGGCTCGTCGCGGACTACGTCACCTACGAGGAGACCGCCGACGCGCCGTGGAGCGAGGGCGCCGTGCCCGCGCCGCTGGTCGAGTTCGGCCGGCGGCACGGCGTGCCGTGGCCGGGCGACGCAACGTCGCGGTTCATGCTCAAGGGCCTGTTCAACGACGAGGCGAACGTGCTCAGCGTCGATCGCCTGGTGTTCTTCTGGGGAGGGCTCGAGCTCGGCGCAGGAGGGAGCGCGCCACGAGGTCGGCTGCCGTGAGGTGCTCTCGGCCGCACGAGCTCTCAGGACGGCAGGGTGGCGCTCTCCCTCGGCCTTCGGGGACCTTGGGTCAGGTCGGGTTCCCTCAGAGATTCGGCTCGAGCTTGGACGTTCATGTTCATTCCCCTCGACGCGCTCGTCGAGCGCCGCAGCACTTTCCCCGCGAAACCTCGCTTATGAAGAGACCGCCGCCATTCCCTACGGCGGCCTGCTGGCGCTCCACTACCTCCGCCGCGCGGCGCTCGAGCCGGGCCACGCTATCGTGATCTACGGGGCTTCGGGCGGCGTAGGGACTTCGGCCGTCCAGCTCGCGCGCCACATGGGGGCCGAAGTCACGGCGGTGTGTGGCGCGGCCAATGCGGAGCTCGTCCGCTCTCTCGGCGCGGCGCACGTGATGGACTACACGACGGAGCCGTCACCTCCCGAAGGAGCTCGCTACCATGCCGTGCTCGACGCGGTCGGTAAGCGAAAGACCTCGCCGCTCCGCTCCGCGTGCGAGGACGCGCTCGCCCCCGGTGGACGTTCGATCTCGGTCGAGAGAGCACGTGGAGCGAGAGGCCGAACTGCGCGAGCGCGGCCGCGGCGAGGAGCGTTCGGGGGCTCATCTTCTGGCGTCTGCGTGCAGGAGGTCCGGAGGAGGCAAGCCTTCTCGGAAGCCGCCCTGGCGAGTCGGTCGACGTTCTCGCAAACGCCCGACCGCCCGTCCATCTGGAAGCGCGGGTCGGTTGCGCGTGGCCGTAAGAGGATCCACTCGAACGAACGCGGTGACGACGCGTGCATTTGCAGAGAATCCCGCCCGAGCTCCGCGCCCTCTTCGCGCGCGTGCCGAGGCGGCGGCCCTCGTGCGCCTCGCGCCGCCCGCGTGAATGCGCAGCGCCGAGAAGGAGGACCGCGCTCGTCGCGCTCCCCGGCGCCCCTCCCGCGCGATGGCTTCAGGACGATCGCGCCGTCGTACCAAGCGTGACGAGAAGCTCATCGAGCTGCTCGAACGTCTCGCCCATCCCGCTGTACGCGCCCGAGGCCAGGGCGGCGTCGCGCGCTTGCTTCGATCGATAGAGCTCGTGCAGCACCTGCAGCGTCTTGCCGCCTTTTTCCTCGAGGGTCACGGTCGTGACGGCGCCATCGTCGCCCGCTTCGTCGTTCGTCCACACGATGCGCGAATGCGGTGTCACTTCGAGGTACGTGCCGAAGAACGCCATCGGCTGCGCGGCATCGTGACCAAAGACCAGGCGGTAGCTGCCGCCGGCGCGAATATCCGCTTCGTAGGAAAGTAGAGGCACGGGCATCGACTTCGGTATCCACCACCGCCTGAACAGCTCCGGCGTGGTCCACGCCTGGAACACGATGCGCGCCGGGGCATCGAAGGTCCGTGTGACGACGATCTCGCGATCGGACTTCGGTTCCACCGTCGTGCGATTACTCGTCAATTTGGGCTCACTCTCTTTACTTGCGTCCATCGACGTTCTCCTTTCGTTTCAGCTCCTCGATGACCTTGTCCAGCTCGTCGAAGCGTGCGGCCCAGAGCTGGCGGTACCTCTCGATCCACGCCGTCTCTTCGTCGAGCTGGCGCGGGCCGAGCTTGCAGGTACGCACGCGGCCGACCTTCTCGGTGGTGACGAGCCCGGCCCGCTCGAGGACGCCGACGTGCTTCTTCATGCCCGTGAGGGTCATGTGAAACTTCTCGGCGAGGTCCGTGATCGAAGCGTCGGCTCGTCCGAGCTGCTCCAGAACGCCGCGCCGGGTCGCGTCGGAAAGCGCGGCGAAGGAAGCATCGAGGCGGGCACTCGAATACTGAACCATGTGGTTCAATATTTAACGCGCGAGTCGGCGTCGTGCAAGAGGAGATCGAGCGCGTGCTCCGTCGCGAGCCGACTTTGATTCAGAAATTTGCGGCCATTTGCAGTGACAGCGGAATGCGGCTCGGCGCCGCCACCCCGCCTCGCCGGGCCAACGCGCCCCCCGCCGCGGGGGTACGGGGCCAGCAGGCGGTTGGACTACCTAATCCCGTACGGGGCCAGCTGGCGGTTGGACTACCTAATCCCCGACGACGGCGCGGGCGGCTATCGCGATTACGACGAGGTCTCGTACGCGTTCACGCTGCCCTCGGCCTTCACCGACGGCGCGGGAAAGGCCTTCGTGCGGCTCGTCTACCAGCCCACCACCAAGCACTACGTCGAGATCCTCGAGCAGGCGAACGCGGGCAAGAACGACCGCGGCGCCAAGCTGCGCGCCACCTGGGAGGCGCCCGGCAAGGCGGCGCCGTTCGTCGTGGCCGAGCTGACGACCGACGTCACGCTCGTCGGCGGCACGCTGCCCGACCCGGGCGCGGGCGGGGCGGGCGGCTCACCCCAAGGCGGGGGGGCGGGGCGGCGCCGGCGGCCGGCGCGAGCGGCGCGGGCCCCGCCAACCCGGCCGGCCCGGCCACGAGCCTCGAGGGCGGCGGTTGCTCGTGCAATCCCGTACGGGGCCAGCAGGCGGTTGGACTACCTAATCCCCCCTGGGCCCGACGCCACAGAGCCAGGTGCACTACGACTTCATCATTTTCCCGCTGTAGTTTCGTAGGGCCCCCCTCCGTTCGCGCTGCAGCCGCTTTGGCTTTGACTCCGTTCCGTGGAATAGCGGCTACCGACTGTCGGACGACCGAGTGCGAGGGCAGCGGATGTAACTGGTGGGTAAGGCCGCCTTTTGTCGGGGGCACTTCGCGCATCGGCCCTCGCGCTCGCCGAGGTCGGGAATGTTGAGAGGCGCGGCGCGCGGCCGGCTTCTTGAAAAAAAACTCTGCCCCGGATGGCGATCGGCAGGTGAGCGAAACGCGCGTCTGTGGTACCGCCGCGCCATGCGCTCTGGTCCTCCAGGGCGCGATCGTTGAACGCGCTCGCGGCCCAGCCGACCACGCGGCGCGAGAACAGGTCCAGGATCACGGCCAGGTACAGCCAGCCCTCGCCGGTGGGGATGTACGTCACGTCCGTCACCCAGACCTGGTTGGGCGCTCGGGCATCGAATTGCCGCTCGATCACATTCGGGGCGCTCGGGCCGTTGTGCCGCGAATCGGTGGTGCGGCGGAAGCGCCGCTTCCTCCGAGCCGCGAGCCTCTGAGCGCGCATCAGCCGCTCGACCCGTTTCTTGCCGACACGCATGCCGCGAGCGCGCAGCTCCGCATGGATGCGCGGACTGCCGTAGCGGCCACAGCTCTTGTGGTGCACGGCCCTGATCTGCGCGCTCAGTTGAGCGTCGGACTTGGCCCGCGCGGACTCCGAGCGCTTGGCCCACCCGTAGTAGCCGCTGCGCGAGACCAGCAGCACCGCGCACAGCACCAGCACCGGGTAGTGCGCCTTCTCCGCGTCGATGAACTCGAACCTCACTCGTTTTCCTTCGCGAAGAAGGCCGCCGCTTTTTTTAGGATCTCGCGCTCCATCTCCAGCCGCTTCACGTCGCGGCGCAGCCGCTGCAGTTCCTCACGCTCCGGCGTCGTCAGCGCCCCCGGCGGGCCGTGGCCCGCGTCGGTGTCCGCGCGCTTGATCCAGTCGCCCAGCGCCGTCTCGGTCAGGTCGAGGTCCTTCGCCACCTGGCCGATGCTCCGGTCGCTCGCCTTCGCCAGCCGTACCGCCTCCGCCTTGAACTCGGGCGTGAACGCCCTCCTCTTTCTCCGTCCCATCCCTGCCTCCTGGTGCCGTCCGGGGTGTCGACGGAAGCGGGGGAGGACCACTCGCGTGGTGCGCCATCGCCATAGGTTCGCGGCGCGATGCGAGAGCAACCTACGGCGAAGGTGGCGGGGAGCGGCAGCGCGCAGGGCAAGCCGCGGTGGGCACTGGCGCCGCGACCAGCGTGGTCGTCCGCAGGCGCGCCACGACGCCGAGGGCGGCCGATGCTCCTGCGCAGCCGGAGGCCCCGAGAGGGCGCCGGGCGCCACGCGCCGATACCGCGAGCGTCGAACAGGCCGCGCCAGCACGCCGAAGCCGGCGAGCCGCCTGCACCGGCGACAGTGAAGAGGCGCTGACCCGGGCGACGCCGGGTCACATTTCCACGGCGCCCAGGGGGCAGATTTCCGCGGGCGCCGCGGTCATTTTCTGCAGACGCGACGGTCACGTTTCCGCGGATCTTCGTGGTTAGATTCCTGCGGATCTCCGTGGCCATCTACACAAGGGTGAATCACGACGCGTGTCTCGGGCTGACATCCGGGGCTCGGGAGCGGCGTGCCCCAGGTGAATGCACGCGGCGGGGCCGGCGGTGCCGCGGGTGGGCGGGGAGCGCCGCGGCCGGCGGGGGACGGGAAACCTGCCTCACGATGCACGGTCCAGCGCTGCTCGGACGGTGCAGCGCTGCTCGGGTGGAGGCCACCCATCACGATCCACGCGTCCCCGCGCAGGAATGGGGGGCCGATCGGCAGGTGCCGCGTGGACGTACTCCCAGCCGAGCGCATCGGGGATCTCGCGCGCGATCAGGGCGCGCGGAATCGCCCCGAGCAGCCGCTTGCATGCAGGCCGACCTCGGTGGGGAGGGTTGTGCCATTCATGACCCTGGGTTAGATCGGCAGCCTGTTCCTGGTCCGGAGCGGCTCTCCAGCCGCAATCCAGACCTCATCGTGATGGGCGTGCCCAGCGCACGAGGTGCCATAACCTGGCACCGTGTAATGACGTGAATTGCCGCGACCGTCGTGTTCCTGGCACCGGCTGAAGAGTCCGCCTTTCCTGGGCAAGACACGGGCGCGCGCCCTTGACGCGCTTGAAAGGCGAGGGTAACAGCAGTCCGCTGATTGTCTCGCGCCCACCGGCCGGCTGGGGAGGGAGATTATGCATTCGGCACACGTCAAGTCGTTGCATTGCCGCATGGGGTGCTTCCTTGTCGTGGTCGTCGCCGGCTGCGGCACGCGCGAGGCGCCGTCGCGTGGAGCGACGGGCGACGGTGACGGCGGGGTGAAGATCCACTTGTTTTCGGCCGACAGGCTCTGGGGGGATGCGCCGCTCTCCACTCGGCTCTTGTGGGAGATTGAGGCGTCCCCAGGCGTCACGATGCGATGCGATCTGGACACCGACGGAGATGGAACGTTCGAGACTTCCATAGCGACCTGTCCGGTGTCCGGCAGCCACGCCGTCACGCTCACACGTGTCGGCGAGGTCGAGCCCAGGCTGCGGGTGACGGCGAACGGGACTTCGGTGGATGCGAAGGAACTCGTCTACGTCAACCACATCGACTGGGCACCCAACGTGGTGCGCGTGGCCGATCTCCCTGGCCTTGAGTCCTCCGTGGCGATCGACACGCATGTCACCCTCACGTTCCGGGACGCCGCGAGCGTGCCGGCGCTCGAGCCTGGGGATGTGCTGTTCGATCGGTCGGCGGACGGTTACGTCGCCAAGGTGACGAGCTCGAGCCGGACCGGGACCAAGGTGGATGTCGTGGTCACTCCGGGCAGCCTGGAGGACGTCGCAACGGGCGGCTTCTACGGGATCCGCAATCCGGACCCCGCGGTGAAGGCCCTGAGCGGCGGCGTCGCGTGCGATCCGGAGCGCTGGTCCGGAGGCTGGACTGGGGCCTTCGTCGGAATTCCTACGTTAGAGCTGAAGAAGGATTCCTTTTCGCTCACGCTCGACGACGGACGGATCGGCGGCGCGATCTGGATCGAAAAAGCTGTCTTCGATTTGAATCCGTTTCACCTCGTCGTCCACATCGACGTCCGCTCGAAGGCCGCGCTGTGTGCGGAGGTGACGGCAGCGATCAACGGCACTTGGGAGCCAGCCCCGCGGGAGATCCCGGTGCCAACCCTGGGACAGAAGGTGAACCTTGGTTTCATCGAGGCCAAGGCAGGGCTGATCCCGAAGGTCGGTCTCTCCGTGACTTCCTCGCTGAATCTGTCCGCGAGTATGGTCGCCAGCGTCGAGGCACAAGCGCGCTTCCATTTCGAGTCGGGCAAGCCCGTGGAGGCAGGAGTGCAGGTCACGCCCAACGTGACCTTCGACGACCTACATGTTGCGGCCGAGGGCGAGGCAAAGCTGTTTTTCGACCCGGCGCTCGAACTCACGTGGGCCAAGCCGCCGGCGGAGTGCAAGCCGGACACCAGCGCGGGCGGCGCCCTGCGGGTGGCGATCGATCCCGAAGTGGGGGTGAAGGACAGGATCGCGCTTAAGAACGGCCAGCTGTGCCTGACCGCGGCGATGTACGGCGAGGCGAGCGCGGAGGCCATTCCTCCGTTCGGTGTGTTTGACTGCTGGACGATCTCGGCGCCGCTGTTCCCAGACGCGGAGCTCTACGATCCCCCGTGGTGCACCGCTGCTGCGTCGGCCTGCGACGATGGCATGAAGAACGGTGAGGAAACTGACGTCGACTGCGGCGGCCCGTGCGCCTCGTGCCCAGACGGCAAGACGTGCAGCGGGGACGCGGACTGCACGAGCGGCGCATGCAGGGGGCAGATCTGTGTCGCGGATGCCGGGACGAGCGAAAGCGGGGCATCGACCGGAGCGAGCTCGTCCAGCGCAGGCGACGGTGGCACCGGAGGCACGGGCGGTGCGAACTCGGACAGCGGCGTCGGAGGTGCCGGCGCCGCCAGCACTGGCGCTGCCGCCAGCACTGGCGCTGCCGGCGGCGCTGGCGAGGGCACAGGCGGCGCTGGCGAGGGCACAGGCGGCGCTGGCGGCACCGGCGGGGATAGCGGCACCGGCGGGGATAGCGGCACCGGAGGAGCGATTGGCTTGTGCTCCGAAACTCCTTCTGGTTGGGCCGTGACATCCAGCATGGCTGTCACTCGATACGACCACACGAGCACTGAGTTACCCACGGGACGTGTTCTTGTGGCTGGCGGAGGCTTACCTGACGACAGACCTGAAATATTCGATCCGGCAACCGCAAGATGGTTCCCGACGGGTTCCACTACCGGCCCTCAGAACGACAGGCGCACCCTCGTAACGCTGCTTGATGGACGCGTTCTCCTTGCGGGAGGCATCGACTCTGGTTATCAGAGCGCACCGACCGAGGTCTACTCAGAGACCACAGACACATGGGAATCGCTCGCAAGCAAACCCAATGAGGCTCACTCCGGAGGGACCCTTTCTTTGCTCAGCAACGGGAAAGCTCTTCTCGTCGGAGGAAACAACTGCGCCTACTCGTGCCCACCAATCACAACAGCACTATTCGACGCCACGACGAACACGTGGACAGACTCCGGCAACCTCCAAATACGCCGCTTGCTTCACACAGCAACGCCGTTCGCCCCAAACAAGGCAATCGTTGCTGGGGGTTACACATGCAGGTCTAGCATTTGCCTATGCAGCAGAGGATATGATTTGTATCCCGAAACCGAAATCTACGACGATGCTACGGGAACATGGAGTACAGGGCCGGCCTTGAGCATCCCGCGTTATGGCCATGCAGCAGTGCTGCTGAGCAGCGGCAAGGTTCTAGTCGTCGGCGGCGTCACCGGCGACGGAAGCTGCGAGGGCCTGCAGCCTACATCCACAACAGAGATATTCGATCCCGCCACGAATCGATGGTCGCCAGGTCCTCCACTAACAGTCCCGCGTCAGCTCCACCGCATGGCAGTTCTTCCCAATGGATCAGTGCTTGTGTCCGGCGGATATGGACCGCTTGATGAATATCTAACGAACACCGAAATTCTGGATGTGTCGACTATGCATTGGTCGACAGCGGGCGACCTCCGTGCACCCCGCATTGGGCACACCATGAACGTGCTTCGTGACGGTGCCGTGCTTGTTTCTGGCGGTGTCGACACCAATGCTAGGCTTTCAGCTGCGGAACGCTTCTGCCCGTAGTTAAGACCCGCCATGGCGGGCACACGGAATTGGCCCTGTCATTTCGTGAAGGGGAGCGTCGTCGACGAGGTGCGTGCCCCGGGGAACCCGCCCGGGCACGTCGTCGCGCACACGCCCGCGGCCCTGGAGTTTTCCGTCGCGCTCGCCGAGCACCCGGCTCGCGCTCGATATGTCGGCGCGCGAGAACGCAGAGCGCGAGCGCGCAGCGTTGCAGGAGGAGATCATCCGGGTGCAGCAGAGCCGGCGAGCGGAGCTGTCCACGCAGATGATCCCGATCACCGAGCAGGTGATGGTCATGCCTCTCATCGGGACCATGGATGAGCAGCGTGCCAGGCACGTGCTTGAATCTGCGCTCTCTGGCGCCGAGGCGCATGGTGCGCGTGCCGCCTCCGTGCCAGCATGCAGGAGCCGCTTCGCCGCTCGTTTTCCCACCGCTCTCCCCATGGCGTCCGCAGTTCCGCCATGGCGTCGCCATGCAGCATCGCGGCGAGAGGGTCGTCGCCTGCGCACGCCGCCGCCGTTGCCTCCCGGCACAGGCCTGCTGCTTGCCGGCATCACTTTCCGGATGCCTCCGGGGCGCTTCGGCACGCAACCGCCGCGCGCGGGCGATCCCAGTAGAGCCGGCGGGCACTGGGTCCATGCCACCCGAGGGGGTGCGATCCGTCGTCACGCCCCCTCGAAATCCCGCCGAAAGTAACGGATCGCGACGGTTCGACACCGCACCGGAATCCTGGCAGGGTTTCTGACGCGCGACACTAGCCGCGCTGCGGCCGACCCACGGCGAGCGCGCCGTCGCCGAGGAGCGCCTGCGCGCCGAGCGCGATCATCAGGAAGGCGACGTACTCCCAGCCGCCCCCCTGGCCGGAGAACATCCAGCTGTTCGGGAGGTGCACGATCAGCGCGCCGGCCATCACCGGCAGGAGCGCGAGCGAGACGAGGCGCGTCTGGAAGCCCGGCGGAGGGTCAGGGGCCGCCGGAGAAGTGCACGTAGAGCACCGGCACGAGGACGCCGATGGCCAGCCACACGCCGCCCCGGCCGAGCAGGCCGCGGCGCCCCGGCAGCATGAAGACGCCGGTCAGGGCCAGCACCAGGAGCCCGGCCGCGTAGGTGTCGGCCACGTAGGTCCACGCCTTCTTGCCGCGGTTGAGGTGTAGCCAGTTGGCCACGCGCAGGAGGAACCGCGGCTCCTGCCCCTCGTCGAGCACGCGGCCCGTGGCGGGGTTGACGTGCAGGGTGCGCTTGTCGAACACGACGTCGAGCTGCTCCTCCGAGGCGCGATAGACCTCTTGCGGCTCGCCCGAGATCTCCAGCCGCTTCATCACCACGGCCGCCACCGCCTGGTCGTCGCCGACGATCGGGCCCCCGAGCTCGTGGGCGCGCTCGTAGCTCTGGAAGCTTGGATCCCAGCTCGAGCCGCGCTTCTACCTGCGCGTCGCGACACGCGCGGGGCTGCGGCGCGAGACCGTGCCGCTGCCCCACGAGGTGAAGGCGATGCTCGCGGCGGGGAAGCTCGATCCGAACGACTTCGAGGATCACACCGAAGAGATCGTCCGTGCGGCGCTCGCCGCCGCGCGTGCCGCGCCGGCGGCGGACCCAGCGGACGTCGCAGATCTGACGGGTCGCTGAGTCGCCCTCGCGGCGCGGAGCTGCGCGCGACACGGCGGTGTGGCGCCTGCTGATGACCGCCGTGACATGCCCCGGTCCAGAGGGGGACGCGCACCCGTGTGTGAACGACGTGCCGCCGGCACTCACGCGCGCGCGCGATTACACGATCTCGAGGCGCTCGGGGGACGGGCCAGGGCGAGGACTTACGCCGGACGATGGAGGCGAAGCGCGGTTCGAGGCGAAGCGCCGTGGGCCGCTCACGGTGGAGCTCGATGGTTTCAACGTCGAGGCGGCGGTGCGCATCGAGGGCTACGACGACGAGGGGCGCGAGCGGCTCGTCCGGTATTGCGCGCGTCCCTGCTTCGCTTTGGAGCGGCTCAGCATCCTCCGCGACGGTCGGGTGGCCTATCAGGTGAAATACCCGCGGCGAAAAGGAACGCATCGGGTGATGACGCCGATTGTGTTTTTCGCGAGGCTCGCCGCGCTGGTGCCGCCGTCGCGCCATCCGCTGGTGCGCTACCACGGTGTGCTCGCGCCGCATGCGAAGCAACGCAGCCTCGTGGTGCCGAAGGCGACGGGGAAGGCGCGTAAGGGCGAGCAGCGCGCCGGAGCTGATAGCGCGGGCAGCGATGACAAGAAGAAGACGACGACGATCACGCCCTTGCCGGCGAGGCAGGCGCCGAAGGGGCCGGCGAGAGGCATGGAGACGCCGTCGCGCAGAGGAGACGAGCGAAGCGAGGCGGCGCCGTCGGCAGTGTCGGAGCGAGGCGCTCGGGACGTGGCGGTTGGGGCGCTGCTGACGATGGTGCATGGCGCGGTCGAGCGCGAGCGGGTGTCGACTGCGCTGGGCGCTGTACTGCCGTGGGCTGATGTTGGATTCGTGTCGGAGGGGATCTCGGTCCGGCATCTTGATCGGCTGCTGGATGGGCTCCTTCTGGCGACGTCGCCTCGCGTCGAATGGGCGAAGCTTTTGCGGCGGACTTACGCAGTAGATGTTCTCGCGTGCCCGCGATGCAGCGGGCGGATGCGACTCATGGCCGCGATCACGGACAAGGCGACGGCGAGGAAGATCTTGAGCCACCTCGGTCTGTTCGCCGAGCCGCTGGAGTGCCGCGCGCGGTACCCGGCGGACCCCGCGTGACGAAACTGAAAGGGGAGGGACGCTGCTCGACGACGTGGCCGGGGGGAGGTCTGCCCTGAGGTGCGTGCGCCGGCCATCACGACGCGCCGCGAACCGCGACGGCGGCCGTTTGGACGAGCTCAGTAGTGTACAGCTATACGGTAGGATGCCTTCCGCTTGGTGCCAGTAGTGTACAGCTATACGGTAGGATGCCTTCCGCTTGGTGCGACGTCGCGGTAATCGCAGGCGTTTCACGAGTGGAAGGCCTGTCTGATCGCATAAGGCCCGTTCTGTCGATAAGCTCGTACAGTCGGACTGCACGAGCCAGGAACGGCTCCGAGAATCTTGACTTTGCGGAACGCGTTTGCTTGTCCTATCCGCCAAAGCGCTTGACGACGCTGAGCGGCTGGGCGAGGACAGAGTCACCATGAGGCGTTGGCTACTGACTTTGGGCGTGTGCGTTTCCACCGCGGCGTGTGGTAACGGATCGAATGGGGACGCTGCCGCGAGCGGGGGCGCGGTTGGCACGGACAGCGGTGGGACGGGCAGCGGGGGCACGGCCTCCGGTGGTGCGACGGGCTCTGGGGGAACGGCCGAAAGCGGCGGCGCATCCAGCGGCGGCGCATCCAGTGGTGGGGCTGGCGGCTCGAGTGGGGCCACGGGTGGCGCGGCTTCGGGCGGCGGCGGCCAAGGAAATGCCGGAAGCGGCGGCACGACCGGTAGCGGCGGCTCGGTCAGTAGCTGCGTCGGCGACCCGTTCCCCACGGCCGATCCTACCAAGACGGGCCCCTTCTCGGTCACCGCAGACAAGAACGTCGGCCCCCTCGCCGGCGTCGTTCCCGATCCGATCTATGGGGACGAGCAACAGCGCTTCCACGTGTACCGCCCGAGCAATATCGCAACCAGCGGCCACTGCCATCCGATCCTGATCTGGGCCAATGGCTACCGGGACAATCCGGAGCAGAACCCGCCGAAATGCGTCGTCAACGCCGGCAGCAATCAGTGGTGCGGACAATACGGACCGATCGTCAACCATCTCGCGTCCCACGGTTTCGTCGTGGTGGCTTCTCTCAGCACCGCGACCGCCGAAGGCGATCCTCTTCCCACGACCGCGGGCCTCGATTGGATCTTGGAACAAGCCGAGGATGCGAGCAGCCCGTACTATCACGCCCTCGACACCACGAAGATCGGCCAGCTTGGCCATTCCTATGGGGGCATGTCGACTTGCAAGACGGCCTCCGATCCCCGTTTCTCGGCCCTCGGCACGATTTGCGGCACCAGTGCCCTCGAGGGAGTGCACACCCCCATGTTGTTCTTCTGCGGGGGGAACGACTCCACGGTGCCCTGCAGCAGGGTCCACGATGTCTTCAAGACGGTCACCGATCAGCCCGCGTTTTTCCTCAACGAGCTCAACGCGGATCACGGTAGCTGGGTCTATCAGGGCGCAAATGGCGTGTCCCTGTCGTCGGCCGCGGCCTGGTTCCGCGTTCATCTGATGGATGACACAGCGAACAGGAACTTCTTCTACGGCGACAACTGCAAGTTCTGCACCGATGGCCGCGTGCAAGCAGAGCAGAACGCCCTGATGAACGTCCCCTGAGCGACGGGGCCGATCTGGCTAGGCTTCACTGACTCACGAACGTCGTCACGCTCATGGCTTCGAGGGCCATCGGGAGCGTGGCGTCCGTTACGGTGACGGGAGTTCCTTCGGCCCAGTTCTTCGAAGCGGCGGTCACGAAGGGGACCATCGCGCTTGGCGCGGTGCCGCCTGCGAAGGCGAGGGGAACGGTCTGGGCGGAGGTTGTCTCGTTGATGGCGACGACGACGACTTTGCCGCTGTCGTTTGTGTAGGCGCTGACGAGGACCTTTTCCGGGAAGACGCCGGTGACGGCGACGCGGTGGTAGCCGGGGCGAATGTAGCGGGTGAAGTTTCCGAACGTGTAGTAGCGCTTGGTGGTGACGCTGCCTGACTGCTGAATCAAGCCTTCGTTCGTGGTGTTGCCCGAGTACCACCACCAGAGCCAGGCGTTGGCTTCGCCGACCACGAGCGCGCTGTGCACCCAACGGGCGATGGCCACGCCGTTCTCGATGGTGTTGCTCGGTCCCTGTTCCGGCCACCACTTCACGCCGGACATCTCGGTCTGCCAGACTTCCTTGTCGCCCCGAGGCGGGACATCGTCCGGCCAGGGGTAGGCGACCTGAGTGTGCGCGTAGGTAAAAGAAGCCGGATCGCAGCGCGAAGAAGTGTAGCGCAGCAAACCGAAAGGGTGGGACCGCGGGCGTCGTGATGGCTCGGTCCTGGGTCGAAAGAGCGTGGTCCGGGCGGCGCCGAGCGCGCTACGGGGCGCATCGGCGTGCCGTGGGCACACGTGTCCGTCCGGGCGTTGGTCTGGCCCGGGAGGCGCGTCGCGAGACGCTATGCGGCGTCACCGGGCGCCTTGCGGCGCACAACGGTGCTCTTCCAGTACGGCGGCCCTCGGTTGGGAGAGCGTGCTGGGACGTCGGTCGGTTCGCCGAGCGCGGAGAGGAAGCGGGCGATGTTCCTTGGCTCGGTCACCATGGCGACGAGCTTCATCCGCCCCTTGCAAGCTGGGCACTCGAGGACGTCGATCGCAAATGTGCGGCGCAGGAGCTCGGCCCACGGTCGATAGCCGCCACGCTTGCGTTTCGAAGCGGCGCCTTCGTCCGCCTTCGTAGGCTCTTGTGGCTTAGCAGGGCGCGGTCCGATGCGATTGCGCGCCAACGTGGGCGACTTGCCGAGGCGAGCACGCCCGCGTATTTGACGGTGTGAAAGCGCGGCGGCGGGACGCTGGCTGCGAGGCGACACAAGAGCGAGAGCGGATCCATATCCACCGCGACAGTCCCGTCAGCGAAGGCGCGCTTGAGCGACAGCCGCACCAGGCCGTCCTGCTGCGGCTCGACGCGCTCGTTTGCGATCGGGGGTCGCAGCACGTAACGCAGCAGCGCCTCCCTCGCCGCGGCATGGTGCGCACCGGCGCGCGTCGCTGCGTGCAAGGTGAAGCCATCGAGCGCAGCGCACAGCGGCTTGTCGTACGCGAGCGCGCTCGGACAATACGACGAGAGCCCGCGGAGCCATTGCGGGGCGACGACGTGTGGCGCGGCTCTCGTCCCGAGACGGCGGAAGCACAGAGCGCGGCCTCGGGCTCGTCGTCCTCCTCGACGTCGTGCTCGATCTCGAGATGCCCGTGCCGCCGGAGGTAACGGAGCATCCGCCCGACGGCGTGCTCTAGGACTTGACCGACCTCGCCCGTTCGCAGGTGACCGAGTTCGTTCCACACGAGCTCGGTGCCGTCTTCGTGATAAGCCCCGTCGAGGAAGACCACGTGCAGATGCGGATTGAGCCGCATGTCGCCGGACGTGCGTTGCACGACGGTCACCGCGCCGCTCTTGACCGCGCCGCACGCGCCTCGGCGCGCACCGCGCTCTTCGTAGAACCGCTCCACGCTCTCGACGAAGATGCGGGTCAGCACGCCGAACAACGCCCCGTCCTGGGCGAGCCTGCGCCGCCACGGAAACGGAAACGTCAACACCCACGGACGGTGCGCCACCTCGGGCAGGACGTCCTCGATCAGGTTCGCCGCCGTGGAACACATGCGTCGGCCCAGACACGACGGGCAGAAACCGCGTCCTTTACAGCTGAAGGCCACCAGCCGACTCTCTTCGCAGCGCTCGCACCGGAGCCGCGCGAACCCGCGGCAGAGCAGCCCGCAGTCGAGGTAGGCTTCGAGCTCCTTCTTCGCGTGCTTGGGTATCCGGACGGCGATGGCGCCGTCGTCGATGGCCCCGTACAGCGTCTCCACGTTGTCGCGCACGATCTCGTAGAGCGTCGTCTTCTCGGGACGACGGCGCTCGTAGACGACGCCCGTGGTGCGAGCCGCGCTGGCCACACGGCGCCGACACCGCACGCCGCACGCCACGCGGTGAGGCTCGTTCGACTTCATCCTCGACACCGTGTCGGCCTCGCACGACGTGAACGCGCTCATCGGCACGCTCCGGCGCGACGGCACGCTCGTGCTCGTGGGCGCGCCGGAGAAGCCGCTCGAGATCGGGGCCTTCGGCCTGCTCCTCGGTCGCCGTCGGTTCGCGGGCTCCGCGATCGGCGGGATCAAGGAGACCCAGGAGATGCTCGATTACTGCGGCGAGCGCGGGATCGTCTCCGACGTGGAGGTGATCCCGATCCAGCAGGTCAACGAGGCGTACGAGCGGACCGTGAAGGGCGACGTTCGTTACCGCTTCGTGATCGACATGAAGAGCCTCTCGGCCTGACGTTCAACCGAACGCGTCCCGAAGCACGATCGTCTCGTCCCGCCGCGGCCCCACCGACACCAGGAACACCGGCACGCCGCTCCCTTCGACGCCACACCGCAGGCGGCGAGACCGCCTCGACGGCCGTCTCCGCCCCGCGCGCCTACTCTTCGTCCTTGCTGACGAGACGCACGTCGATCTCGAGCGTACCACCGAGGATGTCCGCGTAGCGCCGGGACACGTCGATGACTTCGTCCATCCCCGAGAGGTCGAGGACCGCGAAGCCACCGATGAGCTCCTTCGACTCCGCGAAGGGCCCGTCGAGCACGCTGAGCTCGCCCTTGGTGAACATGAGGCGTTTGGCCTGGGCACTCGGCTCGAGTCGATGGGTGCGGACGAGCACGCCAGCTTTGGTCATCTCGGTCCGGAGGCGCGAGAGCGCAGCCTTCTGCTGGGCACTCCGCCCGCCAGCCTCGGTGGACTGATCGGCCTTTTCGATCAGGAGCACCTGGAGTGGAGGGTTCTCCGGCATGGGCATGACGCCGATGTCCCACGGCTCGTTGACCTTGCCGACCTCGAGCTCACAGTCGCCGAGGATCTTGCCGTAGCGCTCCGCCCAGCCGAGCGCTTGATCGAGGGTGCCGACCTTGAGTTGCAAGGTTGCCGCGGGAAGCTCGTGCGCGCCCGGGTAGGGGCCGCGCTTGGTGGTGACCTTGCCTTCGCGGAAGACCAAGCGCGTTCGCGTCTTGCTGCCACCGAGGCCGGCACCGTCGATGAGTCGACCGGATTGTGCGAACTCGCCGACGAAGGCGCCCATCTTGTGGACGAGCTCGAGGGGCGGCGGGTTTCCTGCTTCGGTTTCGGGATCGTTCTTGTGCATCATCATAAAACGCATGGCTGACTCCTGATGTTAGAGGTGAGAAGAAGCTCGACGGGGCGGCCTCGCCACTCGCCTGGCCTTCATGGAGCACGACGTGCGGCGCATGGTCGTAAACGACGGGGCAGGGGAAATTTTCTCAACTCTGCGAAATGAAAAGGGAATCTTCTTCAGCGCTCCTGGCTGACAGGACGGGCGCGTGTCGCCCCTGCGACTGGCACGAACGTTGCTTCCCGTTACAGAAGCGATTAAAAACGTGTTAAATATTACATTGGTTTCGGTGGGCCTCGTCGTGGTGGGGCTCTGGGCCGGATTGGGTCGCAGTTCGGAGCCTGGACCCGACGGCGGCACCGGTGGGAGCGGCTCGGGCGGCGGGCCTGACGGAACGGGTGGCGGATCGGGCGGGGGTTCCGGCGGCTCAACGAGCTGCACGTCTAGTCTCGACCTGGGCACTTTTCTCGTGGAATCCGCGGCCATTGTTACATCACGAGGACCGGCCTGCGATGGTCCGCGATCGTGCGCCGTGGTTGCTGCGCCAATCCATGCACGTTGCCGCAGGGCGGGCCCTATTATGGGATCCACGATACGGGCGAGCCCGACGAGATACCGGCGGCGGTCGTGGAAGAGATCGAGGCCACGTACCCCGGCTACCAGACGATCCCGCCGGAGCTCGGGAACGAGGTGGTGCCGGATGTGGACATGGACGGGGTGATGATGATGGGCGAGGCGACGATCTACATGTGCCTCTTCTCGCCCAAGTGGACTTGGGTGGAACCGTAACCATTCCCTGGAACGAAAGGCCGTTGCCGGTACCTCCCGCACGGCGGTGGACGGCCGAGGAGCACGAACAGAGCGCGGCGCTTCGGATCGCCGCCGAGGTGGTCACGCACGACCGCAGTGCGGCAGTCGGCAACGCGCAGGAGCAAGCTCGTCGAGCGGGGCATCATGGCCCCGGTGATGGCATGGTCGACCCCGGTGAGCGCCGCAAGGGCCACACCCAGGGCGATGGGCGGGCGATGATGTTGATGCACCGTCCGATCGATCTCGCCTTGCTGCGCCTCCAGCACGGACGACCAAAAGCGTTATGGACACAGCACAATCCCTGTTGCCGCGTGCACGCTGGCCGCGCACAGACACCCTGATGAATGCCTTGAGCTCAGCATAGGGAAGGGGGACCGACTCCAGATCAGCGCTTGACGCGGGCCGCCGCGCCATGGCCTCCTCGGTGCGAGGGGGGCTGCGATGGCGCTCGTTCTTCGACGCGTTCTCCGGGCGTGGAGCCCGCTCTTGATGTTTCTCGCTTGCGTGCTCGCGCAGGCTGGATGCCAGTGTGTGCGCGGCGACCCGCCCATGGATCCGCGTCCGGGCCTCGTCGCCTGCCGGACCCAGCGCGCGCACGGCCCTGCCACGTCCCGCCCCGCGCTGGCGATCGAGACCGTCGCCGCCGGCACCCTGCCGGGGACGTTCTCGATCACGAGCACCGGCGAGGCCGTGTACACCATGGAGTTGGCTACCGTGCCCTCCCGCGCTGGCATGGGACCTCGGCTCCAGCTCGTCTATCGCAGCGATGGCGGCGACGGCGTGCTCGGCGCCAGCTTCGCCATCGCAGGGCTCTCCGCGATCACGCGATGCCCGAAAAGCCTCGCGCAGGACGGGGAGATCCGCGGCGTGCGGTACGACGGCGAGGACAAGCTCTGCCTCGACGGCCAGCGCCTCGTCCCTGTGAAAGAGGGACCGGGAACCATCGAGTACCGGACGTTCCCGGAGACCTTCGTCAAGGTGGTCGGTCACTACCCTCCGGAGGGCGGTGCGCCCGCCGAGGCGCTCTTCTTCGAGGCCTACCTGCCGAATGGCCGCGTCGTCGAGTACGGACGCACCGAAGGCAGCAAGCCGCTCGCGCGGGGAGAGGTCCCGCGCGCGTGGCTCGCGGAAAAGGTTCGTGACGGCCGGGGCAACGCCATGACCTACGCGTATTGCCTCGCCGAGGCCGAGGACGGCCATGCCGCGGACTACGCAGTGGATGAGATCCGCTACACGGGCTTTGAGGGCACGCCATCGCTCGCGCCTTCCCGGGCGGTGCGCTTCGTGTATGGCACCAAGGATCCGGCCGCCATTCGCACCGGCTCCTCGGGCGGCATGGCGCTCCAGCGCTCGCTTGGCCTGGAGGAGATCCAGATGCTCGGTCCGGGCGACGCGCTGGTCCGGAGCTACGGATTCCGCTACGAGCTCAGCCCGACGACGAGCCGGACGCTCCTGACCCAGGTCGAGGAGTGCGCGAGCGATCGGGTCTGCAAGCCTCCCACACGTTTTCAGTACAGTCACGGGAAGCCGGGGTTCAAGCGGCTGACGACGGATGTCGACAAGCCGGTCTCCGAGCTGGCGAGCCCGATGGTGTTCGACATCGACGCCGACGGGCTCGACGACCTCGTGATTCCGGACATGGTCGCGGGGCTCAGCACGCCGTCGAATCCGATCACCGCGTGGCGGGTGGCGCGAAACCTCGGGCCGCGCGTCGCATCGACCTACCTCGCACCGGCGGAGCTCGCCTTCCTTGAGGATTGGCTGTTCGTCGCCGATCCGGCTGGGCCCTCCGATCCGGCCCTACTTCAGCCCGAGCTCGGGACGGTCCTGGACTTCGACGACGATGGGCGGAGGGACGTCTTGCTCCACGACGCCTACGATTCCAAGACCACGTGGCATGTGCTCCTGTCCCGGCCGGACCGGACCTTCGCGCTTCATGACACGGGGATCCGCCGGCCGTTCCCGCTCGGGGTCACGCCCGCACCGCCGAGCCTGAGCAGCCCCGGCGGCTCGATGCACCTCGCCGACCTGGACGGCGATGGCATGCCGGATCTGCTCCAGTGCGAGGACCACGACCGACTGGGACAGTCGCCGATTCCGGCCTCTTCCGTGTGGGCCGTCCACCTCTGGAGGCCCGCGCGCGGCGCGACGCCCGCGGGCTTCGACCCGACGAGCGAATCGATCGAGCTGCTCACCGGCTACCCCTGCGATACGGAGCTTCACACGCTCGACGTCGACGCCGACAGCAAAATCGATCTCATCGTGCCGTCCCTGCGGCGGTTCGGTGACGGGACGGTCCTCCTCGGAGAGAGCTACGACGCGATCATGCGCAGCGCGTAGGTAAAAGAAGCCGGATCGCAGCGCGAAGAAGTGTAGCGCAGCAAAGCGAAAGGGTGGGACCGCGAGCGTCGTGATGGCTCGGTCCTGGGTCGAAAGAGCGTGGTCCGGGCGGCGCCGAGCGCGCTGCGGGGGCGCGTCGGCGTGCCGTGGCACACGTGTCCGTCCGGGCGTTGGTCTGGCCCGGGAGGCGCGTCGCGAGACGCTATGCGGCGTCACCGGGCGCCTTGCGGCGCAGAACGGTGCTTTTCCAGTACGGTGGCCCCCGGTTGGGAGAGCGTGCTGGAACATCGGTCGGCTCGCCGAGCGCGGAGAGGAAGCGGGCGATGTTCGTTGGCTCGGTCACCATGGCGACGAGCTTCATCCGCCCCTTGCAAGCTGGGCACTCGAGGACATCGATCGCAAATGTGCGGCGCAAGAGCTCGGCCCACGGTCGATAGCCGCCACGCTTGCGTTTCGGAGCGGCGTCATCGTCCGCCTTCGTAGGCTCTTCTGGCTTCGCAGGGCGCGGTCCGATGCGCTTGCGCCATGGACTTGCCGAGGCGAGCACGCCAGCGTACTTGACGGTGTGAAAGCGCGGCGGCGGGACGCTGGCCGCGAGGCGGCACAGGAGCGAGAGCGGATCCATGTCCACCGCGACAGTCCCGTCAGCGAAGGCGCGCTTGAGCGAGAGCCGCACCAGGCCGTCCTGCTGCGGCTCGACGCGCTCCTTTGCGATCGGGGGTCGCAACACGTAACGCAGCAGCGCCTCCCTCGCCGCGGCATGGTGCGCACCGGCGCGCGTCGCTGCGTGCAAGGTGAAGCCATCGAGCGCAGCGCACAGCGGCTTGTCGTACGCGAGCGCGCTCGGAAAGGACGGCGAGAGCCCGCGGAGCCATTGCGGGCCGGCGGGCGGCTCTCGTCCCGAGACGGCGGAGGCGCAGAGCGCGGCCTCGGGCTCGTCGTCCTCCTCGACGTCGTGCTCGATCTCGAGATGCCCGTGCCGCCGGAGGTAACGGAGCATCCGCCCGACGGCGTGCTCTAGGACCCGACCGACCTCGCGCGTTCGCAGGTGACCGAGCGGAGGCGCAGAGCGCGGCCTCGGGCTCGTCGTCCTCCTCGACGTCGTGCTCGATCTCGAGATGCCCGTGCCGCCGGAGGTAACGGAGCATCCGCCCGACGGCGTGCTCTAGGACTTGACCGACCTCGCCCGTTCGCAGGTGACCGAGTTCGTTCCACACGAGCTCGGTGCCGTCTTCGTGATAAGCCCCGTCGAGGAAGACCACGTGCAGATGCGGATTGAGCCGCATGTCGCCGGACGTGCGTTGCACGACGGTCACCGCGCCGCTCTTGACCGCGCCGCACGCGCCTCGGCGCGCACCGCGCTCTTCGTAGAACCGCTCCACGCTCTCGACGAAGATGCGGGTCAGCACGCCGAACAACGCCCCGTCCTGGGCGAGCCTGCGCCGCCACGGAAACGGAAACGTCAACACCCACTGCCGGAACGCCACCTCGGGCAGGACGTCCTCGATCAGGTTCGCCGCCGTGGCACACATGCGTCGGCCCAGACACGACGGGCAGAAACCGCGTCCCTTACAGCTGAAGGCCACCAGCCGACTCTCTTCGCAGCGCTCGCACCGGAGCCGCGCGAACCCGCGGCAGAGCAGCCCGCAGTCGAGGTAGGCTTCGAGCTCCTTCTTCGCGTGCTTGGGTATTCGGACGGCGATGGCGCCGTCGTCGATGGCCCCGTACAGCGTCTCCACATTGTCGCGCACGATCTCGTAGAGCGTCGTCTTCTCGGGGCGACGGCGCTCGTAGACGACGCCCGTGGTGCGAGCCGCGCTGGCCACACGGCGCCGACACCGCACGCCGCACGCCACGCGGTGAGGGCGCGTTTTCGCCGCGAATTTCGACAACCCGCCGGGCTATCGCCCATGGCGGCGCCATGGCGGAGCGGCGGGGCGGGGGGCGGCGGGCCGCGACGCTCGCTGCCGCGGCGGCGGAGGCGCTCGCCGAGCACCCGCCTCGCGCTCGATATGTCGGCGCGCGAGAACGCAGAGCGCGAGCGCGCAGCGTTGCAGGAGGAGATCATCCGGGTGCAGCAGAGCCGGCTAGCGGAGCTGTCCACGCCGATGATCCCGATCACCGAGCAGGTGATGGTCATGCCTCTCATCGGGACCATGGATGAGCAGCGTGTCAGGCTCGTGCTTGAATCTGCGCTCTCTGGCGCCGAGGCGCATGGTGCGCGTGCCGCCTCCGCGCCAGCATGCAGGAGCCGCTTCGCCACTCGTTTTCCCACCGCTCCCCGTGGCGTCCGCAGTTCCGCCATGGCGTCGCCATGCAGCAACGCGGCGAGAGGGTCGTCGCCTGCGCACGCCGCCGCCGTTGCCTCCCGGCACAGGCCTGCTGCTTGCCGGCATCACTTTCCGGATGCCTCCGGGGCGCTTCGGCACGCAACCGCCGCGCGCGGGCGATCCCAGCAGAGCCTGCGGCACTGGCGAGCGGCAAGGCTCCGGCAGCGAGTCGACGCGAGCGGCGGGCTCGACGTTCGGCCCAAGCTTGCTCACCCCTCCGGTGCCACCGGTAGCCCGAGCAGCTGACCGATCGCCTCGTGCACGACCCGGGCTGCCTCCGCGTCCCCGAGGGCGACGGCTCGGCTCAGGGTGCCGGCGAGCGACGCAACCACGGCGGCTCGAGGCGATGGATCGACCATCGCGAGCTCCCCGGGCCCAGGGCTCGGCGCTTGGGCCCGGGTTGGGTCCATGCCGTCCGAGGGGGTGCGATCCGTCGTCACGCCCTCCCGAAATCCCGCCGAAAGCAACGTATCGCGACGGTTCGACACCGCACCGGAACCCTGGCGGGATTTCTGACACGCTAAACTAGCCAGCACGGCCCGGCACGAGCACCGCCGCCCCGGAGAAGCGGCCGTGCCGCAGGTCGTCGAGCGCCTCGTTGGCCGCCTCCAGCGGGTAGACGTTCACCTCGGTCCGGACTGGCACCCGCGGCGCGAGCGCGAGGAACTCCTCGCCGTCCCTGCGCGTCAGGTTCGCCACCGAGCGCAGCACCCGCTCGCCCCAGAGGAGCGAATAGGGGAACGACGGGATATCGCTCATGTGGATTCCCCCGCAGACCACCGCGCCGCCCTTGCGCACGGCGCGCAGCGCGGCCGGCACGAGCTCGCCGGCCGGGGCGAAGATGAGCGCCGCGTCGAGCTCCTCGGGCGGCGCGTCCGAGGAAGCGCCCGCCCACTCGGCGCCCATCGACAGCGCGAACGCCCGCGCCGCCTCGTCGCCCGGCCGGACGAACCCGAAGAGGCGCCGCCCCTCGAAGCGGGCCACCTGCACCACGATGTGCGCGGCGGCGCCGAACCCGTAGATCCCGATCCGCTCCGCGTCCCCCGCCATGCGCAGCGTCCGGTAGCCGATGAGCCCGGCGCAGAGCAGCGGCGCGGCCGAGAGGTCCGCGAAGCCCGCAGGGACAGGGAAGCAGAAGCGCGCGTCCGCGACGGCGAGCTCCGCATACCCGCCGTCGATCTGGTAGCCGGTGAAGCGCGCCCTGTCGCAGAGGTTCTCCCGCCCGGCGCGGCAGTGCGCGCACGCGCCGCAGGTCCACCCGAGCCAGGGCACCCCCACGCGCGCGCCCCGCGCGAACCGCGGCCCCGCGCCGGGCGCGGGCACCTCGTCGAGGACCTCGCCGACGATCTGGTGCCCGGGCACGACCGGCAGCCGGGGGTCCGGCAGCTCGCCGTCGACCACGTGCAGATCGGTGCGGCACACGGCGCAGGCGCGCACGCGCAGCAGCACCTCGCCGGGGCCTGGCCGCGGGTCGGGCCGGTCCTCGAGGACGAGCGGGCTCTTCGCGGCTTTCAGGACCAGGGCGCGCATCGCTTCGAGCCAGTATATGCTGCGTCACCGAGCGTGCTCATGCGTGAACCCTCCTTGCTCCTCGTCTCCGCTGCTCTCCTTGTCGCGTGCGCCCCTGACGTCATCCTGGCCCCAGCCGGCTCCGGGGCCGCGGCGCCCGCCACCGGCGGCGCGGGGGAGAGCCCGGGCGGCGCGGGAGGCGCGCCCGCGCCGCGCGGCCCGGTCGTGCTGGCCTCCGGCCCATCCGAGCCGAGCTCCATGGCCGTCGACGCGACCCATGTCTACTGGACGGTCGATGACCAGGTCATGAAGGTGCCCCTCGAGGGCGGCAGCCCGGTGTCGCTCGTGAGCGGCTCTCAGTTTTATCCCACGAAAGGCATCGCCCTCGATGCCGACCACGTCTACTGGATCGCCTACTACGACGGCGTATTCCGTGTCCCGAAGAGCGGCGGACCGCCGGTCCACATCGTTTCGGTCTTCACCGAGGCCGCGAACGTCGCCGTGGACGACGACTTCGTTTACATGGGGGAATATGGCTCGGAAGAGGTCGACGGCTTCGCGAAGATCGTCAGGGCGCCAAAGACGGGAGGCGCGCTGGCCGACGTCGCTCAGACCGTGAACGGTGTGGACGTCATCGCGATCGACGCCGACCAAGTCTACTGGATCAACAGGTCGAGGGAGCGAGTCCACAGGGTCTCCAAGGCCGGCGGCAGCCCTGTCGAGCTCTTCAATGCCGGCGAGCGGCCCTCCGGCACTTATCGGATCTCGACGAGCGATACCGATGTCTTCTGGGCGAGTAGACAGGGGATCATGAAAGGCCCCAAGGGCGGCGGCGACGCCGTCCTGCTCCAGCTAGCCGGTTGGGGCGAGGACATGGCTCTGGACAGCGAGAATGTGTACTGGACCCAGTGGGGGAGCGACGTCGCGAAGAGCCCTCTCACCGGCGGAGAGCCGACGCTCATCGCCGAAGATCAGCCTTCTCCTGCGGCGATCGCCGTGGACGCCACGCACGTCTACTGGATCAACTACGACGGCACCGTGATGAAGGCCCCGAAGTGAGGGGAGAGGCACCCGGCGCGGCGGGTCCCGGGCAGGAGCGAGCTTCCGCGGCGCCTTCCTGACGGCGCAGGCCCGCGCGGCGCCTTTCCTGACGGCGCAGGCCCGCGCGGCGCCTTTCCTGACGGCGCAGGCCTGCGCGGCGCCTTCCTGACGGCGCAGGCCCGCGCGGCGCCTTCCTGACGGCGCAGGCCCGCGCGGCGCCTTCCTGATGACGCCGGGCCGTCGCGGCGGCCGGGCGAGCGGTCGAGGTCCGCCCTCGATCGTCTCCGCTCCCCCTTGCGCTTTCTCTCCGCCCATGACATGAACACGTTCAGTGAACGCGTTCACTCAAAAGCCGGGCCGGCGCGACGCGCAGAAGGACGCGACGCGCGCCCGGATCCTCGAGACGGCGCGCGACCACTTCGAGCGCCACGGGTTCGAGGCGGCGAGCGTCCGGGCCATCGCCGCGGACGCGGGCGTGGCGGCGGGCACGGTCCTGCTCCACTTCGAGGACAAGCGCGCCCTGCTGCACGCCGCGCTGTTCGACGACCTCGCCGCCACGGCGGCCGAGGCCGTGCGCGACGAGGAGCCAGGGACGCTCGAGGAGCGGCTCCACCGGCTCGCGGCCGGCTTCTTCGGGTACTACGCCCGCAGGCCGGCGCTGTCGAAGACGCTGCTGCGCGAGTCGCTGTTCGCCGACCCGCCCTGGCAGGCGCGCTTCGCCGAGCAGGTCGGCGCCGCGCACGGCCGCGTCGTCGCGCTGTTCGACGCCGCGCGCGCGCGCGGGGAGGTGGCCGAAGGCGCCGACGCCGCGCTCTTCGGGGTCGCGTTCTTCTCCTTCTACTACTTCGCGCTGATCGCGTGGGTCCAGGGCGCGCACCCGGCGCCCGTCGCCCTCCTCGATCGGCTCGTTGCTCAGCACCTGTGCGGCCTTCGCCCCGCAGATCACCCCGGGAGGTCCCGATGACGTCATCGATCATGTTCGAGAGCCCCGAGGCGCGCGCGCGCATCGCGGCGTGGTACGAGAGGTTCCGCGACAGGCTCACGTTCCCGACCGAGTCGCGCGAGGTAGCGACGCGCTTCGGCGCGACGCACCTCCTCGTCGCCGGCCCCGAGCACGCGCCGCCGCTCGTCTGCCTGCACGGCGCGCTCGCGAGCTCGGCGCACCTGATGGGCGAGCTCGGCGCGCTCGCCCAGCGCTTCCGCGTCTACGCCGTCGACGTGATCGGTCAGTCGGTCAAGAGCTCCGACGTGCGCTTGCGGCCCGACGGCCCGGCCTACGCCGAGTGGCTCACCGACGTCCTCGACGCGCTCGGGCTCGCGCGCGCGCACCTGCTCGGCGTGAGCTGGGGAGGCCTCGTGGCCGTGCGCATGGCCGAGTTCGCGCCCGCCCGGATAGACAAGCTCGTCCTGATCGTGCCGGGCGGGCTCGTGATGGGCTCGGTCTGGCAAGGCATGGTGCGCGTGGGGATCCCGATGGCGCTCTACCGCGCGTTCCCTTCCGAGAAGCGCCTCGCCCGCGTCGCCGCCGGGATGTTCTCCGCCCAGGACGACACGTGGATCCCTTATATCGGCGACGCGCTGCGGAGCTACCGGCTCGACTTCCGGCTGCCGCCGCTCGCGAAGCCCGAGACCCTCGCGGGCTTCACGCGCCCGGCGCTCGTGTTCGGCGCCGACGAGGACGTCCAGTTCCCCGGCGCGAAGCTGATCGCGCGCGCGAAGGAGCTGATGCCCCGCGCCGAGACCGAGCTGCTCGAGGGGTGCCGCCACTCGCCCCCCACCGACGACGCCTTCCGCGCGCGGCTCGGCGCGCGCATCGCCCGCTTCCTCGGACCCGACGCCGCGTCGCCCCTCGCGTCGCCCGGCGTCGCTCCTCCGGTCGCGTGACCCGCTCGCCGTGCGCCGGCGTGACTGACGCTCTCGCCGTGCGCCGGCGTGATTGACCCTCTCGCCTTACGCCGGCGTGATTGACCCTCTCGCCGCGCGACGGCGTGATTGACCCTCTCGCCGCGCGACGGCCGGCGAGCGCCCTCAGTGCCCTGACCTGGGGGATCGCCTCATTGTGAAGCCATTTCAGCGGGGAAATGGAACAGGGAGGCGGGGAGACGGGGAGTAATTTGAAGATTTTCCTCCCCGCCTCCCCGCCTCCCTGTGAATTTTCCGAAGAATCTACGGGGATGCCTCAGTGACCCGAGACGTCGTCGACCTGCGCGAACGCCTCGACGAGGCGCTCGCGGGCCCCCGGCGACAGCCGGGGCGCCTCGATCGACCGCACGTTCTCCAGCAGGTGCGCCACGCTGCTCGTCCCCGACAGGATCACGTGGGCGCCTGGCTCGTCCCGGCAGAAGCGGTATGCCGCGTCCGGGAGCGACGCGACGTCCTCGCCCTCGAGGAGCGCGTCCAGCCCGTCGGCGGCGAGCTCGCGCGACACCTTGCCCCGCGCCGCCAGATCGCCGAGCAGCTCCCTCAGCCGGTCGGGGCGGCTCAGCGCGCGCCGGACCGCGAACATGATCAGCGTGCCGATGTTCTTCGCCTGCGTCAGCGGGAACACCCTCGCCCGCGCCGACTGGTTCAGGAGGTTGAACCCGACCATCACGACGTCCCAGAGGTCGTCGCGGAGCGCCCGCTCGAGCATGGCGTGCGTCGGATCGGCGGCGAACGCCTCCGTGATGCCGAGGAAGCGGATCTTGCCCTGCTCCCGCAGCCGCAGGAGGACGGGGACGATCCGCTCGCGCAGATCGGCGTAGTGGTCCGGGAGCACCCCGTGCAGGTGATAGACGTCGACGTGGTCGGTGCCGAGCCGCTCCAGGCTCGCGTGCAGCGACGTCACGACGTCCTCGGCCCGGAGGGGCGCCTCGAGGCGCGTCGTCTTCTTCGTCGAGAGCACCACGCTGTCGCGCGGCACCTCGCGGAGCGCCTTCCCGAGGAGCCCCTCGGTGCCGTACGCCTCCGCCGTGTCGAAGAAGTTCACGCCGCCCTCGATGGCCGCACGGACGAGCCGGAGCGACTCGGCCTCGGTAATGCGCCCGGAGCCGAGCCGGCTGTCGCCGCCCGCGCCCAGGCCGAGCACGCTGACCGTGAGGCCGGTCCGACCCAGGATGATGCGATTCACGCGGTCCTCTCCCTCTGTCGATGAACGGTGGGCGCGCCACGGTGCGCGGCGCGCGACGTACAAAGCGCGCTGCGCGCGCGCGGTGGGGTCACGTCACTCCTTGGGAGCGACCTTCCACGCGGTGAAGCGCCGCTCGACGCGCATGAGCAGGTAATTGAACGTCAGCCCGAGCGTCGTGATCGTGAGAATGCCGACATACATGCTCGGGATCTGGAAGTTGTATTGCGCGTAGATGATGAGGTACCCGAGCCCCGCCTTGGCGCCGATCATCTCCGCCGCGACGAGGACGAGCAGCGAGTACGCGCCCGCGAGGCGGATGCCCACGAAGATCGTCGGGACGGCCGCCGGGAGGATGACCTTGCGGAACAGCTGGAGGGGCGACAGCCCCATCGTCCGCGCCGACTTGATGAGCAGCGGATCGACCCCGCGCACCCCGCTGATCGTGTTGAGCAGGATCGGCCAGGTGCACGAGTAGATCACGAGCGCGACCTTCGAGGCCTCCCCGATCCCGAGCAGCAGGAGGAACACGGGCAAGAGCGCGAGCGCCGCGGTGTTGCGCAGCACCTCGAGCAGCGGGTTGATGGCGTCCGCCACGCCCTTGTACCAGCCGATCGCGAGCCCGAGCGGCACGCCCACCAGGATCGCCAGCGAGAAGCCGAGCAGCGAGCGGGAAAGGCTCGCCTTGATGTGGCTCAGGAGCTGCCCGTTCTGGAGGAGCTGCCACCCGTTCGCCAGCACCTCGGAGAGCGGCGGCAGGAACGCCGCCTCGACGAGGCCGACCCGCGGCGCCGTCTCCCAGAGCGCGGCCACGAGGAGCAAGATCCCGGAGCGCGCGGCGGCGCGGCCGAGCCACCGCCCCACCTCGCCGACGAGCTGCGGCTGCGGCGCTTCCTCGTGCAGCTCGATCGATTGTTCGATGCTAGCCATTGACCGCCACCACGCCTGCCACAGGGCGGCTCTCCGCCGCGCGCTTCTGCTTCTTGCTCCGCTCCAGCTCGTCCGCCTTGAGCACCTCCTCGCGCAGGAGCGACCAGATCTCGTGCCGCAGCCTGCCGAACTCCGGCGTCGACCGCGGGTCCTCGTGGCCCCGGATCTCCGGCGGGATCTCGATGACGTGCTTCACGCGGCCGGGCCGGGACGTCATGATCGCGACCCGCTGCCCGAGGAACACCGCCTCGTCGATGCTGTGCGTGATGAAGAGGATCGTCTTGCGCGACTTCTCCCAGATCCGGAGCAGCTCGGCCTGCAGCGACTCGCGCGTCTGCGCGTCGAGCGCCGCGAACGGCTCGTCCATCATCAGCACCTCCGGGTCGTAAGCGAGGCTCCTGGCGATGGCCACGCGCTGCTTCATGCCGCCCGACAGCTCGTGCGGATACCGGTCCTCGAAGCCGGAGAGGCTGACCAGCTCGAGGTAGCTCTGGGCGATCTCCTTGCGCTGGCTCTCCGGGATGCCCTTGGCCTCCAGCCCGAACTCGACGTTCTCGCGCGCCGTGCGCCACGGGAACAGCGCGTATTGCTGGAACACGATCCCCCGGTCGAGGGCAGGTCCGGTGATCGGCTTGCCGTCGAGCAGGAGCCGCCCGGTCGACGGCATCGACAGCCCGCCGAGCAGATCGATGAGCGTCGACTTGCCGCAACCGCTCGGCCCGACGAGGACCATCAGCTCGCTCGCCCTCACGTCGAGGCAGAGGTTCTCGATGGCCGTGAACCGCGCGCCCTCCTTCGTCCCCGCCGGCCCCTTGATGGCGAACGTCTTGCTCACGTTTTGGAACTGGATCTTGTTGCTCATGGCTACTCCTGCTGCCCATCCTCGACGAGGGCCCGATCCTTTCACGGACCGCCCTTCCAAAACGGGTTGAACTCGTTCGTGTACAGCTCGCTCAGCTGGACCTGTCCTTGCTTGAGCTCGCCGTCCCTCACCAGCCAGTCGATCCACACCTGGAACTCGGTCTCCGCGATGAGCCCGCCCTTGCCGGCCACACCCGTGCTCCGCCAGTACTTCAGCACCGACGCTTCCTCGTTCCGGCCCCGGCCCGCGACGATCTTCTCGAACCGCGCGATGACCTCTCCCCTCGGCGTCGTCTGCGCCCAGTCGATCGCCTTCGCCACGGCCTCGACGAACTTGCGCGCCGTCCGCGGGTTGTCGCGGATGAACTCCTTCGTGAGCACGTAGCTGCCCGCGGTGAACGCGCCGAAGAGGTCGTGATCCGTGAACAGCGGGTGCAGCCCGCCCCGCTCCATGGCCTTGTCGCGCAGGATGCCGCCGAGCGTCGCCACGTCGACCTGCTTCTGCCGCAGCGCGAGCTCGCCGTTGACCGGCGGGATGACCACGAGGGTCACCTGATTCACCTCGTCGCGGCTCAGCCCGTTGCGGAGCAGGTACTCCTTCAGGATGAACTCGGAGTGCGCCCCGAGCGTGTTGACCGAGATCTTCTTGCCGATGAGATCCCGCGGGCTCTTGATCGGGCTGTCGTCGAGGACGTAGAAGCCGCTCCACGTCTCCTTGTCGACGCCGTAATAGCCGATCACCGCCTTGATCGGCGCCCTCGCCGCGAACAGCTTGATCACGGCCCCGTTGAACGCCCCGCCGAAGTCGGTGTCCCCGGTGACGACCGACTGGATGTTGTGCGGTCCGCTGATGGAGCTGCCGACGAAGCTCAGCCGGAGGGGCGCGAGGAAGCCGAGGTCCTCGGCGAGCTCCGGGAACGAGACGCCCGTCCCTCCCTCGTAACGGAGCTCGAGCTTCTCGTACCCCTCGGCGTCGCCGCCGCCCAGAGGCGCGGAGGATGCTTTGGAGCAGCCGAGCACGGCGATGGCGACGAGCAGCGCCGCGAGGCCCCGCCAGGCGATCTCGGAGAGGTGTCGATGGCTGAGCGGGGCGGGACCGAGAGGCCCAGAGGCGTTCGCAAAGTCAAGGCCATCCTGCATAAAACGACCGCAAATCCCTCGACCTGGCGCGCGCCGTTGCCCTTTGATGAGCTCGACCACGCGTGGCTGCGGGGGCGCTCTCCTCGAGCACGCCGGAGGTGTGGAGCACCGGGTGTCGCGTGTTGAGCACGCGCCGTACCAACCACGCGCCGGCTCACAAGACGTAGATCCGCTATAGCAGACGGCGGGCTGCTGCTGGCGCAGCAGGCGCTGCGCGGGGGGTGTTGCTGCAGCAGCAGGAGATCCGCGCGGCCGGGGCGCGCGACCGGCGCGGGCGCTGTCCGCGGCGCGCCGGAGCGAGCGTCTCAGCCTCTCGACGGCCAGGGAACGCTCGGGTTAAATTTTGCAATCATGAACGTGTCCAATGCCCCGCAGGGGGGGGTCGAGGCAGAACCGCGCGCTGGCAGGCGAGCGCTCCTTTTTGAACGGGCGCCGCTCGCGATCGTCGAGGTCGGCAGCGATCTCACGATCCAGGACTGGAACGGCGCGGCCGAGCGCCTGTTCGGTCACGCGCCGCGCGAGGCGCTCGGCCGCCGCGTGGACGAGCTGCTGCCGGTCTCCGGCGACCCCGAGGCGTGGCGGCGGCTCCTCGCGGAGGACGGCCCGACGCCCCGGGTGTGGACCCATGTGAGGAAGGACGGCGGCGAGGCGTGCTTCGAGTGGCTCCACGAGCGCCTCGTCGACGAGCAGGGGAAGGTCCTCGGCGTCGGGGTGTTCGGGCAGGACGTGACGGAGCGGATGGAGCGGCTCCGCCGCCACCAGCAGAAGGAGGTGGTCCTGCGGACCGTCACGCAGACGCTGCCGATCGTCGTCTGGGCGATCGATCGCGAAGGGATCTTCACGTTCCACGAGGGCAAGGGGGTCGTGAGCGCGGGGCTCGAGGAAGGCGCGCACATCGGCAAGAACGTGTTCGAGCTCTACGCGGGCAACGAAGGCAACGACGTGCTGCGGCGGGCGCTCGAGGGCGAGGCGTCCCACTCGATGAACGAGTCGCACGGGGTGTTCTGGGAGAACTGGGAGATCCCGATCCGCGACGAGCAGGGGAAGGTCTACGCGGTCGTCGGCTTCACCCTCGATGTCAGCGACACCAAGCGCACCGAGCAGGAGCTCCGGACCAAGCTGGACCTCATCCAGCGGCAGCAGCAGGTCATCCGCGACCTGTCGACTCCCATCATCCAGGTCTGGGACGGCGTGCTGACGTTGCCGATGATCGGGATGGTCGACAGCCAGCGGACCGCGGAGGTGATGGATGCGCTGCTCGACGCGATCGTCCGCACGGGCGCCCGCTACGCGATCCTCGACCTCACCGGCGTCGAGATGGTCGACACCAAGACGGCGAGCTACCTCCTCGAGCTCGTCCGCGCGATCCGGCTCCTCGGCGCCGAGGGCATCGTCACGGGCATCCGGTCGAACGTCGCTCAGACGATCGTGAGCCTCGGGATCGATCTGGCCAATATAACGACCCTGTCGAACCTCCGCGCGGCGCTCCAGCACTGCATTCGCCAGATGACCAGGGAGCGCGCGGCGCCGGCCGCGATGCAGGCGGCGCCCGAGCGGGGGTGACGGCTATCGCGTCCTTGGCGGCCTCGCGGTCTGGCGGCCAGAGCTCTTGTCTTCCTGGCGTCCTCGACGACTCGAGCTCTCTTCATCTGAATCTGATCGCGCCGCTCCCGCTGCCCCGCGCCCCTTCATCACCCTGGCCAGCTCCTCGACGAACACGCGGACCGCGGCGCGCGCGGGCGCCGCGTAGACCGCGAAGCTCGCGCGCTGCGACGCGCCGTAGGCCGGCAGCACGCGCCGCAGCGCGCCGCTCTCCAGGTGCTCCTGAACGAGGTAGTCCGGGAGGTTGGCCAGGCCGAGGCCGGCGACCGCGGCGTCGCGCAGCGTCATCGTGTCGCTGGTGCGGAACGTGCCGCTCACCGGGATGACGCGCTCCCCCTCGGGGCCGACGAGCGTCCACCGAGCGACAGGCTCCATGTTGAGCGTGATGCAGTCGTGGTCGGCCAGGTCCTCGAGGCGGCGCGGCGTCCCGTGGCGGCGCAGGTACCGCGGGCTCGCGCAGAGCACGCGCAGGTCGTCCGCGAGCCGCCGCGCGACGAGCGAAGCAGGGGAGATCGCGGCCGCCAGGCGCACCGCCACGTCGACGCGCTCGGCCACCAGATCGACGAGGCGGTCGGTGAGATCGAGATCGATGCGGAGCTCCGGGTACCGCGCGCGGCAGGCCAGCACGGCCGGCGCGACGCGGATCGTGCCGAGGACCGTGGGCGCCGAGATGCGCAGCGCCCCGCGCGGCGTCCCGTCGAGCTCCGCGACCGCCCGCTCCGCCTCCTCGACGTCCGAGAGGATCCGGTCGGCGCGCTCGGCGTAGAGGTGCCCCGCCTCCGTGAGGCTCACGCGGCGCGTGGTGCGCTTCAGGAGCTTCGCGCGGAGGCGCTCCTCGAGCCGCGCTACCTGCTTGCTGACCGACGACGACGTGAGCCCGAGCGCCTTCGCCGCCGCCGAGAAGCTCTGCCGCCGCGCCACCTCCAGGAACGCCCTCATCTCCCCCAGGTGACCGCTCGCCGGATCCATGCCATTCGTTCCTTCCGCGACGCAATCTTCGTCGACGGACCAGGATTATCACGCGCCTCGTCCAGAGCTAGCTTCCTGGAGAGCGAGGCGAACGCCCCGCGATGGACAGCGGGGCGACCGCCTCGCCGTGTAAGGAGGGATCCATGCTCACGCAGGCTCGCGGCCGCACAGGCGTCGCTCTGCTGCTCTTCATCCTTGTCTCTGCGCTCGCCGCAGATCAGCTCGCGGCGCTTCCCCCGGCGCAGGGGGCGCCGACGGCGCTGCGCGGGCTGTAGGCGTCGCTCGCGGCGCTGGCCGACCGCTTCGCGGCCGTGACGCCGACCGAGGCGGCGCTCGCGCTGCCGCTCCACGACCCCGCGATGTGAGCGCGCCGGCTCGCCGGCGCGGGCCCGGCGGCCGCCGGGTCACGCCACGCGATCGATCGCGCCCTGGACGCCCTCCTGCTTGGAGCAGTGCGCACAGCAGTAGAACGCCCCGCCGGCCTCGACGCCGTGGCCCACGATCCGGCAGGCGCAGTGGGCGCACACGGGCGCGAGCTTGTGAATCGCGCACTCGAAGCAGTCGAATGTGTAGGTCGTGCCGCCCGCCATGATCTGGAAGGCCTTGTCATAGGTGTTGCCGCAGCAATCGCAGGTGTTCATGGGACCTCTCGACAGTTAGGGACGCCGTCACGCCGCAAGGCCAACACGGCCAGCACTCGCGATCACGCCGGGCTCCTTCGGCGGTTGCCCCGGCGCCGGAGGGTCCTCGATGATGTCGGGAGAGGGCTCTCCGGGCTCGGGCGGCGACGGCGGGGGATCCCGACGCGCTGGCTCGCCCGGATCAGGGTCGCGCCGCGGGGGCTCGTTCGGGGCGGGATCCCGCATCGGCGGATCCTGCTCGGGATCGCCGACAGGCGCGGGGCTGGGCGTTCCTCGGGACGGGGGCGCGTTCGTTGACATCAAGGGTCCTTTCCCCGCGCGTCCTCTCGCGGGCTCGTGCTGACGCGGCGTGAGCAGGGCTGCACGAAGCGCGCCACTGCAGTCCCGAGCAGCGCGGCTCAGCCGGGCGACGCGCTGCGCTCACCGCGGCTCGCCGCGGCCGCCGGGAGCGGGCATTCCTGTCACACTGGGGCGCTGCTGCGTGGTGGCTGAGCGGCCGCGAGCGGGCCGGAGGGGCCCGCGCATCCAGCGGGGCCCGCCCGGCGGCGCCTCACCTGGGGACGAGGCCGAGGAGCTGCCCGAGCGCCTTGCCGAAGCTCGTGGCTTCCAGGACGTCGGGCAGCACCAGCACGCCGAGCACGCTCAGGCCGATGCCCATCAGCGAGCCTCCGGCGATCACGCCCGCGCAGATCGCCTCGGTGTTCTCCGCGGCCAGTGCATACCAGGGCCGATTGACCGGCGGGGGCAGCGGCGCCTCGACGAGCCCGCCGGGCCCGGTCACGCTCATCCGCGCCTCCTGCTCGCGCCTCCTGTGCCACGCCGCGGCGCGCCGCTCGAGCAGCCAGAAGGCGAACGAGCCGAGGAACATCGACCAGATGTCGGTGAAGTTCAGGATGAAGGCGAGCCCCAGGGCGACAGCGGAGAGGGGGAATCGGTTCTTCGTGACCTGCTTCGTGACCTCGACGACGACGCCGACGATCGCCCCGACGAGCACCGCGGACTTGGCCGTCGGGTGGAGGAAGTCGAGCCCCTTCATCAGCACCTCGGCGACGGCCTTCCAGGTGAGCGCGCTCGGGACCGGCAGCTTCTCCGTCCCGTAGCGGCCGATGTCCCCCTGGATGAGCACGAGGTACCAGACGGGCACCGAGAGCACGAGCCCCGCGATGGTCCCGAGCACGTGCCCGAGCGCCTGGTGGCGCGGCTTGCCGCCGAGCATGTAGCCCGGCTTGATGTCCATGAGCAGGTTCGCGGTGTTGCTCGCGACCTCCGCCGTGATCCCGGCCGTCATCAGGTTCGTCGTGATGTTCTTCGGCGCGAGGACCCCGTAGGTGAGCTGCGTCAGCTTGCCGAGCGCCCCGGTCGGGGTGATCGCCGTGATCGCCGTCGAGTTGACGGCGATGAGCGAGAAGACGAAGACGAGCGGGATCGCGAGGATCCCGAGCCACCACGCGATGCCGAACCAGACATGCCCGAGCACGACGACGACCGCGCCGACGACGGGCACGCCGATGATCGACAGCTTCACCGGCAGCTCGATGTCCGCGAGCACGTCCCGCGAGCCACCTTTCCGGGAGAGGCCCTTGAACGCGTCCAGGATCACCTTGGGCTTGGAGAAGAAGGCATAGAGCGAGGACGTCGTCATGCACGCGACGCCGCCCCACAGCGCCCAGATGGTGATCTGCCCGAACCCGTAGTGCCCGTTCCTCGGCAGGATGATCCCGTGCTGGATGAGGAGCGGGGCCAGGACCCAGTAGTTGAGGATGCCCCCGAGGAGGAGCGAGACGCCGGTCCGGATGCCCATCAGGCCGCCCGTGGCGACGAAGATGAGGCTCGTGTCGAAGCGGATCGTGAGCTCGTTGAGGGGGACGCCCCGGATGGCCGGGGTGAGCCCCCACCGCTTGAGCAGGTCGGCGAAGCCACCTTTGTAGAGGAGCTCGTCGTAGTAATGGGGGATGTTCTTCAGCGCGAAGAGGGCGCGCATCACCTTGTCGTCGCGCAGGAGCTCGAGGGCGGCGCTCAGGAGGCCGCCGCCGAGGAGGAGCTTCGCCTTGAAGAGGCCCTCCTTCTCGTCGCTCTCGTGCAGCGCGTCCATGACGACGCCGGCGGCCATCCCCTCGGGGAAGGGGAGCTGCTCGTCGTTGATGAAGCGCTTCTTCATGGGGAAGGCGAAGAGCACGCCGAGGATGGCGAGGACGAACATCCAGATCATCGCCCTTCCCATGGGGATGACCGTGGTCGTGACCATCGAATAGGCCGCGAGGCTCGTGAAGAGAGGCGCGTTGATGTACCCGGCCGACGTCGCGATGGACTGCATCGCGTTGTTCTCGAGCACGGTCATGTCGCGGCCGAGGCCCAGCCGGGAGAGGACCTTGAAGAGGCCGAAGGCCAGGATCACGCTCGTGATCCCGACCCCGAGAGACCAGCCGGTGCGCGCGCCGATGTACACGTTCGTGAGCGACAGGAAGGCGCCGAGGAGCATGCCCGTCATCGCCGAGCGCAGCGTGAGCTGAGGCATGTCGCCGCGGTAGACGTTCTTCAGCCACCATGTGTCCTTCTCTTCGAGGGACATGGTGTGGACCTGCTCTGGCGTGAGCTGCTTGATGGCCATTGCTCGGCGACCTCCGCGCACCTTGTACCATGGTGGGCGAGGCGCCGTGCAGCTCTTCGGCGGGCGCTCCCGGCGCCGCGCAGCTCCTTTTTGACGGCGGCGCCGGCGCGCTGGCCGGCGTGACATGGAATTCGCGGCGGCGACGGAATTGCTGAGCTCGTGTCGCGGGGCTCGCGCCCGGCGCCGGCTCGCGTCGCGCGCGCCGCCGACTCGCATGCTCGTCCGGAGGCGGAGTCGCCTCCTCCGAGCATGCCTGTCGTCGCCGGCGGCGCCTCAGTCGTCCCGGCCGCTGCCGCTGAAGCCGTCCTCACGGCGGGCGAAGAGGACGTTGAACGTGGTGAGGGTCCCGTAACAGCCGGTGATGTACGCCTGGAGCTGGACCTTCTCCGCGTCGCTCAGCCCCTCGTGCGTGTTGATCTTCTGCTCCAGTACGCGGAGCTTGTCGCGGAGCATCACGATCTTGTGGAAGAACACGTCGAGCGGGATGCGCTTCTCGGCCGTGCCCTCCTTTCCCGGCCGGAGGACGATCTCCCCGCCTTCCCAGCGGCCGCCCATCTCCGCGCGGCCGACGCCGAGCTCCTCGGACAGCACCTCGCGCAGCACACGGCGGAACTCGTCGATATCCATGTCGATGTCGATCTCCCTTGGCAGCGTGGAACGGAGGGGCTGCGGCGCCGCGGCGGGCCGGCGCTCCGGCGACGGCGCCCGCTCGGGCGCCCGCGGCTTGCCGCCCGAGCCGCGCGGCTGGCCAGCGGCCCGGGGCGGCGGCGGCGGCGGCGGCGCGCCCTTGGCCCGGTAGCGGGCGCACGTCGCGGTCGCCTTGACCGGCGGCGGGTACACCTCGAGGGCGCACTCGCCCACGCGGCCGCGCGCCGGATCCTCATGCACCCTCGTGTATGCCGCGCAGCTCCCGCACCGACCCGCGTAATCGTTCACCGCGGCGCCACTCTACCAGCTTTGTGGCCAGCGGGGAGGCGCGTCGTCAGATCACCGCCGCGGCGCTCCCCGGGCGACGGCCTCATCCCCGAGGCGCCCTCGAGGCGCCCGGCCGCTCCGAACCCGGCCCCCGCTCGGGCGCGACGGGCTGCGGGCTCACCCGGCGCTGGGCCTCGCCGCGATCTGCTCCCGCCGCGTCACGAGCCACGCCCGTACGTCTGCCTCTTCCCTGGCGAAGTAGACCGCTATATCGGCGCCCGTGGCGAGCGCATAGGCCCGGATCACCAGCTCGTTGATGACCCTCGCCGCGAAGGTCGCGCGGTAATAGGCGACGCCGCGGATGGGCGGCACCCTCGTCGCTTCCTCGAAGATGACCCTCCGGGACTCCGCCGGGATCCGGCCCAGCCCGGACATGTCGCCCGTGACCAGCGCGTAGCTCCGGCCCGCGAACCGTGCCGCAATGAAGCCGAAGAGCTCCTTCACCTCGTCCGGCGCGAGGTCGCCCCGCAGCGTCAGCTCCAGGGTGTCCTGGTGTTCACCGACGCGGGCCGTGTGCTTTCCTATCCTCTGCACGTGCTCGATCATACGATTCCGCCCCCCGATGTGCTCAGCGTGGCTTATCCGGCGTGTCCGGGCGCCATCGCGCGACAAGCGAGCACCGGCAGGCCCATCGTCTGATCCAGGCGGGGGGCCGACGGCGCGTCAACGTGGCATTCGACGCGCGCTCGACATGCCGCGCCGGGCGGGCGCCGCGGGGCGCGGACAACCCCGGGGCTCACCTGTGCGGCGCCGCGCCCGCGAGCTGCGCCCGGCGCCTCGCGAGCCACGCGCCTGCCTCCGCCTCGTCCTTGACGAAATGGACCGGGAGGTCGGCTCCCGTGGCGAGCGCATAGCCACGGATCACGAGCTCGGTGAGGACCCTCGCCGTGAAGCCCGTGTGGTGATAGACAAGCCCGCGGATGGGCGGGATCCTGCTCGCATCCGTGACGAGCAGTCTCCGCACCTCCGCCAGGACATGGCCGAGCTCGGACATGTCGCCGGTGACCAGCATGTAGCTCCGCCCCGCGAACCGGGCCGCCATGAAGTCGAAGATCTGCCTCGCGTCGTCCAGCGTGACGTCGCCCCGCAGCGTCAGATCGAGGGTGTCCTCGTGTTCACCGACGCGGACGGTGTGCTTTCCTATCCTCTGCACGTGCTCGATCATGCGACTCCGCCCCCTGATGTGTTCGCCCTGGCGGGCCCGGCGGCGCGGCGATTCCATGGCGTGGCACGCGAGCACCTGCCGGTCGAGAGAGACCATCTATGCGGAGCGATGATGGCGCGTCAACGTGGCGCTGTCTCTCCGCGCTGGTGGTCGCGGAGAGGGCGAGGCGGCCGCGCCTGAGCTACCATGCCGGCGTGCGTCACCCCGCCTCGCTCGCCGCGCTCGTCTCCGCCCTCGCCTCCGCCCTCGCCCTGGCCGCCTGCGCGGCCGAGCCGCCGCCGCGCGCTCCGGCGCCCCCGGCCGCCGCGGCGCCGCCGCCCGCTGCCGTGGCCGCGGCGCCCGCCGCCAAGCCGGAGCCGGCGCGGCCGCCGCTCGAGTTCATCCACGACGACCTGCCAAAGGCGCGCGAGAAGGCCCGGGCCGAGGGCAAGGCGCTGTTCGTCGATGCGTGGGCGCCGTGGTGCCACACGTGCCTGAGCATGAAGCACTACGTGCTGACCGATCCGTCGCTGCGCCCGTTCGCCGATCGGGTGGTGTTCGCCGACATCGACACGGATCGCCCGGAGAACGCGCCGTTCCTGGAGCGACACGAGGTGACCGTGTGGCCGACGTTCTTCCTCTTCGAGCCGGCGAACGGCGACGTCGTCGGGCTCTGGCGGGGCGCGGCCTCGGTGGAGGAGCTGCGCGAGCTGTTCCGCGAGGCGCTGCTCGCCATGGATTCCGAGGCCGCCGCGAAGCTGCGGGCGGACGACCCGAACCGGCTGCTCGTCGAGGCGAAGCGGGCCCACAGCGCCGGCGATCACGCCGCCGCCGCGTCCGCGTACCAGCGCGCCCTGGCGAGGGCCGGGAAGGACTGGCCGCGGCGCAGCGAGGCGCTGCTCGGCCTGGTTTCGTCGCTGCGCAAGAAGGACGCCGCGGCGTGCGCGGACGTCGGCAGGGCGCACGTCGGCGAGGTGAAGGGCGCGGCGCTGCCCGCCGATTTCGCGAGCGTCCTGCTCTCGTGCGCGGCGGCGCTCCCGGACCGCAATGCGCAGCGGGCCGCGCGCGAGGCGGCGGTCGCCCGGCTCCGGTCGATCGTCGAGAGCCCGCCCGCGGACGCGAGCGCGGACGACCGCGCGGACGCGTGGGGCCTGCTCGCCGAGGGGCTGGAGGCGCTCGGCGAGGCCGACAAGGCCCGCGCGGCGAACGAGTCGAAGCTCGCCGTGCTGGAGCAGGCCGCGAAGGAGGCGAGGGAGCCCGAGGCGGCGGCCGCCTACGATTACGGGCGGGCCATGGCGTACCTCGCGCTCTCGCGCGGCGACGAGGCGGTGGCGATGCTGAAGCAGCGCGAGGCGCAGATGCCCGCGTCGTACGAGCCGCCCGCGCGGCTCGCGCAGGTGCTCCACGCGATGGGCCGCGAGCCGGAGGCGCTCGCCGCGGTGGAGCGCGCGATCGGCCGCGCCTATGGCCCGCGCCGGCTGCGCTACCTGAAGCTCCGCGCCGAGATCCAGCAGAAGCTCGGCCAGCGCGCGGAGCAGGTGGCGACGCTGCGCGAGGAGGTGGCCGGATACGAGGCGCTCCCGAAGGGCCTCGCGAGCCAGGCCGCCCTCGACGACGCGCGGCGGCGGCTCGCCGAGGCCGAGAAGGCGCAGCGCGGCGGCGGGGCGAAGAAGCGCTGAGGGAGGCAGGGGCAGGAGGCCGCGTCGAGGCCCGCGGCGCGGCTACCTGCAGCCGCCTTCCACCTCCACGTCGGTGGCCCTGAGGACGACGGTCGCGGGCTCGTCCGGAAACGTGACCGTGACGTCGACTCCGAGGGAGCACGGGAGGGCCGTCCCCGCGATATCCCACGTCAGCTTCCCGGTGGCGCCCGTGGCGTTCACGGCCTTGCCGGTGGGGCTGATGGTCCCCGGCGCGCAGTCGGCCGCCCGGTCGGTCCTCTCGACGCGCGACACGACCCAGGGCGTCGGGAGCGTGACGTCGAAGCCCTCCCGCGCCCCCTCGACCGGCGCGTCGGCGAACAGCATCACGCACCGGTTCGCCTCCGGGTCGGCCTTGTAAATGATGAGGTGATCGAGCCCGCCGGGCCAGTAGGATGCGGCGTAGTCGACGGCCGCGGGCTTCCTGCACGAGGTGCTCTCCGAGACATCCACCCCGGCTCCCTGCGCGGCGCACGCGTTGCAGTAGAGCTGGCCGTCGCACCCGCAGACGCCCGGGCAATCCGTGGGGCAGACCTCGGGCCGGGCGGAACACTCGCCCTCGGTGTCGAACGTTCCGCACGAATCGTCAGGGAAGTCGCAGAACTCCTCCGCGCCACAGGTGCCGCCGCTGCGCGCTCCGCAGGCGACCGACGCCTCGCCGCCGCCGCCCGAGGTCGAGCTCGTGGCGCCGCCGGCGCCGTCCGAGGTCGAGCTCGTGGCGCCGCCAGCGCCGCCGGCTCCTCCGCTGCCAGGCGGGGTGTCGACGGAGCCGCCGCAGGCGGCGAGGAGGAGCCCGAAGAGAGCCGAGCCGATGAATGGTTGTCTCATGTGCGGAGCATGCCACGACCGGCCGGCCAGAGCCGCCTACAGCGTCGGCAGCACGCCGCGGTCGCGGCCGAGCGGGAACGCCGTCTCGATGCGGGCGAGGTCCTCGCTGGTGAGGCGCAGGTCCCCCGCGGCCGCGTTGTCGAGCGCGTGCGCGGCGCTCGCGGCTTTGGGGATCACGAAGACCGGCTGGCGCCGGAGCAGGAAGCGCAGGGCGACCTGCCGCGGCGTCGCGCCGCGGGCGGCGGCGATCGACGCGAGCACCTTGCCCGTCGTGCTGTTCGGCGCCGGGAACCGGCCCGAGCCGAACGGGCTGTAGGCCACGACCGCGATGCCGTGCCGCTCGCAGAGCGGCACGACCCGGTGCTCGATCGCCCGCTCGAGCAGGTGGTAGAGCACCTGGTTGCAGGCGATCTCGTTCGGCCCGGCGATGGCGATCGCCTTCGAGAGCTCCGCCTGGTCGAAGTTGCTGACGCCGAAATAACGGATCTTGCCCTGGTCCCTCAGGTGCTTGAAGGCGCGGAGGGTCTCCTCGAGCGGGTGCGCGCCGGGCCAGTGGAGGAGATAGAGGTCGAGCCGGTCGGTGCGGAGCCGCTTCAGGCTGCGCTCGCACGCGGCGATCGTGCCGGAGTAGCTCGCGTTGTTGGGCAGCACCTTGGAGGCGAGGAACACCTCGTCACGGCGCCCCTCGATGGCCTTGCCGACGAGCGACTCGACCGCGCCCGAGCCGTACATCTCCGCCGTGTCGATGTGCGTCATCCCCGCGTCGAGCCCCCGCCGGATGGCGTCGAGGCAGGCCGCCTCGTCGTCGCCCTCCATCTGCCAGGTGCCCTGTCCGACGACCGGGAGCTTGATGCCCGTGAACCCGAATGCGCGCTGCTCCATTGACGATGACCTCCGCTCCATCCCGAAAGGACAGCATGCGGCTCCCTCCCTCGTCCGAGGCGAGCCTCCGCCCCGGGTGGGATCGCCGAGATCACCGCGGAAAGCAAGCCCGAGCGCGCTCCGCCCGGGCCGAGGCCGGCTGTCTGCAGCGCCGTCCGCCCGTGGAAAATTCCTCGCGCGAGGACGGCGCCTACGGGCGATGAGCGGCTGTATGGATTGCCCGCCGCGAGCCAGGGAATCCCCTCACTTCGCAGCCCTTTTCAGCGGGGAAATTGAACAGGGAGGCGGGGAGACAGGGAGTATTTGAAGATTTTTCCTCCCCGTCTCCCCGCCTCCCTGTGAATTTTCCAAAGAATTCGAGGCGATGCTTCAGCGCCGCGAGCCCTGGAGGAGACCGGCCGCGGCGGCCGTCGCGCGCTCAGGAACGGCGGATAGACGCTTCAGAAAACTTCGCGATCTCGACGACCTGTGGAGCGCTGTCGCCAGCCGGCGGGGCGAGCCACGGGCCGTCGAACCGCGCGACGACGACGGTCACGTTGTCGTGGCCTCCGGCGGCGAGCGCGGCCTCGATGAGGGCGCTGGACGCCGCTGCCGGGTCGGGGTGGGCGTCGAGCGTCGCGGCGATGTGCTGATCGTGGATGAGGTCGCTCAGCCCGTCGGTGCAGAGCAGCAGCGTGTCCTCGCGGCGGAGCTCCACGGCGGAGAGCGCGATCCTGAGCTGCTCGCGGAGCCCGAGCGCCTGGAGCATCACGCCCCGGTGCTCGAACGTCGCCGCCTCCTCGGGCTGCAGCTTGCCGCTCTCGAGCAGCGACTGGACGAGGGTCTGGTCGCGGCTGATCTGCGTGAGGGCGCCGCCCCGGAGGAGGTAGGCGCGGCTGTCGCCGACCTGGGCGAGCAGCAGGCGCTCGTCGCAGAGCGCGGCCACGGTGGCGGTGGTGCCGCTGCTGCGGTGCTCCGTGCCGCGGCGGGCGTTGCCGAGGACGGCGCGCCCGGCCGCGGCGATCGCGTCGAGCAGGCTGCGCTCGAGCGCGTCGCTCGACCGCGGCGCGGCCCGCGTGAGGGCGGCGTGGACCGTGCGCGCCGCGAGCCGGCTCGCCGCGTCCGGGGACGACGCGCCGCCGGAGCCGTCGTAGACGCCGAGCGACAGGGTGAGCGGCGGCTCTGCCAGCACCTGGGCGGCCGCTGACCCGTGGGCGAGCCCGCGCGCGAGATCGCTGATCAGGAAGGCGTCCTCGTTGTGATCGCGGCTGAGCCCCACGTCGGTCCGGGCCGCCATGGCGACCGACGCGGCGCGGTCGAAGGCGGACGAGCGGTACACGGGCATGTGCGCATCGTACTCCGAGGTAGCCGTCCGAGGGAGGGCGTCGGGCGGCGCCGCGCCCTCGACGTGCCGCGCGTTCCGTGCTGAAGAGGCCGCAATGAGACAGCTGCCCAACCCCGAGCGCGCGTGGGAGCGCGCCGCGCCCGCCGAGACCCTGGCGCGCGCCGGGGTCGACCTGGCTCGCGCGGAGACCGACCTGGTTCGCGCCGAGGTCGAGCGGCGGATCGGGCCATTCGACGGCGAGATGGAGGTGCTCTCCGGCGGGCTCGCCAACGTGAACGTGCGCGTCGGAGCCGGGCGCGTCGTGCGGGTGTACCTCCGGGACCCGGGCGCGGCGTTGAAGGAGGCCAGCCTGCTCGCGCGCGGCTGGCGGTCGTTCCGCGTCCCGGCGGTCCTGTCGGCGGGGGAGGACTTCCTCGTCCTCGAGCACGTCCCTCACGGGCCCCTCCAGGACACCGCGGCGTGCGGCGCCGCGGCCGGGCGCGCGCTCGCGGAGATCCACGCCGTCGGCTTCGACACGGCGGGCTTCCTGGGGCCGGATCTCGCCGTCACCTGGCGGTTCGACGACTGCGTCGGCGCGTTCCGGGCCCACATCGACGCGGTCCTCGACAGGGTGGCTCCTGCCCTCCGCGACGCGCTCCGCGAGCCCGTGGGCGCGTTCCTCGACGCGAGCGCGGGCTCGCTCCGCGCGCTCGCGTCGGCGCCGGTGCTGCTGCACGGGGACTTCAAGGCGTCCAACCTGCACTGGCTCGCGTCCGGCGAGCTGCTCGTGCTCGACTGGGAGTTCGCGTACGCCGGACCGAGTCTGATGGATGTCGGGCAGATCCTTCGCTGGAGCCCGGGGCCCGAGTTCGTCGCGGCGTTCGCGGACGCCTACCGAGCGCGCGCGCCGCTCCCGGAAGGGTTCGAGCGCTGGGCCGCGGCCTTCGACCTGTTCAACCTGGTGGGGCTGCTCGACGGGGTGGAGCCAGGCTCGCGCCGGGCCATCGATGTCCGCGAACGGATCCTGAAGACGGTCGAGAGGGTCGAAGAGGAGAGCTGATCTGGGCTGATCGGCTCGTCTTCGACTTCGTACAAGGCCAGTCGCTCACGGACGTGGCGACGCGGATGTCGCTCGCGCAACGCGGCGCCGCGCTGACCCAGATCGCGGCCGCGCTGGCCCATGTACACGGCCTGGGCCTCGTGCACCTCCACATGGACGGCATGAGCCTGCCGGAGATCGCGGAGAGTGAAGGAGGCCCGACAGCGTCGCCGCTCCGAGTGCACGTGCTCCACCGGGATACGGCCTGCAGCGAAGGGGGCTTCGTCGGGGGCGACCAGACGCACGCTTCGGTAGTAAAAATTCACCTCCGCGATATCTTCGCTTGTGGTGAACCGGTTCGAGGGCCAACCGCTACTGCTTGAGTACGAGCACGCACCGGCGTGTACAACGTGGCGGACCCTGCGCGCCGAGGACTCCTGCACCAAGCAGCCGATAACGACCGCCTTCAAGCCGTCCGGGTACAACGTGAAGCAGCTCCTGATCGATCTCACGCAGACGGATGCTTTCCACTACATCACGGTTGCTCACCAGGAGTGATGGTCATGTCCAACTTTCGTTTGAGCCGACGTGCCGTGCTGCGGGGCGCTGGCGCCATCGCCATCGCGCTCCCCTGGCTGGAAATCATGGGCACCGAGAGCACGGCGCGCGCGGCCCCCGCCCCCGCCAAGCGCTTCCTCGCCGTCTACACGCCCGGCGGAACCGTGATGGACCGCTGGCGGCCGACCGGCACCGAGACGAGCTTCACCCTGGGCCCCATCCTGTCGCCGCTCGCGCCGGTGCAGGACAGGCTGCTCGTCGTCGACGGCCTCGACATGAAGAGCGCGCTCGGTGAGCAGCACCAGGCCGGGATCATCGCCTGGCTCACGGGCACGCCGCAACAGCTCGTGTCGAGCAGCGGCTACGCGAGCGGGCCGTCGGTCGATCAGGTGATCGCCTCCCGGATCTCCGCCGGTATCAAGGCGAAGGCGAGCATCCAGCTCGCGGTGCGCTGGGCGACGGGCAGGTCCCACGGCCTGATGTCGCCGATGAACATCGCCAATTTCGAGGACGCCGCGCCGTACAGCCCCATCCCGCCGCGCCTCGATCCCGTGGAGATCTTCACCGAGCTCTTCGGCACGCTGGACCCCAGCGCCGGCGACGATGCCGCTCGTCGCCTCGCGCGAAGGCGGTCGATCCTCGACTTCCTCGACGGGCGCTACTCCGCCCTCTCCGCGCGGCTGGGCGCCGCCGACAGGCAGAAGATCGACCAGCACCTGACGAAGATCCGCGAGATCGAGCAGAGCCTCAGCACGACGCCGGCCACGCCGGCCGCTTGCCGGGCCCCGACGATGGTCGACACGTCCGACTACAACCCGCGCGCGGGGCTCAACGCGGACGACGTCGGCGTGATCAAGGACCTCGCGACCGACGCGGCGATCCCCAAGGTGGGCAAGCTGATGACGGACATGCTGGTGATGGCGCTCGCCTGCGACATCACCGCGGTCGGCACCCTGCAGTGGAGCGACACCGAGGCGAAGTACACGTTGCCGTGGCTGAACCTGCCCGAGCACCACCATTTCTACCAGGAACAAGGCGGCTTCAAGCCGGCCGAGTGCGAGCTCATCTACACCTGGTACTCGGAGCAGCACCTCTATCTCTTGCAGGAGATGGAGAAGGTCGACATGGGCGGGCACTCGCTGCTCGACGAGAGCGTCGTCTTCTTCGGCTCCGAGATCTCGGATCCGGCGAGGCACGCCAAGAGGGACATGCCGTTCCTGCTGGCGGGCGGCGGCGGGGGCCTGCGCACCGGGCGCTGGGTCCGGTACCCGAGCCTCCCGCACAACAACCTGCTCGTCTCGATCTTGAACCTGTTCGGCGACACCCGGACCACGTTCGGCGATCGGGGGTACTGCACCGGGCCGCTCACGAACCTGACGTAGCCATTCCGGCGGCGGGGCACCGGCTGGCTCGATCTCGACGGGAGATCGCCGGTGCAGCAGGGGATATCGACACGAGCTCATGCGCCGGGACGCGCGCGCGTCCCGGCGCCTCGGGCTACCTCGCTCGCCGGCGCTCGCGGCCGTCGACTCGAGTCAGGACGAGGACGTTCAGGAAGACACCTTCACCCACGCCGGGCGCGCGCTGAGGCGCTTCCACCAGGCCGCGACGTTCTGCCGGTCGGTGATGAGCTCCCCGACCTTCGACACGACGAGACACTGGAGGTACGGCATGAACGAGATGTCGGCCAGCGAGTAGCTCGAGCCCGCGAGGTACTCCTGGTTGCCGAGCGCCTTGTCGACCACGTCGAGCGTCCGCGCGACCTCGCCCTTCGCCACCTCGACGATCGACTCGTCGCCCTGCTTGCTGAGCATCGGCATGATCACCCGCTGGTAGAGGATCTTGATGGCGGGCGTGGAGAAGTACGACTGCTCCACGCTGAGCCACTGATCCATGAGCGCCCTGGCCCTGAGCTCGGTCGGCGTCAGCGACGCGCCGGGGAGCTTCTGGTCGAGGTAGCGGATGATCGCCCTCGACTCGTACAGCGAGAAGTCCCCGTCCTCGAGCACCGGGATCACGCCGAAGGGATGGCGCGCGAGGTGGTCGGGCTGCTTGTGCTCGCCCTTCATCAGGTCGACGACCACGACCTGCGCCTCGTGACCCTTCTCGGCGAGCACCGTCAACACCTTGCGCGTACACGTGCTCATGGGATGTCCGTAGAGCTTCATGGAGCCTCCTTGTCCTGTGTCGTGGCGTGAGGCGCCGACCGGCGGCGCCCTCCGCGGCGCGCTAGACTAAACCGATTTCCCGGCCTGCCAACGCCCTCATGGGCCCGGGGGGGCCGCGGCGCGCGATCACGCCTCGCGCCGCCGGTCCTCCTGCCACTCGGCGTCGCGGGCCGCGGCGAAGACGGGGAGGCGCGCGAGCCACCGCTCGCCGGCGTTCGGGCGCTCGAGCGCGATGCGCAGCGCGGCGATGAGCTCGAGCGGGACGGCGTCGAGGCCCTGCTCCTTCGCGGCCCAGCCAAGGCCGGCGAGGACGGCGTTCGCTACCTCGTAGCTCGGGCGGTGCATCGGCGCCGTGGGGACGGCCGCGGGCGCGGCGAAGTGGCGCTCGCACGCCGCGGCGTCGAGGGAGTTCCAGCCCGCGCAGACCAGGGGGCGGACGGCGTGGACCGAGCAGGCGCCGCGCTCGTCGAGGAGCGGGCAGGGGACCCGCGCCTCGGCGCGCTCGAGGCGCGTGAGGCCGCGCGTCGCGGCGTCGGCGGCCCGGACGCGCTCCGCCAGCGCGGCGAGCTCCGCCCCGCTCCGCGTGGCGCGCAGGTGGGCGGCGATGCGGAGCACCTCCGGCGCCATCACGAGCACCTTGCTCACGCAGCAGGTCGAGCAGCCGGCCCTGCACGCGATCGGCCGAGCGGGCGGCTCGGCCGCCGCGGCGGCCTCCTCCAGCGCCTCGGCGCGCGCGAGGGCCGCGGCCGCCGCCGACACGGCGCCCAGCTCGGTGCGCCTGGCGAGCGAGAGCCCGAGCGCGGCGCGCTCGCCGTCGGCGATGCCCTCGAGGACGGCGGGCGTGTACCGCGTCGGCGGGGCGAGCGGCAGCGAGCGCGTCTGCCGGCGCATCGCGCGCTACTCGAGCTCCGGGAGCCGCCAGTCGATCTCCGCCGCGCCGCGCGCGCGGAGCGCGGCGTTGATCGACGAGAACGGCTTGCTGCCGAAGAAGCCGCTCCGCGCCGACAGCGGCGAGGGGTGCGCCGCCTTGATGACCGTGTGGCGGCGCGCGTCGATGAGCTTCGCCTTCTTCTGCGCGTGGCCGCCCCACAGCACGAACACGACCCCGTCGGGCCTGTCGTTCACCTTCCTGATCACGGCGTCGGTGAACGTCTCCCAGCCCTGGTTCTTGTGCGAGTTCGGCGTGTGCGCCCGGACGGTGAGCACCGTGTTCAGCAGCAGCACGCCCTGGCGCGCCCAGGGGGTGAGGCAGCCGTGGCTCGGGATCGTGAAGTCGGGGACGTCGGAGAGCGCCTCCTTGTACATGTTGGCGAGCGACGGCGGCGGCGGGACGCCCGGGCGCACGGAGAAGCACAGCCCGTGGGCCTGCCCCTCGTCGTGGTACGGGTCCTGGCCGAGGAGCAGCACGCGGACGCTCTCGTACGGCGTGAGCCGGAACGCGGCGAAGACGTCCTCCTCGGCCGGGAAGACCCGGTGCGCCTTGCGCTCGGCCTCGAGGAAGCCCAGGAGCCGCTGGAAATAGGGCTGGTCGAGCTCTCCGGCGAGCACGCCTTGCCACGAGTCGGGCAGATCGATCTTCATCGCTCGTTCAGACCCCTTCCTTCGGGCAGAGCGCGCTGATGCGGCACTCGGCGCACTTCGGCTTCCGGGCGACGCAGGTGTAGCGGCCGTGCAGCACCATCGCGGGGCCGAAGAAGGTCCACTGCTCCTTCGGCACGAGCCGCATCAGGTCCTCCTCGATCTGCTCGGGCTTCTCGCGCTTCGAGAGGCCGATGCGCCCGCTGAGCCGGGCGACGTGCGTGTCGACGATGATCCCCGAGGGGAGGTTGAACGCGGTGTTGAGCACGACGTTCGCCGTCTTCCTGGCCACGCCCGGCAGCGAGGTGAGCTCGGCCATGGTCTCGGGCACCTCGCCGCCGAAGCGCGCGACGAGCTCCTGGCAGGCGGCCTTCACGGTCTTCGTCTTCTGGCGGTAGAAGCCGGTCGGCTTGAGCTCCTCCTCGAGCTGCTCGGTGGGCGCGTCGGCGTACGCCTGCGCGGTCGGGTACTTCTTGAAGAGGGTGGCGGTCACCCGGTTGACGCGCTCGTCCGTGCACTGCGCGGCCAGGATGGTCGCGACGAGCAGATCGAGCGGCGTCTCCCAGTCGAGCTCGTAGCGCGCGTCGGGGTAGGCCTCGCGCAGGTGCTGGAGGAGGAGCGGTACGCGGTCTCGGGCATTCATGCGGCTCGCCGCAGCGTAGCCCAGCCTGGTACCGGCCGTCAGCGCCTCCGGGCGACGGGGCCGGCGCGCTTGCGGCCGAAGTAGGTCTCGAGCAGCTCGCGGCCGACGAGGTTCGCCTTGGTGCGCCACGCGATGTCGTTGGCGAGCATCACGGAGACGGCGATCTCGGGGCGATCGGACGGCGCGAACGAGGCGAACCACGAGAACATCCGCGACGGGTTGCCGCCGACGAGCGTGCCGGTCTTGGCCGCGACGGGCATGGTGCCGAGGGCGCGGGTGCCGTCGGGCTTGCGGAACGCCTTGGCGCAGGTGCCCCGCCGCGTCGTGACCTCGAGCATCGACCGGAGGGTGCGCGCGACGTCGGGCCGGAGGCCGCGGCCGTCGGTGCTGCGCGGCGCGGCGGCGTCCCCGCGGGCCGGCGCGAGCAGCGAGAAGCGGACGCGCTCGCCGTCGTTGGCGATGGTCTGCATCGCGAAGAGGGCGCCGAGCGGGCTGAGCTTGCCGCTCCAGAAGCCCGCGGCGGCGCGCGCGAGGCCGAGCGAGTCGGCCGGGACCTGGGCGGCGCTCGGCGCGACGGGGATGTCGATGGGGACCTCGCCGTCGAAGCCGAGAGCGCGGGCCTTGTCGCGCAGGTCGGCGGCCGTGAGGTGCTGGCCGGCGAGGCGGGCGAACACGCCGTTGATGCTGCGGCCGAGCGCCTCGCCGAACACCGTGCAGGTGGCGCCGCGCCCCTCGAGATCCCGCGCGGTGATCGCGCTCATGCCGCCCGTGTAGCAGACGGGGGTCGCGACATTCACCTTGCCGGCCTCGAGGAGCGCGGCCGCGGTGACGATCTTGAAGAGGCTCGCGCTCGGGGCGAGCGGGGTCGCGACGTAGTCCCTGCTGCCGCGGCTCGCCCACACGAGGATGCGGCCGGTGCGGACGTCGGAGGCGACGATGGCGCCCTCGGGGGCGCCGGAGCGGGCGAGGAGGCGCTCGGCGGCGCGCTGGAGCTCGGGGTCGAGCGTGAGGCGCACCTGCTTGCCCGCGGCGCCGACCGTGGCGTGGAAAGCGCCGGCCTCGACGTGGAGCTTTCGGACGCCCGGCGGGGCCGGAGATGCCACCGCCGGCGCGATCCACACGGCGACCGCGGCGGCGAGCGCGAGGTGAAGACGCGAACGCACCCGGGGCAGATGCCAGAGGGGGGGCGCGGGGGCCAAGTTTCGCGCAGCCGCGTCGCCGCGCTGGAGGGTGAGGAGGGGCCCGGGTCGTACACGAGGCGCTCCGGTTGGCTGCTCGGGCGGCCGGCGGCTTGTCGAGCGAGGCGATACGCGACGGGTTTGCGGCGCTCACGCACCCTCCACGCGTGCCTGCGCGAGGGAGTTCGTCGGATCCGCATCGACCCTTGTCGGCGCGGGGCGGGCGCGAGTTGCGGCGGCCGGCGGCAGAGGGCAACCCCGCGTCCTCCTGGCTCGGCCAGACCGTTCTCTCCGGGATGAATCCGCGCGCGCGTCGCGGCACCCATGGCTTCATGGCCTGAGCTCCGCGGGCGTACAGGACCAGGGTAGCGTTCGGGATACGTGGCCACTCAACGAAAGATGGAGCGCATGAGACACGGAGATACCGGGGTGTGGTACGGGTTCAGAGGGGCCGTGCTGCTCGCGACGACGCTGGCCGTCGGCTGCACGATCGGCGGCGGCGGCCAGGGAGGCGCCGGGGGAGAGCCGGCGACCGGCGGCGGCGGCCAGGGGGGCGCCGGGGGAGAGCCGCGACCGGCGGCGGCGGCCAGGGGGGCGCCGGGGGAGAGCCGGCGACCGGCGGCGGCGGTGGCGGCCCAGCGAGCTGCGTGCCGGGATCGCAGATGGGCTGCTATTCTGGGCTCCCGGGGACGCAAGGGGTAGGGCTCTGCACCTCCGGCGTTCAAACCTGCCTCCCCGACGGATCCGGCTACGGCCCGTGCACCGGCGAGATCGCGCCATCTGTCGAAGACTGCGCCACGGACGCCGACGAGGACTGCGACGGCATGGGGCAGTGCGCGCCGCCGCTGTGGTCCACCGGTCTGGGCGGCGCTGGCGATCAGGCTGCCTACGCCGTCGCAACGGACGCCGCAGGCAACCTCTATGTGACGGGCTGGTTCGAGGGGACGGTCGATTTCGGAGCGGGGCCTCTCGTGAGCGCAGGGAACGGGGACGTGTTTGTGCTCAAGCTCGACCCGGCAGGCCATGCGCTATGGAGCAGGCGATTCGGCAGCAGCCCCTACAGGGAATCAGGAACCCACATTGCGCTCGACGGGAGCGGCAACATCCTCGTTGGCGGCAGCTATTCCGGCGCCCCCTTTGACGGGCCGCCGCCTGTAGACTTCGGGGGCGGCCCGCTCCCCTGGGGCAATGACTTCTCCTTGAGCGCCGTCTTCCTGGTCAAGCTCGATCCGGACGGGAATCACCTCTGGACGTGCCCCTGCGACTACTACTTCCACGTCGAGAAGCGAGACCCTGCGGGCAACGTGCTCTGGCAGAAGCTCCTGTCAGGACCGTCCGCACCGGACTTCGGGGGAGAAGGCGGAGATGCGGAGGATGTCGCCGTCGACGCCGAGGACAATCTCCTGGTCGTGGGCCGCAGTCAGCGGAATCTCGATCTCGGCGGTGGGCCCATCGCCGACGGAACGCACTTCGTGGTGAAGATGAGCCCGCTCGGCGACTACCTCTGGCACCGGGAGGCCCCGCCTGACGCCGTGGTCAGGGGCTCGGGCGGGAACTTCATCGTCCTGGCAGAGCGGTCCCTCGTCAAGCTCGATGCTTCCGGCGCGGAGCTCTGGCGCCGCACGTTCACGGACGTGCCTGTCACGATAAGAGGCCTGACGACCGACCGCGACGGCAATATCGCGCTCGTCGGTGACTTCACGGGTACAGCCGATTTCGGCACCGGTCCGCTCACCGCCGCGGGCACGGACGGCTTCGTCGCGGTCTTCGGTCCCTGACGCACGCGATCGCGCGCGCATCGCGTGGTCCTTTCCGGTCGCAAAGGGCGCTCGAGGGCGCCGAGCGGGCTGAGCTTGCCGCTCCAGAAGCCCGCGGCGGCGCGCGCGAGGCCGAGCGAGTCGGCCGGGACCTGGGCTGTGCTCGGCGCGACAGGGATGTCGATGGGGACCTCGCCGTCGAAGCCGAGAGCGCGGGCCTTGTCGCGCAGGTCGGCGGCCGTGAGGTGCTGGCCGGCGAGGCGGGCGAACACGCCGTTGATGCTGCGGCCGAGCGCCTCGCCGAACACCGTGCAGGTGGCGCCGCGCCCCTCGAGATCCCGCGCGGTGATCGCGCTCATGCCGCCCGTGTAGCAGACGGGGGTCGCGACATTCACCTTGCCGGCCTCGAGGAGCGCGGCCGCGGTGACGAGGTGGTCAACCTGAGTCAGGTCACCGGCGCCCCGCCGGCGCGTAGCTCACCTGCACCACCTCGAGCTCCTCGTCCCCCCGGGGCGAGCGTGCGACTACCACGTCCCCCACCTGCGCCCCGAGCAGCGCCTTCGCGATCGGCGACAGCCAGCTCACGTCACCGCGCCCCGGATCCGCCTCGTCGACGCCCACCAGCCGGTACCCGCGCTCGGCGCCCCCCTCGTCCCGCACGGTGACCGTCGCGCCGAACAGCGCCCGCCCGGCCGGCTGTCCCGCCGGGTCGACGACCTCCAGCGCCTCCAGCCGCCGCCCGAGGAACGCGATCCGCCGGTCCACCTCGCGCAGCGCCCGCGCGTCGCCGGTCGCCGCGAGCCCCGGCCGCTCGACCTGCGACAGCCGCTCGATCTCCTGCCGCAGCCCCGCCGCGCCCGCCGGCGTCATGTAGTTCCTCGCCCCCGCCGGCAGCTCCGCGCCGAGCGGCCGCGCGGGCGCGTCTTCTCCGTCGTCGTCCGATTCGCGCGTGAACGCCTTGCTCATCGCCATCACCCGGGTTGTTGTCGAAAGACAACGGATCCTAGAGCCGAGCCCGGCGATGGCAACGGGCGTTCCCGGTGTCGTCCTTCTCCCCGGCGCTCGGCAACGCCGTGGAGCTCACCGGGACGGGCGATGGGCGGCGCTACGGGTTGTTCATGGATACGGCCCTGAGCCAGTCGCACATCGCGCAGGTGGACAAGAAGAGCGGCGCGGTGAAGGAGATCGTGGCCCTGCCGCTCGGGGAGGAGACCAACTCGTTCGCGTTCGCGTTCTGGGGCGGAGATTTCTACGTGTTCCACGCGAAGTGGAAGGAGCCGACGAGCGTCACCAGGGTGAGCCCGGTGGGCGGCTCCATGGTCGACGTGGCGACGCTCTCCACCCACGTGGTGGGGGTCGGCGTCTCCACCTGCGCTCCCAGGGGGTGAGGAGGCGAGCGCCTCGCGATCGCCGGGCGATCACGGCACGAGGAGGAGATCGACCCAGGGCTTCCAGGTGTAGTCCAGGTTCTGCGCCGACATGCTGCCGCCGCTATGCCACTCCCAGTAGGTGCGGCTGAGGTCGTACTTGTTGAAGATGGCCGTCTGCTGCTGGAGCCAGAGATCGTGGTTCGCGACGCCATCGCCGAGCCCGTACTCGCCGACGTAGGCCGGCAAGCCCACCGTGGCCAGGCGGTCCAGGATGACGGTGACGTGCCTCTCGAGCTGGTCGGGCGTAGAGCTGGGATAGCCGCTCGTGCCGTTCCACACATAGCAGCCCACCGGGACGCCGGCGCCGTCGAAGCCGTCGTAGTCGCAGCCCGCGAAGTAGTCGTGGATTGACCAGACGATGTTCAATTTGTCGGAGAGGAGCGAGAAGTCGGCCTGGTCGAGCCCCGAGTCCCCCCAGATGGGCTCGAGGATGCAGATCTTGTCGGGATCGATGGTCCGGATCCCCTGGACAAGCTTGCTGTACACCGGCAGCATCCGGTTCTGATCCGCCGTGGTCATGTGGGGCTCGTTCACCACGTCGTAGGCGATGACGTTCGGCTCGTCCTTGAAGAGCGAGGCCATCTTCTGGAGGTAAGGCAGGGCGTAGTTGTTGATCTGGTCGACGTCGTCGCCGGATCCGGCGGCCCAGCTGGGGACGCCCACCGTGCCCCCGCTCTTCAGGTGGATGGGATCGAGGATGATGTACAGCCCCGCGGCCTTGGCGTTGGCGACCGCCGTGGTCAGGGCGTTGATGGCGGTCTGGTTGAACACGCCCTGCGAAGGCTCGAAGGAGAACCAATCCAGCGTGAAGCGGACCGTGTTGAACCCCTTGCTCGTGATGGTGGCGAAGTGCGCCTGCGTCTGGCTCCAGCCGTTCTGCGGGTTATACACGGTGCTCTCGCGCGCGTTGAAGCCGTTGAGGCGCACCGAGCTGCCCTGGGCGTTCACGAAGGCGTGGGGGTAGGCGGTGTGGAACAGCTCCTTCGAGACGATGAAATAGGTGCTCGGGCCGTCATGCCAGACGTTCGCGGAGTCCTTGTAGGTGCTGTAGGCCTCCCACCGGCCGATCGGCTCGGACGTGGAGTAGGTGCGGGAGGCGCTCAAGGTGACCGTGGCCCCGGGGTTGATGGTGGTCGTCGTGAGCGTCGGGCTGAGGTCGTTGAAGGGGCCGCCGCCGTGGGTGCCGCCGGGCGGGCGCGACGCGATGACCAGCGACCCGATGGTGATCGGCGACGCGCTGGTGTTCTGATAGGTCACGGTGGCGGTGAGGGCCTGGCCGCTCACGACCGTGCTCGTGCTCAGCGTGAGCGGGCTCGAGATGACCAGGCCGCCGAGGCTCTGGGCGGCTTGACCGAGGGGCTCGTCCCCGTCCTCGATCTCCTCATCTCCGGCGTGGACCGCGCATGACGAGATCGCGAAGCAGGCAGTGATGGCCACGCCCATGTGAACGAGACGCTTCATGGTCCTCTCCTCTCCAGGGGTTGCGCGGGGCTGCGGATCGCTGCCTGTTGGGCGCTGAGCAGGAGGTCACAAGGACGCAGGCTCTCGAGCTCGTCCGGCTCCAGGATTCATATTCTCTCCGGGTCGGAAGTCAAGTCGTATTCGTGCTCAATAGCGTTCGTGTAATATATCGACACGCCTGGAAGAGGCCTTGTGGGCGAGCCCCGGGCCGGGCTCGAGGCCTCAATTCACGGGGATGCCGGCCATGCTCGGGTACTTCTGCCGCTCGGCGTCCTTGTTGACGCCGCGGTAGCGCTCGTCGAGCTGCTGCATATCGAACTTGAGGATGCGCCCGTAGAGCTGGAGGGCGAGCCGGTAGATCGAGGGGTGGCACTCGGCCTTCACCTTCTCGTCGTAGTGGGGGTACGCCGCCTCGTGGAAGCTCCGGAGGTTGTACCAGGGGATGCCCGGGAACTTGTGGTGCTCGTTGTGGTAGGTGACGTTGTTCCAGAGGAAGTTAATGATGTGCGCCCTGGTGCCGTAGGTGCGCGAGCTGTAGGCGTCCTCGCCGGGGAGCATCTCGTAGTGCTCGATCATCGACGTCAGGCTCGCCAGGAAGGCCCCGAAGACGAACGGCAGGACGTAGAAGAAGAAGACTTGGTAGGGCATCACGTGGAAGCAATACCCCATGAGCGAGAACCCCCTGACGATCTCGGGGTTCATCCGGATGCGCTTCCAGGGGGTGAGCCGCTTCATGTACCCGGGCATGTTCGAGAGCCAGTACATGGGGTAGCCGAAGAGATAGACCCCGAGGAGGAGGACCTTGGCGAAGAACGGGCTCCGCGTGTAGTCGGTGACGACGAAGTTATCGACGTCAGGGTAGGTGTTCGCGATGCGGTGATGGTGGAGGTGGTAGTTCGTATAGAGCGTCACGCTCATCCCGGTCGGCGCCCAGCAGAGGAGGCTCAGCCAGTAGCTCCACGCGCCGAGGCGCGTGCGGCGCGGTCAAGAGCGGCGCGGTGACCGTCGTGCAACGCACGTCCGGCGACATGCGGCTCAATCCCGCCCCCGCGCTTCCACACCGTGAAGTACGCGGGGGTGCTCGCATCTGCGAGCCGCCCACGTTGGCGCGCCAGCGCATTGGACCGCGCCCTGCGAGGCCGCAACAGCCCGCGACGGCGGTTTGCTGCGACACCGTGACGCACTTCTTCGCGCAGCGATACGGCTTCTTTTCCCTACGCGCCAGGACGCATCAGTACAAGACACCCCGCGCATCGTGCGCCTGGATGCTCCAGGTACCCTCGACGATCTTCACGAGGTTGCCGAGCCTGCGCACATCCGCCCGGACCATCCTCTTGAACCCCTCGTCGTAGCGCGGGCCCTCGAAGTCCTTGAAGGCGTAGAGCTTGTGTCCTTCGATGTGGAACGAGCACGGCCCGAAGCAGTGGGGCCCTTCCGGGTAGATGATGAGGCGCCTCCGCGGGGGACGGGACTCCTCCCGGAGCGCGACGGCGCAGCCAAGCGAGGGACCAGTCGGCTGCGACGGCGCCGGCTCCCCCACCGACGTCGGGATCTCCGGCAGCCGCTGGCAGCCGAGCCGGACGAACCGTTCCAGCAGCTCCTCGAGCGCGACGGGCTCGATGGCAACTTCGCCCTCGTACCTGTACCGCTCCGGCAGGGCGTCGAGCCCGCTCACCGGCGTTGCGCCCTGCGCTCCACAGCCCACGGCACCGCATCCGGTGAGCAGCGCCGCCGTGACCACGAATCGCGTCCATCGTGCGAGCATCTCTCGATCTCCTCTGCGAACTCCCCTGCGAACATCGTGCGAGTTCCGAGGTCGAACGCGGGCGCCCCGGTCCGCCTTACACCTGGGCGCGCGCGACGGCCGCGCCCCCGGGCGCGCGACGGCGCGCGGACCGGTCCGCAGGGCGGCTTGACACCGCCCGTCGCGGTGGCCAGGGAGCTCGCTCTCCCCGATTGATCCACGTCCGCAGAGAGGCTCTCCTCGACGCGCACGCGGAACACGCGCGCATCGGGCCCTGCCAGGCTATCCGGAGGCGCGCCGGATAGCGCCGGGCGATCTCGAGCGCGGGCGCAGGCCGCTCTTCGCCGCCCGCTTCGGCTTCGGCGCGCCCGCCCGCGGGAGGAGATCCCCCCCTCCCCACGCCGTCACCGCGTCGATGAAGGCGCGGACCTGCGGCGGCATGAACTCCCGCTCCGCGTAGATCACCGCGATGTGCGAGTCCGCCTCGATCACGCCTGGCAGCACGTGCACGAGGGCGCCGCTCTCGAGGTGCGGGCGCACGACCCGCTCCGGCACGAGCGCGATGCCGAGGCCCTGGAGCGCGGCGTCGCAGAGCAGGAACATGTCGTTCGTGAAGAGCGCGCCCTCGACCTGGAGCTTGCCGCCGGAGGACGGCCAGTGCGTCTGCGGCAGCTCCCCCCGGGCGAAGCCCATGAGGCAGCGGTGGCTCCGCAGGTCGCGGCGCGTGCGCGGCGCGCCGCGGGCCTCGAGGTACGCGGGCGAGGCGACCGCGAGGAGCGGCATGCGCACCAGCGTCCGGGCGACGAGGCCGGGCTCGAGCGCGGTGCTCGCGCGGAGCGCGACGTCGTAACCGCCGCGCTGGAGGTCGACGTACTGGGTCGAGCTGTGGACGTGCAGGCGGACCTCGGGGTAACGCCGCGCAAAATCGCAGAGCATCGCGCTGAAGCTCTCGCCCATCATCGGCGGCACCGAGACGCGCAGCTCGCCGCGCACGGCGTCGTCGGCCTTGCGCACGCTCGCCTCGGCCTGGTGGACGGCGTCGAGCACGATGCGGGCGTGGCGGTAGAGCGCCTCGCCCGCGTCGGTGAGGGCGAGGCTGCGCGTCGTCCGGCGGAGCAAGCGCACCCCGAGCCGCTCCTCCAGCCGCGCGAGGCGGCGGCTGATGGTGGCGCGAGGGATGCCGAGCTCGGCGGCGGCGCGGGACAGGGATCGGGCCTCCACAGTCTTCGAGAAGGCGAGGAGCTCGGAGGTCTCGAGGGGTTCGTCCATTTGGATCAAAACCTGGCAGGTGCTTCCAACTGTTGATGCATTGTTACAGGCGCGTCCACGGCCCAGAATGCTCGCTCATGAACGACAAGGCACGCACCATCGGTTACTGGATCTCGACGGGTCTCCTCGGCCTCGCCTTCGCCGCAGGCGGGCTCGCCGATCTCGCTGGCTCCCCCCAGGTCCTCGAGGGCATGGCGCACCTCGGCTACCCGCCCTACTTCGCCACCATCCTCGGCGTCTGGAAGGTCCTCGGCGCCGTGGCCCTCCTCGCCCCGCGCTTCCCGCGCCTCAAGGAGTGGGCGTACGCCGGCATCTTCTTCGATCTCACCAGCGCCGCCGCCTCGCACGCCGCCGTGGGCGACGCCGCCGGCCAGGTGATGACGCCCCTCGTCCTCGTCGCAGTCGCCGCCTCCTCCTGGGCGCTGCGCCCCGAGAGCCGCAGGCTCGCGAGCGCTCCGAAGCGCGAGGCCGGGGCCCACATCGGCGAGCCCGCGCTCGCGACCTGACGCGGGATCTCACGGAACGACTCGCCCCACCTCGACCACGTACGACGGAGCAAGCCTCATGAGCGACCAACTCCTCCAGCAGATCTTCCTCGAAGCCCGCACCCACAACGGCTGGCTCGCCGAGTCCATAGACGACGCGACCCTGCGCCGCCTCTACGAGGCCCTGCGCCTCGGGCCGACGGCGGCCAACAGCGTGCCGGCGCGGATCGTCTTCGTGAAGAGCCCTGAGGCCAAGGAGCGCCTGCGCCCCTGCCTCGCGCCGGGCAACGTCGAGAAGACCATGAGCGCGCCGGTCACCGCGATCATCGCCTACGACACGCGCTTTCACGAGAAGATGCCGAAGCTCTTCCCGGCGCGCCCGACGATGGGCGAGACCCTGGCCGGGATGCCGCCGGAGCAGCGCGACTTCTTTCTCCTGCAGAACGCCTCGCTCCAGGCCGGCTACCTGATCCTCGCGGCCCGCGCGCTCGGGCTCGACTGCGGGCCGATGGCCGGCTTCGACCGGGAGAAGGCCGACGCCGCGTTCTTCGCCGGCGTGCCGTGGAAATCGATCCTCCTCATCAACCTGGGCCACGGCGACCCGGCGAAGCTCTACCCGCGCAACCCCCGCCTCGATTTTGAAGAGGCCTGCCGCATCGCGTAGCGATCGGCGTGGAATCGGCCGGCGCGGCTTGCAAGGCGAGGCCGCTACGAGCGAGGGCAAGCGCGGCTCTCCGCCGCCCGTCGCGCGCTACCCCACGGTGACGTGACTCCCTGTCGCGATCGCCTCGGGCTGCTACCTTCCTGGCATGGCTCGGCAAGAGAGCTCAGGACACGAAGGCGAGGCGCGGCAGAAGCTCCGGACCAGCCGGCAGGTGTACGACCAGATCCGCTGGGACCCGCGGCTCGACCCGGCCGCGTTCGTCATCGGCTACGAGACCCGGGCGTCGGGAACCGAGGAGATCGGCCTCCCGAGCTTCGACCCGGAGGGCGACATCCCCTGGCATCGAATCCAGTACATTCGCCGGGGCGCAACCACCGTCTGGGACCGCCGCCGGCGCGTCGACCTGCTCGAAGCCCAGCGCATCGCGCCCGCGCCGCCGGCGCCATGCGGGCTCGACGCCCGGCCCGTTCACCGCAGCGCCCTCGCGCTGATCCCGCCCCGGGAAGCGTGGGCGCCGATCGAGGCGATTCGCCGGGCGCACGACAGGCACGTGCAGCGGTGGATGCCGCACATCAACCTGCTTTACGGGTTCTTGCCGGAGGCCGCCTTCGCCGAGGCGAGCGGCGCCATCGCCGCGGCGCTGCGCGACGTTGCCCCCTTCGAGGTGACCCTCGACGACGTGCGGCGCTTCCAGCACCGCGCCGGCGCCACGGTGTGGCTCCACCCGCGCTCCGAGCCGCCCGGCGCGCTGGAGGCCCTGCAGGCCAGGCTGGAAGCCCTCTTCCCCCAGTGCAGCGAGCAGAGCACGGTCTCACCCGGGGGCTTCACCCCGCACCTGTCCATCGCGCAGCTCCGCGGCGGCGAGGACGGCGAGGCGCTCGTGGCCGAATGGCGGCGCATCCTGCCGATCACCTTCCAGGCCAGCGCGATCCACCTGCTCAGCCGCCGCGGCGACGAGGCGTTCGCGATCCGCCACGCCATCCCGCTCGGCGAACCGCCCCCCGAAGGAGGAGATCGGTAAGGCGCACGTCAGCCCGCGCTCTTTGGCGGAGCCGCGAGCCGGCTCGACCAGGAGCACGCGCCGGTCTACTTTCAGCTCATCTGGAACGGGTTGCGTGAGCCCATGCGGCAGTCGCTGGAGGCGTTCATCATGGAACGGCAGCTCGAAGGCGAGGCGACCTTTCCCCCATTCGTGCAACGATCTAGACAGACCTGGTCCGGCAGCTTCGGTCGACGAATCGACTGGTAGCTGGGCGGAGCAGGAGCTGAGCGAAGGAGGTATCTGTCCGATGATTGCAGCTTGGTACGAGAAACAGGGCCCCGCTCGTGAGGTCTTCATCATCGGGGAGCTGCCGGATCCCGAACCTGGCCCGGGTGAGGTACGTCTCCGTGTCGCAGCCTCCGGAATCAACCCCGGCGACTTGAAGAAGCGACAGGATGCGTTCGGCATCGGGATGCCCTATCCCCGCGTGATCCCACACAGCGATGGCGCGGGAACCATCGACAGCGTCGGTGAGCATGTCTCCACGTCGCGGATCGGGGAGCGGGTGTGGTGCTACGGCGCGCAGAGCTATCGCCCCTTTGGCACGGCCGCCGAGTACGTCGTCGTCCCGTCGGGTCAGGCCGTGCCGCTTCCCGACGGCGTGTCGTTCGAGCAGGGGGCGTGCCTCGGCATCCCTGGCATCACCGCCCACCGTGCCGTGCACGTCGCAGGGCCCGTCGCGGGGCGTCCGGTGCTGGTGCAGGGCGGGGGCGGCGCAGTCGGTTGCTGCGCCGTTGGCCTGGCGCGGCAGGCGGGCGCACGCGTCATCGCGACCGTCCGCTCCGAAGCCGATGTGGCGGTGGCGGCGCGAGCGGGCGCCCACGAGGTCGTCCGGATAGACGGCCTTTCGACGAAGGAGGTCGTCGACCAGATTCGCGCGCTGGCTCCTGATGGCGTAGAGCATGTCGTGGAGGTCGCGTTCGATGCAAACATCGGCATCGATGAGGGACTCTTGAAGGTCGGCGGTTCCGTCGCCACGTACGCGACGGGAAGCGCGACGCCCGCGATCCCCTTCTGGCAGCTCCTGTTCAAGAACATCGGGGTCTTCTTTCTGGGCAGCGATGACTTCCAGCCGGAAGCGAAGGCGGCGGCGGCGAACGCCGTGAACGCGATGCTCCGCACCGGATGGCCGGGGTTCAGCGTCGACAGGCGCTTTCCCCTGGCGGAGATCGCCGACGCACACGAGCACCTCGAAGCACGACGCGGTCCGGGACGGGTCATCGTGATGATTCCAGACCGCTCACGCCGAATCGCCGAATGAAGATCCAGCTGGTTCCGCCCACGGAGAGATACCGAGAGAGCTTCTTGCGCGGGCTCCGCGAGTTCCGACAGGAAGGCCTTCCCTGGTGGGTTGGAGGCGACCTCGAGACCGTCGAACAGGACTTCGCCGCGTTCGTGGCGAGGAAGCTGGCAGACTCGAGTCGGAGAGCCGAAGCGTTCGTTCCCAAGACGCATCTATGGGCCGTCGCGGAAGAGCAGTTCGTGGGACGGATCTCCATTCATCACGAGCTGAACGACGCGCTCCGCGTCAAAGGCGGCCATATCGGCTACGACACAGTCCCGTCCTTCCGAGGCCGCGGAGTCGCTACGGAGATGCTGCGTCAGGCTTTGCCAGTGGCTCGTGCGCTCGGACTGACTGAAGTGCTCCTCACGTGTGACGACACGAACGCGGCCTCCATCCGCGTCATCGAGAGAAACGGGGGCTCGCTGCGGGAGACGAAGGCCATCGATACGAACCGGCCTCTGAAGCGCTACTACTGGATCTCCCTGTCGTAGCAGCCGCGTCTCCTCTGCCCGCGTCAAGGACCACCACAGCCGCATCTTTGAAGCGTCGGACGAAGACCGGTCGCGCCACTGTGCCGCACAGGAGCGCCTGAAGCCTGAAGCCTGAAGCCTGAAGCCTGAAGCCTGAAGCCTGAAGAAGGAGCGCTGAGCTGTTGCTGTCCAGCAAGCGAGTGGAGCCGACGAAGCCCACCGTGCGGATGACCGCAGCCTTGCGCCGGAACGGAAGGCCGTGGCATGCTGCACCGTCGGCCTCGGCGGGCTCCGCAGCTCACCCGCGGGTCGTCAGACCGCAGGAGAAGCCGATGAAACGCACGTGGACAATCATTGGGGTCGCTGATGTGGCGCGCAGCTTCAACTGGTATCAATCGCTCTTCGGTCAGCCAGAATCGGTGCCTGCTCATGATTATTTCGGGCAAATCCTCGACACGGACGGGACGGTCCTGCTTTGTCTGCACAAGTGGGGAGACCATGAGCACCCCACGCTGATCAGCCCCGAACGAGCGGAGCCTGGCAATGGGCTGCTGCTGTTCTTCCGGGTGGATGATTTCGACGAGGCGCTGTCACGCGCCAGAGCGCTTGTCAGTCAACTCGCGGAGGAGCCCCGGACGAACCCGGCCACCGGGACCCGAGAGTTCGCGCTCCGCGATCCTGACGGTTACTACGTCATGGTCAGCGCGCTCTCTTGAACGTGCATACGTCACGTGGCGCGACACCCGGTTCGAGCGCTTCGACCTCCCGCCGGTGGGGGGCGAGCGGGTCCTCGACGCGATCGACCTTCAAAGGGCGTTCGCGGGGACGTGAGCCGGCGCGCCCGGGCGAGCGCCGGCGCCGAGGTGCTCCCGGAGGAACGCGAGGGTCCGATCCCAGGCGAGCCTGGCCGCTTGCGGGTGGTGGACCTCGGGCCGCGTGTCGTTCATGAACGCGTGGTCCGCGTCGTAGACGTGGAGCTCCATGGGCTGGCCGCGCGCCGCGAGCTCCCGCTGGAGCGCCTCGGCGAGGGCGGGCTTCGCCCAGGTGTCGCGCGCCGCGAAGTGGGCGAGGATCGGCGCCTTCACCTTGCTGTAGTCGGTGGCCTTGCTCGGGATGCCGTAGAAAGGCACCGCCGCCCCGAGCCGCGGAATGGTGGCGGCCGCGGAGAAGCAGAGCGCGCCGCCCATGCAGAAGCCGACGGCGCCGACGTGGCCGTTGACGCGCGGGTGATCGACAAGGAAATAGACGGCGCCGGAGATCTCGAGGAGGGCCCGCTCCCAGTCGAGCGCGTTCATCAGCTGGCTCGCCTCGGCCGGGTCGCGCGTGCTCTTCCCGTGGTAGAGGTCGGGCGCGAGCGCGACGAACCCGGCGCCCGCGAGGCGATCGAGCAGCGAGCGCAGGTGATCGCCGATCCCCCACCACTCGTGGATGAGGACGACGGCGGGCGCCCTGTCCTCCTGCTCCGGCAGCGCGATCTCTCCGCTGGCCGGCGCCCCGTCGATCGCAGGAAACGAGATCTTCTGCGCCATGGTTCTCCTGGAGCGGTGCTCACAAGTTCGATCCTGGTCCCGTGGTGGGGAAGAATTTGAACCACGGAGGGCACAGAGGCACGGAGTTTGTCGTCCTCTCCTCTGTGCCTCTGTGGTTCATTCTCTCATGAAACCAGGGACGAGCTTGAACGATGCGATACCATCGCGAGATCGAACGCGCGCCCAGCCGCGGGGACCGCGAGGGCGGTCACGTCTTGATCGCCTCGACGTAGAGCGTCTCGTCGCGGTGGATGACGAGATCGATGTCGGCGACCTGCTGGTCCCTCCCTTTCCGGAAGGAGCGCCGCTCGATCGACCCCTCGTCGAACCCCGCCTCCCGCAGGGCGTACGCCATCTCCTCGAAGTCGTAGATCCACTGGTGTCCCCAGTGCTTGAAGATCTGGTTGACCATCCACGCCGGCCGGTCCTGCACCTCGGGGAACGGGTCGTCCACGTCGGGGAACATCCTGCCGAGATGCTCGAGTATCTTCGCGTGCTTATTGAAGAACTTCCGCGACGGGTCGCGGTAGCCGTCGATGTAGAGCGCGAGGTCCGGCGTGGAGATGCGGAGCAGGGCGCCGGGCTTCAGCACGCGATGTGCCTCCTTCAGGAACCTGATCGCCCCGTCCTGCGGCACGTGCTCGATGAGGTGCTCGGTGTGGAGCCAGTCGAAGGACGCGTCGGGCAGGGGCAACGGCGTCGTGACGTCGTACTCCAGGTAGTAGAGCTGGCCGTCGAGGAGCGCCAGCCGGCCGTACTCGGTGGCCTGCCCGCCGGGGTTCTCCAGCTTCGAGAGATCGATGTTCAGGCTGCCGGGCCTCATGTTCCAGAAGGAGCACCCGACGTTGAGGCCGGTGAGGCCCGCCTCCGCGAAGAAGGCCGCCGGGAACGGCGGCTCACGACGCAGCACCTCGATCGATTGGTTGCGTTCAACGAGCATGGATGTCGACCTCGTGGATTGTCCGGGGCAACGCGCTGTTTCGAGCGGTGCAACCCCGTGTGTCGAGCGCGTTGCCTGGCGCCGCCTGGCCAGCGGCGGTCAATCGCTCCCTGGCATACCGCCGCGCCGGCGCTCTGCGAAGGGGCGCCGCGGATTCTTTACGTTTCTTCATACGATTGCTGCTGGTTCAATGCGCGCCGCCTTCACGTTTCTTCACCGGCCTGGTGCACGGCGGACGCGCGGGATGATCCAATGGACTTGGAGGTGGCCAGGCGCGCAGGGCGGGCTAGAGTTGCCCGCGCAGCAGGGCCCCGTGCCGCGTGAAGCCGGACGCCTGGCCCACCCGCGCGGCGGAGCTGCCGCAATCGCTATCTCGCTATCTCGCTATCCGTTGCCTGTCGGCCGCCTGTCCGTTGCCACCGGTCGCGACAGGTCGCCGATAGCCGTTGGTGGACGCCGCATGACCGATTTCCATTGCGTGTCGCTGTCGCCGATCCATTGGCCTCACCCCGGCGTCGCGGTCGCCACGGCGCGCGCCGGCGGCGTCGCGGTGCTGGACCGCGAGCTGTGCGGCGAGCCGGATCTCCCGCTCGCGCGCGAGAACCTCCGCCGCCTCCTCGACCTCGCGCCGGCGGGCTGCCCCGTCGGGCTCCGCCTCCGCGCGGACCAGCTCGCTTCGAGCGCCGAGCTCCTCGCGGCCCTGGAGCCGCGCCCGCACTGGCTCGTCGTCTGCGCGTGGGAGGCGCCGCCCGCGCGCGCGGCGCTCGCCGCCCTCTCGCCTTCCCGCCGCCGCAAGCTCTGGCTCGAGGTGCGCGACGGCGAGGAGCTCGACGCCGCCGGCGGGGCGCTCTCGTTCGACGGCTGGCTCGCGAAGGGGCGCGAGAGCGGCGGGTTCGTCGGCAAGGAGTCGGCCTTCCTGCTCGCGCAGCGGCTGGCGCGGCAGCCGCGCCCGTTCCTGGTCCAGGGCGGCATCGGCCTGCACAGCGCCGCCGCCTGCCGCGCCGCGGGCGCGGCGGGCGTCGTCGTCGACGACCAGCTCCTCCTCCTGCGCGAGGCGCCGCTGCCGGAGCACGCCCGCGCGGCGCTGTCCCGCCTGGAGAGCACCGACACCGTCGTCGTGGGCGAGCGCCTCGGCGCGCCGCTGCGCATCGCGGCGCGCCCCGACCTGCCGGGCAGCCAGGAGGTCGCGCGGCTCGCGGAGGAGCTCGAGCGAGCGGAGCTCGACGCGGCCGACGCCGCCGACCCTCGCCCTCGGCGCGACGCCTGGGTCGCCCGGGCGCGCGCGCTCCTCGGCTGGGATCGGCAGGGCCGCGGGGCCTTGCCGGTCGGGCAGGCCGCCGGCCGGGCTGCCGAGTACGCCCGCAAGTACGCGACGACGGGGCGCTTCCTCCGCGCGCTGCGGGACGCCGCGTCCGGGCACGTCGAGCTCGCGCGAAAGCACGACGTGCTGGCGGCCGGCAGCCCGCTCGCCCGCTCGCACGGCACGCAGTACCCGATCGTGCAGGGCCCGATGACGCGGGTCAGCGACAGGGCCGAGTTCGCGGCCGCGGTCGCGGAAGGCGGCGCGCTGCCGCTCCTCGCCCTGGCGCTGATGCGCCGCCCGCAGGTGGACGAGCTGCTCCGGGCGGTCGAGGAGCGCCTCGGCGACCGGCCGTGGGGGATCGGGATCCTCGGCTTCGTGCCGCCGGAGATCCGGCAGGAGCAGCTCGCGGCGTGCGCGTCGGTCCGGCCCCGCTACGCGCTCATCGCGGGGGGCAGGCCGGACCAGGCCGCCGAGCTCGAAGCGCAGGGCATCCCCACCTACCTCCACGTCCCGACGCCCGCGCTCCTGCGCGCCTTCCTCGAGGGCGGGGCGCGGCGGTTCGTCTTCGAGGGCTCCGAGTGCGGCGGCCACGTCGGCCCGCTCACCAGCTTCTCCCTGTGGGACGCGATGGTCGACGCGCTGCTCGACGCGAGGGTGTCCGACGCGGCCGCCGTCCACGCGCTCTTCGCGGGCGGCGTCCACGACGCGCGCTCGGCCGCGATGGTGTCCGCGATGGCCGCGCCGCTCGCGGCCGCCGGGCTCCGCGTCGGCGTGCTCATGGGCACCGCGTACCTGTTCACCGCGCAGGCGGTCGCGAGCGGCGCGATCGCGCCGGCGTTCCAGCAAAAGGCGCTCGCCGCCGGCGCCACCGTCACGATCGAGACGGGGCCGGGGCACGTCATCCGCTGCGCGGCCACGCCGTTCGTGGGCGAGTTCGAGGCGGCCCGCGACCGGATGCGGCGCGAGGGCCAGCCCGCGGCCGCGATCAGCGCCGCGCTCGAGCAGATGACGCTCGGCCGGCTGCGGATCGCGTCCAAGGGCCTCGACCGCGGCGAGGAGGGGCAGCTCGCCGCGGTCGACGACGCGCGGCAGGCGGCGCGCGGGCTGTACATGATGGGCGACGTCGCGGCCCTGCGCGCGGGCGTCATCGAGATCGCGGCGCTGCACGAGGAGGTGTCCGCGGGCAGCGGGCGCGCGCTCGACGGCCTCGTCCAGGCCTCGGTGGAATACGTACCCCGCCGCGCGCCGGCGCCCGCGCGCATCGCCGTGATCGGCGCGGCGTGCCTGCTGCCCAGGGCGCAGGCGCCGGACGAGCTCTGGAGCAACGTCCTCGGCAAGGTCGAGGCGATCCGCGAGATCCCCCGGGAGCGCTGGGACCACCGCCTGTACTACGACCCCGACCCGCGGGCCGAGGACAGGATCTACTCGAAGTGGGGCGGCTTCATCGACGAGCTCCCGTTCGATCCGCTGCGCTACGGGATCCCGCCCGCGTCGCTGCGGTCGATCAGCGTGTCGCAGCTCCTGGCGCTCGAGGTCACCCGGCGCGCGCTCGCGGACGCGGGGTACGCCGCGGGGGGCTTCGACCGCGAGAACACCGCCGTGATCTTCGCTTCCAGCGGCACGGCCGACCTGGAGCAGGCGTACGTGGCGCGCGGCCTGCTCCCGCTGAGCGTGGGCGGCCCGCTGAAGTCGAGCCTGGAGCGGCTGCCCAGGTGGTCGGAGGAGAGCTACGCCGGCATCCTCGTGAACGTCATCGCCGGGCGGGTCGCCAACCAGTTCGACCTGCGGGGCCCCAACCTGATCGTCGACGCGGCGTGCGGCTCCTCGCTCGCGGCGCTCGACCTCGCCGTCCAGGAGCTCGTCTCCGGCCGGTCGAACGCCGCGGTCGTCGGCGCCGTCGAGCTCGAGCAGACCCCGCACGGGTACCTGGCGTTCAGCAAGACGCGGGCCTTCTCGCCGCGAGGCCGCGCGAGCGTCTTCGATCGGAAGGCCGACGGCATCGTGATCAGCGAGGGCGTCGGCGTGCTGGTCCTGAAGCGGCTCGCGGACGCGGAGCGCGACGGCGACCGCATCGATGCGGTCATCCAGGCTGTCGCCGGCTCGAGCGACGGCAAGGGGATGGGGCTCACCGCGCCCAAGCCCGCCGGCCAGCGGCTCGCGCTCGAGCGGGCGTACGAGCGGTCGGGCATCGACCCGGCCTCGCTCGGGATGTACGAGGCGCACGGCACCGGCACGGCCGTCGGCGATCGCGCCGAGCTCGAGACGATCGCGGGCTTCCTCCGCGCCGCAGGCGTGCCGCCGCAGCGCTGCGCGATCGGATCGGTGAAGTCGCTGCTGGGCCACACCCGGAGCGCCGCCGGGCTGGTCGGGCTGCTCAAGGCGGTCCTCGCGCTGAAGCACCGCGTCCTGCCGCCCCACGCGGGCGTGGACACCCCGCTCGAGGCGCTCGCTTCCGACGACTCCCCGATGGTCCTGCTCGACGAGGCGCAGCCCTGGCTCGCCGGGCCCGAGCCGAGGCGCGCGGGCGTGAGCGCGTTCGGCTTCGGCGGCACGAACTTCCACGCGGTCGTGGAGGAGTACCAGGGCGACTTCGCCGCCCCCGTGCTCGGCGCCGCCGACCGGCCCCACGAGCTCGTCGTCGTCGAGGCGCCCGACGCGCCGGCGCTCGTCGCAGAGCTCGAGCAGCTGGCGCGCGCGCTGCGCCGCGAGCGCGACGGCGTGCGCCTCCGCGACGTCGCCTTCACGTGCGCGCTCGCGGCGCAGCAGGGCCGCGAGCGACGGGCCGGGGGGGCCGCGGGGGCCGCCGCCTGCATCGTCGCCGACGACCGCGAGCACCTCCTCGGCGCGGTCGAGCACGCGCTCGCGCACCTCGGGGGCGCCTCGCCGGGCCCGCTGCCCGCCCACGTCCACCTCCGGACCGCGCCCGGCGCGGAGCCGGGCAAGGTCGCGTTCCTCTTCCCCGGGCAGGGCTCGCAGTACCCCTCGATGGGCCGCGAGGTCGCCCTGTACTTCGCCGAGCTGCGGGGCGCCCTCGAGCTCGCCGATCGGCAGCTCGAAGGCGCCCTGCGCGATCGCCTGAGCCGCTTCATCCTGCCGCCGGCCGCCTTCTCCGACGCCGCGCGGGAGCGGCAGCGGCGCGAGCTCACGGCCACGCGGATCGCACAGCCGGCCATCGGGGTGATCAGCGACGGGATGCTCCAGCTCGCGCTGCGCGTCGGCCTGCGCCCGGAGGTGCTCGCCGGCCACAGCTACGGCGAGCTGACCGCCCTGCGCGCGGCGGGCGCCCTGTCGCGCGAGGGCTGGCTCGCGCTCTCCGAGACGCGCGGGCGGCTCATGGAGGAGGTCCCCTCGGAGCCCGGCGCGATGGCCGCGGTGATGCTCCCCCGGGCCGAGCTCGCGCCGCTGCTCGAGGCGTTCCCGGCGGTCTGCATCGCGAACCACAACGCGCCCGATCAGTGCGTCGTCTCCGGCGAGCTGGGCGCGATGACCGCCGCGCTCGACGCGCTGTCCGCGAAGGGGATCCGCGCGCACCGGCTCCCGGTCTCGACCGCGTTCCACTCGCCGCTGATGCGCCCGGTCCGGGCCCCGTTCGCCGACGCGCTCGAGCGCGCGTCGATCGCGCCGCCGGAGATCGAGGTCTACGCGAACGCGACCGGCCGCCCCTATCCCCGCGACCCGGCGGGCGTCCGCGCGCTCCTCGCGGCGCAGCTCGAGGCCCCCGTCGACTTCGTCGCGCAGATCCGGCGGATGTACGAGGACGGCGCGAGGACCTTCGTCGAGCTCGGGCCGAAGGCCACGCTGACCGGCCTCGTCCGGCGGATCCTCGGCGACGAGCCGCACCTGGCCGTCGGCTTCGACGGCGCCGGGGGCGGCGTGAAGGGCCTCTTGCAGGCGCTCGCGGCGCTGTTCTCCGCCGGCGTCCAGCTCGACCTGCCGGCGCTGTTCGCCGATCGCCCCTGCCAGCGGCTCGACCTGCGCGCCCTCGCGGAGGGCCGCGCCGAGGCCGCGTTGCCCGGGTGGCGCATCGATGGCGGCCGCGTGCGGCGCGGCGACGACCCCGTCGGCCTGCTCGGCGAGCGCCAGCTCCTCGAGCACGGCGCCGCCCCCGAGCTCGAGGAGGCGCTCGCTGGCCCTGGCGCCGGCGCGCTGGACGGCCCTATCGCCGCCTACCGCGAGCACCAGGAGACGATGCGCCGGTTCCTGTCGATGCAGGAGCGGGTCACCACGGAGTTCCTCCTCCGGCTCGGCGGCGGGGCCGACACGGCCGCGCTCGCAGCGCCTGCGGGCTCGTCGGCGCCTGCGGGCTCGTCGGCGCCAGCGGCCTCGCCGCGGGGCAGCCTCGCCGCGCCGCCCGCGGCGCTCGCAGCGCCAGCGGCCTCGTCGTCGCCTGCGGCGCTCGAGGCGGCGAGCGCGCCGGCGCGGGAGGCGGATCCCGCGGCGCTCGAGCCGTCGGCGTTGCGGCGGACGCTCGCCTCCCTGGTCAGCCGCCGGACCGGCTACCCCGAGGACATGCTCGGCCTCGACCAGGACATGGAGGGGGAGCTCGGGATCGACTCCATCAAGCGCATCGAGATCCTCGAGACCCTGCTGCGCCAGCTCCCGCAGCCTCTGGCCGCGCGGCTCCGGGCGTCGATGGACCGGCTGTCCCGCATCCGCTCGATGAACGGCCTCGTCGACGTCGTATCGGGCGAGGCGCTGGCGCTGGGCGCCGGGGCTGCGAGCGAGGGCGCGCCGGCCGCGCCGCCCGCCGCGCCGCCCGACGGCGCGCCGGCCGCGCCGCCCGCCGCGCCGCCCGACGGCGCGCCGGCCGCGCCGCCCGCCGCGCCGCCCGACGGCGCGCCGGCCGCGCCGCCCGTCGCCTCGCCCGAGGGCGCGCGGGCGGGCGTGTGCCCTCGCTTCGTCCTGCGCGCCGCGCGCAGGGAGCTCCACGGCGCGGCGCCGGTCCGCCTGGACGGGCTCGTCCTCGTGACCGAGGACGCGATGGGCCTCGTCGCGCGCGTGTGCGCCCTGCTCGCGCAGCGCGGGGCAAGGCCGGTCGTCATCCCGCGCGAGGCGCTCGAGTCGCCCGAGGAGATCGCGCGCCACGTCGCCGCCGCCCGCCGCGAGCACGGCGCCGCGCGCGGGATCGTGCACCTCGCGTCCTTCCACCGCGGCGCCGTCGACGGGCTCGGCGCGTTCCGGCGCGGCAACCGGGTGCAGGGCAGGAGCCTTTTCTTCACGGCGCAGGCCTGCGCCGGCGAGCTGGCCGCGGGGGAGCCGCTGCGGATCGTGGCCGCCACGCTGCTCGGGGGCGGCAGCGGGCAGGACGGCCTCGACGGGTCGGCGTCCGGCGCCGCCTGCCACGGCATCCTGCGGAGCGTGGCGCAAGAGCATCCCCGCGCGGTCGCCAAGGCGCTCGGGTTCGACGAGGCGCTGCCGCACGACGCCGTGGCGAGCCGCATCCTCGACGAGCTGCTCCACGCCCCGGACGACGTCGAGGTGCGTTACGCGGAGGGCGTGCAGCGGACGGTCATGTCCGTCGCGCCCGCGCCGCTCGATGATGCGCCGGAGCGCCGCGACTGGGAGCCGGGCCCCGGCTGGGTCGTCCTGGTGACCGGCGGCGCGCGCGGCATCACCGCCGAGGTAGCGCAGCGGCTCGCGCGCCCGGGCGTGCAGCTGGTCCTCGTCGGGCGCGCGGAGATCGCCGAGGGGGACGCCGCGGATGAAGGCGGCGACGTCGAGGCGCTGCGCCGGGGCGCCATCGCCGCGATGCGGAGCGCGGGGCGGGAGCCGCTGCCCGCCGCGATCGAGGCCGAGATCAGGGGCAAGCTGCAGGCGAGGCAGCGCCGCGCCACGCTCGACGCCCTGCGCCAGCGCGGCGCCGCCGTGGAGTACCACGCGCTCGACGTGCGCGACGGCGAGCGCCTCGGCGAGCTGATCGCCGGCGTTTACCGCCGCTTCGGCAGGCTCGACGCGGTCGTGCACGGCGCGGGCGTCATCGAGGATCAGCTCCTCGCCGACAAGCGCGCCGACTCCTTCGATCGCGTCTTCGACACCAAGGCCGACAGCACGTTCGTCCTCGGGCAGGCGCTGCGCCCGGACGGCCTGAGGTGGTGTGTCCTGTTCAGCTCGATCTCCGGGCGGTTCGGCAACCGCGGGCAGTCCGACTACGCGGCGGCGAACGAGGTCATGAGCCACCTCGCGGCGCAGCTCGACGCGCGCTGGCCCGGGACGCGCGTCGTGTCGATCGGGTGGGGGCCCTGGCGCGAGGTCGGGATGGCCGGCGAGGGCGTGCTCCGGCGGCTCGCGGCGCAGGGGATCGTCCCTGTCGACGTGGAGGCGGGCTGCCGCTTCCTCTTCGAGGAGCTCTCGCGGGGGTCCAAGGGCGACGTCGTTGTCGTCGCCGGCGAGGGGCCGTGGCGCCGCGGCGACGGCGCCGCGGGCGCCGCGTCGGTCGCGGGGGAGGGTGCCGCGTCGGCGACGGGCCAGGGCGCCGCGCCGGCGGCGGGGGAGGGGGCCGCGTCGGCGACGGGCCGGGGCACCGCGCCGGCGGCGGGGGAGGGTGCCGCGTCGGCGACGGGCCAGGGCGCCGCGCCGGCGGCGGGGGAGGGGGCCGCGTCGGCGGCGGGCCAGGGCGCCGCGCCGGTGGCGGGCCAGGGCGCCGCGCAGGCGGCCGAGTGAGGGGAGGGCAGGGCGCCGCCGGCTCCGCCTCGCCGCGGGGCTGGCGCCCGGCCTGCGCGGACGCCTTCGACGTCCGTGCTGCTCCGGCGCGCGCTATGGTGTGGTCTCCCGGCCGGGGCCGGGGGTTCCCCGCCCATGCCGCCGACCCGCCTGCTGCGCAGCACCGAGATCCCCCAGGCCGACAACCTCGCGAACGTGCGGCGCGTGCTCGAGGCGCTCTCGGCGGGGGTGACCGCGAAGGAGCAGATCGTGGAGCAGACGGGCATCTCCTTGCGCCACGTCGGCTACGCGATCGCCGCCGCGCGCGTCCTCGGCTGGCTCGACGACGACGACACGTCGCTCACGCCTGGCGGGCGTGCGCTGCTCGCCGCGCCGACCGGCACCTCTGACGAGCGGTCGCACCTGCGGCGCGCGATCTTCGCGTGCGACGTCGTGAAGGAGGTCGCCCCCGATCTCTTCGAGCCGACGCCGCCCACCGCGGTGGCGCTCGCCCGGAGGATCTTCCGCTTCACCGCCGGCATCGGCAAGGGGACGGCGCGTCGGCGCGCGCAGACGCTCCTCGCCTGGCGGGGTCAGGTGCTGGAGCAGCAGCTACCCCTGTTCCCCCGGCGTCCGAGGAAGCGCGGCGCCGCGGCTCCGGCGGGCGCTGCCCCCTCGGTAGCGCTGGGCGGCGGGGAGGGCGCATCGCCGGGCGGCGGGGAGGGCGCATCGCCGGACGGCGGGGAGGGCGCATCGCCGGACGGCGGCGAGGGCGCATCGCCGGGCGGCGGGGACGGCGCGGCGTCCGGCGCTGGCGAGTAGCCGCGGTCGCCCGGCGCGCGTCAGGCGACCGACTGCCCGCGGCGGCCCGCGTCGCGCGTCCACCGCGCCACCGCCGCGCCGCCGGTCGCTGCCGCGCCACCGCCGCTCGTCTCGCTACCGCGCTGCCGGCTGCTTGCGCGCGAGGCGCGCCGCGCGCAGCTCGTCGGCGGTCAGCTTGTTGTCGCGGTTCGCGTCCGCCGCCTTTACCCGCTCCCACCGCTTGTCGCCCACCTCGTCCCTGGTGAGGAAGCCGTCGCCGTTCTTGTCGCTCCGGGCGAAGCGCTCCTTCTGCTTCGTCGCGCGCGCCTTCGCGTGCTGCTCGGCGTGCGCCTTGAGCTCCTCGGCCGACAGCGCGCCGTCCTTGTTCGTGTCCGCCCCGGCCAGCCGCTTCTGCGCCTTCTCCGGGAGCTCGGAGACGGCCAGCTTGCCGTCGCCGTTCTTGTCCAGGCGCTTGATGAGGCGGGCCGGGTCCTTCGGGCGGTGCTCGCGGCGGCCGTCCTTGTCCTGGCGCGGCGCCGGCGCCGCCTGCGTGCCGCCCGCGCCGTTCGCTGCGTAGGCCGCTCCGCCGCCGGCGAGCACGGCCGCCGAGAGGAAGGTGCCGAGGACGAAGCGACGGATGGTGCTGTTGGCCAGGTTTGAGAAGAGGGGGCGGTTCATCTTGGTCGTGCTCCTTGGTGCAAGGGCCAGCCTGTTCTTGCCGGCTTCTGTTCTTCGGACGCGCTCCGGCCGGTCCTCCCTACGCGCCCTTCGACTTTTTCTTTTGTCGACCGGGCGCGGCCATGACCTACGGCACCGCGCGCCAGGCCCAGCCCGTCATCTCGCGACGCGACGCGCGGGGTCGCCTCACTCGCCACCGCGCCGCGCCGTCGCGCTCCGGACTCGCGCCAGATGTCGCTCGTCGCTCTTGCGGGAGCGGACCATGGCCGCCACGGGATCCCCGTGTCCTCCACGCCGTCGAGCGTCTCGCGGTCCGGACCGAGCGGGGCACTCGCTCTCTTCCGCGAGTCGCGGCCCGCACGTATCGGTTCCCACGTATCGGTTCCGAGGATATCGCACCTGCTCCTCTCGGCGACTTCGTTCCAGCGCTGGATCTCTTCGTCACTCAGGCCAGCAACCCTGATCACCGCTCGAGCTCCTCTCGCCACGTGTGCGTGGCGCTCTCCCGGCGGCGCTGACAGTCACCTTCGGTGTCCGGCTCCACAGCGGCGCATGCGCGGCCTCCCCTGGCTGCCGCGTCGCGCAACTCGAGCGGCGTGGACTCGTATCGTGGGACTCGCGTCCATGCTCCCGGCGTCCTGCTCATCCGAGGCGCCCGGTCACCCGGAAAATGCAATCGTCATCGGGGCTCTCCTGCCCTTCTCCGGTAGCGAGTCGGCCATCGGGCGCAACCTCGAGCAAGCCATGTTGCTCGCCGTCGACGACCTGAACGCTGCGGGCGGGCTCGACGGGAGGTCGTTCGTCGCGGGATGACCACAGCTCCAGGGTGAGCAGCGAGTTCACGACCAAGTTCGCGGTGCTCGGGGGCAGAGTCCTCCCCTCCGAGACCTTCACGCCGGGCGAGCAGACGTATGTGAACAGGATCGCGTCCGCCTTCGCATGGCGCGCCGACCGCACGTTGCTGTCCGCCTATCCCCCCGCCGCCTCGACCATCGTGACCGAATGGACCCTCTCCGGACACCCGGGCAACTGGCTGCTCGGTCCGGCGCTGCGCACCGAGGTGTTTCTCGCCAACATCCCTGCAGGCTCTCTCGATGGATACGTGGGGGGTCTCGCCTTCGCTCAGCCTGCGGAGCGACTGCCAGACAGCGGACGACGCCCGGGAGACGGTCGACTGCGCGGCCGGGAACGCCGCCGCCTTCAGCGGGTACTTCTCCCGCCGGTGGGGCGGCGAGGTGCCGTTCCCCGCGGCTCACTTCTATTACGACGGTGTCGTCCTCATCGCGATGGGTCTCGCCTTCGCCCGGGCGACGAGCGGAGCGACCCCCTCGTCCGGGCATGAGCTGCAGAGGATCATACTGGGCGCTTTCCTCGTGCCGATCGCCGAGGTTGACGGCCCCCCGGCCGGCGGCTCTGCTCGGGGCCGCGGATGACGACACCTCTGCCCCAGCGCGAGCGGACGCCTCCGGCCGGATCGCGCGGGGAGGCGTCCTCCCGCGCGGCGAGCGGGTTCCGGATCGCGCTCGCGGTGGGCGGGCTCGTCGCCCTGGTCGCGATCGTGCGGCGCGTCGGGGCGGAGGAGATCCTCGCCGCGCTCCGCCCCGCGGTCCGGTGGCTGCCGATCCTCTGCGCGCTGGAGCTCGTGCGCATCGCCTGCGAGACGCTGGGGAGCTACCTGGCGTTCGGCTCGCTCGCCGCGCGCATCCCGCGGGCGACGCTCTTCCGGGCGCACGTCATCGGCATGTCGCTGGGCAGCCTGGCGCCCGCACCCCGGGTGGTGAACGAGACCATCAAGATCGGGCTCCTCGCGCCGTTCGTGGGCGCGCCGGCCGCGACCTCGGTGGGGTTCATCAATCAGGCCGCCACGTTGATCGCGGTGGGGCTCTTCTCGATCCCGTGCGGCCTCGCCATCTTCGCGCTGGGCGGCGCGTCCGTGTGGGTGTGGGCCTCGGTCGCGCACGCGGTGGTGCTGGTCGCGACCGGGCTCGCGCTCCAGGCGGTCACGCGCGCGGACGCGATGGGGCGCTGGCTGGCGCGGACGTCCCCGCGCCTGGCGACTCGGGCTGAGGCGTTCCGCGCGCACGCGATCGAGACGGGGCTCTGGGCGGCGGGGCCGACCAGCGCCCTGATGCTGGGCCGGTGCTTCCAGGTCGTCCAGCACGGGATCGCGGCGCGCGCCGTGGGGATCGACGCGGGCGTCCTCGGCGCCATGGCGGCGGAGGGCGTCCACCTGCTCGCGTCCGCGGCCTTCGTGCTCGTGCCCGGCGGGCTCGGGACCACCGACGGCGCCTTCACGTTGGCCGCGGGCATGCTCGACACGACCGTCGCTCGCGCGACGTCCCTCGCGCTGCTCATGCGGTGCATGCAGATCGTCTGGGTGCCGCTCGGATCGCTCGTGGCGCTGCTCGGGCCGCGGGCGGGCGCAGCGGCCGAGCCGCGCGGCCCCTGAGCGCCCGGACGGCTCCTGCACGGCGGCGATGAGCGCCGGCGCGGTGAAGAGCTCCCGCAGGCCGTGCGGTGAGACGGCCCCTTCGATGCCCGCCGCTCACCCCGGCGCCCGCTCCCTGACGAGCGCCGCGACAACCCCCACGAGCTCCGCCGGATCGAGCGGCTTGGCGACGTGCGCCTGGTAGCCCGCGCCGAGCGCGCGCGTCCGGTCCTCGGCCCGCGCCAGCGCGCTCAGCGCGACGGCCGGCGTCGCGCCCCCGCGCGCCGGGCCGAGGCCCCGCACCCTCCGGATGAGCTGAAAGCCGTCCTCGAACGGCATCCCGAGGTCGCTGACGAGCACGTCGGGCCGCTCTCGCTCCAGCGCGGCCATCGCCTCCGCGGCCGACCCCACCGCCGTCACGCTCGCCGCGCACTCCTCGAGCACGCGCTGGGCGACCTCGCGCGCGTCCGGCTGGTCATCGACCACGAGCACCCGCACGCCGGTGAGCTCGGCCGCCGGGTAGTCGACCAGCGCCTCGGCGCACGCCGACGTGGGTCGCTGCGTCGCGCCGGGCGCCTGCGGCGAGACGCCGGCGAGCGGCAGCTTCACGGTGAACGTCGCGCCCTGGCCCTCGCCCGGGCTCGCGACCTCCACCGTGCCGCCGTGCAGCTCGACCAGGTGCTTCACGATCGAGAGCCCGATGCCGAGCCCGCCGTGCTTCCTCGTCGAGGACGCGTCCGCCTGTCGGAAGCGCTCGAACAGGTGCGGGAGGAACTGCGGCGCGATGCCCGGGCCGGTGTCGGTCACCGACAGCTCGGCGAACGCGCCCGCGCGTCGCAGCGCCACGTCGATCCGCCCGCCGGCCGGCGTGAACTTCGCCGCGTTCGACAGGAGGTTCCAGGCGACCTGCTGGAGCCGGGCCGGATCCCCTCGGAGCGAGCCCGCCTCGGGCTCGATGCTCGAGACGACCGTGAGCCCCTTGGCCTCGGCCGCGAGCTTGACCGCCTCGAGCGCGGCCTGGAGGACCGCCGGCAGATCGACCGGCTGGACGTCGAGCTGCAGCTTCCCCGACACGACCCGGCTCATGTCGAGCAGCTCGGACACCATGTCCGACTGGAGCCGCGCGTTGCGCTCGATGACCTCGAGCCCTCGCGCGAGCGCCTGCGGCTCCTGCGCGCGGCTCCGCAGGATGCGCGCCCAGCCGAGGATCGCGTTGATGGGCGAGCGCAGCTCGTGCGAGAGCGTCGCGACGAAGTCGTCCTTGATCCGGCTCACGCGCTCCGCCTCGTCGCGGGCGGCGCGCTCGCTGTCGAGCAGCTTCTGGCGCTCCTCGTCGGCCAGCCGCTCCGCGGTGACGTCCTCGGTGATCCCCATGAACGACTCCACCGCGCCGTCGGGCCCGAGCTCGGGGATGTACCGGGCGCGGAACCTCCGCGCGCCGAGGCTGAACTCCATCCGCTGCGGCTTGCCCGTCCTCTGCGCCTCGCGACACGCCGCTTCGCCTGCCTCGCACACCTCGAGCGGGAGCCCGTTCTCGCGGGGCGTCCTGCCGACGTAGTGCTCCGGCGGGAGCCCCGTGACCGCCAGCGAGGTGGGCGACATGAACGTGCAGCGCAGATCCAGATCCATGCGGTAGATCGCGTCGGGCGAGTTCGCCATCAGCGAGGCGAGCTGGCGCTCGCGCCGGCGGAGCTCGTCCTCCAGGAGCTCGCGCTCGGCGAGGACCCGCCTCGCCTCGTCGAGCGCGGCGCGCAGCTGGCGCTCGCTCTCGCGCAGCGCCTCCTCCGTGCGCTCGAGCCGGCCCATGTCCGGGCAGAGGCCGGCCCAGGTCTCGGCGCGCCGCTGCTCGGTGATGTCCTCGATGAGCACCACCACGCGGTAGGGCCGGTCGCGCGCGTCATCGACGAGGACGCCCGTCACCTGGAGCGATCGAATGCCGCCGTCCTTGCAGCGGCAGCGCATCTCGAACGTGAGATCGTCCCCGCCGCCTTCGAGCAGCGAGCGCCACGCGGCCAGCGACCCTGCCCGGTCCTCCGCCAGCGCCCGATCGAGCAGCTTCGTCCCGAGCAGCTCCCGCTCCGTGTAGCCTAGCAGCCGGCAGAGCGAGCTGCTGACACGCAGGATCTGCCCGCCCGGCGCGTCGAGCTGCGCGCACCCGCTGCCGGGTGAGCGTATCGCCCAGGCTGGCTGTCTGGCGGTCTCCCCCATCGCTGTCCGTCCGATCTCCCGGACACCGGCCCGTCCACGCGCTCCCCGCGTGCGTGCGCGGCGTTCCCCTGCTTCGTCCGGCCACGCTATCACGAACACGCCGTCTGGCGGCAGCATGGCGGCCGGATCGAGCGAACCTCAGCGGTCCACCCGAGCAGTTCTCGGTCCTTTCCGTCCCGGTCTCGCGCGGAGCCCGGCAGTCCGACCCGGACATGTGGTGATGAGCTCGCTTGCGCGCCGGCATGTCGACCGGCGACGCGTCGGTGAGCCGGGGGGCGCACGCAGCGGCCGTGCGCGCCTCGTCCGCGCGCTGCGCGCGGGCACGCCGGGCGCGTGAAGCGTGGGTCTCCCTGCCAGCTGTCTCGAGGTGGCATTCCTGGAGATGTCATGACCCCTCTCGTCATGCGCCGGCAGGGAGGAGCTCCGGGCAAACAGCCCACATGCCGTGGACTGCGCGCCGCGCCGGGCGGCGGCGTCGATGCCTGCTTGAACGGGCTTCGAGGGCAGCTCTGGCAGCTTTCGAGAGCCCTGGATGAAATTTCTTCTTGGACCTCAAGCTTCGTGTAATTTCCCTGTGCCTCGCCGCGCTGCAGGACTTGTTTCATGTTTCCCGATGTTGCGGCCACCCCGGAGTCTGGATGGGCCGTGTTGCCGTCTGAAGCGATGAAGGAGCCCCGTATGACCTTGAAGTTGTTCGAACCCAAGCCGATGAAGCTGAGCGTCCTGACGGCCGCTCTCCAGGAGCTCACCCCGCGCGCCAGGCGCGATGCCGATCCGGATCTCGCCATCGAGGATTGGTTGCAGTTTTCCAGGGACATCGGTTCTCCGAACATCCAGCTCTCGGCCGCCCTCCACCCGACCGAGTCTGACGTGCCTGCGGAGGCCATGCTGGACCCGGTGGCGAACACGCTCGACCTGCGCCAGCCCTTCACGAAGGAGCGCGCCGCGCGCGTGCACGCGGCGATGAAGGCCACGGGCGTCGGCCTGTCCGACCTCGCCTACTTCGACAACTTCCTGCACCCCGACAAGGCGGTCCGCCAGAAGAAGACCGACTTCATGCTGCGCGTGTTCGACGCGGCAGCGCTGCTGGGCACCGACGCCGTGTGCGGCTTCGTGGGCCGCAACCACGAGCTCGACATGGACCAGAACCTGGGGATGTTCGAGGAGGTGTTCGTGCCGATGCTCAAGGAAGCGAAGGCGCGAGGGCTGACCTACCGCGTGGAACAGTGCCCGATGCCCGGCTGGAACATCACCGACAGGTGGCACAACAACATCGCCTACGCGCCCGGCCCGTGGATCGCGCTGCACCGCATCTGCGAGAGGCACGGGGTGGGGGACCAATTCCGCATCCACTATGATCCCTCGCACGCGATCCTGATGGGCCAGGACACCCGCGCCGTCTTCCAGTACCTGAAGGATGAGGGCTATAACTTCCTTATCGCGGGCTTTCACGTGAAGGGCCAGGTGGTCGATTCAAAGGGCGTCGCCGCCTGGGGATACGGCGGCCAGACCCTGGAACGCGGCGACTGGATCGCCGGGAAGCCGAGCGCGAACCCGGCGGATCATGTGAACGCCTGGAAGAAGCAGGTGGTGCTGGCCGAGCACGAGCTGCCCGGCACGGCCAGGCACGATCCCCTCGCGTATCTCCAGAACCGCACGGTGGACTGGCTCGACCATCAGCTCGCCGCGCGCGAGCTGCTCGCGATCGACCCGGCCGAGACCTACCTGGTCGTGGAGCACGAGTACCCGCGCGCGCGCATCCAGGACAGGGAGAAGCTCGCGCCGATCCTGAAGGGGTCGCTCGCGTTCACCAGGGCCATCGACGAGGCCGCCGCCGCCATGTACGCGCTGCAGCACGAGGTGCTGGCGGCGCAGGGCATTCCCGTCCAGGGCCGGGGCCGCGAGGCGTACCGCTCGTGACAGCCAGACATCGCAAGCTCGCGACGCACGGTCGTGCGTCCTTCCTTTTCTCGAGAGGTTCAACATGATTCAAGGCACCAATCTTCCCGAGGCGAGCAAGCGCAGGCTGCGAGCCGGCATCGTCGGCGGCGGCGAAGGCGCCTTCATCGGCAGCGTGCACCGCATCGCCTCCGAGCTCGACGGGCAGGCCCAGGTCGTCGCCGGCGCGATGTCAGCCGATCCCGCCAGGGCCCAGCGGAGCGCCGACGCCTGGTTCCTCGACCGCTCTTACGGCTCGTTTCAGCAGATGGCCGAGGAGGAGGCGCGCCGCGCCGACGGCATCGACTTCGTCATCATCGCCACCCCCAATCACATGCACTTTCCGGTCGCCAGGGCCTTCCTGGACGCGGGCATTCACGTGGTGTGCGACAAGCCCATGACCTTCACGCTGGAGGAGTCCGAGCGCCTCGTGGAGATCGTGGCGTCGAAGCGCCTGGTGTTTGCTCTCACGCACAACTACACCGGGTATCCCGCCGTGCGCCAAGCGCGGGCGATGGTGCAGCGCGGCCTGATCGGCAGCGTGCGCAAGGTGCTGGTGGAGTACAACCAGGACTGGCTGATGGAGCCGCTGGAGCGGCAGGGCCACAAGCAGGCCATGTGGCGCACCGATCCGGCCAGGGCGGGCCTCTCCAACTGCGTGGGGGACATCGGCACGCACGGCGAGAACTTGCTGGAGTTCATCACCGGCCTCAAGATCAAGTCGCTCTGCGCTGATTTCACCTCCTTCGTGGAGGGCCGTCAGCTCGAGGACGACGCCAACATCCTGCTGCGCCTGGAGAACGGCGGCAAGGGCACGCTGGTCTGCTCGCAGATCGCCTGCGGCGAGGAGAACAACCTCAACATCCGCGTGTACGGCAGCAAGGGTGGCCTGGAGTGGCACCAGCAGGAGCCGAACACCCTGATCTTCAAGCCCGCGGGCAAGCCCTGGGAGCGCATGCGCGTAGGGCTCGACTACATGTCGGACGAGGCCAAGCTGTCGACGCGCACCCCTTCGGGCCACCCGGAGGGTTACCTCGAGGCCTTCGCCAACATCTACAGGCGCGCCATCGGCGACATCCGTCGCGTCAAGGGCGGGCTGCCCATGGAGGGCGGCTATCCCTCGGTGCACGACGGCCTGCGCGGCGTCCGCTTCGTGGCCAAGACCGTCGAATCGGCCAAGGCCGGCGCGGTCTGGGTGGATCTATAGGCTGTCCGCGCTCATCCGCGGGGGATAGCTATGCCGCGCTGGCCGTCGCGCCCTTGCGGGCCCTCGCGACCGTCTGCTCCAGCGCCTCCACGGCGCGCCCGACGCCGTCCTCGGCGCGGAGCTTCTCTCCGAGCCGCTGCGCCCGCTCGCGCATCGCGCCGTCGCGCGCGAGGCGCGAGATAGCCCTGGCGAGGCTGTCCGCGGTGAGCTTCTTGATGGGCAGCGGGTCGACGCCCACGCCGAGGTCGGAGATGCGCTGTCCCCAGAGCGGCTGATCGTAGCCGAAAGGCACCGCCATCGACGGGATCCCCGCGCGCATCGCCGCGGCCGACGAACCCGAGCCGCCGTGGTGCACCATCGCCGCCACCCGCGGGAGGATCCAGTCGTAGGGCACCGTCTTCACCTTGAAGATCGTCTTCGGGAGCTCGATGTCCTTGAGCCCTCCCCACCCCGCGATCAGCAGGCCGCGCTGCCCGGCGCGCTCCAGGGCGGCGACGACCTCCCGGGTCAGCTGCTTCGGATTGCGCCCGACGATGCTTCCGAAGCCGATCGCCACCGGCGGATCCCCCGCCGCGAGGAACTCCTTCAGATCCTCGGGCGGCTCGTAGTCCTTTGCCTCGTCGAAGATCCAGTAGCCGGTCACGTGCATCCAGTCCGCCCAGTCCCGCGGCTTGGGGAGCACCGTGGGGCTGTAGCCGAACAGGTGGGGTGTGCGCCGGATTATCCGCAGCTCGTCGCGCCAGTGGCGCGGGGGCAGGTCGAGCTCCTCGCGCCGCCACCGGTTGATCTGGTCGGAGCCCGTGCGCGACACGGGCTCGGCGAGCAGCCACGTCAGGCGGTTGTAGAGCGGTCCCAGCTTCCATACCGGCGCGTGAAAGGGATTGGGGAAGCCCCACGTCGGGATGTGCGGGACCGGGTTCGGGCTGACGACGACATAGGGGATGCCCAGCTTCTCGGCGATCGACGGGCCTACCTGCAGCCACGGCCAGCAAAGGAACACGTCGGTTCCCCGGACCGCGTTCCAGCAATCGCGCAGGTGGTTGACGACGTAGGTGTGCAGGTTGTCGCTCAGGAATTTGCTGAACTCACCCGCGTGGCCGGAGCGCTCGCGCAGGGCGACGGCGAGGCGGCTCGCGTAGAACCCCTCCGCGCTGCCGCCGAGCGGGAAATACTCCAGCCCGCACTTGCGGACGAACGGCTCGAAGTCCGACTGCGTCGCGAACCGCACGTCATGTCCGGCAGCCTTGATGCCGGCTGCGAGCGCGACGAGCGGCTGGACGTCTCCCCGTGAGCCGCTCGCGACTACCGTATAATGCATCGCATTTCTCCTCGACCTCCCTCGCCGGGCGGTCCCTCTCGCGACGTGCCCCGGCGGAGCGAGGTGGCTTGACGCTCCGCCCTCCCCGGTGGGGCAGGGGGCGCGAGAGGGATCGCCGGATCGGTCCGGCACACTACGCTGTGATCCGCAGCCCCTTGCACACCAGGTCCGAGAGCTGCGCGAGCGACAGGTCGCCCGGGGGTTGCTGCTCGTCTCCGAATACATCCTTGTAGGTGAGCGACCTGCCGATGCGATCCTTGAGCAGGAGCACGAGGTGGATCACATCCATCGACTTGATCCCGAGGTCGCCCATCAACGTGATCTCGGGGGTCAGGTCGCCGGGATCCTGGTCGAGGTCCTCCATGAGCTCCTCGACCGTCTCGACGACGCAACGCCACACGTCCGCCTTCGTACGTACCTTCATCCTGGCTCCTTGTGCTGAACGCCCGCGCTCGGGCTGCTCGTGTTCCAACGTCCGGCGGAGGGCTGCGCCCGCGGAGCGCGGGCGTCCCTCGCCGCCACGAAGGACAGCAATCGGGCGACGCGGCGGTCGCCGTCGCTGTCCTCTCGATACCAGTCGTCGAGCTCGCGCTCGGAGAGCACCACGTGCGCGAGCGCCCGCGCCCAGATGCCCCAGCTCGCCGTCAGGAAGGACCGGTCGAGCGCGTCGACGCCGCCGGCCCCCGCCTCGCGCGGCGCGTGGTCGTCCAACGTCCCGCCCGCCCCGCCGCCGAACAGCAGGCGATGGATCGCCTCGGGGAAGCGCACGAACCGCTGCTGGAAGCCCTCGACGACGGCGGCTGTCGCCCCGCGCTCGTCGACCATCTCGAACGTGGCCTCCGTGGTGCCCGGGCGATCGAGGCGGACGCGGCCGCGGCAGCGCACGCGACCGCCCGGCGCCGAGGGCCGCCGGTACCAGACGACGCGCCGGGCCTCGAAGGGGAATATCCCGAACTGGCGCTCACCCCGCTCGAGGAGCCAGAAGGCGACGAGCTGACCCGTGCAATCGAGGAGCGCCGGGTGCATCCGGAGATCTCCGGCGTCGAGCCCCGGCAGATCGGTGATCGCCAGATCGGCCTCGATGCTGTCCTCCCCGACCGCGAGGACGCGCTCGATCGCACGGTAGGAGGGCCCGTGGAAGGCGAAGCTCGAATAGAAGCGCGCGGCCGACCACGCGCGGGGCGGCGCCGCGCCCGCGTCTGCCGGGAGCGCCGGGGGCGGCGCCGGCGGGGGCGCGAAGGGCGCGTGGGCCGTGCCCTCGAAGGCGAGGTGTCGCCGCGGGCCGTCGACCTCGTGGAGCCGCACCCTCACCCTCACCTCGCGCCCGTCCCCGGACAGGCGCTCTGCGTGGATGGCGACGGTGAGCCGGCCGCGGTCGAGCGCGAGCCACCGCCCCGCGCGGAGGTCCGAGAGCGCGACGGGCTGGAGGCCGGTGAGGCGCCAGGCTGCCTGGGCCACGATCTCCAGGCTGAGCGTGAACGGGAGGACCGGCAGGTGAGGCCCGCCCGCCCGGCGCTGCGGCGAGGGCGGCCCGAGGCTGTGGTCGAGCACGAACGGGTCGCGCCGCCAGTCGAAGCGCCGCTCGGCCTGGAGCTCGCGGCCGTCGAGCCGCACGACCTCGCCGAGAAGGGGGCAGCCCCCGGGCGCCGCCGCCGCGGGGGCGGGCGCCGTCGCGGCGGACGGCGCCGCCGCGAGGGCGCCGGGGAACCGCGTCAGGCGCTGGACCAGCGAGAGCACGCGCGCCTCGGTCTCGTCGGCCTCCGCCAGCAGCGCCGCGTGCAGCGCGCGGATCGAGCCCTCCCGCCGCGCCGGCCGCCCGGCCTCCCCGGCCCCCCGGCCGCGCTGCGCCGCGCGGTCGCCGCCGGCCAGCGCCGTTTCCCGGCCCTCGTCCTGCGCGAGGCCGCCCCGCAGCACGGCGTCGCATAGCCCATCGAGCGGCTCGATCAGGACGGCGAGGCCGTGGGCGTACAGCTCGCCGACGAGGTGCTTCAGCTGCAGGGTATCGCTCCGGTGCTGGGAGGAGGCTGCGACGGCCAGGTGCGGCCGCCCGCGCAGCGTGTCCTCCACGAACGCGGTGAGCCGGTTGTTCGGGCCCGCCTCGATGAACGTCCGCGCCCCACCCTCGTACAGGGCCTCGATCATCTGGCGGAACCGCACCGGGGAGGACCACTGCGCGGCCAGGAGATCCCAGGCGCGAGACGGCTCGTCCGGCACCGGGCCCAGGGTCGCGCAGCAGCGCACCCGCGTGCGCGCCGCGCCCGGCACGAAGCGATCGTAATGCGCCCGCAGCGTGCGCTGCCAGGCCCCGAACAGCGGGGTGTGGTAGGCGCGCTCGAACGGAAGCCGCAGGCAGACGGCGCCCTCGCGGCCCAGCGCGTCCACCGCCGCCTCCACCGCCGGCTCGGTCCCGGCGAGCACGACCTGGCTGGGGCAGTTGTCCATCGCGATGAACAGCTGGCCCTCGTGGCGCTCGAGCAGCGCGTCGAGCACTCCCCGGTCGAAGGCGTTGACCGCGACCATGCGCTCGGGGACCTCGGGCGCCGGCAAGGCCCGGCCGCTCAGGCCGATGTGCGCGATGACGTCGCAGAGCTCGCGCCGGCCCGGCACCGCGATGACGCCCGCGGCGATGAGCGCGGCGTGCTCGCCGTTGCTGTTGCCCACCATGATGTCGGCGCGCACGCCGAGCGCGCAGAGCATCTCATACGACGCCAGGCTGGCGATGAGGCCCACCTGCGCCCCGCGCTCCGTGTCGACGAGGCGGCGCTCCCGGGCGAGCCGCTCTTCGTCGGTCGCCGCCGGCTCGCGCGGAAACACCGTCTCGCTGGGCGGCGCCTCGCGCGCGCTCGCGTACGACGCGTCGAGGGCGTCGAACCACGCGCGCGAGGCCGGCCAGTGGCGGTGGAGCTGCTCCAGCATCCCCTCGTGCTGTGAGCCCTGCCCCGGGAAGAGGAGCGCCGTGTCACCGGCCGGCGCGCCGCTGCCGTAATAGATGCCGCTCCGCACGTGCATCCGCCGCTGCTCCGCGCGCGCGAGCGCGGCCTTCGCGCGCCGGAGCTTGCCTGCGAGATCGCGGCCGTCGAGCGCGATCACCGCGAGGCGGTGCTCGGCGCGCTCCTGACGCGCGTGACGCGCGCGACCGCGCTCGCGCGCGAGCCGCCGCAGCGGGATCGAGGGGTCCGCCTCCGCGACGGCGAGGAGCTCGTCGATCGCGCGCGTCATGCCCGCGCGATCGGGAGAGGAGAGGAGGAAGAGCTCCGTCCTGTCGCGCTCGCGCTCGCCTCCGGCCGGCGCCGCTGGAGCTCCACTGGCCTCCTCGGCGCGCGCCTCCTTCGGCGCGTCGCCCGCCCGGAGCTGCGCCTTCTCTACGATGGACGCCATTCGTGTCGACAGGCTCCCTTGCCTCGCTGCGCCTGGGCCGTGAAAAGACCGCCCGGCTCAATGCGCGCGGAGTCTCCCCGAAAAATATCTCCATAGCAAGGCGAGAAGCGCCTCCGCGCGATCGGTCGCGCGGGTCGGGGCGTGACGACTGGATTTGTGCGTATGCAACTGTTCGTTATTATTGATGATTTTTATATGTGGCGCCCGTGTTTCGTGATGGGTCTTTGCAATACTTTACATCGCGTGGTCCGGCTCTTTATCCGGTTCGATGTTTGCAATACTTTACAGTCAATGAACTGAAAGTTCATGGTCCGGCGCGACTCCATTCCTAGGTACAGAGGTCCGTCGTCGTCGTCGTCGTCGTCTTCTTCTTCTTCGCGGTCGTTGAGTCGTGAAGGTGTGGCGAGTGTTTCTTCCTGTCGCGCGCCTGCCGCGTGGCGCGCGACCCATCGAATGGCGCGATCTCGATGCGATCGAGGGTTGACAGTCTCTGTGTTCGGATCAGAATCCGTGCGCCTGGCCGGAGGGCCGACATCGCTCGTCAACGGCCGGGCGCTGCGGGTCCTTGGTGGACGTCAGGCGTCGTGAAGGGCGCTCGCGCGGGTCAGGTGCAACCATGAAGAGGATCCTTGTGACGGGGGGGGCGGGCTTCATCGGCTCGAACTTCGTCAGGTACGTGCTGACGGAGAGGCCCGGGGTGCAGGTCGTCAACCTCGACGCGTTGACCTACGCCGGGAGTGTCGAGAGCCTGAGCGGGCTGCCGGGCGAGGGCAGGCACGCCTTCGTGCACGGCGATATCCGCGACAGGGGGCTCGTCGAGCGCCTCCTGTCCGAGCGGCAGATCGACACCATCGTCCATTTCGCCGCCGAGTCGCATGTCGACCGGTCGATCGCCGGGCCGGAAGCGTTCATCGACACGAACGTGGTCGGCACGCTGCGCCTGCTCGAGGCCGCCCGCGCGGTGTGGCTCGGCCGCGGCGGCTCGGCGGAGGGCAAGCGCTTCCATCACATCTCGACCGACGAGGTGTTCGGCTCCCTCGGGCCCTCGGACGCCGCCTTTCATGAGGGCACGCCCTACGCGCCGAGCTCGCCGTACGCCGCCTCGAAGGCCGCCGCCGATCACCTGGTCCGCGCCTACGCCCACACCTACGGCCTGCCGGCGTCGATCACGAACTGCTCGAACAACTACGGCCCGCGGCAGTTCCCCGAGAAGCTCATCCCGCTGATGATCCTGAACGCGCTCACGGGCAAGCCGCTGCCCGTCTACGGCGACGGCGCCCAGGTCCGCGACTGGATCTACGTGGTCGACAGCTGCGAGGCCGTCCTGCGCGTCATCGAGCGGGGGCGCGCCGGGGAGAGCTACAACGTGGGAGGCGGCAATCAGCCCACCAACCTCGATATCATCCAGCAGATCTGCGCGGTGCTCGACGCGCGCTTCCCCGACTCTCCCTATCGGCCGTACAGCAAGCTCCTCCAGTTCGTGCCGGACCGGCCCGGGCACGACCGTCGGTACGCGGTCGACTTCCGGAAGATCGAGCACGAGCTCGGCTGGCGGCCGCGCTTCTCGCTTGACGAGGGGGTGCGTGAGACCATCGCCTGGTACCTCGCCAACCCGGGGTGGCTCTCCGCGATCGGGCGGCGCGACGACTATCACGGCTGGATCGAGCGCAACTACACGAAACGAGGAGCGGACCAGTGAAAGGGATCATTCTCGCCGGGGGCCGCGGCACGCGCCTCCACCCGGTCACCCGGGGCGTGAGCAAGCAGCTCCTGCCGGTCTACAACAAGCCGATGGTCTATTACCCGCTCTCGATCTTGATGTTCGCGGGTATCCGGGAGATCCTCGTGATCAGCACGCCGGAGGACCTTCCGCTCTACCAGCGGCTCCTCGGCGACGGCCGGCAGTGGGGCCTCCGCCTCACCTACGCCGCGCAGGACGAGCCGCGCGGGCTCGCCGACGCGTTCCGCATCGGCCGCGGGTTCGTGGGCGGCGAGCCCGTCGCGCTCGTGCTCGGGGACAACATCTTCTATGGCACCGGCCTGCCGGAGACGCTCCGCCGCGCGGCGAAGCTCGAGGTAGGCGCGGTCGCCTTCGCGTATCCGGTGAGCGATCCGCACCGGCACGGGATCGTCGAGCTCGACGCGTCCGGGCGCGTGGTCAGCCTGGTGGAGAAGCCGAGCGAGCCCCGCAGCCACTACGCCGTGCCGGGGATGTACTTCTATGACGGCAAGGTCTGCGAACTAGCGGCTTCGCTGAAGCCGTCGGCCCGCGGCGAGTACGAGATCACCGATCTCAACTGCGTTTACCTCGCGCGGGGGGAGCTCAGGATCGAGATGCTCGGGCGGGGCGTCGCGTGGCTCGACGCGGGGACGCACGAGTCGCTGCTCCAGGCGTCGAATTTCGTGCAGACCGTCGAGCTGCGCCAGGGGCTGATGATCGCCTGCCCCGAGGAGGTCGCCTACCGCATGGGCTTCATCGACGGGGACGCGCTGGCCGCGCTCGCCGACGAGCTGCCGAGCGAGTACACGGATTACCTGCGCAACATCCTGAGGGACCACCCCGTGCGTCGTTAGCGGCGCTGGCCGGAGGGCAGGGGGCGCCCGGCGAGGTCTGCCGCGCGCCTCCTCCGGGCCGGCCATGACACTGGAGGTTCTCTATGAGTCGGCTCGACAACGTGCGCTGGATCGAGTTCCCCTCCGTGGTGGACGAGCGCGGGGCGCTGACCTTCGTCGAGGGGGCGCAGGACATCCCGTTCGAGATCAAGCGTGCTTATTACCTGTACGACGTCCGCCGGGACCGGGGAGGGCACGCCCACCGAGACACGCAGCAGGTGATCGTCGCCCTCCGCGGCCGCTTCGTCCTCGAGCTCTCGGACGGCGTCGACAGCCGGCAGTTCGCGCTCGATTCCCCCACGCGGGGGGTCCACATCCTGCCCATGCTCTTCATCCGGCTGCTCGACTTCGCGCCCAATACGGTCGTCCTCGTCCTGGCGAGCACCCATTACGACAAGTCCCGCTCGATCCGCTCCTGGGAGGACTATCTGCAGGAGGCGAGGGGAGCGTGACCTCAGGGGGCGAGGGGAGCGTGACCGCAGGAGGCGAGGGGAGCGTGACCGCAGGAGGCGAGGGGAGCGTGACCGTGCGCGCGACGCGGCCGCGGCGCGCCGCTTCCGGCGTCCTCTGGCGCGGCCGGCCCGGGCGTCGCTCCCGCGGCTCTTGCGAGCGGGGTCGCGGGTGAAGGTCCTGCTCCTCGGCTACTCCAGCCTCGCGCGGCGGCGCGTGCTGCCGGCGCTCGCCAGCCTGGGCGTGCGCGACATCGACGTAGCGTCGGTCTCCCGGGGCGCCGACGTCGCGCTGCCGCCCGGCGTGACGGGGCGCTGCTACGACGATTACCGGGTGGCGCTCGCCCGCAGCGACGCGGCCCTCGCGTACGTGTCGACGGTCAACTCGACGCACGAGGAGCTCGCCGAGCGCGCCCTCGATCGGGGCCTTCACGTCGCGGTCGACAAGCCAGCTTGCCTCTCGGTCGAGGCGTCCAGGCGCCTCGTCCAGCTCGCCCGGAAGCGGGGGCTTTGCCTCGCCGAGGCCACCGTCTACGCGTATCACCCCCTCTACCGCGAGGTCCGCCGGATCTTCGGCGACGCCGGCCGCGCGCCCACGCGCCTCACCGCGGCGTTCAGCTTTCCGCCTCTCCCCGCGGACAACTACCGCTACCGCGCCGCGCTCGGCGGCGGGTCGCTGCTCGATCTAGGGCCGTACGCGGTCACCCTCGGCCGCGTCCTCCTCGACGGCGCGGCGCCGGAGTCCATCGCTTGCCGCGTCGTCGAGCGCGCCGGCGAGGTCGAGTCGTCGTTCAGCGTGCTCATGACCTTCCCGGGCGGCCGCTCGCTGGTCGGGCACTATGGAATGACCACCGCCTACCAGAACCGCCTGGACGTCCTTGGCCCGGACGTCCTCGTGACCATCGACCGCGCCTTCTCGCCCCCCGCGGATCTCCCGATCCAGCTCGGCGTCGCCGAGCGCGATCGGCGTCGGACGGTCGAGGTCCCCGCGGCCGACAGCTTCGCGGAGTTCTTCCGGAGCGTCTTCGGCGCCATCGCGCGCGGCGAGCACGATGAGCTCGCCGCGACGTTGCTCGCCGACGCGGCCGTCCTCAACGAACTGCGCCGCGCCGCTGCGACCCCGCCCCCTTGACTTCGAGCGCGCTCTAACTCTTACGGTGGCCTGCGTCGAAGCGCCGCGGCCGTTCGCCGTGGCAGAAGGAGCCCATCATGCACACGCGCAAGCTCGGTCCCCTCCAGGTCTCCGCCCTCGGTCTCGGCTGCATGGGCATGAGCGATTTCTACGGCCCCCGCGACGAGGCCGAGTCGATCGCGACCATCCACCGCGCGCTCGAGCTCGGCGTCACGCTGCTCGACACGGCGGACATGTACGGTCCCTTCACGAACGAGGAGCTCGTCGGCAGGGCCATCGAGGGCCGGCGCGACAGCGTCGTCCTCGCGACCAAGTGCGGCATCGTCCGCGATCCCACCGAGCGCACGATCCGCGGCATCAACGGCGCGCCGGACTACATCCGCGCGGCCTGCGACGCGAGCCTGAAGCGCCTCCGCGTCGACGTCATCGATCTGTACCAGCTGCACCGCGTCGACCCGAAGACGCCGATCGAGGAGAGCGTCGGCGCCATGGCGGACCTCGTGAAGGCGGGCAAGGTGCGCGCGATCGGCCTCTCGGAGGCGAGCTCGGCGACGCTCCGGCGCGGCCACGCGGTGTATCCGCTCGCGTCGGTGCAGACCGAGTACTCGCTCTGGACGCGCGATCCCGAGGACGACGTGCTCGCCACGTGTCGCGAGCTCGGCATCGGCTTCCTCGCCTACAGCCCCCTCGGCCGCGGCTTCCTCACGGGGCAGATCAAGCGCTTCGAGGACCTCGCGCCGGACGACTTCCGGCGCCACTCGCCGCGCTTCCAGGGCGAGAACTTCCAGCGCAACCTCGATCTCGTCGCGAAGGTGGAGGACGTCGCGCGGGAGAGGGGCGTCAAGGCGTCGCAGCTCGCGCTCGCCTGGGTGCTCGCGCAGGGCGATTTCATCGTCCCGATCCCCGGCACGAAGCGCCGCAGCTACCTCGAGGAGAACGTCGCCGCGGAGACGATCGAGCTCACCGCGGACGACCTGCGGCGCCTCGACGCGGTGATGCCGAAGGGCGCGGCCTCCGGCCTCCGCTATGCCGACATGAAGTTCGTGAACCAGTGAGCGCCGCGGGTCGCGCCTCGCGCGCCGCCGCGCCGCGCTCCGGCACGGCCGGCGGGCTCACGATCGCCGAGGTCGCCGCCGCGACGGGGACGAGCGCGCACACGCTCCGCTACTACGAGCGGATCGGGCTCATCCGGTCCGTGTCGCGGGCGCGGAGCGGCCACCGCCGCTACGGGCCCGACGACGTGCGGTGGGTCGAGTTCCTCCGCAAGCTGCACGCGACCGGCATGCCGATCCGCCGCATGCTCGCGTACGCGGCGCTCGTGCGGCGCGGCGACGGGACGATCTCCGAGCGGCGCGCGCTGCTCGAGGCGCACCGCGACGACGTGGCCGCGAAGCTCGCGGAGCAGCAGGCGCACCTCGCGATCATCGAGAAGAAGGTGAGCCTGTACCTGGACCTCGAGGAGCAGAGCGCGCGCAAGCGCGCGTCGTGAGCGCTGCTCTCGTGCGCCCGCCGCGGGCGGGCCGCGAGGGGCCCCGGCGCTTGCTGCGGGCGGGCCGCGCGCGGGTGCCGGGGGCGGCGCTCACGCTGTTTCCGGCACCCCGGGCTGCCGGAGGACGCGCAGCGGGCCTTCGGACGAGACGAGGCCGGCGAGCTCCGGGTCGGTCATGACGTCCAGGAGCTCGCGCTCGGCCCCGTCCACCGTGCACCGCCGCCGCACGAGCCGGACCACCTGCGAGTAGTCCACGTGATGCAGGTCGTGCGCGAGCCCGAGCGGCTGCCAGAGGGCGTGCTGGCCGTGCCGGTGGGCGGCGCTCGCGTCGTACCAGCCGTAGTTCGCGGCGCGATCGCGGCTCCCGGCGAGGCGGTTCGTGAGGACCCAGTGCTTGCCGACGTTCTCGATGAGCCCGGCGCGCCCCGCGACCCGCTCCTCGACGCGGCGGTGGTGCTCCAGCATGCGCGAGGTGTTCGCCATCGTCGGATCCGGGGCGCCGATGCACGGCGGGATCCGCACGCTGGCCTGCTCCCAGACGAGGTCGCAGAGGCGGGTCGTCAGCATCGCGCACTCGAGCAGATCGGCGATGCGCTGCGTCGTCCGCGCCGAGGCGTTGATCCGGATGGAGTCCTCCGCGTCGCCGATGCGGAGCGCGTCCGCGCTCACGAGGAAGGTCGCGCGGTGCTCGCCGTGCTCGCTGTGCACCGGCGCCCAGCTGATGGGCGCCAGCAGGCCTGCCTGCACCGCCTCGAGGAGGGCGTCCTCGCGCGCCGCGCAGGCGCGCTCGGGAAGGCGTGCGACCCAGTCCGTGCCCCGTACGACGTCTGCCATGCTGCCCCCCGGCGAGCGCGCCCCGATCGGCCGCGGCCAGCGCAGCGCCGTCCGACGGGCTTCGTGAGCTGATCGGCTCGCCCGATCATTGTGTGGAGCGCGCTGGATCCGCGCAAGGCGCGCCGGTGCGGGCGATCGCGCACCCCGACTCCTCTTTGCGCAGCTCGACCGCCAGCCCTAAGCTCCGCCCATGTCGCCCTCGGCGAGCCGGTCCTCGTTGCGCCACCCCAGGCAGCTCCGCGCCTTCCGCCTCCTCCTGGTGGCCGGCGCCACCGCCCTCGCCGCGCAGGTCGCCGGCTGCGGCTCCGGTAAGGCCCAGGGCTCCGGCGGGACCGCCGCCGAGATCGCGTCGATCGACGCGCGCCTGCGCGGCACCTTCCGGCTCGTCCGCTTCGACCCGGAGATGCCGCTCGAGCCGATGCTCGCGTCGATGCTCGAGTTCCAGTACGCGCACCTGGCGATCCGCTTCGACGGCGATCGCATCCTCGCGGACTCGCCCGGCCTTCACGTCGACCGCGCCTACGAGATCCGCGAGCCCGCGTGGAACCGGTTCAAGCTGATCTCGTACGACGAGGCGGGGGTCGCTTACGAGGCGGTGTGCGAGTTCTCCGGGGAGAAGGAGCTCATCGTCTACGCGCAGACGCCGCCCTGGAAGGGCGTGGCCACGCTCCGGCGGGCTCAGTAGCGGGCGAGCGGCCGCGTCGCCAGGGCGTCCACGCGGCCGACCGCCGGCCGAATCTGGTGTACAAGTCGGCGCGACGTGGCCGAACCGAGAGCGCAGCAGAGCAGCGATCCGCACGGGTGGCGCCGGGAGGGGAAGGATCTCACCGCGGCGGTCGCCGGCGGGGCGATCGTGGGGATGCCCCTGCTTTACACGATGGAGATGTGGTTCCACGGGATGATGCTCCCGGCGTGGCACCTCGGCGGGATCCTCGTGTTGACGCTGGTCGTGACGTTCCTTTGCTCGCTGGAGTCCGGCTTCCGGAACGAGGACACCCTCCTCGGCGTCGCCATCGAAACGGTGACGTCGGTGGGGATCGGCATCGTCCTCTCGGCCGCGATCCTGGCGCTGATCGGCGAGATCACCCTCGACCGCGCGCCCCGCGAGGTCGTCGGCAAGGTCATCTTGCAGGCGGCCGCGGTGAGCCTCGGGGTGGCGTTCGCGAACGCGCAGGTCCGGGACAAATCGCGCACGGGGGATGATCAGGAGGGGGAGAAGCCCCCGGAGGGGGATCCGGAGGCGCTGCAGCTCAGGGCGGACCTGCGGGACTTCTCGGCGGCGGCCGCGGGCTCGCTGCTCTTCACGTTGAACATCGCGTCGACGGAGGAGGTCGTGATGATCGCGTCGCGGCTCTCGCCCTGGCGGCAGCTCGCGATCCTCGGAGTGAGCGTGGCGCTGTGCTACGTCATCCTGTTCGCCTCGGGGTTCGAGCGACACGACGTGTACGTCAAGAGCGTGTTTCAGAGCCGGGCGTTCGAGACGCTGATGACGTGCGCCGTGTCGCTGGTGATCGCGCTGGCGCTGCTCTTGTTGATCGGCGAGCGCGAGGCCACGAGCGACCTCCCGACGCTGGTGGCCAGCGTTGTCACGCTCGGCCTGCCGGCGATCGTCGGCGGCGCCGCGGGGAGGCTGATTGTATGAGCGCGGCGAAGGGGGAGGGGCAGGGGCAGGAGCCCGGCGAGGGCCGCAAGGGCCGGCGGATCGGGAGGCGCCTGGCCGAGTGGCTCTCCCTCGGGGTCAGCGCGGTGTTGATCCTCGCCCTGGTCGTGTTCCTTGTGTACGAGGGGCTGACGAGCTCCGAGGGCTCGGTCGTGCCGGAGGTCCGGGCGCTGCCCGATCGGGCCGAGCAGCACGGCGAGGCGTGGGTGCTGCCGGTCCGGGTGAAGAACGGAGGCAGGCAGATGCTGGGCGACCTCGGCGTGGAGCTCCGGTACACGCCGCCGGGCGCCCGCGAGCCGGAGCGCGTCGAGGCGACGATCGACTACCTGGGCAAGCGATCCGAGCAGGAGCTCTACTTCTATGTGCCGGGCGATCCGCGAGGCATGTCGGTCGAGGCGCGGGCGCTGCACTACCAGGTGAAGTGAAGGCCACGTCCTCAGGGCGCGACGGGGAGATGATCCAGGACCCTCACGAGCTGCTCGCAGAGCCGCTCCCTGGTGAACCGCGCGATCTTGGCGGCATGGTTGTTCGGGAGTATGCGCCGTCCACCCTGCACGCGCGCGAGCAGCCAGCCCACGATCTCGAGCACTTCGCCCGGACGGAAGTGGCTGCCGGCGTCGTGCTCCTTGATGATATCGGCCGCCTCGCTGTCGGGGACGATCGCGAGGATCTCCTTCCCGATCGAGAGATACTCGAACATCTTCGCCGGTATGACCCGATGCGCGTTCTCGACGTCGCTGAGAAGCATGCAGAGCGCGTCGGCAGACTTCATCCAGGCGATCGAGCGCGTATGGTCGCAGTAGGGCTCGAGGCGCAAGCGACATCGCGTCTTCTTGATCCGGTCGAGGAGCTTCTCCTGCTGCTCGGTTCTCCTCCCGACGATGACGAGCTCCAGGTGCGCGAGCCTCTCCGGCAGGGACGCGTCGATCGTCTCGATCGCGGTGACCAGCGGCTCGATGCTCGTCAGGTTCCAGAGCGTGCCCGTATAGATGAGCCGGAAGACATCCTTCTCGGGCATGGAGATGTCGGCCGCGATCGTCCCAGGCGTGATGTCGTCCTCGTCGAAGCCGTTGTAGATGCACGTCGACTCGGCCTGGCTGCCCGCCTCGCGAGCGCGGTCCTGGAGCCGCCGGGCGCTCGACAGCGTCGTGCAGGTGAGGGCATCGGCCTGCTGCAAGACGTAGCGCTGCATCCAGCTCTGGACGGCACAGGAGAAAGAATCCTGACGCGCGTTCTCGAGGTAACACTGGCTGATGTCCCACTCATCACGAAAATCGACGACGAGCGGCAGCCGGAAGCGCTTCTTCAACAGGGCCCCAAGGACGAGGTTGGAGTATGCCGGGGCGGTCGCGAGGATGGCATCGTGATGAACCCGGCGCAGCAGGTCGCTGCCCGCGCGCAGCGCCGAGGGAAGCCAGAGCACCTGCGGATCGGGCTGCAGCGCGAGCGTGGCCGCTCCGCGCAACGCCCGGGCGAGGCGCCGGCGCGGTCCAGGCGTGGAGGTCGCCGCCGGCGGGCCGGAAGCGACCTTGGCCTTGAAGGTATAGCTCGGTTCCCAGGTCGTCGCGCGCTCGATGTGCGTCTCCGCCGGGATGTCGCGCAGCAGGCTCTCGTCGGAGAGCGGGGCCGACGGGTTCGCCGCCACGAGCACGCTGACCTCCCAGCCGAAGCGGCGCAGGTACTTCACAAACTTGACCGGGCGCTGCACCCCCGCCCCGCCGACAGGCGGAAAGTGATAGCTGATGAGCAAGAGCCGCCGAGACCCAGCCGCTCGATCGAAATCGAGCGCGACCTGGGCGGCTGCCTCGCTCGCTGCTCCGTGCTGTCTCCTGTCACGGAAATGAACGCTGTTGTCGAAGATCATGGTTCCCCCCTCGACGAGATGTTCACGCGATGTACTGACTGATCCGTGAAAACCGGAGGTTTTGCCGGCCCGTGCGCTCCACGAGCTCGCAGACCAGCGCGCTGGCGATGAACGAGGTGTCGTGAAGGAGGAGGATGTCCCCGCTCCGGGGTCTGTAGTGCGCACACCACGCCGTGGCGGCCTCGGGCGACCGCATGGCGTAATCACGAGGGTCATCGCTCCAGAGGACCACGGTGTGCTCATCGCTCCAGAGCTGAAGGAGCGCGCGGGCCGAGACCTTCCCCCAGGGCGGACGGAACAGCGGGCATGGGCTCCCCGTGAGGTCCTCGAGGAGCGCCCGGGTCGTCCCCACCTCCGCGCGCAGCAGCGGAGGAGACGCATGCTCCAGCGACACATGCGTGTAGGTGTGATTGCCTATTTCGTGTCCGTCCGCCACGATCCGGCGCACGAGGTCGGGGCGACTCCGGGCCATGTTGCCGAGGACGAAGAACGTCGCGTGCATCTCGTGCTCGGCGAGCCAGTCGAGAAGTCGTGGCGTGTGCTCGGGGTGGGGGCCGTCATCGAACGTCAGCGCGATGTCCGCGGCGCCCCGGCCGGATCGACCGGCGATGAACGCGCGCTCTCCGAACGAAGGCCCGCGCTCGATGAGCATGCGGTGGGGGAGCGCCATCGTCGCGATTCGCTTGACCGTCTGTCGCAAGAAGCCCATGTATGCCCCTTTTGCTCCGCAGGTGAGCTCCAGTCCTCCTGCTCGGCGCCGCGAGAGCGGATAGTGCAACAAAATGGTAACTGCCGAATTGTGCATTTAGCAATGTGGGGTGTCTCTGCAACGCCATCCCATCATGAGGCGACCGGTCCTGTGCGTCGCGGACGTCGGCGCTCGATCCGTTGCCGCTGCCGGTGTGCGCGGCCCGCTGCGCCCCGCCGAGCGTTGAAGACGGCCGGTGATGGCGCGCGCACGTGACGCGCTTCAATGCGGACAGGCCGCCGACGTCGCCGGATAGCGCTCGTCAATGCGACGATGGATTAGGCGTGAGCTTCTCCGCGGCTGACCCCGGAGACGCCGCTCTCCCGCTCACCGCTGCCGCGGCTTCCGCTCCAGCCACGCCCGCTCGCCCCACGGGCACGCGAACTCGAGCGGCTTCGTCAGGACCCAGAGCACCGGCAGCGGCGGCGGCGCCGGCGGCGTGGGCCCGGCGCCGTCCGTGAAATAGATCACCCCCGACACCCGGCGCGCCGCCAGGAACTCCGGCGCGAACACGGGCCGCAGGTCGGTCCCGCCGCGGCCGGCCACGTCGCCGAGCCGCCCCTCGAAGGCGTACACGCGCGCCACCTCCGTGTCGCACTCGGCCACGGTGATGCGCGCGACCTCGCTCATCGCCTGGAGCTGCCGGGCGATCTCCTCCAGCTCGTCGCGGCGCATGCTCATCGACGTGTCGATCGCCACGAGCACCGACGGCTTCGCGATCGCCCGCGGCGCGTACGTCCTGCCGGGCACCTCGCCGATGCGGCCCGGGAAGCGCCGGTTGGGCCGCGCGTACGTGTGCACGGGCGCGCGCTCCCGCGCCACGAACATCCGCAGCGCTGTCTTCCAGTCGAGCGGGTGCGCGCGCGGGCCGAGCACGTCGGTGAGCTCCTCGACGAGCCGGCCGGGCGTCTTGCCCGCGAGCAGCAGGCCCGGCAGATCGGCGGGGTCGCCGTCGCCCGCGAGCGCGTCCGCCTCCTCGGCGGCGCGGAGCAGGAGCTGCCGCGTCTGCTCCACCGCGCCCGGCTCCCGCGACGGGCGGCGGAGCACGCGGTGGTCGTCGACCGCCTCGCCGCCCCGCTGCGGCAGCTTGCCCTCCCGCGCGGCGCTCACGAGCAGGTCGTAGCGCTCGAGCGTGCTCTGGCCGCCGCGCAGGCCGAGCTGGGCGTACGGCTGCCAGCGGATCGGGTCGGGCAGCGGCTCCTCGATGTACTCGTTGGCCGACATCTCGAGGGCGAGGTCCATCAGCTCGGGCTCGTCCGCGCCCGCGAACTTCGGGTGGCAGAGGTGCCCGAGCGCCACGTGGTGCACCTCGTGCAGGAGCACGCCCCGCAGGAACAAGGGCTCGCTCATGAACGACTCCACGTTCACGTGGAGGAAGAAGCGGCCGTCGAACAGCGAGACCGCCATGCGCTTCACCGAAGGGTCCGCGACCGGCGCGAGCCGCGCGAGGATCGCCGCGTAGCAGGGGTACCGCTCCAGGAACCCCGGATCGCGCACGAAGGCGTCGAGCCACGCCGCGAGCGCGTCCTCGCGCTCGCCCTCGCCGCCGGGCCCCGCGGGCTCCGGCGCCGGCGCCGCGGCGCCGCGCGCTTGTGTCGCGGCGCCATGTGCTGCTTTGTCCAATGATTCCGAATGCTTGTCGGTTTTTTGCGCCGCCCCTGTCGCCCCCGGCGCCGGCCTCCCGGCCTCCCTGGCCCCCTTCATTGCGGCCGGATCGGCGTGACGCCGTGCTTCTTCAGCGCCCCCGCCAGCCGCAGCGCCCAGCGCTCGGGCAGCTGCGCGAGGAGCTGCCCGAGGCACGCCCGCGCCACGTTGCTCCGCCGCACCTCCACGAGCTTCGCCTGCTGCGCGAGGTGCGCCGACAGCGCCGTCACGACGAGGCCGATCCGGTGCTGCCGCAGCGGATCGGCGCGCCACGCGAGCACCTTCTGCTCGGCGGGGCTGGCCGCGTAGTTCTGGAGCAGCTCCTCGGGGCGGACGTCCACGAGCTGCGTCGCCGTCGCGTTGCCGCCGAGCGCGTCCTGGAGGCGCTCGCGGTGGTCGCCCGGCAGGTCCGCGAGCAGCGCCTCGAACGCCGCCAGCGACAGCTTCCGCTGCGCCGCGAGCACGCCCACCTCGGGGCCCTCGAGCAGCGGCGCGAGCCGCGTCGTCACCTCATCGAAGCGGTCGGTCTCGCCGCGCTCGCGCGCCGCGCGCAGCGCCTTGCCCGCGGGCGAGGTCGGCCCGTAGTCGGCGAGCAGCGCGCGCAGGTCGAACGGCAGGCGCGTCGACCACGACTCCTTCGACGCGAGCAGCAGCTCCACCCAGCTCGGGGGCAGGTAGCCGCCGAGCGCGTCGCGCAGCAGCACGCCGTCCGCGAGCTCCTCGGGGCGGAGCGCGCCCAGCACGTGCGACGCATACGTCCAGGTGCGCGGCGGCACGTCGTCCAGGATGCGCTCGTGCGCCTGCGCCAGCGCGATGACGCCCGGGTGGATCCCGTTCTCCTGCGCCCACGCGAGCCACGACGCCCGGTCCGCGCGCACGCTCAGGTTGAGGAACCTCGCCCGCAGCGCGCGATCGAGGGACGTCACCTGGTAGTCGGCCGACTCGGGGTTCACGGCGGCGAAGCACACCCAGCCCGCGGGTAGCTCGTACTCGTGCAGCCGCCGGGCGCTGAGCAGCTGGAGCGCCGGCTGCTGGATGTACCGCTCCGCCCGGTTGAGCTCCTCGAGCATCAGGATGCCCGCGCCGTCCTGGGGCAGGACCGAGGGCGCCGCGTAGGCGGTCCGGTTGTCCCGGATGACCGGCAGGCCCACGAGGTCGGGCGGCTCGAGGAGGCTCAGGTCGAGCACGACGGTGGCGATGCCGAGCCGCTCGGCGAGCTGCCGGACGAGCTCGCTCTTGCCGATCCCCGTGGGCCCCTCGAGCAGCACCGCGCGCCGGGCGCGGTAGGCGAGCTCGAGGACGGCCTCGAGCCGCGGTCCGAGCGGGATGGGCGCGGAGCGCCCCTCGAGGAGGCTGGGTGAGGTCGCCGCGGCCGGCCTGCCCGGCGCGTTGCCATCGGATCTGGGCTTCGTCACGGAGTTGATGGAGTTGTGCGGGGCGGGAGGCGCGAAGAAAAGACCGCCAGGGCCCGGGGCGCAGGGCCCAGAGCGTGCTCGGCCTTTTCCGTGCCCGGCGGGCTCTCGGCTCTCTCCTGCCAGGTGGACCCGAGCTCTAGCAGCCGCTGCGCGGCCTGTCATTCGCCAGCGACGAGATGGGAGGCGGCGCGCTCAGGCGCCGAGGAGCAGCCCCAGGGCGGTCGCGAGCGCGGCGTCGCTCCACGACGACAGCCCGCGGGGCAGGAGGACGGTCACCTGGTGCGGCTGGCCTCCGCAGCTGCGCGGCCCCTCGTAGTACCGCCCCGACCGGGTGAGCTCGTAGCTGCAGCGCCCGATGACGCCGGCGATCTGCCGCTCGTCCACGCGGTAGTCCGAGAGGGCGCCGCCGACGAGGCCGCGCGCGCGGAGCCCCGTGTCTGCCCGGGTCACGGAGAGCTCCAGCGGCGCGCCGCCGACGATGCCTGTCGCGCCCTCGCGGGTCGCGGTGACGCTCACGGTCTGATTGAAAGCGACGCCCCGGACTGCCTGCCCGTCGCGCCCGCTGTCCGCGGCGTACACGCCCAGGTTCACGTCCGGCCCGAGGACGCGCCCCGGCTCGATGTCGGCGCTGACGAGCTCCCCCCTGGCGGTGAGCAGGATGAACTCGCTCGGCCCCGCGGCGCCGAGGATGTCCGTGCGCGCGGCGTGACCAACGCCGGCGGCCGGCGCTGGCCCGCAGCCCGCCGCGAGCGAGGAGCCGAGCGAGAGACAGAGCACAGGGAGCAGCCTCGACCGCATTGCAACACCTCCGCGGCGCGTCGACGCTCCCAACATGACACCAGCGCCGCGCGTGCGGTAGATGCAGATGCCTTGTACCGCCGGGATCGCGTCCCCTGGATCCGTTCCTGGTCTCACCGGGAAAGCATGAATCAGGGGGCGAGAGAGGCGCTATCGCGCGCGAGGCGGCCGCGCCGCGCTGCGAGGGCGGGGCGCGATGCCGCGCGCGGCGCGGCCGTGGTAGCCTGCAGCGCATGTCCACCTCCGCGAGCCGGACGCCTTCCCGCGCCACCGTGGCGGACCTGCTCGCCATCCCGGAGGACCAGCGCTACCACGAGATCATCGGCGGCGAGCTGGTCCGGAAGGCCACCCCGAGCGGTGAGCACGGCGGGACCCAGGCGGCGCTCACCGGCGTCCTGTTCGATCCCTTCAACCGCCGCCCCGGCGGTCGCCGCCCCGGCGGCTGGTGGTTCCTCACCGAGGTGGAGGTCGAGCTGGAGCCCGGTGAGGTCTACCGCCCGGACGTGCTCGGCTTCCGCCGCGAGCGCGTCCCCGAGCGCCCGACGGGCAACCCGCTGCGCGTGCGGCCTGACTGGGTGTGCGAGGTGCTGTCGTCCACCAACGCGCGGCACGACACCGTGAGGAAGATGCGTGTCTACCACCGCTGCGAGATCCCTCATTGCTGGATCCTCGATCCCAGGGAGGAGACGCTGGCGGTTCATCGATGGACGCGTGAGGGGTACCTGACCGCGCTGCTCGCGGAGCGCGGGGAGCGGGTCCGGGCGGAGCCGTTCGACGCCATCGAGCTCTCGGTGGGGGTGCTCTTCGGCGACGACGCCGAGGAGTGATGGGCTGAGCCTGGCCGGCTGGCGGGCGCAGCCGCGCCCTCAGCAGGCGCTCAGCGCGGCTGCTCGATCGGGGCGCAGGTCGACACCCCCGCTCCGACGATGCGGAAGCCGATGTTGGTCATGTAGGCCGTATCGATGGAGCCGTCGGAGGGGCGATAGCGGCTCACGTTCGTCGTGCGCGACGGGGAATCGAACGAGTCCGGGGCGGTGTAGAAGTAGAAGTCCCCGCCCCAGAAGGAGAACGCCCACGCGCTCGGGGTCTCGATGCCCGGCAGCGGCTTCGCCTCGATGACATCGCCCGTCTCCTTGTCGATCTCGGCGAGCTGGACCGGCGAGGTGGTGAAGAAGCCGAAGAGGCGTCCATCTCCGGTGCCGGTGAGCTCGGCCGACTTGCCGCGCAGCGAGCCGCTGAACTCGCCGACAGGGGTCAACGACGTGCCGTCGATCCTCCCGAGCCCGATGCCCGGCATGTTCGTGGTCCCGGCCACGAACAGCTCCTCCGCGTCCGGGCGCGAGAGATCGCTCGAGAAGCCCATCCCGAGCCGGGACCACCCGTCCGAGAGCGAGGCCCCGGTGGGCTCGCAGCTCGCGTCCTCGGTGCTGACCTTGAACAGCGTCCCGGCGCTGTCGTCCGGATACACGTAGTTCACCCACGCCACCGCGTCGCGGTCCACCGCCATCGAGTTCGGATCCATGTCGGTCTGGCAACCGAGGACACCGATCCTCGTGAACTCTTTGCGATCGGGCCTGAAGCTGTAGAGCTCGTTATCCTGTGAGAGAACGTACACGAAGGACGCCCGCTCGATGCACCCCTTCTCTGTCTCCTCATCCCCGCTGCCCGCGCCGCTCCCGCCGGTCCCGGCGCCCGCGCCGAACGTGCCGTCGTCGTCGCCCGCGCCGCTCCCTGGTTCGCCGCCGCCTGGTTCGCCGCCGATTCCCGGATCGGTTCCCCCGGAGGTCTGGTCAGTGTCCGTCGCGGACGTGCCGCCCTCGGACGCGCTGCAGCCGCTCGCCGCGAGCGCCATCCAGAAGCACCATCGTACGATTCGCATATCCGCTCTCCCTTTCGCGTGATTCGCTCTTATAGCCGCGAAGCGAGGGGCCGGGTACACGAAGTCTCTCGTCTTTTCCACGTGGCGCCGCGCGCGCTCTGCGAGGGACGCAGGCGCGCGCCCGCGTCAAACGAAGTCCATGGCGGGCGGGGTCATCAGGGAAGGGGGATGACCTCGTCGGACTGGCAGCAGAAAAACGATGCGCTCTTCGGCGTCGCCTCGCCCAGGGCGACGCCGCCGGTCGGCGCGCACGCGCCTGGCTCGTCCTTGAGCCACCGGGCATCCATGCTCTCGAGCCGCAGATCCGGCCCCGCGACGCACTTCGGCCCGGCGAGCGTCACCGTCTCTGCGCCGAGGAGCTGCTCGCAGCTGCCGCCCTCGTGGACCGACACGAGCGCGGAGCACGCGCTGCCCTCGATCGGGCCGCACCCGCACGGCGTGCAGCTGCGCGTATCGTCGAAGCCCTCGTAGAGCTCGCGCAGATCGGGGTACTCCTCCGGGCACGCCGGGACGCCGGGGCGGAGGTAGCGGACGCATATCGAGAAGCTCGCCGGCAGCGGCGCCGGCGACGCGACGCACATGCTCGACGGATCCCTGCACGTGTGCTTGTCCACCGAGCCCACGCAGCCGCGCGCCCGGACGCTCCAGGGGACGGGCAGCTCGGGCGGCGCTCCCGCTGGATCGAGCGCCGGCGCGCAGCCGCTCACCGTCGGCGCCGGGATGAGCAGCGAGCCGAGCTCATCCGAGCTCACCGCGGCCGGCGCCGTGCACGCGCCGTCCCACCCGGCGGGGGCGTCGAACGACGTGGCCCCCGTCCCGTCGCACGCGGCCGAGGCGCTCCCCACGAGGCCCCGCGGCAGCTCGCAGGACGGCTCGGTGCAGAGGCACGCGGGGCAGCTGTGCGCCTCCTCGAAGCCGCCGTATCCGTCGAACACGAGGTCCGGCGCCTCCGCCGGGCACGCCGGCACGGACGCCGCGTCGGTCGCGTCGCCGGTCCAGAGCAGGATGGGATCGGCGAACCCGAGGGGCGGCAGGATCACGCAGCCGCCCTCGCACTCGGCGCACGGATTGTCGCACTCGTAGATAGGGCGGCCGCGGCACGGGTCCTCGCACGTCTTCATCCCGACCGAGCCGTTGTAGAAGCAGCCCGCGAGGCCGGCGGCGGCGGCGACGGCGATCACGAAACGAGCTTTCGTCATGGTCATGGCCCTTCTCTGGCTTTGTGTCGGTGCGGCTCTCAGACAGGGTATCGCGCGCGCCGCGCCGACCGCTCGGCGCCGCCGCCCAGGCCTCTCCTCGTGCTCAGCCGCGCTGGCGGCGCGGCCCGACCGGGGCGCGCGGCGCCAGCGTCGACTCGGAGCCAGGGAGAGCGCGCACACAGGACTCTTACTTGGACTGACGAAGGCAGGAAAGCTCGATCTTGCTCGCCGACTCGATATGTCGAACGCATTCCGGATGGTCTGCTCGAATTATCAATTCTCGCGCGCTGTGCATGTTGGTCGAGAGGACCGTCCCTGGTGGCGGAAAGCGCCTGTCGAGCCCTGGATTGCTCCTGAGGCGCATCGGGCCACTCCGGACGTGTGGAGAGGGCAGGGCGGGGGTTGCGCCCGCGCGTGGGACCTCCGGCCCCCAGGCTCCGGCGCTCGGATCGTTGCGCCGGAACAAACCATACGGTATGGTATCCTCCGAAGGTGAGGCACTCATGGACTTACTTCTCCCGAGCGCAGCGGTATTCGCCGGCGGCATCGCCGCGGTTCACGCATTCGTCGGCGGTCCCGACGTTCTTCCGCCGCTACAGCGCGCGGAGGTAGATCGGCACGTGGTCGCCACGCACGAGCTCTGCTGGCACGGCGTCACCGCGACGCTCGCGTCCATGGCGGTCGGTCTGTTCCTCGCCTGGCTGAGCGGCGGCCAGGCCGCGCTGGTCGTGCCCGGCGCCGTCGCCGCGCTCAGCGCCCTGTTCGGGGGCATCGCGCTCGTCCTCGGCATCTCACGGTTCGGAAAGCCGCTCGCGATGCCGCAGTGGACGCTCTTTTTCCCGCTCGCGATCCTGTGCGCCCTCCGGGCGGGGGGCGTCGAGGTCTGATGGGGGGAGACGTGTTCGCCTGGACGGCGAGCGCCCGTGCGACCACGGTCGCGGGCGCCGCGCTGGACTGACCCGCATGGCGCGCACCTCGAGGAACGACTGGCTCGACCAGGGGCTCGACGCGCTCCGCGACGGCGGCGAGGGCGCCCTGACGATCGATGGGCTCTGCGCCCGGCTCGGCCGGACGAAGGGCTCGTTCTATCATCATTTCCAGGACATGGCGGCGTTCCTCGCGGCGCTCCTCGCGCGCTGGGAGGAGCGGCAGACGTCGGCGCCCATCGACCATGCCGAGGCCGGCGGCGCCCCGGAGCAGCGGCGAGAGCGGCTGTCGGCGGTCGTGCGATCGCTGGATGTCCGGCTCGATCTCGCCGTCCGTGCGTGGGCGCTCCGCGACGAGCGCGCCGCGGCCGTGCTCCGGCGGGTCGACGCGCGCCGCATCGACTACCTCGCTTCCCTGCACGCCGCTCCGGGGCGCGCGCGCGGCGCCGCCTTGCTGCTCGCGCGGCTGGAGTACGCGGCCTTCATCGGCGCGCAGCAGCTCTTCTCCGACCTCTCCGCCGAGAGCTCGCGCGCGCTCGAGCGATCGCTCGAGCGCGCCCTCGAGCTCCTGGCGCAGGACCAGCAAGCCACGTCGCCAGAGGGCACGACGGGAAGACGACGCGCGAGGTAGTCCCCGGCGCCGCGGGGGAGCCTGGCGCCACGGCGCGGCTCAGGGGGGCGGGCCGGTCCGCACGAGAGCCACCGGCGACGGGGTACTAGCGACGCGCTCGCTCGAGCGCGTCCACGGCGTCCAGCTCCGCCCGGATCTGCGCGCTGTCCTCGCCGGAGAGCGGCAGCTCGTCGATCTCGGCGCGCAAGGTGCGCGCGCGCGCCTCGTCGCCCACGGCGACCGCGATCTCGAGCCGGGCGGCGAGGGCGCGGGCGCGCTCGATCGGGGCGGCCGGCTCGCTCCGGGCGAGCGCCCGGTCGAGGACCCTGGCGGCCGCGTCGTCGTCGTTCTTGAAGTCGCGCAGCCGCGCCGCCGCGCGCAGCGCCCGACCGAGGTGGGAATCCGGGTGCGACCCGGCGGCGCCCTCGTCGTAGTCGTCCGGCGCGTTCCGCTTGATGAAGACGACCGAGTTGCCCGCCACATCGACCACCGTGAAGCGACTCTGCCCCTTCTTCATGCGCGAGATCCGGGGCAGACCGGCGGTGGGCAGCTTGCCGTACGCCCTCCGCAGGCCCTCCGCGAAGGTCCCATGGAGGTGCTCGACCTCGGGGACGATCACCAGGCACGTGCTGTACGCCTGCCGGGGATCCAGGTTCTTCATGCCCATGAAGTGCAAGTGGACCTCGCCGCGGCGCGTGGCCGCGTACACGTTCGGCCTCGTCTGCTGGTGGGTCACCTCGAAGCCCAGGGCGCCGTAGAACGCCAGGGTCTCGGGCATCGACACGCACGGAAGCACGGGAATCGTCATCACCTCGCTCATCGGATCACCCCTCTTCCCGCGGGATCGTCACGCGCGCTGCGCCGCCGGTCCGCGGAAGCGGCGGAAGAAAGCGCGCACGTCGCCGATGAACAGGTCGGGCTCCTCCATGGCCGCGAAGGTGCCCCCGCGGTCGAACTCCGACCAGTGCACGATGTTCGTGTTGTCGCGGGCGGCGAACCTGCGGACCGGAGCGATGATGTCCCGGGGGAACACCGCGACGCCGGTCGGCAGCGTCGAGGGCTTCACGTCGGCGGCGAGGTCCGCCTCGTCCGGGGTGTCCGGCGTCTCCACGAACGAGCGGGCCGACGAGCCGGCGGTGTTCGTGAGCCAGTACAGCATCACGTTCGTGAGGATGCGATCGCGGTCGATGGCGTCCTCGGGGGTGTCCTTGCAGTCGGTCCACTCCTTGAGCACCCCCACGATCCACGCGAGCTGGCCGACCGGCGAGTCGGCGAGCGCATAAGCCAGCGTCTGGGGCCGGGTCGACTGGATCTTCTTGTAGCCGTAGAGCTCCCGCATGTAGTAGTCGGCCGCTCCCAGCCGCGCCTGCTCGGCGTCGGTCAGGCCGACCAGCTCCTCGGGATCTCCGGAAGGCCACGAGACGAGCCCGTTGGTGTGCACGCCGATCACGCGCTCGGGGTCGACGAGGCCGACCTCGCGGGAGATCCACGTGCCCCAGTCGCCCCCCTGGGCGCCGTAACGTGGGTAATCGAGCCGGCGCATCAGCTCGGCCCAGGCGCTGGCGATCCGGCGCGCGCCCCACCCGGCCTCGCGGGTCGGCCCGGAGAGGCCGTATCCAGGCAGCGAGGGGATGACCAGGTGGAACGCGTCCTCCGGATCTCCGCCGTGGGCGCGAGGATCGGTGAGCGGGCCGATGACGTCGAGGTACTCCACGACGGAGCTCGGCCAGCCGTGCGTCACGATCAGCGGCAGCGCGCCGGGCTCGCGCGAGCGCACGTGGAGGAAGTGGATCCTCTGGCCGTCGATCGTCGTCGTGAACTGCGGGTGCTCGTTCAGCCGCGCCTCGTGCCGGCGCCAGTCGTAGCCGGTGCGCCAGTACGCGGCGAGCTCCTTCAGGTATCCGAGCGGGACACCGTACGACCAGTCCCTCGACGACAGCGAGGGCAGCTCGTCGGGCCAGCGCGCGCGGGCGAGGCGGTCGCGCAGGTCGTCCAGCGCGGCCTGCGGGGTGTCGACGCGAAACGGCCGGATGTCGCTCTCCACGAGCAGGGGCAAGCTCATGCGTACTGAATACCGTACATCGTACGGTTCGTCAACCGGATGGAGCGCGGCGGGGCACGGGCTGCCAGGTCTGCAAGCACTGCTCTCAGGATCGAAAGACCCGGGGGTGTCCTTAAGGGGTAAACTCCAGAGATCTGTCAGGCCGAGCCCTGGCCCGCATCCTGCTACTACTGGAGGCCAGAGCGCCCGTGACGGCTTCCCCCCCCGCCGTCGAATGGGCGCTCTTTTTTTTGTCTGCTTGCGCGGAGCCGGTCGCCGGCTGGCGGTCGCGCGGCGCGGCAGACGTTCCGTCGACGTGGCGACGGTGCTCGTCCCGGTGGCTCACCGGGCCCTGTGTTGACGCCAATCGCTTCGGAAGCTTCCGGTGTCTACACGGCGCAGCGCGCGGGACCGCTCCGGAGGGTCGCCGGCGGGCCTTGTAGCGCGCGGATGGGTGGGCAAGCGCGCCGAGGCGCGGCCCGGGCGCCTGGCCGCGCGCGCCGAGGTCCTCCGCCGGCGAGAGCGCGTGGTGCGCCGCCCTGGCTTTCAGCGCGTGTGGCGCCACCCTGGCTTTCGCCGGGCGGCTGGATTTGCTAACTCCCGGCGCCCGGGTGCTGCAACTCTCCGTTCCCGGCGGCGCATCAGCGAACTCCGCGTGAGATCCCCCAGCGCACTCCTCGCCATCACGCTCGCCGCCGCCGCCAGCTTCCACGCGGGCGAGGCGCGCCCCCAGCCTGCGGCCAGCCCGGCCGATCCCGAGCCGCCCCCGCCCCCTGGCGCGGCTCCACCTGCGCCCGCGGCGCCGCCGTCCGACCGCCCTGCGCCCGCGGCGCAGCCGTCTGCCCCGCCGGCGCCGCCGGTCGACGTCGACCCGCCACCGCCCGCCGCCCCCACCGCGCCCGCCGGGATCGAGGTAACCGTCGAGGGCAACCGGGCCCCGCCGGGCTCGGTCTCGCTCTCGCGGCGCGACATCCGCGAGCTGCCCGGCGCGCTCGGCGACCCCTACCGCGCGATCGAGATCCAGCCCGGCGTGACCACCATCGCGAGCGGCATGCCGTACTACTACATCCGCGGCGCGCCCCCGGGGAACATCGGCTACTTCTTCAACGGCATCCAGGTCCCGCTCCTGTTCCACGTGGGCGCCGGCCCGAGCGTCATCCCGGCCTCCATGGTCCAGCGCGTCGAGATGCACCTCGGCCCCTATCCCGCGGACATCGGGCGGCTCGCGGGCGCGGCGATCGAGGCCGAGAGCGCGCCGCCGTCCGACGTCTGGCGCGGCGAGGGGAGCCTCCGGTTCGTCGACCTCGGCGGCGTCGTCGAGGGGCCGATGGACAGGGACACCCAGGTGCTCATCGGCGGCCACTACGCCGCCGGCGCGGCGCTCGCGTCGGCGCTCGTGCCGAGCGTCGACGCGAGCTACGCCGACTACCAGGCCCGGATCGTCCACCGGCTCGGGCCGGAGGAGCGCTTCACCGTCCTCGCTTTCGGCGCCTACGACTACCTCTCCAGCATCGACGAGGACGAAGGCGCCGACGCGCGGAACGTCCTGCTCGACAGCGACTTCCACCGCGTGGACCTGCGCTACGACCGCGATGACGCCGCCTCCGGCGCGCGCGTCCGGGCGGCGCTCACCCTCGGGCTCGACCAGTCGCGCGGGGTCGGCGTGGAGAGCGCGCAGGCCTGGAAGCTCAACGCGCGGATGAGCCTGGCCCGGCCCCTCGCCGGCGGGCGCGCGCTCCTGCGGGCCGGGGTCGACGCCGCGGTCGACCGCTACGACGTGACGCCGCGCCCGAGCCCGCCGGGCGAGGAGCCCGCCGGGCCGGACGACGAGCCCGCCGAGGGCACGGATCAGCTCGACGAGAGCTTCCCCGAGCTCTTCCGCAGCCGGCTCGACCTCGCCCTCGGCGCCTGGGCCGACGCGCTGCTCGTGCTCGGCGAGCGGTCGACCATCACGCCCGGCGTGCGCGTGGACCACTACACCTCGCTCGGCCGGACCGCGATCGCCGTGGACCCGAGGATCGTGGGCCGCTTCGGCGTCGGTGAGCACGTGCGGCTCATCCCGGCGTTCGGCCTCGCCTCGCAGCTGCCCGGCCTCGCCCCGCTGCCGGCGCTCCAGATCGGCGGCATCCCGGGCGGCCTCCAGCGGAGCCTCCAGTCGAGCCTCGGCGTCGAGGTGAGCGCCGGCCCCGTCAACCTGGGCGCCACGGTGTTCCGGCAGGTGACCTTCGGCCTGAGCGACCCGATCGGCACCGGCCGCGGCACGAACCTCAGCACGGAGCGGTTCCTCACGCGGAGCCTCGGCGACACCTACGGCCTGGAGCTCGGCGCGCGCGGCGCGCTCCGCCGCGACATGTTCTTCCTCGCGTCGTACACGCTGTCGCGCTCCACGCGCACGCGGGGCAAGGCGACGATCCCCTCGGCCTACGACCGGACGCACGTCGCGCACGTCGCGCTGCTCTACGACCTCGGCAAGGGCTGGCGCGGCGGCATCCGCCACGTCTTCTACACCGGCTTTCCGGCCGACGAGGCCTCCCCGGGCCGCCCGCCGCGCGAGCACCCGGAGCGAATCCACCCGTTCTACCGGCTCGACCTGCGCCTGTCGAAGCGCTGGGCGCTGAGCGAGCGGAGCTACCTCGGCCTCGTCTTCGACCTGCAGAACGCGACGCTCACGAAGGAGGTGTTCGACGTGAGCTGCGACGACAGCGGGTGCACCCCGCAGACGATCGGGCCCATCACGATGCCGGGGCTCGCGATCGAGGGCGGGTTCTGAGGGGAACGCCGCGCGCGAGGCGCAGTGAGCGGTGATCCGAGCCGATCCTCGCCCGCGGTCCGCGCGTCGCCGCCGCGCCCCACGACGGATCCGGCTGCTGCCTGGGCAACAACGCTGCGCGCGCGCTGCTGAAGCATCAGCAGCGGAGCCGCGCGAAGCGGCCGGGGGAGGATCCGGTACGCAAGTTGCTGTGCCGGGCGGCTCACCTCACCCCGCATCCAGGAGAGATATGCAGTATCGCCTGCTCGGAAGGACCGGTATCCACGTCAGTCCACTCACGCTCGGCTGCATGATGTTCGGCGGTCGCACGAGCGTGGAGGACTCGTACGCGATCATCGACCGCGCCATCGGCGTCGGTGTCAACCTGCTCGACACCGCCAATGTCTACAACGACGGGCGCAGCGAGGAGATCGTCGGCGACGCCCTGCGCCGGAACGGGCACCGCCACCACATCGTGCTGGCGACCAAGGTGCACGGCAACATGCACAAGGGAGACGGGCTCGATCCGAACCGGGCGGGCAACAGCCGCCGGCAGATCATCGAGCAGTGCGAGGCCTCCTTGCGGCGCCTGAAGACCGACTGGATCGACCTTTATCAGATCCACCGGCCGCAGCCCGAGTGTCCGATCGACGAGACGCTGCGCGCGCTCGACGATCTCGTCCGGAGCGGCAAGGTCCGCTACATCGGCTCGAGCACGTTCGCCGCCTGGCAGGTCGTCGAGTCGCTCTGGGTGGCCAAGGAGTACGGGCTCAATCGCTTCGTCACCGAGCAGCCGCCGTACAACCTGCTCGATCGGCGCATCGAGCGCGAGCTCATCCCGGCCTGCCGCAGCTACGGCTTCGGCGTCCTGCCCTGGAGCCCGCTCGCGGGCGGCTTCCTCGCGGGCAAGTACCAGCGCGACGGCAAGCAGCCCGAGGGCCGCTTCGCCGACGGCACCCACATGCGCGCGCCGGCGCTGCTCGGCAGCCAGCGCGCGTTCGATGTGGTCGAGGCGCTCCGGAAGCTCGCGACCGAGAGGGGCTTCACCATCAGCCAGCTCGCGCTCGCGTGGACCGCGCAGCAACCGGGGATCACGAGCCCGATCATCGGGCCGCGCACGCTCGAGCAGCTCGAGGACAACCTCGGCTCGCTCGAGCTGAAGCTCGGGCCCGAGGACCTCGCGCGGATCGACGCCATCAGCCCGCCGGGCGACGTGGTGGTCCCGTTCTATCAGGCGTCCTTCGGTCCTCACGAGCTCCGCTGGTAGCCGGGCTCACCCGTGGAGCACCTCGAAGAGCTGCTCCAGCATGCGGTAGGTCAGCCCCCAGACGACCCGCTCGTCCACGAGCAGGCAGGGCAGGTGGACGACGTTCCCCTCGTGCGTGTACGCGTAAGTCGACGCGCACTCCCCGCGCGCCAGCGGCCCGAGCGGCGTCCAGAGCGCCTCGGCCACCTCGTCGTTCAGGGTGAGCTCCGGCGTGGAGCGCAGCGCGAAGACGAACGGGGTGATGATCATCCCGACGCGCCGCCCGCGCACGACCGCGGGCAGGTCGGGCAGGCGCGCGAGCAGGGTGCCGTGCGCCGCGAGGTCGATCCCGACCTCCTCGCGCGTCTCGCGGATCGCCGTCTCGAGCAGGCTCGCGTCCGCCGCGTCGCGCCGCCCGCCCGGGAGCGCCATGTGCCCCGACCACGGGTCGCGCGGGTGCTCGGCCCGGCGGATCAGGAGGAGCTCGGCCTCACCAGGGTCCTGGCCGCCGGCGGGCCCTGGCGCCGTTCCCGGAGGCCCCGCCGGCGCCCGGAGGATCGCGGCGACCGCGGCCTGGCGCTCCTGCGTCATCGCGTCGAGCGCCGCCTCGCGCCCGCCGAGGCGGGCCACGATGGCGGCAAGGTCGTAGGAGGGGAGCACGGCGCGAGGATAGCATAGTACCTACCGGTACTTACGGATCGAGCTCGGCAGGGGGGCCGGGCGCTCGCGGTGCTCCGCCTCGCGCTACTCCGCCTCGCGCTGCTCCGTGGCGAGGAAGCTGTCCCACATGTCGCAGACCTCCTTCCTCAGCCCGGCCTGCTGGGAGATGGTCAGATCGAGGACGATGTTCTCGTCCGTATCCGCGTCGTACCTCGGCCACTCCATGGCGTCTCCGCCGTTCGGGTCTCCGTTCTGCGCGTGGCGCGACCAGTACCCCGAGATCACCCGCGATAGCTCCAGCTCGCTCTGGGTCAGCGGCTGCGGCAAGAGCAGGCTCGGGTTGCCGAACACGTACCTGATCTCGGCCGAATGGAACGACCCGAGATCGCCGAGCAGCGAGCCCTCCGGCGCGTAGGTGAAATGGTAGAGGTACGTCGCCACGCCGGCCTTCGCGATCGCGCGCGCCGCCCGGCGCGCCGGGCACACGAACAGCGCGTCGCCCACGGCCGCGAACGCCGCTGCCTGCGCCGACCCGTGGGTCGCGCTCGGGTAGCTCGCCACCACCTCCTCGCCGTGGCCGGGGGCGAGCTGCTCGGCGAACGCCTCGAGCTCCGCGTCGTCGGCGATCGAGGGTGAGCCGCCCGCGAGCGCGAAGAACAGAGTCGCCTCATCGTCGTTGCTGCCGAGGATCGTCGGCACCTTCTCGAAGCTGCCCTCCTCGAGGAGCTTGCCCGGCGTGTCGGGGAGGTTCCAGCCGTCGATGACAGGGTACCATTGCGTGCCGCCAAAGAGCATGTCGCCGCTCGGCGGCAGCGCGGTGATGACCTCCTCGGCCGACTTGCCTCGGAGGCACTCGAGCACGGAGGGCGCGTCGCCGCAGCCGAGCGCCTCGACGAACGCCTCGCCCTGCGCGGTGGCGGTCGCCTCGTCGAGGGCCGTGTCGCACGGCCCGCTCTCGATGATCGCGCGCTGGAACAGGCCCTTGCTCGGCGGTGACACCATGTGCATGCAGACGCTGATGCCGCCGGCGGACTCGCCGAACAGGGTGACGTTGCCCGGATCGCCGCCGAACGCGCCGATGTTGGCCTTGACCCACTCGAGCGCGGCGCGCTGGTCCTCGATGCCATATCCGCCCGTCGAGGGGTGATCGGGATCCTCCGATTTGAGCTCCGGGAGGGCGAGGTACCCGAGCGGGCCGAGCCGGTAATTGACGGTGACCACCACCGCGCCCGCCGTCTCGGAGAGGACCTGCCCGTCGTAATCGGCCTCTCCGCCGCTCCCGAGCGTGAAGGAGCCGCCGTGTATCCACACGAGGACGGGCAGGGACTGGGACGCCGGGCGCTCGGGGGCCCAGACGTTCACCGTGAGGCAATCCTCGCTCGAGCTCGGCTCGAAGCCCGGCATGAGCACGCGCAGCTGCGCGCACGCGGGGCCCACCTCGACCGCCTTCAGCGCCTCCGTCCACGGCTCGTGGGGCGCGGGCGGCTTCCACCGCAGCGCTCCGGTGGGCGGCGCGGCGTAGGGGATGCCCAGGAAGGCGCGCGTCGAGCCGACGACCTCGCCCTCCACAGGACCCTTGTCGGTGTCGATGCGCAGGGGAGCCGCCGCCTCGGCGCTCCCGCCGGCGCCGCCGGTGCCGCCGGCGCCCCCGTCACCAGCGCCGCCGCCGCCGCCCGGGCCCGTCGAAGCGGACTCACTCGAGCTGCAGGCCGCGGCGAGCAGGCCAAGAAGAATAGTGTACGACAATGAAGGTCGGATAGGCATGATCGTCTCCTGAAGAGGGCGTCGCGGGCGCGGGGCTGCGGATATTCCGCGAGGCTCGCCGGGGCAGTCTACTTCTCCTTCCACATCGCGGCGGCGCCGTCTCCTGCCCGCGCGCGGCGCCGGCGGATCCAGGCCAGCGCGGCCGCCCGCCGGCCTGGGCCATGGCGCGCGCCGCGACCCGGCCGCCGCGCGCCCGCAGCCTCCCGCGTCGTCACCGGCCGCAGGCGCGCCGCGAACGCCGCGGCGGGACGGGGCGGACTTGACAGGGTGAATGGCGGTCACGTCTCCTGTGCGCATGAAAGCTCTTCGCGAAGGCGGGATTGCGGGCGGCGCCGGGCATCGGGAGGCGCTGGCCAGCAGGCCGCGGCGCCGCGCCGCCCTCGCCGCGAGGCTCGGCTGGCCCCGGCTGCTGCCGTGCGCCGTGGTCGCCGGCGCTCTGGCCGGGGCCGCCTGCGGCTCGGACCCGGACCCGGGCGGCGCGGGGGGTGGAACGGGCGGCATGGCCGCGTCCAGCGCGAGCGCGGGGGGCGCAGGGGGCGAGGGAGGCGAGGGAGGCGCGGGCGGGGCCACCGCGACCACCGGCGCAGGGGGCGCGGGCGGCGGCGGAGGCGACGTCGCGCCGGTCATGCCGGAGATCCATCCCGAGGCGTTCGGCTCCCTGGATACTTCCGAGCTGACGGTGTTCGCTTTCAGCCAGGTCGAGGTGCACCAGTCGGATCCGCAGGTGATCGAGCTCGCGCCGGACATGGTGCCGAGGGCGTGGCAGCGCTGGCGCGACACCGGGCTCGCGACCGACGATTACGACGCGGATTACCCGGCGAGCTGCCGCGAGCGGGGCGTCCGCTTCGTCGCGGGCAGCACCGCGTCCGTCGTCTTCGCGGACGAGGTCGAGAGCGAGGAGCAGTTCCTGGACCAGACGACGCGGAACGCCGCCGGCGAGCTCGTCGCCCATGACCAGATCGTGGAGGGCGCCCACCGCGCGAGCATGGCGTCACCGAGCTACCGCGCGCGCCTGATCGAGATAGGCAAGCTCCAGATCGATCTCGGCGTGGACGGGCTCACCTTCGACGAGATCAACGGAGGCTACGGGGGCGCGCAGTACGACGGCAACGAGGGGTTCGACGACCATCACGTCGCGGACTTCGGGAACTACCTCTGTCGAAAGCACGGCGCCCGGTCGGACGGCTGGCAGCAGGGCTTCGGCATCATCCCGGAGGACGGCCTCGATTGCTCGGGGGCGCCGGAGACCGCCGGCAGGGGCTTCGATTTCCGCGGGTATCTGGCGCGCATGGCCGCCACGGAGAACCCCTTCGAGAGCGGGAACAAGCTGCTCCTCGAGGAGTGGGGCTGGACGATCGGCAACCGCCCGGATCCGCAGGTGGGGACCTTCGTCGAGATCTACCCGACGCTCGTCTACTGGCAGGAGGTCGTGCTCGAGCTGCGCCGCTACGCGCGCGAGCAGCACGGCCGCGAGATCTTCATCTCGTCGAACGGCGTCGTCCCGTTCGTCGATTTCCAGAGCGTGGGCCTCTACGACTGGAACATCGACGGCGACGGCCCGCGGGGGATGGACTGGGTGCCGATCGTCGATGGACACCTGGACGGCGCCGCGTCGTTCCAGGCGGCGCTGCGAGGGCTCAAGGCGCGCTCGAAGCGGATTCAAGAGCTCGTCGGCGGCAAGGAAGTCCCGCTGATGCTGTTCCTGGACTGGCCCACCGACATGATGAATCGCTACTACGGTCTCTCGCTGGAGGAGCGGAAGGACTACTTCCGTATCTTCGCCGCGGAGGTCTACGCGAACGGCCTGTACTTCGCCCTGCCGCTGCACACGACAACGGACGAGAACACGGCGACAGCGCTCGAGATGATGGACTTCTTCGCGCGCTTCCGCGACTTCTACAGGTCCCACGCGGACCTGTACCACGGCGCGGCCGACCTGACGGACCCTGTGCGCTTCTCGTTCGAGGGGTGCGCGTCCGCCGAGGATCCTGACGCCTGCGCGGAGGCGAAGAAGATGAGCCACAACCTCGCGCGGCTCCCGGACGGCCGCACGGTGCTCCACGTCATCAACCACGAGTACACCACCGCGGTGGTGGAGCAGCCCGGGGTGACGGTGAGCTTCCCGGTGGACAGGGCGCCCGCCAAGGTCACGGTCGCCTCGCTGGACTTCGAGCAAGACCACGAGGCGCCCTTCTCGTACGAGGAAGGCATCGTGACGATCGAGGTGAGCGCGCTCCCGGCCTCCGTCGCGATCATCGTCGAGTGAGCGAGGCGGTCGGCGCCGGGTGAGCGCCGCCGCCGGCGCCACGTCGGCGCTGCGTCGACGCCGCCCGAGCGCCGCGGTCAGCCGCCCTGCCGGCCGGTCGCGGCGCCCTGCGCGACGCGCGCGACGAGGCGCCGCACCTCGGCCGCGTCCACCGGCTTGGTCAGGTGGTGGTCGAACCCCGCCTCCCGGGCCCGCCGCCGGTCGTCCTCCGTTCCCCAGCCGGTGAGCGCCACGAGGACGAGCCCGGCGAAGCCCGGATCGGCCCGGAGCCGCCGGGCCACCTCGTAGCCGTCCATGCCCGGCAGGCCGATGTCCAGGAACACGATGTCCGCGCCGAGCTCCCGGGCCGCGGTGAGCGCCTCGGGGCCGGTGTGGACCGCCCGGGTGCGGTGCCCCGATATCCGGAGGAGCAGCGCCAGGCTCTCCGCCCCGTCGACGTTGTCGTCCACGACGAGGACGCGGAGCGCCGCCGTGACGTCGAGCGTCGCCGGCCCCGACGACCGAGGGCGCGACGCTGGACCCTCGGCCGCGGCGAGCGCCAACGCGGCGAGCGGGAGCCGGACGGTGAACGCCGACCCCCGGCCAGGGCCCTCGCTCTCGGCGTGGATCGTCCCGCCGTGCAGCTCGACGAGCCGCCGGACCAGGGTCAGCCCGATCCCGAGCCCGCCCTGAGCCCGGTCGATGGAGCGGACGACCTGGGTGAACATGTCGAACACCTTCGGCAGCATGTCGGCCGGGATGCCGACGCCGTTGTCCATCACCCGGACGACCACCGCGGCCCCGTCCCGCTGGGCGGCGAGCCGGATGACGCCGCCCCCGGGCGTGTACTTGGCCGCGTTGTTGAGCAGGTTCGCGAACACCTGGGCGAGCCGCGTCGGATCCGCGTCGAGCAGGAGGGGCTCCGCCGGGAGCCGCACCGCGAGCTCGTGCTCGGCCGCCTCGATCAGCGGCCGGCTCGTCTCCAGCGCGCTGTTCAGGACCGCTCGCAGGTCGACCCGCTCCCGCCGCAGCTCCACCTTGCCGCGCGTGATCCGGGACACGTCGAGCAGGTCGTCCACCATCCGGACCATGTGCCCGACCTGCCGCTCGATCATCGCCAGGATCTTCCGGTCCTGCTCCGCGCTCCCGGAGACCTGGAGGACCTCGAGGCCCGTCCGGATCGGGGCGAGCGGATTGCGGAGCTCGTGCGCGAGGGTGGCCAGGAACTCGTCCTTGCGCCGGTCCTGGTCGCGGAGCTGGTCGTACAGCCGCGCGTTCTCGATCGCGACGGACGCGATGTGGGCGAGCTGGACGAGGATCGCCTCGTCGCTCTCGGTGAACGCCCCCTCGTGCTTGTCGGAGAGCTGGATGGAGCCGAGGCTCTCGCCGCTGCGGCCGATGAACGGGGCGACCAGCTGGCCCCACACCGGCGGGCGCGCGTCCTCGTCGCGGCCGCCGCCCCCGGCGGCGAGGCTGGCGATCGCCTGGTGGGCCCCGATGATGCGCCGGGCCTGCTCGGTGATCCCCTGGAGCACGCCGTCGAGGGACCCGGACGCGTGGACGGTGAGCGCGGCATCGGCCACCTGCCGGAGGAGCCGGCCCTGCTCCCGCTCCCCGTCGAGGAGCCGCGCGAGCCGCTCCTCGTCGCGCTTGCGGTCGGTGATGTCGACCGTCACCCCGTCGAACCGCCGGGGGGTGCCGTCCGGCGCGTAGGCCGTCCCGCCCAGCGCCCGGACCCACTTGATCGCCCCCGTGGCCGGGTCGACCGTGCGGTAGTCGATGTCGTACGGGATCCGCTCGCGGATGGACGCCTCGATCGCCCGCCGGGTCAGCTGCCGGTCGTCGGGGTGCAGGCGGTCGTAGAAGGCGCCGATGGTGATGCGGGCGTCCTTCGGGAACCAGAAGTGATCCTTCACCCGCTCGTCCCAGATCAGCTCGTCGAACGGCAGATCGCAGTACCAGAACCCGATCCCGGACAGCCGGACCGCGTAACCGAGCCGCTCGTCCCGCTCCCGCACGCCACGGGCCGCCCGGGCCCGCTCGATGGCCTCCCAGCACCGGCCCACGACGAGCTGGACGAGCCCCACCTCGTCGGGCGTCCAGGGCCGCGGGGTCTTCTGGTGGACCGCCATCGCGGCGGTGAACCTGCCGGACTTGTGCAGCGGGACGCAGATCACCGCCTGGATCGTCGTCGCCCGGTACGCCGCGAGGTCCTGCCCGGCGCGCGGGTCGACGTCGACGTCCGTCATCACGTAGGGCTCGTTCTCGAGCATCAGCCGCACGCACTCGGCCCCGAAATCAGCGACCGGCCACCGGCCGACGATGCTCGGGACGTCGCGCGTGTAGTCGCCCGTGATGACGAAGACGCGCTCGTCCTCGACCTCGGCGTAGGCGCACCGGTCCGCCCCGAGGTGCTCGGCGAGCATACGGGCGCTCACGGCCATGACCTCGTCGGGGTCGACGAGCGGCTGGGTGGCGGCGGCGAGGTCGGCCAGGAACCGGTGCCGGCCCTCGCTCACGCGGAGCGCCTCGGCTGCCCGCCAGGCGTCCTGCGCCCGGGCGACGGCGCGGACGGCGGTGGCGGCGAACCGTGACACGCTGGAGAGGAGCCGCGCGTCCTCGGCGTCGAACTTCCGCTCCTCGGTGTGGGCGATGACCCAGACCGTGCCGATCGGCGTGTCGCCGTCGTGGAAAGGGACGGTCAGCGCCTCGACGACCGGCGGGTCGTTCATGGCATCCGCCGTGAAATAGCGGGCGGGATGCGAGAAGAGGAGCGCCTCGTCGCGGTCGAGGACGGTGCCGCACAGGCTCGGGTTCCGGGGCATCGTGCCGCCGAGGTTGGGCGCGAAAGCCCCGGCGATGGCCCGCCACCGGAACACCTGCCGGCCGTCCTCCCCCTCGAGGACGCTGACGCCCGCCGATTCGGCCCGGCAGAGCTCGAGGAGCAGCGACACGAGGCGCGGGAGGACGTCCTCCAGGGGCCCGGCCATCGCCGTGGCGAGGGCGAGCAGGGCCCGGTTCTCGGCCGCGTGATCCGGCAGCCGCGACGGGCGGCGAGCCAGCTTCTCGGTCACCAGCACGTCCTCGAGGCGGACCGTCGTCGGCGGGAGCGGGGCCGCGCTGCCGTGGGACCGGAGGCTCATGGGCGATCGAGCTCCGCCCGCGGGCCCGCGCGGCGCGACTGGAGCGCTCCGGGCCGTCCCGGCACCAGGGAGAGCAGGTGCCGGTGGCGTGGGGGCAGGGCGGGCAGCCGGCTGCGCTCCGGCGATCCCTGGTGGAGAGGCCAGGCGGAGTGGCCGAGGTGCTCGTCCACCTCCCCGGCGGGCAGATGATCCCGGAGGTCGGGAGGGGCCGGCTGCGCTTGCATACCTCGTGGGAGCCTTGATGAGCGGAAGGGGGCCCAGGGTACCGGACCGGTGGCGCAAAGCAAATCGTGGCTGGCTATCTGCGCAGGTAAGCGTATATAAAAATACACTTCGGTGGAGGAACGTGCGATCGCCGAGGAGAGGGGTTCTTCCAGGCCTTCGACAGGCGTTCGATGGCCCAACCGCTGTGCTCGCTCTCGACGGGCGGGGGAGCGCCGTTGAGCGACGCTGGTGCCTTGAAGGGCGCCTTTGCGGCAGCCGGCCGGCGGGCCGCGGATTCAAAAGCTCCGGGCGGGAGCCGCTCGAGTCGAGCGGCTGTTCTGGGTAGAATATTCGCGAGTCATGCCCGAGCTCCTGCGCAATGCTCACTACGTCGTCACCGTCGACCCGGTGGCGCAGCTCGCGCGGGTCACGCGGAGCGCGCTGCCGTCCGAGTCTCCTGCGCAGTTCGAGGAGAGATGGATGGAGGTGAGCCGCGCGCTCGACCTTACCGGCCGCACCGGGCTGTCCCTGCTCGTGGATCTGCGCGCCGCGGTGGGGCGGAATGATCCGGCGTTCGAGGTAGCAATGCAGCGATTGAAGCCGATAGTGATGCGAGGCTTCCGGCGCGTCGCCATCCTCGTGCGGACGACCGTGGGAGCGCTGCAGATCCATCGACACCTCCGGGAGGACGGCGTCGAGCGGATGATCGGCAGCGACGAGGCCCAGCTGCTCGAGTACCTCTCCGGCGCGCCGCGCCGCGGCCGCTGAGGGAGGCGCGGAGCCCTCGACGCCGCGCCGCGGCGAGGCTTCGTCCAGGGCGCCCTCTACCGGGGCGACTGGCTCGGCGTGTGGGGGCTCCTCCCCGCCGGCGTCCCCGCGACGACGACCGACGAGGACCTGGAGCTGCGGCTCGGCGGCAGGGACCTCCCCGTGAGGAGCGGGCTCGGCTGGCTATCGCCGGGGAGCCCCCCTGTCTGCGAGGCGCTCGATCCGCGCTGATCACCCGGGAGAATGCCTCCTCGCTGAAGCCGTCTCCCCACCGGGCCGAGGTGGTCTCCGGGTCGAAGACGCTCCCCGTCGACAGCACGGGCGGGCAGCAGGCATGGCCGCCCGCGACCAGCGCAGCGCGCGTGAGCCCGCCGGCGTACAAGGGGGCTTCCGGGGCGTACTCGCCGCCTCCGGCGATGCCGCAGAGCCCGTTGGATAGCCGCTCTCGTCCCGGGTCAACGAGCCGGCGTGATCGGGATCGAGCGCGTGGTGCACCGCGGCGCCGGGGCTCACGTCCACCGCGCCTTCTGTCGCGATATCGAGCCCCTCCATCGTGCCGTTGCCGCCTTGTCCCGCGATGGCGAAGGCGAAGCGTCATGAAGAGGACCAAGTGCGGCGAGACAGCGCGCATACGACTCTCCTTTGTAAGGCCTCACGGCGGCCACCCGCGCTTGCTTGCAGACCAGCGCATCACCCGGGCGACAGCGTGCCCTCTACAGTGCTCGCGCGATCTGCCGACGGCTCACCTTTCGTACTCTCATGACTGGCCGACGACGGCTCACGTCGCGGACGAATGACCAGGCCGGCCCACGCGCGCCCTCGCCCATATCTTCGCCCGGTGAGCGCCGCCCGCGACGCGCTCGACCACTCGCAGGCTGGTGCAGAACACCTGGGCTCGGAGCCGTGGCCCATGTCCTTATCCAGGTTGTATAGCCTCTGACTTCGATTTTCCATTTGTTTGCGTGATTCGCTTGTCAGCTCGCAAATCCAACGTATAGTGAGCTCGAGTCGAGCCCCTGCCGTCCGCCATGTAGTCATGCGGCGTGTTGCAGCGCTCGTGCCGATCCGCCGGATCGAGGCTCCGACCCCTCCGGGTCCGCTCCGGTGGTGCCCCGGACAGCACTTGCCGTGCCGGGAGACCGGCGCGACGGGAGGAGGGCCAGGCATGGGCGGCGCCGGGCGAGCAGGCGAGTCGAATGGGGGGCAGTCCGCTTGATCGGGGGAGATGGGTATGGACACACAGGCTGTTTGCGGTGTCGAGGATCGTGGTCGCATGGACTCGCGGGCTCCTCGACGGCTCGCCATCGTGCACGTGTTGAGCAGCTTCCAGACCGGCGGCGCCGAGCAGGTGGTCGTCGACCTGGCGGCGTCCCAGCGGGCCGCGGGTCATCACGTGCTGGCGGTCGCGATCGCCGAGGATCCGGACGGCCCGCGCGCGGAGCAGCTCCGGAGGCGCGGGGTCGAGGTGCACCTCGTGCCGAAATGCCCCGGGTTCGACAGGACCCTCACCGCCCGCCTCGCCGCGCTGTTCGCGACGAGGGGCGTCGGGCTCGTCCACTCGCACAACCACCTGTCGCTCATCTACGCCGCGCCCGCCGGCTGGCTGCACCGGGTCCCTGTCATCCACACGAAACACGGGGTCTCCCAGGACATGCAGGGCCGGCGATGGCTGCGCAGCGCCGCGTCCGCTTTCGTCGATGCCCATGTCGCGGTGTCGCAGCCGACCGCCGCGGTCGTCCTCGGCCGGCGCGAGGTCGAGCCGCCGAAGCTGCATGTCGTGGCGAACGGCATCGATCTATCGCGGTTCGCGCCGGATCCGGCGGCGCGGGCCCGGGTGAGGGCCGAGCTCGCGATCCCGCAGGACGCCTGGGTGGTGGGGAGCGTGGGGCGCCTCTCTCCCGTGAAGAACCACGCGCTGCTCGTGCGCGCCGCCGCGAGGTCGCTGCCCCGGAGCGGGCGGCTCCTGCTCGTCGGCGACGGCCCCGAGCGCGGGCGGCTCGTCGCGCTCGCGCGCGAGCTCGGCGTGTTCGAGCGCGTCGTGTTCGCCGGCGAGCGCCACGACGTCCCGGCGCTCCTCGCCGCGCTCGACGTGTTCGCGCTGCCCTCCCTGTCCGAGGGGCTGCCGCTCGCGCTCCTCGAGGCGATGGCCGCGGGCCTCCCGGCCGTCGCGACCGACGTGGGCGGCGTGGCCACCGCCCTCGTCGACGGCGAGACGGGCTTCCTGGTGCCCTCCGGCGAGGTAGCGCCGCTCGCCGCGAGGCTCTCGGAGCTCCACGCCGATCCCGGGCGCGCCGCGCAGATGGGCCGGCGCGGTCGGATGATCGCGCTCCAGCGCTACTCCGCCGCCCGGATGGCCGAGCGCTACATGGACCTGTACGCGCTGCTGCTCACGCGGCAGCCGGCGCGCGTCGCCGTCCGCCCGAGCGCGCTGCTCGCCTGGATATGGCGAGCGAGCCCCAGGCTGCCCGAGGTCAGCGCCGCTCCGGACCGCGGCGACGGCGGACCTCGCGGCGATCACCCGTCGCCGCGCTCGCCGGCGGCGCTCGCGAGCTGAGCGGACGCGCGAGCGCTGCCGTCGCCGATCTTTGCTGCTGTCAAAGGCTCTCGAAGGGGGGGACTCATGTCGAACGTGGTGAAATGGCTCTCAGATCTCCTGGCCGTGCCGTGGGCGACTCGTCCATTCACGCGGATGATGCGCGGCCACGTGACCATCATCGTGATGCATCGGCTCGCGGACCCAGGCCGCGGCATCGCGGGCGTCGATCCGCGCGACCTCCGGCGCGCGCTGCAGTTCCTGAGGAGCGAGCGGTATCCGATCGTGTCGCTCGAGCGGGTCTTCCGGAGCCTCGCGGGCGAGGCCCCGCCCATCGACCGGGCCGTCGCCTTCACCCTGGACGACGGCACGATCGACCAGGCGACCGTCGCCGCGCCGATCTTCGCGGAGTTCGATTGCCCGGCCACCATCTTCGTCGTGACCGGCTATCTGGACGGCGCGCTGTGGTGCTGGTGGCACCGCGTGGAGTACGTGTTCGAGACGACGCGGCGTCGCGAGCTCAGCGTGATGGTGGCCGGCCTCCGCCACGTCATCCGCCTTGACGGCGGCGCCGAGCGGGCGCAGCTCGCGAGGAGCTTCATGGAGCGGTGCAAGCGCGTCCCCGACGCCGAGAAGCTCGGCGCGATCGAGCGGCTCGCCGCCGCCGCCGAGGTCGAGCTGCCGGCGCGCCCGCCCGCGCGCTATGCGCCCATGTCGTGGGATGACGTCCGCGCGTGCGAGGCGCGCGGCATCACGTTCGGTCCTCACACGGTCAGCCATCCGGTGCTCGCCAGGACCAGCGACGCGCAGTCGGAGCGCGAGATCGTCGTGTCCTGGGCGCGCCTGTGCGCCGAGGCGAGGCGCCCGGTCCCCATCTTCTGTTACCCCAACGGGCACGTGGGGAGCGACTTCGGTCCTCGCGAGTGCGCCACGCTGCGCCGCCTCGGCTTCCTGGGCGCCGTGACGAACGCGCCTTGCGACTACGCGACCGTCGAGGGGTTCCAGAGCTCCCCGGATGCGCCGTTCTCGGTGCCCCGGGTCGACTTCGGCGCGGACCATCGGACCTTCATCCGCTCCGTGTCCGGCGTCCTGCGGACGAAGCAGGCGATCCAGCGGCGCGTCGCCCAGCGAGTCCCGGCGGCGCCGCGCCATCTGGGCCCGGCGCTCGATGGAGCTCAGGAAGAACCCGTCGACCCCAGCGCCTCGCTGTTCGAGTGATCATGGACCGCCGGGACATCGACGTTGCCCGCTTCTCCCCCGAGCGCCCCCCGGCGCTCGTGCTCGGAGATATCACCCTGGTCCGGCCTCACGGGATGGCCGGGATCCCGGTCATCGTGGCGGCGAAGGACCCGTCCGATGCGGTCCTGTGCTCGCGTCACGTGGGCGCCGCCTGCCTCGTCCCCGGCTTCGACGAGGCGAACCGGGACGCGTCCGCGGCGATCCTGCTGCGCCACGGGGAGCGCCTCCACACGGCCCTCGGACGCAGGATCCCGCTGTTCTACGGCACCGACCCGCAGCTCGAGCTCGTCTACCGGCACCGGAGAGCGCTGGCGCAGCACTTCCTCTTCCTCCTCAACGAGGAAGACGTGTGCTGGTCTCTGCTCGACAAGGAGGGGTTTTATGGCCTCTGCGAGGCGAGAGGCGTCCTCGCGCCGCGCACGCTGCGGCCCGGCGGCGATCTCGCGGACCTCTGCGAGCCGCTCCTCGTGAAGCCGCGCCGCAAGTCCGCCTGGGCCGAGATCCAGCGCGAGCTCCTCGGCGGCGCGGGCAAGGCGCGCCTCTTCAGCACGCGCGCCGAGCTCCTCGGGCACCCGCAGTTCGAGCGCCTCAGGCAGGATCTGATCGTCCAGGAGCACATCCCGGGCGACGTCGTCGATCTCGTGTCGTTCCACGGGTTCGCGGACGAGCGGCGGGAGCTGCTCGCGTGGTTCTGCGGGCGCAAGCTCCGCACCTACCCGGCCTTCGCTGGCGAGAGCGCGGTCGTCGAGGTCACCGGCGATGAGGACGTCGCCGCGGCCGGGCGCGAGGTGGCCGGGAAGCTCGGGCTGACGGGGCCCTTCAAGATCGACCTCGCGCGCGACGCGAGGAGCGGCGCGCTCTACACCCTCGAGGTCAACGCGCGGTACACCCTCTGGAACCACGTGGGCGCCGCGGCGGGCGTCAACCTGCCGCGCGTCGCGTACGACTACCTGGTCGAGGGCCGCCGCCCGGCCGCGCCGCCGCGCGCCGCCCCGGGCTACCGCTGGCTCGACGTCTACCGCGTCTACCGCGCGTTCCGGGAGCAGCGCGGCGGCGCCTCCCTCGCGGCGTGGCTCGGCTCGGTCGCGGGGGCGCGCACGGTCTACGACGCCTTTGCCTGGGACGACCCGAGGCCCTTTGCGCGGTGGGCCAGCACATTCCTCAAACGAAAGGTGGCGCGCCATGCTCTACGGGATCATCGCGGACGTTCACGGTAACCTCGAGGCCCTCTCGGCCGTGCAGGCGTTCCTCGCGGCGCGGGGGGTGGAGCGCCTGCTCTGCCTCGGCGATATCGTGGGGTACAACGCCGACTCGGACGCGTGCGTGCGCCTGCTCGCGCGGCCGCCGGTCCTCGCGGTCGCGGGCAACCACGACCTCATCGCGATCGGGCGCCTTGGCGCCGAGCGCTGCGGCGCCAAGGCGGCCTTCGCGCTCCGGCACACGCGCGACGCGCTCTCTGCAGAGAGCAAGCGGGCGCTCGCCATGCTGCCGAAGCGGCGCGTCATCGAGGGCGACATCGTCCTCGTCCACGGCGGCGTCGTCGATCCCTGCCAGTACATGGTGAGCCCCGTGCACATCGAGGAGAACGCGCTGCTCCTCGGCGAGCGCGAGCCGACCGGGCGTGTCTGCTTCTTCGGGCACACGCACGTCCAGGCGCTCTACGAGGTCGAGGCGGGGGTCGCGACGGCGCGGCCGACAGGCGAGCGCGTCCCGCTGGGCCGCGGGCGCCGGTGCTTCTTCATCAACCCCGGCTCCGTCGACGCGGCCCGGCGGAGCGAGAAGCTCGCGGACCTCGCCGTCTTCGACTCGTGGCGACAGGAGATCTCGTTTTACCGGGTCCCTTATGATCACGAGCGCGCCGAGCGGCGCGCCTGCGAGGGGGGATATCGAATGACGTGGCTGGACACGCGCCTCGGCGCGGCGCGGGGGGCGCTCGACCGCCTGCGGCCGCGATGGCGCTGACGGGGAGCGACGCCGCCGCCGCGCCGCTGCGAGCAGGCCCGGGCGGCCCTGCGGACAGCGGGGCTTGTTCGAAGGGGAGGGGACATGTTGCGCTTTCACCTGGTGACCGATGTCGTCGAGCTCGGCGCGATGCGCGGGGCGTGGGAAGATCTGATGGGGCGGAGCGGCATGAACGAGCCGATGCTCACGCCGGACTGGACGCTCGCCTGGTGGCGCGTGTTCGGGGCGCAGGGCCGCTCGCTGCGCGCCGCGCTCTTCTTCGATGGGCCCCGCCTGGTCGGCCTCGCGCCGCTGCTCGAGCGCCGCTGTCGGCACCGCAGCGGTATCCCGTTCCGCCGGCTGGAGCTCCTCGCCTCCGGGGAGGACCAGGCCGACGAGATCTGCTCCTGCAACCTCGGTGTGATCGCAGAGCGGGGCGCCGAGGCCGACGTGGCGCGCGCGCTCGCCGGCGCGCTCGCGGGCGCAGCGCTCGGCGCCTGGGACGAGCTCGTCATGCCGGCCATGCGCACCGACGGCGCGCTCGCCGTGATCCTCTCGCGCGAGCTCCGGCAGTGTGGCATCGACGCGCGGATCGAGGTCACGGACGCATCGCCTTACATCCCGCTGCCGTCCAGCTGGGAGGAGTACCTGAGCGCGCTCCCCGCGTCGCGCCGCTACCTCGTGCGCCGCTCGATGCGCGACCTCGAGGCGTGGGCTGGCGGCACGCTGACGTTCGAGCGGGCGAGGACGCGGGCGGAGCTCGCGCACGCGCGGGAGATCCTGGTCCGCCTGCACGCCGAGCGCTGGTCGGCCGAGGGGCGCGCGGGCGTCTTCGCCTCGCGGCGCTTTCGCGAGTTCCACGACGAGGTGATGCCCGCGATGTTCGAGCGCGGCGCCCTCGACCTCGCGTGGCTCTCGGCGCGCGGCGAGCCCGTCGCGGCGCTCTACAACCTCGTGTGGAACAACAAGCTCTATTTCTACCAGTGCGGGCGCAGGGTCGACCTGCCAAAGGGGCTCCGGCCCGGGACCGTGATTCACGCCCACGCCATCCGCGCCGCGATCGCGGAGGGGCGGCGCGAGTACGATTTTCTGGACAGCCCTTGCCAGTACAAGCTGGCCCTCTCGCTGTCGGCGCGGCCGCTCATCGAGCTCCGGGCCGCGCGGCCCTCGGTCAACGACAGCGCCCGCCGCGCCGCGGAGCTCGCCGCGCACGAGCTCCGCGTGCTGAAGCGGCGCGTCCTCGCGACGTGGCGCGCCGCCGCGCGGTCGCTGGCGCGCGATCCGGCGGGCGGGCAGGCGCCCTCGCGCCGCGAGCTCGCAGGCGGCCCGGGGGACGGTCCCAGCCCCCCGGGGGCGGCGCGGGGGCGTGCCGCCGCGTCATGAGCCTTCCGCTGCGGCGGGCTCCCCTGCTTTCTCGACCGTCTCTGCTCTGTCTGCTCGCCCGCGCGGCTCGACCTGGGCTCGATCTCAGCAGCCGACGGTGGCGCGGAAGAACTGGCCACTTCCCTCGATGGCGTAGCTCCCTGAATCGAACGGGACGAAGATCGAGCCGCCCTGGCGGAGGTCGCGGGTCGCGCCGCGCGCGTCGAGGAGCGAGGCCTTTCCGCGGGTGCACAGCACGATCTCCGGGCCGCGCCGCTCGTCCGTCCTCCAGGCAGACGCGGTGTCGAGATCGAGCCGGGAGAGCCGGAACTCCGGCGCGGGGGTGTCATAGAAGGACTCCGCGCCGGCCTGGCGCGGCGCGACGGGCTCGACGCGCCACGGGGAGAAGTCGAGGACGCGCACGAGCTCGTCGACGTTGACGCGCTTCGGTGTGAGCCCGCCGCGGAGCACGTTGTCGGAGCTCGCCATGATCTCGATCCCGACCCCCTGCACGTAGGCGTGCAGCCGGCGCGGCGGTAGGTACAGCGCCTCGCCGGGCTCGAGGTGCACGTCGTTGAGCAGGAGCGCGATCGCGACGCCGACGTCGCCCGGGTAGAGCTCGTGCAGGCGGAGCGCCCAGCCGCAGGCCCTCGCGAGCCATCCGCCGGCCTGCGCGCGCGCCCGGCACGCTTCGACCACCGAGGCGACGAGCTCCCGCCGCGCCGCCGGATCGAGCCCGAGGAGGGCCTGGACGAGCCGCGAGACGGCGGCCGCGTCGACCGGCGCGGCGCCGCGCGGGACGAGCGCGTCCCCCGGGCCTCCGGCGAGGAGCTCGAAGACCTCCGGCAGGGCCGCGGCCGGCCGGAAGCCGCAGAGCGCGTCGAAGGGGGTGAGCGCGCAGATGAGCTCGGGCTTGTGGTGCGGGTCGCGGTAGGTGCGCTCGGGGGCGTCTACCGGGATGCCGGCCGCGTTCTCCGCGTCGAACCCGCGCCGTGCCTGCGCCTCGTCCGGGTGGGCCTGCAGCGACAGGGGCTGATCGGCCGCGAGCACCTTGAGCAGGAAGGGGAGCCGCGCGCCGAAGCGATCGACCGTCGGCCCGCCCAGGAAGGCTTCCGCGCGGCTGGCGATCGCGTCGATGAGGCGCTCTCGGCCGCCGTCGAGCTCGATGCACGAGGAGGCCGCCGGGTGGGCTCCCATCCAGAGCTCGGCCTGCGGCTTGTCGGAAGGCCCCTGTCCGAGCAGCGCCGCGATGGCGTCTCGTGAGCCCCAGGCGTACTCCTGAACACGGTTCTCGAGCGAAAACATGGACGGCTCCTGTGCGGTGCACCCTACCTGATGGCCCTGGCGAAGTCAGCGATCGAGCACGTGGGCGATGCCGCTCTCCAGCGTCCCCCGCGTGACAAGGCTGCTGAGGTCGACGCCGAGCTCGACCAGGGTCTGGGCGATCTTCGGCTGGATGCCTGTCAGGATGACGGCCTGGAGCTGCCGATTCTCCTCCTCCGCTCGCTTGTAGCTGCTGATGTCCGTCGAGATGCCGCAGACGCCGCGGAGCGCCCCCGCCGGGTCCCTGAGCGGGAACTTGGTCACGGCGAAGTGGCGGAGCTGCCCGTCGGCCCCCGTGTCGCTGTCCTCCCACGCCAGGGGCCGGCCCGTCGTCATGGCCTCGATATCGGAGGCGCGAAACGCGTCCGCCCTCTCCTTCGGGAACAGCTCATGATCGGTCTTGCCGGCCACCTCGTCCCACGTGAGGCCAACCCAGCGCAGGAAGTAGCCGTTCGCGAGCATGTAGCGGCCCTCGGCGTCCTTGACGAAGAGCAGCATGGGCGCGGCCTCGACGAGCGTGCGGAGCAGGTCGACGACCTCGCGCATGGCGTGCTCGCGGCCCCCGCCCTCGTCGGCGTCGAGGCCCGAGGCATGTTGCAGTGCTCCGGCCAGCGGGCTGGTTCGAGGCGCACGCGGGGCGAGCGCATGCCGCAGCTCGGCGAGCTCGGCGCGGAGCTGCTCGTGCTGTGATCGCAAGGTCTCGTTCACGCGCTGCAGAACGTCTCGGGGTGTGCTGTCCTCAGCCATTCTCCGCGGGCCTCGCGTCGTTTGCTCCGCTGGCCGCTTCGGCCCCTTCCGGAACGGGCGGACGCATAAATTCGCACGTAAGCGCGTCGCGATGACACTGTCAAGGCCGTTCCCCGCGGCGGGTGAGCGCGTTTGCGCGGCCGGCATCGCTTGGTCGTCGTTGGCGTGGGTGGCGTCGTCGGCGTCGTCGGCGTCGGTGGCTGACGCTGCGCGCGGCTCCGGCTTTACGTGGTCCGGCGAGCGACCTAGGCTCGCCGAATGACAACGACCAAGAACGACTCGAGGTTCACGCCCATCCTGGCGAGGCTGCGCGACGCCGTGCTGGCCTACCCCGAGGCGGTAGAGGAGTTCCCCTGGGGCGACCGGGTCGCCAAGGTGAGCGGGAAGATCTTCGTGTTCCTCAACATGCACGAGGGGAAGCTCGTCGTGACCGCGAAGCTCCCGCAGTCGGGCGAGGCTGCGCTCATGCTGCCGTTCGCGGAGCCGACCGGGTACAACCTGGGCAAGAGCGGGTGGGTGACGGCGCGCTTCGGGCCGAAGGACAGGGTGCCCGAGGCGATGCTGCTGGAGTGGATCGAGGAGAGCTACCGCGCGGTGGCGCCGAAGCGGGCTTTGCAGGCGCTGGACGGCGCGGCTGCGGCGCCGGGGAAGAAGGGCGCTGCGGCGAAGGCGGCGTCGGGGAAGAGGGCGGCGCCGGCAACGAAGGCAGCGCCGGGGGAGAAGGTGGCTCCGGCCAGGAGGGCGGCGCCGGGGAAGAACGGGGCACCAACCAGGAAGGCGGCGCCGGTGAAGAAGGCTGTGCCCGAGAAGGCGGCGCCGGCGAAGAAGGCTGCGCCCGAGAAGGCGGCGCTGGCGAAGAAGGCTGCGCCCGAGAAGGGGGCGCCGGCGAAGAAGGCTGCGCCCGAGAAGAAGGCGGCGCCGGTGAAGAAGGCTGCGCCCGAGAAGAAGGCGGCGCCGGTGAAGAAGGCCGTGCCCGAGAAGGCGGCGCCGGCGAAGAAGGCTGTGCCCGAGAAGAAGGCGGCGCCGGCGAAGAAGTCTGTGCCCGAGAAGGCGGTGCCGGCGAAGAAGTCTGTGCCCGAGAAGGCGGTGCCGGCGAAGAAGTCTGCGCCCCAGAAGGCGGCGCCGGCGAAGAAGGCTGCGCCCCAGAAGGCGGCGCCGGCGAAGAAGGCTGCGCCCCAGAAGGCGGCGCCGGCGAAGAAGGCTGCGCCCCAGAAGGCGGCGCCGGCGAAGAAGGCTGCGCCCGAGAAGGCGGCGCCGGCGAAGAAGGCTGTGCCCGAGAAGGCGGCGCCGGCGAAGAAGGCTGCGCCCGAGAAGGCGGCGCCGGCGAAGAAGGCTGTGCCCGAGAAGGCGGCGCCGGCGAAGAAGGCTGCGCCCGAGAAGGCGGCGCCGGCGAAGAAGTCTGTGCCCGAGAAGGCGGCGCCGGCGAAGAAGGCTGCGCCCCAGAAGGCGGCGCCGGCGAAGAAGGCTGCGCCCGAGAAGGCGGCGCCGGCGAGGAAGGCGGCTCCGGCGCCGCGAGCGCAGACCTCCCGGAAACGCGGCTAGCGGCGTGCTCTCGACCGCTCACGCCTGCACACCCACGGAACGACATCGATGCGACAAAGCGAGCAGTCCAGCGAAGCGTCATCGGATCCACGACAGCCCGCCGTGCGGCGTCCTGCGCCGCGCTGGCGCCGGCTCCGGGCCCTCGTGCTCGCCAGCGCGGTGCTTTACCTCATCGTGGTCGCCTCGCTCTGGCTCGCCCTGCCCATCGTGGGCGACCGGTGGTGGCCTGGGACGCTCTTTCTCTTCGGCCCCCGCCAGGTCATCGCCCTCCCGCTCCTCGTGATCGTGCCCGCCGCGCTCCTCGTGCAGCGCCGCGCGCTCATTCCGGCGGCGCTTGCGTCGGTGATCGTGGTCGGCCCCATCCTGGGGTTCTCTGTCTCGCTCCGGGCCCTCGTCGGAGGGGCGGACCGCGGCGACCTGCGCGTCGCGTCCTTCAACACTGGCAGCCGCGCCATGAGCATGGATCGACTCAAGGGCTTCGTGTCCGAGGCCCGGCCCGACGTGCTCGCCCTCCAGGAGTGCTCGATACCCGAGCCGGAGCTGACAGCTGCCTTTCCGGGGTGGTTCGTCCACGTCGACCGCGGGATGTGCCTTGTGAGCCGGCACCCTCTCCTCGAAGCCGAGTCCAGGGACCGCCGCGACGTGTGGCGTGAAGGCGGCCACGGCGCCATCCTCCGTTACACGATCGCGCTGCCGGACCGCGCTGCCGGCGCCGCTCCGGTCGGCTCTTCCGGCCCCGGCGCCGCGCCGGAGGCGCCCCGGCCAGGCGCGCAAGCGCCCCCCGGCGCGCGCACCTTCAGCCTGCTCAACCTGCACCTGGAGACGCCCCGCGAGGCGATCGAGGCGCTGATGCACGGCCTCTGGAAGCAAGCCGCGGAGCACGACCGGGTCATCGCGTTGCGCACCTGGGAGTCCGAGCTCGCGAGGAAATGGGTCGACGAGGCACCTTATCCGGCCGTCATCGTCGGCGACCTCAACATGCCCGTCGACAGCGCCATCTACCGGCGCTTCTGGGCGGGCTTCGAGAACGCGTTCTCCCGCGCCGGGCTCGGGTTCGGCGCGACGAAGCGGACGCGCTGGTTCGGTATCCGCATCGACCACGTGCTCGCGGGGCCGGGCTGGACGACCGAGCGCGCATGGATCGGCCCTGATCTCGGCTCGGACCACCTCCCCATCCTCGCCGACCTGCGCTGGACCGGCGGCGCGCCCGGGGGAGACGCCCAGCGCTAGAGTCCACCTCCGTTCACCGGCGACCGCGGCGCGGCACCGCGCGCGTCAGGAGCGGCCCGAGGCTCTTACCTGTACGATTTGTGAGCCGTGGCGCCGCGCGAGAGGCACTGTTGCGCGGAGGCTGCTCCACTGTGCGCGCGCTCGCTCGGCACCGAGGAGCAACGCGCCGCCATGGCGCAATCCGGCAAGGAGCAACGAGCCAGGAGCAAGGAGCAACGAGCAGGAAGCCTATGTCCCACATCGTCTCTTGACGCGACGCAGGAGCACCGGAAGACGTCAGTAAGGCTCCGCCTGATGCCCGAGATGGCGAAAGAAAAATTCACCTTGGTTGCATATCGTGGGGAGTTGAAATTGACGTTTCTGGACACGACAGGAGTGTGTTAGTAGATCGACATGCTTCTTTCCCCGCTCCTGGAGATCGTCTCCGGGGTTGCGGGTGTCACCAGCATTACTTAGCCAGGAACTGGTCGCGAGTCGGCACCTTACGTTCGGCTCCCGCGACGCTCGTCACTTGCAGCCTCACCGCCCCGGCCCGTTGCCCGGTCCCGGGCGTCCGGGCCTGCTGGGCCCCGGAGAGGCCAGAAGAGCGTACCGCGAGGGACTGTCTTGCTTCGACTCACCATCTCTCCTGGCGTTCCTTGGGAGGACAGGATGAAGAGCTCGCTTTTTGGGATGCTTGCGGATTCGGGCTTGCGGCTGGGGTTGTGCGTCGCCGCGGTGCAGGCGGCCGCGCTGTGCAGCTGCGTGGCGTCGTCGGAGGACACGGGCCAGAGCGACGCAAGCGAGGTCGAGGTCACCGACGAGGAGGCGTTCGCGGCCACCGCGAGGCCGGTGGACACGCACGGAAGGCTCCAGATCGTGGGCAAGGAGCTCCGGAACCAGTACAACGCCCCGGTCCAGCTGAAGGGCATGAGCCTGTTCTGGAGCCAGTGGGGCGGCTCGTTCTACAACGCGAACGTCGTCAACTCGATCGCGGACAGCTGGGGGGCGACCGTCGTCCGCGCCGCGATGGGCGTCGAGTCGGGCGGGTACCTCACGAACCCGGCGGCCGAGAAGGCCCGGGTGAAGGCCGTGGTCGACGCGGCGATCGCCAAGGGCATCTACGTGATCATCGACTGGCACGATCACAGCGCCTCGTCTCACACGGCGCAGGCCAAGGCGTTCTTCACGGAGATGGCGCAGGCGTACGGTAACCAGCCCAACGTCCTCTTCGAGATCTTCAACGAGCCGGACGGCGAGAGCTGGGACAACATCAGGGCCTATGCGAACGAGGTGATCGGCGCGATCCGCGCCACGGGCTCGAACAACGTGATCATCGTCGGCACGCCGACCTGGTCGCAGGACGTGGACATCGCCGCCAACAACCCCATCACCGGGTACTCGAACATCGCGTACACGCTGCACTTCTACGCCAACACGCACCGGGAGAGCCTGCGCGCCAAGGCGCGGACGGCGATGGACAAGGGCCTGGCCCTGTTCGTGACCGAGTTCGGCACCTGCGACGCCTCCGGGAACACCGGGCTCAACCTCAGCGAGTCCCAGACCTGGATCAACTTCCTGAACACCAACAAGATCAGCTGGGCCAACTGGTCGCTGTTCGACAAGAACGAGACGGCCTCCGCGCTCGTCCCCGGCGCCAGCACCAGCGGCAGCTGGCCGGACTCGCAGCTCACCGAGTCGGGCAGGTGGGTCAAGGCAAGGATGCTGGAAGGCGGCGGCGGCTCGGGCGGCGGCAGCAGCAGCAGCACGAGCAGCAGCAGCAGCAGCAGCGGGACGGGCGGCAGCGGCGGCGCGGGTGGCAGCGGCGGCGCGGGTGGCAGCGGCGGCGGCACCACGACCTCCGGCTTCCAGTTCACCGTGTCCTCGAGCATCAACCGGTGGTGGATCCAGGTGAAGGTCGTCGAGCCGGGGTACAGCATCAGCCGCGTCACCGCACAGGTGAAGGACACCACATACACCCTCGATCCCAAGCCGTCGTGGGGTGAGGGCGAGTTCGCCATCAGCAAGGAGGTCCCCTCCGGCACGGAGGTGGTCTTCACGGCCACCGACAATCGAGGCGTCTCCGCGACCTTCAAGTCCAAGCCCTGGCCGTGAAGCTCCGCGCGTGGCCCAGGTAGCTCGGCGACTCAGGAAGGCCTCACTCGGGCCTCGTCACCAGCTCAGTCCCTCGAACCACGGTAGGCCCCCGGAGAGGGTGTTCGCCGCGCGGGGTGGGGGATGGGCCGATGTTTGAGGCCGAGACATGGCCATCCGGCATCGCCGGATGATCCATGTCTCGGCCGAGTTCGGCGGGGCCCCCACCCCGCGCGGCGAACACCCTCTCCGGGGGCCGGGCCCCTCGGCAGAGCGGGAGCTCAGCGCCGGGCCGCCGGGCCGGCCGCGGGGAGGTTGCCGCCCACCGCCGTCCGGAGCTCGGCCAGCGCGGTCCGGTAGTCGCGCACGAGGCGAAGGAGCTTGACGCGCGCGGCGTCACGACGCTCTTCGAGGCTCAGCGCCTCCAGCGCGTCGATCTGGCGATTGTCGAGCGCGCGCGCGACCTCGACCCCGGCGCGCTCGGCGGCGGGGAGCGCGCGGGCCCTGAACTCCTCGACCAGCGCCCCCGCCGCGCGCACCTCCCGGAGCCGATCGCGCACCTCCCGCGCGACCCGCTGGACCTCCGCGGCGAGCATCCGCTCGGCCGCGACCGCGTCCGCGTCCGCGGCCTCGATCGCGCTGGAGTGCGTGTCGAAGAGCGGCAGCTCGATCCCCGCCTCGAACGTCCAGCCGAGCGGGTCGCGCGTGGCGGGCGTGAACTCGTAGCCGACCTCGATGAACGAGAGCCACGGCCAGCGCAGCGCGCGCGCGAGCGAGCCCTCCGCGCCCGCGGCGTCGACCTCGGCGGCCGCGATCGCGATCTCCGGGCGGCTCCGCAGCGCCGCCTCGACCAGCGCGTCCTCGGGCAGGAGCGCGACGAGCGGCGCCGACCCGAGCGGCTCGCCCACGAGGCGCACCGGCGCGTCGGGGTCGAGCCCGACCCGCTCGAGCAGCGCCCCGAGCGCGGCCCGGCGGCGCGCGCGCGGCTCGGCGCTCTCCTCCGTGGCCACCGCGGCCGCCAGCGCCGTCATCGCCTCGTCGACGGCCGTCCCGCGCGCGGCGCCGACCAGCGCTCGCTGCTCGTCCGCGAGCTTCCGGCGCGTCGCGGCGACCGCGTCGAGCGCCTCGATCTCGGCGTCGATCAGCAGCACGTCGTCGAACAGCCAGCGGACCTCGGCCTCGAGCTCGTGCTCCGCGGTCCGCGTCTCCGCGCGCGCGACGGCCACGTCCGCGCGTGCGGCGTCCGCGGTCGCGCCTGCCTCGCCGGGCCTGGGCGGGCGCACGCGGACGCCTGCGCTGATGCGCGGCTCGCGGTCGAGATACTGGTCGAGGCGGATCTGAGAGATGCGGATCTCCGGGTTCCGGTAGGTGCCCGCCGACTCGGCGGCGACGCGCGCCCGGGCCGCGCTCTCGCGCGCGCTCATCGCCGTGAGCGTCGCGCTCCGCTGCTTCGCTATCGCCACCGCGTCGTCGGCGGTGAGCTCGCGCGGCGCGGCCCCGCGCGCCGCCGCTCGGCCCGCGCCCTCGCGCTCGCTCGCCTTCGACTTCGCCTTCGCCGCACGGTACAGCGCGACCGCCCGGTCGCCCGCCTCGAGGTGCGCCGGCGCTGCGCACGCGGCGAGCGAGAGGCACGCGATGGTCGACAGCACCGACAGCGTCCGCGCGCCGCTCAGCCTTGCCATGGCAGCTCCAGGAACGAGGGCACCTCGGCGCCTGCGTCAAACACGACGATCAGGTTGCCGGACGACAGCGAGAGCGAGATCCCCTCGGGCTTCAGGCCCGGGAAGCGCCGCACGAGCAGGGGCGAGAGGACGCCGGCCTGGGGGCGCGGGACGCGGAAGAGCGCCCCCGCGTCGCCGTCGGCGGTGGACGGCGTCGACGTGATCGCGAGCGAGCCGTCCGGGAGGAAGCTCAGATCGGAGATCCCGCCCGGCGTGGGCGCGCCGCCGAGCTCGACGTCGACGCGCGCGCGCGCCCACAGCGAGAGCCCGGCACCTTCGAGCCGCTTCGCGTCGAAGAGCGCGCCCGGCGCGTCGAGCTTCCAGATGAGCGCGTTGCCCTGCGCGTCGAGCGGCGACTTGAGCCCGAAGTAGAGCGCGCCGTCCCGGTAGGCCATGCCCTCGATCTCGAGCGGGCGCGTGCCGCCCGGCAGCCCGAGCCCCGCGAGGACCGCGGGGCCCGCGGCGTCGAGCAGCTCCGCGAGGTGCACCTCGCCGTCGACGCGGAAGCCCCGGCCGTCCGGCTTCAGCCGGAGCAGCGCGGTGCGCGCCGTCTTGCGCTTGCCCTTCGCGCTGTAGCCCTGCGACGAGAGCAGGTACACGTCGCCGCCGTCGCCCGCCGCGATCGACTCGATGTCGACGAGCTGCTTCACGCCGGTCACCGGCACCGGCTCCGGGGCGACGGCGCCGGCGGCGGACATCGCGAACAGCCAGGGCGCGCCCTCGTCGTCCTCGTCCTTGTGGCCCGTGTCGTCGCTGACGAGCAGGTATCGCCCCTCCGCGGGGCGGGGCAGGACGCCGGACGGCTCGAAGCGCGACCGCTGCCGCAGCGCGGCCGGGACCGTCATGCGGAGCGCCTCGGCGCCGGCGCGCTGCGCCGACGCGGGCACGACGGGCGACGCCGACGCCGCGGGGTCGCCTTGCGCGGCCTGCGCGACGGGCACGGCGGGCAAGCCCGGCGCGGCGGGCAAGCCCGGCGCGGCGGGCCCCGTCGGGCGCTCGAAGGTGACCTCGAACGCCTGGCCGGCGAGTAGATCGACCGGGTGATCGAGCGTGATCTGGACGTCGCGGCCCCACGCCGGGAGGTTCAGCGAGGCCCAGCAGCGCGTCGGCAGCTCGAGCACCACCGGGCCGACCGTGACGGCCCTGCCGATGAGCGGCGCCCCGCTCCGGCCGCGCACCCAGGCCTTCGCGACGTAGCCCGCCTGGACATCGAGCGCCGCGCGCTCCGGGACGCAGGCGACGATCCGGCCCCTCGAGCTGACGATCTCGACGATCGGATCGCCCGGCACGGCCACGTCGCCCGGCCGTTTGCGGATCGCGGCGACGCGCCCGGCGTGCGCCGCGCGCAGCACGGTCTGGGAGCGCAGCAGCTCGAGCTGCTCGATATCCCGCCTCGCCACCGCGAGATCCGCCTCGATCTTCGCCGTCTGCGGGCCCGCCTGCTCGCGGAGCTTCCTCCGGCGATCCTCGGCCGCCGCGATCTGCGTGCGCAGGAGCTGGATGGTGCGGGGCTTCTCGCGCGCGATCGCCGCGACGCCCGCGCGCTGCACGTCGAGCGAGCCCAGATCGTCGATGCTCGCCTGCCGGTCCTCGACCATCTGCTTCACCCGGGAGATCTCGCCGGCGAGCACCTCGCCCTCGGCGCTCGCGCGGCGCTGCTCTTCGACCTCCCGCGCGAGATCGCGCTGCAGCCCCTCGACGTTCGCCGCGATCTCGTCGTCGAGCCGCGCGACCTCCGCGGGGATCATCGCCTGGAGGCGCGCCTCCTCGGCGCGCGCCACCGCGAGCTCCGCGTCGACCGAGCCGCTCTCGAGCGTGACGATCACCTGACCAGGCGCCACCTCGGCCCCGATCTCGACGTCGATCGACCTCACGCGCCCGACCTCGATGACGGCGATGGCCTCGATGTCGGACTGCGCGAAGGCGAGGATTCCATCGCTCGGTCCCGCGGAGAAGTGCATCCACGCCGCGAGGCCGAGCGTGCCCAGCATGGTGAGCGCGGGGACGGCGGCGGAGAGCGCCGCTCTGGTTCGGCCGGAAAAATTCATGGATCAGAGGTCCAGCGTTGGTTCCTGGAGCATCAAGCTCACGTCCTCCACCCCGGGTACTCCCTGCAGGCTCGTCACGAGCTGGACCCGCAGATCGGGGTGGTGCACGCTGATCTGGTAGGCGTGCTCCATGACGGTGCCCTGCGCGGCCTCGCGCAGGGTCACGAGCGAGAAGGTGCGGCAGTGCTCGCGGAGGATGCGCGCGATGGCGCCGGCGCTCTCCGCGCCCGCCTGCCCGGCCGGCGCGACGAACCGCAAGAGCCCGTCCGGCTGCCGGCGCGACCCGTACCCGGTCACGTGCAGCAGCAGCGACGCGGCCGCGAACATCACCGCGCCGGCGATCGCCGCGCCGTAGGCCTGCGCGCCGCTCGCCATCCCGATCGCGAGCGACGCGAAGACGAACACGACGTCGCGCGGGTCGCGCATCGTCGTGCGGAACCGGATCGCCGTGACGCCCCCCGCGACCCCGATGCCGGCCGCGATGTTGTTGCCCACAGCGAGCATCAGCGTGCACGTGATGATGCTGCCCATGGCCATGCTCTGGACGATGGTCCGCGAGTACGAGAGGCCGCGGAACGTGAGCATGTAGACGCCGGCGATGCCCTGCGTGAGCCCGAAGGCGACGAGGAGGGCGACGACCGCGCGGCGCCACTCGACGGTCCCGCCGCTCGACAGGGTCGACAGCCAGTCCATCACGGCTGCAGCCCTCCCTCGAACCGGGCCGCGCGCGTTTCCGGGAGCGTGAGCTGCGCGTTGACGCCGTAGCAGTACTTGGAGAACGAGCGCCGGACGAGCTCGAGGCGCCGCACGAGCGCCGCCATCCACGGAGGGGGCCTGCGCTCGAACTTGAGCTCGAGGACGCAGACGGGCTCGATCGTCGCGGTCTGGACCGGGTGGTCGACGGGGCGCCACCCGCGGGAGGGCGCCTCGAGGTCGAGCGTGTCCCGGCGCTGGCACACGATCTTCCGGTCGAACGTCAGGCGCGCGTAGGTGTCGATCGTGCTCTCGTAGGCCTCGCGCTCGTAGTCGACGAGCAGCACGGGCCGGAGGTCGTGGCGGTGGACCGCGCCGAGGAACTTCTCCGCGCCCTTCCGCGCGTTCGGCGCGAGCTTCTCGAGCGCGGCGGGGCGGCCGTGCGCGAGGAGCTCTTGCCACCCGGCCGCCGGCGTCACCGCGCGCGACTTCACGATGACGTCCTGCACCCGCCGCTTCACCTCGAGGAAGACCGGGCTTGTCTTCCCGGGATAGCTGCGCACCCGCACCTTGAAGCGGTCCCGCTGCTCGCGGTCGTTGGCCCAGTAGAGGTCGAACCCGCGCGTGTCGAGGTAGAGCGAGCGGATGCGGTAAACGCCGTCCGCGTCCCCGTATCGATCCCGCTTGCAGATCCCGCGCACTGCGTCCCGGATCGCCGGGACGAGCCGCTCGGGCACCAGGTACTTGAACTCGTATCGTTCGATGACGTCCAGGATTCGGCCCTCCTCGATCGTCAAGGCCAAGCGTGCGACGCCGACGCGCGCGTCGCAGAATTGTTACGGTAGCTCGGTTATGATGACACAAATGCCACCGCACGCCGCAAGCGGAATCCTGCGCAAGCCACGGAAATCTCCGTGCTTTCCCCGTGCATTCCACTGGCCCCACAGAGCTACAGCAGGAGCGATGGTGCGCCGCTCAGCGCAGCTCGCGCTCGCGCTGGCGCTGCTCGCCTCGGGCTGCCAGGGCTCGACGCCGCCGCCCGCCGTGCGGACCTCGGGCTGCCCCCGCTGCGGCGGGGTCACGCAGGCAGGCGCGCTGCCGCGGGGCGACCTCGACGAGTGCTCGGGCGTCGTCGCCGGCAGTACGCACCCGGACGTACTTTACCTCCACAACGACTCCGGCGACGGCCCTCGGTTCTTCGCGATCGGGCTCGGCGGCGCGCTGCGGGAAGAGCTCGATGTGGCGGGCGTGGGGGCGATCGACTGGGAGGACGTCGCGCGCGGGCCGTGCGGCGCGGGCGACGGCAGCTGCCTGTTCTTCGGCGATATCGGCGACAACGAGCGCGAGCGCGACGGCTATGCAATCTACGAGGTGAGGGAGCCGGACGCGCTCGGGGGAGCGTCGCGCGCGCTGACCGCGGCGGTGATCCCGATCCAGTACCCCGACGGGAGCAACAACTCGGAGACGCTGCTGGTCCACCCGGTCACCGGGGCGATCACCGTGGTGACGAAGGTGAAGGACGACGAGGCCTCGGGCGTCTACGAGCTCGCGACGAGGCCCGGCCCCGGCGTGCGGGCGACGCTCGTCGAGGCGGGCGCGATCCAGGCGCCGACGGGGAGCGGGCGCTTCACCGGGGGCGACGTGCGCGCGGACGGCACGGGCGTGCTGCTCCGGACCTCCACGCACGTCTTCTTCTATCCCATGACGCCGGACCAGACCGTGGCGCAGGCGCTCGCCGGTATGCCTTGCCAGATGCCGGTGGCCGACGAGGAGCAGGGGGAGGCGGTCGCGTGGTTGCCGGGCGGATGGGACTACGTGACCATCGGTGAAGGGGAGCAGGCGCCCATCCACCGCGTCTCCTGCGAGGCGCCCTGAGCGGCGCCGTCCTGGCGCGCGCGCCCGGCCGGACCGCCGCGTCGGACGGGCCGGGGCGCGCGGCGGGGCTCCTCAGTCGCCGCGCGCCGCGTCGTCGAGAAGGCGCTCCATGCGAGCGCGCATGCCCGAGAGATCGCGCTTGAGGACGTCCAGGTCCGCCCTCCAGTCGAGCAGCTGGAGGCCGTGCGGGTCCTCCTCGACGGAGGGGCGAATGAGCTCGGCGTAGCGGTCCACCTCAGCCTCGAGCCGCCCTTCGCTGAACGGGCCCTCGAGCATGTCCCGGACCGCGCTCCGGTAGCCCTCCAGATCCTGGTTCAGGGCGCTGAACAGCACGTCGCAGCCCGGCGCGTAGACCTCCTCGGTGCCGCGGTAGATCGGGAATCTCTCGGCGCAGTCCTCCGGCGTCTCCGTCCAGTGCGGCACCTGGCCGAAGTACTCGAAGCTCCCCATGCTCAGCGTGTTGTCGAGATCCCATGGGATGAGGCGGAACGTGCCCGACGTGGGCTCTTCGTAGAAGAAGAAGTTGTGGTTGGCGCTGGAGCCGTCCGCGCCGGCATAGAAGGTCGTGACGCCGTCCCAGTTCAGGATCGCGTCGTCGACGGCCATGTAGCGTTGCAGCTCCGCGACATCCGTCCACCTCGACAGCGCGGCGAGGCGGTCCGCGCCCTCGCTGATCGCGAGATCCTCTGCGAACGCGAGGAAGCGCTGGTGCGAGGTCCCCTCTTCCTCTTCGTTCGTCTCGAGCTTCTCGCCGTAGTAGTGGGGGTCGTCCGAGATCGGCCAGGCTGCCTTGTAGAGCTTGCCGTCCGGCTCGTCGGGAAACTGGTTCTTCGTGAAGCGGCCGTCGATGTCTTCCACCATCGCGAAGAGGCCGAGCGGCTCGCCGTTCACATGCAGCGTGGCCCACGCGCTCCTCGGGGCGACGACGCCCATGTCCCTGTAGAGACCGTAGGTGATGCGCTCGTGGACCCTGGTGGGGTCGCGCATCATCGCATGGAAGTTGAGGCGCTTCTGCCGGTAGAAGCGCTGTCCGTCGACGTACTCGTCGAACTTCACCTTCATGCTGAGCTTCGGGCAGGGGAGCTCTTTCTCCTCGTCGTAACACAGCTCGAGGGTGCCGTAGCCGCCCTTGAAGCGCAGGCCCAAGAGGCCCACGCGGCTGCCCCGGTAACAGGCCTCCGCCTCGACGTACTCCTCCTCGAGCGCGTTCGCCTGGAGCTCCGCCCAGGTCTCGTCGCGGAGCCGGAAGTCGAAGCGCGGGATGTCGCTGGCCGCGTACAGCTCGTCCGGGTCGCCGTCGGCCAGCGCGGTGTCCGCCGGATAGCACGGCAGCGTCACGCCCTGTCCGCCGCCCCCGGTGCCCTCGTCCCCACAGCCCGCGCCCGGCGTGGAGGCCGCCAGCGCGAGCAAGATGCAATAAGTTCGTTTCATCAGCCGCTCCTTGCGGGCGGCGAGGGTAATCGCGACGTCCGCGCATGTCGACGCTCGGTGTCCGGCGCTGCGCGAATTTTCCTGGCGAAGCCGCCCGGGCGCGTGGTCATGCTCGTGCCCTCGTGATAACAACGCGAGATGATTGCGATCTACACGCCACGACGCGCGAGCATGGTTTTCTTGAGCCTCTTATGGCTCGGCTGCGGCGACAGCGAGGACGACGGGAAGGGCAGCGGCGGCGCCGGCTCCGCCAGCACGAGCGCCAGCGCCGGCGGGGGAGGGGGGAGCGGGGGTGAAGGCGGCAGCGGAGGTGGCCCGGCGGACCTCGACCCGCGCGTCGAGGCGTGCTTGCGGATCAACGCCTGTGACGCGGACGGCGGGACGCCGCTGGGGATCCAGGCCTGCCTGGGCCACGAGCTCGATCAGCGATGGGCGTGGGCGACCACCGGGCCGAGGCGCCTCGGCCTCGCGGCCATGGACTGCAAGCTCGCGGCGGCCGACTGCGCCGGCGTCCGCGCGTGTACGCCGGCGGCCGAGGCGTTCGCCGAGACATGCAGGGAGAAGGCCGGCGCCGACCTGTGCGAGGGCGATACATGGGTGTTCTGCGACGAGCTGGGCGCGCCGCTCGCCGCGATGGACTGCGCGGCCGCCGGGCTCTCCTGCTCCTCCGACTTCGTCGCCGGGTGCGGCGCCGAGCCGTGCGATTACGCCACCACGTCACCTTCGTGCGACCCCGCGGACAGCGACGTGCTCATCGAGTGCAGCGCCGCCGGCGTCCTGACCCGGGTCCACTGTCCGAGCCAGTACAACCTGGTGCTGGTGAACAGCACCGAAGGGGAGAAGGTCTTCACGATCGCCGGGGAGACCTGCGGCTTCGACGAGCAGCGCGGCGCCTTCGGCTGCGTGGGCACCGGCGAGGCGTGCAGCTTCTTTTCCCAGCAGTGCGACGGCGCTGTCCTGGAGACCTGCGCGGGCGGGAAGCTGAGCCGCCGCGACTGCGCCGCCGAGGAGCCGGACGGCCAGGGCTGCGGCTTCGTCCAGAGCGGGCAGTTTGCCGGCGCGGCCTCTTGCGGGCTCGTCGGCGGCGCGTGTGATCTCGGCGACGACGAAGCGTGCGACGGGGCGGTCCTCCGTTTCTGCGACCTGGGGACGCCCGCAGCGGTCGATTGCCGGGCGGCGGGCTACACCGGCTGCGCCACGGCCGAGCAGGGCGAGCGCACCGTCGCTCACTGCACGCCGTGAAGACGCCCGCAGATCTCTCCGCAGATCGCGCTCGGTGAGGAGGCCCTTGATCGGGCCGCCGGCTCCTCGCGCGCGAAGTCCCTTCTCGGCCGTGAGGTTGTGTCGGCCCATTCACAAGGTGTCCGGAGCGCGAGGGGGCAGTGTGGTCCCCTACCTGCTCCATGACGCTGTCGTGCCCACGTGCTGCGCGAGCTTCGCTGGCCCGAGCGCGCTCGGATTTCATGAGGAGCGACGGGAGCCCTGTGCCATGGTGCCCGCCTGGCCTCCCGCGAAAGCGGAGCAATCTTGACAGCGGAGCGGCCCTTTGCGCTCCCTGGCCCCGCTCGCCGCGCACACGGAAGGCCGCCCGGAAAGAACCGCATGCTCAAGGTGCCCGACCTCCTCGCCGTCCTCCAGCAGATCGTGCGACGGGCCATGGCCATCCCTCCTCGCGCGCCGCGCGGCAGCCTGCTCCTCCGCGAGGGGCGCCGCTTCGCGGTCCGGGCGCTGATCGGGTTTGACGTGCTGCGTGAACATGCGCTGTACGTGCCGGCTGCTGCGGCGCTCGCCGGCGGCGGCGCCCCGCTCGCCCCGAAGGCGGCGCCTGACGCGGCGCGCGGGGGTTGCGTCGTCGACGCGCACGCATGGTACCGGGCGTACTTGCCTGGCCCCGTCGCGACCGAAGGCGCGATTCCAGAGGGCGCAGGCGTGCTTGTCACGCCCATCCAGGTGTGCGGAGAGCCAGTTGGCTACCTCGCCATCGAGCAGCCGACCCTTGAGCCGCCGGACGCGGAGCGCCGCGCCCTGATCGAGAGCATTGCGGACGCCGCCGGAGACGCGCTGGAGCGGAACAGGCTCTATGACGACAAGGCGAGATCGGCGCAGGAGATCCGCCTGTTCGAGAAGCTGCTGAACGCGGTGGGCACGACGGTCGAGCTGCACGACCTCATCGAGACCATCGCCCACGGCATCAAGAGCGTGCAGCTCGATCCGGACTGGAAGGAGGTGGAGCTCTGGGTCCTCGAGGAGGACAGCCCCACGTCGGACCGGGGCGAGCTCCGCGCCCGCGTGTACCGGGCCCCGTCGTCGGAGCCGACGACCTACTGGCAGAACATCCGCGCCGGCGCCGTCAGCGCCGGGCGCCCCCTGGGCGTCGCCGTCGACTTCCGGACCGGGCACGGCGGCGACGGCGACGGCTCCCAGCGCGCCCTGCTCGACGAGGCGATCCGCCGGCGCATGTCCGGCATCCTCATCGCGCCGACCAACCCCGAGGGCGCGGAGGAGGCGTTTCGACAGGCAGCCGACGCAGGCATCCCGGTCGTCGTGATCGACGCGCCGCCGATCGCGGGCAGCCGGGCGCAGCTCTACATCGGGACGGACAACGTCGCGTCGGGCAGGCTCGCGGCCGAGATGATGATGCGGCTGCTCCCGGGCGGCGGCGCGGTCGCGGCCCTCGGCGCCGTGGACCTCGCGCGGAACGTCTGCGAGCGCGTCGACGGCTTCCGCGCGGCGGCGCTCGGGTCGAGCCTCACGGTGCTGCCGACGATCGCGTGCGACTGGGACCTCGCGAACGGGACGAGGCTCGCCACGGCGGCGCTCGCGGAGCGGCCCGACATCGTCGGCGCCTTCGGGGCCGCCGCGGACAACGGGCCTGCCTGGGGCTTCTCCGCGAGGGCCGCGGGCAGGGGCGGCGATCTCAAGGTCGTCGGGTTCGACCTCATCGCCAGCACCGTCGCCCTGCTCCGGCAGGGCGCGATCCACGCGACGATCGTGCAGCGCGAGCACGACATGGGCTTCCGCGGCGTCGAGGTGCTCCACCGGATGATCACCCAGGGCATCGAGCCGACCCTCGCCGAGCTGCCGCCCTCGCGCGTCCTCCACACCGGCGTCGATTGCGTCACCCTCGAGCGGACGCCGTGGTCCACGACGCTGAGCGACTACCTCACGCGCGACGCGGCCCACCGCGCCGCGCACGAGCGGGGCGACCGGGACCCCTCCGCCGCCCACCCGACCGAGATCATGCTGATCGGGTTCCCGCCCCCGTCGCGCACCTTCATCGAGGACCAGGTCTCGATCCCGGCGCGCTCGCTCGTGGGCCGCGCGCTCAGCGCGGGCAGCCCGCTCGTGGTCGACCCGGACGAGGGCGACGCGCGCGCGGACGCCGCCCTGTCCGCGGCCCACGCCGGCGCGCGCACGCTCGTCGCCCTGCCCTTGCAGGCCCGGGGCAGCGTCCTCGGCGCCCTCGTCCTGAGCACCGAGCGCAGCGCGGCGTGCGGCGAGGACGACGTGTCGTTCCTGGTCCGCGTCGCCGGCACGGTGGCGGTCGGCGTCGAGAACGCCCGGCTCTTCCGCCGGAGCTCCGAGCGCAGCGCGGCGCTCGAGCGCGCCAACCGGCAGCAGGCGGCGCTGCTCGAGACGATCCGCGAGCTCTCGAGCCCCGTCGTGCCGATCGCGGAGGGCATCCTGGTGATGCCCTTGATCGGCGTCATGGACGCCGAGCGCTCCGGCCACTTCATCGAGTCGATGCTCCGGGAGATCGGCGCGCAGCGGGCGCAGGTGGTGCTGATCGACGTCACCGGGATGGCGGTCGTGGACGCGGCGGCCGCGTGCCAGCTCGTCCAGGCGGCGCGGGCGGCCGCGCTGCTCGGCGCCGAGGCGGTGCTCGTCGGCATGAGGCCGGGCGCCGCGCAGATGATGGTCGAGCAAGGCCTGGACGTCGGCTCGATGGTGACGCGCAGCAACCTGGCGCAAGGCTTCAGGTACGCGCTCGCCCGGACGCGCCGCCGCGCCGCGACGCGCGGCTGAGCGCGGCCGCGCTACCCCGCCCCGGCGGCGGGCGGCGACTCGGTCGGGCGCGGCGCTGCGAGCCGCGCGTCGCCGGCGCGCCGCGCGCGCCGCTGCTCCTGGACGATGTGCACCACCTGGTCGAAGACCACGGCCACGAGGATGACGCTGCCGATGATGATGAACGTCCAGTTCGGGTCGAGGCGCCAGATCCGCCGCACGCCGCCGTCGCTGTAGCGGACCTGGAACATGTTGATGCCGTTGTCGATGACCCGCATGATCGCCGAGCCGACGAGGATCCCGACCGCGCCGCCCTCGCCGCCGCGCAGCGAGCAGCCACCGAGCACGGCCGCGGCGATCGCGTAGAGCTCGTAGCCTATCCCGACCTGCTGCGACATCTGGCCGATGTACGACGCGTAGCAGACGCCGGCGATGCCCCCCGTCGCGGACGAGATCACGTACGTCGCGACCTCCACCCGGGTCACGTCGATGCCCGAGTACTCGGCGGCCTCGCGGTTGCCGCCGAGCGCGTACATGTAGCGTCCGAGCACCGTGAAGTGCAGCACGTAGGCGCCCGCGGCGAGGACCACGAGGAAGATGACGACCGGGTACGGGATCAGCGCGTTGCCCCCGACGTGCAGGATGCCGTCGTTGGCGAGGCGGAGGAACGGCGAGTCGCTGAAGCTCAGCGTGCCGCCCTCCGCCACCGTCTGCGAGACGCCGCGGATGAGGAGCATGCCGCCGAGCGTGACGACGAACGGCTGCAGCTTGAGCCGCGTGATCAACAGCCCCTGCGCGAGCCCCACGAGCACCGCGGCCGCGAGCGCCACCGTCACGCCGAACCAGAGCGGGTAGCCCAGGCACCCCATCCCGGGCGACGAGATCTTGGCGATCAGGACGCCGGTGAGGCCGATGACCGAGCCGATCGACAGGTCGATGCCGCCGGTGATGATGACGAACCCCATGCCCATGGCGTAGATGCCGAGCATCGCGATCTGCCGCGTCGTGTTGACGACGTTGGACTGCCCGAGAAAGTCGGGGTTGGAGATGTAGAGCCCCGCGCACATCAGGACGAGCACGAGGCTCATGCCCAGCTCACGTCTCATGCCGTCACCTCATCTTCCGCGCGTTCCGCTTTCCCCGTCATCAGCGTGGCGATGCGCTCCTGGGTCAGCCCGTTGCGCTGGAGCACGCCCTTGATCCGCCGCTCGTGCATGACGACCACGCGATCGCTCATTCCGAGCACCTCCTCCATGTCGGAGCTGACCATCAGCAGCGTGATGCCCGCGTCGGCCAGCGCGGCCATGTGCCGGTAGATCTCGGCCTTGGTGCCCACGTCGATGCCGCGGGTCGGCTCGTCCAGGATGAGGACGCGCGGGCTCATCGACAGCCATTTCCCGAGGACGATCTTCTGCTGGTTGCCCCCGGAGAGGTTCACCGCGCGCTGGTCGAGCGACGGCGTCCTGATGCGGAGGCGGTCGACCTCGGCGCGCGCGACGCGGCGCTCGGCGTCGCGGCGGAGCCAGCCCCACCGGCTGTAGCTGGCGAGGTTCGGCAGCGACGTGTTCTCGACGAGCGTCATCGGCAGCACGAGCCCGTGGCGCTTGCGGTCCTCGGGCGCGAGGTACACGCCGCGGTCGATGGCGTGGCGCGTCGTGCGCGGCAGGTAGGGCTTGCCCTCGAGCGTCATCGCGCCGCCGAGCGCCCGGGTCGCCCCGAAGATCGCCTGCATCAGCTCGGTGCGCCCCGAGCCGACGAGCCCAGCGAACCCGAGGATCTCCCCGCGCAGCGCGGAGAAGCTCACGCCCGCGGGCGCGCCGGGCACGATGAGGTCGCTCACCACGAGCACCGGCTCGCGCGGCGGACGCTCGCGCTTCTCCGGGAAGTAGTGGCCGCTGAGCTCCCGCCCGACCATCATCGCGACGATCCGGTCGTGCGTCGCCTCGGCCCGCGGGAGGTCGCCCACGTGCTTGCCGTCGCGCAGCACGGCGATCCGGTCGGACAGGCTCAGCACCTCGTCCATGCGGTGGGAGATGTAGATGATGCCGATCCCCTCCGCGCGGAGCTTGCGGACGATGGCGAAGAGCTCCGCCGACTCACCCGCGGTGAGCGACGATGTCGGCTCATCCATGATGATGATGCGCGCGTTCACCGAGAGCGCCTTGGCGATCTCGACCATCTGCATCTGCCCCGCGGAGAGCGCCGAGACGGGCGTGGTCGGCGGCAGCGAGAGGCCGACGCGCCTCATGAGCGTCGCCGCCCTCGTGTTCAGCTCATCACGCCTCAGCCGGGCCAGCAGGCGGCCGTTCGCCCCCTCGTTGCCAAGGAAGATGTTCGCGGCGATATCGAGGTTCGACGCGAGCATCAGCTCCTGGTGGACCAGCGCGATGCCGAGGCGCTTGGCCTCGCTCACCCCGCGCAGCGCGACCGGCGCTCCGTCGAGGAAGATCTGCCCCTCGTCGGGTGGGTATGCCCCGCCGAGGATCTTCATGAGCGTGCTCTTGCCCGCGCCGTTCTCTCCCATGACGGCGAGGACCTCGCCGGCGCGCAGCGAGAGCGAGACGCCGGCCAGCGCGGTGACGCCCGGGAACCGCTTGACGATCCCCCGCATCGCGAGCAGGGGGGCGGGATCGGGGCCAGTCGGAGGTTCGGGGGGGAGCGTCATTCGCAGGGGCGAGCGCTCGAGCGAGGAGAGGCCCTCGCCCGAGCCACCGGGGGAACTGCCTATTTCTTCATCTCGGCGAGCGTGGCCTTGAACTGCGCGACGTTGTCCTTGTCGATCACGTCGACGCCGGTGTCGACCATCCCGTTCTGATGATTCACGGCAGTTCTCCTCGGTTCGTCCGCGCCCAGCGTGCGTCGAGACGACGTCGCGGGTCCGCGACATCGGTGATGCCCCGGAGCGATGCTAGCGACTCACCTCGACGATGTCGCGCCTCGCGTGAGCGACCCAGGCGGATCGTCGAGGCGACGCGCCGGGTCGCCGGTCCCGGCGGCGCGCGGGGTGCGCGAGCTCACCAGATCTCGACATCGAGCGACGCGAGGCACATGGGATGTTCGGTGCGAATCTCCTGCTTGTGGGGTTGCTGCTGAGGATGTGTCCGCGAGGCGGCGACGTGGTGCGCGAAAGGCGCACCGGGGGCCATGTCGGGATCGAGCGGACACGGAGGAGGCCGGGAGCCTTCGTCCGCGCCCGGGAGCCTTCGTCCGCGCCCGGGCGGCGGCGTCGCGCGCGTGGTGGCGAGGCGCCGCGCGCCGGGCGACGCGCGGCGCTGGCCCCTTGGATCCACCCCCCGTGGTCAACCCTCGTCGGGGGAGGCGGCGTGCATGGGAGTCGGGCTCCCGAGCCGGGGCCTGTCGATCTGCAGGCTCAGATCGGGCCGGCGGTCCCGATCGAACGGCGGCAGCGCCTCGGCCTTGCCGCTCGCGGCGGAGCGCTGGATGGCCTGCATCACGCGGACGTCCGCGAGGCCCTCGACGCCGGACGGCTCGGGCTCCGTGTCCTCCAGGATGCAGCGCGAGAAGTAGACCAGCTCGGCGGCGAACTGGTCGCGATCCTCGAAGGTCTGCGCCTGGGTCTTGCCGTCGATCGTGAGATGATGCTTTATGGGGCCTGCGAAGAAATAGGCCTGCTCGACGCGGAGGTCGCCCCTGGTGCCCGTGATGCGGTACGACGCCACGGTCGCGAGCCCCTGGCTCACGGTGAACGTGGCGACGCCGCCGCTCGGAAAGCGCAGGGTGGCCGTGGTGGTCTCGTCGACGCCCTGGGCGGGCCCCTCACCCGGCTGCTGGCTGGCGCCGACCACCTCGAGCGGCTCTTCCCGGAAGAGGTGGCGGGCGGCGTTGATGCAGTAGCAGCCGAGATCGAAGAGCGCCCCTCCGCCGAGCTCGCGGCTGGTGCGGATGTCGCCGGGGGGCGCCGTGTGCGAGAACGACGAGACGAACGCCCGGGCCTGACCGAGCTTGCCAGAGCGGACGATGTCGATCGCCCCGAGGTTCGCCGCCTCGAAGTGGAGCCGGTAGGCGGTCATCAGCTTCACGCCGGCGAGCCGGGTGGCCTCGATCATCGCCGTGCAGTCCTCCTCGGTCATGGCGAGCGGCTTCTCGCAGAGCACGTGCGCGCCCGCGCGCGCGGCGCGCTCGGTGAACTCGCGGTGCATGGAGTTGGGGAGCGCGATGAACACCGCGTCGACCCGGGCGCGCTTCAGGACGGCCTCGAGCTCGGCGTAGCCGCCTCGCTCCGCGACGCCGTAGCGCTCGCCGAGCACCTCGAGCTTCTCGCGGCTGCCCGAGATGAGGGCGACGAGCTCCGAGCTCTCGGCGGCGCTCGCGAACGCCGGGAGGATCGCGACCTGCGCGATGTTGCCGAGGCCGATGACGGCGTAGCGGATCTTCCTGCGCTCGTGTTCCATGGCCCCCGGGCATACCGTGGGGGAGCGGCGGAAGCCAGGGTGGGTAACGAGGCGTGCCTCCGAGATCCCTCTCCCCACCCCCTCGATCCCAAACCTCGCCAATCCGGGCGAAAGCCTCGACCTGCAGCGGTCGCGGCGCCGGCGCTAGAGATCGGAGGTGGCGAACGAGACCGAGGTCCCGCTGCTCACCCGGCGCGCGTGGCGCGCGTGACGCCGAACGGGCGTGCTCTCCGGCGCGCTCACCGTGGGGCTGGCGGGGAGCGGTCTGCTCACTTGACGTCACGGCACGTCACTCACCTGGAGACGGAACACGATGGCCAACATCGTCGATGACATGACGAGGCGATTGCTGATCGACGCGGGCATCACCGCAGGGATGCGCGTGCTCGACGTCGGCTGCGGCCGCGGAGACGTCTCGCTGATGATCTCGCGGCTGGTGGGGGAACAGGGGCAGGTCCTGGGCGTGGACCGCGACGTGAGCCCGATCGCGGCTGCGCGCGAGCGGGCACGCGAGCTCGGCCTCTCGAATGTGGCGTTCGCAGAGGGCGATCTCGGGGAACCCTCGCCCGAGCATGGCCTCTTCGACGCCGCCGTCGGGAGGCGGGTGCTCATGTACCAGCGCGATCCCGTCGTCGCCCTCCGCGGGCTCGCCCGCGCCGTACGGCCGGGTGGGCTGGTTGTGTTCCAGGAGAACGACGCGTCGATCGGGCCGGTGTCCTCGAAGCCGCTGCCGCTGCACGAGCGTGTGCGCGGCTGGCTCTGGCGCACCGTCGAGCGCGAGGGGGCCAACATCCACATGGGCTTCGACCTCGCGTCGGTCCTCGAGCGGGCCGGGCTCACCGTGGAGCACGTCCGCGCCGAGGCGATCGTCCAGACGCCAAGGTCGCTCTTCCCCACCGGGCTCATCGTCCGCGCGATGCTCGCTCGCATCGCGCAACAAGGCGTCGCCTCCGCAGAGGAGATCGAGGTCGACACCCTCGAACAGCGCCTCGCGGAGGAGCTCCAGGAGGCGAACGCGACGTATGTCGGCGAGATGGTCTTCGGCGCGTGGGCGCGAAAGCCAGCGTAGCCTGTCGAGGTGACCGTCGTCTCTCCAGGAGGAGGCGAGTCGCGTCAAACGAGGCCCGGCGGACGGTCCGCCGGGCGAGCCTACGGCGCCAGGCGCCCGGACCCCAGCGAGCCTTGTATGCCGAGGACGCGCGCGCTCACTCGCCCGCCGGGCTTTCGGGCTGGTAGGGCCGCGACGGGGTGACCCCGCTGACGAAGAAGACGCCATCGAAGGCACGCAGCGGGCTCACTTTCTGGAAGCTGCCCTGCCAGCGGCTGTCGATGTCGTCCTCCAGCCACGCGCGCGCCTCGCCGGAGGCGGTGCGCAGGTCGAGCAGCAGCGCGCTCGAGGAGCGCGCCTCCGCGGCCTCCGCCAGCGCCTTCTCCAGGCACCGATCACACTGGCTCGTGGGGATGAAGTCGGGCGGCCACTGCTCCGGCGGAAGCGGGGCTCCCGTCGGGCCCAGGATCGTATCCATCGTCCCCGCGATGAGGACATAGTCGTCCCCGAAGCGCTCCGCGATGAACTGGCCAGCGCCCTTGGTCCCCAGCTTTCCGAGGGCGATGTCTCCCACGGTGACATCGACCTCTGTCTTCAGCAGGTGGAAGTTGTGGGCGTAGACCATCGTCTTCCCGTGACGGGACTGCACCCAGGCGAGGTTCTCGGCGAGCGCGAGCTCTCGCGTCTCCCTTCCTTTGAAGTACACCTTGTAGGCCTCGACGTCATCCAGCCGCATGAGGTGGCGCTGGTCGATCGTGAGCTCCGCCAGGCGGTCCTCGTAGATCGCCTCCAACACCCTGATGTTCTCGTCGAAGTAGACGATCGCCGGGTGCGCCTGCCTCGACCGGAGGTCCCGGAGCATCTGGCTGGCGAGCAGGCCCGCGTGAGAGGCCCACGCGTGCTCCTCGCTCGAGCTCGCGCTCGTGTACGCGGCCTCGTTCGCCGCGAGGCGCTCGTTGAGCCGCTCGATGCCGTCCTCCAGCGCGGCCTGCTCGTCCTCGCCGAGCTGCTCGAAGCTGACCGAGGTGAAGCCGTCCAGGAAGTTGCCCGGGATGTGGTCCTCGCCGAGGCGCTCGTAATACCGGTGGACCTCCTCGGTCACCTCGTTCGCCCTCCCGGCGAGCGAAAGGAGCTCGCTGAGCTCTGCCTCCGCGTACGCGGGATCCACCTTCGCGAGATAAGGCGCGAGGAGCTCCAGCGCGGTCACCGGAGCGTCTCCGCGGACGGTCAGGTCCATCCCGTAGTAGTGGACGTTGTCGTCCGCGTCTCGCTGGCTCGCGTTGTACGTCCTCATCCATTCGAGCATGTCGCGGACTTCCTCGTACAGGCCAGACCCATGGGTGAAGCCGCCGATCATCGCGTCCTCGACGGTGATGTCCGGGTCTCCCTGGACGTACCTCTCGGCCAACCGCCCCTCGATGATCCCGGACTCCAGGACGATCGCGCGGAAGCCCTTCCTCTCGACCAGGTACTCGAGAAGCCTGATCCGCATCTGGTTCAGCTCGTGCAGGACATGGGCGCTCTCCCCGAGCCCCGCGACCTTCGCCGATCCGAGGAGGTCGCCGAAGGCCTCCATGTCGGCGTCGTCCTCGACGGGATCCGTTGTCCTGATGGGTGTGGCCTCGCGGATCACCCACGCCGTGCCGCCGGCAGGCGGATCGAGCGGGTCGCCGGCGGGCCCTTGCCCGCGCGGGTCCGAGGAGCACCCGGCCAGCGCGAGCGAGCCGAGGAGCGCAGCGACCGCTCCGGTGCGCCGTCCGGAGCCGGCGCCCGACCGGGGGCTGCCCTGGGCCGCGCGCCGCGACGGGCCGGAGGCGGACGCGAAGGGGAGTCCGGTCACGCCACCTCCGGGGAAGCGGGCGCGCGGCTCGTGCGCCTCCTCCGCCTGGAGGCACTGGAACTCTGCGCAGCTGTCGGCGCGGGGCAGCGGCGGCGCGGGGGGCTCCTCGCGGGCCGTGGTCCAGGCGAGCGGCGCGACAGGGAGGCTCGGGAGCGGGATGGCGGGCGGCAGGGCGTTTCTGGATCGGGTGGTCATTGTACAGCTCCTTGGTGGGACACCCTGGATCTGCGTCTCCGCCGGCGGGGGAGCGCCTGGCCCCTTGAGACCGGACCCGGATCTCTCGGGCGCTGCGTCCCGTCTCATGAGGTCGGACCCGGGACGCGCTCCGCGGGCGCGCGCACGCGCGGCGCAGGTCCGCCGGGCGTCCCGGGAGCGGCATGAGGCAGGCCCGCCGAGGTGCTAGGACCCCACCTCGATGAGGCTCTCGAGCTGGTTCGATGTGATGTACGTGCTCGTCGTGGCGCAGGGGCTGCTCACGTGCATCCTCCTGTGGGTGCGCCGGCAGAACCGGACGGCGAACCGCATCCTGGCCTTCCCCATCGCCGCGATCACCGTCTCGAGCCTCTATGTGCTCTACGTGAGGTCGGGCGCGTTCCAGAGCGACCCGCGATGGCTGCTGTCCATCGACACGCTGCCTGCGCTGTATGGCCCGCTCTTCTATCTCCATGCGCTCGCGCTCACCTCGCGGCCGAAGCGCTGGGGATTACAGCTGTTTCATCTTGTTCCATTCGTGCTGTACACCGTCCACGACATCCCGCGCTTCCTCTTGCCGGGCGAGGAGAAGCTCGCGCTGGCGATGCGCGAGGGACGCGGGGGGCTCGCCTGGGATCAGGCGCTCTGGCAGTGGGGGGTCGAGCTCCAGGGGCTTGGCTATCTGCTGGCGGCGCTCCTGGCGGTGCGCCGCTACCGCGCTGCGGTCGCCGGTGAGGTCTCGAACGTCGACCGGATCAACCTCCGCTGGCTGCAGTGGCTCCTGGGGGCGCTGCTCGTCCTCTGGCTCGGGTCGATGTTCGCGCGGATCAGCCCCGTTCCCGTGCTGGGCTATCTGCACACCGGGCTGATGGTCCTCATCTACATCATCGCCTACAGGACCGCGTCCGAGCCGCAGGTGCTCCCGGCGCCGGGCGGCGGCGCCGAGGCGAGGGCTCCGGCCCCGCTGGCGAGGGCGGAGGAGACGAGCGGGGCCTCGCGCGTCGAGGAGTCAGGGCCCGCGGCAACGCCGGACCACCCATCCGAGGCGCTGCTCGCGGTGCCAGGTGAGGCGGGGGCGGCCGGCGAAGTGGGCGAGCCGGGCAGGCCGGGCGAGGAGGAGCACGGGGAGGCTGCCGCGGTGAGCGCCGAGGTGCGGCCGGCCGCGGTCAAGTACCAGAAGACGCGGCTCAAGGAGAGCCAGCTAGCGCAGATCGAAGCGCAGCTCGCCGCCTTGCTCGCTCGCGAAAAGCCGTACCGAGACCCCGACCTCACGCTCTCGGGGCTGGCGCAACGCCTCGGCGTGCCGTCACACCACCTTTCGCAGGTCCTGAACGACCGTTTCGGCAAGAGCTTCCATGATGTCGTGAACCTGGCCCGCGTCGAGGAGCTCAAGCGGCGGCTGCTCGATCGAGGCCTGTCGGCGGAGAAGATCCTCGCCCTGGGGATGGACTGCGGCTTCAGCTCCAAGTCGACGCTCAACGCCAACTTCAAGAAGCATACGGGCCTCACCCCCAGTCAGTTCCGCGATCAGGTCCTCCGGACGGCGCGTCGCGCCGCGGAGGAAGGACGTCGCGCCGGCGATGCGACGCCTCCCTGAGCGAGGTGACGCCCGCGCCCTGGGCGCCGTTGCGCGCCGCGCGCGGGTGCTAGGGTGGCGCTCATGTCGAACGTGCTCCGAGCGACGCTCCTGAGCCTCTTCGGCAGCCTCGCCCTCGGCTGCGCCTCGCCGGGCCCGCCCGCCGCGACGGCGACGCCGGGGACGCCCGCAGATCTCGTGATCACGGCCGGCGTCGTCCGGACCATGGACCCCGCGGAGCCGCGCGCCGAGGCGGTCGCCGTGCGCGGCGAGCGGATCGTCTTCGTGGGCAGCGCGGCCGACGCGAAGGCCTTCGTCGGGCCGGGGACGCGCGTCGTGGAGCTGCCGGGGCGCGCGGTCGTGCCCGGGCTCGTCGACGGGCATGGCCACCTCTACGGGCTCGGGGTCGCGCTGGAGACGCCGAGCGTGCGCGGCACGAGGAGCGCGGAGGCGGCGGCGGCGGTCGTGGCCGAGGCGGCGAAGGCCCGCCCGAGGGGCGAGTGGATCACCGGGCGCGGCTGGGACCAGAACCTCTGGCCGGGCGCCGCGTTCCCCACGCACGGCCCGCTCGACGCGGCGGCGCCGGAGCATCCGGTGGCGTTGCGCCGCGTCGACGGGCACGCGCTCTGGGCGAACGCCGCGGCGATGCGCGCGGCCGGGGTCGGCAGCGGCACGCAGGATCCGCCGGGCGGGCGCGTCCTGCGCGACGCGGCGGGCGAGCCGACGGGCGTCTTCATCGACAACGCGATGGGCCTCATCGAGGCCAGGATCCCGGCCGACCCGCCCGCCGTGCGCGAGCGGCGCATCCTGCGCGCGGCCGAGGAGGCGCTCTCGTCCGGGCTCACGGGCGTGCACGAGATGGGCATCGACGACGAGACCGTGGCGGTCTACCGCGCGCTCGCCGCCGCCGGGCGGCTGCCGATCCGCGTCCACGCGTACCTCGCGGGCGAGGGGAGGCTCGAGGGGCTGAGGGGGCGCGCGCCCGACGTGGACGCGACGGGCACGGCGATGTTCGTGCTGCGCGGGGTCAAGCTCTACGCCGACGGCGCGCTCGGCTCGCGCGGCGCGGCGCTCCTCGAGCCGTACGCGGACGAGCCCTCGACGAGCGGGCTCTTGCTGATGGATCGCGACGCGCTCGCGCGCGCGGCGCGGCTCGTCGCGGACGCGGGCTTCCAGCTCGCGGTGCACGCGATCGGCGACCGCGCCAACCGCGCCGTGCTCGACGCGTTCGAGGCGCTCGGCCCGGGGCGGGCGGCGGCGCTGCGGTTCCGGGTGGAGCACGCGCAGATCCTCTCGCCCGACGATCTGCCGCGCTTCTCGGCGCTCGGCGTGATCGCCTCGATGCAGCCGACGCACGCGACGAGCGACATGGCGTGGGCGCCCGCGCGGCTCGGCGCCCATCGCCTGAAGGGCGCGTACGCCTGGCGTTCGCTGCGCTCGTCGGGCGCGCGCCTCGTGTTCGGCTCGGATTTCCCGGTGGAGGAGCCCTCGCCGCTGCTCGGCATTCACGCGGCCGTGACCCGGCAGGATCTCTCGGGCCAGCCCCCGGGCGGGTGGATGCCCGAGGAGCGGCTCGACCTCGACGAGGCGCTCCTGGCCTTCACCGCCGAGCCCGCATACGCGTCCTGGGCCGAGGGCCAGAGGGGCCGGATCGCGCCTGGCTACGTGGCCGATCTGACGGTGCTCGGCCGCGATCTCTCGCCCGATCGCTCGCTCGTCGACACGCCGATCGACATGGTGGTCGTGGGCGGCCGCGTCGCGCGCGCCGGCGCCGCGGTGAGGGGCGCGGCGCTTCGTCCGGACCGCCACCCGACGTCACGGCCGACGCAATGAAAGCAGGAAGCAGCGCATGCTCGCACGCTACCAGATCGTTCGCGGGCGCCGTCGGGACGGCGATCCGCTGCCGGAAGGCAAGCGGTACGACACGCGCAAACACACGCAACACGTCCTGAGGCCCACCCGGGAGATCGTCGAAGAGTTCCTGTCCGACGCCTCGCGAGCTGGCTTCGAGCGGTTTCGCGCCGCCTACATCGCGGTGCTCGATGAGCGGTTTGCGGAGCAAGCGGGGCGCTTCGACGCGCTGGCGCAGGAGGCCCGGCGAGGTGACGTCTTCCTTGGCTGCAACTGCCCCACGGCTCGTCAACCCGACGTTCGGCGCTGTCACACGTGGCTGGCACTGGAGTACTTCGCCCGCAAGTACCCGGACCTGGACGTGAGGTTCGGCGCGCGGTGAGAGGTGCTCGGGCGTGCCCACGGCGGTCGAGGCGGTCCGGGCATCGCGTCGGCGCCGGGCACCCTGGACCTCAGGCGCGCGTCCCCGCCGAGGTATCTTCACCAGGCGCGCAATGCGCCCCTCGGGCAGGACCGCGCGGTCAGGCTGGATTTTCACAGGGGGAGATCGGCTGACGCAGCGCCGATCTGGCACCGACCAGGGGAATGCGACCCGGAGCGAGGCACCTCCCCACCCGGGCGCAGCGATCGTGTCGCGAGCGCGCTGGAGCAGGGCCATCTTGGTGAAAATCGAGGCTAGCTCGCCGCGCTCGATCTGGGCTAGGGTGCGCGGCATGGAGCTCGCCCGCGAGCCGACCCCACCTTGTATCCAGGGTGTTTCGTCGTGCTTGCGCTGAGCGCGCCGCCCAGCGACCTGGGCCCGTGACGGCGGCCCATGGAGTCTCGACCATGAACGATATTTCCGACAACCGAAGCGCGAGGCGCCGTCCGGGCCCTCGCTCCTTGCCCGGCGCCCATCGCGCGTCGCGGCGACCCGCGGGCCTCGGGCCTCGAGTCGCCCTTGCCTTGCTCGTCGGCGTGAGCCTTGGCTCGGCGGCCTGCGGCGGCGTCACCGCGTTCGAAGGGGGAAGGGCGTTCGCCATCGTGGGCAAGCCGCCCCCGCCGCCCCCGCCGCCCCCGCCGCCCGAGAAGAAGCGCGTGGAGGTGACGGAGAAACAGATCGTCATCAACGAGAAGATCCAGTTCGAGCACGACAAGGCGGCGATCCGGACGGAGTCGCACAGCCTGCTGAACGAGATCGTCGACACGATCAAGAAGCACCCGCACATCAAGAAGATCGCCATCGAGGGGCACGCGAGCTCCGATGGGGCGGACGACCACAACCTCAAGCTCTCGGATCGCCGCGCGAAGGCCGTGATGGAGTACCTCGTCCAGCACGGGATCGCGCAGGGCATGCTCACCGCCAAGGGCTTCGGCGAGACGAAGCCCATCGCGGACAACGAGTCGGAGGAGGGGCGTGAGAAGAACCGCCGGGTCGAGTTCAACATCGTCGAGCAGGACACCGCGAAGGCCGCGGGGAAAGGGGAGTAGATGCTGGTCCGCGGTCGATCCACGAACGCTGCTCCCGGCAAGGAGGCGCGCATGAAGCAATGGCTCTTCGGTATTGTCCTGGTGGCCTCGTCGAGCGCTTCCGCGGGGTGCTCCTTCGCCCTGCGCAGCCCGGAGATGTACCGAGACGACACGGCCGCGCTGCTCTCGACGAGAGAGGAGCAGATCCGCGCGTGCTACGACGCGGAGCTCGCCCGGAACCCCGGCGCCGAGGGGAAGGTCACCCTCACCTTCCTCGTGCTCGAGGACACCGGCCGCCTCACGGACATCGTCGTCGACGAGGACGGCACCACCGCCTCGAAGGAGGTGACGAGCTGCGTCGTGCAGTCGATCGACGGGCTCGTCCTGACGCCGGCGGATCAGAACAAGGGCAAGGGGAAGTTCGTCTGGGAGTTCACGCCCCGGGCCCCGAAGGCGTAGCCGCGGGTCCAGGGGCGGGTGGGGGAATGCCCTTACCCTGCTGGATCGAGGGAGCCGACAGGGCGCCATGAGGCGCCGGGCTCTCTCGGGTCTTCCTGGCGGGGGGAGCTCCCTGTCGGTGCGCTGTCCGAGGCTCGCTGTCAGTGCGCTGTCGGATCGTTGATGCGCCCCGCGAAGAGGAGCGCCCCCGTCGGTACGTCGCGGATGAAGAAGAAGAACGGGTGATCGAGGACGAGCGGCGCCTCGGCAGGCTCACTTCCCCCGCTCCCGGTGGACATGATGACCGCCGTCGCCGCCGCCGCCTCCGTGCCGGCCTCATCCACGTCGATGAACGCCTTGTGAATGACGTCCTCGATCTGGATACCTCCGCTCGACAGGATGCCTGAGAAGTCGGCGCGTTCGCCGAAGGCGACCTCGATGCCGAGCCCCGCGAGCGCTTGCCGGAGCGTGGCCGACGAGCGGAACGAGAACTTCGGCATCGTGATATCCACGGATCGATTCTCCATCGAGGCGACGATGGCCTCGAGCCCCGCGCCGTCGAGCGACTCCTGGAAGGCGTCCGCGGTCCCCTCGTCGGGCATCACGACGAGCATCGAGACGGGGGTCCCCGCGTAAGGGAGCTCCACGGCTTCCCAGCCGTCGCCGGCGCCGTAGAGCGTATCCTGATTGCCGTGCATCATCTCGGCGGTGACGCTCGTGTTGTCGCCGCGCCGGAAAGGACCAGGCTTCGTCGCTGCCTCCTTGAACGGCTCTCTCCACGCGGCGTCGAAGGAGATCGCGTTGACGAGCACGAGCCGCGTATACATGGCGAGCGCGGTCGAGATGCTGAAGGGCGAGTAGAGGACGTTCGCCGTCAGGTCGTGGAGCGCGCGCATCAGGCTCATTGTCGTTCGCATGCCGCTGGCCCTGTGCAGGCCGTATGCCAGAGAGCTCCACTTGGAAATGAGTATTTACCAAGAGGCATTGCCACGCGGAGCCGCGGAGTCGGAAACAGATTGTGCCACGACGAGCCGAATTGACCCGCCCGCGCGGCGTGTGACCCAGCTTCCTGGGAAGCCGAGCGCCGCGCGTGTCCTTCGCTCGGCGACAAGCGGAGCGAGCAAGTCGCAAGGGCTTCCACTCGGTCCGTGATCGACGTCATGGACGTTAGCTAACCTGAGCGGATACGGGCGCGTCGCCGGCCAGAGCCGGACGAGCCGGCCAGAATCGCACGATGAGCGCGCCGGCCGCCGTCGACGAGGCGAGGGCCGTCACCGCCAGCCAGCCCCACTGGGCGAGCAGCACGCTGCCCAGCGCGGCGCCGAGGGCCATGCCGATGAACATGCCGACGAAGAGCACGGCGTTGAGGCGGCTGCGTGCGCCGGGCTCGATGCCATAGACGATGGTCTGGTGCGCCACGAGCGCGGCCTGGATGCCGAGGTCGAAGGCGACGGCGCTGGCGCCGAGCAGCCACAGCCTTCCGTGGGCCGACAGCATGGGCGACAGCGCCATGGCGGCGAAGGCCACGAGCGCCAGCCCGGCGCCCATGCGCGTCACCCGTTCGGGCCCGCTGCGGTCGGCGATGCGGCCGGCCAGGGGCGCCGCCACCGCGCCGGCCGCGCCGGCCAGGCCGAAGGCGCCCGCCACCGAGCTGCCGAGGTGGAACGGCGCGCCGTGCAACATCACGGCGAGCGTGGACCAGAACGCGCTGAACCCCACCGACAGCAGCGCCTGGGCCAGCGCCGCGCGGCGCAGGGCGCCGTGGCGCCTCCACAGCCCGGCCAGCGAGCCGAGCAGCGCGGCGTAGCTCAGCTGCGTGGTCGGCTTGAAGCGCGGCAGGCTGCGCCACATCGCCGCGCCGAGCAGGGCGATGCTGGCCGCGGCGGCGATGAACACGGTGCGCCAGCCGAGGTGCTCCGCCACGAAGCCGCTGACCACGCGGGACAGCAGGATGCCCAGCAGCAGGCCGGTCATCACGGTGCCGACCACCTTGCCGCGGTTCGCCTCGGGGGCCAGCGTCGCGGCGGCGGGCACGATGTCCTGCGCCAGGGTCGCGGCAAGGCCGGTGACGAGGCTGGCGACCAGCAGCGTGCCGATGCCGTGCGCGGCGCCGCCGAGCAGCAGCGCGGCCGCCAGCACGGCCGCCTTGGCCAGGATGATGCGCCGCCGGTCGTAGCGGTCGCCGAGCGGCGCGAGCAGCAGGATGCCCAGCGCATAGCCCAGCTGGGTCAGCGTGGGCACGAGGCCGAGCGCGCTGTCCGAGGCGCCGAGCTCGGCCCCCAGCACGCCGAGCATGGGCTGGCTGTAGTAGAGCGAGGCCACGGCCAGGCCCGCTCCGGTGGCCAGCAGCAGCACCAGGGCGCCGGGCAGGGGCGGCGCGGACGCGGCGGGCAGCGCGGACGGCGGCAGGGGGGCGGAGGTTGTATGCGTCGGCTGAATGATGAGCATCGTGTAGCGAGTATGCGCAGCGTCGTTCCGACGCTGTAGTAGCGTGGGGTGCACGATGGTTATACGCTTGGCGTATGACCACGCCGGCGCCGCCCATGGCCTCGCCTTCGTCGCTGGACCGCATCGCCTTGATGCAGACGTTCGTGAAGATCGTCGAGGCCGGCAGCCTGTCGGCCGCGGCGACCCTGCTGGGGACGACGCAGCCCACCGTGAGCCGCCGTCTGCAGGCGCTGGAGCGCTCGCTGGGCCTGCCGCTGCTGCAGCGCTCGACGCACACGATGAAGCTGACCGAGGACGGCGAGCGCTGCTTCGAGCGGGCCAAGGCGCTGCTGGCCAGCCTGGACGCGTTCGAGGCGGACATGCGAGGCGATCGCGACCAGCCCGACGGGACGCTGCGCGTCGTCGTGCCGCACGCCTTCGGGCAGCAGCAGCTGGTCGGGCCGCTGGCCGACTACCTGCGCCGCTATCCGCGGGTCTCGGTCGAGTGGCTGCTGCACGACAGGCAGCCGAACTTCATCGCCGACGGCATCGACTGCGCGATCCTTGTTGGCGCGGTGGCCGATCCGGCCGTGGTGGCGATCCGCCTGACCGAGGTGCCGCGCATCGTGTCGGCCGCGCCCTCGGTGCTGGGCCGGGCCGCGCCGCCGGCGCATCCATCGGACCTGGCGGATATGCCGTGGCTGGCGTTGCGCACCTACTACCGCGACACGATCACGCTGACCCACTCGTCAGGCGGTGAACGGGGTGAGCGGATCGATCTCGCGATCCGCCCGCGCATGAGCACCGACAGCCTGTATGCCCTGCGCAGCGCCGCGTTGATGGGCCTCGGCGTCTGCGTGGCCTCGTCCTGGCTGGTCGCCGACGACCTGGCGCAGGGGCGGCTGCTGCACCTCGCGCCGTCGTGGCAGGCGGATCCGCTGCCGGTCCACCTGGTGTATCCGCACGCCCGCTTCTATCCTGCCCGGCTGCGGCGCTTCGTCGAGGCGATGCGGGAGTCCGTGCCGGCGGTGGTCGACGGCGCGGCGGGGCGGGGCGGGTGAACACCGGCCTCGCTCAGCTCAGCGTGTCGAGCACCTCGGCGAGCGACGCGGCGACGATGGCGCGTTCATGCCACCGTTCCAGCGTCTCCGGATCCTTCTCGGCCAGGATGCGCTCCCGAGCGGCGTCCGGCACGGTGATGCCGCGAACCCGGAGCGCGGTCAGCACGGCACGCGCGGCCTCCTCGGCGCGCCCCTCGTTGCGGCCTTCCTTCCGCTCCTCGGCCCGAAGCTTCCGCTCGTAATCCTCGAACCACGCCCGGATCTCTGCGCTCACCTCGTCCTCCTTCTCGTCGATCGGCTCCTGGATTCCGAGCCGGAAGTGTACCAGCAGCGGCTTGGCGATGCTCTTCTCCCAGGCATCGTCCGGTAACGCCGCCAGGTCGGCCAGCGCCTCGCGCAGGAGGCGGCCTGAGCCGAGCAGCCGCAAGAGCAGCGTCGCGCGCGTCCGGGGCAGTTCTGCGAGCACCACGACGCGCATCACCAGGCCCGGCACGGCGTGGTAGACGCCTGCCTGCACCGGCTCGCACCGGTAGGCATCGAGCACCGTCTCAGGACGCCCGGGGCTGATGACGACCAGCGCCGGGAAGTCCACCGGCGGCTGCGGCGGCGCGTCGGTGTCCGGGGCCGGCGCGGCGGAGCCGGCTGCAGCGCGGGCGCGGCGTTCGAGCTCGTGATGCCACGTCAGCTGCTTGCGCAGGCACCGTCGCACCAGACGAAGGCTCGGCGTGCCGCGGAACGGCTCGAACAGGCTCGGCTCCCTCGAGAGCTCGCCGAGCAAGCCCATCCCGGCGCGCTCGGCTTCGCGAGCGGGATCAGGCACGCTATAGACATCGATCTTCTGTGTCGCTGCCAGGACCTCTACCTCGGTCTCCGTCGCTGAAACGAGGCTCAGCCCGTCGCGCAGCAAGCTCTTGGCGAACTGGTCGGAGCGGTTGTGCATCGGAGTGCGACTCTAATCCATCATCGCAGCATGCGCCACCATGCATCGATGCGAAGAAGCGAATCATATAGTCACCGAATCGCGCCACGATCATCAAGCTGCCCCGTAGTAGATCATCGTGTGGCAGGTACTTGCTGAGAGGTCGAGTTGATCGTGTGGGAATCGTTGTCGGTCGCGTGATTTTCTTTTTTGTTGCTCGTGGGAGATGACCGCTCCGCGGTTCTCCCACCGGTGAGGAGATTACCGCGACTGCGGACTACCGACGTGGGTTGGCGTCGCGCAGGTGCGGCGGCCGGACCGGACCGGTTTCAGCGCCGGAGCACAGAGGAGAAGCGCCCGGCGGGGGCGTGACGATGACGTGATCGTCGAGGGGTACGCCGATCAGGTGCGCGGCGTGCTGGACGGCGTTGGTCAGGAACACGTCCTCGTCGGTGGGCTTGGGGTCGCCGTCTGGATGGTTGTGGCAGAGCACGAACGAGGTGGCGGCCATCTCCAGGGCGTCGCGCAGCACGTCGGCCCCTCCGGGGCGGTCGGCACGTCGACGAGCGTGGCGGCGGGGGCGGGCACTCGCGACGCGCGGCGGAGCGCTCCCGCCCGAGCGCGCTCGTGGCCTGACCGCCGATCTCGACCGCGATGCCCGGCCGCGATGCTCGCCCGCGATGATAGAGTGCCGCGATGAGCCGCCGGGTCACCAACGACGGGACCGGGACCCTCCAGATCCACTTCGCCTTCGACCGCAGGCTCGTGGACGTCGTGAAATTGCTCCCCGCTCGCAGCTGGAACCCCGCACAGAAAACCTGGCGGGTCCCGGAGGCGCACGTGGTCGCGGTGGTGGACAGGCTGCACATCGAGGGCTTCGCCTTCTGCGAGGTGACGCAGCGCCTCTACCGGGAACGCGGCGGCGCCCTCGACGCCCTCGTCCTCGCCGAAGGCCGCATCACGCCGGTCCGAACCGCCGAGCCCATCCGCTCCGACGATCCGCGCGACCCGGACGCCCGGCCGCGCTCAGCAGCTACCGCGTCCGACCTCACCGTCTCGCAGCTCAACGGAAAGGTCCGCGCCGCGCTGGAGGCCGCGTTCCCAGCCTCGATCTGGCTCGTCGGGGAGGTCTGCGGCTACAACCGGGCCGCCCACAGGAGCACCGTCGGCTTCGAGCTCGTCGAGCGCGACGCCCATGGCAAGACGGTCGCCGAGATCAAGGCGACCCTCTTCGAGCGCGCGCGCGGCGAGATCGAGCGGCGGCTCGCCGCGGCGGGCAATCCGTTCCAGCTCGAGGACGAGATCCAGATCCGCGTGCGCGGGCGCGTGGAGCTGTACGTCCCGTGGGGCTCGTACAGGTTCATGATCGAGGAGCTCGACGTGGACTACACCCTCGGGGAGGCCGCCCGGCGGAGGGAGGAGATCCGCCGACGGCTCGCCGAGGAAGGGCTCCTCGAGCGAAACCGCTCCCTGCCTTTCCCCGCGCTGCCCCTCCGCGTGGGCCTCGTGACGAGCCTGGGCTCGGACGCCTACAACGACGTGCTCGGCACGTTCAGGGAATCAGGCTTCGCGTTCCGCGTCGTGGCGCACGGGGTGCGGGTCCAGGGACGGCAGACGGAGCCATCGGTGCTCAACGCCCTCGACTGGTTCCGGGCACACGCAGCGGAGCTCGACGTGCTGCTGATCTGCCGCGGCGGCGGCTCGCGCACCGACCTGGCCTGGTTCGACTCGGAGCCGATCGCCCGGGCCGTCGCCACGTTCCCGCTCCCCGTGGTGGTCGGGATCGGCCACGAGAGAGACATCTCCGCGCTCGACTTCGTGGGCTGGCGCGAAAAGACCCCGACCGCCGCTGCCGCATCCCTCGTCCTGCGGGTCTCGGAAGCAAGGGATACCGTCGAATCGTCCCTCCTGAGCATCCTCGACCAGAGCCGGCGGGCCCTCCGGTCCGCCTCGTCGGACCTCACCCGCCGGGCGACCCGGGTCCCGCGCACCGCGTCGCTGCTCATCGCGCGCCGAGCGGGCCAGCTCCAGGAAGCGGTCCGACAGCTCCGCCAGGGAGCGCGGCGCGATCTCGACGCCGCCTCGCACCACGTCGACGAGATGGCCTCGCTCCTCGGCCCGCGCTCCTCCCGGAGGCTCGCGCTCGAATCCGAGCGCGTCGCGTCGCGCGAGCGGCGCCTGCGCCTCCTCGACCCGCGGCGCGTGGTGGAGCGTGGCTACGCGATCCTGCGCACGCAGGAGGGGACGGTGCTCACCGACGCGGCACGCGCACCCCAGGGGACGACGCTCGTGGCCGAGCTGAAGCGGGGCGTGCTGCGGCTTCGCTCGGACGGGTCGGAGGAGAACTAGGGCCATGGTAAAACCGAAGCGCGCGACGAAGGAGCTGTCCGACGGGGGCACGGCAAAGCCGCAGCGCGCCACGAACGAGCGCTCGTACGGCGAGGCCTCGTCGCGCCTCGAGGAGATCTTGCAGGCCATCGAGGAAGGTCAGGTGGACATCGATGAGCTCTCCGCGCTCGTGAAGGAGGCCGCGGATCTGGTGACGCTCTGCCGCCAGAAGATCCACGCCGCGGAGGTCCAGGTGAAGACCATCACCGAGCAGCTCGAGCGCGAGGCCCCGGTCACCACAGACGAGGACGACGAGGACGACGAAGACGACGAGGAGGAGGACGAGTAGACGCGCGCGGGCGACCCCGCGATGGCTCCCGTGATAACGTCAGGCGTCGCGCCGCGCCGAGCGGCGGCACACCCGTGAAGGGTTCGACCCCTGGGGCAGCGAGAGAGACGATGATCGAGATCGGGTATGCCACCAGCGCCGAGCAGATCGAGCAGGTCCGCGCGCTCTTTCTCGAGTACCAGGCCTCGCTGGACGTCGATCTCTGCTTCCAGGGATTCGCCGACGAGCTCGCTCGCCTGCCCGGATCCTACGCCCCGCCGTCGGGTCGACTCCTGCTCTGCACGGTCGAGCAGGTCCCGCGTGGCTGCGTCGCGCTACAGGCGATCACCCCCGAGGACTGCGAGATGAAGCGGCTGTATGTACAGCCGGGCCAGCGCGGCCTCGGGCTCGGGCGGCGGCTCGTGGCTCGGGTGCTCGACGAGGCCCGCGCGATCGGGTACCGGCGCATCTACCTCGACACGCTCCCGTCGATGGCCCGCGCGGCGGCGATGTACGAGGCGCTCGGATTCAAGGACGTCCCCCCCTACCGGCACAATCCGGTCGCCGGCACCCGCTACATGGCCCTCGCTCTGTAACGGGCGAACACGTCCCAGAGCGCCTCCGCGTCACTCGGCGGTGCAGTCGGGCGCCGAGCTCGGGTCGGCCACCCACGCCGCGAGGCGCGCGGTTCCGGCGTCGCCCCACGCATCATGCGTGAGCTGGTTGAGCCGGCACCACTCATGACGTGTCTGCCGGATCGCGAGCGACTTCGCCGCCAGGTGCTGCTCGATGCGATCGGTCAACGAGGTCTTGTCCTTGCTGAGCTCGTCGTGGGTCATCGCCACCGGGGGCGGACAGAAGTCGCCTGGCTCGTAGTCGACCGTGCCCGAGACGAGCCCATAGGACGTCGTCCGCCGCTGGCGTACGGTCACGATCGCGTACTCCGGGTAAGGCGCGTCGTCGTCGCGAGTCACCGCCGTCTCCCTCGGCTTGGGGCCCTGCACGACGATGAAGCCCGTCGACGGCACCGCGGAGTACGGCCTGAGCGCGGGGAAGGCCGTGAGCGACTGGTCCACGAGGGCGTCGCCGCCGAGCTCGACCCAGTTGGTGTGTGCGTAGAAGTCCTGCACCGCGTGGAGTGAATGGGAGAAGGCCAGCATGGCCAGGGCATCTCCGTCCAGCTGCGCGATGCCCGGACCCAGCGCCTTCACGGCCTGGGCTTGCTTCTCGGCGACGAAGGCGGCGCCTCCGCGGAAGTTGCAGTCATCGAAGTGGGCAGCATTGCTGGTATAGTACTTGATGTCCGTCGACACGTTGCCGATCGTCAAGGCCTTGATCACTTCAGGCCTCAGGAACGACAGCGCGGTGATGGTGATCTCTTCGTGGTTCGGCTCACCCGGCGTCGTCGAAAATGCCTCGGCGCTCTCTTCGAGCGTCTCGGTGTCTCCTGTTCCAGGCTCGCCGGCGCAGCCGAGCGTCAGCGAGAACCCCATGACTCCCACCATGAACGCAGCGTGTTGATTCATGTCTTTCACAACTGCAAAGCGCGATCCAGGCGTGCGGGCTGAGCGTTGATCCGGAGAAACGCCCGCAAGGAGCTTGCGTGAAACGCGCTGGCGCCCGATGAGCACACCTCATCACACTCCATCCCCTCCCACGCGCGACTTGCACGCGCGCCCCACTGCGGCGTTCCGCCACGCGCTTGCGCGAGAACGCGCGTTGGCTCAGGCACCTTCCGGGCAGTCTGTCTGGCGCTCTGGCGCTCTGGCGAGAGCCTCGCTCTCGGGCGAGGCTCGGTGTGGTGCGCACTCGCGCGCACCCGGTGAGTCGATGTCCGGACGTCAGCGGCGGCGGGCCGTGAACCGGACCATGAGCCCTTCAGGCTTCATCGTGAATCCGAGGAGCTCCTTGACGGGCTGCGCCGGGTCGACCAGCGACACATCGAGATCGCGCGCGACCATGGCGCCCACCATGGCGCTCTCGAGCAGCGAGAGCGCGCGCCCGGGGCAGACGCGCGGGCCGCTGCCGAAGGCGAGCGCCGCGCGCGGGTCGTGCTTGCCGGCGCCCGCCGGCCGCGGGGTCAGCCACCGCTCGGGCAGGAAGGAGCTCGCGTCCTGGAAGCTCTCGTCCTTCAGGGCGATCTGCCGCGTGAGCAGGATCATCCGCGCCCCCGCGCCGAGCCGCAGCGGGCCGAGCACCGTGTCCGCGCAGGCCTCGATGAACAGGAGCGGCGCGGCGGACCTCAGGCGGAGCGTCTCGTGCGCGACCGCCCCGATGTACCGCAGCCGCTGCGCGTGCTCCGCGGTCCCGGGCAGGTCCGCGTCGCCGAGCTCGGCGTCGGCCTCGGCCCGCATGCGCGCCTGCACGTCCGGGCGCAGGGCCATGAAGTGGAGCATCCAGGCCATCGTGTCGGCCGTCGTGTCCTCCCCGGCGAGCAGCACCGTGAGCACGTTGCCGAGCACCTCCTGGTCCGACAGCCGCGCCTTCGGGTCCTCCGCGTCGCGCGCCACGAGCATCGCCTCCAGCAGCGAGCGAGGCGCCGCGGCCCGCGCCGGGTCCCGGTCGAGCTCGGCGCGGGCCGTCCGGAGCATGTCCAGCATCCGCTGGCGCACCGCGGAGAGCGCCTGATCGAGGGCCCGGTCGGCGGGCAGCTTGACGTGCCGCCAGTAAGGGAACGGCGCGAAGATGCGGCGGTTGACCGCCGCGAAGATCTTCTCGAGCTGGTGCGACAGGGGGTCCGCCCCGCGCTCGAGGAGGTTGATGTCCATGCCGAACGCCACCGCGCTGGTGACATCCACCGTGTAGCGCGCCAGGTCTCGCCGCGCGTCGACAGGCTCTCCCCGCGCGGCCGCCGCGCGCCAGCGCTCCCGGAGCCGGCGGGTGATCGTGGCCAGCATGCCGTGGCTCTCGCGCAGCTGCGCGGCGGTGAACGCGCTCATCACGAGCCGCCGCTGCCGTGTCCACTGGTCCCCCTCGGCGGAGAAGACGCCGTCGAAGCCGATCTCCTCGACGATCTCCTGCAGCGGGCTCCAGCGCCGGAACTCCTTCGGCCGCTCGCGGAGGATGCGCTGGACGAGCTCGAGGTTGCTGACGACGACGATCGGCGTGCGGCCCATCCAGAACGTGTAGAGATCACCGTACTTGCGGCTCCAGTCCTCGAGCGTGAGGTGGAACTGCGTCGGCCGGATCTCGAGGATGTTCCCGAGGAAGGGCAGCCTCCGCGGCCCTGGCAGCGTCGAGAGGTCGCGCGCGCCCCGTGCCGGGGCGACTTCTGCTCTAACGGTCTCCATGGTCTCCTCTCCGAGGGCGATGGCGGCCAGCGCTGATGCCGCCGCGGATCGGGGGTGAAAGGTAGCTCGACTCGAGAGGCCGCGATCGACAGAAGATCGGCGCGCGAGGAGATCGCGGGTCCTCGACCTCTCCCGGTCGCGCGCCGCGTCCGGGCGACGACCTTGCTTCCCCCCGGCCGCGCCCATATGGGGCATTGCCATGAAGGCCGTCCTGGCGCCGGTGGGCGCTCTCCGGCCGGGGCGGCATCGGCGAAGGGGTGCGCGACCCGCGGTGCAAGGTGATCGGCGCCGTGGGCCACGTCCTCGAGCAGGAGAGCTCGGCCCGCGGCGGGGACCGATCCCGGTAGGCCTCCGCCCGGGGGCAGGCGCGCGCCGCTCGAGCGGCCCGTTGAGCGACCGAAGGAAGCGCGGTGTATGAGCGCGACGTTCCGACCCGTCAACCACCGAGATGTGGGCGAAGCCCTCGGGCTCTGGCTCGACGTATCGCCGATCCCTGCTGGCCGGCTGCTCCGCGGCGGGCGATTCGACGCGATGACGGCGGCAGGCGATCTCGGCTCACCCGGTACGATACTGAACCTCCGGCGCGGCCCCGATCCGGCTCATCTCACCGGCGTCGCGTATGTACACGTCGCCGCGGACGATGACATCGAGAACTACGACACGCGGCAGCGCCGGGTGAGGAGCTGGCTCGGCAGGGCGCTCTCCGTGCTCGCGACCCCAGGGCTCGCGTGGCCGGTGTACGTACACTGCACGTCGGGGAGAGACCGGACCGGGGTTGTCATCGCGGCGGCGCTGCTGGCGATCGACGTTCCACGACAGGTCGTCGCGGAGGAGTACATGCTCAGCGACGGCGCCGACCCCGCCGCCATCGAGCGGGCCATCGACGGCATCCTGGAGTGGCTGCCGTCCACCGGGATCCATGGGACGAGGCTGCGGGCAGCGCTCACCTCGGGTGGAGGGAGCCGGCATGGGCTGTGACATCCAGCGCTTCGCCGAGCTCGGAGGAGGTCGTGGGCCGTTCGTGGCGCTCTCGGATGGCGCCTCTCTGCTGTCACCCGACCAACGATCCGTGCACACCGCGCACCATCACCGCCGCCGCGCCGTGCGCAGCACGCTGCGCACGCGGCTCGGCGGGTGCTAAACACGTCCCCGTGACCTCACCGCTGCTCTCTCCTTTCTCCTTCCCGAACGGCCTCACCGCCAGGAACCGCGTCTGGCTCGCCCCGCTCACGAACCAGCAGAGCCACGACGACGGCTCCCTGAGCGAGGACGAGCTGCGCTGGCTCTCCTACCGCGCGCGAGGCGGCTTCGGCGTCGTCGAGACCTGCGCCGCGCACGTCGCCGAGGATGGCAAGGCCTGGCCGGGCGAGCTCGGCATCTTCGCCGACCGGCTCTTGCCCGGCCTGCGCCGGCTCGCGGTCGAGCTCGCCACCCCCGGCGCGCTCGGCCTCGTCCAGCTCTTCCACGGCGGCCTCCGGGCCGATCCCAAGCTGTCCGGCGTGCCCACCTGGAGCGCCAGCGCCGTCGCCGAGCCGGACCTCCCCGTCCCCCGCGCCGCCACCGAGCAGGACATCCTCCTCGCCATCGACCGCTTCCGCGACGCCGCCACGCGGGCGCTCGCCGCGGGCTTCGCGGGCGTCGAGCTGCACGGCGCCCACGGCTACCTCCTCGGCCAGTTCCTGTCCGCCACCCAGAACCGCCGCACGGATCGCTGGGGCGGCGCGTGGGAGAACCGGGCGCGCCTCCTGCGCGAGACCCTCCGGGCCGTCCGCGCCGCGGTGCCCGCCTCCTTCGTCGTCGGCGTGCGCCTGTCGCCCGAGGACTTTGGCCAGGCCCAGGGGCTCGACCTCGACGAGAACCTCGAGCTCGCCCGCTGGCTCGCCGAGGACGGCGCCGACTTCCTCCACCTCTCGCTGTGGAGGTCGAGCAAGCCCTCGCAGAAGCGCCCGGACAAGCACCCGCTGCCGCTGTTCCGCGAGGCGGTGGGGGCGACCCTGCCGCTCGTCGTCGCCGGCGGCGTCTGGACGCGCGCCGAGGCCGAAGCGCTCCTCGACATGGGCGCCACAGCGGTCGCGCTGGGGCGCGCCGCCATCGCGAACCCCGACTGGCCGCAGCGGATCGCCGACCCCGCCTGGGAGCCGCGGCGGCCGCCGCTCACGCGCGCCGAGCTGTACGAGCGCGGCATCTCCGAGACGTTCGCCGTGTACCTGCGGAGGTGGAAGGGCTTCGTGGCCGACTGACGGCCGCTCGAAGCGCGAGGGATGGCAGGAGCAGACCCGGCGCCAGCGCGCAGCGCCCGCGCCGGGCTCCACGGCCGCGCCGGGCCTCACCGCCGCAGTGGGCAGCCCCGCAGAGCAGGCCCCCGCAGGGCAGGCCCGCGAGGCAGCGCTACGGCAAGTCGAAAGCGAACAGCGTGTTGCCCGGCGTGCCGATGCCGAAGCTCTCGTAGCCGCTACCCCAGTACACCGTGCCGCTCGCCACCGCCGGGCCGGCGCTGACGGAGCCGTCGGCCGGATGGCTCCAGAGGAGGGCGCCCGTCGCGGCGCTCAGCGCGTGCACGTTGCCGCTCATCGAGCCGCCATAGAGCACGCCGTTCGCGACAGTCAGCGGCCCCCGGGTCTGCGCGCCCGGCGTGGGATCGGGCGTCTGCCACACGATGTCGCCCGTGGCCGCGTCGAGCGCGCTCCACGATCCCCACGAGATCACCTGCCCGGAGGGCTCCAGCGTGTACTCGACCTGACCGTTGTTGCCGATCGGCACGTAAATCTGGGTGTCATCCACGGCGACTCCCCACATGATGCCGCCCAGCTCCCCGCCGGGGCCGACCAGCGTGCTCCACACCACGCTCCCGTCGTCCCTGTCGAGCGCCCAGAAGATACCGCTCTTCTGGCCGGCGCCGACCAGGTCGCGGCGCCCAGCCCCCGCGCCGGCCGTGAACAGCGTGGCGCCCGTGCCGAAGTCGTAGTCCGGGCCCGCCGGATCAGGGCACCAGTTGCCGCCGAAGTAGCACGCTCCCGTCCAGGCATCGAAGCCCTGGAGCCGCCGCGCCCACTTCAGCGCGCCTGTGTCCATGTCGAGCGCGAGGATGGCGTCGATATAGTTGTCTTCCGGGAGGCAGGCCTCGACGGCGACGAGGTCGTCGCCGGCAGCCTCGACGCACGCGCTCACGGCCGGCGGCACCGTGTAGTTGTTGCCGGTGGTGATGTACACCGTGCGCCGCTTGAGGTCGAGCGCGGGCGCGCCACCCCAGACGGCGCCGCCGGTGTAGCCTTCGGGGACCAGGTAGCGCTGCCAGAGCACCTCCCCGGTCACCGCGTCGAGCGCGACGACGCTGCCGCGGAAGGAGCAGCACGGATACGCGTTGTCCGCCGCGAAGAGCTCCTCGCGCGAGGAGACGCCGACGTACACGCGACCGCCGTGCACGACGGGAGACTGCGTGATGATCGCCGCGGGGTGCGGGTCGAGCTGCGTCTTCCACAGCAGGGCGCCGGTGCGGCTGTCCACGGCGACCATGTGCGCGCCGGCCTGGGTGCCGAGGAACAGCATGTGGCCGTGGAGCGCGGGGCTCGTGCGCGAGACGGCGCCGGCCGTGCCTGTCAGGCCCGAGATCGTGCTCGTCCAGAGCGGGAGCCCGGTGTCGGCGTCGAGCTTGTAGAGGTTGCCGCCCCCGTCCGGGAAGTAGATCGCGCCGCTGTCGACGGCCGGCGTCGCGGGGACGTTGCCGCTCGTGGTGAAGGCCCACTTCACGGACAGCGAGGCGACGTTCGCTGGCCCGATGTCGTTCTCGCCGCGCGCGTGGTGCGTGTTGGCGAGATCCCAGCCGTAGACGGTCCAGCGCCCGGAGCCCATGCCCCTGGCCTCGGGGCCCTGGACGGCGTGGAACGCGGCGAGACACGCGGCGGCCGCGATCGCGGGCCGCACCCAGAAGATGCGCTTCATGATGAATCCTCCTGGGGCATCGAGTTCAGCGGCGGTCAGCGACGCGACACGTCAGCTCCGTTGCCTCTGCGACACGAGGCCCCGAGGGTAAATCACTCAGAATCGACCCGCTCGTCAATGGGATAGAGAAGCGACCCGTCCCGCGCCGGGGCGCTGCTGGCCGCGCCGCCCTGCGCTGCATACCTGCCAGGGCTCGCGGCATGGACGCGGCGTGCGGCGACCACATCCGCCTCCCTCGACGCTGCGACCGAGCCCACGCACTGCGGCCGGGGGTAAAGCCCGTTGGTCTCCGTTCGCGAGGTCGCTGCGGTCATCGCGCGGACTTGCGCTCTCTTGACATCCCGGGAGCCGTTTGTTCTTCTTGGATGTTTGCGAGGTCGCTCGGCTCGGTCGCCGAGGCTCGCCGCGGCCTCGCGCGGGCGCTCGAACCACTGTGGTCCAGATACAGCAGCATGGACGGGCTCTCGGCGTGGACACGCGCCCCTCGACCGGCGCGGACGCGATGCGATCACCGCTCCGGACGAGGTTCCCCTGCCACAATCATCACCAGAGAGAGCTCATGCCTACCGTTCTTGATTTCCGTCGCCGCTCGTTCATGTCCTGTCTCTTCCCGCTGATCCCGCTGCTCGGGGCCGGCGCCGCGGGCTGCGTCGGGCAGGACGAGGCGAGCTCCGGCGAGCCTGTCGCGGTCGCCTCCCAGGCGCACGGGGTCCAGAGCGGCCAGCGGCTCTTCGAGACAGAGACCTTCGGCGGCAACGGGCGTCGCTGCGTCACCTGCCACAGCGAGGAGACCGGCACGCTCTCCCCGGCGGACGTGCAGGCGCGGTACGCCGCCGACCCGAACGACCCTCTCTTCCGCCCGATCGACAGCGACGACGGCGTCGGCGACAGCTACACGCGGCTCCTCACCGAGGCCACGATTCGCTTCGAGTTCCAGCTGCCCCCGAACATCTGGCTCCACGACGACCCCGCGGCCACGAGCGTGACAATCTATCGCGGCATCCCCACCATCAAGAACTCGCCCGCGCTCGACCCGCTCATCACCTTCGACGCCCGGGAGCCCGACCTCGAGACGCAGGCCGCGCACGCGATCCTGGCGCACCTCGAGCCGACGGTCACGCCGACGCAGCAGCAGCTCGAGAAGATCGCCGACTACGAGAGGAAGCAGTTCAGCTCGAAGGAGCTGCGCCGCTTCGCGCACGGAGGCGCGGAGCCCGTCTTGCCGCCTGGCAACACGCCGTCGGAGCAGCGCGGGCGCGAGCACTTCCTCCCGAACAAGCTCTGCGGCCAGTGCCACAGCGGGCCGATGCTGAACACGACCAGCGACGGGTTCCCCTTCGGGGCGTTCACGAGGATCACGGGCGTGCTGGCGGGCTTCTCGGCAGAGGCCCTCGGCACCTCCGAGCCGAAGCGCACGCCGAACCCGATGCGTCGCTACGACATGGCCTGTCCCTCGGACGGGAGCAGCCTCCTTTGCTCCGATCCGGAGCTGTTCTTCCCGCTGCTCGCCGCCTACCAGCCGAGGCTCGAGGACGGCGTCCTCTCGATGCTCGCCGCGGATCCGGGCTACACCCTGACCCTCGGCAGCCTGGACTTCATCGGAGACGGCAAGACCACCTCGCTCTGGGGCGTGAACGAGACGGCGCCGTATTTCCACGACAACTCGGCCCACACGCTGGAGGAGCTCGTCCACCACTACAAGCAGGTCTTCGAGATCGCCCCGGTCCTGTCCGCCTGGACCCTCGGGGGGCGCACGTCCCTGACCGCCCAGGAAGAGGCGGATATCGTCGCGTACCTCAGGCTCCTCTGAGCGGAGAGCCCCACGTGGGCCTCCGCGCTCCATCGTCACGGGCGAGCTGAACCAGGCCGGGTCGACGGCCCTCCCTGGAGCGCCGCCTCGACCGTGAGGGCGTGGTTCAGGAGGGCCGCCGCCATCACGCCGGCCGACGACGCGACGATGGCGGCCTGGAGCGGCGTTGTCGCGTCGCCCGCGACGTGCACGCCAGCCATCGAGCTCTGTTTCTGGTCGTCGACGCGCACGAAGCCTTGCTCGTCGAGGGCGAGCCCGAGCCGCTCGACCAGGGGCGCGGGGCGCTGCCGCGGGTGCATGAAGAGCATGCGCCTCGCGAGCCGAGCGCCATCCTCGAGCTCCACCGCTTCGAGCTGCGTCTCGCCGAGGAGGCGCCGGATGCGGCGCGGCTCGACGCGGACACGGGCCTGCGAGAGGCGGGCCACGACGTCTGGCGGCAGGTCCGCGCCCTCGGAGAAGACGACGAGATCGTCGGTCCAGCCCGTGAGCAGGAGGGCCCACTCGGCGAGCTTGGCGGAAGGCGCGAGGACCCCCCACGGGAGCCCGCGGACCTCCCAGCCGTGGCAATAGGGGCACTGGGCGATGCTGTGGCCCCACAGGCCGCGGGCGCCAGGGATGTCGGGCACCTCGTCGACGACGCCGACGGTGAGGAGCACCCGCCGGGTGAGGTGCTCGGCGCCGTCGTCGGTCCGGACGCGCAGGAGCTCTCCCTCTCGCGCGACGTCGACCACGGCGGCGTCGCGCAGCGACACGGAGGGATAGGCGCCGAGCTGCTCGCGGGCGATGCGCCGGAACTCGCGCGGTGGCGTCCCGTCGCGCGTCACGAAGTTATGGATCTGGTCGGCGGCCGCGTTGCGCGGGACGCCGCCGTCGCAGAGCAGGACCTTCTTGCGGCCCCGCCCGAGGGTGAGCGCCGCGCTGAGCCCCGCGGGGCCACCTCCCACGATCACGACATCCTGGTTCATTCGCTCCTCGCTCCGCTCTGGCCATCGCTCCCGCTCACCCGCCGTCGGCCTTCGCTGCCCCATGCAGCCGGTGACCAGCTGCGCTCCCGCGCAGAGAGCGCTCCAGCCCAGAAGGCCTCGGCGTGTGCGGGAGACCGCCGTCCCACGTGTCCTCGACACACCACCAGGATGGCCATGGGCGCGACGGCGGGGAATGGCGGGAATTTCGATCGGCCTGGCGAGGCTTTCGCCGTGCCTGCCGGGAGCGAGACACGATCCGCGGCGCCTCGCGGAGAGCCCTGCGCGCGGGCCACTTCATGACCGGCCGAGGGGTTCTCGCCTTGCAGTCGCCGCCTCTCTCGGCGCGCCACGATGGCTGCCGCGGGGCGGCCTCCCACGGACAGCCAGACGTCTGGCCACGGACAGCCAGACGTCTGGTAATGGTCAGCTTTGGCCCGCAGTGGTCAAGATAGCCTGATTCGCGTGGCGACTACGGATCTCGACGCGTAGGTTCGGCCGTAAGCAAGTGCAGCCCGCGGGTGCGGCAAACACCCCGGGCTGCGTGGCCGAACCCCGCGAACACGAGGTCCGACGTGACTGTAATACACCTGCGCCCTGAGAAGGGCAAAGGGAGCGGTGCGCCCAAGGGGCGCCACGGCTCCGTGTGCCTCACCCGAGAGGAGAGCGCCGCCTTGCGCGCGGTGCTCTAGAACCTGAACCGCACGCGCACGTGGGCCGCGATCGCCCGCGAGATCGGCGTCTGCACCAACACCGTCCGGCACGCCGGAACCGGTCGGACGCCCGGATCCGCTGGTCTCGCCCTACGCATCGCGCGCCTCGCAGGCCTCGGCTTGGACCGCATCCTGAGCGCTGGGCCCGTCAGCTCGACGGCATGTCCGGCATGCGGGAGGAGCGGATGAAGCACCCGCGGAAGGGGGCTCGCCGCCCGCCTGCCGCACGACATCCCCGGAAGAGGCCGACGATGCAGGCGATCCTTGCCGAGCGCGGCATCGTCCGCGCGACGCTCGACGGCATCCCGAAGCGCGACCGCGCCGATGTGGAGCAAGAGGTCTTCCTTGGCGCGTGGCGAGCGGTGAGACGCGGCAAGTACCGGCCCGACCCGAAGGACAAGCCGCGCGACGCGCTTCGCAAGTGGCTCCACGGCATCGCATGGCGCCAGGCGTCGAAGTACTTCGACGCGGCGTACACGAGGCGCGTCATCCTCGACCCGCAGCCGCTCGGGTTGCTCCGCGGGTTCGTTGGTCCGAGCCTCGACGCGCAGGTTGAGGCGCGCGACCTGCTCAGGGCGATCGAGCGGCTGGAGCCGCGCCATCGGGAGATCCTCCTGGCTGTCGACGCCCCGGAGACGCTCTCCGCGTACGCCGCGCAGCGCGGGATGAGCCCGTTCACCGCGGCGTCCAGGCTCCGCATCGCCCGCGCCATGCTGGCCCTGCGCATCCGGAGGTGGCGCCGATGAGGCGTCGGGGCCGCAGACGACGGCGCCATGGCAGCGCCCAAGCGGCAGCCGACGCGGCCTCCGTGAGCATCCAGCTCGCTGCTCGTCTCGGCGAGCTGGCCGGGCTGCTCCGCGCGCTCGCGCACCGGGCAGGCGACATCCGCGCGGAACTCCACCAGCTCGGCCAGAACGCCACCGCCGAGCACGAGCGCCTCATCCTCCTGCGTGCGGAGGCCATGCTGCGCCCGCGCATCCTGCGGATGGACGACGCCGCTGCCTACATCGACCGGCGCGGCGCCCCGCGGGTGTAGGCGAAGTCCTCGCCGACATCGCGGCAAGCCGGGGCCTGCTGCGCCTGCTCCGCGGGCTCGCTGGCGCGACTTCCCGTAGGGCGGGCCTCCGCCGTCCAGGGCCCCCAGCACCGGCATGCCTGTGGAAAACATGTTTACAACATGTGAGCTTTCTGTGTGAAAGTCCGGTCTCCGATGTTTCGTTCTGAAATCACTGTTTCGCAACGCTTTGTGGTTGCTCCTCCCCGGACGGTCCCGTAGACCTCGTCAGACGGCTGAGGTTGGACATGGGCAAGCGCGAGCAGATGATTCAGATCGCAGCGAGGATCCAAGCGCTGCGCAGCGAACTCGCCGAACTGGAGTTCCAGTTCGACCTGTTGCTGGAGTCTGACGCCGGCCCGGTGTCGCCTAGGTCGCCGCACGAAGCGACTGCCGCGACGCCACACGAGGCGGAGGCGAGTGCTGCGAGCCGCATAGTCGCGCTGCTGGATGAGATCCCGAGCAGGGACTTCGGCGTCACGGAGATCGCCAAGATGCTTCAGCTGACGAACGTGCAGTCGGTGCGTGCCGCTCTCGCGAGGCTTGCTCGCGACGGCAAGATCTCGAAAGCGGCTGCCCGTGGCCGCTACCGCTCGGCGTCGCGGCTGCGTCTTGCGGACGCGGCCGACTACGACGGGGAGGACGAGAACGAACTCGACATGCTACTCCAGCGACCCGCGCACGACGGCCTGAACGGAGCGTCTTACTCGACGGAGGCCGTAGCGGACGAGTAGCCCAGAAAGACTTCGGGCCGAAGGGAGCGTTGCAGCGCACCCAACGGCCCGGGCCGGTCTCAGCAACCGGCTTGCGTAGTACCAGCCGGCCCCGAGCGGGGCAGGCCAGCGCCTCACACAGTCGCTACCTTACCCGCTCGAAGGGTGCTGCGCAAGCCCCTTTTAGCGACCTTCGCGTCGCAGCGGGGATAGGTGTACCATGCGATCAAAAGATCGCGTCTGTAGAGCGTGAATGGGTGCGCCGGCCGTCGGCACGGCGATTACGTGCCGTCGCGCCCGCTACGGAGTTTCGCGTCTCTGCGGGCCGGCCCCGCCGAGACAATCCGTGAGTCACGCTGTTCCGAGTGAGGTGGCCCCATGGCCAACGACGAGCCCCGTCCGGGGTACCGATTCATCTACGTCTCCAGTTATTGGAACTGGGGACTGAAGCGTCGGGTGTACGCGTACGAGTTCGGTTACCGAGCCATTCGTCTGGAGGTGAGGATCGACGGTCCGCGCCGCCAGGCGCCTGACCGGCAGCCAGGTACTCAGCATGCTGCGCCCGCAGCGCCGGTCCCGAGGCGGAGGACCAGCAAGACACCGCGCCGGTAACACCGGAGCGCGGCTGCGCTGCCTGCTTCGTCTTTGCCGAGGCAGGCAGCGCTTTGTTTGCGTGGCCGAGGTGCGGCGCGCGATGCAGAACGATCGCGACGAGATATCCGAACTAATCACACAAACCGGACGTAAACAGTAATGAGACTGCGTGAGATACAAGAGACGTTGACCGACAATCTGGCGAAGATCGAGCCGACAGCTGAGCACACGGCAATGCCAGATAAAAGGACCTCAGGCGTCAGAATTACTGGCATAGACCAGTGTCGCGCGGCGCTTACCAACCTGAGTCGGATCAACGCGCTGCGGTCTTACGTCGACGAAGCACTGTCTCACCCTATCATCGCGGAGCATCGCGACACCGTTGTCGTTCCATCGGACGACTATGCCAGGGTAAAGAGCTTGGTGAAAAGCGTGTACTTTGTGGGGCACACGCTGCTGAACGCCATCAACCAGTCAATGCCGAAGCAGTCGCCGCTGTCGGTGACTATAGAGATTCCTCAGCAAGAGGAGTTGAGCGACCTCAAAGAGTTCGTGGACGATATTCACTGGATGATATCCACGCTGACCGGGAACAGGTTTGCCTCTCCCAAGGTACAGAACTTTGATAACGGTTCGTTGTGCATCGAGTTGATCTTCGACGGAGCGAAGGCGATTGCCCTTCTTTATGCTGTTGCCAGAGCTGCTCTGTGGATCAATCGAGAGTTGCAGCGTCATGACGCAGAGCATGAGCGGAACAGAGCTCTCGGCTTGGCTGTTGACGATCTGGAGCAGTCTGTCCGCCTGAAGCAAAAGGTAACAGACCTGATGATCGAAAAGCTTGCCACGGACATTGCAGGGAAGCACTACAAGGATGCAACTCGAGAAGACATCTCGGTTCTAATGCGAATCATCGAGAAAAATCAGAGGCTCTCGGAGAGAGGCATGAAGCTGATTCAGGCCCACAATGCCCCGACCAACCTCAAAGATGAATTCCCCGAGTTCGCGGGTGCGGCACTGTCCGACTTAGGCATAAACCTGCTGCAAGAAAAGCATGGGAGTACGCCAAAGCTTCTTGGCAGTGGGACAGACGGTGACAAGTCTGAGTGACTAGGCTTGTCCACGTGGCTTCCCCGCCCTTGATCGCCAAAGCGCGACCGAGAGCGCTTGTTGTAGCTCCACGTCAGCAGTCTCGCGCGCTGGCGGTCGATCGCGTTTTCTGGCACACAGACACAGGAGTCGCCCGGCGCCAAGGCGAGCAGCCATCACTGGCGCTATGAGTCCGGCCAGGAACCCCACGAGAAACGAGATCATGGCCGTCCCGCCTCGAAACCACTTGTAAATACTTGTAAAGTCCAGTAGTTGGCCACTGCGTAGCCTCATTCGCAGGCGAAAGCGCCTACGCGTGGCTCATGCAGGAAACGGACCGAGTCGCTCATCAAACAAGCTCAGCTGCACCATCCTGCGCGGCGCGGGCGGCGGCTCTGACGGCGCAGGCTCCGGCTCCGGCTTGCTCACCACGGGCGGCGTAGGCGGCGCCGGCACGGCCGGCGAGCTACCGACGAGCCGCAGGAACCCGCGCCCGTTCGGCAGGGCCCGTGCTGGTGCCGTGGGCGCTCCCCCGGGCGCATCGGGCAGCTTCAGCGCCTTCGGCTTGGGCGGCTCCGTGGGCGCCTCGGCGAGCGCTGCCGCGACAAACTCCTCGATGCTCCAGACGTGATCGGTCAGCCCCGCCTCCATGGCGGGCGTCACGCGCAGCGCCTCGTGCGGGCGGCAGAAGTTGTAGAACGCCATGTGCAGCGCGACGGCCGCCTTGTGGTGCGGGAGGCGCTTGCTGAAGCCGTTGCAGAGCCGCGTGAAGCGGCGGATGTGCATGCGGATCGTGAGGTTCTGCCGCTCGACGTGGCTCGTGCTCGCGCGCTTCACGTCGGGCACGCCGAAGACGGGCGTGCGGGTGATGAACGGGTTGCGCGGCGGTTCGTAGCGGTGATCGTCGTCGCGGCGCGCCTTCCGGCTGTAGTTCTTGACGACCTGGGCGTAGTCGACCGAGCCCGCGAGCGCGAAGGACTCGCCGACGGCGGCGATGTAGGGCTGCCAGCCGTCGCTGTAGAGCTGCGGGATCGTCACCAGCCGAGCGCGCAGGTCGGCGATGAACGCCTTGGTGTTCTCCTCGTCGCGCTTGCCGACGCGGTAGCTGATCACGAGCTTGGACGCGCTCGCCATGCCCACGTAGACGTAGGCCTCGCCGACCTCGGGCGAGTCGCCCGGCGTGACGCGCGCCTGCTTCTTCTGCACGTAGCTCCAGATCTCGTCGACCTGAACCGTGCGGCAGTCGACGTCGCGCACGAGCCGGTTGTGCAGCGCCGCGCAGCCCTCGCCAACGCGGAGCAGCAGCGACAGGATTGCCGGCTTGCTCACCTCGGTGAGCCGCGACGTCGGCCGGATGCCCGCCCCCTCGACAAGATGAGCGACGACCGCGACGCGCTTCGCCATGGGCAGCACGTGTGCCATGCAGGGCCTTGCCTCTCCCCCCGGGCCGGCCTGTCGGTGATCCTCGCGTCCCGCGTCCGATCGGTGAAGACCGCGGCCACGTGATCGCCGGCGTTCACCGTTCACCGCCGGCACCCACGCCGATCTGGGCCGCGCTCGCGTTCGCGGCGTAGACAGCGCGCCCCGCCGAAAAATCGAAGGCCCGAGGGCTGCCACCCTCGAGCCTTCTGGAGCTCCGCCTTCGGAGTCCCCCACCTTCATCACGAGCCGGGCTCCAGGTCCAGAAAACGGCGGCATGGAGCCTGTTGCCTTCGTCCGTCTATCGCCTCGTCCTCTGCTCCGGCTGCCGCGTCCAGCTTCGCCTCTGCGGTCGCTGCGATCGCGGCCAGCGCCTCTGCCCCGACTGCCGCCCGCTCCGGCGCCGTGAGTCGCTCCGTCGCGCCGGCGCCGCCTACCGCACCCGGCCTCGCGCTCGCCGCCTCCAGGCCGCTCGCCAGGCCCGCTACCGCGATCGGCAGCGGGACAAGTTCCCCGCGCAGAAAGTGACGCATCACGGGGTGACGCAAGCCGCGGCCGCGTCGACGTCCCAGTTCGCGCCGGAGCTCTCCTCCGGCCGAAAGGACGACCATGACGATCGGTTCCGAGATGTCAGCCGCTGCTCGCTCTGCGGAGCGCGGCTTTCGCCGTGGGCCCTGCGCGAGCGACGCGCGCGGCCAGCTCTTCATCGACGCGCTCCCCGCGTCCCACGAGGGCCTGCGCCGTAACGGGAGGGGGCGGTGATCATCAAAGAGAAGGAGGCGGAGATCCTGCGCCTCTACCACGGCGAGAAGTGGCCCATCGGCACCATCGCCGGCCAGCTCGGGTTGCACCACACCACCGTGCAGCGCGTGCTCGGACAAGCGGGCGTTGATCCGAAGGTCGTCGCGCCGCGCCCGTCCATGGTCGACCCATTCGTGCCCTTCATCGTCGAGCAGCTCGGTAAGTATCCCTCGCTGCGCTCCAGTCGCCTCTTCGTCATGCTGAAGGAGCGCGGCTATCCGGGCGGTCCCGATCATCTGCGCCGGGTGATCGGCCGTCTCCGCCCCAAGAAGCCGGCGGAAGCGTTCCAGCGGCTGCGCACGCTTCCCGGCGAGCAAGCGCAGGTCGACTGGGCGCACTTCGGCAAGCTGGCTGTCGGCCGGGCACTGCGTCCGCTCTGGGCCTTCGTCATGGTGCTCAGTTACTCGCGGCGGATCTTCCTGCGCTTCTTCCCCGGCGCGGCCATGCCCTTCTTCGTGCGCGGGCACGTCGAGGCGTTCGCCGACTTCGGCGGCGTCCCGCGCGTGCTGCTCTACGACAACCTCAAGAGCGCCGTCGTCGAGCGCCACGGCGACGCGATCCGGTTCCACCCCACGCTGCTGGCTCTGTCGGCGCATTACCGCTTCGAGCCGCGCCCCGTCGCCGTCGCCCGGGGCAACGAGAAAGGCCGGGTCGAGCGCGCCATCCGCTACGTCCGCGAGGCCTTCTTTGAGGCCCGGTCCTACGCCGACCTCGGAGACCTCAATCGCCAAGCGACCGAGTGGACCAGCTCCGCGGCGCTCGATCGCTCCTGGGTCGAGGACCGCGCCCGCACCGTGCGTCAGGCCTTCGACGACGAGCGCAGCGTGCTGCTGCAACACCCCGACACGCCGTTTCCGGACCACGAGCGCGTCGAGGTCGAGGTCGGAAAGACCCCCTACGCGCGCTTCGATCTCAACGACTACTCGGTCCCCCACGACCGGACGCGCCGCACGCTGGTCGTCCTCGCCGACCTCGATCAGGTACGCATCGCCGACGGCAACCAGATCGTCGCGACCCACGTCCGCTCGTGGGATCGCGGCCAGCAGATCGAGCAGCCCGAGCACATCCAGCGCTTGGTCGACGAGAAGCGCCGCGCTCGCGAGCACCGCGGCCTCGATCGCCTCGCCCGCGCCGCCCGCAGCAGCCAGGCATTCCTGCGCATCGTCGCCGAGCGCGGCGATAACGTCGGCAGTGCGATCGCCCGGCTTCTGCGACTGCTCGATGCCGTCGGCGCCGCCGAGCTCGAAGAGGCCCTGGTCGAGGTGCTTGAGCGCGACACCATCCACATCGGTGCCGTCCGCCAGGTGATCGACCGCCGCCGCTCCGAGCGCCACCTGCCGCCTCCTGTCTCAATCCCCGTCACCCGCGGCCAGCACGCCGCCCTCGTCGTCACGCCGCATTCCCTCGCCACCTACGACGCGCTGAAGAAGGACCCGACGCCATGACCGACCTGACGCCCACCGAGACCAAAGACCGCCTCAAGAGCCTCGGCCTCTTTGGCCTGCTCGCCTGCTGGGAGCAGCTCGCCGACAAGCCCTGGCTTCGCGAGGTGCTCGCCATCGAGGAGCGCGAGCGCCACAAGCGCAGCCTCGAACGCCGCCTGAAGAACTCCCGCGTCGCCGCCTTCAAGCCCATGACCGACTTCGACTGGTCCTGGCCCAAGAAGATCGACCGCGAGGCCGTCGACGACCTCTTCGGCCTGGGCTTCCTCTCCACCGGCCACAACGCGGTGCTCGTCGGCCCCAACGGCGTCGGCAAGACCATGATCCTCAAGAACCTCGCCCACCAGGCCGTCGTCCGCGGTCACACGGTCCGCTTCTCGACCGCGAGCGACATGCTCGCCGACCTCGCCGCGCAGGAGTCCTCGGCCGCGCTCGCGCGCCGGCTCCGGCGCTACACGGTCCCCGCTCTTCTCTGCATCGATGAAGTAGGATACCTCTCCTACGATAGCCGCTACGCCGACCTGCTCTTCGAGGTCGTCACCCGTCGCTACGACGCGCAGAAGCCCCTGCTGCTCAGCACGAACAAGGCCTTCGCCGACTGGGGCCAGGTCTTCCCGCACGCCGCGTGCGTCGTCACGCTCGTCGACCGGCTCGTGCACCGCGCCGAGGTGATCGAGATCGAGGCCGAGAGCTACCGGCTGAAGGAAGCCAAGGAGCTCAACGCCACCCGCACCAAGCAGCGCCGCACCAAGAAGCACTGAGCGGCATCTTCACCGGTGAACTTCACCGGCACCCGGCCTGGTCTTCACCGGTGAACTTCACCGGCATCCGGCGTGGTCTTCACCGGCACCGGCTGCGGGTTTCACCGGTGAACTTCACCGAATTCCCGCGGGTTGACGAGATCATCTACAGGCCCATGCTGCGCCTTGCGACGAGCGCTCTGCGGGCCACCGCAGGGTGTGTTGCAGCCCTGTCTCCGGGGACCAGCCGGGGACAGGGCGCTTTGCTAAGTACCCTGCAAGATAGCAACGAAACGCCTATGTTTCCCGGCGTTTCGGCGCAGCTAGGACGGTCGATGTCACAGCCGGCGCACGCGATCGCAGCCTGTTTACAGGCTTGGTTGCTCTGTTGACGAGGCGAGGCCTCCGGACCTCAGCGGGCCCGTGGTAGCCTCGCCGCATGCGAGCACGGCGCGTTCTATCGTTCCAGCGTCAGGAAGGTACCTTGGCCAGGAACGGCGCCAGGCGTTCGGCGAGGGCTTGCACGATGTCCTCGGTGATGAGCTTGGGCACGTACGCTACGCCGCTGTTGGCGTAGCAGATGCACCATTCGTTCTCAGGGTCTCGCTCGCTCGAATCCGAGATCACGCGGCCGGCGGACATGTGCCACGCCTTCTCTCTGTCATCCTCGTTGAGGTAGAAGATCGCGCACGGTAAGGTGCGGTCGACGTCTGCGAGATCGCGAGTGTCGCACGCTGTCGAGCACGTCACCTTGTCGTTTCCGTTGGCTTTCGCGCGAGCCAGGACCGCATGGGCGACGCGGCCAAGCAACGTCGCGGCTAACGAGTAGTCGCCCTTCTCGGCTGGAAGATAAAACCCCTGCATCACACGCTCATCAACACCAACCATGCGCACCTCTCCCACATGACGCCATAATGGCGTCACTGTCGTTGCGGACTCGGCTGAATGCCGAGCCGCGATCGTCGACGCGCTCGCGGACTGGACGCAGCCGCACGCTCAGAAAGCGCGTCGAGAAGGCGGAACGGATACTGGCTCCTACACGTAGGAGCAGCGATCTCCGCCTGCGAGAGGGAAGATGGATCTGGCTGGACAAATGCAAGCCCCGGACCCAAAATTTCTTAGTATATACGCGCGTATATGACCGTCAAGTAGAATCGTGCCGGGCAGCAAGTTGGTGTGCGCGGTTGTGGGCCACGGCAGTCCATGTGTGCGCATGCACCGCCCGGTCAGCTCGCCGTTCACGCGCCGCTCCGGCGACCGCTACCCACCTTGCCTACATAGATCTGATGAAGCGGGACGGATGGGAGGTAGAGGAGGAGCCCGCACTCACGACGTGGTTGCGGCATCAGATCGACCGGCAGGGCGAGGATGAACCGGCAGAGCCGAACTGAAGCACAGACGGCGAGCGTCGCCGGGTCGGCGGTCCCGGGATCCTGTTTGCATTGCATCGCGATCGCACTTGACGACGGTACGAGGGCAGTGCGAGTCGGATCTGATGCATCAACGAACACATTCGGGCATCAATGAACACGCCGCAGATCCGGACCGGGTCCTGCACAATGACGAAATTTGGAAGATCACTGGCAACAAGGGGCCGGATGAGGTCCGCGTGGTAGACGACAGGGTCCTCGTTCGCCAGCCAAACGGTCACATGGCCCGCGTGGGCGCCATCGATCCCGAAAGGAGGTTGGTGTACCTGCACCCCGAGGGGTGGACGGTCCTCTCGCCGAAACACGTTCCCGTTGCGGCTGACCACTGGCCCCGCCCAGGCGATGAGTACGTCAACGAACTGGTGCGCAAGGACGGTGATAGGAGGCGGAGTACCCATGAGCGGGTACACGTGCGGCCGCTGGGAGGGCTTGCTGGAGCGCTTCACAGAGCGGACAGGCTGGCCGCGGATGAGGACTGTATCGCCAGAGTCGTTCGGGTCCGCGAGGGGAAGCCGGTGCCGGTGTATCAGGTAGACGCAGACGGGAACCACGAGTGGCTGTAGACGAGCGGTTCTGCCGTCAAGATCGCACGGGTCCGGTTGGTCAAAATTGACCACTACCAGACGTCTGGCCACGGACAGCCAGACGTCTGGCCACGGACAGCCAGACGTCTGGTGGTGGCCCAAATCGCCATGTGAATCTTGCATCTGGGCCCCTCGAAACCTGCATTGGGGCCACTTGACGCGTCCATGCGCTCGGGCTCACGTCGAGCCGACGCGGCCCCCCGCTGGTCAGTCCTGCTGGCGGATCGCCTGCGTCTCCCTGCTAATCCTGCCTGGTGGGCGCCGGCTGCATGGCCATCCGTAGTCAAAGGTCGGGCATTCCCCTCAGGTCGCGCTCGGCACGCGACGCGAACACCGCCCCGCAGCACTCGGCGCAGGTTGGCTGCCTTCTTTCCGGCATTGTCAGCACCTGGACCTGACGAGCGTCCGGCTCATGCCATGCGCAGGCCGGCCACCATAGAGCTCCGCGCCTGCACCAGAAGTCCCCGCTTGGACAATGACCGGATCCTCGGGTTGCATGCCAATGGCCATCCTCGGCGAGGAAGCAGAAGGGCGGTGGGTCTATCGTAGGTAGGTCCTGGCGGCTCATCCCTCGCTATTCTAGTAGCCGCACACGAAACGCCTAGAACACCAATCATGTTGAAACCCGGAGAATTTTCACAGGGAGGCGGGGAGGCGGGGAGGAAGAAGAAAAAGAATCTCTCCCTCTCGCCGTCTCTCGCTCCCCGCCTCCTCGCCTCCCTGTGAAATTCCTGCTTTTTTTCGGGGGTTTCAACCCGTTTGTCGCTCTAGGTTTCATGGCGCTTCGGTGCAGCTAGGACGGACGCTGTTGCAGCTGAGACGCGCTGTTACGGCCTGTTTGAGCGAGCGCTGTCAGCACGCGTTGGGCCCGTGGTAGCCTGGCCGCATGCGCGTGCGCCTCATCCTTCGTCTCTTCGAGTCTACCATCACCAAGCTGGTGGAGCTCGACGAGGAGCCCGCTGTGGGCTCGGTCTTCCTTGCGGACCGCGAGCGGCTCGTGACCGGAGTCGAGCACTACGACGCGCGCGGCGAGGTGTACGTCTACCTGCAGGAGGACGAGGAGGACGACATGATTCAACTCGCCCCGCTGCCCGACGACGAGGAGGACTACAAGGTTTACGTCGTTCCTCCAAGAGCGCGCCTGGCGCACATCATGTACATGCAGGCCGAAGGGTGGCGCGCGGAGGACGATCTCTTCGGCCGGCGGGACAGTGGCGAGCCCGGTGGTCAGGAGCCGTTTGCTCTAAATTGACCAGTACCAGACGTCTGGCCACGGACAGCCAGACGTCTGGCCACCGACAGCCAGACGTCTGGCCACCGACAGCCGTCACGTCCCGCAGAACGTGTACTGAACGCGCTCTTCCGGCTGCGGGGGCTCGCTCAGGTGCGCGAACTCCGGCTGATCGTCGTACGGCCGCGAGAGCACCTGCACGAGCGTCTCGTACGGCCCGAAGTCGTCGCGGAGAACTGCAGCCTGGATGAGCTCCTCGATCCGGTGATTGCGCGGGATGAACGCGGGGTTCACGCTCCGCATCGCGCTCGCGCGCGCCTCGGGCGAGACGTCCTCCCGGGCGAGCCGCCGGCGCCACCCCTCGGCCCAGTCGCGGAAGGCGCCGGGCTCCGCGAACAGCGACGCCAGCTTCGCGTCCGCCGCGGAGTCGGCCGCGGAGGCGCAGAGCCCGCGAAAGAAGACCGTGTAATCGACGCGGTTCGACGCGAGGCGATCCAGCAGATCGGCGGCGAGGGCGAGGTCCTCGTCCTCCTCGCGCACGAGCCCCAGCTTGGCGCGCAGGACGCGCTCGTGCGCCTCCACGAACAGCCCGGTGAAGCTCTGCACGCGCTCGGTCGCCACCCGGACGGCCTCCTTCTCGTCGCCGGCCAGGAGCGGCAAGAGCGCCTCGGCGAGCCGCGCCATGTTCCACTGCGCGATGCCCGGCTGGTTCCCGAAAGCGTAGCGGCCGCCCCGGTCGATCGAGCTGAACTTCTTCTCGGGATCGTACTCGTCGAGGAACGCGCAAGGCCCGTAGTCGATGGTCTCGCCGGAGATCGACGTGTTGTCGGTGTTCATCACGCCGTGCACGAAGCCGACGCCGAGCCAGCGCGCGACGAGGCTCGCCTGCGCCGCGATGACGCGATCGAGCAGCGCCAGCGCGTCGTTGCCGCTGCCCACCGCCTCGGGGTAGTGCCGCGAGAGCGCGTACGAGGCGAGCGTGGCCAGCGCCTCGCGGTCGCCCCGCGCGGCGAAGAACTGGAACGTGCCCACGCGGATGTGGCTCGCGGCCACGCGCGTGAGCACCGCGCCCGGGAGCACCTCCTCGCGGTAGACCGGCTCGCCCGTGGTCACGGCGGCGAGCGCGCGCGTCGTCGGCACGCCGAGCGCCGCCATCGCCTCGCTCACGACGTACTCGCGCAGCACCGGCCCGAGCGCGGCGCGCCCGTCCCCGCCGCGCGAGAAAGGCGTCCGCCCCGCGCCCTTGAGCTGGATGTCGCGCCGCTTGCCGTCCTTGCCGACGACCTCGCCGAGCAGGATGGCCCGGCCGTCCCCGAGCTGGCTCACGAAGCTGCCGAACTGGTGCCCCGCGTACGCGAGCGCGATCGACTCCGCGCCCTCGGGCAGCGTGTTGCCCGCGAGCACCTGGGCCCCGTCCGCCGAGGCGAGCCGATCCGCGTCGAGCCCGAGCAGCTCCGCGAGCGCGCGGTTGACCTTCACGACGCGCGGCTCGCGCACCCTGGCAGGGGAGACGCGCGCGTGGAAGCGGTCCGGGAGCCGGGCATAGGTGTTGTCGAAAGCAAAATTCATCCGTGAACCTCGTGGCGCGGGGGATCCAGCAGCATCATGCGAGCCGACGTTTTACATCAACATCACTCCGCGCGCCCGCGCCGCCCGGCAATCAATCAACCAGTCACTCGGACGAGCGCAGCAGCCTCCCGCCCCGGTCACTCGTACCACGTCGGCACGACCGCCCGGACCTCGGGCAGCGCGGCGATGCGGCAGACCTTGTCCCACGCCGCGTCCTCGAGCGCGCCATGGCGCTCGGTGCACTCGGCGTCTCCCGTGGGGAAGAGGTACAGCGTCTCCGCGGGCACATCGCAGCTGGCGCGGCCTCTGCCCGAGCTCGCCTCGACCGTCGGCGCGATGTCCCGCACGCGGGCGAGGAGCGCCTCGTCGCCCGCCGGCAGGCAGAACTCCACGGACCCATCGTTCACGCACCCCGTTTCCCTGGTGAAGGCGAGCTTCTCACCCGGGCACGACGCCGCGGAGGGCAGCGGCCCCTCGACAGATCCCTCGCCGGGCGTGGACGGCGGCGCGGACGTGCAGCTCGACAGGCACGCTGCCAGCAAACAGGAGATGGAGAATTGTCGCATGGAGCTCCCTCGGGGGCTCCAGCATGCCACGCGCGCGCGGCGCCGGCAGGTGAGCTCGCTGGCTGCCGTGCTCGCCGCCCGCCGTGAAAGAGCGTCGCGCCCGGCGCCTGGCCTGGAGCGCGCCGGGCGCACCGCCTCGGCTCGCTCGCAGGGCGCACGCGGCACGCGGCACGCACCGCGCGCGGCTCGGGGGAGGCCCGCCGGCGCGGCGGTCGTCGCCGAGGGCCGGGTATGTCTGGTAGAGTGCGCGCAGAGGTGCCTGTGCTCAAGCTGCCGAAAGATCTCGTCGCCGATCCGCGCCATGACGCGGTGTCCGAGCTCCTCACGAAGCACGCAGGTCTGCTGTGGGAGAGCGGTCGGAACCAGGTGGCGACTCTCCCGATGACCGACGCGCTGGCCGCGGAGCTCCGCGGCGCGCTCGCGGCCGAGCACGCCTGCCACGGCCTCGAGCTCATCGCCGAGCGGCTCGCCGGCGAGCAGAAGGGGCTGGACGCCGCGGCCAGGAGGGCCCCGGAGAGCCCGCAGAACGCCCGCGCGTCTCGCATCCTCTTTCTCGCCAACGACGGCAGCACCCGCTTCTACCGCGACTGCGACGCGCTCCTCTCCCGCTACCCGCAGCGCCTCCTGGCCTGCCGGCTCGACATCGCGGGCGAGGCGCTGGGCGAGAAGCTCACGGGGGGCGCAAGGCTGATCCGGAGCGTGCTTGTCCTCGACAAGAAGGTCGCCGCCAGGGCGCTGCTCGCCCTGCTCCCGCCGGGCTGACAGGCGCCCCTCCGGTCACTCCCGCTGCGCCTGCCCGCGGCCGGTCTTCGCCTGCAGCTCGTCGATGCGCTTCGACGCCTCCGCCTTGGTCAGGCCCGGGTCGAACTCCACGCCTGCCTCCTGGGAGAGCGTCTGGAGATACGAGGCCTGCGCGCCGGTCATCGGCTCGTCGCCCGTCTTCCAGTGCTCCGGATCTTTGCGCGTGTTCTCCACGCCGGCAGCGCCCTTCGCGCCGCCGGAGACGCCCGTGGCGCCCCGCAGCTCATCGATCTTCTCGGACGCCTCCGCCTTGGTCAGGTCGTCGGGGACCTCTTCGCCCTGCTGCTCGGCGAGCGTGTGCAGGTACGAGGCCTGCGCGCCGGTCATCGGCTCGTCGCCCGTCTTCCAGTCCCGAGGATCCTTCTGGGCGTTCGACGGCCGCTGCTCGTCCGGCCGACCCGCGGCGCTGGGGCCGGCCGCCTGCTGGTCTTGCTTCGCGCTCATATCCTGCTTCCTAATCCCAGGAGACCGCGTGGCAAGCCCGCGACGACGACGCTGCCTGCGAGGCTCAGCGCGCGCTCCACAGGCCCCGCGCGCGGCTCGAGCCCAGAGAGCCCGCGTGAGCGCACATTGTGGGAGGAGGGGACGCCGGCGACGCGATGATGTCGGGGCGCGGGCGCCGGGGCCGGGTGAAGATGCGCGCCATGGAGATGCATCAGGTCCGCTACTTCCTGGCGGTCACCGAGACGCGCAGCTTCACCCGCGCGGCGGAGCGCTGCGCGATCTCGCAGCCGGCGCTCACCGCGGCGATCAAGAAGCTGGAGGAGGAGCTTGGCGGCGCGCTCCTGCTCCGCGAGCGCGGCGGCGCGAAGCTGACGGCGCTCGGGCAGCACGTGCTGCCTCGCTTCCAGCGGCTCCACGACGAGACGCAGGCCGTGCAGGTGATCGCGGACAACCACCGGCGCCTCAAGCAGGTCCCGCTCCGCGTCGGCGTCCTGTGCACCATCGGGCCGGCGCGGCTCGCGCGGGCGCTCGCGGCGTTCCGCGTCGCGGCGCCGGGGGTGGAGCTGGAGATCTCGGTGGCCGTGCAGGCCGAGATCCTGCGGCGCCTGGAGGAGGCCGAGGTCGACGTCGTCATCACGAGCGTCGGAGGCGCCGTCCCTGCGTCGTTCGTCGTCACCCCGATCTACGACGAGCGGTACGTCGTCGTCCTCCCGCCCGGCCATCGCCTCGAGGCGCGCGAGGCGCTCCGGCTCGAGGATCTGCGCGGAGAGCCGTACCTCGACCGGCTCGCCTGCGAGATGCGCGAGTCGGTGACGGCCGCGTGCGCGGCGCGCGACGTGGCGCTGTATGCGGCGTACAGGACCGAACGCGAGGACTGGGTCCAGAGCCTCGTCCACGCGGGCCTCGGCTTCGCCTTCATGCCGGAGCACTCGGTGCTGCTCTCCGACGCTCCCCGGCGGCCGCTCGTCGACCCGGCGCTCCAGCGCACGATCGCGCTGGTACGCTCGGGGGATCGCACGCCGACATCGGCGCTCCAGCTGTTCTGGGACACGCTGCTCGCGCGCGCCGCCGGCCCCGACGGGCGGGCCGGCGACGCGCCGCCCAGGCGCCCTCCCGGGGGCGGCGTCAGGGCTTCGCGGCGATGATGTCGACGCGCTCGATGACGGGCGCCGCCGCGAGCAGCTCGGGCGCCTTGGCCATCAGCGCGGCCGCGATGGGGCCCTCGAGGTGCGCCTTGCGGCCCTCCTCGCCGGCGAAGGTGTCGAAGACACCGAAGGTCGACGGGCCGAGCCGCAGGGCGAACCAGTGGATTGTCCGCTGCTCCTCGACGGCGAGGGCGATGGCGCCGCGGAGGAAGGCCTCGACTTCGCCCTCCTTGCCGGGCTTCGCCTCGATCCGAACCAGGAGAGAGCGGGTCACGGCAGGGATGTGGGTGGTCGTCATGAGTGTCTCCTTGTCTGGCGGCGCACGGCGCGCCGCGCTTCGTGAGGAGTGTTGTGACGACGGCCGGGTCGCTTCACCAATCGACGTTGTGGATGGATCCATCCGCGGCGTCGATGACCGGCCCGCAGCGCCCGCGCGGCGCGGCTGACCTCAGTGACAGGCCCTCTTGAGGCCGTCATACATGACGTCTTGCTGGCAGAGGAGATTGCAGCTGCCGACCGGGCCTGGATCACCGCACGCGACGTCCAGCAGGTACACGTTGGACGCGTCCCGACATGGCCCGCCAGCCTGGCAGTAGACGGAGGGGATCTGCGGCTCCTCCTCACCGCTGCAGTCGTAATCGAAGCCGCCGTCAGGGCGGATGGGCTTATCGTGGAACGTGTTGGGCTGGCCGGGGTGGACGTCCGCGTTGTCGTCGTTGCAGTCGGTGCCGCCCTCGCACCCGGTCGACGGGTAGCCATCGCCGTCCACGTCGCAGTTGACGCCCCCGCCGCCGCCCGTGCCCGAGGTCGCCCCGCCGCTCCCGCCGCCGCCCGAGCTAGAGGTCGCCTCGCCGCTCCCGCCGCTCCCGCCGCTCCCGCCGCCGCCCGAGGCCGCCGTGTCCCCGCCGCCTCCCGCCGCGTCCGACGACGCGGTGGCGCTCGCGCCGCCACCTCCAGCGCTCGACGGATCGGTGAAGACCACGTCCGGGAAGCTGCACGCCGCGCTCAGCGCGGCAGTCGCAGCGGGCAGGGCGACGAGCGCGAGACACCGATGGCGCAAGGGCATTCTTGCATTGGATGGCATCGCTCCCCCCCGCGTCAACCGTCCGTCGAGCTGCGGAGTCCGGCAGTCCGGTCACGGCCCCTCAGGTACCGTGGGGAAGTGTCGCAGGTGCTCTGCCCGGTGGGCCGGGCGCCGGGCGCGCTGGAGGCTCCCCGGCGGCTGGTGCGGTGATCACCGGCGAGCAGGACGGCCCGCCGTCGAGGTCTGCGCTGGGCTCGCGCGCTCGGCTCGCCGGCGGCAGGGCCCCGCAGCAGCCGGTCAGACGCTGCCGCTCACCTTCGCGGTACGGGTGCTCCCGTCGATCGACGATTCGATGACGTACGACGCTCCCTGGTAGGCGATGCTCCCGTCGTCACTCAGGTTTCCGCCGCGCAGCACGTTGGCGGCGCTCTCGTACAGGAGGAAGGAGGCACGGCCGGTGGGCAGCTCGCTGCGGAGCGTCCAGGTGCCGTCGGCGCCGGCCGACTCGATCACGAGGTGCTGCGGAGCGCCGGACGCGTTGACGAGCACGCCGAGCGTCGAGCCGCTCCGGTCGCGCGTCGTGGCGCGGAAGCTGAGGAGGGCGGCGGTGGCGAGCAGCAGGGCGGAGGCGACTGGCTTCTGGGATGATATGGACATGGCGGGACGAATGACTCCGTGGAGGGCCTTTGCGTGTGGCCCGGGTGATATGTCGTTCCGGGACGGCCTGGCGGCCGCGCTCTCATGGAGCACGGCGCTCAAGGACCGAGGCCGGAAATCGAGCTCTTCGGCTGCCAGACGAGCCCGTTGTACTTGCGGGGGCAGCCCGAGCGGTCCAGCCGCTGAAACGTCTCGCCCGTCCTGAGGTGCCGCTGCCTGTCGCGATCGAACGGGCCGCGCTGGCCGCTCGCCGGCTCGTACGTGACATCGCTCCGCCCATGCACCTGGAACCGCCAGCAGAGCCGCTGCTCCACGCCGTCCACCATCCGAGACAAGCTCTCATTCATGGTCTGTACCTCTCTGCGCCGGGCACGCGAGCCGGCGGCGCGGGAGCAACGGGCACGGCGGGAACGGCGCTCGAGCCCGGTAGCGCCTCGAAGGCGACGCTTGCCAGGCCTGGCCCATACGCCAGGCGGCATCGCCAACAACTTCACTGTGTGTACGCAAATGTATAGCAGAAAAAGGGGCGGCGTCACCACGTTTATCAGCGAAGAACGCGCCGATTTCGCTGGTGCGGCGGTTTTCCTCGATGTTGGTCCCCGGACTTCGCGAGAAATGTCGCGTTCGGGCAGGGGCGCTCAGCCCTCGACCCCGGCGGTCCCTGTATCCAGGCGGGCGACCTGGCGCCGCTCGGGCATCTGCACGATGCCCATCCAGGCGAACACGCGGATGACCTGGTACGCCGGGTCGATCTCGAACCAGCGCACGGCGAAGTTCGGGCTCTGCGCGTACTTGTGGTGGTTGTTCTGGAAGAGCTCGCCCAGCGTCACGACGTCGAGGGCCAACGTGTTGCGCGAGTCATCATCGCTGTTGAACGTGCGGTAACCGTAGCGGTGGCCGCACCAGTTCACGATGGCGCCGTGAAGCGGTCCCATCGTCCAGTGGAGCGGGACGAAGAGGAACTGCCACCACTGCGTGGCGAACGCGATGTAGAAGAGCGCGTAGCCCGTCCCCCAGGCGAGGCGGCTGATCCACGAGTTGCCGATGCGGTCGAGCGTGGGCCACTCGGGGTAGCCGCCGAGAAAGCGCGGCTCCACCTCGGCCGTGCCGTCGCAGATGGCGTCGTAGCGCTTCGCGGTGGACAGCATCATCGAGGCTGGTCCCGCGTAGTAACGCGGCGAGTGCGGGTCCTTCGGCGTGTCGCTGTACGCATGGTGCATGCGGTGCAAGATCGCATACGCCCGGGGCACAAGGTACGAGGAGCCCTGCGTGACGTAGGTGAGGAAATGGAAGATCCGTTCCCAGCGCTTCGACATCGTGAACATGCGATGCGAGGCGTACCGGTGCAGGAAGAAGGTCTGGAAAAAGACCGATAGTGTGGAGTGGGCGATCAGGATGACGACGAATTCCATGACCCTTCATACTTCGATCGTGCGGGGGCGCACCGTCAGCGCACGGTCACGATTCGAGAGCGCAGGTCCGCGCTTTTCGCGCGAATACGTCCCATGTCGCTCGATTCCGTTGGAGACGAGCCGTTCATCGGCCTGAAACATAACGCTTCACAGGACGCTTCACAGGACGCTTCACAGAACGCTTCACAGGACGCGTTCACAGAACGCTTCATCGAGCCGCCATGTTGCTTGCTTCTGCCCACCCTCGCGGTCGCGTGCGCTGTCCCCGTCGGCGCTGCCCGATCGAGGGCCGCTCGTCCACGGCACAGGTCGGCGATCCAGAGAATGACCGCCAGCGGCAACGAATCGTTCTTGACATACTCGCACCTTGCGCGCAGGATGACCCGGTAAACCGCGTGAGCGTGCATCACTGGTTCTGTCGCGCCCGGGGTTCAGGTGCTCTCGGCGGCGTCACACGACCGGCGGGGGCTCGCCGACCTCGAGAAGGGTTGACGTCCGGCCGCTCCGTCGCGGCGGAGGCGCTGGCGCGGAGCGGACGTCGCGCGGCGGCCCGGGCGCGCCAGGGCAGGGTGCCTGCTCGCCACATGGACCGCGCCATCACGTCGAGGTGAACGCATGCAGATCCGCGTAGGTTACGAGCTGGTCTACGAATTTCCACAACCCACGCCGGTGATCCTGACGCTGAGCATCCATTACTCGCGGGTATCGGATCTGGTGCGCCCCGATCACATGCTCATCAGCCCGTCGATCCCGGTCCGGTCCTACCGGGACGCTTTTGGCAACTGGTGCAGCCGTATCGTCGCGCCAGCGGGTGAGCTGCGGATCTCCGCCGACGCGGTGGTGAACGACACGGGCGCGCCGGACCGCATCGTTCCGTCGGCCGAGCAGCACCCGGTGGAGGTGCTGCCGGAGGAGACGCTCGTGTTCTTGCTGGGCAGCCGGTACTGCGAGACGGATCGCCTCTCGGAGGCGGCGTGGGGCCTGTTCGGCAAGGCGCCCACCGGCTGGGGTCGCGTGCAGGCGATCTGCGACTTCGTCCACCGGCACATCGCCTTCGGCTACGAGTTCGCGAGCCCGACCAAGACCGCGTGGGAGGTCTTCAACGATCGGAAGGGCGTTTGCAGGGATTACGCGCACCTCGCGATCGCGCTCTGCCGTTGCATGAACATCCCGGCCCGGTACTGCACGGGCTACCTGGGCGACATAGGCGTTCCACCTCCCCACGGGCCGATGGACTTCTCCGGCTGGTTCGAGGTCTTTGTGGGCGGCGAGTGGCACACGTTCGACGCGCGGAACAACGTGCCTCGCATCGGGCGCGTGCTGATCGCCCGCGGGCGCGACGCCGCCGACGTGGCGATCACCACGACCTTCGGCCCGAACACGCTGAAGAGCTTCCGCGTGCGGACGGACGAGGTCGTGGGTCCGCTCGTTTAGCTGGCCTCCGTCGGGCCGGACGCCGCGGCCCCGGGCGCTCCCGGCGCGCCGGCGGCCGGACCGCTCGCCGGCGTGGCATCCGCGCGGCGATCTGGGTATGGAGGCGCATGCCGCGCATCCTCTCTCCGGGGCGGAACTTCTGGTGCGAGCGGCCGGTGCGAAACGCCGGGCTGCTCATCGATGGCTCCGATTACTACCGAGCCTTCTACGACGCCGCGCGACGGGCGCGCCGTTACATCCTGCTCTCGGGCTGGCAGTTCGACAGCGACGCCTGCCTGCTCCGCGGGGAGGACGCGGAGGGCGCGCCCGAGCCGGTCACGCTGCTCAAGTTCCTGAACAGCCTGTGCGAGCGCACGCCCGAGCTTCAGATTTACATCCTCGCCTGGGACTTTCACGTGGTCTTCGCGATCGAGCGCGAGTGGCTCCAGAAGATCGTCTTCGAGTGGACGACGAGCGAGCGGCTGCGCTTCCGCTTCGACAGCAACCATGTCGACAGGGGCTGTCATCACCAGAAGTTCGCCGTCATCGACGGCGAGCTCTCGTTCCTCGGGGGGCTCGACCTCTGCAATGACCGCTGGGACACGCGGCGGCACCTGGAGAAGAACCCGCTCCGCCTCAGCCGCGGCGAGCCGCACAAACCCTTCCACGACGTCCAGGCCTACCTCCACGGCCGAGAGGTCAGCGAGAGCCTGGCGGAGCTCTTCACGGCGCGCTGGAGCGCCGCCTGCGGTGAGCCGCTCGAGCTCTCCGCGGCCGAGGGGTCGACGTTCGGGGACGAGTACGCGCCGGACGACGCGGTGCCGCTCGCTTCCGGGCGCGTGGCGCTGAGCCGGACCGACCCGCGCGGCGCGCCCACCGGGACGGAGGGCTGCCGCGAGGTCTGCGACCTCTACCTCGACGCGATCGCCGGCGCCGAGCGGTCGATCTACATCGAGACGCAGTACTTCAGCTCGCGCGAGGTGAGCGAGGCGCTGATCCGGCGCCTGCGCCGGGGCGGCGGGTCGCCGCTCCAGGTCGTCGTCGTGCTCAACATGCGCGCGGAGACGCTGAAGGAAGAGATAGCGGTCGGGCTCGCGCAGGCGAAGGTCATCGACGACCTCCGCAAGGCGGCGGAGGGGACCGGCAACGCGCTCGGCATCTATTACACGGTGCCGTGGCACGAGGGCGAGGGCGACCCCCCGCGCGCCACGTATATCCACTCCAAGGTGATGATCGTCGACGACCGCTTCTTCAACGTGGGCTCGGCCAACCTCACGAACCGGAGCTGCGCTGTCGACACGGAGCTCAATGCGTCCTTCGAGACGGAGGACCCTGGCGACGCGCTCGGCCGCTCGATCTGCGCGGCGCGGCTCGGCCTGATGGCCGAGCACCTCGGGGTCGACGATCTCTCCTGCGGCGCGGACCTCGTGGCCGAGCTCGACGACCGCGCGCGCCGGCGCGACGGGCGGCTCCGGATCCACCCGTCGCCGGACGAGACGCAGCGCGCGGCCCTGGCGGTGGTCGACCCGCAGACGCTGCCGTTCGACCCGGATGCCATCGAGGACGAGGAGGACGATCGCACGAACTTCGCCCACGGCCTCGGCGCCCTGTGGCGGCGGCTCGTGAGCCACCGGGACGACAGGAAGTAGCCCGCGGCGGGGAGCGACCCGAGGCGGGCGCGGAGGACCCTGCGCGCGCGGGGCGGCGGGGTACCCAGGAGCAGGTGATGTCGTCGCCGCCGCTTCGATGCATGGATACGTTGTTGATAAGCTTGGCTTTTCAGGGAGATCGGATGGCATGGAAGAAGCTGCCTGACGACTCCGCGGACCTCTGTTCGCGCTTCAAACGTCGCTCGCAGAGCAGCTCGTGCGCCTGCGCCACAAGGGCGAGGACTGCGGCGGTTTCGTGTAGGCTGCGCCCGCATCGATCTGGTAGGGAGGCATCTCACCATCGGGGCGAGGCGATCCTCGCGGAGGGAACAGCATGGCGATGAATCGAATGAGATCGTGGCTCGGGTTGACGATGACGGCGTGGCTCGCGTGCGCCTGCGGCGGCGCGCAGGCCGTCGACGCGCCTCCTGCGGGAGGGCCGCCCCCAGCGACGGAGGCGCCCGCGCCGGCCGCACCCGCGCCGGCCCCGGCGGCCACGCCCGGGCCCGCCGGCGGTGAGGCCGCGAGCGCAAAGCCTGCTCCCGTCTCCAGGGCGCCGTTCGGCAACGCCGACGGCAAGGAGGTCGTCCTCTTCACGCTCACGAACGCGAACGGCCTCGTCGCGAAGGTGATGACCTACGGCGCGACGGTCACCGAGCTCCACGTCCCCGACAAGGCAGGGAAGCTCGACGACATCGTCCTCGGCTACGACAACCTCGACGGGTACCTGAAGAACAGCCCGTTCTTCGGGGCGACGATCGGCCGGGTCGCCAACCGCATCAAGAACGCGCAGTTCCAGCTCGAGGGCAAGACGTACAAGCTCTCCGCGAACAACGGCGCCAACACGCTGCACGGCGGCAAGAAGGGCTGGGACAAGGTCGTCTGGGACGGGGAAGCGACCGAGACGCCGGACGGCCCCGCGCTCAAGCTCACGTACGTGTCGAAGGACGGGGAAGAGGGGTTCCCCGGCACCGTCAACGCGACGACGATCTACACGCTCACCAACAAGAACGAGCTCAGGATCGAGATGTCGGCCACGACCGACAAGACGACGATCGTCAACATGGCCCACCACAGCTACTGGAACCTCGGAGGGCACGGCTCGGGCTCCGTCGTCGACCAGGAGCTGACGCTGCACGCCGACAGCTACACGCCGTTCGACGCCACGCTCGTGCCCTCCGGGCAGATCAAGCCGGTGAAGGGGACGCCGCTCGACTTCACCGCGGCCAAGCCGATCGGCAAGGACCTGAAGGCCCTGGGCGGCAAGCCGGGCGGCTACGATCACAACTTCGTCGTCAACGGCGATCCGCACAAGCTCCGCGAGGTGGCGCGCGCGAAGGATCCGAAGAGCGGCCGGGTGATGACGGTCGAGGCCGACCAGCCCGGGGTGCAGTTCTACACCGCCAATCACCTCGACGGGTCGATCAAGGGCAAGGGCGCCGTCTACAACCAGTATGGCGGCTTCTGCCTCGAGCCGCAGAAGTTCCCGAGCTCGATCAGCATCCCGGCCTGGAAGGACGAGGTCATCCTCAAGCCCGGGCAGCGCTACGCGCAGACGGTCATGTTCCGGTTCACGGCCGAGTAGCTCGTCCGCTCCCGCGCTGGCGCCGCCGCGGCTGCGGGCGGCTGCTGCTCGGCGGCGCCAGGCGCGGCGCGATCGGTGGTAGCCTGCGGCGACGGCGCCTGGCGCTGTCGAGAGGGAGGAGCAGATGGCGGATTCATCGATGGAGACGCGGGTCACCGAGGTGGGCGAGGGGATTTACCAGCTTCACACCCCGGTAGGGACCGGCAAGACCGCCTTCTCGTTCAACCAGTACCTCTTGGTCGACGACGCGCCGCTGCTCTTCCACACCGGCTCGCGCCGCCTCTTTCCGGCGGTGCGCGCGGCGATCGCGCGGGTGATGCCGGTCGAGCGGCTGCGCTACGTGGCGTTCTCCCACTGCGAGTCGGACGAGTGCGGCGCCATGAACGAGCTGCTCGACGCCGCCCCGGAGGCGGAGCCTGTGTGCGGGCGGATCGCCGCGATGGTGGACGCGGACATGTTCGATCGCGCGCCGCGCGCGCTCCAGGACGGCGAGGTCCTCGAGCTGGGCAAGCGCCGGGTGCGCTGGCTCGACGCGCCGCACCTGCCGCACGGCTGGGAGTGCGGCTACCTGTTCGAGGAGTCCACCGCGACGCTGCTCTGCGGCGACCTGTTCACGCAGCCCGGCGCCGGCCAACCCGCGGTCACGCGCGACGACATCCTCGGGCCGAGCGAGGCCATGCGCCGGGCGATGGATTACTACGCGCACGGCCCCGACGCGCCCCGGCTCCTCGAGAAGCTGGCGGCCACGTCCCCCCGCCTGCTCGCGTGCATGCACGGCCGGGCGTACGAGGGCGACGGGGCCGCGCTCCTGCGCGAGCTCTCCCGCGCGCTCTCCGGCGACGCGTGAGCGGCGCTCGCTGCTGAGCCCGTGCTCCCTGGCCGGCAGGCGCGGAGCCCTGGATGCTCGCCATGACCATGGAGAGAGGCGCGCGCATCCAAGCGGCTACACGTGGGAGGACACATGCGTAATCTTCGTAACTTCATCGGCGTCGCCCTTGGAGCGCTCCTGTCGCTGTCGGCCGCTGCCGCTCACGCCGAGATCACCGTCGGAGTCGGGTCGGCCACGACGGCATCAGCGACGACGGCGAGGTGCTGTTCCTCAACGGGGGGAAGCGGTACATCGGCCGGCCGGGCGCCGAGCCCGAGGAGATCAGCAGCGATCTCGGGCACGGGCGCTGGCTGGACGGGAGCTTCTACGTGACCATCGGCAACGCGCTGTTCCAGGTCGCGAGCGCGGAGGCCGGCGCGCCGCCCCCCGCGGGGTCGCGCGAGGCGCTGCGGGCTGCGGCGCTGTCGGACCTCGAGGGGTACGAGGCGCTCGGCGCCACGCCGGTCGTGGTCGAGGTGCTGCCGATCGACGGCGAGTCGCTGCGCGCCGCCGGCGAGGCGGTCGAGCAGGCGCCGGCGGCGCTGCTGGACCTGCACGAGCCCGACGCCTTGCCGGTGCTGTCGGGTGACGAGCCGGCCTCCGACCTCGCCGGCGACGCGTCGAGCGGCGATGTGCCGGCCGCTATCGGGTGCAGCGCTGGCGGCGCGACCCCGCCGGCGAGCGGCGTCGCCGCCTTCGTCGCGGCGATCGCCGGCCTCGCCTTCGCGCGGCGCGGCCGCCGGCGAGGGTAGGCGCTGTGTCGCGCCGGCGAGCGTGGACGCCGCGTCGCCGCCAGCGAGCGTAGACGCCGCGTCGCCGCCGGCGCGTACACGCTGGTCCGCTGTCCAACGGAGACCGGACCTACCCGCCGCTCCGGGGCTCTCGCGAGGCACCCCCTCAAATCTTTCGGAAAATTCACAGGGAGGCGGGGAGACGGGGAGGAAATCTTCGAATACTCCCTGTCTCCCCGCCTCCCTGTTCAATTTCCCCGCTGAAAATGGCTTCAAGATGAGGGAATTCCTCCGGAGGCTCTCTCTCCCTCCCATAGCCGCATTCCGTCATCAGCCGACGTCGTGCCGGCCTGGGCTCTCTGCTAGCTTCGAGCCGAGATCGATCCTTCACCGTGCTCTGGCTTCGGAGGTGTCCATGTCCTCATGTTCACGCGCGCTCCCGCCAGCGCTCGCCGCGCTCGGCGTCGCTGCCCTCCTCTCGCTCCCCGGGGAGACGCGCGCCGACGAGAAGCTCGCTGTCTCGGGCGGGCTCTCCATGTCGCTCTCGTTCGGCCAGAAGGTCGCCTTCGGCCTGGGCGTGGACCTCCGCGCGACAGCCCTCCTCGAGGACAGCTGGGACAGCCCGACCAAGGGACTCGGTCCGTTCGCGCAGGCGACGTGGCTCAATTTCGAGGCCGGCCGCGTCGCGATCGGCATCCACGGCGGCAGCGAGATCCTCACCGCCCACGATGATGTCGTGTGCACCGTCGACGGGGAGCTCGGCTGGACGTACCGCAGCCGCTACAGCGACGAGCTCCCGGGGCAGCACGGCTTCCACGTCGGTGTCGTCAACACGCTGTTCAACCCGGTAGGGCTGGATCTCTTCGCGCGCGCGGCCATCCCGCTGTCCAGCGAGCCGTTCGTCCCCGAGGGGACCCTGGGCACGGGCCTCCGCTTCCTTCCGCCCTTCGGGGCACAGTCCCGTCCCATCGCTGGCAGGCCGCTGCGCACGGCCGAGGGGGTCGTGCTCCCGCCCGCGATCGCGCTGGGCCCCGCTGCCCTGCGCCCGGCGCGGCTCGATCGCGCGACGCGGGCCGCGCTCGCGGGCGCGTGGCTGGACAGCGCGCGGGCCGAGTGCGGCTCGATCCCGGCGTTCCTCGCGCTCGCGCGGGATCTCGCGGCGGTGGGCGCGCCTGCGTCGCTGGTCGGGCGGGCGCTCGCCGCGCTGGGCGACGAGGTCCGCCACACGGCGCGGTGCAGCGCGATCGCGAGCTCGCTCGCGGGGTGGCGCCTCTCGCCGACGCTGCTCCCGCCGCCCGCGGCGCGCGACGCCGATCGGCGGGCGGCGCTCGTCCGGATGGCGCTCGAGGCGTGGCACGACGGCTGTCTCGGCGAGGGCGCGGCGGCGGCCCGGGCGCGTCGCTCGCTCGCGGGGGCTTCCGACGCGGGGGTGCGGGCGGCGCTCGCGGAGATCGCGCGCGACGAGGCGCAGCACGCCGAGCTCGGGTGGCGCGTGCTCGCCTATTGCCTGGCCGAGGGCGGGCGCGAGGTGCGGGAGGCGGTCGGCGACGCCATGACCGGGCCGGCGCCGGCCCCGCCCGGGGACCTCGCGGAGGTCGACGGCGAGCCGAGGGAGACGCTGGCCTTCGGGCAGCTCCCGCGCGCGCAGGCCGACGCGGCCTGGGACGAGACCTGGGCGGCGGCGCGGCGCGACGCGGAGCGGGTGCTGATCGCGGCGTGAGCGGCCCATGAAACGGCGCGGCGCGCTGGCGCCGTCGAGGACCGCGAGCGCTCCGCCGCGGTGAGGTGCGCCCGGTCGCCGCGGCGGGGCGCGCCCGGTCGCCGCGGGGAGCGGCGCGGCTCAGAACGCCCCGGGTGAGTCCTCCGAGAAATCCTCGGGCGCGTACCCGCGGCGACTCAGCTCCTCGGTGAAGAAATTCACCATGCGATCGATGTCCGTCGTCGGCGTGCCCGAGACGTCGCGCGAGAACCCGTTGTTCTCCTCGGGGGCGCGCGAACCGAAGATCGAGCTCTTCACGTAGCCGGCCATGAACGCGAGCCCCCATGGGCTGAACGAGTTCACGAAATTGCCTTCGAACTCCGTGTCCCAGATCGCCGCCCCCGCCGGCGTCTCGCTGCCCTGGTGACAGCAGACGCACGAGCACGACTCGATCTGCTCCTTCACCCACGTGAGCTCCGCCGCGTACGCCGGGTCGCCGAGCCGCGGGTCGGGCGTGGCCTCCGGCATCGGCGGGGCCGGGTAGTAGCCGCGGACGTCGTAGAGCGGATCACAGGACACGTAGTCGGCGAAGTTCCGGCCCGGCTCCGTGCAGCCGGACATCGACTTCCATGTGCAGACCTGTCCGCCCTCGCTCTGGCCCGGCGGCTCGCCCTCGATCGGCTCGCTGCACACGAGCTCCGCTTCGGGCTCGACGGGCTGGGGCGGAGGATCGTCGAGCTTGCCCTCGCAGGCCGCCGTCGGCTCGAAGTCGCCGCGCGCGAACGACTCGCACGCCTGCCCCACGGTCGAGCACAGCGACGTGTCGTCGCCGCTCGGGATGACGTGGATCGACATGCCCTCGCCGGCCGGGATCACGCAGGTCCCGAGCGTCGCCGCCCGGGCGCACGCGCCCGCCGACAGCGCGCCGGCCTCCTCCTCGCAGTCGGCCCGGGCGCCCGCGTCGGTCCAGCTGGCCCCGCGGTACTCCCTGCACTCGTCCTCCTCCGTGAAGGAGTTCACGTAGTCGCAGTGCCCGAACACCGCGTCAGGCGCCGGTTCGTCGTCCCCGCCGCCCCCGCAAGCGGGGAGCGCGGCCAGCAACGGGACGTACAGGATCTTCCTGGTGATCATCATGCCGCTCCTGATTTTTTAGTTTTATTGATCTACAAAAATAACGCCAAGGACGTGGGCCAAGCGTGGACGTTCGCGTATCCATCGCCCACGAGAGAGACGTGGCCGCCGGGCTTGTTCGTTTAAATTAGTTCGATTGATATATTTTATTATCTGCAGCTCGGGCGCTGTCAAGCGCAGCTCGGGCGCTCGTCTCGCCGCCGCACCCCGCGCTCCTGCACCAGCGCGCGCTGTCGGGGACGAGCAGCGCCCGCTCGACGCCGGCGCGCTCATCGACGCCCCGTTGCGCCGCTCGCGGGGGAGCGCCCGTCGCAGAGGCGCTGGCGCCGCCGAGCATGTCTCGGCGCCCACGGCGGCCGTGTCCCGGTGGCAACACTTTCCCGGGCGCGGCCCACGAAGCGGACGGCGTCGATGGGATGGGCGTCCGGCACGCGGATTGCCGAACGGCGAAAGTGCGCCGCAGCATGAACGGTGAAGAGCGTCCACGATCGAGTCCAGCCGCGGGCCCCTCGGAGCCGGGTCTGGTGCGGCTCCTGGCGGCTGTGGGGCTCGGCCTGTGCGCGTGCGGGCCGGCGGCGAAGGCTCCCTCTCGAGCCGTGCAGAAGGTCCACGAGCCGAGGGGGGCTGGAGCTGCCGTTCCGATGCCGGCCGCGCCGGCGGCAGGGAGAGCGCTGCCTCGCGATGAGGCCGCAGCGGTCCCGGCGTCTCGCAGCGCGGCGGCGGTCCCCACGCTCGCGTGGCAGCTCGGAGCGTACGCCGTGCGACCCGAGCCGCTCACGCCGGCGCGCACGGAAGCGGAGTTCGGCTGCGAGGCCCTGGCAGCGGACGCCGCGAGCCCGCCGCTCTGGGTGATCGAGGTGCCGATGCCCCTGCGGCTGTGGGCCAGCACGGGGCCGTCGCCGTCGCCGGAGCGGACCACGACGCGCGGGCTGCTCAGCGTGCAGGCGGTGTCCGATGCCGGCCCGGGGAAGGTGCTGGGGTGCGGCCCGGCGCTGTCGGTCGAGCTCGCGCCGGGCAGGTATCACCTGCGGGGTCAGGTCCGCTCGGCGCAATACGCGGAGTCAGGAGTGCCTCCGGGCATCGACGGGTTCGCGTACCGGATCGGTGAGCTTGCCGATCGCTCCTGCCCGATGGATCTCGCGACCCGCGGTGTTCACGACTGGGACGGCCAGTTCCCGTTCACTGTCGACACCGCGCTGGACCTGAACGCCGACGGCAGACGGGAGGTCCGGGTCGAGTACCAGATGGGTTTCATGAACCCCGGTACGCGGCTGCTCGTGAACGAAGCGTACCCGCGCTGCCTGACGGTCGTGGCCGACGTGCCCGCGCACCTGCGCCCGCTCCCGGCGAGGACACACGGCTTTTCGGATCTCCGTTTCAGCTTCTGGCGGCTCCATCCCGTGGATGGCTTCGGCGGGCGCATGACGATCGAGTACGACGGCAAGTACGACGCGGCGACGTCGGCTTACGACGTGAGTCGATTCATTCGCTGTCGCGACGGCTATCCAGGTGAATCGCCGGCGGCGGACCGCGAGCGCGAGCGGCTGTGTGAGCGGTGGTTGAGGAGCAACGATGAGAGCGCCGTGCCCTACGAGACCGTCGAGCGCTGGCTCGGCGCGCCGGAGCACCGGGGCAGGCTGGAGAACCCGGCGGAGCTCGCGGGGACGCAGGCGACCGCGCTGCTGCGAGCGCTCGACGCTGGAGGCTCTCGGTGGGAATACAGCGGCGTCAACGAGTGCGCGCCCCGGGCCAAGGAGCACGCGTGGGTCTTCGGTCTCCGGCTCCACGCGGCGCGCGACCCGCCGCGGGCGTGGAGCAGAGAGGCGTTCGTCGTCGTCCGGCGGTCCCCCGGGCAGCCCGCCCGCGTGAGCGCGGTGCTCGACGCCTCCCCCTGTCCTGTCGCAGACGTGCCGGGCGATCTGGAGTCGTTCGTCGATGCCTGGCTCGAGAAGCCCTGGCGTGAGGCCAGCGCCGAGGCCAGCGGCTCGCCCGGACTGAGGGCGCAGCACCTGCGCCTCCAGCGCGCCCGTGCCGCAGAGCGCATCGAGTCCACGGAGGTGTCTGGCTGCGCCACACCGCCCGACGCTCCCGCCTGGCTGTGGACCGCGCGTGTTCCGGCGGCGCCCCCGTTCGCCGGGTACATGAGCAGCACCCCGACCTACCTCGTCATCAAGCGAGCTGCCGGCGGCTTCGTGGTGGACAGCAGCGCCGAGGTCCGCCCGCCGCCCTGCTCGTTGTAGGGAGATCGGCTGGCCCTCCGGTCTTCGAGGCCGAGCTCGTCGAGGCCGCGCTACGCGGGCCGGTCGCTCGTGGGCGCCGCGCCAGGCCGGCTCAGGTAAGGCGTGCCCGCTGCGTCGAGGCGACACACCCAGGGGTGAGCGGCGTCGTACGCGACGGCGCCTCCGATGCACACAGGCGGCGCGTCCTGCAGGCGCGGCAGCGCATCGAGGATCGCCTCGCCGCCTGGATGCCACCGGAAGGACCATCGACTCATCTCGGAAGGCCTCTCCGGGCGCTCCTCGCACTCGACGATGCGTCCCTGGCCGTGTCGTGCCCACTCCAGCAGTCGCTTCGGCACGTACAGGTCCCCGGTGTGTGCAAGCCAGGCGTGCAAGCCCAGGTTCTCTCTCGCCGCGTTGGTGAACACCCTGGTCGACGTGATCCACTCACGAGAGAGCTGCCTCAGAAGGAGCTCGTCGAAGCGCGACAGAGAGAGCGTGCCGCCGGCTTGCCTGGGGAAATGGCCAGCGAGGTAGCGGCCGAGGTTCGCGAGCTGCGAGTGGAAGGTGCTGCCCGACGCACAGAAACGGGCAAGGGCGACGGGAGAGCGACGACACCACAATTTCCAGAGCGTGGCGGCGAGCGCGATCTCGAGCTCTGAACATGGCTTCGTCGGCGGGTTGCCTCGCAATGCCTCCGCGACGTCGAAATAGAGCTCTTCCGCGGGATCCGCGCCTTGTGGAAATGGCGCGGTGAAGCCCGGCCTCAGATCGATGACAAACACCGGGCGCCTTCGCTCCACGCCAGAGGCGCAGATCCTGCAACAGATCCTGCAAAAGCTCAGCAGGCCGCTGACCGTCGGCGGCAGCGCCACGCAGAGCGGTGGGCCGTCGGGCCGGGCGAGCTCCTGGTTGAGCTTTGCGGACGGCTGTCGACCCCAGTATCGAGCGCGCAGGGCGCGATGACGGCCGGGAACGGCGCTCGACGGGCCAAGAAGGAGGTTGTCGTCCTCAACGACGACCGGAGACACGAGCTTCTCGAGCTCGGATTGGGCGATCCTGCCCATGGCGACATGGACCATGCCCTGCGTCGAATGGCTCATCATCGAAACCCGCACGAGCTGCAGTTGCACGCCGGTGGATAGGGTACGTCAGAGAGGCAGGCGGTGAAGCAGCTCTTGCACGCGCTGCTCCCGTGCACGTCGCATCCAGGAAAGCCCCTGATGCAGCTTCCGCCGATGTCCTCGCAGTCAGCGTACATGTCGTAGCAGTCCTTGGATGGCGAGCACCCCGCCATCAGCGCGAGCGACTCGCTCTCGACGTTCTCCCCCTCGCCATCTTCGCCACCTTCGCCGTCCCTAAGGTAATCCCCAGCTCCTACTGACCCTGCTGGAATTCCGGCGCCAGCGCCCCCCGGCTCCACCGTCTCACAGTCATACTGCAAGTCACACGCCGGCGCGAGCATCGTCACGAGCGCGCCCCACAGCACGAGCGCGCTCGCCCCCGTCACCAACCGATGTCCCATGTGTTCCCCCAAGCCGCTTCGGTTGCGCTCGTCCGTTCTCCCAGTTCCAACGCGGCGTCAAGTGGTAAGGAGGCACACGACGGTTGTGTCGGCACCCCACCAGGCTCTGCCGCTGTCGACGCCGGGAGCGAGGGCGCGTTGACGCGCACGTCGCCGAGCCTCTCGCGGAGAAGGGCCCGGAAGGAGCGCGCTACCGCGCGACGCGATGTGCGAGAGTCGTCGAGGGGGCCTTTACGCGCAGGAAGGGCGCCTCGTTGAGGGGCGCGCACGAATGGGTCGGGTCGGCGCAAAAGGTCCAGTGGACATGGAGCTTTCCCCCCGGCGACGCGAGCGATGGCGGCGGCGTGTAAATAGGGGTCGCGAGTCGCAATGCGTCGAGCGCGATTACTTCGAAAGTGACGGGACCATTCGACTTCACGACGCCCAGGCGAGCGACGTCAGGACGAGAACCCCCAGGGCACCACCGCGCCACGCACCGTCCTCGCGGTCGCGGCGCCCGAGTAGACATGGGCGTGAATATGGCTCTGGTGGCGCGCGCACCAGAGGTCCGCTCCGCCGCTCCGGTTGCGCGTCGCGAGGCAATCCGGGCAGGGCGGCTCGATCTCCGGCTCGCGCCAGGAGTCATCGTGGTGCTTTTCCCGGACGACGCAGACAGGACACCCCGCGGTCCGCAAGACGCGCTCGGCGACCGAGCCGAGCAGGGCGCGCGCCACGCCGGTGCGCCCGTGCGTGCCCATCACGATGAGATCCGAGTCCACGTGCGCCGCGAGCCAGACGATCTCCCGGGCAGGGTCGCCCGTGAGCAGGTGCGTGACGACGCGCTGGACGTGCGCGGGCCGTGACGGCACCGCGAACTCCTTCACAACGGTGGTCGCGAGCTCCTGGAGCTGGGCCGCGGCGTCGGCGGAGCTCGAGGTCTGGGCAAGGCCCTGCAACCCCAGCATCTCCCGGCGGCTGTCCGCCACCGCCACGACGTGGACCTCGCCGCCCGTCTCCTCCGCGTTCGCCAGCCACAGCGCGCGCAGGAGCACGCCGCGGCTCGACGGTGAGAGATCGACCGCTGCCAGGACGTTGAACGGTCTCGCGCCGCTCGAGGTATTCGATTCCATAGGTTTTCCTCCCGAGTTGTTCCTCGCCGCGGACACGCAACGTCCGTGCCTCTCGCCGCCCTGCGCGATGGAGCGCCAGCAAGCTGCGCAGCGCAGCCAGGAGCGCAGCGGATGCGCGCGTCCGCGCACCCGCTGCGTGGATGTCTCGAGGCGTCGAATCGGAGCTTCAGCCGGCGGGGCTCGACGGCGGCCGCCCGGAGCGGCCCCCGTCGAGCCACCGCCGGCCGCTCACCCGCGCTCAGCCCGCCGCGGGGCCGGCCTTCCGCTGCGCGCTGTCGCAGACCCAGCGGACCACGCCGGGGATGACCCCCTGCGCGATCGCGCTCACGCGCGAGCCGACGTCGGGGTAGATCTCGAATCGACCGCGCGCCATGCCGTCGGCCATGCTGTGCGCCACCGCGTCCGGCTCCAGCGTCTTGACGTTGCCCGCGATGGCCTTGGTCTCCGCGGGCTTGTACTGGTTCTCGAACGCGAGCTGCGGCGTGTCGGTGTCGGGCGGCATGCACACGCTCACCCGGACGCCGTGCGGCCACATCTCCGCGCGGAGCGCCTGCGAGAAGCCGATCAGGGCGAACTTGCTCGCGGCGTACGGCGTGTAGCCGTAGATGCCGATCACCCCCGCCAGCGACGAGACGTTGAGCACGTGGCCGTTGCCGCGCGCCACCATCGCCGGGAGCACCGCCTTGCACAGGTGGACGGCGCCGAAGAAGTTCACGTCCATCATGCTCCGGAACTCCTCGATCGGCAGCTCGAGGAAGCGCCCCGGCATCACGGCGCCCGCGTTGTTCACGAGGTGATCGATCGGGCGCTCGGCCAGCCGCGACTCCATCGCCCGCGCCACGTCCTCCGCCCGGCTGATGTCGAGCTCGAGGACGTCGACGCGCGCGGAAGGGTGCTCGCGCCGGATGCCCACCGCGGCCTCGTCGAGGAGGGCGCGGCGCCGCGCGACGAGCGTCACCGCGGCCCCGTAGCCCGCGATGAGCCGCGCGAACGAGAGGCCGATGCCGCTCGATCCACCGGTGATGAGAACGCTCTTGCCCTGGAAATAAGTTCGGGTGTCCATCGAGGGCGGACGCTACTCCAGGACCACGCCCGGCGCGAGGCGCTCGTGCGGGGACCGTCGCCGGGGCGCGTTCAGTCCTCGCGTCGCTTCTTTCTCGTCTTCCTCACGGCGTCTCGCAGCAGGCTCCCCGCAGCGGAGCCGATGGTCTCGACCGCGAGCATCGCAGCCGCGGCCGACACCGCCTTGACCGCCTTTCGAAGGGCACGGCGGGTCTTCTTCTTCATGACGGCTGCGAGAGCTCAACCTCGGGATGCGCTCTCCCCGAGATGCCATTGGCCAGCTTGGACACGCCCAGCGAGCTCGCCCAGCCCTTCACCTTGGTGGTCACCGTATCGCCAGCGCTGGCCAGATAGCCTCTCGCCCTGGCACCGTAGAGTCCGGCAGTGAACGCCGCGGCGAGGCTCGTCACCGCCGCCACAGGCTTGATGACCTTCCGACCAAGCTTGTTGAGCTTCTTCTTTTGCTTCTTGGACAGCTTCGTCTTCATGCGATTCGGTCCAGCACGCTGTATGCCATGGTATTCGAGTCCAGGTGACCGTGACAGGCGCGGCGAGCCGTCGTGACATGGGCCCGGCGGTTCGGGGCATTTTTACTCACCATGGTCAAAATGCCCTCCCCACCGCGGGGGCACGGCCGACGTGGGGAGCCCGGTGGTCGTCGAGCGAGCGCGAGGTCGCCCCTGAGCCCGGCCGCTCGAGCGCGCGGGGCCGCCGATGCAGCTGCCGCCCGCCCCGCCGGCGCCGGCGGCGCCACGGCCCGCGCCTGCCCACAGCATGCCAGGCGAGCCGGCGTCGAGGGCGCCGCGAGCCCGGACGCGGGCGCCGCGAACCGGACGCGAGCCGGACGCGGGCCGCGCGCGGGCCTGCTCGACCGGCACCACCACAACGCTATGTTGTTGGTCAACTCACAGAACTGGCCGCGGCTGCGGGCAGGCCGCCGCACCACCGCGCCCGGCCGCTCCGGGCGGAGTCGCTGGCGATCGGCGCCGAGTTCGTTTACTCACCGTTGTAAGCAAGCTCATGCGAGGTCTCAGGTAACACGGGGAGCCGGGATGCGCGTGGGAGATGTCATCGACCGTCGCTTCCAGATCGAGCGCCTCGCCAGCTCCGGGGGGATGGGCGACGTGTACGTCGCCCGCGATCTGGCCACGAACGAGCCGGTGGCGCTCAAGGTCCTGCAGCGCCGGGGGCTCCAGGAGGCGGTCCGGTTCGCGCGCGAGGCCGAGGCGCTCGAGGCGCTCACCGCGCTGCGGCACCGGGGCATCGTGCGCTACATCGCGCACGGCGCGACCGACGCGGGGCAGCCCTACCTCGCGATGGAGTGGCTCACCGGCGAGACGCTGACCGAGCGCCTCGCCCGCAAGCCGCTCACGATCGCCGAGAGCGTCGCGCTCGCCACGAGCATCGCCTCCACGCTCGGCGTCATCCACCGCGCCGGCATCGTCCACCGCGACCTCAAGCCGAGCAACCTGCTCCTCGTCGGCGACGCGGTCGAGGGCGTCACCCTCCTCGACTTCGGCGTGGTGCGCCTCGGCGCCATCGACCGGCACCTCACCATGCCCGGCACGATGGTCGGCACCCCGGGCTACATGTCGCCCGAGCAGGCCCGCAGCGAGCCGAACATCGACGCCCGCGCCGACGTCTTCTCGCTCGGCTGCGTGCTCTTCAAGTGCCTCACCGGGCGCTCGGCGTTCCAGGGCGCCGACGGGCTGTCGGTGCTCATCAAGGTGATCCTCGAGGACCCGCCGCGGCTCCGCGAGCTCCGCGGGGACATCCCCGAGGCGCTCGACGACCTCGTCGCGCGCATGCTCGCGAAGCCGCCGCAGGAGCGGCCACGCGACGGCGACGCCGTCGCGGCCGAGCTCCTCGCGCTCGACGACCTGGGCGCGGGCGCGGTGAGCAGCCGCCCCATGAACACCGTGCGCGGCAGCGAGATCACCACGAACGAGCGCAAGATGATGTGCCTCGTGCTCGCGCGCGACGTGACCGGCGACGCGGAGGCGACGCGCTCGCAGGAGGAGGACCTCGAGCGCAGCAAGGCGCTGATCGCCGTCGCCGAGCGCTACCAGGGCGAGCTCGAGATCCTGGAGTCCCGCTCGCCGCTCATCGTGCTCAGCGCCGGCGGCGCCCCGACCGATCTCGCGGCGCAGGCCGCGCGCTGCGCCCTCGCGCTGAACGCGCTGCTCGGCTGCGTGCCCGTCGCGCTCGTCACCGGCCGCGCCGAGATCTCCGCGCGCCTGCCGGTCGGCGAGCTGATCGACCGCGCGATCCACCTGCTGCCGCGCGCGCCGGCCGGCGCTGACGCCGTCCGCCTGGACGAGGTGACCGCGGGGCTCCTGGGCTCGCGGTTCGACGTCACCCGCGACCCGACCGGCATCCGCCTCCACGGCGAGCGCGAGGCGCTCGCCACCACGCCGCCCCTGCTCGGCAAGCCCACGCCGTGCGTCGGGCGCGACCGCGAGCTCGCGCTGCTCGATGCGGCGTTCGCGCACTGCGTCGAGGAGTCGACGCCGAGCGCCGTGCTCGTGACAGCGCCCGCGGGCGCCGGCAAGTCGCGCCTCCGCACCGAGCTGATCCGGCGGCTCCGCGACCGCGGCGAGGAGGTCGAGGTGTGGATCGGGCGCGGCGACCCGATCAGCGCCGGCTCGGCGTTCGCCCTGCTCGCCCCGGCGCTCCGGCGCGCGATCGGCCTGTTCGACGGCGAGCCGAACGAGGCGCGGCAGCACAAGATCCGCGCGCGCGTCGAGCGGTACTGCCGGGGCGACTCCGCGCGCACGGCGGCGTTCCTCGGCGAGCTCATCGGCGTGCCGTTCCCCGACGGCGACAGCGTGCAGCTCATGGCGGCGCGGCGCAGCCCGGTGCTGATGAGCGACCAGATCCGCCTCGCCTGGGAGGAGCTGCTCCGGGCCGAGTGCTCGGCGAGGCCGGTGCTCCTCGTGCTCGAGGACCTGCACTGGGGCGACCTGCCGAGCGTGATGCTGGTCGACTCGGCGCTCCGCAGCCTCGGCGACCAGCGGCTCATGGTGCTCGCGCTCGGCCGGCCCGAGGTGCGCGAGCTCTTCCCGAAGCTCTGGGCGGGGCGCGGCGTGCACGAGGTGCAGCTCTCGGGGCTGCCGCGCCGCGCGAGCGAGCGGCTCGTGCGGCAGGTGCTCGGCGAGGAGGTCACGCCGGAGCTGCTCGCGATGATCGTCGACCGCGCCGACGGCAACGCGTTCTACCTGGAGGAGCAGATCCGCGCGGTCGCGGACGGCAAGGGCGCCGACCTGCCCGAGACGGTGCTGGCGATGGTGCAGGCGCGCATCGAGGCGCTCGACATCGAGGCGCGGCGCGCGCTGCGCGCGGCGAGCATCTTCGGCCAGACCTTCTGGCAGGGCGGCGTCTCGGCGCTCGTCGGCGGGGCGCACGTGGCGCCGAAGCTGGTCGAGCTCGAGCAGCGCGAGGTCATCGCGCGGCGCGGCGAGGGGAGCCTGCCCGGCGAGGTCGAGTACAGCTTCCAGCACGCGATCGTGCGCGAGGCGGCGTACGGGATGCTGACGGAGGGCGACCGGCGGCTCGGGCACCGGCTCGCCGGCGACTGGCTCTCGCGCGCGGGCGCGGCGGACGCGATGGCGCTGGCGGAGCACTTCGAGCGCGGCGGCGAGCTGTCGCGGGCGGCGGCCGCCTACTGCCGCGCGGCCGAGCAGGCGCTCCGGGCGCAGGACCTCGTCGCCGCGGTGGAGCGCGCCGAGCGCGGGATCGCGTGCGGCCCCACCGCGCACACGTTCGGCGCGCTGCGGCTCGTCGAGGCGGAGGCGCACGTCTGGCGCGGGGAGCTCGCGCTCGCGGAGCAGCGGGGGATCGAGGCGGTGGACCGGCTGCCGGCCGGCTCGGCGGCGTGGTTCTCGGCGATCAAGCAGGTCGCCGTCGCCGCGGGCAAGCTGGGCGGCTTCGACCGGGTGGAGCGCTGGATGAGCGCGGCGCAGGCCGCCGAGGCGGCGGTGGAGGGCGCGCGCGTGGCGAAGCACATGTGCCTCGGCGAGGGCGCGCTGCTCCTCGTGTTCGGCGGGCGGTACGCGTTCGCCGACGCGCTGATCGAGGCGATCGAGGGCGACGGGACCGACCTCGCGGAGCGGGAGGCCGAGGTGATGGCGCGGCTGCACGAGGCGCGGTCGATCCGGGCGCTCGTGAACGGCGACCCGGGCGCCTGCCTCGTGGGGCTCTCGGCGGCGCTGGCGGCGTTCGAGCGCGCCGGCGACCGCGGCAACGCCTGCGCGGTGCGCATGAACGTGGGCTACATGCACGCGGAGCTCGGCGACTTCGAGGGCGCGGAGGAGGTGCTGCGCAGCGCGCTGGCGAGCGCGGAGCGGATGGGGCTGCACGAGCTGGCGGCGGCGACGCTGAGCAACCTGGGGCACGTCCTCGGCTACCGGGGGCAGATCGAGGAGGCGCAGCGCACCGAGCGCGAGGCGATCGCGCTGTCGCAGCGGCTCGGGGATCCGCGGACGGAGGGGAGCGCGCGGACGTACCTCGCGCGGATCGCGCTGATCGCGCGGGATTTCGAGGGGGCGGAGCGGGAGGCGCGGACGGCGGCGGAGATCCTGCAGAGCGCGCCGCCGCTGCGCGCGGCGGCGGTGGCGGCGCGCGCGAGGGCGCTGCTCGGGCTGGGGAGGTTCGACGAGGGGCTGTCGGCGGCGGGGGAGGCGTTCTCGATGCTGAAGGCGATCGGGGCGATCGAGGAGGGGGAGTCGTCGGTGCGGCTCGTCTATGCGGAGGCGCTGGCGGCGAACGGGATGGAGGCGGACTGCGCGGCGGCGATCGAGGCGGCGAGGGAGAGGCTGCTGGAGAGGGCGGGGAAGATCAGTGATCCGGTGTGGAGGGAGAGGTTTCTCACGCTGCCGGATAATCGGAGGACGCTTGCGATGGCGGAGAGGTGGCTGGGGTAGGGAGAGGGAGAGCGGGAGGGGGAGAGCGGGGAGGGGGAGAGCGGGGAGGGGGAGAGCGGGGAGGGGGAGAGCGGGGAGGGGGAGGGGCACGCGCACGCGCACGCGCACGCGCACGCGCACGAGAGACGGGGACGGGGGACGGGGGACGGGGGACGGGGGACGGGGGACGGGGGGACCGGGGGACCGGGGGACGGGGAACGAGGCCCCCCGGGGGGTAAGGCGAGAGCTCAGCCGTCGCTGGGCTCGGCCGGGAGGCCGGCGTTCTTCCGGATCGTCGCGAGCAGGCGGTCCATCGCCTCGCGGTAGCTCTTCTGGGCCGCGGCGATGCGCTCGTCCATCGTCTCGTCGATCTGCTTCGCCTGGGTCGCGGCCGAGTCGAGCATCGCCTTGCTGCGACCGAGCTCCTCGATGCGCGCTTCCGACGCCTTCCTCTCCTCGTCGGTGCGCTTGCCCGACGACTGGAACGTGCGCTCGGCCTCCACGGACACGTCGATCGACGCCTTCACCGCCTCGATCTCCTCGAGCATCCGGCGGAGCCGGAGCTTGTGCTCGACCATGTCGATGTGCACGACGTAGCTCGCGAAGCTCACGGCGTCGGCCTGCTTCTCGAGCGCCGCGGCGTTCTCCTTGCCGAGCGAGGCGCGGTAGCGGTCGATGCGACGGTGCGCCTCGTTGCGGTCGCGGACGTACTTCTCGAGCTGGCGCTCGACACCCTCCTCGAGCGCGTGCGAGGTGGCGCCGGTGACGTCGACGTCGCAGCCCTTCTGCTTCGCGACATACTGCGCGGCGCCGCTCACCTTGCGGGTGAGGTCCTCCTTGTTGTCGTTGAAGAACGCCACGGCACCGTCCACCGCCCGCACGCGCTCCACGTAGTCGTAGCTGCGACCAGCCGCGTCCGCCTGCGCGGTGACGTCGAGGACCACCTTCCAGTCCGGCTCCTTCAGCTGGTCCGGGTAGCCCTGGAACTGCTCGGTCACGCGCTTCGCGACGTCCTCGCGCTCGCTGAAGGACGTGGCCGTGGCCTGCAGCTCGGCCGGGTAACGCTCCGCGTAGCCGCTCTGCGGGGCCGAGGAGGCAATCTCGGGCTCCGGCTTGGGAGCGCTGCAACCAAGCGCGAAGAAGTGGCCGGCGAGGAAGAGCGCGCTGGCGAGGAGGCGGGTTCGGTTCATGACCGCACGCCTATACCCCAACTCCGCCCCGGCCGGTCGCGCTCTGCGCTCCTGCAGCGCGGCTCGACTCGCCCGAGCCGCCTGCGCCGCCCGAACCGCCTGCGCCACCTGCGCCACCCGAGCCACCTGCGCCACCCGAGCCGCCTGCGCCACCCGAGCCGCCTGCGCCACCCGAGCCGCCTGCGCCGCCCGCGCCACCTGCGCCGTCCGAGCCGCCCGCGCCGCCCGCGTCGCCGATACCACCCGGATCATAGTCGATGCACTGCGTGCCGTCACAGTCGTTGTCGATGCCGTCGTCGCACACATCCTCGACTCCCGGGTGCACCAACGGATCGCCGTCATCTCAGTCCGCGGGTGACTGGTACCCGTCTCGATCGCAGTCCCAGCACATCATGGACTTGTTGTGGACCAGCAGGCCTTCGGCGAAGTAGTTCCGCTCGGGGCCGTCGATCGTCAGATTGAAGACCTCCACCTTGCCGGCCGAGGGCGCAGGGCGGTGCGCCGTGACGGAGAGCTCGCGGACGTCGGCCGAGCCGAGCCAGCCGAGGAGCCGAGTCCCCTCGCGCAGCGCGCTCGCCTCGACCCACGCTCCGCGCTCGGCATCGTAGAAGGGATGCTCGGCCGTCACGCCGGCGAGGACCAGCTCCCCCGCGGCGACGTGGAGGACCTCGGTCGCCGTGGCGCGGAGCACCCGCGCCACCCTGCGCACCACGGGAGCGCGCCGCTCGAGGTCCAGGCTGAAGACCTCGTCCCCGTAGTCGAGCTCCTCGATGCGCCGGAAACCCCGCGGCGTCACGATCCGTGTGCCGCGCACGAAACAGCTGTCCGTGCCGCACGCCGCCCCCGTCATCAACAGCCCGGCCCCGAACACCCCGGTACCCCGCCACATCGCTCTCATCGTCGTCTCTCCTGCGCGAGCGCGGGAACATACCCGCCATGACGCGGGGACACGAGACCAAAGCAGAGGTCGCGCGGCCCACACCGGCGCGCGGCACGAGCGCAAATTGCCATGAACGGCCATGGACCGCAGGGGCCGCGCTGCGCGCTCCGCCAAACGACGCGGAGGCCTCCGGAAGTGCCCGCAGCGCCGCCAAGGCGAGCATCGTCGCGCTCACGCGCAACGCCGCGGTGGAGTACGCGCAGGAGGGCATCCGCGTGAACGTGGTGAGCCCCGGTATCATCGAGCCGGACAGGTCCACTGCCGACAGCCAGCTCGACGAGCCCGAGCGCCCGCGAAGGTCGCGCCGGGCGGCGTCTGCTGCGTCGTCGCGGCGGCGGTGCTCGCGACGAGGCTCCCCGGGCCGCGGCAGCACGCGCTGGAGCTCATCATTGCATCGCGCGGCAGATGACGGCCGGGACGCCGCCGGCGCGCGCCGGCACCTCACGTGCTGCACGAAGAGCACCGGGGCGCGCGTGTGCGGGAGGTGCACTGCGCGCGTCGGGTGAGAGAGAGGAACCATGGGGCGCGATGACGAGGAGCGGTCCGAGCCGCAGGCGCAGGGCAAGGGGCGCATCGACGAGGTCGATCAATCGAAGGGGATCTTCCGGCTCGACGGGCCGCATCCCAGGGACGCCGAGCTGCGCGCGCCGGGCACGCTCGGCGGGGGGCCCTACGAGGAGTCGGGGCGCGGCGGCCCGGCGGGCTCGCTCGAGCCGCGGGACCCCAGCGTCGCGGCCGCAGGCGCGGCGGCTCCGCCCGAGGAGGCGCTGGCGCCGGACGGCGGCGCGGCCGAGGAGGCGCAGCCGGTGGGCGCGCTGCCGCAGCACGAGGAGCGGAGCACGGAAGAGCGCGGGGCCGCGGGGCCGCGGTAGCGGGGCGCGGCCCGCTCGCGCCCCATGCGCTCACCGCGGGGCCGCAGCGCTCGCGACGCCGAGGGCGACGTACTTGCTGAGGGTGCCGACCACGCCCATCTTGGCGCGGAAGTTCTGCATGAGCCGGTCGGGCAGGACCAGCTCGTCGAGCAGGAAGCCGCCGAGCGCGGACAGGGCGCCCGTGAGCGCGCCGCTGCGCTGCCCCGACGCGTCGAGCGCCTTCTCGTAGCCGATACCCCACGCGAGCAACCCCCCGGCGAGCACCGCGATGCCGGCCGGCGTGACGACCGGATCGAACCGGTCGCTCACACGGCGCCCCCCGATCCCGACCGCCGTCGCCATGGCGTTCATGGAGGCCCAGGGCGACCCGCGCTTGAGCGTGGACGCTGCCATCATCGTGCACATCGTCGCCGCCGTCATCACGGCGCCGGTCCGCAGCCCGCGCGTGACGATCTCACTCATCGGGGCCGCCTGCTGAGGCCGCTGCGCCGGCGCGGGCGGCGTCGCCTCGGGAGACCGGGGCGTGGCCGCCGGCGGCAGCGCGGTCGCTTCAGGCGGCAGAGCGGCCGCTTCAGGCGGCAGGGCCGTCGCCGCGGCAGGGGAAGACATCCCCTCGGACGCGGGGTTCAGCGCCTCGGGCTGGTCTGCAACCGCGCCCTCCTGGCGGCCGACGTGGAGGTAATCCTCGCGGCCATCGTGGTACGTGTAGGGGACCGGCCTGGGACCCTGGTGCTCCGGCTCCGACGTGCCCGCAGCGTGTTCCGGGTTCATTCGATTATCCATCTGGCACCTTTCAGCATTTCTTTGAAACGGTTGAGCCGGGGCATGTGCCAACTCCGTGCCAGGCTCGCTCTGGCCAGTCGACAGGGCCGCGACGGCGCCGGGACAGCCGTCGGCCGCTGCGCCGGAGCGCCGACGCCTGGAAGCTGAATTACCGGGCATTCAGCCGGCCGGGCGGTCTGTCCCGAGCGCGAGGACTCCGTGGTTTGGCCCTCGCATGGCCGCGCCACCGGAGGACCTGATGAGCACAGCGCGCCCGTTCGAGAGGAATACCCCCATGCGGACCTCACGCGCCGTGAAGACGGCAGGCGTGCTCTTCGGCATGGGCGCCGGCGGATTGATCGACGGGATCCTGTTCCATCAGCTCCTGCAGTGGCACCACCTGATCTGCTTCAGCTGCCATCCGGGCGCGACCATCGAGGACGTGCGGAGGAACATCTTCGCCGACGGGCTGTTCAGCGTCGTCGCATTCAGCCTCACCGTGGCAGGAGTCAGCAAGCTCTGGAGCGCGCTGCGCACAGGCGAGATCCGGCTGCCAGGACGGATCTTCCCGGGCGCCGCCGCCGTGGGCTGGGGCGTGTTCAACCTCGTCGAGGGGGTGATCGACCATCACCTCCTCCAGATTCACCACGTCCGCCCGGGGCCGGGTCAGCTGGGCTGGGACCTCGCGTTCCTCGCGTCCGGCGCCTTGCTGGTGCTGGGCGGCCTGCGCCTGATGCGCGAGGCGAGCCTCGGCGCGCCGGCTCGGCTGTCAGCGCGCTAGGGCGCGGTCGTGTCGAGCGACGCCGTGGTGTTCCCCGACGGAACACCGCTGCCCGCGGGCGGAGAGGCCGTGTCGAGCGACGCCGTGTCGGCGCCCTGGACCGGCTCGGCCGCGTCGGTCGCCGCGATGTCCCGCGCCGCTTCCGGCCGCGCTGGCTCGCTGGCGGTCGGCCTGCTCACGCGGAGCGCGGGCACCACCATCGACGGATCGAGCGCGGTGCCGCCCGCGAGCAGCGGGCGCATCGCCTCCAGCATGGCCGCGGCGCTCGGGTAGCGCGCGCCAGGATCGAGCGCCAGCGCGCCGTGAACGACCCGCGCGACCTCGAGCGGGACCCAGGGCGCGACCTCGTGGAGCGGCAGCGGCGGCGTGCTGCAGATGGTGGAGACGAGCTTCCCCACCGTGCCGACCTGCTGGTACGGCGCGTGGCCAGCCAGGGCGCAATACAGCGCGCTGGCGAGCGACCAGAGGTCCGTGCGGTGATCGACGTCGCGGCCGTTCAGGACCTGCTCGGGCGACATGTACAGCGGCGAGCCGAGCAGGCTGCCGGTGTTCGTCAGCCCCGTCGTGTGCAGCACGACCCGCGGATCGGCGAGGATCTTGGCGATGCCGAAATCGAGGATCTTGACGGCGAGCGAGCCGTCGCCGCGCCTGGCGAGGAAGAGGTTCGCAGGCTTGATGTCGCGGTGGACGATGCGCGCCTCGTGCGCCTTCTGCAGGCCCGCGAGCGCCTGGGCGCCCACGCGCAGCGCGACGTCCGGCGGCAGCGGCCCGCTCGCGTCGATGCGCTGCTGGAGGTCCTCCCCCTGGAGGCGCTCCATGGCGATGTACGAGATGCCCGTCGCTTCATCGGTGCCCGCGTCGAGCACCTGCACGATGTGCTCGCTGTCGATCGCGCTCGCCGCCCGCGCCTCGCGGCGAAAGCGCTGCACCCCGTCGCTGCCGGCCGTGAGGTGGCGGCCGCTCATGACCTTGACCGCGACGCGCCGGTGCGCCGTCGCGTGCTCCGCCTCGTACACAGCGCCCATCCCCCCCTCGCCGAGGAGGCGCACGAGCCTGTATTTGCCGTCGATCGTCTGGCCGATCACCCGGACAGGCTCCCCTCTCCCTCGGGCCAGGCCAGCTGGACGAGCCGGCGCAGCAGGGACAGCGAGGGCGCGCGCGAGCCCGCCGCGGACGACGGGAAGGCGCAGGTCAGCTGGATCGCCGCGAACGGCGCCCGCCTCGCGATGAGCAGCTCGCAGTGGCCGTTGAACACCGCCGGGTCCCGGGGCGAGGCGAGCGTGTCCAGCGAGAGCCCCTCCGGCAGCTCCGCGAGCGCCTGCTGCAGGTCCTCGAGCTCCTCGGGCGCGAGCCGCCGCGCGCGCGGCTCGCCCGCGCAGCCCCCGCCGGCGCGGACGAGCGCGTGCCCCCCGGCCTGCGCCCGGAACGGGGCCGCCGAGGACGGAGGCAGCGAGAGCTCGACCTTGACCCAGCGGCGCCCTCCGCCGGCCGGCGCGATGCCCTCGAGGACGAGCAGCCAGTCGGGGGCCGCTGGCCGGCGCGTCATGGCCCGCGCTGCCCAGCGCCGCACCGCCTCGCGGCCCACCCACGGCGAGAGCCCCGCGTGCCAGTCGCGGAACGCGAGCTCCTCGCGGTACGCCGCGCCCGGCAGCCACCCCCTGGCCGCCCCGAGCGACTCCCAGACGGCGAGCCCCGCCGCGAACGCCGGGCCCACGCTGATGCACTGGACCAACCCCGGAATGCACGCGGCGGCCGCGGCGAGCACGGCGCCCCCCGCGGCGGTCGACGCGACGAGCTGGACCGCGCCGAGCCCTAGCTCCCACGGGTGGCTGCTCTGGCACTGGTGCCGCAGCTCGGCGGTGCTCAGCTCGCTGGGGTCGCGCACGTCGCTGGCCGCTCTGGTCATATCCACGTCGTCGCCGCGCTCGGACCGCGGACGAGCCCTGCCAGCATACCGCGATCCGGCGGCGCGTGCCCTCAATCCGCCTCGCCGCCGGGCGCGGCGATGGCGCCGACGGTGGCCTTCGTCGCGCGCAGGTAGTCGCCCGGGGACACGAGGATCTGCGTGCCGCGCACGCCGGCCGAGACGGAGACGACATCGAAGAGCTCGATCGTCTCGTCCGCGTAGACCGGATAGGCCTTCTTCGCGCCCAGCGCCGTGACCCCGCCGCGCACGTAGCCCGTGAGCGGCTGGACCTCCTTGAGGGGCACCGTGTCGACCTTGCGATCGCCGGTGAGCCTCGCCATCGCCTTCAGGTCGAGCTGCGCGTTGCCCGGCACCACCGCGAAGCAGACGCCGTGGCGATCGCCGCGCGCCACGAGCGTCTTCCACACCTGCTCCGGCGGCAGGCCGACCTTCCTCGCCACCGTGCTCGCCGTGAGGTCGCTCGGGTCGACCTCGTAGGTGCGCAGCTCGTACTGGATACCGAGGCTGTCGAGGATGCGCGCCGCGTTCGTCTTCATGGGCCGGGGCATGCTATACGACCCGGCCGCGCCGATGACGAACGAGAAGAAGGTCCCCGAGGGCCGGCTGAACCGCTTCGTCCGGCTCGCGGGGCTCGGCGCCCGTACGGGGGCGGCCCACCTGCTCTCGCGGCGGGGCGACGCCGCCGCGGAGGCCGCGGCGCACGTCGCCGAGGTGCTGGGCACGATGCGCGGGCTCGCCGCGAAGGTCGGCCAGATGGCGAGCTACGTCGACGGCTTCGTCCCCGAGCCCCAGCGCGAGGCCTACGAGGCCGCGCTGCGCTCGCTGCGCGCGGCGGCGCCGACGTCCTCGCCCGCGGCCATCCGCGCGGTCGTCGAGGAGGACCTCGGGGCAAAGATAGGCGAGCTCTTCGCGGCCTGGGACGACGCGCCGTTCGCGAGCGCCTCCATCGGCCAGGTGCACCGCGCGGCGCTCGCGGACGGGCGCGAGGTGGCCGTGAAGGTGCAGCACCCGGGGATCGACAGGGCGATGGCGAGCGACCTCGAGAACGCCGGCGTGGTCCAGGCGATGGTCGGCGCCGTGGCGCCCAGGGAGGTCGACTCGAAGCGCGTGTTCGAGGAGGTCCGGGCGCGCTTCCTCGAGGAGCTCGATTACGGCCTCGAGGCGGAGCGGCAGCGCTATTTCGCGGGCGTGCACCGGGGGGACCCGGCCATCCACATCCCCGAGGTCATCGCGGAGCGCTCGTCGCGCCGGGTGCTCACCGCCGAGCTCGCGCGCGGCGCGACCCTGGAGGAGGCCGCGACGCGCGACGAGCGCACCCGGCGCGCGTACGCCGAGACGCTCTGGCGCTTCGTCTTCAAGGGCAACCTCGTCGGCGGGATGTTCAACGCGGATCCGCACCCGGGCAACTACCTCTTTCAAGCGGACGGTCGGGTCACCTTCCTCGATTTCGGCTGCGTGGAGCCGCTCGACGGCGCGCGGCTCGAGCACGGGCGCGCGATGCACGTCGCCGCGCTCCGCAAGGACGAGGCGGCGTTCGCGCGGCACGCGGCGCTCATCCTGGGGACGCGCGGCGGGCGGTTCGAGGAGCTCTCGCTGGCGTACACGCGGCGGTGCTTCGAGCCGCTGTTCGGCGCGCCGTTCCGCGTCTCGCGGGCCTACGTGGCGAGCCTCGTCGAGGGCGTGAAGGCGATCAAGGAGCAGATCCTGGTGAAGGACAGCGGGTTCGTGCAGCTGCCGCCGGGGATGCTGTTCATGAACCGGCTCCAGTTCGGGTTCTACTCGGTCCTCGCGCGGCTCGACGTGGAGGCCGACTATGCGGCGGTCGAGGGCGCGTTCCTGCGCGAGGCCGGGCTGCTCGAGTAGCTCCGCGCGTCAGAGATCCGCCAGTAAAAAAGGTCGATGACGAGGGGCCGCCGGAAACAGTAGCGTTTTCATGGTTTCCGCCTGTTTCACGGCGGAGGGCGGCTCCGGTGCGTGCCCGAGCGCGGCGCCGGTGGCGAGGCTGGAGCGCACAAACTACGAATGTAAAGTCAGCACGGCCCGCGCAGAAGACGCTGCGCGGCCTGAAGTGCTCGATCCGCGGCCGCGGTCAGCATGTCCTCGTCCGGGTCGAGGCCGATAGCCTCCTCGAAGCGGTCGGCTAACTCGATGGTAATTGTGCCCGGACCGCATCCGACGTCGAGGAGGCGGCCCGAGCCGTCAAGTCCCACTTCGGCTGCGAGCGTAGGGGCCAATGCCCGTGAGTACGGGGGCCACCCCCGAGCGTATCGTGAACAGCGGCTCGCTCACGACGCGGAGACGATGCCGAGCGGCGCGCGAGCGCGGCGCGAGGAAGAGACGAGCGGCAACAGATCCTCGCCCACGCGCACCGCCTCTTCGAGGTTCGGATACCCGGAGAGGATGAAGGTATCGATACCGAGCGCCTCGTACTCGGCGATGCGCTCGGCCACCTGCCGATGGCTCCCGACGAGCGCCGTACCGGCACCGCCGCGCACGAGCGACACGCCCGCCCAAAGGTTCGGCGACACTTCGAAATCGCGCACGCCGAGCTTCTTGCCCGCGTGCAGCGAGAGCATGCGCGCTTGACCCACCGACTCCATCGAGCCGAGCCCGCGCTGCGCCTCTTCGATCGCGCCGGGCGGGATGCCGTCGAGCAGCCGCTTTGCCTCGCGCCAGGCGTCCTCTTCGGTGTCGCGCGTGATGACGTGGACGCGCAGCCCGAAGCGAATCGCGCGGCCGAGGTCTTCCGCGCGGCGGCGCATCGAGGCGATGCGATCGCGCACCATGCTCGGCGTCTCGCCCCACAGCAGATACACGTCCGCATGCTTTGCAGCCACGCGCTCTGCGGCTTCGGAAGCGCCACCGAAGTAGATGGTGGGGCGCACGGCGAGCGGCTCCACCAACCCGCCGTTCTCGACGCGGAAGTGCGCGCCTTCGTGGGTCACGCCGGGTCCGCCGAACGCCTTGTCGACCACTTCCAGGAACTCGTCGGTCCGATCATAGCGCGCGTCGTGATCGAGGAAGTCGCCGTACGCCCGCTGCTCCTTCGCGCTCCCGCCGGTCACGACGTTGAGCAGGAGACGATCGCCCGTGATGCGCTGCATGGTGGCGACGCTCTGCGCGGCCACAGCCGGATACATCTGCCCGGGCCGGAACGCGACCAGCAGCTTCAAGCGGCGCGTGTGCTGCGCGACCGCCGCGGCCACGAGCCACGCATCCTCGCAGCGCGAGCCCGTGGGGATGAGCGTCGCAAGGAAGCCCGCGCGCTCCGCCGCCAGCGCGACTTGCGTCAAGTAGCCGATGTCCGGCGCTCGCTGTCGCCGCGCTTCGGCCTCGAGGTGGTGTGCGCTGCCGATCAAGTCGCGGCCGTCGCCGTGCGTCGGCAGGTACCAAAGAAAGTCGCTGCTCACCGAAACCTCCTAAACCGCGCCTTCATGCCATGATGATGTTTCGTTCGCAAGACGCGCCCCGCCAGGCGCAGGCAGCAATCACCAGCGATTGTTGCCAGGGCAGCAATCACCGGCGACTGTTTCCAGGGCAGCAATTACCAGCGACTGTTTCCAGGGCAGCAATCACCAGCGATTGTTGCCAGGGCAGCAATCACCAGCGATTGTTTCCAGGGCAGCAATCACCGGCGACTGTTTCCAGGGCAGCAGCGGGGCTGCCAATCCGCGCCCCGCGGCGGCCCGGGGGTGCACGGCGCCGCACGGGCGCGTTCTTCTCGATCCTGCGCGAGGAGTGGCCGGGCGCCCGGGCGCGGCTCGAGGCGCGCCTGCGGCACGCCCCTTGAGCTCACGGTGCTCACTTCGCTCACAACAAGGTCAGCTGACAGGTTGCACGGGAGATCTTGCAGGGTTGCCGAGCCCGAAGGCCCCTGCTCACCGTGCGGCGCGGGGACCCTTGCCGGACTCGCGCGACCCTCGCTCCTGCGGCTCATTCTGGAACGACCGGTCCAGAGTGAGCCCACGCGCCCCCGCGGATCATTCTGGAACGACCGGTCCAGAATGAGCCCACGCGCCCCCGCGGATCATTCTGGAACGACCGGTCCAGAATGAGCCCACGCGCCCCCCCGGGCGAGCTGCTCGATGGCCTCGGCGAGCAGATCCGGCTCGACCGGCTTGGCGAGGTGCGCGGCGAACCCCGCCGCCAGCGCCCGCGCGTGGTCCTCGGTGCGGGCATAGGCCGTGACCAGCGCGACCGGGAGCGCGGGCTCGCCCCGCTCTCCCTCCATCGCCCTGAGCCGGCGGAGCAGCTCGTAGCCGTCCAGGTCCGGCATGCCCAGGTCGCTCACCAGCACGTTCGGCCTGCCGCCAGCGTCTGCCGCCGACAGCACCTTCAGCGCCGCCTGGGCCGACCCGACGGCCGTCACCTCCGCCCCCTGCTCTCCGAGGGTGTAGGCCATCACGTCGCGCGTGTCGGGGTCGTCCTCCACGAGGAGCACCCGGAGCCCGCGCAGCGGTCGCGCGACGGCGGCCGCTCCGCCGGCGCGCGGGCGCGCTGCGGCCGGCGCGTGGGTCCCGTCCACGGCGGCACCGACGGGGAGCGCGACAGTGAACACCGCGCCCAGCCCCTCCCCGGGGCTGTCCGCGGAGAGGGTGCCGCCGTGCAGCTCGACGAGCTGGCGGCTGATGGCGAGCCCGAGCCCCAGCCCGCCGTGCCGCCGCTGCGGCATCGTGTCAGCCTGCCGGAAGCGCTCGAACACGTGCGGGAGGAACTCGCGGCTGATCCCGTCGCCCGTGTCCGCGACCGAGACGCGGAGCTCGCCCTCCTCGCGCCACACCCGGACCTGGACGCGCCCGCCCGGCGGCGTGAACTTGACGGCGTTGCTCAGCAGGTTCCAGAGCACCTGCTGGATACGGTCGGGATCGACGCGCACCAGGCCAGCCTGGGCGTCGTGCGCGGCTTCGAGCTGGATCCGCTTGGCCTCCGCCGCGGGGCGGACTGCGTCGACCGCCGCGGCGGCGACCTGCGCCAGATCCATGTCCCGCAGGCGCAGCTGGAGCTTGCCCGCCATCATCCGCGAGACGTCCAGCAGGTCCTCGACGAGCTGCGATTGCGCCCTGGCGCTCCGCTCGACCGCCTGCAGGCCCTGCTGCATCTTCAGCGCGTCGGCCCGCCCGCTGCGCAGGAGGCGCGTCCAGAGCAGGATCGCGTTCAGCGGGTTGCGGAGCTCGTGAGACACCGTGGCGAGGAACGCGTCCTTGATCCGCACCGCGTCCTCCGCCACGTCCTGCGCTGCTTCCGCGGCCTTCCGCGCCGCCCGCTCGCGCGCGACCAGCTCGCGGATCTCGCATTGCCGCCGCCGGGCCCGCAGCGCCGCCTGGACGGCGGTCACCAGGGTCAGCTCCCGGACAGGCCGATCCAGGACCGTCAGGTTGCCGGCCGCGCGCAGCGCCGCGATGGCATCCTGGCTGGAACGCACGTGCGACTTCGCGTCGGCCAGCAGCACGAGCGGCAGATCCGACCACGAAGGCTGCGCGGACAGCGCCGCGAGGAGCTCTGACACGGCCGCGGGCGCCAGCGCCTCCTCCGTCAGCAGCACCGCCCCCGCGCCCTCCCGCACGGTGGCTGCGAGCTGCTCCATGTGGCGGCACGCCATGGGCGCGAGGCCTGCCCGGTCGAGCACCTGGCACAGCAGCGGCGTGTCCCGCCCCACCGGCGCCAGCACCAGGACGCGCTCGTCGCACGGCGAGGCATCCGGCACGGCGCTGGCGCTATCCACGGCTGCCCCCCTCCTCGCTCCCCGCCGTGCCTCCGCTGCTCTTCCAGCCCTGGCCCCCCTCGATCGCCTCGGGGACGCCGCTGAGGATGCTGCGGAACTGCCGCAGCGGCGCCTCCCCGACACGTACACCCTCGGTGCTGATGAACAGCTCCCGGAGCGTCGTCTCGTGCTCGCCCTTGCGCTTCTTGATGGCCGCCACGCACCTGCGGAGGCCGCCGTCCGCCTCGAAGAACCGCAGGGCGAGGATCGAGTCCGACAGGTAGCTGACGTCCACCGCCGGCACGGGCCCGACGCTCATGAACCCCTCCTGGTTCACCACGAGGAGCGTCAGCACCCCGCGGCTACTCAGAAAGTTGAGCAGCTCGTGCATCTGCACCGAGAGCATCGAGACGTCCCCCATCGCGTTGAAGTACCCCGTGAGGCTGTCGATCACGACGACCCTGGCCTTGCCGTACTCCACCGCTGTGCGGACCCGGTGCGCGAACTCTCCCGGGGTGATGTCCGCCGTGTTGATCTGCTCGATCGTCAGCCGGCCGCCGTCCAGGTGCGGCTGCAGGTCGATGCCCACGCTGCTGCTCCGCACCTTGAACAGCTCCGGGCGCTCCTCGAAGAGGAAGATGGCGGCGGCGTCGCCGCCCTGGACGGCGGCGCGGGCGAAGACCGCGGCCAGCGTGCTCTTGCCGGCGCCTGAAGGACCGATGAGCAGGCAGGCCGTGCCCTGCTCCAGCCCGCCCCCGAGCAGCCGGTCGAGCGGCCCGACCCCGCTCTGAATGCGCCGGAACTCGGTGTACTCGCCGCTATGGCGCGCCTCCACGCGCGGATAGACCTCCAGACCGCCCGTCCGGATGCGAAAGTCATGGTATCCACTGCGGAAAGCGATCCCGCGGACCTTGATCACCCGCAGGCGCCGCCGGACCTCGCCATAGTCCGGGGCGGTGTGCTCCATGTGGAGCACGCAGGAAGCCAGGCTGTGAAACTCGGTGTTGAGCGGGCCCTCCAGCTCCGTCTCCGACGGCCATTCGCCGAGGAACAGCGCCGTACACCCCCGCTCGACCAGGAACTGCCGGAGCACCACGATCTCGCGGTGGTAGCGCGGCGTGCTGCCCGCCAGCAGGCCGATCACGCCGATCGAATCGAAGACAACGCGGCTCGGTTGGGTCTGCTCGACCACCTGGCGCAGCTGCCGGGTGAGCTCACCGAGCTCCACGTCCGCCGTGCGCAGGACCGTCTGGTCTGCGTCGAGGTGCTCCGCGATGTCGTTGGGCGACAGATCGTGCACGCTCACGCCCTCCAGCGACCACCCGTGGGAGCGGGCGATCGCCTCCAGACCTTTCTTGGTCTGGGCGAGCGTGATGTACAGCCCGCTCTCCCCGGCCCCGATCCCGGAGAGAAGGAACTGCAGCGCGAGCGTGGTCTTGCCGGTGCCGGAAGAGCCCTGGACGAGGTGCATCTGCTCGCGCGGAAAACCGCCGCGCAGGATCTTGTCCAGGCCAGCAACGCCCGTGCCTGCCTGTCCCTCGACGAGCGATGCTGTCCGATCCCCCCGAGATGTCATGGGGTACTTTACGCCATCGGGTGCGCCTGTCGTGCGGAAGCGCCCAGCTCGGTGCTGCGCCGCGGGCCTCGGTCGACGGGGGCGCATTCCTGCAGGGAGCCGGGCTCCTCGGGGAATACGATCGGCGCGCGGCGCCGGGTCAGCGCGGGCGGCGGTCGTGGAAGAGGAGCATCTCGATCGTGCCGGCCTCGCGGAGCCAGGGCTGGTCGTGCGGGCCCGGCAGGACGCGGAGGGTGTGAGGGACGGAGCGCTTCGCGAGCTGCGAGGCGAGCGCGGCGTTCGCGTCGTGGAACGGGTCGCCCTTGCTGGTGAGCAGGTGGATGTGGCGCGGACCGGCCGCGGCGACGGCCCGGGCGAGCCGGTCGGCGTACGCGGGGGCGCGGTGGGCGCTGATGGCGGACTGCACGCCGCCCCAGGCGCCGAAGAGCTCGGGCCTGCGGAGGAACACCTCGACGCCGACGTAGCCGCCGAGGGAGCAGCCGTCGAGCGAGGTGCGGGCAGCGTCCTGGAACACGGGCGCGTCGGCGCGGGCGCGCGGCAGGACGACGTCCGCGAGCCAGCGCGCGTAGCCGTCGAGCGCCGCGGAGGGGTTCGGCGCTTTGTGGACGTTGGGCGTGAAGGGGCACGCGACCGCGAGGCCGCGGAACGGCTGCGCCGCGAGCGCGGCGTTCGCCTCGGCGAGCCGCGCGTCGGTCCAGTCCTGCCGGCGCGCGGTGCGGGCGAGCGGCGGGCGGCGGAGCCGCTCGTAGGCCGACCCGAGGCCGTAGCGCTCGAGCCACGCGAAGGCGCCGAGGCGCTCGTCGCCCGTCTCGCCGAGGCCGTGGAGGAGCACGAGCAGCGGCACGCGCTCGCCGGGGGCGAGGTGCCTCGGGACGAGCAGCGTGAACCGCCGGCCGAGGGCGCGGTCGCCGGGGACCTGGAGGTCGCGCACCTCGAAGGACGGCGGGGCAGGGGCGGGCGGCGGCGGCGCGGCGCCGGCGGGGTCGGCGAGGGCGGCGCGCGGGGCGAGGGCGGCGGCGCAGAGGGCCAGGAAGGGGCGCCGGGGGAGGAGCATGCGCGGAGTGTCGCAGCTCCGCGGCGGCCGACCAGCCGCGCCGGCGGGCTCGGCGGTCCTGACCAGCCGCCGCGCTTGAACTACCCTGGTGGCCATGCCGCCCACCGCCTTCGCCGTCTGCCACGACGACGCGCCGGACGCGCGCGTGCGCGTTTGCCCGCACCTCGACGTCGAGCACCGGCCGGGCGTGAGCCTCGTGTGGGCCGGCGTGAGCGCGATCGCGTGGCAGCGGCTCGTCCAGCTGGCAGGGGCTCCCCTCGAGATCGCGCCCGCAGGGGCCGGCGAGGCGGCGGGGACCGGCGAGGCGGCGGCGCCCCTCGCGCAAGCGCTCGGCGCGAGCCCCATCGACGAGACCACCCTGGACCCGGCGTACTGGGCCGCCTGGGCCGGGCCGCTCGCCGCGAGCTCGGCCGGGGAGCTCCAGCAGGAGAGCCGCCGTCTCTTCGGCGTGGACTGGCCCCTCGGCGCGCCGGCAGGCGCGGGCCCGGACCGGATCGCTCTGCGGAGCGGCTTCGCGATGCACCCGCGCTTCGATCCGCCGCTGGCCCGCGCTCCATTCCCTCGCTCTCACCACGGCACCCAGGTCCCCTGCTTCGGCGTGTGGTGCAGCCCCGGCGAGCCGGAGCCCGTCTGGCACACGCGAGCCACGCAGGCGCTCATCCATTTTCCGCGCTACACCGACGATGAGCTCGACGAGCTGTCGGACGAGGGGATCGACGCCGCGTACAACCAGTTCGTCATCGAGCTCCGCGCGGCCGATCCCGGAGTCAGGGTCATCGTGGCCACGTTGCCCGCCGGATCGACGCTCGGGCGCACGATCGACCGCGCGCTCTCCCTTCTTCGAGAAGACGACGCGCACCCGCGCGCGCGCTTCTCCGCCGACGAGGGCCTGTTCATGCCGGTGATCGACATCGCGTGCGCCGCGCGCTCGAGCGAGCTCGCCGACCGCCTGATCGAGAGCCCGTCCCTCGGGCGCGCTCGCCTCGGCCCTCTCGAGCAGGTCATTCGCTTTCGCCTCGACGACGGGGGCGCACTCGCCCCCTCGCCGTCCCGTTCCTTCGGCCTGATGTCGCCCCCGCGGCGCTTCAGCTGCGCCCTCCCGTTCCTGGTCCTCGTCCTCGCCCGGCGCAGCAAGCTGCCTGTCTTCGCGGCATGGGTCGAGAACGTCGATGTCCTCGCGAAGGCGCCGGAAGCCCGTTGAATCAGTCCTGGTGCGGCACGCCCGGGAAGCCGCCGTGCGACCCGCGCCCGGTCGGCGCCGTGGGATCGTGCCACGAATCGGCGTGCTGCGTGCTGGGCGTGCTGACCTGGCTCACCGTGGGCGTGCCGCCGCGCGGACCCGTCGCGCGATCCCATTGCCCGTCCGTGAGGTCCACCGACCCCCCCGCGCCCGGTGTCGGCGGACAAACACCGCAGTATTGCTGGCCGTAGGGGCGGACATACGCGATCCCCGAGGGCCCCGAGGTCGGGCAGCCCGTGGCCTGGTTCACGCCCGCAATGACGCTCTGTCTCGGCCGCTCCGTGGGGGTCGTGGACGCATTGCAGGCCACGACGACGACCTCCGAGCCTGGCTGTAGCCCCGCCTGGTTCAGCGCCTCGCCCAGCTGGCGGCCGCTCGACCAGTTGCGCTGCCCGTTCTGGAACGTGACCTGGCCGCCGCGGGTCGAGCCATGCGTGACGACCTCCACGTGCGTCTCGCCTTCGAGGGAGAGGCCGCCCGGGTTGTGTGGACCGCGGAGCTGGTCGGCGCGCACCACCTGCTGTCCGGTGGCCGCCGCGCGCTCCATGGCGGCGCGGCGCGTCTCGCCTCGCCCGTGCTCGTCCGGGTGGTCGTCATTGGCCGTGTAGCCGATGATGATGATGAGCCCCAGCGGATCGATGTATTCGGTCGCGTTGGGGACGAAGCCGATGTCGTGCACCGAGCCGGCCTGTCCGAGCGGGTCCGGCGTAAGGAAGGTCCCGAGCTCCGGCGAGTAATACCGGTGCCGGTTGTACCGGAGGCCGGTCTCCACGTCGGCGCGCTGGCCCGCGAACCGGAGCAGGCCCACGCGACCCTCGACCCTCACCTCGTTGCCCAGGGGGTCGAGATCGAGCGACGCGACGGCGCCGTCCGCGCTCAGGTAGAGCCAGGGCGTCGAGGCCGCGTCGGTGGCCACGAGCCGCCAGCCAGCCTCGCCCTCGTGCTCGGCGATCGGCGTGTAGCCGTCCTCCCGGAAGACCCGGCGCACGGCATGTCCCGCGCCGGGCCGCTCCTCGACCACCGAGTCGCCGTCCCATCCGAACCAGGTGCTCGTCCCGTCGCTGCGCAGGAGGGCGAGGCGCCGCCCGAACGCGTCATAGACGAAGCGGATCATGAACCCGTCGTGCCGCCGCGCCTCGCTCAGCCGGCTCTCGCCGTCATAAACGTACGTCCACGAGCTCGCCGGCGAGCCGCTCAGGCGCTGCGCGAGCCGCCCGCTCGCGTCCCACACGAAGCGCGCCGAGCCGGTCGTGCGCTTGCGGCCGCCGCGGCCGACGGACGCCGCGCCCTCGCTGCCCGCGATCGGCGTCCCCTGGGCTGCATGGTCGTACTTCTCCTCCACCCCGAGGCCGCTCGCGCGCCGGACGCGGCCGCTCGCGTCGAGATGGTAGCTGCGGCGCCCGTGGGCGCTGTCCACGACGGTCGCGACGCCCGGCTGGGGTGCCCACTCGAACGCGCGCTCGCGGATCGACGCGCCGCCCTCGCCGATCGCGCGCACGCGCACCGGCCTCCCGAGGCGATCGCGGGTGATCGCGACGCCGGTGCGGCGGTCGAGGCGCCGCACGACCTCCTCGGGCCCGTGCTCGAAGGCGAGCGCCTGCTCGATGACGCCGCCCTCGCCGTGCACGGTGAGCTGCTCGATGACGCCGCCCTTGCCCCGGCGCAGCGCGCGCCCGTCTGCCCCCGTCCTCGCGACGCACCGCCCGAGGAGGTCGTACTCGTAACGATGCTCGTGCCCGGCAAAGGTCTGCTCGCGCACGAGCTGGCCTGCCGCGTCGTAGTCGAACAGGTGGCGCTCTCCCGCGGCGTTCTCGATCCAGACCGGGCGCAGCATCGCGTCGTATCCCCACCTGAGCCGCGAGCCGTCGGCGAACGAGCGCTCCACGAGCGCCTCTCCAACGAAGCGCGATGTGGTGACCCCGCCGCCGGGGTGCCGCTCGGCGACGACCCGCCGGCGCGCGTCGAACTGGCGCTCGGTGCGGCGCCCGTGCGGCCCCACGACCTCCACGATCTCGCCCCTGGAGTCGTACGACAGCGCGTAGGCCGCGCCGGTGGGCGTCTCGAGGCGCACCGGGAGGCCGAGCAGATCCCACGTGTAGCGCCATGTCTCGCCGCGCACGCCGATCCGCTCGATCAGGTTCGCGTGGGCGTCGTAGCGTGTCTCCTCCGTTCCTCCCGGCCCGGAGGTCCGCACGGCGCGCCCGCGGGCGTTGTATTCGCACCGCGTCACGGCGCCCGACGGATCGGTGCGCTGCACCAGCCGGCCAGCCGCGTCGTGCTCCATCTTCCAGACCGCGCCGGCCGGGTCGACGAGCTCGATCGCGTTGCCCTGCGGGTCCCGGCGAAAGCGCAGCTGGCGACCGAGGACATCGGTCGACGTGAGCGGCCTGCCCATGGCGTCGTGACGGGTGTGGTCGACGTAGCCCATGGCGTCCTGCACGCTGACGAGATGGCCGCCCGCGTCGTACGCCAGGCGGGTCGCGCGGCCGAGCGGATCGACGTACCGCTCGACCAGCCCGAGCGCGTTGCCGTGATAGCGGTGGACGCCGCCCGTGGCGTCGGTGACCGTCGACGCGAAAGGGCCCGGGCCATAGGCGATCTTCACGTGGAAGAGGCCCTTTGCCGCGGAGGCGCCGCGGCCGCCGATCTGATGCCTTCCGCGACCGTGCCCATGGTCGGATAGGGGATGGGCAGGGGGCTCGGCGCCGCGGGGGTCAGGCACACGCTCACCGCCATGCCGGTCATCTGGTGACCGGACTTCTCTGTGATGGTGTCCATTCCGAGAGCGGTGACCTTGGCCATTGCGGGTTCAGGGTCGCATGCCGATCTTCATGCTCGCAATGGGAACCGCCCCCGCGGTTTTCTTGCGAATCGCCAGCGCGACGCCATGCTCGCACCGCGGTGATAATATGTTCTTGACGGAATGAAATCGATTGGTGGGAGCGTCCCCGGGAGTTCTGTGGTGCAGCGCGAGCCTGCCGGAGTCCCGGCGGGCTCCGAGCCTGCGGCGCTGCTGGAGCGCCGGCGCGGGCGGCGCCCTGTCGCGATCTCCGGCTCATCGACGAGGACCGAGATCCTGAGAAGCCGCCCGCGCAGCGCACGTCCAAAACATCGGAGCTCCGGAGTCGCGGCTTGCGCTGGCCGCGCGCTTGACTCGGCTTTGTGTCGTCGTACGCTCCCTGTGTAGGTGTCGCGCCGGCCGCGCGGCATTCCGGGGGACACCGCGGCGGCGCGCGGATGAGGCCTGTCGTGCTCGATGCAGCCGATCGGGCGATGCGCGCTCGCCGCACATCGACGTGCGGCGCTGGCGACCGGCGCGCGAAGACGGCGGAGCTCGTCGCCGGTCGGGTGAATCTGGCAATTCAAGGGGGGCAGTCATGTGGGGAATCCAGCTCGGCGCGCTCGCGCTCGCGCTGCTCGCGGCGTCGGGCTGCGCGCACGCGATTGACGGCCCGCACGGCCCGCACGGCCCGCGCGGTCCGCGCGCGGGTGATGTCGTGTACCTCGACCAGGGGTGGGGTGACGAGGAGCGCCGGATCTTTTACCGTGCCTCCCAGGGGACCAGGCTCTTGCCGCTCTCGTGGTTCCTCGCGCTCGAGCGCGAGGACAGCGCGGCGCGGTTCGTCGAGAGCGATTATGTGACGCGCTATGGCTTCATCGAGGATCCGGGCTCGAAGAGCAACCAGGAGCGCCTCCCCGTGGGGTTCGCCAGGGACGTCGACGCCGCGACGGGCGAGGTGTACGTCGGGTTCACGTGCGGGACATGCCATACCCGCCAGATCTCCTACCGCGGGGCGAAGATCCGGATCGACGGCGGCCCGGCGAACATCGATGTCGTCGCCTTCACCGATGCTGTCTTCGGCGCGCTCGACCGCACCCTGAAGACGCCGGAGAAGCTGGATCGCTTCGCCAGGGCGGTGCTGAAGGACGATCGCGGCGAGGCCTCGGTGCGCGCCCTGCGCGCGCACATGGAGAAGATGCTGGAGGGGGCGCGGCTGCAAGCGTTCGCCGGGGGCGGGGGGGCTCACGCGACGGTCGCGGGCTTCGGCAGGCTGGACGCGCTCGGGCGCGCCGGCAACCTGCTGCTCGGGCAGCTCGACCCGAAGAGCCTCCGCGCGACCAACGCGCCGGTCGATTACCCTCATCTCTGGGACGCGCCGACGTACGACTGGGTGCAATGGAACGGGTCCATCATGCAGCCGATGACGCGCAATATCGCGGAGGCGCTCGGGGTGGGCACGCACACGCAGCTCGTCCCGGAGTCGCAGGGGACGAGGGTGCATGTCCAGTCGAGCATCCGTGTGGACGACCTGCACCTCCTCGAGCAGCAGGTCGAGAAGCTCCGCGCCCCGCGCTGGCCGGAGCACCTGTTCGACCGCATCGACCAGGAGCGGGCGGCCCGCGGCAGGCTGCTCTACAGCGCGCACTGCGCGAAGTGCCACGAGCCCGGGCTGACCCCGCCGAACGAGCACGGCAAGCGGCTCCGGACGGCGATGATGTCGCCGCTCGACGAGATCGGCACCGACCCCACCGATGCCGTCAATTTCAACGAGCGCACGGCGGATCTGGGGGCGCTCGGGCTCGGGAGGATGGGAATGGCGCGGGCGCTCGCGCTCGGCACGCAGGCGATCCGCGAGACGAAGTACGAGGCGTACGGCCTGTCCCCGGAGCAGCGGCTCGCGTGGGACGGGTATCGCTCGAACGTGTGGCGCGCGCCGCTCGCGTACAAGGCGCGCGATCTGCGCGGGATCTGGGCGACGGCGCCGTACCTCCACAACGGCTCTGTCCCGAGCCTGTACGAGCTCCTGCTGCCGGCCGACCGGCGCTCGAAGCGGTTCTACCTCGGGAGCACGGAGCTCGACCCGAGGCGCGTCGGCGTGCGCGTGGAGCCCTTCCAGGGCGGGTTCGAGCTCGTGACGGACCTGATCGGCAACTCCAACGCTGGGCACGAGTACCGCGACGGGCCGCGCGAGAAGGGCGTCATCGGGCCCGCGCTGACCGAGGAGGAGCGCTGGGATCTGGTCGAGTACCTGAAGACGCTGTGACGAGCGGCGGGGGCGCTCGGCGGCCGAGCGCGAAGGGGGCGAGCGTTCCACGCGGCGACTCCAGCTGAATCGATGCCGAACCCCGTGCAGCCCGCGCTCGCGCAGGAGCTCCGGACGCGCGGGTCAGTCGTCGGACCGGGCAGGGAACGCCCGCGCCACCTCGACGAGTTCGGCTCCTGCCGCGCCGAGCGCCGCGTCGCCCCCCGCGACACGGATGAGCGGCGCGAGCGCGCGCAGGTCTCCCTCGGTCGAGCACAGAAAGCGCGCGCGGTGGAATGGCAGCCGGCCGTGCATGAGGTGGTCGAGCAACCTCGATAGGATCTGCCGGGCCACCGCGGGTGGGAGCCCGCTAGGCCGCCGGGCCAGCTCGAAGCCGAGCTCGGCGTGCGATGCCGGGAGCGCGAGATAGCGGCGCCCGAGCTCGGTGACGGCCTGCTCGCGCGTCGCCGTCGAGGCGTGCTCGGCGACCTGCAAGGCCTCGGCGAGCGCCAGGTTCTCCGGCAGGTCGAGCGCCGCGCGCAGCGCCGCGTCTGCGCGCTGCTCGCGCTCGCTCCGTGGCAGCGCCGCGAGCAGCGCGACGCGCGCGCGGCCCCGGTAGGGCTCGGCCAGCGCCGCAGCCCAGCCCTCGGCCTCGGCCGCGCGCCCTGCTGCGGCGAGCCGGCCCGAGAGCGCTGGTCCCAGCGTCGAGCGCGCCTCGCCCGGGCTGCCGTGCAGCGCCAGCACCACCCGGTCGAGGAGCTCCTCGGGCCAGCACGGCAAGAGAGCGAGACCAGCGCGCGCGGTGGTCTCGTCGTAGCCCTGTGCCAGCGTCGAGAGCCATTCCTCGCTCAAGGGCCGAAGGGCCCGGCGCCGCTCCCCGGAGGGAAGCGCCCGCGCCAGCCACGCGCGCACGTCGAGCGGCGCCGGCTCAGCCCGCTGCGCCTCGACTGCCCAGAGCAGCAGCGCGATCTCCTCGGACAGGTTCGCGCGCGGCAGTGACGCCCCGCGCTCGCCCGGATCGAGGGATGCCCACACCGCGCGTGCGGCGGGGGCGCCCTCGGCGCCGGCGAGGCTCGCCATCTCCAGGGAAAGCTCCGAACGCTCCAGCGGGCTCGCCGCATCGTCGTGCGCCACCGCTGCGATCGCCCGAAGGGCCCACCGCTCTCGGCGCTCTCCAGCCGCCGCCCGGGCCAGCTCTGCGAACGCCTCGACGTCTTCCGCAGCTCCCAGCTCGGCCTCCGCCAAGCGTAGCAGAGCCTCCCGCACGTCCGTGGTCGCCTCGATACCGAGCGCGGCGAGCGCGCGCGCTCTTTCCTCCCTGTCTCCGCCCTTCCGCCTTGCCGCCTCGAGCGCGCTCGTCGTCGCGTCGAGCACGCTTGCCTCCACGAGCGCGCAGCGCAGCTCTTCTGCGATAGCGCGCGAGGCGGCGACGTCGCGCCGGATCGCCGCCACATCGGACAGGAAGCCGGCGGTCCCTTCTGGCTCGAGCGACCAGCACCGGAGCCACGCCGGGCTCACGAGCGACATGACGTCCGAAGGCTCCGCCTCGCCCGCGCGAAAACCCGAGACGAGGTGAGAGCGGAGGTAGCGCACGGTATAGGCGGACGGCCTCACATCATCGGCGGCTCTCCGCTCGTCGAGGCATCGCGCCACGAGCGCGCGCCGCGCGTCATCGAGCGGCTGCGCGGCCATCGCGAGATCCTCCGCGAGCGACGTCGCGCCTGCCGGAAGCGGCGCATCCATGCACGGCGCCATCGCAAGCGCATCGGCCGGGCCATGCAGCGCCGCGAGCAGCGCTGGCGTGCCGCCGTCGAGCCGCATCGTGGGGACGCCCGCTGACACGAGCCCCGCCAGGGACGGCTGGTCCCGCGCGGTCACGAGCGCCCTCAGCGGCGGCCCCTCGTCGCCGGCCGCGCATGCCCCTTCGGCGAGCGCCTCGATCAAGAGGCGCGGGGCGCCGTCGAGCGCCTCGTCGAGCCCGTCGAGGACCAGCAACGTCTGCCCCGGCCTCATGACTTCGGGGAAAGCGAGCAGCTCGGTCACGCGGTCCCGCAGCGCTGTCGGGTGTAACAGCGGTTGCGGCGACTCCCCGGCCTGCTCGGCCAGGGAGTCGTGAAGGCCGGCCAAGTGCTCGCGCTCGAGGGCCGTACCGAAGGCGCGCCCGATGGGCACGAACAGCACGCTCCAGCCGTCGAGCGCCTCGAGCCAGCGCAGCAGGCGCTCGGTGCGCAAGGCGCGAGGCGCTCCGACGGCGGCCGCGAGCGGGGCCGTGCCGGCTAGCCAGGCAGCGAGCTCCGGCCAGTCCGGCGGAGGTGCCGGAGGCAGCGCGGCGCGCCATCGCGCGAAGCGACCGAACCGAGCGGATGTGGCGATGGTCGCCATCAGGTACCCCGAAAGGGCGGTGTGTTCGAGCGATTCGTGTTGGCTCCCCGTCTCGAGGGCCCGCCCTTCACATGCACATGGGCCCCATCCCAGCCGCCCGGGAATGGGGGCGCCAGATCGCCGCGGCGCGGGTGAGGGTTGGGCGGCCCGACGACGCCTCCACGCGTGGGCGACTCGCCGGGCAGGTTGATGTTCTGCGGATGGAGCCCGAGCTCGCGGAAGATCTGCGCGCAGCGTGGGCACGGGTTGACGAGGTTGCCATTCTCGTCCGTCGTCGTGATCGTCGCCCCGTTCCGGAACGCCTCCCGCAGCCGCGTGCGTACGTCCTCGTTGCTCAGCTCGCCTTCTCTGCGCTCGCGCGCTTGATCCCGAATCCGCTGCGCCATCTCGTGCAGCGCGTTCACCTCCGCGCACCCTCGGTTCGCCGCCAGATCGCTCCGCCCGGCGACGGCGTTGTTGACGGCCTCATTGATGGCCGGGTCCTCGCGGCGGGGCGCTTGCCCGCTCTGCGTCCTGATGGGCCCGCCGCCGAAGCCGGCGACGTTCGAGGTCATCCGCGACCCCGAGAGCCCCTCGGGATCGCTGCCATTGAACGGATCGTTCCCGGCATAGCGATAGGTGTTCAGATCAGGGTAGATGCCGAGCGGATCCGGGCTGATGTACCGCCCCACAGCTGGGTCGTAGTAACGGTGCCGGTTGTACGTGAGGCCCGTCTCCGGGTCGTGCACCTGTCCGGGGAAGCCGAACGAGGTGGCGTTCGAGGCCGCCCCCCAGGGGCTCTGGGGTACTTCCCGGGCCACGCTGCCGTCGCCGGCGAGGATCCGCTCCGGTGTGCCGACGTCATCGGTGAGGACGAACTGCCAGCCCTCACCGACCATCACGTCGTCGTGCGCCTGCTCGATCTTCTGCGCCCAGGGCGCACCCCGGAGCTCGTCGAACGCGTGGGTTCGGCGCTCAAGGACCCTGCCGTCTCGCTCGATGAGGGAGTGAAGCAGCGTTCCACCTGCCCAGACGTAGCGGTGCGTTGTCCGCTCCGCGCGGCCGCCGTCGCCAGCGCGGGTCACGACCTTCCTCGTCCGCCGCGAGAATGCGTCGTACGCGAAGTCCACGCGCGTCCCGTCGTCCATATCGATGGCGCTGAGCTGCCCGCCTGTCGTCCACGTGAGCCGCGTGAACCTGTCGCCCTGCTCCGAGCGGGTACGCCGTTCGGCCAGGCGGCCGCACCCATCGTAGGCGTAGATCGTGTCGCCCTTTTGAAGGAGGCGGTTGCCCGGACCGTACCGGCAGGCGGCGCGCTCGCCGCCTTCGAACACGTTGCCCGCAGCGTCATAGCCGAAGAGCGCTCTGCGCCCTCGGTCGGGGATGCACGCGACCATTTGACCGCGGGTATCGTACTCCACCTGTGTCTCTCCGCGCAGGCTGTCCATCCACGAGACGAGCTCACCCGCGGGCGCATACTGGTATTGCTGAGAGAGCACCACGCCCGGTCGCTTGGGGCCCACCCAGTCCGGCTCTCCCGGGCCGACGATCGGCACCGAGGTGGGCCTCTGTACCGCGCGCCATGTCATCCGGTCGTTGGCGTCGTAGCCCGTCTCGACGACGCCGCCGGCTGGCAGGACGCAGCGCACGGGGCGGCCAACGACGTCGTAGGCAAAGGCCACGGCGGCGCCGTCGAGGTGCACGCGCTCGGCCCAGCCGCGGAGATTGCGCAGAAAGCGCGCCTCATGGCCGAGCGAGCTCCTCTGCACGACGGCGTTGCCCATCGTGTCGTACGCGGTGATCACCTCGGAGGTGAAATCGCCGCTCTGCACGCGCTCCTTCGTCACCCAGCCCACCGCGTTGCGCTCCAGGTCCACGCGCGCCCCGGCCGAATCGCAGCCAATCAGGCGGCCGGAAAGGTCGTACTCGAACCTGTCCGCCGCGCCGTCGGCGTACTGCCGTGCCACGAGGTGTCCTGCGGCATCGTAGACGAACTCAGTCAGATCGCCGCTCGCATCCTTCATGGTCGTGAGCCGGCCACACAGGTCATGACCGTAGGAGACGACGCGGCCATCGAAGAACGTCTCGCTCGTCACCAAGCCCTGGCTGTTCAGCGCGAAGCGGTGGACCTCGCCGAGCTCGTTCTCCACGTGGACCAGGCGTCCCTCGCGATCATAACGGAGGCTGATCGCGCTGCCGTCGGGGTAGATGACTCCGCATAGCTTGCCGAGTCCGCGTCGAACAAAACGCGTCGTGCGGCCAGCCTCGTCCGTGACGGCGACCAGCGCGCCCATGGCATCGTAATCAAAGCGGTGATAGCCTACAGTCCTTCGAATCGCGAGGCACCGGCCGCGCAGATCGACGTCGTAGCGGAATGGCGCGCCGGTGGGGCTCGTCGCCGCGACGCAGCGGCCGAGGTAGTCGTACTCCATCGTCCAGGTCGCGCCGAGCGGATCGGTGCGACGCACGAGGTTCCCTAGCTCGTCATGGACGAACCGCATCGTGGCCCCGTTCGGCGCGGTCGTCTCGGTGACGAGCCCGCGCGCATCGAGCCGCACATCGAAGGTGGCGCCGACGGGGTCTGTCCAGGAGAGCCCATCAGGCCGCGGCGTCACCGCGGTGATCTCGCCCACCGGCCCAGTGATCCGGCGGATATCACCGCTCGGATCCCGCTCGATCAACGTCGTCGCGCCGAGCGGGTCGGTGACAGCGAGCTCGTTCCCGCGGCCGTCGCGCTGGAAGCGCCAGGTCGCGCCGTTCGGGTCGGTGAACGACGTGAGCATGCCGATGTCGTCGTAGGTTCGCGAGTAGACGGCCGGACCATCCACGATCTTCTCGAGCCGGCCATTCGGGTCGACAAAGGCCCGCTGGAGCTTCACGGAGTCGACGATCTCCACGTAGCCGTCGGGGCCATAGGTGAACTGACAATGATGGATCCCTCGGGCGGCTGTCGTGCCGTCTGCCAGCGTGCCAGGGATGCCCGGTGCGAGGTAGCCTTCGTCGCCCTCCGGCAGGCGGCCCCATGTCTCGACGCAGCGCCCTTGCGCGTCGTACACATAGTAGAATGTGACGCCGTTCGGGTGCGCGGTGGAGACGAGACGGTGCTCGTCATAGGTATACCGGGTCTGGCAGCCCTCGGCATCCGCGACGACGGTGAGGTCGCCCCGCTCGTCATAGAGGTAGGTCGCGAGCGTGATCCAGCGCCCCTGGCTGGCGGCGTTCTTCACCAGGACGCCGCGTATCCGGCCCGACGCGTCGATGTTCAGCCGTATGCGCCGCCCGACCGCGTCGGTCATCTCGGAGAGCCGACCGGCGGCATCGTAGGTGAGTCGGAGGGTGTTGCCGTGACGGTCACGGATCGAGACAAGGCGAAAAACGCCGGCTGTATCGGTTGCGATGAACTCTCGAATGAGCCCGTCGTTCGTGTCCAGCACCCAGGCGGACGCGGTGTGTGCGAGTACCCAGCCCGCAGAGCCGATGACCCCCTTGCCCTCGACGGGTCGCTCGAACGTCACCTGCGTCGCAGCCGCCGTGCTGACGACCACGGTGCGGCGCCTCTCGCGAATGCGCCAGGCGAAGGAGTGCGACCATCCCCACCCCAGGCCAACATCGTGATCGCGGAAGGCGCTGCGGTACTGTCGGACGAGCGCGAAGGGCAGGGGGCCAGCGAGGCGCGCGTCGGTCACGGGCTCGGTGATGACGTGCCCGGTAGCCACATCGACAGGGTCGCCGCGGGACACGCCCGGGCTTGTGCGCGAGCCATGGTGATTCGGGCATCCGCCCTGGTTGCCAAGCCCGCTGCCGCAGGCGCTGCGGCCGTCGTTGCCTGCGCCGTTGCCGCCGTTGCCGCCGTTGCCGCCCTGACCATCTCCCTGGGCGCCATCGGCGCCGGCTTTACCGCCTCCCCCGGCTCCTCCGCCTCCCATGACGAAGACGCCAGGATTCATGCCGGGAATCGCTGGGATGTTCGGGACTGGTGCTGTTCGGGCCATCACTCCCCCCGTATGCTGACGTACCCGCGCGTACCACGACGTCACCGAGGGGTCCAGCGGCGGGGCCGCGCTCATTGCGTGCGCGGATGAGCTGCCGGCGACGTGTGGTAGAGTATCTGAACGCCCTGTGACGAGCGCCCGTCATCCGCGGTGCGAGGCGGCGCCGCCGCTGGAGAGGAGAGCGGGGAGCGCCGGCCGGTGCGCGGCCATCCGCGCCGTCAGCCCGGCAGGCGGGGTCGAGCCGCTAGCCTGCCAGGGGATTGACGCTCACCGCGGCGGCCGATCGGGAGGCGCCGCGGGCTGACAGGAAATGACCGGGAGGCGCTGGACGGGGTGGACGCGCCGCGCGCACAGCGGGTACACCGGGGCGCCCATGGACACGACGCACGACGACACGGACGAGACGCACGACGAGGCGGGGCAGGAGCGCCGGCTCCGCCCGGAAGACCAGGACCCGAAGCTGTGGAAGGGCAGCGGGTGGACGGCGCGGGTCATCAAGAACGAGGACGACGACGGGTGGGCCGTCGAGATGACGTGCGACGGCCAGAGCGAGCCCTCGCTGGTCGGGCCGTGGACGATGGGGCGCGACAAGAAGAACCCGAAGCCCCTCGACGCGAGCGCGTTCGCCACCCTGGTGAAGACCGCGAACGAGGTGATGGCGCGCCACGCCCAGCAGCGCCGGGCGCAGCTGCACCGGAGCGTGACGACGGTGGTCGAGGGCGGCGCGCGGATGCGCGTGGACCTCGACGTGGTGCCCGACGAGGACGACCCCCACGCCATCCTCACGGTGTACGACGCGGCGGGAGAGACCGTGACGCAGGCCAGGGTGCCCCCGGACTTCAAGCTCACCGCCGAGAGCGCGCGCCGGTGGATCGAGGGGAACGTCTCCGAGCCGTGATCGGCGCTCAGCCGGAGTGGCCCGGCGTCCACGCCGGAGGGTCGCTCGCCGGGAACGACTCGTCCGACGCCTCGTCCACCGGCTCTGCAGGTGCGTCCGTCGCCTCGCGCGGCGAGAGCGCGCCCCCGCGGTCGAGCGGCGTCTCCGGGGTGCGCTCCTCGGCCTCCTCGGGCCCGGCGGCCGCGCCGCCGGGCGCTTCCGGCCGTCGCTCCTCCGCCGCCTTGTCGTTCGTTTCCATGGGTCCTCCTCCGGCGTCCTCGCGCGTCCTCGTGCCCTCCACGGCAACTGGCGCCGTCGAGGCGCGCCGCAAGGGGGCTCCCGCGCTGGATCGCGCCGGACCTCCGTCTTCTCCTGGTCCCTCGCTCAGGGCGCCGGCTGCGCCCCCACGAACCGCTCGAGCACCGCCTTGCGCAGCAGCTTCGGCGGCAGGATCCCCTGGGCGAGCACGAAGTCGTGGAACCGCTGCGCGTCGAAGCGAGCGCCCATCCTTGACTCGACCTCTGCCCGGAGCTCCATCAGCCGGGTGAAGCCGTAGAAATAGGACGTCGCCTGTCCTGGCGCGCGGAACGTGTAGCGCTCCACCTCGGACTGCGCGAACGGCGCCGAGACCACCACCTCGCTCTCCAGGAAGGCGCGCGCGGCCGCCGGCGTGATCTTGCCGGCCTGGAGCTCCGGGTCCAGGAAGGCGCGCGCGGCCCGCAGCAGGCGGCATTGCAGGGAGACGAGCTGGCCCTCGGGCGGCATGAACGGGAGCACGATGGCCTCGGAGTACAGGCCCCACCCCTCGGCGTTGGCGCTGTTCATCGCGAAGACGGCCCGGGCGATCGAGACGCCGCGCTCGACGAGCGACGCGAACTGGAGCTCGTGTCCGGGGCGCGCCTCGTGGGCGGTGAGCGTCCACGACGCCGCTGCGTGGGTGAAGTCGTCGATCTTCCGCAGCTCGTCCCTGGTGCCGGGGGGGCCCGGGAGGCTGAGCGGCAGCACGAACTCCCCCTCTTCCCCCTGGTTGCCGAGCAGCCGCGGCGGCCGCATGTGCGGCGCCGGCGACTCGGCGCTCTCGGCGGCCGTGCCGAGCCGGATGCGCGCCGGCCTCTCGGGCAAGGAGACGAGGCGCTCCTTCTTGATGATCTGCTCGATCTGGGCGAGCCGCTCCTTGTAATGCGGCAAGATCGCCTCGCCCACGAGCTGCTCCTTCTTCAGGGCGCGGATGACGTCGCGGTGGTCCGCGCTCGGCAGCTTGCGCGCCCTGGCGACCGAGACCGAGAGCTTCTGCATCTGCGCCTTCAGATCGTCGAAGGCGGCGTGGGCCAGGGGCACGAGCTCGGCGGGCGGGAGCTCGACGCCGTGCGACTCGAGCGCGAACGCGTAGAGCGGCGGCGGCAGCGCGAAGTCGGTCCGCGCCCGCGGGAGCACCTCCTTGCGCAGCGCCGCGTCGTACGCCTCGAGCTGGCGGTTCAGCGTCGCGAGCGGCTCTTCATGGCCGCTGATACCGTATTTGCGGAAGAGCTCGCCGATGCCCTCCCGCACGCTGGCGTTCGTGGCGAGGTGCCGCTCGATCTCCATCCTGGAGGGGGCGAGCAATCCGGGCTTCCCGAGCTCCTGAGCGAGCCTCGCCCTGGCCTGCTCGGCGATGGGCGCGTGGCCCGGCTCCATGCCGGCGTAGCGCCGGAGCCGCGTGAGGGCCGCGGCCCGCCGCGACGGGGCCACCCGGTCGTCGAGCAGGCTCAGTATGCCCTCGAAGACGAGCCCCGTGGCGTGCACGTACCCGACCCTGTGCTTCTCGTCGAGCTCGGAGCCGCGCACGGCCCGGTCCGCGGCGTCCAGCAGGATCTGCAGATCCTCGGCGACGGCCGGGTCCTTCTCTGACTCTCGCCGCTTCTGGAGCTCCACGATCGCCGCGCGGTAGGCCGCGCGCTCCCGCGCCTCGACCCCCGGCGAGAGATCGGTGACCTCCGTGTCCGCGCGCTCGACACCCAGAGAGCCGGCGTGCTCCGGCGAGAACCTGGCGAGCACGTCGAGGAGCACCTGCGCGTGCTCGTTGCTGCGCACCACCCACGCCGGAAGCCGCTGGGCCGCCGCGCGCGCGGCAGGCGCGGCGCGCGCGGCAGGCGCGGCGCTCGCGGCAGGCGCGGGCGCGGGCAGGGGAGCCGGCGCGGCGGCGGGGGGCGCCGCGTCGCGGGCGCACGCGGCCAGGAGCAGCGGAAGGAGGGCGAAGCGGTGGAGGGCGCGCATGGCCATCGCGTACCTCTTGCACAGGCTCCGCCGCGCGCCAGCTCGCGACGGAGGCACATCGAGACCCCGCGAGCCCACCGCGCATGCCCTGAGGCGCCTTGGCCGCCTCCGGCGGCCTTCTTCAGGAAGCCCGCGCGTGGAGACCGCATCCGGGCTGTCCCGAGCGCGAGGGGGCACTCGACGTGCCCTGCGCACCCGATCGCGAGGACGACCGCGAGACCGTGACGTCACTCCCCCAGAGCCGCATCACCCAGCGTATTCACGTATCCCGACTCGATGACCCTCTTGCAAAGCATGAGGAACACGCCTGCATGCTGCCAGCACTCCGCCGGCAGCTGTGCCACGCCGCCGCGCACGACATCGACGAATAGCTCGACGATCCGCTCATCTCCGGCGCGATCGTCGAGATCGAAGTCACGCTGCGCCCGGGCTATCACGCCCTCGTCTTCCATGCCCACGAAACGCATGTAGGACGCGACGAGCCTTCGATCCGGGTGATTGAAGATGTTCAGATCGAACCACCCTCTGGAGCCTGAGCTCCGATCGACGTCCTGATCTCCGACGTCATCGAAGATCCGCGCCGCGGCGTCGACGAGCCGATCGCACAGGTGCGCGACGGCAGGGTTGGCGAGCACCTGCTCGATCATGGGGAGCTCAGGTCTCTCGCCACGATACAGGCTGTACACGACGGCGACCGTCCCGGCTGTCTGAATACTCCCGATCGAATGCGCGACGAGATCGTCGGCGTGCGCGTCCCAGAAGGCATCCTTCTCGCTCTCGAGGTAGCGCTGGCTGAGCTGCCTCATCGCGGATCCATGACTCAGAAACCCAGCGACAGGAGAGCCGAGGAGCACACGAGCGTCCTCTGGATAGCTCAGGCGAGGCAGCAAGCCTACCGTCGCCGTCAATGCTCGGAAGCGCGCGTCGACGATGGCCGGATCGGGGCTCCGCGCCTTCGCTGCATCCAGCTCGCCCCGTAGCACAAAAGACGCCAGTCGCTTCGCGTTGTTTGCCGCTGGTATAGTTAGATCTGGAGCATGCGCTTCGAGGAGCCGGTGCACTGCCGCCACCGTCGCCAGGTCCCCGCCATCCATCAGGCTGTCGCAAAGGAACAGAAGACCGAATATCACAGAGACCGTGGCGAGGCGCTCGACGTCCTCGATCTCGACCGCGACGGACGAGCAAAACGCGGTCGTCTTGGGGCCGAGCTGCCGGAGGAGACGCTCGATCTGGGCGGGCTCGAGCTCAGGCAACCCATCCCGGACGATGGGGCGAAATCTATCGATGAAGCACGAGTGCACGTCGTGCATCTTCTCGGCGAACGCGCGATAGCTCGCGGTCGACGGGTAAGAGTCACCAAAGACAGGGCTCTGCCACACCCCTTCGATCAGGCGACCTAGGTTTGTCATGAGGGTGGCGAGACGAGGAGTGAGCCGAGGATCCACGCGCGGTCCACGCGCACCGGGCAGTAGAGATCCTTGCCGATCCAGCGAAGATTTTCCTGGTTGCCGTCGATGTGGTCGTTCGCCATCAGCCAGCTGTACCCCCTTCGCCAGGCAGCTCGCGTCATGGATTCTTGCTCTCGGTTCCTTTGAACGGCGCAGATCGCGAGCACGGCGTACGCCGTCTCTGCGGCGGTGGACACACGGCCAGCGCCCCAGCCTCCATCCTCACGCTGGGCGCGCAGCAAGGCTTCCGTGCCGGCCTTCACCGCGGACATCTGCCCCTCGTGCAAGAGGGCCAGCATGACCTGCGTGGTCGCATAGATCCAGGAGCTGTGCCATTTATCGCCCACCCACCGCCCGTCGGGCTGCTGACGTTCCAGGAGGTACCGGGCCGGCTTTGATGCGTCCTCCCCGTGACATGCGAGAGCGTGGATCGCATGCGCGTTGGTCGTGAGCGAGGGCTGCAGCTCGTTCGCGTAGGTGATGAACATTCCTTCTCTCTCGAACCGACGCAACGTGCCAATGGCGCGAGGCGCCCCGAGCTTTCCCAGTGTGGCGATGGCCGTCGACGTGATATCCCCATCGTGAGCGAAAGCGTCGCTCATTCCCATGCCTTCGGGCCGGAGCGCGGCGTCCAGGTCGAGCAGCTGCGGTCGTACCACGTCGCGTAGCCCGGGATGGTCGAGGAGGGCGAGGACCCGCAGCGAATACAACACCCAGGCCTGTTCGAATCGATTGATGGGCCACACCGTGGGGACGACGCCAGGAATGCCGAGCTGGGTAGACTTGCTCGCCTGGAGCAAATAGGCGTGGGCCGCCGCTCGCGCGTCCGCGAGGCCCGCCTGATGGCGGGATGCGTGAAGCCAGGCCGCCGTGGCGGCAGGGCTATGCCCGACGCCACCGCTCGCGTCGATGACGTCACGCGAGCAGCCGCTCCCCCAGCCCTCCCACGAGTGCGCAGCAGCGCTCCCGGCTGCTGGACGAGCCTTGCCGATCAGAGCCCGGCGCCTCTCGCCGAGCGCAAAGAGCGCCCTGTACGGGCTCGGATCGATGTGGAGCCCCATGGAGGAGGCCTCATCGAGCAGCCTGGGCATGAGCAGCTCCAGACCGACGGGGATGTCGTCTGGCAACGATGTCCCCCAGTGCTCTCCCTGGTTGCGCAGGAACTCCAGGGCCCCTTCGCAGGCCCGGCGCACCCGCGGCACGGCGTCCCGATACGGATGCAGGGCCACGATCGCCGCCACCGTCGGAAGGTCGCGCGCGCGTGGTACCGACGAGAGCCCCCAGCCGCCATCCGACCGCTGCTGCTCCAGAAGCCACGCGATGATGCCCTCTTTTGCGTAGGGGAAGCTATCGAACATGAGCGCGACGGCGGTGTCGTAAACCGACGGGCTGACAAGACCTCCTCCTCGACCGATGTGCGCGACGAGCCTGCGGAGTCCGTCCAGAGCGCGTTCGGAACGCGGCTGCGGGTAGATGTTCATGTGCTGAGCCCCCCCAACGACATTCAGTTGCTGTCATCGAGCCTATCGATAGTGGAAACTGACGACCGGTAAGCTGGTGGTGAAATCATCGGTGGTCGAGCGTCGCGCCTCACCGGGGGTGAAAGGCGACGCGTGTCGATGGCGTTGGATGCCCGAGCGGGAAGTACACCTGCTTCGGCGAAGGCCCCTGGAGGCGCGGAACAAGCCCGGTGCGTCGCAATGCCCGGACGAAGGCGGACTGGAGCTGGAGCGCCTCGATGTGGGCCATGTTGTAACCTACACAGAAGTGCGGTCCTGCTCCGAACGGGGCCAGATCGAGCGGCCCCGGTGAGCCCGAGCGATCTTTCCAGCGGCTCGGATCGAAGCGATCAGGATCCGGGAAGAGCGAAGGCTCATAGCCGAGACAGGTGGGGCTGATGGCCAGCGGGGTGCCTCGAGGTATGCGCCGACCGTGCAGCATGATCGCGTCGGTGACCGTCCGGAAGATGAACCAGCCCGGAGCGTACAGACGTAAAACCTCCCGGAAGACGGCGCTGGTGACGGGAAAGCGTTGCGCATCTCTGAAAGACGTGGGGAAAGGGCCGTCCGGTGCGGCGGTGTGCTCCTCGCAGATGGCGTTCCGCAGCTCGTCGCGACCTGATAGAAATATGACGATCCACGCCAGGATCGAGGCCGTGGTTTCATGGCCAGCGAGCAAGATCGCACGAGTGTTGTCGACTATCTCCTGGTCCGACAGCGGCTTGCCTTCCGCGTCACGAGCCTCCGAGAGCGCGTCGACGAGCGAGCCTCCCGCCCCGGCGCCTTCGCGAGCAAGGGCGAGGAGCCTTCGCAAGCGGTCGTCTATCCATGCTCGCGCACGACGCGAGCGGTAGGCAGGCAGGCCTGGTAGACGACCCGGGATCGGGTACACACCCAGCATCAACTCTCGATAGGCGCGGCTCCACGCAGGCAGATCTTCTGTCGGGACGCCGCAGACACGCAATATGATCTCGAGGCTCAGCTCCCGCATGGCGGGATGGACGGCGATGCTCCCTCGCTGGAGCCAGGCGTCGATCCTCGCGGAGATCACGGAGGCGATGGTGGCCGAGGCGCCCTTCACGAAGCTCTGCGGGGAGAACGAAGGGTTGATGGCAGAGCGCATGTGTCGATGCAATGCCCCGTCATGCGCGGCCGCCGAGCGTCCCACGATCGCCTTGAGGTTCGCCGTGTAGTCCATGACGACCTCAGGTGCACGGAGCACATCGAGAGCGTCGGCTCCAACATAGAAGAGCCGGCGGTGCGCAAACCCGAAGTTGACCCAGAAGAGCGGGCCCAGCGCTCGGCTGCTGCGGCGCAGCAGCCCGATCGCGTCTCGATAGAGGATGGGCAGGTGACCGATCACCGGCAGCTCACCGGCAGCCGTGGGGAACCCGTCTCGCTCGGTCCGATCCAGGAAGAGCATGACAAACCTCGCTCTCGTCTCGGCCGCAGCTGCGGCACATCTCGTCGTCGTCCTCACGACGTCGGTCCCTGGCCCGCCGGGTGAGCTGCAGGCCCGCTGCCGGCTCCCGGCGCGGGACGCCGGCGTGGACCCGCGCGAGCGTTGAGGGAGCGGCAGCGCGTCAGCGGCTCAAGGGCCTGCCTGCGCCGCTGTCCTCGCGCGCTGACTCATCTGGTTGATGCAGAACATGATCCCCGCTTTCAGGTTCGCCCGGGTCACCATGCTGTCCAGATCGAGTCCCAGCTCGACGATGGTCTGAGCGACCGGCGGTCGAATGCCGCAGATGATCCCCCCGGCCCCGAGGAGCCGGATGGCTCTCACGAGCCTGATCAGATGATTCGCGACCTGCGTGTCCACCATGTCGACGCCCGTGAGATCCAGGATGGCATAGCGGGCGCCGGTGCGGACGACCTCGTCGAGCAGGTTCTGCATGACGTCGGCGGTCCTCGCGCTGTCGACGACGCCGATCATGGGCAGCGCGAGCACCCCGTCCCAGACCTGGATGATCGGGGTCGACAGCTTGCCGATGACCTCCTGCTGCTTCTGGATCTGCAGCAGCCTCACGCGGAGCTCTTCCTCCGCCCTCCTCGCCTCCGAGACGTCGAGCGACAGCCCGATCACCGACTCTACATTCCCGTGAGAGTCCTGGATCGGCACCATCCAGTTCTCCCAGAACGAGTTGTCGGCCTTGGTGTGGCTCAGCGAGTGCATGGGCGAGCCGCGGAGCGCCCGCTTCACCGTTTCGGTGCCGTCGGGGACATTGGAGTAGATGTCGAAGAGGTTCGTCCCGACCAGCTGCCCTCGCTTGAGCCCCAGCGTCGCCAGTCCCTTCCCGTCGTGATGCGTGATCGTACCATCTCCATCGATCGCCCACACGATGACCGGGAGGTTGTCCGAGAGGGCACGAAGCATGTCCGCGGACTCGCCTTTCCTGGATTCACCCGCAACGCGATGGATGGCGCCAGGCGTCGGGTGCAGCGAGCCGTAGATGGCCTCACCGTGGGGAGCTCTGCGCAGCACGCATGAAAAGTTCGCGTGGACGTCCCCGGCCGTCAGCACCCGGCCGCGCAGCTCGACGGGACCGATCGTCTCGTGGAGCCGGGACCATGTCACCGCGACCGCTTCACGATCGTCCTCGTGAAAGAGCTCATGGAGCGCCGTTCCCCGGGCGGCCCCGCGCCCGACCGTGCTGGCGAAGGACTCGCTCCAGTGGGACAGTCGGCCGTCGGCATCCGCGACGAACAGTGCCTCCGTGGAGTAGAGATAGGCTGACTCCCACAATTCGCGTTGCGTCGTACAAGGCTGTGTTACCATCAGTGTCCCCCTCACCCGAGCCCGGTCCAGGGCTCCTGCACCTGCCCACATGGCGCGCAGGCGCCCTGGAACGAGCATGTCGTTGACCACGAGTCGGCATCCGCAGACTCACCCCTCTCAGGACTTGCGCGAGCGATGGCGAGCGATCGGAGAGGCGTCAGCGCCCAAGTCCAGCAAGGGGTCCAGCTTGCATTGTGAGATTACGAATGATGCATCTCTGGATGGAAACGGGGAGATCCGGAACCGATACTAAGGCCGTTCCCGAACTGGCCACGTGATTGGGGGGCGGGCGCTGTCCGCTCCGTTCTGTCTGGAAATGCCCTGCGGTATGGACGTTTGAATCTGTCCCCGCTCGGTCAACCCGTTCTTCTCTCCCACGGGTGTCCAGCGGTCCGACCTCTGCCCTGCGGTCGCCTTGCCGGCGCGTGACCCTTCATGCTCACACCTCTCCCGGCTCGGGCCCGCGCGCCCACCTCGGGCGCGAGTCACGGTGCAGGCGGCGCTCTGGTCCCCGCCGTGGGGGTCTGCGACCTCGAGGAGCGCGACGGGTCCGTCAGCCAGCGGTGATCGTGAGGGATCGAGGGGAACGGCGCGCGACGTGGCGCGAGGGGTTGCTCACGTGGCGAGAGCTCGCTCCAGGACGGGCTCAGCGGCGGCGGCGCCAGCGCAGGAGCCCGAGCGCGAGCAGGCCCGCGATGGTTGGGATGGAGGGGGTCTCGGTGGTGCCGACACGGCATCCGCAGCCGGACGAAGAGGAGGAGTCGGACGCGTCTTCCCCGGCGCTTCCGCCGTCGCCGGTGGACGCGGCGCCGCCCTCGCCACCGCTGCCACCGCTCGACGCGGCGCCGCCGTCGCCAGCGCCGCTGCTGCTGTTGCTGCTGCTGGGTGCAGCGCCGCCGACGCCAGCTCCGCCGCCCGCGCCGCCCGCGCCGGTCGCGCCAGCCGCGCCGCCCGACCCCGTGGCTCCTCCCTCACGAGGGACGATCGTGACGATCGCGCAGTGATGATAGAAGCAGCCGCCAGGGTTGTTGATCCCGTGGTTCGACATGAACTCGCTGACCTGCAGCGTGCAGTTGGTGCAGGTCAGATCGTCAGGGAGCTTGATCTCGACAGATTGCTGTCCCGAGAACGCCGCCGTGTGGGCGAGCAGGCCGTCCGCCAGGAGGGGGAGCTGCGGGTCGGCCTCGATCTCCGTGGAGCCGCACGGCGTGGAGCCAGGGGTCACCTCCGGATCCGGGGGGAGGGACTCCTGATCGGGCGCGATCGACACGCGGTAATGGCCCGGGTGAAATATTCCCTCCTCGATGGTCAGCGTGATCGTCTGACCCTGGACATAGGTGGTCACCTCGCCGGTCGGCTGGACGGGCGACCCGGGATCCGCCTGGCCGCAGGGCGCGCTCTTCTGCGGGTTGCCGAGGTTGTCCTGCTCCGAATAGCAAGCCGGCTCGAGCAGGGCGAAGTGGGCACGCGCCACGGCCGGATAGAGCGCGGAGATGGTGGCCGCGGCCAGGGCCGCCGCGGGCGCGTGCCACGGCGCGTTACGTCTCGTTCGTGATGTTTGCATCGCTTTTCTCTGGGTCAGGAGGTGGTCTCGGGCCCGCAGCCATGGGGTCTTCGTGGTTCTTCTCCCAGGCTGGCGCGGGCGCGCTACTCTCCACCACCGCTCGGCCGCAGCCAAGCCCGAACCGGCGCGCGGCGACGACACTGGAGGTTGAATTCCTCGCTGTCGGCGGCCGCCAGCCGGCAGGAGCGCAGCGGACTCGGCCGCGTCGCGCCTCGCGCCGGGCCACGGTTGGCCTCCCGGACGGCGATGCCGGGACAGCACGACCGACGCCCCTGCACGGCAATCTCAGATGTTGATGCTCTGCGGGATCTGGGACGGCAGGAGGACGACGTACGGGATGCGCTGGAGGTTGCGCTTGCCGATGGTCGTCTCGACGTCGAGCAGCGCGCGCTGGAACGCCTCGAGGGGCTCACGGACCCGCGCGTCGGCGAAATACACGCCCGGGATGTTCCGGTCGTAGTCGCCGAGCCGCGAATAGTACACCCCGCCGAGGAGCGTCATCACGCCGAGCTGGAGCAGCGCCTGCTGCAAGGGCGGCAGGTGCTGGAAGATCTCCGAAGGCGGGAGGCCTTCGGTGATGCTCGGCGCCGGAGCGTAGGCGGCGAGCGGGAGCGCCGGGGTGAAGCTCATGATGAAGTTCTGCGGAAAGTTCACCGCCGCGTGCTGGGCGCTGGCGGTGAAGATCACATGTGTCAGCAGGTCTGCCAGGTAAGCCACGGTGCTGATCGCCCCGTCCTCGCCGATGCCGCTCAGGCCGCCGCCAGAAGGGGAGGACAGCTCGGCGAACCAGCTCTGCAGCTCGTAGTCGCCCTGCACGTCCGCGTCGCTTGTGTAGTAGATGGCGAGATACCGCGACACCCACTGATGGATCGCTCCCCACACGAGGACCGCGTCGTCGCGGTAGGGATAGCTCGGCAGGGTGCCCGGGTCCTCGACGCCCCGGCTCGCGAGCGCCGCCGGGAGGAACTGCTGATTGACGCTGTAGTTCAGCACGGAGTCGATCGCGAGCTGGGTTGACGATGCGATCGTCCCGGCGAGCAGGTTGTCCACGGGGCCCCCCGGGGCGATCAGGTCGGCCTCCGCGGCGTTGTTGATCGCCAGGGTGCCCTGGAAGTGCGGCGTGAGCAGCACGTTCACCGGGTGTTCGGGGGCGAGCTGCCGCGGCGTGGCCATCGCGAACGCCTCGATGACGAGGTGAGTCTGTCCGAGGTGCGAGACCATCTCGTGGTAGTTCCCGTCGGCGACCTGCACGTGGAGCTTGGCGATCTCCCACGCCACGCCGTCCGAAGGGGTGAATATCGGGCTCGCCGCGCCGGGCGCCTGCGTGCACTGGATGGCCACCGGACGGAGCAGGCGGCTCGGCGAGCCCGCGGCGGGCACCGCGAACAGCGCGAGCGGCGCCTCGACGTACTTCTGCTGATCCGGCGCGGTCCCGGGCACGAGCTGCGAGAGCGCCTCGTAGTCGGCCAGGTAGAGGCGCCCCTCCTCGCCTGCGCTCGCCAGGGTATCCCCCTTGCCCATCACCGATTGATACTGCGCGTCGGTCACGGGGAAGTTCGCGCCGGGAGACGCGACGCGCTTGATCACGAGCGGATTGGGCCCCGCCACCCGCATCCAGGCGAAGGATGTGTCGTCCTGGTAGACGCTCGCGATCTCCGGCAGGCGAAGCGTCTGGAACTCCGAGGCATAGTCGTACACGCCGGTCGCCGGCCCGTACATCCCGACCAGATCGAGCAAGAGCTTCCCCAGGGCGCTCAGCAGCATCTCCAGCAGCGACTTGATCGTATCGCCCGCCTTCTTGATGTGGAGATCCTTCGTGTCGAGGGCGTGGCTCAGCACGCGGCTCTCCACCGCCGTGGCGACGCTCTGCGCGACCCCTTCGAACAGCGCCACAGGCACCTGGCGCGGGGGCGGCGCGGGGGCGCGCTCGGGCTCCGCGTGGAGCGGCGTCAGCAAGAGGGCGAGCTCCCGATGCCATCGCTTCAGATCGACGAGGGCGCCGTGCATCCTGGCGCTCGTCGCCTTGTCCATCGGGGCGCCTCCGGCGGTTTGAAGCGCGCCATCAGGGCCCACGAGCTTGGACGCCTTGGCCACCACGTTGCCGACGAGATCGAGAATGACGAGCACCGCCGATCCCGCCCAGATCGGGGCAAAACCCTGCCCGTTCGGGACGCTCTTGGCCACCCCGAGGGGCTTCAGACGGGTCTCGTGGTCGTAGACGTAGGCGGTCTGGGCCTGAGCGAGCTCGCTCTTGCGCTGCTGCTGCTCCTCGGGAGAGTCGTTCTGCGGCAGAGACGGGTTACTCATGACGCCTCGATGTTGAAGGAACTGCGATGAGCACCACGCTACGCCCGCTGTACGCTGAGGGCAATCCGGTACGTGCCACCCGCTCGCTGGACCTGTGCGCAACGAGCGGGCGCGATCTGGCTTCACGCGCGCGAGGGCTTCACGCGTCCGGGAGGAACGTCACCTTGCCGGTCTCCAGGGCGTACTCGGCGCCCACGATCCGCATGCCGTCCTCGGCGCAGAGCCGCTCGAGCAGGCGGCTGCCGTGCCGGAGGTGATCGCACGAGTTGCGCACATTGGCGCGCACCGCCTCGCGCATCAGGAGGTCTCTCGGGGCATGGCGGCCAGCGACGCTCACGACCGTCTCCACCGAGGAGCGGCACCGCTCGACGATATCGCGAATGTTGTCGGTCAGGGGACTGCCGTGCTCCTCCTGGAGCAGCTCGCTCAGCGTGGCCTTGATGGCGCCGCAGCGCGAGTGGCCCATCACCACGGCAAGGCGAGTCCCGAAGGCGGCGGCGGCGAACTCCACGCTCCCGACCAGCGAGGGGGCCACCACGTTGCCCGCCACCCGGATGACGAACAGGTCGCCTAGCCCCTGGTCGAAGATGAGCTCAGACGGCACCCGCGAGTCCGAGCAGGAGAGGATGATGGCGAAGGGCTGCTGCCCTTCCGCGAGCGCGGCGCGCTCCCGCTGCCCCAGCACGACATGCTCGCTGCGGTTGTTGTCCACGAAGCGTACGTTGCCCTCGACCAGGCGCTGGAGCGCCTGATCGGCGGACATGACGGGGAGGGCGGGTGCGCGGGTGCTGATGCTCATGGCTCTCGGCCACCGTGGTGGACGACGCCGCGGGCGTCAATGGGCGGTCAGCCGCCACGCCGCGCAGATGAGCCGCGAATCTCGCGAGGACCGGGGCGATCATCGCCTGCGCAGGTGCGCTGGGCGGGCTGCCCCGCCCTGGCGCTGCGCTGGGCGGGCTGCCCCGCCCCTGGGCGCTTACCCGCGATTCAGCCCCCGCGCCGCCGCCGCACCGCGAGCGCCGCGACAGCCGCCATCGCCCCGAGCGCCCCCAGCGGCGCGCGCGGCGCGCTCCCCGGGATCGCGCAGCCGCACCCTTCCGCCGGCAGCTCCTTCATCGCCGGATCGACCACCACGTTCACCTGGTCGGCCGCCGTCAGCACCCCGTCGCTGACCTTCACCTCGAACGCGAAGGTCGTCGCCTCCGCCACCTGCGGCGCCACGAACGTCGCCCGCGCGCCCTCGCTCACCAGCTCGACCGCCGGCCCCGCCGTCTGCGTCCAGGAGAACGTCAGCTCGTCCTCCTCGGGATCCGAGCTCCCGGAGGCGTCGAGCGTCACCAGCTCTCCGAGCGGGACCTCCTGGTCCGCCCCGGCGTCCGCCACCGGCCCTCCCTGGCAGGAGGCGGTGTCCTCGGCGACCGTCGCGAAAGGCTTGTTCTTCAGGCCCTCGAACCCGATGTCGTCCAGCTCCCAGCCTGTGTCGCCCGCGGCCTCGTCGGTGCCCACCCGGAACCGCACCCGCACCGTCTTCCCGGCGAACCGGGTCCCCAGGTCGACCGACACCCGGTCGAGCTCGGGCCACGAGGGGCTCTCGCCGACATAGGCCCTCCGCCTGGCCAGCGGATTGCCGGACTCGCCGGTGATCCTCCCGCTGTAGCCCGGGTTCACGTATCTCCCGATGTCCTCCCACGTCTCGCCGCCGTCCGCGCTGACCTCGATGACCGCGCCGTCCCACGACGTGCCGTCGCTCTCCTCGAACTTGTGCCGGTGCGCGAACGTCAGCACGAAGCGCTCGGTCGCGCTCACCTCCAGGGCCGGCGACACGAGCGCCGCGTCGGAGAGGCTCCCCAGGTCGACGCCGCGCCACACGCGGTTCGGCGGCGCTTCTGCGGCGCGCGACCAGACGAGCTCGCTCGAGAGCCCCTCGACGGTCCACGTCGTGCTCTGCGTCTCCACGCCATCTACCGTCGAGGAAGCCGGCACCTCGTCGTAGTTCACGCGCCGCACCAGCGCCTCGACCCGCGTGGGCGTGCACGCCTCCGCGCTCTTCAGCGTCACGCTGAGCTTCAGGTCCTCGGACGGCTTGACGGTCCGGTCGAGCTTCACCGCGACCTTGGCGGTCCCGGTCGCGAAGGGCGCTATATCGCCGAACGACACGCGCGCCCCGTCCGGGAACGTCACCCCGCTGCCCGGCCCCTCGATGGAGGCCACCGCCCCGGTCAGCGGCGCCGTGCCGCGGTTGACGATCTCGATCGACACCGTGCCGGACTCCTCCGCGTCGAGCAGCCCGTCGCGGTCGCACGAGCCGGCGCTGTCGTCGAGCTCGGCGCGGACCAGCGAGATCTCCGGCTGGACCTTGAAGCTCTCGACCACGCCGGAGAGGTCGTACGAGTCGGCGCGGGGCGACTCGGCGCACGTGCCGGCGCCCCGCCGCGCGAACGCCTCCGCCAGGGCGAGGAAATCGCCCTGATCGCTGGCGAGCGCCGCGGCGAGGATGGCGTCGCGCTGCTCGGTGAACGTCGGGTTGGCGGGGGCGAGCTTCATGCCCGCCACGACGTAGTCGCTCATCCGCCGCCGGGTCTGCTCGAACGGGCGCGGCGGGGTCAGGCCGTCGCCGCGCCGGATCAGCGCGGCGTAGGCCTCGAACAGCATGCTCGCCCAGACCTCGCCGGCGTTGTGCACCTCGGCGTTCTCGGGCGCCGAGACGTTGAGCGGGTGGTCGGGGAGGCGCGCGTCGTTGGAGATGTGCTTGAACGTCAGCCCGTTCTTCGTGAAGTCGGCGGAGTAGGGCGCGCGGCGGATGCCGAAGTAGCTATCGCCGAGCGCCGCGCTCCCGTAGCCGGAGATCGGGTAAGCGCCGTCGAGGTCGTCGCCGTCGCGCAGCACCATGTGCAGCGCGATGAAGTCCCCCCATCCCTCGCTCTGCGCGCCGCACATCTGCGTGCCGCACGCGACCTGGCGGAGGTGGATGTAGTGGCCCCACTCGTGCGCCACGATGGTGTTGTCGATCGTGCCGTCGCGCTCCACGCTGGGCTCGCGGGTCATGGTGATCGAGAGCGGCGCGCCCCCGCCGGCGAGCGCCGCCCTGAGCGCGCGGCCGTCCTCCAGCGAGATGCTCTGGGCCGGCGTCGTCACGTCGGGCGCGTCGCCGGCCAGCCGCGGGGCGCCGTCGCTCTCGCGGTTGTTGGCGATGAGCACGCCGACGGCGCCCGCCTCCTGCGCGTTCTGCGTCTTCAGCGCGAAGGTGCACCCGCCCCTGTCGACGAGGGCGATCTTGCCGGCGACGTCGCTCGTGAGCGGCTCGCACCCGTTGCCCCGGGGCTCGGTGTCGTCCTCGCCGAGGGCGAGCTCGCCGGTCACCTCGTAGCGCTGGGGCCCGAACAGGGCGGTGTTCGACGCGTAGCTGGCGTTCTGCGGCGTGACGCTCAGCGACCTCTGGTCCAGCCCCGACCACAGGAACATCTGCATCCGCGGCGGCGCGCCGTCGTACGTCGCATCCATGTTCGCGTTGTCGCGGCTGCCGCCGGGCGCGTCGTCCTGCGCCTCCGCGAGGAGCGCGTCGCCGTCGAGGCCGCCCCGGCCGAGGTTGTCGCGCTGGGCGTTGCCGGCCGCCTCGGTGAAGCCCGAGTCGTAATACCAGTCATGGAGCCAGTTCGTGACGTAGAAGACCTGGGTGACGGCCGCCATGACCTGCTCGGGATCGGCGAGCGGATCGGCGGACAGGTCATAGACGTGATCGAACGAGCGCGGCCCCGTGAGCGTCGCGCGCGTGTCGCCGCTGGAGAAGCCGTCGGGCGCGTGGTGGTCCGCGTAGGCGTCGACGTTGTTGCCGCTGGTCGAGGTCGCGTCGTCCGGGAGCCACGGGTCGACGCCGCCGTCCGGGCGCGTGTTGAGGCCCTCGATCGAGATGAGGCTCGGCGCGATGAACCGCGGCATGGTGCCGTCCGGCTGCCCGGTCGGGTGCGGCGAGAAATCCGCGAGGGGCCCGTCGAGGGGGATGTGCTTGTCCCCCTCCTCGGCCCAGACCCGGTAATCGAACGCGGCGGCGTGGGAGAGGTTCTCCCGGTAGAGATACCGCCCGTCGCTGGCCCCGAATACCCAGGCATACGCGTCGGAGCTCGTGCCGCTCGCGTCGCCCGAGACGAGCTCGACGAAGTAGGCGGCCACGAGCCGGTCGGGCAGCGGGAAGAGCACCTTCTTCACCCGCGCCGGCTGCGTGAAGCGCAGGCTCCCGAGGCGCGCGCGCGCGTGCCCGGTGTCCGCGAGATCGAAAATGCGATACCCGCCCTTCGCCTCGGCCCGCTCGCGCAGGTCGACCGTCTTGATGTCGACGCGGTGCGCGTCGCGCACGGCGCGGACGACCGCCTGGGCGGGCGCGCCGGAGAACGCGCGGCTGCGCTTCGAGCCGGGCTGCAGCGAGCCGGCGCCGGGCGGCAGCGAGACGGCCGACGCGTGCAGGTTGCCCGCGAGGGCGACGAGCGCGAGGTCGCGCTTCATGAGCACCTTGAGCTCGCTGCGGAAGACCGGGACCCCGTCGACGTCCTGGCCGAGCGTCACGACGATGCCGCCGCGCCCGGTGTCGTGGACGTGCCGCACGACGGCTGTGTCGAGCGCGGCCTGCGGCAGGTTGTAGAGGCGCGCGTACCGCTGCACGTACCAGCGAGCGGCGGACTCGGCCGTGCTGTGGGTCGCGGCCGGCGGGCGGTGGTCCGGCGAGGTCGCCCACACGAAGGTGGGCACGCCGCGCTGCGGATCGGTCGACGCGACGACGGCGCCCGGGACGTCCTCCGCGATGACGCGCGCCATGCCGGCGGGCAACGCCGGCGGCTCCTTGAAATACGCGTCGTGGTTCGGGCGCTCCCGCGCGTGGGCGAGGGGGCCGGCGAGCAGCGCGAACGAAAGCGCGGTGTACCGAACTGAAACCTTCATGTTCCTCGATTCTCCGACTCCGAGGGAACGACGCCTGATGGGACGCGCGCGCGACAGCCGCAGGCTGCGTCCCGGGGCGCCTCGCGCCCACCCGTCGAATCCGCGACGCCGGGCACCCTAGCTGCAGCGTGCGTGTAGGGGAAGCGCGGCGTCTCGCGCTCTGTCATGCGTCGTAAGGCGCCTCTCATGCGGTCTCGTCGGGTGCTCGCCAGGATGCAAGTGGGGCGTGGCCGAGGCCGGAATGGAAATAACCATGAGGGGTCCTGATGCACTCATGAATCCATGAATGCCATGATGAGCTTGTCGCCTTCACCGGATCGCACACGCGGTCGAGGTCTGGCGCGGGCGGACGGACGCCGGCGGTCGCGGCAGTGGCGGCGGTCGCGGCGGTCGCGGCGGTCGCGGCGGTCGCGGCGCGTGCTGTGGTCGCGGCACCCCGGCGCGTGCGGCAGTCGCGGCGACCTCGGCGCGTGCTGCGGCCGCGGCACCCCGGCGCGCGGGGCGATCGCCGCGGCATGGCGGCAGGGGCGGCTGTCGCGCCCGCGGCGTCATCCAGGGGGCCGATGGCGCTGCGCGTCGCGGGCTCATACATTGTCGGCCCGCGAGCCAGCTCACCTGCCGGGCTGCGGGTATGACGAACGGCTGACACGCGGAGCGACTTCCGGGAACTATCCTTACAAAAGCGAACGTGATCTCCACCTTGCACGTCGAGACCAAGCTCATCTCCGAAGAGCTCTGCGCTCTTCTGCGTCAGGTTGACCCCGCGGTCTTCGTCTTCCGGGACGAGCCCGAGGTCCGCGCCCGGGTCGAGCGGGTGGCGTCGCGGCTCCGGGAGCTCGTCGTGGCCGCCGAGCGCGATGAAGCGGGGGGCAGGGTCGAGCGGCTCCGCGAGCGCCTCCGCGCGCTGCTCGCGGCGGTCGAGCGGGCGACCCCGACCCGGACGCCCTCGCCCAAGGCGGCGTGGATCGCGTTTCAGCGGGAGGTGCAGCCCGCCTACGAGTCGCTGCTGCTGACGCTGCGCGGCGTCGTGGCCGCGCCGCCGAGCGTCAGGCCGACGAACCATGCGCGCAGCTTGTGGCATGTGGGGTCGGGGCTCGCGGTGCTCGGGCTCGTCCAGCTCCTGCCCGAGCGCGGCTGGCTCGTGGCCGTGAGCGGCGCGTTCGCGGTGTCGGCGTGGTCGATGGAGATCGCCCGCCGGCTGAGCGATCGGGTGAACGAGCGGCTGATGCGGGTCTTCAAGCATGTGGCGCACCCGCACGAGCGTTACCGGGTGAACTCGTCGACCTGGTACGTGACGGCGCTCCTGCTGCTGGCGCTGTTCGGGACGCGGCTGAGCCAGTCGCTCGCGGTGGTGGTGCTCGCCGTGGCCGACCCGGCGGCGGCCCTCATCGGCCGCCGCTTCGGCCGCACGCGGCTGCTCGACAACCGCTCGCTGGAGGGGACGCTCGCGTTCTTCGTGGCGGGCGCGCTGAGCTCTCTCGTGGTGATGTGGGCGCTCGGCCCGCCGGCGTCGCTCTCCGCGCGGCTCTTCTTCGCCGCCGTCGCCGGCCTCGCCGGTGCGGTCACCGAGCTGTTCTCGTCGCGGCTGGACGACAACTTCACGATCCCGGTCGCCGTGGCGGCCGCGGTGACCATCGCCGGCGCGGGCTGATTTCAGGTCGCCAGATCCGGGCAATCCCTACCCAGCTCGATGGCCCGCCGGAGCACGCTGTGTCGTGGCGTCCTGTGCGCTGGGGTGGCTCTCGCGGCGCCCTGTTAGCCAGCCGGCACGGAGATGAGCCCGGCGGTGACCAGGTGCGCACGCTCGGCGAGCCGGTTCGGATGATTCAGCTGCAAGAGACGCACTGTCGCCCGGGCGACCGGCGTCAGACCAGCGATCGAGCTCCCGACGATCTGGAAGTGATCGCGCCAGCGCTGGCGGCGCGGATGGAAGATGGCCGCGAGCTCTCCCGAGTCCGGAACGATCGAGGCGAGATCGCTCCCCTTGTGCTTGTTGCAGAGCGCGCACGACAGCGCCAGGTTGTCTTCCGCCGTCTCGCCGCCGTGCTTCTGCGCCACGATGTGATCGATCTCGTGCGCCGTGAAGGCCAGCGACCCGGGGTAGAGGCAGTACTCGCATGCACCTCCAGCGCGCTCGTGAACGAGCCGTCGCAGCGCCGCTGGAATGTGCGTCATCGCTGCTGCAGCTTCAGCGCCGCTCTGGCCTTCGCGAGCCGCACCAGGTGCTCGACGGCCTGATAGCGCTGCCACTCCTCCTCTTCCGCGGACGAGAGTCCCAGGGCCCGGTTCCTCTCGAGCAGCTCGCTCGTCCGCGCCTGGAATTGCGGCGAGGGTCGGAGCGCCAGGACCTCCTCCGGGGTGGGCAGGCTGGCGAGGAACTCCAGGATATCCGAAGCGCCCGAGAATGACGTCACGGACGAGGCGTCGAGCTCGCGGAGGCCCAGCTCCAGGATGTTCGGCAGACGATCGGACAGCGAGCGCAGCCGGTCGGCGAGTTCGTCTGGAAGATCGAGGATGATGGCGGCCATGGGTCCGTGCTCTACGGGACCAGGCGAACGTAGCACGGCACGCGGGCGCCGGCATGACGCGGCGTGAGGACCGCACGCGGCGTGGAACACCGGCCTGCCGGTGCGGTCACCGAGCTGTCCTCGTCGCGGCTGGACGACAACTTCACGATCCCGGTCGCCGTGGCGGCCGCGGTGACCATCGCCGGCGCGGGCTGATCAGGGCATCTCGCCGCCGATCTCCTCGGCCAGGCGCGCGAGGTACTGTCTCATGAACTCCGCCCGTCGCGCGCCCTCGCGACGCCCCGCTGCCGTCGTGAGGCTCTCGGCGGTCTTGAACAGCTTCACGTGGAAATGGTCGATCGCGTTCTCTCGGTCGTTCCACGGCCTCCGCGCGGCGAACGGGTCTTGCGGATCGTAGAACCGCACGCCGAGCAGCCCGCCCACGGCGAAGCAGCGGGCGATGCCGATCGCCCCCAGTCCATCGAGGCGGTCGGCGTCCTGGACGACCCTGGCCTCGAGGGTCCTCGGCGCGATCCCCGCGCTGTAGCTGTGGGCCTCGATGGCGTGAGCGATGTCCGCGAGGAAGCCCTCGGGGTAGTCGACGCTCCGGAGGAAGCGAAGCGCCTCCTCCGCGGAGAGCCGCGACGCCTGGGAGCGCCTGGGATCGTTCTTGGGGACGTTCACGAGGTCGTGCAGCCAGGCCGCGGGGACGACGACCTCGAGCCTGGCCCCCTCGTCCGCCGCGAGGGCCTTGGCCGTGGCGACCACCCTCGTGAAGTGCGCCAGATCATGGGCCGGATCGTTGCCGAGGTCGGTCTCCTCGAGCTTCTTGACGAACAGCGTCTCCCAGTCTCTCATGCCCGCCTCTTATCCGCGGACGCGGATACGTGCAATAAGGACAGGAGCTGCCAATGCCTTCGAGCGTGGCGAGCGACCCTCACGGCCGCGTGGGCAACATGGACTGTCAGGACGGCATCTTGCTTCGCTGATGGAGGATGAGCTGCGTCCGGTTCATCAGCTTGACACCCGCCGCGTCGAGCTCCTCCAGGACCGCGACGCGGAGGTTGTGCATGGTCCCGTCCTCTTCCACCGCGCTGTACCAGGCCGTCAGCGTGAGGTCGAGCGAGCCGTCCTCCATGTCGGTCAAGAACACCGTGGGCGTCGGCTCCTGCGCCACGCCGCCGGCCCGCTTGCCCGCGCGCACCAGGGCCTCCATCGCCGGCCCGAGATCGCGCAGCCGGCCCTCCACGGTGACCGTCACGGCGCCGCGCAACAGCCCTCGATCCGAGTAGTTCACGATCGGGCCGTTGGTCACCGAGGCGTTCGGGATCACGATCTTCTCGTTGTCCGTCGACACCAGCGTGGTGTTGAACAGCCCGATGTCCTCGACGATGCCCGTGTGGTCCCCGATGGCGACCTTGTCCCCGAGCTGGAAGTGCTTGAAGAACAGGATGAGCACGCCGCTCGCGAAGTTGCTCAAGCTCCCTTGCAGCGCCAGCCCCACCGCCAGCCCGGCCGAGGCCACCACGGCCACGAGGCTCGTCGTGTGGATGCCCACCGTCTCCATCGACGCGATGAACGTCGCCGCGAGCACGAGGTAGCGGAGCATCGACGCCAGGAATCGCACCAGCGCCTGATCCAGGTGGGTCCTGGCGAGCGTCTTGACGGCGATACGGTACGCCCACTTGCTCGCGAGCCATCCCACGATGAGGATGACGATCGCGGTGGCGATCGCCCTGAGCGTGGCGAGCGAAGGTACCAGTTCCTGGAGGTTCATGAAGGTGGCGGCCGCGCGGGCGCCGCCCGGGGCTCCCCGGGCGTAGAGGATCTGGTCGCCGGCCTCAAGGCCCGTCGAGCGGCCCAGCCCGCGCGCGGCGGCGCAGGAGCGCGGTGATGCCTGGTCGGGCTTCTGGCCGGCGGGCTCAGGCCGCGGGGTGCGCCTCGGCGCTCCCGCTGCGCAGGGGAGGCGTCACCGCGAGCTGCTGGATGTGCACGTGCTGGCTCGGGACCGGCAACCCCATCTTGCCGAGCTCCTCGCGGATGATCTTCGTGGTGGCGAAGTACACATCCCAGTAGTGATCGGTGTGGCAGAAGGGCCGGACGGCCAGCACGGGCCCGGCGAGGTTGAAGTCCAGGATCTCGACGCTCGGCGCGGGCTCCTTCACCACGTTGGGGATGAGCGCGAGGTGCGCCCTGAGCCGCGCGATCGCCGCGTCGTGATCCGCGCCGTGCGCGAGCTGCGCGGTGCAGTCGACGCGGCGGAACGGGTTCGTGCTGAAGTTCTGGATGGTCTCGCTGAAGATCTTGCTGTTGCCCACGATGGTGCGGACGTTGTCCGGCGTGTCGAGGGTTGACGCGAAGAGGCCGATGGAGTGGACCGTGCCCGTCACGCCCCCTGCCGTCACGTAGTCGCCCACCTTGAAGGGGCGCAGGAGGATCATGAAGATACCCGCCGCGAGGTTCGACAGCAGGCCCGACCACGCCATGCCGATGGCGATGCCGACCGCGGCGAGCAGGCTGGCGAACGTGGTCGTCTCGACGCCGAAGACGCTGAGCACCGCGATGACGAGCAGGACGTTCAGGAGCACGGACGTCGCCGACTCCAGGTAGTGAGCCAGCGTCACGTCGAGCTTCTTCAGCGCGGCGCTCCGCTGCATCAGCGACAGCACCCCCCGGATGAACATGCGGCCAATGACCCAGACCAGGATCGCGCCCACGATCTTCCCGCCGACGTTGACCCCGAGCGCTATCCCCATGTCGACGTACCGCTGCACCCTCTCGTCCATCTCAAGCCTCCCTGGCGACGTGCGCGTCGCTCGCGGGGGCCCGGTGCAAGGCGCGTGCGCGCCTCGCATCGCGAGATTCCCCCCTGGCGGGTAGCTCTATCACACCGCAGGGGCGCTCCGCGATGGGGCGATAGAGGTTTCCAGGCATCAGCCTTGCGGCCTGCACACATCAGGTGACCTCGAGGCCGCGACCTCGTTGTCGCCCGATATCATTTCTGTTTCGCGAAGCCGGGCAGCCCGGCGAGACCTCCGCCGCGCGCGCGGACCTAGGTCGTGAGCGACAGCCCGCGCACGTAGTCCGAGAGCGCCCGCTCCGCGCTGGCCACCGCCTCCCGCGCGCCAGGCAGCTTCGCCGACGCCGCCGCGATCCGGTCTTCCTGCTCGCTCAGCGCCTTGAGGTAGCGCTCCTGGAGCGCGCTCCCCGCGGGCACGGCCTTGAGGTTCTGGCGCACGCGCTCCTGCTCGTCGCGCAGCGCCGCGATCTCCGACGCCAGCGCCGAGAGCGCGCGCTGCCGGTCGGCGATCGCGGCCCGCAGCTCCGCGAGCCGCGCGAACACCGCGCGCAGCGCCTCGGGGATCTCGCGCGAGGACAGGTACACCTCGATCTGCTCGCCGGAGAGCTCCGTGAGCGCGACCGTGTGCGAGATGGGCTGCTCCAGCGCGACCGTGACGCGCGCGGTCTCGCCCGCCGCCACCTCGCGCCGGATGCGGTAGCGGTCGCGGGTCGCCTCGACGCCTTCCCTCGGCGCGGCGAGCTCCCAGCCGGCGGCGCGCGGGTGCTCGATGAGCACGACGCGCGGCTCGCGCGCGGCGCCCACGATCGTGTAATCGGTCACCCTGCGGGCGGTCCTCACCATCTCCAGCACGCCGCCCTGGATCCGCGCGCGCGAGAGCGCCTCCTCGCCCCGCTCCTCGCGGTCGATACGCACCTTCCGATCCACGGCGAAGCTCACGAGCCGCGATTCCCCCGGCGGCAGCGGCGCGAGGCGGGCGTCGCCGACGTAGGTGACGACCCCCCGGTCGGAGCGCTCGTAGACCGTCACCGCGCCGGGCGGCAGGCTCGTGTCGCCGTCGTTCCGCAGCTGCACCGAGGCGAGCGGGCTCCGCGCGCTCGCCTCGGGCTGATAGAGCCAGAGCCGCTCCGCCGGGAACTCGCGCTCGACGATCGGCAGGAGCGCCGTCTGCCCGCTCGCGAGCGTGAGGGGCGCCGGGAAGTGGAACACGACCTGCGTCGCCGCCTCCTCGGGCTCCGGCTCGCCCTTGTCGGCCGGCGCAGCGGGCGCGGCGACCGCCTCGGCGGCCGCGCCACCGCGGTGGCGCGCGAACCGCGCGGCCCTGGCCACGAGCGCCGCGGCGCCCTCGTCGAGCCGCGGCAGCACCCGCTCCGCGACGTCGACGGGCACCTCCGGCCGCGACACGTAGTAGATCTCGTAAAGCGCCTGGCGGAACGTCACCGGGTTGCCCGACACGAGGGTGAAATCGACGTTGTCCCAGTCGCCGCCGCTCTGGTTCTCGACGACGGCCCACCCGGAGAGCGCGCCGGTCGTCTTGCGCGGATCCTCCGGGATGGTGAGCCGATACGAGGTCTTCCAGAGCGGCACCTCGACGACGTAGGCCACCCGGACGATCCGCTCGCCCTCGCCGGCCGCGCGCACGACGAGCTCGCGGCGGTTCCGCTCGCGCCGGCTCGCGAGGCCGAGGAGCGCCGCGCCGACCTGCTGCCTGAGCCGCTCCTCGACGAGCTCCACGCCCTCGAGCTCCTCCAGGACGACCTGCTTCAGCGCGCCGTCCGACATCAGCGCGAGCCGGTGCCGCGTCTCCGTGCCGCCGCCCGGCACGCCTACCTGCGCCGCCGTGACCGCGACGATCCGCCCGACGAGCGCGCCTTGCGGCCCGCGGGTCCGCACCTCGGCGCCCCGCAGCGCGTTCAGCAGGGCGGCCTCGGACTCGAGCGCGCCCTCGTCGAACGGGAGCTCGCGAAAGAGGTCGCGCAGCGGCTCCCTCCCGGGAAGCGTGATCTTCCCGGCGGCGCCGCGATCGTCATAGACGACGAGGCTCTTCAGCACGTCGTCGACCTGATCGAGCCGCACCTCGAGCGCGAGCTCGGCGTCGCCGCGCACGCGCGCCTCGTGCTCGAAGTACCCGACCCCGCCCGTGGAGAGCACGACCCGGCGGAGCGGGAGCGCGTCCCCGGCGGCCCCTGGCCGGGCAATATCCATCGTCGCGGCCGCCAGCGTCGCTGTCGTCCAGACCCTGTGATCCATCGTTGCCTCCCCCAGGCGGAGGCGTGCGATGGCCTCGCCTCGTCGGTCCATAACGCCCCTCCGGAGGGCGTCAACGACGCGGGGCCGGCCAGGAGCTCGCGCGCCGTTATTCGCGGCCGGAGGCCTCGATCCGCCTCACCACGGCGAGCGCCTCCTCGACGTGCCTGGACGCGCGGAGCTGGGAAGAGAAGGCATGTCGAACAACACCGTCCCGATCGATGACGAACGTCACGCGCCCCGGCAGCAGCCCGAGGAACGGCTTGACGCCGTAGCTCGCCGCGGTCCGCCGGCCGGGATCGCTGAGCAGCGTCATGGGCAGGCGGTGCTTCTGGGCGAACTGCTCGTGAGACCCCTCCGAGTCGGCGCTCACGCCGATCACCTCGGCGCCGGCCTCCGCGAACGCGTCGTACTGATCGCGGAAAGCGCACGACTCCGCGGTGCAGATCAGGGTGTCGTCCTTGGGATAGAAAAAGAGGACGACGGTCTTCTTGCCGCGAAAGTCGGAGAGCTTCACGGACTCCCCCTTCTGCGATTGAAGGTCGAAGTCAGGGGCGGTCTCGCCGACGGACAGGATGGATTGGCCGAACATGATGTCGTCGTCTTACCTGATGCGTCGCGGCGCGTCCAAGGCGCGTCAGGGTGACGCGCTCGCCGCGCGGCGGCTCGACCGCCGCCGGGCCCCGGACCCGGGAGAACTTGAGTAAGCGGTTATCAAGGCGCGGCGCGCGGCGCGGCAAACGCGCGCCGCGGACCGCGATCGGGCTAACCTGAGCGCCCCATGGCCACCACCTTCGCTGCGCTGATCTTCCGACCGGCCGAGATCCCGGACCGCGCGCTGTCGCAGGGCTTCGCCGTCGCGCTCGGCGGCTGGGCCGTCGCCTCGCCGCGGCTGTTCGTCGCGCCGCTCCCGGGCGTGCCCGGCTTCTGCGCCGCGTACTACGCGAGCGGCGAGCCCGCCGCCGGCGGGGGGGACGAGCTCGATCACCTCGCCGAGCTCTTCGACGACGAGCTCTCGCCGCCGGTCGCCGTGCTCGACGCGGCGGCCGAGCTGGGCCACCCGGGCGCCACGATCTACGCGCTCGTGTTCTCGGAGGAGGTCGTCCACGACGACGGCTGGCGCTTCGAGGCGAGCGGGTTCGTGCGGTACTTCGTGAGGGAAGGGGAGGAGGGCGTCGAGGCCGGCGTGGAGACGCCCGACCGCAGCGATGTCGTCGCGGTCGACATCGACCTCCCGGAAGGCGCGACCGAGCAGCAGGAGCGCGAGGCGTTGGATCGGGCGATCCGGCCGCACCGCGGCTCGACGTTCCTCGCGGCCGAGCTGGGCGCCCCGGTGCTGGGCGCGCTCATGGGCGGCCTCTTCGCGCCGGAGCGCCGCGTCGACGTGCGCCTCGTCGAGCCCGGGCCGGCGTCGATCGCCGCCGAGGTGGCCCGGCTCAACCGGGTGCTCCGGCGCGAGGGCGGCCGCGGCGCCCCCGCGTCCCCGCCGCCGGTCCGCGGCGTCGCCGCGCCGGCGACGTACGAGGCGTTCGCGCGCGCGTACGACTGGGCCGATCCCGCGGATCCGGAGGATCTCTACCGGGAGCTGGCGATCGGCGCCATCGAGGGCACGCTGCGCTTCCTCCGCGAGGACGAGCTCCGCAGCCACGAGCGCGAGCCCGGCTGGGAGGCCGCGGCGTCGCGGCGGCTCTACCCGCTCGCCCGGCTGTCGAGCTCGGCGCTCGGCGGCGGCGGCGGCGCGGCGCAGCGGGCCGTCGTCGCGCTCGGGGCCGACGGCGAGCAGCTCTGGCTCGTTCGCGGCGGCACGAGCGCGGCGCCGGCCGGGCCGACGTTCGGCGAGCTCCTGCGTTACCTGTCGCTCGGCTGGTCGCGCCGCAGCGACGCCGAGGAGGACCTCATCGGGGCGCTGATGCTGCGCGCGCGGCTCAGGTCCCTCGGTGGCTGATCCAGGACACAGCAGCGCTCGTGTTCAGAATTGAACGGCCGCACAGGGCTGTCCCAGGCTCGATGTTCGATTGAATGGTTCGTCGTGGATCCACGCCCGGCACCTCGAGCGTGGGGCGCTTTGCGACGCTTCGATCGAAACCACGCAGCGCGCGCCCCGGGCATGGGAGTTGGGGCGCTTTGCTACGCAGGATTCGATCGGATCTACGCAGCGAGCGCCCCGGGCCCTGCCACTGGGGCGCTCTGCCAGGCGCGATTCGATTGAATATACGCATCGGCGCCCATGAGACGGGGCGCTCTGCTGCGCGCTGTCGATCACAGGAATGTGTCGTACGCCTGGGGCCCGATGGTCGCCGGACGGACCGCGTACCTGCCGGGATCGTCGAGGATCAGGTGGAGCAGGCCGACGTCGCGTTCGCTGTGGGCGAACACACTCACCAGGATTCCGCCCTGTCTGACGCCTGCGTCGTAGCGCTCCGCCCAGTGCTTCGGGACGGCGGCGGTGATGAGGAGCTCGCGCAGTCCGCCTGTGATCCCGGCGCCGACCGCGCTGGCCACCATGGCCGCCAGCGGGCCTGCCACGACGAACCCGAGGTCGGGGACCACTGCGCTCATCGCGATGGCGGCGCCGAACGTGTGCGCCGGCGGCGTTCCGTCCGGGATCCGGAAGCACCGGTGGCGCGTCGCGTCGGTCATCAGCAGGCTGATGTCCTGTCGCGCGTAGCCGCAGTCGATGATGCGTTCCGCCGCAGCTACTGCGTCATCGCGCGTCTGAACCAGGCCAATTACGAGCTTCGCCATGTGAAGAGACCTCCTTCGCGTTGAGCGCGCCCTCGCTCCGGGCCCCCGCGGCGGATACCGCATGACCTGTGCCAGTTCAGAATTCTCTCGCGCTGACGCGATCTCACCGATTTCATCAGCTCGACGCTCGGGGACGGGCGAGGCGGGATGTCGCAGTGAGCCCGATGCGCCTCGCTTTCTGATGCTGACTTGCGCCAACGGATCGCGGTTTGTTCCAGGATTTGCACGCGTGCGTCGCCTGCGCGCGGTTTCCAGGGGCATGCCTTGGCCACGCGATTCGACGCCAGCCGCGGTGCTCGCGCTCACGGGTGCCCGGGGCGGCCGGATTCCCGGGGGCGCGGCGCGCGCCTCAGAAGCCGATCGTGTCCTCGGGCGGCTGCGGCTGCGGCTTCGTGGCCGTTCCGCGGCCCGGCGCCGCTTCTTTCGGTGCGGCGCGCGTGACGCCGCCGCGGCCGTCCGTCGCGCCGCGCGGCGCAGCGGAAGCGACCGGCCTGGGCGCAAACACCCCCGGCTTCGCCCCTTGCGCGCCCGTCTGGGTCGCCTGCGAGCTCGCCTGGACCGCTGGCGCCGTCGCCTTTGCGGGCTCTGCCGTCGCTGCGCTCGCGGGTGCTGCTGCCGCGTCCGTCTGCGCCGGCTCCACCGGCACGGGCGCCGGCGCGGCGGCGCTGGCCGGCGCCGCCGCGGCGCCCTGAGCGGCGGCCACCGTGGGCTGCGCCGCCCCGGACGCGGAGGTCCGGGCCGCCTGGTCGTCGGATGAAGGTGTCACGTCCACGCTCGGCGAGGTCCTCGTCGCGAGGAACACAACCACCGACGCGAGCGCACCGAGGGCGAGCGCCGCCGCCAGGAGCGCCGGCGCCCAGCGGCGCGACCTGTCCGACCCCGACGTCGCCATGCCCGCGAGCGTCCGTCCCGGCGTGCCGGTGGTGGAGAGCCGCGCGCCCGGCGCCGACGACGGCGTGCCGGTGGTCGAGAGCGGAGCGCCCGGCGGCGACGAGGGCGCGCCCTGCGCGAGCAGCGCGCCCGGCGCCGCCGGCACCGGCGTCGGCGCCCCGAACAGCACCGGCTGCGACGCGCTCCAGGCCGCGCCCGCGTGGCTGGCTCGATCGCCCCCGGACGCGGGGTCGGTCGTGAACGCCGTGCGCGAGATCCCGAGGACCGCGCGCTCCAGCGCCTCCGCCATCTGCCGCGCCGACGCGAAGCGCGCCGCGGGATCGAGCGCCAGCGCCCGCTTCATCCAGGCGTCGATCGCCGGGGAGAGCTCCGGCCGCAGCGCGCTCGGCGGCGTGAAGATCCCGGTGTGGAGCACCACCGACAGCGCGCCGAGCGTCTCGCCCCTGAACGGGACCTGCCCCGTGAGCGCGTGGTACGCGACGACCGCGAGCCCCCAGAGATCGGCGCGGAGGTCGACGTGCTTCGCGCTGAGCAGCTGCTCCGGGCTCATGTAGAGCGGCGTGCCCAGCACGCTCCCGGTCGACGTCATGCCGAGATCGCCCTGGGGCGCGCCCTGCACGCGCTTGGCCACCCCGAAGTCGACCACCTTCACGAACAGCTCCCCCTCCACGTCGAGCAGGAAGATGTTGTCCGGCTTGATGTCGCGGTGGACGATCCCGAGCTGGTGGGCCCGCCCGAGCGCCTTCGCCGTCTGCGACACGATCCCCGTGACCTCGATCGGCGGGAGCGCGCCGAGCCGCTGCATGCGGCGCTTCAGGTCCTCGCCCTCGAGCAGCTCCATCACGATGTACGGCACGCCGTCGGCCGTGACGCCGTGATCGAAGACCTGCGCGACGTGCGGGCTCTTGATCTGCGCGGCCGCCATCGCCTCGCGCCGGAAGCGCTCCACGAAGCCGCTCTGCTCCGCGTAGGCCGGCGACATGAATTTCACCGCGACCTGCGTCCCGAGCGTGAGGTGATCGGCCACCCACACGCTCCCCATCGCCCCCTTCCCGAGCTCGCGCGCTAGCCTGAGCGTGCTCGTCACCTGCTGTCCGGCGTTCATCGGGGGTGCCTCTCCATCAGCCGAGCCGCCGACCCGAGAAGGCGTCCTGTGCGCGCAACGCGGTTCTCCGGGCGTCTGCGCGCACAGCGTACAACAATCACCCCGAACCGTCACCACCGAGCGCGCCGACCGCGGACGTCGCAGGAGCTCTCGGATAAGCTTGCGCCATGCGCGAGGGCACGCTGGTCGCAGGCCGGTTCGAGGTGCACCGCCTTGCCGCCTCCGGCGGGATGGGCATGGTCTACCGGGCGACCGACCAGCTGACGGGCCGCCCCGCGGCGCTCAAGGTCGCACCCCCGGAGCTCGCGGCCCGCTTCCGGCGCGAGGCGCGCCTGCTCGAGGCCGTGCAGCACCCGCTCATCGTCCAGCACATCGCGCACGGCACGAGCGACGACGGCGCCCTGTGGCTCGCGATGGAGTGGCTCGACGGGGTGACGCTCGGCGAGCGCCTCGAAGCGGGCGCGCTCCCCGTGGCCGACGCGCTGCTCGTCGCGCACCAGATCGCGGAGGCGCTCGCCGCCGTGCACGCGCTCGGGATCACGCACCGCGACCTGAAGCCGAGCAACGTGCTCCTCCGCGACGGCAGGGTCGACGGCGTCGTGCTGCTCGACTTCGGCGTCGCGCGCGCGGCCGCGTCGACCACGCTCGTGACCGAGGCCAGCTCGCTCGTCGGGTCGCTCGGCTACGTCGCGCCCGAGCAGGCGCGCGGCGACGCCGAGGTCGACGCGCGCGCGGACGTCTTCGCGCTCGGCGTGCTGCTCTTCGAGTGCGTCGCGGGGCAGCGCCCGTTCGCGGCCGACGACCCGCTCGCCGAGATGTGCCGCATCCTCCTCGAGGAGGCGCCGCGCCTCGCCGACCGGCGCCCGGACGTGCCGCCCCCGATCGACGAGCTCGTCGCGCGCCTGCTCGCGAAGGACCCGGCGGCGCGCCCCGCCGACGGGCGCGCGGCGTCGGCCGCGCTGGCCGAGACGCGCGCCCTGCTCGCGCGCGCTCCCGGCGACGGCGGGGACGGCGCGCCGGCCTCGGTGACGGGCGACGAGCGGCGGCTCATCAGCGTCGTCCTCGTCGACGTGGGGGTCGCGGACCCCGAGCCGGCGAGCGATCGCGGGGTGGAGCGGGTCGTCGCCGAGATCGCGGAGGCGTTCGGCGGCGATCGCGTGCGGCTCCCGGGCGGCACGCGCATGGTGATCCTCTCCTCGCAGACCGACGAGGTGTTCTCCGGCCGCGGCGGCTCCGGCACGATGGTCGCCTTCGACCTCGCCGCGCGCGCCGCGCAGTGCGCGCTCGCGATGAAGGCGCGCCTGCCCGGCCGCCCCGTCGCGCTCGCCACCGGCCGGGCGCAGGTGGGCGAGCGCCTGCCCGCGGGCGACGTGATCGACCGCGCCGTCGCCGCGCTGCGCGAGGCCGAGGGCGACGTGCGCATCGACGAGGTGACGGCGGGGCTCGCGGCCCCGCGCTTCGAGGTGAGCGGCGACGGCCCGTCGTTCCTGCTGAAGGGCGAGCGCGAGGGCTCGGAGCCGGAGGGCACGCTGCTCGGGCGCGTCACCGCGTTCGTCGGGCGCGATCGCGAGATCGCGATGCTGCGCGGCCTCTTCGAGCAGAGCGCGGACGAGCCCGTGGCGCGCGCCGCGCTGGTGCTCGGCGAGGCGGGCATCGGCAAGACCCGCCTGCGCAACGAGGTCGTGCGCGCGGTGCGCGAGGGCGACGCGCGCGCGTCGGTCTACGTGGCGCGCGGCGATCCGCTCGGCGCGGGGGCGCCGTTCGGCATGCTGGGCGAGATCGTCCTCGCGGCCGCCGGGTGCCTGCCCGGCGAGGCGATCGAGGCGCGGCGCGGCAAGATCCGCGAGCTCGTGGCGCGCGCCGCGCCGGCGCCGCTCGCCGACGCGCGGCGCGTCGCGTGGTCGCTCGGCGAGATCGCGGGCACGCCGTTCGACGATCCGGATCCGGAGCTCCACGCCGCGCGGGGGGACGCCGTCGCGATGGGCGATCAGGCCCGCCGCGCCGTGCTCGACTGGCTCACCGCGCGGTGCGACGCGGGGCCGGTCGTGGTGGTGCTCGACGACATGCACTGGAGCGACCACGCCTCGGTCGCGGTGCTGGACGAGGCGCTCCAGGCGCTCTCGGATCGCCCGCTGCTCGTGCTCGGCTTCGCGCGCCACAGCGTGATGGAGACGTTCCCCGGGCTGTGGGTGCAGCGCGGGGTGCAGCACATCAAGCTCGGGCCGCTCAGCCCGCGCGCGGCGGAGCGGCTCGTCCGCAGCGTGTTCGGCGAGGAGCTCGCGCCGGTCGAGGTGGCGCGGCTGGTCGAGCACGCGGACGGCCACCCGTTCTTCCTGGAGGAGCTCATGCGCGCGCGCGCCGAGGGCCGCAGCGACCTGCCGCCCACGGTCGTGGCCCTGATGCACGCGCGCATCGAGGCGCTGCCGGCGGAGGCCCGGCGCACGTTGCGGGCGGCGAGCCTGTTCGGCGGCAGCTTCTGGACCGAGGGGGTGCGGCAGCTGCTCGGCGCCGGCACCTCGGTCGAGTCGCTCGATCGCTGGCTGAAGAGCCTGCTCTCGGAGGAGCTCGTCGCCCGGCGCGGCGCGTCGCGCTACCCGGGCCACGAGGAGCTCACGTTCCGCCACGCGCTGGTGCGCGACGCCGCCTACGGGATGCTCACGGACGGCGATCGCGCCGCCGGCCACCGGGCGGCGGCGCGCTGGCTGCGCTCGGTGGGCGAGACCGACGAGCGGGTGCTGGGCGAGCACGCCGAGCGCAGCGTCGAGGCCGAGCGCGCTGGCGGCGCGGGCGCGCGCGCCGCGCGCCGCCCGGCGTAGGCGGCGCAATCGCGAAAGGGCACGAGTGGGCGCGAGCGCGAGAAGGCGCGGAAAGCGCGGAAGGCGCGACAAGGCGTAAAATGGGCGAGGTTGATGAATTTACATTGACGTGATAACTGGCCGCCCAGAGTATCGAGCATGGATTCGTCTGGGCAGGGCGCTGTCGGTCCATACGAGCTGCTGTTGCAGCTGGCCACGGGGGGCATGGCCGAGGTCTTCATCGCCCGGCGCGCCCGCGCGGCAGGCGCCGGGGCCGCCGGCGGTCCGGCCGAGGCGGGCTGTTCGACGGAAGCGGTCGAGGCGGGCGGCTCGTCGGCTGCGGTCGAGGTGGGCGGCGCGGCTCCATGCAGCGAGCCGCTCGTCGCGGTGAAGCGGATCCGCGCCGATCTGCGGTACGAGTCGGGCTATGCGGCCATGCTCTTCGACGAGGCGGGCATCGCGTCGCGCGTCGTGAGCCCGAACTTCGTGCCGGTCCTCGATTACGGCCTCGACGAGGGGGGCGCGCCCTACATCGTGATGGAGCTCGTCGTCGGGGTGACGCTCAAGCACCTCACCCGCCCTCCGGAGATGCTCGAGATCGGCGACGCGCTCGATCTCATCGCGCAGTCGGCCGAGGGGCTGCACGCGGCGCACGAGGCGCGCGACAGCTCGGGGGAGCTGCTCCAGGTCATCCACCGGGACATGTCGCCGTCGAACGTCCTCGTCGGCGTCGACGGGCGGGCGAGCATCTGCGACCTCGGGCTCGCGTACGCCCTGCGCCGCACGACGCGGACGAAGACCGGGACGGTGAAGGGGAAGCTGAGCTACCTCTCGCCGGAGCAGGCGCACGCGCGGGCGCTGGACCGGCGCTCGGACGTGTTCTCCCTCGGCGTGGTGGCGTGGGAGGTGCTGGCGGGCAGGCGCCTGTTCATGGGCAGCAGCATGCTCTCGATCCTGCACGCCGTGCTCGAGCGGGAGATCCCGCCGCTCTCGAGCGAGCGCGAGGGCGTGGGCCAGGCGGTCACGGCCGCCGTCGCGCGGGCGCTCGAGCGTGACCGCGACGCGCGCTGGCCGACGGCGGCCGATTTCGCGCGGGCGCTCCGGGAGGCGGCCGAGCGCGAGGGGCATACGGCGTCGCGCGAGCGCGTCGGCGCGCTGGTCGCCGAGATCCTCCCGGAGCCGCTGAAGCCGCTGGCGCCTTCGTACGGCCCCGGCGGTCCGCTCGTCACGCCGGAGAGCGTCGCCGCTCTGCGTGCGATGCACGCGGCCGGGGTGGTGGGCGAGGCGGACTCCAGCGGGCTCCTGGCGCCGCGGCGGCCCTCGCGGGGCTGAGCGCCAGCGGCGCGGGCGGGCCGCCTGACCGTCGCGCGCCGCCGTCCGCGTCGCCGACCCCTCGCTCGATCGAGCCGACGAACGGATCGGAGCCGCGCAGTTGCGCCGCTGCTGCCTGAGCTGTCCCGACGGCTGCGGCGGCTGGACTGGCCACCGGCTGTGATCGCTGCCCCCGGCGCCTCCCGCGCTGCCTGACTCTCCTCCTCCTCTCCTCCTCCGCCCAGCGTCGTCTCATTCGAGGGAGCCGTCGCCCGAGCAGCGAATTGTGAACGCTCACATAACCAGGGTCAAACCAGATGGACCGCTTGCGGCTGTCCTCGATCCCAGTCCTGCTCTGTCCGCGCGTCGCCGGAGCTGCGCTCGCAGGCGCCGCGCACAAGAAGCGCCATCCGTCGACACGCTGATCGCCCCTCCTGACGCGGCGCTTCCAGAAGAGCCCGAGAAGCCCGGCCGGGCCAGTCCTCCCCCGGACTCGAGGATACGCCTGGGTGACCGGCCGATTTGGAGTTGACACCCAAAATGTGATCGTTCACATTGCGACGAGGGGTATCCTTTCGCTTCGCTCTGGACGGGTCGTCATGCGCACCGCGACCTTCGTCATTGGGTCGATCTTGGCACCGGTTCCGTTCGTTCGGTCCTGGCGGAAGCGATGCCGATCGATGGTATTCGGCTCCCGGTCGAAGAGTTCATTAGAGCCAGAATCGGTGCGCCGGGTGAGCAGTGCAGGGTGGAGGCGGAGCGACACACCGCGTCGCCGGCGCGAAGAACGTCGAACCTTGCGAGCCTTCTGGAGCATCGGGTCGCTGAAGATGGTCATTTTCTCGCCATTCCGACAGGAGGCCACATGGCTTTATTGAACCCGCGAGGCGTCTCGCTCACGATCGGATTGGCTGCATTTTTCGCCTCTGCGTTCATCGGTGTCACGGCAGGCTGCGGCGGCGACCCGAGCCTCTCCGGCGACACCACGGAAGGGAGCGCCTCCGGCACGGCAGGCTCCGGCGCGACGGGCTCGGCCTCGGCTTCTTCCGGCTCGGGCGGCGGGAGCTCGTCGTCGAGCAGCGCCAGCAGCGCCAGCAGCGCCAGCTCGAGCAGCGGCGGTGATCCGGAGCCGCTCAGGTTCGTGGGTAACATCACGACATCAGGCCAGATCGAGGCAAACTTCCTCCAGTACTGGAATCAGATCACGCCCGAGAACGAGAGCAAATGGGACGCGATCGAGCCCCAGCGCGACAGGATGAACTGGTCGAAGACGGACGCCATCTACAAGTTCGCCAAGGACAACAAGATCCCGTTCAAGTGGCACACCTTCGTCTGGGGCAGTCAGCAGCCGGCCTGGATCGAGGGTTTGCCGCAGAACGAGCAGGCGGAAGAGGTCGAAGAGCTGATCAGGGAGGTCTGCACCCGCTACCCCGACATGGACATGATCGATGTCGTGAACGAGCCTCCGCCCCACACGAGGCCTGCGACGATGGCCGCGCTCGGCGGCGAGGGTGCGAGCGGGTACGACTGGATCGTCAAGGCGTTCGAGCTCTCGCGCCAGCACTGCCCGAAGGCCATCCTCATCCTGAACGACTACAACACCATCGAATACGGCAACGACAACAACAACATCATCAACATCGCGAAGAAGGTCAAGGCGGCGGGCGCCCCCATCGACGCCATCGGATGCCAGGCCCACGCCACGGCCGACGTGCCGACCGCCACCGTCAAGGGATTCATCGACAAGATCACCTCCGAGACAGGGCTCCCCGTCTACATCACCGAATACGATCTCAACATCGCGGACGACGAGAGACAGAAGCAGGTGATGCAGGAACAGTTCACGATGTTCTGGGACCACGAGAACATCAAAGGCATCACGCTCTGGGGCTACATCCATGGCACGACGTGGGTGAGAGAATCGGGCCTCATCAGGGATGGCCAGCCGCGCCCCGCCATGCAGTGGTTGATGGAGTTCCTCGGCAAGTAGCCGGGGGAGTTTCAGGCCGAAGTGCCCATGATCTGCCGCTACGCGGGCGAGGGTAAACAACAGGTCCCGCCTACACTCCACTTTGTGTGCCCACAGCGGGCGAAGAGAGAGAACCATGTCTAGGCCCTCAGATCATGCGCGGGCGCGTCCTCTCACAGGCTCTCGGTCAGCTGTCTCTATAGCGTTGATCCTGGCCAGTGGCTGCACGGGAAACCTGGGCGACACCCGCACCAACGATCCCCCCACGGACGATCCCACCACGGGGAACCCCCCCACGTCGCAGCCGCTCGCTTGCGAGGACGGCCTGGTGCACGCCGGGCGAGCGCCGCTGCGGCGGCTGACGCGCTTCGAGTACAACAACACTGTTCGCGACATCTTCGGCGACACGACCCAGCCGGCCTTTTCGCTGCCGAGCGAGGATGTCGGAAACGGCTTTGGCAACGACGCGGACGCGCTGTCGGTCTCGAGCCTGCTGGCCGAGCAGCTGAGCACCGTCGCGGAGGGCGTCGCTCGGCGCGCGACCGCCTCCCCGGAGGTGCTCGCGAAGCTCGCCCCTTGCGCGAGCAACGTGAGACCGGAGGGCGAGGAAGCGTGCGCGCGCACCATCGTCGAGCGGATCGCGCCGCTCGCTTACCGAAGGCCGCTCGCCGCCGGCGAGGCGGACGAGCTCCTCGCGCTGTACAGCGTCGGGCGGACGGATGCGACGTTCGACGTCGGCATCGCGACCGTGATCGAGGCGCTGCTCCAGTCGCCAGATTTTCTCTACCGCATCGAGTGGGGCACATCCGACCCGGAGCACCCCGAGCTCCGCCGGCCCACGGGCGACGAGATGGCGACGCGGCTCTCGTACCTGTTCTGGGGCACGGCGCCGGACGAGGAGCTGCGCATGGCCGCGCAGGCAGGCGAGCTCTCGACGAAGGAAGGCGTGCGCGCGCAAGCCGAGCGCATGCTCGAACACCCTCGGGCTCGGACCACCATCCGGTTCTTCTTCGACAACCTGCTCCCCATCAGCAACCTCGCGGATCTCGAGCGGAACGCGGAGGCGTTCCCGACCTTCTCCAAGACGATCGGCGCGCTCATGCGCGAGGAGACGCAGCGGTTCCTCGAGCACGAGATCTTCGAGGGGACCGGCACCTGGGCGTCCGTCTTGACGGCCCCGTACACATTCATGAACGGGCCTCTCGCGGCGTTCTACGGCGTCTCCGGCGTGACAGGCGACGAGTTCCAGCAGGTGCAGCTCGACACGACCCAGCGCCTCGGGCTCCTCACCCAGGCGGGCATGATGGCCGGGACCACGCACTCGAACACGACGAACCCCGTGGTCCGCGGCTCGTTCGTGCTCCAGAAGCTGATGTGCCTGAAGATCCCGCTCCCCACCGGAGACATCCTGGAGCGGGTGAAGCCGCCGGATCCGTACACCGGCGCGACGGCGCGCGAGCGCTTCAGCCAGCACAGCCAGGATGAGGTCTGCCGGGGGTGCCACCATCTCATGGATCCGGTCGGCTTCACGTTCGAGAACTACGACGCGGTCGGGCTGTTCCGCACGACAGAGAACGACGTCACCATCGACGCGAGCGGCTCGCTCCCGGGCTCGACGGAGACGGTGAGCGGTCCGACGGAGCTGGTGAAGGAGCTCGCCGAGGCCGAAGAGGTGCATGGCTGCTTCGCGACGCGCTGGACCGAGTACGCCTATGGTCTCACCCTGCGCGCCGAGGACGCTTGCACCAAGCACGAGATAACGACCGCCTTCAAGGCGTCCGGGTACAACGTGAAGCAGCTCCTGATCGATCTCACGCAGACGGATGCTTTCCACTACATCTCGGTTGCTCACCAGGAGTGATGGTCATGTCTAACTTTCGTTTGAGCCGACGTGCCGTGCTGCGGGGCGCTGGCGCCATCGCCATCGCGCTCCCCTGGCTGGAGATCATGGGCCCCGAGCGCACGGCGCGCGCGGCCCCCGCCCCCGCCAAGCGTTTCCTCGCCGTCTACACGCCGGGCGGGACGGTGATCGATCGCTGGCGGCCGACCGGGAGCGAGACGAGCTTCACCCTGGGCCCCATCCTGTCGCCGCTCGCGCCGGTGCAGGACCGGCTGCTCGTCGTCGACGGCCTCGACATGAAGAGCGCGCGCGGTGAGCAGCACCAGGCCGGGATCATCGCCTGGCTCACGGGCAGCGCTCAGGAGGGCTCCACGAACGGCGGTTACGGGAACGGGCCGTCCATCGATCAGGTGATCGCCTCCCAGATCTCCGCCGGTATCAAGGCGAAGGCGAGCATCCAGATCGCGGTGCGCTGGGCGACGGGCAAGTCCCACGGCCTGCTGTCGCCGATGAACGCCGCGAATTTCGAGAACGCCGCGCCGTTCAAGCCGATCCCGCCGCGCCTCGATCCGATGGAGATCTTCACCGAGCTCTTCGGCTCGCTGGACCCCACCGCCGGCAACGAAGCCGCCCGCCGCCTCGCGCGCAAGAAGTCGATCCTCGACTTCCTCGACGGGCGCTACTCCGCCCTCTCCGCGCGGCTCGGCGCCGCCGACAGGCAGAAGATCGACCAGCACCTGACGAAGATCCGCGAGATCGAGATGAGCATCAACAACGTGCCGGTCGAGACGAGCGCGTGCAAGGCGCCGGAGAAGGTCGACACCTCCGACTACAACCCGCGCACGGGGCTCAACTCCTCCGATACCGGTTCGATCAAGGACACCTCGACCGACGCGGCGATCCCCAAGGTCGGCAAGCTGATGATGGACATGCTGGTGATGTCGCTCGCCTGCGACATCACCGCGGTCGGCACGCTGCAGTGGAGCGACACCGAGGCGAAGCACACCTTCCCCTGGCTCAACCTGACCGAGCACCACCACTTCTACCAGCACGACGGCGGCTTCAGGCCGGACGAGTGCGAGCGCATCTGCAACTGGTATTCGAAGCAGCACCTCTACCTCCTCGAGGAGATGGAGAAGATCGACATGGGCGGGCACTCGCTGCTCGACGAGAGCGTCGTCTTCTTCGGGTCCGAGCTCTCGGATCCGCCGAGTCACAAGAAGGAGAACATGCCGTTCCTGCTGGCCGGCGGCGGCGGCGGCCTGCGCGCCGGGCGCTGGCTCCGTTACCCGAACCGCCCGCACAACGATCTGCTCGTCTCGATCTTGAATCTGTTCGGCGACACCCGGGCGACGTTCGGCGACCCGCGGTACTGCACCGGGCCGCTCACGAACCTGACGTAGCCATCCTGAGGGCGGAACGCCGGCCGGCGCGATATCGACGACGGCGGCCGGCGTTCGTCAGGTACCCTCCCGAGATGTCCATCGCGCGCCTACCTGCGGCGGCGCCGTCGCCTCAGGGCAGCAAGTCCTCGATCGCCGCGTACCAGGTGTTCGCCATGCGCGCGTAGCCGGCCTCGTTCGGGTGGATCCTGTCCGGGAGCTCCGCTGCCGGGAAGCCGGTGTGCATGTCCACCAGCACCACGTGCTTCCCGGCGGCTGCCCGGGTTTCCACGATGTCCGCGAGCGCGTTGTTGTATGTCACCACGGTGGGATCGGCGAAGGTGATCGGGATGATCTGCGCCACGACCACGAGCGTATCCGGAGACGAGTCGAAGATCTTGTCCAGGAGCGCGCCCACGCGCTGCGGCGCCATGGGGAGGTTATCGTTCTGGGTCAGATCGTTGGTCCCCGCGTGGAGCAGCACGATGTGCGGGTGATCCGCGAGCGCTGGTGTCGGCACCAGCCCGGCGATCTGATTGATCTTCCAGCCGCTGTGCCCTTCATGAGCCCGCGGAAACGCAACGCCGTCGACCATCGCCGGCCCGTTCAACAGAGACCCGACGAACGTGATGTTCTGGCCTGCGGCCCGCGCCTTCTTGAACAGCTCGATCCGATAACCGCCACCGCCCTGCACGCCGACCCCGTCCGTGATGGAGTCGCCGAGCGGCAGGATCTTGCAAGGGTCCCCGTTGGTCGGGCAAGGCCTGAACCCGTCCGCGCCACCCGCGCCACCCGTGCCACCCGCGTCGCCGCCGCCCTCGCCACCCGCGCCACCCGCGCCGCCGCCGCCCTCGCCACCGGTGCTGGTGGCGCCGCCGCCGTCGCCGCCCGAGCCCGTCGTGCTGCCCGTGGTGACCCCGCCTCCGCTGCTCGCGCTGGTCACGCCGCCGCTCGTCGCTCCGCCGCTGCTCACGCTCGACGCAGCGCCCCCGCCGGACCCGGAGCTGGTCGACGTCGCTCCTCCCGGCTCATCGGAGCACCCGCTGAGCATCGCCACCAGCGCGGCAGCCCCCGCCAGCGCGACCCACCTGGAGCGGCGCGGCGTCCGGAGCTCCGCATCGCTCCGCTCGCCCGACCCACACAGCGAAAAATTCGTTCGAACCAGACTCATCGCATTCCTCCGTATCACGTACTCCGAAGCGGAGATCCGCGGAGCTCGGCATGCGCGCTCCGCCACGCTATCGGGCGGAGCGCCTCTCCAGGCGCCGCGACGCCGCGCTCACACCTGGATGCCCGCGAGCGGTGACGTGACCCGCCCCGCGTCGAGGCCGATCTCCGTCGCCTTCGAGCCCATGATCTGGGCGACCGTCAGGAGCGCTTTGCTCAGGTTTTCGTTGGGGTAGTTGTTGTGCTGGTCGCCGCGCAGCCGTCCTCCGGCTTTCCCCGCGAGGAGCACCGGCCACTCCGCCTTCGTGTGCACCTTGCCCCAGGCGGTGTCGGACGTGACGTACACGAGCGTGTTGTCGAGCAGGTTCGAGCTGCCGTGTGGCGTGCTCTTGAGCTTCGTCAAGAACTCGCTCAGGCAGCGCATCGTGTAGATCACGCCCTTGTCGACGCGAGGCTGACTCGATTGATCTCCGGCATCCCCGTGGCAGATCGTGTCGTGAAAATCGTCGTTCATGTCCTGCGCCAGGTGCCGGTAGTAGACGTGCGCGGCGGGCAGCGAGAACATGAACGAGAGCACGCGGGTCCTCTCGCAGGCGAGCGCGAGCGCCGAGAGCTCGACCATGGCGGTGTTCACCGACGGGGGGGCTTCGCTCTGCGAGTCCTTGCCGACGGTGGGGGCGGCCGGGCTGCTGCACGCGGACGGCGTGCCGCCGCCGGGGGTCGTCGTCGCGAGGCGCAGCTCGATGGCGCGGATCGACTCGAGGTGCTGCTCCACGCGCTGCTTGTCGGCCGCCCCGAGCCGCTGCTGCAGGCTCGCGCCGTCTTGCAGGATCGAGTCGAGCACGCTCTTCCGGACGTTCGCGAGCTTCGCCGCCTGGTCCGCTCCGTCGTCGTTGGGCGCGGGCGTGCCGCCCATGAACAGCCGATTGAACACGGCCCTCGGATCGAACTCCGGGTTGTTGCTAGAGTTCGGCCCCTTGTGCGAGACCGTATGCAGCGAGTCCGGAGGGCCGTTCGGTGTCGCCGGCGTCACCCCCACCTCGAGAGAGCGGTACGGCGCCCCCGCCGAGATGGCGTCCGCGACGACCTGGTCGATGGATGCGGCGCGCACGGCGTTCCCATTCATCGGCGCGCCGGTCGTGGCCCCGGCCGACCCCGTGGGGTGCTCGGAGCCGGATACCACGAGCTTGTTCTCGAGGCCGCTGATCACCGTGAGATGAGACTTGTGCTCCGCGAGCGGCTGGAGCTGGGGACTGAGCTCCCAGGCCGAGCCGGAGCCCGTGCGCGCCGGCTTCCAGCGACCCGGCAGCGTGCCGTTCCCGAAGAACCACGTGACGTAGAGCGGCGAGACCGGGGTGTTCGGCTGAGCGAGCGCCGTGCCGCTCTGGTTCAGCATGATCTCCAGCAGCGGGAGCGGGATGGTGACGGCGGCACCCGTCGCCAGCATGCCCCGGAGAACAGTTCGTCGGTTCAAGGCTTTGTTCGTCATTGGGGGTACCGTGCGTTCAGGGTTGGGGGGCGACGGCCGAGAAGGCTTCGTTCGTCACGACGTCGAGGACCAGCTCGCGCAGATCGAACCCCGACGCCTCGAACGAAGCGGCCAGCGTGTTCAGCACGCTGCCGTCCACGGGTCGCTCCTCGTGGCCTGCTGCATACGAGTAGTACTTGCGCACGAGGCATCGAGCGACAGCGTCGCTCGCGCCGACGGTCATGCCGAGCGAGCGCGCGTCGGCGACCGGCTCCCCGTTGAAGTCGCCGCTCGGGTCGATCGGCAGGCCGTGGTCGGTCGTGCGGTAGCGGCCGATCGCGTCGAACGTCTCGAGCGGCAGGCCGAGCGGGTCCATGGCCCCGTGGCAGCCGGCGCAGGCAGGAGCGACCCGGTGATTCTCGAGCCGCTGACGCTTCGTGAGGGGCTTGTCCGCAGGCGGCTCCGGGAGCTCGAGAGCGATGTTACCGGGGGGCGGCAGGACGGGCGTGCACAGGAGGGCCTCACGCATGAACTTGCCGCGCAACGTGGGCGAACCCTCTTTCTGGTTGGCGAACTGCGAGAGGAAGCCCGCTTTGCCGAGGAGCCCGACGCGCGGGCCGTCCGCCGGCAACGAGCGAACCTCGAAGGTGCTCGAGCTCAGGCCGGTCGTGTCGATGCCGTAGACCTCGGCGAGCTCCTTGTTGACGACGACCTTCGTGGTCGAGAACAGGTCGAGCGCGCTCGTTCGTTCGTCGAACGCGAGGACCTCCCAGGTGCCCCGCATGTCGCGAACCATCGCCGCTTGCAGCGCGGGGCCGTATTCGGGGAACAGCCCCGAGTCTTTCGCCTGCGTGCCGACCCGATCGAGCCGCATGTACTCTTCGGCGAAGGCGCCGATGGCCTCGCGTCCAGCCGGCGCGTCGAGCAGCCGCGTCGCCGCGGCACGAACGCCCTCCACCGTCGCGAGCCCCCCGCCCGCGGCCTGGTCGAGCAGCTCTTGATCCGGCAGGCTGTTCCACACCAGGAACGCGAGCCGGGATGCCATCTCGTAGCCCGTCAGGCGAAGCGACCCACCGGCGCTCGGGGCTCCGAGCTCCGGGCGGTACAGGAAGTTCGGCGACGTGAAGAGCGCCACCGTCGCCCAGCGGGCCCCCTCGACGGCGCTTTCGAGCTCGGTCGCGGCCTTGGTGGCGACGGCCGCGAGCCGGTCGACCTCCGCTGTCTCGAGCGGGCGGCGCCACGCTCGAAGCCCCAGCGCCTCGAGGAAGCCGCGCACGCAAGCGTCGTCCTGCGCGCCGCTGGGCGTGCAGCCGATGAACTGGTCCCGCTTCGCGGAATCCGCGAACACCGCGTCCACGGCGTCCTCGATGGCCGTGTGGTACTGCTCCACGCCTCGCTCCGACGTCACGACGGTCGCGGCGCCGATGACCGCAAAGTTTCCATTCCAGCTGTCGTCGTCGAGCTCGTTGACATTGACTTCCACGCCGAACACGTCGCGCACGGCATTGCGAAATTGCGTTCTCGTCAAACGGCGCAGCATCCCGGACGCGGGTTGGAACGCCGGAGGGTCCGAGCCCGTCGACGGTCCATCGTCTCCGGCGGAGGATCCTCCATCGTCATCCACCGAATCACCCAGCGCGCCCGTGCACGCGGTCACGAAAGCGAGCGCACAGACGGCGGCGACTTTTCTTGAGGAACGGAGCTCGTGCCAGGACGGCTTCTTCATCTTGCTCTCCGATGATGCACGGGGTTGACGACGCACGGGTTCCCACAGCTGGCGACCATGCCTCAGAGCAACTGCTCGCATTACGAAGCCCATCGCGTCCGGCGTGACCCTGGCAAACGCCAATCGCCATCCATCAGCGATCGCCTCCGCGCCGACCGAGCGAACCGAATGGGTGCAAAAATCGACCAGAGTCGATCAGATGACGAAGGTGTCGGTGCGCCTCACGACCCACCCAGAGCGAAGCAAAAGGGTACGGTACATGGACGTTGTGAACGATCACATCGTCGAGATCAATCCCGATCGACCGGCTGACGAGGATTCTCTGGCCCGAGGCGGACGAGCGGTGTCAGCGGAGATCGCTCCCGGTCCCCGGGGACGACCGGCCCGGGTAAGCGCGACGGCCTCCTCCAGCGCAAAGCGAAAGGATACCCCCGAAAGGCCATTGTGAGCGTTCACAATGACCGGTGTCAACGAAAATGGACGGGCGCGCGGCTGACCTCGGTCCCGACGGATGACCAGGCTGGCGGGGCCACGCCGGAGGCGCTCACGAGCTCATCGGCTCCCGGAGGCCGCGGTGGTGCTCTTGCGCAGGACCAGCTCGGCCTCGACCACGATGCGTGAGCAGGAGCGGCGGCCGGTCTCGATCTGCCCGAGCAGCAGGTGGAGGCACCTGCGCCCCAGCTCCGAGAAGTCCTGGCGGACGGTGGTGAGCGGAGGCGTGAAATAGGCCGCCTCCGGGATGTCATCGAAGCCGACGATGCTGATGTCCCGCGGCACCGCGCGCCCGATCTCGTGGAGGTAGCGGAGCAGGCCGAGCGCCATCTGGTCGTTGGCCACGAACACGGCGGTGGCGCCTGGCGTGCGCGCCAGCTGCGGGGCGAGCTCGTAGCCCGAGCGTGCGCTCCAGTCGCCGCGCAGGAGAGGCGGCGGCTCGGCGCCCGCGGCCTCCAGCGTCGAGCGCCAGCCGTCGACGCGCTGGTCGGCCTCGAGCGAGTCGATCGAACCGGCGATGTGCCACACCGTCCGGTGACCCAGGTCGAGGAGATGGCGGGTCGCGGCCGCCGCGCCGCCGTGCTGGTCGACGGCGACCACCGGGACCGAATCGTCCGGCCCCCCCTCGACGGCGACCACCGGCACGTCGGAGGTGACGTGGCGGAGCGCGTCCACCGCCGACCGCAGCGGGGCGATGACCACGATGCCGTCGGCGCCCTGATCGCAAAGCCCCTTCACCGCGTCCACCACCGGCGCGCGGCTGAGCGAATTCAGGCTGGCGACGCTGACGCCGTACCCGGCGTCGTGCGCCGCCACCTCGACCCCGTGGAGCGTCGACGCCGGGCCGTAGTGCGTCGTGTTGAAGCTGACCACGCCCAGCGTCCGCGAGCGCCCGGTGACGAGCGCCTGCGCCACGGAGCTCGGGCGGTAGTCGAGCTGGCGGATCGCGTCGAGCACGCGCTCCCGCGTGTCGCGATGCACGTGCGGGCTGTCGTGCAGGACGCGCGAGACCGTCTGGTACGAGACGCCGGCGAGCTTGGCCACGTCGGCCATGACCGCGGCCCGGCGCCCGCCTCGCTTGACGCGCCGCTCCGGAAGAGGCTTGTCTATCATCGGAGCCGGAGCTTAGTCGCGGGCGGGCGGGATTGTAATCCAGATTGACCACGACCGCGGCCCGACGTCCGCCCCGCGCGGCGCGCCGCTCTGGAAAGAGCCGTCACCCGCCGGCGCCGGCGCCTGGCCGCGGCCGGGCCGATCGGAGTTGACGTCGAACCTGTGAGCGTTCACATTCATGCTTCTGCTTTGCCGGGAGTGGGCTGTCATGCGCAGCGGGACCTTCCTTCGCGAGACGAGGAGCTGACGTGATGAGCAGGGTCGCCATGCAGGATCTTCGAGAGACCGCGGCGGCTCGAGAACGCCCGCTTCGGCGGCGCGACCACGAGAGATGTGGCCGCCGGCGGGGACCGCGTCGGGGCGCAGGTCGAGCTGGGATGGTCGGTGAACGGCTCCCGCGCCTGCCGGCTGGTGCGCTGAGGGCCGGGGCGTGAGCGCGACCTACCGAGAGCTGCGAGAGCGCACCTTTGTGGCGAACCTGGAGATCCCGCGCCGGGGGCTCGCCATCTACACGTTCGGCAACGCCTCGGCGTTCGATCGCGACCGAGGCGTGCTCGCCATCAAGCCGAGCGGCGTCCCGTACGACCGCCTGTCGGTCGACGACATGGTGGTCGTCGACCTGGAGGGGAGGGTCGTCGAGGGCGACCTCCGCCCCTCCTCGGATACGCGGACGCACATCGTCCTGTACGCGAAGCTCCGCGGGATCGGCGGCGTCGTCCACACGCGCTCGACGTACGCGACGAGCTGGGCGCAGGCATGCACGCCGATCCCGATCTACGGGACGACCCACGCGGATCACCTGGCCGAGGACGTCCCGTGCACCGAGCTGATGAGCGCGTGCGCCGTGAAGGGCGACTACGAGACGGAGACCGGGAAGCAGATCGTCGAGTGCTTCAGGGGCCGGAGCCCGCTGCGCACGCCGATGGTGCTGGTGGCGGGCCGCGGCCCCTTCGCGTGGGGAGAGGACGCCGAGAAGGCGGTGTACAATGCGGCGGTGCTCGAGGAGATCGCGCGGACGGCGTTCATCACCCGCACGATCGACCCGGGAGCACCGCGCCTGCCTGACGCGCTCGTGCGCAAGCACTTCGACCGGAAGCACGGCAAGGGCGCGTACTATGGCCAGAAGTGAGGCTGGCAGTCGGGGAGCGAGGACGAGGCAGCCAGGGCGCGCTTCACCGGGCGACGCGCGAGCGCTCCGCGGGCCGGAGCGCGTGGGCGATGCCGCTCTGCAAGGTGCCCAGCGTGGTGATGCCGGTGAGGTCCGCGCCGAGCTCGAGCAGGGCCCTCGCCACCTCGGGGCGGATGCCCGTGAGCACCACGCGCGCGCCGAGCATCTGGGCGGCGCGCGCGGTCCGCGTCAGCGCGTCGGCGACGATCGCGTCGACAGCGCGCACGCCGGTGATGTCCAGGATCGCGGTGTGGGCGCGCTGGCTGCTGATCCCGACGAGCAGCGTCTCCATGATCTGCGCCGCGCGCGCGCCGTCCATCGTCCCGACGACCGGCATGGCCAGGACGCCGTCGGCGAGCGGGATGAGCGGCGTCGACAGCTCCCGGAGCGTCTCCTGCTGCGCGGCGATGATCTGCTCCTGCAGCGCGGCCCGCTCCGCCTCCGCGCGCCTCAGGTCGGTGTCCTCTCTCACGACGCCGCCGACGCCGACCAGCTCGCCGCGCTCGTTGCGAACCGGGTATTTGACCGTGTAAAAATAATAGTTCTGGCTGCCGTAGTCCAGCACCTCCTGGTACCGCAGGGGCCGGCCGCTCGCGAGGACCTCCCGTTCCTTCGCCACGATCATGTCGGCGACGCCGGGCGGCGTGGCGCCGAACTCATGCTCGTCCTTGCCGAGGAACTCGATGATGTGCCGCCCGAGCGCCCGCGCATAATGGCGGTTGAGGAACAGGTAGCGCCCCTCCGCGTCCTTGACGAACATGACGTTCGGCGAGTTGTCCACGAGCTGCAGGAGCATCTGATAGCGTTCGTGCAGCAGGCGCTCTCTCCGCCGCGGATCGTCGCCTTCATCCACGATGGCCGCGATCTCTCGGACGTCGCCTCGCTCATCGCGCAGCACGGCGTAGGTCCACCGGCAGGTGATCGCGTTTCCCTCTCTCGTCCTGCCCGCGCTCGTGGTCGTCGCGAAGAGGCTCTCGCCAGGGTCGTGGTTGAACGCCTGCACCTCCTCTGGCGACACCGGATCCGCGGCCACGAGCTCGGAGAGCCGGCGGCCCATGGCCTCGCCCTGGCTCCAGCCGAAGAGGCACGCGGCGGCGTCGTTCCAGCGCGTCACGGTGCCATCCATGCGCCAGTGAATCAGCGCTGGCGCTTGCGTGGCGCCCTGCGCGAACGGAGGGTCGAGGTACGCCGCTGCCGCGCTGACCAGCCCTCTCTCGCGCCCGAGCTCGCCGCGCCAACTGGCCAGCTCATTCTCCAGCTCCGCGACGCGCGCGCGCAGCGCCCCGCACTCCGCCTTGTAGTCAATGTCGTTTTCGATGTCCACGGACACCCCGCCTGGCTCGGCGGTCCCGTCAAGCTGGCGATGCCCGGCCGCCGTGCTCCCTGCTCCCGAGTCGTGGTCCCCTCCGGACGCCGCGTCCGCGCGTCCGCGCGGTCCGGATGTCCGCTCGCCCCTGTCGCGACTCATGCTCGTTCCTCCGCGCGCTGTTCCGCAAGCGCGTCGCCCGTAGTGTAACGGTTCTGCAAGTCGAGGTCTCGCCAGAACGTCGACCAGGCCCACCGCGAGGCGCGCCTGCCGTCGCCCGCGGTGACGATGGCCCAGTGACGAGCGCCTGCGCCACCGCGCTGGGCCTTTCGTCCAGCCGCTGGAGCACGTCAAGAAGCGTGCAGCCGAGCGGACTCGATGGTCGATGTGGGAGCGCTCACGTTTTCACGGGCCGCTGCTTCGGCGTCACAGGGGCGCTCGCCTGCGGTGGATCCGATGTCCCGGGTGGATCGCCCGGAGCGTGAGTACCGGCGGGGACGACTCGGCGGATAGCGGAGCCGTCGGTGGTGGCGAGGCGCCGATCGCGCGCCGCACCCTCACTCCATGTTCTTCGACTCGATGGTGGGGCTTCTTCCGGAGCCGACGTGAGCGTTCACAGCTCTGGTGTCGACTCCAGCGAGGCTCGCCGCCCGGCGATGCCGCTCAGGCGAGCATGTCGTCGATGGGCCCGGAGCCCTCTCCCTCACCGAAGTTCTCCGTCCACTCGGTCTTGTCCCGAACGGCGGCGGCGATGAGGCCGTTGAAGAGGCGGTTGTTGGTGACGTCTCCGGCGTCGATGTACTCCCCCTGCTTCAGGTAGCCGCCGCCGCTTCCGGCGATGATCGTCGGCACGTTGCGGAAGCTGTGCGACGGGCCGTCCGACACGTGGTTCGTCCACATGACGATGGACTTGTCGAAGAGGTCGCGCGCCTTGAACTGGTCGAGCCCGTGGAGCAGCGTCTGCATGCGGATCACGTCGATCTCGGCGTGCGCTTGCTCGGCCGTCGGGTTGCTGCCCGATTGCGCGTCCGATTGCACGCGGTGGCTGATGTGGTGGAAGGGCCAGTTGAGCTGCGCGTTCGACGGCACCGCATACTTCGTCTGATCCGTGCCGTCGCCGTGCTGCAGCGTCGCCACGCGGTTGAAGTTGCAGGCGAATGCCAGCGCCACGAGCTCGAGGTGGAGCTTCGCGACGTCCTCGATCATGCCGTTCGTCTTGAACGCGAGGCCGCCCTCGAGCGCCTCGAGCTCCGACGTCGCGAGGCCCGCCTGGCTGCAGGCCCCGCCCATCTCGCCCATCGTGACCTCGGTGTCGCGGATGGCGTCGAAATGCTGTTGGAGGCGGTGCTTGTCGGCGGAGCTCAGCGCCGACATGCGCATCAGGCTGTTCAGCTCCTCGCCCACGAAGTCGTTCACGCTCTTGCGGCTGCGGAGGAGCTCCTCTGCGAGCTGCCCGCCGCTACCCCCACCGCTGCTCGTGAGGCCGACGAGCTTGGAATAGAGCGTGTAGGGGTTGTCGTCCGCCGAGCGCACCTGCCCGGAACCACTGCCCTTGAAGGAGATGCGCTCGGCGATGTACCCGTTCTTGCGGTTGCCGGCGTAGAGCGTGAGCGGCTCGGCGCCGCCCTCGTTCACCAGCTCGGCGATCACCACGTCCGCGGAGACGCCGGTCGAGGATGCGGTCTTGCCGCCGCCCTGGGCCGGGCGCGCGGTGAGCGACTGACACAGGCCCTGCGCGTGGCCGCAGTTGGTGGGGCCCCCCATCGGGAAGTTGATCCCGCGGATGAACAGCAGGTCCTTGGCGTGAGGCGCGAGCACGTGCGTCGCCTTGTCCGTCATGGCGGCGAGCCCGTCGGTCGTGAGCGGGCCAGTCTCGTCCGGGAAGAACTTCTTCCCCACGACGCCGCACGCCGCCACGATGTAGAGGCTGAACACCGGCGGGTTGTCCGCGGCCCAGGCGGAGCGCGACGGCAGACCCTCGAGGAACGGAAGGGCGATGGCGACGCCGCCGGCGCGCAGGAACGCGCGCCGATTGATACCGCGCCGGGGCGCCACGTGCGGATGAGCGAGGTTCGTCACGATCTTTGTGTTCACAGCGGGCCTCCCACGCGAGTCCGGAATGCTTCGTTCTTCACGAGCTCGAGCATCATCTCTTTGACCGAGCCGCTGGCGCCACGGCTCACCTTGGCGAGCGTCTCGACGAGCGGCAAGTCCGACGGGATGACGTCGCGCTGGAGCGCGAAGCTCGCGAGCTTCTTGGCGTAGCAGAGGTGAGCCTGCTCGCCCTCCGCCATGTGGTGCATCAGCTCGCCGGCGTCCGCGAACGACTTGGGCCCTTCGGAGAAGGAGTAGACGCCGCTGCTGTCGATCGGCAAGCCACCGTTCTCCTCGTCCCGATATTGCCCCATGCCGTCGAAGTGCTCGAAGGCGAAGCCGACGGGGTTGATGAGCTGGTTGTGGCACGTGGCGCCGCAGGCGGCGGTGAGCCGCGTGATGCGCTCACGGTTCGTCTGCCCGGGCTCGAGCGGCGGGACCGGCGGGATGTCGGGGGCCGGCGCGCCGAGCGGCGTGCACAGCACGTCGAGGTTGATGCTGACGCCGCGGTGGATCGAGTCCGACTCCTCGTTCAGGGCGTTCAGCGTCAGGTAAGGGAGCTGCGAGAAGAAGCCGACGCGATCGGGACCGAGGTCGCGCTCCTCGAAGCCGCGGCCGCCCGGCGTCAGGCCGTAGAGGCTCGCCATCCCGGGCCCCACGAAGCCCCTGGTGGACGTGAGGATGTCCTTGACGCCGAGACCTTCGTTGAAGATCTTTTCGAAGAACAGGTACGCGCTCTCCTCGTACTCCGCGTTCAACGACTCGTCGTAGTTCGGCACGCCGAGCTTGCTGATCGTGGCGTAGCGATCGAAGCTGAGCAGCTCGCCATGGAAGTACCGCATGCGCTTCACCGCAGCGGGCTCCTCCAGCATGGGCTCGGCGGCCGCGGCGATCGCCTCCGGCGTCGTGAGCGTGGACGCCTTGTCGAGCAGCTCGTCGTCCGGCGCGGAGTCGCGCAGCCAGAGCGAGAGCTTCGCCGCGATCTCGTACCCATCGAGCGGCTTGCGAGGCTCGCCGAGCTCCGTGCGGTAGAGGAAGTGCGGCGACTGGAGCATCGTCCGGATCACGAGCTGCGCGCCCTTGGCGAAGGTGCTCTTCGTGCCGGACATCGCCGCGCCGGTCTCGAAGAGCGTCGTGTACTTGGCGACCTCGGCGTCCGTCAGCGGACGGCGGTACGCGCGGCGCCCCACGGTCTCGATGAAGCCGGTCGCGTCCGTGCCCGGGTACACATCGGCGAGCGCCTCATCCGAGGCCGTCACCTCCTCGGCGAGCGCCTCCGCCGCCGACTGGTAGTCGCTCCACGAGCGCTGGTTCACGCTCAGCAGGTGCTCGTTGTTCGTGAAGTCCGTCGTGCCAGCGACGGGCTTCTCGAACCCGTCGGACAGCGACGAGGGAGCGGCGAGGTTCAGGACCACCTGCACGCTGCTCGCCCACTGCGAGTTCGTGAGGCGCACGAACCGGTGGTACTGCGGCGCACCCGGCATATCGATGCCGCGCGCCACGCCGCCGGCGGCTGGGCCGCTGCCGCCCGGGACAGGGCCGCCGCTCTCCTCCGGATCGCCCAAGGAGCCCGTGCATCCCGCGAGCAGGAGCGCCGTGACGCAGAGCCCTGCGCCGAGCGCCCGCCTGTAGCGCGGCAAGCCGGTCATCGAAAAAGACGGTATGGTCATCATTGTCTCCTGACCAAGCTCGAGTGACAGAACAGCTATTTCAGCGTAACTACAATGCAACCATCATTCAGAAACTGTCATGCTCATCTCAAGATCGAGCGTGGCAGTGGTTTGACCTACAACGTATGGCTCGCGGCCGCTCGAAGCCGGACAGTTCGAGCACCACCGGAACTCGTGAGCTCGCGCCGGAGCAAAATCACGAGAGCCCGTGCGCTCTCAGGGGTTCGGCGCGACAGCGGGTGACCTGCGGCGCGCTCATCCGCCGTTCGCGGCGCGCACCGCCGAGCGAACGGCATCGGTGCCGAGTTCGAGCGTTGACGAAGATTCGGTGGGCGCGACGACCCACCCAGGGCCAAGACAAAAGGAAACGGGCCGGTCTAATGTGAGCGCTCACATTGGCGATGTCAATTCGAATCGACCAGCCCGCAGGCATCCGCTCAGCCCGGGGGAGGGGACCCGCGGGCTGGCACGGCTCCTCCGGCGCGCGGCGTCAGGAGGAGCGGGGGCGAGGCGCCGGGCCTGGGGGGCTCACTCGAGCGATTGGAAGAAGCGCCAGGCTCGCCCGCCCGCGCCGGACGGTACGGAGTGACCGCCGGGGTGCGTGCAGTACACGAGCGGCAGGCCCTCGTTGCAGCCTTGGTACTCGACACACGCGTTGCCGAAGCTCGTCGACGGCACCGTGGTCGCCTCGCAGCCGTTCCGGGCGCGCCAGAAGTCGCGGGTGGCTTGTCCCAGCGCGGGGGTCACGGTCGTGTCGGTGTCGCCCTGCGTTTGAATCAGCGCGTGCGCGGCGCTGGCGTCGCTGCACGTGGGCGCGGAGCCCTGGGGGCCCCATCCGGCGACCGGAGCGAGACCGCGGAACACGGAAGAGCGCTCACAGCCGAGCGTGTTCGTCATGAAGCCGCCCTGGCTGAACCCGACCGCGAAGACGCGCTTCGTATCCACGCAGTAGTTCGCCTTGGCATGCTCGAGCATGGCATCGAAGAACGCCAGGTCGGCCGCCAGGCGCTCCCGGTTGGCGTTGGGCGGCGGACCACCCCAGTTCGAGTCCGCAGTACCCCACTGCGATTCGGTGCTCGGAGGCCTGGAGCGCCCATCCGCCGGCAAGCCCTGCGGGTAGATGAGCAGCGCCTGGTCGTCGGTCTCCTGGATGAGCTGGAATCCGCTGTTGTCGTGCGCAGCCCACACGTTGTTCATGTTCAGGCCGTGGATACCGAAGACCAGCGGCAGCGGCTTGCTCGGGTCGTAGCTCTCCGGCACGTACATCAGGTAGTAGCGCGTCACCCCACCGACCATCAGCGTCTGCTGCGCGCGAGGGTCGGGGCGGGTAGCGGCTGCGCCGCAGCCCATCGAGCCGCTGTCGCCAGCGCCCGTCGAGCCGCCGGCGCCGGCCGGGGCGCCGCCCGTGCCGTCCGTGCCGCCCGCGCCGCCGGAGCTGCTCGCGCTCGCGCTCGCGCTTGTGCTCGCGCTCGTGCTCGCGGACGTGCTCGTGGCCCCGCTCCCACCGGCTCCTCCGCCCGACGTCGCTCCCGAGGTGGAACCGCCGCTCGTGGTTGCGCCAGAAGATCCGCCCGCGCCGGGGTCGACGGGATCCGGGTCCGATGAGCAACCGGCCAGCCCCGCCGCCACGCCCACAGTGAAAAGAACGCTCAGTCCAGCTACAGATCTACGCATAGAGACACCACCTCGCTAACTGCTGCTCGCCGGTGGCTCGGGCGATCGCAGGTCGTCCGCCACGCTCCCCCGGCTGGTCGATGCAGGCATCATGAGCCGGGCGCCGCCAGGCCAGTCATGATTCTCAATAGGTCGAGAACAGGCTCCAGAGGAGCTTGGGCGCGAACGCCGGCCAGCCGTGATTGGTGTTGCTGTAGTTCGGGTCTCCGTGCTGGCACCAGTAGACCGGATAGCCCTCGTCACAGCCCTGGTACATGACGCAGTTCGAGAGGTCGTCCGTGTACCCTTCGACCGGCGTCGTGCTCGCCTCGCAGTGGTTCAGCGCGGTATAGAAGTCGCGCGTCTTCGGGCCGTTCTCCGTCCCGACCACCGAGTCGCGCTCTCCGTGGATGACGACCGACGTGACCTGCCCGGTGCACTCTCGGGTGCCGGCGTTGAGCGGATACTGGGGGACGTTCTTGGTGGCGCAAGGGCCCACCGCGCGCAGCTTGTCCGCGTGCTCGCAGCCAAGGATGCTCGAGAAGTCGCCGCCCGAGCTCTCGCCCGCCGCGAACACGCGAGCCTTGTCGATGCAGAAGCTGTCCGTGATCTGGTCGTAGAACGGCTCAAAGAAAGCGACGTCGTTCGCCCCCCAGCCCGAGTTGGAGTTGGCCGGGTGAGGGTAGACGCGGATCCAGGCCTCCTTGGGGCCGGTCGCCTCGAAGCCCGCGTTCTGCTCTGCCCAGTTGATCGGGTTGTTCGTCGGGTTGAACATGATCATCACCGGGTACGGCTTGCTGGCGTCGTAGCCGGTCGGCAGCTTCACGTAGTACTGGTGACCCGATGCGGTGAGCGGGCTCTGCGCGCTGCCCGTCTGCGGGTTGGCCTTGTTGCAACCCGTGCTCGGCTGCGGGGGGACCTTGCCTCCCGTCGATCCGCCCGAGCCACCGGCTCCTGGCGAACCACCGCTGCCGCTCGTTCCTCCCTCACCGCCCGCTCCACCCGCGGACGCGCCGACGTCGCCGGTCGTCGTGCTGGCGGCGGTCGTGGTGCTACTGCCGCTGCCCGAGACGGCGGCCCCGCCCGTCCCGGGTTGAGGGTCGCTGCCCGACGAGGTCGCGCCGTCGCCACCGTCACCACTGCATGCCGAGAGAGCGCAAGAGCCGGCCAGCGCCGCGAACAATGCGGCTCGAGCGAGTGTAGGTTTGTTGGTCATTTGTATACCCAGGCGAGGTTTCGCCCTCACCAGCAGCGTTCCACGAGGCGCGCCCACAGCGTGAGGTCGTTTCCAGTTGATTGTATGACGACGCGCACCCGCGCACGCTCCGCCGCTGGGCGCGGGCGCGCGATGCTGAGCAGACTGCTTGATGGCCGGAAGATCCGGCTCCGAGATGGCCATCGCCCCCCTGGATCTCCGGTCGCCGCTATCGCGGCGAGGGGCACACAGTGTGACCGTTCACATTTGTGATGTCAACTCTTGTCGGCGTGGTCGACATCGACGAGCACGGCGGTTCGGCGGCCGCGAGCCGCCATCTCCTCGATCCAGGCCTCGAATGGTTCGGCACATCACCAGGCCGCCGACTGGCTCGAAGCTGACCAGCGTTATCGGGATCGAGGATAAGTGCGGGCTGGTCAAATTTGTTTGACGACTGGAATGTGAGCGTTCACGGTGCGCCCTCGGGGTGTCCTGTTGCTTTGGCCTGGATGGGCCGTACTCTTGGCCAGTGTCAGTGCATCTTTCTGCATGCCGCACATTGACCCTCGAGCTGCGCGCCAGGATGCCTCGGAGAACCGTGATCTCTCAGCGCCGCGCTCAGGACGGGCTGATCACGTCCCCGGGGTGAGCATGAAGAAACATCGACTCCTTTCGTCACTGGCCTGCATCGGCTGCGCGTTGTCGCTCGCCGCTTGCGGAAGCGATGACGCCGACAGCGGCGCCACCTCCACCAGTCAAGGTGGCGGCGGAGCCGCCAGCACGGCGAGCGCCTCCTCTGGCGGCTCCGGCGGCGGGGCTCCTGGAGACGCCTCGGCCAGCGCGGGAGGTCAAGCGGGCGGCGGCGTGGGCGGCGGAGCGCCCACCGGCGGAACGACGGCCGCCGGCGGCGAAGCCGGCGCCGGGGGCTCGGCGGGGGCGGGCGGCACCGGCGAGTTCGAGCCGGTGACCATCTCGTTCGGGACCAGCCTCGATCCGCGCGCCCAGGTGCTCGAGGCGCGAGCGCTCGCCGAGTCCGTCGCCGATCCGAGCTCCCCGCAGTGGCGCGCCAAGGGCGACCAGCGCCGGACCTATCACTTTCCAGCCGCTGGCGCCGACGTTCCTTACCGCGTCTGCGTCCCGGAGCGCTGGGACGGCACGTCGGAGTTGCGGCTCGTGATGTTCTTGCACGGCGCCGGGAACGACGAGAGCTCGTACCTGGATCAGAACGACAAGCAGATGGTGAAGCTGGCCGACCAGCATGGCGTGCTGCTGGTCTCGCCGCTCGGCTACCAGGGCGCGTACGGTACCTTCCTGCGGCTGCCGGCCGTGTTCGGGCAACCCGAGGAGGCGGAGAAGCTCCTGGCCATGCGTACGCCCGAGCGCGAACGCGATCAGGAGCTCAGCGAGAAGGACGTCATCAACGTCCTGGAGCTGGTGTTGAACGAGTACCCGATCGATCGCGGCGCGATGTTCCTCACCGGACACTCGATGGGGAGCGGCGGCACCTGGTACATCGGCGCCAAATACGCTGACTACTGGAAGGCCCTCGCGCCCATGTCCGGGCCCTTCGTCCAGGAGTCAGGCTATCCGTGGGACCGGCTGCGCGACGTGCCCGTCTTCGTGACGGAAGGGACCGGCGCCACGCCGTCGCTGGCCGGCAGCCGGGAGCTGCGCGACTGGATGACGGCCGGCGGCTACATGATCACGTACAAGGAAGTCGACGCGGACCATCCAGGAATGGTGCCGCTCGTGCTGCCCGACGTCTTCGACTTCTTCGACCGCTGGTAGCCTCCGCGCTCGTCGCGCGCCTCCACGTCGCTCCGAGCCGCGGCAACGCTCGAGCTCCAGCGCCACCGGTGCTCGGCGTATGCGGCGGTGCCCGCAGCATGCGTGTCGCTGTTGGAAAGTTCCAGTCTTCACGGCCTCGGGCTGGAGCATGCCCGCGGGCTGGCCGATTGGATTTGACATGGAACATGTGATCGTTCACATTGTCCCAGAGCAGCATCCTTTTTACTTCATCTTGGGTGGGCGTCATGCGCACCGAGGCCATCGTCTTCCGATGGATCTCGGCACCGGTACCGTTCGCTCGGCGGTGCGCGTCGCTGGCAGCGGATCGGCACATTGCAGGTCGCCGGCTGTCGGGGCGCCCCCTCCAGACCGCGTGAACTCTCGCGATCGCGTTCGTGCGCGAGCTCACGAGTTCCGATCGTGTTTGAATCGTCCAGCGTTGAACGGTTTCGGGCCACATGCAGCAGGCCAGATTGACGCCGCGCTCGATGACGGAGTGAACGCCACGGTTTCTGTTCGATGGTAATCGCGCTGATAACCACGCTGAACTGGCCGCTCGGCCGCCAGCGCTCAACCAGGAGAGAGCGATGACCCCACCGCCTTTTTCGAGGACCGGCTCGCCGTGCTGGAGGCGGGCGCTCGGCGCGGGGCTCTGCGCCGCGACGCTCCTGCTCGCGGGGTGCACGGGATCCCTGGGCGCCCCGGATGAGGGCGGTGGCCCCTTGCCGGGCGGCGCGGCGGCGTCGCAGGTCGCCGAGCGCAGCATGTTCCCGCGGCTGAGCCACGCGCAGTGGGAGAACACGGTGCGCGATCTCCTGCGCCTCGACGACAGGCCCGGTCTCTCGGCGTCGTTCACCACCGATCCGCTCGGCGGTGTGTTCGACAACAACGAAGCGGCGCTCCTGGTGACCCCGGGTCTCTGGGGCGATTACCAGCGCGCCGCCGAGGAGCTCGCGGCGATGGTCACCGACGACGAGGACAAGCTCGGTCGGCTCGTGCCCGCGGACCTGCCGGCGGAGCCGGAAGCGCGGGCCGAGGCGTTCGTCGAGCGGTTTGGTGAGCGGGCTTTCCGGCGCCCGCTCACGACCGAGGAGCGGGACACGTACCTCGCGCTGTTCCGCCGCGGCAAGGAGCTCTTCGACGGCGAGGACGCGTTCGTCGCGGGCGTGCGCGCGGCGCTCGAAGCGTTCCTGCAATCGCCCCACTTCGTCTACCGGGTCGAGCTCGGCGCCGGGCCGGCGAAGGGCGGGCTCATCCCGCTGAGCGGGTACGAGGTCGCGACCAAGCTCGCGTACCTCTTCTGGAACACGACGCCCTCCGACGAGCTCCTCGCGGCGGCGAAGGCGGGCGAGCTCTCCACGTCCGAGGCCGTCCGCGCCCATGCCGAGCGCATGCTCGAGGATCCGCGCGCCCGCGAGGTCGTGGGCGCCTTCCACCGGCAGCTCTACGACCATGAGCAGTACCACGACCTCAACAAGGACCAGGCGCTCTACCCCGAGTTCGTCCCCGAGATGGGCGACGACATGCAGCGCGAGGCGGAGCTGTTCGTGGAGCACATCGTCTTCGACAAGGAGGGAGGGCTCACTGACCTCCTCACCTCGCGCACCGCGTTCGTGAACGACCACCTCGCGGCGGTCTACGGCGTCGATGGCGAGTTCTCCGACGGCTGGAAGCAGGTGGAGCTCGACGAGGCCGAGCGCTCGGGGCTGCTCACGCGCCTCGGCTTCCTCGCGGCGAAGGCGACGGCGCGGCAGCCGGACTCGATCCACCGCGGCGTCTTCGTGAACCTCAGGATCCTCTGCGCCGCGCTGCCGTCGCCGCCGGACAACGCGACAGGGTTGCCGCCCGGCGAGAAGGCGACCAACCGCGAGCGCGTCGAGGCGCACACGGGGAAGGGGACGTGCGGTGAGGCGTGCCACGGGACGATGATCAACCCTGCCGGGTTCGCCTTCGAGCATTACGACGCGATCGGCAAGTACCGCACGACCGACAACGGCGTGCCCGTCAACGCCGCGGATACCTACTATCTCGGCGGCGAGCCGCGGAGCTACGCGGACGCGATCGAGTTCAGCCGGATCCTCGCCGAGAGCAACGAGGCGCACGCGTGCTACGCGAGGCGCTGGGTCGAGTTCGCCCAGGGCCGCGAGGTGGGCGCGAAGGACCGGGAGCTCATCGACGAGCTCGGCGAGGCGTCGTACGGCGGCGCCTCGACCGAGGAGCTCATCCTCCAGATCGTCTCATCCGCTTCCTTCCTCGCTCGCGTTCCCGCGGAGGCACAATGATCACCCGACGGCGTGTGCTTCGAGGCCTGTTTGGCGTCACGGTCGCGCTCCCGTTCCTGGAGACCTTCGCGCCCCGGCGCGCGGCGGCCGGCACGGGCGACGTGCCGCCCTTCGCGATCTTCATGCGTCAGGCGAACGGCGTGGCCCAGGCGGCCGGCGACGAGCCCGAGATGTTCTGGCCCAGCGAGACGGGCCCGCTGTCCAGGGAGTCGCTCGAGCGGGACAGCGACAGGGCGGTGAGCGAGCTCAAGGACCATGCGAGCAAGCTCATCATGGTGCGCGGCATCAATTTCGCGTTCCCGGCCAACGGGTGCGGCCATTCCGGCGGCGGCAACCAGTGCCTCACGGCCGCGCGCGTGTCGGACGACCCGAGGGGTAACGAGTCGCTCGCGATGGGCGAGTCGATCGACAACCGTATCGCGACCGAGCTCAACGCGCCGGGCGTCGAGCCGCTGACGCTCTACGCGGGCAAGATGGCCGGCTACATCAACGAGGTGCTCTCGTACCGCGGGCCGAAGCAGATCCGCGCCGCCGAGCGCAACCCGTTCAACGCGTACCAGAAGCTCTTCGGCCTCGCCGACGTGGACACCGAGGTCCAGCAGTCGCTGACCGCGCGCCGCACCAGCGTCAACGACCTGGTGCGCCGGGAGATGCAGGCGCTCATGAGCCGGAGGGACCTCAGCAAGAGCGATCGCGAGCGGCTGAAGCTCCACTTCGACAGCATCCGCGACCTCGAGGTAGCGCTCGCGTGCGAGCTGCCGGCGGAGCGGGTCGCCGAGATGGAGGCGATCTCGCCGAAGGCCGGCAGCTCCGACAACATCGAGGCCGTCACCCGCATGCAGATGGACATCATCGCGCTCGCGATGGCGTGCGGCGTGACGCGCGCGGCGACGCTCCAGGTGGGCGACGGCAACGACGGGACCGAGTACACGATCAACGGCGTCCGGCAGAAGAGCTACCACAAGATCTCCCACCGCATCGACAGCGACGGCAACTCGGGCCCGCCCATCGAGGGCGCTCAGGAGCTGCATCACCAGATCGACCGGATTCACGCCAGGATGTTCAAGCACCTGCTCGACCGGCTCTCGTCCTACGAGCTCGGCTCCGGGACGCTCCTCGACCACGGCGTGGCGGTGTGGCTCAACGACAACGCCGACAAGTTCCACGGGTTCCGGAAGGTCCCGTACATCCTCGCCGGCGGCGCCTCGGGCTACCTCAAGACCGGCCAGTTCGTCGACGTCAAGGTCACCAACAACAAGCTGCTCAACACGATCGGCGCGGCGGTCGGCTGCACCAACGGCCAGGGCGGCCCGCTCGACAACTTCGGCGACGAGAGCCTCGAAGGCGGGCTCGTCGACCCGATCATCGCCTGACGACCAGTAATCCAATCGTTTCGGAGCTCGAGCCGACGCCTGTCGGCGCGCCGCTCCAGGAATCATCAACTTCAATCGCTCAACTTGTGAAAGTCCAACATGAGCATGAATCGTTCTTCTCGATGGCTGTGCGGCACGACCTGGATCGCGCTCGGGGTCGCGACTCTCTTTGGATGCGCCGATGGGGGCGACGGCGGTGACGGGGGCGCGGGCGGCTCAGGGGGAGCGGGCAGCACCACGACCGCCACCACGACCACGACCAGCGCTGGTCCGACGTCGACCAGCGTATCGACCACCACCGGCACCGGGGGCGCGGGGACGACCAGCTCCTCGACGACCGGCGGATCGAGCGAAGGCGGCGGCGGATCGGGTAGCGCGACCACCGGAGCCGGCGGAAGCGGCGGTTCCCCCAGCTCCGAGAAGTTCGTCGGCAACATCACGACGAACGGCGCCGTGCGCAACGGCTTCGCGAACTACTGGAACCAGATCACGCCCGAGAACGAGGGCAAGTGGGGCTCCGTCGAGCGGACCCGCGGCAATCGAAACTGGGGCTCCCTCGACGCGATCTACAAGTACGCGAAGGACAACAACATCATCTTCAAGCACCACGTCTTCGTGTGGGGTGCCCAGCAACCCGACTGGATCGGGCGTCTCTCCGGGGCGGAACAACAGGCGTCCGTGAGGGACTGGATGAAGTCGTTCTGCGAGCGCTACCCCGACACGAAGTACATCGACGTCGTCAACGAGCCGCCGCCCCACACCACGCCGTCCTACAAGAACGGCATCGGCGGCGACGGCGCGAGCGGCTGGGACTGGATCGTCAACTCCTTCAAGTGGGCTCGCGAGTTCTGCCCGCGCGCGGTCTTGATCCTCAACGACTACAACAACATCGAGTACCCGAACGACCACAACAACTTCATGAGGATCGCGAAGGCGGTGATCGACGCGGGCGCCCCGGTCGACGCCCTCGGCGCGCAGGCCCACGACGCGTACAAGATCAACACCAACACGGTGAAGGATTACATCGACAAGATGGCCGCTCTGGGCAAGCCCGTGTACATCACCGAGTACGACATCGGCATCGCCGACGACAACCAGCAGAAGCGGGTGATGGAGGAGCAGTTCACGATGTTCTGGAATCACCCCGCGGTCCCGGGCATCACGCTCTGGGGTTACGTCGTCGGCGCCACCTGGAGGGACAACACCGGCCTCCAGCGGCAGGACGGCAGTCTGCGGCCGGCCATGCAGTGGCTGATGGACTTCCTGGAGCGTGGTTGATGTCACGCTGAGGCGGTGATCCCGTGCGAGCTGCCTCCGCGGAGGGAGCTCGCTCGTTCGCACAGCTGGCCGAGCCGGACTCCCCGAAAACCAGGAGCGCGCGAGCCCGCGGTGACCGCGAGCCGCGGTGACCGCGAGCCCGCCTTGATCTTGAGTCGCCACGGGCCCGCTGCGCAAGCGCGGCACCGCCGACCGCCGTTGACTCCCGCAATGTGAAGGCTCACAGTTCCTCTGGCGGCATCTTTTTGCCTCCCTCGAGGGGGGCGCCATGCGCGCCGAGGCCTTCGTCACCCCGATCGATCTCATTTCAGCACGTTTCAGCGGGAGAATTGAACAGGGAGGCGGGGAGACGGGGAGTAGTTGAAGACTCTCCTCCCCGTCTCCCCGCCCCCCCGTGAATCTTCCGAAAAAATTGCGGGGATGCCTCGGGTCGAGCTCACGGCAGTGAGCCGCGCGAAGCGGGATGGTTGAGCGACCGACGGGGCGGAGGCCGGCACCGAGCCAACAGGCCTTCGCCCCGTCGCGGGTCACGGCTGCGCCTTGTCGACGGACTGGACGTCGAGCTGGATGAACTGACCGTTGAAAGGCTCGGGCGCCGGGGGGACGCCTTCCACGACCAGATGCTTGAAGTTGGTGATCGAGATATGGTTCGGATCTTCGCCCAGGAAGGACACGGTGGCTCCGCCCCGGATTGGAATGGTCTTCGTGTGGTCGATGATGAACGAGTTGTGACCCACGTTGGGGCTGTCGTTGAGGTAGTAGACCTCGGCCGGATCGGAGACAGTGATGCTGTAGACGTTGTACTCCGGGTGGTCGGGTGTGCCGCCCACACGAAAGTGCATGCCATCGGGCGTGCCGCCCCGGTACGTCTCGTTCTCGACGACGCCGCGGAGGCGGACGGTTACCTGGTAGACCGTGTCGGGCGAGCCGCCGAACGTCTTCTTCTCGTCGACCCGCTTCGACGTCGTGCACTCGTCGCTGTTGCCGGGGTCCTGGTCGCACGGGATCTCCCAGCGGAAGCCGTCGATGCTTTCGGCCGCCGCGAGCAGGTCCTCGCCGCCGCTGCCGCCGGCTCCATCGCTGCCGCCGGCTCCGCCGGCTCCGCCGGTGCCGCCGACCCCGCCGGAGCTCGCGCTGCTGGAGCCGGAGCTCGCGCTGCTGGAGGCGCTCGTGCTGGCGCCCGTCGCGGCTCCTCCGCCCGAAGCTCCAGCGCCGGTCGAGCTGGAGGTAGCCTGGTCCTGAGGCGGGTCGGCGTCGGAGCCGCAGGCAAGGAGGACCGTGATTGCAGGAACCATGAGCAGAGAGATTCTCATTTTACACCCGTACGGCGAGACGCCGGCGTGAAAGCTGGGACACCGAAGTTCGCATCGTGAACATCGGGTCTGCCTCCATGTGAACGATCACAATTTCGGTGTCAACACCGATCGACCGGCCCGCTATCTCCTCGCGCCCGAGAGAGGACGAAATTGGCGGGGCTCCTCCGGAGCGCGGCGGAGCGCGGCGCGGAGAGGAAGGGAGGGGAGGCACCGGGCTCCCCAGGTCGGTCGATCGGGGTTGACACCGATAATGTGAGCGTTCACAATACTCCCCAGCGGCATCCTTCTTTTGCTTCGAACCGGGTGGGGCGTCATGCGCACCGAGACCATCGTCATCCGATCGGCCTCGGCGACGGTCTCACTCGCTCGCTTGGTCGTCTCGGAACAGCGCGACGACCATGGTCGTGAGGGCGGGCACACACGCGCAGTCGAGCACCACGGCGCCCGGCGCGCTTCGTGGGAGAGTATCCGAGCGTGAGGGCCCGGACATCATCTGCCGCCGATCTTTTCACCCCTCGCGAAAGACAATCGCTGCCAGATCGCCCAGCGGGCTGCCTCGGCGGCGGATCACCCCGACGAGCAGCGCCGGAGAGTCATGAACCGAGCGATCTGCGCTACATCGACAACACCTGAGAAGTTTCAGGAGAGCAGCAAGGATTCAGGAATGGGAACGATCACCACATCCCTCGAGCGTAAGCTTCTCACGGCGGCATTGTTGCTCTGTGGCGTGACCGCGCTTCCGGCCGGCGCCCTGGCAGACAATCCCATCGTACAGACCCTTTACACCCCTGATCCTGCTCCCATGGTCTACAACGATACGGTATATCTCTATACCGGACACGACGAAGACAGCGCGACGGACTGGTTCGGGATGAACGAATGGAGAGTGTATTCCTCCAAGGATATGGTGAACTGGACGGACCACGGTTCACCGCTGAAATATAGCGATTTCAGCTGGGCAAAGGGGGACGCGTGGGCCGGCCAGGCCATCCACAGGAACGGAAAGTTCTACTACTACGTTCCTGTGACGAGCCGCTCGCTCAACAGGATGACCATCGGCGTGGCCGTGTCGGACAGCCCCACCGGTCCCTTCAAGGACGCCCTGGGAAAGCCGTTGATCACCGAGAACTGCGGCGACATCGACCCGACGGTGATGATCGACGACGACGGCCAGGCCTACCTGTACTGGGGAAACCCCAGCGTGTGCTACGTGAAGCTGAACGAAGACATGACCTCCTACCAGGGAGCCGTCGTACACGTGCCCATGACGGCGGCGAGCTTCGGGCAGCGCACCGGGAATGATGACATGCGCCATACGACCAAGTACGAAGAAGGGCCGTGGCTCTACAAGCGCGATGGCCTGTACTACCTGGTGTATGCGGCTGGCCCTATCTCGGAGTACATCGCCTACTCCACGAGCAGCAGCCCCACCGGCCCGTGGACTTACCGGGGGGTCATCATGCCCACAGAGGGCACCAGCTTCACCAACCACGCGGGCGTCATCGACTTCAAGGGGAACTCCTACTTCTTCTATCACAACGGCGCCTTGCCGGGCGGTGGAGGCTTTCACCGGTCCACGTCCGTCGAGCAGTTCACGTTCAACGCCGATGGTACAATCCCGACGATCAGGATGACTCAGGCGGGAGCGCCCGGCGTCGGCAACCTGAATCCGTATCTCATGACGGAGGCTGAGACCATCGCCTGGGAGTCCGGCGTCGAGACCGAGGCATGCAGCGAAGGCGGGATGGACGTCGGGTCGATCGAGAACGGGGACTACATCAAGGTGAAGGGCGTCGATTTCGGCACCGGCGCGGTGTCCTTCGACGCAAGGGTGGCCTCGGCGACCAGCGGCGGTAACATCGAGCTGCGCCTCGACAGCGCGACCGGCACGCTGGTGGGAACCTGCATGGTCCAGGGGACCGGCGGATTCCAGACGTGGGTCACCACGTCCTGCGCGGTCGACGGTGCGACAGGGATACACGATCTCTACCTCAAGTTCACCGGTGGAAACGGGTTCCTGTTCAACGTCAACTGGTGGAAATTCACGCCGCTCGACGCCCCGGACCCGGATCCGACGGGCACCGGGGGTGCTCCTGGCACAGGTGAAGGGGGAGCCACGGGCAGCGGCGGCTCGGGCGGGGGTGGGATCAGCAGCAGCAGCAGCGCGGTGACGACCGGCAGCGGAGCAACGGTGGGCAGCGGCACGGGCGGCGCTGGCGGGACCCCTGCCGACGGCGCCAGCGAGGACGAGGGCGGGTGCGCGTTCCGGGTACCAGGGCCCAGCTCGCCCGCGGGCATGCTCGCCGCCTTGCTCGCGCTGGGCGCGGCCGTCGCGCGGCGGCGGCGTGCGCGAGACGCCGGGCGGAGCGGGGCCGACGCGAACTGACGGCCTGGTGCATGACCGCGGCGCCCTCGGGCATCTGCCCCCGAGGCGCTGCGGAAAGCTGACCCGGCGTCGCCGGGGCAGGCGCCTCCTCGCTGCCGCCGGCGCAGGCGCCTCTGCCGCCGGCGCAGGCGCCTCTGCCGCCGGCGCAGGCGCCTCGGCGGCCTCCGCCCTTGGCCTCAAGCGCGCCTCGCTCATGGCCAGCAACGCCTTCTGCCACCGAGAGTCAGCATCGATGTCGGCGATGCCGAGCGCCTACCAGCAGGCCAGGCCCCGACCCGAGGAGCCGACGATGAACTATCGCACGGCGGTTGTCCGTGTTAACGTTCACATCGGAGGTTCTATCATGCTTAGAAAATTCCGCGCAGGTCTGATGCTCGCCGCTGCCTCGCTCGCGTTCGCGGTCAGCTCGACCGCGGTCGCGAAGCCTTACAAGGGAGCAGAGGTTTACACGCCCCAGGGCTATCTCCATGGTCGCATCGAGGTGCGCATGCGCATGGCGCGCGGGAGCGGCATCCTGTCGACCTTCTTCACCTACAAGGACGGCTCCGAGCTGTCCGGTGCGTTCTGGGAGGAGATCGATATCGAGATCTTCGGGAAGGACAACGCCCGGAGCTGGCAGTCCAACATCATCACGGGGATGGGCACGAGGGTGACGTCGGAGCAGGTGCACACGGCGGACGCCTCGCTCGCGGACGGCTATCACACCTACGGGCTTGAGTGGACGCCGGACTACGTCGCCTGGACCTTCGACGGGAGAGAGGTCAGGCGGACGACGGGTGCGCAGGTGGCCACGCTGAGGAGTCCCCAGGGCCTGCGCATGAACACGTGGTCCTCCGAGGCAGTCGAGTGGGTCGGAGCGTTCGACGATTCCGTCCTCCCGCAGCACCAGTTCGTCAACTGGATCAAGTACTATCGCTACAACAACGGCGGCTTCGAGCTCGCGTGGCAGGACGAGTTCGACTCCCTGGACGGCGCGCGATGGAGCAAGGCGGACTGGACGTTCGATGGGAACCGCGTGGACTTCGACCCGCAGAACGTGACGGTGAAAGATGGCACGCTGGTGCTGTCGCTGACGCGGGAGGGGCAGACCGGGTTTACCGGAGCTGTGCCCCGCGATGAGGACACCGGGCCAGGCACCGGCGCGGGTACGGGCGCGGGTGGGGCGGAGGCGGCGGCCACCTCCTCCGGGGCCGGCACGGGCGGGGAGGGGCCGGCGACCTCCTCCTCCGGGAGCGGCACGGGCGGGGAGGGGCCGGCGACCTCCTCCTCCGGGAGCGGCACGGGCGGGGCGGGGACGGTGACCTCCTCCTCCGGGGGCGGCGACGCACCGGGCGAGGGAGGTGGGGGCGGCGGAACAACGCCGGACGAGGTGGTCTCCAACGGAGGTTGCGGGTTCGTCGTCGCCGGCGGCGGCGCCACGGCGAGCTCGTGGGCCGCAGCGCTCGCCGTGGGGCTCTCCGCCCTGGCGATGCGACGTCGCCGGACCCGCGGCTGACCTTGCAGGATGCCCGGAGGCGCCGCGGGGCGTTCTCGCCGCGGGCGCCGCGGGCGCTGCTAGATCTTCTCCCAGCGCCCGCTCTCGGCGGATCGGAAGAGCGCGTCGATGACCCGCATGTTGCCGACCGCGACCTCTATCGGGTTCTCGACGGGGCCTCCCGTGCGGATGGCGCGCGAGAACGCCTCGCTCTGGAGGTGGTACTGGTCGACGAGAGCAAATGAGGTGTCCTTGGCCGAGCTGCAGTCCAGCGTCGAGCCGTCATCGAGGAAGACCTTGCACGGCTGGTAGGCGGGGGCGTTGAACGGGATCTCGATCTCGAGGCGGCCCTTTGTACCGAGGGCGTTCACGCGCTGGTAGGCCACGGCCTGCGTGCTGCACGTGAACGTCAGGTGCGCGCCGCCGAAGTCGAGCAGGCCCGAGGTCAAGCGATCGGTGTCGAACTCGGGGTCGCGCTCGACGAGCGCCATCGCCCGCACGGGCTCGCGTCCGAACAGGAAGCGCGACGTGTTCACCGCGTAGCACCCGATGTCGTAGAGCGCGCCGCCCCCGACTTCCTTCCTGTTGCGGATGTTGTCGGCGTCGCGGTTGAAATACGAGAACGCCGTCTGGACGCTGACCAGGTGCCCGATCCGGCCGCTTTGCACCCAGGCCCTGGCCTGCTGCCACTGCGGGTGGTAGCGGACCATGAACGCTTCGGCGATCCGCTTGCCCGTCTCGTGCTGGACGTCGACCAGCGCCGCGGCGTCCTTGGCGCTGAGCGCGATCGGCTTCTCGCACAGGACGTGCTTGCCGGCGCGGGCCGCGCGCGCCGTCCACTTCACGTGCAGGTGGTTGGGCAGCGGGTTGTAGATGGCGTCGATCTCCGGATCGTCGAGCAGCTCATCGTAGCTGCCGTACGCCTTCGGGATCCCGAGCGACTGCGCGGCGGCGCGCGCCTTGACGATGTCGCGCGACGCCAGCGCGGCGAGCTGGGTCAGGGGCCCCCGCCTCATCCCGGGCAGGCTGACCTTCAAGGCGAAGTTGCTCGCCCCGAGGACGCCCCAGCGCACGGGGGGGAGGTGTTCGCTCGACTTAGGACCTTGGGCAGATGTGGACATGGGCACCTCGCAGCGCGCGGCGCTGGTGGCCGACGGCGCGTCTGTGAACGCTCGACGTGAATCGACCCGACGGGTCGGCCAGGGCCTGGAAGGAGAGCGCGCGCCCTGCGCTCGGAGCGGAGAGGGCGAGCGCAGGGCGCGGCGCCTCAGAATTTGGCGTCACGGTGCTTCGCTTTGTACTCCGCCTTGTACAGATCGTGGCAGGCCTTGCAGCTCGCCTTGGCGCCGTCGATGTCGCCCTTCTTGGCCTTCTCCGCGCCTTTCGTCGAGATCGCGACCCACTCCGGCATCCCGGGCGGCGGCTTCGACGCCACGTAGTCCAGCGCCGAGGCGATCTTCGCGCCGTCGCCGCTCGTGGTCGCCGACTGCATCACCGTCTTCATCCAGCCCTGCATCGGACAGGCTTTCTGTCCTTTTGCGCCGCAGCCGAAATCCTTCCCCTCGGCGACCGATGCGGGGACGTCCGCCGTCCCGTCCGCCGCCCATGCTGCGCCCGTAAAGCCGCCGGCAAAGCCGCCTGCAAAGCCAATGCCGACGCTCATCACCACGGCACCCAAAAGCTTCATGCTCATCGACATCTGACGTCTCCTGATCAGGTAAAGGAAAAGCTCAGCCACCCCATCGCAGCTCTGCAAATGTGAGCGTTCACAATACGCTCGTCAATCCAAATCGGCCGATGCGGGGGCGCTCTCCTGGCTGGAGCACGCGCCCGGGTCGCAGCGCACAAGAGGCGATACCCAGGGCGCCGGCCGCCTGCGGCATCGAGCGCCGGCCGTCGGTACACTGGTGGGTATCGAGCGCCTCGGGCTGGCAAACGCCCGCGATCCGGAGTCCGCCCCCCCGTGACGCGGCGCTCCGGAGGCGCCCGCCAGCTCTGTACTTTTATCGGGCTCAAGGATCCCCGTCGGGCCTATCGATTAGGTTTGACGTAAGAAATGTGATCGTTCACATTCCGCGAGGGGTATCATGGGCATCGCGGCGCGAGCCGTTGATCCGAGGCATGGTCGCCAGGTGCGGGGCCGTGTGTCGCTCCCGCCCTTTGTCTCATCGGAGAGCAAGATGAAGAAGCCGTCCTGGCACGAGCTCCGTTCCTCAAGAGAAGTCGCCGCCGTTTGTGCGCTCGCTTTCGCGGCCGCGTGCACGGGCACGCTGGGTGATTCGGTGGATGACGATGGAGGATCCTCCGCCGGAGACGATGGACCGTCGACGGGCTCGGACCCTCCGGCGTTCCAACCCGCGTCCGGGATGCTGCGCCGTTTGACGAGAACGCAATTTCGCAATGCCGTGCGCGACGTGTTCGGCGTGGAAGTCAATGTCAACAAGCTCGACGACGACAGCTGGAATGGAAATTTTGCGGTCATCGGCGCCGCGACCGTCGTGACGTCGGAGCGAGGCGTGGAGCAGTACCACACGGCCATCGAGGACGCCGTGGACGCGGTGTTCGCGGATTCCGCGAAGCGGGACCAGTTCATCGGCTGCACGCCCAGCGGCGCGCAGGACGACGCTTGCGTGCGCGGCTTCCTCGAGGCGCTGGGGCTTCGAGCGTGGCGCCGCCCGCTCGAGACAGCGGAGGTCGACCGGCTCGCGGCCGTCGCCACCAAGGCCGCGACCGAGCTCGAAAGCGCCGTCGAGGGGGCCCGCTGGGCGACGGTGGCGCTCTTCACGTCGCCGAACTTCCTGTACCGCCCGGAGCTCGGAGCCCCGAGCGCCGGTGGGTCGCTTCGCCTGACGGGCTACGAGATGGCATCCCGGCTCGCGTTCCTGGTGTGGAACAGCCTGCCGGATCAAGAGCTGCTCGACCAGGCCGCGGGCGGGGGGCTCGCGACGGTGGAGGGCGTTCGTGCCGCGGCGACGCGGCTGCTCGACGCGCCGGCTGGACGCGAGGCCATCGGCGCCTTCGCCGAAGAGTACATGCGGCTCGATCGGGTCGGCACGCAGGCAAAGGACTCGGAGCTGTTCCCCGAATACGGCCCCGCGCTGCAAGCGGCGATGGTCCGCGACATGCGGGGCACCTGGGAGGTCCTCGCGTTCGACGAACGAACGAGCGCGCTCGACCTGTTCTCGACCACGAAGGTCGTCGTCAACAAGGAGCTCGCCGAGGTCTACGGCATCGACACGACCGGCCTGAGCTCGAGCACCTTCGAGGTTCGCTCGTTGCCGGCGGACGGCCCGCGCGTCGGGCTCCTCGGCAAAGCGGGCTTCCTCTCGCAGTTCGCCAACCAGAAAGAGGGTTCGCCCACGTTGCGCGGCAAGTTCATGCGTGAGGCCCTCCTGTGCACGCCCGTCCTGCCGCCCCCCGGTAACATCGCTCTCGAGCTCCCGGAGCCGCCTGCGGACAAGCCCCTCACGAAGCGTCAGCGGCTCGAGAACCACCGGGTCGCTCCTGCATGCGCCGGCTGCCACGGGGCCATGGACCCGCTCGGCCTGCCGCTCGAGACGTTCGACGCGATCGGCCGCTACCGCACGACCGACCACGGCCTGCCGATCGACCCGAGCGGCGACTTCAACGGAGAGCCGGTCGCCGACGCGCGCTCGCTCGGCATGACCGTCAGCGCGAGCGACGCTGTCGCTCGATGCCTCGTGCGCAAGTACTACTCGTATGCAGCAGGCCACGAGGAGCGACCCGTGGACGGCAGTGTGCTGAACACGCTGGCCGCTTCGTTCGAGGCATCGGGGTTCGATCTGCGCAAGCTGGTCCTCGACGTCGTGACGAACGAAGCCTTCTCGGCCGTCGCCCCCCAACCCTGAACGCACGGTACCCCCAATGACGAACAAAGCCTTGAACCGACGAACTGTTCTCCGGGGCATGCTGGCGACGGGTGCCGCCGTCACCATCCCGCTCCCGCTGCTGGAGATCATGCTGAACCAGAGCGGCACGGCGCTCGCTCAGCCGAACACCCCGGTTTCGCCGCTCTACGTCACGTGGTTCTTCGGGAACGGCACGCTGCCGGGTCGCTGGAAGCCGGCGCGCACGGGCTCCGGCTCGGCCTGGGAGCTCAGTCCCCAGCTCCAGCCGCTCGCGGAGCACAAGTCTCATCTCACGGTGATCAGCGGCCTCGAGAACAAGGTCGTGGTATCCGGCTCCGAGCACCCCACGGGGTCGGCCGGGGCCACGACCGGCGCGGCGAACAATGGGAACGCCGTGCGCGCCGCATCCATCGACCAGGTCGTCGCGGACGTCATCTCGGCGGGGGCGCCGTACCGCTCTCTCGAGGTGGGGGTGACGCCGGCGACGCCGGGCGGCCCTCCGGACTCGTTGCATACGGTCTCACACAAGGGGCCGAACTCGCGCAACAACCCGGAGTTCGATCCGAGGGCCGTGTTCAATCGGCTGTTCATGGGCGGCACGCCCGCGCCCAACGACGACGGAGCGGACCAGGCCGCGAAGCTCGCGAACGTCCGGAAGAGCGTGCTCGACTCGGTCCTGCAGGACGGCGCGAGCCTGCAGCAGCGGCTCGGGGCGGCCGACAGGCAACGCGTGGAGCAGCACCTCGAGTCGATCCGCGCCATCGAGCGGCGCCTCGAGACGACGGCCCCCGGCGGCGGTACGCCGCCCGCGTGCAGCAGCCCGACGGCCCCCACCGCCGGCAAGGACTCGCAGAGCGAAGCCCCCCCGTCGGTGAACACCGCGATGGTCGAGCTCTCGGCGCTCGCGCTCGCCTGCGAGAGGACCCGCGTGCTCTCGTTCATGTTCTCGCTGCCCGCCGCGCACGTCTACTACCGGCACCTCGCGCAGGACATGAACGACGACTTTCACGACACCATCTGCCACGGGGATGCCGGAGACCAATCGAGTCAGCCTCGCGTCGACAAGGGCGTGATCTACACGATGCGCTGCCTGAACGAGTTCTTGACGAAGCTCAAGAGCACGCCACACGGCAGCTCGAACCTGCTCGACAACACGCTCGTGTACGTCACGTCCGACACCGCCTGGGGCAAGGTGCACACGAAGGCGGAGTGGCCGGTGCTCCTCGCGGGGAAGGCCGGAGGACGGCTGCGCGGCGACCAGCACAACAACTACCCCGGCGAAAACCTGAGCAAGGCGCTCCTGACGGTCGCCCAGATCATGGGCTCGAAGGCGACGGAGATCGGCCTCGACGCGGGGCGGGTCACGTCACCGCTCGCCGGCATCCAGGTCTGAGCGCGGCGTCGCGGCGCCTGGAAGGGGCGCTCGGTAGGCGCTCGTCGACCTGCCGGCGCCGCCCCATCGTCCCCGGATCGAGGACAACCCACCTCGCGATCGAGCGGCCCGCTGCCGCGACACACGCCGACTGCGCCGCGATCCGGCGGCGGCGACCGTCCACCTGCGCTCGAAGACATGCATCGTCGTCAAGATTAAGGTGCTGGAGTAGACGGCCCAACCAGCGGCTGCGCTCGACGCTGCGCCCAGGCGCGTAGATGACGCCGGTGCACTATTGTCCTACCCTCTCTTGCAGGCGCTCCGCAAACATAGGATACTGGTTCTATGAAATCGATTCTTTATTTCGCTACACCGCGGCTCGTCTGCGCGAACCGCACCGCCATCGATGGCCCCGGTCCGAGTCCCGATACCGCAGGGATGCGGAGCAGCTGCGCAACGCCGGCGATGGCTCTGCTTGCGCTGCTGCTCACGGTCGCCGGATGCAGCGGCACCGAGACGGGCGGCACGGGGGAGACCGGTGGAACCGGGGGAACCGGGGGAACCGGGGGAGCAGCGCCGGGCGATGCCAGTACGCATGACGCCGCGTCGGGCTCGGGTGGCAGCGGTGGCTCGGGTGGCGGTGGTGGCTCGGGTGGCGGCGGTGGCTCGGGTGGCGGCGGTGGTGCCGTCGATGCAGGCAGCGGCGGCGCCGCTCCAGATCTGGCGAGCTATGCGAGCGGGTTGGACAAGCTGTTTGTCGATGCCCCGTGCGACCCGTCGACGCCCTTGCCGCTGGCCGCCATGGCGACGTGCACTCATCCGGCCAACACCCAGCGCATCGAGAAGCAGGTGAGCTTCGGCGGCGATCCGAGCACGACGTACTCGGTCAAGCTGCGGGTGCGCGGGATCTGGGAGCCGACGGACATCGTGGGGGGGGAGATGCCCATGAAGCCGTTCATGATCGGCGGCACCATTGGCCCCAATGACGCCATCAATTACCAGCAATATTCGATCGAGGTGAGCGAGCCGCACCAGACGTACTGGCTGAACAATTACCAGTACCGCGCTCACGACATTCACAAGGCGGACTACGAGGCGACGATCCAGGTCAACGGCGGCGCCACGGTCAAGGTGGTGATGAACGACGGCAACGAACGCCAGATCGCCAACTGGACCAAGGACTATTTCGAGGGGCTGCCACCGTACGACACGGCGCCGACCACCGGCCAGATGCTGCGCCTGGACGTGGTGTCGGTGAGCGAGTAGGGCGTCGGCAGACCTGCTGCCCGACGGCCTCGCTGGGCCCATGATCTCGTCCGCGTCCGGAGGTGCAGCGCGGCCTGGGACGCGCCGTGCTCCGGCAGCGGACAGCTGTTGAGCGCGCGCTCGCCCACACCGCGGCGCGGAGAGGACTCCGCGCGCACCATGGGCGCCAGGAGAGGCCTGTTCGACCTCCGGCGCGCGGCAGCGAGCCAGAACGTCGATGCGGGTGAGCAAGTTGATAGGGGAGGAGGCGGGGCGACCTGCTGGAATTCGATGAATCCCAGCAGGTCCGGCCCTCTAGCGAACCGCCTGCAACAAGCCGAGGCGATACGGGAGCTGCGAGTATTCGCCGCCCGAGCTCGGATTGCGTCCTTGATACAGGAACTTCAGATTGCAGGTGTCGATCGTCGCCGTTTCGTCGTTGCCATCGCGCACCAGCTCGCCATGGCTGACGTCGTCGGTCCAGTCAGCCACGCCGGACGCGTAGGTGACGTTGTTTTGACCTGCGAACGGCGCGTTCCAGGTATGCGCGAGCGGGGTCCACGTGCCATCGAGGCGATCCGCGGTGAATGAGCGATAGAACCTGGCGCCCGTCGGGCCAATGGCCTCGACCAGGGTCAAGTACTTGTTCATGCCCTTGATCTTGTACGTGGAGCTCCCCTCGAACAGGTTGTTACGATTCGAGTCCTGCATGGCGATCGAGATCGAGCCAAAGCCGTTCGGGAAATTCTGCACGGTGGTCTGGCTGCGGTAAATTTTGCCGTCGTCACCGGAGAAGAAGAGATAGCAGTTGGCGCTGTCGCAGATCACCCAGTAATCGATGGGCAGGCTGGGCATGCCGGCGGGCGTGGACGCGAAGAAGTTCTGGGGTCTGGTCCAGGTCTCCGGGCGGCTCGGGTCGGTGGTCGTGGAGAACTGCGGCGGCTGCGCTTGATAGATGAGGTACCACTTGTTGTGAGGCCTGAAGAAGAACATCTGCGGCGCGCACCGATAGCCGCTGAAGCCAGACGTGCGATCCATGGGGTATTGCGAGGCGGCCGCGGCCTGGGACCAATCGGTGAAGTTCAGGTAGGTCATCTGCCAGTTCCCGGCGGTGTTCGCCGTGGTGGCGTAGATGTGCCATTTGTCGTTGAAGAAGGAGACCGTCGGATCCTTGATGGACACGATGTTGTGAGTCGAGTCGGACTTCGGGCTCACCAGCATGCCGCTCGACTGCCAGCGGAAGCTGGTGGGCAAGCCGCAACTCTCGCCGCCCCCGCCGCTGCCGCCGGACCCGCCGCTGCCGCCGGCCCCGCCGGCCCCGCCGCTGCCGCCGCTGCCGCCGGCGCCGGTCCCGCTCGAGCCCACGGGCGTGAGTCGGAACTGCTGATTGGTACCGCCGTTCGACGCCCATTGAATCACGGCGGTGCCGTCGGCGGTGCCGCGGCTGTAGACGTCCAGGGACTTGCCGCTGTGGCGTGCGGTGAGGCGCACGACGCCGGTGGCGACGTCCGCGAACGACCACTGCTGGTTTTCCCCGGTCCAGCAGGAGTACTGCTGGATGGCGGCGCCGTCGGTGGTGGAGGCGCCCGCGACGTCGAGGCAACGGTTGCTGTTGACGTTGCGGATGCGATAGTAGCCGCCGCCCGCCGATTCCATGCGGAACTGTTGCCGCGTCGAGCCGTTGCAGCTGGCGATCTGCACGGCCGCTGCGTCAGCGGTGCTGCCGCCAGCCACCTCGACGCACTTTCCACTCTGGACGCCGACGATCGTGTAGGCCGCCGCTGTGTCGATGGTGACACTTTCAGCCAGCTCGTCGAACTCGTAGCCGTCTTCATCCAGCTGCTCGGCGGAGCCGCACGCAGCCGTGGCGGCGAGCGTCGTGACCAGCCACCATCGTCTAGATCGGATTCTCATCATTAACCCCTCTGTTCAAAGGCATATGAGGCGGAACCAGGACACATTTGAAGGCGCCCGGGATCGGCTGCGCGAGCTCTGGCCCGGCGGGTAGACTCCGTCGACCTGCGACCGAGCGGAAGAGCCTGCGCAGCGATCTCCGGGCGCGCGGATCTCAGTGATACGCGCGTCAGCGCCCCAGGTAGTTCATCAGCCAGGACATGGCGGGCCGCATCTGGCCGCTGCTGCTCATGAGTCCTGTGTTGGCCACCCACGTCTGGCCGGTGATGTACCCCCACAGCGTGACGCCTTTCACGCTCGGATGCTCGTAGAACATGGGGAACTGGCTCTGCATCACGTTGAGCTGCTGCGTGTCGTTCGCCAGGGCGATATCGTACTCGGTGATATAGACGGGCAGGCCGGTGGCGGCGAGCCGGTCGAGGAAGCCCTTCACCGTGCTGGTCGACATCGAGAACGCGGCGTGGGCCTGAGCCCCGATGCCATCGATGGGAGCCCCTGCCGCCCGGATCCGATTGACGATGTTGATCGTGTTCTGGTTGTCACCGCTGTACTCGATGTTGTTGTAGTCGTTGAGCAGCAGCTTGGCGTTCGGGCAGTACTGCCGCGCCCACTTGAACGCTTGCACGATCCAGTCGTGGCCGCTCGAGCCCGCGCCGCCGAGGGCGTTCATGTACACCGGGGTGGTGTGCGGGGGCGGCTCGTTCACGACGTCGATGATGGCGACGTCGGGGTAGCGCTGGCAGAACGCCTGGATCCACTCCTCTACCTCTGCGCGCTGCTCGCTCTGCGACAGACCGCCAATCCAGCCCGGCTGCTGGGCACCCCAGACCAGCGTGTGGCCCTTGTAGGGGATGCCGTGCTCGCGAGCGTAGTTCCGGACCCGGTCCATGCCGGCCCAGTTCATGACGTCCCGCGTCGGTTCGACGGAGCCCCACTTGCCCTCGTTCTCCGGGCTGATCTGGTTCCAGTACTGGGCCAGATCCGCTCGCACCGTCCCGCCGGTGGTGATGTTGCCTACGAACTTGCCGGTCCCGCCGCCGCTGCCGCCGCTGCCGCCGCTGCCGCCGCTGCCGCCGCTGCCGCCGGCGCCGGTCCCGCTCGAGCTCGCGGGCGTGAGTCGGAACTGCTGATTGGTCCCGCCGTTCGACGCCCATTGAATCACGGCGGTGCCGTCGGCGGTGCCGCGGCTGTAGACGTCCAGGGACTTGCCGCTGTGGCGCGCGGTGAGGCGCACGACGCCGGTGGCGACGTCCGCGAACGACCACTGCTGGTTTTCCCCGGTCCAGCAGGAGTACTGCTGGATGGCGGCGCCGTCGGTGGTGGAGGCGCCCGCGACGTCGAGGCAACGGTTGCTGTTGACGTTGCGGATGCGATAGTAGTTGCCGCCCGCCGACTCCATGCGGAACTGTTGCCGCGTCGAGCCGTTGCAGCTGGCGATCTGCACGGCCGCTGCGTCAGCGGTGCTGCCGCCAGCCACCTCGACGCACTTTCCACTCTGGACGCCGACGATCGTGTAGGTCGCCGCTGTATCGATGGTGACGCTCTCGGCTGACTCGTCGAGGTCGTAGCCGTCTTCATCGAGCGGCTCGGCGGAGATGCACGCGCCGAGCGCGAGCAGGGTCAGCAGGGGCCATCGTTCAAATCGCATTCTCATGAGGTTCTCCTGTACCCAAGCGGGCATGTCGTAGGCTGTGGTGTGAAGGCGGCCCCTTCGACGCATGGACGAGTTGTCGAGATAGCGTCGCTTTTCCATGGGGCCGGATCACATGGCAAGATGTTCTGTCAACCCAGGGCAGCTCCCGCAGTTGGGGCTTGACGTCTCCGAAGCGTTTGGACCTCCTTCTCCCCCACCACGTCGATCGAGGTGTCCCTGGCCGAGCCGCTTTCGGCCGAGCTGTGCCGCGTGCGCGGGTCGTGGTCGGACATGCCGACCCACCCTCGAGGCGGCATCGTCGCCGGCGCCGGGGCTCAGCGTGCCGAAGAGCTCGATGGAGATCTGAATCTCATCGATCAGCCCACTTGGCCCGCGGGGCGCGTTCTCCCAGCGCTCTCGAGATCGGCATCGGAGCCGCAGGCAAGAAGGACCATGATCGCAGGGAACACGAACAAAGAAGTTCTCATTTTTACACCAGTCCGGCGAGAGCGCCGGCATGGAAGCTGGGAATGCCGAACCTCGTCTCGTTGACATCGCGTCTCGTTCGAATGGCCCGGTCAGGCTCGCGAGCGACCCGGTGCAGTACCGCGGGCGCGCGGGTCGCCGTGAAGACGAGGCCTCGCGCCCAGCGCTGCCGAGGCGCGACCGCAACGTGCGCGGGCTCACCGTTGCTCGCGTCCGTGACGAGCGAGCGAACGGAACCGATGCCGAGATCGATCGGCTGACGAAGGTCTCGGTGCATGACCGGCCTTCCGATGAGAAGCAAAAGAATACTTACAAGGCCTAATGTGAACGCTCACATCACGGATGTCAACTCCTAAAGGCTGTTGAGTGGAGGCGGCCCCTTCGATGAAGAGATAAGTTGCTGATACGGTGTTGCTTTTCCAGGGAGGCCGGATCGCATAGAGACCTTTCTGTCGATCCAGAGCAGATCCCGCAGTTGAGACTTGACGTCTCCGCAGCGCTTGAGCTGCCGTCTCCGTCTCCACATCAGACTTCCTTCTCCCACATCAGGCTTCCCTGTCTCCCCTACAGTGGATTTCCTTCTTCCCCTACAGGCGCGAGCTGCGCCGCGCGCTCTGGCTGGGGACGGCCGCGCCGTCGACGGCTGTGCTCGCCACCGGGCTCCACGCCGAGGCCGGGGGGGTGACCGGGACCCCGGGCCTCCCCGCCGACGCGCTCGCCCGCCTCACGGCGCTGCTCGGCGCGCCGGCCTCGGTCGGGCCCGGGCCGGCCACGCGCGCCCACCCCGTCGCTCCGGTCGATCTCGGCGTGGGCCGCGGCGTTCCGCGTCCGCAGCGCCGCTGCTCAGCAGTCGGCTTCGCCGCCCCGTCGCCGGCGCCTTTGCCGACAGGCTCTCTCGCGATCGCGCGCCCGCGGCAGGCACGGCGGCGAGGTGTCACCCGTCGCCACACCTGACACCTGCCACACCCGGTCGGTGTGGCAGGGAGCCGGGCGTCGCAGGACAGGCGCGCGCGCTCCGGGGAAAGCGCCATCCGGAGCGCGGGCCGGGAGAAAGAGCGCCCTTCGTGAATCCCGGGTGAAGCCGGCGCCCCGCTCGCGGACCGACATCGGCTCTGGCCCCAGCCTTGCTCATACGCTCAAGCGAAGGCGAACGCCTCGCACGACGCGCTGACGAGCCCACGGTCTCGCGGACAGGCCCGCGGACGTGCCGTGAGCGTCGTACAGCGGCTTCGTGCCGCGCGCTGGCCAGACACGCGGGCAGAAGTCCGCACATGACCCATGAATGACCGAGGAGAATGACAATGACCATCCTTTCGATGCTTCGTGATCTCTCGATGGCTCGCCCCGCCTGCCGCGCCGCGGCCCTCGCCTTCGGGCTCTGTATCGTGGGCGGCTGCGCCGTCGAGCAGGATCCCGGAGCGGAGGCGGTCGAGGAAGGACTCGCCCCGATCACGACCCTGCGCCTCGCGAACGACGCCGAGGTCCGCTTCTACGAGCCGGAGGAGGGGCTCGTCCTGACGTTCACCACCGGCGAGGTGCCCGGGGCCGCGGAGGAGCTGCCCCCTGTCGCGCTCTACGAGGCGCTCTCGGGGCACGCCGCGCCACAGGCGCTGATCGACGCGCAGGCGCGCATGGATCAGGCCCGGCTCGCCCGCGGCCCGCGCCGCACCTCGACGGAGGCCGACCTTGTCGAGGAGACACCGCCGTCGCCGCAGGTGGGGCCCGCGGAAGGGCTCGGGGTCGCCGCGCAGGCCCTGACCGCGACGAGCTTCCAATCGTCCTTCTGCAACAATGCCGGCGTCGATTTCGACTATTGCTGGACCGACAGCTCCGTCGGCCGCACCACGGAGATCTCGAGCGTCAACTGGCTCCACGCACACGCTGACGCCATCGCGGGCGCTATCCAGATGACGGTGTCTTACAAGAACACCTGGGGCAACTGGATCGTGGTGTTCGACCAGACCGTCTCCGCGGCCGGGGGCGTGACCCTGTACGATACCGTGAACAACGACAGATACCGGGTCACCATCTCCAGCGTGTCCGCCGGCGACGTCTACCACCTCGCGGTCCACGGTGAGCGGTAGACCGTAGCCGGTCGATCGGTGCACGCCTCGCGCGTGTCGCCCGCGCGCTCGATGCGGCGCGAGCGACACGCAGGCGGTCACGGCCGGGACGCCGGGCGCTGGAGGGTGACCGCGAAGCGCGCCGGCCGGCGGCCGTGGGGGCGGCGAGGTCCGGCGGGAGAGGGGGCCGCGGGCGGCTCTGAAGGGGGCCGCGGGCGGCCTGAAGGGGGGCCGAGACGCTCGCCGGACAGAGCCGGCTGCCGGAGCTCCCGGACCGCGCGCTCGGCCGCCGGGCGATCCTGAGCCCCCTCCAGGGCCCCGCCGGACCCCAGATCGCGAAAGCCGCGCTGGCAATCCAGCCCCTCTCGCCTGGGCGCGCCGCCCGCAAGGAGGATAAGCTGGACCCGTAGATGGAGCCTCTTTTCGTCCTGATGATCATCTCGGGAATCGCGGGGCTCGCGAGGTGCATCGCGCAGGCGAGCCAGGAGGCGAGGCGGGCGGCGGAGGCGCGCTGGCGGATGGCCAGGCCCGTCTGGCAGCGCGCGGCGGCCCTCGTCGGCGGGCAGTTCAAGTCGGGGCCGGGCCAGTGGGGAGACCCGCGGATGCAGATCTCCGTCGTCTTCGACAACGTCGCGCTGCTCGTCGACCACGACATCGCTCAGGGCGACGCGGCCGTCGTTCGCTATCACACCCGGATCACCGGCACCGCGAGGAACCCGGCGGGCCTCAGGCTCCGGGTCAACGAGCAGCGGCTCCGCCCGTCGAGGAGCGACGGGAGCTTCCGCGCGAGGCAGGTGGACGTCGGCGACCCGGCACAGGACGGCGCCTTCGTCGTGAAGGCGAGCAACCCGACGCTCGCGCGCTGGTGGCTCACGCCGCCGCTGCGCGAGGCGCTCCGCGCGGCCGCCGGCTACCAGCTCACGCTCGAGTCGCACCGGCTCACCGCCCTCCGCGCCGGGCTGGAGGACGACGCCGAGAAGCTCGCGAGCGCCATCCGCGCCGCCGCCCTCGTCGCCGGCCGCGGCCGGGCGCTCACGAGGGAGCTGCGGGCGCTCGCGCAGGAGCTCGGCGGGCGCCTCCTGTCCGCGGGCGCGGCCTCATCCGAAGGCGAGATGACCATCGAGCTCGAGCACCGCGGCCGGCTCCTCACCGTGGAGCTCGGCCGCAAGGGGAAGAAGGGCCCGTTCTGCACCCGGGTACGCGTGCCCCGCGCCGCATCTCCTTCGGAGCGGTTCGCCCTGAGGTGCCGACCCAGGCGCGGCCCGGCCAGGAAGGCGCCAGGTCCGTCCGGCGACGACGCCCTGGCCCGGGCCTACGCCATCCAGGCGGACGCGCCGGACAGGGTGGCGCAGCGCCTCGGCGACGAGCTGAGGCGCGAGATCGCGGCGCTCCGCCCGGCGGCGATCCTGGGCGACGAGGCCGCGGTCACGCTGGTGTTCGGCCAGCTCGAGACGGGGCGCGACCGGATCGAGCGCGCGATCGCGATCGCGTCCGCGCTCGCGGCGCCCGCCCCGCACGGGCCCTATCGCTGATCGGGCGCCGGACGGCCACGACGGCCGAGGCCATCCACCGGGGACCTCAGCATGACGTTCGCGACCCTGAGCTTCCTCCAGTGGCTGGCGCTCTCGGGCGGGATCCTCCTCGTCATGGCGCTCGCTTCCGCGCACGTGAAGCGGCTGCCGGTCTCGTCGTCGCTCATCTACGTCGGCCTCGGCTGGCTGATGGGCCCGCAGGCGCTCGGCTGGATCCGCATCGAGCTCGAGGAAGGCAGCGCCTGGTTCGAGCGGCTGACGGAGATCGCCGTCATCATCTCGCTGTTCATCGGCGGGCTGAAGCTGCGGCTGTCCCCGCGCGACCCCGCGTGGTCGGCGGCCTACCGCCTCGCCGGCCCCGTCATGCTGGTGTGCATCGCCGGCGTCGCCGCCGTCGCGCACCTGCTCCTCGGGCTCGACCCGCCGCACGCGCTGCTCCTCGCCGCGATCGTCGCGCCCACGGATCCGGTCCTGGCCAGCGCTGTCTCGGTCGGCCACGCCGCGGACAGGGACCGCATGCGGTACGGTCTGTCCGGGGAGGCGGGCCTGAACGACGGCATGGCCTTCCCGTTCGTGGTGCTCGCGCTCAGCTGGATGGACCAGGGCGGCGCCGGCGCGTGGGTCCTGCGCTGGGCGCTCGTGAAGCTCGCCTGGGCGGTCCCGGCGGCGCTCGTGCTCGGGTATCTCCTCGGGGTCGGCGTCGGGCGCTGGGCGATCCAACTCCGGAGCCGCCAGCGCGACACGGAGGCGCCGAGCGACTTCCTCGCGCTGGCGCTCATCGCGCTCTCCTACGTCGCAGCCGAGCTCCTCGGCGCCTGGGGGTTCCTCGCGGTGTTCGCCGCGGGCGTGGGGCTGCGGCGGGCGGAGCTCAAGGTCGTCGCCGAGACGCCTCACCCACAGGCCGCGCCCCGCGCGTCGCGTCCGGACGCCCCGCACCCGCCGGCGGAGCACCTGGTCGGCGCGCGGGTGGAGCCCGAAGCGATGGCCGAGCCGGCCGTCGCCGCCGGCGTGCTCGTCGCGGAGACGATCTCGTTCGGCGCGACCGCCGAGCGGCTGCTCGAGGTCGCCCTCGTCACGCTCGTCGGCGTCCTCGTGGGCCCTTCCTGGAGCGCGCGCTCGCTCCTCGTCGCTGCCGTCCTGCTCGTCCTGCTGCGCCCCTTGGCCACGCGACTGCTCCTCTCCGGGACGGCCACGTCCCCTCATCAACGCTGGCTGATGGGATGGTTCGGCATCCGCGGGATCGGGAGCCTCTACTACCTCGCCTACGCGCTGAACCATGGCCTTTCCGGCGGCGCCGCTCGCGACGTCATCTCGCTCACGCTCTCGATCGTCACGGTGAGCATCGTGCTGCACGGCATCACCGCGACCCCGCTGCTCAACCGCTATCAGGCGACGCTGAGGTCCCGGGGGCACGCGGCGCCCGGTGATCGTCGGACAGGCGCGCCGGTGTCGCCGGGCTCCGAGCGCTGAGGTGCTCGGCGCCCGGCGACACGGGCGCGAGCCTCCATGGAGCGCTGCAGGCCGGCGGGGCATGGTAGATCCTCGACCCGAGGTATGCAGGCACAGGTCGACTTCCCGGCGCCTCCGCTGCGTGCGTCCTCTCGCGGGAGGAGCGGGGCAGCATGAGCGCGGCGCGCGACGAGCCGACGACGCTGGTCCGTACCCAGCGGCGCGCCGGCTCTCGCGCGGAGCCGCGTCCGTTCCTGTTCCTCGTCTTGCAGTGCCAGCGGCCGCTGGATCCGCCCGCGCGGTTGTCGCTCGACGGGATCGACGAGGTGCGGTTCGGGCGAGGCCCGGTGCGCTCGATCCACCAGCGGGCCGAGGGCGAGCGGGCGCTCCTCGACGTGCGCCTCGAGGACGGGTGGGTGTCGTCCCGGCACGCGCGGATCACGCGCGACGGCGGCCGGCTCCTCCTGGAGGACCTCGGCTCGACCAACGGCACCTTCGTGAACGGCGTGGCCCGGCAGAGCGCGCCGCTCGCCGAGGGGGACCTGATCGAGCTCGGGCACACGTTCTTCCTGTTCCGCGAGGTCGCCGCGCCGGACGAGGACCCGGGCGACGCGGTGCCGGGGCCGGGGCAGCCGCTCGGCCTCGCCACGTTCTCGCCCGCGCTGGCCGAGCGGTTCGCGGCGCTCCGGGCGGTCGCGCCGGCGAACATCCCCGTCGTCCTCCAGGGCGAGAGCGGCACCGGCAAGGAGGTCATCGCGCGCGCCCTCCACGCGCTCTCGGGCCGCCCGGGCCCGTTCGTCGCCATCAACTGCGGCGCCCTGCCCGACAGCCTCATCGAGTCCGAGCTGTTCGGCCACAGGAAGGGCGCCTTCTCCGGCGCGGCCGAGGACCGGCCCGGCCTCGTCCGCTCCGCGGACAAGGGCACGCTCTTCCTCGACGAGATCGGCGACCTGCCCGCGATGTCGCAGACCGCGTTCCTGCGCGTGCTGCAGGAGTCGGAGGTCGTCGCGGTGGGCGCGACGCGGCCGGTGAAGGTCGACCTCCGCGTCGTGGTGGCGACGCACCGCGATCTGCCGGCGATGGTGGAGAGCGGCGATTTCCGGGGCGATCTCTTCGCGCGCCTGTCGGGCTTCGTGCTCGATCTGCCGCCCCTGCGCAAGCGCCGGGAGGACCTCGGCCTGCTCATCGCGGCGCTGCTCCGCCGCGCCGCCCCGGACCGCGCCGCGGACATCGCGATGAGCTGCGAGGCGGCGCGCGCGCTCCTGCTGCGCGAGTGGCGGCTCAACGTCCGCGAGCTGGAGAAGTGCCTGGCGACAGCGATCGTGCTGGCGGGGAGCGGCAGGGTGGAGCTCGATCACCTGCCGCCGCCCGCCGGGCTGACGCGCACCCCGATCGAGCTCCCGAGGCTCGACGCCCAGCCCGGCGAGGCGCAGCGGCCCGCGGCCGAGGAGCGGCGCGAGGAGGAGCGGCGCGAGGCGCTGATCCGCCTCTTCCGTGAGCACCGGGGGAACATCAGCGCCGTGGCGCGGGCGATGGGCAAGGGGCGGACGCAGATCCACCGCTGGATCGCGCGCTACGGCATCGAGCCCGCCGACTACCGGGAACGCGAAGAAGGCTGAGCGCCCCCGCGGCGAGCGCTCAGAAGCAGAGCGGCGCCAGGGGCGCCCACGGGGCTCCCGTGGTCTCCGCGCTCGCGGGATCATCGACGATGTCCAGCGGGTTGTTGAGGTAGACCGAGATCGGGTATTGCCACTTTCGCGCGTTGCCATCGCAGTTGCCGAAATCGCCGTCGCCGCTCACGACAGGCCCGTCGGTGACCGTGCACCTGTGGACCGGCGGGCAGCTCGGTGTATTGCTGTTCGACACGTCGCAGGCGCCGACCCAGGTCGCGGCGCAGTCAGCTCCTCCACCGGCGCAGATGCGGTCGGTCATGTAGGCTTCCTGTCGGGTCCAGAACCGGCCTGTGCAAGCGAAGGCGCGCAGGAACACCGACCCGGCGACGGGCGGCGCCGCGATGAAGCTACCGTCCGCCTTCACGCGGTTGGCGCTCGCCGGGATCGCCGGGTTGAGCGCCCCGGGGCCCCACAGATTCCCGTAAAAAGCGCCCTCGGGCCACAGGAACACGGCGAGCTCCGGCGCTGGGTAGACCGCCGTCGCCTGGTCCCGGATCGCCGGGCTGGCGACGCCGGCGCCGCCGCTCGATTGCGGGCCGCTCATCACGCTGAAATAACCGCCCTCGGGGCACGTGAACTCGAGCGCAGGGCGGTTGCTGCCGCAGCTCGCGCCGCTCTGGGCGATGAAGGTGGACGTCGTCGCGTTGCAGCCGTGGATGCCCTCGCAGACGCGCAGGACCGTGTTGCCGGTGGAGCTGCCGAGCACCGGGAAGAGGAGGTTCCCGCACTTGCTCGGGGGCCTCGCGCCGGCGCCGATGTACACGCGCTCCCCCGGGAGGCACCTCCCGACGTGGTCGGCCTTCCAGCCGCAGTTGCGCGCGGCGCCCGAGGTCGCTGTGGCGCACGGCGCGAAGCTCGCGATCTGTTCGATGTCCTCTTCGTAATCCACCGTGCTCACGGCCGGCTCGGGATAGAGGAGCGCCGTCGGCCCCATGCCAGGCGGCGCGCCCGGCACCTCGCCCCGCATCGAGATGGCGACCTTCTTCTTGAGGGCGTTGACCCGCAACAACAGACACGCGGAGACTTGCTCCTGGCACTCCACGCTCGCCGGGCCGCTCGCCCAGCCGGGGCAGAGCCCGAGCTCGCCGGTGAAGGTGTAGCTCTCGCCTGTCAGCGTGTCGTCGTACGAGACAGTCTGCGTCGGATCGAGGGCGCAGGAGACGAGGTATTCCATCACCTCGCGCGTGGGCCCGTGGTGGAGCTGGTGGTGGAGCGCCTCGATACTGCTCGTGTCGGAGTAGGTCTCGGTCGCGAGCGGCTCGTTCACCATGATGCTGTTGGCCGCCCGGTTCGTGATCAGCGCGTTGCGGGTGAGCGCCTGCGGCGAGAGGCTGTTGCCATAGACGGCCTGCGGCTCGACGGCGGCCGGCGGATCGAGCGGCGAGGCGCCCTCTCCGCCGTCGACGCAGCCCGAGGCGAGGGGCGCGAGCCCGAGACAGAGCACGACAGACCCGGAGATTCGAGAGGTCATCACGACAGTCATGTTCCTTTCCGCCCGGGCGATGAGCCCGGCCATTTCACGCCGCGCGGGTGGATCCCGGCGCGGCGGCCGCTCACGGCGCGAGGAGCGCGCGCGCGAGCTCGTCGAACCGCTGCCTCCAGGAGCCGGCGGAGACCGACGCGGCCTCCGCCAGGAGCTCGCGCGCTTCCCCGCCGGCGCCCGCGCGGAGCGCCGAGAGGACCGCGCTGTGCAGCGCCTCGGCGTGCTCGTGAACCACCGCGGTGCGCCGCGCCTCCTCCAGGAGCGCGCGCCACGCCACGGCATCGAACCGACCGGCTGCCCGGTCGTCCGGGGTTTCCAGCGTCAGTTGCACCAGGCGTGCCAGCATCCGGGCGCAGGGGGTGAGATCGGCTTCGGGGAGGCTCGCGCGGGCCTCGGCCAGGTGGCGGGCCGCCTCGTCGTGCTCGCCGCGGGCGAGGTGGATGCGGGCGAGGAGCAGGACGTCGTCCGGCGAGGGGCGCTGGTTGAAGAAGCGGCGCTGGAGGTCGAGGCTGCGGCGCGCGAGGGGGAGGGCCTCGTCCAGCGCGCCCATCCAGTAGCGCATCTCGGCCAGGTTCAGGGTGGCCCAGCGCTCGAGTTGCGCGTGCCCGAGCTCGCGGGCGAGGCGCACGGCCTCGCGCTGGTCGGCGAGCGCCCGGCCCTCTTCGTGGCGCTTCATCCACATGAACACCCGGTTGATGTAGGCGGTGCAGAGGTGGACGACGTCGCCGGCGCGCAGGCACGCCTCGACGACGGCCTCGGCGTGGCGCTCGGCCTCGTCGAGGCGGCCGGCCACCGAGAGCGAGCCGACGAGCAAGAGCCGCGCGATGACGTGCGCCTCGTGGTCGCCGAGGGCGAGCGCGCCGCGGGCGGCCTGCTCCAGCTTGGGGATGCCTTCGTCGACGCGCTGGCCCCGGCAGTCCGAGCGGCCGCTCGCGAGCAGGCAGCGCGCGTCGAGGCGGGCGTCGCCGAGGCCCGCGCAGAGCTCCGCCCCGCGCGCGGCGGCCGTCGCGGAGGCGGTGAAGTCCTCGAGCCAGTCGAGCGCGGTCGCCTCCTCGAGCAGCAGCTCGGCGGCGTGGCCCCGGTCGCCGGCGGCCTCGGCGAGCGCCCGGGCGGCGCGCAGGTCGGCGAGCGACTCGTCGAGGCGCTGCAGGCGGCAGCGCGCCCGGCCGCGGCCCGCGAGCGCGCGGCAGCGGGCCGCGGCGTCGCCGCCGTCGAGGAGGCGCAGGGCCGCGGTGAAGCGCTGCTCGGCCTCGACGACGTCGTGGCGGGCGAGCGCCTCCTCGGCGAGCTCGGCGTGCGCCGCCGCGGCGGCGGGCGCGTCGCCCGCGGCGGCGGCGTGGCGGGCGATCCGGGCGCGCGCCCCCGCGGCGGGCGGCGCGGCGAGGAGGCGCCGGAGGACGGCGGCGTGCAGCGCGCGTCGGCGGGCGGGCGGGATGCGCGCCTCGACGGCCTCGCGCAGGAGCGGGTGCCGGAAGGCGTAGCGCGGCGGCGGCGCCGGGAGCGCCACGAGCACGCCGGCGCGGGCGAGGCGCGCGAGGCCGACGCCGGGGTCCAGCGCGCCGGCCGGGAGCGGCGCGCCCGGGGCGTCGAGGGTGGCTTCGAGCTCGGCCGGGGAGAGGTCGTCGCCGAGGATCACCGCGCGCTCGAGCAGGTCCACGAGCGGCGGCGGCAGGGCCGCGAGCGCGCGCGCGGCGAGGCGCTCGCCGAGCGGCGCCGCGGACAGGGAGAGCAGCTCGTCCGGCGCGAGGGCCCAGCCGTCGCCGCCCCGGGCGCGCCGGATCGCGCCGCCGGCGCGCAGGGCGCAGGCGACCTCCACGAGATCGCGCGGGACGCCGCGCGCCAGCGCGTGCAGGTGATCGAGCACGGCGCGGGGGATGAACTCCACCGGCCGCAGCCGGTCGTGGAGCAGCGCGCCCGCGGCCTCGGCGTCGAGCGGGCCGAGGTCGAGCGCGAGGCGGCGGGCGGCGCGCTCGCCCAGGCCCGGGCGGAGCGACGCGATCGACGGCCGGGCCGCGAGCACGATCGCGAGGCGCGCCGGGCTGCCCTCCGCGGTGGCCAGCTCGATCGCGTCGAGCGCGGCCGCGTCCGCGAGGTCGGCGTCGTCGAGCAGCAGCGCCAGCGGCGCGGCGGCCGTGAGGGCGGCGGCGAGCGCCCGGGCCTCGGCGTGGCGGCGCGCGCCCGCCGCCTCCAGCAGGGGCGCGGCCGCGGGATCGCGGCCGGCCATCCGGCCGAAGGCCAGCCCCACGGCCGGCCACGCGCGGGCGGCCTCCGGCGCGCCCAGGCGGCGCGCGAGCGCCGCGTCGACGGTGGCGTCGAGCGCGCCGCTGGCCGGGAGATCCAGGGCGACCCGCAGGAGCGCGACGAGGGTCGCGCCGCGCTCGGCGGCCTCCGGCCGGAGCGCGGCCGCGGCGTGCACGGTCGCGCCGCCGGCGCGGAGCGCCGCCGCGAGGGCGTCGAGGAAGCGGGTCTTGCCGTGCCCCTCGGCGCCGAGCGCGACCACGAGCGCCGCCCCGCCGCCGTCGAGCGCCTCCGTCGCGGCCGAGAGGGCCGCGGCGAGCGCGGCGTCGCGGCCGCGCAGGGAGGTCTCGCCGGGCTCGTCCGGGGGCGCGCCGCGCGGGTCGGGGGATGCGCCGTCAGGATCGGGCGGCGCGTCGTGAGGATCGGGCGGCGCGTCGTCCGGGCCCTCCGCGAGCGCGCGCTGCGCCTCGGCCGTGAGGACCGCCGGCGGCGCGGCGCCGGCGGTCCTCACGGCCGCCGCGCCGGCCCCCCAGGTCTCGGCGGTCTCCAGCGCGGTGCCCGCGAGGGTCACGCCGTGCGCGCCCTCGCGCACCCGGAGCGGCGCCACGTGGACCACGAGGGGCGGCTCCGCCAGGCCTGCGGCGACGAGGCGCCGGGCCGACCGCACCGCCGCGCGCACCCCGTCGGCCGGCGCCTCGGCGGCGGGGAAGGCGAGCACGGTGTTTTCCCCGCGAAAGCGCGCCAGGATGCCGCCCTCCGCGCGGGCGACGTCGACGAGCGCACCGGTGCGCTCGCGCGCGCGCAGGGCGAGCAGCGCCACGGGCCGGCGCTGGCCGGGGGTAGGGGAGCGCGCGTCGGCGGCGGCAGCGCGCGCGTCGGCGGCGGCAGCGCGCGCGTCGGCGCTGGCAGCGCGCGCGTCGGCGCTGGCGGCGCGCCCGCCGGCCGAGGCGACGCGCGCCTCGAGCGCCGCCGCGAGCGCGCGCGCCACGTCGCCCGCGCGGGCCGGGCGGGCCTCCGGATCCTTCGCCAGGCAGCGCAGGACGGCGTCATCGGCGGCCGGCGGGAGCGGCGCGAACGACGAGGGCGGGTCGGGCCGGCGCGCCACGTGGGCCTGCCGCACCTCGGCCGCCTCACCCACGAACGGCGGCCGGCCGGTGAGCAGCTCGAAGATCATCGCGCCGAGCGCGTAGATGTCCGCCCGCGGGTCCACGCCGCCCGCCCCGAGGCACTGCTCGGGCGCCATGTACGTCGCCGTCCCGAGGATCGCGCCGGTGCTCGTCAGATCGGGCCCGAGCGCGCCCTGCGCGCCGTCCGCTTCGCGCGAGAGCGCCGCGAGGCCGAAGTCGATCAGCGCGACCTCTCCCCCGGGCCGCAGCCACACGTTCTCGGGCTTGAGGTCGCGGTGGACGAGGCCGGCGTCGTGCACCGCGTCGAGCGCCGCCGCGATCGCGCGCGCGAGCGCGGCGGCCTCATCGAGCGGCATCGCGCCCGCGCCCGGCAGATCCGCGAGGCGCGACGCGAGCGAGCTGCCCGGGAGCCGCTCCAGCGCGAGGAACGGCCGCAGGTCAGCGGCGCGACCGCAGCCGAGGAGCGCGGGCGCCCGTGGGGGCGCGAGGCGCCCGAGCGCCGCCGCCTCGCGCGCGATCCGGCCGTCGTCCTGCCGCCGCGCCACCTTGAGCGCCACGGCGCGGCCGTCGCCCTCGCGCGTGGCCGCGTAGACGCGCGCGAACCCGCCCTGCCCGAGCATCTGTTCGACGCGGAATCCCGGGACCTGCGGGGGCGGATCCGGATCGCTCGTCTCGGTGGCGATGCTCACCGACGGCGCCGGCGGTCCCGTCAGGGCGTGCTCCGGGCACGCGGCGCCGGCCTGCGCGGGGAGGCGGCGATGGCACTCGGAGCAGCGCATGGGGCGCGAGTATACTGGGGTGGGTTGCGATGCTGCCGACTGCCGAGCTCACCCCTGAAGAGACCGCCGTCATCTCGGGTCGCCCGCAGGAGCTGGAGACGAGCGCCGCCGGCGACGCGCTCCCCGCCGGCGCGGTGGTCGGGGGGTACCTGCTCGACGAGGTGCGCCTCGCGGGCGGCTTCGGCGTCGTGCACCGCGCCTGGCCGCTCGAGGGCGGCGCCGCGGTCGCGCTGAAGGTGCTCCGCCGCGAGCTGTCGCTCCTGCCGGCGATGCTCCGGCGCTTCCAGCAGGAGGCAGAGGTGCTCGCGCGGCTCCGGCACCCGGCGATCGTCGAGATCCGCGGCGTCGGCGCCGTCGACGACGGCCGGCCGTACATCGCGATGGAGTGGCTCGAGGGCCGGAGCCTCGCGGCCGAGCTGCGCGCGCGGGGCGCCTTCTCGCCGGGCGAGGCGGTCGCGCTGATCGAGGAGATCGGCGGCGCGCTCGCGGCCGCGCACGCTATCGGCGTCGTGCACCGGGACGTGAAGGCCCAGAACGTCATGGTCCGCGGCGGGCTGTTCGACAGCGCCCCCGGCGGGGGCGGCGCGGGGGGCGTGAAGCTCGTCGATTTCGGCATCGCCAAGCTGCTCCAGCCCCCGGACGGCGCGCGCGGCGGCAAGAGCAGCAGCCTGATCCTCGGCACGCCGCTCACGATGGCGCCGGAGCAGATCCTGGGCAGCGCGGTGGACGCGCGCACGGACATCTACGCGGTGGGCCTGCTCGCCTACCAGCTCGTGACGGCCGAGCTGCCGTTCCAGGGCGCCAATGCGGTCGAGACCGAGGAGATGCACCTGCGCGCGCCGCCGCCCCTCCCGAGCGAGCGCGCGCCCGTGTCGGCCGCGTTCGACGCCGTGGTGCGCCGCTGCCTCGCGAAGGAGCCGGCGGGGCGGTACGCGAGCGTACCCGAGCTGCTCGCGGCGCTGCGCGAGGCGGTCTCCGCGCCGGGGGTCGGCGCGCCGCGCGTCGTGGCGCCGTGCGTCGGCGCGCCGGCGCGCGCGGGCGTGGACGAGCGCGCGCGACGCGGGCCGAGCACCGCGCTGCTCGTCGAGGCCGGGCTGGCCGCGCAGGACGACGCCGGCGACGAGGAGCTCGCCGACGTCGAGCGCCTGCTGCAGGCCGCGCGGGCGGCGCTCTCCCGGATCGGGGCGACGCTCGTGGTCGAGAGCGCCGACGCGCTGCTCGCGACGCTGCCCGCGCCCTACGAGGGCGCGCCGGAGCGGGCGCTCGGCTGGGTCCTCGGGCTCTGGGCGGAGCTCGGCGCGCGGGCCGGCGCGAGCCCCGGGGTCCACCCGCGCCTGGCGCTGCACGCGGCCACGCCCGAGGCGCTGCGCCGCTGGGCGCCCGGCCCGACCGGGGCGGGCGTGTTCGTCACCGACGCGTTCGCCGAGGGGCTCGCCGGGAAGGCCGCGGCCGCGACGCGCCCGGCCGCGGGCGGTGCGCTGCGCCGGGTGTCGCCCTGAGCGGTGTCGGCCTTGCGAGCTGTGTCGCCCTTGTATGGCGGCGCGCTGCCACTGCCCCTGCCACAGGGGGTGTGACAGGGGACGGTGTGACAGCGGCGGTGTGACAGGGGACGGCCAGCGTGTGGCAGGCGGAGCGCCCGTCGGGTGCTGCTGTGCCGAGAGCGCGGCGAGGGCCGCCGGGGGACCGCGCTTCATCTCGCACATCTTCGCCGCCGAGGGCCGCGTCCGCGCAGCTCGATGCTGCCGGGTGGCTGTCGCGGATGTCGCGAGGTCGCCTCCGTCCGGGCGCTGGCAAGGCGCTTGCGGTGGCGCCCCGTCGCGAGGCGCCGCCGCGACCGGGCCAGTCCTGGCCCGCCGGGCGGCCGGTGCCTCTGCCCCGACAACAAGACAGCTGAGGAGACATCGCCATGCGCATCGTTCGCCTTGCATTCGCCCTCTTCGCCGTGTCCGCGGCCGGCTGCGCCGTCGACGCGGCCGACCCTGATCTCGCGGCGGACGCCCCGAATCTCTCGGAGAGCTGGACCGTCAGCAGCTCCGCGACGAACACGGCATGGAACTCGGGTCTGGTCGCCAACCTTGCCTCGGGGGCAATTCACTGCAACCTCGACTACGGTGGAGGATACATGCTGACTGACTTCAGCGTGAACGAGGAGCCCATCGCCGACCCCGCCGAGTTCATCGCCAGCATGAACGGCATATGCCGGGAGTTCGACCTCCCGGCTCTCGCCCTCCCGCGGACCGGCAATTTCGCATACGCGAACATCTTCTCCGCGGCGAGCTACAGCCCCGGTCTGCACTGGACTCATGTCCCCGCGATCGACTCCTATCCCATCGGCATCCAGCTCCGGGTGAACGGCGCCAGTACCCACGTGAAGGACGTGCGCGTCGTGTACGCTCACAAGGACGCGACCGGGCTGGCCCTCGACGTCGCCGCGCCTCTCTACACGCCCTGGGCGATCGGGTACGCCGGGACCATCCAGAGCCTGAGCTGCCCGGCGCAGCATGTGCTGACGGGGCTGGATCTCGACTACGTCACGGCCGCGGGGCAGATCCGGTTCCTGGAGATCCACTGCAGAGAGATGGTCTGGCCCTGAGAGGGCCGGCGGCCGCCGCGTCCGCCGGAGCCTCGGCCTCCGGCGGCGCCGGGCCGGAGCGGGGGCCGCTATCTTTTCGCGGCGCGATCGTGCACCATGCCGCGAGGGTGCATGAAGGGCGAGCCGAGATCCCGCGGTGACATCGGACGGACGACAGGGCCGGACGACATGAGGACATGACGACCCCCCTGCGCCCCGAGGAAGCGCTCGCGAGCCTGCGTCGCGCCGGGCTCGCGACGCAGGTCGACGCCGCGGCGTTCGCGGCCGCGTGCGATGAGGAGCGCGCCGGCGTGCCGCTCGACGCCGAGGTCGCGCTCTCGGCGCTGGCGTCGCTCTACGGCGTGCGCGGCCCCTCGGAGGCGGGCGCCCTAGACGGCGCGTTCGCGGTGGACGAGGACGCCGCGGCCGATCCGGCGGTCCTCGCGGCCGTGTGGCTCGTCTTCGAGCGCTGGCTCGGTCGCCCGATCCCTGTCGCGGTGGCGACCGACCTCGACGAGCTCGTCTCGTACGCGGGCGACATGCTCTTTCTCGGCCGGCACGCTGGCGCCGAGGGAGAGGCGCCCTGTCTCTACTCGATCGACGGCTGGCGGACGCGCGACGACGCGTCGTTCTCGCTCTTCGCGCTGCGGCGCGACGGCGAGCCTCTCCATGCGCTCGGCGTCCCGGTCCAGTTCCACGTGCACCCGGACACGGAGGCCGCGGCCGCGGGCATCTTCCGCCTGGACGGGCTCACGGAGAGCTACCGCGAGCACGCCCCGGCGTGCGATGTTTGCCGCGACAACCTCCGGCGATCCGCCGACAGGGGCGCCCTTCCCGACGAGTTCCTGCCGCTCCTCGGCTGATCAGGGGCACCGCCGGGGAGGGAAACCATCGGCCGGGCAAACGCGAATGCGCGCGGCTGATCCTGAAGAGGGGCGGTCATACGCTCGATCACCGCGTGCCACAGACAGGCGAGCTCTCTCCGACATGCGGGCAGTGTAACTCACGATTTCCCGCGGCCTCCGTGAGGTGGTACAGACGGCAGGCGACCGTGTCGCCGGTGCTGTCCGGCCCCATGTAATCCCCTGCTTCAACCTGCGGGACAATTTCCTCGCAGGTGAGCCCATCCACGTGGTCGGGGCACACCAGCGGCGCGACGTAGCAGAACGCCCCTGTGGTCGTGCCGCACACGTCGCCGCCGCTGGGGCCCGCGTGCTTACAGTGCAGATCCGGATCCGCCGCGGCCGCATTGGCGTGGTAGGCGCGGCAGGAGAGCGTGTCGCCATCGGTGTCGCCCGCTGATCCTGGGGCGAGGTAAATACAGAAGGCTTCACATGACTCCTGCGAACCGTACTGCGTATTCCCTTCGGTGCAGCTCGCCATGATTGCCGCGCAGTAGCTGCTGCAGCTCACATCACCGGTTCCGCCGCTCGTGCCTGAGCTGACCGGCTCCTCGCCGGGAGCATAGCTGGACCAATCTGCCCCGATCAGCTGCCCACAGCCGCCGGCTGCTGAAGCCGCAAGGGGGACTGCAAGTGCCGCCGTTCGCGTCCGGCGGAGGAGACGTCGGGACGTGGAGACCTCCATGGCAAGGAACTTCTTCCGGGAGTCGCTTACGGATGCCATCTGATGATATAATTCATGACCAGATATGCCCCGGAGCTGTTGTTCGTCCCCGGACTGCTCGCGGATGACTCTACTTTCCAGATCTCGTACGGCAAATCAGTCCGTCCCGTGGCTTCGAACATCGGTCTCTCGCCTACGGCGGGGGCTCCTCCGTTGGTTTGCCACAAATATGTATATTGTCCATGGGATGAAGCGCCGAATACGGGGCCCAGATTGGGATCGTCCGGGCGGAGAGTTACGATGTTGCCGGCACGGGCTCCCACTGGAGAGATATGTGTGTGTGTGTGTGGATCGACAGTGTGAGAGTGTAGCGGCGTTCTCGAGGCGGCCTCCGCACCGTCCGAGTCGCCGAGATCTTTGACGCTCGGCTCGGTCCCCTGTCCGACTGCAACCCGGCCGCGAAGGTCGGGCAGACCGAAGGTCGACACACCGTCACCGGCGCCATAACTGATGCCGATGACGTTGAAGAGGTCTGCATATGTGGAACGGTTTACTGACGACCCATTGCACATCACCCAACCGTGTGGAGGGGTGGCACCCGCGAACGCCATCACTGCACCGACTGGAGCCGCTGAGTCCTTGCCTGGCGTCCCCATCGGCCCGGGCGGGCCCATCGGCCCGGGAGGGCCCATCGGCCCGGGGGCTCCCATCGTCCCAGGGGGGCCCATCGGTCCGGGGGCTCCCATCGGCCCGGGCGGGCCGGGATCGCCCTTGGGCCCTTGCGGCGAGTCCGTGCACGCCGCGATCAGAGTGAGACTCATCAGCATACCCATTGAGAGTTTCACGAAGTTCTCCTTCGAAGATGCGACGCCGCCTACATTTGCTGAGCTCGCTGGCTTCTATTGGCTTTCGGATGAAGGTCCCGCGGCGCGCCGTGATGCTTGGGCCAAGTAATCAGGGACGCAGAGGTCTGTCAAAAATTCCACTGACGACCTGAGGACGACGCGGAGTTCACGCCATCGTGATCACCGAGCTCAGCGCATCGTGCTCGCCCGGAACAGCGCATCGTGATGATGGGGATCACCATCGTGATCACGCGGATCGCCGCTCGTGATCCCACGCGGCTGCGGCGTGGCGGCGCTGGACGTCGGGTCCACCCTCCCGGGCCTCGGAGCGCGCCAGGTGCATGTAGCGGGCGAGGAGATGTTCGTGGATTGGAGGAAGATCGCTGGACCGAAAGCAAGCAGGGCTCCCCCAGGCGGCGACGGTGTCGCCGATCCTGGTTCATGCCTACTTGCACTGCGTCTTCGGAGCTCAGTACGGTAGTTTTGCTCGCCGGGATCCGCGCGCGGGCCGGTCGAGCTCGACGAGGCGAACGGCCGTCCCTGCCGCGGCCCCGTCAGGGCTCAGCGCCCCGCCATTCCCGCAGGCGCGCTGTCACGGCATGTGCCGCCTGGACGGCGCGCCCGGCGGCGGCCGCTGCGCCGCGGATCGCGTCCTCCACCCCGCTGCGCGTGCCGGTGGCCTCGGTCCGTTCCCACAGCAGGCCCGCGGCGAGCACCACGGCGACGCTGGCCACCGCGAGGCGCCCGCGCCACGCGCGCGCCGCGGCAGGCCCCTTGATCGGCGCCCCGGCCGCGGCCGCGAACGCCGCCACCATCGCCTCGACGCCGGGGAACCGCTCTGAAGGGCTGATGGCGAACGCGCGCGCGAACCACGCCTCCAGCGCGGGCGGCGCCCCCGGGCACACCGTTGTCAGCGGCGGTCGCGCGCCGACGAGGATGGACGCGAGCACGGCGGCCAGGTTGCGGCCCGGGAACGGCTGCTGCCCGGTGAGCGCCTCGTGCGCGACGACAGCGAGCGACCACATGTCGAGGTGCGGGCCGGCCTGCCCGTCGCACGTGTGCTCCGGACTCAGGTAGGCCGGCGTGCCCAGCACCACGCCGTCCGCCGTCCGCCGGCGGAAGTCGGCCGGCCGACCCTGACCGACCCACTTGGCGATCCCGAAGTCGGCGATCTTGGCGCGCGCGTGGCCGTCGCTCCCCTCGACGAGCAGGATGTTCGACGGCTTGATGTCGCGGTGCACGATGCCGAGGCCGTGCGCCACCGAAAGCGCCTCGCCGAGCTCTCGGACGAGCGACGCGAGCTCGGGCAGCGGCATCGTCCCTCGCTCCTGGAGCACCTGCCGCAGCGACCGGCCGCGCACGTACTCCATGACCAGGTACGCGCCCGCCGCCGGGTCCTCGCCGGCGTCGTACACGGCGACGACGCCGCCTGTCCTCTGCCCGAGCTGCGCCGCGACCTGGGCCTCGAGCCGGAACCGATCGAGCGCCTCGTGGTGCCGCCCGTTGCGCGGCAGCACGAGGAACTTCAGCGCGACATCGACGCGCCGGACTGTATCGCGCGCGCGCCAGACCTCGCCCATGGCGCCGCGCCCGATCGGGTGCTCGAGCTGGTAGCGCCCGCCGACGACGCGGCCTCGCATGCGGCCGGCGCGGCGCGAGGAAGCAGGGCGGGAGTCGGGCGGTCTACGCGAGGAAGCAGGGCGGGAGTCCGCCGGTCTATCCGCGAGCGCGGCCGCGGCGCGCGCGCCGTCTCTTCTCTGGGAATCGGGTTGTGGATCGAACGAAAATGGCTGGAACACGATGGAACACCTCCGTGCCGCCTCTGTGTTCCAGACACGGCGACGCGCCTCTCGGGCGACGCGCCTGGACCAGGGACCGGGGCATGCCCAGAGCGTATCGCGAACCTGGGATCCTGGGAATGCCGGACAGCGCGACCTTCGCGGTGACCCTGTCGCGAACCTGCGCTCACAAGGTCGCACAGCGGCGCCGAACATCGGTTTCTGCGCCACCCGTGCGACGGAGCCGCAGCCGGAACATCGACGCGGCCGACGCGCCGCGCGAGGTCTCCCCGAGTCACGGCACCGCTGCTGCTCCGAGCCGATCGAGTCGAGAAAGTCGTTGTAAGCATCGACCTTGTCCGCCGGGACCACGTCGACGCCGATGTCGACCTGGCCGTCGCCGGCCAGCCGCGGAGCGAGGATCGCTTCGGTCGCGTCGAGCCCGATGCTGTCGATGCCGTAGAGGATGTACCGCACGAGGTAACCCTCGTAGTACTGCCATCTATTGATTCTGGATCTCGTGTGGTGGATTGACGGCGTCGTTGTTTGGCACGCGCCCGATCACGTCTCCACAGTGGCCCCGAGCTCACCCATGGCGCGGCTCGCGCCCCTGGCGCTGTCCTCCACCGTCGCTGCTATCGCTCGAACCGCACGCCGCCGTCATCAGCGCGAGGCGGGCGGCCGTCCCCCGACGCGCCGGACGCGCCGGCTCGTCCGCAGGTCCTCGTGCATCGCGAGCCACACCTCGGCGGAGGCGCCTGGCTCCTTCGGCAACACCCTGGTGAGGCCGTCGCGGCGCCCGATGACGATCGGGCCAGACACCCACGCCCTCGGCGGCTGCGGGCCATATCGGGCTTGACCAGGCCCGCTCACCCAGGTCCTCGGCGGCCGCCGGTCACATCGGGCTTGAACCAGGCCCGGACACCCACGACGTTACACGGCCGGACATGGCAGACGACACCCAGGCCGCCACCCCCGCAGCGCCGGCGGCGCCCTTCGAGACCCGGGAGGCCCTCCTCGCCTGGCTCGCGCGCCACGGCGTCGCGCACCTCGGCCGGCTGAACCTCGAGGCGGTCGCGCCGCGCGTCGACCCCGCCCTCTGGCCCGAGCTGCGGGTCCTCGGCGCGCGCCGGCGCCTCATCGACCTCGCGAGCGCCGACGCCCTCTCCCGCGCCGCCGAGTGGCTGCCGTCCCCGCGCCTCCGCGCCGCGCTGCCGCCCCTCGTCCTTCGCCTCCTCGAGGACGAGCGCGCCGACGCGGCCCTGGCGCGCGCCGCGGTCCCGTCGCTGCTGCGGCCGCCCGAGGAGCCGCGGGCCCTGCCGGCGCACGAGCGGCTCTGCGCCCTCCGCGCGCGCGTGCCGGACGCCGTGGCCCCGCGCCTCGAGCGCGCGCTCCGGGCCGCCGCCCTGCGCTTCGACGCGGCGCTCCCCGGCTTTCGCTTCGAGGACCCGCTGCCCTTCGAGTCGCACCGCGCGGGCGCCGGCTTCGTCCGGCCGGAGGCGCGGCTCTCCATCGCGCCCGGGGCGCTCCGCGCCGAGTGCAGCTGCGGCGGCGGCGACTGCGTCCACGTGCTCGCGGCCATCGACGCGGCGCTGCTCTGGCTCCGCCAGCCCCCGAGCGAGGCCTTCTTCCAGGCGCTCGACGAGCTCGGCCGCCCCACCTGGGAGCGCACCTTGCTGGCGCTCGACCGCGCCCTCGACGAGGGCCCCGGCGGGCGCGCCGGCGTCGAGATCACCTGGCGGCTCCAGGTCGTCGAGGACGTCGGCGTCGCTGTCGCGCCCTGCGTCCACCGGCTGGGCAAGAAGGGCCAGCGCGGCGCCGGCGCGAAGGTCGGCAAGAAGCGCCTCCTCCAGGAGCACGGCGCCCGGCTCTCCCCGGAGGACGCCCGCGTCGCGGCGCTCCTGCCCGAGGGCAACGGCTTCGCCGCGCGCGCGTTGATCGAGGCGCTCATCGGCCATCCGCGCCTCTTCCTCGACGACGCCCCCGACATCGCCGTGCGCGTCGAGCGCACGCCGGTGGGCCTCGTCGCCGAGGAGCGCCACGGCGTCGTGCGGGTGAGCGCCGGCGTCGAGGGCACGGCGCTGCCCCCGGCGGTGCTCGAGCGCGTGCGCCGGGCCCGGCCCGAGGACGCGCTGTTCCTCTGGGACTGGGACAAGGGCGCGCGGCGGCTCACGCTGCTCGACGTCAAGGCCGAGGTCCGGACGCTGCTCGACGTGCTCCTGCGCGAGGGCAACCTCTTCCCGCCCGAGAGCCACGCCGCCCTGCTCGCCGCGCTCTCGCGGTGGGCGCTGCGCGTGCCCGTCGCCATGCCGCGCAGCGTGATGGGCGAGTCGATCCCCGCGCTGCTGCTCCCGGTGCTGCGGGTCTCGCCCCAGCCGAACGGCGCGGTCGAGGTCGAGCTGCGCGTTCGGCCGCTCGTCGACAGCCCCGCGCTCGCGCCGGGCGCGGGCGCGCGCGACGTGCTCGTCCGGCGCGGGGACAAGGCGCTGCACGCGGTGCGCGACCTGCGCCAGGAAGAGGACTTCGCCCGCGCCCTCTGCGCCGAGCTCCCGCTCTCCGGGGCCGAGCTGCTGGAGGAAGGGCGCCCCTTCCACTACCGGTTCGACAGCGCGCACGGGGCGCTCGACCTGCTCGCCGCGTGCGCGCGGCGCGACCCGCCCCCGGAGCTCGAGTGGGTGGGCGCGCCCCTGCGCGCGCTGCCCAGCGGCGGTCCCCAGGCGCTCAAGGTCGTCCTCGAGCGGCGGCGCGCCTGGTTCGGCGTCCTCGGCGGCCTGAGCGTCGAGGGCGAGCGGGTGGAGATGGCGCGGCTGCTCGAGGCCGTGCGCCGCAAGGACCGCTACGTGGAGGTCGAGGCCCGCACGTACGTGGAGCTGGGCGAGGCGCTCCGCGAGCACCTCGAGCGCCTCTCCGATCACGTGCATGCGTCCCGCGTCGGCCTCACACTGGGCCCCTCGGCCGCCTGGGTGCTGCGCGAGATCGAGGCGGCCGGCGCCGCGCTCGACGCGGACGGCCCGCTCCGGCAGCTCCTCGACCGCGTCGCGGCGGCCGGCGAGCTCTGCCCTGCGGTGCCGGCGGCGCTCCGGGCCGAGCTGCGCCCGTACCAGGTCGACGGCTTCCGCTGGCTCGCGCGGCTCGCGTCGTTCGGCGCGGGCGGCGTCCTCGCCGACGACATGGGCCTCGGCAAGACCGTGCAGGCGCTGGCGCTGCTGCTCGAGCGGCGCGAGCTCGGGCCGGCGCTCGTCGTCGCCCCCACTTCGGTCGCCTTCAACTGGAAGGACGAGGCGCAGCGCTTCGCGCCCTCCCTGCGCCTCACGCACTACGCGGACGCCGTCGATCGCGCCGACGCGCTCGCGCGGCTCGCCCCGGGCGACGTGCTCGTGGTGAGCTACGGCCTGCTCGCGCGCGACGCCGAGCGCCTCGCCTCCCGGCGCTTCGCCACGGTCGTCTTCGACGAGGCCCAGAGCCTGAAGAACGCGACGACGCAGCGCGCCCGCGCCGCCAGGGCGCTCCAGGCGGACTTCAGGTTCGCGCTCTCGGGCACGCCGCTGGAGAACCACCTCGGCGAGCTCTGGAGCCTCTTCACCATCGTCTTCCCTGGCCTTCTGGGCGGCTGGGACTCGTTCCGCGACCGCTACGCCACGCCGATCGAGCGGCAGAGCGACCCGGCCGCGGCGCCCGCGCTCGCGCGCGTGCTCGCCCCCTTCCTCCTCCGGCGGACCAAGGCGCAGGTGGAGGCCGAGCTGCCGGCGCGCACCGAGGTGCGCGTGCCGGTCGTCCTCTCGAGCGCCGAGTGGCAGCTCTACGAGGACGCGCGCCTCGCGGCGCTGTCCGACCTCGAGTCGCGCCGGGCGGCGCTGCGCGAGCAGGAGCGGCGCGTCGAGGTCCTCGCGGCGCTCACGCGCCTGCGGCTCCTCGCCTCGCACCCGCGCCTGTACGACGCGGGCTCGGAGCTCGTCTCGTCCAAGCTCGTGCGCTTCATCGAGCTCGTCGAGGAGCTGCGCGCCGAGGGCCAGCGCGCGCTTGTCTTCAGCCAGTTCACGTCGCACCTCGCGCTGGTGCGCGAGGCGCTCGACGCGCGGGGCGTCGCTTACGTGTACCTCGACGGCGAGACGCCCCGGAAGGCGCGGGGCGAGCGGGTGCGCGAGTTCCAGGAGGGGACGGCGCCGCTCTTTCTCATCTCGCTCAAGGCGGGCGGCTTCGGCCTCAACCTCACCGCGGCCACCAACGTGATCCACCTCGACCCCTGGTGGAACCCTGCGGTCGAGGACCAGGCCTCGGACCGCGCGCACCGCCTGGGCCAGCGGCGGCCGGTCACCATTTACCGCCTGCTCGCGCTGGGGACGATCGAGGAGCAGATGCTGTCGTTGCAGGAGGAGAAGCGCTCGCTCGTGGCCCAGGTCCTCGGCGGCAAGGACGAGGCGGGCAGGCTCTCGACGCACGATCTCCTGTCGCTGCTGTCGGAGCGGCTCCGGCGGCCGGACGGCGGGGAGGGGGAGCTGGCGCTCGACGGCGGCCGCGGCGTCGAGGTGCAGGAGCCTGCCTGAGGGGGCGCCACGTCCGGGTGGCGGCTAGCTTCGCGCGTCAGGAATCCCGCCAGGAAGACCGGTCGCTGACGAGCGGCCGCCGGAAACACCGGTAAATTCCATAGTTTTCGCCTGTTTCGCCGCCGAGGGTGGCTCCGGTGTGGCCCAACGGGGCGCCCTCCGCCGCCGCTTAGCACGGAACCGGAACCCCACGGGCCTGATGCGGCGAAAGCGGGCTCGAAACGCCTAGCGGGCGAGAGAGCTGAACCGCACGAAGGGCGAGTGATCAAACTGTAGCGGGGAATGCCGCGCAGGGAAGGCGACCGTTACAGCGAGTATGCTATTCAAGAGGGGCGATGGCGGATCCTGTTCTGAGTGGGCATCTCGACGAGTTCGACGGCCTGAACGCAACCCGCGCGTTGATCCTGCAAGCTTATTACGTGTTGCGGCGTACGCATCCTCCGAGACACATCGGCCCCCGTCAGATCGGGGTGTGGATCAAACAGCACGAGCCCGAAGAGTCGATGCCCAGCGACGCACTGATCCAGTTGACCCTGATGCAAGCCAAGGTGCCGCATCGGCTCCCGGGGCCTCCTCGAAAAGGCAGCGCCGTGGTACCGCTGGCTTTCCCCTTGTTGCCCCCGCACCGGTCACGACCGCACGGCCGGCCACCGCGGTAGGAACGCTGCTGTGGCCGGCGCTGCTGGCCGAGCCGCTCGCCCAGATCGCCACCCAGTTAGCCGCGCCGAGCGAGCCGTCGTCCGAGGCGACGTCGTCGCAGCCGAGCGCACCCCCCGCCGCTGCAGCCAAGGCGGAGCTGATCCAGACGCACCTTGGGTCGTTGGTGGGACGGTTGATGTCGCCTGGCGGATGGATCGCAGGCGAGCGGCATGCCGGTGCCGAGCCGATCTGGACGGGCCGAGCGCGGCCGTACGATGAAAGCACGTTGCGCAACCACGCTCGTCAGCTCGCTCGCGATGGCGGCACCGACAGCGTCGCCCGCACGGTCGAGGCGCAGGTGCACGAGGCCGTGGCCGCCTGCGGGACGAAGGCCATCGCCTACACCGACATGTTCGATCAGGTGTACTGGACGAAGAAGCCCGCGTACGCTGCGGCGATCGGAAACCTTGGCAATCGACTTCTGGCGGCGACGTACTTCGGCCTGACGTTCGTGCGACCAGACGGTGGTCCGACACTGGCCTATCATGTCTCCTGGCACAAACCCGCAAGCCCATTGCAGGATGCGCTGGAAGCGTTGCACGGCGAAACGCGTCGCGTGACGTGGATGGACGCAAACCTGCGGTATCATATCTGGGATCGCGGCGGCAGCGGGACGGCGACGTTATGCTGGGCGGCCGCCAGGGGCATCCCCTATGTGACCGTCAGTCGGGGCTCGACGCGCTTGACCCGCAACCGGCGTGTGCCAAGAGTCCGCACTCGATCGAATCTTCCCGTCTTCGTGCGACGAGATCGCAAGATAGCGCGAGGCAAGGCGACCCGAAGTACAGGGAGCCGAGGAAGGCCAAAGGACGCGACGCCGGAGGAGGTGATCTTCCCCGCCCATCCAAGCAAGGGGCGCACCTCGACCAAAGCGCTGCGCTACCGCACGGGCCGGCCGCTGACCAAGGCCGCTCTGCGAAACCTCGATCGCTTGTACAAGACGCGCTGGCCGTCGAACGAGAATGCCATCAAGGCACTGGTCGCGGTCGGATTCGACAAGAACCTCGACCGCGGACTGACCAAGACCGCCAGCCGCGGCGTCGATGGTGAACTTGCACGCCTCGCCGCGCGTGAGCAATCGCTCCTTGAGGAGGTCGGGTCCCTCACGCCGACTACTTTACCACAAGCGATGCAGGGGATCCGTCGTTTTTACCGCAAAAAGCAGAGCAACGAGCAAGAGCGGACGCGGATCGCCCACTCCCCGCAGACAAGGGGGTGCGGATACCCGCGGGTGCCGAAGCGCTCTGCAAGAACCTGATGCTGCTGATGTACAACGCGCTCGCCGTCCTGCTGATGAAGAGCCCACTTCGAGAGGTGCAGGCGATGAGCCTGTTGCGAGTGCACGAACTGTTGCTTTCACGCAGCCTATTGGCTTGCCTCGACAACCAGGCGACAACCATGTGGATCGATCCTGTGTCCTCGTCCTCCGCGCGCGTCCTGCAGCAGGAGCTCGCGCGCCTCTTCAATGCGCAATCGCTGTCTCTACGGGGGCGGCGCTTGTACTTGAAGCTGCGCGATCTGCCCTGGGAAACACCACCGTTACGGGTTTCCGGCTAGGGATCCGGTTCCCTGCTTACCCCTCGGTGAACGGCTCGCGGCATCACCGGTCCCACCGTCCGGCCACGCTGCACGCGCTGGTCAACAACTTATCCATGCATCGAAGGGGCCGCTTTCACTCCACAGCCTGCGGGGCGGAGTGCCATTTCTTGCATGGTGCTTCCTGGGCGCCGGCGTGGCGGCCGGCGAGGTCACCATAAACAGACCGATGCCGCGCAGCGTCAAGAGGAAGCCTCGGGCGGGCGCCCGTGGTACGTCCGCCGAGCGGGTGCGCCGGCGGATCTACGCTCCTGGAGAGACGCTACCGGACCTGGATCTCTCCTGTATAGGCGGTTCCGGGCGCGTTCGACTCGTAGACCGCGTAATACCACCCCGGCAGCTGGGGTCCGAAGTAGACCGTGGTGGCGCCCGGGAAGACGGTGGTCGTGTAAATGGTCCCGAGCCACGTCTTCAACTTCATCGTCCCCGAGGACGTGAACGAGCCGCTGCGCTTCTTGACATAGAGATTGTTGGCCGGCGTCCTGCAAAGCGTGAGGATGTCCCCCCATGTGCCGCCGCCGGTGCCCAGCGGCGTGCACGTATCGAGCGCCTGCGCGACCTCTCCGACTGCTTCCTCACCGCCAGCGACATCGTCGTCCTGGAATTCCTGGAACGAGCCGTCCTCGGCGATGCAACCCGCGGGCGTCAGTCCGAAGAGAACCGCGTACGCCATCGCCCTGATCATTTTCGAAGTCATGTTTCGTCTCCGTGTTCGTCGTTCGAGTCCAAACGCGAGCGACCAAGCAAGCGACGTTCACCCGTCCAACCCAGCATCGGGCGCTCGCAGGAGGGACCATAGCAGCGGCGCATCGTTCACACCGGTTCACATGGGCTCCGCCGCGCCAGCCCGCGAACGCGGGATCCGAGAGCGAAGCAGCCGTGCCGTCGGCGCAGCGTTCACCGCTCGCTCCTGCGATTCAAGAACGCTCCCGGTCGAGCGAGGCGCTGGCCTGCCGAATGCGCCTGGCAGCGCGCGGCTTCCTCGCTGCGCAAGCCCTCTCCGCGCGTGTGAACTTGTGTGAACACCGGCGGCGGCGTACCGTGATCGACACATCGGCCGCGGGGCGCTGCATCCGCGTGCGGGCGCGTGCGACGGCTCCTGACGCACGCGGTGGCACGCGCGTGCGTTCGCTGCGCAAGGAAAGGACGTGGTCATGACGAGCCGAGATATGCCCAGGTTCCAGATGGTTGGCCTCGCGTTCGCTCTCTTCGTACCCCTGGTGTCTGGCTACGCGTGCGACCCCGCGGGCAGGACGCCAGGGACGGACGCGTCCGTGACCCCCAGTTCTCACACGTCGGAGGGCGACGCCTGCAAGAACGTCGTGCGCGTCCTGGCGACGTCCGTCATCACACGTGAGAAAGGAAAGCCGGAGGAGACGGCTCTCCCGTTCGAGGTCAAGCCGGAGGCGGTGCCGCTCCAGGGCGGCACGGTCCCCGTGTGCGTGTCCGTCACGAGCGTGGAGGCCAAGCCGCGAGTCCTCGCTTCAGGACGGTTCATGCTCGACGGGGAGGAGCTGCTCGGGCCGTCGGCGTTCAACCAAAACACGGAGACCGCGGCGGCGACGCGTGAGCTCGGGGCGGGGTCGCATATGCTGACGGCGAGGATCGCCTCGGCGCCAGGGACGAAGCTGCGGGTGTACGTGTACCAGGCGTCAACGACGCAGCCGCTCGCAGATGCGCCCGTTTTAGGGCGCGATATGGTGCTCCCGGACAGGGAGACGAGGATCGTGGTCGCCGGCGCGACGTTCACGTTTCCTGCCGGCGCGGTGGACGCGCCTGTCCCTGTGATAATCTATCCGAGGGCACAGCCGTACGGGCTCGGCGATCGCTTCGAGCTGATGCCGGACGGGCTGCGCTTCGAGAAGCCGGTGCCGGTCGAGATCCCCTATGATCCGTCGAACCTCCCGCCGACGCAGACGGAGGCGGAGCTGCTCGCCAGGGACGCGCTCCGCGTGCTGCATGACGCGGAGTGGCGACCGACGACGGTCGATCCAGCCAGCCGCACTCTCCGGGCCACCATCGAACATTTCTCCGCGGTGGGCCCAGGTTCTGTCGAGCCTATCACGCGGTCGTTCGCGGGGTACGACCTGACCACCGACGATACGAACGGGGTCTATATAGCGTCGTTTCCGCTGGGTCAAAATGGATACCGCGTGTCGATCCATGCTGATCTTCCACTTCCTCAGGACCCGAATCCTGACCCCAAGCCGTTGCCGGCTGATTACGCATGGCACGCGCTCAAACCGGTGACGGAGCATGTCAAGCAACTTCACACGGAGCACATTGCAATCAACGCGACGCCCTGGGGAGCACTGACCGGGGACCCGGACGACGACTTTCGGTGTGGTGAGCACTATTGGTGCGCACATGAGGACGAGGGTCGCCCTCGCCAGTCTCGCATCGGTATTGGTACCTTCTCATGGTCCGTCAGGTCGACGGAGAATATTGAGCTGAGCCATGATAGCGCGAAGGAGAACGAGCGCCTTATGGTCATTGGTGCCAGCGAGCAGGATGGTCTCGAGGCCTCCTTGTGGCCGCGCCAATTCTATGATGTCGCGAAGCTGAAGATGGATCAGATCAAGGCGAAGCCCGGCGGCCATGCAGTGATGCTTGGCTCAACGATCTGGCCGATCAATAAGTTTGCCAAGCCATCTGATACGTGTACCTACTTGACCAATCACACTGGCGTGCAAGATGACGAGAACACCGTCGTCGCAATCTACGGAGATCCGAAGTGCGCGGGGTGCAAGCGCGAGCTCCGCCTGATCTCGTCGATGTCCGGCCGGCACCTGTACCACCAGCTGTGCTCGGATGTGCTTACAGGCGACGTATGGGACGCAATCGTCCTCGATGGCGGCAATTCCACGGCGATGGTCCGAAACGGTCAGTTGTTCGATGAACCCGCCGCCAACGAGTTCAAGCCCGCCCGGAACGTCGCGAACGCGTTCGCGATCTCCTACACTCGCACGCCCACGCACCCGAGGATCGACGCCCCTGCCTGCGCTGTCGCCGGCGTGGCGACCGACATCACCGTGGCGACGGGCACAGATCCCGATGGTTACCCCGTGAAGGTTCACTGCGGCTCCGCTGACTCGAACATCAGCGAACCTCCGTACGTTTCCCCTTGGGCCCCATCGAGCGGATCGGTCTTCCGCATACCGATGACGTGGTCGCGCGCGGGATCCATGAAGATCTATTGCACGACGTTCAACGCGAATCACGCCGGCGGCTCGACCACGGTCCATACGATACAGGTGGGTGAGGTCTACGACGTCCAGCCGAGGACAGCGACGTTGGGCGCGCTGAGCAGCTTCTCGATCAACGGCAATAATCTCTGCAGCTCGACGGTCGCATGGATCCCCGACTGCACCGGGCCAAACGGTATCACGCTCCAGACGAGCGGCGGCGCGCAGCAGCGCACGTTCGCGTGCACTCCGGGCGGAGCGCCTGGACCCCGCGCGGCGAGCGTGATCAAGACCAAAGCCGGCGGGACCGAGTACCTGATCGACGGCCAGAAGACCTTCACCGTCACGTTCGCCCCGTGATAGGTTTGTCCACGCAGCGCATCACGTCGGCGCGAGCCTCGGCCCGTCAGCACGGGCCGGGGCGCGCCGCGGTGCCGGGAGGCTCGACAGTGGACACCAAGGACGCCGCCCCTCCTGTCGAACACCCGCGCGACGCGTCGACGCCCCTCTCCGAGACACCCGGCCAACCCTCGCCCCGGCGCACGGCCTTCCTGATCGGACTCGGCGTGTATGCGACCACCATGCCCGGTCCGCTGCGGCTCGGCGGCATTCCGCTCCAGTCGATCTTCAAGGACGAGCTCGGCATGTCCACGACCGAGGTGTCCACGTTCTTCCTCATCGTGGGGATCCCGAACTGCATCAAATGGCTCTCGGGCCTCCTCTCAGATCGCGTACGGCTCTTCGGGAGCCGAAGGCGCTCTTACATCGTCAGCAGCACGCTTCTCGCCGCCGTGCTCTGGGCGGTGTCCGCCGTTGTCCCGCAGCGGGGCGTCGCGCTCGTCGTCCTCGTCCTCGCGATCAACGTCGCCATCCTCTTCGCGACGACCGCCGTCGGCGGGCTCCTCATCGACGCCGGACGGGCCTTCGGCGCCGTATCTCGGTTCAGCAACGTCCGGCAAATCGCGATGAACTGCGCGTCCGTCAGCGCGCACCTCATCGGCGGGTACCTCGCGGGAAGGACTCTATGGCAAACCAGCGCCGTCGCGGCCGCCCTCCTCGTGGCGATGGCCGCAGCCACCGCCGTCTCGTTGCGCGATGAGTCGTTCTTTCAACGCGACCAAGAGCAGCCCGGCGTGAGCGTGACGCGGCCCGATGCTGAGCAGCTCCGCTCGAGCTTCCTCTGGATCGCCATCGCCGTGTCCTTTCTCTACTATCTCGCGCCGGACCCTGGGGATGTGCTCTTTCGCTTCCAAACGGGCGCGCTCTCTATGTCCAATCGCGAGATCGGGGTGCTCTACACGCTCAAGGCGACAGGAGGGCTGCTCGGGGTTCTGGCATATACACAGATCTCGAAGCGAATCCAATATCGATATCTCCTCTTCGTCGCGATCCCCGTAAAGATCGTCGCCGCGCTTCTCTATCTTGCCTACCGCTCCAGGACATCGGCGTTCCTCCTCGACGGGCTCATCGGCTTCTTCGAGATCCTGAGCGTGGCTGCCATTCAGGAGCTCGCCGCGCGCGCCGCGTCTCCCAAGCATTCGGCCTTCAGCTTCGCGCTCATCCTGGGCGTCAGCAACTTTGCGCTGCGGCTCGCGCCGCTCATCGCCTCGAGCTTGCACGACAAGCTCGGCCTTTCGTTCCACCAGCTGCTCTTCGTCCAGGCTGCATCGCTGCTCGCGCCCCTCCTCGTCACGCCCTTCGTCCCGAGAGCCCTCACCACGGAAGCGTGAATGCGGCATACGTGTTCATCTGCCTCTCTTCAGTGCGTGCACCTTGAGCAGCCGCTTCGTCTCGTCGAGCGCCATTCGGTCTCCGGCTTCCTCGAAGAGGCGCGCCGCGGTCCGCAAATCCCGGAGCGGATCGCTGCCCCCATCAGGAAACGCAAGCTCGATCCGGGCCCGCGCAAAATGAAAGCACGCTTGATCGAGTATGTTGTCTATGCGTTCGACGATCGTCTTTGCCTCGCGGAGATAATACCTGGCCCTCTGGCCGTCTCCCGCCTCGAGCGCCCATTGCGCAGCGGCCACCTCCGTCTGCGCCGAGTTGATCCCGACGCCGAGCCGGCTGCACACGAGCCGCGCCAGCTCGACGAGCATGAAAACCACCTCGTCGATCGGCTGATTATTCTTCTGCAACGACTCTCGACGACAGTTCGCCAAGTTCATCAATGCTCCTTCGAGCGAGGGGTAATCCCCACAGACTCCGAGCAATACGACCGCTCGAAGGTGATAGGTCATCGCGCCCGATGTGTCGCCCGCGCGCCTCGCGAGCAGACCCATCACGTTCAGCACGGAGCCGAGCGCCGCGGTGTCCCCTCGAAGCTCGAGCTCGGCGGCCAATCGACTGAGCGCCCGCAGCTCGGCCTCGGGTTTGTCGAAGCGGTTCGCCGCGGACACGAGCGCGCGCAGCCTCGCGCCTACCGTGCGCCCTGGTCCATCCGCACGCCGAGCCCACGCCTCATGCAGCGCCGAGAGGAGCGCATCCTCCTTGCCGTGGTATGCTGCGCGACCGCGGATCAGCGCCGCCCACGCCTCCACCGCGGGCTCCATCGAGGCGTCCACGGGCTGCTCCAGGTGCGACAGCACCTGATCGAACTTGCCTTCGTACAGCAAGAGCGTCGCCTCGACGAGCCTGCGCAGGCCCCCGACCCACGCGTGCTCGTCGTGCGCGTGAGCCGAACGACTCTCGACCCATCGAGCGACCTCATCGCGGCTGGGGAGCAGGCGGATCGATTTCGGCGGGATCGTCAGCCTCCACGATCTGGTCTTGCCGCGGCTACCGAGCAGCGTCCCGAGCGACTGCTCGTCGAGCCACGCGAGGTGCCTCGCGATCTCCTTGCCCACGCTCGCCGGGACCTTGTGGCGCCAGGGCCCCGTCCGAGACACCGTGTCTGCGCCGACGAATGAATCGCTTGTCGCCTCGTGTGTGCGTGCCAGCGCGAGGGTCGCGTAAAAGTCGACCCACTGATTGCGTAGCTCCAAGGACTCGATGAGCACGCGCCCAGCCCCTACGTCCACGACGAGCCTCATGGCGCGCGAGGGTACTCGCTCGAGCTGCCTGCGTAAATCTCAACCTTCAGGAGGATCTGCATGCGCTGCGTACGAATGGGTTGTTCCATCTTGCTCGCGCTACTCGTCCAGCTCTCACGCGTCGCCTCGGCCGAGGAGAGCGCGACGTTGGTAGGCGTCGCGAGGGACGCCGCGACGAACGAGCCCTTGCCCGGTACGCGCGTGGAGGTCGTTTCGACCACGACGGGCGTGTCGCGGACCGTGGTCACAGGCACGTCGGGCGAATACCGCGTCTCCGGGCTCTCGCCGGATCGCTATGCGATCCGCGTGAACAGGGCCAGCTTTCGCCCCTACGCGGTGCTGGAGCTCGATCTCCACGCGACGAGCACGAATCGGGTTGATGTCAAGCTCGTGCCGCTCGAGCTGGGTGGTGAGGAGATCGTCGTCGAGGGCCGTGCGCCCTCGATCGACGTCGGCTCGAGCACGACGGGCGTCACGATCACGCCCGAGCTTCTGCATCGCGTGCCGCTCTGGCGCCAGAACGCGAAGGGGGCGGCCATGCGGTCTTTCGAAGCGCTCTCCGAGGTCGCGCCCGGCGTGAACGCCGATCTCTACGGATACTCCATGAGCGGCGCTTCGTCGCCGGAGAACCTGTACCTGGTCGACGGGATCACTGTTCGGGAGCCGGGCCAGGGCTTCGTCGGCACGCCGCTCTCCGCGGAGTTCGTCCGCGAGGTGAACGTCCTCACCAGCGGCCTGAAGCCCGAATACGGCGGTGTCACGGGGGGCGTCAGCAGCGTGGTCACCAAGACGGGAACCAACGAGCTCCACGGCTCTTTGTTTTCGAGCATCACGCCCGGTGTGCTGGAAGGCGCGAGGAGGCCGGTCCGGCGTGAGGGACAGACAATCCAGACAGATATCACGCTCTCGTCGATTCGGGATATCGGCTTCGACATCGGCGGGCCCATCCGAGAGGGCCGGCTCTGGTATTATAGTGGCGCGGCTCTCTCGCTCACGCGCTTCGACATGGATCGGTACTTGAACAGGCAGGTCTGGAACGGTGCCGGGCCCAACGCGGAGCCGGTGATCGACAGCGAGACCGGAGGGACGGCCGTGACGCCGATCCCGGGGACGAACCGGCTGTATCACGCCGATCAGCGGGGTGCGCAGGCCATCGGCAAGCTGACGTGGCAAGCCAACGAGAACATCCGCGGGGAGGTGGTCGCTTTCGGGTCCTACCTGCGCGCGGGAGGCAACGGCACGTTCGCGGTCCGCCCTCAGACCGGCGACGTCGAGCACTCGAACATCGCAGGCACCTTCGGTTCGCTCGCCAGCGATGTCACGGCGTCGTCCATCAACGCCGCAACGGTCCTCTCTGCGTCCTTCATGGACAGGAGACTCCTGCTCGACGTGAGCTTCGCAGGCGCTCGGTATCGCACCGCCACGCTCCCGTCGGACGGATCGTCCCTCGGCAACGACGGCGGGCTCGCGAGCATCCCGCACGTCTGGGATCGAAAGGGCGGACCGGAGTCTCACTCTATCACCGAGTATGGCGAGGCCACCGCTGAGACATGCCCGTTCATCGAGACCGTCGGCGCGGATGGGAGCGGGCTGCGCGTTCCGATGTGCCCCGTGTCCGAGTACCACAGGGGCGGGACGCGAGGGATCGACATCTCCACGTTCCATCACTTCCATGGGAAGGCCAGCGTCACATGGCTGGCGAAGGCCCTCGGGCAACACGTCGTCAAGGTGGGGCTCGACGCTGATGTCAGCACGTTCGACCACGAGCTCGCGTATCCCGGCGGCGTATGGTTTCGGGAGAACAGCGAGGGCACCCGGTACACGGGGACTCGCTACGGCTATCTCGTCGGGCCTGACCAGCCGAAGATCCTGCCGTCCCTCCAGACCTCATCGGCCTCGGTTGACGTCGGCGGCTTCGTGCAGGACGGCTGGAGTGTCGCCCAGGGGCTCGTGGTCAACCTCGGCGTGCGCTATGACAGTCAGGTTCTGGTTGGCGATGAGGGGCGTGTTGCCATCGCGCTTCATCATGAGTGGGCTCCGCGGGTGGGCCTGGTGTACGACCTCACGCGCGCGGGGCGCTCCAGGGTGTTCGGCAGCTTTGCCAGGTACTTCGAGAGCATCCCTCTCTCCCTCGCCGATCGATCGTTCCCGGGCGATCGAATCGTGCGTGCCAGCTATCACAAGGACCCGGAACACCCCGACGCATGCGTGCCCCTCGGTCCGGAACCCGCGAAGGCCGTATGCGACAAGGCAACCCCTGGAAACCGGCAATGGAACCCGAACCGCGCTTGGACAGTCCTCGGCGGCGAGCCTGCGCAGATCGACCCTTCGCTGCGCCCGCAGTCGCTCGATGAGATCGTCCTCGGGGCGGAGTGCGAGCTCATCCCCGGCGGACGTATCGCGCTCCACTACACGAAGCGTTACATGAACGACGTGGTAGAAGACGTGAGTCGCGACAACGGGTCCACCTCCTTCATCGGCAACCCTGGCGCAGGAATCGCCAGGGACGTCCCGGCCGCGGTGCGGAACTACGACGCGGTCACGCTGCTCGCCGCCAAGTCGTTCTCTCGCGGATGGCTCGCGCAGGCGAGCTATACGCTCTCCTGGTTGCGGGGCAACTACGCCGGCCTGTTCCAGCCGGAGACGACCCAGCTTCAGCCGAACAGGAACTCCGATTTCGATTCGCCGCTGCTATGGATCAACAGGACAGGCGACCTTCCAGGGGATCGACGCCACCAGATCAAGGTCTTCGGCGCGAAGGACTTCGCTGTCGCGTCCTGGGCGCACATCACGGTCGGTCTCGCCGTGCGCGCGCAGTCTGGCGGACCCACGAATTACCTCGCAGGTTACCCTGGCTACGGCTCCACCGAGGTCTTCATCTTGCCCCGCGGCAGCGGCGAGCGTTTGCCGTGGGTTGCGTCGGTGGACCCACGCCTCGTTTCATCTTTCGCCCTGGGCGAGGGAATGGCGCTGTCGTTCTCCGTGGATGCGTTCAACGTGTTCAACTTTCACGCCGTGACCGCCGTTGACAATCGGTATACCAGCGCAAGCATCACGCCGATCGAGAACGGCACGAGCGCCGACATGCCTGCGGGAGAGCCCCTGGAATGCAATCGGCCGGCCTGCAAGCTCGTGTACGCTGAAAGCGACACTCCGTTCGACCCGAAGGACAAGAATCCGAACTTCGGCAAACCAACGGCGTACCAGGCGCCGCTTCAGGTCAGGATCGCGGCGAATCTGACGTTCTGAGGACGTCGTCGCGCGCCGCGGCCCAGGTCGAGATCGGATCAATCCTACTGCCCGGCCTCTCCGCACCCATGGCGCGGCGAGCGATAAGGCTGTGGTGGACGCGGGCCACAAAAGCACACCGTGCGACCGCACGCCTCCGCGCTTGTCTCCCCGGCACAGGCCTGCTGCTTGCCGACAGCACTTTGCCGGAGCCCTCCAGGGCGCTTCGGCACGCAACCACTGCGCGCGGCCTATCTCAGCAGAGCCTGCGGGCACTGGCGAGCGGCAAGGCTCCGGCAGCGAGTCGACGCGAGCGGCGGGCTCGACGTTCTGCCCAAGCTTGCTCACCCCTCCGGTGCCACCAGCAGCCCGAGCAGCCGACCGAGCGCCTCGTGAACGACCCGGGCCGCCACCTCATCCCCGAGGGCGACGGCGCGGCATAGGGTGCTGGCGAGCGAGGCGACCACCGCAGCACGACGCGACGGATCGGTCACGGCGAGTTCCCCAAGCCCGGGGCTTGGCCGCTGGGCCCGGGTTGGGTCCACGCCCTCTGAACGGGTGCGATCCGTCGCCACGCTCTCCCGAAATCCCCGCGGAAGCGACGGATCGCGACGGTTCACCCCCGCGGAAGAGTACCGCCAGAAAGACCGGTCGCTGACGAGCGGCCGCCGGAAACGGTAGCGATTTCCATATCATCCGCCTGTGTCAAGCGACAGTAACTTCTGACCCCCTTACGACAGTAAAACTGACCCCCCCTCCCGCGCTCCTGGATCACCTGGCCGGCGCGGCGTTCCCGCCGAGCAGCCCCGCCTTCTTTTTCTGCTTCAGCCTGTAGCTGTCTCCCGAGATCATCAGGGTGTGGCTGTGGTGGAGCAAGCGATCGAGGATGGCGGCAGCGAGGACTTCGTCCCCGAAGACCGTTCCCCACTGCGTCACCACCTGATTTGTCGTGATCAGGGTGCTGCTCTTCTCGTACCTCCTGGCAACGAGCTGGAAGAAGAGATGGGCGCTCTGCCTCTCGAAGGGCAGGTAGCCCAGCTCATCGACCACCAGCAACTTCGGCTTCGTGTAGAGGAGGAGCTTCTCCGCGAGCTGCCCTTCGGTTTCGGCCTTCGAGAGCGTCGCCAGCAGCGCGGTCGCGCTCGTGAAGAGCACCGAGTGCCCCGCCTCGACGGCGGCCCGCCCCAGCGCGATGGCCAGGTGCGTCTTGCCCACGCCGGGAGGGCCGAAGACCAGCACGTTCTCGGCCTGGGCGATGAAGCGTCCGGTGGCGAGCTCGCGGACGAGCTTCTGGTCGATCGAGGGCTGAAACTTGAAGTCGAAGTCCTCGAGCGTCTTGATCGTCGGAAAGTGTGCGATCTGGATCCCCATCGCCACCCGCTTGCGCTGCTTGGACCCGATCTCCTCGGACAGCAGCTTGTCCAGGAAATCGAGGTAGGTCGGCTCGGTCCTGGCCGCCTCGGAGAGCAAGGCGTCGAGCCGCTCGGCGATGGAGCGCATTCTGAGCCGGCTGAGGCCCTCAACAACGCGTGCATGCACCAGCTCGCGGCTCACGAGACCACCTCCCCGATGACGGCCGCGTAGTCCGACAGGCTGCGTCCCATGGCCTCCGGGGCGCTCAGGGGCGCCTCCGGCTGCGTGGGCGCGGCAGGCCTGCGCCACAGCCCGTCGAAGTGGCTGGGGTCGGTGACGCGAGCATGAGGCTCGAAGGAGCGCTCGTACCGCGCTACCAGCTCCGTTCCCCGGTAGATGCGGACCTCGCGCTCACCGACGACGACGTCCACGGTGTCGCGCACAAGCCGGTGCGGGACGCTGTAGCGGACCGTGTCCACGTCGACGAGGGCGTCGTTGGCCACGCGTCGGCGAAGCCGCTGCTCTCGCACCGGCACGGGCCGTGACGGCAACGGCCGGAGCGCGTGCCGCTCATCGCGCTCGAAGCGCACAAGCGGCGCCTCGTGGGTCGTGCCGTGGATGCGCTGGTCGGCCTCGGCCATCCACCGGACCAGATGGCCTTCCAGCGCTGCAAAGGACTCGAACTCACGCCCTGCCAGCTCGTTGCGCTTGACGTACTTCACGCCTGACTCCGTCTTGCCCTTGGTGCGCGCACGGTAGGGCCCGCAGGCGCGCGGGATGACGTCCCAATCGCGGCAGAAGGCGAAGTAAGCCGGGTGGAACGTCACGGTGCCTGTCTCGCGCTCGCGGCCGAGCACCAGCGAGCGCGCGTTGTCCCCGAGCAGGGTGCGAGTGACGCCGCCGAAGTGGCGGAACGCTTCTGCGATCCCTTCGCGCCAGTCGTCCTGTCGCTCGCTCAGAAATGCCTTGACGAAGAGCCTCCGTGAGTGGCTCAATACGGCGACCAACAGGTGCACCCGGACGAATGTGCCGGCGATGCGGACCTGCTTCTGACCAAAATCGATCTGCATCTGGTAGCCAGGGGCAGTTTCGAACCGTACGCTGGCCACATCGGCAGCCCTCTCCTCGCGGCGAAGATCCGCAACGATGCGCTGCACGGTCCTCGGGCTCACAGAGATGCCGCGGTTGGCAAGCTCGCCTGCGATGACCACGGCGTTGCCCTCCGCCAAGCCGGTGAAGAGTTGCTTCGCTTCCGCGCGGCCGTCCTCGTCCAAGCAGCGCCGAGCAGGGCGTATCTGCGCCTCGGCAGCGGCTCCACCGCGCAAATAGCGGCGGACTGTGTTGCGCGCAACGCCGAGCTCCGCGGCGATTCGTTTGGAGCCCCACCCGCGACCCGCTAACTCGCGAATCTGCCGGATAATGTCCGGCTCGATCATCTTCAGCACCTCTGAACGGAGAGGTGCCACGTCCAAGTCCCTGTTTTCCATACCGTTTCCTCCGCTCTGGCGCGAGGGAGGGGGGTCAGTTTTACTGTCGCCAGGGGGTCATTATTACTGTCGCTCTACAGCCTGTTTCGCCGCCGAGGGCGGGGCCGGTCTGGCCCAACGGGGCGCCCTCCGCCGCCGCGTCGCCCGCGGTGAAGGGCCCGCGGCATCACCGGTCCCACCGTACGGCCACGCTGCGCGCCCTGGTGACATCGAGCACCTTGAGCGATCCGCCTCTCTCCTTGGAAAGTGGCGCTGTATCAATAACCTATCCATGCATGCTCTTGCCCGCTGTGGAGTGAAGGCGACCCCTTCAACAAAAGCCACAGAGGGCACATAGCTTCTCTTTCTCTCCTCTGTGCCCTCCGTGCCTCTGTGGTTCGTTTTCTGATGACCCAGGGACGGACCTGGCGACGCGGCACCAGCCCGATCCGGCTCGATCGGGCGATCGGCTTCAGGGACCGAGCTTCACGACGAACACATCGAGGCCGCCGGCGGACGTCATGGGGCCGTTGCCGAAGTCGACGTCGCCGTACAGCTCCCCGGCGGCGTAGACGTCGCCTGCTGCGTCGAAGGCGACGCCGCCGTACGCCACCGCCGTGTTGCCGAAGCGGCTGCTCCACACGTGGCCTCCGGCGCCGTCGTACTTGGCGACGAAGATGTCGTTGGCTCCGGCGCTCGGGACCGGACCGCCCCCGAGGTCGGCGCCGCCCTCGAACGACCCGAGCACGGCGGTGTTGCCCGAGGCGTCCAGGGCGACGGAGATCACCGCGTCGTTGCCGCCGCCGCCGATGCTCCTGCTCCACACGTGGTTCCCGCTCGCGTCGAGCATCGCCGCGAAGCCGTCGTTCGGCCCGCTCGCGACCAGCGGACCGCCGCCGAAGTCGACGGTACCGAGGAACCACCCGCCCACCACGACGTTCCCGGACGCGTCCGAGGCGATGGTGATTCCGTATTGATCGTCCGCGTCGCCGAAGACCTTGCTCCACAGGTGGTCGCCCAGAGGATCGAGCTTCACCACGACGATGTCGTTCTGCCCGGCGCTGGTCAAGACGCCGCCGCCGAAGTCTGCCTGTCCCGTCAAGAGCCCCACGAAGCTCACGTTGCCCGACGCGTCGACGGCGACGCCCTCCCCGTCCTGGAAGCTCGCGTCGCCGAAGCGCTTGCTCCAGAGGTGGTTGCCCGCTGGATCCAGCTTGGCCACGAGGGCGTCGTAATCGCCCGCGGACGGCAGCGGGCCCCCGCCGATATCGATGGATCCGCCCGAGCTCACCGCGGCGAGGATCACGTTGCCCGCGCCGTCCACCGCGATCGTGCGCGAGGCGCTGCGTCCTCCGACCGCCCCGAAGCGCTTGCTCCAGAGGTGGTTGCCCGCTGGATCGAGCTTGGCCAGGAAGATGCTGCTCGTCCCCACGCTGGTGAGGGGGCCGCCGCCGAGATCCACGGTGCCGGAGAACTCGCCGGCGAGGATCACGTTGCCCGCGCCGTCGATGGCGACGCCGTTGCCGTAGGAGCCCTGTGGGCTGGGGAAGCCCCTGCTCCAGAGGTGGTTGCCGGCGGCGTCGAGCATCGCGACGAAGGCGTCGTTGGAGAGCGCCTGCGGGAGCGCGCCGCCGCCGAAGTCGATCCCCTGGATATAGGAGCCCGTGATGGCCACGTTGCCCGCGCTGTCGACGGCGACGGCGTGGGGGGCCTGGTCCTGGCTGTCGCCGAAGAGCTTCGCCCAGAGCGGAGGCCGGGGCGGCGGCCCGCAGTCGAGCGTGACCTGCGAGCCCCAGAGGCGGAGCTCACCGAGGTCCACACGGGCATAGCGCGTCTCCTCGCCGCACGGATCGGGGTCGATCGTCTGGGGCGCGGGCCGGGGAGCGCTGCCCGCACGAGCCGAGAGCGAGCCGACCCGGCGGAGTTCATCCAGCTCGGCCCGGCTCAGCGCGTCGAAGCTCGCCGGATCGCCGGCCAGGACGAGCCGGCCGTCGGCCGCCGCGAAGGGATCGAGGTGGCGCGCCCGCAGCGCGTCCAGGGCGTCGCGCAGCGAGGCCTCGAGCGGACCGGAGCGGAGCACGACGCGATCGACGTCGAGCGGCGGATCGAGCTGAACGTGGTAGACGACCGCCTCGGCGTCGAGCGCGAGGACGAGGCGCTCGCCCGGCGGGAGCTGGTCGATGTTCGCCTGCGCGACGAGCACGTGCCGGACGCGCGTGTCCTCCGCGGCGGCCGTATCCGCCGGGGCGCAGCCCGACAGGCCCTGGAGGACAGCGCAGCCGATCGCGAGGAGAGGAATCAGCGCAGGGCGGAAGAGCTTACGAGTCAGGTCGCGCATGGCGCACCACGTCCTTTCATGGATCTCGAGAGCGCACACGGCGCCGAGGCGCGCTTTTCCCGAGGAGAGCACCTTACCAGAGGCGGCGGGGGCCCGGGAACCCATGAAGAGTGCGGGATCGCGAAGCTCGGATGTCGGACAACCAGCGACCCGGCGGTCCTGGCGCGCTACACAGGCGCGGCGCGACGGCTCCCGTGCGGCCATGTCCGCCGAGCCGACCCTCACTCCTCGATGACGAGCGGCCGTAGCTCGCCCCGTGGTTGTCGCCGTTGCCGTTGCGCCCCAGGTTCACCACGACCGTGCGCACGTCGTCCGCCTTGGCGCGGAATGTCAGCAGGTAGCGTCCCGCCTGCGGCAAGTTGACCGTGGTGCGAGCCTGGATGTGCCACATGTCGGAGCCGGGCTGCTGCACGTTGATGGGCATCTGGCGGCCGGTAAAGTCCGCCCACCCCGAGGCACCGTTCCAGTTGAGGACCAGCCGCTGCTGCTCTGGTTTCCCGCGAGCGCGGTGTTGGTCAAGTTATCGAGAGAACACTAATTCACGAAGTTGAGAGGACCTCGGCAAGCGTCGATCTGGCTGGCCTTATCGCCATCGCGCACCTCTCCTCATCGGCCGGCCCGAGGAGCCAGACCTCTCGGCGATCCGCATCAAATAACCGATCAAATCGTACGTTTATCGCCGGCGTGCGTCGTCAAGGCCATGCTTGATGACAGCGCGGGGCGGCGCGTCGGCTTCCAGCTCCGAGATGTACGAGGACCCCTCGAGAGCGTCCGGGAGACCGGAATCAACCTCGGCGCACAGGACCCGAAGAGCTGAACGACCAGCCTGACCCTGTACCGGGCCGCAGGCTCCGGTTCCCTCGCCGTGGAGGCGGCGCTGACGCTGCTGCGCATCCCTCATGCGTTGCTCGAGCGCCAGGCGCTCGATCCGCAGAGGCGATCTGCTCGCGCCTGGCACACGGGCCAGCGGCCCTGATCGGAGTGTCATGGTTGCCTCGTTCGCGCATGACACCCCCTCTGCTCTCCGCGCTGGCATGGGCGTTGCTAACTCAGCCGGCATGAGAACACTGGGCGTGATGGCGATGGGGTGTTGGTTGCTCGCTGGCTGCGGCGGTCCCGATTTCGACGAAAACCGCTCGAAATGGCGCGCCGACCGGCCGGAGGAATACGTCATCTCGATCTGCGGCACCGGCTTCGAGGGTGGCTGTACCCTCGCCGCGGTCTCCGGAGATACCGTCGTTGCCACCGCTCGCAGCGGGACCAAGGCACCGAGCGTCGGCGACTGGACGTTCGCTGAAGCGCCCGAGCAAGCGGACCCCGTGGAAGCCCTGTTCGGCCGGGCAGCGCTCGAGGGCGAGGGCTGCGAGCTCACCCGCATCGACTTCGACGACCGCTACGGCTACGTGGCGGACTACTACTGGGACTGCGGTGAAGAAGGGGGCGGCGAGCGCGTCGCGTGCTTCGAGCCCGACACGAGCGACGCGACGCGATGCACGCAGTGAGCGCACGGCCAGCGCCGGTCAACGGGCGGAGCCACCAGGACCGACGCCGCGCTCATCTCCGGCCCTCTGGGGCCCGTCGAGCTGGTCCTTGGCGGCGTCGTCCTGTCAGGAGTCCTCAGGCGACAGGGCCTCGCCGTCGCATGCTCCCTGCCCGGCGCAGCGGCCGCTCCCTCCGGACCGTCAGCGTCCGAGGAAGCCCATGAGCCAGCTCATGGCCGGCCGCATGGCGCCGCTCGACTGCTGGAGGCCGGTGTTGTCCCTCCAGGTGGCGCCGACGATGTAACCCCAGAGCGTGATGCCTTTGACGGAGGGGTGGTTCCAGAACATCGTGAACTGCTCCTCCATCACCCGCTTCTGCTGGTTGTCGTCCGCGATGCCGATGTCGTACTCGGTGATGTAGACGGGCTTGCCCAGCGAGGCGAGCTTGTCGACGTACCCCTTCACGGTGTTGGTGTTGATCTTGTAGGCGTCATGGGCCTGCGCGCCGAGCGCGTCGACAGGGGCGCCCGCGTTGATCACCGCCCGCGCGATCTTCATGAAGTTCTGGTGATCGCCCTCGTACTCGATGTTGTTGTAGTCGTTGAGGATGAGGACCGCGTTCGGGCAGTACTCGCGCGCCCACTTGAAGGAGTTGACGATCCAGTCGTAGCCGCTGGCGCCGTCTCCGCCGATGGCGTTCTTGTAGGAAGGCGTGGTGTGGGGCGGCGGCTCGTTGACGACGTCGATGTACTTCGTGTCGGGGTAGCGCGCGCAGAACGACCGCATCCAGTCCTTGACGGCGGCCTGCTGGTCCGCCGCGGAGAGGCCCGAGAGCCAGCTGGGCTGCTGGGCACCCCACACGAAGACGTGCTGCTTGAAGATGACGTTGTTCGACTTCGCGTAGTTGTAGATCCGGTCGAGCGCTGCCCAGTTCTTCGAGCCGCGGGAGCTCTCGACGGAGCCCCACTTGCCCTCGTTCTCCGGCGTGATCTGGTTCCAGTAGCGCGAGAAGCCGTCGCGCACGGCGCCGTTGGTCGTGATGTTGCCCACGAACTTCGTGCCGCCGCTGCCGCCGCCGCCACCGGAGCCGCCGGAGCCGCCGGAGCCGCCGGAGCCGCCAGAGCCGCCAGAGCCGCCGGAGCCGCCGGTGCCCGAGCTGCTGCTGGAGCTGCTGCTGGAGCTGCTGCTCGAGCCGCTCCCCACGACCCTGAGCGAGAACTTCTGGTTTGCGCCGTTCGCCCAGCCCCACTGCTGGAGGCCGGTGCCGTCCGTCGTCGCCCGGCCCATGACGTCGAGCGCCTTGCCGCTGGCGCGGCCCATGATGCGCTGGACGCCGCTGGCGACATCGATGAACTCGAATTGCTGGCTCCAGGCAGAGCCGTTGCAGGCGGACTGGACGATGGCCGCGCCGTCCGCGGTCGAGCTCCCGTTCACCGCGAGACACTGGCCGCTGTTCACGTTCTTGAGCCGGTAGAACGCGCCGCCCGCCGACTCCGCGCGAAACTGCTGCCGCGTCGTGCCGTTACAGGTGGCGATCTGCGCCGCCGCCGAGCTCGCCGTGCTCCCGCCCCGGATCTCCACGCACTTGTTGCTCTGGGTGCCGACGATCGTATAGACCGCGCTCGTATCGACCGTGATGGCGCCCTCGAGCGAGCCTTCCTCCTCGATCTCGGCGTCGTACGCCTCCTCGGGGCCGATGACGCACGACACGGCGAGGACGCCCGCCGCAGCCGCAAACAAGGCCTGCTTGGTTCCCAGTCTCATTTTGTTCTCCTGTCCCGGTAAGTAAGTAGAGCTCGGACCTGCCTGCTGCTCGGCGCTGCCCTCGCGAAGGTCGGGGTCGCTCGACGCGCCCCGAGGGCTCTCGCAGGGACGCCGCGCCGGCCACTGCCGCTGCGTATGAATCTTTATCGAGATACGCGCGGAGCGGATAAGTTCATTCTGTGCGCGTCAGGCAGCGCGCTCAGGGTGTTTATTGCGCCGAGATAGCCTGTTCGTCAAGCCGATTGTGCATCTCGAACGGTCCGCGGCCTGATTGAGGTGCGATGTTATCAGATGCGGAGTGATGCTGGTGGTTTGACGCCGACATGCTGCCGAGTCCTCGAGTGCGCCTCGCTCGAGTGCTTCGCGCGCCAGCAGGGCTGAAAGAGTCCCCTCCTGACGTGAAGCGATTCGCTCTGATCGAAGCGGAGCGGACAGGCGAGAAATGCAGGGCGGCCCTGTCGTGGAGGCCTGTGCTCCCTCTGCCTCGCCGCCGTCCGGACCCCGTGCGCGCAGCTCCGGGCAGCGCGCAGCGGTGGCTCCCCGGGCTCGTCAGCGACCGTCAGCGATCGGGGTCATCCAGGATTCAAGGGGGGCGCAAGAAAGCGAAAGTTTTTTGCTTCATCGTACGGACCGACGAAGGATGGTGATGGCCGGCATACCTGCTCGGCATGGGACGACAACCCTCGATCGCTACGAGGCGCGATCGGGCCGGGGCAGAGCGAGAGCGGCCTCCCCTCGCGTCAGCGAGGAGCGGCGCCGGTGGTATCGACCGCGATCCGCGAGCGCGCCGTCCCACGCGTCCGCGACGACCGAGCGACCGGCGCCGGGACCGAGATCTATCCCGATGGCGGTCCTGATCCGCATGACGACCCACCCATGGCAAAGCCTGAAGAGGAATCCATTGTGAGCGCTCACATCGCCGATGTCAATTCCAAAGCGCTCCGCCCCTCTCCGCCCGGTCGCGGCCCGGCGATCACGCTCGTCCCACGCTGGAATTCAGGGGTTCACTTGAAACCTCACTCGAGATAAAGAGAGCCGCGCCGGTCGGCGAGCGTGCTCGCCTTCCGAGCCGGGCGGATTCTTGCAGCACGCCGAGCCTCCGGGGATCGAGGCGTTCGCTGCAGATCGCCGGGAGCACAACGAGAGCGCTGGCGTGAGGCCGGCGAGGAGCAGACGATGAGACGAGACAGCGCGCCTGTCATGGCGGTTCTCCTGATCGGGTCCCTGATGGCGGCCTGCGGAGATGGCGAAGAGGCCGAGTATGCGCTCACAATCGAGACCAGCGGCGAGGGCACGACCGACCCCGGGCCCGGGACTCACACGCAGAAGGCGGGTAGCTGGATCACCGTGACCGCGACGCCGGCCGCGGGCTACAACTTCCTGGGATGGAGCGGGGCCAGCGCCGGGCTGGACAACCCGGTGACCATCACCCTGGACGCGAGCAAGACGCTCAAGGCCACGTTCGGCACGGCCTTCAGCCCGACGACCTACCAGAACCCGGTCCTGCCCGGTGATCACCCGGACATGAACATCTACCGGGAAGGCGACACCTTCTATGTGGTCGGGTCCAACTTCCACATGATGCCCGCCTTCGAGATCCTGCGCTCGACGGATCTCGTGCGCTGGGAGCGCCTGCCCCGGGTGGTCCACTCCACCGCGGCCGCGCTGGAGGGGCAGCTCGGCCCCGGCCAGGGCACCTGGGGCGGCTTCATCGTCAAGGCGGACGATGTCTACCGGGTCTACTACTCCATCGGCGCCACGCAGCATTTTTCCTCGGCGCCCAGCCTCGAGGGTCCGTGGTCCGAGCCCACCAAGGTCGACGTCTTCCCCTACACGCCGCCCGGCAGCGACGTCTCGTACACGCGAGGGACCGGCTCCGACAACTCGGTGTTCGTCGAGCCGGACAGCGGCAAGGCCTACATGATCATCAAGAACGGCCTGTGCAAGTGGGACGCAGAGCATCCCAACGACTTCGGCATCAACCTGGTCACGGAGATCGACCCGGAGACCGGGATGCTGATCCCGGAGTCGACGATCGATCTCAGCTTCATCAACTGGGACCAGGAGACCGGCGGCTGCGGGGACTTCAGCGATCCCGACTGGAGCAAGTGGGCCGAGGGGCCGACCATGGCCAGGCGCGGCGACTGGTACTATTACTTCGTGTCGACCCACACGGCCTGCGGCGGCCAGATGCACGCGTGGGCCTCGAAGAAGCTGGTCGGCAGCACCCAGGAGGACTGGCACTGGCTCGGCTACGTGCTGACCGGCGAGGAGCCGTATGCTGGCGTGCAGCACGGCACGGCGCCGTTCGAGCTCGAGGACGGCACCTGGTGGGTCTTCGCCCATTCGTACGATTGCACGAACATCGGCACCCAGGACTCGAAGAACGGTGAATGGCAGGGGTTGGCCCGCGAGGGGCTGCTCCTGGGCGTCAGCTGGGAGGACGAGGAGGTGGACGGCGAGACCATCCCGGTGCCGCGGTACACGAGCTCGGTGCGCGACCTGCCGGCGCCCGAGCTGCCGCAGAGCGGCGTGCCCTTCCTGCTGCCGGTGAACGACGAGTTCTCGTCGGACCAGATCGGCCCTGCCTGGACCACCTACGGCCCGTCGGAGGACAGGTATTCGGTGAAGGACCGCCCGGGGTGGCTGCAGATCGATGCGGACGCCGGCGAGACGACGTGGGTGGTGCAGAAGGACGCGCTGCACTCGAGCAGCATGATCGTGAAGATGGAGTTCACGCCCGGGCGCGACGGCGACGCCGCGGGCGTCCGGGTGGGCAACGGCTACTGGCAGGATGAGCAAGTGATCTCTGCCCCGACGTGGATGACCAGCAGCGAGAACTTCATGCTCCCCGCCATCATGGAGGTCTCGGTGGCGCGGGTCATGGAGGACGACGCCGACAAGATCCGGTTCTCCTTCCGCTCGCGCTCGGTGGAGCCGCCGGCGGAGGGGGGCAGCGCGTACACGGAGCTCGCCAAGCCGGTGGTGGTGAGCGAGTCGGTGCCCGCCCCCTCCGGCGAGAGCGTGTGGCTGAAGCTGGTCCGCACCGACCACAAGGCCACGGGCTGGTTCAGCAAGGATGGCGTCGAGTGGACCCAGGTGGGCTCCGAGGTCGACATCTCCGCGCTCGACAGCTTCTATGCCATGGCCCACACCTGGATCGGCAACCAGGCTGGCATGTTCGCGACGGGCAAGCGCGCCGACTTCGACCTGTTCGCGTACCGCGACGGGTTCACCCCGATCCCGGCCGCCGAGGCGAACCAGCAGTCGGGCGCCGACGTCGTGTCGAACGATCAGGGAACCCCGGCGCTGGGCGGGCTGGAGAACGGCGACTGGGCCATGTATGGCAGCGTCTACCTGGGCAACAACCGCGTGCACGCGGACGCCATCGAGCTGAAGGCCTCTAGCGCCGGTCAAGGCGGCGTCGTGGAGGTCTGGCTCGATCCGCTGGCCGGCGGCTCGGCCATCGGGACCTGCACCATCCCCGGCACGGGCGGCTGGGACAAGTGGGAGACGACCCGATGCAGCGTGGCGCCCACCACGGGGACCCACGAGGTCTACCTGAAGGTGACGGGCGACGCGGGCGAGCTGATCCGCCTCGCCTCCGTGCGGTTCGTGCCCGCCAAGTGACCTGACGGGATCACGCGGCAAGCGCGTGACGCCGGGTGCCCGGCGTCACGCGCGGAATCTGGATCAACCAAGGTGTGCGCCGGGGGCTGCTCGAGCCCCGATCGCGAGGACCGGGCGCTCCCGCGCGCATCGCTCGTCGGCCGGGCCGGGGCGTCGCGCGCGCCGGATCAGCCGGACGCTCGCCCGACACGCCGCCAGTCGCGCGGCGTCATCCCGAAGGCCGCCTTGAAGGCGCGCCCGAAATGCGACACGTCGTGGAAGCCCCAGGCGAAGGCGATATCGGTGATGCCGCGCGCTCGCAGCGCCGGATCGACGAGGGCGTCGCGGCATCGCGAGAGCCGCCGCGACAGGACCCACCGCATGAACGTCTTGCCGCTCTCGGCGAACAGCCCGTGAAGGTAGCGCGTCGAGATGCCGCAGCGGGCGGCCACTGTCGCCGGGCTCAGCGACGGATCGGCGAGGTTGCGCTCCACGTACCGCTTCACTGCGTGGCGCCGGGCTTCACGCACGGACGCGCCATCGGAGCTCGCGCCGGCCTCCGGCGCGTTGCACGCGAGCGCGAGCAGCTCGATGAGGATGTCGGAGGCCGACCCCGTGACAGGCTCGGGCAGGACGTTCTGCGCGAAGGCGCGCATGTAGCTCGACACAAGCGCTCCGACCCCTTGTCGGCAACTGACGACATTGCCGACCGCCCGGTCGATATAGATCAGTCTCGGTCGCAAGAGGTCGTAGGGGACGGAGACGACGATCCGCTCGTAGTCGGTCTCGAACGACAGCTCGCCCGGACGAGTGCCGTCGAGCAGCTCGATGTCGCCCGGCTCGGCCCGGCGGACCTCGCGCCCCTGGCGCAGCGTGCATATCCCGGCGAGCTGCATCGCGACGAAGAAGCACTCGCGCGACGCGCGCGCGATCTCGGGCTCCCCGCGGAAGACCCCCTGCGCCGACGAATGAAGCCGGGTGACCGACAGCGACCCGGCCCCGCGCCCCTCGAGCATGCCGAAGAACGGACCACGCCCGCGCCGCTCGGTGCGCAGCCCCAGGAACGCCCGGCCCGCCATCTCCTGCCAGTACTCCGCGCGCTCCTTCTCCGGAACAGCATCTGTAGTGAAAGAAGCGAACATGCGCCTCAACGCTACCACGCCGACAGCCCCACGGCTGCACTCTCGGTCGAATCGTGGTGCGCCGTCGTCCGAGCCGGCCTCCCAGCCCCGTCCTAGGGTTACAGACGTGGTGACGGACGCAGCAGGCGAGCCCGGATCCCCCCGGGCGCGCCCCGCCGGCGTCCGCTCCGACCCGCTGGGTCGACCCCATGCTCCTCGGCTGGCAGCCGGAGAGCCGTGATGAGCCACCGTCCCGATCAGGAGGACTCGATGGTATCTTCTTGTTTGAATTCTCCCCCTTCGGTTCCGACCTCCCCACGCCGGGATTCCCGAGCGCCGACGAGCGCGTATCGTCCCCCGGTGCTCGCTCTCCTCGTCGTCATCGCCGGCTCGGCGCCGGCCGTGGCGTGCTCGAGCGGACCCCACGCTGACTTCGGCCCTGCCGACACGGCGCACGCGCTCGATGTCAGCGCGGAGGGGATGAGCTCTTCGGATGTGGATACGCCCGCCACGACGCCCTATGAAGAGGTGATCGTGCTCGAGGACGCCTCGATTTCGGGGTCCCGCAAGAGCGCCGCGCCGCAACCATGGCTCGCGTGTCCCCCGGGGCGGCACCCGGCCGAGTACTACTTCAGCTCCAGCGTGCCCAACTACGGGCTCGGATGGGACAACGCGGTGACGTGCCGCGACACGACGGGGCTGAGCTTCAACTCGTGCGAGCCCTGCCCGCCTCCGTACACAGCGGTCAGCGTGACCCCGCAGGCCGGTCCTCTGATGCCCTGTCACCCGCTCGCTCCAGGCACCCTCTGGAGCGGAGTCATGCCCTCGCAGTACCAGTGCCATATCGGCGCCAGCTTCGGCGCTTCGCCCTGGGAGGCGCGGCTGGGGCCGCGGGAGACGTTCTACACGACGTTGACCTGGCACGGCGGCGGGGCCACGAACGTCCGCGTGGTCGCGCGGCCGCCCGATCGACCGGAGATCGAGCTCTCTACAGATCACGACGGCTCGCTCAGATATGGCCCCATCGCCGGGGGTGAGTCCCATGGAATCCAGCTCTGGGGTGACGGGATGCTCCTCTACAACTACGGTGTCGTCGGCCGGGGCCCCACCGCGACGATCACGGCGACACCTGACCGCGTGGTCGCGCCCGCCAATACGACCAACCTGGTCTGGACGACGTCGGACGTCAGCTCTGCCCGTCTGGTGCGCCGGATCGACGGCGGCGCGCCGCAGATCATCGACACGCGCGTCGCCGGTCAGCGTGTCGAGACCATCTCGCCTGGCCATCGGTATCTCTATACCGTCGTGTATGGCACCACCGCCACGAGCCCGACCCTCAGCGAGGTCACGGTGATCGGCGAGAACCCGCCGCTCGCGCCGACGCCCCAGGGAGGGCTCTGGGACGATCTCAGCCGTCCGAACAACGGTCTCGATGTTCGCTTCCTGAGCAATGTCGATGGCGTCGTCATGACGTGGTACACCTTCGATCCGGGCGGCGCCCCGATCTGGTATCAGGCCATCCTGTCTCGCGGCCCGAGCGCCTGGACCGGCGAGCTGCAGCGCACGCGCTGGACCGGCACCGGAATCACCGCGACCGTGGTCGGCACTGCGAGCCTGGAGCTCACGTCCTCGGATCGCGGTGACCTGGTCTGGCAGCTCGACGGCAGCTCGGGGCGCGACAGCGTGGCGTGGCTTTGGGGGGCCGGCGGCTCACCAGACCTTGGCGGGCTCTGGTACGATGCCACCGAGTCCGGTTGGGGGCTCGGCCTGCTCTCGGAAGGGAGCACCCACGTCGGCTACCTCCAGGTCTACGCCGGGAGCGCGCCGACCTGGGTCTTCGGCGTCAGCAACGGCAGCGGCTCTCACCTGGATTTTCCGCTCAGCGGCGTGACCGGCGTCAATGCGTGTCCCGGGTGCTCCGGCCCGGTGTCGATCTCGACCTGGGGCGCTGGGACCATGACGATCGACGCCCCGCTGGCCTGGCAGGGGACCGCGACGGCAACCATCAACGCAACCCTCGCCGGCGGCGTCTGGCAAAGGACCAGCCGGACCATCACGCGGATCACGCCCTGAGAGCTCGCCGCGCCGGGGGGCACCGTGGCAGGGAGAAGGCGTCATGGAAACGTGGCATCCGCAAGGTCAATCGTGCTGGGTCGCGCCCGCCCGCCGCCATCCGTGGTATGAGCTTCCCATGCCTGCGCGACCCTACCGTGAGCCCGCGCCGGTCGAGCCCGACCCCGCGCCGCAGCAGCCGTCGGAGGCGGCCCGGCTCGGGAGTCTGCGTTCCGTCCACGCGCCGCCGCCGAGCGGCGGGGTGGTGCCCTGTTTGGTAACAGTCTTTGCCAGATCAAGCACGGAGGGCCCCCGGGTTTCAGGCGACTCTTCCGTGACGGGCTGGATCAACGCGCTGTTTCCGTACCTCGAGCACAGGGGGATCCCGCGAAAAGACGACTGGTGAAGCGCTCCCCCGCAGGCCAGAGCCGCGCTTCCAGCTTCTCGCGGAGCACCAGGAGGGACCCATGCTGACGAAACAAGAGATCCTCGCCGCGCTCGCTCAGCCGTGGGGAAGCTTCGAGGCTGGCAAGAGGCTCGCGCAGGACCCGGAAGGCAGCGCGGTGCTCCTCGAGATCGCTCGCGACGCCGGCAGCGCCGAGCGCGTCGCCGCGGCCGATGCCTCCCTCGCGGAGGGGCCTCGCAGTCCCTGGGTCATGCGTCGCGACGAGGAGACCGGGGGGTCGATCGCGCGGGCGATCGAGGTGCTCGCTGGCGAAGGCCTGGCGCCGCCGCCGGTGCTCTTTCGGGCCCTTGGAGATCCGCACCACTACGTCCGCTACGAGGCTGTTTGCGCGTTGCAGTGGCGGCTCCCTGTCCAGGAGGCGCAGGTGTTCCTGCGCGCGGAGGCAAGGTACGGTAGCTACAAGGCGACGAAGGCCGGACTGGAAGCGCTCACGACGGCCGAGGACCTCCGAGCGCTCATCGGTCCGATGGATCCGGACGACCTCCAGTTTGCCGTCCAGTTCTTGAGCTTCAAACATTGGAGCGCCCCCCTGCAGCAGGAGGCCTGCCGCCTCCTGCGGGAGCTCCTGCACCACCCGGACGGGCGCGTGCGCGCCTCGGCAGCGCTCACGCACCCGGACGGAGACGATCCGGCCGTGCGCGCCGCTCTCCTGGACGCCCTTCGTGTGCCCGAGCCCTGGATCCGATGGGCGGCCATCGTGCGGGTCGCGCACGACCCCGCGGCGCACCCGCTCATCCGGGCAGCCTTGCGAGATCCAGATCCTCGGCTCCGCATGGCGGCGTCAGAGTCCTTCGCGGACGTCGACGAGCCGACGACCCGCGAGATCCTCGGGGAGGACGGCGGCGATCTATCGGATCCCAGCTGTAGCCGTGGATGGAGCGACCGGACCTAGGTCGGAGTCGCCCGCGGAGGCTCGGCGCTGTCCGCCGATACCCCGTCACGCAGATCTACCCCGGATTCGAGCTAGTTCTCGACGCGCTGGGTCCGGTCACTCCTTGAACGGCGCCGCCAGGATGACGTCGTAGGCGTTGGGGGCACGGAAGCCCGGGATCAGCCGCTCGGCGATGTCGGCCGTGAAGTTGTAGAAGGCGGTCTCCGGCTTGCTGGCGAGCATGTCGGCGATCGCCTGCGGAAATGCGCGCTTGAAATCGAGGCGCGGGTACGCCTGGAGCACCTCATCCACCTCGTCCGCAGAGAGCTCCTTCAAGTCCATGCCAGTGACGTCCATGCTCGTTCCGACGTGGAGCAGCGCCACCTCGGGCCGCTTGTATTGCGGGACCCCCCTCACGGTGTGCAGCGCGATGGCGTCCCACACGACGCCGATCGCCTCCTCGGGCACGCCGCGCTGCTTCAGGAACTCGCGCGCCGCGTTGGCGCCTTCGACCTCGTACCGCTCCGGGCCCCGGAACCTCTCGGCCAGGCCGAGGTCATGGAGCGCCGCCCCGAGGTAGAACAGCTCGAGATCGAGCTCGAGCCCGCGCCGCTTCGCGAGCAGCGCGCCGAAGATGTACGTGCGCATGACGTGGTTGAAGAGGAAGGGCGCCGACATCTCCCGCGCGAGCTCGGTCGCTTCCGCGGCCAGGTGGCTGTCAGGGATGCGGATGCCAGCGATCTCGTTCTTCACGGTCCTCTCTCCTTCGTGTGGCGCCGAGCCCGGAGGGGATCTTCAGCCTGGGGACGGGCACAGGGCCTGGGCCGGCGGGCTGATGTTCTTCAGGCCGGCGAGGTTCTCCCCGTCGCCGGGTCAGGATCGGCCAGTTGGCTCCGCGGCATTCGGTCGCCCTTCTTGCCGAACAACCTGCGGGCGACCAGGCGTGAACGCCATCAGAAGGATCCGCCTGCTTCGGTCGACTGCACACCCGATGTGCTGTTCACCAGGTCCGCCTGTGCCTTGCCGGGAGGAACAGGAATACAGAGGTGAGGGAAGTAGAACGATTCGAGGGCATCGAGGGCGAATCGCCAAGCTCACCTGGGATGGCAGACGCTGCCTTACCTGCCTCCCTCCTCGTTCATGGCTGCCCTCGCCATGTCTTCCGCCGGCGCCCTCCCTCGACGCTTCCAGGGTCCACACCATGTTCGCGACGATGCTTCCCGGCTCCACCGACGCCGCCCGAGTCCACCGGTTCGGCGGCCCCGAGGTCATCACGATCGACAAGGTGCCGGTCCCGCTGCCCGGCCCGGGCGAGGTGCTGGTCCGGGTCGCGGCGGCCGGGGTCGGGCCGTGGGACGGCTGGATCCGTGCCGGCAAGAGCGTGCTGCCCCAGCCGCTGCCGCTGACGCTCGGCTCGGACCTCGCTGGTGCCGTGGTCGCGGTCGGCCCCGAGGTGACTGACCTCGCGCCGGGCGCAGGGGTCTTCGGCGTCACCAACAAGCGCTTCACCGGCGCACACGCCGCCTATGCCGTGGCGCAGGCGGGCATGGTGACGCGCGAGCCTCTCCGGCTCGACGACGTGCAGGCCGCCTCCGTGCCGGTCGTCGCCGTCACGGCGTGGCAGGCGCTGTTCGAGCAGGCCCAGCTCGAAGCCGGACAGACCGTGCTGGTGCACGGCGCGGCCGGCGGCGTCGGCGCGTACGCGGTGCAGCTCGCGCGCCGGGCCCGCGCCCGTGTCATCGCGACGGCCTCGGCCAAGGATCGCGACTTTGTCCGAGGTCTCGGTGCGGACATCGTCGTGGACTACCGGAGCGAGCGCTTCGAGGACGCCGCGAAGGACATCGATGTGGTGATCGACCTCGTCGGCGGCGACGCGCAGGCGCGGTCCTTCGCCGTGCTCAGGCCGCGTGGCACCCTGGTCTCGGCGGTGTCGAACCCTGACCAGGAGGAGGCCGCCCGTCGCGGCGTGCGGGCCAGCTTCTTTCTCGTCGACGTCACGACGGCCCGCCTCGACCGCATCGCCGCCCTGCTCGACGCGGGCGAGCTCTCGACCGACATCGGCGCCGTGCTGCCGCTCGCCGGGGTCCGCGGCGCGCATGAGATGCTCGACGGCACCCGCCCCCGCCCGCGTGGCAAGATCGTCCTGACAATGGCGCCTGCTCGCTGAGATCCGGAAACAGCGGGCCTCCGGGCGCGACCGGCGAGGTCAGCGTCCCGAAGAAGCTAACCTGCGGGAGCTCGTCCAGAGGAGCGTCGCGCTCCTGCCCGGCAGTGTCACGCAGAGGGGTCAGGCGGAGGAGGGGGGCCGTCGAGCAGGGGAGTCATTCGCTGGCGCGAGCGCGCCCGACGGACCAATCAGAAGAAACCGCCTCCGAGGATGGTCGCCTCGAACGAGCCAGTCACCGGCGCTCCGGGCTCCGTCGAGGCCTTGTCGAAGTGGATCTTGCCGTCGGCGAACATGCCCGTGATCACGGGCTCGGACTCCGTGACATCGATCGCGAACGCGATGACCGATTGCCAGTCGTACGGGCCCTCGCCGCCGTCGACGAAGACCTCGGGGTCGACATAGAACACGAGGGCGCGCACCGTCCCGTCGGGGAAGCTCCCGAGGATCGAAAGCTGGGCGCGCCCGTTCATGGCGAACTCGAGCCCAGGCTGGCCGGCGTCCTGGCCGGCCGCGGCGCCCATGGCCTCGGCCGATTGCGGGTTGTCCGCGGGGATCGCGACGTCGAACGTCCCCGTCCCCGCGGCGAAGGGGTCCATCTCGGCGAGCGACCCCCACGTCGTCGAGAACGTGCCCGCCATCGTCCCCACCGTCGTCATGCACGCCGTGGCGGGGGTGGGGGACATCCACGCGGGAGGCGTGGGCGCGATCTCGGCGGTGATCGTGGCGCGGCGCCCGCTCACGAAGCCCCGTATCGCGTCGGTCGCCGCCCTCACGGCCTCCGCGTTCTCGCGGACATACGGCGAAAGGAGCTTCTCCATCCGTTCGATCTCGAGGAGCAGCGCGTCCTCCTTCCAGGCCGTCTCGAGGAGGTCCCTCATTGCCTCGGCATAGGCAGCGCGGAGCTCCGGCGTCTGGTAGAGCCGGCTCGCGACGGCCCCCCTCGCCGAGACCGACTGCGGCCGCCCTGGCGCGCCGAGCGGGTCGACCGCGTCGAACGACATATCCGGGCCCCACGGCAAGAAAAACATCTTTCCGGACTCCGGGTCGAAATACACGAAGTGGTTGTTCGTGTTGCCCGCGTAGCCGTCCCACGCGGCGACCAGCGCCTCGGTGGCCCAGTACCTCCGGAAGGTCTCTATATCGAGGACGGCGCCGAGCGTCGCGTCGAGCTCGGCGTCGCTGGCCAGGAGCGCGGCCGCGACGGCGTCGAGCTCACTTCGGTCGGGGTCGTCGTCGTTGGTCTTCTTTTCGTACGTGGCGGTCCAGCCGTCGCGGAAGTCGCTGATCTGGCCCTCGTAGAGGTCACCGCTCGCATCCGTGAAATGGCGCTCGAGGAGGCGCTTCCCGACCGGCTCCACATGCGCGTAGATGCCGAGGTCCTCCCCGTTGACGGTCACGTGGGCGAAGTTACAGCGCGAGGCGGGCAGGCCTGCGTCGCGGAAGACCTTGAATGCGAGGCACGTCTTTATCAGCGAGGGATCCTGGCGGGCGTTGTTGAGGGTCAGCCCTTCGAGGCCGGCGTGCTCGCGCCCGTCCACGTATTCGTCGAAGCTCACCTTGAGCGACGGCTTCGACATGCTGGCGGATCCGAGGAAGCCCTTCTTGCGAACGGCGGACATCTCGAGCGTGGTGCCGTCGACGGTGACGCTCGCGGGGAACTGGCTGTAGGGGCTCTCCTTGGGGCCGTCCATGCAGCCCTCGCCGAACAGATCCGAGACGTCGCGGGACTGGCGGCGGAGCGTGTCCCAGTCCTCGGGCGCCATGGTGATTCCCACCTCGATCACGTGGTCGGGATCGAACATGGCGTCGCTCGGGTCGGGATCGGGTACAGCGGGGCCGCCGCCGTCTCCGGAGGGGCCGCCGCCGTCTCCGGGGGGGCCGCCGCTGGAGGAGGAGGTGCTGGAGGTCCCGCTCGGCGTCTCCGGCGGGTCGGAGCCGCACGCGGACGCGCCGAGGGTCAGCGCGAACGCCATCGCCGAGAGCATGCTGCCTGCGCGAACGAGCGTGGTTGTGTGTTGTCGTACCATGGGACCAGTGTCTAGCACGGGCCTCCCCCCCTCGTACCGAAGCTCTCGCCAAAAGCGGCATCACCTGAACGCCTGCGAGAGATCCTCGTCGCCGAGCGCGGCGAGCAGGTGAGCGCCGACGGGCTCAATTCCTGGCGGCGGGGCCCTGCAGGGTCATCCTGCGTGCTCCTCGCGGTCCGCTTCGTCGAGCGCCTCCAGCGCTTCAGCGAGCGCGGCGTCGTCGCGGGCGTCCGCGACCTCCTTCAAGCGGGCGCGCAACAGCGGATTCGCTGTCGCTTCGGCTGCGATACGCAGCTTGCTGGTGGCCGTCGCATCGCCCGACGCCGCGAGGACGATCGCGGCGGCGGCGCGAGCCCACGGCCTTGACCGCACGTCGTCGAGGAGACGCGACATCTGGCCAGCATCCGGGCCGGTCGTGCGGTACCCGCCTGCGGCACCCAGACCGAGGCCGCGCAGCGCACGGAGCCAGTCGAGGCCGGTCCGCTCGCCGCACGCGACCGCGTCGCTCCCTACCTCCACGTCGCTCTCCACTTCCGGGTCGAGCTCTCCGGCCGCCCATGCGGCGCGCGCCTCATCGATCGCGTCCCTCAATCCATCCGGGAAATGATTCGCGAGCTGGAGCCGATCACCGTCGACCAGCTCGAGGGACATACTCAGCTCGAGAGTGGGCATATCGTCGCCGTAACCAGGCTCGCGCCACGATTCGTAACGAACGGAGCCGATCTCCGAGTAGGGCACGAACTGTCCACGAACGAGGATGCCATCGGATCCGACGACGATTCCCACCCTGGAGGCGGTGAACAACCTGGCCGCCAGCGGCGCTCCACCGCACCCGAAGCCAAAGAGCGCGAGCCCGAGGAGCAACCCATGCAGGATGTTGCCTGGCAGGGCCATCGAAGCAACCGAGGCCATCCCGAGCCATACGATCGCGCGCACCCCGATGATGCGGCGCGCGAGCAGATCGGCAGGGAACCCACCGAACTCGCGTCGATGTCGACGTTGCCCGTCCGCGCTCATGGATTGGCCGTCGTCGAGCGTAGAAGGCGATCGGCCCGCCGCGTCAAGAACCCTGAAGGCGCCTGCGGGGAGATTTGCGACGGATGCTCGCGGAGGTGCCCGGCGTCCCTGCGGACGGCCCGAGCCACGCCGCGGCCTTACCGGAGCTGAACCTGGCGCACGAACTGCGATTCCTCGGAGGCGTAGGCCCAGAGCGACGTGTCGCGCTCGTCGTAGAGCCAGGCGTGCACGCGCGGCCCGCCGCCCCCCGACAGGAGCGGGTAGGTGAGCAGGTGATCGAGCTGCGTGAGCACGTTCTCCTGCGCCATGACCTCGCGGAGCGCGTCGCCGCCGAGGCGGCCGTAGTTGCGGCGCACGAGCTCGATCGTCGCCCGCGCCGCGGGCACCTGCGACAGGAGATGGAAGGCCTGCTGGGCGCGCGCCTCGTCGAGGAGCACCTCCAGCGCCGTGCACCGGACGTGGCCGCAGATCACGACGTCGTGCGTCTCCCGCATCGAGAGCGAGAGCTGGAGCGCCGCGTTCTCGCCGGTCGTCGCCTCGCTCCAGGGCGCCACGAGGTGCGCCGGCGACCGCATCTGCGCGCAGGCGATGCCTCGCGCCGAGAGCCCCATCCGCTCGAGGGGCAGCGCGGCGTCGAAGCACGAGATCAGCAGCGTGCGCTGCGGATCCAGCGCGGCGCCGGCGCGCCGCCGCCGGGTCGAGGCCGGGCCTTGCGCTGAGGTGCTGTGCGAACGCTGCATCGGTCGTCCTCCCCGGACCGGGAGCGGTCCTCGGGGAGGAGTCGGAACGAGCGCGCTTCCGGTTCCCGGTCGCCCGCGCATCTTCGGGCGACGCCCCGGTCCCCGCGGCGGCGTCCGGGGGGGCGGCGAGGCAAGCCGCCGGCTGGCGAGGCAGCCGCCGGCTGGCGAGGCAAGCGGCCGGCCGCCGGCGTTCGCCGCGGTCCGTCGCCGGCGCGCGGCGGCTCAGGCCTCGCCGACCTCGTTCGCGAAGGTCCTGGCGGGGTCGGCCTCTCTTGTCGGGTCGGCCGGAGCTGCCCCGGGGCCGGCCGGAGCGGCCTTGTGGACGAGGGCCCGCTTCCAGCGCCCCGAGAAGTAGTACGCCATGCTGACGACCAGCGACACGAGGAAGCTCACCGCGATCGCGTACCAGACGCCCTGCACGCTGTTCATCTCGCGGGCGAGCCAGTAAGCGAGCGGGGCCCGGATCACCCAGAGGCTCAGCAGGGAGATCGCGGTCGTGACGATCGTCGCGCCGGCGCCGTTGATGATGCCGTTGCTCACGAAGGAGAGGCCGAAGAAGACATAACACGCGCCCACGACGTGCAGGTACGAGACGCCGAGCCCGATGACGACCGGATCGCTGATGAACACCCGGAGGAGCGCCTCGGGGAACAGGAGGGTCGCCGCCGAGATCATGAGCGTCATCCCGCCGCTGAGCACGCAGCCCCACATGAAGATCTCGCGCACGCGGCCGTGGTGCCCGGCGCCCAGGTTCTGCCCGGCGAGCGTGGATATCGCCATGCCCAGGGTGAGCGCGGGGATGACGGCGATCTGGTCGATGCGCGAGGCCGCGCCGAACGCCGCGGTCGCGACCTCCCCGAACCCGTTCACGAGCCCGGTCACCACCACCATGCCCAGCGAGACGACCGATTGCTGAACGGCCGCTGGCACGCCGATACGGCAGGTCTTGCGGATCGTCGGGCCGAGCTGGCTGAAGCGCGGCCACCTCGGCGCGATCGGAGATTTGCGGACGTGGAGGTACACGTGGAGCGCGACGAGCAGGAGGACCTGAGAGACGAGCGTGGCCCAGGCCGTCCCGTTCAGGCCGAGCTTCGGCAGCCCCAGCCGACCGAAGATGAGCAGCGGATCGAGCGCCGTCGTGAGCAGCACGGAGCCGAGCTGAAAATAGAGCGGCGTCTTCGAGTCTCCCGTCCCCTGCAGCATGCTCCGGAGCGCGAACAGGCCGAAGCTGAACGGCAGCGAGAGCAGGAAGATCCGGAGGTAGCCCACCGAGGGCTCGAGGACGTCGGCCGGCGTGTCCATCGCCCGGAGGATCTGCGGCGTGAAGATCTCGCCGAGCGCGGTCAGCACGATGCCGATGCCGTAGATCAGCACGGTGGAGCCGTCGACGACGCGCCGCAGCTCGTCGAACCGTCTGGCGCCGAAGCTCTGCGAGACGAGGATGTTCGTCGCCAGGGTCATCCCCATCCCGACGCCGAAGATCGTGAAGATCACAGGGAAGCTCACCGTGACGGCCGCCAGGGCCCCGGTGCCCAGGAACTGACCCACCCAGATGGCGTTGATGAAGCTGTAGGCCGTGTGCAGGAAGCTCCCGAGCAGCATCGGGAGCGAGAACGTGACGAGGTGTCTGGGGATGCTGCCGGTCGTCAGATCGGTTCCGAACTTCGGTTTCATCAGGCTCCTTGCTCACGAGCAGGCCGAGCGAAGCGTCGTGGGGGGTCGGGTCGGGCGGGGTAACGTAGCGAACGCGCGGCGACAATCCACTCCCCTGGCGCGCGGCTTGCAGTCGGCCGCGGCCGTCGAGCGCGGTTCTATCAACACGCGCCGGCGAGGAGAACGACATGGCGAAAGCAAAGTCGGCGAGCGCCCCGAAGAATCCGGGAGCGCAGGCGGCGACCTCCGAGGTGTCCGAGGCGTCCTTGCCGCTGGTGCTCACCGCGGCCGAGCAGGATCTCCTGGGTCGCGCCCTCAGGTTCCTGGTCAACGTCCAGGCCGCGCCGTTCGGCGCGCGCGCGCGTCGCGAGGGCTACACGCCCGACGAGCACCGCGAGGGGTGGCGGCTGCTCAAGCTCGCCTCGGGCGAGCAGCGCCCGCTGGAGCACCTGTTCGTCGAGGCGTCGGCCGGCGGGAACGTCGAGGGCGCCGAGCGGATGCGGGTGCTCCAGGAGGTCGATACCTTCGAGAACACGTGGTTCCCGCGCACCCGCGCGATCATCCGTCGCGTCGTGCCGCGCGAGCGCCGCGACGCCTTCGAGGCCGCCTTCTTCAAGAACCTGGAGCAGCAGCCGCTCGGGCCGGCGGTGGTCATGTCGGTCGCGACGTTCCTTCGCCGCGTCGAGGGGCTCGCGAGGAACAGCGACGGCGACGCGAAGAAGGTCCACAAGACGCTCGCGACGCGCGGGCTGAGCGAGGCGCGGGTGCAGCAGGTGCGCGAGCTGCTCGGCAAGCTGGAGGCGGGCGCCGGCGCGCCGGCGCAGCCGCCGCGGGTGTCGGCGGCCGAGCTGGCGAGGGCCCGGAAGGAGCAGCGGGAGGCCATCGAGGGCCTGCGCGACTGGTTCAACGACTGGGCGACGACGCTCCGGCAGGTCTTCCCGGTCAAGGCGCAGATCCAGCTCGGCCTCACGACCGTGAAGCGCACCGCGGCCGCCCCCGGCGAGGTGGTCGAGGAGGACGCGTCGCTCGACGAGGCCGACGAGGACGCCGAGGGAGAGGTCGCCGACGCGGAGCCGCTGCTCGGCTGAGGCGATCGGGGGGGCCGCGCAGCCGGGGACGCGCGGGGGGGGGGGACGCGCGGGGGGGACGCGCGGGGGACGCGGGGGCAGCGGGAAAGCGGTCCGGGGAGCGGGGCAGGGGGTCCGGGGACCGGGCGAGGGGGGTCTCGAGAGCCGCGGAGGGGGTCCGGGGACCGGGCGAGGGGGGTCTCGAGAGCCGCGGAGGGGGTCCGGGGAGCGGGCGAGGGGGGTCTCGAGAGCCGCGGAGGGGGTCCGGAGATCGGCCGAGGGGGTCTCGAGATGTGCGCGGACCGCGCCGCGCCCTCTCGAGACCGGCTCCGGCGGTCTCCGGACCCCATCTCGCCGATCTCCAGACCGGTTCCGGCGCTCTCCAGCCCTCACGCTGGCGTTCTCGAGACCGGTTCCGGCGCTCTCCAGCCCCGCATCGAAGGTGATCGCTGCCGCGGGCTCGAGCGATCGCCTCTCGCTCGGGTGCTCCAGCGCCCCTCCGCTCCTCCCGAGACCGCCGGCGAGCCTGCCGGGTGCCCGCCGATGTAGCCCAGGACACCACGCCGCCAGCGTGGATCCGTGCCCAGGCGCACAGGCGGAGGGGGAGCGACGAGATCCGTCGGGGCGCTTGCGTGCCGAGGGGTTCCGCAACCGCTTGCTTCTTTGCGCAACGGTTTGCGTTACCAAACAACTCGTCACGCCACTGGGGCTCGGGCGAGACGTCCCGCACGGCGCTGGAGCGGGTCCGTGGTGCGGGAAAGATTCACATCAATGGCACCATCACACCCGGGGTCGCCACCAACAACGACGCGCTCGACAACAGGATGACACCCGCTCTCGTCGTGAGCGTGATGTGGCTCTGCGCAGACACCCCCGATGGACGCGCCACGAGCCCTGTTCGCGACAGCCTTCAAGGACATCAGCCTTCCTGCGGCGTCTGCCCTTCAGCGGCTCATGGCGAAAATCGAACCATCTCGCTGGCGAAGCCGTTCTCTCCCTCCAACGTGCTGTCGGCCCCAGACGTGTAACCCCCCTCGCCCGGTGCGCCGATCTGGAACGTCACGTTTTCCAGCGTGAGCAGCTCTTCGTTGACGTACGCGATGCCTACCGACGGTCCGCCCGCGCCGGCGCCACCGTTACCGCCGTGTCCTCCGCGGCCGCCAAGACCCCCGTCACAGGCGCGGAGCGCGCTGCCCTGCCCCCGTGCTTCCGCTGCCTCCCCAGGCCGGCCGCCATGGCCACCTTCCTGTCCTCTCTGTCCGTAGCCGCCGTCGCCGCCGTTGTGCGTCTGGATATGCACGTCCCGCAACGTCACCCTGGCGTCGAACGCGATGATTCCGATGCTCCCGCCACCATACCCGCCGCCCCTACCGCCCTTGGCGCCGAAGCCGCCGCCACCTCCGGAGCCTCCGGACCTGCCGCCGTTCGGCGGCACGCTGCACGCGAGCGTGCCGCCGCGCGCGCCGCCGCCGCCGCCCCCACCGGCCCCCGGCGTGCCGTCCCCTCCGTCGGTGCCCGCCTCGCCCACCCAGCCCGTCGCCGTGAACGTTCCAGCGCGCCGTCCTCCTCGACCGTGCGCGCCATCCACCCCTCTGGCCCCGAACTGGCCGGCCTCGCAAGGCCCCTGGCTCGTTGCCCCCGCGCCGCCGAGGCCAGCGCCGGACGGGTTCGGGCTCGGGAGCGGCGCACCGCTGCTTCCATCGTCGCCGCGGTCCGCGCGCCCGTCGCCGCCCTTGCCGCCGACCGACATCGAGCCATCGTCGTAGATCGTGCTGACGGCGGCGCCTCCAGGCACGATGTCGGCCGAGCACGCATCGCCTCCCGGGCTCCCGTCCGTGCCGTCGCGCGCCCGGTCCGGCTGGTCCGGCATGTTCCTGTCGGCATCGAAGCCGCGATGTGCCGCGCCAATCGTCTCGATGTGGCCCCGGACCAGCTCGAGCGCCGCGTTTGGGTGGACGACGATGCCGACCGTGGAGGCGCCGTCACGCGTCGCGTTGACGATCCAGAGCAACAGGTCGGTGATCGTCGAGACGCCATCGTCGAGGCCCTGGCGCTCGCCATCGTCCGGCACGACGCTGATGGAGACAGGCCCGCCCTTGTCGGGGGTGAGGAGGAAGGCGGGGGTCCCCTCGTCGTAGTTCCAGCCGTTCCTGCAATCGAACCCGCCCACCAGATCGATCCCGGACGGCAGCACCACGTCCTCTCCGAAAGACCAGCCTCCGCAGGCGAAGACGCGACGCCGTCCTGTGCGCGCCAGCTCGATCGCGTGTCCCAACGTGAGCGCCGGATCCGCCATGGTTCCGGATCCGCCGATGAACTCACCACTCCGCGGCGCTCTGGCGAACACGCCACACCCCTCCAGCGCGCGGTGCTCGGTGATCGCCTCCAGGCACGCCGGCTCCGACGGCGCCGCCTCGCCGGGCACGCTCGGCTCGCTCGCACAGCCCGCGGCGGCGAGCGTCCCTAGCAACGCGAACGCCATCCTCTTCACATGCTTCATCGGCCCTCTTCGCGGGGTGACCTTCCACCCCGCTGCGCCGCTCAGCGAGGCGGCGTGGAGTTGATACCGTTTATGGACCAGAACTGCTCGGTGAGCCCGGCCTGTCCAGCGGCTCGCGCGTCGCCAGGGTCGCCTCCGGGTCCACCGGCGCCCGCACCTCTCAGCGTGAACTCGACGTCGGCCAGGATGGTCACGTCGCTGTCGTCACGGGCGATGCCGACCGAGGAGCCACCGAGCCCGCCGCCGCCGTGGCCCCCGTCGCCTCCCTTTCCTCCATGTCCGCCATCGCACGCATACCTGATCTCTCCGCCGGCGGTCATCCCGGCCTCTCCGCCGTAGCCTCCCGGATAGCCACGACCGCCCTGCTGGCCCCGTCCCCCCGCACCCCCGTTGCCACCGCGCCCTGCGTGAAGCGTGGTGTGGTCGAACTCGACCTTCGCCCCGACGACGACGGTGGCGATGCTGGAGCCGCCGGTCCCGCCGCCCTTGCCAGCCCGCCCACCGCAGCCGCCCCCGCCGCCCGAGCCGCCGGACGCGCCGCCCTGGGGCTCCCCCCTCCCGCAGACGCCGCGCCCGCGCGTGCCGCCACCCCCACCGCCGCCCTGGGCCGTACCTCCCGGCGTGCCGTCCAGGCCGGGCGCGGCGTGCAGGCCGCTGGAGCTGAGGTGCACACTGCTCTGGAGTGCACCGTTCCCCGACGTGCCGCCCGCACCATCGCGTCCCGGCACGCCGGGCTCACAGGCGCCGGTGGCGCGCTCGCCGCGCCCACCTCGGCCCTCGGAGCTCGCCTCCAGCGGCGGTGGCGCAGGCACACCGGTCTCGCCGGCGCCACCGGCGTCCCGCTCGCCGACGCCTCCGCTCCCGCCGGCCGACGTGATGCCATCGGCGCACTCGGTCACCGCGATCGCGCCGCCCTGCACGAGCTCGTCCGAGCAGATTGCAGCGCCGTGGTTCGCCGGCGCTCCGTTCTGCGCCCGCTCCAGCGGCGCGTCCTCGCCCGGCTCCCCGTCCGCGCCGTTGCCCGCGATGAGCTCGCTCCACGTCACGACGGCATCTCCGCCGTCCGTCACGCGCATCGCGATCGACGGGGCGCCGGCCTCGATCGCGTCCGCCGCGACGAGCCGCACGGCGGAGATGTTCGACGTGCCGATCCCCTGGGTGGCCTCGACCTTGAGCGGCACGCGGCCCGGCTCCGGCGCGATCTCGGTGACGCTGTAGCTGCCGGGCCAGCCCCACTCGTCCGTGGTGCAGTCCCGGCCGCCCCAGAGGTCGATCCCCGACGGCAGCGTCACCGCCTCGTCGAAGGCCTCCGCGCACGCGAACACGCGCCGCTTGCCCTCGTTCCGTGCCTTCTCGACGGCGCGGCGCAAGGTCCTGACGGGCTCCTTCCTCGTGCCCTCGTCGGCGTCGTCTCCGCGGTGCGCCACGAACACCCCGCACGCGTCCTGCGGCAAGACCACCGCGTCCGCCTCGTCGCACGAAGCGGACGGGGGGGCAGGAGGCGGCGCGCACATCAGGTCGCCCTCGCAGTGGTACGCGTAGCACCCCGTGAGGCCCGCGGCGCTCGCGACGCCGAGCGCGAGGCCGGCGAGACAGCGCAGCGCGCCTCGACCTGAACGAGCCTTCCAGGGCTTCTCCATCCCGCTCTCCATCCCGCGCCTCACCATACGCCCTGCAGGAGGACCCCGGCCTGCCTCTCCGCCGCCAGCGGCACGACGCGCACGCCTTCGCGGCTCGGCTGACCGGCGGTTCTGGACAGGTCGTTCCAGAATGACACCGCGGTCGCCACCGCGAACACCCCGCTCGCCGCCACGCTCACCAGCCCGAGCGTGGAGAACAGATCGCGCTCCTTGCGCAGCGCGCGCAGCTCGGCGCAGGCCGGCACGTCGCCCGATTCCTGGCAGGTCCACGTCTGCCACCCCTGAGCGCGGAGGCCGGCGCCGCGCTCGCGGTAGTCGTCATGGCGCACGGCGGCCCGCACGAGGAACACCGTGCCGAGCGCGCCCGTGGCCGCAGCGAGCGCCACGCCGCCGATGCGCAGCTCCGTCGCAGGCAGGCGCGACCGCGCCACGGGATCCCCCGGGCGCGCGACGGCAGCCCCCGGCTGCACCCCAGGAGCCCCCGGCCGCGCCGGCGTCGCCACCCCTGGCCCGCGCGCGGCGCTATCCGGCTCGCGCAGCAGCTTGAGCGCGAGCGTGTGCTCCTTGCCGGCCCCCGCGTCGAACGAGCTCTCCGCCTCGGCGTGCCCGATCAGCCGGGCCCGCACCGTGTGGTGCCCCGGCTCCAGGAACACCTCGTACGTGGGCGCGCGGCGCTCCAGCGCCTCTCCGTCCACGAGGACCTCGGCGTCCGGCGGATTGACAGCCAGGTAGAGCGTCGCCACCCGCTTCTCGGCCTTCTGCAACCCCTCTTCCACCCGCCGCTGCAGCGACGAGCTCAACGCGCCACGCTGCGCGAGGCTCTGCGCCAGGTGGCCTGCCGCCTCCCGGTCCTTCCGCAGCGCGAGCTCGCACAGCCCGAGCTCACCGACGATCTCGGCCCGCTCCGCGTCGCTCGCCCCCGCCGCCTCCGCCGCCTTCATCGCGGCCTCGTAGGCCGCCTCTGCCTCGGACCATTTCCCGACGCCGCGCGCCCGCCGGGCGCGGCGCATCGACTCCGCCACCGCGGAGGCGTCACGTGGCTGCGACGCTGACAACGGCTCGCCCGCGCTCGCCGCGCCCTCGAGCCCGAAGACCGCCCCGACAAGAAAGCAGGGCAGGAGCCACGAGATGACGTAGCGCACCCGCCAGCATTACTCGTCGGGCCAGTCGCGCGTCAACCAGCAGTCCTCGCCCGTACAGCCGGACGCCCTCATGTTGGCAGCGATCAGAAATCATCGTCGGGTCGGCCGAGGTTGTGAGAACTTGAAGCGTCGATGACGGAAAGCACCTGTCCGGCGCTGCCAGGTCGATCGCTTCCGAGGTCGAGGTCCCACACCCGTGGGACCCAAAGGCGGAGCGAGCGCGACCGGTGCCGCACCCCCGCGGAGCGTAGCTCCGGGGCCGCGCAGGCCTGGCGGCCATCGCGCTGGGTCTTCGCCGGAACGAGCCAGCTCATCGCGTTTGCTCGCGTACCCTGTCGCACCTTCTTTGGCAGGCCCGGTCGATTTCGAAACCGTCGGACCGGGCCCGGATCGTCTGCGTGATCGTGGATCGAGCCATCCCGATCAGCCTGCCACCTGACCGCGTGAAGCGTCTCGTGGCCTATGCCGGGGTGCCCACCCGGGACCTCGATGATGTCGTCCAGGAAGCGATGCTACGGCTGTGGGAGAAGCGCGAGCTGGCGCTGTCGGCGAGGAACGTGATCGCGTGGGCAGAGAGCGTCGTCCTGAACACGGCCCGCGATCATCAGCGGAGGGCGCGGAGGCGAGACGCGGCGCTCACCAGCCTCGAGGAGGCCGGCCTCGTCGACAGGCACCTGAGCCCCGAGGCGCGCGTCATCGCACGGCAAAAGGTGGAGCTGGCCTGGATGCTCATCGGGCAGATCGACGAGAGGTTCCGCGCGACGTTCATCGCGTGCGAGGTCCTCGAGCGATCGGTCGAGGAGGTCGCCTGCGAGCACCAGATCCCGCTCGAGACAGCGAGGACTCGCCTCCGCCTGGCTCGGGAGGAGTTCGAAGAGGCGGTAGCCCGGTGGGAAGCGGGGCAGCGATGGCGTGGCTGGGACGCGCTGCGGGCCGTGCTGTTCCCGCCGTGGCTCTTCGAGCGGCGCTCCTGCCGTTCCGACGCCGGCGTGGGGCCCTGGGCCAGAGGCATCCTCGCTGCGTCGGCAACGGCGCTCGGCGTGCTGGCCACGGGCCACGTCGGGCATGCAGAGCCCATCGGCCGTGCGATGGCCGGGCTGTCGGCCGCACCAGCGGCGGATGCGCCGGACAGCGCTCGCGTCGCAAGGGCAGATGAAGATGGGGCGGCGCACGCGGTGGACGCGCGCGCGGCCGTCGACGGCACGGCAGCGAGCGCGGGGCCGGCTCCCAGGGCGCCGGCCCGGCATGCGAGACACCACGCGACGGGCAGCGGTCGTGAACGGGAGCTCGTGGGCCGCGCAAGGACAGCCATCGCCTCGGGAGATGTGGCGTCCCTCGTCGAGGCGCGGCGCCTGCTGGAGGAGCATGGGCGCAGCTTCCCACACGGCCGCATGGCCGCGGAGCGCGACGCGCTGCTCGGGCAGATCCGGTGAGCAGAGCGCCTTGAGCCGTCGCTGAGCTCGAAGCGGTGGCGTGACGAGGGACGCGCCGGACCGCGGTCATCGTGGTCGTGGCGACAGGACATCGTGCCGCCTCGAACCGGCGCATCGCGCGCTGCCGGCTCGCCCGCGGACGGGGCGGCGCCGCGCGCGAAGAGACACCTTGGAGGCAAGCAATGGATCTGCCGGCGTCGCCGCCGAGAGGCCATGGCCGAGACCATGCCTGGAATACCATCTTTCAAGAAGCGACGATCCGGCTCGTCCACGGATGGCTCAGGAAGCTGCGCGTTCCCGAGCGCGATCGGTCCGATCTGGCCCAGTCCGTGTTCCTGGCGGCTGTCGAGAGCTTCCCCAGCTACGACCCGTCGCGGGGCTCGCCCGGCCGGTGGCTGAACGGTATCACCATGCATGTGGCGGGACATCACGCCGACAAGGCCTCTCATCGCCGTGAGGTGCTCACGGATCCCGGAGAGCTGCGGGCGGCCGACGACAGCCCGAGCGCAACGGAGCTTCTTCTCGCAGAGGAGAGACGAAGCTTGCTGAGCAACCTCGTCCTGGAGCTGCCGATCGAGCTGCGCTCGCTGCTGATCCAGCACGACCTTCACGGCGTCCCTATGAGCGAGGTCGCCGCGCTGTGGTCTCTCCCGGTCTCGACGGCGTACAAGCGCCGCAGCCTCGCCATCGCCCGCGCGCAAGCGGTCCTCGTCAAGCACCTCGCGGCGGAGAGGAACGGCCCGCCGGCGCCAGTTGCACGCGAATGTGGCACGGAGTAGCCTGAAGAAATGGCCGTGCAAGCAGTGACCGTGAACCTGCCGGAACCGTTGTACGAGCGGCTGGCTCGACGTGCGAGCAAGATGCACCGGACCGTCGAGGCTGAGCTCGTCGAGGCGGCGGCGATGTTGGTTCCGGAAGAACCCGATGAGCTGCCGGCCGACATGGCGGAAGCCATCGCCGCGCTGCACCTCCTGGATGACGAGGCGCTTTGGCGAGCAGCCAGGTCCTGCCTCGCCCCCCAGAAGGCCGCCGACCTGGAAGACCTCCACATCAAGCGCCAGGGAGAAGGACTCTCCTCATCAGAGGCCGAAGCACTTGAGACGCTCATGAGGGAGTACACGCGGACCATGCTGGTTCGCTCCCGCGCCACAGCGCTGCTCAAGCAGCGCGGGCATGACGTCTCGGGGCTGCGTCAGCAGCATGAGCGGTAGTCGCATCCCCAAGCTGTTACGGGAGCAGATCCGCGCCGTCAGAGATGGGTGGATCATTTCTCGTGGAGCTCGGAGGGGGCTCATATCATCGGCAAGACCCCGACTGGCAGAGCCACGGTCTCGGCACTTCGCTTGAACCGCGCCGAGCTCGTGGAGGCCCGGCGTGGCTGGGTGATCGCCGGCTGGCATCCACCCGAGGACTGAGCCAGCGCGACCTCAGGCCGCCCGCAGCCTCCAGAGGGCGGGGCGCAGCAGCAGGAGCGGCGCGGCGAGGCCGCCGAGCACGCCGACCCACACCGCCGCCTCCACGCCGATGCGGCCGGCGAGCCAGCCCGCCGCCAGCGCGCCCGCCGGCAGCAGCGCGCCCGTGAGCACGTGGAGTGTGGCGTTGACCCGGCCAAGCACGTTCAAGGGCAGCATGGATTGACGGGCGCTCACCGCGTGGATGATGAACGCCATCATGAACCCGTCGCCGACGAGCTGGTGGACGACGAGGGCCGGGACGGCGAGCTGCCCGAGCTGCGCGGCCAGCGGGATGAGCACGGTGCCGGCCTGCGCCGCGGCGAGGCTCAGGATCATGGCCGGCCCCGCGCCGAGGCGGCGGCCGAGCCAGCCGGCGATCAAGCTGCCGCCGAGCGCGCCCACGCCGCCCATGCTGATGATCAGCCCGACGGCGGCGGGCGAGAGCCGCAGGTGCTCCAGGAGGTAAAGCATGTACAGCGTGAGGAAGACCCCGCCGCTGAAGAAGGCCTGGACGCCGAGCGCCAGGAACGTCGCCCCGACCACGGGATGGCCGAGGCCGTGGCGCAGCCCCACCCGCAGATCCTCGAGCAGCGAGGGGCCCGCCGCGCCCGGGTCGGCGTCGGGGGGCGCCGGCGCCTCCGCCGAACGGATGCGCCCGAGGAGCGCCGCCGACCAGAGATAGGAAAGCGCGTCCGCCACCATCGTCACCGGCGCGGTGAGCAGCTGGATCAGGATGCCCGCCGCCCCGGGGCCGGCGATCTCCGCCGCGGCCTCGGTCCCCTCCAGCCTGGCGTTCGCCGCGACCAGGTGGTCCTGCCCGACGAGCGCCGGCAGGTAGGCGTTGTCGGCGATCTGGAACAGCGACGTGGCCATGCCGACCAGCGCGGCCACCGCACAGAGCTGGACCATGCCGAGCCCGCCCGCCCAGGCCGCGATCGGGACCGAGAGGATCAGCGCCGCGCGCACGAGATCCGCGCCGATGAGGAGCGGCCGCTTGCGCGAGCGATCGACGAGCCCGCCCGCGAAGAGCCCCACGAGGACGCCCGGCGCGGTGGACAGGGCCGAGAGGACCGAGAGGGCCGCCGCGTCGGCCCCGAGGCTCAGGATGGCGATCACGGGCAGCGCCGTCCGGCTGACGCGGCTGCCCAGGGCGCTCACCGCCTGCGCCGCCCACAGGCGCAGGAAATCGGGGTTGCGAGAGAGGCCTTCGCGGGGAGGGGAAGACATGGGAGGGCGAGCAGAGCAGAAAGGAAGGGGGGAGGGGAGCGGAGTCTACCGCCCGGGTCGCATGTCTCGATCGGCGGAGCACAACGACGACGCGGCGCGCGATCGCGAGCGGCGCAGGAGCGCGCTGCGCGCGCGTCACGGGCGCATCGAGGACGACTGATGCGCGACGACGGCAGTCGCAGACCCTGGGGGCCGACCCAGGAGCGCCCGGCTGGGCGTGAAGGCGTGCTACACGACAACCATGGATCGCGACGATCGTACAGGTGAAGCCTTTCTCCGTGTCGTGGGTCGACGCACCGCTCCGCCGCTCGGCCAGCCCCCGCCGCCCGCATCGCGCGACGCTCTGACGGCCATGGCGCGCTATCGAACACGGGCGCCCAAGGGAATCTTCGTGTACCGGAACCACGCCGAGATGGAGGCCGACAGGCTGCGCTGGACCGTCGACGCCATGATCGAGCGCGCGCGCCATGGCTGAGTACACGCGCCCGGCCACGTGGGAGGACGTCAAGCTGCTTGCCCGCTACCTCGATGAGGCAGGAGTACGCTGGGCGTTGATCGGTGGCTATGCGATCGCCGCGCACGGGTTCGTCAGGTTCTCGGAGGACGTCGACATCCTCGTGGATCCGTCCACCGAGAACGCGAAGCGCTGGATCGCGGCGCTCGCCCGACTGCCTGACGGCGCGACGCGCGAGCTCGTCAGCTCGAGCCTTACGTGGAGGAGCGCCTCATCGACGGTGTGCGCCTGCGGGTGCTCGGGCTCGAAGGGTTGCTGAAGACGAAGGAAGGCATGCGCGACAAGGACCGGGCCGACGCCGCGGTGCTGCGTGCAGCCCTGGACGCTCTCCGCCAGGCGAAATGAAGAGCCGCCGCATCCCGCTCGCCTCGGGAGGCGGGCGCGGCTACTAGGCAGCCCCGGAGCCCCACGCGCCCATGCCCACGCTGCTGCGTTCACCGGCCACCAGGATCGGCGCAGCGCTCGTCGCGATCGCGATGGCGCTCGTCGGCTTCCTCCCCCTCTTCGACGGACCCGGCTACGAGAGCGCGCTCGCCGCGGGCCTCCTCGTGCCAGGCGCCGCGGCGATCGCGACAGCGCTCGACGTCGCCGCCCACAGGCCCCCGCCCGTCGAGGCGTTCCGCCGCGGCATCGCGAACGGCGCCCTCCTCGCCCTCGTCGCGTTCGCCACCACGCTCGCGCACGGCTTCCGCGCCGGCTTCTGCGACGCGCTCGGCGGCTCCGCCCACTTCGCCCTCGGACCCGGGCTCGGCGCCGCGCTCGGCGGCGCCTGGGGCGCCGTCGCGGGCGAGCTCGCCGCCAGCATCCGCCGCGACGAGAGCGCGCCCCCGCCCCCGGCGTGGCGCCGCCGGCTCGCCGCCGTCCTCGCCGCGCTCGCCGCCCCGCTCGCCTCCGCCGGCGTGAGCGCCGTCCGCTTCTACACGAGCCCGATCGTCTTCGCCTACGACCCCTTCGCCGGCTTCTTCAGCGGCACCCTCTACGACACGATCGTCGACGCGTCCGGGCTGCTCACCTACCGCGCCGGGACCCTCGCCACCCTGTTCGCCGCGTCCGTCCTCGCGCAGCACCTCGTCCACGACGCGAGCGGCCGGGTGTCGTTCCAGCCGCAAGGCCGCCCCGGGCTGCTCCTGCTCGGCGCCGCGAGCGCCGCGCTGAGCGCCGGCACGCTCGTGGAGGGCGCGCGCCTCGGCCACTTCCAGACCTCCGAGAGCATCGCGGCCGAGCTCGGCGCGCTCTCGCGAGGCCAGCGCTGCGAGGTCGTCTACCCGCGTGGGATGCGCGAGGCCGACGTCCTGCGCTTCGTGCGCGAGTGCGACGCCCACATCGAGGCCGGCGAGCGCTGGCTCGGGGCGCCCGCGGAGGCCGCGGGCCAGCCGCTCCGCGTCCGCGCCTACCTGTTCGAGAGCGCGGCGCAGAAGGGTGCGCTCATGGGCGCCTCGCGCACGTACGTCGCGAAGCCGTGGCGCCGCGAGGTGTACCTGCAGGCCGCCGGCTACCCGCACCCGACGCTCGGGCACGAGATCATGCACGTGCTCGCCGGCGCCTCCGCCCGCGGCCCGTTCAAGATCGCCGGGCGGCTCGGCGGGTGGCTGCCCGACCCGGGGCTCATCGAGGGGATCGCCGTCGCCGGCTCGCCAAGGGAAGGCGAGGACCTGAGCCCGCGCGGGTGGGCCAAGGCCATGAAAGATCTCGGGATCCTGCCGCCGCTCTCGCGCCTCTTCGCGCTCGGCTTCCTCGCCGAGAACTCGTCGACCGCCTACACGGTGAGCGGCGCCTTCGTCGGCCACGTGCGCGAGACCTACGGCCCCGCCGCGGTGCGCGCGTGGTACGGCGGGAAGCCGCTGCCGGAGATCACCGGGGCGTCGTGGGGGGACATGGAGCGCGCGTGGCACGCCGACCTCGACGCGCTGTCGCTGCCCGACGCCGCCAGGGCGCAGGCCAAGGCCCGCTTCGACAGGCCCGCCGTCTTCGAGCGGCGCTGCCCGCACGTGGTCGACGCGTGCACCCAGATGGCAGAGCAGCTGCGCGCGCGCGGCGACCACGAGGGCGCCATCGCCGAGTACCGGCGCGTGCTCGCGCTCGACCAGAGCCCCGCGGCCCGGGTCGCGATCGCCGAGACGCGGCTCGCGAGCGACGCGCCCGGCAGCCGGAGCGAGGGCGTCCGCGAGCTCGAGGGCATCGCCGGGGACGCGGCGATCCCCCGGCACCTGCGCGACCGCGCCGCGGAGCGGCTCGGCGACGTCGCGCTCGCCGCGGGCGACAGGGAGCGCGCGGCGACCTGGTACGGCGAGGTCGCCGCGCGGCTCGTCGACGAGGACCGGCTCCGGACGCTGGACGTCAAGATCGCCGCCGCGCACGACGACCGCGCGCGCGCGGCCGTGGTCGAGCTCTTGATCGGGACCCGCGGCGGCGCCCCGGACCGGATCCGCGCGGCCGAGCTCCTCGGCGCCTGGGCCGCGCAGACGCCCGGCGACGGCCTGCCGAGCTACCTGCTCGGCCGCCAGTACCTGAACGACGGCCGCTTCGGCGAGGCCGCCGATCGCCTGGACCGGGCGCTCGCGGCCCACCTGCCCGTCCAGCGCGTCTGGATCGAGGCCGAGCGGCTGAGGCTGGTGACGGCCTGCGGGCTCGACGACGTCGAGACAGCGCGCCGCATGTTCGCCCAGTACGCGGCCCACGACGGGGCGGCGGGCGCCGGGCCCGCCGTGAGCGAGGAGCGCCGCGACGCGGCCCTGCGCCTGCTCGAGCGCTGCGACCGGGCGGCGTCCCGGGCGGCGTCCCCGGCAGGCGCCCCGGAGCCGCCGGGCGGACAAAAATGAAGAATGCCTCTCGTTCCTGCGCGCTGCCGTGGTGAGATGTCGTGGAAATGCACGATGCGCCCGCGAGCGAGAGGTCCAGTCGCCTCGTCGCGCTGAACGCCGTCCTCACCGTCGTGGCCCGCCACTCGAACCTCCTGCTGCCGAGGCCGCTCGAGGAGCTCGCGGGCGCCGTGGGCCGGTTCGCCCCGTTCCAGCTCTTCGCGGTGATGTTCCCGGAGCCCGAGGGGGGGCTCCGCGCGTACGCCGTCTTCCGCGCCGACACGCTCGCCGCCGCGCCTTTCGGCGCGCGGCTGCCGGCGCCCGCGGCGCTCTTCCGGCGGGTGTTCGGCGAGGGGAAGGCGTTCTCGTGCGACGACACCCGCGCGGGCGACGCGCTCGACAAGATGGGGGCCGCCGAGGGGTGCCTGTCGTACGTCGCGCTCCCGGTGCGGAGCGCGCCGCCCGGCGCCGAGCCCGGCCATTCCTCCGCGCGCTCCTCCGGGCCGGGCAGCGCCGTCGTCGCGGCGCTCGTGCTCGGCTACGGCGACGCCGCCGCCGCGGCCGCCGCGCCGGCCGCGCTGCTCGAGGAGCTCGCCGAGGCGCTCGGCGCCGGCCTCGACCGCTCGCTGCGCGTCGTCGCCGGCGAGCGCGAGGCCGCCGAGCGGCTCCTGCGCATCCGCGAGCTCGAGGAGCAGCACCGGAACCTCCTCGACAACGCGCCGCTCATCATCTTCCGCCTCGATCCCGAGACGGGCGAGCTCTCGTTCCTGAACCGCCACGCCGAGCGGCTCCTCGGCGTGCCGGTGGCCGAGGCGCTGAAGACGCCGGGCTTCCTCGGGGAGGCCCACGCCGACCCGGAGGGCGTGATGTGCTTCGAGGACGCCGTCGCGCGGGCCAAGCTCGGCGCGCCCTCGGCGTCCTACGAGGCGCGCCTGCGCCGGCGGGGCGGCGACGCGATCACGGCGCGCGGCACGGTGTACCCGCTCGTGTCCGACCGCGGCCGCGTGGTGGCGATCGAGGGCGTGCTCGCGGACGTGAGCACCGAGCACGCGGCCCGCACCCGGCTCATCCAGGTCGACCGGCTGTCGACGCTCGGCACGCTCTCGGCCGGCGTCGCCCACGAGATCAACAACCCCGCGGCGTTCATCCTGCTCGGCCTCGACATGCTCGACCGCCTGCTGCGCGGGCCGAACGTGCGCATGGAGGGCGCCGCCGCCTCGAGCGCGTCGGAGCTGCTCCAGGAGCTGCGCGACTCCATCAAGCGCATCGTCGACATCGTCCGCGACCTGAAGCTGTTCGCGAGCCCGCCGCAGCCCGAGGGCTCGCGGCGCGCGCTGACGGACGCGAACCGCACCGTCGAGTCGGCGCTGAGCCTCACGCGCGGCCAGATCATCGAGCGGGCGCAGATCGTGAAGAACCTGTCCGAGGTGCCGCCGGTCCTCATGGAGGACGGGCGGCTCGGGCAGGTCATCGTGAACCTGCTCGTCAACGCGGCCCAGGCGATCCCGAAGCCGAGCTCGAAGCTCGAGGCGCGCGATCACACGGTGACCGTCGAGACGCGGAGCGACGGGGAGACGGTCGAGATCGTGGTGAGCGACACCGGCGCCGGCATCGCGGAGGAGAACCTGCCGCGCATCTGGGCGCCGTTCTTCACGACGAAGGGGCCCGAGGTCGGCACCGGGCTCGGCCTGTCGATCAGCCGCGAGATCATCGAGCGCGCGGGCGGCCAGATCACGGCCGAGAGCCCGGTCCCGGGGAGCGAGCCGCCGGGCGGCGCGCGCTTCATCATCTCGCTCCCCGCGGCGGGGCGCACGGAGGAGGAGACGCCGAGCGTGTCGCCGGTGCCGCGGCTCGTCTCGAAGCGGGCACGGGTGCTCGTGGTGGAGGACGAGCCGTCGCTCGCGCGCGCGCTGTCCGAGCAGCTCGGCCGCGTGCACCAGGTGGCGCTCGCGCCGAGCGCGGACGCGGCGATGGGGATGCTCGCCGGCGGCCAGCGCTTCGACGTCGTGCTCTGCGATCTGCGGATGCCCGGCATGTCGGGCGACGTGTTCTACACGCGCGTGCGCGAGAGCGACCCGGCGCTCGCGCAGGGGTTCATCTTCATGACCGGCGTGGGCTTCGGCGCGGACGTCGAGCGGTTCCTCGCCTCGTCCGGCCGCCCGCTCCTGGACAAGCCGTTCTCCGCCGAGGACGCGCTGTCCGCGATCGCCGAGGTCGTCTCGACGAACCGCGCCGGGGCGGCGCGCGGAGACGGCGGCGGCGGCGCCAAGTAGCGCGCGCGCGAGGGCTCGCTCAGCCGAGGATCTGCGCGCAGACCCGCTGGAGCTCCCGCAAGAGGTCGGGGGTGGCCTGGAGCGTGATGCGGGAGCGGGCCTCGCCCTCCTGGTAGCTCAGCGTCAGCAGGACGACGGGCGCCGCGATCTTCGCGCCGCGGCTCGCGGCCGTGATCGCGTCGACGCGCCAGTCGACGCCGGTGAGCAGCTTGCCGTGGTCGAGCAGCGCGCCGCGGACGATCTCGCGCCGCACGAGCGCGCGGGCCTGGTCGTAGCCGGCGAGCAGGATCGCCTGGATCTCCTCGGCCTCCTCGACGGGCACGAGCACCGCGAGGTCGGTCGCGAGCGCGGCGCGGTCGAGGTCGAGCTTGCTCGCCTCGCGGACAAGGAAGCGGCACGCCTTGAGCACCCGGGCGAGCGGCTCGGAGGCGACCTCGTGGCGGCGGCAGAACTCGTCGAGGTGCCGCTCCACGGCGGCGGGGACCGGCTCGCCGAGGCTGGGCCCGAGCGCCTCCCAGAGGCGCCGCCGCGCGCCCTCGGGCAGCTCCAGGAGCCGGCGCAGGTCGGCGGCGAGCTCCGGGGGCGGCGGCTGCCCGCCCAGGCTGCGGAGCCCGGCGCGCGGGGAGGGCGCCTCGTGCGCGGGCGTGCTCATCGCGACCTCGTCAACACCCGCGCCACACTCGCCGAGCTCCGCGGCGATGTCCATCGTCACGCGCTTGCCGCCGCGGCGCCGAGCGCCGCGCCGCGCTCATTCGCTCAGCTGGATCGGGACGTAGAGGGCGCGCATCTTCGACATCGTGCCCTGGCGCGTGTACCCGGCGAGCCCGTACAGGAGGTTCCACCAGTGCCCCTCCGGCGTCTCGCCGTACGAGAACACGGGGAAGAAGTGGAACTCCCACTCCTTGCCTCGCCGCCCGCGCTGCTCCTTGTAGAAGGTGTTGAGCGCGAGCTGCGTGACCGAGCTCTGGTCGGCGAACCGGAAGAAGAGCGGCAGCACCACCGTGGTGCGCGACGTCGGCGACGCGAAGTCCCAGAGGAACGGCGCGACGACGAGGTGCGTCGCGTTGCGCTCGCGCCCCGCGTAGAAGAACGGATAGATGTCCGTCTCCCAGCCGGTGAGATCCCGCGTGTGGCGGATGAGCGGCGTGAGCCACGTCGTGTCGCTCAGCCCGTGGCGCTTGAAGCGGCCGTAGAGCGGGAACAGGGCGAGGTCGTCGCTGCGCGGCGAGGTGTTCCGGTAATAGAACGGCAGCAGCATCGTCCGCTCGAGGTCGATGTCCGGATCGCGGTACTGCCAGAAGAGCGGCGTGATCATGTCGAGCTCCGTCCGCCCTCGGTAGCGAGCGTAGCCCCAGGTCGCGAAGGTGCTCTCCCCCTCCTCGCCGCGCGCCTTCACGAAGAGCGGCGTGATGAGCAGGTTCGAGTTGCCCTCGACCCCGTAGTGGAAGAACGGGAACAGCGTCGTCCGATCGTGGTTCTTGCCCCAGCTGTGCCAGTAGAACGGCATGACGTTGAACACGTCACCCTGGCGCGAGTGCTGCCAGAGCAGCGGCCCCCACACGTTCGTCGAGCGGTCGCCGACGTCGCTGTAGTGGTAGTAGTGCAGGAGCGGCGGGATCACCTCGTACTCGCTGCTCTCGTCGCGGCCGTAGAAGTAGAGCGGGGCCAGGCCGAGATCGATCTTGTCGGCCGTGCGCGCGTCGCACGTGGGGCCGCCCTTCCAGCTGCAGAAGAGGGGGCCGACGAGGTTGAAGCCGCTCCGCGCCGTGTGGTGCGTGAAGGTCAGCAGGGGAGGGACGTGGAAGTAGCCGCTCCCGTCGTCGCTCTTGCCCTCGAAGAAGAGCGGCGCGAGCCAGTTGTCGTGCCGGCCCGGCTCCGCCTTGCGCCCGGGGCTCGCGGGGCGCCCCTCGGACTCGCGGTGCATGAACGGGCCGACGATCGTCGTGTAGGTGTTCTCGTCCCGGAGCTTCCAGAAGAACGGGAAGAGCACGTCGGCGTCGACGTCCTTGCTCCGCCGGTTGTAGTAGAGCGGCGTCACCATCGTGGCGCGATCGCCCGGCATCTTGCGCTCCGCCCAGAGGGGGAAGAGCGTCCGGAACTGGTACTTGCCGCTCCGCTCGCCGTAGTAGAGGCCGTACCAGTCGCGCTGGATCTCCTCGGCGCGCCCGCGCTCCCACTCGCCGGGGTCGTTCGTGCCGATCTGCTTCTTGACCGACGGCGGCACCGCCAGCGGGTCCTGCGGCAGCGTCGGCTCCTGGGTCTGGATCGGGCTCTCCTCGGACGTCGGCGCGGCGTGCGTCTCCGGCGTGCCGGGCGGCGGCTGCTGCGGCGAGCTCGAGGGGGGCGGCCCCATGCCGGGCTGGCCGAAGCCGACCTGCGCCGCCGCGACGGACGGCGCGCCGAGCGCCGCGAGCGCGGCCGCGAGCGCCGCGCCCCGCGCCTCGCGCGCCGGCGCGCCGCGCGCCCTCCGCCAGCAGCCCTGCTCTCCCTTCGCCTTGTAGGTCAACGCGCTCCCCGCTGGCCGCCGCCGGGTGATGACTCGAGCGTCCGGTCCGCGAGCACGCGCGCCGCGCCCTCGAGCGGGATCTCCTCTTGCACGTGCGCCGCGAGGTCCTTGATCTGGAGCACGCCGCGCTCGATCTCCGAGTCGCCCAGGATCACGCAGAGCCGCGCGCCGACGGCGTCCGCGCGCCGGAGCATCGACTTGAGCCGCCCGCCGCGCCCGTCGAGCTCGACCGAGACGCCGAGCGCGCGCAGCTGCTTCGCCAGGACGAGCGCCCGATCCGCGCCCACCTGGCCGAGCGGGGCGAGGAAGCAGCCGGGCTTCCGGCGCGCCGCGTCGCCGGGCATCATCGTGAGCAGCCGCTCCATCCCCATCGCGAAGCCGATCGCCGGCACGCTCGGCCCGCCGAGCCCCGCGACCATGTTGTCGTAGCGGCCGCCGCCCGCGAGCGTGCTCTGCGCGCCGAGATCGCCCGAGGTCGCCTTCACCTCGAAGAGCGTGCGCGTGTAGTAGTCGAGGCCGCGCACGAGCGACCGGTCGATGACGTAGTTCACGCCGAGCACGTCGAGGCAGCGGAGCACGCCGTCCCAGTGCGCCCGGTCCGCGTCGTCGAGCAGGTCGAGGATCATCGGCGCGTCGCGCGACACGTCGTGGTCGCGCGGGTCCTTCGAGTCGAGGATGCGCAGCGGGTTCTTCTCGAGGCGGCGCTGCGAGTCCTCGCTGAGCTTTTCCTTGCGCGGGGTGTAGTGGGCGAGCAGCGCGTCGCGGTAGCGCTCGCGCGTGCCCGCGCTGCCGAGCGAGTTCACGTGGACGACGAAGTCGGTGATGCCGATGCGCTCCAGGAAGCCCGCGACGAGGTCGATCGTCTCGGCGTCGCAGAGCGGCCCCGGATCGCCGAAGAGCTCACAGCCGGCCTGGTAGAACTGGCGGTAGCGCCCCTTCGCCGGCCGCTCGCCGCGGAACATCGCCCCGAGGTAGTACCAGCGGGTCACCGGCTCCTTCGCGTGGACCGCGTGCTCGACGTACGCGCGCGCGGCGCCCGCGGTGCCCTCGGGCCGCACCGTGAGCGCGTCGCCGTGCCGCTCGAAGGAGTACATCTCCTTCTCGACGACGTCCGTCGTCTCCCCCATCTGGTGGCGGAAGAGCTCCGTCGGCTCGAGCAGCGGCGTCCTCACCTCGGCATAGCCGTGGAGCTCCGCGTGGAGGCGGAAGGCCCCCTCGAGCTTGTGCCAGCGCTCCACCTCTTCGGGGAGGATGTCGTTCATCCCCCTGACCGCGCGCAGTTCCATCGCGCGGCGCTTATGGTCGGTGCTGGCGAGCGGGTCAAGCGGCTCGCATGCCTCCCCGGTGCGCTCGGGTCTCGCCGGCTCACCGTCCGGGGGCTATGTGCTGGTTCCAGAGGCATGAAGAAGACACGCGCAGCGGCGATCGATCTTGGGAAGGCCCGCGTCGGCGTGGCCGTGACCGACGAGCTCGGGCTCTACGCCCACCCGCGGCCGCTGCTCGACGGGCGGAACCGGAGGGCGCTGCTCGAAGCGCTCGCGGCGCTCGCCCGGGACGAAGGCATCACGCGGTTCCTGGTCGGGCTGCCGCTCGAGATGAACGGGGACGAGGGGCCGGCCGCGCGACGGGCGATCGCCTTCGCCCAGGCGCTGGCCGACGCGGCCGGGGTGGAGGTGGAGCTGGTCGACGAGCGGCTGACCACGGTCGAGGCGGCACGGCGGCTGCGCGACGGGGGCGTCTCGGGGCGCAAGAGCAAGGAGCGCGTCGACGGGGCGGCGGCGGCGCTGCTGCTCCAGGCGTGGCTGGACGGGCGGCGCGGCGGCTGAGCGGTCGCGCCGGGCGCGCCGGACGCCGTCGCCGAGCGCTCGCCGCGTGGGCCTGCGCGGACGGCGTCCGATGTGACCTGGGCGCGCCGGACGCCGTCGCCGAGCGCTCGCCGCGTGGGCCTGCGCGGACGGCGTCCGATGTGACCTGGATGACGCGCCTCCAGGTTTCGGCTACCTGGGCGGCATCCGGCCGTTCCCTTCGATGGAGCGGTCCACGCAGTGCAGCCTCGGACGATTGCAGAGGGGAACTCATGAACGCGACACGGACACCTACAGGCGCTCGCGCGCGGGTCGGCCTGGAGGACCTGCGCATCGCCGTCGTCGGCGCGGGCCCAGCGGGGCTGACGGCGGCCCACACGCTCAAGAAGCTCGGATACCGCCATGTCGCTGTGTTCGAGCGGAGCGAGGCCGTGGGCGGGAAGGCGTGCACCCTGGAGCACGGCGGGCACACCTACGAGATGGGGGCGATCTGGCTCTCGAGCGATTACGAGGTCGTCAATCAGCTCGCCGCGGAGGTCGGCATCGCCACGAAGGCGTACCGGGTCAAGAAGTACCAGGTCGAGGCGGACGGGAGCAGGATGACGTTCGCCGCGGTGGCCAAGAAGAAATATGGCGCCGCGGCGGTCGCGCGCGCGCTGCTCAACTACGCGAAGGTCCGTGCCCGGTACGCGAGGGCCTTCGCGCCTGGGTTCGCCGGCGCGCCGCCCGCGGTGCGCGCCAACTTCAGCGAGTTCGCGGAGGCGCACGGGTTCGCCCCGCTGGCCGACATGCTGCGGGCGTTCACGGTCGCGTGCGGGTACGGCTACTATGAAGAGGTCCCGGCGCAGTACCTCCTCAAGCTGTTCAACTGGATCGTGCGGATCGCCCTCAGGGACGCGGCGAACGAGGCCCTGGGGCTCCGCCTCCCCGGGCTCGTGGTCCCCGAGGGCGGGGCGCAGCGGATCTGGACCGAGCTCGCGAGGACGCTCGACGTCCGCCTGCGCTCGGCGGTGACCCGCGTCGCCCGGACGGCCCGGGGGATCGCGCTGACCGTGAACGGAGAGGTACAGACGTTCGATCGCGTCATCGTGTCCGCCGCCCTGGACCAGGCCTCGACCTTCATGGAGTTCCCCGCCGACGTGGCGGGCATGATCAAGGGGCTCAGGACCTATCGATGCCACATCTCCCTCGTCGAGGTCGAGGGCGTCGAGCGGCAGAATACAAGCTTCTTCTACGAGAACATGTTCCGGAAGAACATGGGGCGCATGCTCGTGCTCGGGACCCGCTACGCCGACACCAACCTGTTCACCACCAACCAGATCTCCGATGGCTCGATACCGGAGGACGAGCTGGAGCGGCTGCTCGAGGCCGACGTGGCCCGGTACGGCGGGAAGGTCGTCCGCGTCGTGGCGAAGCGCTCGTGGGTCTATTTCCCTCACTTTCCGCGGGAGCTCCTGGATGCGGGGGTCTACGAGCGGCTCGAGGCCTTGCAGGGCAAGGACGGGATCTTCCTCGTCGGAGGCACGATGAGCTTCGAGTCTCTCGAGGACTCCGCGCGCTACGCGAGGGATCTCGTCATCGAACATTTCTCCGACCGGGCGGCTCCCTCGATTGCGCCGCGCGCGGGGCGACGGCCTCAGACCGTGGCAGAGGTGACGTCATGAGCGCGACGCGCGCCTCGAGGGGCGCTCGCGCGCGGGCCGGCCTGGAGCACCTGCGCATCGCCGTCGTCGGCGCGGGCGCCGCGGGGCTGACGGCGGCCCACACGCTCAAGAAGCTGGGGTATCGCAACGTCACGGTGTTCGAGCAGGGCGACTCCGCGGGCGGGAAGGCGCTGGCCTTCGAGCATGGAGGGCGCTCCTACGCCCTCGGCGCTGTCTGGGTCCTCCGCGACTACGAGGTTGTCAATCAGCTCGCTGCGGAGCTGGGGATCGCCCTGGAGCCCTCCAGGATGAAGAAGACCCAGGTCGACGCGGACGGGAGGAGGCTTCCGTTACGCGACGTGGCGAAGGAGAAGTACGGCGCCCGCGTGCTCGCGCGCTCCCTGCTCAACTACGCGAAGGTCCGCGTCCGCTACGCTGCGGTGTTCCGGCCCGGGTATTCCGGCACGGACCCCGCGCTGCACGTCAACTTCAGCGAGTTCGCGGAGGCGCACGGGTTCGCCCCGCTGGCCGACCTGCTGCGGTCGTTCACGGCCGCGTGCGGGTACGGCTATTACGAGGAGATCCCGGCGCAGTACATCCTCAAGCTGTTCAACTGGTTCGTGACGGGCGTCATCAGGGACGCTGCCCGCGAGGCCCTGAGCCCCCGCATCTCGCCCGGGTTCCTGTTCCCCACGGAGGGAATGCAGCGGCTATGGACCGAGCTCGCGAAGACGCTCGACGTGCGCCTGCGGTCGGAGGTGACCCGCCTCGCCCGGACCGCCCAAGGGGTCGAGCTGACGGTGAACGGAGAGGGCCAGACGTTCGACCGCGTCATCGTCACCGCCCTCCTGGACCAGGCCTCGAGGTTCATGGAGTTCCCGGCCGACGTGGCGGGGATGATCAAGGAGCTCAGGACCTATCGATTCGTTGTCTCCTTGCTCGAAGCCGAAGGGCTCGAGAGGCAGAGCCTCGTCCTCCTCTACGAGAACACGTGGCGGAAGAACATGGGGCGCGCGCTCGCGATCGCGTCCGGCTACACCGACAGCAACGTGTTCCTCGCCTTCCAGATCTCGGACGGGTCGCTGCGGCAGGAAGAGCTGGACCGGATGCTCGAGGAGGACGTCGCCGGGCATGGCGGCAAGATCCTCCGGGTGATCACGAAGAAGACGTGGGCCTACTTCCCTCATTTCGGGAAGGCGCTCCTGGACAAGGGGGTCTACCAGCGGCTGGAGGCCTTGCAGGGCAAAGACGGGATCTACCTCGCCGGAAGCACGATGAACTTCGAGACCCTCGAGGACGCCGCGCGCTACGCGAGGGATCTCGTCATCGAGCATTTCTCCGATCAGCGAGCGCGCTGAGCAGCGCATGCCGCCGAAGGTCATTCAACATCACGGCGCGCCGCTTCGGACGGAAGGATGGACGTCGGGCCCTGGAGGGTGAGGCGCTACAGCGGCCTGACCTGAACAACGCTCTTCCCCAGGCCGGTATATCCCAGTTAACGTGCCAGCGCTTTTGTACACAGGGTAGGTCGTGGGCTCTGGCGTTCGGCGAGGCCACGTCAAGGATAATCAATCATCTGTGCCGGCGGGGGGCTCGTTCGCGCTTCTCGTGAGCTCTCGGCCGGAGCAGCCTCTGAAAGACAGGACCATGACGCTAAATGCAGCAAGGACGGACGACTCGAAGGGCAACGCCTCCACGTCATCGACGAGCTCGGACGACAGGACCGAGCTCCAGGAGGTGGTAGCGATCGCGCCGAGCCTCCGCGCGTTGAGCGGGCAGTACGTCGATGCGCTGCTTCGAACGGCCCGGATCGAGCGCTTCCCCGCCGAGCACACGATCGGGACCGAGGGGGCGAAGGCCGAGAACCTCTACCTCGTCTTGAAGGGCGAGGTGTGCGCCTATCTGGGGAGCTCGATGCGGGAGGTCTCCGGGATGCTCTCGCGCGGGGGGATCTTCGGCGGCAATTTGCTGGTCGGCGAGCCGAATCTGTTCTCCTACAGCGCCGAGCGGGACACCCTGGTCGCGAGCTGGAGCGACGAGGCGCTCCGCCGCGCCGACGCCGAGGCGCCCGGGCTGCGCAAGCAGCTCTCCGTCCGCCTCTCGAAGGACAGCCGGATCGTCGATCTGGCCGACATCCTGCAGCACGCTCCCCTGCTGCGGAACACGAGCTCGGTGCTCCGTTACCGGCTCCTGCAGGAGACGACGCTGATGCGGTTCTCCGCGGGAGCTTTCCTCTATCGAGACGGGGAACCGTCGACGATGTGTTACATCGTCGTCAGCGGCGAGGTGGAGCTCACCCGCACGACGCCGTCGGGCGAGCGGGAGACGACGGTCGTGCTCGGGCGAGGCGGCATGTTCGGCGAGACCGACCTCCTCGCGTCGACGCCGCGCTCCGAGTCGGCCGAGGCGAAGCTCGAGACGGAGGTCCTGGCCATCGCTCGCATCGACCTCGAGGCGCTGAAGCGCGCCGATGGCGCGTTCCGCCTCGCGGTCGCCGCGCGGCTCGGGTCGAACAAGCCCCTGTCGAAGCCGCAGGACATCATCCTCCTGGTGAACGGCACGCGCTGCGACGCCCGCGCCGCAGCGTCGCTGATCCAGGCTTCGCTCGCCTCGATCGGCGAGAAGCGGGTGGTCGTCCTGGAGGTCGCGCCCGAAGGGGCCGGCGGCGACGCCGGGGACGATCTGCGCCTGCAGGTCCCGAGAGACCCGGCGCGCGGCATGGAGGTACTGGACGAGCGCGTGCGGTCGCTCGGGGCCAGGTATGTGATCCTGTACTCGAGGATCGATGATTCGCTCCGGTGGCTCGCCGAGCCGGTGTGGGACACGATCATCGACAACCGCGTCTCGTCGACCGTCTATTTCACGGAGGACCTGAAGCGCTCGTTCCCGATCGAGACCCCCCAGCTGACGTCGGTGCAGTACGTCGAGCTCCGGCCGGCGGGCAGCAAGGAGGAGCAGCAGACCGTGCGGAGCGGCGCGATCCGCCTGAGGATCGACCAGATCTCCCAGGAGATGCGCTTCGAGTCGCTCACGCAGGCGAACCGGACGGCGCTCCACCGGCTCGCGCGGACGCTCACACACCAGTCGGTCGGGATCGCCCTCGGGGGAGGATCCGCGTGGGGCTTCGCGCACGTGCCGCTCGTGCGCGCGCTCGTCGAGGCGGGCATCCCGATCGACATGCTCTCGGGGACCAGCATGGGGAGCGTGGTCGCCGTTGGCTACGCGAGCCGAGGGCTGGAGGCGCTGGACGAGCTCCTGGAGAGTGGGCCGGAGTTCGCGTGGCGGCTCGCGTTCTCGCCGATCACACGGAAGCCCCTGGGTGCCTTGTGCAATCGCATGGTCCCGCACCGGCGCCTCCAGGACCTGCCGATCCCGGCGTTCCCCGTGGCGGTGGACATCCAGACCGGCCGGGCGTGCGTCTTCCGTCACGGCTCGGTGCTCCGCGCGCTGTATGCGAGCACCGCGGTGCCCGCGGCGATCGTCCCGGAGATCGTGGACGGGATACGCTACGTGGACGGCGGCATCATGAACAACGTGCCGGTGAGCTGCCTCGTCGAGGAAGGGGCTGATTTCATCATCGCGTCGAACGTGATCCCCGCGCCGGCGCGGCTCCCTCGGGAGACGCACAAGTGGTCGGTCACCGAGATCCTGTCGCAGATTTCGCCGCTCGGGCGGTTCCAGGACGCGCTCCGCTCGATGTTCCTCATGATGCGCGACGCGGGCACACGTCAGGCCGCTTCCGCCCAGGTCACGTTCGCGCCCTCGGTGAGGCAGTACAACCTGGTCGAGATCCAGGCCGCGAGGAAGATCGCCGAGGCGGTGGAGCCGGAGATCCCGGCCTTCATCGAGCTCGTGAAGGAGAAGTACAAGGCGTTCTGCCGGAATCGGGATCACTGAGGTCTCGCGCCGGTCACACGAGGTGTGGCCGGCGCGAGATGGGCAGTCCCACCCATCGCTCACCGGTCTTCTGCTGGCGCGCGCGCCCCGCTGCCCTCGGGTACCGGGCAGAGGGCGCGCGCCGGTTCACGGCGCCGGCGGGGCCTCCGGCGCGCCGCCGGCGGCGAGCAGCCACCGCGCGAGGCCTGCGAGCCAGCGCCCCTCGGGGGACGCGTCGCCCGCGATCTGCCCCGCGCGCGCGCCCTCGACGAGCCGCCGCGTCGCTTCGGAGCGGTAGTCGGCCTGCGCGTCCAGCGTGGCGAGCAGCGCGGCGTGCTCGGGGCTCGCCCCGGTGCGCGCCACCCATGCGTCCACGCGCTCCGCGAAGGCCGGATCCGGCGGGGTCGGCTCCTCGTGGAGGGGCGCGGGACCGAGGCCGTTGATCGCGTCGATCACCACCTGCTTCCGCTCCTTCAAGGGCAGCGCGGAGAGCTCTTCCGGGAGCATGGGGCGGCCGATCCAGAAGTCCTGGCGCCCGAAGCCCACGGGGAACTCGAGCCGGCGCGGGAGCTCCTCGACCGGGAGCCCGCCGGCGAACCGGACGGGCACGATCGGCGCGCCGACCGCCAGCGCCATGTCGATGAACGACGAGCTCATCTTCACGACGGGCTTCCGGCACGAGAGCGCGCGCGTGCCCTCGACGTGCACCATCACGTTCTTCCCCCGCTGCGCCATGTCGATCGCGAGGTCGCCGATGATCCGCATCAGCGAGTCGCGGTCCTCCCGGTCGAAGAACGTGATGAGGCCCGGGTCGGTGATCCCCGGATACGTGAAGCTGTGCCGGATGAGCTCGCCCACCCACGTGCCCCGGTGCTCCGCCTTCGCGAGCGTGACCGTCGAGACGCCCGAGAGCGCCGAGACGAGCACCGAGAAGAGGAGGGACTCGACCGCCACCTGGTGGTTGGCGAGGTAGAGGCAGCTCCGCCCGCGCGCTCGGTCCCACGCCTCGGGATCGGCGATCACGACGTCGCCGACGAAGCGCTCGATGAGGCCGTAGTAGAGATCCTCGACGGGCCACGCGCCGATGCCGAACCACGCGCGCCAGTGCGCCTCGACGGGCGAGAGATCCATCGCCGGCGGGCGCGGCTCCGTGACGCGGACCGCGTGCGCGTCGCGCGCGACGCGCAGGGCGTGACGGCGCAGCGGGCGCATGGTCGCCGTGGCGCTCGTGAGGTCCGCGCTCGGGCGCACCGCGCTCGGGTGAACGAAGGCGCGCCGCGCCACGTGGTCGCGCACGGCCACCTCGGCGACGAGGTCCCCGCCGGGCGCGGCGCCGTAGATCCGCGCCACGTTGCCGGGGAGCCAGTCGCTCGGCTTCACGTCCTCGAGCGCGGCCACGGTGGCGTCGTCTTCGACACGCGCGAGGCGCACCCCCGGGACGAACCGGCGGTCGCGGAGGAACGCGCGCCGCTCCGCGCGGCTCGCGCGGCCGATCGGCCCCTTCGGGAGGAGCACGTCGACCAGCGTGAGCGCCGCGCGCACGGCGCCCCCGACGAGGAGCTGGACATCGAACCTGGGGAACCGAGGCTCGCCGTCGAAGCCGGCGAAGCGGACCTCCACCCGAGCCTCCCCCGACACGGGCAGCTCCCCGAAGAAGCGGATCGACGGGATGCGATACGGGTATCCGACGTGATCGTCCGGGATGTCCGGAGACCAGCGCGCGAGATCGTCGTGCGGGATCGCGTGGGTGAGCGCGTCGAGGAGCCCCTGGTGCAGCGCGCCGCGCGGGACGCCGCGCTCCGCCGCGTCGAGGAGCGCGGAGGCCCCGCCCGCGCCGAGGCGCAGCGACCGCACCATCTGGAAGGACGGGCCGTGGAACAGCGCGCCCGACGCGTACGGGTCTTCCATCTCGACCGCGTCGAGGAGCGGCGGGAACGGCGCGGGCGGGGAGGGGAACTGCGCGCCGAGGCGAACGAGCCCCGTCGCGACCGGCTCGAAGCGCGACAGCGCGGCGTCGCGCGCCTCCCGGAAGGCGAGCAGGGTGACGTGCCGGGCGCCGTCGCGCTCGCTCACCTCGGCGCGGAGGCGCTCGGGGCCGCCCGGGAACGGCAGCCATCGCTGCACCTGGACGTCGGTGATCTCGAGGACGCGCTGCGCCGTCCCGGGCGCGGCTTCGCGCGTCGCGGCGCCCGCGAGGCGGTCCAGCATCGACATCATCGGCAGCGCGGGGAGCGTCCACGTCGGGCGATGGTCGCCGAGCCATGTGTCGAGCGCCGGGTCGAGGATCTCCTCGCGCGGCGCCCGCGCGGCCTTCTCGCCGCCAGGCACGATGCGCATCGCGAGCTGACGGGCATGGTAGATGCGCTTCCCGTCCACCCACAGCGAGCCCTCGGCGACGGCGAAGCGGCCGCGCGCGTCCTCGCCTACCTCGAGGATGTCGATCTCGGTGGTGATGCGACGGTTCGCCGGGACGACCTGGCCGCGGTACTTCCAGACCAACGGGCGGTCGATGGCGATGGGCTCGAACCGGGCGCCCGGCACGCCGTCGCCCATGTTCCGCTCGATCATCGCGAACTGCAGCAGCTGGACGAGCGCCTCGATGCCGAGCGAGCCGGGCTGCACGGGGTCCTGGAAGAAGTGCGCCTTGAAGAACCACTCGGCGGGGTCGACGTCCTTCTCGCCGCGCGCCCAGCCGAGCCCCTTCTTGCCGCCGTCCGGCGCCCAGGCCGTGATCCGGTCGAGCATGCAGAGCATGGGCGCGGGCAGCCTCGGCGCGCCGTCGAAGTAGCGCGCGGGCCGGCGCCGGAGATCGAGCAGGAACGACGAGGCGCCGTCGATGCGCGCGCGGTCCTCGGTGCTCACGGGCAGGCCGACCTGGTTGTCGAAGGCCTCCTTGGGGAAGAACCCGAAGACGGTGTTCATCCGGAACACGACCGTCTCGCCGATGAAGCTCTCGACCTCGAACGACTCGATGATCATCCCGGCCGATCGCGAGATGTCGACGATCTTCACGCGCGTGCGCAGCGTGCCCGCGGTGGGGAAGATCTCGGCCGGCATCGTCGCGGTCCCGTCGAGGTTGCGGAACAGGATATCCGTGTCGGTCGTGAGCGCGCTGCCGACGTAGCTCGCGAGCCACCCGCACGGCTGGAGCGTGGCCTCCATGAGCACGCAGCAAGGCATGGAGGGGTGCCCGCTCTCGTCGAAGTACCAGGCCTCCGCGGGGATGTCGTACTCCGCCTCGATCGTGACGCCGACGCGGAACTGCCCCGGCGGCGCGTCCGTGTGCGTGATCCGGGACATGAAGTGATACGGCGGGCCGGGGAGGCGCGCGACCTTGCGCGGCCCGTCGAAGGGCGCGTACATGGGGCCGAACGCGGCGGAGGGGCGCCCCCACGCGCACGCGAGGAGCGAGGGGTAGTCGAAGGGGAACCCCTCGTGCGACGCCGGAGGCTTGCTCGCGGCGAAGCCGCGGAGGCCCCCGAGGCGGCGCAGGTCCAGCGCGGCCGCGTGGTGCGCTGGATCCGCCGCCGAGGCGAGCGGGAGCCGGCTCCACTCCTCGAGCGGCCAGCCGGGGACGAGCTTGAGCCCGGCGCGGCGCGCGTGGAACGCCTTCAGGCCATCCACCGTGCAGAGGAGATCGGCGTAGACGGTGGGCACGGGCCCGGCGACGACCTCCTCGACGAAGACCTCGTAGACGAGCCGCCGCGACGAGGGGATCGCCTGGCCGCGGCAGCGCATCGCGATCTTGTGCCCGGTGACCGGCTCGAACCGCCAGCCGTCGCGGTCGACCGCGAAGCCCATGCCCGCGAGGTAGAAGGCCATCGCCTGCAAGCAGCCCTCGAACATGAGCGTGCCGGGCATGCAGGGGTCGTTGAGGAAGTGGCCGGTGAAGTACCAGTCGTCGGGCGAGATCGGCGCCTCGGCGCGAAGGTAGCCGCGCCCCCACGGGCCCCCGCGCGGGTCGAGCTCCGTGACCTCGCGCAGGAGGAGCATCGGCCCGGACTGGATCCGCGGCGAGCGCACGTGCGTGCGGGCCCTCTCGTAACCCGGCCCGAAGCAGTCGGCGGCGCGGCCGTCGGCGAACGCGCGGACGTCGTCCGCCGTGAACGAGCGCTTCGTGCACGCGATCGCGGGCGGATCGAGCCTGGCCGCGGCGTCGTGCTCCGCCGTCGCGGCGTCCCACAGGACGCCGCCCGAGGCCGCGAGCTCCGCGTCCGTGAAGAAGCCGGCCTGGCCGCTGCGCACCGAGAGCCGCAGCGCCCCGCCGATGCGGCAGTCGTAGTGGAAGAAGAAGAGCCGGATGTTCTCCTGCTTCGCGTGGCCGTCGACGTGGATGTCGTACGCGAGGGTGTCGCCGGGCTCCGGGAGCTCGCCGTGGTAGGTGAGCTCGCAGCCGAGCAACCGGTAGACGCGCTCGCCGCGGTTCAGCCGGTCGGCCCCGAGCCACGAGATGAGCAGGAGATCGGCCTGGCCCGACTCGATCATGATCCCGGCGGGCATGCGGCCCTGGTGCAGGTACCAGCTCTCCTCCGTGACGTCGGTCTCCGTCCAGAGGGCGCCGGTGCCCATCGAGCCCGGCGTGGCGTCGATCCCGGTGACGCGATCCGCGAGCAGGAGCGGCGGCATCGGCATGCGGACCTGACGGTGGAACCCGTCCTGCTCGGCGAACGCCGGCCCGAACACCGAGGAGATCTTCCCCGAGGCGAGGACCTCCAGCTGCGCGCGATCGAGCTTCGGGCCGGGCAGGAGGGGCCGCCCTCCGACCGGGCCGCTGGCCGCCGACACATCTCCTGAGGCCGCCGGAGGGACCGGCGCGGGCTGGAGGAGAGCCATGGCTTCGCCGGCGCCTCCAGGGGGCGGCGCGGCCGGCGGGAGCGAGGGAAGGGGCGGCGCGACCGACGGGAGCGAGAGAAGGGGCGGCGCGGCCGGCGGGAGCGAGGGAAGGGGCGGCGGGGGAGGAGGGCTCGCCTGGTGCTCGTACGCGCGCAAGAAGCGCCCCAGCAGGCCCTGCTGGAGCGCGAGGAACTGCGCGTGCGCGGTGGCCTGCGACGCCAGGAACTCGCGATGCAGCGCGCCGAGGCGCGCCTGCTGCTCCGTGGCGCGCGCGACGATCTCGCCCGCGGGCGAGCTGCTCGAGATCGCCGGCGACCTCGCGGCGAGCCGCGCCTGTGCGGGCGCGGCGGCCTGCACGAAGGCGGGCGCGGCGGCCTGCACGAAGGCGGGCGCGGCGGCCTGCACGAAGGTGGGCGCGGCGGCCTGCACGAAGGCGGGCGCGGCGGCCTGCACGAAGGCGGGCGTGGCGGCCTGCACGAAGGCGGGCGTGGCGGCCTGCACGAAGGCGGGCGTGGCGGCCTGCACCGGCGCGGGCGCCGGCGCCTTCACCGGCGCTGCCGCGGCGTCGCCGAGCACCGGCACGAGGCGCGGCGCGGGCGCCATCCATTGCTCGAGGGGCGGCAGGCGGATCGCCGGCGGATGCGCCGGGATCTTCAGCGTCGCGCGCTGCGGAGCAGGCGGCACGCCGACCGCACCGAGCGACCGCTCGAGGGCGCCGCGGTCCACGGGCACGCCGGCCGCGATGAGCCACGCCGCCGCGTTCGCGAGCTGCTGCACGCCGCTCCGGCCCGCCACGTCGAGCGGCACGGCCACGTGCTCGCGCTCCCCAAGGATGCGCCTGATCCACCCGCTGCACAGCCCGCGCGGCCCGTGCTCCAGGAACACGCGCACGCCGTCCGCCCACGCCCGCTCGATCATCCGCGGGAAATCCAGCGTCCCCAGGGCCTGCGCCGTGATCGCCTCGGCGGCCGCGCCGGACGTCGCCTGGAACGCCGTCGCGCGCCCCGCCGAGTAGTGGCGCACGCCCGGCACCTCCCACGTCGCGCGGTGGTGCAGGTCGTACCACGCCTCTCGGATCTCCTCGATCTCCGGGCAGTGCGCCGCCATCTCGTAGCCGAGCGGCATCGCGCGCCCGCGCCCGAGCCGCTCGACGACCCGCTCGCACGCGGACGCCTCGCCGCCGATCACGCAGTCCTCCGGCGTGTTCACGATCGTGAGGTGCGCGAGCGGCTCGCCGCGCAGCGCCTCGCGCACCGCCTCGACGGGGGCGGCGACGCTCCACGCCTTCCACGCCTCCCGCGCCCCGCCGCCCCCGAGCTTGCGCCAGGCGCGGCGCGCGGCCGCGAACTCGCCGACGAGCTCGGTGGTGAACACCGCGCTCTCCGAGCAGTCCCGGATCATCGCGTCGAGATCGCGCCACGCGCCCGTCGCGAAGAGCGCGTTGCTCTCGCCCGACGAGTAGCCGACCGTCGCGTCGGGTGTGAGCCCGAGCACGCGCCGCGACACCTCGGCGTGGAGCTGGCAGAGGAACGCGCTCGCCCAGAGCTGATCGAGCGGGTGGCTCGGCGCCTCGGGCGGGTCGAAGATCCACCTCGCCGCCTGTTCCATGGAAGCGAACCGCTCGCCGAGGCGCGCCGTCACGTCCGGCATCGCCAGCGCGAGCTCGCGCCCCATGCCCGCGTACGACGCCGCGGCCCCCGTGAACACGAACGCGAGCTGGCCGCCGGCCGGCGCGTCCCGGTACGCCACGCCCTCGGGCGCCGGGCCACCCTGCTCGAGGTGCAGCCGCGCCTGCGCCGCGCGCGCAGCGCGCTGCTCCTCGCTCGTGGCGACCAGCACGAGCCGGGCCGGGCCTCCCTCCGACGGGCGCCCCTCCGCGAGCGCGCGCAGCACGGACGCGCGATCCGCGCCGCCGTACACGAAGAGGCGCGGCGGCGGCTCGAAGCCGAGCGGCGCCGCGGGCCCCCGCGCCGAGAGCCGCACCGACGCGTCCGCGCCCCCGAGCACCCGCGTCCGGGTCTCCGCGGTGCGCGCGCCGAACCAGGGCGCGGCCCCGCGCGCGCCGCCGTGGGGCGCGGGGCGCGCGCCGTGGTGCACGCTCCACGCCGCCGCGGCGACGTGCAGGAGACCCGCCGCCGCGTGCGCCGCGCCGCGCGCGAGGGGGTCGACGGCGCCGTCGCCGTCGCCGACGCGCAGCGCCGGCGCGCCCTCCTCGTCCAGCTCGGCGAGCACGCGATCGCCGTCGCGCCGCGCGTCGTCGAGGCGCTTGAGCACGAGCGCCACGGCCGCGTCGCCCGTCGCCGTCTCGAGCCCCAGCGCCGAGAGCGCCGCGCGGTGCACGGGCTCGTCCGACAGGTCCACGGCCGCCACGACGACAGCGTCGAGCTCGCCCTCGCGCAGCGCGCGCGCCGCGATCTCGAGCGCCACCACGCCGGACGCCTGCTCGGCGGAGACCGTGTACCCCGGCCCCCCGAGATCGAGCTGGCTGCTGATCCGGTTCGCGGGGATGTTCGGCATCGTCCCGAGGACGCCGACCGCCGTGAGCTTCGGCAGCACCGCGTCGCGCGCCCGCCCGAGCCAGTCCGGCGGCGCCTCGTGGCCCCCCCGCGCGCGGGATGATGACCACGCGTCGGCGAGGTCCGCGAGCCGCCAGCGCAGCCCGTAGCGCGCCACCTCGGGGTCGCACCCCATGCCGACGAGCACGCCCGTCCGCTCGCGCGGCACGCTGATCCCCGCGGTGGCCTCGCGCGCGGCCTCGAACACGAGGAGCTGCTGCGGCAGCGTCTGCTCGAGGTCGCGCGGCGGGAAGCGCAGCCCTTCCTGCGCGACGGTCACCTCCGCGCGCCGGGGGTTCCAGGGCTCGCCGCCGAGCACGGCGCGCGCCGCCTCGGGCGCGCCGGTCGTGTCGCCGAGCAGCGCGCCGATCCCGACGATCGCGACGGCCGGCCTCGGCCGCGCCGGCACGAACGACGCCGGCGCGGTCCCCGGGTCGTCCTGCGAGACGAGCAGGTGGGCGTTGTTGCCGCCGAACCCGAACGCGCTGACGGCCGCGACGCGCGGGCGGTCCGAGGGCCAGGGCTCCTCCTCGGCGAGCAGGCGGAAAGGAGAGCCCCGGAGCGCCTCGATCGGCGCTTCCGCGTGCAGCGTGGCGGGGCGCACCCCGGCCTCGAGCGCGCCGAGGACCTTCATCAGGCCCGCGGCGCCGGCGGCGGTGATCAGGTGCCCCAGGTTGGATTTCAGCGAGCCGATCGGGACGTCGCGCTGCCCCTCGAAGACCGCCGCCGTCGAGCGCACCTCGGTGGCGTCCCCCACGAGCGTGCCCGTCGCGTGGCACTCGATCAGCGACACGTCCGCCGGCGTCAGCCCCGCCGCCGCGTACGCGAGGCGCATCGCGCGGATCTGGCCCTCCTCCGAGGGCGAGAGGAGCCCCCGCCCGCGGCCGTCGTTCGAGAGCCCGACCCCCCGGATCACGCCGAGGACGCGATCACCCGCCGCGCGCGCGTCCGCGAGGCGCTTGAGCGCGACGATCGCCGCGCCCTCGGCGGGGACGAGCCCGTCCGCGTCCCGGTGGAACGGGCGGCTCGTCCCGGAGCGGCTCATGGCGGCGAGCGCGCAGAACCCCATGTGCAAGAAGAGGGGATCCGCGGCGTTCACGGCGCCCGCGAGCATCAGATCGGCCGTGCGATCGTGGAGCCTGTCGCAGGCGAGCTTGATCGCGTACAGGGAGGAAGCGCACGCCGCGTCGAGCGCGAAGCCGCCCCCGCCGAGGCCGAGCGCCTCGGCCGCGAGCGACGCGGGCAGCCCCGACATGAAGCGGCTCCGCGGATCCGGGCGCCCGGACGCCGCCATCCCGCGCGCGGCGCCGTCGAGGAACGCCGCGCCCTGGGCGTCGAGCCAGACGCTCTCGGCGTAGCGCGCCATCGCCGGCGTCGGGAACGAGAGGTTCCCGAGCACGAGGCCCGCGCGCGCCGACGTCCGGTCGTGGCCCAGCGGTCGCAGCGCCTCGCGCGCTGCGTGCAGCACCCACTGCAGCGATGGATCCAGCGCGCGCACGGCGCCTTCGTCGAGCCGGAACCCCGCCGGGTCGAACGCGGGATCGAAGCCCTCGACGTAGCCGCCGGCGTCGCTCCACATGCGGTCGCCGGCCTGATCGGCCGGGCCCATCGCGTGCGCGGCCGAGAGCCGGAGGCGGCCCTCCGGCGCGCCCGTCACCGCGCAACGACGCGCGCGGACGGCCTCGTGGAGCGCCCGGGGCGAGAGCGCGCCGGGCAGGACGCAGCCTTGCCCGACGATCGCGATCGGCTCGAACCTCACGACGCGACGCCCGCCTGCGCGCCGTTCCGGGCGGCTGCCTCGCCCGGGCGGAGGATCGTCTCGACGCCGCGGAGCGCCGCGATCGGGCGGCCCGAGGCGTCCTCGAGCGTCATGTCGCACACAGCGCGCGCCTCGAGCACCTGCCGCCCGTGCACGACGCAGCGGATGGGGCCCTCGGGGAGCACGTCGACGAAGCTCTCGAGCGCCGCGATCGACATGGGCAGCGAGGCCCCGCCGAGGACGTCCCGCGACCACAGGAGCGCGAGCTGCAGCGCGCCGTCGAGCGCCGCCGCGTCGACGCGCCACGCCTCGGGCCAGCCCCGCTCGCGCGTGCCCGTGAGGCTCCCGACGATCCCCTCCCGCGAGACGCCATCGACGCGCCGGACCACCTGGAAGCTCGGGCCGTGGAAGAGCACGTGGCCGTCGTACACCTGCCCGTGGCGCCACGCGCCGAGCGAGGGGTCGGGCGCGCGCTCGGGCAGGCGCCGCGGGCGGGAGGAGACGTCGGCGGTGGCGCTGTAGTGCAGCGCCCCGTCGCGCCCGCGCAGCTCGACCGAGAGCTCGTCCCCGCCGTCGCTCACGCGCGGCGTGCAGAGCACCGTGAGGCGGTCGCCGCCGTTCTCGAAGTGCTCCAGCTTGATCCCGCGCAGCACCTTCAGGTCGCGCAGCACGAGCGGGCCGGCGTCGTGGCGGAACGACCGCGTCGCGCGGGCGAACCACTCGATGGCCATCGCCACCGGCACGACGGGCCTGCCGCCCACGCGGTGGTCGCCGAGGTACGGGTGCGACCGCCCGTTCACGGCGACCTCGACGGACATCGCGGCCGCGGAGGCGGCGCCGAGCGGGCCGCCTTCCATCGCCCCGCCGATGACGGTCTCCACCTCGTCCGGCGAGCCTTCGATCTCGTCGACGAAGCGCCGCGCGCCCTCCTCGATCGGGAGGAGCGCGACGCTCATCTGGTCGAAGCGCGCCTTGAGCTCGGGCGTCACCATCCCGCCCTCCCACGGTCCCCACCCGATCGCCTTGGCGACGAGCTGCCCGCCGCGCGCGCGCCGCGCCGCTGCCGCCACCTTGTTGAGCACCTCGTTCGCCATCGCGTAATCGCACTGGCCGAGGTTGCCGGCGCGCGCGGCGACCGAGGAGAACAGCGCGATCCACCGCAGCGGGTCGCCCTCCGTGGCGTCGAGGAGCGCGCGCAGGCCCGCGACCTTGGTGTCGAACACGCGATCGAACTGCTCGGGCGTCTTCTCCGCGATGAGCTTGTCCGCGAGGACCCCGGCGCCGTGGACGATCCCGGTGATCGGGCCCCAGCTCTCTCGCACCTCGTCGAGCGCCTCGCGCAGGCGGCCCGCGTCCTTCACGTCGACCGGCACGTAGCGCACCTCGGAGCCCGCGGCGCGGATCGCGTCGAGCGTCGCGCGGATCTCGCGGTTCGCGAGGACGCGCGCGACCATGGCGCCGAGCTCCGCGGGCGACGGCGCGCTCCCTCGCGCCCTGGCCTCGGCGAGCAGCGCTCGCTTCAGGCCCGCGTCGCCCTCGACGCCGCGGCACGCGGGCGGCTCGTCCTCGAGGCGCGAGCGGCCGAGCAGGACGATGCGCTGGGGCGCGCGGCGCGCCAGCGCGACGATCGAGGCGGCCGTCACGCCGCGGCCGCCGCCGGAGACGACGACGACGTCGCCGGGCGCCGCGATGGCGCCGCCGGGAGCGACCTCCCGCGGGACGCAGCGCAGCGTGGTGCGCGACCCGTCCGCGTGGAGCCCCACCTCGCGCGTCGCGCCGCCGGTGAAGAGCTCGTCGACGATCGCGCGCGCGATCTCCTCCGGGCCGCGCTCGCCGCGCTCGACGTCGATCGATTTCACCGAGGCGCTCGGCCACTCGAGCGCCGCCGTCCGCGCCAGCGCCGAGACGCCTGCGAGCCACGCGCGCCGCGCGTCGCGCCCCGACAGGCCGAAGTCGCCGCCCGTGTCCTGCACGGTCACGAAGACGCCGCCCTCCGCCGTGAAGCGCGGCGCGATCGCGCGGGCGGTCATGAAGGCCTCGCGGTTCACGGCCACGGCGTCGTCGACGGTCGGCGCCCGGCGGAGCCCGCCGAGGAAGATCACGGCGTCCGGCTCGCCGGAGACCGACGCCACGACGTCGGCGGCGACGCCGCGCTCGGAGAGCGCGAGCGCGACGTGCGGCGCGACGCCCCCGCCGTCGTCGGTGACCACGACGCGGCGCGCGCCGAGGAGCCCGGACATCGTGAGCCCCGGGGCCGGCGCGGGCTCCTCGATCAAGACGAACCGCTCGATCGCGGCGTGCTTCGGTGGTGCGGGTGCCTCGGCCCGGGGCGCGGGTGGAGCGCCCGAGCGCTTCCGCAGGTAGTCGACGGTCTGTCCGAGGGTGCGCAGGGCGGCCATCTCGGCGGGGTTGACCTCGGGCAGGCCGGGGGCGCGCTCGCGGACGGCGGAGAGGATCTCGACGCGCTTGATGGAGTCGACGCCGAGGTCTGCCTCGAGCTCCATGTGGAGCGCGAGCATCTCGGCGGGGTAGCCTGTCTTCTCGGCGACGACGGCGAGCATGAGCGCCTCGAGCTGCGCCGGGGCGAGCGCGGGGGCCGCGGCGGGAGCTGCCGCTGCTGCTGCGGTGGGCGCTGGCGCCGGAGCGGCCTGCGGGGCGCGGGAGCGGAGGTAGTCGACGGTCTGTCCGAGGGTGCGCAGGGCGGCCATCTCGGCGGGGTTGACCTCGGGCAGGCCGGGGGCGCGCTCGCGGACGGCGGAGAGGATCTCGACGCGCTTGATGGAGTCGACGCCGAGGTCTGCCTCGAGCTCCATGTGGAGCGCGAGCATCTCGGCGGGGTAGCCTGTCTTCTCGGCGACGACGGCGAGCATGAGCGCCTCGAGCTGCGCCGGGGCGAGCGCGGGGGCCGCGGCGGGAGCTGCCGCTGCTGCTGCGGTGGGCGCTGGCGCCGGAGCGGCCTGCGGGGCGCGGGAGCGGAGGTAGTCGACGGTCTGTCCGAGGGTGCGCAGGGCGGCCATCTCGGCGGGGTTGACCTCGGGCAAGCCGGGGGCGCGCTCGCGGACGGCGGAGAGGATCTCGACGCGCTTGATGGAGTCGACGCCGAGGTCTGCCTCGAGCTCCATGTGGAGCGCGAGCATCTCGGCGGGGTAGCCTGTCTTCTCGGCGACGACGGCGAGCATGAGCGCCTCGAGCTGCGCCGGGGCGAGCGCGGGGGCCGCGGCGGGAGCTGCCGCTGCTGCTGCGGTGGGCGCTGGCGCCGGAGCGGCCTGCGGGGCGCGGGAGCGGAGGTAGTCGACGGTCTGTCCGAGGGTGCGCAGGGCGGCCATCTCGGCGGGGTTGACCTCGGGCAAGCCGGGGGCGCGCTCGCGGACGGCGGAGAGGATCTCGACGCGCTTGATGGAGTCGACGCCGAGGTCTGCCTCGAGCTCCATGTGGAGCGCGAGCATCTCGGCGGGGTAGCCTGTCTTCTCGGCGACGACGGCGAGCATCAGCGCCTCGAGCCGCGCCGCCGCTGCGGGAGCAGGCGTCTCTGCGACGGCGGCGGCGAGGGGAGGGGGCGCAGGCGCCGCGAGGGGCTGGAGCGATGCGGGCGCCGCTGCGGCCGGGTGCGGCACGGGAGCGGCGAGCGGCACGGGAGCGGCGAGCGGCGCGGGAGCGGCGAGCGGAACGGGAGCGGCGAGCGGCGCGAGGGCGTGCGCCGGCGGCGCGAACGATGGAGCGCCGAGCAGCGGCTGTCCGCCGACCAGCGCGCTCAGATCCGAGAACGACGTCTCCACGGTTCGCAGGAAGGTCGCGTGGGTGTCGGCCACCGACTTGAGGTAGGCCGCGTGCGTCTCCGCCGCGTGGCGCTGGTACTCCTCGTAGGCGCGCACCCACGGCGGGAGCGCGTCGCTCGCAGCGGCCTGCGTGTGCGCAGCAGCGGGCGCGGCCGTGTACGCCGCCGCGGGTGCAGCCGCGTGCGTGGCCGTGTACGCCGCCGCGGGCGCAGCCGCGTGCGCGGCCATGTGCGCAGCAGCCGGCGCCGCCGCGTGCGCCGCAGCGGGCGCGACCACCTGCGCCGAGCTCGTCGCGGCCGGCGGCGCGGCGGGCGTCTCCTTCGGGCGGGGCGGGTTCGGTCTCGGCAGCGCCGCGGCGCCGCCGGGGGGCGGATACGGCTTGGCGTAGTTCGCCCCGTTGATGGGGACGGTCATGGCGGGCTTCTTCTTCGGCGCCGCCTCGGGCGCGTAGCCGTCCCACAGCGGCGCGAAGTCGACCGCGACGCCCGCCACGGCGAGCCGACCGAGGCCCTCCTGCAAGCTCGTGACCCCGTGCTTGCCCTTGCGATCGAGCGCGATGGCCGCGTGCGGGCGGTCCTGCAGGATGCGGCCGACGAGCTCGGTGAGCACCGACCCCGGACCGACCTCCACGAACGTCCGCGCGCCGCGGGCCCACATCCCCTCGATCTCCTCGACGAAGCGCACGGGCCGCGCGATCTGCTCGGCGAGCAGCGCGCGCATCGACGCGGCGTCCGTCGGATAAGGCGCCGCCTCGGCGTTCGACCAGACCGGCGTGGCCGGCGTCGCGAAGGGCACCCCCGCCAGGAACTCCGCGAAGCGCCCGCTCGACGGCGCGACCAGCGGGCTGTGGAACGCGGTCGCCACCGGCAGGCGCTTCGCGGTCACCCCCTTCGCGGCGAGGTGCCGCTCGACGCGCGCGATCTCTTCCTCGCCGCCGGAGAGCACGACCTGCGCGGGGTGGTTGTGGTTCGCCACGACGACGGGGCTCTCGAGCTCGACGAGCAGCGCGCGCACCTCGTCGATCGGCCGCGCGACGGCGGTCATCGCGCCGGGCGTCGTCGACGCGTCGCGCATGAGCTCGCCGCGCCGCCGCGCGATCCCGACGAGGTCCGACGCGGCGAGGGCGCCCGCCGCGCACAGCGCCGTGATCTCCCCGAAGCTATGGCCGCCCACGTGCTCGGGGCTCACGCCGGCCCCGCGCAGGACGGCGAGCAGCGCGAGGCTGGTCAGGCCGATCGAGGGTTGCGCCCACTCGGTCGACGTCAGCCGCTGCGCCTGCGCCTGCCCGTCCGCGTCCGTGAAGCCGGGGCGCGGGAAGACGACGTCGTGGACGCCCTGGCCCTCGAATCGCGTCGCGGCGGCCTCGTCCCACACCGCGCGCGCGGCGTCGAAGCCCATGGCCACGTCCGCGCCCATGCCGACGTACTGGCTGCCCTGCCCCGGGAAGAGGAACGCAACGGAGCCCGCCGGCGCGCCCGCGCCGTAGTGGATCCCCGTCGGCGTCGAGAACGCGGCGTCCGGCTGCGCGGCGGCGCGGGCGCGCGCCTGCTCGAGCTTCACGCGGAGGTCGTCGGCGTCGCTCGCCACCACCGCGAGGCGCGCCGGATCCGACGCGCGGAACGCCGCCTGCGACGCGCGCGCCGCCGCGGCGAGCCCCGCGTCCGCCGCCTTCCGGGCGGCCTCTTCGCACCTCGCCGCGAGGCCCGCCGCGCTCTCGGCCGAGAGCACCACGAGCTCCGTCGGGCTCGTCCGCAGGCGGAACGCGCGCGCGCCCGGCCCCGTGTACTCCTCCAGCGTCACGTGGAAGTTGCTCCCGCCGAACCCGAAGCTCGACACCGACGCGCGCCGCGGGTGCGACGCGCCGCGGATCCACGGCCGCGACCGTGTGTTGAGGTAGAAAGGGCTCTTCTCGATATCGAGCTTGGCGTTCGGGCGATCCACCTTGATGGTCGGCGGGAGCACCTTGTGATGGAGCGCCATGACCGCCTTGAAGAGCCCCGCCGCGCCCGCGGCGGACTTCGTGTGTCCGATCTGCGATTTCACCGACCCGAGCGCGCACCACTGGCGGTCCGCCCGGCCGCTCTCGCCGAACGCGATCTGGAGCCCCTCGAACTCCGCCACGTCGCCGGCCTTCGTGGCCGTGCCGTGCGCCTCGACGAGCTCCACCGTGTCGGGCCCGTAGCCCGCGGCCTCGTAGGCGCGCCGGAGCGCGCGCGCCTGGCCTTCCGGCAGCGGCGCGTAGACGCTCTTGCTCCTGCCGTCCGACGACGACCCGATCCCGCGGATCACGGCATAGACGCGATCGCCGTCGCGCTCGGCGTCCGCGAGGCGCTTGAGCGCCACCATCGCCATCCCCTCGCCGAGCAGCGTCCCGTCGGCCGCGTCGGCGAACGGGCGGCAGTCGCCTGACTTCGAGAGCGCGGGCGTCTTGCTGAAGCACATGTACATGAAGATGTCGTTCATGGTGTCGACGCCCCCGGCGATCACCAGATCCGACTGCCCCGTGGCGAGCTCCGCGAGCCCCATCGAGAGCGCGGACAGCGTGCTCGCGCAGGCCGCGTCGGTCACGCAGTTCGTGCCGCGCAGGTCGAAGCGGTTGGCGATCCTGCCGGCGACCACGTTGCCGAGGAGGCCGGGGAACGTCGATTCCTGCCAGGGCACGTACTCGCGTCCGATCCGGTCGCAGATGCCCTTCGCCTCGTCCTCGGGGATGCCCGACTCGCGCAGCGCCTTGAGCCATATCGGCCGCTGCAGCCGGCTCACCATCGTGCTGAGCAGCTCCTGCCCCGAGGTCACGCCGAGGATCACGCTCGCGCGCTCCCGGTTCATCGCCGCGAACTGCCCCTGCGTCGCGTCGTCGAGCACCCGCTGGGCGACGATCAGCGCGAGCAGCTGCGACGTGTCCGTGGCCGGCAGGATGCTCGGCGGGACGCCGAACTCCATCGGATCGAACGGCACGTGCGACAGGAACGCTCCGCGCTTCGCGTAGGTCTTGTCGGGCGCCGAGGGATCGGGATCGTAGTAGTCCTCCACGAGCCAGTGCGAGGGCGGCACATCGGTGATGAGGTCGCGCCCTGCGAGGATGTCTCGCCAGAATCCCACGGAGTCCGTGGAGCCGGGGAAAAGGGCGCTTGCGCCCACGATGGCAACGGGAGTGTGCGGCATGTGGTACCCAACGAGCGGTTTATGAGGAAAAACGAGGCTCGAGATCGTCACGGAGCGCGCCGGGAGATCATGGCTGTCCGCGCGCCCGCCCGAGCCGCCTCGATTGCGCCGTCTTTCGCCCGTGGCGCGCGCGGCGCGCGCTCGACCTCGGTGCCCGCGCGCAGCTCGCCCTCGCCTCCGCCCTCACCCGCGCGCGGAGCATCACGCCGGCAGCCCCCGAGGGCTCTCGACTTCCAGCGACTCCGTCGTCAGGCCGCCTCGCGACGCCGTGGCGCCACCCAGCGGCAGGGACGTGGCCTGAGCTTGTAAAGAGCACGGCCTCGTCGGTTAGCCAACCATTCCGCCTACGACAATCAGATCCGTCAGAGGCTTACAAAAATATGACATAAGGTAGATGGTTGTAATATAATTCACAACCCAGATCGCGCTCTGGCTGGAAATATTACGTTTGGGACGTTAATTGTACGCACTGGGTGAGACCTTCCGCGGGAGATCGCCCCGTAAGGTCATCGGGTAGATCCGGAGAGATCGAGCGCGATATCCCGGAGCCTGGAGCGACGTGCAGCGCGCCCGCGCCGGCCCGTCGAGACGTGGCGCGCTGCGCGGCATTTCGACGGGAAATGTGGCTTCGGGAGAGCAGGGCGCGCTCCCGCACCGGGGCCATGCGGCACCGCCAGCGCGCCCGGCGGTCCCGCGGCGCGAGCGCCCTGCGCGCCGGGCCTCTTTGCAGCATCGATCGCGAGCTGAATCATCAGAGGCGTGATTTTCCGCAAAATCCTGTAATGTCTCGCCGCTGGCCGGTGGCGATTGCCGGCCCTTCGGATCGTCTCGGGGCCCGTGGCTCCCGTGGATACGTGAGGGAAACATGATGGTGTATGAGCACCTGACATCCGACGACGGGCTGCGCGTGCTATGGGGCTGCGTCACGCGCGGCGTCGGGCTCGTCTATCTCGCTTGCTTCGTGTCGATGTACATGCAGGCGATCCCCTTCGTGGGGTCTCGCGGGATCGCGCCGATCACGGCGCAGCTCGATCGGATGCGGCGCGATCTCCCCTGGTATCGCTGCCTGCAGCTCAACCCCAGCCTCCTCTGGCTCGCGCGCAGCGACACGGCGATCCGCGCCTTCGTGCTCTCCGGGATGGCGGCGTCGGTCGCGGTGATGATCGGAGGCCCCGCCACGCCCTTCGCCCTCCTCGTGTGCTGGGCTGTCCAGCTGTCGTTCCAGCTCCCGCTGCGGCTGCATTACCCCTGGGACGCTTCGATCCTGGAGCTGGGCTTCCTCGCCATGTTCCTGCCGCCGCTCTCGCTGCTGCCGGAGGTCTCGGCCGCGGCGGTGCCGCACCCGCTCCTCAGGTTCGCGTTCCACTTCCTGCTCTTCCGCATCGTCTTCGGCTTCGGGAAGGAGAAGTTCGCCAGGTTCAACCTCCGGATGACGCTGTATACCCGCTTCTTCCTGATCAGCCTGCCGAGCACGAGCCCGATCGGGTGGTGGGCCAGCAAGCTGCCGAATTTCATGCACCGCTCGATGATCGGGTTCGTCGCTTTCGCCGAGCTGCTCTGCCCGCTGCTCGTGCTGGTGCCGGGGCCGACGCGCCTCGTGGGCGCGGCGGGCATCATCGGGCAGATGCTCGCGATCCAGATCACGAGCAGCTTCGGCTTCTTCAACATGCTCACGATCGTCCTCTGCGTGGCCGCGTTCGATCACTCGTCGAGCCTCTCCGCAGCGCTGGCGCGCCCGGACCTCCTCAGCCCCGAGCACCTCCCCTTCACGCTCGTCTTCCCGATCCTGTTCTTCGGGGCATTCCTCTACATCCCCTTCGACAGCTGGATCTCGGCCGGCTACCTGTACTGGCCGGCGTTCCGCCGGGTCCCTTGGCGGCCGCTCCGCGCGCTGCTCGCGCTGCTCCGGTTCATCGCGCCGGCGCGCGTGCTGAGCTCCTACGGCGTGTTCGGCGCGCACCCGGCGCCGCCGCTGCGCTGGCTCCCGGTGATCGAGGGGAGCCTCGACGGACAGGAGTGGCGCACGTACCGCTTCCGGTTCCAGATGACCACGGAGGACGACGCGCCGCAGTTCGTCGCGCCGCACCACCCGCGCCTCGAGGGCCTCTCGTTCTACGAGGTATTCGGCGTGGAGGCGTGCGGCTACCTCTCCAGCGTCAACTTCAACAACCCCTACTGGTTCACGCCTTCCTCGATGATGCTCGACCGCATGGCGCAGCGGCTCCTCGAGCGGGACTCGGCGGTGCTGCCGCTCCTCAAGAACAACCCGTTCCCCGACGAGCCGCCGCGCCAGATCCGGGTCGCGCTCTACCGCGTCTCCTCCACGACCATCGAGGAGAAGATGCGCACCGGGAACTGGTGGCGCCGCCAGCACGTCGGGTATCACATCCCGGCGACCGGCCGGGATGACACCGTGTGGACCGAGTGGCTCCCCACGCCGGAGCTCTTCCATTTCGATGCGACGGTGTTCCGGCGCGCCGCCCGCCACTGCACCGGCGTCTCCAGCGAGGAGTACGAGCAGCTCTGGGAGACCTTCCTCCCCTTCGTCCGCGACGCCGCCGCGGCGGCCGCCGCGGCCGGCGATCGCGGCGGCGATCCCCATCAATGGAAGAACCTGCCGGACGTGGCGCTGGCGGTTCGGCGCCGGTTCAGCCGCGACGAGGTCCGCGGCTTCCAGCTCACGCTCGCCCGCCTCACCGTGCACCTCCTCGTCCGCTGGGAGGCGGTGTTCGAGCGGCCGGCGAGCCACTTCCTGCGCGACGTCGTCGGCGTCGGGTCGAGCTCCGACCCGGCGCCCGATCCCCGCGCGCTCCCCGACGGCGCCGACCCCGAGACGGTGCTCCAGGCGCTCGCGGCCTTCCCGCGCGGCCCGCTGCGGTCGCCGTTCCAGCTCGGCCTCGCGGTGCACCGGCTCATGCTGATCGAGGGCCGCGAAGCGTGGGAGCGCATGACGGCGGGGAGCTTCGTGCCCGGCGCGCCGATCCCGACGCGCTTCGCCCTCTCCCGGCGCGGGCGGCGCTCGATGGCCGCGGCGGCGGAGGAGGTCGGCCTCGACATCGCCGTACTGCGCCGGATCGCGCAGGATCTGACGCTGGAGAACGGGCTCTTCCTCGAGGGCGCCGTCAACTACGGCGTGGTCGCGCGCCACGCCAACCGGTTCCACGTGCTCTTCTCGTTTCCGAAGGTGGTCGACCCGCCGAACCTCGGCATCATCCCGCCCGTCTTCTCCCTCGCCCGCGAGCTCGCGAACCACCCGGAGCTCCGCCTCATCAGCGGGTGGGGCGAAGAGACGCGCCTCGCGCCGCAGCTCCGCCTCCCGCGCATGGTGTTCGGCGAGGACGGTATATGGCGAGAGGAAGGCGAGGCGCTCGTCAGCGACGACGCTCGCGTACCCTCATCCTAGAGCCCCGATCAGCTTGAAACGCCCGGGAATGAAGAGATTTGAACCACAGAGGCACAGAGGACACAGAGGAACAACAACAAAACTCTGTGCCCTCTGTGCCCTCTGTGCCTCTGTGGCTCATTTTCTCGGGGTTTCAACCTGTTCGGTGTCCTGGGAAGGTCCTCGAGCCGCGCCCACTCGAGGCGGCTGAGCGCGTCAATGGGTCAAGCACGACCACTGCTGATTTGTGACACGAGTGTTTCTACAGCAGCGCTCCGCGCGCAGCAGCGTCCGCTCGCGTCCGGCGGTGCAATGGATGCTTGACGGTCCGAGCGGCTGAAATGTAGGCTTCGCATCCAATCGTCATGGTTTCCGTACCCTGCCTTCCGCGAGCGGATAAAGCTCCCGCCCAGCGCGCCGCGGCGATTCAAGCGGCTCGGAAGACCTACGAATGGACCCACGACCTCCTGCCGGGCGTCGCGCTGTCCACGGTCGTCCCTCCCCGGAACCGGCCGCGCCTGCGCTGGATCCTCGCGCACGTCTTCCACTTCTACCTGACGAAGCTCAATCAGCTCCTCGGCTGGCTCGTCGGCGCGCCGCGGGTCGGCCAGGCCTCGTCGATCAGCGATTACGAGCGGATGTTCGTGTGTCTGCCGGTGCCTCCCATCGCCAGGACGTTCCGGGATGACGCGACCTTCTCGCGCCTGCGCGTCGCCGGGCTCAACCCCATGATCATCCGGCGCGTGACCGCGCCGAATCCGAGCTTCCCGGTGACCGACGCGCACCTCCGCGCGGTGCCCGGCTTCGAGGCCGACAGCCTCGCGGCCGCCCGCGCGGAAGGGCGCCTCTACCTCGCCGACTACAGCATGGTGGCGCCCAAGAACGCGGACGACTGGCCCGATCCCGGCAAGTTCTCGCACGCCCCGCTGGCCCTCTTCGCGGTGCCCAGGGGGTCGGGCTCGCTCCGCGCCATCGCCATCCAGTGCGAGCAGCAGAGCAGCCCCGATGCGCCCATCTTCACGCCGGCGGACGGGTACGCCTGGATGATGGCGCGGACCATCGTGGAAGTCGCGGACGTGGCGCACCACCAGCCGGCATACCATGGCATCACGCACCTCGTCGCAGGGGCCTTCAACGTCGCGATGTACCGGAACATGTCCGAGCGACATCCCCTGTACGTCCTGCTCGATCCGCACTTCGCCGGGACGCTCTACATCAACGACATGGCCGTCGACGGCCTGCTCGCGCCGGGGACGCTCGTCGACGACATCATGTCGGGGTCGATCCGGGCCACGCGACGGATCGCCGCCGAGACGGTTCACGGGACATCGCTCCGCGACCTCATGCTCCCGCGCGCCTTCGCGCTGCGCGGCGTGGACGACGCCGCCGCCCTCCCGGATTACCCGTACCGCGACGACTCGCTCCTCGTCTGGGGGGCGATCCGGCAGTGGGTGTGCTCGTACCTCGCGCTCTATTACCGGAGCGCGGCGGACGTGCTCCTCGACGGCGAGCTCCGCGCATGGCTCGCCGACGCGACCTCGTGGGAAGGGGGCCGGCTGCGCTACGAGCCCGAGAGCCTCGCGACCGTCGAGGATCTCTGCGACCTTGTCACGTTGATCATCTTCAACAGCAGCGCTCAGCACGCGGCGCTCAATTACCCGCAGGGCCCGATCATGAGCTTCGTGCCCGCGTCCCCGATGGCGGCATACCTCCCCGCGCCCACGACGAAGGAGGACGTCACCGAGGCGGAGTGGCTCGCGATGCTGCCGCCCTTCGAGCGCGCGGAGCAGCAGCTCGAGCTCGGCTACCGGCTGGCCGCCGTCGGCCACACGCGGCTCGGGTACTACCCGCGCCGGCACTTCCGCGACCCGCGCGTGGCGCCGCTCCTGGGCGAGTTCCAGGCCCGCCTCCGGGACGTCGAGTCCGCGATCCACGAGCGAAACGCGACGCGCGACGTGCCGTACGAGTTCCTCCTGCCGTCGAAGATCCCGCAGAGCGTCGATATCTGACATCGCCGCGAGGACCACCCATGTTGACCACCGTACCTCCCGCCGCGCCAGGCCCGCTCGGGCGGCTCTTCCGGTTCTTCTTCGCGCGCAAGGCGTCGATGCTCGCCGGGCTCCCGGGGCCGTCGCCGACGTTCCCCTTCGGCAACACCCTCGAGCTGGCCCGGGGGGAGCCTCATCACGTGTTCGCCCGGTGGCACCGCGAGTACGGCGACTACCTCGTCTGGTGGTTCTTCGGCAAGCCGAGCCTCCTCGTCAACGACCCGGCCCTGATCCGCGAGATCCTCGTCTCGAACGCCGACGACTACCACAAGAACGTCCCGCGCGGCGCGACGGCGCCCATCATGGGCCGCTCGGTGTTCCGCGCGATCGGCGGCGCGGACTGGCAGCGCAAGCGCGCGCACCACCCGTTCGAGGGGCCCAATATCGATGACTGGTACGAGGGGATCCTGCCGATGATCGGCGATGTGGTCGCCGCGCACATGGAGGCGCTGCTCTGCGGCTCGGACTCCGTGGAGACGGATCTGTTCGAGGACTGCGTCCAGATGGCCTTCCAGGTCTTCGGCCGCGCGGTGCTCGGGACCGGCCTCACCTCCCGCCAGTATGTGCATCACCAGGCCATGTTGAAGGAGATCTCCCGGCGCGGCGGGTTGCCTGTCCCGTTCTCGCCCGATCCGGTCTTCTGGTACCACCGCCACCGCTGGCTCTCGTTCGTGGCGCAGCGCGTCCGCGACGCCATGCGCTTCGGAGGCGATGGGCCGGATCTCCTCTCGTACATGGCGAAGCACCGGATGTTCCGGATGCCTTTCAAGAACATCCGGGACGAGGTCTCCAACGTCTTCTTCGCGGGCATGCGGAACGTCGGCATCTCTGCCTCGCTCTTCCTTTTCTCGTCGTGCAAGCACCCGGACGTCGGGCAGCGCCTGCGGAGCGAGATCGACGCGCTCACGGCCGAGGTAGGCTCCAGGATCGATCTGGCCCGGCTCCGCGGGCTCACGGTGCTGGATCGCGTGGTCAAGGAGGCCATGCGGCTCTACTCGGTCGTCCCCGGCTTCGTCCGCGAGGTGAAGCCGGACCGGACGGTGATGCTCGGGGGCCACCGCCTGCCGGCGTCGACGCAGATCTTCATCCTCCCCTTCACGGTGCACCGGAACCCGAGGGTGTGGCCGGATCCGCTGCGCTTCGACCCTGATCGCTTCCTCGTGGAGCCGCCGCCGGGCCACTACATCCCCTTCGGCTTCGGCCCGCGCACGTGCGTCGGCGACGCGTTCACCCTGATCTGCTCGAAGATGATCTCGGCGAGCATCCTCGCGAGCTACGACGTCGAGCTGCTCCCGCCGGCCGAGTACGCCACCAAGGTGACCGCGGGCACGATGGCCCCCCGCAACGGCATTCGGGCGCGCGTCACCCGGCGGTGGCGCAGGCTGAGCATGCCTGCACGAGAGGCTTCGTAGCTCTCCTCCCCGGTGCCGCGCCTCGGGTGGATCTGCGCCACCCTCGACGCTGTCGACGCTGGCATCAAGCCTCAGAAATCGCGGTTCCGGCAGAACGCCGTGTACTTGTTCTTCACGGACTCGATGAAGGGCGGCAGCGTCGGCTGCACGTGCTCCACGATCTTGGCCGCGAGGTGGCTGTCCACCATGGTGAACTTTCCCATCGAGGGAGCCCACGTGATCTGGGCGGCGGTGGCCTGGCGATTGCCCGCCTCATGCATCAACAGGAACATCGCGCGCAGGCCGTCCTTCGTCCGCCCGAGCGGCGAGAGCTGGGAAAGGATCCGCGTGAGGCCTGACTTGTGGAGCTCGCGCGCCTGCCGGTTCGGCGGCGGGATCACGTTCGACGCGATGATGAAGTCGGCCCCTTCCTCGACGAGCGCGCTGACCGGCACGTTGTTGGCGATGCCTCCGTCCACGTACCGGGCCCCGTCCTGGATCTCGGGGATGATGAACGTCGGTATCGCGGTGCTGGCGAACATCGCGTGGACCGCCCGGCCGTGACGAAAGACCCGCGCCCTGCCCCGCTGGATATCGACCGCGACGGGGAGCGTCGGCAACGGCATGTCCTGAAGGTACTTGTGCGCGATGAGCTTCTTCTCGACCAGGCCTTCAAGGGGCTTTCGTGTGATCGGCGCGATCGCGTGCCAGATCGCGAAATCTTTCCCGAGCTTGACCATCGAGTCCAGCCCATCGAGCCCTCGGCTCGCGTAGGCGCAGGCGACCACGGCCCCGATGCTGGTCCCCGCGACCATATCGATCGGGATCCCCGCGTCGTGGAGCGCGCGCAGGAGCGCCACGTGCGCGTAGCCCCAGGCGGCGCCGCCGCCGAGGGCCACACCCACGACCTGGCGCGAGAGCGTCCGCGCGAGGCGCTGCAGCGCGGTGCGGTTCTGCGCTGGCAGCGACGTGTACAGCAGATCCGAGCCGGGCTTGCCGTCGACGACGAGCCGGATCGAGCCGCTCCGCACCATGTGCACGTCCTTCTCGCTGCCCGGCGAGCGCACCTCGATGTATTGCACCGGGGAGAGCTGGGGCGTCTCGATGGGGAACGGCTGCCGCAGGTCGTCGGTGAAGTAGACGGCCGAAGAGATGCGGTTGTCGATGATCTTGTCCCAGACGGGCTCCGCCAGCCAATCGAGCGCGCCCGGGGTGGTGGTGTACAGGACCAGGTACCTGTGGCCCATCCGCCGCGCGGCATCGTCCAGCACCTGGAGCGCGCGGGTCGGATCGCTCGGGATCCTGAGCACATTGTCCGTCGCGGTATCGGCCTTCTCGGGGGCGACCTCCAGGATGGCGACGTTCCTGTCCCCGGCGTCCGCGAACGCGGCCGGAATCAGGGCGGCGACGGAGCGGGTGGGGTACGGCGTGCGGTTCACCACGAGGACCAGATCCTGCGGCCTCGTCGCGGCCGCGGACGACCCCGATCGCGCCACGACGGCGCGGCGGAACGAGCCGCAGGCGCGGCGAAGCGCCTCGATGTCGATACGATTGATGGCGAGCGCCTCGGTGTCGCTCAGCGCCACGGCCGACTCCGTGCGCTTGCTCGAGGTGAGGAGATCCGAGTCGCCGAACACGGCACCTCGCCCGATGACGGTGATCTTCTCCACCTGGTCCTCTGGCACCAGGTGCTTCGCCTCCACCTCCCCGCTGACGACGAGGTAGCAGGTGTCCGCCGGCTCGCCCGCCTGATAGATCGTCGTCCCGGAGGGGAATTCGAGCAGCGTCATCTCCTGGAGGAGCCGATGACGGAGGACGGAGCTCGAGTTGCGGAACAGGGGAGCGTGCTGCAGGAGCTCGGCGAACTCCGCCAATCGCGCGCCGATCGAGAGGCGCTTGAGGAGCTGAGCGTGGAGCCCGGGTGCCTTGAGCTCCGCGCGTTGGAGCGCGTCCTTGTCCCAGCTCGCCACGAGCGTCTCGCGGCTCGTGGCGAACGAGTACATGTTCTCCTCGTCGAGGAGCACGCCGCCGCCGAAGACGCCCCCGCGGTTGTAGTTGAGCATGACCTCGCGCAGCGCCTCGCCCCAGAAGGCGTCCACGTCTCCTTTCAGGACGAGGAAGAGGCGCTCGGACCGCTCGCCTTCCCGCCCGATGAGGGTATCGGCGGCGATCCGCTCGATGCGCGCCGCGCGGAGCAGCGCGTCGACGTGCTGCTGGCTCAGCGCTCGAAAAGACGGAGAGATCGCGAGGACCTCCTGCAGCTCGGCCTGGTCCTTCGCGTCCACCGGTGTCGCTCGGACGCCGGGCTGTCCACCGTTCGCTGTCGTGGTTTGAAGCGTCATTACAGTAACCTCATGGGGTGTCGATTCAGACAAGGAGAGCGAAGGAGATCTCCTGTCGCCATCCGATGCTGCACTGCGTGGTGCACGCTACCGTAGCGCCGCCGACAGCCTCAAGGAAAATATCCTCGTGAGCCGACGTGATCGTCGCGTGTGTGCGACGCCTGGGCAAGTGTGCGAGATCGTGGAGAGTGACGAGCGTTCGAACATGACCGTCATGGACGAACGCGGCATCAGCAGGTACGTTCGTGCGGAAGCTCGGCCCTTCTTCCTTCGCAGATCCGGGCGTGTTCCCGGTGTCGTGGCTGAGGCGGCCGGAAGCGCTGCCCGCCGTGATGGAGGTGCTCTGTGTCTTCCCCGAGGGCACCGAAGGCGATGGCAAGTCCCTGGTGCAGGCGCTGCGCAGGGCTCCTGATCAGCGTCCTTTCTGGCTGCCCGCCCGACGTTCGATGAAGGACCAAAACCCCCGCAGCGCGCCCTCCGTCGCCGTGGGGGCGCGCCGAGCCGGCTGCGGTGCAGCGATCGCCCGGCGCAACCGCGCCATCGCCTCCACCGCGGCCCACCGTAGCGTCGGGCTGTGCTGTATCAGCGCCCCGGCGTGCCCGGTGAGCAGCCACCTGAGCTCGCTGCCCTTCCAGAGCTCGTGGAGCCGCTGCACCTCGTCCGGGACAACATAGCCATCGTGTCGCGCCCCGACGATCACCGCGGCCTCGGGACACCGGGGCACCGGGTGTCGATCGATGTCCAGCATCGCGACGTACTCGCCGATCTTCTGTCGGGCCCCGTCCGCGCCGCCCTCACCGCGCCCGAGGCGCTCGAACTCGACCGAGCGGGACAGGAGATCTCGCGTGAACACCGGCACCGCCGATCGGCCGGCGCAGAGGATCGCCGCGGCGAGCGGCCTCGGCCAGCGGGCCGCCACGAGCGCCGCCACGGTTGCGCCCATGCTGAAGCCGGTGATCCCGAGCTGGGTGTGACCGTTCGCGGCGAGCCACGCGAGCAGGGCCAGGCCTTCCTGCATCATCCCCATGCTCATGAGCATGAGCTCGGCGAACGTCCGGAGAGCGGTGCCCTGCTGGCCTGGAGGGCGACGGAGGCCGTAGAACGGGCTCTCGAGCAGGAGGGCCCCGATCCCCGTGGACTCCACCATCGGCCTGAGGAGGCGCGTGCGCGTGGCGAACCCTTCATCGCCAGACGCGGCGAGCATCACGTACATCGGCTGTTCGGGCGCGGGGCGCCGGACGCGCGGGGAGAGCTCGCGCACATGAGCGACGCGCGACGCCGGAGGGAGCTCGGCGATCGGCGAGCGAAAGGTGCCGTCACGGACCGAGAGATCTCCCACGACCCGCGGCGGCGCAGCCCAGGAGATGGCGATGGGCTGGGGTTGCGCTGCGAACCAAGCATCGGACACGCGCGACGCGATCTGCTCCGCGTCGCCGAACCCTCCCGTGAAGAGCCGGCGCCGGATCGAGGTCAAAGCGTGGAAGTGGTCGATCCAGTGAACAGAGCCCGTGTTCGTCGCAAGCAAGGTTGGCATCATCGTGGGATCCGTCGGAAAAGCACGTGCCGGCGTCGGTTCCATCGACCTCTGGTGGAGCGTGTCCACCAGCGCTCGACAGGGGATCGCCGCTCCTGCGGGGCGTCGGTCGCCTTCTGTCACCGCCGCGCCGATCGCTCTCCGGCGGTCGCCCGACCGAGGCGCTCCATCGCCTCCACCGTGGCCCGCCGCAGCGCCTCCGCGTGCCGCACCACCGCCCCGGCGTGGCCCGTCAAGAGCCACCGGACCTCGCTGCCCCTCCAGTGCTCGTGGAGCCTTTGCACCTCGTCCGCGGAGACATATCCATCGTGCCTCGCCCCGACGATCACGGCAGCGGCGGGGCACCGGGGCAGCGGGTGACGATCGAGATCGATCACCTCGATGTACCGGGCGAGCATTTGCCGGGCCTCCTCCGCGCCGCCATGGCCGCGGCCGAGCTGCTCGAAATCGACCCAGCGGGACAGGAGCCCCCGGACGAACACAGGCACCGACGAAAGGCCGGCGCCGAGGACCGCCGCGGCGAGCGGGCCGGGCCACCGAGCGGCCACGAGCGCCGCGATGGTCGCGCCCATGCTGAAGCCCGTGGTCCCGAGCTGGGTGTGCCCCCGCGCGGCGAGCCACGCGAGCAGGGCTCGGCCCTCGTCGATCATCCCGATCGTCATGAGCATCTGTTCGCCCACCGTCCGGACCACCGTGCCCCTCTGGCCCGGAGGTCGACGGAGGCCGTACAGCGGATTCTCGAGCAGGAGGGCCCCGATACCCGTGGACTCCACCACGGGCCGGAGCAGGTGCGTGCGCGCGGCGAACCCTGCCTCGCCGGTCGCGCCGAACACCACGTACATCGGCTGCTCGGCCGCGGGGCGAGCGACGCGCGGCAGGAGCTCGCGCACATGGGCGACGCGCGCCGCCCCCGGGAGATCTGCGACCGGCGAGCGGAACGTGCCGTCGCGCACCGCGAGGCGACCGACCACGCGCGGCGGCGCAGCCCAGGTGATCTCGACGGGCTGGGGGGCCGCTGCGAACCATTCGTCGGACATGCGCAGATGGATCCGCGCCGCCTCGCCGAAGCCCTCGACGAAGATCCGGCGCCGGCGCGAGGCCACGGCACACACCCGGTCGATCCAGTGGATGGGAGGATCCATTCGTGCGACGACGAAAATAGCTGAGCCGGAGAAGACCGCCAGAGAACAAGGGAGCTACGCCCCCATGGCTCCCTGGCCGTTCACATCGAATTCACGCGGGCAGGGCTCAGCGTCAGTTGACGCTCGCCTGCTCGCGATACGGCTCCGCCGCGACCTCCGTGACGGAGCTCCCGTTCGCGTGCTCCGGGCGTTTGCCGTCGCTGGCCATCGCCCGCTCGACCTCGGCGTCCATGGTTCCGTCGAGCATCTTCATGCACATGATGAAATCCGCCCGGAGCGACCAGAGCGGGTACTTGAAGGTCGCCGGCCGGTTCTTCTCGATGAAGAAGTGAGCGGCCCACGCGGGTCCGTAAGCAGCGAGGGGGACGAGGGGGAGGAGCGAGCGCCTCCGGAAGAGCAGCCCGCCGGCCAGGCACGCCATCGCGACCGTCGACCCGACGAAGTGCAGGGTGCGTGTCGTCTTGTGTGCGTGCTGCCGCACGTAGAACGGCCAGAAATCATCGAACGTCTTGATTCGCTCTTCATTCATCGGGGCGACCTCGCCGGCATAGAATGCCAGACCTTCAGGCAATTCGACAAGCCTGGCCTGCTCCGCCAGGGCGGACCCCGTGCCTCACGGCCGGGCGGGGGAGGGTGAGCTCGGCGCGCCTGGCCCGGGCGCGCCCTCGACGTCTCGCACAAGCTCGAGGCTGTCGACGTTGGCGTCAGGCCTCAGTAATCGCGGTTCCGGCAGAACGCCGTGTACTTGCGCTTCACGGAGTCGATGAAGCGCGGCAGCGTCGGCTGCACATGCTCCACGATCTTGGCCGCGAGGTGGCTGTCCAGCATGCCGAAATTCCCCATCGAGGGAGCCCATGTGATCTGGGCGGCGGTGGCCTGGCGATTGCCTGCCTCGTGCATCAACAGGAACATCGCGCGGAGGCCGTCCTTCGTCCGTCCGAGGGGCGAGAGCTGCGACAGGATCCGCGTGAAGTTGGATTTGTGGAGCTCGCGCGCCAGCCGGCTCGGCGGCGGGATCACGTTCGACGCGATGATGAAGTCGGCCCCTTCCTCGACGAGCGCGCTGACCGGCACGTTGTTGGCGATGCCCCCGTCCACGTACCGGGCCCCGTCCTGGATCTCGGGGATGAACAACGTCGGTATCGCGGTGCTGGCGAACATCGCATGCACCGCCCGGCCGTGACGGAAGACCCGCGCCCTGCCCCGCTGGATATCGACCGCGACGGGGAGCGTCGGCAACGGCATGTCCTGAAGGTAGTTGTGCGCGATGAGCTTCTTCTCGATCAACCCCTCCAGGGGCTTGCGCGTGATCGGCGCGATCGCGTGCCACAGCGCGAAATCGACCCCCAGCCTGATCATCGCGTCCAGCCCATCGAGCCCTCGGCTCCCGTAGGCGCAGGCGACCACGGCCCCGATGCTGGTCCCCGCGACCATGTCGATCGGGATCCCTGCTTCGTGGAGCGCGCGCAGGAGCGCGACGTGCGCGTAGCCCCAGGCGGCGCCGCCGCCGAGGGCCACGCCCACGACCTGGCGCGCGAGCGTCCGCGCGAGGCGCTGCAGCGCCATGCGGTTCTGCGCTGGCAGCGACGTGTACAGCAGCTCCGAGCCGGGCTTGCCGTCGACGACGAGCCGGATCGAACCGCTCCGCACCATGGGAGCGTCCTTCTCGCTGCCCGGCCCGCGCACCTCGATGTATTGCACCGGGGAGAGCTGGGGCGTCTCGATGGGGAACGGCTGCCGAAGGTCCTTCGTGAAATAGACGGCCGACGAGATGCGGTTGTCGATGATCTTGTCCCAGACGGGATCCCCCAGCCATGCGAGCGCGCCCGGGGTGGTGGTGTACAGGACCAGATACCGGTGGCCCATGCGCCGCGCGGCGTCGTCCAGCGCCTGGATGGCGCGCGTCGCATCGCTCGGGATCCTGAGCACGTCGTCCGCCGCGGCATCGGCCTTCTCGGGGGCGACCTCCAGGAGGGCGACGTCCTTCTCCGCGGCGTCCGCGAACGCAGACTGTATCAGGGACGCGACGGAGCGGGTGGGGTACGGCGTGCGGTTGACCACGAGGATCAGGTCCTGCGGCCTCTCCGCGATGGCGGACGACCCTGCCCGCGCTCCGACGGCGCGGCGGAACGAGCCGCAGGCGCGCCGGAGGGCCTCGATGTCGATGCGATCGATGGCGAGCACCTCGGTGTCGCTCTGCGCCACGGCCGTCTCCGTGCGCTTGCTCGAGGTGAGGAGATCCGAGTCGCCGAACACGGCACCTCGCCCGATGACGGTGATCTTCTCCACCTGGTCCTCCGGCGCCAGGTGCTTCGCCTCCACCTCGCCGTCGACGACGAGGTAGCAGGTGTTCGCCGGCTCGCCCGCCTGGTAGATCGTCGTCCCGGAGGGGAATTCGAGCAGCGTCATTTCCTGGAGGAGCCGGTGACGAAGGACGGAGCTCGAGTTGCGGAACAGGGGAGCGTGCTGCAGGATCTCGGCGAACTCCGCCAGCCGCACGCCGATCGAGAGGCGCTTGAGGAGCTGAGCGTGGAGCTCGGGCGCCCTGGCCTCGGCGCGTTGGAGCGCGTCCTTGTCCCAGCTCGCGACGAGCGTCTCGCGGCTCGTGGCGTACGAGTACGCGTTCTCCTCGTCGAGGAGCGCGCCGCCGCCGAAGACGCCTCCGCGGTTGTAGTTGAGCAGGACCTCGCGCAGCTTCTCGCCCCAGAAGGCGTCCACGTCTCCCCTCAGGATGAGGAAGAGGCGCTCGGACCTCTCGCCTTCCCGTCCGATGATGGTGTCGGCGGCGATCCGCTCGACGCGCGCCGTGCGGAGCAGCGCGTCGATGTGCTGCTCGCTCAGCGCTCGGAACGTCGGAGAGATCGCGAGGACCTCCTGGAGCTCGGTCTGCTCCTTTGCATCCACCGGCGTCGCTCGAGCGCCGGTCTGTCCACCGTTCACTGTCGTGGTCCGAAGCGTCATTGCAACAACCTCATGCGGGCCGATCACAGGGGAGGGGACCGCACGAGATCCCGTCTCACCAACCGATACTGCGTCGCGTGATTCACACTAACGTGGCGCGGCCGATATCCTCAAGGAAAATGAGCGGATGAGCCGACGCGGACGTCGCGTGTGTGCGCTGACCGGTCACAGGCGCGCGTCGCGCGTTTCGCGCGTTTCGCCTTCGCGTCTGCCGAGATGGACGCCCGCGCGAGCATCGCCGCCGTGGACGAACCTGGAGCCCCAGGCCTGTTCTCGCGCGCTGCTCACGGATGACGGATGACCCATGATCCGGGGGCAGCGCACGGCGCCCTGTACAGCGCCGTGCGGAGGGCTCCCGATCAACGCCCTTTGAAGTTGCCGGCGCGGCGCTCGATGAAGGACGCGAGCCCCTCCTGCGCGTCCTCGGTGGCCATCAGCTGCCGCAGCTCCGGCAGCAGCGCGTTCATCGCGGCGTTCTCGCCCTCGACGACGGCCGTGCGCGCCGAGCGCATCGTCGCCGCCACCGCGAGCGGCGCCTGCGCCGCCACGCGCTCCGCCAGCTCGATGGCCCTCGGCAGCGCCTGGTCCGGCTCCACGACCTCCTGCACGAGCCCGAGGCGGAGCGCCTCCCGCGCGTCGAACTCGTCGCCCGTGAGCAGCCAGCGCATCGCGTTTCCCCAGCCCGCCTCGGCGACGAAGCGCACGGTGGCGCCGCCGAAGGGCACGATGCCGCGCTTCACCTCGATCTGGGCGAACCGGGTGTCCGAGCTGGCCACGCGGATGTCGCAGGCGAGCATCAGCTCGATGCCGAGCGTGAGGCACAGGCCGCGCACGGCCACCACCACGGGCTTCAATCGGCCCTGGCCGTGGGTGCCCCACGGGTCGACCGCCTCCTCGGAGATGATGTGCTGTGCTTGCGCGAGATCCTGCGCGACGCTGAGCAGGTCGAGACCGGCGGTGAAATCGGGGCCGTGCGAGAAGACCACGCCACAGCGCAGCGCCGGGTTCCGCTCCAGCTCGGTGAACGCGTCGGAGAGCGCGACGATCATCTCCCGGTTGAACGCGTTCTTCTTCTTCGCGCGATTGATGCCCATGAGATGGAGCGGGCCGCGCACTTCGCGTGTGATGTAGCTTTCGGCGACGGACGTGGAATCAGACATGGGTACCCCCGGTCGGCTTTCGCCTTCCACTTGCTGAGACGGTTTGTTAAGGGTCCTGGATAAGCTGAGGTCTACGGTGGGCGATGGCCTCAGACCGGCGACTCGAGCGCTCGCCGGGCCATCGCGCGGGCGAGCTCGTAGGCGCGCGGCCCGTGCTCCAGCCGGAACGGCGATACGGGCGGCAGCGCCGGCTCGGTCAGCACGTGGAGGCCGGCGCGGGACGGCGGCTTGCTCTGCGCGCCGTCGATGACCGTCCACGGAGGCCGGACCGGCAGGTGGTGGAAGAGGACGCGCGCGTCGGGGCTGGCCGCGAGGATGCCGGGGCGGTCGGCGATGCCGCCGTCGAGGTAGCGGCGCCCGCCGATCGCGACGGGCTGAAACAGGACGGGCACGGCGCACGAGGCGCGGACCGCGGGCATCAGATCGCCGCCGTCGAGCACCACGCTGCGCCTGTGCGCCATGTCCCAGGCCACGAGCCGCACGGGAAAGCGGCAATCGGCGAAGGAGCGCACGCCTCTCGACGAGAGCGCGTCGTCGAGGAGCCGCTCCAGCAGCCGTCCGCGCAAGAGGCCCGGGCCCGGGCCGCGGCGGGAGAAGATGCCGAAGGTCGGATCGGGATCCCAGAAATCCTCTCGTCGCAGCGCGAACAGGCGAGCGCGCATGTCGTCGGCCGAGAGGCCGGCTCCCCACATCGCGGCGACCATCGCGCCGGCGCTCGAGCCCCCCGCGAGCGAGGGCGAAAGCCCCGCCTCCTCCAGCGCGGCCACGACGCCCACGTGGGCGAAGAAGCCGAAGAAGCCCGATGAGAGGATGAGCTCGAACGGCTCGCTTCTCAAGTGCTCAGCCAGCGTCGTCACGGGGGCATGCTACCGCAGCGCGTCGCGCAGCGCTACAGGTCCCGCCGCGACGCCGCTGGGCCTGTCAATCGGCCTCGCCGCGGCCTCGCCGCGGTCTCGGCGCCGCGCGGACAGCGCGGATAGCGCGGATGGCCAGCAGCCAGCGTGGATCATCGCGCGGATCACGGCTGTGGCATGCTGGCGAGCTGGGCGGCAGCTGAACGCCGCCTGAGCGCCGGCTGAGCGCCGCCTGAGCGCCGGATCGACGGCGAGTCGAGGGGAGGGGAGGTCACCTCCGACAGCTCCTGTCGCTCCGGCGCCTTCAAACCGAGCGTGAATGCGATTGACTTGGTTCTCTCGCAACGATACTGGTAGGGACACTCCCCACATTCCGCAGCGCGAGCGCTTACCTCAAGGAGTCTCTGTAGAATGGATCACACGGGACAAGAAATTACGATGTTCCCCCTGCGGCATCGGAACTTCAAGGCGTTGAAGAAGACGGTGTTCCCCGCGCTGCGATCGCTCATCGACCTGGGGTATTTCTCGCTGAGCGTGGAGGGCGCAGAGCACGTCCCGCGGAGCGGCCCGGTGGTTTACGCAGGAAACCACGCCGGGTGGTTCACGATTGACTCGTTCTTCGCGGCGCTCGCCGTGGCGGATCACGTGAGCTTCGATCGCATCCCCTGGGTCGCCGGCCAGGATCAGATGCTCATGATCCCGGAGCTCGGCCCCTTCTTCGCGGATTCAGGCGTGTTCCCGTCGTCGTGGCTGAGGAAGCCCGAGGCGCTGCCCCCCGGGATGGAAGTCCTCTGCGTCTTCCCCGAGGGGACCGAGGGCAACTGCAAGTCGTTCGTGCACGCGTACCAGATGCGAGAATGGAAGACGGGCTTTCTCCGCCTCGCCCTGGCGCGCGGCGCGAAGGTCCTGCCGGTGGCGGTCCTCGGCAGCGAGGAGTGCTTGCCCTCCATCGCGCCGATCCGCTTCCTGAAGCCCATCGTGGGGACGATCCTGCCGCTGCCGCTCTCCTGGATCCCGCTCCCGTCGCGGTGGAAGTTCATCTTTCATGAGCCCGTGGACGTCCAGGGCGCGCTGCCCGGCTTCGAGAGCGACGACCCCGAGACGCAGAAGCGGCGCCTCCGGGACCTCGCCGCGAGCATCCGGGAGACCGTGCAGCGCACGCTCGATCGAGAGGCAGCGGATCGCGGCCTCGTGCGCCTCTCGAAGCTCCTGAAGCAGTCCGGATGAGCCGCGGACGCCGCTCTGTCCCCGGGCCGCCCGCGACGACCTGAAACAACCCGACGACCATCGCCCGAGCGCGCGGGCACCGAGGAGGGGTATGCGTGTACTGAGCTACGTCAAGGCGGGACTGCTGGAGTGGCGAGAGGCGCCCGAGCCCCGCGTCGACGGCGATGGTGTGGCGATCGTCCGTCCGGTGGCGGCCAGCACCTGTGACGCGGACTGGGCGATCGTGGCCGGCAGGACGCCGCTGCCCGGTCCTTTCGCGCTCGGGCACGAGGCTGTGGCGGAGGTCGTGGCGATCGGCGACGGCGTGACCCGGGTCGCCGTGGGGCAGCTCGTCGTCGTGGCGTGGCAGATCTGCTGCGGCACGTGCGATCGCTGCGCGGCGGGGCTGACGGCCCAGTGCCGCGCGGTGCCGAGGGGCGCGATGTTCGGCTCGCCGCTGGGCGGCGATTTCGGGGGCCTCTTCTCCGATCTGGTGCGTGTGCCGTTCGCGGACGCGATGCTGGTTCCCCTGCCTGCCGGCGTCTCGCCCGAGGCGGTCGCCAGCGCCGGCGACAACCTCACCGACGCGTGGGTCGCGGCCAGCCGGGCGCTCGCGGCATGGCCGGGCGCCAGCGCGCTTGTCGTCGGCGGCTCCGGCGGCCTCGCGCTTTACGCGGTGCAGGCGGCCCTGTGCGCTGGCGCGTCCGCGGTCGATTACGTGGATCGCGACCCGGGACGGCTGGCGCTGGCCGCCTCCCTGGGCGCTCGGCCGATCGCGCGCGCCGAGGCGGCGGACCTCGGTGAATACCCCGTGGTGATCGAGTCCAGCGGAAACCCCGACGAGCTGCAGCGAGCGCTCCGCGCGACAGCGCCGGGGGGCACCTGCCACTCCAGCTCGATCTTCTTCGGCGACGTGCCGATGCCGCTCCTCGACATGTTCATGAAGGACATCTCCTTCCGCATCGGCCGCTGCAGCACGCGCCCCTTCATCCCGTCGGTGCTGCAGCTGGTCGCCGAGGGCAAGCTGCACCCGGAGCGCGTCACGAGCGCCGTGTTCCCCTGGGACGAGGCGCCCGCGGCGCTCTCCCAGCGGAGCACCAAGCCCGTGCTGGTGCGCCCCGCCGTCCTCGGCGGCGCTGCGCAGGGCGCCTGAACAGCGGGACTCCACCATGGGCCGGAGGAGGCGCGTGCGAGGCGGACCCTTCCCGGCCTGACGCCGCGAGCACCACGTACCTCGGCTGATCGGCCGCGGGCGCCGGGCGCGTGTACGTGGTCAATCCAGTGAACAGAGCCCATGGTCGCCGTGAGGTGAGCACCCGGGTGCGATCCCCTGCGTACGTCCATACCGGCACCGCCGGTGCCGCGGCGAAGGGCGACGCCGACGCGGTGCGCTCAGATAGATGGCGGAAAATCGGGCAATCGTGTATAAAAGCGCACCGGGGCGCGGTGCGACACCCCATCGAGAGCGCAGCATCGCACGGGTCGACGCGGCAGTCACCATTTCCTCACGCGGATCGTTGAAGGAGAACATGATGGATCAAGTGGAAACGCCTCTGGTGATGCCCGAGCGCGCCTGGCTGAAGAGCATCGATTTCGGTGCCGTCGATGCTGCGCAGGTCTCGCAGGACCCTCTCCTGTTCTCCCTGCTCGCGACGGCCTCCTTCACGGAGACGACGTCCCACGTCTACACGCGGAACCTGGTCGAGTACTACACGGGCGAGTCGGAGATCGTGCGCTGGCTCAAGGAAGAATGGGAGCCGGAGGAGCTGCAGCACGGGCGCGCGCTCCGGTCGTATGTCCAGACAGTATGGCCCGACTTCGATTGGGAGCGGGCCTACGCCGCGTTCTTCGCCGAATATTCACGGCATTGCAGCATGGATGGGATGCAGCCGACGCGCGCCCTGGAGATGGTCGCTCGCTGCGTGGTGGAGACCGGCACCTCGACCTACTACCGCGCGGTCCACGAGTACGTGGGTGAGCCGGTGCTGCGGCAGATCGCCGCCAACATCAGCCGAGACGAGGCCCGTCACTACAGCCACTTCTACAACTTCTTCCGAGGGCTCGATGAGCGCGAGAAGAACAGCCGGACGGCCATCCTGAGGACGATCTTCCGCCGGCTCGCGATGATCCGCAAGGACGACGGCTACATCGCGTTCCGCCACGTGTTCAAGGTCCGCTTTCCGGAGACCCCGTTCACGAACGCGCACTACATCCGTTTCAACGACCAGATGCGGTCGATGTACCGCACCTTCTATCCGTTCCCGATGGCGAGCCGGATGCTCGTCAGGCCGCTCGGCCTCCCGCCCCGCCTCGAGCGCGCAGCCGCGGCCGCGGTCGCGCGCGGCGGGAACGTGGTGGCGCTCGGGATGGTCGCCTCGACGGCCATCACGTTGATGCTGGAAGGCGAGCCGGACGCGGCGATGGCCGCAGCGTGACATCAGTGACGTCGATCACGTCAGCTACCCTGAAGACAGGAGCCCCGCGAGTGAAAAAGAACGCCATGAACCCTGTCCAGCAGCGACTCCTCTGGGTGGTCCCGTCGCTGCTGATGGCCGTCCATTTCCTTTACTGGCCGCTCGTGCGAGGGACGAGCGTCGCGTTCCCCGTGTTCGTCGCCGTCATCCCGTTCCTGTTCGGGCTGCTCATGGTGGGGACCGCCACGCGGATCTGGCACCTGTGGTCCTGGACGATCCCGATGCCGCACGTGTGCTTCCTCTGGGCGTCCTACACGACGCTTGGCCCCCTGGTCCTCAACGACACCATCTCCATGCCGTTCAGCGCGATGGGCGTCGTGAAGATGAGCCTCCTGACGGGGTTCATCAGCGCGGTGACCGGGACCGTGATCGACACGATCAGCATGGATGAGCGCCTCTTGACGGTGCACAGCCGCGTGGCGGCGCTGGGCGTCGGCACCGTCAAGACGGTCATCTCGTACAGCTTCCTTTTCTTCGGCGCCTTCGGCCTCTTCATCGGGCCGATCACGAAGGTGGGACACTACTACCTGGTGGAGCTCGGCGACACGAGCCGGATCTGGCTGCTCATCGTGCTGACCATCTTGCCGACCTGCGCGATGTTCCTGGCCTACTTCGCCCTCGCGTCGAACCCGCGCGGCGCGCCCGACGCGCTGGCCGCGAAGCAGCAGCCCGACAGCGCCGGCTCCTCCTGAGCGTCGCGCCCGTGTCGTGCAGGTGAGCGCTTCAGGTTCGTCGCGACGTCCCGGAGCAGTGAGACGAGGAGCGACGCTCGGAGGGTTGTGACCACGGCAAAAACGTCCTTCGCACTGGCGCAGTCCCTCTCCCGGGAAGCCGGCGAGCCCTCGGCCCCCGGCGACGGGCCAGGCGAGGCCTCGCTCTTCAAGGTGCCTCGCGTCGCCTGGGGCACGGTCGCGCTGTTCGGCGGCCTGTTCACCGGGTGGAGCGTGGCGCTGATCGGAGGGGTGCTGGGGTGGCTCCCCCCTCCCGCGGCCATGGCGCTCTCGGGCGCGAGCGTCTTCGCCGCGTTCACGGTGATGCACGACGCCTCGCACAGCGCCGTGTCGCGCGTCCGCTGGCTGAACTCTCTGCTCGGCCACGCGAGCGCCAGCCTCCTGTTCCTGACGTTCGTCCACTTCAAGAACGTCCACCTGCGCCACCACCGCTTCACGGGCGATCCGGAGCGGGACCCGGACCGCTTCACCGGCGAGGGGCCCTCGTGGACGCTGCCCCTCCGCTGGGCGACGGCGGACGTGCACTACGCCCTCGCCTACGAGGCGCCCGAGGGCGGCATGTCGAAGCGCGACGCCCGCGAGACATGGCTCTCGCTCGCGGTCGTCGCGGCGATCGCGCTCGGGCTCTGCCTGTCAGGGCACGCGATCGACTTCGTCCTCTTCTGGCTCCTGCCGGCGCGGGTCATGCTGTTCTGGCTCGCCTACAGCTTCGACTACGTGCCCCACCAGCGGCCCCACTGCCGGTCGCGAGACGAGAGCCCTTATCTCGCCTCGTTCGTCGTCGGTGGACGCGCGATGACCGTGCTGATGCTGTGCCAGAACTACCACCTCGTACACCACCTCTACCCGTCGGTGCCGTTCTACAGGTACCCGCAGATCTGGCGGGACCGCCGCGCGGTGCTCCTGGCCCGGGGGGCCCGGCTCGTCCGGCTCTTCGCGCGCCCGCGCCCGGCCCCGTGACCGTCGCGCCGCGCGTCGCGGCGTCGAACCAGCGAATTCGCTCTTGACGCCGCGGCTCAGCGCTGCTCGCTGCGGAGCAGCAGGTACGCGCCGGCGGCCGCGACCGCGCCGATCCCGAACAGCACGACGTCCCACATGGGCCACGCGACGCCGGCCGCGCGCCGGAGCACGACGGCCTCGACGACCCGCACGAGCAGCGACGCGAAGCCGTACGCGCACAGCCCGACGACGACCGGCCGGCGCAGGTTGTCGGAGAGATCGACGGCCTTCATGCTGTTGTTCCACACGCTCCGGCGCACGTGGCGCGCGCCGATCAGCGCGGGGGTGATCAGCGCGAAGCCGATGCCGGACGCGAGCAGGACCGCCTCGAGGCCCGTCAGGTTGTCGGTGACGCCGCCGCCGCGCGAGAGGCGGATGATCGCGGTCACCAGCGTGATCAGGCTGCCGGCGACCCAGAACAGGCCGAGCAGCGAGAGCAGCAGGATGAGCGGCCTCGCCATGCTCACCTGCTGCGCCTGGCGGAGCTGCATCGTCGGCGCGGCGCGCGGCGCCGACGGCAGCGACGTGCGCGGCCCGGCCAGGCCGGGGGAGGTCGGCTCCCTCGGCTCGGGCTCGTTCGAGTCGTAGAGCCCGAGCTCCGCGTCGAACTCCTCCATCGTCTGGTAGCGGTGGTGGGGCTCCTTCGCCATGGCGCGCTGGATGATCATCTCCAGCGGCTCGGGGATGCTCGGCTCGAGCGAGCGCGGGCGCGGCGGGTCCTCGGTGAGCACCGCGGTGAGCGTCGCGGTCGGATCGTTGCGGTCGAACGGGCGGCTGCCGGTGAGCGCGCAGTAGAGGATCGCGCCGACGGCGTAGATGTCCGCGCGGTGATCGACGCGCTCGCCGCGGGCCTGCTCCGGCGCCATGTACGACGGCGTGCCCATGATCATGCCGGTCTGCGTGAGCGCGGCGCCCGGCGCGTCGTCGACCTTGGAGATGCCGAAGTCGATCACCTTGGCCGTGGGCATCGTGAGGTCGCCGGTGAGGAAGACGTTCTCCGGCTTCATGTCGCGGTGCACCACGCCCTTCGCGTGGGCCGCGGAGAGCGCCTTGCAGATCTGCCGCACGATGCGCACGGCGGGCCCGATCTTCATCTTGCCGACCTCGTTGAGGTAGTCGGCGAGCTCCTTGCCCTCGAGGAACTCGTTGACGAGGAACGGCCGCCCCTCCGCGGTGCGGTGGACGTCGAAGACGGTGACCACGTACGGGCTCTGCACTGCAGCCGCGGCCTCGGCCTCGCGCTGGAAGCGCGAGATCACCTGCGGCTGCCGCGCGAACTCCGGGTGCAGCATCTTGATGGCGAAGCGCTTGCTCGCGATCCGGGTGTGGCGCGCCTCGTAGACGCGCCCCATGCCGCCCTCGCCGACGACGCGCACGACCGTGTACGTCTCGTTCAGCGTCTTGCCGACGAGATCGTCGCGGAGCGCGTCGTCCTCCGACTCGTCGAGCGTCGTTGCGTCGCGTGGACACACCCTGAACTCGGCCGGGTACCGGACGCCGCAGGTGGGGCAAACCTTCGGGGTCGCGTTGTCGCTCCCGGGGGTCGGGAGCGAGCTGGCCGAGGTGGAGAGGCTCGTCATCGCGGTCGCGATATGCAGGTCCGACTGCGAGCCGCGTGCGTCCGACTGCGGTCGGGACTGCGGTCGGGAAGCTTCTTCAGGGGGCCGGATGGTGCCGGGCATCGCTGACCGAGGGTAGCCAATCGGCCGTTCTGGGGGTGACAAATCGCGCGGCCATGTCGACTGCGTTGACGGACGCGTTGACGGACCGGTGCGCCTGCGTATACTCGCGCGCTCCTCTGCTCACTGGCCTGAACTTCGTGGGCTCCCGCCGCTCCGGGCGTGGGCTCGCCTTCAGGCGTCGCTTGGCCATTCGCTGGCGCGTCGGACGCGCCGGCCCGGACGCTCGGCAGCGCACCGGAAAGGCCATGGAGAGCCAGCCATGCTGCATTCTGTTCAGAAGACGGACATCATCACGAAGTACGCGATCCACGACGGGGACACCGGGTCGCCCGAGGTCCAGATCGCCCTCCTCAGCGAGCGGATCAACCAGCTGCAGGAGCACTTCCGCACGCACCAGAAGGACCACCACTCCCGCCGGGGCCTGCTGAAGCTGGTGAGCCACCGCCGCCGGCAGCTGGACTACCTGAAGCGCGTCGACATCGAGCGCTACCGCAACCTCATCAACCGCCTCAACCTCCGCAAGTAACGCATCGCCCGGGCCCCGCGCGCCGGTCCCGCCGGCGCGCCGCGCTTCGACGGCGCCTCGCCAGGCCAGCCTCCGAGCAAGCCTCGGGAAAGCCTCCGGAGAGCCTCCGGAAGGGCAGCGCGGCGCTCGACGTGCCCTGCGCATCGCCCCCGACCGCCGGGCTTGCCCGCCCATCCTGCCGCGCTGCCCTGCTGCAACGCGTTGCGGCAGTCCGTTCCAGGTCGCTCCTGGATCCCTCCAACCGCCGTCATTCGCCCTGGGTTGCTCGATTCGTTTGGGCTCCACCGGACCCTTCCGTTCGGGAGGTTTCGCGGCGCGCACCCCTGAACGTCTGCTTTTTGCGCTGGCGAGAGCGGAGCGGACGCTCTAAGGAGGTCGTTCACTGACCATGGAACGGCGGGGCGACCGGCCTCGTGGTTCCCGAGCGCGGGCTCCGCGCGTCTTCGTCTTCGCTTCGTGCGCAGCAGCCCGGCTCCTGCGCAGGGACCGAGGAAGAAGAGCAGCCCCTCGCGCTCGGCGTAGCGCCGCACGCAGCGGCCCTTGCGAACGCGAGAGAGAGCTGAAATCCAATGTTTGTTCGTGAATCCGTCATGGTGGGCGGCCGTGCCCTCACCCTCGAGACCGGCCGCCTGGCCAAACAGGCGCACGGGGCCGTCCTCGTCACCTACGGCGATACCATGGTGCTCGTCACCGCCGTCTCCCAGGACGAGCGGCCGGGCCTCGACTTCTTCCCACTCACCTGTGAGTTCGTCGAGAAGACGTACGCCGCCGGCAAGATCCCCGGCGGCTTCTTCAAGCGCGAGGCGCGCCAGCGCGAGGAGGAGATCCTCTCGAGCCGCCTCATGGACCGCCCGCTCCGCCCGCTCTTCCCCGAGGGCTTCAAGCGGGACACGCAGATCATCGCGACCGTCCTCTCCAGCGACAAGCAGAACAAGGCGGACGTCCTCGCCCTCACGGGCGCGAGCGCCGCGCTGCACATCTCGGACATCCCCTGGCAGGGGCCGGTCGTGGGCGTGCGCGTGGGCCGGCTCGACGGCGAGTTCGTCGCGTACCCGACGGTCGCGGACATCGAGCGCTGCGACATCGATCTCGTCGTCGCCTGCTCGCGCGACGCGATCGTGATGGTCGAGGGCGGCGCCGCGGAGGCGACCGAGGCCGAGATCATCGACGCGCTGATGTTCGCGCACGAGACGGCGCAGCCCGTCATCGATCTGATCGAGAAGATGCGCGCCGCGGTGGGCAAGCCGAAGCGCGAGTTCGTCGCCCCGGCGCTGCCGGACGACGTGAAGCAGCGCGTCGCCCAGATCGTCGACCAGGACCTCAAGGCCGCGACGAAGGTGACCGACAAGAAGGCGCGCTACGACGGCTACAGCGCGCTCAAGAAGAAGCTGACCGAGACGCTGGCCGCCGAGCTCGGCGCCGAGAAGCTCCTGCCGATCCAGGGGCTCGTGAAGGCCGAGTTCGAGGAGCGCAAGGCGCACGTCGTCCGCACCTACGTGATCGAGGAGGGCCGGCGCATCGACGGCCGCGACGGCAAGACCATCCGGCCGATCATGTGCGAGGTGGGCCTGCTCCCGCGCGTGCACGGCAGCGCCCTGTTCCAGCGCGGCGAGACGCAGGCGATCGTCACGACGACGCTCGGCACCTCGACCGACGAGCAGAAGATCGACGGCCTGATGGGCGAGACGTGGAAGCGCTTCTACCTCCACTACAACTTCCCCCCCTTCTCGACCGGCGAGACGAAGCCGCTGCGCGGCCCCGGCCGCCGCGAGATCGGCCACGGCGCGCTCGCCGAGCGCGCGATCTCCCGGATGATCCCGGCGCCGGATCAGTTCCCCTACACGATCCGCATCGTGTCGGAGACGCTGGAGTCGAACGGCTCGTCGTCGATGGCCGCGGTGTGCGGCGGGTGCCTGTCGCTCATGGACGCGGGCGTGCCGATCAAGTCGCCCGTCGCCGGCATCGCGATGGGGCTCATCATGGAGGGCCAGCGCTACGCGGTGCTCTCGGACATCCTCGGCGACGAGGATCACCTCGGGGACATGGACTTCAAGGTCTGCGGCACGGCGCGCGGCGTGACCGCGATCCAGATGGACATCAAGATCGCCGGCCTGAGCCGGCAGATCCTGATGCAGGCGCTGGATCAGGCGCGCGAGGGGCGGATCCACATCCTGAACAAGATGCTGGAGACGCTGCCGACGACGCGGCCCGAGCTCAGCCAGTACGCGCCGCGGATCACCACGGTGCGCGTGAAGCCCGACCAGATCCGGCTCATCATCGGCCCCGGCGGCAAGACCATCAAGGGCATCGTCGACCAGACCGGCGTCGCGATCGACGTCGAGGACGACGGCACGGTGAACGTCGCGTCGGCCGACTCCGAGGCGGTGAGGAAGGCGCTCGACATCATCAAGGGCCTGACGGCGGAGCCCGAGGTCGGGGCGACGTACAAGGGGACCGTCAAGCGCATCACCGACTTCGGCGCCTTCGTCGAGATCCTGCCGAACACCGACGGTCTGCTGCACATCTCCGAGATGGCGCACACGCGCGTCGAGCGCGTGGAGGACGTCCTCAAGGAGGGCGACTCGCTCGACGTGAAGGTGCTGAGCGTCGATCGCGACGGGAAGATCCGGCTGAGCCGGCGCGAGCTGCTCCCGCTCCCCGAGGGCGAGGAGGGCGAGCGGGCGCGCGAGCGCATGGCGCAGTCGCGCGACGCCGGCCCGCCGCCGCGGCGCGATGGGCCCGGCGGAGGGCGCGGCGGCGACCGCGACCGCGGATCGCGGCCCGGCATGGAGCGCGACCGCGGCGGACCGCCGCGGGAGCGCCGCGAGCGGCGGTCCTAGTCACAGGCTCTCCAGGCAGGGGGAGGCGATGCCGCGCTGCGGCGCGCCGCTGGGCCTCCCCCTCGCTCACTCCCGTCACGAAGATCACCTGATCCGCAGCGATTTGCGGCCATTCGCGGCGATCGCTGCCCGCGCGCGGACCTGCGCGCCCGGCTGCTGCGTTGACGCGCGCGGGCGCGCCGCGCGTCGCGCCTGGGCCCTCCATCCAGCCGCTTTGTTGGAATCCGATGAAGTCCGCATGGCTCGTTCACAATCAGGGTAGTGTCGAGACCCCTGCTCGTGGCATGCTCCGCCCGTGCTCGTACGCAGAGCGAAAATCGTCTGTACAATTGGCCCTTCGTGTGACTCTCAAACGACGCTGGAGCAGCTTATCCGCGCCGGTATGGATGTCGCTCGACTCAACTTCTCTCACGGCTCGCATGAGGATCATGGCAAAGCAATCGCCACGGTCCGTGCGGCTGCGGAGGCCTGCGGAAAGCCAGTGGCTATCCTGCAGGACCTCTGCGGCCCGAAGATCCGAGCCGGTCGCTTCCCCGGCAACACCTTCGAGGTCGCTGACGGGGCTTCCGTTTGGCTGGTAGAAGCGAACAAGGACAGCCCTGTCGCGACGCCGGGCGAGATCCCGATCCTCTATGAGGGGCTCGCCTCCGACCTGCAGCCGGGCGACGTTGTCCTGATCGACGACGGCCGCGTCGTCGTCACCGTCACCAAGGTCGACGGGGACCGCGTCCAGGCCGGCGTGACGCAGGGCGGACGCCTGCGCGATCGCGTCGGCGTGCACCTGCCCGCCAGGCGCGTGCGCATCTCCTCCCTCACCGAGAAGGACAAGGCCGACCTGAGCTTTGGCCTCGCGCAGGGTGTCGATTACGTCGCCCTCTCGTTCGTGCGCAACGCGGACGAGGTCCGGCACGTGCGCGACATCTGCGAGGCGTGGGGCAGGCCGACGCCGATCGTCTCCAAGATCGAGACGCCAGGCGCCATCGACAACCTCGAGGCGATCATCCTCGCCTCGGACGGGGTCATGGTGGCGCGCGGCGATCTCGGCGTGGAGTTCAACCCCGAGCGCGTGCCGATCATCCAGCGCGAGATCCTCGGCCTCGCCCGCGTGCACCAGAAGCCGGTCATCGTCGCGACCGAGATGCTCCAGTCGATGGTGACCGCGACGCGCCCGACGCGCGCCGAGGCGAGCGACGTGGCGACGGCCGTCTTCGACGGCACCGACGCGGTGATGCTCTCGCAGGAGACCGCGACCGGCGCGCACCCGCCGCTCGTCGTGCGGATGATGGCGCGCATCGTCACCGAGGCGGAGCAGAGCTCGTTCTACCGCTACCTCTCGAGCGAGCAGCCCGGCCAGCGCGCCAACGTCCCCGAGGCGACCGCGCGCGCCGCGTGCGACATCGCGAAGGACATCGGGGCGAAGCTCATCATCGCGTTCACCGAGAGCGGCCTCACCGCGCGGTACGCGTCGAAGGCGCGCCCCGTGGTGCCGATCGTCGCCTTCTCGCCGAACGACACGACGCGCCGGCGGCTCGCGCTGCTCTGGGGCGTGGTGCCGTTCCCCGTCGACGCGCTCCGGAACTCGGACGAGATGGTCGAGCGGGCCACCGGCCAGCTGCTCGCGAGCGGCCTCGTCTCGCCGGGCGACAAGCTCGTCACCATCTTCGGCGCGCCTGTCGGCGTCTCGGGGTCAACCAACACGATTCGGGTGAAGGTTGTTGAATGAGCCTGCCCGCCCGCGATAGGGGCTCGACGGGCGAGCAGGATCCCACCTCCAGGAACGCGGGCGCAGAAGGCCTCCCGAAGCTCGACAAGTACGAGCTGATCGAGGAGATCGGCCATGGCGGCATGGCCACGGTCTACCGCGCCCGCGATCCGCGGCTTCGACGTGAGGTCGCGGTCAAGATCATCCACAGACACCTCCGGGAGAACGCGGAGGTCGGCACCCGCTTCGTCGCCGAGGCGCGCGCGGCGGCGAAGCTGCGCCACCCCGGCATCGTCGAGGTCTACGACGTCTCCAGCGAGCAGGACCGCGAGCGCTACCTCGTCGTCGAGCTGCTCCGCGGCGCCACGCTGCGCAAGATCCTGAGCGACCACCGCGACATGCCGGCCGAGATCGGCGCCGCCGTGGTGCTCGAGCTCTGCGACGCGCTGGAGCACGCGCACGCGTCGGGGATCATCCACCGCGACGTGAAGCCCGAGAACGTGCTGGTCGAGCTGCCGTGCGATCGCGCGGGCGCCAGCTGGGACGGCGCCGGCGTGGTCATCAAGCTGACCGACTTCGGCATCGCCAAGCTCCTCGATGCCCAGGGCGTCACCTCGACCGGGCAGGTGCTCGGGTCGCCGGCGCACATGGCCCCGGAGCAGATCGAGGGGGGCGAGGTCGACCCGCGCACCGACGTCTTCGCGCTCGGGGTGCTGTTCTACGAGTGCCTCGTCGGGCACCTGCCGTTCGAGGGCAAGAACCCGGCGCAGGTGCTCCGCAAGGTGCTCGAGGGGGCCTACCCGGAGGCCGACCGCGAGCGGCCCGCCGTGGGCGCGCGCTGGAGCCGGATCGTCGCCGGGGCCCTCGCGCACGACATCGCGGCCCGCGCCGCGAGCCCGAGGGCGCTCGCCGAGCTCATCCGGGCCGAGCTCACGGAGCTCGGCGTCGTGGAGCCGCGCGTCGAGCTCGCCGCCTACTTCGCCGACCCGCCGGGCTACACGGAGCGGCACGTGGCGCGGCTCGTCCCGCGGCTCGTGGCGCGCGCGGAGGCCGGGCGCAAGCGCGGCGACGTGCCGGGCGCGGCCGCCGACTACAACCGCGCCCTCGCCCTCGCGCCGGACGATCTCACGATCCTCAAGCGGATCGCGAAGCTCAACGCGAGCCGCAGCCGGCGGGCGCTCGCGCGGCGTGCGCTCGGCGTGGCGCTCGGGTCGGTGGCGCTCGGCGTCGCCGCGTTCGCGATCGCCCGCGCGCTCCGCGAGCCGCCGCCGCAGGTGGACGCGCCCGCGGCGGTCGAGCCGCCCCCGGCGCCGCTCGACGCGCTGATCCCGCTGCCGAACCTGCGCGCTGTCGCGCCCAGCGCCACGGACGCGGCCGTCGCGCCGCGCCCCCGCTCGCGGCCCCAGCCGGCTCCGGTGACGCCCGCCGCGCCGCCGGCCGAGGCCTCGGACGTCCGCGATGTCGCCTTCCAGATCGTCCCGAGCGGCGCCAAGCTGCTGATCGACGGCGTCGAGATCAACTGGTTCGGCGCGAACAAGGTCACGTCGCTCAAGGTCGGCGCCCACAGCGTCCACATCAGCGTGCCGAGCTCGCGGTGCTGCAAGCCGTACTCGGGCGTCATCTCGGTCGTCGCGCCCAAGGCCGGCGTCACCGCGCCGCAGCGGATCGTCCACAAGCTGGAGATCCTGCCCAGCACGGTGGTCCTGAGCGGCGCGCCGCCGAGCGGGCAGTACGCGTGCCCGCAGATCGGGCTCATCGGCTATGCGGGCAGCCCGCAGACCGTGACCTTGAGCGACGTGTTCTGGAGCGGGCGCTGCATGTTCACGCCCCCGACGCCGGGCGCCGCGCCGCGCGTCGGCAACGTGACGCTCGTGGCCGGCGAGTCGAACACCGTTTCCTGGCCGTCGGGGTGAAGGCATCGCCTTCATTCCGGCGTCCGCTCGTGAAATCTCAGCATCCCCGGCGAAACTCCGCTACACAACGGCGCACCCCCTCCGCATGGCTGCGCGAACTCCAGGCGGGAAATCTCCCGGCGCTCGCTTCCCATCGGTCGGGAGCAGCCGCGCCCTGCTCGCGCCGCGGCGCCTCGTCGCGGCGGTGGCGAGCGCCCTCGCGCTCTGCGGCGCGGGCGGCCTCGCGCGGGCCGACGACATGCAGCAGTTCGAGGTGGCCAAGACGCGCTTCGACGCCGGGCACTACGAGGAGGCCGTGACCCGCTTCGCGGCGATGCTCGATCCCGCGAACGCGCCCTGCGAGCGCGGCGCGACCGACGCCGCGAGCAAGCCGTGCAGGCTCTCCGAGCCCGACCTCGTCGAGCGGGCGCGCGGCCTCGCCGCCGCGGCGCTCGTGGCGCTGCGGCGCACGAGCGAGGCGGACGCGTACATCGAGCAGATCCTCCTCGACAACCCGGCGTACGCGCCGAACCCGGCGGTGTTCCAGCCCGAGGTCATCGATCGGTTCTCCTCGGTGCGGGCGCGCATGCGGGCGCGGATCGAGGAGATGACGCGACAGAAGGCCGAGGCGCAGCGCGCGGAGCGGCTGCGGATCGAGCGGAGCCGCGAGGACGAGCGCCGCTGGATCGCCGATCTCCAGCGGCTCGCCGGGCGCGAGCGGGTCGTGGAGCGGAACTCCCGCTGGGTCGCGATGCTGCCGTTCGGGGTCGGGCAGTTCCAGAACGGCGACGCTGGGCTCGGCTGGTTCTTCCTGGTCAGCCAGGCGGTCGCGGGCGGGACGTCGATCGTCTCGGCGCTGGCGCTGTCCAGCTACGAGAACGTCGACGTCACGCCGGCGCCCCCGGCAGACGGCGGCGCCCGTGGGCAGAGCGTCGACATCGAGGCGCTGAACCGCCGGATCGGCACCGCGGCCGCGGTGAACCGCGTGGCCTTCGGGGCGTTCGCCACGCTCGTCGCGGCCGGGATCGCCCACGCGCAGATCACGTTCATCCCGCAGACGGTCGCCTTTCGCTCGCGCCCCGTGCCGCGGCCGCCCCCGGGCTTCACCGCCGCGCCGTCGATCTCCGCGGTCCCCGGCGGCTTCTATGCGGGGCTCGTCGGCCGGTTCTGACCCGGGGGCCTCGCGCGGCTCACGCCTTCTGCGCGGCAGCGATCCAGAACCCGCCGAGCTGCGCGAGCGGCGAGTCGCACAGCGCCCACTCCGCCCTGTGCAGGAGCCGGCCGAGGCCCGGCACGCGCATCGCGGCCGCGAACGGCGTCACGATGCGCACGCCCCGCGAGGCGACGACGCGCACGCTCGCCGGCATCAAGGCGGCGGCGGCGCGCGGCGCGTCGAAGCGCGTGAAGACGGCGCTCTCCCGGGTCCTGTCGCTGATGGCGCCCGCCGGGCCGAGCTTCTTCACGAGCCCGCGCAGGCTGTAGGGGTTGTAGAACTCGGCGATCAAGTGCCCGCCGGGCCGCACCACGCGCGCCATCTCCGCCAGGGCGCGGCGCACGTCCTCGACGTGGGCGAGCACCTTGAACGAGCAGGCCACGTCGAAGCTCTCGTCCGCGAACGGCAGCGCGGTGGCGCTGCCCTCCTCGACGTCGAGGCCGCGCTCGCGGGCGCGCTCGAGCATGCCGGGCGAGAGATCGACGCCGCGCGAGGTGCGCGCGAACTCGCGGATGCGCGCGAGCAGGAGCCCGGTCCCGCACCCGACCTCCAGCACGTCGCGGCCCTCGCCGAAGCGCCGCACGAAGTCGACCTCGAGCGCGTCGACGAGGTCGTGGTAACCCCCTCGGTCGCGCCCGCCGCGCCGGGCCTCGTAGCGCGCCGAGAACTCGTCGTAGTACGCGCGCGTCGCGCGCAGGTGCTCGTCCGCCTTGGCCTCTTCCGTGTGGGCTCCCATGGGCTCGCTATAGTACTCCCTGGCCCGCGCGGCTTGCGCGGCGCCGCGCCGGGCCGCATCTCTCCTGCGAGGTGACCCATGAAGCCCGGCGACCATCCCGATTTCTTCCGGTTCGCGCCGCCCCCCGGAACCTCTCGCGAGAGCTCGATCCGGCTCGATCGCGAGGGCCGCTTCTGGCACGACGGCGCGCGCGTCGACCATCCGGCGCTCGAGCGCGGGCTCCGGTCGTGGATCGCGCGGCACCCGGACGACGGCCGTCCGATCCTCACGAACGGCTATGACTGGTGCTACTTCCAGGTAGACGCCGCCCCGCTCTTCGTCGACGCGCTCCGGATCGGGGACGACGGCGCGGTCACGCTGGTCCTGTTCGACGGCGCGGAGGAGCCGCTCGATCCGGCGACGCTCTCGGTCGGCGACGACGGCGTCGTGTACGCCCGCGCCCGGGGCGGCGCCCTCGAGGCCCGCTTCTCGCGGCACGCGCAGTCGCAGCTCGCCCCGCTGCTCGTCGAGGCCGAGCCGCCCACGCTCCGGATCGGCGGGCGCGAGGTCCGGCTGCCCGCGCGGGAAGCCCGCTAGCCCCGGCGCAGGCCGCCGCCGGCTCAGTAGCGGTACTGCCAGAGCAGGTCGAGCACGCCCGAGGTCGTCTGGCGCTCGTCGACGCCCACCGTGCCCCGGAGCGTCCAGTGCTCGTCGAAGCGCCAGTCGACGGTGACCTCGGTCCGCGTGCCGCGCTCGTTCGCCGTGCCCCCGGGGGTCGCCCCGCCCGCGCTGGTCGTGGCGCTCGGCGCCGCGCCTTCCTGGAACGTGGCCTGCGCCGTGAGGTCGTCGTTCAGCCGGTAGATGAGGCTCGTCCGCAGCGAGCCCTCCGACGTCGTCCCGAACCGCGTCGACAGCCCGCGCAGCGGCGCGATGCCGCTCAGCAGCGCGTTGAACTGCGCCGCCGCGAGCTCGCTGCCGACCGACGCGGCGACGTTGCCCGCCGCCTGCCGCGCGGGCGTCTGGGCGCCCGCCGCCTGCGCCCCCTCGGAGAAATCGGCGCCGAAAAGGAGCCGCGCGAGGATGTCCTGCTGCGAGCTCGGCGGGCTCGAGGTGAAGCGAAGCTTCGTGTTCGTGATCGGCCGGAGCGTGCCGTTGTAGGCGGCGTAGATGCGCGTGCCGTCGGGGGCGTCCCAGCGCGCGGTGACGTTCAGGTGCGGGTTCGACGGCTCCTCCTCGCGCAGGCGCACGCGGCCGCCCTCGATCTCGAACGTCTTGCCGTAGATCTCGAGCTCGCCGCGCTGGATCACGATGCCGCCCGACACCCGCACTTCCTCGGCGATCACGACCCGGGGCGGCGCGTCGCTGGCGCTCGTCAGGCGGAGCCGTAGCCCCCCGCCGGTGACCTGCGCGTCGTCCACGTAGAACGTCATCGCGTAGCGGAGCGCGTCCGACGCGCGCCGCTGCTTCTCCGGGCCGAGCGGCTGGGAGACGGCGATGTCGGGGTTGTCGTCGAGCGGCTGCACGTTCCGGCTGCTCGTCGCCGGCAGCGACAGGCGCAGCCTCGGCACCGTCGCGTACAGCGCGAGCTCGCCCGGCTTCTTCTCCGCGATGAACGACAGCGCCCCGGAGGCCGTCCCGAGCGGCACCCCCTCGAGCGTGAGCGGCAGCGCCTGGTCGTCGGCGATGGTCAGCGCCCCGGCCCCGTCGCGCAGCGCGAGCCCGTCGAGGCGGAGCAGCGCCCAGCCCTGCGCCAGCCCGGTGATGCCCGCCGCGCGGAAGCCCTCGATCCGGACGACGCCGTCGGCGGCCGTGATGCGGGCGCCCACCCCGCGCAGCTCCTGGCCGAACTCCGGGATGTGCACGACGCCGTCGCTGACCTCGAGCTGGGCGCGCAGGCTGCCCGCGCCGGCGCCTGGCTCGCCGCCGAGCTCGACGCGGAGGTCGCCGTCCAGGTAGCCGTCGACCTTGCTGAGCAGCCGTCCGACCAGCGGCTGCAGCGCCGCGAGCCGGAAGCGCTCCGCGGAGATGGCGAGGTCGGTGCGCTCGCCGTCGGGGACCGGGATGAGCCCGCCCTCGAAGCGCACGCTGGCGTAGGCGTTCGCCTGGAGCTTGCCGCCGCTCGGGCCCTCGAGCGCGAGCTCGGTGACGCGCAGGTCCCCGCGCGCGCCGCCGGGCCTGGGGTCGATCCGCAGCGAGAGCACGCCGCGCTTGAAGGCGACGTCGCCCCCGAGCGAGAGGTCGGGGAGCGTGAGGTGCGCCGTGAGCTTCGGCGCGACGTTGAGGTCGCGCATCTCGATCTCGCCGCTCACGTGCCCGTCGATGCCGTTGTCGCCGAGCAGCGGGACGTCGCCGAGCGGCACCTCGCGCAGCGTCGCGCGGAGGGCGCCGGTCCACGCGGGGAGCGGGCGCGCGCCCTTCAGCGCGCGCGGGGACGGGTCCGCGAGCAGGCGGCCGAGCGGCGCGACCACCTCGGCGCGCACGGTCGCGATCTCGGCCGCGCCGCGCGCGACGTGCGCGTCCAGCGTGGCCTTCTCGCTGTCGTACGTGAGCCACGCGTCGACGTCGGTGGGGAACAGGAGATCCCTCATCTCCGGGGCGCCCTCGGGCGCGTACATGAAGCCCCAGAGGAGGGTGCGCGCCGTGAGGACCGGGCGCGCGACGGTGCCGCTCGCGTACGCGTCGACGCGCAGCTCGCCGCCGAGCGGCGGGATCGCGTCGCGCACGAACGAGGGCAGGGTGGAGAGCTCCTCCAGCGAGCGCCGCGGGAGGGAGGCCGTCGCGGTGACGGGCGAGCGCTGGAGCGACGCCCACCGGCCCGCGGGCGGCCCGGCGAGCGCGGCGAGATCGAGGTCGATCGTGCCGGAGGCGTCGGCGAGCAGCCCGCCGTCGTACAGGGTCAGCGCGGCCTCGGCTCTGCCGGTCGTGCCGCTGAGCGAGCCCTTGAGCTGCGCGTCGATGAAGCGCGACTCCCAGGCCGGGCGCTCGGCGCCGAGGCGGTGCGGCCCGGCGAGCGCGAGGCCCTGCGTGCGCACGAGCACGTCGTGCAGCGAGGGGAACGGCTCGCCGGCCGCGCGCGACAGCCGGAAGCGGGTCGTGAGCTTGCCGCGCACCTCGCTCACGATGTGCCCGATCGGCATGAGCTGCGCGAGGCACCCGAGGTCCCAGTCGTCCGCGGCGACCTCGACCTTCCCGATCAGGGCGGTCCACGTGTCCGCGCGCAGGAGCGGCCCCTTCAGCGTGCCCTCGGCGCCCGACACGCGCACGCTCGCGAGCGGGCCAGCGCACCGGGGCGCCACGCCCTCCCGCGCCTGTCCTGCGGCCGCCGGCGGCGCCTTCCCGTCGATGCGCACGAGCGCGTCGGCCTTGACCTGATCGCGGTCGAACGTCGCCGCGAGCTGCGCCGAGACCCCGGAGAGGAACGCGACCTCGCCGCCCGCGAGATCGAGGCGCACGTGGCCCGAGCGCCCGGCCTTGCGGTCGTGAGCGAGGGCGACGTCGACCTTCGCGCGCCCGCGCACGCGGAGCGGGACCCCGAGCATCCGCGCGATGCGGCCGACGTCGATGTCCTCGCCCTGGAGGCGCCCGGTGACGTCGTCGCCGCGCACCGCGAGCTGGCCCTTCAGGGAGCCGAGCTGCGCCGAGGTGAGCTCGAGCCCCTCGACGGCGAGCCCGCCGGCCGAGGGGGTGATCGCCGCGATCTTCCCCGCGATCTCGGCGCCCTCGCGCTTCAGCTGGAGATCGATGTCGCGGAGGCCGCCGGTGGCGGAGCTCAGCCGGGCCGAGGCGCTCAGCGCGTCGTCGCCGTCGGTGACCGTCGCGCGCAGCTGCGGCGAGGCGAGCGGGCCGGTGACGCGCGCGGTGACCTCGTCGAACGTCTGGCCGCCGGCGAGCGCCTCCTGCCCGGAGAGCGAGGCGTCGAGCGCGAGCGCGTCGAGCGGCCCGGAGACCCGCCCGGCGAGGCGCGCGCTGGCGAGGCTGACGTCGGGGCCGACCCGGAGCCCGGCGAACGCGCCCTCGACCCGCGCGTCGAGCGCTCCGTCGCGCCAGGTCCCCTCGACGCGCACGCGGCCGGCCCCGTCGACGGCCCCGGCGAGGCGCGGCGTCGCGGCGATCGCCGCGATGTCGGCCGCCGCCGCGAAGCGGACGCCCTGGCCGCCCGGCAGGAGCGAGATCTCGGCGTCGATCGGCGCGCCCGGCTCGTGGAGGTGCGCGCGCGCGTGGAGCTCGCCGCGGTCGAGCACGAGGTGGACGTCCGCGGCTGGCACCGGCTGGCCGAGCAGCGCGGTGGGCTCGGTCCGCGCCTCGACGACGAGCCTGAGCTCGTCGCCGAGCTCGACGTGCGCCCGGCCCTCGGCCGTGATCAAGGGCGCCTCCTCCGCCGCCTCGCGGCGCTGCTCCAGCGGGGCCTTCGCCCCGGTGGCGCCGATCCGGGCGAGAGAGGCGCCGATCCCGGCGGGCACGGGGGCGGGCGGGGCGCCGATCCGGGTGGTCACGGCGCCGGTCCGGGCGGGCGGGGCGCCGGTCCGGGCGGGCGGGGCGCCGATCCGGGCGGGCGGGGCGCCGATCCGGGCGGGCGGGGCGCCGATCCGGGCGGGCGGGGCGCCGATCCGGGCGGGCGGGGCGCCGGGGTCGCCGCCTGCGTCGGCAGGCGTGAGGTTCACCCCGAAGAGCCGCAGGTCGACGTCGCGCGCCCGCACGTCGGCGTCGAGGCGAACGGGGCCCGTCACGTCGAGCCGCCCTGCGAGCGCGATGTTGCCCCCGGCCGGGCCGGGAGGGTCCGCCGATACAGAGGCCACCACGTCGAGCTGCGGGAGATGGCCGTCGAGGGCCACCCGCACGGAGACCGTCTCGGTGAGGGGGTGATCCGGGAGGAGGCTGCGCAGCTGCTCCGGCGTGGCGCGCGGGACGCTCGCGTGCGCCTCGACGTGCTCCTCGTCGAGCACGGCCCGGGCGGTGATCTCGACGTCGGCGAGCCGGCCGGCGAAGCTGCTCCACATCCGGACCTTGTCCCCGGCGCGGAGGTGGTAGTTCGCGGTGCCCGCGGTCCTGGCCGGCAAGAAGGCGCGGTCGACGAGGCCAGTCTGGTCGACGTCGACCGCGACGCCCTCCGGGCCGACGTGCACCGACCCGACCAGCCGGGTGACGTCGGCGTCCAGCGCGCGGGGCGGCGCGAGCTGCCCGTGGGCCCAGCCGCGCCCGATCTCGATGTGCGACAGGGCCACGACGACGTCGCGCGGCGGCCCCTCGGGCGCGGCCGAGGGCGGGCGGCTCGGCGGTCGCGGCGTGAACGTGTCGCCGAGCGTGACGCCGCCCGCGCCGCTGCTCTGGACCAGCACCTCGATCTGCTCGACCCGGATGTACGGGACCTCGATGCGCAGCGCGCCCGTCCCGAAGAGCGCGCCGCCGAGGATCGGGAGCACGTCGGCCCGCGCCTCGAGGCCACTCGCGCGGATCACCGGGTTCCCCCACGGATCGAGCGCGACAGCGGCGCGGATCCGCACGCCGTCCAGGCCGAGCGCGTCGATCTCGTCGGCGACGATCCGTCCCTGGAAGAGGGAGCCGAGCAGCCGGTTCGTGGCGTCGCGGGCGACGCGGCGCGCGGCGGGCGTGTCGAGGTGGAGCGCGACGCCGACAGCCGCGGCGCCGGAGAACGTCAGCGCCAGCCCGATCGCCGCCGCGGCGGCCGACGCGGCGCGGCGCATGCGTCCCGGCGCGCGCGGCGGCGAGCGCCGTGGCTCTGGTGCGGGGTCGGGCGTCACAGCGGGTAGCTTAGTACGCACGAGGCGCGGCGACCGTGCTGCCGCGATCTCGAATGCAGGCGGTGGAGGTGTGAGCTCAGCCGGCGAGCCGCTCGAGCTCCACGAAGAGCGTCCCGAGCTCCGGCTTCGACCGGAGCGGCGCGCAGAAGCGGCTGGCCAGGTGCAGCAGCTCCGCGTCGAGCTGATCGGCCCGGCGCCCCATCTCGGCGATGCGCTCCTGGGACTCCCGCCGCCGCGCCTCGAGCTGCCGGTCGAGCTCCTCGAGCCGCTCGCGCAGCTTCTTGATCTGCGCGTCCACCTCGGCCACCTCGTGCTCGCGGGCGATCGCCTCGCTCTCCGCCTCGTAGTCCGCCTTCCGCGACGCGTACCAGCCCTCGACGAGCTCGGCGAGCCTCCGGTAGCTGGCGGCGAGCTCGAGGTACGGCTCGGCGAACCCGCTCCGGCCTTCCCAGCGCACGGCCTCCTTGTGCGCGCTCAGCACCGCGGGGATGAACGCCTGCGTCGTCGCGGTGAGCGGCGCCACCCTGGCGCGGAACGAGCGGGCCTCGTCGCGCGTGAGCGAGGCGTCCACCGTGAGCGCATCCATGGCGCGCCCGATCTGCAGCCGGCCGTCGCGCCACTCCTCGGCGACGCCCTCGAGGCGCCGCTGCTCGTCGAGGGCCCGCGAGCGGAGCTCGGCGTGCTCCCGCACGAGGCCGCGCAGCCCCTCGAGCTGCCGCTGGCTCTCCGCCGGCGCCGAGGCGCCGAACGCGCGGGCCGTCATCCGCTCGAACAGGTCGAGCCGGCTGACCCAGGGGTCGCGCCCGGCGCCCCTCGACCGCACCGCCGAGTCGCGGGGCATCGCCTCCGGCGGCGGCGGGAGCGCGATCATGTTCGCGGCCGCGATCTCCTCGAGCTCCGCGAGCACGCGGTAGGCGTCGACGGGGCGCTCCGAGGGCTCCTTCGCCATCAGCGCGCTGACCAGCCGGTCGAGCGCGTCGGGCATCTCCGGGGCGAGCTCCTGGAGGCGCGGCGGCTGCTCGTTCATGTGCTTCAGGATCCAGCTCGCCGGATCGGGCGCGTCGAACGGCAGCCGCTGGGTGATCATCTCGAACATGATGACCCCGAGCGAGTAGAGGTCGGCCGGGGGGCCCGCGTCGATGGTCGTGCTGCGCTCGGGCGCCATGTACTGCGGCGTGCCGAAGATCTCGCCGAGGTTCGTGAGCCGCGCGTCCTGCGCGCACCGGGCGATGCCGAAGTCGAGCAGCTTCACCCAGTCGCCCTTCAGCAGGAACACGTTCTCGGGCTTGAGATCGCGGTGCACGACGTCGAAGTCGTGCGCTCGGCCGAGGGCGCGCGTCATCTGCACCCAGATGGGCAGCGCCCGCGCGAGCGGCACGCGGCTGCGCTCCACCAGGTCGGCGAGGCTCGTCCCCTGGAGCAGCTCCATCACGAGGAAGGGCAGCCCGTCGTCGGTGTCGCCCTGATCGAAGATCTCGATGATGTTCGGGTGCGCGAGCCGCTGCGCGTGCCGCGCCTCGCGACGGAAGCGCTCGCGGGTCGTCGTGTCCTGCGCGAACTCGCGGTTCAGGATCTTGATGGCGCACGGGGTGCCGATGAGCTTGTTGTACGCCCTGTAGACCGTGGCCATCCCGCCGATGCCGAGCGCCTGCTCGATGACGTAGCGGCCCGCGATCGACATCCCGATGCGGGGGTCCTTCTCGGAGACGAGCGACGAGCCGTCGATGAAGCAGAAGGCGCTCTCGGCCGGATAACGCTGATGGCACTGCGGGCAGGTCTTCATAGCGGGCACGTCGGCTGCAAGGCTACACTCTACGGGGGGCCGCTCTCGAGGGTCAACGCTCGGCGCGCGCCGCGGCGCTTTGTCCTCGCCGCCTCGCCGCCTCGCCGCGCTCGTCAGCACGACGCGGCGTCAACATCCGAGCTCGCCGCGTTATGTTCTCGCGACGTCATGGACGAGCTCCCCTTGCGCGCGGTGGTGATCGGCTCGGGCATCGGCGGCGCCGCCGCGGCGCTGCTCCTCTCGCACGCCGGCGTCCCCACCCTGCTCGCGGAGAAGGAGCGTCGCCTGGGCGGCGCCGCCGCGGCGTACGAGAGGGATGGCTTCCGTGTCGATACAGGCACGCACATGCTCTGCCGCGGCGAGGAGGGCCCGCTCGGCGACGTGCTCCGTCGCGTCGGCCAGGGCGACGCGATCACCTTCCGGCAGAGCAGCGAGCCCGCCGCGCTCTGCGTCGCGGACGGCGCGCGCGGGGCCCGCGCCGGGGCCGCGCCGCGCGCGGGCCGCGTCGTCCTTCAGGCGGAGCTCTGGCGGCTCGCCGGCGCCGCGCGGGCGCTCGCGCGCGGCCTCGATCTCACGCCCCTGGAGGCCGCGCGCGCCGCGCGCCTCCTCGCGCACGCGGCGGCGATGCGCGACGTGGACATGGCCGCGTGCGACGACGCGACGGCCGAGGCCTACGCGGCCCGCTTCGTCCCGCGCGCCGCCGCCGCTGCCGGGCTCGGCAGCCTGCTCGGCTTGCCGCTGCTGCTGCCCGGCGCCGAGGCGTCGGCGGGCGAGGCGCTCTTCTGCTGGCGCCGGATCGCCCGCTCCGGGCAGCAGCGCTACCCCGAGGGCGGCGCGTCCCGCGTCCCCGAGGTGTTCTGCCGCCTCGCCCGGGAGCTCGGCGCCGCCGTGTGGACGGGCGCGGGCGTGCGGCGCGTGCTGGTGAGCGATCGGCGCGTGCGCGGCGTGGAGCTCGAGGACGGGACCGCGCTGCCCGCGCGCATCGTGGTGAGCACGGCCGGCCTCCTGCCCACCGTCTCGGGCCTCGTCGGCGAGGCGCACTTCCCCGAGGCGTACCTGGCGCGCGCCCGCGCGCTCGCGCCGCAGCCGCGGCAGGTCCAGGTGAAGATCGGGCTGCGCAGGCGGCTCGTCGCGGCGGGCGCGCTCGCCGGCCTCGGCGGTGAAAGCGCCGGCGACGGCGCGCCGGCCCTGCCGTTCTACTGCCTCGTGCCGACGCGCTTCGACCCGTCGCTCGCGCCGCCCGGGCACGAGCTCCTCTGCGCGTGCGCCGTGTCCGGCGGGCGCGGCGGCGCGTCGCGCGGCGCTCCCCCCGCGTCGGTCGACGGGCTCTTGCGCGCGCTCGCCGGCGCGGTGCCCGGGCTCCTCTCCGACGCGATCTTCGTCGACGGCGCGCCCGCGGACGGGCGCGGCGAAGCTTTCGCTGAGGCGGGCGAGCGCGCGGCGGGGACGGCGCAGACGCCCGGCCAGGTCGGCCGCGCGCGCCCGGCGGTGTACACGCCCGTCCGAGGGCTGTACCTCGCGGGGCGCGCCGCCGGCGGGCGCGGCGCGGGGATGGAGCTCGCCGCCTCGAGCGCGATCGAGTGCGTCGATCGCATCCTCGTCGACATGGGCCGCGATCTCGGCGCGCCCGCGCCCCCCGCGCTGATCGACATCGCCGGCGATCTGCTCGGGCGCGCGGCGGCCTCGACCGTGACGTGGGCCGCGCGCCCGCGCGGCTAGGCTCGTACCCGCCGACGGCGCTGCGCCGCGCGCGCGGCGCAGCGGGGGCGCTTCAGCGCGGCGTCGAGCCCCGGTTGCCGCGCGCCAGCGCGTCGAGCGGCAGGTTCTGATCCTCGAACACGGCGTCGAGCTCCTCGCTGCTCCGCTCTCGCACGCCCGAGCGCGGCGACAGCTCGGGGCGCACCGAGGACGGCGGGGCGAGGCGCGCTGACATCGGCGGCATCGTCCGGATCGAGGGCGGGGGCTCGGTGCCCGAGGGCGTGCCCCGCGGGACGGCGCGCGCCGAGGGAGGCGGGCTCGACAGCGTGCGCATGGAAGGCGGGCTCGGCAGGCTCCGCGCCGAGGGCGGCGGAGGGATCTGCGTGTTCGACGCCGGCATCGGGGTCGTCCGGCGCAGCGGGCCCCCCACCAGCGAGCGCGACGACGGCGGCGGCGTGCTCGGCTGCGCGCGCACCGAGGGGGGAGGGACCGACAGGTGCTCCGCCCGCGTCGAGGAGGGCGCCGCGCGCGTCGACGCGGGCGGCGGGCTCGACAGGGGACCGGTCGCGGCGGCCGCCGGGTGTGCCGGGAAGCCCGAGAGCGGGCGCACGGACGGCGGGGGCACCGAGCGCGGCGCGCCTGGAGCGGCGTGCACGCCCGGGCCTGCCGGCAGGCGCGTCGACGCCGGCGCCGTGGAGCGCAGCGACGGCGGGGACCGGAACGACGGCGGCGCGCTCGACGGAGGCACCGGCGTGGGCGAGCGGCCGCCGGTCATCCATGGCGTCCGGACCGAAGGCGGGGACCCGGAGCGCGACGACGGCGGCGGCATGGTGCTCTGGCTCGACGACGGGTCGCCGCGCCGCGGCGCGAACCGCGGATCGGCGCTCGCGCCCTGCTTCTGCGCGGCGCGCGGGTCGGCGCCCGCGGCCCCCTTGGCCCCCACGGTCTCGCTCCGCTGCGCGCCGATCAGCGTGTAGCGACCGCTGCCCTCGTCCCGCCGCCCGGCGTCGCGCTGCGCGCTCATCTCGCGGGTGTCGCGCAGCGCGCCGTTCAGCATCGCCTCGAGCTCGCGCTCGCTGACCTCCTCGTCGAGCCGCACCAGCGTCGAGCGTACGTCCCGGGCGAGCGCGTCGAACTCGGCCGGATCCATCGCGTAGACGCTGTTGGACATGATGATCGCGAGCGGCCGCCGCTCGGCGGCGATCGTCGCAGCGGTGGCCGCATCGCAGCGGTGCAGGAGCACCCCGCAGCCAGGCGCCACCGTGAGGCACAGGCTGAAGAGCGCCGGCCACGCCGGATCAAGGACCACAAGAATGCTCGGTACGTGAAGCGGGGTTGCAGTGATCTGCGCGCGGCGGTCCATGGCAGATCGAGGATAACTGAAACTGCCGGGTAGATCGTAGTTCTCTTTCTCTAGATCGGTCATTTTCACTCTGGTTATGCGTGCAGCTGTGCGTGCTGCTGTACGTGCAGCTGTGCGTGCTGCGATGAGGACAGCGGCGTAGATCTCCTACAGCTTCATTGTCTGTGCGCCGCGCGTTCCTGCTGCTCCTGCTGTTCGTTTCTACCGCGCGTCTCTCTGCCGCGCGTTCCTGCGGCGCGTTCCAGCCGCGTGTTCCTGCGGCGCGTTCCAGCCGCGCGCGGCGCGCGGCGCGCCGCGCCCCCTCCCGGCCCTCGCGTCCGCCCGGTGCGAGGTGGCGCGCCGGGCGAGGCGCTGCGCGCCGCGCGCCCTCCGCCGGGATGAGCGGCGGAGGGCGCGCGGCGCAGCAACGCGGGTGTCGCGGTGGGCGTCGTGCCCCCGGTGAGCGCCGAGAGATGACGTGGTGCGACGTCCGCGCCGCGCGGGGCCGCTTCCCTCGGCGGCTCGAGGATCACAGCCCGGTGTAGATGGTGGCGAAGGAGGCCGCCTCGCCGCGGAGCAGCAGGTTGAGCCGCGGGTTCGGGACCTTGAAGGTGTGGATTTTTGCGTTCCTCACGTCGAGCACCGCGAAGGCGCCGCCCGGCGTGCTCTCGGCGAGGCCGTTCATGAGCAGGTTCAGCACGACCGAGACGCGCTTCGACGACAGGGGCTCGCCGCGGAAATACATCTTGATCACGTGAGGCGTCCCGTCGATGACCAGCCCGAGCTCCGGATTCACGTTGATCTCGAGATCGCCGAGGCGGTACGTCGACGCGGGCGGCTCGAACCACGTCATCTTCGACGAGGCGAGGAACTTTCGGTAACCGTTCACCACCGCCGGGTAGATCCGGCGGCGCCGCTCGTCGTGCTGCGCGGCGAGGAAGCCGTCGAGCACGCTTGTGGGCTTTGCGCTCCTGTGCATGTCGACGATCGCCTCTCGCACCTGCCTGTAAAAGTCCGTGTGGAGCTCGTCCTTCCGCTCCTTGAACTCCCTGACGCCGGTCAGCTTGGGCGTCCCGGCCTTGAGAACGAAGTCGACAAAGTACGTGAGCGAGATCTTTTCCATGAAGTCTCCTCCAAAACGAAGCATTCTGGCGCGCCATTTACACGCGTCGTGCGAGAGACACGCCGTCGCGCCGCGTTCTTGATGTCTACCATGGATAGCCATCTTGGACCCGTCCGGAAAGGGATCGATCGGACGGACATTGTCCCAACCTGTCAGGGGCGGACGGCGGGGGCGTTGCTCGAGAAAACCTGTGTGATTTCGGGTGCTTGCGCCGGTCGGAAGAGTCCTTCGCGCCCGGCCGCGCCGGGTCCGGGTAGGCTCCGCGGGGCCATGACAGGAGCGAGGCGCGAGCCGCGATGGTAATCGACAGTATCCAGCTGTTATGCGGTGGTTTTCCTGTGGAGAAACGGAGAGGTCGGGGCGACTCGATGCGTCGGCGAGGTCGGACGTGGTCTGTCACAGCCAGGCGCTCGACAGCGCTTGACGCTCCCCGCGCGCGGGCGAAGGCGAAGGCGCCCGTCCCCGCGCAGGCGAATGGGCGAACCGCAGAGGCACGTTGGCGCGGAGAGGAGCGGGGAGAATGAACATCAGGCCTGAGCGCGCGGGCGACGAGGCAGGGATCCGCGCTGTCCACCTCGCGGCGTTCCCCTCGGCGAGCGAGGCCGATCTGGTCGACCGGCTGCGGGACGCGGGGCGCGCGGCCGTCTCGCTCGTCGCGGAGCGCGACGGCGTCGTCGTTGGGCATGTCCTGTTCAGCCCCGTGGCGATCGCCGGCCCCGGCGCGATCGACGGAGGGCTCGGCCTCGCGCCGCTCGCGGTCGCGCCGGAGCTCCAGGGCCGCGGCGTGGGCTCCGGGCTGGCGCGAGCAGGCATCGCGGCGTGCAGGGCCGCCGGCTTCGCCTTTGCCGTCGTCCTCGGGTCGCCGGAGTACTACGCCCGGTTCGGGTTCAAGAAGGCCAGTCTGTTCGGCCTGGGCAACGAGTACGCGGCGGACGAGGCGTTCATGGCCACGGAGCTCGCCCAGGGGGCGCTCGACGACGCCCGAGGCGTCGTGATCTACAGCCCGGAGTTCGGCGTCTTCAAGGGCTGATCTCTCACCGAGGCGAGCCGGGACGACGCCCGCCACGCGGGCGCCCGGCGCGACCTCGACGAACGGGCTTGCATACATACATTCGTGAATGTATAGACGAGGGGTGCGACGGACCAAGGAGGAAGCGGCGGCGACCCGCGAGCAGATCCTCGACGCGGCGCTGCGCGTGTTCAGCCGCAAGGGGTACTCGGCGGCGACGCTGCAGGACGTCGCCGCCGAGGCCGGGCTGACGCGGGGCGCTGTCTACTGGCACTTCAAGGGCAAGGTGGAGCTCTACACGGCGCTCGTCGGCGAGCGCTTCGCCCGGGCGAACGAGGTCTTCGCCGAGGCGCTGTCCCCCCGGTACTCGCCGCTCGAGTCGATCGAGCGCCTGCTCACGCGATCGCTCGAGTACCTGGAGGAAGATCCGGAGTACCGCGCGGTCCTCTCGATCTCGCTGTTCAAGACCGAGCTCACGCCCGAGCTCGAGCCGGGGTTCCAGCAGAAGGTCGCGAGCATGCGCCGCCTCGTCGACGCGGTCGCCGACCTCGTCCGCAAGGGGATCGCGGCCGGCGACATCGACCGCGCCACCGACCCGAGGGCCGCGGCGCTCGCGGCCGTCAGCCTCGTGAACGGCGCGACGGCGCTGCACCTCATGGACCCGAAGGTGCTGGAGTCCAGGGCCGCCGTGCGCCGCATGGTCGCCACGTTCGTCCGCGGCCTCCGGCGCTGAGACAGCCAGTCTTCCTCCGCGGCCGTCTCCGGCCTGTCGGTCTCGTTCGTCGATTTACATACATTCGTGAATGTTTGCTGGAGGTGAAGCCATGTTTCTCAGGCAGTACTGGTATGTTGCCTGTGCGTCCTCGCAGCTCGGGGCGGCGCCCCGCGCGGTCCGGGTCCTCGATCAGGACATCGTCGTGTTCCGCGAGGGCGGCGGCCGTCCGCGCGGGCTGGCCGATCGCTGCTGCCACCGCGGCGTCAAGCTGTCGCTCGGGCGCGTGACCGGGGGAGCGCTCGCGTGCGGATACCACGGCTGGAGGTTCGGCGGCGGCGGCGAGTGCGTGCATATCCCCTCGCTCGCGCGCGGCCGGCGCATCCCGGAGAGGTGCGGTGTCCGCTCGTTCCCGTGCGCGGAGCAGGACGGGTACGTGTGGGTCTGGCTCGGCGGCGACGGGGACGGCGCGCCGCCGGCCGCCCCCCGGATCGACGGGTTCGCGGCGCACCGCTGGGATCAGGGCTCCGTGGAGCTAGGGTGCGCCTCGCTCAGGGGCCTCGAGAACAACCTCGACTGGTGCCATCCGGTGTTCGCGCACCCGTGGACGCACGGGCAGTTCTACATCGCGCTGCTCCGTGGCCTGCGCGAGCAGCTCCTGGAGATGCGGCCCACGGCGGATGGGATGACGCTGAGAGGGCCTGTCCGCGGGGACGGCGCGGCGCCGGATCCGCGGTCATCGCAGACGCTGCTCTCGTTCAAGCTCCCCGACCGCGTCGAGGTCCGCTCGCTGGGCGGGCCGTCGCGCCGGATCGTCCTGCACTTCGTCCCGACCGCGCCCGATCGGTGCCGCATGGAGTGGCTCGTCGCGCGGGCGCTGCCCTTCGGCGCCCGCGTGCGCTTTCGCCAGGAGGAGCCGGCGATCCTCCGGCAGGACAGGCTCCTCCTGGAGAGCGCGGAGCAGGCCTCCGCGGGTCAGGGCGACCTCCGGGAGCACCACGTCGAGGCGGACGCGCCCACGCTGCTCCTGCGCCGCATCGTCGCGTGGGCGGCGCTGGGAGAATGGGAGAAGAAGCGCGCGAGCCTGCCAGAGCGGCGGGTCATCCGGGTGACGTCCTAGTATCGCGAGTCAGAAGTCCTGCCAGGGTTTCTGTGATGACGAGGCGGAAACAAACGAAATTACGCGCCTTTACTGCTGCTCGAGGATCGCGATCGCCGACATTTCGACGAGATGATCAGGGTTGACCAACCGCGTGCACTGGACGGTGGTGTTCACCGGCTCGATGTCGCCGAAGTATCCGCGATGCACCTCTGCGTAGGAGTCAAAGTCCGCGAAATCCACCAGGAATGTGTCTGTGCGTACGACGTTGTGAAGATCCGCGCCCAGCTCCCGGAGGGCCGCGCGGATCTTGTTGATGACATAGTCGGTCTGCTCAGTGATGCTCCGCCCGATCGTTCTGCCATCGCCGTCCGCGGCGACCGTGCCGGCGACGAAGACCAGGTGGCCGACCCGGACCCCGCGGGCGTACCCCATCTTCGGCTCCCATGCCGACGGGCTGAAGACGGATTTGCGATTGCCCGAGGTCTTAGTTCTCATGTTGATCATGTCTCTTGAACTCCGTTTGTGTATTGACGCGGTACAATCCGTACAGCACGAGCGCGACGCCGGAACCTTTGACGATCGTCAAGCTCTCCCCGAGGACCACGACCCCTCCGACCACGGAGATGATGGGTATCGCGTAGAGGGAGATCGATAATGTAGAGGGCGACAGGAAGCGTAAAGCCCAATACCAGATCGTGTACCCCATCACCGTGCCGGGCAGGACGCAGAACGCCAGCGCGCCCCAGTGCCGCGCGCTCATTTGCAGGATCCTGGGCATGCCGTCGCTCTGCGAGAAAGGGAGCAGGAGCGCCGAGCTGATGAGGAAATTGAGAACGATGATGACGATCGGCGACTCCTTCTCGACGAGCCCCTTCGAGATCACCGTGTTCACCGCCCAGACGATCGGCGTGACGAAGACGGCGAGCAGGCCGACCCAGAAGGCGCCGCCGCCGATGCCGTCAGCCGCCATGGTCACCGCCAGGCCCGCGAGGCAGAGGAGGATGCTCAGCACACGCTGCAGCTCCCACCGCTCCTGGCCCATGGCGACGGCGATCACGTACGTCAACATGGGCTCGAGCGCTATGACGAGCGCCGCCAGACTGATGGCCACCGTTCGAACGCCGAAATTGAACGACACCATCGCGAGGAGCGGTCCGAGGACGCTGCTGAGCAAGATCCCCCACGGGTTCCTGCGGACGACGCCCGAGAGCTCGCGAGGACTACGGACGAGGACCACCCCGAGGAGGACGAATCCACTCACGAAGAACCGTACGAAGGTGAGCTCGACGGCGCCGAACACCTCCAGCAGCTGTTTCTGGAATACCGGTACCAGACCCCAGCAGACGATGGTGAGAGCCAACCCGACGTAGGCCATTTTCATGGGGTTGCGGCCGGAGGCCGCAATCCGTTCGTGCTCCGTCGAGTCAGACAAGGCGCATTTCGTCGTGCTCGTCGTCATGGTCGTTCAACATCGGAGACGACCGCCCTGAGCGTGCGGTGCACGAAGCTCGCGTCGCGGCGCAAGGTCAGCGGGTCCTCGTGGACGAGGAGCACGAGGCCCCAGGTCGAGAGGAGGTCCGTCGTGCGCGCGATCCGGTCGCCAATGTCACCGAAGAGCTTGACGCCGTCGAAGGACGGGAGCCGACGCACATCGCGCAGGCCTTCAATGTCGGCGATCTCGCCGCTGACGTCGCTGATCAGGCAACAGACGCAGAAGTGCTTGGCGTAATCGATCGAGCGCACCTCCGGTGTCTCCCCCAGGAAGAGACGGAGGTTCTCCTTGTAGCAATTGAACCCGGTGCACCGCTGGATCACGTCGGGGGTCATGGCCCCTGGAAGACGGTTGTTCAACTCGATGAAGCGAGGCCCGTCGCGGGTCAGCTTGAACTCCACGTCGTTGATGCCGAGCCGGACGTCGAGGGCGGCGTTCACCCAACGCACGTAGTCCGCCGCGGCCGCTGCCTCGGGCGCGTTCAGCGGCAGCGACCAGATGTTTTTATAGATGCCCGCCGAGTCCGATGTTTGAATCTTCTCGTAGCGAGCGAAGCAGATGAGCTCGCGCCGGTCTCCACTGTGAATGAAGTCCATGAAGTACTCGTCCCCGTCGAGGTACTCCTCGACGAGCACCCCACGTCGCTCACCGTGATAGAGCGCGGGCAGCCCCATGATGCATTCGAACGACGCCGCCAGATCCTGACCGCCTCGGCACACGCGGACCCCCTTCGTGGCTTGCCCCTGGGGTGGCTTGGCCACGACGGGATATCCGTTCGCCTCGCTCCAGCTCAGGAGATCATCCAGGCAATCGCTCTCGATGAACGCAGCGCAGGGCACGCCTTGCTCGCGCAGCCGCGCCTTCATCAGCCCCTTCGCGAGGCGACAGGGAGACGTCATCAGCGGATTACCTGGGACCCCGAGCCGGTCCGCGACGGCGTCCACGAGGACGACCGCGGGCTGGGAACCGGGTAGAATCGCGCGGATGTCGCGGGCCTGAAGCCAGAGCGCAGTGGCATCCATGTCTCGGTGTTCGAGCACCGCTTCGTAGTCCCCGCGTCGGAACGTGCTCAGGTAGTAACCCGGCAGGGCCGGCGTGGAGATCACGGCATAAGGCCGCATTCCGAGCCGTCGCGCTTCCTGCCCATATGCGGCGCCCGGGCCGAACGGGTCGATGATGGCGACGTTGTCGAGCGCGGTCGGTCGAAACCTTGAAGGCGGATATCCCTGTGCCGGGGCGGGCACATCTCCCAATGATAACTTCATATTTGCCTCGGAGGTGGAGTCACGAAGCGGAAATACCCGTCCGTGTTGTAGTCCAGCCCCGGCCTCCTGAAGCGCTCCTTGGGAACGGGCAGCCCGGCGGCAAGGTACAATTGAAGGAAATAGGCCTGCTGCCTGTTCTCGATCCCGAGACGGACCTCGAGCGACGGGTCGACTTGCGCCGTCTGCTGACCAGCGTGGTCGTATAGAAGACGATGCAAACCCGTGCCGTCCGGCATGCGGACCTTGGGCCGACGGAGGATGTAATCGGGCAGCTCGCCGCGGAACGCTTCGCGAAGCACCCACTTCGAGGTGCCGTCCCTCAGCTTCATGCTGGCGGGCAGGTGGTAGCAGAAGCGCAGGAATTCGATGTCGAGGAAAGGTACCCGCGCCTCGACACGATTGAGCATGGCAGCGCGATCTACGCGCTGCACATCGGTTCGATGCAGGTTAGACACGCGGTATCGCATCAACGCGTCCGGGTCCGCCTGCTCGAGGAACAGATCGTAGCCCATGAGCACTTCGTCAGCGCCTTCACCGCAGAGCGCTACTTTGAAACCATGTTCGTGCGCCTGCTGGTAACCGAAGTACGCCAGGCAGGCGTCCATCGCATCGATCCCCTCAAAGAATTCTGCGCCTTGCGCGACGCGCGGGAGGAGCGCGATCGTCTCGTCCTCGCGGAGCGGGCAGATGATCTGCGGAATATCGAACTCTCGGCAGAATCGAGTCGCGACCTCGAGATCCGTGGCGCCAGGAAACCCGAGAGTGAACGCGGTCACGTTGGGGTGGAACTTCCTGGCCAGGTAGAGGACCGTGGTGCTGTCGATGCCGCCGCTGAACATCACAGCCACGGGGAGGTCGGTGTCCACGCGCTTCCTCACCGCCTCGCCCAGAAGACGGCGGCATCTCGCGACGGGCTCCTCGCGCTCGGGGGATCGCTCCTCGATGTCGAAGTAACGATGCGACCGCCCGTCTTCGAGATAGTGACCGGGAGCCAGCGTGCACACTTCCTGTGCGTGAGGCGCGAGACACTTCTGCTCCGATGCGAACAGGAGCGCGTCGTTGCCGCTACCAGTGGCCAGGCTGGAGCCTCCGACGGCCCAATAGAGCGGCTTGATCCCCATGGGATCTCGCGCCGCGAACGAGGACTTCGACTCGGCGTCGAAGATCACGAACGCGAACGAGCCGTCGAGGCGACGGACCACCTCTGGTCCCCATCGCTGATAGCCCTGAACGATCACTTCGGTGTCGCACTCGGTCGCGAACCGGCAGCCGAGCTGCCGGAGCTCCTCGCGGAGAGCGGCGTGGTTGTAAATTTCGCCGTTGAAGACGACCCAGTATCGACCGTTCGTTGATGAAATTGGCTGCCGCGCGTTGTCACGGTCGACGATGGCCAGGCGGTTCGTCCCCATCGCGCCGGTGGGGAACGCCTTGATCTCACCGAAATGCCCCACGTCGCCCCGGTGCTCGATCTTGCGGAGCATGTGCAAGAGCAAGTCGGTGTGGTCACGCTTGTGCGCCGAGATTACTGCCGCAATGCCGCACATCAGAGGTTCCGCTCCTTGAGTCGAGGGGCCGACGTCCTCGGGTCTTCGCTTGCGATCCGGTACATCACGTCTATGGGCGTAGCGCTGGCGTACTTGCATTCCGCTTCGATGCGGCGCACCAGGTACGAGATGACGGAGCTGACCACCTGATGAGCGAGCGGCTTGTTGAACGGCTGACCAGGACGGCTCTGGCGCCAGAACCATTCCAGTCGGCTGGTGAGCGCACCGCCGAGGGTGAGGACCTGGCCCGGGTAGGCTTTGACGCCCTGCGCCTGCAAGCTCCGCATCAACTGTATGCCCGTGGCGCCCGGCGGAACCGCCAGGTTGTGCGCCAGGAGGAGCGCTGTGTCTTTGGGGATGGCTCCCCACGAGGAGTTCTCCAGCTCGCGGCCGACCGTCGTGGCGATGATCGTCCCGTTGCGCGCCAGCGCCTCCCTCGTAAAGCGCCCCTGCTCGGACGGCAGGTGGGTCATCCCCGCTGGCGCCGGCACGGCGTCTTCCGCCCTGTCGTAGGCCAGGTCGCAGACGGCCACGTCCGAATGACCGCTCTCCCTGACGTAACCGACGAGGTCAGAGCCCATGGCGCCGGCCGAGCCGATCAGCGTGATCGGCAGGCCGCTCTCATGAAGTCCGAGGGCCTCGAAGGCGGCCACGACGCCGGTGGTCGAATACGATGACTTGCCCCCGCAGCCGCCAACATCACACTTGATGCCGAGCACATGCGGTGTGTGGCGATACAAGAGGTCGGCCAGGCCGGCGTAGCGGCCGAAGTCTGGCGTCAGCTTGATGCGCCCGTCGCGCTGGTTGAGGTGGTCACCGATCGTGGAGAAGACGGTCGCGAGCGTCGCCTCGAGGTCGTCGCCCCTCGTGTTGCTGATCGTATGGGCTGCGCCGGGATCGGACGGGCGCAGGATGCAACGCGCACCGCCGACCCGGCTCCCGAGAAAGTTCTCGGGGAAGAGCGCTTGGTCGATGGCCGACAGCGCTCCTTGTGCCAGGGCGACGTTGATCAGCGCGTTCTTGAGGCCGCTCTCGTCGCGTTGCAGGCGATGCAGCTCGTCGAGCACGCTCTCGTCGGACGTCGAGTAAGGGACCGCGCGTGTCCCACCATAGTAGTAATCGACGCCGTCTTGAAGATCCTCAGAGGCGATGAAAATGTCAAAACGCTCGACATTGAGTCTCGTGACTTGCATATATTTGCCTCCTTGTTCCGTTTGTCTCGAGACTGAGGCCCGAGGAAGTCGCGGGTTCTGCCCTCCCGCGCTTGCTCGTGACGCACACTCCTCCCGTCGCCGCGCGGCCTACGGCTCGCGGTGCTTCGTCGGAGAGGCAGCGACACATCCTCAAGCCATGTGCCGGTCTTCGCTACACCCCCTCAGCAAGGCAGGTGCCAGCCGGTTCGGCCACGAAATCGGCCGGCGCCCGGTCCTCCGCCTCATCGGATTGCTCATTCGCGCAAAGAGTTGCACGATCTGAAGATGGCGATCGCCTCCCACGAGCGACCTCTCGTTCGGCAGAGTCCGGCGCGCCGCCACGATGCTCGCCGCCGTGCTCGGGCCATGGATGGGATGGCGCGCCTCGGTGCTTCGTGGTCACGAGGGGCAGCGCCTGCGCCCGGTCCCGCGGCATCGCGCCGCCCAGCGGGCTCGTCCCACACCCGCAGGACGTCCCGGAATATCAGACCTGATCAGGACTTGCCAGAGAGCCTGGCGAAAGCAGCGCCATGCGCGTCCTCTTCTTGGTTGCTCGTGCGACCCACCGCCTCCTGAAAAAGGGCTCTCGGTGGTGGGAGTGCGAGCCGTCGTCACGCTGTGAGGGGTGGAACCAACGGCCGCTGGCGGGGCTGGATCAGGCCGGGGTGGGCGTCCGGTCGGGTGGGGCCGCCGAGCGCCGCCACGCGGCGAGCGCGTCGATGCCGTGCTCGCCGAAGCGGGGCACGTAGTCGCGCTCCACGGCGCGCTCGAGGATCTCGCCGTAACGGGCCACAGGCATGAGGCCCCAGGCGCGGTCGTCGTCGGAGATCGCCGCGCGCCGCGCGCCGCCCGCGGGCATGTAGCTCCTGCGCAGCCGCGAGAACATGGCGTGGAGCTCGCGCTCGACCAGCTCGCGCACGGCCGGCGCGCACGGCAGCTCGAGCAGGTAGCGGAGCAGCGTCCAGCCGAAGTCGCGGTGCCGCACCTCGTCGCGCAGGATGCGGTCGAGCGCCCGGCGCGCGACCGGGACGGTGCACCCCTCGCGGAGCACCTTGAAGAGCGGGACCGCGACCGTCTCGCCAAGACAGAAGATCTCCACGCCCGCCCGCGCGACCGCCAGCTCGAGCGGCTCGTCTCCGCCGCTCCTGAGGCCGAGGGTCTCGCGGCGGAGCGCCGACAAGGCGCCGCCGCCCGCGAGGACGTGGACGCGATGGCTGAGGCGCGCATGCGCGAGCTCGTCCTTGACGATGCGCAGGCCGTCGTCGATGAGATCCGGCGACGCGCCGATCTGGATGAGCCAGAGCGTGAGGTGCTGCGTGATCGCCGCCGAGCGGTACTCGGCCTCGATGCGACGGCCCCACTCCGCGCGCACCGCGTCGCTCGCGGGAGGGAGGGGCGATCGCTGCTCGCGCGGCGCCTGCTCCGCGGCCGCGGTGCTGTCCTGCTTTGCGTCGGGGGCGTCCGTCATGGGGTCACGCTATGCGCGGGGTCCGGGTGCGGCAAGACGGGAGGCGGAGCGCGCCCGCCGCGGAGGCGCTCGCCCCGCCGCGGCAGGCGGGAGGCAGGCGCGCGCACGCCGCGGAGGCGCTCACCCCGAGGTCGTCGCCGCGGAGGGCGGCACGCAGACGTTCTTGTACTCTCCGCACGCGGCACAGGTCACCCCGTCGGGAGACGAGGCAACGCAGGGGTTGACGACGACCTCCTGGCAGAGCGTCCCGGCCGGACACGCCTTGTCGGTCTCGCAAGGCAGGCTCGGGAAGCAGCCCACCGCGGCCAGCGCCGGGGGCCCCGGTTCATCGGCGCAGCCTGGCACAAGCCACTGACACGTCGGCCCGAGGCTCGCGCACGCGTCCGCGGTGGCGGCCCTGAGGCACTCTTCCGGCGGCGGCGGGTTGCAGAAGAGCTCGTGCACCTGCCATCGCCAGGTGTCGCCTTGCAGGACGCACTCCCCGTCGACGGGCAGCGGACCGCAGCCGGTGGGCATCATGAAGCTGCATGTCCCGATCCCTGCCTCGCAGGGATCCCCGTCGGCCGGCAGCTCCTCCGGGCACGCCGGCGGCGGCGGGTTGCAGGACACCGCGACCGTCACCGACCACGTGCCGTCTTCGCCGCAGGTCACGATGGTCGGATCGGGGCAATCGGGAGGGCCGCCATAGGCGCAGCCCGCCCCGATCTGCCAGCACGCGCTGCCGGTCGCCGGCATCTCGGCGGGGCACTCCGGGGGCGGCGGCGGGTTGCAGGACATCTCGCTCTCCACCTGCCACGCCCCGTCCACGCACCTGTAGCCGATGGGGTTGTCGCAACTGTCGGTGTAGTCGCAGGAAAGATCGTCCGCCTCGCAGCTCGATCCCGTCTCCGGAAGCTCCTCGGGACAGCTGCCGCCCTGCACGGTGGGGTCGCACCCCGGCAGGGCCACGGCGCCCGCGAGCGACGCCGCCGCGGCGACGGTCACGATGAAGGGAGCCCGGAGCACCTTTCGCTTCTTCTGCATGGCCATGAGTTGCTAGGTCCTTTCTACGGCACAACATGGCGCAAGTCCTGTCCTTGCGCGTCCTGCAGCTGGACTCAGCAAGCGAGGTGCCAGAGCGAGCGGCGGGCGGCGATCGCGCGTGCCCGGGGCGAGATCCCGTCAAGGCGGTAAATTATCAGGAACATTGATTTTTTGTTCTACCGCGCTCCCGCCCCGAGCCTCCCCGGTCCAGCCCCGGCCACCGCCTACCGGCAGGCGCTGATCTGCACGTCGTCGATGTTCCAGCCCGACGTGGGCGCGCCCCCGAAGGCGATGACGGCGCTGTAGCCGAACCGCACCCGCAGACTCCCGCTCTTGTAGGGGGTGAGATCGTACGTGACGCGCTTCCACGCGGACTCGACGATATCGTCGTGGGGAGACTCGTAGACGATCCTCCAGCGCGAGCCGTCGAAGACCTCGACGCGGGCCTTGTTGCGGTACGTCGCGTTCAGCCAGCGCCAGAAGGACAGCGTGACTCGCCCGCGGACGGCCGCGTCGACGGGGGGGCTCGTCAGGTAGCGCTGCGGGTGCGGCGCGGTGACGCTCGGGCTGCCGCCGAGGAGCACGCCCGCGACGCCGTTGTCGCCCGTGGGCGTGTGATCGCTCGCCGGGTCGGGGGACCCCGCGCGCTGGTCGCTGGACGTCCGCGCGGGGCCGATCTCCCAGCCGGACGCGAGGCTCCACCTGGCGGCGTTGTCGGCGAAGCCGTCGGCGAAGAGGACCGCTGCGGAGCACGGCGCGACCGGGCCGTCGTTCCCGGGGGCGCCGCGGAACGCCGCCGGAGCGCGCGCCGCCCAGTCCACCACCGGATACACGTCCCGCTCCGCGAGCCACGGCTCGTCCGCCGGGACGGAGGTGCACCCCGCCGCGGCGAGACCGCACGAGGCAGCGGCCCGCACAATCCACCTGTTCATGGTCGCTCCTACGAACGTGCAATGCCTCTGGCGCAGGCACCATTCCGCCGGGGCCGTCGCGCAGCGCCGAGAGCACGTGTTTGTAGGACCGAAACGGGGCGGTGGATAGCCCATGTGAGCGGCGCCCGATGCCGTGAGAACGGCGTCATGCGCCCTCTGACAGGGCCATTCCTCAGCGGCCTTGCCGAGCTCGAGCGCACGCGGAGGGGACGGCGCGGCGCGCCCGTGTCCATCCCGGGCCGAGGAGACCCCGGCGCCGGGCCATCCCCGGCCTCGGCTCGCACCTGCGGCAGCCCGGGCGATCTGGCGGTGGACGGATCACCGCGGCCTGGCCGCGGCCTCGGGCGGAGCCGGCGGGATCGGCCCGCGCGAGATCGTCTCGCGCGACATCACGTCGGAGATCATCAACGTGAGCAGCAGGCCGAGGAGGAGGGCCGACACGATCATCGGCAGGGCGTTCGCGAAGCGCTGCTCGATGAGGTGCATGAAGAAGAGCAGCACCAGCACCGTCTTCGCCGTGGCGATGAGCAGCGCCGCGACGACGTCGGCCCCGCCGAGGTGGGCCAGCGAGAGGAGGTACGAGGCCAGCGTGAGCGCCATCAGGACGAGCCAGACGATCACGTAGGTCCGCGAGGAGAGGTGCTTGACGGTCATGGGAGCAACGTGCCCTTAGCGGTGCATCAGGTAGAGCATCGGCCAGAGGAAGATCCAGACCACGTCGACGAGGTGCCAGTAGAGCCCGCCGAGCTCGACGTGCGTCTCGTTTCCCGCGCCGTACCGGCGCCGGAAGCACCCCCACGCGAGCCAGCCGAGGACCACGAGCCCCGCCGTGACGTGGATGGCGTGGAGCCCGGTGGTCACGTAGTACAGCGTGAAGAACACCCGCGCGCCGGCCTGCGGGAGCTCCCCGAAGCGGTAGGCGGCGCCGGGGAAGATCCCCTCGTGGAAGTGCTCGGTGTACTCGATCCCCTTCAGCGTGAGGAACGCGGCCCCGAGCGCGATGGCGCCGAGCAGGAGGCGGCCAGCCCGCACCGGCCGATCGAGGCGCACGGCGTAGACGCTCAGCGCGACGAGCAGGCTGCTCGTCAGGAGGATCGCCGTGTTCGCCGTGCCGATGACCGCGTTGTTGTGCGCGATGCCGGCGGCGAACTCGGCGCCGAACATCGCGCGGTAGGCGGCATACAGGCCGAAGAGCCCGCCGAACAGGAGGACCTCGCTGGCGAGGAAGATCCACATGCCGAAGTGCGCGGCGTGCGTCTGCTTCTCGAGATCCTCGAACTGCATGACGAGCCGCGCCGGGGCGAGCGGCTGCGGCTGCGGCTCAATCAGCGGCGGCTGAGATTCGTGCATGGGCCTCCTCGTCGGTCAGGTGGTAGTCGTACGGGCCGCGCTCGATGATCGGAGTCACCGTGAAGTTGTGCTTCGTCGGGATGGGCGCCGTCAGCCACTCGTAGCTCCGGGACCGCCACGGGTTGGCCGGGGCGCGCGCCCCCCAGCGCAGGGCGATGAGGAGGTTCACCAGCGTGAGCAGCAGCGCGCCGGAGAGCAGGTAGGCGCCGCCGGTCGAGAGGACGTTCAGCCACTGGTATTGCTCCGGGTAGCTGTAGTAACGGCGCGGCATCCCGGCGTTGCCCAGCAGGAACTGCGGGAGGAACGTCAGGATGAAGCCCGCGAACACCCCGAACGACGTGAGCAGCCCCATGGACTCGGAGTACATGCGGCCGAACATCTTCGGGAACCAGTAGTGCGCGGCCGCGAGGAACGCGGTGAGCGTGCCGCCGACCATGATGAAGTGGAAATGGGCGACGACGAAGTACGTGTCGTGCCAGTGCACGTCGAGCGACTGGGTCGCGACGGCGACGCCCGTCATGCCCCCGAAGACGAAGAGGAACAGGAACCAGAAGAAGTAGAGCATCGGGGTGCTGAAGTGGATGGCCCCCTTCTGCAGCGTCGCCACCCAGGTGAAGACCTTGATGGCGGAGAAGATCGCGACGAACATCGAGAGCGCGCCGAAGATGCCGGCGTCGAGCTCGCTCATCCCGGCCACGAACATGTGGTGGCCCCACCCCGTGAACCCGATGAACGCGATGCCGAGCGACGAGAGGGCGATCGCCCAGTAGGACGCCGGCTGACGCTGCGAGAAGGTGCAGACCACCTCGCTGATGACCCCGAGGGCCGGGAGCACCATGATGTAGACGGCAGGGTGGGAGTAGAACCAGAACAGGTGCTGGAACAGCACGGGATCTCCGCCGAGCGCCGGGTCGAAGATGCCGAAATGATAGACGTTGTCGAGCCCGACGAGCAGGATCGTGAGGCCGAGGACGGGGGTCGCGAGCAGCATGATGATGCTCGTGCTGTAGATGGCCCACGTGAAGAGCGGGAGCCTGCCCCAGCCGAGCCCGCGGGCGCGCATCGTGTGCGTCGTGGCGATGAAGTTCACCGCCGTCATGATCGACGAGACGCCGAGGATGAAGATGCCGATCACGACCGGCATCACGGCCGCGGGGGTGACCGTGCTGTACGGCGGGTAGAACGTCCACCCGGTGTCCGCGCCCCCGGCGATCGCCGCCCCGAGCGTGACGACGACGCCGATCGCGTACACGTAGAGGCTCGCCAGGTTGAGCCGCGGGAACGCGAGATCCTTGGCCCCGATCATGATCGGGAGGACGAAGTTCCCGAAGATGTTCGGGATCGACGGGATCATGAAGAGCCACACCATGACCACGCCGTGGAGCGTGAACATGCGGTTGTAGGTCGACGCGTCGATCACGGTGGGCCCGGGGGTCAGGAGCTCTGTCCGGAGGACGAGCGCGAAGGCGCCGCCGAGCAGGAGCATCGGCACGATGATCGCGTAGAACATGAGCCCGATCCGCTTGTGATCGGTCGTGAGCAGCCACGAGCGCACGCCCGCGTCGGCCCGCAGATAGTCGCGCTCGTGCGCGCCGTGCGCGCCGTGCGCGCCGTGCGCGCCGTGCGTCGGAGCTGTCCCCTCGATCTCCTGTGCGATCATGGCCTCACCCCTCCCGGCGCCGGGGCGCCGCCCCCGCTGACCCCGCCGTCCCACGGCACCACGGGGCCGTGGGGCACGTCGCGGATCGATTTCATGAGCTCGATCATCGCGGCGATGTCGGGCGGCGTGATCTGCCCCAGATACGACGGCATGACCGCCGGGAACCCGCGGTGCAGCACGGCGAGCGGATCCATGATCGACTCGGTGATGTAGACCTCGTCGGCGACGCGCTCGCCGCCTGCCTCGAGCGGCACGACCGAGCGGTAGAGGCCGGCCCAGGTCGGGCCGACGTGCTGCGTGCCGTCGAGGGTGTGGCACCGGAGGCAGCCGTGGCGGGCGGCGGCGTGCTCGCCGCGGGCCGGCATCGTCGGCTGCGCCGCGGCGAGCTCCTCCTCGGCCCGGGCGGCCGCCTCCTGCGCGAACGCCGGGGTGCTCGCCGCGCCGCCCGCGAGCCAGCGATCGTAATCGGCCGGGTCGAGCGCGATCACCTGGCCGCGCATCCCCGAGTGGCTCGTGCCGCAGTACTCCGTGCAGAGGATGGGGTACGCGCCAGGCTGGCTCGCCTCGAACCAGGCCGTCGTGTACCGGCCCGGGAGGACGTCCTGCTTGATGCGGAACTCGGGCACGAAGAAGCTGTGGATGACGTCGCGCGACGTCATGATGAGCCTGACCGGCCTCCGCACGGGGACGTAGAGCACCGAGATCTCGCTCTCTCCCTCCGGATAGCCGAACTTCCACATCCACTGCTTGGCGGTGACGTAGACGTCGAGCGCGTCGTCCGGCGCCGTGCGCAGGTCGACGAACTGGCGCGTGCCGATGTTCCAGAAGGTGAGGAACAGGAAGCCGAGGCCGAAGAGCGACACCGTCTCCAGGAAGAGCGCCGGCCTGGCGAGGGTCCCGGCGTGAGGACGCGCCGTGTCCTGGATCCGCCGGCGGTAGCGGAGGAGGAAATACCCGCCGATCAGCGTGATCAGCGCGGCGCCCCCCATCGTCACGCCGATGACGAAGTAGTGCAGCCCGTCGATCTCGCGGGCGAGCGAGGAGCGCTGCTCGGGCAGGAAGAGCAGCTGGCGCAGGAGCTCGTTCATCGCGCGCCCTCCTGCATGCGGTGCCGCCACCCGCGCCACCCGAAGAAGGCGAGCAGCGCGACGACCCAGGTCAGGATGCCGGCCGCGCCGAGCCGCAGGAAGCCGGCCACGTAAGGGCCGTAGCGGCGGCTCGCGGGGTCGTAGCGATAACACGTCATGAGGACGCGATCGAGCGTGGTGCCCACCTGCCCGCGGCTCGCCTCGAGGAGCGCGAGCCGGAGGTCGAGGGCGGAGAACTCGATGCCATAGAGATAGCGGGAGACGCGGCCGTCCGGCGTCAGCACGAAGACGGCCGCCGGGTGCGCGTACTGGTCCGTCTGCGCGTCGTACGCGGCGCGGAAGCCGAGATCTCCGGCGAGCGCGCGGAGCTCGGGCGGCTCGCCGGTGAGGAACGGCCAGACGTCCGGCGCCGGCGCGCCTGCCTTGACGAGGGCGCCCAGGGAAGACAGCGTGGCCCTCCGCTTCCGCGCCGCGGCGTCCGGGGTGTCCCGGGGATCGAAGCTCACCGTGAGCGCGCGGTAGTGCTCGCCGAGCCGGTAATCGAGCTTCGCCATGCCGGAGACGAGGCCGCGCAGCACGAGGCCGCAGAGCGTCGGGCAGCGGTAATAGGCGAGGACGAGGAGGACCGGCCGCACGCCGTCGAAGTGCTCGGCGAGCGGCGCGCTCCGGCCATCCATGTCCGTGAACGGGAGCGACGTGTCGATGGCGCTCCCGGGGCGCTCGTCGATGCCGGCCTCGCGCGCGGCGGGCGGGAGCGCGGGCGCGTCCGCGGCGGCCGCGAGCGGCGCGCGCGAGAGCGAGAGCGCGAGCAGCGTCGCGGCGGACAGGGGGCTCGGCCTCATCAGCGGCTCTCCTCCGCGACGAGGCGCATCGCTTCCTCGATCGGGATCTGCACGAGCCCGCGCTCCCGGTCGACCCAGCCGAAGCGGCCGAGCTCCTCATGCTTCCTGCGATTGAGCATCTTGCCTAAGCCCTCCTCGCCCATGGCCTTGCGCTGGAAGATCCGCTGATCCACCCCGGCCACCACGCCGCGCGGCTGGAAGCCCTCGCGCATGGCCTCCATGCTCCTCCGCGCCGGGCGGAGCTCCGCCTCGCGATCGCGCAGGATCATCCACGACCAGATGCCCAGGATGAAGAAGATCGCGATCACGGCGAACGCGATGGCCAGGATGCGCCGCCAGGGGACGATATCGTCTTCCTGGCGCACGTCGGGACGTCGGTAGTGGGAGGTCATACGCTCTCGTAACGGAGTGCGGCCGGCAGCGCCGGGTCGTTGACGGGGACGAGCGGCTTGCCGCGCTGCCGGAGCGCGGCGAACGCGACGCACGGGCCGACGACGGCGAGGAGCGCCGCCAGATCGAGCCAGTGGTACGGCGCGCGGGCGCCGGAGGCCTCGGGCACGACGAGCCAGTGCATGTCGAGGTAGTGCGCGACGAGGACCCACGCGGCGACCGCCGACAGCCAGGCTGGCCTCCGCTTGATCCCGTAGTTGAGCAGGATCACGAACGGGATCACGAAGCGCGCGAGCACCATGACGAGGGTCGCTGTCCCCCACGGGCCGTGGTAGCGGCGGAGGTAGAACTCGACCTCTTCCGGCTTGTCCGCGATCCACATCAGCATGAACTGGAAGAACGCGGCGTAGGCCCAGAAGATGGTGAACGCGAGGAGCAGCCGGCCCAGCGCGTAGTAGTGCGACGCGCGGAGCCCGGGCAGGAGCCCGGCGCGATCCGCGGTGAACGCGAGGGCCGTGAGCAGCGCTATCGCCGCGACGAAGCCGCCGGCGAAGACGTACACGGGGAACATCGTCGACACCCACGTCGGCGCGAGGGACATGAGCCAGTCGAACGAGGCGAACGAGAGCGCGAGCGCGACGGGCGGCAGGCCGGCGACGCTCAGCAGACGGAGCCGCCCGCCGCCCGCGAGCGCCGGGCTGGCGTCGCCCCGGAGCGAGCCGCGGCGGAGCAGGGCGCCGAGGGCGAGCCACACGGCGAAATAGACGCCCGTCCTGACGAGGAAGAAGGGGAGGTTCAGGTACGGCTTCTTGTGGAGCAGGAGCGTCCGGACGTGCTCGTCGTGGACCGACTCGGGATGGAGCCAGTCCCCGTAGAGGGCGTCGAGCCCGAAGAGGAGCGGGAGGAACAGCAGGGCGAGGACGGGCAGCGTCGAGACGATCGCCTCCGCGAGGCGGCGGACGGCGACAGGCCACGTCGCGCCCATCGCGTGGCAGATCATCAGGAAGATGAGCGCGCCGACCGCGGTGGTCACGGCGTAGGCGTAGGCCGCGAGGTACGCGTAGAAGACGCGCTCCCGGTCGACGAACCCGCCGGCGACGAGCAGGAGGGCGCCGAGGAGCGCGAGGCCGAGGGACCGCGAGATGAGCGCGCGGCCCCCGCGGAAAATGGGAATGCGCCGGTTCACGGGAGCTCCTTCCGGGCGCGCTCCTGGAGAGGTTGGGGGAGCGCGTCGAGCGCGGCGGCGCGGCTCCTCCCGAGCGCCTTCACATAGGCCACGATGGCCCAGCGCTCCCGGAGCGGGATCTGCGGCTCGTATGAGCGCATGAGCCCGTAGCCCTCGACGATGGTCTGGTAGATGCGGCCGGGCGGGAACGCCTGCACGCGCGCGTCGACGAGCGACGGCGGGCGCCGCTGCGTCATGTTTCGCGCGACCTCCGACTCGCCATCTCCGGCGATCCCGTGGCAGGCGGCGCAGAAGATCTCGAAGCGCCCCTGGCCGTACCGGATCAGCTCCAGCGTGACCGGGACGGGGATGTGCGCGACGTACGCGCCGCCCGCGACGCCCCGCGTGAGCCCGGGATCGCCGGTCACCCGGTCGTTCGGCACCGTGCCCTCGGGCGGGTGGCGCATGACGGCGCCGTCGTGAAAGAGCTCCGACGGCTCGTAGGGGGCGTAGCGCTTCTGGCGGATCATGCGCTCGAGATCCAGCGTGTCGGACTCGCCGGGCTCGGCTTCGGTCGGCGTCGCCGGGGCGCACGAGAGGCAGAGCGCGCAGAGCGCGCAGTGCGCCGCCGAGAGGCAGGAGAGCGTCGCGAGCCGGCCGCGCTTCATGAGCGCTCCCTCCCGGCCCAGGCGACGGTGGTGGCGCCGAGATCGGTGAGATCGCGCTCGGCGATGGGCCTGATGAGCGCAGGGTCGCGGACGTCGATGCCGATCCAGAACCGATCGATCGAGGCGCGCTCGAACCCCGGGACGTCGAACACCGGATTCCAGAGCTCGGGCAGCCGCGTGAGGGCGAGCAGCACGACGAAGCCCATGAGGGCGGCCGAGAGCACCATCATCTCGAAGGTGATCGGCACGAACGCCGGCGCCGCGTGCTGCGGCCGCCCGCCGACGTTGAGCGGGTAGTCGTACGCGCTGTTGTGCCACTGGACGAGGTAGCCCCCCGCGGCGCCCGCGAGCGCGAAGGGCAGGACGAGCCAGGTGAGCGGCGACCGGCCGAGGCCGAGCGCCGCCTCGGCGCCGTGCACCGGGTAGGGCGTGAACGCGTCGAGCCGCCGGTATCCGCGGCTCCTGAGCTCCGTGAGCGCCCGGAGCATCGCCTCGGGCGTCTCGAACTCGGCGAGCAGTCCTCTCTTCATCTCAGTGCTCCTCCTTGCTGAGCTCGTGGTTCAGCTCCTTGACCTCGGCCACGGGGATGAACGGGAAGAGGCGCAGGAAGATCAGGAAGAGCAGCAGGAAGAAGCTGATCGTCCCGGCGAACATCGAGAGATCGACCCACGTCGGGCGGTAGGCGTGCCACCCCGACGGGATGAACTCGCGCTGCAGCGACATGACGATGATCACGAACCGCTCGGACCACATCCCTACGTTCACGAGGATCGAGATGATCCAGAGCAGGGCCATGTTCCTCCGGACCCGCGAGGACCAGAGCAGCTGCGGGACGGCCACGTTGCAGACCATCTGCGCCCAGAAGACGGAGGCGTTCGGCCCGCTGGGGCGCGCCACGAAATACTGATAGATCTCGTACTCCGATCCGCTGTACCAGGCGGCGAAGAACTCGATGATGTACGAGTAGATGACGATCCACGCGGTGACGAGCGTCAGCTTGCTCAGGTTGTCGATGTGCCGCTGGGTGACGACGTTCCCGAGGTGGAAGACGCGGCGCGCCGGGATGAGCAGCGTCAGCACCATCGCGAAGCCGGAGAAGATGGCCCCGGCGACGAAGAACGGCGGGAAGATCGTCGCGTGCCAGCCCGGGACGAGCGCCATCGCGAAATCGGTGCTCACGATCGAGTGGACCGAGAGCACGAGCGGCGTCGCGAGCCCGGCGAGCAGCCCGTAGAGCAGCCGGTAGTGGCGGAAGTCGCGCGCGGAGCCGCGCCAGCCGAGCGACAGGATGCCGTAGGCGATCCGGCGGCGGCGGTCGGGGGCCCGGTCGCGGAGCGCCGCGAAGTCGGGGATGAGCCCGAGGTACCAGAAGACGAGCGAGACGGTGAAGTACGTGAAGATGGCCGCGGCGTCCCACGGCAACGCGCTCTTGTACTGGGGCCAGACCGCGAGCGTCGAGGGGTAGGGGACGAGCCAGTAGGCGAACCACGGCCGGCCGAGGTGCAGGAGCGGATAGAGGCCCGCCTGCATGACGGCGAAGAGCGTCATCGCCTCGGCGAACCGGTTGATGCTCGTGCGCCAGCGCTGCTCGAGCAGGAGCAGGATCGCGGAGATGAACGTCCCCGCGTGGCCGATGCCGACCCAGAAGACGAAGTTGATGATCCCGAACGCCCACCCGACAGGGATGTTGTTGCCCCAGACCCCGATGCCGGTGACGATGGTGTAGGTGACGGTGATCGCGAGCAGGGCGGTCCCGGCGCCCGTGAGGGCGAACGCCGCCCACCACAGCCTGGATCGCGGCTTCCACACGACCGACAGGAGCTCGTCCGAGAGCGCCGCGTCGGTGGGCCGCCCGAGGAGGAGGGGCTCGGTCACGGCTCGTCGAGCTCCGGGTTCGTGTTGTCGATGCGCGCGAGGTACATGGTCCTCGGCCGGGTGCCCTGGTCGTGGAGCACCTCGAAGCTCCGCGGCTCGCCCCGCCACGCGACCATCTCCGTCTCCTTGTGCTCGAGCGCGCCGAACTGGATCGCCCGCGTCGGACAGGCCTGCTGGCAGGCGGTGACGACCTCTCCCGGGCGGATCGCGCGCTGCTCGACGCGCGCCGCGATCTCCGCGCGGCGGATCCGCTGCACGCAGTACGTGCACTTCTCCATGACGCCGCGCTCCCGCACGGTCACGTCGGGGTTGCGCTGGAGCCGCGCGAGCCCGTCGTTGTAGGCGTGGAGCTCGGTATAGTCGAACCAGTTGAACCGGCGGACCTTGTAGGGGCAGTTGTTCGAGCAGAACCGCGTCCCGACGCAGCGGTTGTAGGTCATCTCGTTGAGGCCGTCGGGGCTGTGCGTCGTCGCGTTGACGGGGCACACGTATTCACACGGCGCCTTCTCGCAGTGCTGGCACAGCATGGGCTGGTGCACGACGCCCGGGTCGCGCGGGTCGCCGGAGTAGTAGGTGTCGATCCGGAGCCAGTGCATCTCGCGGCTCTTCATGACCTCCTCTCTCCCCACCACGAGGACGTTGTTCTCGGCCTGACACGCGACGACGCACGAGCTGCACCCGGTGCAGATCGTGAGATCGATCGTCATGGCCCATTGCGCGAGCGGCACCCCGGGGGCGCGCACCTCGGGCATGAGGGACGGCTGCGGCCCCTTGTGCGCCTCCGTGAAATCGGGGTGCTCGCGGTAGACGGCGAGGGGAACCGAGAGCGCGATGGGGCGCCCTTGCAGGCTGAAGTGCCGCTGCGTCAGGGCGAGCGGGTGCTTCTGGCCCGGCCGCTTCTTCACCGACGCGCCCGCCGCGAAGAACGGCGCGTCCGTGGTGCGCAGCCGGTACGCGTCGAACCCCACGCCGGCGGCGATCGACTCGGCGCCGCTCCGCCCGTAGCCGAGCTTCAGCGACACGGTCCCGTCGGCGTGGCCCGGCGCGACGAGCACCGGTATCGAGAGGCTTCGCCCCCGGAGCTCCAGTTCGACCATGTCCTCGCTCTCGACGCCGAGCGCCCTGGCCGTCTCCGGGCTGAGCAGCGCGGCGTTGTCCCAGGTGAGCTTGGTCGTGGGATCGGGCAGCTCGAGCAGCCACGGGTTGTTGGCGAACCGGCCGTCATAGACGTTCGCGTCGGTCGAGAAGGCGACCTCGATGGTGTCGGCCGGCGCCGGCGCCGGGGGCGCCGCGGCGAGCTGCCCGAGCGCCGCGGCGATGCCGTCGGGCCGCAGCGCGGTAGTCTCGCGCGGGGCCGCGGTGCCCTCGACGAGCCCGCGCCGGAGCGCCTCCTCCCAGAACGCGTCGAAGTCGGCGCCGCCCCGGCGCGCCCTCCAGGCGTCGCGGAGCAGCTCGCGCGCGCTCCGGCGCGGCTCGCCCGCGAACACCGTGAGCACCTCGGCGGCCGTCCTGCCCTGGAAGAGCGGCTCGATGAGCGGCTGGACCAGCGAGATCGTCCCGTCGTAGGCGCGCGCGTCACCCCAGGCCTCGAGCTCGTGCGCGGCGGGCACGAACCAGTCGCAGCCGGCCGCTGTCTCGTCCTCGTAGAGCCCGAGGTAGACGCGGCTCCGGACGGCGCGCAGCAGCGCGGAGAGCTCGAGATCTGCCGGCGCCGTGTACGCCACGTTGTTCTCGAGGATCACGAGGGTGTCGACGCCGCCCCCCCGGATCTCGTCGGCGAGCGCGGCGAGGTCCTGCTCCGCGGCGCCGGCCGAGATCAGCGTCCCCGGGGTGGCCCACGCCGCGCGGTCGCCGCCGAGCGCCGCGTTCATGACGTGCGCGAGCGCGTGGACCGGCGGCGGTTGCCGCTCCCCGGCGACGACGACGCTCGCCGCGGCGCCGCGCGCGAGATCGCGCGCGAGCGCCTGGATGAACGGCCGGTCCTCCGCGCGCACCTGTGCCCGGAGCGGCAGGAGCGCGCCGAGCGCCTCCGCAGGGACGGCCCCGGGGCGCGCGCCCTCCGCGAGGAGCAGCTCCGCCGCGATCGCCGCGGCGATCGCCGGCACCTCGCTCGGGCGCCGGCGCAGGCGGTGATCGGCCATGGTCCCGGTCGGGGTCAGCCCCGGCTCGACGACGTAGAGCCGGCTCATCGTGCCCGTCGGCGAGCCGATGCGCCTGCGCTCCGCGAACTGGCGCGCGTACCGCAAGCTGAACGGCATCGACGCGAGGAAGTCCGCGTCGAGCGAGAGGATGACGTCCGCTGTCCGGAGGTCGTACTGCGCCTGGAGCGGCGCGCCGAAGGCGAGCTCGGCCCCGCGCGCCGGGTGCGGCGACCGGGCGGGCGCGTGGAACGTGAACCGGGCCGCCGGATGGCGCTCCTGGATGCGGCCGATGAGGTCGAGCACGAGCGGCGAGCCGGTGGGCCTGAGGACGAAGCGGAGCCCGGCGCCGCGGTCGTCCCGCGCGCCCGCGAACTGCTCGACGAACGCCTCCCACGCGGCCGGCCCCGCGCCGCGCCGCGCCCCGCGGGCCCGGTGCTGATCGTAGAGGCCGAGCACCGACGCCTGCTCGTGGACGCCGGTCGCGCCGAGGCTCGCCGGGTGCTCCGGGTTGCCCTCGACCTTCGTCGGCCGCCCCTCGTGGTTCTCGACGAGGACGCCGGTGGCGAACCCGTCGAGCTCCAGGCTGGTCGCGTAGTACCGGAGGAGCCCCGGGGTCACCTCCGGCGGCGTGCTCACATACGGGACGATCTTGTCCGCGGGCCTCGCGTTGCACCCGGACACGCCGGCGAGGGCCATGCTCGCGCCGAGGAGCTTGAGCCAGCCCCGCCGGCTCAGCGCGCCGGGGCTGTCTTCGGCGGCGAGGAGCGCGCCGGGGAGCGCGCGCGCCGCGGCGTCGCGGAGCTCCGGTGTCTCGAGGAGCTCCGCGAGGCTGCGCCAGTACGCCTTGCCGGTCTTGCCGTCGAGCGCGGGGCTCCATGGGGTCTGTGTTCGATCAGCCATCATCCCTCTTCAGGTCATCGGTGGATCGGCGCCGCCGCCGGTGCTGCTCTCCCCTGCTCGCCGCGCGTCCGTCTCTCCTGCTCACCTGTGGCAGGTCGAGCAGTGCAGGAGCCGCCGCACGCCGAGCTCCTGCGCGATCTGCCGGCCGATCCGCTCCGCGTCGGGGCCGGCGTCCCAGTCCATGTCGGTGATCGCGGAGGGCGGGCGGAGGTGCCGCTCCGGCGCCCTGTGGCAGTCGAGGCACCAGCCCATCGTCATCGGAGACGCCTTGTGGACGTCGGGCATCTGGTCCACGCGGCCGTGGCAGGTCACGCAGCCGACGCCCTTGCTCACGTGGATCGCGTGGTTGAAGTAGACGAAGTCCGGGATGTCGGTGACGCGGTTCCAGGGGATCGGCGTGCCCGAGAAATAGCTGGTCCGGACGAGCTCGAGCTTGGGGCTCTGGTTCCAGATCTGGCTGTGGCACCCCATGCAGAGCGCCGTCGACGGCATCCCCGCGTTGCCCGCCCGCTCGACGGTGTAATGGCAGAACCGGCAGTCGATGGCGTCGTCCTGCACATGGTGCCTGTGGTCGAACTGCACCGGCTGCTGCACGGGTACGTTCTTCCCGGTGTTCCAGTCGGAGCGCACGTAGATCATCGGCGCTGCCACGGCCGCCGCGCCGCCGAGGAAGACGGCGGCGATGGCGAGTCGAAAGGCGGTGTTGCTCCAGCGCGGAAAAACGGATGCCATGATCTCGTGTGGCCAGCCTCGCCCACCGGCAACGCGGCCGTCTCCATCGATGCGGCGATCGGGGGCTTCGTTTCGCGATCTCGCTCCCTCTCGCGCGCCGGGGGCCGCGAGCTCGGGTGATCCCGGAGCGGCGCCGTCCGGCGTGCGCCTCTACCGCTCGCGCCCGATTGCGTGCGACGTGCGCGCTCGCCTGACGGCGATCACTCGATCTTCGCCGATCAGGGCGGAGATCTGCGATATCTTCCCATCATGAGGCCATCGAGCTCGACCTTATCGCCCCTGCTTGTCATCGCCCTTCCCGTGGCGGCCGGGATGGCCCTCTTTGCGTGTTCGCGGCAGGAATCGATATCGCCGGTGCCGACGAGCGCGACGGGCGGCGGCCCCGCGGCCAGCAGCGGGGCGGGCGGCCGCGGCGCCGCGAGCGCGAGCGGCGGCGGGAGCGCCGCCAGCGCGAGCGGCGGCGGCGGGAGCGCCGCCAGCGCGAGCGGCGGCGGCGGCAGCGGCGGCGGGGAGAGCGGCGGCGGCGGCAGCGGCGGCGGGGAGAGCGGCGGAGGCGGCAGCGGCGGCACGCCCGCAGCGCGGTTGAGCTGCTCGCCGCCGAGCGAGGACGACGAGGAGGGCCCGCTCGAGCTCACCCCGGTCGTCTCAGGCCTCCAGTTCCCGCTCCTCGTGAAATCCGCGCCGGGCGACCCGGCGCGGCTCTTCATCGTGACGCAGCCAGGCCGGATCCTCGTCCTCGACGAGGGCGCCGCCGAGCCGACGACGTTCCTCGACATCCAGGAGCTCGTCATGTTCACGGGCGGCAACGGCGAGCGCGGCCTCCTCGGGCTCGCCTTCCACCCGGGTTACGAGAGCAACGGCCGCTTCTTCGTCCACTACTCGGACAAGGCGACGGGCGGCGACACGCGCGTCGTCGAGTTCAAGCGGGGCGAGCGCCCGGACGTGGCCGATCCAACCCCGGTGGCCACGTACCTCGAGCAGGCGCAGCCGCAGCGCAACCACAACGGCGGCTCGCTCGAGTTCAGCCCGGTGGACGGCTTCCTCTATCTCGGGCTCGGCGACGGCGGGAATGGCAACGATCGGGGCCCCGGCCACTCGGACATCGGCAATGGTCAGGATCTCACGACCCTGCTCGGGAAGGTCCTCCGCTTCGACGTCTCGACGCACCCGTACAGCATCCCGGAAGGCAACATGACCGGCGAGGGCGTCCGGCCCGAGATCTGGGACCATGGTCTGCGGAACCCCTACCGCTTCAGCTTCGACGCGTGCACGGGCGATCTCTACATCGCCGACGTAGGCCAGGGGCTGTGGGAGGAGATCGACATCGAGCCGGCGGGGCAGGGCCGGAAGAACTACGGCTGGCGCCTCATGGAGGGCGCGCACTGCTTCACGCCGGCCAAGGACTGCGATCCCCAGGGTCTCACCACGCTGCCCGCCGCCGAGTACGCCCATGCCGGGAGGGTCATCGAGGATTGCTCGGTCACCGGCGGCTACGTCTACCGGGGCAGCCGGATCCCGTGGCTCCGGGGGAGCTACTTCTACGGCGACTTCTGCAGCGGCAGGGTCTGGACGCTGAGGTACGAGGGCGGGGCGGCTTCCACGCCCGTCGACCGGACAGACGATCTCGGGTCGTTCGGGTTCAGCATCTCGAGCTTCGGGCAGGACGGCGCCGGCGAGGTGTACGTCGTTGATTTCAGCGGGACCGTGTACCGCGTCGACGCGGAGTGAGCGCGAGCGCCGGCGGCCGCGGCGCGCGCTACGCCGGGGCTCACATCGACCAGCGGAGCCCGGCGTAGCGCGGGCCGAGGACGAGCTCGGGCGAGCGCGCAGGCGCGGAGGCGGCCTTCTTCTCCGGCTGAACGGGCACCTGGCGGCCGCCGATGATGGCGAGCGGGATGCCGACGCCGGCGAAGACGAGCCCGCCGAGGATGAGCGCGTACCCGGCCTCCTCGTCGCTGTCCTCCTGATCGATGTAGTCGAGCGAGTCGTCCTCGAGCGGGTCGTCGAGCGAGTCGGAGTCGCACTCGGCGCCCGTGCACGCCGAGGCGAGGGCCAGGCCCCCGCCGAGGAGGGCGACGGCGCCGATGCTCGTCAGGACGATGCCCGTGACCATCATGCCCTTGCTGCGCCGCCGGGTCAGCGGCCGGGCCGGGGGCGCCGGCGCGCGTCCAGCGACAGGCGCGAGGGCGGCGCCGCCGGTCGTCGGCCGCGCGGCGGCAGCACCCGCCGGCGCAGCGGCAATACCCGCCGGCGCCGCGCCGCTGGCCGGCGGCGCGGCGGCGCGGGCTGGCGCGCCCGCGGGCAGCGGCGGGACGGCCACGGTCTCCGTGGCGCCCGCCCGGGCGAGGTCGACGGTCCTCGCGAACGGCGCCCTGCCGGCGGCGGAGGCCTCGATCGTGTGCTTCCCGGGATCCACGGGCACCGGCGTGCCCCACTGCGCGCGCCCCACGAGGGCGCCGTCGCGCTTCACCTGGAGGTCGGTCGGGGCGTCGGCGGGGGCCGTGATCGTCAGCCGGATGAGCTTCGGCTCCAGCGCCGTGGCGCGCTGCCGCGCGACCTTCTCCCGCTCCAGCTGGCCGGCGGCCTTCGCCGCGCCGGCCACCTCGAGGAACGTCGACCACGCGCTCGCCGTCCGGCCGAGCTGCTCGTAGCAGGCCGCGAGGTTGAACTGCGTGCCGATCCCCGGGTCGAGCCGCTGGCTCTCCTCGAGCTTGGGGCACGCGTCGGCGTACTTGCCCTGGGCCATCAGCTGCCTGGCCGCGTCGAAGAGCGCCTGCGCCGCCGCTGTGTCGGCCCTGGCGTCGCGGCCGCCGCCCACGAGGGCGGCAAGGAACATCGCGAGCGCCAGCAGGCGCCCGAGGTGCTGCATCGGCAGGCTCGTCATGGTGGTGTCCTCACTTGCGATCGTCGAACAGGTTGCCGTTGGCCGGCGCCGCGGGCGCCGCGGCAGGCGGCCGGGCGGCCCGGGGCGGCGGCGCCGGCGCGGCGCCCGCGGGCCGCGGCGCGGCGCCCGCGGCCCGCGGCGCGGCGCTCGCCGGGCGCGTCGGCGCGGGCTTGCCGCTGGCGGGCGCCGCGGACGCGGCAGCGGAATCGGCCGGCGCCGCGCCGCCGGCTGCGCCGTCCACCGGCGCGGGCGCCTCGACGGCGCCGGGCGTGACGGCCGGCGTGAGCGCGGCGGAGGCGGCCGGCAGCGTCGCGGCGCCCACGCCGGCGGACAGCGGCGGGCCCGCCGAGGCGCCGGCGGACGGCTCGGTCGCGGCGTCGCCGACGCGCGCGCGGGCGTTGAGGAAGGCGAAGACAGCGATCGCGGCGACGAGCGACAGGCCGATGCCCGCCAGCGCGACGGCGAGCCCCACGGGCCGCTTTCGCCGCACGACCGTCCCGCTCCACGACGGCGAGGTGCCCACCAGGGTCGGGGCGGTCGTCCCGCTCCCCGACGCGAGCGCCGGCCGCGGGGGCCCCCAGCTCCGCGAGATCCCGCTGATCCGCTCGACGGAGAGCCGCGCCCGCCCGGCCGCGAAGGGCGCGAGCGCCTCGGCCAGCTCCCCGATGTCATGGAAGCGCCGCTCCGGCGTCTTCTCCAGGCACCTCAGCACCACGGCCTCCAGCGCCGGGGGGACGTCGGCGCGGAACGCGGCGAGCGGGCGGGGGACGCCCTGCATGATCGCCACGCAGAGCTGCGGCATGGTCGCGCCGTCGAACGGCGGCTCGCCGGCGAGCAGCTCGAACAGGATGACGCCGAGCGACCAGATGTCGGTGCGCGCGTCGACGTCGCGGGAGGACTTCAGCTGCTCTGGCGACATGTAGAGCGGCGAGCCCATCACGGCCTTCGTGTCGGTGATCCGCGGGTCGGCGCCGCCGGTCGCCACCTTCGAGATCCCGAAGTCGAGCACCTTCACGCACGGGGAGCCGTCCGCGCGCCGCGTGAGGAACAGGTTCGCCGGCTTGAGGTCGCGGTGGACGATGCCCGCGGCGTGCGCCTCGGCGAGCGCCTCGCACGCCTGGAGCACGTACTCCACCGCGGTCTGCGGGGGAACCGGCCCGCCCGCGCGGAGCGCGTCGGAGAGGTCGCTGCCCGACAGGTACTCCATCACCATGTACGGCGTGCCCGACTCGAGCGTCCCGACGTCGGTCACGCGCGCCACGTGCTCGCTCTTCACCTTCACGGCGGCGCGCGCCTCGCGCACGAAGCGCTCCGCGAGCGTGCGCGAGTGCGCCGCCGCGGGCAGCAGCAGCTTGATCGCGACCCGCTCCTCGAGCTGGAGGTGCGTCGCCGCCACGACCACGCCCATCCCGCCGGCGCCGATCACCCGCTCGACGCGGTATTTGCCGGCGAGCACCTGCCCCTCTCGAACCAGCCCGTCGGCTTCGTCGTGCGTCGGCGCGGTGCTCGTCATGGCTCGGTCCCTTCGACGCGCCGGGTCGCGGATCGCGTGAACGCGCGAACTTCGAGGAAAACCCGGCGCAAAGCCAGCCCACGATAGCCGCCTGACGGACGGCGATCAATCGTGGGGCTGGGCCCCCGCCGGGGCGCCGCTGTCCCCCCGGCGCGCCCCCTCCCGCTCCTCCTCCCGCGCTCCTTCTGTGCTGCTTTCGTGCTTCTTCCTTCCGCCCTCCCTCGCGCGGCGCCGGCCGCCTCCTCCGCGCCCGCCCCCTGCCGCCCCGACCGCTCCGGACGCGGCCTGGGCGCTTCCCCCGGGCGTGGATCCGGGAGAAACTCGCTCGCGTCATGGAGCACGATCCCCCCGGCAGCGCGAGCGAGCGGCGCCAGCGGATCCTCGAGGCGACGGAGCGGCTCCTGCGCCGGTACGGGCCCGCCAAGACCACCGTGGCCGACATCGCGCGCGAGGCCGAGATCGCGGTCGGCGCCGTGTACCTCGAGTTCGCGTCGAAGGACGCCATCGTCGAGGAGCTCTCCCAGGGCCAGCACCGCGCTGTCATGGCCGCCATGCGCGCCGCGGCGGCCACGGACGGCCTGCCCTTCTGCGACCGGCTGCGCGCCGTGTTCGACGCCCGCGCGCGCGCCTTTCTGGAGCTCGCCGGCTCGGGCGCGCACGCGTGCGACCTCGTGCACTGCCAGAGCCGCGCCGTGAAGGCGGCCCACGCCCGCTTCCTCGACGAGGAGCGCGCGCTGCTCCGCGACCTCATCGCGCGCGGCGCCGGCGCGGGCGAGCTCGACGCGGCCGACCCCGAGCTCGCCGCGCGCGCGCTCCTCAGGGCCTACGCGAGCTTCTCTCCCCCGTGGCTGTTCCAGAGCTCCCGCGACGAGGTGGAGGCGATGCTGTCCGCGGTCCACCGGATCGTCCTTTACGGCCTCGCCGGCCGCGGGCCAGCTCGCGCGCCGGGGCGCTGACCCTCGCCGGCGTATCCCCGCTTGCGCGGCCAGCTCGCCTGTCGCCGCGGCCGGGCTGCCCCGCGTCGGACATCCCTTTTCGTCGCCAGCGCTCGACCGGGCCAGCGAGGCTGTTTGACGATCCGCGTTGAGCGCCCACACGGCACGATCCAGCGCATCTCGCCTCGACCTCAACGCGCTTGGCCCGCCGCCGGGGCGCTCGCCGACAGGCCTGCTCGCGCGCGGGCTGGCTCCCGACGATCTCCGGCGCACGAGCGCCGGCGCGCCGGGATTTCCGATAATTTCTGTGACAGCGGCCGACCGCTCGCCTACGATGCGGCTCTTGCCGGCGGTCAGTCGGCGCATCGTCAGAACGGAGCAGAGCTTTGCACGCGACTGTGGGCTATCGAAGCGAAGAGGTGTTGCAGACGACAAACGAGCGGTGGAGCATCGTACGTGCTGTGCGCGAGAGCGACGAGCGGCGCGTGCTGCTCAAAGCTCACCTCGACTCACCTCGTCACACGGCTGCTCCGGCCGCGGGCGCGCTCCTCAACGAATTCGAGATCACCCGCTCTCTCGGCGCCTCGCAGGTGCTGAGCCCCACGCTCCTGGAGCTCTCCGGCGAGGCGCCGGTGCTCGTCTTCGAGGACCACGACCTCGTGCCCCTCGACGGGCTCCTCGCGCGCTCTCCGCTCCCGATCGAGCAGCTCCTCGCGCGGGCCGCGAGCATGGCCGACGCGCTCGCCGAGGTGCACAGGAGCGGCGTCATCCACAAGCACATCCAGCCGCAGAGCTTCTTCGTCGACACGGCGACCGGCGCGGTCCGGCTGACCCACTTCATGTTCTCGACGCGGCTCCGGAAGGAGCACCCCCAGGCGCAGAGCACGGTCGAGGAGGGCAGACTGCCTTACATGTCGCCGGAGCAGACGGGCCGGATGAACCGGTCCCTCGACTGGCGCACGGACCTCTACTCGCTCGGGGTCGTCTTCTACGCGATGGTCGCGGGGCGCCTGCCGTTCGACGCCTCCGGGCCGCTCGAGTGGATGCACTCCCACCTCGCCCGGCCCCCCGCGCCGCTCCCGGAGGACTCCGTGCCTCCGGCCGTGTCCGCCATCATCATGAAGCTCCTCGCGAAGGACGCCGAGGAGCGGTACCAGAGCGCAGAGGGCCTGTCGAAGGACCTCCAGCGGTGCCAGGGCGCGCTCCGCGAGACCGGGCGAATCGACATGTTCCCGCTCGGCGAGCACGACGTCTCCGGCCAGTTCCGCATCCCGCACCGCCTGTACGGGCGCGAGGGGGAGGCGCAGTACTACCTGTCGATCTTCGAGCGCGTGCTCGGCGGCAGCCGCGAGGCGATCATGATCACGGGCTACTCCGGGATCGGCAAGACGTCGCTCGTGCACGAGATCTACAAGCCGCTCACCCGGGAGCACGGCTATTTCATCTCGGGCAAGTTCGACCGGCTCCACCGCGGGATCCCCTATTCCGCCGTGATCCAGGCGCTCCGGAGCCTGCTCCAGCAGGTCCTGGCGGAGAGCGCGGAGCGCGTCGAGGAGGCGCGGCGGTCGCTGCAGAAGTGCCTCGGGAGGAACGCGTCGTTGCTCCTCGACGTGCTGCCCGAGGTCGAGATCGTCCTTGGCGCCGGGAACATCCCGCCCGCGCCCACGGAGCTCGGCCCGGCGGAGGCCCAGCACCGCCTCATGCTCGCCTTCCGCGGGGTCCTCAAGGCGTTCTGCGGCAGCGAGCGGCCGCTCGTCCTCTTCCTCGACGACCTGCAGTGGGCCGACGCCGGCACGCTCTGGCTCCTCGAGGGGCTCCTCGGCGGCGAGGAGCTCGGGCCCTTCCTCCTCGTCGGGGCCTACCGCGACAACGAGGTGAACGAGAGCCACCCGCTGCTCATGACGTTGAAATCCGTGCAGGCGAGCGCCGTGCGGGTGAACACGATCCAGCTCTTCCCGCTCGCGTTCGCGTCGCTGATCCGGCTCGTGGCCGACACCCTGCGGCAGGACCCGTACGCGGTGGAGCCGCTCGCGCGGCTGGTCATGCACAAGACGGAGGGGAACCCGTTCTTCGCGCGGCAGTTCCTCCAGGCGCTCGACGCCGACGGGCTCGTCTACTTCTCCCCGGACGAGCGCCGCTTCCGCTGGGACATCGAGAAGATCGAGGCGCGCGGGTTCACCGAGAACGTCGTCGAGCTGATGAGCGGGCGCGTGCGCACCCTGGAGGCCGCCACGATCGACCTCCTGACGCTGGCCGCGTGCATCGGGAACACCTTCGATCTGGAGACGCTCGCGGTGATCGCCGGCCTCGACAGGGCGGAGATCGCGCGCCGCCTCGAGCCGGCGATCCGCGACGAGTACATCCTCGGCAGCGGGGGCGAGCTCGCGAGCGCGCCCGGCGAGGCGGCCGCCTCGAGCCGCTTCCGCTTCCTCCACGACCGCGTGCAGCAGGCGGTCTACGGGCTCATCGACCAGCAGCAGCGCGAGGCGGTCCACCTCCGGATCGGCCGCCGGCTCCTCGAAGGCGCCGCGCCGGACGAGCGCGCCGAGCGCGTCTTCGAGATCGTCGAGCAGCTCGATCAGGGCCTCGGCCTCGTGCGCGACGGCGAGGAGCGGCTCGCGATCGCCGAGCTCAACCTGGAGGCCGCCGTCCGGGCGAAGCAGGCGACCGCCTACGCGGCCGCCCGGCGCTACCTCGAGGCGGGCCGCCGCCTGCTCCCGGCCGGCGCCTTCGCGTCGCACTACGCGATCGCCTTCCCCTTGCTCCGGCATCTGGCCGAGGTGGAGTACCTGCTCGGCGCCATGGACGCCGCCGAGTCGCTCGTCACCGAGGCGCTCGGCTACGCGCGGACGCCGGTCGAGAAGGCCGATCTCCTGAAGCTCCGGATGGTCCAGTACACGATGCGCGGGCGCTTCACCGACACGGTGGAGGCAGGGCGCGAGGCGCTCGCGCTGATCGGCGTCGCGCTGCCTTCCCGCGCGGGCGAGGCCGAGCTCGCGGCGCTCGTGGACGCCGAGGCCGCGCGGGTGAAGCACCTGCTCGCCGGGCGGCCGCCCGCGTCCCTGATCGACGCGGACGAGATCGCCGACGAGGGCCAGCGGCTCGCCGTCGGCGTGCTCAACGAGCTGATGGCGCCGCTCTACATGCTCAAGCTCGAGAAGCTGAACTTCTTCGCTTGCTGCAGCATCGTGCGGATCTCGCTCGAGCACGGCCTCACCCCCGAGGCGTCCTACGGCTTCGCCATGTACGGCGGCCTGATCGGCCACTTCTACGGCGACTACCACGAGGGCTACGCGTTCGGGCGGCTGGCCGCCGACATCGGCCTCCGGTTCCGCATGCAGGGCGATTTCTGCCGCGCCTGTTACATCCTCGGCAACAACATCCAGTCGTGGGTGCGGCCGCTCTCGGAGACGGACACGCTGTTCCGGGACGGCTACCGCGCCGGCCTCGACGCGGGCGACCTCCAGTTCGCCGGCTACTTCCTCATCTACCTGCTCCTCAACCCGCTCTTCCGCGGCGCCAGCGCGCGCGGGCTGCTCGACGAGCTGCCCGGCTCGCTCCGCTTCGCGAAGCGGACCAGGCACACGGTCGCCACGCACAGCATCCTCGGCCTCTTGCTCGCGCTCCGGGACCTCACCGGCGACGACGCCGCGGTGGCCGAGGAGACGCTGACGGAGGAGCAGTTCCTCAAGGAGTGCGAGGCGCACCAGACGCGCTACGCGCTCTGCCACTACCAGATCCTGAAGACGATGTGCCTCTACCTGCACGGCCGCCCCGCGGACGCGCTGCGGGTCGCCGACGAGGCGGAGGAGAACCTCGGCTTCCTCGCCGGGAAGTTCCAGACCGCGGCGCTCAGGTTCTACCGCGCGCTCGCGATCGCGGCGGTCCTGCCCGCGGCGGAGGAGGGGGAGCGGGCGCGGCTGCGGGCCGACCTCGACGCGTGCCGCGAGCGGCTGCGCGGCTGGACGGCGAGCTGCCCGGCGAACTTCTCGCACAAGCACCTGCTCGTCGAGGCCGAGACGGCGCGCCTCGACGGGCGCCTCGACGACGCGGCCAGGTCCTACGAGGAGGCGATCGCGCTCGCGCGCCAGCACGACTTCCCGAACATCGAGGCCATCGCGTGCGAGCTCGCGGGCCGCTTCTGGATGTCGCGCGACAGGACGCGCGTCGCGCTCGACTTCCTCACGGACGCGCTCCAGGCCTACAGCCGCTGGGGCGTCGACCGCAAGATCGCGCACCTCACCGAGGAGTTCCCGCTGATCCGGCCGGGGCGCGACAGGGCCGCGCCGGGGGTCGTGCGGGCGGACGCCTTCGACGTCGAGACGCTGCTCAAGGCGGCGCGCGTCCTCTCCCAGGAGCTCGTCGTCGAGCGCCTGCTCGGCAGCATGGTGCAGGTGCTCGTCGAGAACGCCGGCGCCGAGCGGGGGACCTTGCTCCTCGTCCGCGGTGACGGGCTCGTGCTCGTCGCCCAGGGCGTGGCGCACCCGCCCGAGTCGAGGGCGCTGCCCTCGATCCCGCTCGAGGACCAGAGCGACGAGGTCTGCGCCTCCGTCGTGCGGCTCGCCGTGCGCACGCGCGAGAGCGTCATCTACGCGGACGCGTCCCGCGATCCCGCCCTGCGCGACGACCCCTACGTGAGCTCCCGCAAGGTGCGGTCGATGCTCTGCGCGCCGCTCCTGCTCAAGGGCCGGGTGCTCGGCGCGATCTACCTGGAGAACAACCTCTTCGAGGGGCTGTTCGGGCCCGAGCGGCTCGAGATCCTCCACCTGCTCGCCGCGCAGGCGGCCGTCTCGTTCAACAACGCGCTCGTCTACGAGGACCTCGAGCGCATGGTGGAGGAGCGCACGCGCGAGCTCACGAGCACGCAGCAGAAGCTCGTCGACGCCGCGCGCAAGGCGGGGATGGCCGAGGTCGCGGACAGCGCCATGCACAACGTGGGCAACGCGCTGAACAGCGTCATGGTCCTGCGGATGCAGCTCTCGGAGCGGATCGCCGGCTCGCGCGTCCCGCGGCTCGCCCAGGTGGCGCAGCTCCTCCGGGCGAACCAGGGCGACCTCGCCGCGTTCCTCGCCGAGGACCCGCGCGGCCAGCGGCTCATCGACTACATCGAGGAGCTCGCCCGGCACCTCGCGTCCGAGCAGGAGAGCGCGGCCTCGGAGCTCTCGGAGCTCGGCGAGTGCGTGAGCCGCATCCGCGACATCGTGTCCGATCAGCTCCGCAACGCCGGGATGAAGATCATCGTCGAGCCGGTCACCGTCTCGTCGGTGGTCGAGGACGCCCTGCGCGTCGGGCTGAACCGCGCCGAGCGCGCGCACCACGGCATCGAGGTGCTCTGCGAGCTCTCGGACGAGGCGCGGGTCGAGACGGACCGGCACCGGCTGCTCCAGATCGTCACGAACCTCATCACCAACGCGCGGCGCGCCGTGTGCCACGCGGTGGGCCCGGACCGCCGCGTCGTGGTCCGGTGCGCGCCGCTCGCGGGCGGCGGGTGCTCGGTCGAGGTCGAGGACACCGGCGTGGGCATCGCGTCCGAGCACCTGGCGCGGCTGTTCCAGCAGGGGTTCACCACGTGGCCCGAGGGCACGGGGCTCGGCCTGCACGCGAGCGTGCTCGAGGCGCGCCTGCTCGGCGCGTCGCTCCGCGCGGAGAGCGAGGGCGCGGGCCGGGGCGCGAAGTTCACGCTGGACCTCCCGGCCACCGCGCCCCGGAGCGGGAGGATCCACGCGGATGCCGTCAGCTGAAGCGGAGCCGGCCCAGGCGAGCAGCGATCTGCCGTGCACGGCAGCCCCGGCCCGCTCAGATCGACGAGCCGGCGCTGGCCGAGGTTGGACATGAACAAAGCGAGCGCGCTTTCCAGGACGAGGATCCTCGTCGTCGACGACAACGCCTCGATCCATAATGATTTCCAGAGGATCCTGAAGGCGGCTCCCTCCAGGTCCTCGCTCGAGGAGCACGAGGCCGAGCTCTTCGGCGACCTCGACGCGCCGAGGACCCTCCCGGTGGTCGAGCTCGACGTCGAGCTCACGCTGGCGCACCAGGGGGAGGAGGGGGTCGAGCTCGTGCGGCAGGCGCGGGCGCTCGGGGAGCCTTACGCCGTGGCCTTCGTGGACTTCCGGATGCCTCCGGGGATCGACGGGGTGGAGACGATCCAGCGGATATTCCGCGAGGATCCGGACATCCAGGCCGTGTTCTGCACGGCGTACACCGACCTTTCCTGGAAGGAGATCGCGAACCGGCTCTCGCAGGTGGACCGGTACCTGATCCTGAAGAAGCCGTTCGAGCCGATGGAGGTGCGCCAGATGGCGGCGGCGCTGAGCGCGAAGTGGCGGAACGAGCGGGAGCGCGCGAGGGCGCACGCCGCGCTGCTCGAGCGCGAGGTGCACCTCCGGGCGCTCGTCGACGCGCTGCCGCAGGGGCTCGTGCGGGTCGATCGGCACGGGCGGTGCCTGGAGTACCGGCCGCCGCAGGGGAGCTGCGCGGGCGCGGTCCCTTCCTCGCTCGAGGATCTCGTGCCGGCGGGCGACGCGGCGCGGGTGCTCGAGCTGGTGCGGCGCGCGATCGATCAGGCGGTGTCCCAGCGGATGGAGCTCTCCGTGGACGGCGACGAGGGGCGCCGGCACGTCGACGTGCGCATCACGGCCCTGGGCGGCGATCGTTCCGAGGCGATCGTCTCGCTGTCGGACGTCACCGAGCTCAGGCAGCGCCAGGAGGAGGAGCGCCTGCTGCGCGAGCGGGAGATCGCGCTCACGGCCCAGGTCGAGGCGCTCGGCGCGCTGTCGACGCCGATCGTGCCGATCTCGCGGCGCGCGGTCGTGGTCCCGCTGGTCGGGGAGTTCGACGCGCGCCGCGGCGAGAGCATGCGGTCGGCGCTGCTGGCGGGCATCGTCGCGCGGGGCACCCGCACGGCGATCATCGACGTCACGGGCGTGCCCAGGATGGATGAGCAGATGGCCACCGAGCTCGAGCGGACGGCGGGCGCGGTCCAGCTGCTCGGCGCCGAGCCGGTGCTGACCGGCCTCGGCCCGGAGGCGGCGCAGCAGCTCGTCGCGCTCGGCATCTCGCTGGCGGGCCTCAGGACGTTTCTCACGCTGCAGGAAGGCGTAGCCTTCGCCCTCCGCCGGTAGAGCGGCGGCCACCCGCTTCGGATACGGGCCCATCTCGACGTTTTCGGTGCTCAGCGCACTGGAGTGCGCTTCCGCGCCGAAAACGCCGATCTGGGCCCGTCTCCTGTGCGGGTGGCCGCCGCTCTGCGTCGCATGTCGCACCGTTTTCGGTGCTCAGCGCACTGGAGTGCGCTTTCGCGCTGTCGACGCCGATCTGGGCCCGTCTCCTGTGCGGGTGGCCGCCGCTCTGCGTCGCACGTGGCAGACCCGGCCGACGACCGTTGCGCTGAGAGAGGAGAGGAGGAGAAGGAATTTTTCTCTCTCTGTCTTCTCTTGGCGTACTTGGCGTCTTGGCGGTTTGTATTCTTCTCTTCTGATCACCGCATCAGAGGGAGCGACGCCACGACTGCATCACAGGTTGAGCCCTCTCCAGGCCAGCCGCATCACGTGCGGCTGGCGCGAGGCGTCGCGGCGCCCGGGAGCGCCGCGCAGCTCAGCTGCAGACGCCTTCCACGCACGCGCTGCCGCTCGGGCAGTCGCAGTCCACCTCGCAGGAGATGGCCGGCTCGGGCGGGGGCTCGCAATAGCCGCCCTCGCACGAATCGCCCTCGGCGCAATCGCACGACGCCGCGCACGGCGTCTTGCAGGCCCCCTCCACGCACTCGTTGCCGCTCGGGCAGTCGCAGTCCGCCTCGCACGCGGCCGACTCCCCTCCCGCGCCAGTGCTGCTGTCGCCGCCGTCGCCGTCATCGTTGCCGTCCGGGCGCCCGATGTCGGGCGCGTCAGGCGCGTCGGGCGCGTCAGGCGCGTCGGGCGCGTCAGGCGCGTCGGGCGCGTCGGGCGCGTCGGGCGCGTCGTGGCCGTCATCCCAGAAACACTCCTCGTCGTCGTCCCAGTCGCAGTCACGGTCGGTCTCGATGTAGCAACCGACCATCGTCGTCGAGAAGAAGCACAAAGAAAGGCCGAGGCCCCACTCGAAGCCCGTGCGCATATTCATGTTCATCGCTCCTGATCCGGGAGATGGACTCATGACAGCGGCGCCGCCCATCACCGCGGCGCCCTCTGCCCACCCGATGCTGCGTGCCCGCCGCCCCGCGCCCCGTTCAACGGCTCGCGCGCTTCGCACGATTCCGACGCCCGCCCCTCCGCCCCCTCCCGGCCGTCCCCCCCCGGCCCGGGGCGGGTCGACCCCCGCCTGCCGGTCTCGTTCGATTTCGCCCGCCGCGGTTGAACGATCCCGACCCGCCCGGGCACGAAATGGACGCGCGGCCATGAACGACCTCCTCCATGCCGGGCACGAAGCGGGGTGGCTCACGTCCTCCCTCGTCCTCCGGCGCCGGTCGACGGCAAACGGGCAGCGCCACGGAGCGCTTTCGGATGTAATCATGACAACGCACGAATGGATCGAGACGGGACAGAGCAGGCGCCGGGCTTTCCGCAGGGACAGCCAGCGGGGGCCGCTCCTCCTCGGCGCGCCGAGGAGAGGAAGGGGCCGATGAGGACCATCGCGCTCCTCATGCCGTTCCTCTTCACCCGCGGCGCGGAGCGCACGCAGGACGCGGAGGAGGCGCTCGTCGAGCGGCTGCGGCAAGGCGACCCCGCGGCGATCGGCGAGGCCTACGACAAGCACTACGAGGCGGTGCGCGCGTTCGCCCGGCGCCTCACCGGCGACGACGCGTCCGCCGAGGATCTGACGCACGACGTCTTCGTCAGCCTGCCGCAGGCCGCGCAGCGGTTCCGCGGCGGCTCGTCGCTGAAGACGTTCCTCATCGGCATCGCGGTCAACCACGCCCGCCACCACCTCCGCTCCGCCGGGCGCCGCCGCGCGGCCATGGAGCGGCTCGCCCTGGAGCCGGACGAAGAGAAGCCGACGAACCCCGAGCGGGAGGTCGGCCGCGCCGCCCTCGCCAGGGCCCTGAACCGCGCCCTCGACGAGCTGCCGGACGCGCAGCGCGCGACGTTCGTGCTGTGCGAGGTCGAGGAGCGCAGCGCGCGCGAGGTGTCCGAGATCCTGGGCGTGCCCGAGGCGACCGTGCGCACGCGGCTTTTCCACGCCAAACAGAAGCTCCGGACGCTGCTGGAAGAGAGGACCCCATGAAGGACGACGTGCTCCGCGACGCAGCGCGCGCGCTGCGCGACGAGGCCGACGCCTCGCGCGGCCGTCGCGACGAGACGCGCGCCCGCGTGATGAGGAGCCTGAAGGCGCAGCGCGCCCGCCGGCTCACGACCGTCCGCCTGGTGGTCCCGCTGGCCGCCGTCCTCGTCGGCTCTGCCGCGTGGGCCTCCGCCGCGCGCTGGTTCCCGGACGCGTTGAACGACATCGCCTCCCAGCTCGGCCTCACCGCGGCAGATCCGCCCGACGCGCCGCCCGGGCCGCCGACCTCCCGCGCGCGGTCCGCGCCGCGCCGCGCGGCCGAGGCGGACGCGCCCGCGCCGCCGCAGGCCGAGCCCAGCGTCGCGGAGCTCGCGCCGCCGCCGCTCGAGCCCACCGTCGCTGCGCCCGTGCCGCTCGCGTCGCCCACGGCGCCCTCCGCGAGCGCGCCGGCGCCGCGGCGCGCGCCGGTCGTGGCGGTCGCGCCGGCGCCGCAGGCCGCGCGCCCGGCCGCCTCGACGAGCGCGGCGAGCCCCTCGCCCGCGGCTCGCCCGCAGGCGAACGATCCGCAGGCCGTCCAGCGTCCGCCCGCCGGTCCCGACACCGACGCGCTCTACCAGGCGGCGCACCGCGCGCACTTCGTCGAGCGCAACCCGTCCGTCGCGCTCGGCGCCTGGGACGCCTACCTCGCCGCCGCGCCTCGCGGCCGCTTCGCCGTGGAGGCGCAGTACAACCGCGCCCTCTGCCTGGTGCGCCTCGGCCGCACGGACGAGGCGCGCCGCGCGCTCGAGCCGTTCGCGCAGGGCGCCCACGGCGGCTACAGGCAGACCGAGTCGCGCTCGCTGCTCGAGGCGATGAGCAGCGCGGACCGGTGAGCGACGGCGCGTGAACGAACGCGCCGCGAGCGGGCACTCCACGGTCGATGAACACACACGATACCGCTCCTCTCTCCGCTCCGCCGAGCGGTCCGCCGCGCTCCGTCCGGAAGCCCTCCGCGCGCGGCGCAGGCCTCCGCGCGCGCGCCCTGCTGCTGCGCGCCCTCGCCGCCGCGAGCGTCGTCGCGGCGGTCTCCGCGCCCCCCGCGAGCGCGCTCGCCGCCGAGCCGACCGGCGCCGGGATCGACCTCGTCGTCGACGGCGCCTCGTGGACGCTCGATCCCGAGGCCGTGCGCGCGGCGGTCGGGCGCGAGCTCGGCGGCCCCGTCACGCTCTCGCCCTCGGCGACCGCCAGCCGCCCCACGCTTGTCCTTCGCGGCGAGCCCGACGGCCGCGTCACGCTGACGTACAGCTCCACGGACGGCCGCCACATCGGCCGCACGATCGACGTCCCCGAGGATCCCGACCGCGCCGCCGAGGCGATCGCCCTGCTCGCGGGCAACCTCGTCCGTGACGAGGCGGCGGAGCTCGCCGCGGCGCTGGGCAAGCGCCCGCCCGAGGAGCCGGCCGCGAGCCCTACGCCGCCCGCTGCGGGCGAGCCGAAGCCGCCACGTGAGGCCGCGCGCTCCGCGAAGGCCGCGCCCCCGGAGCCTCCTCCGTGCGCGCTCCCCGGCGCGACGACAGTCCGTTTCGGCGGCGACGTCGTCCCCTTCGTCGGCTCGTCGAGCTTCACCGGCACGAACGTCGTCCGCCGTTACTCGCTGAACCTCGTCGGCGGCTACACGGCGGGCGTCACGGGCGTGGAGCTCAGCGCCGGCATCAACATCTCCTCGTCGTTCATGTGCGGCGCGCAGCTCTCCACCGCCGCCAACCTCGTGCTCGGCCCGGCGCGCGGCGCGCAGCTCACCGCTGGGCTCAACCTCGCCGGGTCGCTCCGCGGCGCGCAGGTAGGGCCGTTCAACGTCGTCACCGGTCCTGTCGACGGCGTGCAGGGCGGCGCGCTGAACGTCGCTGGCCCTGTCGACGGCGTGCAGGGCGGCGCGGTGAACATCGCGGCCGGCCCCGTGGCCGGGGCGCAGCTCGGCCTGACCAACGTCGCCGTGGGCGAGTCGACGGGAGTGCAGGTCGGCCTGCTCAACGCGGCCGTGAGCAAGTCGACGGACGTGCAGGTCAGCCTCGCGAACGTCGCCGCCGGCGAGTCGACGGGCACGCAGATAGGCCTCCTGAACATGGCCACCGGCAAGGTGAGGGGCGCGCAGATCGGCCTCATCAACTACGCCGACGAGTCGCCGTTCTCGCTCGGGCTCCTCAACATCATCCGCAACGGCCGCCTCGACGTGGACGTCTGGGGCCTCGAGTCCGGCATCGTGATGGCCGGCCTCAAGCACGGGAGCGACCACTTCCACAACGTCTACGGCGTCGGCGTCCGCCTCGTCGGCGACCGCCCCCTCGTGGCGTACGCGCTCGGCCTGGGCGGCCGCATCTCCGTCGGCAAGCGCGCCTTCATCGACCTGGACGCGCTCGGGTACTCGCTCCACGACCCCTCGTCGTCGTTCGAGCCAGCGGCCGTGCTGACGCAGGCGCGCGCGCTCCTCGGCCTCCGCCTCGCCCCGGAGTTCGCGATCTTCGGGGGCCCCAGCTACAACGTCGCCTTCGGCGACACCCCCGAGGACGCCAGGCTGAGCCCGTACGGCAGCGTCCCGCTCCGCCTCAACGACACGGACGCCCAGCGCGCCTGGCCCGGCGTCGTGCTCGGCGTCGAGGTCCTCTGACCGGCGCGCCTGGCCCGGCGTCGTGCTCGGCGTCGCGGTGCTCGACCTACAGGCCGTGCTCATCCGCAGCGGGTTGACGGGCGCGTGAACGAATTTACTTTCCGTTCATCGGTTCATGGAGCTCGCCCGAGCGGTCGCTCGAAGCGGTCTACGTGAGCGTCCCATCCGCGCGCCGCGCGCCGCCCTGACCGGCGGAGGCGCGGCGCACCTCATCGACAACCCGTCCACCGATTCCGGCACGGATGGCGCGAGCCGTCCGCTGCCACAGGAGTCCGCATGAGCCAGCTTCGAAGCGGCGCCAGCGCGCCTCGCTCTCCATTTCCCCTGCTCCCTCTCCGCACGGGCGTGCTCTTCCCCGGCACCGTGCTCACCCTCCCGGTGGGCCGCGCCCGCTCGGTGGCGCTGCTCAACGCGGTGCACGCCGGCGACGTGATCGGCGTCATCGCGCAGCGCGATCCGAAGCGCGAGGATCCTCAGCGCGAGGATCTCCACGACATCGGCACGTTCGCGCGGGTCGTCGACGTCACGCGCGTCTCGAACGGCTTCCGCCTGGTGATCGAGGGGCTCGATCGCTTCGCGCTCACCGCCCTCGTCGACACCGAGCCCTACTGGCGGGCCGAGGGCGCCGTCGCGCCCGAGTTCCTCGGCGACGCCGAGGAGGCGCGCCTGCTCGCCGCCTCGCTGCGCGATCGCGCCCGCGAGATCGGCCCGCGGACCTCGACCAACCTCGCCGAGATCGCCGCCGCGAGCCGGGCCGAGCCCGGGCTCTTCGCCGACCAGATCGCCGGCGCGCTCGGCCTCCCGACCGAGAAGGAGATGGAGGTGCTCGCCGAGCTCCGCGTCGTGCCGCGGCTCCAGCGGGTCGCGAGCCTGCTCGCGGAGGCGGCCACCCTCGCGGACCTGAAGAAGAAGATCGACAGCGACGTGCGGCGCGAGCTCGGCAAGGGGCAGCGCGAGGCGATCCTCCGCGAGCAGCTCCGGGCCATCCAGAAGGAGCTCGCGGGCGGAGAGCAGGGCGAGGACGATCTGTCGATCCTGCGCCGCCGGCTCGACGAGGCCGGGCTCCCCGAGGAGGCGCGCGCCGTCGCCGATCGGGAGCTCCGAAGGCTCGAGGCGATCGGCCCGCAGAGCGCGGAGCACAACGTGATCCGCACCTACCTCGAGTGGATCGCCGACCTGCCGTGGAGCGCGCGGGCGACCGTGAAGGACGACCTCGACGCGGTCCAGGCGAAGCTCGACGAGGACCACCGCGGCCTCGACGACGTGAAGCGCCGCATCCTGGAGCACATGGCCGTGCTCAAGCTGACGGGGCAGTCGCGCGCGACGATCCTCTGCCTCGCGGGCCCGCCCGGCGTGGGCAAGACCTCGCTGGGCCAGTCGATCGCCGACGCCACCGGCCGCCCGTTCGTGCGCATCTCGCTCGGCGGCGTGCACGACGAGGCGGAGCTGCGCGGCCACCGGAGGACGTACGTCGGCGCGCTGCCCGGCCGGATCGTGCACGCGCTGAAGAAGGCCAAGGTGAAGAACCCGATCGTGCTCCTCGACGAGGTCGACAAGCTCGGCGCCGGCTGGCGCGGCTCGCCCGAGGCGGCGCTCCTGGAGGTGCTCGATCCCGAGCAGAACCGGACGTTCGTCGACCACTACATGGAGCTCCCGTTCGATCTGTCGGAGGTCGTCTTCCTCTGCACGGTGAACGATCTCGGCGCGCTCTCCGCGCCGCTCCGGGACCGGCTCGAGATCATCGAGCTGTCCGGCTACACGCCGGACGAGAAGGTCGCGATCGCGCGGTCGCACCTCGTCCCGAAGCAGCTCAAGGAGCACGCGATCGAGCCGGCGTCGCTGACGATCACGGACGAGGCGCTCGCGGCCATCGTGCGCGACTACACGCGCGAGGCCGGCGTGCGGCAGCTCGGCCGCGAGATCAAGAAGCTGTGCCGGGCGATCGCGCTGGAGGTCGCCCGCGCCGCGGACGGCAAGGTCCCGCGCGTGGTGGTCGAGGCGCACGATCTCGGGAAGTACCTTGGCAAGGTCCGGTTCTTCAGCGACGTGGCGGAGCGGACGAGCGTGCCTGGGGTCGCGACCGGGCTCGCCTGGACGCCGGTGGGCGGGGACATCCTGTTCATCGAGACCTCGCGGATGCCGGGGAAGGGCAGGGTGGAGATCACGGGCCAGCTCGGCGACGTGATGAAGGAGTCGGCGAGGGCGGCGCTCTCTTATGTGCGCAGCCACGCTGGCGAGCTCGGCGTCGACACGGCGAAGCTCGAGGCGGAGGACCTGCACATCCACGTCCCCGCGGGCGGCGTGCCCAAGGACGGGCCGTCGGCGGGCGTGACGATGTTCACGGCGCTCACGTCGCTGCTCTCGGGGCGGCGGGTGCGGTCGGACACGGCGATGACGGGCGAGTGCACGCTGCGCGGGCGGGTGCTGCCGGTCGGCGGGATCAAGTCCAAGGTGCTCGCGGCGCACCGCGCCGGGATCACGCGGATCGTCCTGCCGCAGAAGAACGCGCGCGACGCCGAGGACATCCCGAAGGAGGTGCGGGCCGAGCTGGAGCTCATCTTCGTCGAGGACATGAGCCAGGTCATCGCGGCCGCGCTGGAGGAGGCGCCGATCGAGGCGGTGGCTCCGGCGGGCGAGGCGGCGAACGTGACGGCAGGCGAGCCGGCGGCTGCTGCGTAGCCGCGCAGGGTAGGGGAGGGGCGCCGAGCGGCGCGCGCGGTGGTGCCGAGCCGCGCGCGCCGGCGGGGGGCTGTGCGCGGCGGCGCGCGGGCGGGCGCTCGGCCATCCGCCAAGACCGGGGCCGGAGAGCTTGCGCCGAGAACACCGCCCGGCATGTCTCACTTCGGGCCACGCCTTCTGAGACGTCTCGTCGCGCGCCACACAAGGCGCGCCTGAGACGTAGAGCCTCCCGAGACCTCATGGCACCTCGTTCGGTGCTCGCCGCGCCTACCCGCGCGCCGCCGCGCGCAGCCCCCCGCCGGCGCTCACATGTCCTGGGGGCGCCGTCCAACGGGACGTCTCGTTGCGCACCGCACAAGGCGCGCCCCGACCAGCATGACCTACGACACGCTCTGAGCGCGCGGCCCCTCTGCGTGGCAGCGAGAGCGCTGAGCCTGCCCACGTGGCGAGGAGCGCCCGTCACGGCGACTGCACGCCTCAGGATCGTGAGATCCGAGGGCCGGCGGCGCTGCTGACGGCCTGCTCCGCCGCGCGGGGACGGATCCGGAGAAGAAAATTACGCCTGGTTCGATCTCGGCCTCGCGGGCGCCGATCTTGTGGGCTTGTCCGAGGGGCTGCTCTGGGTTGAACTCTCTACAGGATGCATGAGCTTGACTTGACAAGACTCGCCGCTCGCGCCGCGCTGACGCTGGCCGTGAGCGTCGCGGCGGTGAGCTGCCAGCTCGTTACGGGCCTATATGACATGCACGTCGACGACTCGATCGGATGCGGGCCGGCGGGGACTCCGTGCGGCGGGACGTGCGCGAGCGGGGAGGAGACGCCTCCGGGCACCTGCGGCGACGACGGCACGTGCTCCGCCGAGCCGAGGAGCTGCGCGCCCTACGCCTGCGACGCGAGCGGGACGGAGTGCGCCACGAGCTGCTCGACGTCCCGCGGCTGCAGCGACGCGGTGTGCGACACGTCCTCCGGAACGTGCCAGGCATGCGACTGGACCCCCGATGAATCTCTGCCCGCGGTCATCAGGAGGTGCGCTCCCGAGGGCGGCGGCACGTGCAACGAATTCGGGATCGACACGGCGAACCAGCCCGTGATGCTCGATGCGTCGGAGCACCCCGTGGTGCTCGTGTGCATCGGTGATCAGTGCAAAGGCGCTCTGGTGACGTGCAGGGGACCGTTTCCGTGCGAGGTCAACTGCAGTGACAACAGCTGCGAGGACCTGGATTTGCGGTGCAGCGACACCGGCCGATGCTCGCTCAAGTGCAACGGCTCAGGGTGTTCGGGCAACGTGAAGGTCACATGCCAGGCAAATTCTTGCAGTGTCGATTGCACAGGCCTCGGTGACGGTCCCACCCATCCCTCCATCCATCGGGAGTGCGGGAGCTCGTGCTCGTGCAGCGAGACGCCGGAATGTGGAGGCGGTGGGGGCGGCGGCACACCCTAGCAAGGAGACGCCCGGGATAGGGGTAGAGCCAAGACCACGCGTGTTCCGACACGCTTCCGCGGTCAGCGGGAGCGGGAGGGCGGCGGGACGGGAGGGGGACAGGACCGCCATGCATCGACGGGGCCGCCTTCTCCACAGCCTGCGGGAGCGCCCCCGTCGCGCTTGTGCGCCACGGGACATTCTGGTTGAATGCTCGGAATTTTTTCGGCAGGGTGTTCCGTCAGGAGGGGGAGTATGTCACATCGTCGACTCGCTTCGATCGCTTCGGTGGCCCTGGTGCTTGGCGCGAGCGCGCTCGCCGCGGCCGGGGACCCGAGCCCTGCCGGGCCCGCGGAGCCTGCAGGTCGAGCGGCTGGCGCCGCGCCCGCGGGGGCCGCGCAGCCGGCTGCGGTGGAGCCGTCCGGCGACGCAGAGCGGGAGCCGACGGCGGAGGAGATCGCCGCGGCGATGCAGAGGTTCGATGCCGAGCTGAAGCTCCAGAGCGGGAAGGTCACGGTCGGTGACAACCTGGCCGAGCTCGACGTACCGGAGGCGTTCCGCTTCACGGGCCCGGAGGGCGCCAGGAAGGTGCTAGAGGCCTGGGGCAACCCCCCGGGCTCCGACGCGCTCGGCATGCTGTTCCCGGCCGGCCTGAGCCCGATGGCGGACGACTCGTGGGGTGTCGTGATCAGCTATGTGGAGGAGGGCCACGTCGACGACGACGACGCGAAGGACATCGATTTCGGCGAGCTCCTGGCCGAGATGCAGAAGGATACCAGCGAGAGGAACCTGGAGCGCCAGAAGGCGGGCTTCCCCGCCGTGCGCCTGAGCGGCTGGGCCGAGCCACCTCACTACGATCCCGCGTCGAAGAAGCTGTACTGGGCCAAGGCGCTCGAGTTCGACGGCAACAAGGACGGCACGCTCAACTACTCGATCCGCGTGCTCGGGCGCAAAGGCGTGCTCGAGCTGAACGCCGTCTCCGGCATGAGGCAGCTCGCGACGGTGCGGAGCGAGATGCAGAGCGTGCTGAAGTTCGTCGAGTTCAAGCCCGGCAACCGTTACGAGGACTTCAACGAGGACATCGACCAGGTGGCCGCGTACGGCATCGGCGCCCTGGTCGCGGGCAAGGTGGCGGCCAAGGCGGGGCTGTTCAAGGGGCTGCTCGCCGTGCTGCTCGCCAGCAAGAAGCTCGTCGTCGCCGGCCTGGCGGCCGCCGCGGGCGGCGCCAAGGTGCTCTGGGACCGGGTCCGCGGGCGCGCCTGATCAGGCGGTCACCCCGCCCGGACAGTACCGCGTCTCGTCGTGCACCGGACGGTCATGACAATCATCGCGCTGTTTCGGCAGTGTACGGCTCCGCCACTGCTGGTCGAGGATCCCCCAAGGGAACGCCGGCTGGGAGGGCAGCGCAGAGGCGAGACGCCGGATCCCGCGATGGCGCGATCCGCCCCTGTGCAATCCCGCCCCGGTTGAGCTGTCAACCGGGATGCGGCGACAGCCCAGGTTGCGGGGTCATCCGCTCCTCGTGCGCCCCTTGGCGCCGATTGGTCGCGGTTGCTGCCCTTCGGTGACGTGTGCGAAGATCTGCTCCGCTATGGGCAAGGTCACTGCGCTCGGTATGGATACGATCACCGATAAATCGGGCCATCAGATGACCGGCATGGCCGTGAGCGTGTGCCTGACCCCTGCGGCCCCGTCACCCTTGCCCATTCCGTATCCGACGATGGGAACCGTCGCGGAGGGCATCACCGACCCGTGCATGCGCACGAAGATCGAAGGGGCCAAGATCCTCACCGTCGGTGGCTGCATGAAAGCATGCCACGGCAACGAGCCCGGCACGCTGAAGGAGGTCGTCAGCCTGAACACTGGGGGCCCGTGCTTCCCCTGGCTCGGCGCGCCCAACGTCCTCATCGAGCTCGGTATGGCCGGCATCACCGGCAGCATGGGTCAGATGAACAAGAGCATCACCGTCGGTGCTGGGGCCAACGCGAGCAATGCAGGCGGCAAGGGCGGCGGCGGCGGGCAGCGGCGGCGGCGGCGCGGGCGGGCCCGGCGGCCGGGGGCCGCAGGCGGCGAGCAACGGCGGCGGCGGCGGGAGCGGAAACAACTCGGGCGCAGCGCCGCCGAGCCCACCCGCGCCGCCGGGCGCCGAAGGGCAGGCCAGCGGCGGGCACCCGGTCGATGTCGTGACCGGCGCCATGTTCACGATCCCCTCCGTGGATTTCGAGCTGTTCGGTCCGTCCGCCGTCCAGTGGGTACGCCAGTACCGGAGCTCGGCGGTCGAGCGCAACTGCGGCCTGGGCTGGGGCTGGTCACACACGTATGCGTGGCGCGCCGAGGTGACCGCCAACGGCATCAACGTTATCGACAGCGAAGGCGCTGTCATCTCGTTCCCGCGTCTCGAGGACGGCGAGGTCGCGTTCGCCCCGTTCGGCAGGAAGCTATGGCGTCGCGGTAATGACCTGGTGCTCTCCCAGGACGATGACAGCGAGCACGTCCTGCGGCGGGACGCGACCGGCGTCCATCGCCTGGTCGAGGTGCGCGACCGCGCAGGAAACATCATCGATATCGAGTGGGACAACGGCGAGGTGTGCGCCGTCGTGGACAGCGTCGGCCGGCGTGCAGAGCGAGAGCGCCAGCTGGACCACGAACGCTGGTACCTGGTCCTCATCGGCGAGAACGGCTCCACGCACCGCCTGCGCGCCGTCAGCTATGTCTACGACCAGCGCGGAGACCTCGTCCAGGTCATCGACGTCGGAGGCGCCTCCTTCGAGTACCGCTACGACCGCCTGCCCGGCGGGCTCGTCTTCCACTTCCGGTACGAGGACGGCCCCGACGGCAAGCGCAGGTGTGTAGAGACCTGGGGCGAGATCCCCGGACGCGACATCCTGGCGGAGCTCGGCGGAGGCCAGCGCTACTCCCCCCTCGAGACCAAGGGCATCTACCACACGCGCTTCCGGTACGGCCCAGAGCCGTTCGAGACGACGATGATCGACGCCGAGGGGGGGCGTCCACCATTACGTGGGCAACGCGCTCGGGCTGGTGCGGAAGTACACGGATCCGATGGGGCGCTTCCAGCTCCTCGTCTACGATCGGATGGGGCGGATCGTCAGCACCCAGGACGCGCTCGGCAACCGCACCCACACGACGTTCGACGTCGAAGGACGGCTGACGAGCTACAGCGATGAGCTGGGGCAGCGGACCACGTTGACGCGGGACGCGTCTGGAAACGTGACGAGCCTCGTCGCCCCCGGGGGCCATCGCTGGGTGATGAAGCACGACAACAACGGGTTCATCACCGAGCGGACGGACCCTCTCGGCATCACCTGGAGCTGCGCCTACGACAAGCAAGGTCGCACCATCAAGCGGTCAGGGCCGAGCGGCGACGAGGTGATGAGCTACGACGCCCACGGCAACCTGGCTCAGTTCACGAACGCGCTCGGATCCACGTGGAAGTACACCCACGACCTGCTCGGCCGCATCGTCGCGGTCGAGGGGCCCGAAGGGCACCGTTACACGATGGAGTATGACGCTTACGGCAGGCTTGTCTGCGCCCGAGGCCCATGCGGCCAGCGCATGGATCGGGATCATGACGCCGCGAGCAACGTCGTCGCCGAGAGGGCATCGGACGGTGCTGTCGTCCAGTATCGCCACCTCGGTCCGGCGCTCGTCGAGCAGCGGCTCGCGGACGGCGGGGTCATCCGATCGGGGTACGACGCGCTCCTGCGGCGCCGCTGGACGGAGAACCCGGCAGGGGAGCGGTCCCTCGTCGACTACGACGCCGGCGGCCGCATCGTGCGTGAGCGCACCTTCGCCGGGCATGAGTATCGCTACGAGCACGACGACGCGAAGCGGTGGAAGACAAAGGTATGGCCGGACGGGCAGTGGCAGCGCTTCGTTCGCGACCCGGCCGGCCGCGTGGTGGCCGTCGAGCGGTCCGACGGACGGACCGACCATTTCGAGCGAGACGAGCGCGGCTTCGTCGTCCGTGCGAGCAACCAGGACGTCTCCGTCACCCTCGTGCGCGATGCGTTCGGCCGCGTCACGCGCGAGGTACAGAGCGCGGTCGGCTGGGAGTTCGGCGTCGAGCACCGCGCCGACCCGCAGGACGTGAACGAGATCCACCGCTACTCCACCGGGTGGAGCGTCACCCTCCAGCGAGGGCCGTTCCACGTCGTCCAGGAGATCGCCGTCGATGAGGGGCAGGACTGCCCGTCCGAGGCCATCGTCTTCGAGCGGGACGAGCGCCGGCGCGAGGTCCGCCGCGTCCGGAAGGGAAGGGCGGACGGCATCACCACGCGCCGCGACCCCATGGGTCGGCCCGTCGAGGTCGACCTCATCGACGCACGCGGCAAGGTGCTGCGCAAGCGCACCTACCGCTGGGCAGCAGCGCCCGGGCTCGCCGCCATGACGGACAGCGAGCTCGGAGAGCGGATCTATGCGCTGGATCCCCTCGGGAGGCCGCTCCGCGCCAGGGGCGCGCACGTGGACGAGGCCTTCCGCTACTCGCCCCACGGAACGCCGCTGCCCGAGCGGGAAGAGGGGAGCGTCGGCGCGGGTGGCAGGCGGCTCTCCGCCGGCGACACGCGCTTCGTGTGGGACGCGCGCGGGCGGCTGCACCAGACGGTGGCCGCCGAGCCCGCGCGCAGCTGGACATTCACCTACGACACGGACAACCGGCTCAGGGAAGCCCTCCGGGGGGACGGCTACCGCGCGCGGTTCGTGTACGACCCGTTCGGACGGAGGATCGCCATTGCCGGGTCCGACGGGAGCAGCACCTGGTTCGGCTGGGACGCGTCCGCGCCCGTCGAGGAGAGATCCTCGAACGGCGCAGTCGTGCGCCGGGTGTTTGACGATGACGAGCACACCCCCCTGCTCGAGAGCGTCGGCCCGGGCGCGTGGCGCATGGTGGCGACGGACGCGACCGGCACGCCCTTCTTCTTCCTCGGCCGCGACGGAGCGCACGGGGAGATCGAGCTGTCGACCTGGGGACGGGTCGCGTTCGCGCGCGGTGAGACGGGCGCGCTCAGGTTCGCGGGCCAGCGCGCCGACGCGGAGACGGGGCTCGTCTACAACCGGCACCGCTATTACCTGCCGGAGATTGGGCAGTACATCACGCCGGATCCGCTCGGTGAATACGTGTCTTTCCAGGACATCGGGTTCGTCCCCAACCCGACGGCCTACATCGACCCGTTCGGCCTGATCATCATCGTCGGCATGCAGCGACAGGGGATGGATCCAGAGGCGGACGCTGCCGCCGAGGCCCGCGCGCGCACGACCAACCCAGCGCAGCGGGTGGTCTACATGAACGACCTCTACAACCCGAACAACAAGGAGCACCAGAAGCCCGCGAACGCGGGCCGGGTCGGGCGCCTCGACAACCTGCCTCCCGGCGAGGGCGTCGAGGTCATCGCCCACGGCGCTCCTGGCGTGGTCCGGTTCGGTCGCGATGTGGTCGGCGGCGCCGACGTCGCCAAGCGCCTCCAGCACGCCGGGCTCAAGCCTGGCACGCCGGTGACGGTCGTCGCCTGCCACTCGGCCACGACGCCGGCCAACGGCGGCCAGAGCGTCGTCAATGCGTTGCACCAGGCGACCGGCGGGCAGAACCCGGTGACCGGCGTCGCCGCCAACGCAGGCTCTACCAACCCGAGGGCAGGCATCGCGGTCACCCGGCCGGGAGTCCCGGGCGCACGGCCGCACGCCGACGGCCCGACCGGTACGGTGGACATCACCGACGGGCACTGGGCGCGCGCGGAAGGCGGTAAACCAGCGGCCCCCATCGATCCCCCGCCGACGATGGGCGATCCGAGCGGCCCGGCGTTCACGCCGCCTGAGGGAGGATGAGCAGATCCGCCGTCTCGATCCAGAGCGCCAGCGTCGGGGTGAGCGCACCACGGCGGAGGATCATCACCAGGAAGGGGCCGTCGCAGCTCATCGCCCGCGGCGGCAGCGAGAGCCCTCCGAGCCTCGCCTCGGAGGTGAGCAGCGCTCCCCCCTCGTCCAGACGGAACCGGATCCGCTCGACGATCTCGCCGAAGGCCTGGTCCTCGAAGCCCGGGGTCGCGATCGCCCTTCCGTAGAGCTCGTCGTACCTGCGCGTCAGGTCGAAGTCGATGCAGGGCACCTCGAAGCGCTCTCGCTCGGCCAGGAACGCCCCGGGGTCGGCCTCGACGTCATCGCGCAGCTTCTGCGTCGCCCACGCGACCGTCGCGGCGAGCGTCGGCCCCGGGACGCACCGCGCGACCACGAGGCGATCGCCGCGGTCCTCGGTCATGAGCTCCACGACGAACTCCTCGGTCGGCTCGTCGTCCTCGGGCTCCCGTCCGAGCTCCGCGACGAAGAGATCGGTCGGGAGGAAGCGGTGGTGGTGCACGAGCACCTCGGCGGTGCGCGCGGCGTGGAGCTCCGCCGGCGTGGTCACCGACTCCCACAGACCGAAGCTCTCGACCGGCTGGCATCGAAATGCGAGCCGCCCGTGCTCCCGCATGAGCGGCGTCGGGAACGTCAACGCTTTTGCCAGGTACGCATAGGCGACGAAGAGCCCCGGCCGAGGTGCCCCAGCAAGCAACCGGGTATCCAGGCGGACCCCGAAGCGTTCGCGGAGCTGCCGTTCGACGCGGCGCACCCACTCCTCGGTGTGCGTCCCGGCTAGCGCCAGGCAAGCGCCCGGATCGACGGCGGCGCCGGTCACGGGGCTCCGGTTGAGCGCGCGCACGATCGCGGCGGCGGGCTCGTCCGGGGCGGTGTCGCGCAGCGCGACCGGCCCGCCGAGCAGCGCCGACAGCTCCCTCCACGCGAGGTCCAGCGTCGCGCACCAGACCAGATCCCTGCCAGGCTCGTGCGCGACCTCGAGCGTCGGGACGATGGGCGTGCGCTCGGCGGCGAAGGGCACGGCGGGTGCTTCCTCTCGGGTCTCCATCCCAGGCAATTCTAGACCCTCGCCGGCAGCATGTAGTGGATCTCCGGCTTGCAAGGCCCAGCGATGTTGAACCAGCGCGCCACGCCGCGACTGTAGCAGCACGGCCGGGCGCAGCGCTCGCGCCTCACAGCAGCGAACGGCCGGGAGGGCGCGGCCTGAAGCTGGTGGAGGCCGAGGCCGAAGGAGCGCGAGCGTGGGTCTAGACGGCTGTCCCGCCGCCGTCGCCGGGCTCGGCAGCCTTGCCTCTCAGCGCACCTCTCACGTGCTCGTGAGAGGTGCGCAGCAGCTCGCCCAGCTTGTCGATGTCTTCGATCGACTCCATCGTCACGCACGACCAGCCGAGCTGGGGGATGGTGACCGGAAGCGACGCAGCAAGGGGGACCACCCTTTCGCTCGGCAGAGGTACCCAGATGCACGGCTTCTTGCGGCCGGCCAGCAGCCTGCAGAACACCGCCGTCCGCCTCTCCTGAAGATGTATCTTCAGATAGGATACGGTGTCTTCGTAAGCGATCGGCCGTTCGGGCCCGAGCAGGCGCTGAGCCTTCGCGAAGGCATTGAGCTCTTCCTGCGTCGTTTCCACCTTGGGGGCCTGCGGCTCCTCGGGAGGAGCGCTGATGCGAGCCTGGGCCTCCAGAACCGATGCCAGCGCGCGCTGCTTGGCCCATTCACTGATGGCATTGGCCACGATCGGCTTCCAGCTCTCGACCACCGCAGCGGTCAGGTTCCTCGTCTCGATCCTTGCGATGGCGAGCTTCGTGAACTCCGGCGCCGGCTCGAGGAGCCTGGCCAGCTCCTGAACAAGAAGGTTCTGCTGGCGGGTCCGCTGGGCGAACGCCCGGAGGAGGCCAGCGTTGTACTCGGACTTCTGGAGCACTGTGAGGAAGTCGATCGGCGGCTGGTCGTCGGCCAGAACGTCCCACTGCACGAACGGCTCTCTGTCCATCACATTTTCGTTCACGATATCGGTGAAGAAGCGCCACTGGATGCCGTTCGTCAGGATTCCGAGCTTCGCCTCAGGGGCTTTCGCGAAATAATCCGCCAGCTGCTCGTCGAAGCCGGCGAGCTTCCGTCCCGCTTCTTTGGCTTCTACGAAGAAGATGGGGCGTCCGTTCTGCAGGAATGCCCAGTCAATCGGCTTGACCGAGCGGTCCTTACCGAAGTCGACGCGATACTCGGGAAGGCACTGGCGAGGGTCGGTCAGATCGTAACCAAGAAGAGTGAATAACGGCCCGATCAAGCTCTGCTTCGTGGCCTGTTCATTGCCCTTGACGTGCTCTGCCAACTCACGGACGCGATGGACATGTGATGCGAGCGCCTCCCTCATGGACTGCCCCTTTCGTACTGAAGAGGCTACAGGACCTCCGCGCTGTGTGTCGAGCGCGCGGCACCTGGTTTCGAGGAGCACGCGGCGCCTCGGTGCCCCGACCAGCGCTCACCGTCGGAGCGCGTCGACGAGGGCCAGCTCAGGCTGCTGAGGCCGTGATGGCGCCGCCTTCGCACCCCCTCCGGCTCCGAACAGGGCCTCCGGCCGGCGCACCCGCCCCTCGCCGCAGGTCGTGGACGCTCGCCAGCACGTCCGGAGCCGTTGTCAGCACCCGCCGGTGCAGCTCCCCCGCGCTGCTGGCCGCGCTCCCCGCGCTGCTGGTACCGCTCCTCCAACCTGCTGGTGTAGCTGCCCCGCCGTGCTGGTATGGCTCCTTCGCGCTGCTGGCGCAGCTGCCCCGCCGCGCTGGCCGCGCTCCCCGACCCGCTGATCCCGCTCCCCAGCTCCGCCGGGCCGCGTCCCCGAAGCGCTGGCCCAGCTCCCCGGCGACGCAACCATGCTTTCCAGGGATCCAGGGCCCGCTGGGCCGCGCCGAGCTCTGCTGTCGTGCTACGACCGCCCGCTGGCCACCACGTCCACACTGGCCACCACCCCACCAGGAGGTAGGTTATGGGAATCGAACTCTCACAAGAGCAGCACGCAGTCCTGAAGGAGACCCGCGCGGTCGGCACCCCCGCGGAGTTTCAGGCGCTCCTCGAGCAGGCGCGCCCCGAGCTGGACCGCATCGTCCGCGAGGTCATGGAGCCGAGCCAGCCCATCTCGACCACCCTCACGGAGCTGCGGGATCTCTACCTGTCGGTCGTCCAGTACGAGGCGTCGCTCGCGAGCAAGGCGTACGGCCCCGAGCGCCGCGCGCTGCTCCGCGGCGCCATCCAGCTCCTCGACACCGCGAACCTCTGGTTCGGCGAGGGCAAGCGCACCGGCGCCTACCAGGTGCGGTCGATCGAGCAGGTGCTCAAGGCGAGCCGGCCCTGGCGCGCGCGGCTCAAGGCGTTCGCCGATCAGGCGTTCGTCTTCGAACCGGACGTCGCGGAGCAGTTCGCCGACGTGAACACGAGCGGCACCCTCGACGAGGAGGTCAGCGACCTCGGCATGCTCCTCCGGCTCGCCAAACAGCACCAGGCCCGCCTGGCTCCGGTCGGCCTTACCGACGACTTCCTGCGCGAAGGCAGCGTCCTGCTCGACGAGGTGAGCGGCCGCGACCTGCTCGGCATCCTCGGCCTGCGGAACCGCGAAGAGGCGATGGCGCTCCGCAACTCCATCGTCACCTACGCGACGCTGCTCGGGTACGAGGCGCGCGCCGCCGGCGTCAACGCCTGCTGGGATATGCCGGAGGCGAAGCGCCGCTTCAGTGCCGCCTCGTTCCGCAACGCCCTGCGGAGGCTCCGCCCGAAGCGCCGCGGCAGCGCCGCCGCGCCGGAGGAGACGGCGCCGGTCGAGCCCAAACCGACCGAGCCCGCGCCCATCGAGACCAAGCCGGCCGAGCCCAAAGCGATCGAGCCCGCGCCGGTCTAAAGCGACTCGTCTCAGTGCACGCGGGGCGCTGGATACCGGCGCTGCGTGGGGCGGCTTTGAGGCGCTTGCCCCAGGTGCGGGATCACGGCTCGCGGGGTCGCGCCTTGCGTGGCCGGCCCCGCTTCACCGGCGGTAGCTCCCGCTGGCGGAACAACGCCCCAGGCCGGACGCCGAGCACGTCGGCCAGCCTCACAAGGACGCCCACCCCGACGTTGGATTTGGCGCGCTCGACCTTCTGCAGAAAGCCGAGGGCGATTCCGGCTGCGCTGGCGAGCTCTTGCTGCGTCATGCCGCGCTTCAGACGGATCCGGCGGATGTTGGCCCCGATGAAGCCGAGCACCTCCTCCAGCCGAGCATCAGGCATGGCGAAGGCGTCGACTCTCGCGCGAACTGGAATAGTATCTCATATGTCTCATTTGGGTTGCCGCACCCGCGCTCCGGCACCTAAGCTCCCCACAAGCAAGTGCTGCCCGCGACGGCGCCAACCGTCCGGGCAGCGTGGCCGAACCCCGCACGAACGAGGTCCGACATGGAAACGGTACGTCCACGCCCCGAACAGGGCCAAGAGATCGATCCGCCCTCACGCCGCCGCCTGCGTCCCTCTGCTCGCAGCCGGCTCGCCCGCCCGCCCGAGCCCGATCACCAGCCAGCTCACCCCGCCGTCTACCTCGAAGCCGCCGCGCTCCTCGAACAGCGCCCGCTCATCCGCAGCACGTTGCGCGCCCGCGGCGTTCGCGCCGCGGATCTCGACGACGTCACGCAGGAGACCGTGCTCGGCGCCTGGTGCAGCATGCGCGCCGGCCGCTTCCGGCCGTCCCCCGATCAGCCGCCGGGCGACGCCTTGCGCGCGTGGCTGGTCGCGGTCGCCTTGCGGCAGGCTTCGCACCACCGCGACAAGGCGCACCGCCGGCGTGAGGTGGCCGCGGTCGAGCCTCACCGTCTCGCGGCGTTCGCTGCGCACTCTCCGGAGCCGCGCCTCATGGCGCGCGGGCTGCTCCGTGCCTTCCACCGTCTCCGCCCGGAGCTCCGCGAGGTCCTGGCGCTCACCGCCACCGGCCTGACGATGCGCGAGATCGCCGCAGCGCTCGCGATCCCGAGGCCGACGGTGGCCACGCGGCTCCGCCTCGCGCGGCGTCTCTTCGCCCGGGCCCTCACGCGCAGGCGGAGGTGGCCCCGATGAGCAGCGCCCCCGTCGACGCCCCCGCCGAGACGGCGGCCGAGATCCCGACCGCGACCGAGGCCGGCCTGATCGAGATGGTGCTCGGCATCCCGGCTGTCGGGCCGCGCATCCTCGGCACGGCCGCCCTCCCGTCCCTCGGTCGCCTCTCTCCCGCGGCGCTCGCCGAGCGAACCCAGATCGCGCTCCTCGACGCGACCCGGCTCGCCGCGGCCTTCGAGCTCGGCCGCCGCGCCCACGCCGCGCGCGCTCGCCGGGGCGCGCTCCTCACCGACGCCGCTCGCGTGGCGCGTTACTTCGGCCCGAGGCTCGCTCCCCTCGTCCACGAGGAGCTCTGGATCGCGGCGCTCGACAGCCACGGCCGCGTGCGCGAGATGCGCATGCTCGCCCGAGGCGTCGACGACGCCCTCTACGCAGGCCGCTCAACCATCCTGCGCGCGGCGCTGGACATGGCAGCCATCCGCTTCGTCCTGGCCCACAACCACCCGAGCGGCGATCCGACGCCGACCGGGGAGGACCATGAGATGACCCAGGAGCTGCGCCACCTCTCCCATGAGCTGCACGTCCCGCTCCAGGCCCACGTCATCGTCACGCCCAGCGGGCGGTACCACGCCGTCCTCGAGTAGGCCGCGGCAGGCTGTAGAACGTCACCGGGGCGGGGAAGTTCCAGACGACGCGGAAGCTCATCCGTCCTGCTCGCGGGCCAGCTCCTCCAGGGCCTGCGGCAGATCCTCGTGAGCGACGAGGCGCGCTCGGCCCGCCGCGATGTCGGCGAGGTCGTGCTCGAGCTCGGCGCGCTGCTCCGGCGTGAGCCTCTGCACACGCGGCGCGCGGTCGATGGCCGCGAGGATGGGGTTGCTCGGCGAGGCATCGGGGCGGGTAGCCACGGATGCAGCGTGGATCGGAAGGGGCGAGGGGAGCAAGGGGCGCGTCTGGCACGAGCTCAAGGGCTGCCGTCGCCACCCCTCGACGCCGCCGACCGAGGGCGAATGAACCTGGGCTGGTTTCACGACGCGCGGCGGTGTCGGTGGTCCAGAGGGTCCCTTGGTACCCTCTGGACCACTCGGCTACGCTGTTGGCCATGGGGCAGCCCGCTGAGAAGCGCCGCCGCGCGACCTACGCCGACCTCGAAGCGGTCCCGCCGACCAAGGTCGCGGAGCTCATCGGCGGCGAGCTGTACGTCTTCCCGCGCCCTGCGCCGAGGCACGCGAACGCGAGCTCGGTTCTGGGGATCGAGATCGGCGGCCCCTTCCAGCGAGGCCGCGGCGGCCCCGGTGGCCGGTGGATCCTCGACGAGCCCGAGCTCCACTTTCCGGACCCGGCGTCACCTGGCGACGACGACATCGTGGTGCCGGACCTCGCGGGCTGGCGGCGGGAGCGCATGCCCGAGCTGCCGGACACCTCCTACTTCCCGCTCGCGCCGGACTGGGTCTGCGAGGTCCTGAGCCCGTCGACCGAGGAGCACGACCGCACGGTGAAGATCCCCGTCTACGGGCGCGAGGGCGTGCGGCACGTGTGGCTCGTCGATCCCATCAAGCGGACGCTCGAGGTCTACGCGCTCTCCCGGCGTGCCTGCGTCCCGGTGGGGACACACCGGGAGGCCGCCCGGGTGCGCATCGAGCCGTTCGAGGCCATCGAGCTGGACCGCTCCGCGCTCTGGGCGACGTAGCAAGCGGCCCACCACGCGAAGGCCACGTTCCAGAGCGGTGCCCGGCCGCGTCTGGTACATGCGACACAGAGCGGCGGTCACCCGCACAGGAGACGGGCCCAGATCGGCGTTTTCGGCGCGCAAGCGCACTCCTGTGCGCTGAGCACCGAAAACGTCGAGATGGGCCCGTATCCGAAGCGGGTGCCCGCCGCTCTAGAACAGCTCGCCGATGCGCCGGAGGAAGCTCCCGCTCGAGTAGAGCGCGCGCATGCCCTTCTTGAACCAGCCGTACGACGCCTCGGTGTAGGGGAACCACGTCGGGTCCTTCGACCCGAGCGCGACGCGGTCCGCGTTGATGTGCTTCACGTCGCACATCTGCCGGATCCCGTCCTCGCCCATCACCCGGCCGAAGCCGCTCTGCTTGATGCCGCCGAACGGCGCGTCGGGGAGGGCGCCGTTCAGGAGCACGTCGTTGACCAGCACGCTGCCGACCTGCAGGCGCTCGGCCAGCCGCCGGGCGTGATCCGTGTCCTCCGAGAAGACGTACGCGTTCAGCCCGAGGTGCGACTCGTTCGCGAGGCGGATCGCCTCCTCCTCGGTGGCGACCTGCATGAACGGCACGACCGGCCCGAAGATCTCCTCGTTCATCACCGTCATCGCGTGATCGCAGCCGGCGAGGATCGTCGGCTCGAAGAACTGGCCCGGCCCGGGCACGCGCTTGCCGCCCGCCTTCACGCTCGCGCCCTTCTCGACCGCGTCCTTGATGTGCCGCTCGGCCACGTCGATCTGCGGCGGGAAGATGATCGCCCCGACGTCGACGAACTCCTTGCCCGGATCGCCCTGGTTCAGCCCCTTCGTGATCTCGATCGTGCGCTCGAGCAGGCGGTCGTGGATCTCGCGGTGCGCGTAGACCCGCTCCACCGCGACGCAGACCTGCCCCGCGTTCGCGAAGCCGCCGAACACGATCGCCTGCGCCGTGCGCTCGATGTCCGCGTCCGCGCACGCGATGAGCGGCGCCTTGCCGCCGAGCTCCATCACGCACGGGATGAGGCGCTCCCCGCACGCGGCGGCGACCCGCTTGCCCGTGCTGACGCTGCCCGTGAACAGGAGCATCTGGATGCCGCTGTCGATGAGCGCCGCGCCGGTCGGCCCGTAGCCGGTGACGACCTGGAAGAGATCCTCCGGCATGCCCGCGCCGTCCCAGACCTCCTTCTGCTTGAGGGCGATGAGCGGCGTCACCTCGCTCGGCTTGAGCACGGCGGCGTTGCCGGCGATGATCGCCGCGAGCACGTCGCGCAGCGCCAGCTGGAACGGGAAGTTCCACGGCGAGATCACGCCGACGACGCCGCGCGGGGCGTAGTGGATCCAGCTGCGCCGGTGCTTGAAGAGGTGGAGCTTGATCTCGCGCGGATCGAGCGCCTTCGGCGCGATGTCCGCGAAGTACGTCGCCATGTCGGCCGCCACCAGGACCTCGTGGAGGAGCGCCTCGTGCCGCGGCTTGCCGCACTCGCGCGACAGCAGATCGACGATCTCGTCGGCCCGATCGACGATGGCGTCACGGAAGCGGAGGAGCCGCTGGCTGCGCTCCTCGACGGGCAGCGCGCCCCAGGCCTCCTGCGCGCGCCGCGCCCGGGCGACCGCGGCCCGCACCTCCTCGGCGCTCGTGTTCGGGACCTCCCCGAGCAGCTCCCCGGTCGCAGGCGCGTAGCTCCGGATCGTGTCGCCCCCGTGCCCGTTCACGCCAGGACCGCTGCCGTTGCCCCCGATCGAGCGTTCGCTCACCACCTGACCCATGTTCGATCCCTCCGCTGCCGAGCCCCGCGTCGTGGCCGGACGGCCCCGCGGTTCGCTGCTCGGCGCCGGGACCCTACCCCTCCCGCGCAGGTACAGCAAATGAGCATTTGCCCTGTTTCCCGGCAAATGCGCGCGGAATCGGCCCCAGACGTCCGCTGTTGCGCTGCGGACAAATGGTGAGCACATCGCGGCAGCGCCAGGGGGGCCTGCGCTCGCGGCGGCGCCAGGGCGATCCGCGGCGAGGGCTGCGCCGGTAGGTCGGGGTGAGCCTGGTCGGCGTCTCGGGCGGACTCTCGACATGACGTCCGCCAGAGGAGCCGGTATAGGCAGACCCCGACATGTTGGAACAACGAGAAGTCGATCTCATCACGGCCGTCGAGCATCCGGATCCGCACCATGTGCTCGGCCCCCACGAAGAGGAAGACGACCTGGTGGTCCGCGTCTTTCGTCCGGACGCCACCGAGATCACGGTGCTCCCGGGTGACCGGTCGCTTCCGAAGCTGCCGATGGAGCGCGTGGACCCCGCGGGCCTCTTCGAGGCGCGCTTCCCCGGCGTGTCCTACCCGAAGGAAGGCCGCTTCAAGTACCAGCTCGACGTGCGCTTTCCGGACGGGAACGCCTCGGTCGAGCTGGATCCGTACAGCATGCCGCCCACGCTCGGCGACATCGACCTTCACCTCCTCGCCGAGGGGAGGCACTGGGAGCTCTACCGCGTCCTCGGCGCGCACGTGCGCGAGGTGGACGGCGTCGCCGGCACGGCGTTCGCGGTCTGGGCCCCGAACGCGCGGCGCGTGAGCGTCGTCGGCGACTTCAACCACTGGGACGGCCGCCGCCACGCCATGCGCCGGATGGGCGAGGGCTTCTGGGAGCTCTTCCTCCCCGGCGTCGGCGAGGGCGCGCTCTACAAGTACGAGATCAAGACCCCGGCGGGTCACATCACGGTGAAGAGCGATCCGCTCGGCAAGGCGATGGAGCTCAGGCCGGCCACCGCGTCGCGGGTCACCACGAGCCGCTACACGTTCCAGGACGGCGCGTGGATGCGGGAGCGCGGCCAGGTCGACTCCCGCAAGAAGCCGATGGCGATCTACGAGGTCCACCCCGGCTCCTGGCGCCGCGTGCAGGGCGAGGGCCCGCCGTACGAGCACGGGACGCGCTGGATGACCTACCGCGAGCTCGCCGATCACCTCGTCGAGTACGTGGCCGAGCTCGGCTTCACGCACATCGAGCTGATGCCGGTCATGGAGCACCCGTTCGACGGCTCGTGGGGCTACCAGGTGGCGGGCTACTACGCCCCGACCAGCCGCTACGGCGATCCCGACGACTTCCGCTACTTCGTCGACCGGTGTCACCAGAAGGGGATCGGCGTGCTCCTCGACTGGACCCCGGCGCACTTCCCGAAGGACGCGTGGGCGCTCGGTCGGTTCGACGGCACGGCGCTCTACGAGCACCTCGATCCGCGGCTCGGCGAGCACCGCGAGTGGAACACCTACATCTTCAACTACGGCCGGCACGAGGTGCGAAACTTCCTCGTCGCCAACGCCCTCTACTGGCTCGACGAGTTCCACATCGACGGCCTGCGCGTCGACGCTGTCGCCTCGATGCTCTACCTCGACTACGCCGCGCAGGGCGGCGACTGGGTGCCGAACCGGTACGGCGGCCGCGAGAACATCGAGGCCATCGAGTTCATCCGCGAGCTGTCGAACCGGGTGCACGAGCGCTTCCCGGGCGCGATGCTGTGCGCGGAGGAGTCGACCGCGTGGCCGTCGGTGACCCACGCGACGTACGTCGGCGGGCTCGGCTTCGACTTCAAGTGGAACATGGGGTGGATGCACGACACGCTCGACTTCTTCAAGCACGAGCCCATCCACCGCGCCTTCCACTACCACCAGCTCACGTTCGGGCTCATCTACGCCTTCTCCGAGAAGTTCCTGCTGCCGCTGAGCCACGACGAGGTCGTCCACCTCAAGCGAGCGCTGCTCTCGAAGATGCCCGGCGACTACTGGCAGATGCTGGCGAACCTGCGCGTGCTCTACGGCTTCATGTGGGCGCACCCGGGCAAGAAGCTGCTCTTCATGGGCGGCGAGATCGGCCAGTTCGCCGAGTGGAGCGAGAAGACGGAGCTCGACTGGGGCCTGCTCTCGGTCCCTGCCCACGCCGGGCTGAAGCGGCTGCTCACGGACATCAACGCGCTCTACAAGAAGTACCCGGCGATGTACGAGCTCGACGACGAGCACCACGGCTTCCGGTGGATCGACTGCACCGACACGATGCAGACCGTGATCTCGTTCATCCGCTACGGGGACGGCGCCGGAGACCAGATGGCGCCCTCGGGCGTGCACGTCGTGTTCGTCGGCAACTTCACGCCGGTCCCGCGCCACCAGTACCGCATCGGCGTCCCGCCGGCCGGCGCCTACCTGGAGGTGCTCAACACCGACGCGGCCGAGTACGGCGGCAGCGGCGTGGGCAACATGGGCCGTGTCCAGGTCGAGGACGTCCCCTGCCACGGCTTCCCGCAATCCATCGTGCTGACGCTCCCGCCGCTCGCGGTGCTCTGGCTCGTCCCCGAGCGCCACGCGTAGCCCGGAGGCCCCCCTGCGACGCGGCGAGGCGCGGCCCGAGCACCTCGCCGCGCCGCGCCCCCCGCCGGCGGCCCGCGCCTGGGCGCGCCGGCTCATCTCACCCTCTCTGACGTGCTCGCCCCTGGCGCGATGAGGTGCGTTCTCTCCGTTCGGGTCGGAACGCTCCTGTCACGATCCCTGTAGGTGGCGCGTGGCGCGGCGTGACCGAGGGCCGAGCCTCGCCGGGTCGTTCAACAGGGCATCACGGCAGGCCACTGTGGTAAGCGAGCGGCCCTGTGTCGTGTTCGAAACGGACTTGCTTCAAAATAAAAACTTCTTTACTAACGAAATTCCGCACAGCGGCAGCGACGCCATTGCTTGTCGGAGCGACTGCGTGGAGGTGGGGGTGAGGCTTGTCAGGCGGCGCCGTTTCTCTGTCCGTGGCTGGGGCACGCGCGATCCGGTCGAGCGGATCGCGGCGGGCGGCCTCTGCCCGGCCGCGCGGGCCGTCGTTGCGCGGGCGCGCGAGGCCTCGTGTCCATGGGGCAGTCGTAGGGAGTCAACGACGACGAGGGCGAAGAGCACGAGCGCGACGCTGCTCCCATCCGGCGAGCGCGCTGCCGCGCCGTGACATGCGGCTGTTCTGGAAGAGCTCCGCCGTCTCGCCGGGATCCATGCTCTTCTTCACGGTCAGACGTTCGCTTGGATTGACATGCTTGCATCGAGCAAAGGCGGGGTTCTCGAATGGTGAACAGCAACGACAAGCTCCTCGGTCAGACGAAGGCGACGGCCACCCAGGGGGGGCCGTCGCGCTTCCTGTCGCAGCCGCCCGCCGCCTCGTGGACGGTACCTGAAGGCGCGCGAGGGGGTGAGGTCCGCAGGGTCCTCGTCATCGACGACAACCCCGGCATCCACCGCGACTTCCAGAAGCTCCTCTGTCCGGACTCCGGGGCAGCGTCGGACCTCGACGCGCTCGACGCGGCGATCTTCGGGGCGCCCGCGGCGACCGCGAGGACCACGTTCCAGGTGGACGGCGCCTGCCAGGGCCAGGAGGGCTTCGACAAGGTCCGGCGGATGCAGCGGAGCGGCCGCCCCTATGCCCTGATGTTCGTGGACATGCGGATGCCGTCGGGCTGGGACGGCATCGAGACGATCGAGCGGATCTGGTGCGAGTGTCCGGACATCGAGGCCGTGATCTGCAGCGCCTACTCGGACTACTCGTGGCACGACGTGATCCGGCGGCTGAAGCGGCCCGAGCTGCGGCTCCTGAGCAAGCCGTTCGAGAGCAAGGACGTGCTCGAGCTCGCCTGGTCGCTCACGTCCCGCTGGCTCAGGCGGAGCGCGAACGCGAAGCGGTGACGAGGCCGCGCCGCGCGGGCGTTGACACGCGAAGCGCGGTGTTTACTCCTTCCAGTGGGTTTCGGCAGGGGCCCTGAGCCACGCGCCCCGACCTCCACCGGTCCGCTGGTACAGAGGTGGTGAGCTCCCCGTTCTAGCGCGGAGCTCCTCTGTCCGCCGGTAACTCCCGATCTGGCGTCCTCTGGCTCAGGGCCCCTCCGAACCCGCTCATGAGGAGCACAAGGAGGAAACCTCGTGAGACGCACGAAGGAGGTAACCCTGCTGGCGCCGCGCCGGCGTCCTGCCGCCGTGTGGCGGCGTCCTAGTCCGTCTCCGCGGGCGGCGCCGCCTCGCCCCGCCGCGACCGCCTCGGCAGCCACATGTCCACGGTCGAGACGACCGCCATCGCGCCGAGCGACAGCAGCATGGCCACGCCGGAGATCGGCATCAGCGCCGCGGCGCCGGGCGCGCCCCGGATGAGCCACGGCGCCGCGATGTGCAGCCCGCTCGCGGCGACCGCCGCCACGACGCCCGCGGTGTGCAGCCACGACGGCAGCCGCGCCAGCAGCCAGAGGTGCGCGAGGATCAGCACGTAGACCGGCACCGAGAAGAGGTGGAAGTGCGTCACCTCGAGCAGCTTCCGCTCGGAGATCTGCTCGACGAGGACCCGCGGCGCCTCCTGCGTCGCGGGGAGCTCGAGCTCCGGGCCGAGGTCGAGCGCCGGCCCGCCGGCCGCCGCGGGCGCCTCCGTCGGGGCAGGCGGCGGCGCGATCGCCGGCGCGCCCGCGTAATACCCGGCGGCCCCCGCGTCCTGGACCATCGCCCCGTAGAGGCGCCACGACACGAGCAGCCCGATGAGCGACGCGACGGTGAACGCCGAGTACAGCAGCTTCGCGCCCAGCGAGAGCGACCGCAGCCGCCCCGCCGCCGCGGAGAAGTCCCTCACAGCCCGCCGCGCTTCAGCGCCAGCTGGAGGACGAGCGCGTCGCGCTTCACGCCGAGCGCCACGGAGCGGGACGAGATGGACGCGCCCGACACGATGTCGATGTCCTTGCCCGCGGTGATCGGGTCGCTCGCCGTCTTGCCCTGGAACTGGGCGCGGAAGCGATCGCCGCGGACCTCGTCGCCGTACGCCTCGCGGTACTCCAGGATCTCGATCCGCTCCACCGCGCCGGCCGTCGAGAACTTCACGGCGAAGTCGATCGGCTCGTGCATCCCCTTCTCTTCATCCTTGATCGCGTAGCCGTCGGCCTTGCCGTCGGACTCCGCGACGTACACCACCCACTCGCGCTTGACCGGCGCGCCGATGCGCTTGCCGATGTCCTGCGCCTCCGCGTCGCTCAGGACGACCTTGCGGTACCCGACCTTCTTCGAGCTCGCGAAGAAGCTCTTCAGGACGGCCGGGACCGTCCAGTACGTCGCGCCGTGGGCAGGGAGCGCCGCGAGCAGGAGCGCGAGCGCCCCGGCGGCGGTGAAGTGGACAGTGCGGAAACAGGAAGAACGCATCGAAGCTCCGACGAAACTGTCACTCATGAAAGTCAAAGTCAACGCGGTTCGGGCCGCGGATCCGCGGCGTCAGTGTCCGTGGCGCGTCCGTGGCGCGCGCGCCTCAGTCGCGCACCTGCACGTCGAGGTAGCGCTCGGCGTCCAGCACCCACGCCTCCGGGCTGCGGCCGGCCTCGACGTGCGCCACCGCGTCGGCCGCGATCGCGGCGCAGTGGTCCAGGTTGCAGTGCAGGAAGAGCGCCTGGCGCCCGAAGGGGAGCACGCCGAGCGCGGCGGCGCGGCGCATGGCCGCGCGCCAGTCGCGCAGCCAGCCGCGCCGGTAGAGCGGGTACACGCCTGGCACGAAGCGCTGCCGGGCCTCGATCGGCGCGACGCCGGGCGGGGCGATGCCCGCGCGCACGAGCTGATCGAGCAGCGCCTCCAGCGGCTGGCCCACGGCGAAGTCGCGCCCGCGGCCCCAGGCGCCCTCGGGGATCTCGACGCAGAGCACCGTCTCGCCCGGGCGGCGGAGATCGGGCGCGTAGTTCTGCAGCTCGGAGACGCGGCCGAACCAGAAGCGCGGGTCGGGACAGTAGTACGTCTCCGGCGCGCCGAGCCGCGCGCGCGGGTAGGCGAGGTAGACGAGGTAGAGACCGCGGTGCTCGAGCCGCGCGTCGGGCACGAGGTCGACGAGATCGCCCGCGAACAGGGCGGGCGCCGCGCCGGCGCGCGCGCCCGCCGCGGCGAGGTCGAAGGCGGCCCCGCACTCGGCCCTGACGCCGGACTCGGCGAGCCGCGCCTCGAGGTACGCGATGATCGACGAGATGCCGCCCGGCGGGTAGACGAACCGCGCGAGATCCGCGGCCGCGCCGCCGCGCGCGCGGGCGAGCCCCCTGAAGAGCGCGAGCGGCCTTGTCGTGCTGATCCGCTTCTTCGCCACGGTCTGGGACAGCTCGGACGGCGGGATGCCCCAGACCTTCTCGGCGTACGGCCTGTAGAACGCCGCGTACGCCGCCGCCCCGACGCGATCGCGCACGAACCGCTCGAAGCCGACGTCCTCGCCCGCGATCGCGCGGTCGTGCTCCCAGCGGGCGAAGGCCGCGCGGCGGCCGCGCTGCGCCGCGAAGCCGAGGCTCATCGCGGCGCCGGCGCGGAGGCCGAGCGCGCGCAGCAGCGAGGGCGCGCTCGGAGGGTAGGGGACGTGGCGCCCGCCGAGCACGAGCACCCCGCGCCGCGGGCGCGTGAGGAACGGGGAGCGCGCGTGCACCTCGCGGAAGAGCGGCTGCTCGAGGGCGGCCGGGTGGAGCCGGTGCGACCCGAGATCGCACGGCAGCCCGCGGAACACCTCGGCGCCCGCGAGCCCGCCGGGGCGCGCCGCGCGCTCCAGGAGGCGCACGCGCCGGCCGGCCCGCGCGAGCAGCAGGGCGGCGTACAGGCCGGAGATGCCGGCGCCGACGACGAGGCGCTCGGGCCCCGCGGCGTCTGGGCGGAGTGACATGGTGAGCCCTCGATCGGCGCGCTCAGTACATGAACCCGAGCCCGAGGTTGAGCTGCGTCTGGTCGAAGCCGAGCGCGCGATCGCGCAGCTGGTAGTCGGCCTTCACCACGACGCCCTGGGTCGGGCGGTACGAGGCCCCGAGCGTGAGCTCGCGGACGTCGTACGAGGCGTTCGCCGCGTAGCCCTCGGGCACCGCGGACTGCGTGTCGTACGCCTCGAGGCGCGCGAAAGGCAGGAGCTCGTGGCCGAGGCCGAGCGGGCGGAGCACGTCGTAGGCGGCCTCGACGTAGCCGCCGCGGATCCGGGCGGCGACGGGGCTCGTGGGGTCGATGAAGTTGGGCGCGCCGCTCTCGTTGAACGAGACCATGAGGGCGCGCGCCTCGGGGAGGTGCCACTCGGCAAAGAGCGCCCGCGCCTCGAGGCCGCTCCGGCGCCAGCGCGCGTCGAGCGACCAGCCGATCACCGGGATCGTGAGGTGCACCGGGGTGCCGTCGCGGAGGAAGAACTCGCCGTCGCCGTTCGGGCCTGCGTCGCTCGCGTACACCGAGGCGCCGGCGATGACGCCGAGCAGCGGCTCCGCCTCGACGCGCGCGACGAGAGCCCACGCGTTGGCGCGGGCGAGCCCGCCGTTCTGGCGCCCGCCGGCGAGGCCGCCCGCGCGGAAGCCGAGCGGATCGAGGCCGGTCATCGCGTAGGCCTCGAAGCGCAGCCAGTCGAGCGGCTGGCCGAAGGCGCCGATCGCGATCTCGCGCCACGTGGAGGGGATGACGACGGTGTCCACCTTGGGCCGGACGACGCCCTGGAACACCGGCGGCTCGTGCCACTGGTTGATGATCCCCATGGGGACGAGCACGAGGCCCGCGCGCAGGCCGAGCGAGCGGCCCGAGACGTTCCACTCGAGGTAGGCCTGCTCGAGCTCCGCGGCGCCGGGGCAGCTCGCGCAGGAGAGCGAGTGCTCCACCTCGAGCTCGACGTAGGAGCGGATGTCGCTCGTGAACTCGTGCGCCACGAAGAGCACGAGCCGGGGGATGTCGGCGACCCACGCGCGCTCGCCCTCGCGGCCCGTGGTGGTGCCGCGGACCTGCACCTCGCCGTAGCCGCCGATGGAGGTGTTGCTGGCGCTCGCCCCGGCGCTCCGGAACCGCTGCTCGGTCAGGCCGCGCGCGAGCTCGTGCTCCGGGGCCTCGCCGGCGCCCAGGCTGACGGCGGGCTCCTGCGCCTCGCGCGGCGGCTCGGCGTGCTCGGGGGGGAGATCGAGGACCGGGCCGTCGGCGGCGGGCGGAGGGGCCGGCGTGGGCTGCGCGGCCGGCGCTGGCGGGGGCGGCGTCGCGGGCTGAGGGGCCGCCGCTGGCGGGGGCGGCGTCGCGGGCTGAGGGGCCGCCGCTGGCGGGGGCGGCACCGCAGGCTGAGGAGCCGGCGCTGGCGGAGGCGGCGGCGCGGGCTGAGGGGCGGCCGCGGGCTGCGGCGCCGCCGCTGGCGGAGGCGGCACCGCGGGCTGCGCGGCCGCTGGGGTGGCGGCGGCGAGGGACAGCAGCAGCGACGCGCTGAGGGCGGCGCCCGCAGGGCGAGGCCACGGGGACGAGATCGCTTTCATCGAGGGGGACCGAGCGCCCGGCGAGGCGCTCGGCAGGGCGGGAGTCTTCGCGCCCTTGAAAAGGGAGGTCAACATCGTTTTCAGCGGGAGGGCGCGCCGCCCGGCGAGCGGGCGCGCCGCTTCAGCGAGCGGGCGCGCCGCTTCAGCGAGCGGGCGCGCCGCCCGGCGAGCGCGACGGCGCAGGGCCGGCCGGCGGCGCAGCGGGCACCGCTTCGAGCAGGGCGAGGTCGCTCCAGAGCGCGTCGACGTAGCGGGAGCGAGGGCGCGCGAAGCGGATCGAGATCGCGTAGCCGCGGCCGACGAGCGCGTCGCGCGCCTCCCGCGAGAGCGCCTCGCTGGTGAGGAGCGCGCCGCCGGGGCCGGCCTGCTCGACGGCGCGGACGAGGCCTTCGTCGCTGCGGACGCGCACCGGCCGGCGGCCCGGCGCGCCCTCCTGGATCATCCGGTCGAGGTCGCGCGTGAGCACCGGGCGCTGCTCGGCGCCGTCGTCCCGGAGGAAGCCCACGATCGCGGCCGCCGGCGAGGGCGCCCGGTGCTGGCGCGCGAGGGAGAGCGCGTCCGCCAGCCACTCCGCCGCGAGCGCCGCGACGAGGACGGCGGGCGCCGCGGCCCGGAGCGCGCGCAGGCGCGGCGCGCGCGCCGCCGCCGGGACCGCAGGCGAGAGCGACGCGGCGCCGGCGGCGAGGGCGACGACGAGGAGCGGGACGAGCGGGAGCCAGTGCCGCGGCTTGTAGGCGATGTTCTGCCCGAGGAGCGCCCAGAGGAAATAGGCGAGCGCGGAGGCCCAGAGCTCGGGCTGCTCGCGCGCGGCGCGCGCCGCGCGCTGGAGGGGCACGGCGAGGAGCGCCGCGGCGCCGAGGAGCGCAAGCAAGGGCGGCGCGCCGAGCCACCGCACCGCCGGCGCGTCCGGCCAGGCCCCCCCGAGGCCGTTGGCCCAGAGGCCCCAGACGACGCCGTGGAGGCGATCGAGCGGCGACGAGACGGTGATCGCCGTCCCTCCCCAGCGGGTGAAGTGCCCGAGCCCCTGGACCCACGTCGTCGCGACGAGATCGCGCGGCGTCGCGATCAGCACGAGCGGCACGAGCCACGCGAGCACGCCGGTCGCGAGGTCGCGGCCGCGCGCGAGCCACGCGAGGCGGCCGCCCTCGCCGCGGGCGATGACCGCGAGGCAGGCGAGCGCGAACGGGAAGTACGAGAGCCGGACGCCGAGCCCGACGCCGAGCAGCACGAGCGCGCACGTGCGCATGCGCGCGACGCGCGACGCCGCTCCGGGTGGCGCCGGGGAGCCGGCTCGCGCTGCGGGGTGGAGGCGCCGAGCGCGCGCGCAGAGCCAGAGCGCCGCGGTGGTCACGGCGGCGCCGGCCATGTCGCTGAGGAGCTTCTCGGACGACAGCCACAGGAACGGCGACGCGAGCGCGAGGGCCCCGGCGAACACAGCGGCGCGTCGCCCGGCGACGGCGTGCGCGAGCAGGGCGGTGAAGGCGACGGTGGCCGCGCCCGACGCGGCGCTGACGAGGGCGAGCGCCTCGCGCGGCGCCGCGCCGAGCTGCGCGAGCGCCTTCGCCGCGGCGATGAACACGGGGTAGTAGGGCGCGTGCGGGCGGAGCTCGCCCACGTCGAAGCGCTCGACGCCGAGCGCGAACCGGAGCGCGTCGATGTCCTCGTCGTGGTCGACGCGGAAGAGCAGGCGGGAGGCGAGCGCGGCGGCGGCCAGCGCGGCGAGCGCGACGACGTCGCGCCGCTCCCCCCTCACGACCCCGAGCCGGATCCCGATCCGGGCGCGTGCGTCGGCGCGCCGCAGTCCGGCTGCTCCGCGCCGGTGCCTGCGTCGACGACCGCGCCCGAGCCGGATCCAGAGCCGGGCAGCGGCGCCGCGGGCGTGTCGCACTGATCGAACAGCTCCTCGCCCGCGTAGTCGAGGCACGCGGTCGCGAGCGACACGAACACGAACGTGATGCCCGTCACCACGAAGGTGGTGCGGAGCGATGCCCAGGAGCGCAAGCCGGCCACGCAAGCACCGTGCCGCTGACGCAAATGACTGTCAAGCGCGCGTGTCGCGCGCGCCGCGCCGGCGTCGCGGCGCGCGCGACACGCGTTTTTTGCTTTTCCTGGCGCGCCGCGCGTAGGGTCGCGCGCATGGAGTGGCTCGAGTCGATGCACCGCATCCGCGCGCTCAAGCTGGAGCTCGCGCGGATGGATCCGCGGCGGGGGATGCCGATCGCGCCCCCGGCGGGAGCGTCCGAGGCAGCGATCGCCGGCGTCGAGCGTCGCCTCGGGATGCCGCTGCCGCCGAGCTACCGGGAGCTGCTCTCGCGGCACGACGGCTGGCCGCAGCTGTTCGAGGGCGCGAGCCTGCTCGGGGTGCGCGCGCTCGCGCGCGGCTCGTACATGGACGTCGGGCGGATGGTGCTCGAGCACTGCGAGGGCGAGGGGACGCGCGGCGCTGGCGAGCGCGACCTCGCGCCGGCGACGGTGCGCCGCCGCCACGGCGCGCGGAGCGCGCTCGTGCCGTTCGGCATCGACGCGGCGGCCGAGACCGTCTTCGCCTGGGATCCGGAGGCGAGGGGGCCTGACGGCGAGCTCGAGGTCATCCTCTGGACGAACGACATCGGGCTGCGCCTCTCGGGCTTGCCCGAGCTGCTCGACATGGTGAAGGACATGCTCGCCGCGGAGCTCGACGACCGCCGCCAGCGGGCCGCCGCGCAGCTCGATCTGACGCCGCGCCTGCGCGCCGCGGTCGCGCCGAGGAGCCGCCCGCGCGCGGTGGCGGTGCCGCTCACGCCTGCGCCTCGCGCGTTCGCGAGGAGCGCGCTCACGGGATGATCAGGCGCCGTCTCCCGGGCGTGGCCGCGGCGCTGCCCGCGCGATCCCGCGCCCGGGCGAGCGTCCGGCGGGCTTGAACGCGCTCGTGACAAAGCAAACGGCCGCGCGCGGCGCGCGCGAGGCCCCCGGGGACGAGCCGGTTGTTTCCGCGCATGGCGTGGGACGTGATGTACTAGGCGGAGCATGACGGAAGCCCACCAGCAGCAGCGCTACCGGGTCGTCGAGCGGCTCGCTTCGGGCGGCATGGCCGAGGTCTTCCTCGCGGAGAGCGCGGGGATCGAGGGGTTCAAGAAGCAGGTCGCGATCAAGCGCGTGCTCCCGCACCTCAGCGAGAAGAAGCGCTTCATCGCCATGTTCCTCGACGAGGCGCGGCTGTCTGCGCACCTCTCCCACTCCAACGTCGCGCAGGTGTTCGACATCGGCGTCGGCGACAACGCGTACTTCATCGTGATGGAGTACGTGGACGGCGCCGACCTGAAGGCCGTCCTCGAGTCGATGCGCAAGGCGGGCCGGACCCTCCCTGTCGAGTCCGCCGTGTTCATCACGGCGAAGCTCTGCGAGGGGCTCACGTACGCCCACGAGCTCAAGGCGAGCGACGGGCACCCGCTCAAGATCGTGCACCGGGACATGTCGCCTCCGAACGTGCTCATCACCAAGTACGGTGAGGTGAAGATCGTCGACTTCGGCCTCGCCAAGGCGACGAGCCAGCTCGAGAAGAGCGAGGCGGGAATCATCAAGGGCAAGTTCAGCTACCTCTCGCCCGAGGCCGCCCAGGGCCTGGAGGTCGATCACCGCACCGACATCTTCGCTGTCGGCGCCATCCTCTGGGAGATGCTCGCCGGGAAGCGGCTCTTCCTCGGCGACACCGACTACCAGACCGTCAAGCTCGTGCAGCAGGCGCAGATCCCGCCGCTCTCCGAGAGCAACAAGGCGGTCCCCCCCGAGCTCGATCGCCTCATCGCCCGCTCGCTGGCCCGCGAGCCTGGCGATCGCTACAGCTCCGCGCGCGAGTTCGGCCGCGATCTCACGACCTTTCTGTACAGGTTCGGCCGGCCGGTCAGCGCCTACGACATCGCCGAGCACGTCCGGAGCGCCATGGCGCTCCGCAGGCGCGCCCCCGCGTCGGAGAAGGCGTCGTTCATCGACAGGCTCATCGAGGAGACCCTGCTCGAGTTCACGTCGCTCCCGGACGACAAGGCGGCGCCGAGCACCGCTCGGCTGAACGAGCCGCTCAAGATCTCCGCCTTCGAGGACATCGGCAAGTGGGCCGACGAGATCAAGGTCTCGGCGCCTGGGGAGGACCTCATGCGGCGGTCCCTCGCCGCGGTGTCGGTCGAGGCGGGCAACCTGGCGGCGCTCGAGGAGCCGGAGCTGATCGCTCCCCCCGCGACGTTGCCGGCCGTTCCGCCGCGCGCGCCGTCCACGGCTGCAGAGCCGCCGCGCGCGCCGGTCGCGCCCGCCGTGCCGCCGCGCGCGCCGTTCCAGCCCGCGGAGCCGCCGCGCGCGCCGTTCCAGCCTGCGGAGCCGCCGCGCGCGCCGTTCCAGCCTGCGGAGCCGCCGCTCGGGCCGGTCGAGAGGAGGGCCGAGCCGACCCTGGCTTCCCCGCAGCTCGCGCCCGCGCCGCAGCGCCCTGCGCCGCCCCCGCCCGTGGCGGCACCGCTCGCCGTGGCCCCGCCGCGCGACCTGGACCTGGAGCCGGTGCCTGCGTTCAGGTCAGGCGGCGGCGCCGTGAAGGCGGTGCTGCTCGTCGTCGCGCTGGCGGTCCTCGCCGCGGGCGCGTGGCTCGGCGGCCTGATCCCGCACTGATCCCGACGGACCCGGCAACAGCCGGGCGGCCTCCGAGGCGCCCGCTCGACGGCCGCGCTGCACGCATTGCAGGCGCGGCCGGCGTCGTCGTGCGCCCGGCGCCCTAGGCGTTCCCCTCCGCCTCGTCGTCGTCGTCGTCGTCGTCCTGCTCCTCGAGCTGCCGCTCGAGCTTCTCGATCTCCTCGTCCTCCTCGTCGGCCGTGGAAGGAGCGGCGCGCCCTTCCTGGAGCGCCTTCTGGCGGGCCTTCTCGGCGGCGGCGCGAGCCTGGGCGACCTTCTGCAGGATGGCGGGCTTGGGCGCCATCATCAGCGTCATCGTGCGCTGCTCCATCATCGGGCGCACCTCGACGTTCGCGATCTCCTCGCAGTGCTGGACGATCCAGTCGAGCTGCTCCTGCGCCTTCTCGGGGTGCGTGATCTCGCGGCCGCGGAAGCGCACGGTGAACTTCACCTTGTGACCTGCGCCGAGGAACCGGTGCGCAGCCCTGGTCTTGAACTCGAGATCATGGTCATCCGTCTTCGGACGGAGCTTGATCTCCTTGATCTCCACCACACTCTGCTTGCGCTTCGCCTCGCGGGCCTTCTTCTTCTCGTCGTACTTGTACTTGCCGAAGTCGAGGATCTTGCAGACCGGAGGATCCGCCTTCGGGTTGACCTCGACGAGGTCGAGCCCCTTCTCCTGTGCCCGGCGCAGCGCCTCGTGGGTCTGCATGATGCCGAGCATCTCGCCATCATCGCCGATGACGCGGATCTCCGGGACGCGGATGCGCTGGTTGATGCGGATCTGCGGCCCCCGCTGGGCCTGCCGAGGGTCGAAGCGTCTCATCGCCATGTGATATTTCGCTGCCTCCTTGTGTTCTGTGATTCTGAAAGCGACGGACCGCCGCTGCGCGACCGATCCCGGTCGCGGCGACCATCACGGTGCCAATGTCGCCCGACTCCGCGCCGCAGGCAACGGCAGCAAGCACGACAGCCGCTGCGTCGAACGGGTGCGCCGGAGCCCGGGACCACCGGGCTCGACAGGGGAGCGGGGAAGGGGCCTGCCGGCGAGAGGATCCGGCCGGAACGGCAGATCACGAAGTCGATTCGCGCACAGCGAGGCGGGGGGGCCTCGACTCCGCGGCGAGCCGGTCTGCGAACTCCTCGAGCGGCATCGCCCCGAGGTCCTTGTTCAGGTCGCGCGACCGGGGGGCGACCTTGCGGCCCTCGGCCTCCTTGTCGCCGACCACCACCACGTACGGGACGCGCGTCAGCCGCGCCGCCCGGATCTTGGCGCCGAGCTTGTCGGAGCTGAGGTCGGCCCTCGCCCGGAGCCCGCGGCTCCGGAGGTGGGCGACGACCTCCTGCGCGTAGACGGCCTGCTTCTCGCTGACCGTGACGACGACCGCCTGCTCCGGGGCGAGCCAGGACGGGAAGGCGCCCCCGATGTGCTCGAGGTACACCGAGAAGAACCGCTCGAGCGAGCCGAGGATCGCCCGGTGCAGCATCACGGGGCGGTGGGCGCCGCCGTCGGCGCCGGTGTACTCGAGCTCGAAGCGATCGGGCAGCGCGTAGTCCACCTGGATGGTGCCGAGCTGCCAGCTCCGGCGCAGCGCGTCCTCGACGTGGAACTCGAGCTTCGGGCCGTAGAACGCGCCCTCCTCGGGCGCGATCTCGAAGGGGAGGCCGGCCTGCTTCAGCGCGTCCGCGAGCGCCCCCTCCGCGGCGTCCCACTGCGCGTCGGTGCCGATGCGCTTCTTGGGCCGGGTCGCGAGCTTGATGTCGATCTTGGCGAAACGGAACGCCGCGTACACCTCCAGCAGGAGTCGCAGGAACGCCTGGATCTCGCCCTGCATCTGCTCCGGGGCGCAGAAGATGTGGGCGTCGTCCTGGCAGAAGCTCCGCACCCGGGCGAGCCCGTGGACGACGCCGCCGCGCTCGTACCGGTGGAGCCGCCCGAAATCGGCGAGCCGCCACGGCAGCTCGCGGTAGCTGCGCCGCCGCTGCCCGAAGATGAGGCAATGGCTCGGGCAGTTCATCGGCTTCTGCGCGAGCCGCTCGAGCTCCGCGAGCTGCTCCAGGACCGCGGCGTCGCGCTTCTTGTCCGCTTCCTTGTAGACCGCCGCGTCCGCCTCGCCGGGGGAGACGCCGAGCCGGAGCGCGAGCCGCGCCGCGTCGAGGTGCTCCGCCGTGACGGGCAGGTACATGTTCTCGCGGTAGTTCGGCAGGTGACCGCTCGTGTCGAACAGCCGCTTGTCGAAGATCTGCGGGGTGATGACCTCCTCGTAGCCGTAGTCGACGTAGAGGTCGCGCATGTACTGGACGAGCGCGTTGTAGACCTGAGCGCCGCGCGGCAAGAGGAACGGCATCGCCGGCGCGTACTCGTGGAACATGAAGAGCTCGAGCTCTTTCCCGAGCTTCCGGTGGTCGCGCTCCTTGGCCTCAGCGAGGAGCTTCAGGTGCTCGTCGAGCGCCGCCTGGCTCGGGAACGCCGTGCCGTAGATGCGCTGGAGCATCGGGTTGCGCTCGTCGCCGCGCCAGTAGGCGCCCGCCACGCTGACCAGCTTGACGGCCTGGAGCACCGAGGCGTCCGGCACGTGCGGGCCCTCGCAGAGGTCGACCCACTCGCGCTCGCCGTCGCTGTGGCGGTATAGCGAGACGTCCTCGCCCGGCGGGATCGCGTCGATGAGCTCGCGCTTGTACGTCTCGCCCATCTGCGCGAAGAGCTCGTGCGCCGCCTCGCGGTTCACCACGTCGCGCCGGAAAGGGCGGCCCGCGGCGATGATCTCGCGCATCTTCGCCTCGATCTTGGCGAGATCCTCGTCCGTGAAGGGGCCGGTCGGCTTGTCGAAGTCGTAATAGAACCCCGCGTCGATGGCGGGGCCGATCGTGACCTTCGTGCCCGGGAAGAGCCGCTGCACGGCGTCGGCCATGATGTGCGCCGTCGAGTGCCGGATGATGCGAAGACCGTCCGGATCGCTCGTCCGCACCGGCTCGATGCGGGTCGAGCCGTCGCGCTCGAAGGGCGTGTGAAGATCGAGGAGGCGCCCGTTGACGCGAGCGCCGATGAGAGTGCGGTCCTTGGCGATGTCGTCGGCGAGAGCCTCGCGCACCGTGGTGCGGGCCGCCGAGGCGGCCTGGGCTGTCTGATCGAGGGCCATGAAACCTCGCAGGCTAGGTCTCCTGCTGATTTGTAGGCGCGGCCGGTTTCGAACCGGCGACCCCTACCGTGTCAAGGTAGTGCTCTACCACTGAGCTACGCGCCTATGTCCCGCCCGCTCGGCGCGGGGGCCGACGAAACGGAGAGCGCCTCCTAGCAAGGGGGTAAGAGTCCGTCAAGCAATTCATTTTTCGCGGTCGCTCTTCTCCGTGAGTTTCCGCGAGATCAGGCGCCGGTGGCCGGATCTCGCGATCTCGCCGGTGGGGCCGGAGGCGACGCCAGGCGGCGCGCGCGGCGCAGGGGCGCTCCCCGACCCACGTCGCGCGCCGCGTATTGCACACCACGCCAGGCGAACGCGCGCCCCGCCGGGCGAACGCGCTGCGCCGCGCCGCCGCGGCGGTCCACTTCTCGGACTTACGTCCAGAGACGGGCGTCGCGATCGCTGCGTCACTTCAGGCCGGTCGCTGCGCGGGATCCGATCGCGCTCGCGCTTGACCTCGCGTGCGGCTCGGGCGACGAACGGCTGGATGGCAGGGCCTGACGGTCTAGGCTCGCCGCCGGATCCGGCGGCGGTGATCGCGTATGTCGAGGTGGCCGCGGGGAGCGCGCTCTTCGCGGCCCACGCGGCGGTGCCGGGCGATCTGCCGATCGAGCGCGCCGCGAGCGCCGTCGACGCCATCCGCGGGGCCGCGGCGCGCACGCGCGCCGGGCGACGGGCGAGCGTCGTGCTGGGCGCCCACGAGCTCGTCGGGGCCCTCGCCGCGCTGGGCGAGGCGGCCGCGGTGCGGACGCCGGTCACCGTGCACATCATCGAGCGGCGCGGCGGGCTCGCCGTGGGGCGCGACGAGCTCGCGCCGGCCCTCGACGTCGGCGCGGGGGTGCTCGTCACCTGGAGCAACCAGGAGGCGGCCGACATGGCGCTCGTGGCGCGGCGCGCCGCCGAGGACAGCGAGACGCCGTTCCTGCACCTCGTCGACGCGCTGCCGTCGGACGTGACCGCCCTCGGCGGGGCGCGCGATCTCGCCGCGCGCTTCCTCGGCCCGGAGCGGACCCCGCCGACCTTCATCGACGTGTCGCCCGGCGAGAGCGACGGCGACGGGGGCCCGCGCCCGCAGGGCCGCGGCGTGGTCCGCAAGCGGGCCGAGCGGAGCTTCTGCGCGCGCGTGCCGTTCGCGCTCACCAGCGCGATGCGGGAGCTCTGCGAGCTGACCGGGCGGTCGCTCGGCGCGATCGAGCGCGTCGACACCGCCGACGCGGAGGAGATCATGGTCGTCATGGGCTGCGCCTTCCCTGCGGCCCGCGAGGTCGTGCGCAGCCTGCGCGCGCAGGGCCGGCGCATCGGCCTCGTGGGCGTGCGCGCGCTCCGCCCCTTCTTCGGCGCGGAGGTGGTGAAGACGCTCGGGCGGGCCAAGGCCGTCGTGGTGCTCGAGCCCCTCGACGTTCCCCTCGCCCCGTACGGGCCCCTCGCCGCCGGGGTGAAGGCCGCGTTTGCGGACGCGCTCACGTGGGCCCCCGGCTTCCCTGGGGTCGGGCGCATCCCGCCGATCATCTCGGCGACGTTCGCGACCATCGACGGCACCATCACCGAGCGCGACGTGCGCCTGTCGCTCGCGGAGATCGCGAGCGGCGAGCGGGCCCGCCGGCACATGGTGTTCGGCAGCGACGGCTGACGCCGCGCCGGGCGGGCGCCGCGCAGGCGCCGCGCGGCAGGGCGGGGCAGGAGCGGAAAAGCCAGCAAGGCTGGAGTTCGGAGGGGGCCAGGGTGAGGCTGCCCGCCTAGCTCCTTGCGCGACCCTTGGATCCTGGGTATGGAGGCGGGCCCCGGGGGGTTGGGAGAGGCCCGCAATTTGCGGGCGAGCCCCGTCGGGGCCCGGAGACACGCGTCACCTTGGCAAGCTCAAACTGGTACCAGCCGAACGCCGCCCCCGGGCGCGCGGGCACCGCGCCCGCGGCGCCTGTCGAAGGTCAATCATCGCCGCCGCCTTCGGGGCAGGAGGCGCAGCCCGCGCCGTTCGGCGGGATGGGCTTCTCGTTCCTCATCCTGGCGCTGCCGTTGCTGCTCATCTTCGTGATGACGCGGAGCCAGAGCAAGAAGCAGAAGCAGCTCGAGTCGAACCTCAAGGTGGGCGACCGGGTCTTCACCCAGGCCGGGATCCTCGGCAGGATCATCGACATCAACCCGAACTCACCCAGGGTCAAGCTGGAGATCGCCCCTGGCGTGAACGTGCAGATCCTGAAGAGCGCGATCCAGGGCCCCGATCCGGGCGAGGTCGCAGCGGCAGACGACAAGGCGAAGGACAAGAAGTCGTAGGCCGGCGCTCGGCCCCACAGGAAGCTTTTTACCGCCCCCCGCGGCGCCACACCCCATGCTCCTAAACATCTTTCAGTACGGGTTCGCCGGCGTCGCCGGCCTGTGCCTCCTCGGCGCGTGGCTCAGCCGCTCGCGGCGCAGCGTCTTCGCCTGGGCCGCGCTCTCGGCGGGCGCCGCCGCGATCGCGGCCCACTACCACGTGTTCTGGGCCCTCGCGACGTTCGGGCTGATGGTGCCGTGGGCGCTGCTCTGCGCCGGGCCGTGGATCGACTTCGCGTGGCGGGCGAAGACGGGCTTCGTGCTGTTCCTGGCGCTCGGCTCGGCGCTCTGCATCTACCCGACGTACCACGACGAGCGGTACGGCCGCTCCGACCAGTCGGGCCTGTCGTCCGAGGAGCTGTCGGAGCAGGAGACCCAGGCGCGGCGGGGCGAGCTCGGGCTCAGCCGCTTTCTCACCTCGAACATCCAGTTCCGCCTGGTGCGCGGGCTCGACCTCAAGGGCGGCCTCCGCCTGGTCTACACGGTCGACGTCGACGAGGCGATCAGCGACAAGCGCGACCGGTACTACGACGACCTGCGCGCGGCGCTCGCGACGTCGTTCGGGTTCCACGAGGGCGACAAGCCGCCGACGATCGACGAGATGCAGAAGCTCCAGACGAAGCTCCGCATCGAGAAGTCGCGCGAGCAGACCGACACGATCGTGGTCACCTTCAACGACCCGGCGGACTCCGAGAAGATCAACGACCAGTTCCTCGCGAAGTTCCTGCAGGAGCTGCAGCTCCAGCGCTCGGCGGACCGCAGCGTCGCGCGGTTCCGGATCCGCGACGAGGTCTCGAGCGGCATCCGCGAGCGGGCGGTGTCGCAGGCCAAGGAGACGGTGCTCCGCCGCGTCGACGGCCTCGGCCTCAAGGAGGCGAGCGTCTCGACGCGCGACGAGGACGTCATCATCGAGGTCCCTGGCGACGACGACCGCGCCTTCAACACGATCCGCGAGATCATCAGCCAGACGGCGCGGCTCGAGTTCAAGATGGTCGACGACGACCACGACTTCTTCGAGCCGATCGCCAAGAGCGCCAAGGAGGCGGACCTCCCGAAGGGGCTGACGTTCTCGATCGAGAACGCGCCGGTCGGCCCCGGGAAGACCAAGCCGGTCCACTTCGCCCGGATGGTGCGCGCGGAGCACGAGGAGACGCGCGACACCCTGAAGCGGCTGCGCGAGTGGGTCGGGACGCTCCAGGTCCCGCCCGACAACGAGGTCGGCTACGGCAAGCTGTACGAGTACAACGAGGAGAAGGACGCCATCGAGGAGATCGGCTGGCGGACGTACTTCCTCTTCAGCAAGGCCGAGATCACGGGCGACATGGTGCGCGACGCGCAGGCGCTCCCCGATCAGAGCGAGGGCGGCCTCGGCGGCTGGTACGTGTCGATGGAGTTCACCCCGACCGGCGCCGACCGGTTCGAGGACATCACCGGCAGGAACATCAAGCGGCGGTTCGCGATCATCCTCGACGAGAAGGTCGAGAGCGCGCCGGTCATCCAGACGAAGATCGGCGGCGGCCGCGCGCAGATCACGATGGGCTCGCAGAACCCTGACCAGCAGCTCCAGGACGCGCGCAAGCTCGAGCTGGTGCTCCGCTCGGGCGCCCTGCCGGCCCCGATCTCCCCGTCGAACGAGCAGCGCATCGGCCCGTCGCTGGGCAAGGACGCCATCCAGCAGAGCATGAAGGGCGCGATCGCGAGCGGGGTGCTCGTGGTCGTGTTCATGGTGGTGATCTACAGCCGCGCCGGGCTCATCGCGGACGTCGCCGTCATCTTCAACCTCATCCTGCAGATCGCCGTGCTCGCGATGTTCGGCGCGTCGATGACGCTGCCCGGAATCGCCGGCCTCGTGCTCACCATGGGCATCGCGGTCGACGCCAACGTGCTGATCAACGAGCGCATCCGGGAGGAGCTCCGGAACGGCAAGAGCCCGCGCGCAGCTGTCGACGTGGGCTACGACAAGGCGTTCAGCGCCATCCTCGACGGCCACGTGACGACGCTGATCTCGGGGCTCATCCTCGCGCAGTACGGCACGGGCCCCATCAAGGGCTTCGCGATCACGCTGATCGTCGGGATCGCCATCAGCCTGTTCACAGGGGTCGTGTGTACCCGCCTGATGTTCGACTGGGCGGTCCGCGGCCGGAAGATCAAGACGCTCTCGCTCGGCTGAGGTAGACGCGGACGCGGGGCTCCGCGTTCTGAGGGAGGCCGCGAGCGCGGATCTCCGGCTTTCTGAAGGAGACCGCGGGCGCGGAGCTCCGAGAGTTGGGACACGACGATGGAACTCATCAAACCTGGCCGCCAGTTCGACTTCATGAGCAAGCGCTGGCTCTTCATCGGGCTCAGCGGGGTGCTGCTCATCCTGTCGATCATCTCGTTCATCGTGCCGGGGCCGAAGCTCGGGACGGATTTCAAAGGAGGCACCGAGATCGAGGTGGCCTTCAAGAGCGCGGTCTCGAGCGCCGAGGTCCGCGAGGCCGTCACCAAGGCGGGCTTCGACTCCCCGGACGTCGTGTCCGTCGCGGACCAGACCAACCCGAACCGCTACCTCATCCGGGTGCACGAGGTCTCTGCGCTGTCGGAGCAGCAGAAGGCGACGGTGCGCGATCATCTGTGCCTGCCGCCCGAGAACGTCCCCGTCCCCGAGGATCGCTGCCCGCCGGCGGTGCGCGCGACCGAGGTCAAGTTCAGCCCCGGCGGCGACAAGATCTCCACCCGCTACGACGCCCCGCCTGACCTGGAGGGGATCAAGAAGCAGCTCGATGGCATCGAGGGCGTCGACCTCCGGCCCGGCGCGAACAACCCGGTGGTCGTCAGCGAGCGCGACCACAAGGTCGAGCTCCACCTGAAGTCCAAGGGCGACCAGCTGATGGACGGCCTCCGGCAGCACCTCGGCGCGGACAGGGTGCCGGAGCAGGCGCTGCGGGTCGAGTGGATCGGGCCCAAGGCCGGCGCGCAGCTGCGCGACGCCGCCATCAAGAGCATCCTCATCACGATCTTCTTCATCATGGCGTACATCGCGTTCCGGTTCGACATCCGGTTCGCGCCGGGCGGCATCGTCGCGCTCGTCCACGACGTCGGCATCGCGCTCGGCGCCATGGTGATCACGCAGCGCGAGATCACCCTCTCCACCGTCGCCGCGCTGCTCACGATCGTCGGCTACTCGATCACGGACACGGTCGTCGTCTACGACCGCATCCGCGAGAACCTGTCGAAGCACCGCGACATGAGCTTCGCCGCGGTCATCAACTTCTCGCTCTCCGAGATGCTCGGACGAACGATCCTCGTGTCCGCGACGACGCTGCTGTCGCTCATCATGTTCCTCTTCTACGGGACGGGCGTCCTCCGGGACTTCGCGTTCACGCTCGTCGTCGGCATCGTCGTCGGCACGTACTCCTCCATCTACGTCGCGGCGCCGCTCACCGAGTGGATCGACCGCCGGTTCTTCGGCGCGAACTCCGGCAAGCGCAAGAAGGTCAGCCGCGTCCGCGCGCAGAAGCGCGCCGACGCGGTCGTCTGATCGACACGCCGCGGCCGCGGTCGCTCGAGTGATCGACGCGCCGAGGCCGCTCGTGCGGCCCGAGCCCATCCCGTAGACACCCCCGCCGCGCCGGTGTACCCGCTCCTGTGATGACGAGCACGGCCACCGAGGCCTGGAAGGAGCTCGCCGAGCGCGAGGCGCCGCCCGCCGCCTCGCACCCGGGGCGAGGCGGCGCGGGCGCGCCCTGCGCCGAGCGCATCGCGGATCCAGGCGAGGCGTCGCCCGACGCGCTCGCGATGGCCCGCGAGCTGGGGCTGTCGATCACGGTAGCGGACATCCTGCACCGGGCCGGCCGGGCTCCGGACGAGGCGACCCGGCGCTTCCTCGACCCGCGGCTCTCGCACCTCACGTCGCCCGACGACATGGCCGACCGCGAGGCGAGCGCCGAGCGGATCGCGCGCGCCGTGCGCGCCGGCGAGCGGATCGCCGTCTTCGGCGACTACGACTGCGACGGGATCACCGCGACCGCGATCATGACCGGCGCGCTGCGCGCCCTCTCCGGCCAGGTGGTGCCGCTCCTCGCGACGCGCGCCGAGGGCAGCTACGGCCTCTCGGCGCCCGCGCTCGAGCGCGTGCTGCGCGCCTGCCCGACGCTGCTCATCACGTGCGACTGCGGCTCCAGCGACCACGAGCGGCTCGCCGCCGCGCGCGCGGCCGGCATCGACTGCGTCGTCATCGACCACCACCTCGTGCCGGCGGATCCGCTCCCGGCCATCGCGTTCCTGAACCCGCACCGCGCCGACTGCGGCTTCCCGTACAAGGGGCTCGCTTCCTGCGGGCTCGCCCTCTCGCTCCTGGCCGCCGTGCGCAAGAAGCTCGGCTCGTCGCTCGACCTGCGCCCCTACCTCGACCTCGTGGCCATCGGCACCGTCGCCGACGTCGCGCCGCTCACCGGCGACAACCGCGCGCTCGTCCGCGCCGGCCTCGGCGTGCTCCAGACCGGGCCCCGGCCAGGGCTGCGCGCGCTCGCGGCGCTGGCGAACCTCGACCTCGGGCGCGGCGCGTCCGCCGAGGACGTGGCCTTCCGGATCGCGCCGCGCCTCAACGCGCCGGGCCGGCTCGGGGATCCAGACGTCTCGCTGGAGCTCCTGCTCGCGCAGGACGGCGTGACCGCCTCCGCGCTCGCCGCGACGGTCGAGCAGGCGCAGATGAAGCGGCGCGCCATCCAGGACGAGATGCTCGCTTCCGCGCTCGCCGAGATCGAGCGCGCCGGCTTCGACCGGGATCCGGCGATCGTCATCGCGCGGCAGGGCTTTCACCCCGGCGTGGTCGGCATCGTCGCGGGCCGGATCACGTCGCGCTACGGCAAGCCGACGATCGTCATCGCCCTCGAGGGCGCCAAGGGGCGCGGCTCGGTGCGCGGCCCGGCTGGCGCGCGGCTCCACGACGCGCTCTCCCTCTGCCGCGCCGAGCTCGTCGGCTTCGGCGGCCACCAGGCGGCCGCCGGCGTCGAGGTGCGCGCCGACCGCGTCGAGGCGCTCCGGGCGGCGTGGTGCGACGTCTTCCGCGAGCAGGACCTCCCGGCCGCCGCGGGGCTCGCGGTCGCGCACGTCCGGCTCGACGATCGCGACGACCCGGCGGCCGTGGCGCGCGACCTCGAGCGCCTCGAGCCGTGCGGCGAGGGAAACCGCGCGGCCCACGTCCTCTTGCCGGGCGCGGCCGTTCGCTCGGCGAGGAACCTGAAGGGCCACCTCAAGCTGGAGCTCACCCTGGCCCGGCGGGAGATCTCGTGCTTCGGGTTCGAGCTGGGCGAGCTCGCGCCCCGGTTCGCGGGCGGGCGCGTCGACGTGGTGGGCCGCCTCCGGCGCGACGCGTGGCGCGGCGGGGACGCGGTCGAGATCCGGATCGAGCACATCGCGGCGACCGACTGAGCGTTCGCGGCGGGCCCGCGCGGCGTGCTAGCGTTCGCGCGTGGCTGAGCCGCTGATCCGGTTCTCGCATGTGCGCAAGGCCTTCGGGCCGAAGGTCATCTACCGCGACCTGAACCTCGACGTGTACCCGGGCGAGACGCTCACGGTCATGGGCGGCTCGGGCGTCGGCAAGAGCGTCATGCTCAAGCTGCTCATCCGCCTGCTCGACGCTGACAGTGGAACTATCCAGTTTCACGGCGAGGAGATCACGCACCTGAGCGAGGCGCGCATCGCCGGGGTGCGCCAGCGCATCGCCATGCTCTTCCAGGGCGGCGCCCTGTTCGACTCGACCTCGGTCGGCGAGAACGTCGCCTACGGCCTGCACGAGCACTACCGCAAGGAGATGACCGAGGCGCAGATCGCCGAGCGGGTGAACTGGGCGCTTTCGCTCGTCGGCCTGCCCGGGATCGAGCTGATGCGCCCGGGAGACCTCTCCGGCGGCATGAAGAAGCGCGTCGGCCTCGCGCGTGCCATCGCGGTGCAGCCCGAGGTAATTCTCTATGACGAGCCGACGACCGGCCTGGATCCGATCAACACCGAGCGGATCAACCACCTCATCAAGGGGCTCAAGCAGGCCCTCAACGTGACGAGCATCGTGGTGACGCACGACATGAAGAGCGCGTTCTCGATCTCGGATCGGATGGCGATGATCTACCGCGGCGAGGTCATCGCCTGGGGCACGCCGGACGAGTTCCGGGCCTCGCGAGATCCTCGTGTCGCCGATTTCATTACCGGGACCGCCCCGGTGAACGAAGACGTCCAGACGCTTCTCGGCGCGTGACGATCCCCCCGAGATAGCGCAAGATGCCCTTCCGCATGGGCAGAGCGCGCGATCTGAAGGTCGGACTCTTTGTGCTGGCGGGGCTTGTACTTTCCGCCGTAGTCATTTTCCTGATAGGAGACGAGCGGCGACTCTTTGACTCCTCCGTCGAGTTCGCGACGAACTTCGCCGACGTGCAGGGGCTCAAGCCGGGCGCGCCCATCCGCATGGGGGGCATCGACATCGGTCATGTCGCCGAGGTCGGCTACGGCCCTGACCCGAAGGACACGAAGATCTACGTGAAGCTCGAGGTCGTCGAGAGCGAGGCGAGCCGGATCCGGACCGACAGCAAGGCCCAGATCGCGAACAAGGGCCTGCTGGGCGACAAGATGCTGGAGATCACGAAGGGGGAGAGCGCGGAGTCGGTCCCGCCGGGGGGGCACATCCCGGGCGAGGTGCCGACCGACGTGATGGGGAAGGTCACCGGCATGGCCGAGAAGGCCGAGGCGACGCTCGACAACATCCAGAAGGTCACGGAGAGCATCGCCGACGAGAAGCTGCACAAGGATCTCCGCGAGACGGTCGCCTCGACGAACACGCTGATGAAGCAGGTGACGGAGGGGGAGGGCTATCCGCACCGCTTCCTGACGGACCCGGAGGAGGCCGAGCGCATCTCGCGCACCCTGGCGAGCCTCGACCGCGTGAGCACGGAGCTCGCGGGCACGCTGCGCGAGGTGAGGGGGGTCGTCTCGCGCGTCAAGGAGGGGCCGGGGTTCGCGCACGACGTCATCTACGGCGACGGCCCGCAGAAGCAGATCCAGCAGTTCGGGAACGCCGCGGATGAGGTCGCCATGACGCTGCGCGGGATCCGCGAGAGCGACAGCCTCGCGCACGACGCGCTCTACGGCGGCGACGGCGACGGCGCCGAGGCGCTCGCCAACGTGACGGCGATGACCGGCGACCTGCGGGCCATCGTGCACGACATGAGGGCGGGCAAGGGGACGCTCGGCGGGCTCCTCGTCGATCCGTCGATCTACGAGGACATGAAGAGCGTCCTCGGCAACGTGCAGCGCAACGACGTGCTCCGCGCGCTCGTGCGCTACTCGATCAAGCAGGACGAGCAGAAGCCCGCGGTCCAGGTCGGCGGCACCACGCCGTCCACGTCTCCCTAGAGCACAGCGGGCCGCGCCGGCCCGGAGCCGCCCGACGACGGAAGCGCAGCGGCAGCGAGCCTGGCGCGGCACAACGCACATCCGCGCCGTGCGCGCAACTGCGGCGCGAGAGCGCCTTGCGTTATCCCGGGCCCCCCTTTATTCCTCATTGTCTCGATGCCGAGGAAGCTCGCTGACCGTCTGTCGGCCGTCGCGCCCAGTGCAACGCTCGCCATGGCGGCGAGGGCTGCGCGTCTGCGCGCCGAGGGGCACAGGGTCTACTCCTTCAGCGTGGGCGAGCCCGACTTCGACACGCCCGAGCATATCCGCAGCGCGGCGAAGGCGGCGCTCGACGCCGGCGCCACCCATTACACGGCCGTGTCCGGGACTCCCGAGCTGAAGTCGGCGATCTGCGCCGCCACGGAGCAGCACCGCGGCTGGCGGCCGCTTCCGAGCCAGGTGACCGTGAGCTGCGGCGCGAAGCACGCGCTGTTCAACCTCGCCGCCGCGCTCTTCGAGCCGGGGGACGAGGTCCTCATTCCGGCGCCCTACTGGGTGAGCTACCCGGAGCAGGTGCGCCTGGTCGGCGCCACGCCCGTCATCGTCGGGACCACCGAGGAGGCGGGGTTCCGCCTCACGGCGGAGGCGCTCCAGGCCGCGCTGTCGCCCCGGGTGAAGGCGATCATCCTGTGCACGCCCTCGAACCCGACCGGCTCGGCGTACGCGGAGGAGCACCTGCTCGCGCTGGTCGGCGCGCTGCGGCGCCACGACTGCTGGATCATCGTGGATGAGATCTATGCCGATCTCACCTACGACGGGTTCCGGCACGCGTCGCTCCCCGCGCTCGCGGAGGACCTCGCGCCGCGCGTCATCGTGGTCGACGGGGTCAGCAAGACGTTCGCGATGACGGGCTGGCGCGTCGGCTGGAGCATCGCGCCCACCGAGGTCGCGCGGGCGCTCGACGTGATCCAGGGCCAGAGCACGACGAACGCGGCGGCCGTCTCCCAGGCCGCCGCCGTCGCCGCCCTGAACGGGCCGCGCGATGCGGTCTTCGCGATGCGCGCCGCCTTCGCCCGGCGGCGCTCGCTGATGGTCGAGGGCCTCAACGCGATCCCGGGGGTGCGTTGCCGGATGCCGGAGGGCGCCTTCTACGCCTTCGCCGACGTGCGCGGGCTCTGCGGGCGCTCGTTCCAGGGCAAGGAGCTCGCCGGCGACGAGGACGTGGCGACGTGGATGCTGGAGCAGGCGCACGTGGCCTCGGTGGCCGGCACCCCCTTCGGAGCGCCGGGTTACCTCCGGTTCTCGTATGCCTGCGACGAGGACCACATCGAGGCAGGCCTCGCCGCGCTCCGGCGCGCCGTCGCGACGCTGGACTGACGGAGCGCCGCCAGCGCCCGCCCTGCTCGGCCGCGTGCTCGCGAGTCGCCAGGAAGGGGCTGCTTGCCCCGGGCCATGGCCCTCGGGGCTGGCGCAGAGGATCCGGGGCGCGCCGCGGCCGGCGCCGCGCCGGACCCGTCTCCGGGAGCGCGAAGGCCTGGATTGCCCGGGCATTTCGAAGAAGTTCGGCTCGGCAGCGAGTTGTTCTTGTCGAACGCCGATGTCTGGGTTAAAAGCGCCACGTCTTTCCGAAACGGCCGGGTGACAACCGGCTCGAATCGGGCGCATAACTCAGCGGTAGAGTGCGTCCTTCACACGGACGAAGTCGCAGGTTCAAGTCCTGCTGCGCCCACCCCGATTCGCCCCCCTGACGAGCTGATCCGATGCGTCGAGTCGCCTGCGCGACCGTGCCGGTGCCGCCAGGTGACTGCGAGTCGAGCCGCTGCATCGAGTCGCCCGTGCGACCGTGCCGGTGCCGCTGGGGAGCTGGCCCGGCGTGGCGCGTCTGGCCGGGCAGTTCGTCTGGCCCGGCAGCTCGGCCTCCGCGCCACGCGAGGCGCGTCAGCGGTGATGTGTTGGGGCTCGCGCCGCGGCGAGGCGCGTCAGGGCGCGGCGCTCGACGCAGGCGGGGCTGCTGCCGGCTTCTCGTTCTTGCGCTTCTCGATCACGCTGGCCGCCGCGCGCAGCTCCTTGGTGACGGGACCGCACTTGAGGCAGCGACGGAACCGCCCGCAGCGCTGCGGGGTGAGCAGGGACTTGATGTAGTGCAGCGAGCGGACATCTCCCTCGTCGCGCGCCCTGGCGATCAGCGCCTTCGTGGGGCACTCCGTGGTCCGGCGCAGGTCGTCGGCGATCAGCAGCGCGGGCGTCGCGAGCTGCCGCACGCTGCTCTCGAGCAGCAGCCTGCTCGCGTTGTCCCTGATCCAGTCGCCGAACTTCGGCGCGGTCACCACCTCGTAGAGCAGATCGGGACCGCGGCTTCCCATGTGCTTGGCCATCAGATCGAGCGCCGTGAGGGCGACGTCCGGGACGCCGTTGGCGGTCCTCAGAAGGAACTGCCTGAGCTCGTCGTTCCCGGCCTCCTCGGGAGCGAGCTCGAACAGCCGCTTCGTCGTGAGCAGCGCGGCCGCCACCGCCTTCTCGCGCCCCTGCGCGAGCGCGAGCGCCTTGAGGACCGCGGGGTCCTCCGGATACCGCTGCGCGAGCGCGCCGAGCGCAGCGCTGCCCGCGGCCTGGGCGCTCTCGACCTCCGCGGGCTGAGCCCGGGCCGGCTCCGCCTTGGCAGGGACCTCGGGCTCCGCGGGCGCGGTCGTGGGCTCGGGGTCCGGCGCCCTGGCGCGATCGCCGCTGCTCATCGCCGCCGCGGGCGCTGCGGGCCTCCGCGTCACGCCGGCGCCCCGCTCGAGCGCGGTCACCGCGGCGGGGTTGCGGAGCGCGACGGCGCCGCAGACGAGGCCCGTCGCGGCCAGCAGGCCCAGGACGGCCAGGGACGCAGCCGCCTTCGGGCGGTTCAGCCCTGACTCATCGACCTGACTTCCCGAGCCGCTCATGGCAGCTGCCTCTCCCGCGGGGGACCCACGGCCTGGTCATCAACCGTAGGGATCGTCCGACTTGGGCGGCTTGGGGGCCGCCGGCCTCGGCCTCGGCTTGGGCGCCGCCGGTGCCGCCGTGGTCTTCGGCGCTGCCGGCTCCGCCGTGGCCGTGGGCGCTGCCGGCTCCGCCGTGGCCGTGGGCGCTGCCGGCTCCGCCGTGGCCGTGGGCGCTGCCGGCTCCACCGTGGTCGTGGGCGCCGCGACGGGCGCGGTGGCGCTGGCCGTGGGCGCCGCGGGGGCCCCCGTCGCCGTGGGCGCCGCCGTCGCGGGCGGCGTGGTCGTATCCGTCGCCGCGGGCGCCGTCGGCGTCGGCTCAGGCTTCTCCTGCGGAACCGCAGGCGCCGCCGCGGGCTGCTCCGGCGTGGTCGGCGCGACCGGCGCGGGCGCGGGCGGCTTGGGGTCGCTCTGCCCGAAGACGAGCCAGAGCGCGCCGCAAAGCGCCGCCGCGACCAGCAGGATGGTGAGCAGCCGTCCAGTGCCGCTGCTCTCCTCTTCCTGTGCGAGCGGCGCCTTGCCGGCGGTCGCAGCCTTGGCGGCGACCGCCTTCTCTTCCTTCGGCTTGGCGGCTGCAGCCGGCTTCGCCTTGGGCTGCTCCTCGACCGCCTTCGCTTCCTGGCGCGCAGGCCTGGCGGGCACCTCCTCGGCCGGCGTCCTGTCCGTTGCCTCCGCCGGCCGCCTGGCCGCGGCGACCCTGGCCGGCCTCGCCTCGGCGGCGGGCGCATCGTCCCGCGCTTCCCGCTCGTTCGCGAGCTGCGCGACCGCCACGACCGGCATGGCCGCCGGCTCGGCCAACGGCTTCACCCGCTCCTCCACCGGCACCGGCGTGGGCTCGGGCTCGGCCCGCTTCGGCGGGGTGGCGATGAGCGGCTCCTTGGACGCGCCGATCTCCTCCAGCGACCCGCCGGCCTCCGCGAGCGCCTGCTTCAGCAGCTCGGCCGCCTGCTTCATCATCGTCCGCTCGTCGGGCGGCGGCATCTCCTTTTCGGGGTTCGTCTGCGGGAAGAAGCTGCCTGCCTCCACGAGGTCGGCCTTCTTCATCCCCTCGCTCTTGCCCGCGTCGCCCTTCGCCCCGATCGCGCCGAGCCCGAGCATCGTCGACGCCCGTTTCACCTGCGCGGCCTTGGAGCCCGCGGGCTCGGCCTGCGGCGCGTTCGCGGCCGCGGGGGCGGGGGCGAGCGCGGCTTCGTGAACTTCGTCGCCCAGATCGCTGCGGTCGGTGATGCCGGCCTCGAACGCCGACCCGGCGCCCTGCTGCGCGTCGACCAGCCGGGTGATCACGGCCTTGGACTTCTCATCGATCTTGATGAACTTCACGCCCATGCCGGACGGATGCGCGTCGCTCGCCTGCGCGGGCTCGCGCTTCCACACGACGCGGCCGACGCCGGCGATGACGGCCTGCTCGTCCTGCAGCCGGATCTCGAACTTGAGCAGCGTGCCAGCGGGGAAGGGCGACGGCGTCTTGATGAAGATGCCGCCACGGCTCACGTCATGCGAGTGGTGCTCGATGAACTCGTCGACCGTGGCGCTCTTGTAGCGCACGGTCATTTGCAGCACTCTCGCTCGCGGATCTTTGCGTGTGTCCTGGGCCATCAGGGTAGAACTCCGGTCTACTTCGCGACTCGCTCCTGCGGATGTGGTCCGCATGTTACCCAAGGTTCGCCGCGAAGCCCAAAGGCTAACACGTGACGGTCGCTTTACCGAACGCAGCCATGGGCTTCACCGGGCGAGCACGCTGCTCGTGTTCGTGCGTCCGCGCGTCGCGCGGCGCGCGTGCTCGCGCCCGCGCCCCTGCGCAGCGGGGCTCGGTGATACGAGCTTCCGCGCGCGCCTCTCGTGATATGTTCGCGCCGACTGGAGAATGCGCCGGGATGGCTGTCCGGGACCACTTTCGCGTTCACGCGAGGCGACGCGTCGATCTTGGGGCGACGCTGCGCGATCGGCAGTCGACCGAGGAGCACGGGGTGCGTATCCGCGACTTGGGCCTCGGCGGCGCCGGCATCGAGCTGTCCGAGGCTCAGCTCGCGTCGGAGCTGCTGGATCCCGAGGCGCCCGTGACGCTCGAGGTCGCCACCCCGAACCTGTGGGATCCGCTGAGCCTCCGCGGCCGGATCGCCTGGATCCGCCGCGGGGCGGCGGGGAGGCCGGCGCGCGCGGGCGTCCGGTTCGAGCATCACGACGCTGGCGCGCTCTACGCCCTCTACCAGCTGCTCACCACCGAACGCTTCGAGCTCTAGCGCGAGAAGCGCCCGCTTCGGATACGGGCCCATCTCGACGTTTTCGGTGCTCGGCGTACTGGAGTACGCCTGCGCGCCGAAAACGCCGAGCTGGGCCCGTCTCCTGTGCGGGCGCGCCTCGCGCTGCGGCCGGAGCGGGCAAGAGGGGGTGGAATGCGCCTGCGCGCCGAAAACGCCGAGCTGGGCCCGTCTCCTGTGCGGGCGCGCCTCGCGCTGCGGCCGTAGCGGGGCTGGCGGGAGCGTGCGGGCAGGGGAACGCTAGAGAGCGAACACCGGGCCGATGGTGGGGGCGAAGACGAGGCCGAGCGTCGGCCACATCAGCATCACCTTCAACTCGGCAGATACACCCAGGTTCGGGGTGATGCCGTAGACCACACCCGCGCCAAACCCCGAGAAGTTCCGCCCGGTGATCTGGAAAGCGTCGAGGTTCTCGACGAAGCGCGAGTTCGATGGGCACCGGTTGCTGCCGATGCCGTTCTGCAGCGACCCGTCCTCCTGGCGACGATCGCACACGTCCACCGGCACCGAGGCGTTCACCTGGGCGAGGCCGATGGGCGACAGGAACGCGTACGGGCGGAAGCCGCCCTTCTCGACAATCCGATCTCCGAGGAAGAAGTACGTGGCGCGGATCTCCCCGTGGAACGGCAGAAAGCTGAGCGCCTGGAGGTGAGGGTTCTGCTTCTCGTCACCCGTCCACGCCGGTGGGGTGTCCTCGGACGTAGGCGAGCCGCCGAAGGCGAACCCGAGCCGCGCTCCCAGGAGCAACGGTAGATCCGAGAAGATCTGGCGGTCGTACGACAGCATCACGCGACCGCCCGCGGGGCTCAGTCCGCCCTTGACCCCGTTCGTTCCCGGGAGATCCGCCGGCTCACCGTAGAACTGATGGCCCTCGCCGCCCGAATAGAAGCAGGCGTAGGCAGCGTCGCTGCCCGAGCAGACGTAATCCGTGCCGCGCACGAGGAGCAGGTCGAGCTCCCCCCAGAGGCCGATCACATTGCGGTTGCCCTTACGCCCCGCAGCCCCGCCACCCCCGCCCTCGTCGGCCCCCTGCTCGCAGGTCCCGTTCAGGCAGACGAGCCCCGACTGGCACTCCACGGTCTCCTCGCAGGTCGAGCCCCAGGCCTTGTCCCCGCGCTTGCCTTCGGCGTCGGGGCAGCCCGGCAGGCCAGGCGGGCAGTCCTCCTTCGCGGCGCACCGCTTCGGCGGCTCCTGGCCGGGCAGCGAGGGCTCCTGCTCGATCTCGTTCTTGATGGGCACCCGGTGCGGCGCCTGCATCGAGCCAGCGGTCCCCACCGGGTCGCCCGCCTCGTCCCTCACGATCACGAAATACCGGATGTCGCCGGTCGTCGTGACATCCTCGCACGGGATCTCGGCGCCGAAGCCGTCCCCCATGCGCGTCATCTCCAGCGACTTCCACTTCGGCGAGCCGAACGGCTTGTAACGCAGGGTCGCCTTGGCCGCGTCGATCTCCTCCGGGATCTCGATATAGACGGGCACCGGCGTGTTCACCGCCTGCTCGGCCACCGGCGTGTGCGGGACGTCGCCCGCGGCCGCCTTCTTGCCGCCAGCCTCGCCCGACGTCTCGTCGGCGCCAGGCTTGCCGGCGGCCTGCGCTTCCTTCTGGGCCTCCTTGAACGCCTGGGCCAGCTCCGGCGTCGTCAGCGCGTCGATGAGCGCCGCCTTGGGGTCGGCCTGGAGCGCCAGCACGAACTCCGCCCGGGCCTGATCGAGCTTGTTGCCGCCGCCGTAGACCGTGCCGAGCGCGATGTGCAGCTTGCCGACGACCGGCTTCGTGCACGCGTTCTTCTCGCACCGCTTCAGGGCGTCTCGGAGCTTCTTCTCGGCCTTGTCGAACTCGACAGAGAGATAGTCGTCGTCCATCGCCTGGTTGTGCAGCTTCATCGCCTCCGCGTCCTTTTCACCGGCGGCGCCGGCCGCCGCCGGCGCGCCGAGGACGAACAGCGAAGTCAGAGCGAAGGCGAGACGAACGCGGCGTGAACGGCGAAAAAACACGGGTTCAAACCTCCAGGAAGTGCTGGGGACGGGCGCTTGCTTTCAGGAGAGGAGCCGCATCCGGCTCCGGGGTTGCGCGGCCGACGTCGCGCGTAGCCAGGACACGCGGGGCGGAGCCCTCGCGACGGCCTGACTACTGCTGCGGCGCCGCGGCCTCGGTGCGGACGAACTGCACGCGCCGGTTCAGGGCGCGGTTCTGATCGGACGTGTTCGGCACGATCGGTTGCTCCATCCCGTACCCCTTCGACGTCAGGCGGGTCTCGTCGATCCCCTTGGACACCAGGTACTTCTTCACGGAGGCAGCGCGCCGGTCCGACAGCTTCTTGTTGTACGCCGCGGCGCCCTTGTTGTCCGTATGGCCCTGGATCTCGATCTTGATCTTCGGGTTCTGCTGGAGGACCTCCACCACGGCGTCGAGGATCGGGAAGCTCTCGGGCCGGATCTTGTCCTTGTCGAACTCGAAGTGGATCTGCTGGGTTATCTTGATCTCCTTCTCGGTGACGATGACAAGGCTCGGCTTCTTCGGGCAGCCCGGCTTGTCCCCGCCGACCACGCCCGGCTCGTTCGGGCACTGGTCCTCGAGATCGACCACCGTGTCCTGATCGTTGTCCGGCTCGGGGCAGCCGTCGGCGTCCTCGTAGCCGTCCGGATCCTCCGGGTCGTTCGCGCAGTTCTTCCCGGCGCTGTCCTTGTCGTTCGTGTCGAGGACCGTGTCGAGATCGTTGTCGAGCTCGGGGCAGCCGTCCTCGTCGAGGTAGCCGTCCTTGTCCTCGGGCAGGAGCACGCAGCTGTCCTTGCCGTCGGTGAGCCCGTCGCCGTCCGTGTCCGGATCGTCCGGGCAGCCGTCGTCGTCCTGGAAGCCGTTCCAGGTCTCGGCGTCGCAGGGGCACTTCTTGTCCTGCGGGTCGAGCAGCCCGTCGCCGTCGCAGTCGCCGGGCTTGGGCGGCGGCGCCTCCTCGATGAACCCGCGCTCGGCGCACTTCTGCGGCGGCGAGAGATCGTAGGCGGCGTGCGTGTTCGCCTTCGCGATGTCGAGGTGCTCCTTCGCGCGGGCGAAGAAGCCCTGATCGAGCTCGACCGTGGCGAACGAGAGGTGCGACTTCGCCATCGCGAGCTCGCGCGGCGCGCAGCGGAGCGCGCCGTTGCGCTCCGCCTGCTTCGCGATCGTGCTCAGCGCCTCGATGTCGCCACGCATCACCGGCACCTGCGCGCACGACAGGGCGGACCCTGCGAACGCCACGACAGCGACCATGCCTGCGCGGCGTCGCGAGGGGCGGCGCGTTCTTCGAATGCTCATCGACCAGCGCCCTCGTGCGCCTGCTTCGCCAGGGTGATCGCCTTCTCCGCGTACTCCTCCGCGACGTCGGCGAAGTCGATCGCGTCGCCGTAGTCGGCGGCCGCGGCCTCTTCCCGAGCCTTCCAGAGGTGCTCTCTCGCGGTGTAGTACTCGTACGGCGCGTACTTCGCCGCGCCGAGCGCCTCGGCTGTCTCGAGCTTGCTCGAGGCCGAGTTCGCGGTGAACGCGTAGATGGCACCGCCGCAGCCGCTGGTGAGAGCGGCCGCGAGCACCATGCCCGCGCCTGAAATCCAAGTCCCGAATCGCCGCCCGTGCGTCGTCACGATCGCGTTCTTTCTGGAGCGGGCCCCTTGGACCGTCCGTCCGGTCGTCGCGACGCTATCAAGGGCGCTCGGCGCGCGTCAACCGGCTCGGGGAAGGGAGAGGAAGGTTAGAGCTTCCGGTAGACGCCCACGACCACGCCGAGGAGCATCGCGGGCTTGAAGTCGCTCGCCCGGACCAGGATGGGCGCCATCGCGGCGTTCGCCGGCTGGAAGCGGACGTAGTCCTTCTCCGGGAAGAAGTACTTCACGGTGGCCTCGTCGCCGATCAGCGCCACCACGATGTCGCCGCGCTGCGCGGTGAGCTGCCGGCGCACGAAGATGTAGTCGCCGCTGAAGATGCCGGCCTCGATCATCGAGTCGCCCGTGACGCGCAGGCCGAACACCTCGCGCCCGCCGCGCACGAGCGTCCGCTCGATCCGGACCGTATCGAGCACGTGCTCCTCGGCGAGGATGGGCAGGCCCGCGGCGATCCGGCCGACGACAGCGATCTCGACGAGGTCGTCCTCCTGGTCGTTCGCAGGGGCGTCGTTGGCGCCGCCCACGAGCGCGCCGCGCAGCTCGGCGCCGCCGCTCGCGCCGCCGTCGAGGTCCCGCGGGCGGAGGGCGCGCGACTTCATGTCCTCGCGCGTGAGGTACCCCTTGCGCTCGAGCGCCCGGAGGTGATCGTTCACCCCGTTCGTCGACCGGATCCCCATGTGCGCGCCGATCTCGCGCAGCGTCGGCGGGTACCCGCGCTCGCTGATCGACTGCCGGATATAATGAAGCACCTGCTGTTGTCGCTCGGTGAGCCCCTGCATCGGGCGGAACCTACTGAACGGTTGGGTAGATGTCAAAAAAGTGTGGAGCGCTCTCTCCACAGGGCGGAATTTGCGGCGATTTTCGCGCCCTCGACGGATGAGCGCCGGCGCCCCGCCGGCGGCGCGGTGAGCTGACGGGCGCGTCGAGCGTGCAGGGTGAACCGAAGGGCAGGGGAGCCCGATCAGGGCTGCTTCGCGTGGTTGCTCCGCGAGCTCATGGCCTGGCGGGGCTCGAGCATCGCCCGGATCTCGTCGGGGTCGGCGGCGGCGGCGAACGCCTCCTCCAGCGTGATCATCCGGCGCTGGTAGAGCGAGACGAGCGACTGGGCCATCGTCTGCATCCCGCTGCCGGCCTGGCCCATCTGCATCTGCGAGTAGATCTGGTGCAGCTTGTCCTCGCGGATGAGGTTCCGGATCGCCGCGTTGGGGATCATCACCTCCATCGACATCACGCGCCCCGGCCCGTTCGCGCGCGGCAGGAGCAGCTGCGTCATCACGGCGACGAGCGTGAACGAGAGCTGCTGGCGCACCTGCGACTGCTGGTGCGGCGGGAAGACGTCGATGATGCGGTTGATCGTCGAGATCGCCGAGTTCGTGTGGAGCGTGGCGAAGACGAGGTGGCCCGTCTCGGCGATCGTCAGCGCCGACTCGACGGTCTCCAGGTCGCGCATCTCGCCGACGAGGACCACGTCCGGATCCTGGCGCAGGGCGTAACGCAGGGCGTCCTTGAACGACGCGGTGTCGGAGCCGATCTCGCGCTGGTTCACGAGCGAGAGCTTGTGCGGGTGCAGGTACTCGATCGGGTCCTCGATGGTGAGGATGTGCAGCCGCTGCTCGGCGTTGATCTTGTCGATGATGCTCGCGAGCGTGGTCGTCTTGCCCGAGCCGGTCGGGCCGGTCACGAGCACGAGGCCGCGGGGCTTGGCGGTGATGTCGAGCACGACCGGCGGCAGGCCGAGCTCGTCGAAGTTCATGATCCGGAAGGGGATCTGCCGGAAGGCCGCCGCGACGGCGCCGCGCTGCATGTAGATGTTCGCGCGGAAGCGGGCGAGCCCCTTCATGCCGAACGACAGATCGAGCTCGTTGCGCTGCTCGAACGTCGCCACCTGCTCCTCGCTCAGCACCGAGTAGCAGAGCTGCTTCGTGTCGCTCGGCATGAGCGGCGGGAGCTTGAGCGGCACCACCGTGCCGTCGATGCGCAGGAGCGGCGGCGTGCCGCTCGTGATGTGCATGTCGCTCGCGCCCTTCTCCACCATCGCGCGGAGGAGCTGCTGGAGCGTGTACCGGAGGCCCTCCTGCTGTCCGACGATCTCGGTGGTCATGCGCTCAGTCCCCCATCGTCACGCGGCCGACCTCCTCGGTCGTGGTGACGCCCGCGAGCACCTTCTCGATCCCGCTCATCCGGAGGGTCAGCATCCCGCCCTTGATGGCCGCGGCCTTGAGCTCGGCCGTGGACGCGCCCTGGAGGACCATCTCCTTCAGCGAGTCGGTGAAGCGCATGACCTCGTAGAGCGCGACGCGGCCCTTGTAGCCCGAGCCGTTGCACGTCTTGCAGCCCGCGCCCTTCACGAGCTCCGCGCGCGCCGCCTGCTGCTCGGTGAAGCCGAAGTCGAGGAGCACCCGCGGCTCGACGCGCATCGGGACGCGGCAGTCGGAGCAGACCTTGCGCGCGAGGCGCTGGGCGAGCACGAGGTTCACGCTGGCGGTGATGAGGAACGGCTCGACGCCCATGTTGAGGAGGCGCGAGATCGTCGCCGGCGCGTCGTTCGTGTGCAGCGTCGAGAGCACGAGGTGGCCGGTGAGCGCCGCCTTCACGGCGATCTCGGCCGTCTCGAAGTCGCGGACCTCGCCGACCATGATGATGTCCGGGTCCTGCCTGAGGAAGGAGCGCAGCGACATCGCGAAGTTCAGCCCGATCTCGTCGTGCATCTGCACCTGGTTGATGCCGTGCAGGTTGTACTCGACCGGATCCTCGGCGGTGCTGATGTTCGCGCCGATCTGGTTGAGATCCGAGAGCGCCGAGTAGAGCGTCGTCGTCTTGCCGGAGCCGGTCGGGCCGGTGACGAGGACCATGCCCCACGGCTGGCCGATCGCCCACTTGAAGTCGGCGAGCGGCTTCGGGTCGAAGCCGAGCTTCGCCATGTCGAGCTGGAGGTTCGACTTGTCGAGCAGGCGGAGGACGATCTTCTCGCCCCAGATCGTCGGGAGCACCGAGACGCGGAAGTCCATCTCCCGGCCCCTGCCCATCTTCAGCTTGATGCGGCCGTCCTGCGGGAGCCGGCGCTCGGCGATGTCGAGCGAGCTCATGATCTTGAGGCGGCTCGCGATCGCGTTCTTCAGCTTGATCGGCGGCTGCATCTCCTCCATCAGCACGCCGTCGACGCGGTAGCGCACGCGGAGCTTCTTCTCGTACGGCTCGACGTGGATGTCGCTCGCGCCCTTCTTGATGGCGTTCAGGAGGATCGCGTTGACGAGCCGGACCACGGGCGCGCCCTCGGCGGCCTTCTCCAGCTCGAGGACGTTCACGTCGTCGGCCTCGACCTGGAAGCCGACCTCCTCCTCGCCGAACTCGCTCAGCACCTCGTCGTAGGAGGGGCCGACGTTGTAGGCGCGCTCGATCGCCTCCGTGATGCCCGTCTCGGACGCGACCACGGGCTCGACGTTGAAGCCCGTCAGGAACTTGATGTCGTCGATCGCGTGGAGGTTCGTCGGGTCGGCCATCGCGACGACCAGCGCCGTCCCCGAGCGGGAGATCGGGATGATCTTGTGCTTCTCGCAGACCTCCCGCGACACGAGCCGCGAGACCTCCGCGTCGATCTCGTACTCGTCGAGGGCGACGGCCGGGACGCGGTACTGCGTGGAGAGGAAGCTCGTGATCTCCCCGTCGGAGATGTACCCGAGCTTGGCGAGCGCGTAGCCGAGGTTCTGGCCTGTCTTGCGCTGCTCCTCCTGGGCTTGCCTGAGCTGCTGGAGGCTGATGAGCTTTTCGCGGACGAGCAGTTCGCCGAGGCGGTTGGTGGTCGACATCGAGGCCGCAAATCCTGCGGGCGGCGAGGAAGGGAGTCAACGCTGGCGGTTGGGGCGGGCGCGCATCAAGGGTAGGATGTCGGATGGTGAGGATGGCGCTGCGTGAGTCTCTTTGAGTGGTTCGGGCTCAAGCGGGGGGACAGCCGACGCAGGGCGGCAGAGGCCAGGGAGCTCGCCGGCGATCTCGCGGGGGCGGTCGAGCTCTATATCGAGGCCGGGATGCCGGACGACGCGGCCCGGGTCCTCCTGCTCCGCGCGGACGCCGAGCGGAGCGTCGAGAAGCGGATCGCCTTCTGCGCCACGGCGTCCCGCACGGCCGAGAGCCCCGAGCTCAAGCGGGCGGCGCTCGGGCGCAAGGCGCTGCTCGCGTTCGATCTGGTCCGAGCGCGGGGCGCGAGCGCGATGCGGAGCGAGGTGCTGGCGGTCGCGCGCGACCTCGAGGCGGCGGGCGAGCTCGAGCGTGCGGCGGACGCCTTTGCCCTGGTCGGCGACACCGAGGCGGAGACGCGCGTCCTCGCCGCGGCGGGCGCGATCGACCGGCTCGAGGAGCGCCTCCGCGCCTCGATGACCGCCGAGCGGGACCAGCGTGAGCTCGCCGCGGCGCTGCGGAAGATCGCGGACCTGGACCGGGTGGCCGAGCGGCGCGAGGCGATCGCGGTGGCCGAGGCGTGGCTCGGGGGGAGCCGCGACGGCGAGCGCGTGGCGGACGCGCTGCGCGCGATCCGCGCGCGGCTCCTCACGGGGCCGCTCCTCACGCTGGATCTCGGCGGCGCCGTCCTGCGCTGCGCGCTCGGCGACGAGGTCACGATCGGCCGCGGCGAGGCGACCCTCGTCGTCGCGAACCGCGCCGTGAGCAGGACGCACGTGCGGATCCGGCGCGGCCCGTCCGGCATCGAGGTGGAGGATCTCGGGACGCGCAACGGCACGACCCTGGCCGGCGCGCGGCTCACGGCGCCGCTGCCGGTGGGCCGCGGCGTGCAGCTGCTGCTCGGCGGGGAGGTGCCGTGCGCGATCGCGCCCGGGACCGGGCAGGGCTGCGTGGTGGAGCTCGCGGGCGAGCGCTTCGTGGCGCCGCTCGGCGACCTGCCGGTCGGGCCGTGGCGGATCCGCCTCGAGCGGGCGGGCGCGGCGGCGTTCGTCGTGCTGAAGACGCCGCCGGGGGCGCCGCCACCGTTCCTGGGCGACTACCAGCTCGCGCCGTCTGTCGAGCTCTGCGCCGGCGACGCGATCGCCGCGGCGCGCGGGGGGACGGCGGTCTTCCGGCTGTCCGCCGCTGGCCAGGCGCCTCCGGCGCGGCACGACGGCGGCGGGGAGGGCGGGCCGGCGTGAGCCTGTGGCAGCGGCTCAAGGAGCGGCTCGGCGGCGCGGCGCCCGGCGCGCCGGCAGGCGCGGGCGGCGGCGCTGCGCCGGACGCGGACCCGAGCGCGCACGCGGCGCGCTCGCCCGCGGATCCGAACGCGCGCGGCCGCCCGACGCGCGAGGAAGGCGGCGACGACATCGCGCGCCTGCGGAGCGCCGGCACCCGGCAAGGGCCGTCGACGGAAGAGGTGATCGCGGTCCTCCGGCGCGCGCGCGGCACGCTGCAGGAGGCCGAGGCCGTGGCGCACCTCGTGGCGGCGATGGAGGAGCGGGTGCTCCCGGATCCGGTCCGCGTGGCGTGCGCGGATCTCCTCGCGGCGCGGGGCGACGAGCAGGGCGCGCTCTCGGTGCTCGAGGGCGCCGCGGCGTCGCGTGAGCGCGGAAGCGCGGCGCGCGCGCAGCCGGTGTCCTCGACCGAGGGGCTCGTCCTCGCGGCCGACCTCTACGCCTCGCTGGGGCAGCTCCCGCGCGCGGTCGGCGCGATCGAGCGGGTGCTCGTCCGGGAGATCGGCGCGCCCGGCGCGCGCGAGCGCCACCAGCGCTGGCGCGCCGCGCTCGGGGCGGAGCGGCCGGCCGCGGCCCGCGTGGAGGACGTCACGTTCCTCGCGCCCTCGGCGGGCAAGACCCCGTTCCGCCTGCTCCGCGAGGTGGCGCGCGGCGGCGCCGGCGCTGTCTACGAGGCCGAGGACGAGGTGCTCGGCCGGCGCGTCGGGTTCAAGGTCTACCACGGGCGCGGCGGCGACCGGGCGCACGTCACCCGCGAGGTGCGGCTCGCCGCGGCGCTCGCCGGCCCCGGCGTCGTGCGGGTGTTCGACGCGGACCCCGACGAGGGGTGGATCGCGCTCGAGTGGATCGCGCGCGGCTCGGTCCGGGACGTGCTCCGCGCCGGCGACGCGGCGGCGCTCGCGCCGGTCGCGCGGTGGGCGCGCCCGCTCGCGCGCGCGCTCGCCCGCATCCACGAGCGCGGCTATGTCCACGCCGACGTCAAGCCGGCCAACGTGCTGCTGCGCAACCTCGGCGAGCCCGTGCTCAGCGACTTCGGGCTGGCCAGGCCGCGCGGCGCGCCGTCGGCCGGCGGCAGCCCGGGGTACGTCTCCCCGGAGCGGCTCGCCGGCCGCCCGAGCGACCCGCGCGACGATGTCTACGGCTACGGCCGCGTGCTCGAGGACGTCATCGTGCGCCTCGAGCCGCTCGGGTGCGAGGGGCTGGCTGCCTGGAAGGAGCTGTCGCTGCTGTGCCTCGGCCCGGACGACGAGCGGCCGCCGGACGGCGCGGCGCTCGTCCGGGCCGTCTGCTGATCTCCGCGCCGGCTCAGCACGCGTCGAGGCAGCTCATGTACCGCTCGAACGCGGCCGCGTCCGTCCCGTCGAACGCGCCGCAGGGCGCCCCCGCGGCGCACTCCGAGGCGCAGCGGACGTCGCCCTCGCACGACGCCTCCTCGGCGGCGTCGCTGCCCTCGTAACCGCACTCTTCCGTGTGCTCCGCTGCCTCGTCGCACACGCTGCCGCAGCCGGGCGCGAGGGCGACCGCGAGCGCGAGCGCCGCGGCGCGAGCTCTTCCGGAGCTGCCGGGCGCTTCCGTCCACCAACGACTCCTGCCTTTGCTCATGGGTATCCTCTCCCGGAGTGATGTCTCGTCCCAGGGACCTTACTGCGGCGGAGTTGCGCGCAGGATGCAACTCGCTTCGCTTCGGGCGCAGCCCTGGGTAGATTGCTCGCCTAGATGCGGGCACGCACCGAGGAGAGGGCGATCTGATGCGCCTGGCGATCGTCGCCACGCCGAGCTTGCACCGCGATCAGCGGCCGGCCCCCGGCTCGCTCGACGGTGATCTCATCCGGGCCCGCCTCTCGCTGGACGACGCCGGCTTCCGGGTGGTCGACGTCGATCCTGCCCGGGATCTCGCCGAGCAGCTGGACACGATGTTCGACGAGCTCGTGGCGACGAGGAAGACGCTGGTCGACGCGGACGAAGCTGCGCGCGACGAGGCCTCCACCCTGCTCCTCTTCTACGCGTCCACCGCGGTCGCGCTGTCGCCGGACGGGGAGCTCTTCCTCTGCCTCGACCCCGAGAACCCCGGCATGGGCGACGCGCTGAGCGACATCGCCGCGGTGTTCCGCGATCGCGCGCGCGGGGAGGTGCTCTTCGTCCTGGAGTGCCACCACGCCCCCGGGGCGGCCTCCCGCGACGTCGTCGCCGCCGCGGAGCAGGCGGTCGCGTCCACGGCGACGGGGATCGAGCTGCTCGTCGCGGCCCACCCGATCGGGTCGCTCGACGCCGATCTGCCGTCCGTGCTCACCCGCGCCTTCGTCGAGCACCTCGACGAGGCGGAGCCGGAGCGCGGGCTCACCGCGGGGGCGATCGCCCGCCGCGTGCAGGAGAGCCACGACCTCGTCGGCGCCATCCCGTGCTTCGTGCGCGCGCGCGGGCGGGGCTCCTTCTATGTGCTCGTCCCGCGCGACGGCGTCCCGGGAGGGGGCTCGGCGGAGGAGCCCGCGGGCCCGCGGCTCGATGCCGTGGGGGGAGGCGACATCGCCACCACGCCCGCGCCGGCGCCGGACGACCCGGCCGCGCAGTACCTCGCGGCCGGCGACACGCTCGCCGCCGCGTGGGACCTGGAGGGGGCGCTCACCGCGTACAAGAAGGCGCTCGTGCTCGTCGGGGCCGCGCGCGACGCGCGGGCGGAGGTGTACCTGCGCATCGCGCACGCCAGGTGGCGCCAGGAGAAGCACCGCGAGGCGATCCAGGGCTTCGAGAAGGCGCTCGCGCTCGCGCCCGAGCACCGCCCCGCGCTCGAGGCGCTGGCCGAGCTCCACCTCGCCGAGCGCGATTTCGACGCGCTGCGCACCGCGGAGGAGCGGCTCCTCTCGCGCGTCGAGGGCGACGCCGACCGCTTCGGGCTCCTCGTCCAGTTCGCCGAGCGCTGGGAGATCATCGCCGGGGACCCGGACCGGGCGCGGGAGCTCCTGGAGCGGGCGCGGGAGCTCCGCGCCGACGACGCCGCTGTCCTGCGCAGCCTGGGCCGGCTCTACGAGGAGGCTGGCGACCTCGAGGCCTCGCTCGACGCGCGCCGCCGCCTGATCGAGCTCGTGGAGGACCCGCGGCAGCGCGCGGCCTCGCTCCTGGAGCTCGCGCGCACGGCGATCCAGGGCGAGGCCCGCGCGACCTTGACGGAGGTGACGCGCGAGCAGGCCGGCATCGAGCTGCTCGAGCGCGCGCTGGACGCCGACCCCACGCTGCTCGATCCGCTCGCGCTCCTCGCGGTCCTCCTGTCGGCGCGCCAGGAGTGGGGCGAGCTGGAGCTCGCGTACAGGCGCATGCTCGACCGGGCGCAGCGCATCGTCGATCCGCGCGTCCGGAGCGACGTCACCTGGGAGCTGTGCCGCCGCCTCGGCCTGCTCTTCCGCGACCATCTCGAGGATCCCGGCTCGGCGCTGGATGCGTTCGAGGGGGCGGTGGCCGAGCGGCCCGATGACGTCGCGGGGCGGCTCAGCGCGGCGTCGCTCGCGCGCAGCGCGGGCCGGTTCGAGCGCGCGGCCGCGCACCTCCAGGCCGCGGCGGTGCTCGAGCCTGGCAACGTCCAGGTGTTCCACGACCTGTTCGACACGTTCCAGAAGCTGCGGCGCACCGACCAGGCCTGGTCCGCCGCGAGCGTGGCCGTGTACCTCGGCGCCGCCGAGGCGCGGGAGCGCTTCCTCTTCGAGGAGCACCGGCCGGCGGGCCTCGTCCAGCCGGAGCGCGGTCTGAGCCTCTCGGCGTGGGAGCTCCTGCGCGCGGCCGATCGCGATCGCGCGCTCGAGGAGGTGCTCGCGTCGGTCGCCGACGCGGCGATCCGCGCGCGGCTCGCGCAGCGAACGCGGGAGAAGAAGCTCCCCAGGCTCGATCCGGCCGCGCGCGCGGACGCCGAGCGGAACGCGGCGGGCGTGGTGCGCCTGTTCGCGTGGGCGAGCCGGTGCCTCGGGCTCACCACGCCGGCGGTCTACCTCCGGAAGGACGCGCCGATCGCGGTCGCCGCGGTGCCGGTCGAGGAGCCGAGCGTCCTCGTCGGCGGCGAGGCGCTCCGCGGGCGGACGGCCGCCGAGCTCGCGTTCCTGGTGGGCAGCCACGTCGCGTACCACGTCGGCCCGCACCGGCTGCTCCTCCATTTCCCCTCGCTCGAGGAGCTCGGCATCTGCCTGGCCGCGGCGGTCAGGCTGGCGCGCCCCTCGGAGCCTGTCCCAGCCGAGCTCGAGGGCGCGGTGCTGGGGCTGATGCCCCTGCTCGACGAGCAGCTGTCGGAGGCCGAGCGCGACGCGCTGGAGGCCGCGGTGTTCGAGCTGTACGAGATCCGCGCGCCGCTCGATCTCGCCCACTGGGCGGGCTCGGTCGAGCGCTGCGCTGCCCGGGTCGGCTATCTCCTCACCGGCGAGCTCGCGATCGCGGCGTCGTCGCTGTCGCGCGCGGACGCGCCGGGCGTGCTGACGGCCGAGGAGAAGATCGGCGATCTCCTCTCGTTCAGCGTCTCGGACGCCTACCACGCCCTGCGCGACGAGCTCGGCGTGGCGATCCAGCCCTAGAGCGCTGGTGGCGCGCCGCGATCAGCGCCGGCGCGCCGGCTCGTCCTCGCGCGCTCAGTCCTTGCCCTGGAGGTAGGCGAGGTACGCGTCGTGGCTCGGCGGGCGGCCGAGGAAGCGGGCGACGAGCTCTCCTGCGTCGACCCCACCGCCCTTCGCGAGCACCTCGTCGCGGAAGGCGCGCGCGACAGCGGGGTTCATCAGGCCTTCCCGCTTGAAGCGGGTGAGCACGTCGCGCGAGAGCGACAGGGCCCACTGGTAGCCGTAGTAGCCCGCGTCGTAGGTGATGAGGTGCCCGAAGCTCGACTGGAGGTGCGTCCCCTTCACGAAGGCGAACGACTCGTTCGCGCGCTGCGCCTGCTCCACGACCAGGGTCGTGTCGAGGCCCGGGTCGCGGGTGTGGAGCTCCAGATCGATCGACGCGAGGGTGAGCTGCCGCTGCGTCGCGAGCGCCCGCCCGAAGCCGCGCGCGCGGGTCATCGCCTGGAAGAGATCTTCCGGGATCCTCTCGCCGGTCGCGTGGTGCTTCGCGAACCGATCGAGCACCTCGCGCGACCACGCCCACTCCTCGAACATCTGGCTCGGCGCCTCGACGAAGTCGCGCACCGTCGCGGTCCCCGAGTAGGAGGCGAGCTCCGAGCGCGTCAGGAGGTGGTGGAGCACGTGCCCGAACTCGTGGAAGAACGTCACCACGTCCTCGTGGGACATGAGCGCCGGCTGCGCTCCCGGCTTCGGGAAGTTGCACTCGAGCGCCGCGATCGGGGTCTGCCACGACCCGTCGTCGAGCAGCTTCGCCGTGCGCACGGCGAACATCGCCGCGTGCTTGTACTTGTCGGGCCTGCTGTAGAGGTCGAGGTAGAACTTTCCGACCACCTTGCCCTCGGAGCGCACCTCGTACGCGGTCACGTCCGGGTGCCAGGCCTTCGCGGGGACCTCCTTGTACTCGACGCCGTACATCTGCGCGGTGATGTCCATGAGCCCCTGCTTCACCGCGCCGATCTCGAGGTAGTCCGAGAGCGCCTGCGAGCTGAACTGGTACCTGGACGCGCGGACCCGGTCTTCGAGGAAGTAGCGCTCCGAGGGCGGGAGCTTGTCGGTCGGCTTGCCTCCGAGCCGCACGTGCTCCTTCATCAGCTCGGCGAACTCGGCCTTGGCGGGCGCCTTCAGCGCGGTCCGGACCTGGTCGAGGAAGGCGCGCACCGCGCCGCTCGTCTTGGCCATCCGCGGCTCGATGGCGTACTCGGCCCAGCTCTTGTAGCCGAGCATCTTCGCCTTCTCCGAGCGGAGCGCGAGGAGCCGCTCGAGCAGCTTCACGTTCCTGTCGCCGCCGCGGTTGGTGAAGAGCACGTAGAGATCGAGCGCGGCCTTGCGGTCCTTCGCGTAGGTGACGAACGGGAAGAAGTCGGGGTAGTCGGTGCTGATCTCGACCTTGCCGTTCGCCTTGGGCGGGTGCTTCGCCACGTACTCCTTGGGCAACCCATCGAGGGAGGCCGGCGCGATCTCGATCGATCCGATCGACGCGGACAGGTTCGACATGAACTCCTGGCCGATGCGGGTGATCTGCTCGTTCACGTCGCGGAGGCGCTGCTGCCGGTCTGGCGGCAGCGACAGCCCGTTGCGGCGGAGGTCGCGGAGGACGTCGGCGAGGAGCCGCGCTCGCTCTCCTTTCGGTGGCTCGCCCTTCTCGGCGTACGCCTTGATGACGGCGGCGAGATCGGCGTCCAGCCACATCGCGGTCGTGAACCTGTCGACCTTCGGCTCGCACAGCCTGGCGGCCTCTCGCACCGCCGCGTCCGGGTGCGCGACCCCCATGAGGTACGGGAAGTCGCCCGCGCTGTTGACCTCGAGCACCGCGTCGTCGAACCGCCCGAGGGTCGCGGCGTAGGTGAGCTTCTCCGGCGGCGCCTCCTTGAGCGCCCTGATCGCGTCGAGGTGCACCTCCGCAGCGCGCAGGTGGTCGTCGCAGAGCTGCTTCACCCCGTCCGCGGTGATCCCCTGCGCCACGGGGTCGAAGTCGGCGCGCGCGGGGGCCTCGGGCGGCGTAGCCGTCGCCGTGGGTGAGGTCGTCCCCGAGGCGGCGCTGGCGAGCCCCGGCGGCGACGCGAGCGCGCCGCGCTGGGGGCCAGCGCTGCAGGCGACGAGCAGGAGGAGCGAGAGGAGCCCACCCCGTGCGGGCGAGTTGCGGACCTTCATGGAGGTTCGGCTATATCACGGGCCGTCCGGAGGGCCCCGGCGGGGAGCTGCCGGCGGGGAGCCCGGGGAACCGCCCGCGGGGAGCCGCCGGCGGAAGAGAACGAGCCGCGGCGTGCGGTCGTCGCCCTTCTCGCCTTCCGTGGTCGTCGCCCTGCTCGCCTCTCGCCGCCGGCCCCGCCGCGTGTTCCGATGGTCGCTGGAGCCTCCGCCATGCCCCGTCCCGCGCTCACCTTCGCCCTCCTCCTCGCTCTCGCGTCGTTCGCGCTCGGTTGTTCGGGCAGCGAACCCTGCGAGGTCGTCTGCGCCAAGAACGCCGAGTGCCAGCCCGACGGATCCGGAAAGGGCACCTGCGTCACCCTGTGCCTCGACCTGTCCGATCGCGCTTCCTATGCCGACGCGATCGAACACCAGGCCGAATGCTACGAGGAGGAGGACTGGTCCTGCGACCAGCTCGCGAGCGGCGCGTGCGACTACTCGCCGGAGGATTGAACGAGGGGGCCCTCCGCCTCGTCGACGTGCGCAGCGCGACTATTCCGCCGCCATGAACGGGTAGGGGACCGCGCGCGGCGGGGCGAACGTCTCCTTCACGACCCGCGGTGAGACCCACCGCAGCAGGTTGAACAGGCTGCCCGCCTTGTCGTTCGTGCCGGACGCGCGCGCGCCGCCGAACGGCTGCTGCCCGACGACGGCGCCCGTCGGCTTGTCGTTGATGTAGAAGTTGCCCGCGGCGAAGCGGAGCGCGTCGCTCGCCGTCTCGATGAATGCCCGGTCCCGCGCGAACACCGCGCCCGTGAGGCCGTAGGGCGACGTCTCGTCGCAGAGCGCGAGCGCCCTCGCCTCCTCGCCGTCGGGATAGACCCAGACCGTGAGCGCCGGCCCGAACAGCTCCTCCGTCATCAAGCGGTGGCGCGGGTCCGTTGTCTCGATGAGCGTCGGCTCGACGAACCAGCCCTCGCTCCCGTCGTGCGCGCGCCCGCCGCCGCCGCACACGAGCGAGCACGCCGGATCCTTCTTCGCCGCGGCGATCCGCTCCGTGAGTCGGGCGTGCGCCCGCCCGTCGATCACCGCGCCCATGAAGTTGCGGAAGTCGGCGACGTCCCCCATGCGGATCGCCTGGATGTGGCCGACGAGCCGGTCCTTGAGGGCCGGCCACAGCGAGCGGGGGATGTACGCGCGCGACGCGGCCGAGCACTTCTGTCCCTGGTACTCGTACGCTCCGCGGACGAGCGCCACCGCGAGCGCGTCGACGTCGGCGCTCGCGTGCGCGAAGACGAAGTCCTTGCCGCCGGTCTCGCCCACGATGCGCGGGTAGCTGCGGTAGCGCCCGATGTTCTCCCCGATGCGTCGCCAGATCGACTGGAAGACCGCGGTCGACCCGGTGAAGTGGATGCCGGCGAAGTCCTGGTGATCGAGGCAGGCGTTCGACACGAGCTCGGGCGGGCCCATCACGAGGTTGATGACGCCGGGCGGGAGGCCCGCCTCGATCAGGAGCTCCATCACGAAGTGCGCGGAGTACAGCGCGTTCGCCGACGGCTTCCAGACCACCGTGTTGCCCATCAGCGCCGGGGCCGCGGACAGGTTGCCCGCGATGGCGGTGAAGTTGAACGGCGTCGCCGCGAAGACGAAGCCCTCCAGCGGGCGAGGCTCGGCGAAGTTCCAGATGCCGGGCGCGCTCGCCGGCTGCTCCGCCGCGATCCGGTGGGCGAAGTGGACGTTGTAGCGAAAGAAATCGATGAGCTCGCATGCGGAGTCGATCTCCGCCTGGAACGCCGTCTTGCTCTGCCCGAGCATCGTCGCCGCGTTGAGCACGGGGCGGTACCGGGTCGCGAGCAGCTCGGCCGCCTTGAGGAACACGGCGGCGCGTGCCGTCCACGGCGTCCTCGACCAGGCGGGGTGCGCCCGCCGGGCGGCCTCGATCGCGCGCGCCACGTGCTCGGCGCCGCCCTGGTGAGCGCGGGCGAGCAGGAGGTCGCGCCGGTGCGGCGCGCGGACCTCGTCGATCTCGCCGGTCCGGACCGCCTCGCCGTCGATGACCATCGGGATGTCGATCGTCTCCCGCGCCCGGCGCTCGAGCTCCGCCTTGAGTGCCGCGCGCTCCGGGCTGCCAGGGGCGTACGCGAGGACGGGCTCGTTCTGGGGGCTCGGTGGCGTGGCGATGGCGTCGATCATGAAGCGAGTCTAGCGGCGGATCCGAGGGCGCGCAGCGCTCCGGCGCCGCCGCGCGTCGCCTCTTGCGGTGGCGGCGTGAGCCAGACGGCCGCGCCGGGCAGCGCGCGTCGCATTTCATGGATGCCAGGTTTCAGGAGTCGCCCACCTTGGGCGTCGCCCGCGCCGCCGCTACGCTCGCTGGATGCGCGAGCTCACCACGCCGCCCGATGCGATCTTCGATCCGATCACGGGAGCGGCGCGCGTCGGCTCCTACCGCGGCGAGCTCCCTCGGGTGGATCTCGCGCAGCTCGCGCCGCGGATGCTCGACCGGGTGCTCAGGCACAAGCGGTGGACCTACGTGGCGATCGCGTCGGACGAGGTCTTCATCGCCGCCGCGGTCGTACACCTCGGCTACGTCGCGAACACGTTCGGCGTCGTCTTCGACAAGGCGGGCCGGCGGCTGCTCGTGGACCGCTCGACGTTCGGACCTCCCTTCGCGGCGAGCGTGGGCGACGTGGGCGGCGAGGGCAGCTCCGCGCGCGCCTGGCTACCCCGCGGGCGCGTGCGGATCGAGCGCCCGCGCGGGCAGGCGAGCGTCACGGTCGCCGCAGCGTTCCGCGGCCTCGACCTCCGCGCGCGGCTGGACAGCCGCGTCGCCCCGCCGGCGATCTCGGTGATCTCGGAGGCGCCAGGCGGCGTCCTGATCGCGACCGAGAAGCGGCAGCTCCTCGGCGTCGAGGGGGAGGCATTGGTGCTCGGCCGCCGGATCACGCTCGACGGAGCGCTCGCCAGCTACGACTACACGAGCGGCCTCATGCCGCGGCGCACGACCTGGCGCTGGGCCATCGCGATGGGGCGCGCGCAGAGCGGCGAGCGCGTCGGCCTGAACGTGGGCGAAGGGTTCGTCGGCGACGCCGAGTGTGCGCTCTGGGTCGACGGCGATCTCTTCCCGCTCGCCGAGGGCCGGTTCACCTTCGATGCCGCGCGGCCGCTCGACCCATGGCACGTGCGGACCGCGGACGGCTCCGTCGATCTCCGGTTCATCCCCGGCGCGGCGCACTCGAACCACACGAACCTCGGCGTGCTCGCGTCCGAGTTCCTGCAGCCGATCGGCCTCAGCTCGGGCACGGTCCGCGTCCCCGACGGGCGGGTCCTCGAGCTCCGGGACGTCCTCGGCGTGGCGGAGGACCAGGTCATCACCTGGTAGCGCTGGACGATCGCGCCAGTCGCGCCGTTCAGCCGCCGCGGCGCTCGGCGACGAGCTTGTCGAGGTCGTCCTCGGTGATGAGCTTCGTGCCGTACTTGCGCGCCTTCACCGCCTTGCTCGACGCGGACGCCACGTCGGCGAGGACGAGGTAGTTGAGCTCCTTCGTGACGCTGTTCAGCACCCGGCCGCCGTTCGACTCGACGAGCTGGGTGAGCTCGCCGCGCGGGCGGCCCGCCGCGCCGGTGAAGCAGAACGTGAGGCCTGCGAGCGGCCCCTCCGCCTCGGGCGCGACCGGCACGATGCCGCCGGCGAGCAGCCGCGCGATCTCCTCGCTGCGGGCGCGCAGCCCGCGGACGATGCTCGCGGCCTTGATCGCGCCGAGCCCCGGGATGCCGGCGAGCTCGTCTTCGCCGGCGGCGAGCAGCTTCTCGATCGTCGTGTACCCGGCCGACACGAGCAGCCGCGCGGTCTGGATCGCGAACCCCTCGATGCCGAGCGCCGCGAGGAAGACCGGCAGCGTGAGCGGGAGCCGGCTCTTCAGCTGCTCGAGGCACTTCGTGGCGCTCTTCTCGCCGCGCCGATCGAGCTCGGCGATGTCCTTCACCGTGAGCTTGTAGAGATCGAGCGGCTCTCGCGCGAGGCCCGCGGCCACCACCTGCTCGATCAGCTTGTCGCCCCACTCGAGCGCGCCGATGGCGTCGATCCAGTTGTGGATGCGCCCCTCGATGAGGGCGCGGCACGCGGCGTTCCGGCAGAGGAGGTACTCCCCCTCGACGACGAGCGGCGCGCTGCAGACCGGGCAGAGCGATGGCGGGACCGCCACGGGGCCGCGCTTCTCGACGACCTCCTCGACGTACGGGATCACGTCGTTGCGCCGCGAGACGAGCACCTCGTCGCCCACGCCGATGCCGAGGCTCCGCACGTTCGCCGCGTTGTGCAGCGAGGCGCGCCGCACGTTGGCGCCGGCGAGCTCCACCGGCTCGACGATCGCCACCGGGGTGACGCGGCCGCTCGGCCCCGTGTCCCACTGGATGGCCACGACCGTCGTCACCTTGGCGGGCGACGCGAACTTGAAGGCGACCGCGCCGCGCGGCCGGCGGTTGACGTCGCCGAGCAGGCCCTGCACGTGGAGCGAGTCCACGTACACGACGAGCCCGTCGATCTCGTAATCCAGGCCCGCGCGGAGCTCGCTCGAGTAGCGGCGGTAGAGCTTCACGACGTCCTCGACGCTGCCGTGGGCGGTCTGCGGCGTCGCGAAGCCGAGCTCGCGCAGCCAGGCGAAGCGCGCGCGGCACGTCGGGATGTCGAGGTGCTCGGCGACGTCGTAGAAGAGCACGGTGCAGTGCTCCGCCCCTTGCCCGTCGAACCGCTTGGACGCGCCCGCGGCCATGTTGCGCGGGCTCGTGACGCCGGGGAAGTAGCGCTTCATGTCCGAGAGGCGGAGGATGATCTCGCCGCGCACGGACAGCCGGCCCCGCTCCCGGATCCTCGCGGGGACCCCCTTCATCCTCGCGACGTTCGCGGTGATCCGCTCGCCCCACTCGCCGTCGCCTCGGGTGATGGCGTCGACGAGCTTGCCGCCCTTGTAGATGACCTCGATGGAGATGCCGTCGAGCTTCTCCGCCACGAAGAGATCCTCCGCGACGCTCGCGCCGGCGGGGTCCGACGGCTGCGCGTCGCCCTCGCCGGCCGCGTCCTTCGCGAGGATCTCGTCGCAGCGCGCGACCCAGGCCCGGAGCTCGTCCTCGGAGACGACCTTGTTGAGCGAGCCCATCGGGATCTCGTGCCGCGCCTTCTCCCACTCCGTGATCAGGGAGGCCGAGCCGACCCGCGCGAGCACCGGGTGCGCGGGATCGAGGGCGCGGAGCTCGTCCTCGAGCGCGTCGAACGCCGCGTCCGAGATCTCGGGGTGCCCTGCGTAGTAGCTCGCCCTGTACTTCTCGATGCGATCGGCGAGCTCATCGATCCTCGCCTTGTGCTTCGGATCCGTCGCCAGCCCGCCCTGCAGCGCGCTGCGCGCCCCGGCCTCGTCGTGGTGTCCCTGCGTCATTGCTTGCCTCGGCTCACTCCAGCTCCGTGTCGCCGTCGCGCCGGGCGGCGGCGAGGAGGTCCCCCATGCCCATCGCGAGCTCGGCCGGGAGCTCGTCCTCCCGGAAGAGCCTCGCCTCCCGGATCTCGAGCGGGTTCTGGGGAGGGCGCGTCGGCGCGCCGATCCGGGCTGCGACGACGACGGTCACGGCGTGGAAGCGGATGTCGCGATCGGGGCGCGAGTACACGCCCACGACCCGCCCTACCTCGACCTCGGTGACGCCCGCCTCCTCGGCGAGCTCCCGGACCACTGTGTCGCGGAGCGTCTCGCCCCACTCCAGGGTCCCTCCCGGGAGCGCCCACGTCCCTGTGTCGCTGCGTCGGATCAGCAGCCACCGGCCGTCTGCCGTCTGCGCGGCGGCGGCGATCCCGACGACGGGCCGCCGGAGCAACGCGCGCGCGACCTCCTTGGCCAGGGCGAGCACGGAGCGCGGCAACATCGAGAGGGGAGCGATTTCCATGAGAATTTTCGTGATCTGTCTGTAAAGCATAGAAGCGATCGGGGACCGCCGGGAGAGGGTTCCGCGTGAGCTTGGCCGTTCCTGCCGGCGGCGGGGAGCTTCGCGGCTCGGCGCTCGGCCCCGGGTGATGGGCAGGCTACGCTCGTCCCATCATGTCATTCGTCTGGCGGGCGATGCGCGCGGCTGTCGGTTCGTACGGCCGCGCCGCCTTCTGCGGCGCGGCGGTGTGGGGCGCGGCGCTCGCGGTCGCGTCGCTCCCGAGCTGCACCGAGGAGCGGCTCCCGCCGCCGCGCCCTCAGGCTGGCACGTCGACTGGCGCGGGCGGTTCGGCGGGCGCGCCGTCGGACGGGGGCATCGACGACGCGCCTGGACCGGCGAACCTCTGCGAGTGCGTCGCGGCGTACGGCGGCGAGGCCGGGCGATGCGGCGATTGCTTCAACGAGCACGCGTCCCGCGGTGGGCGCTGCGAGGCGCAGCTCTCGGCGTGCGACGGGGAGCCCGGGTGCAGGCAGATCAGCCTGTGCCTGAAGGACTGCGGCCGCCACAAGGGTTGCCAGACGGCGTGCGTGTTCCCCGAGGATGCGGGCGCCGCGCAGCGGGCCTTCCTGCAGGTGCTCGCCTGCGCGTGCGACGCGTGCGGCGCGCGGTGCGCCTACCACGGCGGGCCGCTCGAGTGCGCCGAGCCCGCCGTCGGGGGGGATGGCGGTGAGGGGACCGCGGGGGGCGGCGGTGCTGCGGGCGGCGGTGCCGCGGGCGCAGGCGGCGGCGCGGGCGCAGGCGGTGCCGCGGGCGCAGGCGGTGCCGCGGGAGCAGGCGGCGGCGCGGGAGCAGGCGGCGCCGCGGGAGCTGGCGGCGCTGCGAGCGCGTCCGGAGCCGGAGGTCGAGGAATCCGGTGAGCTCCGCGCGTTACTCGGCGCGCGGCCCACTCCGGTGCGGCGTGCGGTAGGCTTGCCGCATGCAGAAACCGGTCATCTGGGCGGCCCTCCAGCTTTCCAGCCAGGAGGACGTGAGCGCGAACCTGGCACGGGTGGAGGCGCGCATCGCGGAGGCGGCGAGCCGCGGGGCAACCACGGTCGTGCTGCCCGAGAACTTCGCCTATATGGGCAGCGAGGAGGGGAAGCGCAACGTCGCCGAGGATCTCGATGCCGGCGGCGGTCCGATCGCGCACCGCCTCGCCGACGCGGCGCGCTCTTCCCGCGTGACGATCGTGGCCGGCGGCTTCCCCGAGCGCGCGCACGACCCGGCGCGGCCGTACAACACCTGCGCGGTCTTCGGCCCCGACGGCCGGCTCACCGACCGCTACCGGAAGATCCACCTGTTCGACGTCGAGATCGCCGACGGAACGAAGTACCGCGAGTCCGCGTCGACGACCGCCGGCGAGCGCCCCGTGGTCACCGAGATCGACGGCGTGAAGCTCGGGTTGTCCATCTGCTACGACGTCCGGTTCCCGGAGCTCTACCGCGCGCTCTCCTCGGCAGGCGCGGAGGCCATCGTCGTCCCCGCGGCATTCACGCTGCTCACCGGCAAGGACCACTGGCTGGTCCTGCTCCGCGCGCGCGCCATCGAGGCCCAGGCGTACGTGGTGGCCGCCGCGCAGTGGGGCAAGCACCCCGGCGGGCGAGCGACGTTCGGGAAATCGTGTGTAATCGACCCGTGGGGCGAGGTGATCGCCCAGGCCTCGGAGGGGGAGGGGATCGCGATGGCGACGCTCGACCCTGCCTATCTGGATCGGGTCAGGGCGAATCTACCCTCGCTCAAACACAGGCGACTCTGATCTCGATGTCATGGTGGTAGGGAATTTGTCCCACATCCTGTGGGGTGCTTGCGGCGTCGGCCACTGGCGTGACCGGGCTCTGCCGTCAGCTCACTCGGCCGAGGCGTCGCTCACCTCGGCCTCGCCATCCGGGGGCAGCGCGCCCCCGCGCTTGGACAGGAGCGCCCGTAGCTCCGCGGGCCTGCGGAAGCCGATACGGCGGGCGACCTCCCCCTCGCTCAGCCCTTCACGCAGGAGCGCGCGGGCACGCTCCGCGCGCACCTCATCGTAGTAGACGTGCGGCGATAAGCCGAAGGCGGCACGGAAGAGCCGAGCGAAGTGAAACTCGGACAGATCGAGGTCCAGCGCGACCTCGTACGAGCGGATCCTCTGGCCTGCTTCCGCGGCGCTGCGGATGCGGTCGCGGCCGAGCAGGAGCCGCTCCGAGGTGCTGCGCGGCAGCGGAACTGCCGGACGCGGCGGGAGCGTGGAGCGCGAGACAGCCGTCGTGGTGGGGCGCTCGCGCGGCAGCTGCGCGCCGTAGCTCGGCGCTGCGGCGCGAGGCGCCGCGAGCGACGTGGCTCGCGCGGCCGCAGCGCCGCTCGGGGCTGCGGTCGGAGTAGCCGGGACCGACAGGGAGCGCGCGGCCGGCATGCTGTGAGACGAGGAGGGTGCGATCGGAGTCGAGATGGGAAGCGCAGTCGTCACGAGTACCTCTCCAGGTGAAAGGGCGGTGTGCCGCGGTCATCGCGGCCACCGGTGTGGCGTATTGCAACCGGTAGGCCGCAAGCGGACGCAGCGCTCGTGGCTCAGCCGAGTCGGCGTCCCGCAGCGCAAAACGCAGGGATTTCTCGTCAACCTGCTCGCGATGTCATGGGGGGTGTGGCCTGCCGTTCACGTGACACAGGCGCCCGGGATCACTTGTGCCTGGCACAGCGTGCCTTCGCGGCGCGCACGCCGTCATGAAGGCGTGGCACGCGACATCATCGCGCGGCCGTTTTTGTGGCTGTCAGGTGATGAATATTCGCGGGCGTCTCGGCATCGAACGAACACCGCGCGCGGCGCGGAGTCGCCGCGATCTCGAGATCGCGGCGTCGAGGATCAGACGTCGATCTCGGCGTTCGGCGCGCGCTCCATGATGAAGCGGAATCGCGCCTGGGCGTCCTTGCCCATCAGCTCGTTGAGGATGCGATCGGTCTCGATCTCTCCCTCGATCACGATGCGCAGCGCGCGCCGTCGGCGGATGTCGAGCGTCGTCGCCTTGAGGTCCTCCGCGGGCATCTCGCCGAGCCCCTTGAACCGCGAGATGTCCGCCTTCGCCGTCTTGGGGAGCTTCGCGAGGATCCGGTCGCGCTCTGCATCGTCGAGCGCCCAGTACGTCTCCTTGGCGACGTCGATCCGGTAGAGCGGCGGCTGCGCCAGGAACACGTGCCCGCCGCGGAGCAGGCCGGGCAAATGCCGGTAGAAGAAGGTCAGCAGCAGCGTCGCGATGTGCTGACCGTCGCTGTCGGCGTCCATCAGCAGAAAAATCCTGCCGTAGCGCAACTTGGAGGCGTCGAAGTCCTTTCCGAAGCCGCAGCCGAGCGCGCTCACGATGTCCTGGAGCTCCTTGTTGCCGAGCACCTTCGAGGTCGAGGCCTGCTCCGCGTTGAGCACCTTGCCGCGCAGCGGGAGGATCGCCTGGGTACGGCGGTCCCGACCCTGCTTGGCGGAGCCTCCGGCGCTGTCTCCCTCGACGATGAAGAGCTCGCTCTCGCTCGGATCGGTCGAGGCGCAGTCCGCGAGCTTGCCCGGCAGGTTGAGCCGGTGGGAAATGGGCGTCTTGCGCAGGACCTGCTGCGTCGCCTCGCGCCGCGCCTCCCGGGCGCGCGCCGCCAGGATGGCGCGCGCCACGATCGACTCGCCGGCCGTGCCGTTGTGCAGCAGCCACTGCTCGAGCGCCGGCCGGACCATGCCCTCGACCGCCGGTCCTGCCTCTGGATTGTTGAGCCGATCCTTCGTCTGCCCCTGGAACTGGGGTTCCTGGATGTAGATGGACAGCAGACCCACGATCCCCTCGCGGATGTCGTCGGCCGTCAGCGTCACCCCCTTCGGCTGGATCTTCTTCGCTTCCATGAAGGCCCGGACCGCCTTCACGATCGCGCCGCCGAAGCCGGACTCGTGCGCGCCGCCCGCGTGCGTGGGGATGCCGTTGACGTACGACTTCACGTACTCGTCGGTCGACTCCGTCCACTGGAGCGCGGTCTCCAGCCGGATCTCGCCCTCGCGCGCGACGTAGAAGATGGTCGGGTGGGTCACCGCCTTGCCGCGCTGGGCGACCAGCTTCGGCAGGAAGTCCGCGATGCCGTTCGGGTGGAGGAGCTCGATCGACTCCCCGGACGAGAGATCGCGGAACGCGATCTCCAGCCCTCCGTGAAGGTAGGCCTTGGCCTCCAGGCGCTCGCGGATGGTCTCGGCGTCGAAGCGCCGGCCCTGCCCGAAGATCTCCGGGTCCGGCCGGAAATGGATGCTCGTGCCGTGCTTGCGGGTGGGCGCGCCCTTCCTGAGCTTGCTGGTCGGCGCGCCGCGCGAGAACGTCTGCTGGTGCTCGAACCCGTCGCGCAGCACCCGGACGTCGACGAGCTCGGAGAGCGCGTTGACGACGCTCGAGCCGACGCCGTGGAGCCCGCCTGAGACCTTGTAGTTGTCGCTCCCGAACTTCCCGCCCGCGTGCAGCGTGCAGAGGATGAGCTCGAGCGCGGGGCGCTTGTACCGGGGGTGGATGTCCACGGGGAAGCCGCGCCCGTCGTCGGTCACGGTCACGCCCTGGAGATCGGCGTCGAGCGTCACCTCGATCCGCTTCGCGTGCCCGTTGATCGCCTCGTCGACGGCGTTGTCGACGATCTCCCAGAGCAGGTGGTGGTAGCCCCTCGCGTCGGTGCCGCCGATGTACATGGCGGGGCGCTTGCGGACGGGCTCCAGCCCCTCGAGCACCTCGATGTCAGCAGCCGTGTAACGTGCGCCGGACGCGGCGCGGACCGGGGGATTCGTGGCGGCCATGTCAGCTCACCTCCAGCGTCGGTACGACGACGGCCGGCGGCACCACGCGGGCGAAGCGGTCGCGTCGTGCGACCGGCTCGCCCTGCGTGCCGCGCGGACCGGCGATCTTGCTCGCGGCGATCTCGAGCGTCTTGCCCTTCTCCGTCTCGACCGTGATCGCGTCGCTCGGGCGGAGGGCGAGCGCGGCGCCGACGAGGCGCTCGCCCTCGGCGACCCGCATCACGACCGAGCCCTTGCCCGGGCCGGAGAGCAGCGCGAGCTCCTCCACGGCCACGCTCAGCGCCCAGGCGTCGCTCGAGGCGCAGAGCACCCGGTCGGCGCCGTCCACGGCATGGACGAAGAGCACCTCGTCGCCCTCGTTCAGCTTGGCGAAGCGGCGCCCGGAGCGCGTCGAGGGGTCGCGGTGCGGGCGCAGCGAGAACCGGAAGCCCAGCCCCCCGCGCGTGATCGCGAGCGCGAAGGGGGGCTCCGGCTCGGCGGCGTCCGGGGTCGGCGCCGGCACGTCGAGCGCCCGCGGGTCGAACGAGAGCATCGCGATCAGCCGCTCGCCGTCGGCCAGCTTGAACAGCTTCTGCACGGGATCGCCGTAGCCGGTCGACTGCGGCACCTCGTGGATGCGGGACACGTAGCACCCGCCGAGGTTCGAGAAGAACGCGACCGTCGACCGCGTCGAGCCCGCGACGACCGCGAGCACGCTGTCGCCCTCGCGGACGCGCGTCGAGGAGAGATCCCTGACCTCGCGCACGCGCTTCACCCAGCCCTGCGCCGAGAGGATCACGTTCGCGTCCTCGGCCACGATGAAGTCCTCGGCCTGGTACTCGGGCTCGTCGATCGAGCCGAGCACCTTGGTGCGGCGCTTGTCGCCGTAGGAGCCCTTGATCTCGACGAGCTCGTCGCGGACGATCCCCCAGCGCTTCGCGTCGCTCTTGAGCAGCCCCTCGATCCGCTTCGCCTCGGCGCGCTTCTCGCCGAGGTCCTTCTGCACGAGCAGGATCTCGAGCCGCGCCAGGCGGTAGAGCTTGAGCTCCAGGATCGCGTCCGTCTGCTCCTCGTTCAGGGCGAAGCGCTTTATCAGCTTCTCGGCCGCGTCCGCCTTGCCCTCGCTCTTGCGGATGATCCGGATCACCTCGTCGAGCGCGTCGAAGATCTTCTCGAAGCCCTCGAGGATCGTGATCCGCCGCCTCAGCTCGCCGAGCGCGAACTCGAGCCGCCGCGTCACCGTCGCGTAGCGGAAGTCGAGGAACTTCGTCAGGATCTCGTGCAGGCCGAGCCGCCGCGGCGCGGCGACGTCCACGTTGTCGGTCGGCACGAGGCAGGTGAGGTTCACCTGCACGTTGGTCGCGAGCGGCGTCTGTTTGTAGAGGTACGCCATCACGAGCTGCGCGTCGGCGCCGCGCTTGAGCTCCATCACGATGCGCACCTCGGCGGTCGACTCGTCGCGCACGTCGATGAGCGTCGGCAGCTTCTTCGAGAGGATCACCTCGGCGATCTTCTCGACGATCGCCTTCCGCTCGATCCCGTACGGGATGGAGGTGATCACGATCTGGGGCGCGACGCGCTTGCCGTCGCCCTCCTCCAGCCGCCACTCGCCGCGGAGCTTCAGCGAGCCCTGGCCGGACGTGTAGATGGCCTCGAGCTCCTTCTTCGTCGCGTGCAGCTGGCCGCCGGTCGGGAAGTCGGGCCCCTTCACGTACGACAAGAGCCGCTGCGTGGTGATCTCGCGGTTCTCGATCAGCGCGACGCACGCGTCGATCACCTCGCCGAGGTTGTGCGGGGGGATGCTCGTCGCCATCCCGACCGCGATCCCCTGCGAGCCGTTCACGAGCAGGTTGGGGAAGCGCGCGGGGAGGACGATCGGCTCGAAGCGCGTCCCGTCGTAGTTGGGACGAAAATCCACGGTGCGCTGGCCGAGCTCGCTCAGCAGCTCCAGCGCGAGGGGGCGGAGCTTCGCCTCCGTGTAGCGCATCGCCGCCGGCGCATCGCCGTCCACGGAGCCGAAGTTCCCGTGGCCGGCGATGAGCGGCGCCCGCATCACGAAGTCCTGCGCGAGCCGGACCATCGCGTCGTAGATCGCGACGTCGCCGTGCGGGTGGTACTTGCCCATCACGTCACCGACGACCGCGGCGCTCTTCCGGTACTTCGCGTCCGGCCCGAGGTGCAGGTCGTGCAGCATCGCGTAGAGGATGCGGCGCTGCACCGGCTTCAGCCCGTCGCGCACGTCGGGGAGCGCGCGCGACGTGATGACGCTGAGCGCGTAGTTCAGGTACCGGCGCTGCGCCTCGTCGGCGAGCGAGGTGTCGGGCGCCGGGGGCGGCGGCGGCTCGCTGTCACCGGGCCGGCCACCACGGCGGCCCCTGCGAGGCGCCTCACCGTCGGGCGGAAGGGAGGGGGTTCGAGACACGCGTTACTCCAGGCAGTGCGCGGGGCACCGGTCGAACAGGTGCTCCGATGTTCAGGTGAGCGCTGGCGAGCCTCGGCAATTACCCAGGGCCTCGCGCTCGGTCAAGGCTACCGCGCGGGAATTTCTGGCGGCGGGGGCTCGCCGGCGCTCGTTCGGGCCCTGGCATAGCGTCAGTTGGCTCCGGGATCGACCCGAACGCCGGGATCGCAGCGCGACCTGTCGGTGACGCCCCGTTTTCGGCGTCCGCCCTTGAGACTCACGGCGCGCTGGGCTACGGGGTGGCGCCTTGTACGCGACAGGCACCCGTTCAATGCTTCGCCTCCCCGGCCGCTGGCTGCGGCTCGTCTGGCTCGGCCTCTTCCTGGTGTTCGTTGCGGCAGTGGCTCGGCCCCGGCTCGCTGCAGCGCAGGTGCCCGGAGGTGCTCCGGACACCCAGCAGCCCGGGGGTGGCGCCACGCCGCCTCCCGCTCCGGCCGGTGCCGCTGCGCCAGCCCCCCCTGCCGCTGCGGCCCGGGGAGCGCAGCCCGGCGCCGGCGGTACACCTGTGCAGGGCGCCGCCGACGCGGCCGAGCCGACGCTCGACCTTGCGCCCACGGAGGCCGAGCTCGCCCGCGGCCAGCCGGTCGCCCAGGTCGTCGTCGCCGGCAACCGGCGGGTCTCGACCGAGGACGTGCTCGTCTACCTGGGGCAGACGCGGGTCGGTCGGCCGTTCACCCCCGAGGGGCTCGCGCGCGACGTGCGGGAGCTCTGGGAGTCCGGCCTGTTCGACGACGTCGAGGTCGACCTCACGCGCCGCGACGACGGCGTGAGCCTGCGGGTGCTCGTCCGCGAGCGCCCGAGCATCAAGGGCATCGAGTTCTCCGGCAACAACGAGATCAACAGCGAGGACCTCACCGAGGCGCTCTCGGTCGAGATCAAGACCGGCACGATCCTGAGCTACGCGGCGATCCGGCGCGGCGTGCAGAAGCTCCGCGACAAGTACGCCGAGGAGGGCTACTTCCTCGCCGAGGTCAGCTACGAGATCGTCCCGGAGCGGGAGAACCAGGTCACCCTCAAGTTCACGATCAAGGAGCACGCGCCGGTCACCGTCCGGCGCATCACCTTCATCGGCAACCACAACATCCCGGACGAGGAGCTCCGGGAGGTGATGATCACGGGGCAGGGGGGCTTCTTCGCCTTCGGCACGGGCGGCCCCTTCCGTCAGGACGCGTTCGAGCGCGACGTGCTCGTGATCAACGCGCTCTACTACGACCGAGGCTTCCTCGCGGTGCAGGTCGCGACCCCGAGGGTGATGCTCACGCCCGATCGCACGGGCATCGAGGTCACGCTGACGATCAACGAGGGGCCGCGGTTCCGGATCCGCTCGCTCCGCGTCTACGAGCGGGACGCTGACGGCCGCGAGGTCGAGCCGATCGGCGGGCGCCGGGCGCTGCGCGAGATGGTCCGGGCCAAGCCGGGCGACTGGTTCAACCGCGCCGAGCTGGCGAAGGATCTCAGCGCCATCCAGACGCTGTACCGGGACGCCGGCTACGCCAACGTCGAGGCCTCGCCCGACACCCAGCTCGACCCGGACCGGCGCGAGGTCGACATCACCGTCGGCATCCGCAGAAACCAGCTCGTCTACTTCGGGCGCATCGAGATCCGCGGCAACACGAAGACGCGGGACAAGGTGATCCGCCGCGAGATGGAGGTCGAGGAGCGGAAGCTCTTCAGCGAGACGAAGCTGGAGCGGTCGAAGCAGCGGATCACCGCGCTCGGCTATTTCGAGCGCGTCGACATCTCCACCGAGCAGGGCGAGGACGCCCAGCACATCAACGTCAACGTCGACATCGGCGAGAAGCCGACGGGCACCTTCCAGATCGGCGCCGGCTTCTCGAGCGTCGAGAGCTTCATCGCGACGGCGCAGGTCCAGCAGGCGAACCTGCTCGGAAGCGGCCAGTCTCTCTCGCTCCAGGCGCAGATCTCGGGGCTGCGCCGCCTCATCGACCTGCGGTTCTTCGAGCCCTACCTGTTCGACAGCCCGTTCTCCGCGGCGGTGAGCGTCTACAACCAGCTGCGGGCTTACAAGGAGTTCTCGCAGACCTCCACGGGCGGCTCGCTCACGATCGGCTACCCGCTCATCGAGCCGGAGCTCCGGGCCCAGCTGACCTACACGCTCGAGAACGACGAGATCTCGTCCTCGACGACGACCGGCCTCGGCACGGCGGAGGGCCGATCCACGTTCCAGCGGCTCCCGCTCTACAACCTCTTCAACGACGGCATCACGTCCAGCATCCGCCCTGCGCTCACCTTCGACACGCGCAACAACCAGCTCTTCCCGACGTCCGGCATCTACCTGCAAGGCTCGGTGGAGCTCGCCCACAGCGCGTTCGGCAGCCAGAACGAGTTCCTGCGGTATCGCGCCACGGGGCGGTTCTACTACCCGATCACGGACAGCCTGGTCCTCAAGCTGAACACCGAGGCCGGCATGGTGACGAGCCCCAACCCGGAAGGGGTGCCGATCTTCGCCCGCTTCTTCCTGGGCGGCATCCTCGACGTGCGCGGCTTCGAGATCCGGGACATCGGCCCGCGCCTGCCGCTCCGCGACTCGCTCGACCCGAACTCACCGCCCATCGCGAACGGCGCGAACATCGGCGGCAACCTGATGTACTACCAGAACCTCGAGCTGGAGTTCCCGCTCATCGAGGCGGTGCAGATCAAGGGCGTCGTGTTCACCGATCTGGGCAACGCCTGGAACCTCGAGAAGCTCTACTGCAACGCCGCCCCCGCCTCGCCGCACGACGTCACGAACCCGTGCTTTTCGCTCGAGCGTCTCCTCGACGTCCGCACCTCATGGGGGTTCGGGCTCCGGTGGTTCTCCCCGCTCGGTCCGCTGCGCTTCGAGTGGGGCTTCCCCTTCAAGCGACTGCCCTACGAAGAGACGTACAAGTTCGAGTTCAACATCGGAAACTTCTTCTGAGCCGCCGGCTCGGGCGACGGCGGGGACGAGGGAGCTCCCCGGGCGCGCGGCCCAGCGGCTCGCGCGCCGCCGGGCGAACCCTGCCGAGGAGCGTCCTGGCTGACATAGCTGACGTAGGGCGCGCGTAGCGCGGAGCGCGCTGGTGCTGGCTGGGCGCCGAATCGCAGTGAACTGCGGGGGCGGCGGTTGCCGGGTGAGGGCGCGGCTGTTAGGTGGAAAGCATGCGCCCGGAGCACGGCTCAATGGGGTTCCCCAGGCCAGGCAAGGCCCTGCTGGGGATGATGATCGCGATCGGCTGTATCTGGGTGATGTTCACCCTGGGGCTGAACTGGGGAGGCGCCGGTGAGGGCGTGCTCCAGCCGTTCCTCGGCAGCAGCGAGCGGGTGCTCCATGGCCAGCTGTGGCGGCTGCTCACCGCGCCGCTCATCCACAGCCCGAGCGACCCGTGGCACTTCGTCACGACGCTGCTCGGGCTGTACTTCCTCGGCACCTCCCTCGAGGAGCGCTGGGGCGCCGGCCGCATGGTGGCGTTCCTCTTCGGCTCTGCGGCCTTCGCTTTCGCGCTCCAGGTGGCGGTCGGCGCGCTCTTCCCGAAGGTGGCGCAGCCCGTGTTCTACGGCGGCCTCGGCATGATCGAGGCGGTCGCCGTGGCGTGGGCGCTCGCGCACCGCCACGCCACGGTCCGCCTGTTCTTCGTCGTCCCCGTGACGGGCACCATGCTGCTCGTCTTCATCTTCGGCCTGTCGGTGCTCAACGTCATCGCCATGCGCGCGCCCCCCGAGGGGCTGATCACGCCGTTCGGCGGCATGCTCGCCGGCTATCTCTTCGGCGACTTCTCCCCGCTCCGCCGCTTCTACCTGCGGGTGCGCTTCCGCCAGCTGCAGGCGCAGTCCGCCGCGCTCCGCCGCGTCCCCGCGGCGCGCGGCCGCTCCGGCGGCGCCCCGCTCCGGGTCATCCCCGGCGGCCAGAAAGACCCGCCGAAGGACAAGCGCTACCTGAACTGAGGTCGCCAGAGAGCGCCTCTCGCGTGCCTCAGGAGCGCTCGCGGGCGCTCACGGCGCGGCGCAGCGGCGGAGCTCTTCGAGCGTCTTCGCGCGGGTCAGGCACTCGATCTCGCCCGGGCTCATCTCCCGCCCAGCGAGCTCCCGCTTGCAGTCGGACGTCCACTCGGACGAGAGCCGCTCGCCCTCGCTCTCGAGGACCACCGAGGCCTTCCCCGAGCCCCGTGGAGCCGCCGGCCCGATCCGCTTCACCTCTGCCGCCCACGCGGCGCGCATGGCCTCGCCGACCCGGCGACAGTCCTCCTCGGACATCGTCTTCTTGCCGCACCCGGCGACGAGCAGCGCGCCCGCGACCGCGAGGAGGGTCACGGCGCGCTGCTCGGCGAGCGCGCTCCATCCGCGAGCGCGGGGCTCGCCGGGGAGGAGCTGGCAGCCCGGCCTGCGCGCGGGGGCTGCCTTCGGTTCCCGACCAGGCCAGCGCACGGGCTAGCTGTCGATGAAGCTCTTGAGCTGCTTCGACCGGCTGGGGTGCCGGAGCTTGCGGAGCGCCTTCGCCTCGATCTGGCGGATGCGCTCGCGGGTGACCTCGAAGTCCTGTCCGACCTCTTCGAGGGTGTGGTCGCTCTTCTCGCCGATGCCGAAGCGCATCCGGAGCACCTTCTCCTCGCGCGGCGTCAGCGTCTTCAGGACCTTCCGGGTCTGCTCGGCGAGGTTCATGTTGATCACGGCCTCTGCGGGCGAGATCACGCTCTTGTCCTCGATGAAGTCGCCGAGGTGCGAGTCTTCCTCCTCGCCGATGGGGGTCTCGAGCGAGATCGGCTCCTTCGCGATCTTCAGGACCTTCCGCACCTTGTCGAGCGGGAGCTCCATCTTCTCGGCGATCTCCTCGGGGGTCGGCTCGCGGCCGTACTCCTGCACGAGGTAGCGCGAGGTGCGGATCAGCTTGTTGATCGTCTCGATCATGTGGACCGGGATGCGGATCGTCCGCGCCTGGTCCGCGATCGCGCGGGTGATCGCCTGCCGGATCCACCACGTCGCGTACGTCGAGAACTTGTAGCCGCGCTTGTACTCGAACTTGTCGACGGCCTTCATGAGGCCGATGTTCCCCTCCTGGATGAGGTCGAGGAACTGGAGTCCGCGGTTCGTGTATTTCTTCGCGATCGAGACGACGAGGCGGAGGTTCGCCTCGACCAGCTCGGCCTTGGCGCGCTCCGCCATCCGCTCGCCTTCACGGATGTTCTCGTAGGTCTCGCGGATCGCCAAGACGTCGATGTTGAGCTCTTCCTCGACCTTCTTCAGGCCCTTCTGGGCGTTCTTGATGGTCGACTCGAAGTCGTTGAGCTCCTCGCGTTGGACGTTGAGCTTCTTGGCGAGCCGCCCCTCGAGGGCGCGGTTGCCCTTGACCTTGATGAGCTCGCGCTTGAGCTCGCCCTTCGAGAGCCCTGTGCGCCGCTCCAGCTCCGTCGCGCCGGCTTCGGCCTTCTCGACCTTCGAGATGAGGCTCTTCAGCTTCTGGACGATCTTGTCGATCGTCCGCTTGTTCAGGCGCATCTCCTCGAGCGTCGTCACGAGCTCGGCCGTCGCCTGCGTCACCTCGACGTCGATCTGCTTGCGGCGGACCTCGGTCTTCACGTCCTTGCGCTCTTCGAGGAGCTCCGCCTTCTTCTTGTCGACGCGCTTCACCTTGTCGATGAGGCGGATGATGCGCCGGTCGGCCTCCTCCTCATCGAACTCCTGGTCGTCGTTCTCGGCGTCCTTGATGAGCTCCTTCACCCGGATCTTGTGCTTCCGGAGCTTCTCGCCGAGATCGATGATCTCGCGGACCGCGATGGGGGAGTCGAGGATGGCGGCGTTGACCTTTTGCTCGCCGACCTCGATCCGCTTCGCGATCTCGACCTCTCCCTCGCGGGTGAGCAGCGAGACGCTGCCCATCTTGCGGAGGTACATGCGGACGGGATCGTTCGACTTGGAGTAGTAGTCGACGTCCTCTTCCTCGCGGTCGGGCGTGACGACGAGCTTCTTCTCGCCCGCCTCCTCGTCCGCGATGCGCTTCGGCGCGATCTTCACCTGGGTCGCGCCGTCGACGATCTCGATGTCCTCGTCGCCGAGGGCGCCCACCACGTCGTCGAGCTGATCGGGCGCGACGTCCGCGGGGAGCGCGTCGTTCACCTCGTCATAGGTGAGAAAGCCCTTGCTCTTGCCGGTCTCGACGAGTTTTTCCAGCGTCTTCCGGTCCTTCTCGGACCGCTCGGCTCGGATGCCCGCGTCTCCTTTGTTGCTTGGGCGTGCCCCTGCCTCGGCGTGCCCGCGTGTCGAAGCGTGCCGCGCGCCGTTCAGCGCGCCGCCCCCCGCCGCCCTCGCGACCCCGCCTGCCCGACCGGAAGATTGCTTGGCCTTGCTCGCCATTACCTCATGCTCCACTTACGGCGATCAGCTCGCCGCGACCGACAAGACACCAAATGATTCCGACAAACTTTAGGGATCACGCACGTCGGGGCGCCACGTCGGGGCGACCCGGAACGCATCAAGGAAGACCGAGCCCCCCCGCTCTTCGCTGGAATAGCTCACGCAGCAAAGCGTTCTCAGCATCGGCGTCGACCGCGCTCTTCTGAAGCTGGCTCATCACGGCGGCCTTCTGTCGCGCCAGGGCTTGCCTGCTCAACTTTTTTGAATTCTCCAAGAGCGTCGCCTTGGCCGTTGAGGCCGCTTCGAAGACAGGCGAGACCAGCCGTCCAGCCGCGAATGAATGGATCGGAGCCGGGACTTGCGCAAGAAATTCGCCGGCGGCAAGACCCATTTCAAAACTGAAATTTTGACGCGCTGCGACAATTGCAAGAGCGACGTCACCTTCGAGGCATTCCAGCGCCCCCTGCACCTCGTCGTCGGCCAGGAGCTCCGGGAAATCGAGGAGAGAGCCCAGGATCTCCAGGCTGATCTCGTGAACTTGCGCGCGCGAGCGGGCGTGCTCCCAGGTGTCGGTGCTCTGACCGGAGGGGGTCACCTCGCGGGTGGTCTGGCCTCGTGGTCTGGAGAGGGACTCCTCGACGACGCGCTCGAGCTGCCGCAGGTCATCGGGCGAGCGGCCGCCGATCACGAGCTTCGAGGAGACGCGATCGGCATAGAGCTTCGCCATCATCCGGAGGTTGGGGTCGTCCTCGTCGGCGAGCAGCGCGGCCACGGCGCGCACGCGGGCGAGCTGCTCGGGCAGCGACGAGCCGCCGAAGCTGTCGCCGTCGAGCGCCTCGTCGATGAGGTGCTCGAGCAGGCCGCGCGCGCCCTTGACGATGCGGGCTACCGCGTCCGGGCCCTGCTTGCGCGCGAGATCGTCGGGATCGAGGCCGGCGGGCAGCACGGCGACACGCGCGCTGAGCCCCGCCTCGCGGCACGGGGCGCGCGCCGCCCGCGTGGCCTTCTTGCCGGCCGCGTCGCCGTCGAAGAGCAGGACGACCGCGGGCGCGAAGCGCTTGATGAGCTTCGCTTGCCCCGGCGTGAACGCGGTCCCGAGCGGGGCGATCGCGTGTCCGATGCCGCGCGCGTGCAGGGCGACGACGTCGAAGTTGCCCTCCACGAGGACCGCCTCGCCGCGCTGCCGGACCGCCTGGCGCGCCTGGTACAGCCCGAAGAGGTGCTCGCCCTTCGTGTAGATCGGCGACTCGGGGCTGTTGATGTACTTCGCCGGCGCGCTGTCGGCCTGCGGCGCAGGGCCGGTGAGGCCGAGCGACGAGAGCTCTGCAGGGCTCGGATCGGGTAGCGCGCGCCCGCTGAACGCGATCACGCGGCCCATCACGTCGGTCACGGCGAACATGAGCCGGTGCCGGAAGCGGTCGTAGTGGCCGCTCCCCGACGAGCGCGGGACGAGGAGCCCGACGCGCTCCCCGAGCACCGGGGAGATCCCTTGTTGACGCAGGTACGTGGCGAGCCCGTCCCAGCCGAACGGGGCGTAGCCAATCCGGAACGCCTGCAGGGCGTCGGCGATGGGGTCTACGGCTCCATCGCCGTCGCGGAGGGGCAGGCCGCGGCGCTCGAGCTCCTCGTGCGCGTAGCGCGCGAGCGGGTGGGGGCTGCTGCCCGGGCCCCCGCGGAGGCTGTGCTCGAAGAACGTCGCGGCGAGGTGGTTGACGGCGTAGAGGTCGTCCTTCGACCGGCGCGCGGCCTGCGCTTCGCGCCGCTCGACGTCGGTCAGCGCCTCCGCCACCTCGATGCCGGCGCGCTCGGCGAGCTCGCGCACCGCCTCGGCGAACGTCCGGCCTTCGAGCTTCATCACGAAGTCGATCGCGCTGCCGGTCTCCTTGCAACCGAAGCAGTGATAGAACCCGCGGTTCGGGTTCACGTGGAAGCTCGGCGTCTTTTCCTTGTGAAAGGGGCAGAGCCCGGTGAAGGAATGCCCGCGGCGTGTGAGGCGCACGCTTTCGCCGATGAGCGCTACGAGATCCGTGCGCTCTTTCACGAGCGCGATCGTCTCCGGAGAGATCATGGGCTGCCTTGAGGGCCCCGTGCGCGTGGGGCCCGCAGATCGTCACGGGTGAACCCGAACGGCGTGGCGGCGTTCGCGCCAGCGCCCGGGCGGTGCGGGCAGCTCGCGAAGCGGGAGATCCCCCAGCCCCTCGCGGCCTGTGTGGAGAACAGTGTCCTGTGCGGCGGCCGCACGCGCAAGGCGGTAGCCGCCTGGTACGTCACTTCGGATCGGGGAACGGAGACCCGGGCCTCTTGTGATCTGTGAGGCTCTCGTCGGGCTGGGAGGCCTCGACCATCTCTTCGACCGACGGCGCCTCGGCGTGCTCGGCGAGGAACCGCGTGTCCTCGCGGACCATCGGCGGAGGCGGATCGCCAATGAGCTCGAGCTCGGTGGCGAGCCACTGCTCCTCTTCGATGAGCTCGCGGCGGCGCGGATCAGTCAGGTCGCCCTGCCAGTGGTCGAGCTCAGCATCGACCTCCTTGAGCCGGAGGCGCACCCTCACGACGTCGACGTCATCCTTCTTCGCGAAGCGCTCGGTGAGCAGCAACGCGGTGTCGTTGGCGACCTCGACGAAGCCGTGGTGAACGGCCAGGCGGTGCTCCTGGCCGTTCTGGTGGTAGGTCACGAGGCCGGTCCGGAGCGCGGCGAGCAGGGGGAGGTGCCCCGGAAGCACGCCGAACTCGCCGGCGACGCTCGGCGCGGTCACGTCCGTGACCTGCTCGCGCAGCGCGACGCCGGTCGGCGTCACGATCTCGAGGAGGATTGTGTCGGCCATGGCTGCGTCAGGCCGCCTTCTGCGAAGCTCGAGCCTTCACCTCGTCGATGCCGCCCACCATGTAGAAGTCCTGCTCTGCGATGTGGTCGAGCTTGCCGTCGAGGATCTCCTCGAAGCCCGCGATCGTGTCCTTGAGCGCCACGAGCTTGCCCTCGAGCCCGGTGAACTGGGCCGCGACGAAGAACGGCTGCGACAGGAACTTCTGCATCTTGCGGGCGCGCGACACGACGAGCTTGTCGTCCTCGCTGAGCTCGTCCATGCCGAGGATGGCGATGATGTCCTGGAGGTCCTTGTAGCGCTGCAGCGTCTGCTGCACGCGCCGCGCGACGTTGTAGTGCTTCTCGCCGACGATCTGGGGATCGAGCATCGTCGAGTTCGAGTCGAGCGGATCGACGGCCGGGTAGATGCCGAGCTCCGAGATCGCGCGCGACAGCACGGTCGTGGCGTCGAGGTGCGCGAAGGCCGTGGCCGGGGCGGGATCGGTCAGGTCGTCGGCAGGGACGTAGATCGCCTGGACGCTGGTGACGGAGCCCTTCGTGGTCGAGGTGATGCGCTCCTGGAAGGCGCCCATCTCCGTCGAGAGCGTCGGCTGGTAACCGACGGCGCTCGGGATGCGCCCGAGGAGCGCGCTCACCTCGGAGCCCGCCTGGGTGAACCGGAAGATGTTGTCGACGAACAGGAGCACGTCCTGGCCCTCCTCGTCGCGGAAGTGCTCAGCCACGGCGAGGGCCGAGAGCGCGACGCGGGCGCGGGCCCCCGGGGGCTCGTTCATCTGGCCGTAGATCAGCGCGGCCTTCGAGATGACGGGGCTGCCGTCCGCGAGCTTCGACTCGCTCATCTCGAGGAAGAGATCGTTGCCCTCGCGCGTCCGCTCGCCGACGCCGGCGAAGACAGACACGCCGCCGTGCGCCTTCGCGACGTTGTTGATGAGCTCCAGGATGAGCACCGTCTTGCCGACGCCAGCGCCGCCGAAGAGGCCGATCTTGCCGCCCTTGCGGTAGGGGGCGATCAGGTCGATGACCTTGATGCCCGTCTCGAAGACCTCGACCTTGGTCGACTGCTCGATGAACGGGGGCGGCTCCCTGTGGATCGGCGCCAGCTTCTTGGCGTTCACGGGGCCGGCTTCGTCGATCGGCACGCCGACGACGTTCAGGATGCGGCCGAGGCACTCGTTGCCGACCGGCACCATGATGGGCTTGCCGGTGTCGCGGACTTCCATCCCGCGCACGAGGCCGTCGGTGGAGTCCATCGCGATGGTGCGCACCGTCGACTCGCCCAGGTGCTGGGCGACCTCGAGCACGAGGTTGTCAGGCTCGGCCGAGATGCTCGGGTTGCTCAACTTGAGCGCGTTCAGAATCTTGGGCAGCTGGCCCGACGGGAAATCGACGTCGACGACCGGTCCGATGACCTGGGTGATCTTTCCAACAACCATGGAGCGGGAGCCCTCCTCGTACGAGCTTTGACGAGTCGCGCGGCCCACTAGCACGGACCTGCGCGTCCGACTAGGGGTTCCGTGGCGCTCTCCGGTGATGAAGACGCCGGCGCGCGACAGCGATCAGCGGCCCCTCGACGCGGCGATCCGCGCGAACGCCTCCACGCTGAGCGTCTCGCCGCGCGCGTCGAGCGAGATCCCGGCGTCCTTCGCGCGGCGGTCGAGCTCCTCGGGCGACCAGCCGTAGAGGTTCTTCCAGGCGTTCCGGAGCGTCTTGCGGCGGGCAGAGAAGGCGGCGCGCACGGCCGCGCGGAAGGCGTCCGTCTCCTCGGCGCGGCGCGGGCGCCACGGCGTCAGGACGACGACGGCGGAGTCGACCTCCGGCCTCGGATAGAAGGCGCCCGCCCGCGCGGTCAGGAGGCGGCGCACGTCGAACGCGGCCTGCACGAAGACGGAGAGCGCGCCGTAGTCACCGGTGCCGGGGGCGGCGGTCAGGCGCTCCGCGACCTCGAGCTGAACCATGAACACCGCGCGATCGATCTCGTGCGCGATCGTGGTCGCCTGCTCGAGGAGCCGGCCCGTGAGCTGGTACGGGAGGTTGCCGGCCACCGCGCGCGGGGGCGGCTTGCCGGCGAGCGAGGCGACCCAGTCGACCTGCGCGGCGTCGGCCTCCATCAGCGTCAGCCGGCCTCCCTCGATCGGGCCAGCGAGCTGCTCGCGGAGGATCGGGACGAGGTCGCGGTCGCGCTCGATCGCGACGACGTGCGCGGCGCGATCGAGGAGCGGCCGCGTGAGCGCGCCGAGCCCCGCCCCGATCTCGAGCACCGCGCCGCCCGCCGGCGTGGTGGCCGCCTCGGCGATCCGGCGCGCCGCCTCGACGTCGACGAGGAAGTTCTGACCGAACCCTTTTTTGGGAGAGAGCCCGCGCGCGCGCAGGAGCTCGGAGATGGACATCGCTCGTCCTCAGGACTGAGGTGGGTGCGCCCCGTCATGGGGGGGCGCGGGCGCGGCTGCGCTCGGCGCGGCCGAGGTCGTCGTGCGGAGCCGTACCACGCGCACGCCGACCTTGCGCAGCACGGCTTCACGGCGGGTCTGCGCCACCCGCGCGCGGATGAGCACGGCCTCGGCCGCGATCGGCGCGAGCTCCTGGAAGGCCTTGTTGGGCGGCGCGAGGCTCTTCTGCTCTTCATCCACGTCGCCCTCCGGCAGCCGCGGGGCTTCCCAGGGCGGACCGAGGCCTGGCTCGAGATCGGGGAGCGTCCACATCACCTGCACGGCCTTGCGCGAGAGCCGTCGCACCGCCTCCGAGAGCCGGCTCAGCTGCGCGTCGGCGGGCGGCGGCGCGAGGACATAGACCATGCTCCCGCGCGGCTTGGTGCGCGCGACGTGCGTGAGCGACTCCGCGATGGTCACGGCCGGATCGCGCCGATCCGGCTCGGTCCGCGCGGGCGATTCGATGCCGTAGCTGGCGAGGTAGCGGCGCAGCGTGCGTTCGCGCTGCGAGCGCCCGAGCGGCGCCGGCGCCGAGAACGGCGCGCGCGCGCGCATCGACTCGGCGCGGGCGGCGAGCCGGTCGAGGTCGCCGCGGCGCAGGTCTTCGAGGCCCCGCGCGTCGAGCGGCCTGAGGTGCTCGAGGACGCGCGCCGCGACGTCGGCCTCGTCGAGCTCGCTCCGATCCGCGTCGTACGTGCCGCACCCGACGGTGAGCGCGTGCGCGATCTTCTGGCCGTGCCCGGGGCCATGGTCGGGCGCGATCGTCACGCGCGGGCCGGGGGCGAGGATGATGAGCCCGACGCGGTCGCCGCGCCCGAGGTGCCTCGTGGCGATCGCCGAGGCCTCGTCGATCATGAGATCGAGCGGAGCGCGGCCGAGCGGGCCGGCCCAGAGCTCCACGGCCGCGTCGACCAGGATCCAGACCACGTCCCGCTCCTCGCGCTCGAACTCCCGCACGAGCAGCGTGCCCCGGCGCGCGCTCGCCTTCCACGCGATCTTCCGGAACGGGTCCCCCGGCTGGTGCTCTCGCAGCTCGCGCAGGTCGTCTCCCTCGCCGCGCACGCGCCCGGGCCTGCCGGAGGCCGCGAGGAGATGACTGCGTCCTCCGCGCGGCTGCGTCAGGTACGCCATGAAGGGCCGCGGGAGGACCTCGATCCCGTAAGGGTTCGCGAAGGTCAGCGGCACCTCGAAGAGGCCGGGGGCGCCGTGCACCTCGAGCGCGAGACCATGGAGCCCGTGCTGGCCGACGCGCGGCGTCCGGACGACGACCTTCACCTTGAGCCGCCCCGAGGCGGAGACCTCCCCGCGGTTCGGCTCGATGCGGACGTCGAGCTGCGACGAGGCGATCGCGCGCAGCTTCACGTAGCGAGCCGCGAGCGTGTCGCGGTTGCGCACCTCGGCCTCGATCTCCACGGTGCCGCCGCGCGCGGACCGGAGGACCCGCTTCGAGCCGCCCCAGAGCATCTCGAACCCGGCCGCGCGGATGCGCGCGACCGACACCAGCGTCACGCCGCGGGCGAGCGCGATCGCGACCAGGATCGCCCCGCCCCAGCCGACGATCGCCGGCTCTCGCGCGATGAGCCCGGCGCCCATGACCGCGACGCCGGCGATGGCCAGGTGGGCTGCGGTGCGCGTGGGGTAGAGCTGCATGGGCGATCTACGCCGGCCGCGCCGCGCGCCGGTAGCCCACGCGCTGGACCGCTTCCTCGATGATCGTGTCGCGCGCCTTCATGTCCACGTCGGCCTCGGGCACGAGCACCAGGCGGTGCGCGAGCGTCGCGGGCGCCATGCCGCGCACGTCGTCCGGCGTCACGAACGGGCGCCCGCCGATCACCGCCGCCGCCTTCGCCGCCTGGATGAGGGCGAGCGTGGCCCGCGGCGACGCGCCGAGCAGCACGCGAGGGTGCGTCCGCGTGAACGCCGTGAGGTTCACCGCGTACTCGTACAGATCCTCCTCCACGTGGATCCGCCGCGCGACGCCCTGCAGCATGAGGAGGTCCTGGACGGCGAGCGTCGCGCGCGCCCGCGGCGGCTCGACGTTGTGCGCGCGGAGCATCGCCACCTCGTCCTTGTGCAGCGGGTAGCCGAGGTTCACCCGGATGAGGAACCTGTCGATCTGCGCCTCGGGCAGCGGGTAGGTCCCCTCGAGATCGATCGGGTTCTGCGTCGCGAGCACCATGAAGGGCGACGGCAGCTCGAAGCGATCGCCCTCGATCGTCACCTGCCGCTCCTGCATCGCCTCGAGGAGGGCAGACTGGGTCTTCGCCGGCGCGCGGTTGATCTCGTCCGCGAGCACGAGGTTCGCGAAGATCGGCCCGGGGCGCAGCGTGAAGGTCCCCTCCTTGGGCGACAGGACGTAGGTCCCCGTGATGTCGGCGGGCAGGAGGTCGGGCGTGAACTGGATCCGCCGCACGGACGCGCCCAGCGCGGCCGCGAACGCCTTGACCAGCGTGGTCTTCGCGACGCCAGGCACACCTTCCAGCAGCACGTGTCCCTGCGCGAGCAGGGCGGTGAGCATCAGATCGATCGCGCGCGGCGATCCGATGTAAACGCGCGTGATCTCCCGCCGGACCGCCTCGATCCGCTCCTTGGCAGCGGAGATTTCGTCGACGGCGACGGCTTGAACCTGGTTCATCGAGCGCCTTTGTCAGAGGGTGGTGTTGCGAGCTTCGCGTCGGTCTGCGAGGGAGGCGCGGTCGGGCGACCTTCGGGCGCGCCGGGGTGAGGTCCCCGAGGCGGCTTCCGGCCGTCGGCGCCGCAGGCGGCGAGGACCTTCCGCACGACGTCGGCGGCGTGCAAGAGCGCGGTCCTGGACACGTTCGCCGGCTTGCCGGCGACGACGGACGCTTCGACTCGGTACATGGTGCCCAGAACCTCCTTGAAAGCCGAGAGGGCTCGCTCGTCAAGAGCTCCCTCTCGGGCCACGAGCCGCGCGATCGCTTCCTGCCCCGGGTTGGGCTCGAGGCCGAACCGCACGGACAGCGCCTCGAACAGCGCGTTCTTCAGCTCGAGGAAAGCGAGCCCACGCGGGGACGAGGGGGCCGCGAGGACGGCGAAGCGCCCGGCGGCGCCTCCCTGCGCGACGAGCGGCGTCGGGCGCGCGTACCGAGGGAGCGGGCTCCTGTAGGGCTTCGCCGAGGCGCGCGCGGTCCAGATCGCGAGGCCCAGGCCGGCGAGCGCCGCGAGGGCGAGGAGGGCGCCGCCGGGGAGCCCGTCGCGGCGGGCGTCCTCGACCGCGCTCGCGAGCGCCTTGAGCTGCTCATCGAAGTCCTTGCGGAGCGACGTCTCGCCGCCGAACGAGCTCTCCTCGTCGAACCGGTTCGCGACGACGTAGAGCCGCCCCCGGCGCGGCTGCGCTCCGTCCTCGTCGACCAGGTAGCGGGCCAGGCCCGAGGCGAAGGCGCGGTTGCCCGGGTACCTGAGCATCATGTTCATCAGCGCGGACGGGTCGCCCATCGCGAAGAGCCGGCCCTTGCCGACCTGCCCGGCGACGGCGACGATCACGTCCGGCTCGCTGACGGCGCGGATCCGCAGCACGGGTGAGAGGTTCGGGTGCCGGAGGCCGGTCGCGTGGTTCGTGACGAGCCGCTGCACGTGGCTGACGACGGGGTGCGGACCGATGGCGTGGCCCCCGACGATGTCGACGACCGGCTCCGCGATGGCGAGGGAGGGACGGTTCCGGAGCGCGGCGACCGGCCGGGCTGGCGTCGGGATGCGCTCGATCTGGAACCGCCGGAGCGTGTCGTCGCCGCGGCCGAAATCATCGACGATCGCGAGCCGCCCGCCGGCCTTCATGAACGAGGTGGTGTCGTCCCCGTCGAGCGCCTGCAGCGGATGGAGCACGAGGATGCCGTCCTCGGGGCCGACCTCGCTCCAGTCGAGCACAGCGACGGCGTGGACCCTGGCGACGCCGAGCTCCGCGCGCGCGATCTCGAGAAACTCCGAGCAACCTTCCCAGCTCGGGTCGTTGACGTCGAAGGCCGCGCTCGCTGTTCGGGCGGGCGCGAGCAGCGCCATCAGCGCGACCAGCGCTGCCAAGAGGGAGCGGCATGTCACCCGCCGGCGCACATGCAGGTGCCGATCATCCCAGTGAAATTCGAAGGATGCGTGCGCAAGCCACGCGCCGTACCGCGTCATGAGCGCCGCGAACATACCACTGTCGGCCCGAGCGATAACCTTGACCCGCCATCCCACATTGCTAGATTCGCTTCTAAGAGCGGGGTGCTTTCTCCCAGACCTCGTTCCACCAATTCAGCCGAGCACTCTACGAGGTGGAGGGGTTAGTCGATGCTTCCTCCGTTCATCATCGAGCAAATACGGCAGCGCGAAGAAGAGAAGGATCGGTCCCGAAGAGAAGAAATTCGACCGCGCCTCGAGCTGCCGATCGAACGCTACCCCGCACCTCGTCGTCTTCCGGACACGGAAGAGGACGATCCCAACCGTGGCGTCATCATCCTCGACCTGGGTTGACGCCACGATGTAGCACGCCCCCTTCCGCGATTCCGGCAGGAACGCCAGCTGAGCGGCGACGCCTGCAAGACGTCCCCCGAGACGCTCTCCGCCTTTCCCCCCAGATTTCGAAGTTTCGAAGTAACCAGCGCCACGCATCCCCCCGATGCGCCGACGAGTAGCTCGGTCTTCCGCGTGAACCGATTCCCGCGTGAACCGAGGTCTGGCGAGGCGCGTCCGGCGCGAACGGACGAGGGTGGGCCAGGCGGCCGCCCGGAAAGTTGCACTTTGCGGGGATCGCCGTGCCATGCGGGGTTGACCACGAGCGGGATCTTCGCCTAGGTTGCGCCCCCACTTCTGGCGCCGAGCACTGAACGAGCTACGCTCCGGCGCCTCAGAGCAGGCCGTGCACAACGTGCGCACGGGCTCTTCCATTCGATCGAGGTTCTACAGATGGCCGTTCATATTCGCCTCGCCCGCGCGGGCACCAAGAAGACGCCCTTCTACCGCATCGTCGTCGCCGACCAGCGCAGCCCGCGCGGCGGCAGGTTCATCGAGCGGCTGGGCACGTACGACCCGCGCAGAACCGAGATCCGCCTGGATGTGCCCCGCGTGAGGCACTGGATCTCGAACGGCGCCCAGCCGACGCACACGGTGGCGCTGCTCCTGAAGCATCCTGGGCTCGCCCAGGCGGCCGCCCCGGCGGACGCCGCGAAGTAGCATGGTCTCCTCGACGTCTCCGCTGGTCGATCTCGTCGCGCTCGTCGCCCGGGCGCTCGTCGACCACCCGGACCGGGTCGTCGTGCGCGAGGTCGCAGGCGACCGCTTTCCGCGGATCGAGCTGACGGTAGCGCGCGAGGACATCGGCAAGGTGATCGGCAAGGACGGCCGCACCGCGCAGTCGCTCAGGACGCTGCTGAGCGCCGCCGCGAGCAAGTCGGGGCGGCGCGCGCACCTCGACATCCTCGACTGAGACGGAGCCGACGTGGAGCGACGCTACGTTCCCGTCGCGGAGGTCGCCCGCCCGCACGGCGTGCAGGGGGAGCTTCGGCTGCGTCTCTACAACGAGGCCTCCGACCTGCTCGTCGCGCGGCTCGCGGTCAAGCTGCGCCTTCCGGATGGCGCTGAGCGGGACGCGAAGATCGTCGCGACGCGGCCTGCCGACAAGGCGTTGCTCGCGCGGTTCGCAGGGGTCGACGATCGGGACGCGGCGGAGGCGCTGCGCGGCGCGCAAGTGTGCGTGCCGCGGGACGCGTTCGCGCCGCTCGACGAGGGCGAGTTTTACGCGTGCGACATCGAGGGGGCTCGCGTGATGACCCCCGAGGGCAAGGTGCTCGGGCACGTCAAGTCGCTCCAGTCGTACCCGACCTGCGACGTCCTCGTCGTGGAGAGGGACGGCGCGGACTCGATCGAGATCCCGCTGACCGAGGGCTTCGTCGGCAGCGTGGATGTGGAGCAGCACATCATCCAGCTGGTCACGCTGGAAGGCCTCGTCTGAACCGCCGGTCGGCGCGAGGTAGCCCGCGGCTGCAAGCTCCATGCGCATCGCTGTAGTTACGCTGTTTCCAGAGCTATTCCATGGGTTTCTGGCGATCGGCATGGTCGGGCGCGCGCTCGCTTCGGGCGCGGTCTCCGTGCAGATGCGCAGCCCGCGCGAGTTCGGCCTCGGCCGCCATCGAAGCGTGGACGACACGCCCTACGGCGGCGGCTCGGGCATGGTGATGCGCGTCGACTGCATCGTCCGCTGCATGGAAGCGCTCGATGAGGCCGCCGCCGCAGGTGAGCCGGGGAACGCGCCTCCGGGGGCTGCGTCGGCGGAGGCACCTGGCGCGGCGGAGGCACCTGGCCCGGCCGCGGCCGGGGCATCTGGCCCGGCCGCGGCGGAGGCATCTGGCCCGGCCGCGGCGGAGGCACCTGGCCCGGCCGCGGCCGGGGCATCTGGCCCGGCGGCGGAGCCTCCTGGCCACGCGCAGCGAGCGCACCGGGTCCTGCTCACGCCGCAGGGACAGCCGTTCCGGCAAGCGAAGGCGATCGAGCTCGCGGCGCGCCCGGCCGTCGCGCTCGTGTGCGGCCGGTACGAGGGGTTCGACGAGCGGGTCCGCGCCTTCGTCGACGAGGAGATCTCGCTCGGCGACTTCGTGATGACCGGCGGCGAGGTGGCGGCGATGGCGGTGATCGACGCGTGCGTGCGCCTGCTGCCAGGGGTGCTTGGCAACGCCAGCTCGGCGGAGCACGAGTCGCACAGCCCCGCGCTGGCCGGGCTCCTGGAGTACCCGCAGTACACGCGCCCCGTGGAGTTCCGCGGGCACAAGGTGCCCGACGTCCTGCAGCAGGGGAACCACGCCGCCATCGCGCGCTGGCGACAGGCGCAAGCGGAGGTGCGCACGGCCGAGCGCAGGCCCGACCTCTGGCGCAAGGCGCGAGGCGGAGACGCTGCGCCGGACGACGGCGGCGAGGCGCGACGATGAGGCTCGCGCTCGCGCTCGTCCACTACCCGGTGCTCGACCGCTCCGGCGAGACGGTGACCACCGCGATCACGAACCTCGACCTGCACGACATGGCGCGGAGCGCGCGTACGTACGGGGCCGAGCGCCTCTTCGTCGTGCACCCGGTCGCGGCCCAGCGCGCGCTGGCGGAGCGGATCAGGGAGCACTGGGTGATCGGATCCGGCAAACGCCGGATCCCGGATCGTGCCGTCGCCCTGGATGTGCTGACCGTGGTCGCCAGCCTGGAGGAAGCGTATGGCGCGATGAGCAGCGCGGGGCGGGAGGGGGTCGAGATCTGGACGACCGCGGCGGCCTCGCGAGGGCTCCCGGTGACGAGCTACGCGGCGAGCCGCGCGCGCCTCGCGCAGGCGAGCCGCCCGGTGCTGATCATGTTCGGCACGGGCTGGGGTCTCGCGCCGGAGCTCATCGCCGACGCCGACGTCAGGATCGAGCCGATCCGGGCTGCCGCGAGCACCGGCTACAATCACCTCAGCGTGCGCGCGGCGTGCGCGATCACGCTCGATCGGCTGCTGGGCGAGCAGAGCGCCGGGTGAGGCCGCGCGTCCGCTGAGCGCGAGACCAGCGCCGCCTTCCGTACTACCGTCACGACCGTCCCATCACCGTCCGTCTCCATCAGTCTCCATCAGTTTCCATCAGTCTCCATCATGAGCAAGCGCGAGGCCCATCGTCCCGCAGGGGAGACGAGCACGGAGCGACCGACGCATGACCGGCTGGTGCGCGAGCAGGCGTTCGCGCTCGGGTTCGACGTCGTCGGGGTCGCGCGCGCGGACGAGCCGCTCGGGGTCGAGCACGCGCGATACCTCGAGTTCATCGAGCGCGGCATGCACGGGGAGATGGGCTACCTCGCGGAGTACGCGGAGCAGCGGCGGCGGCTGGACACCAGCGCGATCCTCGAGGGGGCCCGCTCGGTCGTGTGCGTCGGCCGCAGGTACGCCCGACCCAGGGAGAGCGAGGGGCGCGACCCGTCGCTCGCGCAGAGCGTCGCGCGGTACGCGCGCGGGCAGGACTACCACAACCACGTGAAGCGCCGGCTGCGGCGGCTCGCGTCGTTCATCCGGTCGATCGCGCCGTCCGTCCTCGCGCGGCCGCTCTGCGACGTCGAGCCGGTGATGGAGCGCGTCTGGGCGGCGCGCGCTGGCATCGGCTTCGTCGGCAAGAACGGGCTGCTCATCACGCCGGGGCAGGGGAGCTACCAGCTGCTCGGCGAGGTGGTGACCACGCTGCCGCTCGTCCCCGACGTGCCCATCGCGGAGCGCTGCGGATCGTGCACGCGCTGCCTCGACGCGTGCCCCACGCAGGCGTTCGACGCGCCCTTCGTGCTCGATCCTCGTCGCTGCGTCGCGTACCTGACGATCGAGCAGCGAAGCGCGCCCTCCGAGGAGCTGAGGCCCAGCATGGGAGAGCACCTCTTCGGCTGCGACGTGTGCCAGGAGGTCTGCCCGTTCAACAGGACCGCGCCGCCGCCCCTCGAGCGCACCGCGCCGTTTCATCCGCTGGCGCGGTGGGAAGCGAGGGACGTCGACGACCTCGCGTCGCTGGACGAGCAAGAGTTCGACGCGCTGACCGTAGGGACGCCGCTCCGCCGCGCGCGGCGCGGCGGGCTCGCCAGAAACGCGACCATCGTCGCTGCGAACCGGCTCGCGCGCGGCGCAGAGGGCGCGGCCGCGGCGAGCGCGAAGCGCGCGCTGGCCGCCGCGCTCACCCACGACGACCCGTCGGTGCGCGCCGTCGCCGCATGGGGGATGAGCCGCTCAGGGGTCGGCGAACCGGCGAGCCCGGCCGCACCTCCGCCCGCCGGGCCGCCCGAGGATCCCGATGCGCGCTGATGCGCGTAGCACGCCACGACGGGCCCAGGCGCCGCGGCGCGGCGGTGCTCGGGCGCCCTTCGCGGGCGCCCGATGATCCGCTACGGTGTCCGCCGGCAAGACGCCGCGCGCACGAGCAAGAACGTGGATCTCCCCTCCAGGCTCCGAGCGCTCCTCGACGATCTGCGACACCACGACTCCGTGCTCTGGCGGCGCGCGGTCGACGCTGGGGTGACCTACGGCCCAGACCTCCTCGTCCGACACAGCCCCGCGCTGTTCGGTCTCCTCTTCGGGGCGGTGTTGCCGGAGCAGCGGCGGGCCGTGCTCCGGAACCTGCGGCTGGCGCTCGGCGAGCGAGGCGCCCTGGACGAGTACCGCGACGTCGCCCGCGTGTTCATCAACTTCGCCAGCTGCCTCACCGATGCGTTCATCGCGGGCAGCAGCCGACCCGAGCGGCTCACCGGCCTGTGCGTGAACGACGAGCATTTCACGAGCGCCTTCCGGCGCGGCCTCGGGGTGATCGTCGTAACGGCGCACACCGGCGGCTGGCAGGCCGCCGCGCCCCTGCTGCGCTCGGTGCACGCGGCCGACGTGCTCATCGTCATGCAGCGCGAGCGCGACAGCCGCGCGCAGGCCATCCAGGACGGCACGCGCGATCGGGTCGGCGTGCGGATGCAGCACGTCGACGACGATCCGCTCGCGGTGCTCCCGCTGCTCGCTCATCTGCGGCGGCAGGGGGTCGTGGCCATCCAGATCGATCGGCTCCCGTCCGGGATGCGCGGCCGCGAGGTCGAGCTCTTCGGCATGCCGTGGCGCGTCCCGGAGGGCCCGCTCCAGCTCGCCGCCGTGAGCGGAGCGCCGATCGTCCCGGTGTTCACCCGGCGGACCGGCTTCATGGAGTACGAGATCTGCATCGCGCCGCCCATCTCGCTGCCCCGCAGGCCCGGACCGTCCGAGCTCGACATCGCGGCGCGGCAGATCACGGCGGAGATGGAACGGTTTCTCCGGGAGAACCTGACGCAGTGGTTCCACTTCGAATAAATCAAGGATTTTGAGCCTCAAATGAGAAATCGCGCCTCGGTCGGCCATGCGCTGCATCGGCGCGCAAGCTGGGTTAAGAGTCCGCGTTGATGGCCCGCCTCCTCGTCGGACTGCCCTCGCTCAAGGGGGATATCCAGAAGTACAAAGAGCGCTTCGATCTGGTCGAGCTCCGTCCGGTCGACTCGTCGCTGCCTCGCGTGACCACGCTGCGCAAATGGCGCAAGGCGGTGCCGCCAGGCTTCGTCTTCAGCGTGGTGCTGCCGCGCGTGGTCGGTGAGCTCGCGGCCGGGAGCGAGCTCGACGAGGCGCTCTCGACCTCGCTCGAGGTGGCGGCCGTGCTGGAGGCCAGGTGCGTCGTGCTCCAGACGCCGCCGTCGCTGCGACCGACGGCGAGCAACCGCAAGAAGCTCGCGGCGCTCTTCGAGCGCCTGCCCGCGGAAGGGGTCGTGCGCTGCTGGGAGCCGTCCGGGATCTGGGAGCGCGACGACATCGTCGCGACGGCGCGCGCCGCGAAGGTGATCCCGGTGCTCGACGTCGCCCGGGACGCGCCTCCGCCCGGGCCGATCGTCTACTCACGGCTGCGCGCGCTCGGGAAGTCCTCGTCGCTGGGAGCGGCCGCGCTCGAGCGCGTCGCCGATCGCCTGCGCGGACGGCGTGAGGTGTTCCTGGTCGTGGAGGGCGACCGCGCGCACCAGATCAAGTCGCAGCTCACGGCGTCGCTCGCGCGCAAGCCCGATCGCTCGACGTCTTCGGCCGTGGTAAGGCCTAGCATGCCCATGCCGAACACCCTCGTCGCCGAGGACGAGGAGCAGTGATCCGCGGCGCGGCGGCCACGGCGAGCGACGCCTCTGCGGCCTCGGCTGCCCGGGCTGCGCTCGAGTCGTCGGGCAGCGCGATCGACGCGATCGTCGCTGGCTTCTTTGCCGCGGCTGGCGCGCAGCCTGACGTGCTGCTGGCGCCCACCATCGCGCTCGCGGCCGGCGTCGGCGTGGGCGCGAGGGCCTTCGATGGCCGGGCGATCCAGCCTGGGCGCGGCGCGCCGCGGCCGCGCGGGTTCGTCGAGGGGCAGAGCGTGCCGGAGGCCGCGCACGTCGCCGTCCCGCGCTCGCTCGGCATGCTGGTCCTGCTGCACGGCTACCTCGGGCGCGCGCGGCTCCGCGAGCTGGTGCGCGCCGGCGTCGCCGCGGCCGAGCGCGCCGGCGCGAGCGGGCGCGCGGCGCTGCTCCGCGAGGTCGGCTCCCTCGGCGCGGTGGCGCTCCGGGCGCGCGACGTGGAGCGGGCGCTGCTCGCCGTGGGAGGGCCGGTCGCCGGTGGGACGCTGACCGCCGAGGACATCGCCGAGGCGGTCCCGGCCGAGGTGGAGGCCGCGTCCACGATCATCGCGGAGGGCGCGACGGCGCTCCAGGCGCCGTGGCCGGCCGGGGAGCAGGTGCGGCACGCGGACGCGATCGTCGCTTGCGATGGCTGGGGGACCGTCGCCGCGCTGGCCTACGCGCGCACCGACGACGGGATCGTCGTGCCCGAGCTCGACATCGTGCTCGGGCGCGACGCCGTCCCGGTGCGCCGCGGCATCACGCGCCTCGCGCCCGGCACGCCCCTGCCCGCGGCAGCGCCGATCGCGATCCTCCAGCGCAGCACCTTCGCGGCGGCGATCGCGCTGACAGGCAGGCCCAAGCTCGAGGTGAACGCCCTCGGAGCGCTCCTCCACGGGACCGCGCTCGAGGCCGCCCTGCACGAGGTCCGCACGCAGATGAGCGCCGACGGCGTCCTCGCCGTCGTGCGCGACGACCGGGACGCGCGCGCGGTCAACCTCGCGCCGGGCTTCATGGCGGGCGCAGGGACGCGGTCAACAGGCGATTGAGGCGAAGCCGGCGCGCGGGCCACCGGAGCCGGCGCTGGCTCGTCGAGCGACTCGGCCGGAGCCGGGGCGGGCCACCGGAGCCGGCGCGCGCTCGTCGAGCGGCTCGTGATCCAAGCCAGCGCGCGCTCGTCGAATGGACCGGCGTGGCGCAACCTGCCGCAGGTTGATCGAGCGGCGCTGCCCGGCGCCGGGATGTGGGGCCCTCAAGGGAGCCGCAGGGGACCGCTGCCTGGCGCAGCGCTCCGTCCGTCAGGGGTGTGCGCAGGCCGGAAGCCGGCGGGTCGCATCGCTGATAGCGAGCGCCTTGCCGCCGGGCCTCGGGCTACATTGGAAGTGGAGCGAAGCTCCGGGAGCGTGCAGGGAGAGCGTCCTGCGCGTTCAGCTGCGAAGCGGCTGCCAGACATCCGTCTGGCGGGCGCGAGGCGCTAGAGCGCGACGCCGTGGCGCTTCGCGTACGCGACGACGCCAATCTTGTCGATCGTGCGGATGTCGCGCGTCGTGAGGTTGAGCTTCACGAAGCGGTTGAGCTCGGGGACCCAGACGCGCCGGGTCTGGATGTTCACGAGCTGCCAGCGCTTCGTCTTGATGTTGGAGTGGGAGACATTCTGCGCCAGAAGCTTCCGCTTCCCAGTGATGTCGCTCTTCGCCATGACGTCCTCGGTTGGAAGGGGACCGCGGTCGGTACCCCGATCCTGATCGATAAAACCGGCGAGCGCACGCCCTGCGCGGGGGAGCAGGGGGGCTCGGGAGCGCGGGAAAGTGAAGGAAGCCGGGGGACATGTCAAGCGTCCACCGGGGGATCTTTGCCGCTGCGCCCGACGCGCACCGGCAGATCGCTCGCGGAGGGAGGCCGACGGGCGGGCCGCGCGCCCTGCTACGTGCCTCCAGCGCCAAGCCCAAGCGGCAGCCTGGCGGGCGCCGGACACCCTCCGCGAAGGTGACCACTGGCCACGCGCCTCATCTTCCGCCGCAAAAGGCGGCCCCAACCCGGCAAGCGCCCTGGTGTGCGGGCGCTACGTCAGCCACTCGCCGCCCGAGGGCGGCCGCCGGTCCGGCCCATCCTTGTCGGTGGGGGGCGAGTGCAGGTCGATGCGCCGGGCGTCGGCGGCGAGGCGCCAGGCCAGGATCTGGAACAGGCCGAGGCTCGTGATGGCGGACGTCGCGGCGAACGCCAGGCCCGCGGAGAGCACGCTGACGAGCTCCCGAGGCGAGAAGGCGCTGAGCTGGGCGAGCCTGCCGACGATCAGGTCGGCCGTGAAGGAGAGCACCACGGCGACGGCAAGGAACGTCCCGGCGCCCGTCGTCTCCGCCCCCATGAAGCCGGTGAGGCTGGACAGCACCGCCAGGATCACCATCGCGGCGCCCAGCTGGGCCAGGTGAGGATCGAGCAAGGCGAGCTGCGCGACGGCCTGCCCGAACGAGGGGAGCGCGACGAGGAACGCGGCGACGAGCAGCCAGCGCGCGCCGCTGTACGCCCTGTAACGAGACCGGAAGACGAGCGCCGCCGGGAGCGCGATCGCGGCCACGGCCCGGGCGGCTCCCCAGCCGAACGCAGTCCCGGAGCTCTGCAGGCCGATGACCGTCGCGATCGCCCCGAGCACCACCATCGCGACGGCGCGCTGCCGGTAGCTCACCGAGGTGAGCGCGGTGAACAGCGCGACGATGCCCAAGACGAACGCGGGCGGCCCCGCGACCACACCATCGGGGCGGAGGCCCGCGAGCGACAGGCCGCCGAGGAGGAGAAAGCCCACGCCCACGGCGGCGCACCAGGTCCGCGCCGCGTCCTGCGCCGGACGCATCGGCGCGAGGTCCTCCATGAGCGCTTCGGACGCGAGCAGCGGCTTGGTGACGTTCTCGCGCACGCTCGGCGGCGGCGCCTCCTCGATCGTGATGACCGGGCTCGACACGAACTGACGCTCGACCGACGCCGCGGCGTTCGGCGCCGCAGGGTCCGCCTCCTCCGCGGGGCGCGCGGTCGGACCGTCGCCCGCTAGGGCGCCCTCCGGCTGGGCTGACGCTGCCTTTTCCCGTTCGGCCGTCGCGCGACGGCTCGATGGCGGGCGGTCGCGGCTCGCCTCTCCGTAAGGCTTTTCCATCGATGGAGCTGGATCAGATCTCACGGGCGTCGAGGGGGTTGCTGCGGAGCTGCCCGAGCAGCTCGGCGGAGGTGAGCCGCGCGACCAGGGTGCGCCCGAAGTCTCGCACGGCAGTGAATCCTTGCCCATCCATGGCGAGGGATTGCTCGTCCATGTACAGCCGGCGTGCAATCTCGATCTGCACGGCGTGGACGGCACGGTGCGGTTGGCCGTAGTGCGCGGTGCTGAAACCACCCTTGTAGGGGTCATCATGGCGCACGGAGAACCCGCAGGCGCGCGCGTGCTGATCGACCACGTCGATCACCGCGCTCGCGGCGGTCGTCCGCCCGCGCGTCCCGGGGACGATGTCGGCCCGGCCGACGGCGCCCTCCGCATGGCCACGGCGGCTCTGGCTCGGCATCGAGTGCGCGCAGAGGAGGATCGCGAAGCCAAAGCGCTCACGCTTGCGGGCGAGGATGGCGCTGAGGCTGCGGTGGTAGGGGCGATAGAAGCGGTCGAGCCGGCGCTCCACCTCGCGCCGCGGTAGGCGAGAAATAAGGATGGGCTCGCCATCTGTGGTCACACGCCAGATGAGCCCCCTCGGGTAGGGCGCCCGGCCGCCCCCCTCGACCGCCTCGCCGTCGCAGTCGGCCTCGCTCCGGTTGAGATCGATCACCAGGCGGCTCATCCGGGAAAACAGGAGCGTCGCTCCCTCGGCCGGAGCGTCCTGGAAGAGCGCGTCAACGTACAGATCGGCGTCGCGCCCGATGCTGCGCGCAGGCGCGATGGTCCAGGACAGCGACTCGGGATCCATGTGGACACCCGCGTGCGGTACCTCGACGAGGACCGGGCTTTCCGCTCCGCGGGGCTCGACGACCTCGAAGGGTGACAGCACGACCCCACTGTGACGCATTCCGCGCCCGGCTGGAACCGGGACGGCAGGCGCACGGCAGGTGCCAGGCCGGAAGAGGTGCTGCCGTCCGGGGCGTCCGGGGCGTCCGGGGTGCATCTGCTCCAGCCCGGCTTTCTGGCGCACTTTGCCGCTTTCGCAGTAGCGTTGGGTGTGGATCTCGCGACCTGGGTGGACGCGTACCTGGATCACCTCCGCGTCGAGCGGGCTCTGGCGGCTCTGACGCTGGAAGCGTACGGCCACGATCTCGCCAAGCTCGTCGCCCACGCGGAGGCGAGCGGGGTCACGAGCGTCGACGGCCTCGACCAGGCGCTGATCGGCACTTACCTGGTCGCGCTCGGCCAGGCGGGCATCAGCGCCAGCTCGGCCGCTCGCCACCTCTCGGCGGTCCGCGGGTTCATCCGCTTCCTGCTGCGCGAGCGCCGCATCGAGCGGGATCCGTGCGCGCTGGTCGAGCGGCCGCGCGTCGGGCGACGGCTGCCCAAGGTGCTCTCGTTCGACGAGATCGCGCTCCTCATCGAGGCGCCCGAGCAGGGGACCATCAGGGGGCTGCGCGATCGCGCGATGCTCCACGTGATGTACGCAGCCGGCCTGCGCGTGAGCGAGGTGGTGCGCCTCAAGGTCGCCGACATCGAGCGGCGCAAGGGGATCGTGATGGCGCTCGGCAAGGGCGGGAAGCGGCGGCTCGTGCCGCTCGGCGAGCCGGCGCTCGCCGCCATCGACGCCTACCTGGAGGTGCGCGCCACGCACCCGCGCAGCGCGGCGACGCAGGTGCTGTTCCTCTCCCCACGCGGCGGGCCGCTCACCCGGCAGGCGGTATGGAAGCTCCTCGGGGGATACGCCCGCGCCGTGGGCATCGACAAGCCGAGCTCGCCGCACAAGCTCCGCCACTCGTTCGCGACGCACTTGCTCGAGGGGGGCGCCGATCTGCGGAGCGTCCAGGCGCTCCTCGGCCACGCGAACGTCGTGACGACCGAGATCTACACGCACCTGGCCGATGACCACGTGCGCGCCGCGTACCGGCGGGCGCACCCGCGGGCATGAGCGCGCGGTCCGCGGCCACCTCGGCTACTTGCAGCGCTTGAGGAACTTGCCGCAGGGCTTGCTCGCGCCCTGCCCCGCGGGCTGGGCCGGCGCCGGGGGGATCTCGGTCAGCTGGAACTCCTGCACGAGCGGCGTGCCGGCCTTGGCGATGACCTTCAGGCTCCGCGGGAAATAGCCGGCGCGCTTCACGCTCACCTGGTGGACCCCCGGTGGCAGATCGAGCTCGAGCTCCGGGGCCTGGGTCGCCTTGCCGTCGACCGTGATCTCCTCGCAGGTGACGGGCTTGCAGGAGATCTTCGCCTGCACCAGCGTGGCCGTCGCGGCGCCCGCGTCGGTCGCGGCGCCCGCGTCGATCGGGGGCTCGACGACCGACGCGCCGGCGTCGGGCGGCTGCGCGCCGGCGGTCGGCTTCGCGAGCGCGGGCTCGGCGGACGGCAACGCGGCCACGGTGGACGCGGCGGTCGAGGCGCTGGGGCTCGGCTGCGGCGTGTCCCTGCGGTCGAGGACGTACCACGCGGCGGCCGTGCCCCCGACGAGCAGCACCGCGGCGATGCCCACCGCCAGGGAAGCGGCCTTGCTCCAGGGCGACCGCCCCGGGGTGCTGACCGCGGTCAGCGCCGTGCCAGCGACCCGCGGGGACGGCGCGGGGCCCTGCGCCTCAGGCGACGGCGCCTGCGCGGCGCGCGCGTCGGCGGGGAGCTGCGGCTGCGCGGACGCGGACATCTGTGGCGAGGCCCCGAGGGGAGGCGACGGCGCGAGCGGCGGTGACGCGGAGAACGGCGCGAAGGGCGACGGCGCGAGCTGCGTGGCGTCGCCCGGCGGCAGCGGCGCGGGCGCGCTCGCCGCGTGGACGGCGGGGGCCGGCGGCGCAGGCACGACCGCCTCGTTCGCCGAAGGGGAGAGGGCGAGCGTCGAGCCCACCTCGATCGCGGCCGCGGAGAAGCCGCTGAGCATCGCCGCGAGCTCGCTCGCGGAGCGAAAGCGCTCGCGCGGGTCGTGCGCCAGCGCGCGCGCGAAGGCGGCGTCGAGCACGGGGCTCAGCGGGACGCCAAGCTCCGCGGCGCGCGCGGACGCGGAGGTGCGCGGCCCCATGATCTCGCGCTGCCAGGCGGGTACGTCCATCTGACCCTGGCAGGAGCGCCAGTACGAGCGGCCCGTGAGCGCGAAGAACGCGACCAGCGCCGCCGAGAAGATGTCGGCGGCGGCTCCGGCGGGGACGCCCGGCTGCAGCTGCTCGGGCGCGAGCCACGGCGCGGAGAGGACGTAGCCCTCCGGCGTCGGCAGCAAGGTCCGCGCGACCGACGGCCCGAAATCGGTGATCTTCACGCTGCCGGGAGCGCTCGGGTCGACGAACAGGTTCGTCGGCTTGAGGCCGTGGTGAGGGACCTCGCGGGCGTGCGCCGCGTCGAGCACCGCCGCGAGCGAGCGGAGCATCGCCCCGACCTCCTCGAAGCCCATCGGCCGGCGCACGGCGAGCTCCGCGAGCGACGGGACGTGGATCATGTCCGTCACCGTGAAGGGGGCGGCGGTCGCCGGATCGTAGCCGGCCTCGAGGATGTGCGCGGCGAGCTCGGGCGGCAGCCTGTTCGTCTCGGCCACGTACCGCTGCAGGTGCTGCATCGCGTCCGGGCGCTGGCCGATCACGGGCGAGTACAGCTTGAGGGCGACGTCGCGCGCCTGCGCCGTCGCCGCGCGGAAGGTGGCCGTCACGCCCCCGTAACCGAGGAGCGCGCGGACGGAGAACCTCCCCGCCACGACGCTCCCCGGCGCGACGTTCGGTGCCGTCACGAGATCACTCCCCCGCGACCGAGATCGACTCGATCGATTGCAGGATGGTCGCGTCGGCGCCGGAGCTGTCGTCGTCCGGCACGAAGCCGAGCCCGAGCAGGACCTCGCCCTCCTTGCCGGTGTCGGCGAAGATCAGCAGCGGGCCCTTCTTGGTCCCGCGCGCCGCGCCCTCGGCCTGCCACAGGCCGATCTTCCTTCCGGCGATCTCCTTGGTCTCGAGGGGCTTCTTCCAGTTCACCTTCTTCTTGGGCAGCGTCACGTTGATCTCGCGCGCGAGCGCGTCGAGCGCGGCGTCGCGCTTCTCGGCCGCCTGCTTGCCCTCGCCCACGTCGACCTGCGCCGTCGCGAGGGCCGGGCCCTCGGCCGCTGCCTGCGCGACCGTCGCGCTCTCTGCCTGGGCGTAGGTCCAGCCCTTCACGGGCGTGAGGACGAACGAGCTCCGGGCGATCTTCGCCCGGGTGGACTCGTCGGCCTGGCACTGCTCGTCGAGCGCCTTGCAAGGCTTCGGCGCCGGAGGGGGCGGAGGTTCGGGCGCCGCGGTCGCGGGGGGCTCGGGCGCCACAGGTTGGGGTGGAGGCGGCGAGCTGCACGCCGCGGCGAGCGCCGCCGCAGCGCTCAGCGCCAGGGTGGGCCATCGTCGGAAGAACATTGCGCCCGAGCGTTGCAGGACCGGACCCGGTACGGCAAGTAAAGAGCGATCGGGGGGCGGCTCACGCCGTGGAAAGCGGCGTAGGCCGCGTGAAACGCCGAGCGCGCCGGGGGGGATGCTCCGGCGCGCTCGCCAGGCGCAGGGGCTACTTGACGAGGGCGCTGACGTCCTGCTCGACCTGCTCCGCGAGGCTCTGGGGCACCTTTCCGAAGAGGCGGGTGCGCTCCGTGACGAGGAAGTAGTCGGGCTTGCCGCTCGCCCCGGGAGGCCCCTTCACGAGCTCGAGGAAGCCGATGTCGCCCGAGCGGCCGGTGTACTCGACCCGCACCACGACCTCCTTCGGCTCTGGGGTGGCGACCATGTACTCGGAGGGGCGAAGCCGATCGAGCTTGCTCATCCAGTTGCCGACGGTCTCGTCGTTCTGCTCGGGGTTCGCCGGGTCGGCCCAGAACTTCTTGCCCTCGTCGCCGCTGCGCGTGAGCTCGCGGCGCTTGTCCCCGGCGATCACCCGCGCCCGGGTGAGATCGACGTCCTTCCACTCGTGCAGGTCCCGCTCGAAGAGGCGCGACTCCGCGGTGTCGAGGTCGCGGTAGATGTCGCCCTTGATGGCGTACACCTCGCCCGTGGCCTCGTCGCGCGCGTAGCGATCCGCGCCGCCCGGCGTCGCGCCGCCAATGACCAGCTTGCGCTCGGCGCCTCGCAGCTTGACCGTGAGCGTGCCCTCCGGCTCGGAGAGCCCGAACTCGCTGGCGCGATCGTCCGCGATGCGGCCGATCGAGCGCAGCGCCTTGAGCGGGGCGATCGCCTCGGCGAGCTTGTTGCCGGCGCTCACCGAGATGAACGTCTTCGTCATGACCGTCGGCTCCGGCTCCGCGGGCGGATCGTCGTGCTCGGCGTCGCCCTCGTCGCCGTGCGGGTTGTCCTTCGGCTTGTCGGCCGGGGGCGTCGGCCTGCGCTCCGTCGTGCCGACGAAGTAACGCCCCTCCTTGTCCTTCTTCGCCTCCATGACGACCGTCTTCGACTTGCCCTCGAAGGCGATGCGCTCGACGTCCTCGGCGCGGCCGGCCCAGACGGTCACGTCCGCGGTCGACAGCGCGGCCGCCGTCTTGTCGCGGGTCCAGACGAGGACCGCGAACAAGGCCGCGACCACAAGAAGGCCGAGGTGCACGAAAAAGCTGCGATCCAACCTCATGCGCGCCTCCCGCTCGCGCGCCGCCCGCGGCGCGTGATGAAGAGCCCGAGCCCCAGCACCATGGCCGGCGCCACGAGGATCGTGGCCCAGAACCAGACCTGGTCCTTCTCCTTCGTGTGCTCGATCCGGACGTCCTCGTTCGAGGTGATCTCGCCGGCGAAGCTCTCCTCGCCGCCGAGCCACCGGAGCGCGTCGAGCGCGAGCACGATGTTGGGTTCGTTCCTGAACGCCGCGTCGCTGAACGCGTCGGCGTCGGCGACCACGAACGCGCGGAGCTCCTTCTTGTCCTTGCCGTCCCCGCCGCCGGGCGCGAGCTCCTTCGAGACCGCCGCGGCGAGGTTGTAGGCGCTCCGCTTCTCGCTCCCCTCGTCGAACTTGAAGTTGCCGTTCGCGTCGGCGTACGTCTCGCCCAGCGCACGGACGACGAAGTCGACCTTCAGGTCGCCGCCCTCGGGCTTCTCGAGCGACGACGCGCCCGGGAAGATCGTCGGCGCCTGCTGCGCGTGGCGGCTCAGCGTCGAGACCGAGGCGTGCGAGGAGTAACGCGTCGTGACCAGCATCGCCTGATCGGAGTCGTTGAAGCGCCGCCGCACGTAGACCCGATCGTTCGCGAGGACCTCGGGCTTCCACGCGAGGCCCACGGCGCCCGCGAGCGGAGCGAGGTCGACCTTGGCCTCCGGATCGAGCGCGAGCAGGAGGTGCCCGCCGTCGTCGGCGTACCGCTTGAGGGTCGCGACCTCCTCCGGCAGGAACTCCTTCTGCGGGCCGAGCACGATGATCACGCTCGCGTCCTTCGGGATCTCGCTGCCGAGCCCCTGGGCGAGCCCGAGGTCCTTGACGACGTAGTTCTGGGACTCGAGCAGCTTGCGGAGGTTCTTGGTCGTCCGCCCCTCGGCCGCGCCGGCCGCCTCGTTCATCTCGCCGTGGCCGACCGTCAGGTACGCGGTGCGCTGCGAGCGGATCACCTTCAGCAGCGCCTTCTGGAAGTCCGCGTCGAGGCTCTTCAGCTTCGCGCCCGCGGCCTTCATGTCGGACCCGATGGTCAGCGTCTCGCGCGAGGTGCCGCGCGAGAGCACGACGACGCCGTCCTGCGTGACCTTCGCCTCCTTGGCGAGCGCGGGGACGAGCAGGCGATCCTGCATCTCCACGGTGACCTGCGGCGACGCCGCCCTCACCTCGCGCAGGTAGCCCTCGACCTCGGCGCCGACCTCGTTGAGCTGCGGGAAGAAGGCCGTGATCTTGAGCGGCTCGGTCAGGCTCTCGGCGACGCGCTTCGTGGAGTCGCCCGGGCGAGCCGTGCGGTAGTACGAGAAGTCCGCCTTGAGCTCGAGCTGGCTCGCGCCGTACACGAAGAGCGCGGAGTAGACCGCCGCGAACGCGAGCGTCACGCCCGAGAGCGTCGCGGCGCGCACCCGCCGGCCCTCGATGCGCTCGGCGCGCCGCATCGGCGCGAGCGCCGCCTCGCCGAACAGCAGCGGCACCGTCGCGATGACGAGCAGCGCGATCCACCCGACCGTCGTGGCCGACTCGATGCGCGCTCGCACGTCGGGCGCGGCCTGGGACACGCCGAGCAGGGACCGCCCCGCGTCGGTCGTCGTGAAGTAAGCCGCCACCGCGATGAGCCCGAGCGCCGACAGGATCGCGAGCGCGCGCTCGACCGTGCGGCGCTCGCCCGTCTGGCGCACCGCGGCCGCGAAGCGCAGCGCGGTGACGAGGACTAGGGTCAGGAACCCGAGCCCCGACAGCGCGTAGCGGAGCCACTCGATCGTCGGGACCACCCGCTCGCCCAGGAAGATGGCGAGGAGCGCGCCCGCGTACGCCGGCGCCATCCAGCCGCCGGCGCGGAGCCCCGGCGGCGTGGTGGACGCCGGCGTGGTGGACGCCGGCGCGGGCTGCGGCTCCACGCCCGGCGCAGGATCGGCCGCGCGCTGCGCGGCGCCCGCTTCCTTGCCGCCCACCTCGGCCTCGTCGGCATGAGCGTTCTCGTCGTTCACCGCCATCGCCGTGCCCTCAGGGTGTGGGTCGCGGCGAGCAGGAAGAAGTACGCTACCGCGACGTAGTACAGGACGTTCTCCAGCCGGAGCACGCCGTTCAAGAACGGCTTCTGGTTGAGCGGGTAGAGGTTCAGCGCGCTCACGAAGTCGTTGAGCGGCGGCTCCGTCACGCGGGCGACGAGGAACAGGAAGCCGAGCGTCCCGATGATCGCCGCCCCGAGGATGACCGCGATGACCTGGCTCGCCGCGAGCGTCGAGGCGAAGAGCCCGATCGCCAGCGACGCGGCGCCGAGCAGCAGCACCCCGGAGTAGCCGACCAGGATGTGCCCGACGGAGACCTTGCCGTTCACGAAGATGAGCAGCGGCATGTAGATCGTGATCGCCGTCATCAGGGTGACCAGCGCCAGCGCGGCGAGGAACTTGCCGACGATGATCTCGCCGTCGCGCACGGGCGCCGTCCTGAGCAGGATGAGCGTCCCGCTCTCGCGCTCGCCGGCGATGAGGCGCATCGACAGGATGAGCGCCGCGACCATCGTGATGAACGCCGTGCCGTCCAGGAACTTGAGCAGCACCTCGGCCGACAGCCGCGCGCCCGAGCCGAGCGCCGCGACCTGGAAGTAGATGCCATCGATGAGCAACGCCGCGGCGGCGACGACGTACCCGAGCGGTGACCTCAGGTACGCGGACAGCTCCCGCCGCGCGACGAGCAATGTCCCTCTCATGTTTCGCCCTCGCCTTCCTCCGCCTGCTCTCCCGCAGGGGCCTTTTTCGCCTCGCCGCCGGCCCTCGCCTTGTCGGCCGCGGCGGGCCTGTCCTTCGTCGCGTGCGTCGCGCGCGTCGCGAGCCGCAGGAACACCGACTCGAGCTCGCGCTCGCTCCGCTTCACCTCGAGGATGCCGATCCCCGCCTGCACGAGCTCGGTGCACAGCGCCGCGCGCACATCGCGATCGGCCTCGACCGCGAAGCTCACGACGTCGCTCCCCGGCTCGGTCGTGGCGATCGGCTCGACCGACGTGACGCCCTCGACCTCGCGCGCGATCTCGAGCGCGCGCGCCGCCTCGCCGCGCGTCACGCGGTAGCCGGCGCCCTCCGCCGCAGGGCCGCGCACGGTGAGCTCGACCCGGACGCCGTGCAGGAGCTTCGCCGAGAGCTCCTGCTCGGTGCCCTGCGCCCCGATCTCGCCGTCCCGGATCACCAGGATGCGATCGCACGTCTCGCTGATCTCGGAGAGGATGTGGCTCGAGAGCAGGATGGTGTGCTCGCCGCGCAGGCTGCGGAGCAGGGCGCGCATCTCGACGATCTGAACCGGGTCGAGGCCGCTGATCGGCTCGTCGAGGACGAGCAGCCGCGGCTTGTGGACGATCGCCTGGGCGATGCCGACGCGCTGCTTGTAGCCGTGCGACAGCGCGCTGATCGGGTCGGCGGCGACGTCCTCGAGCTGCGTCACCGCGAGCGCCTCGGCGACGCGCTTGTCGGCCGCGCCAGCGTCGACGCCGCGCAGGCGCGCGGCGAAGTGGAGGAAGGCGCGCACGCTCATCTCGTCGTAGAGCGGCGGCCTGTCCGGGAGGTACCCGATGCGGGACCGCACCTCGTGCGGGTGGTCTACGACATCCAGCCCGTCCACGAGGACCCGACCCGCGGACGGGAGGAGATCGCAGGCGAGGATCCGGAGCGTCGTCGTCTTGCCCGCGCCGTTCAGGCCGAGCAGGCCGACGATCTCCCCCGCTTCGATCGAGAACGACAGGGGCCCGATGGCCTTCCGGTCACCGTAGTACTTGTATAGGTCGCTGATTTCGATCACGGCCGTGCACCCCTCCGCGAAGGGAAGAAGCTCTCGCGCCGGCGAAGCGGACGCCGCGCAGGGCGGCGATCCAGGCGCCAGCGGCCCCTTACAACAGCGGCTGACGGAAATCATTCCCGACCCGGCGCGCGCAGACGGGGTCCGGACGGAGAACCCCCTCTCCGAACGCGATCGACAGGACGCGCGGTGAGCAAAGCGACCAGGACGTGAAGGATCTCAGCGTGAGACGCGGGCGGGTGGGGGAGGACGAGGGGAGGGGCGGTGGTCGGGGGGAACGCTCGCCCGGCTGTCAGCAATGCTCGGCGATGATCGCCCAGCAGGCGTCCGCGAACTCCCTGTAGGTGGAGCGGTCGAGCGTCGTCTGCGTCACCGGCATGACGTCCTGGTGCTCCGCGAGCATCGGGCGCAGCGCGCCCTCGATGTCCGCGATCGTCTCGATCCACAGGAACTCCTCGATCCCGTCGGTGATCTGGCCGCGGATGAGCCTCGGCACTTCGCTAAGCCGCACCTTCTTCGGGCTCCGCCGGGCGATCGAGGAAGCGATCTGCTCGGCGTGCGCCGGCCACCGCTTGAGCGCACGGTGGAACGTCGAGCCGACGAGCCGCAGGATCTGCTGCGCGAGCTTCGCCACGCGCGGGCGCTGAACCCGCTCCTCGTTCTCCGCCACCATCGCGAGGTAGTCGTCGGTCATGAGCCTGCGCAGGTCGCTCGTCAGGATCTGCTGCGACTCCGGCGTCATCCGCAGCTCCGCGATGTGCGCGAGGAAGATGTCCCGCAGCATGGTGAGCCGCGCCGTGACCGAGCCGGCCGGGGTCGTGTCGAGGATCTCGGCGAGCGGGTCGATCAGGCGACGCCCGAAGGTGGTGAGGATATGATCGAGGATCCGCTTCTGGTGCTGCTCGTGGCCGAGCACGGACAGCGCGCGCGCGATGTGCGCCTTGCTCGGCGCGTCGACGAGGATCTCCAGCGGCTGGTCGTGCTGCTTCCCCTCGTACATCCGGAGCGACGCGAACATCTCGCGGAACGCGTCTGCCGCGGCCGCCCCCTCGCCCGACTCGCCGTAGACCCGGATGACGAGCCCAGAGTCGGGGCCGGCGTCGAACAGCCGCCGGAGCTCTTCCCGGATGTCCTCGTCCGTGACGAGCGGCCCCGGGGGGAGCGACTTCCCGCGTGGATCCATGAATGTCCAGCCTACGGCAAAGTGCGGCTTACCTGAACCTCTGCGCCCGAGAAAGCGACCGAGGCCGGGATACACGCCGGACGCAATGGAGGTGATGTCCCACATGGATCGGCAGCCCAGGCGCGTCGCGCTGGCCGTGTGACGGTGTGACGCGAGCGCAGGAGAGCTGAGCTCCCACCTCGATGAAGCGGGAGACCATGGCCGTGGGGGACACCCACGAATCAGAGGTGGGGGAGAGGAACGCGGTCTCTTCGCCGACTCAGATGAAGACGACGGGCTGCTCCCAGATCGCGAGGACGATGCAGCCCTCTGCGCTCGAGACGCTGTGCCGGGTGCCCGGCGCGTTCACGACGAGCGTCCCGGCCCGGTGGTGACCGCGCTCGTCCGACTGAGAGCCCGCGAGCACGAAGATGTGCTCGTGGCCGCGATGGACGTGCTGCGGCACCCACGCGCCCGGCGCATAGCGCAGGAGCGCCGCCGAGGCGCCCGCGTCGCCGCTCCCGTAAAGCCGGTGGATCTCGACGCCTTCCCGGAATCGCCGCCATGGGACCGACTCCGGATGTGCGGTGAACTCCGCCACATTCGCAATGATGAAAGGCAACTGCACAGGTGCGGACTCCCGCGTCGTTGCTGGATTGATGGACGTCATCGCGAATCTCCCGTGTTGATCGACCATGCCACGGCGAGCGGCGAGCGCTCAATGACTATTCAGCAGCACGCGAAAATTCATGTACGGGAAAAGTTCCAGAAATGAAGAGGGGCGTACAGATCCAGGGTGTGAAGAGCACCCTGAAAACTCCTCTGCTCCCCGGGGCGGGCGCGCCGCGTCGACCGTCTTTCCTCAATTTTTTCCGGCCGCTGCTCGTCTCGCTCTCGCTGCTGCCGGCGGCCGGATGCAGCAAGGAGGCGTCCAGCGATCAGCCGCTCACGGTGGGCTTCATCTATGTCGGCGCCCGGGACGATTACGGCTACAACCAGGCGCACGCGGAGGGCGCCGCCGCGGTCGCCAGGCTGGCGGGCGTGAAGACCCGCGAGGAGGAGAACGTCCCCGAGACGGTCGCCGTGCAGAAGACGATCGAGAGCATGATCAGCCTCGACGGCGCGGCGGTGATCTTCCCGACGTCATTCGGCTACTTCGACCCGCACATCCTCAAGGTGGCAGAGAAGTTTCCGGACAAGACGTTCCTGCACTGCGGTGGTCTTTACGATGGGTCGAAGCATCCGGGCAACGTCGGCAGCTACTTCGGCTACATCGACGAGGCGGAGTACGTGGCCGGCATCGTCGCCGGGATGACGACGAAGAGCGGCAAGCTCGGGTTCATCGCGGCCAAGCCGATCCCCCAGGTGCTGCGCAACATCAACGCCTTCACGCTGGGCGTCCGGAGCGTGAACCCGAAGGCGACGACTTCCGTGATCTTCACCGGCGACTGGTCGATGCCGGTCAAGGAGGCCGAGGCGGCGAACAGCCTCATCGACCAGGGCGTCGACGTCCTGACCGCCCACGTCGACTCGCCCAGGGTGATCATCGAGCTCGCGGAGCGCCGCGGCGCCTTCAGCACCGGCTACCACACCAACCAGGCAACGCTCGCACCGAAGGGGTACCTGACCGGAGCCGAGTGGAACTGGTCCAAGGTGTACACGGACTACATGGCGTCGATCCGGGAGGGAAAGCCTTATCCGCACCTCCTGCGCGGCGGCTTCAAGGAAGGGTTCGTCAAGATCTCGCCCTACGGGCCCGCCGTCTCCGAGGAGGCGAAGCAGAAGGCCGAGGAGGCGAAGGAGGGGCTCACGGAGGGCACGCTCACCATCTTCAAGGGGCCCATCAAGGACAACGAGGGCAAGGTGGTGGTCTCCGAGGCCGTCGAGCAGAAGCAGACCGACATCGTGCTCGAGAACATGAGCTACCTCGTGGACGGCGTGCTCGGCTCCCTTCAGTGAGCGGTGCTCTCCCGCTTCGGAGACGGGCCCACCTCGGCGTTTTCAGTGCTCGGCGCACCGGAGTGCGCCTGCGCGCCGAAAACGCCGATCTGGGCCCGTCTCCTGTGCGGGTGAACACCGCTCTGGGACGGCGCTGCTGTTGATCAAAGCGCGGCGAGGACCGCGCTCGCGGGGGCGGTCCAGCCGACGATCGCCCCCTGGGCGCGGACCATCTCCAGGGTCGCCTCCTTGAACTCCGGGAAATAGCTCTCGGTGGCGTCCTCGATCAGCAGGCACTCGTAACCGCGATCGTTCGCCTCGCGCATCGTCGTCTGCACGCAGACCTCGGTCGTCACGCCGGCGATGAGCAGCTGGGTGACGCCGAGCGCCGCGAGCCTGGCGTCGAGCCCCGTCCGGTAGAAAGCGCCCTTCCCCGGCTTCGGCACGATGATCTCCCCGCGCGCCGGCGCGAGCTCCGGCACGAAGTCGTTGCCCGGCTCGCCCAGGACGAGGATGCGCCCCATCGGCCCGCGATCGCCGATGCGCAGGCCCGGCGCGCCTCGGTCCCGCTTCGCGGCCGGGCAGTCGGAGAGATCCGGCCTGTGGCCCTCCTTCGTGTGGATGACCGTCAGGCCGCGCTCGCGGAAGGCGTCGAGCAGGCGGCGGACCGTCGGCACGACGCGCTGGAGGCGCCGGACGTCGTTGCCAAGCGCCGCGCCGAAGCCGCCCGGCTCCAGGAAGTCGCGCTGCATGTCGATGACGAGCAACGCCACCGACTCGCGCCCGGCGAGGCGGAACGGGTACGGCCTCGCCGCGATCTCGGTGCCCCGCGCCGTCATTGGTGCCCCGCCATCGCGCGGCCGATCTCGGCGACATCGGCCGACGAGATCGGCGACTCGTGGACGATGCGCCCCTCGCTCATCACGAGGACACGGTCGGCCATGGCGAAGATCTCGTCGAGATCCGCGCTCACGAGGAGGACGGCGGTGCCTCGGTTGCGCGCCTCGAGGATGCGGGCGCGGATCTCGGCCACGGCCGCGAAATCGAGGCCGAAGCACGGGTTCGCGGCGACGAGGAGCTCGATGCGCTCGCCCTGCCCGAGGCCGAGCTCGCGCGCGAGGACCGCGCGCTGTACGTTGCCGCCGGAGAGCTTGCCGATCGGCGCGTCGACCGAGGGCGCCTTGACGGCGTACTCGGAGGCGAGGCGCTCGGCCGACCGCCGCAGCGCGGCGCGGCTCACGCCCCAGCGGAGCGTGGTGAAAGGCGGCCTGTCGAAGACGCGGAACCCGATGTTCTCCGCGACGCTCATCGCCGGGACGCAGGCGTTGCGCAGCGGCTCCTCGGGCAGGCACCGCACCCGGTGCGCCCGCGTCTGCTCGCGGCCGGCGCCGTACGGCTCGCCGTGGACGAGCACGCTGCCCGCGCGCGCGGGCCGCTGGCCTGCGAGCACCTCGACGAGCTCCTCCTGCCCGTTGCCCGAGACGCCCGCGATCCCGACGATCTCCCCGCGACGGACCGTGAGCGTCACGCCGTCGAGCGCCCGGCGGCCGCGATCGTCGCTCGCGGCGAGCCCCTCGATGCGCAGCACCGGCTCGCCGGCGGGCGCGTCGCTGCGGGCCGCAGAGGCGCGCGCCGGCTGCGCGCCGACCATCATCTCGGCCATGGCCGCGGGCGTGAGATCCTCGACCCTCCCGCGGCCCGCGACCCGGCCGCGCCGCAGCACGGTGACCTCGTCGGCGAAGGCCATCACCTCGCGGAACTTGTGCGAGATCATGAGCACGCTGACCCGCCGCTCCTCCGCCATGCGCCGGAGCATCCCGAGCACCTCGTCGGCCTCCGCGGGCGTGAGCACCGAGGTCGGCTCGTCGAGGATGATGATCCGGCTGCCGAGGTAGAGCTGCTTCAGGATCTCGAGCTTCTGCTTCTCGCCGGCGGCCAGGGAGCGCACGGTCCGCTCCGGATCGATGCGGAACGGCATGCGCGCCATGAACGCGCGGATCTGTTCGCGCTCCTCGCGCCAGTCGATCACGAAGGGGAGCGACGGGCGCGCGAGCACGAGGTTCTCGGCGACCGTCATGTTCATCACCAGGGTGAAGTGCTGGTAGACCATGCCGATCCCCAGCGACTGCGCCTCGCGCGGGCTCCTGATCGACAGGGCGGCGTCGCCGACCCTGATCTCGCCAGCGTCGGCCTGGTGATAGCCCATGACGCACTTGACCAGCGTGCTCTTGCCGGCGCCGTTCTCGCCGAGGAGCGCGTGGAAGCTCCCGGGGGCGAGGCGCAGCGAGACATCGTCGAGCGCGAGCAGTGGCCCGAACCGCTTCGTGATCCCGGCGGCGGAGAGCGCGGGCGGCGGCGCGGGCTGCGCGGGCTGCGTTGGCTGGCAGCCGGCGGCGCGGGCCGGCCTCACCGCCGGGCTCGAGAGGACGCGCGGGTCCATCACGAAGCGAGCGCCTCCAGGAGCGCCGCGGAGCTCGAGACCGCGCCGAACACGCCGTTCTGCATCGTGATCATCTTCAGCGCGGCGGCGTGGTTGCCAGCGTCGGTGGCCGCGCAGCAGTCGGAGAGCAGCAGGCACTCGTAGCCGCGGTCGTTCGCCTCGCGCATGGTCGTGTGCACGCAGACGTCCGTCGTGATCCCCGTGAGGATCAGGTTCTGGATGCGGCGCTGGCGGAGGATGAGATCGAGGTCGGTCGCGCAGAAGGAGCCCTTGCCCGGCTTGTCGATGATCGGCTCGCCGGGCAGGGGCGCGAGCTCCGGGATGATCTCCCAGCCCGGCTCCCCGCGGACGAGCACCCGCCCGCGCGGCCCCGGGTCACCGATGCCGATGCCGGTGCCGCGCCCGCCGTCGGTCCGGCGCGAGCGCCACCGCTTGTTCGCCGGGAGATCCGAGAGGTCCGGCCGGTGCCCCTCGCGCGTGTGCAGGACGTGGTGGCCGCGGCGGCGCGCCGCCGCGAGCACGCGCTGGATCGGCGCGATGCAGGCTCGCGTCAGCGAGATGTCGTACCCGAGCAGATCGATGTACCCGCCCTTGCCGCAGAAGTCGGTCTGCATGTCGATGACGAGGAGGGCCGTCGTCTCGGGGCGGAAATCGCCGTCGTACGGCCAGGCATAGGGGTCAGCGGCCACGTGGGTCATGCGTCGATTCCTCCTGTCGTTCAACGTGTCGGCAACGTGTCGGCAGCGTGTCGGCTCGCGCGCTCATCGCGCGAGCGTGAGCTCGGCGGGCTGATCGGGAAGGGTCCGGGTCGCGGAGCTCGTGGCGACCATGAGGGCCAGCGTGACGATGTACGGCGCGGCGTTGAAGAGGTGGTACCCCCAGGTGACGCCGACGGACTGGAGCGCCGGGCCGAGCGCGCTCGCGCCGCCGAAGAGGAGCGAGGCCCAGAGGCAGCGCACCGGGTTCCAGCGCGCGAAGATGACGAGGGCGACCGCCATGAGCCCCTGTCCGCTCGAGAGGCCCTCGTTCCAACTGCCAGGGTAGAAGAGCGAGAGGAACGAGCCGCCGACGCCGGCGAGGAAGCCGCCGGCCATCGTCGCGCGCCGCCGGACCAGGTTCACGTCGACCCCCATCGCGCGGGCGCTGTCGGCGCTCTCGCCGACCGTGCGCAGCACGAGCCCGATCCGCGTGCGGTCGAGCATCCAGAGCAGGAGCGGGGCGAGCGCGGCCCCGATGAGGAAGAGCGCGTTCACCTGGAGCGCGGAGCGGACCTGCGGGAGATCGCTGAAGAAGCCGAGCGGGATCGCCGGCAGGCGGGGCGCCGTCGGCCTGATGAGCGGCTTGCCGAGGAAGAAGGCGAGGCCGACGCCGAAGAGCATGAGCGCGATGCCGACCGCGATGTCGTTGACGCGCGGCTTCGAGCACAGCCAGGCGTGCAGCGCGCCGAGCGCCGCGCCGAGGCCGCCGGCGGCGAGGACGCCGAGCCAGGCGGAGCCGGTGAGGTACGAGACGCCGTAGCCGCCCATCGCGCCCATCACGAGCGTGCCCTCCAGGCCGAGGTTCACGCGGCCGCTCTTCTCCGTGAGGCACTCGCCGAGGCTCACGAAAAGGAACGGCGTGCTGATGCGGATCGCCCCGGCGGCGACCGCGAGGGGGATGCCCCAGAGCCCCAGCGCCGATGCGTCGCTCATCACGCCACCGCCGACGCGGGCTCGCCCTGCGGGACCGTGGGCGCGCGGGTGAGGCGGATGCGGCCGTAGAGCGCCTCGCTGGCGAGGATCGCGAGGAACAGGACCCCCTGGAGCACGCTCACCGTCGCGTCGGGGAGCTGCGCCGCCCGCTGCACGAGGCCGCCGCTCGCGCCGATGCCCCCGAGCAGGAGGGCGACCGGCATGATCGCGAGCGGGTTGTGGCGCGCGATGAACGCGACGAGGATCCCGGTGTAGCCGTAGCCGCTGACCAGCGACGCGTTGGCGCGGCCGTGGACGGCGGCGACCTCGACCATGCCGGCGAGCCCCGCGCACGCCCCGGCGAGCATGCAGGTGATCACGAGCAGGCGCCTGACCGGCAAGCCTGCGAGCAGCGCCGCGCGGACGTTGCCGCCGCTCATCGCCGCGGCGAAGCCGAAGGTCGTGCGGTGCATGAGCACGTAGCAGAGCGCGCAGGCGAGCACGCCGTAGGCGAGGCCCCAGTGGACCTCGACGCCGGGCAGGTTCCCGAGCGCGTTCTCGGCGCCGATCGGCGCCGTCGACGGCTTGTTCAGGCTCGCGGGGTCGCGCAGCGCGCCCTCGACGAGGTGGTTCAGGATCGCGATGGCGACGTAGTTGAGGAGCAGGCTGCTGATCGTCTCGCTCACGCCGCGGTACGCGCGCAGCGCGCCGGCGAGGCCGACCCAGAGCGCCCCGGCCAGGAGCCCCGAGACGAGCATGGCGGTGAGCGTCGCGAGCGGCGGCGCGCGCCACGCCTGCGCGGCGAGCGCCGCCGAGGCGGCCGCGAGCCCGCCCATGACGACAGCGCCCTCGCCGCCGATGACGATCAGGCCGAGGCGCGCCGGCAGCGCGGTGCAGAGCGCGGTCAGCATGAGCGGCGCGGCGCGCAGCAGGGTGTTCTGGAACGAGAACCACGTGCCGAAGGCGCCGCGGTACATCTCGTAATAGACGTTCAAGGGGTTCGCCCCCTGGGTGGCCACGAAGGCGCCGAACACGAGGAGCGAGGCCGTGACGGCCCCGACGGGGATGGCGATCGCCTCGGCTGCGTCGCGTCCGAGCAGCCCGCGCTGGATGAGCTTCACGGCGACGAGGATAAGGCCTTCAATATTTCCACGTTTTTTCGGGGATCTTGCGGGGCGTCACCAGGTCGCCGATCGGGCCGGGCGATGCTGCGATGTGGTGGCCGCGGCGACCGCGAACAATCCGCACAGATCGCCCTGCTCTTTCCCCGGTCCCGGGCTTGCACCCGGCGCAGCGCAGTCCTGTGAGCCCCGGTCCGGAGGTGTCGTTGGTATGCGGTTCGGCCGATCGTCTCTGCTCCTCGTGGGCGCCAGCGTCCTCATGGCGCCTCGCGCGACGGGCGCCGCCGAGCTCACCTGTCCATCGAGCGCGACCCTCGAGGCGCTCGTCGCGTGCATCCGCGACCAGATGCCCGGCAGGAGCTCGGGGGTGTTCGTCGCCCCGGCCTTCCTGGAGATGAGCGCCTGGCGGAGCGTCGTCAGCGCGATGATGTACGGCGCGTGCGGCTTCCCGCTGCCGTCCACCCTGTCACCGTTCGTGCAGCTGCGGCCGTTCCGCGACGCGGACAACGGCCGCAGCTACTGCCTGCTCATGGAGACCGCCGACCGGAACGGGGACGGCGTCGTCGATCGGGGGTTCGGCGCGTTCATCGTGGACGCGTTCGCGGAGCGGGAGCTCAGCCATCAGGTGTCGCATCCGATCGCGGACGAGGGGACGGAGACGCAGGCCGTCACCGTCTTCAAGCGGTCGAGATCCCGCACCTTCCTGCTGGCCGGCGCGCACCGCGACGCGCGCCCGGACGAGCGCGCATTCCAGACCTTCTCGATGAGCTCGGACGTCGCCCACAACGCGGCGACCATGTTCCACGCCTCTCACGTCGAGATCGCGGCCTATTACGGGTGGAGGCCGTGGTGGGCCATCCAGTGGCACGGCATGGCGGAGGACACCTGCGAGAGGGTGGATGTGCACCTCTCTCACGGCGTCGACACAGCCCCCGGGGCGGGCGACAAGATCCTGGAGCTCAGGAACAACATGCTCGCCCTCGATCCCACATGGCGGATCGGCGTCCCCGGAAGCCGCGTGTGCTCGTTGAACGCGACGAGCAACGTCCAGGGGTTGTTCCTCAACGGCGCGCCGACGACCTTCAGCTTTGGCATGGCTGCTGCGGCGCCCGCTCCGCGGCGGTTCGTGCACATCGAGCAGCATCCGGGGGTGCGCGATCCGGAAAGGTGGATCGCCGCCGTGCTGGCCACCTGGCCCTGAGCCCGAGCGCGCCGCCAGCTCCCGAGGGCGCCGGGACGCGTCCAGTGGATCCCGGGGTGTGTCCCGCCTGCCACATCGCGCGCCCGGCTCCCGCGAAGGACAGGCCTCTTGCGGCCGCGGCACCCCCATTGCTGAGTCGCGGCCCCATGTCCGTCGCTCCGCGCCTCCGGTCCGCGCCCGCTGCCCTGGCCGCCATCGCCCTCAGCCTCGCGTGCGTGCAGGGGGCGCGCGCGCCCAACGTGCCGCCCCGCGGCACGCTCGCCCCCGGCGCGCTCGACGCGGGCGGCAAGGCCGCGGAGGGGCCTTTCGCGGTGGTGTTCGGCGCGCCCCGCGGGCAGACCACGAGCCCCGCCGAGATCAGCCTCGTGTTCAACCGGCCGATGCGGCCGCTCGACCTCGCCGGCGGCGAGGCCGCCGCCCCCGCGGTCCTGAAGCCGCCGGCGCCCGGGCGCTGGCGCTGGGTCGGCACCAGCGGCCTCACGTTCGTCCCCGAGGGCCACCTGCCGCGCGGCACCCCATTCACCGTCGAGGTCCCGGCGGGCACCCGCGCGCTCGACGGCAGCGCGCTCGCCGCGCCCTACGTGCTCACCTTCCGCACCGAGCTGCCCAGGGTCGCGCGCGTCGAGCCCTGGTCGGGCAAGGACGATCTCGAGCCGGAAACGCGGTTCGCGCTCCGGTTCAACCAGCCCGTCGACGCCGCCGAGATCTCCCGGAGCGTGTCCCTCAGGGCCGGCGGCCGCGCGGCCAAGGTCGCGTTCGAGGTCCGCCGCCCCGACCCGAAGAACGAGATGCTCGTCGAGCTCGTCCCGCGCGCCCCGCTGCCGCGCGACAGCGAGATCGAGCTCGTCGTGGCCCAGGGCCTCCGTGGCCGCGAGGGGCCGCTGCCGGCCGGCGAGGAGCAGCGGTTCTCGTACCGCACGTACGGGCCGCTCCGGCTCCTGAACGCCCAGTGCGATCGCGACACGCCGCAGGGGCGCTGCGCGGCCGAGGGCGGGTTCACGCTGGCCTTCTCGAACCCCGTCCGGCTCGCGGACGCGAAGCGGGCGATCTCGGTGGAGCCCGCCGTGAAGCTGAGGTGGCCGTCGTGGCTCCAGGACGACGAGCTCACGAGCCACATCCCCCTCGGCGGCCCGTTCGCCCCGGGGCGCAGCTACCAGGTGCGCGTGGCCGCCGGCCTGCGCGACGCGCACGGGCAGGCGCTCGCGGGCGCCGCCACCGAGCAGATCGCGTTCGGCGACCGCTGGCCCGAGGCGCAGATCGGGCTCACCGGGAGCGTCTTCGAGCCAGCCCAGCGGCGCGAGATCCCGGTCGTGTCCATGAACGTGCGCGAGCTGTCGCTCGCCGTCGGCGCGATGACCGAGGAGGCGGTGCTCGCCCTGGAGGCCGACCCGAACAGCCCGGGGCGGAGCCCGAAGATGAGCGAGATCGCGGCGCTGCCCTCCGGCAAGCAGTCGGTCCTGCGCCCGGCCGCCGCGACGAACGCGCCGGCGACGCACCTCGTGCGCGCCAGCGAGGTGCTGGGCGGCGAGGGCAAGCGCGGGCCGCTGGCGATCGGGATCAGCTACACAGCGCGGCCCGGGACGCGGCACGCGCGCACCGCCTCCGAGGCGGTGATCGCGCAGGTGACCGACCTCGGGATCAGCGCGAAGGTGTCGCCGCACGGCTCGCTCGTGTGGGTGACGCGCCTGTCGACGGGCGCGCCGGTGCCCGGCGCGAGCGTGTGGATCCGGACCCCGGACATGCGCGCGCCCTCGGCGGTGCTCACCGACGCCGAGGGGTTCGCGACCATCGCCCCGGAGGCGTACCGGCCGCAGACATCGTCCGGGCCGGAGCGCGGCGTGATCTTCGCGCGCGCGGGCGACGACTGGACGTACCGCCGCGTGGCCGACTCGCTGAGCGGGTGGCGCTTCGGCGCGCCGTCCGACTTCAGCGAGGCGCGCCCGTTCGGGATGGTGTTCTCCGATCGCGGCATCTACCGGCCGGGCGACGCCGTGCGCGTGAAGGGGATCCTCCGCGAGGAGGCGGCGCGCGGGACGAAGACGCCGGTCGGCAAGAGCGTCGCGTTCAAGGTCGAGGGGCCCGACGGCGAGGCGATCGTCACCCAGTCGCTGTCGCTCGGCGCCTTCGGGACGTTCTCGGCCGACGTGAAGATCCCGGAGACGGCGCGCCTCGGCACGTACAACCTCTCCGCCACGGTCCAGGGCGGCGACGCGGGGTGGCCGCACGTGGCGGGCAGCGTCGAGGTGGCCGAGTACCGGCCCGCCGAGTTCAAGGTCGGCGTCGAGAGCGACAGGCCGAGCTACGTCCGCGGCGACAAGGCGCGCTGGGTCGCGCGCGGCGACTACCTGTTCGGGGCGCCGATGACGAACGCCGAGGCCAGGCTCTCGGTGACGCGCGGGCCGGCGGCGTTCTCTCCGCCCGGGATCGAGGGCTTCACCGTCAGCGAGGACGAGCTCACGGACGCGCTGCCGGACCGGGCCCCGCGCGAGCACGAGGTGCAGAGCGCGCGCGACAAGCTCGACGCGACAGGGCAGGCGGTGATCGGCGCGACGCTCGCCATGCCCGGGCAGCGCGGCACCGAGCTCGTGACGTGCGAGGCGGAGATCACGGACGTGTCGCGGCAGGCGATCGCCGGGAGCTCGACGGCGCTCGTGCACCCCGCCGAGTTCTACGTCGCCCTCAAGGAGCCCGAGCGCTTCGCGAAGGCGGGCGACGTGCTCCGGCCGGAGATCCTCGCTGTCGATCCGAAGGGGGCGCGGGTCGCGCAGGTCGCCGTCGGGGTGGAGCTCGTCCAGCGGACGTGGACGCTCGCGCGCGAGGGGAGCGGCAGCGCGTACCGCAGCGTGAGCGTGCCGGTCGACAAGGTCGTCGCGCGCTGCGGCGTCACGACGGCGGCGGCGCCGCGGAGCTGCGGGCTCACGATCCCGTCCGGGGGCTATTACCTCCTGCACGCGACGGCGAAGGATCGCCGCGGCAACCCCGTCGGCGCCGCGGCCGGCGTCTACGCGCTCGGCGAGGGCGGCGGCGGCTTCGGCGACAGCGACGAGCTCAAGGTCGAGCTCGTGCCCGACCGCGACAGCTACGAGGTCGGGCAGACCGCGCGCGTGATCGTGAAATCGCCGTTCGCCGCCGCCGACGCGCTGGTCACGGTCGAGCGCGCGGGGATCTCCTCGCGCCGGAGGGTGAAGCTCGCGGGCGCGATGCCGGTGATAGACGTCCCGATCACGGACGACCTCCGGCCGAACGCGTTCGTGTCCGTGCTGCTCCTGCGCGGGCGAACCAGGCCGCCGCCCGCGCCGGGCAAGGGCGGGGTGGCGGGCCCCGACGTCGGCGCGCCGGCGTTCCGCCTCGGCTACGCGCCGCTCCGCGTGAACCCCGAGGCGCAGCGGCTCGCGGTGCGCGTCCGCCCGGACAAGGCGGACGCCCGCCCCGGCGACCCGATCCGCGTGGACGTCGACGTCCGCGACCGCGGCGGCCGGCCCGCCCGCGCGGAGGTCACGCTCTACGCCGTGGACGAGGGCGTGCTGTCGCTGACCAGCTACGAGACGCCGGATCCGATCCCGGTGTTCGGCGCGCCGCGCAGCTTGAAGGTGGCGACGATCGAGACGCGCGAGGCGCTCGCCCGCGTGCGCAACCCGTTCGCGGACCTCGGCGCCGACAAGGGGCGCGCGGGCGGCGGCGGCGCCGGCGGCAGCACGGGCGTGCGCCGCGACTTCCGCCAGAGCGCGTACTACCACCCCGCGCTCGTCACCGACGCCTCCGGGCAGGTGCACGCGAGCTTCAAGCTGCCCGACTCGCTCACGACCTACCGGATCATGGCGGTCGTCGCCGCGGAGGACGATCGGTTCGGCTACGGCGAGTCCCGCGTCACGGCGAGCCGCCCGCTCATGGCCCGGCCGGCGTTGCCGCGCTTCCTCCGCGCCGGCGACGCGATCGACGCGGGCGTCGTCGTGACGTCGAAGGGGCTCGCGAAGCCGACGACGGTCGAGGTGGAGGTCACCGCGTCGGGGCTCACGCTCGCGGGCGGCGCGAAGCGCGCCGTCGAGCTCGCCCCGGGCGGGTCGGCCGAGGTCCGCTTCGCGCTCTCGGCGCCGCGGGCCGGCCCGGCGACGCTGCGCTTCCGCGCTTCCGGCGGCGGCGCGGAGGACGTCGTCGAGGTGACCCGCGAGATCAAGACGCCCATCTCGCCGGAAGCCGTCGCGCTCTACGGCGACACGACCACCGCGAGCGCGGAGCGGCTCGGCGACCTGTCGGCCATCCGCGACGACACCGGGGGGCTGACGGTGAGCCTCTCGTCGACCGCGCTCGTCGGCCTCGGCGGCGGCGTGGAGCAGCTCCTCGAGTACCCGTACGGGTGCACCGAGCAGCTGACGAGCCGCATGGTGCCGCTCCTGTCGCTGCGCGACCTCGCCAAGGCCTACGGCATCGCCTTGCCGCAGAACCTCGCGGCGGTGATCGGCAAGACGGTCCGGGAGATCCTCTCGCACCAGCGCGGGGAAGGGAGCTTCGGCTTCTTCGCCGAGTCGGACCGCGCGGATCTCTGGACCACCGCGTACGCGCTGTGGGGCCTCGGCGAGGCCAGGCGCTACGGCGTCGCGGTGCCCGCCGACGCGATCGAGCGCGCGATCTCCTTCCTGCGCGGCAAGCTCAACGAGGCCGGCGACGATCCGCTCCTGCGGGCGACGGCGCCGTTCATCCTCGACGTGCTCGCGGCGAACGGCGCGCCGGACCCCGGGCGCGCGAGCCGGCTGTTCGACGAGCGCGAGAAGCTGCCGCTCTTCTCGAAGGCGCTCCTCGCGCACGCGATGGTGATCGGCAAGAGCGACAGGGCGGCCGTGGATGAGCTGGTGCGCGAGCTCGAGGGCGCGCTGCGGCTCGACGGCCCGGTCGCGCGCGCCGTCCACAACCACGGCGACGCGTACGCGGTCCTCATGGACTCCGAGGCCCGCACCTCGGCGCTCGTGCTGCGCGCGCTGCTCGCCGCGCGGCCGTCTCACCCGCTCGGGCCGCGGCTCGCGGCGGGGCTGCTCGCGGATCGCCGCGGGGGCACGTGGCGCAGCACGCAGGAGACGGCGTGGGCGCTGCTCGCGCTCGATCAGTACCGGAAGGCGCAGGAGAAGACGCCCCCCGACTTCGACGCGCGCGTGTTCCTCGGGCAGGCGGAGCTGTTCACCGCCCCGTTCCACGGCGCGACGACCGAGCAAGCCAGGACGTCGATCCCCGCGGCGAGGCTCGCGAGCGCCGCGGGCGCGCCGCTCTCGTTCGCGGTCGACGGGCGCGGCCGCCTGTTCTACGAGGCGCGGCTCCGCTACGCGCGCAAGCAGCTCCCGACGGCGGCGCTCGACCGCGGGTTCTACATCGAGAAGTCGCTGCGCGCGCTCGCGCCCGAGGACCTCGCCGCCGCGCTCGGCGGCGCGGCGCCGTCCGGCGGCGCTGCAGGCGCGGCGCCCTCGTCGCTCAGCTTCGCCGGCGGCGACCTCGTGCTCGGCGAGATCGTCGTGGTGACGCCCTCGCCGCGCGACTTCGTGGTCATCGACGATCCGCTCCCGGCCGGCCTCGAGGCGGTCGACGCGCGGCTCGCGACGTCGGCGCGCTCGCTCGACGTCGACGCCGCGGAGGCCGCGGCGGACGACGCCGACGCGGACGTCGACCAGGACGACCTCCGCGCGACCGGCCGCGCGTACGAGCCGAGCCGCTTCGTCCGCGAGATCCGCGACGACAGGGTCCTGTTCTTCGTCGATCACATGGCCGCCGGCATGTACCGGTACCGGTACCTCGCGCGCGCCACCACGCTCGGCTCGTTCGTCGTCCCGCCCGCGCGCGCGGAGGAGATGTACACCCCCGAGGTCTTCGGCCGGACGGGCGCCATCACGGTGAAGGTCTCGAGCCGGGGGGCGGACGCGGCCCCGCGTCCGCGCTGACCCGTGCGCGCGCCCTCTCCGCCGTGGACCGGCCGCGCCGGGCGGTGGCTCGCCCGCCTCCGCCCGCGCTCGCCGCGCTCCCTGCGGCGCGCGGCGCGGCTCGCGCTCGCGGCCGCCGTCGCCCCGTGGCTCCTGCTCGCCGTCGTCGCGGCCCTCACGCCGCTCCCGCCGGAGCTCCGGGCGACCGAGGATCACGCCGTCTCCACGGTGCTGTACGACCGCCACGGCACGGTGCTGCGCGAGCTCCGCGCCGGGGACGGCGCGCGCGCGCGCTGGCTGCCGCTCGCCGAGGCAGGCGATCGCATCCAGCGCGCGCTCCTGGCCGCGGAGGACCGGCGGTTTTCGCTCCATCCCGGCGTCGATCCGGTCGCGATCGCGCGCGCCGTCGGCCAGCTCGCGGCGGAGCGGCGCGTCGTCTCGGGCGCCTCGACGATCACGCAGCAGCTCGCGCGCACGCTCGTGCCGCGCCCCCGCACCGCGCGCGGCAAGCTCGGCGAGATGGCGCTCGCGCTGCGCATCGAGGCGTCGCTCTCGAAGCGCGAGATCCTCGAGCAGTACCTGAACCGCGTCGCGTTCGGCCCGGGCCTGCGCGGCGTCGAGGCGGCGAGCCGCTTCTACTTCGACAAGCCCACCGCGGACCTCTCGCTCGCCGAGGCCGCCGCGCTCGCCAGCATGCCGCGCGGCCCCGCGCTGTACGACCCGCGCCGCGGCACGGGGCCACTCGAGCGCCGCAGGAACCGCGTCCTCGATCGCATGCTCGCGGCCGGCCTCGCCGGCGAGGCCGAGGTGGCCCGCGCCCGCGCGGAGCCCATCGCGCTCGCCCCGAGGGGGAGCGGCCTCGGCGCGCCGCACCTCGTCCGCGCCGTGCTCGGTGGGGCGCTGGACGGCGGCGCTGATCCAGGCGCCGAGCGCCCCGGCGCGGAGCCGTCGCGCGGCCGGGCGAGCGCGATCACCCTGACGATCGATCGCGGCCTCCAGCGCGAGATCGAGGTCCTCGCGCAGCAGACCGTCCGCGGCCTCTCGGACCGCGACGTCGGCGCCGCGGCGGTGGTGGTGCTCGAGAACGCGACCGGCGAGATCCTCGCGTATGTCGGCTCGCACGACATCGACGACGCCGCCGGGCTCGGCCACAACGACGGCGTCCTCGCGTTGCGCCAGCCCGGCTCCGCCCTGAAGCCGTTCGTCTACGAGCTCGCCATGGAGCGCCTCGGGTTCACCGCCGCGACCGTCCTGCCCGACGTCGAGCTCTCGTTCCCGACCCCGGACGGCAGCTACGCGCCCCGGAACTACGACGGGCGCTTCCACGGCCCGGTTCGCCTCCGGGACGCGCTCGCCAGCTCGTACAACGTCCCGGCCGTCTGGACGGCGGCCGCGCTCGGCCCGGAGCGCGTCCTCGATCGCCTCCGGGAGCTCGGCCTCCGCTCGCTCGACGGCGCGCCGTCGCGCTACGGCGTCGCGATCGCGCTCGGCGACGGCGAGGTCCGCCTCCTCGATCTCGCGAACGCCTACGCCACGCTCGCGCGCGGCGGGCTCTACCTGCCGGTCCGCGCGGTGCGCGCGTGGACCGACGCGCCGCCCGCCGCGCGCGGCGTCGAGGAAGCGCCGGCCGCGCCGCGCGAGGTCAGCGCCCCGGTCGAGCCGCCCGCGGCGCGCGCGTCCTCGACGCCGCCCGCCGCGCGCGTCCTCGACGCCGCGCGCGCCCGGGTGGTCGTCGACATCCTCGCCGACGACAAGGCGCGGCTCGCGTCGTTCGGCGAGGGCAGCGCGCTCGACCTACCGTTCCCTGTGGCCGCGAAGACGGGCACGTCCAAGGGGTTCCGCGACAACATCGCGGTCGGCTTCACGCCCGACGTCACCGTCGCCGTCTGGGTCGGCAACTTCGACGGCTCGCCGATGGGCGGCATCAGCGGCATCACCGGCGCGGGCCCGCTGTTCCGCGACGCCATGCTCGCCGCCGCGCGCGTCCGGCCGCCGCGCCCGTTCGACCCGCCCGACCCCGATCAGCTCGCCGAGGTCGAGGTCTGCAGCCTCTCCGGCATGCGGCCCACGGCGGCGTGCCCGCACCGCCGCCGGGAGCTCCTCCCGCGCGGCGACGCCGCGGCGATCGCGCCGTGCGACATGCACGAGGCCGTGCGCGTCGATCGCCGCAACGGCCTGCGCGCCGGCGCGTGCCCCGAAGCGGCCGTCGAGGAGCGCGTCTTCGAGCGTTACGACGCCGAGCTCACCGCCTGGGCGCGCGCCGCCGGCCGCCCTGTCGCGCCCGACGAGGCGTCGCCCCTCTGCGGCGCGCTCCCCGGGCGCGACGGCGCGTCCGGCGCGGCGGCGCCCGGCGCGCCCGTCCGCGTCGCGTACCCGCCCGACGGCGCCCGGTTCGTCCTCGACCCCTCGGTCAACTCGCTGCAGGCCATCCGGCTCCGCGCCGACGTCCCCCCGGGCGTGCGCCGCGCGCGCTTCGTCCTCGACGGCCGCCCGATCGAGGTAGGCCCGCCGTTCGCGCTCGACTGGCCGCTCGTCGCCGGCGCGCACCGGCTCCGCGTCGAGGCGGACGGCGCTTCGGCCGGCGAGGAGATCGCTTTCTCGGTGGAGTGAGCGGAGGGAAGGCAGCGACGAGGAGGAAAGCGGCGTGGAAGGGAGCGGCGCGGAGACCAGCGCCCCGCCCCCCCGCCGCTCGTTCCGTCAGGCCACGCCGCGCGCGTCTCGCGGCGCGCGCTCCCTCACCCGAAGATCGGCAGATCTTCTTCCTCGGAGAGCGGGAATCGCTGCACGAGCGGGTCTTCCGCGATCCCGGCGAGCTTGCGCAGCGCCTTGTGGATGTGCCCCGGCTTGATCCGGACGCCGCCCTGCTTCGGCTCGAGCGTGACCGGATCGACATCGAGCGGGTTGTGCCGCTCGTCGGTCGCGCCGATCACCCGGTTCCCCTGAATGCCGGCGCCGGCCAGCATCATGCTGGTGATGTTCCAGTGGTCCTTGCCGTTGCCCTCGTTGTAGCCCGGCGTCCGCCCGAAGTCCGAGCCCACGACGATGACGATCCGGTCGGCGATGCCCTGCTCCTCGGCGGCGGTCAGGAGGAAGTCGACGCCGTCGCAGATGTCGCCGAGCCGCGGGATGTGGTTGTCGTCGTGGTTGCCGTGGGTGTCGAACCCGCCCACCGTCAGGTTCGCGCTGACGCAGATGCCGGCGCGGTAGGCCGCGAGCGCCACCTGCGCCTGCCGCCGCAGCGAGGCCTTCTCGAACTCCGCGGGCAGGAACTGGATCAGCTGCTTCAGCTCGTTCTGCCCGACGCGCGAGGTGAAGAGCGTGCTCATCGCCTGCTTCACGTGGGGCAGGCGCTGCTGCTCGAGCCTCGCCGCGTGCCGCGCCTGCCGGGCCTCCATGATCCGCGTCATCGTGGCTTCGGTGTGGTAGGGCTCGCGGTTCTCATTCGCGGGGTCGATCACGTTCGGGTACGCGAGCCGCTGGAGCAGGCCTGTGTCGGGCACGCGGGTGACGGGCACGACGTTCGCCGTCGTGTCGTAGCCGCCGTTGCTGATGAACCCCATCGGCAGCGAGCCGCCGTGGACGCCCGCCACGAGCGCGGCGAAGCCGGGCTTGCCCTCGCGGAGCGTCCCGCACCACGTGTTGCGGACACCAGCGTCGTGGCTGTTCGTCCCTGTGTCGACGCCGTTGATGATGAGCAGCTTGCTGTAGTGCTTCTTGAAGAACTCGGCGTTGCCGCCGACGGGCGCGTACCGGAGGTTCCCGGCGGTCCCGATCTCCTCGTTCAGGTAGCTGCGGTTCATCGCTTCCCGCGTCTGCTGCTCCTCGGCGCTCATCGCGCCCTTCGGGTCGCAGAGGCTCGTCGGGTCCCAGCCGCCGCTCGCGTGGATATGGACCCAGAGGGGGCCCGAGTAGGGGCCAGCCGCCGCCGCGTCCCTCGACAGCGCGCCCGCTGCGACGACGCCGAGGCCCGCCATCGATGCCAGTTTGAGGAAATCTCGACGTTCCATGGCTGCTCCTACTGGTAAAGAAACCTGAAGTCCGAAAGGAGATAGGTCACGACGCTCATCCACGCGCGGACCGTGTAGTTGTCGTCCCGCGTGAGCTTCTGCTCCTCGGGCAGCCCCTCTCGGGTCCAGTAGTCGTTGTGCACCTGGCAGGCGCCCGGCAGCCACTGCGAGAGCCGGCCCTCCTCGCCCTCCGCCTTCTCCATGCCCGCCTTGCCCTCCTCCCACGTCTCGAGGAAGAGCTTGTACGTCCGATCGAGCTCGGGGTCGCCGAGCTCCAGGGACTCGCCCAGCACCCGCTTGTGCAGGTACTGGATGTTCTTCTTGATCGCCTCGACGGCCGGCAGCACATCGAAGTCGTTCGTATCCCGCGGCTCGAACGTCGTCTCGACGAACGGGAAGAGCAGCCGCTCCTCCTGGGGGAGGTGCAGGTCGCGCGGCACCGAGATGCACGACATCTCGTTCGCCATCCGGTCGGCGACGTTGGCCATGATCCCGTTCGGCTCCGTGATCCGCTGGATCACCTCCTCCGAGTCGATGCCGCCGTAGAGCAGCCGGTAGGCGTCGCGCCGGAGCAGGAAGTCGTAGCGGTTGCCGTCGTCCTCGAACGCCCTCGGGCGCCACGGATACCCGGTCACCGCCCAGATCTTCCGGTGCAGCTGCTCGGGCCCGAGGAAGCGCGTGCCGCCGAGCTGCGTCAGCGCGTCGCCCCGCGACGACGGCTGCGCGACGTTGCGCGCGCGGAAGTAAGGACTCTTGACGATGGCCTTGACTACCGTCTTCAGGTTGTAGTCGCTCTCGGCGAAGTCGTGCGCCATCGCGTTGAACGCGTGGTACTGCGCGAGGTACGCCCGGAACTTGGCGCTGAACTCCGGGTCGTCGTTCGCCGGCGCGGTGAGCGGCTTTTGCCCGGTGAGGCCGGTGTACATCGTGTACACCGCCGAGAGGGCGAAGCGGGGGTCGTCCGCGACGCGCTTCGCGACCCACGAGAGCGCGCCCGGGAACTCGCCGAAAGGCACCGACTCGGCCCCGAAGCCCGGCGGCCGCATGTCCTCGTACCAGGTGTCGTCCGCCTTGTACCGGCCCATCGAGTCGAAGCTGTGGAATCCGCCGGACAGCGGGTCCAGCGCGGCGTGGCAGACGGTGCACGCCGCGTTGTTCATCGTCGGGTTGAAGTCGGTGATCTTCGTCTGATCGAGCGGCTGCTCGGCCGTCTTCAGGATGTCGGTGCCGAGGAAGAACTGATAGACCATCCTCGCCCGGTGCCGGTTCCTGTTGGTGCTCGTCGTCGGGTGTCTGTTCAGGAAGACCGGCGAGGTGAGCACGCCCGCGAGCGGGATCGGGTCGCGCTTCGCCGGGACGAACTCCTCCGGATCCGCGTCGTTCTGGAACTCGGCCGTCACGCCGTAGGCCTTGGCGGAGAACGGGCTCACGACCGTGTAGTCGGCGGTGAGGACCTCCTTGAAGGACCTGTCGTTCCGCACGATGTACGCGATGAGCTCGAGCGGCTCCCTGCCGATGGCGCGGTTCGTCCAGCTCTTCAGCTTGTTGGCCACGTCCTCCAGGTCCCGCGCGCCGTATTTCTCGACGAGCGCGGGGTCCTGCGGGAGGCTGTTGTACCACTTCGGGTCGTATGCGTCGCTCCTCAGCAGATCGACGGCCTGCTCGCCGTTCAGGTAGCGGTCGGTGAGGAAGAGATCGTTGTAGATCTCCATCAGCCGCACGTAGAACGCGTCCTCCGTGAGCAGCTGGTCGAGGATCGGGTCCAGCGCGTCCATGCCGCTCTGGGCCACGGCCTGCTCCTCGGCCTCGGTGGGCAGCCGCCCGGCGAGCTCCAGGCTCGCCGTGCGGAGCGTCTCCTCCGGCCCGCTCATCAGGACGTCGGCGAAGGACGCGTTGACGTCCGTCTCGCACGACGACGGCTCCTTCGTGCGGTCCACCATCTCCTTCAGCGACTCGTACTCGGGGCCGTCGACGTCGATGACGTGGCCGCCGCCGTGGTCGATGCTCTTCGTCGGCTTGAGGAGGACGTACGACTCGCCGCTGAGCTCGAGCCCCGCGAGCGACTTGAAGGTCGCGAGGTTCTTGTCGATGAAGCCCGCCTCGCTGCTCCCGGCGAGGACCAGCTTGGACTCCGCGGCCTGCCCCTGCGGGTTATGGCAACCGATGCACTTCGTCGAGAGGATGGGGACCCACACCTTCTCGGCGAAGAACTGCTCGTCGGAGATGCACGGGCCGTCGGCCTCGCTGCTGCAACCGGTGGACACGGAGGCGAGCGCGCTCGCCCCCGCGGACAGCCCCAGGATTCCCAGGGCCGTCACGGCGCGCTTCCGGAGTAACCATCCTGTTCTCGGCATAAGCATCCTCGTCGGGAGCGCCCGCGCGCGCCCCCGCGTTGAGGGGACCGGGAGAGCGGAGCCCCGAATCGCGTTGAAGGAACCACAAACCGTCAACCCATCGTGGGCTGTCGGTCAACGACGCCCGATGAAGCGAGCTCTACATCGCCCTGCTCCATCTCCTGCGTAGCCTCGTAGTCTAACCTCTCGAGGGCCGTCTCCGCTACGCGCTCTTCACATCGGTTGATCTGAATTTGTCCCCGATACCTCTCGTGATTGTGAAGTTTTTCGACGAGAGGCCGCGGTTCATCGGGAAGCCGCCTACCCGGTGCGCCGAGGTGGGGCCTCTCGCCATGAGGGGGCGTGCGTGGATGTGGTCAAGGCCGGAGAAATCGAATAACCGTTGGATATGAGCTCGACCAGGGATGCGACCCGCGCTCGCGCGGTCCAGTGGTTCGTTCGCGGGGGTACGCTGCGGGCGGCCGGCCGGGATCCCGTCAAGATCGGCATCGCGCCGGTCGTGGTGGGGCGGGATCCGAGCTGCGGTGTGGTCGTCGACGACCCCGAGGTCAGCTCGACGCATTGCGAGCTGCGCGCCGAGGGGCCGGGCGTGCTCGTGCGCGATCTCGGCAGCAAGAATGGCACGTTCGTCTCGACGGTCCGCATCCGCGACGCGATCCTCACGGCCGCGTGCGCCATCCAGGTCGGCGGGACGGTGCTGAGCTTCGAGCCGCTCGAGAAGGAGCGCGTCGACGTCGGCTTCGACGAGAGCTTCGGCCCGCTGATCGGCGGCTCGCCGCGGATGCGCCACCTGTTCCGCCTGCTGCGCGAGGTGGCGGCGACGGAGCTGTCGCTGCTCATCACGGGGGAGACCGGCACGGGCAAGGAGCTCACGGCGCAGGCGATCCACGACAGCTCGAGCCGGCGCGGCGGGCCGTTCATCGTCGTCGACTGCGCGTCGCTGCCCGGCGCGCTCGCCGAGAGCTTCCTGTTCGGGCACGAGCGGGGCGCCTTCCCCGGCGCGAACGACCGCAAGGGCGGCGCCTTCCACGAGGCGAACCGCGGGACCATCTTCCTCGACGAGATCGGCGAGCTGCCGCCCGATCTCCAGCCGAAGCTCCTGCGCGTGCTCTCCGAGCACAAGCTGAAGCGGGTCGGGTCGCGGGTCTACGAGCCGGTCGACGTGCGGATCATCGCCGCGACGCGCCGCGACCTCGGCCGCAGCATGAACACCGGGCGGTTCCGGAGCGATCTGTTCTTCCGGATTGCCCAGATGCGCATCGAGCTGCCGCCGCTGCGCGAGCGGCGCGAGGACATTCCGGTGCTCGTCGCGAGCGTCTGCGAGCGGATGGGGTGCCCGGAGCGCGCGGTGGAGATGGTCAATCTCATCACCACGACGCTCGGTCAGCACGATTTCCCGGGCAACATCCGCGAGCTCATCAACGTGACCAGCGTGGCCACGAGCCTGCCGCCCGGGGCCGAGGCGATCGCGGCGATCCTCCCGCTCGAGGGCGGCGGCGACGTCGTCGCCCCGACGTCGGCCTTCGGCGAGGCGAAGCGCAGCGCCGTCGCGGCGTTCGAGCAGCGCTACTTCAGCGAGCTCATCCGCGCGACGGGCGGCAACATCAGCGAGATGGCGCGCCGGGCCGGCATGGAGCGCCACCACGTGCGCATGTTCCTGCGAAAGCACGGGCTGACCGCGAAGCAGTGAGGCGGCGGGCGCGACGCGGGCTCTGGTGCTCCTCGCTCGTGAAGCGCCCGGAGAGAGATTGGAACCACAGAGGCACAGAGGCACAGAGGGGGGAGAAAACAGAGAGAAGCGATAGCTTCTTCTTCTCTCTCCTCTGTGCCCTCTGTGCCTCTGTGGTTTATATTTCTTTCTTCCAGGATTGACGGCCTGCTAGGCGCCGCCTGCTCCACCGCCCGCGCCGCCCGCGCCCCCTTCGCCGCCGCCCGTCGTGGCCGCGGAGGTGGTCGTCGCGGCGGAGGTGGTCGTGGCAGCTGAGGTCGTCGTGGCCGCGGAGGTGGTCGTCGCGGCGGAGGTGGTCGTGGCAGCTGAGGTCGTCGTGGCCGGGTTGCCGCCGCAGCGCTCGACGCCGCGGCAGTCGGCGCAGGAGCAGCCCTCGAAGTACTCCGCGCACGAGCCGTTGTCGGTGCAATGGTCCGTGCACCGCGGGGTGTCCGTGCAATCGGGGCAGGTGCAATCCTCGTTGACGCCGCACGCCATGTCGTTGTTGCACCCGCGCGCCGGGCTGCAGGCGGCGACGTTGCCGGCGCAGTCCTGGCAGGTGCAGTCCTCGCTGTCGGCCGCGTCCGGCCGCAGGTCGCAGGCGCCGTCGTCCTTGCAGTGGCCGAGACAGCTCGCCGAATCCGCGCAATCGGGGCAGCCGCAGCTCTCGGGCACCTGGGCGAGGATCGTGCACCGCCCGTCCGGGCTGCCGCCGAAGCAGCCGAAGCCGAGCGAGCCGCCTGCTCCGGCGACGGTCGCCGCCGTCGTCGTCGTTGTCGCGTCGGCCGCCGGGTCGCTCGAGCAGCCGCCGCTGATCGCGATACCGATGGTGATGGAGGAGGCGAGGAGGGCAAGAAAGGCGCGCATGCCCGACAGCATCCCTCTCACGAGCGCGTCACGTCAACACCGCGTGGACGCGCGCGTGTCGACGCGCGCGCGCGTCGGGCGCAGCGCTCAGCGGAATGCCACGCTCCTGTCCGCGGTCCTCGCGCGGACCACGGAGCGCTCGCGGACCAGGAACTCGCGCACTGCGGCGTCGAGGCGCGGATGAGCGAGGTGGTGGGCGCTGTGGGTGACGCTCGGAGCAAAGCCCCGTACGAGCTTGTGCGACCCGCCCGCGCCCGGCTCGAAGCGGCTCAGTCCCCGCGCGATGCAGTCCTCGACCGGGTGGTAGTAGCAGACGTTGAAGTGCAGGAACGGGCGCTCCTCCGAGGCGCCCCAGTAGCGGCCGTAGAGCGTCGTCGGCCCCGCGATGTTGAACGCGCCCGCGATGGGCCGCTTGCCCTCGCGCGCGAGGACGATCTCGACGCCCCCCCGGGACCCGGCGCGCTCCCCGTCGCTGCGGAGGCGGGCCACGATCTCCTCGAAGAAGGCGCGGTTCAGGTACTGCCGGCCCCACGCGAACTTCTCCACGGTGGAGACGTAGAAGCCGAACATGACGTCCACGATCTCCGGCGTGATCTCGGCGCCGCGGAGCGTGTCGATGGAGATGCCCTGCTTCGAGCTCTCGCGCATCTCGCGCCGGATCTGGTGCCGCCGCTTCGCGTTGAAGCGCGCGAGGAAGTCGTCGAGCCCCTGATACCCCTCGTTCTCGAACTGGAACTGGATGCCGCAGCGGTGCGCCATCTCCGCCCCGGCGAGCGCCGTGGCCTCGTCCTCGGTCGGGAACAGGACGTGGGCGCTCGAGATGCGGCTCCGCGCGACGAGCTTGCGGAGCGTCTCGGCCAGGACCGGCAGGAGCGCGGGCCGGTCCTCCGGCCGCCGCACGAACAGGCGCGGCGACGTGGCGGGCGTGAACGGCACCGCGACGACGAGCTTCGGGTAGTACGGCGCGCCGATCTGGTGCGACGCCGAGGCCCAGCCGTGATCGAAGACGAACTCGCCCTCGCTGTTGTCCTTGAGGTACGCGGGCGCCGCGGCGAGCAGCGCGCCCTCGGCCCGGAACGTGATGTGGTGGGGCAGCCAGCCCGCCGCCTCGCCCACGCACCCCGTCCGCTCCAGCGCGTCGAACCACGCCCAGGAGAGGAACGGCGCCTCGCTGACGCCGTGGAGCGCGTCCCACTCGCTCTCCGGGATCTCGCGGATGGTGCCGTGGACGTGCGCTTCAAGCTCCATGGCCGATCATAGCAGCGCGCGCCGCGCTGCCCGGCGGGCGCGCGATGTCCTGGATCGACCGCGCGCCCGAGCGCGCCACGAGCTCCGACAGCCCGCGCGCGATCGCGGCGGGCAGGAGGGGGCCCCCGTAGATGAAGCCCGTGTAGAGCTGCACGAGGTCGGCGCCCGCCTCCAGCTGGTCCATGGCGTGCTCCGCCGACTCGATCCCCCCGGCGCCGATCACCGTGACGCCGCCCCCCAGGCGCGCGCGGATCCGCCGCACCATCGCCAGCGAGCGCTGCCGGAGCGGCGGACCGCTCAGCCCGCCGGCGCCCATCGCCTCGACGGCCGCCGGGCTCGTCGCGAGCCCGTCGCGCCGCACGGTCGTGTTCGTCGCGATGACGCCGGCGAGGCCAACCTCCTCGACGACGGCGAGCAGCGCCTCGAGCTCCTCGTCGCCGAGGTCCGGGGCGACCTTGATGAGCAGCGGCACCGGCCTGCCGCCGCCGCGGTTCTCCCGCGCGACCGCCGAGAGGAGCGCCCGCGCGATCGCCGGCCCCTGCATCGCCCGGAGGTCCTTCGTGTTCGGCGACGACACGTTGATCACCACGAAGTCGGCCGCGCGCCGGACCTCGCGGAAGCTCGCCAGGTAGTCCTCGATCGCGGGCTCGATGGGATCGAGCGGCGCGACCCGGGACTTGCCGATCGAGATGCCCACGGGCACGCCGACCGACGCCGCGCCGCCGCGGCCGAGGAGCCGCTCGGTGACGCGCGCGGCGCCCTGGTTCGGGAACCCGAGCCGGTTGATGAGCGCCCTGTCGGCTGGCAGCCGGAAGAGGTTCGGCGGCGGGTTCTCGGCCTGGGCCTGCGCCGTGACGGTCCCCAGCTCGACGAAGCCGAAGCCGAGCGCGGCGAGCGCGCGGGCCCGGCGGGCGTCCTTGTCGAAGCCGCCCGCCACGCCGAGCGGGGAGGGGAAGTCGAGCCCCATGGCGCGCACCGCGATGCGCCCGTCCCGCGGCGCGAGGCGGGCGCGCACGAGGGCGCGGAGCGGCGCGGCGTGCTCGAGCGGGGCGAGCGCGAGCATGCCGAGCTCGTGCGCCAGGCGGGGTGGAAGCGCGAAGAGGAGCGGTCGGACGAGGCGGTACATCGAGGCGCGTCTCCCTGGCGCGCGGCGCCGGAGGAGGTCCGGCGCGCGGCGCGGCGGTGGGCGATACCATGACGGGCTTCGCGTGTCGCGGCCCCGGCGCGCGAGGCGCGCGCCCGCTCTGCTAGACTCGGCGCCCCCCATGACTTCCCCCGAGATCCCCGATCGCGCAGGCGATCCCAGGCTGTCGACCGACCTTGGCGAGCGCTTCGCGCGGAGCGCGGACGAGATGATGACGCTGCGCGAGCGCGGCGTCGCGGCGGCCCGCGACCTCTGCGCCTTCATCGATCGCGCGCCGACGCCGTTCCACGCCGTCCGCGAGGTCGCCTCGCGGCTCGCGGCCGCCGGCTTCTCCGAGCTCGGCGAGCGCGACGCGTGGACGCTCGCGCCGGGCGACCGCCGCTTCGTCATCCGGGGCGGCTCGACGATCGTCGCGTTCGTCGCCGGCGCCGAGCACCCGGCGCGCGGCGGCTTCCGCGTCCTCGGCGCCCACACCGACTCGCCGAACCTCCGGGTGAAGCCGAACGCCGAGCTCTCGCGGAGCGGCTACCAGCAGCTCGGGGTCGAGGTCTACGGCGGCGTGCTGTACTCGACCTGGCTCGACCGCGACCTCAGCGTCGCCGGCCGGGTCCATGTCCGCAGGGAGGGCCGGGTCGAGCGCCACCTCGTCGACCTCGGCCGCCCCGTCGCGCGCGTGCCGAACCTCGCGATCCACCTGAACCGCGGGGTCAACTCCGAGGGGGTCGTGCTCAACGCGCAGAAGCACCTCGTCCCCGTGATCGGCCTCGGCAGGGAGGCGGACCTCCAGGCGCTGCTCGCGTGCGCCGTCGACGCCCCCCGCGACGCCGTCCTCGGCTTCGATCTCTGCCTCTACGACACCCTGAAGGCGTCGCTCGGCGGGCTCTCGGACGAGTTCATCTTTGCATCCCGCCTGGACAACCTCGCGAGCTGCCACGCCGCGACGGCGGCGCTGATCGGCGCGGGCGATCCCGGCGCGGCGACGCGGGTCATCGCCCTCTACGACCACGAGGAGTGCGGCAGCCGGAGCGCCGTGGGGGCGGCGGGCAGCGTGCTCCGCGACGTGCTCGCGCGGATCGTCGACACGTACCCGGCGCGCGAGCCGCAGGCGTTCGCCCGGGCGATGGCGGGCTCGCTGCTCATCTCCGCGGACATGGCGCACGCGGTGCACCCGAACTACGCCGACCAGCACGAGCCGCGGCATGCCCCGCAGATCAACCGCGGGCTCGTGATCAAGTCGAACGTGAACCAGTCCTACGCGACGGACGGCGCGACCTCCGCCGCGCTCGAGGCGCTCTGCCACGACGTCGGCTACGCGCCCCAGCGCTTCGTCGTGCGCAGCGACCTCCCGTGCGGCAGCACGATCGGCCCCATCACCGCGGCCGCGCTCGGGATCGCGACGGTCGACGTCGGCGCGCCGATGCTGAGCATGCACTCCTGCCGCGAGATGGCCGGCACGCTCGACGTGCACTTGGCGATCGAGACCTACCGCCGCGCGCTGGCCTAACGCTTGTCCTGCGAGAGGAGGGCGAAGCCGATCAGCTTGTAGAGCATGCGCGCGCCGACGTTGCCGTCCCAGTCGTCGTGGTCGTCCCTGGGCGCGACCTCGTTCAGGTCGAAGCCCACGATGCGGCGGCCGCTCTTCTGGATGCGGCCGATGAGCGCGACGGCCTGCTGGAACGAGAGCCCTCCAGGCACGGGCGTGCCGGTGCTCGGGCACAGCGTCGGATCGAGCCCGTCGATATCGAAGGTCACGTAGACGTCGTCGGGGAGCTCCTCGACGATCGAGTCGGCGATCAGGTGGAACGGCTCGCCCTCGAAGAGGCGATCGGCGATCGCGGCGTCGACGTGGGCGACGATGCGCCCGTTCGACGCGCGGATGAAGCGCAGCTCGTCCTCGCTCATGTCGCGCAGCCCCACCTGGACGATCCGCGAGATCTGCGGGTGGCGGGTCGCGACGTTGTGCATGATCGAGGCGTGGGAGTCGGTGAACCCCTCGTACGCGTCGCGGAGATCGGCGTGCGCGTCGACATGGAGGATGCCCATCCCCGGGTAACGCTCGGCGTGCGCCGCGATCGTGCCGTAGGGCGCGGAGTGGTCGCCGCCGACGACCCCGACGAGCTTGCCGCGCTCCATCCACCGCGCGGCGAGCTCGCCGACGCGCTCGTTCAGCTGGCGCGACAGCGCGTTCACCGCCGCGAGGCGCGCCTCGAGGTCCGGGTCGCCGGCGACCTCGCCCAGCGCCGCGATCACCGGCTCGGCCGCCGCGCACGCCTCGGCGTTCCAGCGGACGATGTCGGGATCGACGTCGAGCATCGCGATGCCCTGCTCGTACGGCCTGCCCGTGTGCAGGTCGAAGAGGTCGACCTGGCGGCTGGCCCGCAGGATCGCCGCCGGGCCCTTGGCCGCGCCGCGCCGGTAGGACACCGTCGGCTCCCAGGGAACCGGGATGAGGACCACCCGAGCGTCCTCGGGGGTGTGCGGCAGACCGTAGACCCCGTGGCCGAGCGAAGGACCGTTCGGATCGAAGCCGAGAGGCGATGAGCTCACGCGGCCACGTTGGCGGTTCGCGACCAGGTCGTCAAGCGCGAGCCGCTCCCGCCGGAAGCGCGCCGAAGCGCGGCGAAGCGCGGCGAAGCGCGGCGAAGCGCGGCGGAGCGCTGCCGCGCAGCAGAGCGCGGCGGAGCGCGGCGGAGCGCGGCGGCGCGCAGCAGAGCGCTCCGCCGTGAGCGCCGCAGAGCACCCGAGCAGCGACCACCACGCCCGGCATGCGCGCGCGACCACCACGCCCGGCATGCGCGCGCGACCACCACGCCCGGCATGCGCGCGCGACCACCACGCCCGGCATGCGCGCGCGTGCCGGCGTGGTGCGTAGAGGCGATCGCACCGAGTGCGCGCGACATCGGCGTGAAACACCGGCGTGAGACGCGCTCGTGTGGAGCGCGCGTCGGGATGCAACTTGGCGCTTCCCGCTGTGTCGAAATGCGGTACGAAGGGTGCCGAGACGACGACGGGCCGCCGCGCCCGTCCGGACCAGCCAGCGCGGCGGCGCGCGGTCGTCCGTCCGGCGCGCGGGGCCCTCTCCACGGTGAAGAACAGCCATGCTCCGGTACCGCGCCGATATCAAGACGCTCCTCTTCGTCGCGACGTATTTCGCCCTTGTCGCTGTGCAGTGGGCATTCGCGCCGCGCGCGCTCTGGCTCGCGATTCCGCTCCTCGTCACGACCTGCGCGTTCTCGTTCCTCGGCGCTGTCGCGACCCACAACTCGGTCCATTGCCCCGTGTTCCGGCGGCGATGGATGAACCGCGCCTTCCAGATCGCGCTCACGCTCACGTACGGGCACCCGGTCAGCGCGTACGTGCCGGGTCATAACCTCAGCCATCACAAGTACACGCAGTCGCGGCGCGACGTCATGCGGACGACGAAGGTGCGCTACCGGTGGAACCTGCTGAACGGGCTCTTCTTCATGAGCCGCGTCGTGCGGGACATCCTGCCCGCCGACATGCGCTACTTCAAGGCGATGTACCGGCGGAACCCGCCCTGGTTCCGCCAGATGCTCATCGAGTCGGCGGTGTTCCTCGGCGCGATGGGCGTCCTGCTCGCCCTCGACTGGAAGAAGTTCATCCTCTACGTGCTGATCCCGCACCAGTACGCCGCGTGGGGGATCGTGACCATGAACTACCTCCAGCACGACGGCTGCGACGAGGACAGCGAGTACAACCACTCGCGCAACTTCGTCGGCCGCTGGGTCAACTGGTGGACGTACAACAACGGCTTCCACTCCATCCATCACGTGGAGCCTGGCCTGCACTGGAGCCTCTTGCCGGCCGAGCACGCGCGGCGCGTGGCCCCGTTCATCCACCCGAACCTGGACCAGCCGTCGCTCCTCGCCTACCTGTTCCGCAGCTTCGGCTGGCCCGGACAGCGCCTGCGCTACGACGGCGCCCCGGTCGTGCTCCCGAAGGAGGAGCCCGACGAGGAGTGGATCCCCGGCCCGAAGGAGACGCCGGGCGACGTCTCGCTGGGCGCGATCGCGCCCAGCTGACGAAAAGGCACCTTGCGGCCACGACCGGGAGCCCCGGGCCGTGGATCTCGCAAGCATGCAGGGGGCTGGCCCGGCGCCTCGGCACCGGGCCGTCGCCTCCCCCGGTCAGCGCGTCGGGTTCTCCCGCGGCTGATCCCCCCGCGACTCGCCGCCACGGCGGCCGATCTCGGCCATGTGCTGGCGATCGCCGCTCACGGCCTCGCCGCCCTTGCGGCCGATCTCGGCCATGTGGGCCCGGTCCTGGCTGACGCGCTCGCCTCCCCGCCTGCCGATCTCGGCCATGTGCTTGCGGTTCTGGCTGACGACCTCGCCGCCCTTCTTGCCGGCGGCGCGGGCCTCATCGCGCGTGAACTCGTGGGCCGTGCCCTTCTCGTGGGCTGCCTTCCCACCCTTGCTGGCGATCTTGCGCTGGCGCTCCTCGTCCATGGCGGCGAAGCCACGCTGCTGCCGCTCGTTGGCTGCCCTCTGCGCCGCTGACGACGGCGGGGGCTCGCTCGGCGAGGCCCCTCGCTCCTCCTGGTCCTCCTCACTCCTCGAAATCATCCCACGATCATCCATGCTCGCCATCATCCTCTCCTTACGGTTGGCTCGCTCGATTCAGGTCTCCGACCGGGGGCCTGCGAGCCGGTCGGGGACAGCGACGGCCGCCCCCTCCCGGGCCGGAAAGGAACGGCGACGGCCGCCCCTTCCCGGTATCGGTCAGGGATCAGCGTTTGCCATCCCCTCCCGGTGCTGGTCGGGGGCGGCGTTCACCGACCCCTTCCAAGCTGCGGAAAGGCCGACAGACCCTTTCCGCGGGGGCCTGTTGTGCCGGGCGGAACAACGTCAAGCGGGCTGAAGGTTGGGACGCGACGAATTAGGGGGAGGCTCACCGAAGGTGGTTTTGGAAACCGAGGCGAGCCTGGAATACAGAGAACGTCGTGCTTCCCGAGCGGTCAAGCCCTCTTGGCGAAGTCCCGCATGAACGCCGTGAGGCGCTCCACCGACTCCACGGGTACTGCGTTGTAGATCGAGACCCGGATTCCTCCGGTCGACCTGTGTCCGGCGAGCCCCACCATACCCTCCTTTGCAGCCTCGGCGACGAAGCGTTTTTCCATCTCCTCGCTGGCCAGCCGGAACACCACGTTCATGTACGAGCGGCTCTCCTTCTCGACCGGAGCCAGGAAAAACTCCGGATTTGCGTCCAGGGTTTCGTAGAGCAGCTCACCCTTCTTGCGATTGCGTCGTTCGACCTCCTCGAGCCCACCGATCTCGAGCGTATACGCGAGCACGTTGCGCATGAGGTAGATTGCGAATGTCGGAGGTGTGTTGTAGAGCGAGTTGTTGGCAGCGTAAGTGGCATAACGGAAAATGACGGGAATGTCCTTTCGCGCGCTGTCAACGAGGTTCTTGCGGGCGAGCACGACCGTGATCCCGCTCGGCCCGATGTTCTTCTGGGCACCTGCGTAAATCAGGGCAAACCTGGAGATATCCATCTTCCGCCACAGGATGTCCGACGACATGTCCGCGACGAGCGGCACGTCGCCCGTATCGGGCAGCCAGTGCCACTGCGTGCCGAACAGCGTGTTGTTCGTTGTCATGTGGACATAGGCGGCCTCCGGGTCGAGCGAGAGCTCGCTCTGGCGCGGGATGCGGGTGTACCGCTTGTCGACCGCGGTGCTCGCGGCGACGCGGACGGTCCCGACGCGCTTCGCCTCCTCGAGTGCCTTCTCCGACCAGCCGCCGGTCAGGAGGTAGTCGGCGCTCCTGCCGGGCGGCAGGAGGTTCATCGGCGCGAGGGCGAACTGCATGGCCGCGCCGCCCTGCATGAACAGCACGTGGTAGTCGTCGGACACGCCGAGCAGCTGCCGCAAGAGCGAGATCGCCTCGTTGTGCACCGCCTCGAACGCCTTGCCGCGGTGGCTGTGCTCCATGATGGACATGCCCGTGCCCTCGAAGTCGAGGAGCTCGCGCTGCGCGCGCTCCAGGGCGGGGAGGGGGAGCCCGGCAGGGCCGGCGTTGAAGTTGTGGACGCGCGCCATGGTGCTTCTCCTGAAGTTCGAGTCGGCGGCTCCTGATGCCGCCGCCGCGGCCGTATACCACGAGGGGCGCCGGCTCCGCCCGGGCGAGCCGAGCCACGCCCGCGGCCGGGCGCGGGCCGCCGCGTCGGGCTCATCACCTCGGGCCTGCCCGGGGCTGCGACCTGGGCTAGATTCATCGCTACCGGAGGGCGAGCGATGCTGGTGACCCGCGAAGAGATGGCGTTCGATTTCCAGGGCGCCAGGCTCGATCCCGTCAAGGACAAGGACGTCATCGTCTGGGCCGTCCAGCAGTTCCTCTACGGCGAGATCACCGGCGTCCAGATCGGGCACTGGCTCTACAACGCCCCCGACCTGGAGTCCGCGCGCTTCCTCGCGCGCCAGGCCGTCGAGGAGTTCCAGCACGTCGGCAACTTCCTCCGCATCCTCGAGATCCTCGGCGCGCCGCCGGACAAGGCGACCTGGAGCGTGCGCTTCCTCGCGACCGGGCTGATGGGCGGGGACTGGGCCGAGCACGTCGCGCTCGAGATGGCGCTCGGCGAGGGCCTCGTCCTCCAGGCCTTCTACGCGATGATCGACACCGTGGAAGAGCCCGAGATCGTCGCGATCCTGAAGCGCGGGGTGCGGCAGGAGGAGCGTCACGTCGACTTCGGCGAGCAGCAGACGCGCAAGGCCATCGCGGGCAGGCCCGCGCTCCGGCGCCGGCTGCTCGGGCTCGCGCTCGTGTCGCTCTGGGGCGTGTCGCGGCTCGAGGCGTTCATGAAGAAGCGCCTGCCGATGGACCACCCGGCGCTGAAGCGCCTGCCCGCGCTGGTCCGCCACGCGGTGCGGGTCGCGGAGCTCCGCCTCATGCGGATCGGCCTGACCGAGGTGCCGATCTCGTCGATGTCCGCCGGCCGCAAGCTCGCGCTCGTCGCCGAGGCGTACGCGGGCAAGCTCGCGCTCGGCCTCGCGTCGTGGGTGCTCGCGGTGCTCCTCTTCCCGCTCCGGCTGGTCGGCCTCGCCGGGCCGAAGCGGCTGACGGACACGTACCTCAGCGACCCGCTCATCGCGCGCGGCGGCCAGCTCGGCGCCGGGACGGAGGACGACCCCGGCGACGCCGGCGAGCAGGCTGGCCCCGGCGGCTCCCCGCCGGGGCACGGGGCGGCGGCGGCGCGTGCCTGAAGGCGGCGAGGAGCGAGGGGCCCGCGCCGGGGCGTCCGGCGCGGCGGGCTCCTCCGGCGCGGCGGCTGGCTTCTTGCCCGCCTCCAGGGAGCTGCCGCTCTTCGCCGAGCTGCCCGAGCTCGCGGGGCAGGTCCCGTGGCGACCCCTGGCGCACGCGCCGACGCCGGTCGTCCCCTGCGCCGCGATCGAGGGCTACCTCGGCCGCGGCGGCGTCTGGGTCAAGCGCGACGATCTGATCTCGCCGCTCTACGGCGGCAACAAGGTGCGGCGCTTCGAGTTCCTGCTCGCGGACGCGGAGCGGCGCGGGGCGAGGACGCTCGTCACGGTCGGCGGCCTCGCGTCGACGCAGGTCACCGCCACGGCCCTCTTCGGCCGGGCGCTCGGCTTCGCGGTCACCGCGGTGCTCTTCGACCAGCCGCTCACCCGCTTCGGCCAGCGGGCGCTGCTCGCTGGCGCGGCCAGCGGCGCGGAGCTCGTCCACGGGGGCGGCTACGCGACCACCGCGGTGCGGGCGCTCCGGGCGCTGCGCCGGGCCGAGCGGCCCTACTTCATCCTGCCCGGCGCGTCGGCCGCGCTCCCGTGCCTCGGCTATGTCGACGCGATGCTGGAGCTCGCCGAGCAGGTCCGGCGGGGCGAGGCGCCGCGGCCCGATCGCATCGTCGTCGCGTCAGGGACGGGCGGGACGCTGGCGGGGCTCGCGCTCGGCGCGGCGATGCTCGGCTGGCCGACGACGGTCGTCGGCGTGCGCATCACCGAGCGCATCGCCTCGAACCGCGCTGTGGTCCGGTACGAGATCGCGAGCATGAAGCGCCTGCTCGCCCGGCGCGCGCCCCGCTTCACCCGGCGTCGGCTCCCGGCGCCCCGCTTCGCGATCGATCACCGCGCGATCGGCCCCGGCTACGGCGCCCCGACCCCGGCGTCGGTCGAGGCGATCCCCGAGGTCGAGCGGCTGATCGGCGTGCCCGGGGAGGTCACGTACAGCGCCAAGGCGCTCGCCGCGCTGCGCGAGATCGGGCGGGAGCACCCGGGGGAGACGATCCTCCTCTGGCAGACGCTCTCGAGCGCGCGCCCTCCGCTCGCGCCGGGCGGCGCCGCGGCGCTCCCGGCCGCCTTCGCGCGGTGCTTCGAGGGGGAGGTCGCGTGCTGAGGGGCGCGCCTCGCGGCCGGGTCACTTCACGCGCAGGCTGTTCAGGAGCTTGTCGAAGTCGGCGCGCGCCCCGGTCACCGTCTTCTCGGGGCCGGTCATCTTGAAGAACCAGAGCTCGCCGGAGGGCGTCTCCGCGATCGCGCCGAGCAGCGCCTGGTTCGGCTTCGGAGACGAGGCGGGCATCCCCGGCATCCCGGAGCCGGCGAACGTCCCCTTCACCTCGACGACGGTGACCTTGATGTCGTTCACCTTGAGCTCGCTGCGCTTGGGCGCGTCGTCGCTCTTGTCGGAGAACTGGCCGACCCAGCGCGTGATGTTCGCGTCGACGCTGCCGCCGGCCTGGCTCACGCTGAGCTCGGCGTCCTCGGTGTCGCCCGCGGCGCGCTTGATCTTGTACGTGGCCTTGCGCATCGCGTTGGGGTTCGGCGCGCTCTCGAAGCTCGCGGGCGCGTCCCAGGCGAGCTCGGCCCCGGCCGCCTGCTGGCCGGCGGCGGGCGCCTTCGGGGCGGTGGGCGCCGTCTGGGCGGGCGCGGCGGGCTTGCTCGTCGCCGGCGGCTCCGGCGCCGACGTGGCCGTCGGCTCGGGGGTCTTCGAGCACGCCGCGGCGAGCGCGGCGACGAGCGGCAGTACCATGGCGGAGCGGAGCTTGATCATCGTCATCGTGGCAGGCCTCGGCGGGGGTTCGCGGCGACTTTAGCCTCCGCGCCCGGCGCCTCAAGCCGGATCGGACCTGCGCTGGCGCTTCCCTCGCTCCGGGCGGTCGCGTGGTCGGGTCGTGCAGCCGCGCCCGTCGCCGTGATACCACCAAAATTCATGGAACCCACCTTCCGGCGCGCCTTCAACGCTGCCTTCGGGCCGTCGACCTACGCGGATTATCTGGGCCGCCTCGAGCGGCGGCTCGGGTGCTCGATCCCGTTCCGCGTCGCCGAGACGCCGCTGTTCCTGCCGGCCGCGCTGCGCGCGGGCCTCGAGCGCTCCGCGACGGAGATCGTGCGGCAGATCTCGAGCCCCGCGCTGATCGAGCAGATGAAGCGCGCGATCCCGGCGCACCTCGACGTCCCCGGGATGGACGCGCTGCCCAACTGCGCGCAGGTGGACTTCGCGATCGTGCGCGGCCCGGACGGCGCGCTCGAGGGCAAGGTCGTCGAGCTGCAGGCGTTCCCGTCGCTCTACGCGCTCATGCTCGTGCAGACGGAGATCGTGGCCGAGGTGCTGGCCGGGATGCCGGGGCTCGACCGGCGCTGGACGTGCTGCTTCGGCGGGCGGAGCCGCGACGACGTCGTCGCGCACCTGCGCCGCGCCATCGTCGCGGGCGAGCCCGAGGAGTCGGTGGTGCTGCTCGACCTCCACCCCGAGCAGCAGAAGACCTACCCGGACTTCATGGCGACGAAGCTCCTCGTCGGCGTCGACGCCGTCTGCCCGACGGCGCTCGTCCGCGAGAAGGACCGGCTGTTCCGCCGCGTGGGCGGGCGGCTCGTCCAGGTCCGCCGGCTGTACAACCGCGTCGTGTTCGACGAGCTCGAGTCGAAGCGGGTCGAGCTTCCGTTCCGGTACAACGAGCCGCTCGACGTCACGTGGTGCTCGCACCCGAACTGGTACTGGACCTGGTCGAAGTACACGCTGCCCTACATCGATCACCCCGCTGTCCCGCGCGCGCGGACCCTGGACGCGATCGAGCGCGTGCCCGCGGATCTCGAGCGTTACGTGCTGAAGCCGCTGTTCTCCTTCGCGGGCTCCGGGGTGAAGGTCGACGTCACGCCCGAGCACATCGCCGCGATCCCGGAGGCCGAGCGCTCGCGGTGGCTGCTCCAGGAGAAGATCGCGTACGAGCCGGCGCTCCTGATGCCTGACGGGAGCGGGGTGAAGGCCGAGGTCCGGATGATGTTCCTGCGCGCGCCGGGCGAGCCCGAGCTCTCGCTCGTGCTCAACCTGGCCCGGCTCTCGCGCGGGAGGATGCTCGGGGTCGATCAGAACCGGGATCTGACGTGGGTGGGCGGCACGGTGGGGATCTGGCCGGCCGGCTGAGAGGGCGCGGTCAGGCGCGGAGCGCGAGCTGCCACGCGCCGAGGACGAGCCCTGTCGCGGTGGCGCCGAGCGCGACCTGGACGAGGGGGCGGCTCGGGCGGCTCGTCGTAGCGTGATTGCGCAGCGACAGGCCGGCGACGACGCCGATCGCGGCGCCGCTGATCAGGCCGAAGACGTGCGCGCCGAGGTCGGCGCGCGGGCTCGCGCCGAGGGCGCCGAGCAGGGAGAGGCCTCCCACGAGCGGCGCGACGAGCTGGAGGAGGTGGCGCTTCTCGCCGCTGTCCTTGTCGTGCGCGCGGTCGAGCATGAGCTGCGTGGCGGCGAGCAGGCCGATCGCGCCGAACACCGCGGTGGAGGCGCCGATCGACGCGTGGTGGTGGCCCAGGCTGTGGTGCCAGAGCGCGTTCGCGAAGTTGCCGATCGCGCCCGAGGCGACGACGGCGAGCGCCGCGCCGCCCGGCCCGAGGCGGCGCTGCACGGCGGACGCGAACACCGTCCCGGAGATCACGTTGCCGAGCACGTGGGCCGAGTCGGCGTGCAGCGTGAGCGCGGTGATGGCGCGCCACGGCTCGGGCCCGATGACGAGGTCGGCGACGGAGGCGCCGCGCTGGAACAGGCGCCCGCCGCCGCTCGCGGGTCCGGTGACGAGGAAGAAGAAGAGGGCGAGCGCGGCGAACGCGACGCCTGCGACCATGGACGGCGGGTGGCGCGGGCGCTCGCGCGGGCGGCGCGGGGGCCAGTCGCGGTTCTCCGCCTCGTACCGATCGATCGAGCTTGCGGCGAAGGCGTAGTCCTCGTCGCGCACGAGGAGCACCCAGCCTGCCTGGGTGTACCGCACGGCGTGCCAAAGCTCGCTCGATTGCAGGACGAGGGCCCACTCCCGGACCTTGCGTTCCGGCATGACGGGCCCGATTGCCGTGATCCCGAGCCCGTGACCTTCTCCCTCTCCGCCGGGGGCATCGCCGTTCTGGACCATCGCCGCCCTCTCGCCGCGCGCCGGCGGCAGGATCGCGATCGGGACGAACCGCTCGCCTTCAGCACCTCGAACACCCATACTGTCTTGTTCGCCCACGGCGGGTTCCTCCACGGTTCGTTGACCCAAGGTTCCTCGAAACCTGCGGATGAGCCCGGAGGCTGTCAACGCCGGCTCTCCGCCGACCCGGCCGCCTCTTCTCGGCGTCCCCGTTGCGGCCGGGCCCTTGTGCGCGCGGCGCAGCGGTGGCAGTGCGTGTTTGTGTCGACGGCCATCACGCAGGGCATCCGGGTCACCGTCTCGACGGTGTACGTCCCCACGCAGTCTTCCCCGACGGAGCATCGCTACGTCTTCGCCTACACGGTGCGGATTGCGAACGAGGGCACCGAGCCCGCGCAGCTGCGGACCCGCCACTGGATCATCACGCACGGGAGCGGGAAGGTGGAGGAGGTGCGAGGTCCTGGGGTGGTCGGCCAGCAGCCTTCGCTGAAGCCTGGCGAGCACTTCGAGTACACGAGCGGCTGTGTCCTCGAGACCCCTCGCGGCACGATGCGCGGCACCTACCAGATGCACCGCCCTGACGGCCGCGTCTTCGACGCTGAGATCGCGTCCTTCACCCTCGCGATGCCCCATTCGCTGAACTGACGACCGCCCCGCGCCCCTCACCGCCCTTCGGCCTAGAGAGAGCCAGGGTGGAGGGGGTGCCCGTGCGCGCGGGCGGCGGGGTAGGGCCCCACGAACCCGAGCGCCGGCCCGCATCGCAGCGGCGCCTCCCGGACCGACTCACCCGTACGTGCGGCAATAGCCTTCTACGAGGCGCGAGTTCGTGGGAGGGGGCCCTGCCGCCCGCGCGCACGGGCACCTCCTCCACCCTGGCTCCGTCGCTCCCGAGAGGAGCTAGCTCCCCGAGAGGACCTAGCCGGCGGGCGCCGGCTCCACCGCCGCCCCGTTGGTCTTCGGCTTCTCCGCGTCCCCTCCGCTCGCCGCCGAGGCCGCCGCCGAGAACTTGAACGTGAAGTCGTCCCCCTCGAAGTCGATGGCGACGTTCCCTCCGTTCTCGAGGGCCCCGAAGAGCAGCTCATCCCCGAGCCGGCGCTTGATGTCGTTCTCGATCACGCGCCCGAGCGGCCGCGCGCCGTTCGCCGGATCGTACCCGCGCGTCGCGAGCTCGGCCCGCGCCCGATCGGTCACCTCCACCGTGACCGCCCGGTCCGCGAGCATCGCCGCGAGCTCGCCGATGAACTTGTCGACGATGCTCCCCATCACCGACGGATCGAGCGGCTTGAACATGATGCGCGCGTCCAGCCGGTTCCTGAACTCCGGGCTGAACGTGTTCTTGTAGGCCTTGTCGTCGTCGCCCGCCGTGCCCCGCTCGCCGAAGCCGACCCGCGTCTGCGCGAGCTCCCGCGCGCCCACGTTGCTCGTCATGATCAGCACCATGTGGCGGAAGTCGCTCTTCTTGCCGTTGTTGTCGGTCAGCGTGCCGTGGTCCATCACCTGGAGCAGCACCTGGAACACGTCCGGGTGCGCCTTCTCGATCTCGTCGAGCAGGAGCACCGCGTGCGGCGTCTTCGCCGCCGCCTCCGTGAGCAGGCCGCCGCGGTCGAACCCGACGTAGCCGGGCGGCGCGCCGATGAGCCGGGAGACGGTGTGCCGCTCCTGGTACTCGCTCATGTCGAACCGCAGGAAGCCGATGCCGAGCGCCTTCGCGAGCTGCTTGGCGAGCTCGGTCTTGCCGACGCCGGTCGGGCCCGAGAACAGGAACGAGCCGATCGGCTTCTCCGGCGCCCTGAGCCCCGCGCGCGACAGCTTGATCGCGGACCCCAGCTGCTTCACCGCCTCGTCCTGCCCGAAGATCACCGAGCGCAGCGACTGCTCGAGATCCTTGAGCTGCGCCTTGTCCGACGTCGACACCTGGCGCGGCGGGATCTGCGCCATCTTCGCGATGACGAGCTCGATGTCCGCGGTCTCGACCGTGTACCCGTCGCCGTGGCGCAGGCGCGCCGCCGCGCCCGCCTCGTCGAGCAGGTCGATCGCCTTGTCGGGCAGCCGGCGATCCTGGAGGTAGCGCGCGGACAGCTTGGACGCGGCCTCGACCGCGTCGGCCGTGTACGTGACCTTGTGGAACTCCTCGTAGCGCTTCTGCAGGCCCCGCAGGATCTGCGTCGTCTCGTCGACCGAGGGCTCCGTCACCTCGATGCGCTGGAAGCGCCGCGCGAGCGCGCTGTCGCGCTCGAGGTGGCCGCGGTACTCCTGGAACGTCGTCGCGCCGATGCAGCGCAGGCGGCCCGACGCGAGCGCGGGCTTGAGCAGGTTCGAGGCGTCCATCGTCCCGCCGCTCGCGGCGCCCGCGCCGATGATCGTGTGGATCTCGTCGATGAACAGCACCGAGCCCGGCTGCTTCTCGAGCGCGCGCAGCACGGCCTTGAGCCGGTTCTCGAAGTCGCCGCGGTACTTCGTGCCGGCGAGGAGCGCGCCCATGTCGAGCGCGTAGACGGTCGCGTCCTTGAGCGGCGCGGGCACGTCCTTCTTCTCGATCCGCTGCGCGAGCCCCTCCACGATCGCCGTCTTGCCCACGCCGGCGTCGCCGATGAGCAGCGGGTTGTTCTTCCGCCGCCGCGCGAGCACCTGGATCGTGCGGGCGACCTCGTTCTCGCGGCCGACCAGCGGATCGATGCGGCCCTCGGCCGCCTCCTTGTTGAGGTTCATCGTGAACGCGGCGAGCGGATCCTTGATCGACTGCGCGTTGCCGGGCTCGCCGCCCTCGTCCGACGACTCCTCGCGGAGGCTGTCGTCCTGGCCCGTCTTCGAGATGCCGTGCGAGATGTAGTTCACGACGTCGAAGCGGCTGACGCCCTGCTCGCCGAGGATCGTCACGGCCGGGCAGTCGCGCTCGGCGAACAGCGCGACGAGCACGTTCGCCCCCTTGAGCTCCTTCTTGCCCGAGGACTGCACGTGCATGGCGGCGCGGCCGACCACGCGCTGGAACCCGAGCGAGAGCGTCGGGCTCGTGTCCGCGTCCTCCGGCAGGACCTCGATCTCCTCGTCGAGGAAGCGCTCCAGCTTCTTCTTCAAGAGCGGGGTGTCGCCCCCCGCGTGCCGCAGGACCTCGGCCGTCTCCTCGTCGAAGAGCAGCGCGTAGAGCAGGTGCTCGATGGTGACGAACTCGTGCCGGCGGCGCGAGGCCTCCCGGGTGGCGAGCGAAAAGGCGATCTCAACTTCGGGGCTGATGCGCATGGTCATTCCGGCTCGGCGGTCAACCGAAGGGGCATTCCGTGCTCCTTGGCGAAGTCCTGGACTTGGGCGACCTTGGTCTCCGCGACATCCTTGGTGTACACGCCCGCGACCCCGTGGCCGCGGTGGTGCACGCTCAGCATGATGTGCGTGGCCTCCGTCTCGGTGCGGTGGAAGAACTTCATGAGGACGAGCACGACGAACTCCATCGTCGTGTAGTCGTCGTTGTGGAACACGACCTTGTAGCGGCGGGGCTTCTCGACCTTCCGCTCACGCTCGGTCGCGAGGTCGCCCTGCTTGTCTTCTCTTTCCTCAGGATCGTTCGGCATAAATCCGTCGGGAAGGATAGCAAGAGCCCCGCCCCGGCGAGCGGCCGACGAGAAACTCTCCCACCCCGGAAGCATGCTCCGCCCGCGGGGGTTCTGCACGCGCGGGGGGCGGGATTTTCCGTCCGCGTTTTGACGCTCAGGTCGGGGTCCAGATCAGGGGAACACGCGGCGGCAAGACGTGGCCGCCCGGGTGCGCCGGTCGGGTCCGCCCGGCAGACGGCGCCCTCCTCGGGCGGGCGCGGCCGTCCCCCGGCGAACAGGCCGCCGGGGGGACGGCGCGGTCGCTGTCACACCAGCGACATGGCGCCGCCGACGTCGATCTCGACGGGCGTGAGGCCCCAGATGTCGCGCGCGTACTCGCGCACCGTGCGGTCGGAGGAGAACTCGCCGACGCGGGCGATGTTGAGCGTCGACTTGCGCAGCCAGCTCTTCCGGTCGGCGTAGGCCGCCTCGACCTCGCGCTGGCAGGCCGCGTAGGCCTTGAAGTCCGCGAGCATCATGTACTCGTCCCGGCCGAGCAGCCGGTCGAGCAGGGGCTGGAAGAGCTCCCGGTACTCCGGGGAGAAGAAGCCCGACGAGATGAGATCGATCACCTCGCGGAGCTCCGGATCGGCCGCGACGGCGTCGCGCCCCTCGAAGTGCTGGTGGCGGCGGGCGATCACCTCGTCGGCGGTCAGGCCGAACAGGAAGAAGTTCTCCGGGCCCACCGCGTCGCGGATCTCGATGTTCGCGCCGTCGAGCGTGCCGACGGTGAGGGCGCCGTTCAGCGCGAGCTTCATGTTGCCGGTGCCCGACGCCTCCATGCCCGCGGTCGAGATCTGCTCGGAGACGTCCGCCGCCGGGATGATGCGCTCGGCCAGCGAGACGCGGTAGTTCGGCATGAACACGACCCGCAGCCCGGTGTGGCGCCGGTCGCCGTTCACCACGTACGCGACGGCGTGGATGAACTTGATGATGAGCTTCGCCTGCCGGTAGCCGGGGGCCGCCTTGGCGCCGAAGATGAAGGTCCGCGGCGCGACGTGCTCGCCGCGCTTCTGGCGCAGGTAGAGCGCGACGATGTGGAGCGCGTTGAGGAGCTGGCGCTTGTACTCGTGGAGGCGCTTGATCTGCACGTCGAAGATCGAGGCGGGGTCGACGTTGATGTCGAGCTCCTGCCCGATGATCTTCGCGAGCGCCGTCTTGTTCTCGCGCTTGACCCGGGCGACCCGCTCGATGAACTCCGGGTCGTCGATGTGGCGCTCGAGCTCGCGCAGCCGCTCGAACTCCGTCACCCAGCTCGGCCCGACCTTCTCGGTGACGAGCGCGGCGAGCGCGGGGTTGCAGGCGAGCAGCCACCGCCGGAACGTCACGCCGTTCGTCTTGTTGTTGAACCGCTCGGGCCAGAGGTCGTGGAAGTCGCGGAGCAGGTCGCGCTTCACGAGCTCGGAGTGGAGCTTGGCCACGCCGTTCACCGAGTGCGAGCCGACGACCGCGAGGTGGGCCATGCGCACGTGGCGCTCGTGGCCCTCCTCGATGAGCGACATCCGCGCCACGCGGTCGTGGTCCTGCGGGTGGGCGTCCATGACCTCGCGCAGGAACCGCCGGTTGATCTCGTAGATGATCTCGAGGTGGCGCGGCAGGAGCCGCTCGAAGAGCGCGACGGGCCAGCGCTCGAGCGCCTCGGGCAGCAGCGTGTGGTTCGTGTACCCGAAGGCCGCGACCGTCTGCTTCCACGCGTCCTCCCAGGTGAGGAGGTGCTCGTCGATGAGGACGCGCATCAGCTCGGCGATGGCGATGGCGGGGTGCGTGTCGTTCAGCTGGATCGCGTTCTTCTCGGCGAAGCGCGAGAAGTCCGGGTGGACCCGGTTGTAGCGGTTCACGATGTCGGCGATGGAGCAGGCGACGAAGAAGTACTCCTGCCGGAGGCGCAGCTCCTTGCCCTTGTCGAAGTTGTCGTTGGGGTAGAGGACCTTCGAGATGACCTCCGACTGGTTCTTCTCGTGGACGGCGTGCACGTAGTCGCCGGCGTTGAAGAGCTCGAAGTCGAACTCCTCGCCCGCGCGGGCGGACCACAGCCGGAGGGTGTTCACGGTGTTCGACTGGTAGCCCGCGATGGGCGTGTCGAAGGGGACGCCGACGACCTGCTCGGAGGGGCGCCAGATGACGCGGAAGCCGCCGCGCTTGTCGGGGATGCGCTCGGTGTAGCCGCCGAACGAGACAGGGACGGCGTGCTCGGGGCGCTCGATCTCCCAGGGGTTGCCGAAGCGGAGCCACTCGTCCGCGCGCTCGACCTGGTAGCCGTCGCGGATGACCTGCTCGAAGATGCCGAACTCGTACCGGATGCCGTAGCCGTAGGTGGGCAGGCCGATGGTGGCCATGGAGTCGAGGAAGCACGCGGCGAGCCGCCCGAGGCCGCCGTTGCCGAGCCCGGCGTCGGGCTCCTGCTCGACGAGGTCGTCGAGGTCGAGGCCGAGCTCGCCGAGCACGGCCTTGTAGCTGTCGTAGATGTCGAGCGCCTGCAGGTTGGCGACGAGGGCCCGGCCGAGGAGGAACTCCGCCGACAGGTAGTAGCCGCGCTTGACGTCTTTTTCGTAGTACGTGTGCTGCGTCTTGGTCCACCGGTCGACGAGGCGGTCGCGCACCGAGAGGGCGAGGGCGACGTACCTGTCGAACGGCGTGGCGGTCAGCGACTCCCGGGCGCGCGAGTAGTGGAGGTGGTCGGCGAAGGCGCGGCGCAGGGCGACCGGGTGCATGCCGGTGCGGGCGTCGGGCGCCGGATTGCCGCGGAAGAACGCGGCGGGGGCTTCTCGCTGGGCGGACGTTTCTCGCGGCGCGGGGGTTTCTCTCTGACGGGTAGGATCGACGTCGATCGGGTTGGCCATGGCGGCGCACTTTAAACGGATCCGGCCCTCGACGGTGCGCTGCGCGACGTGTCGTAGAGGTTTCCGAGAGGTCGGGGTACTCCGCCGATGCCGGTTGCGCGCCTCGCGCCCGGCCCCGGCTGTGCTACGAGCGGCGCTGGCGGTGCGGCTTCGGAGGGCGCGGCGGGAGGGGCGTCGCTGGCGCGAGAGCGCGGCGGCGTCGCTGAGCGAGAGCGCGGCCTGCGGCGCGCGGAGCTGGGAGAGTGGCGTCGATGGTCGAGGGCGAGCGGGCGGCGAGGCGGGACGGCGTGCACGGCGGGGCCTTCGCGATCGCGCTCGCGGGGGCGCTGGGGTTGCTCGGCGCCGCGGCGGGCTGCGACGACCCTTCGAGGGGTGGCCGGGCAGCGACGAAGGCGTTCGGCGAGGCGTGCGCGCGGGATGAGGAGTGCGCGTCGGCGGTGTGCGCCGCGATCGGGGGCGTCTGCTCGAAGACATGCCAGGCCGACAGGGAATGTGGGACGGGCTACGTATGTCGTGCTCGCCAGGATCGACCGGGCAGCGAGTGCAGCAAGCCGATGGGGCTGGCCCTCGGCGCGGAGTGCATGACGGCGGCCCAGTGCCAGCATGGCCGGTGCCTGCACCGGGCCGGGCAGACGGACAGGCCGGGGTTCTGCTCGGTCCGCTGCGAGAGCGCGGCGGACTGCCCGGCGAGCCTGTCCGCGTGCGAGCAGGTCGCGGACAGCGAGGGGATGGCGATGTGCCTCCCCGGCGGGGCGGGGCCGGGCGCGGCGGCCATACCCGGCCCGGAGGTCAAGGCCTCCGAGCGATCGGGCGGGAAGGCGGATGGCGGGGGGGCTGCTGGTACGGGGCGGTGAGGTGGTACGGGGCGGTGAGGCGGGGGCGCGCCGGGTAGCGCCCCGTCAGGAGGCGGCGGTGAGCTCCGGCCCGGCGAGCGGGGCGAGCCCGGCGCTGTCCGGCTTCGTCGTCCCCGTCGGCTGCGCGGCCGAGGGCGGGATGCGGGCGCCGATCGGCGGCACGTGGGCGTCGAGCTGGCGCAAGCCGAACACGGCGACGCCTGCTTCCCGCAGGTGATCGTGGCGCTGGTGGATGACGGTCCAGAACTGGTCGCGGACGACGGCCTCGGGCGACCGCTCGGAGGGCCTTTGCTGGGCGCCGCGGGGCCTGAGCTGGACGAGGAGCCAGCTCGCGTGCTCGGCCATGACGGAGAGGTAGTCTGGCGAGAACGGGTGTTTGCCGTCGAGGGGCTCCGCGAATTCGTGGAACATGCCAGCGATGTCCACGCCGTCGCGGGCGCTGTCGACCGGCCCCGAGCCGCGGCGGATGGCGGCCACACGCTGTCTGGGCACGAGCTTGAGCTCCGCGAAGATCTCGAGTTGTCGCAGCGTGAGATCGCGCATCGGGCGGAACTTCTCCAGGCGCGCCTCGATCTCGCGCTCGCTCGCCGCCGTCACGATGCGCCCCGTGGCCGCGACGAGCCCGAGCGCGAGGCTCGGGAGCTCGAGCACGTCGTCGATCGGGCATAGCGGCAGCTTCTCGCGGACGAGGTCGAGCCGGGGGAGGATCGCCCTCACGCCGCGATCGACGTTGGCGCGGACGATATCGACCGAGAGCCGGCAGATCTCGGCGCGATCGGCCGGGACCTCCGCCTGCACCAGCGGCAGGAAGTGTCGGTAAGCCTCGTTCGCGTCAGAGGTGGTGAAGATCTGGCGTGCAGACACAGACGGCTGGGTATTCTTCCGTTTCGATGTGGTCTTGGTCTTGGCCATTCTCGCAAGCTATGCGCTGCGAGCGCGCGTGTCATCGGGGATTCGAATGCCGAGAGGGAGAAGGCAAGTTCTCGACGGCGGAAGGGGAGGACAGGTGAAGGGAGGGGGCTATAAGGAGGGGCTCGAAGGCAGGGTAGGGTCTCGCGGGGAGACGGGAGATGGTCGCGGGGGGAGAGGGTACCCTTCGTCACGAGGCCGGAGGTGGTCTCGGAGGGAGGGTGGGGTCTCGCCGGGAGATGGGAGATGGTCGCGGGGGGAGAGGGTACCCTTCGCCACGAGACCGGAGGTGGTCTCGGAGGGAGGGTGAGGTCTCGCCGGGAGACGGGGAGCGATCTCGACGGAGAGTCGATCGCGAGAAGTATATTGACTCGCAACAATGGTCATGGTCTTTGCCACGCTCCCCGGTGAGCTGCTCTTCATGGCAGCTGATTGTGTCTGATACGGCGGGACTGCTTCGGGGGAAGCACCGCTCCATGGGTGGACGATATGAAGATCAAAAAACGGCGCGAGGCCGCCCGGACGGCCTCGCAGCATCCTCGACGATTGGCGATGCATGCATTGGCGCCGGCGCCCTCGTGGGCGTCGTCTCTGCGCTGGTTTCTGGCCATGCTCGTGCTGGTCCTGGTCGCCTGCGGCACGCACGAGCGACCGGAGGCCGGGGGGCGCGGCCTCGCCATCTCCGCGGCGACGATCGATGAGCCGCCTGTCCTCCAAGAGCCTCTGGATATCCCTCAGTCATCGATCGTCCGCGGTGATGACGTGGGCTACCTGCCCGGCGGGGGGCAGGTCACCGCGGATGGCGCCTTCACGTACACGATTCCGCTCGACGTTCCTGCGGGGCTGGGGGTGACGCCGAGCCTCGCGCTTCACTATTCGAGCCGCGGGGGCAACGGTCCGGTGGGCCGCGGGTGGAGCGTCGCCGGCAGCTCGTCGGCGATCGCGCGCTGCGATGCGACGATCGCCACGGAGGGCGCGCCGATGGTCCCGATCACGATGCGTCGGACAGCTATTGCCTCGACGGCAAGAAGCTCGTCTCCGTGAAGGGATTCGGGGGGCGCAGCGAGTACCGCACCGAGGACGACGAGATGTCGATGATCCTCGCGCTCGACGGGGCCAGCGGGGGCGGCCCGGGGGCCTTCGAGGTGCGCACCAGGGACGGCCGGATCCGCATCTACGAGGAGACGTACGCGACGCGGGTCGTGGCCACCGGCGATGCCGAGCAGCCGGCCGGCATCGTGACGCCGCTCTGCTTGGCTACGAGAGGGGTAGACTCGGCCGGAGCCTGCTCTCCTCCGTCCAGAAGTGCGGGTACCGGGGGACTTGCCTCTGGCCGAAGCGGCTGCACTGGGTGCACGAAGACCCTTTGATGTTCGCCGGCGGTCCCGTGCTCCCCACCTCCGAAGCGGTCACCTCGCTGCGCGTCTTCGACGCCAATGGGGACGGGCGGGACGACATCCTCCGCGCCATCGACGTGCCGAGGCCGCCGATCCCGCCCCGTGAGGAGCCGCTGCCGCCTGGGCCGGTACACATCCCGCCGGAGCCGCCGGATGAGCTCTTCCTGAGCCTCTCCGAGCCCGGCAGCGAGGTCGCGTTCCGGACCCTGCGCGTCGATGCCAAGCGCTCTCCGCTGGAGAACACCAACCTGAAGCACAGCCGCCCGGTGGACGCCAACGGTGACGGCAAGGTGGATCTGCTCGCCTACGACACCACGACGTGCAGCTATCGGCTGGTTGAATGGAGCGACGAGGACCAGGCGTTCGTCGCCACCGGTGTGACGCTGGCGGGCAGCCTCCGCTTCTCGTGCTCGGGCGAGTTCTCCGGGACGCCGCCCGGGCTCGAGCTGGTCGACCTGAACGGCGATGCGTTGCTCGATGTCTTCATCGACGTCGAGCGGGGAATCCACGATTCCTTCTGGCACATCCAGATGAACAAGGGCGGCACGTTCGACAAGCGCCGCAACACCGGCGTGCGCGCCGCGCCCGCCCGGTGTCCGGAGGCGGTCGGCGGTGATCTCGACGGCGACGGCCGCGGCGAGCTCGTCGTCGGCGAGGACTTCGACTGCGCGACGGGGGTGGCGATCGGGCTCGACGACGCCGGAGCGGTGACGAAGGCGCCCGCGTTTCCGCTGAAGCGAGGGGGCTCGCGGGTGAAGCTCGCCGATGTGAACGGCGACGGGCTGAGCGACGCGCTCTGGGTCCGCCGGAGCTCGGTGGAGCTCAGCGTGAACACGGGCAACGGGCTCGGCCCTGCCGTGACGCTCTCGGATCCGGGGCTCGCGGAGGTGCTGGGTCTGGACACGGCCGAGTCGGGGAGGAAGGTGATCGAGCCGTTCGACCTCGACCGCGACGGCCGCGATGACCTCGTCGTGTCGATCTCCGACTGGCTCCACCCCGGGCCGCCGGAGCCCCACACAACGGACAGGGTGATCGCCCTCCTCTCGGCGGGCGACGGCACGTTCCTGCGCGAGGAGATCAGCTGGGAGGAGCCGGAGACAGGGACGCATTACTCGCCGATCCCTGCGGGGGACGCGATGTGGCGCGGCGACTTCGACGGCGACGGCCGCGCCGACGTGCTCACGCTGAAGGGGACATCGCTCCAGGTCACGCTCGCGACAGGAAATGACGTGGAGCTCCTGAGCGGCGTATCCGACGGCGATGAGCCGCGATCGAGCCGCGTGCAGGTCCGGTATGGCCGGACGGATCCGGCCTCGTCGCCTGCTGCCTCGTGCACGTATCCGCAGCGGTGCGTGCGCCGCGGGGTGCCGGTGGTGGCGCGGGTGGGCGGGCTCGAGTGGCCCGGCGGGACGCACTATCGGTTCGAGGACCTGCGGACGGACCTGCTCGGGCGTGGCTCGCTCGGGTTCGGGCGGATGATGGAATGGAGCAGCGCGTGGCCCGTGGAGCGGGTCACGACCTTCGATCATGCGACGCGGGTGGGGACGAGCTATCCGTACGCGGGCCGCCCTCGGTCGATGCAGGAGGTCACGCCGATCCTGCCCCACGGCGCGCTGGGCGCCCGCGATTGCTACGCGGAAACTGACGGATCGTGCACGCTCGAGGAGGGCCCCGCGAGGGCAAGAGCGCGGGTGGTCTATCAGGAGCTCGATTACCGGATCAGCAAGCTGAACGGCGACCGCAGCTACTTCGTTTCCGCGCGCTCGATGGAGCGGCGCGAGTACGAGGATCCCGACGTGGGCATCGACTGGGCCGAGGGGGCGCGCACGCACTGCATGGACGTGGACGACCCCGGCGATACAGCGCCGATCCGGCAGAGCGCGACGTACGAGGTGGACGACCATGGCAACCTGCGGAAAGAGACGGTCGAGACCGAGGGGGGCATGCGTCGCGAGGTGACGAGGACGTTCGATGTGCGGCCCGACGAATGGCTCGTCGGGCTGACCGACACGCAGGCGGAGCGCACGTACGAGGCTGGCTCGGCCCCGCCGGCGAAGCTGCACACCGACTACCACCATGACGAGCGCGGGCTGCTCGACGAGGTGAAGATCGAGCCGGACAGCACGGACGCCGACGTCCGGGAGACGATCTCGCTCATCCACGACGAGGCAGGGCGGCTGCGGCAGGAGAAGCGGGAGGCGGCCGGGGAGTCGCCGCGGATCTGGAATTACGAGTACGACGATGTGTTGGGCGAAGGGATCTTCGTCAGCCAGGTGTGGAACGGGCTGGGGGTGTCGCAATGGATGTACACGCACCCGGGCTACGGGGTGCTCATGGGGGAGATCGACGCGAACGGCGCGCGGTCGACGCGAATCCATGACGACCTCGGCCGCCTGAAGAAGGCGAGCTCCGGCACGGGCGCGGTGAGCGAGACGGCGATGGCGGCGCGGATGGATGCGGGGAAGGCGGCCGGGTTGATCGTGGAAACGACGCTGGCGAGCGGAGGCCGCGCGACGGCGACGCTGGACGAGCGCGGGCTCGTGGTGGAGCAGGCGGAGCGGGCATTCGACGGGCGGATGAGGGTGCGCAAGCAGTCGTACGACGAGTTTGGCCGGCCGCTGTCGGTGAGCCGGGCCGGGTTCGAGGTGGCAGCCGAGGAGAAGAGCGAGTGGAAGTACGACAGCCTGGGTCGGGTGCTCTCGGAGACGGGGCCGGACGGCGCGCGGCAGCGGTACGAGCACGAGCTCTTCCAGACGATCACGATCGATCCTGAAGACCGGCGCAGCCGGCTGGTCGTGGATGTGGAGGGGCGGCCGAGCGAGACGGCGGTGGAGGTGGACGGCGAGTGGCGGTCGACGAAGCTCGCCTATGGACCGAACGGCAAGCCGTGGAAGGTGACCGACCCGAAGGACAACGTGACGGAGATGGCTCACGACGTACGCGGGCGGCGCACGAGCGTGCGCGACCCGGACGCGGGGACGCGGGTCACGAGGTACAACGGGTACGGGGAGATCCGTGGTGAGGTGAACGCGCTGGGGCAGACGACGGTGGTGGAGCGGGACGCGATGGGACGCAGGCATCGTGTGACGAACGCCGACGGGGTGACGACGTTCACGTGGGACACGGCGCCGCACGGGATGGGTCAGCTCGCCGCGGCGGTGAGCCCGGATGGGACGGCCGTGTCGTATGCGTATGACGACAGGGGTCGGGTCTCCGAGGTGCGGACCACGGTCGAGGACGAGGCGTTCGCGGTGGGGGTGACGTACACGCCCGACGGGCTGCGCGACGAGCTGCTGTACCCGAAGGTGCCGGGGCGGGACCGGTTCCGCGTGAAGCACGTGTACGAGGACGGGTCGCTGTCGGAGCTGCGCGCGAGCCGGGAGGACGGGACGCTGCGGTCGCTGTGGAAGGTGAACGCGAGGAACGCGGACGGGGCGCTGCTGAAGGCGACGCTGGGCAACGAGGTGATCGCGGAGCGGACGTACGAGCCGGTGACGGGGCGGCTGGAGACGGTGCAGGCGAAGAAGGGCGGGCCGCTGCAGGCGCTGACGTACGGGTACCACGATGACGGCCGGGTGCGCGAGCGGCGCGACGGCGTCGCCTTGCGGGTGGAGACGTTCCATTACGACGAGGTGGGGCGGCTGGAGAGGTGGGAGCTGGCCGCGCCGGGCGGTGCGCGGGGGACGAAGTATGGATATGACGAGCTCGGCAACCTGGGCACGATCAAGGTGGACGGCGTCCTGTCGGAGGAGAACAGGTACGAGCCGACGGGGAGGCCGCACGCGGTCACCGCGCGCGATGGGGTGACGTTTGGCTACGATGCGGCCGGGCGGCTGGAGACGTCGAGCGCGGGGCTCGGGGTGCATTACACGGCGTTCGACCTGCCGAGGTGGGTGGAGAAGGAGGGAAAGGGCTGGGAGTTTCTGTACGACGCGTTCGGAACGCGGGTGAAGAAGACCCAGGACGGGGAGGAGGCGATCTACGTCGGTGGGGTGTACGAGCGGCGCGATGACGCGGGCGGGACACGGCACGTGTTCCGGGTGGCGTCGCCCGAGGGAGAGGTGGCGCAGGTGGTGTTCGCCGGCCCCGGAGACGAGCGGACGCTGTACGTGCACAGCGACCCGCTGGGGAGCGTCGGGCTGGTGACGGACGATGCGGGTGAGGAGGTGGAGCGGCTGCACTACGAGCCGTTCGGGAGGCGGATCGACGCCGACGGCGAGGCGCTGGGGGTGGCGAAGGCCGAGAAGCGCGAGGTGAGGCACGGGTTCACGGGGCACCGGCACGACGAGGAGCTCGGGCTCATCGACATGCACGGGCGGCTGTACGACCCGAGCCTGCGGCGGTTTCTGACGCCGGATCCATTCGTGACCGACCCGCTGTGGGGGGAGAGCTATAACCGGTACAGCTATGTGATGAATGACCCGGTGAACCTCGTGGATCCGACGGGGTGGGTCTGGAAGCGGGTCAAGTTCGACAACGGCGGCGAGGGGTGGGTGGAGTTCGACGACTCCACCGGGAAGCCCATCACCATGGGGGAGACGATCAATGTCGGCGCGCCGCCCGACGGGCCGCCATCCGGTGGGGATAAGCCGCCTGTCGATGAGCCAGGGCGCCCGGAGTTCGAGAGCGACTGGGCGGCGTTCGTGCATGCCGGAGACGAGTACTTCGAGCAGGGCGGGGGCTCGTCGGTGGGCGACGACTACTCGGGGACCGGGGGCACGCTGGCGGCGGTGCTCGAGCGCGGCGTGAGGCTGTCGGACGTCACCGGGGAGAGACCAACGGCCGGCGTCGTGAGCGGGTCGGTGATGGGGGATCCGGTCATCGTGCCGAGGTTCAACTGGTCGGCGTCCGTGGCGAGGGACCTGCACGAGGCGCTCGAGCTCGGGGGGCTGGCGTGGCACGCGGGCAATGACGGCGAGGCGTTTGCCCAGGACCTCCGGGCGGCGATGGATGTGCTGGCGCTGGGCGCCGCGGTCGCCGTCGAGAGCGGGATCGGGGCCGCGATGGTCCTCGGCGCCGTGCTGCCAAAGCTGGGGGGAGGAGCGGCGTCGGAGGGCGCAACGGGTGTGGCTCGCAGCCTTCACGGAGAGGCGGTTGCTGCGCGGGATGCGCTCGCGGCAAAGTTGGCCCAGACACGGCATCCGCCTGCAACCGTGGTCGGTGCATACTCGCCATCGTCTGGGCGAGTGATAGCTGGAGCCAATCGGGGTGGCGGACTTGGCTGTGCCGAGGGCGTTTGCTCCGAAGCTCTCGGGCATCCGTCTGACATCCGTTTCACGCAGGCTGTGAGGCCCCGAACGGGGCAACCCGTTGATGTTTGTTCGATCTGCGAATCGACGTATGGTCGCGGTGCATTTCCGGATCCAGCTACGCGTTTTCGAACCGACCGAGGAGGGCAGTAATGTCTATGATAGCAGCAAAGTCCGCCAACGAAATTCTCGGCATGGAGTTCGACTGGTTAGCCAGCGACGCTGATGGGTACGTCGCCCTGTTCAGTACCGCGGGCGGCGGCTACGCCCCGGATGAGTTCCTACGAGATACGGATGCACATGATGCGGCGATCGACGTTGTCCTTGCTTCACCCGCGTCGACCGTGGCGAGGTTCGCGCCAGAGCTAGCCCCGGGATTGAAGAACACGTGGCGTATGGTGGCGGAGCGCGGGCTCTTCGCATTTGACTCAGACCCCCATGGCGGGCCCTACCGCATGGTCGCAGCGCCAGTTGATCCCATTCGAATCGCCGACCTGCCCAGGCGCGTGAATGACATCGTCGAACGTCTGAAGCTCCGCCAAGTGCGATTTGCAGACCAGTCGGTCGTCCCGACGGAGCTCCTTCAGGAGAGGGGGTAGTCCTCGTCGAGCCGACGGGGTGGGGCTGTACGCGGATCACGTACGATAATGGCGGTGAGGCGAGGGTGGACGAGTGCTTCGAGCAAGGCTGATTGGACAGGTGCCAACAACTGTCTTCCAAGCTCCACCAGTCGTTTGGGTGGAAATTGGGGAGGCTGACGGGGGAGTCCAGCTATATCGATACAGTTCGGAAGGAGTGTGCGTGGCAGACACCTGGCACCTGACCGTCGATGAAGCCAAAGCACAAGCCGAGTTCGAGTTCGGGATACATGCCCCCGACTGGTCTGACGTTGGCGAAGTCTGATGCCCGTGGGAGATCGCCCGGCTCTGCCGAGAAGGCTCCCGAGGTTTGGCATCGTCGAGATTGGTTCCCGCGCGGCTTCAGTCACACGGAAGCCGCGCAATCCCCTTCGATTTTTTTTGACCGGTATGAGCCGCGAATATGCAAGACGTCGACGTGCATCATGAGCCGACATTCACCTTGCCGGAGCGGATGCGCCGTATCGTGAGGCAACTCACCTCCAGGTCGGAGTGGGCCTAGCTTCGCGCTTAGAGCAGAGCGGCGGCTCTTCGGTCGGCGATGGCCGTTCGGGAACTGGGGCACGCTGGCCGCGGTGCTCGAGCGCGACGTCCGGCTTTCGGATCTCATTATGGAGCGCGTGGGGCTGCTGACGGATGATGCGGGCGAGGAGGTGGAGCGGCTACACTGCGAGCCGTTCGGGAGGCGGATCGAGGCGGACGGCAAGGCGTTGGTGGTGACGAAGGGCGAGAAGAGCGAGGTGAGGACCGGGTTCACGGGGCACCGGCACGACGATGAACTCGGGCTCATCGCCATGCGCCGCGGAGGACGCGGCGCGTGTCCACGTGCACGGGTAGAATTGTGGGAACTGTTCTGGAGATTGGTCGACGAGTTTCGCGCCACCGTCGATGCGCGGTAGCGGTCCACATCACAGACGCGAAATTCACGTTCCATATTGATGATGCGCCCAGGCGTGCGATCTTGATGTGACGTGGCAATCGGTCAGAGCTCACCGGAATGCGCGCACGCATTCCGGTGAGCTCTGACGACAGGCAAGCCGGTGGTCGATGACGCCTTGACGCAAGCGCGATGATGGCATACCGCTCGCCGCGGCTCGCGCATCCATGGCGATGGGCATCCAGGAAATCGCATGTCGGCTTCGATTCTAATGCGGTCCCTCAGCGCCGCCGCGCTCGTGACCTGCGTCGCAAGCGGTCTCGGCTGCACTCAGTTCAAACCACCTCTCACCTGTGCGTCTCAGGGCGGTGCCCCGTGGGTAGAGCTCTCCTCACAGCACTTCGTGATGTGGACGGATCTCGACCGCTCCGAAGCACGCGAAGCTCTCGCGGAGTTCGAGAGGTCGTACAACGCTCTCGAAGACGTCTGCTTCCCGAGCGACGACCCCGACCCGTTCCGCATGCAGATCATCCTGTTCGCGCGCGAGCGGGATTTCCGTCAGTTCCGCCCCAGGCCCACCGGCGGCTTCTTCATGCATTCGCTGCCGAACGATCTCGAGCCCGCGCCGACCATGGTGATGTACGGCTCGCTGGGTGAGCAGACGCGCCTCACGTTCCAGCACGAACTCGCGCACCACTTCATCGCGCAGAGCATCGGGCCCACGCCAGCGTGGCTCAGCGAAGGCCTCTCCCAGTTCTACTCGACGTTCCGCTTGCAGGATGGCTATGCATACATCGGCTCACCGCTGCCCGATCGCGACTTCCTGAAGGGGTCCTTCTGGCGCACCGCGAGCAATGGTCCGTTCTCGCGCGTGCTGATCCCTGTCGGCCAGGCGAGGTCCGCCACGGAGCTTCTACACATTGATAGCGGTGACTTCTACGGCCATTCCGGAGATGCCTCGGCGGTCGAGCGGCGCCGGGTGACGATCAACTATCTGAGCTCATGGGCGCTCGTTCACATGCTGATCAACGGCCCCGAACAGTACGTGCAACGCTTCGCCAGCTTCCTCGAGGCAGCCTCGCGCGGCGCGCCTGTGCGGCAGGCCTTTCAGCAAGCAATCAGCGACATCCCGCCAGAGCAGCTCGATCGGGACTACCGGAGCTACCTTGTGGGCCAGCGGTTGATCAAGAAGGTCGGCCCCTACTCGGGCCCGCCGCCCTCGCCGCCGCAGGTCGAGCGGGCGATGAGCGACGCCGAGGTGCACGTGCTCTGGGCTCGTCTCAAGATGTGGGAGGGCAATGAGAGGGCCTGGGCGGCGGCGCATCTCGAGGAGGCGCTCACTCACGAACCGAACAACCCGGAGGTTCGCTTCTGGCGCGGCCGCTTGCGCATCGCCGAGGCTCGTTTCGAGGAGGCGGAGCAGGAGCTCACGGCGGCGCTCGCGGTGAGGCCGGCGGATCCTCGGTATCTCCTGGCGATGGTGAGGTTTCTCTACACGCTGGCGAGTCATCGCGTCATCACGACACTTGATGCGATGAGACGCGCCGCCCCGCTCGTCGATCGTCTGGGCCGCACTGCATCCACCGCGGCACAGCTCAATCTGATGGCCAGATACCGCCTCGAGCACCGCGAGTTCGACGAAGCACAGACGTACGTGAAGCGCGCCCTTCAAACGGACCCGAGCTGCGCGTCCTGCTATGACACCTACGGCATGCTGCTCCTTGTGCAAGGCCGAGTCATGGACGCCATCAGCGCAGGGTCGCACGCGCTCGACCTGCTGCCAGAGGGGATTGAAAACCCGCTCATCGAAGCTCGCCTCCGCTGCTTCTACGCGCACGAGAAAGCGGCGCGGGACGGCGCGCCGACGCGCCCGGAGAAGTGCTTCAACCCGCCCAGACAGTGAAGGTGGTCAGGCTCTCGCTCTGCGAGAGCCAGAGGGGCCAGATGCGAGGAGAGCTCGCCCGCGGTTCGCCGAGAGAGCCGGTCAGCCGATCGGCGATCGGGAAGCTGGTCGCGCCGAAGCCGAAGTTGAAGGTGACAGCAGCGACGCTGAGAGAGGGCGGGCGTGGCCTCGACGGAGCCACCCTCACGGGGAGATGATCCTGCAGGCTACCGCGTCAGGCGCACGGCGCGGCGCAGCAACGCGCATCAGCTTGCGCCGTTCGTTGCGTGATCCTGCAAAACGGCGGCGCAACCCGTTGCTCCCGGGATCACGCCGCAGCGAGATCCGGCCTGGATCGCGGAGCGGACGTGCTGGCACGGCCGTTGCTGTTCTTCCCGGACGTCGAAGCGCGACGCACACGCGCCTCGGCAACACAGGTGGAATCCCGCGCGTGACGACGGGCCCTGGTCGATGCACGCAGATCCGAGAGCGACGGTGCCCACGGCACCTCGCCCTCGGCGCGATCGAGGTCGACGTCAGGTCGGATCCACCGCGCCCGACAGGCAGAAGGATGGAGTCATTGATGAAGCTCAGGGGTTTTCATCTCGGATTGGCGCTGCTGTTCTCCGCTGGATCGCTGACCACGATCGCCTGCACGTCGCCTGTGGACCCGCAGAGCGAGCAGGGGGCCGGAACGGTCAGCCTGCCGCTCGTGACGTCGACGGGCGGCAACTTCCGTCTCCACAACGCCACGTTCTCCATCGACTCGATGAACGGAGCCCACGTCGCCACCCTCGACTCCGAGAGCGATCCGGACGCGGAGGCGCTGACGGCGACCCTTTTCCAGGGGCCCTACCGGGTGCGGCTGCTGGACGGCTGGCAGCTCGACAGGATCGAGGGGGACGGCACGGAGTCTCCCGTCGCGGCGGCCCTCGTCTCGCAGAACCCTCAGATCATCGACGTGGACGCCGCGGCGACGACCGACGTCTCGTTCACGTTCACCACGGGGCAAGGCACGATCGTCCTCGGCGACGGCGTGGTCGACATCCAGTTCGACGTCACGCCGAACGACGGGCTCGCGCAGTGCAACCTGCTCTATAGCTACTACTGTCCGTCGGGGCAGACCTGCCTCCTCGCCGACGCGAGCGGCAGGACGTTCTGTGCGTCACCAGGAACGCTGCCGGTGGGCTCTCCGTGCACCTCGGACCAGTGCGTCGCGGGGTCGCAGTGTCTCAAGGTGGATCCGGACAACCCGGAGCAGGGCACTTGCACCCAGTTCTGCAACGTGAACGACACGACGTTCGGCGTGAACTGCCTGAGCCTCGGCCTCGACGACAGGAACGTCGGCTTCGTGGGGCCGGCGCCAGAGGGGACCTGTGACCTGCTGGCCCAGACGGGGTGCGCCGAGGGGGAAGCGTGCCAGTACTCCGGCGGCAGCTTCCCGAGCTGCGGCGTCCCCGGCACGACGCCTCCGGGCGGCGCCTGCTCCGGGGAGACCTGCGGAGCGGGATACCAGTGCTACTACGGCACGTGCACGGAGATCTGCGACGCGCGCGTGACCTACCCCGGCACGCCGGGCTGCTACTACTGCTACGACGTGGGGACCGGCATCGCCGGACGCTGTTACAACTGACGTAGCCCTCGGGCGCGTCGGCCACGGCAGCCCGGATTGAACGAGCCGCCAGGACGCCAGGGACGCCTGGAGAATCCAGCGTCTCCCTGGCGTCCCCGTCGGTCGAAGCGCTCGCCCCGGCTCAGCGAGGGCAGCCGACGAGCGCGGGGGCCCCGAGCAGGTCGAGCTGCTCGACCGCGCGCGGCGGCCGGCGCGCGCGCGGGCCCGCCTCCGCCTGCGGGGCGGGGCTCCGGGATGTCGCTCGCCGCAGGAGCTCCTCGCGGATCGCCAGCAGCTCGCGCGCGGGCAGGGTGCTCGTGTCCGTCACGAGCCGCGCCCCGTCACGGTAACCGGTCCACACCGTGTAGCCGTCGCGTGTGACCTCGATCCCGAACCTCGGGCCATAATCCGTGATCTCGTACGTGCGGCCCAGGGCCAGGAAGCTCCACTTCTTCATCACGACCGTCTCGCCAGTGTCCATCGCGGCAGCCAGGGCGGCCAACAAACCGGGGGCCTGTGGCGGGCGCTCACGGGCAGCCGCCTCGCGAACACGGAGTTTACGTGGCGCCGCCCCCGCTGGCTCACACGATGGCGCCCGCGCTCACGCTCGGGCGATCGCGCGAAGGCCCCGCGTCGATCCGACTCTGGCAAGGCGATGTCGCCGTACAAGACGGGCGCACGCCGCCCGCGGGCGACAGCGGGGCTCACCCGGGCGCCGGCTCAGCGACGCGAGCTCAGCTCTCGTGTCGTCTGTGTGCCTGGTTCGAGCGGCGCGCGACGCCCTGAGGGGCATGGGGGCGCAGCGCTCTCCGGTGGCCCGATCGTGCAGGCCGCTTGCCAGCGGCGCTGTTCAGGCGCGACGATCGCCGCGCCATGAAGCGCGCCGTCCTCCTCCCGCTCATCCTCACGGCCGCGTGCGCTGGCGCGTCGGCCTCTCCGCCCGGCGGCGCCGCGCTGCTAGCTCCGGCGGCGCGCCCTGCGGACGCCGAGCCCGCCCGCGCGGCGCAGCCAGCGGAAGCGCGTCCCCCGGCCGCGCCGAAAGAGCTCTCCTCGGTGCTGCGGATCGCCGACGTGCGCCGGACCTGGGGCAACGTCGCGCAGCTCCTGGCGGGCACGCCGTTCGGGATGATGCTGCTCGGCCCGGGCCAGATGGCGCCCGAGATGCTGCTCGAGGAGGCGCTCGGCCCGGCGCTCGCCGAGGTGGTCGATCTGGGAAAGCCGATCGACGCCGCCGTGCTCGGCACCGAGCGCCCGCGCTTGGTGGCCTCCCTGTCGATCCCGGAGCGCGAGATGCCGCGGCTGCAGGAGCGCTTCGTGCTCAAGGAGCTGAAGGAGCAGAAGGGGCTCCGGGGCATGTTGCGCGTCGAGGGAGTACGCGAGACAGAGCCCGAGGATCGGGCGCTACCCCGCGTATGCGCCCTCGATCCCGGTGAGCGCAGCGGCAGCGCGCGCCTGATCTGCGCCGATGACGTCCAGGATCTCGAGGCCGCCGCGCCCTACCTCGTCCAGGTCGTGGGCCGGGAGCCGCTCGAGGCGGACGCGCGGGTCGAGGTCCCGGGGCGGATCATCGTCGAGGGCGTGGAGAGCACGCCCGACGAGGACGACGACAGCCACGCCGGGAACGTGGGCGTGGAGCTCGTCGACGCGTTCGCCCGCGAGATCGAGGGCGTCAGCGTCGACCTCACGTGGGTTCGCCCGGATATCGAGGTCGGCTTCGGCATGCGCTTCGCGAGCCGGCGCTCGCCCCTCGCGCTGGCGGTCACGCCGGCCGCGCCGCGGGACGCCGCCACCCCGCCGGCCTTCTTCCGGCTCCCGCGCGACACGGCGATCGCCTTCTACAGTCAGGGCGCGTCGCGCGCGGAGCTCACGCCGCTGCGCGAGGCGTTCTTCCGGGGGATCCGCGACGACATGGTCGACGAGGGCTACGACGCGCCGGGGCTCGATCGGTTCATGGATCGCCTCGGCGCCCTGGCCTTCACGGGCGGCCCGTTCGTCATCGGCTCGGGCGGCGATCGCGCGGCGGCGGACAAGGCCCTCGCCGCCTACCAGGGCGGCAAGGGCGCGCCGCGCACGCGCACGCGCAAGGCGGCGCGCGGCGCCCTGCAGAGCTGGTTCCTCGTCGCGGTCGAGGAGCCGGCGCAGGCCTGGATCTCGGGTGTGAAGGAGCTCATCCAGCTCGGCGAGGAGCTGGACAAGAAGACGGCGAGCGCGCCCGCCGCGGGCAGCGCGGCGCCGGCCGCGGGCGCGACCGGCGGGGCGCCAAAGGGCCAGGCGGCCAAGGCCGGTGAGGAAGAGAAGGAGATCACCGATCCCGTGATCGTCCGCGCGCCGGCCGCGCTGCCCGCCGGGACGCTGCACGTCGAGCTGCGCTCCAGGCCGCTCACGAAGGACGCGCCGCCCGCGCACACGAGCCATCTCTACGTCGTCCCCGCCGGCCAGCGGACGTGGATCGGGTTCGGCGAGGACGCCGCCGCCGTGGTGGAGCGGCTGCGCGTGGCGGCGGACCCGGGGCGCGACGAGCGCACGCTCGGCGCGGCGCCAGGCGTGGAGGCGCTGCGGCAGCCAGGGACGCTGGCCGGCGGGCTGTTCTCGCTGGCCGGCTGGACGATGCTCGCGGCGAGCGGGGACACGCCGGAAGCGCTCGACGACGCCGCCAACGCGCTCGCCGGGCTCGCCAGGCTGCCCTCGCGCGGCGAGATCTCGATGCCGTTCGCGATGACCTCCGAGGTGCCCGGCTCGGGCGCGGCGCGCCTCAGCGCCCGCGTGCGCGTGCCCAGCGCGGGCATCCACGACGTGCTCGCGCTGCTGATGCGCTGACGCCGCGGTCGACCGTCGAGCGACGGACAGGCCGGCGTCCTCCCGGCGTATCGCCCTCGGGCAGAGGGGGAGACGCACCGGCCAGATCACACCCAGGCCGCCGCTCGGCCATGAGTAAATGATCATTTACCGGAGATCCTTGACCGGCGCCCGAACATGAGTAAATGATCGTTTACCAGATGGCGGACGAGGCGAAGAAGGAGACGCGGCGAGCCCTGCTCGACGCGGCGGCCGAGGAGTTCGCGCGGCACGGGCCGCAGGGCGCCCGCGTGCAGGCCATCGTCGGGCGCGCCGGGGTCAACGAGCGCATGATCTACCATCACTTCGGGAGCAAGGATGGGCTCTACCGCGCGGTGCTCGAGGAGCAGTGGTCCGGCCTCATGGCGGCGTGGCGGCCGACCCTGGAGGAATCGGCGACGCTCGAGCCGCGCGAGGGGCTCTGGCGCTCGTTCACCGCGTTCTTCCGGCTGCTCCTGGCGAACCCTCGGATCATGCCGCTCGCCCTGCACGAGGCGATGAGCGGCTGGCGGTCCGCGCCCCCGGCGACCCTCGCCAGGCTCCCGTCGCAGCTGCGCGATCTCTACGAGCGAGGGCAGCGCGGCGGGGTATTCCGGAGCGACTGCGATTTCGAGCTTCTTTACTGCACCGTCCTCGGCGCGCTGACCGCGATAGGCATCTTCGGGCCGCGGTTCCTGGACGTCAGGGAACGGCTGGAGCGAGACCCCGAGCTCGCCGCGCGCCTCGGCGAGCAGACCGTGAGCCTGGTGCTGGACGGCGTGACCGCGCCTGGAGGAGGCGGGCGCGTGGACACCGGCAAGACCGCGTGAAGTAAGCCTCGTTCACCCTCCGTCGTCGTTCCTAACCATCCATCGTTGTCGTCGAGCAGTCGAACAAAGGAGAGCGCGTATGAGCGTCGATGTCGTCATCGTGGGCGGCGGTCCGACAGGCGTGATGCTGGCTTGCGAGCTGCGCCTGGCCGGCGTGCGCCCCGTCGTGCTGGAGCGCCTGCCCGAGCCCACGGGGCTATCCAAGGCGCTCGGCCTCGGCGGGCGCGCGGTGGAGATCCTCGATCACAGGGGCCTGCTCGAGCGCTTTCGCGCGGAGCAGGGCGCCCTGGACATGTCGATCTTCAGGCACTTCGGCGGGATTCCGCTGGACCTCCGCGGGCTCGACGACGACCGCGGGAGCGCTCCCAGGCGCTTCCTGGCCATCCACCAGGCGCGCATCGAGGCGCTGCTGGAGGAGCGGGCGCGCGAGCTCCGCGTGGAGATCCGCCGAGGGCACGAGCTCACCGGGCTGGAGCAGGACGGGGAGGGCGCGACGGTCGTGGCGCGAGGGCCGGACGGCGAAACAGGGCTTCGCGCGCGCTTCGTCGTGGGATGTGACGGCGGACGCAGCGCCGTGCGCAAGCTGGCCGGGATCGGCTTTCCTGGTCTGCCTCCCTCTCGGCTCCTGCGCCTCGCCGATGTCGTGCTGCCCGAGGAGGCGACGGAGCAGGGACACCTCGTGCTCTCCGGCGGTCGCCGCGTCCGCTTCGGGCTCGGCGGGATCGCGATCGTCCCGCTCGGCGCGGGCGTCTTTCGCGTTGTCACGTCGGAGCCTTATCCGCCGGACTTCGACCGCAGCGCGCCAATGACGCTCGACGAGCTGCAGGCCAGCGTTCGCCAGGCGCTCGGCGAGGACCTTCCGGTCCGGGAGGTGCGGTGGCTGTCCCGGTTCACCGACGCCAGCCGGCAGGCCGACAGGTACCGCGCTGGCCGCGTGCTGCTCGCGGGCGACGCGGCGCACATCCATCTTCCGGCGGGCGGGCCAGGCCTCAACACCGGCTTGCAGGATGCGGTCAACCTCGGCTGGAAGCTGGCCGCGGAGATCCACGGCTCGGCGCCGCCGGGGCTCCTGGACACCTACCATGCAGAGCGGCACCCCGAGGGACGGCGCGTGATCATGCACACCCGGGCGCAAGGCGCGCTGATGGCGCGAGACGAGCGCGTCGCCGCGCTGCGGGAGCTGCTCGGGGAGCTGCTCAAGCACGAGCAGAGCTTGCGGTACGTCGTCGACATGCTGGACGCGGTCGACGTCCGCTACGACATGCGCGGCGAGGCCGGGGCGTCGCATCCGCTGCTCGGGCGGTGGGCGCCGGATCTCCGGCTGATCACCGGGGAAGGCGAGACCCGGGTCGCGGAGCTCATGCGCAGGGCCAGGGGCGTGCTGCTCGACCTGACCGGCGGCGCCGCGCTCGGCGACGTGGCCGCGCCCTGGGACGACCGCGTGGACACCGTCGTCGCGCGCAGCGCAGAGCCGGCGCGCCCCGCGGAGGCGATGCTGATCCGCCCGGACGGCTACGTGGCCTGGGTGGCGGGCGAGGGCGAGCCCGACGGGGGCGCCCACCGCCGGCTGCGCCGCGCGCTCACCACGTGGTTCGGCGCGCCCCGCGGCGGCTGAGCCGGATCTGCCGGCGCCGCCGCGCCCGCAGGAGCGCGCCGCCGGCGGCGACCATGCCGAGCAGGAGCGCGCCGGAGCGCCCTCCGGCCGAGGCCCCGCAGGAGCTGCCGCCGCCGTCGCTCGCCCCGGTCCCGCCCGCGGCCGCCTCGCCCCCGCCGTCGCTCGCCCCGGCCCCGCTCGAGGCCGCGCTCGAGCCGGAGCCGGCGCCGCAAGAGCCCTTCGCGCCGATGAAGCTCGCGGTCGACGGCCAGAGCGGAGGGCAGGTCTGGCCCGTCGAGCTCTCGCTCCCGCAGGCAGGCGGCGAGCCGCAGAGGCGGTCGAGCGTCATGAGCGGCGAGAACGTCTTGCCCCCGTCCGTGGAGACGCCCGCGGTGAAGCCGTCCACGAGCTCGTCGGCGCAGGCGAAGAGGCCCTGCGCGGTCCAGGTCAGGCATCGGACGCCGAGCTGCCCTACCCGGGTGAACTCCAGCGTCGCCGTCGGCGCGATCCACAGGCCGTCCTCGTCGCTGCCGGCCGCGATCATCGTCCCGTCGGGCGAGAGGGCGAGGCCGAGGAGGCTCGTCGCCTGGAACACCTCCCGCCACGTGGCGCCCCCGTCGTTCGAGACAAGGAGGGCGTCCGCGCCATCGCCGTCGCGGCGCACATAAACGATGTCGGGGTCGACCGGATCCACGGCGCCGAGGTACGGCAGGTTGCGATCGTCGCTGCCGGGCACCTCGAAGTCCTCCCAGGTCGCCCCGCGATCGCTGGAGCGCTTCACGATCCCCTGGAACGTGGGGCCGTTCCAGCGTCCGCTCACGTAGATGCGCCGGGGATCGCTCGGCGCGCTGTCCAGGGTCACGCCGAGGAACGTGCTCGGGAGGTCGGCGCCGGCCTGCGTCCAGGTCCTCCCGTCGTCCTTCGACTCCCAGACCTGGGTCACGATCGCGTCGCTGGCCAGGACGCTCGAGCCGAGCAGGATGGCGCTCGCGGGGTCCGCGCGGTCGATCGACAGGTCGACGATGTTGCGCTGCGCGAGCTCGCCCTCCGCCATCTCCCACTGGCAGCCGCCGTCGTGCGTCGCGCTCAGCCCGTCGAAGAGCCCGGCGAGGATCGAGCCGCCGCCGGTGATGACCATCATGGGGTCCTCGAAGCCGCTGTAGCCGATGGCCCCTTCACAGATCCACGACCAGCGCTCGCCGCCGTCGCGCGTGACGAGGAGGCCATACGTCGCGCGCAGGGCGATGTGGTCCGGATCGGAGGGATCGACGAGGATCTGCCCGGCGGCGGGATAACGGCCATTGGCGGAGGCGGGCGTCGAGGCGGAGAGGGCGAGACAGGCCGCGGCGGCCCCGAGCCCCAGAGCGATGCGGTTCATCGAACGGAGGTACATCCATCCTCCTGCGCGGCGCAACGCCTCGACAGGAGGAGCGCGGCGCGGTCAAGGCAGGGAGAGCCCCTGTTCGGATCTGGCCACGACCCGCGACGGCGCCGCGCGCGGGCCGGGAGCGACGCCCCCGGCCGCGCGCTGGGTCCGCGCGCCAGGTCCGCGCGCTATTGCCGGCGGAACTGCTGGTTCGTGCCGGTGTGGCAGGTGTACTGGATGAACCTGCCGTCGTCGGCGGTGCTGGCCCCGGAGACATCCACGCACTTCCCGCTGCCGACCGAGCGCAGCGAGACGACGCCGCTGCCGCGATCGACGAGATCCCACTTCTGGCTGTTCTTGTCGGCGCAGTCCGACTGGATGATGTTCGCCATGTTGGCGGTGCTCGACCCCTGCACGTCGAGGCACTTCCCGCTGTTCACGTTCTTCACGACCGCCGTGGTGCCGCTGATGACCTCGACCTGCCACTGCTGGTCGCTCGCGCCGGTGCACGGCCGCTGGACGAGCGTGGCGCCGCTGGCGGTGCTCGCCCCGCTGACGGCGACGCACTTGCCGGAATGGAGGGCCGTCAGGCTCTGGCCGGTGCCGGTGCCGGTGCCGGTGCCGGTGCCGGTGCCGGTGCCGGTGCCAGTGCCGGTGCCGGTGCCGGTGCCGCCCAGGCCGGTGATCTGGACCTGGGCGCCCGTGGCCGACACCGAGAGGACGGTCAGCGTCGCGTTCGTCCCGAAGAGCTGATGCGAGGCGCCGACGACGAGCGGAGCGTCCCTGAAATTGCCGCCCGGGATCATGTCGAGGAGGTGCGCCCGGCCGCTCTCACGCGACTGCGTGAAGAACGCGTGGACGAGGACGCCTTTCCCGGAGAGATTGCGGGAATCGATGACGTTCGTCGCCGCCGGCTGGCGGAACTCGACCTGGTACATGATGTCGTTCGGCCCCTTGATGCGGAGGAGCTGAGTCCCGGTGCTCGCCTCGGTCATGGGGGCGAGCGTGTAGGTCCCATCGGCGCTGATCGTCACGGCCTGCGCCGACGGGATCCACCCCAGGTTCACCTTGTAGTTGGCGTTGAAGTGCTGCTTCCCGCCGTTGCCCATCGGGTCGAACACGTCGCCGTACTCGTCGAAGGTGCAGTCGTTGCTCATGGTCACCGTCGCCCCTGCGTTGCGACAGGTGCGCGAGGAGGCGTGCCAGAGGCCGAAGTTGTGGCCGAGCTCGTGCACGACGACCTCGGGCCAGAGGCCGGCGATCCAGGTGGCGTTGCCGGGCTGCGCGCCCATGCCGGCATACCCGCAATCCATCTTCCCCATGATCATGAAGTGCTGGTACGCGTTGAGGTCGAACCCAGCGTTCTTCGCCGCGGTCTTCGCCTCGTTCTGCCACCTGTTGTAGTCGTCGCACTTCCCGAAGCTGATGTTGAACGGGCCGGCGACGTCGTACTCGAGCTTCATCTTTCCAAAGGAAGAGCCCGCCAGGTGGGTGGCCGCGCCGTCGAGGGTGTTGCGGATGTCCTGCTCGGTGCCGAGCGTCTGGCCGCCGTCGAACTGCACGCGCAGCGCCAGGACGCGCTTGGTCCCGGTCGTGACGACCGCGCTCGTCAGCGAGCCGATGCCCTCGGCCGGGCGCATCATCTCGACGTCGATGCTGTCGTCGTCGCCCTCGACGCCGAACACGTCCACCGGCGAGCCGCTGGCCGTGCGCCAGTCGGTCGACGGCTCGCCGCCCGGCGACGTCGCCTCCATGGCGTCGAGGTTCAGGCGCACGAACGTCCCGTCCTCCCGCTCCAGCATGTACCGCGCCTCGCCGTTGGCGACGGCGACGGTCAGCGTCCCCGAGGCGGTGGGGGTCGCCCCCGCTTCCACGTCACCGGTGGGGCTCAAGCAGCCGGACGCGAGAGCGCACGCTGTGAGGACAACCGCGGACAGGTGTGACTTGAAGCGCTGCATGGTGTCTTCCTTTCCAAGCTCGGTCTGATCTGCCCGTCCCCCGCGTGGGAGAGCGCCGCGCCTTCCCCCCTCAGGAGCGTGGGCGCGGCGCGACGGGGCGCTGCCAAGGAGAGGCCGCAAGCGCGGCCAGCCTCTCCGCTGCTGATACAACTTGACGGTCCGACTGCTCGTCGACCGCGTGACCGTCGCTCGCGACCGTCACGCTCCGGCACCGTTCAAGCACGCTCGCGAGCGAGCCTCTCCCGTCAAAGCAAGAGCGCTGCCACTGCCGTGCAGCGCGATCCTCGCCTCTGTGACTGCAACAATCGCCCTGGGGCGGCCAGATATCCAGTGATGCGTTATGTTTGCGTGCTCTGGATGGATCGTGAGAGATCCTGAATGGACATGAAAACACCACCCCTCCTCCGAGATGCGGTGATGGCGAGAGTGCTTGTGATCGTCCGCTGGAGCTGTCGCCGCTCAGGCGATCTCGACCGGCGCTGCGCGCTCGATCCGGCCGAAATGGTGGCGATCGGTGGTCGAGGGCGACGACGTGAGACCCGGAGTGAGGACTGAGGAGCTCATGTGGGTCTACTGGAGATGATCGTCGTGCCCTGTCGGTCATTGCCTCCTCCGGTGCTCCTGCGGCGCATGTCCTGAGCAAGGGGGGGCGGAGCTCGCAGGAGCCGGCGCAGGGCCGTTCAGCGGGGCGGGGACAGGGGCGCTGCCTCCAGCCGAACGGCTGCGCCGCGACGGATCGCGCCCTCGCGGCGCACGGTCGCGTAGGCCCCGGCCACCGCGGGGAGCATGACGCCGGGCGCGAGGGTCGCGCTCGCGACCGCGTTGTGCTGCGCGAGGGCGCGCAGGAGGCCGGGATCGCGCGGGAGAGCGCCCTGAGCCAGCGTGGGGACGACGCAGCGCGGGCAAGGATCGATGATGTCGAGCCGGACCTCCGGGGCGATCGTCAGCGCATGGCCGAGCCACCCGTTCTCGACGAAGCGGCGCTCGCCCGGAGCGGTCGCGACGACGAGGTTCGGGCGGAACCTCGCGGCCTCGATGCGCCCGGAGGGGTGGAGCTCGCGCAGCCGATCGAGCGTGGCTGTCGTCAGCACGTGCAGGGCCGCCACATCGAAGAAGGTGCCGGCCGGCGCGGCGAGGGCCATCGGCTCCTCGACGATCGTGGTCGGGGCCGCGGCGCCATCCACGGGCGAGCGATCTGCCTCGCGCCTGGGGGACTCGGGCGCTCGGCTCACGAGCGCCACGTCGCGGCCGAGCGCGCGCGAGAGCGCCCGGTCCACGTCCGGCTGCGCGCTGCTGATCACGGCGCCGTCCGGCAGCGTGATCCAGAGGGGCGGGGGCGGGGCCGAGGGGCGCGGCGGCTCGGCGAAGGCCGCGCGACACGCGAGCAGCGCGCCCCATTTGCCAGGGTGCTTCGCGCTCGCGATGTGCCCTGTCTCGCGGTCCAGGAGGGCATAGGCCCGGTCGCCGAGCACGCCGCGCTCGGTGATCGCCGCGCCGTCGATCTCCTCTCCTTGCATGGACTTGACGGGGTAGCGCCATATCGACACGACCGTACCGGCCGGCTGTTCTCTCGGGGGCACGGCCCCTCTTTTACTCGATCTTCGCCGGGGACGGCGCCCGGATCGCGTCGGCAGGCTGCGTATCAGGAGATGCCCTGTCGGTCAGATCGAGGTCGCCAGACGGCCGCCCGACGGCCGGGCCGCCCAGAGCGCGCGGCGCGGCGACTCCGGCTGCGCTCCGCTCCTCCATCGGTCCTGATGGTATAGAGGCGCGCATGACCCTCCTCCGAGACGTCCTCGCCGCGCTGGAGTCGATCGCCCCGCTCCGGTTCGCCGAGCCGTGGGACAACGTGGGCTTGCTCGCGGGCGACCCGGCGCGGCCCTCGTCCGCGGCGCTCCTCGCGATCGACTACACCCCCGAGGTCGCCCGGGAAGCGCGCGATCTCGGCTGCGATCTCGTCGTCGCCTACCATCCGCCCCTCTTCGAGGCCGTGAAGCGCGTCGTGGCGCCGAGCCCGGTCTTCGCGGCGATCCGCGACGGCATCGCGCTCTACTCGCCCCACACGGCGCTCGACGTCGCCGAGGGCGGCACCAACGACGTCCTCGCCGACGCGCTCGGGATGTCCGGGGAGCGCGCGCCGCTCAGGCGGGCGACGCCGAAGGCGTGGCAGGACAAGCTCGTCGTCTTCGTGCCGGAGGATCGAGCCGACGCGGTGGCCGACGCCCTCGCCGAGGCGGGCGCGGGCCAGATCGGCCGGTACTCGCGCTGCAGCTTCCGCACGGTCGGGACGGGCACGTTCTTCGGCGAGGAGGGCACGAGCCCCGCCGTGGGCGAGAAGGGCCGGCTCGAGCGCGTGACCGAGGTGCGCCTGGAGATGGTGTTCCCCCGCGATCGGACCGAGGCCGTCCTGCAGGCCATGCGCGCCGCGCACCCCTACGAGGAGGTGGCGTTCGATCTCGTCCCGCTCGCCGCCGAGCCGCTGCGGGCCGGCATCGGCCGGATCGGGCCGCTCGGCGGCGCCACGCCGTTCGGCGAGCTGCTCGGCCGCATCAAGGAGCACCTCGGCGTCGGCGCCTTGCTCGTGGCCGGCCCCGAGCCGCGCGCCATCTCCCGCGCGGCGACGTGCGCCGGCGCGGGCGGCGCGCTGCTCGAGGAGGCCATCGCGCAGGGGGCGGAGCTCTACCTGACCGGCGAGCTGCGCCACCACGACGCCCTGCGCGCGGCGAGCGCGGGCGTCACCGTGGTGTGCGCGCTGCACTCGAACAGCGAGCGCGCCGCGCTGAAGCGCCTCGCCGAGCGCCTCCGGGCCGCGCTGCCGTCGCTCCGGGTCGACATCAGCGCGCGCGACCGGGATCCGTTCTCGATCCGCTGACGGAGCGGCGTTCGACCTCGGGGAGAGCCGGCCGAGGGCGGCGGCGAAGTGCTACGATGGATGCGTGCGCGCCGCGAATGAGCTCCTCCCTCCGCCGATCCCTCCAGCCGAGCACGTCCGAAGGCTGGTGGAGGCCAACCGGGTGGAGGAAGCACGCCGTTATGTTCAGGAGTTGCTCGCCCAGGGCGATACGAGCGTGGAAGGCTGGGCGAAGGTCCTCCGCCCGCCCCGGATCGTGGCCTCCTCCGACCGCGCCCGCAGCAGCTTCGCAGCAGACTACGCCTGGTTGCGAGAGAACCGGCAGGCGTACCTCGATCGCTGGGTGGCGCTCCAGGATGGCAAGCTGCTCGACTCCGACGTCGCGCTGCGTGCTCTGGTCGAGCGGCTGACGGCGAGTGGACAGATCGAAGGGGCGTTCGTGGTGCAGGTCGACTGATGACCACGGGCACCATGCGCCTCGACGGTGCCGCGCAGCCGTGGGCCGATTCGTCTGCGCGCTATCGGGTCGCCACAGAGCATGAAGGGACATTGCTGACGGTCGCGGTCCGCTGCCGGATCGCCGGTCTCCCGTTCGAGAGCCAGGCGCTCCTGGACACCGGCGCCGCGTGGTCGATCATCGGGGGCGAGCTCGCTGATGTGCTGCAAGCGCAGCTCGGTGCGTCAGGGCAGACGATGATCCTGTCGACGCGACTCGGTCGCATCCGCGGCGTCCTTCACGACCTCGACGTCGTGCTCGTCGCCGAGCGCGGCGAGAGCCTCACGGTCTCGGGCAGCATCCTCGTCGCTCCAGGATGGATAGGGCCGATCGTCCTCGGGTACCGTGGGTTCCTCGAGCGCCTCCGCTTCGCCCTCGATCCAGGCTGCGGCCCGGACGAAGCTTGGTTCTTCTTCTCGAGCGCAGGCTGAACGAGGAGCGCCGGGGCGCGAGGGGCTCAGCGTGCCCGACCCGCGCGCAGACCGCGCCGAGCGCTCAAGCTGCGCGCCCGCGCCGTCTGCAAAGGTGTGCGAAGGCGCTGGACGAAATGGCCAGCCGCGATCAGCTTGCTGGCCCCCATGCGCGACCACGCCACGCCACCTGCCCGCGAGCTGCGCGCCGACGCTCTTGCGCCAGCGCCGCCCCCGTCCGGCCCGCGCCGCGGCGCCGGCGTCTGGTCGACGCTCCGCGAAGCGATCCGCGGCGGCGAGCACGACTTCACCACGGGATCCATCGACCGGGCGATCACCCTGCTCGCGATCCCGATGGTCATGGAAATGCTCATGGAGTCGCTCTTCGTCGTGGTCGACGTCTTCTGGGTGTCGCGCCTCGGCGCCGACGCGGTCGCGGCCGTCGGGCTCACGGAGTCGCTCCTCGCGCTCGTGTACGCCATGGGCCTGGGCCTCTCCGTCGCCGCGTCCGCGACGGTCGCGCGGCGGATCGGCGAGGGGCGGCCCGAGGAGGCGGCCGCCATGGCGGGGCAGGCGATCGTGCTCGGGCTGCTCGTCTCGCTGCCCATCTCGGCGGTCGGCGCGCTGCTCGCGTCGCGGCTGCTCGCGGCCATGGGGGCCACCCCCGGCGTGATCGCGACCGGGACGCCGTTCGCCGCGATCATGCTGATCGGCAACGCCACGATCCTGATGCTGTTCGTCATCAACGCGGTCTTCCGCGGGGCGGGCGACGCGGCGCTGTCGATGCGGGTGCTCTGGCTCTCGAACGCGCTGAACATGGCGCTCGGCCCGTGCTTCATCTTCGGCCTCGGGCCGTTCCCGGAGCTCGGCGTGACCGGCGCGGCGGTGGGGACGACGCTCGGCCGCGGGAGCGGCGTCGCGCTGCAGGTGTTCCTGCTCGCGCGCGGCGGCGGCCGGGTGAAGGTGCAGGCGCGGCACCTCGTCCCGGACCCGAGGGCGCTCGCGGCGCTGCTCCGCCTCTTCGCGAACGGCGCCTTCCAGGCGGTCGTCGGCACGGCGAGCTGGATCGGCATGGTGCGCATCCTCGCCCCCTTCGGGAGCGCGGCGCTCGCCGGCTACACGATCGGGATGCGGGTCATCACGTTCGCGATCCTGCCGGCGTGGGGGCTCGCGAACGCCGCCGCGACGATGGTGGGGCAGAACCTCGGGGCCGGGCGCCCCGAGCGGGCGGAGGCCGCCGTCTACCGCGCGGGCATCTGGACCACGGTCATGCTCGGCGTGATCGGCGTTGTCTTCGCGGTGGGGGCCGGCGCGATCGTGGGCGCGTTCACGGGCGACGCCGAGGTGCTCCATCACGGCACGCAGGCGCTGCGGGTCGTGTCGTGCGGGTTCCTTTTCTACGGCTTCGGCATCGTGTTCACGCAGGCGTTCAACGGCGCCGGCGACACGAGGACGCCCACGATGCTGAACATCGCCTGCTTCTGGCTGTGGGAGATCCCGCTCGGCTGGGGCCTTTCGCGCGTCGCGGGGCTCGGTCCGCTGGGCGTGTTCCTCGCGATCGCGGTGGCGTTCTCGACGCTCGCTGTCGCGGGCGGGCTCATGTTCCGACGCGGCACCTGGAAGCAGCGCCGCGTCTGAGGGGGCACAGCGCTGCCGTGCCGGAGCCGCTACCGCGCCGGCCGCGCCAGCCAGGCGTCGATGAGCTTCCGGGCGATGCTGAGCGGCGGCGGCAGCGTCGGCAGCGCGTCGCGGTGGAACCAGCGCGCGTCCTCGAGCTCGCGCGTGTCGACGCGGAGCTCGCCGCCCGCGTAGCGCGCGGTGAAGCCGACCATGATCTGGTGCGGGAAGGGCCACGGCTGGCTGCCGAAATAGACGATGTCGGCGATCTCCACGCCCGTCTCCTCGTGGACCTCGCGCGCGACGCACCCCTCCAGCGCCTCGCCCGGCTCGACGAAGCCGGCGACGAGGCCGTACATGCCCGCGGGGAACCGCGCTTGCCGCGTCATGAGGATGCGCGGGCCGTCCTCGACCAGCACGATGGTCGCGGGCGTGATCCGGGGGAAATAGCTGCTCGCGCAGCGCGCGCAGCGCTTCACGCGCTCGTCCAGCCCTGTCTCGAGCTCGGCGCCGCACGCCGCGCAGTACTGGTGAGCCCTGTCCCAGTGCTGCACCTGGTACGCCGTGCCCGCGAGGTCGAACAGCTCCGGATCGATGCGCCCGTGCAGGCGCCGCAGCGAGACGTACGCGTGCCCCTCGGGCGCCGGAGAGCCCGGCGCGAGCTCGGCGGAGCGGCACGGGCGCTCGTCGAGCTCGCCGAGCGGCTGCGCGCGCACGACGCGGAGGCCGAGGTCGGCGAGATCGGCCGCGACCGGGACATCGAAGCGGTCGCCGCCATCGACAGCGCGGACGAGGAGCTCGTCGCCGTGGAACGCGAACCAGGCGACCTCGCCAGGCGGCGCGTTCGGCCGGCTGAGGCCAGGGCGGAAGCGGCTCGGAGGCATGGACTTACCCGCCCCCAGGGAGCCGCGAGGGCTCCACGTCGAGGGGGCGATCCAGGGAGTCGAACGGCTGCATGCGGGAGAGCTTAGCGCCTCGGGCGGGCGAGCGAGTCGCCCGAGCGCTGGCGCCGCTTCAGCGCGGCGCCGAGAGCTCCTCCCGGCGGCGCCGCTTCAGCGCGGCGCCGAGAGCTCCTCCCGGCGGCGCCGCTTCCGCCAGGTCCCGGCGGAGCCGGTTCAGCGCAGCGCCGACAGCTTCTCCCGGTGGCTCCGCGCCACCTTGAGCTCCGCGCCCCCGGCCAGGACGACGACCGTGTCCCGGCGCCCCTGCGTGCGGAGCTCCTTGATCCGGTCGCGGTTGACGATCGCCGAGCGGTGGATCCGCACGAAGCGCGCCGGATCGAGCTTGCCCTCGACGCTGTTCATCGTCTCGCGGTGGAGGTAGCTCTTCCCGCCGGCGTGGACCTGGACGTAGTAGTCGGCCGCCTCGATCCAGTCGATCTCGTCGACGCCGAGGAACACGACGCGGCACCCGTCCTTGATCGCGAGCCGCCGCAGGTACCCCGCGCCCGCGGGGGGCGGCTCCGAGCCGGCGCCACCCCGCGGCGGTGGCGGCGACCCCGCGGCCGCCGCCGCCGCGGGGTCGCCGTAGCTCTGCAGCAGCGACAGGAGGCGCTGGCTCAGGTCGCTCATCCGCGAGAGCCGGACGTGGGCCTTCGCGCGGCGGAGGGCGTCGTAGAAGCGGTCGTCATCGAACGGCTTCAGCAGGTAGTCGAGCGCGTGGACCTCGAACGCGCGCAGCGCGTAGCGGTCGAACGCCGTCACGAAGATCACGGCGGGGAGCTCGTCGGGCGGGAGCGACGCCATCACCTCGAAGCCGTTCATCTCGGGCATCTGCACGTCCAGGAACACGAGATCGGGCCGCAGCCGCCGGATGACCTCGAGCGCGTCCGGCCCGTCGCCCGACTCGGCGGCGACCGCGACCTCGGGGTCGCCCGCGAGCAGCAGGCGGATGCCGTCCCGGGCGAGCGGCTCGTCGTCCACGATGACAGCGCGGAGCGCGCCGGGGCTATCCATGCGCGCGCCGCTGCTCCTGGTGGGCGTGCGCGTGCGCGGGCCGGAACGGGACCGCGACCGTGACGAGGACGCCGCCCTCCGGGCGCCGCGCGATGGTGAGCCGGTGGTCGCCCGGGTACAGCTGCCGGAGCCGCGCGCGCACGTTGCCGAGCCCCGTCCCCTCGCTCGCCTCGCCTGCCCAGCCCTCCTCGAGCCCGCGGCCGTCGTCGGTCACCTCCACGACGAGGCGGTGATCCTCCCGCCGGGCCGCGATCGCCACGCTCCCCGACGACGCCCGCGGCGCGATGCCGTGGCGGATCGCGTTCTCGACGATCGGCTGCAGGATGAGGTTCGGGATCTCGGCGTCGAGCGCCTCGGAGGCCACGTCCGTGCGCACGGTCAGGCGGTCCTGGAAGCGGGTCTTCTCGATCTCGAGGTAGCGATCGAGGAAGTCGAGCTCCTGCTTGAGCGGCACGATCTGCTTGCCCGCGCTCTCGAGCGCCATCCGGAGCAGCTCGCTCAGGCCCGTGATCATCCGCACGGAGGCCTGCGTCTCCTGCTTTCGCACGAGCACGGCGATCGTGTGGAGCGTGTTGAAGAGGAAGTGCGGGTGGAGCTGCATCTTGAGCGCCTGGAGCTCCGCCTGCACGAGCTTGGTCTCGAGCTGCGCCGCCGCGACCGCGCGCTCCCGGTACTTGCGGTGGTAGTCGGCCGCGTGGACCATCGCGAGGAGCCCCCAGTAGATGAGCAGCTCGATGTCGAGGTACATGCCGAGGATCTTGTGGAAGACCTCGAAGAACGGCGCCTTCACGTAGGATTCCTGGCCGATGAGCCGCCCCGTGAGCGCGTTGAGCGCGACGTGGCCCGGGGCCATGGCGAGGTTCGCGATCAGGTGCACCGCGACGTTCCTCGGGAAGCGCTTGCGCTCCAGCGGGTACCTGCGGCCGAGCCAGACGATCGCGGGCGTCATGAGCGCCCAGAAGAGCCAGGGCAGCCCCTGCCACACGAAGGCGGCGAGGAACGACAGGTGACGCTCCTGCTTGTGCTGGAGGAAGAGGTAGGTCTGCGTGCTCGAGATGAGCACCGGGATCAGCCACAGCCCGGCTGCGAGCCAGAAGGCCGCCCACCTCGGACCGGCGAGCGCGCCCGGGGACGCCGGGGCCCGCGCCGACGAGGCGGCGGGGGGCGAGAGCGCGACGCGCGTCGCTCCGGCGCTGCCGTTCACGGTTCACCCGAGGGGTTGAGCTGCCGCGAGGTCTGCATGGCTCGGCTCGTGGCGCGCGCTGGCGCGCTGGCGCGCCGGCCAGCAGGAGGCGGGCCGCGGGCGCTCTCCCTGGATCAGAGCACAGGCGCCGGCGGCGTGGGGGCGCTTTGCAGCCGGCTGCGCCCGCGCTGCAGCGAGCTGGCCTCGGGGCGGCTCGCGCCAGGCTGGCCTCGGGGCGGCTCGCGCCAGGCTGGCCTCGGGGCGGCTCGCGCCGCGCGCGCTCGCCGTCGCGCCGCCAGGCGGTCACGCGGGGCTGGCGAGCGTCGCGGCCCAGGCGAGCGCGACGAAGGCGACCTCGACGTCGGTCTTCCTGGGCACGAGGCGCTTCGCCTCGACGCCCTCGCCGGCGCGGAGGGGGAGCTGCTCCAGCGCGGCGAGCTCGGCGGCCTGCGCGGCCTGGAGGTCCCGGAGGGCGGCGTCCGCCTCCGTCCATTCCTGGCGCGCGCGCTCGAGCTTCGCGGTGGCCCTGTCGCGCTGGGTCCCGGCGCGCCGGGCGGTGTCCCGGCCGGTGACGAGCCCGAGGAGCGCGGCGCCCACCGCGCCGGGGAGCGCGGCCACCTCGGCCTCGGCCTGGTCGTTCCGCGCCTTCGCGGCCGCGATGCGCTCGCCGAGGCGCGCGATCCGCGGCGCGAAGCGGCCGATCACCTGCTGCCGCTCGGCGGCGGCGAGCCGGGCCGCCGCGGCGCGGCAGCGGGCGGCGAACGCCTCGAGCGGCTCGCCCTCGGCCTGCGCGAGCCCGAGCTCCTTGTGGACGGCCACGGTGGCCTCGGCCGTGCGGTAGGCGTGCTCCCGCAGCGCGCGCGCCGCGGCCTGCGCCGCCGTGCGCTTCGCGAGCGGGGCGGGCAGCTCGGCGAAGCGGGCGCCCGGCGCAGGGGACGCCGAGAGCAGCGACGGGTCGAGCCGGGCGACGCGCGACAGATCCGGCCTGCCGTCGGGCAGGAGCGGGGCGGCGAGGAGCTGGCTCTGGTTGAGCGTGACGCCGAGCTTCGCGTCGCGCAGGTGAGCGACGACCGAGACGGCCACCCAGGGGATGTAGCGGAAGCCCTCCGGGGCGGCCGCGGGGGCGTGCGCGTAGAGGCTCCGCCACCCCTCCGGCGGCGGCGGGGCCGTCGGCTCGCCGCCGCCGTCGCGAGCGGCCTCGCTGCGGCGCGCGGCGGCCTCGCTGCGGCGCGTGGCCTGTGGGGCGTGTGCGGCAGGAGCAGGGGGCGCGCGGCGCGGGTCCAGAACGACCGTGCCGCCGGGGCCCACGGCGGCGTGCGGGGCCGGCGCCGGGGGGGACGATGAAGCGGGCGCGCGGCCAGGCGGGGTCGCGGGCGTCGAGGAGCTCGCCGCCGACGGGCTCGGGGCCGCCGCCGCCGGGCCCGGGGCGGCCGCCGCTCCTGCCGCTTTCGGGGGCGCCGCCGGGCTCGGCGGCGCGGCCGGGGCGGGCGGGGGAGGGGACATGCCCCGGACGAGCCGGCCGAGCTCGCGCCGGGTGACCGGGCCGCGCAGCCACGACAGGCTGAACCGCGTCTCGGCCAGGAACGACGGCGGCTGCATGTGGACGTTGCGCACGAAGAACGTGCGCGGGGGCAGCGCCTTCAGGGCGGCCGAGAGCGCCGCTGCCTCGACGCCGCCGGCGCCCCCGTCCGCGCCCGAGAGCCCCTCGACCACGCGCTCGCGGTCGGCGTCGGTCTGCAGCCGGCCAACGAACCACGCGCCGGCGTTGGAGAGCGCCTTGTAGTCGAGATCCATCGGGTTCTGCGTGGCGAGGACGACGCCGACCCCGAAGGCGCGCGCCTGCTTCAGGAGCGCGAGCAGCGGCCGCTTCGTGGGCGGGTTCGCGGGGTGCGGGGGCAGGAAGCCGAAGACCTCGTCGAAGACGACGAGGGCGCGCAGGTCGCTCGTGCCGGAGAGGCCGCGCACCCACGAGAGCAGCTGCTCGAACAGGAGCCCGAGGACGAGGAGCCGCTCGTCGTCCTCGAGGTGCGCGACGCTGACGATGACCGCGGGGGTCTTGCCGCCTTGCGGCGCGAGCCACCCCGCGACGTCGAGCGGCGCGCCCTTGCGCCAGGTGGCGAACGTGGGGGAGGCGAGCAGGGTGTTGAGCTCGCGCGCGAGCGCCTGCCGCTCCTTCGGGGCGAAGAACTCGTCGACGTCGAGGGCGCCCACGGTGGCGATCGGCGGCTCGGCGAGGTCGGCGAGCAGCTCCTCGAGCCCCGCCGCCCCGCCGCCGCGCAGCCGCCGCTCGGCGAGGTGCGCGAGCAGCACGTGCTCGCGGCTCCGCGCCGGATCCGGGTCGCGCCCGACGAGCCGGAGCAGGAGCGACAGCGAGGCCGAGAGCGCCTCGCGCGCGGCCTCCTCGTCCTCGTCCCAGAGCGACGAGGGCGCCTCGAGCGCCGACAGCACGTGGATCGGCTCGCCCGCCGTGGTGCCCGGCGTGAGCAGGCGCGGCGCCATGCGGGCGCGGAGCGCGGCGACGTCGGCCGGCCCGAGGCCCGACGAGGCGAGCCCCGCGCGCCACCGCGCCGCGAGCTCGCCGGCGACGTCGGCGGTCGAGCGGCCGTCGCGCGCGGCCGCGGAGGGGTCGACCCACGGCTCGAACTCGGCCGGGGAGAGCTCCGGGAACGTGAAGAGCAGGTTGGGCAGGTCGCCCTTCACGTCGACCATGAGCACCGGGACGCCCGAGCGCAGCGCCTCCTCGACGAGGACCATGACGAGCCCTGTCTTGCCGCTGCCGGTCATGCCGACGACGACGCCGTGGGTCACGAGGTGGTGCGCCGGGAGCTCGAACGGGCGCGCGGCGGCGGCGCCTGGGTCGCCCTGGAGCGGTCGGGAGCGGCCCAGCGTGAAGGGGCGGGTCGGCATGGCGGCGGCTCGTGACATGGCGGGCGCGACGTCGCAATGGTCGGAGGGTGAGGCGGGCGCGGGCCGTCGCCGGGTCGCGTCCGCGCGCAGGGCCGCGGCGGCCGGCGGGCGGCGCCGCGGGCGCAGCCTGCGCGCGGCGAGCGAATCTGGGGAGAATTCGACGATCTGACGTCGAGCGTGTCTCAGGTGGTAGGATCTACCAATGAACGCGGACGACATCCGGGCCTACAAGAAGCGCTGGGAGATGGTCGTGGAGGTCGAGCAGGCAGAGCTCGCGGCGATGTCTCCGGCCGAGAAGTTCCGCGACCTCGCCACGCTCATGGGCGTGGCCCGGGGACTGGGTAGCTCGACCGACGTGGACAAAGAGGTGGAGCAGGTGCGCCGGCGTTGGAACCTGCTCGCGGAGCGCCTGGGCGTTTGATGCGCCGCTCGCTGGCGGAGCTCGAGGACGCGGTGCGTGCGCTCCTCGCGTGGTCGGAGGCGTCCCGCGTCCCCGTGCTGATCATCGGCGGAGTCGCGGTGTCGATCCTGAGCAAGCCCCGCACGACGAGAGACGTGGATGTCGTCGCGTGGCTTCCGAACCAGGACGAGTGGCCTGCCTTCCTGGCCGATGGGGAGCGGCATTCAATCGTTCCCCGCATCCCGGATGCGCTGGAGTTCGCCCTCAGCTCCCGCGTCCTTCTCCTTCGACACGACCGCTCCGGCGTTCCGATCGACCTCTCGATGGGGGCCCTGCCGTTCGAGGAGAACGCGGTTCGTCGCGCGGTTCCTACGGATATAGGCGGCTTGCGCGTTCCGCTTCCTGTGCCCGAGGATCTCCTCGTCATGAAGGCCGTAGCCCATCGCTCGCGGGACATGGTGGACATCGAATCCATCCTCAGCGCGCATGCCGACGTGGACGAGACGTCCGGCAGTGCGCCTCGCTCGTTGCGCCCGCGGTCCTGGCGGCGACGATCGGGATCGAGCTCACGTTCCACCATTACCGCCTCGCGGTCGCGGAGCTCGCGGCGCTGGCGCTGGTGCTGCTCTACGCCGCGCGCATGCCGGAGCCCGCGTCTCAGCGACAGGCGGCACTGGAACTTCCGAGCAGGCCCGCGCCGTCCGCAGGCCCAAGCGGGGGTGGCCTCGCAGGCGACGCAGCACCCGATGCCTCCGCACTGGGTTCCGGCGCGCCCGGCCAGCCGCTCACGCCGGGAACGACTCCACCGCGCCTCAAGGGCACCGGCGCCCTGGCCGGCGCCGCGGACGCGGGGGCCACGGTCGATCCCGTGAAGTTCGCGACCTCCGGGTTGGCGACCTGCAATGGCCAACGCTGCACGCTGGACATCGGGAATAGCCGTCTCCCACAGGGCACCACCCGCGCGTGCCTGTCGCCCGCAAGCCCGCAGCCCGAGCTCGCGGGCTTGCGGGCGACGTGCCGTATCGACGGGGCGGGCCCCGTCTGCGTCCGCGATGACCGCGTGGCGACCGTGGCGCTGAAGACTCCCATCCACTGGTCGAGCTGCCCCCGATGAACTCGCGCATACGACAGGTATCGCGCCTGCGCATCGGGCTCATCCAGGTCGTCTCGCCAAGCGACAGCACGGTGACGTGGTACTGCCGCCCCGGGAGCCCTGTCGACAAGGCGCTCGCCGGAGAGGGCCTGCCGGTCGCGGATTTCAAGCCCGACACGCGGCTCCGCGCGGGCAAGTGCTGGGGCGGCTACGACGCGCCAGGGAGCGCGGCCCAGGCAGGCACGGCCGTGGACCTTTCGCTCAACCTGGGACCGGGCGACGGCGTGCGCCCCCACGACCTCTACGAGGTGCTCGGCGAGGCGGTCGTCGACCGCGACGGCCGCGCCGTCGTCGGGTTCGAGCCGCTCGGGAACTGCACGGTGCTGCCGTTCGAGGGCACGACGCTCACCTCGCTGTGCCGCATCGACCGCGCGGTCTCGCCGAAATTCGACGCGAAGGCGATGGCGCGCTCCGGCTTCGTGCGACTCCTCCAGGAGGCGCCGCACGAGACCCCCTGAGCGGGCCGAGAGCGGGAGACCCGCGCGCCGTGTTTGTGCTGCACCTCCTCCGCGACCTGGATCGAAGCGCCCTCAGCAGCGCGTCCCGCGCCGAGGCGCAGAAGGTGCGCCCCTCGCCGCCGCAGCTACGTTCCGCTACCCCGGCAATCCGCGCATCCGTCGCGGGGCGCCGACGCCCGCATCTTGGCATCAAAATTGATGCGGTTGAGGCTATAGTGCGGCGGATGGAGGTCGGGCCATGAAGCCGGATGCGCCCGCATCGGCCGCGGGCATCCCGGGAATAGGCGAGGTCTTCGCGCAGAGGTACCGCCTCGAGCGCAGCCTGGGTCGCGGCTCCATGGGCGCCGTCTTCGCCGCGCAGCACGTCTCGCTGCGGCAGCGCGTCGCGGTCAAGTTCCTCCTCCCCAGGGCCAAGGACTTCCCGGGCGCGAGCGCCCGCTTCCTGCGCGAGGCGCGCGCCGCCGCGGCGATCCGGAGCGAGCACGTCGCCCGCGTCATCGACGTGGGCACCGCCGAGCTGGGCCTCCCGTACCTCGTCATGGAATACCTGCGCGGCCGCGACCTCCAGCAGGTGCTCGACGCGCGGGGCCCCCTGCCCGTCTCCGAGGCCGTCGACTACGTGCTCCAGAGCTGCGAGGCGGTCGCCGAGGCGCACGCGCGCGGCATCGTCCACCGCGACCTGAAGCCGGGGAACCTCTTCCTCACGACCGGGGCGAGCGGCGTCCCCCTCGTCAAGGTGCTCGACTTCGGCCTCTCCAAGGCGGCCGACGACTCCGTCGAGGAGACCGGCAAGCTCACCGCGTCCGAGATGATGCTCGGCTCCCCCTGCTACATGTCGCCCGAGCAGGTGCGCAGCACGAAGGACGTCGACGCCCGCACCGACGTCTGGTCGCTCGGGATCATCCTCTACCAGCTCCTCACCGCGCGCTTCCCCTTCGACGCGCCCTCCATCTCGGCGCTCTTCGTGGCCATCGTCACCGAGCCGGCCACGCCCCCGCGGGTGCACCGGTGGGAGCTGCCCGTCCACCTGGAGGAGGTCATCCTGAGCTGCCTGGAGAAGGACGTGCAGCGGCGTATCCAGAGCGTCGTGGAGCTGTCGCGCGCGCTCGCCCCGTACGGCACGGAGCACTCCGCGCGCGCCCTCGACCAGATCGAGGCGATCGCCGCGGGCAAGGCTTTCCCGTCGCTGCCGCCCCCTTCGTCGCCCGCGACGCCCCCGTACGATCCCGCCGCGGTCACCGTCCCGGCCGACAGGGTGGCCCGGAACGGCGCCTCGTCGACCTGGCCGCACCCGGAGGCCGACGATGAGCACGGGGGAAGGCAGAGCCGCCGCGCCACCGTGGCCGCCCCCCACGGCGGCGATTTCGCGATGACCCTGCCCAGCCCGGGCACGGTGGTCGAGCCCCTCCACGGCCCCGACGCCGCGCCGGTCGCGCGCAGCTCGGTCCCGGCCTTCGCGCGCAGCTCGGCCCCGGCCTTCGCGCGCAGCTCGGTCCCGGTCTCCAGCGACGAGGGCCCGACGCTGACGATGGCGCGCGAGCGCGACGAGGGCCCGACGCTGACGATGGCGCGCGAACGCGACGAGGGCCCGACGCTGACGATGGCGCGCGAACGCGACGAGGGCCCGACGCTGACGATGGCGCGCGAAGACCGCCCCACGCTGCCGCTGGCATACCGGATGTTGCAACGGCGCTCCGAGGTCGAGGAGACCGCCGGGAGCATGCCGGTCGTCACCGAGCGCGGCCTCGGCCAGCAGAGCTCCATCATGCTGCGCAAGCGCCGCCGCGCGGCCGCGCGGATCGCGGCGGGCGCCGTCCTGACCGCCGCGGTCGCGGTCGGGGCGACGCTCTGGTCCCGGAGCGCCGCGAGGTCCCCGGAGGTCGTCCTGCCGTCAGGCCAGCCCCCGCAGGCCTCCGGCCAGGCCTCGTCGCTCGCCCCCGCCGCGCCGCCGGGCTCCCCGGCGCCCGGCGGCGCGGCGGGCCCGGAGGCGCCGGCGCCGCCACCCGAGCCCGCCCCCACCGGCCCGGTGACCGCGGGGCCGAGCGGCGAGCCCGCGGCGCCCGCGGCGCCCCATGGCCACCGGCCGGGCGTGCCGGCGCGCAAGGCGCCGCAGCCCGCGCCGGTCACCTCCGGGCATCCGGCCGCCGCGCCGCCGCACAGCGCTGCCCGCCCGCCCAGGGCACCGGCGCCCCCCGCCGATCCCATGCCCCCGCTCCGCGACGACAGGTAGACAGACCGGCGCATGGCGAAGAAGAAGCTCTCGGCCCGCGCCGCCCGGCGCGCAGGCGATCGCGACGCGGAGAAGCTCACCCGCGACCTCGAGCGGCTCGCGCTCCTCGAGCCGGGCCACACCCCGGGGCGCGCCATCGCGCTCGACTCCCCGTCGCAGGTCGAGGTGGCCGCGCGATCGGTCCCGTGCCCGCGCTGCCGCGGCGCCCTCCGCGTGCAGGACCACACGGCCGAGACGCTCGAAGGGGCGCGGCTCCGCGTCGCGCAGGTCGTCTGCGTCGCGTGCGGCGCGGGCCGGCGGCTCTACTTCCGGCTCGGCGGAGCCGTCCTCAACTGAGGCGCGCCCCCGTCACACCTCAGTACCGCGGGACGCTCTCGTCGATGTGGATCGACCACGCGTCGATGCCGCCCTGGAGCGAGGCGACGCGCTCGTGGCCGAGCTTCTCGAGGATCGCGGCCGCCGACAGGCTCCGGACGCCGTGATGGCAGTACGCGACGATCAGCGCCCCCTCCCCGGGCGCGACCTCGTCCGCGCGCTCCGTGAGCTCGTTCAACGGGATCAGCGTGCTGCCAGGCAGCGCCGCGGTCTCGTGCTCGGCGGGCGTGCGCACGTCGAGGAGGTACACGGGCTCACCCGCCTTCAGCTTCAGGAAGAGCTCTTTCACGGAAATCTGCTGGACCATGGACTGCTCGCGATCTCGCCCGGAACTGCGCTGTCGGCGATGATGTAAAGGCCTTTACCTATCCAAAGATCTTCCCCGGAACAACCGCCTCTCATCCCCCCGTACGCCCCCTGACGAGCGCCGCGATCACCCCGACGAGCACCGCCGGGTCCAGCGGCTTGGCGACGTGCGCCTGGTACCCTGCGCCGAGCGCCCGCGCCTTGTCCTCGGCCCGCGCCAGCGCGCTGAGCGCGACGGCCGGCGTCGCCCCGCCGCGCGCCGGGTCGAGGCCCCGCACCCTACGGATGAGCTGGAAGCCGTCCTCGCACGGCATCCCGAGGTCGCTCACGAGGACGTCGGGCCGCTCCCGCTCCAGCGCGGCCAGCGCCTCGGCCGCCGACTCCGCCGTCGTGACGCTCGCCCCGCACTCCTCGAGTACGCGCTGCGCCACCTCGCGCGCATCGGGCTGGTCGTCGACGACCAGCACCCGCACGCCGGTGAGCTCGGCGGCCGGGCAGTCGGCCAGCGCCTCGGCGCGCGCCGCGCCGGGCCGCTGGGCCGCGTCGGGCTCCTGCTGCGACACGCCCGCGAGCGGCAGCCTCACCGTGAACGCCGTGCCCTGGCCCTCGCCCGGGCTCGCGACCTCCACCGTGCCGCCGTGCAGCTCGACCAGGTGCTTCACAATGGATAACCCGATGCCGAGCCCGCCGTACTTCCTCGTCGAGGACGCGTCGGCTTGCCGGAAGCGCTCGAACACGTAGGGGAGGAACTGCGGGGCGATGCCGGCGCCTGTGTCGGTCACCGACACCTCGGCGAAGGCGCCGTCGCGCCGCAGCGCGATGTCGATGCGCCCGCCTGAGGGCGTGAACTTCGCGGCGTTCGACAGCAGGTTCCACACGACCTGCTGGAGGCGGGCAGGGTCGCCCTTGAGCGAGATCGCCTCGGGGTCGACGCTCGAGGCCACGGTGAGCCCCTTGACCTCGGCCGCGAGCTTGATCGACTCGATGGCGCTCTGGATGACCACGGGCAGGTCGACCCGCTGGACGTCGAGCCGCATCTTTCCCGAGATGATGCGGCTCATGTCGAGCAGCTCCGAGACCATGTCGGCCTGGAGCCGCGCGTTGCGCTCTATGACCTCGAGCCCGCGGGCGAGGGCCTGGGCGTCGGGGGCCCGGCTGCGCAGGATGCGCGCCCAGCCCAGGATGGCGTTGATGGGCGCGCGCAGCTCGTGAGAGAGCGTGGCGACGAAGTCGTCCTTGACCCGGCTGACGCGCTCCGCCTCGTCGCGGGCCGCGCGCTCGCTCTCGAGCAGCTTCTGCCGCTCCTCCTCGGCCAGCCGCTCCGTGGTGACGTCCTCGCAGATCCCCAGGAACGACTCCACCGCGCCGTCAGGCCCGAGCTCGGGGATGATGCGGGCGCGGTATCTCCGCTCGCCGACGCTGAACTCCATCCGCTGCGGCTTGCCGGTCGCGACCGCCTCGCGGCACGCGGCCTCACCCGCCTCGGACACGTCGGGTGGGAACCCGTTCTCGCGGGGCGTCTTGCCGACGCAGTGCTCCGGCGGGAGCCCGATGACCGTCGTCGAGGTGGCCGACATGAACATGCAGCGCAGGTCGAGGTCCAGGCGGTAGATCGCGTCGGGCGAGTTCGCTATCAGCGACGCGAGCTGCCGCTCGCTCCGGCGGAGCTCGGCCTCCAGGCGCTCGCGCTCCGCGAGGGCCTGCCGCGCCTCGCCGAGCGCGGCGCGGAGCTGGCGCTCGCTCTCGCGCAGCGCCTCCTCCGCCCGCCGGAGCTCCGTGATGTCGAGCGCGAGCGCGACGCCGCCGTCCTCGCTCCGCCCTCCCGGCAGCAGGCAGCCGCTGAGCAGCACCGGCACCCGCGTGCCGTCGCGCCGCACGTACTCCTTCTTGTACGGGGTACACCTCCGCTGGCCGGATGCGAGCTCCGCCATCGCCCGGTCATCGCCGCCGCGCTCCTCGGGCAGCGTGAGGTCGTCCCAGCGGACCAGCCCGGCCCTGAGCTCCTCCTGCGTGTAACCGACGAGCTGGAGATAAGCGTCGTTCGCCTCGGTGATGCGGCCGTCGGGCTTCCAGTACGACATCGGCGCGATGTCACTATAGAAGACGGTCTTCGCCCTGGTCTCGCTCTCCGCCAGCGCCCGCTCCGCCGCGAGCGCTCGCCTTTCCGCGCGGTCCAGCTCGGTGACGTCCTCGACGAACACCGCCACACGATAGGGCTGCTCCCGGGCTTCGCGGACGGAGGTGCCTGTTATTCGGACCAGGCGGGCGCTGCCGTCCTTGTGGGCACACCGCATCTCCAAGGTGATCTCGTCCGTGTCGCCCTCGAACAGGGAGCGCCACGTGGCCCGCGCGCTGGTCCGGTCTTCCGGGAGCGCGAGGTCCGGCAGCCTCCTTTGCAGCAACTCGCTCTCCGAGTAGCCCAGCAGCCGGCAGAGCGAGCTGCTGACGCGCAGGAGCCGCCCGCTCGACGCGTCGAGCTGCGCGCTTCCCGGCCCGTATGATCGCGTCGCCCAGGCTGGCTGTCCGGTGGACTCACCCATCGCTCTCCCCCCGGTCTTCCGGCCGCCAGCCCGCTCATGTGCGCCTGGACGCGTGGGCGCGGCGTCCCCTGTGTCGTCCAGTCACGTTATCACGATCATGGAAGGTGCGGGTGGCATGACAGCCCGGGCGGGGTCCTTGATCTGTTCGCCAGGGCTGTCCCTGGAGAACGTTGACTCCTCCCCGGAACAACCGCCTCTCATCCCCCCGTACGCCCCCTGACGAGCGCCGCGATCACCCCGACGAGCACCGCCGGGTCCAGCGGCTTGGCGACGTGCGCCTGGTACCCTGCGCCGAGCGCCCGCGCCTTGTCCTCGGCCCGCGCCAGCGCGCTGAGCGCGACGGCCGGCTTCGCCCCGCCGCGCTCGGCGCCGAGGCCCCGCACCTTGCGGATGAGCTGGAACCCGTCCTCGCCCGGCATCCCGAGGTCGCTCACGAGGACGTCGGGCCGCTCCCGCGCCAGCGCGGCCAGCGCCTCGGCCGCCGACTCCGCCGTCGTGACGCTCGCCCCGCACTCCTCGAGCACGCGCTGCGCCACCTCGCGCGCGTCGGGCTGGTCGTCGACCACGAGCACCCGCACGCCCGTGAGATCCGCGCCCGGGTAGTCGGACAGCGCCTCGGCGCGCGCCTCGCCGGGCGGCTCCGTCGCGCTGCGCGCCTCCGGCGAGACGCCGGCGAGCGGCAGCCGCACCGTGAACGTGGCCCCCTGGCCCTCGCCCCCGCTCGCGACCTCCACCGTGCCGCCGTGCAGCTCGACCAGGTGCTTCACGATCGAGAGCCCGATGCCGAGCCCGCCGTACATCCTCGTCGAGGACGCGTCCGCCTGCCGGAAGCGCTCGAACAGGTGCGGGAGGAACTGCGAGGCGATGCCGGCGCCCGTGTCGGTCACCGACACCTCGGCGAACGCGCCCGCGCGCCGCAGCGCGATGTCGATCCGCCCGCCCGCCGGCGTGAACTTCACGGCGTTCGACAGGAGGTTCCAGACGACCTGCTGGATCCGGGCGGGATCGCCCCGCAGCGCGCTCGCCTCGGGGTCGACGCTCGAGGCGAGCGCGATCCCCTTGGCCTCGGCCGCGAGCTTGATCGACTCGATCGCGCTCTGGATGACCACCGGCAGGTCGACCGGCAGGACGTCGAGCCGCAGCTTCCCCGAGACGATCCGGCTCATGTCGAGCAGCTCGGAGACCATGTCGGACTGGAGCCGCGCGTTGCGCTCGATGACCTCGAGCCCCCGCGCGAGCGTCTGTGGCTCCTGCGTCCGGCTCCGCAGGATGCGCGCCCAGCCCAGGATGGCGTTGATCGGCGAGCGCAGCTCGTGCGAGAGCGTCGCGACGAAGTCGTCCTTGACCCGGCTCACGCGCTCCGCCTCGTCGCGGGCGGCGCGCTCGCTCTCGAGCAGCTTCTGGCGCTCCTCCTCGGCCTCGCGCTCCGCGGTGACGTCCTCGCAGATCCCCAGGAACGACTCGACCGAGCCGTCCGGCTCGAGCTCGGGGATGTAGCGCGTCCGGTACCGCCGCTCGCCCATGGCGAACTCGATCCGCTGCTGCTTCCCCGTCGCGCTCGCCTCGCGGCACGCGGCCTCGCTGGCGTCGCACATGTCCTTCGGGAGCCCGGTCTCGGCGCCCGTCCTGCCGAGGTAGTGCTCGGGCCGCATCCCCGTCATCGCCTCGACGGAGGCGGTCACGAACAGGCACCGCATCTCCCTGTCGAGCCGGAAGATCACGTCGGGCAAGTTCGCCATCAGCGACGCGAGCTGCCGCTCGCGCCGGCGGAGCTCGTCCTCGAGGCGCTCGCGCTCGGCGAGCACCCGCTGGGCGTCCTTGAGCGCGGCGCTGAGCTGGCGCTCGCTCTCGCGCAGCGCCTCCTCCGTGCGCTTCTGGCGGCTGATGTCCAGGCAGAGGCCGATCCAGGAGGTGATCTCGCCCCGCGCGTCGCGGACCGGCACACACCGGTTGAGGGTGGGGTGGGCGGCGCCATCGGCGCCGAGGTAGCGGAGCTCTTCCTCGAACGGCTCACCCGTCCGCCAGCGCCGATCGAGGCTCGCCACCTTGTGCCGGTCGTCGGGGTGGAGCGTGTCGATCCACCCGTACCCCGAGCACTGCTCCTGGGTCATCCCCGCCATCCGGAGGAACGCCTGGCTTGCATAGAGGTTCCGGCCCTCGGGGTCGGCGATCCAGACGCCATAATCGATGGATTCCCCGATGGTATGGAAGATCCGCTCGCTCCGGCGGAATGCCTCCTCGGTCCGCCGGAGCGGCGTCATGTCGAGCGCCAGCACGAAGCCGCCGTCCTCGAACCGCCCCCCGGGCAGCAGACAGCCGCTCACCAGCATCTTGATCCGGGTGCCGTCGGGCAGCGCATACGTCCTCTCGAAGGGCGTGAACGTCCACCCGCTCAATAGCAGCTCCGCCCGGGCGCGGTCGTCTTCGGGTTGCTCCTCCGGCAACACCTCGGAATCCCAGCGGACCAGGCCGGCCGTGAGCTCCTCCCGCGTCCGGCCCACGAGCCGCAGATAGGCGTCGTTCGCCTCGATGATGCGGCCGTCAGGCATCCAGAACGCCATCGGGGCCAGGTTGCTGTAGAAGACGCTCCGCAGCCTGGCCTCGCTCGCCGGCAACGCCCGCTCCGCCTCCGGCAATGCCCGCTCCGCCGCGAGCGCCTGCCCCGTCTGCCCATCGCCGCGCCCAGGGACGGTGATGTCCTCGACGAACACCACCGCCCGACAAGGCCGCTCGGAAGCGTCGCGGACGAAGACGCCCGTCAGCCGGAGCCGGCGGACGCCGCCCTGCTTGCAGCGACAGCGCATCTCGAGCGTGAGCTCCTCCGCGCCGTCCTCGAGCTGCGCGCGCCATGCGGCCATCGCGGAAGGCCGGTCCTCCGGCAGCGCCAGGTCCGGTAGCCTCCTTTGCAGCAGCTCGCCCTCGGCGTAGCCCAGCAGCCGGCAGAGGGCGCCGCTGGCGCGCACGAGCCGCCCGCTAGACGCGTCGATCTGCGCGCTCCCCCTGCCCGGTGCGCGCGCCGCCCAGGTTGGATCTCCCGCGATCTCCGCCATCCCCGCCCGTCCCGAGTTTCCGGCCGCCAGCCGCCCACGTGCCCCCCACGGACGTGTGCGCGCGGTGCCCCCCGTGTTTCGTCCGGTCACGCTATCACGATCGCGCGAGGGTGCGGATCGCATGGCGGCCGGATCAGGCCCTCGCTCCGCCCGCCGCTCGGCTCTCCGTCTCCGTCTCCGTCGTCGTCTCCGCGTTGGTTGTCCCTGGAGTCGGTTCCGTCCGGAGCCGCGCCGGGTCGCGGGCATCCGGCCGGGACATCGAGGAGTTTGCTTGCATTTTTCCCCGGAACCAGGCTTCTGCAAGGGGCGCCCCCGGAGGGCGTCCGCCAGCCACCATGGACCTCGCCGCCGCACCGCTCTTCGCTCGCCTCCCGCCGTCGCCCCACGACTTCACCGCCGACGACCTCCTGAACGGCTTCCTCGACTACGTCGCCGAGCGGGGACTCGAGCTCTACCCGGCGCAGGAGGAGGCGATCCTCGAGATCTTCGGCGGCAAGAACGTGATCCTCAACACCCCGACCGGCTCGGGCAAGTCGCTCGTCGCGGCGGCCATGCACTTCAAGGCGATGGCCGAGGGGATGAAGTCCTACTACACGTGCCCGATCAAGGCGCTCGTCAGCGAGAAGTTCTTCTCGCTGTGCAACGACTTCGGCCCCGAGAACGTGGGCATGTTGACGGGCGACGCGTCGGTGAACCGCGACGCGCCGATCATCTGCTGCACCGCGGAGATCCTCTCGAACATCGCGCTCCGCGAGGGCGACAAGGCGCTCTGCGACTACGTGATCATGGACGAGTTCCACTACTACTCGGACCGCGATCGCGGGGCGGCGTGGCAGATCCCGCTGCTCACGCTGCCGCAGGCGAGGTTCCTGCTCATGAGCGCCACGCTCGGAGGGACCGAGTTCTTCCAGGAGGAGATCACGCGGCTCACCGGCGAGCAGACCGCCGTGATCAAGTCGACCGTGCGCCCGGTGCCGCTCGACTACGAGTACCGCGAGACGCCGCTCCACGAGACCGTGGCGACCCTCGTGAAGACCGGCAAGGCGCCGATCTACATCGTGAGCTTCACGCAGCGGGCCTGCGCCGAGGAGGCGCAGAACCTGATGAGCCAGGACTACTGCACCAAGGAGGAGAAGCGCGCGATCACCGCCGCCCTCGCCGGGGTGAAGTTCTCGAGCCCCTACGGCCGCGAGGTGCAGCGCTTCGTCAAGCACGGCATCGGGCTCCACCACGCGGGGCTCCTGCCGAAGTACCGGCTGCTGGTCGAGAAGCTGGCGCAGCAGGGGCACCTCAAGATCATCTGCGGCACGGACACGCTGGGCGTCGGGGTCAACATCCCGATCCGCACCGTGCTGTTCACGAAGCTCTGCAAGTTCGACGGCGAGAAGACGGCGATCCTGAGCGTGCGCGACTTCCAGCAGATCAGCGGCCGCGCGGGCAGGAAGGGCTTCGACACGCAGGGGAGCGTGGTGGCGCAGGCGCCGGAGCACGTCATCGAGAACATGCGGCTCGAGGCGAAGGCGGGGAACGACCCGGCCAAGAAGCGGAAGATCGTCAGGAAGAAGCCGCCGGAGAAGGGGTATGTGGCGTGGGACCGGCAGACGTTCGAGCGGCTGATCCAGTCGCCGCCCGAGCCGCTCGTGTCGCGGTTCCAGGTCACGCACGGGATGCTGGTCAACGTGCTCGGGCGCGAGGAGGGCGGGTGTCTGGCGCTGAAGCGGCTCATCCGCAGCACCCATGACCGGCCCGCGGTCCGGCGCCAGCACGGCAGGACAGCGATGCTCCTGTTCCGCTCCCTCGTGGAGGCGCGCATCATCGAGTTCGTCCCGAAGGAAGACGGGCCGGGCAAGCGCATCCGCATCAACGCGGACCTCCAGGAGGATTTCTCGCTGAACCACGCGCTCTCGCTCTACGTGCTCGAGACGGTGGGCAAGCTGGATCCCGAGAGCGGCACGTATCCGCTGGATCTCCTGACGCTGGTGGAGTCCATCCTCGAGAACCCCGATCTCATCCTGCAGAAGCAGCTCGATCGCCTGAAGACCGAGAAGCTCGGGGAGCTCAAGGCGGCAGGCGTGGAGTACGAGCAGCGGATGGAGGAGCTCGAGAAGCTCGAGTATCCGAAGCCGAACGCGGAGTTCATCTACGGCACGTTCAACGACTACGCGCGGCGGCACCCGTGGGTCGGGCAGGAGAACATCCGGCCGAAGGGCGTCGCGCGCGAGATGTACGAGCAGTACCTGTCGTTCGGCGAGTTCATCCGCGAGTACAACCTGGAGCGGGCGGAGGGGCTGCTGCTCAGGTACGTCTCCGAGGTGTACAAGGCGCTCGTCCAGACGGTCCCCGACTACGCGAAGGACAGCGACACGAACGACATGATCGCCTATTTCCGGGCGCTCATCCGCGGCGTGGACTCGAGCCTGCTCGACGAGTGGGAGAAGCTGCGCGACCCGTCGTACCAGCCGCGCGCCGGGGCCCCGGGCGGGGCCGTGGAGCCGGGCGCGTTCGACATCACGCGCAACGCGAAGGACTTCACGGTGCTCGTCCGGAACGAGCTGTTCTTCTTCCTGCGCGCGCTGTCCCGCCGCGACTACGAGGTGGCCGCCGAGATGGTCGAGGGCGAGGAGGCCCCCTGGACGGCGGAGAAGCTGGACGAGGTGCTCCGCGGCTTCTACGCGGAGCACAGCGCGATCCGCACCGACCCGGCGGCGCGGAGCCCGAGCAACACGGTCATCCACCCGGCCGAGGACGGCGGCTCGTGGGTGGTGGAGCAGATCATCGCCGATCCGGAGGACGACAACGACTGGATGCTCGACTGCAAGGTGGATCTGGAGCGCTCCCGCGAGGCGGGCCGGCCGGTCATCGTGCTGCGGCGGATCGCGAGCTGAGCTTCGCCAGAGCGGGAGACGCCGCGGGGCGCGGCGGATCGCGATCGCCGTGAAGCGCACCGGGGCGACGCGCCTCGAGGCGCGCGAGCACGGCGCCACCCTCGCCAGGCGACGATTCCTGCGCGAGCGCGCGGCAGCGCTGGTATCAGGGCCGTCATGACGATGATGCGCGCCAAGCGAACCGTCTCGGCCCCTCGCAGAGCCCCCAGCGCGGCCGCTCCCGCGGTCCCTGCTCCGCGCGCGGCGCCGGAGCGAGCCCACGTGCTCGACGTCCCGTTCGCGTTGCGCGCGGTCGCGTCCGCGAGCGGCGCGCGCTGGGACGCGGCGCACGGCGTGTTCGTGGTTCGCGCAGAGGCGCTCCCGCCGGCCCTCGCGCCGTTCCGCGCCGCGCCGTACTCGTGGGAGCGACGCGTCGAGCACGAGCTCAACGACGACCCCGCGCCCGCGCCGGCCGCCCCCGCCGGGGCGATCGTCCTCCGCCCGCACCAGCGGGACGGCGTGCGGGCCATCGCCGCCGCGAAGGCCGAGAGGCGCGCCGGGTTCCTCCTCGCCGACGACGTCGGGCTCGGCAAGACGATCACCGCCTGGGCAGCGGTCCTCGGGATGCCGGACGCCACGACGGTGCTGATCGTCTGCCCGCTCGCCGTCGTCGCTCACTGGCGCCGCACGGTTCAGGCGATGGGCGACGCCGGCAAAGAGATCGTGATCATCAATTATGATCGGCTCGGCAAGCTCTTCGAGGTGACCCCGGAGGCGCGGCGAAAGATCCGGTCGAAGAAGGGCCTCGCGCGCGCGGGCAGCGCCGCGGAGTTCGACGTGGTCATCTGGGACGAGAGCCACCGCTGCAAGAACCCGGCGGCGGCGCGCTCCAAGCTCGCGGTCAAGCTCAACGCGCGCGCTGGGTTCGTGCTGTGGCTCTCGGCCACCGCGGGGCAGAACCCGCTGGAGCTGTCGTATCTGGCGCCGCTCCTGGCGAGCGCGACCGGGAGCCGCTCCGCGGATCTGAAGGACTTCGAGCAGTGGTGCGTCGACCAGGGGCTCGGCGTCGCGCGCGGCGCGTTCGGCAAGTGGGACTGGCGCGGCGATCCGGCGGACTGCGAGAAGGTGCGTGCCCTCCTGTTCGACGGCCGTCCCGCGGCGGGGATGCGGCGCCGCCCGGAGGACGTGGCCGGCTGGCCCGAGATCAACCGCATCCTCACCCCCCTCGAGCTCGACGCCTCCGCGCGCGAGCTCTACGCGCAGGCGTGGACCGCGTTCCGCCGGGAGATGGAGCTCGTGCCGAAGGGCGCGAACCCGAGGTCGGCGCTCGCCGCGACGCTGCGCCTGCGGCAGAAGAGCTCGCTCATCCGCGTGGCGGGCACCGTGGAGCTCGTGCGCGAGCTGCTCGACAACGGGCATCAGGTCGCGGTCTCGGTCGCCTTCATGGAGACGCTCGAGGCCGTGCAGGCCGCGCTGGCCAGCGAGCGCGTCCCTTGCGCGCTGATCCACGGCGCGATGCCGGCCGGCGAGAAGGAGGCCGAGCGCCTCCGCTTCCAGCGCGGCGAGCCGCGCGTCGTGCTCTTCACCGTGGAAGAAGGGATCTCGCTCCACCAAGGCGAGCACAACGAGGTGCCGCGCTCGGAGGTGATCCACGATCTGCGGTGGTCGGCGATCCAGATGGCGCAGATCGAGGGCCGCTGTCACCGCGATGGACGGTTTGCGCAGGTCTACTGGGCGTACGCCGACGATACCGTCGAAGAGAAGATCGCCGCGATCGTGTGCCGCAGGATCCAGTCGATGAAGGCGATGGTCGGCGATGACGTCGAGACGATGCACGAGATCGAGCGGTTGCTCGCCGGAGCCGGTTGAGGCGCGTCACGCACCGCGGGCGCGCGGCGCGCGGCGCGGTTTGACATTGCCGCGGCGACAGGCGAGATCGCGGCCATGCGAAGCCCGCTCACCGCAACGTCGTTGTCGCGCGCCGCGACGTGGTTGTCGCTCGCGTCGCTGGCCCTCGCCGCGGCCAGCTGCGCCCCGCCGGCCGGCTCGCCGCCGGTGCGGGCGGGCGCGCCGGCCGCGCGCGCCGGCGACCAGCCGGGCGGGGGCGGCGCCGCGCCGAAGGCGGGCGGCGCGCCGGGCAAGACGGCGATCGCCGGGCCGGAGGCGAGCCGGATCACGTACGCGCACCTCGGCCGGCAGCCGCCGCTCGGCGCGAAGCTCCCCAGGGCGATCCAGCACTCGCCGGACGGCAAGCTGGTCACCTACCTCCAGCGGCAGCCGGACGGGCCGGAGCAGGCGCTGTTCGCCTTCGACGTCGCGTCGCGCGGCGTGCGGCAGCTCGTCGCGTCGGGCGACCTGCTGAAGGAGTCGAGGCCGCTCTCGCGGGAGGAGGAGCTCCGCCGCGAGCGACAGCGCATGTTCTCGAGGGGGATCACGGCCTACGCGTGGGCCAAGCGGGCGGGGGTCATGCTCATCCCGTTCGGCGGTGACCTCTTCCTGCGCGACAAGGCGGGCGCGATCGCGCGGCTCACCGACACGCCAGAGCCGGAGATCGACCCGAAGGTGTGCGACGGCGGCGAGCGCGTCGTGTTCGTCCGCGGGCGCGAGCTGTTCATGATCGACGTCGCCTCGCGCCGCGAGACGGCGCTGACCCGGGGGGCGCCCGAAGGGGTGTCGCGCGGCCAGAGCGACTTCAACGGCCAGGAGGAGTTCGACGAGCCGAGCGGCTTCTGGATCTCGCCCACCTGCGACAGGGTGGCCTACCTCGAGGTCGACGAGCGCGACGTCGCGAAGGTGCCTGTCCTCGGCGTCCGCGGCGGCCAGGAAGACCTGATGATGCTGCGCTACCCGCGCGTCGGCGGGAAGAACCCCCGCGTCAGGGCGGGGATCCTCGACCTCGCGACGAGGAAGACGACCTGGGTGCAGTGGAAGGGCGGTGAGGAGGAGCGGTACCTCGGCCGGTTCGCGTGGGCCGAGGGCGGCAAGGCGCTCTGGTTCCAGACGCTGTCGCGCGACCAGAAGCGCCTCGCGCTGCTCCGCGCGAGCCCGCGCACGGGCGCGGCCGCCGAGATCGTGACCGAGACGTCGCCTACCTGGGTGGACTTCGCGAAGATGCGGCTGCTCGAGCGCTCGCCGCGGTTCCTCTGGGCGACCGCCGAAAGCGGGCACACGCACATCGCGCTGCGCGACGCGGACTCGGGCGCGGAGCTCGCGAAGCTGACCGCGGGCGACTGGGACGTCACCGACCTCGCGCCGCCGGACGAGGAGCGCGGCGAGGCGCGCTTCGTGGCCACGAAGGACGGCCCGACCGAGCGGCACCTCTACACGGTGCCCCTCGCGGGCGGCGAGGTGAAGCGGCTCACGTCGGAGCCCGGGGTGCACTTCGTCACGGTGGACCCGAGGGGGCCGGGCTACGTGGACATCCACTCGGCGCTGGGCGTCCCGTGGAAGGGCGCGGTGCGGGGCGCCGGCAACGCCGAGCTCGGCGCGCTGCCGGCGCCCGTGGATCCGGAGCTCGCCGGCCTCGGGCTGCGCGCCCCCGAGATCGTGAAGGTGCGCGCCGAGAGCGGCGACACGCTCTACGGCGCGCTGCTCGCGCCGCGGACGATCGAGCCCGGCCGCCGCTACCCGGTCCTGGTGAGCGTGTACGGCGGGCCCGGCGTCCAGACGGTCTTCAACTCGTGGTCGCCGCTCCTGCTCTGGAATCACCTGGCGGATCGCGGGGTGGTCGTCTTCCAGCTCGACAACCGCGGCTCGGCGAACCGCGGGCGCGCGTTCGAGGCGCCCATCTACGGGCGCCTCGGCGAGGTCGAGCTCGCCGACCAGATCGCGGGGCTCGATTTCCTGAAGACGCTGCCGTTCGTCGACCCGGGCCGCGTCGGCATCTACGGCCACAGCTACGGCGGGAGGATGGCGCTGACGGCGCTCCTCAAGGCGCCGGACCGCTTCCACGTGGGCGTCGCGGGCTCGCCGGCGACCGACGATCGGCTCTACGACACGGGCTACACGGAGCGGTACATGGGGCTCCTCGACAGGGAGGCGTCGCGGTACGAGGCGACCGATCTCTCGAAGCACGCGGGCAACCTGCGCGGCAAGCTGCTCCTCCTGCACGGGCTCATGGATGAGAACGTGCACTTCGCGCACACAGCGAAGATGATCGAGGCGCTCATGGCCGCGGACAAGCGGTTCGACATGATCGTGTTCCCGGGGGAGCGGCACGGCTACCGGTCGCCTGTCGCGAGCCAGTACTCGAGCCGCGCCGTCGTGGAGTACCTCGCCGAGCACCTCTGACCGCCGCGCCCGGCGCCTCTATCTCTTGCTCCGAGCCGCGCCCGGCGCCCTGTCTGGGGCGCGCCCGCGGCGCTCTCCAGGCGCGGCGGCATGGTGCGCTCCAGGCCGTCCGCGCGCGGCTCCCGCGCGTGCGCGGCGGCCTGTGAATCGCATCTGCCCCGGCCGGAGGGCATCCATGCAGAAGCTTGCACAGGGGAACAAGGACAAGGCCATCGACCTGCTCAACGAGCGGCTGACGTACGAGCGCGCGAGCGTCCGGCTCTACGACTCCATCGTGGAGAAGGTCGGCCGCGCGGCCGATCCCGGGCTGACGAACCTGCTCGGCCAGCTCAGGGAGTACCGGGACCAGGAGAAGGAGCACGAGGAGTGGCTCGAGGCGCAGATCCGCGCGCTCGGCGGGGACGCGCACGCCGAGACCGAGCGGTCGCGGCTGATCACGATCGAGTCGCAGGGCATCGGGCAGGTGGTGCTCGACGGCGACCAGAACCCGACCCACCTCTTCCACGCGCTGCTCACCGCGGAGCTCGTGGACAACGCCGGCTGGCAGCTCCTGCTCGAGCTCGCCGATGAGGCGGACGACGACGAGGCGAGGGAGGCGTTCCGGAAGCGCCTGCACGAGGAGGAGGACCACCTGAGCCTGACGCGCCAGGTCGTCGAGCGGCTCACGCGCACGGAGCTCCTCGGCTCGCCGGACGAGGCCGTCGCGATGGCGAACCCGACGTGAGCCGGCGCCGGCGGGCGGGGCGCGCGCCGCCGGTCAGCCGCGGCGCGCGGCCTTGGCGGGCTTCGCGGCGGGCGCCTCATCGGGCTTCGCGGCGGGCGCCTTGTCGGGCTTCGCGGCGGGCGCCTTGTCGGGCTTCGCGGCGGCCTTGTCGGGCTTCGCGGCGGGCGCCTTGTCGGGCTTCGCGGCGGCCTTGTCGGGCTTCGCGGCGGGCGCCTTGCCGGGCTTCGCAGCGGCCTTGGCGGGCTTCGCAGCGGCCTTGCCGGACCTCGCGGCGGTCGCCCTGGCGGTTCTCGCCGCGGGCATGACGGCCGGCCTCCGGGTGACCCATGTCTTGTGGATCTGGTCGAGCGCGTCGGGCGTCTTGCAGCTCGTGTCGCCGTGGTCGACATCGACCCTGCCGATGCGCCGCGCGGCCGTGAGCGCCTTTCCGCGGAGCGGCTCGTTCCGCAGGCCGATGCTGATCAGCGCGCCGTTCATCGCCTCGCGGGTGCGGTTCCTGGCCCTGTGGATCGACGCCTCGATCACCGAGAGCCGCTCCTCGAACAGGCTGTCGGGCAGCGACGGGTCCTCGATCGCGAGCGCGCCGAGCAGGGTCCAGCCCGCGCGGCCGATCCACTCGTCGGCCGAGGCGGTCCAGCGCTCCATCGCGTCGCGGGCGAACGGCGTTTTCACCGCGATGTGCTTCACGAAGAGGTCGACGAGGAGCGGAGAGCGCAGGCCGTCGAGCCACGCCTCGAGGCGTTCCCGGGTGAAGCGCGCCGGATCGGCGATCGCCGCCGCCAGCGTCCTCGCGTCGGAGTTGCCCGTCACCCAGAGCGCCTCGGCGAGCTCGTGATCGCGCTTGATCCGCTTCGTGAGCGCGTTCATGTGGGCGAAGCTCACGCCGAAGAGCGGGTCGGTCGCGCCGTGGCGCCGGTACACCCTCCGGTTCTGCTCGGTGCCGAGCCGCTCGAGCTCGCTCATCACCTCGGCAAGATCCATGGCCCTCACCTAACCATCCTTGGCATTACGCGCTCGCCACGGATTTTTTCGCGGCGCGTTCTTCGGGGCCGGGTCTGCTGACGCGGGCGTCGAGCCTGCGGCCCGCGGCGTTGACCCTCTGCGTCGAGCGCCTGGCCAGGGCTGCCCCGCCTTCGATGCCCGCCGGGCGGCCTCGGGGGAGATGGCCAGGGAAGCCACGAGGAGCCGGGACGGCCGGCCGCCTTGCGGGAGGGGGCTGCAGGCGTCGAGGCGTCGCGCCGTCGCGACCGGCGTCGCGCCGTGCTACCCGTGCCCTCCCCGACGCGTTGGACCGCAATGACGGGAGCAGTACGGTCCCCGGAGGAGCGATGCATGACCCTTGAGAGCGACACCTCGTTCGTCCCGATCCCGCCACCGGGTGAGGACGAGCTACCGCATGACGATGGCGCGATGCAGTCCGAGCGGCACCGCAAGCAGATGTACCTCCTCATCGAGGTGCTGGAGCTGCTCTGGAACGACCGCGACGACGTGTACGTCGGCGGCAACATGGCCATCTACTTCAGCGAGCTCCAGGCGAAGAAGAACGACTTCCGCGGGCCGGACGTCTTCGTGGTGCTCGACACGGTGAGGCGCGAGCGCAAGTCGTGGGTCGTCTGGCAGGAGGACGGCAGGACGCCCGACGTGGTGATCGAGCTGCTCTCCGAGAGCACCGAGAAGGTCGACCGCACCGACAAGATGCGGATCTACGCCAAGCTCCTCCACGTACCCGAGTACTACCTCTTCGATCCGTTCACCGGTGTCCTCGAGGCCCACGCGCTCGATCTCGCCACGATGTCCTACGTGCGCGTGGCGCCCGGCGCGAACGGCGACGTGACGAGCCCGCGGCTGCACCTCGGGCTCGGCGTTCGCCGCGGCACGTACAACGGCCTCGAGGCCGACTGGCTGCGCTGGCTCGACGCAGAAGGTCGCGCGCTGCCCACGGGCGACGAGCTGGCCCGCGCGGCGCAGGAGCAGGTCCGCGCGGCGGCGGAGCAGGCCCGCGCGGCGGGGGAGCAGGCCCGCGCGGCGGGGGAGCACGCCCGCGCGGCGGAGGAGCAGGCCCGCGCGGCGGAGGAGCAGGCCCGCGCCGCGCAGGACGAGGCGAAGCTGCTCGCGGCGCGCCTCGCCTCGTACGAGCAGCGGTTCGGCAAGCTGCCCGGCGGCGAGTCGTCCTAGCCGCGCCGCGCCGGCCCGCCCCGGTCCCTGCCTCCGCTCACCCCTTCAGCCGGGGCGAGAAGCGCCGCGAGCGCGAGGCCAGGGTCATCCCGTCCCCATCGCCGGCGCCGAGCAGCGCGCGGCGAACCAGGGCGCCCCGCTCCTCGGCCGCCCGGACCTTCTCCTCGAAGTGGGCCATCACGTGCGCCTGATTCCGCTCCCCCGCGCGCGTCGCCATCCGGCGCGCCAGGGCCGCGGTGTCCTCGATGGTGCGGAGCGCGACCCAGAGCGCCGCCTCGAGCGCCTCGTCCTGCTCGTTCTCCAGCCCCTCCGGGGTGTACCGGTGGCCCACCTTGCACCGGAAGCTGAGGATCGCGCCGTCGCCGTTGCGGACCAGGTTGCCCCCGCAATCCGGACACGTGAACTCGACCTCGGGGGCCTCGATCTTCTCCCCCACGAGTCCATGAGGCGACTCCGCCTCCGCGGGCGCCGCTCGTGCGCCCTGCTGCACCAGGTCGGCGAGCAGCGACGGGAGGCGCGCCAGGGGGACGCAGTGATCCACGGGCACGTTGTCGAGCGCGCTCTGCGGCATCTCCGGGAACAGCGCGTCTTTCGGATCCTGGACCACGGCGATGCCACCACGGCGCCTGATCTCCAGCAGGCCGGCAGTACCGCAATCCCGCATGCCGGAGAGCACCACGCCGATCACCCGCGGGCCGTACGCCTCGGCCGCGCTCCGGAACAGCGGATCCACCGCCGGCCTGTGGCCGTTCTCCTTCGCGGTGCGCTCCACGCGCACGAAGCCCTCGTCGAGCATCAGGTGGTTGTCCACCGGCGCGATGTAGATACGCCCCCGCTCGATCGGCTCGCCGTCGACCGCGGTCGCGACGTGCATCCGGGTCGTCCGATCGAGGATCTGCGGCAGCATGCTCCGGGCCGTCGGCGGCAGGTGCAGGACCACGAACAACGACGCTTGCAGATCCGAAGGCAGGCCTCCGACGAGCGCGATCAGCACCTCCACGCCGCCCGCGGACGCCCCGATCACAATGATGTCGTGTCCTGGCAAAGTAGACCTCGTGGAAGAGGAGAGGGAAGAGGGAAGACGCGCGCCGCTCACGCCGCCGGGCGAACCGCGCGCTCTATCATGGCGAGCAGCATGTCCATGCTCGCCGGCTTCCGGAGGACCGCCGCCGCCGAGAGCTGCTCCGCCACCTTCCGGAGATCGTCCGGCATGCGCGCCGAGAAGATCACGATGGGCGGCCGCTCCGACACCTTCAGCAGCCGCGCGACCAGCTCCGTCGTGGTCGCCCCCTTCACCGTCAGATCGAGCAAGGCCGCCGCGTAGCGACGCTCCGTCAGCGCGGCGATCGCCTGGTCCGCCGTGCGGGCAGACTCCACCTCATAGTCGGCCATCTGCAGCATCTCGAGGAGCATATCGCTCGAGTCACGATCATCCTCGATCACGAGGATCTTCGCCCTTGTCGTCATGACGCCTCCCTCCGAAGCCGCTCGCAGCAGAGCAGCATGCGCCCTGTACATCAATCGTGCGTGTCGCGTTTCGAGGTCAGGGGCAGCCTGAGGGTGAAGGTAGCGCCCTTGCCCTCCGAGCTTCGCACGGAGATCCGTCCTCCATGCGCCTTGACGATCTCCTTGCATATGAAGAGCCCGAGGCCCATGCCGCCGGACGACGAAGCGCTGGCGCGCTCCACCTGGTAGAAGCTCGAGAAGACGTGCGGCAGATCGGCCGCGGGGATCCCCGGGCCGTAGTCGACCACGTCGAGCTCGGCGCCTCCGTCGGTCCGTCGCAGGCGCACGTCGATCTTCGGTGAGCCATCCGCGTGCCGGAAGGCGTTGCCGAGCAGGTTCATGAGGACCTGCTCGAGGCGCGCGGGGTCGCCCTTCATCACCATCGGCGCCGCCGCGTCGGGGGGCAGGTCGAGGTGGATCTTCGGGGTCGGCGCGAGCGTCTGGGCGCTCTCCACGACGTGCGCGACCAGCGGGAGGAGCTCCACCTCCGAGAGCTTGAGCTCGAACTTCCCCGTCTGGATGCGGGTCGCGCTCACGAGATCGTCGACCAGCCGCTCGAGCCGCTCGCTCTGGGTGCGGACGAGCGACGCGAAGCGGCGCAGGCGCGGGTCGCCGTCCCCGGGGAGGAGGCTGATCAGCATGTCGAGGTAGCCGCGCAGGGGCACCAGCGGCGTGCGGAGCTCGTGGCTCGCCATGGCCATGAAGCGGTCCTGCAGCTTGCGGATGCTCCGCTCCGTGATGTCGCGGATGACGATCACGCCCCGCGCCACCGCGTCCCTGGCGGGCGCGCCGCTCCCGCCGATGGGCTGGCCGGTGGCCTCGAAGTGCCGGATCGCGCCGCCGGGGCCAGGGACGGTGAACTCCATCTGGAAGCGCTCGCCGCGCGCGGCCCGCTGCTCCGGCGTGTCCTGGTGGAGCACCGGCCGGCCCTTCTCATCGTTCACCGTGAGCAGGTCTGCGTCGAACATCGCCTGGTAGGCGTCGTTCGTGAGCAGCGGCTTCCCCGTGCCGTCGACCACGAGGAGCGCGTCGGCCATGCTGCGCAGGATCGCGGAGAGCCGCGCCCGCTCTGCGTCGCCCGACGCGGCGAGCTCCTGGATCTCGCGGCTCCGCGCCTCCAGATCGGCGTTCGTCGTGTTGAGCTCCTCGATCGTCGCCTGGAGCTCCTCGTTGACTGTCTCGAGCTCCTCGTTGGTCGCCTGGAACTCCTCGTTCAGCGTCTCGACCTCCTCCATGGCGGCCTGCGCCTCCTCGGTGGAGACCATCAGCTCCTCGTTCACGCCGCGGAGCTGCTCGTACGCCGCCGTGAGCTCCTCGTTGGCCCGGAGCAGCCGCCGGGCGTGCTCGGCCATCTGCTGCATCGTCGCCTGGTCCTGCGCGCGGCTGGCCTCCAGGCGCGAGACGACGCTGGTCGCGGCCTCGCTCTCGCGGCGCAGCTGCTCGCGCTCCGCGGCGAAGCGCTCCTCGGCGCGCTCGCGCGCGGCCTTGGCCTCGGTGAGCTCGGCGTGGAGGTGCGTCTCCCGGCCGATGCCCTCCTGGCTCGCCTTCCGGCGCTGCATGGTCTCGGTGACGTCCTCGACCACGACCAGCACGGCCTCGGCCTTGTCCGGCTCGACCTCGGGACGAGGCCCGTGGCAGGTGATCTGGAGGTACGACGGCTCGCCCACGAGCGTCGCGTCGACGGAGACGTCGAGCGGCTCCGGCGGCTCGCCCCGGAAGGCGGCGTCGATCGCGTCGAGCAGCTTGCGGTTGGGGATGGCCTGCGCGAGGTGCACGAGATCCTGCCCGAGCGCCGTGCCGTGGATGCCGAGCAGGCGCCGCGCCGCGACGTTGATCTCCAGGATGTCGTAGCGGCTGTCGACCAGCACGATCCCCACGCGGAAGCTCGAGAGCAGCATTTCGATGGACATGCGTGCGCGCGGGAGCTCCTTTGGGCCGCGCAGGGACGGCGTGAGCGGGGCCCTGCCGCGGGGCGCGCGCCGGGGCGCCAACGGGGCGGTGATGGCCGCGGGGGGCACGAGGATGCGCTCCCCGCGGCGCAGGTAGGTCTTGCAGTGGAGGTCGTGAGGGACGAAATACTCGCTCAGCGGGCTCGTGGTCTCGGCCTTGCCGAGCACGAGGTAGCCGCCTTCCCGCAGCGAGAAGGCGAAGAGGTGGAGGGTGCGGCGCTGGAGCTCGGCCGTGAAGTAGATGAGCACGTTGCGGCACAGCACGAGATCGAGGTTCGGGAACGGGGCGCGCTGGCCGAGGTCGTGCTCGCCGAAGACGGTGAGGTTGCGGATGCGCTTCGTCACCTGGTAATGGCCGTCGATCGTGACGAAATAGCGCTCCGTGAGCTCTGGCGGCAGGTCCTCGACGGCCGTCGCCCCGTAGACCCCGCGGCGGGCGAAGGCGACGGCCTCGGGATCGAGGTCGGTCGAGAAGATGCGGACGTGAAAGCTGTCGAGCTCGTCGCCCAGCAGCTCGCTGACGAGGATGGCGAGGGAGTACGCCTCTTCTCCGGTGGCGCACCCGGCCGACCAGATCCGCAGCGATTTGCTGTCGGTCCGGGCGTGCGCGATGAGCGCGGGCAGGACCGTGTCCCGGAGGTGCACGAAGAGCTCCGGGTCGCGCATGAACTCGGTGACCTTGATGAGGAAGCTGTTGATCAGCCGCTGGTGCTCCTCGGGGTGCGCGGCGATGTAGCGCACGTACTCGTCGATGGAGGCGGTGTTCGTGGCCGCCATCCTGCGCCGGAGTCTGCGCAGGATGGTCGCTTGCTTGTAATTCTTGAAGTCGATCCCGCTCCGCTCGCGCACGAGATCGAGGAGCGTATGGAGCTCCGTGTCCTCGCTCGAGCCCGAGGGGGGCTCGACGTACGACCCTGACAGGAGATCGCTGATGATGCTCCCGATGCGCTCGAGGTCGGCCACGATGTCGACCGTGGTCGGGGCCAGCGACTCGGGCATGCTCCGGAACTTCGCTGTATCGGGGTTCTCGATGATGACGGTGCCGCCGCACTTCTTGACCTGGCGGGCGCCGGCGCTGCCGTCGGAGCCGTTCCCTGTCATGACGACGGCGATGAGGTTCTCGCCGAAGGCCTCGGCCGCGGTGCGGAAGAGCGTGTCGACGGACGGCTTGGGCCGCGCGGCGTTCTCCGGCAGGAGCCGGAGCTCGTGGTCGGTGATCTCGACGTCGCGGCCGGGGGGCACGACGTAGACGACGCCGTTCTCGAGCGGGGAGACGGCGGCGACGGCGCGGACGGGCAGCTCGCTGCGGCGGCCCAGGACCTCGCCGAGGTGGCTCGGCCGCCTGGGATCGAGGTGCTGCGCGATCACGATGGGGGCGGGGAACGGGGCCCGCAGCGTCGAGACGAGCGTGCAGAGGGCCTCGATGCCGCCGGCTGAGCAGCCGACCACGACGAGCTGAGATCTGGGGGGGGCTTCGGTCATGAAGATTCTCGCACGTTATACATGCCATGCCGGGCGCGGCGCTGGGCATGTGCGATAAAAGAAATCCGTTCAAGAGAGAGCCGAGCCCCGGTGTTGCGAGCGGCAGGCGAAGCTGTGCGGCCGGCGTCTTGCGGTCGGCAGCTCCCGGGCGGGGGTAGCGGCGAGCTCCTACAGAGGCGACGAATGGTCGAAAGCGCCGTGTTCGCCGGGCCCCTGGCGGACATCACCACGCCTGGCGAGAAGTCGGCGGAATTCCAGGTGAAATTCCCGGCGGACTCTTCGAAGGGAAGAAAGAAGGTGCTTTTCTTCGGAATTGCGGGGACTTATCAAGATCCGTTTTCGAAACGGAGCGCCCGTTGCACGGGACGGAGGGGCACCGAGACTGCTGAGCTTGCCTTGGAGGGACCGGGAACGGTGGTGCGGGCAGCTGAGCCGCTAGCCCGAGATCACGGCGCCCGGCGGCCCCTCGTCACGACGTGCGAGATCCGTTGACGCACCCGCGATCATCGGGCCGACGTCGAGCGCGACCTTCCACGGGAGCGGCTCTCAGCCTGCCCGCGTGCGGCCCGTTCAGCGTCCGCCGGCGTGGCGGGCGGCATTCGGTCGCGCCGCGGCCCTCGGCCGCGCGGCGATGGTTCAGCGCGCTCATCGCTCGTCCTCGTCCTCGTCCTGGCTCGGAGCGACGTCTTCCGGCGCCTCGTCTTCCTGATCGCCCTCGTCCGGCGCGCCGCCCTCCGTTTCGCCCTCGTCCGGCGCGAAGTCGTCCTCCGCGCCGGCCTCGCCTTCGTCTTCTCCGGTGGACGCGGCGCCGCGGGAGACCGGGAAAGGCGCGTAGTCTTTCATCTTGTCGGTGCCGGCGTACCAGTACTCCGCGGCCGCGCGCAGCCTTCGCTCGGCGTTCACGACGAGCGTGTACGCGGCGTCGCGGAGCTTGCGCGAGCGCAGCGCCTCGGGGGAGAGCGTCTTGTCGGCGAGCATGCGCGCGAGCAGCGGCGAGAGCTCGCGGAGGCGGGCCACGGCGGCGGCCTCGCCGCGAGGCGCCTTGTCGAGGGCCTCGGCGTGCTCGGAGCAGAGCAAGAGGAGGGGTCGGACGCTCGCGAGAGGCGGTGTGCCGCGCAGTCGAGGGGAGCGGCGTGCCCGGCGCCGCGCCGCGGACCAGCAAGCCAAGGGGTCTGGCGGGGGCGGGGGATGCGCAGGAGGGGGGAAGTGTTGCGCAGGACACAGAAAGGGGGGCGCAGGAGGGCGGCGGAGCTGCGCAGGAGGGCGGCGGAGCTGCGCAGGAGGGCGGCGGTGCTGCGCAGGAGGGGCGGCGGAGCTGCGCAGGAGGGCGGCGGGGGCGGTGCAGGCGTCGCGGCCTGGTTGCGCAGGACACAGAAAGGGGGGCGCAGGAGGGCGACGGGGCTGCGCAGGAGCCGAACGACTGTGGTGTAGTTCACCGAACGGGGCGCGCAGGAGGGGTGGCGAGGCTGCGCAGGAGGGGTGGCGAGGCTGCGCAGGAGGGGTGGCGAGGCTGCGCAGGAGGGCGGCGGAGCTGTGCAGGGGGGCGGCGAGGCCGCGCAGGGGGGCGGGCGCTCCTCGACCGCCTCGTCCACCGCGCTTAGGCGGGCCCCCATCGCCGCCCACGGAGGAGGTCGCAAACTGCATGGACTACGACCTCCCGCAGCGCCGTCTTATCCAGATTTGGCGTCCGCCCAAGGCGGCCCGGACAGGCAGCCGGTCCCAGAAGGTTTGGCAAGCGCTCGCGCGATCCACGCAGGTACCGCGCGTTGACGCACGCTCTGGACGGGACGACCCACGTCCGTCGTGGTGTTCTCGCGTGGATTCGGTTTGACGCCGAATCCTGCCATCAGAAGAATGGCCCTCGTCGCCACGATGCTCGCGTGTTGCGAAAGACGGGGAAGCAGGCGATGCGGACGACAGGCCGGCAGATCCCATCGGCGACAGCGCTCGCTCTCGTTCTCAGCGTCGCTTCGACGCAGGCAGACGCATCCGAGCTGAGCGCTGGAATTAGCCTCGGATGGATCCAGGCTGGCACCGCGGCGCGCCTCGCGGTGAGCCCGCATGCGGGGATCTCCTGGCACATCACGGGCAACATTCTATTTACTGTTCACGATCTGTTCAGCGTCGTTCCCCCAATCCAGATAGGTGGGGCCGGTGTCTACAACAGCACCGCCGCCGCCCTCGGGTATGGCTGGGATCATGGCGATTTCAGCGCGGGTCCATCCCTCGCGATCGACTTGATGCCAGCCTGCGGAAGCGCCTTGTGCGGGCGCGTTGCCGGGATGGCGGCAGGCGCGCATGCGCAAACCAACGCGTACGTTGCAGGACCGCTCGGGGTGTCGGTGAGCGCCAATGTGGACTGGGTCGGCGGGAGTAGCCTTGTGCTTCCAGGCTACGTGTCGGTGCTTGTTGTCGCCGGTCCCGTGCTTCGATGGAGTGTAAAATGAACACAAGAAGAATTCTGCTGGTGATTGTGGCTATCGCCGTCTGGGTGCTATCGGCGTGCAACTGGACGGTGGGGGACTGCTATCCCCGCGAGGAGTGGGAGAAGGGGGAGGGTGCAGGTGGACCAGTCGGGCCGCCCGTTCCCGTCTTCAGCTCGAGCGCATCGGGGGACTTCGGGGCGGAGCCGCCAGAAGGCCCGCAGGATGGCAAGAAGGAGAAGATCCAGTGCAACAAAACGGAGGACGAGGACGAAGACGAAGAGGAAAGCCCGAGCGATAGCTCGGAGACGCCGACAGCTAGCCCGACGAGCCCGCCAGATCCCTGCCAGCAGAGCGGCGCTCCGACCATGGGGTGCGCAGGTTCGCGATTTAAGCCGTCGGACTTCAATTTTGTGACGATCGTCGCCTACGACGGGACCATAGCGGGTGGCTGGCAGGAGGCAAGGACAGGGCTCACTTTCTACGAAGGTGACGGTGGGAAACAGGCGTGTTTTGTCCGCATTGGCATGCCTCTGAGGAGCGAATTTTTTGGAGACATATCTGCGGATGACGCGGCGACGATTAGTGCCAATGTGGCGAATGCGGTAACGACCAAATTGGAGAACTCGGGAGGGTTCGATCTTCCGTTTGGTATATTCTGCTCAAGAATAAAACGCGACATGGGAGAGGTTTTTGATAAGCATTACAAAGGGCTCGGCGCCAAGATGATGGACCCATGAAACACAGCATCAACGAGCTGTTGGATATCATCTATAGATACTATCCCCGTGGGGTTGGAATCACCGATGATGTCGATGTCCAGCTACGCAATGCGACCGAGGAGCACGCCCGGCTCGTGGACGCGCGAATCCGAGCATCAAAGGACGATCGCTGGCATGCCATGCTGCGTCGCGTCGAAGGGCGCTTCCCTGGCATGGTCATGAACGAGTCGCGCCATCTTCCCTCCGGTGGCTGCGACGGATGTTACTCCTTTACGCTCGACCTCGCAGCGTCTACCGGTCGAGCGCTGTGGTTCCAAGTGAGCTTTCTGGCTCCATACTACATCGTTCACGGTTCGCGAACAATCGAAATCGTGAAGCAGCTAAGAGACTTGTTCATAGTCGACTTTCGGGGTATGCACTTCCGCGTTCCGCGAAGTCCACTCGATCCGAGGCTCATCGCGAACCCGCACCATGACAGCCCAAGGACGGTCACCATCAAGCGGGACTACGTGTCGTTCGAGCTGTCGCCCGACGAGCAGCCATATGCGGACTGGATTGCCCACGAGATCGAAGCGATCTTCGGTTGCGAACGCATGCCGCCGGAGATCGGAACCGCGCTCGTGCCAGAGGTGGCGACGGGTCTGCGGATTCCTGGGGAGGTCAGGGTATATGATTGTCTGTTCTCAGAACACGAATGGGTGAAGCCCGCGCCGTCCGACGTGCCGGCGCCCGGCGTAAGAGTCGAGGTGACCAGCCTCACGGAGCGGTTCGTCGCGGTGCTTACCGTGCTCCGGGCGCATCACCAGATTGGATTGACCCTCACGTTGCCCGAAGCGGTTCTACAGTTGCCAGAGCCGTATCGACAGTCCGTGGGGGTTTTTGCTTCAATATCGACGGATGGCTACCTGCACAAGGACAAGATGCTAGAGGAACTTGCGCGCATGCGCCCGCACGACGAATCGCCGGACACTCTCCGCGCCATGGCTGCCAAGCGCGAGCTCGAAGCGCTGGTCTCTGCGTGGGATGGTGAGGGCGAGCCGCCAGCCTCCATGGTCGCTTGGGCCTCCAGCTTCCTGGCGAGTTGGCTCGTGGACTCGGACCCCAAAGCCTCCTCGTAGCCGTCGCCGAGATCCGCGCCGTCCTCCCGTGACGTGATTGCGACTATTCGGGAAAGCGGAGCGTCTCGTGGGCTTCGCCGCTCTCTCCCACCGTCGTGCTGCCATCGTGGTTCCAGCTCGTGCCGCCCTTGCCCGGCTGTCCGGTCTCGATGGTGACGCCGTCGAGCGTGAGCTGGTCCTCGTCGAGGTAGGCGATGCCGATCGAGTCGCCGCCGCGCCCCGGGCCGCCGTAGCCGCCGGGCGCTCCTTCGCCGCCCTTGCCGCCGGGACAGGCGGCGAGTTCATCTCTCAGCGTTCCGCCCGGTGCGCCTCGACCGCCTCGGCCGCCGTCCTGGGGTGGCCCGCCATCGCCGCCTCTGCCGCCAAAGTCCGCCGTGATCTTGGTGTCGCGCACGGTCACCCGGGCGTGAAGCGCGAGGACGCCGATGGACGGCAGTCCATTCGCTCCTCCGCGGCCCCCTCGGCCCCCGCAACCGCCGGCCCCGCCCGAGCCTCCTCCTGGGCCACCCTTCGAGGCCGCGCCGCACCGGGCGAGCCCGCCCCGGCGACCACCGCCGCCGCCGCCGCCCTGGCCCGGCGTGCCCCAGGTGCCCTCGCCCCCCGTGTCGCCCTCCCATCCTGTCTCGGTGAGGCGCCCGATGCCCTTGCCCGGTGCGCCCTGTGTTCCCGGAGCCCCCGGGTCCCCGGCGAATCCGTTGGAGCAACTGACGTTGTCCTGCTCAGCGAGACCGCCGCTCGAGGGCGAAGCGTAGGCGGGCTCCCCGTCGCCACCATCCTCGGCGCTGTCGGGCAGCCCGTCCCCTCCCTTGCCGCCGACGCTCGTGAGCCCGCTCTCGCACCGGTTCACGGCCGCAGGCCCGCCGGCGACGACGGCCGACGAGCACGCGTCCCCACCGAACATGCCATCCGGTCCGTCCGGTTGTTTGGTCGGCCACCTCGCGCCACCGCTGCCTCCACCTCCTCCGTTGGCGGAGATCTCGCTCCGCAGGATCTCCACCGCCGTGCTCGACTGAGCGAGCACGCCGACAGGGCCCCAGCTCGGGATGTCGAGATCGGCGAGCGTCGACACCCCGTCCGCGGCCCCGCTGTCCTCGGGGCCCGCGGGCTCGACGATGATCAGGGGGCCGAAGACCGGTCCATGAGAAAACTGGGTCCGCGGGAGCAGGGCGTCGCGCACCCACTTCCGGCAGTGGAAGCCCCCGCGGAGATCCACGCCGGAGGGCACCCTGATCTGATCCACGATGAATCCGTCGTTGCAGAGGAACACGCGCCCTCGTCCAGCGCGCGCGATCTCGACGGCGCGCGCGACGGTGTACACGGGCTTCGCCTTGGTGCCGGGGTTCCTGTCGTCGCCAAAACCGTAGTTTCCGGCGAGGAACACGCCGCAGCCGTCGTCGAGGATATCGGCGGCGATATGCTCGATGCACACCGACTCCGGCGGCGGCTCGTCCTCGCACGAGGTGCCTTCACAAGGCGTGACGCCAGGGTCGTTCACGTCGGGAACAGCTCCGCAGCCGGTGGCCCACGGCGACAAAAGGAGGACGAACGTAGCAGCGGTGGTCGTTCTCATGGACGTCTCCTGACGTGCGCCGCCAGCACAGGGTGGTTCATCGAGGCGGTTCCGGTTCTGGCGTATCGAACCGGTACCAGAACTGCTTAATCCCGCCTTGCCCCTGGCCGAGCCCGCTTTCCGGGGCTGCATTGGCGCCGATCCCCCCGTTGCCAGCTTGTCCGGGCGAGACCGTCGCATCCTCCAAGATGGCCACGGAGGCGCCCACGGAGCCGATGCCGAGCGAGTGGCCCCCGAGACCGCCGCCGGCATCGCCCCCGCGACCGCCGTCGCCGCCAAAGCCGCCGCGGCACCCTCGCGACCCCTCGATCAGAGAAGCGCGTCCACCATTGCCGCCGGCATCTCCGAAGCCTCCCCACTGGCCCGTCCCACCGACCCCGCCATCGCCGCCCTTGGCCCCGAGGACCGTGCTGGCCTTGACCGTGAGGTCGCTCCCCTGCAGTGCCACGATCGCGATGCTCGCGCCGCCGTAGCCGCCCCCCTGGCCCCCCTTGCCCCCGCAGCCGCCACTTCCCCCCGATCCCCCGGCCGCACCGGCCTGGGGCCGACCTGTCGGGCACGCGTTCCTGGTGGGCTCGCGCCCTTTGCCGCCGCCGCCTCCGCCACCGCCCTGGCCGACGCCGCCCTTGTCCCCATCTTTACCGCGGACGCCGACCCATCCGTCGAGGCCCAGGAGGCCAGCGCCAACCGCCCCGGCAGCGCGCTCTGCATCGGCGCCGACTGCTCCCCTCTCGCCATCCTTGCAGTCCATGCCGACCGCGCCGGAGCCGCCCAGGCCGAGGTTGGGCGGATTCCCGGCCGGTTCCGGCAGCCCTGAAGCTCCACCGCGGCCTGCCTCGAGGCCTCCATCGCCCCCCTGGCCACCCGTCGACTCGATGCCGTCGCCGCACACCGTCACGACCGGAACGGCGCCCGGCGCCATGTCCGCAGTGCAGGCGTCCGCGCCGTTGTTCCCAACCACGCCGGCATTCGCGCGGAAGCTCGGCGCGTCCTCGCCCGGCTCTCCATCCTTGCCGTCGCCTGCGAGGATCACGCTCGACTGCACGATCGCTCTGGCCCCATGCTCCAGGATCATCGCGATCGACGACTTGCCATCCGCGGAGGCGTCGGCCGCCACGGCGCGCACGCCGAAGATCATCGACGTCGCGTCGTTTCCCTCGAGGGCCGCGTCGCCCGCCCCGAGGACCCGCACCGGGACCCCCACGGGCGGCGCGATGACGGTCGACGCGCTCTGCCCGTCGAGCGGCCCTCCGTAGGACCAATCGCCCGCACACAGACGGCCGCCCCAGAGGTCGACTCCCGGGGGGAGCGAGATCGCCTCCTCGAACGCCTCGCCGCACGCGTACACGCGCCGGGTCGGCGCCTCGCCGTTGCTTCGCCCGCTCGCGGCGAGCCCGATGGCGCGCTGCAAGGTCCTCACCGGCGCGCCCTTCGTGCCAGGGCTGTTGTCGTTGCCCTGCTCGCTGACGAACACCCCGCACTCGTCGAGCGCCGGCGCCGTGCCGGGCTCTCCCGCGCACGGACCCGGCGGCGGCTCCGGATCGGGGGCGCACGCCGCCACCTCCCAGCAAGTGTCGGCGTACGGGCACCCTGTCAGTGTGCTCGCGCCGCACGTCCAGATCGCGACGGCGACGACGTACCTCGCCGCGCGCCGGCCTTCCTTCGAACGCATCTGCTCGGCCCCCGATATCCTCACCACAGCCCCTCGATCATCACGCCGATCTCTCTTTCACTGTCGAAACGTCGCTTCGTCGCGGCGTCCCGGCGATGCTCTGGGCGACAGCCGGGCTCACAAGGCCGGTCGCGGCACCAAGCATCTACAGATCCACAGTGAACGTGGAGCGCAACGCAGGTGAGGGAAGGTACCTGCGCCACCCTCGCGGCGTCAACCCTCAGGGGGTTTCCGTCACATGACATGTGGCTGAGAAAAAGTAGGCCAATCCCGGAATGGGTAGATCCATTCCGCCGCGACGGATCTGAGGCGCGCCGCCGAGGCCAAGCCTGCGCTTACCTCCACCAGCTTCGATCCCTTCCGGCGCCTGGCGATCCGTCGCGGTGTGCCGGCTCAGCCCGCGCCCGGAGGCTCGACGTCGGCCACGGGGAACTCGGCCCGGAACCCGGAGAGCCGGGCGGCGAACACGACCCGGCGCTCGTCGAGGGGCGGCATGCGCGCCGGGTCGACGCGCGCTTCGAGCAGCCGCGCGAGGCGGACGCTCCCGCGCGCGGTCGGCCAGCAGCAGAGGTCGCGCCCCTCGCGGTGGTGCACCAGCCCGCGCCAGCGCGCGGGCAGGAGCGGGGTCCCGGCGGGCAGGCTCGGCCCCGCGGGCGCGAAGCGCACGTCGGCGAACACCTCGCCCCCCTGCGAGGCCCGCAGGCGCTCGCTGCCGTCGGCCTCGCGCACGAGCTCGAAGTCGGCGTGCTCCTTGGGGATACCCCAGTTGCGCTGCCCGTTGACCACGCTGTCCCACGAATTGACGTAGATCTTGCTGATGGACCAGAGCAGGCCGCGGCGCGTCTTGAAGCGCCCGGGGATGAACAGGAGCTCGCGGTACGGCCCGACGTTCGAGGACGTGTAGTCGATCGCCATCAGCAAGCTGTAGCGGCCCTCGAAGCGCGGGCGGAGCGCCTCCGGGATGAAGCTCTGATCGCGGAGCACCCGCTCCGGGAGCTCGAGCATCGCGATGTAGGCGTCGCCGGTCAGCGTCCACGGCGCTGGCGCGCTCTTCACGTCAGGAGGATGGCTCACGGCGCTCTGGCTCACAGGGACACCTCCGTACAGGCCCAGGGGCAATGCCGCACCCTATCATGGCGCTACAGCCGCAGGGACGCGGGCGCGCTGGCCAGCTCGCCAGCTCACCCGGCGCGGTGACCCTCTCTCCCCATCACCTGCCGGGCAGCGCAAGCCATGGCGCGATACGAGATGATCGCTGCAATGCTCGTGTCGAGAGACAGGAGATGAACCACCAGGACGCCAGGAGAAGAAGAGCTCGAGATAGACAAGCTGTCGCGAGCCGCTCCCCGTCAAGCCCTCGCCGGCTTCAGCCTGGCCCCCGCCGCGCCCCCTCGGCCGGCCCCGCCGCCTCGCGCAGCGCCTCCGGCAGCGCCGACGCCACGGCGGCCCTGCACGCCTCCATCGTGGCGCGGAGCTCCTCGAGCGACGCCCCGGGCGGGTCGAGCGGCGGGTGCACCACCACCCGCACCACGCCGGGCGCGGCGGCATAGCGGCCCTTCGGCTGGAGCGCGCCCGTGCCGTCGATGGTCACCGGCAGGACGCGCGCGCCCGCGGCCGAGCCGGTCCGGAAGGCGCCCAGCCGGAAGGGCAGCAGCGCCCCCGTCGCGCTCCGCGTCCCCTCGGGGAAGAACACCGTCGACCACCGCTGCATCACGTTCCGCCGCGCCTCGCCCAGATCCGCGAGCGCGCCGCGGGCCCGCCGCCGGTCGACCGGCGTGTGGCCGTACAGGCGCATGCCCCAGCCGAGCACCGGCACGCGGAACAGCGCGCGCTTCGCCAGGAAGCGGAGCGGCGTGCGCCCCTGCAGCACCACCAGGAGCGCGAGGACGTCGAGCGTGCTCTGGTGGTTCGCCGCGATCACGTAGCGCTCGCCCGGCCGCACGTGCAGGACGCCCTCGGCCTCTACGCGCACCCCGACGAGCCAGAGCGCCCCGCGCGCCCACACGACCGAGAGCCGATCGTGCATCCGCTGCCGGGGATCGAAGGGGAAGCAGAGCAGGCCGACCGGGAGCAGCACGACAAGGAACAGCATCGCCCAGACATGGGCGAGCGCCGTGCGCGCGACCTCGACCGGGCCGGCCGGCGCCGTGGCGCGCGCGCCACGTTCACCGCGCGCGCCGCGCTGAACGAGGGATAGCACCGATCACCATGGTACGATCCCGGGCGCCGCGCCAGCGGCCCTCCAGGGCGCCGCGGCGCAGCGCAACGAGCACCCCACGGAGCCCGCGATGCCCGGCCGCGTCGATTTCTACTTCGATTACATCTCTGGCTACGCCTACTTCGCCTGGCTGCGGATCCAGGAGATCTGCGACCGCCGCGGCGCGGAGCTCGGCGTGCACCCGGTGCTCTTCGCCGGTCTGCTCGACCACTGGGGTCAGCTCGGGCCCGCCGAGATCCCGCCGAAGCGCGAGTGGGCCTACAAGGACGCGTTTCGCGTCGCGCGCCTCCACGGCATCGAGCTCGCCTGTCCGAAATATCACCCGTTCAACCCGCTGCTCGCCCTGCGGCTGTCGCTGCCCGAGGTCGGCGGCGCGGAGCAGCGCAGGGTCGTCGCGGCCATCTTCCGGGCCGGCTGGGGGCGGGGCATCGACCTCGGCTCGCGCGACGAGCTCGCGGGCGCGCTCGATCGCGAGGGGCTCGACAGCCGCGCGCTCATCGAGCAGGCGTCGGCGCCGGCCGCCAAGGAGGCGCTCCGGCAGGGCACCGAGCGCGCGGTCGGCCGGGGCGTGTTCGGGGTGCCGACGACCTTCGTGGGCGACGAGCTGTTCTGGGGGAGCGACCGCATGGACCACGTCGAGCTCGCCCTCGACGGCCGCGACCCGCTCGACCACGCCCGCGTGCGCGAGGCGCTCGCGCGTCCCAGGGCCGCCGACCGGCGCAAGGCGCGCCCCGCCGGCGACGGCTGAGCGCAGCCCGCGCGGCGCTCCCGCCGCCGTCACTTCGCGATCGGCGGGGCCTCCGGATCGAAGCGCGGGATGAAGCCCTCCACCGAGGCGAGCGTCTCCAGCAGCGTCACGTGGCGGAGGCGCGGGATCGCCACGATCGTCGGCGCGCCGATCTCCTCCTCCGGCACGGCGAGCGTCGCCGCCTCCGCGAGCCCCGCCATGGTCGCGGCCACGATCTGCGTCGTGCCCAGGCTGCTCGGCGCATAGGAAGCCCGGAGCTCGCGGGGCAGCCCGGTCCAGTACTCCCGCGGTGGGCCCTGGAACCCCGCCTCGGCCGGGGGACGCGGCCAGAACGTCGGCTCCTTCAGGCCGAGCTCCTCGACGAGCACCGTGCGCTCGGCCCGCACGTCGCGCGCCTCCTCCTCGTCGCCGAGCACATCGAACGCCTCGGCGTACCGCTCCAGCGCCGTGACGAGCTGCGTCCGGTTGCCCGAGGCGCGGATGAGCTCGAGCGTCTCCCGCGCGTACGCCCTGAGCTCGCCGGCGTCGCGGCCCTGCAGCGCCGACGTGTGCAGCCAGCCGACCCGGCCGAGGCCCACCGCGTAGGCGTCGCCCGTCCCGGCGGAGCCGATCTCGATCGCCCGCTCGTAGGCCGCGAGCGCCTCCGGGAGGAGGCCCTGCACGAAGAACACGTCGCCGAGGTACCCCTCGGCCCAGCCGCGCCCCATGCCGATGCCCAGCACGCCGCTGAGGTTGCACGCGTTCGAGACCAGCACGCGGGCCCGCGCCAGGTGGCCCACGTGGAACTGGTGCCGGCCCGCGTACATCGTGCCGACGTACAGGTAGAGCCCGCTCAGGCCGTGCTCCTCGGCGTACGAGAGCAGCTGCGCGGTCGACCGGACGCCGAGGTCCCAGTCGAACCGGCCCTCGGCGAGCACCGCGTAGTAGAACCACGTGCCGAGCAGCCGCACCGGGTCGCGCAGGCGCTCGGCGAGGCGCGCGGCGTCCGCGGCGCTCTGCTCGGCCTCGGCGTAGTGGCCCGACTGGCTCAGCGCGACGCACAGGATGCCGCGCGAGTGGCACAGCTCGATGTACTCGCCCGCCGCCTCGGCCAGCTCGCAGCCGCGGCGGAGCGGCTCGGTCGCGGGGCCGACCTTGCCGGCCGCGCACAGCGCGCGCCCGAGGATGTTCGCGGGCAGGCACTGGTACGGGCGGAGCTCGGGGCTCGCGCCGATCGCCTGGAGCGCCTTGCGGCTGTGCGCCACCGCGTCCGCGAACTCGCCCCGCACGTAGTGCACGCGCGACAGCGCGCTGGAGAGCGCCGCCGTCACGAGCGGGGTCTCCGGCAGCGCGCCCTGCGTGCGGCGGAGCAGATCGAGCGGCTCCGCCGTGCTGCCGAGCAGGCACGCCACGCGCGCGAGCTCGTGGGCGCAGCGGGCCCGGAGCTCGATGCGCGCGGGGTCGAGCGGCAGCCGCTCGAGCAGCGCGAGCGCCTGCTTGAGCCGCCGGCTCGCGCCGTGCGGGTCCTGGAGGCGATCGGCCTCGCTCGCCGCGAGCAGGTACGTCGAGGCGGCGCGGTCGAGCTCGCCGGCGCGCTCGACGTGGTGCGCGAGCGTCCCCGGATCGCCGCCGCGCAGCTCGATGCGCCGCGCGATGCGCCGGTGGACCTCGCCGCGATCCTCGGGCGGCACGCGGGCGGCGAGCTGCTCGCGCGCCGCGTCGTGGGAGAACGACGTGAGGCGCCCGTCCTCGCTCAGGCAGACGTGGTGCGCGGCCGCGTCGCGCAGGGCGCGGTCGACGTCCTCCGCGTCGAACAGGCCGAGCGCGACGAGGTCGTCGCGCTGGAACTGGCGGCCGATGAGCGCCGCGACCTCGAGGACCTGGACCACCGCGGGATCGAGCGCCTCGATGCTGCGGGCGAGGACGTCGGAGACCGAGGCGGGCGCGCGGTAGTGCGCGTCGGTGCGCGAGAGCTCGAGCGCGCCGCCCCGGCCACGCTGCAGGAAGCCCTCGGTCTCCATGTTGCGGACGACCTGGATGTTGAAGAGCGGGTTGCCGGCGCCGAGCAGCGGGACGCGGCGCACGAGCTCCTGCACGAGCTCGTCCCCCGCGCCGCGGCTCAGCGCGGAGAGGAGCGACCGGTTCGCGTCGGGCGGGAGCGGGCCGAGGTCGAGGCGCTCGACGTCCTTCCACGCGAGCCACCCCACCGAGCGGGGCGTCATCGGCGACGAGCCGGGCGAGCCAGGCGTGGCGCGCAGCCCGGACGAGCCCGGCGGGGGCAGCGACGAGCCGCGCGCGCCAGGGAACGGCGGCCGGGCCGTGCCGAGCAGCAGGACCGGCATCTCGCCGAGCTGGTCCGAGAGCCGCAGGAGCACCTCCTGCGTCGCCTCGTCGGCCCAGTGCACGTCCTCGATGGCGAAGACGATGGGGATCTCCTCGGAGATCGCGCCGAGCAGGCGCAGGATCAGCTCGGCGATCCAGCGCGTGCCGCCCGGGCCGATGGCGCCGCCCTCGTCGGCGAGCCCGACCGCGCGGAGGAGCTCGGGGACGAGCCCCTGGAGCAGGCCGGTGTCCTCGGCGACCACGAGGCTGACCAGCCGCCGGATGCGCGCGGCGCGGTTGTCGCCGTGCCGCTCCAGCCAGAGCGCGATCTGCGTCAGCGCCTCGCGGAGCGCCGAGTAGGGGACGAGCCCCGAGAGCTCCCTGCACCGGCCGTAGGCGACGATCGCCGTGCCCGTCTGCTCGACGCTCCGGAGCAGCTCGGCGACGAGGCGGCTCTTGCCGACGCCCGTGTCGCCGACCACCACGGCCGGCCGCGGCTGGCCCCACACGGCGGCCTGGAGGAGCTCCGTGAGCCGCCCGAGCTCCTGCTCGCGGCCGATGAACGGCGCGTCGTCGAGCGCCTCGGGCGAGGCGGCGTCGCGCTCGGGCGCGGGCTCGTCCGCCGCGAGCTGCGAGGGCGAGGCGCCGTGGAGCGTGACGTAATAGAGCTCCTTGAGCCGCGCGCAGAGCCGCGCCGCGCTCGAGAAGCGCCGCGCGGGGTCGCGCTCCATGAGCTCGTCCACGAGCGCGATGACCGGCGCCGGCGTCTCCGGGGCCACCTGCGAGAGCGGCACGAGGTTGCCGTAGACCTTCTGGCTGATGACGCTGTTGACCGTGCCGTCCTTGAACGGGAGCCGGCCGGAGAGCAGCTCGTAGAGCACGACGCCGACCGCGTAGAGGTCCATCCGCGGGCTCGGCCGCGCGAGCGCGCCCCGCTTCAGGCACTCGGGCGCCAGGTAGGCGATGGTGCCGGCGTTGACCCGGACGTGCTCGGGCTGGAAGCTCACCGTCAGCGTCGCCAGGCCGAAATCGAGGATCTTGAGCCGCGGCTCGTACGGGTCCGTGAGGACGATGTTGCTCGGCTTGAGGTCGAGGTGGAGCACGTTGAGCGCGTGGCAATGGGCGAGCGCCTCGGCCACGCGGCGCGCGATGCGCAGGGCCTCGATCGTGTCGAGCGAGCCCATCCGTGCGAGGTACCTGTCGAGCGTCTCGCCCCGCACGAGCTCCATCGCCAGGTAAAGGCCGACACCGTCGAGGACGCCGTACGAGCAGAGCTTCACGAGCGACGGGTGGCGCAGCCGGAGCAGCGCCTCGATCTCGTTCTGCTGGGCGAAGAGCTGCCCGACGTTCTGGGCGCTCACGTCCTTGAAGATCTTGATGGCGGCCTCGTTCCCGGCCTCGTCGTGGCCGCGGAACACGGCGCCGAAGCCGCCCTCGCCGAGCGGCCCGTCGACCGTGTACTCGCCGATCCTGGCGCCGCGCTCGATCAAGGGACCGCCGACCATCGCTCCTGCCCTTCCGAGTTCCCCGTCATCGCTCGAAGAAGCACCATGATACCCCGGACGCGGCGCCGTGCCGGGCGCAATGGCCCCGCAATGCGCGACGCGGAACGCGCGCTGCCGGCGCGCGCAGGGCGGGCGCGCGGGCGAGCGCCGCGGGCTCGGGCTGTGTCGGACACCCGGGCGGTATCTTTCGCCGTGCGCACCGCCGCGGCGTGCGCGGAGCCCTTCAACGACCCTCGCCGCACCCGGCCTGCCGGGACACGAAACGTGGCTGTCACATCGGGGGCGAGCCCGGCGCGCGTTCGACCCGTGCACCGTCGCGCTGCGACGCCGCGAGGGAAACGTGAGCTCGCATCCAGAATCGCGCTTCACCGCGGGACGGCGGCGTCAGAGAGGCTCCACGCCGGGACGGCGGCGTCAGAGAGGCTCCACGCCGGGACGGCCGCTCCACAAAAGACAACGGCGGCAGCCCCCTCCGGGAGGGGACCGCCGCCGCGTCCGGGCTCAAGCCGCTGCGGGGATCAGGTCCCGCCGCTGGCCGCGCCGCTCGCCGAGCCGCTGACGCTCGCGCTCGCCTTGATGTTCACGTCGATCGAGGCGGTCGCGCTCGCCGACGCGTCGACGGCGGCCGCGACGCAGGCGACCGCCTTGCCGCCGGCCTTGAGCGCCGCGTCCTTGACCTCGGCGCCCGCCTTGCCGACGCCGGACACCGCCGCCGCCAGCTTCTTGCCGGTCCCGAGCTGGACCTTCGCGATCGCCGGGAGCGACGTCCGGAGCGCGGCGACGAGCTTCTGCGCGTCGGCGTTCACCTTGCCGTTCGCCACGATGCGGACGTTCGGCGGATCGCAGGTCGCCGAGGCGGCGGTCTTCGCGGCGCACTGCGCGCGGCACGTCACGTCGACCTGGGGCGGCTGGATCTCGCCCGAGCACTTCGGCTCCTTGATCTGGGCGCTGCAGCCGCCGGAGCAGGAGCCCGAGCACTTCGCGCCGGCCTTGAGCTCGCAGGAGCCCGAGCAGGAGCCGTCACAGGTGCCCGAGCACGACCCCTCGGCCTTGGCGTCGCACTTGCCGTCGCAGGTGCCCGCGCACGCCGCGCCCTTCGACTCCTTGCCGTCGCACTTGCCGTCGCACTTGCCGCCGCAGGTGCCCTTGAAGCCGGCGTCGCACTTGCCCGAGCAGCTCGCGTTGCAGGTGCCGGAGCACGCCGCGCCCGCCTCGACGCTGCACTTGCCCTTGCACTCGGCGTCGCACTTGCCGCTGATCTCGCCGCCCTCGCAGCTCGCCTCGAGCTTGCCCGGCTCGAACGCGGGGCCGCACGTGCCGAGACACTCCGACATCGCGTTGATGTCGGCGTAGCACTTGGGGGGATCGATCTGGACCGCGATCTTCGCCTCGGCGTTCGCCTTGACGGCCGCGTTCACCTTGGCCGAGACCGCGTTGCAGACCTTCTCGGCGCCCTTGCCGCCGCCCGGCTCGGCCTTGAGGTCCGCGTCGCTCATGCCGAGGTCCTTGCCGAGCTTGCCGCACGAGGCGATGAGGCTCGCCTCCATGTCCACCGTGAGCTTGTCGAGCGAGGCCGCGGCCTCGAGGAAGCCCTTGATCTTGCCCTCGACATCGGCGCCGCCCTCGAACTTGAGGTTGGCGATCCCGCCGTTCTTCAGCTCCTCGCAGCCGCCCGCGGCGGACGCCAGGTCACCGGCGGGGCCGGGCAGGCTGTCCGCGCCCGGGATCCCCTTGCCGCCACAGTTCACGAGGAGAGGCGAAGCCAGCCCGAGCAAGGCCACCGGCATCGCGAACAACTTCCATCGATTGACGCTCATCTCAGAAACCCTCCGGCACCTCGATGGGTACCCCATGGGGCGCGGACCTTACACCGGTCGCCGCGACCTTGAAAGCTGAGACAGCCGCGAACCCGCGCGGCTGTCGCTCGCGATGCCGAGCAGCCCCGCACTCCGGGCCCCAGCGATAGAGCGCCCTATTGCCTTAAGTCACGATGGCTGTAAAGAAACAAGCTGAGCCAACGGAGACCGGGATGCCGCGCGGCGCCGCGCGCCGAGGCCGCGTCGCTCACTCGTCGTCTTCGTCGAACGGCAGGTTGAGCTGCGCGAGCGGGCGCGCGCCGATTGAGGGCCCGCCCTTCTTCTCGAAGAGCGCCTGCTCGCGCGCGATGTCGGCCTCGATGAGGTCCTGGTTGTCGTAGGCGAACGCGAGCGCGTCGAGCACGCGCGCCGGCCCGAGGTTCGGGTAGCGCTTGAGCAGCGTCTCCACCGACGCGCCGCCGCGGTGCCACGCCCAGAGCCGCCGCACCGGGACGCGCGACCCGAGGACGTGCGGGCTGCCGGCGAGCACCTGGATGTCGCACCGCACGTGAGGGTGGGGGACACGGATTCGCGGGAGCACCGGCGCGGCCATCGCGCGGCGGAGCCTAGTACCTGTCGCGATCGGATGGAAGGGCGCCGCGAGCCGGCGGGCACGCGCGACGTGCGCGGGAAGGCGAGCGCGCTCGACGCGCGGGCTCGGGCCGCACGCCCGCGCTCCCCCGTTGCTCCGCATTGCGTCGGCGCGATCCGGGCTACCCTACGCCGCGGAGGCGCGCGAGCATCACGCCCGACGTTGTCACCGACCGGAGCCCATCCAATGACCCAAGCCGAGAAGAACCCGCTTCGCGAAGGAATGCCCGAGGAGCGCACCGCCTCGCCGGCAGCGCTCGTCATCTTTGGCGCCTCGGGCGACCTGACCCGGCGCAAGCTGCTGCCCGCGGTCTACAACCTCGCGCTCAGCCGACTCCTGACCGGCGGCTTCGCCGTGGTCGGCGTGGCGCGGCGCCCGAAGCCGGACTTCGCCCAGGAGATGCGCGAGGCCGTCGGGAAGCACTCGCGGCGCCCGCTCGAGGAGTCGTCCTGGAGCGAGCTCGAGAAGGGCATCAGCTATGTCCAGGGGTCGTTCGACGAGGCCGAGACGTACACGCGCCTCGGCGCGGAGCTCGAGCGGCTCGACGCCGAGCGCGGCACCCGCAAGAACCGGGTCTTCTACCTGGCCGTCGGGCCCGACCAGTTCGCGCCCATCGTGCGCGGCCTGCGCGCGGCGAACCTCGTCGCGCCGCCGTCGCACGCGAAGGACGCGCCGTTCCAGCACGTGGTCGTCGAGAAGCCGTTCGGCGAGGACCTCGAGAGCGCCCGCACCCTCAACCGGGACCTGCTCGCCCACCTGGCCGAGTCGCAGATCTACCGGATCGACCACTACCTCGGGAAGGAGACGGTCCAGAACCTCCTCGTCCTCCGCTTCGGCAACACGATCTTCGAGCCGCTCTGGTCGCGCCAGCACGTCGATCACGTGCAGATCACGGTGGCCGAGGACATCGGCGTCGAGGGGCGCGGCAAGTTCTACGAGAAGGTCGGCATCACCCGCGACATCGTGCAGAACCACGCGCTCCAGCTCCTCACGCTGGTCGCGATGGAGCCGCCGTCGTCGTGGGGCGCCGACGCGGTGCGCGACGAGAAGGTGAAGGTGCTCCGGACCCTCCGGCCGATCACGGGCCCGGACGTGCTGAAGTCGACGGTGCGCGGGCAGTACGCGCCCGGCATCGTGCGCGGCGAGAAGGTGCCCGGCTACACCGAGGAGCCCGACGTGGCGAAGGACTCGCACACCGAGACCTACGTCGCGATGCGGCTCCACGTGGACAGCTGGCGCTGGGGCGGCGTGCCGTTCTACCTGCGCGCCGGCAAGCGGCTGGCGAAGCGGGTGGCCGAGGTGGTGCTGCACTTCAAGCCGCTCCCGCACGGCCTGTTCAAGGGCGCCCCCGGCGCCACCGAGGAGCCGAACGCGCTCGTGATGCGCCTCCAGCCCGACGAGGGGATCTCGCTCCGGTTCGCGGCGAAGATCCCGGGCAGCGGCATCGCCATCCGCGGCGTGACGATGGACTTCCGGTACGGCGCCGCGTTCGGCTCGAGCACGCCCGAGGCGTACGAGCGGCTCCTGCTCGACGCGCTGCGCGGCGACGCGACGCTGTTCACGCGCGCCGACGAGGTCGAGGCGCAGTGGGGCTTCGTCGACCCGATCTTCGAGGGGTGGCGGACGCAGGGCGCCCCGATCGCGCGCTACGCCGCGGGCAGCTGGGGCCCCTCGGAGGCGGATGACCTGATCGAGCCGTCGACGGACGCGCGCAACGCGTGCGCCGAGGGCAAGGCCCCGGAGCGGGCCTGGAGGCGGCCGTGAGCGCGGGCGGCATCGCCGAGGTGATCAAGCGGGTCGAGTCGGAGCTCGCCGAGTTCTGGTCGTCGCCCGACGAGTCGCGGGCCGAGCCGGCGCCGAAGACGCGCGCGTCGACGATGAACTTCGTCGCGGTGGGGAGCCGCGCCGAGGTCGAGCGCCTGAGGGAGCAGGCCGAGGAGCTCGCGGAGACGCACGCGGGCCGGACGCTGCTCATCACGCTCGACGACCGGCTCGACCCGCGGAGCGTCCAGGGCGACTGGTCGGCCACGTGCCGCCGCGCCGGGGAGGTGCCGATCTGCTACGACCGCGTGGAGCTCACGTTCGGCGTGGCCGCGGCCGAGCGCGTGGCGTCGGTCGTGAGCGCGCTGACGATCTCCGACGTGGCCGTGATCGTCGAGCTCGCGCCGGGCGCGCCGAACGTGCTCGGCGACGCGCTCGCGCCGATCTGCGATCGGCTGGTGTTCGACTCGGCCGAGACGTGCATCGAGCGCATCGCGGAGGTCGCGCGCGAGACCAGGGCGCCGCTCGCGGACCGCGCGTTCGTGCGGACGTTCTCGTTCCGCGAGCTCGTGGCCCGGTTCTTCGACGACATGCCGGAGGCGTGCCGCGCGATCCGGCGGGTGGAGATCGCGCGCAGCGCGGGGTCGAAGCCGGATCCGGCGGCGCTGTTCCTCGGCTGGATGGGCTCGCGGCTCGGCTGGAAGTTCGAGTCGCGGGGGCCCGGGCAGGGCGGCGCCGCGGGCGTCGTCGGCCGCGCGCGGGGCGCGGACGGCGCGCCGATCGAGATCGCGCTGGTCGACGGGCCGCCGGCGCCGTCCGAAGAGCAGGCGTGGCGGCGGCTCGACGGCGTGCGCCTCTGGACGTCGCTCCGCGGCGAGCCGCTCGCGCTCGGGTGCGTGCGGCTCGACAAGGCGCCGGCCACGGTGCGGTGGACGATGGAGGGGGCGCGGTCGGCCGAGCACCTCCACCCGCTCGGCTACCGGGACGAGACGTGGGTGCTGACCAAGACGATCGACTCGCTGGAGGGCGATCGGCTGCTGCGCGACGCGGTGCTCGCCGCGGCGGACTGGAGCGCCCTCTGAGGAGGGCCGAGAGGAGGACCGAGATGAACGGTGGAGAGGAGACGTGCGTCGCGAAGGACGCGGCGGAGCTCGCGCGCCTCGGCGCGGAGCTCATGGCGCGCGCCATCGCGGCGGCGATCGAGGCGCGCGGCGTCGCGCGGATCGCGCTCTCGGGCGGGGGAACGCCGTCGGAGGCGTACCAGCGGCTCGCGGCGCTCGCGCTCCCGTGGGAGCAGACGGAGTGGTTCTGGGTGGACGAGCGCGCGGTCGCGCCCGACCACCCCCGCTCGAACTACGGCGCCGCGCGCCGCGATCTCGCGGCGGCCCGCATCCCGGAGGGGCACTTCTTCCGCATGGAGGGGGAGTCGCCCGACCTCGCCGAGGCCGCGGCGCGTTACGAGCGGCTCCTGCGCGCCCGCTTCGGGGTCGCGGCGCCGGTGGCGTTCGACCTCATGACGCTGGGGATCGGCGACGACGCGCACACGGCGTCGCTCTTCCCCGGGACGGGGGCGGTGGGCATCGAGGACCGCCTGGTCGCCGCGATCCCGGCGCAGCCGGACAAGGGTCTCGAGGCGCGGCTCACGCTGACGGCCCCGGTGATCCGCGAGGCGCGCATGAAGCTGCTCCTCGCGCGCGGCGCGGGGAAGCGCGGGGTCCTGGAGCAGGCGAAGCGGACCGGCCCGGCCGACGAGGTGCCGGCGCGCGTCGTGCGCGGCGGCGCGGGACGGCTCGTCTGGCTGCTCGACAGCGCGGCGGCGGCGGCCGGATGATCGGGGCGGGGCGAACTCCTCAGGGCGAGCGCCCGGGCTCGTGCGGCGATGGGCGCGCCCCTCCCGCGTCGTTGACGTGCGCGGGCCGACAGCGCGGCGGAGATCCGCGCCGGGCACGGATTGACGCCGCCGTTCCTGGCCCGACATGGCACGGCAGGCACCCATGCCTGCCGGCGAGGGAGAAGCTGAAACCCACCGCGATCTGTACTTCTCCGGACTCCATGTGCAGGTAGCGCTCATGGGGTCGGACCAGGCGCTGCCAGAGGCCGTCGAGGGGGAAGGCGCCGCCGCGCGCCTGTTCACGGACGCGCTCCTGACGGGCAACTACCTCGCCGCGCGGAGCGTGCTCCACGCCGCGCTCGGGGACGGGCTCGGCCATATCTACGAGCGCATCGTCGTGCCCGCCCTCGAGGAGGTCGGGACCCTCTGGTACGAGAACCGGATCACGGTGGCGGACGAGCACCTCGCCTCCGCCGTCGCGCAGACCGCCGTCGCGTCCCTGTACCCGCTGATCCGGTGGCCGGCGGGAGACCCGAGGGCTGTGGTCGGCTGCGCCGACCCCGAGCTCCACACGTTCGGCGCGCGAATGCTCGCCGATCTCCTCGCCCTCGACGGCTGGCAGACGACGTACATGGGCGGGCGGATCTCGATGCTAAGCGGGCTCGCCGACCTCGATCTGCGCCAGGTGAGGCTCGTCGCCGTGTCGATCACCCTCGAGGTGCACATGCCCTCGGCGCGGGCGCAGATCCAGCGCGTGCGCGAGCAAGTGCCCGGGGCGAAGATCCTCGCGGGCGGCCGCGCCGTCGCGGCGCTGCCCGACGCGGCGCTGCTGCTCGGGGCCGATGCGGTCGTGGCGTCGCTCTCGACGGCCGTGAGGCTCGCGCGGACATGGCGGTGACGCAGCCCGACGCGGCGTCGCTCTTCGGCGCCCTCCTCGCGACCCAGGACGATCTCCTGCTCGTGGTGCAGCGCGGCGAGATCACCCACGCCAGCGCCGCGGCGGGCCGGCTGTTCGGAGGCGCCGCGGCGCCGGGCAGGGGCGTCGCGGCGCTGTTCCACGAGACGAGCCGCGAGAAGGTCTCGGCGGCCCTGGCCCACGCGGCGGCCGCCACGTGGGAGCTCCAGGTGCGCCGCGAGGACGGGCGCCAGGAGCCGGTGAAGTTCCTCGTGGTCCCCACCGCCGGCGGGGCGCGCATCCTCCTCGGGCGGGCCTCCGCGCGGGACGAGGCGCGGCGGAGGGAGGAGGCCGCCATCGCGCTGGCGAACGAGCTCGCGGACATCACCCGCGAACTCGCGACGAAGGGGGCCGAGCTCGAGGCGGCGCGCGTCCGGCTCGAGGAGCTCGGGCGGCAGCGCGAGGAGTTCATGTCGATCGTGTCGCACGACCTCAAGTCCTCGCTGCAAGCCATCCGGCTCCAGGGGTCGCTCATCGAGCACGCGCCGAGCCCCCTGACGACCGCGCAGTGCGCGAAGGTCGCGGGGCTGCTCCTGCGCAACGTCGACAGGATGACGTCGCTCATCTCGGACATCCTGGACGCGGCGCTCGTCGACGCGGGGGAGCTGCAGATCGCGTCGCGGCGCTTCTTCCTCGACGACGTGGTCGCCGAGGTGGTCGACACAGTGGCCCCGATCGCGGCCGAGGCGGGCGTGCAGATCCGCAGCGAGGCCGCGGGCACAGGGATCGTGATCGGCGACGCGCGGCGGCTCTACCAGGTCGTCCTGAACCTCGTGGAGAACGCGATCAGGCACTCGCCGCGGGGGACCGAGGTGCTCATCGAGCTCGCCGCGCGCGACGCCTGCGCGCGCTGCGCCGTCGAGGACGCGGGGGCCGGCATCGCGCCCGAGGAGCGCGCGGCGGTGTTCGATCGCTTCCGGCGGCAAGGCGCGCACGCGGGCCGCGCCGGCCTCGGGCTTTACATCGCGCAGCGGATCGTCGCGCTGCACGGGGGCTCGATCTGGGTCGAGGCCGGCGCGCGCGGCGGCGCGCGGTTCGTCTTCGAGATCCCCACGCCCGACGGCGCGGGCGTGGCCGGGGACGCGGGCGCGCGTTGAGCGGGCTCCGGCGCGGGGCGCGCCGCGCCTGCGCTCAGGACCTCCGGGAGGCCGGGCGGGCCGAGGGCTCCTCCGCGGCGGCGAGCTCCCTCGCGAAGGCGAGCGCGCCCCGCACGCCGACGAGGGGATCGGTGACGACCGCGACGGGCACGTCCTGGAGGAGCGGCGCGAGGCGCCCCTTCTTCAGGAACGACTTCATGAACAGCTCGCGCCGGGCGGTGACGAGGTGCCGGGCGATGTTGCCGAGGACGAAGACGCCGCCGAGCGCGAGCTCGCGCAGCGCGAGGTTGCCGGCCTCGGCGCCGTAGATCTCGACGAAGAGGTCGACCGCGCGCGCGGCGGGCCGGAACTCACGGGCGAGCCCGAGCTCGGCGATCGCCGCGTTGCGGTCCCCCTCGGCGAGGCGGCGCTCGATCGCGCGCGGCACGCGGGCGGCGCGACCGGCGAAGAAGTCGAAGACGGCGCCGAGCCCGTCGCCCGAGAGGACGCGCTCGTAGCTCACGTGATCCGGGTGGCGCTCGGCGAGGAACTGCCACAGCTCTGCCTCGATGGCCGAGCGCGGGGCGAAGTCGGCGTGGCCTCCCTCGGTCGGGAGCGTGAGGTGGCGGGCGCCGTCCCAGATGAGCCGGGCCTCGCCGAGCCCGGTGCCGGCGGCGATGACGGCCACGTTGCTCCCTTTCGGCCGCGGCCTGCGCTCGGTGAGCGGCGTGATCGACCCGCGCGCGATGTGCAGGCAGCCCCGGGCGCCGACGACGAGGTCGTTCGCGAGCAGGATGCGCGCGATCTTGAGGCGGCGCGACAGCTCGCGCTCGGCGAGGCGCCAGGGCAGGTTCGTCACCGTGGCGACGTGGTCCTGGATGGGGCCGGCGACGCCGAGCACGGCGACGGCGGGGTGGGGAGCCTCGCTGCGCACGAGGAAGGGGAGGGCGATCTCCTCGAAGCTCGCGTGCTCGCGGCTGCGGAAGACGGCCTCGGAGAGCGGCCGGTCGCCGGAGGCGTCGTAGAGCGCGAGCCGGGTGTTCGTGCCTCCGATGTCGCCGACGAGCAGCGACCGCGCCGCGGATCTCTTGGTCCTTGCCACGCGGCCGCCCTGCCAGCGCCCCGCCTCGGCGGCAAGGCGATCCGTCATCGAGCGAGCGCGGCAGACGTGAACGTTCCGAGGAACCCTCGGGCAGCGCCTCGATCGCGCCGAGGCCAACCGTCGCGCGGCTCGGGCGCTCTCTGGCCGGCGATCTGGCTCCCCATCGCTTGACCGGCGCCCTGCGTCCGGTCGACAGTGCCGGCGTGCAGCGGCTATTCCCCGCGCTTCTGGTCGCGCTCGCCGGCGTCATGTCGCCCGGCGGGCCTGCGATCGCCGAGCCGGCGCAGGGCGCGCCCGCGGGATCGCCGCGCGCTTCCGCGCCGCCGCTCGTCGCGCCGCCCCCCGCGCGCGGCGCTCCCGCGCAGCCGCCTGCCGCGCAGGTCGTCCCGCGCTCCGCGCAGGCCGCGCCCGCCGCGTCGTCCGCGCCCGCCGCGTCGTCCACGCAGGCAGCGCCCGCCAGGCCGTCCACACAAGCCGCGCCCGCGCCGCTGTCGTCCACGGCCGCGCAGGCCGCGCCGCTGTCGTCCACGGCCGCGCAGGCCGCCCCTGCGCCGCTGTCGTCCACGGCCGCGGAGGCCGCCCCTGCGCAGGCAGCGCCCGCGCCGCCGTCTGCGCACGTCGCGGAGCCGCCCGTGCAGCCCGCGGCCGAGGCACCTCCGCCCGTGGGGCCTCCGCTCGTGCAGGTCGCGCCGTCGCCCACGCCGGTCGCGTCGGCGCCGGCGCGGGTCGTCCTCGCGCCCGCGCAGGCCGAGCCTGCGCCCGCTCCGCCGGCCCCGGCTGCTGACCAGGGCGAGCCGCGCGCTCCCGATGCTCAGCCGCCGCCTCCGCTGGCCGAGCAGCCCGAGGCGCGCGTCGAGCTGCTCGGCCGGACGGTCTTCGCCGTCCGCGTGCACCGGGGCAACCTCTCCCCCCCGGAGCGCGCCCGCGAGGCCGCGAAGGTGCTGGAGCGCGCCGCCCAGGAGAAGAAGATCCCCGAGGTCCGCATCGACGAGCAGGCCGGCGTGGCGGTCATCTACGTCGGCGAGAGCCCGCTCATCCACCTCGGTCCCGAGGACGCCGCCGCGGCGGGCGCCGCGACCGTCACGGTCCACGCCGCCGCGATCGCCGCCACGGTGCGCGACGTCCTCGCCAAGGAGCAGAGCCGGAGCCGCATCGCGACGAGCGTCTTCTCGTTCTCGCTGCTCGTCTTCTCGGGGCTCATCGCGCTGCTCCTGCTCCGCAAGGTCGGCGAGCTCGTCGCGCGCGCGCGCGGCTGGGTCACCGAGCATCCGGAGCGGCTCCCGGCCCTCCGCGTCCGCGGCATCGAGATGCTCCGGCCCGCCGCTTCCCAGGGCGCGCTCTCGGTCGCGCTCGGCGCCGCCGGCGTCCTCGTCCGGGTGGGCATCGCCTATATCTGGATCCTCTTCGCGCTCTCCCTGTTCGCCTCCACGCGCGACTACAGCGAGAAGCTCACCGGCATCGTGCTCGCGCCGATGTCGGAGCTCATGGGGCGCATCGCGCGGAGCGTCCCGGTGCTCCTGCTCGCGATCGTCGCCACGCTCGCGGTCCTCGTCCTCATCCGCTTCGTGGGGCTGTTCTTCGGGAGCGTCAGCCGGGGCGAGACGTCGCTCGGGTGGCTCCCTTCCGACCTCGCGGTCGTCACCGGGGTCCTCGTCCGGTTTGGCATCCTCGTGGCCGCGCTGCTGCTCGCGGCGCCGCTCATCACCGGCACCGACGAGGGGGCGCTCACGCGGGTCGGCTTCGTGGTGCTCACGGCGGCCGGGCTCGCCAGCACGCCGCTCGTCGCCTCGGCGGCCGTCGGCCTCTCGGTCATCTACGGCCGGCGCCTGCGCATCGGCGACATCGCCGACGTGGGGGGCCGGTCCGGGCGCGTCCGCGAGCTGACGCTGATCGAGGCGCGCCTCGAGGACGAGGACGGGTGCGTCGTGCGCGTGCCGCACCTGCTCAGCCTGTTCCACCCGACGCGCATCCGCGGCCGGCCCCCGCTCGTGGCGGTCGAGATCAGCGTCGACCCCGCCGCCGACCTCGAGCGGGTGCGGGAGCTCCTGCTCAGGACGGGCTCGGGCCTCGGCAGCCGCGCGCGCGCCGCGCTCGTCGCGATCGACGAGGGGGGCGCGCACTTCCGCGCCACGATGGCCTGCGACGGCGACGACGTGCGCAGCCGCTGGCTCACCGCCGTGGCGCAGGCGCTCGTCGCCGCCGGCATCCCGCTCGGGCGCGCGCCGGCGTCGCCGCCGACCGAGCGCGCGCGGCGCGGCGCGGCGACGCCTGTGGATCGGGGCGCCGCCTCGTGAACGCCGTCTGGCTTTTGATGGGGCTGCTCGTGCTGTCGTACCTCGGCAGCTCGCTCGTCAGCGGCCGCGTGTTCCGGGGCATCGGCCTCCCCTCCGGCGCCGAGTACGTGGTGCTCGGCTTCGTGCTCGGGCCCTCGGCGCTCGGGCTGCTCGAGCCCTCCTCGCTCGCCGCGTTCGAGCCCATCGCGGGGGTCGCGCTCGGCTGGCTCGCGCTGGTCGTCGGCCTCGACTTCGGCTTCGTCGGCAACCGCCGCGTCCGCCCGTCCCGCATGGCGCTCAGCGTGCTGATGAGCGTCGCGACCGGCTGCGCCGTGGCGGCCGCGGTCTGGCTCGCGGCGGAGCGCGCCGTGCCGTCGCTCGACCGGGGCGAGCGGGCGCTGCTCGCGGCGGGCATGGGCGCCGTGTCCGCCGAGACGACGCGGCACGCCGTGCTCTGGGTCACGCAGCGCTACGGCGCGAGCGGCAAGCTCTCGGACCTCGTCGCCGACATCGCCGACTGCGACGACCTCGGCCCGCTGCTCATGATGGGCGCCGCCTTCGCGCTCGCCCCGCAGGCGACGGCCCACTGGCCGATCCCGTTCTGGGGCTGGACGATCGTGACGGCGCTCATCGGCGTGGTGCTCGGGCTCATCGCGGTCGTGCTCCTCGGCAGCGATTTCCGCCTGATCCAGAGCTGGGGCGTGCTCCTCGGCACCTCGCTGCTGACGATCGGCACGAGCGCCCGGGTCGGCCTGTCGCCGCTCCTCGCGACGTTCGCGATGGGCGTGACCATCGCCGCCGTGTCGAGGCACCGCGAGGAGATCGTCGCCATGGTCGCGCCGACCGAGCGGCCGGTGATCCTGCCGGCGCTGCTGCTCGCCGGCGCGCACGTGAGCCCGAAGGCGGCGCCGTTCCTGCCGTGGATCGTGGCGATCGCGCTCGTGGCGCGCGTGGCCGGCAAGCTCGCGACCGGCCTCGTCCTCCGCGTCGCGTCGCCCGACGCGCGCGAGACCTCGCCCTGGCTCGGCGCGGGGCTGCTCTCGTCCGGCGCGGTGGCCATGAGCGTCGGCCTCGCCTTCGCGCTGCGCTTCCCGGGCCCGGTCGGGCACACCGTCCTCTTCACCGCGGCCGCGGCGGCGGTGTTCGGCGAGTTCGTCGGGCCGCAGGCGCTGCGCGCCACGCTCCGCAAGGCCGGCGAGCTCGCCGCGCCCGAGCGCGAGTCGCTCTTCTTCGGCCGCGCGCTGGCCCGCGCCTCGCGCGACGCCACGCCGATCGAGGGCGACAGCCCGCCCTCGCCCGCGGCAGGGCGGGGGGAGGTGCCGCCGTGAGCACCGCCGCGCTCCCCGAAGCCGCGCCCGCTGCGCCCGCCGCCTCCGCCGCGCCGGACGGCGCGCCCGCTGTCCGCCACCACGGGTCTGCGCCCAAGGGGCCGCTGAACCACCTCACGCACGCGGTCGCGCTGGTGATCCTGTTCGGGGTGCTCTACGCGACGACGCGCTCGGTCCCGAACGATCACGGGCCCGCGGGCACCATCGCCTCGATCGGCTTCCTCCTGCTCGCGGGGACGCTCGCGAGCGAGCTGGTCGAGCCGCTCCGCCTGCCGCACCTCTCGGGCTACATCCTCGCGGGCATCATCGCCGGGCCGCACGTCCTCGAGCTCGTCGATCACCACGCCGTCGAGGAGATCTCGCGGGTCAACGCGCTGGCGCTGGCGCTCATCGCGCTCGCCGGCGGCGCCGAGCTCCGGATCGACATCGTGAAGAAGAGCCTGAAGAGCCTCCTCTTGCACAACCTCATCCAGACGGTGCTCGTCTTCGTGGTGATGACAAGCGTCTTCTACGCGGCGCGCTCGCTCGTCCCGTTCGCGGCCGACCTCTCGACCACCGCGGCGTTCGGCGTGGCCATCCTCTGGGGAGTCATCGCGGTCACCCGCAGCCCCTCGGCGGTGCTGGGCATCCTCTCCCAGACGCGCGCGACCGGGCCCGTCGCGCTGAACACGCTCGCGTTCGTGATGACGTCGGACATCATCGTCATCGTCGTGACGGCGATCGCGCTCTCCACGGTGCGGCCGCTCATCGAGCCGGGCACGACGATGTCGATGCACGAGATCGAGCTCCTCGGCCGCGAGATCCTCGGGAGCATCTCGATCGGCACGACGCTCGGCCTCGCCCTCGCGGCCTACATGCGGCTCATCGGTCGGCAGCTCATCCTCGTGTTCGTGGCGCTCGGCTTCGGCGCCACCGAGGTGCTGCGCTACCTCCGCTTCGACGCTTTGCTCGTCTTCGTGGTCGCCGGGTTCGTCGTGGCGAACCTCTCGAAGCAGGGCGAGAAGCTGGTGCACGCCGTCGAGGACGCCGCGAGCGTGGTGTTCGTGCTCTTCTTCGCGACCGCCGGCGCGCACCTCGACCTGCCGCTGCTCCGGATGATGTGGCCGGTCGCGCTGCTCTTCGGCGCGTCGCGGGCCCTCGTGACCTGGGTCGCGAGCCGCATCGGCAATCGCCTCGCCGACGACCCGCCGGTGCTGCGGAAGTATGCCTGGTGCGGCCTCATCTCGCAGGCGGGCCTCACCCTCGGCATCAGCCTGACCATCGAGCGCGCGTTCCCGACCCTCGGCGCCGGCTTCCGCGCGCTCGTCGTCGGCTGCGTCGCGCTGAACGAGGTGTTCGGCCCGATCCTCTTCAAGTACGCGCTCGACCGCTCCGGCGAGACCGCGGTCGAGGCCTCGCGCGGCTCGCTGCCGAACATCGGCCACCACGGGTGAGCTGCGGCCTGCTCACGGCGAGCGCCGAGGTTTACGGCCCGGCGGCTACGCTGTGGGTGTCGACGCCGCCGCGCCTGGCGCGACGGCGCCTGCAGCGAGGACGACGGCCGGCCGGCGGCGGCGCGGGGGGAAGGGTGAGCCGGCGCCCGCGCGGCGATCGCCTGGAGGCGCGCGTATAGCGCGGCGAGGCAGCGGGGCGTGGCCGTCAGGCGTCGTCCTTCTCCGCCTCGCCCGCCTCGCCCGCCTCGCCCGCCTCGCCCGCCTCGCCCGCCTCGCCCGCCTCGCCCGCCTCGCCCGCCTCGTTTTCGTCCCCGAACAGCTCGCTGACGTCGAGCTCGATCGCCTCGAACGGCTCGGCGCGCATGCGGTCGCCGCGCCCGGCGGCGGCCGCGAGGAGGTAGCCGCCCTCGGTCCAGCGCAGGACCGTCAGCGTCTCGTGAAGCGGGTCGAGGATCCAGTAGTGTGGCACCTGACAGCGGTGGTAGGTGCGGAGCTTCTTCACGGTGTCGTTGCTCGCGTTACTCGGCGAGAGGACCTCGCAGACCCAGTCCGGGCGCGCGCGGACCGGGAACTCCGTGGGCGGCGATGCGAGGCGCTCGCGCCGCCAGCCGGTGATGTCCGGGCGGTAGACCTGATCCGGCTCCAGCTCGATCTCGACCTCGGTCACGAACCACCATCCGCCCGGCCCGCGTCGCCCCGGGGGTCGGTCGTAGGGGTCGCTGACGCGCGTGGTCATTCGCGCTTGAGTGCGTCCATGAGACCAGCTCGGCATCGCCTTTGGGACGAGCTCGCCGTCGATGACCTCATGGAACCGCTCGGCTTCCGGGATCGCGAGGAGATCGGCCGCGGTAGCGTGCCGCCGCGGGCGTGCCGGGAGGGTCATACAGGCGATGGTGCGCCGCCCGCAGGGCGCGCGCAACGCCGCGTGACGAGCCCGCGTCCGGGCCCCCGAGCTATCGCGACGGGCACCTTGGTTTCCTGTTCGGCCCGATCCTCTCCAATACGCGCGCCCGCTCCGGCGAGACGGCCTTCGAGAATACGCGCGCCCGCTCCGGCGAGACGGCCTTCGAGGCCTCTCGGCTTGCTGCCGAACATCGGCCACCACGGATGAGCTGCGGCCTGCTCACGGGGTGAACCGGAGCGAGTAGCTCACCACGGTGGGACCTCGCCGTGGCTTCTGGAAGTCGATCTGCTCGAAGACGCCGACCACGCACTTCGTGAACGCCTCGCCCTTGAGCGCCGTCCGGGGCTTGCGCACCTCGGCCTTGCCGCCGTCCTTCTCGATCCGCAGGTCGATCCCGAAGTCGCCGCCCTTCGTCGGGTCCTCTGCGAGCGCGAAGCAGCGTCGGAACTCGTCGAAGTGGGGCGCGACCGATCGCTTGATCGGCTCCTTCGTGTAGTCGTCGTGCGGGCCGCCGCCGATGTGCATGCCGATGTTCGCGACCTTCACCTTGGGCAGCGGTCCGGCGTCGGCCGGGGCCGCGCTGGGCACCGTCGGCTCGGCCGCGGCGCTCGCCGTGGGAGCAGCGCTCGCGGCGGGCGCGGCGGAGGCCGTAGGAGAGGGGCTGGCGGCGCTCGCGGAAGCGGCGGCCGTGGGCGCATCGGGCGCTGGCGGCGCGGCGCTCGCGGGCGCGCTCGGGATCGCCTCCGCTTGCGGCGCGGCGCTGCGCTCCGTCGGGGGGGTGGCACGGGACGAGCAACCTGCCGCCGCGGCGGCGAAGGCGAGGGGAGCAGAGAGCGCGAGGAGGAGCGGAGCGGGGCGGCGCATGATGGCGCGCGAATCTACTGCGCCTCGCGTCGATGCAGGAAGCGCGGACGGCGCGACCAGGGCACGCGGGCAGGAGCAAGCTGAGCGCGAGCGCGTCCGCGGCTGCGCGGAGCTTCCACCTCCGCCGCGTCCTGATCGGGTGTTGGGGGTTGGGCGACGGACTCGGTGGCGTGCAGGAGGGCTTCTCTCCGGCACAGGGGGGCCGCTGCGGCTTGCGGGTCCGCCTCTGTGGCGCGCATGAAGGCTTCCGTCGCCGGCACGAAGGCTTCGGTGGTGCGGTCATCTGACCGAAACTGCGGTCATTTGACCCGGAATCTCCGGTGAGCGGTTAGGTTTCGGCCGAAGTAGTGCAGCCCGCGGCGTGTGCAAGACGCCCGGGCTGCGTGGCCGAACCCCGACCGAACCGGAGCCCGACATGCTGACCGTAGTCCCGCCCCCGTCCGGGGGACAAGGCGGAGGTGCGCCCAAGCGCCGCCGCTGGTCGCCCGCCCTTTCTCTTTCGACCGAAGAACACCGTGCTCTCGCGGCCACGCTTCGATCCCTGCGCTCGGCGCTGGGCTCGTGGAAAGCCGTCTCCGCCGCCATGGGCGGCATCTCAATCGACACGCTCTCCGGGGTGGCGAGCGACCGATTCCCCGGCTCCGCGGCGCTGATCCTGCGCGCCGCGCGGGCGGCCAGGACCACCGTCGAGGCCATCCTGGCGCCCGGCCCTCGCTCCGCCGAGAGGTGCCCGCACTGCGGCGCGCGCCGGGGTAGCCCATGAGCCGGCGGGGCCGGTTCGTTGGCCCCGCTCGCGTCCTGACCATCGCCGAGCTGACCGCGCAGACGCCCTACCTCCGCGGCGTGCTGCAGGGCCTCGGTGTGCGTGCCGTCGATCTCGACGACGTGGTCCAGGACGTCATGCTCGGGGCGTGGACGAGCTCGCAGGCGGGGCGCTACTGCCCGGACCCATCGCGCGACCCTGATCTTGCGCTGAAGCGCTGGCTGTTCGGCGTCGCGTTCAACACCGCGAGCCACTACCGCGAGCGCGCCTTCCGGCGCTACGAGGTGCCGGTCGCCGATCCGTGGCCCGCCGGGAGCGAGGAGCGCGTGGACGCCGGGCAACTCGGCGAACGCATCGACGCGGCCGAGGCGCTCATGGTGATCGCCGCGATGCCGCTCTGGGCCCGCGAAGTGCTCGTCCTCGCAGCGCTGGGCCACGGGCAGACCAAGCTCGCCGAGCTGCTCAACATCCCGCTCGGCACGGCAGGCAGTCGGCTCAGGATCGCGCGGAAGCGCTTCGCGGCGAAGCTCAAGCGAGGTGGCCGATGATGACGGACGGACGCAACACGAGCGGGCGCTCGGTGCTCGTCATCGACCTCGAGACGGTGGTTGATCCCTCGCTTCCACCACCGCCGAAGACGCAGAAGGGCGACGGCGATGTCTTCCCGCCGATCCCCTGCCATCAGGTGGTCGTGATGGGTGCCGCGCTGCTCGACATGCACTACCGGCTCCGCCGCATCTGGATCGTCGGCGAGGGGAAGGGCGAGCGCGACATGCTCCTCGCGCTCATCAACTTCCTGAACGAGCGACTCACGAAGCGGGATGCCCTGACGATCGTGGGCTTCAACTCGCGGGGCTTCGACATGCCGGTGATCGTCGCGCGGTGCCTGCGCCACGGCATCGCGTTCCCCTGGTACTACGCGCGGCGAGAGGTCCGGTACCGCTACAGCACCGAGGGGCACTTCGACGTGATGGACTTCCTGACGGACTTCGGCGCGTCCCGGGCCTACTCGCTCGACCTCGCGGCGAAGCTCATCGGTATGCCGGGGAAGGCTGGCTGCGACGGCGCAGACGTCGCGACGATGGTCGCCGCCGGGCAGATCGAGCAGGTGCGCGCCTACTGCTTGGGCGACGTCGCCCAGACCGCGGGGCTCTACCTGCGGACCCAGCTCCTTCGCGGGGAGCTCGCTCCGGCTGCGTACGTCGCGGCCATGGAGGTGCTGCTCGCTGCGCTGGAGCGCGAACCGCGCCTCGCGCCGCTGCTCCCTCGGATCGACCGGAAGCAGTTGCTGCTCGCATCGTAGTCAAGCGGCGCCTGACGAGGCTGCGTAGCAACCACCTAAAGACGCCTTTACATCCATGCTACGATAGGGCATCATGCCCCACGCGGCTGCCATTGCGTGGCGGATGGGGGTTGTGGTACTCCTCTCACCGAGCCCAATAGTGGACTCAACGGAGAACCGCATGACGTAACCCGCAGCCGCCGAGTGACGGCATGCAGAAAGAAACGCCCGGGGGTGAGAGCCCGGGCGTTTCCTCTGCTGCATTGCTGGTCGCTTGGTTTCTAAGCCCTGGGAGACCGCGAACCCTTCGCGACATGTATCGGCACGCTTGGAACCTTATCAGTTCTGAGGATCGTGTCAAGGGGGTGTTTTGTTCTCTTCGGGCAAGGTTCTTGGGTGACCGCTTGCGGCCTCAACGGAGGCCTCATGCCCAGTGAAGACGAAAATGAAAACCAGAACCCAATCCCTAAGAAGCAGACTCCTAAACCGCACCCGCTCCTGAAGCTGACAGGCGGGAACCCGCCGGTTCACCGTTCGGAGGACGGTCCGACCCAGCCGTGGGAGCAGCTTCTTCTGCCCGGGTTATTCACATGGGGTTTCGGACCGCCTGCGGACCCTGCCATGCGCCCCGTCTGGCGGCCCAAGCGTTATCGTCGGCGCTAGCCGTCTGCCTCTATGCTCGGAGCTACGGCACGATCTCTGCATTCCGGCAGATGACGTTCCCGAGCGTCAGGCCATCAACGCGGCCGCGGATCGTGACCTTGCTGCCCTTCGAAAGCGCGGACGCCGCCTTGGCGCTCTGGTCGCCGATGTAGAACCAAGCCGTGGTCATATCGAGCGCTCTGCCACTCCCCACCCGCACGATGATGTGGTCGAGAAAGTCCTTCTCGATCCCCACCGCAACGCCGGTCGTTTGGATGACCTTGCCCTTGAACTGCTCGTCGGCGCGCACCTCGTTGTCCTTGTACTCAGCGAGCAGCTTCTGGATCGGCACACGGACGATCTTCGCCTCGGCGCGCAGCGCTTCCAGTCGTGCTTGCTCGGCCGGCTGAAGCGTGTCGAGCCGTGCGAGCCATTCAAGCGCCGCGGCTTCATCCGAGAGGTAGGGCCGGTCGAGGACCTCCGGGCGCGACCACGACACGGGCCCGCCCTTTCGCGCTGCCAGTAGCTCACGGATGTAGGCCGGCTGATCGCGATGCACCCAGGCCGCGAGCGCCGCGTAGTCGTGCGGGACCTGCCCTTTCGAGTAGGGGTTCCAGACGCCGAGCCGGGGCTCCCCCTTCACTGCATCCAGGTGAGCCTTCAGCTGCGTGGAAAAGTCGTCGGGGTATCTGCCGATGCGGACGTGGATCAAGAAGAGCTGGACGGCCGCGTCTTCGATCTCCTTCTTCGTCTTGAGCGCGGTCATCACGAGGCCGTAGAAGCCTCCGGCTGACAGGGTCTGCGACACGGCAGAGAGCAGGAGCGTGCGCTCAGCGCTGCGAGCCGGATCCCAGACCGTCACGTAGACCCTGTTCGCTGCGAGCTTCGCCTCGAGCGCGGGGACCTCCGAGGCCAGCCGCGCCTCGCTCGGTGCGGGCTCCGGCGGCAGCTCGGGCGCGCGTGGCCGGGGCGGCTCGGCCTTCACGGTGGGATTGACCGGAGCCGAAGCTGGCGGCAGCGCAGCAGGGGGGAGCGCGGAGGACGCCGCCCGGCGGTCCTTTCCTCGAAGTAGGCCGGAAAGAACGGCGATCACGAGGAATCCGCCGACGATGTAGAGCCAGATGGGTCGCTTGCGATGAGGTGCGCGGCCGTGGCCGTGCGGATGCGGCCCGGCGCCCTGGTCCTGGGTGCTCATGATCCGCACCCTACTCCGCTATAGCGGACTCCGCGATAGCGGAGCGCTCGTAGCGTGCTCGCCGCGTGGGCGGCCGTGGACGAGCCTGACGAGCTTCACCAGCGGGTTACGGGCCGCATCCGCGAGATCGCCGCCGAGCGGAAGATCCCCGTCACGCACCTGCCGGACCGGGCCGCGGTGTCGCGCGCCCACTTCTGGGACGTCCTTGCCGGAAAGAAGTCGCCGACCCTGCAGTGGCTCGGCCGCATCGCCGAGGCGCTCGGCGTCGACGCCGCGGAGTTCTTCGTCAGGAAACAGTAACGCGGCCGGGCTCAGCCGATGCCGTCAGGCACCGGGATGACCACCGCGGGCACGCTCGTGCTCGCCAGATGTCAAGCGGCTCGGGCCCGAAAAGCACCACGGTGGCTGTGACAAGGCATGTCATAGCTACAGCGGTCCCAGCCTCGAAATCAGGAGAGTGAGACTTAATCTGGAGCCACTCAGCAAAGCGCCCTGTCGTCGACTGGTCCTCGACGACAGGGCTGCGAAACGCCAGGTGGTGGCCCACCAAGCGCCCATCGCAGAGCGCACTATGGGTCCGCGCCTGGAGAAAGGCAAGTGGTCCGTGGCGAACATGCTCCCCCGCGAGCGGCAGCTTGCCGTGCTCGCGGCCCTGATCGATGGCAACAGCGAACGTGCCACCGAGCGCATGACCGGTGTTCAACAGAAGACGATTGGCCGATTCGCGCTGCGCATCGGCAAGGCTGCACAGAGTCTACACAACACCATGGCTCACGACCTATCGTGTTCACTCATAGAGAGCGACGAGGTCTGGAGCTTCATAAAAAAGAAGCAAGCGCGCGTCACGCCCGAGGAGAATGCGGCCGGTCTCGGCGAAGCGTACACCTTCACCGCGCTGGCGATGCCGAGCCGATACGTTGTGACGTGGTACGTCGGAAAGCGCGATGAAGTGAGCGCCAACGCGTTCATCGCTGACCTGCGCTCACGGCTCGTCGTCATGCCGTCGCTCACCTCCGACGGCTTCACCGCCTACCCAGGGTCCATCGGCAGCAGCTTCGGCCCGGGTGTCGACTTCGCGCAGGTGATAAAACACTTCACGCGGAACGGCCATCGCGACGACGATCATCGCTATGAGCCCCCTCGCAACCCATTTCTCACCAAGCGCGTGGTGTTCGGTGCTCCGAACATCGACGCCGCGACGACCGCTCACGTCGAGCGCAACAACGGCACGATGCGGCATCACATCGGGCGGATGCGCCGACTCTGTTACGCCTTCTCCAAGGACGTCGACCGTCACAAGGCAGCTGTCGCGCTCGGATACGTGCACTACAACTTATGCCACGTGTTGAAGACGACGCGCGTCACACCCGCGATGGGGGCTGGCGTGACGAACCACATCTGGGAGCTGGCGGAGCTGCTCGAAGCGCTGCTCTCCGTGCCTGAGATGTCGGCGCCGAGCGCGAAGCCGCTCGCGCCGCGGAAGCCCGAGGGCACCGCCCGCGAGTTGCCACGCGGACGCGGATGGCTTCGCGTCGTGGGCGGTGCTGGTGGGCCCGCGGCACCTTCGCCCGCGACCCCACCCGCTGCCCCTCCGGCGGCTGTCATGGCCCCAGCGGCGCCGGCACTGGCAAGATCACCAGTGCCTGCCGCCGTCGTACCGCCACCCGAGCCTGCCGCCGAAATGGCGGGACAGCTGGACCTGTTCGCCTGGAAGCCGCGGCATCAGAGGCCGGTGCAGCTTAGCCTTTTCGGTGACGACTGCCCCCGCGAGTGATGTTTACTAACATCGCGCTGACGCGCTTGTGCTAGCTGGAATTCGCGGCCTGGGTTCCGGACTCTTGGGATGCACCGAACGCCTCTTCGATCTCCTCCTCGACAACCTCCTTGCCTGCAGAGGATCGATCGGCAACGAGCGGAAGCAGATCGTTGAAGTCTTCGACGCGGAAAAGGTGCAAGCGTTTTATGTACTTGTTAGAGTCCGTAAGAGCTCGTAATTCCTGGCAAGCTTTGAAAGCATTCGTTAGCGTATTATCCGCAGCGCTCGTATAGAGGCTGAATTGCTTAAAAAGTTCGAATTGGTTTTGTTTCAGGCATGTACGTACTTTCTGATAAAACATGACAACCTGACCCCTGGTCATGCCGTCCCGCTTCATTCTCTTTACGTCCAGATCGTATGCGATTGCCCACTGCGCCATGTTGCACCTCGTTGAAGGGGCGGCCTTGTAGCACGAGAAGCGACGAGGGCAAGAGCGCTGCGCACGACTGCCTTCGCTGCGAGGCGCATAAAGGAATTCCATGAGATCGCGTGAGTCCGCTCACGCCTGCTCTGTTCTGCTACGCGCCTGCCCTGGTTAGGGCATCACCCAGGGGTGTCCGATCTGCCGTGAGACGAAGGCAGTCGAGCTCGAGGCACAAACTGCGGTCCGTTGCAAGCGGGTGCGGTAAGTACCGCACCACCAAGGCTTCCGATACCGGAAGGAAAGCTTCCGTCGCCCGGCGGAAGGCTTCCGACGCGCGCCCGGAGCTTCCGTTGCGGGACGGAGCGCGAACTTGCCGGGGAATTCGTCCTCGGGTGCGCGCCGGACGACGCTGGGATGGGAACGGCGCCGCTAAGTACGCGAAATTTCGTGCTCCGGAGCACGCCGGAGGGCTTCGTTTCCGCGACGGAAGCTTCCGGCGCGCGTCGGAAGGTCTCGGCCACGCGCCGGAGGCCGCAACTGGTGTGCTGGGCTACTCCAGAGCGGTCGCGCTGGTCTGATCGACCGGCCCGGCGGATGCGGCGGGCGCGGCGGGCGTGGCGGCGGCCTTACGCCGGGGCACCTTGCGGTTCGCGAGGCCGAGGCGGATCAGGTAGCCCTCCATGACGAGGAGAGCGTCTCGCGCTGGGCGCGCCCGGCGTGGCGCTGAGCTCGATGCGAGCGCACCGCGCCTCGCCTACGGCGCTGTCGCGTCCCGCCGCTTCCGCACCGCATCGTTGTGATCGTCCAGGCTCTCGCTGAACCGGTGGCGACCGCCACCTGCCGCCACGAAATAGAGGTACTTCGTCGCCGCGGGCGCGAGCACGGCCGCGATCGACGGCGCCCCCGGGTTCGCGATCGGCCCCGGCGGCAGCCCGGGGTGCGCATAGGTGCTGTAGCGGTTGCTCGGATCCCGCACCACGGCCGGCGTCGGCTTGCCGCCCCACTCGGCGCACGACGGCGCCTCCTCGGGCCAGGCGACGCAGCCGTAGAGCGCCGTCGCGTCGGACTGCAGCCGCCGCGAGCGGAACGTCGGATCGAGCAGCCGGTTCAGGAAGACGCTCGCGATGAGCGGCCGCTCCTCCTCGACGACCGCCTCCTTTTCCACGATGGAGGCGAGCGTGAGCACCTCGCGGCGCCCCCACCCGAGCGTCGCCTGGAGCGCGGCGAGCCCGTCCTTGCCCTGCGCCGCGAGGGTGCTCCAGCGCCGGTCGGCCTCGGCGACGAGGCGCTTCGCGACGTCGCGCGCGTCCGAGTCCAGCGGGAAGTCGTACGTCGCCGGGAAGAGGTACCCCTCGGCGCTCTCCGCGCCCACGGCGCCGCCGCGCTCGATGCCGACCGCGTCGAGGAACGCGCCGTCGGCGGTCGCGGCCAGGAACGTCTTCCTGCCGGCGACGCGCAGCTTCTCCAGCCGGGTCGCGATGTCGAAGCGGCTGAAGCCCTCGGGGATCGTGATCCGCGCGGTCGGCCGCCCCTCCGCGCGCGTGAGCAGCTGCCGCAGCTCCCGCGGCGTCGCGCCCTCGAAGAGCAGGTGCGGGCCCGGCACGAACGCCTCGGTGCCGCCCGTCGCGCGCAGGTAGAGCGCCATGGCGCGCTCGCTCTCCACGAGCCCCTCGGCCGCGAGCAGCGCCGCCGCGTCGTCCGTGTCGAGCCCGTCCGGCCAGTTGATCTCCACCACGCGCCCGCGGTCCGGGGTCCTCATGCGCCCGTAGCCGACCACCAGCGCGACGAGCGCCGCGGCCGCCGCCGCGAGCGCGCCCGCGAGCCCGAGGAGGAGCGCCCGCCCGCGCTTCAGGCGGGCCTGGGCGGGGCGCCGCGACGTCGGCGCGCGCTGCCCGCCGCCGCGGGCGCGCCGCGCCGGGGTCGTCTTCCGGGTCGACGACGGGGGCTCGCGCGGGGGCGATCCCTGCCCGCCGTCGCCACCCGTCCGGCGGTTTCCCGGCCGGCTCGCCCTCGGTCGAACGCCCACCGCCGGGAGTCAAAACCCGAAAGCCCTACCCGTGTCAACGCCCCGCGCTCGCCCTGCGCCGCGCGCCGCGGCCAGCGCCGTGCGCGCCGCGGCCCCTGCCGTGCCTGCCGTGCGCGCCGCGGCCCGCGCGCGTGTCAGCGGGCCAGATCGAACGCGTCCACCTCGTTGCGGCGGACCGCGGCCTTGCCCTCGCGGGACTGCGCCGGAGCCGCCGGCCGCGGCGGCGCCTGCGCGAAGCCGCCCGGCTTCGCGGGGCCGGCGGACGTCGGCGGCGTGGCGAACGCCGGCGGCGCGGCGAACTCCGAGTCGGCCCGCTCCAGCGCGGCGAGCTGGCTCTCGAAGTCGAACGCCACGTCCTTCGCGCGGCTCGCCGGGGCGGCGCGCTTCGCCTTGTCGGCGGCGCTCCGCAGCGACCGCTGCTGCGCGTCGAGCTTGCTGCGCGCCTCGTCGAGGCGCCCCTGCTCGAACAGGAAGTTCGCCTGCTTCAGCGTCGCCGCCGTCTCGCTGCGCTGCAAGCGGCCCGCGACGAGCACGTCGAGCTCGCTCGCGTCGGCGTCCCTCTCCGCGAGCGCGACGCCGAGCTTGCCCTGGCAGCGGGCGTCGGTCCCCGCGACGAGGTCGCGGTACGCGAGGCCAACGTCGGCGACCGGGGAGGCGCCGTCCCGGCCGGCGCCGAGGCCGTCGAGCCGCACCTTGAGCAGCACCGTCTTCACCTCCCCCGGCGCGAATGCGCCGAGCGGCACGACGACCTGCCCGCCGGCCCGCCGGAACGCGCGATCGAAGACCCGATCGAGCTCCACGCCCGGCGCGAGGTCGATCGCGAGCTCCGCGCCGCTCGCCACGGACGCGGTGAGCTGCTCCGCCTCCGCCTCGAAGATGCGCGCGAGCGCGGCGTCGTTCTCGACGAAGTAGTGCCGGCCGTTCGAGTCGAGCGCGATCGCCGACAGGATCTTCTCGTTGTAGTCGACGTCGACCCCGATGGTCGTGATGCTCACCCCGCGATCGCGCGCCCGCTGCGCCATCGCGCGGAAGCCCGGGACGTCGCGGACCCCGTGGTTGGCGTCGCCGTCGCTGAGGACGACCATCCGGCTCACCCCGCCGTTCGCCTGGCCGAGCTGCACGAGGCCCTCCTCGATGCCGCAGGAGATGCATGTGTCGCCGCCGAGCGAGATGCCGCGGATGCCCTCGAGGATGAGGCCGCGCGTGCGGGGCGCGACGGTCGTGGGCGGCACGACCACGCTCGTCCTCGTGTCGAAGGTGACCACCGACACGACGTCGCCGTCGTTGAGGCGGCTCACCGCGGTCGTCGCCGCCTGGACGGCGTTGGCGAGGCGGGTGCCCTTCATCGAGCCGGAGCGATCGATGACCAGCGAGAGGTTCGCCTGCGCCCGCGCCTTTGCGGGCGCCCCGTCGCCGCGGACCTCGAACATCAGGAACGTCTCGCGCGCCGCGCGCGTGAGGCGGGCGTGACCGACGCGCCCCTCCAGCATCAGCCTGGAGCCGGTGGTGAAGCGGCTCGGGTCGACCGCCGCCACGGCGCCGCCCGCCACCTCCGGGACGACGCGGGGCGGCTCGGCGACCACCTCGCTGACCGGCTCCGCGGAGCCCCGGCTCCCGGACGGCGTCAGCGAGTACACGGAGATGCTCGTGAGCATCATGCCGAGGGCGGAGAACAGGGCGACATGGGTCGGCTTCATGGCTCCTCCAGAGAACGGCCTGGGCCCCTCGATCTTACGCGCGCGCCTCGCGACGAGCTCACGCCGCGGGGCCCGCGGGCGTGGTCCCTTGTACGTCGTCGGGCCTCGATCGATCTGACGGCTCCGCGATCGGCCGCACGCCGGCGGCGCGGAGGGCGCCCCAGGGCGGGATGCTCCCGATCAGGACGAGCACGGCGTCGCAGGGGTGCGCCTGCGTCCCCGGCGGCGAGGCGAGGGTCGCCACGAGCGCGCCGCCAGGCTCGCTGGCGAGGGCGGCCACGTCGGTCTCGAACCGGAGCGAGAGGCGAGACGCGGCTGCAAGCCTGCGCATCTCCTCGATATTTCGCGTCTTGCCGCGGCGGAACCCGCTGCCCCGGTAGACGACGGTGACCGCGGTGGCCGGCTGGCGGGACAGCGCGATGGCCGCCTCCATGGCGACGTCGCCCATCCCGACGATCAGCACCCGGCTGCCGGCGAGGCTCCTGGCGTCGGCGAGGTGGTAGTACACGCGGCCCTCCACCTCGGCGGACAGGTCGAACGGAAGCCGGCGCGGCGAGCCGCGCTGGCCGAGGGCGAGCAGCACGCGCCGCGCCCGGCGCTCGGCGCGCGGCCCGCCCTCGCGCGGCTCGGTGACGACCACGAAGCCGGCCGCGGCCTCCGCGGCGGCGCTCGCGCCGGCGCCGGTCGGAGCCTGCCTGCCTGCGCGCGCGGCCGTGTCGCCCGCGCGCGCGATGGATACCATCCGGGTATCCTGCAGGATGGGGAGCCGCTCCTTGCGCACGATGCGGAGCCAGTGGGAGAGGAGCTCTTCCTTGGTCGACTCCTTCAGCCACAGCTTCCCGGTCACGGGCAGGTCGAGCGGCTGATCGAAGACCAGCTTGCCGCGCGGGAAGCTCTGGATGCTCTGCGCCACGCTGCCCTGCTCGATCACCTCGAACGAGAGGCCGAGCTCCTTGGCGCGGAGCGCGGCGCTGATCCCGGCGGGGCCTGCCCCCACGATGATCAGGTCGAGCTGCTCGCCTCCCGCGGCGCTCGCGCCGGCCTGCCGCAGCTCCTCCGCGATGCGCGTCGCCGCGTGGGCGCCCTGGTGGATGGCGTTCTTGATGAGCGGGAGCCCGGTGATGTCGCCGGCCAGGTACAGGCCCGGCACGTCGAGGCTCCCGAGGTCGTCGTCGAGGCGCGGCCGATCGGCGATCGGCGCGCCGCCCTCGATGGTGAGCGACCCGTTGGGGCAGCGCTGCTCGCACAGCGTGAGGCCGCAGCACGCCTCGGGGCGGGCCACGACGGCGACGTACCGCTCGACGGCGAGCACGTCGTAGGGGCACGCGTCGACGCACGCGTAGCAGCCGAGGCAGGTGGTCGTGTCGATCCGGGGCAGGCGCACGCGCGCCGCGGGGCGCAGCATCGCCTCGGCCGGCTCCAGATCGCGCGCCGAGCGCCGCGCGCGCCGCTCGCGCAGGGCGTGGCCGCCGCGGGCGACGGCGAACGCCGCCGCGGCGGCGGCGAGGCCCGCGCCCATCCAGAGCAGCGCGCGCGCTGCGTGCGCGTTCCCGCCCGCGGCGCCGGCCGCGCCCGTCACGACCGGCAGCGCCGCGGCGGCGTCGCGCGCCGCGTCCCACGCGAGCGCGCGGTCCTCGGTGTGCTGGCCGCTGCAGACGTCGCCGCGCGCGCCGCCGAGGCCCGCTGCGGCGGCCTCGGGGAGGGCAGGGCGGTGCTCGTCGAAGCATGTCACCGGGCGCGCATCGCCGAGCGACGCCTGCGCCGCGACGAGGCAGCGCGCGATCGGATCGCGCGGCGCGCCGAGGTCGTGGCACGGCTTGCAGCTCCCGGCGGCGACGATCGCGACCGTGGCCGGCTGGCTCGGGCGGAAGGCCGTCCTCGGGAGCTCCACCTCGACGCCCGGCGCGAACCGCACCGGCGGCCCCGCGGGGTCGAAGACGACGCCCTGGTCGGCGCCATGGATGGGGTGGCACGTGGCGCAGCGCAGCGCGCCGCTCGCGAGCAGCTCCCCGTGGCTCCTGCGGGTCGAGCCGTGGCCGCCGTGGCACCCCGTGCAGGCCTGGTCTACCGAGCGCGCGGCCGTCCGGTCCTCCCGCGCCGCGGCGGGCTGCGGTGCTGCCGAGAGCCCGCGCGCCGCGGCGGGCGCCTGCTCCGCGTGGCACGACGCGCACGCGAGCCCCGCGCGCGCGTGGGGCAGCGACAGCGGCCCCGGCGACGCGTGTCCGCCCGGCGGCGGGGCGAGCAGCGCCGCCGCGCCGGTCGCGACGGCGCCCGCCAGCGTCGCCGGCAGCACGCCGCGGAAGCGGGTCACGTCGGACGTCGACTCGGCGCGGCGCGCGGCGCGCCCCCGGACGACCTCCCGCGGCTGGGCGGCGCGCTGGCGCGGATCGGAGAGATCGGCGCGGTAGAGCGTCCTCGATGTGTCGGGAGAGCGCGCCTCTTCCCCCGCGGCGCCGCCGGCCGGCGCCTTCGTACGGCTCCTCCCGCCGGTCGGGCTAGAGGAGCGTGACATTCAGTCGATAGAAGAAGGTCGCGTTGGGAACGATGTCTGCGGCCCTGACCCTCACGTGATAGGTGCCCTCGGCCAGGTCGGTGGCCGACGCGGAGGAGCAGTAGCCCGCGCCCGAGTCGTCGTCCGACGCGAGCACGGTGGCCCCGTCGTCGCCCAGGATCTCGACATAGCTGTCGAGCCGCCCGTTCATGCACGCCTCGGTGCCGTTGTCGCTGACGGTCGCGATCAGGGTCGAGCTCGGCCCGGGCACGCTCACGGTGACCACGTCGACGTCGCCCGCCGGAGAGATCTCCGCGAGCCACGGGGCGGCATGGGCTTCGGCCTGCGCCGGCGTGCCGTTGGGCTCCGTCTCGTCGAGCTCGAAGCGGCAGGCAGCGCTGCACCCGTCGCCGGACGTCGTGTTGCCATCATCGCACTGCTCGCCGTCGGTCGCGACCCCGTCTCCGCAGACCTCCGGGACGAGCGTCACGTCGAGCCGGTAGGGCGCCCGCTGCTCGGGGCCGACGTTCGCCGCGACGCGGACGTAGTAGTCGCCCGCGGCGAGCGCCGGCGCGACGGCGCGGGCGCAGTCGCCGACCCCTCCGAAGTCGCGCTGCACGAGCACTGCGCCGCTCTCGTCCAGGATGTCGATCATGGTGTCGAGCCGGCCATTGAGGCAATCGGAGCTCGTGACGTCGGCGGTCTCCGCGATGAGCGCCGTGGGGCCGCTCGGCACCGAGACGCGCACGACGTCCACGTCGTCCCACGGATCGATCGAGGCGAAGAACGGCGCCGCGTGGGTGTTGGCCGAGGCGATGTCGTCGTTCGGCTCGACCTCGGTCGCCTGGAGCCGGCAGTCGTCGCTGCACCCGTCGTCCGGCTGACCGAGCAGGTTGTCGCACTCCTCGGCCGGATCCTGGATGCGGTCGCCGCAGACGGTCTCGCGGCTCCTCACGGCGAGCTCGAACGCGCCCGTCTGACCCTCGTTCGCGCCCGTGACGACCACGTAGAACGCGTCGCCCTCGCGGACGGGGACGGTGAGCCGGCTCTCGATGCCGGCGCCGGCGCTGACGCCGCCGCACCCGCGCTCCGTCGCGGCGTCGTCGCAGGCGCCGCGAAGCACGGCCACGAGCCCGGCGTCGGTCGCCGGGGTCAGCACCACGTCGAGGAACCCGGTGGTGGTCGCGGTGAACGTGTAGGCGACGCCTGGGGCCCCCGCCGTGCACCCGCCCTCGACGGCGGCGTGACCGCTGATGTCGCCGGTGACGGTCGCGGGATCCGGCAGGGCCACCGGCGCGGCGCACATGTCCGCGCACGCCGCCTCGCACTCCGGATCGCCGCAGTCGGCGCTGCCGTCGCCGTCGTTGTCGCGGCCGTCCTGGCACGCTTCGACGCCCGTGCAGCCCGACGTATCGGCGGCGCAGTCGGGGCTGCACCGGAGCTCGCCGCTGTCGAAGCCGAAGCTCTGGCACGTGGCGTTCCGGAGATCGGGGCCGTCACACGCCTCGTCCAGCTCGACGACGCCGTTCCCGCAGGCACCGGGCGCAGCGCCGCCGCCGCCCTCGTCGCCGCCCCCGCCGCCCCCACCGTCGCCGCCCCCGCCGCCGGCGGCCCCCGTCCCGCCGGAGGCGGTTTGAGGCCTCCGCCGGTCGTCGTCTCCGCCGCACGCCGCGGCGATCGCGGCGGCCGAGAGCAGGGCAATCGCCGTGATACCGCGGCTCACTCGGAATCCGGACATGAGTACGTGATCTCCCAGTCGTGCACCTGAACACCGCCTCCGCCCGTGCTCGTCGGATTGAGCCTCATCCGGACTTCGAGGTACTCGGTCCGAGCTTCCGGGAGCTCTTCGAGCACGTCGAACAGATCGATCGCGCACGGCGGCGTCGAGGTCTCATCGCAGATCCGCGTGTCGGTCGGCGCCGCTTGCGCGGTGGCGGCGAGCCGCACCGTCGCCGTGCCGAGATCAGCGGGGTCGTCGGCCGCTCGCACGAAGAACTCGACGCTCGAGTCGCCGGGCGTCGCCGTCCTGTACCTGAGATACCCCCACTGGGTCTTGGCCCCCGGCGGGCAGACGCCCTGGTAGCGCTCCCAGCTCGTCGTCATGGGCGTGAGGCTCGTCGTCACGCACGGGACGGTCGCCCGTACCTTCCCCCCCGGGTTCTCGCGGAGGTCGGAGCACGTCTGCGGGCAGAGCTTGACGCTGGTGTGCGTCGCGTCGGCGAAGTACCAGCCCTGGCCGCAGCTGGCCAGCGCGGCCCGAGGCGTGAGGACGGTCTCGGCGCCGGCGTTGTTCACGTGGACGACGGACACCGACGAGGGATCCGCGACGCCGGCGAGGGGGACCGTCACGTCGCAGGGGAGCGCCTCTCCGCGGATCGAGACGAGCGCGTCGAGGAGGCTGCCTTGCAACGTCGCGCCCGCGGTGAGGTTGTAGGCCTGTCCGCCGCCTCGATCGGCGATGAGGTTGATGATCTCTGCGTTCGAGCTGCCGAAGCCCACCGCGTGCACGCGGACGCCGTGGTTCTCGAAGGCGTTGCGCGCCAGGTTCGCGATGTGGTTCGGGACCGTGTCGCAGTGCGATGGGATGCCGTCGGTCACGAACACGACGGCGACCTCCTCCTCGGGGTGGGCGTTCTTGTAGTTGATCGCCCAGGTCGTGGCGCCGTCCAGCGCCGGGTACATCGGCGTATCACCGAAGGGCTGCGCGACGCTGTTGATCGCGTTGACGAGCGCGTTCTCTTGCTGATCGAACGGCGCGGGGTCTTCAGTCAGCCTCCGGGCCGGGGTGCCGTCGAACGGGACGATCGGCAGGGCGCAGCCGCCACCGCCGGCGGGCGGGCAGCTGGGGTTGTCGTTGCACGGGCCGGGGTTGTCGTGCGGCCAGAACCGGAACGCGATGCCGAGCCCTGCCGACGCCGGATCGGCGAAGAATGTCTTGAGGGCTTCGGTGGCCGGGTCCCATCGAGCGGCGCGCACGGAGACGCCCGTCGAGGTCTCCCACATCGAGGTGGACCGATCGAGCGCGACGAACAGGGTGACCGGCCTGACCATCGAGACGCTGGCCGTGGCGATGCAGCCCGGCGACTCGCACATGGCCGACTGATCGTAGATGCTCCCGTTGTTGGCGCACGCGTTAGGGCACTCGGCGACCTGCCCCGGGCCCGGTGGGTTGACGATGAGCTCCATGCCGTCGGCGAGGCCCGTGCAGCCGGCCACGCTGATGCACTCGCCCGGCGCGATCGGCTGCGTGGTCGTGCAGGCGAGGGTGCCGCCGCTCGGGCTGCAGGAGTCCAGGACCTTGCTCGGGGCCGAGGAGGGGAGCTGGCCCGCGCCCGCGGGATAGCGGTGGATGGCGATGCCCGCGGGCGCCGGCGTGTTGCCGCGGTTGCAGACCGGGATCGTCCCGCCGCAAGCCACGCCGACGGTGAGATCCACGCCGCTGCACTCCGGGTTCGTCTGGTTCGGCAGGTACGCCTTGCAGAGGCCCCGCTGCTCGTCTGGATCGGTGCTGCAGGTGGCGCCGCACAGCTCCTCGACCAGATCGACGCACGTCGCGTCCCACATCTGGCTCGGTGGGGCGCACGACTTGCCAAGGCACCGGGTCCCGACGAGGTTGACGCAGGTTGAGCTCCAGGTTCCCGTGCACCTGCTGTTCAGAAGGACAGAGTCCGGGGGGCATACGCCGCCGGGCGGGGTGCAACGCCGCGGGGTGCCGGGCGGCACGATAGGGCAGCTGCTGCCCGTCCCGAAGATGGTCGCGCACTGCGCACCCGACGTGCACGTGACGTCGCAGCAGCGCGGGTTGGTGGCGCAGATGTTGGCGATACACGCGTCGCCGCAGGTCGCGGTCATGTGGGTCGCGGCGCCGGGGGCGGCCTCGCAGGCGTCATGCCCGCAGTCGGCCGGTATGGTCGTCTGGGTGCAGCAGCTCGGCCGAGCGTCGCAGACCTTCGCGACGCAGCCGCTGCAACTCGACAAGAGCGAGAGGCCGGTCGTGCACGGCTCGTGGGCGCACGCGCCCCGCGCGGGGTGCTCGCAGTACTGGTCGAACTGGCAATCCTCACTGGTCGTGCAGGGCTGGTGCGTGCCCTGCCGCGCGACGGGCTCGGGCAGCTCGTTGATATCGCCGACCGACCACGTGTACGTGATGCCGGTGCCCGAGAGGTCGATGGGGCCCCCGTCCGGCGTCTCCTCGAACGACTGGCACGTCGGGTCGCACGGGTTGGTCTCGCACAGGCCCCCGTCGGAAGCCTCGGAGTTGGCGAGCGGGCGATACCCGCTCTCGCCGCTCCCCCGCGGCGCCGCCCCGAACGGAGAGCGCCGCATCGTCATCGACCCTTCGCAGCTCCCGTAACGCCCGTCCTCGCAGCGCCGGACGCCGTCCAGGCACGTCAGCACGCCTTCGTGCTCACCGACGGTGACGTGACACTCCACCTCTTCGCCGTCGACGCACGGGTCGCCCGGGCCGGGGCCCGTCCCCGCGTCGGGCCTGCTCGTCCCGTCGTCCTGCGGGCCTTGAAGGCCGTTGTCGTCTCCGCTGCACGCTCCGGCGATCACCGCCGACGCCGTGAGCAGCGTGACGAGCAGCAGCGCTCTCGGCGCCCACGCCTCGGCGGAGCCTGATCGGGAGAGCGCTCCCATCCACTTGGTCGAGGGACCAGCCATCGGCTTCTCTACCTTCCACTGGGGTGCTGATGAGAAAATTGTACCCGGGCGCAGAAGGCAAAGTCCAGGCCTCTCGCCGGCGCGCCCACGGTTGTGAGAAACGCGGTCGCAGCGCACGTGTGCGGTCCTCCCACGCGCGCGGCGCCGCGCGCCGCGCGGCGTGCGAGGCACAAAGAAATGCCGTGCCTCGCAACGATTTCATAGCAAGTCCGGCGCGCCGCCGGCGTTCCATGGCGCACTGCGGCTGCGGTCGTGTGGGGCGGCGTACGCGTGGCCATCAAGGCAAGCTCACCGCCGTGATGGCGTGAAGCGCGAGCAGCGCGGCGGCGATACCGAAAGTGATGATGTGCGCCGGCAGCCCTCCGCGGAGCGCGAGGAGGAGCGCGCGCTGGGCGGGGAGCGCGCGCACCTCCACGGCGAGGCGGATGAGCTCGGCCAGGCCGGCGAGGCGCTCCGCGCCGCGCCCGTCGAGGACGGCGTCGATGCGGGCGCGGAGCGCGCGCTCCTCCTCGCGCAGGCCGCGCCCCGACGCGAGGAGCGCGAGCGGGCCGAGGGGACTCTGGACATAGGGCACAAGGATCTTCTCGACGATCTTCTTCACCAGGTCGCTGCGCCCGCTCACCCCGCGGTAGAAGCGGTCGAGGAGCTCGCGGCGGGCGGCGGCGAAGTCCTCGGGCAGCGCCGCGGTGCGCTCGATCCGGGCGAGCCGCCGCGGCGCGAGCCGGTAGGCGACCGCCGTGAACGCGCCGGCCGCCGCGGTCGCCCAGAAGACCAGGTGCAGCGCCGCGCCGAGCGTCGGGCGGCCGGACCGCGGCCACGGCGCGTGCGCGAGCGCGAGTCCGGCCGTGACGAGGCCGATCGCGAGGTGCCCGGACAGGTGCGGCCGCAGCCGGCTCCTCACGGGCGCGCCCTCGCCGCGCTCCTCGGCCGCGGCGTCGCCGCGCTCTTTCGCCGCGGCGCCACGCCGCCTGGGCCGCATCCACACCCATCGCCCGGCGCGCTTCGGGACCGCGTAAAGCAGGAGCAGCGCGACGCCCACAGCGGCGGCGACGCCCGCCGACCAGGCGGCGCCCTCGCCGGGCCGCGCGTCGCCGCGCGCGTGCGCCGCGAGCCCCGCCGCCGCGAGCCCCGCCGCCGCGAGCGCGCTCCCGGCGAGCAGCGCCGCGTCGCTCCGCGCCGCGCCGGCGCGCTCCTGCTCGCGCCGCGCTCCGCCGAGCAGATCGCGCACGTCGGCGATCTCCTCCGCCGGGTTGACGCGGAAGATCGAGCCCGTGGGGCACGCCTTCACGCACGCCGGCCCGTCGTGATCGCGGCAGAGATCGCACTTCACGGCGACGTCCGGGAACTCCGCGCCGACCGGGCGCGGCGCGCCGGCGGGCCGCGGCGCCATGGCGATGTTCTCCCAGGGGCACGCCTTGGCGCAGGCGCCGCAGCCCGTGCAGAGCGCGTCCCGGATGAACACCTCGCCTCCGGTGTCCTTGCCGATGGCGCCGGTGGGACACTCGATCATGCACGCGGGGCTCTCGCAGTGCTGACACGAGTTCGGCAGGAGCAGGCTCCGCGGCGCCTCCTGCTGCGCGGCCTGCGGCGCGTCGTCGACCCGCGCGTGCACCTTGTCTCCGCGGCGCACGAGCCGCGAGACCCCGTGCACATCGGCGCACGACCACGCGCAGTGCCCGCAACGGGCGCACGTCTCCAGGTCGATGACCAGGAGCGACCGCGCGACCTGCAGGCGATAGAGGTCCCTGAAGACGTGCGCTGTGTGATTGCGCGCCTGGCCGGCGACGATCGCCTCCTGGACGGCGCGCTGCTCGCCGGTGATGCGCCGGAGTCGGGGGATCAGATCAGGGTGCTTCCGCGCCAGGGCGGCGAACGTCTTCGCGGGCACGGACAGGAGCGCCGCGGCGCCGCTCGCCACCGCGCTCGCCGTCCGACACCGTGCCTCGCCCAGCTCGACGTCTCCGAAGAAATCACCTCGGGTGAGGTACGCGCGCACATGAATTCGATCTCCATCCTCGGTCTGGATCTGCACCATCCCTTCGGCGATGAGCCACAGCTCCGCCGCCGGATCGCCAGCGCGATAGACGGCCTGACCGCGCTCGAAGCGCCGATGACCCACTGCGTCAAGGAGGATCTCGATGTCTTCCGGGTCGAGATCGCGCGTGAAGGCGAGGGTGCCGAGGAGGTCGCGCGTCGCGCTCCTCCGCAGCGCGCGCTCGAGCTTCTCGGCGATCTCGGCCTTTCCGGAGCGCCCGGCGGCGCGGCGGAACAGGTGGACGGGGATCTCGGCGAGCACGCACTCGGCGAGCGCGACTGCGGTGGTCCTGCGCGACATCCCCACGACCGCCTCCTCGCCGAGGACATCGCCTACAGCGGCGGTGCGCACCTCGGTTTCCCGATCATCACCGCGGCGTGTCGCGCGCAGGGCGACGCGGCCGGACGCCACGACGAAGAAGGCGTCGCCGGCGTCGCCGGCGCGGTAGGCGACCTCGTCCGGCGCCAGCGCGCGGAGCCTCCCCGCCTCGGCGATCTCGCGCCGTGCACGCTCGTCGAGCCCTCGCAGCAGCGGCGCGTCGAACACCCCCGGCGGCCATGCGCGGGGGCGGTCCGATCCCGCGACACGCGCGTCGCCGCGCGTGTGGTCCGATGAGGGCATCAGCGCGGCTCCCCGCCGCCGAGCGCGGAGGACCGCGCCGACAGCTCCCGTCCCACGCCGCGGTCGAGGCGCGATCCGCGCCGCGGGCCGAGGTCAGCAGGAGCGGCAGGAGGAGGCCGTGTCATGGCGCCGGACACCGTCGCTTCATACCATCGCGCATCAGATATCTTGTGGGACGACATGGTCTTACGTCATGTTCGACGCTGAATGAAGAAGCGTGGAAAAATGGACGAACGTCCCGAAAAAGCCTTGACACCCAAGCCGATTATAGGGAATATCCATCCTGCTAGACTCGGCATCTTCGGCGCCAGGGTTCGTTTGGTGGTTCGACATGAAATGACTAGCATCTGTTCCAGAGTGCACATGCAATGTCATTCGAAATCAACGAGGTAGATGTATGAGTAGGCGCATGACGAGTTTGGCTGTTGTGTCCCTGGCTGCCGCGTCCTTGATCACGCTTGGTTCGGCGTCCGCGAGCGCAAAGGACCACACGGACTGGGCCCTCGAGTTCATCAACAACGCGGTCAGCAACTCGGTGACCGATGAGGGCGAGGATTGCTTCATGAACTGGGGTGACGGCACTCCGGCGGCCTGGTCCGCCAAGACCAAGGGCGCGTGCTTCTTCACGCTGTCGCTCCAGAAGGCGATGGGGTACGCGAAGAAGGATATCGGGAACCTCTGGTTCGCGAACAGCCCCGTGTCCGATGTCTACTTCGACTACATCAACATGAGCCCGGCGCTCGGCGCGCCCCCGCTGTCGGAGGACGATGAGACGCATTTCCGCCGCGTCAGCAGGGCCATCGACATCCAGAGGGGTGATATCCTCGTCGTCGGCGCCACTGGCACCTACCCCGGCCACACGGTAATCATCACGGGCGCGCCGACGGAGATCCTGCCGCAGATCAACCCGCGTTACGCGGGGACGAAGCAGTACGCGGTGCCGATCGTGGACTCGACGACCATGTCGCACGGGTGCAACACGGCGTACCCGGACAGCCGGTGGAGCGGACCGTGCGTCGGCGGGTCCATGGCCGACGGCGCAGGGACGGGTTACATGCGCGTCTACACCGACTCGATCACGAACATCCTGCTCGGCTACACGTGGAGCGTCACCTCCTCGACGACGACCTACTACTCCCCGTCGACGCGGCCGTTCCGCGTCGGCAGGCTGTTCAAGCTGCCCCCGCCGGCTGGGGATGACCTGCCCCCGCCCCCTCCCTGATCGCAGGGCACGCTCTTCTCGATCACGGTGAGCTGAGCTCTTCAGCTCCTGACCAGCGAAGCCCTTACCCCGCGGGCCGGGGTAGGGGCTCGCCCCTTTTTGTCCGCGGCCGCGTCGAGCGGCCTGTTGTCTACCCGAGTGCTCCATCGCGGTGACCTCGACTCAGCGGATCTCGGCCTCTGCCCGGGCGAGCTCGACGATCTCGAGCCGCTCGAGCATCGACTCGGTGACCAGCGGGCCGCTCGGCCTGAGGCCGCGCCGCGCCTGCTCCCGCTCGTAGGCCGCGAAGGCGCGGATCAGGAACGGGGGAAACGCCCGGAAGAGCAGCCTCGCCTCGGCCCGGAGCGGGCCGCGCCGATTGCCGGCCGCGAGCTCGTACGTGTACCGGATCGGCACGCCGGGCGGCACGGAGCGCGTGTCGATGATCGCGTCCGGCCCCCTGACGCCTCCGCGGCTCGCGTCCAGCGCGCCGACAGGGAAATAGATCTCCAGAAAGGCGTTCTGCCCCGTGAGGTTCGAGCCGCATGCCCCGGTGTCAGCGTCGTAGTCGCCGTCCGCGAACCGGTCGGCGTGGTGCAGCCCCTGGCCGGGCCCGGGCTGGCAGACGCCGGCCGCGTCCACCACGCCGATGCAGCGGACACAGCGTAAAAATCCGTTCTGGAAGTTGATGAGCCCTCGCCCCCGGAACGACGTGCCGCCGAGCCGTGGCGGTGGATTCCAGAGAGGGACATCCGGGCCGTCGCGCACGTCGGCGCCGAACAACCCCCCTGATGCGCCCTCCGCCCTGAAGGGGTGATTGGCGTCCGGGTTGGTGTTCACCCGGGCGAACACCTTGTCTTTGAGGTCCTCCTCGGCGCGGTCGACGCGGCCAACCTCGTAGATCACCCGCCCATCTCCGTCCCTCACCACGAGGTGGACCCAGAACTCGCGCTCCTGGCTGAAGCCAGCCGGCACCTTGTGCCCGGCGCCGGTGTTCTCGATCTCGATCGGGATCTCGATGCGGTCCCCGCCCGCGCGCCGCGCGGCGCCGAGCTCGAAGCGGAACGTGTGGCGGAGGAGCAGGTCGCGGCGGCGGCGCGCGCCCGCGGGGATGCCGTGCACGTCGAGCGAGGGCTCGTCGATGAGCGCCTCGGGGAACTCGTCCGACAGCGGCACATCCACGCCGGAGAAGTAGTGGGTCACGACGTCGGCCGGAGCGGTGGAGTGGTCGGCGACCCGGCCCCGCGGCAGCGTGCCGGGCGGGCGGGGGGCGAAGTGCGTTCCGGGCGGGCACTCCGGATCTCCCGCCGACGCCTGCGCGGCGCCCGTCGCCGGCGCCGCCTCGCACACGCCAGGGTAGGTGCTCATGTGGCAGTCCTGGCAGCTGGCCGCGCGGCGGCCCGCGCGCTCCTCGGATCGCGCCCAGTCCGACCACTCGGTGTAGGCGTTGCGCAGGCGCTTGAAGTGCTCGCCCCGCGCGCCAGCGAGGCTGTCGGTGCCGAAGAGGCGCACGTCGTGGCAGGCCCCGCAGAACTCGCTCGAGCGCAGGTAGGCCTTCGCGGCCGCCGACGGTCGGCCGTGCACGACGGGGTCGTCGGCGCTCGCCGGCCGGTCCGCCGAAGTCACGAAGCGCCGGTCCCCGCGCTGGCCTGCGGCGAGCAGGAGCTCCTCGGGGCGAAGGTCGTAACCGCTGTTCGCGATCCCGAAGAGACCCCGCGCGTCCTCGGGGCGCGCCGCGAAGACGGCGCCGGTCGTGAAGGACGTCCACGTCGGGTTGCCCTGGTAGCCAGCGCGCCCGCGCGGGCCGACCGGACCGTGCACCTGGTGGCAGAAGGCACAGGAGATCCCCTCCATCCCGCGGCGGGTGAGCAGGTCGCGCACGGGCAGGCGCGTGCGGGGATCGCCGCCGGGGCGGCCGTCCCACGCCGGCATGGCCGCGTCGAGGTTCTCCGCCGGGCTGTGGCAGTTGACGCACCAGTGCTCGCCGCCCGAGCCGGTCACGGCGACGCCGCTGCGCCCGTCGCGGCACGCGCGCGCGGGGTCGGCCTTGCGGAGGATGCCCGCGCCGTTCGGGCAATCGGCGGTGCGCCCGGCCTGCTCCTGGATGAGGCTCTCCAGCGCGTTGAAGAGCGGGCTCTTCACCGAGTGCGCCATCACGGAGCGGCGCCACTCCGACGCCTGGCGGCCGTGGCACGCGGCGCAGTCCTCCGCCGCCGTCTGCGGCCCTGCGAGCGGCGCGACCGGCGCCACGGCGACCGCCCGCGGCGCCGCCCGCTCGGGCGCGGCCCGCGGCAGCGCGAGCGCGGCCAGCGCGGCCGACGCGACGAGCGCGCCGGCGCCGAGCGGCGCGAGCTGCCACAGCCGCGATGCCGTGCCGGCGCGCTCGTCCCGCCGGCGCGGCGGCCGCCCGGCTTGCGCGCGGTCTCCGGGCTCGCGCCCGCGCGTCGCCGCGGCGGTCGTGGCCTCTGCCGCCGCGGCGCTGGTCCTGGCTGCCGTCGCGGCGCTGGCCTCTTTCGACGCGTCGGCGCGCCGGGACGCCGGGGCGACGTGCGCCGGCCGCGCCGCCGGGGGCTCGTCGAGGAACCCGCTCAGCGCGTCCGCGATCGCCTCGGCGCGCGGCGGCCGCCGCGCGGGGTCCGGATGGAGCAGCCGCAGGGCGTAGCCCTGGAGGCCGGCGGGGAGCGAGGTCGCCACGCCCTCGATGAACGGCGGCGGCTCGCTGTGTGCGGCCTCGCCGAGCGCGTGCCGCAGGCCGGCGCCCGCGAACGGGTGCTCTCCCGCGAGCAGGCGGTAGAGCACGAGGCCGAGCGCGTAGCGGTTCGCGGCGCTGTCCCAGAGCGCGCCGTCGGCCTGCGCGGGGGGCGTCCAGAGCGGCGGGACCGCCGAGGACGCGCGCGCCCCCTCGGCGCGCGGCTCCGAGGCAGCCCCGCGGCCCGCCTGTGCCCCGACGAGCGCCGCCACGAGCCCGCTCGCGGGCAGCGTCACCCCGCCAGCGTCGTCCACGAGCACCGCGTCGGGCGAGAGCGGACCAGGGAACAGGCTGGCCTGCTCGCACGCGGCGAGCGCGCGGGCGAGCGGGACGGCGAGCCGGAGCGCCTCCTCGAACGGAAAGGGCCCGCGCCGAGCGCGCATCCGGTCCGACAGGGAAGCGCCCGCGAGCCTCCGCACGAGCCAGACGCGCGCCGACCGAGGGCGCGGCGCGTCGCCGCGCTCGCCGTCGGCCGGCGCGTCGCCGTCGGCCGGCGCGGCGATGGCGCCGTCGATGAAGCCGCCGACGCCCGCGCTTCCGAGCGACAGGAGGCGCGTCGCGACGGCCTCGTGCTCCGGCCCTGCCGGGCCGCCCTGGTCGGGCTCGCCGAGCCGCCACAGCTCTTCCGCAGCGCCGCAGCGCGACCGCGCGGCGCACCCCATGGCCGGCAGGGGCGCGCCTTCCGTGTAGCCAGCCTGCTCTGGCGACGCTCGCCTCACCGCGCCCTCACCGGCGGCGCCGGCGTCGCGGCGCTGGCGGGCGGCTCCGGCGCGCCGTCCGAAGAGCGCAGCGCGCAGGTCCCGAGCCCGGCGAGCGCCGACAGCGTCACGATGATCGCGATCGCGAGCCGGCCCGGCACGTCGCGTGTCCGGTCGATCTGCTCGACGAGCGCGATCGTGTCGGTGCGCGGCGCGCCCGACGCGCCGGTGATGCGCGCCCCTCCCGGCCCGCTCGGCCGTTCCTGGTCGCCGGCGCGATGCGGCCTGCTCACCCGTTCCTGGTCGCCGGCGCGGTGCGGCGCGCTCACCCGTTCCTGGTCGCCGGCGCGGTGCGGCGCGCTCACCCGCTCCTGATCGCGCGCGCGGTGCGGGGCGCTCGCCGTCGCCGCGCGCTCCCCGCCGGCGGTTCGCTGCGGCGTGCTCCCTGCTGTCTGGAACGGCTCCAGGCGGTCCACGATGTCCTGCGCGAGGTACGGTCGATCCTCGGGGGCCTTCTCGAGCAGCTGGAAGAGGAGCTGCTCGACGCCGCGGGGCAGCCCGCTCCGCACGTCGTCATCGAGCGGCGGCGGCTCCGCCGTGCACTGCAGGTTGAGCAGCTCGCGCGGCGAGGCCGACTGGAACGGCGGGCGCCCCGTGAGGGCCTCGTAGAGGATGAGCCCGAGGCAGTAGAGGTCCGACCGGTGATCGATGGAGCGCGCGTCGATCTGCTCCGGGCTCATGTACTGCAGGGTGCCGACGCTCTGCGTGTTGGTCTGGTTCATCGCCTCGACGACCTTGGCGATGCCGAAGTCCATCACCTTCACGCCGCCGTCCTTCTGCACCATGATGTTCTCGGGCTTGAGATCGCGGTGGATCACGGGCGGCGCTTGCCCGTGGGCCGCCGCGAGCGCGCTCGCCACGCCGGCCGTGATCCGCACCGCTTCCGGCCAGGGGAGGCGGCCGGCGGCGCCGAGGACGGAGCGCAGCGTCTGGCCGTCCAGGTACTCGAGCACCATCACGAGCTCGCCGGAGGCCTCGATGCTGGCGAGGCTCCGGACGATGTTCGGGTGCTCCAGGTGCGCGAGGATCTGCATCTCGTTCAGGAAGAGGCGCCGTCCCTGCTCGCTCCGGGCGAGCTCCGGGCGCAGCACCTTCAGCGCGACGCGCCGGCGCGACAGGCGCTCCTCGCCCTCGTAGACCTTGCCCATCCCCCCCTCGCCGACGAGGCGTCGAACGAGGTACTCGCCGATCTGATCCATGCGCCGTCTCCTCTCCCTGGCCGGGGCGTCTCTTCTACGTGCGAGCAGGGCCGAGGGCTTACACCCGATTCCGCGTCCGGCTCGCCGCCGGTCCCCTCCGGCGCCCCTCCGCACCGCCGCGGCGCCGCATCGCATCGAGCGCGGAGGCGCAGAGGACACGGCTCCTCTTTGCCCCTTCGCCCTCTGCCCCTCCGCGCTGCTTCAGGATCGCGGCCCCCGCGGAGATCGTGGCTCGACGAGAGGATCGCGGTTTCTCGCCCGGCGGGGTATCGAATTCCAGCGCCTCGGTGGAGGACGTGGTGGTAGATCTGGCCTCATGCTCCTACGTCAGGCGCCGCTCGCTCGAGCAGCGCTCGTGGCGCTCGTGGCGCTCGTGGTCCCGGCCTGCTCGCGGAGCGCGCCGGAGCCCGAGCCGTCGCCGCCGCCGGCCGCCTCCGGCGCGCCCGCCGCCGCGCCGCTCGCGTGGGATGTCCCGGGGAGCTGGGCGGCGCTCGACGTGCCGCGCGCCGGCCCGCGCAAGGCCCTCTACAAGGTGCCCAGGGCAGGGAACGACAAGGAGGACGTCGAGGTGCAGGTCCTCTCGTTCGGCCTGGGGAACAGGGGAGACGTCGAGGCGAACTTCCAGGAGTGGTTCGCGCAGTTCGATGGCGACGTCGGGGCGAAGGCCAGGCGCGAGTCGTTCGAGGTTCGCGGCATGCGGGTCGAGACGGTCGAGGTGGCGGGCACCTACACGATCGCGCTCGGGCCGAAGGCGGGCGCCCGCAAGCGAGCCTCCGTCGAGATGGTGAAGGAAGGCTACCGGCTCCTCGGCGCGGCGGTGAGGACGCCCGATCGCGGAAACTGGTTCTTCAGGATGGTCGGCCCGGACGAGACGGTGCAGTCGGCGCGCTCGGCGTTCCGGGGCCTGATCGAGTCGGTGCGGTGAGCTCGATGCGGTGAGCTCAGCTTGATAGGGCGAGCGCTGCGTGGTTGCGCACGTCCTTGTTCGCCGCGAGCACCGGCGCGCCGGGTGGCGTGGCGCTCGTGGCCGGCTTGGCGCCCGTGGTAGCTTGCGCGCCATGGATGACCGAAAGCGCGACGCCCGCACGCCGGCCGAGATCTTCCGCACCGAGGCGGAGGCCGAGGCGGAGACGAACCGACTCTGCGAGGAGAGCAAGCACCAGCTCGCCAACCGCTGTCCCGAGTGCGGCAGCCTGGGCAGCATGGAGCTGGTCGACGGGGTCCTGCGCTGCGTCGATTGCGACGAGGTGGTGGCCGCCGCCCGCCAGCTGGCTGGCTTCGGCCGCCGCTGAAGCGCTCCCGGCGAGCGCCGCCTCCCCGGCTTCGGGAGCGCCGCTCAGCCGCCCTGCCCGGAGCCGATGAATAAAGCACGGAACCTGCGTTCAGTGTTCAGGGCGTCCCGTTGAAACTCCGGCCATCACGCTTTACGCTGCGCCGCGCTTCACGTCGCCACGGGCACTCGCCACAGCGCCTGGGCCAGGGAGCGAGAAGGCGAGAAGCGTCCTCGCGCCCAGCGGGACCTGAAAAAGCGGACTCGAAAAAGCGGACTGGAGCAGCACCGGACAGAAATCGTCGAGAAAGACCTCTTTCATGATGATTTTCAGTCGAAGCCGTGACTATTCTGCGAGCATTGGCGTTTTCGCGCCCAGGCCAGTTTCCAGCCCCGGACACCGTGCACGGAAGTGCAGGACGGCTCAGCCAGCCGGGGCGTGACAGCCAGACTGAAGTGTTGCAAGGAGTTGGAGATGAAGCAGATCGCAGCGGACAGCTCGTACCACGCGCCACGGGAGACAACGCAGGGGTCCCGGGCGACGACGGCACGAGGCGCGAGCGGAGGGCTGCTCATCCTGATGATCGAAGACAGCGCCATCACGAACTTCGGTCCCTCGCAAGATAGTGAGTTGACCAACATTCCGCGCCGCTCCCGTCCGAAGCGTTGACCAGGGCCGCCGCGACCTGGCGGCGCCGCTCCCGAGCTTCTTTCTTGCTGCACGACGCCGGCTCCATGCCCTGCGATGGGCAGGGGCGACGGGTCTCCTGGCTGCTGCCGGGGTTGTAGTTTTTTCGCCCCCTCCGCTGAATCGTGGCACCTCGTCGGTGTGAACACCCGGGGAACGAAGCGGAAAACCATGGTCCTGGCGCTCGCAGCCGCTGCTCTCGGCGGGGCGCCCGCGTGGCTCGGTTGCAGTGACCCGAGCGATGCCGTCGCCCGGATCGCCCGCGAGGAGCCTCCGGCGCTGAGCCGCGCGGCCCAGGGGAGGCCAGGCGGCGGCGCCGAGGGGGAGGCGAGCGCGGCTGCGCCCAGGGACGAAGGCGACGCGCCGGCGCTCGTCGGCGGCGCCGCCGCGGACGAGGGCCGCAGCGACGCAGACCGCCGCGACGGGGCGACCGCGTCGACCCGCGGCGCGGGGCGAGAGCGGCGTCGCAGGTCGGGATCGGTCGCGGACGGCTCGGGGCGCGCGGCGCCGGGCGGTGTCGCTGAAGAGCGCGCCGTCGCGGCGCCCGAGCTCCAGGTGGTGCGGCTCGTCGTCTCGCGGGGCATCGCCGGTCGCGAGCCGCTCGAGCCGGCGACCTCGTTCGCGAGCGCGGAGATCGACCGCATCTATGCCTTCGTCGAGCTCGCCAACAAGGACCGGGCCGCCTCGGAGATCACCGTCGCCTTCACGCCGCCTGACGGGAGCGCGCCGCTGCGCATCCCCCTCGCGGTCGGCGCGCAGCGGCGGTTTCGTACGTGGGCGGCCACGCGGAAGGCGCGCGCGGCGGGGCTCTGGTCGGTGGTGGTCAGCGACGCGGCGGGCAGGGAGCTCGCGCGCGCCTCGTTCACGATCACGAAGTAGGAGGCGCCCCGTGGATCGCATGTTGCGCTCGCGCCCGTCTCTCCTCCCGCGCGCCCGCCGCGCCGCCGTCCTCGTCCTCGCTCTCGCCGCGGGAGGTTGCGTCTCCCGCGCCGCGGCAGCGCCCGAGCTCCCCGCGCGCTCGCCGCTGGTCTCCCGCGCTCCCATCGAGCAGGTGGGGCTCAACTTCTGGGTCCCCGATGGCCCCGCGGCCAGGGTGCTCTCGCTGCAGGTCCCGGAGATCGACGAGGACGAGCCGCCCGGGGCCGTCCCGCCGGCGCTCGCGCCGCTGCGGCGCGCGGCGTCGGCGGATCCGGACGAGGAGCGCCGTTATGTGCTCCTGCCCGGCATCGCCCTCGCGCCCGCGGTGGAAGAGAAGGTCGCGGAGATCGCCAGCGCCTACTTCCGCCGGACCGGAAAGGAGCTCGTCATCACGAGCGGCACGCGGGACCCGGCGCGGCAGGCCGAGGCAATGCACGAGCTGTTCCGACATGGCGCCGACGTCCTCGGCCTCTACAAGGACAAGGCGGCGGCGCGCGAGATCATGAGCGCCTACGAGGAGGGGCTCTCGACCGAGCAGCCCCCGGAGGCGCTGATCGCGGCCCTCGAGCAGGTGATCCGCGCCCAGATCGACCGCGGCGTGTTCATCTCGGCGCACCTCCGGGAGGGCGCGGTCGACATCCGGAACCGGGACATGACGCCGGCGGAGAAGCGCGCCTTTCTCGATGGCGTCGAGGAGGTCGGCGGCGTGCTCGCGCTCGAGGAGTCGCGGCCGCCCCACTATCACCTGCAGATCGATTGAGCCCGGGACGCCGAGCGCCCCGGCCGCCTGACCGGCGGCTGCGCGTCACTCGTCGGTGAACCGGACGATCTCTCCCGAGTCGCTGTTCGTCCAGTACGCGCCCGTCCTGTCCGCGGCGATGCCCGTCGGGCCCCCCTGGCGCGACGCGATCTCCTCCGGCTCGGCGGTGCCGTCCTTGCGGATCCGGTGGACGCTCCCCGCCGCCCTGACGGTGACATAGAGGTAGTCTCCGTGGGCGGCGAGCCCCGTCGGTGGGCTCGACAGCCCTGCGAGGAGGGGCACCGGGACGTCTCCTCCGCTCCGCGGATACCGCATGACGCCGCTCTGGGTGAGCCAGTAGAGGTTGGCTTCGTCCAGCGCGAGCAGGCTCGGCGCTTCCTCGAGGTCGGTGACCAGCGGCTCTCCGGGGGCGCTGTCGCTCGTGTCGTCGAAGAAGATCTCGTTGCGCCCGTGGTCGGTCCAGTAGACGCGGGCGCCGTCGGCCGCGACGCCGAAGGGCTCGCCGCCTTCCGTGAGATCCTTCCGGTTGCCGCCTGCCTTGGGGATCCAGGTGATGCGCTCCGCGCTGGGCCGAGCGCTGTAGATGTTGTCGGCGTTCAGCGCGAGCTCCTCGACGGCGCCGCAGCTACCCCACAGCAATTCCCCGCCGGCAGCCGGAAACCGCCCTTCCTTCGGCAGCCTCCACAGCTTGTCGCGCTCCCCTGAGCCGCCCTCGCACTCGCCCTCGAACCCCGTGTCGGTGCTCGACCAGTAGATGTGCGTCGCGTCCAGCGCGATGACCGCGGGCGCCTCGCTCGAAGGAGCGAGCAGGTCGATGACCGCCGGGTCATCCTTGATCTGCATCCGGAGCGCTCCGCCCGTCGCGCTCCCCTGGGCCCCGCCGCTCCTCCCGTTGGTCCAGTAGATCACCTCCTCGTCGAGCGCGATGCCGCGCGGCTCCGCCTGGTTGCTCGCGATCGTGAGGACCGGGATCACCTCGCGATCCTCGAGCCCCGCGATCTGCGCGCAGCCGTGGAGGGCGGGCGCGAGCGCGGCGAGCGCGAGCGTCACGGCAGAACTCTTCGAGCTTCGCATCACCACTGGCCTCCGAGCACCACGCGCCCCCCGTCCGAAGCGACGCTCGGCGCGACCCAGACCCGCTCGCCCGCGACAGCCCTCTCTGGCGACGGGGACAACAGCACCATCGCGACGCCGGCCCCGAGGCACAAGAGCCCGGCCCCGACCGCGATGTTCGAGACCATCGCGGTCGTCCGAGCGCTCTCGTTCGCCTCGACGTCCGCCCGGCTGCAGCGGAAGTTGCCGCTGCAGCCCTCCTCGACGTCGCTGGCCTTCTGCACCGTCAGGACGCCGAACACCGCGCCCACGCCGATCCCGGCGAGCCCGACGCCGCCGGCGACGAAGCCGAGCGCGCGCATCGGGCTGCCCGTCCCCTCGGGGCCCCGCGCCTCGGGCCGAGCCGGCGGCGCCGGGCGCGGCGGGGCAGGGGGAGCAGCCCTGGGCGGCTCCGGCGCGGCGACGCCCGCGAGCGGCGGGATGGTCACCCGCGCCGTGCTCGGCCCGGGATCGAGCGTCACCTGCTGCGACCAGGGCTGCTTGCCCGGCGCCCTGGCCTCGACCGTCGCCGTGCCCGGATCGACGGGGATACCCGAGCCGGTGGCCGCTGTCGCGCTGAGCTCCTTGCCGTTCAGCGTGATCGCCATGCCCGGCGCCGGCTGCGCGACCTCCAGGACGAGGCGCGTCAGCCGGGCTTCCAGCTCGGACCCGCGCTTGGCCGCGAACTGGGCGCGATCCTGCTGCCCGGCGCTCGCCGCGAGCGCGGACGCCTCCTTGAACTCGGCCCACGCGCTCGCTGTCTTGCCCTCCTTCTCGTGGCAGACCGCGAGGTTGAGCAGCGTCCCGACGGTGGGATCCACGCGCTGGCTCTCGGCCAGCTTGGGGCACGCCTCGGGGAGCTTGCCCTCGTCCATGAGCTTCTTGCCGTCCTGGAACAGCCCCTCCGCGAGGGCCTTGTCGGACGGGGTCGGCTGGGCTCGCAGCGGCGAGGTCATGCACATCCCGGAGAGCAGCGCGAGCCATGCGCCCGCGTGTCGCGCTCGTGACGGTCTCAATGGCGGCTCCTCAACATATCGTCCTCGCTGGTCGAAATCGTCGGCTTCGGCTGGGCGCCTGGCCTGAGCGGCGCTCCGGACGCGGTCGCCCGCGGCCGCGCGCTGGGCGCGGTGTTGCCCGCGTGCGCCGCGCTCGGCGCAGGGGCCAGCGGCGCCGCCGGGCTCGCCGCGGCCGTGGCGGCGGTGAGCACGGGCGCCGCGCTCGGCGCGAACGGCGCGGGGGCGAGCGCGTCGCCGCCGGCGCTGCCCGCGCGATCGGGCTCGCGCGCCGCCGCTGAGCTCGGCGCTGGCGGCGCCACGCGACCGCCCCCGACGAGCCACGCGCCCGCGCCGGCCGCGCCGGCGAGCAGCGCGGCCACGCCGGCGGCCACGAGCAGCCGGCGCCGCGACCTGCGGCGATAGCTCGTGTGCGACCACGACGCGCCGGACAGCCGGTCGCTGTCCTCGGCGGCCTTCGAGTTGAGCAGCGTCTGCCCGGCCGGCGACGCCGCGCCGATCGCGCTCTGGATGCGCGAGGTCGAGAGCTTCGCGAAGCTCGACCCGAGCGGATCGAGGGCCTGCGCCAGCTTGGCGACGTTGGCGTAGCGCGCGCTCACGTCGCGCTCCAGGCAGCGCGCGACGATGCGCTCCAGCATGGCGGGCGCGTCGCTCCGCCTGTCGCGCAGCCGCGGCACGGGCTGGTGCAGGATGTTCGCCATCACCGCGGCGACCGTCTCGCCCTGGAACGGCGGCTCGCCCGTGACGAGCGTGTACAGCAGCACACCGAACGACCACACGTCGGCGCGCCCGTCGACGGTCCTCGGCGCCATCATCTGCTCGGGCGACATGTACCCGGGCGACCCCATCACCTGCTTCGTCGACGTGAGGCCCGGCTCCGCGGGCGAGTCGAGGCCTTGGCCCTTCGAGATGCCGAAATCGAGCACCTTGATGTGCCGTGTCCCGTCCGCGTGCTCGGCCAGGAACAGATTCGAAGGCTTGATGTCCCGGTGCACGACGCCGGCCGCGTGCGCCTCGGCCACCGCCTCGAGCGCCTGCAACACGTAGTCGACCGCATCCTGGATGGGCAGCGGGCCGTGGGTGTCGATGACCTGCTGGAGATCGAGCCCGCTCAGGAACTCCATCACCATGAACGGCACGCCGCTCTCCGTCGTGCCGACGTCGAACACGCGCGCGACGTGCTCGCCCTGCAGGCGCGCCGCCGTCCGGGCCTCCCGCAGGAAGCGCGCCACGGCCTCCTGGTTCGCGAGGGCGTCCTGGCGCAGGATCTTGATGGCGACCTTCTGGTCGAGATCCTCGTTGCGCGCGGCGAGCACGACCCCCATTCCGCCGATCGCCACGACCCGCTCGACGCGGTACTTGGCCGCGATGAGCTCTCCGGGCTGGGCCACCGGTGCGAGCAGCTGCGCGGTGCGGTCGGGGTTCACGGCTGGCGCCCAAGCCTACATGAATGGACTCGGTTTTCCGAGAGCCGCGCGAGGGCCAGCGCCCTTTATCGTCCGCCGGCGGATTCCGGCGCGGCGTGACCGCGTGTCAGCGCTGGAGCGCGAGCCAGCCGCGTGAAACCAGGCGTCATCACCGCCTCCGGCGCCACGCGCGCTCTCGGGACGCCATCACGTTGCTATCCTTCCGTGGTTTTCCCGTCAACCTGTGGCTCGCTGGCAGCCGCGCGGGAAGAGGCCGTGCCTGCCCGCCGCCCGGAGCTCGTCCAGCCCGGCCTGCATGCGCGCGACGATCCGCGCGAACGCGCGCTCGACCACGTCCGGGTCGCTGGCAGCTTCCCTCGGGAGCCCGAGGTGCACCGGGCGGAGCATCCGCGTATGGATCTTCACCGGGAGGGGCACATGGGGGATCGGGACGCCGACGATGAGGCCCCACGGAAGCGCGAGGCCGAGCGGCGCGACGTTCGAGCGCGCGAGCTGGGGGAGGCGGAGCCACTCGGCGAGCCTGCGCCCGTCCGTGGCGATGTAGAGCGACTGGTGCGCGCCCACGCTCACGATCGGCACGATCGGCACGCCCTCGCGGATGGCGAGCCGGACGAAGCCGCGGCGCCGGCCGAAGCGGATCGTGTACTGCTCCGACGTGGGCTTGCACGCGTCGAGATCGCCGCCGGGGAAGACCAGCACCGCCGCGCCCCGGGCGAGCGCCCGCCGCGCGTTCTCCGGGCTCGCGGCGATGGCGCCGCAGGCGTTGAGCCAGGGGCCGGCCTTCGGGACGTTGAACGGCAGGTCGTGCATGAGCCCGTAGGCCGGGCGCGAGGGCCCATAGCGGCGCCAGAACGCCGTCATGTGGCAGTACATGTCCGGCATTCCCGTCATCGCGTTGTGGTTGCTGACGGCGAGGAAGGGGCCGTCGGGCAGGTCCGCTTCGAACTCGGTCTCGCACCGGAAGTAGTCGTCGTAGAGGAGGCCGAGCAGCGGGAGCACGCGGGCGATGAACGCCGGGTCGCGCGCGTCGAGGTCGTCCGGGCGGGCGCGCTCGCGCCCCTTGGCGCCGAACGCGGCGATCGCGTCCTTCAAGAGGTCGAGGCCGGGGCGTGGCTCTCTTGCTAGGGTCAGCACCGTATCCCGGTGCCCTAGCCCGCGGCGCGACCGAGGGGAAGCGGATCGTGGGGCTCGCCCGCCGCGCGTCCACGAGCGGCGCGCGCGGGCTGGCTCTCGCCCGTCACCCCCGGCGCGCCGCCGCTTCGATGAACCGCCCCGGCGCGGGCCGGCACGGGGCTGCAGCGCCGATCACTGGACGTCGCGGCAGCACCGGAAGCTCGTCTCGTAGTAGCGGAACCCGTCCGCGTGCGCCGGGTTCGTCGAGCCGCACCGCGGCTTCGCGCCGCCAAAGCACCCGGACCAGTAACAGCCCTTGAGGACGTGGGGATACTCGTTGACGTGGTACTTGGTGCGCACCACCCACTCCTCGACGCTCCCCGTCATGTCGTGGACGCCGAAGGCGCTCACGCACCCGGGGCGCGCGCCGCTCGGCTCGGCCTGGTAGAGCGCCTCGACCTCCGCCGCCGCCTCCTCGGAAGGCCATGTGTTGAGCGCGCCCTCGTCGGGGGCTCTCCATGTCTTGCCGTCGTTGCAGCGGTCCGCTTCGTGGGTGTTCCCGTACGGATAGATGAACCCCTCGGGTCCCTCGCACGCCGTGTCCCACTCGTCCTCGGTGCAGAGGCGTTTGCCGCGCTCCTCGCACCAGGCGTGCGCCGAGACAGCGCTCTCCATCACGAGCGGCAGGGCGCCTTCCACGTTGGGCGCCTCGAAGCGATCGATGCAGTATCCCTCGACCTCCACCATGTCGGGCGGGCACGGCCCCTCGGGGTGCGTATCGAGCGGGAAGTCCTCTTCGCTGATCGCGCCGCCCTCTCCGGCCCCGGCGGCCCCGGCGGCCCCGGCGGCCCCGGCGGCCCCGGCGGCCCCGCCGCCCGCGCCGCCCGCGCCGCCGCTTCCAGCCGACGTCGTGGAGGAGACCGAGGTCGAGGACGTCGCGGCTGCCCCTCCGCCGCCCGAGGCGTCGTCCATCATGCCGGAGCCGAGACCTCCGTTGCAGGCAGCGCTGAAGAGCGACATGACCCCGAGAAGCGACGTGATCCGGACGGCGAGCGCGAGAGCTCCAGGGCGCATTGCGGGCTCCTCATCGATCAGGGTGCCAGAGCGGCGCTCTCTCGTCGAGCGAGCGCGCTGCGCTCGACGCGCGTCGCGTCGTTGTTCATCGCGTCAATTCGTCACCAACATCGACCTTCGTCCTCCGCCCTGATCCTCCGCACTTCTTCCTTCATTGGCCCTCGCTGTGCTCGGGCGGAGCCACGCGCCGGGCCGTGAAACGAGGTCGATCTCCGTCGCGCTCGTCGGTGGCGGGCGCGACAAGAGCGGTGCGCGGAGGAGAAGAAGTGGAGCTGCCAGGGACGCCAAGGGAAGAAATTTCTGCTCCTTTTGACGTCCCTGGCGTCTCGAGGGGTGTTCATCCGGTTCGCTGTCCCGGTCGCGGCCGAGCTCCGGCCACGTCAGAAGCGGAGCTTGCAGCGGAGGATCGCGCTCGGGGTGACGCGCGCGGCGGTCAGCCGGCTCGCGCGCGCGTCGACGCGCGCTCGCACCGCCACCGAGCCCGCCAGCGTGCGGCTCATCAGGTCGCGCGCGAGCAGGCCCACGGCGCCGGTCAGGTGCGACATCGCGGCGGAGCCGGCCAGGAGCGAGCACGGGATGGATCCGGAGAGATCCATGCCGATCGAGGCGTCCGCGCCGTCGCGCTGGATCGTGCCCGTGCCGGTGAGCTTCAGCGCGCCGGCGGCGACCTCGACGCCGCCGAGCGCGACGCGCTGGCGGTCCCCCGAGATGCGCGCGTCCGCCTTGAGGGTCGTGGTGTCGCCGAAGAGGAGCCCGTCGAGCTCCTTCGGGTGGGGCAGGGTGAAGCCCTTCACCGTGAGCGCGATCGGGCCCTCGAGCGGCGCCTCGGACAGGGCGGTCCGATCCGCGCCCTCCGCGAGCCGCAGATCGAGCGTGCCGGACACGATCATCTTCGCGGCGCCGACGTCGACGCCGAGGAGCGCGCCGACGGCGGTGAGAGGAACCGGCGCGAGCGCGATCGAGGCGCTCGGGGAGGGCCGCGGCCGGAGCTCGGCCCGGAGCGGCGCCGCGGCGACGTCCTCGCCGCCGAAGCCGAGGGAGATGGAGGTCGCGCCGATCGACCACGCGACGTCGGTGCGCGCGATCTCCTTGCCGGCGACGAGCACGCGCGCCTGCTTGAGGACACCGGCCTCGGGCTGCGGCGCGCCGGGCTGCGGCGCGGCGGCGCCCTGGCCGGAGGCGGCCGCGCGCCGCTGGAGGGAGCCGTCGGCCAGCGCGAGGACCTCGGGCCCGCCGTCGCGATCCCGGAGGCCGAGGCGCACGCGGCTCGTCGTGAGCGGCAGCGCCGCCGCGCGCGGGCCATGCTGGGCGACCCACGCTGGCAGGCCCTCCAGGGCGTCGGTCCCCACGAGGGTGATGTCGACGCCATCGGCCGCGATCCGGGCCGGCGAGAGCCCGCGCAGCTCGATCGTGGCGCGCGCCACAGTGCCCGAGAGCCCGCGCACCCCGAGCAGCGAGAAGCGCGCGTCGCGCAGCCGGACGGCGCCGAGGCCGAGGTCGATGACGCCCGGCTCCAGCGCGACGCCGCGCGCGCGCGCTTCGGCGATGATGCGCCGGCGGATCGCGGGCGGACCGAGCACGAGGAGCGCAGCGACGGCGGCGCCGAGGACGGCGAGGAGGATGACGAGCGCCGCGATCACCGCGCGCCGCCGCTTGCCGCGCCGCGCGCCACTGTCGCCGCTGCTGCCGTTGCCGCTGCCACCGTCGCCGCTGCTGCCGCTGCCACCGTCGCCGCTGCTGCCGCTGCCACCGTCGCCGCTGCTGCCACTGCTACCGCTGCCGCCGTCGCGGCTGCCGCCGTCGCGGCTGCCGCCGCTGCCGCTGCTACCGTCGCCGCCGTCGCTGCCGCTGCCGCCGTCGCTGCGGAGGCTGCCGTCGCCGGGGACACCGCCGCGCGGGGCCTCCGGGGCGGGGTCAGGGGAGGGGCGGGAGGAGGGGCGGGACGAGGGCACGACGGAGTGGAATTCCTGTAGCGTCGTTCGAGCGCCCTCGCGAGCGCTTCGCGCGGCTCAGCGCGCTTGCAGCCAGGCCCTCGCCTGCGCTACGGCTCACAGGAGCACCCGTTCCGCGGAGCCCGGCATGCAGATCACCATCATCGCGAGCGGGAGCGGAGGCAACGCCACGCTGTTCGCCTCCCGCGGCACGCGCGTCCTCGTGGACGCGGGCGTCGGGCCCCGGGTGCTCGCGCAGTGCCTCGCGGCAGCCGCCACGGCCGGCGCGCGCGGTTCCACGTCGGATTGCACGTCGGGTTCGACGTCCCGTCCGACGTCGGAGTGGACGCCCGACGCGATCGTCATCACGCACGCGCACGCCGACCACGTCGGCGTGGCGGCCAGGTACAACAAGAAGCACAAGATCCCGATCTACGCCTCGGAGGCGACCGCGCGCGCCGCGCACCTCGGCGATCCGGAGCGCGTCCGGCTCTTCTCGCCGCGCGAGCCGTTCGCGATCGGCGCGCTCACCTTCTCGCCGAGGCCGCTGCCGCACGACGCGGCGCAGGTCGCGCTCGTCGTCGACGACGGCGCGCGCCGGGCCGCGCTCGTGACCGATCTCGGGGAGGTCCCGCCGGGGCTCCTCGAGCACGTCGCCGGCTGCGACGTCCTGATGCTCGAGTCGAACTACGACGAGGACATGCTCGACGCCGGCCCGTACCCGCAGCACCTCAAGCGCAGGATCCTCTCGGCGCGGGGCCACCTGTCGAACGCGCAGGCCTGCGCGCTGCTCGCGGCGCTGCCGGGCGGCACGCACACGGTCGCGCTGATGCACCTCTCGGAGAACAACAACCGCCCGGATCTGGCGCTCGCAGCCGCCCGCGACGCGCTCCTCGGCAAGCGCGCGCGCCTGCTCGCGGCGCCGCCGCGCGGGCCGCTCGTTCTCGACACAGCGCCCCCGCCCGGCGCGGCGCGCGCTCCGCTCGCCGCGCGGCAGCTCGGCCTGTTCCCGGGGATGTAGCGCCGCCCCGCCGCGCCGTGGGCCGCCCTGGCCGAGGAGCGCATCGGATCGCGCGCCACGCGCGCGTCAGATCCCCTCGAGCCGGACCTTCTGGCCCGCGACGACGCCGTGGCGCCGCGCCCAGCCGGCGTTCAGCTCGAGGACGTACGTCGAGGGGCAGCCGACCTCGAAGCTCGAGTCGTTGAGCGTCGGAGTGTTCTCCTCGATACCGACGATCGTTCCATCGCTGTCGATGAACAGCATGTCGAGCTGGATGCACGTGTTGTGCATCCAGAACGAGTGGTTGCTCCGCTGCTCGAAGACGAAGATCATCCCGCGGTTCTCCGGCATGCTCTTTCTGTACATGAGGCCGCGGGCGCGCTCCTTCTCCCTCCGCGCGATCTCGACCACGACGTCGGGCGCCTTCGCCTCGAGGAAGATCACCTTGCCGGTCGCGAGCTGGAACGGGCTGGCCGGGTCCTCCGGGCACGCCGGGTCCGGGCCGGCGCGCGTCGGGAGCGGCCGCTCCGGCGTCGCCGGGGTCGCGTGGATGCAGCGGCCTTGGTCCGGCGTCCCGGTCGACACCGGCGGCGCGACGTCAGGGGCGGGGACGCCGACGACGGCGCTGCGGGGGGTGACCGGCACCGGCTCATCGACCCGGCGCTCGCAGGCCCCGAGGGCGCTCGCGAGCAGCAGCGCGCCCAGGGCGGGGGCGAGCGGGGCGAGCGAGGACAGACGGGTCGCGAGGGCGCGGCGCGAGCTCATGCCGCTTCCTACCACGGCGAGGCTCGTCCTTGACCGCCGGACCGCGACGCGCGAAATCGTTGCCCGATGATTGTCCGAGCCTTCTCCACCCAGTCCATCGCCACCCTCGCCGCGCTGGCGGTCCTCGCAGGATGCTCGAAGACCCCGGAGCCCACGGCCGAAGAGACGCCCAAGCCGAAGACGACGCCCGCGTCGACGGGCGCGCCCGCGTCGAAGCCGGCCGGGGGCAACGCGGAGGCGGAAAAGGAGCGCCCTCAGCCGCAGCGACGCAAGGTCACCGCGCGGCCCGTCGCCGAGGTCAAGCCCAGCGAGGACGACCCGGTGAAGGGCAAGTGGACGCTCGAGGACGCCACCAAGGGGCTCCCGCCGGGCAAGACGCTGACCGCCTCGATCGAGACCGATCTCGGCGCGCTGTCCTGCAAGCTGTTCGACGACAAGGCGCCGATCACGGTCGCCAACTTCGTCGGCCTCGCGCGCGGCATCCGGCCCTGGAAGACGCCGGAGGGGGCGTGGGAGAAGAAGCCCGCCTACGACGGGACGATCTTCCACCGGATCATCAAGGGATTCATGATCCAGGGCGGCGACGCGAAGAAGAACGGCACCGGGGAGGCCGGCTACGTGATCCCCGACGAGGTCTGGGAGGAAGGCAGCCACGACCGCGCGGGCCTTCTGTGCATGGCGAACCGCGGCAAGAACACGAACTCCGCCCAGTTCTTCATCACCGACGCGGCCGCGTTCCACCTCGACAACGGCTACACCATCTTCGGCGAGTGCGGGCCCGAGGAGCTCGTCCACAAGCTGGCCAGCGTCGATGTCAAGGGCGAGCGCCCGGTCACCCCGCCCGTCATCAAGAAGGTGACGATCACCCGGCAGTAAGTGCGTCCCGGCGCTTGACGTCAGATGACGTCGAGCGCCGCCGCCGAGCCCGGCCGCGCGGCGACGCGCGGCCAGGGCCCGAGCTCGGTGCGCCGACGGAGGCCGGCTACTCGCAGTCGCTCGCCTCACCGGGCGACGGCGCGTCCGACACCTTGAAGCTGACGTCGAGCCACTCGCTGGTCTCGTCATGCCCGGTGATGCCGTTGCCCTCGGTCAACAGCTCGCCGTACTCGAGATTGCCACAGCGCGCGATGCTCTGCCTGTCGCCGGCGACCGCGGCCGCCCGCTGGCTGGCGCGCGAGGTGTCATCGGCATAGCCGGTCTTCCCTGTCTTGTACGCCATCTCGGAGTTCCCGAGCTCCGCGCCCCAGATGACGTAGTCGACGTCCCTGACCGGGCTCTCCTCCGTCCCGTCCCACTCGAAGAGGATCACCATCTCTCCATCGCCCGTGAGGAGCCCGCCGGACTGCGCGCCGAGCGCGCCGTTCGCGGGCGCGAGCATGGGAGGAATGTCCTCCCCCCCGCAGGGGATGGGCGTCTCGTCAAGCGCGAAGTCGGCGCACCGTTCGTACTCGAGCTCGAAGCCGTCGTGGCTCGCGAGCACGAGGTGCGCCCCCGCCGGAATCACGGTGCCGGCAGGGAACTGGACGAGGAAGTCCGTCCCTGCGCTGGCGTTCGGGTTCCAGGGTTCACCCGCTGCGATGAGATAATAAACGGTGTTGTCCGAAAGGTAGTAGTTGGTCAGGTCGATCTCGGCATCGGTCGGGTTCCAGATCTCGATGAACTCGGCCGCTCCAGGCGACACGACGACCTCCGAGATCAGCAGGTGGTCGGCGGCCTCACCGCTGACCTCGCCACCGCCGCCGCCATCGCCGCCGCCCGCGCCGCCATCACCGCCCGCGCCGCCGCCGCCGGTCTCACCGCCGCCGCCGCCGCCGCCGCCTTCGCCGGTGGTGCTCGACGTGGTGCTGGAAGAGCTCGCCCCGCCTCCTCCGGTCGCGTTGTCACCGCCGCAAGCCATGAGGTGGGCGAGCGCCAAGGGGGAAGCAGCGAGGAGTGCGATACTGAGCAGGTTGCGCTTGTGCATTGTTGAGAGATACATCAGAGAGCCGGCCAACAGGCAAGTGGGATTGCAGCCTGGGGGAAAGGATCCACCTCTCGCGGTCGCGTCAGGACGCTGCCCTCGCCGCCAAATGCATGGCGGGCGCGCGAGGAATCGATAGCATGGCGCCATGCGACGGCGTTTCTCGCTCTTCCTGACACTTCTCTGCGCACCGCTCCCTGGGCTGGGTCTGGCGGTCGGTTGCGGCCATACAGTCATCGTGGACGAACCGTCTGCAGGTGGCGGGGGCGGCGAGGCCGGCGCGCCTCCCGTCCCGAACGGCGAGGGAGGCGCTGACGCGGGAAAGGACACGCTCGACGAGTACGTCGATCCCGGTTGCCCCGACGTGGAGCCGATCACCGACTTCCAGTGCGATCCCTACGATCAGTCCAGCGGCTTTTGCGGGCCCGGCGAGGGGTGCTTCATCTTCGTGCAGTATCCGAGTGAGCCGTGCGGGCAGGAGATCTACGGCGCCTTCTGCGCGCCGGCCGGCCCCGGGGGGCAGGGCGATCCGTGCAGCGGCGGCGGCGAGTGCGGCGCCGGGTTCGCCTGCGTCGTGACCGGGTCGGGCACGCAGTGCGTCGAGCTCTGCGAGCTCAGCGGAGACGACCATTGCAGTCCGGGGCTCGTGTGCGAGCCGATCGACGTGGCGGGGATCGGCGGATGCTTGTGACGAGACGCTCGGTGGATCGGCGCGCTCGGCGCGCGCATCGGAAGACGGCCCTGACCCTGGTCCTGGTCGGGATCCCCCTCGGCGGCGCCGCGCTCTCGGGGGGGTGTGGCGCGCGGACCGGGCTGAACATCCCGCCGCCGGCGCCGGAGTGCATGGTCGACGCCGACTGCCCCGGCGCCGACGACCTCTGCAAGCCGGTGTTCTGCCAGCTCTTCGCGGCGGAGGCGCCCGACGGCGGCGCGGCGCCTCCCGAGGGCGCGGCGGGCGGCGGGCCGCAGCGGCGCGGCGGGACGTGCGTCGAGCTCGTGCCCGTCGATTGCGACGACGGCGACCCCTGCACCCGCGACACCTGCGAGAGCGCGACAGGGACGTGCACCTACGGGCCGTCGACGCTCGACACCGACGGCGATGGCTTCCGCGCGTCGCTGCCCGGCACGGTCCCCGGCGAGCCGCTCGCGTGCGGCGACGACTGCGACGACGCGAGCGCCGCCGCCTTCCCCGGCGGGCGCGAGATCTGCGACGGCGTCGACAACGACTGCGACGGCACGGTCGACAACGGCGCGCGCTTCGTGCCGCTCGACGCGGACGCGACCCGCATCTCGGGCGACATCGCGCCGGCCGGCGCCGGCGGGCTCGCCTGGAGCGGGACCTCCTACGCGGCGCTCTACACGGGGACCACGCAGGGCTTCAACCTGTACCGATCGATGATCAGCGTGGAAGGCGAGCCGCTCGCGCCCGGCGAGGAGATCATCACGCCGAAGAACGGCGACGCCTCCGGCGGGCCCATCGTGTGGGTTGGCGACCGGTACGGCGCCGCGTGGCAGGACCGGCGCGACGGCGACTACGAGGTGTACTTCTCGCTGCTCGACGAGAACGGCCAGAAGGTGGAGGGCGGCGATCGGCGGCTCTCCGAGGCGTTCGGCTTCTCGGTCAACGTGGCGCTCACGTGGAACGGCTCGGAGTTCATCCCCGTCTGGCAGGACGAGCGCAACGGCCTCTTCGATCTGTTCGCCCAGCGCATCGACATCGACGGCAACCTGATCGGCGAGAACGTCCAGCTCACCGACTCGTCGAGCGGCTTCGGCAACGAGGCGCCCGCCGCGGCCGCGGGCCAGAGCGGCATCGGCGTGGCCTGGTCGACGGGCGACGCGGTCACGCACGTCATCCAGTTCCAGACGTTCTCCGCCGAGCTCGACCCGATCTCGCAGATCGTGCGGCTGACGGACGGCGAGACCGACGCTGTCTATCCGACGGTGGTCTGGAACCGCGATCGCTACGTGGTCGCATGGTTCGACAAGTCGGCGAGCCCCAAGGCCATCTATGCGGCCGCGATCTCGGAGGACGGCGAGCTCCTCACGCCGCCCACGGCCATCTCGAACCCTGGCCCGTTCCGCTCGCGGTATCCCTACCTGCGCGCGCTCGGCGACCGGGTGCTCGCGATCTACTCGGACGATCGCGATCAGAACGACGGCTACGAGCTCTACGCGGTCACCGTGACCGCGGACCTCGTGCCGCTCAGCGACGAGCAGCGGCTCACCTTCGCGCCCCGCGATAGCATCAGCCCGATCGCGACGTTCGGGCCGGAGGGCGACGTCGGCATCCTCTTCCGCGACGATCGCGAGGGCGGCGAGCACCACGTCTTCTTCACCCGGCTCGGCTGCGTCGCGGGCAACTGACAGCCCCGCGGCAGTGGCGCGGGGACGGCTCAGCTCCGGGTCGGCTGGCGGCGCAGCCGGAAGGGGCCGGCGCGGTGGACCTTGCCCGGGAGCGGGCGGCCGATGACCTGCTCGGCGATGTTGCCCGCCTCGATGAGCTTGTCGAGATCGATGCCGGTCCGGACCCCCATCCCGTGGAGCATGAACACGAGGTCCTCGGTCGCCATGTTGCCCGCCGCGCCGGGCGCGTAGGGACAGCCGCCCACGCCGGCCACGGACGCGTCGAAGTCGCGCACGCCGAGCTCCAGGCCGATCAGGATGTTGGCGAGCGCCGTGCCCCGCGTGTCGTGCAGGTGCAGCGCGAACCGCTCGGGCGGCATCGCGTCGAGGAAGCGGCGCACGATGTCGTGCGTCTGCCGCGGGGTGCCGATGCCGATCGTGTCGCCGAGCGAGACCTGGTAGCACCCGAGCTCGATGAGCCGCTCCGCGATGCGCACGACGCGGGCGGGATCGACGTCGCCCTCGTAGGGGCAGCCCCACACCGTCGACACGTAGGCGCGCACGGCGAGGCCCGCCTCGCGGGCCGGAGGGACGATCTCCGAGAACACGGAGAGCGTGTCGTCGATCGACTTGTTGATGTTGGCGCGGTTGTGCGCCTCGCTCGCGCTCAGGAACACGGCGATCTCGCGCAGGCCCACCGCGAGCGCGCGCTCGAGGCCGCGCGCGTTGGGGCACAGGGCGCTGAAGGTCACGCCGTCTTCGGGGACGAGCGTCCTCGCGAGCTCCTCGGCGTCGGAGAGCTGCGGGACCCACTTCGGCGAGACGAAGCTCGTGATCTCGATCCGCCGGAGGCCGGCGGCGACGAGCGCCGCGACGAGCCGCCGCTTGCCCTCGAGCGAGATCATCGCCGACTCGTTCTGGAGCCCGTCCCGGGGGCTCACCTCGTAGATCGAGACCTCGTCGGCGACGCGCGCGAAGAGCGGCGCGGCGGCGGCGCGGTCCGCGCTGGCGTGCTTGGCGGTGCCTTCGCTCATCGGCAGACCCTCGGCGTCAGAGCGAGGCAGCGTCAACCGCTCACCATCCGGAGCTGCCTGTTCGGCGCGGCCGGCGTGAAGGGGATCGGGTAGCTCCCGGAGAAGCAGGCGTGGCAGTAGCTGTCCGCCGTCGGCCGCGGGATCGAGGCGTTGCCCTCGCGCACCTCGACCGACCGCACGCTCTCGACCAGGCCCTCCAGCGACAGGTAGCCGACGCTGTCGGCCGTCAGGTAGCTCGTGATCTCTTCCACGGAGTGGCTCGAGGCGATGAGCTCCGAGCGCGTCGGCGTGTCGACGCCGTAGTAGCAGGGCCAGCGCGTCGGCGGGCTGGAGATGCGGACGTGCACCTCGCGGGCGCCGGCGTCGCGGATCATCTTCACGATCTTCCGGCTCGTCGTGCCGCGGACGATCGAGTCGTCGACGACGACCACCCGCTTGCCCTCGATCACCGCCCGGTTCGGGTTGAGCTTGAGCCGGACGCCGAAGTGCCGGATCGACTGCTGCGGCTCGATGAACGTGCGGCCGACGTAGTGGCTGCGGATGAGCCCCATCTCGAACGGCGCGCGGGCGCGGTCGGCGAAGCCGATCGCCGCCGGCAAGCCCGAGTCGGGCACGGGGATCACGACGAGGTCGTCGCCGGGCTCGACGGGCTGCTCGACGGCGAGGCGCCGGCCGAACGCCTTGCGGACCTCGTAGACGCTCACGCCCTGGAGCGTCGAGTCGGGGCGGGCGAAGTAGACGTGCTCGAAGATGCAGAGCTTGCGCTGCTCCGGCGCGAAGGGGAACTCGGAGCGGACCCCGTCCGCGCTGATGATCAGCATCTCGCCCGGGGCGACGTCGCGCACCTTGCGCGCGCCGATGAGGTCGAACGCCGTCGACTCGCTCGCGACCACGTGGGCGACGCCGGTCCCGCTCGCCATCTCGCCGAGGCAGAGCGGCCGGATCGCGCGCGGATCGCGCACGGCGATGATCTCGCGCTCCGTCAAGAACAGCAGCGAGTAGGCGCCCTCCACCTGCTTCAGCGCCTCGGCGATGCGATCGCGGAGCTCTTCCTTCCTGCTCATCGCGATGAGGTGGACGATCGACTCGGTGTCGCTCGCGGTCTGGTAGATCGAGCCGCGCGCCTCGAGCTGATCGCGCAGGGCCTCGTGGTTCGTGAGGTTGCCGTTGTGCGCGACCGCGAGCGAGCCGCGCGCGTAGTCGACGCCGAGCGGCTGCGCGTTCTTCAGGTGCGAGCCGCCCGCCGTGGAGTAGCGGACGTGGCCGATCGCGCGATCGCCGGGCAGCGTCGCGAGATCGGACGGCGAGAAGCCGGACTGCACCCGCCCCATGGCGCGGTGGCCGAAGAGGCGCTCCCCGTCGCTGCTGACGATACCGGCAGATTCCTGCCCTCGATGCTGGAGCGCGTGCAACCCGAGGTAGGCCATGTTGGCCGCCTCGGGGTGGCCAAAGATTCCGAACACACCGCACATGCCGCCTATCTAGTACGAAAACGGGGCATGACCCACCGTCATGGCGATCTCTCGTCAAGGATGAGGCGGCCGAGCGCCGGCGCGGGCGGGAGGTGGACGCCGGTGCGACGTCGGAGCGCGGGGCAGACCTCCAGGGCAGCTCCGCCAATAGTGTAAGATAATTAACGAATAACAGGCAGGCGAGGCGCTCCGAGCTCGCCGGAGCCCGGGAGTTCGCGCTATCGGATGAGGAGCGCGAGCGAGGCGGCCGGGGATAGTCCCGTTATTCCGGGATATTCCAGAGCTTCTCGATGATCTTGGTTTCCATGGCGTCGCCGTGGCACGTGCCGCACTCCATGTCCTCCTTGTTCGCCCGCGCGAGCTTGTTTTGGTACTCCTCCTCCATGAACGCCTGCAGGGCCTTCTTGTCCTTGCGGTTCAGGACGTGCTCGTTCCCTGAGTGACAGCTGTCGCAGAAGAGCGTGCCGCCGCTCTCGCTGCGGAGCGGCACCACGAAGTGACGCCACATCTCGCGCGCGACCTTCATGTCGCGCGTCTCTTTCTTGAAGTCGCCTTCGGCGTGGCAGCCCTGGCAGGTGTCGTAGCCGAGCGCCTTCTGGAGCAGCGGCATCACCTTCTTCTTCTGCGCCGACGGGAGCTTCTCGAGCTCGGGGATCTTCTTGAGGTTGATCCCGATCTTCTTCAGATCGGCCTCAAACTTGGTCGCCTGGAGCGGCGTCGACTTGGCGGGCGCCTCGTCCTCGTCACCCTTGTCCGCTTCCGCGTCCTTGTCCTTGCCCGCGGTCTTGTCCGACTTCGCCGGCTTCGCGCTCTCGGATCCGGCGGTCGCGCTGTCGTCGCCCGGGCTCGACTCCCCGTCGAAGTCGTCCTTGTCGGCCGCCGTCTCGGGCGGCGGCGTGGCGGAGCCACATGCTCCTGCGAAGGCGCCCATCAAGAGCGCGAGGGCGAGCGCTGCGTGCTTCATCCTGGCTGCCATAGTCCTCCAAGGGATCGTCAATGCGTGAGCGGACCGTCGCGCCCCTGTACACAGGGCCGCGCCGCCTGGGACGCGCCCCCACGGTCGCCGGGCGATCGGGCCCGCACTTTACTCGAATTTGCCTGAGACAGAGAGGAACGTGAGCTTGTTGTTCGTCTCGCGGAGCCGCTGGACGAGCATCCGGACGACGTTCCAGAGGACCTCGTACGCGAGCTCCTTGTGCAGGAAGAGCAGGTCCTCGAACGCGTCCTTCGACACGGTGAGCAGCCGGCACCGCTCGTGGACGCGCGCGTCGGCGGAGCGGGGGGCCTCGTCGAGCAGCGCCATCTCGCCGAACACCGCGCCGGGGCCGAGCACCGCGAGCGCCTCCTCGCCCATGCCGGCGATCTCGCGGCTGATCCGGACCCTGCCTTCGAGCAGGATGTAGAGCTTGTCGCCCGGATCCCCGTGCTGGAAGATCTTGGTGCCGAGGGCGTGCGTCTCCTCGCTGGCGACGCGCGAGATGAGCTCGAGCGCGGCCGGGGTGAGGCCCTTGAACAGGGGGACCTTCGAGAGCTGCTCGATCCGTTCGGGGACGATCACAAGCTGCCGCGGAGAATAGCCGAGGCGCCGGCCGTGAAGCGAATTTTAAGGGAGCTCGCGGCGCGAACCTACCGCGTGAAGCTCACCGTGATGGGCGGCGTCGTGGCGGCGATCGGGGAGCCCGCGCGATCCTTGCCGGCCGTGTACCGCCGGCTGAGCGCGCACATGCGCGCGGCGCGACCGAAACCGTGTCCGGGATCACTGACGACCTTGACCGACAGCGGGCTGCCGTCGGGCCGCACGGTGACCATGAGGACGACCTTCGCCTGGTCGATCTGGTCGACATCGGCTTCCGGCGGGAAAGGACAGTTCCAGTTGCTGCTGCCGACGAGGCCAGGGGGAGCCGAGCGGTCCGGCCCCGCGGGGACCGGCGGCGGGACCGGGTCGCCCGTGCCCTTGCCCCCGACGACGCCCCCGACCTTCGCGTTCGGGTTGAACGTGGGGGCCTTCGCCGTGCCCGCGCCGGCGACCTGGCCGTAGCCGACGCCCTGACCCTCGCCGCTCGCGATGCCGCGATCGGTCATGTCGAGGACCTCCTCGGGATCCGGCTCGCGCGTGAGGACCTTCGCCGCCTCGGCGGCGGCGGGGGGCGGCTCGTACGGGTCGTCCTTGGGCGGCGGCGTGTTCGCCTGGGGAGGCGGCGCGACCTTGGGGACGGGCTCGGGCTCGGGCGCCGGCGGCTCGGGCTCCGGCGGCTTGGGCTCCTCGACCTTCGGCGGCGTGACGTCGACCTCGTACATCGCCCAGAGGTAGTCGTGGATGCCGACGCGCATCTCCGTGACCATCTGCCGCATGTCGTGCAGCGAGCCCGAGACGATGGCCCGGGCCGAGGCCGCGCTGTGGCTGGTGAGCGCCAGCGTCACCCCGAGGAAGGCGCCGACCCGCGAGGCGCGGTCGCCGAGCGTCAGCACCGCGGCGAGCGGATCCGCGGCGCGACGCCGGTCCCCGGCGCGGCCCGCGGCCGGGGCGGCGAGCGATGTCGGGGGCTCCGGGGCTCCCCCAGGGTCAGCGCCGCCGCGCCTGTCTCGGCGGCGGCGCCCGTCGTGGATCGCCCCCGCGGCGCGATCGCTCGTGGCCTGGCTCATAAGCTCTCGCTCGGCGCGCTCAGGGCGCGGGGCTCGGTGTTGCCGGCGCGGGCGCGACCGGGGGAGGCGCGGCCGGGGCGCCCGGCGCGGCACCCGGCGCCGCGCCGGGCTCGGGCGCGATCGGCGTCACGCCGAACGCGATCTTGGAGACGCCCGCCTGCTTCAGCAGATCGAGCGCGCGGATCACCCGCCCGTGCGGGACCGTCGTGTCGGCGCGGATCACGGCGCGGAGCTCCGGGTTCTTCGCCTGGGCCTCGCGCGCGATCGGCAGGATCGCGTCCTCGCCCGCGAGCTTCTTGCCGTCGGCGAACGTGTCGCCGTTCGCGTGCAGCTCGAGCCCGAAGACGAGCTGCACCTCTTGCCCCTGCGCCGCCTTCGGCAGGTCGAGGGGGAGCGACTGCGAGACGATGATCTTCGCGGTCACCATGAAGATGATGAGGAGCACGAGGGTGATGTCGACGAGCGGCGTCACGTTGATGCCGCTGATCATCTCGTCGTCGTCGTTGCGGCTCGTGGCGGCCATCAGCGCTCCTCCTCGCCCGCGCCGCCCTTCTTGAGCTCCTCCTGCCGCGCCGCCCTCGCGACCTTGGCGCGCGGCTCGGCGGCGACGGCGGGCGCGGCCCCGGCGAACGCCGGGTCGATCTTGAGGTGCGCGAGCAGGACCCGCGTCAGCGCCTCGGTGTTGGCCAGCGTCGACTTGATCTTGCGCAGGAAGAAGTTGTTCGCAGCGACCGCGGGGATGGCGACCGCGAGGCCGACGGCCGTCGCGACGAGCGCCTCGGCGATGCTCGACATGACCGCCTGCGGCGCCATGGCCTGCGACGCGGCCTGCGCGACCGGCGTCTTCGCCGCCTGGCCGAGCGCGTCGAAGGCGCCGACGACGCCGATGACGGTGCCGAACAGCCCGATGAACGGCGCGTTGTTGCCCAGCGTGCCCAGGTAGGCGAGGCGCCGCTCCAGCTTCATGCGCTGGAGCGCCGCGGCGCCGGCCATGGCCTCCTCGGCCGCCTCGGGCCCCTGGTGCGCCACCGCGAGCCCGGCCGAGACGACCGCGGCCTCGGCGGAGGGCGAGGCCTCCATCCGCCTCCGCGCCGCCTCGATCGAGTCGTCGAGCGACGTCCGGAGGTCCCGCGCGAGCACGGAGAGATCGTCGCGGAGGGACCAGAAGAACCAGGCGCGCTCCAGGATGATGGCGACCGAGATGACGCTGAGGCCGATCATCAGCCACATGACCCAGGCGGCCCCGAATCCGACCATGATGCGCTGCAGCCACTCGACGAGGTTCATCTTGTTCCTTGGTGCCTTTCCCGATGGTGTGGTGGGTGGGAGCCGCGCTTCGAGAGGTCCTACGGTCCGGCGCCGGGCTGCCCTTCCTCGACTGCGTCGTCCTCCTCCGGAGCGGGGGCGCCAGCCGCCCCCGGCCTGCTGATGGAGGGCTGGGGAGCGGAGGCGTCGACGAGCCGAAAGACTCGCCCAAGGACGGTCGTCGCGTAGCCGCCCTTCGGTAGCACAAACGAGACGACGATTCCTTGCCCTGCGCCCGGATCGACCGCCGCGGGCGGCGCTCCCGAGACCGCCGTGGCCTCCCCGGCGCCCGGCCCCGCGGCCGACACCTCGAGGTCGTCGACCTCCAGCCGGAGCGGGCGCCGCGTGCCCTCGCCGGCGTGGGCGAACGCGTCGAGCCTGCGGGGGTCGCCGATCGCCGCCGTGAGCACCTCGCGCTCCAGCGCGAAAGGGGCGCCCTCGGGCCAGCGCATCTTCCGGCCGAACATCGGGCCTGTGGCCGAGATCGCAAGCGCGGCGGCGCGCGCCTCGGCGTCCGCGAGCTCCGGGCCCTCGAGCGGCACGAGGAACAGCCCGCCGCTGTCGCGCTTCTTGGCGAGGTCGCCGGGGAGCACGGCGCTCCAGCTGCCGTCTGCCTCGCGGCGCGCGAGCACCTCGTTGAACCAGAGCGACTGCAGCGCCGAGAAGAGCAGGCGCTGCTCGCGCTTGTCGCGCGGCCCGCGCTCCCGCCCCGTGATCCACGCGAGCGCGCGGTCGGGGTTGTCGCCGTTGCGACCGAACCGTTGCGGCCCGAAGGCGTTCGGCACGCCGGCGCGGCCGATCTCGGCGAGGCGGCGCTCGGCGAGCGGCAGCGCGGCGGGGTCGATGCCCCGGAGCGTGATCCGGAACCGGTTGCCGACGAGGTGCCCGGGCTTGAGCTTGTTGTCGTGGCGAGAGACGGCGAGGATCTCGATCCCCGGCAGCTCGGCCTGCGCCAGCAGGGGCGCGGGATCCCGCGCGAGCGGGAGCTGGATCGAGGCGGTCTGCGTGGTGATCGCGTGCCGGTCCTTCATGCCGGCGAAGCCGGTGCTGTTCGGGTCGGCCCCGAGCGCGAGCGCGAGGGCGCGCACCGCGTCGGGCGTCGTGCGCCCCGTCTTGCGGAAGGTCACGAACACGTGCTCGCCGCGGCCGCTCGGCGCGTAGGCGGGGAGCTCCTCGACGACGAAGTCCGCGGGCGAGCTCCGGAGCACGGCCGCGGGGAGGTCGCCGGGCGAGCCCGCGGCCGCGGGGGCCGCGACGAGCGGGGCAGTGGTTGTCATGGGAGCGGGAGGGTGACCGAAATCGCCGCGGCGTCCAGCGGCGAACGCGCGCGCGCAGCCTGCGGAGATTTGCCCGCATCGGCGCAGATCGGCTATGGGACACGGCCCGCCCGGGCCTCGGCCTCCCCGCGATGCGACCGCCCCACCCGCCTCACCCCCGCGCGCACCGGCCCCTGTCGCTCGCGCGATCGATGGCCGTCGCCGCGGGCGTCGCGGCGCTCGGCCTCGCGGTCCTCGGGCTGCCGAGCCCCCGGCCGGCTGCCGCCGCGCGCAAGGGGTGCCCCGCGGGCATGGCCTCGGTCCGCGGGGAGTTCTGCATCGATCGCTTCGAGGCGAGCACCGTCGAGCTGCTCCCCGGCGGCGGCAAGCGCCGGCACTCGCCGTTCGAGCCGGTCGGCAAGCTGAAGGTGAAGGCGCTGAGCCGGCGCGGCGTGAAGCCGCAGGCCTACATCAGCCGGAACCAGGCCGAGGCGGCCTGCCAGAACGCCGGCAAGCGGCTCTGCACGGACGAGGAGTGGGTCACCGCCTGCAAGGGCAAGCGCGCCACGGTGTTCCCCTACGGGCGCGAGCGGGAGCGCGGGGCCTGCAACGACGGCGGCGTCTCGTCGTTCAACCGCTACTTCGGCCAAGGGGGCGAGGCCCCGCTGTCGGCCTTCACGTGGGCCAACATGAACGACGCCCGCCTGAACCAGCTGGAGGGCACGCTGGCGTCGACGGGATCGTTCCGCCGCTGCAAGAGCAGCTTCGGCGTCCACGACATGGTCGGCAACCTGCACGAGTGGACGAGCGCGGCGCGCGGGACCTTCCGCGGCGGCTACTACCTCGACAGCGCCCGGCACGGCGACGGCTGCGACTACAAGACCACCGCGCACTCGACCGGGTACCACGACTACTCGACCGGCTTCCGCTGCTGCAAGTGACGCGGCCGCGCCTCGCGTGGGCCGCGCCCGGCGCCGGGGCGCGCGGCGCGGCGGCTACCTGGCGCCGGAGAACCCGCCGACGCCGACGCCGCCGGGCACGGGCCTGGGCGGCTTCGGCTTCGACGGCGGCGCGGTCCCGCAGTCCTCGTCGCTGGTGTCGACCGTGGTGACGTCGTAGCAGCAGAGCTCGCCGTCGAAGTCCCCTTGGCTGTCGATGGACTCGATCGCGCTCAGGCAGCCAGGGTTCTCGAAGAACACGCGCGCCTCCTCGCTGGAGGGGCACGCGCCTTCGAGCTCGGTCCAGTGAAAGCAGGCCCGCTTGCCGCAGCCCGAGGAGAGGAGGGCCGGGGCGGCGAGCGCGAGGACCAGCGGGCGGAGGTGGGCGATGCTCATGTCGATCTCCTGAAGCGGCGCCCGCGCGCTGGCGCGGGGCAGGGGCCCTGGCGATCAGAGCTCGTGCGGCATCAGGTCGCGCGGGCTCCGGAAGTACTGCAGCGGAGAGTAGGCGAGCAGGTTGGAGACGCGCGACGTGTAGATGCAGGCGTACTCCTCGACCTGATCGCCGAAGCTGGAGGTCTCGTTCGCCTCCTTGAGCAGCGAGCCCCAGTAAGGGTGGAAGCGGCGTGCGATCTCGCGCTCCAGCTTGCCGACCTCGGCGTCGACGGCCCGGAGCTGGCCGCGGATGCGCTCCACCGCGCGCTTCGTCCGGCCCCGCTCGGCCTCGTAGAACGACGTCGCATAGTCGATCTGGACCGGGCCGCCGTTCGCCTCCGCGAGCAGCGGGGCGCCGCCCCCGTTGGCGGCGCCGTTCTTCCTGTGCTGCTCCTCCTCGATCTTGCGGGTGAGGTCCTTGTAGCGCTGCTGGTAGAAGCGGAGCTGGTCCTCGAGCTCCTCGCGGCGCCCCTCGAGCATCGCGCTCTCCATGTGCTCGCGGCGGCACGACTCGTGGGCGGCGACCTCCGCCTCCATCTCCTGGATGATCATCGCCGTGCGCCACGCGCTCTCCTTCTTCGAGCGGAGGATGTCGCCGTAGATGTGATCGCCCACGTAGAGGACCCGGTCCCCGGAGATGTTCAGGAACTTCTCGAAGTCGAGCAGGTTGCCCCCCTCGTAGATGGCGCCGCGCTCGAGCGGCGGCGTGGCGGGGCGGGTCTCGGCGCCGTCGCGGATGAGGAGCGGCCGGCGCTCCTGGAAGAACGCCGGCTTCTGCGCGGCGACGACGATGACGTCGAAGTAGTGCCGGAAGCTCGGGTACTCGGGCATCGCGTCCCCGAGCAGGTACGTCATCATCTTCTCGGTGAACGGCCAGCGCGAGTTCGTGAGCAGGAACAGCTTCTTGCCCGCGGAGCGGAACTTGTGGAGCGTCTGCGCCAGGTTCGGGTCGCGCTGCACGAAGCGCGGCAGGTCCGAGAGGACGACGTCGAGGATGGTGCCGTCCCGGTGGGCCTCGTCGATGCACTCGCGGATGTCGGTGAACAGCCGCGCGTAGTCGAGGGGGACGCCGCGCTCCTCGAGGGCGTCGACGATGCCGGCGTAGAGCGTGGCCTCGCTCAGCGCGTAGAGCGTGTCGATCCAGTGGTAACGGGCGGTGTTCGGCCGGATCTTGCGGTGCTGGTAGAGCGACCTGAGCTCTTCCTTCGTGAGCTCCCGGAGGCCGTGGTACCCGCGCTGGACCACCTTGAACCGGTCCATCTTGAGCACGTGGCCGAAGCGCTTGTCGATCAGCAAGCCACGGATGGGGAAGTGGATCGGGTAGCGGAGGCGCCGCAGGAGCTCCTCGGGGTAGCCGCGGGCGGCGAGCTTCGTGACGGTCCCCTGGATCGAGAGGTTGTCCATCTCGGTCTGGTTGTAGATCGCCAGGGTGTAATCCATGTCGAAGCCCACCCAGTCGACCCCCGCGAGCTTGAGGTTGCGGTTGACGAAGACGCGTCGGGTCCGCGGGATGCGCGTGGGCTCGGTCTGGGGATAGAGCCCTCCGAGAGGGAGCTCGAGCTGCTCGAAGAACACGGTGGGTCGACTATGGTATCCCAGCCGGGGGGGCGTACAAAGGGCGCCACCTCGACGAACGCGCGTCACGCGCATGCCGCGGGCGGGTGCGGCGACGTGCTCCTGCGTGCGCGGCGCGATGGAACTGCGCTCCCGTGCCGTCTCGAGCGGTCGAGGATCCGCATCCGTCAACGACGGGCACCCTCGTTCGATGCTCTTCGCAGCGCCCCAGCCGGTCTCCCGTAAACCCCCCGCCCAGCGCCCCACCTCGTGGTGGCTCAGCACGCTGCGCCGCCGCGCCGCGCGGATGTACGACGAAGCGCTCGACCTCTCCCGGCCGATCCCGTGGGAGGCGGCGAGATGGCGCCGAGCCGTCGTTCGAGCGCCCACGCTAAACTTTTCTCCTGCACATTGTAATGAGTACACTTGAAGCTCCGGCGTCGCGGGCTCGAGCGGGGCGGGCGCCAGATCGTGTCGGGGCGTGGATGGCAGGCAAGGAGCAGCGCCGGAGCAGCCCAGAGAGCGGCCCCGGGACGAGGAGCAGTGAATCGGCGGAGCGCGCGCTCACGCCCGAGGAGCGCGCTGCGCGCCCGGGGACGCGCGCCGAGGACGAGGGCGACGCCGGCGTCCTCGCGCAGATGCGGCACGAGATCCGGACGCTGCTCAGCGGGATCATCGGCGTCAGCGGCCTGCTGCTCGACTCCGAGCTCGATCCAGAGCAGCGCGCCTGGGCCCGGCGCGCCCGGACCAGCGGCGACACGGCGCTCTCGATGATCGACGACCTCATCGATCTCGTGCAGCCGGGCGGCCGCGCGCTCCCCGTCGCCCGCGTCGATTTCGACCTTCGCCGGGCCGTGGAGGACGCGGCGGAGGTGCTCGGCGAGCGCGCGCACGACGACAGGACCGAGCTCGTGCTCGACATCGAGTCCGACGTGCCAGGCGCAGTGCGCGGCGACGCGGCGCGGCTGCAGCAGCTCCTGCTGAGCGTCGGGACCTTCGCGATCCGCGCGGCGCCCCGCGGCGAGGTGCTGGTGCGCGCCACGCTCGACGATGACGGCGAGGGCGGCGAGGGGCCGCGCGCGCCCGGGGGAGCGGGCGTGCGGGTGCGCTTCGACGTGCGCTTCGCGGGCGGGACAGGGCTCGACGCGGGCGTGAAGGAGCCGGGGGCAGGGGACGCGCCGGGCGGGGGACCGAGGCCCGCGCCCGAGCTGGACGCGAGCACGGCGCCCGGGCTCGCTGTCGCGCGGCGCCTCGTCGGCGCGATGGGGGGCGAGCTCCGCGCCCCCGAGGAGCCCGGCGCGCGTCGCCGCCGGATCGCGGTCGTGCTGCCGTTCGAGCGGCGCGGGCGCGGCTCGGAGCGCGCGCTCATCCCGCGCATCGACCTGCCCGGCAAGCGGGTGCTCGTGGTCGACGACAGCGGCTCGGTGCGCCGGGTCGTGCGGCGGCTGGTCGAGGAGCTCGGCCTCGCGTGCAGCACCTCGGCCGACGGCGCCGAGGCCCTCGCCGCGCTGCGCCAGGCGGCGGACGCCGGGTCGCCCTACGACATGGTGCTGATCGACCTCGAGCTCGCCGATCTCGACGGCCTGAGGCTGCTCCAGCGCATCAAGGCGGACGCCGCGATCGCGCCCGTGCGCAGCGTCCTCATGACGTACCCCGGCAGGGAAGCGCCGAGCCGCGCCGAGATCGACTCGGTCCTCATCAAGCCGATCCGGCGCGCGCAGCTGCAATCGAGCCTGCGGCTGCTCGCGGGGCTCCCGCCGGAGCACGTGGCCGCGGGGGTGCGCGCGCACGCGCCGAGGTCGCGCCGGGGGCCGCCGTCGGCCGACGCGCGGAGCTCATCGCGCCCCAGGGTCCTCGTGGTCGACGACGACGCGGTGAGCCAGAAGGTCGCGGCCTTCATGGTCGAGAAGCGCGGCTACCGCGTCGAGGTGGCGGGCAGCGGCCGCGCCGCCGCCGAGGCGGCGCGCCGCGCGGGCTACGCCGCGGTGCTGGTGGCCTGCCGCTCGCCGGGCCACGACGTCCACACGGCGGTCGCGGAGCTCCGCCGCGCCGATCGCCCCGACCGGCGGACGCCGATCATCGCCATGACGGAGGGCGCCGGGCGCGACGCGCGCGAGCGGTGCCTCGCGGCGGGGATGGACGACGCCCTGGCGAAGCCGCTGAAGCAGGACGAGGTCGACCGCGTCCTCCGGACCTTCGGCGCGTCGTCGCGATCCGGGTCGTACGAGGCCGTGCCGCACGACGCCGCCCCGCCGAGCGTGGAGCTCGCCCCGCCGACCCTGGTCACGCCCTCGCCCCCGCCGGTCCAGCGGCGCGAGCAGCCCGCCGCTCCCGCGAGGCCGCGGGGCGGGCTGCGCGCGATCGAGCCCGACGTCGTCGCCGAGATGATCGAGCTCTTCCTGACGGAGGCCCCGACCCGGGTGGCCGCGATGCGCGAGGCCGCGGCGCGGGGCGCGCTCGGCGAGCTCGAGCGGCTCGCGTGGGCGCTCTACGAGAGCGCCGACAAGCTCGCTGCGCTCAACCTGAAGGAGCTCTGCGCGCGGCTCGACCGGGAGGCGCGCGCCGGGACGATCGAGAGCGCGACCGCGGCGGTGCAGGCGATCGCGCGCGAGGTGGAGCGCGTCCAGTCCTCGCTCGCCGCGGACCCCAAGCGGCGGGGACCCCGGTAGCGGGGCGCGGAGGCGCCCGCCTGAACGTCACCGACGCGCGGACCGCCGGCCGCGGCGCTGCTCGCCGCGGGCTCCGTGCGGGTCACCGCGCGCGGCGGGCGTCCAGGGGAGCGCGCGATCAGCAGGGGAGGCCGACGAGCCTCGTGCTCATGTCCCAGAGCCGCGTGGCCGCCTCCCCGTCGGTGGCCATGCCCTTGAGGGGCCTCACCTTGGTGCGCTCGAAGAAGGCGGGGCTCTCGGCTGGCGCGCTGTCGGCCAGGATCGCGAGGAGGTTCGCCGCGGCCTGCGCCGGGGTCGCGCCCACGACGTCGATCAGCGTCTTGAGGACGCGCGAGGTCCCCTCGAACAGCCCGGATCGAACGAGCCCGGGGTAGTAGCAGAGCACCTGGGCCTCCGTGCCCGAGAGCCGCTCCGAGAGGCGGCGCGCGGCGAGCACGAGCGCGAGCTTCGACCGCGCGGAGGCGGAGAGGAACGAATAGGAGCGCTTCGACATGAGGTCGTCGAAGTCGAGCCGGATGCTGTCCACCGGCGCGACCATGTTGACCACGCGCGCGCCGCCCGCGGCCTCGAGCCGGTCGAGCAGCAGGTTCGACAGCAGGAAATGCGACAGGTAGTTCACCTGGAACGTCATCTCGAGGCCGTCAGCCGACTCGGCGCGCTCGCGCAGGAACACCCCCGCGTTGTTCACGAGCAGGTGAACGGCCCGGTGCCGGTCAGCCACCTGCCTGGCGGCCGCGCGCACCGACGCGAGCCGGCCGAGGTCGCACTCGACGAGATCGATCTCGCCGAGCGCCTTCAGGGCGGCGAGCTTCCTCGCGCCCTCGGAGCTGGTCCTGCGGCAGAGCACGGCGACCCGGGCGCCCTGCCGCACCAGCGCGGATGCCGTCGCGAGCCCGATCCCCGAGGTGCCCCCGGTGATCACCGCGACTTTCCCCCTCATGCTTTGCGCACACCCCATCTCCCGTCTCCTCATCTGGCCGTCCTCGACCATCTCGTCGCCTGCGGCGGCGGGCCGGTCACAACGCTCCGGGAGCCTGTCGTCGACGGGAGCAGGCGGCGGGCACACGCCGAAGCGCCGAATGACGCGGTGCCCGCCGGGAACCCCCAGAAAGAAGAAGAGTCGTCGCCCCCCGCCCACGACACAGGTACGACCGTGCGCGCATCACGTCAAGCAAGCTTTGCGCATCGCAGCACAACGGTCGCAAATACAAAATTCCAGTTTTCCCGGATCTGGTAGTCGGCGCCTCCGCAGAACCGTCGTGGGCATTGGCGGCAGCGGTGAGCGGGCCCTGCTGCGGCGCGTCAGGCCTCGGGCGTCTCCTCGAAGACGCGCAGGCCGTATTTGTCGAGACACCAGAGCACGCCGACGATCAAGCTCCGTTTGTCGTCGACGAACGACGGTTTCTTGCCCTCGAAAACGTGGCCTGCGAACTGGAAGCCCCAGCCCGTCGCGAACATCGCAGCCGCGAGCGGGAGGCCGATGAGCGTCGCGCCCACGGGGAAGCTCGCCACGATCAGCGGTATGCCGATCTGGTGACACGCCTGGTTGCGTGGGTCCTGGTGGTCTTCCTTGTACCGGCGGAGCACCTGTGTCCATTCGGCGTTGAGGCGGAGCATGCGGCCACCTTACCATGCTGCCGCGGGGCGCGGGGCGCGGGGCGCGGGGCGCGGGGCGCGGGGCGCGAGGCGGCGGCGCGCGCGGGGCGTGGGCACGCGTCCACGTCCGCAGACCGCCCGCCCGCAGGCCGCATGCGCGCAGACCGCGAGGTCCGCGACGCTGCTTCCTGATTGCCGTTGGAAGGAATGAGGCGTAGTTGGGCAGTGTGAGCGGTCACAGCACCGGCCCCATGGCGACGACGGCACCGCTGTCATTCAAGACAGGGGAGCTCATCCAGGGAGCGCGCTCGGAGAAGCGGCGTGTGCTCCTGCTCGTCTATCATCATGATGGCGTCGAGATGGCCCCGATGAGCCCCGGCGTCGGCGTGGTCGTCGGCAGGGAGCCGCCGGCCGACGTGGTGATCCGGGACAGGAGCATCTCGCGCAGGCACGCGCGCTTCACGCTGATCGGCGGCGAGGTCGTGGTCGAGGACCTCAACTCGCGCAACGGCACGCGCATCTCCGGGCAGCGGGTCGAGACCGGCGTGGTCAAGGCCGGCGACGAGGTGCTGCTCGGCGGCATCGTCGCCTCGGTGCACGTGCTCGCCGGCAGCGAGCTGCCGCCGTTCGGCCTGGAGGGGTCCGACGCGATCCGCGTCGCCCTGCAGGCCGAGATCGTGCGGTCCAGGTTCTTCAGCCGCAAGTTCGCGCTCGTCGTGGTCCGCTCGCTCGGCGTGCAGGCGAGCCACCTCCGCCACTGGGGCCTGCGCGTGCGCGAGGCGCTGAGGCCCGTCGATCGCGTCGCCTTCTACAGCGCCGACACCCTCGAGATCCTGCTCCCCGAGGTCACGCCCGAGCTCGCGGAGGAGCTCGCGCGGGCGATCGTCGCGCGCCGCGAGGGCGAGCCCGTGCTCGTCGCGGGGGTCGCCGTGTTCCCCGACGCCGCGACCACCATCGACAAGCTGATCGAGGTCAGCCACGAGGCCTCGCGGAGCGCGAGCCCGGCGGAGCCCGTGCACCTCGCGGCGCCGGAGGGGGCGCTGCTCTTCGTCGCGCCGAAGGTCGAAGGCGCCCGGCCGCCCGAGGAGGAGGGCTCCCCGGGCGCGTCGCCGGAGGGCGAGTGGGAGGCCGACGGCCACGTCCTCGCGACCAAGAGCCCGCTCATGCGCTCGCTCGTCGAGGTGGCGCTGCGGGCCGCGCGCTCCTCGATCCCCGTGCTCCTGCGCGGCGAGACCGGGACCGGCAAGGAGGTGCTCGCGCGGTTCATCCACGACCGCAGCCCGCGCCGCGGCGAGCCGCTCATCTGCGTGAACTGCGGGGCGATCCCCGCGCTGCTCATCGAGAGCACCCTCTTCGGCCACGAGCGCGGCGCCTTCACCGGGGCGAGCCAGCAGCAGAAGGGCGTCTTCGAGGCGGCCGCCGGCGGCACGGTGCTGCTCGACGAGATCGGCGAGCTGCCCGCGGCCGCGCAGGCCGCGCTCCTGCGCGTGCTCGAGACGAAGCGGGTGACGCGCGTCGGCGCGACCAGGGAGATCGAGGTCGACGTCCGCGTGATCGCGGCGACGCACCGCGACCTCGACGCGATGTGCGACGCGGGCACGTTCCGGCTCGATCTGCTCTACCGGCTGAACGCGATGACGCTGAACATCCCGCCGCTCCGCGCGCGCCGCGACGACATCGCGGCGCTCGCGGCGGGCTTCCTGAAGCAGGCGAACGCGGCGCACCCGAGCCGGGTCCAGTCGATCGCGTCCGAGGCGCTGGTCCTGCTGAAGAGCTACTCGTGGCCCGGCAACGTGCGCGAGCTCCGCAACGCGATCGAGCGGGCGGTGGTGATCGCGGAGGGCGAGACGATCATGGCGCGCGATCTCCCGGAGCGCGTCCGCGCGGCGGTGACCGCCTCCAGCGTGCTGCCCGCGCCCGCCCGCGCCGCCGACGTCTCGCGCGCGTCCGATCCCGGCGTGCCGGCCGCGTCCCAGCGCCCGTCGGAGCCCCTGCGCGGGCTGGAGCCGGCGTCGTCGGCGACCCCGATGGCGGGCGGCCTGAAGACGCGCCTGGAGCAGATCGAGGCCGACCTCCTGCTCGAGGCGCTGCGCGCGTCCGACTGGAACCAGACGGAGGCGGCGCGGCGCCTGGAGCTGCCGCTCCGCACGCTGCAGCACAAGATCAAGGTCTACGGCATCAAGAAGCTCGGCTACGGCGTCGCGCGGTAGGCGCCGCGCGACGCCCGGCCGGAGGCGCCGCTACTGGGAGAACCCTTCCAGCATGTAGTGCGCCTCGATCCGCTTGAGCGCGAGCACCATCGCGGCGAGCCGCATCGGCAGGCGCTTGCCGACGACGAGCCTTGTCGAGTCGTGGTCCTCCGTGCGGCGCGGCCGGTTCTCCGCGATATCGCAGATCAGGCGGTAGTTGCTCTTGATGGCGCGCTCGAGCCGCGTGTTCACCTCGCCCTCGGTCCAGTGCTCCATGCGCTTGTTCTGGATCCACTCGTAATAGGAGACGGTCACGCCGCCCGCGTTGCCGATGATGTCGGGGATGACGCTGATGCCGCGCTCCGCGAGCACCTTGTCCGCCTCGGTCGTCGTCGGGCGGTTGGCGCCCTCGGCCACGAGCTTCGCCTTGAGCCGCTCGGCCACCTTGCCGGTGATCGCGTCGCCGAGCGCGGCCGGGATACAGATGTCCGCGTCGACGCTCCAGAAATCGTCGCGCGGGATCGCCTGGGCCCCGCCGTAGCCGGCGACCGAGCGCCGGAGGTTGGCCGGGTTCTCGTTCACGTAGGTCATGAGCGCGCCGACCTCGATGCCGTTCGGGTCGTAGATGGCGCCGTCGGCGTCCTGCACCGCGACGCACCGCGCGCCCATGCGGCACAGGATCTCGGCAGCGGCGGAGCCGACGTTGCCGAAGCCCTGCACGATGAAGCGCGCTCCGGCGAGGGAGATGCCGCGCTGCGCGTACCACTCCTCGATGCAGTAGGCGAGCCCCTGCCCGGTCGCCTTGACGCGCCCCTCGGAGCCGCCGATGCGCACGTCCTTGCCCGTGACGACGCCGCGGTGGTTGTGCCGCTCGCGCTCGCCGTCGCTGTACTGGCGGAGGAGCCACGCCATCACCTCGGCGTTCGTGCCCACGTCCGGCGCGGGGATGTCCACGTTGGGCCCGATGAGCTGCTTGAGCCGGTACATGTACCGGAGCGAGATCGACTCGAGCTCTTCCTTGCTGTACTCGCGCGGATCGATGCGAATGCCGCCCTTGCCGCCGCCGAACGGGACGTCGGCGATCGCGGTCTTCCACGTCATCTCGGCGGCGAGCGCGTTGAACAGGTCGAGCGACACGGCCTTGTGGAAGCGCAGCCCGCCCTTGTAAGGCCCTCTCGCCTGGTTGTGCTGGACTCGATATGCCTTGAAGCGGGCGAACTCGCCGGGCTGGATCCGGTAAAGCCCCTGGTCGCCGAGGCGGATCACGCCGTCCTGCACGTGGATCGAGCCGCTGCGGAGCGCCTCGGGGCGGAGGATGAGATTGCCGTTGAAGAGCGGGGTGATGGCGGCGCGGTTCGGGATCACCGACGCAGGGAGCCGCTCGTAGGCCGCGGCCGCCTCCCCGCGGAAGGGGACGAGGCGGTCCTGGAGCTGCGTGGTGACATAGAAGATGTGCTCGTAGTCGGGCTGCTCGAGCTCCAGCCGGATGCGGGGAGCCAGGCCGATGAGATCGGCGGCCGTGTGGAACACCACCATGGATTCACCGAAGATGTTGGTCTCCGGCTCGCGCTCTAGGAGGGGGACGTCTTCCATCGCCGTATGCTGCCTCGACAGCGCGGCGGGGGTCCAACCTTTCCCGCGGGTATAGCGCCCCGCGCGCGCGCCGGCGCGAGCGCAGTCGGCGCGCAGCGCGGCCGCGCCCGAGGCCGCCCGCGGATGCGTGGGATGCGTGGATCGAGGTGAAACTGCGAGGAAACGAGGCGATCGCCGCGCGCGTGCGGCGCGAGCGCGCCGGCGGGGCTGCGCGTGTCTCGACGGGCAGGCCGCCGGACGGGCCGCCGGCCTCGAGGGGAGCTGGTGCGGCTCTCCGCAGGAGGATCCGGCGGCCCGTCGAGTCGGTCACCGCGGTGCTCGGCCGGCAGCGTGGCCGGCGTGTTCAGGGAGCGTCAGGGAAACGTCCCAGGGGCGAAGGAGCCGTACGGAGCGCCGCCCAGGCCGCCGAGGCCGCCGCCCAGGCCGCCGAGTCCGCCGCCGAGGCCGCCGAGGCCACCGAGCCCGCCGAGCCCGCCAAGCCCGCCGCCGAGCCCGCCGAGCCCGCCCAGGCCGCCGAGCCCGCCGCCGAGGCCGCCGGGGTAGCCGCCGAAGCCACCGCCGAGGCCGCCGGGGTAGCCGCCGAGGCCACCGAGGCCGCCGGGGTAGCCGCCGAGGCCGCCGCCGAGGCCGCCGCCGAGGCCGCCGTACGGGGACCACCCGAAGCCGCCCGGCGTCCCACCCGGGAAGCCGCCGAACGGACTACCGCCGCCGAACGGCCCGCCGGGGAAGCCCCCGCCGCCGGGGAAGCCCCCGGCCTGCCCCACGGGGAAGGGCTGCTGGCCGACCTGCGCGCCGGGGCCCTGGATCGGCCCGCCCTTGTCCACGGGGCCCTGGATCGGCCCGCCGATGCCCGGAAGGAGCGGCCCGCCCTTGCCGATGGGACCCTGGATCGGCCCGCCCTTGCCGATCGGAGCACCGATATCGGTCTTGCCCGGGATCACGCCGCCCCGCGTCTCGTCCTGCTCCCCCTCCTCCAGCGCCTGCTCGCTCGACGCCACGTCGACGTCGGCCTGCTCCAAGTCGGCCTCTTCCGGTGCCACCGCGCCCACCGCGCACCCGGTCATCAGCACGGAAAAGAGCATCGCCGCTTGCGCCATCTTCATATCGATCGAGCTAACCATCCGTCCTCCTTCCATGCCCCGCGATGGCCATCGGGCCCGCGGTGGCATGCTGGGCTGACTGAAGAGCAGGCTGCGTGCCTGACAGCGCGTGTGCAGAGCCTGCCGCTCGGGCCTTCTGTGTCTGCCGGACGGCGACGGCGAAAGTGCATTGTCTGAATCCGCGCCGGGTGAGCGTTCTGCCCCGTTTCATCGCGCCTGACCGCCGCCGCGCCGGCGCGTCTCGATACCGCCTCGCAGCGCCGATGTGGGATGCGCCGGAGCGCTGGAGAAAGGCAAATGTCGGCGCGCGCGCGCCGCGCGGCGCGCGGCCGGACGGCATGAAAGCGACCCGACTTGCAGCTTTATCGTGGCCTGCAGACCGCATTTCCGAAGAGCTGGTCGATCTCTGCAATCGAGGGCTGCGAAGACTCGACATCAACGCTCCTCCCGCGGCGACGTCCGCGAGCCCCGCGGCGCTCTGGTCACGCCCTGCGCAGCCCACTTCAGCCGATAAGGTCCCAGGGCGGCGCTCCTCGTGCGGCAGCCTCGGTATCGCGGCGCTCCCCGCCGCGCGCCGCGCCCCGTCGTCCAGAACGACGGCGCCGCTCTGTCAGTCGCGGACGGCGGCCCCGCGAGGCCGCTCCCGCGAGCTCCGCCGCGGGGCGCCCAGCGCGTCACAGCCGTCCGCGGCGTCGCACGGAAAGCCGGCGCGATCGCGACTCTGCTGCCTGGCAGGAGCCTGCCTCCTGTTGTAAGAATCATCACGCCGAAGGAGCTCGCGCGGCGCCGCTCAGGCGCTGATCTCATCTCCCTGCCGCGGGCTCGACGAGCACAGGTGCTTGAAGCGCCGGTTCACACAGGACACGCGCGGTCTCCGCGCCGTCGCGGGAGCGCTGGTGGGGTTGTCCGCCCGGGGGGCCGGGAGCCAACGCCACGCGCGGCTCGAGGCGGCGCGCTTTCTGAGGAGGGTATCGCATGCGCCTCGGCGCGACGCGTCCGGGTTCATCTTGGCTGGCCGTCTGCATCGCTCTCCTGTCGCTGCTCGCCGCGGCGTGCAGCGATCCCGTGCTCGGCGCCGACGCGACGCTCGAAGGCGAGCGCGTCCCGCTGCGCTGCCCGCGCGGGCACGCGCTCGGCCCCGGCGGCGCGTGCATGCCGGTGGGCATCCAGGGGTGCGCCGACCTGTTCGTGGAGGACGACGATCTCTGCCACCCCTCGATGGCCAGATGCCCTCCGGGGACGATCCCGAAGTTCGATGAGGGCTGCATCCCCGTCGGTATCCCGCGCTGCGCCAGGGAGCTCGCGGGCGACGACGGGCTGTGCAGGCCGGCCATGGCGAAGTGCCCGACTGGCACGTTCGCCACCCCCGAAGCGGGGTGCGTGCCCGTCGACGGCCCCGGCGGCTGCGGGGCGGGGCGCTGGGGGAACATCGCGCGCGCGCCCGGGAACCTCTATGTGGACCCGAGCTACTCCGGCGCGGACAGCGACGGCTCCGAGGAGCGGCCCGTCACGACGCTCGCGGCGGCGCTGGAGCTCGCCGTCGAGGGCGGGACGATCGCGCTCGCGGAGGGCACCTATGAAGAGCCGCTCGTCGTCACGAGGCCGCTCGCGATCGTCGGACGGTGCGCCTCGCGCGTGCGGATCCGCGGGGTGAGCCCGCTCAGCCGTCCCCCTGCGATCGTGGCCGTGCTCGACGCAGGGGAGGTGACGCTCCGGGGCGTCGAGATCGGCGGGGACGGCGCCGGCGTCGTGGCGATGGGCGCGAGCGCGGTGGCGCTCGAGCGCGTCCACCTCAAGGGCGCAACCCACGTCGGCGTCCTGGCGAGCGACGGCGCGCGGCTCTCCGTGGCGCAGAGCTGGATCGAGGGGACGCGCTCCGGCGAGGAGGGCGGCGGCATGGGCGCCCTCGCGCAGGCCGGCGGCGCGCTGACCGTGAAGGAGAGCGCCGTCACGGGCAACCACGCGGCGGGCGTGGCGGCGCACCAGGCGGGCGCCACGGCGGCCGTGGTGGGCAGCCTCGTCGAGGGGACGCTGCCGTCGGAGTACATCCGAGACGGTCAGGGGATCGTCGCTGTCGACGGCGCCGAGGCGTCGATCGAGGACACGGCCGTCGTCGGCAACCATCTGTCGGGGATCTTCGCGGTGACGGGCGCCTCGGCGACGCTCTCCGGCGTGCTCGTCGAGGGGACGCGCGCCGGGCTCCACGATCTGAGCTACGGCGTCGGCGTGTACGCGACGGCGCGATCGCGCGTCGCGATCGACGCGAGCGCGATCCTCGGCAACGCGGAGCTCGGCGTCGCCGTCATCGGCGAGGGCGCCGCGGCGACGATGGCGCGGAGCCTCGTGATGGGCACGGTGGCGGCCGAGCCGGAGTCCCGGCTCGGGGGCTTCGGCGTCGCCGTCGCCCGCGGCGCGGCGATGCGCCTCCACGACAGCGCGATCGTGCAGAACCGCGGGACCGGCGTGCACGTGGGCGACCTGCCCGCCGAGCTCGTCGCCGAGGGCAACCTCATCGAGGGCACCCTCGCCGAGGGCTGGGGGGACGGCGCCGGGGTCATCGTGATGGAGGGCCGCGCGACGCTCGCGTCGAACGCGATCCGCGACAACGAGGGGAGCGGCCTGTCGGTGGGGTATCTCGGGTCCGAGGCGACGGTGACTGGCAACCTCGTCGAGGGGCATGTCGCGCCGGACGGCCGCGCGCCGGCGGGGCAGGGGATCGTCATCCACCGGGGCGCCAGCGCGGTGCTCGCGGGCAACCTCGTCAGCGGCAACCGCTCCGTCGGCGTCCTCGCCGGCGCGGAGATCCCGGGCGGCAGGGTCGAGATGACAGGTGACCTCATCCAGGGCACCTCGGACGGCGCCGGCATCGGCGTCGCGGCCGCGCGCTACGAGCTCCGGCTCGCCTCGTCCCTCGTCCTGGCGAGCCGCACGGCCGGCGTGGCGCTGTTCGGCGCCGACGCGGACATCTCCTCGACGGTCATCGACGGGGTGACCGGCGACAGCGGGGCCGGGGCGGGCGCGCGGCGTGAGGCGCTCGTCGCCGATGGTGTCCTGGCGCTCGACGGGTCCACTGCCACCCTCGCGGAGGTGCGCGTGGCCGGCTGCGCGCGGGCGGGGATCCTCTACGACGGGAGCTCGGGTCGCCTCTCCAGGGTTCGCGCTTCGGACAACCTCTTCGGGCTGGTCGTGCAGGGCTCGTCGGCGCTCGCGCCGGACAAGGACAGCGTGTTCATCGACAACGGCGCGGCGGACGAGCTCTTCGACGCCGAGCTGCCTGTGTCCGTGGCCGCGCCCCCGCTCCAGTGACGCGCGCCTCCGGCCCGCCTGGCCGCTTCCGCCGCCGCGCGAAACGGCGAAGACATCAAATGGAAGCTCCCCCGGAACGTGGTACTCACCGCCGCCGGCGGCGGGGGCCACCGGCCAGGCGCCCAGTCGTCAGCCCGCGATTCGCGCCTGAGCCCTTCGCGCCGCGCCTTCCGGATGCGATCTCCGCCACCTGCACGGGGCATGTCCGGGCCACGCCCCTCGAGGGGGACGCATGCTCGAGAGCGGCCGGTGCGAAATGGAAATTTCTGGTCTTGTCACCGCTCGCGGGTCTCTGTTATAGACGTTCCCCGGCCGGACCTGAACGCCGCGTCATAGACACGCTCTCTTTCTTGCTGTGACCGAAGAAAATAACAGTGCGAGTGTCGGGGCTGATGGTCCCAACCATGACGCGCGATGACGAGATGAGATGGACTCGCTGTTGCGAGGCATGACGCGCCACGACATCTCCGCTGAAAACGCGCCTGAGTGAGCGGCGTGAGAACTTGGTATCGACCTCGAATCCCCGTTGACACTGATGTGAGAAGACGGCTACAGTGCCGACGTCTGGATGCCGGTATGGTGCGCTGCGTTGCGCGCGTCGAAACTCCGGCGGGCCGCTCTGCCGCGTGGCGGCTCCCAGGAAGATCAATGAAGTGGGAGAGGGACGGTGGGCGCGCAGGTGTGCCCATGGGGCCCCCGCGAGGAGCATTCTCATGAGGAACCGGTTCTTGCCGCGTCGAACGTTCGTTCTGTCGGCGTTGCTTCTTTCGGTCGGCGCGTCAGCGGGTTGCGGGAAATCCGAGGTCAAGCAGGAGCCGCCGAAGGGCCAGGGCGCCACCCCGATCGTTCCGGGCAAGAACCCCGCGGCTGATACGTTCCTCACCGTCTCGATCGAGCAGCAAGCGTCGTGGGTGCGCAACTTCAATCCTCTGCTGGCACCAGGCAACGTTCGCTGGCCAACCGTCGCTGGCATCTACGAGCCGCTCCTCGTCTACAACACGATGAAGGGCGAGTTCACCCCGTGGCTCGCGTCGAAGTACGAGTGGAGCAACGGGAACAAGACGCTCACCTTCACGACGCGTCCGGGCGTGAAGTGGTCCGACGGCCAGCCCTTCACGGCGAAGGACGTCGCCTTCACCTTCGGGCTCCTGAAGAAGCACGCCGCCCTCGACCTCCAGGGCGTCTGGAAGTGGCTGACCGCGGTTGAGGCCAAGAGCGACTCCGCGGTCGAGTTCACGCTGACGCGGCCGTACGTTCCTGGGCTCGTGTTCCTCGGGCACCAGCCCATCGTGCCGGAGCACAAGTGGAAGGACGTGTCGGATCCGGTCACGTTCACGAACGAGAACCCGGTCGCGACGGGGCCCTTCACCGAGGTGAAGACCTTCCAGAACCAGATCTACGAGCTCGGCCGGAACCCGAGCTACTGGCAGCAGGGCAAGCCCGCGATCAAGGGACTTCGTTTCCCCGCTTACCCTGGTAACGACCAGGCGAACCTGGCGCTCCTGAATGGTGAGGTCGACTGGGCAGGCAACTTCGTCCCGGAGATCGAGAAGGTCTACGTCGGCAAGGACCCCACGAATCACCACTACTGGTTCCCGCTCGTCGGCAGCACGGTGTTCGTCTACACGAACACGTCGAAGAAGCCGCTCGACGACGTGCGGGTGCGCAAGGCGATCAGCATGTCGCTCGACCGCGAGCAGATCGTCAAGGTCGCCATGAACAACTACACGCGGCCGTCGGACGCGACGGCGCTCAGCGACGCGCACGAGCGCTGGCGCAGCCAGAAGGTCGTCGAGGGCGGCGACTGGGTGAAGTTCGACGTGGCCAAGGCGAACCAGATCCTCGACGAGGCGGGCTACGCGAAGGGCGCGGACGGCATCCGCGCGAAGGACGGCAAGCCGCTGCGCTTCGACATCAACGTCGTCACGGGCTGGTCCGACTGGGTGCGCGCGGCGCAGATCGTCACGCAGCAGGTGAAGCAGATCGGCGTGGAGGCCACGCTGAAGACGTACGACTTCAGCGCGTTCTTCGAGGCGCTCCAGAAGGGCACCTTCGACCTGTCGATGGGCTGGTCGAACGAGGAGCCGACGCCGTACAACTTCTACCGCGACCTCCTCGGCACCGCGACCGTGAAGCCGGTCGGGGAGGCGTCGTCGCGCAACTGGCACCGCTTCGGTGCCAAGCAGGCGGACGCCCTGTTCGAGCAGTTCGAGGCCGCGACGGAGCAGGCTGAGCAGAAGAAGCTGCTCGAGCAGCTCCAGGAGATCTTCTCCGAGACGGCGCCCTCGGTCCCGCTGTTCCCTGGGCCGTCGTGGGGCGAGTACAGCACCCGCCGCTTCACCGGGTTCCCGAGCAAGGAGAACCCGTACGCGAAGCTGTCACCAAACAACCCGCCCGAGTACCTGCTCGTCCTCACCGAGCTCAAGCCGAAGTGAAGTTGGGCGTGACCTGATCCGGAGAGCAGGTTAGAAGAGAGAGCTTCTGTGCGTTACCTTCTGCGACAGCTGGGCTTGTACTTCATCGCGGCGTGGGCGTCGCTCACCCTGAACTTCCTCATTCCGCGAGCGATGCCGGGCGACCCCGCCTCGGCGATGTTCGCGCGCTTCCGCGGTCAGCTCCAGCCGGAGGCGATCGACGCGCTGCGAAAGGCGTTTGGGTTCACGGGTGAACCGCTCCCCAAGCAGTACATCACGTACCTGAGCCACACGTTGACGGGCGATCTCGGCACGTCGGTCGCTCACTTCCCTGCAAAGGTGACCGACGTCATCGCGACAGGGCTCGGCTGGACGCTGCTCCTGTCGGGCGGCGCGGTGATCGTCAGCTTCGGGCTGGGGACGCTGCTCGGGATCATCGCGACATGGAAGCGCGGCGGCTTGCTCGACTCGATCATGCCGCCCGTCCTCATGTTCATGGGCGCGTTCCCGTACTTCTGGCTCGCGATGGTGGCGCTCTACATCCTCGGGTTCGTCCTCGGGGCTTTCCCGCTGCGCCATGCCTACAGCGACACCCTCTCGCCCGAGTTGAGCATCGAGTTCATCGGGAGCGTGCTGTCGCACATGGTCTTGCCCGCCCTGTCGATCGTCATCGCCACCATCGGTGGCTGGATGCTCGGCATGCGCAGCGCGATGGTCACCGTGCTGTCCGAGGAGTACATCACGATGGCCCAGGCCAAGGGGCTCTCCCGGTGGCGGGTCATGTTCAGCTACGCCGCGCGGAACGCGCTCCTGCCCAACATCACCGGCTTCGGCATGGCGCTCGGGTTCGTGCTCGCCGGGTCGCTGCTCACCGAGATCGTCTTCTCGTACCCGGGTCAGGGCTACTTGCTCATCCAGGCTGTTCGTAACCAGGACTACCCGCTCATGCAGGGGATCTTCCTCACCATCACGCTGGCCGTGCTGGGCGCGAACTTCCTGGTCGACGTCATCTACGTGTTTCTTGATCCTCGCGCCCGCGGGCGCTGAGGGCCGGGTCCAGGAGAAGCGATGGCTGCGCAACAAAGCAATAGTGGGGGCAGTGCGCCCCGCGCCGCGGGGTGGATCCTCCGCCTCCTCTCGAACCGTAAGGCGGTGGTGGGCATGCTCATCGTGCTCTTCTTCCTCCTCCTCTCGGTGCTCGGCCCCACGTTCGTCGGTCAGGACCCGCACGCGTTCGTGGGGATGCCGCACGAGGCGCCCTCGGCCGAGCACCTCTTCGGCACGACGGGACAGGGGCAGGACGTGCTCGCGCAGACGATCGTCGGCGCGCGGACCTCGCTGGCCGTGGGCTTCGCCACGGGCTTCGCCGTGATGGCGATCGGCGCGGTGATCGGCATGGCCGGCGGTTACTTCGGCGGCTGGATCGACAGCGTGCTGTCGCTGCTCACGAACGTCTTCCTGATCATCCCGGGCCTGCCGATGGCCGTCGTCATCGCGGCCTACCTGCCCGCGGGGCCGATGACGATCCTGTTCGTCCTCGTGCTCACGGGGTGGGCGTGGAACGCGCGCGTGCTCCGGTCGCAGGTGCTCGCGCTGCGCGACAAGGACTTCGTGGCCGCGTCCCTCGTCAGCGGCGAGGGCAGCGCGCGCATCATCTTCCGCGAGATCCTGCCGAACATGACGTCGCTCCTCATGTCCGGCTTCATCGGCGCGACCATCTACGCGATCGGCGCGCAGGTCGGCCTCGAGTTCCTCGGGCTCGGCGACCTGAGCGCCGTGACCTGGGGGACGAACCTCTACTGGGCGAGCAACAACGCCGCGCTCCTCACGGGCGCCTGGTGGACGATCGTGCCCACCGGCGTGTGCGTCGCGCTCGTCGGGTTCGCGCTCACGCTGATCAACTATGCGATCGACGAGATCTCGAATCCGCGGCTCCGCTCGGAGGGGGCCTGGTTGCGTATGCTCAAGAGCCGCAACGTCGCGGTTGGTCAGTCAACGCCGGTAGTGAGGACTCATGGCGCCTAGTCCGCTTCTCTCAGTTCAGGATCTCCGGGTCGAGTTCATGACCCCGACCGGTCCGGTATGCGCGGTCGACAACGTCTCCTTCGACATCGCCCCGGGTGAGGTGCTCGGCCTCGCGGGCGAGTCGGGGAGCGGCAAGTCGACGGTGGCGATGGCCATCATGCGGCTGCTGCGCGCGCCTGCGGTCATCACGGGCGGGCACGTGTACTTCGCCGGGCAGGACATCCTGGCCATGAACGAGGAGCAGCTCCGCGCGTTCCGCTGGCGGAAGATGGCGCTGGTGTTCCAGAGCGCGATGACCGCGCTCAACCCGGTGCTGACGATCGGCGAGCAGATCGCCGACCCGATCATCGCGCACGACGGGGTGACGAACGCGCAGGCGATGGAGCGCGCGGCCGCGCTGCTCAAGCTCGTGAACATCGACTCGTCGCGCCTGAGCAGCTACCCGCACCAGCTGTCGGGCGGCATGCGCCAGCGCGTCGTGATCGCGATCGCCATGGCGCTCAAGCCGCCGTTCCTCATCATGGACGAGCCCACGACGGCGCTCGACGTCGTCGTGCAGCGGGAGATCCTGCAGCAGATCGCCGAGCTCAAGGAGCGGCTGGGCTTCTCGATCCTCTTCATCACGCACGATCTCTCGCTGATCGCCGAGTTCTCGACGCGCATCGCGATCCTCTACGCGGGCAAGCTCGCGGAGACCGCCCGCGCCAAGGACCTGTTCAGCGATCCGAAGCACCCGTACACGCAGGGGCTCCTCGGGTCGTTCCCCTCGGTCCGGGGGCCCCGCCGCAGGCTGCAGGGCATCCCGGGCTCGCCGCCCGACATGCGCAGCCCGCCGTCCGGCTGCCGCTTCCACCCCCGGTGCCCCCAGGCGTTCGCGACCTGCCAGCACGAGCTGCCGCTCCTCCGTGAAATCGCGCCCGAGCATCGCGGCGCCTGCCACCTCTACTGACCATGACGATGACGCAACCTCATGTCTCGCCTGTCCTCGACGTGGTGCGCCTCGCCAAGTTCTTCCCTGTGGGCGGCGGGCTCCGCGCGCAGCAGCTCCGGGCGCTGCACGACGCTTCGTTCTCGCTCGCCGAGCGCGAGGTCATCGCGCTGGTCGGGGAGTCGGGCAGCGGCAAGAGCACGATCGCGCGGCTGATGCCGCCGAGCAGCGGGCAGATCCTGTTCAAGGGTCGCGACGTGCTGAAGGAGGAGCCGAACCGCGCCTCGCTCGCGTACCGCGGGCAGGTGCAGATGATCTTCCAGGATCCGTTCGGCTCGCTGAACCCGGTGCACACGATCGGCTACCACCTGGAGCGGCCGCTGCTGCTCCACAACAAGGCGCCGAACGCCGCGATCCTCCGGGAGAAGGTGCACGAGCTGCTCAAGACGGTCGATCTCACCCCCCCGGCGGAGGTCGCGGCCAAGTTCCCGTACCAGCTCTCGGGCGGCCAGCGGCAGCGCGTGGCGATCGCGCGCGCGCTCGCGGTGGATCCCACCGTGATCCTCGCGGACGAGCCGATCTCGATGCTCGACGTCTCGATCCGCATGGGCGTCCTCAACCTGATGGAGCGCCTCAAGGAAGAGCGCGGCATCTCGTACCTCTACATCACGCACGACATCGCGAGCGCGCGCTACGTCGCCGATCGCACGATGGTGATGTACGCCGGCCACATCGTGGAGGGCGCGCCCAGCGAGGAGCTGATGCAGCAGCCGGCGCACCCGTACACGAAGCTCCTGCTCTCGGCGGTGCCGGATCCGAACGGCTCGATCCGCGGCGAGCTCCCGGCCCGCTCCGGTGCGCCGAAGCTCATCAACCCGCCGCCGGGCTGCCCGTTCGCCGATCGCTGCCCGAGCGTGATGAACACGTGCCGCGAGCAGATGCCCGGGGCCATCGACATCGGCTCGGGGCACTGGGTCCGCTGCCACCTCTACTCGCCCGGCTCGGTCGCGCCGTCCCCGCACTACGAGCGGCAGGTTCCTGCCCCCGTCGGGGCCGCGCCCATCTGAGGAGAACCACGAAGCAACATGCCGGCTCTGAGATTTCCCGACAAGTTCGTTTGGGGTGTGGCGACGTCCTCCTATCAGATCGAGGGCGCCACGAGCGAGGACGGCCGCAGCGAGTCGATCTGGGATCGCTTCGCGAAGACGCCCGGTCAGATCACCGACGGGACCAACGGCGACGTCGCGTGCGACCACTACCACCGGTGGCCTGAAGACATCGCGCTGATGAAGAGCCTGGGCATGATGGCCTACAGGTTCTCGCTCGCGTGGCCGCGCATCCTCCCGAACGGTCGGGGCGCGGTGAACCAGAAGGGGCTCGACTTCTACAGCCGGCTGGTGGACGGGCTGCTCGAGGCTGGGATCGAGCCGTACGCGACGCTCTTCCACTGGGATCTGCCGCAGGTGCTCCAGGACGAGGTCGGGGGCTGGCAGCATCGCTCCACGGCGGACGCGTTCGTGGAGTTCACCGACGTGGTGACCCGGAAGCTCGGCGATCGCGTGAAGAAGTGGATCACGCACAACGAGCCGTGGTGCACCGCGTTCCTCAGCTACGAGAAGGGGATCCACGCGCCGGGCATGCGCGACTTCAGCAAGGCGCTGGCGGTGAGCCACCACCTGCTGCTCTCGCACGGGCTCGCGGTGCCCGTGGTGCGCGGGAACAGCCCCGGCGCCGAGGTCGGCATCACGCTGAACTCGAACTACGCGATGCCCGCGTCGCCGAGCGCCGCGGACTACGACGCGGCCCGCCACTACGACGGGTATTTCACCCGGTGGTTCCTCGATCCGCTGTACGGCCGGCACTACCCGGCGGACATGATCGCGGACTACATCGCGCTGGGCTACCTCCCGCCGGAGGGGCTGACCGTCTGCAAGCCCGGCGATCTCGACATCATCGCCACGCAGTGCGACTTCCTCGGTCTCAACTACTACTCCCGGGCGGTCTTGCGGAGCAAGGCGGTGCCCGAGGAGCAGAACCTGCCGCGGACGGAGCACGTCGCGCCTGCATCCGAGCAGACCGAGATGGAGTGGGAGGTGTACCCGGAAGGCCTGCGTCGGCTGCTCATCCGCCTGCACGTGGAGTACGGGGTGCCGAAGCTCTACGTGACGGAGAACGGCGCGGCGTACTCGGAAGGGCCCGACAAGAGCGGGCGCATCCCGGATCAGCGGCGGCTCCAGTTCCTGCGCGACCACTTCATCGCGGCGCGGCGCGCGATGGATGCGGGCGCGCCGCTCGCCGGCTACTTCGTGTGGTCGCTGATGGACAACTACGAGTGGGACCGCGGCTACTCCCAGCGGTTCGGCATCGTCTGGGTGGACTACGAGACGCAGAAGCGCACGCCGAAGGACAGCGCGCTCTGGTACAAGGGCGTCATCGCCGCCAACGCGGTCGACGACGGCACCTCGCAGGCGACCTGACCGGCGCCGCGGCGTCCACGCCGCGGCGCACCACGGCGCATCACGTCACGCGGAGCACCTCGTCGAGGGACGTGACGCCCTCCTTCACCCGGGTGAGCCCGGCCTCGCGGAGCGGAACGAGCCCCACCTTGCGCGCGGCGTCCCGGTACGCGCGCTTCCCCGCCCGGGCCTTCACGAGATCCCGCAGGTCGTCGTCGAGCTCGAGCATCTCGAACAGCCCGATCCGGCCGCGGTAGCCCGTCAGGTGGCACGTCGGGCACCCGACGGCGCGCTTCAGCTCGGTGCCCTTCTCGATGAGGACCTTGTCCTCCTCGCCCGTCACGTCGCTCTCGACCTCGTACGTCTCGGCGCACTCGTCGCAGAGCTTCCGCACGAGCCGCTGCGCGATGACCGCGAGCAGGGCGTTCGCCACGATCCACGACTCGGCGCCGAGGTCCACGAGGCGCGCGACCGTGTCGACAGCATCCGAGGTGTGCAGCGTCGACAGCACGAGGTGCCCCGTGAGGCTCGCCTGCAGCGCGATCTGCGCCGTCTCGGGGTCGCGCATCTCGCCCACCATGATCACGTCCGGGTCCTGCCGCAGGATCGCGCGCAGGCCGGTCGCGAAGGTGAAGCCCTGCCTCGGGTTGGTCTGCCCCTGCGTGATGTCCGCGAACTCGACCTCGATGGGATCTTCCAGCGTCACGATGCTGAGCTCGCCGGTCTTCATGACCTTGAGCAGCGAGTAGAGCGTCGACGTCTTCCCCGACCCTGTCGGCCCGCACACGACGATGAGCCCCGACGGGCGGTCCGCGAGCCGCTCGACCCGCGGCACGTCTTCCTCGGGCAGCCCGAGCTTCTCGAGCGCGATCAGCTGGTGGCTGAGCAGCACGCGCAGCACGACCGTCTCGCCGTGGATCGCGGGGAACGTCGAGGCGCGCAGGTGGATGAGCGGATGGCCGTGCAGCTCCAGGCTGAACTGGCCGTCCTGCGGCAGCCGCCGCTCGGTCATGTCCATCCGCGCGAGCACCTTCACGCGCGAGGCGAGCGACGGCCCGATGTTGATCGGGATCTGCCCCTGCGCCACCATCACGCCGTCGACGCGGTACCGCACGCGGATGGTGTCGCGCTTCGGCTCGACGTGGATGTCGCTCGCGCCCATCGAGACAGCGCGGCGGACCAGGTGATCGAGCACCTTGACGGCGTCGAGATCCTCGGACGACGCAGGAGGGCGGCTGTGGCTCACCGCGCCCCTCCCTTGCCGCCCACGTCGACGACGCGGAGCGAGACCATCTTGAGCTCGTTCGAGGGGGGGAACGTCGCCCAGACGCTGACGCCGTAGCGGCCGGGCCGCTTGCCGTCGTCCAGCGGGACCTGGATGTCGAATCGATTGCCGCTCACCTCCAGAGGAATAGGCGTCTTGAAGCCCTTCGGGAAGAAGGTCGCGTAGGGGGGCGGGATCGGGTACCCGCCCATCTTGAGCAGCTTCTCCGGCGCGATCGGCCTGGCCGGGTCGACCCGCGAGATCCCGACGCCCGCGATCTTCGCCGGCGCCCTGAGCTCGCCGCTCACCCGGACCACCTCGCCGACCCGCGCCCGCCCGGGGAGCGGCTGGTACTTCCCGTAGTCGTCGACGAACTCCTGCGCCATGCACGCGATGTCGAGCCCCTTCGCCTTGGCCAGGCCGACCCCGAGCGAGGTGTGCGACGCTGTGAGCACGTTGCGCCGGTGCCCGTCGGCCGGGGGTTTCTCGTTCATGAACGCGTGGTGCACCCGCTCGAGGCTCTCCGCCGAGAAGCGCGGCTCCGGCTCGAGCTCGCGCGGGATCGCGTCGGCGAAGCAGCCGGCGTTCTCCATCGGGAACCCGTCGCCGCCCGCCGCCGTGTAGCGCTCCTCCGGGACCGAGCCGTCGCTGCCCCAGTGGCCCGTGAAGCCGACGCGCACCATGTCCTCGGTGTGCCGCCGCCCCGCGCGCGCCGCGGTCTCGTCCCACCGGACGGGCGGCAGCTTGTGCGCCGCCCTGTCGCGGTTCACGAGCGCGAGCACGTACCGCCCTGCCTCCGCGCGCGTCATCAGCTTGCCCGGCGCGGACGGCCCCGCGGCGGCCTGCGCCTCGCCGCCTCCGGGCTCCTCGTCTCTGGCCTCGCCCTCCGGGGCGCGCGCGCCATCGCGCTCCTCCGCCGCGCCCTCGGAGCCCAAGGCGCCCGGCGGCCCCTCCGCCGGCTCCTTTCCGGCGCTCGCGCCGCACCCTAGCGCGAGGACGCCCGCGGCGATGAGCCCGAGCCACGGCGCCCCGGGCCAGCGCCTCCGCACGTCGTTATTGGCTCCTGTCCTTCCCCGTGTGCCTCGTTGGATCGCGCGCATCGCCGCGACGGTAGCGCCTCGGTGTCGCGCGCGCACCCGGGAGCGCCGCCTCCTCGCCGGCGCGCTGCGGCGTGCGCGGCGCCGAGGTGGTAAGCGATGCGCCACGTGAGCACGTCATCGTCGTCACAGGGCGCGGTCGCCGCGCACCCGGCCGGGGCCTCCGCGATCGTCCTCGCCGCCGAGCACGAGGGCCGCGCGTCGCACCCGACCGCGGGCGTCCTGTGGATGATCCTGGCCCAGGCGCTCTTCGCCGTGATGAACGTCCTCGTGCGGGTCTCGTCGGAGCACGCCCCGTGGCCCGAGGTGGCGGCGTCGCGCACGCTGGTGGGCGCGGCCACCGCGCTCGGCGTCGCGTTCGTCCGCCGTGCGCCGCTCTCCATGGGCCGCAGCGACCGGCGCCTCACGTGGGCGCGCTCGCTCTGCGGCACCGGCGCGATGCTCTGCGGCTTCTACACGCTGGGCACGCCGCAGATCGCGCTCGGCGACGCGGTCACGCTCGGCGCGACGAGCCCGATCTTCGTCGCGATCCTCGCGCCGCGGATGCTCGGCGAGCGGAGCAGCCCGCGCCTCTGGCTCGCGACCGTGCTCGCCTTCGCGGGCGTCGCGCTGGTCGCCGCGCCGAAGCTCGCGATCGCGGGCGAGATCGCGCTCATCGCCACGCTCGGCGCCGTCTTCTCGGCGTTCGCCATGATCTGGCTGCGCCGGATCGGCGCCGGCGGGACGCGCGCGAGCCCCGAGTCGATCGCGCTGCACTTCTCGCTCGTGGCGAGCGCCGCGATGATCGCGCTGTCGATCCCGGTCTGGCGGACGCCCGACGCCGTCGGCTTCGTCCTGCTGATCGGGACGGGCCTCGCCGGCGGCCTCGCGCAGCTCGCGATGACGCGCGCTTACGCGCTCGACAGCGCGGCGCGCATCGGCGCGATCGGGTACGTCGGGGTCGTCCTGTCGCACGTGCTCGCCGCCGCCTGGCTGGGCGAGATCCCCTCGGCGCGCCAGCTGCTCGGGACCGCGCTCGTGATGGCGGCCGGCCTCTGGCTCGCCTCTCAGGCGCTGCGCGACGCACGGCGCGCGGCGCGTTGACCGGGTCCACCCCGCATGAGATAGCGCACGTCTGCTCAAGGAGGGTCTGCATGAAAGCGTTCGCTGTTCAGGGTTCGTTCGGCCTCGACGCGCTCCGCCCGATCGATCTCCCCGATCCGAAGCCGGGGCCCGGGCAGATCGTCCTCAGGATGAAGGCCGCGTCGCTGAACTTCCGCGATCTGCTCGTCGTGAAGGGCCTCTACAACCCGAAGTTCTCGCTGCCGCTCGTCCCGCTCTCGGACGGGGTCGGCGAGGTGATCGGCGTGGGGGAGGGGGTGACGCGGGTGAAGGTCGGCGATCGCGTGAGCCCGACCTTCCACCAGCGCTGGCTCGACGGGGAGCTGACCGCCGCCAAGACGAGGGCGGCGCTCGGCGGTGAGCTGCCGGGCGTGCTCTCCGAGCAGGTGCTCCTCAGCCAGGAGGGGGTCGTCGCGGTCCCGCCGCACCTCACCGACGAGGAGGCCGCGGCGCTGCCGTGCGCCGCGGTGACCGCCTGGAACGCGCTCTTCGCGGCGAGCCACCTCAAGGCGGGCGAGACGGTGCTCGTGCAGGGCACGGGCGGCGTCTCGATCTTCGCGCTGCAGTTCGCCCGGCTCGCGGGCGCCCGCGTCATCGTCACGTCGAGCAGCGACGAGAAGCTCGAGCGGGCGCGGTCGCTCGGGGCGTCGGAGACCATCAACTACCGCACGACGCCCGACTGGGACCGGCCCGCGCTCTCGTTCACCGGCGGCGCGGGGGTGGAGCACGTCATCGAGGTGGGCGGCGCGGGCACGATCGCCCGCTCGCTCCGCGCGGTGCGGCCCGGCGGGCGCGTGAGCCTCATCGGCGTGCTCTCGGGCGGCGCGACGGAGCTCAACCTGTTCCCCTTCCTGATGAAGCAGATCAGCGCGCAGGGCATCTTCGTGGGCTCGCGGGCGATGTTCGAGGACATGAACCGCGCGATCGCGGCGAGCGGGCTCCGCCCGGTGATCGACCGCGTGTTCCCCTTCGCCGAGATCCGCCAGGCGCTCGATCACATGGCGAGCGGCAGCCACTTCGGGAAGATCGCGATCCGGTTCTGATCGAGCCGGCGACGCAGCGCGGCGCTCCGGCGCTCCGGCGCGCTCCGAGAAGTGGCCTCGCCGGCCCAGGTCGTCTACGAGTCGCTCACGAACGGGTCCCGCGGCCGGCAGCTCGCCCGCGCCGCGCGAGAGGTGGTGGACGATGCAGCTCGATCTGGAGCTCGAGATCCTGTGTGGTCAGCTCATCGTGGGCGGCTTCGGCGGCGCGGAGCCGCCTGCCCGGTACCTCCGGGCGCTCGCCGAGGGGCGGCGGGGCGGCGCGATCCTCTTCCGGCGCAACGTCCCCGACGTGGCCTCCACGGCGCGGCTCTGCCAGGCGCTCGCCGCCGCGGGCGACCCCGAGCGGCCGCCCTTCATCGGCATCGACCAGGAAGGCGGCCGCGTGACGCGCCTGCCCGCGCCGTTCCTGACGCTGCCGCCGATGCGCTCGCTCGGCGAGCTCCGGGATCTCGCGCTGCTGCGCCGCGCGGCGCGCGCGGTCGCGTCCGAGCTGCGGGCCCTCGGCATCAACCTGAACTTCGCTCCGGTGCTCGACGTCGACTCGAACCCGGCGAACCCGATCATCGGCGACCGCGCGTTCGGCCGCGATCCCCGCACGGCCGCCGAGGGCGCCGTCGCGTTCCTGGAGGGGCTCCAGGAGGAGCGCGTGCTCGCCTGCGGCAAGCACTTCCCGGGGCACGGCGACACGGCGCTCGACAGCCACCTCGCGCTCCCGACCATCGCCCACGGCCGCGGACGCCTCGACGAGATCGAGCTGCCGCCGTTCCGCGCCGCCTCCCGCGCCGGCGTCGCGTCGCTGATGACGGCGCACATCGTCGTCGAGGCGCTCGATCCCGGCGTCCCGGCGACGCTCTCCCGCGCCATCTGCACCGGCCTCCTGCGCGACGAGATCGGCTTCGAGGGGGTGCTCTTCTCGGACGACCTCGAGATGGCCGCCATCGCGGCGCACCACCCCGTCGAGGAGGCCGCCGCCGCCGCGATCTCGGCGGGCTGCGACGCGCTGCTCATCTGCAAGGACGAGGAAGCGCAGGACCGCGCGCACGAGGCCCTCGTGCGCAAGGCCGAGCGCGAGCCGCGCTTCCGCGAGCGCTGCGTCGAGGCGGCCGCGCGCTGCCTCCGGGTGCGCCGCGCGTGCCCGCCGCGGCCGGTCTCCTCGCCGGCGGCGCTCGCCGAGGTCGTCGGCGGGCCCGCGTCGCGGGAGGTGCTCGCGGAGATCGAGCGGGCGCGCGCCGCGCTCGCGGCGGGGGCGGCGACGTGACCGCGCCGCCGGGGGCCGCGCTCGCGGAGGACCCCGACCGTCCCTTCGTCGTCGCCGCGCGCCGGCTCGTCACGTGCGACCCGTCCCGCGCCTCGGCCGCCGACCCGCTCGGGGTCGTCGAGGGAGCGGCGATCGTCGTGCGGGGCGGCGCGATCGAGGCGGTCGGGCGCAGGGAAGAGATCCTGCGGCCCGGCTCGGATCTCGAGGTCGCGATCGAGGCCGCGGGGGTCGTCACGCCGGGGCTCGTCGACTGCCACACGCACGCGCCCTGGGTGGGCTCGCGCGACGCCGAGTACGCGGTCCGCATGGCCGGGGGCGACTACGAGGCGATCGCAGCCGCCGGCGGCGGCATCGTCGCGAGCATGCGCGCGGTGCGCGCCGCGACGACCGACGAGCTCGCGGGCGCGCTCCGCGCCCGCCTCCGCCGCATGGCCGCGCTGGGCGTCACCGCCGTCGAGGCGAAGAGCGGCTACGGCCTCGACGAGGCCGCGGAGCGCAAGCAGCTCGAGGCGGTCGCGGAGGCGGGGAGGGACGCGCGCCTGCCCCGCGTCGTGCCGACGTACCTCGCGCTGCACGCGCTGCCCCCGGAGGCCGGCGGCGACCGCGCGGCGTACGCCGGGGCCGTCGCGCGCTCCTGGCTGCCCGCGATCGCCGCGGCCGGCCTCGCGCGCTACGTCGACGCGTACATCGACCGGGGCGCGTTCTCCGTGGACGAGGCGCGGCCGGTGCTCGAGCGGGCGCGCGCGCTCGGGCTCGGCGTGCGCGTGCACGTCGGGCAGTTCGCGGACGTGGGCGGCGCCGAGCTCGCGGCCGCGCTCGGCGCGGCGTCGGCCGACCACCTCGAGCACGTCGCGCCCGAGGGCATCGCGGCGCTCGCCCGGGCCGGCGTCGCCGCCGCGCTCCTGCCCGTGGCGAGCTTCACGCTCCGGCAGGAGCCGCCGCCCGTCGCCGCGCTCCGGGCCGCCGGCGTCCCGCTGATCGTGGGCAGCGACGCGAACCCCGGGACGGCGCCGACCGAGAGCCTGCCGCTCGCGCTCGCGCTCGCGGTGCGGCTCTACGGGCTCACGGTCGCCGAGGCGGTCCTGGGCGCGACGCGCGAGGCGGCGCGCGCGCTCGGCCTCGGCGGCGTGTGCGGCGCCGTGCGGCCGGGGCTCCGCGCCGATCTCGTCGTCTGGGACCTGCCGCACGAGAACGCGATCGTGCAGCCCTGGGGCGCGCCGCGCGCGCGGGCCGTGCTGCGCGACGGCGCCTTGATCGCGGCGTCAGGCTGAGGCTGCACGCAAGTCAAGCCTGGACGCGCGTGCACCCTGCGCGTATGCCGCGCGCATGAGTGAGACGCAGAGCCCTGTCGCTGTCCCCGGCCGCCCGGACAGCTCGTTTGATCCGGTCCCGCTCCTCGCCGAGGAGCTGAGCCTCCCGCGCCACGGGGTCTCGGCGGTGGCGAAGCTGCTCGCCGAGGGGGCGACGGTGCCGTTCATCGCCCGCTACCGCAAGGAGGCGACCGGCGGGCTCGACGAGGTGCAGATCCGCGCGATCGAGGAGCGCCGCGCCTACATCCTCGAGCTCGAGGAGCGCCGCGCCACGGTGCTCGGCGAGATCCAGAAGCAGGGCAAGCTCACCGACGCGCTCGCCTCGAAGATCCGCGCCTGCCGCACCAAGGCCGAGCTCGAGGACCTCTACCTCCCGTTCAAGCCGAAGCGCCGCACGCGGGCGATCATCGCGAAGGAGCGCGGCCTCGAGCCGCTCGCGGATCGCGTCTGGTCGCAGCCGGAGGACGGCAGCCCCGAGGAGGAGGCCCGCGCCTTCGTCAGCGCCGAGAAGGAGGTCCCCGACGCGGCGGCCGCCCTCGCCGGCGCGCGCGATATCTGCGCCGAGCGCATCGCCGAGCACGCCGACGTGCGCAAGCTCGTCCGCGAGGCCTACGCCAAGGAAGGCGTCATCAAGGTCCAGAAGAACGAGGAGCACGAGGGCAAGCAGACGAAGTTCGACATGTACGCGAGCTTCGAGGAGCCCGTCGCGAACATCCCGTCGCACCGCTACCTCGCGATCCGCCGCGGCGAGGCCGAGGGCGTGCTCCGCGCCGCGATCGAGCTCGCGTCCGAGCCGCTCGTCCCCCCGATCCACGCGGCGGTGGGGCTGAAGCCGAAGTCGCCGTGGGCCGGCGAGCTCACGAAGGCCGCGGAGGACGCCGTGAAGCGGCTCCTGCTCCCGGCGGTGCAGAGCGACGTGCGCGTCGACCTCAAGATGCAGGCCGATCGCGCCGCGGTCGAGGTCTTCGCCCAGAACCTCCGCGAGCTCCTGCTCGCCGCGCCGTTCGGCACGAAGGCGGTGCTGGGCATCGACCCGGGCCAGCGCACCGGCTGCAAGTGCGCCGTCGTCGACGAGACCGGCAAGCTCCTCGAGCACACGACGATCTACCTGGTCGGGAGCAGCGACGCCCTCGAGCGCGCGCGGCAGGACCTGCGCCGCATCTGCCGCAAGTACCCGCTGCGCGCGGTCGCGGTGGGCAACGGCACGCACGGCCGCGAGACCGAGGCGTTCGTGAAGGACGTGCTCGCGTCCGAGGGCCTGAAAGAGATGTACTGCGTCCCGGTGAGCGAGGCGGGCGCGAGCGTTTACTCGGCGAGCGACGTCGCGCGCGAGGAGTTCCCCGACCTCGACCTCACGGTGCGCGGCGCGATCAGCATCGCCCGCCGGCTGCAGGATCCGCTCGCGGAGCTCGTGAAGGTCGACCCGAAGAGCATCGGCGTCGGCCAGTACCAGCACGACGTCTACCAGGGCCTGCTCGCGCGGAAGCTCGACGAGGTGATCGAGAGCTGCGTGAACCTCGTCGGCGTCGAGCTCAACACGGCGAGCGCCCCGCTGCTCGCCCGCGTCGCCGGCGTCGGCCCGAGCCTCGCGAAGAAGATCGTCGCGCACCGCGACCTGAACGGCGCGTTCAAGAGCCGCAAGGGGCTGCTCGACGTGGCCGGCATCGGCCCGCGGACGTTCGAGCAGGCGGCGGGCTTCTTGCGCGTCCGCGGGGGCGAGCACCCGCTCGACGCGAGCGCCGTGCACCCGGAGCGCTACGGCCTCGTCGAGCGCATCGCGGCGGATCTCGGCGTGCCGGTCGGGTCGCTCATCGGCGACACGGCGGCGATCGCGCGGATCGATGCGAAGAAATACGAGGCTGGCGACGTCGGCTCGTTCACGCTGAACGACATCCTGAGCGAGCTGAAGAAGCCCGGCCGCGACCCGCGCGCCACCTTCGAGCCGCCGAAGTTCCGCGACGACGTGCGCACCATGGAGGATCTCAAGCCGGGCATGGAGCTCGAGGGCGTGGTGACGAACGTGACGGCGTTCGGCGCCTTCGTCGACATCGGCGTCCACCAGGACGGCCTCGTGCACGTCTCGCAGCTCGCGGACCGGTTCGTGAAGGATCCGAACGAGGTCGCGAAGGTCGGCGAGAAGATCAAGGTGCGCGTGCTGGAGGTCGACCTCGTGCGCAAGCGCATCTCGCTCACCGCGAAGAAGGGCGGCGCCCCCGCCGGCGCGCGTCCCCAGGCGGGCGGCCCCCCCGCGGGCGGCGACGGACGCCCCCGCAACGATCGCAACGACGGCCGCCGGCCGGGTCAGGGGCAGCAAGGGCAGGGGCAGCAAGGGAAGGGGCAGGGGCAGGGCAGCTCGGGCGGCGGCTTCCGCAACAACCCGTTCGCGGATCTGCTGCGGAAGTGAGCCCTCGCGCGCGGGCGGCCGGCTCCTGAAGCCCGCCGCCCGCGCGATCCCGCCGGGGAGCGGCGCGGAGGTCCGGCCACCGGTGGCAGGCGCACAGGCGCCGGGCCTCCGCCGGGCGGCGCTAGAAGCCGTGATCCGCGAAGAAGCGCTCGATCCGGAGCGAGACGAGCTCCGGGAACTCGACGGCGGTGGAGTGGGTCCCGCCGCGGACCACGAGGATCTCGGCCATCGCGATGCGGCGCGCCATCGACTGCGCCAGCGTTCGGGGGGCGAACGTGTCGCGGTCGCCGGTGATGAGCAGCGTCGGGACGTCGATCTGCTCGAGCACCGCCTCGACGTCGTGGGTGCTCAGCGCGCGCAGGTTCCTGAAGAGCGCGTCCATGTCGAGCTGGCCGGACGGCGGCGCGAGGTCGGCGAGCACCCCGGGGTCGAGCGCCTTGCCGAGCAGCCCCATGCGCTTCATCCAGAGCACGGCATCAGGCTTTCCGACGACGCGTTGCGTTATCCTTGGTGCCGCCGTGTGAGCGTGTGCCGCGAGCTCCACGAGCGGTGGGAATAGCCGTCCCAGGCCGGGCAGCGGCCCGATCGTCTCCAGCGGCCGCCGGCAGGTCCCGTTCAGCAGGACCAGGTTCGTGGCGAGCCCAGGGAGCCTGCGGAACGCTTCCAGCGCGACCTGGACGCCCATGCTCCAGGCCATGAGCGCGCCGTGGCGGACCCCTTCGGCCGCGAGGATCGCCTCCAGGTCGCGGACGTGGTTCGCGACCGCATAGGCGCCTGGGACGTCCGGCGACGGTCGTTTCGACCCGTACATCCCGCGGTAATCCCACGTGATGAATCGGTACTGGTCGGAGAGGTACTCGATCTGCGCCCGCCAGGCGAGGTACGGCCAGCCGAGGCCGTTGACCAGGACGACCGTCTTCGCCCCCGGAAACGGCGGCGGCGTCACGTGGTACGCGATGTCGGTCCCATCAAAGCTCGTCGCCCGACGGGTTTCCATCCGGAGCGATGGTCGCCGCGGGGGCGGCGCCTGCCGACCCCCGCCGGAAGCAGCGGGCGGCGCGCGCCGACCCCCGCCGGACGAAGCGGGCGGCGCCTGCCGACCCCCGTTGGCTTGCCTGGTGGATGAAGCGGAGGGCGGCGCCTGGCGGCCCCCGCCGGATGAACCGGATGAAGAAGGCGGCGGAGGTCGATCCCGACCTCCGCCGAACTTGAACCAGACCATGAGCCCCTGCTTCCTACCCGGTCCCTCCGCGGACGGCCATGCTGCCGGCGATGGCCTGCGCGAAGGCCGGGGGCGGGCTCACACCCCGACCATGACGCGACCGCGGGTCTCGCTGGCCGCACGGCGTCGCGATCCCCTGCCGAAACACATCCCGCGCTGCCATCGCCATCGCGTTGACATTCCAGGCGGCGCGCCGCTAACGTGCCCGGCGGGTCGTCCGCTCGCCCGACGCTCCCGTTGTGTTGCTGATCTTTTTCTGCCCGCCCCCGAATCGGTCCGCTGGACGCCGGCCCATGTCGTCTCCTGTCGCCGCTCGTGCAGGAGCAGCTCCGGATCGGGCCGTGGTGGGTCGATTCCCTTGGGCGGGCTGGGACTTTCTGGGCGGAGTGGTGCTGCGATCCCGTCCCCGAGGAGCCGATGGCTGAAGAAAAGAAGAAGAGCAAAATCGATCTGAAGGCTCGGCTGGGCAAAACGACGATAGGCGGGGCACCGGGAGCGGCCGTCCCCCTCCCCGTGCCCGGCCAGCAGCACGGATCGGGGCCGCCTCCCGACGGGAGCCCGATCCCGGGCGGTGGGCCCTCGCCCCATCATCCGAGCGCGCGTCCACCGATGCCTTCCGTGGGAGGCATTGCGCCCCCGCCCGGCATCTCTCCAGGCATCCCGCTGCCGCCGTTCGCGGCGCCCGCGCGTCCTGCGATCCAGACGCCGCCGCCCAAGCCGACGGCCGCCGCGCAGACCATCAAGGTCGAGGTAGGCGAGGAGGTCGAGCAAGAGCGCCGGAAGGCCTCGAAGAAGACGGCGCTCTACGCGGCCCTCGCTGCGCTCGTCGGCATCGGCGTCGGCTTCGCGGCAGGCGGCGCGAAGGAGCGCGGCGACCGCGGCAAGCTCGCCGTCGAGGGGGCTGCGGGGCTCGAGAAGGACGTGCGGGCTGCGAACGAGAAGATGCAGGAGCTGAACGAGAAGCTCGGCGCTGCGGCGGAGCAGCTCTCGCGGAAGAGCTTCCCCACGCAGCTCACGACGGATCTCGGTGCCATCAACGTCCCGTTCGACGCGACCAACCTGGAGGGCAAGCAGATCGGCAGCCTCCCCGGGCGGGTGATGCGCCAGCTGCTCGGCTTCACCACATCGGTCCAGGACCTCAACAAGACCAAGGACAGCCTCAAGAACCTGCTCGCCGCGGCGCAGGGCCCTGTCGAGAAGTCGTGGAAGGAGCAGGAGGAGCCGCTGGCGAACTTCTCGGTCGTCTTCCGCCGCGACGGCGACAAGACGCTGGCCGAGCTCGTCCCCAACAAGGCGCCGTTCCCGTTCGGCAAGGACTGGCCGGCCAAGTACACGGTGAGCCGCCTCGAGCGCACGCAGCAGGGCGTGAAGCCGGCCGACAAGGAGGCCACGCGCTGGACCAAGGGCGACATCGCCGGGGGCGATCTGCAAGCGCTCCCGGTCGACCCTCAGTCGGTGGCTGCCTTCACGAGCGAGCAGATCGTCTTCAAGCTGCGCAGCGCGCTGATCGACGTCCGCCAGCTGCTCGAGGGCAAAAAGGACGACCCCACCAGCGAGACGCCCGGCCTCATCAAAGAGGGCGACGATCTCGCGAACGAGCTCCACAAGATCTCCCTAGCCCGCTGAGCGGCGTTCACCCGCTTCGGATACGGGCCCACCTCGACGTTTTCGGTGCTCGACGCGCAGGAGTGTGCCTGCGCGCCGAAAACGCCGATCTGGGCCCGTCTCCTGTGCGGGAGAACGCCGCTCGGCCGCCGCCGATCAGAACGAGAGGGGCGACCCTCGCCGTGTCGCGCTCAACGGTAGAGGCGAGTTCTGCCCGTGCCTGCCCCGCGCGACGGACAGCCCCTCCTCGGGCCGAGCAGCTCGGCAAGGCCTCCGCGCGCGACCAGGACGAACCAGGGGCGACGCGCCCCCGCGCCGCCACCGTCGGCGCCGCAGCTCAGGCAGCGCCGCCGGCGCCCATGGCCCGGGGGCGGACGATCTCCACCTTGCCGATATGGCGCTCGTCGCTGTCCCGCACGATGAAGCGCAGGCCGAACTTGCTCACGGCCGTGCCCACCTCGGGGACCTTGCCCACATGCTGGGTGAGCATGCCGCCGAGCGAGTCGTACTTTCCCTCCCGGTCGAGCTCCGCGCCGAGGTAAGCCGAGAGGTCGCTCATCGACACGGCAGCGTCGGCGACCAGCCGCCCGTCGCCGAGGTCCTGGATCGCCGCCCCATCGTCCGTCTCGTCGTGCTCGTCCCGGATATCGCCGACGATCTCCTCGAGCACGTCCTCGAGGGTGACAATCCCCGACATCCCACCAAACTCGTCGACCACGATGGCGAGGTGCTGTCTCCGGCTCCTCATCTCCCGGAGCAGCGACGACAGCGGCTGCGACTCAGCGACGAAGTTGGCAGGGCTGCGCGTGATCTCCCGGAGCGTCGTGTTCTTGAGCCGGCGCTCCTCGAGGACCTTGAACATGTCCTTCGCGTAGAGGAGACCAGCGATGTTGTCGATCTGGTCCTTGTAGACCGGATACCGGGAGTGCCCGCTCTCCGTGACGATCTCCAGCACCTTCTCGAGGGGAGTGGAGATCTCGATCGCCTCGACCTTGGACCGCGGCACCATGACGTCGCGCGCCGTGAGGTCGGCGAACTCGAGCACATTCCGGATCATCTCCGCCGGTTCTCGCCCGAAGAGGCCAGAGCGCTCGACCTCATCGACAAGGATCTCGACCTCGGCCTCGGCGACGCGGGGATCCGACGGCTGCTCACCGTCCTTCGCCCCCAGCCTGGAGCCGATCCAGCCGAGCGGTACGGCGAGCGGCAGCATCGCGATCTCGAGGGGGCGCAGGAAGCGGACCGCCATCGACGCGGCGCGATCGGCGTGCTTGCGGCCCAGCGTGGAGCTGACCTCGTAGAGGGCGCCGCTCACGACGATGGTCGTCGCCAGCCCGAGATACAGGGCAGCGTCGGGGACGCTCCGCCGGAAGAAGAGGTCGAAGCAGGCGGCGGTCAGGCTGGTCGACACAACCCAGCCGAGCAGGTAACGGGAGCGAAGCTTGGCGTCTTCTTGACGAATCCGCTCGTAGGCGGCCTTCGTGGGGCCCGTCGACTGCTCAATCAGCGCGCCGAGCCGGGTGGCGCTCAAGGTCGTCAGTGCGGTGTCGGCACCGACGAACAGCGAGCCAAGTACAGCGGAGAGAACTGCAGCGGCGAGCGCTGGCAATGGAACGAGATCGGGACTCAAACCGAGGCTCCTAACGGACGAATCGTAACGGAACAGGCGAGGGGAGCGCAACCGGACCGGGGCGCGAAATCTCAGGAGATCATGGATCCGCGCGTTCTCGCCGAACTTTCCGCGGGCGGATTCCCAGGCTCGACCGGTGAAGCCAAGCTCGGTCAATGACATGCTCCGTGGATCTGCTGAAGTCCAGGGATTTGCCGTCTCGTGTGGTTTTTCCGTCACCCAGCAGGATTTTCACGGACATCGGCGGCCGCGGTAAAACCACGCAGGACGGAAAAGCGGGCCGCAGGCGGCATGGAAGCGCTCTCGGAGGCGGTGTCGTCGGCGACCTCGGGGGCGCCCAGCGCCACGACGCGCCCGTCCGGATCGAGCCATACAGCGGCGCCAGGCTGCGCAGGAGCTGCTGAAAAGTCGGCCTCGGTGAGCGGCTGTCCGAGCCGCGCGCGCCGCGCGCCGTGCTCGGTCAGGCGGGCGACGGGGAGGCTGGAGGCCGCCGCCTCGGCGAGCGGGCGCAGCGCGGCGCGCAGCGCCTCGGCGCCGGCGTCGAGGGGCACCGCCTGCTCCACCGTGAAGGCGCCGCTCGCGGTGCGGCGGAGCGCGGACAGGTGCGCGGGCACGTCGAGGTGAGCGCCGAGGTCGCGCGCCAGCGAGCGCACGTAGTAGCCCTTGCTGACGTCGAGCTCGAGCTCGAGGGTGGCGGGCGCCGCGCCCTCGGCCGGCGCGCCGGGGCCGCCGCGCGAGGCGCCCGCGAGCGCGAGCGACCGGACCTCGACGACCCGGTCCGACAGCTCCACGGCCTGGCCGGCGCGCGCCAGGGCGTAGCTGCGCTGCCCCGCGACCTTGATGGCCGAGTACGCCGGCGGCGTCTGGGCCCGGCGCGCCCGCTCCGCGTCGAGCGCCGCCGCGATGCGCGGCGCGAGGGCGGCGAGCGCCGCATCCCCGGGGGGCCCGCTGGCCGCGGCGAGCGCGGCGAGCTCCGCGTCGAGCCACGCCGGCAGGGGCTCGGCCGCCCTGACCTCCCCGTCCGCGTCGAGGGTGTCGGTGCCCACCCCGAGGGCCACGCGCGCCGTGTAGCGCTTGTCCTGCGCGGTGAGGTAGGGCGCGAGCTTGGTGGCCTCGCCGACGAGCACCACGAGGACGCCGGACGCCATCGGATCGAGCGTCCCGGCGTGCCCGATGCGCTTCACGCCGAGGGCGCGCCGCAGCCGGGCGACGACGTCGTGGCTCGTCGGGCCGCGCGGCTTGTCGATCACGAGCACGCCCTCGGGCCGCGCCCCGCCGCCTGCCGCCCGCTCAGGCCTCCGGGGCGGCGCGGATTCCGTCGTGTGCTCGGTCATGCGTGGAGGGTCCGCCGGCGCCGCCCGTTTCATCCGAACCAGACCGACTTCCGGGTGGCGAGGGTGTCGTCGATGAGCCCCTGGATCGTGGCGCGCACCCGCTCCGCCAGGCGCCGCACCAGGAGCTCGTCGTCCGCCGCCTCGGGGCCGTAGGCGTCGAACCGCACCGGCTCGGCCAGGCGGATCTTCCACTTCGTGGGCGCCGGCACGAGGCCCAGCGGCCCGAGCGCGGGGAACGTCGGCGTGATCGGCAGGTAGGGGATGCCGAGCACGCGCGTGAGGTGCTCGACCCGGTAGAGGAGCGGGTTCGTCTCCTCGGCGCCCACGATGGCGCAGGGGACGAGCGGCGTGCGCGTGCGCAGGCAGAGCCGGATGAACCCGCCGCGGCCGAACCGCTGGAGCTGGTAGCGGTCCTTGTAGAGCTTCCCGCTGCCCTTCGCGCCCTCCGGGAAGACCGCGATGAGCCGCTCGCTCGCGAGCAGCCGCTCGGCGTTCTCCTGGCAGGCCCGCACGGCCCCGAGCCGGTTCATCAGCGTGCCGGCGAACGGCAGGTAGTACACGAAGTCGTCCGCCAGCCAGCGGAGCTCGCGCTGCGCCGGGTGCTCCCGCCGCACCGCGGCCCGCAGCATGAGCCCGTCGTAGGGAATGGGCCCGCCCGAGTGGTTGGACACGACGACGCACCTGCCCTCGCCGGGGATGTGCTCGATGCCCTCGAGATCGATCCTGAAGTAGTGCCTGTACAGGAAGTCGAAGAGCGGCCTGTACCGGGCCTCGGACTTGGGGTCGAAGCCGAACTCGTCGACCTCCTCCGAGCGGCTGCGCAGGCCGGCGCGGCCCCACTGCCGCAGGTAGAAGTCGGTCGACAGGACGTCCTGCGCCGCCCCGGGCTCGGACGGCGGCGGCTCGCTGGCGGAGGCGGCCGGGGCGCCCTCCTCGCGGGCGCTCCGCTCCGTCTCGGGCCCGCCGGGCGCCGCGCTGCCCGCTTCCGGCGCTGGGCCCCCGGCGAGCATGCCCTTGAGCCGCGCCTCGAGCTCCCTGATCTGGCGCTGCAGCTCCTCGGTCGTCACCGGCATGGGCGCGTGCGGCTCCGAGGACTGCGTCCGCCCGTCCGAGGGCTCTGTCGGGCCGATCGGCGCCAGATAGCGCGTCTCCTCCTCGTCGATGTCGATGCTCGGCACGACCTGCGTGGACCCCGGCCGATCGGTCCTCCCCCGCGTCGACGCCGGCGGGCCGTTCACCGCGACTGCTCCCTTGCGCTCTCGATCGTGTTCCGTGCCCATGCCTCTATCCCCCCCCGGACCCCTCACGCGGGTGTCTCCTGCAGGAGCCGCACGTCCCGCAGCCGCTGCGCGCTGGTGTAGTCGAGCAACGCTTCGCGCGTGGTGTAGACCGGCCGGAACCCCATGACCCGCGCCGCCTTCTCGCCGTCCGCCACGCAGAGATAGCGCAGGTACCGGAGGAAGCTCGTCGGCGCGATGGCCGCGTGCGCCGCCCAGAGCGCGGAGACGAGGGGGCCGGCCGCGCTGTGCAGCACCGGCACGGGCGTGCGCCCCGCGAGGCGCACGATCGTGGAGAGCGGCAGCACGCCGTCGCCCACGATGTTGAAGGTCCCGGGGAAATCGCTGTCGATGGCGAGCTTGAAGGCCGCGATCGCGTCGACCTCGTGGATGAACTGCCACAGCGGGTCGAAGCCGAGCATCGTCATCACCAGCCGGCGCGCCAGGAACCGCGTGACGTAGTTCTGCACCGTCGGGCCGAGGATCGGCGCGGTCCGGAGGATGGTGACGGTCGTGCCCTTGGCCCGCGCGCCGAACGCGTTGAACTCGCGCTCGGCGGCCATCTTGTCCGCGAAGAAGCGCTCCTCGGGGTCGGCGCGGAGAGGGTGCTTCTCCGTGAGGAAGTTGGGGTTGGTCGGGTGCGCGCCGTAGAGGATCGTCTGGCTCCAGAGGATCAGCTTGCGCAGGCTCGCCTGGCGCGCGCCGTGGAGCAGGTGCATCGTGCCCACCGACTCGAGCTCGTGGGCCCAGGCGGTCGCCGGGGTCGGCGACGAGAGGAAGCAGAGGTGGACCAGCGTGTCGACCTGCTCGGCCGCGAGCACCTCGGCGACCCGCTCCTCGGACGCAGGCGCCGTCAGGTCGACCGTGTGGAGCCGCAGCTTGGCGCCGCCCGTGTCCGGCGTCTTGATGTCGATGGCCACCACGCGGGCGATGCGCGGGTCCTCCTCGAGGATCCCGATGAGGTTGCGCCCGAGGAACGAAGCGGCGCCGGTGAGCGCGACGACGCGGCCCCGCGGGGCGGAAGACGCCTGCCGGCTGGCCGGCGGGGCCCCTGCGGACGCGGGCGCCGCGGGCTCGCCCGGGCTGCTCGTCGCGGCGCCTGCCTTGGACGCAGGCGCGGCGGGGTCCTCGCCGGCGGCGGAGCGCTGCTCGGCAGCGTGGAGGGCCGGAGCGTCGGGGTGCTCGGACAGGGGAGCCATGCGCGCGGCCGCGACACTACCTGGTCGGCCGGCGCACGCAAGCGCAGCGCGCGCCGACGGCGTCACAGCACGCGGCGAAGGACCGGGTACGGCTCGAACGTGTGCACCTCGACGAATCCGTTCTTCGTGAACGCCGAGACCGGGCCGGTCCACAGCTCCTCGTCGCTCACCGGCTCCCTCGGGCGGCGGGGGAGGGCCTCCAGGGCGCGCGCGCCCCAGGCGGGCGCGAGCTCCACCGCGCCCGCGACGAGCGCCGTCACGACGCCGCGCCGGCGGTGGCCCGGGTGCACGACGGCGCAGCCGATCAGGAAGACGCCGGCGCGATCGCCCGCGAAGCACGGCAGGCCCCTGTAGAGCCGGCGCTCGTAGGCCTTCGCCACGGCCGCCGCGGGCGCGACCTTGAGCCAGCCGACGACGTGCGGCGCGTCCGGCGCGAGCGCCACGACGCCGCGCGCCTCGTCGCTGCCCGCGGCGAGCGCCTCGGCGAACTCCCGGCGGTTCTCCCCCTGGCCGTCCGAGCACCGCGCGAGCCACTCGTTGTTGGTGCCCCCGAAGTGGTAGTACCGGCAGTAGCAGGGCGTGCCGGCCGCCTCGAACAGCGCCTCCAGCCCGGCCAGGTGCTCGGCGCCCGCCGGCGCCACCTCGATCGCTGCGCTCACCGCCGCGCTCCTCCCGTCCCCTTCCGTCTCCGTCACCCGACCGGCGCGCGCAGCCCGCGCACCGGCGAGATCTGCTCCCACGCGTAAGCAGCCTGGCAGAGCCGCGCCTCCTCCAGCGCGGGGCCGATGAGCTGCAGGCCGACGGGCAGCGCCGGCCCGCCGTCCGGCGCCGGAGCGGTCGCGCACGGGACGCTGATCGCGGGCAGCCCCGCCATGCTGGCGGGCAGCGTGTAGACGTCGGCCAGGTACATCGAGAGCGGGTCGTCCACCCGCTCGCCCAGCCGGAACGCGACCGTCGGCGAGACCGGCGCCGCGATGAGGTCGACCTCGCGGAACGCCTCGTCGAAGTCGCGCCGGATCAGCGTCCTGACCTTCTGCGCGCGCAGGTAGTACGCGTCGTAGTAGCCCGCCGAGAGCACGTACGTGCCGAGCAGGATGCGCCGCTTCACCTCCCGGCCGAACCCCTCGCCGCGCGTGGCGCCGTAGAGGCCCTGGAGATCCGACTTCCCGCCGCGCTCTCCCTCGACGCGGAGCCCGAAGCGCACGCCGTCGAAGCGCGCCAGGTTGGACGACGCCTCCGCGGTCGCGACGATGTAGTAGGCCGCCACGGCGTACCGCGTGTGCGGCAGGTGCACGGGCCTGATCTCGCAGCCGAGCCCGCGCAGGCCCTCGATGGCCTCCCGCACCTTCGCCTCGACCTGCTTGTCGATGCCCTTCGCGAAGTACTCCTCGGGCACGCCGATGCGCAGGCCCGCGACGTCGCGGCCGCACGCGGCCTCCACCTCGCCCACCGGCGCGTCGAGGCTCGTGGCGTCGCGCGGATCGCGGCCCGAGATCACCTCGAGCAGGCGCGCCGCGCCCTTCACGTCCTGCGCGAAGGGCCCGATCTGGTCGAGGCTCGAGGCGAACGCGATGAGGCCATAGCGAGAGACCCGGCCGTACGTCGGCTTGATGCCGACGACGCCGGTGAGGCTCGCCGGCTGCCGGATGGAGCCCCCCGTGTCCGAGCCGAGCGAGCCGGGCGTCATGCCGGCCGCCACCGCGACAGCGCTGCCGCCGGACGATCCGCCGGGGATGCGCGTCAGGTCCCACGGGTTCTTCACCGGGCCGAACGCGCTGTTCTCGTTGGACGAGCCCATCGCGAACTCGTCCATGTTGCACTTGCCCGGCAGGAGCGCGCCGGCCGCGCGCAGGCGGGCGACGACCGTAGCGTCGTACTGCGGGCGGAACCCGCGCGACGGGTCGGGCGTCTTCGACGATCCGCACGATGCGCCCCCGCCCGCCGCCGCGCGCGTGAGGATCTTCGAGCCGGCGGTCGTCGGGGCGCCCTCGGTGCAGAGCGCGTCCTTGAGCCCGATCGGGACGCCGGCGAGCGGGCCGAGCGCCTCGCCGCGCGCGCGCCGCGCGTCGAGCGCGCGCGCGGTCTCCAGCGCCTGCTCGCCCTGCACCGTGAGGAAGGCGCCGAGCGCGCCGTCGCGCTGCTCGATGCGCGCGAGCGCGGCCCGGGCCACCTCCTCGGCGCTCACCTCGCCGCGCTGCACGAGCGCCGCGAGCTCCGGGATGGATCGATCGAGGATCGCGATGTCCATCGGCCTCACCCCTCGTCCACGAACGCCGGCACGGCGAACCCGTCGTCCTCGACCCGCGGCGCCTCCCGCAGCGCCACCTCCCGCGGCAGGCTCGGCGTCTCCTCGTCGGCGCGGAGCGGCAGCCGCTCGATCTGGACGTGCGCCGTCGGCGGCACCGCCGAGACGTCGAGCTCCTCCAGCTGCCGGACGTAGCTGAGGATGTTGCCGAGATCACCGGTGAGGCGCTCCATTTCCTCAGCGGAGAGGTCGAGGTGGGCGAGGCGCGCTATCGTCAGCGCCTCGTCGCGGCGGAGAGGGGGCGAGTCAGCGTTCGACATGGCGAGCGCCCGATGTAGCACCGCCGGTTCCGCGGACGCCAGAGCGCGGTGGGCCCGCCGCGCGCGCCCCCGAATCTGGCCGCGGTGCAAGAACGGTGGTAACGCCGGGCTCCCGCGCGCCCGGCCGTCCTCGGCCCGTCGGGCAGCAATCCCGACCCTTTGCGCGTTGCTGGCGAATGCAGTCCCCGAAACCGCCCTCCCTGCGCCGCGAGCGCACCGGCCTCATCGTTCTCTGCGCTTCCGCGGCCGTGGCGATGTCGCCCGGCGTGGGCGGCGGTGCTCGCGACCGATCGACCGCCCTCGCCGCGGAGCTCGCGGAGCGGGGCATCGCCGCGGCGCCCGGCGACGTGGTGTGGGTCGACCCGCCGCGCGGTGAGCTCAGCCCGTTCGGCGTGCGGTCGCGCGCTGTCGCGCGCGGCGCGGTCCGGGGCGAGCCCACCGACCTGTACCTCGTCGACACGCGGCTCTCGCCGGAGGGCGTCCTGCTCGACGTCTCGGGGGTCCACAACCTCACCGAGACGAGCGGCGCGGACGAGTCGAGGCCCGTGCTCCGCGGCGACGCGCTCGCGTACATCTCGCGCCCGCTGATCGAGGCCGCGTCGCCGACCGTGCACGTGCTCGACCTCGACGGGCAGCAGCTCCCGAGCGGCGCCGACTGGACCTTCACCGAGCGGCTCCAGCACGCCCTCACGAACTGGCAGGCGACGGGCCGGCGGCGCGGCATCGGCCGGCGGACGTTCGCGATCGACCCCGCCCGCAGCGAGGAGCCCGGCGCCGACGAGCACGGCCAGCCCGGCGACAGCGACCCCGGCGCCGAGGAGCTGGACGGGGGCGGCCGCCGCCCCTCAAACGCGGGCGACGTCGCGATCGCGCTGGAAGACGACAGCGCGGTCGTCGTGCGCGCGAGCGGCCGCGAGGCGCGCCTGCCCCTGCACGGCGTGGACGCGCCCCTGCCCCCGTGGATCCGCGCCGAGGCGTTCGAGGTCGCGCGGCCGGGGAACCTCGTCACGTGGGCGGTCGACCGGGTGCGGCTCGTGATCGGCGACGCCGCGATGCAGACGGTCAAGGCCGTGGCGTTCACGGCGCTCGACTTCGTCCTCCGCAACAAGGAGGCGGTGACCGGCGACACGGGCGCCGAGGACATCGCCGCGGATCTCGGCCAGAGCACGCTGGATCCGCCCGTCCGCCAGGCCCCGATCGATCCCGAGATCGGCTGGCCGCCGTCGCCGCTCGAGCCGTGGGTGACGCCGGCGCTGCCCGGGGAGGGGCAGTGGAACCCGCAGGGCGGCGACGCCTTCGTGCGCAAGCTCGAGGGGCTCCCGCCGGCGTTCATGACCACGTTCATCCGGGCGGATCGCTCGCGCAAGGCGACGCGCGTCTACATCGCGCTCTGGGACCCGCGCCAGGTGGAGCTCCACATGATGGCGGGCACGGTGGAGCCCAAGGGCGCGACGGGCGAGGCGGGGCCGGGGCTCATCCCGCGCACGCCCGAGGTGATGAAGCGCGTGGTCGCCGCGTCGAACGCGGGCTTCCAGGCGATGCACGGCGAGTTCGGCATGATGGCCGACGGCGTGGTGTACCTGCCGCCGAAGCCCTACGCCGCGACGGTGGCCGTCCGGCGCGACGGCAGCACCGTGTTCGGGACGTGGTCGGAGGACGAGACGATCCCCGACTGGATGCTCTCGTACCGCCAGAACATGACGGTCATGGTCCAGGACGAGAAGTGGAACCCGTTCGGGCGGACGTGGTGGGGGGGCACGCCGCCCGGGTGGGCCGACAAGACGCACACGGTCCGGACCGGCATCTGCCTGACAAGGGAGCGCTTCGTCGCGTATTTCTACGGGGCCGACGTCAGCCCCGAGGCCCTCGCCCAGGCGATGATCCAGGCCCGCTGCGCCTTCGGGATCGCGCTCGACATGAACGCGGGCCACAGCGGGCTCGAGTTCTACCACGTGGCGCCGGGCGGCGAGCTGCCGGCGCTGGGGCGGCCGCTCCAGGGGGAGTGGGAGGCCGAGGGCGAGGTCTCGGGGCTCTCGGGCTACCGCTTCCGCGGCCGCCGGCTCATCCGCGGCATGGGCCTGATGAACTTCCCCCGCTACATCCGGCGGGAGGCGCGCGACTTCTTCTACATGACGCTGCGGCACCTCTTGCCGGGGCCGGCGCTCGCCCCGCGCGCCGCGCCGCCCGAGGCGGGAGAGGGCATCTGGCGCACGCAGGGCCTGCCGCAGCACGGCTTCCCGTACGCGCTCGCGACGACCGAGATCCGCCCCGACCCGGCGCGGCCCGACGTGCGGCTGCGGGTGCTCAAGGTGGACCCGCGGACCGTCGCGGCAGCGCCGATGGGCGAGCCCGGGATGGCCCCGCCGGCCGGGACGGGCTCGACCGTGGCGGTGCTCGGCGACGGCGCCGCGGCGCCCGGCGCCGGCCAGGGCGAGGCCTCCAGCATCTGGCACTCGGCCGGGGCGTTCTCCGCCTCGCCGACCTCCCCGGTGCGCGGCGCGGTCCGGGTCGCGACCGGCCATGGCAGCAGCGCGCGGGCCGTGGCCGCGCTGGGCGTCAACGACGAGGACGGGATGCTGATCTACGTCGAGCGGGTCGCAGGCGGCGTCCACACGTCCAGCGCCCCGGACGCCGCGCTGGCGCCGGACGCCTCGGCGCCGCCCGCGACGCCCGTGGACCCGCGCGACGCGAGGCTGCTCCAGGACTTCCTCGCGGGGCTCGGCTGCTCCTCGCGGATCTACCTCCACCGGCCGCTCTCGGTGGCCCTCGGCGGCGATACCGACCTTTCCGGCGCCGCGGTCCACCCTCCCTCGGGCCCGCGCGCTGTCCGGCTCACGCGCGCCGAGGCGCCGGGCGCAGGCCGGATGTTCGAATCCACACCGATCGTCCCGCACAGCGTCTGGTATCCGCTGCAGCAGAAGCGCGTTCGCTACTTCAAAAAGCCGAAGAAAGAGGAAACGGTGGACGGCGATCACTGAGCGTGGCGGCGCCTCGATCCCCGCTTCGGGTGCAGTAGGCGCTTGTGCGCCGGCGGCCCGAGGGATTAGAAAAAGGTGGCCGGTGCACCGTTTGCAGTACTTCGGAGCTTGCGACATCTCGGCGCGGATCGGCCCGGGGGAGCGGGGCGCGCCCGACGCGCGATCCGGCCGCGTCGCCGTGAGCGCGTGTTTCCAGGAGATGACGGCGCGCGATCGCGTGTCCGCGGGCGCGCGCGACGCGGACGTCGCGCGGCGGACCGGCGCGGGCGGCGCGCTGGATCCGCGTGAGATCGCGGCGCGCGCGTCGCTGTGCCCTCGCCGCGCTCGCCCTGATGGCGCTCGCGAAATTACCGGACCAGCGGTACGCTGCTGCGGCTCAGGTTCACGCAGCGCACTCCGAGCTTGCCCGCGACGAGGGCCTGCTCGTCCACCTCACGCTCGTCGCGCGGAACATGCGCGATCGTTTCCCGGAAGCCGCGGCCAACGGCGCCGCATGTCCTGAGGAGTTCCCGAACATGGCCGATAACAAGGGCGGCAGCGATCTAGATGTCTTCGAGGGGCTCGCGAAAAAGTCGTCACGCACAACGAGCCCCGCCCTCGCGCCCCCCTCGCCGCCGACCCGGCAGCGCACCCTCGTCGGAGGGGTCGCCGCGGTGCCGCCTCCTCCCAACCATGCGACGACGCTCCCCAGCGGGATGACCTCTCCGCTGCCGCCGCCGGTGACGACGAAGGGGACCAGTCCCGGCTCGCTGCCGCCGCCCATGCCCCCTTCGGTCAAGCCGGGCTCGCTGCCGCCGCCGTCGGTGACGACGAAGGGGACCAGTCCTGGCTCGCTGCCGCCGCCCATGCCTCCTTCGGCCAAGCCGGGCTCGTTGCCGCCCGTTGTGCCGCCCCCCTCGCGACAGCAGCCGTCGCTCCCCGCGATCGCCGCCCCGCCGGTCCCCTCGGCGAGCCCGCTGCCGCCGGCGCCGACGAGCGGTGCCCCTGGCTCGCTGCCCCCGGTGGTCCCTCCGCCGATGCGGTTGCCGTCGATCAAGCCGCCGCAGAAGGCGGCTGACGAGGCGAAGCCCCGTCGGGCCAAGGGCGCTGCGGTCGACATGGACTGGGACGACGAGGAGGAGTCGACCCACGTCTACGACAGGGAAGGGAACCAAAGCATGCCGGGGCGGGCGAGCCCGCTGCCGACGGTGAGCTCGTCCACGATCCCGAAGGCCGCCGCGGCGCTGCTCGCGACCTCCGGCGGCGCGGCGCCGGCCGCGAGGACGCGCACGCCGATCCCGACGCCGCCGCCGATCCCGAGCGCCCCGCCCGCGCCGGCGATGCCGCCGGACATCGGGCACCGCCCGCTGTCGCGCAACGACGAGCCGACGGCGATCCGCCCGCGCCTCGTGGCGCAGCAGGGCGCTGGCAAGGCGGGCGTCGTCCTCGGCGGCCTCGCGCTCGTCGCCGTGCTGCTCCTGGCCGTGGTGATGCTGGTGCCGAAGAAGGGCGCGCTCACCATCGACCTGAAGACCGCGGGCGGCGCCTCTGTCGCGAGGGCCGAGATCTTCATCGACGGCCAGAAGCGCTGCGACACCGTGCCTTGCATCGTGCGCGAGCTCGATCCGGGCTCGAAGGCCGTCAAGATCCTCGCCCCCGACTTCCCGCCGCGCGACGCCGTCGAGGTCGTCGAGGGCGGCAAGGAGAAGGTCGTCGTGATCACGCTCGACGGCGCGAGCGCGGGCGCGGCGGGGTCTCCGGCCGCCGCGTCGACCACGACCGGCCTCAAGGCGTCGGGCGCGCAGCCTGGCGTGAAGGTCCTGGTCGACGGCGCGGAGAAGGGCACGCTGCCTGTCGAGTTCAGCCTCGCGCCGGGAGAGCACAAGATCCGGTTTGACGGCGGCGAGCGCTACGAGCCCGTGGAGCAGACGGTGGAGGTCGGTCAGGGCCAGACGAAGGACCTCGGCACCATCGCGCTCAAGGTGCTGAAGGGGCAGCTCACGCTCGATCTCTCCACCTCGGGGGCCTCGGTCAAGCTGGTGAACGCGAAGGGCACGGAGAAGAAGCTGCCCGATTCGGCCTGGAAGAAGCCGCCCGTGAAGGTGGATGTGAATCCGTCGGAGGGCTGGAAGGTCGTCGCGACGAAGAAGGGATACCAGGACTTCTCCCAGGCAGTCTCGTTCGAGGACGGGCAGGCCGAGAAGACGATCCGGATCGCGCTCGACGAGGTGAGCAAGCCCGAGCCGGTCGCCGCCGCCGCGCCGGCTGCGGACCCGGCGCCTGCGCCCGCTCCGGCGCCGGCCGCGCCGAGGGCGGATCCGGCGCCTGCCGCCCCGAAGGCGGATCCGGTGGCCGCCGCGCCGAAGGCGGACGCGCCGGCCGCGCCCGCGGCTGCGGCTGGCGCGGCGACGCTGAACATCAACTCGATCCCTGTCTCGAAGGTGGTGCTCGACGGCCGGCCGCTGGGGAGCACGCCCAAGGTCGGCGTCAGCGTCCCCGCGGGGTCGCACACGGTGACCTTCATCCATCCGGATCTCGGGAAGAAGTCGGTCACCGTCTCCGTGAAGGCCGGCGAGACCAAGACCGCGGCCGTCAAGTTCGAGTGACGCGACGCGGTCGCCCGCGGCGCTCAGCTCACCGGGCGAAGCTCCTCTTCACACCTCTGCAGGTCGACTCCGGCGCCGTCCTGGCGGGTCACATCCCGCCAGGACGGCCATGCTCGCGGAGCGATCAGGTCCTGGCGCTGGGGCCCTCGGCGGCATGTCGACGAACATCGTTCGCGAACAGCCTCCCGGGATCTGGTTGAACCATGTGAATCGAAGAAGACTGGTTCGTCTCGAGCACCGCTGTCCCGAGGGGAAGGTCCACGCTCCAGGCAGCGTCGGAGAGACTCACTTCTCGCCTTCGATCCGCTCGGCCCACGCGCGCCACGTCGTCGCGCAGCGCGGCTCGTCCGCGTGCGCGCCCCCCGCGCAGTACGCCGCGTCGCGCGGGGGGCCCAGCACGAGGACCGCCGTCTTGCTGACGAACGGCAGGTCGCGCCGCCAGATCTGGCTGAAGCCGTCGAGGCGCCGGCGGTACCCCTCGGCGGCGCGCTCACCGAGGAGCTTGTCGAGCTGCGCGCGGACCTGCTCCCTCAGCTCCTCGTCGTCCGTGACGGCGAGGGTGCGCTGGAGGAACCGGATCTGCGCCTCGCGCTCCCCGGCGCGCCCCAGGATGCCCGCGCCGCCGAGGGCCTGCCAGCTGATGCTCGCGTCGCCGCCGCCGAGCTCCGCGGCGCGCGCGAGCATCCTCGCCCCGTCGAGGCGCCACTGCGTCTTCTCGGCGGGGTCGGTGAGGTACGAGGCCGGCGCGATGAAGGCGACGAACTGGCCGAGCGCGAGCCAGAGCTCGCCGTCGAGGGGGCGGTGCTGCACCCCGCGCTCCATGATCTCGCGCGCCTTGATGACCTCGTCGCGCGGGGTGGTGCTCGTCTGGAACGTGATGAGCGCGTCCGCGAACAGGTAGGGCTCGCGAAAGGTCGGGTCGAGCGCGTTGATCGCGTCGAGCAGCAGCGTGAGGTTCTCGAACCGCCGGCGCTCGAAGGTGTGCAGCCCCTGGGAGACGAGCACGTGCGACCAGAGCAGATCCGCCAGCGCGGAGCGGTAGCCGAGCGACAGGGTGACCACCTCGTCCGGCGGCGGCAGGACGTACACGTCCGACGTCTCGGCCACGCGCTGCTCCAGGTCCGCGGCCGGCGCGCGCACGCTCCCGATCGCGACGGCGGCGACGGCCGAGAGCGCGATCGTGACGAGCGCGTCGCGCGCGCCCCCCGCGCGGGGAAGGGGAGGGCGGGCCGCCGGACCGACCGCCGTCCCGGGCGCCGGACGAGCCGCCATCATTCCACCTCGCGGTCCACGAACATGCCCGGGAGCACGCGGGCCGGCTCTCCGGGGACGCGCTCGCCGCGCACCTCGAACGTGGACACCGCGCCGTCGCCGTCGAGGTCGCCGTGCGCCGTCGCGACGAAGCGCATGGTCTTCGCCGCGTCGAGCTCGCTCGTGAACTGGAAGGCGAACGCGTGCGGCCCCTCGAACCGGAAGTCGAGCGACTTCCAGGTGAGGTGCTCCCAGGACTCCGGCGGATCGACGGCGCGAACGCCGCGCGGCACCTGCGCTGGGGTCAGCGGGGCCGACGGGGGAAAGCTGATCTCCTGCGGCCGCGCTTCGGCGTAGGCGACCGCGCTGGTCACCAGCCGGTCGAGCCCGTCGATCGGCTCGCTCAGCTTGGACGCGCTGAGGTTTCGGAAGAACGCCGGAACAGCGACGGCGAGGACGCTGCCGCCGACCGCGAAGGCCGCGCTGAGCTCCAGCGCGCTCCAGGAGCGCCAGGTCATGGGCTCTCTCTACCCACCCTTCGGCGGTGAAACAAGCGCGAGCGCGGCGCGCGGCCCGGGTCAGTCCGGATCGTTGTCGGTGAAGACCACGGTGCTGGTCACGATCTCGCCGTCGCGCACCTCGCCGGTGCGGACCAGCGTGCACGTCAGGCCGTCGCCGTCCAGGTCCCCGCGCGCGCCCGCCTCGAACGCCTCCGAGCCGCTCGGGATGGGGGCGCCGAGCAGGTTCTGGCTGACGTAGCCGCCGCCGACCCGGTACGAGTACTGGAAGTAGATGGGCGAGATGGTCGTGAAGCCGAGGCACTGCCAGCCCGCGAGCGTCGAGCCCGACATGAAGTCGGCGCCGGGCGCCGCGCTCGGCTGGTATTTCGTCCCCTGGACGTCGGCGAAGTTGAAGGGGACCGGCATGGCCGAGTCGCACAGGACGTGGGTGTTCGCGGCGGCGACGCCCGTCGCGGGCAGGAGCTGCGAGATGGCGCGGTCGCGCTCGTACTGGGTGATGGCGCTGCGGGTGATGGCGCCGACGAGCTGCTTGGCTTCAGCCGTCTTCGCCGTGGCGAGGTAGCTGCGCACCCCGACGACCGCCAGGGCGGCGAGCACGCCGATGATGGCGACCACGATCATGAGCTCGATGAGCGTGAATCCGCGACTGCGAGATACTTCCTTCTGCCGCACGGTACGCCCTCATGCTGGATGTGGTCTATGAAGCTTGCTCGCACGAACCGGCGTGAGCCGGGGATGCCCTCATGCTGGATGTGGTCGACGAAGGCTGGTCGCCCAGCCCATGGAGAGCCGGGCGACCAGAGAGCACGTCATTCGTACTCGTTCTCGATGTAGATCTGCGTGGCCAGGGTGAGCTGCCCCGTCGTGGCGTCCACGGCGCCGCCACGGATGAAGTAGCTGTTGAGCAGGTCGTTGTCGAGGTTGCCGACCGCGCCGGCCTCGAAGCCGGTGGCGCCGGGGTTGGGCCTCGTCCCCGTGGGGCCCGTGATCTGGGTGCCTTGGAGGTAGTGGTACTGGTAATAGATAGGCTGGGTCATCGAGAACCTCAGGCACTTCCAGCCACCCGTTGCGCTGCCCGTCTCGAAGTCCTGGCCCTCGGTCGAGTTGGGCTGGTACTTGACGCCACCCGGGGGATTGGCACCATTAGGCACCGGGGTGGCGCTGGTGCACAGGCTGTGGCTCGCGGTTCCCGAGCTGCCACCGGCCGTGAGGATCTCGGACGCAGCCGTCTCGCGCTCGAACGCGGCGGCGGCGCCGCGGGTGATCGCGCCCACGGAGTTCTTGGCCTCGGAGGTCTTCGCGCTCGCGAGGTACCGGCGGACGCCGAAGATCGCCAGCGCGGCGAGGACGCCGATGATGGCGACCACGATCATGAGCTCGACGAGGGTGAAGCCTCTTCTGTCGTATCGCTTCAGTGCACGCATGAGTGTCGATCCTCCGTGATGCTTTATTTAATCGGGATTCTTTGCCGAGAACTGACCGTCACGACGCCGTTTGCGGGGCCCGGCCGGCCCGCAGTGCGATAACCTCTCCCGCGGAAACAGGCGCTCTCGCGCCTGCGCCGGGGCGAACCATCCTCTACTCCGTGTCGTTCTCCCAGTAGATTCCGGACATCGTGGATGCCGTCAGGAGCAACGCGTAAGTCCCATCCACATCGCGATCGCCGGCCGCCTGGATGACATACCAGGGGCCCCTGGGCGCAAACTGCGGATCCGTCAGCGGGGCCTGCGGCACCCCGTGCCAGGTGAAGCCCGAGTGGGGTGTCGCCACGAAGCTGCTCCCGTTGCCGGCCACGGACGCGTACCCGAAGCGGACCGCGCCGTCCGTCGTCACGTTGAGCTGCCGCCAGTTGGCAGCGTCGGCGTGCGTCGTGTCATTCCACGCGCGCTTCCGATCATTGAGAGTCCCCGAGGGATACCAGGCGTCGAGCGCGCTCGAGACGTTGAGGTACACGAGCATCTCGGCCTTGTAGGACTCCTGCGCACCGCGGATGCCCTGCATGACCGCCTTCGGCTCGGCGATGCCCGCCGCGTTCATGTACCGGCGGTAGCCGACCAGCGCGAGCGCCGCGAGGATGCCCACCATCCCCACGACGACGAGGAGCTCGACGAGCGTGAACCCTCGTCGCGCTGCGCTCCGCTGTCGTCGCGTGCTCCGCATTCGCCAGGACCTCTCAGCAGGCGACGTGCCAGGGAGAGCGCGGCCCGACGTCATCTTCGACTTGCGCGAGAAGCTCATGAGTTGACTCGGTTTTCCTTGAGGGAGGAGGTCGGGCTGCTGGATGTGCGTGGTTGTGTTCGCTTCCGGCGGTGACGAAAACCGTCACTTCGGGGCGCCGGGCGGTGACGATTCTCGTCAGGATCCCTCCGGCTCGTCGTCGGTCTCCCCGTCGGCGGCGAGGGCGTGCTTGGCGAGGCGGTAGCGCAGCGACCGGAACGAGACGCCGAGGAGCTTCGCGGCCGCCTTGCGGACGCCGCCGGTGCGCTCGAGCGCCTGGAGGATGAGTCGGCGCTCGACCTCGCCGATCACCTCGTCGAGCATGCACCCGCCCGGCGGCAGCTCCGCCAGCAGCGGGGCCGGGCTGGCGCTGAGCCCGGCGACGGTGCTCGGGAGGTCCCCGAGGCCGATCGAGGGCCCTCCGGCGAGCGCCACCGCGCGCTCCATCATGTTCTCGAGCTCGCGCACGTTGCCCGGGAAGGCATAGGCGTCGAGCGCGCGCACGGCGTCCGTCGTCAGGCCTCGGACGTCCTTGCCGAGCTCGGCCGCGAAGCGGCGCAGGAAGCGGTCGGCGAGCCGCGAGATGTCCCCCGGGCGCTCGCGCAGCGGCGGCAGCTCGATGCGGATGACGTTGAGTCGATAGTAGAGGTCCTGCCGGAACCGGCCCTCGCGGACCTCGGTCTCCACGTTCCGGTTCGTCGCGGCGAGCAACCGGACGTCGACAGCGATCTCCGCGGCGGCGCCGACCGGGCGCACCTTCCGCTCCTGGAGCACGCGGAGGAGCTTCACCTGCAGCGCGGCCGGGAGCTCTCCGATCTCGTCGAGCAGCAGCGTCCCGCCGTCGGCCTCGCGGAACAGGCCCATCGAGCGCGCGCCGGCGCCCGTGAACGAGCCCTTCTCGTGGCCGAACAGCTCGCTCTCCATGAGCGCCTCGGGCAGCGCCCCGCAGTTGACGACCAGGAATGGCCGCGCGGCGCGATCGCTCCGATCGTGGATCGCGCGGGCGATGCGCTCCTTGCCGGTCCCGCTCTCGCCCGTGATCAGCACCGTCGTGCGCGTCGGCGCGATCTTGGCGATGAGCTCCGAGATCCGCTGCATCGCGGGGCTCGTCCCGAGCGGCTCGCGCGACGGCGCGTCGAGCCGCTCGAGCTGCGCGCGCAGCCGCTGGTTCTCGGCCACGATCGAGCTCTTCTCGAGGGCCTTTGCCGCGAGCGCGGTGAGCTCCGCCGGCGAGAACGGCTTGGTCACGAAATCGTAGGCGCCGTGGCGCATGGCGTCGAGCGCGCTCTCCACGGTGGAGTGCGCCGTCATCACGATCACCTCGGTCGCGCCGCTCCGCGCCTTCGCGGCGCTCAGCACCTCGATGCCCGAGCCGTCGGGCATCACGAGGTCGGTCAGGATCAGGGGGAACGGCTGCGGGTTCTGGCGAATGGCCTCGACGGCGGCGCGCGCGCCAGGCGCGATCGCGACCTCGTAGCCCTGGCGGCGGAACGCGATGGTGAGCACCTGACGGAGGCCCGGCTCGTCATCGACGACCAGCACCCGGGTGGCGTTCGGCGAGACGCTCGGCGGGATCGACGCCATCACGCCAGCACAGTATCACGACGCCCCACGCGCGCGTCGACGGCGGCCGCCGGGCGCGGCGCGCTGCGTCGTCGCGGCGCGCTCGGCGTTCGGCGCTGCGGCCCTCGGGCTTTCGAGGCGCGCCGCTCCCTCGGGCCCTCAGGGGCAGGTGTCGTTCACAACGCCGAGCGGCGTGCGCTCCTCGACGAGGAAGCGCTGCGCATCGCTGCCCCCTTCATCGCTGCTCTCGTCCTGCAGCTCCTGCCACACGAGCAGGGTATCGCAGAGCTCGGCCTCGATCTCGACGTGGTACCGGCCGTTGTTGTCGGTGTCGTCCTCGATCACCCCGCGCTGTGTCCGCTCGTTGAAGACGCTGACGCGCGCCCCGGGGGTGCAGTTGCCCGAAATCTGCCACATCCCCTCCACGCTCGACGGCCTGATCGTGTCAGCTGGCTCGGGCGGCGGGAGGGGTAACGTCGGGCTCAGGCACGCCGCACCGGCGAGCAGCGAGGTCGCGAGGGCGATGGCGAAGTGAAGCGAAGCGCGGCGGAGCATCGGCACGGGTCGACGTGGTAGCACGCGGTGTGCCGCGCTCCTGGAGCCGCGGATCGCAGCGAGAAGCGGGGATCTTCAGCCCTCTCGCCGCGGCCCGCCGGCCGGGCTGTCAATTCTGTTGGCGCTCGCGTCCATCGGTTTGCAGCACGCGCAGGGCGACGCGCCGCTTCGCCGTCGCCGCGCCGAGCTCCGCGACCAGGGGAGACGCCGCGGCGCCGCGCGCCTCCTCTCCTTCATCGAGCAGCTCGCCGACGAGATCGTAGTCGCTCGCCTGCGTGATCCTGACGCGACATATCTCGCCCGGACGGACCTCGCCGCCGGAGAGGTAGACCTGCCCGTCGATCTCGGGCGCCTGGCCGGCGTGGCGGCCCATGAGCACGTACTCGTGCTCGTCGCTCGTCCCCTCGACGAGCACCTCGAGCTCGCGGCCGATCATCGCGGCGCTCTTCCGGTGGGAGATGCGGCGCTGCAGCGCCATGAGGCGGCGGTAGCGGCTCGCGGCCGTGCGCGCGGGGACCTTGCCGTCGAGCGCGTGGCTGCGGCTCGTCTCCTCGTCGGAGTAGCGGAAGACCCCGACCCGCTCGAACTCGGCCCAGCGCACGAAGTCGCAGAGCTCCTCGAACTCGGCGTCGGTCTCGCCCGGGTGGCCGACGATGAACGCGGTGCGGAACGTGAGGTCGGGGACGCGCTCGCGCAGCGTGGAGACGACCCGGCGCAGCCGATCGCCGCCGTGGCCGCGCCGCATCCGGCGCAGCATCGCGTCGGCGGCGTGCTGGAGCGGCATGTCCACGTAGGGCACGACCCGCGGGTGGCTGGCGAGCAGCTCGACGAGGTCGTCGGTCATCGTCTCGGGGTAAAGATAGAAGAGCCGTACCCAGCGCACGCCGGGCACGTCGGCGACGCGCTCGACGAGCTCTGCGAGCGTCGCTCGCGCGTCGCCCGGCCCGCGCGCCGCGGCGTCGCGGCCGTAGGCGATCGTGTCCTGCGAGATGAGGTTGATCTCGCGGACGCCCGCCGCCGCGAGCTGCTCCACCTCGCGCACCACGTCCGGGATGGGCCGCGAGCGCTGCGCGCCGCGCAGGTCCGGGATCACGCAGAACGAGCAGGTGCGGTTGCAGCCCTCGGCGATCTTGACGTAGGCGCTGCCGCCGGGGGTCGAGAGCGTGCGCGGATCGGCCGCGCGGATCAGCCACTCCGCCGGGTTGCCGACGAGCATCCGCTCCGCGTCGCCCGCGAGCACCTGGCCGAGCTTGAGCATGTCGCTCGACCCGAGGAAGTGGTCGACCTCGGGCATCTCGCGGGCGAGCTCCTCCGGGTGGCGCTGCGAGAGGCAGCCGGCGACCACCAGCCGCTTGCAGCTGCCGCGCTCCTTGTGCTGCGCCATCTCGAAGATCGCGTCGATCGACTCCTTCTTCGCCTCGCCGATGAAGCCGCAGGTGTTGACGACGATCACCTCGGCGTCGGCGGCGTCGTCGACGTGCGCGTAGCCGGCCGAGCGCGCGACGCCGAGCATCACCTCGGAGTCGACGCGGTTCTTGGGGCACCCGAGGCTGACGAAGTGGACCTTGCGCGTGCTCATGTTGCTGCTCCCCCGCTCTCGCTGTCGACGAAGACGACGCGGCCCCCGGCGAGCGTCATCTTGACGCGGCCCGTGAGCTGCCGGCCGAGGAGCGGCGTGTTCTTGCTCTTCGAGCGCAGGCGCGCCGGATCGAGCACGAAGCTCAGGTTCGGATCCACGAGGCAGAGCTCGGCGCGGGCGCCGACCTTGATCGTGGGCGCCTCGAGCCGCGCGACGCGGGCCGGCGCGCGGGTGAGCGCGTCGACGAGCCTCCCGAGGGGGAGGGCGCCCTGGCGCACCAGATCGAGCAGGACCGGCACGACGAGCTCGAGGCCGATGAGGCCTGGCGACGCCTCGGCGAACTCGCAGTCCTTCTCGAGCGTCGAGTGGGGCGCGTGGTCGGTCGCGACGACGTCGATGGTGCCGTCCGCGAGCGCCTCGCGGAGCGCGTCGACGTCCGCCTGCTCGCGCAGGGGCGGGTTGACCTTGCACGCCGTGTCGTAGCCGAGCACCGCGGCGTCGGTGAGCGTCAGGTGGTGCGGCGTCACCTCGGCGGTCACGGCGATGCCGCGGGCCTTCGCCTCGCGGAGGATGCGGACCGCGCCGAGCGACGAGACGTGCGCCACGTGGTAACGCGCCCCGGTGGCCTCCGCGAGCAGCACGTCGCGCGCGACGATGATGTCCTCCGCCACGCGGGGCCAGCCCCGGAGGCCGAGCCGCGTCGCGATCGCGCCCTCGTGCATCTGCGCCCCCTCGGTGAGCGCGTGGTCCTCGGCGTGCTGGATGACCGGCATATCGAAGGTCTTCGCGTACTCGAGCGCGCGGCGCATCACCGCGCTCGACGTCACGCAGCGCCCGTCGTCCGAGACGGCGACGGCGCCGGCCTCCTTGAGGTCGGCCATCTCGGTGAGCTCCGTGCCCTTCTGGCCCATCGTGATCGCGCCGATGGGGTGGAGCGCGGGCCCCGAGAGCGCGCGGGCGCGCGCGATCATGGCCTCGGTGATGGACCGGGTGTCGTTGACGGGTCGCGTGTTTGGCATCGCGCACACGTGCGCGAACCCGCCCGCGGCCGCGGCGGCCAGCCCGGAGGCGATGTCTTCTTTGTATTCCTGCCCGGGCTCGCGCAGGTGGGCGTGGAGATCGACGAACGCGGGGAGGAGCAGGAGCCCCTCGCCCTGGATGATCTCGGCGCTGGCGGCGCGGCGCAGGTCGTCGGTCGCTGCGCCGCGACCCACGCGGCGGATGACGCCGTCCTCGATGACGACATCGACCACGTCGTCGAGCTGCTGGGCCGGGTCGACGGCGCGCACGCCGACAAGAAGAAGGAGAGGGGGAGGTGAGCCGATGGCCGCCATGGGAGCGCGCTCCCCTAGCACATACGCTCCACGCCGTGCACCGCTGCGGGCGAGCAGGGAGAACCATCGCCGCGCCGAGACCGCCGGGCGGGCGCGGGGATCACCAGCGCGGCGCCGCCGAGGAACCGAAGAAAAATTATTGAGGAGGACGAGCCACGAAGGGCAACCGACGCCACCGACGCCACCAACGTCAACCGACGACCACCCACGTCGAGCGACCTCGACCTATGACCACCCACGTCAAACGACCTCGGCCTACGTCAACCGAGGCAGGCCACCAACGGCAGCCGCCGATCGGGCGAGGGAAGAAAAACGCTCCGGGCGTGATGCAGGGCTTGACGAACGGCGAGGGGGTGAGGTAGTGATGCCGTCCCGCTCGCGAAGCTGGCGGAATTGGCAGACGCGCTGGATTCAGGTTCCAGTGGGGTAACTCCCGTGGAGGTTCAAGTCCTCTGCTTCGCACCAGGCGACTCCCTTATTCTTCTTTAGCCACCGTAGTGGCTCTTTCTCTGCTCGTCTTTTTCGGTATTTCCTGCGACCGCAGCGCCTCCCGCTCGGGGGGCGCTGCAACTGCGGCGCCCGGTTCGAGCGAGCCCAGGGCCCATACAGAGGTTCCCGCCGCGAGCGCCCCGGCCGAAGCCGCCGCGGCGACCGCGCCAGCGGAGCTCGAGCCCCCGCGGGGGACCGGTGTCCAGGAGTTCGTTCCCCTCTCGACCCTCGCCGCGTGCAAGGCGAAGTCGGGGGATATCGCGACCTACATCCTGCGCGAGGGGATGGGGATCGCCGGGCGCGCCGACGGCTCGTTCGGCGCCGTGTGGCTGGTGGATCTCAAGGGAGGGGACGCGCAGATCGCGTTCGCGGGCTTCGACAGCGACGCCCGGCAGATCGCCCGGGCGAGGGCGATCTCGATCACGCGCGAGGCCGGGCTCCGGATCTTCTCCACGGGGGACGCGTGGGCCGTCACGTGGTTCGACGCGGAGGGCCTCGCGTACGCCCGGCCCCGCTGGGAGACGAACCCGCCGGCGGAGATCTTGCGCGTCGGCGCCATCGGGAAGGACGTCAGCGAGCACGTCGCCCTCGCGCCCGCGCCGGGCGGCGCCCTGGTGGCAGCGGCGCCCTTCGGGGCGGAGCGCAATCAGCTGGGGGTGTTCCAGTTCGCGCCGGTGGATCCGGCGCAGCCGCAGCTCAAGGCGGTCGGGGTCACGCGCCATACAAAGAAGCCGCACTGGCCGGCGGTCGCCGCTGACGCGTCCGGCAGCTACCTCGTCGCGTGGCACGACGAGGACGATGGGAGCATCCGGGCCTCGCGCTTCGACGCGTCCGGCAGGGAAGGGAACGCCCACCTGGTGGCCAGGCCCCAGAGCGGCGACCGCTCGGCCGTCGCGACTCAGGAAGCGCCGGACAAGGATCGTCGGCTCGGGCTCGTGGCCACCGGCGGCGCCGGGGCGCTGCTGCTCTGGAACGAGGGGACCACGCTGATCGCCCGCGCGCTGGACGCCGAGGCGCGGCCGCGCGGGGCGCCCTGGGTGATCGGCAAGGGCAAGTGGCGCGCTGTCGCGCCGAGCGGAGACGGGGCGCTCGTCGCGTGGGTCGGCCACGATGGCAAGGCGGAGGGGCAGCCCTTGCTCGTCAAGCTGGCCGCCGACGGAGCGCCTTCTGCCCGAGGGCTCCGGGTGTCGGATGGGGTGAATCCCGTAAAGGATCCTCCCAGCCTGGCCGTCGCCGGCGAGCGCGTGGGCGTCGCATGGACGGAGGCGATGAGCCCCGGTGTGAGCACGAAGCGCGCAGTCCTGCGGGTGCTCGAGCGCGCCTGCATCCCCTGAGCCCAGGCGCGACAGGAGGGCCGCGTACGGCGGGCGTAGCGCTGGCTATGGCGCTAGGATGAGGGACGTGAGCCACGCATTCGGCCCGAGTCAGCCAACGCCGAACCGCGATGCGAACGAGCCGGCAGAGGCGCTCCGAGATGCGCGGGCAGGCATCCTGCCCTGCGAAGGCGAGCTGCCTGTCGGCGCGCCCCCCTGCGACCAGGCGGCGCGCGCTGCTGCCGCGCCAGCTGCGGCATCGTCCGGCGGCGCCTCCCCGCAGCTGCCCTTCATCCAGGATCCCTACCTCAACCCGCCGCTCCCGCCGGAGCGGCGGCAGCTGTCCACGCTGGCCGTCAGCTCGGTCGTGGCGGCGCTCTTCGGGCCGCTCGGGGCCATCGCCGCCATCGTCTTCGGCTGGACCGCGCGCCGCGAGATCGAGCGCGCCCCAGGGGAGCGCAGGGGATATGCGCTCGCGAGCGTGGGTCTCTCGCTCGGCGTGCTCCTCACGCTCTGCTGGAGCTCGGCGATCGGCTTCGGCGTGTGGATGTGGAGGACGCACAACGGCGGGGAGACCGCCTCCTCCATGGGGGAGGGGGAGCCCTCGCCGGAGCCGGCGAGCACCGCGACCCCGGCGGCGCCGCTGCCGGACGTGCCTCCTCCGGCGGCGCAGCCCGGCGGCAGCGTCCCTCAGCACACGACGCATCGGCGCATCGGCGGGCTGTCGATCGTCGACATCGGCGTCGACGTCTCCGCGCTCAGCGAGGAGCTCGCGAAGCAGCGCGCGGAGGCGTACGCCCATGGCGAGAAGGTCCTCGTGATGACGACGAGCGATCCCTGCGAGCCGTGCCGCGGCTTCGACCGCTCGCTCAGCGATCCGCTGATGCAGACCGCGCTCCGGAGCGTGCGGCTCCTGCGCGTGGACATCGACGTCTTCAAGGAGGACCTCGACCAGATCAAGATGCCGCGGCGGCTCTACCCCGGCTTCTTCCTGCTCTCGCCGGACCTCACGCCGCAGGACGGGATCAACGGCGGCGAGTGGGACGACGACATCGCGCGCAACATCGCGCCCGTGCTCGGGGCGTTCGTGCGAGGCCAGTACACGACCCGCCGCCAGCCGTGGCACCCGCTGCCCGGCTCGGGCATGCGGCTCTGATCGGCGCCTCGCGCGACGCCCAGCCTCCCGCGCGCCGAACAGGGTAAGCTCGGGCCGTGAAGCGCTTCGTCCAGCTCGCCATCTTCGTCCTCTGTGTCGCGTTCAGCGTATCGGCGGCCTACAACGTCTTCTCCGACAACGCCGACGTCGAGCGCAGGGCCGCCCTCGTGGCGTGCGGCGAGGAAGCTGCCCCGGGAGCGCCCGACGGGCGCCGCGCGAGCGAGGGCTGCAGAGCGCAGGTGACCCGGCTGGAGCGGACGCCGTTCGGTCAGACGTTCGCTTTCACCACGGCGAAGCGCACCGTGGACGTCCGGTGCGAGCGGGCGCTCGTGCTCGCCGGCGAGTACGGCTGCAAGCTGCGTTGAGCGGCGCGGCGGCGGTCGGGGCGCGGCGCGCCGGAACGCGCGGCGCGACGGGCCCTTGTCGGCGCGGAAGTTGCGCTATGGTGGGCGGCCGTGACGAACCGCGCCGCGCGCCTGGCTTCCTCGAGCGTTCCCGAGGCCCGGCGCGCCTTCGTGGGCTCCGCCTGCGTGCTCGCGGCGGCCGCGCTCTGGGCGTCGCCGGCGCTGGCAGGGCAGGCGCCCTCGGCGGAGCCGCTCGGCTCGCCGGGCGTCGCGCCCGCGTCGCCCGGCGCCGCGCCGCCATCGCAGGGCAAGGCGCCGGCTCCCCCCGCCCAGCCATCGCCGCCGGAGGCGTCGGAGAAGCGGCGCCGCATCGAGCGGGCCACCGCGCTGCACGATGAGGCGCAGGGGCTCTACCAGAACGGCGAGTACCGCGCCGCGATCGCGAAGCTGGAGGCCGCGGTGGACCTCGATCCCGAGGGGAAAGAGCTCGTCTACAACCTGGCGGTGATCCACGAGCGGCTCGGCGAGATCGACAGGGCCGAGCACTACTACCATCGCTACCTCGAGATGGAGGCGCTGCCGAAGGAGCGCGAGCAGGTCACGGCGGTCCTCAAGCGGCTGCAGGGCGCGAAGCGGGAGCTCGCCGACGCGAAGGTGCAGGCCGCGGCGCCCCCGCCCGCCGCGCCGCTGCCGCTGCCGGTCCTGCCGCGGGTGCGGCTCCTGCCGCGCCGCTCGGTCGTGTCGGGCAACCCGAGGCCGCCGACGCCCTGGCTCTTCGTCAGCGGGGGCATCGCCGCCGGGTCCCTCGCGGTCGGCGGCGTGTTCGCCGCGCTCGCCGTGGCGCGGGATCCCGGCCCCGGCGAGCGCACCGGCGGCGGCGTCACCATCGCCGATCTGCACGCCGACGCGCGCGCCGCCCACCGGTGCGCCGTCGTCGCGGATGTCGCCCTGGTGATCGCCGGGCTCTCCGGGGCAGCGGCGCTCTATCTCTACCTGTCGCCGCGCGCTCCCGCGAGCGCGGGGGCCGCTCGCGCGGTCTCGTCCCCGCGCGCGCTCGCGACGTCGCCGGGCCGCGACGGCGCTCTGACGCCGCGCGGCCTCGGGGCAGGGGAGGGGGCGTCGGCGGTCAGCCTGTCGCTGGGCGCCGAGGGCGCCCGGCTCCGGGTGCAGTTCTGATGGGCCTCGGCGCCGCGGGGCGGAGGCTCCTCCACGCCCTCGCGGCGCTCGCGGCGCTCGGCGCCGGGTGCGAGGTCCTCGTCGACGGCGAGCTGGGCCCGGTGCTCTGCGCCGCGGAGGGCGCGATCGGTCCCCCGGCGTGCCCCGAGGGCGCACTTTGCAGGGATGGCGCCTGCGTCGACATGCAGCTCCCGGAGCGCGCGCTGGGTGCGCCCTGCGTGGAGCACGCCGACTGCGGCGCGCTCGATTTCTGCCTCGACCCGACGCTGTTCGACGGCGAGGGGCCGAGCGTCTGCGCGCGCGCCTGCTGCAGCTCCAGCGACTGCGAGCCGGTCCGCGACGCCGTCTGCTGGATCCCCGACCGGGGTGGAGGCGGGCTCTGTCGCATCGGCCGGGACGTGGGCCGGCCCGAGGTGGGCACAGGGCTCTCCGGCGACCGCTGCGATGCGTCCCGCGACTGCCGTTCTGGCATCTGCAGCGAGGGCACCTGCGTGGACGCGTGCTGCTCCGACACCAACTGCGCGGCGGACAGGCCCGCGTGCCGGCTCACGACAGAGCTCGTCGCCTCGGGACCTGCCTGGGCGTGCCAGCCGGACCCTTCAGGCGGGCTCGGCTACTTCGATGAGTGCTCGGAGGACGCGGACTGCTCCTCCGGGCTCTGCGCCGAGATCAGCGGGGCCGACCGGTGCACGATCCCGTGCTGCGGATCCGAGATGTGTCCGCCCGCGCCCGGCGACGACGTGATGGGCAGCGTCGGCTGCGCCGAGGTCACCGCGGGCGGGCGCGCGACCGTCCGGGCCTGCGCGAAGCTGCTCCGCGAAACCAGCCTCGATGCCGTCGGCGTTCCGTGCGCCACGGACAGGTCGTGTCGGGGCGGCATGTGCGCCCAGTTCCCTGGACAAGAACAGGAACTCTGTAGCGATGTCTGCTGCGGCGACGCGTCGTGCGGCGACGCCTCGCGCTTCGGGTGTCGCCCTTACTCGACCGGTCCGTCGTGGGCCTTGCGGTGTGAGCCCAAGTGACCGACGATCACCCCCATCGCGGTGGTAGCTCCTACAATGGACGGCCAGTTCCCAGCCAGCGCACCCGGATCCACCGGCGAGCCCAGCCGGGCGTTGGCGCTGATTTGCCCGCGATGTCACCACGTTGCGACGATCGCCATGGACGCGAGGAGCGCGTCCAGCATGCCCCCGCCCCCCGCTGGCGAGCGCGGCGCCCAGGCCGGCGTGGGCGCGAAGCTGCCGCGCTGCCCCCAGGACGGGCTGGCGCTCGTGAGCCGCGAGGCGCTGGCCGAGGCCGAGGGGGATCCCTTCCTGGGGCTCACGATCGCGGATCGGTTCGTGATCGTCGGCAAGCTCGGCGCCGGCTCGATGGGCACGGTGTACCGCGCTCGCCAGGAGGCGATGGGCCGCGACGTTGCCATCAAGATCCTGCGCTCGGACCGCGCCTTCGATGCGCAGGCCAAGGCGCGGTTCACGCGCGAGGCGCGCGCGATGAGCCTGCTCCGCTCGCCGCACACGGTCACCGTCTTCGACTTCGGCGAGATCGTCGACGACTCGGCCGACCCGACCTTCGGCCGAGGCCGCTCCGCGGAGCAGAGCTCGCCCGGCGACGGGGCGCCGTGGGGCAGCGGCTCCCTGTACCTCGCGATGGAGCTCCTGGAGGGCGAGTCGCTCGGGCAGCGCCTCAAGCGAATGCGGCGGCTGCGCGTCGGCGACGCCGCCCTCTTCGCGCGCCACGCGCTCCTGTCGCTGGCCGAGGCGCACGACAAGGGGATCATCCACCGCGACCTCAAGCCGGACAACCTGTTCCTCGCGAAGCCCCCGGCGGGCGAGCACGAGGAGATCTGCAAGGTGCTCGATTTCGGCATCGCGAAGCTGATGACCGGCGCCGAACGGCCGGTCGACGCCCTCGAGACGCAGGCCGGCACCGTCTTCGGAACGCCGCGGTACATGTCGCCGGAGCAGGCGCAAGGCAGGGCCCTCGACGCGCGGAGCGACCTCTACTCGCTCGGCGTGCTGCTCTATCAGATGCTCGTCGGGCGGCCGCCATTCATCGATGACGATGCCGTCGTCGTGATGGCGAGGCACATCAAGTCGTCGCCGGTGCCGGCCATCGAGGCGGCGCCGGACGCCGGGATCCCGCCGTCGCTCTCGCAGCTCTTGCAGCGCGCGCTCGCCAAGCGGCCCGAGGAGCGGCCGCGGAGCGCGCAGGAGTTCATCGCGGAGCTCGACCGCGCGATGGTGGAGGCCAGGCCGAGCCTGACCCGCGAGCGCTTCAGCCAGCCTCCGCCCGCCGAGGTCGGCGCGACGAGCGAGCTCCTCGCCGTCGTGGGCGACGGCGTGGACGCCTCGCACGTGCCGAGCACGCTGCGCCCCGCGCCGCGGCGGCGCACCTCGCGCGTGGCCGTCGGGGCGGTCGCGGTGTCCATGATCGTGACGGCGCTCGCCGTGCGCGAGCTCCGTCGCCCCGCGGGCGACGGCGTGCGCAGGCTCGAGAAGGGCGTGGCGATCGAGGCGAGGACGCTCGCGGGGGCGGTCGCGATCGCGATCCCGTCGCGCGCCGCGGCGCCCACCGCGACCGCGGCGCCGCGCCCCGTCGACGCGGCCGCCGTTGTTCCCGAGCCCGCGGGCGTTCCATCGGCGTCGCCGCCGAGGCGGAGACACCCGCATTCGCGCAAGCCGTACGTCAAATTCGACTGATGGCGGCACGCGCGCAGCCTCGCTGCGCGCGGTAGACGCGGTCGCCTCGGGCCGACTCTCCGCGCCCAGCCCCGCATGGCCTGCGCAGACCACGCGGGTAGACAAGACAGCCGCGTCCGAACGCGAATTGCGCCGAGAGTCGCTGTACGAGGCGGAGGCTAACGTGTAACTTCGCCGCGCACCGATGGATCCCCGGGAGATGGAAACGCTCATCCAGCGCCTCGTCACGAATCCACATGACGCGGAAGCCCTGGCGTATGCGCACCGAGCCGGGGAGCAGGACCCGCGATCGTACGCGATGCTGCTCGAGCGCGTCGGCAGCTCCACCGCTGATCCGTCGTACGCCGCGCACTGGCTCAGCGAGGCCGCGAACGTGTGGTCCACCACGATCGGCGACGCGCACCACGCCGCGCGCACGCTCATGATCGCCATCGACAAGGACCCGACGCAGCGGACGGCGGCGGAGCGGCTCGCGCAGCTCTACCGCGACAAGGGCGATCAGAAGGCGCTCGTCGCGCTGCTGGAGCGGCTCGTCAAGGCGCTCACGCCGCTGCTCTTCGAGCGGCCCGAGGTGCGCGCGCAGCTGTCGACCCTGCACGAGGAGCTCGGGAGGCTGTGGAGCGAGCCGCCGCTCTCGCGGCCGGAGCGCGCCCTCGAGAACTGGCGCCGCCTGGCGGAGCTCGACCCGCATAACGTGTACGCCATCTACGCCGCGCGCGAGATGCTGAAGGCCCAGCAGCAGTACGCCGAGGCGATCCCCTACTTCGCGATGGAGCAGGCGCTCATCGACGATCCGGAGCGGCGGCTCGCCCTCCTGCGCGACGAGGCCGACATCCGGCGCCGCGCCGGCGATCTCGCGGGCTCCACGGTCGCGCTGCGGAACGCGCGCGCGTTCCTGCCGCACGACGCGGGGCTGATCCAGGCGATCGGCGTCGCCATCGTCGATCGCATCGAGGCCGGCGAGCCGGTGCCGCAGCCGGAGCGCGACGAGGCCGCGGAGCTCTTCGTCGCGCTCGCGGAGACGTACGATGAGGAGTACGGCTACTCGTACTCGGTGTACGCGCTCCGCGCGGCGCCGGGGCACGACCGCGCGATGCAGCTCGCCGATCACTACGCGAAGCAGCTCGGCCGCACCGCCGAGCTCCGCCCGCGCTACCTCGCCTACCTCCACGTGAACCCGGCCGGGTTCATGGCCGCCGAGGCGCGCAAGCGGGCGTCCGTGCCGCCGCCCCCGCCGCGGCTCCCGTCGGTGCCGCCGCCCGCGGGCGCGGCCGCCGCCTCCTCGCGCGCGCCGTCGGTCCCGCCGGGCTCGGGCGCCGCGCCTCCGCGCCAGCCGTCGGCGCCGCCCTCCGGCATCGCTGCGTCTCCGGCCGTCGCGGCGGAGCGGGGTGAGCCCGCGGTGGCCGCGTTCGCGCCGGCCTCCTCGCTCGCTGCCCCGCCCGACGCGCCTGCGCTCGGCGCGCCGGCGTCGCACGCGGCCGCCGCCTCGGCGCAGGCGGCGCCCAGCTCCGCGGCGCCGCCCGAGGCCCGCGGCGGCTCGGCCCTGCCGGAGGCGCCGCAGCCCTCGAGCGAGGAGCAGGCCGAGCTCCGCAGGCCGCAGCCGCTCGCCAGGCTCCGCGAGGTGCTCAAGGCCGATCCGGCCAACCCGGACGCGCTCGCGCAGGCCGAGGAGCAGCTCCGTCAGAAGCGGAGCTTCGCCGAGCTGCGGGACGTCCTGCTCGCGGCGGCGCGCGTCCCCACGGCGCCGGTCGAGCGCAGGAAGGCGCAGCTGCGCGACGTCGCGGGGCTCTGTGAGTCGCAGCTGCGCGACGTCGACACGGCGGTGCAGGCCTGGAAGCTGCTCTCCGAGCTCGATCCCGGCGACGCGCAGGCGCAGGCCGAGCTGCGGCGGCTGCTCGAGCGGAGCTCCCGCTGGGACGACCTCGCCGCGCTTCTGGAGCTGGAGGCCGCGGCGACGCCCGACGTCGCGCAGAAGATCGAGATCGAGAAGAAGCTGGTCTCGCTCCACGAGCAGAAGCGCCGCGACCCGATCGCGGCAGCTGAAGCGTGGGTGCGCGTCGCGGGCCTGTCGCCCGAGGACAGCACGGCGATCCAGGCCGCCGTCAAGCTCTTCGAGCGGGGCGAGCGGTTCGACCTCGCGGCGCGCGTCCTCACGGACGCGGCCTCCCGCTTCCAGGACAAGCTGACCCGAGCGCCGCTCCTCCAGAAGCTCGGCGAGCTCCGGATGCGGCTCGGCGAGCCGGGCGCCGCGGGCGACGCGTTCAGCCAGGCGGCCGAGCTCTTGCGGCAGCCGAAGCTGTGGGAGCTCGCGGAGAAGGCGTACGTCGCCGCGGGCCGGCTCGTCGAGGCGGCGAGGGCGCTCTGCGAGCGGGCGCTGCTCGCGGACCGCAAGGCGCGGCCGGTCCTCTTTGTACACGCCGCGGAGCTGCTCCTCAGCGCGGGCGACGTCGAGGGCGCGCTCGACCGGGTCGAGCGCGCGATCGAGATCGATCCGGTGAGCGACGCCGCCTCCCCTGCGATCGAGGACCTCTACCGGCGCATGAACCGGCTGCCCGAGCTCGTGCGGTTCTTGCTGAGCCGGGCCGAGCTGCTCGGCGACAGGGCGCAGCGCGTCGCTGCGCGGCGGGCCGCGGCGGCCGCGCAGCGCGAGCTCGGCGACCGCGACGGGGAGCGCGCGACGCTCGCGCTCCTGCTCACCGACGGTGACGACGCCGAGGCGCTCGCGCGGCTCGCCGAGGACGCCAGCGAGCGCGGCGATCACCAGCAGGGCGCGGAGCTCCTCCGCAGGCTCAGCGAGGTCACGGACAGCCACCCCGGCAAGATCTCGCTCGCCCTGCGCCAGGCGCGCATGCTCGCGGAGGGCTCGGGCGACGTGGAGGGGGCGATCGCGCGCTACGAGTCGATCGTGGCGACGCTCGATCCGGAGAACCGGATCGCGCTCCGGGCGATCGCCGAGCTGGAGGAGCAGCGCGGCAACCTGAGGGGCGTCGCTGGCGCGCTCGAGCGCGAGCTCGCGCTCGTGAACGGCCCCGAGCAGCTCGACCTCGCGCAGCGGCTCGCGGCGCTGTACGAGGGGCCGCTCGACGACCCGCACGGCGCCGTCAGGGCGCTCGAGATCGTCCACGCCGCCGAGCCGGACGATCTCGACGCTGTCGCGCGGCTGCAGCGGCTCGCCGAGCGGCTGAACGACTGGCCGAAGGTCGCGCGCCTCATGGCGACGCTGATCGAGGTGGAGGGGGACGAGGACGAGGCGTCGAAGATGACCCGTCGCCTCGCCGAGGTCCTCGATCAGGCGCTCGGCCGGAGCGACGAGGCGCTGTCCCTCCTGGAGCGGCTCGCCGACCAAGGCGACGAGCCGTGTCGCGAAGCGTACGTCGCGCTCGGCGACCGGCTCGGGTGGAAGGGGGTCGTCGCGACCAAGCTGGTCGCCTGGAACGAGTCGATCGCGCGCGCCGGGCGCGACGTCGCGCTGCGCGGCGCCTTCGAGCGCTTCGTGGAGGTCGGCCGCCCCCGCGACGCCGCGCGCGTGGGGATGGAGCTCGCGCGCTCGCGCACCGCCGACGCCGACCTCGCGGAGAAGCTCGAGGTGATCGCGGTCGAGCTCCAGGATCGCGAGGCCCTCACGGTCGCCCATGAGCTCCTCGCGCGGGATCTCGCGGGCCCGGCCCGCGCGGTCGAGCTCGTGCGGCAGGCCGAGGTCCGGGTGTCGGTGGGCTTCGACCCGCTGGAGGCCGTCCATCACGGCGAGGGCGCGCTGGCGAGCGTGCCGACCGCCGAGGTCGAGCCGCTGCTCGTGCGGCTGGCGGCGCTGGCCGGGGCGCCCGGCCTCATCATCGACCTGTTCGAGCGCCAGGTGAGCCGGTGCCGCACGCCGGCCGATCGCTTCGCGGCGCTCGCCCGCGCCGCCGAGATCGCCTGCGAGCATGGCGCCATCGATCGGGCGAGGAGCTTCTTCGAGCTGGCGCTCGGCGGCGGTGTCCAGGAGGAGGCGATCGCCTCCCTCGAGCGGGTGGCGCGAGACGGCGACGAGCGCTCCCGGTCGACCGCGCTGCGCACCATCCTCGCGGAGGCGCTCGCGGCCGGCGGCCAGGGCTCCCGCGACGGCGGCCGTACGCGGGCGGCGCTCCTGCGCCGCGCGGCCTCCATCGCCCACCAGGATCTCGGCGACGTCGACCGCGCCTTCGGCTGGGTCGGCGACGCCGTGCTCGCGCACGTCGACGACGCGTCGCTCGACGCGCTCGAGGCCCTCGGGCGCGAGGTGGGCGACCCGCACCGCGTGGGCGCGACGCTGAACCGCGCGCTCGACGAGGTGTTCGATGGCCCGCTCGTGCGCAAGCTCCTCCAGCGGCGGGCCAGGCTGCGGCGCGACGTGCTCGGCGACCGGCAGGGCGCCGCGACGGACCTGAAGAAGCTCCACGACCTGTCTCCCTCGGATCACGACGTGATGAACGAGCTCTCGGGCCTCCTGCAGGATCTCGGCGATCACCGGGGCATGATCCTGCTGTACGAGGACCAGATCCTCCGCGGCCGCGATCCGGCGCAGCGGGCGGAGCTCGCGCGCAAGGTGGCGCGCATCTGGGAGGAAGAGCTCGGCGAGGGGCGAGAGGCGGCGGACGCCTGGCGCCGCGTCCTCCGCATGAAGGCGGGAGATCCGGACGCGACCGCGGGCCTCGAGCGCGCGAAGTCCGGGAATCTCAAGCGCACCCCGCCGCCGCCCTCGCTGCCGACCAGGCCGCCGGGCCTACCGCTGACCGAGCCGCCGCTCGCGCCCCGGGTGCCGGCCTTCGAGGCGCTCGGCGCGGAGGCCGCGGCCGCGGCCGCGTTGGCCAATGGCCATGCAGGCGCGGGGGCGCACGCCGGCGCCGAAGCGCCGCAGGACGAGCTCGCCGGGCTCACCGACGCGCAGCCGCCGCAGGCCGACGCGGAGCCGCGGATCGAGGCAGGGCCGCCGCAGGTCGAGGCGGAGCTGCCGCAGGTCGAGGCGGAGCCGCCGCAGGTCGGGGCGGAGCCGCCGCAGGTCGAGGCGGAGCTGCCGCAGGTCGAGGCGCCGCCGCAGGTCGAGGCGGAGCTGCCGCAGGTCGAGGCGCCGCCGCAGGTCGAGGCGGAGCCGCCGCAGGTCGAGGCGTACGGCGACGCGTCGCGCGGCGACCTGATGGACGCGGGCAGCGACGCAGTCGACGTGGCGCTGGATGGCGGGCAGGAGCTCCATCCGGAGGACTCCGGCCACGTTGAACCGGCGGAGCCTGCAGGGGCGCAGGCCGCGCCGACGCAGCTGCCCGAGCTCGATGGCCTCGCGAAGCCGCCGGCGCGCGGCGGGCTCGATGAAGCTGAAGATGAAGGAGAGACCCATCCAACGGTGGCCGTGAATCCCCGGTATGCCGCCGCGCAGTCCGTCTCTTCCGGCGGGTATCCGCAGTCCGTGGCGCCGCCGCAGCCGCTCGCGACGCCTCCGCGTCCTCCCACCATCGCGCCGCCCCGTCCCGTGCCGCCGCCCGGGGGTTTCGCCCCCCGATCGGTCATCCCGCCTGCGCCGCCGCCCTTGCCTGCCTCCGACGAGGTCGACGTCGACGCCGATGAAGACGTGGAGTTCCTCGACGACGACTCCGGTGCTCCCTAGCCCCGCCCGCCAGCGACAGCGCATCGAACGCGCGGAGGCGCCGCGCACCAGCGAGAGCGTGAGCCGCGGAGGCGCAGCGGAGGCATGCCTCCTCGGGTGATCCTCCCCCCGGCGCTCCGGCCAGGCGACACAGTCGCCGTGATCGCCCCCTCCAGCCCGTTCGAGCGCGTCCTCGCGTGGGTCGGCATCGGCTGGCTCGCCCAGCGCTACCGCGTGCTCTTCGACACGGGCGGCGGTCCGCCGCTCGCCGGCGACAGCCGCGGAGGCGGGGCGCCATCGCTCTCGGCGCCTTCCAGCCGAGGGCTGTTCGCGCGGACCGGCTACCTCGCCGGCAGCGACGCGCGGAGGAGGGAAGAGCTCGTCCACGCGCTCTCGCACCCCGACGTGCGCGCGATCTTCGCGGCCCGCGGCGGCTACGGCGCGAACCGGTTCGTCCACCGGCTCGACTGGACCACCCTCGCGAAGCAACCTCGCTGGATCGTCGGCTTCTCCGACATCACCGCCCTCCACGTCGAGGCCGCGCGCGCCGGCGTCGCGTCGCTCCACGGCGCCCACGTCGCCGCCCTCGGGCGGGGCGACGCTCGCGCCCGCGCCGCGCTGCTCCGCGCCCTCGAGGACCCGGCGGGCGAGCGCCGCTACGGCGGCCTGACCGCGCTGCGCGCCGGCGCCGCCGAGGGGCCGCTCTTCGGCGGCAACCTGGCCCTGCTCCACGCCTGCGCCGCGGCCGGCCGCCTCCGGGTGCCGGAGGGGTGCGTCCTCCTGCTCGAGGACGTCACCGAGCGGCCCTACCGCATCGATCGCATGCTCGCGACGCTGGAGGTCGGCGGCCACCTCGCGCAGGCCGCGGCGGTGGTCCTCGGCGACTTCGAGCAATGCGACCCCGGTCCGGACGGCGTCACGGTGGGCGAGGTCCTGCGCGACCGCCTGCTCCCGCTGGGCGTCCCCGTCGTCGCCGGGCTGCCGATCGGCCACGGCCTCCGCAACGAGCCCGCCATCCTCGGCGGCCCCGCGCGCGTCCTCTCGCCCGGCCCCGAGGCCGTGGTCACGCTCGCGGGCGCCTGAGCACCCGGCGCGGCGCGGCCATCCCCCGGCCGCCCCGAGAGCTCACCGCGGCGCGCTCGTCACGCGCTCACCAGAAGACGCTCTTCCGCTCCTTCAGCCCACGGTTCAGCATCGACTGGATCCGCCCCTTCACGAGCGCCACCTTCTCCTGGATCACCGCGTCGTCGTCGTCGGGGTCGCCGCGGAACGTCATCGGCTCGCCGAAGTAGATCCGGTACTTGGTCGGCAGCGGCAGCTGCCCGCCGGGGAGCAGCAGCTGCGGGATGACCGGGAACGTCGGCATCCCGAGCGCCTTCGAGACCGACTCGAGGTTGCCGAGCGAGATGTACTGCTCCTCGCCCCCGATGACCGCGATCGGCACGATCGGCGTGTCTGTCTCGAGCGCGAGCCGCATGAACCCGAGCCCGAAGTCGAGCAGCTGGTAGCGGCTGGAGAACCCCTTCGAGATCCCGCGCGTCCCCTCCGGGAACACAAGGATCGCCGCGCCCATGTCGAGCAGCCGCCGCGCGTTCTCGGGCACGCCGACCACCTGGCCCACGCGCGAGAAGAACGTCGCCACGAACGGAAGGGTCTGCGTCCACTTCTCGACCATGCTCCGCATCACGCGCGGCGGCTCCGCGTCGAGGAACATCGAGGCCGCGATGAGCAGGCCGTCGAACGGGAGCTGGCCGGAGTGGTTGGCGACCAGCAGCACCCGGCCGGTCGGGACGCGATCGATGCCGAACACCTCGGTCCGGAAATAGAAGCGATGGAAGAACGCGGCGACGCCGATCGCGTACTTCGCCCACGCCCGGTCGAGCCCGAACGGGTCGACGCCGTCCGCGGCATGCGGCAGCGCGACCCGGCGCAGCCGGTCCTCGAAGTCCTGACCGAGCAGCCGGATCGTGGCGTCGTCGAGCGTGCCGCGCATGCTGTCGACCCCGAGGCGCGCGAGCGGCAGCGCGCTGCGCGTGGCGAAGTGGCTCAGCCTGGCGAGCGTCGTTCTGCCGCGCATGGGCGCAGGACCATACCAAAACTCCCGTGCGCCTGCACAGGCAGGAAGGGCCTGCACAGGCAGGAAGGGCTTGACCACCGGGCCCTCGAAAGCGACCGTCGAGCCGATGAGCGAACGAATGCTCGGTCGAGCCCGCCGCCCCGGCTCAGACTCCGATCCGTCCCTCCGGCCCGTCCTCATCACCGGCATCTGCGGTCGTCTCGGACGGCGTCTCGCGCGGCGCCTGCACCGCGACCAGCGCGTGATCGGCGTGGACAGGCGCAGCTTCGAGGGGCGCCCCAAGGACATCGAGCATCACCAGATCGACATCCGCCGCAAGAAGACCCAGGACATCTTCCGCCAGGAGCAGCTCGCCGCGGTCGTCCACCTCGGGGTCATGCACGATCCGCGCGTGAGCCAGATGGAGCACCACAGCTGGAACCTCGCGGGGTTCCAGCGGCTGCTCGAGTTCGTCGCGCAGTACGACGTGCCCAAGCTCATCGTGCTGTCGAGCGCGAACGCCTACGGCCCGCGCCCCGACAACCCGCAGTTCATCACCGAGGACGCCCCGCTGCTCGGCGGCGCGTCGTTCAGCGAGATCCGCGACCTCATCGAGGTCGACATGCTCGCGCAGTCGTTCTTCTGGAAGCACCCGCAGACCGAGACGGTCATCCTCAGGCCCGTCCACATCCTCGGCTCGGTGCGGAACGCGCCGTCGAACTACCTCCGGCTCAACGTGATCCCGACGCTCCTCGGCTTCGATCCGATGGTGCAGGTCATCCACCAGGACGACGTGGTCTCCGCGATCGTCGCGGCGCTCCGGCCCGGCGTGCGCGGGATCTTCAACCTCGCGGGGCCGGCGCCGCTGCCGCTCTCGCGCGTCATCGAGCTGACGGGGCGGACGCGCGCGGCGATCCCCCACTTCGTCATGCAGACGATCATCCCGCGGCTGTGGCGCTTCAGGGCGACCTCGTTCCCGGCCCCCGAGCTCGATCACATCCGCTACGTGTGCATGGTCGACGACCGGCGGGCGCGCGAGATCCTCGGCCACAAGCACCAGCACGACATCCAGGAGACCGTCCAGGCGGTCGACGACATCACCTGAAGGCGTCCATGAAGCGATCGACCCGGATCGAGCGGCTCGTCGACTACTACGAGGACTTCGCGCCCGACTACGTCTCCACGTGGAAGGACATCCAGCACTACGAGAAGCCCGTCCGCGCGTTCCTGCGCGAGACGGTCGCCGAGGGGGCCCGCGTGCTCGACGCGGGCTGCGGGCCGGGCCACCTCACCCGCGATCTCCCGCCGTCCATCGACGTCGTGGGCTTCGACATCGCCGAGGGCATGCTCGAGATCGCGCGCAAGAAGCGGCCCCAGGGCGCCTACCACCGGCACGATTACCACCTGCCGATCCCGCGCTCGTGGGGGCGGTTCGACGTCGCCCTCGCGCTCGGCACGCTCGAGTTCTGCGACGATCTCCCGCTCGTCCTGAAGAACCTCGCCGGCGCGCTGCGAGCCGGCGGCCGCATGCTGGTGAGCATCGTCGAGCGGAGGCCCCACCTCCGGATGCACGAGCGCGCCGCGCGCCCGCTCTCCGATGTCGAGCTGTCCGGCGTGAGCATGTATCTTTACACCTTCGCCGAGCAGACCGACGCCATCCTGCGCGCGGGCCTGCTCCCGCGCAGCTACCGGCTCCACCCGGGCTGGCGACACACCGAGTACGACGTCGACGTGCTCTACGCGCTCTGGGATCTCGAGGCCCCGCGCAGCAGCCGATGATGCGCCAGGGACGTCGCGCGAGTCTTTCCGCGCCCCGCCGTCCGGGGTAGAGGAGAGCGACGGTTCCATGGAAGTGAAGCTCGGGGGCACCTTCCTGACCTGCGCGATGGGGCCGTTGCACCACGCCGGCACGTGCATCCAGGCCAGCAGGGTGCCCGAGGGGCTCCGCGAGCTCGCCCCGGAGGGGCTCCTCGGCGGCTTCCGGCGCGGCGTCGATCAGGCGGCGAAGCTCGCCGGCGTCCGCAGGGAAGATGTCGAGCGCCTGCTCCCCATGGGCGAGGTGCGCGAGGCGGTCGAGCGGCTCGCGGAGACCCAGCCCGAGGCCCTGATCGCCTGGGACGTCTACGCGGGGCGCATCGGCGGGCTGCTCCAGGGGGTCGCCGAGGTGACGGACCACGGGCACGCCCCCGACGCGAGCCTCTGCCTCGAGCGGCTCGCGAACAAGGTCCGGCGCGATCCCCCGTTCTCGGAGCCGCTCCAGGCGCTCGCCGAGGACATCGCGTACTGGCAGAAGATGATCGGCCGCTGCCGCAAGCTGCTCGACGAGAGCGGCGGCGGCGCGCTGGCCAGGGCCTACCGCCGCCGCCAGATCCGCAAGCTGGCCACGATCGTGGCGTCGGCGCTCGTCATCGTCGCGGCGCTGTCGGTGATCGTGCGGGTCCGTACCGCCCGCGCGCGGGTCGACGCGGTCCTCGCGCGCGCGGAGGTGTGCGCCGTCCGCGACATCGCGCCCGACGACGTCGAGCGGGCGACGAGCGAGCAGCAGCGGCGCGTGGCCGCGCGGCTCGAGGAGTGCGCCGCGGCGCAGGCGCGCGAGGCGGCCGAGCGCGAGGAGCGGCTGCGCGCCGAGGAGAAGGCCCGCGAGGAGGAGCGGCGGCGCGCGGAGCGCGACGAGCGGTGCGCCGCGCTCGCCGTGCGGTTCAAGGCGGGAGCGTTCTCGGACGACGACGGCGCGCTTGCCGGCGTGCGCGGCGGTCTGATCCGGCGGATCGCGCAGCGGAGGCTCACCGCCGCCGACGTCGGGCCGACCGGCCCCGCCTTGCCGTGCGAGGGCGCGCGCGGCGGCGACGAGCTGCGCGCGGCGTTCGTGGACGCGCTCGTCGCCTCGGCGTGGACGTGGGCGCCGGCCGCCGATCCCGGCCCGCGGCTCGGCGAGCTGCTCTCCGCGCGCCGCGCAGAGCTGCCCGAGCGCGCGCGGACGATGCTCTCTGGCCGCGCCGTGCACGAGTCCAAGCGGGCCATCGTCTCGGGCGATCCGGCCGCGCTCGGGCGGGCCTCGCGCCTGTGCGCGCTCACGGCCGCGCTCGAGATCCCGAGCGGCTCTGCGTGCGCGGCCCTGGCCAGGCTGACCGTCAAGCCGTCGCCCTAGCCTCGCCCTGGGCCACAGCCGCCCAAGCCGTGCCCAGGTCGAGGCCACGGCCGCACGAGCGCGATCCCTGGGCGGGACTGCCGTCGCGCGGCGCTGGATGCGCGGCGACGGACGCCGCGCGCGGCGCACGCCGGGGAGCCCGGGTGGAACGAAGGATCTGGGGTGGGTCGGTTCGAGCGGGATCGGCCCGCGGCTCGGGCCGCGCGGCCCGAGCCGGAGAGAGCCTATCCAGGGCGCCGCGCGTCGCGCTGCGCCCTGGAGGCCGCGGGGCTGACTACTTGAGCGCGGGGACCGTCTGCGAGTCGAGCACGCACACGAGCATCTTGGGATCGCACTTCACCTTGAGATCCTCGGAGATGCCCGAGGCCGCGGGGATGAAGTAGGGCGACTCCGCGTCCGGCTCATTGTCGCAGAGCTTGTCCTCGGGCTCACCCGTCGGGACGATCTCCGTCACCACGTTTCCGTCCTCATCCACCATCGGCTGTTCGGTCTCGGGATCCAGCACCGGCTGCTCGACGAGCTTCTCGCAGCCAACCTGGGGCCAGAGCCCGACGACCCTGTACTTCGCGGTGCAGGTCCCCTCGGTGTACGTGAGGTCGGCCTGGAACGTATTCCCCAGGTTCGCGGCCGTCACATACACCTGCAGGTTGCTCCACTCGTACCTGAGAGAGCGCCCCTCAGCCGGCTCGCCACCGCCGGCTCCGCCGCCGCCGGCCTCGCCGCCGCCAGCGCCGCCGGCCTCGCCGCCAGCGCCGCCCTCGCCGCCGCCAGCTCCACCAGCGCCGCCGGCCTCGCCGCCAGCGCCGCCCTCGCCACCGGCGCCGCCAGCGCCGCCCTCGCCGCCGCCGGCTCCGCCAGCGCCGCCGGCCTCGCCGCCAGCGCCGCCCTCGCCGCCGCCGGCCCCGCCAGCGCCGCCTTGGCCGCCGCCGCCTTCGCCCTCGGGCGGGACGAGCAGCACCTCGGCGGGCGAGAGCGTCGAGGCCCTGCAGATATCGCCGTCGTCTGGCTCGAGCGACTCGAACGTTCCGATCGCGTATGTCTTTCGATCAGGGCTCTCCGCGATCGTCTCGCCGTCGGCCGTCCACACAGCGCGATCCACCTGGAGCCCGACGAGCTTCGTGCTCCTGTCGGGAGAGCCCCCCGCGTTCGGGTTGTACACCTGCAGCCCGACGGTCAACCCTTCCACCTGGCCGCAGGGGCTATCGGCGTCCCCCTCTTGCAGGAAGAACTTCGTGGCGAAGGGGTAAACGGCGGCGTTGCCGACGGTGCATTCGGGCTTGGGTTGCGAGCAGCCGGGAGACGTGGCTGCCGCGACCGCGGCGAGCCCCGCCAACCAACCAAGCAATCGGATCTTCATCGCTTGTTTCCTTTCGCGAGCGCGCCGCGCCTAGAACGTGACCCGCGCGCCGAAGCGGAACTGCCGGGGCGCCTGGTACCTCGTCGGCTTGCCGAAGTTCGGGTTCTTGTCGACGCTCCCGTCGAAGTTCTCGCCGTCCAGCGTCTTCAGGCAGGTCGCGCCGTCGGGCCCCTCCAGGTCGCTGAGCTCCTTGTTGCGGCACCCGCGCACGTCCACGTACTGCCGCGTGTAGCGCTGATCCACCTGCGTCACCGCCTGGAAGTTGAAGAGGTTGAAGATGTCCATCGTGACGGTCAGATAGCTCTCCTTCGAGAGCTTCACCGAGTAGCCGACGCGGCCGTCGACGTTGTGGACCCACGGCAGCCGCTCCCCGGAGCCGCGGGGCAGGATGAAGGCCTCGTCGGCGCCGTAGAGGGGGTGCGCGCCCCAGAAGTCCGTGGGGCCGCCGGAGCGGGACCGGTAGGTGAGGCCGGCGTCCACGACCATGTCGTTCCGGATCGGGAACGACTTCGCCCCGTAGACCTTGATCTCGTGCCGGCTGTCGCCCGGCAGGTAGCCCTCGCGGTTGTCGAGCAGCGAGGTCAGATCGAACTCCGAGGTGATGTTCGGGTCGAGCTGGTCGGTCTCCGGGCGGAAGAGGCCCGCGTAGTTGCCGCGCAGGAACGAGAGCGTGTAGCTCACCTGGGCGAGCCACAGATCGGCGAACGCCTTCTGGAAATAGAGCGTCACGGCGTCGTAGTTGCGCGTCGCCTCGGGGAAGTCCTTGGCGATGCCCTTGCCGGGGTTGCCGAGGAAGTACGTGCTCCCCTCGTCGCGGCTCATGTCCTCGATGACGTTGCTCATCCAGCGCTTCGTGTACATCGCCCCGACGCGCCCGTTCTCGATGAGCTCGTACTCGCCGCCGAGCACGAGCTCGTCCGAGGACTGCGGGCTGATGTCCGGATCCACCGGCGTCCTGCCGGTGCCGGTCGGCGTCCAGACCGTGTTCGGATCGTAGCTCGCAGGCCCCTGTCCTTCCTCCTGCGCGAGCTGGGTGCCCTCGATCCGGTTCTCGTCGTTCTGGCACTGGCCCGGCGCGTCTCCCATCGCGTCCTCCAGGTCGGTCGGGTCGCACCCCGTCGCGTCGCCGTTGAGCGCCGCCCTGTGGAACGCCCGGACCTGCCGCTCGTCGCCGAAGGCGCGATCGACGAGGTCGAGCGGCACGCTCTCGTAGTAGCGCGCGTAGTTCGCGAAGATCTTGGACTTGCCCTGCTGCGTGATGTCGTAGACGGCGCCCACGCGCGGCGACCACTGGTTCGGCAGCGCCATGCCGAGCTTGCCGTTGTCGTCGAACAGGTACTGGCCGTCGTAGCGGACGCCCACGTTCAGCGTCACCGTGTCGAGGATGCTCCAGCTATCCTGGACGAACGCGCCGAGCGTCGTCGACATCGACGACACCGACGTGCTGGGCTGGAGTACGTAGTCGCCGACCTCCGGGCCCGTCAGGAAGCCGAGCTGCCGGCCGTCCTCGAAGTACAGGCCGCTCGGGCTCTCCGTGTAGGAGACGAGCCCCGGGTACGCCTTCTCGTGTTCGTACATCATGACCTCGGCGTCGATCCCGCCCTTGACGACGTGGTGGCCGAGGCCCTCGAAGATGCTCGTCACCATCGCCTTGAGCTGCAGGCGATCCTGTAGCGAGTCCTCCGCGAAGTTGGGGCCGCCCTCGGTGTACGTGCGCACCTGGCACGGGACGCGGTGCACCATGATGGGGTTGCCGTCGGCGTCGAAGCGCGGCCTCCCGGAGGCGTCGAGGTCCTGCACGTCGCTCTGGCGGCACATCTCCATCGCCGCGGGCGAGATCGCCTCGAACTCCTCGATCGAGTGCCGCCGCGGCCTGGTCCTCGTCCAGATCACGTTGGGCACGCCCGCGAGGCCGCGGCTGGAGCCGATCTCCGAGTCGTCCGGCGGCAGCCGCGCGTTGCGCTGGTGGTGCCAGCCGAGCGTCGCGTCGAGCAGCAGGGTCTTGTTGTTGAACGCCGACGACCACTTCAGGGCGACGTCGGTCGACGACGACACGAACTTGAGCGCGAGCCCGTTGTACGTACCGACGAGGTTGGGGACATCCATGATGCCGACCTGCGGGTCGTACGAGTACGTGCCCTGGCCGCCCGAGCTGGAGGGCGCGCCGTAGACCGACAGCATGAGGTTGTGGTCCGGGCTGACCTGGTAGGTCAGCTTGCCCAGGTACTGGATCGTCCGCTCCTCGCCGCGGAAGAAGCGCGTCGAGCCCGGGAGGGGGTCGGCGATGTTGAACCCCGTCTCGGGGTCCACGACCGGACGCGGGTTGTCGCCCTCGTACCGCGTCGCGAACAGGGTGCGCTCCCGCTCCAGGCTCGAGAAAGCGAGATCGAGGCCGCCGTAGAACCAGAGCTTGTCCTTCAGGACCGGGCCGCCGACCTCGAAGCCGTAGTCGCGGATCGCGAGGATACGGTCGTCGGTCTGGACGGTCTCGCCCTGGCGCCGCACCTTCGTGCCCTCGGCCTCGAGGAAGCCGGGGACGACGTTGAAGAAGACCGAGCCGTGGAACTCGTTGCCGCCGCTCTTGGTCACGACGTCGAGCACGCCGCCGGTCGCGCGGCCGAACTCGGGCATGTACCCGCCGCTCACCACGTTCACCTCTTTGATGAACTCCATCGTGAGCGGCGTGCCCACGATCCCGTACGCGGGATCGTTCACGGATAGTCCGTCGATCACGTACTGATTCTCGGGCGAGGACGTACCCGCGATCGACGTGCCGAACTCATCGCTCTTCGCGCCGGGGGTGACCGCGGCGATCGACTCGAACGAGCGCGACGCCGTGCCCTTTCCGCCGGGCGGGGCCACGGCGATGCGCCGCGTGAAGTCCTGTGTGATGTTCTGCCCCACGGTGCTCGACCCGACGTCGACCGTCGGCGCGCGGCCGACGACGACGATCTCCTCCGCCTTGAGCGCCTCGGGGAGGAGATCGACGTTGACGCGGATGGTCGTCCCGCTGCGGATCGTGATCCCGCCTCGGCTGTACGGCCTATACGATTCCTTTTCCAGCCTCAGTGTGTAGTCGCCCGGCGGCAGGTTCGGGATACGGTACTGCCCGGTGCCGTCGGTGACGACGAGCTGCTCTCCTTGCAATGCCGGCGAGGTCGCCGTCACGACCACATCGCCCACCGGCGCCTTGCTCGCGGCGTCGGTCACCCGCCCGAGCAGAACGCTGTTGCCCGTCTGCGCGAGCGCTGGGCCCGCGGTCAACAAAGTCATGGCGAGCAGCAGCGCCGCCGCCCACAGCCTTAACGGCGCACGTAGTAAGCGCGCTCCGTGTTTCATCCTCTTTTCGAGAAACTTCACGGAATTCCCTCCAGGAGTGTAGGGCCCTCGAGTCCCTCCTCACCCTAGACAGGAATCGCGCGAGACAATAGACTTTTTTGTAGTACTCGCTCGCTTGTACACTCCGGGTAGGCGCGGCGCGCTTCCATACGTCGCGGCTCATGACGTTGATCAGCTCGAGGTCTAGGAGTTACGACCCCTTATGTTCGACTCGGTACTAGGTCGTGCCACCGCAACCCAGGGGCGTCTCGGGACGGGCGCAGTGCTCTCCTTCGTCGCGCACGCGGCGATCGCCGGCGCGCTCATCTGGCAGGCCACGCGCCCCCGGGACGAGAAGCCGAAGGACGTGGAGGTCACCTTCTTCGCCCAGCCGCCGCCCCCGCCTCCGCCGCCCCCGCCGCCCCCACCAGGCGGCGGCGCGAAGCGCCCGAAGGTGGAGCAGCGCATCGAGCAGCCGAAGCCTGTCAAGACGCCCGACACCATCTACGACATGCCGGAGAAGCCCAAGGCCAAGGCGCCTGAGCCCGAGCCGCCCCAGGAGGCGGAGGCGCCGGAGCAGCCGGGCGGCGTGGAGGGGGGAGTCGAGGGCGGCGTTCAAGGGGGGACCGTCGGCGGCACGGTCGGCGGGGAGATCGGCGGTAAGCTCGGCGGCCAGCTCGGCGGGCAGCTGGGCAGCACGGCGCCGCCGCAAAACGTGGTGCTGCCGTTCGGCGCCGGGATGAACCGGCCGACGATGCTCTCGGGGCGAGATCCGCAGTACACGCGCGAGGCGCTCGCGGCGCGCGTGGAGGGGCTCGCGATTGTCAAGTGCGTCATCAAGGTGGACGGCACGTTGACCAGCTGCCGGATGGTCAAGTCACTCCCCCACATGGATCGGGCGATCCTCGATGCGCTGTCGGGGCGCCGGTACACCCCGGTGATGTTCCAGGGGCGTCCGGTCTCGGTGGACTACGTGTTCAACATCCGGCTCAAGCTCCCTTGATCACCGGACGCGAGGGGTTGTTGAACGGGCGGGGCACGTAGTAGAGAAGGGTACGGGGTAGGTCCGCTCTGCGGTATTGTCGAGTTCGCTGCGGCGTCCAGAGGCGCTGTTCCAGCATAGCTAAAACCATCACGACACCATGGAGCGCCAGGAGGCGCGAGCGAGACGATGCAATTCACGTTGATTGAGCTCTGGGGCCACATGGGCCTCTTCGCGAAGCTGATTGTGTTCGCGCTGGCGATCATGTCGGTCTCGTCGTTGGTCGTCTTCGGCGAGCGCCTCGTCGTGTCGTTCAAGTCGCGCGCCGCCTCCCGCGAGTTCGCGCAGCGGGTGGGCCCGCTGCTCGCGCGGGGCGAGTTCGAGGGCGCCCGGACCGCGGCCAAGCCCAAGGAGGAGATCGGCTACCTCGGTCGCGTGATCGGCGCCGGGATCGCGGCCTACACGTCGAGCGCCCCCGCCCGGCTCCCGGCGCACGGACACGAGCGCGACGGCGTCTTCGAGTCGGTCTCGCGGGCGCTCGAGCGGCAGGCGCAGCGCGAGGTGCTCAGCCTGAAGCGCGGCTACGGACTCCTCGCCACCGTCGGCTCCACGGCGCCGTTCATCGGTCTGCTGGGGACGGTCATGGGTATCGTGACTGCATTCCAGCAGATGGCGGCCTCCGGCTCAGGCGGCCTCGGCACCGTCTCGGCGGGTATCGCGGAGGCGCTCATCACAACCGCCTTCGGCCTGCTCGTCGCGATCCCGGCCGTCATGGGGTACAACTATCTCCAGGGCTGGGTCGACGCCCGGGCGATCGACATCTCGGAGTCGTCGAACGAGTTCCTCGACATCGTGGCGAAGCGCCTCGACGGCCGCCTCGCGCCGGCCTCGGAAGAGGCCGCTTGATCTGGTCACGCCAGAGGCCGCCTGGCCCGGCCTCGAGAGGGGCCACCTGCCCTGATCCGGGCAGCGGTCGCCAGGCCCGGTCTCGGCAGAGGCCGCTTGAGCCCCGGCCCTCGGCCGGAAGCGAGCGTTCGTAATGGGGATGGCTGCCGGCCCGCAGAAGGGCCCCAAGAGCGAGATCAACGTCACGCCGCTCGTCGACGTCGTCCTCGTCCTGCTCATCATCTTCATGGTCGTCACGCCGATGCTCCAGCGCGGCAAGGACGTGAAGCTGCCGCAGGCCGCGAAGGTGGACGAGGAGAAGAAGGAAGTGGACCCGCTGATCCTCTCCGTGACGCTGGAGAAGACGGTGTGGGTCGAGAGCGACCAGTACGATGACGCCGGGCTCGCCGAGCGCCTCACGCGCGAGTTCGCCGCGCAGCCGGGGCGCAAGGTGCTGGTCAAGGGGGACCAGCGCCTCACGTTCGGCGACGTCCGCAAGGTGATGGAGACGGCGCGCAAGGCGGGAGCGAAGAGCGTCTCGCTGGCGGTCGAGGAGCTGAAGGGGAGATAGCGGCGATGAGCGCGCGAGCGAAGAAGAAGTTCGTCGTCAAGCCGGCGGTGCCGCTGAACTCCGACATCAACGTGACGCCGCTCGTCGACGTCGTGCTGGTGCTCCTCATCATCTTCATGGTCGTGACGCCGCTGCTCGAGAAGGACATCGGCGTGCGCGTCCCCGACACCGAGCAGGTCAAGGAGGACACCCCGCCGCCCCCCGACCAGCTCGTCGTCCGGGTGAGCGCCCAGGGCGAGCTGCAGGTGAACGACGAGAAGGTCGAGCGCGCCGAGCTCGTCGGTAAGCTCAGGCCGCTCCTCGAGCGCCAGAGCAGGCCGCAGGACCGGATCGTCTTCGTCGTCGCGGACGACGGCGCCGTCTACGGCACGGTCGTGGAGGTGCTCGACGGCGCGAAGGCGGCCGGCGCGCAGACGCTCGGCATGATGACGGAGCTCCCCGAAGCGCCGCCGCCCTGAGCGCGGGCCGAGCGCGGGCTGCGCGCGGAGATGCCCGCCGCGCGCGCCTCTCCGGCGGCCTCCGGCGTCTCGAAGGCGCGCCCGCCCGGCGCGACGCGAGGCTTGCGTCGCGCGCGGCCGCGACCTACATCGCCCACCTCGAAAGCGAGGTTGTCGATGTTGCGGACCGAATGGGTGAGCAAGCGCGCCGGGAGCCCGAACCAGAGCCAGATGCACTTCGCCAGGAAGGGCGTCATCACGGAGGAGATGGAGTACGTCGCCCGCCGTGAGAAGCTCGCGCCCGAGCTCATCCGCAGCGAGGTCGCGCGCGGCCGGATGATCATCCCTGCCAACAAGAACCACCTCAACCTCGAGCCGATGTGCATCGGCATCGCGTCGCTCTGCAAGGTGAACGCGAACATCGGCAACAGCCAGACGACGAGCGACGTGAGCGGCGAGCTCGAGAAGCTGCGCTACGCCGTCAAGTACGGCGCCGACACCGTGATGGACCTGTCGACCGGCGGCGACATCGACGGCATCCGCCGCGCGATCATCGCGGACTCCCCGGTGCCGATCGGGACGGTGCCGATCTACCAGGCGCTCGAGGCCTGCAAGGGCACGGAGAAGATGACGGCCGCGGACCTCATCGACATGCTCGAGCACCAGGCGAAGCAGGGCGTCGACTACTTCACGATCCACGCGGGCGTGCTGCTCGAGCACCTGCCGCTCGTGAAGGGCCGGCTCACGGGCATCGTCTCGCGCGGCGGCTCGATCATGGCGCAGTGGATGATCGAGCACCACAGGCAGAACCCGTTCTACACGCACTGGGACAAGGTGCTCGAGGTCTGCGCCAAGTACGACGTCACGATCTCGGCGGGCGACGGCCTCCGCCCCGGCTGCCTCCACGACGCCAGCGACGCGGCCCAGTTCGCGGAGCTGAAGACGCTCGGCGAGCTCACGAAGCGCGCGTGGGAGAAGGACGTGCAGGTCATGATCGAGGGCCCCGGCCACGTGCCGTTCGATCAGATCGCGATGAACGTGCAGAAGGAGATGGAGCTCTGCCACGAGGCGCCGTTCTACGTGCTCGGCCCGCTCGTCACCGACTTCGCGCCCGGGTACGACCACATCACGAGCTGCATCGGCGCGACGATGGCCGGCTTCGCGGGCGCCGCGATGCTCTGCTACGTGACGCCGAAGGAGCACCTCGGCCTGCCGAACTCCGAGGACGTCAAGCAGGGGCTCATCGCCTACAAGATCGCCGCCCACGCGGCGGACGTGGCGCGGAAGCGCCCGGGCGCGCGAGATCGCGACGACGCGCTGAGCCGCGCCCGCTACGCGTTCGACTGGAAGCAGCAGTTCGCGCTCTCGCTCGATCCGGAGACGGCCCAGGCGATGCACGACGAGACGCTCCCGCAGGAGTACTTCAAGACCTCGGAGTTCTGCTCGATGTGCGGGCCGAAGTTCTGCTCGATGCACATCAACCGCGTCGTCGACGAGTACAACGCGCGCCAGGAGGGCGAGAACGCGCCGACGAAGCGCTCGCTCTCGCTCATCGATCAGCCGTGAGCCGGAAACAGCCGTGAGCCGGGAGGTACGCGGCGGGGGCGTCCGCCGCGCGCGGCGCGGGGCGTCCGTCCCGGCGCGGCTCGCGCGGCTCCTCCGCCTCGTCCTGATTGCACCCCTCGTCCTCGCCGCTCCCCTCGCGTGCCGACGCGAGCGCGCCCCCGGCGCCTCGGCCGTGCCGCCCTCGTCGTCGGCCGCCGCGCCTGTGTCCGCGGCGCCGCGCCCCCCGAGCCCTCGCCTGACCGATCCGCGCTGGCGTCGCGCGGCCGGCGACGACCCGCTGGAGCAGGCCCGGCTCGCCGAGGCCGAGGGCGCTTCCGGCCTCCTGGCCGGCCTGGAGGACGGCGGCGACATCGCCGTCGCCGCCCTGCGCGCGCTGCCGTACGCCGACGACGCCGACCTGGCGCTCGGGCCGCTCGCCGCGCGCGCCCGCGCCGCGCCGCCCTCGTCGCTCCCGCCCCTGCTCGACGCGCTCCTCGGGATCGCCGGGCGTCCCCCGCGCCAGCGCGAGCCGCTCGACCCGGACGGGGCGCGCGCTGCGGCTGCGGTCCTGGTCGAACTGTCGGGCCGGCGCGACGTCCCCGCGGAGCAGCGCGCGGTCGCGATCTCGGCGGCGCGCGCGCTCGCGGACAAGGGGCTCGTCGATCCTCACATGATTCCCGGGGATCTGGATCCGGAGATCCCCGGCGCGGGCGCCGGCGGAGGTCAGGCGCCGCGGCCCTGACGTCCAGCGCCGCCGTCGCGGGCCGGCGGCCGTCCTGCGCGGCGCCCTGGGCTTCCGGTTCATCCCGTCGGGCTTTGGGCCCGTTGGGTTCCATTTTGGTACCTTGCCCCCCGTGACGACGCCGTACACCTCCGAGGCCTTCATCCATCAGCTCCTCGGCAAAGCGCTTGCCGCCCACGCCAGCGACATCCACCTCAAGGTCGGTCAGCCGCCGGGGGCGCGCGTGCGCGGCGACATGGTCTACTTCCGGGTCGACAGGATCCGGCCCGAGGACAGCGAGGCCGCGGCGCGCGTGCTCCTCGCCGGGCGTCCCTCGCGCGAGCTGCTCGCCACGCTGCAGGAGCTCGACACCTCTTACGTCGTCCCGGGACTCGGCCGGTTCCGGGTCAACATCTACCGCCAGCGCGGCTCGCTCGCGATCATCCTGCGCAGCATCCCGCTCAAGATCCCCACCTTCGAGGAGCTCGGCGTGCCCTCGGCGGTGCGGGCGATGGTGGAGCACGACCACGGCCTGATCGTCGTCGCCGGCACGGCCGGCAGCGGCAAGAGCACGACGCTCGCGGCGTTCATCGGTCAGATCAACGCGACCTTGCCGCGCCACATCGTCACGCTCGAGGACCCGATCGAGCACGTGCACGAGGACAGCCGCTCCAGCGTGAGCCAGCGCGAGATCGGCGTCGACACGGCGGATTTCCCGACCGCGCTGCGCTCGGCGCTGCGGCAGGACCCGGACGTCGTGCTGATCGGCGCGCTCCGCGACGGCGAGTCGCTCGATCTCGCCCTGCACGCCGCCGAGACGGGGCACCTCGTGCTCGCGGCCGTGCACACGCCGGACGTCACGCGCACGCTCGGGCGGCTCGTCGCGCTCGGCAGGAGCCCGACCGAGGCGCGCGACCGGCTGGCCGACTGCCTCCAGGGCGTCGTCGCGCAGCGCCTGCTCCCGCGCCGCGACGGCGCGGGGGAGGTCCTGGCGTCCGAGGTGCTCGTCGCGACGGCCGCGGTGCGCGAGGCGATCCGCCGCCCGGAGGGGAGCCCGTCGCTGCGCGAGCTGATGGAGAAGGGGGTCACGCCGTACGGGATGCAGACGTTCGAGGCCCACCTGCGGCAGCTCGTGAGCCAGGGCGCGATCGCGAAGGAGACAGCCAAGGCGGTGACGTCGCTGTAGCGGCTGTCGTGGATCGCGTCCGAGATGCTGGCGAGGAGTGCCAGCATGGCCGGGTTCGTCTTCCGTCTCCGGTCTTCCGTCCCCTCGTCTTCCGTCTTCCGTCTTCCGTCTTCCGTCTTCCGTCTTCCGTCTGGCGTGCGCGTGCGCGTGCGCGTGCGCGTGCGCGTGCGCGATGTCTGCACGGATTGAAGCGAGAACGCGCACGCGCACGCGCACGCGCACGGACGACGGAGACGAGGGGACGGGAGACCGGAGACGAGGGGACGGGAGACGGGAGACGGGAGACGGGAGACGGGAGACGGGAGACGACGAGACGGACGAGGGACGCGGGGGGGGACGACGGAGCCGCTCCTCGAACGGGGGAAGGGTGGCTTGACCCCCCGGGAACCCAGGCCAGAAGCCTCCTCGCGGGCGAGGGGCGGACCTGGCCGCGCGGGTCGCTTGCGGCGGCGGCCCAAGCCTGGGTATGGAGCGACCCCATGCTCGAAGGCATCGAAAGGGAAACGGCGGAGCACAAGGGTGGGCGCGGCGAGCCGAACGGCCGCGCGCCGGCGGCGGGCGCGGTCCGCCACGACTGGACCGTCGAGCAGGCGGTCGCCTTGCACGATCTGCCGCTCTTCGAGCTGATCGACCGGGCACGCTCGGTCCACCGCGCGTTCCACGGCGAGCACGAGGTGCAGCTCTGCACCCTGCTCAGCGTCAAGACGGGCGGGTGCCCGGAAGACTGCGCCTACTGCCCGCAGTCGAGCCACTACGAGACGGAGGTCGGGCCGGAGCGCATGCTCGACGTCGGCGCGGTCCTCGCGGCCGCCGAGCGCGCACGCGCCGGCGGGTCGACGCGGTTCTGCATGGGCGCCGCGTGGCGCGAGGTGAAGGAGGGCCCCGCGTTCGACCGCGTCCTCGACATGGTGCGCGGCGTGAAGGCGCTCGGCCTCGAGGCGTGCTGCACGCTCGGCATGCTCTCCGACGACCAGGCGCGCCGCCTGAAGGAGGCCGGCCTCGACGCGTACAACCACAACCTCGACACGTCGCGGAAGGCCTACAAGTCCATCATCTCGACGCGCACCTACGACGAGCGGCTCGTCACCCTGCGCAACGTCCGGCGGGCGGGCATCACGGTCTGCTCGGGCGGGATCATCGGCATGGGCGAGTCGATCGCCGACCGCTGCGAGATGCTCGTCGAGCTCGCGCGCCTCGACCCGCACCCGGAGAGCGTGCCGATCAACGCCCTCGTGCGCGCCGCGGGCACGCCGCTCGAGAGCCTGCCGCCGGTCGACCCGATCGAGTTCGTCCGGATGATCGCGGTCGCGCGGCTCATGATGCCCCGCGCGATGGTCCGCCTGTCCGCCGGCCGGACGGAGCTCTCGCGCGAGGCCCAGCTGCTCTGCATGTACGCCGGGGCGAACTCGATCTTCTACGGAGACAAGCTGCTCACCACGCCGAACCCGGGCCCGGACGAGGACCGCGCGCTCATCGAGAAGGCGGGGCTCCAGCCGATGGCGCCTGCCGCGGCTCCCGCCGCCCGTTAGCCGAGCTCCCGTCGGCGGTCGCGTCGAGCAGCGCGCGCTCCCCCCCGCGCGGCGCGACGTGCACCGTCCGCGTCGGGTACGCGAGCCTCGTCCCGGCCGCGCCGATGATCTCCAGGAAGGTGATCAGGATCTCCTGCCGGATCGTCCGGAACTCGCCGAAGTCGGCCGTCTGGAACCAGGCCATGATCTCGACGTCGAACGACGCGGGGCCGATGCCGATGAAGCGCACGACGACGTCGTCGGGCCAGATGAGCGGGTGCGCCCGCAGCGCGCGCTCGCACCCCTCGATCACCGCCCGGAGCTGCGCGGGCGTCGTCTCGTACACGAGGCTCAGCACGCACGAGAGGCGCATCCTGTCGCGCGCCGTGTACGACTCGATCTGGAGGTCGGCCAGCTTGCCGTTCGGGATCGTGACCAGCGTCCGGTCGAGCGTGCGGATCCGCGTCGAGCGGAGCCCGATGGTCTCGACCGTGCCGAGGAGCGCGTCGACCTTCACGAAGTCGCCGACCTGGAGCGCCCGGTCGACGCCGATCGAGACCGAGCCGAAGAGGTTCTCCACCGTCTTCTGCGCGGCGAGGGCGAGCGCGACGCCGCCGATGCCGAGGCCGGCGATGAGGCTCGCCACCGGGTAACCGAGCTCCGACAGCACGGCGATGACGCCGATGATCAGGATCGCGACCTTCGCGATCCGCCCCATGAGCGGCACGAGCGAGCGCGCCGCGGGGTTGTCGCGCGTCGCCGGGGCGGCGAGCAGGCGGTCGCTCACGGCGTCGATGGCGCGGAGGGCGAACCAGAACACGGCGATGAAGAGGCCGGCGCGCACCACCTTGTCGAGGAACTGCTCGGCCGGCGGGTAGAGCCCGAGCCACGAGAGCGCGACCTCGACGCCGACGAGCGCCAGCGCGAACGTGAGCGGGCCGCGCGCGCCCCCGAGGAGCACATCGTCGAGCGTGGAGTCCGTCCGGGCGACGAGGCGGCGGAGCGCGGCGCGGATGAAGTAGCTCAGCACCATGCCGATGAGCCAGCTGGCGAGCGCGACGACGGGTAGGGCGAGCCACTGCCACCAGAGCAGCTCGCGCGGGCCGGGGCGCAGCAGCGCCGGCGGCAGGTGATCGCGGATCCAGCGGTCTTCGAGCCGCGCGTACCACTCGTCGACGCGCTCCACGGTGGCGCGCGAGAAGATCCACCGCACCCCTTCGGGCGTCGTGCGCCGCACGAGGCGCACCGGCTGCAGCCCGGTCCGGGTCGGGATCTTGTCGGGCAGCTGCTCCACGCCGGTCCCCAGGTTGTCCTGCGTGTTGCCCTGCGGGTGCGGCGAGAGGGTCTCCAGGTCGAGCCACAGGTGCCGATCGAGCACCGCCTTGAGCCGCTGCGCGAGCTGCGCGCCGTCCGCCCTCGGCGGCAGGTCGAGGTAGCGCGCGGCCTCGGCGTAGTCGCCCGCGCGGCAGAGATCGAAGTACCGGCTCACGGAGGCGCGCGGCGAGTCGGGGGCGACCGGGATCGTCTCGGGGTCCACGCCGCCCTCGGCGCTCGCGAGGGGCGGCGCCGAAGGCGGCGGGGGAGGGGACAGCTCTCCTGCGTTCGCTCCCAGGAGCACGCACCCGGAGACGAGCGCGAAGGCGAATGCGGTGCGGAGCCACCACCTCACCGCCGGCCAGAGGCGGGGCCGCCTCGGCGTTTTTTGTTGATCTTTCCAGGGCATGGGCCCTGCTATTCCACCGCCCGGCGCCTCTGTCGACCGAGCGGCGCGCCGCGATCGAGGCCTGCGCGCGCGGCGCGAACGGAGGCGCGAACGATCGCGCGCGGCTACGTTGCTGCGGCGGGCGGCTCGCCCGGCGGCGCCGCGGTCACGAGCGCCGCGAGCGCGCCGCCGTAGCGCGCGAGCCGGCGCGCGCCGAGCCCCGGGATGCGCGCGATCGCGGCGGCCACCGCGGCCCCGTCGACGTGAGCCCCCGCGAGCGCGATCTCCACGAGATCCTGCGCGCAGTGCCCTGGCAGCACGACCTGCTCGTCCACCTTCCGCGCCTTCGCCTCGGCCCTGCGCCACGCGGTGATCCGGGTCTCCATCGCGCGCCGGACGGCGACCTCCTTGCGCGGTGGGCGGGCTTGCACGAAGAGCTCGCGCTCCTCTTCCGGCACGTCGCCATCGCGGCGCCCCTGCTCGATGGCGCCGAGCCACGCGGCGACCCAGCTCCCCGCCCGGCCCGCGGCGGCCCCGCGCACGGCGCGCACGCCGTCGGCGTGGGCCGGCCTCCGCTGCGCGAGCTCGAGCAGCACCTCGCTGCCGACGACCTTGAAGGCGGGCTGGTCCTCCGCCTCCGCGGCGGCATCGCGCGCCGCGGCGAGGCGCCGCAGGATCGCCCGGCCCTCTGGGTCGAGCGCCTGGGCCCCCTTGATGCGCGCGTAGGCGGGCCGCGGATCGCGCGGCGGCCCGAGGGCGGTCGCGAGCTTGTACGCGCACTCCTCCACGATCTCGTCCTCGATCCCGAGCGCGCGGCTGCGCTCCGCGAGCCGCGCGTCGAGCTGGAGCAGGTGGAGCACGTCGTCGGCCAGGTAGCGCACCTCGGCGCTCGCGAGCGGCCTGCGCGCCCAGTCGTGCTGCTGGAGCTGCTTGTCGACCTTCACGCCGAGCTCCGACTGGAGGAGCGCGGCGAGCCCGGTCGCGGCGCTCCCGAGCATGCGGGCGGCGACCGAGGTGTCGCGCGCCGCCGCGAGGGGCGCACCCGCCTCGGCGAGCATGCGCGCGTCGAACGTGAGGTCGTGCAGCACCTTGGGCGGCCCGGCGGCCCCGAGCAGCGGCGCGAGCGGCGCGACGGGCACGCGGAGCGCGTCCACGATCCCGACCGCGATGCCGTCCCCCTCGCGGAAGGCGAGCTGGACCGTGCAGAGCCGCGCGCGGTAGGCGAACAGCCCGTTGGCCTCGACGTCGACCGCGAGCGCGTCCGCGCGCGCGGCGCGCTCGATCAGCCGGGCGAGATCGTCGTCGCGCTCGACGAGGACGGGCGGGCTCTGGCTCAGCGGGGCCTCTGCCGGCCCGAGCCCGCCGTCGCGCCGCGCCGCGCCCGCGCGGCCGCGCCCACCACCGCGAGCGCCGCGAGGGCGAGCGCGCCGCCGCGCCCGCCGCGCCCGCCCCGCGCCGGGGCCGCCGCGCAGCCGCCCTCCTCCTCGCGGTCGGGCTGATCGACCGCGCACAGCTCGGAGAACCCGTGGCGCGGGGTCGTATCGCACTCCTCGACCGGCGCCCCCGGCGGGTACACCGCGCAGATCCCGTCGCGGTCGTCCTCGTCGAGGTCGCGGAGCATGGTGGTCTCCGGCCGGTAGTCGGCGAACATCGTCGCCGCGCTGTCGCTCGAGTGCGAGAGCCCGAGGAAGTGGCCGGCCTCGTGGGTGGCGATGCTCAGCAGGTCGAACGACACGTCGTCGTCGCCGAGCGAGAGCTCCACGTCCCACGAGTTGATCTCCATGTCGGCGTCGTAGATGTCGCCGGTGTTGAGGTTGTAGGTGACGGTCGTGAGCGCGAGGGTGTTCCCCCCGCCGGCGTAAGGCCACCCGTCGTCCCGGAACGTGATGATGTTCGCGTTCCCTTTGTGCTGGTTGTACTCGTGCGCGGCGCAGACGATCGGGCCCATGTAGGTGACCTCCATGCGCGGGGTCTCCCCGTCGCCGCAGTCGGCCTGGGTCCACGCGGCGAACGCCTTCTCGAAGATCGCCTCGGTCTCGGCGAGCGAGACCTGCTTCGAGGCGTCCTCCTGGATGGAGTAGCCGACGCACGGCGACGGCCAGGCGAGGGGGATGCCGCAGTCGTTCGGCTGGGCCGGCGTACAGACGGCCGCGGTCGCCTTGGTCTCGGGACAGACGCTGGTGCGGCAGTAGGCGAGGGCGGGCGAGGGGGCGGCGAGCGCCGCGGCGGCGAGCGCGGCGCAGGCCGCGGCGATGGCCAGGACGCCGCTCCGCGCCCTTCGTACGGAGCGCGCGGGGCTATTTCTGTGCATGGCTCGCCTTCCAGGCGCGGCTCACCGCGTCGACCGCCGCGTCGAGCGTCGCGCCCACGAGCTGCTCGCGCGCCGAGATCGCGGGGCCCGGCCGGGGCAGGACGGTCCCGCCGTCGGGGCTCGCGGCCAGCCGCCGCACGGCCACCCGCGGCGCGCCGGCCACCCGGCGCCCATCCTCGCCGTCGACGACGGGGTAGTGGCCCTGGGCCATCCCGGCCACGACCAGGGCGGAGCCCGCCCTGGAGAGGAAGACCATCGCCTGGCCGCCGATCTTGAGCTGCGCGTCGCCCGACACCTGCTGTCCGATGTCCCCGACCACGCCCCCGAGCGTCCTCACCCAGATCTCGCCGTCCGGCTGGCCGGCCACGGGGCGATCGACGGACAGGCGGGTATAGGTCACGATCCTCCTCGATCCGCCGAGCTCCTCCCACTGGCTGCGCTGCTCGGTCGCGGTCGCGACGACGACGTACGCGGCGCGGGACACGAGCTCTTCCAGCGAGAGCTGCACGGAGACGGCCGCCTGTGCCTCGCGCGGACCGGAAAGAAGCGCGCCGGGGCTCACCCCGGCCGCCGGGGCGGAGCCGCCGCCCGGGGTCAGGGCGAGCGCCGGAGGCAGCGCCAGCAGGAGGGCTATGCAAAAAGCTCTGGGAGACATGGGCCCGAAGATACCATGCTGCCGCGCGAGGCGCGCCCGAAGCGCAGGACGCTGTCGATGTCCTGGACCCTGTGTCCCGGTCCGACTAGCAGATCGTCTGGGTCGAGACCCGAGGAGCCAGCGATGACGAGCGATGCGTTGACGATCGGCAGACACACGTTCACTTCCCGCCTCTTCGTGGGGACGGGCAAGTACAAGGACCTGGACGAGACCCGTCGCGCGCTCGAGGCGTCCGGCGCGGAGGTGGTCACCGTGGCCCTCCGCCGGGTGAATCTGAAGGAGCGGGGCGAGGGGTCGATGCTGTCGCTGCTCCAGCAGGGGCGCTTCACGATCCTGCCGAACACGGCGGGTTGCTACACGGTCGAGGATGCGGTCCGCACCTGCCGGCTGGCGCGCGAGCTCGGGCTGTCCGACCTCGTGAAGCTCGAAGTCATCGGCGACGAACGGACGCTGTTCCCGGACAACGAGGCGACGCTGGAGGCGGCGCGGATCCTGGTCAAGGAGGGCTTCACCGTGCTCCCCTATTGCATGGATGACCCGATCGTGTGCCGTAAGCTGGAAGACATCGGGTGCGCCGCCGTGATGCCGCTGGCGGCGCCGATCGGCAGCGGGCTCGGGATCCGGAATCCCTACAACCTGATGATCATCCGCGAGACAGCGAAGGTCCCGGTGATCGTGGATGCCGGGGTCGGGACAGCGAGCGACGCCGCGGTGGCGATGGAGCTCGGGTGTGATGGGGTGTTGATGAACACGGCCATCGCGGGCGCGCGGGACCCGATCCTGATGGCGCGCGCGATGAGGGACGCTGTGAGCGCCGGGCGGATGGCGTATCTCGCGGGGCGAATGCCGAAGAAGCTCTATGCGACGGCGTCGTCGCCGGAGCAGGGCAAGATCTCGGCATTGTGAGGGCGCGCTCGCCGCGCTCGTCCGAAGCGAGCAGGGCCGCGCGGGCGAGCGGCGGGCGAGCGGCGGGCAGATGCCGGGCGAGATCGCACGTCCAGCACGCAGCGTGGCGCGCTGTGGGACATCGACATTCACCGTCCCGCGGCGAGCCGACGTGCGAAGTCAAACGAACAGCACGCCCATGCCATGATACGCTCACCTACCTGAGCCAAGATGACACGGAACGCTCATCGCACGGCCGACACCTCTGTCGTGGCGCGTATCGCGCGCTGGCAGCGACCGCGGCGACCTGACGGTCCGCTCAGGAGAACATGAGCAAGCCCAACGTCTGCATGGTCGTGAACAACCTCGAGGTCGGCGGGCTCGAGAAGGTCGTGCTGAGCCTCCTCGATCGGCTCGGCGACCAGGGGTTCGATCTCTCGCTGATCTGCCTGGACGGTGAGGGGCGGCTCTTCTCGGAGGTCAAGCTCCCGCGCTCGAAGTGCCTGGTGATCACCAAGGATCTCCGGCCGGTCTTGCCCGGCATCAAGAGCGATCCCGAGGCCCTCCTCTGGATCCGGCGCTTCTTTCACCAGCGCTCGGTGGATATCGTCCACGTCCACAACCGGGCTCCGCTCATCTTCGCCGGCATCGCGGCGCGTATGCTCCGGAATCGGCCGGCGGTCCTCTACTCGGAGCACAACCAGATCAACCGGGCGAAGGGCTTCGATCGGCGCAAATTCGGCTACTACGCTTACCTCGCCGACGAGATGGTCGCGGTCTCGCACGATCTCAGGCGCATCCTCGTCGAGGACGTGAAGGTCCGCGCGCCGGTCCGCGTCATCCACAACGGCATCGACGGGACGCGCTTCTCCCGCGCCCTGCAGAGCGGCGAGCAGGGGCGCATCCGCGCGGAGCTCGGCATCGGCGAGCGGGATTTCGTGTTCGGCTGCGCCGTGGTGCACATCGAGCAGAAGGGGCTCCGCTACCTGATCGAGGCGGCGCCCGAGGTGCTGCGGCGCACGCCGGAGGCGCGCTTCGTCGTCGCGGGCGACGGCCCGCTGCGGGGGGAGCTGGAGCAGCGCGCCCGGGCCGCGGGGCTCGGCGACCGGATGATCTTCCCCGGCTATCGCTCGGACGTCCCCGAGCTCGTCTCCTCGTTCGACGCCTACGTGCTCCCGTCGCTCTGGGAGGGGCTGCCGCTGGCGCTGCTCGAGGCGCTCGCGCTCGGCAAGCCGATCGTGGCGAGCCGCGTCGGCGGCGTCCCCGAGATCATCGAGCACGGCGTGGACGGCTTCCTCGTCCCGCCGAAGGACCCGGGCGCGCTCGTCGAGCACCTCTCGCGGGTGGCGCGCGACGGCGAGCTCCGCGAGCGCGCGCGCACGCGGAGCCCTGCGAAGTTCGCCGAGCAGTTCAGCCTGGAGGCGATGGTCGACGCGCACGTGCGCCTCTTCGACGAGCTCATCGCCCGGCGGCGCGGGGGGGTGGCCCAGCCCCGGTCGCGCGCGCAGGCGGCCTCCGCCAAGCCCGCCGAGCCCGCGCGCCCTCCAGCGAGCGCGCCGGCCGCCGTACGGGGCGGCGATCGCGACGGGCGGCTCGACGACCGGACCGGGCTGGGCGCCTAGCTGGTCGGGGCCGAGCGATGACCAGGCGAAGACCGAGCGAGAACCGGGGGAGAACGGAAGCCTCTGCCGAGGTGCTCGCCGCTTCGGATCCGGATCGAGCAGACAGGAGGAGCAATTGCGGCGGATGCGTGTTTTGCTTATCACGAAGATTTTCCCGAACGCGGTCCACCCGGACGAGGCGCCGTACAATCGCCGGCAGTTCGCCGCGCTGTCGCGTTACTGCGACGTCCGGGTGCTCGCGACGATCCCGTGGTTCCCTGGCATGGAGCGGCTCTCGAAGTGGCCCGTCGGCTCCAGCGCGCCGCGCGAGGAGGTCATCGACGGGCTCCCGGTCCGCCACCCGCGCTATCTCTATGTGCCGCGGGTCGCGCCGGTCCTGAACGGCCCGCTCTACGCGGCGTCGATGCTCCCGGAGTTCCTGCGCAACGGCCCGTCGCCCGACGTCATCGTCGGGGCGTTCGCGTACCCGGACGGCTTCGCGGCGGTCTGCCTCGGGCGGCTGCTCGGGGTGCCGTCGGTGATCAAGTGCCACGGCTCGGACATCGACGTGATCCCGCGCGACCGGCGGCTGCGGCGACCGCTGAGCTGGGGGCTCACCCGCGCGGCTCGGGTGGTCGCGGTGAGCCGCAAGCTCGCGGAGGGCGTCGAGGCGCTCGGCGTGCCGCGCGATCGCATCGACGTCGTCATGAACGGCGTCGACGCGAAGCTGTTCCAGCCGCGCGACCGCGCCCAGGCGCGCGCGGAGCTCGGCCGGTCCCCCAGATCGAGGCTGTTCGTGTTCGTCGGCCACCTGAACCGCGACAAGGGGGTGCTCGATCTCGTCCAGGCGTTCGAGCGGCTCGCGTGCGTGCACCCGGACATCGAGCTCACGCTGGTGGGCAGCGGCGCCGAGGAGCAGGCGTGCCGCGCGGCCGCGGCCCGGCTGGGCGGCAGGCTGACGGTGACCGGCTACCTGCCGCACGAGCAGGTGTCGCTGTGGCTCGGGGCGTGCGACGCGCTCGTGCTCCCGAGCCTGCACGAGGGGACGCCCAACGTCGTGCTGGAGGCGCTCGCCTCGGGGCGCCGCGTGGTGGCGACGAACGTGGGCGGCATCCCCGACATCCTGCACAGCCCCGAGCTCGGCGAGCTCGTCCCGCCGGGGAACAAGGACGCGCTGGCCGAGGCGCTGCTGCGCGCCGCGCGGCACGAGTACGATCCGGCGCGGATCGTCGAGCTCGCCGGCGGGCGGGACTGGGACGACAGCGCGCGCGCCCTCCACGACGCGCTCGTGAGCGCGGTCCGCGGCGCGGGCAAGGCGAGCGCGGACGTGCAGGAGGTCGGCAACGGCGTCGTCGGCACGCCGGCCCCGAAGACCGGGCTCGAGAACGGCGCTGCCCGGACGGGCCCTCCCCCGAGCTAGTCGCCCTGCCGGCGCGCCAGCGGGGCGCCGCGTCCTCCCGGGGCCCCGCGTCTCGCCGGGGCGCCGCGTCCTCTTGACGCTCGCGCCCGTTCATCGGCGAATGTCGCCCGTGCTCACCGGGTTCCGCGCGGCCTTGGGCCCGCTCGTGCTCCTCGCCGCCGTCGCGCGGGCTCCCTACCAGTGCGCGAGCGATGTCGACCCGGATCGTCGCATCTACGAGGATCCGAGCGAGGCGCTCTACGACCTCGCCGAGCGCTTCAAGGCGCGCGGCGATCGCGGCGCCCATGCCGATACGCTGCGCTTCCTGGTCGAGCGCTATCCATCCAGCCGGTTCGCCGAGATGGCCCGGAGGGACCTCGAGGCGCTCGGCGACGCCGGCGCCCCGGGCCGCTAGCCCGGTGCGCCGCGCGTCGAGCGCCGCGACCCGGATCGAGAAGCTCTCCTGCGCGGCGCTCCCGCCGCTTCGATGCCCCCAGCTGGCGAGAGGACGGCCATGCTCACCCCCAGGTTGACCCTGATCACCCAGACGGCGGACGTGCCGGAGCCGGTCCTGCTCGCGCGCCTGTCGGCCTTCGGCGCCCTGCCGCCCGAGGACCGCGCGCGCGTGGCGGTGCAGCTCCGCGACCCCGAGCTCTCCGGCGCGGCGCTGCACGCGCTCGGCCGGCGCCTGCGCGACGCGACGGCCGCGCTCGGCGCCTCGCTCGTCGTCAACGACCGCCTCGACCTCGCGCTCGTGCTGGGCGCGGACGGCGTGCACCTCGGCCGCCGCTCGGCCGGGGTGGCCGACGCGCGCGCCCTGCTGGGCGACGGCGTCTTCGTCTCGGTCGCGTGCCACAGCGTGGACGAGGTGCTCCGCGCGGCCGAGGCTGGGGCGGACGCCGCCGTGCTCTCGCCGATCTTCGCGACGCCCGGCAAGGGCCCGCCGCTCGGCCCGGAGGCGCTGCGCGAGGCGCGGGCTCGCCTCGCGGCCGCGCGGCGCGGCGTCGCGCTCCTCGCCCTCGGCGGCGTGGACGCGGCCTCGGCGCCGGCCTGCCTGGCGGCGGGCGCGGACGGGGTGGCCGCCATCCGCGCCGACTTCGGCGGCGCGCTGCCGGCGCCGCGCGCGGGGTGAGCCGCGCGGCCCTGCCTCGCCCGCTGCCGCCCAAGCGCCCGGCCGTGTGACAGGTGTCCCTACCGCGCCCAGAGGTCGGCGAGCGGCAGCTCGATGGCCTCGAACGGCTCGGCCCGCACGACCGCATCGCCTTCGTAGGTGTCGAGCAGGCAACACCGGCCGTCGTCCAGCCGGTACACCTCGAGCGTCTGCGCGACCGGGTTGATCAGCCAGGCGTGGCGGACCCCTTCGCGCCGGTAGATCCGCATCTTCTTGCCGCGATCGACGCGCTCGGTGCGCGGGGAGATCACCTCGCAGACCCAGTCGGGCGCGACGTCGTAGTGCGCGGGCGCGTCCTCGGACCCGAGCGCATCGGGCATGCGCTCGCGGCGCCAGCCGGCGAGATCGGGGACGATCTTGTCCGGCCTCGGCCCGAGGTGGAGCTCGGGCTCGTCGAGGATGACCCAGCCCCCAGGCTCGCCTGGATCATCGTCGAACGGCCCGAGCCTACGACCGAGCCGCGACGCCGTGCGCGTGTGCGGCCGACCTGGCCGCGGGAACGTGTGGAGCTCCCCGTCGAGGATCTCGGCGACCATCTCCTCCGGCGCCGCCTGGAACGCGGCCTCGACCTCGGGCGCATTGCCTGGAAACAGCGGGGGCTGCGCGCTCATCCCCGGATCCTACACCCGTCCCGCGCGCCGCGCGCCCGAGCGCCTCCCTCGACGCTAGCAATCCGCCTTGCTACTAGGCCGGGCCATGTCCGAAGCCTCCTCGAAGAAACCGACCGACGGCCCGCTCGAGCCCCTGTTCGACAAGGTGGCGGCCGAGCTGAACTTCCCCGCCGACGAGGCGAAGATCCTCGCCTTCTGGAAGCAGCGCCGCATCTTCGAGAAGACCCTCCGCGCCGAGACCCGCGCGACCGGCCCCTCCAGGGGCACGTTCGTCTTCTACGAGGGGCCGCCGACCGCCAACGGCATGCCGCACAACGGCCACGTGCTCACGCGCGCCGTGAAGGACGTCTTCCCCCGCTACAAGACGATGCGCGGCTATGACGTCCCGCGGAAGGCGGGCTGGGACACGCACGGGCTGCCGGTCGAGGTGGAGGTCGAGAAGGAGCTGCGCATCCACGGCAAGGCCGACATCGAGCGGTACGGCGTCGAGCCGTTCATCTCGCGCTGCGTCGACTCGGTCTTCCGGTACACCGAGGCGTGGGAGAGCCTGACCGACAAGATCGGCTTCTGGGTCGACCTCGACAGCGCGTACGTCACCTACCACAGGAGCTACGTCGAGAGCGTCTGGTGGGCGCTCTCGCAGCTGCACAAGAAGGGGCTGCTCTACCGCGGCCACCGCGTCTGCTGGTGGTGGCCTCAGGGCGGGACGGCGCTCAGCGCGGCCGAGGTCGGCTCGAACTACAAGACGGTCGACGACCCGAGCGTGTACGTGGCGTTCCCGCTCGTGGACGAGCCCGACACCGCCCTCTGCGCGTGGACGACGACCCCGTGGACCTTGCCCTCGAACGGCTACGCCGCGGTCCGGCCCGAGTTCGACTACGTCGTCGTGGACGCCGGGGCGTCGGCGGGCGCTGGCGTTGCCGGCGGCGGGGCGGCGCCGGCGGCCGGGAAGCTCATCGTCGCCGCGGCGCTGCGCGAGGAGCTCGCGAAGAAGTTCAAGCGCGACCTGCCCGTGCTCCGCGAGCTCAAGGGCCGCGAGCTCATCGGCAAGCGCTACCGCCCGCCGTTCGACGGCTACTCGAGGTCGCTCGAGGGCGCCGTCGCCCGCAGGAAGGACGGCAAGGAAGAGCCGCTCTACTGGCTGGTCCTCGGCGCGGACTTCGTCACGCTCGACTCCGGCACGGGCATCGTCCACATCGCGCCCGCGTTCGGCGAGGACGACTTCAACGCGCACAAGCGGCGCGTCGCGGAGCTCGAGCCGGGGGCCGGGGGCGACATCCCGATGCTCTGCGCGGTGCGGCCGGACGGCACGTTCGAGCCGGGGCTCACGCCGTTCTCGGGCCTCTGGGTGAAGGACGCCGACCCGCTGATCATCAAGGATCTCGCGGCCCGCGGGCTGCTCGTGCACGACGAGAAGTACCGCCACGACTACCCGTTCTGCTGGCGCGCGGACGACGACCCGCTGATCCAGCTCGCGCGCCCCGCCTGGTACATCAGGACGCGGGACAACATCGAGAAGGCGATCGCCAACAACCGCGCGATCCACTGGCTGCCGTCCCACATCCAGGAGGGCCGGTTCGGCGACTTCCTCGCCAACAACGTCGACTGGGCGCTCTCGCGCGAGCGGTACTGGGGGACGCCGCTCAACGTCTGGATCTGCAAGGACAACGAGGAGCACCAGCTCGCCCCGGCGTCGGTCGCCGAGATCGAGGCGCTGAACCCGCGCGCCTTCGACCACTTCCACGAGGCGAAGAAGGCCGACCCGAGCCTGAACGACCACCTCATCGTCCACAAGCCGTGGATCGACAAGGTCACCTTCCCCTGTCCGACGTGCGGCGGCGACATGCGGCGCGTGACCGAGGTCATCGACGCGTGGTTCGACAGCGGGAGCATGCCGTTCGCGCAGTGGGGCTACCCGCACGCGCCGGGCTCGAAGGAGCTCTTCGACCGCGCGTTCCCGGCGGACTTCATCAGCGAGGCGATCGATCAGACGCGCGGCTGGTTCTACTCGCTGCTGATGGTCTCGACGCTGGTCTTCGACGAGGCGACGCAGGAGAAGCTCGGGCTGTCGCGGGTCCGGAGCTACCCGCACCCGTACCAGACGTGCGTCGTGCTGGGGCACGTGTGCGACCGCGAGGGCAAGAAGGAGAGCAAGTCGAAGGGCAACTACACGCCGCCCGAGGTCATCCTGGAGCGCGTCCGGATGGAGTTCGCGGCGGCGCGGGCCACGGAGGTGAAGGGCGCCCAGCCGAAGGACGGGGTCGCGCTCATCGCGCGCGAGGACTACGAGGGGCTCGACCTGACCGGCGACGCCGCGAAGGTGCGGATGTACCGCGCCGATCGCGAGGCGCAGCCGCTCGCGATGGAGCTCCGGCCGCAGAAGGGGATGCCCCGGCGGATCGTCGCGCTGTCCGACGCGGATCTCGACCGCCTCGGCCTGTCGCCGGGCGACAAGGCGCTCTCCGTGATGCCGAACGACGTGCCCCGGCTCGCGCAGCCCGAGCGCGTCTTCATCGAGGACCCGGCGACCCCGGCGCCCGGGGCCGACGCGTTCCGCTGGTTCTTCTACGCGTCCTCCCCGCCGTGGACGAACACGCGCCACTCGCTCACGAACGTGCGCGCATACCAGAAGGAGTTCGCGGTCAAGCTCCGGAACGTCTACTCGTTCTTCACCATCTACGCGAACATCGACGGCTTCTCGCCCGCCGAGGGCAACCCGGGCGCGACGGACACGTCGCCCGCGGCGCTCGCGGCGAGCGCCGGCTACCGGCCGGCGAAGGAGCGCTCGCTCCTCGACCGGTGGATCCTCTCGGAGCTCGCGCTCTCGACGCGGGAGGTGACGGCGCAACTCGACGAGTACCACCTGTACGAGGCCGCGCAGCGCCTGGTCGACCTCGTGGACGCGCTCTCGAACTGGTACGTCCGCCGGAGCCGCGCGCGCTTCTGGGCCGCGTCTGCGACGGATCCGCTGGATATCTCGGCCGGCGCGGTGCGCGCGGCGCAGGACAAGCGCGACGCGTACTTCACGCTGTACGAGGTGCTCGTCGCGATCGCCAAGCTGAGCGCGCCTTTCACGCCGTTCCTCGCCGAGGCCATGTACCAGAACCTGGTGCGGCGGCCGTGGCCCGCGTCGCAGCCGGAGAGCGTGCACCTCGTGGCCTTCCCCGAGGCGGACGCCGCCGCGGTGGACGAGCCGCTCGCGGTCGAGATGCGCGCCGTGCGCGAGCTCGTCTCGCTGGGCCTGCAGGTGCGCACGCTGAACAAGCTCAAGGTGCGGCAGCCGCTCTCGCGCGCGGACATCGTGCTGTCGCAGCAGGGGCTCGCGGCGGCGCTCGCCGAGCACGTGCCGCTCATCGCCGAGGAGCTCAACGTCCACGAGGTGCGCTTCCTGAAGCCGGGAGAGGAGGGTAGCGCGGTCCGCTACGTGCTCAAGCCGAACTTCCGCGCGCTCGGGCCGAAGCTCGGCAAGAAGGTGCAGCTCGCGAAGCAGGTCCTCGCGAAGGCCGACGCGGCGTCGCTCCGCGCGTCGCTCGCGACCGAGGGCAAGATCGCGATCGCGCTGGACGGCGAGCAGGTCGAGCTCGGCCCCGAGGAGATCGACGTCGCTGTCGAGGCGGGCGAGGGGTTCGCTGCGGCCGGCGGCCGCGCGGGCGTGGTCGTGCTGCACACGGCGCTCACGGACGCGCTCCGCGACGAGGGGCTCGGCCGGGAGATCCTCTCGCGCGTGCAGGGCCTGCGCAAGGAGCTCGACCTCGGCTTCACCGAGCGGATCCGGCTCGCGCTCGACGGCGGCGAGCGGGCCCGCAAGGTCGCCGAAGCGACGCGCGAGATGCTCATGCAGGAGGCGCTCGCGGCCGAGCTCGTGCTCGGCGCCGCGCCCGCGGCGTGGGGGCAGGCCGAGCGGCGCGAGGTCAACGTCGACGGCGAGGCGCTCGCGATCGCGCTCGCGCGCACGGCGTGACGGCGCCGGGGGGGGAGGCTGAGCCGCGATGATCACCAGGATCTGCGCCCGTAACTTCCGCAGCATCGGGGAGCGGATCGAGCTCGAGCTCGGGGCGATGACCGTCCTCGTGGGGCCGAACGCTTCGGGCAAGAGCAACGTCGCGGATGTGCTGCGGTTCCTCGCCGAGTGCGCGAGCGGAGGGATCGACAGACCGGTTGCTGTTCGGCACGGGCTCGATGCGCTGCGCTACGGAAATGCCCGTGAGTCCACCGATGTGCTCCTTGAGGTGCACATCGAGCGCGAGCAGGGGGCCGGCATCTGGGGCTTCACGCTCACGTCGGCCGATGAGTACGGCGGGCTGTGCGTGAAGCGCGAGCGCGCGGTGTGGTTCCCAGGGAAGGCGCCCGATCCCAGGACCCGAACTCACATCTTTGAGCTCCTCGATAGGCCCGAGGACATGTGGACCGAGGAGGAACGAAGAACGCTCCTCGGCAACCACACGCACGGCACCACGCCGAACGAGGACGCCGAGTTTCCGGCGCCGCAGCTCTTCGTCACGCACAAAGGACATTGGTACCTGGAAGTTCCATCGTCCTTTCGCCACGATTCTTCGCAGATCCCTCTTCTCGCCCCGGCGGGCTCCTCTCATTTCGCTCCGCTCATGGAGGAGCTGCGCAGGGTCGCGATCTACTCGCTGTTCCCGGACGTATTGCGCGCTCCACAGCACCCGGATCCATCCAAGCCGATGAGCACGAAGGGCAGCAACTGGGCCTCGACCTTGAGGGCGCTCGATCGAACAACCTGGGAGGCCGAGCTCGTCGCTGCCCTCGGGCGCATCGCCTCGGACATCGACGAGTACCGCGTCACGGAGGCGGGAGGGTTCCTGATCCCGGAGTTCCGCCACGGCGTCGACGCGCAGGGGCGCGAGCGCTGGCACGGTGCTGCGCAGGAATCGGACGGTACCCTGCGCGTCGCGGCCCTTCTCACGGCGCTATTCCAGGAGCCCGCGCCGGCGCTCCTCGGCTTCGAGGAGCCGGAGCTCGGCGTGCACCCGGGCGCGATCCCACTCCTCTTCGACTTCTTGAAGGAAGCGTCGACGCGCAGCCAGATCCTGCTCACGACGCACAGCCCCGACCTCCTGGATCTGGTGCCCATCGATGACGTCCGCGTGGTGGAGCGGCGCAGCGGCGCGACCACGGTCGTGCGCGTCGAGGAGCGGCAGCGCGAGATCGTGCGCAAGCGCCTGATGTCGACGAGCGACCTTCTCCACGCCGAAGGCCTCCGCCCCGAGGGATCCGAGCGCGATGGGTAAGACCTACCTGGTCGTCGAGGGCCACGGTGAGGTCGAGGCGGCGAGGAACCTGGTCATCCGGCTCTGGGCCGACCTCGGGCTGCCGCATGCGGTTTGGGGAGCACCGAAGCGCGGCAAGGCGCTCAACACCCGCGCCGGCGTGCTGCAAGCCTGCGAGCTTCTGCGCAGCGAGCGCGACTGCACGTTCGCGTTGCTGCTCCGTGATGAGGACGACGGATGCCCGGCCACGGCGGGACCCGAAACCGCGGCGTGGGTCGCTGCTGCGAGCCTGCCCTTTCCTGCTGCTGTGGTGCTGGCGCACCGCGAGTTCGAGGCGTGGTTCCTGCCCTGCATCCACCTCATGGCGGGCCGGGAGATCCGGCCCGGCGTGCGCGTCGTAGAAGGCACGACGTGCCCGGAGGATCCCGAGAGCATCCGCGACGTGAAGGGGTGGCTCTCGAAGCGCTTCCCACCGGGCAAGGCCTACAAGCCCACGCTCGACCAGCTCAAGCTCACCCAGTGGATCGACTTCAACGCGCTGCGCGCGTCGCAGGCGAGGTCGTTCCGCACGATCGAGAACGCGCTGCGGTTCCTCGCCGCGCCCGGTGCTCTCAGGGTCTACCCGCCTCCGCGACCGTAGCGCGCGGTCCCCGGCGCGCCGCCGCGGTTCCGTACCGGGCCTTACCATCCTCCGAGCGCGGCCGCCTCGCGGCGTGGGGGTAGCGCTTCTTCTGCAAGGATCTTGTTGCGGTCATCTCCGACGAGGCGTTCGATGATCGTCGTCGGGTGGGGTGCATCGGAGATCTTCAGGACGGTACCGAAGGCCGCGTCGTGCCGCCCCGAGACGGGCGGCTCGCGGCCCTGACGCCGGCTCGTTCCCATGCTGGCGAGAGCGCTGCATCCACGGTGCCTCTCCCGGTCCGGCCGGATGTCCCCGGCGCGCGGCGCGGCGTCCCTGGCACGCAGCGCGACGCCTCCCGGGAGCGGCGCGCCATGTCCCGGAAGGGTGTTCGGCTGTCCCGGAAGGCGGCTCGGCTGTCCCGGAAGGCGGCTCGGCTGTCCCGGGACGTCGCTCCGGTGATCCTGGCGACCGTTCCGGCATCCCGTGAGCACGATCCAGCCGGCTCGGCCAGCGATCGCGCAGCGCGGAAAGGGGGATGGACGCCCTCGAGCCGAGGCTCCGTGCCGCAATGATCACCCACATCTACGTGAGCAACTACGGCACCGTCGGGGCCGGCCTCGAGCTGACGCTCGGGGCGCTCACCGCGCTGGTCGGCCCGCCCGGCGCCGGGAAGGGCTGCCTGATCGACGCCGTCCGGTTCCTCGCCGAGTGCGCCAACGGGGCGCTCGACCAGGCGGCGGCAAGCCGTCGCGGCGGCGCGCTCCAGCGGCCCCACCGCGACGGCGCCCTCACCACCCTCGGCGTCGCGGTCTCCAGGACCGAGGGCCACGGGTTCTGGCTCGTGCAGCTCGCGCCAGGGGACCGGGACGGCGAGACGCGCGTCAAGAGCGAGACGGCCGCGTGGTGGCAGCGCAGCGCGCTCACGCGGCTCGTCAAGCCGGGCGTGCGCGACGTCTTCGACGCCGGCAGCGGCCCGCCCGAGGTCTCCTTCGACCGGCTGAAGGGCAGCCCGAAGGGGTTCTCGCGCAAGGACAAGGGGCGCAGCGGCACGCTCGCCTACCGCGGGGTCGCGCCCATCGCCGTGAGCGGCGCCAGGCTCGTCTTGCCGCTGCTCTCCGATGGACCGCTCACCCCCATGCTCGACGAGCTGCGCCGGGCGGTCATCTACTCCCTCGCGCCGCGCCCCCTCCGCGCGCCCCAGAAGATCAGCGCCTCCCGGCGCCTGCGCGCGGGCGGCGAGAACTGGGGCTCCGTGCTCCGCGCGCTCGAGAAAGAGCGCTGGAAGGACAGCTTCCTCGCCGGGCTGTCCCAGGTGACCGGCGACGTCGACGGCACCCGCGCGGTCTCGTCCGGCGGGTTCCTCGTCCCGGAGCTGCGCCACGGCGTCGACGCCGACGGGCGCGAGCGCTGGCGGGCCGCCTCGGACGAGCCGGACGCGACGCTGCGGCTCGCCGCAATGGTCACGGCCCTCTCGCAGGAGCCCCCGCTCGTGCTCGCCGGCTTCGAGCACCCCGACGCGGGCGTCGACCGCGGCGCGCTGCCGGCGTTGCTCGACTACCTGCGCGGCGCCTCGGCCCAGCGCCACATCCTGCTCACGACGGCGAGCCCCGCGCTCCTCGACCTCCTGCCGCCCGATGCCGTCTACTCGGTGGAGCTCCGCGACGGCTCGACCACCGCGTCGCCCGTCGACGACCCGCAGCGACGAGCCCTCCGGGAGCAGCTCGCCGCGCCGGAGAGCCAGCGCGCCCCGGCGGCCCGCTCCGAGCGCGCCCCCGGTGCCTCCTGAGCTCCCGCCTCGCGCCCGCCCGCCCGCGCCGCCCCGCGCCCGGGCGGCGCCGCTACGACGCGAGCCGCTCCCGGGGCGGCGCGAGCGGCGACGCGCCGTACCGCGCGAGCAGGTCCTCCGGGTCGCGGTAGATCGCCGCGCACCCCGCCTCGAGGAGCTCCATCTCGGGGAAGCCCCCGCAGAGCAGCCCCACCGTCAAGAGGCCGAGCTTCGACGCGGCCTCGGCGTCGGACGGCGCGTCGCCGACGATCGCGACCTCGCGCGGATCGACGCTGCCCAGCCGGTCGAGCGCCGCCTCGAAGACGTCGCGGTGCAGCCTCGACCGGTCCGCGTCGTCGGCCGACACGGTCCACGAGACCAGATCGCCCACCCGCGCGCGCTCGATGCTCGCGTCGAGCGCGCCGCGCGGCGCCGAGGAGGCGAGGACGATCCGGCGCCCGTCGCGCGCGATGCGCTCGAACAGCTCGCGGACCTTCGGGAAGGCGCGCGCGCCCGGGAGGAGCTCGCGCGCGTAGATGCCGTCGTGCAGCGCCGTGACCCCGGCGCCGATCCAGCCGATCTCCTCGGGCGTGAGGACCACCGACAGCAGCTGGTCCGCGCCCTTGCCCACGTGGGCGCGCAGCCGCTCCCGGGGGACCTCCCGGCCGAACCGCCGGAAGGCCCGCTGCCAGGCGGCCGCGTGCAGATCGACCGAGTCGAGGATCGTCCCGTCGACGTCGAAGATGACCGCGCTGACGCTGACCATGACGCGCCACGTGGTGCGGGGCCGGACGCACCGCCATCGGAGGGCTCCCGACGGCTCGCGCCGTCCGCGCGGGCGCGAGCGGCGCTCGACCGAAGGCGCGATAGACTGCCGCAGAGGAGGCTGCCCGAGCGAGCGCGAGCGGGCAGGGAGAACAGATCATGAACCGCCGGCTGGCTGCACTCTCGGTCCTCCTCGGCGCGCTCGTCGTCCGCCCGAGCTCCGCCGCGGAGGCGGGGCCCGCGGTGCTGGTCGTCGACCTCGACGACGACGACGCCGACGGCGTGCCCGACGGCGAGCAGCCGCGCGTGCCGCCGTCGCCGGAGCTCCTCCCGCTGCGCGCGCCGCGCGGCGCGGGCGGCCCGGACCAGCGGCCCGCGTCGATCCCGGCCGGCGTGCGGCTCCTGGCCGACGGCAGCCCCGTCCCGCCCGGCGGCGCGATCCCCGCGGGCGCCCGCCGCGTCGAGCTCCAGGCGGTCCGGGCAGGGCGCAGCGAGGTCGCGCTCGGCGACAAGACGCTGTCCATCAGCGCGTTCGAGGTCCGCGCCATCGACGGCGCCGGGCGGCGCATCGACATGGCGCGCTCCCACGCCTCGCTGCAGCGCACGCCCCCGGACCGGCTCGGCGACGACCCGTTCGGGAACCTCGACGACCCCGACGCGATCCGCCTGCTCGTGATCGGCGCGGCGGACGACCTGCCGCTGACCCTCGACGTCCACTCCGCGGCGCCGTCCGGCAAGGTGATCGACCGCCTGTCCAGCGTGCCGCTCGGCCACGTCCCGTGCCCCCCGGACGTCGCGCCCGGGCTCGTGTGCGGCTCGACGCGGCCCATCCGCGCGGTCGCGGACGACATCGATCGCAACCACCCGATGATCGCCGATCGCTCCTTGAAGGGCGAGGTCGGCGGGGCGCTCGTCGCCGCCCTGCCCGGCGGGCCGAAGCTCCAGATGATCCGCATCGCCGGCCCGCGCAGCTCGCCGCTCGGCCCCCTCGGGCGCACGCGCGCGCGCCTCCGCATCCTCATGGTGCGCCCGCGCGCGGGCGGGCCGCCGCCGATGGGCGGGGACGACGCGGGCGCGATCGCCATCGCGCGCGCGGAGGTCGAGCGCGCGAACGCCCTCTGGGGCGCGTGCGGCGTGAGCTTCGGCCCGCTGGAGGAGCTCGACATCACCTTCGTCGACCCGCCGCGCCCGCACCTGCTCGCGATCGGCTGCGACCACGGGCTGCCGGCGAGCGGCGGCGCGATCCGGGTGCGCGTCGACGGCCACGAGGTGACCGCGGCGATCGCGCCCCGCACGCGCCCCGACGCCGCGGCCCGGGCCGTCGCCGCGGCGATCGGCGCCGCCGGGTTCTCGGTGCGCCTCTCCGACAACCCCGTCATCGGCGCGGGCGCCCACGGGACCACCGACGTGCTCGTGCGGCGCCCGGGCGGCGCGCTCGCGACGATCGAGCCGCCGGCGTCCGGCGCGGTGAGCACCGACGCCACGCTCACGGCGTGCATCGGCGGCGTCGAGCTCGAGGACGGCCTCCAGCACTTCAGCGACACGGACGCGATCGCCGGGACCGTGGAGGAGCGCGCGCTGCTCAAGGCGTTCGACGACGGCGACCCCGCGACCGTCGACGTCGTGATGGTCCCGAGCTTCGCCGGCGGCGGGCGCATCGGCGAGTCGTTCATCTTCGCCGACGGCGGGGCGATCCGGAACACGATCATCGAGGACCGCGCCGGCCTGCGCGCCGACCGCGCCTCGTTCGCGCTGTCGCACGAGCTCGGGCACGTGCTCCTCGACGAGCCGGGGCACCCGGACGACTTCGGGATCGACACCCCGACCCGGCTGATGGACGCCGACGCGGCCAACGCCTCGGCCTACGGCCCGCGCCGCCTCACGGTCGACGAGTGCGCGCGCGCGATCCGCCAGAGCGGCGCGGCCGAGCCGCGCCTGGGCCGCCAGAGCGGCGCGGCCGCGCCGCGCCTGGGCCGCCAGAGCGGCGCAGCCGCGCCGCGCCTGGGCCGCCAGAGCGGCGCCCCGCCGCACCGCCCGGCCGACCCCCCGCCGCGGGGCGCCGCGGAGGCCGCGACGCCGCGCCCGGGCGGCGCGCCCGGCTCCCGGCCGAGCGGCCCGGTGCCCCTGCTCGCGCCCTGGCCGCTCGCCCCGCTCGGTCGAGAGAGGTGAGCGACCGCTTCGCGCTGTGGTAGGAGCGGGCCCATGCGGGTCTCCCAGCGGAGCGGCCTCTTCAGCGGCGTCGCCGCCCTCGCGTGCGCCACGGTCCTGCTCGAGATCTCGCTCGCGCGGATCAACGCGGCGATGTTCGGCGAGCCCCACGCGTTCGTCACGCTCTCGCTGTCGCTCGTCGGCGCGGGCGTGGGCGGCGCGCTGCTCTACCTCGCCCCGTCGCTCGTCTGCCCGCCCGCGCTCTTCGCCCGCATGGCGGCGCTGTCCTCGCTCTCGTCGGGCGCCACGCTCGCCGCGATCATCCTGCTCGCGCAGCGCGGGCCCGCGCCGGGGTCGCTCCCGTGGCTCGCGCTCGTCTACGCCGCGTGCACCGTCCCGTTCGCGCTCGCGGGCCTCGCGCTCGCGGCCGCGATCCGCCACGCCGCCGCCGAGATGCCCCGCCTCTACCTGCTCGACCTCGTCGGCGGCGCCCTCGGCGGGCTCGCGGCGGCGGCCGCCCTCCGCGCCGGCGCGCCGCGCGCCGCGCTCGCGGCGGCGATCTTCTTCGCCGTGGCGGGCGTCTTCTTCTACCTCGCGTCGCGCGGCCGCGACGGCGAGCAGCGCGCCCAGGGCGGCCTCGTCGCCACGTTCGTGCTCGGCAGCTTCGTGCTCCTCGCCGGCGACGTCGGCGCCCCGTGGCTCAAGCTCCCCGGGCTCCGCCGGACGTCCCCCGACCGGACCGAGCACGAGGCCTGGAGCGAGCGTTCCCTGATCACCGTCGACCGCCCGCGGGCCGGCACGGCGATGATGCGGATCGACAGCGTCGCGGCGAGCCCCATCCTCGACGCGAAGACGACGCCGCCGCCGCAGCCCGAGGACATGGCCTACGCGCTCCACCGCGACCAGGGCCCCGCGCTCGTCGTCGGCGCCGGGGGCGGGCGCGACCTGCGCGCCGCGCTCAAGGCCGGGCAGAAGGACGTGTACGCCGTCGAGAGCGACCGCGGCGTCGTCGAGGTGATGCGCGGGCGGTACGCCGAGTTCAACGGCCACCTGCTCGACAAGCCCGAGGTCCACCTCGTGATGGGCGACGGGCGGAGCTTCGCCCGGCGCGCGCCGCTGCTCTTCAGGAACATCGTGATCCCGTCGGCCGACACCGCCGAGGCGTCATCGACCGGCGCGCTCGCGCTGTCGGAGAGCCGGCTCGCCACGGTCGAGGGGGTCGGCGACTTCCTGGCGCGCCTCCTGCCCGAGGGGACGCTGGTCGTGAGCCGCGCGGACGGCGACTTCGATCGCCTGCTCGCCCTCGCGGCCGCGGCGCTGCGCCGCGCCGGCGCGGCCGCGCCGAAGGACCACCTCTTCGCGTGCAGCGCCGCGCAGCGGACCGCGCTCCTCGTCCGGCGCACCCCGCTCTCGCGCGCGGACATCGAGGCGCTGCGCCGCCACTGCCGCCGGCACAAGTTCTCGGAGGCCTTCGCCCCCGACCGCCCGCAGACCCCGGTCCGCGACCGGCTCGTCGCGGTGGCCGACGCGCGCGCCGCCGCGCCCGACGCGCGGACCGACCTCACGCCGCCGACCGACGACAGGCCGTTCTTCTCCTACGCCGTCCCGGCGCGCCGCCTGCCCGCGCTGCTCGGCGACTGGAAGGCGCTCCGCGCCGAGAACACGGCCGTCTTCGCGCTCGCGGCGCTGCTCGCCGTCGCCTCGGGCCTCTTCGCGCTCGCGGCGCTGCTCCCGGCGGTCGCGGCGCGCGCCGGCCGCCTCCTCCGGCGCGGCGACGCGGCCGCCGCCGCGCCCCCGCCGCCGCGTGGTCGGGCCGGAGGCGGCGGCCGGCGCGCGCTCGCGTTCTTCGCCGCGATCGGCGCGGGGTTCGCGCTGGTCGAGCTCGCCGTCTTCCGGCACGCGCTCCTCCTGCTCGACCTGCCGTCGCACGAGCTCCCGGCCGCCCTCGTGGTCCTCCTCGTCTCGGCCGGCCTCGGCGGCCTGCTCACCGCCCGGGTGGCGCCGAGCGTCGCGGCCGGGGCCACCGCGCGGGTGACCGAGGCGCTCGTCGTGGCGGCGGCGCTCGCGGCGGTGGGGCTCGTCCCGCTCACGCGGTGGAGCCTCGGGCTCGGGTCCTTCCCGCGCGCGGTCCTCGCCCTCGCCCTCCTCGTGCCGTTCGGCCTGCTCGCGGGCTCGCTCGCGCCGCTCGGGGTCAAGCTCGTCTCGGCGGTCTCGCCGGCGCTGCTCCCCCTGTGCTGGGCGCTCGGCGCCCTCGCCGGCGCGGCGGCCATGGCCCTCGGCGCCCTCTGCGCGATGAACCTCGGCTACAGCGCCCTGCTGCTCGGCGCGGGCCTCGCGTACCTCCTCGCCGCCGCCACCGTGCCGCCCGCCGCGGCCATGGCGCCCGCCCTCGGCGACGCGGAGCGAGCGCCCCGGCGCGCCGGCGCCGCGGCAGCGGGCGATCCGCCCCCCGGCGAGGCCACCGGGCAGGCGGCAGGGGCGCATCCCGAGGTGCCCGAGGCCGCGCCGGTCGCCTGAGCGCGCCGCGCGCCCGGCCTCACCGCGGCGCGCCCGGCGTCACCGCCGCGCGGCCAGCAGGAGGTGCGCGAGCAGGCCCGCGATGTTGTAGGCGTCGTCGCCGCCCCGGTGGTGCGTGCCCGCGAGCGGCAGGCCCACGCGCTCGAGCGCCTCGGCCATCCCGATCTCGCGCGACAGCGCGTGCGTCACCGCGAACAGGCTCTTCACGTTGAGGTGGCTCGGCCCGAACGGGAACGGCACGCCCCGCGCCTGGCACTGCCGCTCGAACATGCGCCGGTCGTAGTCGCCGTAGCTCGCCCAGAGGCGGTCCTGCGCCCTGAGCTCCCCCCGCAGGATCGCGCACGCCTCCTTGAACGAGACCCCCGCGTCCACGTCCGCCTGCGTCAGCGTCGTGAGCGACGTGCAGAACGGGCTCACGCGCGAGCGCTCGGGGCGCACCAGGATCGACCGCCGGTCGCGCCGCCGGCCCGAGGCGACCTCCAGCGTGCACACGCCGATCTCGATGATCTCGTTCTCCTCGCCCCGCGGCGGGTCGCCGTCCCAGCAGGTCGATTCCACGTCGATCACGAGGATGAGATCAAGGCGCTTCGCCATGGATCACCGCCCCCACCCTGTGGTCATTGAGTACGCTGTCATGGTAACGGCGATCGGGACACAAATTCTTTCAGGATTTCCCCGACAGGCCCGAAACGCCTCGGGCGGTTCGCTTTGTCCGGGCAAAAACTGAGTAGAAACGGGACATAAGCGCGAGAGGCATTCGACCCGAGATGGTCGTTTCAGTCGCCAATCCGCTTGCCTGGAGGGCGTGGACCATGGACACTCGTCAGGTAATTTCTGACGAGGTTCTCTACGTGAATCCTGGCAGCCACCTCCATCGCTCACCCGGTACAGCCAGGGACCGGTCCGCGGTTGCTGAGGTACTTCCCGACCCGATCGCCGACGACCGCGAGCCCGCGTCGGAGCGGCCTCCCCGCTCCGGCATCGTCCGCCACGCGGGCCGCGACCGCGAGGCGGCGGCGGGGGCGCACCCGGCGGGGCGCGCCGCGGCGGCGGGGGGCGCTGCAGCAGGACTGCAGTCGTGTGGGACCGCTGCGGCCGATCCGCTCGTCGGCCGTACAGAGCAGGGACTGCACATCGAGCGGCTGATCGCCGAGGGGGGGATGGGCGCTGTGTACGCGGCCCGCCGGGTCGCGACCGGGGAGCCGGTCGCCCTCAAGGTGCTCCGGCGCGTGCACGCGGGGGACTCCGGCCTCGAGGGCCGGTTCGCCCGGGAGGTGCAGCTCGCCCGGCGCATCGATCACCCGAACGTCTGCCCTGTGCTCGGCGAGGGGCGCCTCGACGATGGGCGCCCGTTCTTCCTCATGCCGCTCTTCGAGGGCGTCACCCTGGCGGAGGAGGTGCGGCGCAACGGCCCCCTGCCGCTCGCCCGCGCGCTCGCCGTCGCCGACCAGATCCTCGCCGGCCTCGCGGCCATGCACGCGGCGAAGGTCGTCCACCGCGACCTCCAGCCGGGCAACATCCTGCTCGTCCCCCAGGCGCCGGGCGCCGGGGCAGGGGAGGGCGTGCCGGCGGTCAAGCTCATCGACCTGGGCTTCGCGCACGAGCCCGGCGTGGACACGGGCGACGGCGTGACGCCGGACAGCCCGGGGTCGCTCGTGGGCACCCTGCTGTTCATGTCGCCGGAGCAGGCGATGCGCAGCCGCGCCATCACCGAGCGGAGCGACCTGTTCGCCGCCGCGCTGCTCATCTACTACGCGCTCTCGGGCAAGCTCCCCTTCCGGGGGCGGGGCGACCTCGACGTGCTCGTCGCGATCGTGCGCTCCGCGCCCGTGCCCCTCCGGCGGGAGCGCCGGGATGTCCCGCGCGTGCTCGACGAGGTGCTCTCCCGCGCCCTGTCGAAGCACCCCGACAACCGCTTCCCCGGCGCCGCGGCGATGCGCGCCGCGCTCTCCGCCGCGCGGGCGTAGCTCCCTCGGGGCTCCGCCCCGCTCCGCACCCCGGCGTCCGCTTCGCGGCGCCCCGGCGCTCGGCGAGCGCGCAGCGCGTCCGGCACGCCGCGCGCGGCACGCTCGCCGAGCGCCGGCCCGCTCCTTGCCACGACGATGCCGCCTGCACCGCGCCGCGCAGCACCGCGATCCGGGCTGTGCAAGCGCTGCTCAAGGGCTGCGACGCGGCGCGGTGAGCTTCACGCGAGGGGAACCCCATGGACGCACTCGATCTCTTGGAGCAGCAGCATCTCGAACTCGGCGCCCTGATGGCGCGCATCGCCGCCGAGCCCAGCCCGGGCCTCCGGACCTCGATGGTCGCGCAGCTCTCCCGGATGATCGACGCGCACGTCCGCATCGAGCAGACGTACCTCTACCCGGTGTGTGCCGAGCGGATGGGCGACGACAAGAAGCCGCTCCACGAGGCATACGAGAAGCACGGCCTGGCGCGCTTCGCGGCGGACAACCTGCTGCGCACGCGCGCGACCGACGTGCGCTTCGAGGCGCGCCTCAAGCTGCTGCGGGACGTGTTCACCGATCACGCGGACGAGGAGGAGGGCTTCCTCTTCCCGAAGGCGAAGCGCGGCCTCACGGACGAGCAGCTCGACGTCATCGGCTGCGACCTCGAGCGCGCGTACGAGGTGCTGCTGCGCGTCGGCGTGTCCGGGGGCGTCCCGCTCCTGCGGCCCCCGCGCGGGTGGCCGAGGCGCGGCGCCCACGCCGGGCGCTTGCTCCGCCCGGCGCCGCGCCGCCGCGGCGAGGCGCTCCGCGTCCGCGGCGACTGAGCCGCGCGGGCGCCTGGGTGCGGAGCGGTACTAGAGCGGTTTTCGCTCGGGTTTCATGCAGACGTCCCTCGGTTCTCGTCTCTCGTCTCTCGTCTCTCGTCTCTCGTCCCCGTCCCCCGTCCCTCGTCTCTCGTCTCTCGTCCCCCGTCTTCCGTCTGCCTTTCCCGTGCGCGTGCGCGTGCGCGTGCGCGTGCTCGCTGACGCCGGGGAATCGCGCACGCGCACGCGCACGCGCACGAAGGACGAGCACGGAAGACGGAAGACGGAAGACGGAAGACGGAAGACGGAAGACGGAAGACGGAAGACGGAAGACGGAAGACGGAAGGCGGTGTACCGATTCCGGCTGAAAACCGCTCTAGACCGGGACGGGGCCGCCGAACGCGCCGAAGAAGCGCGCCACCCAGACGGTGACCATCAGGACCGCCAGCGCGACGCCGAGCCGCGTCACCCACGCGCCCTGCACCGACTCGGCCGCGGCGACGCGGCCGTCCTTCACGTAGATCGCCGCGTTGTACGCGAGCGCGGCGATCACGAGCGGCGCCATGATCGGGGAGAGCGGGTGGAAGTGCAGCGCCTCGGCCACGCGGCCGTGCGCGAGGGCGAGGGTCGCGCGCGTGAGGCCGCAGCCGGGGCAGGGGTGGCGGGTGACGATCGCGAACGGGCAGATCGGGACGCCGCACGCGACCAGCAGCCCGAGCAGCGCCGCCACCGCGCCGAGGCGCGCCGCGCGACCGCGCGGGGTCGCCGCGCTCCACCGGGATGGGGCCGGCGGAGCGGGCGAGGGGGCGGCGGTCGGGAGGGACAACGGCGGGGAACGGCGGAGCGCGCTACGCGGCGTTCGGGTCCCAGACCTCGTTGAGGTCCTTCGCGAGCGCGTAGAGCGGCAGGAAGATGTAGAGCACGATGCCCTCGGCCTGCGGGTTGCGCGAGCCGGCCATCTGCTTGGCCTTGGTCACCTGCTCCGGCACCTTCACCCAGAGGAAGTAGTAGTTGAGCAGCGGGATGAAGACGTACCAGGGCTTGAACTCGGGGTCCTTGGTCGTCGCCTGCAGCTCGTTCAGCATCGCCCAGAGCTGCCAGATGGCGTAGACGAAGCAAACCATGCCGATCACGCAGACCGTGATCGGGTTGCGCGTCTCGCCCCGCGCGCCGCCCGGCGCCAGCGAGCCGCTGCCGCCGTACACCCCCAGGTTGCTGCCCGCCTGGCCGAACTGACCGGGCGCCGCCAGCTGACCGCCGGCGGGCGACCCGCCGTAGGCGCCTGGATCGCTCGTCCCCTGGGCGGGGGCGCCGTAGCCGCCGCCCTGGGGGCTGCCGTAACCGCCGCCCTGGGGGCTGCCGTAGCCGCCGCCCTGGGGGCTGCCGTAGCCGCCGCCCTGGGGGCTGCCGTAACCGCCGCCCTGGGGGCTGCCGTAACCGCCGCCCTGGGGGCTGCCGTAGCCGCCGCCCTGGGGGCTGCCGTAACCGCCCTGCGGGTCCTGGCCCGGAGGCGGACCGTAGCCGCTGGCGCTGTGCTGCGGCGGCTGGCCGTAACCACCGGGCGGCTGACCGTAGCCGCCGGGCTGCTGGCCGTAACCACCACCGGGCGGCTGACCGTAACCGCCGGGCTGCTGGCCGTAACCACCACCGGGCGGCTGGCCGTAGCCGCCGGGCGGCTGGCCATAACCAGGAGACGCGCCGCCGGGGCCGCCCAGCGGGTCCTGCCCAGGGGGCGAGCCGAAGGGGTTCCCGCCCGCGCCACCCTGCGGAGGCTGGCCGTAGCTACCGCCGGGCGTCGGGAACGCGCCGGGCGGCGCGCCCTGCGGCTGCTGGCCGCCCGGACCGCTATACCCGGGCAGCTGGTCGATCGCCATCGTGCCGCCGAGCGGGTTCACGCCCTGGTTGGGCTGCTGGCCGAACGGCGCATAGCCGCCGGACGGGCTCGCGGCCGCGCCGCCGAAGGCCGGGCCGGACGGCTGCTGTGCCCCGGGGGAGGGCGAGCCGTAGCCCATCCCGGGAGGAGGCGGAGCAGGCGGCGGACCCGCCGAGGCGCCGAGCCCCGCCGGGGGGACGCCGACCACCGTTCCGGCGAGGCCCTGCGGCGGGGCCGGGATGCCGGCGGGCATGCCCGGCGGAGCGCCAGCGGGCGGCGCCGGAGGCGGAGGCGCCCCCGGGGCCCGCGGGCCCGCGCCCGCCCCGGAGGGCTGACTCATGAGCATGGTGCCCTTGAACTTCGGCGCGGCCGCTCCCTTCAGGTTGAAGCCGCACTTCGTGCACGTGGACGCCGTTTCCGAGTTTTGCGTCCCACAATTCGGACAGAACACGCACCACCTCCGGAGGGGGGTTCGCTGCACCGCATGTCCGCGCCCTGCGCGCGTGAATGGGCGCGGAGGGTAGTTGAAGCGCGCTCCCGTTCTCAAGTGAAAGACGAAGAACGCTGCGAACGTCCGCCGAGGCTACGCGTTCTCCGCCAGAAAACCAGGGCGTTGAGCTGCTCCTGACGACGTCGGCGATCACCGCTGGTCGCAGCCGGAAGAACACCCCCTCGTCATCAGCCGGCGACCACCTGCGCCCCGGCGACCACCTGCTCCTCGAAAGGTGAGCGTGGAACCCCCCGGATTCACTGGGAGGATTCGCCGCGCCACCCCGCCGCGCCGCGCCCTGGCCGCGGCAGCCCGGCCGGCTGGCTGTGTGCCCCAGGCACCACCTTTCTTGGGCACCCGGAGGCTTTCTGTTATCCGCTGTAGGTTTCCCCCCGGCGCGCCTTGACAGTGACCACCGTCGCTCACTAGCGTGCCCGCGCCTCGGGAACGGCTCCGTGCGACGGATAACCGAATGCCCGGCCGCCGGTGCGCGGGGCTGTCCGCCTCCGGCGGGCGCCTCTACACAGGGGGCGCACGAGGTAGCGCCCGGCCCCGCCGGGCGGACCCCTCGCTTGGAAGGACCCGCGTTCCGGGGTCCCCCACTGCATGTCGAAGCGGGCACGCCGCGAGCGCGGCGCGCCCAGGGAGCCAGCGGACCGTGCCAACAGCCGCCATGACCGAACAGTTTGCCCTCAGCGCCGAGCGGAAGATCGAGTTTGACAAGATCCTCGCGCGCTACCCGAACCGCCAGGCCGCGTGCATCCCGGTGCTCCACCTCTGCCAGAGCCAGGAGGGGTGGGTCTCCGAGCGGGTGCTCCGCTGGGTCGCCGAGCAGCTCGGCCTCCCGACGGCGCACGTGCAGGGCGTCGCGACCTTCTACACGCTCTTCAACAAGGAACCCGTTGGCAAGCACCAGGTCTGGGTCTGCCGGACGCTGAGCTGTGCGCTCAACGGCGCGGACGCGGTGCTGCACCACTGCGAGAAGCGGCTCGGGATCCGGGTGGGCGAGACGACCCAGGACGGCAAGGTCACGCTGCGCACCGCAGAGTGCCTCGCGTCGTGCGGCACCGCCCCGATGATGCAGGTCGATCGCGACTACCACGAGGGCCTCACGCTCGAGAAGGTGGACGCGATCCTCGATCGGTTGACGAGGTGACGAGATGCTCCGGCTGACGCGCTATCTGACCAAGAACTACGACACGCCCGACGGCCACAGGCTGTCGGTGTACGAGAGGGGCGGCGGCTACCAGCAGGCGAAGCGCGCCCTCGGGATGACGCGCGAGGCGCTCGTCGAGGAGATGAAGGCGGCCAACATCCGCGGCCGCGGCGGCGCCGGCTTCGCCATGGGCGTGAAGTGGAGCTTCATGCCGTGGCCCCCGAAGCCCGAGAAGCCGCACTACCTCGTCATCAACGCGGACGAGGGCGAGCCCGGCACCTTCAAGGACCGCACGCTGATGGAGAAGAACCCTCACGCGGTCGTCGAGGGGTGCATCATCGGCTGCTTCGGGATCGGCGCCCACGCCGCGTACATCTACGTGCGCGACGAGCTGCACCTCTCGAAGGCGCGGCTCTGGGAGGCCATCGAGGAGGCGCGCGCCAAGGGCTACCTCGGCAAGCGCCCGTTCGGGATCGACTACCCCGTCGAGGTCTACGTCCACACCGGCGCCGGCGCTTACATCTGCGGCGAGGAGACGTCGCTCCTCAACTCGCTCGAGGGCAAGCGCGGCGAGCCGCGGCTCAAGCCGCCGTTCCCCGCCCAGTTCGGCGCGTTCGGGATGCCGACCACCGTGAACAACCTGGAGACGATCGCCGCGGTGCCCACGGCGCTCGAGCTCGGGGGCGACAACTTCTCGAAGCTCTCCTCGCTGCACCACCTGAAGGACGGCGGCTGCCGGCTCTTCGGCGTGAGCGGCCACGTGAACAACCCGGGGATCTTCGAGGCGTGCGTCGGCGTCACGCTGCGCGATCTCATCTACGACTTCGGCGGCGGCGTGAAGCACGGCAAGCTGCTCGCGGTCATCCCGGGCGGCTCCTCGTGCCCGATCCTGCGCGCCGACGAGGTGGTCAACGCGCCGAACGAGAAGTCGCCGCTCCACCCCTGGCACGGCCAGAGCGTGCTCGACGTGCCGCTCGGCGTGGACACGTTCCGCTCGCTCGGGACGATGCTCGGGACCTGCTGCGCCATCGTCCTCAGCGACAAGGCGTGCCCGGTCCTCGCGATGCACAACCTGATGCGCTTCTACCGCCACGAGTCGTGCGGCCAGTGCACCCCGTGCCGCGAGGGCAGCGCCTGGATCCACCGGATCCTCGACCGCATCGTGCACGGGGAGGGGACGATCGAGGAGCTCGATCGGCTCCACGAGATCGCCGACAACATCATGGGCAACACCATCTGCGCCTTCGGCGAGGGCACGGCGATGCCCGCGCTCGGGTTCCTGCGGAAGTTCCGCAAGGAGTTCGAGGCGTACATACAGACCAAGGGCCGCTCGTCGACAGGGGTGCTCTCGCCGTGAAAATCTTCGAATTCGCCTTCTTCGGGCTGGCGTCGCTGCTGGTCCTCCTCGGGGGCCTGGCCACGGTCGCGGCCAGGAACCCGATCCGCGGCGCGATGGGCCTGCTCACGTCGATCGTCGGCATCGCGGGCCTCTACCTGATGCTGGCCGCGGAGTTCCTCGCCGCGATCCAGATCCTCGTGTACGCGGGCGCGGTCGTCATCCTGTTCCTCTTCGTGATCATGCTCCTCGGCCCGTCGGCGACGTCGCCGCGCGACGCCCGCACCGCGGTGCCGCGCTACATCGGCGCCGGCGTCTTCGCGGCGGGCAGCATCGGCGCGCTGCTCCTCGCCGCGAGCGCCGGCAAGCCCGGGGTGACCGCCCTGCCGCCCGCCCCCGAGTCGCTCGGGACCATCGACGCGCTCGGGCACGAGCTCTTCACGAAGGGGATCGTGCCGTTCGAGCTCTCGGGCGCGCTGCTCCTCGTCGCGGTGGTCGGCGCCGTCGCCGTCGCCCGCGGCAAGCAGGTCGACCCGACGCTGCTGCCGGCCACGCCGGCCGCGGCCGGCTCGCCGGACCCGCGCGATCAGGTCCCGGTGCGCGACGCCGCGACGCCGGACGCGCAGCCGGGCGCCCTCACGGGCCACTTCACCATGTCGACGAAGGAGTCGAAGTCATGATCTCCGTCCCCATCGAGTACTACCTCGTTGTCGCGGCGGTGCTGTTCGTGATCGGGTCGATGGGCTTCCTGCTGCGCAGGAACCTCCTGGTCCTCCTGATGAGCATCGAGCTGATGCTCAACGCCGTGAACCTCACGCTCGTCGCGTACAACCGGGTGCACCCGCAGGACCACGCCGGGCAGATCTTCACTTTCTTCGTCATCGCCATCGCGGCGGCTGAAGCCGCCGTGGGTCTCGCGATCGTGCTCGCGTTCTACCGCATCCGGAAGACGATGCGCTCGGACGACGCCGATCTCCTGAGGAGTTAGCGTGGAAGCCCTGAGAACGTTATTCCCCGCGTCCGAGTTCGCGCTGCTCGCGGTCGTGCTCGGCCTGCCGGCGCTCGGCGCGTTCGTGAACGGCCTCTTCGGCAAGCGGCTCGGCAAGGACGCGGTCCGGCTGATGGCGCTCGCCGCGCTCGGCGGCGCCTTCCTTGCGGCCGTCACCACGTTCCTGCTGCTGCCGCACGAGGGCGGCAAGCTCACCTGGACCGCCTGGCGCTGGTTCTCGATCACCGGCCGGATGGGCCAGTCGATCCCGATCGACGTCGCCTTCAGCGTCGACGGCCTGAGCGGGACGATGATCCTCGTCGTCACCGGCGTCGGCTTCCTCATCCACCTCTACTCGTCCGCGTACATGCGCGAGGACCCGGGCTACTACCGGTTCTTCGCGTACCTGAACCTGTTCTGCTTCTCGATGCTCGTGCTGATCATGGCCGACAACCTCGCCGTCCTCTTCGTGGGGTGGGAGGGCGTCGGCATGTGCAGCTACCTGCTCATCGGCTTCTGGTTCAAGGACGACAAGAACGCGAGCGCCGGCAAGAAGGCGTTCGTCGTGAACCGCATCGGCGACTTCGGCCTCCTCGTCGCGATGGCCATGCTCGCCTACTACTCGGGCACGCTGAACTTCGACGGCATCGCCGCGAACGCGGGCAACCTGCTCTCCGCGGTGAAGGTCTGGCCGATCGGCAACATGTCGGCCGCGACGGTGCCGGGCTTCCTGAGCTTCATCGTCCCGGCGCAGCCCGTGCTCATGTACGCGTCGACGCTGATCGGGCTCGCGCTGTTCCTCGGCTGCGCCGGCAAGAGCGCGCAGATCCCGCTCTACATCTGGCTGCCGGACGCGATGGCCGGCCCGACCCCGGTCTCGGCGCTCATCCACGCCGCGACGATGGTGACCGCGGGCGTGTACCTCGTGGCCCGGCTCTCGGCGGTGTTCGTGCTGTCGCCGTTCGCCATGGCGGTGGTCGCGGTGACCGGCGTGCTCACGGCGATCTTCGCGGCCTCGATCGGGCTCTTCCAGAACGACCTGAAGAAGGTGCTCGCCTACTCCACGGTGAGCCAGCTCGGCTTCATGTTCATCGGCGTGGGCGTCGGCGCGTTCGCCGCCGGCTTCTTCCACGTCCTCACGCACGCCTTCTTCAAGGCCTGCCTCTTCCTCGGCGCCGGCTCGGTGATCCACGCGATGCACGCGCGCATCCACGACACCGACCAGTCCCAGGACATGCGGAACATGGGCGGCCTCAGGGAGCACATGCCCCTGACGCGCTGGACCTTCCTCCTCGCGTGCCTCTCGATCGCGGGCTTCCCCGGGTTCGCCGGGTTCTGGTCGAAGGACGAGATCCTGTGGCGCGCCTTCTCCAGCCGGATCGAGTCGGTGTCGACGCGCGGGCAGCCGGTGTGGCAGTGGCCCGAGTGGCTCGGCCCGGCGATCTACGTCGTCGGCATCGTGGCCGCGACGATGACCGCCTTCTACATGTTCCGCGCCTACTTCCTGACGTTCCACGGCGAGTTCCGCGGCTGGACGATCGTGCGCGGCTGGAAGGATCCGCACCCGCACGGCCACCACGACGACCACCACGCGCACGCGCCCGGCGAGAAGCTCGAGGGCCCGGTGCCGCACGAGTCGCCGCTGCCGATGACGATCCCGCTCATCGTGCTCGGAGCGCTGTCGGTCTTCGCCGGCTTCCTGATGGCGGAGCCGCTCGTGCACCTCACGCACTCCCACGCGTTCGCGCCGCTCGCGCACCTGCTCGAGCCGGTGTTCTCGCTGACGGAGCGCGCGGTCACGGAGCGCGAGGCGGCGAAGGGGCTGATGTGGCCGATGATGCTGCCCGGCGTCGCCGCGTGCTTCACCGGCATCGGCCTGGCGATGCTCGTGTACTGGAACCGGCGCGGCGAGCCCGAGCGGCGCTTCGCCCAGCAGTTCCCGCGGCTCCACGGGCTCATCTACGACAAGTGGCGGATCGACGAGCTGTACAACGCCACGGTCGTGGGCATGGTCGACGCGCTGGCCGACATCTTCACGATGGCGGACAAGTGGATCATCGACGGGGTCATCGCGAAGCTCTCCGCGGCGGTGGTCGGGTTCTTCGGCACGGTGCTGCGCGCGCTCCAGACGGGCCGCGTGCAGGTCTACGCCGCGTCGATGGTCGTCGGCCTCGCCGGCGTCGGCTGGTTCATGGTCAAGCCGCACGCGGACGCGAACATCGACGACGCGGAGCTGCGCCGGTCGGGTGAGGTGAGGCTCTCGGCGGCGCCGGGGCTCGGCTACCGGTACCGCTGGGAGGCGCCCGGCCTGCCGCAGCGCGACTTCTCCGAGGCCACGGATGTCACCGTGAAGCTCGAGCCCGGCGAGAAGAAGGACGTCGTGCTCCGCGTGCGCAACGCCTTCGATCGCGAGGCGACCGAGACCTTCTCGTTCTCCCGGCCGCCCGGCCGCAAGACCCCGACGGACCCGACCACCATGAGGGTCCCGAACGTGCCCACGCTCCTCCCGGGGACGCCCCCGGCGGAGCAGATCCAGGACCAGATCAAGCCGGAAGGCCTGCAATGAGCGCGCTCGACCTCGTAACCCATCACTGGCCGGCGCTCGCCGCCGGCGTCGCCGGAGGGCTCCTCCCGCGGCGCGGGCGAGACGCGGACGGCGCTCATGCGAGCGACGACGACGATCACCACGGCGGCGGCGATCACGGCGACGACCACCACGGCGGAGGCGACCATCACGGGGGCGACCACGCGCACGGCGAGGCGCACGGCAGCGCCGGGTACACGACGTGGCAGCGGGTCGCCCTCGGGCTCGTCGCGGCGCTCATCACGCTCAGCGTGCAGTGGCTCTGGCCGTCCGACGCGACGACGGGGGCGGCCGCGGCCGATGCTTCGGCGTCCGGCGAGTGGTCGTCGCTCCTCAACGTGCTCATCGGCCTGCCGTTCGTCGGGGCCGCGGCGGTGCTGTTCATGCCGCGGCAGATGCTCTCGCTGCTCCGCGGCTTCACGCTGGCCGTGCTCGGCGCGGGCTTCGTGGCGTCGCTCTGGCTCCTCAGCGTGCCGATGACGGAGGGCTGGCACTTCCAGTCGATCAAGGAGTGGATCCCGGCGCTCGGCATCCGGTGGCACGTCGCGATCGACGGCATCAGCCTCTGGCTGGTCCTGCTCACGACGTTCATCGCGCCCATCGCGGCGTACGCGTCGTTCGGCTCGATCAAGAGCCGGATCAAGGAGCTCTGCTTCTGCTTCCTGCTCCTGCAGGGGGCGATGCTCGGCGCCTTCGTCGCGCTCGACCTGTTCCTGTTCTTCCTCTTCTGGGAGCTGATGCTGGTGCCGATGTTCGTGATGATCGGCATCTGGGGCGGCGTCGAGAAGATCAAGGCCGCGGTCAAGCTCTTCATCTACACGATGGCGGGCTCGATGCTGATGCTCGCGGGCATCGTGTACCTCGTGTGGGCGAACCAGAAGCTCACGGGGGCCTACACCTTCGACTACCTCGCGCTCTCGCGCGTGGTGCTGCCGCGCAGCACCCAGATGCTCTGCTTCTGGGCGTTCTCGATCGCGTTCTTCATCAAGGTGCCGATGTGGCCGGTGCACACGTGGCTGCCGGACGCGCACGTGCAGGCGCCGACCGGGGGCTCGGTCATCCTGGCCGCGGTCATGCTGAAGATCGGGACGTACGCGTACCTGCGCTTCTCGATGGGCCTCTTCCCCGGCCCGGCCTCCAGCCTGGCGGCCAACCTGGCCGGGATCGCGATCCTCGGCGGGGTGATCTACGGCGCGCTCGTCGCCTGGAAGCAGTCGGACGTGAAGCGCCTCGTGGCGTACTCGTCGGTCGCCCACCTCGGCTACGTGATGCTGGGGCTCTTCGGCGTCACGCCGAGCGGGATCCAGGGCGCGGTGCTCCAGATGGTGAACCACGGCGTCTCCACCGGCGCGCTCTTCCTCCTGGTCGGCGTGATCTACGACCGCCGCCACACCCGCCAGGTCGCCGAGTTCGGCGGCCTCGCCAAGGTGATGCCGGTCTACGCGACGCTCTTCCTGATCGTGACGTTCGCCTCGGTCGGCGTGCCCGGCACCAACGGGTTCATCGGCGAGTTCATGATCATCATGGGGACGTACGCCTCCGAGCGCCTCGGGGTGTTCAGCGGGATCCACACCGTGGGCGCCGCGGCGGGCGTCATCCTCGCCGCCGTCTACATGCTGAGCGTCGTGCAGAAGATGTTCTTCGGGCCGCTCACGAACCCGAAGAACAGGCACCTGCCCGACGTCACGCCCCGCGAGGCGCTCGCGCTCTCGCCCCTGATCCTGATGATCTTCGTGATCGGCCTGTTCCCTGCGATCTTCCTCGATCGGATGAAGGAGTCGGTCCTGTTTACTTACAACCAGTTCAAGGTCGTCTCCGGGCAGGCGATCCTCTTCGCGGACGAACACAACGCGAAGCTCCTGCCCGAGGACACGTTCTCCCCCGCGTTCCTCAAGGGGGCGCCCGTGCAGCGCTCCGGTGAGGGCGCGCCGGCGGGCGGGGACGAGCAGGCCCGGAGCGATCGGCAGGCGCCGGCGGGCGGCAAGCTCGCCGCGCGCGGCGAGGAGGCGGCGCGATGAGCTACGGGATCTTCCTCGCCGTCTCACCGCTGATCGTCGTCTCGCTCGGCGGGGCGCTGCTGATGATCGCGGAGGCGTTCTCGCATCGCCGCGAGGAGTCGCACGAGCGCCAGTCGGGCCCGTCGTCCGACATCGCGCTCGGGACGGCGATCACGCTCCTCGCCGGGGCGGTGTTCTCGGGCGCGGTCGGGTTCGTCGGCCCCGAGACGCTGGAGGGGGTCGAGGCGCTCGCCCCCTACCTGATCATCGACCGCTTCACGCTGTTCTTCTCGTTCGTGCTCTGCCTGGGCGGCGCGCTCGCGTCGCTGCTCGCGGGCGGGTACCTCCCGGAGCACCGGCTCGACCGCGGGGAGTTCTACCCGCTGCTGACCTTCTCGACCGTGGGCGCGATCATCCTCGCCGGCGCGGGGGATCTGCTGACGCTCTTCCTCGGGCTGGAGACGATGTCGCTCGGGGCCTACGCGCTGACCGGCTTCCGCCGGACCTCGCCGCGGAGCAGCGAGGCGGCGATCAAGTACTTCCTGCTCGGCTCGTTCGCGGCGGCGCTGCTGCTCTACGGCGGCGCGCTGATCTACGGGGCGACGGGGCACACGGACCTCGCCGGGATCCGCGACACGATCGCGAGCGCGACGGGGGACAGGGCGCCGAACCCGGCGCTGCTGCTCCTCGGGGCGGCGCTGGTGCTCGTCGGGCTGGCGTTCAAGGTGAGCGCGGTGCCGTTCCACATGTGGACGCCCGACGCGTACGAGGGCGCCCCGACGCCGGCCACCACGTTCATGGCGGTGGCGGTGAAGAGCGCGGCGTTCGCGACGCTGCTGCGCGTGCTGCTCGGCGCGTTCGGCGGCCCGGCGCTCTCGTCGTGGGCGGCCGGCTGGCCGCCGGCCGTGACGGCGATGGCGCTGCTCACGATGACGGTGGCGAACCTCATCGCGGGCCGGCAGGAGTCGGTGAAGCGGATGCTCGCCTACTCGAGCATCGCGCACGCCGGCTACCTGCTCGTCGGCGTGGCGGCGGCGGCGCGCGCGAGCGAGGACGCGCAGGCGAGCGTGATGTTCTACCTGCTCGCCTACACGGTCTCGACGGTCGGCGCCTTCGGCACGCTCATCCTCTGCGGCAGCCGCGGCGCCGAGGCGGTGAGCTACGAGGACCTCGCCGGCATCGGCAAGCGGCACCCCGTGGCGGCGCTCGCGTTCTCGCTGTTCCTGCTGTCGCTGGCCGGCGTGCCGCCGACGGCGGGCTTCTTCGGCAAGCTCTACATCGTCAAGGCGGCGATGGGCGCCGAGCTGTACACGCTGTCCGTGGCGCTGCTGCTGAACAGCGTGCTGTCGGCGTACTACTACCTGCGGGTGCTCGTGTTCATGTACATGCGCGAGCCGGCGCCGGGCGCGCCGATCGCCCGGCCGATGCGCTCGGGCTACGTCAACGCGGCGCTGGTCGTCTCCGCCGTGCTCGTCATGGTCCTCGGCATCTTCCCGACGACCTCCCTCGGGATCGCGGTCCGCGCGGTCCTCGCTTCCAGTCCGTAAGCCACGGCCCCATCGGCGGTTCCGCGGGGGAGCGCCTCGCCGAGCCGCCTGCCTCTTCCATCCTTCATGAGCCGCTCAGCGTTCGCCCGGGCGGCGGCGCGTCATGAGCGTGGCCGGGGAGGCGCCGCGATGCGGGGCTGCCAACTGATCTGGCAACGCGGGCAACCACGCTTGCGGCGGGGCGCGAGCGTTCGCGGAGATCAGGCGCTGCTGCGCAGGGCGCGCAAGTTGCTAAAGTCGGCGCCGATGCGAACCGGCGAGAAAATGCAGAGGACTGCGGGCAAGAGACGAATGCAGGCGGCAGGCGTCGCGCTGCTCGGGGCCCTCGGGTGCCAGGGCGGCAACACGACCGGAAGCTCGCCGGCAGGGAGCACGGCGCCAGCGGCGAGCACGGCACCAGCGGCGAGCGCGGCGCCAGCGGCGAGCGCGGCGCCGGCGGTCAGCGCGGCGGCGGCGGCGGGCGACGCGGGGGCGGCGAGCGCGGCGGCGGTGGCGGACATCTCGCTGACGTCGGAGAGCGTGCTGAAGGTGATGAACCCGAAGCGGCGCGAGGCGTACAGCGGGCCCACAGGGACGCTGCGAGGTCGGGTCACCATCAAGGGAGACCCGCCGCCCGATACAGGGCTCAGCTTCCCGGCCGGCAAGTGCGGTGAGGCCGCAGCCACGTACGGGAGGCTGTTCCGGGTGGGACAGCAGAACGCGCTCGCGGACGCGCTCGTCACCGTCGTCAACTACAGCGGCTACGTACCCGAACGCGAGGAGGCCGAGAAGGTCACCATCCACGGATGCGCCTTCTCGAGCCGGACCGTCGCCATGACCTTCGGACAACGGCTCGAGGTAGCCAACCTCGATCCGCTGGAGCCGTACATGCCGAACCTCGAGGGCGCCCCCTTCATGGCCGTCCTCGTCGCCATGCCGCAGGGCGACGCGGTGAAGTTCCACCCGCCGCAGCCAGGCTACTACGAGCTCGTGGACAAGATGCCGAAGCCGTTCCTCAAGTCACAGGTCTTCGTGCTCAAGTTCGCGACGCACGACGTGACCGGCCTCGACGGCCAGTTCGAGATCAAGAACATCCCCGTGGGCAAGGTGCTCACGGCCGCCCTCCTGCCAGCCATCGATCAGGACGTGAAGAAGGAGATCGAGATCAAGGAAGGCGACAACACGGCCGATTTCGAGCTCAATTTCGATCTCGAGAAGCACAACGAGAAGAAGGACGCGAAGCCCTCGCCCTGAAGCGCTGGGGCGCGGCGCCGATCAGGGCGCGGCGGGCGCGCCCCCCGCGAGCTCCCGCTCGACGCGCCGCTCGACCTCCTGAGAAAGCGGATCCCGGGCGCCGGGCGCACGCAGGGAGCGCGGGCCGAGCCAGGTGAGGGCGGCGTCACGGCCGACGCGACGGAAGAGCAGCTCGGCGAACAGGAGCCGGGCAAGCGGCGAGGGGGAGACCGCGGGGCCGCCGCCCGCCGCGGAGGCATGGAGCGCGTCGCAGGCGCGGGTGAGCGCCTCGACGTCGCCGCTCAGATCCGCCGCCACAGCGAGCGCGACGAGCGCCGAGGAGCTCGCCGGATCGGCCCCCGCGACGAGCTCGGCCTGCTCGCGGGCCTCGCCGACGCGGCCCAGGGCGGCCGCGCGCACCGCGACCTCGGCGGGCGGCAGGTCCGCGTCGCGCGCCAGGCGGCGGGCGCGGCGCAGCTGCCCCAGGACCAGCGCCTCGTCGAGCTCGGCCAGCGGCCCCCGGGACGACGGCGGCCGCCCGGCGGCGTCCCCCCGCGGGACGAGCTCGCGCAGGCGTCGCTCCGCCTGCTCGACCGATGCGCGATCGCCCACCGCCAGGGCGACCGCGTGGAGCGCACGCCACGCGTCCACCGACCAGGGGCGGCGCACGAGCAGCGCCCGCAAAGCGAGGCGCGCGTCGTCGGTCCGGCCGAGCCGCCGCAGGATCTCGGCCCGGAGCAGGATGCCTTCGTCGCGATCCGGATCGAGCAGGATCGCCCGCTCGACGCGCGCGAGCGCCGGCTCCAGCCGGCCCGCCGAGAGGTCGCAGCGCGCCTGCTCGCGGTGCGCCGGCGCGTAGTCGAGCTCGATGGCGCGGGCGCGCTCGAACGCGTCGTCCGCCGCCCCCCGCTGGCCGAGGCGGCAGCGGATGGAGCCGATGCGGGTCCAGATGTCCGCGCTGTCAGGGTCGCTGTCCTCCGCGAGCTCGTACGCCTGGAGCGCCGTCGCGAGATCGCCGCGCGCCTCGGCCTCGGCGGCGATGGCGTAGAGCGCGTACGCGCGCGCCTCGATGTAGCGGCCCTCGATGACCTGGCCGTCCACCGAGCGCGCGACCCGGGGCGCCGCGCAGCCGGCAGAGGCCGCGAGCAGCGCGAGCCACGAAAGCCGCGCGGCGGAGCGGCGCAGGGCCGCGCGCTCGGGGCGGGCCCGGCGAGGGAGGACGACACGCACGGGGCGAGCTCGGCGAGGGAGGGCTACGCGCACGTGGCGATCTCGGCGAGGAGGCGGTCGTTTTCCTCGCGGAGGCCGATGGTGATCCGGAGCCGGTGCGCGAGGCGCCCGCCCGCCGCGTGGAAGCTGCGCACGAGGACGCCGCGCGCCGCGAGCGCGTCGAAGACCTCGCCGGCAGGGCGGCGCGTGCCGACCCAGAGGAAGTTCGCGTGGCTCGGCGCGACCGAGAGGCCGAGCTCGGTCAGCCCGCGCGCGACCCGCTCGCGCTCGCCGGTCACCGTCGCGGCCACGCGGCGGAGCTCGCCGTCGAGCTCCCGCAGGGCGAAGGTGGCCGCGCGCTGCGACGGGACGGGGAGGTTGTAGGGCTGGCGGACCTTGTCGAGCTCGGCCACGAGCTCCGGCGCGCCGATGAGCCAGCCGACGCGCAGCGACGCGAGGCCGATCTTCGAGAGCGTCCGCAGCACGGCGACGTTCGGGTGCCGGCGCCGCAGCGCGAGCTGGTCGCGCGGCGAGAAGTCGATGTACGCCTCGTCGACGATCACCAGGGCGTCCTTCGCCGCGGCGATGACCGCCTCGAGCCGGTCCTCCGACATGAGCGCGCCGGTCGGGTTGTTCGGCGAGGCGATGAAGACGACGTTGGGGCGCGCGAACTCGACGGCGCGCAAGAGGGCGGCGACGTCGAGGTCCCAGCCCGCGTCGAGCGGGACCTCGACGGCGCGCATGCCTCGCGCGCGCGCGCTCAGCTTGTACATGACGAAGGTGGGGCTGACCGTGACGATGCTCGCCGCGTGCGCGCCCTGGCGCGGGCGGCTGAGCGCGGTGAGCACGATCGAGATCACCTCGTCGGAGCCGACGCCGGCCAGGATCTCGCCGGGCTCGGCGCCGCAGCGGGCGGCGATCGCCTCGCGGAGCTCGACCAGGCGCGCGTCGGGGTAGCGGCCCCAGTCCTCGGGCGCCGCGGCGCGCTCGAGGGCGGCCCGCGCCTCGGCCGAGAGGAGCGGAGGGCTCTCGTTCGCGTCGAGGCGCACAGGGAAGTCGCCCGCGACCGGGGTGTAGGCGTGGAGCTCGGCGAGCTCCGGACGGAGTAGCGCGGGGAGGAAGTCGGGCGGCGGCATGTCTCGGTCCACGGTCGTCGTGGTCGCGGGGCTGAGGGGGACGAGAGCGGTATACTACCCGTCCCTGAACGGGGACACCTCGACGTGCGGTACCGGGCGGCGGAATGCCCACGATGAGCCGTGCGACCGTGCTCGTGCCGTCGCTGTCGTCCCGCATCGCTCCAACCGGAAGCACTGCGACCATGGACGCCGGTGCGCGTCGGCGACGCGGAGGGTGGCTTGTGTAAGAGCACCTGCGGACGAACCAGGCCTCCGAGCGGGCAGCATCCTCCTCTGCTGTCTCGCGTCTCGCGTCTCGCGCCCCCGTCGCGCGTCTCCCGTCTCCCGTCTTCCCTCTCCCGTCTTTCGTGCGCGTGCGCGTGCGCGCTTATGCCGCCACGCGCTCACCCGCGACACATTCTCGTGAGCATCGCAACGATTCGACCCAGCAAGAGCTTCGCGTCTTCCGCATCAGCAGACGTCAGGAAGCCCGCCACACGGCAGACATCCACCAAGGCGCCGCATTCCATCGCGGAGCCACGGGCGATCGCGTAGAAGCGTGCTCGATTTGCGGTCGCCGGTTTCCCCGAGCCTTCTGCAATGTTGAGTGGCACCGACATGGCTGCGCGTTTGAGTTGATCGCGGAGCTCCCGCTCTCCCCGAGGTAAATCCGCGACGAGACGAAGCGCGAGCGTCAGGAACTCGATGGAGCAGTGATAGACGTCCAGGTTTTCGTGATCGAGGAGAGCCATGCTCTTGAGGTCGTCGCAGAGCGGGCTCAGTTGCGAGGAGAGGGAGGACTCCGGGTTGAATGGGGATCGGACCGGAGCGCGCACGCGCACGCGCACGCGCACGCGCACGCGCACGCGCACGAAAGACGGGAGAGGGAAGACGGGGGAGGGGAGAGGGGAGAGGGGAGAGGGGAGGGGCGCGCAGACAACCATCCTGACCTCGATCGCTCGTACATCCCCGCCAGCCGCTGAGAGATTGTCTTCAGCGCGCGAACGACTTCAGCTTCGGCGATCCGCTTCCTGTCTCGATGAACTCTCCGTCTCCCGCGAGCGTCACCCGAACCAACGAGCCACGTGAGTCGCTCCAGTGACTCGTCGAGCCGCCGCGCGGAGCTCGCGCCCGCGCCCCTCAGCGCGCGACCAGGCGCATCGCAGGCCGGCTGTGCTGGCTGTGCTCGGCCTCGAGCTCCTCGAGCTCGAACGCCCTGTCCATGTCCATGTCGAGCTCCTCGAGCTCGCGCTGCGTGCTCTCGCCGTTGTCGAGGTCGTCGAGCTCGCGCATGAACCGGTCGATCTCCGCGCAGGTGGACGGCGAGTCGACCGGCGTCATCGACTGCTCGTGCATGAGCTGGATGAGCTCCAGGATCGCGGCGAGCTTCTGCGAGACGACCTCCAGCCCCTCGCGGGTCTGGCTCCAGCACTCGGCCCGCCGGTACGCGATCGAGAGCCGCCGCTCCGACAGGCCGCGCGTGCGCCCCGCGGACGTGCTCCGGACCGCCTCGAGCGAGCGGATCGTCTCCATGAGCTCGCTGTGGTTCGTCATCGCGAGCGACTCCTGGCCGGCCTTGTGCGCGATCGCGAGGCGGATGTAGCTCATGATGAGGCGGCTCAGGCCGAAGCCGTCGTCGAGCAGGAGCGGGACAGCGCCGCCGCGCCGCCGGATGTTCTCGCGGGTGCGATCGATCAGCCGGTCGAGCCGCGCGAGCTCCTGCTGGTGACGGATGTCCATCTGCCGGATCAACGACTCGCGCGCCCTCGACCACGACGCCCGATCGGCCTCGTCGAGCTGCGCGTCGATGCCGCGGCGGACGTAGCCGCGCCAGGGGACGAGGCACAGGATGAGCAGCTCGGCCCCGAGGCCGATCAGCAGGAGCAGCGGGCTCCAGCCGATGAAGCTCAGGAGGAGCGCGCTTCCCACGACGAGGAGGTTGTACGGGTGGACCAGCACCCGGCCCAGGTACGTGCGCGCGGTGCGACGCCGCAGCGGTGCGACCTGGACGCCGAACGCCGCCAGCGTCGCCCTCGACTCGGCCATGCTCGCGCCAAGCACATCCTCCAATCGGCAAAGCTCTCGATCGCACGTCGTCATGGACTCCCCCTTCTCACCTGGTCCGCTGGTCCTCGTGCCACCTCGCCCCGTCCACCACCCCCCGCGGCCGCAACTGCCGGCCGGCCGAGCGTCGCGCCGGCGCGCGCGCCCCCGCGCCGGTCCGCCGGCGCGCTGTGAACACAGGTCACGCTCGCGGAGCTCGCGCCGGCGGCGGCCAGCCCGCGGAGCCCGCCTCGGAGGACCCGGAGCCCGCCGCGCTCATCGGCCGCCCCGGCGGTAACTCCACGAAAAGTGGAGCTTTTCTGGCGGCGCTGAGGCCTCGCGAGCTCCACGAAGTTCATGCTTTTTCTGCTCTTCGCATCTCGAACGTCCCGTGGAGGCCGGCGGTGCGCCGCCGAAGCGCAGCGCCGCGGTGGATCCCGGAGCGAGCAGAGCGGGGTCCATGCCAAGCGCCGCGGCACCTCGCGGCGCACGGTCGGCGAGGGGGCGCGTCCAGGCGCGAGGCGCGCTCAGGCGTGGGGCGGACGGGCTGCGTCCAGCACGTGGACGCCGGGCGCGCCGAGCGACATCGGCACGCGCTCGAGGCCGGACGCGCGCGCCGCCTCGAGGAATGCCGCCGAGGGCGGCGCGGCGCCGACGAAGATCGAGACGTCGCCGCCGCCAGCGCCGCTCGGCGCGAGCGATGCGCCCTCGGCGGCCGCGGCGGGGCGCAGGCGCCTGAGCGCGGGGGTGACGATCGGCGCGCCGGCGCGATCGCCGAGCTCGGCGAGCGCGTCGACCTGGCGATCCAGCGCAGCCACGAGCGCGCGGACGTCCGCGGCCGCAACAGCAGCGCGCGCCCCCTCGGCGGCCGCGCCGAGCAGCGCGCGGTGCGCATCCGGCGCGCTGGCGGCGAGCGCGCGCACGCGCTCGAGCATGTCGCTCGTGCGCGCCGAGGCGTCGCTGGCGAAGACCTCGACCGCGAGCCTGCCCGGCAGCGCGTGCGGCGTCACCGCGAGCTCGCCGCCCGGCCCGAGCTTACAGCAGAGGACGCCGCCGTAGACGCTGGCCGCGACGTCGACGCCGCTGCCCCCGCCCTGCGCCCGCCGGTGCGCCGCGAGCGCGTCGAGGAAGAGCGCGCGGGTGTCCCACGCGGGCATCGGCTGGCCCACCGCGGCCGCCGCGGCCGCCGCCATGGCCATCGTCGACGCGCGAGCGGCCGCGCGCGCCGCGAGGGTCGCGACGAGGATGGCCGCGCTCGATCCGAGGCCGAGCTTGCGGCTCGCCTCGAGCGGCGGCGCGGCGGGCGCGGACGGCCCGGCCGCCGGAGCAGCCGGCGCCGACGCCGCCGCCGATCGGAGCGCGGCGGCGTCGAACCACACCGCCCGGTCGAGCGCGCCCGCGTCGATCGCCGCCTGGACCTCCTCCGTGACGAGGTCGGCAGGGCGCGCCGGGTCGGCGATGACGTACCGATCGACGGCGGCCACGAGCGCGGGCGCGCCCTCGAGGACGGCGTACGCGCCCGAGAGGACCAGCTTGCCAGGCGCCCGGACGATCACGAGCGCGCGCTCCCGGGCGCGGGCGAGGGCGCGAGGTGCGCGCCGCCGCCGGGCGAGGCCGAGATGGTGCGGAGGACGCCGGGGACGGCGAGCAGCGCCTCCTCCACGACGCCGCGCGCCTCGGGCGTCGTGAAGACCTTCACGTGCGGGCCGGCGTCGATGGTGAAGAACGCCGGCGCGCCCTGGCCGCGGAGCCGCCGGACCGCGGCGATCACCTCGACGGTGGCGCCGGTCCAGTAGAGCAGGCCCGGCGAGGCGGCGATGCTCGAGGCGTGCATGCGCAGGGCGCTCGCCTCGGCCGCCACGCCGAGGGCCTCGAAGTCGCGGGCGAGGACCGCCGCGCGGACCGCCTCGAAGAGCGGCGGCGCGGCGTCGACCCAGGCGGGGAAGTACGGGCTCGTCGTCGCCGTGTGCCGCATGCCGTCGCTGGAGCCCACGTCCTTCGGCCCCTCGCGCGTCACCGCGATCACGACCGCGAGCGGCCAGTGGCCCTCCGGCGCGAGCGGCGTCGCCGCGAGCGCCTCGTCGCCGGGGCGCCCGGCGCGGAGCTCGACGAAGCCGCCGAACGCCGAGCGCGCGGCGGAGACCGAGGTCTTCCTCGCGAGGTCGCTCACCAGCGCAGGCGCGGTGGGCAGGCCCGCGGCGGCGCTCGCCGCGAGCGCGAGCGCGGCGAACGCCGACGCGCTCGACGCGAGCCCCGCCGCGGTGGGGAAGTCGTTGCGGCTGACGACGCGGGCGCGCTCGCGCCGGCCCGAGGCGGCGCGGACCCGGTCGAGGAGCCCGGCGACCCGGCGCGTCGCCTCCGCGTCGGGCGGGAGCGCCGCGCCGCCGAGGTGGAGCTCGTCGCGCTCGAGCGACGCGTCGAACGCGACCTCCGTCGTCGTGGCCATGCCGGCGAGCGTCACCGACAGGCTCGGGACCGCGGGCAGGTTGTGCCCGTCGGCGCGCTTGCCCCAGTACTTCGCGAGGGCGATGTTCGGATGGGCGATCGCGGTCGCCCGGCTCACGGCGCTCATGCTTGCTCCTCTGGCTCCGTCCTCGTCACGCCCGCCTTCACCCTTGTCACGAAGCCGCTGTACCCCGCGTCGCGCCAGGCGGCGAGCACGCGGCCTGCGACCTCGGGCGCCTCGGGCGCCGCACCGCCGTCGCCCGGCGGGGGGGGCGGGAGCAGCGCGATGACCGAGCCGCCGCCGCCGGCGCCGGTGAGCTTGGCGCCGAGCGCGCCGGCCTCGCGCGCGAGCTTGCAGAGCGCCTCGATCGCCTCGGTCGAGACGAACATGCCGGCGAGGAGCATCTGGTTCAGGTCCATGAGCCGGCCGAGCCCGACCGCGTCCCCCGCCTCGATCGCGAGCGCCGCGTTGTCGACGAGCGCGGCGATGCCGGCGATGGAGCTCTCGGCCAGCGTGGGCTTGCGCTCGAAGAGCCGCGCCACGAGGTCGACCATGCTGCGCGTGGACGACGGCACCCCCGTCGAGCCGACGCAGAGCCAGAGATCGTCGCGCGGGGCGAGGGAGGTCGCGCCGTGCGCCCTGGTGAACCGGAAGCACCCGCCGCGCGCCGCCGCCGTCGTGTCGATGCCCGACGGGTTGCCGTGGAACACCCGCTCCCAGGCGGCCGCCGCGGCGACCGTGGCCTCCGCGGCGAGCGCCGCCTCCGCGGCCTCGGTCTCCACGCGCGGCTCGACCGGCCCGCGCGCGAGCGCGGCGACCGCCCTGGCGATCGCGACCCCGAGCGCCGCCGAGCTGCCGAGGCCCCCGCCGGGGGGCAGGTCGCTCTCCGCCGCGACGCGCACCGGTCCGGCGCCGGGGAGCGCCGCGAGCAGGGCCGCGAACGCCTGCGCGACGTCGCCAGGAGCCCCGCCCTCGGCCGGCGGCGCGCCGTGCTCGCGCCCGCCCAGCCAGAGCGCGCTCGCGCCGGAGGAGCGCGCCGCGCGCGCCCGGGCGCCGCGCTCGATGCCGGCGGCGAGCGCCGGCGCGCCGTACACGACGGCGTGCTCGCCGAGCAGGATCACCTTGCCGGAGGCGTGGCCGAGCGCCTCGGTCATGCGCCCGTCCACCGGAGCGCGCTCGCCGCTCCGCACAGGATCTGCCGGGCGGACGCGCTGACCGGCAGCGAGCCGCCGAGGGCCTGGGCCTCGTCGCACAGGGCGGAGAGGCGCTCCTCGACCGCGCGCCGCGCGCCGCACGCCTCGAGCGCCCGGGTCGCGGCGGCCACCGCCTCGTCGCTCGCGTCCTTGCGGCCGAGCGCGCGCTCGACGGCGCCGCGCCCCGCGGCGTCGAGGCGCCCCTCGGCCGCCGCGAGCACCGCGGTGCGTTTGCCCGCGCGCAGGTCGTTGCCGACCGGCTTGCCTGTCGCGGCGGCGCTCCCGAAGGTGCCGAGCAGGTCGTCGCGCAGCTGGAAGGCGACGCCCACCGGCGCCGCGAACCGCTCGAGCGCCGCCACCGTCTCGGCGGGCGCGCCGGCCAGCGTGGCGCCGAGCGCGAGCGGGCCGCGCACCGTGTAGCTGCCGGTCTTGAGCGCGTGCATCTGCTCGACGTCCTCGGCCCGCCCGACGACGTCGAGGTGCTGCCCGATCACGACGTCCTCGTGCATCTTGCAGAACAGCCGCACGGCCGCGAGCGTCGTGGCCGGGGGCGCCTCGGCGCCCGCGAGCGCGCTCAGCGCGAAGCCCCACGTGAGATCGCCCGCGAGGATCGCCGACGAGGCGCCGAGGTGCGGATCGCCCAGCACCTCGGTCAGCCCGACGTGCGCGGTGCGGTCTCCGCGCCGGACCGTGTCGCCGTCGATCCAGTCATCCTGGATGAGCAGGTACGTCTGGAGCAGCTCGAGCGCGACGCCGGCGTCGATCGCGGGCCCGAGCGGCGCGTCCGGCGCGACGCCCTGGTAGGCGGCGACGAGCAGCCCTGCGCGGAACCGCTTGCCGCCGCGCAGGGTGAGGCTCTTTGCCTCCATGGCCATCGCCGCGACCTCGCGGCCGTAGCGCTCCACGTCGCTCACCTTGTCGCGCCAGCGCCGCTCGAGCGAGGCCTCGATGTGGGGGCGGATCGAGGAGAGGAAGTCGAGGAACAGCCGCGCGCCGGGATCCGCCGTCCCTTCGAGGGTCTGATCGCCGGCCCGAGGCGCGCGCTCGCCGTCCTTCGTGGTTGCTGTCATGGAGTGCGCGGCAGCCTAGGAGCGCGGTGCGAGCCGGTCAATCCGCGCCGCCCGCGCGCGCCGCGCCGCGCGCTCGCTGGCGGCGTGGCGCGGTCCGGCGAGGACCCTCGCCGCGGGCCTCCACGACGCCGCCAGCGAGCGCGCGGCGCGCGCTGCCGAGCCGGGCGCGCGAGCCGTCGACTCGGCGCCAGGAGACCGACTCCGGCCGAGCCGCGGGACGGTCGGCGCGCGGGCGAGCGCTCCGCGGCTGGGCGCCGGAGCGCGAGACAGGGAGTCCGCGGGAGGAAGGGAGCGAGACGAGCGATCTGCGAGGGGGCCAGGAGCTGAGGAATTCCCTCATTTGCAGCCATTTTTCAGCGAGAAAATTGAACAGGGAGGCGGGGAGACAGGGAGTATTTGAAGATTCCTCTCCCCGTCTCCCCGCCTCCCTGTGAATTTTCCGAAGAATTCGAGGGGATGCCTCAGGTCTAGAGCACCGATCAGCTTGAAACGTCCGGGAACGAAGAGATTTGAACCACAGAGGCACAGAGGACACAGAGGAACAACTCAAAAACTCTGTGCCCTCTGTGGTTCATTTACTCGGGGTTTCAACCTGCTCGGTGTCCTAGGAGCGCTGTACGAGCGGTCTACGAGCGGTCTACGAGCGGTCTACGACCGATTCCCCTCCTCTCCGCTTCGCTGTGAAATTCCGGCTGTTCACGCGGTTTCATCCAGATCGGCGCTCTTCCCCGGCCGAGGTGGCTTGGGTCCTGCAACGCGTGGGCGCGCGCCGCGGGCCGGGAGCGCCGCGCTCAGGCTTCCCGCGAGATCGCTCCTCCGGAGTTGCGCGCGGGGCCACGCCGCGACCGGAGGAAAAGAGGGACTTTCATGAAGAGACCACTGGAAGGGATGTTGCGTATCTTTCTCCTCATGACCGCCGGCGTCGCCGCGTGCAGCGGCCACGACGCCCGCGAGGATCTCCCGGAGAGCGCTGGTCGCGGTGCGCCCGGCACGGCGCCTGGCCCAGCGCCCTCTCCGAGGAGGGCGATCTTCCTGCCCGCCTACCGCGTGATCGGCCCGAGCGCCGACAGGGAGCGCGCGGCCGCGCTCGCCGGCGCGCTCGGGCTCGCGGAGGAGGGGTTCAGGGGCGGCGCCTACCTCGCGGACGACGGCGCGATCCGCTACCTCGATCGCGCGCGCTTCCAGCGCTTGCCCACGAGGAAGGCGGACCCGCCGGCGCCCGGGTTCCGCGACGAGCGCGGCTTCGCCACCGCGAGCGGCGACGACGCCCTGGATTTCGAGGCCCTCGCGGCGCTCCGCGTCCTCCCGGAGCCGGACGCGGCGGCGCGCGCCCGGGCCGCGCTGGACCTCGCGCGCCTCCCGGTCGGCCGCGACGTCGCCGTGGGGCACTCGCTCTTCGAGTCGATCGACACCGAGGGGCGCCATGTGGCGCGGGCCGAGCTCGACACGCAGGTGAGCTTCCGCGACGCCCTGGAGGGGCTCCGGCTGATCGGCCCCGGGGCCAAGGTGAGGGTGACGTTCGACGCCGAGGGCGCCGTGACCCACCTGCTCTACGCGCGGCGCGAGCTCGAGCGCGGCGAGGACGTCGCGATCATCCCGGCCTCCGAGGCCCTCGCGCTGTGCGCCGGCGCGCTGGGCAGCGGCGCGGCGCTCGCGGCCGAGCCGGAGCTCGTCTACTACGCGCCGCCGCTCTCCCGCGAGGTGCAGCGGATCCTGCCTCATTATGTGTGCCGCGGGAGGCGCGTCGTCGGCGACCAGGAGGTGGACGTCCGCAAGGCGATCGTGCCGGCCGTCGTGGACGCGCCGAGGGCCGAGATCTCCCTGCGCGCCGACGGCGCGGGTGTCCTGGCGGAGGCGCGCGTCACCGGGGGGGCTGCGCCAGCCGCGTACAGGTGGGTATCGTCGGCGCGCTCGCTCGAGCCCGCGGGCGCCGGCGGCTCGACGGTGCGGCTCTCGCCGGGCGTCCCGGGCCTTCGCGGGCAGACGGAGACGCTCTCGCTCTACGTCACGGACGCCGACGGCCTCGTCGCGACCGCGGCGCGGCGCGTCCCGCTGGCTCGCGCGGAGCCTGCGGGCGAGGCGCCGAGCGCGCCGGTCGCGTCGCCAGGGAGCGAGGGCCGCCCCGCGGTCGGCGCCGAGTGGGTCGGCCTGTGCGGCGGCCTGGATCACTCGGCCGCGAACGTCGACGGGCTGCTGAAGAGCTTCGAGGCGGGGGGCGTCGAGCAGCGCTTCAACTGGGGCGACCAGCGCGCGTGGGAGATCGATTTCAAGGATCCGACGCTGGGCGGCCAGGACGCGTCGTTCGCGGACTCGGTCGATCTCACGTTCTACACGGGGCACGCGAACGGCGTCGGGTTCGTGTTCTGCAGCGCCATGAGCGATCGGTTCCTCCACTTCAGCGACGCTCACTGGGGCAACTCCAACCTGGAGTGGATGGTCGTGGCGGCCTGCGGCCCGCTCCAGGACGACGCGGGCGCGTGGCGCTTCCGGTGGTCGGGCGCGTTCGACGGCCTGCACCTCCTGCTCGGCTATGCGACCGAGTCGTTCGACGACACGACCGAGGGATCCATGTTCGCGGGCTACCTGCTCGACGACGCGAGCCCGACGTCGGTGCGGCAGGCGTGGTCGACTACGGCGATAGAGGTCCAGCCGGATGACGAGGTGATCTACGCGGTGATGGGGGCGTACGGCCAGGGGTGGACGCTCCCCAACTACGACGATCACTTCTGGGGCAAGGGCCCAGTCGGCCCGGACCTGTGGGGCGCCCAGCGGCTCGGGTTCTGGCGGATCTCCGGACCTACGTAGCGCGGCGCTCTGCGGCGCTGCACAGGGGCGGGAGCGAGCGGGAGAAAGACCGCCGAGATGCCAGGAACGCCAAGAGAGAAGGAGACAGATAGTTCACTGCCTTTACTTTCTCTCTCTCTTGGCGCTCTCGACGTCCTGGCGGCTCATCTCCTTCTCCGCTCCGCCCGCGAGCCCGCCGCTCAGGTCAGTAGCCGAGCCACCTGGGATCGAGCTCGATCGAATACTGATCGACGAACCTGAACGCGACGCCGCCCGCGTCCGCGCTCGCGCTGATCTTGTAGACGGACTCGTTCGCCTGGGGCCGGTGATCGGTCGGGCTGAACGAGATGGGCCCGGCCGTCATCCCGTCGAGCACCACGTTCTGGAACGTCTCGAGGGCCGCCTTGAGATCCTCGCCGTCCGGGCTCGCGTGGCCGGCGTCGATGGCGCGCTCGACGGCCTCGCGCCACATGAGCGCCGTCGCGTGGCCCTGGACATAGAACTGGTCCTGATACCGGTCGAGCGGGTGGCCGTCCTTCTCCCGGTACGCCCGGTGGATCCGCAGCATCTCCGCCATGCCGCTCGAATGCTGGGTGTCGCCGTACACGGGCACAGGGAACAGGCCATAGAAGATCCCGGCGCAGTCGGCCCCGCAGAGCGTCAGCGTCCCCTCGCCGATGCCCCAGTTGTTCGCCATCACGCGCAGCTGCCAGCGATCCTTCTCCGGGAACGCCTGTTGAATGAGCTTCTGCGCGGCGGCGGCGCCCTTGCCGACGAAGGCCGACGAGACGACGCTGTTGCCGGCCCAGATCCAGTTCGTGGGGACGTAGGACGGGTCCGCCTTCTTCTTCTCGATCTCCCGCTTCACGTAGCCGATCACCGTGTCGACGATGACCCGCTCGTCCTCGAGGGACGACGTCTGGGGGACGATGAGATCCGCGCCGAGCAGCATGCCGGGCAGCTGCTCCACATACGATTTGCCCGCCGCGAGCGGATCGATGCAGTAAAGGCACTGGTCGATGGTGTCATGCGCCATCGCGATGCGCCCCGGCGCGATCTTCCACGCAGCCTTGAGCCCGATGCGGATCCCCGTCGAGTAGTCCGTCGCCGGGAAGAAGATGTAAGGGTAACCCGGGCTCGTCTTGTGCTCGGTCGCGGCGACGCTCTGGCCGAGGGCGTTGAACTCGTCGTAGTGGACGTCCGCCGAGATCGGCACCGGCGTGGCCAGCGAGCCGGCATACGAGCCGGGGATGATGAGCTTCTTCTCCTGCGTGAGCTTCGGCGCCACCCGCGTGGTCGGCCCGGTGCCGAAGATGAACAGCGTCGAGACCTCGCCCCACGCGGGCCCCCGCCGCCACGCCTCGATGACCGCTTCCGTCCTGGCCGGGTCATACTCCCCGTCCTTGATCTCGACGTCGATGGGACAGCCCCGGATCCCTCCGTGGCTGTCGTTGAGGTGACGCAGGTAGTCGTAGATTCCGTAGCTGTAGGGCGGCGCGATATCGGTGGTCGTCCCCGTGTCGTCGGTCGTGATCCGCACGCGGAGCACCCCTGTGCAGCGAGAGCCCACCGCCGCGGCAGACCCGGCGAGCACGGCCGCCGCGGAGCCGGCCGCGGGCGCGCTACCTTCCGGGCGGCGCGCCGAGATCGCCACCGCCGCGACGAGGGCGGCCACGCCGATCCCCCCGATCAGGTAGCTGCGCTGCTGGGGCGTGCCCGCCGTGCGCAGCGTCGACTTCAGGCCCGTGGACTCGGACGCCCGGCGCCCGGCGCCCGGGGTCTTCTGCCCGAGATCCTCGTCGACGGTGCTCACGGTCTGCACGCGCCGGACGTCGATGCCCTCGATCTGGCTCACGCGGGAGAGGCGTTGCTCCAGGAGGGCGCCCGGAGCGACCGAGCCCTGATCGATGTACGCCCTGACCTGCCGCTGCATGCTGGCCCGGCGCTCCGCGAACACGCTCCGCACCCTGGCGCCGACCTCGTCCGCCCGGACGTCCTCGTCCGCCTCGCGCAGGTAGTCCTCGAGCGCCGCGCGCATTTCCTGCGCGGTCGCGAAGCGCTTCGCCGGGTCGCGCTCGAGCGCCCTGCCCACGATGGCGTCGAGGGCCGGCGGGATGTCCGGGTGCACGAACGAGGGCCGCTGGATCTCGTCCACGGCCGCCAGCTTCCAGAGCGCGCTCACGGCGTCGCCCCCGAAGAGCCGCTCGCGCGTGAGGAGCTCCCAGAGCACGATCCCCGCCACGAAGATGTCGGCGCGCCGATCGATCGACGCGCTGTCGACCGCCTGCTCGGGCGCCATGTAGGACGTCTTGCCCTTCAGCTTCCCTGTCTCGGTGAGGTTCGTGTTGATCGACGCCTTGGCGATCCCGAAGTCGAGGAGCTTCACCGCGCCGTCGTAGGTGACGAAGATGTTGTGAGGAGAGACGTCGCGGTGGACGATGCCGAGCGGCGAACCGTCGTAATCGCAGAGCTCATGTGCGTGGTGGAGGCCGCTCAGCATGTCGGCCACGATCCTGATCCAGAAGCCGCGCGTGAAGCCCTCTGAGCCCGCGTCCCCCTGGGCCACCGCCCGCATCATCGCGTTGAGCGGCTGGCCCTCCAGATACTCCATCACGGTGAAGTAGCCGGCCTCGTCCGCGCTGACCTCGTAGGTCTGGACGATGTTGGGATGGTTGAGGCGGGCCGACAGCTTCGCCTCGTCCAGGAACATGGTGACGACCTTATCGCCGTCTGCGGCCATGTCGCGGTGGCGCTTGACAACCACCAGCTTGTTGAAGGACCCGGGCCCCCGCGCGATCGCCAGGAACACGTCGCCCATCCCGCCGCGGCCGAGCTTGGCGACCAGGCGGTATTTGCCCATGATCGCCGTCTGGGTCGGCTCCGCGTCCGCGATGTCTTGACCCGTGCCCACCATGTTCCCGGCCGCCCTCAGAGGCGCGCGCCGCTCCGAGTGGATTGGCTATAAGAACAAAGGCGTCTATTGCTGTCAACGCCCGCGACCCCCGCGGCGCGCCCGACGGCTTCATGTGGGCGCGTTGGTCGCGTTGGTCGCGTTGGTCGTTTTGGTCGCGTGGGTCCCGTCATCGCGGCGCGCTGCGCCCGGCGCGTGCGCTCGCGGTCGCATGGCCGAGGTCGTGGCATCGATGGGTTCATGTGGTGATGCGACCGAGTTGGCATCACGGATCTGGAGCCGTTTCGAAATTTTGTCGCGGGACTGTCATTTTGTGGCGGCACGGCCGATGAGCGGAGCCTCGGTGGGCCGTTGACGTCCTTTAAGCCGAGATCGCGCTGCGATCCTTCGCCACCAGCACGAAGAGGGGCGATGAACCAACGGGACGGAATTTTCTGTTGATGACGCATTGGGGACGCATTGTGGTGTCCAGGTCGGAGCGCTACGCCTTGTCTACGCAGCTCAGGGGGATGCTGTTCCCCGGAGCAGGGCAGGGGCACCGCGCCGGCCAGGTGTTCCCCGCGTCGCTGCGCGGGGCGGCTTTCTGCCGGGGGGATCTCGGGGCGGAGGGAGCGGTCCGCTTCAGCTCCCGGGTGACCGCCCCCGCGTCGGCTCCGCGCTCGGAGGAGGGGACGACGGGCGCCGCGCCCGGTCGAGGTGCTCGTAGGGCGCGAGCGTCATCAGGCGCGTATCCTCGACAGGGCCCCCGACGGTGAAGTGATAGAGGCTCTGGAGCTCGTCGCCGGTGATGCCGCACAGCTCGTGAAAAGCATCATCGAAGTAGCAGCCGATGCCGGTCGCGCGCACGCGTCCGCCGCTGTCCCGCGCGGCCTCCGCCTCGAGGTACAGCGTGTGGCCGAGGACGCCGGCCTCCCAGAAGAGCCGGCGATACCAGGGGGCGCCGCGCTCCCGGAGCGTCGAGCCGAGCTCGGCGACCATCCCGAGGCTGAACGCGCCGTCGGAGGCGATCTCCTGATGACAGCTCACGATCTGCGCGGGGCTCAGGAGGTCGGCCTCGGAGAGGCAATAGAGCCGCAGGTGATCGGGGCACCCCGCTGGCTTCTCCCAGGCGAAGGGGTGAGCGAGCGCCGCCTCCAGCCGCGCGTGCGCCGCCTCGGAGCGCTCGAGCACGTAGAGCCCCTGCGGGAGGCCGCGGACGCGGTGCACGAAGACGACGGCGTGCACCAGCGGCGACCACGGGAGCGCGTCCCACGGGGGCACGCCGGGGCGGGGGAGGAGGTGGTCGAGCATCGAATAGAACGTCTCCGCGCCGATCGAGGTGCGGCCGTCGTACGCGGTCGCGCTCCGCCGCGCGCGGATGATCTCGGACGCCAGGGCGCCTCCGCCGCCCGAGCCGCCCCCCGCGAGCGGCGGCAGCTCGCCCTGCGGGACCGCGGCGGGCTCCTCCGTGTGGGACTTCCAGGTGGCCTGGGCGGCGTCCTCGATGACGTCCCAGTCGACGTGGCTCGAGCTCAGCGGGTTCGCCCGCCCGGCCCAGGCGCCCCCGCCGACGAAGCGGAGCGCCTCGGCCGCGCTCGAGCCGACCGCGCGCGCGGCGGCGAGCGCCTCGTCCCGGCCGAGCGGCGCGGCGGGCACCACGAGGAGCGCGGCGTCCGGGTGCTCGCGATCGGCCGCGGCGACCCCGGCGAAGTCCGCGTCGCGATCGAGGCCGAGCAGCGCGGAAAGCTCGGCGTCGCCGAGGTCGTCGAGCAGCAGGGCAGACCAGCCGAGCGCTGCCGCGGCATAGCGGACCGCGGCGATGGCGTGCCCGACGTCGTGCTGGCAATAGCGGAACGCCCGCTCCCCGTACTTCCACGCCTCGCGCCAGTGGACGGAGCTCAACCCCACGATGAAGGCGCCCGCGGGGAGGAGGCCCGCGAGCCCGCCGGCGGCGCCGGCGTCCAGCGTGGACCGGCGCTCGAGCGCGTGGTCGCGGCTCACGTAGTGATAGAGGCCGGCAGGCACCCCGGGCGCGCCCGCCGAGAGCAGGTATCCCTCGGTCGGGTGGAGGTTCCCGCTCGAGGGGTTGCACCGGAGCGCCCAGCGCGAGCCGCGGTATTCCTTCCAGGCGGACAGGCCGAGGGAGAGCTCGAAGAGGGCCGCGAGCGACCCGAGCTCGACCCCGGCGGGCGGCACCGCGCCAGGGCGGTAGAGCTCCCGGTACGCCGCGGTCAGCTCGCCGGCGCGGAGCGGCAAGAGGACCCGCGGGGCGCCCTCGAACGTGCGGAAGGGATCGGGCTGGGTGCTCCAGTCGAGGTAGCCCAGGGCGCGGGCGTAGCGCTGCAGGTGGTGCTTCGTGCGCGTGTGATAGGACAGCGCACGCTCGACGGGGCTTCTCGACATGGGGCCGCTCAGCGCGCGCAGCGTAGCAGCGGGCCTCCGGGCGCGCAGCGCTCCTTTTTGTCGCCCCTCGCGGCGCGCTCCGTGGTTGAAGAGCTCTCCCTCCTCACCGCTCCGAGCCGCCCGCGCGCTACCTCCGTCTCGAGCCCGAGCCCATGATTCGCCTCCTCGCGGACAGCCCGCTCCTCCTCCTGTTCATCGTCTCCGCCGTCGGCTTCCTCGTGGGGCGCGTCCGGATCGGCGGCTTCCACCTCGGCGTCGCGGCGGTGCTCTTCGTCGGGCTCGGCGCCGGCGCCGTCGATCCTGCGCTGCAGCTGCCCGAGTTCGTGACCGTCTTCGGCCTCGCCCTCTTCGTCTACACGGTGGGGCTCACCAGCGGTCCGGGGTTCTTCGCCTCGCTCCGCCGCCGCGGCCTCCGGGACGCGGCCCTCGCCGCCGGCGCGCTCCTCGTGGCCGCCGCGCTCGCCGCGCTGGCCGCGCGCCTCGCCGGCCTGCGCGGCGCCGCCGCGGCCGGGATCTTCGCGGGCGCCACCACCAGCACCCCGGCCCTCGCCAGCGCGATCGAGGTGATCAAGTCGGCGCCCGAGGCCGCGCGCGAGGCGCTCTCGAGCGGCGCCGTGGTCGGCTACTCGGTGACCTACCCGGCGGGGGTGCTCGGCACGCTCGCGGCGATCGGCCTCATGCAGCGGCTCTTCCGGGTCGACCACGACGCCGAGCTGCGGAGCCGCCGCGACGCCGGGGCGCTCGGGCAGCGCCTCACCAACGTCACCGTGCGCGTCACCCGCGACGAGGCGCTCGGCGCGCCGGCCGGCGAGCTCCGGCAGCGGCACGGGCTGCACGTGCTCTTCGGCCGAATGCGCCGCGGCCAGCAGCTCGCCATCGCCACCGACGCGACGGTGTTCGAGCGCGGCGATCTCGTGGGCGTGATCGGGGGCGAGGACGACGTGAGCGCCGCCGCGCTCGTGCTCGGCGAGGCCACGACCGAGCACCTGGAGTTCGACAGGTCGCTCATCGATTACCGCCGGATGTTCGTCTCCCGCCCCGGGGTCACCGAGCGGCCGCTCCGCGCGCTCGGGCTGCCGGAGCGCTTCGGGGCCATCATCACGCGCGTGCGCCGCGGCGACGTCGACCTCCTGCCCGACGCCACGACCGAGCTCGAGCTCGGCGATCGCGTGCGCGTCGTCGCGCCCCGCGAGCGCATGGAGGCGGTCGCGCGCTACCTCGGCGACTCGTTCAAGGCGATCTCGGAGATCGACGTCATCACGTTCAGCGTCGGGATCGCCCTCGGGCTGCTCCTCGGCAGCGCGCCGATCCCGCTGCCGGGCGGGGCCCCGATCAAGCTCGGGTTCGCCGGCGGGCCGCTCCTCGCGGGCCTCGTCCTCGGCCGGGTGGGGCGCACGGGGCCGCTCGTGTGGACCTTGCCTTACAGCGCCAACCTCACGCTCCGGCAGCTCGGCGTGGTGATGTTCCTGGCCGGCGTCGGCACCCGCTCGGGCTACTCATTCGCGCGCACGCTGCAGCAGGGCGGCGCCGCGGCGCTGATCGGGAGCGGCGTGGTCATCACCGCGGTCGTCGCCTTCGGGACGCTCCTCGTCGGCCACCGGCTGCTCCGGATCCCGATGGGGACCCTCACCGGCATGCTCGCCGGCATCCAGACGCAGCCGGCGGTGCTCGCGTTCAGCCTGGAGCAGGCCCGCAGCGACGCGCCGAACGCGGGGTACGCGTCGGTCTACCCGGTGGCGACGCTCGTGAAGATCGTCGCCGCGCAGCTGCTCGTGCGGCTGCTCTGAGGGCGCCCGCTCCCCGTCGCCCGCCGCCGCGCGGCGCGGCGCGCGCTCGGGCAGCCCGCCGAGCACGCGCTCGACGAGCGCCTCGGAGGGACGGAGCCGGCGCAACGACCGCAAGCGCTCCGCGAGCTTCCGTGGAAGCGGGGGCAAGCTGTGGTCGTCTCCGCTCACGTCGATTCCTCCCGCCATGGCGCCGCCAGGCGCACGTAGCCGCCGCGCAGGCGCGCTCGGGCGGGCGCGCGGCGCTCCACCGTTCCGCTCGGAACAACGAGGACCGCCGCCTCGAAGGCCCGGAGCCACGCCTACCTGAAACAGGACGGAATCATCGCGCGCGGAGGTTCCCGCCCGATGGCAGAAATTCTTCATCAGGTCTGGGAACCCACAAAGGATTCGTCCCGTCTTCCTCGCGTCTTGACGGAGCAGCGGGCCCACAGCGCGCCCGCCCACGCGAGGGTCCCCATCACCATGTCCAAGCCGAAGATCTCCGGCCAACCGGCAGCGACGCCGGCGCCGTCCACGTGGAAAGACGACCTCGTCTCGGGGTTCCTCGTCTTCCTGATCGCGCTCCCGCTCTGCCTCGGCATCGCCATGGCGAGCGGGTTCCCCCCCATCGCGGGCGTGCTCACCGCGGTCGTGGGCGGCGTGATCGCCACGTGGCTGGGGAGCGCGCCGCTCACGATCAAGGGCCCCGCCGCGGGGCTCATCGTCATCGCGCTCGGCGCCGTCCAGGAGCTCGGCGGCGGGGACAACGCGACAGGCTACCGCCGCGCGCTCGCCTGCATCGTCGTGGCCGCGGTGACGCAGATCGCCTTCGCGCTGGCGCGCGCCGGCACCCTCGGCGACTTCTTCCCCTCCGCGGTGGTGCACGGGATGCTCGCCGCGATCGGCATCATCATCTGCTCGAAGCAGGTCCACACGCTCCTCGGCGTCACCCCGGCGGCCAAGGAGCCGCTCCACCTGCTCCTCGAGATCCCGCAGAGCATCCTGCGGCTGAACCCCGAGATCGCCGTGATCGGCGTCCTGTCGCTCGTCATCCTGTTCGGGTATCCGGCGGTCGCGAAGCGGGCGCGCTGGGCGCAGAAGATCCCGGCGCCGCTGCTCGTGCTCGCGGCCTCGATCCCGCTCGCCCACCTCTTCGACCTCGAGCACGAGCACACGTACAGCCTGTCGCTGACCCACGCGTCGTACGCGATCGGCCCGAAGTTCCTCGTGAACCTGCCGGGCAACCTGGCGCAGGCGATCGCCTTCCCGGACTTCAGCCACGTCGCCTCGGCCGCGTCCATCAAGTACATCGTGATGTTCTCCCTGGTGGGGAGCATCGAGTCGCTGCTGTCGACCAAGGCCGTGGACTCGCTGGACCCGGCGAAGCGCCGCTCGGACCTCGACAAGGACCTGCTCGCCACCGGCGTGGGCAACCTGATCGCGGGCCTGCTCGGCGGCCTGCCGATGATCTCGGAGATCGTCCGCAGCTCCGCCAACATCGGTTACGGCGCGAAGAGCCGGCTGTCGAACTTCTTCCACGGCACCTTCCTCCTGCTCTTCGTCGCCTTTGCGCCGGGGCTCATCCACCGGATCCCCCTCGCCGCGCTCGCCGCGATGCTCACCTTCACGGGGACCCGCCTCGCGTCGCCCAAGGAGTTCGTGAAGACGTTCCGGATCGGCAAGGAGCAGCTCGTGGTGTTCGTCGCCACGACCCTGGTCACCATCGCGACCGACCTGCTCGTGGGGGTCGCGGCCGGCATCGCGGTGGAGATGGTGATTCACCTGCTCCACGGCGCGCCGATCCGCGGGCTCTTCCGCCCCGAGATCGAGGAGCGCGTCGAGGACGAGCGGCTCGTCCTGCGCGTCAAGCACGCGGCGGTGTTCAGCAACTACCTCTCCCTCAAAGGGAGAATCGCGCGTTATGTGAGTATTCCAACGATCGAGATCGACTTCGCCGACGCCATGCTGGTGGATCATACGGTGATGGCCAACCTGCAAGATCTCAAGGGCATCCTGGAGCGCGAGGGACGGACGTTGACGGTCGCCGGGCTCGATAACCACGGTCAGATGTCGTCGCACCCGCTCTCCGCACGGAAAAAGGTCATCCTGGCGCCCGTCGCCGACCGCTGAGTCAGCCCGCGCGCGCGCCGGACACACCGACGCGCGCCTTGGGCTCGCGAGCCATCATGTCTATTCTGCGAGCGACCATGAGCAGCGTGCCAGATTCGAGTCACGGCGCGGGCGAGACCGCGGAGGAGCGCCTGCGCGACATCGTCCAGCACGCCGGTCACCTCCTGCCAGCGCAGGGGCCCATCGGCGTGTTCGTCCACCACAACACCCTGCACGCGTTCCAGCACCGTTCGTTTCACGAGGCGCTCGACGAGGCGAGCGCCGTCTTCGCGGCGGAGCCGTACCTCTCCGAGGCGGAGTACCGCGCGCAGATCGCGTCAGGCCGGATCCGCGGCGAGGACATCGAGGCGGCGCTCGTCGAGCGCTTCGGCGAGCGCACCGGCGAGCGCGCCGGCGACCCCGCGCGCCCCCACGAGCGCCAGGGACCGCTGTCGCGGCGCGAGATCGAGCGCCTCGCGCTGCGCTTCGCCATCGACGCCGTGACCGAGGCGGGGCTCCAGTGGCGCATCGCCGAGGTGGGGGAGACGCGCAGGCTGCGGCCCGACCTGCCCGCGGAGCAGCGGCGTCGCATCATCGACAGCACCGAGCGCTGGCTCGCGGGCCGCCGGCTCGCGGGCGCCTCGGCGGAGGCCGCCGAGCGCCTCCGCGAGCTGGGCAGCCTCGACCCGGAGCCCCGCGCCGCGCTCGCCCTGTGGGACGCGTGCCGCAGCGTGCCGCTGCCGCCCCCGAGGCCGCCGGAGACGCCGCCCGCCGGTCGCGCGGGCGCCGAGCGGACGCACCGCGAGCTGCTGCTCGCGCTCACCGGCGAGGACCCGGCCGAGGTCATCAACCCGCTCCTGATCCGGCTCCTCAGCGCGTACCTCGACGAGGGCGTCTCCCACTGGGCGATGCCGGATCGCGGGCGCGGGCTCTGGCGCGCTTTCTCGAGCCTCGTGCTGGAGGGGTCCAGCCCGGCCGACGCGCCCTTCGCCGGGCTCGCCGAGGAGCTGCGCCGCCTGGAGGCGCGGGGGACGCCCGCGGCGGCGGTCGTCGCCGGCGCCCTGAGGGAGCTCGGGGTCGCGGAGGACCGGTGGGAGCGGTACGTGACGCGCGTGCTGCTCGAGCTGCCTGGCTGGGCCGGCATGGTCCACCGCCTCGAGCACACCCCGGGCGACAGGCCGTCGGGCGCGCCGCCCGCGTCGCTGATCGAGTACCTCGCCGTGCGCCTGACCCTCTCCCGGTATGCGCTGCGCGAGGTCGCGCGCCGGAGGCTCGGGTTCGAGGGGCCCCTGTCCGGGCTCGCCGAGCACGCCCGGCGCGCCGCGAGGCCCGCCGAGCCGCCGCGGCGCTCGCCCGATCACGAGCGGCCTTTCCGGCTGTACCAGCTCGCGCAGCTCGCCGGGCTCTCGGTCGCCGAGGTCGAGCCGCTCGAGCTGGCGGACCGCGTCGCCGCGCTCGAGGTGCTCGAGGCGTTCGATGAGGTGGCCCGCCGGCGGGTGCTGCACGAGGCCTACGAGCACGGCCACCGGGTCGAGGTGCTGCACGCCGTCGCCGCGAACCTGCGCCGCCCGGCGGACGAGCGCGCCGCCCGGGATCCCCGCTTCCAGCTCGTGTTCTGCATCGACGACCGCTGCGAGGGGCTCCGGCGGCACTTCGAGGAGCTCTCGCCGCGGCACGAGACCTTCGGGGTCGCCGGGTTCTTCGGCGTGCCGATCCGGTACCGCGGGCTCGACGACGCCGACCACGTGAGCCTCTGCCCCGTCGGCGTCGAGCCGGCGCACGAGATCGTCGAGCGGGCGCACGAAGACGAAGAGGAGGCCTGGCTCCGCCGCCAGGCGCGCCGCAAGCGCTGGGCGCGGGTCCTCCACGCGATCGGGCACGGGACCCGGAGCCTCTCGCGCGGCCTCTTGCTCACGCCGACCCTCGGCCTGCTCGCCACCATCCCGCTCGTCGGGCGCGTCCTCTTCCCGCGGGCCTCCGCGCGGCTGCGCCGCGCGCTCGAGCGCCGCCTCTTGCCGGCCGTGCCGACCCACCTCCACAGCCCGCACCCGCAGGAGGGCGCCCCGGCCGGCGGCGGAGGGCGCCCCTTCACGGCGGCGGAGCGGGCGGCCAGGGTGGCCACGACGCTCGAGAACATGGGCCTCACCCGGCGGTTCGCGCCGCTCGTGGTGGTGCTCGGGCACGGCTCGACCAGCGCCAACAACCCGCACCAGTCGGCGTACGACTGCGGCGCGTGCGGCGGCCGGCACGGCGGGCCGAACGCGCGGCTGTTCGCCTCCATGGCCAACGACCCGGAGGTGCGCGCGCTGCTCCGCGGCCGCGGCATCGACATCCCGGAAGGGACGTTTTTCCTCGGCGGGATGAACAACACGACGACCGAGGAGATCGTCTTCTACGACGAGCACCTCGTGCCGGCGTCGCACCGGGGCGAGCTCGCGGCGCTGTCGTCAGCCCTGGTCGAGGCGCGCCGGCGGCACGCGCACGAGCGCTGCCGCCGCTTCGCGTCGGCCCCGAAGGGCCTCGACGAGGGACAGGCGCTCGCGCACGTCGAGGCGCGCGCCGCGGACATCAGCCAGGCGCGCCCCGAGCTCGGTCACGTGACCAACGCCGTCTGCGTCGTCGGCCGCCGCGAGCTCACGCGCGGGCTGTTCCTCGACCGCCGCGCCTTCCTCGTTTCGTACGACCCGAACCAGGACCCCGCGGGCGCGATCCTCGAGCGCATCCTCCTCGCCGTCGGCCCGGTCGGGGCGGGGATCAACCTCGAGTACTACTTCTCCCGCGTCGACAACCTCCGCTACGGCGCCGGGACGAAGCTGCCGCACAACCTCGTGTCGCTGCTCGGGGTCATGGACGGCTCGCTGAGCGACCTGCGCACCGGCCTGCCGAAGCAGATGATCGAGATCCACGAGCCGGTGCGCCTGCTCGTCATCGTGGAGGCGAGCACGGAGACCGCCGCGGCGATCTGCGCGCGGCAGCCGTCGATCCGCGAGCTCGTCTTCAACGGCTGGATCCAGTTCGCGTGCGTGGATCCGGCGACGGGCGAGATCGCGCACCTCGCCCGGGGCGGCTTCGCCCCGTTCACGCCCCCGGACGAGCCGCTGCCCGCGGTCCAGCGCTCCGCCGACTGGTACGCGGGCAAGTCCGGCTTCGTCCCGCCTGCCATCATCCGCGCCGCGTCCACGCGGTCGTCCGAGGTCACCCATGCTGCCTGACGTCCTGCTCGGCAAGCTCGCCGCGCTCGCCGTGCTCTCGCCGGCCGTCGCGTTCGCCGCGCTCGGGGCCTACCTGCTCCTCTTGCGGACGCCGAGCGAGCGCGTCGTCTCCGGCGTCGTGCTGTCGTCGCTGTCGCTCTCGCTCGTCGCCTCGGCCGTCGTCTGGGGCTCCTCCGTGGTGGCGCCCTACGCCTTCATCCCGGTGGAGCTCGGCCCCTGGTTCGAGGTCTCGGGCTACGCGTTCGACGTGGTCCTGCTCGTCGATCGGCTGTCGTCGACGATGATGGTGCTCGTGTCGCTCATCGCGATCATGGCCGGCAGGTTCTCGGTCGCGTACCTGCACCGCGAGGCGGGGTTCGCGCGGTTCTTCCTGCTCCTCGCGCTGTTCTCGACCGGCATGCTGGCGCTCGTGTCCGCGGGGAGCATCGACCTGCTCTTCGCCGGCTGGGAGCTCGTCGGCGCGACGAGCGTGCTCCTCGTGGCCTTCTTCCACGAGCGCGCGGCGCCGGCGCGGGCCGCGCTGCGGGTCTACGTCACCTACCGGCTCTGCGACGTGGGGCTGCTCGTCGGCGCGGTGCTGATGCACGAGCTCGCCGGGTCCGCCCACTTCAGCGAGGCGTTCGGCGGCGCCGCCTGGCCCGGGCACGCCGCCGCGCTCGGCTCGTCGGGCGCGACGGCGATCGCGCTGTGCCTGTTCCTCGCCGCGATGGGCAAGAGCGCGCAGTTCCCCGTGGGCAGCTGGCTGCCCCGGGCGATGGAGGGGCCGACGCCCTCGAGCGCGCTCTTCTACGGCGCGATCTCGATCCACGCGGGCGTGTACCTGATGCTGCGCGCGGCCCCGCTGCTCGAGCGCTCGCCCGTCGCGAGCGCGGTGGTGGCCTGCGTCGGGGGGCTCACGGCCCTCTACGGGACGATGGTGGGCCGGGCGCAGGCGGACGTGAAGAGCGCGCTCGCGCACGCGACGATGTCGCAGGTCGGCCTCATGTTCATCGAGATCGGGCTCGGGTGCTACCGGCTCGCGCTCGTGCACCTCTGCGCGCACGCGTGCCTGCGGTGCCTGCAGATGCTGCGCGCCCCCTCGGCGCTCCGCGACGCGCAGGAGATCCGGGCCGCGCACGCCGGCGCCCCGCTGCCGCCCCTCGGGATCGCCGCCCGCGTGCTGCCGGCGCGGCTCGTGCGGCGCGCGTACTGGCTCGCCCTCGAGCGCTTCCACCTGGAGGCGCTGCAGCAGCGGCTCGTCGCCGCGCCGCTCATGCGCCTCGGGCAGCTCGTCGACGGCTTCGAGCGCCGCTGGGTGGCGGCGCTGAGCGGCCTGCCCGAGCGCGCCAGCGACGAGCGCGCCGCGCCGAGGATCTCGGATCTCCCCCCGCCCGACACGAAGAGGGTGCGATCGTGACGCTGTTCCTGCTCCTCTCGGCCATCATCCTCACGCCGGCGCTCGCCGCGCTGATCGCCGCCCGGTCGCGGAGCGACGAGGCCGCGCGCCGCGTGGCGCTCGCGGGCGCGGCGCTGACCGCGCTGCTCTCGCTCGCGCCGCTCGCGCTGCTCGGCGGCGCCGGCGTCGCCGCCGACGCGATCGGGCCCGCGGTGCCGCTGCTCGGCGTGCGCCTCCGCCTCGGCCTCGACGGCTACAGCGTCGCCCTGCTCCCGCTGCTCGGGTTCATGCTCGTCGCCCTGCTCGGCGCGGGCCCGCGCACGGCGCTCGATCGCGGCACGGTCGCGGCGCTGCTCGCGACGTGCAGCGCCATCCTCGGCGTCTACTGCGCCGCCGACCTCGCGGTCCTCGCCGTCGCGTGGACCGCCGCGCTCCTGCCGGGCCAGCGCCTGATCGCCCGGAAGAGCCCGGGCGACCAGCTCCTCCGGCGCACCTACCGCATCTTCCTGATCGGCGGCACGGCGCCGCTCGTCCTCGCGATCGGCGTCATGGCCTGGCTCGGCGCGCGGGCGAACGGCGGGCGCGCGGCGATGCCGTTCGACATCCAGGAGCTCGCCCGCGTCGGCGTGCCCGAGGCGTGGCAGTCGCCGCTCTTCGCGCTCGTCGGCATCGCCGTGCTGATGCGCATGGCCGCCGTGCCGTTCCACGGCTGGCTGCCCGTGCTGCTCGAGCGGGGGCCGCTCGGGGTGACCGTGCTGCTCGCCGAGATGCAGGTGGGCGTCTGCGTGCTCGTGCACGTGGCGGTGCCGCTCCTGCCCGCGGCGTGCGCGGAGCAGATGCCGATCCTCGCGGCGCTGGGGCTCTTCAGCGCCCTGCACGGCTCGATCCTCGCGCTCACGCAGACGGACCTCCGCCGGATGATCGGCTACCTCGTGGCGAGCCAGAAGGGGCTCGTGCTCCTGGGGGTCGCCTCGATGAACGCCCAGAGCCTGAGCGGCGCGCTGCTCCAGAGCTTCGCCTCGTCGATCGCGATCACGGGGGTCGCGATGGTCGTCTGGGCGATCGAGGCGCGCACGGGGACGGCGGACATGCGGGAGCTCGGCGGGCTCGTGGCGAGGACGCCGCGCATGGCGGCCTTCTTCTTCCTGCTCGTGTGCGCGGCGATCGGCTTCCCGGGAGCGCTCTCCTTCGTGAGCGAGGACCTGCTCCTGCACGGGATCCTGCACGTCCACCCCGTGCTGTCGATCCTGATGCTGGGGGCGACGGCGCTCAACGGGATCACGATGTTCCGCGCGTTCCAGCGCACCTTCCTGGGGCCGATCCCGCCTGGCGCGCGGAGCGCCGGCAAGATGGAGGCGCTCCTGTTCCGCGAGCGAGCGGCCCTGCTCTCGCTGCTGGCGCTGACCGTGGCCCTGGGCATCGCGCCCTCGCGGCTGCTCGCGCTGCACCAGCCGGTGGTCCAGCGGGTCCTCGGGCCCCGCGCTCAGGAGGGCGAGGTCGCCCGGCTGGAGCGAACCTCGAGCGTGGCGACATCGCCCTGAGCGCCCGCGACGGCCCCCGGCGCCGCGGACGCACGGCCGAGGACCTCGAAGACCTGCACGGGCCCCTTGGTGCCCACGAAGGTGCGTTGCCCGTGCGGCGCGCACTGGAAGCCGGCGGCCTTGGTGTGGACGTCTCCGCTCACGAGGATCTCGTTCCGCTCGGCCGCGGCCTCCAGCTGGGCGGCGACGCTCACGACCTCGCCGAGCACCGTGCAGTCGAGCCGGCGGCAGGACCTCGAGCCGACCTCGGCGATGATGAGCTCGCCTGTCGCCACGCCGATGGAGATGCCGGGGACGAAGGCCGATGTCTCCCCGGCGCGGCGCGCCAGCGTCTCGAGCTGCGCGCGCACGGCCAGGCAGGCGTCGAGCGCGCTCGCGACGTGGCCCGGGCCGCGGAAGACGGCCACGACGCAGTCGCCGAGGAACCTGTCGATCATCCCGCCGCGCATCGAGAGCTCGAGCGCGATGACATCGAGGTTCGCGTTCAGCATCCGCACCGTCTCGTCCGAGCGCTTGCCCCGGGCCGCGTCGTGGAAGCCGGCCAGATCGAGGAAGGCGACGGTGCCCTCCGCCGCCTCGCACCCTCCGAAGCCGTCGGGGCAGCGGAGCCGCTCGAGGGCGAGCGGGCTCGAGAACGTGCGCAGGAGGTCGTTCTCCCGGCTCGAGCGGCTGTTGTCGCGCAGCTCGCGCACCTGCTTCAGCGTCTTCTCGATCGTGAGCTCGAGATCCTTGAAATCGATGGGCTTCACCAGGAAGTCGAACGCACCCCGGTTCATCGCGGTACGGATGTTCTGCATGTCGCCATAGGCGGACACGACCACGGCCCGCGCGTGCGGGGTCACGTCGCCGATGTGGGGGAGCAACGTGAGACCGTCCATGCGGGGCATGTTGATGTCGGTGAGGACAACATCGATATCGGGGTGGTTGCGGAGCTCGGCGAGGGCGCTCTCGCCGTCCGCGGCGAAGACGAAGTTGTAGATGCCTTCGCGGATCTGGCGGCGGAAGCACTGCTTGATGAGGGCGGAGACGTCGGGCTCGTCGTCGGCGATCAGGATCTTGGCCGGGCGCCGCTCGTTGCCGGCGGCGAGCGCGGCGAACGCGGCGGCCATCTCGCGCGCCGACCGGAAGCGCTGGGTCGGGTCCTTGGCCAGCGCGCGCTCGAAGAACCGGTCGAGCTCGGGCGACAGCTCGGGGACGAGGCTCGACGGGGGAGGGAAGGGCTCCGTGCAGATACCCACGACCAGCCCGCCGAGCGTCTTCGCGGCGAACGGCAGCTCGCCGGTGAGCGCGCAGTAGGCGAGGACGCCCAGCGACCAGAGGTCGCTCCGGTGATCCACGACCGCGCCGCGCATCTGCTCCGGGCTCATGTACGTCGGCGTGCCGATGAGGCCGCCGCCGCCGGTGAGGCGCAGATCGTCGCTCTTCGACAGCATGGTGACCACGCCGAAGTCGAGGAGCTTCACGACCTCCTCGGCCTCGGTCCGGGCGAGGAACACGTTCCCGGGCTTCAGGTCGCGGTGCACGATGCCCGCGGCGTGCGCGGCCGCGAGGCCCCGCGCCGCCTGCGTCACGATCGACGCGACCGCCGGGAGCGGGAGCCGCCTCACGCGATCGAGGCGGCGCTGGAGATCCTCGCCCTCGAGCAGCTCCATCGCGATGTAGGGCCGCTCCTCGTCGAGCCCGCGGTCGATCCCGTAATCGTAGATGTGCACGACGTGCTGATTGCGGAGCTGCGCAATCGACTTGGCCTCGCGATCGAAGCGCGCGCACGACTCCGGCGACTCCACCTGTTCGGCGCTCATCAGCTTGAGCGCGACACGCCGCTGAAGGCGCAAGTCCTGCGACTCCCAGATCTGCCCCATACCGCCACCGCCAATATGCCGTATCAGCACGTACTTCCCGGCGATGATAGGTTCTGCCATGGCCTCCCCATGCTACAGCGGTGGAATACGGGAGTCAATGGAGCAGCGTGCGCTCCTCCCCGCGTTCTGCCCTACATCGATCATCCACCCTCCGCGCGGAGGATGATCGATGTAGGGGCCGCGCGGCGGCCCGACCAGGGCCCTACGCGGCGCCGAGCTCCGGGCCTGGCGCGCGCTTCGGGAGCGTCACGATGAACTCGGTGAACTCCCCATCTTCCGTCTCGAAGGTCAGCGAGCCCCCGTTGCCCTCGACGACGATGTTATGACAGATCGAGAGCCCGAGCCCCGTGCCCTCGCCCGGCGGCTTCGTCGTGAAGAAGGGGTTCATGATCTTGTCCCGGATCCCCGCCGGGATACCGACGCCGTTGTCATGTACACGGAGCTCGACATGCTCTCCGAGATCGCGTGTCATGACCCGGATACGCGGTGAGGGCGCCTGTCCGCGCGCCGCGCCTCTCCGGCGCACGGCATAGCAAGCGTTGTCGACGAGGTTGATCACAACGCGGCTGATCTCCTGCGGGACGAGGCTCACCTGGCCGATGGAAGGAGAGAGGTCCAGGTCGATCGCGATCTCGTCCGACGAGGCGCGCGCGCGGGCGCCGTGATAACCGATGCTGACGTAGGTCGCCACGAGCGTGTTGAAGTCGACCTCCTGGCGCTCCCCGCGCTCTCCGCGCGAGTGGTCGAGCATCGAGCGGATGATGCCCTCCATGCGCCGCCCGTGCTCGCCGATCTTCTTCACGTTGCTCGTCAGGTCGCCGAGCGCGTCGGTGAGGTACTCTTCGCGGCCGTCGTCGAGCCCCCGCGCGAGGTTCGATATGTCACCGCCGATGTCGTCGATGAGGCGGGCCGAGAGCTCGGCGAAGTTGTTGACGAAGTTGAGCGGATTCCGGAGCTCGTGGGCGATGCCGGCCGTGAGCGAGCCGAGCGAGGCGAGCCGGTCTTGCACGATCATGCGGTCCTGGGCCTCACGCAGGCGCTTCAAGGTGGCCGCGAGCTCCTCGTTCTTCACCTGCAGCTCCTGGGTGCGCGCCTGGACCCGCTGCTCCAGGGTGTTGTAGAGCGCGGCGTTCTCGAGCGAGATGACCGCCTGCGTCGAGAGCATCTGCAGGATGCGCATGCGGGCCGGGGTGAAGGCGCCTTTGACCAGGCTGTTCTCGAGGTAGACGATGCCGCGCCGGCCTCCCGGACGGCCGAGCGGGAAGCAGAGCACCGAGCCGACCCCGTGCGCGGCGATGTGGGGGTCGCGCCCGAAGCGGGGGTTCGCGGCGGCGTCGTCGAGCACGACGCTCTCCTGCGTGCGGGCGACGTAATAGACGATCGAGGTGGGCAGACCCCGGCGCCCCCGGGGCGCGAGATCGGCGATCGGGATCGACCGGAGGACCTTGGCTTCCTCATCGACGGCCTTCTCGCCCTCCACCACCCACTGGCCGCCCTGCTCGAGGAGCAGGTACCCGACCTCGGCGCCGCTCGTCTCCAGGAGGATCTGCATCAGCCGGGCGAGGAGGCGGTCGAGCTCGATCTCGCGCGAGAGGTCCTGCGAGGCGTTGAGGACGCTGATCAGGTCGAGGACGCTGAAATCGAGCTCGCGGCCGGCCGTCTCCGAGAACTTGGACGCCGCGAGGATGCCCGAGGCGACGTGCGGCACGAGCCCGGGGTGCTGCTTCTCCAGCGCCTTGGCCTTGGCGACCGCGCCCCAGCGCAGGTAGGCCTCGTGCGCGTCGCGCAGGTGCTGCCGCGCGAGCTTCTGGTCGCCCCGCGCGAGGTAGAACCGCCCGGCGAGCTCGTGGGCGATGGCGGCCTCGTGCTGGTAACCGCTCTTCTCCGCGAGCTCCGCGCCGCGCTCGAACGCGTCGCGGGCCGCGTCGTCCTGGCCGAGCACGCGCGCGCGCTCGGCGCGGATGAGGAGCAGCTTGTGCTCGTAGGTGGCCGGGCAGTGCTCGCGCCACTTCTCGAGCTTGGCGATGTTCCGCTCCACGAGCGCGCCGATCCGCTCGCTCGCGCCCGCGTCCGCGTGGTCGTATACCGCGAGGTGCGCGAGCGACTCGAGGAGCGCCCACGGGGCGGCCATCGCGCACGTCTCCGCGACGACGAAATAGGGGGAAGCGGCCTCGGCGATCGAGGCCGCCTGCTCATGCTCGCCGAACAGGTAGCAGAGGAGCGTCTTGCAGAAGTGGTGGTTGAACAGAGCGCCGATGTCGCCGGCCGCGCGCTGCGCGGGGAGCCGCTCGGCCTCCACGTACACAGGGCCGGCGAGCACGACCTGATCGGAGGTCTTGCCGCGCAGGTTGAGCACCGTCTGGAGGTAGATCTGGTGCCAGCCGAGGACCATCGCCTGGCGGAGCTTCTCGATGACGTGCGCGTACTGCTCCATGTCGGAGGCGAGCATCGCGAGGTCGTCCCCGGCGAGGAACCGGGTCACGCAGAACGTCTCGGCGGCCCCGGCGGCGTGAAACGGGGTGCCCGCCTCCAGCGCGGAGCCGTAGGCCTCCAGGAACATCGGGGCGAGCTCCCGGAGCGGCACCTTCACGTGGAGCGCGTGGAAGCCGCCGTAGAGATAGGTCTGCGAGCGGAACTCCTTGTTCGCCATCCGGTCGGCGAGGCGCAGCGCGAGGCGCGCGACGCGGTAAGCCGCCTCGATCTCGTCCCGGCGGAGGACGGTCAGCGCGTAATAGGCGAACCCGAAGGAGGACTGGGGCACGAGCCCCGAGCTCAGCGACATGCGCACCAGGCGGCCAATCGCGACGGGGCACAGGGGCGTCCCGGCGATCGCGGAGATGTTGATCACCTGGTTCAGGATCACCATCCGCGCGCGATCGATCGGATCGCCGCACTCCGGCAAATCCACGAGGTCCTCGATCGGCCGGTCTCCCAGCGCCGCCGCGGTCTCGCCGAGCTCTCGCTCCACGTCCTCTGGCGCGGGGCTCTCCGGCAGCTCGACGTCGAGCCGCCGCAGCGCCTCGAGGTGCGTGCGGATCGCATCGGCGAGCCGGTGCTGCGAGTAGTGGGACTGCCCCTCGAGCCGGAGGAGCTCGACCTCGTCGAGCACGCCGCGCATCCTCGGCCGGACGGCATCGCACAGCCCCTGCATCGCCTCGAAGTCGCCGTGCGAGAAGGCCGCCTCCGCCGCGACCAGGTGGAGGTCGCGCGCGAGCTCGTAGGCGTCGCTCCAGTCGCGCTCGCCGAGGAGCCCGATGCCCGCGAGACCATAGACCAGCGCCTGCCGCCCGGCGCCCGCCTCGAGCGCCCTCCGCGCCGCCTGCAAGTTGAGCCGCTCGAGCTCGGCGACCTCCCCGGGCTCCTCGATCGCCGCGCGCCCCTGGTTGAGCAGCCCCACGACGTCGAAGAGACGGTGGGTAAGCTCCTCCGCGGTCGCGCTGCGCAGCAGCCGTCCACCGACGTCGCGGTAGAGGCGTGGCCCCACCTCGTCGTCCACCATCGAGATCACGGCCTGCTGGATGCGGTCGTGCGCGAACCGGCAGCGGATGCCTGGTCCCCCGGCCGCCATCTCCACCGCGGAGCTCACCGGATCGATCGGGATCAGGAGCCCCTCGGCCGCCGCGCTCCACAGGTCGCGGCCGACCTCCTCCACCGGGCGCTCGGCCACGATCGCGAGCGTGCCGAGATCGAACACGCCGCCGAGGCAGCCGGCCACCTTGAGCAGCCCCTGCGTCGCCGGCGGGAGCTGGCGTACGCGGCCCACCATCAGCTCGACCACGTTGTCCGTGATCCCGCGCTGGCGGATGCGATCGAGGTCCCACCGGAAGCCGTCGTCGCTCCGCTCGATCAGCCCATCGGCGTAGAGGGACGTCAGGAACGCGCGCACGAAGAACGGGTTGCCCGCGGTGCGCGAGAGCAGCAGCTCGGCGAGCGGGGCCGCGTCCCCCGGCGCAGCGTCGAGCGCGTCGGCGACCATCGCCGTGACGTCCCCCGGGCTCAGGGGCGCGAGCGAGAGCCGCTCCACGCGCGTCCCCTGCGCCTCGATCGCCCGGACCGCCAGCGCGACGGGGTGCGCGTCCGTGACCTCGTTGTCCCGGTACGAACCGATCACGAAGAGCGGCAGATCCTGGGCCGTGGAGAGGAGCTCTTCGAGCAGCTTCAGCGCGTCGAGGTTGGCCCACTGGAGGTCGTCGAAGAAGATGCAGAGCGGGTGGTCCGGCGTGGCGACGGCCGCGATGAAGTCGCGCACCGCCTGGCTGAAGCGCTGTCTCGCCTCGGTCGGGGGCAGCGCCGCCACGTCGGGCTGCCGCCCGAGCACGAGCTCGAGGCTGGGGCACACGTCGATGAGGACCCGCGCCCGCTCGCCGAGCGCCTGCAGCGCCCGCGCGCGGAAGGCGGCGAGGCGCTCCTCGCTCTCGGTGAGGATCTGCTCGACCAGCGCGTGGAGGGCCTGCGCCAGCGCCGCGTAGGGGGCGTCGCTGTGGTACTGGTCGAGCTTGCCGGCGATGAAGCGCCCCCGGCGCGCCGTGAGCGGGCGATACACCTCGTGGATGAGCGCGGATTTCCCGACGCCCGCGTAGCCGGACACGACCATGAGCACCGCGCCCTGGTTCGCCCGCTCGAAGGCGGCCATCAGCTGCCCGACCTCGGCGTCACGCCCGTACAGCTTCTGCGGGAGGTGGAAGCGCTCGGAGCGGTCGTGGCGCGCGAGCGGGAAGGCGGCGATCGCGCCGCGCTGACGGAGCTGCTCGAGGCAGCCGGTGAGATCGGCGCGGATGCCGCGCGCGGACTGGTAGCGATCGTCGGCGCTCTTCGCCATCAGCCTGAGCACGATGTCCGCGACGACCTCCGGGACCGCCGGGTTCAGCGCGCGCGGCGAGGGCGCCTGCCGCGCGATGTGCGCGTGGACCAGCTCGAGCACGTCGTCCGCCGCGAAGGGGAGGCGGCCGGTGAGCAGCTCGTAGAGGCTCACCCCGAAGGAGTAGTAGTCGGTCCGGTAGTCGATCGGCCGGTTCATCCGGCCGGTCTGCTCCGGGGACATGTACGCCAGCGTGCCCTTGAGCCCGCCGGGGCTCGTGAACGCGGTCGCCTCCTGCGGGAGCGCCGAGGCGAGGCCGAAATCGATGACCTTCACCCGGCCGTCGGCCGGGTTCATCACGATGTTGGACGGGTTGAGATCGCGATGGACGATGCGCCGCTGGTGGATCGCCTCGAGGACGCTCGTCACCTCGATGGCGAGCGTGAGGATCCGCTCCAGCGAGAGGTGCCCCGCGACGTTCAGGGCCCTGAGCGAGGAGCCCCCGAAATCCTCTAGCAAGAGGGCGTGGCGGCCGGCGTCCTCCGCGACGCCGTGGCTGCGGATGATGCCGTCCACGTCCTTGAGCTCGTCGAGGATCGCGTGCTCGTGGCGCAGCGAGGCGATCTGCGCCTGCGAAGGGTGCTGCACGTTCAGCAGCTTGAGCACCAGCGGGAGCCCGTCCGACCGTCGCCTCGCACGATAAGCGGTCGATCGGGCGCCGTCCCGGAGCCGCTCTAGTATCTCGCAGCCGCAGATCTCCATCGTTCCTCTCCCTCTCGTCTCGCGCAAACCCGCGCGCGCGTGGCGCTCAAACCCGTGCGCGTGTACCGAGCCCGCAGGCGTGGCGGCCGGATCCCGGCGCCGCGTGGTGCCCGTCTGCTCGATCGCCGACGTGGGGGCTGCGGCGCCGGAGGTCGGGCGGGTCGGGGTCCTCGTCCGGGTCGGGCCCGGGATCTGCGATGAGCGCGCAGCGGGCCCACCCCCCGCCGGCGATCGCGGCTTGCGCCTCGGGCGGCCCCGGCCGCCTCAACGCGGCCCGCTCCTCGTCGGTGAGCAGCTCATCCTGCCGATCAGCCACGAACGCTGCATGCTTGAAGGGGTCGATGCTCAGCTCCGTGAGCAGGTCGAAGAGACGATCCATGATTCCTCCTGTGGTTCAGCCGTTCTTGGGTCGAGGCGCGCGCTGATCGCCCTGCGGGAGCGGCCTCTCGCGGATCTCGCTCCACGTGGGATCGAAGGCGACGAGCGCGATCGCCTCGACGGACAGTCTTTTTCGCATGCTCGCGATCGAGCTGTCGCCCGCCCGGCCCTCGAGCTCGTCGAGGCCCAGGAGCATCGTGTCGATCTCGGTCCTGGCGGCCTCGAGAATGGTCCGGGTCTGCGCGATGACCACCGGCGCGAGGGGGTCATTCATGTGCTTCAGCCCGACGGCGACGAAGTAGCGCGAGACGACATCCGACGGATCCTTCTCCACGCCGCTGATCCCTGCCGCGACGGACTCGGGGAAAGTCCTCGCGCAGCTCAGCAGCTTCGCGATGGCTCGGTCGACCAGCAGCCGCTTGTTGACGTCGAGCAAGAACGCGTTGAGCAGGCAGTCGCGCGCCGCGAGGAGCCCGGGCTTCATGTCGGGCTGCTCGCGCGCGATGAGGGCCAGGAGGCAGGCCTTGAACGCGTGGGCCCACGCGTATCTCGGGTTGAGCTCGCAGGCCTTTTCGAGGTCCTTCAGCGCTTGCGACGCGGCGTCGCTCCCCTCCGTGCTCAGCGTGCCGGGCACCTGCGGGGAGCCACGGTCGAAAGCGAAGACCGGCAAGATCCTTTCCATCACCTCGAGCCAGTACTTGTACGTGTACGCCGCGCCCCGGTGGGCGAAGGTCCAGGCGCTCCCCGGCGACAGCTCGACGGCTCTCTTGAAGTAGTCGATCCCCTTGTCGATGACGGCGTGCTGATCGCGCCACTCGGCGGGCGTGTCGGCCTTGCCCAGCGTGAAGATCGCGTGACTCCGGTGAGCGTCCGCCCAGTGCGCGTAGGCCCATCCGTAGTTGGGATTCAGCGAGAGCGCCTTCTCGAAATCCGTGCAACAGGGCTCCCAGTCGTCGAGCGCCGCGCGGGCGGCGCCGCGGTGGGCGTAGGCCCACGCGTACTCATCATCGATCTCGATCGCCTCGGTGAAGAACCGGATCGCGTCGGTGTACTGGCCGTTCTTGCGGCGCACCTCGCCCTGCTGGGCGAGGCTCTTGAGCTTCGTGCGGTTATTGTCCGTCATGAGATCACCTCGTCAGTGCACAAGCGGTGAATCCACCCCGGCTCCGGCGCCGCCGTCCCAGCCGATGCGCTCCAGCACCTCGGGGTCGACCCGCGCCCGCGCGACAGGCGGCACGTACAGCGTCGAGATGTCGTCCACCGGCGCCGCCGAGAGCGCCGAGAGCGCCACCCGGTCCAGGCGAGGTGAGGCCAGCGGGTGCGCGGCCGCCTCGTAGATCACCGCCTCGTGCGCGGCCGGGTAGGCCCGGTACAGGCGCTCGCCCAAGGCCTCGAGCCCGCGGCGGATGCGCGCGGCGTCCGAGGGGTCGAACACGCCGGCGCAGCCGACCCCGCCGATCTGGCAGAGCACGAGCGGCGTGCGGGCGTCGACCTCCCGCCCCCGGATGAGGAAATCGGTCGCCTCGAAGAGCTGGAGCCCGTCGCGGCCAGGATCCAGCCCGAGATCGGCGAAGAGGCAGTCGATGGACGAGACGCCGGGCAGCATCCGGGCCGAGAACCCCTCGTCGCGCGCTTGCCGGACCGCCTCGTGCGCCGCGCTCGCGAGCACGCCCGGGTGCCCGTAGAACACCGCGCAGACCTTGAGCCCTTTGCGCACCTCTCCCAGGATGCGCTTGACCATCTCCGCGTAGATCGACCGCCGCGGCGTCTTGCCCTGCCCGTAGGGCAGCGACTCGGCCGCCGGGTTCAGGCTGCGCACCCAGCGCGCGGCCCACGCGTCGGCCACCGCGAAGAGCACGCGATCCGCGAGCTGGATGGCGCGCTGGGCTGCCAGGGTCGTCTGGCCGGCCCACTGGATGCCGATGCCCACGACGACGAGAGATCCATTGGTTGACATGCGCTCTGCCCCGTGCCGGCGTCCACGCGTCGGCCGCAGGGGCGATCCATCGCCGTTCCCCCGGACCCCATGGCTTCACATTTCCTTAACGTGACGTCGGCCCCGGATCAATCGAACGTGCGTTGGTCCCGCTGGCGCAGGGGCGCGCTCGGACCGGCCTGCGCGCGCCGCTGTCGTCGGGCGCGCTCGCTCCGAGCTTGCCCGCGCCGCGACCAGCATCGTCCACGCGGTACGGCCGCGACGGTGGTGGGCGTCACGCGGGCGCATCACCGGCGCGTCGTCGTCGGCGCGTCGTCGGCGCGTCGTGGGCGCGTCGTGGGCGCGTCGTGGGCGCGTCGTGGGCGCGTCGTCGGCGCACGGATTGCTCCGGGGCGCACCTGGTGCGCGCGACGATGGCGTGGCGGCCGGGCTCAGGGAGAATCGGTGCAGCCAACCGGGCGCAGTTCGGCCAGAATTACCGCCAGGGCGGGCAGGGCCTGCGCCTTGCAATGCGCACTTGCCCCAGAGAACGAGGAGGGTACGCCAGTGTCCGTAGCAGCCAGCCATAGCAGCCAGAACTCGGTCCATTCGGAGCCGCCTCCGCCGGTCTCGATCCCCGGTCTCCGGTCGACGATCGCCAACGAGAAGCTCAGGCAGTGGATCGCGGAGGTCGTCGCGCTGTGCCAGCCGGACAACGTGCACGTGTGCGACGGCTCGAAGGAGGAGTACGACGCGCTCTGCGAGCAGATGGTCAAGGCGGGCACGCTGATCCGCCTGAACCCGGAGAAGCGCCCGGACAGCTACCTCGCGCGCTCCGACCCGAGCGACGTGGCCCGCGTCGAGGACCGCACGTTCATCTGTAGCCGGCGCAAGCAGGACGCCGGCCCCACGAACAACTGGGCCGACCCGCAGGAGATGAAGGCGACGCTGCGCCGGCTCTTCTCCGGGTCGATGCGGGGCCGGACGCTCTACGTCATCCCGTTCAGCATGGGCCCGGTCGGCTCGCCCTACGCGCACATCGGCGTGGAGCTCAGCGACTCGCCGTACGTCGCGGCGAGCATGCGCATCATGACGCGCATGGGGAGCAAGGTGCTCGAGGTGCTCGGGGACGGCGACTTCGTCCCGTGCCTGCACTCGGTCGGCATGCCCCTCGCCGCCGGGCAGAGCGACGTGCCGTGGCCGTGCAACGCGGAGCATAAATACATCGTCCACTTCCCAGGAGAACGGGCGATCTGGTCGTTCGGGAGCGGCTATGGCGGCAACGCGCTGCTCGGCAAGAAGTGCTTCGCGCTGCGCATCGCCTCGGTGCTCGGGCGCGAGCAGGGGTGGCTCGCCGAGCACATGCTGATCCTGGGCGTCGAGTCGCCGAAGGGCGAGAAGACGTACGTCGCCGCGGCGTTCCCGAGCGCGTGCGGCAAGACGAACTTCGCCATGCTCATCCCGCCGAAGGCCTTCGCGGGCTGGAAGGTCACGACGGTGGGCGACGACATCGCCTGGATGAAGCCCGGGCGCGACGGGCAGCTCTACGCGATCAACCCGGAGGCGGGCTATTTCGGCGTGGCCCCCGGGACGTCGGACAAGTCGAACGCGAACGCGATGGCGGCCATCCGGAAGGGGACGATCTTCACGAACGTGGGGCTCACGCCGGACGGCGACGTCTGGTGGGAGGGGATGACCGACGAGCCGCCGCCGGAGCTCATCGACTGGCAGGGGAAGCCGTGGACCCCGGACTGCGGGCGCAAGGCCGCCCACCCGAACGCGCGCTTCACGGCGCCTGCGTCGCAGTGTCCGTCGCTCGATCCACGCTGGGACGACCCGAACGGGGTGCCGATCGGCGCCATCGTCTTCGGCGGGCGGCGGGCGACGACGGTGCCGCTCGTGGTCCAGTCCTTCAACTGGAGCTTCGGCGTCTACACGGCGGCGACGATCGGCTCGGAGATGACGGCGGCCGCCGCCGGCACCATCGGCCAGGTCCGCCGCGACCCGATGGCGATGCTGCCCTTCTGCGGCTACCACATGGGTGATTACTTCAACCACTGGCTGCAGATGGGGCGCCAGATCGTCAATCCGCCCCGCATCTTCTCGGTGAACTGGTTCCGCAAGGACGACCAGGGCAACTTCCTCTGGCCGGGCTTCGGCGAGAACATGCGCGTGCTGAAGTGGATCGTCGATCGCGTGCACGGCCGCGGCTTCGCCGAGGAGAGCCCGCTCGGCTGGATGCCGCGCTACGAGGACATCGAGTGGCGCGGGATGGATCGCTTCTCGAAGGAGAAGTTCTATCAGCTCATGGCCGTCGATCGGGAGGCGTGGAAGGTCGAGTTCGGCTCGCACGGGGAGCTCTTCGAGCGGCTGTATGACCGGCTGCCCAAGGAGTTCTTGCTGATGCGCGAGCTGCTCCTGTCGCAGCTGTGGCGCTCGCCGGAGCGGTGGGAGCTCGCGCCCGAGCGCTACCTCGACGAGCACAACGACGAAGGCGAGGCCGGGGCGTAGGCATAGCGAACGCCGGGTGCAGCACCCGCGCCGCGCGTGGCGCGGGTGCTGGCGACATGGCGAAGCTGTCCTCTGTGCCTATGCCAGGCGCAGCTCGCGGATCCTGCGTTGTAGAGCTCGCTTCGATACCTTACGTTCCTCGTCGAGCTGCCGTGCGCCGGGCCGCCGCGCCTCGGCGAGCCGAGCGCGCCGCCGGGCTGAGCGGCGCTGCCAGCGGTCGCGGCCAGATCAGCAATGCTCCTCCAGCAACGCGAGCAGCGCGTCGATGTCGATCGGCTTGCTCAGAAGGGCGATCGGGCCCATCTCGCCGATCCGAGCGCCCTTCGCTCCTGCCGTCATGACGACGACCGGGATCAGCGAGAGCACGGGATGCCGGCGTTGTTCCATGCGGAACGCGTAGCCGTCCATGACGGGCATCATCATGTCGAGCAAGATGATGCTGGGCGCCTCGTGCTGGGCGAGGTACGCGAGCGCCGCGCCCCCGTGGGGGGCAGTCGCCACGCGATACCCCTCGTCCGAGAGCAGCGTCTCGAGGGCATCGACCACCCCTGGATCGTCATCGACGATGAGGACCGTGCCGGGACGAGGCCGTCCCGGCGCTCCGCGGGCGTCCTGCTGCTCGTCGCTCACGCGATCCCCTCGACGGCTGGCGGTCGCGCGGGTCAGCGCGACTGCGCCGGAGCACGCGGCAGCGCCACGCGAAACGTCGAGCCTTCCCCCGGCGCGCTCTCGAGGTCGAGCGTTCCGCGGAGCGCTTCCACGATCTTGCGCACCAGCCAGAGCCCGAGGCCGAACCCGCCGCGGTGGTGCGCGGTCGGCGAGAGCTGGACGAATTGCTCGAAGATCCGGCCCTGATCCGCGGGCGCGATGCCGGGCCCATGATCGCGGACCGAGAGTACGGCCTGCCCGTCCCGTTCGGCCACGCTGACCTCGATCGGCGCCCCGGGCGCGTGCTTGACCGCATTGGCGAGGAGGTTCACGAGCACCTGTTCGACCCGCATCGGGTCCCAGGTGCCGACGATCGGCGCGTCCGCGCGCAGCGACAGCGTGCAGCCTGCCTGGCGCAAGCTCTCGGTGAAGCGCTTGGCGGTCGCCCGCGCGAGCTCAGAGAGGTCCATTTCCTCGCAGGAGAACGCGAGCTGGCCGGACGAGGCGCGGGAGAAGTCGAGCAGGTAGTCCACGAGCCTCTCCAGCCTGTCGCACTCCATCTTGGCCTTCGCCAGCCGCTCGGCGAGCTGCCCGGCGGCCGAGGACCCTCTCGCGCTGGCCCGCAGCAGGCCCTCGACGTAGAGCTTGAGCGAGGTGAGCGGCGTCTTCAGCTCGTGGGACGCGATCGAGATGAAGTCTTCGCGGATCCGCAGCGCCTCCTCGAGCTCCGCCGTGCGCTGGCGGACGCGCTCCTCGAGCTCCTCGTTGAGCTTGCGGAGCTCCTGTTTGGCGGCCTTGAGCGACGAGCTCTCGATGAGCTCCCACTTCCGGTCGCGCCGGATGATCGCGAATTGATGGCTCCGCACGGCGTCGAGGACGCTCTCGGGGCGGCACTGGCCGAGGCAGTAGGCGCAGAGGCCGACGATCCGGCGCCCCTCGAACGCCCCGTTCAGCCTCGCCTCGTAATTGGCGAAGCTCTTCCAGTCGCACACCTCGACAAAGGACGTGTTCCCGCTCGCCCGCAGCCCCGAATAGCCGCGCTCGAGCGCGAGATCTTGCCGCTCGATCCACATCCGGTGAAGGGTCTCGGTGGTGAGCCCGCCCGTCTTCAGGTACCAGTCGCGATAATCGATGATCTCGAGCTGCCCGCTTCGCTCGAGCGCGTCGACGTCGAGCATGGCCGCCCTGAGCAGGTCGCGCGCCTGAGCCGCGTGGAGCGGCGCTGCCGTGACCCACGTGCACTGCGCATTTCCGCGGATCCCCGCGAGGAAATACGGGACGAGCGTGTCGGCGAGATCCTGCCGCGACGCGTAGAACTGGCAAATGTGCGAACCCCATGGGAGAAAGCCGACTCCCGGGATGCCGCTGTCGACGCTCGCTGGTTCCATTATCCCGTTGGCACCCCCACGCGGCGCGCTATGGAGCCGGCACGGGGCGCGCGCAAGCCGAGCGACGGGCAATTCCGTTTCCGGTCGAGGCGGCGTGATCGGGGCACCCCGACGCCGCGCTGGCGCCTTGTCGTGCGGCACCTGGCCGCGCTCGTCAGCGACGCGCTTCGCTGCCGCGGCGAGGACGCCGCGGCGCTCTCGAACCTCGTCTACGAGAAGACGGCCGGCAACCCGTTCTTCGCGATCCAGTTCCTCCCCGCGCTGCACGAAGAGCGGCTGATCGAGTTCGACGAGCGTGCCGAGGCCTTCCGGTGGGATGTGGCGAAGATCCGCGAGAAGGGGTTCACCGACAACGTGGTCGACCTGATGCTCGGCAAGCTCGCACGAGGGCCCGGTTCGAGCGGCGCCTCGAGGGCGATCCGCGCCTCTCGATCGCCGCGGGCTGGTACTGGCTCCACAAGCTGCAAGCGCGTTGCTACGCGGGTGATTACGCCTCTGCCCTCGAGGCCGGGGCGAAGGCGCAGCGGCTCCTCCGGACGTCGCCGGTGTTCCTCGCACTCACCGAATACCATTTCTACAGTGCGCTCGCGCTGGCGGCGCGCCACGACGCGGCACCTCCATTCGCCGACGAGCGGTCGCAGCACCTCACGGCGCTCGTCACCCATCACCGGCAGATCGAGGCCTGGGCTTCGAGCTGCCCGGAAAACTTCCGCAATCGCGCGGCGCTGGTCGGCGCCGAGATCGCGCGCATCGGCGGCGAATGGGACAAAGCGCAGCATCTGTACGAGCAGGCCATCAGCTCCGCGCGCGAAAGCGGATTTGTCCACGGAGGATTGCTCGCGGCGCGTCCCCATGTCGCTCGTCCGCTACGTGAACGGGGCTCGGCCTCTACATCAGCCGCAGGATCGTGGACGCGCACGGCGGCTCGATCCGCGTCCAGAGCGCGCTCGGCGCCGGCGCCACGTTCCTCGTCGAGCTGCCGTGCGCCGGGCCGCCGCGCCTCGGCGAGTCGAGCGCGCCGCCCGCCTGAGCGGCCGCGCGCGGCGCGGGCGCCCCCTCACGCCGGCTCGTCGCGCTCGACGTCGATGTGCACGAGCACCTCGGCTTCGGGCTCGACGGCGAGGATCGCGTCGCGCGCCCGGTCGCCCGTGGCGTGCGCGCGGGCGAGGCGCATGTCGCCCGGGAGCTCGATGTGCACGTCGACGAACAGCGTGCGCCCGGCGAGCCGCGTGCGCAGCGCGTGGTGGCCGAGGATCTCGCCGCGCCCGCGCAGGGCGCCGAGCGCGGCCTCGATCGCGCCGACGCGCTCCTCGGGGGCGCTCGTGTCGATGAGGTCGCGCACGCCGAGGCGGAGGAGGGAGCCCGCCGAGGCGAGGACGTAGATGGCGACCGCGATCGACAGGACGCCGTCGACCCGGGCGATGCCGGTCGCGTAGGTGAGGGCGACGCCGGCGAAGATCGCGAGGTTCGCGGCGATGTCGGTGCGGTAGTGGACGGCGTCGGCCTGGATGGCGCTCGACCCGGTGCGCGCGGCGACGCGGCCGAGGTAGGCCACGAGCGTCGCGGTGATCAGCGCGGACGCGGCCATGGCGCCGAGCGTGACGGCGGCGAGGCGGAGCGGCTCGGGCGAGAGCAGCCGCCGGACGCCCTCGACGAGCAGGTAGACGCCGGAGCCGCCGATGAGCAGGCCCTGACCGGCGGTCGCGAGCGTCTCGATCTTCGCGTGGCCGAACGGGTGCGAGCGGTCGGGCGCGGCGTGGGCGAGCTGGATGGCGAGCACGTTCGCCGACGAGGCGAAGAGATCCGTGAGCGAGTCGACGGCGCTCGCGGTGACGGCCATGGAATGGCCGAGCTGGCCGGCGACGAGCTTGCCCAGGGCGAGGCCAGCGGCGGTCAGGGCGGCGATGCGCCCGGCGCGCAGCGCGGCGCGGGCGCGGTCTTCCGGGGAGGGGCGGCTTCCGGGGTCCCGGCGGCCGGCGTGGGGATCGAGGCGGGCGCCTGGATCGGGGAGGGCGCCAGGGTCGGCGGCGCGGGCGGCGGGGAGCGATCCGCTCATCGCGGGAGGCTACCCGCGGCGCCCGCGCGCGTCATGCCCGCCGCCGCGGGGGCGCGCCTCACCGGCGGAGGGCGGGGGCCTCGTCGGCCGGCGCCAGCGACAGGCCCATGACCAGGTCGTCCACGAACGCGCCGTCGTCACCGCGCACGAAGCCGCGGCGCGTGCCCTCGTGCGCGAACCCGACCGACCGGTAGAGCGCGATCGCCCGGGCGTTGTCGGCCCGCACGTAGAGCTCCACCCGGAGCACCCGCCCCCCGTCCGCGTCGCGGTGCGCGCGCGCCCACTCGAGCAGCCGCGAGAGCAGCGCCCGGCCCACCCCGAGCCCCTGCGCCTCCGGGTGAACGCCGAGCCCGAGGATGCCCACGTGGCGCACCATCCGGAGCTTGAGCCGGAGGAGCGTCGCCTCGCCGACGAGGCCGCCCCCCTCCAGCTCGGCGGCCAGGCACATCGCCGAGCCGTCCGTCGCCGTGAGCCCCGCGCGATCCCGCTGCTCGGCGTAGGCCGCCGCGTCCGCGGGCAGCTCGTCCTCGTGCTTCACGATGCCGTGCCGCGCGCGCACGATCGCCCGCTCGAGGTCGAGCTGGGCGGCCGCGTCCTCGCGCGAGATCTGCCGGATGATGCAGTGACGGCCGCCCCGGAGCGGGGCTCGACGCGGTTCGAGGTGCATGGTGAGCTCCGAGGCTAGCGGCCGCTGCGCGCCCGGTTCGAGCGGGAAATCCCCGTTTCAAACGGGAACGGTCCCCGCCTCGCGATGACGCCGACGGACGAGCCGGCGCCGGCCGGGTCATCCGGGCCATGCCCTCGACAGATCCAGATGCGATCGGCGGGCTACGCGACGGCGCGGTTCAGCTGGGCAGGTGTCCCCGCCGCCGACGGGCGGAGCTCGACCTTGACCCACCCGGCCTCTCGCCGGTCGAAGGCCTTGTAGGCGTCGATCGCCGACTCGAGGGGCGCCTGCTTGGTGATGATCGTGGTGGGATCGACCTGGCCGGTCTGCACGAGGTCCACGAGCTTCGGGATGTACTTCCTGTGGTTGCAGTTGCCCATCTGGAGGGTGAGGTTCTTGTTCATGGCCTCTCCGATGGGGAACGTGCGCGACGTCTGCGGGTAGACGCCGATCACCGCGATCGTCCCCGCCTTGGCCACGCACCGGACCGCCCACTGCAGCACCTGGGACGGCCCGTCGCCGGCGCGGAAGGTGTCGCCCTTGGTCCGCGCGTCGGGGGAGATCTGCTTGACCTCGAGGTCGAACGCCTTGGCGTCCTGCTTCGCCTGCTTGTGGGCGGGGCCGTCGTGCGGGCGCTCGGCGTCGACGCCCACCGCGTCGATCGCCCGGTCCACGCCGATGCCGCCGGTGAGGCGCATGATCGCCGCCAGCGGATCCTCGGCGGAGAAGTCGACCGTCTCGGCGCCCTGCTCGCGCGCCATCGCGAGGCGGTCGGGCACCTGATCGATGGCGATGATGCGCCCTGCGCCCATGAGCTTGGCGCTCGCGATCGTGAACAGGCCGACGGGGCCGCACCCGAAGACGGCGACCGTGTCGCCGGGCTTGATCTCGGCGAGCTCGGCGCCGAAGTACGCGGTGGGGAAGATGTCGGAGAGCAGGATGGCCTGATCATCGCTGACGCCGTTCGGCAGCTTGACGAGGCCGACGTTGGCGAAGGGGATGCGCGCGAACTCCGCCTGCAGACCGTCGAAGGGGCCTGACATCTTGGGGCCGCCGAAGAACGCCGTGCCCGCGTGCTTGCCGTTCGGGTTCGCGTTGTCGCACTGGGCGTAGTACGCCGCGCGACAGTACGAGCAATAGCCGCACGCGATCGTCGAAGGCACGACGACCCTGTCGCCCTTCTTCAGGTTCCGGACGTCGTCGCCGAGCTCCTCGATGACGCCGACCGCCTCGTGGCCGAGCACCGTGCCCGGCTCCATGCCGGGCATCGTGCCGCGGATGAAGTGGAGGTCGGTGCCGCAGATGGCGCTCGCCGTGATCCGGATGATCGCGTCGGTCGACTCCTTGATCTTCGGCTCCTTGATGTCGTCCATCCGGATGTCGCCGATGCCGTGAAAGACTACCGCCTTCATGAGTTCTCGCTTTCTCCCTTCGGGGTTCTACCGGTGCGCCGGGCTGCTCGCCGAGGGCGCGGCGCGAGGCGCGGTGCACGGAGGTCTGGGCGTCTGGACGCCGCTGTCTGTGCTGATCCCGTGCCAGCGCGCGAGGGGCGCGCGGAGAGCGGCGGACTGAAGAGCGCTCGAGACGCCAGGCGGTGGAGCGCGCGGGGGGACGCGGCAGCGGCGTTCTGCCGAGCCTGGCGGCGTGGGCTGCCCTTCCGCGGGGGGCGTTTGTGGCGAATTGTCCCGGTTGTGGCCACGTGGCGCTGCTTCGGTGAAGGTGTCTGGTCGCTCGCCTGGTAGTCTCGGCCATGCCCAACCTCCCGCCGGGGCCGAGCAGCAAGCTCTGGACTCTGATCCGGTATCTCCGGGATCCCATCGGCTGCATGGTGCCGCTCGCGCAGAGGTACGGCGATCCCTTCTCGTTTCCTGGCGATCCCCCGCTGGTGTGCACCGGCGACCCTGCTGGCATCAAGGCCATCTACACGGCAGATCCCGACACGTTTGCGCCTCTGTCGGGGGACCTGTCCGTGTTCCTGGGCCAGCGCTCGCTGATCCTGCTCGGCGGCGCCGAGCACCGCCGGCTGCGCCGGCTCACGATGCCGCCGTTCAATGGGGCGCGCATGCGCGCGTACGGGGAGGCGATGTGCCGCCTGGCCGAGCAGCGCGCGGCGGACTTCCGGCGTGACCAGCAGGTGACCGTCCACGAGGTCGCGCAGCAGATCTCGCTCGACATGATCTTGCAAGCCGCCTTCGGCGTGAGCGAGCCGGCGCGCATGGCAGAGCTGGCCAGGCTGCTCCTGGATCTCATCGACGGGATCTCACCGCTCATCGCGCTGTTCCCGTCGCTGCGGCGCGAGCTCGGCGGGGTAGGTCCCTTCGCCGCGTTCTTGCGGCGGCAGCGCCGCTTGCATGAGCACCTCGACGCGCTGATCGAGGCGGCGCGCGCGGCCGGGCCGCGCGACGACATCCTGAGCCTCCTGGTCCATGCCCGCGACGAGGAAGGCCACCCCATGACCGACGAGGAGATCCGGGACCAGCTGATCTTGCTGGTCGTCGCCGGGCACGAGACCACGGCCATCTCGATCGCGTGGGCGTTTTACGCGCTGCACCGGCCCGAGAACGCCGCGGCGCTCGAGCGGCTGCGCGCCGAGCTGGCAGCGCTGGGGCGCGATCCGGAGGTCGATGCGCTGGACAGGCAGCCGTACCTCGAGGCCGTCTGCCAGGAGACCCTGCGCCGCTACCCGCTCGCGCCGGCGCCCGGCCCGCGCAAGCTGCTGCGCCCGCTGGAGCTGATGGGCTATACCCTGCCGGCCGGCGTCGGCGTGGCGGCGGCGATCGGGGTCGCCCACTTCCGTGAGGACCTCTATCCCGAGCCGCTGCGCTTCCGGCCCGAGCGCTTCCTCGAGCGTAAATTCACGCCGTTCGAGTTCTTGCCTTTCGGCGGCGGAGCGCGGCGCTGCCTCGGCGCGGCCATGGCCTCTTACGAGATGCGGCTGGTGCTCGGCACGATCCTGCGGCGCTACCGGCTGCGCCTCGCATCGCTGCGACCCGATCCGGGGAAGGTGCGCGCCGCCAACGTCGGGCCGGCGCACGGCGTACGCATGATCGTCGAGGAGCGGCTGGACTAGCTTTCCGGGATCGATCAGCGCGCTTATCGGGTCACGAGCTTCGGTGGATCGTGACATCGACGATCTCGGCCAGGAGGTCGGCCTTTCACCTGATCGTCATCGATGGCGCGACGCACCAGCTCCGCCGGGTGTGCGCCTATCCCGGGTCGCCCGCTCGCACGCGGACCACCTTCCCATCGAACGCGATGGCCATCGCATGGACCGGCGCAGCGCCGCCAGCGCGGAGCTCGAGATACCCGGCGTGGATGGGCTCGTCGTGCTCGTCGATGAGCATCCCGAACCACCGCCCGAGCCGCACTCCACCATGGTCTCTCCCCCGTTCGACAAGGACGATGATGCGGTGTCTCGGGCGGACCCGATCACCGCCCTTCGCGCCGCTGATTCGCTGTCTGTCCCCGCGCGGGCGCCGCGGCGTGGATCGCGAGCGCGCGCCGGACCGGGCCGCGGTCGCTGCCGCCCGCCCGCACGGGGTCGGCCTCGCCGACCAGGACCGACAGCGCGCGCGCCTGGGTCCTCGCCGCGGCCGCGAGGGCGGCATCGTCGGCCTGCGCGGCGAGCGCCGAGAGCCGCCGCGCCACGCCGAGCGCCGCCGGCAGCGCGCCCGCGGCCACGTACGCGGCCGCGAGCTCCTGGAGCAGCGCGGCGTCGTCGCCCCGGAGCGCCACCGCCGCTTCCAGATCGGCGATCGCCTCGTCGCGCCGCCCCTGGCGCGACCGGAGCGCCGCCCGGGCGCGGTGGCCCTCGACGAAGCCGCTCACGTGGTCCAGCCCCACGGTGTACGTGCGCTCCGCCTCGCGCAGATCGCCCGCCCGCTCATACAGCGCGCCGAGCCCGAGGTACGCCGGGCCATAGGTGGCGTCGAACCGGACCGCCTCCAGGTACCGCGTCAGCGCCACGTCGGGCTCGCCGGCCGCGGCGCGGGCCTCGGCCTGCCGCGTCAGCTCGGCGGCCTGCGCCGTGGCCCAGCCAGCCGCCTCCGCGCGGGCCGGCGCCGCCCCGTGCAGCAGCGCTCCGGCGAGCGCGAGCGCGAGGGCGCAGGCGCGCGCTCGCCGCCTCGCGCTCGCTGCACCTCCGTACCGCCCCGCGCGCACTGCCCCGATCGTAGTGGCGGCTGACCGGTCGGGCAATCGCCGCCCGCGCGGCGCGCCCGCGTGCCACGCCGCAGCGCGCCGCGGACGTGCCCCACGGACGCCGCGCACGTGTCCGGAAGGCAGCCGCCGGGCGCGAGTTCGCGTAGGATGCGCGGCCATGGGTGAGGATCTGCGCTTCCCGGACGCGTTCCTGTTCGGCACTGCCGCCTCCGCCACGCAGGTCGAGGGGCACTGCGCGCAGAGCGACTGGGCCGCCTTCGCGCGCGAGCCGGGGCGCGTCCGCGGCGGGGACACCCCGGATCAGGCGTGCGACCAGCTGCACCGCTTCCGCGAGGACGTCGCGCTCCAGGCGCGGCTCTGCATGGGGGCCCACCGGCTCTCCATCGAGTGGGCCCGCATCGAGCGGGAGCCGGGCGAGTTCGATCCGGCGGGGTGGGACCACTACCGGGACGTCCTCGGGGCGCACCGCGAGGCGGGGATCACCCCGATGGTCACCGTCCACCACGTCACCCTGCCGCGCTGGGTCGCGCTGCGCGGCGGGCTCCTCTCGCAGGAGCTGCCGGCGCTCCTCTCGCGCTTCGCCGAGCGCGCCGTCGAGGCGCTCGGCGACCTCTGCCAGCTCTGGGTCACCATCAACGAGCCGAACATGCTCGCCCTCCAGGCGCACCTGCTCGGCGTCTGGCCGCCGGCGCGCAGCTCGCCCGTCGAGGCGGTGCGCGCCCACCAGAACCTCTTCCGCGCCCACGCCGCCATGTACCGCGCCATGCACGAGGCCGCGGGCCGCCGTGGGCATTCCATCGCCGTCGGCGTGGCGCACCACCTGCGCGTCATCGAGCCGGAGCGGTTCGGGCGCCTCGCCGACCGCATGTGGGCAGCGCTCTTCGAGCGGCTGTTCAACGACGCGTTCGCGCGCGCCGTGTGCGACAGCGGCCTGCACGACTTCTTCGGGGTGAACTACTACAGCCGGGATCTGGTCCGCTTCTCGCCGGCGCACGCGCGCGCGGCGTTCTTCCGGCGGCTCGTCCCCGAGGGGGCCGAGGTCAGCGACCTCGGCTGGGAGATCTACCCGGAGGGGCTCGGCTACGTGCTCGACGCCTGGTGGCCCCGCGCCCGGGTCCCCATCTACATCACCGAGAACGGGATCGCCGACGCGGACGACGACCAGCGCCCGCGGTTCCTCGTGCGGCACCTCGCGGAGGTCGCGCGGGCGATCGAGCGCGGCGTCGACGTCCGCGGGTACATGCACTGGTCGCTGCTCGACAGCTTCGAGTGGGCCGAGGGGTACGCCCCGCGCTTCGGGCTGGTCGAGGTCGACCACGTGACCCAGGAGCGCAGCCCGCGGCCGAGCGCCGAGCTCTACGCGCGGATCGCGCGCGCGCGCCGCATCGACGCCGACGGCGCCGCCGCGGCGCGCGGCACGTCGACCGAGGGCAGCGCCGCGCCCGCCTGACCGATAAGCACCGAGAGGCAGGACCCATGCGCATCGCGCTGCTCTACCCACCGCCCTGGAAGATCCCCGCGCCCGGGGAGGCGCCCGACACGAGCGGGGACGGCCCGCCGGCCGACTACCGGGAGGGAGACCTCGACCCGGACTTCCACCAGACCCCGTACGGGCTCTTCTCCCTGGGCGCGCAGGCGATCCGCGCGGGCCACCAGGTGAAGGTGCTCAACCTCTCGTCGTACCCGTTCTCGCAGGTCGAGCGGATCGTGCGCGAGCTCGACGCCGACGTCTTCGGCCTGTCGTGCTGGACCGCGAACCGGCGCGGCGTGGCGCTCACCGTGCGGTGCATCCGGCGGCTCCACCCCGCGGCGCACATCGTCGTCGGCGGGCCGCACGCGACCCCGCTCGCGGCCGAGATGCTGCGGCACCACCCCGAGATCGACACGGTGACGCTCGGCGAGAGCGAGCACTCGTTCCTGGAGCTCCTCGACCGCCTCGAGGCCGGCGGGCCCGCGCTCGGCATCGCCGGCACGGCCTACCGGGTCGATGGCCGCGTCGAGCTCGGCCCGCACCGGGCCGCGATCGAGGACCTCGACGCGCTCGAGTCGCCGCACGACCACTTCGCCACGCACATCGTGATGACGTCGCGCGGCTGCGCCTGGGCCTGCACGTTCTGCGGCGCCGAGGCGACGTGGGGCCGCGGCTTCCGCGGCCAGTCGGTGCCTTACGTGCTCGACGCCCTCGAGGCCGCCGTGAAGAAGCTCCCCGTGAAGATGGTCCAGGTCAAGGACGACACCTTCACGACGAACAGGAAGCGCGTCATCGAGATCTGCCGCGGCATCCGCGAGCGCAAGCTCTCGTTCCTGTGGAGCTGCGACACGCGCGTCGACGTGCTCGGCGAGGACCTGCTCCGGGAGATGCGGCTCGCCGGCTGCCAGCGCCTGAGCCTCGGTGTCGAGTCGGGCTCGCCGTCCATCCTGAAGAACATCGACAAGAAGATCACGGTCAAGAAGATCATCGAGTCGACCGAGCTCGCGAAGAAGTACGGGATCCAGGTCCGCTATTACATGATGCTGGGCAACCGCGGCGAGACGGCGGAGACGTTCCGGGAGACGCTCGCGTTCCTGGAGGCGGCGAGGCCGCACCAGTACATCTTCTCGTGCCTGTCGATCTACCCCGGGACGCGCGACTTCGACGACGCCGAGGCGGCCGGCTGGCTCGAGCGCGACGTCTACTTCCGCGGCGACTTCCAGGAGCTCAAGACGCCTTTCGACGCCTCGGAGGAGGACACGGCGCTGATGAGCGCCTGGTTCGAGCAGAACAAGGGGCTGCGCGAGCTCTACCGCGAGGGGGTGGAGGAGCGCCGGGCGATCCTCGAGCGGCTCGGCGACCACCACGCCGCGCACCTGGAGCTCGGCGTCGCCTACCTGGACGCGGGGCAGCTCGATCTCGCGGAGCGGCACGCCGCGCGCGCGCTGGAGCTCGGGTATCCGTTGCCGGGGCTCGCGTACAACGCGCTCGCTTGCGTCGCGGCGGGCCGGCGCGACTGGCAGGCCATGCAGGATCACTTCACGACGGCCGCGAAGTGCGACCCGCAGCACGCCGTGCTCATCCGCAACGTGCAGGCGGCGCGGGCGTGGTACGCGAAGGGCGGGCCGGACAGGGGTCTGCCGCTCGACCTCGTCGCGCGCTGCGACTTCCAGCTCCTGGAGCGGACCGTGCAGCCGGCGCTCCCAGGGCCGCTGCCGGAGGACTTCGCTGTGTGGGCGCCGGGCGCCGTGGCCCGGCCCGCGCCGGCGCGCGCGGCCGAGGCGGGCGGACGCGAGCCGGCGGCGCAGCGCGGGCGGCTCCGGGTGGTGCCGTCGTAGCGCCGGGAAACCGGCAAAGCGCGTTTCGGCGACGTCCGGCGCAAGCGCGGAGCGATGAGCAAGCTCATGGCGCGCATGCTGCTGGATGCTCACACGATCCTCGACGAGACGGGCCTCAAGAAGCCCTGGGCGCTCTCGTCTGGCAGCCGCGGCATGCTCGTCACGTCCGGCCATCGACGCCGGCCTTGGTGGGTCGATGCTCGAGCTGGATCGGAGCGCAGGTACGCTACTGGCCGGCCTCCACGCGCCTCCCGGAGAAGGTGTCCGTGGCGAGGGGATCACCCGTGTCGGTCGACGGATCCAGCGGGTCCTCGCCGTCCTCGAAGGTGCGGACCACGAGCGACCCGGCGACGTGATCACAGCCCTGGCCGACGGTGTGAAAGGCAACGTCGATGCGGGCCGTGGTGAGCAGGTTGTTATCGTCGTCGAAGACGAACGCGAGAAGCGTGCCCTTGGCGCCGTCCGCGCCGTCCTTCTTCCAGCTCCCTTGCTGGTTGGAGAAGTTGTAGAGTGGTTGTGTGGATGTGGTTCCCAAGAAGGATCCGTCGGCCTCGAACGTCCAGAAGTCCTTCGCTCCACCATCCTCCTGGATCAGGTAGCTACCGGTGCATGCGCTCGGCGCGCTGCCTGCGAAGAGGGGCCCCGAGGGGAGAGAGAGGAAGAGGAGCACGGCGAGGCAAGAGAGCGAGAGCACGCCGGCGAGCTTGATACGCACTGGGAGGTCCTTTCGGTGATCGGTTGTTCCTCGGAGGGAGAAGGCGTGAGGGAGGGGGCTCCCCGAGCCGTCCTCGCGTCTTTCGCACGGGGAGGCGGAGTGCGAGGTCCCGGCCGAGAACGCGCCGTCCTGGCCTCTGCTTCGCCGCCGTGGCAAGCGGAATCGGCTCCGCCGAGAGCTTCCTCGGTCCGACGCCTTCACGAGCCCAGGTTCGTGAAACTCAGTTACAACGTGACCGGTCCGGCGGCGCCCCTCATCGCCCTGCACCTGCTCGACAATAACCGTTGTGATGAACGCGCATACCTTCTATGCGCGCAGGATGGACAGCGAACAGTGCTGCACGAGATGGTAGCCGCCCGGATGAGTCGACGCGGCAAGACACGCCTGGCGGGCTTTCACGAGGCGCTCGCGGCGGCGCTCCTCGTGCTCTCGGGCTGGCTGCCTGCAGCCGGCGCCGCCGAGGACGGAGGAGCGCCGGCCGTCGCGGCGCCCGCGGGGGAAGCTGTCGCGCCGGACGCCGGGCTCTCCGCGGCGGACAGCGGTCGCGACGCCGCGGCGGCTGGCGCCGAGAGCGCGGCCGCGACAAGGGACGTGATCGCGGCAGACGGTGCGGCTTCAGTCGACGCCGGCGCGCCCGCCGTGGCGGCGGCAGCCCCGGCTCCGCAGGCCGCCGGGGCTCCCGCGCCGGCGCCGGCGCCGGGTCCGGAAGGAGACGGCCTCGCCGAGGAGATCGCCCGCGCCGAGCAGGTCCAGCGCGAGCAGGCGACGCTTTCCCAGGCGCTCGAGGCGCAGCGGCGTGAGCTCGCCGACGACGAGCGACGCGCCCGCATCGAGGGGCTCGCCCGCGAGGCCCGGGAGGTGGCCCACGGCAGCGAGGCGGCGGAGGTCTTGCTCCAGCGCGTCATGGCCGAGCTGCGCTCGGTGCGGCCGGAGGTCGATGCCGCGCTCCGCGAGGTGAACGCGCCGCCCGCCGCGCCGCGCCTCGCCCCGGCGCGCGGAGCGCCGGACCCCGGCGAGGCGGCGCCCCGGGAAGAGGCCCAGCGGCTCGCAGCGCTGCGCCGCGCGCTGGTCGAGGAGGCGAACGCCCTCGACGGCGAGGCGCGCCGGGTCGCCCGAGCGCGCGCCGAGGAGGCGCTCCGCGCCGAGGAGGCGCTCGACGGGGCGCGCCTGCTGCTCCTCGCGCGGCTCCCCGAGGAGCAGCGCGACGCGGCGCTCGGCGTCGACCGCGAGGGCATGGACCAGCTCCGCGCGGAGCTCTGGCATGTCACCGCTCGGGCGCGGTGGTACGGGCTCCGCCGCGACGGCGCCCTCGTCGAGGCGCGCGACGCGCTCCGTGACCCGTACTACGCCGCCGCCTTGGCCGTGCGCGGGGGCCTCTTCCTGGCGGTGGTCCTCGCCGCTCTCTTCCTGGTCCGGCGGCGGCAGCGCCTCCTCGACGGCGTCCACGCCGCGCTCGGCCGCGTGTTCCGCAGGCCGCGCCTCGTGCGCGGCATCGGCCGCGCGCACGCCGCGCTGTCGGCGGTCTCGGGCGGGCTCCTCTTCCTCGCCGCGGTCTGGGGCATCCACGAGGCCCTCGGGCCGGCCGCCGCGCGCGTCCGCGAGGTCGAGCTCTGCTACTCCCTCCTGCTCTGGTACGGGCTCTACCGCGTCGCGCTCGCCGCCGCGCACGAGCTCGTCGCCGCGCTGGGTCCGCCCTCCGGAAGGCGGCTCGACGCGGCGACCAGCGCCAGGCTCGTCGGCTCGCTGCGGGCGCTGGGCCGCTACGCGCTCGCCGCAGGGCTGCTCCTCGTTCTGTCCGAGATCGCGTTCGGCCGGGGGTACATCCACCACGCCGTCCGGCGCCTCGCCTGGCTCGGCGCGATCCCGCTCGCGTGGCTGCTCATGCGCCGGTGGCACGAGGACATCTGCGAGGCCTACCTGCGCCTCCACGGCGCCGGGCCGCTCGCCGCGCTGGTGCGCTCGACGCGCAGCCGGTGGTACGGCTTCTTCGTCGCCGTCGCCGCGTTCCTGGCCCTCTCGCTCGCCGCGCTGAGCCGCACCATCCGGCGCTTCCTGCTCGGCTTCGAGCAGTCGCACCGGATGCTCGCGTTCATGTTCCGCAGGCGCGTCGAGCGGCGCAGGGGCGCCCAGGCCGTGACCGAGGCGCCGTCCGCGTTGCCCGACGAGCTGCTGGCGCGCCTGCCCGAGCAGCCGATCGACGATCCGGCCGTGGGGCTCGACCATTACCCCGGCCTCGACCGCTTCGAGGAGCTGCTCGCCGCCTGGAGGGACAGCTCCCGGGGGGGATCGCTCCTGCTCGTCGGCGGCGCTGGCTCGGGCAAGACGAGCTGGCTGCGCGCGGCCGAGCGCAAGCTCGAAGGGATCCCCTGCCAGCGCATCGCGCTCCGGCAGCGGCTGCTCACGGAGGGGGATCTCGTCGCCACGCTCGGGGCCGCGCTCGACGCGCCGCCCGCCGCGCGCGAGGGCGCCGACGCGCTGTCGGCCTGGCTGCGCACCCAGCCGCGCCGGGTGCTGATCCTCGATGACCTGGAGCACCTGTTCCTGCGCGGCCTGGACACGTGGGGCGCGTGGGAGGCGTTCCTGGAGATCGTCGAGCGCTCGACGCCGCGCATGTTCTGGCTGTGCGCGCTCGCCGACCATCCGTATCGCTACCTGCTCTTCGCGCGCGGCGGGGCCATCGTCTTCCGGGCGGTCGTGCAGCTGGCGCCCTGGTCCGAGCACAAGCTGGGCGCGCTGCTCGGCGGGCGGCTCCGGGCGAGCGGCTACGCGCTCTGTTTCGACGACCTGCTCGTGGACGAGGACGCGCCCGACCAGGAGGGCCATGTGGCCGCTACCGAGCGCAATTTCAGCCGCCTCCTCTGGGATTACTCGCAGGGCGTACCGCGCGTCGCCCTGTATTACTGGCTGCGATCGCTGAGCCCCGCCGGCGAGCGCCGCCTCCGCGTCCGGCTCTTCCAGGGCCCCAGCGAGGACACGCTGGAGGAGCTCAATGAGCTGGAGCGCTTCGTGCTCGCCAGCGTCGTGTGGCACGACAGCCTGACCACCGCGGAGGCGTCGATCTCGCTCGGGTACCCTCGGCTCCCGTGCGACGACGCCCTCGCCAAGCTGGTCGATCTCGGCGTCGTCGACGATCTCGGCGGCCGCCACCGCGTCACGACCCGCTGGCAGAGCGCGGTCACGACGTTCCTCGTGCGCAAGCACCTGATCCAGCGTTGACGAGAGGACGAGCATGGAACCTGACACGGACATCGCCGACAGCGCGAAGCTCATCGAGACGCTCCAGACCGGCGGCGTGCTCACCGGCATCGCGATCCTCATCATCGCCTGGCTCGCCGTCCGGCTGCTCACCGCCGCCATCGAGCGCAGCGGCATCCGGCACGTCCACCGGCGCCTCCTGCTGAACCAGGTCGCGACGCTCCTGCGCTTCGGCATCTACATCGGCGGCATCGCCGCCGCGGTCGCGGCGTCGATCAACCTCTCCCGCGAGGTCGTGCTCGCCTTGACCGGCACGGTGGCCGTGACGGTCGGCTTCGCGCTCAAGGATCTCGCCTCGTCGATCCTCGCCGGCTTGACCCTCATCGTCGACCGACCCTTCCAGGTGGGCGACCGGGTCAAGTTCGGCGATCTCTATGGCGAGATCACGACGATCGGGCTGCGCTCGGTGCGCCTCATCAGCGAGGACAACCTGCTCGTGACGATCCCGAACAACAAGTTCCTGACCGAGGCGGTGGCGTCCGCGAACCACGGTCGTCTGGACATGATGGTCGCCGTCCAGCTCTTCATCGCCATCGATCAGGACGTCGGGCTCGCCAAGCGGATCGTCGAGGAGTGCATCACCAGCAGCCGCTACGTCTACCTCGGGCAGCCGCCCTGCGTGCGCGTGAGCCAGTGCGTGCTCGGCTCCTTCACGGCGGTGCGCCTCGACGCCGAGGCGCACGTCCTCGACATGAAATACAAGCAAGATTACCAGAGCACGCTGACCGAGCGGGCGCTCAAGGCGCTCCGCGAGAAGCGTGTCCTCCTGCACGGCGAGGCGCCCGGACCGGCGCCCGCAGCGGATGGCAAGCGCGCGGCCGCGTGACGGGCGGCGGCGGGGCTCACGCGACGCGCCGAGCAGCCCTCGTCACCATGGGGTCGGAGCGCGGCAGGGCGTCTACGCTCGGGTCGACACGTTGCGCGAAGGCCTCACGAGCGCGCGCGGCGCCGCGAGCGCACCCTCCTCCCGGCTGCGGCCCCCGCCCGCGGGGGACGACGCGTCCCGACCGGCCGGCGCCGCGGCCCGGCGCGGAGCGGCGCGGCCGGCGCGGAGCGGCGCGGCCGGCGCGCGGTCGTCCGCGCCGTTCTTCGCGGGGTGTCTCGCGCGCCATCGATAGAACGTACTCTCGGAGATACCGCTCTCTCGACACAGCGCAGTCACGCTCTTTCCTTTGCTCGCCTGCGCCAGGATCGCGTGGATCCGTTGCTCGGTGAAGCGGGGTCTCCCCCGCCTCTCCGCCTTCGTCGGGCCGGCTGCCGGCCTCGTGCCCGCATCCCGGGCGAGAGGAGGCCTGTCCCCCGGCACGGCGGCCTGAATGCGGCCCGATCTCGCCAGGATCTGCCGGAAGAACTCCACGTCATGCCGCGCCTCCTCGGCGGCACGGGGAGCCACCTTCGCGACGTCGGAGCGCGGCAGTCTCCGGTCCTCGCCCGGACCGGCGATGGCGGACAGTCTGCCGGTCGCCGCCGAGATCCACCGCACGAGCTCCTCGCGGTGCCCCTCGATCCATCGCAGGAGCCGCGCAGCCGCGTCCTTCGCGACGACCAGCGGCGGACGCTTGCGCGTCATTCGTTCGGCTTCCAGCCGTGCGAGCGCGCTCTCGATGGCCCGCTCGACCTTCGCCGCGCCCGCCGCGACCCGGTCCTCGTCGCCATCGCCCGCGGCGCCCTTCTCGAAGACCATCGGCTCGAGGAGCTCCAGGATGATCTTGGAAGGCCAGGGGATGTACGGCGGAATGAACGGGCCCAGGGTCAGGCCCCAGGGAATGCTGAGGATGAGCGGCCAGGCATTGATGCCGAGCCGGCTCTTCGCGCCGAGCGCCTCTGCCAACCACGGTAGATCGTCGAGGATCATCGCCGTCGAGTGGCCGCCGACGCCGACGAAGGGCACGATGGGCACGCCGTACTTCATGGCGAGCCGGACATGGGACGTGCGGCCATCGAACCGGACGCGCGTCCTCTCCCGGTGCGGGCGCATCAGCTCCGGGGCCCCGCCCGGATAGATGAGCAGGGAATGCCCGCTCGACAGCGCGCGCGTGGCGTTCTTCGCCGTCGCCTTGATGCCGCCGATGCGCGTGAAGAACTGATTCAGGAGCGGCAGCTTGAGCGTGAGATCATGGATGAGGAAATACGGGTTCCGGCTCACCCCGTACTCGTTGAAGAGCCCGAGCATGAACAGGAATGCTTCGGCCATGTACGGGTAGCCGTTGTGGTTCCCGACGTAGATGACCCGATCGTGCCCCGAGATCCTCTCCAGGCCGCGCATCTCGAACCGGTGATAAGGCCGGAGGGTGTGGTCGAAGACGCCCATCACCCTCTTGATGAACCGAGGATCGCGGTTCTCCAGCGAATCGGGGTTGTTCAACATGCTGTCCTCCGTGGTCTGGGGGCGTCCCGGGCCCCCCGTCCCCCAAGAGCTGCGTCAGGAGACGCCCACGCCGCCCCGCGACCTCTGGCTCCCGTTCTTCGGGGCCGCGGCCTTTCGCGCGCGCGCCTGCCGAGCGGCGGCGCGGATCGGCGCCTCGAGCACGGGGGCAGGGCGCGCCGGTTGCCGCTTCGCCTGCGCGTTCGCGGAGATCTCGCGGGCGACCAGCGACCACGCGAGGCAGAACCTCTCCTCGTTGAAGTCGCCGCCGCAAGGGAGCCAGTCGGCATGGCGATCGCCGCCGGCGTTCGGGAACTGACCCACCACGTCGAGGTGGTCGCCGAGCAGCACGTCCAGCACCTTCCCGTAAGCCTGGCTCTGGCACGGGACGAGCCCGTCGTTCGACTTCTTCGTGATCTTGATGGTGGTGGACCGCTCGTCGAGGTTGAGCGTGTCGATGTCGAGGGCCGTATAGGGATACTGCTTCGACTCCGATGCGGCGATGCGGTAGAGCACCCAGAACGCGAACCTGGCCGCGGCTTCCGCCGGAGAAACCAGCTCGACCCTGGGGAAGGACGGCGGCGGCGGCGCGATGGTGATGAGCGAGCTGTAGCTGGTCCCCTGACGGTCCGCGACGGCCGCGTTGAAGAGGTGCATGGACTCCCGCGTGAGCTGGATCGACGCGCCTTGATCCTGCGACATCTCATGCAGGAAGCTCCACATCGGGTCGTCGGCGTCCTCGCCGAGCCGCTTCAGCAATTTGCGCACGAGGCTGTCCAGGAAGGTGTCGTTCCTGCCCATCCAGTCGTCGACGCGGGCCACCTTCTCGATGAAGCGCGCGAACGCCACGATAGCCCCCCTCGCCCGCTCCTTCGACGCCAGGAGCCCGATCGCCTCGAGCAGCCGGCCGAAGGGCAGCGCGACCAGCAGGTTCGCCAGCGGCGCGCCGTAATGCGGTGTCGAGATGGTGACGACCGAGCGGATTCGCTGGCCGATCCGCTCCTCGATGTCGCCCGGGATGAGCCTCACGCCCGGCGCCGCGAGGAGCCGCGCGTCCAGCCCGCCCGTCGAGTGACCGACGAGATGGATGCTCGAGGCCTGCTCTCCGCCGCGCTTCGCGATGAGCTCCAGGGCCTTCTGGGCCCTGCGCGCGATGGACCCGCTCGGGAGGGTGGGGCACTCGTGCACCTCGACATCGTCGTGGCCCAGCTCCCGGAGGAACCGGGTGAGCATCTCCGGCACGCGACGGAAGTAGGCGAAATCTCCCAGGGATTGAAAACCCATGAAGCCGGGCACGAGGTATATCTGGAGCATACTTTACCGCTTACAGTGAGCGACCCGGCTCGTCAATGACGGAGTCAGAGCAGCGGGTGCTTGCGAGTAACACTGTCGCCATCGATCTCTACTCGTCGAGACACGGCAGGAGCGCCGATTGCGCCGAGCACAAAGACCACGGCGTCGAGCTCAGACCGAGCTCGGACTGAGCTCAGCTCGACTGGAGAGCATACGTGAGCTGATCACTCCCTTCGGCGAACTCCATCCGATCTTGGATCGGTCGCGGCGCGCACGAGCGAGCGCCCGACGTGACCGCCGCTCTTCCCCTCGGCGTCCGGCCCGTGCGGCCGACCGATGCCCGCGTCGCGCTCGAGCCTCGACGTTGGGTCGAGCAGGTTCGATCGACCCTGCAACGACGTGCCGTATTCGATGTGCCTCATTGCGTTCGGGTGGCGTACACGCCTTGAATCATCGGGCTCATGAGGGCTCTCCGTCGCTATCGGGGCGGCCAGGCCGATGCGGACCGTGGCCCGGACGCGCGCGGCGACCCTAACGCCGACGCCGAGGCTCGGCCTATTGTCCATTGAGACAGCTTGAAATGCGTCGCTATCTGTGCGGTAGCCGGAGCGCCGCACGTTCGTCCGGGCAGCGCCCGGCTCCCGGCGCTGCGCTCACCCGCCCCAGCCGCGGAGCCGCTCCAGCAGCGCCGCGAGCTCCGCCGCCGACGTCACCCCGAGCTTCGCCGTCGCGTGCGCCCGGTGCTGCTTCACCGTCGACTCGGTGAGCTCCAGATCCGCCGCGATCTGCTTGTTGAGCCGCCCCAGCGCGACCTGTTCGCACACCTGTCGCTCGCGCGGCGTGAGCCCGTCGAGCCGCGCCGCGAGCACCTCGTGCTCCGCCCGCGCCGCCCGCGCCCGCGCGTCGCGCTCCATCGCGCGCCTCACCGCCGCGAGCACCTCGCCCGCCTCGAGCGGCTTCAGCAGGAAGTCCACCGCGCCCTCCTTCATCGCCTGCACCGACGACCGAACGTCCCCGTGCCCGGTGATGAAGATCAGCGGCAGGCGGCACCCGGACGCCCGCAGCGCCGCTTGCAGGGCGAGCCCGTCGAGGTCCGGCATCGCAAGATCCACGATCACGCAGCCGGCCCGCGCCTCCGGCGCGACCGACGAGAGGAACGCGCCCGCCCCGTCGAACGTCTCCACCTCGTAGCCCGACACGTCGAGCAGCCGGGCCAGGCTCCGCAGCACCGCGCCGTCGTCGTCGATCACCACGACCTTCGCCTTCACGCCCGTCATCGCTCCTCCTCATCCTCCGCCTCGCCCGGCAGCTCGAGGCGCACCACGACGCCGCCTCCGGGCGCGCGCTCGGCGCACAGCCGACCGCCATGCGCCGCCGCGATCGACCGGCTGATGGAGAGCCCCAGGCCGAGCCCCGCCGGCTTCGTCGTGAAGAACGGCTCGAAGAACCGCTCGGGGTCGTCGCCTGCGCCCCCCTCGCCCGAGTCCTCCACCGCGAGCGCCACGCGGCCGCCGGCGCGCGCCGTCCGCACGATCACGCGCCGGCCCCCGTGCGGCCGCTCCGAGACGGCGTCGAGCGCGTTCGACATGAGGTTCAGCGCCACCTGCTGGAGCTGGACCGCATCGCCCCGCACGGCCGGCAGGTCGGGCGCGAGATCCAGCACGATCGTCGCTCCGCGCAGGAGCGCGTCGTTGCCCGCGAGCCGCGCCACCTCGCGCGCCGCCTCGTTGAGGTCACAGCGCTCGATCTGCACCTCGCCCTTCTTCATCAGCGCGCGCGTCCGCCGCACCACCTGGCCGGCCCGCCGGGCGTCGGTGACGATCTCCGCGAGGGCGGCGCTCGCCCCCGCGACGTCCGGCGCCCCTCGGCCCAGCAGGATCTCCGTCGCCTGCGCGTTCGTGAGGATCGCCGAGAGCGGCTGGTTGAGCTCGTGCGCGATCGAGGACGCGAGCTCGCCCATCGCCGCGACGCGGTTGAGGTGCGAGAGCGCGCTGAGCGACGCCCGCGCCTCGTTTTCGGCGCGCCTCCGGCCGGTCACGTCGAACTGGGAGACGACCGCGCCACCGCCCCCCAGCGACAGTCGCCGCGCTCGCACCTCGATCCAGCGCTCCGTAGCGACGTGGTGGTACTCGACCGTTCCCTCGCCGTCGCGCCCCGCGAGCACCCCCTCCACGAGCTCCACGACCCGCGCCGCACCGGCGTCGCCCGCCGCCGCAGCCTGCCGGAACGCCTCGAGGTAGCTCCGGCCCTCGGTGACGCCGGCGAGCGGCCCCCACGCGTCCTCGCGGGACGGCTGCGACCATCCCTGGTTGGCGCGGCGCAGCACCCCGGCCTGGTCGAGGATGGCCACGAAGCCGGCCATCGAAGCGAGCACGGCGTCGCCCATCACCTGCGCGCGCCCCCGCCGCCGTCGCTCGATGATGAGCCCGGCGATCAGGGTGGCCTGGAGCGTGACCACGGCCGCGGCGCCCACCGCCCACCGACGGTAGAGGTCCCACAAGGACGGCATGCGGAAACGGACCTCGGCGCCCGGCGGCAAGCGATCCTCGGGGATCTTGAAGCGGGCGAGCTCGCGGGCGTCGAAGGCGAGCTCCGTCGCGTCCGCGGCGCGGATCGGGATCGACGACGCGGGCTCGCCGCCGAGGAGCCGCAGCGTCATCCCCCCCAGGTCGCGCCCGACCCGCCCGTAGTCGACCATCACCCCGCCGACTAGCCCTTTGCCGAGCCCGACGCCGTGGACTGAGAAGAACGGGCGCTGGGTGTGCGCTCGGACCCGCTCGAAGACCTGCAGACCGACGAAGCGCTGCCCGTTGCCATCCATGTAGAACGTGTCGAACAGGACGAGCGTGTCCTCCGGGAGCGTGGCGAGGCGCCGATCGAGCTCGGCGAGGGGCAGGCCCGCGAGATCGAGGAGCGCGACGCGGTCGGCGAGGGGGCTGAGCTCGCTGGCGAGCCCGGCGCGGCGCGCGCGCTCCCAGGGGCTCGCGCCCATGACGATCGCGATCTCTCGCGTATCGGGGAAGAGCCGGAGGGCTGTCTCCGTCGTCCTGAGCCACGCGAACTCGATCCAGATCCCGGTGACGTCCGGCGCGGCGGGCACCGCGAGGGCGGCGCCCTGGTCCTCGGCCAGGAAGACCACGGGCACGCCGGGCCACAGCTCGCGCCGCAGATCGAGCACGACCCGGAGCACGTCGAGCCGGAGCGCGACGATCACGCCGGGGTGGTAGCTGCTGTATTTGACCCGGTAGAAGCGGCGGAGCTCGCGCGCGTAATCGGGAGTATCGAACCACGACAGGTCGATGTATTCGAGCTTGAACGTGACCGGCCCACTCCACCCGGCCTGCACCGCCTGCCGGAGCTCGCCGGTGATCGCGGACATGGCCGGCGCGGTCGAGTCGTCCGACACAAACACCAGGACCGACGCCGGCGCTTCGTCTGCCAGCGCCGGCGTGGGCGCGCCGAGGACGATCGAGAGCGTCGCGAGCAGGAGCGAGAGCGCCGAACAAAGCCTGACCGAGCCGGCCCGCCATCCACGTACGTGTGGATCATGTTCCACGGACGAGTGAACCCCCGGCTCCAGTGATGTTGAGCGACGGGAGAGTAGATCGAGCTTTGGATGACATGTCAACTGTCGGGCTGGCTCGCTTACCCATGCGGTCTCGTCAAGGCAATAGAGACCGCCGCCTGGGGGTGTCGGATCCGGTGGTCGGGTCCTCGCGAGAGACCGTGAATCGAAGGTGCTGTCGCTCTCTCGGCATCGTGAGGATGCCGACGAGCTTGCCCGTGGTCGTGCCGTCCTCGTTGATCGCGATCGTGGAGTTGTCTTTGTGACGGCGCTGTCGAGTCCGTCGAGCGCGTGGCACGCGGGTTACAGCGGGCCTCCGGGTGTGCTACCCGCCTTGCCATGTCGACGAGCACAGACCACGGCCGGCCGCGCTCTGGCCCGCAGGCAGAGCACCCCGTTCAGAACGCACCGGCGCCGAGCCACGCCGAGCGCTGCCGCACCCTGGCGGAGCGGGCCCGCGCCGCCACGCTGTGCACCCTCGCGCGGGACCCGGCCGGCTACCCTTACGGCTCGCTCGTCACCGTCGCCGTGGACGCGCACGGGCGCCCGCTGCTGCTGCTCTCGGCGCTCGCCGAGCACACCGGCAACCTCAAGGTCCATTCCGAGGCGTCGCTGCTCCTCGCCGAGGCCGCCGACGGCCGGGTGGACCCGCTCGCGCTCGGGCGGATGACGCTGATCGGCGCGTGTCGGCCGCTCGAGGGCGCGGAGGCGGCCGCCGCCCGGACGAGGTTCCTCGCGGCACACCCGCGCGCCTCGTACTACGTCGATTTCACTGACTTTTCCTTCTACCGGCTCGACCCTGTGTCGATCCGTTATGTCGGCGGGTTCGGCCGGATGTCCTGGGTCGAGGCCGCCGAGTACGCGGCCGCCGAGCCCGATCCGCTGGCGCCCGACGCCGCGCGCATCCTCGAGCACATGAACACCGATCACGCCGACGCCATCCTCGCGTACGCGAAGGCGCTCGCCGGGATCAAGGACGCGACCGGCGCCACGATGACCTCGGTCGATCGCTACGGCTTCGAGCTGGACGTCATCACGCCGGCGGGGCCGAAGGCGGCGCGGCTCGGGTTCGACGCGCCCGTATCGACGACGGACGAGGTGCGCAAGGCGATGGTCGCGCTGGTGCGCGAGGCGCGCGGGCGCAGCGCGTAGCGGCCACCGCGTCGACGCTCCAGCGGCGATGAGGGCGAGTCGCCGCCCGCCATGGCGCCGCCAGTCCCGCAGTACGCATCGCTTGCTGGTACCACGCTGAATCCCGCATCTCCGACCCATGGCATGCGATCTGCCGATGGCGCGCCGCATGGGAAACGCCGACATCACCTTGCGCCACATCGCCCGAAGGCGCCCCGGAGACCTGGCGCGCGTTTTTGCCCCCGAGGACCGCTCGTTCGAGGTCCTCGGCTGGATCGACACCCAGGTCACGAAGCTCGAGCGACGCCTCGACAAGGCGCTGCGCCTGCGCGTCGGCGGCGAGCTGCGCGTATTGCACGTCGAGTTCTGCTTCGCGTGGCGCGACGACGTGCCCGATCGGATCTTCGAGTATCTCGGCTTCCTCTTCACCGTGCTCCGCACCGAGGCTCCAGGAGACCCGGTCCCGCCCATCGAGAGCGTCGCCGTCGTCCTCTCGGGCCCCAGGCAGCGCCTGCCCGCGACGGGCAAGCGTCGCACCGCCTGGCCGGAGCGGCGGTTCAGCGGCACGCACTTCCACATCGACGCCGTCTACCAGCGCACGATCGCTGAGCTACAGGCGCGGGGCAGCGTGTTCTGGCTGGCATTCGCCCCGCTTGCTCGGGACGCAACCGCGGCGGCAATGCGGGGAATCGTCGCGGAGATCCATGCGCGGGCGGCCGGCGAAGAGCGGGTCGAGCTATACATAGCGCTCCTGGTGATGGCAGCCATCGATCCTTGGGGACATGATCTACGGAGGGAGCTCGTCATGCTGGTAGAGGACATGGAGGATGTGGAGACGGAGAAGAAGCTGCTCAGGAGCATACCGGCCATCGGAGAGATGATCGTCGAGGCCGAGCGGCAAGCTGCGCAGCAGGCCGCGCAGCAGGCCGCCGAGCAGACCGCGAAGGCCATCGCCGAGCTGCTCGGCCGCCTCTTCGCGCGGCGGGTCGGGCGCGTGCCCACGGTCGAGGAGGAGCGCTCGATCGTGGAGCGCGCAGAGGCGATCGGACCGGTCCAGGTGGAGGACGCCCTGCTCGATCTCGAGGGCGACGCGCTGCTGCGCTGGCTCGCCGAGCCGACGCGCCGCTGACGAGCCTCGGGAGGCGCGGCCATCGAGGCGCGGCGCGCCGGCTACCCTGACAGGAGGCGCTCAGGTGTCCGTCACACCTCGCGGCGCCGCGCGCTGACTGGCCTCCGATCGCCGCGCGAGCGACCGAGCGCGTGGTGGAGCCCGCTCTGGAGCGAGCTCAGCGTGACGATCTCCTGGAGGTCGATGCCGATGCCCACCATCGTCTGCGCGACCTCGGGCCTGACGCCGGTGAGGATGACCTCGGCGCCGAGCAGCTTCACCGCCTGCGCCGCCCTGATCAGCGAGTCCGCGATCTCGGCGTCCACCATCGGCACGCCGGTGACGTCGAGGATCACCGTCGTCGCGCGCTGCGCCACCACCCCTTGCAGGAGCCGCTCGAGGAGCTGCCCGATCCGCACCCGGTCGAGCCGCCCGACGAGGGGCATGACCAGGATCCCCGCGTCGAGCGGGATGAGCGGCGTCGAGAGCTCCCGGATCGTCGCCTCCTGCGCGTCGATCATCTGCTCCTGAAGGGTGGCCCGCTCCGCCTCGGCCCGCCGGAGCTCGCTCACGTCGTACCCCTCGGCGATCACGAGGACGCTCTCGCCCGACGCGTCGAGGATCGGCTTCATCTTGAGATCGAGCGTCGCCACGCGCCCGCCCGGCCCGTGGATCTGCACCTCGCACGAGGAGGGCACGCCCGACGCGGCCTTCTGAACACACGCCTTGATGTGCTGGTCCGCGCCGGCCGCGCCGCCCCAGAACGGCGCCTCCCAGAGCGGCTCGCCGAGACCCTCGCCCTGACGAGCGCCCGTGAAGGCGGCCATCGTCCGGTTGCACTCGAGCAGGCTCCCCTCCGGGGTGAGCAGGCTGATGAACATCGACGTCTCATCGAAGATCGCCCTGAACTTCTGCTCGCTCTCGCGCAGCGCCCGCTCGCGCCTCAGCTGCTCCGTGATCGGGCGCGAGAAGGCGGAGAAGAACTCCTCATCACCGCTGCGGATGAGATGAGAGCTGACCTCCACATCGATGACGTGGCCGTCCTTGTGGATGTGCCTGGCGACGAAGCGAAGCGCGCCCTTGGCCTTGATCTCCTCGATGACCGTGGCCACCTCGTCCGGCGGCCGCGCGTCGATCTGGCCGATGTTCATCGTCAGGAGCTCGCTCCGCGAGTACCCCACGATGCTCGCGAAGGATGGATTGCAGTCGAGGATCTCGCCGTTCAGCCCGACGACATGGAGTCCCTCGATGGCCGCCTGCAGGATGAGCCGCGTCCGCTCCTCGCGGCGCCCGAGCTGCTCATGCAGCCTCTCGATCTCCTTGCGCAGTCCGGCGTTCTCCGCGCGGAGCCGCTCGATGCTGTCCTGATCTGTCGCCACCTTCGCTCTTCCTTCCGACGTCCTTGCCGCGCTCGCCCGGACGCCCCCCGGGGCGCTCTCCCGTCGTGCGCCGCGGCGACTCCGGACGATAGCCGATCCTGGCGGCGGGCCGAGCGCTCGTCGGCGCGAGCGCGCCTTTTCCACACGCGCGCGCCGCGCGGACCCCGCACAACCTCCGCTGATCGGAGGAAACCTGCGCCAGCGCTGCCCCACCTGGAGAGCTCGCCCACACCCCGCCGGCGCAGCGCGGCAATGCGGCCCCGGTACCGGCGCCTGGCTGCGCGCGCGCCGCAGGAAGGCGGCGAAGGGTCGGGGCAGAGCGCGCCGCCGGCGCGCGGCGCGGACGAGCTGGCCCCGGGCCCCTCGACGCCATCGACCCGATGGATCCGGGGCTCCGTCGCTCCAGTGTGGTCTGGATTACGCCTATTGAGTTTGAGTCAACTGCGTGGATGTGGCTGCGATCACGCTGGTTGTTGACACCTCCCGTGACAGCGAGTCCAATGTTTTCTGCGGAGCGCGACGTCGCGGCGTTGTGACGTTGTGACGTTGCGAGGCTCAAGGAGCGCGAGGCATGGGATCCCCTGACAGCACCCCTCGATGTGAGCGCGCCGAGCTGGTGGAGCTCCTCGGCCGGACGCTCGGCAGCGCCGCGGCGGCGGAGATCGTCGAGCGCGAGGGGGAGCGGCTCGGGCTGAAAGACGCGAGCTTTCCGCTCGAGGTCGCGTACGAGGTCCTCGACTCGCTGGCGGCGATGCCCGGTGTGATCGGCACCGCGGCCAGCGTCGCGCGGACCGAGCTGCGCGTCGCGGCGGTCCGGCGTCGTCTCGAGCAGCGGAATCGGCGGTAGACCCCGGGGGGCCCGCGGCCGGGCCGGAGTGACGTGAGAGGAACTTCATGCTTTCGGAACCAGTGAGTCGACCCATCCTCGTCGTGGATGACAATCCGGACATCCATGTGCTGATGGAGCGGATGCTCGTGCCCAGGTCGATCCACGATCCGGAGATGACCCGCGGGCTGCAAGCCCTCGAGTCGCGCCTGTTCGGCGCCGAGCTGCCCGAGGAGCCCCCGGATCTCCTCCACGGGCTCAGGTTCTCCATCGACTCGGCCCACTCGGGCAGGGATGGAATCGCCCTCGTCCAGGCGAACCCGAGCAGGTACTTCCTCGCCTTCGTCGATATGCGCATGCCGCCGGGCATCGACGGGATCCAGACGATCAAGGGCATCTGGAGCGTCGCGCCGGACATCTACACGGTGATCTGCACCGCGTACTCCGACTATAGCTGGGACGCGATCGCGAGCGAGCTCGGGTGGGCGCCCAACCTGCTCATCCTCCGCAAGCCGTTCGAGGCCATCGAGGTCCGGCAGATCGCCGCCACGGTCGCGCGGATGTACGACTCGCTCTCTGGCGTGAAGACGTCGGTGAACCAGCTGGAGGAAGAGCTCGTGATCGCGATGGAGAGCGTGTCGCAGCTGGAAGAGCGGTCGAGGGCGCTGCTCGCCGAGATCGCCGATCCCTGCCTCCTGCTCGACCGCGAGGGCGAGATCCTCGGCGCCAACCCGAGCGCCCACGATCTGTTCGGCGTGGACGAGAAGCTCCTCTACGGGCGCGACGTCGCGTCGGTGCTCGTCGACGTCCAGCCCCCGCTCCCGAGCGCGCGCGCTGTCGCGCGGAGCCGCCTCGTCAGCCCGCACAGCCGCGCGCTCGAGGCCAGCGTCACGCTGACCCCGCTCGGGTCGCCGCTCGGCGAGGCGGGCGAGTTCATCGCGCGCATCCGGGTGACGCAGGACGCGAGCGCGCCCGGCGGCGCGGCGACGTGACGGCGCGGCGGCTCGCGGCGCGCGGCTCGACGGCCGGGCGCCGCGGAAGCGCGCGGCGCCGTCCTGATTCGATGTCTCATCACGCGATGGCGCCCTGAATCGAGCGTGGCAGTCGCGCGACCTGCGCGCGCGTGGTCAACCTGGTCACGGCGGCGCGACCGTGCTGGCCGCGCGCGCGCCGCCGTGCCTGGATGTGTCGCGCCGGAGTTGCGCGCGTGTCATGGGGGCGAGACGGACATGCGCGATACGAGCACCCGCCCGGGCAACGGACCGGGCGCCATCGTGCGATGACCGTCCTTGCCAGCGACAAGCCGCCTTCCGGGGCGAACGAGCGCTCCCGCGCCGGCGCGATCGAGCGCTCCCGCGCGGGCGCGATCGAGCGCTCCGGCGCGGGCGCGATCGAGCGCTCCGGCGCGGGCGCGAGGGAGCGCTCCCGCGCGGGTGCCGTCGCGCTGAAGTGGCTCGGCGTCGCCGTGGCCGCGGCGGCGATGTGGAGCACGCTCCGGGGCGCGGACTTCCCCGGCGTGGCGGCGCTCATCGCCTCGGCGGGCGCGCCGATGATGGCGCTCGCGCTGCTCCCCAACCTCGCCGCGCGGCTGCTCCAGGCCGAGGCGAGCCGGCGCGTCTTCAACAACACGGGCTCGCCCGGGCGGCCCGCGCCGTTCACGCGTTACCTCTCGCTCACGCTGGCGACGGAGGCGCTGAACATGAGCGTCCCCGCCGGGGCCGCCCTCTCCGAGTCGGTCACGTTCTACCTGCTCCAGCGGTGGTGCGGGGTCCCCGGCCCGCAGGGCATTGCCGGCATCGCGGCGCGGCGGTCGCTGATCCTGCTGGCGAACGCGGTTTACGTGGGGATCGCCCTCGCGCTCGGCTTCGCGCACCTCGAGCGCGCCTCGATCCCGCTGCTCGGCGCGCCGGGGCTCCCCTGGCTCGTGGTCCTCTCGGGGCTCGGCCTGCTCGCCGCGGCGCTCGCGCTCGCGGGCGCGCTCTTCTCGGGCACGGTCGCGTCGCGGGTGTTCGCGCAGCTCAGGCGGCTGCCCGGCCGGCGCGTGAGGGGCTACGTCGAGGCGAGGGCCGCGGCCTTCGCCGCGACCGACCGGCACGCGGCCGCGCTCGGCGAGCGTCGCGGCGCGCTCGCCGCGGCGGTGCTCCTCCTCGTCGGGATGTGGCTCGCCGAGGGGCTGGAGACGCTCTTCATCCTCCGGCTGCTGAAGGTCGACGTCTCGCTCGCCGAGGTCCTGTCGTTCGAGGTCGTCCTCGCGCTCCTCCGCGCCGCCGCCTTCATGGTCCCGGCCGGGCTCGGCGTGCAGGACGCAGGCTATGTCGCCTTTCTCGGCGCGCTCGGCGTGCCCGGCGCCATGACGGTGGGCGCCGCCTTCGTCCTCATCAAGCGCGCCAAGGAGATCGTCTGGATCGCCCTCGGCCTGCTCGTCTTCTTCGGCGGACGGGCGGCCTTCCGCCCGGCGCCCGAGGGGCCGGATCCAGGGCGACTGTCCCCCCGCGCGTCCGTCCCCTGAAGGTGGCGTGGCGTGGACGGCGTCGACGGCCTCGCCGCCGTCGAGGCGCGTGGCCTGGCGACACCGCCGGGAAGCGCGTGGTGCCCGCCCAGGCGCGGGACGATCGAGCCGGAGCGCCTCAGTCGCCGCCGTCGAGGCAGGTACGCACCAGCGCCTCCAGGAGGCGTCGGCCTTGCGGCGCGTCCAGCAGCTCGATGCCGAGCACGTTGTCGATCATGTAGACCCCCGCGAGCACGCCGAGCACGGCGATCGCGCGGGGCCGCCCGGTCGCGCCGCCGAGCTCGCGCGCGAGGGGCTCCACGAACTCGCGCTCCAGGGCGCGCGACAGCGGCAGGCGCACCTCGGCGCTCGTCGCCGATCGCAGGATCAGCAGCGCGGGATCGAAGCTCGCCCTGTCGTCTCTTCGCTCGAGGACGATCTCCGAGAGGCGCCGGGCGAGCGACTCGCGCGGCGAGGCGGAGAGGAGGGGCCGGACGTCGAACGCCCCCTCGATGACCTTCTCGAAGAGCGCCTTCTTGGAGCCGAAGTACCGCTGGACGAGCGCCGCGTCCACGCCGGCGCGCGCCCCGATCTCCCGCGTGCCGAGCTGGTCGTAGCCGTGCCTCGACAGGAGCCAGCGCGCGGCGTCGAGCAGCGCGGATCGCGTGCGCGCCGAGTCGCGGCCCGGGGTGGCTGCTCTCCGCTGGGTAGACATCCGGGCGGGATCTTGCCCGTGTCCCCTCGCTCTGTCGAGCCAAGTCATCAACTGCTGACGAAATTCGCGAGCGTTCGTTGACACGGGTCGACCAGGGTGCCATTCCTCCGATGTCATCACATGATGACATGAACTCGTCGGAGGTGACGCCGTGAGCTTCAGAACCCACGCTGCCGGGGCCGCAAAGGCTCGCCTCTTGCCGTTCGAGTACGAGCCGGGAGAGCTCGGTCCCCGCGAGGTCGACGTGGCCGTGACCCATTGCGGTATCTGCCACACGGACGTCGGCATGGTGGACAACGAGTGGGGCGTGACGAAGTACCCGTTCGTACCGGGCCACGAGATCGCCGGCACCGTCGCCGCGGTCGGGGCGAGCGTCGACCCCGCGCGCCTCCGCGTCGGCCAGCGCGTCGCCTTCGGCGCGGTCTGTGGCTCGTGCATGCAATGCGAGTGGTGCGAGAGCGGCAAGCAGAACGTCTGCCCGAAGCGCGTCGACACCGTCATGCGGGGGCACCAGGGCGGGTTCGCGACCCACGTGCGCGCGGCCGACTGGCGCTTCGTCTATCCCATCCCCGACGCGATCGCGTCCGAGCACGCGGCCCCGCTCCTGTGCGCCGGGACGACGGTGTTCGCGCCCCTCTTGCGCCAGGGCGTGCGCCCCGTCGATCGGGTCGCGGTGGTCGGCATCGGAGGCCTCGGCCACCTCGCGCTGCAGTACCTGGCGAAATGGGGCTGCGAGGTGACGGCGATCTCTTCATCGCGCGACAAGGAGGCGCTCGCGCGCGAGCTCGGGGCGACGAATTTCATCGCCACGAAGGGCACCGACGAGCTGAGGAAGGCGGCCCAGTCCTTCGACTTCGTCCTGAGCACCGTCTCCGCCGATCTGCCCTGGGACGACTATCTCGGGATCCTGCGACCCCAGGGGAAGCTATGCATCGTCGGCGTCCCCGAGCGGCCGATCGCGCTCGCCCCCTTCTCCCTGCTCACCTCCGAGAAGGTGGTCGCCGGCGGGATCCCGGGGTCCATCGTCGAGACGGCGCAGATGCTGGCCTTCACGGCGCGGCACGCGATCAAGCCCGTCGTCGAGCTGTTCCCCATGGCCGAGGCGAACGAGGCGCTCGACCACACCCGCCAGGGCAAGGCGCGGTTCCGCGCCGTGCTGGTGGCGTGAACGAGCGAGGGCGGCCGCCATACCACAGATCGCCGGGGCGCAGCGGCTCCACGGGCGTCGTGATCCGGCGCATCGCGCTCGGATGGCGGTATTCGTGAAAGGACTGCATCCGCGCCTCGAGGCGCGCTCGGCGCGGGATGCGTGCTGGAGGGGAGCTGTGGAGGGGAGCTGTGGAGGGGAGCCGTGGAGGGGGGCGTGCAGTCGCTACCCGACGAGGCTCAACCGCGTTCCTTCCGCGGCGAGCACCGACGACCGGACCATCACCCGGCTCTCGCCGTCCGAGTCGGAGTCCGACACGGGGACGTTCACGCCGTGCGCGAGGGCGTACTGCAAGAGCTCGTGCGTCCACGGCTCGAACAGCGCGAACACCTCGTCGGCGAGCGCCATGTACCTCGCGCTCGTCTCCGCGTCGAGCGGGATGCGCGCGAGCTGAGCATGGTCGGCGTCCACGGTGTGGCCCGACTCACGCTCGAAATGGAACGTGCCGCAGTAGCGCAGCTGCGTGCCGAGGCGCTTCTCCATCTCCTCGGCGAGGGGGAGCATCGCGCTGAAGAGGACGTTGCCCGTCTCCTCGATCGCCTCGATGATGACGAGCCGCTCCAGGCCCGTCGTGCCCTTGAGGAGGGCGGTGAGCCGCGCGGTGAGGATCCGGTTCTGCAGCGTCTCCTCGCCCCAGAGGAAGCGCAGCCACTCCGTACCCCGCGCCTCGGCGTCGAAGCCGAGCTTCTCGAGATCCTCCAGGTACCACGGCCAGTGGTGATCGTCCTCGTGGCTGTGGACGTTGACCATCTCCTGGTATTTGTCCGCCGGGGGCTCCTCCCGCAGCACGAACCGGTTCAGATCCCCGAAGCTCAATATGAAGAAAGCCATGCACGGATAGAAGGCGAGCCGCTCGCACGCATCGACCCGTTCGTCACGCATGTGCTCGAACAGGGGTAGACGAGCGTACGCTTGCTTCTTCTCGAAAATGTGCCGCAAGACCTGCCGCATAAGCGATCTCCTTTTTCGGCTAGTTGTGTCGGTTGATCGAGCTATCCCTCTGTTTACAGCCATCCAGGCGCTCACCGAGCGCCTCGCCAGGCCTCAGGCCAAGGCCATGGGGTACCGAAATGAATGCTGCTGGATCCCACCCGGGTTGAAATCCTGCAACAAGCCTACCCCTCATGCATTCCCCATCTGCATTCCGAGCTTGCATTTCTGAAATTTTCTATCGAACCACCTCAGGCGTTTTGCAACGTTGGGGGGTGTTCTCGCTCGGTGAAGCCACTCTAGCGCAAGTTCGGCGTAAGCTGCATCCGCTATCTTCAGAGATCTCCATTGCGGAGTTGAAAACATCGGCCTGGGTGGGTGAATGGGCGCCGATGTGTGACACTGACGTTCGGTACCGGGTATCGGCTGACGCCTCATTTAAATGAGGGGCCCGAGAGCGCCCTGCGCCTCGACCCGCGGAGCGCGGAGGTGGGTCGCCTTCATCGCCCGTCTGCGTCTCCGTGGCCTTCACGTGGGCCCATGTCGCAGCGCCCATGATCGTGAGGTGGGGTCTCGCCGATCCCACACGCTCGCACCTGAACGATGGCGAGCGGGTGGATGGCGCAGGCGACCGCGGCCGTGAATGAGCAACCAAACAGCTTGAATGCTGGCAGGTGAGGCATGTAACTTGCCGAGTTGTGCCGTGAAAGACCAATACGACCCTGCCTTGGTGACGGAACCTGAGAGCCGCGCGATCCCGAAGAGCTTACCGGTGCGAGAGGAGGTCGTGCGGCTTGTCCGTGAGAAGCGCTACGAGGAGGCGCTGGCGGTGCTGTACCGGGCGCGCTCGGAATCACCGGGCGATCGCGAGCTGCAGACGAGCATCGAGCGGATCAAAGAGTTCCTGGCCGGCGCCTATGCCAAGCGGCTCGGCGGCCTGGATCAGGTGGCGGGGCCCATCCCGGTGTCCGCGGGCCGCTCGCCCGACGCGCTCCTCGTGGCGCGGTACATCGATGGCGCCTCGACATTTGACGATATCGTGCAGATGTGCCCTCTCGGGCGGCTCCGCACGCTGCAGGTGCTGGTCGGCCTTTACACGGGGAGGGAGGTGGCGTCGCCCTTCAGCGAGCGCACGCCCCAGTCCTGGCGGCGAGCGATGGACACGATGCCGGAGGGGGCCATGGAGCCGCCGCCGCCGACCGTGCCGGAGCGCGGGCTGGAGCGGCGATCGCAGGAGCCTCCTCCCGAGAGCGCGCCCTTCAGGCTGCAGGTGGTCGAGACGGAGGAGGATCGGCGCTACCGCGAGGCGTTCGCCCGCGGCACCGCCGCGTTCGTGCAGCGCCGCTTCAACGACGCCGTCGAAGCATTCGAAGCCTGCGCGCGCATGCGCCCGGGCGATAACGCGGTGGCGGTCATGCTGCGCCGAGCGCTGCGCGACCGCGACCTCGGGGGCTGACCGGATGCCCATCGTCGTGGTCGCTGAGCCCGATCTGCGCGAGCGCATGCGGTGCATTCGTGTCATTGCCGGGCAGACGGCGGTGAGCGCCCTCGGCGCCGCCACCTGGGAGGAGCTCGAGCACTCCCTCGATGGCGCGCCGCACGCGGAGCTCATCATCTACGCGCCGTCGCTCCCGGGCGCGCCGGAGGACGCCGTCGCGCAGCTGCTCCGACGCACGACGCGGCTGGTGCTCGCCGTGAACGAGGGCGTGGAGGTCCCGGGCGCGGTGAGCACCACGCGCGTGGCGTGGCCCATCGCCGAGGAGACGCTCATCCTGATGGCGCACGCCGCGGGCGCGCAATCGGCGCCGGTCGGGATGAACTTCGTGACCGTCGACTTCTTGCAGATGATCTGCATGTCCGGCGACTCGCACGTGCTCGTGGTCAGCAACGAGACCGCCGACGTGGGGCTGATCGAGGTGCGGCGCGGCCAGGTATGGACGGCGTTCGACGGCCTCGGCGTGGGCGAGGAGGCGTTCGCGCGGCTCGTCCGCCCGGAGATGCGGGTGCGCGTCACCCCGGCCCTGGGCTCGACGAAGGAGCGCACCATCTTCAAGAGCCTCGCGGAGCTGGTGCTCGACTCGCTGCGCCGCCTCGACGAGGGCAGCGTCGAGATGCCGCCGCCGATCTCGTCGAGGCGGCTCGAGGTCGCGCTCGCCTCGCCGGAGCAGGTCGCGATCCGCATCAAGCAGCTCAACAACGACGCGCGGCGCCTCTTGATGGAACGCAGCTACAGCGAGGCGGCCCGCGTGCTCAACGACCTCTCGGCGCTCGACCCCGCCTCCAGCCTCGTGCGCGCTAACCTGGAACAGCTACGCAAGCTCGGATACCCAAGATGACACGATCCATCGCATACGCCAGCCTCAAGGGCGGAGTCGGAAAGACGACCGTGGCGCTCAACTGCGCCTTCGCCTTCGCGCGCCGAGGCGCGCGCACCCTCCTCGTCGACACGGATCTGCAAGGCGCCATCGGCATGTCGCTCGACGGCGTCGGCGACCGCGCCGGCCTGGCCGCGAACCTCGCGCGGGGCGGCCCTCCGCTCGAGGGCCTCGTGAAGACGCGGGTCGCCGAGCTCTGTCTCTTGCCCATGGGCCCCGTCGACGCGCTCGACGAGGACCGCTTCGCCATCAACGCGCGCGAGGCCGACATCGTGCGGCGCATCCTGCAGAGCAGCGAGCGCGACTTCGACCTCGTCATCTTCGACACGCCGGCCGGGCTCGGCGGGATGTCGCGCCTCGCGCTGGAGGCCGTGGACAGCGTCATCGCCGTGGTGCAGTGCGAGCCGCTCGCGCTGCGGGCGCTGCCCCGGATGCTCGAGCTCCTGGCGCGGCTCCGCGAGGGTGGCTCCGGCTGCTCCCTCCTCGGCGTGGTCGGCACCATGAGCTCGTTCCGCGATCCGGTGATGCTGGCCTCGCTGGAGGAGCTGTGGTCCCTCTACAGCGAGCAGGTCTTCGACACAGCGGTCCCGCGCGACAGCACGTTCCTCCAGGCGAGCCGCGCGGGCGTGCCGCTCGGCCTGCTCAGCCGCCGCCCGCCGGCGGTCTCCGCTGTGTTCGACAAGCTGGTGGCCGAGATCGAGGAGCGCATGGGCACCACGGCAGGAGGGGAGAATGACGGTCCGATCCGTCTCGTGGACTGACGCGCAGCGGGTGAGCTCGCTGCTCGCGCGGGTGGCCCCGACGCGGCCGCGCGAGCCCGCGGGGCTCGTGAGCGCGATGGGGGCGGCGCGCGCGCCGGCGGCGGCGGCGGCGCCCGCGCCGGTGAAGGCCGCGCCCAAGGCGCCGAAGGAGGTGCCGCGCCTCGTGCAGACCTCCGACAACCCGGCCGACCGGCTCGACACGCTCGTCGCCTGGACGCTCGATCACCACGCGTGCGTGGGCGCCTTCGTCGCCGACGACAACGGCCTCACGCTGGCGGCGCACGGCATCTCCGAGGCGCACGTGTCCCTCGTGGGCCCGCTGCTGTCGGCGCTGGTCGGCGTCCGCAGCATCCCCGGCGTCGACGCCACGGCGGGCGCGCTGTGGCTGGGCGCGCAGATGATGTCCTGGGTCGAGGCGCGCACGACGCGAGGCGGCTTCTGCCTCGGGACCGTGGGCGACGAGGCCCTCTCCACGCGGGCGTTCGAGCAGCTCAAGGAGGCGCTCGAGACGACCGTGCGCGGGCTGTAAGAATCCGGTTTCTCAACGCGGGCGCGCGCGCCCAGGAGCCACGGAAGCACGATGATCGATACCAAAGTCCTCGAGGCCGCAGTCCATGATCTCCGCAGCATCCTTCGCGATGGGCTGCTGGCCACCGACATCTGGGAGCGCTCGGCGGGCCTGTCGCTCGCCGGCTTCAACCAGCAGCCGGTGGCGGTGGCCCTCTTCACGCGCATCACCGAGGAGCTTGACAGCTCGCTGCGCGACTCGAACTTCCCGCCGCTCGGGCGGTATTACCTGATGGACATGGTGGGCAACCACACCGTCGTGGTCCTCAACCACGGCAAGCTGCTCCAGGGCATGCTGGTGGACAACAAGCGGGCGAACCTCGGGATCCTCATCTCCGTGGCCATCCCGCGGATGATCGAGACCATCGCGCAGGCCATCGCGCGCTGAGCTGCTCGGCCCGTCACCGGCAGCGTGGAGCAGGCGGTTGATGATCGGAACGAGCGCGACGTCCCATCGAACGGCGGCGCCGCGCTCGCGAGCCGCGCTCTGACAGGCGGGCGAGGGGCCGCGATTCCGCTGCGCGCGCCTCGCGAGGGCCGACGGTGAGCGCGCGCATCATCCTGGTGCGACACGGCCGCTCGGGGCACGTCCACACCGGCTGGATCGACGCCGCCGGGTTCCAGCGCTGGCGCGACGCGTACGACGCCGCGGGCCTGTTGCCGGGGGAGCGGCCGCCGCCCGCGCTCGAGGCCCTGGCGAGGCAGGCGGGCGTGGTCGTCGCGAGCGATCTGCCGCGCGCCCGCGCCTCGGCCGAGCTGCTCGTCCCCGGCGCGGAGATCCCCACGTCGGCGCTGCTGCGCGAGATGGAGCAGCCGGTCCCGCCGCTCGGCGACGCGCGGGTGCCGCTCGCTGTGTGGGCGCTCGCGATCGGTCTGAGGAAGGTGCGTGGAGCGCTCCGCGCCGAGGCGCCGCCCGCCGAGACGCGGCGCCGGGCGGGCGAGGCGGCCGGGTGGCTGAGCGAGCTCGCGGCGGAGCGCGGCAGCGTGCTCGCGGTCACCCATGCATGGTTCCGCGAGGTGCTGGCGGCGGCGCTGGTCGAGCGCGGGTGGCGCCGCGCGCACGCGTCGGGGCGCTACGCGCACTGGAGCGCGTGGACGCTGATCGACGCGCGTCGGCCGGGACCGTAGCTGCCTGAGCATGACCGGGCCGACCAGGGCATGGCGTCGCTCATCCAGGATGAGCGGCTCGCTGACCGCTGAGCTGACTCTCGGTCTTCAGGCCTGAATCGGGCGGCCTTGGACCGGGCCAGCGCTCACTGGAGCGGACCGTAAGAGAGCAGCCCCGTACGGGGGGTCTTCATGGCGAGCAGCGTGATGAGACCGAAGTTCGTGACGAGCGCGTACTTCTTCGAATGCAACGTGGCGAGCGCGACGCTCGCTGGCCCGTCGAGCAACCCTTCCTCGACGAGCACGGTCGCATCCCCCTCGGGCCCGACGCGGACGAGCGCGTTGCCGGCGTTACCCGCGACGAGGATGCTCCCATCCGCGTCAGCGGCGATGCCGTCGGCGCCCTTGAGAGGTAGGCATGTCGTCGGGTCTGACTTCGAGAGCTCGACCGCGGCGTCCGGGGTCCCGTCCGCCCTGATGGGGATCTTGACGAGCGTGGCCCTGTCCGTGTTGGTGACGTAAAACGCGTTGTTCGAGAGCGCGAGGCCGTTGGCGCCGAACGGGACGCCGAGGACCGTCTTGCAAGGATTCGTAGGGGCGATGTCCCCGAGGAGCAGGGGATCAGTGATCCAGTTGGTCACCGTCGCGCCGTCCGGGCTGATCTTGAAGATCGCGCCCAGGGCCGAGTCCGTGACGAAGAGATTGCCGTCCTTGTCGAAGACGAGCCCATTGGGGACGTTCATGGTGGTATCGCTGGCGAACAGCGTGGTCACCGGGCCGCCCGTCGCCGGGACCTTGTAGATGCCAGGCTTGTACGCGGCCGAGTCGAGCGTGGCGGCGCCCACATAGAGATCGCCGGAGGCAGACTGAGTGAGGCCGGTGACGAAGCCCTTGTTCGGGGGAGGCGCCGGCACGGCGGCAAAGTCGGCCACCGTGTTGTCGGTGAGCTTGACGGCGATGATCTGGCCGGTCAGGGCATGGCCCACATAGGCCATCTTGCTATCGGCAGTGACCCAGAGCCCCTCGGGGAGCTCGACCTGCCCTTCGTTGAACTCGGCGAGGAACGTCAGCTCTGGCGTGGCGCCGCCGGTGCTTCTGTCGCCGCCGCCGCCGTTGTTCGTGGCGTCGTCGCCCCCGCAAGCGACGAAGGAGGCGGTGAGCCCAAGCGCCGTCACGAGGATCGAGCGGGAGAGTATCATGGTCGTTTTCATGAGAATTCCTTGGGTCGAAGATGACTTTTCTGCGAAGGTGGTGGCGCCGCGAAGCGCGGGCGGACTGAACATGACGCGCCTTGCGTCGTCCGAGTAGAGCCATGCGCCGATCACACTGTTCGGCCCACAGGACAATGGTGACCACCTCCCTGGATGACCTCCTCTCGATGGCGATCTTTGCGCGCGTGGTGGAGCGCAAGTCCTTCACGGGCGCGGCGAGCGCGCTCGGGCTCTCGAAGTCGGTCGTCAGCGCGCGGCTCGCCGCGCTCGAGGAGCGGCTCGGCGTACGGCTGCTCCACCGCTCGACGCGGCGCCTCACGCTCACCGAGGACGGGGGCAGGCTCTACGAGAGCTGCGAGCGTATCCTCGCGGCCGCCGACGAGGCCTCGGCAGCGATGCACGGCGTGAGCCGGGTCCCCGAGGGGCTCTTGCGCGTATCGGCGCCCGTCTCGTTCGGCATCCTGAAGATTGCGCCCTTTCTCAGCGAGTTCGCGGAGCGCTGCCCGCAGGTGCGCCTCGATCTCTCCCTCTCCGACAGCCTCGTGGATGTCGCCAGCGGGGGCTTCGACGTCGTGGTGCGCTTTGCGCGGCAGCTCGAGGAGGCGCGTGTCGCGCGCAAGATCGGGTCGTACCGCCGCATGGTCTATGCCTCACCCGGCTACCTCGCGCGCCACGGCACGCCGCAGGCGCCTGACGATCTCGTCAAGCACAACTGCCTCCTCCTTTCGGGGCAGTCGGCCGAGTGGGTCTTCGAGTTCGGCTCGGAGACGCGCGCCGTGGACAGGAGCCATCACAGGAGTGAACGTTGACGTCGCAGGCGCCAGGGGTCCGGCGTCGCCGAGCTCCTCCTCCCGAGCCCACGCCGCTCCCTCGGCGCCGAGCCACGCCGCCCCCTCGGAGGAGGGAAGGGCGGCGCCCCCCGCGACGCGCGCCCGAAATGCGCCCCCGGCGCGGTTCACCTCGGCGATAATCGCGCCCCTGTCCCCATGGCAAAGATCCTCTTCGTCGAGGACGACGCCGCGCTCGTCGACCTGCTCGCGCTCGCGCTGGAGGACGCCGGGCACACGGTCACCTCGGCGCGCGACGGCGCCGAGGGCCTCGAGCTCACCCGCGCCGAGCGGCACGACCTCGTGATCAGCGACGTGAACATGCCGCGCCTCGACGGGTTCACCCTCTGCCGGCGGCTGCGCGAGGCGAGCAACCCGGTGCCCATCATCCTGCTCACCTCGCGCGACGACGAGATCGACCAGGCCCTCGGCCTCGAGCTCGGCGCCGACGACTACGTGATCAAGCCGTTCAGCACCCGCGTCCTGCTCGCGCGCGTCGCGGCGCTCCTGCGCCGGCAGGCGCTCCACGCCGGGGCGGAGAGGGCCCGCGCCGCCGTGGCGATCGGGCTCCTCGAGCTCGACCTGGACCGGCTCGAGGTGCGCTACCGCGGCGCGCCGATCGCCACCACGCTGACCGAGTTCCGCCTCCTCGAGGCGCTCGCCGCGCGGCCAGGCGTCGTCTTCTCCCGCGACCGCCTGCTCGAGCTCGCGCGCGGGGACGACTCCCGTGTCGACGCGCGCCTCGTCGACACCTACATCCGCCGCCTCCGCCGCAAGCTCGAGGCCGTCGACCCCGCCTTCGACGGCATCGAGACCGTGATCGGCGCGGGCTACCGCTACCGGGACGCTCCCTGAGGCGATCCGCGTGCGCGCGCTCCGTCCCCTGCGCGCCCTCCGGGGGCGCACCGACGTCGCCCCGCTGCGGGAGGGCGCCGGGGTCGTCGAGCGGCGGACCTCGCTGCGCGGCCGAGCCTACGCCCTTGTCATCGCGGTGGTGCTCGCGCCCGTCGCGGTGATCTTCGGCGCGCGCCAGCTCGACGAGCTCGAGGCCGGGCGGATGCTGGCGGACGCCCGGCGCGCCGCCGAGGCAGCGCGCGGCGCCGTCGAGGCGAGCCGCGGCGCGCCGCCCGCGGCCCTCGCGTCGATCGAGGAGGCCGCCGCGCGCGAGGGAGCGCGCGTCCGCGTGCTCGACGGCGGCGGCCGGGTGCTCGCCGATCGCGACGGCGAGCCGGCGGCGTCGCTGCGCGATCGCGCCGGCGACCTCTTCTTCGGCCCAGAGGGCGCCCCGACGCTCCGGGACCACGACGAGGCGGCCGCGCCGCTGCCCGAGCGGGCCGAGGTCCGGCGGGCGCTCGAGCGCGGCCGCGACGAGGGGTGCTCGGGCGCGCTCGGCGGCAAGCTGCTCGTCTGCCACGCGGCGCTCCGGTTCGACGCCGGGGACGGGCCCGGCGTCGTGCTCGCGCAGCGGGGCTCGCCGCGCGCGATCCGGGCGCTCTACGACGTGCGCTACCCGCTCCTCAAGCTCTCGCTCTACGCGCTGCTCTCCGGGCTCGCCCTCTGCGCGCTGCTCGTGCGGCGCGTCGTGCGGCCGATCGAGGCGCTGCGCGACGAGGTGCTGAGCCGCGCCGAGGCGCCGCTGTCCGGCGAGGCCATCACGGCGCGCGCGCCGCGCGAGATCGGCGACCTCGCCGCGGCGTTCAACGCGCTCTTCGCCGCGATCGCCGAGCAGGGCCGGAGCAACCACGCCTTCATGGTCGACCTCGTCCACGAGCTCAAGAGCCCCGTCGCCGCCGTGCGCGCGGCCGCGGACGCGATGCGGGGCGGCGGCGATCTGCCCGCGGCGCGCGCCGAGCGCCTCGGCCGGGCGCTCCACGACAGCAGCCAGCGGCTCGACGCCCTCGTGACGCAGTTCCTCGAGCTCGCGCGCGCGGAGGCGGGCCTGCCGGGCGAGGAGCGCGCGGAGGTCGACGTCGGCGCGCTCGTGCAGGGCCTCGCGCGCGCCCTCCGCGAGGACCCGCGGCACGCGTCGCTCCGGGTCGACGCCGAGGTCGCCGAGGCGCGCGTGCGCTGCGTCCCGGGGCGGCTCGAGTCCGCGATCCAGAACGTGCTCGACAACGCCGCCTCCTTCGCCGGCGAGGGCGGCGCCGTGCGCGCCCGGGTGCGCGCCCAGGTACGCGTGCAGCGCGGCGCGTGCGAGATCGAGGTGACGGACACGGGGCCCGGGATCCCGGCCGAGGACCTGCCCCGCGTCTTCGACAGGTTCTTCACGCGCCGCAGCTCCGGCCGGGGCACGGGCCTCGGCCTCGCGCTCGCCCGGGCCATCGTCGAGGCGCACGGCGGGACGCTCGAGGCGGCGTCGCCGCCCGGCGAGGGCGCCTGCTTCACGATCCGGCTGCCGCTCGTTTCACACGGCGTCCACACGCAGCCCACGGACGATTCACCCGGCGTGTAGCGCGCTTTTCAAGCCGGGGTCGCAACCTGCCGTGTGGAGGGAGGTTGCGATGCGGATCGTATGGCTCGCGGCCGCGGACGCCCGCGGTCATCTGATGCGCGCTCACCTCGCGCGGCGCCTGCTCGCGCGGGTCGGGGTGCGCGTGACCCTGGTCACCACGTCGGAGGAGGGAAGGGCGTTCCTCGCGGCGCTCGGCGCGCCGAGCGAGGTCCTGTCGTGTCATTACAGCGTCGCCTTCGACGCGCGGCAGAACATGGCGCGCGCCGCGACCGAGGCGTGCGTGCTCCGGTACATCGTCACGCCGAGCCGGGGCCCGAGGGATCTGGCGCGGCTCTCGGCGCTGTGCCGGGGAGCGTCGTACGTGGTGAACGATTTTCACCCGCTCCTGCTCCTCGCCGGAGCGCGCGGGAACGGCGGGGCGCACGCGCTGCCCTGCCCCGTGGTCCACGTCCACGGCGAGAACCTGTGGCGCGCGATCGAGGGGAACTTCCATGGGCGCTGCCCCGCGCTCGTGGACCGCGGGTACGGCGCCCTCGTCCGCGCGCTGCGCGACCGGGCCCACGCGCGGATCGAGCACACGTTCGACGCGCCGTTCGCGGGCGACCGCGACCCGTCGCGGCGGAGCTACCGCCTGCTGCCGCTCATCGCCGCGCCCGGGCGCTCGGCCGCGGAGGTCCGGGCCGAGCTCGGCGTCGGCGCGGACCGCCGCCTCGCGGCCGTGTACCTGAACCCGCACTTCGCGGACCCCGCGCTCGCGACGGCGCTCGCCACGGCGCTCGCCGCCGAGGGGTACGTCGTCCACGGGGTGGCCGAGGGGCTCGCGCGCCACCCGTGCTTCCGGCCCTACGACGCGCGCTTCGCCGACGTGGCCGCGGCGGCCGACCTGCTCGTGTCCGCGCCGGGCATGGGCGCCGTCGGCATGGCGCGGCTCTTCGGGGTGCCGTTCCTGGCGCTGCTGACCGACCAGCCCGAGCAGCGGGAGAACGTGCGGTTCCTCTCCTCGTCCCCGGGGACCCCGGCGGCCTCGGGCGCCGCGTTCGCGACGGTGGAGCTCGCCGCGCCCGGAGCGCTCGCGTGCCGCCTGCGCGAGGCCGCGGCCGAGCTCGCGGCCCGGGGCCCGAGGGCCCTCGACAGGCCTTCTCCCGCCGCGGTGGTCTCCGCCATCCACGGCGTGTGGACCGATGTCCTCGCCGGGCTCGCGCCCTCGGTACCCCCGGCGCGCCCGGCTCGCTTCGTATCGAACAAGCCATCGAACAAGACAGCAACTCAGGAGGTTCATCCATGACGTCTCACGATTCACATCCGGCCCCCGCGGCAGCTCACCCTGTCGCCCTGACGACCGCCCTGGTCCTGGAGACCAACAACCTGCGTGGGACGAGCGACCCCGCGCGCGTCGTCGCGAGCCTCGAGCGGCTGCTCCGCCACCTGTCGGCGCAGTCGTTCCCGCTCGGCGAGCTCCGGGAGCTCGTGATCACCCACGACGGCCTCGGCGAGGGCGATCAGGCGCGCCTCGAGGCGGCCGCGGCGAGGAGCGTCCGGTTCGTCCGCATCGCGGACGGCACGGGCTATTACGAGGCCAAGAACCAGGGCTTCGACGCGACGACGGCCGACGTCGTGGCTTTTGGCGACGCCGATTGCTGGCCTGACCCGGCGTGGCTCGAGCGCCTGTTCGCGCCGTTCCTCTCGGATCCCGAGGCGCGCGTCGTGGCGGGGCGGACGACGTACCGCGATGATCTTCTGGGCATCGCCGCCACGTCGATCGATTTCATGTACTTTCCGAGCCCGCTCGGCGAGAGCGCGACGCGCAACTTCTACGCGAACAACGTGGCCTTTCGCCGCGAGGTCTTCGCCGCGCGGCGCTACCGCCCGGCGGAGGGCATCTACCGCGGCCATTGCCAGATCCTCGGCATGCGCCTCGAGGCCGACGGCGTGCCCGTCCGCTTCGAGCCGCGGGCGCACACGACGCACCGCTTCCCCGATGGCGCCGAGGAGCTCTTTCGCCTGCGCCTGCTCCGCGGCGCCGACACGGTGGAGATGACCCCGCACCTCGGCCGCGCCTTCCTGCCCCCGGCGTGGCGGTGGTTGAGCCGCCTGGGCCCGCTCTCCCCGCTGCTCGTGCTCGCCGTGCGCCTCGGCTTCAGCGCCCGCGCGGTGGGCCGCCAGGGGCTCTCCGACATCGGCGGGGCCCGCCGCGCCGCGGGCGTGGCGCTCATGGGCGGGATCGCCGCGGCGGACGCGGTCGGCGCCCTCGCGCGCTCGGTCGCGGGCGCCGGCTTCGGGGTCCATGATGGAGGGTTCACGCGGGGCGCGCTGTCGTATCACGGCAACGGAGATCGGTTGTCCGTCGCGGGGTAGGGCGGCCGCGCGCCAGGGGGCCGCGACGCGGGCGACGCCCGTCAGCTCGTGGCAGACGGGGCAGCGGCGGAGAGCGATGCCCCCTGGCGGAGGATGATCATGTCATCTTCCTGGCTCAGCCTATATATCCCGTCCTCGGTCCGACACCGCGCGGCGTGCTCGCGGATCTTCGCGTCGAGCTCGCGCGCCTCTGCCTCCGTCATCGCGGCGAGCTGCTCGGCGGAGACGCAGTCCGCGAGCACGAAGAAGCGACACAGCGTGACCATGTCCTCGAAGGTCGCCGCGGTGTAGGCGTTGTGGCTCCCGATCACGTCGAACGCGAGCTGCTTGCCGCGCAAGGCCTCGATGAGCACGGAGCTGTCGATGACCGTCGACGTGAAATCGCGGTGCATCTCGTAGTTCTGCCCCCGATCGGCGCCGAGGACGATGGCGCAGTACCCCGCCGGGCGCACGAACGCGAGCAGCCTGTCGATGAAGCCGCCCCATTGCGCGACGGGTACGTGATACAGCACGTGCGAGCACAGGACCAGGTCGTACCGACTGGATGACTCGAACCGCTCGAACACGTCGCGGACGATCTCCGCGCCGGCCGGCGCGAACGAGCCCAGCTGCGCGGCGTTCGGCTCGATCAGGGTCATGGCGCCGAAGGAGGGAGCGAGCCGCGCCGCGACGGCGCCTGGACCGGCGCCGACGTCCAGCAGAGACGGGCTATCGGGCAGCTCGGGGACGATGCGCTGCCGGATCGCCTCCGCGATGTTCTCCGGGTGCCTGGAGGTCTCGGAGAGGAGGCGGAACGCCGTGGCGTAGTCCTGGGGCGACATGGTGATTCGCATGCTGCTTCTCCTGGGGTGAGAGAGAGATTCCGGTCGTATCGGGCTCGCCACGCGGGGAGGGCTGGAGGGGGCGCGCGGGCGGCGTCGCGCTCGGCAAGGTGGCAGATTGGACACCCCCGGTCGCACGAACGCAAGGTCCACCGCGCCGAGGCGGCGTCGCGGGAGCGGGGATCTTCCTCATCGGGCTGACGCGGCGCCGGACGCCTTGCCCGGCGCGGGGGCCGCGACCGAAACCCCCGCCGATCGGATCGAAAGCCCCGCCCTGTCGAGGCGGCGCGAAGGGCGCTACTCCTTCTGCAGGCGGTCCGGGCGACCGTCAGCCAGGGAGAAGGCGTGATGAAGACGCACGAGCACGGAGACCACACAGCGACGTTCGGGCGCGAGCGCGCCTTGAGCTACGACGTCCAAGTGCACCGCATGTGGGCGGGCTATGGCGCCATGCACCAGGTCATCGCCGAGGTGATGGCCGCGGCGCTCGCCGACAAGGAGGCTGCGTCGCTGCTGATGGTCGGCATCGGGACCGGGAGCGAGGTGAAGCCGTTCGCGCGCTACGCGGGGGCCGGCGTCCGCTTCACCGGCGTCGATCCGTCGCCGGAGATGCTCGCCGTCGCGAGGGAGAAGGTCGCGGCGGAGGGCCTCGTCGAGCGTGCGAGCCTGCACGCCTGCGAGCTGCGCGATCTCGCGCGCGGGCCCTCGTTCGACGGCGCCCAGATGATCGGCGTCCTGCACCACGTCCCGGGGGATGAGGCGCGCCTCCAGCTCTTGCGGGAGATCGCCGGGCGGCTCACGCCGGGGGCGCCCTTCGTGATCGCCTGTCGGACTGGAGACGACCCGCTGCTGAGGGCCGTCGAGGACCGGCGGGCCCTCGCGGAGGGGCGGCCGCCCGAGGCGGCGGAGCAACGGCAGAAGGCCCTGGCGTCGTTGCGGCTCCCTGCCTCGGATGCCGAGGTCTTCGCGCTCCTGGCTCAGGCAGGGTTCGTGGCGCCTCGCTTCATCTTCGGCGAGCTGCAGATCAAGGCTTGGGTGACGCGCTACGAGCCATCCACGATCGGCGCGTGACGTGACGTGACGTGACGCGGCGGGACGCGGGGCCGCGGCTCCGCCGGGGCAGGATGCGATGGGGTGTCAGCGCGCGGGCTCGTCGAGCAGCGCGCGGACGCGCCCCTCCACGACCGCGAACTCGGGGGTATCGGGCTCCAGCTTGCCCCCGAGGTGCACGTGCCGCACCAGCCCTGCTCGATCGAGGAGGAAGCTGACGCTCGTGTATTCTCGCTTCGGGTGGCCATCCATCCACCACCGCTTGAGCGTGCGCCAGTCCGGGTCGATCGCGACCGGGAAGCTGTACCCGAAATGCGCCAGGTAGCCTTTGACGGCCCCGGGATCGAGGGGCTCGGGATCCTTGTGGTGATACATCCCGACGACGACGAGCCCTCGTGTCCGATAACGCTCGTCCAGCGCCTTGAGCGCCGGGGCGGTGGCGCTGCAGAACGGGCAGCTCGGCGACATGAACCAGCGGACGAGCACGACCTTCCCGCGCAGCTCGGCCGGGGTGAGCGGCGGTGAGTTGTACCAGGGCCCCACGTCCCACGGCGGCGGGGGCGCCCCGACGACGCCCGTCACATCGTGGTCGAAGCCCGGGTCACCGCCCGACGTGAGCGCGGCGCTCCCCGGAGGCGCCGCCGGCGCGGCGGGCCCCGCCGGCGCGGCCGCGGGCCCCGCCGGCGCGGCCGCGGGCTCCGGGGAGGCGCACGCGAGGGCAAGCGCGGCGAGGGGCAGCGAAAGCAGGCGAGAGAGCACGGCGACGTTCCCTCGCGAGACGATCGCAGCGCGGCGCGTGCGAGTCAATCCGAGCCGGCCAGCCTCCTTCTCGGGAGGAGTAAGCAGAGAGCTCGGGACGCCGGCCCATGAACGGCGCCGCGCACGCGCGCATCACAGCGGCATGCGGAAAGGCACAGCGCGGTCGGTTTCCTTCAACAATGGGGTTGCATCGCCCGGACCGGGAGGACGGTGGGCGGCGATCCTGCTCGGCGTGGTGGCCGGATGTACACCGAGCGTCGACGGCAACGGGGGCGTCGGCGGCTCCGGCGGAGCGGGCGGCGACACAAGCGTCAGCAGCTCGGGCTCCGGCGGGTCGGACGGTGGCTCCGGCGGGTGGGGCGGCGAGGGCGGCGCAGGCGGGTCGGGTGGCGACACAAGCGTCAGCAGCTCGGGCTCGGGCGGATCGGATGGTGGCTCCGGCGGGTGGGGCGGCGAGGGCGGCTCCGGCGGGTCGGGCGGCGACACAAGCGTCAGCAGCTCGGGCTCCGGCGGATCAGGTGGCGACGGCGGCGGCGGTGATGGCGGTCACGGTGGCGGCGAGGTCGTCTGCACTCCCGGCTCCCAGGTCGCCTGCCCGTACTCGGGCCCACCGGGCACGCAGGGCATCGGACGCTGCACGGCCGGGCTGCGGACGTGCGACGAGTCCGGGACCGGCTACGGCCCGTGCGAGGGCGAGGTGCTGCCGGCGCCGGAGGACTGCTCGGCGGCAGAGGACGAGGACTGCGATGGGCTGGCGGACGGAGAGGACGCCGACTGCGTCTGCGTCCCGGGAACGGAGGTGATCTGCTACTCCGGCGACCTCGATACCCTCGGCGTCGGCGCCTGCGAGGCCGGCACGGCGCGGTGCAGGGAGGACGGCAGCGGCTTTGGCCCCTGCCTCGGCGAGGTGCTGCCGGCCGCGGAGACCTGCCTCACGCCAGCCGACGACGACTGCGACGGCCAGACGAACGAGGAGGGCGCCGGCTGCGCTTGCCTCCCCGGCGAGGTCATCCCTTGCTACTCCGGTCCTCCCGGCACCGAGGGCGTCGGACGCTGCGCCGGCGGCACGGCGCGCTGCGACGCTTTGGGCACGGGCTTCGGGCCGTGCGAGGGCGAGGTGGTGCCGGCCCCGGAGACGTGCGCCACGCCGGTGGACGACGACTGCGATGGCCAGACGAACGAGGAGGGCGCCGGCTGCGCCTGCCTCCCCGATGCGGTCGTCCCCTGCTACTCGGGCCCTGCCGGCACCGAGGGCGTCGGGCGCTGCGTCGGCGGCACGGCGCGCTGCCGGTCGGACGGCACGCAGCTGGGCCCCTGCGTGGGCGAGGTGCTGCCCGCGACGGAGACGTGCCGCACCCCCATCGACGACGACTGCGACGGCCAGATGGTGACCGTGGAGGGCGAGACCTGCGTCTGCCCGCCGGGCCAGCGCGTCTCGTGCTACTCCGGCCCGCCGAGCCGCGAGAACATCGGGGCGTGCACACCTGGCACGGCGCTCTGCAACGCGCAGGGAACGGGCCACGGGCCGTGCGAGGGCGATGTGCTCCCGCAGGCGGAGACGTGCGCGACGCCGGTCGACGACGACTGCGACGGTGAGGTGAACGAGAACGGTAGTGACTGCGCTTCCAGGATCACCGCGCAATGGGTCAAGCAGCTCTCCGGCGTCTCGATCACCGCTGTCGCCGTGGACGCCTTCGACAACACCATCGTCGCCGGCTCGTTCACGAGCCCCGTGGACCTCGGCGCCGGCCCGCTCGTGCCCCGGACCGCCGGTGCCGAGGCGTTCGTCGCGAAGTTCGATCCGAGCGGACATGTCCTCTTCGCGAGCACGTTCGAGGGCGATGACCACGCGGCCCGCGATATCGCCACGGACGCGTCGGGGAACATCGCGCTGCTCGGGACCGTCTTCAAGCTCGTGGTTTTCGAGGACGAGGGCATATCGTGGACCGACCTCTATCACCGCGTCGTGAAGCTCGATCCGTCAGGCGGGCGCCTCTGGGACAGCGATTTCGTTGCGTTCGTCGAGATCGAGAACGCGGTGGCGATGAACGCCGCAGGGGACGTGTTCGTGGCGGGCGGGACCGAGACCTCTTCTATGGGGCTGACTCATGGCTTCGTCCGCAAGCTCGACGGCGCGACAGGGGCCCTCACATGGCAGACGATGCTCGGCGACGACGACGACGTCGAGAACCTCCACGACGTCACCACGCGTGAAAACGGCGAGATCGTGACCATCGGGAACGTGAACGTCGATTATGGAACCTCCAGGGCCTGCGGGGAGCTGATCGCGCTGAGCCCCGCCGGTGAGGTGCTCGACCGGACCTGCGTTGGCGTCCAAGCCGAGAGCTGGCAGCTCGCCATCGACGCGTCGGGGAACGCCGTGGTCGCGTACGCGCAGCCCGGCGAGCGCCGCGTGAGCAAGCTCGACGGCGAAGCGACCTCCCTCTGGGCCCGCTGGATGCATCGGGCCCCGGAGATGCGGCTGGGCGTAGACGGGCTCGGGAACGTCGTCCTCGCGGGCTCGTTCACCGACACCAACACGCTCGGCCTCGGCAGCGATTGGTTCACGAGCTCCGGCGGCGAGGACATGTACCTGGCCAGGCTGGACCCCGACGGCAACGTCGTCTTCGTCGAGACCTACGGCGACGCGGGCGACCAGCGCCTGATGCACCTCGCCGTCTCCGCGGAAGGCAGCGCGGTGATCTCCGGCACCTTCGCAGGCACGATCACCCTCGGGGAGAGCACGCTCGTCGCCGCGACAGCGCAGGACACCTTCCTGGCCAAGGTCAGCTTCTGAGCCACGCCTGAGCCCGCCCATCCGCGGGCAGAGAACCGCGGATCGCAGGGCGCCCCACGAGCACGGCGAGCCAGGTGTGGGGTGCCCAACCGATCCGGCGTCACATACGCATTATCATCAGAGCATAATCGTGAAATTGGCTTGGATTTTCTCCTAGGCATCTATGCCTATGGCCCCGCACCGTGAAGCTGTGGCTTGCCGATGGCGTCCGGTCTACTGTCGCCGCGGCACCACCTCGGGTGCCGCCCGTGCGTTGTGTGTACCCGGCGATGATCAAGGCACCACTCCGCGGGAATTAGGTCGAGATTTTGCCTTCGGAGGATTCCAACATGAGGTCAGGACCCGTTACCCTTCTACTCTCGGCGTTCCTGTGTGCCACCGGCTGCTCGGACAGCGGCGGGGAAGGGGAGACCGGCGGCGCGGGCGCGACGAGCGGCACGGCGGGCACGACAGGCGGCACGGGCGGCGCGACGGGGGTCACGAGCGGCGTGACGAGCGGCACGGGCGGCGCGACGGGCGTCACGAGCGGCGTGACGAGCGGCACGGGCGGCGCGACGAGCGTCGCGAGCGGCAGCGGCGGCGCTGGCGGCGGCACGGGCGGCGCTGGCGGCGCCGAGGCCAGGGTCCCTGCCGCGAGCGCCAGCACGATGAGGGAGGCCGGTGAGAAGGCGAACCCGCCGATCCTGATCGGCGCGGCCATCTCTGGCTCTGGTCTCAATGACAATGGCTACAAGAGCGTCGCTGCTGCCGAGCACAACTACGTGACGGCAGAGAACGAGATGAAGTGGAACGCGGTGGAGCCCAACGCGGGGCAGTTCAGCTGGGGCGCCGCCGACAACATCGTGAACTGGGCCGTGTCGAACCGGATGCAGGTCAAGGGGCACACCCTGGTGTGGCACAATCAGCTGCCGGGATGGGCGAGCTCGCTGAGCGGGGCGGCGCAGGTGGAGCAAGCCATGCGCAGGCACATCGAAGGCGTGATGGGGCACTTCAAGGACCGGGTCCACACCTGGGACGTGGTCAACGAGGCGGTCCTGACCGACAGCGATACAGGCGTCGGCAACCCGCGCATGAGGCCCTCGGTGTTCTTCAACGCGCTGGGGGAGGGGTTCCTCGACCTCGCCTTCGAGATCGCGAGAGAGCAGGACCCGACCGCGAAGCTCTACTACAACGATTACAGCATCGACGCGCTCAACGAGAAGGCCGACTTCGTCTACGAGATGGTGAAGGGGATGGTCGAGCGCGGCGTCCCGATCGACGGCGTCGGGTTCCAGATGCACATCGGGCCGCCGAACAACGAGGCCGGCGGAGCGGACGTGGCGGCGAACCTGAGGCGCTTCTCCGATCTGGGCCTGGAAGTGCTGATCTCCGAGATGGACATCAACCGTTGCAGCAATCAGGTCACCGCGGAGGAGCAGCTCGCTTACTACCACGACATCGTCGAGGCCTGCTTCCAGCTGCCCAAGTGCGTCGGCATCACCTTCTGGGGGATCAACGACGGCAGGTCGTGGCTCAACGGCTGGAGCGGGGCGCTGTGCAACGGGCAGAGCTCTCAGTCTCTCCTCTTCACTGACCAGTATCAGAAGAAGGAGACCTACAACAAGGTGCTGGACGCCCTCCTGGGCCGCTAGAGCATCGATCAGCTTGAAACGCCCGGGAATGAAGAGATTTGAACCACAGAGGCACAGAGGAACAACAAAAACCCTGTGCCCTCTGTGGTTGATTTTCTCGGGATTTCAACCTGTTTGATGTCCTAGCACCTCCCGCGAGCCGCGACCGGCGCTGGTCGCGGCTCGCCGGCGCTGCTCGCGGCTTGCGGGCCGCAGAACGCAGAACGGCCCGGCCACGCCTTGACGTGACCGGGCCGCAGGACGGGCCCGGCACCTCCTCTCGGGTGACCGGGCTCTGTCTTATCTCTGCAGGCTTGCCGTCACGGGAGCGTCGGGGCCGTCCAGTCCACCCACTTGGCCTGGTCGAGCGCGTTCTTCGGCTTCCAGATGTCGGTGCTCGCGCTGGCGTCTTCGAGCAAGAACTTCTTGACGAAGGCCTCGATCGCCTCCTGCTCGCCGCCCGCGTAGTCCGTCCCGCAGTGGGTGTGCCCGCTGTCGACGTACCCGATGTTCTGCTTCGCGCCGAGGGCCTCGTAGATCATCCTGGCGGCGCCGCCGGCCTGGTCTGCGTTGTTCGTGCTCAGCCACTCGTAGTTGAGGTTGCCGAGGATCAGGAGGCCGCGAGGCGCCACCATACCGACCAGCTCGTGGTGGTCGAGCGGGAGCTTGGTCACCGCGCTGCCGAATTGCTCGATCGTCTTGCTGAACCACTGCTGCTCGCCGTAGGTCCTGCTGAGGTTCTGGACGCCGGAGCTGCCGGTCCTGCCCATGTTGTCGACCTCCGAGACCCTCCACGCCGCCACGCCACCCGAGCCAGACTCCTGCGGAATGGTGAGCGCGATGCGCGAGTCCATGGCGCCGATCATCAGCGCCCCCTTGCCGTTCCGCGAGCAGCCCGTGATGGCGAGCCGCTTCGGATCGATCTGCGCGTCAGGCGTCGACTCGAGGGCGTCGATGATGCGGCTCGCGCCCCAGGCCCAGGCGATCAGCGCGCCGCTGTTCGCGTTGCCCTGAAACTTGGCGAAGATGCCGTCGCTCCGGTTCCCCTCGGGCTGCACGCCGTTGTGATTGTAGTTGATGATCGCGACGCCCATCTGCTTCAGGCGGTTGTTGTTGAGAGAGCCGCCGCTGAGCCCGATGAGCGCAGGGTAGGGCGGCGTACCGGTGCTGGGCAGGGAGATGTCGACGCTGAAGGAGACATCCTGCGCCCCACCGCCCACGTTGATCGTCAGCTTGCCGCCAGCCACGCTGCCCGTGACGGTGGCCTCCTTCACCTGCTTCGGGCCGGTCTCGTAGTGCTGGACCATCTCGGAGATTTCCCGATGCCGGCAGACCCACTGCGCTCGGGTCGTCACCTTCGTCCCGTCCATCATGGTGAACGGGTCGGGCAGCTTGTCGTTCGCCCTCAGCTCGCCGAAGGCGGGCATGCTGGGGACGGTGCAGTCCGCGCCGGGGGTCTCGATGCCCGTCAGCTCCGTGTCCCCGCCCGCCGGGGCACCGCCAGTACCGCCGCCGGTGCCTGTCGTCGCGTCCGAGCCGCCGGTGCTCGAAGCGCTCGTCGTGGAGCCGCTCGTCCCCGGGCCTGTGCCGCCGGTTCCACTGCCGGTCGTGCCGCTCGCCGACGACGTGGTGCCGCCCGACACGGCGCTGCTGGTTGCTCCGCCGGTGCCGCTGGTGCTGGGGTCTTCCCCATCATCGCTCGAGCCGCACGCGATGAGCAGGGGGAGGAGGACGGTTCCAGTGAGGAATTGGGAGTATCTCGGTCGAAAGGACATGGTGGGCCTCGCTGAGTCTAAGGGGCTCGGCATGGTCATGCTCGAAGCGGTCGTGCTGCGTTCTCTTCCGGCGGAAACACGGCCCAGCGCGACCGCGTGTACATTCCCGGCGGAAGGCATTTCGATCAGCTTCCTTGTCATCGCAATCGCCGTTCTCACGACGCTTGCGTCGAGCGCATTGCGACCCGCAGGAGCGAAGGCCTCCGCCGGAACGACCCGTCGGCTCCCGTGCCTTCGGCGCGCCGAGCGCCGTCTCCATGAGCCGCCCTGCGGCCGGTCGGATGGCGGTGCTTCTGCTGCTTACCGGGCGACGCTGCGCAACGTACGTGACTCGTCTTGTCTGCTTGCGCTGGTGGTTTGGGACGAAGTGACGAAGACCTTGGGCGCGACAGGCCGCATCCGGGCGCTCTGGCGCGGGCTGGAGGCGGCGCGCCGTCACGCGTCGAGATGCCCGCTGCGCAGCGCACGTGCCGCCTGCTGCTCTCCTCGATCCGGGTACCACACCGGGGGTCGAGAGAATACACGTTTCACGGCTGGCAGAGCGCCCGCGTGGGCTCGCTCGGCGACGTTGCGTTACCATCGGTAACACGCGGACGACATTGCGCTACGATCGGTAACACGCGCACCACGGCGCGGTACGATCGGTAAAGGGAGTGGGTCTGGCTGCGCCGCGTCACGGCGCACCTGCCGTGCGAGGTGTCGAGCCAGAGAAGGTCGGTGCATGCTGGCGCTACGCGGTGCTCGTCGCCTGTGCTCTCTTCATCTGTACGATAATTCTACGATGAATACCATGTCTTCTTGCTTACGGCGCGACCTCGCTGAGAGCGATCGGTCGTCAGGCTCCCCGAGATCCCGACGGAACGATTCCGCGAGGGCGAACCGTCGCCATCCGTCACTTCACCCGGGATCTGGGGGGCACCAGGACACCGATCGCACCCGTTCGGACGGCACGAGGCTCGACCTGCAGCACACGGCCGCTGCGGCGATCGCCAGCCGCGGGCGCTGAGCGTCCTCACGGCGCAGCTCAAGGCGGTGGAGCGGCGCCGGAGCGAGCTGGAGGACCGGACGTTCGGGCTGGCGGCGAAGCTCGACGCGAACGTGCGCGTCGCGTCCGAGGAGATCGCGGGGCTCGAGGAGCGGCGCTCGGGACGCATGCTGCGCGCCGCGCGGCGCGTCACCTCGGCCAGCGCCGCCGCGCTCGGGGCAGCGCTGCGTCGAAGGCCAGCGCCGCCGCGCTCGGGGCAGCGCTGCGCCTGGGAGCGCTGCGACGTCGGCCACGAGCCTCCTGAGGGTGATGCCGGCGCTGGCGAGCCGCTCGCGCTTCGAGCCGATCTCTTATTCTGGCGGGTGCGCAGCCGGCCGCAAGACCCTGGTAGCATGGCCGGAGCGCATGCCCACCCAGATGCTGACCTGGTGCAGGGCTATTTGCGAATGGCTTGGCGCGCGCGAAGGTGGACAGTCGCCAATCCGCCTTCCCACGCCTGAGGAGGCAGCTGCCGCTCGCGCCGCACGTCAAGCGGCGTAGCGCGGTGGTGCCCAGGCCGCCGGGCGTCGTGCACGCTCACGACCTTCCGGCGAGCGGGAACGGGACTGTGAAGCGCGATGCGGCGACGCCAAGGTGGTCACGGAGACGATCCGGATGGATCACCCCGACTACAGGCTTGTTGAACATTTGCATCCTGACCAAACGCTGCCCGCTCCGATCGTACGATTCCCAGCGATGAGCGTGATCGAATCGCCCTCCGCTGGGAATGGGCATCTGATGGTGTCGTTCCGGACAACCTTCTCCAAATCTCTCCCCCCAACGGCCCTCCTCCCCCTGTTCGGCGCGTGCGGCCACAGCGATGGCGGCATCACAGTTGATGAGGATGACACCACCAGCACCGGCAGCCCGGCCAGCGGCTCTCAAGGGCAGCTTCGCCGCTGCGCCAGCTCCGAGACCACAAGCTCCGAGACCACCGGCTCCGAGGCTCTTCCCGCCGGACCCGGCTGGACCGGAGGCGTCGTCCAGGAAGAGATTCTCCGCATCGAGCGACGTCCGCCCACCGCCGGCGACTGCAGAGAAGCCCTGAGACTTCTCGTTCGCGTGCCATTGACATTCTCACAGCGCAAATTCGCACGCGTGACGAAAGCAGCGTCACGAACGCGAAAAACACACAGACGTCCCTGACGTCTACCATAAATACGTCCGTTTTTGGCGTGTCACGTCTACGTGTCATGCACCCCGTGTCGCATTCCGCCACTGTACTCGAAACATGGAGGCATTCATGTCTGTCCGCTCTCGCGCCTCGCGCAAATTAGCCGCTCTCGCGATCCCCGTCCTCGCCCTCTTGAGCTTTCCAGGCTGCTCTTCAGAAGCAGGATCCGGCGGTACCGGGGGAGATGCTTCGGGCACAGGCGGCGGGACATCGGGCGGGAGCGGGGGAGTCACCACGGGTGGAGGCTCCGCGACCAGCGGTGCTCCCGCGACCAGCGGAGTCACCGGTACGGGCGGCGGTGCTCCGACGGGTGGAGCCGGCACGGGCGGCTCCCCGACCGGCGGGGCCAGCGGGACTGGCGGGACCAGCGCGACTGGCGGCGGTGAATTCACGTGTACCCTGCCCACCTTGCCTGAGCCAAGTGGTCTGACCGAGGTCAACCAGAAGCTCCCGGATCCGTTCACCTTCTTCAACGGAACGAAGGTCACTACCAAGGAACAGTGGGAGTGCCGCCGCAAGGAAATCCTGGCGATGGCGGCCAAGTACCTCTACGGTCCGGTCCCCTCCGAGCCGGATGAAGTGACCGGAACCGTATCCGGAGGTACCGTTTCAATCACTGCCAAGGTGGGTGAAAAAACAGAGAGCTTCTCGGCGAGCATCAGCGGATCCGGCGATGTGATCGCCCTCAAGCTGTCGGGTGGGATTTTCCCGTCAGGCAGCAAGACGCTGTCGTTTGGGAGCGGCTTCGAAGGCAAGATAAGAAATCTCTTCGGCCTGTCCGAGCTCAACACCAATATCGCCAACGGCTGGATGATTGACCGGGTGATGGACGTGCTGGAGCAGAACCCGGGCAGCGGACACGATCCCACGAAGGTGATGGTGTCGGGATGTTCCGGATGTGGAAAAGGTGCTTACCTGGCGGGTGTCTTCAGCCGTGCACCGGTGGTTGTGATCGTGGAATCGGGCGGTGGTGGTGTAGCCAACTTGCGCCAGGCAGAGTGGTTCAGGCACGGTGAAGGTAGTTCTACTTGGCAGTGTTCAGATGCCAAGCCTCAGAGCATCGACAACCTCGAAGACAGCGGCATCTGCGGCCCCTGGGTGACCAGCGCGGCGCGCTGGCTCCGAAACGACCCCTCGAAGGTGTACAACCTCCCCTTCGATACGCACATGATCCTGGCGACCATCGCTCCACGGCATTTGGTGCACTTCACGAATGCCAATGGCACGAACGCATGGTGTCACCTGGGTGGGACCTGTGAAGCGCTCTCCGCGTGGGCGGCAAAACCGGTATGGAAAGCGCTCGGTGTCCCAGAGCGCATGGGCTTTCAGATGTACAGCGCGAACCACTGCGGCGCGTCGGGCTCTCAAACCGCCCTTGCAGGCGAGATGTTCAAGCGAGCGTTCGAAGGCAATGTCAGCGCAAACACGGACGTGCTGAACATCCTGGACAATGGCGTTCAGCAGCCGGTCAGCGAGTGGAAAGACATGTGGGTTGACTGGGATATGGAGACAGTGCTGGAGTAGGGGTGCCCCCGGGGGGGCATGAAAGCCATCCTGGCCTTGCCCCCCGTTCGGCGTAGTTCCCGGGCGTCGGTCATTCGCCGCGGAGGCCCCGCTCGCTCGCCGACGAGCAGGCGACCGGCGCTACGAGATCGCGACGAGAGAAGCCTTGCTCGAAATGGGGCCATCGTTCGGATGCCGGACGTCATCGGAGGCGTTTGCCTATGGCCGGCCCTCTTGCGCTCTCCACGGATTCCATCCCATCGAGCACGTCGCGAGCGGAGCTCATCACTCCACAGCTGCGGGGTTCCCGGCGACGGGGCGCTCATCCACCCTCCGCCGCGCTCCCTCGTCACGGCCCGATCGCCTGACGCCGCGTCGGCGGCGGTCCCGCGCGGCGGTGGACCGCGCCCGCGCGGCGGTGGACCGCGCCCGCGCGGCGGTGGACCGCGCCCGCGCGGCGGTGGTAGGAGAAGATATGGCGAAGCGGCGCGTAGCATGGATGTGGGCGGCGTGGGCGCTCACAGCCGGCGGGTGCACCACGCTCGTGGGGCTGGACGACGGCTACCACCTGGCGGAAGGAGCGGGCGGCACGGCCGGCGCCGGGGCGGGCGGGGACGAGGGGAGCGTCCCCGAGGACGTCGACCTGATCGACGACATGGAAGACGGCGACGCCGCCATCGATGAGGCGAATGGCAGGGTCGGCTACTGGTACAGCTACAATGATGGAACGGGCACGCAGACTCCCCCGGATTCCACGGAGGAGCCGCCCGTCGGGTTCGTCCCGGAGGCGCTCACGCCGCCGCGCGGCGAGAGCACGATGGCGGTGCACACGTTCGGGTCCGGCTTCACGGAGTGGGGCGCCGGGGTCGGCTTCGCGCTGAACGGCCCCGACATGGGGCTGTTCCCCTACGACGCGTCGGCGTACACCGGTATCGTGTTCTGGGCCAGGCTCGGCGACGCGGCCGCGGCGACGGCCGTGAAGATCAACATCTCGGACAAGAGCTCGGAGCCCGCGGGCGGGATCTGCGATGAATCGGCGGGAGAGGGTGAGCCCGATCGGTGCTTCGACCACTGGTCCACCGTCGCGCCCCTCGGCACGGAGTGGGCCCAGATCGTGATCCCCTTCGAGGAGCTCACGCGCGCCGGCTCGGGCGCCGAGCCCACCGCCCAGGCCGTCGACCTGGCAGGGCTCTACACAATCGACTTCGGGTTCGCGCAGGGCGAGGATTTCGACGTCTTCATCGACGACATCGGCTTCTACAGGTGATCGCCTGAGGCGCGTGGCCCACGCCGCGAATGGACGGCTCGTTCGTGCGCACGGGTGGTGTGGGCTGCGCGAGATCGCGTGTCGCGGCTGCCCAAAAGAAGGTGTCGGTCACGCCGCCGGGGTGTCGTTCCCCTCGGGCGACGGCTGCACCAGCCGCGCGTGCGGCGCGGAGGGGAGCGTCGTGCGCACGGACATCGCTTGCCCGGAGGGCTGCGCTCATGGGGGCGTGGCGTACGAGCCGGGCGACAGCTCCCCGTCCCTCGGGGCTTCACGCGGGGCGAGCGAGGCGGCGACGCCGAGGGAGAGGTGCGTGCGAGGGCGCCAGCGGGTGGCGGCGCGGAAGCGGCGGGGGTCGCCGACGAGCCACGGGGGCTCGTCGGGGCGCGGCGGCCGGCCGCCGAAGTCGAGGAGGGACTCCGGTGCGCCGAGCTGCCGCGCGACCTCGAGGCAGACCTCGCGCACGCTCGTGGGGCGACCCGAGCAGACGTTGTAGGCCGCGCCGGGCTCGAGCCCCGCGGTCGTCGCGCCGAGGAGCAGCGCCTCCACGACGTCGTCCACGAAGGTGAGATCGCGGAGCTGCGTGCCGGGGGTGAGGTCGACGCGCTCCCGCGCGCGGAGCCGGGCCGCAAGGTGCGGGATGAGGCGATGGGGGGCCTCGCCGGGGCCGTAGACGCCGAAGAGGCGGAGCGTCACGAGCGGCACCGCCAGGGCCCTCGCCACGGCGCGCCCGTAGTCGTGCGCGGCGGCCTTGGCGGCGCCGTAGAGGTCCGAGGGGACGCGCGGCGCGCCCTCGTCGACGAGCTGCCCCTCGCGGACCGCGCTGTACTCCGAGCACGAGCCCGTGAAGACGACCCGCGTCCCGCCCCAGCGGGCGGCGGCCTCCAGCGTCGCGACGAGGGCCCCGACGTTGCCTTCGAGGAGCGCGCCCGGCGCCCGCTCTCCCGGGTTCACCCCGGCCGACGCCAGGTGGAAGACCACGTCCGGCGGCTCGTCGCCGACCCCATCCAGGAGCGCGTCCGACGTCAGGCGCTCGAGCGGGAGCTGACGGAGGCGCTGGCCCGGCGAGAGGCGCGCCCACCCCGTCGACCGGGCGGGCGCCGCCGCCGCGACGGCGCACCCGCCCGCGAGGAGCCGCCGGACGAGCGCCGAGCCGATGAACCCGGTCGCGCCCGTGACGACCGCCGAGCCGAGCCTCACGCGAACCCCGTGGCGATCCGGAGCTGCTCGTCGACGAGAGGCCGCGCGCGCCCGCGATCCTCGAGGTACCGCGCGTACCACGCGCTCGTGAGCTGGATGGCGTGATCGGTGTCGAGGAGCGGGCGCCAGCCGAGCCGGGACCGCGCCTTGCTGCAGTCGAGCCGCAGCGTGTTCGCCTCGTGGACCTCGCCGTCCGAGGGCTCGGAGAGCTCGAGCGAGCCCCGCCCGAGCTCGCGGACGATGGCCTCGGCGAGGCGGTGCACCGTCCGCGGCTCGGCGTCGTCAGGGCCGAAGTTCCAGGCGCCGCTGTACCGCGCCGGCTCGTCCCAGAGCCGGCGCGCGAGGAGGAGGTAGCCCGAGAGCGGATCGAGGACGTGCTGCCAGGGGCGCACGGCGCGCGGGTGCCGGATGCGCACGGCCTTGCCCGCGACGACGCTCCGGACGATGTCCGGCACGATGCGGTCCTCGGCCCAGTCTCCCCCGCCGATGACGTTCCCGGCGCGCACGGTCGCGAGCGCCGCGTCGCGCCCGTAGAACGACTGCCGGTAGGCCGCCGCGACGAGCTCGGCGCAAGCCTTGCTCGCGCTGTACGTGTCGTGGCCGCCGAGCGCGTCGGTCTCGCGATAGCCCCAGACCCACTCGTTGTTCTCGTAACACTTGTCCGTCGTGACCACGAGCACGACCCGGACCGACGGGAGGCGCCGCGCCGCCTCGAGCACGTGCGCCGTCCCGAGGACGTTCGTCGAGAAGGTCTCCAGCGGCCGCGCGTACGACCTCCGGACGAGCGCCTGCGCCGCGAGGTGCAGCACGATCTCCGGCCGCGCCTCGGTCATCGCCCGCGCGAGGCGCCCCTCGTCGCAGATGTCACCGAAGATCGAGGTGACCCCGTCGTCGATGCGCGCGTCGGCGAAGAGGCTCGGCGCGCCCTCCGGCGGCAGAGAGTACCCGGTGACCTGCGCGCCGAGCAGCCGCAGCCAGGCGGTGAGCCAGGAGCCCTTGAACCCCGTGTGCCCGGTGACGAACACGCGGCGGCCGGCGTAGAAGTCGAGGTGCTCGCTCATGACCAGCTCCTCCAGGGCGCGCGCCCCTCGTCCCAGAGCCGCTCGAGGAGGCGCTTGTCGCGCAGGGTATCCATCGGCTGCCAGAAGCCCTCGTGCTGGTAGGCCATGAGCTGCCCGCGGGCGGCGAGCCGCTCGAGGGGCTCGCGCTCGAGCGGCATCGCGTCGTCGCAGTCGAGGTAGTCGAGGGCGCCCGGCTCGAAGACGAAGAAGCCGCCGTTGATCCACCCCCCCTCGGCCTGCGGCTTCTCGGCGAACGCCGCGACCTCGTTGCCCCGGAGATCGAGGACGCCGAACCGGGCCGGCGGGCGGACCGCGGTGATCGTCGCGAGCTTGCCGTGGGAGCGGTGGAAGGCGACGAGCTTCGCGATGTCGATGTCCCCGACCCCATCGCCGTAGGTGACCATGAACGGCTCCCGTCCGAGCACGCGGCTCAGGCGGCGGATGCGCCCGCCGGTCTGGGTGTGGAGCCCCGTGTCGATGAGCGTCACGCGCCAGCTCGGGCAGTGGACGCCGAGCGCGTCGACCTCGCCGCTCCGCAGGTCCACCGTGAAGTCCGCGCGGCGCGTCCTTAGCCCCGCGAACCAGTCCTTGATGAAGTCGCCCTTGTAGCCGCAGGCCACGACGAAGTCGTCGAAGCCGTGCGCGGCGTACATCTGCATGATGTGCCAGAGGATGGGCTGGCCCCCGATCTCGACCATCGGCTTCGGTCTCTCGACTGTCTCTTCACTGAGGCGGGTCCCGAGCCCGCCGGCGAGCAATACGATCTTCATCGCTGCACCTCCTGTGCATGGTTGGTCTGTGCCGCGAGCGCGCGGCGCACCGCGCCGGCGACCGCGGGGTCGTCGGCGAAGGCCCACGAGAGCGGCTCGTGGGTCACTGTCGCGTCGCTCGCGACGTGGAAGAACAAGAGCGCCTTCACCGCGGGGTGGCGCGCCGCGAAGCCCGTCAGGGCCTCCTCGTACCAGCGCGCGCGGTCCCCGCCGGCGGCCAGCGTGCCGAGCTCGGCGACCATCAGCGGCTTGCCGAGCGGCGCGAGGCGCTCGTAGTGGCGCGCGAAGAGCTCCTGGAACGAGTACCACCTCGACCAGCGGACGGCGGTCCCGTAGTTGAGGACGCCCGTCCCGACCCAGTCGACCCACGCGTTGCCCGGGTAGTACTCCCAGTAGTTCTCGTACGAGACGCTCGGCGCCCACACCCAGAGGACGTTCGCCGCCCCGGCGGCGCGGAAGCGCTCGACGACGTGCCGCCACGCGCGGATGAACTCCTGCGGTCGCGGGTTGTTCACCGGCCCCCAGGGGTAGCGATAGCCGTCGTTCATCTCGTGCGCGAAGCGGAGGAGGATCGGGTGCCCGTGCTCCGCCGCCGCCTTCGCCCAGCCGTCGACGTAGGCGTCGTACTTGCCGTCGGCGATGTCGGTGAGGCCGCCGTGGTCCCGCGTCGCCGCCGGACGGAGCGACGAGCCCGCGCGCTGGAACGCGCTGAGCCAGGGCTCCCACGTGATGACCGGCACCGAGCCCACGGCCCAGATGGCCCGCGCGGCCCGGCTCGGGAAGCCCTGGTCCGCGCCGTCGCCCCAGGCCGCGTAGATCTGCGTGAGGAGGAGCGTCTGGCCCACCGCTTCCTCGAGCGCGAGGTACCCGCCGACCTCGCGCGGAAGCCCCCCGTCGTGCGCGCCGTAGAGGAGGCGCGTCGGGGCGCGGAGATCCTCCAGCCTCCGCGACGAGAGCTCCGCGGACAGGCGCGCCAGCCGGGCGTCGCGCTCGGGGCCGGCGGTCCAGGCGAGATCCGCGGTGGCCACGGCGGCGCTCGCCGTGCTGAAGGCCGACGAGAGCCAGGCCTCGGCGGGCGCGCGCCCGTAGGTCGAGAAGAGCACCGCGAGGGCGGCTCCTGCCGCGGTGGCGGCTGTCAGTGCGACGCGGTGTGAGCGCTTCATCGTGATCCTCCGAGGGGGGTCATGGCGGTCGTGGTCGTCGCGGCGGTCGCGGCGTCGCGCGCGGGGAGCCGCTCCCAGGGGTCGATCGCCTGGGCCGCGCGGCGCGGCGGGCACGCGGCCCAGACGATCGCCCCGAGCATCGACGCGGCCCCGAGCGCGCCGAAGAGGAGCATCGCCCAGTACGACTCCGCGTCGCTCCAGCGCTCCGCGAGCCGGTGAGCGGAGGTCCGGACCCAGAGGCTCGCGCCCATCGTGACGAGGAACGAAAGGACGACGAGCAGGTGCGGCCACGCGAGCGGCAGGAGCCGGCCGCCGAGCCCGCGCTTGGGCGTGGGCACGTAGCGGACGAGGCGCTCGACGATCGCCAGCGCCACCCCGAGCGTGTAGACGGGGAAGGCGGCGAGCTTGAGGAGGAGGGCGCGCCAGTGGAGGCCGCTCTCCGAGGCGTGGTCGCAGAACCACCGCTGCCCGTGGAAGTGGAGCGCGACCGCCGCCACGACGATGGGGGCGCCCGCGGCGACGAACCCCGCCGGATCCACGTGCATGGGCCAGGAGCCGCCCCAGAGCGCGACGAGCGGCAGGACGAGGTACGTCAGCGTGGCGGGGCCGGTGAGGTAGTACGTGCCGATGGCCACGTACGAGAGCCGCTGGCGCGCGCTGAGCCGGAAGAAGCGCGGCACCACCTCGGCGAAGAGCGCGTCGACCGCGCCGGTCGCCCACTTGAGCTGCTGGGAGAAGTACCCGCCGAGGTCGTCGGGCACGAGCCCGCGGCTGACGATCTCCGGGACGTAGACCGACTTCCATCCAGCCGCGTGCAGCCGGATGGAGGTCATGAGGTCCTCCGCGAGCCCCACGGCGTGCCCGCCGATGGACGCGAGCGCGGCGCGGCGGAAGGTGCAGTTGGCGCCGATGGCGACCGCGCTCCCGAGCCCGTGGAGCCCGAGCTGCATCGGCCCGTAGAACCCGTACGTCTGCTCGGCCGCGCCGCGGGCGATCGGGGAGTCGGCCTGGTTGTAGTAGCCCTGCGAGACCTGCACGAAGCCCACGCGCGGGTCGTCGAAGTGCCCGAGCACGCGGTCGAAGAGCTCCGGGAACGGCAGGTGATCCGGATCGAGGACCAGGACGAAGTCCTCCGTGGTCCGCGCGAGGGCCATGTTGATCTTGCCGGCCTTGGCGCCCGGGACGCCGCTCGAGTCGAGCCACACCGCGCCGTGCCGCTCGGCGAGCGCGCGGAAGCGCGGGTCGGCCGTGCCGTCGAGGAGGTACGTGCGGTGCGGGTAGCGGACGCGGGCGAGCGCCGCGAGGGTCGCCTCGAACATGGCGAGCGGCTCGCCCGGCGCGGCCGTGGTGAAGACCGCGACGGAGAGCCCCGCGGGCGCCGGGCGATGCTCGACAGGGCCCACCGCGAGGTACCCGATCCAGGCGAGGACGATGCGGCTGATGCCGTACCAGACCGCGATCGACAGCGCGACGAAGGTCGCGAGGTGGGCGACGTGGCGCTCCTGGAACCAGAAGCTCGCGAAGCCCGCGACCCCCACGAGCCCGAAGGCCACGAGCGCCCGGACGATCAAGCGATCGACGAGCCGCACGGGTGCGGCCGACGACCATCGGAATAGCTCCGGCCTAAAGCGGGAGATCGAGGCGAAGCGTCGCGTCATGGAACCGGTAGTAGAGCTGGTGGTTGTGGTGGTAGGTGACCCCCAGGCAGAGGACGCCGATGTCGAGCGATGCCCCCGCGCGGACGTCGACGTGGGTGCTGTCGACGCGCGACGTGACGCCCCAGGCGAGCGCGGTCGGATCGAGCTCGCTCCCCTGCACGGCGACGTCGCCGCTCGCGTCGACGCGGAGCTTGCCGAGCGAGAGCGCCGCGACGAGGATGGGTCCGTGGCGGCGCACGCCGAGGGGGGTGAAGTACGGCGAGTAGGTCTGCGCCGTGAGGGACCAGCGCGGGCGCGAGGTGTCGGCCCAGGCCGCGCCCCACCCGGCCTTCAGGCTCAGCGCGCCGCGCAGGAGCGGCGCCACGGCCCAGCCGTAGGCCGTGAGGCCGTCGTTCCCGTCGGAGTACCAGCGCCCCTCGCCGCGGAGCTCTCCGCTCCAGCCCTTCCAGTCGACGACGGCGAGCGCGCCGCCCGCCGCGCTGACGAACACGTGCTCGCGGATCGCCGCGTGGGCGTCGAGGAGCTCCTCGCGCCGCGCCGAGGCGCGGAGCCGCAGCGGCGAGAGCCACCGCCCCTCGATCTCGCCGCTCCCCGACACCTGCGCGCTGCCGTCCGCCCAGACCCGCGCCGTTCCCGTCGCGCTGACGTCGAGGTCCGCCCGGGCCGGGCGGAAGAGGAGCCCCACGAGCCCGCCCACCGCGTGGGCCGGCGTCGCGCCGCTGCGGGGCTCCGTCGTCTCGCCGCGCTCGTAGGAGGCGCGCGGGTACCAGAGGCCGAGCGCGCGCCCCCGCAGCTCCAGGCTCGCCGTCGGCCAGAACGACAGCCCGGCGCTCTGCGACCAGCGATCGAGCGGCTGCGTGTCGAAGAACGCGCGGGTCTCGAGCTCGAGGCGCGGCGCGAGCGCCGCGTCGAGCTGGCCGCGGAGGATCCCGGCGTCGCGCGCCGCCTCGCCCTGCGCGGGGACCTGCGCGAGGAGGGCCTCCGCCGCCGCGTAATCGGCGTTCGCGAGCCGCTCCTGCGCCTCGGCGACGTGGCGCCACTCCCCGGGGAGCGGGCGCGGCGTCGCGCCGGCGGCGCCCGCGAGGGCGGCGGTGGCGATGAAGCACGGGACGAGGGAAGCGAAGTGCATGGCAAGGGAGGGGGACATCTCGTCCCGGTCGACCCCAAGGGACCGCCTCCGCCCGGGGACGGCTCACCGGAGCGCGCAGAAAAATGCGTGAGCCGTCTCGGGCTCCTGCCGGTCCTTTGATGGAGAGCCGTGCCCACCCGCATCGAACCCCTCCGCCCCGCAGCGCCGAGCCTCGGCTCGGCGACACCGCTGCGCCCCGTCGAGGAGACCCCCGTGCCTGACGGATCGCGCTCCCCGATGCCGCACGCCTCGAACCGCGCCAGCGCCGCGCCGGGCGGCGGGCAGCTCGTCGCGCTGCCGGTGGAGCGCGACGACGCCGAGCTGCTCCGTCGCCTCCAGCGCGGGGATCCCTGGGCCAAGGCGGTCCTCTTCGAGCGCTACGGCGCCCTCGTCGAGCGCATCGCCCGCCGCATCCTTGGGACCGAGCGGCGCACGACCTTCGCGGACGTCGTCCACGACGCCTTCGTGTCGGCCTATACGACCGTCCACCAGGTGAGCGACGCGGCGGCGCTGACGTCGTGGATGAGGTCCGTCGCCGTGCACACGGCGTGCAAGAGCATCCGCCACCACAAGGCCCGGAGCTGGCTGCGCTTCTTCTCGCCCGAGGACATCCCCGAGCCCCCGGCGCGCGCCGCCGACGCGGAGCTCCGGGAGGCCCACGATCGGACCTACCGGCTGCTCGAGTCGTTCCCGCTCGAAGAGCGCGTCGCCTTCGCGCTGCGCTACATCGAAGGGATGGAGCTCACCGAGGCGGCGGCCGCTTGCGACGTGTCGCTGGCGACGATCAAGCGGCGGATCGCCCGGGCCGAGGCGCGCTTCGTGAGCGCTGCCCAGCGAGACCCCGTGCTCGCGACATGGATCGAGGAGGGCACGCGATGGAACCCGTGACACGACGCATCGAGACCCTCGGGGCCGAGGTGGCCCGCACCTCCGACCGGCGCGCCACGCCGGGCGAGACGCTCGCCGCGGCCCGCGCGCGGCTCTTCGCCGCCGAGGTCGAGGCCCCGCCCCGCCGGGCGCGCCCCGCCGTCTGGGCCGCCGCGGCTGCCGCGCTGCTGCTCGCGGCGGGTGGCGCCGCGCTCTTCCGTACGGCCTGGGCGCCCGCGGGCGGGAGCGAGCTCGCCGCCGTCGCGCCGAGCGCGGGCGCGCCTGCGCCGGGCGCGCGGGTCGAGGCGCGCGACGCGCCGCTCGCCTTCACCTTCGCCGAGGGGACCTCCGTGCGGCTCGACGCGGCGTCCGCGCTCCAGGTCCTCGCGACCGACGCGCGCGGCGCGGAGCTGCGCGTGGAGCGGGGCGGCGCGGACTTCCACGTCGTCCACCGGAGCGACACGCGCTGGGTCGTCCACGCCGGGCCCTACGCGGTGCGCGTGACGGGGACGCGCTTCGAGGCGCGCTGGGCCCCCGAGGCGCGGCGCTTCACGCTCGCGCTCGCCGAGGGCAGCGTCGAGGTGACGGGCCCGGATCTCGGGACGGCGCGGCTCTCGGCGGGCGATCGGCTCGACCTCACCGCGCCGGGCGAGCCCCCGGCGAGCAGCGCCGCCGCCGCCCCCTCGGCGGACGCGCCCGCGGTGGTCGCGGGGCCGCCGCCCGTGGACCGCGACCCGCGCCCGCCGGCGGCCGACGCGACGGGCACCGCGCCGCGCTGGCAGTCCCTGGCGAGCGCGGGGCGCCACGAGGAGGCGCTCGCGGCCGTCGAGCGGCTGGGGCTCGACGCCGTGCTCGCGCGGGCCACGCCCGAGGAGCTCCGGCTCCTCGCCGACGCTGCGCGCTACGCGGGGCGCCCGCGCGCCGCGCGCGCCGCGCTCCTCGTCCTGCGCGACCGGCACGGCGCGCGCGGCGACTCGGCGTTCCTCCTCGGCAAGCTCGCCGCCGATCAGCTCGGCGATCCCGGCGACGCGCTCGCCTGGTTCGACACCTACCTCCGCGAGGCGCCCGGGGGCGCCCTGCGCGAGCAAGCGCTCGGGCGGAGCCTCGAGCTGGAGCAGCGGCGGGACCGGGAGGTCGCGCGCCGCGCGGCGCGCCGTTATCTCGCCGAGTACCCCCACGGCGCCTACGCGCCCCTCGCGCGCTCCCTCACCGATGCGCGCTGAGCTCGCCCTCACGCGCCGCGCCGCCCGCGCCGGCCTCCGCGTCGTCGCGATGCTCGGCGCCCTGCCGGGCCTCCTCGGCGCGGCGCCGCCGCCCGAGGTGGCCAAGGCCCCGGCCAGCGCCGACGCGCCCGCGCGAGCGACGGTGGCCCTCTCCGGGGACCCGGCGGACGCGACGTTCCAGCGGATCCGCGCCGAGCTCCGCGCGCTGGAGGTGCGCATCACCACGGGCGGCGCCGAGGACGCGGACGCGCGCGTCGCCGTGACCCCCAAGCGCGTGGCGATCGCCCTCGCCGCGCGGCACGGAGGCGGCGAGATCGAGGTCGCGGTGCGCGGCGGCGAGGGCCCCGAGGTCCTCGCCCTCGCCGCCGTCGAGCTGCTCCGCGCTCGCCTCCTCCACCGCGACGCTCCCATTCCTCACCCGACCGACGCTACCGACTCCGGCGGCCAGCCCCACCCGCCCTCGGCGGCCAGCCCCGCCGGCCGCGCGCCCCCTGCGAGCTCCACCCCACCCGCCCCTCAGACCTCCCTGCACACTGGCGACGACGCGCGGCGACGCATGCGCTTCGTCGCCTCGGTCGGCCCCGCGCTGCTCATCACCGGAGGCGATGTCCCCGCGACGCCGGCGCTCTCGATCGGCGTGTCCGCGCTCTTCCGCGGCGGGTACGTCGCGGCGGGCGGGACCGCGACGCTCGGCGACACCTCGTGGAGCATCCCCGGCGGGCGCCTCGAGCACGGCGTCTGGCTCGTCGGCGCCACGGCCGGCGGCGCGCTCTCCTTCGCGAGCGGCCGTGGCCTCGCGACGCTCGGGGCGGGCGCGTCCGTGCTGCGCCTCCGCTACCAGACGCTCCTCGCGTCGCCGGTGTTCGACGGCGGCTCCGGCGCCGCGTGGGCTGCCGTCCCGCACCTCGAGGCGGCCCTGCGCTGGTTCGTCCACGATCACGCCGGCTTCCGCCTCGGCGGCCTCGCCGGCGCCGCGTTTCCGACCATCGACATCCCGCACCCCGAGCGCAACGTCGGCTCGAGCCCCGCCGCCGACGCCACCCGCTACGGCCAACCGCTCCTCGCCGCCTCCCTCTCCCTGGAGGCGCGCTTCTGATGGCTCCCGGCCCCCGTGCCCCGGAGACGTCGCCCACTCCACGAGATCTCACCCGTGCAATCGTCGTCGAGGGTCGGTTCCGTGACTGAAACCACGGAGCCAGCCCCGGCGCACTGGATCGACGGGCGTGCGCGAGGAGCGTCCGGGTCCGGGGTCGTGACGAGACAGAGCGATCTCCTGGGCCGCGCTGCGTCGCAGGCGCCCTGAGCCGCCGTTCCTGGTGCGATCGGGCCCGGAGAAGACCACGGGCGACCACGCGCCCCCATCGTGATGGATCCACGGCCAGCCAGCCGCGCGAGAGGACGTCTGGCGCGCGTGTCGCGTGCGACATCGCGTGCCGGGGTGGCCGCGCTGGCCGGCCATCCTGGCCTACCGGGCGGCCACGCCGCGGCACGACGGCGGGTCGAGCAGCCGCGTTGCCCGGCATCGCGGGGCACGGCAGCAGGCCGAGATTTTGCAATCTCAGCAGTCAGCTCCCGACGCGCGCGAGAAGGAAGATCGCGGCGAGCTCGGTTCAGCTTCCAACTTGGCCCACGTATGTACGCTGATGTAGTCAGACGTGGGAAGAAGGTTAACGTGCGAATCCTGGGCTTCACGGTAACGACACTCCTCGGCGTCGCGGCTTTGAGCTGCGGCAGTCATCTGGACACGGAGAGGGCCAACGCCCGACCCGTCGAGATTCATGAGGTTCCGGCGCAGGTGTCCGAGCCTGCGCAGGTCGCGTCCTGGCAGATGGAGACCGACGAGCCGCCGGCGGACGATCCCACGCCGACGGAGGCGCCCGTCGCGCTGCCCGGATCGACCGAGGGCTGCCCCGGCGGGATGGTGCGGGTGGAGGGGGAGTATTGCCCCGCCGTGGTGCAAGAATGCCTCGAATACCACCCCGAGTGGACGAAGCGCCAAGGTGAGCCGGGTGTGGCCGCCCGGTGCTTGCGTTTCCGCGAGCCGTCGCGGTGCGTCGCCAAGAAGAACGAGAGTCTCTCGTTCTGTATGGACCGGTACGAGTACCCGAACGTCCCGGGCGAGCTGCCGCGCACGCTGACCTCGTGGGAGCAGGCCGCCGGCCTCTGTGAGGCGCAGGGCAAGCGGCTGTGCACCGAGGCCGAGTTCAACTTCGCGTGCGAGGGCCCCGAGGCCCAGCCTTACGCCTACGGCTACCAGCGGGACGCCGAGACGTGCAATCAGGACCGGGACTACGTCTTTCCGGACCACTCGCAGCGGCTGCTCCACTACGAGGCGTGCCAGCACAACGAGCGATGCGCCGCCGAGCTGGCGCGCCTGGACGGCCGCGAGCCGGCCGGCGGGCGCGCGGCGTGCGCCTCGTGGGCAGGCGTCTTCGATCTGAACGGCAACGTCAACGAGTGGGTGGTGCGCACCGATCAGAAGGCACCCTACCGCAGCGGGCTCAAGGGTGGCTGGTGGGGGCCGATCCGGAGCCAGTGCCGTCCGATGACGACCTTTCACAAGGAAGACGACTACGGCTACGAGGTAGGCTTCCGCTGCTGCGCGGACGCCGAGCCGCAGGCCGCGAGTGAGAGCGGCTGAGCTCCCGGGGAGAGCGCCGGCGCGCGCTCCTCGGGAGCTCCTGCCGGCCATCTTCACATCTTCTTGTTGAGGGTCGGCTTGCGGGTCGGCGCGCGCTCCCCCAGGCGCTCGACCAGGAGATCCCACAGGACGCGTACGCGGGGAACGTCGCGTAGCGCGCGGTGCGCAACGAGGAAGAGCTCGTCTGACGGCCACTCTGCCGCGGACTCGCGCAGCGAGGCGCCGATCTTCACCGGGACCAGCCCGTAGTGCTCCACGCTGGGCTCCGGCACGAGGCCCACGCCCACGCCGCTCGACAGCACCGAGAGCTGCACCCTCAGGCTGTCCGACCGCACCACCGGCTCGGCCCCGCGGGCGAACGTCTCGAGCCAGCGCGCCGGCCCGATGGTCGACAGCCGTTCCCCCCAGCCGACCCACGGCGCGTCCGACCACGCCCGCAGCGTCCCGAGCTCGCGCGCGACCTCGGGCGAGGCGGCGGCGACCCAGCGCACCGACCGGAGGCGCGTCACCAGGAGATCTCCCCGGGTCGGCCGCGCCGTCCGGAGCGCGAGGTCGGCCTCGCGACGCGTGAGGTCCAGGAGCGCTTCTCCGGGATCGAGCGTGATGCGGAGCGCCGGGTGCCGCTCGAGCAGCTCGCGCAGGAACGGCACGACGACCGCCTCGGCCACGTCCGCGGGGCACGTCACCCGCACGGGCCCCGCGACCTCGCGCTCGATCCCCTCGGCGGCGCTGGTGAACCGCATCATCGCTTGCTCGATCTCCTCGGCGATGGGCAGGAGGTCCTCCGCGGCCCTGGTGGGCGCGACGCCGTCGCGCCCGCGATCGAAGAGGGACGCGTCCATCGCCTCCTCGATCGCCGCGAGGCGGCGCGACACCGTCGAGGCGTCGATGCCCAGCGTGGCCGCCGCGCTGCCGACGGTCCGGGCGCGGCACAGCGCCAGGAACAGGCGCACGTCGTCCCACTGGAGCGCTCTGCGGGCCGCGGAAGTTCGTTGCATGGGTGCAATGATAGTCTGCATCGTTGCCTGTGGCGATGCATCCACGCACGGCGCATCCTCTCCCTGTCAGCGCGAGCCAACGAGCCAGCGAGCCAGCGAGCCAGCGAGCCAAGGAGATGATGGCCATGACCGTTCAGAAGAGGGCGACGTCGAGCGTCGGGCGCACGGGCGAGGCGGGGCGCCGCGTCGCGGAGCGGCTGACCGCACGGGGGCTGCCGGCGCGCGCCGCGGGTCGCGACGCCGCGGCGGCGGGGGGGTGGCGCCGATGATGCCGCGGGCGCTGTTCCTCCTCACCATCGGGTCGACGCTCGGGTGTGGGCTGATCGCGGGGGTGTTCTTCGCTTTCTCGAGCTTCGTGATGCCGGCGCTGGCGAAGCTCCCGCCGGCGCAGGGCGTCGCGGCGATGCAGTCGATCAACGTGGTTGTCCTGAACCGATGGTTCCTCGGGGTGTTCGTGGGGACGGCGGGGGCGTGCCTGATCGTGGCTATCGCCTCGCTGGTCAGCTGGTCAGAGGCTGGCTCGCGGCTCCGCGTCGCCGGGAGCGCGCTGTATATCCTCGGCACGTTCCTGGTCACGATGGCGCGCAATGTCCCGCTCAACGCCGCGCTGGCGGGGGTCCCGCCGGAGGCCGCGGTGGCCGCGGAGACGTGGGCTCGCTACGTCCCCGCGTGGACGTCGTGGAACACCGTCCGGACGCTCGCGGCCCTCGCGTCCGCCGCCCTGTTCACGCTCGCGCTCGTCCAGAGCGCGCGCGCCGATTGACAGCGATCTGCACGGGGAGGGACGAGCGCTCGACACGTCGGCGACCGCGTCGAGGCGATGCCGACCCGCAGGCCGCGTGCTCCGCGGGAAGGGGGCTGCCGACGCGAGCCGCCGTGACATCACAGCAAGGGCAGCGCACGGCACGTGCTCGGCGGTACGATCGAGAGGTCGACAGACCGATGCGGTGCAATTGCAAAAAACGCTCATCGTGGCATATTCGATGCCCGTCTGTCACCCTGCGCTGCCCATGTCGAGCCCCGATGAGCACACGATTGCCCCTGGAGACGTCCTCCTCGGCAAGTACCGCGTGGAGAGCGTCCTCGGAAGGGGCGCCATGGGGCTCGTCGTCGCTGCGCGCCACCTCGCGCTCGACGATCGCGTCGCGATCAAGGTGCTCCTGCCGAGGTACGTGCGGGACCCGGAGATCCTCCAGCGCTTCCTGAGAGAGGGGCGCGCCGCCGTGCGTATTCGCAGCCGGCACGTCGTGCGTGTCGCCGACGTCGGCACGCTGGAGAACGGCGCGCCGTACCTGGTGATGGACCACCTGGAGGGGAGGGACCTCGCCGCCGTGCTCGCGGAGAGCGGGGTCCTCCCGGTGCCCGTGGCCATCGAGCTCGTGCTCCAGGTCTGCGAGGCGCTCGCGGAGGCGCACGCGCAAGGCATCGTCCACAGGGACGTGAAGCCGAGCAATCTGTTCCTCACGCACAACGCGGACGGCTCGCCGTGCATCAAGGTGCTCGACTTCGGGATCTCGAAGATGACGCACGCGGAGGACCACGCGCTGACGCGGGTCGGGGGAATGCTCGGTTCGCCTCTTTACATGTCCCCCGAGCAGCTCCGCTCGGCGAGCGACGTTGACGGCCGCGCGGACGTCTATTCGCTGGGCGTCGTGCTCTTCCAGCTGCTCACGGGGCGAACGCCGTTCATCGCGCAGGAGCTCGCGCAGCTCGTTTACATGGTCACCCAGGGCGAGCCGCTGCGGCCGCGCGCGCTGCGTCCGGACATCCCGGAGCCGCTGGAGCAGGTGCTCCTCGCGGCGATCGCGCGCGATCGCGACCGTCGCTTCCCGACGATCGCGGAGCTCGCGCTCGCGCTCGTGCCCTTCGCGCCGTCGCACGTGCGGGTGGCCGCCGAGCGCCTCTTCGTCGCGCTGCGCGGCTCGCTGCCGGTCGCTTCCGTGCAGCCTGGCGCTCTCCCCCTGGCCTCATCGGCCGTGGCGGCGGTCCCCGCCGCGGCCGTGCCTCCCGAGGGGGGAGCGCTCACGATCGCGCCGGTCGGCACCACGACCCGCAGGCACGCGTTCGGCGAGCGGCGCGCCCTCCCCATCGCGATCGGGCTCGGCCTCGCGGTCGTGAGCACCGGCCTCTTCCTGTGGAGCCTGCCGCGCCACGCCGAGCGCGAGGTCGCGCCGGCGGAGGGCCTTCAGGGCGCTCAGGCGGAGCCTCGCGCGGCGCAGCCGAGCGCCGCCCCGCCCGTCGCCATCGAGGTCGCCATCGAGCCTTCGGCGAGCGCCGTGCCGCCGCCGAGCGCCGCGCCCGGCGCGCCGGCCGAGGTGCCGCAGCCGGAGGCGAGCGCGACGGCCTCCGCGGCGGCGAAGGCCGCGAAGCCGAGCGGCTCGGCTCAGCCTGCGAAGCGCGCCCCCCCGCCGGTGAAGCGCACCCCGAGCGCCGACCCCTTCTCGCGCGATGTCTTCTGATACCCTCGCGCGGGCGATGGTGCCGCTGCAGACGAGGGGCCGAGTCAAGGGTGGACGCCGGTGGGTCGCGCGCCTCTGCGCGATCGGCGTCGGCCTGACGACGGCGATCGCGGGGGGACGCGCGGCGAGGGCCGAGGACAAGGCGGGCGCCGTGGCGCTGTTCAGGGAGGGGGGAGCGCTCATCGACGCTGGCCAGCCCTCGCGCGCCTGCCCCAGGTACGAGGAGAGCCTTCGCCTCTATGACAGCGTGAACACCCGCTACTTCCTCGCCGATTGCTACGAGCGCGTCGGCAAGATGGCCTCCGCATGGGCGCAGTTCCTCGAGGTCGCCGCCCGGGTGCACGCGAGCGGCGACCGGGCGAAGGAGGCGAAGGCGCGCGAGCGCGCCGCGGCCGTCCGGCCGAAGGTCTCCCACCTCACGGTGGTCGTCGAGGCAGCGAGCACGCCGGGCCTCGAGGTGAAGCGCGACGGCACGCCGGTCGGCCCTGGCCAGTGGGGCGTGCCCATGCCGGTCGATCCGGGGACCCATGTCGTCGCGGCGAGCGCGCCGGGCAAGCGGACGTGGACGGCGCGGGTCGAGGTCGGGCCGGGCGGCGCGACGTCGACCCTCGTCGTGCGCGCGCTGGCAGACGACCCCGGGTCCAGGGAGGCGGGCAGCGCGGGCGACGGGCGCCGCACGCTCGCGCTCGTCGTGGGAGGCGCGGGGGTCGTGACCGTGGGTGTCGGGACGGCGCTCGCCTTCGCGGCGAAGTCGAGGTTCGACGAGTCGAGCGCCTTCTGCAACGGCGATCGCTGCGATCGGCGCGGCATGGACATCCGCGACGGCGCCGTGGCTCGCGCGAACGTGGCGACGGTGGTCTTCGGCGTCGGCCTCGCGGCCATCGCCGGCGGTGGCGTGCTGTGGCTCACGGCGAAGAGCTCGGCGACGGGCGCGTCGATCGGGCTGACGCCCGCGGTGGGCGGCGCGCTCGTGCGAGGCAGCTTCTGATGCGTCTCCAGGTGCTCTTTCTCGGCCTCTGCGCGTCGGCGCTCGTGAGCGGATGTGGCCTCGTCCTCGGCATCTCGTCCGGCGAGTACGACCCCGATCCGTTCGGCCTCGGTGGTGGCGCCGGTGGCGCCGGTGGCGCCGGTGGCGCCGGTGGCGCCGGTGGCGCCGGTGGCGCTGGCGAACCGGACGCGGGGGCGGAGCCGCCTCCCTGCACGACGCTCCTGGACGACCTCGAGGACGGCGATGGCGCGCTCGTCCGGTGCAAGGACCGTGTCGGCAACTGGTACACGTACAACGACGGCACCCGGGGCGGCACGCAAACTCCTCTGCCCGGCCGTCCGTTCGTGCCTGTCTCGCCCGGGCACGAGCCGAGCATGTACGCTGCCCACGTCGCGGGGAGCGGCTTCGCCTCGAGGGGGGCCGGGATGGGGTTTGACCTGAACCTCGCTCCGGGGGGCGCGAAGTCGAGCTACGACGCGTCTGCGTACTCGGGCCTGACCTTCTGGGCCAAGGCCGCGGCCCCGACGCACATCTACGTGAACTTCCCCGACCGCAACACCGATCTGGAAGGCGGCGTGTGCGCCGGCTCCGGGTGTGGCGACCACTTCGGCGAGGGACTCGACATCACGACCGAGTGGGCGCAGTACACGGTCATGTTCGCGGTCCTCAGCACGGACGGCTGGGGCGTGCCGGCGCCCGCCGCGTTCGACGCGGCGCACGCCTATTCGGTGGAGTTCCACACGGCGAAGTCGACCGTGTTCGATCTGCTCGTCGACGACGTCGCCTTTGTCCCGTGAGCGCGGGGCGTCGCTGACCTGTCCATCTCGCGATCGACAGGACGCCGCTCGGGCCGATGCCGGAGGTGCAGACCTTGGTTCCATTGACCGAGACACGGAACGCGATCATCGCTCCCCCGCGCGCACACCTTGTATACGGTGCACCGCAATCTGCGCCAGACGGTGGTGGCGCGGCCTCTCGATGCGCGCGTTGGCCTCGAGAAGGCGTGCAATGCGCGTGAATTCCCTGTAAAAGGGGAGGAGCGTGAGAAAGTCATTGGCAAGTTTCTGGAGCTGGACCGGTCCACTCGCGATGTCCTTTGCGCTGCTCGCAGCGTGCGGCGATGCCGCGGAGGAGCCCCGGCCGACGGGCAGCGGCGTCGGGGGCTCAGGCGGCGGCACCGGCGACGGCGCTGGCGGCCTGGGCGGCGCTGTCGGCGGAGCCGGCGCTGTCGGCGGAGCCGGCGCTGTCGGCGGAGCCGGCTCTGGCGGGGAGGAGCCGCCGCCTCCTGATCCGGCAGAGCCGCTCTTTGCCGGCGCGAGCATCCCACGGTTCGATATCGCGCTGTCGCAGGCGTCGATCGATCAGCTCGACGCCACGCCCGACGAGTATGTCCTGGGGCAGCTCAAGGTGACGATGGACGGTGAGGTGGTAGAGCTCTCCGATATCGGCGTGCGGCTCAAGGGCGTTTTCGGCTCGTTCCGGACCCTGGAGGAGAAGGCTGCATTCCTGCTGAAGTTCGACGAGTTCACCGACGAACAGACCCTGTTCGGGGTGGAGAAGCTCGCGCTCAACAACATGGTCCAGGACCCGAGCATGACCCACGAGCGCCTGGCCTATGCGGTGTTCCGCGCGATGGACGTGCCCGCGTCGCGCGCGGCCCACGCGACGGTCTGGGTGAACGGCTCGCTCTATGGCCTGTATACCACCGTGGAGTCACCGGATAACCCTCGTTTCCTGGATCGATGGCTCGGCGGCCACAAGGGCAACCTCTACGAGGGGGCTTACGGGAGCGATCTCGATCCCTGGCTCATCGAGACCTTCGACCAGGACAACGGCGATGACGTCGCGTTCGCCGACCTGGCCGAGCTCGCGGAGGCGCTCGATGGCATGACGGACCCGGACACGTTCCTCGCGGAGGCGTCGCAGCTCATCGACATGGATCGCTACCTCGCGTTCGCCGCCACCGAGACCTTCCTCGGCCACTGGGACGGTTATGCCTGGAAGCTCAACAACTACTTCATCGCGCGGCGCCCGGACGACGGCCGGTGGACCTTCATGCCGTGGGGCCTCGACCAGACCTTCGAGGACGATCTGTACCCCTTCGGCGGCGACGCGCGCCTCGAGCGCATGTGCACCGCCTCGCCGCCGTGCCGGCAGGCGCTCGCGGCGGCGTTCGAGCGCGTGATCGAGCGCGTGTCGGAGCTCGGCCTGGTGAGCGCCGTCGAGGAGGTGCGCGCCCAGGTCTGGGCCGATGTGCTCGAGGATCCGCGCAGGGAGGTGGGTCCCGAGGACGTCGGCGAGAACATCGACGCGATCGTCGCCTTCCTGAACGACCGTCCTGCCAGCGTGCGGACCGGGCTCACCTGCGTGGATCCTTCGGGGCTCGACGCGGACGGCGACCTCTCGTCCGGCTGCGGGGACGACTGCGACGACAGCGATCCCTCCGTGTACCCGGGCGCCCCCGAGCTGTGCGACCTGGTCGACAACGACTGCGACGGGCGCGTGGACAACGATCGCTCGTGCCCGCACTGCGCTCCGCAGCCGCTTCCGGACGGCGGCTCCCTGGCGTTCTGCTTCGTGTCGGCGACGTGGGAGGACGCGGAGCTCGACTGCATCGCGCAGGGCGGGCACCTCGTATCCATCCATGACGGGGAGGCGCAGGAGCTCGTGGTCTCGGGCGCCGACGCGATCCAGCCGGGCGACTGGTGGATCGGGCTCACCGACGCGGCCTCCGAGGGGGACTTCGCGTGGATCGACGGCACGCCGTCCGACCACCAACGCTGGGCCAGCGGCGAGCCGAACAACGCTGGTGCCGGAGAGCACTGCGTGGAGCTGGCGAGCTGGGCCGACGGCCTCTGGAACGACATGCCCTGCGACGCCGAGCTACCCTACGTGTGCAGGCTGCCTTGACGTGGCTCACGCCAAGATGTTTGAGCCCAGCGCTCACGGTAGGCTGCCGGGGAGGGTGTTCGTCGCGCGGGGTGGGCACGGGGGCGCGCACCGGGGTCGGTCGAGGCGCGCTCTCCCGTTCATAAGAGCCCGATCGGCCCCGGCGACCACGGGAGCTCCACCGTCTCGCCGACCGCGGGCAGCGCGACGCGCCGGAGCTTCCCGTCGCGCCATGCGAGGAGCACGAGCGCCGGGTCCTCGAGCGGCGCGCCCAGTTCGACCTCGATCTGCGAAGGCCTCCCGTCCTCGACCTCGGCGACCCGGATCGTGGCGCCGCACTGGACGACCTGATCGCCCCGCTGGAGGGGCGCGGACGGCGCGCGGTATAGCAGCTCGAACGCGCCCGTCAGCATCGTCCGGCCGATGGGCGCGAGCGTGAACGAGGACGGGCCGGTGCGCGTGAGGCGGTGCGAGGCCTTGGTCATCGAGAGCATCGACCAGCAGGAGAGGACCTCGGGCGACTCCAGGGCGAGGATCGCCTGGGGATAGATGGACGCCATGGGATCGGAGGAGGCGGCGAGGAAGACCCTCTTGCGGGGCGGCGCCCCGATCTCGGCGGTGCGCGCGACCTCCTCGAGCTTCCGCGCGATGTCCACGCTCGACGCGGTGGCGGCCAGGAACACGACCGGCGCGAGCGCGATGTGCACGATCCCGAGGAACCCCGCGCCGCCGCGGCGGCCGGACGACACGAGCCCGGGCGAGGGGCCGCGGCGAAGCCCGCTCAGGATGATCACGGCGAGGAGCGGCGCGATCCCGAGGTCTGGTACCAGCAGGAGGCGCGACCCGGGGAAGCCTCCGAGGCTCGTGAGGACGGCGAGGAGCGCCCCGGGGACGAGCCAGCGCAGGGCGGCCCGCTCGCGCTCGGGGATCGCGGGGAGGCAAGCGCAGTAGAGCAGGGCGAGGCCGGCGGTCGCCGCGAGCCCGATGACGATGAAGGGGCCCTTGGGGAGCGCGGACGAGAGGTCGGCGGGCACGGACGCGATGGCGTTGCCGAGCAGGACGGGCAGGCGCTCTGCCGCCACGGCGGCGAACCGGAGCGGGCTGCTGAGCGGGTCGATGTAAGCTCCGGTGTTCGCGGCGCCGCCGCCGACTGCCTTGTAGGCGGCGAAGTACGCGAGGAGTCCGAGCGCCGGGAGCGCGCCGGCCGCTCGAGCGCGCCATCCGGCGGCGCGACCCGGCGGCACGGGACCGGCGAGCTGGTAGGCGAGCCAGTACGCTGCCCCGCCGAGCGCCGCCTCGCCGCCGAGGAGCCCGATCCCGAGCGCGAGCGGGCCGAGGTACCGCCCGGGCCGCCACCCTTCTTCGCGGTAGCGGAGATGGGCCAGCAGCCCGAGCACCACGGGGAGCGCCGCGAGCAGCAGGTGCTGGCAGGCGATCCAGCCGACCGACATCATGTGGTTCGCGTTCACCGCGAAGAGCAGGAGCGCGAGCGCCCCTGTCGCGCCCGGGAGCACCCGCAGGAAGAGCCTGCCGGCGGCTGCGACCAGGGCGACGTACAGCGCGATGGAGACGAGGTGGTACCCGACCGGAGCGTGGCCGAAGAGGGCGCGCTCGAGCGTCAACAGCGCGCTCGTCAACGGGCGTACGAGGTGGAGCTTGAGCTCGGGATCGGTCCACCACGGGATCCCGGAGAGGCCGATGCGCGCCTGCGTCTCCTGCGGGTCGCCGTTGAAGAAGTTATAGAGATCGTACCAGGGAGGCGAGCCAGGAATTAGCTTCTCGAGATAGCATAGGAAGACATAGTCGTCGCTGTAGAAGCCGATCGCGATGGTGGGCGCCGACAGGGCGAGCGCGAGGATCAGGACAGCTTTGAAGAAGTGACGGTGGCTGAGACACCGCTCGACGCGATCCGGCAAGTTCGGTTTCATTCCGCCTCGCCAGCAGCAGTAGGGTATCCGCCGCGCGGCGTGTAGATGGGAGCGGCCGATTCGCCTGTAGCTCGCCGCCGGCGCGCCGCCGAGGTGGCCCTCCGTCGACCTCGCCGCCGCCCGGCGCGCGCCCGGCCCGCTCCCGGCGCGCGCCCGGCCTGCTCCCCGCCGCCCGGCCGCGGTCCGCCGCTCGGGCGCGCTGCCCGCTGTCCGCGGCGGTCGGGCCTTCTCGAGGTCCGGTGGCGTCCGGAGCCTCGGCCGGCGGGCTCGGGCCTCTGCCCCGGCATGATGCGAGCTCGGCGCGTATGAAACCTCACCGAGGCCCGAGAGGCGAGGCCTCTGCGGGAGCCTGCGCTGCTCAAGCCATGCTGAGGGGAGGGGCAGCAGGAGCGAGAGACGTGGTCCTTCTGTTCTGTGCACACATGATTGTGCTCGTGCAGCTCAGAGAGCCTCTGCGCCGGCGCTGGTGGCCAGCATTACAGTCGCGCGCCTCTGCCGATGTTCGGGTTGAACTCGCGCCAAGCTCAGCGACGAGCCCTGCTCACGCTTGGGCCCATATGGCGCCTCACCTGACTCCTTCGTTAGAATCACTACACGACAGGCTCCCCCGGTGGTTTCCACGCGCGGCGCCCATGACGCAAGCCAGCTCGGTGTCCATTGACCTTTCGGAGCTGTCGACCTTGTCCTCCCGTGCGAGACCCCTTGGCGGCACCGGAGTGGGATAGTCAATGCTTTGAAATTAGTTGACCGGCTGAGTCACGCGACTACGTTTCGCGATCATGACGAGTCGACATCGCGCCTCGGTGGCGTGCGAGATGTCGACGCGGGGGGATAGGATCATGAAAAAGACCATTGGATACGCTTCGGCTCTTCTCATCCTGGCGGGCGCCTGCGGGATGTTCTTCGGCTCGGCGCAGGCGGAAGCCAGCGACACGTGGCCCAGCTCCAGCACTTACAGCGGCGGCCACGACCACGACGGCGACGACGAGAAGTGCGATGAGCTCTGCGAGTGCATCAAGGATGTCCTGAAGACCATCAAGCACGCTGACCGGAATCCGAGCGGCAAGATCAAGCACCCCGATGACGTCCTGGACAAGGTCAAGGACGATCTCAAGGAGTGCAAGAAGAAGTTCTGTAGAGACGACGGTCACGACGACGAGTCGTGTGATTGAGCGGCCGATCCCGGCCGGCCGCTGGCGAGTCAGGCGGGGCCGCGGGTCGCGCAGAACGGGCCCGAGCGCCACGCGGGGCTCCCTGCAAGACAGGGTGCTCGGGCCTGCGGAGGCGAGGAGATGAGGCTCTGCTCGTACGGCCGTCAGCGCATCTCGCCGATGGCGCCGCGGATGAGCCGCACGAGATCGCGCCGCATCTCGGCGCTCACGGTGTGGCCGACGTCCGGATAGGCCTCCAGGCTCGCCTTGACACCGAGCCTGCTGAGCGTCGTGATCGCCTCGCGGGTCGGTCCGATCGGCACGCGCCGGTCGGCCTCTCCGTGCAGCGCCACGAGGGCGGGAGTCGCCGGATCCACCGCGCCCGCGCCGGGCAGCGCCGAGGGGGGGACCCAGCCGCCGACGGGGAAGGCCGCGCCGACGACGCGCGGGTGGTGCAGGGCGAGCGCGAAGCTGAGCGCGCCGCCCTGGGAGAAGCCGGTCACGACGGCCTTGCCCCGCGTCGGCCGCTCGGCCGCGAGCCGCTCGAGCGTCGCCGCGAGCGCGCCGGCCGCGCGCAAGATGCCCTGTCCCACGTCGTCGCTCCCGAGCGCCTGCTGCAGCGCAAACCACGAGTAGCCGTCGTGGTACGGCGTGAGCCCGCGCGGCACGATGAGGCGCGCCTTGAAGTCGACGCCCGAGAGCAGGCCCGCGAACGACTCGGGCCTGTCGCCGAGCCCGTGAATGGCGACGACGAGGGGGAGCGCCTCGCCCCTGTCGGCGCCGCCGGTGACCTCTTCGAGGTACTCGACCGCGGCCGGCGCGGTGGGGACCGCCGTGCTCGCGGCCGGCGCGGCGCCCGGCGCCTGCAGCCCGGTGTCCGCCGCGCCGCCGCCCCCGGGCGGCGCAGCCCGCCGCTCGCACGCGGCGAGCGAGACGAGCGACGCGAGCGCGAGCGCGGACCAGGCGGAGCAGCGGCGGAGGCGATAGGGGCGCATGGAGGAGAGCCTGCTGAAACCGCTGCTCGGGAGCAACAGCGAACTTACCCCGGCGGCGCCGCGCCCGCCCCGACAGGAGCAGCGAGCCATCGAGGTCTCCTGCCGTATCCGGCGTTCATCGGAGGCCACACACGAGAGCGTGAGTTTGTTGCTGTTGGATTTATGTGTTTTAGGCGAACGCCGGTCGCGGCGCGGAAACCGGGAAACCGATGTCTTTTTGGTTTGTTAGTAAAGTGTCCTTCCTTCATAACTTGATCAACTTGCTTATCAGGAGAATTCGATGTTCTCATCGGCTTGTCGATTGACCAGCTCCCCGCGGTGGCGGCGGCTGCTCGGCGCGGGGGTGGGCGCCGCGGCGCTGCTTCTCGCGGGGTGCACGGGCGCCGTGGGCGATCCGCTGTCGGACGACGGCGTATCGCCGGGGGGCGGCGGCGTGTTGCCGGGCGGCGCGGCAGAGTCGCAGGTCGCCGAGCGCAGCATGTTCCCGCGGCTGAGCCACGCGCAGTGGGAGAACACCGTGCGCGATCTCCTGCGCCTCGACGACAGGCCCGGCCTCTCGGCCTCTTTCACGTCCGATCCGCTCGGCGGTGTGTTCGACAACAACGAGGCTGCGCTCCAGGTGACGCCTGGTCTCTGGGGCGATTACCAGCGCGCCGCCGAGGAGCTCGCGGCGATGGTGGCCACCGACGAGGGCAAGCTCGGCCGGCTCCTGCCCGCGGACCTGCCGGTCGAGCCGGAGGCGCGGGCGCAGGCGTTCATCGAGCGGTTCGGCGAGCGGGCATTCCGCCGCCCGCTCACGGCCGAGGAGCAGGCCGCGTACCTCGCCCTGTTCCACCGCGGCGCCGAGCTCTTCGAGGGCGAGGACCCGTTCGCCGCGGGCGTGCGCGCGGCGCTCGAGGCGTTCCTGCAGTCGCCCCATTTCGTCTACCGCGTCGAGGTCGGCGCCGGGCCGGCGAAGGGCGGGCTCATCCCGCTGAGCGGCCACGAGATCGCGACGAAGCTCGCGTATCTCCTGTGGAACACGATGCCCTCCGACGAGCTCCTGGCCGCGGCGAAGGCGGGCGAGCTCTCGAGCCCGGAGGCCGTCCGCGCCTACGCCGAGGGCATGCTGGAGGACCTGCGGGCGCGCGAGGTCGTCGGCGCGTTCCACCGCCAGCTCTACGACTACAAGATGTACCACGACCTCAACAAGGACCCTGCGCTCTTCCCCGAGTTCGTCCCCGAGATGGGCGACGACATGCAGCGCGAGGCGGAGCTCTTCGTCGAGCACGTCGTGTTCGACGAGGGCGGCGGGCTCACCGACCTGCTCACCTCGCGCACCGCGTTCGTGAACGACCACCTCGCGGCGGTCTACGGGGCCGAGGGAGATTTCTCAAGCGAATTCAAGAAGATAGAGCTCAAGGAGGCCGAGCGCTCCGGGCTGCTCACGCGCCTCGGCTTCCTCGCGGCGAAGGCGACGGCGCGGCAGCCCGACTCGATCCACCGGGGCGTCTTCGTGAACCTCAGGATCCTCTGCGCCTCGCTGCCGGCGCCGCCCGACAACGCGACATCGCTGCCGCCGGGCGAGCTCGCGACCAACCGCGAGCGCGTCACGGCCCACACGGGGAAGGGGACGTGCGGCGAGTCGTGCCACGGCGCGGTCATCAACCCTGCCGGGTTCGCCTTCGAGCGCTACGACGCGATCGGCAAGTACCGCACGACCGACAACGGGGCGGAGGTCAACTCCGCGGACGTCTACACGCTCGGCGGCCAGCCGAGGAGCTACGCGGACGCGATCGAGTTCAGCCAGCTCCTCGCCGAGAGCGGGGAGGCGCACGCTTGCTACGCGAAGCGCTGGGTCGCGTTCGCCGAGGGCCGCGACGTGCGCGCGCAGGACCAGGCGTTCATCAGCGAGCTCGCCGAGGCGTCCCGCGGCGGCGCCTCGACCAAGGACCTCATCCTCCGGATCGTCTCCTCGACCTCCTTCCTCGCTCGCGTTCCCGCGGAGGCGCAATGATCACCCGACGACGTGTGCTTCGAGGCCTGTTTGGCGTCACGGTCGCGCTCCCGTTCCTGGAGACCTTCGCGCCGCGGCGCGCCGCGGCCGGCGCGGGCGACGTGCCGCCCTTCGCGATCTTCATGCGCCAGGCCAACGGCGTGGCGCAGGCGGTCGGCGACGAGCCCGAGATGTTCTGGCCCAGCCAGATCGGCGCGCTCACCGCCGAGTCGATGGCGCAGGACAGCGACCGTGCGGTGAGCGAGCTCAAGGATCACGCGAGCAAGCTCATCCTCGTGCGCGGCGTCAACTTCGCGTTCAAGGCCAACGGGTGCGGCCACTCCGGCGGCGGCAACCAGTGCCTCACGGCGGCGCGCGTGTCGGACGACCCGTCGGGCAACGAGTCGCTCGCGATGGGCGAGTCGATCGACAACCGCATCGCGACCGAGCTCAACACGCCAGGCGTCGAGCCGCTGACGCTCTACGCGGGCAGGATGGCCGGCTACATCAACGAGGTGCTCTCGTACCGCGGGCCGAAGCAGCTCCGCGCCGCCGAGCGCAACCCGTTCAACGCGTACCAGAAGCTCTTCGGGCTCGGCGGCGCCGACGCCGGGCTCCAGCAGGCGCTGGCCGACCGCCGCGCCAGCGTGAACGACCTGGTCCGCGCGGATATGCAGGCGCTCATGCGCCGGAACGACCTGAGCAAGAGCGACCGCGAGCGGCTGGAGCTCCACTTCGACAGCATCCGCGACCTCGAGGTCACGCTCGCCTGCGGGCTCCCGCCGGAGCGGGTCGCGGAGATGGAGGCGCTCTCCCCGCAGGCCGGCGCCAACGACAACGTGGAGGCCGTCGCGCGCATGCAGATGGACATCATCGCGCTCGCGATGGCGTGCGGCGTGACGCGCGCCGCGACCCTCCAGGTGGGCGACGGCAACGACGCGACCGAGTACACGATCCACGGCGTGCGCCAGAAGAGCTACCACAAGATCTCGCACCGCATCGACGGCGACGGCTCGGAGGGCCCGCCGATCGAGGGCGCCCAGGAGCTGCACCACCAGGTCGACCGGATCCACGCGCGGCTCTTCAAGCACCTGCTCGACCGGCTCGCGGCCTACGAGCTCGGCTCCGGGACCCTCCTCGATCACGGCGTGGCCGTGTGGCTCAATGACAACGCCGACAAGTACCACTCCTACACGAGGGTCCCGTACATCCTCGCCGGCGGCGCCGCCGGCTACCTGAGGACGGGCCAGTTCGTCGACGTGAAGGTCACCATCAACAAGCTGCTCAACACCATCGGCGCGGCCGTCGGCTGCACCAACGGCCAGGGTGGCCCGCTCGACGACTTCGGCGACAGCAGCCTCGAAGGCGGCCTCATCGACGAGCTCCTCGCCTGATCGCGCTGCCGGCCCACGCGCGGCGGCGCTCGCGCGGGGGCGGGTCGGGCTCGACCGACGCCCCCGCAGCAGCCGCGGCTCAGGTGAGGAGCTCGACCGCGACCTCGACCGTCGTCTTCTGGCCGTTGCGGAGCATGTCGACCTTCACCTTGTCCCCCGGCTTCTTGGTGTCGAGCGCGTTGTAGAGCGCGTCGTAGTCGTCGACCGGCGTGCCGTCGATCCCGACGATCACGTCGCCCAGCACGAGCCCGCGGTCGCCCTCGGAGAGGCCGCGCAGGCCGGCCTTGTCGGCGGGGCCGCCCGGGATGACGCCCATCACGATGACGCCGCGGATGCCGTTGCGCCGCTCCAGGCGGTGGGCCGGGTCGAGCTGGATGCCCAGGCCGACCGTCTCGGCCTTCCCGGTCTTGATGATCTGCGGGACGATCCGCGCGATCGTCGTCGAGGGCACGGCGAAGCCGATGCCGGCGGACGTGCCGCTCTTCGAGAAGATCATCGTGTTCATCCCGATGAGGTGCCCGCTCGAGTCGAGCAGCGGACCGCCGGAGTTGCCGGGGTTGATGGCGGCGTCGGTCTGGATCATGTCGCGGATGGTCACGCCGCCCGCGCCCTCGACCTGACGCCCGAGCGCGCTGATGATGCCGGTCGTCAGCGTGTGGTCGAGGCCGAACGGGTTGCCGATCGCGATCGCCTTCTGCCCGACCTCCAGCGGCTCGCGCAGGGGCGCGACCTGGATCGGCTTGAGCATGTCCTTCGGCGCCTCGATCTTGAGCACGGCGATGTCCTTGCGCGGCTCGACGCCGACGAGCTTCGCCGGAAACGTCTTCTCCCCCTGGAGCCGGACCACGAGGGACTGCGCGTTGTCCACGACGTGGAAGTTCGTGACGATGTGCCCGTCGGCGTCCCAGACGAAGCCCGAGCCCGAGCCGGCGGGCACCTCGACCGTGGTGCCCCACATGCGGTCCACCACGAGGCGCTTCTGGGTCACGAAGACCGTCGCGGGGGCGACCTCGCGGAACACCGAGATGGTGTTGCGCTCGTCCTCGATCAGCGCGCCCTTGGAGGGCGGCGTGACGGGGGGCGGCATGGTCTCGATCGTCGAGGCCGTCGGGGGCGTCGCGGGCGCTTCGGGGACCTTCGTCGCGCTCGGCGGCGGGGGGCCGCCAGGGCTGGGCCTCTCCTTGCATCCGGAGGCAGCGGCGAGCGCGGCGACGATGAAGGCACAGAGTCGAGCGTGGCTGCGGTGGCGCATGCGTCGCAATCTAGCCTGCGGCGGGCGAGGCGTCTCCTTTGCGGAGCGCCCGGCCGGAGGCGCGGCGGTTTGCCGCGCGCAACGGATGCGCAGACGACGCGCGGACGGCGACCCATTGCGGTCGCGTCGGATCGGATCCGAGATGCAAACGGGCCAAGTTGCGGTAGTAGAGGTGGCCCTGACGGATGAAGCCCATGACGCACTCTTCGACGAAGTTTCAGACCACCCCCCCTGCCGTGAAGGAGCCCGTGAAGGTCCTCCTGCTGGAGAACATCCACCAGAGCGCGCACGAGCTGTTTCGATCGCGGTCGTTCGAGATCGAGACGCGCAGCTCCGCGCTGAAGGAGGACGAGCTCATCGCCGCGCTCGCGGGGGTCGACATGCTCGGCATTCGCAGCAAGACGCACGTCACGGCGCGCGTGCTGGAGAAGGCTGACAAGCTGCTCTCCATCGGCTGCTTCTGCATCGGCACGAACCAGGTCGACCTCGACGCGGCGAACCGGCGCGGGGTGCCGGTGTTCAACGCGCCGTTCAGCAACACGCGCAGCGTCGCCGAGATGATCATCGGCGAGTGCATCGTGCTCGCCCGGCAGATCGGCGACAGGTCGCGCGAGGTGCACGCCGGCACGTGGAAGAAGGTCTCGAAGGCCTGCTACGAGATCCGCGGCAAGACGATCGGGCTGATCGGCTACGGCCACATCGGCCAGCAGCTCGGCGTGCTCGCCGAGGCGATGGGGATGCGCGTGGTCTACTACGACATCGCGCAGAAGCTCCCGATGGGCAACAACCGCCCCCTGCCGACGCTGCAGGCGCTGCTCGCGGAGTCGGATTTCGTCTCGCTCCACGTGCCGGCCACGCCGGAGACGCACAACATGCTCGGCGCCGCCGAGCTCGCGCACATGCGCAAGGGCTCGTACCTGCTCAACGCGAGCCGCGGCTCGGTCGTGGTGATCCCGGCGCTGGCCGAGGCGCTGCGGAGCGGCCACCTCGCGGGCGCGGCGATCGACGTGTACCCGGAGGAGCCGGAGTCGAACTCGGACGGGTTCCACACGGAGCTGCAGAAGCTGCCGAACGTGCTCCTGACGCCGCACATCGGCGGCTCGACCGAGGAGGCGCAGGAGTCCATCGGCCGGGAGGTGTCGCGGGCGCTGACGCAGCTCGTGACCACCGGGGCGACGACGAGCGCGGTGAACTTCCCGAATGTGGAGCTCCCGCCGCTCAAGGGCACGCACCGCATCCTCAACGTCCACCGCAACGTGCCGGGCGTGCTCCGCGACGTGAACCGCATCGTGTCCGACGTGAACGCCAACATCGACAGCCAGGTCCTCTCGACGGACGCCAACATCGGGTACCTCATCATGGACCTGTCGCAGGACGTGTCTGCGGAGGTGAGCCGGCGGATCGGAGCGCTCGAGACGAGCATCCGGACGCGCGTACTTTACTGATCCGCGGCGGCCCGGCCGGGGGCGAGGGTGTGAGTCCTGAGCGCCAGGGAAACCGGTGGTCGATTGGGCTCACACACGGCCCGTCCCCCGCGCCCGCCGAAGGACACCCTCGCTGCCAGCTTACGGTCGATGGGTGGTGAGCCCTGATCGCCAGGGAAACCGGTGAATCGCTCCTCGCGTCAGCCCCTCACGCGGCGACCTCGAGCCGGCCCCGCTCGCCCCGCCGCGACGCCGGGTCGTCGCCCGAGAAGACGATCGTGAACACGACGAACACGGCCCACAGCGCCGCCAGGTGGTAGAGCATCGCGACCCCGCCCTCGGCCTCGTACAGGGCGCTCGACGCGGGGGGGCCGAGGAGCATCCCCGCGGCGTAGAAGACGTTGTAAATCGAGTTCGCGCGGCTGTAGTCGCGCGGCGCGGTCACGATGCCCTGGAGCGCGAGGCTCAGCGGCGAGATCGACGCGAGCGTCGCGCCCGCGATGAACACCGCCACGCACATCGCCGTGTACTGGTCGAGGTAGACGAAGCCGAGGATCATCAGCGTGCCGATCGCGCCGAGCACGCGCATGAGGGCCAGGTGACCGCGGCGATCGCCGATCCGGCCGAAGATGTTGGTGAACGAGAGCATCCCCACAGCGAAGAAGGCAGGGACGAGGATCGTCTGATCCAGCGTGACGCCCTTCGACGCCATGAGGTAGAGCGGGAGGAACAGCACGACCGACGCCTGGAAATAGCCATAAGCGAAGGTCGCGAAGCACGCGGTCTTGATGCGCCAGAGGATCGACGCGGAGGACGCCGGGGGCTCGGCGCCCGCGGGCGCGCCGGCCTCCCCGTGCGCCAGCGCCTCGGGCGGGTCGTGGTCGAGGCGCGCCAGCACGAGCAGCGCGGAGAGCGCCGAGACCACGCAGGAGACGACGAACGCCGACGGCATCGAGGCGAGCGCGACGATGCCCTTCGCGCAGAGCGGGCCGAGGACATAGCCGAGCGCCATCGCGACGGCGTAGAGGCTCGTGATGAACGCCTTGTTGTCCTTGTCCGACCGGGCGAGCAGGATCGTCTCGCAGCTCACCCAGATGCCGACCGAGCAGGCGCCGTCGAGGAAGCGCACCGCCGCGATCGAGGCGAAGCCCGGCAGAAAGGGGAAGACGCCCACCGCGCCCGCGTACCCGGCCAGCGAGAGGACCAGCGTGGTCTTCGCCGAGAACCGGCGGATGAGCGCGCCCATCGGCAGCGAGAGCAGGACGATGCCGAGCGCGAAGCACGACGCGAGCAGCCCGATGTCGCGCTTGTTGAACCCGCGCGCGTCGAGGAACACCGCCGTGAGCGAGATGGCGATGCCGTACGCGAGCCCGAGCAGGAAGATCGCGCCGTAGATGAGCCAGATGTTCCGATCAGGGATGCGGCGGAGCATGATCGAGCGCGAGGGTCGATCGGCAGCCCCGCCGTGTCAAACGGGTCCGTGGCGCCGGAAAAGCGCTTTGCCGCCGCTCCCGCTGCGCGTGTGCGCCGAGGCGCGGCGGGGCGCGATCAGGCCGGCATCACCGGAGGAACTCGAGGAGGAGCTGATTGACCCGCTCGGGCCGGTCGTAGTGCACGAAGTGGCTCGCGTCGGGGATACGGGTGACTCGAGCGTTCGGGACCAGCTCCGGATCCGGCGCGGCGAGCTCGGAGCCGAGGTAGCGGTCGTGCTCGCCCCAGATCACCAGCACGGGGGTGTCGATGCGGGGCGACTTGCCCAGGTCGCGCAGCTTGCTCGGCCGGAAGGCGGCGCGGTAGTAGTTGATCGTGGCCGTGAGCGCGCCGGGCCGCGACCACGCCTCGAGATAGCGGGCGAGATCCTCGTCGGTCACCGCGCCCGGCCGCCGCGGATCCTCCTGCACCGACGCGCGGAACAGGGCGTAATCGTTCCGCTGCGCGAGCAGCTCGGGCACCTTCGGGAGCTGGAAGAAGAACATGTACCAGCTCTTGCGGAGCTGCCGCGCCGTGCGGAACGCGGCGAAGAGCCGCGCGGGGTGCGGGCAGTTGAGGATGACGAGCCGCTCGAGGAGCGCGGGATACCGCATCGCGAACGCCCAGGCGACGCCGCCGCCCCAGTCGTGGCCGACGACGGCCGCGGCGCGCTCCGCGCCCGCAGCCTGGATGAGCGCCGCCACGTCGGCGGTCAGCTCGTCGAGCGCGTACGCCGCGACGCCCGCGGGCTTGTCGGAGAGGTTGTAGCCGCGCATGTCCGGCGCGATCACGCGGTAGCCCGCCTCGACGAGCGCCGGGATCTGGTGCCGCCACGAGTACCAGAGCTCGGGAAAGCCATGCAGGAGCACGACGAGCGGCCCCTCGCCAGCCTCGACGTAGTGAAGGCGGACTCCGCCTCGTTCGGTGAACCGGTGCGATAGCCTGGATTCGTCGAGGGTCATCGTCTCTTCCTTCCGCTGATCGGCCACCGTCGATCCGGGCCGGTCAGGCGCTGGGTATCTGGGTGTTCACGCGGTGCTTCAGGCCGCTGGAGGCTCCAGGAGGCCACGGCGAGCGCCCCCTGCCGAGCGGCGCCGCGGTTTTACCACGAAGCGGATCGATCTGCGCTGCGGCGGCAGGCGCGGCGGGCGCGCGAGCGGCGGCGCTCCGGCCGGTCCCCTCGACCGCGGATCAGGCCCGCCGGCGCGGCATCTCGAGGCCCGCCCCGAGGCGCTGCGCGCTCCTGCCGCCGCGGCCCCCGAGCGCCGCCAGGATCGCGCTCCGGGTGCGGTGCTCGTCGCAGAGCGCGCGGAGTTCGTCCTGGTCGAGCAGCCGGTCCACATGGATCTCGGCCATCACGGGGTAGGCCAGGTCGTGCGTGAGCGCGCCGAACCGCACGTCCACCTCGGGCGGCGACGCCTCGCGGCCGTCCGGCGCGAAGACCCGCACCACGGGCGGCGTCCGGAACGAAACAAGCACGCGCTGCGCGCTCCATCCGAGGAAGACCCAGGCCTTCGTCTTCTGGCGATCGAGGTCGTGGAAGACGGGCACCATCCTCCGCGCGTCCCGCCCGACGTCGAGGTCGTCCCGCGCGATCCAGCGCCGGAACGCCTGCGCGTCGTGCTCGCGCCCGCGCCCGGATCCGAGCGATCCGTCCCGGTCCGGCAGGACGTCCACGACCGCGCAGGCGTCGCGGAACGCCGGATCCATGGCCTCGTCGAGCGACATCCCGAGATCGCTCGCGACAGCGGCGGCCGCGCCGAAGAACAGCCCCTCGATCTGCGCGAGCTCCTCCGAGAGCGGGAGCTCGACCGGCCCTTCGGGGGTGAGGCGCTCGATGCGGGCGAGCGCTTCCTCGCCGAACGTGCCCTCGAGCGTCCGGCGGACGAAGCGGTATCCGAGCGCGCGGCGGAGGAAATACGACGCCGTGGGCTCGGCGGAGAGCTCCGGCAGGACGTCGATGACGACGCTCGGCCGGCGGCGCAGCGCCGGCTCGGCGCAGCCCGCGAGCGGGACCGCGAGCTGCTTGACGTGCGTCTCACGCGTGAGCGCGAGGATGCCCTTGAACAGCTCCAGCAGGAGCTCGCCGTACCTCCGCTCGAACGACAGCCGCGACGCCTCCGGCGAGCGCTCGGGCGCGACGAGCGGCTCGAGCGCCCAGGTCTGCATGTCGTGCCAGCCCGAGGCCGCGGTGGGGCGGAGGTCGACGCTGCCGTCGCGGATGCGCGCCGCGAGCTCGCCGATCAGGTCGAACCCCTCGGGGATGGACCGGTCGCCGAGGAGCCTCACCGCCAGATCGGCCTCGACGGAGCGCGACGGCGGGAAGATCGCGTGCGCGGCCCCCACCTCGACCTGGCCGCGATCGAGCGAGCGCAGCACGGACGTCAGATCGGGGGCGTCCAGCGCCCCCGTGAGCCGCGACGCGAGGGCGAGCACGCCCTCGTACGTGGTCCGCGCGGCGGCTTCTTCGCGGAGGACGCGGGCGAGCGCCTCGATCTGGCCTGGATCGCGCAGCGGCGCCTGGAGCAGCCGGTCCTGCTGGAAGACGCGCCGGAGCGGCTCGCTCCAGGTGTAGATCCCGAGCGGCTTCGAGCGGCGCTCGTCGGCGAGGAACTCGTGGGTAAGGCGCGCGACGTCGGCCGCGAGGGCGGGCGGCGCCGCCTTGACGACCCCGCCGAGCCGCGCCGCGGAGAGCAGCAGCGTGGCCGGGATCGCGGGCGAGCCGTGGGCCAGGGACGCGAGCCATGTCTCGATCAGGTACGCCTTGCCGCGCAGCCGCCCGGCGCCCTGCTGCGCGGCGACCTCGACCGCCGCGATCAGCCCATCGTCGAACTGCTTGGCCTTCTGGGCGAGCATCGCGGCCGAGACCATCCTCGACGGGAGCCGCGCCGCCCGGAGCGTGGGGAACAGCTCGGGCTCGCCTTCCTCGGCCTCGCATTCGGCCGGAACGGAGAGGCAGAGCGCCTGACGCGAGAGATCGGCCTCGACCCGGTATCCCTGGACCTTCCAGGTGCGCGTCCTCGATGGCGCGAACGGCGCTGTTGCCTCGTGGCGGCTCCGGTCATCCGTCGCTGCTGCGAAGGGGGGCACGGGCGGAGCTGCCGTGAAGGGGGGCACAGGCGGATCCGCCGCCTCGCTGCGCGGGAGCGGCGGTTCCGTCGGCGCCTGATGACCACGCCTTCGCCTGAGCCAGTCGAGCAGCCCCATACGCCTCGCGAGGGAGTATGACCGCGAGCCCACCCCCGGGCGACGCGGAGCGCACCAGCGCGGCTGCGCACGCAAACAGGAGGAAGAGACTTCGAGAGATCCGGAGAGGGACGGCTTGTGTCCGGGTCGGAGCGTGCCGCTTGCCCTTTCAGCGGCGCGCGGCGAGGTGCCTTTGCCGAGGGGCGGCCCGGGGCGCGCTCAGACGTCGATGATCTTGCCTGGATTCATGATGTTCAGCGGGTCGAGCACGCGCTTGATCGACCGCATGATCGCGAGCTCCTCGGGCGATCGCGAGTAGGGCAGGTAGTCCTTCTTGAGCAGGCCGATCCCGTGCTCGGCGGAGATGCTGCCGCGGTACTTCTTCACGAGCGAGAAGATGGCGTGATCCGCCTCGTGGGTGCGCTGCAGGAACTCCTCGCGCGTGAGGCTGTCGGGCTTCATCACGTTGATATGGAGGTTGCCGTCGCCTATGTGACCGAAGAGGGCGATCTCCCACCCTGGATAGCGGGCCTCGAAGAGGCTCTCCAGCTCGGAGCAGAAGCCCTCGAGCTCCTGGATGGGGAGCGACACGTCGTTCTTGTGCGGCAGCCCGGTCGCCGACAGGCTCTCGCTGATCCCCTCGCGCAGGGTCCAGAGCTCGGCGGCCTGCGTCGAGTGCTGCGCGAGCGTGCCGTCGGTGACCAGCCCGCGCTCGAACAGCGAGGCGATCCAGGCGTCGAGCGCCTCGGGCTCGCCGCGCTCGACCTCGATGAGCACGTAGTAGTCCGACGGCGCGGAGAGCGGCATGCGCACGTTCCGGTGCCGGCGCAGGCGCGCCTGGCACTTCTCCGTGAAGAACTCGTAGGCCATCACCACGAACGGCCCCATGCGGGCCTCGCGGAACAGCGCGAGCACGCCGGCGAGGTCCGGCACCGCGAAGAGGAACACGTTGAGCCCCTCGGGCACGCGCGTGAGCTTGAGCGTCGCCTCGGTGATGATCCCGAGCGTGCCCTCGCTGCCGATGAAGAGCTGGCGCAGGTCGAGCCCCGTGTTGTTCTTCTCGAGCGCGCCGTTCAGGTCGAGCACCGCGCCGCTCGCGGTCACGACCGTGAGCCCGAGCACCCACTGCCGCGTGAGGCCGTAGCGGATGACCTTCACGCCGCCGGCGTTCGTCGCGATGTTGCCGCCCACCTGGCTCGACCCCTTCGAGGCGAAGTCGACAGGCCACGTGAGGCCGAGCGGCGCGACGTGCTGGTGCACCGCCTCGGTCACCGCGCCGGCCTCGACGCGCACTGTCGCGCCGAGCACGTCGACCGGGCCCATCTTGCGCATCCGCTCGAGCGAGACGACGAGCTCGCCCTTGGCCGCCACGGCGCCGGCCGCGAGCCCGGTGCGCCCGCCCGAGGGCACCACCGGGACGCGGTGCTCGGAGCAGAGGCGGAGGAGGCGGGAGACCTCGTCCGTCGAGCGCGGGAGCGCGATCGCCGAGGGCCTCGGCTCGTGGACCTTGGTCCAGTCGCGGCCGAACGTCGCGAGATCGGCGGCGTCGGTCGAGAGGAGATCCGCGGGGAGCTCGCGCGCGAGGGCCGCGAGGAAGTCGCCGGGGAGGCCGGGAAGTGGGCTCATGGCCGGCTCGGTACTGCGGCCTCGCGGCGAGGGCAAGCGGCCTGCGCGGGTCAGCCGTCGCGCGGGATCTCGCCGCGGAAGTGCGCGCCGATCAGCTGCACGGCCGCGCCGACCCCGCGCAAGGCGGAGACGAGCGCGTCGTCGTCCTCGACGGTGACGAGGAGCGCTCCGGGCGCGCGCGGGGCGTGGGGGCGAATGGCCTCGAGGAGGGGAGCGGCGAGCCCGGGCGCGGCGACGCGGAACGGGAACGCGCCGGGGAGGAAAGGGTCGAAGTTGGCAAACCCCAGCGGCGGCGCGTCCGGCGCCGTGGGGTCGACCAGGCAGAGGAGCACGAGGCCGCCGCGGCCGCGGGCCTCGGCGACCTGGCCTGGCAGCAGGGCAAACGCCGCCTCCAGCGCGGCGTCGTCGGACGGCTGCGCCGGGCGGGCGACGACCGGGCGGGATGGGCGCGGGAGGCGAGCCACGGTGTCCCAGGCGAGGTGGAACGTGGTCATCGTGTAGGCGCGATCCATGCCGACGCTCCGGTAGAGCCGCACGGCAGCGGTGTTGTCCGGCTTCACGTTGAGGCACCAGCGCGTGCAGCCGCGGCCGCGGAGGTGCGCGGCGATCGCTCGCATGACAGCGCCCCCGACGCCGCGGCCGCGGTGGGACGGCGCGACGACGACGTGGCGCACGTAGCCGACGCCGCGCAGCGGCTGGACATAGGCGTAGGCGACCACCTCGCCGCGCACCTCGAGGAAGAGCGTGTCCCTGACCATGGCGCCCTCCCAGCGGTCGCGAGGCAGGACGGGATTGCCCGTGTCGAGCTCCACGAAGAGCCGGGCGAAGTGCTCGTAATCGGCCGGGACGGCGGGGCGCGCGACGAGGCGGGACATGGCGCGAGCTTACATTCGGGGGAACCGCCCGTCCCGCGGGCGCAAGCACCTCGCCGCGCGAGCGTTGCGGCGCCGCGCCCGACAGGGCACCGTGACGGAGGGATGGACAGGGCACACGGCGGGTGGATCCTCGAGGGCCGCGCGGCGGCGCTCGCGGCGCTCGCGGCGCTCGCGCTGGCCGCATGCGACGGCGCGACCAGCGGGGCGCCGCGCGCGGGCCAGACCGGCGGCGCCGGCGGCGCAGGCGGCGCAGGCGGCGCCGGCGGCGCAGGTGCGGCCGAGGAGGCGGCCGCCGGCGAGGGGGGCGGCGGCGCTTCCGTCGGCGCCCCGACGGGCAGCGGCGCTTCCGGCGGGGGCGGCGCCGGAGGGCAGGGCGGCGAGGGGGGCGCCGGCGGCGCGCTGAGCTGGGAGCCGGTCGAGACGGAGTGGTGCTCGGCAGGGTGGAGCGGCCTGGACGATCACACCTGCTTCCATGTGCCGGAGACGGCCGCGCGCGGCGCGCCGATCCTCCTTGTGCTGCACGGGGCCATGGCGCCCGACTCGCTGCCCGGGGGACTGCAGGCGATCGCCGCGGAGGCCGCCAGGGCGCTCGGGGTCGTCGCGGTGTTCCCGCGCGGAAGGCCGGGACTCTGCACCTGGGATCCGTCCGTGGAGACCCACCTCTGCTGGCCGACGCGCCGCGAGACCCTGGACGCAGCGGCGCCCGCCCTCATCGAGGAGTGGATGCGCGCCGAGGCGCTGCTGGCGCGGATCCTCGGCGGGCCGTTCGGCAGGCGTTATGTCATGGGCTTCTCCAACGGGGGCTATTTCGCGAGCTACGTGGCGCTGGAGGGGCTCGTCGACATCGACGGCGCCGGGCTCGTCGGCGCGGGGCGCATGGTCATCGAAGAGCACCTCTTCTCGCAGGAGAGGCCGCCGATCTACATCGCCGTCGGCGAGCAGGAGCTCGCCTCCACGGTCGTGAGCGCCGAGAACCTCGCTGACGTGCTCACCCAGCACGGCTGGGAGCACGAGCTCGTGGTGCACCCCGGGCGCGGCCACGAGATCCGCGCCGACGACTTCACGGGAGCGTGGCAGACCTGGAGCGCCGCGCCCTGAGCGGCCCTCCCGCGCGCGGGAGGGCCAGAGGCGACAGGCACTCACGGCAGGCATCGCAGGGCGGAAGAGCGCTGCTCCCGGGCGCTCTCGCGTGCACAGGCCCAAGAGAGATGGGCTGAGCACCGCGACAGCGGCGGCGCCGAAAGACCGAGAGCGGTGCGCGCACCTGCGTGATTGTCGTCGCCTGGATCACCTTGTGCGCGATGTGGTACCGGATCGTCGGAGACGCCCTGTCGAGGCGCCCTGCGAAGAGAAGTCGATAGCTCGGGAAAGGCGTGTCTTTGCCGGAGCCGTGGCTCCTTGCGAGGCGCCAGCGGGGCTCCGCTGCGTGGTGAGCGCGCCTGGAAGCGCCTTATCTGCCCAGTGATCCGGCGCGGGTGAAAGGGCCGTCGCTCCGGGGCTGGACGCTGTTTAGGAATGTCGGTTTGTCGGTGCCTCGCGCCCGCCGCGAGCGCGCTCGGGCGGCAGCCTCTGCACACCAGCTCTCGGGCATGAGCGCTGCTCTCTGCGAATCCGACTGACGCGACGGTCCTGCGGATGTCGCAGGCCGTGGAAGGAGGAGAAATGGTTGAGCTGGTGAATAGCAGGTGGATGCATGTTGCGATGGCGATGGCCGCCCTGACCACCGGGTGCGCGGTGGGCGAGGCAGGCGCCGACGAGATCGACGCGGATGAGGCCGAGGCCGTGGAGGTCGAGGAGACCTCCCAGGCGCTGTTCGGGAATCGGGACTGCGGCAACTCGTGGAACAACCGCCCGGGTTGGGGCTGGCCCGGCGGCGGTTTCAACAGCTTCCCCGGCGGGTGGGGCTCGAGGCCGCCCTGCGGCGGGAACCCCTGGGGCGGCAACAACTGGAAGCCGTGCGGCAACAACTACGGCAATCCTTACAACTCGGGGTATCCCACGAGCGGCTATGGCCCTTACAGCGGCTATGGCCCTTACAGCGGCGGTGGTCTCTTCAACGGCTATGGCCCCGGCTCCTTCAGCCCGAGCTACGGCTCGAGCTACGGCTGCAACAACAGGTACTAGCCAGGACCCCTCCGGGAGCGCGAAGGGGAGACGCGGCCCGGACGGCGCGACGAGATCCCGGGACGACGAGGCGGAGCCGCGGCGCGCTCGGTAGCTGACCCGCGGCGCGCCTGAGGCGCCTCCTTCGGGACCTGGTCGCCAGGAGCTCGCGGCAGAAGCACGGCTCCTGGCGGCCGGGCGACCCGGGGCCATCTCCGGCTCGGTCGCCCTGACGCTACGTTCCAGGGCTCCCCACGTGGTGCATTTTGGGACATTCCCTTCCTGGCAAACCTACATCGGTCCGCTCGCCCGAGAACTGCCCAGCTCGCCACACACCTTGGCGCAGATTGAGCGCCGCTGCGCCGCGTCTGGGCCGCGTCAACGGCGGTAAGGCGCAGCCCCCGCGCGGCGCCGCGCCAGGCCGGGCGCCTCGTGGATTGGCGCCCGACAGCGCGTGCTCACATTACGGATCGCTTCTTGCTTTTACCTCGTGGCGCGCTGATGCGCCGCCTGCCCGAGACCCCGCGCCGGCGTCTTCGAGGAATTCCCACCATGATGCGCTTTGCGACCCCCGTCTCGCGTTACATGACCTGCGAAGTCATCACGGCGCCCGACACGACGCCGCTGCCCGAGGTGCATCGCTCCCTTGGCGAGCACGCGATCTCCTGCGTTCCCGTCGTCGACGCGGCGTCTCGAGCGATCGGCGTGCTCTCCCGCACCGACCTGCTGCGGCTCGGCCGGTTCGAGACGAAGACGAACAGCCGCGGGATGCTGCTCACCTTGCCCGACGTCCCGGCGCGCGACGTGCTGCGCCCGGGGATCATCACGGTGGGGCGCACGACGCTGGTCGTGCAGGCGGCGAGCGTGCTGCTGAAACACCGCATCCACCGGGTGTTCGTCCGCGAGGGCGACAGCTTGACCGGCGTCTTCAGCACGAAGGATCTCCTCCTCGCCCTCGTGGAGGCGCGGGACACGACCCCGATCGCAGAGCTCATGTCGGCCCCCGCGTACACGATCCCGCTCGACGCGCCGCTCGCGCTCGCCGCCGATCGGCTGACGACAGCGCAGGTGAGCGGGCTCGTGGTGGTGGACCCGGACGGCTGGCCGGTGGGGATGTTCACCCAGACAGAGGCGCTGCTCGCCCACGGCGTGCTCTCCGATTCGCCGGTCGAGGACGTGATGAGCCCCGCCATGGTCTGTCTCGACGTCCGCACGCCGCTCCACCGGGCCGCGGCCGCGGCGCACGCGGCGCAGGCGCGGCGCGTGCTCGTGGTGCAGGGGCGGCGGCTCCGCGGCGTGCTCACCGGCCTCGACTTCGCGCGCGCCGTCGCCGGGACGGGCGTCATCCCCGTGGTCGCGAGGTCCAAGGCGGGGTAGCGATAGCGCGGATCACCGCGCGGCGCGGGTCGCCATGCGCCCGACCACCGCGTCGGGGTCGGCGGCCAGCCGCGCGGCGAGCGCGCGGGCGGCGGCGGGCGAGGCGGAGGCGAGCCCCTGGATCGCGCCGAGCCGCGCGCGACGGGGCAGGCGCGGGTCCGCGGCGAGCGCCTGGAGCTCCGCGAGCACCGGCGCGGAGGGCGTGGCGGCGCGGCCGGCCGCGGCGAGGGCGCGCGCCCTCGCCTGCACGGGCGCGGCCGGATCGCGGCCGACCGCGAGCAGCTGGTCGGCGTCCGCGGCGCCGGCCGCGCGGAGCAGCGCGAAGAAGTCCGCGCCGGCCGCCGCGCTCTGCCCACAGAAGTGCCCCTCGAGCAGGGTCGCGGCGCGCGGCGGGAGCGCGACCGTCCAGGCGCGATCGCCCGACGCCGTGCCGCGGCCGGCCAGATCGCGGCCGGCCTGGGCCAGATCGCGGCCAGCCGGGGCCGGGGCGCGCGCTCCGCCCGCCGGCGTGCCCGGGTCGTCCGGGAGCGGGTCCGCAGCGCCGCCGCCGTCCTCGACGACCCCGCGATAGAACGCGCTCGCCTGCACGATCGTCGTCTGCTGCGGCGTCACCTGGCCCGAGAGATCGCCCCCCGTCGGGAACATGACGTTGCCGTAATCGGGGCAGCGCTCTGCCAGCGCCAGCACGTCGTCGCACCGCGCGGTGTCGTCGAGCGGGTCGGCGAAGGTGGGCTCGAACTCGGTGGTGTGGAACAGCCCGGCAAAATGGCCCAGCTCGTGGCGCAGGATGACCGTGTCGGCGTCGGGTTGCTCGTAGAGCGCGACCACGATGCCGCTGAGATGAGTGCCGTGCTCCACGGCGACCGAGGGCACGGAGGGCGTCACGCCGGCAGCGAGCTCGAGCCTGCCGCCGAGCTGTGACACGGCGATCACGTTGAGCGCGGGCCTGCCGGCGGCGCCGGCCGTCTGCTCGAGCACGATGGGCAGCAGCTCCTCGTCGATGATGTCCCACTCCGGTCCGAGGTGATGAACCGTGATGTTGCCGACGCTGAGGCCCACGAACCCCTGGTACGCCTTGCGCAGCGCGCTCCTCATGTACTCCTCGGAGAGCGCGCGTCCGGCGATGAAGGCGTTGATATCGATCTTCCCGCCGTGGAAGCGCCCGTCGAGCGTCTGGCGGCGCCACACCGAGAGGCGCGCTGGCCCCGCCGGGACGCCGAAGCCGCCGTCACCCACCGTGATCCAGTACGTGCCTGGCACAAATGGCACGGCTGCAGCCGCGCCCGTCTGGGGGACGGCCGCTGTGCCGATGCCCTGATTGTAGAAGCTGGCCACGGTACCGAGGATCGAGTAGTCCGTCGCGAACGTCCTGCCGCCGGGGCCGGAGATCTCCGCGATCCCGATCGGATCGAAGCTCGGCCGCGAGGTCATGAGCTGCGCGATCGCCGTGAAGCCGAGGGTGCCTGGCGGGATATCCACCGGGATGGGGACGCCGATGGCGACCTCGCCGAGATCCTCCTCGACGAGGGGCGGAATCGGCGGCGCGCCGCCCTCGCCGATCTCGCCGCCTTGACCGGAGCTCGACGTGTCCCATGGGGCGGAGCTCGTGCCCCCGCCGGTCTCGTCGAAGCCTCCGGCGCCGTCGCGCGGCTCGAACCCGTCGACCACCACCTTGCCGCCGCAGGCGCTGACGGCCAGCGCGGCGAGCGCGCCCGCGGCGAGCAGCCCCCCGCGGCGCGCCGGCGTTGCCCTGCGTTCGCCCTCCGGCGTCCCGTCGCGGGGGGACGGGCGCGCGGCGCTCGATGCGGGTGCAAGCGGCTCTGTCATAAGCATGCTCCTTACAGGAGGTGAGGGCTACCCCTCACCGCGCGCGCAGTATGATCGCGTCCCTGCGCGAAGTCACGCGCCGCGCACGCTCTTCACCGCCCCGTCGCGCCGGAGGGCGGGAGTGAGGCTCATTCCACCTGCTTGACGCGCATTACCACCCGTCCCGGGGACGCGTCCGTCGCGCCCTCGAAGCGCTCGATTACGGCCACGAAGCGCGATTGGCCGTCTGCGCTCTGGATGAGCCACGCGGAGTCCTTCGCTGGCGCGGGGGGGCTCGATCCAGGCTCGATCCAGCGCCCGGTGAAGGCTGTCGTCACGTGATCGCCGCGGTAGAGGACGGAGGGATCGGTGAGGTCCGCGTGCTCGGCCGCGTCGAACCGCGCTGCCTCCGACTCGGCGGTGCGCTCCTTGACGTCGGCGAGCGACTCGGACCCTGTCTCTGCTTCCTGGAGGTCGGCGCCGCGCGTGGTCCCGGGGCCGCCCAGCTCGCCGTTGACGCTGACGAGCGACCTGCGGAAGCAGACGTGCCACTCGGTCGACTCGCGCGCCTCGGCGGGCGTGAGCATCAGCTGCCGGTTCTCCGCGAGGTCGAGGCAGGCGCTCGGCGCGCTCTCGTCGGCGTCGAGGCCGCCCGCGGTGGCGTCGAGGTTCTCGATGACGACGGTCTCACCGGGGCCGTCGGGGAGCACCTCGGCGACCCGGAGCTGGTAGAGCCCCGTGACCGGCGCCCCCTCCACCTCTCCGTAGAAGGAGAGGATCTGGAGCTTCCAGTAGCGGCCCTCGTGCTCGATCGCGTGGACGTGATAGCGGCTGAAGGCGACGTGCTGCTCGCCGTCGTAGGCGTACCACTGCGTGAAGGCGCCGCCGGCCTCGTCCGTGAGGAGGAAGGGGGTGCTCGGCAGCTCGCCTGCCCGGTAGTCCTCGAGGCTGAGCGGCAGCGCCCCGCCTTCACCCGGACCGCTGAGGCCGCTGTTGGTGAGGACGTCATATCCGGAGAGCGCGAGATCCCAGTCCGTGGACGCCGCGCCGTTGTCGGCCGGGGTGACGATCTCGGGCGTGGCGAGCCGGAGGAAGACGCGGCCGGAGGCCGGCACGTCGACCTCGATGAGCTTGCCGTCCTCGGTCGGCTCGCCCCCGCTCGAGCTCTCTTTGCCCACGTCATCGCTGCACCCCGGGGTGAGCAGGAGAAGCGCTGCGGCGATCAACCATCTTGTCATGAGTCCTCCCACGGTAGCTCGGCGATGACGCCGAGGTAAACGGTGCGCCCCTCCAGGGGCCGGTGATCGCCGCGGCGGTCAGGGGCCTTCTGCGCGCCGAGCAGGTTGCGGAGGCCCACGTAGGCCTGCGAGGAGGGCCAGAGCGGGCGCGCGAGCCGCGCGTCGAGCGTGGTGAACCCGGGCGCGCGCAGGCCGTCCTCGATGAAGGCGCCGGAGATGGTCCGGAGCCTGGTGACGAGCTCGAGCTGGAAGGGCAGGTCAGCGCGGAGCGCCGCCTGCGCCGTGTGCGGCGGCTTGCTGGAGAGCGGCCTCCCCGACTCGGTCGTATCGTCGCTCGTCCACAGGTAGGCATAGCCGGCCTCGGCCCGGAGCCACGCTGTCGCCTGGAACGTCGCCGAGAGCTCGAGCCCCGCGGTCCGCGCCCTGGCGATGTTCTTGTAGGTATACGTGTCGACGCCGGATTGCGTGTCGTCGCCGGGTTGCGTGTCGTCGTCGGGTTGCGTGTCGTCGGCGGAGGAGGAGCGGATGGGCGTCGGGTTGATGTCGATGAGGTCATCGACCCAGTTCGAGAAGGCGCCGCCCCGCAGGGTGAGTCCCTCTCTCGGGCTCCAGGTGACGTCGCCGTTCACGCCCCAGGACCTCTCCGGGGCGAGATCGGGGTTGCCCTTGAGGATGTAGCCGAGGCTCGAGTGGTCGAACGAGAAGCCGAGCTCCTTCGCGCTGGGCGCGCGGAAGCCCTGCCCGCCGGAGATGCGCAGGGTGACCGACGGCGCGGGCCGGTAGGCGAGGGCGAGGCGCGGGGCGATGACGCCGCCGCCGTAGCGCGGCCAGTGCTCGCCGCGGACGCCGGGCATGAGGGTGAGGCTGTCGGTGAGCTTCCACGCGAGCTGGCCGTAGAGCGCGGCGCTGCCGAGCTCGGTGTCGGGCACCTCGTCGAGGTCGTTCTGGGAGGTGCCCGAGGTGGAGACCGCGGTGGTCTTGAGCTCCTGGGTGAGCGACTCGACCTCGGCGCGCGCGCCGACGACCCAGGTGAGCGGGCCCTGGGCGATGGTGGCGATCGCCTCGTAGCTCTGCAGGGTGCCCGAGCGCTCGCGCTCCTCGGCGAGGGGCGAGCCGCGCAAATCGCGGCCGCTCGTCCGGAAGGCCCACTGGCGGCCGGCGGCGAGGCGCAGGTTGGAGCCGCCGCCGAGGTCGAGCGTCTCGGTGAGGTGCAGGGTGATGCGGTCGGTCACCTCGGGCAGGTCGAAGAGGTAGGGGCGGAGGCCTGGCCGTTGCAGCTGCTCGATGCCGTCCTGCTCGTCGTGGATCCACCGTGCGCGGAGGCGCACGTCGATGCCGCGGCCGAGATCGGCGCCGGCGCGCAGGCCGACGAGGTGCTGCGCGCGCTCGGGGAGCGCGGTGGCGGGGTTGCCCTCGACGAGGGAGAGGCTGTCCTCGCGCTGGAACGAGGCGTCGGCGCTGGCCCAGGCGGCCTCGCCGCGGTAGGCGCCGGACCCCTGGACGAGGAGCCCGGCGCGGCTGCGGCCGTCGAGGCGGCCGCGGCCGCTGAAGCCCGGGTGGGCGGGGGGCGCGGAGAGGACGTTGACGACGCCGCCGATGGCGCTCGCGCCGTAGAGCGAGCTGGTCGGGCCGGTGACGAGCTCGATGCGGGAGACGTCGCTGAGCGGGAGGGAGGAGAGGTCGATGGCGCCGCCGGCGTCGCCGATGACGCGCTCGCCGTCCTCGAGGACGAGGACGCGGTCGAGGTCGAAGCCCTGGATCTGGATGGCGCTCGGGTTGCCGAGCGAGCCGTAGGCGCTCGGGTTGACCTGGACGCCGAGCTCGCCGTCGAGCGCCTCGCCGACGTTGGTGGCGCCGCGGCGCTCGGCCTCCTCGCGGGTGATGACGCGCGTGCGCACCGTGGCGCGCTGGCTGCTCTCCGGGGTGCGGGTGCCGGTGACGACGACCTCGAGCGGAGGGGGCGGGGAGGGAGAGGGGGGCGGCGCGGGCTGAGGGGGCGCGGATCGCGCAGGCTCGGGCTCCGCCGGCGGCGCAGGCTGTGGGGGTGGAGGCTGCTCGGGCTGCGCGAGCGCAGGGGCGGCCGAGAGGAGCGCCGGGAGCAGGCAGGAGGCGAGCTGCGCGGCGCGCGTCAGGCGCCGGCTTCGGTGCACGGTCCTCCCGGGGACATGAGAACAGCAGGCTCGGAGCGCGGAAGAAGGAGCATGGGGAGAGCTCGGGCCCGTGTGGCGCAAGGTGGGTGGCGCGGGCCCATGGTCGCCCGATTCCCGGCGGCCGTCCAGCGGTTCGGGGCGGGAGGTCACATCGATGGCGCGCGCGCCGGCGGCGCGGGCACGGGACGCTCGGAGGGCAGGGCAGGGCCCGCGAAGGGTCGCGAAAGGCAGCGCAGGGCCTCGAGAGGGCGGGCAGGTCCCGAGAGGGGTGCTCCGTGCCGGGCGAACGGCCGACGACGACTGCGCCAGCACCTGGTCGGCGCCTCGCGCCCCTTGCGGTGCGCTTCGACGGCTCCAGGTGGTCTGGAGAAGCCGGAACAGCCCGAGGAGGTGCTCATGAAGAAGGACGAGAAGGCGACGAAGGAACAAGGGGCAGCGACGCCCAAGGGCGCGTCCCCGCAGGATCGGCAGGGCGGCGGCGAGCAACACCGGCACGTCCCGGGGGATCCGGTCGAGGGCCACGAGGCGAGGTCGGACAAGGAGCCGGAAGAGAAGGTGGACGAGACCGTGGAAGACTCGTTCCCCGCGAGCGACGCCCCCTCCTGGACGCCGGCCAAGAGCGGCGAGGCCGACTAGGCCCGCCGAGATCGAGGCGGCGACCCGGCAGCGAGGGTCGCTACCCCCGCGAAGCCCGCCGCGACGAGCCGCCGAACGGGGCGCGGTTCGAGTGGCGGGCTTCGCGGGCGGTGAGGACGGAGCGGACGGAGCTGGTAGGGCTTGCATTGCTCGACGACGGCGAGTAGGTTCCCGCGCCGCATCGCCGGTCCCCATCGTCTAGCCCGGCCCAGGACTCAGCCCTTTCAAGGCTGCTACGCGGGTTCGAATCCCGCTGGGGACGCAATTCTTGAGTAATTTCAACTAGTTGGCGATGCTTCGAGCGCCGGCCAGCAGCGTGGGTGGATGCCACCCTGAGGGCGGGAACCCTACTGGGCCTCCGGGTCGCCGAGCGCTCCCTCTCCGGATTCAGGGCCGAGTCGTTCTACCTCGCTCCAGAGCGCATCGAGATCGAGCGTGAGCCCCTCGAGGCCGGGCACGCCGTCGACGATGCCGTCCGCCGCCGAGCGCGCATGCACGTAGCGGCGATCGGTCCCGAGTTCGAGGATCTCGAGCGTTCTTTCCTGCGGGTCGATGATCCAATACCAGCGCACCCCGAAAGACGCGTACTCGTGCAGTTTGTCGACACGATCGCGGCGTGCATCACGCGGGGTAGGAGAGACCACCTCGACCATGATGTCGGGCGGAGCGCTGATTGTTCCGCGCCGAGGCGGCTTCCGACTCCCGGGCATGTACGCAGAGGCGTCGGGCTTCCGGCCAGAGACAGCGCTCACCGCGTACTTCGCTTCGGACCCCAGCACGAGCCCGCCCTGCGGGATGAGCCAGGCCCCGAGAACCCTGACCACCCAGGCCACGATGACTTCGTGAATGGCGTCCGGCGCCTCTTCCTCCACGATCCGTCCATCGACGAGCTCGCCCGGCTCGTCTTCCGGCAAACTGATCCAGTGGGCGAAAGTGACCTTCCGCTCGACCGCGGTCTCGGTGCGTGCGCTGTCGCTGATCACATCAGCATGATAGCACGACGTTGCCGCGTGTCGTCGTGCTGTGCGGGTTCCTCGAGGTGTTCCAGGCTCGCCCTCGCGTCCGCTGCCGCGCCTGGAGCTGTGATCAGCGGGCTGCCCTCGCGATGAGCATCGCCATGAGCGAGCGCTCTGCGATGAGCGCGCCCATCGGTGGGGAGCTCTGCGGATGTGTCGCGGCAGGCGGCCTGCGGGCTTCCTCCCGCGGGCGCTTCACCTGCACGTCCTGGAATGCTCGAGGGGGAACTGCACGCCGGCAGGCTCACCTGCGGGGCAGGAAGCAGGCGGGCGAGTCGCCGGCCTCAAGGCGGAGCGGTTCCTTGACCCGTCGAGGCGCCTGAGGATACAACAGATATGTCGAACCTTGGCACTGCGCTGCCAAGGGCATGCTACCCGGGGTGTTGCTGCATCCGCGCCCGGTACGTTTTCTGTTCAGTGAGCTTGTGTGTCAGCGCAAGAAGCTTGATAGAGACCCCGGCTCGGCGACGGCCAGAATCGCACCGTCTGGTTTTTGTTTGACAACGAGACGGACGTCTCGTTGTCAATCTTCGCGAACGTTCTGGACTCCAAGCATGCCGGTAGCAGGATCCGCGGGGTTGCCGATGCCCCGCCCTTGCCGGGTCTCCGCAGCGGCGGCCTATCTTCGGAGATGCGCAGATAGGTCGCGGAAGTCGCTGCCTATTCACGGGAATACGCAGATATGCCGCGGCGCTTCGCGACCTATTCGCGGGAATACGCAGATATGCCGCGGCGCTTCGCCGCCTACATGCCATAACCCGCCGCTAGGCCCTGCGACGCAACTGATTGCGACGTTGGGCGGGCCGAGCACCTTGGCCAGTCGGCGCAGCGAGCTGGGCCGGAGCGTGTATCCATTCGTACGACGCGGCGAGCCCTGAGCCCCTACCGCCGCCGCCCGCTCAGGTGAGCCACGCGCGGAGCCGGCACTTCAGCAATGGCCATTCTCGCTCCCGTCCATGCGCCTACTTGACCCGCCTCTTGGTACGAATCTATCTTCAAGATCGATGACATCGCCCTCCCGAACGCTCGCCGGTCTGCCGCACCCGGCCACCGTGGCCCAGCCGAAGGCGCCGCACCCCGCCACCGCGGCCCAGCCGAAGGCGCCGCACCTCGCCACCGTGGCTCAGTCGAAGGCGCCGCACCTCGCCACCGTGGCTCAGCCGAAGGCACCGCACCCGGCCACCGTGGCTCAGTCGAAGGCGCCGCACTCGGCCACCGTGGCTCAGCCGAAGGCACCGCACCCGGCCACCGTGGCTCAGCCGAAGGCGCCGCACCCGACGATGACCCCTCGCATTGGCGGACACTTCAACGCTGCAGCTGTGCAGCTAGCGTCGAACGAGAATTTGGAGCATGTCCGTGTCGAAACCCCCGTGCGGGTCAATACGACCAGCAAGTTCATGTACTTGCTAGAAGGCAATGACAAATATGGGCGTCAACACATTGAAAAGCATGACAGTGAAGTCGTGAATGTGGGAAGGAGACGGGGCTGGGGGGACACGGTCGTGGATGTCCTGCGGAACGCAATTACTCAGAGCAAGTATTCCGCATATGAAACGATAGAAAAAGGTGGCAGCAAGGTCGTCCGCATTCCAGTGACGGCGAGACGGGTGCTGCGCATTCCGATTGCAGACGATGGCAAGATCATTACCGTGTACGTCGAGCACAGCAACACGAAGGACATAAGGTTGTTTTGGCAGATGGCGCCCGATGTCATCGCGTCCAAGGGCTGGAAGATTGCCAAAGGGGAGATCCCTGGCGACATGGCGGACGCCCCTTGGGATTTGTATGCGGAATGATCGCGTTCGGCAGGGGCTTTCGAGATCTGCGACGGCAACTGCATAATTGCAGATGTTTTGAGCCTTGAGTCGACGAAGGTCCTCGGCTCGAAGGAGATCATCGTCTCGATTCTCGGTGCTGTAGGCGCGGTTGCGCCGATTTTGCGCTTCCTCCGGTCACGAACGTGGGGACCGCCGTCGCCGTCGGCGGGCTGCTTTGTACGCGAGCCAAGTTCGCGCAAACTCGGTCGGAAATCTTGAACGAGCATCCGATGGCCTACCTGTACAAGGCATCGGGAAGAGCTGTTCGACTCTAACCCACCACTGTGACTCGTGCGCCGCCCAACAAGGCGCTGGTGCTGACCGCGCCTGCGGCGCGGCAGCACACCGCCGCGCCGTTGGGCGGCCGGGCGTTGTGCCCAGGTGGGCCAGACGGGCAGCGCAGTTCGACGTCTTGACGCGTGCGGCCAGACGGTTGAGGATCAGCGCGTGCCCCCTCCCGAAGCCAAACCCAGCGCTCCCGCGGCCGAGGTGCGGCGGCCGGGGCCGCCGCACCTAGCGACGGTCTTGCAGCCCAAGCCGGCGTTCGGGGCGCCCGCGGCGAGGCCGCCGCACCCGGCGACGGTGGCGTCACCAGCGAGGCCGCCGCATCCGGCGACGGTCGTGCAGAAGAAGCCGGCCTTCGGGGCGCCCGCGGCGAGGCCGCCGCATCCGGCGACGGTCGTGCAGAAGAAGGCGGCCTTCCGGGCGCCCGCGGCGATCATGCAGCGGAGGGAGACGCCGTTCGGGGCACCGAGTGTGCTGCCGACGCACCCTGCCACGGTGATTCAGCGGTCGTCCAGCTCGTCTTCGTCGTCGTCCTCCGTGTCGGATCCGTCGTCCCTGCGCCCAAGCTTCTGGCGCCGCTTTCTGGAGGAGAACCAGGATGTGGCGGATTCCGTCAACATTTGGCTTGACCGTCTGCCCACCAGCCCCGACGAAGACGTCCCCACTTACGATCTGAAAAAGTGGCTTGAGGACCCGATGCTCGGCAACAAGCTGCTCCTGCGCCCCTTGACGTGGAGCGAGGACGAAATCGCCTTCGACAAGCAGCAGAAGAAGGTTATTAACGAGTATTGCGAGGGTCTGCTCGCCACGTATTCCAAGGACGTGGACGCGTACAACAAGGATCGCGTGAAGGAAGCCGTCGAGACGGCCGTCAACGTCCTCGGCGGGGAGTACGGCTACCAGCTCAGCGGCAACAAGCGTCCTGCGGTGTTGAGGTTCCTTGAGCTCGTGGAGACGGCGGGCAAGAAGCGGTATCCCCTTGAGGACGTGCCGTTCGTGAAAAGCCTCGTGACGAACGCCATCAACCTCTACCTCATGGGGGTGAGCGGCTCTGACGACGCCGACAAGTCGGCGTACGTGACCTTGCGCAGGTGACGAACCGCGCGGACCTGCGTCGACCTTCAGGCCGACTGGGGTTGCACAGCACCCGACGGTGCGGAGCAACCCAACCCAGGTTGAAGCCGAGCGACCGCCCTCACCTCACGTACCTCCGCATGATCCCCCGCAACACGCCGAGGATCGCGCCGGCCTCCGTGCGCTCCGCATACTCTCGCGACCACGAGAGCATCACGCCGAGCCGCGGTGCCGGTCCCTCGGGCCTCACCGCCGCCTCGGCGCGGACGAACGTCGAGGTGTCGCTCGCGGTGACGCAGCCGAAGACCTCCGGAGGCCCCGCGCTCCTGCGCGTGGTGTTCCCCGCCGCCGTGCTCCTCGGCGCCCGAGGGACCGCGTATGCGAGCCTTCCGCACACCCTCGCATCGGGCGAGGTGCTGACGGCGGCCAACCTGAACAACGACCTCGGCTCTGCCCCCGCGCCCGCCCTCATTCGCAGAGACTGCCCAACAAGGCGCTGCACCCGACGGTGCACCTGTGCCGCGCTACGCGCGGCACGGCGCCCCGCGGGTGAGCGCCATGCCGTTAGTGCGCCAGCCAAAGCTGGCGAATGACAGTAGGTGAGCGAAATGAGTAGAGAACTACGAGTCGAGCAAGTCCTACCCCGAAAGGAGTCCATCCACGGGAAGTCCATCTCTTGCGTTGCGTGGGGCGACCCACGGGGCGAAGCGTAGAGGGACGTATGAACGGGCCGGGCGATAGAGCCCCGAAATTGGCATCAACGCGGGAGCCGAGCCGGTTAACGACGTCGAAGGCTACCGCACCCCTCCGAAGAATGGACGTGGAGAGGGTGCTCCCGCCGGGGTCCCAGGAGTTCGGCACGTTCAGAGAGTCATTCGCACGGAAGCTGGGAGATCTCGAAGGTGCCTCGCCGTCTGTGGTGGGTGGCAGGCAGCCGCGGGAAAGCGACAAGCGACAAGCCGCGGCGGTAGCCTTCGAGAAGTCGGACGAGGCCATAGTACCGAGGAGATCGGCGAAGACGTGGGTAACGCCCGTCGAGTCGATGGAGGGAAGGGCCGAGGCCAAGGGACAGTCCGCTGCACGAAACGCGCTCCCGACACAGAGCGGGGACGGCGCGCCTACGACCCTGCAGCGGATACGGCAGCGAGCGAAAGGAAGACCAGAGGGCAGATGGACCAACCTGTTCGGTCACCTTCGGGAACCGCTCCTCTTGCAGGCGTATCACAGCCTGCGCCGGGGAGCGGCGACCGGGGTGGATGGGGTCACCTGGGAAGCGTATGGCGAACGTGTCGACGAGCGCCTTCGGGACCTGGTAGATCGCCTCCACAGTGGCCGATATCATCCGCAGCCGGTGAGACGGGTGGAGATACCGAAGGAGAACGGTAAGACTCGCCCGCTCGGCGTTCCGGCGCTGGAGGATAAGATCGTCCAGCAGGCGGTGAGATGGCTGTTGGAGCCCATCTACGAGGCCTGGTTTCTCGGGTTCTCGTACGGGTTCCGGCCGAAGCGCTCGGCGCACGACGCGCTCGATGCGTGGGGGACGGCCATGTACAGGAGGGTCAACTGGGTGCTCGACGCAGACATCCTGGCGTTCTTCGACACCATCGGCCATGGGTGGATGCAGAAGTTCGTCGAGCACCGGATTGGGGATAGACGTCTGGTTCGTCTTCTGTTGAAGTGGATGAAGGCAGGCGTCATGAAGGACGGCGAGCTCCACGAGGTGAAGGAAGGAACGCCACAGGGTGGGGTCATCAGCCCGCTTCTGGCGAACATCTACCTCCACTACGTGCTCGACCTGTGGGTCCAATCCTGGAGGAAGAAGCATGCGTTCGGCGACGTGTATGTCGTGCGCTATGCGGATGACCTGGTGATGGGCTTCCAGCGCGAGCGGGACGCGCGAGCGATGCGGGAGGCCTTATCCGACCGCATGGCGAAGTTCGGCCTGAAGCTGCACCCGGAAAAGACCCGGGTGCTGGAGTTCGGGCGGTACGCCCGGGAGGATCGCGCGCGTCGCGGGCTGGGGAAGCCTGAGACGTTCGAGTTCCTTGGGTTCCTGCACATCGCCGCGAAGGATCGGCAGGGTAGGTTTCAACTCCGACGCCACACGTCCGGGAAGAAGATGCGGGCGAAGCTTTCCCATATCAAGGACGAGTGCCGGAAGAGGCGACATGCACGCGTAGTGGATCAACATGCCTGGTTACGACGGGTCGTCGTCGGGCACGCCAACTACTACGCGGTCCCGACGAACACCGACGCATTGAAGCGGTTCCACTACGAGGTGGAACGTCTCTGGTATCGTTCGCTCGCGCGACGGAGCCAGCGCGGTCGGTGGCGTCCGGGCCAAATCAGCCGCTTCGCCGAGCGCTTTCCACTTCCTACGCCCACAATCCGGCACCCCTGGCCGACAGAGCGCTTCGCTGCTCGAATTGCCCAAGGTGGGAGCCCGGTGCGGGAAATCCGCTCGCCGGGTTCTGTCCGGGGGGCCACCTGAAAAGGTGGTCCCTACCGGAACGTGCGCCAGCCAAAGCTGGCGAATGACAGTAGGTGAGCGAAATGAGTAGAGAACTACGAGTCGAGCAAGTCCTACCCCGAAAGGAGTCCATCCACGGGAAGTCCATCTCTTGCGTTGCGTGGGGCGACCCACGGGGCGAAGCGTAGAGGGACGTATGAACGGGCCGGGCGATAGAGCCCCGAAATTGGCATCAACGCGGGAGCCGAGCCGGTTAACGACGTCGAAGGCTACCGCACCCCTCCGAAGAATGGACGTGGAGAGGGTGCTCCCGCCGGGGTCCCAGGAGTTCGGCACGTTCAGAGAGTCATTCGCACGGAAGCTGGGAGATCTCGAAGGTGCCTCGCCGTCTGTGGTGGGTGGCAGGCAGCCGCGGGAAAGCGACAAGCGACAAGCCGCGGCGGTAGCCTTCGAGAAGTCGGACGAGGCCATAGTACCGAGGAGATCGGCGAAGACGTGGGTAACGCCCGTCGAGTCGATGGAGGGAAGGGCCGAGGCCAAGGGACAGTCCGCTGCACGAAACGCGCTCCCGACACAGAGCGGGGACGGCGCGCCTACGACCCTGCAGCGGATACGGCAGCGAGCGAAAGGAAGACCAGAGGGCAGATGGACCAACCTGTTCGGTCACCTTCGGGAACCGCTCCTCTTGCAGGCGTATCACAGCCTGCGCCGGGGAGCGGCGACCGGGGTGGATGGGGTCACCTGGGAAGCGTATGGCGAACGTGTCGACGAGCGCCTTCGGGACCTGGTAGATCGCCTCCACAGTGGCCGATATCATCCGCAGCCGGTGAGACGGGTGGAGATACCGAAGGAGAACGGTAAGACTCGCCCGCTCGGCGTTCCGGCGCTGGAGGATAAGATCGTCCAGCAGGCGGTGAGATGGCTGTTGGAGCCCATCTACGAGGCCTGGTTTCTCGGGTTCTCGTACGGGTTCCGGCCGAAGCGCTCGGCGCACGACGCGCTCGATGCGTGGGGGACGGCCATGTACAGGAGGGTCAACTGGGTGCTCGACGCAGACATCCTGGCGTTCTTCGACACCATCGGCCATGGGTGGATGCAGAAGTTCGTCGAGCACCGGATTGGGGATAGACGTCTGGTTCGTCTTCTGTTGAAGTGGATGAAGGCAGGCGTCATGAAGGACGGCGAGCTCCACGAGGTGAAGGAAGGAACGCCACAGGGTGGGGTCATCAGCCCGCTTCTGGCGAACATCTACCTCCACTACGTGCTCGACCTGTGGGTCCAATCCTGGAGGAAGAAGCATGCGTTCGGCGACGTGTATGTCGTGCGCTATGCGGATGACCTGGTGATGGGCTTCCAGCGCGAGCGGGACGCGCGAGCGATGCGGGAGGCCTTATCCGACCGCATGGCGAAGTTCGGCCTGAAGCTGCACCCGGAAAAGACCCGGGTGCTGGAGTTCGGGCGGTACGCCCGGGAGGATCGCGCGCGTCGCGGGCTGGGGAAGCCTGAGACGTTCGAGTTCCTTGGGTTCCTGCACATCGCCGCGAAGGATCGGCAGGGCAGGTTTCAACTCCGACGCCACACGTCCGGGAAGAAGATGCGGGCGAAGCTTTCCCATATCAAGGACGAGTGCCGGAAGAGGCGACATGCACGCGTAGTGGATCAACATGCCTGGTTACGACGGGTCGTCGTCGGGCACGCCAACTACTACGCGGTCCCGACGAACACCGACGCATTGAAGCGGTTCCACTACGAGGTGGAACGTCTCTGGTATCGTTCGCTCGCGCGACGGAGCCAGCGCGGTCGGTGGCGTCCGGGCCAAATCAGCCGCTTCGCCGAGCGCTTTCCACTTCCTACGCCCACAATCCGGCACCCCTGGCCGACAGAGCGCTTCGCTGCTCGAATTGCCCAAGGTGGGAGCCCGGTGCGGGAAATCCGCTCGCCGGGTTCTGTCCGGGGGGCCACCTGAAAAGGTGGTCCCTACCGGAACGTGCGCCAGCCAAAGCTGGCGAATGACAGTAGGTGAGCGAAATGAGTAGAGAACTACGAGTCGAGCAAGTCCTACCCCGAAAGGAGTCCATCCACGGGAAGTCCATCTCTTGCGTTGCGTGGGGCGACCCACGGGGCGAAGCGTAGAGGGACGTATGAACGGGCCGGGCGATAGAGCCCCGAAATTGGCATCAACGCGGGAGCCGAGCCGGTTAACGACGTCGAAGGCTACCGCACCCCTCCGAAGAATGGACGTGGAGAGGGTGCTCCCGCCGGGGTCCCAGGAGTTCGGCACGTTCAGAGAGTCATTCGCACGGAAGCTGGGAGATCTCGAAGGTGCCTCGCCGTCTGTGGTGGGTGGCAGGCAGCCGCGGGAAAGCGACAAGCGACAAGCCGCGGCGGTAGCCTTCGAGAAGTCGGACGAGGCCATAGTACCGAGGAGATCGGCGAAGACGTGGGTAACGCCCGTCGAGTCGATGGAGGGAAGGGCCGAGGCCAAGGGACAGTCCGCTGCACGAAACGCGCTCCCGACACAGAGCGGGGACGGCGCGCCTACGACCCTGCAGCGGATACGGCAGCGAGCGAAAGGAAGACCAGAGGGCAGATGGACCAACCTGTTCGGTCACCTTCGGGAACCGCTCCTCTTGCAGGCGTATCACAGCCTGCGCCGGGGAGCGGCGACCGGGGTGGATGGGGTCACCTGGGAAGCGTATGGCGAACGTGTCGACGAGCGCCTTCGGGACCTGGTAGATCGCCTCCACAGTGGCCGATATCATCCGCAGCCGGTGAGACGGGTGGAGATACCGAAGGAGAACGGTAAGACTCGCCCGCTCGGCGTTCCGGCGCTGGAGGATAAGATCGTCCAGCAGGCGGTGAGATGGCTGTTGGAGCCCATCTACGAGGCCTGGTTTCTCGGGTTCTCGTACGGGTTCCGGCCGAAGCGCTCGGCGCACGACGCGCTCGATGCGTGGGGGACGGCCATGTACAGGAGGGTCAACTGGGTGCTCGACGCAGACATCCTGGCGTTCTTCGACACCATCGGCCATGGGTGGATGCAGAAGTTCGTCGAGCACCGGATTGGGGATAGACGTCTGGTTCGTCTTCTGTTGAAGTGGATGAAGGCAGGCGTCATGAAGGACGGCGAGCTCCACGAGGTGAAGGAAGGAACGCCACAGGGTGGGGTCATCAGCCCGCTTCTGGCGAACATCTACCTCCACTACGTGCTCGACCTGTGGGTCCAATCCTGGAGGAAGAAGCATGCGTTCGGCGACGTGTATGTCGTGCGCTATGCGGATGACCTGGTGATGGGCTTCCAGCGCGAGCGGGACGCGCGAGCGATGCGGGAGGCCTTATCCGACCGCATGGCGAAGTTCGGCCTGAAGCTGCACCCGGAAAAGACCCGGGTGCTGGAGTTCGGGCGGTACGCCCGGGAGGATCGCGCGCGTCGCGGGCTGGGGAAGCCTGAGACGTTCGAGTTCCTTGGGTTCCTGCACATCGCCGCGAAGGATCGGCAGGGTAGGTTTCAACTCCGACGCCACACGTCCGGGAAGAAGATGCGGGCGAAGCTTTCCCATATCAAGGACGAGTGCCGGAAGAGGCGACATGCACGCGTAGTGGATCAACATGCCTGGTTACGACGGGTCGTCGTCGGGCACGCCAACTACTACGCGGTCCCGACGAACACCGACGCATTGAAGCGGTTCCACTACGAGGTGGAACGTCTCTGGTATCGTTCGCTCGCGCGACGGAGCCAGCGCGGTCGGTGGCGTCCGGGCCAAATCAGCCGCTTCGCCGAGCGCTTTCCACTTCCTACGCCCACAATCCGGCACCCCTGGCCGACAGAGCGCTTCGCTGCTCGAATTGCCCAAGGTGGGAGCCCGGTGCGGGAAATCCGCTCGCCGGGTTCTGTCCGGGGGGCCACCTGAAAAGGTGGTCCCTACCGGAACGCAGTGCTCGCTGGGATCTGCGCGGGGGGGCGGCCCGAGTCGGCCAGCATGGCGACGAAGGGCCGTCCCTTGCCGCAACCGAACGGTCGACCCGCGACCGGGCGCACGCCCCGGACCCGTGCTTGACAACGGCCGGCACGGAGAGCGACAATCCTTTTTCGGCTTTCCGGGACAGACGGGGTGCCGTCGAGGATGCACCGCCGGACGTCGCGGCCCAGGCAGGACAGGACGAGGTGAGCCATGGCGGACAGCGCCGATACGATAGACTATGAGAAGCTGGCGAAGGACGCGAAGAGCGATCTTCAGTCCATGGAGAAACTGGCTGAGACGCTGGCCAAGGAGTGGGAAGAAGCGCAGAAGGTCCGCGAAATCACTCTGCAGATCGCGCAGCTCGACCTCAAAATCCGGGCCCTCGAGGGCGACCGCACCAAGCAGATCAAGGCGGCAGACGAGGCGGTGGCGAAGGCCCGGGCTGACCACGGTGCCAAGAAGGATGCCTACGACATGGCTAGTCAGAAGACGGATCCGGCCGTCGCCGTCAAGTTCCGCAAGGAAGCCGAGGAGGCGAAGACGAAGGCCGACGACGTGAAGAAGCAGGCCGAGGGCGCCGGCACCAGAGTCACCGAGATATCGGGCGAACTCGATAAGGCGAAGCTGGTGAAGGCGAACCTCGACAAGGAGCAGCAGGAGGCCGAGAGGGCGGCGAGGGAGAAGGAAGACGCCGCCAAGAGGGTGAGCGAAGCGCAGGCCAAGAAGACCGATAAGGACAACGACGCCACGGCCGAGGCCAAGCGCGCGGTGGAGGACGCCGCGGCCGAGCTGGCCAAGATCGAGGCCCACGCCGCTTTCCTGAGGTCGCAGGCGGAGCTAGATTTCGCGCGCGAGCGCTCCGAGGTCCGCGACCGCCAGCTTGGGCTCTGGGGCTCCCTCCAGCCGAAGCCCAAGGGCGCCTAGCTAGGCGGAGCCGCGAGGAGACGGTCTCGACGGGCAGGCCTAGCTGTCGGGCGAACTCGCTTACCTGCTCGCTCTCGCCCACGAGGATCAGCACCCGGCACTCCCGAGTGCTCCACCAACCAGAGCAGTTTCAGCAGGGCGCGCGCCTCGACCTCCCCATGGGGGGACGGCCCCTGGTCCCGGCCGGCGATGCGGGCCAACGGGTCGGCCACGGCAACCTGCCCCCGCCCGACGCCACGCAACCGGCCTCCTCGCCCCGTCGATGCCGAGAAGCTGGTCCACGGATGCCGCGGACCCCAGCGTGCTCAGCCCACGAGCTCATCGCGGCACGCTGTGCACCCGTCCGGCAGTCCGGCGAGGGCTCCCTTGCTGTCCGAACGGCCCGGGTGATACGGTGAGCAACCTGGCCGGCGTTCCGGCGCCACCTCGTCGTGAGAAGGAGGCTTCCGCTTGGCTCCCTTCGGGCCCGCTCCCAGCACTGCCGCACCCTCAGGCCCCTTGCCTCGCGTGGTCCAGGCGTTCTTCGCGGGCGGCCGCGTGCCGTCCAGGTTCCTCGGCGCCGCGTCCGCACGGGCGCCGCACCCGGCGCAGATGGCGCCGATCGCGCAGATGCGCGCGGCCTCCCGCCCGCCCCATCCGGCGACCGTGGGCCGCCCCTCGGGGCCCGAGGGGCGCCCGCACCCGGCCAAGGTCGGGCAGGCCGCGCAGCCCTTCGCGGGGCAGCCCGCTCGCCCGCCGCACCCGGCGCAGCTTCCGCTGCGCCGTCCCGCGACCGAGGCGCGGAGCGCCGCGCAGCCGGCCGCGCCCGCCGCGCAGCCGTCCGCGGGCGCGCGCGCGTTTCAGACGCCGCCGGGGTTCCTGGGCGGAGCGTCGGCGCAGCGAGGGCAGGCGTTGCCCGCGCCCGTGCAAAAGAAGATGGAGGCGTTCTTCGGCGCCGATTTCTCGGACGTGCGCGTCCATGTCGGCCCGGAGGCCGCGTCGATCGGCGCGCTCGCGTTCACCGTCGGGTCCGACCTCTATTTCGCCCCCGGCTACTACGATCCGCACAGCCAGCGCGGGCAAGAACTGCTCGGGCACGAGCTGACGCACGTGAAGCAGCAGCGGGAGGGGCGGGTCGCGAACCCGTTCGGCGACGGCGTGGCCGTCGTCCAGGATCCGGAGCTGGAGGCCGAGGCCGACCGCATGGGCAAGGCCGTGGCAGCGTCGGCCCAGCCGAAGACGGCCGCGGCGTTCCAGACGCCGAAGACGGCCGCGGCGTTCCAGACCCGGGTGCCGGCGGCGCCGCCGCGCTTCCCGGCGGCGCAGGCGAAGAGCGGGGCTTACGAGCTCATCGTGGGCACCTACCTGCACGAGGGCGGCGACCACGGGCGCCTCCCGGACGAGCTGGCGGGGCACAGCTTCGTGGCGATCCGCGAGCCGGGTGGCGAGGCGCAGGCGTTCGGGTTCTCGCCGGCCAACTTCGGCCAGTACGAGCCGCAACGCGATCTGGGCCGCCTCAAGTCAGGCGTCGAGGGCGTGGTGCACGACGACGCCCGCGCGTTCGACAAGCCGGGCGTGAAGACGCGCTCTTACCAGGTCACGCCGGCGGAGGCGCAGGCGGCGATGGCCAAGGTGGCAGAGTACCAGTCCGGCAAATACCCGTTCAGCCTCGATCGGCGGCAGTGCTCGACCTTCGCGCTCGACGTGCTCCGGGCGGCCAAGATCAGCGATCTGCCGGGGGCGCCGGTGCGGCGGCCGCGGGAGATGTACCGGCAGATCGGGTGACGGCGCGCGCGAACACGCCGTCCCTCATGACGGCGCGCCCGAGCCCGCCGTCCCTCACCGCGCCCGGAGGCGATATGCCCTACGACCTGCACGCCGTCCCTCACCGCGCCCGGAGGCGATGTGCTCCATGACCTGGACGCCGTGACGCGCGCGCTCTCTGTCGACCGCGAGGACGCCCTCGTCGTCCTCCCCTGGCTCGACGAGACCTACCGCGCGCCGGACGCGTTCTGGGCGGCCCTCTGGCAGGACTACGCAGGCACCGCGTCGCCGCCGCCCAAGAGCCGCCCCGGCGAAGGCTACGACCTCTACCACGACATGGTCGTCCGGAAGCCCTCCAAGGGCCTGGCCGCGCTCGCGTACTACGACCGCCGCGCCCGCAAGGTGCAGTCGCTCTCGTACGCCGAGCTCCACGCCGAGAGCGCCCGCCTCGCGGGCGCGTGGGCCGCGCAGAAGGCCAAGGCGGGCGACGTCATCGCCGTCGTCCTCCCGTTCGGCCGCGCCTTTCTCGTCGCCCTCTGCGCCGCGCTCCGGCTCGGCCTCGTGATCTCGTTCCTGCCGCCGCTCGGGGACCGCCACCTCGCCCGCCGCCTCGAGAAGCTCGCGCCCGCGCACATCGCCACCGACCCGGTGTACCTCGGCCTCCTCGACGCGAAGGCGCAGAAGCTCGCCCTCCGCGACACCGCCGCTGCGCCGCACGAGCGGTACGAGCGGTACGAGCGGTCGTTCACGTATCCTGCCAAGAAGCCCTGCGCCCTCGTCTTCTCGCCCCTGCGCGACCCGCTCGACGCGCCGGTCCCGCTCTCGGCCGAGGCCGCTTACCTCCGGCCCCTCCGTGACGCGCGCCTCGCCCTCTCGCTCCGGCCGGGCGACACGGTGGCCGCGCCCGGCGCACACCCGGCGCAGCACCAGCCCTGCCTCGTCCTCGCCACGCTGCTCGCGGGCGCGACCTTCTTCCACCTCGAGCTCGCGGACCTCGCGCAGGATCCCGGGCTCTTGCTCCAGTTCCCCCTGCGCGCGCTCGGCGTGACCACGGCCGCGCGCGATCAGCTCCTCCGGGCCTCGCCGGGGCCGCTCCGCAACGTCAGCCTCTGGTTCAAGAACCCGGAAGAGCCGTTCGACGCGATCACGTGGCGCGCGTTCGTGGAGGCGCACGGCCTGCAAAAGACGCCCGCCTCGATCTTCCTGTTCGACGCGGCCGACGGCGGCATGACCCATTTCTCGGCGCGGCGCCCCGAGGGCGCGAGCCTCAAGGTGCTCCCCGCCGCGGGCGTGCCCTGGGCGCTCTTCGACCCCGACGGCAGCGGGCAAGAGGCCTCGGGCGACAGCGGCCTGTTCGCGCCCACGCCGACCAAGAAGCCGGCCCAGATAGGCCATGTCCTCCTCTCGCGCGTCGCCGGCAGCGAGTTCCTTTATGCGGGCACGCTCGCGCCGCGGCGCCACGGGCGCGTGTACCCGCGCGCGGAGGTCGTCGACGCCATCGCCGATCTGCCGTTCGTGACGGCGGCCTCGGTGGTCGCGGCCCTCGCGGGCGGCGCGGCGGCGGGCTTTCTCTTCGTGCTCGTCGTCTTCACCGGCGCCGAGCCGGCCGAGGCCGCGGCGCGCGAGGAGGCCGGCCGGACCGACGCGATCCACCGCCGCATCCGCGCGCGCCTCGGCGACGAGTTCACGCCGGACCGCACGGTGTTCTATCCGCTCTACGCGCGGATGAAGGGCAAAGAGGTCGAGCACGCCTGGTGCGAGGCGCAGTTCCAGCGCGGGAGCCTGGCCCGCAAGGCGGGGCAGGGGACGTTTCAGCGGCTCACCGAGGCGCGCCAGCGCTTCGTGAAGGACGTGGGCGGGGCCTAGCGGCGAGGGGCGAGGGGAGCGTTCGATGGGAGCTCAGGTCGTCATGGGCGCGATGCTTCAGTGCAGCTTCGGCGCGGCGCCGTCGTCGCTCATCGTGCTGCCCGCCAACGGGGTGCTGGCGGGCGTGCCCGCCGCGAACATCATGGACAGCAAGCCCATCGTGAACATCCCCCCGTTCGGGATGTGCACCTCGCCCGCCAACCCCACGGTCGCCGCGGCCACCGCGGTGGCCGTCGGCGTCCTGACCCCGATGCCGTGCGTGCCCGCGACCGCGGCCCCCTGGATGCCGGGCAGCACCAAGGTGACAATCGGGAAGATGCCGGCGCTCGACAGCACCTGCAAGCTGATGTGCAACTGGGGCGGCGTGATCCAGGTGGTGAGCCCGGGGCAGTTCAAGGTGAACGACGCTTGACGTCGACGCAGTCCGGGATCGCCTTGCCTGCGGACGACATCCCCCCTCGCGCGCGTCCTCGTGATCCACCTCGCCCGCCGAAGGCACCTCGCAGGCGTCCACCGCCCGGACTGCCTCATGCATTCTGCCTCCGCAGTGTCGGATCGCGGGGTCGGACGGAGACATCTCCACCCGGGAGATGGGTCGCACCCGTGTTTTGTTGGAGGCACGTCCACCGGGAGATGGGTCGCACCCGTGTTTTGTTGGAGGCACGTCCACCGGGAGATGGGTCGCACCCGTGTTTTGTTGGAGGCACGTCCACCGGGAGATGGGTCGCACCCGTCTCCCGCGTGGAGAAGCCAGCTCCCCCGGATGGGTTCACGGCGTTCCGGCCGACCCGGGCGGGGGCGCCGGGACGGCCTTGGGGCTCCTGGCGGAGGCGTTGCGACGCGACCTCGAAGGCATGCGGCCGGCGCGGCGAGGTCTCGGTCCGGGAGGGCGGCGGGGACCAGGTCACGGCAGGGCGATGCCATCTTCTGGGATCGCGAGCTGGCGTTGTCTGTTACCTTCACCCTCCATGGCCACCCGCCGAGAAGCGCCGACGGGCTGATCGCCGGAAACAACTCTGCAGGCGGCGTCGCGCCGGACGTTCACACGCAATCACCTTCCAGAGAGATGGTCAACACCAGGTCAACAAGGGAGGCGTGGGTGTGCCTGCCGAGCGCTCCTCTCGTGCGCCTCGCGACGGTCGATCGCGCGCACGGGAAGGCCGAGAATCTGAAGACGATCAACGCGTCCTGACGAGGCAGGGGAAACGTCGCCCGCATGGCCCTACGCGCGTCTTTCGTGCAGCGGTCCAGCGACGAAGCGTGAGCCCCGCCCGGCCCAAGGTGGTGCATGCCTGACCTCGATCTCGCCGTCCTGCGCGGCCCCCTGCCGGTCTCGCCGAACCCCGGCCTCGAGAGCGACGACCCGCGCCTCCAGCGCGTCACGTACTTCGCCGGCCGCGGCGATTACGACGAGGCCGCCGCCGCGGCGCAGGCGGTGTTCCAGCGTCGCATCTACGACGTCCGGCTGATCGGCGCGTTCCTCGCCGGCGCCTTCCTCCAGGACGGCGTCGTGGCGCTGCCCGACATCCTCGCCTGCGCGACCGCGGCGCTCGGCGACGATTACCCGGCCCTCGGGCCCACGAACCGCAAGGCGGTCCTCGCCGACGCCAGCCTCGGCTGGCTCTTCCGCACGCTCCTCGACCTGCTCGAGTTCCACGACCAGCAGCGCGACGAGCCGTGGACGGCGTGGGTCCTCGCGAGCGACGACGCGCTCGTCGACAGGATCCTGGACGGGTGCGATCTCGCGCGGCACGCCGTGAAGGCGCGCCTCAAGGAGGCCGCGTGCCTCGACGAGCTCGGCAAGCTCCGGGTCTGGTTCGACGACACCTTCCGCCACGTCGTCGCGCGCCAGTCGATGCTGCCCGGGCTCACCCCCGCGGAGCCGAAGGCCGAGCCGGCGAAGCCCGTCAAGGCGCCGCCGCCGCCCACGCACCTGCCGCCCCGCGCGGCCCCTCCAGCGCAGCCGGCGGCGGCGCAGCCCGCGGCGGCGCAGCCCGCGGCGGCGCAGCCCCCCGCCTCCGTTCCCCCCGCCCCCCTCGCGGCTGTGCCGCCGGCGCCCGGGGCCGACGTCATCACGATCCCCACCTCGCCGGCGCTGAAGCTCCTGCTCCAGAAGCTCCGGGCCTTCGAGACCCTGGTCGAGCGGGGCGAGCTCCAGAAGGCGGCGATCGTCGCGCACGACGTGCGGCGCATCGTCGAGAGCTTCGACCCGAAGGTCTACCTGCCGAGCCTCTTCTCCTCCTACTTCGCGCGGCTCGCAGCCCACGTGGACGAGCTGTCACCGCACTGGGAGGGCGCCGGCAGCCTGCCCTGGCAGATCCTCGAGCAGTTCTACCAGGTCGACCTCGACGCGTTCGTCGGAGAACCGAAGGAGTGAGCCGCGAGCGCGAGATACCCGTCGATCTGAGGGACAGCATCAAGGCCCGCATCCAGGAGTTCGACGTGGTCGCGCTGATCCTGCTCCTCGAGGAGCTCGGGTTCGATCGCGCGCACATCCGCTATCTCGGCAACTTCACCTCGACCCCTCAGCCCCGCCTCCTCGACTCCATCGATTTCCAAGGCGAGGACGAGCCGCACCCGCTGCGGCGCCCGATCGACGTCCAGCGCCTCGAGGGCCGCGGCAAGCGCGCGGAAGAGATCGACGTCACCGTGACGCTCAACCTGGGCCTGCTGAGCAACCGCAGCCCGCTGCCCTCGTATTTCCGAGAGCTGCTCGCCGACCCGGACTATGCAGAGCCGCTCGAGGCGCTGCTCGACCTCCTCGACGGCGGGCTCCTTCGCGAGCGCATCGACAGCTTCCGGCCGGAGCGCGCCAGAAAGCTCGTGCCGGACTGGGCTGGGATGAAGCGCGACATGCTCCGGCTGACCTGCCTGCGCGCGCCGAGCACCCTGCGCTGGCTGTTCCAGCACATCTTCCCCGAGCTCGGCGTGGTCGTGCGCCGCGCCCCTGCGCGCCGGCCGATGCGCGTGCCGAGCGTCTGCCTCGGGAGCGCGCGCATGGGGACCGCCGCGTTCGGGGGCGAAGCCGAGGTCCAGGTCTACGGGCTGGAGGTTACGCTGATCTGCGACGACCCCGAGAGCTACGCGGGCGAGCCCTGGCCCGTCGAGGCCAAGGCGAGGCTCGAGGAGCAGGCGTTCCCGGCGCTCCGCGGCGCGGGCGTGCACTTGACGGTTGTGCTGTTGATGCGTGAGCGGGCGTCCTCAGCAAGGTTCAACGACGCGAGCTACGTGGGCTACAATCCGCTGTCGGTAGAGGTGGACAACCCCGTGCAGGTGCCGGAACGAATCGTCATCTGGAGCGGCGCCGTCCCGGGAGAGAGCCTGCCGAAGGATACCGAGAAAGACACGGGCGCGCGCGCCGGGGTGCCGCCGAACGCACGCCGTGCGAGGCGGTAATAGTTGACATCCCGGATCGCGGCGCGCGACACTCACCGGGAACGTCGGGGGTCGAACGCCTGGTACTCCATGCGCAGAGGCTCGAAACATCCCTCGTCGTCGGGCGTACAGGTGAGGAGCGGGACCGTGTACAAGTACATCCAGGATCAGTTCATCCGATCGCGGTTGAAGATCGTCTACCGGACCCACGTCGAGGGAACGCCGGTGGCCGAAGAGCTCCCCTTCCGGCTGCTCGTGCTGGGAGACTTCTCGGGCCTGCCCGTTGAAGCTCGGCCGCCGCTGCGTGAGCGTCGGGTGCTGTCGATCTCAAAGGGTGTCAAGTTCAGCGACGTCCTCGCCGACCTCAACGTTGCCTGGAAAATCACCCCCGACACCGTCAAGAAGTCGCCCGAGCTCGGCCAGCTCATCAACGGTGTCGAGGGCGATTTCCGGGCCGACATCGCCGTGGACGCCGGCGATGTCAACGACGGCAAAATCAAGGCCTCGGTCACGGTCACGCTCGAGGGCCTAAAGCTCGACGATAACATCGACAAGTGCAACGGACTCGGCGATTTCTTCGGCAGGTTCCCCGACGTGCAGATCGAGTTCCCGATCCAGACGATCGGCAACTACATCAAGATCGGCGGGGTGACCCTGAACGAGCAAACGGATGTCGAGGTGAAGCCTCTCGGCCCGATCAAACTTGAAGGGACGATCGGCGCTGACCCGAGCTGGGACTCGAGCGAGGTCGCGAGCCGTGATGTGTTGACTGGCTACGTAAATGGTAATTTTGCGTCCACGTTCACTGGCAAGGTCGCATCCGAGGGCGAGCGCAAGGTGATCCGCGGTCGGATCGAGGGGAAGGCGTGGGCCACGCTCGCGCTCCCGATCCGCAACCTCGATTCGTTCAGTCCTGACAAGATCGGCCAGTACATCCCCGAGATCCGCCGCCTCCGGCTCGTCGAGGATCTCGTCCACGAGCTGCAGGCTACCGTCCTGAGCAACCCGGCGCTGAAGCGGGCGGTGCGCGATCTCCTCCTGAACCCCGCGGACAAAGAAGCCCAGAACGCCCGTGACGACAAGCTGAAGAAGCTCCGGGACGAGCTCCGGAGCTTCGCCCCCTACGCGCAGATCGAGCCCCCGCCGTCGACGATCCCGGACCAGGCGAAGCCGCCGATCCCGCCGCAGGCAAAGACCCTCGCCGAGACGGCCTACCCGGGCACGGTCCCGAAGGGCACCGCGCTGTTCCAGCTCACCGCGCCCGCCGCGACGGCGACGGGGACGTCGGCCGCGACCGCGGTCCAGGTCCCGCACGCTGGCCTCTCGCTCTACGACCGCGTCCCGACCGTGCTCGACCAGGACCGGTTCATCAACTGCCTCGCGGCGCTCTTCACCAACCTGAGCGACGCCGACCTCGCCGGGATGAACTCCATCGTCGAGCTCAGCAACAGGGTCACGACGATCGCGTCCAAGGTCGAGGGCAGGATCAACACCTACCTCACCCGGGTGCTGCAGGACCCCACGCTCCAGACCATCGAGCGGAGCTGGCGCGGGCTCGCCGAGCTGTGCGACGAGGTCGTCGACGACAAGGTGATCATCGACGTCCTCGACGTCACCAAGGAAGAGCTCGGCGAGGATCTCACCGACAACAACGTCGATCTGCTGAGGAGCCCCTTCTTCAAGAAGCTCTATCAAGACGAGTACGACCGCTACGGCGGCAGGCCGTTCGGCGTGATGATCGGGCTCTACGATTTCGACATCACGCAACCGGACGATCTGGCGTGGATCCAGACCATGTCCAGGGTGGCGAACCTCGCGCACTGCCCCTTCATCGCGGCCGCGTCGCCCGCGTCGTTCCGCTGCAAGTCGGCCGAGGAGCTCGACGCGCTCGACGACATCGACGCGCGCCTGAGCCAGCCACAGTACGGGAAGTGGGACGCGTTCCGCCAGACCGACGGCGCCGCCTACATCGGCCTCACCCTGCCGCGCTACCTGCTCCGGCTCCCCTGGAGCGAGGACGACAGCGCGCATGGCAACCGGGTCTTCAAGTACGACGAGCTCAGGCAGTACGACGACATCAAGGGTGCGCTCGAGGACAAGGATCTGCAGAGGAAGGGTGTGCTCCAGTCGAGCTACCTCTGGGGCAACGCGGCCATCCTCTTCGCCCGCAACCTGGTGCGCTCGTTCCAGTTCACGGGCTGGTGCCAGCGCATCCGCGGGCAGAACGGCGGCGGCATGATCCAGGGGCTCAACGTCCACGAGGTCGACCGCGGCGGCGGTCGCACCGAGCTCCAGCCGCCGCTCGAGATCGCGCTCCCCGACTACAAGGAGCTTCAGCTCGCGAACAAGGGCTTCATCCCGCTCGTGTGGCGCAAGGGCACGGCGGACGCCACGTTCTTCAGCGCGCGCTCCGCGAAGAAGGCGCTGCAGTTCAAGGAGGATCGCGCCACGCAGAACGCCGACCTCATCTGCAACCTGGCCTATACCCTCTCGATCACGCGCATCGCCCATTACATCAAGCTCATGGTGCGCCCGTACATCGGTACGAGCGCGGACGGGAAATACGTGCAGAGCCTGATCGACGCGTGGCTGAAGAGCTACGTCACGACCGTCGTGAACCCCGACGATCTCACGCTGCAGCAGTACCCCTTCAAGGCCGCCTCGGTGGACGTCACCACCAGGCCGGGCCCGCTCGGCTGGTACTCCGCGAAGGTGGCCATCACCCCCCACCTCCAGTTCGAGGGGATGGACGTGGAGCTGAGCCTCGAGGCCGCCCTCGGCGGGGCCAAGTAGGGCCACGGTCCGCTGAAGAACCGGACGACGCAGGAGAAGAACGCCGATGCCCCAGTTCCGCAAGGTGTGTGACGTCTACCAGGGTTACAACTACAAGAAGGACAAGCAGACCAACGTCGGTTACATCACCGCGATCAAGGTCGGCGACACCGATCTCGCGGTCGACCAGACCACGTGCAAGGACCCGCTGAGCCCCGCCAACAACGTCGCGGTGGTGGCGGTGCTGAGCGACGTGCTCTGGGAGCTCGGCGTCACCGACGCGATCTACTTCTCCGGGCAGCTCTCGGTGTACAACAAGCAGACGCTGCTCGGGCTCATCTACAACACGATGACCAACATCGTCGTCACGTTCCAGTTCTCGGTGTACGAGTACGACCCGATCGCGAAGAAGTACTTCAAGTGCTTCCACTGCGCCAAAACCACCATGAACGGGCTGATCGAGAAGCGCGGCGAGGATCTCAACCTCTCGGTGTCCGACGACGCGTCGAAGGAGGTCCAGTCGCCGGAGAACTACGCGTTCAACATCGGCATCAAGCCGAAGCCGTCGCAGCAGACGCTCACCATCGCCACCTCGGACACGAAGAACGTGGTGAAGCCCTGGGGCCTCACGGTCTCTGGCTGATGCGATCCCGCGAGCGCGCGGGCGGGCGCCCCGGTCATGCGTGACGTCAAGCTCGCCCTGAACCGATGGTTCAACGGGCAGATCCTGCAGCCGGCGCACTTCCAGGCGCAGGAGGAGGCGCTGCTCGGCAATCTCTCTCTCTCGTCGCGGCTCCCGGGGCTGCCGCTCTACGGGATAGGGGAGCTCGACTGGGACGAGGAGGGCCTCGCCAAGGGGAGGGTGTCGGTCCGGCGCCTCACCGTCGTCTTCGACTCGGGCGAGGTCTTCGCGGTCCCCGGCAACGCCACCATCGGGACCGTCGACATCGACGTCAAGAAGATGGGTGAGCAGGCGACGCTCTACCTCCACGTGCTCAACGACGTCGAGCACGTGACCGGCGCCGACCTCTACGCCCGCGACGCGCCGGACGTCGAGCGGGTGGTCCACAAGCTCGCGCTGTCGACGAGCTCCTCGGTCGACGACGCGCGGCAGCCGCTGCAGCTCGCCGTGCTCCGCAGGCGCATGGGCTCGCTCTACCTCTCGGGCGACTACGTGCCTCCGCTCCTCCAGGTGGGGAAGAGCCCCTTTCTGCGCGCCCTGCTCGAAGAGCAGGTGGATCTCCTCAAGAACTTCGAGGCGGACCGCCGCGCGGAGCTCCGCGACGCCGCGCTGCGCGGCGAGGGGAGGGCGAGCGCCCGGCGCTGCCAGCTCGCGGCGTACCGCCTGCGCACCCTGCTCGCCGACCACGCGCGCGAGATCCACCTCCACCCGTACCATCTGCTGGAGGCGCTCCGGGCGTTCTACCTCGAGCTGTGCCTGTTCCAGGACGTCGAGCCGGCGGACCTCGATCCCGAGACGTACGACCACGACGACCTCGCGGGGTGCTTCAACCGGCTGGGGGACCGCATCGCCGAGCGGCTCCACCGCCGGCCGGTCCTGTCGCCGGAGCTCGTGCCCTTCCAGCAGAAGGAGGGAGAGCGGCTCTTCGTGGCGGCGCCGCTCCCGGACGCGCTGAAGCGCGCCGCCGAGGTCTATCTGCTCGTCGAGCGGCCGGACGCCTACACCAAGGCTCCGCTCCGGGGCCTCAAGCTCGCGAGCCCCTCGCGCCTCGATTTCGTGCACAAGCGGGCGCTGCGCGGCGTGGAGCTGACCCCGGTCCAGCACCCGCCCTCGCACGCGTTCGGGTCCAACGTCGATTTCCACGTCATCCGCCGCGACGACGAATGGGAGCAAGCCCTGCGCGACGGCGCGCTCGCCTATTACGGGAGCTCGCCCTTCGAGGCGATATCGCTCTCCCTCGGCTGGAGGGCCCGTGTCGACGCGTGACAGGCGCGAGGGCGCGTCGTTCCTCGGCAGGCTCGCGCGCTCGGGGCGGGTGGCGCAAGGCGCCGCCGACGACCCCCGCGCGCCGGCCCTGCGCGACGCCGCGGTCGAGCTCTCGAACATCAAGCGCAACCTGCGCTTCCTGCTCAACACCCGCAAGACGCACGGGAGCGTCCTCGCCGACTACGGGCTCGGCGACTACGACGATCCGGCCCGCCGGAAGGACGCCGTCGACCACCTGGGCGACGAGATCCAGGCCACCGTGGCGCGCCACGAGCCGCGCCTCGGCGACCCCCGGGTGGTGGCCGTGGCGCGAGACAGAGAGCGGCGCATCCTCTTCGACCTCACGGGCACCGTGGCAGGGGAGGAGAGGGTGATCCGCGTCGCGTTCGACACCGTGTTCCGCGGCGTCACGGTCGAGGAGTAGCGCGGCGGGCCATGTTCACCGACCGGCTGGAGCTCTCGTTGACGCTGACCATCCAGGGGACGGCGTTCACCATCCCTTCCGGCAACGTCAAGTCGTTCGACCTCGATCTCGCGAGCCACGGCTTCTCCGGCGCGGTCGAGTTCGTCGTGGCGAACGCGAAGACGCACGGGGGAGCCGAGGCGGACGCGCTGCTCGCGAGCTTCCTCGCGCCCGACATGGTCACGGTGAGCCTCGGGGTCTCGGTGGTCCACGACGACCCGGAGGCGTCGTCCTCGCTCGCGCCCGTGACCGTCGTCGGCCTCGGGCAGCGCAAGACCCTCACCGAGCAGGCGACGCGGGTGATGAAGGACCGCCCCGTCCTCTACCGCCGTTACCGCATCGAGTTCGCCGACCCGGCGGCCGTGCTGTGGAAACAGCACTTCCCGTGCGTGCTCTACACCGAGAAATCGGTGCAGGACGTCATTGAGGCGAACAAGGGCGACGCGATCTCCCTCACGTACGACTCGACCACCCTCGGCGTGACGCGCCCGCTCGTCTTCCTGCACCTCGACCCTACCTACGGAGCGAGCTTCTACGATCTCGTGCTCTGGTACCTCGACGCGAACGCGGGCGTGTGGGCGTATGATTACCCGAACGGCGCGTACAAGATCAGCGACGCGAAGGACGCGTCGGGGAAGGCGTCGAGCCTGTTCGGCGACGACGCCGGGCTCGTCACCATCGTCCTGCCGGAGGTGCCCCGCGCCAGCGCCGCGGTGCTGAGCTCGTACGCGGCGAGCCCGCAGAACAAGCCGGTGAGCCAGGCCCAGGCCGCGAGCGGCATGCGGCGGGACTACCTGATGCGCTCGGCCATCGCGCAGGACGTCGACGACCGCGTGACCCTCGAGACCAAGCGGCTCTTCGTCCGATCGAGCGAGCTCGAGATCGCCTTCCGCCGCTTCCCGACGATCGCCATCCACCCCGGCGTGCTGATCCGGCTCGAGGCGAGCGCCCTGTGGAGCAGCGAGGCGTCGAGCCTCGCCGCCACGTGGCGGGTGCGGCGCTACCGCATCGAAGGCCGCGCCGAGGACCAGGACGCGGACGCCGACCACGACGCGCCGAACGCCGGATACCGCCTCGCGGTCACGGCGCGGCTCGAGCAGCAGGACGACCCGTACGTCGAGCTGCCGGCCTTCACCGCGCCGACCTACCCCGGCTATGTCGAGGGCAAGGTCGTGAGCGAGCAGGGTGAGGCGCCGGACGTCACCTACCAGTTCTACACCGACGAGGCCACGTCGCTCGACAGCTACAAGGTGACCGTGCCCCTCTGGGACAACCAGACGATCACGGCGCCCTTCGCGCCCACCATGGGCTCCGGCAACCTCTATCTCCCCGCGTACCGCGACGCGCGCGTGCTGCTCGCGATCGGGCTCACCCGCGCCTCCATCGCCCAGCTCCTCGACTGGCGCGCGGACGCGAAGCTGGCGATGGACGTGCAAGGCGAGCAGATCTTCTTCGGGAAGTCGGCGACGAACAGCACGGCGATAAGCCACGCCTACGACGGCGAGAACCCGGTTATGAAGGTCGCCCGGATCCACGACAAGGACACGGCGACCCTCGAGATCAAAGAGGGCTCCTTGATCATCACGGTCAAGGAGGACTCCTGAGCCCACGGGCGGGCGGAGGGCGGCGAAGCGGCGATGGGCACCCTGATCTGCACCCTGGAGATGAACAAGACGACCGGGATCACGATCACGATCACGAACGACGACGACAAGATCACCCAGATCGTGACCGCGGACGGCACGACGCTCACGCTCAAGGTGCAGCGGAAGCGGCAGGGGCAGGGGCAGGAGGACACCAGCACGATCACGCAGCGGGCCGACAGCGTTGCGATCAAGTGCAAGACCTTCACCCTGGACGCAGAGACCATCACCTGCACATCGACCAAGGCGTCGACGTACGCGAGCAAGGACACGCTCGACGTGACGAGCGACAAGGACATGACCCTCGGGAGCCAGCAGAAGCTCGGGCTCAGCAGCGCGGGCGACATGTCGCTCGCGAGCCAGGCCAAGCTCGGCGCGTCGAGCGGCGCCGACATGACCCTCGCGAGCCAGACGAACCTCTCCGCGTCGGCCGGCGCGAAGGTGACCGTGTCCGCGGCCGCGGTCCAGATCAGCGCTGACGGCCAGCTCAGCGCCGAGTCCTCGGGCGTCGCCACGCTCAAGGGCAGCATCACCAACGTTCAAGGGAACCTGGTGAACGTTCAAGGGAACCTGGTGAACCTCGGATGAGCAGGGGCGACGCCTTCTACGCCGAGTTCGTGGCCGAGCTCGCGGCGCTCGACAGCTTCCTGACGACGCGGGCCGTGTCGCGGGAAGAGGCGGCGGCCGGGCCGGCGCGCCCCGGGCAGCGGAGCCGCGTCCTGCCGGTGAGCCGCCATGATCCGGACGTGCGCCGCCTGCTCGAGGCGATGGCGTACTTCAGCGCCCGCACGCGCATGCTCGCGGCCGGCGGGCTGCGCGACGCCGTGAGCCGGCTCCACCGCGGCTACTTCGACTTCCTGCTCGCGCCGGTGCCGGCGATGGCCCTGCTCCAGGCCGTGCCCAGGCAGGGCCTCCGGGCGCCCGCGGCCCTCCCGCGCGGCACCGAGGTGCGGCTCACCAGCGCGGCGGGCTCGGTCGGCCTCTTCTCGACGACGCGGCCGCTCACCGTCCTGCCCCTCGCGGTCGGCGATGCGCGGGTGATGCGCCGGGGCCGGTCCGGCTTCCGGCTGGTGATCCGGCTCGACGCCATGACGCCGATGCCGGCCGCGGCGCTCGGCCTGCTCAGCCTTCACGTCGATCACCTCGCCGATTACCACCGATCGCGCGAGATCACCCAGATGCTCACGAGCTCGCTCGAGCGCGCCTCGGTGTTCTTCGATCAGGCGCCCAGCGAGGAGGCGGACGGGGCCAGGTGCGACGCCTACTGCGGCGCGCCCAGGGGCGCCGCGCTGCCGGACGGCGACGAGCTGGAGCACCCCCTCGCGCGGATCCGCTCGTTCTTCCACTTCCCCGCGCAGGAGCTGTTCCTCAACCTCCATCTGCCCGGGAGCGAGAGCCCCTGGAGGCGCGCCTGGGTCTGCGTGGACCTCGACGAAAACTGGCCTCGGGACCTCGTCCTCAACAAAGATGTGTTCCAGCTCTTCGTGGTACCCGTGACGAACCTCCACAGCGCCCCGGCCCGCCCCATCCGCTGCGACGGGACCAAGGAGGCGTACCCGCTCCACGGGGTCAACCCGGTCGCGCTCGGCGGGGTCGAGGAGCGCCCGGGCGAGGAGATCCGGCTGCACGCGGTGACCGGCGTCTACAGGCTCACGGCGCGCGGCCAGGAGCCCATCCGGTCGGGGCTCCTGTCGGACGAGGGCGAGGTGTACGAGATCGAGGTGACCGGCGACGACCCGGACGAGCTCGAGCACCGGCTCCTGCTCAAGATGCCGGGCGCGTTCGAGGCGCCGAAGACGGTCATCGCCGCGGCGCGCTGGTATCAGCCGGCGTTCGACGCCGTGGCCACGGGCAGGCTCGACGCCTCGCTGCAAAAACGCAGCCTCAGCTCCGTGGATCTGCGGCTCGCGGGCAACCTCGCGCCCCACCGGACGAGCCCGCTCTGGAACCACCCGCTCAAGCTCCTTCACCTGATCTCGCTCCGGACCAAGGTGGACTTCAGCCGCGAGGAGCTCGCGGATCTCCTCCGGATCCTGGGCGCGGACGAGGCGAGCCTCCACCGGGGGATCGCCGACCTCGTCACGGACGTGACCGCGAGCGAGGCGCCCGAGGGCGGCCCGCGCGGCGGCGTGCGCTACGTCTACGAGCTCACGCTGCGCCCGTACGAGCCGGCGCTCCAGGGCCTCGTGGACGACCTCCGCGACAAGCTCCACGCGCTGCTCGACGCCTGGCTCCCGGGCGCGGTCGAGGTCCGGATCGCGCCCCCGGGCCGCGCGAAGCTCTTGCCCCAGGGCAGCGCGCGATGAGCGCCGCGCTCTGGGGCGAGGTCCTCGCCGCCCGCCGCGAGATCGACGCGTGCATCGCGCGCGCGCTGCCGTCGAGCGCCGACGACTCCATCGGCCCCGACGCGCTGGAGGCGCTCCGCGACGCGATCCGCGCCCGCCTCGCGAAGCTCGAGGCCACGCTCACGGGCGCGCTGGGCAGGGCCGACGCCGCGGCGGCGATGCTGCCGATCGTCCTCGAGCTCGACGAGCGGGTGATGGCCAGGCTCTCGCTCGGCGATCGGCTCGACTGGCCTCTGCTCCAGGACGGCGTGCTCCGCGACGAGAACGGCGGCGAGGTCTTCTACGCGCGGCTCGACGCGCTGCTGCGCCCGCAGGTCAAGGCGTCGATGGTCCACGAGGTGTATTACTGGTGTCTCGAGGACGGCTTCTGCGGCCGGTACGAGGAAGGCGACCCCGCGATCGAGCGGTACAAGGGCGACCTCCAGCGGGCGATGGCGAAGCCGAAGGCGCAGGCGCGGCCTGAAGACGCGCCTGCCGGCGCTGCGGCGCGCCCGCCCGGCCGGCGGCTCCCCCCGGCGGTCTACTACACGGGCACGGCGATCCTCGTCGCGCTGATCTGCGTGGCACCCATGCTCCTCTCCAACCTCTGAGACCCCGCCTCGAGATGAAGACCGCAGCCCCCGACGACCCGCGCCGCGCGCCCGCGCTCTCGTCCTCCGAGGCGGCGGCGCTCGCCTCCGCGCTCGAGCAGGAGGTCGCGCAGGCGCTCGGCGCCGGCGCGGCGAACCCGGCGCTCGCGCGCGTCCTCGCGGCGATCCGCGCCCGGGCGGCGGCGATGTTCCCCGCGGCGGGGCCGCCCCCTCCGCCCGCGGCCCTCGCGAAGCTCGGCGCGGAGATGGGCAAGGACCTCGACGCGCTGGAGGATCTCCTCGAGGCGCTCCAGCTCTTCCCTGCGCGCCCGCTCCCCGCGAGCGACGGATCGTGACCGGGGCCGCGCGGCATGCAGGGGGACACGGAGGCAGCGGGCAAGGCGGAGTCGCTCCTCGAGAGCGTCCCGGGCTGGGTGTGGGCGGCGCTCGCCGTGCTCCTGGTGGTCGGCGGGGCGGCGGTCGCGGTCTGGCTGTTCCGGCGGAGAAAGAAGGCCTCGCTCCCGGCGCCGAACAAGGCCCCTTCGCTCGCGAAGGATAGCCTCCTCGACCTCTGGAACGGTTTCCTCGACAGGCAGCCTCGCGCGGCAAGGCACTATCCCGTCTTCATCGTGCTCGGCGGCGCATGCGCCGGCAAGACGCACCTCATCGACGCCCGGATCGACCTGAAGAAGCAGGCCGCGCAGTTCCGCAAGAGCGTGGAGCAGAGCGACCTGATGCAGCTTTACCCGGGCAAAGAGCTCCTGGTGCAGGAGATCTTGGCCCCGCTCCTGCGCGACACCTCGGACGACGCCAGGGCCGCGCTCACCGCGCTCTGGGGGGCGATCCGCTGGCAGGCGCCCACGGTGGTGATGGCGCTCGACGCGCGCAAGCTCCTCGAAGACCGGCCCGACGAGCTCAGGGAGCTCGGCCAGCTCACCCGCGGCAAGCTCGATATCCTCTCCGACGTTCGCGGCAAGCGGGTTCCCGTCCGCCTCTGCCTCACGCACCTCGACGCGATCGAGGGGTACCATGAGCTCGTCAAGGTGCTCCGCGATCGGGGCGCGGCTCGGCCTCTCCCGCTCGGCGACGGCGCGAGCAGCGCCGGGCTGCACCGGGGCCTCGCCTCGCTCGACGCGTACCTGCCGGGCGCGGTGGCGCTGCTGTCGAAGGAGGAGTTCGACAGGTTCATCGGGTTCTTCGCGCGGGCGACGGACCTCCTGGGCGCGCTGTCGGCGTTCACCGCCGGGCTCGATGAGGACGTAGGCCTCGCGAACGACAGTCTTTACCTGAGCGCGCTCGACCCGGAGGAGCACCTCGGCGACCCGTTCGTGGTGGACCCGCGCACCCTGGCCGCCCTGGCGGCCGACGCGCGACAGGCCGAGTGGCGGCTCCGGACGGTCTGCCTCGCGGTCCTGGTCTTCAGCGCCACCGCGATGGCTGGGTTCTATGGCTACCACGGGTACAGGCTCGGAGAGGCGAGCGACGCGGTGGACCGCCTCGTCCGCGCCGCCGCCCAGGGCCCGCGCGCGACGGCCGGCGACGATCTCACCGAGGCCGAGCGCGCCGCCGGCGAGCAGCTCGCGGAGCTCTTCCGCTCCGAGGCCATCTGGCCTCTCCTGCGCTACAGCTTCACGGACGACAAGCAGCAGCTCCGCAAGCGGTTCGTCGACGCCGTGCGGACGGCCTACCTGCTGCCCCTGCTCGGCGGCCGGCTGGATCGGGACCGGCTCGTCTACGCGGTCGGGCTCCTCTACGCCGCGCGCGACAACGATCTCGGCGCGCTCGTGCGGCGGGTGGGCGGGGAGACCTTCGCCGAGCGCATCGGCGTGCCCGGGCCGGTGCCGGAGGACTACGTGGAGAACAGCGAGCGGGCGTGGTCGAAGGTCGCGCAGGCCGTCCCGTCCACCCCGGTCGACCCGCGCTCGCCGTCGACCGATCTCGACGTGTGGTTCGACTACCTCGCTGACCTGAACGGGGCGTATGCGCGCGACGAGCTGACGCTGTCGCAGCTCAAGGACCTGCAGCAGCGCGCCGTCCCGCTCGCCGACGTGCTCGACGCGTCGACGTGGTACCCGACGGTCCGATCGATCCTCGAGCTCCTGTCCCGCGACTGGCGGCTCGACCTCGACGCCATGTTCGGTCCGCTCGCCGCCGCGCCCACGGCGCCGCCGTGGGTGAACGACAACCACGACACGCTCGCGGGCTTGCTCGCGATGGTGCAGAACGCGAGGCTCCGGCCGACGCGGGTGGACGGGATCAGCCTCCAAGAGCTCCTGACGCTGCTCGCCCCCCAGGCGGCGCCCGCCGCGCCCGCCGCTGCCTCCGCGACGGCGGCGGCCGCGTCCTCCGTGCCCGCCGCGCCCGCCGCGCCCGCCGCTGCCTCCGCGGCGGCGGCCGCGTCCTCGGCGGCCCCGCCCGCGTCGGGCTCGGCGCCCGCCGCGAGCGCGCCGGCCCCGGCGGATCGGACCTACCGCCTCACGATCAACGAGCAGACGTTCACGTTCAGCGCCGGTGGGTGGTCCTCGCTGATCGGCCACAGCCAGATGGCGCTCCTGGTCGACGCGTTCACCGCCGATGTCGCCCGGAAGGGACGGTGGCCGTTCTTCAGCGCGCAAGCGGGCTATGCGGACGTCGGCCGCGCGGCCGTGCCGGGCAGGGGCGCGAGCGGCGCCATCGAGGGGGTCTATACGAAGGAGGCGTTCAACGCCGACGTGAAGCCGTCGCTCGAGGCGGTGGACGCCGCGCTCGCCGCCGCGCCGCTCTCGAGCGCGAAGAAGGAGTCGTTCCGCGTGTACCTGCGCGACCAGACGCGCTCGTACGCCGGTCGCCTGGAGCGGGAGCTCCGCGGGTACTACCGCAGCTTCCAGCTCACCGTGCGGTCGCAGGCCGTGCTGCAGATCGCGATCGGGGACATGAGCCTTCCGTCGTCGTGGTTCACGGGCTTCCTCGCCACCTTCGCGGACAACGCGAGCCTCGATACGGAGTCGAAGACAGCCGGCGCCTACCTCGCGCCGTTCTCCGACGATCTCGCGGCGTTCAGGCCGGTCGTCGACATCATGACCCCGCAGAAGGGCCAGTATCCGAAGCTCGACGCGTACACCGAGATCCTCGCCCCGCTCGCGGACACCGCGCCGGCCGCGTCCGCCGCCGGGGCGAGCGGCGCGGGGCTCGCCGACAACCTCTCTCCGCTGGGCAAGGCGGCGCTCGGCATGTTGCTCGCCGACAAGGACTCCGTGCTGGTCCAGGTGCAGGCCTGGCTCGACGCGAACGGCGTCGCCGGCGAGGACGCGGCGCCGTTCCTCTCGCCGGTTCACGCCGCGTACCGGTTCGGCCTCGCCGAGATCAACCAGGCGGTGGCGCGGGCGTGGCAACACGACGTCCTCGGGCCGGCCGGGCCGGTCCTGTCGCGGTTCCCGTTCGACCGGAGCGCCGGCCAGGACGCCGCGGTGGCCGACGTCGAGGCGCTGTTCCTGCCCGGCAAAGGCCAGTTCTGGGAGGCGTTCGATCGGCTGATCGCGCCGGTGTGCGTCCAGCGCGACGACGGCTGGGCCGCCCGGAGCTCGCCGCTCGGGTCGCCGGCGCTGCCGGAGGGCATGCTGGGCCAGGTCAACGCCCTCGAGGCCATGGCGCGGGCGCTCTGGAGCAAGGAAGGCAAGCGCCAGCCGCTCGCGCTGAGCGTCAGGCCGCGGCCGCTGCCGGTGGGCACCTTCGACGGCAAATCCGTGACGATGGCGTACCTCCGGACGGGGGAGGCCTCGTCGTTCGCGTTCAACCAGATGGCGTCGGTTCAGCCGCTCTCCATCGCATGGTGGGACCAGCGGAGCTCGTGGATAGGTATCCAGCTCACCTCACCGGACGGCAAGACGCGCGATCAGTCGACGGCGACGTACGACTCGACGTGGAGCTTTTACCGGCTCCTGCAGCGCGCCAGCTCGTTCAAGTACGGGGTGGCGACGTGGCCTGTGCCGCTCGACGACGCGGGCCGGGCGACGACCCCTATCAGCTTCGAGCTGAGCCCCGACCCCTGGGCGAGCGTGGCGACGGCGCAGCAGCCTGCCCCCGCAAAGCCGTCGTCGCGCGCCCAGCGCGGCGGAGGCGGATGACACGGCCCCTGCGCCGCTCCGCCCGCCGGGCCCGGCTCCGGGAGGCGCTCCTGGCCGGCGCGCTGCTGGTCACCGGCTGCTCGTCGTCGCAGCTCACGGTCTCGGTGCGGTCGACGAAGGACACGAACCAGCGCCGGCCGCTCTACATGCTCGTGCGGAGCGTCGACGCGAAGACCTACCTGGCCGAGGCGTACGCCTCGGCGGCGGACAAGGTGATCACCCCCGACGCGTCGGTGCTGGACGCGCAGGTGGTCTTCCCGGGCGTGCAGCGGGACGTCGAGGTGAAGAAGCCCGGCAAGACGCCTGTCGCCGTGTACTTCTTCTTCACGAACCCCACGGGGCGCTGGAAGATGTTGATCGAGCAGCCGCTGCCCGGCCGTGTGGATATCCAGCTCGGGGTGAACCAGGTGGAGACGCAGGGCGGCGGCGAGTGACGGTTGTGCTGCCTGCCGAGGCCGGTCAACGCGCTCGGCAGGTGCCGCAGCGACGGCCGAGCACCACGGAGGAGGCGCAGGTTGTCTCGCCCACGGCACGCGGGTACGATGCGACGAACGAGGTTGGCCATGAACGATCGCAGACACCCCCCGCATCCGGCCACGGTGAAGCCCGCTCCGGTGGCGCAGCCCTCGCTCGCCGCCTCCGCGCCTCCGCACGCCGCGACGGTGCCAACGGCGCGCGCGGCGCAACCGTCGATGCGCGCTGCGCTGCCCCCGCACGCCGCGACCGTTCACCGGCAGAGCGGTGGCGCGGAGCACGCCCCGACGAAGGTCGTCCAGCGCATGGAGATTGAATCCAGCGTGCCTTTCGTGCCCTCGAAGCAGCGTGAGGGGACGCAATCGGAACACTGGTACATGACCGCCGTCCCCGTCCTGCCCCAGCGCCCCTGGTGGGCGGGTCCGGTCACGATCCACTCGGGACGCGCGGAAGACTTCCTGCGCGGTAACCCGATCCCGAAAGGGAGGAACGCGCGGCAGGTCCATGGTTATGTGGTCCCCTGCTCGACGTGGGGGCGGCTGGACGCGCCGAGCCCGAACTCCGGCTTCGAGACCGGAAAGAAGCTCGGCACCGACAAGGGGCACCTGATGGCGCTGCAGCTCGGAGGCCCCGACGTCTCCGAGAACATCGTCCCGCAGCCGTCCAATTGGCAGGCAAGCGGCTGCTGGCGCAAGCTGGAGAAGGGGATTCACGACCTCGCCGTAGCGATGATGAACAAGTACCTGAAGCAGCCGATCTTCCCCCTGTCGACCGAGAAGCTCGCCGCGCTGAGCCTGGACTGGGAAGCGATCCCTGCTCCGGCCTTCCACGTCGAGTTCAGCGTCACCGCCTCGTCGTCGGTCGACCTGTCGACCCAGGCACCGGACTACTACAACGTGAACGTCGGGGTCAGCATGGCGAACCATGAGGGCTACCCACTCCCTGGAAGCCTCGCGGCATGGTCAGCCGAGATCGAAAGCGACAAGCCCGTCAAATGGGGTACTGTCAGCGTCAACGACAGAATTTTCGGGTACGCGGAGCAGAAGAAGATGATCCGCGAAGCGTTCGAGGAACACCTCCGCTACTGATCCTGAAGCGCCAATCCTGATTCGGTAACGGGTAGAGCCTTCAGGCCGACTCATGGTCATGCGCTGCGCGTCTAGCTGCATTCCCTGGAGACAGTGCGCCGCGGGAATTGATTGACCCATTTGCCGGTCAGCTCCTCGATGCCGCTGCCGCCGGGGAGCCTCACGCGACGACCCCCAGGGGCACCGGAAGCCGCACACCCTGCAGGCTGGCCGCACGATCCGGCGCGTGCACCACCGGGCGTACCCCGCTGGGGACGCTGCCTGTACTGCACGCGCCTCGTTGCCCTCGATGGCGACGACGGCTTCCAGGGCGACGACGCCCTCGATCCGGTATCGCTTGCCCTCCGGGGTCTCGATGGGCGTGAACCGCAGCGGGCCTCCGAGGATCGTCTCGAGCGCCTTCCGGGCTTCCTCGGGGTTCCGCTCCAGCATCGCCCGCAGGTCCCCCAGGCGCTGACGAGCCTCCTTCTCCAGCCGCCGGACTTCCAGATCGAGGGCAGATGGCGCCGCCTTGGCTGCCCGGAGGCGGGCCTCCAGCGCTGAAAGCTGGTCCTGCCGCTCGGCGATGCCGTCGAGATCGAGCCTCGTGCGATCGAGACGCGATACGGCGGGATGGCGTTGGTCGAGCAGTTCTATCGGAAGTTCGGGGGTGGCGCAGGAGATCAATCAGCGGGTTCGCGCGCTCGAGCTGCACCTTCCGTATCGCGAGGCGGGCCATGTGCTCGCCCAGGCGATGAACGTCTACGTCGGCGGGCGGTGCCTGGAGGACATGGCAACGCTGCAGAACGACGAGGCGGTGTGCAGGATGTTCGGTGCGTGCCGGCAGCCCGACCCGACGACCGCGGGGGACTTCCTGAGGCGCTTCAACGCCGACGCGCTGACTGGTCTTCGGCAGGCGATCGACGCGGTCCAGCACAAGGTGTGGAGCAAGCTCGCGCGGCACAATGGCCGGCGCTGCATTAAGCGCTCGCTCGCTCGTCGTGGCCGATAGCGACTTCGATCGAAGCGATGTACGCCAAGCATGCCAGCGAGCGGGTGCTTACTTCGCTTTCGTTGGCTGAGACGACCCAGCGAGCACGCCTTGCTGACACGATCGAGAAATGGAATCTCTTCGTGCCCCGTGCGCATCGAGAAGCCGCGCGGCGTCGCGAGCGCGAAGGGTACCGCCCGCGCAAGCGCAAGCCGAACCGACGGCGGCAGCGTGTACGCGCGCGCGGCTACACCGAGCTCCGCATGGCCAAGCAGTACGTCGGTGAGGTGGGCTGGACCCCGCGGGGCAGCCATCAACCCCTGCGGCTCGTTGTTCGCCGGCAGATCCTCGACAGCTTCGAGGGAAAGCAGGGCCGGCTGACCGACTTCATTCGCGATCGGTACGTGGTGACCAACCTCCCCCAGAGCTGGTCGGTCGAGGACGTGATCGATGAGACCTACCTGCGTTGCGACCAGGAGAACGTCATCGAGCAACTCGGCAGCGGCTTGGCTATGTGGCGCAAACGCTCTTCACCGCTCTCCTCGGCTTGTCGCCATAGCGTTGACGCCGCCCCGTAACGCACGCGTCGCATGCATATCGCATTCAAGCGCCGCTTGTAGCGGATACGTGTGTCCTCAGCCAGGGTAAAGAGCCTCCTCGAGCGGAGTTGGACCCGTTCCGCTCGTCCACGTCCCCCTCATTGCCGCTCGAAGCTCGCCGCAGCAGCACTGGAAATGTTGGGGCTGACTGCACATGGCTGACTCGTGAGTAAAGAAGTGTTGGGGCTGCCTACACATGATTGACTCGTAAGCAAAGGCGGGTCAGTTCTTCTGAGCGGTGAAGACCCGGATCGAGGGCAAGTCGGCGGCGGAGGTCTCGCGCATGACGGGATCTCGCCATACACGGTGGCCTCGCGCTTGCAAGCGCGCTGCGCGCGCTTCGTGAGGACTTGACTGCGCGAGAGCGCGCGGTAGAGCATCGACTCAGATTGAGTTCTTGGAAATTCTGAGCGGTCCGATGGAGGGATCGACGGGTTCGCATGGCCATGATCTCGTGCGCACCAAGAGGTGCATGGATGGAACGATAGTCGCCGCCGGTGGAGCTGTCGCGGCAGGAGCAGTCGCTGATGAGGCCGTTGTCACGCGTAAGGACACTGTTCGGCTTTCTCAGGCTGCACCGGCACGAGCTGTTCGACGAGGCATTCTCGGCACGGAACGCGTGACTCGCACCGTGGCATTTTGTGACGGCGTGATGTCGACCGCGCTGGCCGGCGAGCGCGGTTGGTCGAGGCGCTCCTGGTCACGACGAGTTGACGGTCGGCGGACAGGGGCCGTCTAGATGCGCGTCGATCGTGTGTCGACCAGCCGCCACTCGTGGAGCTCGTGAAGGTCCCCGTTCAGGAAACAGGCTCGGCGTACGGCTGGTCGCGCGCCGACGGCGCCAAGTAGGAGTGATCGATGTTGTCAGCAGACGTACCCACGGTCGCCGGCCTCGCCAAGACAGCAGAGGATATGTATGAGTCCGTCAAGCGACGTGAGTCCAGCGCACGGACCTATGCGTCGTCGTTCGAAGCGGTGTTCGAGAGCGGGACGGGCGTCCGCATGCGCGACCGGTCCGGGCGCGAGTTCATCGATTGTCTGACCTGCGCCGGCGCTCTGCCGCTCGGGCACAATCACCCGGAGATCCGAGACGCACTCTTACACTTCATCGGCTCGGGTCACGTGCAGCAGGCTCTGGATCTGACCACGCCGGCCAAGTGCGAGTTCCTCGACGAGCTGTTCGGCCTCTTACCAGACAAGTGGGCCGCCCGGGCGAAGGTCCAGTTCTGCAGTCCGAGTGGGTCCGATGCGGTCGAGGCGGCGATGAAGCTGACGCGCATCGCTACGGGTCGCCAGCCAATCATTGCCTTTCACGGCGCGTACCACGGCATGACCAGCGGCGCGCTGGCCGCGATGGGGAATCTCACCACCAAGGCGGCGCTGCCCGGTGCGGCTGGCGGTATCCACTTCGCGCCGTATCCGTACCAGTACCGCTGCCCGTTCGGCACCGACGGACGCGATACCGACCAGCTCTCGATCCACTACTTGCGAAATCTGTTGTGTGATCCGGAGAGCGGGATTCCCCGCCCAGCGGCGGTCATTGTCGAGGTCGTCCAAGGGGAGGGAGGGTGCATCCCGGTCTCGGACGACTGGCTACGCCAGGTGCGGCAGCTTACCCGCGAGCTCGAGATCCCGCTCGTCATCGACGAAGTGCAGACCGGATTCGCCCGGACCGGGACCATGTTCGCGTTCCAGCGCGCGCGCATTGTCCCCGACGTGCTCATTCTGTCCAAAGCCATCGGCGGTGGCTTCCCGCTGGCGGTCGTCGTGTACGACGAGGCTCTCGATCTGTGGTCCCGCGGCATGCACGCCGGAACGTTCCGCGGCAACCAGATCGCGATGGTGGCCGGAAAGGTCACGATGCAGATCTTGCGACGCGATCGGCTCGCCGAGCACGCAGCGGAGATGGGTGAGCTGCTCATGACGGGTCTGCGCCGGATCGCGAGCGACCACCCGGAGCTGGGAGACGTGCGCGGGCGCGGGCTGATGGTCGGCGTCGAGATCGTGGAGCCGTCGCCCGGCGCACGCCGCGGACGGCAAGACGGAGTGCTGAGCGCGGCGATCAAGCGAGCGGCATTCGAGAACGGCTTGCTCGTGGAGACCGGGGGCCGGCGTGGCTCCGTGCTCCGGCTGCTCCCGCCGCTGATCGTGACGAGGTCCGATGTCGGCGAGATCCTCGACCGCCTCGAGGCGGCGGTCGCTCGCGCCAAGGGGAAGTGACGCGGCCGTGGTGACGCAATCACGCGTCCGGCAGGCGTTCGCCTTGTTGTGGGCGAGCGAGACCGCCTTCGACCTCGGCTCCGCGCTGATGACGTTCGCGCTCGGAGTCTGGGTGTTCCAGCGGACGGGATCTGCGCAGCAGTTCTCGTTGGCGATCGTGGCGACCGCGTTTCCAAGCCTGCTCATGACCCCGGTGGCGGGCGCGCTGGCCGATCGGTTCGACCGGCGCTGGGTCATCGTGGGGTGCGACGCCTGCTCGGCGGTGCTGGTCGCCGTGCTCGCCGTCCTGGTGTTTCAGAATCGGATGCAGCCGGGCCACCTCTATGCGTTCAACGCCGCCAGCGCGGTCGTTGGATCGATCCGCATCCCGGCGTACCGGGCGGCGATGGGATCGATCGTGCCGCGGGAGCGGCTCACCCAGGCTGGCGCGCTGATCGGACTCACGCAGAGCGTGTTCCAGGTCGCGGTGCCCCTGGTCGCGGGTTACCTCATGGCCGCGCTCGGGCTGACCGGCATCGTCACCGTGAACATTCTCCTCGTGGCTGCCGGAGCGATCGCCGCGTTCGGCGGGCTCTCGCGGAGCCGGCAGGCCGTCCGCGGGGTCGAGCGCGCGGGGCGGTCGTCGCTCTTCCGCGAGATCGCTCTCAGCGTGCGCTCCGCGTTGGCCTATCTGCGCGAGGTGCCGATGATGGCCGGGCTTTCGATCTATGGCGCGATCCAGGAGGCCCTCGTCGTGCTCGCCGCGAGCATGATGATCCCGCTCGCCCTCTCGACGCATACCAGCGATGCGGTCGGCTGGATCCTGAGCAGCGGTGCGCTGGGAGCGGTGGCGGGGTCGGCGCTGCTGGTGGTCGCGCCGGTGCGTCGTCGCCAGATGCGCTGGATGCTCGTGGCTCAACTGTCGGTATCGCTGATGCTGGTGCTGGTCGGGCTCGCGAGCTCGACGGTCCTGTGGGCCCTGTGCGCGTTCGGCGCGTACTTCGGCGGTGCGACGTCGACCGCATGCGCCCTCGCGCTGCTCCTGCGCAAGACGCCGGTCGAAAACCGAGGGAGTCTGTTCGCGCTGAACGCTGCGCTCAACGGGATCATGTTGTGCGTGGCGATGCTGGTGGGCGGCTATTTCGCTCACCATGTCTTCGAGCCGGCGCTCCTGGCCGGAGGCGCCTGGGCGAGCACGGTGGGCGCCTGGGTCGGCACAGGCAAGGGCCGCGGTCTTGCCTTCGTCTTCATCGTGTGCGGCGCCGCTGGCGGCCTCCTGTCGCTCGTCGCGCTGCTCTCGCCGCGATTCCGAGACTTCGACGAGGGGACGCCCGATCCAGCGGATGAACCGACGACAGCCACGTCGCCGGCCGCGGCGCACCCCGAGCCGGGGGCCGCCCGAGGCCACGCGCCAGGTGTGGATGAGCTTCTCGCTTGCGAACCGATGTCACCCGAGCGCCCAGGAGTCGCCGTTGACCACTCGACATGACCTCACGTCCGTCCAGCAGGCGGTCTGGCTGGATCAGATGCTGGCGCCAGGGGTGCCTTCCTACAACATCGGGATGGCCTTTCGGATCGACGGCGACCTCGACGAGGCGCGGTTCGAGGCGGCGATCGGTCACGTCGTGGAGACCCACGACGCGCTTCGGCTGGTGATCGGGGAGGAGGCCAGTGTCCCTTTCCAGCGCGTCCTGCCGCGTGTCGGTGGCGTCGTGCCGGTGCTCGACCTGACCGGCCACGACGACGCCGAGGCGCGCGCCTGGGCCCACATCCAGCGGGCAGCGAGCACGCCGTTCGAGCTCCACGGCCGCCCGCTGTGGGAGGCGCAGCTCGTGCGGATCAGGCCGGACTGCCGGTACTTTCGTCTCCACTTCCACCACCTCGTGTCCGACGGCACCCACTTCGCCATCGTGGTGCGCGCCATCGCGGAGGCTTACGAGCGGTGCTCGCGCGGCGCGCCTGCGCCGTCCTACCTCGAATTTGCCGAGAAAGACCGGCTGTATCTGGCGTCGCCCCGCTACGAGGCCGATCGACAGTTCTGGACAGAGCGATTCGTCAGCTTGCCACCGCCGCTCCTCTCCCCGGGCGCGTTCGAGGCCATGGCCAGCGGTCGCGACGCCTGGGTCAGCGACCGTGTCATGCGGCGGATCGAGGGCCACGAGCTCGCCCGCCTGCGCGCGTATCTCGCGGCGTCCGGAAGCACGTTGCAGCACTTCGTGCTCGCCGTCGTGGCCACCTACTTCGCGCGCACGCACGGCGCAGAGGAGGTGGTGATCGGGGTGTCGGTGCACAACCGCGGCACGGCGCGCGACCGGAGCACGGCGGGCATGTTTTCCTCGATGATCCCGCTCGGGATCCAGGTCCATCGCGACCAAAGCATCGCCGAGCTGATGCAGGACGTGGCCACCGAGCTGCGGCGTTGCTATCGCCATCAGCGATTCCCGATCCAGGATCTCAACAGGTCGCTGCGCCTCGACCAGCTCGGCCGGCGGCAGCTGTTCGACGTGACGCTGAGCCTGGACATCTATCCGGAAGCAACGCCGATCGGCGCGGCGCGCTGGGCGGTGGTCGACAAGATGTACAGCGGCTTCGCTCAGGTTCCCCTGGCCGTGTGCATCAACGAGTATCCGGGGACCGACCACGCGGTCATCGAGATCGACTACAGCCGTGCGGCCTTCGAGCGCGGCGAGATCGAGCGCGTTCAGCGCCGCCTTTCGTGCGTGATGAACGCTGTGCTCGAAGGCGGCGCTGGCCAGCCGATCGGCGCGCTACCGCTGATCGACGAGGACGAGCGGCGCCAGGTGGTGGTGGGCTGGAACGAGACCGGCACGGCGTACCCGACGGGGCTGCGGGTGCACGAGCTGTTCGAGGCGCAGGTGGCGCGGACCCCGGCCGCGGTGGCGGTGGACGACGGAGCGCGGCGGCTGCCCTACGCGGAGCTCAATGCGCGCGCCAACCAGCTTGCGCACGCGCTGCGGCGGCAGGGCGTGGGCCCAGACGTGCCGGTGGGGCTGTGCCTGGAGCGCAGCGTGGAGATGGTGATCGGGCTCCTGGCGGTGCTGAAGGCGGGCGGCTGCTACGTGCCGCTCGATCCTGACCAGCCGAAGGTGCGGCTGCGCGAGATGGTCGCGGACAGCGCGCCGCGTGTGGTGCTGGTGGACGCGGTGGGGGACCGGACGCTGGCCGAGGTCGAAGGCATCGGCGCACGGCGCGTGGCGCTCTCGATGCAGGCCTGGGGCTTCTCGCACGAGCCGTGCGACGCGCCGCCGGCGGAGGGACACGAGCGCGACCTGGCGTACGTGATCTACACGTCGGGCTCGACGGGGACGCCCAAGGGGGTGATGAACGAGCACCGCGGCGTGGTGAACCGGCTGCGGTGGATGCAGCAGGCGTACGGGCTGGGCGACCGGGACGTGGTGCTGCAGAAGACGCCGTTCGGGTTCGACGTGTCGGTGTGGGAGCTGTTCTGGCCGCTGATGGCGGGGGCGCAGCTGGTGATGGCGCGTCCGCACGGGCACAAGGACCCGGACTACCTGGCGACGCTGATCGAGCGCGCGAGGGTGACGACGCTGCACTTCGTGCCGTCGATGCTGCAGGCGTTCCTGGCCGAGGACGTGGCGGAGCGGTGCACGAGCCTGGTGCGGGTGTTCTGCAGCGGCGAGGCGTTGCCAGCGCCGCTGGTGCGGCGCTTCCACGACCGGCTGCCCGGGGTCGAGCTCCACAACCTGTACGGGCCGACCGAGGCGGCCGTGGATGTCACTGCGTGGCAGTGCAGGCCGGGCGAGACGAGCGACCCGATCCCCATCGGCCGGCCGATTGCGAACACACAGCTTTACATTCTAGACGAGCGGCGGGAGCCGGTGCCGGTGGGCGCGGCGGGCGAGATCTACATCGGCGGCGTGCAGGTGGCCCGGGGCTACCTGAACCAGCCGGCGCTGACCTCAGCGCGGTTCGTCGACGATCCGTTCACGGCGGGTGGTCGGCTGTATCGCACGGGAGATCTGGGGCGCTGGCGGTCTGACGGGGCGATCGAGTACCTGGGGCGCAACGACCTGCAGGTGAAGATCCGCGGCGTACGGATCGAGCTGGGCGAGATCGAGGTGCGGCTCGCCGAGGTGATGGGGCTGCGCGAGGTGGCGGTGACGGCGCGCGAGGACGAGCCGGGCGACGTTCGGCTGGTGGCGTACTACACGGCAGAAGGCGAGCAGGCGCCGGACGCCGCGGCGCTGCGAGCGCACGCGGCGCTGCGGCTGCCAGCGGCGGCCGTACCGGCGGCGTACGTGCGGCTCGCGGCGATGCCGGTGACGGCGAATGGCAAGCTCGATCGCAAGGCCCTGCCCGCGCCGGACGCTGCGGCGTTCGCGCACCGGGTGTACGAGGCTCCCCAGGGCGCGACCGAGCAGACGCTCGCCGGGATCTGGGCCGAGCTGCTCGGGATCGAGCGGGTCGGCCGCCACGACAACTTCTTCGCGCTGGGCGGCCACTCGCTGGTCGCTATCCGGCTGATCGAGCGCATGCGCAGCGCGCACATGCACGCCGACGTGCGGGTCGTGTTCAGCGCTCCGACCCTGGCGGCGCTCGCGAGCCAGGTCGGCGCGGAGAGCGACGAGGTGGCGGTGCCGCCGAACCTCATCCCGCCGGACGCCGACCGCATCACGCCCGAGATGTTGCCGCTGGTGAGCCTCAGCCAGGCATCGATCGACGCGATCGTCGCGGCGGTCGATGGCGGCGCGGCCGGTGTGCAGGACATCTATGCGCTGGCGCCGCTCCAGGAGGGGATCCTGTTCCACCATCTGGTGCGGAGTCCCGACGACGCGGATCCGTACGTCATGTCCGGCCTGTTCGGCTTCGCCAGCCGCGCGCGGCTCGACCGCTTCCTCCAGGCGCTGCAGCAGGTGATCGACCGCCACGACATCCTGCGCACCGCCATTGCCTGGCAGGGCCTGGAGCAGCCGGTCCAGGTGGTACACCGGCGTGCGACGCTCGAGGTCGAGGTCGTCGCGCTCGATCCGGACGCCGGCGAGCTCGTCGCGCAGCTCGAGGCAGGTCACGACGCGCGGATCGACGTGACCCGGCCGCCGCTGTTTCGCGGTCGCGTGGCTGCCGACCCGACGCGCGGGCGCTGGATTCTGCACCTCCTGTTTCATCACCTGGTGCTGGACCACACGACGCTGGAGACCGTGCTCGCCGAGGCGCGCGCGATCGAGGACGGCCAGCGCGATCTGCCGGTGCCGGCGCCGTTCCGCGACTTCGTGGCGCAGGCGAGGTTGCGGGTCTCTGCCAGCGAGCACGAGGCGTTCTTCCGCGAGATGCTCGGCGACGTCGATGCGCCCACCGCGCCGTTCGGGCTGCTTGACGTGCACGGCGACGGCAGCGGCATCGCCGAGGCGAGCCGGCCCTTGTCGGCCGAGCTCGCGCGCGCGGTCCGCGATCGCGCGCGGGCGCTGGGCGTGAGCCCGGCGAGCCTCTTTCACCTGGCGTGGGCGCTCGTGCTGGCGCGGACGACGGACCGGCGCGACGTCGTGTTCGGCACCGTGCTCGTCGGTCGCGCGCAGGGCGGCGCGCGAGCGGACCGGGCGCTCGGCGTGTTCATCAACACGCTGCCGATCCGCCTCGACGTGGACGCGCGCGGTGTCGCGGACACGGCGCGAGGCACGCACGCGCGCATCGTCGAGCTGCTCCGCCACGAGCACGCGCCCCTCGCGCTGGCGCAGCGAGCCAGCGCGATCCCGAGCCAGGCGCCGCTGTTCACTTCGCTCCTCAACTACCGGTTCAGCGCCGACGACAGCGGTGCGCCACCGCTGGCGCACGTGCTGGGATCGGAGATCGAGCTCCTCGCCAGCCGCGAGCGCACGAACTACCCGTTCGGTCTCACCATCGACGATCTCGGGCAGGCGCTCGTCCTCACGGCCAAGGCGCCGCGGGAGGTGGGGCCAGAGCGGATCTGCGACTTCGTAGAGACCGCGCTACAGGTGCTGGTCCACGCGCTCGCAACGGAGCCCGCGCGGCCCGTGCGTGAGCTCGATGTGCTGCCGGCGTCCGAGCGCGAGCGCGTGCTCGCTTCCTCGAGCGACACCGCGATCGAGGTCCCACCAGGCGCGTCTGTCCACGGCCTGTTCGAGGCGCAGGTCGCGCGGACGCCACGGGCGATCGCCGTCGTGCACGGGGACGTCGAGGTGACGTTCGCCGAGCTCGATGCGCGGGCGAACCGCTTGGCGCAGGCCCTGCGCGCCCACGGCGTCGGGCCAGATCGCCGGGTTGCGATCGTGCTCGAGCGCGGGGTTGACATGATCGTCGCCGTGCTCGGCATCCTCAAGGCCGGAGGCGCCTACGTGCCGCTCGACCCGTCGTCGCCGCCGGAGCGCCTCGCGCAGGTGTTGGTCGATGCCGGACCGGTCTGCGTGATCTCGCAGGCGGCGCTCCGCGCGAGCTTACCTCCCGCACCGCCGGTGATCCTGCTGGCCGCGGGCGGAGCGAACATCGCGCTTGCCCGGGGAATGGCCGACGCGCGGCTTGATGAGACGGCAAGCGATGCGCCCGGCGCGTCGAGCGATCCGGCTCGCCAGCTGGCCTACGTCATCTACACGTCGGGATCGACCGGGCGACCCAAGGGGGTCATGGTCGAGCACGGCAGTGTGGTCAACCTCTGGGCGGCGCTGGAGCGCGCCATCCACGCGCATCACCCGCGCTGCCGGCGGGTCAGCCTCAACGCGCCGCTCGCGTTCGACTCGTCCGTCAAGCAGTGGGTCCAGCTGCTGTCTGGACGCACGCTCGTCGTCGTGCCGGCCGATGTGCGGGTCGACGGCGCGGCGTTGCGCGACTTCGTCGCCGCGCACGAGATAGACGTCCTGGACTGCACGCCGTCTCAGCTGGCGCTGACGCTGGACGAGCACGGGGCGCCTCGCTGCGCCGTCACGCTGGTCGGCGGCGAGGCGATCAGCCCGGCGCAGTGGCATGCGCTGGTCGAGCACGGCCCGACGACCTTCTACAACGTCTACGGCCCGACCGAGTGCACCGTCGACGCCACGGTGGCTCGCATCTCGGGCGGTGCGCCGCACATCGGCCGACCGATCGCGAATGTGCGTGTGTACGTGGTGGACGCGTCGTTTCGACCATTGCCTGTTGGGGTGGTCGGTGAGATCGTGATTGGCGGGGCGGGGGTGGGGCGCGGCTACCTGGGAGAGCCTGGTCTGACGGCGGAGCGGTTCGTGGACGATCCGTTCGTGTCCGGAGGACGAGTGTACCGGACTGGGGATCTCGGTCGGTGGCGAGCGGACGGGACGATCGAGTACGCAGGTCGTAACGACTTTCAGGTGAAGCTTCGAGGCTACCGTATCGAGCCAGGGGAGATCGAGGCGCGGCTCGGGGAGGTGAGCGGAGTCGATGAGGTGGTGGTGGTGGCGCGTCGCGAGGGCGGGGAGGGGAGCGATGCGCGGTTGGTGGCGTACTACACGGGCGAGGGGGACCTGGGGGACGCGCTGCGCGCGCACGCGTCGCGGCACCTTCCGTCGTACATGGTGCCGACTTCGTACGTGTCGCTCGCGGCGCTGCCGCTGACGGCGCACGGCAAGCTCGACCGCGGTGCGCTGCCCGCGCCTGAGGCGTCGGAGGTGATGCGAGGCGAAGCGCCGCGGAATCAGATTGAAGAGATCCTTGCCGGGCTGTGGAGCGAGCTTCTGGGGCGCGAGCAGGTGAGTCGGAGCGACGACTTCTTCGAGCTTGGTGGTCACTCGTTGCTGGCGATGCAGCTTGTGTCGCGTGTGCGTCGGTTGCTGGGGGTCGAGCTTGCGTTGTCCGAGGTGTTCGCGCACCCCGAGCTGCACCGGCTTGCGGCGCGCGTGAGGGTGGCGGAGCGGACGGAGCTGCCGGAGATCGGGGTGGGTGAGCGGCGTGGACCGGAGCCTGTGTCGCTGACGCAGCAGCGGCTATGGTTCTTGACGCGTCTGGAGGGCGCGAGCGCGGCGTATCACATCCGGGGTGCGTTCCGGCTGCGCGGGGTGCTGGACCGTGGCGCGCTGTTGGGCGCGCTGAGGCGAATCGTGGAACGTCACGAGTCGCTGCGCACGCGCTTCGGGGTGCAGGACGGCGTGCCGGTGCAGGAAGTGCAGGCTACGGCGGCGGTTCAGCTGCGCGAGCAGGATGTGCGGGGCTCGGCCGATGCGGCGGCAGCGGCGCGCGCGCTGGGCGAAGCGCATGCGGCGACGGCGTTCGAGCTGAGCGAGGAGCTGCCGCTGCGGGTGCTGGTCGTGCGCACGGGCGAAGACGAGCACGTGCTCGAGGTGGTGATGCACCACATCGCGTCGGACGGCTGGTCGGTGGGCGTCTTTTTGCGCGAGCTGAGCGCGCTGTACGCAGCGTATGCGTCGGGTCGAGGCGATCCGCTGCCGGCCCCGACGGTGCAGTACGCGGACTGGGCAGCGTGGCAGCGGAGCACGCTGGCGAGCGGGCAGCTTGCGCGACAGAGCGAGTTCTGGCGGAGCAACCTTCGCGGAGCGCCGAGCCTGTTGAGCTTGCCGTGGGACCGCCCGCGCCCTGCGCAGCAGGACCCTGCCGGCGCGAGCATCGATGTCGAGGTGGGAGCGGAGCTGACGCGCGGGCTGCGTGCGTTGAGCCGTCGGCACGGAGTGACGATGTTCATGACGCTGCTTGCGAGCTGGGGGGCTGTGCTCTCTCGGCTGAGCGGGCAGGAAGAGGTGGTGATCGGAAGTCCCGTGGCTGGTCGGGGTCGGGCGGAGATCGAGTCGCTGATCGGGTTCTTCGTGAACACGCTGGCGCTGCGCATCGACCTGCAGGGTGAGCCGACGGTGAGCGAGGTGCTGGGGCGTACGCGTGCGCAGGTGCTGGCAGCGCAGGAGCACCAGGACCTGCCGTTCGACCAGGTGGTGGAGGTGGTCGCGCCGCCGCGCAGCCTGTCGCACACGCCGCTGTACCAGGTGATGCTGGACTGGCACAGCACGCGGGATGCGCCGCTGACGCTGCCAGGCTTGCAGGTGACGACGCTCCCGACGGAGCTCGACACGGCGCAGTGCGACCTGACGCTGGCGCTGCAGGAGGGTGAGGAGGGGCTCGTCGGGAGCCTGAACTACGCGACGGCGCTGTTCGAGCGCGAGACGGTGGAGCGCTACCGTGGCTACTGGCTGCGTGTGCTGGAGGGCATGGTGGCCGACGATCGGCAGCCGATCGGCGCGATTGCTGTGCTGTCGCCGGCGGAGTGGCGGCGCGTGGTGGTCGAGTGGAACGACACGGGGCGTGCGCTGCCGCTGGAGCGGTGCGTGCACGAGCTGTTCGAGGCGCAGGTGGCGCGGGCCCCTGAGGCGGTCGCGGTGGACGACGGGACAGAGCGTGTGAGCTACGGCGAGCTGAACCGGCGAGCCAACCGGCTGGCGCGACACCTGCGCGAGGTGGGCGTCACGGCGGACGCGCGGGTGGGGGTGTGCGCCGAGCGCGGGGCGCCGGTGCTGGTGGCGCTCCTGGCCACGCTGAAGGCGGGCGGAGCCTACGTGCCGCTGGATCCTGCCTATCCAGACGAGAGGTTGGCCCACATCATCGAGGACAGCGCGCCTGTCGCGGTGCTGACGGCGGGTGCAGGGCGCGAGGTGGCGCGCCGTCACGTGCGCGGGACGGTCGCTGTGGTCGACGTCGAGCTGGACGCGGGCCAGTGGGCCTCGCGCCGCGATGACGACCTCGACGCGCGGGCGCACGGTGTTGGCGCGGAGCACCTGGCGTACGTGATCTACACGTCGGGCTCGAGCGGTCAGCCCAAGGGCGTGATGATCGAGCACCGCAATCTTGTGAACTACACGCTTGCGGCGATCGAGTGGTTCGGGCTGGGACCTGCGGACACGGTGCTGCAGCAGAACTCGCTGAACTTCGACCTGTCGCTGGAGGAGATCATGCCAGCGCTGCTGGCGGGAGCGCGTCTGTTGCCGAGGTCGCGCCCGTTCGGGGCCGGGGACGAGGGCGAGCGCGCGAGCGTGGTGCACCTGACGGCGGCGCACTGGCACAGCCTTGTCGGCGAGTGGAGCCGTCCGGGGGCGGGCGCGCCGCCGCTGGACGGAGTGCGCATGATGAACGTGACGGGCGATGCGCTGTCGCCGCACGCGCTGGGGCGCTGGGAGGCGCTGGGCGCGGAGACGCGGCTGATCAACACGTACGGGCCGACGGAGGTGACGGTGTCGTGCAGCGCGGCGTACGTTCGTCACGAGGCAGGCGCTGCGCGCGTGAGCATCGGCAAGCCGTTCGCGAACACGCGGATGTACGTGCTGGACCGGCGCGGCGAGCCGGTGCCGGTGGGCGTGGTGGGGGAGCTGTTCATCGCGGGCGCGCAGGTGGGGCGCGGCTATCTGCACCAGCCGCAGCGCAGCGCCGAACGGTTCGTGGCGGACCGGTTCCATCCCGGAGAGCGCATGTACCGCAGCGGCGACCTGGCGCGCTGGCGGCCCGACGGAGAGCTGGAGTTCATCGGGCGCGATGACGGGCAGGTGAAGGTGCGCGGCTTCCGCGTGGAGCTCGGCGAGGTCGAGAGCGCGCTGGCGCAGTTGCCTGGGCTCGACGAGGTGGCGGTGCTCCTGCGCGAGGACGTCTCCGGCGACAAGCGCCTGGTTGCGTACTACACCGGCGCGGCCGCGCTCGACGACGACGCGCTGCGACGTCACGCCGCCGAGAAGCTGCCGGCGTACATGCTGCCGGCGGCGTACGTGCGGCTCGCTGCGCTGCCCCTCACCCCCAACGGCAAGCTCGATCGCAAGGCGCTGCCCGCGCCGGAGGCTGCAGCATCCGGGCATCAGGCGTACGAGGCTCCCCAGGGCGCGATCGAGCAGACGCTCGCCGAGATCTGGGCCGAGCTGCTCGGCGTCGAGCAAGTCGGACGCCACGACAACTTCTTCGCGCTGGGCGGCCACTCGCTGATCGCCATCCGGCTGATCGAGCGCATGCGCCGCGCGCGCATGCACGCCGACGTCACCGCGATCTTTCTGACGGCCACGCTGAGCGAGCTGGCGGCGCAGGTGCGCGCCACCGCTGACGAACCGAACGTTCCCCCGCGCCCGATCGCGCGCCACCCGGGCGGCGTCCGCGATCAGGACGCGGCCTTCGGGCTCGACGTCGAGGAGATCCGACTGTGAACACACACGCTCTGCTGCAGCTCCTGGAAGAGAAGCAGATCCAGATCCACGCCGATGGCGGTGAGCTGGTCATTCGCGCGCCGCGCGGCGCGCTCGACCCGGCGCTGGTCGAGTCGCTGCGGAGCGGGAAGGCCGCCCTGCTCGCCGAGCTCGAGCACCGGAACGAGCGGACCACGCCCGTCTCCCGGATCACGCCGGACATGCTCCCTCTCGTCAAGCTGCCCCAGGACGCGATCGACGCGATCGTCGCGAAGGTCGAGGGCGGAGCGGCCAACGTCCAGGATATCTATCCCTTGGGTCCGCTGCAGGAGGGGCTGTTCTTCCACTACCTGCTCCAGGACGGCGGCGACCCGTACCTGTTGTCCACCGTGCTCCGCTTCGACACCCGAGCGCGGCTCGACGGCTTCGTCGCCGCGCTGCAGGAGGTGATCGATCGTCACGACATCTTGCGCACCGGCTTTGTCTGGGAAGGGCTCGACCAGCCGGTCCAGGTCGTGTGGCGGCGGGCGACGCTCTCGGTCCAGCAGGTGGAGCTGGATGCGCAGGGCGACGACGCGGCCGGACGCCTCGAAGCGCTGCACCACCCATCTCGCTATCGCCTGGACGTGGGCCGCGCGCCGCTCCTCACCTGCTACGTGGCCCCCGACGACACGCCGGCCGAGATCGCCGACGAGGCGGCAGGCACGTCGCGTGGCTCCGCGGGCGGGCCCTGGCTGCTGCACCTGCTCGCCCACCACCTGATCAGCGATCACACGACGCTGGACCTGCTCGTCGAGGAGGCGCGCATGATCGTCCGCGGCGAGCGAGACCGCTTGCCGCGGACGGTGCCGTTTCGCAACTTCGTGGCCCAGGCCTGCACGAGCGTGGGCCAGGACGACCACGACGCGTTTTTCCGCAGCCTGCTGGGCGACATCGAGGAGCCGACCGCGCCGTTCGGTGTCGTCGAGGTCCGGGGCGATGGCCGCGGCCACGACGAGGTCCGACAGATGCTCGACCCCGCGATATCGACCGCGCTCCGCCGCGTCGCGCGCGCCATGCGGGTCAGCGCGGCAAGCCTCGTCCACCTGGCGTGGGCCCTGGTCCTGGCCCGGACGACCGGGCGGCGCAATGTCGTGTTCGGCACGCTGTTGTTCGGTCGGATGCAGAGCGGCGCGGACGCCGATCGCGCGCTGGGGATGTTCCTCAACACGCTGCCGATGCGCGTCGACGTCGGCGATGACAGCGTCCGGCGCGCGCTCGAGCGCACGCACGCGACGCTCGTCCAGCTGCTCCGCCACGAGCACGCATCGCTGGCGCTCGCCCAGCGTGCGAGTGGCGTCCCCGCGAAGACCCCTCTGTTCACCTCGCTGTTGAACTATCGCCACAGCGATCGGGCCGCGGTGGATCGCAGCGGTCAGGCGCGATACCTCGGCGATGGCATCGCGCTGCTCCGCGCCCGCGAGCGCACCAACTACCCCTTGAGCGTCGATGTCGACGACCTGGGCGACGGTTTCCACCTGACCGCGCAGGCCGACGCCTCGATCGGCGCAGCACGGCTGTGCGACTACATGGTCTGCGCGCTGACCGGCCTGGTCCAGGCGCTCGAGGGCAATCCGGATCGGCCGGTTCGCGAGCTCGAGGTCCTGCCCGAACCCGAACGTGTGCAGATCATCGAGGCCTGGAGCGCGGGTGGCGAGGCCGCGGCCGACGTGGATGCGTGCATCCACGAGCGCTTCGAGCAGCAGGCGGCGCTGCGCCCCGACGCGATCGCGCTCGCGTGGGGCGATCGCCGGCTCCGCTACGGCGAGCTCAACGCGCAGGCCAACCGGCTCGCGCATCACCTCCGCGCCATGGGCGTGAGACCCGACGACCGCGTCGCCGTGTACGGTCCGCGCAGCGCCGAGATCGTCGTGGCCGTGCTGGCCGTGCTCAAGGCGGGCGGCGCCTACGTCCCGCTGGATCCGAGCTATCCGCTGGAGCGCCTGGGTCAGATGGTCGAGGACTGCGGCCCGCGGGTCATGCTCCACGTCGGGCCTTTCCCGGACGCTGTCGCGCGCCACCTGCCTCGTGTCGACCTGCAGGCCGACGCCGCATGGCAGCACGAGAGCGAGCGCAACCCCGATCGCCAGACCATCGGTCTGGGTCCGCAGCACCTCGCGTATGTGCTCTACACCTCGGGCTCCACGGGGCGCCCCAAGGGCGTGATGATCGAGCACCGCGGCGTGGTGAACCAGAACGCCGCGCTGGCCGAGCGGATCGGCCTCGGTCCGGGCGATCGCGTGCTGCAGTTCGCCTCGCTGTCGTTCGACACGTCCGTCGAGGAGCTGTTCGCGACCTGGATGCGCGGCGCCACGCTCGTGATGCGCACCGACGAGTGGCTGGCCGGTCCGCGTACATTCTGGGCGCTGTGCGAGGCGCACGGCGTGACGGTCGTGGATCTGCCGACCCAGTTCTGGGCGCAGCTCGCGCTCGATCCCGAGGGAGCGTCGATCCCGGTCTCGGTGCGGCAGGTCATCATCGGCGGCGAAGCCGTGACCGAACGCGCGCTCGCGGCGTGGTTTGCGCGCGACGGGCACCGGCCGCGGCTGCTCAACACCTACGGGCCGACCGAGACGACGATCAGCGCGACGATGCACGAAGCCGAGGGCCGCGCGGGCCAGTGGCGGATCATCGGTCGCCCGAGCGCCGGCGTCCGGGTCTACCTCGTGGATCGCGCGTTGCGGCCGGTACCCGCTGGCGTGGCGGGCGAGATCGTGATCGGGGGCGTGCAGGTCGGACGCGGCTACCTGAACCAGCCCGCGCTGACGGCAGAGCGGTTCCTCGACACGCCGAGCACGCTGGGCGCGTCGGGCGCGCGGCTGTACCGCACCGGCGACGTCGGTCGCTGGCGACCGGACGGCACCATCGAGTACCTCGGGCGCGACGACAACCAGGTGAAGATCCGCGGCTTCCGCATCGAGCTCGGCGAGATCGAGGCAGCGCTCGCGAAGGTCACGGGCGTCACGGACGTCGTGGTGGTGGCCCGCGCAATCGAGCTCGACGGGCACGGCGACCAGAAGCTGGTGGCGTACTTCGTCGGCGACGCGGCCCCGGACGCCGAGACGCTGAGGCAGCACGTGGCGCAACACCTGCCCGCTTACATGGTCCCCTCCGCGTACGTTCGCCTCGCCGCGCTGCCGCTGTCTCCGACAGGCAAGCTCGATCGCCGAGCGCTGCCCGCGCCGGATGCCGACGCGCACGTCCGGCGGTCGTACGACGCTCCTCGCAGCGGGACCGAGCAGCTGATCGCCACGATATGGGAGGACCTGCTGCAGCTCGAGCAGGTCGGACGCCGCGACGACTTCTTCGCGCTCGGCGGGCATTCGCTCCTGGCGGTGCGGCTGCTCGCGCGGCTACGCCGGACGCTCGACGTCGAGATCTCGCTCGCCGATCTGTTCGCGCACACAGAGCTGTGGCGGCTGGCCGAGCACCTGGCAGGCGCGCGTGCCTCGTCGCTGCCGCCGATCCGGCCGGCAGCGCGCACGGGGCCGTTGCCGCTGTCGCTCGCGCAGCAGCGCCTGTGGTTCCTCACTCGGGTGGAAGGCGCGAGCGCGGCGTACCACCTCACCGCGCTGGCGCGGCTGACCGGCCCGCTCGATCGCCCGGTCCTGATCCGCGCGCTGCGTCGCGTCGTGGAGCGACACGAGGCGCTGCGCACCCGTTTCCGGCTCGTCGACGACCAGCCGGTGCAGATCGTCGAGCCCGGCGCCGAGCTACCGGTCGCCGAGGACGATCTGCGCGGCGCGTCGGACGCCGCGGCCCGGGCCCTCGAGCTCGTGAAGGCCCACGCCTGCGCGCCGTTCGACCTCGCGCGCGAGATTCCGGTGCGCGCGCTGGTCGTGCGCGTGTCCGAGGACGAGCACCTGCTGCAGGTCGTCATGCACCACATCGCTTCCGACGGCTGGTCGGTGGGTGTGCTGCTCGACGAGCTCGGTCGGCTGTACCCCCTCTACCTCGCGGGCGAATCCGACCCGCTGCCGCCGCTCGCCATCCAGTATGCCGACTACGCCGCCTGGCAGCGCGCCTGGTTCATCGAGGGCGAGCTCGAGCGCCAGCGCGCGTACTGGCACCGGACCCTCGGCGGTGCGCCGATCTTGCTCGAGTTGCCCACCACCTGGCCGCGGCCCTCGGAACAGGCTCACGCCGGGGACGAGGTCGGCGTGAGCCTCGATGCCGCGCTCGTGCAGCGGCTGCGGACGCTGTGCCGGCGGCACGGCGTGACGCCGTACATGGCGGTGCTGGCGAGCTGGGCGGCGACGCTCGGGCGCCTCGCTGCGCAGCACGAAGTGGTGATCGGAACCCCGGTGGCAGGGCGCGACCGCGCCGAGATCGAGCCGCTCGTCGGTTTCTTCGTCAACACGCTGCCGATCCGCATCGACCTGCAGGGAGCGCCCACGGTGGCGGAGCTCCTCGCACGCACCCGCGCGCAGGTGCTCTCGGCGCACGAGCACCAGGATCTGCCGTTCGATCAGATCGTCGAAGCGGTCGCGCCTCCGCGCAGCCTGGCCCACACGCCGCTATTTCAGGTGATGCTCGCCTGGCAGAGCGGGTCAGAGCGCGAGCTTTGCCTGCCCGGCGTCACGGTGACGCCGCTGCGGGTCGGACAGGCGACCGCCCAGTTCGACCTGACGCTCTCGCTCGAGGACGGAGCGCACGGGATCACCGGAACGCTCAACTACGCCACCGCGCTGTTCGACCGCGCGACCGCGCAGCGCCTCGTCGCGTACTGGGAGACGCTGCTCGAGGGGTTCGTCGCCGACGGCGAGGCGGTGGTCGCTCGACTGCCGATCTTGCCGGAGGCCGAGCGCCTGGACGTGGTGGAGAGGTGGAACCAGACGCGTGGGTCGGTGAGCAGAGGGTGCGTGCACGAGCAGTTCGAGGCGCAGGTGCGGCGCAACCCCGAGGCGATCGCGCTGGTGCACGGAGCGGAGCGCGTGAGCTACGGAGCGCTGAACGCGGCGGCGAACCGCCTGGCGCATCACCTGCGCGGGGTGGGGGTGGGTCCGGAGCATCGGGTGGCGATCTGCCTCGAGCGCGGGGTGGGGCTGGTGACGGCGATCCTTGCGGTCCTGAAGGCGGGCGGAGCCTACGTGCCGCTGGATCCGGCTTACGCCTCGGAGCGGCTGGTGGCGACGCTCGCCGACAGCGACCCATCGGTGGTGCTGGTCGACGCGACGGGGCGCGGTGCGCTGGGTGAGCCAGTGTCGGGGTCGGCGCGGTGGGTCGATATCGAGCGAGACGCGGCGCAGTGGGCGGAGGCGGACGAGCGCGATCCGGGGGTGGAAGTGTCGCCGAGCCACCTTGCGTACGTGATCTACACGTCGGGTTCGACGGGTCGGCCGAAGGGCGTGATGGTCGAGCACGCGCAGGTGTCGCGGTTGTTCGCGAGCACCGAGGGGTGGTTCGGGTTCGACGAGCGAGACGTATGGAGCCTGTTCCACTCGATCGGGTTCGACTTTTCGGTGTGGGAGCTGTGGGGAGCGCTTTCGTACGGCGGGCGGCTCGTGGTCGTGCCGCTGACGACCGCGCGCTCGCCGGCGGAGTTTTATGAGCTGTTGTGCGCCGAAGGGGTGACGGTGCTGAACCAGACGCCGAGCGCGTTCCAGCACCTGATGGGGGCGCAGGCGCAGACGAGGAGTGTGCACCAGCTGCGCTGGGTGATCTTCGGAGGGGAGGCGCTGGAGCTTCGGACGCTCAAGCCCTGGTACGAGCGCAACGACGAGCAAGCGACGCGGCTTGTGAACATGTACGGCATCACCGAGACGACGGTGCACGTGACCTACCGTGCGCTGGCGGCTCGGGACGCGGAACGGCCTGGTCCGAGCCCGATCGGGGTGAAGCTGCCCGACTTGCGGCTGTACGTGCTGGATGAGCAGAGGCAGCCGGTGGCGGTGGGGGTGACGGGGGAGCTGTACGTGGGAGGCGCGGGCGTGGCGCGCGGCTACCTCGGTCAGCCGGAGCTGACGGCGGAGCGCTTCATCGACGACCCGTTCACGGGGACGGGGCGCCTGTACCGGACTGGCGATCTGGGTCGCTGGCTACCCGACGGGAGCATCGAATATCTGGGACGCAACGACTTCCAGGTGAAGATTCGGGGCTTCCGGATCGAGCTCGGGGAGATCGAGGCGCGGCTGGCCGGCGCGCCAGGCGTCGCGGAGGTGGTGGTCGCCGCGCAGCCGGTGGGCGAGAGCGCGCCGGGAGAGCGGCGGCTTGTCGCGTACTACACGGGCGAGCACGCGCCGGATGCGCGCGCGCTGCGTGAGCACGCCGCGCGGGGTCTACCCGACTACATGCTGCCAGCCGCCTACGTGCGGCTCGCAGCGCTGCCGCTCACCCCTAACGGCAAGCTCGACCGCAAGGCGCTGCCGGCGCCTCAGGGCGAGGCTTTCGCGCGTCGCTCCTACGAGCCTCCGCAGGGCCCCGTCGAAGAGCGCCTCGCGATGCTGTGGGCGAGGCTCCTCAAGCAGGAGCGCGTCGGGCGACACGACAACTTCTTCGCGCTCGGCGGTCACTCGCTGCTGGCGGTCAGCTTGCTCGAGCGCATGCGGCGCGAGGGGCTGCACGGCGACGTGCGTGCGGTGTTCAAGGCGCAGACCTTGGCGGAGCTCGCGGCGCAGGTTCGCAACGAAGATCCGGAGCTGCCTGTGCCTCCGAACCTGATTCCGGCGCAAGCCGATCGGATCACGCCGGAGATGCTCACGCTCGTCAGCCTCGACCAGGACGCGATCGACGCGATCGTCGCGTCGGTCGACGGCGGCGCGGCCAACGTGCAGGACATCTACCCGCTCGCGCCGCTGCAGGAGGGGATGCTGTTCCACCACCGGCTCGATGCGCCGTCCGAGACCGATCCATACATGGAGTCGTACACCCTGGCCTTCCGGTCGCGGGGCCGGCTCGAGCGCTTCCTGGCGGCGCTCCAGCACATGGTCGACCGCCACGACATCCTGCGCACCGGGTTCTGGTGGGACGGCCTCGAGCAGCCGGTCCAGGTGGTGCGCCGGCGCGCGGTCGTCCCCGTCTCGTGGCTCGACCCCGATGAGCTGGGCGCCGTCGACGGCGACGTCGTGCGGGCGCTCGAGGGGCGGTTCGATCCGCGGCGGCTCCGCATCGATATCCAGCGGCCGCCGCTGCTCGCCTGCCACGTGGTCGAGGACCGCGCGCAGCAGCGCTGGGTGCTGTGCATCCTCATGCACCACCTCGTCATCGACAACACGACGCTGAAGCTGCTGGCCGCCGAGGAGCGGGCCATCGAGCTCGGCCGTCTCGACGAGCTGCCGCGGCCCGCGCCGTACCGCGAGTTCGTGGCGCGCGCCCGGCAGGCGATCCGCCTCGGCAAGCACGCCGCGTTCTTCCGCGAGCTGCTCGGAGACATCGACGAGCCGACCGCGCCCTTTGGCCTCGTCGACGTCCGCGGCGACGGGCGTGGCATCGCGGAGGTGGAGAGCAGGCTGCCCGCCGAGCTGTCGCGCGCCATCCGGCGCTGCACCGCGCGGCTCGGGGTGAGCCCGGCGAGCTTCATGCACCAGGCCTTTGGCCTCGTGCTCGCCCGGGTGACCGGCCGGCGCGACGTGGTGTTCGGGACCGTGCTGTTCGGTCGCATGCATGCCGGCGCCCAGGCCGACCGGGTGATGGGGATGTTCATCAACACGCTGCCGATGCGGATCCGCGTCGACGAGCGCGGCGTCGAAGACAGCCTCCGACGCACCCATGACCTCGTGGTCGAGCTGCTGCGCTACGAGCACACGCCGCTCGGGCTCGCGCAGCGCGAGAGCCGCGTGCCGGCGCAGACTCCGCTCTTCTCCGCCCTGCTCAACTACCGGCAAGGCGCCCTCGTCGTGCAGGAAGAGCTCGACGACGCGAGCGCGCCTCCGGATCCCGGCCGCGACGACGAGATCGATTTTCTCGGTGGCAACGAGCGCACCAACTACCCGCTGGTCCTGTCGATCGACGACATGGGAGACGACTTCTCGGTCACCGCACAGGTGAGCAGCGACATCGGACCTGCGCGCGTGTGGGACTTCATGCACGAGGCCCTCGCGGGCCTGGTCCGCGCGCTGGACGAGGATCCACGGGCGCCCACGTGCGGCATCGACGTGCTGCCCGCGGCGGAGCGCGAGCGCGTGGTCGTGGAGTGGAACGACACGGCGCGGGCCTACCCGCTCGAGTCCTGCGTGCACGAGCTGTTCGAGGCGCAGGTCGCGCGCTCTCCGGCGGCGATCGCCGTGGCGCAGGGCGACGAGGCGGTCTCGTATGCAGCGCTCGACGCGCGGGCCAACCGGCTGGCCTGGCACCTGCGGCAGCTGGGCGTGCGTTCCGGGGCCCGAGTCGCGCTGTGCTTCGAACGCAGCCCCGCGCTGATCACGGCGATGCTGGCCACGGCCAAGGCCGGCGGCGCCTACGTGCCGCTCGATCCTGCGTATCCCGCCGAGCGGCTCGAAACCTTGCTGCGGAGCTCGGCTCCGGCCGCCGTGCTGACCGACGCCCATGCCCGGCTCGCGATTGGCGCGACCGCACAGCGCGCAGGCGTGCGGGTGCTCGATCTCGACCGCGATGTCGAGCTCGACGCAAGCGCGCGGCGGGGACACGACAGGGACGACACCGCTGCCGCGCCGCCGACGTCGAGCGACCTCGCCTATGTCATCTACACCTCGGGATCGACCGGCGAACCCAAGGGGGTGATGGTCGAGCACCGCAGCCTGACCAACCTGGTCGCCTGGCATACCGAGGCGTTCGGGCTTGCGCCGGGCCATCGCAGCTCGAGCACGGCAGGCGTTGGCTTCGACGCGCTGACCTGGGAGATCTGGCCACCGCTGTGCAGTGGCGGCACCTTGCTGCTGCCGCCACGGGACGTGGCGGGCGATCCGGAACGGCTACTCGATTGGTGGCGCGCCCAGGCGCTGGACGTGAGCTTCCTTGTCACGCCGCTCGCGGAGCTGGCCCACGCCGGCGGAACGGGCAACCCGCGCCTGCAAACGTTGCTGATCGGCGGCGATCGGCTGCGCCGCTGGCCGCAGGGTCTGCCGTCCGGTCAGGCCCTGATCAACAACTACGGCCCGACGGAGAGCTGCGTGGTCGCGACCTCCGGTCGGCTGCACGAAGGCGACTCCGTCCTGCACATCGGCCGACCGATCGCGAATGTGCGTGTGTACGTGGTGGACGCGTCGTTTCGTCCATCGCCGGTTGGGGTGGTCGGAGAGATCGTGATTGGCGGGGCGGGGGTGGGTCGCGGCTACCTGGGGGAGCCTGGTCTGACGGCGGAGCGGTTCGTGGACGATCCGTTCGTGTCCGGAGGACGGGTGTACCGGACAGGAGACCTCGGTCGGTGGCGTGCCGACGGGACGATCGAGTACGTGGGTCGCAACGACTTTCAGGTGAAGCTCCGAGGCTACCGTATCGAGCTAGGGGAGATCGAGGCGCGGCTCGGGGAGGTGAGCGGAGTCGATGAGGTGGTGGTGGTGGCGCGTCGCGAGGGCGGGGAGGGGAGCGATGCGCGGTTGGTGGCGTACTACACGGGCGAGGGGGACCTGGGGGACGCGCTGCGCGCGCACGCGTCGCGGAGCCTTCCGTCGTACATGGTGCCGACGGCGTACGTGTCGCTCGCGGCGCTGCCGCTGACGGCGCACGGCAAGCTCGACCGCGGTGCGCTGCCTGCGCCCGAGGCGTCGGAGGTAAAGCGAGGCGAAGCGCCGCGGAATCAGATTGAAGAGATCCTTGCCGGGCTGTGGAGCGAGCTTCTGGGGCGCGAGCAGGTGAGTCGGAGCGACGACTTCTTCGAGCTTGGTGGTCACTCGTTGCTGGCGATGCAGCTTGTGTCGCGTGTGCGTCGGTTGCTTGGGGTCGAGCTTGCGTTGTCCGAGCTGTTCGCGCACCCCGAGCTGCACCGGCTGGCGGCGCGCGTGAGGGTCGCGGAGCGGACGGCGCTGCCGGAGATTGCGGTGGGTGAGCGGCGTGGACCGGAGCCTGTGTCGCTGATGCAGCAGCGGCTATGGTTTTTGACGCGTCTGGAGGGCGCGAGCGCGGCGTATCACATCCGGGGTGCGTTCCGGCTGCGCGGGGTGCTGGACCGTGGCGCGCTGTTGGGCGCGCTGAGGCGAATCGTGGAACGTCACGAGTCGCTGCGCACGCGCTTCGGGGTGCGGGACGGCGTGCCGGTGCAGGAAGTGCAGGACGTGCAGGCTACGGCGGCGGTTCAGCTGCGCGAGCAGGACGTGCGGGGCTCGGCCGATGCGGCGGCTGCGGCGCGCGCGCTGGGCGACGCGCATGCGGCGACGGCGTTCGAGCTGAGCGAGGAGCTGCCGCTGCGGGTGCTGGTCGTGCGCACGGGCGAAGACGAGCACGTGCTCGAGGTGGTGATGCACCACATCGCGTCGGACGGCTGGTCGGTCGGCATCTTTTTGCGCGAGCTGAGCGCGCTGTACGCAGCGTATGCGTCGGGTCGAGGCGATCCGCTGCCGGCCCCGACGGTGCAGTACGCGGACTGGGCATCGTGGCAGCGGAGCACGCTGGCGAGCGGGCAGCTTGCGCGACAGAGCGAGTTCTGGCGGAGCAACCTTTGCGGAGCGCCGAGCCTGTTGAGCTTGCCGTGGGATCGACCGCGCCCTGCGCAGCAGGACCCTGCCGGCGCGAGCATCGATGTCGAGGTGGGAGCGGAGCTGACGCGCGGGCTGCGTGCGTTGAGCCGTCGGCACGGGGTGACGATGTTCATGACGCTGCTTGCGAGCTGGGGGGCTGTGCTCTCTCGGCTGAGCGGGCAGGAAGAGGTGGTGATCGGAAGTCCCGTGGCTGGTCGGGGTCGGGCGGAGATCGAGTCGCTGATAGGGTTCTTCGTGAACACGCTGGCGCTGCGCATCGACCTGCAGGGTGAGCCGACGGTGAGCGAGGTGCTGGGGCGTACGCGTGCGCAGGTGCTGGCAGCGCAGGAGCACCAGGACCTGCCGTTCGACCAGGTGGTGGAGGTGGTCGCGCCGCCGCGCAGCCTGTCGCACACGCCGCTGTACCAGGTGATGCTGGACTGGCACAGCACGCGGGATGCGCCGCTGACGCTGCCAGGCTTGCAGGTGACGACGCTCCCGACGGAGCTGGACACGGCGCAGTGCGACCTGACGCTGGCGCTGCAGGAGGGTGAGGAGGGGCTCGTCGGGAGCCTGAACTACGCGACGGCGCTGTTCGAGCGCGAGACGGTGGAGCGCTACCGTGGCTACTGGCTGCGTGTGCTGGAGGGCATGGTGGCCGACGATCGGCAGCCGATCGGCGCGATTGCTGTGCTGTCGCCGGCGGAGTGGCGGCGCGTGGTGGTCGAGTGGAACGACACGGGGCGTGCGTTGCCGCTGGAGCGGTGCGTGCACGAGCTGTTCGAGGCGCAGGTGGCGCGGGCCCCTGAGGCGGTCGCGGTGGACGACGGGACAGAGCGTGTGAGCTACGGGGAGCTGAACCGGCGAGCCAACCGGCTGGCGCGACACCTGCGCGAGGTGGGCGTCACGGCGGACGCGCGGGTGGGGGTGTGCGCCGAGCGCGGGGCGGCGGTGCTGGTGGCGCTCCTGGCCACGCTGAAGGCGGGCGGAGCCTACGTGCCGCTGGATCCTGCCTATCCAGACGAGAGGTTGGCCCACATCATCGAGGACAGCGCGCCTGTCGCGGTGCTGACGGCGGGTGCAGGGCGCGAGGTGGCGCGCCGTCACGTGCGCGGGACGGTCGCTGTGGTCGACGTCGAGCTGGACGCGGGCCAGTGGGCCTCGCGCCGCGATGACGACCTCGACGCGCGGGCGCACGGTGTTGGCGCGGAGCACCTGGCGTACGTGATCTACACGTCGGGCTCGAGCGGTCAGCCCAAGGGCGTGATGATCGAGCACCGCAACCTGGTGAACTACACGCTTGCGGCGATCGAGTGGTTCGGGCTGGGACCTGCGGACACGGTGCTGCAGCAGAACTCGCTGAACTTCGACCTGTCGCTGGAGGAGATCATGCCAGCGCTGCTGGCGGGAGCGCGTCTGTTGCCGAGGTCGCGCCCGTTCGGGGCCGGGGACGAGGGCGAGCGCGCGAGCGTGGTGCACCTGACGGCGGCGCACTGGCACAGCCTTGTCGGCGAGTGGAGCCGTCCGGGGGCGGGCGCGCCGCCGCTGGACGGAGTGCGCATGATGAACGTGACGGGCGATGCGCTGTCGCCGCACGCGCTGGGGCGCTGGGAGGCGCTGGGCGCGGAGACGCGGCTGATCAACACGTACGGGCCGACGGAGGTGACGGTGTCGTGCAGCGCGGCCTACGTTCGTCACGAGGCCGGGGCGGCGCGCGTGAGCATCGGCAAGCCGTTCGCGAACACGCGGATGTACGTGCTGGACCGGCGCGGCGAGCCGGTGCCGGTGGGCGTGGTGGGGGAGCTGTTCATCGCGGGCGCGCAGGTGGGGCGCGGCTATCTGCACCAGCCGCAGCGCAGCGCCGAACGGTTCGTGGAGGACCGGTTCCATCCCGGAGAGCGCATGTACCGCAGCGGCGACCTGGCGCGCTGGCGGCCCGACGGAGAGCTGGAGTTCATCGGGCGCGATGACGGGCAGGTGAAGGTGCGCGGCTTCCGCGTGGAGCTCGGCGAGGTCGAGAGCGCGCTGGCGCAGTTGCCTGGGCTCGACGAGGTGGCGGTGCTCCTGCGCGAGGACGTCTCCGGCGACAAGCGCCTGGTTGCGTACTACACCGGCGCGGCGGCGCTCGACGACGACGCGCTGCGACGTCACGCCGCCGAGAAGCTGCCGGCGTACATGCTGCCGGCGGCGTACGTGCGGCTCGCTGCGCTGCCCCTCACCCCCAACGGCAAGCTCGATCGCAAGGCGCTGCCCGCGCCGGACGACTCGGCCGCGTCGAACCAGCCGTTCGAAGCGCCGTGCGGCGAGGTCGAGGAGCGGCTGGCCCGGATATGGTCCGAGCTCCTCGAGCTGCCGCGCGTCGGACGCCATGACGACTTCTTCGCGCTCGGAGGCCACTCGCTCCTGGCCGTCCGCCTCATCGAGCGGATGCGCCACGAGGACCTCCACGCTGACGTCACCTCCATCTTTACCGCCGTCAGCCTCGCCGAGCTGGCGAGAGCCACCACCCGCATGAAGGAGATTCTGCTGTGACGACTCTGAACCAGCTCATGACCATGCTCGAGACCAAGGGCCTCGCGCTGACGCTCGTCGGCGACGGGCTTTCGTTGCGAGGCAACGAGTCGGCGCTCGCCGATCGCGAGCTTGTCGCATCGGTGCGCGAGCACAAGCAGGCCCTGATCGAGCTCCTCCGAGCCGGTCACACGATCGGCGCCGGCGCGCGCGCCGCCGTGCCACCCAACCTGATTCCCGACGCCGCCGAGCGGATCACCCCCGAGATGCTCACGCTGGTGAGCCTGGACCAGCCTGCGATCGACTTGATCGTCTCGCGCGTGCCCGGCGGCGCCCGCAACGTGCAGGACATCTACCCGCTCACGCCCCTCCAGGAGGGCATGCTGTTCCACCACCTGTGGAGCCCCGATGGCGACGCCTACACCGAGGGCTATGTCCTGGCCTTCCCGTCGCGGGCGCGCATGGATCGCTTCACCGACGCGCTCGAGCAGGTGGTCGCGCGCCACGACGTCCTCCGCACCAGCATCGCGTGGGATGGGCTCGAGTCGCCGGTCCAGGTGGTGCAGCGGCGCGCTGCGCTCCCCGTCGAGATCCTCGATGTCGACCCGGCTTGCAGCGACGTCGCCCGGGAGCTCGAGCTGCGCTGCGGCGCCCAGCATCTCCGGCTGGACCTCGGACGCGCGCCGCTGCTGCGCTGCTACGCCGCGCACGATGTGTCCACGGGCCGCTGGCTGCTGAGCGTCGTCTTCCATCACATTGCGATCGACCACCTCGCGCTGGAGCTGCTCGTCGCGGAGACCTGGGCCATCGAGCAGGGCCGCGGCGCCGAGCTGCCGCCGCCGGCGCCGTTCCGTGCGTTCGTCGCGGAAGCTCGGCTCGGCGTGAGCGAGCAGGAGCATGCGGCGTTCTTCACGAAGCTGCTCGGCGACATCGACGAGACCACCGCGCCGTTCGGCCTGCTCGACGAGAAAGGCGACGGCAGCGCCGTGGCGGAGGCGACCGTCCAGCTGCCGCGCACGCTGGCCAGCGCGATTCGCGCGTCGGCGCGCCGCCTCGGCGTGAGCCCGGCGAGCCTCGTCCACCTGGCCTGGGCCCTGGTCGCGGCGCGGACGACCGGCCGCAAGGACGTGGTGTTCGGCACCGTGCTGTTCGGTCGCATGCAGGCGGGCGTCGATGCAGGCCGCATGCTCGGCCTGCTCATGAACACGCTGCCGCTGCGGGTCAGCGTCGGCGACGAGGATGTCGAGCAGGCGGCGAAGACCGTCCATGCCCTGCTGGTGGACCTCATGCGCCACGAGCACGCGCCGCTGTCGCTCGCGATGCGCGTGAGCGGGGTCGCGGCGCCGGCGCCCCTGTTCACGTCGCTGCTCAACTATCGCTACAACGTCGAGGCCAAGAACAGCGGCGACCGCAGCGACGGCGTCGAGGTCCTCGCCAGCCACGAGCGCACCAACTACCCGTTGACGCTGTCGGTCGACGACCTGGGCCACGACTTCGCGCTGACCGCGCTGGTCAGCAAGCGCGTTCTGCCCGAACGGGTGTGCGCGTTCATGCAGACCGCGCTGGAGCGCCTGGTGGACGCCCTCGAACACCGTACGCCGCTCCGCCTCGTCGACGTGCTGCCGGAGGCCGAGCGCCTGGACGTGGTGGAGAGGTGGAACCAGACGCGTGCATCGGCGAGCAGAGGGTGCGTGCACGAGCAGTTCGAGGCGCAGGTGCGGCGCAACCCCGAGGCGATCGCGCTGGTGCACGGAGCGGAGCGCGTGAGCTACGGCGCGCTGAACGCGGCGGCGAACCGTCTGGCGCATCACCTGCGCGGGGTGGGGGTGGGTCCGGAGCATCGGGTGGCGATCTGCCTCGAGCGCGGGGTGGGGCTGGTGACGGCGATCCTTGCGGTCCTGAAGGCGGGCGGAGCCTACGTGCCGCTGGATCCGGCTTACGCCTCGGAGCGGCTGGTGGCGACGCTCGCCGACAGCGACCCATCGGTGGTGCTGGTCGACGCGACGGGGCGCGGTGCGCTGGGTGAGCCAGTGTCGGGGTCGGCGCGGTGGGTCGATATCGAGCAAGACGCGGCGCAGTGGGCGGATGCGGACGAGCGCGATCCGGGGGTGGAGGTGTCGCCGAGCCACCTTGCGTACGTGATCTACACGTCGGGTTCGACGGGTCGGCCCAAGGGCGTGATGGTCGAGCACGCGCAGGTGTCGCGGTTGTTCGCGAGCACCGAGGGGTGGTTCGGGTTCGACGAGCGAGACGTATGGAGCCTGTTCCACTCGATCGGGTTCGACTTTTCGGTGTGGGAGCTGTGGGGAGCGCTTTCGTACGGCGGGCGGCTCGTGGTCGTGCCGCTGACGACCGCGCGCTCGCCGGCGGAGTTTTATGAGCTGTTGTGCGCCGAAGGGGTGACGGTGCTGAACCAGACGCCGAGCGCGTTCCAGCACCTGATGGGGGCGCAGGCGCAGACGAGGAGTGTGCACCAGCTGCGCTGGGTGATCTTCGGAGGGGAGGCGCTGGAGCTTCGGACGCTCAAGCCCTGGTACGAGCGCAACGACGAGCAAGCGACGCGGCTTGTGAACATGTACGGCATCACCGAGACGACGGTGCACGTGACCTACCGTGCGCTGGCGGCTCGGGACGCGGAGCGGCCTGGTCCGAGCCCGATCGGGGTGAAGCTGCCCGACTTGCGGCTGTACGTGCTGGATGAGCAGAGGCAGCCGGTGGCGGTGGGGGTGACGGGCGAGCTGTACGTGGGAGGCGCGGGCGTGGCGCGCGGCTACCTCGGTCAGCCGGAGCTGACGGCGGAGCGGTTCATCGACGACCCGTTCACGGGAACGGGGCGCCTGTACCGGACTGGCGATCTGGGTCGCTGGCTGCCCGACGGGAGCATCGAATACCTGGGCCGCAACGACTTCCAGGTGAAGATTCGGGGCTTCCGGATCGAGCTCGGGGAGATCGAGGCGCGGCTGGCGGGCGCGCCAGGCGTCGCGGAGGTGGTGGTCGCCGCGCAGCCGGTGGGCGAGAGCGCGCCGGGAGAGCGGCGGCTTGTCGCGTACTACACGGGCGAGCACGCGCCGGATGCGCGCGCGCTGCGTGAGCACGCCGCGCGGGGCCTACCCGACTACATGCTGCCAGCCGCCTACGTGCGGCTCGCAGCGCTGCCGCTCACCCCCAACGGCAAGCTCGACCGCAAGGCGCTGCCGGCGCCAGACGTCGAGGACTTCGGGCGTCAGGGCTACGAGCAGCCGACGGGGCGCATCGAGCAGGCGCTCGCCGGGATCTGGGCCGAGCTGCTGCAGGTCGAGCGCGTGGGCCGGCGTGACAGCTTCTTCGCGCTCGGCGGTCACTCGCTCGCGGCAGTGCGGCTGGTCTCTCGCGTCCGCAAGGTCCTGGGGGTCGAGCTCGCGCTGAGCGACGTGTTCTTGCTCCCGGAGCTCGCCGCGCTCGCCGAGGCCGTCAGCCGCGCCGCGCGCGCGGCCCACCACGCGATCCCCGTCGCGCCGCGCAGCGGGCCGCAGCCGCTGTCGCTGGCCCAGCGGCGACTCTGGTTCTTGAGCCAGCTGAGCGGCGCGAGCGAGGCCTATCACATCAGCGGCGTGGTCGGGCTCCGCGGTGTGCTCGCCCGCGACGTCCTCCGCCGCGCGCTCCAGCGCATCGTCGAGCGCCACGAGGCCCTGCGCACCTGCTTCCAGGAGCTCGACGGCGAGCCGGTGCAAATCGTCCAGGACGCCGGGCTGGTCCTCGACGAGCACGACCTTCGCAGCGAAGGGGACCCCGAGGCCGCCACACGCCGGTTGATCGCGTCGAACACGGCCCGCGCGTTCGATCTCACCCGCGAAATCCCGCTGCGTGTGCTGCTCGTGCAGCGAGCCGAGCACGAGCACGTGTTGCACGTGGTCATGCACCACATCGCCTCCGACGGCTGGTCGATCGGCGTGTTCGTGGACGAGCTGACCCGGCTCTATCGCGCGTTCCTTGCCGGGCAACCCGACCCGCTGCCTCCACTCGCGATCCAGTACGCCGACTACGCGGCCTGGCAGCGACGCTGGCTCGGCCACGGCGAGCTCGAGGCGCAGGCAACGTACTGGCGCGAGGGTCTGCAGGGCGCGCCGGCCCTCCTGGAGCTGCCCATCGACCGGCAGCGCCCCGCGCGGCAGGATTACGCAGGCGCCGCGGTCGACCTCGCGCTCGACGCCGCGCTGACGGCGCGGGTCCAGGCGGCGGCGCAGCGCCACGGCGTGACGCCCTACGTGCTGCTGCTCTCCAGCTGGGCGGCGCTGCTGGGCCGGCTGTCCGGCCAGACCGACGTCGTGATCGGCAGCCCGGTCGCGGGCCGCAATCGGACCGAGGTCGAGCCTCTGATCGGCTTCTTCGTCAACACCCTTCCCCTGCGCATCGACCTGAACGGCGGACCCACGGTGCGGGAGCTCGTGGCGCGCACCCGCGATCGGGTGCTGGCTGGGCAGGCTCACCAGGACCTGCCTTTCGACCAGATCGTCGAGGCCGTGAACCCGCCGCGCAGCCTTGCGCACCCGCCGCTCTTTCAGGTGATGTTCGCCTGGCAGAACACCGCCGACGCGACGCTCGAGATGCCGGGCCTCGAGCTCTCGGACCTGAGCGTGGCGCAGCCGACCGCTCAGCTGGACTTGACGCTGACGCTGCACGAGGGCCCCGCGGGCATCACCGGCGATCTGAGCTATGCGACGGCGCTCTTCGATCACGAGACCGCAGAGCGCATCCGCGGCCAGTGGCTCACGCTGCTCGAGGCCATGCTCGCCGATGAAGAGCAGCAGGTCAGCACGCTGCCGCTCCTGTCCGAGCGCGAGCGCCACGCGCTGCTCGTCGACTGGAACACGATGGCCGAGGTGCCGGCGCTGGACTGCCTCCACGAGCGATTCGAGGCGCAGGTCCGGCAGAGGCCCGACGCCATCGCCCTGGCGCACGGCACGGCGCGACTCACCTATCGCGCCCTGAACGAACGTGCGAACCGGCTCGCCCATCACCTGCGGGCGCTGGGGATCGGGGCGGACCGCCTGGTCGCGATCTGCGTCGATCGCGGCCTCGACATGGTCACCGCCCTGCTAGCCACGCTCAAGGCCGGCGGCGCCTACGTGCCGCTCGATCCGGCGTACGCGTCCGCGCGGCTCGGCGCCACGCTGGCCGACTGCGCGCCAGCCGTGCTGCTGATCGACGCGGTGGGGCGCGAGGCGCTGGGGGCGTTCACGCCGGGCCCCACGCGCGTGATCGACCTCGACCGCGACGCCGCCGCCTGGGCTGACGCGCCCGACAGTGACCTCGAGCGTGGCGCCACCGGCGTGGCGCCGAACCACCTCGCGTACGTCATCTACACGTCGGGATCGACCGGAAGGCCCAAGGGCGTCATGGTCGAGCACGCCCAGGTCGTGCGTCTGTTCGACGCCACCGACGCGTGGTTTCACTTCGATGATCACGACGTGTGGACGCTGTTCCACTCGTTCTCGTTCGACTTCTCGGTGTGGGAGATCTGGGGTGCGCTCCTGTACGGCGGCCGGCTGGTCATCGTGCCGGCGGCGGTCGCCCGCTCGCCCCGCCACATGGTCGAGCTGATCTGCGACGAGGGCGTGACCGTGCTCAACCAGACGCCGAGCGCCTTCCAGCAGCTCATGGCGGCCGAGGCGGAGTGCGGGCGCGCGAACCGGCTGCGTACCATCATCTTCGGCGGCGAGGCGCTCGAGCTGCACACGCTGCGGCCGTGGTATGCGCGCCACGAGCACGGCCCGCGGCTCGTCAACATGTACGGGATCACGGAGACCACCGTCCACGTGACGTACCGCCCGCTCGAGGCCGAGGACGCGGCTCGGCCGGGACCGAGCCCGATCGGCGTGCGCATCCCCGATCTGCAGCTGCACATCCTCGACGGACATCGCCAGCCGGTGCCGGTCGGCGTGACCGGCGAGCTCTACGTCGGCGGCGCCGGCGTGGCGCGCGGCTACCTGGGCCAGCCCGAGCTCACCGCCGAGCGTTTCCTCGAAAACCCGTTCCCCGGCGGCGGCCGGCTGTACCGCACCGGCGACCTGGCGCGCCGGCTGCCCGACGGCAGCGTCGAGTACCTCGGCCGCAACGACTTCCAGGTCAAGATCCGCGGCTTCCGCATCGAGCTCGGCGAAATCGAGGCGAGCCTGTCGCGCGTCGGGGGCGTGCGCGACGTGGTCGTCGTCGCGCGCGAGGACGAGCCGGGCGACAAGCGCCTCGTCGCGTATTTCACGGCCAGCGGCGAATCCGCGCCGGACGCCGAGCTGCTCCGGCGGCACGCCGCGCAGTCGCTGCCGCCGTACATGGTCCCGGCCGCCTACCTTCACCTGGAGGCGCTGCCGCTCACGGGCAACGGCAAGCTCGATCGCGAGGCGCTGCCGGCTCCGCAAGCGGGTTCGTACGCGCGGCGTGCGTACGAGGAGCCGCGCGGGAGGATCGAGGTGCTGCTCGCGGACCTGTGGTCGGAGCTGCTCAAGGTCGAGCGCGTGGGCCGCCGTGACGACTTCTTCGCGCTGGGCGGTCACTCGCTGCTCGCCGTGCAGCTGGTGTCCAGGGTGCGCCGTGCGCTCGACATCGAGATCTCGCTCGCCGTCGTGTTCGAGTGCCCCGAGCTCGCCCGGCTCGCGGAGCGCCTGAACGAAGCGGCGACCTCGCGGTTACCCGCGTTCCTGCCGCTGACCGACGACGAGCGCCGAGAGCCCCAGCCGCTCTCGCTGGCGCAGCAGCGGCTGTGGTTCTTGACCCGGCTCGACGGCGCGAGCGACGCCTATCACATCGGCGGCGCCGTACGCCTGCGTGGCGCGCTCGATCGCGAGGTGCTGCGCCGGTCGCTGCAGCGGATCGTCGAGCGCCACGAGGCGCTGCGCACCACGTTCGAGCGGATCGACGGACAGCCGAGGCAGGTGGTGCGACGCGACGCGGTGCTTCCCTGGCAGGAGCGCGAGCTCGCCGCCGAGGCCTACCCCGACCGCGAGGCCGCGGCCCTGGCGCTGTGCAGCGCGCACGAGTCCGCGGCGTTCGATCTCGAGCGCGATCTGCCGGTGCGCGCGCTGCTCGTGCGGCTGTCCGCCGACGACCACGTCCTGCATTGGGTGATGCATCACATCGCCGCCGACGGCTGGTCCATGGGGATCCTGCTCGGCGAGCTGACCGCGCTCTATCGCGCCCTGGCTCGCGGCGAGGCCGATCCGCTTCCGCCGCTGGCGATCCAGTACGTCGACCACGCGGTCTGGCAGCGTCGCTGGCTCGCCGCGGGCGAGCTCGAGGCCCAGGCCGAGTTCTGGCGCCGCAACCTGGCCGGCGCGCCGGCGCTGCTCGAGCTGCCGACCGACCAGCCGCGGGTCGAGCGCAGTCACGCGGGAGCCAACGTCGATGTTCAGCTCGGCGCCGCGCTGAGCCATCGGCTGCATGCGCTGTGCCGGCGCCACGGCGTGACGCCGTACATGGCGCTGCTCGCCAGCTGGGCCGCGACGCTCGGCCGGCTCGCGAACCAGGAAGACGTGGTGATCGGCAGCCCGGTCGCCGGCCGCAGCCGGACCGAGATCGAGCCGCTGATCGGCTTCTTCGTCAACACGCTCGCCCTGCGCATCGACCTGCGCGGCGAACCGACGGTGGCCCAGCTGCTCGCGCGCACCCGCGCGCAGGTCCTGGCCGCGCAGGAGCACCAGGACCTGCCGTTCGACCAGGTGGTCGAGGCGGTCAAGCCGCCGCGCAGCCTCGCGCATTCGCCCCTGTTCCAGGTCATGTTCGACTACCTCTCCGCGCAGCCCGGCGGGCTCGAGCTACCCGGCTTGCAGCTGTCGAGCGTCGAGCGGCCGGCGGCGACGGCCCGGTTCGACCTGTCGCTGACCCTCGAGGAGGGCGACGCCGGGATCACCGGCTCTCTGGTCTACGCGACGGCGCTGTTCGAGCGCGCCACGGTGGAGCGCATCGTGGCGCACTGGACCACCTTGCTCGAGGCCATGGCGGCCGGCGACGACCGTCGCGTCGCGGAGCTTCCGGTGCTGAGCGAGGCGCAGCGCCGGCAGATCCTGGTCGAATGGAACGACACCGCCGGGGACTATCCGCGCGCGCGGTGCCTGCACGAGTTGTTCGAGGATCAAGCGCGGCGCACGCCGGACGCGACGGCGCTCGTCGCGGGCGATCAGTCGCTGAGCTTCGCCGAGCTCGACGCGCGGGCCAGCCGGCTCGCGCGATCGCTGCGCGCGCGGGGCGTCGGTCCCGACGTGCTCGTCGCGGTCTGCGCCGAGCGCGGCATCGCGATGGTGGTCGGCTTCCTCGGGGTGCTCAAGGCCGGCGGCGCGTACATCCCGGTGGATCCGCACCACCCCGTCGCGTGGCTCGCGGAGATGCTCGAGGAGGCCGCGCCGCGCGTGGTGCTGACCGAGGCGGCGTGGCAGGCGCGCTTGCCCGCCGCGCAGGCGGAGGTCGTCCTGCTCGCTCCGGGCGGCGAGCCCGTCGAGGACGTCGACCGCTCGGCCGACGCTGGCGAGCTCGACCCGCGCGCCCTCGGGCTGACCCCCCGGCACCTGGCGTACGTCATGTTCACGTCCGGATCGACCGGGCGGCCCAAGGGGGTCATGGTCGAGCACCGCGGGATCGTGAACTACACGGCCCACATGATCCGGCAGCAGGATCTGGCCAGCGGCGACGGCTCCCTCGTCCTCACCTCGCTCAGCTTCGACCTCGCGCTCACCGGGCTCTACCCGCCGCTCCTGTGCGGCAAGACCGTGCGCCTTGGCACACCGGGCAACGACGTGGAGGCGTGGCGTCGCCAGCTCCTTTCGTGCTCCAACCTCGCGCCGCTCAAGCTGACACCGTCGCACCTGGCGCTGCTGCAGCAGGTGATCCCGGCGGAGGCGCTGGCTGGCCGGATCCGCACGCTCGTGCTGGGCGGCGAGCCGCTGCGCGGCGCAGCGCTGCGCTGGTGGCGCGAGCACGCGCCCGACATGCGGATCTTCAACAACTACGGACCGACGGAGATCTCGGTCGCCTGCACCGCCCAGGAGGTCACCGATCCGCTGCCCGCGTCGGTGCCGCTCGGACGGCCCATCACCAACGCGCGGATCTACATCCTCGATGCCCGCGGCGAGCCCGTGCCGGTCGGCGTGGCCGGCGAGCTCCACGTCGGCGGCGTGGGCGTGGCGCGCGGCTACGTCAACCGCCCGGAGCTGACCCGCGAGCGGTTCCTGCCAGATCCCTTCGCCGCCGAGCCCCACGCGCGGATGTACCGCACCGGCGACGTCGCGCGCTGGCGTCCCGACGGCACCATCGAATACCTCGGGCGCAACGATCACCAGGTCAAGATCCGCGGCTACCGCGTCGAGCTCGGCGAGATCGAGGCCACGCTGCGCGCACAGGACGGCGTCGACGAGGTGGTGGTGGTTGCGCGCGAGGACGCGCCGGGCGACCTTCGCCTCGTCGCCTACCTCGCGGGCGCGCCGGTGTCACCGGAGGCGCTGCGGCAGCACGCGAGCGACCGTCTGCCGTCCTACATGGTGCCGTCGGCGTTCGTGCACCTTGCGGCGCTGCCGCTCACGGCCAACGGCAAGGTCGATCGCGCGGCGCTGCCGGCGCCGGACGGGCAGGCCTCGACCCGCGCCTACGAGGCGCCGCGCGGCGAGAAGGAGGAGCGGCTGGCCCGGATCTGGGCCGAGCTGCTCAAGCTCGAGCAGGTCGGGCGCAACGACAACTTCTTCGAGCTCGGCGGACACTCGCTCCTGGCCGTGAGCCTCATCGAGCGCATGCGCGCCGAGCGGCTGCACGCCGACGTGCGCGCGGTGTTCCTGGCGTCGAGCCTGGCCGAGCTCGCCGAGCGGGCCGGCACCGAGAGCCAGGAGGTCACGCTGCCGGACAACCTCGTCACCCCCGGGGCGACGCGCATCACCCCGGAGATGCTGACCCTGGTCCGCCTCGATCAGGAGGCGATCGACAGCATCGTCGCGGGCGTCGACGGCGGCGCGGCCAACGTGGCCGATATCTACCCGCTCGCGCCGCTCCAGGAGGGCATGCTGTTCCACCACCTGCTCGACGACAGCAGCGATGCGTACGTCGAGTCGCACCTGCTCGCGTTCCCGACCCGAGCCGGGCTCGATCGCTTCGTCGCCGCGCTCGATCACGTGATCGCTCGCCACGACATCCTGCGCACCGGCATCGCCTGGCGCGGGCTCGATCAGCCCGTCCAGGTCGTGCGCCGGCAGGCGCAGCTGCCCGTCGAGCTCGTCGTGCTCGATCCGCGCGAGGGCGACATCGCGACCCAGCTCGCCGCGCGCTGCGATCCGCGGCGCGTGCGGCTCGACGTCAGCCGGGCACCGCTCTTGCGCTGCCACATCGCGAGCGACGAGGCGAACGGCCGCTGGGTGATGAGCGTGCTGTCGCATCACCTCGTGGTCGATCACACGACCCTCGATCTGCTCGTCCACGAGGCGAAGGCCTTCTTGCGCGGCGAGGGCGACCGCCTGCCGCCACCGGTGCCGTTCCGCACGTTCGTGGCCCAGGCGCGCCTGGGCGTCAGCCAGGACGAGCACCGCGCGTTCTTTGCGCAGATGCTGGGCGACATCGACGAGCCGACCGCGCCCTTCGGGCTCGTCGATGTGCGCGGTGATGGCCGGGGCATCGGCGAGGCGCACGAGCTCCTGCCGGCCGAGCTCGCCCTGGCCATCCGACGCGAGGCGCGGCGGCTCCGGGTCAGCCCCGCGAGCCTCATGCACCTGGCGTGGGCCATGGTGCTGGCCCGGACGACCGGCCGCGAGCAGGTGGTGTTCGGCACCGTGCTGTTCGGCCGAATGCAGGGCGGCGCCCACGCCGATCGCGGCCTGGGCCTGTTCATGAACACGCTGCCGGTGCGGCTCGGCGTCGGCGAGCGCGGCGTGGCGGAGAGCGTGGCCGCGACCCACGCGCTGCTCGTCGACCTGCTCCGCCATGAGCACGCCCCGCTCGCGCTGGCGCAGCGGGCGAGCGCCGTGCCGGCGGAGGCGCCGCTCTTCACGTCGCTCCTCAACTACCGCTACACGATCGAGGATGCCGCGCCAGAGGCGCCGACGGCGGGCGATGCAAGCGAAGATCGCATCGAGCTGCTGTCCGCCGAGGAGCGAACCAACTACCCGCTCGTCCTGTCGGTGGATGATCTCGGCGAGGGCTTCGCGCTCACCGCTCACGTGCGCGAGCCGATCGAGCCCGCGCGCGTCTGCGCCTTCATGCGCACGGCCGTGGAGGCGGTCGTGCGCGCGCTCGAGCACGGAGGCGGCGCGGCCCTGCGCGAGCTCGACGTGCTGCCGGCGGCGGAGCGCGCGCAGGTCGTCGCTGCCTGGAACGCGACGGCACGGGACTACCGACGTGATCTGTGCGTGCACGAGCTGTTCGAGGCCCAGGCGCGGCGAACGCCGGACGCGATCGCGGTGATCGCGGGCGAGGCCCGCGCGACCTACCGCGAGCTCGACGAGCGCGCGAACCGGCTCGCCCACCTGCTCCGCGCCCGCGGCGTGGGCCCGGACGGCCTGGTCGGCGTGGCTGTCGACCGCGGCATCGATCTGGTCGTGGCGGTGCTCGGAACGCTGAAGGCGGGCGGGGCCTACGTCCCGCTCGATCCGAGCTATCCGCGCGAGCGGCTCGCGACCATGCTCGCCGACGCCCGGCCGAGCCAGCTCGTCACCCAGACCGCGATCGCGGCGAGCCTGCCGGCCACATCCGCGGCGCTCGTGCTGCTCGACGCGCCGGGCGCGCTCGACGGGTATCCCAGCGATCGCCCGGAGCGCGCGGAGCTGACATCGCGCCACCTCGCGTACGTCATCTACACGTCCGGATCGACCGGCCAGCCCAAGGGCGTGATGGTCGAGCACCGCAGCATCGTCAACTTCCTGACCACCATGCAGGACGCTCCCGGCATCACCGCCGAGGACGTGCTGCTCGGCGTGACCTCGCTGTCGTTCGACATCGCCGGGCTCGAGCTGTACCTGCCGCTGTCGTGCGGCGCGACCGTGGTGATCGCCACCCGCGAGCAGGTAGGTGACCCGGTGGCGCTGCATGCGCTGATCGAGGCCCACGGCGTATCGATCCTGCAAGCGACGCCCTCGACCTGGCGCATGCTCGCGCAGCACAGCTGGCCTGCGCGGTGCCGCTCGCTCAAGGTGTTGTGCGGCGGTGAGGCGTTGCCGCCGAGCCTGGCCGCGGAGCTCCTCGGTGGCGTGCCGGAGCTGTGGAACCTGTACGGTCCGACCGAGACGACCATCTGGTCGACCCTGAGCCGCCTCACCGAGCCGGTTCCGCACATCGGCCGACCGATCGCCAACACGCAGGTCTACGTGCTCGACGCGCAGCGCCGCCCCGTGCCGATCGGCGTACCCGGTGAGCTCTATATCGGCGGCGATGGCGTGGTGCGCGGCTACCTCCATCGCGAGGAGCTGACCGCAGAGCGCTTCGTGTCCGATCCGTTCACGCCCGACGGACGCCTGTACCGCACTGGCGACCTCGTCCGCTGGCTTCCGGACGGCGACCTCGAGTACCTCGGGCGCAACGATTTCCAGGTCAAGCTGCGCGGCTTCCGCATCGAGCTCGGCGAGATCGAGGCGCGGCTGGCCGAGGTCGACGAGGTCCGTGAGGTCGTCGTGGTGGCGCGCGAGGACGTACCGGGCGACGCGCGCCTGGTCGCCTATTACACGGCGCCGGCCTCCCTTACCGACGCGCTCCGGCAGCATGCCGCCGCGAGCCTCCCTAGCTACATGATGCCGGCGGCCTTCGTGCACCTTTCAGCGATGCCGCTCACCGCGAACGGCAAGGTCGATCGCAAGGCGCTGCCCGCCCCGGAGACCAGCTCGCCGGTGCGGCGTCACGACGAGGCGCCGCGCGGCGAGATCGAGCAGATGCTCGCAGGGCTCTGGGCCGACCTGCTCCAGGTGCCGGACGTGACCCGCCGCGACAACTTCTTCGAGCTCGGCGGCCACTCCCTGCTCGCCGTGCAGATGGTGTCACGGCTTCGCCGGATACTCGACATCGAGGTCCCGCTCGCCCACGTCTTCGAGCACCCGCGGCTGAGCGCGCTGGCCGAGCGGCTGAGCAACGCTGCCCGCTCGCAGATCGACGCGATCACGCGGATCGAGCGTGGCGGACCGCTGCCGCTCTCGCTGGCGCAGCAGCGCCTGTGGATCCTCGACCGGCTGGCCGAAGGCCGCCAGGCGCACCACCTCCACGGCGGCATCCGGCTGCGCGGTCCGCTCGATCGCGAGGCGCTCGCCTGGGCGCTCGCGCGGCTCGTCAAGCGTCACGAGGCGCTGCGCACCTGCTTCCGCGTCGTCGACGGGGAGCCCATGCAGTTCGTGCGGCCCGAGGCCGAGGCCGAGCTGGTCGTGGTTGCGCGCGATCTACGCGGGCGGCGTGACCTCGACGCCACGACGCTGCGGCTCGCGAGCGCGCACATCGCGGCGCGGTTCGACCTCGAGCGCGACCTGCCGATGCGGGCGATGCTCATGCGCGTTGCTGACGACGAGCACGTGCTGCACATCGTGACGCACCACATCGTGTCGGATGGTTGGTCGATGGGCGTGCTGCTCGACGAGCTCAGCGCCCTGTACAACGCGCACCGCAAGGGTGCGCCCGACCCCCTGCCCGCCCTTTCGGTCCAGTACGCCGACTACGCCGCCTGGCAGCGCCGTTGGCTGGAGCGCGGCGAGCTGGAGAACCAGGTCGAGTTCTGGCGCCGCAACCTCGCCGACGCGCCGACGCTGCTCGCGCTGCCGACCGATCGACCTCGCCCGGCCCAGCAGGACCACGGCGGCGACACCGTTGCCGTGCGGCTGCCCGTCGAGCTCGCCGATCAGCTCCGGGCGCTCGGCCGGCGCCACGGCGTGACCCTGTACATGACCATCCTGGCGAGCTGGGCCGTGACGCTGGGGCGGCTCGCCGGTCAAGACGACGTGGTGATCGGCACCCCTGTCGCGGGCCGGACCCGGGCCGAGATCGAGCCGCTGATCGGCTTCTTCGTCAACACCCTGGCGATGCGCATCGACCTCGCCGGCGATCCGACGCTCGCCCAGCTGCTCGCGCGGACGCGGGCCCAGGTGCTCGCGACCCAGCGTCACCAGGATCTGTCGTTCGATCAGGTCGTCGAGGTGGTGAAGCCACCGCGCAGCCTCTCGCACCCGCCGATCTTCCAGGTCCTGTTCGCATGGCAGAACACGCCCGCTGGCGCGCTTGCGCTCGACGGCCTCGATCTGGCGAGCTTCGAGGTGCCCCAGTCGTCGTCGCAGTTCGACCTGCGCCTCTCGCTCTACGAGACCGAGTCCGGGATCGAGGGGACGCTGAGCTACGCGACCGCCTTGTTCGAGCGCGCCACGGCGGAGCGCTTCGCCGCGCTGTTCGAGCGGTCGCTGCGCGCGGCGGTGGCCAGCGGCGCCGACACACGGCCCATCGCACGACTGTCGCTGCTCGACGCCGCGGAGCGCGCGCAGGTGGTCACGACCTGGAACGCGACCCGCGCTCCGTACCCGCACGACCGCTGCTTCCACGAGCTGTTCGAGGACCAGGTGGCCCGCACGCCGGACGCGGCGGCGCTGGTCTGGGATTCCGGGCAGCTCTCGTACAGAGAGCTCGACGAGCGCGCCAATCGACTCGCCCGCTACCTGCGCCGCCGCGGCGTGCGAGCCGAGTCGCGCGTGGCGGTCTGCATCGACCGCAGCCCCGACATGATCGTCGCGCTGCTGGCGACGCTCAAGGCCGGCGGCGCCTACGTGCCGCTCGATCCGTCGTACCCGCCCGACCGGCTGGCATACATGCTGGCCGACAGCGCACCTCAGGTTGTGGTCGTCGACTCCATCGGCAAAGCCGCCGTCGGACCACGCGCGGTGATCGACCTGTCGCGCGGCGGCGCCGCATGGGCCAAAGAGCCAGCCGGCCCGCTCGACCGAGCCGAGGTCGGGATCGGATCGAGGAGCCTCGCCTACATCATCTACACCTCCGGCTCCACCGGCCAGCCCAAGGGCGTGCTGAACGAGCACCGCGGGCTTTGCAATCTGGTGACCGCCCAGAGCGCGATCTTCGGCGTCGACGAGACGAGCCGCGTGCTGCAATTCGCGGCATTCAGCTTCGACGCCAGCGTGTCGGAGGTCGGCATGGCGCTGGTCTGCGGCGCGAGCCTGCACGTGGTCTCGCGCGACGAGCTCATGCCCGGCACGGCGCTGTCGAGGACGCTCGCGCGCCACGGGATCACCCACGTCACGCTGCCGCCGTCCGCGCTCGCGCAGTGCGACCTCAAGCAGTTCACGGCGACCACGCTGATCGTCGCGGGCGAGGCGATCGCGTTGCGCGAGGCGCAGCGCTGGTCGGCGCAGGTCAGGCTCTTCAACGCGTACGGCCCGACCGAGGCGGCGGTATGCGCGACGATCCACCGCTGCTCGAGCGTCGATGGCGCGGCCGTGCCGATTGGACGGCCCATCCCCAACGCGCGGATCTACCTCCTCGACAGCCATCGCGAGCCAGTCCCGGTCGGCGTGATCGGCGAGATCTACATCGGTGGTGACGGCGTCGGGCGCGGCTACCTGAATCGCCCGGAGCTCACCCAGGAGCGCTTCCTCGACGATCCGTGGAGCGACCGCGCCGGCGACCGCATGTACCGTACCGGCGACCTCGGGCGCTGGCTGCCCGACGGCAGCGTCGAGTTCCTCGGGCGCAACGATCACCAGGTGAAGATCCGCGGCTTCCGGATCGAACCTGGTGAGATCGAGGCCGTGCTGGCCGAGGTGGAGGGCGTCGGGGAGGTGCTCGTGCTGGCGCGCGAGGATCAGCCCGGCGACCTCCGGCTGGTCGCCTACTACACAGCGGAGCAGCCGGTGCCGGTCGGCACGCTGCGCAGGCGCCTCGCCGACCGGTTGCCGGAGTACATGATCCCCTCGGCCTACGTGCACCTCGCCGGGTTTCCGCTGAGCGCGAACGGCAAGGTGGATCGCAAGGCGCTGCCGATCCCGGAAGTCGAGGCCTACGTCAGCCGCGCCTACCTACCGCCCCAGGGCGAGATCGAGCAGAGCGTGGCGGCGCTGTGGGCCGAGCTGCTGAACGTCGACCGGATCGGACGTCACGACAGCTTCTTCGACCTCGGGGGCCACTCGCTGCTCGCGGTGCAGATGCTGGCCCGGCTGCGGGAGATCGTCGATGCGGAGGTCGCGCTGCGCGAGCTGTTCGCCGCGCCCACGCTGCTCGAGCTCTGCGCCGTGGCCGCGCGCCGGACGCCGCTGCATCTACGCTCGAACCTCACGCCATTCCGCCGCGCCGGTACCAAAGGACCGGTGTTCTTCATCCACCCCGGCCCGGGCGAGATCGGCTACGTCACCGCGCTCCTTCCGGGTATCGACCCAGAGGTGCCAGTCTATGGCCTGTCGGCCATCGGCTACCTCTCCGGCGAGACGCCGCTCGAGACGATCGAGGCCATGGCGGCCGCGTACGTCAGCGCCATTCGAGAGGTTCAGGCCCACGGGCCCTATCGCATCGTCGGCTGGTGCCTGGGCGGTAACGTCGGCTACGAGATGGCGCACCAGCTGCTCTCGGCTGGCGAGCGCGTCGAGTTCCTCGCCTTTCTCGACGCTCCCAGCAGCGGGCCGATCGATCCGTCGTGGCTGGCCACCGTGCTCAATCGGCTCCCCGATGACATCCCGGACGAGCTGCGCGCCAAGCTCGGCGAGCTCGACCGCGCGGGCGATGTGCGCGGCATGCTGCTGACCGCCCAGGCAGCCGGTTTCTTGCCCGTCAACCTGCCGATCGACGTCATCGAGCGCTACGTGACCGTCGCGCATGCCGTCAAGACCGCCAAGCTGCGCTACGTCCCGCCGCCGCTCCCGATCACGATCACGCACTATCTCGCCGCGGAGCGTGATCCGGTGTGGACGATGGATGGGTGGGAGAAGGTGGCCCAGCACGTTGTCTACGAGGAGGTCGGCGGCGACCACATGACGATGGTGCAGCCACCGCACGCCCGCGCCCTGGCCCGACGCATCTCCGAGGACATGGCGCGTGCCAACGCGGAGCAACTCGCCGTCGAAGCTCGGCCCTTGCGCGTCGAAAAACAATCACGAGCCCATGCGGGCCCAAACATTGCTGAATAATGGAAGCAATCCTTGACCGCAGCCGCATGATCTCGCGGCAACGCCTGTCCGAGCTGTCTCGGCTCGACACCGCCCGGGTCCTCCTCGCGGTCGCGTTCGACTACGCGGTGATCGTGGCGGCGGTCGTGATCAGCGAACGGTTCTGGTCGCCGCCGCTCTACGTGGCGGCGGTGATCACCATCGCCGCGCGTCAGGTCGGGGTGTTCTCGGTTGCGCTCCACGACGGCGCGCATGGCCTGCTCACGCGCGATCGGGCTCGCAATGACCGCCTCGCGCGGCGCTTGCTCGTGCCGAGCATCGTCTTCGACTTGCTCGAGTACCGTCCGATGCACTTCGACCATCACCGTCACGTCAATGCCCCGGCCGACCCCGATCTGGACGAGTTCTTGGACTGGTACGCCATGCCACCGTGGCGTCGGGCGCTCCAGCTCGCGAGCGCGCTGGTCGGCCTACGCCTGCTCGTGCCGCTGTGCCGGCTGGTGATCCGTGGCAACTGGCGGCAGCGCGTGCTCGCGATCGCGATCCCGGGCGCGCTGGTCGCCGGGGTGCTCCTGCCGGTGTGGCCGCTGCGAATCGTGGCGCTCTACTGGATGGTGCCGCTCGCGACCTGGGGAATGTTCATCAACCTGCTGCGCGCGGTCGCCGAGCACTACCCGCCGGGCACGGCGAACCGGCCGTCGGACACGCCGCTGGTGCTGCTGACCCGCGATGTCGTGCCCTCGCTGTTCGACAGCGCCTTCGTGGTCACGCGCAACGCCAACTACCACCTATCACACCATCTATTCCCCAGCGTTCCCTTCTTCCGACTCCCCGAGCTGCACCGCGAGCTCGCCCGGAGCGAGCCGTTCCAGCGCCACGCGCATGTCACTCGCGGCTACCACCGAGCCCTGCTGGAAGCGGTGTTCGACCGGGCCCCGGCCGCAGTGTTCCAGAGAGGTGCAGCACCATGATCCCGCTCGCAATCGGCTCGCTCGTCACCCTGCTCGCGCTCGGGCTGTTCCGGCTGACCCGACAGTGGCTCGCCGAGCGCCAGCGGAGGCAGCGCATCAAGCGCGAGTTCTGGGCGCGGCAGAGCCGTGACGCCGTCACGCGGTTGGTGTCGGACGCCGGGGCGGCGATCCCCGCGCCGCTCGAGGTGCTGCAACAGCACGCCGCGGTGAGCAGCACCGTGCAGGCGATCGTCGTCGCCCGCGAGCTCGGCATGCTGCGCTTTCTCGACGACCGTCCGGGAACGACCGCTGACGAGCTGGCGGCCCACTTCGGCTTTGTGGAGCGCCCGGTGCGCGCGTGGGTCGAGCTCCTGGCCGCCGCGGGGGTCCTCGAGGGCCGCGACCATGGTCTGGCGCTGACCGAGGCCGCGCGGTTCTACCTCTATCCCGATAGCCCGTTCTTCGACAGCTCGCTGCCCGCCGCGTCGATCAGCCGCTCGCTCCTCCACACGCTGCGCTCGGGGAGCGCCGGCGGCTCCAAGGCGAAGTGGTCGGCAGGCAGCGCGCACCACGCCGCGCTATGGGGACCGGCCATGCACCGGTTCTCGTTTCCGCTCGGCTTCGCGCTCGATGCCTCGGGTCTGCTCGCGGGCCGGCGCGCGATCCTCGATGTCGCGGGCGGCATCGGCTCGATGTGCGTCGCGCTCGCGCTCCGCGACCCGAGCCGGCAGCTCACGCTGCTCGAGCTGCCGGGCAGCGTGGACCTGGCGCGACAGCTGGCCGACCGCTACGGCGTGGCCGATCGCGTGCGCTGCGTCGGCGGCGACATGTTCCAGGTCGCGTGGCCCGACGGCCTCGACGCCGTCCTGTTCACCAACATCTTTCACGACTGGAACGACGAGCGCTGTCTCGAGCTGGCGCGGCGCGCCTACGCCAGCCTGAAGCCGGGTGGTCTTGTGCTCGTGCAAGAGGCGCTGCTCGACGAGGATAGGCCCGGGCCGCTGTGGACCGCCCACTTCTCGCTCATGATGGCGCTCGACATGGAGGCGCGTCAGTTTCGCCCCTCGGAGCTGCGCGCCCTGCTTGCCGAGGCCGGCTTCGTCGATCTCCGCGTCATGCCGCTGCTCGGATACAACAGCTCGGTGGTCGGTGTCCGGCCAGTCACCGGCTGAGCCGTTCAGTCACGCGCGCTCTGCGGCAACAGGCTTGACGATCGGGAGTGTTTGCATTAGATATCTCACGCGGTCCGCATGCTGGCTTTTCTCCAATCTCCGCCTGGCGCTTGACTCGTCACATCGCGATCGGCCGAACACCGGCATGTGCGGTGACGAGGCGCGCGCCGCGCGGACATGGACATGAAGAATGCTCGCCTACGACGTCCCGACCCATGCTCGCCTCGAGGACCTGGACTCCACCGGCTACGTGGTGGTGCGCTCGTTTCTGAACGACGCAGAAATCGCTCGGTTCGAAGCCGACTTCGCGGCGAGTTCTGGGGTCGACACGTCGTACGGAGTCCAGCAAGTCTCTGCCGACGCGCGGAGCGCAATCGACGACAAGCTGGCGGCCATGGCGCGCGCCGTCGCGGGCGCCAGCAGCGTGCGGGTCGACATCGCGTCGGTCTGCGCGTTCGGCAGCGCCTACTTCACGACCGAAGGCGAGATCGGGACGGCGTGGCACCAAGACGCGGTGTCGTACTTCGCCTACCAGAACCACCACGACTATCTGAATTTCTACGTGCCCATCGTGAAACCGGTGCGCGAACGGTCCAACCTTTGCGTGATTCCGTTCGATGCGTTTGCGGCGCGTAGCCCGGAGCTCGCCGCCCGGCTCCGCGGGCGCGGCGCGACGCGCTTCGTCGTGAAGGACGGCGTGACGACCGTCCACGACAACAACTCGGGCCGTGTTCACGGCGTCCTGCCTTATGTGCTCGACGAGCTGGCCGTGACTCCGCAGCTCGGCCGCGGCGATCTTCTGCTGCTGCGAGGCGACGTGATCCACCGCACCGAGGACAAGGACACGCGCCGGGTGGCGGTTTCGATCCGGATGATGAACCGAGAGACCCGGGTCCGCCGCGCCGAGCTCGTCCGCGGCGGCTACCTGAAGGCGGTCGTGATGACCCATGGACGGCGCGACTTCAAGCGGCTCTTCGACTGCTTCGATGCCGCGGGGAAGGACGAGCTGACGATCGGAGACATAGCGGGTTTCGAGGCCAGCGCGCGTCCGGCGCGAGCGACCTCGTTCGTCAGCTTCATGGCGTTCCTGATATGGAACCGGATGCGTGAGCGCCTGAAGCACTGATCACGTTGATCAACCGAGAAATGAGGCGCCGAGTACGCCAGAATTTTGTTCTCTTCATGGCGTTCTCGGCGCCCTGGCGGTTCGAAATACCGCTCTTTTCGGGCGATTCCAACCTGTTTGCCGTTCTAGCACCGCGTTCGACGAGAGGACTCAGGCGATGACAGAAGCGACAGCGCAACAAGACGAGCAGTTCGACGTGATCGTTCTAGGCGGGGGGCCCGGTGGGTCGTCCGTCGCCTCGTTCGTCGCGATGCAGGGCCATAGCGTGCTCCTGCTCGAAAAGGAGAAGTTCCCGCGTCATCAGATCGGCGAGTCCCTCTTGCCCGCCACCACCTACGGTATCTGCGGCCTGCTCGGGATCAGGGACCGGATCGAGCGGGCCGGTTTCACGCGCAAGCAAGGCGGCACGTTCCGCTGGGGCAAGAGCCCCGAGCCGTGGACCTTCCGGTTCGCCGAGAATCCCCGCGTCCCCGGCGGCTATGCATTCCAGGTCGAGCGCAGCGTGTTCGACAAGATGCTGCTCGACGCCGCGCGCGAGAAGGGCGTCGATGTTCGCGAGGAGCATGCCGTGGTGCGCGTGGAACAGGAAGACGGTCGGTTCTCTCGTGTGCGGTTCCGCGACGACCGTGGCAGCGAGCGAACCGCGACCGCGAAGTACATCGTCGACTCGGAGGGGCACCGCGGCCAGACCTACGCGCTGGTCGGCGAGCGAGTGTTCTCGCAGTTCTTCCAGAACGTGGCGCTCTACGGCTACTTCAACGATGGCAAGCGTTTGCCCGCGCCGAGCTCGGGCAACATCCTGTGCGCCGCGTTTCGCGACGGCTGGTTCTGGTACATCCCGCTGTCCGACCGGCTCACCAGCGTCGGCGCGGTCGTGTCCCGCGAGGCCGCGCAGCGGATCCAGGATGGGCCCGAGCAGGCGTTCCAGAGCTTCGTGGATTCCTGCCCGATCATCGCAGAGTACCTCGCGTCCGCCACGCGCGTGACCGAGGGCGTGTACGGCGAATTTCGTGTCCGCAAGGATTACTCGTACTGCAACACGCGATTCTGGAAGCCCGGCCTGGCTCTGATCGGAGATGCCGCCTGCTTCATCGATCCGGTGTTCTCGTCAGGCGTTCACCTGGCGACCTACTCGGCGCTCCTGGCGGCGCGGTCGATCAACAGCTGCCTCGCGGGTGACATCGACGAGGACGAGGCGTTCGAAGAGTTCGAGTTCCGCTACCGGCGCGAGTTCGGAAACTTCTACCAGTTCTTGCTGTCGTTCTACGACATGCATCAGGAGGCGGACTCGTACTTCTGGAAGGCGCGCAAAGTGCTCAACACCGAGGAGAAGGCCAACGACGCCTTCATCCGGTTGGTCGCGGGAGCATCGAGCGTCGACGAGCCGGTGTTCAACCACGCCGAAGACTTCTTTCGCTCCCGGAAGGGCATGGGCCAGTGGTTGGAGGGCATGCTGAGCAACCAGCTTGCGATGCAGGTCGACGGCCTGCCCGGCCAGGGCGCGCCAGCGACGCTCGAGGCCGGTCCGGACGCCGAGCAGTTCATGGAAGGCTTCACGGCGGAGGTGCGCCAGATCCAGACGCAAGCGATGTTCGGCCACCGCCGAGCACGCGAGAGCTCGGTGCGACCCCAGGGCCTGATCCCTTCGGCCGATGGCTTCGCCTGGCAACGCGGATAGCCGAGGCCCGCTGGTTCGACACGAGGCCACGCATGCAATCTCAACTACACACGAACCTGCACGACATCGTCCGTACGCTGCTGCCGTCGGTCGCCGACGGAAGGCCACAGACCGTCGTCCAGTTCACCGTTCGAGACAAGCGGTTGAGTGCTTATGTGATCGTCGACCGGACCGCGGACGGCGAGACGCTTCGTGTCGAGGACGGTAAGCACGGTCGTCCCGATGCGAGCATCTTCCTGTCCACGGCGGACCTCGCCGACATTGCGAGCCTGGGCTGCGTCCGCGGCCCGGTCTCGATGACCGGCAGTCCGCCGCTGCTCAGCTCGTTCCGCGATCGGTTCATGTCGATCTCGCCCGCGGGCAAGGCACGGATCGAGGAGATCACCCGGAGCCAGGTCAGCGCGGAGGTCGACCGCATCAGCGTCGCAGCGATCTCGCCGGCGGACTTCATCCAGCGCTACGCGATGGCAAGCCGCCCTGCGGTGATCGTCGACGCGATGCCCAAGCGGAGCGCCTCTCCCTGGACGATCGAACGGATCTGCTCCGAGCTCGGCGATGCGTCGGTCGAGGTGCGCACCGGCGACTATGCCGCGGACATCTACAAGGAGACGATGCAGACCAAGGAGCTGCGCCTCGCCGAGTATCTGGCGTCCCACGGTGATGGCGCGGCTGACTCCGCACAGGCCACCCCTCGTCCTTATGCCGCGAGCAATGGGGTTCCCTGGGACTGGCACCTCTGGCTCGATTATCCACCGTTCGTTCCAGAGGGCTTGTGTCAGTACGCAAAGTTCTGGATCGGCCCCGCCGGGACCAAGACGCCCCTGCATCGCGATTGGCTCGACAACTTCCTATCACAGCTGGTCGGCACCAAGCGGATCGCGCTCGTCTCGCCCCACCACGCCCCTCTGCTGTCACCAAGGGTCATTCATGCCGGGCTCGACTCGTGCAACACGGTCGATCCCTTCGAGCCACAGCATCAGGTCACCTCCAGGTGTGACCCTGTGTTCGTCACGTTGGACGCCGGTGAGATGCTGTTCTTGCCTGCGGGGTGGTTCCACGACGTCCGGTCGACGTCGTTTTCGTTCTCGGTGAACTTCTTTCTGATGCGAATCCCCTACGCCGTTTGCCCGCCGGACTTGACGACCTTGCTGTAGCGGCGCGCGCAAGAGCGCCGCGCGGGCATGTCAGTCCTGGTTGTTCCTGTATCGGGCAGCACGAACCGCGGCGACCAGGGCGCCCATCCGTTCCGCACGCGCAACGGCAGGAGGGCCGTCGTTGAGCACGACGGCTCGCGTCGCCACCTCTGACGTGCGTCGGGGCGGCGGCTCGCACGCCTTTGCTGCGGGTCGTCGAGCGCTCGCCAACTCGCGACAACGAGCGAGTCGCGGTCGTTCGTGCTCCGATCCTCGGGCGCCGGTTGTGGGTTCATCTGCCTGCCGGTCGAGCGGCATCGCGTCCTCGAACTTCTCGACGATGATGCTCGCGAGCAGCCCCGCTCCCGGGCGCCCCCGATCCATCACCTTCTCGCTGTCCGCCGTCGTAACCCCCTGCTCGGGGCAGCGCGGACAGGCGAGCTTCTCCCTCTGTTCCTCGATGATCCGGAACTGCGCAGGGACGAACTCGAGAACTTCGCTCGTATGATGACCGATGCACTTCTTGTCCGCGCCGCACTGCGGGCACTTCCGCTCGGCTTCCGGGACCGGCACAACGCGCGTCTCGCGCGGCAGGTGTGCGGGAAGCGGCGAGCGCCCACGCCGTCCTCGCGGCGGCTTCGGCGGCTCAGGAGGTTGCGGCACCAGCCCCTGCTCCGGCTGCGCAGGAGCCTCCGCGCCGGGCTCTGACGAGGGCGCGGAGTCAGCGGCCCCCTGCGGCACCTCGGCGCCGAGCTCGGCGAACAGCAGCATCAGCTGCTCGGTAGAGACCTTCTGGCTCTTGCGGCCGTACAGCTCGCGCAGCGCGCTGGCGAGCCTCGCCGACAGCGCGGTGTTCTTGTCGCGCAACTGGACCAGGAGCCCGAGCACCAGCTCGATGAGCGCCGGGACCTGCCCGTCGGCCGCGAGCTGCTCGAGCTTGCGTCGCACATCTGCCAGGTCGGCGGGGAGCTGTGCTTGGGACGGAGGGGGACTGGTCACGTGGCGCGCTGGATATCTATCCCGCGCGCATCCATCAAGCGTTGCTTCGATGGGTCGAGGTTTCTCACGCCGGGCCTCCAGCGCTTGCGCCGTACGGCCTGCGACAGGTCGAGCCCTTCGAGCATCAGCGACAGCTCCGCCGCCTCGACCTCGACGTGGGTCGCTCCCTTGGGCAGGTCGCGGGCGAGGTGGAATCGGCCGCGAGCGAGTTTTTTGGCAAATATGCAGTATCCGGTACGATCCCAGAACAACACACGAGCCTGGTCGCCTCGCCGATTCCTGAACACGAACAGATGCCCGCAGAGCGGGTCGGCTCCGAAGCGCTGAGCGACCAGCGCGGACAGGCCATCAAAGCTCTTGCGCAGGTCGGTAGGCTCGGCCGCGACGTACACGCGCACCGACGGCGGCAGCGTCAGCACGGCATCTCCTCGGCGGCGAGCGCCAGCACGCGCTCGAGCGTGGCCGGGTCGAAGCCCGGCCGAACGCGAACCACCCGCCCATTGGGCAGCGCGATCTCGATCGGCTCCACGACGACCGGCGAGACGTCGGCCACCACGTGCACCGGCAGGAAGCGCGGCGGCTCCGTCGACGACGACGGCGGGGGTTGCGGGGGCCCGTCAGCCCGCAGCTTCCAGCGCCACCAGTACAGCTGCTTCGGCTTGTACCCCTCGCGGCGCGCGAACTTCTCGGCACTCAGCCCGCTCCGCTCCCATCGCGCCACCCGCTCGGCCCACTCCACTCTCGTCGCCATCGCTTCCTCCTTCGTCGCGATGGGAACAGGTAGCCGGCCTCCCACGGATGGTCACGATGCCCTTGGCTGGGCGCTCACGGTTCACCTGCGCGAGGCCGGTTGCGCCACGGATGGACGGATGGGCTGACGGCGCTGAGCGCCGAGGCCACCATCGCGCGCGATGGCGCTGTGGCACAGCGGCGGCAGACGAGGACCAAACAGAACGGCCATCTCGGTACCGCTGCTGCCGCTGAGGACGCGGCAGCCTGGACGTACCCCGGCGCCCCCCATGGCGCGAACCCCACCCAACCTTTTGACTTCGCAGCCCTTTCTCTGGACGCGTCGGCCGAGCAACCGCGGAGGTGCCCGCACTGGAAATAATCCGGTCGCACTCGCTGTGCTCCGCTCGCTTCACGCTCCAGATGAACGTTGCTCTCCCGGGCGGGATCGCTTAAAGTCGCCCGCAGTTTTGTGATCGGCACGATCATCGACGGGAAGTACCGGATCGACAAGCTCCTGGGGGAGGGAGCGATGGGCTCGGTGTACGCGGCCGAGCACACCACAACGGGTCGGCGCTGCGCCATCAAGGTCATCAGCTCGCTGGACTTGACCCGCGACCCGAAGGTCGTTCAGCGGTTCCAGCGTGAGGCGCGCGCGGCCGGAGCCATCGATACGCAGCACATCACCCAGGTGCTCGATGCCGGGGTGGATCGCGAGACCAGGCTCCCGTTCCTCGCCATGGAGTTCCTCGCCGGGGAGGACCTGCAGCACCTGCTGCTGCGCACCGGGGCGATCGCTCCTGATGCCGCCCTGCGCATCGCCGTGCACTGCTGTCTCGGGCTCATGAAGGCGCACGAAGCAGGGGTGGTCCATCGCGATATCAAGCCGCACAACCTGTTCCTCGCCCGGCGCGATGCGGGCGAGATCATCGTCAAGCTGCTTGATTTCGGGATTGCCAAGGTGAAGATGGACCAGGTCAACGAGACCGAAGGCGCCGATCTCACCAAGACAGGCAGCCTGGTCGGCTCGCCGCTCTACATGTCGCCGGAGCAGGCGGTCGGCCAGCGGGAGATCGACCACCGCACCGACATCTGGTCGCTCGGCGCGGTCCTCTATCAAGCGCTCTCAGGTCGTACGCCCTATCACGACATCAAGGCCCTCGGGCAGCTCATCCTGGCGATCTGCTCCACGCCTGTCCCGCCGCTTCAGAGCTTTGCGCCCTGGGTTCCGCCGGAGATAGCGGCGATCGTGCACCGCTGCCTCGAGCAAGACCCCGCGCGCCGCTTCCAGAGCGCACAGGAGATGCTGAGCGCAATCCGGCCCATGCTGCCTTATGGGTGGGCCATTCAGGAGGACATGCTCGGCCCGTTGACGGAGGCCCACCGCGCCCACGTGGCCCCGCGCTTCGGGATGGGCAATCCGCAGGCGTGGCCGGGCAACCCGCGCGCGGCGATGCCTTCTGCGAACGCCAGCGGCGGGTACCCGGCGGCGGACGGCTCGGCGCTGCGCAGCGGCGGATACCCGGCGGTGGACGGCTCGGCGCTGCGCAGCGGCGGATACCCGGCGGTGGACGGCTCGGCGCTGCGCAGCGGCGGATACCCGGCGGTGGACGGCTCGGCGCTGCGCAGCGGCGCGTACCCGGCGGTCGCGCCGGCGGGCACGCAGGGCGGGCTCACGGCGTCGAGGCCGGGCGGCACGGCGCGGCTCGGGCCCTCGCTGGCGATCGCGCTCCTCGCGGGCATCGCAGGGGTCGGCGTCCTGGCAGGGCTCGGCGTGTTCGCGGCGCAGCGCTTCGCCGCGACGCCCGAGGCCACCCCGACGCCGGAGATCGTGGCGCCGGCGCCGACCGCGTCGGCCAGCCAGGTGGCGCCTCCTCCGGTCGCGCCTCCCGTCGCGGTCGTGGAGGCGCCGCGCGAGACCCGCCCTCCGCCCGGCGACCTCGCGCCGCGGCACGTGCGGGTCGTGATCTTCCCCGAGGACGCGAGCGTGGAGGTCAACGGCGAGCGCGCGAGCGCGCGGAACGGCGTCCTCGAGTTCTCCGGCCGGCTCGGCCAGCAGTACAAGGTTCGCTTGTTCAAGGGCGCGAACGAGGTGCTCGCCGACGTCGTGGTCACCGAGGGCGGGGCGCTCCCCGCGAAGATCGAGCTCCCTGTCGTCCCCCTTCGCGGGGCGGCCTCGGCGCCGAGGCCGAGCGGCTCGGCGCCGAACGCCACGCGCCCCGCAGGGCGTCAGGACTTCAAGCACGACACCAGCGAATTCACGCAGTGAACTCCGACGGACGAGAGCGGGGCGAACCAAGGTGGTAGGTGAGCTTGAGCGGCCGCTGGCCGCGCGCAGGGGGCCGAAGCACGACAGGCAGGCAGCAAACCCGCGCGGCCGCGCGGGCGCGCCGCTCCGGCGCTGGCCCGGCGCGACGGCGGCGCTGCTCGCGACGCTGCTCGCGCCGCTGTCCTCGTCCGCGCAGTCCGGTCCGGAGCCCGCGCCGGAGCAGCCCGTCCCGGCGCCGTCGACCCCCGCCGAGGCCGCGCCAGCGCCGGCTCGCGCGCAGGCGATGGAGGTCCCCGTCTCGGAAGCCGTCCGCCAGGAGGCGCTGATGCACTTCGAGAAGGGCTTCGCGCTGCTGAACGAGGGGGCATGGAGCCCGGGGCTCTCCGAGCTCCTGCTCTCTCGCAAGCTCTTTCCGACGCGCATCGCCACGTACAACGCCGCCGTCGCCCTGCGCAAGCTGCAGCGCTACGACGAGGCGCTCGACATGTTCGAGACCTACCTGCGCGACTTCCCGGTGTCCGGGGAGGAGCGGGAAGAGGCGCTGCGGCAGATCGCCGAGCTCCGGACGCTCGTCGGGACCATCGAGCTCGTCGGGGCCGAGACCGGCGCGGTGATCTCGGTCGACGGCCAGGATCGCGGACAATACCCGCCGATCCGGCCGCTGCGCGTCCCGGCGGGCAACCATATGCTCCGCGTGTTCAAGGAGGGGTACGACCCCTTCGTGATCCGCGTGGACGTGGCCGGCGGCCAGACGAAGAACGTGCAGGTGACGCTGCGCAGGCTCGCTCGGTATGGCTCGCTCCGGGTCATCGAGAGCAGCGGCAAGCCAGTGAGTGTCTCCATCGACGGCATCGTGGTCGGGAAGGCGCCGTGGACCGGAATCCTGTCGGTCGGTGATCACGAGGTCACGCTCCGCGGCGAGGGCAAGGTCGGGACGCAGCCGGCGAGCGCGTCGGTCAAGTCCCAGTCGGTCACCACGCTGTCCCTGTTGGCCGAGGAGCTCGATGCCGTGCTGCACGTGGAGCCGGTGCCCATCGGGGCGAGCGTCTGGATCAACTCCGTGAAGGTCGGCGACGGCGTGTGGATCGGCCGGCTCAAGCAGGGGACGCATCGGGTCGAGGTCAGGGCCAACGGCTATCTGGCCGACGCACAGTCGGTGACGCTGAGCAAGGGCGGCCGGCAGAAGCTGAGGGTGTCGCTCGAGCGGGACGAGGACGCGGAGGTCTGGAGCAAGCCGCCCAAACTGACGCTCGACGCGACGGCCTCGTTCCTCATCGCGCCCACCTTCGGCGGCGATCTCGCGAGCGGGTGCAACAAGGCGTGCGAGAGCTCGATCGGCCTGGGCGCGCTGGGGATGATCCACGGAGGCTACGAGTTCGGCTCGGGGTTCGGCGTGGGGCTCGAAGCTGGCGGGATCTTCGCCGTCCAGAGCCTCGAAAACCGGACGGCGACCGTCGTGCCAGTCGGAGCCTCGGCGCCGAGCGCCGGCACGGCGAACGACGCCCTGCGGCTCGGGGGCTTCCTTGTCGGCGTCACGGCGGGGTACCACCTCGGAGAGCGCTTTCCAGCGCTCTTCCGGATCGGCGCGGGCGCGCTCCTCGGGGAGGTGCGGGACGAGCGCGCGGGGACGTTCGAGCTGTCGCGAACGCCGGTGGCGGTGGAGGGCGAGCAGGCGCAGACGACGTTCGATGCGGCTCCCCAGGTCGATTTCCCGTGGGCCGCATACATCTACCTCGATCCAGAGGTCCGCTTCGGCCTCCGTCTGAGCGAGCGTTTCGAGCTCTCCGCGGGCGTGAAGCTCCTGCTGCTCCTCGCGCTCCGCAAGCCGACCTGGGACGGCACCAGGGCGATCCCGGCCGGCATCGACGGGGTCGCGACCTATCCCGCCGAGTCGGTGATGGGCGACTTCGCCCTGATGGTCGCGCCGGGGGCAAGCCTCCGGTACACGTTCTGAAGGCCCGCGCCGGGGGCGAGCCCCCGGCGTGCGTCGTGAGCTGCGCCCTCGGGTCCGCTCAAAGAGGCTTGCGGCGGACGATGAAGAACTGGACGCGTCGGTTCTCCTGCCGTCCTGTCTTTTCGCGGTTGTCGCCGAGCGGCCGGCGGTAGCTGTAGCCCTTGGCGACGAGCTTTCCCCTGGGCACGCCGGCGGCGACGAGCCAGTCGACGACCGCACGGGCGCGCTCCTCGGAGAGCGTCTGGTTGAACTCCGGGGTGCCGCTGTCGTCGGTGTGTCCCTGCACCTCGACGAGCTCGATCTCCGGGTGCTGGCTCAGCACGTCGCGGACCTCGTAGAGGAGCTCGTCGGACACGGGGGACACGGTCTGGGAGCGCGTCTTGCCGTAGAGCGTGAACTGCACGGGGATGGAGGTCACGATCTCCTCGTTGGTCACCCGCACGAACTTCGGGCACCCGTTTCTGCTGGGGTCGTCGCTCTTCGCGCCATGCTCCAGGGGGCAGGCGTCGGCCACGCCGGTGATGCCGTCGCCGTCCGCGTCTTCGGGGCAGCCGTTCTGCTTGGGTTCGGTGCTGCCGGGCCCAGGTGTCCTGGGACAGGCGTCGTTCGCGTCGAGGATGCCGTCGCGGTCCAGGTCGGGCGGGCAGCCGTTCCTGCGCGGATCCTGGTGCTTGTCGCCGGGGCTGGCCGGGCATGCGTCGGCGGCGTCGGCGACTCCGTCGCTGTCACCGTCGGGCGGACAGCCATTCTTGATCGGGTCGAGGCTCTGGGCGCCTGCGACGGCGGGGCAGGCATCCTCGGCGTCGGTCACCGAGTCGCCGTCGCGGTCCGAGGGCGGACAGCCGTCCCTGGACGGGTCTGCCGAGGGCTCGCCCTTGATCTCGGGGCAGGCGTCGGTGTTGTCGAGGATGCCGTCGTCGTCCTTGTCGCCGACGGCAGCGGGGGTATCGGCCTCCGCGCCCGTGGGACGGGTCGGCAGCGGGGTCCAGCCGACGAGGCCGACTATCCGCAGCTGGGGTGTGCCGATAGCCTCGAGCAGCCCGGGCCCTGCGGCGGCGCCGAAGGTGAGACCGTCGAGCACGCGCAGCTTGGCGCCGAGCAGGATCTCGAGATGGACACCGGCCTCGTCCTCGCGGGGCGGCGTGCCGGCGAGGACGACGGTCCTGGTGAACGGCGAGCTGCCGTAGATCTCGGGGCCGAGCTGGAGGTGATCGTCGACGAGGAGGGCCGCCGCGCCGGCGCCGAACGTGAAGCGGCTCGGGCTTGTGTCGCTGCCGAGCGCGATGCCGCCGCTCGCGTTCCAGAGGAGGCCGGTGCTCGTCCCGAGGCGGCCGCCCGCGCTCGCGTAGAAGGCGCCGCGGGTGGCGCCCTCGCCGGTGTACTGCTCCGGTGAGCCGGTCGGCGCGAACACGTATCCTCCGACGCCGACCTGCAGCGGGCTCGCGTTCTCGCCGAAGAGCCGCGCGCGCGCGCCGAACCGCATGTCGCCGAGCTGCGGGGCGTCGAGCTCGGGGAGCTCCATGTCCGCCAGCGCCGGGCGATCTCCGGCCTGGATGACGGCGAGCGGCGCGTCGATGGTGAGCAGGAGGCGGTCCCACAGGCTGACGGAGGCGTCGAGCCGCAAGAAGGCCTGATGGCTGACGACGGCGATGTCGGTGTCTTGAAGCCGGACGGGCCGCACCGCGTCGTCGAACGTCAGCGCGACGCGGGGCTCGAGGTGTCCGGGCGCGTCCGGCGAGGGGACGCCGAAGAAGATATCACCTGCGGGCGCGGGCTCGAACCGGTTGAGCGCGAACCCGCCGGCGGCTTGCGCCCGCGCCGTGCCCGCGAGGGGCATCGTGAGCGCGATCGAGGCCGTCATTGCGATGAAGGAGGACCTCATGGCGCGACCACCGTAGCGGAGGCGCGCGCGGCGTGGCAACAAGCGGTTGTCCACCGCACACTCGCGAGGAGCGCGCCGCGCGCGCGGGAGCAGGTGAGGGGAGGCGAGGCGCTGGCTCATGCTGCGCGCCTGGGGCGATCGGCAGAGCGCGAGGCGGTGGGGGCGTGCCGCAGGCGACGGAGAACGAGCCCGAGCGCGAGGAGCAGGCCAGCGAGCGCGCCGCCGCCATCGCGGCGCGCGGGCCCGAGGGCGCAATCCCAGCCGCCTTCGAAGATGGCCGGGGGCGGGGTCGCTCCTCCGGAGCCGCCGCTGCCGCCGTCTCCGGGGCCGCCGCCGGCGCCGCCGCTGCCGCCGTCGCTAGGGGCGCCGCCAGCGCCGCCGGCGCCACCAGCGCCGCCCTCGCCACCAATGGGGTCGCAGGCATCGCCGTCGCCGTCCCCGTCGCTGTCGAGCTGATCGTTGTTGGCGTCCTCGGGGCAGTTGTCGCAGACGCTTCCCAGGTTATCGCCGTCGGGGTTGGCCTGGTCTGTGTTGGCGACCCTGGGGCAATTGTCCTCGTCGTTGCGGATCGTGTCGCCGTCGGTGTCGAGGTCAGGGTCGCACGCGTCGCCAGTGTCATCGCCGTCGGCGTTGAGCTGATCCTGGTTCGCGCTGTCAGGGCAGTTGTCGCAGACGTTGCCGACGTGGTCGCCGTCGGTGTCCGCTTGATCGACGTTCGCGATCTCGGGGCAGTTGTCGTTGGCGCTGATGTGACCATCGCCGTCGGGGTCGTCGCAGACGTCGCCGATCCCGTCCCCGTCCTCGTCGCTCTGGTCATCGTTCGCCTGCAGGGGGCAGTTGTCGGGGTCGTCGAGGACGCCGTCGTTGTCGTCGTCGTCGTCGCAGACGTCGCCGAGATTGTCCGTGTCGTGGTTGGACTGGTCGACGTTCTGGAGCGCGACGCAGTTGTCGTCACCGTCGAGGACCTCATCGCGATCGATGTCCGGATCGCGGTAGTCCGGCGGTCCCATACTATCGGTGTTGCGCGGGTCCTCGGGGTCATCACCCACCTCATCGGCGTCGGGCAGCCCATCGCCGTCGCTGTCGCCGTCGGCCGCGTCGACGAGACGATCGGTATCGCTGTTGAGGGGGGCGTCGCCCGTGTTGCCAGGGGGGTCGACCTCGAACGGATCGGACATGCCGTCGCCGTCGCTGTCGATGAGGCGCGGGTTCATTCCCCAGTCGAGCTCTTGCTCGTCGCTGATCCCATCGCCGTCGTCGTCGTCGTCGCAGATGTCGCCAACCCCATCGCGGTTCAGATCGTCCTGGTCGGGGTTGGCGCGCAAACGGCAGTTGTCGTCGACGTCCAGGATCAAGTCTCCGTCGTCGTCAGTGTCGCACGCGTCTCCGAGGCCGTCGCCGTTCGGCGCGGGAGGGGCATCGGTGTTAAGCTGATCGTTGTTTGGGACGGTGTCGCAATTGTCATTTGCGTCGAGGTGCGCGTCATTGTCGTCGTTGTCGTCGCATGCGTCTCCGTCCTGGTCTGTGTCATGGTTTGCCTGGTCCGGATTGTCGACGAAGTCGCAATTGTCATCCCTGTCGGGAACGTCGTCGTTGTCGTCGTTGTCGTCGCATGCGTCCCCTGTTCCGTCGCGGTCTTCGTCCGCTTGGTTGTTGTTAGGGGTTAGGGGACAATTGTCTATGTTGTCTACGCGGTTGTCGTTGTCGTCGTCATTGTCGCACGCGTTTCCCTCCCGATCCGAGTCATCGTTTTCTTGGTCTGGGTTGGGGATGAAGTCGCAGTTGTCGTTTCTGTCGAGACGCGTGTCGTTGTCGTCGTCCTCGTCGCATGCGTCTCCAAGGGGGTCGTCGTCGTGATTGTCCTGAGCGTTGTTGCGCACTAGTGGGCAGTTGTCGTCGATGTCCGGGAAATCATCATCGTCTTTGTTTGTGTCGCATGCATCTCCAAAAGTGTCGCCGTCGGTGTTTTGCTGATTTCTGTTGTCTACGGATGGGCAATTGTCCGTCAAATCTGGAATGCTGTCACCGTCGGTATCCAATTCCTGCGCCCGTGCGCTGCCTGTGGACAGGGCAATTGCCAGCAGGATGATGACACAGCTCGTTCTTGACCCCTTGATTGCTCCACAGGAAGAGGGCGGCAGCAGGTGCGGATTCGACGGCCTTGGATGCATGGTGAAAACCTCCTGTGTAAACGTCTGTGGGGGTCGGCTCTCTTCGAGCCAAACCAAGTCACTCCGGGCTGCCAGGGTGCCGCATGATCCTCGAAGATGGCCGCTCTGCTACCAGTGCCCCACAGCTGTCGTGGTGTCCTGTCTCACTTGGCGCAAGTGTCTACGCTCGGGCTCGTGCAGTCTGCGTCGCTGTTGCATACGCAGGTGCCGTCCTTGCACTGGCCGTAGCCCGAGCAGCTCGCACTTGTGCACGACAGCACGGTGTCCGCTTTGCAGAACTTTGTTGTGCCTGTGGAGGTGCCCGTACAACTTCTTCCCTCGTCGCAGTCGCCGTCGCCCGTGCAGGTGGGGACGCAAACGTTGTTGCCGTTCACCGTGATGCAATCGAAGTTCGACGGCGCTCCCACGGCCGCGCAATCCTCTTTGCTCTGGCACTGAGGCGCCCGGCAGACGTTTTTGTCGCATGTCCAGTTGTTCGGGAAGCTCCCGCTCGCGCAGTCCGGCGCCTCGGCAGGACAGCAGTCGCTTGCCTCTTCGCAGCTCTTGACGCATCGACCGTCCGGGGCGTCCTCGCCTCCCGAGCCGGCGCTCCCCGAGCTCCCGGCAGATGTGTCGCCGCCGTCTCCGCATGCGGCGCTGCACAGCGCCGTGGCGAGACCCAGAAATACCACCGCAACCGCACGACGAACCATGCACTCGGCTCCTTGATGTGGGTGAGAAGGACGCGATGCTCTCTCGGCAGCGTACACCTGGCCGACGTTGGGGTGCAATCCGGCGCGGCTCTCTGCCTCGCCTCGCGGCGCGGCTTGCCCGGCGAGGCGCCGTCGCGGCGCGGCGCCGCCTAAAACCGACGACCCCGCGCCGTTTCTGATATCGTCCAGTCCCGCCATGGGCCGAGCGCGGCCCCGGCGACACCGAGCGCGCCGAGGGGGCGCGGGCGAACTCCGGAGAGACCAGCGTGCGTGAGCGATCGTTCGGCCCTGCCTCGGGCCCTGCATCTCGAGAACCTCGACGGGCACGATTCACGCGTGGCACAGCCTGCCTCGGCGCTGCCGCGGTGCTGCTCGCGGCGGGTTGCTCCGCGGACAGCCGCCCGGGGGAGCGCGGCCGCGCCGCGCCTCCGCCCGACCGCGCCGAGGCCGAGGCGCGCGCTCAGGCGTTGCGGGAGCTCTTCCGCGCGGCCCTCGACGAGAAGCCCGCCGCGGCGCTCCGGCGCGGGCACGCGACGGCTTCCGTGCATCTGCCCGACCGCGCGGACCGCGGCGTCCGCCTCGCCGACACGGCCTCGGGCCTCGCCATCTCCTTCGCGCTCGACGGCGCCGCGGAGGCGAGCGCAGCGAAAGCGCGGGATCTCGTGATCTACGCTCGCGCGTTCCCGTACGGCGAGGCGTCGGCGGACGTGCTCCATCGCGCCGACCCCGCGGGCGTCGAGGACTTCGTCGCCTTTTCCACGGCGCCCGCGCGCGAGGCGCTCCGCTACCGCGTCGACGTGTCCGCGGTGGCCGGTCTCCGGCTCGTGGACAGCACCCTGGAGTTCCTCGACGCGGCCGGCACGCCGCGGCTGCGGGTGGCGCCTCCGTACGCCGTGGGCGCCGACGGCGCGCGGTACGCGGCCGCGCTCTCGGTCGAGGGCTGCGCCGTCGACACGAGCCCGCGCGCGCCGTGGGGCAGGCCGGTCACGCCGCCGGGCGCGCTGGCCTGCACGGTCGCGGTGCGCTGGGACGGCGCCGGCGCGCGTTACCCGCTGCTCGTGGATCCGCGATGGGAGTCGACCGCGAACCGCATGTTCCGCGCGCGCGCGGAGATGACCGCCGTGGCGCTCCGGCCCGGCGCGCGGGCGAGCCGCGTCCTCGTGGCGGGCGGCTTCGGCGTCGACGGCAATGCGTTGAGCTCGGCCGAGATCTATGAGCCGCTCAGCAGGACGTTTGCCCGGACCGGGCCGATGCACATCGCGCGCGGTGCCCATTCAGCTACGGTCCTGAGCGAGAGCGCCGCTGCAGGAGCGCCGCCCGACGGCGAGCAACCGGTGCTCATCGCAGGGGGCAGCAACAAGCAGGACGACGCCACGAGCGGGCCCACGGGCGTCCTCGAGATCTACGATCCGGCCTCGGGCAACTTCGTGGAGGACAGCGTCCGCACCGGCGAGGGCGACGCGCTGGAGCCGCGGTTCCGCCACACGGCCATCGCCATCGCGCCCGGCGAGCCCGGCGTCCTGAGCGACGTTCTCATCGCCGGCGGCCTCGCGCCTCCGTCGAACCAGCCGGCGAGGACCGCTTATCGCTACCGGTTTCAGGGGCTCAGCGGCACGACGGTAACGAGCGAGCTCCACGCGCTCCCCGGGCCGCCCGCGGGCGCCGACCCCGAGCCGCCGTCGGGGTGGCTCCGCGTCGCGCGCGCGGCGCACGCGGCCGTCCGGCTCCGCTCGGGCCGCGTGCTGCTCTGCGGCGGCGTCAGCGCGTCCGAGGCCGCGCTGAGCAGCGCGGAGCTCTTCGATCCAGAGAGCGAGCTGTTCCATCCGATGCAGGCGGAGGGGCTCAATCCCCGTCTCGCGGATCGCATGTCGGCGCTCCGCGCGTTCCACACAGCCACCTTGCTCGACTCCGGGGACGTGCTCGTCGCTGGAGGCGTGAACCGGCGGTCGGGGACGGTCCCTTCTGCGACCGCGGATCTGTTCCGGGAGATCCCTGGTCCCGGGGAGGCGCTCGGGCGCTCTGGCTTCGTCCGGTTGCCCGCCGCCCTCACGATGAACAGCGCCCGGGCTCGCCACAGCGCCGCGCTCCTGCCCGACGGGGACGTGGTGCTCGTCGGCGGCACGGGCGGCGCAGCCACCCTCCCTGACGTCGAGCTGTTCTCCCAGAAGCCTTCACCCCCTGTCTTCTCGCCGCTCCTCGAGGTCGAGGACGAGGGTGAGCCTGCGCCGTCACCGCCGCATTCTCAGCGGCAGGACCACGCGGCGCTGCTCGTCAGCGCCGGTGGCTCCGCGGATGCGGGCTGGGCGCTCCTGGTGCTGGGCGGGAGGAACGACGCCGAGGCGCTCAACTCCGCGGCGCTCCTGTTCCGCGACAACGGCGAGGCATGCTCTACCTACGTGGACTGCGCGTCGGGGCACTGCGTCGACGGTGTGTGCTGCGACACGGCGTGCGACAGGGAGTGCTATGCGTGCACCGCGGCAGCGAAGGGGAGCGGTGCCGACGGCGAGTGCGGTCCTGCGATGGCGGGGTACGAGCTGCCGCCTCGGTGCACCAACGACGAGGTGAGCGTCGTTCACGTCGAGGTGCACAACCAGTGTAACGGCGAGGGATCGGCGGAGCCGAGCAGCGAGACCAAAGACTGCAATCCGGGCATCTGCGACCCGCAGACGAATCGCTGCTCGACGTTCTGCGACGCCGAGAATCCGTGCTCCAGAGCAGGCTGGTGCGACTTCTCCGCCGGGATGCCGGGGACCGGCGCGGGCGGCAGCGGGGGCGCGGGCGGCAGCGACGGCGCGGGCGGCAGCGGTGGCGCGGGCGGCAGCGACGGCGCGGGCGGCAGCGGCGGTGCGGGCGGCAGCGGCAGCGGCGTGGGCGCCTCGAGCAGCTCTATCAGCGCGGTCAGCAGCGGCGCGGGCGCCTCCGGCGGCAGCGGCGGTGCAGGTGGCAGCGGCGGTGCAGGCGGCGCGAGCTCCGGCGGAGACGGCGCAGGCGGCAGCGGCGGCACGGGCGGCGCCGGCGGCGGCGGCATGGACGCGAGTAGCTCCGCCAGCGCGGGGAGCGGCGGGGCGGGCGGTTCGGGCGGCGGGGGTGCGCCCCCCGTGCCGATGCGCGGCGAGTGCAAACCGAAACAGGACCCCGGCAGCGCCTGCGAGCTAAACGAGCAGTGCAAGTCCGACCACTGCGTTGACGGCGTTTGCTGCGACACCGACGAGACCGGGTGCTCCGGGCAATGCCAGGCCTGCGATGTCCCGGGCAACGTCGGCAAGTGCTCGCCTGTCCCTCGCGGCGAGCAGCCGCATCCCAACGCCACGGGCACGCCCCGCCTGCCTTGCGGCGGCAGCCTGGCGTGCGCGGGCGCGTGCGACGGCGTCATCGAGACCAGGTGCGACTATCCCGCGTCGAACGTCGAGGCCGCGGACCCGACGTGCTCCTGCCCAGACGCGGAGTGCGCCGTCGGCCCGGCGACCGAGCTCCACCTGGAATGCAACGGCGACGGCAGCTTCACCGAGGTACTCCAGAAGTGCGGCGGCTTCAGGTGCGCGAACGAGAGCCTCTGCGAGACGAAGTGCGATCCGGCGAAGGGCGATGCCGACTGCATCGAGGACTTCGTCTGCAATCCCGACACGCTCGAGTGCGAGGAGCTCAAAGGCCCGCTGTGCGACGGCAAGTTCACGCTGCGGATCCCCGACGCTGTCGACGTGGACTGCACGCCGTACGCGTGCCCCCAAGGCGCGAAGGCCTGCCCCGAGACCTGCGAGTCCGTGGACGGCTGCGTGGCGCCGTTCGTCTGCGGTAGCGAGGTCCCGCACCGTTGCGTGCTTCCACCGGATCCTCCGGCTCCGCCTCTCCCGTCCTGCTCCTGCCGGCTGCCGGACGTTGCGTCGCCCGACGCCGTGAACCCCGGCGCCATGGCGCTCGCCCTGGGCGCGCTCGCTGGCTTCTTGCAGCGGCGACGACGACGAACATCGCGTCCCTCGCAACAGTCCTGATGTCAACCCAGCCGGGTAGCGCGGCGCGTTAGCACGGCAGACGCGACAGCCTCTCTGCCTCAGCTCCGAGGCCGCGGGGAGCCACCGGGAGGCGGCCGTGATCAGCAAGGCCCGCGCGTCGTCGCTTTGCTTCGCGCGCAGCACCTCCATGAGGGGCTCCTGGCGAGCGTGCCTGTCCGTCCGGACGACGAACTGGTCGGCGGTCCACTTCTCGACCGGCGGATACCCGCCCCGGCGACCCTCAGCTTCGCCTCGGCCTCGTGGATCGCGCCGTCGAGCTGGATGATCTGCCGCAGCGCGCGCAGGTCGTCGAAGAGCGTCTCCGCGCCGCCGGCGCCCGGCCGCAGGCGGGGGAGCGCCGCGGCGGCGTCGAGCGCGCCTGTCTTCACGTCATCGACGACGTTCTCCACGGCGGCCCGCAGCGCTCGCTCCCTGTCGAACCAGCCGCGCACGCCCGAGTACTGCGCGCTCCTGCGGAGGCGGACGAGGATCGTGCACGTGCCAGGGCAGGCGCGACCGCGCGACACCCCCCGGGCCCATGATAAGCGTTCTTCGGGCGGAGGGCGCCTGCGGCATCTGATGGACTGCGCGCTTGTTGTGAGAGGCGCTTCGCCGGGGCGCGCTGCGAGCACGTTCTCCGCGCTGTGGCGAGGGACGGAGCAGCCATACCCTGCTCCCAGGCGACCAGCGCTGACGTTCCGGGCAGACGCTCGAACGCTCCGGCGCGCTGCGACCCCCATGGGAGGAGGCGCAAGGAGCCCGGCGCCACGCTGCGTTCCCACGATCCTCGCGCTGAGGCGCGTCCTTGGTCCCACAGGGCACCAGCACCGAGGCGTCGCGGCTGCCGGTCGCTCGCCGCGCGCCGAGGCCCCGGGGGCGGACGCTCCGCGGCGGCGACCATCTCGACGGGCGCGCCGCACTGCTGTAGACAGGTTGAGCTGCCCCGGGGATGACGTCGCCTGGGGGCGCGAGATAAGCGTCGAGGGGCGCGCTCGCGGAGCACGGCTGGGGGACACGAGGCCGCGATCCGCGCGTGCGGAGGAGGAGGGAGCTCATGTTGAGCGGCGCGGATGTTTCGGTCTATCAAGGCAATATCCAGTGGGATGTCTTCGCACCACAGCTGGATTTCGTCTTCATCCGGGCGACCTACGGGACCCATGCGGTCGACAAGAAGTTCGCGTACAACCGGGCCGAGGCCGCGCGCTGCGGGCTCCTCCGGGGGTACTATCATTACGCGTTGCCGCGCCTCGGCGCCGCCGAGCAGGCGCAGAAGATCTGCAGCGTGGTCGGCGACCTGGAGCCCGGGGAGCTCGATATCGTGCTCGACCTCGAGGAGATGCAGCACGAGGGCAAAGATGGCCACGTCTGGACGCCGGAGGACACCCTGGCTCTTCAGGAGTGGACCCGTGTCTTCGTACGGGAGGTGAAGGCGCGCTACCCGGGCCGCTCGGTCATCCTCTACACCCGTCACAACTTCTGGCACGAACGCCTCGGCGGCTGCTCCGAGTTCCTCGACTGCCCGCTGTGGCTCGCGAACTACACGTACGGCCTCGACTCGGTGCGGGCGAGGCCCCCGGCGAGCACGAAGGAATGGGCGGACTGGGCGCACAAGAAGCCGCTCAAGGCATGGAACCCCTGGTCTGCGTGGTCGTTCTGGCAGATCACCGCCAAGGCAGTGATGCCGGGCATCCGGGGCAACACGGTCGACGCCAACCTGTTCAATGGAACGCTGAGCGACCTGCGCCGCCTCGCCCGGCTCGAGGACGGGCCCGTGGCGTCGGCGCAGCTGCCCACGGCCGACGCGCTGTGCCAGAAGCTGCTCTCGCAGACGGAGGACAGATACATCTACGGCCACGAGGTGCGCCTGACCGATCCCAACCCCTCCGCGTTCGATTGCTCCGAGCTCATCGAGTGGGGCTGCGCCCAGCTCGGCGTGGAGCCGACGATGCCCGATGGCTCCTGGGTGCAGGCACGCCACGTCAAGGCGGCGCGGCTGCTCATGCCGGTGCAGACGGCCATCGCGACCCGAGGCGCCCTCCTGTTCCGCTTCTCGGACGAACCGTTCGCCGGCGGGCGCCCCAAGCACGCCCATGTCGCGCTGAGCCTGGGCGACGGCCGCACCATCGAGGCGCGCGACACAGCGCATGGCGTCGGGGTGTTCCCGGCGCTCGAGCGGGGCTGGACGCACGCGGGCCGGATACCTGGCCTCGACTACGGCGCTGCGCCGCCCGGCCGCGGGCTCGCGCGCGGCGCCGAGGGGCCCGAGGTGAAGGCATGGCAGCAACACCTGCTGAAGTGGCGCGCCGGCGTCCTGCCGGCCCACGGCGTGGACGGCCATTTCGGTCCAGAGACGGAGGCAGCCACGCGGACCTTCCAGCAGGAGATGGGGTTGCCCGTGACCGGCGCGGTCGGGCCCGAGACGCGCGACGCCTTGCAGCGCGCGCTGCCGCGCCCCCCCTGCGCGCTCGATCTGCCGCGCGCGCTGGGCCGCGCGCTCCTGGGCGTCGTCGACGCGCGGGCGCCCGCGGGCGGCGCGCCGAGCACGGCGGGGCCGCAGGGAGATCTCCAGGGCGAGGCGAGCAGGTCGACCGCCATGGCGCCTCCGGGCGCCGCGGGGACCGCCCCGCGCACCTACACGTTCGTGGAGAGCGGCTTCCGGTTCACTGTCACGGCCACCCCCGAGCCGGTCGCGGCTCCCCGCGCGAGCGACACCGGGGGCGCCGTCGCGTTCTTTGCGGTGTCCGACCCGTCGACCCGGGCGGCCGCGCGTCCGGCGCCCGTGTTCGACGGGACGGGCCTCGAGTGGCTGCCGCCGCGCGACCCGGCCGCGATGACCGGCACGCAGTTCTACGAGCAGGCCCGGGGCCTGTCGCTCGCGGCGCGGGAGGAGCTCTTCGCCCGGGAGGTGCTGCGCGGGAACGTGCCCGCCTTCCTGCGCCGCTTCCATCGCGTCACGGTGGAGGCGCCCGACGGAAAGCGGGGCGTCGCGCACGTGTGCGCCGACTACCTGGCGGTCGGCTCGGACGCCGATTTCCTGCGCATGCCGCTCACCGGCGTCACCGCCCAGCGCATCGCGGACGCGTGCGGCTGCGTGCTGCCGACGAAGAAGCTCGTGAAGGACATCTATGCTGCCGCGCGCAAGCAGACCGCCATCCCGTTCAGCCCCGATGACGGCACCAGGATCGAGCGCTTTCGTGAGCATCACCTGGCCATCGAGCAGCGCCGGGTCGGCGAGCTCGGCGAGCTGCTCGCGGGACACAAGAAGGACATCGTGGTGACGAACCGGCTGCACCACTATGCGCGTCGGCTGGCGCTCTACGGCTTCCACAAGGCGGACAGCAAGCCGTGGCAGCCGCTGGACACCTCGCTCCGGCGGCGGCTACCGCACGAGGACACCTACGCTGACTACAGCCACGGGGTGCGGCTGATCGGCGGCCTGGTGTCCCTCGGCCCGGAGCAGCGCTGCGCGGTCGACGTCCTGCTCGATCAGGCGCTCTGCGGTCTGCTGAGCGACGAGGGCATCATCAGCGTGCCGAGGTACGAGGTGCGCCCTCTCGGGTGAGCCCGCCCCCCTCCGCCTTCCACGTCGCGAAGAACCCGCGCGCGCCCGCCCGGGCGAGCGCGTAAGCGATCCCGCCCTGCAGCGTACCCCGCGTGGCGATGCCCTGCAGATCCACGCCGAGGCTGACCATGGTCTGGGCGACCTCCGCACGGATCCCGGTGAGCACCACCTCGGCGCCGAGCAGCCGCGCTCCTTGCGCCACACGGAGGAGCGCGTCCGCCACCTTCGTGTCGACGATCTTCACACCCGTGACGTCGATGATCGCGACCGTCGCGCCCGACGACGAGAGCCCTCCGAGCAGGGTGTCCATCGCCTGCCCCGCGCGCCTCGTGTCCAGCACGCCGATGAGCGGCATCACCACCACATGATCGGTGATCGGGATGAGCGGCGTCGACAGCTCGGCGATCGCGGTGGCCTGCAGCCGGATGAGCTCCTGCTGCTGCTCCGAGCGCAGCAGCTCCGCCTCCTTGCGCGCCGTGATATCGGTGTTGATCTCCATGACCAGGGCCTGCGCTTCGCCCGCGTCCGGCTGAGCGACCCACCGGCTCTCGACGATGACGCTCCCTCCGTCGCGCCGGGTGTGCTCCAGCTCCCCCTGCCAGTGGGCGTCCGCGCGCAGCGCCGCGTCGATCTCGGAGAGCGCTGCAGGGAAGCGCGTGCGCAGGAGCTCGTGGGATCGCGCGCCGATCGCCTCCGCGGCGGCGTAGCCGTACATCCTCTCTGCCCCCCGGTTCCAGTACGTGATCGTGCCGTCGAACCGTCGGAGGACGATCGCGTCCTGCGCGAGATCGAGCAGCTGCGCTTGCCGCCTGAGCAGGGCGGTTTGCCGATCTCGCTCCTTCTCGGCCGCCTTGCGCGCGGTGATATCGTTGTTGATCTCGAACACCGCCTCGGGGCTGCCGCTCGGGCACCGCCGGAGCACCCACCTGCTCGAGACGATGACGACGCCGCGAGGCGTCGTGTGCTCGAGGTCTCCCTCCCAGTGGCCATCCTCCAGCAAGGACCGCTCGATGGCGGGCAGCGGCGAGGGGAAGGCGGTGCGGAGGAGCTCATGGGAGGCGCGCCCGACCGCGTCCTCCCTGCGGATGCCGTACATCCGCTCTGCGCCCTTGTTCCAGTACGTGATCAGTCCATCGAGGCGCCGGACGAGGATGGCGTCGTGCGCCACGTCGAGCAGCTCCACCTGCGCCCTGAGCGCCTCGATCTCTCGCTCTCGTGCGCGCTCGGCTTCCTCCCCGGAAGCGGCGACCAGCGACCGCTCCGGCTCGCCGGTGCGCTGCTGTAAAGCGGCGAGCTCAACCGTTTCCGTGCCGCTGGGCGCACTGCTGCTGGTCATCGTCCCTCTCCCTCCCGTCAGGCCCGCAGGGACCGCCATCGCCAGCGCGGAGCCGGAGCGACCCCATGGCCGCGCCAGGCTAGTCCTCGGCCAAGTTTGCTGTCAAGCTGGACTGCCCTCACGAGCGACATGGGACCGCGAGCGCCGCGGCGCGGGGCCGCCAGGGAGCCAGCCAGGCTCAGCGGTCGAGGCGAACTGCGCAGGTGACATCGCCACGGGGGCATAGGCCAGTATGCCTATGCCTGGAGAGAGCGGACTCGGGTATGACAGTCACCCGCATCGCGTGATGCGAGCGCGTGACACCAGATCGCGGACTGACGATCTCACCCATACCGGAAAAAGGTGCTGACCCATGGTGATCGGACGAACGAGTTTACCAAAGCAGATCCTGCTGTCAGGAGCGCTCGGTATTGCCTTGTGGGGCTGCGGCGGCGGCAGCGACGGGACCACCAGCGCCGGCGCTGGTGGCGGCGATGATACCAGCACGAGCGGTACCTCGGGCAGCGGCAGCAGCACCGCGTCCGTGAGCACGACGGCCTCGGCAGGCGGTAACAGCACGAGTGGGAGCGGCACCGGAGGGAGCGGCACCGGAGGGAGCGGCACCGGAGGGAGCGGCACCGGCGGCGGCGACGCCAGTGGCAGCGCGACCGGGGGCGCGGGCGCCGGTGGCAGCGGCACTGGCGGCGGCGGAAGCGTCACCTGCCCGTCGCCCGCGCTGAGAGCTGGCGACACGAACCAGACGGTGACGGTGGGCTCCGGGAGCCGCAGCTATGTCTTGCATGTTCCCGCCGCGTACGACGGCAGCAAGCCGGTGCCTCTCGTCGTGGACTTCCACCCTCTCGGCGGCTCCGGCCCGTCGGAGCGAACGGGCTCGCCGTATCCGGCGCAGACCGACCCGGAGGGGGTGATCATGGCCTTCCCGAGCGGGCTGTCCGGACCCTCGGGCGGCGCCTGGAACGTCGGGCCCTGCTGCGTGGCCGACACCGACGACGTGGCCTTCGCCAAGGCGCTGGTGGCCCAGGTCCAGGAGACCGCCTGCATCGACCCCAAGCGCATCTATGCCGTCGGCTTCTCCATGGGCGGTGGAATGTCCCACTACCTCGCCTGCCACGCCGCCGACGTGTTCGCGGCGGTCGCGCCCGCCGCCTTCGATCTCCTGCAGGAGAACGTCGGCGACTGCGAGCCGTCGCGCCCCATCACCGTGGTCTCGTTCCGGGGCACCTCGGATCCCATCGTGCCCTATGCCGGCGGAGGCTCCTCGGTGGTGCGCGGCATGCCCGTCACCTTCCTTGGCGCGAAGGCGACCTTCGAGAAGTGGGCCGATATCAATGGATGCACCGGATCGGCCTCGGCCGAGGACGGCCAGGGCTGCTCGACCTACTCGACCTGCGAGGGCGGCGTCGAAGTCGCCCTGTGCACGAAGCAGGGCGGCAGCCACGAGCCGGGCAACGCCGCGGTCGGCTGGCCCGTCCTGAAGCGGCACACCATGCCGTAGGCCACGTCTCCACCGCGCTCAGGGGGGAGGTGCTCATGCGCTTGACTCGGCAGGATGGGAGGTATCGAGGGGAGTTCGCGAAGGCCGGTGTGGCGTGGTCGAGGTGGCACCTGCTCGGCGACGAGGGGGACACCGGCAAGGGGATGTTCCTGGGGACGTCGCGTGGCCGCTGGAGCACGGACCGGGCCATCCAGCAGAAGGGCTTCGAACAGCATCCGGGTCTGCAGCGCGATCGGAAGAATCTGCTGCTGATATAACCATCTGACCGTGGTCGCGGCTGTCCATGGCGCGCGAGCTCGCGCATTGACCGCAGGCGCCCTGATCGTTCATACTGGCGAGTGATACTTTGCGAGCCTGCTTCTGCGCGGCCTCGTCCTTCACTCGCCTTTTTATGAAGGTCAGCGGAACCACAATCCTGACGCGGAAGACGCTGATCAGCCGGAGGTTCGGCTCGGAGGCGTGGCGCGGCTTCTTTCGCGACGTGGCGCTGGCCAATCCATGGTTCCGGAGGCCGATCACGGCCAGCAGCCTGGTCCCGCTGTCCGAGTTCCTCGCGTTCCACGACGAGCTCGTTCGTCGGTTCTACCCGGACGGCAAGGACGCGCTGTTCGAGCTCGGGGCCGAGTCGGCGCGCTGGGCGCACGTCGACGGTCCGCTGAATCGCTTCGTCCAGGATCCCGAGATCACCTCGCTGGTCGCGGCGATTGCGAACCTCTGGCATCGTTACTTCACCGAGACGGACAGCCGCTCCGAGGCGAGCCTGAACGACGCCGGCGTCGAGTTTCGAGTCCGTGACCTCCCCGCCTGGCACCCGTATCTCGAGCAGTTCGTGATCGGGTACACGAAGGAGATCCTGGAGATCTATTGCGCGAACCCGATCTGGACGCATCGCCTCACCGGGGAGCGCGGGACGACGTACGGCTATCTGTTCGCCACCGATCCTGCGCCGGTCGCTCCTCCGAGCAGCAAGCGCCCCGGCGCGGGGCACGGCCGGCTCCTCCGGCCACGAAAGGTGCTCACGGCCCGCGAGCTGGAGGTGCTGCGGCTCGTCGGGGCCGGCAAGACCAACCGCGAGATCGCCTTCGTCCTGCGCATCTCGGAGAAGACCGTGCAGCACCACGTCGCCCACGCCTACGACAAGCTCGGCATCTACAGCCGCGCCGGCGCGACGCTGTGGCTGGCCGAGCGAGGGCTCCTCGGCTGACCCGGTGGCAAGGGCGCGCCGCTCGTCCGTCGGCTCAGCGCCTCGCTGGTCGAGCCAGGGCGCTGCCCGCGGGCGCGCGCCCGCGTCCCTCGCCACGCGCGCCCGCGCCCCTCGCCGCGCGCGCCCCTCGCCGCGCGCGCCCCTCGCCACGCGCGCCCCTCGCCGCGCGCGCCTACCTTCGCTGCACCGCCTTGCCGGTGCGATCCAGGAACACGTCGCGCACGCTCACGATGTCGTCGCCTGACAGGAAGCCGCTGCGCCCGAGGAGCCGCCCGCGCTCCCAGTTCGTCAGGCCGAGCTCCGGGCGATCGTAGGCCCACTGTCCGTCGACCCACCGCGTGAAGCCGTTGCTGACGTACGGGGCGTCGACGGCGGCGTAGAGCTCCTCGAAGGCGCCCGGGCGCGTGGAGACGATCGACGCGACGAAGCGCGGGCTCGACGTGTTGAAGCGGCGCGCGGCCTCCTTCAGGTCGTCCACGAGCAGGAACGAGACCTCCGGCACGCGCTCCCACTCCCACTCCGTCCCGAGCCCGCCCTCCGGGAAGCCCTCCTCGCCGGTGACGACGCCCTCGGACCCCGCCACGACGTGCACCTTGGCGCCCACCTTGCGCAGCGCGCGCTCCACGACCGGACCGAGCGAGCCCCTCGCCGCGCGCTCGAGCAGGAGCACGTTCAGGGTGTTGCAGACCTTGCGATCGAGGCTGTTCACGATCGCGCCCTCGAGCGCCTCGGGATCGGCGCTCTGCTCGACGAACATCCACGCGCCGCCCGTCCCGTGCAGCGACGCGGGGATGCCGTGCTGCTCCGCGATCGCGCCGAGCAGCGCGACCGTGGCGCCCGAGCCGCGCGCGACGGCGAGGCGCACCCTGGGCAAGGTGAAGAGCGCCTGCCCGGCGCCGTGCGCCTTGTGCCGGACCAGGCGCACCGCGCCCTCGGGCAGGCCCGCCGCCAGCAGGGCGGGGCGGAGCGCGTGGGCCTCGATGGCGAGCGCCGTCCCGAGCGCGTCGGCGCCGATGCGCATCACCGCGGCGTTGCCGTTGCGCACCACGCCGGCGCCGTCGGCGAACACGTTCGGCCGCCCCTCGAAGACGAACGCGACGACGCCGAGGGGGGCGCGCCGGCGCTCGATCACGTAGCCCTGCCGCTCGCGGCGCTCGATCACCTCGCCGACGCGGCTCGGCGTGCTCGCCCAGTTGCGCAGGCCGGCGACCATGTCGGCGCGCATCTTCGGCGTGGCCACGAGCCGCGTGGTGCTGCGGCCGCGCGCCTCGGCGCTCGCCACGTCCTCCGCGTTGGCCCGCGCCACGTGCGCCCACACGGCGTCGTCGGCCAGGCGCTCCGCGAAGCCCAGGAAGAAGGCGTCCACGGCGCTGCTCGGCGCCCCGGCGAGGGCCTCCACCGCGGCGGCCGCCTCGTCGACGGCGGCGCGCGCGGCCTCGTAGGCCTCCTCCGAGATGACGACGAGCTCGCCGGTCCGCACGACCGGCACCACGCGGTCGGTCGGCTTCACGGCCGGCATGGGCACGACGTTCTGACCAACGACGACGGGAGTCCCAGCGGGGATGGTGGCGATCGACGACATGGCAGCATGGCGTGATACGCCCCGCGCCGGGGGGCCGCAACCGCGGAGCCACCCCCCGGCGCTGATCTGCGGCTGGATCGAGGGCGGTGGTCTGCCGGGGATCAGTGAACGCGCCCGATGCCGCGGCGGACGAACGCCGAGCGGCCGGTGGCCACGCCGGCCCGCGCCGCGGTCGCGGCGCCCGCGGAGGCCGGGGCGGGCTCGCAGACCAGCGCCTTCAGATCCAGGTTGCGGCGCGCGAGGTCGTTCAGGTTGCGCACCTCGCCGGTCACCGGATCAGGGATCTCGATGCCGGTCATGAAGCCGGACAGCGTCCCCTCGTTCCCGGGCGCCCTCACGTTCACGTGCAGGAACCCCGTCCCGGTCTCCGCCCCGCCGTGGCACCCGTTGCATGTGTTGAGCGAGAACTTGTGCCGCGCCTCGTTGTCGAGGATGCCTGGAGCGGTCCACGCCGTGAGGTTGTTGAGCGACGAGCCGCCCAGGAACGGGCTCCCATCGAACGTGTCGGGCACCGTGTGCTGCTCCGCGATGATCGCGGCCTCGTTCTGGTTCACGAAGGCCGCGAGCGTGGCCGTCCCGTCGAGGCTCAGATCCGGCGTCAGCTTGACCGTCTCCGGGCGCAGGAAGCCGGTCTCCGGCGAGAGGACGAACTCGCGCAGCTCCCACGGCCCCGCCAGCGCGATCTCGTTCGTGCGGAGCTGCCCCAGGGAGCTCCCGTTCGGCTTGCCGGGCGCGGCGTTCCGGCCCGCGAAGCGCGTGGTGATCTCCTGGAGCGCGGCGTTGTACTGCTCGGACGGGAAGGGCAGGCTGCCGAGCGCGTGCCACGCGTTCGCCCAGTCGAGCACGTCGGCCTCGGTGGACGCGGGGAGCTTGTACTCCAGGATCAAGGTGAACTGCTGCGCGAAGCCCTGGCTGAAGACGCCGAACACGAACCGCCCCTCGCCGGCGTGGCCGTCGGCCAGGTTCCTCACGTCGATCCTGTTGACGATGCCGAGCAGCATCAGCGGCGCCTGCCGGAGGTCGAGCGACCCGTCAGGGCTCCTCGGCCACTCGTCGAGCACGACCTGTTGAATCGTCGGGCGCGCCGGCACCGTGAAGCCGTTCACGACCTGATCGGTCAGCCAGGTGCTGAAGAGCTGCTCGACCATCGCCGGCGCGTCGGCCGGCGTGGGCGCCATGTCCTCCATGAGCCGCGCGAACGTCCAGGCGCCCGTCCGGGGATCGCCGACCGGCCCATTGAACGTCGTGCGGATGGGATCTTCGACAACGCTGAGGTGCTTCACGAAGATCTCGCGGCCCGTCCGGACGAAGCAGCCCGCCGGCTCGGCCAGCTCGTAGACGAGGTCCCCTGACGCGACGAAGAAGTTATCGGGCGAGTCGGGGTTGATCACGGAGTACGGGAGCCGATAGACGCCGGGGTCCACGGCCAGGTTGCCGGTCACGGTGACGGGGAACGTCGCCGTGCTCCCGGGGGCGACGCCAGGGATGGACGAGATGTCCTGGGAGAACTTGATCCCCGGCTGGGTGGTAACATTGAGGGCGTAGTTCCGGGCGCTGCACGTGCTTGTATCGTTGTTGGTGACCGCGACCTGGTACGTCACCGGCGTGTCGGGGGCGACGGGGCCGCTGCTCTCCGGCGTGACGACGACCGTGGCGGGGTGCCTGAGGCAGGTGAGCTGGGCGATGTCGGCGTCGGTCAGCGGGCTGGCGGAGAGCCAGACCTGGTCGATGAGGCCCGTGAAGCGCTGCCGCTGCGGGTTGTTGCCGATATGGATGGGCGCGTTGATGTCGCGGATCGCGCCCGTCGCGCTGACCTGGCCCACCTGCTGGCCGTTGAGGAAGAGCCGCACGAGCCTGCCGTCGTAGACGCCCGCGACGTGCGTCCACACGTTGGCCTGGATCGGGGCGCGCGAGGTGACCGTCTGCCCGTTGCTCAGGGTGACGGCGAACCTCGCCTCGTTGCTCTGGACGACGAGCGAGAAGCTCGAGCTGCCGGTGTTCCGCTCCTGCACGATCGTCCGCGCCGCCGACCCGGACACCGACGTGGGGTTGACCCACGCGGCGACCGCGAGGTTCTGCCCGAACGTGAAGCGGGGAGCGTCGTTGACCGTGACGGTGTCGTTGCTGTTGTCGAAGGCGATACCGAGGCCTTTGATGCCCTGCGCGCAGGCCGCTCCGGCCGAGCGGGTGGCCGCCGAGCCGTTGTCCGACGAGTCGAGCAGCTCGGTCGTCGAGCCGTCGCAATCGTCGAACTGCCAGGAGCCGAGCGCCGCCGGGCCTGCCGCGGGCGGGGCGACCGGGCCGGCTCCGCTGTCGTCGCCAGCGCCAGCGCCGGACACGCTGCCCGCGATCGCCGAGCCAATCGGCTCGTCGGCCTCGTCGAGCGCGAGCCCCGTATCACCGAATGAGCCTTCACCGACGCCGTGGCTTCCGCAGGCGGCGGCGCCGAGGGCGAGCAGGGCGAGGACCGCAGCCGAGCTGGTCTTGGTCGCAAGAGGATGGGCGAAGCCGAAGGAGAGATTCCGCATTGACGTTCTCGTTGGGTGAGAGTTGACGCGGGCGCCGGCCGAGCGCCGGCCGAGCGCAGCGCGCGCTGCGAGCGGTGACGCGAGCAGGTGCCCGTCTGGCTCGATCGGGCTGTTCGGATCTGGGCGCTTTGCGAATCGTGAGCGCAAATGTCGGCCGCAGCCGCGCTGACATCGAGCGCTTCCGCCTGGCAGCTCGCGCTCCAGGTGACCGACGACCGCAGCTTCCTTAGCTAGCTGAGCTGCTCAATTCAATGTTCCAGCACTCCTGGAGCAAGAACCTGACGTTTTTAACGAACCTTTACAAAGTCCAGTCAGGTGAGCCAACGTCTAGTCGCGAAACGGTGCTCTTCCAGCTCATATCGATCATGTGGCTCATGCGATCAATTCATCTTGGCTCGCTCCGGCATGGCGTCTCTCCGCCGACGCCGCGCTGGTGGCGGAGGAGGGGGCCGCGCGGCGGCGGCCGGGCGGCGCGGCGCGCGCGGTACCCCGGTAGCGAGCCTCTGCCTTCCGGGACGCTCGTTCCTCGGCTCCCGCACGCGCCCACCACCGTCCTTCCACGGTAGCTCCTCCCGCTTCTGGAATCGACAACGGCCGACTTCCGTTATTCTGAGCGCGTCTCATCGAGTCTCCGTGCGGGCCCGGCCCGATGAGGCGCATGATCCCGAGGAGGCGCTCATGAAGGTGAGGATTGTCGTGAGTTACGTCCCCCGCTATCGCAGGGGGCACCACTTCCACTTCGTCCCGCCGGTCACCGGGATCCACCTCGCGGCGATCACCCCGCCGGAGCACGAGGTCGAGCTCTTCCACGAGCAGGTGCGCCCTGTCCCTGTCGACGCGGCGCCGGACGTCGTCGCGCTCTCTTTCTTCTCCGGCTTCGCGCGCCGCGCCTACGCGCTCGCCGATCGCTACCGCGCCCTCGGGGTGCGCGTCGTCGCTGGCGGGCCGCATGTCTCGTACTGGATCGAAGAGGCGCTCCAGCACGTGGACGTGGTGGTCACCGGGGAGGCCGAGACGGTCTGGCCCAGCGTCCTGCGCGATCTCGAGCGAGGCACGCAGCGCCGCGTCTATCACGGCGAGCCGGCCTCGCTCGCCGGGCTGCCGACCCCTCGCTACGATCTGCTCGAGGGCCGCTTCCTCGTCCCCCGCGTGCTCCAGGCGACGCGCGGCTGCCCGTTCACGTGCAGCTTCTGCACGGTGCCCGACCTCAACCCCGGCTTCCGCGTGCGCCCCGTCGACGAGGTGATCCGCGACATCGCCGCCACGCATTTCCCCCGCTTCTGGCAGGAGAAGGTCGCCTGGTTCTGGGACGACAACCTGCTGGTCCAGCGCCGCTGGGCCAAGGAGCTCCTGCGCGAGCTCGCCGGGCTCGATCGCTGGTGGCTGACGCAGGCCTCCATCGATATCGTCAAGGACCGGGAGCTCCTCGACGCGATGGAGCGGTCCGGCTGTATCGGCATCTTCCTCGGCATCGAGAGCCTCGACGAGGCCGATCTGAAGAGCGTCGACAAGCGCCAGAACCGCGTGCGCGAGTACCGCGAGGCCATCCGCAAGCTGCACGATCGCGGCATCTGCGTGATGGCAGGGTTCATCTCGGGCTTCGACGATCAGACGCCGGAGGTCATCGCCTCCACGGCCGATCGGCTGAACGAGATCGGCGTCGACGTCCCGTTCCTGAGCATCCTCACGCCGTTCCGGGGCACGCCGCTGTACGACGAGCACCGGCGGGACGGGCGGATCCTGGAAGAGCGCGACTGGCCCCATTACAGCGGCTACGGGGTCGCCTTCCGGCCGGCGCGCATGTCCCCCGAGCAGCTCCTCGCCGCCCACCGCCAGATGTGGAATCGCGCCTTCGGCCCCGCGGCGGTGCTCGAGCGCCTCGCGCGCGGCGCGCTGTCGCTGAGCCGCGGCGCCATGATGCTGTCGGCGACGATGAACGGCTTTTACGGCCTGAAGCAGCTCACCGGCAACGAGCCGGCCGCGCCGCCGCTCGAGCCGCGGGGGACGATCCGGCACCCCGCGCCCGGGGACGCCCCGGCCCGGCTCTCGCGCCTCGGCCTGAAGCGGGCGGAGGCCGTCGTCGTCGACCCGGAAGGGCCACACGACGCCGTCACCTCGCCGGAGTGACACGCAGATGTTCGTGGAACATCCTGCTGGGGATGCCCTCGGCGTCAGGTCCGCGTCGCCGATCGTGGACCGGCGATGGGCGCTCAGCGCCTCCTGCCGCCTGTCCCGGTCGCCCGTTCCGGCGGCGCTTCCTCGGGCGCCGTCGCCGTCGGCTCACCAGCGGCGCGCTGGCGCGGCGGCTCGTCGTCGGTCCGGACGTCGGCCGTCTCGCGGCGCACGGTGGCCCGCGCCGTCTCCTGGCCGTGCACCACCTCCTTGCCGATGCGGAGCTCTTCCTTCACCACGGGCTGCGTCGAGACCTCCACGCGCTCCTCGCGGATCGGGATGCTGAGCGACCCCTCCTCGAACATGGTGCCGGCGGCGGCCGGCCGCTCCTCGCTCACCGGGACGCGCTCGACGTGCACCACCTCGCGCGCCACGGGGACGGTGACCTGCTTCTCCTCGGTGATCACCTCTTTCGTGACCTGGACCCGGCCGACCTCCTGCACGGTCTTCCCGACGACGATCTCCTCTTCCGCCAGCGGCACGCGGATCTCCTCGCCCTGGTCGATCGCGGCGCCGGCCTCGCGCGCCTGCCCTCGGGCCGCGGCGAGCTGATCGCGAGCGTGCGTGAGGATGACCTCCCCTGCCCGGATGCCGGCCACCTCGTCGTAGCGCACCGCATACTCCTTCGGGAAGAAGAAGCCCTTTTCGATCTCGAATCGGTCCTCGTCGAGCCTCACCACTTCGCCCAGCTTCTCGCCGTCCGAGCTCCGGACGACCATCCCACGCTTGATCTCCTCATGTGTGACCATCATGCACCTCCGACCGGGCTCTTCCGGTCCGTGCATCAGAGCGGCGGCGTCTCAGGCACCTTGTCTCACGTCGAGGGCGCCGGCCGCCGTCGCTCCCTCCGATGCTCCCCCCCCACGCTCCCCCTGTACTCCCTCCTTGTGCTCCCTCCTTGTGCATATGCAATTCGTACACCTGCGCTCTCGATGTCGAGCTCGCCCGGAGGTCGCCGAGCCAATCGCGCTTCGGCGAGCCGCCGCGTCCAGACGACGCCATGTCGTGAGCTGCCTGCCCCGGCCGGCGCTCGTCGCGCCGCTCGCGCGGCCCGCCCGTCAGCGGATCGCTGCAGGTCGGAGCGAGCGTTGCCCGGTCGTGCAACCGCTCGTCTCGTCGCCACCCGGTTCACATGCCATCCCGGCACAACGCTTGCTGAAACCGCATGAACGAACACGGCGAGGAACCACCATGAAACGGCCGGGCGGCTGCGGTGCCGGCCAGCCGGGAGTCGATGTCGAGGTGGGCCACGGATCCGCCGTGGAGCAGAAAGGCGAGTGAGGTGGCGATATGAAACACGTTGACGCGAGACGACCCTCCGGCCGCCGGACAGGGCTCCTGCTCGGTCTCCTCGCGAGCATGGCGCTCGCAGGCTGCGGCGGCCCGAGCGAGCGGGTCGTCCAGGGCACGCAGCTCGCGCCCGGCACCGATGCGCACATCACCGCCGACATCAACTCCGACGCCGCGACCACACGACTGGCGGTGGACGTCGTCCACCTCGCGCCGCCCGAGCGGATCCAGGCAGGCAGCAAGCATTTCGTCGTCTGGCAGCGCCCGAGCTCCGAGATCCCCTGGCGGCGGGTCGGAGTGCTCGACTACGACGCTGGAAACCGGGGCGGCAAGCTGGTCGAAACCACGGTGCCCTATGCGAGCTTCGAGCTGCTCATCACCGTCGAGCAGCAGATGAGCCCTCAATTCCCATCGTCCGCCGCCGTCATCGGGCCGACGTCCGTGGAGTAGTGGAGAGGGCGGAGAGGGGAGAGGCCGCGCTCGGGGCGCGCGCAGCGCCGGCACCTGCAGGCGCCCGACCGGGAGCTGGGTCACTGGTCGGCGCCATTCCAAGGGTTTCTCGTGCCCCGGGCCCCGGCTCTGTCAACCGCGACTGTCAACCCGCGCGCACCACGGTTGACAGATCGACCCGGTTTTCATATGCCAACACAAGAAAATTCCTGCCCCTCGGTCTCGTGAAGCGTCTCGTCGCGCCGGTCCGGCGCGTCGCATGGCGCTGGCTCGCGGCGTGCAGGCGCAGGCGGAAGACAGATGCCCAGGCCGCTGACGCTGCACGAAGACCGTCTGTTCCCGGCCGATGCCAAGACGCGCCCCATCGCGCGCCGCCTCCACGCCGAGGTGAAGGGGCTGCCGATCATCAGCCCGCACGGCCACACCGACCCGGCGTGGTTCGCCGGCAACGCGCCGTTCCCCAGCGCCACCGAGCTGCTGCTCGCGCCCGATCACTACCTCTACCGGATGCTCTACTCGCAGGGCGTGCGCCTGGAGAGCCTCGGCGTGCCGTCGCGCTCGGGGCCCTCGAGCGCCGACCCGCGGATGGCGTGGCGCACCTTCGCCGCCCACTGGAAGCTCTTCCGCGGCACGCCGTCGTCCCTGTGGCTGACCCACGTCTTCGTGGAGGTGTTCGGCCTCGACGTGGCGCTCTCGCCGGCGACGGCGGACCTCTACTTCGACACGATCAACGCGAAGCTCGCGACGGACGCGTTCCGGCCGAGGGCGCTCTTCGAGCGGTTCAACATCGAGGCGCTCGCCACCACCGAGAGCCCGTCGGACACCCTCGAGCACCACCGGGCGATCCGCGCCAGCGGCTGGGCCGGCCGGGTGATCACCGCCTACCGCCCGGACCCCGTGATCGACGCCGAGCACGAGGACTTCGCCACGGCCATGGAGCGCTTCGCCACGCTGTCGGGCGAGGACGTGACCACCTGGCGCGGCTACCTGGAGGCGCACCGCGTCCGGCGCGCGGCGTTCAAGGAAGCGGGCGCCACCTCCACCGACCACGGCCACCCCACGGCCCGCACCGCCGACCTGACGGCCGCCGAGGCAGAGGCGCTGTTCCAGGTGGTCGTCTCCGGCAAGGCCACGCCCGAGCAGGCCGAGCTCTTCCGCGCGCAGATGCTCACCGAGATGGCGAGGATGAGCCTCGACGACGGCCTGGTCATGCAGCTCCACCCGGGCTCGTTTCGCAACCACAACGCCTGGCTCCACGCGCGCTTCGGCCGCGACAAGGGCGCCGACATCCCCACGCCCACCGATTACGTGCGGGCGCTCAAGCCGCTCCTGGACAGGTACGGCAACGAGCGCGACCTCAGCCTCATCGTGTTCACGCTGGACGAGAGCGCCTACGCGCGCGAGCTCGCCCCGCTCGCCGGCCATTACCCGATCCTGAAGCTGGGCCCGGCCTGGTGGTTCCACGACAGCCCCGAGGGCATGCGCCGCTTCCGCGAGCAGACCACCGAGACCGCCGGCTTCTACAACACGGTGGGCTTCAACGACGACACGCGGGCCTTCCTGTCCATCCCGGCCCGCCACGACGTCGCCCGCCGGGTGGACGCCGGCTTCCTCGCCCGCCTCGTCGTCGAGCACCGCCTGGACGAGGACGACGCCAGAGACCTCCTCGTCGATCTCACCTACAACCTGCCCAGGCAGGCTTACCGGCTGGATTGCAGCCAGCCCGGGAGGCCTGTCCCTGGCGCCCGAGAGCACTCCCCTTGACCACGGAACGACAGAGCATGTTCAACAAGACCTACCAGGCCACGCATCCGGACATGATGAAGGGCGCGGACAACCAGGCGCTCCGCGACCGCTATCTCGTGCAAGGCCTCTTCGTTCCCGGCCAGATCAACCTGAACTACAGCCACAACGAGCGCTTCGTCATCGGCGGCGCGACGCCCGCGAAGGAGACCCTGAGGCTGCCGGTCCAGACCGAGCCGAAGGGCTCGAAGGGCCGCCCCTTCCTGGAGCGCCGCGAGCTCGGGATCGTCAACGTGGGCGGCGCCGGCCGCGTGACCGTCGACGGCCAGGCCCACGACCTGAAGCCCCGCGACGGCCTCTACGTGCCCATGGGCGCGACGGACGTGACGTTCGACAGCGCGGACGCCGCGTCGCCGGCGCGGTTCTACCTGGCCAGCCTGCCGGCCCACACGGCCTTCCCGTTGAAGAAGATCTCCATCGACCAGGCCAATCCGCTGGAGCGCGGCTCGCCCGAGCAGTCCAACGAGCGGACCATCTACCAGTACATCATCCCGGGCGTCTGCCAGTCGGCGCAGCTGCTGCTGGGCGTGACGTTCCTGAAGCCGGGCAGCGTCTGGAACACGATGCCGCCGCACCTGCACGATCGCCGGTCGGAGGTCTACCTCTACTTCGACCTGGCAGGCGAACACCGCGTGTTCCACTTCATGGGCCAGCCCGACTCCATGCGCCACATCGTGGTCGGCGACGGCGAGGCGGTGATCTCGCCGCCGTGGTCCATCCACATGGGCGCGGGCACCTCGAACTACGGCTTCATCTGGACCATGGGCGGGGAGAACGTCGACTACACCGACATGAACGTCCTCGATGTCTGCCAGCTGAAGTAGGGCGGCTCGGGCGCAGCCCAGATCCGGGAGGCGCCGCGCGCTCGGCGGTCGAGGGCATCGATCGCGGCGTCGCTTTGGAACTTGCAAATTTCCTGAATGTATGCCGGCTTGCGCTTCGCAATGCGCGCCGCATCGCGCGCACGCCGGGGCTCGGGCGTAGGCCCTGCTGGCGGGACGTCGCTGCGACACCATCGCACCCGCGCTTCCTCGGGGGAGGCGGAGTAAAGCAGCGGCGCACGGTCGGGGGCTCGAGACCGCGCTGAATCCGTCTGGTCTCGGCCGTTTTCTTCGTGCCATCATCGGACAGATGAACGTGGATAGGTCCAGCGCCGCGCCCGAGGCTGGGCATCATCTCCTGCTCGAGCTCGGGCGGGGAGGGACCGCGCAGGTCTTCCTCGCCGTGCAGAGCGGCGCGGAGGGCGTGGACAAGCTCGTCGTCCTGAAGTTTCTCAGGCCCGACCTGCTGGACAACCCCGAGATGCGGGAGATGTTCATCAACGAGGCGCGGTTCTCCGCTCGCTTGAACCACGCGAACATCGTCCAGACGAGCGCGATCGTCCAGACGCCCCGCGGGGCCGCCATCGTGCTGGAGTACCTCGAGGGCCAGCCGCTCTCGGCGATCCGGTCGCGCGCGCGCACGAAGCTCCCGCTGGAGATGCACCTCCGGATCATCGTCGACGTGCTCCGCGCCCTCCATTACGCGCACGAGCTCACCGGCTTCGATGGCGAGCCGCTCGACGTCGTGCACCGCGACGTCTCGCCGCACAACGTCTTCGTGACCTACGATGGCCACGTCAAGCTCATCGACTTCGGCATCGCCAAGCTCATGGGCGGGGGGGTCGAGACGGCGACGGGGGTGATCAAGGGCAAGATCGGGTACATGCCGGCCGAGCAGATCGAGGGGAACCACATCGATCGGCGCGCGGATCTCTATGCGGTGGGGGTGATGCTCTGGGAGGCCGCGACCGGCGAGCGGATGTGGAAGGGGATGGCCGACGTCGCCATCATGAACCAGGTCTTGAACGCGAACATCCGGCGGCCGCGCGAGGCCAACCCCGACGTGCCCGAGGAGCTCGAGCGCATCATCCTCAAGGCATTGTCGTTCGCGCCGGAGGCTCGCCACGCCACGGCGCTCGAGCTCGAGGCCGAGCTCGAGGCGTTCATCGGCGGGATGACGCCCGTGACGAGCCGCGACATCGGCAGGTTCGTCGCGCGCGAGTTCGAGGAGGTCCGCGCGGAGACGAGGCGCATCATCGGCCGTGAGATGAAGCGCCGGGCGTCCATGGCGCGCTCGTCCGCGCCGCCCGACGCCGTGCTGCCGCCGCCGCCGCAGATGCCGCAATCGCTCGCGCCCGCCGGCTATACCACGACGACGGGCTCGACGCCGAGGAGCACGGAAGCGCAAGGGCCGGCGCCGCGCCCGTGGCTGAAGGGGGCTCTCCGCTCGCTCGTCATCGTGGCCGTGCTGGCGATCGGCTGCGGCGTCGTGCTGGGCGCCATCGCCCGTTCCTCGCGCTCCACGCGCTCGTCCGAGGGCGCCGCTGCCTCGGCGGCGGTGCCGCAGCCGTCGCCCGTGCCGGCGGCGCCCGCCGCTGCGCCTGCGCCTGACGATGCGGCGCCTCCGCCGGGGGAGGGAGCGGTCCCGCCGCCGGGCTCCGTGGTCGTCGCGGCGGCGGCTGCGCCATCGGCGAGGCAGGCCGAGCCGCCTGCGACGCCGGGCGCGGCGGCGGCGAGGCCGGGCGTGCCGGCGGCGAAGCCGGGCGCGGCGGCTGCGAAGCCGGGCGCGGCGGCCGCGAAGCCGGGCGCTCCGGCCGGGCGCGAGGCCGCCGTGCCCTCGGCGCCGCCGCCCGAGCCCACACCCACCGCGCCGGCCAGCCCGCCGAGCGTGCGATGCGACCCGCCGTACACCATCGACGCCGAGGGGATCAAGCGCTTCAAGGTCGAGTGCATGTGAGATCGCGAGTCGACACGACCACGAGCACGGGGGCGCTCTCCGCGCTGGCCCTGACCGTGATGAGCGGTTGCGGGACAGGCGGAGACACCGGGGCACAGGGCGGCGACGGCAGGCCGGTGGCGGCGACCGTGTCGAGCGGTCCCTGGGAGGGCGCCGGGAGCGCGGGCGGTGGGGGCGAGGGCGCTGCTGCGGGCACCGGAGGAGCGGGGACCTCTGCGGGCTCCGGGGGCGCGGGCACCGACGGAATGGGGACAGCTGCGGGCACCGGCGGAATGGACGCTGCTGCGGGCTCCGGCGGAATGGACGCTGCTGCGGGCACCGGCGGAATGGGGACCTCTGCGGGCACCGGCGGAATGGGGACCTCTGCGGGCACCGGCGGAATGGACGCTGCTGCGGGCTCCGGCGGGGCGGGGGGTGGCGGTGGTCCCTCCATCGGGACGGACCCACTTCCGGTCGCGCTCGCCCTCAGCGGAGACATCCAGGGAGTGCACGACCCGTCGATCGTCCGGGAAGGGGAGCTGTATCACGTCTTCTCCACCGGCCCCGGGATCGCGATCCGGACCTCGGCGGACCTCGTGCACTGGAGCCTCGCCGGCGCCGTGTTCAGCGCCACGCCCGAATGGGTCGCGAGCGCGGTGGGGGCCGTCGACGCGCTCTGGGCGCCGGACATCTCGTACTGGGGCGGGCTCTATCATCTGTATTACGCGGCGTCGTTCTTCGGGACGAACCGCTCCTGCATCGGTCACGCGACAAGGGGCTCGCTCCAGGCCCCGGAGAGCCGCTGGCTCGATCACGGCGCCGTCGTCTGCAGCGAGGGCACCGATTACAATGCCATCGACCCGAACGTCGTGATCGACGAGCGGGGCACGCCCTGGCTCGTCTTCGGGAGCTTCTGGTCGGGGCTCAAGCTCATGCAGCTCACCCTCGCGGGCGCTCCCGTCGCCGGGACGCTCACGTCGATCGCCTCACGGCCGAGCACGGCGATCGAGGCGCCGTTCATCGTGAGGCGAGGCGAACATTATTACCTGTTTGCCTCGTTCGACACCTGCTGCACCGGCGCGAGCAGCACGTACAAGATCATGGTCGGTCGGTCCGAGGCGCTCGCCGGCCCTTACGTGGACAGGCTGGGGAACCGCATGCTCGACGGCGGCGGCTCGCGCGTGCTGACCAGCAGCGCGAGGTGGCGTGGGCCCGGCAGCAACGGCTTGCTCCGAGCTGGTGAGTCCTGGTACAACATCTACCATTCCTATGACGCCGACGCGGACGGCATGTCGGTCCTGCGCATCGCCGAGCTGAGCTGGGACACCGGCGGCTGGCCGGAGTCCGGCGGGCCGTGAGCCGGCATGCTGGGGTGGCCCATGCGTCGGTCCGATGCGGGAACCCGGCTCTTTCCCCTATACTCCGGCGGCGGCCGTGGTCCTCGAGCCACGACAGCTGCATCGCACGCGGTCGGGAGACACGTCAATCTTGGTGAGAGGTGACATGAACATGGCAGGTCATGGAAGGATGCTGGCCAGCCCTGCGGCACGTCGTCCGGCGGCGCGCGCGCTCCTGACGATCGCTCCCCTTTTCCTCGGGGCATGCTCGCTCGAGAGCCTGTCCTATCTCCAGGAGGAGAACACGGGCGGCGGAGGCGGCGCTGCGACGCAGAGCTCCAGCGAGAGCGCCAGCAGCTCGGGAGGCGGCGCCGGCGCCGGAGGTGCGGGGAGCGAGGGCGGCGGCGGGGGCACCGGCGGTGTCGGAGGCGTGGGCGGTGTCGGGGGCGCCGGAGGGGCCGGCGGCGAGGGCGGCGCCGGAGGAGCCGGCGGTCACGGCGGTGCTGGAGGCGCGGGGGGCGCCGGGGGCGGCCCCCTGGTCGAGCTCGAAAGGGGGCTCTTCCTGCACTACACGTTCGACGAGACCGAGGGAGGCATCGCGGCGGACGCTATGGGCGACATGTCGCATGACGGGGTGGTCCTCGGTGGAACGTGGGGGCCGGGGCACATCGGAAATGCGCTGTCCCTCTCGGGGGACGCGCAGTACGTGGAGGCCCCGCCTGGCATCTTGCAGACGCTCAACGAGATCACGGTGTCCCTGTGGGTCTCGCTCGACCGGCAGCTGGTGTGGCAGCGGATCTTCGATTTCGGATCCGGCGACGTGGCGTGGATCTACCTGTGCCCGAAGGCGGCGAATCCCGTGGGCCTCCGCTTCTCGGTGAACTCCCCTGCGGGCGTCGAGGAGTATACCCAGGACTGGACCATGCCGATCCAGGTGTGGACGCACGTCGCGGTGACGGCGAGCTTCAACCCGAGCCGCTCTTCGATTTACATCGACGGGGTCGAGGTGGCGAGCAGCGACAGCATACACACCAGGCCCTCGGAGCTGGGGAACACCACCCAGAACTTCATCGGTCGCTCTCAGTTCACGTCGGATCCCTACCTCAAGGGGAGCGTCGACGACTTCCGGATCTACGACCGCGCGCTCTCGGCGGCCGAGGTGGCGGCCCTCGCGGCGATGTGACGGGGCAGCGGGCCGCGCTCGCTGCGCCCGGCGCACCGCCGGAATCTTGCTCGACAGGCTGTCAGGTGCGAGTCTGCTGGACACGAGAGGAGCTCGGCGTGATGGCTGGGGAGACTGACATGCTGCGATTGGGGAGGCCTTCCGGGGTGGGGCGCGGCCGGGGCGCGGTGCTCGCGCTCGTGGCGACCTCCCTCTGGTCGAGCGCGGCCCTGGCGGACGAGCCCGCGGCGCCGGAGCAGGGGGCGGAGTCGGCTGTAGCGCAGTGTGTCGCGGCGCACGCCGAGGTGCAGAAGCTCCGGAAGAGCCACCAGCTGATCGAGGCAGGCCGCGCGCTGAAGGGCTGCGCGCGGTCGGAGTGCCCGGCTCCGGTCCTCCGCGATTGCGGGGCGTGGCTCGACGAGCTCGAGCAGGTGACGCCGTCGGTCGTCTTCAACGTGACGAGCGCCGGCGAGCAGGTCGTCGGCTCGAGGATCCTGGTCGACGGCCAGCCGGTGGAGCTTTCATCGAGCGGCGCGCCGCTCAGGCTCGACCCGGGGAAGCACACCTACCGTGTCGAGCACGACGGGTACAGGCCAGTGTCCAGGGAGCTCATCCTCTTCGAGGGGCAGCGCTTCTTGCAGCTGAGCGTCGCGCTCGAGCCCCTCGCGGACGCCCCGGACCCGAAGCCTCAGGCCCCCGCGATGGAGACCTACCGTCCGGTGCCGGCGCTGACCTATGTGCTGGCGGGCGTGGGGGTCGCGGGCGCGGCGAGCTTCGCTGTGTGGGGGACGGTGGGCCGGTCCGAGCAGGACGACCTCGAACAAACCTGCAGGCCGAGGTGCAGGGACAGCGATCTGGCCGGTGTGCGTACGAAGTACCTGATCGCCGACATCTCTCTGGGTGTAGGCGCAGCAGCGTTCGTGGGCGCCGCGCTGACGTACCTGCTCCGCCCCACGAAGGAGAGGCCGGTCGTCGTGTCCGTGGAGCCGAGCCGGACCGGTGTGTATGGTACCGTGTCGTTCCGTGGCATGTGAGCTGGTTTCATCTCTGGAACGGGCTCTGGGATCCTTTTGATTCGAGGGTCGCCCTCGCCGGCGCGACCTGCTCAGCTCCACAACCAGATCGAGCACCGTCGGACCGTTCCCCGATGCTCGACGAATCGGCGTTCATTGGAGGATGCTATGAGAGAGGCATCGATCTTGTCGGGTAGTCTCGGCGCTGCGCTGCTCGCGGCCCTCGTGCTCGGAACAGTCGCCAGCGGATGCGGCTCGGACGCCGAGGAGAACCCGGGGAGCGGCGGCAGCGCGGCGACGTCGGGTGGGGGCTCATCCACCAGCGGCAGCGGCAGCGCGACAAGCAGCGGCAGCGGCAGCACGACAAGCAGCGGCAGCGGCAGCGGCGGCGCGACCGGCAGCGGCGGCGCGACCGGCAGCGGCGGCGCGACCGGCAGCGGCGGCGCGACCGGCAGCGGCGGCGCGACCGGCAGCGGCGGCGCGACCGGCAGCGGCGGCGCGACCGGCAGCGGTGGCGAGGGCGGCAGCGGCGGTGCCACCGGTAGCAGCGGCAGTAGCGGCGCGACTGGCAGTGGCGGCGCGACTGGCAGCGGCGGCGCGACCGGCAGTGGCGGCGCGACCGGCAGCGGCGGCGCGACCGGCAGCGGCGGTGCAGGCGGCAGCGGCGGCGCCACTGGCAGCGGCGGTGCAGGCGGCAGCGGCGGCGCAGGTGGCACTGGCGGCGCTGGGCCGGATTCGACGCTCGTCGTGCACTATACGTTCGACGAGGAGGCCGGCCTCGTGGCCCACGACGCGTCGGGTAACGGGCATGACGCCACGCTCGTCGGGAGCGCCGGATGGACGACGACCGGGCGAACGGGCGGCGCGCTCAGCCTGCAGGGCGCTGACCCGTACGTCGATCTCCCCGACGGGCTCACCGACTCCCTCGACGATCTCACCATCGCGACCTGGGTCAGGCTGAGCAGCATCGACAGCTGGTCTCGCATCTTCGATTTTGGTGGCACTGGCTTCATGTATCTCACGCCGTCCGGCGACACCGGGGTCCCGCGCTTCTCGGTGTACGAGAACAGGATCGTGGACGACGCGCACGAGGCGACCGTGAGGGGCCCGAACCCGCTGCCCGTCGACGTCTGGAAGCATGTGGCGGTCACGATCGGGAGCGGCACGTACCAGATATGGGTCGATGGTGTATCCGTCGCCTCGACCACTCCGGTTCCTCCGGACGATGTGAAGCCGTCCCACCTCGCGCCCACGGCGAGCAACTACATCGGCAAGTCGCAGTTCCCGGATGCGTTGCTCAAGGGCTATATCGACGACTTCCGGATCTACGATCGCGCCCTCTCGGCCGACGAGATCGCGGCCCTGGCCGCGCCGTGATCGCGGTCCTGGCCGCGCTGTAGCCAGAGAGGACGTGCGAGGGCCGGCGGGATCCGTCAGGAGCTTCGCGCGCCGAGCGCCAGCGCAACGCTGGCTACCCATCACATCAGCGCCCCGGCGGCGCTCCAGTGGCGCAGCGGGCAACGCACCGACTGAACGGGCGGCCGGCCGAAAGGCCGCGTCGCCCGCACACGAATGGCACGGATCCCCCGTACTGGTCTGCCGAACGTCATGGCGATGATCAGCGGGCAAAGCCCGCCTGATTCACGAGGGGCGGCCGTCACCGGCGGACTGGGCGTCGTGCTCCCCTCTGCGCCGGCCTGCCCGGCGCTGCCTTCACCGGACGGCAGATGTACAGAAGCCGTGGCGAACGAGCCGCCGCGCCGGCTCTCAGCCGAAGGCCTCGGTGACGATCCGGGCGACCTCGGCGTGCGCGGCGTTCCGCGCGTCGGCGCTCGCCGACGGCGCCTTGACGAAGCTCGCGATGACGATCGGCGCGCGCGACGGCGGCCACGCGACGGCGACGTCGTTCGCGGCGCCGTTCTCGCCCGTCCCGGTCTTGTCGCCGACGGTCCAGTCTTTCGGCAGGCCCGCCCGGAGACGGGTGAGGCCGGTGGTCGCCCGGACCATCCACCCCACGAGGCGCGCGCGTGAGGCCTCCCGGAGGGCGCGATCGCCGACCAGGAGGACTCGACACGTGTCGGCCATGGCGTCGGGGGTCGTCGTGTCGCGGGGATCGCCGGGGAGGTCCGTGTTGAGGGCCGGCTCGTTCCGATCGAGGCGCGTCACCTCGTCGCCGAGGCCGCGGAGGTAGGCGGTGAGGCCGGCGGGGCCGCCGATCTGCGCGAGGAGGAGGTTGGCGGCCGTGTTGTCGCTGACCTCGACGGCCGCCGCGCAGAGCTCCTCGACGGTCAGGCCGCCCTCCGCGAGGCGAGCGCGCGTGACCGGCGCGTGCTCGAGGAGATCGGACTCACGGTAGGTGACGCGGCGGTCCAGCGTGAGCTGGCCCTGGTCGACGCGCGCGAGGATGCTCGCCGCGAGCAGCGCCTTGAAGGTGGAGCACATGACGAAGCGCTCGGCGGCGCGGTGACCGATGCGCGCGCCGGTCGCCGTGTCGAGCGCGGCCACGCCGAGGCGGCCGCCGAGCTGCGCCTCGACGCGCGCGAGGGCCGGTGCGGCCTGCGCCTGCGGCCCGGGGGACGCTGCTTGCGAGGAGGTGGCCGGAGCGGCCGCGGCCGCCGGGGAGGAGCTCGCCGAGCTGGCGCTCGATGCCTCGGCTCCGGTGGGCCGCGGCGGCGGTGCCCCTCCACAGCCGATGAGGAGGATAGAGGCGGCTCCACCGAGGAAGCCGCGGCGTGACGAGCGAGGAAGTTCTTGCATGCGGGCTGCCGTACGCCCGCGAAGCGAAGCTTATTCCCGAGGAGGCGACGCGAGGCAGGCGACGCGAGGCAGGCCTCCCCGGGGCCAGCCGGCGCCGTCGCCCTCACTGCGCGACCACGGACAGTTCGTCGGACTGGGGCGACACGCCCAGGTCGTTGCTGCACGAGATCTTGTAATGATAGGTGACCCCGGCGGTGACGCTCGTGTCCTCGTATTTCCACTCGCTCTGCGGGAGCGTCGCGACCTGCGTATAGGTGCCGCCGGGGGACGTGGCGCGGAAGACCCTCGTATCGACCGAGCCCGGCGAGCAGCCCACCCCGACCGCGATCTTGCCCGGCACGACGTCGAAATAGTAGGGCGGGTACGGCTGCTCCGGGATGCCTGTCAGGTACTCGATCGCGTCGATCTTGAAGCCGTAGGTCGTGGCCGACTCGTCCGAGGACACCTCGAAGAAGAGCTCGCCGGGCTTCCAGTGCGTCCAGAACCCGCTGGCGTAGCTCCCGGTCAAGTACGTGTCGTCGCCGTCGTTGACCATGTACTGGAGCACGACCCCCGGGGCGAGCTCCACCTTGCTGAAGTGGGCGCGCAGCAGCTTGGCGTTGCGCTTGGTGACGTGGCCAGTGAACCCATCCTCGCTGTCGTACGGGTGGCTGCTCTCGAGCACGTACGCCTCTCGCGTCGGATCCTGCACGACCTTCTTGAGGACGCGGTAGCTCCACGGGGTGCTCGAGCCGCTCACCGTCGCTCGAACGCGGTAAACGTGCGTCGAGCCGGTCACAAGGCCGCTGTGCACATAGCTCAGGGCGTTGCCGACGTTGACCGTGGAGCCGTCCACCTCGACGTCGTACCTGGTCGCGCCGGACACCGCCGGCCATTGCAGCGTGACGGTGCCCGGGACCGAGCTGGCGGCCGGTGCCACGGGGCCGACGTCCTTCAGGGCCGCGTAGGCGTCGAGCATGGCGCCTGTCTGCACGACGCCGGAGAGGCTCGTCAGCTTCATGCCCGTGCGCAGGATGCGATCGCGGATCTGGGTCACCGTGAGGCTCGAGTACTTGCTGCGGAGCAGGGCCGCGACCCCGGCCACGTGGGGCGCCGCCATCGAGGTACCATCCATGTACCCGTACTGGTTGCCCGGGAGGGTGCTGTAGATCCCCTTGCCCGGCGCGCCGATGTGCACGTGCGCCTCGCCGTAGTTGCTCATCGGGGCGACCTCGCCGGTCGGGTCGACGTTGGCCACGGAGATCACGTTGGGGAGCGCGTACGCCGAGGGGTAGTTGTACGCCGCCGTCGAGTCGTTGCCCGCCGAGCAGACGAACAGGATGCCCGAGCTGGCGATCGCCGCCTTCACGCTCTCGTTGTAGAAGTCCGCCCCGCCCTGGCTGACGCTGATGATCTTCACGCCGACGCTCCTGGCATAGTCGATGGCGTCGATCATCGAGTCATCGTCGGCGCTGGCCCTCATCGGCAGGATCTTCACCTTCGGCGCCACGCCCACGACGCCCTGCGAGTTCGAGAGCCGGGCGGCGATGATGCCCGCTATATGCGTGCCGTGAGCCTGCGGCATGTTCATGCCGTCGCCATCGACGAAGTCGCAACCGGACGAGTGCCCGCACGGGTAGATGTTGGTGATCAGGTCCGGGTGCGTCAGGTCCGTGTCCCCCGGATCGATGATGCCCACGATGACCGAGGTGGACCCCTGCGAGATGTCCCATGCCGCGCGAGCGTTGATGTCGACGGGCGAGACGGCGACAACGTCGGTGGTGCCGCCGCCGATCTCCTCGATCGGGACCGTCTGGCCCTGGTTGTAGAGCGACCACTGCTTCGAGAAGTGCGGATCCGTCGGCGTGAGCGCGCTGCTCGCGGCCGCGATCTCTGCCGCCGGGGACGAGCCCGGATCGTCGTCCAGCTCCGTGTCGACGCCGCAGCCACCGGCCCCCAGGCCGATCGATGACGACGCGACCAAAGAAACAAGAAATTGACCAGTACGATTCGTTCGCATGGGTGTCCTCTTCCCGCTGACTGCCGTTCGTCGGCTCTGCCCATCACGCGTTGAGCGGGTTCGGCGAGCTCGACCGGCGTCGGATTGCGCCAACGTGTATCACATCAACGCTGAACGTAAATGGGTCCATGGTCGTAAATCGGTCCAGGGGAACGAACCGGTTAAGTCAAGGCCGTCACTCGCGACGAAACTTTGCTCTTAACAGTAAATAACGCGCGGAAAGGGGGCGCTTCCGGCCGGGTTCAAGTGAGGCGTCGAGCCATCGAGTTCGCGCCATGGCGGCGGTCGCAGGGCCCGTGCTGGCCGGCGCGGCTTGCTGTCCCGGCGCGATGGAGCGAGCGTGCCTCATGCCGAGAGGAGCCCCGCGCCCGGGGCGATCGCACGGAGAGCTGCCGGCGCGCGCGGACGTCCTGGTGCTCGGCGGCGGCCCTGCCGGCGCTTCCGCCGCGATCGCGCTGCGTCGCCGTGGCCTCTCGGCGCTCGTCGTCGAGCGTGCCGAGGGGCCGGGCGTGCGGCTCGGCGAGCACATCGCCCCGCCGGCCCTCCCGCTCCTCTCGCGGCTCGGCGTCCTCGACGGGGTCCTGGCTGGAGGGCACCGGCGCTCGGCCGGCGTCCGGTCCGCGTGGGGCGAGCCCGTGCTCCGGGACCGCGACTACGTCTTCTGCGCCGAGGGCGAGGGCTTCCACCTGAGCCGCGCCGTGTTCGACGCCATGCTCCTCGAGGCCGCCGAGGCGGCCGGCGCGCGCGTGATCCGGGGGGCTCACCCGCCGCCCCTCGTGAGGCGCGGGCCTTCGGGCTGGGTCGCCCGCATCGGCGGCGGTGAGCTCACGTTCTCCGTGGTGGTCGATGCGACAGGGCGGACAGCGTCCTTCGCCCGGGCGCAGGGGGCGCGGCGGCGCGCCTTCGATCGGCTCGTCGGCGTCGCCGCCTTCCTCGCCCCGCGCGCCGCTGTCGCGCTCGATGACGCGCTGTGGATCGAGGCGGTCGAGGGCGGCTGGCTGTACTCGGCCCCCCTCGCGGGCGATCGGGTGGTCGTGACGCTCTTCGCGGACGCGGACGCCGACGCGCTCGCGGCGGGCGGTCCGGCGGCGCTCGCCGGCGCGCTCCTCGCGCAGAGCACGCACACCGCCGCGCGCATCGCGCCGTTCAGCCCCGCGCGCGAGTGGCACGTGCGCCCGGCGTGCAGCGAGGTGTCCGACCCGATCGCGGGGCCGGGCTGGCTCGCCGTGGGCGACGCCGCCACCGCGCGCGATCCGCTCTCCTCGTCGGGCATCGCGCACGCCCTGGAAGACGCGATCGACGCCGCCGCCGCCGTCGAAGCCCACCTCGGCGGCGACGCACAGTCCTTCTCCCGGTACGCTGCGTCCCGCCGCCGCGCGTTCGACGACTACCTGTCGATGCGGACTCGATACTACCGGCTGGAGCAGCGCTTCCCGGGCTCACCCTTCTGGCGGCGCCGGTGGTGGTCCAGCCCGGAGGAGGCGCCTGTCTCCCTGGATCCGCGCGCTCGCCTCCGCCTCGCGCCCCGCGGCTCGCAGCGGGCGCGCAGCGCCTCCCCGGACCTGCCGGCGGGCGTGGATGTCGAGGCGCTCTGCAACGCGGCCGAGCAGGGCGCGCCGGCGCACGCCATCGTCGCGGCGTACCGGGCAGCCCACCCGGCCGGCGCGTCCGATCGGGCCGTGATCGTGGCCGTGCAAGCGCTGCTCGCGCGCGGGATCTTCGAGGCGGTCGGGTAGGGGTCCCGGAGGGGACCGCGCCTGGGGCGGGGGTGGTGCGGTCATCTGAACATGAAGGCGGAAGGCAGGAAGAAGTCTTGATAATCTTCCTGACTTCACGCCTTCATGTGAAACCCCTCTGGGTAGATGACAGCACCACCCGGGCGGGCGGGGGTCGAGCGCACCGACCCCCGGGGAGCTCAGTGCAGGAAGCCCTTGCCGCGGACCCTCCTCTGGATCTTCGGCTCTCTGGCGATGCGTGCGTCAGCCGCCGCGGCCCGGAGCACGTCAGCCGCCGCGGGCCGGCGGGGCGCCTCAGCCGCCGCGGCCAGGGGCACGTCAGCCGCTGCGGCCAGCGGCACGGCCGCCGCGCTCGGCGCGCCTTCGGCCTTCGGCTGCGTCCCGACCGGCATCGGGCAGCCGCGGTTGATCCAGGTGACGACCACGTCGCGATAGCTCCTGTCCCTCTTGTCGGGCGACCTCGCCTGGAACGCCTTGGCCATCGCGCCGTTCCCCGAGAGCATCTGCATGACCAGCGCGCTCCGGCCGGCAGACCAGGGCACCACCCAGCCGTTGTTCGGGTCCCTCAGCACCTTCATGAGCGTCAGCGTGCGCGCGTCGACCTCCTCGGGCTTCCCGGGCAGGTCCCCGGCCGGCCGGCCGGGCCGCTCGAACCAGGATGACAGCGACTTCACCGCGCATTCGCCCGGCTTCGCGTCCGGGTCGGCGAGGAGCACGCCGTGGCCCCCCGCGCCGGCCTGCCGCTCGCGGAAGGTGTCGAGCAGCCGGGCCATGGCGAGGCCCACGTCTTCGTCCATCACGGTCGGCTCCTTGCCGGCGAGGGCGCGCGTCCAGTCCCTCAAGACCTCGAGCTGCTCGTCGGTGAAGACCTTGTACATGGGCCCTCCGAAGCTCGTCAGCTGGAAGAACGGGCTCAGCTCCGGCTTGCCGTCGACGATCATGCCCGCGCGCCGCAGCTCCTCGAGCAGGCCCTTGGGATCGTGGAACCAGTTGTTCAGCAGGTTCGGGCCGAGGCGCTTGGTCCCGTGGTTGCGGTTCGCATAAGGCCTCTTCTGCTCGATGATCGCGATGACCTGCTCCTCCAGGGACTCGAGCCTGGCCTTGCTCCTCCTCGTCTCTATTTTTTCCTGGATGTCCTGGAACAGCGTGCCCGTGGTCGCGAAGGCCACGTAGCCGTTCCAGATCCGCCGCCAGGTCTCCTGCACCGCCTCCTCGCCGCGCTGGACCCGCACGTCGTCGAGGTAGAGCTCCACCGCGGTCCTGGCCTGACCGCCGTGACCGGAGACGGCGTTGTCGATGGCGATGTGCAGCTCGTAGAAATGCGGGTCGATTCCGTAGCTCAGGAGCTGCTCCCGCGTCGTGACGAGCACGGGAGCCTCCCACTCGAGCTGGAGCGTCATGCCCAGGATCTCGGGGAGGAAGTCCTCCGAGAACTGGGAGATGGCGAGCTGGAAGACCCCCACCGTGTATGCGGAGTCGAGCATCTTCGGGTTTTGCGCGTAGGCCTCCGACTCGACGGGCGGCAGGTAGAAGCCGACGCTCTGGAGCAGTGAGGTGTAGATGTTGCAGTGGTTCTTCGCCGGATCGCCGTTGCCGACCTCGTCGGACCAGATGGAGAAGAGCAGGGCGTGGACCTCGTCGATCGGGCCGGCGCGCGTCACGTTGCGCAGCCAGGCGCCGTCGAGCTGGTTGAACGGCGCGAACTGGTAGAGCCGATCGAGCATGTCCTCGTACGACTGGATCAGCTCGTCGGTGGTCGGGTCGTACTCTGCGCCGTTGGAGACATGCTCGTCGTAGATCGCCTCGAGGCGGGCGGCGAGCGCCTCCTTGCTGTACCGGAAGGGCAGGTGGAGCGGTAAGCAGTCCGGCGACCGCTGCAACGCCTCGGCCTGAGCGAGGAAGTCGAGCGCGAGCTCCCGCGCCTTCGGCAAGAAGGCCCGGTTCTGCTCGATGTTGAGCAGGATGTTGAACCACTCCCGGTGGTTCTCCGCGACGTTGCGGCCCACGAAGGGAGCGCGCTCGGTCTCGACGAAGACCTCGTCGCCGTTCCGGCCCTGCTTTCGCACCACGAAGCCGAGCTGGTGCCAGAGCTCGACCATGTCGTTGTCGCCGACGTAGGCGCGCAGCTGCCTTTGGTTCTCGGCTTCATCTTCGTTCGCGTTCGCGTCTTCGTCGTCATCTTTGTCTTCGTTCGGGCGGAGGCCGCGATCCCAGGGCGCGCGGCCGTCGAGCAGCTCGAGCAGGATGCCCGGGCGGTCCTGGGCGCCGACGCGCGCCGAGACGCGCTCGAACTCGGCCTGGGTGACGACGTCATCCGGCCGCTGCGCGGGCCACCAGTGCGTGTTGCACTCGTAGAAGTCCGCCTGCCACGGGAGGGCCATGTGCTTCGTGACGTCGCCAGGCCCGAAGGAGGGTGAGAGCCGGAACGGCTCGGCCCACGACCGCCGATCTGCGGCGATGTAGGTCATCTCGATGCCCGGGTAGAAGGGCCCGCCGACGCACCGCTCGAGCGCCGCGCGGTCGAGGGACTCCGGCTGCTGGTCGACAGGGTAGCTCTCGAGCCGATCCCTCGGCGCCGGGCGCTCACCCGGCGTGAAGTCCCCCTCCGCCCAGCGGCGGAGGATCTCGTACTGGCTGGGGAGCAGGGTCATCCATTTCGGCGGTTTGCCCTGCTCGGGATCGCCGTCGTCGCCGGCCAGGATGGGCATGAACTGCGCGTAGGCCTGGTCCCTGGCGAGCGGCGTGTCGATGCGCTTCCACGCCGGCGCTGCCTCGGTCGGCTCGGTCTTCCGAGGAGGGGCGAAGAAGGCGATGTCGTCGGGGCCCGCAAGGGCGGACGCCGGGAGGTCGTTGGGGTGGAATGGGACCGCGGCCGGGTTGCGGAGGCGCCTGAAGATCTGCTGGCGGAGCGCGGCCGACTCCTCCCCCGGGCTGGCGAGCCGCTTCTCGATCTCTGGGTCGAGGAAGTCGCCGCCGCGCCCGCGGCCGTGGCCGCGCAGCGCGTCCGCGTTGACCCAGCGCAGCTCGGCGATGCGCCGCAGGATCGGCAGGACATCGCGGTAAAATGCGACCTGCGCCGGCGGGTCGGGGGACCATGCCTCGCGCGCGACGTCGTGGAGCGTCACGATGTTGCCGAGGTCGGGCGCGAAATCCGGCGGGGCGACGAGGACGTGGGCGTTGCCTCGCACCTCGATCGATCTGTTGTCCACCTCGACGGTGGCGCTCACCGGTCCGTCGGAGATGTCGTCGTACCAGCCCACGTTGTTGGCGTAGTTGTTGGGCTGCTCCTTCGTCCCCGTCTTCGGGTTGCCGACGGGGTTGTCCGGGAGCGCCGAGGCCGACTTGCCGAAGCCGCCGAGGACGAGCAGGCGGCCCGCCGCGTCCGTCTGCAGCTCGCCGAGGGGGACGTTCCTCGTCTCGTGCTTGCCCTGTCCGAGAGGGTAGCGGAAGGTGCCGCTGTCGAAGCGGTACGCCGCGCCGCGCTCGCTCTTGCCGGTGATCACGCGCGGCCCTGGTCGGATCTCGAGGCCCGCGCGGTCCTCGCCCTTGACATCGGGGTTGCGCTCTCCCGCCTTCGGGTCGTCATATTTGCCCTTGAAGCGCGTGAAAGACGCCTTCTTGTTGGCGAGCTCGACACGCCACGTGATCGTCGCGTGGGCCGCTGTCAGCTCGCCGAGGGCGCGGCCCCGTGCGTCATAGGCATAGACGCGGAAGCGGGCGGCCTGGCGCTTGACGCGGCCCTGGGCGTCCTTGTAGCCGCCCGGGACCTCGGCGGGCGCGCCCGGGTTCTCCGGGCCGATGAAGAAGGCACTCGGGCTGTTGCCGACCCGGGCGATGCCGAGCCCCGGGTATATCTTGCAGCAAGCGATCAAGCTCGTGTCCATCGTCTCCCCTTGAAAGACGTCGATCTCCCGCGGTGAAGTGCGTCGTTGTCGGGTGCGCCTCGCGAGAGCGGGTCTCCGGCGCGCCCGCCGCTCGAGCTGGCCGTCCTCGGTGGCAGCCATACCACGGCCGCGCTGGGCGCCGCGAGCGCCGTTGTTCATTCACTATGGCGATCGGACAGAGCAGCGCGAGCCGCGAGCTCCGCGGCGTGCTCCGTCCCCGCGGTCCGGTGCGTCTTCGCGGGCGCAATTCTCGCGCTCGCGCCGCGCGCGCCGCAATTCTCGCGCTCGCGCCGCGCGCGCCGCGAGGGCGGGCGGGAAGGGCGCTGATCGCACCTGCGGGCGCAGCGCGCGTCCCTCGACCATCTCCACCTGTCGAGCTCGCGGAGCGCGGCGCCGCGCCCTCGAGCCCTGCGCCGCCCTTGACAGGCGGTGAGGGGGCCGGGTAGGGTCGAGGCACACAGCCGGAGCCTCTGTCCGCTGCGAGGGTACGCGCCTATGCAGCCTTCAGACAACACCTGTGCGGTCGCGGAGGCCGCGGCGGCAGCAGAAGCGACTCCGGCGTCGAGCGGCACGACGCTCGGCTGGGATGGGCCGCCGGTCACACTGCTGCACTCCAGCCGTTCTCCGGCCATCCCTGGTTATGAGCTCGTGGAAGAGCTGGGCCGGGGAGCGATGGGCGTCGTCTACCGGGCCCGGCAGCTCTCGCTGGATCGGTTCGTCGCACTGAAGGTGATCCTCGCCGGGAAGCACGCCGGCAAGCGGCAGCTCGCGCGGTTTCGCGTCGAGGCCAGGGCGCTGGCGTCGCTGAGCCACCCGAACATCGTGCAGATCTACGATGTCGGCGAGGCCGAAGGGGTCCCTTATTTCGCGCTCGAGCTCGTGGAGGGAGAGACGCTGGAGCGGCGGCTCGAGCGCGGGGCGTGGTCGGTGCGCGAGGCGGCGCGGCTGGTGCGGACGCTGGCGGAGGCGATGGCCGCCGCCCACCAGCGGGGCATCGTCCACCGCGATCTCAAGCCCAGCAACGTCCTGCTCGCGCGCGACGGCTCGCCCAAGATCAGCGATTTCGGGGTGGCCAAGCGGCTGGAGGGCGGCGCTGGAGAGACGCAGACAGGAGACCTGATCGGCACGCCCCTCTACATGGCTCCGGAGCAGGCCCAGGGCCGCAGCGCGGAGATCGGCCCCGCGGCCGACGTCTACTCGCTGGGGGCCATCCTTTACGAGCTGCTCGCCGGCCGCCCGCCCTTCGTCGGCAACGGGCTCGTCGATCTCCTCCACAAGGTGCTCCTGGAGCCGCCGGTGCCCCCGAGCCGCGTGCAGAGCGGCCTCTCGCTCGACATCGAGGGGATCTGCCTCAAGTGCCTCGAGAAGGAGCCGCACCAGCGCTACCCCAGCGCGGCCGCGGTCGCCGAGGATCTCGAGCGCTTCCTCAGGGGCGCGCCGGTCCGCGGGCGCCCGCGCTCGACGTGGGAGCGCCTGGAGGCAGAGCTCTACTTCAAGAACATCGCCCTGGCCGAGCGCGAGTGGGCGGTCGGCCAGATGCAGCGCCTGGACGACCTGCTCAACGCGTGCCCCGCGTCGCTGCGCGGCTGGGAGTGGCACTGCCTCCTCGGGCTCCGCCAGGGCAAGCTGCTCACCGTGCGCGGCCACGAGGACGTGATCTACTGCGTCACGTTCAGCCCGGATGGCCGTCAATTCGCCACGTCGAGCGACGATCAGACGGTCCGTATCTGGGACGCGGCGACGGGCGAGCCGGTCCGGATCTTCCGCGGTCACACCGATCAGGTCTACGCCATGCGCTTCAGCCCGGACGGCGAGCGCCTGGCTGCCGCCAGCCAGGAGGGCATCGTCCGCATCTGGGACGTCCGCGCCGGCTCGACGGTGCACCTCTTCCAGGGCCACACGGACGTCGTCGTGAGCGTCAGCTACAGCCCCGATGGGCGCCTCATCGCGTCGGCGAGCGACGATCACACGGTGAAGCTCTGGGACGCCGGCACGGGGAGCGAGATCCGCACCTTGCACGGCCACACGGACATGGTGAACAGCGCGGTCTTCAGCGCGGACGGGCAGCTCGTCGCCTCGGCCAGCTACGATCAGACGGTGAGGGTCTGGGACGTCGCGACAGGCCAGGAGCGGCATCGCCTGTGCGGTCACTCCGCGTTCGTGTGGGCGCTCGCCTTCAGTCCGGATGGGCGTCATCTGGCCTCTGGCGGCGGAGACAAGATCGTCCGGATCTGGGACGCCACGACGGGGCAAGAGGTGCGCGCCTTTCGTGGGCACAGCGGCGGCGTCTTCAGCCTCGCCTTCAGCTCGGACGGGGCGCGCCTCGTCTCGGGCAGCGGGGACAAGACGGTGCGTATCTGGGACACGGCCACGGGCCAGGAGGCGCTGACGTTGCGCGCGCACACCGACACGGTGAACTGCGTGGCCTTCAACCGCGACAGCTCGCTGCTCGCGTCGGCGAGCGACGATCGCACGGTGCGCGTGTGGAGCGCGGCGACGTCCGACGCGTCGAACGACGCCGTGCCGATGACGCTGCACGGCCACGACGCGAGCGTCCACGCCGTGGCGTTCAGCCCGGACGGGCGGCAGATCGCGTCGGCCGGCGAGGATCGCGCGGTGCGGCTGTGGGACGCCGATCAGGGGGAGTGCCTCTGGAGCGTGTCCAGGCACGCAGCGCTGGTGACCAGCGTGGCGTTCAGCCCTGACGGCCGGGTCCTGGCGTCCGCGAGCGCCGACAAGACGATCGCCCTCTGGGATACGGAGGAGATGAGCGGACTGCCCATCTCCACGCTCCGGGGGCACACCGATCGCGTCTACGGCGTGGCGTTCAGCCCCGATGGCCGCGGCATCGTCTCGTGCGGCTGGGACCGGACCGTCCGCGTGTGGGACGTGGCCGCCGGCGAGACGAGGCGCGTGCTCCGCGGGCACACCAACTGGATCTGGAGCGTCGCCATCAGCGCCGACGGCCGGCTCCTCGCGTCCGCGAGCACGGACTGGAGCGTGCGCTTGTGGAGCCTGGCCACCGGGGAGGAGCTGCGTGCCCTGCGCGGCCACACGCTGAAGGTCCTCGGGGTGACCTTCAGCCCCGACGGGCGGCGCGTCGCCTCGGCGAGCGCGGACCAGACGGTGAGGGTCTGGGAGGTGGAGACAGGCGCCGAGGTCTGCGCCCTGCGCGGGCACACAGAGCGCGTGTACAAGGTCGCTTTCAGCCCGGATGGCCGCTGTCTCGCCTCGGCGAGCGAGGACCAGACGGTGAGGGTCTGGGACGTCGCTGCCTGCCGGGAGCTGCGCACCTTTCGCGGGCACACCCAGGCCGTCAACCACGTCGTCTTCAGCCCCGACGGGCGCCGGCTCGCCTCCGCCAGCGATGACGGGACGATCAAGGTCTGGGAGGCGGCGCTGCGCTGAGCTCGACGCCGTGGCCGTGCAGGAAGCGAAAGAGCGGCGAAAGGTCTCGTCGGGCCATCCGTCGGCATGGGCGAGGTACACGGCGCTCGGGCAGCTCGGCTCCCGTGCGCCCCGAGCGCGCCCTCTCTCGACGTAAACTTACCATCTGAGGCGAACCCTTCGATCCCTCGATGAAAAGTCGAGCGACCCGTGATTGATCGAGGGCGCTCCGGCACACGGGGAGAGAGGGACGACGCGTTCCCGATCTTCGTCGCGGGTCGAAAGGAGAGCTCTATCTCAACCAGGGCGTGCAGCGTGGGTGTACGGTGGGACGGCCACCACGAGGAGATCGATCTTCGGATCGCGTCCGGATTTCCACCTCGCCCTGGGAGAACCCACGGCGTGAAAACTGGCAACGAGGTCGGACGCTTCTTGTCGGCGACTTCACTTTCTCGCGAGGCTACACCGATGAGCATGAATCGAAAGCAGTCCCTGGCGGCGACCTCGACGATCGCGGGCCTCTTCGTGCTGCTGGCGACCGGATACGCGCGCGCGGCGGAGCACTACGTGGCGCCGGACGGCAGCGATTCCAGTCGCGGGACCATGGACCAGCCGTTCGCCACCCTTTCCAAGGCGAACAGCGCCGCCGCCGCCGGTGACACCATCTGGGTGCGCGGCGGCACCTACTACATCACGAGCCAGCTCGTCCTTTCGAGGAGCGGCACCTCGGACACCAACCGCACCAAGGTCTGGGCCTACCCAGGTGAGAAGCCCGTGCTCGACGCGTCGAGGTATGACACCAGCAACCGGGCCGTTGACGTGCCGGTGGTCCTGGTGACCGGGAGCTGGATGCACCTTCGAGGGATCGAGATCGGCAACGCCAAGGTGGGCAGAAGCGGCGACCACTCGTACTCGCTGCTCCGCACCAAGGGCTCCAGCAACAACACCTTCGAGCTGCTCCACCTCCATCATGCCTTCGGGCCCGGCCTGTTCATCGATGGAGGCAACGGCGGCAACCTGATCCTCGACTCCGACGCGCACGACAACTACGACCAGGACGGCAGCCAGGGCGACGGTCAGAACGGAGACGGCTTCGGGGTCCATTACCAGATGACGGGTCCCATCACGACCATCCGGGGGTGCCGCGCGTGGAACAACTCGGACGATGGCTACGACTACATCTCGCAGGAGGTGCCGGTCATCACCGAGGGCAGCTTCGCCATGTCGAACGGTCGGGGCAGCGAGGGCAACGGCAACGGGTTCAAGGTCGGCAGCAGCAAGACGGGCGTCCGGCACATCGTGCGGAACAACGTGGCCTGGAAGAACAAGGCCGCGGGCTTCTACGCGAACCATTCGTCGGGCGGCAATACCTGGCTCAACAACACCGCGTACAACAATGGGGCCCAGTACAACATGCTGGCGAGCCCGCCCAACGATAGCAGCCAGACGATCATCTTGACCGGAGCGCTCGCGCACCAGATGCGGAACAACATCGGCTTCCCGGACAAGAACCGGAACATGGAGGGCGTCGACACCGCGTTCAACACCTGGGACCTGGACATCACGGAGACGAGCTCGGCCTTCGAGAGCACGTCCGACGCCGGTTGCACCGGCCCCCGCGAGGCCGACGGCAGCATCCCCTCCGCGTGCGTGTTCATGAAGCTCAAGGCTGGGAGCGCTTTGATCGACGAAGGCACGGACGTGGGGCTTCCGTTCGTCGGTTCGGCGCCGGACCTCGGAGCTTACGAGTTCGGCGCCGGGCCGACCGCAGGGACGGGTGGCGGCGCCGCCGGTGGCTCGGGCACCGCTGGCGGCGGGATGGGCGACACGGCAGCCCATGGAAGCGGTGGCGATGGGTCCGGTGGCACGGTCGGCACCAGCGGTGGAATGGGCGCAGCTGGCGGCGCTGGCCAGGGTGGCGCTCTGGGTGTCGGCGGCTCCCCGGAGACCGGCGGCGCCACGGGCGGCGCCGATGGTGAACCGAGCGGCCGCGCTGGAGCCGCAGGGACCTCGGACGACGACAGCTCCGCGGCGGGTTGCGCTTGCGCCGTCACGCCCGACGACGCTACCGCCGGTATGAGCCGGTTCGCCTTTCTCGCGCTTGCCTCCGCGTTCGCCGCGCGCTCCCGCGCTCGGAGGACGGCGCGACGCGAGGGCGGCCGGCGGGCGAGGTCCTGATCCGAAGGAGGACAAGGGAGATCGAGACCCACCGTGAGCCCCCGTGGCGGCGCGCGCCGGCGGGAGGGGCCGCGCGACAGGGGTGGCTTCAGTATGGATGACCGGGGACATTCATCTCTATCGAATAGAGCGAGTCGCCCGCCGTGATGTAGAGCGTCTTCCGGTCGGCCCCGCCGAACGCGACGTTCGACGCCTGGCCCACCCCCTCGATCGTGCCGAGCCTCGCGCCGGGCAGGGAACCGCGCCGGAGGCGTTGAGCGCGGTGGAACACCTCAGAAGACGCCGGCCACGCCTGCGGTCGCGCCGCCTTCGACGGGCGCGAATGTGGGCCGGACCCACGCTTCGTTGGCCTTGCGATCGCGGCGGGGCAGGTCGGGAGCCATGTTCCGGGTCGCGACCGCGCCGATGCCCAGCCCTACGCCCGCGCCGAGCGCCGACAGAAGGAAGAACGGCCGCGGCTGGATATCCCTCGCGGCCGAGGCGTAGATCCCGCCGGCGAGCAGGCCGCCGCCGATGCCGCCGAGATCGATGTAACGCACCCGCGCCGTGGACGGCGAGAGACGGCGCCCGAGCAGCCCCGTCGTCACCGCGCCTGCCGTCATCCCGACGAAGCCGGCGGTCCCGGCGAGGATGGCCCTCTCGGAAGCGTCGAACGAAGAGGAGCCGCTGAGGGAGCCGGCCGCGATGGCGAACGGGATGATCCCGCCCCACTCCGCCCCGCTCTGGATGAAGGACGCCCGCCCCGGCGTGGTGCCGAGCGTATGACCCAGGAGCCCGCCCGTCAGGGCTCCGGCCGTGGACGCACCCCACACGATGCCCGCGGTCGCGCCCGCGGACAGCCTGGAGCCCTCATCGAAGACATCGAAAACTCCAGTATCCGAGCTGTCGTCCGCGCTCGCGCCCCGGTGAGCGCTCACGCCGTGGGCGATGAAGCTCGCATAGACGCCCGCGCTCAGGCCCGTGGACAGCCCCGCCGCGATGGCGCCCGGCACGCCGCGGCGCAGCGGCTCGCCCGTCGAGTCGAGCAGCGCCACGGCTCCGGCGCCGAGGGCCGACATGCCGATGGCAGGCAGCACGAACGCGGCTGGCTTCCCGCTCTCGGACGCGATACCCACCGCGACGCCGGAGCCGACGCCCCAGAGCACGGCGTTGCCGTAGAGCATCGCGAGCTCGTCGGAGGTGCGCCTGTCCTCGCGCGGCGACGGCGCGTCGGCCGACACCGGAGCACTCGGCGTGGGCCCGTGCGGCGCGAGCGCTGGAGTCGACGCCGCGCTGGAGCGGGAGAGAACGGCCGTTTGCGCGTAAGACGACGCGGAGATGGAGCTCCAGAAGAGAGCGGCGCTGAAAACATGCAGGAGTCGGATGTGAGCTCGCATTGGTAGATTCCTACTGTCTCCTGCCCGGCCGTGAAGCCGGGCGATGAAGGGCAAGACCCCCTTTCAAACCCTGCGTGCGGATTTCCCACGCACGACCTACCGGTGCTCTCTCGGGCCGCTGCATTGCCTCCGCCCCGCCGTGCGCCAGCGTGATCGCGAGCGCCGGCGCGCCGTATGTCATTGTCTCTTTCATCGACCATCTCTCCCTGGATGCCCGCGCGGGTACTCCGGAGAGGCGCCGGGAGGCCGCCCTCTGCCGCGATACCCGTCGCTCCACCGCTGGGCATGGCAATCCTCGAGCCAGGGCCCAGAGGTGTCGAGGAGCTGCGGCGTTCGCCGCGCGGGTGCGTAGCTAGGTGCCGCTCGCCGCGCTGCTGGCGGGTAGGAAGTCCAGGCGCTTTTGCTCGGGAGCTGCGCGATCGAGCAATGGATTGCGCGCTCGTCCGGCCGCCGCTGTGCTCGTCGAGCGGCGCGGGCAGGCGCCCCACCTTCGAGCCGGCGCTCCGCGGGGACGAGCGCGCGCGAAGCGGCGCGCGCCCACGGCGTCCTCGCGGCGGCCTCGGCGGCTCAGGAGGTCGCGGCTCCAGCGCGCTTCTCGCGGGTCGCCATCGTCGCTCCCGGCTCGGATCAGAGCCACTGACGGCATTCGTCGAGGTCCGCGAACCAGCCCGGCCTCGACTCCGACCCGGGGCCCCGGTCGGGGGAGAACATCCCGAGCGGCTGGATCGTGCCGTCCGGCGTCGTGGAGAACCCCCAGTAGGTATGCGAGGTGCAGCCCGCAGGGCAATCGCCCGCGCCCTCGTCAAAGATGTAGTGATAGCGATCGCCGGCGATCGAGAGACATACGTCGTCGCCGTCTCCCACCCTGGAATCCGGCTCCGCGTAGCTCACCCCCGGCTGCCTGGCGTACTCACGTGCGAGCACGGGTATGTTGTACCTGCCCTTGAACTCGATCACCACGAGCTCGGGCATGTCGTCGACAAGGGGCCTCATCGCCTTCGCGTTGTACACCCGGTTCAGGCACGCGACGGCGTTGTTGTTCCTCACGGACTCGCGCGCGCCCCCGTTCAGCCTGACGAGCAGGCTGTTCGACCAGTCGGGCGCCGCCCGGAGATCCCTCACGGCCGGGTGCGCGGCGCGGATGGCGGCCAGATCCCTCCTCGCGCGCTGGTAGATCCGCTCCGGCGCGACGAGCTCGCTCGTCGCCTCGATGGCCAGGAGCTCCGCCTCCTCGTCAGCGCGAGGTGTCGACGCGAGGGCCGCCGGCGGCGCCAGCGGCCTGTACCTCGCGCAATCGGCGGCGTCCGCGCCCTCTCCATATGACGCCAGGCTGAAGCACCCGACGAGCAGCGCGGCCCCGGCCGCCGCCTTACCGGGGCCAGACTTCCAGGTTGTCATTGCATTTGCCCTCCTTCTTGGGCATGAATTTTCACCTCAGCGAACGTGGTGCCCTGTCCGCCGATGTCCAGGTAACCGATCCCGGTCCCGCGACGAAAGCTACCCTCAGAGACGAGCTCCCTCGTCGGAGTCGGCCCGCAGAGCGCGCCTGTCGAAGAGGTCCAGGCTCGTCCTCGCGCCGCGCGAGCGGGCCGTGGTGATTTTGCCGTAGGCGCCTCCAGCTCTGCGATCCATCCTCACGGAAGGGAGGTCACCGTGGCTCCATCGGATCATGCCGGTCGCGTCCTGCGGCGAGTCCTCGCCCTCTCGCTCGGGCCCGTCGTCGCCGGAACCTGCGCGAGCCGGGCGGGGGGCGACCCGCTCGACTTCATCGGCGGAACGAGCCGCCAGCGGGCGCTCCGCGACCTGCTCCGCCGCGAGATGGGGAGGCCGAGGGCTTCACCGTCCACCCGCAGGAATGGTGGCACTTCGACCATCGGGACCGGGCGGAGTACGGGATCGGCAACATCAGCTTCACGGAGCTCGCGCCGGACTGCCGGCCTGAGGAGGCGATAGCTCCCTTGACGTACGGGGCCGGGGCGGCTCCGGGATTGTCGCACGGGCGCTGCGGATTACGCTCTCCTGGCGGACCATGGGACACCGGATCGTGCTGCTCGTGAGCCACAACCACCTCGACCCCGTGATGTCGTCGCTCCTGGTGGACGGCGTCGCGACGGCCGGCCTGCTCGCCATCGCCTTCCTCGCGCTCCGGCTGTCGCTCCGGCTGCGCCGCGCCGCCGCGCAGGCAGAGGCCTCGTTCAGGGCCAACGTCGCGCTCGCGCCCGGCGAGGGCGTCGTCCTGGGCACCGTGGAGCGGGAGCAGGGCGCCGACGTCGCCGTGCGCGTCGAGGTCGAGCAGAAAGGGTCCGAGATCGCGCGCCCCGGCAACTGGAGCCACGAGTGGACCGAGACCGGCCGCACGGTCCGCGCCCACCCCTTCTACCTCCGCCACGCCTGCGGCGCTCGCATCCGTGTGGAGCCGGGCGAGGACGTGATGCTCGTCGACGCGCTGGACGGCATGATCCGGGTCGATCTCACCCGGCGCGTCCGCGTGGCCGAGCTCATGCCCGGCGAGAAGGCCTTCGCGTTCGGCGAGCTCCGGCGCGCGCCGGATCCCGAGGCGCCCACCCTGGGGTACCGCGAGAGGGCGCAGGGATACGTGCTCGTGCCCCCGCGCAGGCGGCGCATGCTCCTCTCGTCCGAGCCGTTCGGAGAGCAGTTCGCGCGCAAGGCGGCGTTCCACCTGCGGTGGGCGATCACCGCCGGCGTCGCGTCGCTCGCGTTCAACGCCGCGTTCGCGCCCTTCCACGCGCGCCGCTGGCTGGGGGAGACGGTGGAGGTCTGCGTGACGCAGCTGCGGGAGAGCGATCAAGACCGCGGCAACTTCGACGTCACGATGCTGGGCCCTCACGGTGTCGCCTTCTCGGACGAGGTGTCCGATGTCGACGTTGCCCGGGTCCGCGGGGTCGAGCCGCTGGAGGCGCGCTACGTCCCGTCGTGGCCGTCGGCCAGCACGATCGGCCCCGACGTCACGGTCCATTCCATCGCCTACGTGGCCTTGCCGCTCTTCGGCGTCATCGCGATCGCCTACTTCTTCCGCGCGCACGCCGCGCTACCCTGGTACGAGAAGAAGCTGATCGAGCAGGGGAGCGGCCGGCTGGCCGAGAGCGAGTCGGCCGCGCGGGGGGACTGGAAGCGTCCGGAGGGGCCCCCCGGAAACCCGCCTCCGGATGATCGCCGATCCGACGCGGGATCGGCCATTCAGAGTCCGACGAGCCGGGGCGGGCACCTGTAGGCGCTGCCCATGTGGGTGACGTCGGTCTGCTCGCCGGATATGCTGTCTCTGTTGCCGGAGATCGTGTTTCCGGTGCTCGTGTTCTCCAGGACGACGTAGTTGCTCCCCATCTCGTGCGCCTTGTTCTTCATGTCGTTCACGGCGCCCTCTTGCAGGTTCGCGTTGCTGGTGAGCGGCCCGGAGATCGCGCCGCCCTGCTCGCCGATCACCGTCCCGCGGAACCGGCAGCCCTTCGGGGCCGGCTGCCTGGTGACGATGACCCGCTCCGCGCCCGGGTTGAGCTCCACCGCAGCGCAGGCGGGCAGGAGCGTAGAAGACGACAGCAACAGGGGGACGAGCGTGCACGCCTGGAACGTGTGGGTCTTCATACAGTCACCTTCTGCTGTTCGCACGGATAGCGATCCTGAACCGGAAAAGTCAGCAATAGAAATGGCTCATGTAAAGCTTGCGACTCGGCCTTGCCGTGCTCCCGTGGGCGCTTGGTGAAGAAGCCCATCACGAGGAGGAGAGACCGACGGCGAGAATATTCTTCGGCCTCGTTCCCATCACAAGCGGGACTCCAGCACCTCGCCGGCGACTACATGGGCGAGACCTGGCTGGCGAGCTCCGCGCTGCTCGCGCTGGGGCGAGGCGGCGGGAGCGGGCGAGGGGAGATGGCCGCGAGGAGCGGGGCAGGGGACGGGCGCGGGGGGGAGGTGTGAGGCGGGGGCGTTGCGTGGTGCTCACGAGCGCGCGGCGGTCGGCGCGCGTTGCTCAGCGGTCGCACCGGGCCTGCGCGGGGTTCGATTTGAGGAGCTCGCAGGCGGAGACGCGACAGCCCAGGGCGGCGCAGGCGGATTCGAAGCTGGGATGGCAGCAGCCGCCGGCGAAGACCTCCGAGGGGCCGCCGCAGTCGCCGAAGGACTGCGCGGAGCGGGCCGGAGCAGCGCATCGCACGGGCTTTCCGGAGGGCTTGCGGCCGGGGGTCGACGTCTGGTCGGGGGCAGGGGCCGGAGGGGAACCGGAGGTGGAGGGCCGGTCGAGGTCGGGCGCCGGCGCGCTGGCGGGCGCGGGATCGGCGCCGGGCTGCGGCGCGTGGCTGGTCGCAGGCGCCGGCGCCGTCTCGGGCCCGCGGGCGGGCTCGGGAACGGTCGTCGGCGCGCCGTCGGGCGCGGGCTCGGCGGAGGAGCCTGGCGCCTGGGCGAGCGACGGCGCCGGGGGCGCGGTCGAGGCGCCTGGCGCCTGCGTGCTCGTGCAGCGAGCGAGCAAGAGGAGGAGCGGGATCGAGAGCGCGAGAGCGGATGTTCGCGGCCTGGCGGTGCTCCACGCGAAGGCAGATGCGGGCGGACTGCTCATGGAGAACAGAAGCCCGAACGCGATCCGGACGTCAAGCTCGCCGTGGCGGCCCACGGCGCCTTCCGTCGCGCCTTCGACACGCGACGAGCCGAGCAATCCGTTGCTCGAACGCGCGAGGTATTGCGCGCAGTCGCGGCTTCCCGGGACGCTCGCTCGCCGCGGGAGACGAGTCCCGAACGAGTTAGAGCGCCCTCGCGGAAGCGGACGATCAGGCTCTCTGCATCGTGCAAGTAACGCGAAGAAGGCAATCTACCGCGCGCTGTGTCCCGTGAGCGAGGCAGGACGGCGGCGGGGCGCTGAAGTCGAGAGGTATCCTTGCAGTTCGTCCAGATGTCGGGATCTCCATGCCACCCTCGCGGCGATCGTCGTCGAATTCCGGGATCGTGGGCCTGGGTCCACCGGCAAAGTCGAGCACGCCGCGGCACCTGGGTCCGCTCTCGCTGGAGTGCCCGACCTGTCAGGGCAGGATGATGCTCGTCGCCATGGTCGCCGAGCCAAGGTACATCGCCCGCTTGCACACCGCGCTCGGTGAGCCTACCGAGGTTCCAGCTCGCTCGCGCAACCGAGGGCCGCCGTCCTGCTCACAGCAGGTCGTGAGGATAGGCGGCTTGACCGGCGCGGACGAGGTTCGTTGTCGCGTAACGGTCGGTCTTGCAGCTCCAGTCGAAGTAGCCGCGCATCGCCGTCATCATCCCCGTCACGAGCTGGCGGACGTTGTCGCGCTCACGCTCGGTCAGGTCGAGCGATACGCAGAGCTCCGGAACCTCTTCAGCGAGCTTGATGAAGTTCGCGATCCATTCATGAATGCTGTCGCGCGTCTCGGCGATGGCTTCGGCGCGCGAGCAGCGCCGCTCGTGCTGCACGACTAGGACGAAATTGTGTAGATCGCCCCGACCCTCTTCCTTCTCCAGGGAGTGGACGTCGTTGAGTGTGTCGACGACGTCCGCTGTAATGGTCAGCATGGCCTGGATCTGGGGCGTATGCCATGCTCGCTCCGGCGTCTCGAAATGATACGCCCGCTCGGTCATGTCCATCATGGCGTACACGAACCCGGATCGGCGACGCAGCTCGAAATGCTCTGCTCGAGTGGGCATGATCGCGCGATTGCGGTTCTTCGCCTCATCGACGTAGGCGTCGAGGTACCATCGCCAGTGGCGCGCCGTACGGGCGCAAAAGGCCGCGGTCCTCCCCTGCGTGAGGCGGCCCCAGACGTCGGCAAACGCGTTGATGAGCGGCTTGCTCGGCGGGCGAGGGGCCGCGGCGTCAGGCCGCATCACGCTCACCATGGCCTGACAGATCTTGGCGACCTCTTCGGGTTGGTCTGCCAGGTCGCTGTCGATCTGGTCGTCGAGGAGGGTCGCGACGATAACACCGTCAATGGTGAGGTCGAGGTCAGGGCCAACCGCTCCAGGGATCCAGCGCGCCATCAGGCCGGCGATGTCGTTGGACAGGTAGCGCTGCGCCGCGAGCTCGCTCCCCACAAGGCCGTGGGCTCTCGCCCAGTCATAGTTGCGTTTACGGGCAGCGGCCGCATCAGGGCTGATCAGGGATGGAAACGGAACATCAAAGTGGATATCTTGCGGCATGATGGACGAGCCTGTGTTATCAGCGTTTCCGAGTTCTTGTCGCTCTCATGGACGACCGTCGCGCGGTGTCGGCCGGCTTCGGCCTGACGGCGGCCTCGTCGCGCTGCCCTTGCGCTCCAGGTGCACCAGGGGCGACGAGGATGGCACCGCGCGCCTCGAAGCGGGGCGACTCCGTCGAGGCGGCCGGAGCCGCTATGGGTCTGCACATCAGCGTGGACTTCCGCTCATGATCGAGCAAGAGCCAATGCCGGCTCGGCGCTGCTGCGGTTCAAATGATCCAGCGTCGTCTTGTGGACCCACTTGGTGTAGAACGCGCGGAACTTCAAGACTCCTTCATCGTACCTGGTGAAGAAGCGCCCGCCATCTGCCTTCAGGGTGCTGAAGATCGCGATGTCTTGTAGAAAGGTCGCCTTGGTCTGCAGGCCAAAGACAACGAAGTTGACCGCATCCGACCAGATCTTGGCGGTCTTCTTGAACGCGAACGTCGTGTGCCATACCGTCTCATGGACGTCGATCGGGGTGATGCTGGTAAGCATCCTAAATATGATCTCACCATTGATGATCATCGTTATTACGCCTCCGCCTGGGAAGTAGCTGAGCCGCACCCTCATCTCCCTGGCGTCGAGTCCGAGCTTGCTGGCCAGCGCGCCGACGCTACCCAAATAGCTGTCGATATGCGCGTCGTACGACGCTCCAAACCACGCGCCTGCTCGCGCCAGCGCCTCGGCGCCGTGCTCCGGCCATTCTCGCCAATCGTCGTGTACATTGAGGACGATCGAGACGGCCGGCATCGAGTGTAGGCTGACGGCGTGCTGCGGATCGAAGACATTCTCGAGGACCCTCAGCGCCGTCGTCTTGGCTGTGCGCGCAAAGGTCAGGAGCCTGTAGCTGCTCTTCTCGCTCTCCGCGTATGGGAACTCGGGCAGAGGGAACATCGGCGCCCGAGATCCATACCAGATCCAGATGTATCCATACCGCTCGGCGGTGACATAGGTGGTCTGCTGAGCCGCAGCGGGTATATGGAGAAGCGGAGGGACGGACGTGCCGTTCCCCGGGATGTGCACGCATTTGCCGGTGTTGTCGTAACGAAATTGGTGGAATGGGCACTGAATGCAGCCGTCGACCACCTTCCCATCAGCAAGGCTGGCGCCCAGGTGCGCGCAGTGACGCTCCATGATCACTGGCCTGCCTGCCTGGTCACGCCACGCCACAAGGGGCTGGCCGAAGAGCTTCAGCTCAACTGGCTTATTCCCCAGAGTCGAGGCGCGCAGGGCGATATACCAGCTCGCTGCTAGCTTCGCGGTCGGCTCGCTGCTCTTGGCCTTTGGCTCTGCAGCCTGATCCTGCACAGGTGCAACTGGTTTGCTCATTTGTACAGTCCTCCGGATCGAAGCCCGCGCATTGGCTCACGACAAAGAATCGTCTTCAATTGCGTCCACTTGTGGATCGCGCGCTGCTGTGTTGGCAAGCGAAATTTTGTTACAATGGATCGTGCAGGTAAGAAAAGACGTTGGAGCGCTGCGCGAGGACGTGGGGTGCGGTGAACCGATGTGGGCAGAAGGGCGTCCAAGCGTTTCGGAGAGGTCAAGCCCCAGCTTTGGTACCTGCCCTGGGTCGACAGAACATTCTTCTATGCGATCCGACCCTCCTGAAAAACTACGCCGACTATCAATGACCTATCCATGCATAGAAGAGGCCGCCTGAACGAAGCGGCCTGCGTGGCTGCACGCGCACGGGGGACGCCGCGCTGGCGACGGGTTGGCCGCGCTGGTACCCTGTCCGGGTGGCCAGGCCTGCCATTGCCATGGCAGCCTTCAATCCTGGAGGTCTCCATGCGCCGCGAGCGTCGAATCGGGCTCGTTTGCCTGGCGGTCATCGCCCTCTTCGGTGTCGTCCTGCCGGAGAGCGCCGATCGGGGCTCCGCCGCGCGCGTCACGCTCGATCGCGCCGCGCCCTCCTCCGACCTGGACGCCCGCCTCCGTCGTGACGGGAGGACCGTCAAAGAGCGGACCACCGAGACATGCACCACCGTCATCGTGGGAAAGGGGCTCACGGAGAAGGGCAATCTCCTCCACGCGCACAACGAGGACCTCTGGTTCGATACGGCGCAGAACCTGCTCTCCGAGCCGGCGAGGACGGTCGATCCTGCGAGCGACGAGCGCTTCTACCACGTCTCCGTGCCTTACGGTGTCACGGGCACGTTCGCGCTCATGGGCTCGTACAACTTCAACATCGATGACGTGCCGGGGGACATCGGGCTCGGCATCAACGAGAACGGCGTGATGATCACGACCAATACCGGGCATGCCCGGTCGGAGGAGCTCGGGGAGCCGCCGGCCCCGTTCGTCTATAGCGACTTCATCCGGTATGCGCTCGAGCGAGCCCAGACGGCCTCCGACGCGGTCGATCTGATCGGCGCCGCGGTCGAGGACCACGGCATCAGCGGCGACCCCGGGTTGATGTTCTTCATCTCCGATCCGCAAGAGGGCTGGCTGCTCGAGGCGACCCCGCGTCACTGGGCGGCCGTGAGGTGCCCGGACGACGGCTACCTGGCGCGAGCCAACCGATACGGCATCACCACCGCCGGAGACCGCCGGTCGCCCGCCCTCCTCTCCGACGCCATCGACAGAGGGTGGTACGAGCCGGCCGATCCCGATGACCCCGAGGACGGGTTCAGCTTCCGGGACGTGTATGGCGATCCCGAGTGGAACAGCGGTCCCTACGTCGACTACAACGAGCCGCGTGAGGACGCGGTGCAGGACCACCTCGCCGCGCTGACGGCCGGCGGCGGGAGGGTGTCGGCCGAGGAGCTCCTCCCGCTGCTGCGCAGCCACTTCGAGGGGACGAGCCACCACGCGGAGCCGCCGCACGACCGCGCGGAGGACGTCGACTACACCGGCGAGACGGCGCGGCGCACCGTCTGCACCGCGCGGACGGTGATCTCGCTCGTGGCCGAGCAGGACGACACCCTCCCCGCAGGGATGATGGCCAAATGGTGGACCGCGCTGCCGGCGCCCTGCACCGGCGGCTACTTCCCGATCTATCTGGCGCACCTGGGCCAGCCGTTCCCCGCCAGCTATACCAACGCCGCCGTGGATGGCACGCCCCGACCTGACATCAATGCCTGGTGGGCCCACGCCGCCCTGGTCAGCGCGGTCGATCAGGACTACCCGGGCCGGCAGCCGGAGGTGCGGGCGGCCTTCGATGCCTTCGAGTCGGACATCCTGGGCCGGGTGCCCTCCCTCGAGGCCGACGCCTCGGCGCTGTACGGGGCTGGCAAGGCCGCCGAGGCCGACGCGCTGCTCAACAGCTTCACCGATGACCGCGCCAGCGCCGCGTTCGAGGACACGAAGCGCCTCGCGGCGGAGATCAGCGCGCCGAGGCCGAGCGACGAGGACAGCGCCGGCGGCTCCTCCTGCCGTCTGCCCGCGGGACGACCCGCCCGGCTCCAGGGCGCGGCGTGGCTCGCGCTCGCGGGCGTCGCGCCTCTCCTGCGCGCCCGCCGGCGAGCGACCAGGACGCCGACGAGCGGATCGCGCGCGAGCCTGGCCTGGGCGCCTGATCCCCGCCCGCGCGGCCGATCTCTGCCGCGTCTCCTCAGCGGGGGTCTGCTGCCCGAAAACGCGTTCAGCGAGCGAACTTCGCGAGGAATCCCTCCGCACGTCCCACGCTGCCGATCGACCCGCCCCCCAGATCCATGCGGCCAGGGAAGGTTCCGCCTGCGATGAGATTGCCCTCGGGGTCGCCGGCGCAGACCACGTTCCATGGTTCCACGTAGCCGCCGAACGTCTTGCTCCAGAGGTGATTGCCTGCGGCGTCGAGCTTGATGGCGAACAGCTCATGGTCGCAAGGGATCTCGACGCCGCCGATGCGCGTGGCGCTGTAGCATTCGCCGCCCAGGAAGATCTCGCCGGCGGCGTTCACCGCGAGCGTCGACGGAGAGAGACTGCTGGCGGGCGTGCTCCACAGGAAGTTGCCCGCGGCGTCGAGCTTCACGAGCGAGTAGCCCACAGGCAGCGGGCCGGTACCGAAGTCCGCAGTCCCGTTCGAGCTGCACAACATCACGAACCCTCCAGCGCCGTCCAGGCCCTTCGGGCCGGCCGTGGCGCCCCGGACGAGCCGGCTGCTCAGGTGATTGCCCGCCGGGTCGAGCTTCACGATGAACAGGTCGCCGCTGGACGAGCCTGGCAGCACCCCTCCGCCGAAATCGAGCGGGCCGCGGAAGGTGCCGGTGAGGATCACGTTGCCCGCCGGATCCAGCGCCGCGTGGGCCGTCTGCTGGGGCTGCCTGTTGGCGAAGCGCCGGCTCCACAGGGTGTTCCCCGAAGCGTCGAACCTCGTGACGACGATGTCTGCGATGTCAGAGGAGTAGTAGCCCGTGACCCCGCCGATCACCGCCTCGCCCGAGGCGTTGACGCCAAGGTTGTACTGGGCCAGGCTGAACAGCGAGGCCCACACGGGGTTCCCGGACGCGTCGAGCTTGATGAGCGCGCTGTCTCCGGTGCCGTATTGGTTGATGAAGAACACGTTCCCCGACGCGTCCGTCGCGATCATCCCGCCGCTATAAGATTCGCTGTAGGCCTTGTGCCAGAGGTGATTCCCGGCGGCATCGTACTTCGCGACGAAGCTCGAGCCCGCGCTGCTCCTCGGGGACTCGACGCCCCCGCCGAAATCGGCGACCCCGACGAACCCCCCTCTCACGAGCACGTTGCCCGAGGGGTCCGTCGCGACGGCGTGCACCGGCTGGGTCTCGACGTGCTCTCCGAACATGGAGAGATCCTGGGAGCTGCCGCCGCTGACAAAGAAGGACTGAAGGAAGGCGTCGTGGCCAGGACCGAGGGGCATGCCGCACCCCGGCTCGGCGCCGCTGCACCGGGAGCCGACGATGTAGCCCCATGACGTGGAGGGCGGCGCGCTGATCCCGATGTCCGTCACCACGTCATCGTCCATGTCCCCGAACCGGCGGCTCCACACGTGCGCGCCGGACGCGTCGAGGCTCGCCACGAACGTGTCGGCGCCGCCCGCGCTCACCAGGGGGTCGCCGCCGAAGCTCACCGAGCCGCGAAACGAGCCCGTGAAGAGCGCGTTGCCCCTGGGCTCCAGGACGACGGCCTCGCCGCTCTGGTCGTCGGCGTCGCCGAACCCGCGGCCCCACGGCCCTCCACCGCGTCCGCTGGTGCGAGGCCGACCTCGGGACGTCGAGGCGGGTCTGTGCAGGGTACCACGACCTCGATCTCCGCGGCGGAATACCTGACAGGAGATGTCAGGATCTCCATGCCACCCTCGCGCGCGCACTGGCAGAGGAGGATGGAGCATGAGCAGAGCACTTCACGGCAAGGTGGCCCTCGTCGCGGGCGCGACGCGCGGCGCGGGCAGGGGGATCGCGGTCGAGCTGGGCGCGGCGGGCGCGACCGTGTACGTCACGGGCCGCACGACGCGCGCGCAGCGCTCGGAGATGGATCGCCCCGAGACCATCGAGGAGACCGCCGAGCTGGTCACCCGGGCGGGGGGCGAGGGGATCGCTGTGCAGGTGGATCACCTGGAGCGCGAGCAGGTCCGGGAGCTCGTGGCGCGCATCGAGCGGGAGCAGGGCCGGCTCGACGTGCTGGTCAACGACGTGTGGGGCGGCGAGCACCTGTTCGCGTGGGACAAGCCGCTGTGGGAGCACTCGCTGGACAACGGACTGCGGCTCCTGCGGCTGGCCGTCGATACCCACATCATCACGAGCCACCATGCCCTGCCGCTGCTCATCCGGAGGCCGGGCGGCCTCGTCGTCGAGATCACGGACGGCACGTCCGATTACAACGCCGGGCATTATCGCGTGTCGTTCTTCTACGATCTCGCCAAGACCGCCGTCCTCCGCCTGGCGTTCGCCCAGGCGGAGGAGCTGCGGGCCCACGGCGGCACGGCCGTCGCGCTGACGCCTGGCTGGCTGCGCTCGGAGATCATGCTGGGGCATTACGGGGTCACCGAGGAGCGGTGGCGCGACGCGCTCGCGAAGCAGCCTCATTTTGCGATCTCGGAGACTCCCGCTTACGTGGGCCGCGCGGTGGCCGCGCTCGCCGCCGACCCGGAGGTGGCCCGCTGGTCCGGGAAGTCGCTGTCGAGCGGCCAGCTCGCGAGGGTCTACGGCTTCACCGATCTGGACGGCTCCCAGCCCGACGCCTGGCGGTACCTCGTCGAGGTCCAGGACGCCGGCAAGCCCGCCGACGTCACCGGCTATCGGTAGCCGATATCAGCGCTTGCTGGCCTCGACCAGATGGTCGCGCGGCGCGCCAGCCGGCGCGGGACGAGAGGGCCAGCGCCCCAGCGCGCGCCCACCTGCATCGAGCGCAAGCGTAGCGCGGCTGTGGCGGTGATCTCGGTCCCGGAGGCCCCAGCTCGTCGGCTACGGGCGGTCTGCCCGGAGCCTTCGTCGCCTCTGTCCTCCCTGCGTGTCCGCGGTTCCCGCGGACACCGGACGCCGCTAGACTCGCCGCGTGAGCGAGCTGCGGATCTGGAGCCCGGGTGTGGCCATCGAGCGGGCCTGGCCGCGCCGCCTCGTCGGCTGGCTGTTCCTCGCCGCCAGCGCCGCCGCCGTGCTCTTCGTCCGCGAGGGGGACGGCATGTCGCGCGAGGTGTTCACGACCGGCGCCAGCGGCGTGTACGGCCTCGTCTTCGGCGTCGCTTATCTCCTCAATGCCTATTTCGGCCCGGATCGGGCGCCCGGAAGGGACAAGTTGCTCGCGGGCACCGTCGAGATCGACGCCGATGTGGTGGCGGTCGACCGGGGCAAGGACCGCGTCCGGATCCCGCGCCGGCAGCTCGAGGGCGGCTACCTCGATGTGTCGCGGGGCGAGTGCTGGGCCGTCCTCCGTCAGCGGAGCGCCGACGCCGTGTGGCTCCGCGTCCGCGACGTCGAGGAGGGGCGCGCCCTCCTGCGGGCCGCGGGCCTCGCCGTCGAGCAGCACGTCTTCAGGACGCGCCTCGTCAGCGTCGCGGAGGAGGGCCTCACCCCGGGGGCGCGCGTCGCCGTGTGGCTCGTGGCGATCTACGGCACCATGGCGCTCGGCTGGGTGGCGTCGCGCGGGCTGGAGCGCGACGCCCCTGGCGCGATCATCGCCGCCGCCCTCTGTCTCTGCTGCATCGTCGTCTATGCCGTGCTGAAGCTCGCCCTCCCGCGCGCCGCGCTGGTCGGGACCGACGGCGTCGCGCTCAGGAGCTTCCGCGCGCGCCGCTTCGTGCCCTATGCGAGCGTCGCGGCCGTGCGCGCCGACGGCCGGGGCGTGTGGCTGGACCAGCACAGCGGCCCGCCCCTGCTGCTGGCCACGGTGCCGCGGCTCTCGCGCCGTCTCCTCGCGTCGATGCCGGCGGGCGCCCGGCTCGGAGCGGCGACGGAGGTGCTGTTCCACCGCCTGAAGGAGTCGATGGCCGTGGCCGCGCCGAGCGACGCCTCGGCCGCGCGCTTCGCCGACCTCGACCGCCGCGGCCGGCCGGTCGATGCGTGGCGCCGGGCGCTGGAGGCGCTGGTGCGGGGGGCGACGGGCGCCGCGCAGTACCGCCGGGCCAGCGTGACCGAGGACGACATCGCCCGCCTGCTCGAGGACGTGGCTGCGCCGCCGGAGCGCCGGATCGCCGCCGCGCTCGCGCTTGCGGCCAGCGACGATCCGGCCGTGCGGGGCCGGGTGCGGATCGCGGCGAGCGCCTGCGCCAACGAGGCGCTCCGGCGCGCCCTGGAGAAGGCCGCCGAGGGCGAGCTCGAGGCCGTCGACGTCGAGCTCGCCGAGCGGGCCTGCGCGCTCGCGGCGCGGTGAGCCCCGGCGTCGGCGCTGGCCACCCCGGAGGCGGCTCAGCCAGCGATGGCCTCAGCCGCGAGAGCCTCAGCCAGCGACGGCCTCAGCCAGCGACGGCCTCGGCCGCGACGGTCTCCGCCGCGACGGCCTCCGCCGCGACGCCTTCGGGCGCAGCGGCCTGGCCGAGGAGCACCACCCGGCCTTCCGTGCCGTCCACGAGGAGCTCCTGGCCGTCCGCGATCCGTGCGGTCGCCCCGACGGCCCCCAGCACCGCGGGGATCCCGTACTCGCGCGCGACGATGGCCGCGTGGGAGACCGCGCCCCCGGTGTCGGTCACCACGCCCGCGGCGAGGTTGAAGAGCGGCGTCCACGAGGGGTTCGTGTACCGGCAGACAAGGATTTCCCCTGCCTTGAGCCGCGCGAACTCGCGCTCGTCGCGCACGATGCGCGCCCTGCCGCGGACCACCCCGGACGACGCCCCGATGCCGCGGAGCTCGTTCCCCGAGGCACCGCCCGCGCGCGCCTGGAACGCCCGCTTCTGCCACCTCCCGTTGACGACCCCGTAGGTCGTGCGCCTGCGTCGAACGAGCCGCTTCGCCTCGTCGAGCGGCGGCGCCTCCCCGAGGAGCCACGCCCGGAGCTCGGCCTCCGTCAGGTAGAAGATGTCGTCGGGGGCCGGCAGGCGCCCGCGCTCGTGCAGGCGGCGCGCGACCTCGGCCAGGATCGCCTGGAGCGCCGAGAACGCCCGCATCAGGTCGAAGTGCGAGCGCTCCCGGAAGACGATCGCGCGCCGCAGCCGCTCGAGGGTGACGCGGAACGCGTCGGCCAGACCCGGCACGAAGCGGAGCTTGCGCGTGACCTCCTCGAGCGCCGCCCTGTAGCGCGCGAGCCCGGCCTCCTCGGACGGCGGCTCGGCGACGTCGAGCAGGCCGCGGAGGAGCCCCCACATCGGCGCGGGATCCTGCCGCCAGGTCGGCGCGGAGAGGTAAAACCCTTTGCTCTCGCGGTGCCCGTGCTCGTCCAGGAAGGCCTCGACCTCGGCGAGGTAGGCCCGGCCTGCCTCCGACGCGCGCAGGTCCTCCGGGCGCCCCGCGCGGATCGGGCCAGATACCTTCGGCCCTGCGCTCACCGCCTTCCGCGCGAGGTGGAAGAGCGCGAGGTTGACGTCGGACGTGCGGGTGCGCAGGCCCGAGACGAGGTCGCCCATGATGGCGTCGGCCCGCTTCGTCCCCACGGCGACGGTCACCGGAGCCCGCAGCGCGATAGCGGCGATCTGGCTGGCGCTCTTCTCGAACCGCTCGCCCAGGACCTCTGTCGTCGTCGCCGCGATCCGGTCGGCGCGGCGGAGGAGCGCGGCGTCGTCCAGCGCGCGGAGGTCGACCGGCGCGCAGACCTCCTGGAGCCGCTTGAAGGCCTCGCCTTCCCACCACGCCATCCCGTCCTCGCGCAGGCTGGCCGCGACCTTCCCTGGCAGCCGGAGCAGCCGGAGGGTGGGTCGCACCGGCGGCAGGACGAAGAACTCCCGCCACACCTGGTCGACGAGCGCGCGCTCGTCGGCCTCGTCCACGTCGACCCCGAGGAAGCGCATCATCCGGGCGAGCGCGGGGATGGTGATCCGGAAGCCCCATTGATCGAGCGGCTTCGGGGCGACGGGGAAGCGGTCGTTGTCGTTCGCCTCGATCATCTTCCGCTGCATGCGGGTGAGCTTCGGGAGCGGCGGGAGGGGCTCGATCTCGGCCGCGCCGAGGGTGGTGATGGGGCGTGACTGGAGGAGGTGAATGGAGCCCCCCGCGAAGGCGAACTCCACATCTTGAGGGCAGCCGAAATGGGCCTCGAGGCGGAGCCCGATGCGCGAAAGCTCGAGCACCAGGGCGTCGCTCGGCGCGGGGCGACCTGGGTGCCGTCGGTCGCGCTCCTCGATGGCGAGCTCGTCCGCGCCGGGGCCCGGGGCGCCGTCCGGCCGGTCCGGGCGGGGCTCCGCGGACCCGGCGAACGGCGCGCGCCGCAGGCGGTACACGTCGCCGGTCGTGTGCCCTGAAACGACGGCCTCGCCGAGGCCCGGCGCGACCTCCAGGAGCATGCGGTCGGCGCGCTGGGCCACCGGGTCGACGGTGAACAGGACACCGGCGAAGTCGGCCGGCACCATGCGCTGCACGACGACGGCGATGTTGACCCCCAGGTGGTCGATGCCGCGCGCCGCCCGGTACTGGAGGGCCCTCGAGCTCCAGAGCGACGCCCAGCACCGCCGCAGCGCGCGCAGGAGGTCGTCCTCTCCCGCCACGTCGAGGAACGTCTCGTGCTGGCCCGCGAACGAGGCGTCGGCGAGGTCCTCGGCCGTCGCCGAGGACCGGACCGCGACCGGCGGCGCGCCGAGCTCCCGGTAGGCGTCGCGGACCGCGTCCTCGATGTCGGGCAGCATCGCGCCCTTCTCGAAGAGCTCCGCCACCTCCGCGGCCGCGGCGTCCCAGCCGCTCGAGGTGAGGTGCGCCGAGAGCCGCACGGCGAGCCCCCAGGCGCGCGCCTGCTCTGCGTACGCGTCGGCGCTCACCACGAACCCGGGCGGCACCGCGAGCCCGAGGCGGGTCAGCTCGCCGAGGTTTGCGCCCTTGCCGCCTGCCGTGGAGAGATCCGCCCGGGAAAGCTGGCTCAAGCGATGGACAAGCATCGTGCGTCTCCTTCGGCCAAGAGATGTTGCAAGCCGAGCTGGCGCCGCCGGCGGCCGTGGCGCCGCGCCCGGACGCCGCGCGCCCCGGACGACGAGCGCCCACCCCCGTCGTTGCCGCGTCTGCCAGTAAGTATCGCGAGACTTACAAATGGCAAGATCTCGTAACAATTTTGACACGCAGATCCCGGACGGGGCGCGCCTGCTTTCTGGAGCACGGCGCGGGCGTCTCGACGGCGCTCATCGCGGAGCGGCTCGGGAGCGCGCTCCCGGCGCCCCGCTCGCGCCAGCGCGCCCTGCTCGCGTCAGCGCGGCGCGCTCGCGCCGGCGCCCTGCTCGCGTCAGCGCGGCGCGCTCGCGCCGGCGCGCTTGCCCACGACGATGTACTGCTCGGGCAGGTCTTCCGCGACGATCTGGGGCGAGAGGCCCCCGGCGCGGAGCTCGGCGGCGACCGCCTCGGCGGGGATGCGGTGCTCCTTCGGGGGGCCCTGGCGCGCGGCGTCCGTGAAGTCGACGACGACCACCGCCCCGTCCGGGCGGAGCGCGGCCTTCAGCTTCGCCGCGTAGGCGGGGCGGTCGGGGATGTGGTGCCAGGTGTCGACCACGAGGATGCGGTCGACGGAGCCGGGCTCGATCCCGGGATCGTCGGGCCTGACCTGGCGCGCGGTGACGTTGGTCAGGCGCTCGCGGGTGGCGCGCTCCGCCATGTAGCGGACCATGTCCGGCTCGATGTCCAGGCCGACGACCGCGCCGGTCGGCCCTACCGCGCGGGAGAGGTGCGGCAGGAAGTAGCCCGTGCCCGCCCCGAGGTCCGCGACCCGCATGCCGGGGGCGATCCGCATGGCGGCGACCACCGACGCGGGCTTCTGCCAGGCGTCGCGCTCGGGGCCCTCGAACCGGGCCACCCAGTCCTCCGCCCGCTCGAAGCGGTGCACGAGCGGCCCAGCGCCGTGCCCATGCCCGGCGTGCTCCGCGTGGTGGCCGGCGTGCTCTGCGCCTGGGCCGGCGTGCTCTGCGTGGTGGCCGGCGTGCCCGGCGCGGTGATCCGCAAGGCCGGCGTGACCGGGGTCGCCCGCAGGGCCGGCGTGACTCGCGTGATCCGCGGGGCCGGCGCCTCCCGCGCGGCGGGCCTGCGCGCGGCTCGCGGGCTCGTGCGGTCCGCCGCTGGCAGGCGCGGCAGCGTCGGGCGTGGCGCTGCAGCTGCCGAGGAGGGCGGCGACGGCGGCGAGGGCGGCGCAGTGAAGGCGGCGGTGCATCCGCGCTCCCCTACCACGATCGAAGCGCTGGAGTCCCGCGCAGATCGGGCGAGCCCTTGCTTGCCTGAGGCATCCCCTCGAATTCTTCGGAAAATTCACAGGGAGGCGGGGAGACGGGGAGGGAAGTCTTCAAGATACTCCCTGTCTCCCCGCCTCCCTGTTCCATTTCCCCGCTGAAAATGGCCGCGAGATGAGGGGGTTCCCCGGCTCGCTCACAGGAGCGCGCCTCTGCCCGATCCGGACGGCCCGGACGCCGCGGACGAGCGCGAAAGCCGCGAAGCTCGCGCGGCCCGACTCCCGCCAGGCCTTGCCAGCGTGACACCCGTCCTCCGCAGCCCCGCGACAGCCGCTTTGCGATCTCATCGCTCATCGACGAGGCGTCTCGACCCGGCGATCGCCGCGCCGGCCGCCGCCGCAGGGGAGGGAGCTCGTGCACGCCGTCGCGCCGCCGGGAGCGGCGAGGCGACATTCGAGGAGCATCATGAACAATCAGGATCCTGTCCACAACACGCGTCGTGCGTCCGTTTCCCGGCTCGCACTCTCGATGATTCCATCGATCATTGGCTTTCAGCTCATGGGCTGTCAGGTGGAGGCGACCGACGGCGTCGCCGATCCGATCGTCTCCGACGCTCAGGAGGTGAGGGCAGACAGCGGGCGCGAGGGCTCCGCCTGCGGCGGCCTCGCCGGCCGCGGCTGCCAGCGTGGATCCTTCTGCAAGCACGAGATCGAGGCCAGGTGCGGCGCGGCCGATCGCGGCGGCACCTGCGCGCCCATCCCGCAGGCGTGCACGTTCGACTACAAACCGGTCTGCGGCTGTTGACGACAAGACATACGGCAACGCGTGCTCCGCGAACGCGGCGGGCGTGTCCGTGGCGTCGCTCGGCGCGTGCCCTGCGCCCTCGCGAGGGAGCGCCTCGCGGCCGTCTGCCACGCCGGCGGCGGAGAGCGCGACCCGCGCGAGGCCCACGGCCGCGGCGCGCGAGCGCCTCGCCGGACCGGCGCGTCGGCCCTCGATAGCCCGGGATCGAGGGGCGGACCGCGCCTTGAACACAGCGCCGCGCGGCGCCGCATTCGTCCCCGGCGTGCACATTTTGTGACACAAGCGTTACACGATCGTCATAGGATCGCCACCGGACTGCCGAGCTTAGGAGCGATCGATGAAAGTACGAATTCTGCATTATCTCTTGCCGCTCGCAGCGCTGGCTGCCTCGCCCCTCGTGGGCTGCGGCTCATCCGATCCCAGCTCGACCTCAGGGACGGGCGCCGGCGGGAGCGACGGCACGGGCGCTGGCAACACGGGCCCGGGCGGCACCGGCGGCGGCGGCTCGAGCGGCGGCACGGGCGGCACCGACACGGGTGGCGGCGGCTCGGGCGGGGTCGGCGGTGAGGACAGCACTGTAAAGGAACAGCCCGATTACGCCCTCGCGTTCCCGCAGGACCGGGTTCCGCGCATCGACATCACCATCACGCCCGAGCGCTGGCAGGAGATGGTCGACGACATCACGTCGATGATCGGCGAGTTCGGGGCGCAGGGCCCCGGCGGATTCGTGCCGCCGCAGGAGTGGGTCGACGCCTGCGACGGGCTCGCGGCCGGCGATGCCTGCACGGTCGATCTCTTCGGGTCCCCCGCCGAGGGGACGTGCGGGGAGCTCCCCGGCGGCCTTACCTGCCAGCCGAAGCCGCCGGATCCCGGCGACTTCGTGCCGCCGCAGGACTGGATCGACGCCTGCAACGATCTCGCGGCGTCCGACCCCTGCACGATCGACATCTTCGGGACCGAGACCCCGGGGACGTGCACCGAGCACGAGGTCGGCCTGGCCTGCATGCCCGCCGGACCGGGGCCGGGCGGCGATCCCGGGCTGATCAGCAGCGTCGACCTCATCCCGCGCTCGCCGGTCTACGTCGAGTGCGACGTCGCCACCGAGGACCGGAAGTGGCAGCACGTCGGCGTCCGCTTCCGGGGCAACGCAAGCCTGCTCCTGCCCTGGGGGGCGGGTAACTGGAAGCTGCCGTTGCGCCTCAATTTCGACCGCTTCGAGGACACCTACCCCGAGACCAACGACCAGCGCTTCTACGGGTTCGATGGGCTGGCGTTCACCAGCAGCTACCTCGATCCGTCGCTCCTGCGCGAGAAGCTCGGGACCGACATCTTCGCCAAGGCGGGGATCCCCGCGCCCGCGACCGCCTTCTATCGGGTCTTCATCGATCACGGCGAGGGGCCGATCTACTTCGGGCTGTACACCGGGATCGAGGTGCCGTCGGACGACTCGTTCCTCGACAAGCATTTCGGCGGCCACAAGGGCAATGTCTACAAGCCCGACGGCACCGGCGCGCGATGGGAGACCTGGGACCCCGACACCCTAGTCAAGGAGAACAACGAAGAAGAGGCCGATTTCTCGGACGTGCGCGCGCTGTTCGACGCGCTGCACGCTGACCGGACCGACGCCGCCGCCTGGCGCGCGGGGCTCGAGGCGCGCCTCGATGTCGACGGCTTCCTGCACTGGCTGGCGCTGAACACGGTGATCGAGGACTGGGACGTGTACGGCCGCCTGCCCCACAACTACTACCTCTACTCGGACCCGAGCAAGAACGGGCAAATCACGTGGATCCCGTGGGACCACACGTTCGCGTTCACGGATACCGAGACGCCGGGATCGACCCCGATGGCGGCGCTGCCCCTCTCGATGGACGAGGTGAGCGAGCAATGGCCGCTCATCCGCTACCTGCTCGATGATCCGGTGTACCTCGAGGTCTACCGCGATTACGTGGCGCAGGCCGCCGCGGAGGAGTATGAGCCGGCCGCCACCGAGGCGTGGTTCCAGGCGGCGCACGACCTGATCGCGCCGTACGTCGTCGGGCCGGAGGGCGAGATCGAGGGGCACACGCACCTCGCGTCGCCCGCCGACTTCGACGCTGGCCTCGCCGCGCTGATCGCCCACGCCAAGGGGCGTCCGGCGGACGTGGCCGAGTACCTCGGCCAGTAATGCGCGGAGAGAGGGCGAGGGGCCCGGCTCCTCGCCCCTGACGGCCCGCGCCCGGCGCCCCATTGCGGGCGTTGGACGCGCGGGCGCCGCGAGCTACGACAAGCTCGCGTCCGAGCGCCGCGACCACCGCGTGCTCCCGACATCGATCCCCTGAGCTCCTCGCCGTCCGGCTCGACCTCCCGCGGCGCTGGGCGAGGCGGCCGGCGGCCCCGCCCCGGACATGGCGCCAGGGCGAAAGCTCACCCCTCGGCCGCCGAGCGGCAGACATTCGACCCAGGGCGCCAGTCGGGAAGCGGCCAATGAGGCGCTCGCGCAGGTGATGTGCGTGTGTGGTTGGCTGTGAGATCGTGTTCGGCCGCCGCCTGCTCTACCCGACCAATCTGTGTTTCGGAGAGCTCGAAATGGACGCTGCGCTGTCATGGAATAAATTTACACGGCGCGAGTGAAATCGTATGTAGAACGACTGGGGCGCGCAGGCTGGGAGGGGATTCTCTGCCTGATCCCATTGCGTGATCCAGTCAGGGGGTGTTCGATGCTTCTGTCCGAACGTGACCAAAAGGACGCGTGTGACGCACACAAACCCGGCATGGTAGGCCGCCGATGGAGGGGGTTGATGGCGGCGGCCCTCTCGGTCGCCGCGCTCACGTGGTCCGGTGATGCTCGAGCCAACCAGGAGGTGCGTGACTGGAACACCGTCATGGCGCAGATGGAGCCGCTGACGGGGTTCTTCATGAGCTCGCGGCTCTCGGCGCTCCTGCACGTGTCGATCCACGACGCGCTCAACTCGATCCCCGAGACCGCTCGCTACGAGACCTATCTGCCGCCCGTGGACGCCCAGGGCTGCGCCTCTCCCGAGGCGGCCCTGGCGGCGGCAGGACGGACGATGCTGGCGAGCTACATCGACTTCTACTCGAGCCAGAGCCTCCCGCCGGAGTTCTCGAGCCCGGGCCTTCAAGACCTGTCGCCGATGGTCGAGACCCTCTATGACGCGCAGCTTGCGGCCATACCGGACGGCCCCGCGAAGACGGAGGGCATCCGGATCGGCGAGGCGGCCGCGAGCAACCTGTGGAACGAGCGCCTCGGCGACGGGTGGGACAACCCGGATGATCTGGAGTTCGAGTTCCTCGACAACGACGGCGATGAAAACCCGATGACCGGCCTCCCCGGTGAGTATGTCATGCTCGACCCGGCAGATACGTTCCCCGGCACATCGCAGCCTTTCTTCTTCTGGTGGGGGTACATGACCCCCTGGACGATGAAGTCCAATGACCAGTTCCGGCCCCCCCCTCCGCCCAGACCCAGGAACGGCGCGTTCCGCAGGGACCTGGAGGAGACCCGCGCCTATGGCGCGGTGGACAGCGCCGTGCGCACCCCGCAGCAGAGCTTCGAGGCGCTCTGGTGGGAGGCCTGTGACGGGTACGTCTTCGGCGGCACGTACTCGTTCACCCGGCAGCTCGTCACGGACTTCGATCTGGACAACTACGATGCCGCGCGGGTGTTCGCGCTCGCGATGCTCACCCAGGCGGACGCCATGATCTCCAACGTGAACAGCAAGAACCACTACCACTTCTGGCGGCCGATCACGGCGATCAACTACTTTTATCCGGGCTCCGACTGGGAGCCGCTCATGACGACATCGCCGAACCAAGAATACCCCGCCGGCCACCCCATGGTGAGCGGCGCGACCCTCCACGCCCTGATGGAGTTCTTCGGCGGCGGCGACCTGGATGAGCCGCTCGTCGGGACGAACACCTGCGGAGATATCGTGTTCTCTTCGCTCAAGGACGCCGTCGAGGGGGTGATCAACGCCCGCGTGTGGGGGGGCATTCACTACCGTGGCTCGGGCGAGGTAGGCGCCAGGACGGGCAAGAAGCTCGCCAAGTACGTTCACAGGCGCTTCCTCCAGCCCCTGTAGGGTAGCTGCGCGGCGGCGTCGGCCGTCCGCGCAGTCGTCAAGTTCGACTCCACATCCTCCACATCATCGAGCCAGGAGCGCCGCCTCGGCCTCGGCGCGCGGCGGATGCGCCAGAGCGCCCCGCGCTCCCGGCCTCGTAGGCCTCCAGCACGGAGGCGATGGTCGCTCGATGTGTGTGGTCGTGTCAGGAAGCCCAGCTGAGCGTGACCGCACCGACACGCACCGCCGGCGTGGCCGGTATCGCTCGAAAGGTTCGCCTTCTTACTTGTACGAGCCCGGACAACAGGAATAGTATATTCGTCCGACCAGGGGGGCGTGGTTGGCTCGCGGTTCAGAGTCCGCTGCGTGCTGGTGGTCGTCCGTAGCCTCTGTGTGCCCGGGTGATGTGTCCGCTCGGGTGATGTTACGGCATCCACAGCACGGGCAGCTCCGAGCTGGGCGCGATCACGGGCGCGGGAGGCTATTGTGAGTCAGTTTACAATCACCGAGGAGATCCAGTCGGATTCGGACACCGCTCTGTATCGCGGGTACCGGAATTCGGATCACGCCCCCGTCTCGGTGAAGGTCCTCAAGCGCTCCCACGAGAGCCCGCGCGAGGTCGCCAAGCTCCGCTACGAGTACATGATGATCCGCGACCTCGGCATCCCCGGGGTCGTCACGGCGTACAGCCTCGAGCGGCACGAGAGCGGCCTGGCCCTCGTCATGGAGGACCTCGGGGAGCAGGCGCTCCACGGCGTCCTCAAGGCACAGCAGGTCGACCTCGCGACGGCGCTGAGGATCGCCACCTCCGTCGCGGAGACGCTGGACGCGCTCCATCGCCGGCACGTCATTCACAAGGACATCAATCCCAGGAACATCCTCGTCAACCTGCGCACGGGCGCGGCGAGGCTGAGCGACTTCGGCGTCGCCACGCGCCTCTCCCAGGAGGTCCAGCCGGCCGAGAGCCCCGACGCGCTCGAGGGGAGCCTCCCCTATATATCGCCGGAGCAGACCGGACGGATGAACCGGGCCCTCGATCACCGGACGGACCTCTACTCCCTCGGCGTTGTGATGTACGAGGTGCTCACCGGCCGGCTGCCGTTCCCGTCCTCGGACCCGATGGAGATGGTGCACAGCCACATCGCCCGGAGGCCCATGCCTCTGCACGAGCTCTCCCCCGAGGTCCCGAGGGTCGTGTCCGACATCGTGATGAAGCTCCTCGCGAAGGCCGCAGAGGACCGCTACCAGGGTGCCTTCGGGCTCGCCGTCGATCTGCGCGAATGCCTGGCGCAGCTCGAGGCGAGCGGGACCATCGCGCCGTTCCCGCTGGGCCGGCGCGACCTCTCCGGGGAGCTCCACATCCCCCAGCGGCTCTACGGCCGCGAGGCAGAGACAAGGGATCTCCTGCTCGCGTTCGACAGGGTGGGCCGGGGCGGCGTCGAGCTCCTCCTGGTCGCCGGCTTCTCCGGCATCGGTAAGTCCGTCCTCGTCAATGAGGTCCACAAGCCGATCGCGGCGCGGGGCGGGGTGTTCATCTCGGGCAAGTTCGATCTGCTCAACCGGAGCGTCCCCTACGCGCCCATAGCGAACGCCTTCCGGGACCTCATCCGCGGCCGCCTCCAGGGCTCCGCCGAGGAGCTCGCGGCCCTGAAGGCACAGCTCCTCGCCGCGCTCGGGCCGAACGCGCAGCTCGTCATCGATCTCATCCCGGAGCTCTCGGCCATCCTGGGACCACAGCCGAGCGTGCCGGAGCTCGGGCCGACCGAATCGCAGAACCGCTTCGTGATCGTGTTCCAGAGCTTCCTCCGGGTCTTCTCCACCAGGGAGCGCCCGCTGGTGCTCTTCCTTGACGATCTGCAGTGGGCCGACTCCGCCTCGCTCCGGCTGCTCCAGGCCATCCTGGCGAACCCGGAGAACGCCTATCTCCTCCTCCTCGGGGCGTACCGCGACAACGAGGTCGGTCCGGCCCACCCGCTCGCGCTGACGGTCGAGGAGATACGGAAGGCGGGCGCGACGCTCGGCGAGATCACGCTGAAGCCGCTCGCCCCGTCCACCGTCGCCCAGATCATCGCCGACACCCTCGCGACCGACGTGGAGCGGGTGGAGCCCCTCGCCGAGATCGTCTCGGACAAGACGCAGGGGAATCCGTTCTTCATGAGTCAGCTCCTCGGGGCGCTCCACCGCGACAAGCTGATCGGCTTCAACGTCGGCGCCGGCGCCTGGGAATGGGATCTCACGCGCATCCAGCAGGCGGACATCACGGACAACGTGGTCGTCCTCATGGTCGGCAAGATCCGGAAGCTCGCGCCCGGCACGCAGCGCATTTTGCGGCTCGCCGCGTGCATGGGCCATCAGTTCGAGCTGAAGACGCTGTCGACCATTCACGAGAAGACGCCCGCCGCGACGGCCGCCGATCTGTGGGAGGCGCTCCGCGAAGGCTTCATCGTGCCGCTCACCACGGAGTACCGCTTCCTCCACGCTCCGAGGGCAGAGGAGGTCGATGAGCAGCATGACCTCGCGGCGCTCCGGATATCGTACAAGTTCCTGCACGACCGCGTCCAGCAGGCGGCCTATTCGATGATCGAGGAGAGCCGCCGGCAGGAGGTCCACCTGCAGATCGGCAGGCTGCTCAGGAAGACGCGGCGGGACGAGGGGCACGATGAGGACGTGTTCCAGATCGTCCATCATACGAACCTTGGCGCCTCGCTCATCACCCAGCGCGGCGAGCAGGTGGACGTCGCGCGGCTGAACCTCGCGGCCGGAAAGCGGGCGAAGGCCGCCGCCGCCTTCCAGACCGCGGTGGGCTACTTCCGGGCCGGGGCCATGTTGCTCGGGGAGGCGGGGTGGAGCGACGAGTACGAGACGACGTTCGAGCTCTCCACGGAGCTGGCCGAGTGCGAGTACCTGACCGGCCGCCACGAGGAGGCAGAGGCGCTCTTCGACGTCATCCTGCATCGGGCTCGAACGAGGCTCGAGCGAGCGCAGATCCTCAACCTGCGGGTGGTCCTCTACTGCATGCAGATCAGGTATGCCCAGGCCATGGAGGTCGGGCGGGCCGCGCTCGCGCTCCTGGGCATCCACGTGCCGGAGGCGGAGGAGGCGTGCCAGACCGCGCTGGACGCGGAGCTCGCGGAGGTGCGCGTGAACCTCCGTGGCCGCCGGATCCCCGAGCTCATCGGCTCGCCCGAGATGACCGATCCCGAGCAGCAGATCGCCTTGAAGATCCTGGCGAACCTGTGGGGGGTGGCGTTCATCCTGAACCCCGTGCTGCTCGCGCTCGTCTGCGTGATGCCGGCGAACATCTCGCTCAAGCATGGGCACTCGGAGGAGGCTGCCTTCGGCTACCTGACCTACGGCTTCGTGCTGGCCACGCGCGGCCAGTACCAGGCAGCTCACGAGTTCGGCCAGCTCGCGCTGGATCTCAACGAGAGGTACAACAACGTCTCCATCAAGTGCCGGCTGCACTACATGTTCTCGTTGAACGTGAGCTTCTGTAGAAAGTCGCTCCGTCTGTCCCTCGAGCACGCCAGGCGTGCTGTTCGTGCCGGCCCGGAGTCGGGCGATCTCAATTATCTGTCGTACACCCTCTCCAACATCGTGTGGACCAGGATCGCCCTGGGCGACGAGCTCGGGGCGCTCGGCGAGGAGATCGAGAAGCTCCTCCTCGTGGTGCGGCAGACCTACAACCCGGCGAGCACGGCGAACGTGACGATCGGGAGGCAGCTGGTCGCGTGTCTCCGCGGGCGCACGGCGGGTCTCCACTCCATCGGAGATGACACCCTCGACGAGGCCGCGTTCGTGGAGAGCATCCAGGCGCCAGAGCTCGTCAGCACGTTGTGCTGGTACGCCGCGGCCAAGCTCCGGCTCGCGTTGCTCGCCGAAGATCACGCCGGCGCGATCGAGATGGGGATCATCGCCGACCGCACGATCGGGGGGAGCGCGGGCCTCATCCTGTCGGTCGACATGGCGTTCCACCTGTGCCTCGCGATCCTCGCGCTGCCCCGGGCGCAGGCGTCCGGGGAGCAGCTGGAGAGCATGCTCGGCCGCTATCGGGGCGCGGTCTTCGCCTACGCCGAGGGGTGCCCCGAGAATTTCGAGCACAAGAGGCTCCTCATCCAGGCCGAGGAGGCCCGCGCCGCCGGGCGGCAGGTCGAGGCGATGGAGCTTTACGATCGGTCGGCCCAGGCGGCGAGGACGAGCCGTTTCGTTCACGACGAGGCGCTCGCCAACGAGCTCGCGGCGAGGTTCTATCTCGACCTGGGCCGGGCCAGGGTCGCCGGGGTTTACATGACCGAGGCCCACCGGTGCTATCGAGCGTGGGGCGCGTCCGCGAAGGTGGCGCAGATCGAGGGGAAGTATGGCGCCCTCCTCGCCGCGCGCCCTTCCTCGGCGGCGGAGAGGCTCGGGCTCCCGATGGGGCCTGCGGCGATCGACCTGATGACCGTGATCAAGGCATCACAGGCGCTCTCCGACGAGATCGACCTGGAGCGGCTGCTCCAGAAGCTCATGCGGATCACGATCGAGAACGCTGGCGCCGAGAGGGGGTACCTGCTCCGGGATCATGCAGGGACGCTGCTCCTCGAGGCGGAGGCGACCGCCGAGGGCATGGTCAGCGTCTGCAATCCCCCGGCGCCCCTGTCGGCCTCGGCCGCGCCCATGACCCTCCTCGGGCATGTCCGGCGGGCCCGAGAGCGCGTGGTCCTCGACTATGCGGCGGGCGAGCCGCGGTTCGCGGACGACGATTACATACGACTCAAGCGGCCGAAGTCGGTGCTGTGCATCCCGCTCCTCCGGCAGGCGGCCCTCGTCGGTCTTCTTTACCTGGAGAACAACCTGGCCTCCGGCGCGTTCACGCCGGAGCGCGCCCTGACGCTGGATCTCCTGGCGTCGCAGGCCGCGAGCTCGCTGGAGAACGCGCGCCTCTACGCGGAGCTGTCGAGGGAGAACGCCGAGCGCCGGCGGGCGGAAGAGGCGCTTCGAGAGCTCAACACGGAGCTGGAGCTCCGGATCCAGCAGCGGACGGCGCAGCTCCTGGTGGCCAACAAGGAGCTGGAGGCGTTCAGCCACTCCGTCTCGCACGACCTGCGCGCGCCGCTCAGGGTGATCGACGGCTTCAGCCTCGCCCTGCTCGAGGACCATGGCGACAGGCTCGACGAGGAAGCGCGCGAGCTGCTGACGCAGGTGCGCTGGGGGACCGAGCGGATGTCGGATCTCATCGATGACATGCTCAAGCTGTCGCGGGTGACGCGCGCCGAGATGCAGCGCGAGCGCGTCGACATGAGCGCGCTCGCGGGCGAGGTGCTCGTCGCGCTGAAGAGGTCGCAGCCGGAACGTGAAGTGGAGTGCGTGGTCGCCGAGGGGGTGACCGCGAACGGCGACTCGCACCTCCTCAAGATCGTGCTGGAGAACCTGCTCGCCAACGCGTGGAAGTTCACGAGCAAGCGCGCGGACGCCCGGATCGAGTTCGGGCAGCTCAAGGCCGGGCAGCGAGAGCCGCGCGACGGGCGCGCTGCGTACTTCGTGCGCGACAACGGCGCCGGGTTCGACATGAGGTATGTCGCGAAGCTGTTCGGCACCTTCCAGCGCCTGCACACCGAGGAGGAGTTCGAGGGGACCGGCGTTGGCCTCGCGACCGTGCACCGCGTCGTCGCGCGCCACGGCGGCCGCATCTGGGCCGAGAGCGCGGTCGACCAGGGCGCGACCTTCTATTTCACCCTCTAGCTCACCCTCCAGGCTGGACCCTTTGGCTCGCGAGACATCATCATGAAACACGGAACGATCCTCCTCGTCGATGATGACAAGCGCGACGTCGCGCTGAACGAGGTCGCCTCGCCGAGGAGAGCGTCCTAGATGAGCACGCCGCTCCGCGTCCTCCTGGTCGAGGACTCCGAGCCAGACGCGCGGCTGATCCTGCGCGAGCTCAAGCGCGGGAGCTATGAACCGTCGCACGAGCGGGCGCACACGCCCGAGGGGATGTCGGCAGCGCTGGAGCGGCAGGCGTACGATGTCGTGCTCTGCGATCACAGCATGCCCCGGTTCGACTCGCTCTCCGCGCTGCGCATGGTCAAGGAGCGCGGGCTCGATCTGCCCTTCATCATCGTCTCGGGCAGCATCGGCGAGATGATCGTGGCCGACGTCATGAGAGCCGGCGCACATGATTACGTCCTGAAGAGCGATCTGCGGCGCCTGGTCCCCGCCATCGAGCGCTCGCTGCGAGACGTCGCAGAGCGGAGGGAGCGGAGGCGCGCGGAGATCGCGCTGAAGGAGAGCGAGGAGCGCTTCGCCCTCGCGGTGCAAGGCGCGCGCGACGGGCTCTGGGACTGGAATATCGCCACCGGCGGCACCTATTACTCCCAGCGTTTCATGGACATCCTCGGCTGCCAGGATGGCGCGCTCGACGGGTCCTTCGAGTCCTTCCTGAGCCTCGTTCACGAGGAGGACAGGCACAGGATGGCGAGCGCCCTCCGCGGCCACCTGGAGCGCGGTGAGCCTTTCGACGTGGAGTTCCGGCGCCGCACGGATACCGGCGAGCTACGCTGGATCTGCTCCCGGGGGCAAGCGCGCTGGGACGACGCGGGGAAGGTCACGCGCATGGCAGGCTCGCTCAGCGACATCACCGCGCGCAAGCAGGCGGAGGCGGCGCTCCGGGACAAGCTCGACATCATCGAGCGGCAGCAGGAGGCGATCCGCAAGCTGTCGACGCCGATCATCGAGGTCTGGGACGGCGTGATCACCATGCCGGTGTTCGGGGCCGTCGACGAGCACCGCGCCGAGCAGATGATGGATGTCCTGCTGCAAGCGATCGTACGCACGCGCTGTCGCGCTGCCATCATCGACCTGACGAGCGCCGACGTGATCGACCACCGCACTGGCGATCATCTCATGAAGCTGATCCGCGCCGTCGAGCTCGTCGGGGTCCGCGGCATCGTCGTGGGTATCCGCCCCGAGGTCGCGCAGACCATCGTCTCTCTCGGCGTGGACCTCTCGAGGTTCGTCACGCTCGCGAACCTCCGCGATGCCCTGGTTCATTGCATGAATGGCATGAACGGCGCCGCGCGCCGGAGGCCGCAGCGCTGAGCTGCAGTAAACCCGCACGAAAACCGCTCTAGAGCGAGAGCTCCGCCCTGACGGTCGACTCCTCCAGATCGCGGGTCAGCTGGAACCCGAGCTTCTGGGCCACGCGCTGCATCTCCACGTTCTCGCCCATGATGTCGGCGCTGATGCGCGAGAGCTTCTCGTCGCGGGCGATCTGGATGAGGAGGCTCAGGAGCCTTGAGCCGAGCCCCTTTCTCTGGTGCTCGTCGCTGATCAGCAGGGCGAACTCCGAGTCGTTGGTGCCCGGCAGCTTGCTCAGCCGGCCGACGCCGATGATCTCGCGGCCTTCGCCGCCCGCCGGCGGCGTCTCGACGACGAGCGCCATCTCGCGGTCATAGTCCGCGAAGCAGACGCGCGTCAGCCGCTCGTGCGCGGTGCGCAGGTCGAGCTGCATCGGGTAGAAATACCGCAGCCGCACCGTCCGCTCCGAGAGCTTCTGGTGGAACCTGACCATCAGCGGCTCGTCCTCGGGGCGGATGGGCCGGATCGTGAACGCCTGCCCGTCCCGGCCCTTCAGCGCCGTCACGTACTGCGTCGGATACTCGCGGATCGCCGACCGGGGGAGCGCCGACTCCGGCGTCTCCGGCGGGTGCAGGACGACGCGCGCGTCGAGGGCGATGATCCGCTCGGCGCTCACGGCCAGCGGGTTGATGTCGATCTCGCTGATCCAGCGCTGCTCGATCACCATCTGCGAGAACCGCACGAGCAGGTGCCCGAGCGCCTCGAGGTCGACCGGCTTCCTGCCGCGCACGCCCTTGAGGGCGCCGAAGATCTTCGTCTGCTCCATCATGCGGAGGGCCAGCGTCGCGTTGAGCGGCGGCAGGCCGAGCGAGCGGTCCTTGAAGACCTCCACGAGCTGCCCGCCGGCCCCGAACAGGAGCACCGGGCCGAACTGCGGATCGATCGAGCTGCCGAGGATGATCTCGTAGGCGTCCTTCAGCGCGATCATCGGCTGGACCGTCACGCCCTGGAAGTGCTCCGCGCCCGCCTTCTGCGCGACGCTCTCCTGGATCTCGGCGAACGCCCGGCGGACGGCGCCTTCGTCGAGCAGGTCGAGCTTCACGCCGCCCACGTCGGTCTTGTGCGTGATCGTCGCGCTGTACAGCTTGAGGACGGCCGGATACCCCATCTCCCTGGCCAGCGCCGAGGCCTCGTCCGCGCTCCGGGCGACGGCCGTCCGCACCGTCGGGATGCCGTACGCCGCCATGAGCTGCTTGGACTCGAACTCATCCATCAGCGTCCGGCCGGACGCGCGGACCCCGTCGACGAGCGCCCTGGCCCTCTCGCGATCGACGTTCAGCGCCCGCTCATCCATGCTCGGCGTCTCGTAGAGCGCCCGCAGGTTGTACGAATAGCGGACCATGGAGCAGAACGCGCGCGCGGCGATGTCGGGGTAATCGAACGTCGGGACCCCGGCGCGGTTCAGGATCGATTTGCCGGCCTCCACCTCCACGCCGCCCATCCAGCTGGCCAGGACCGGCTTGCCGTCGACGTGCGCGTGCTTGCGCAGCGCCTCGGCGGTCTGCGTCGATTCGGTCATGTCCTGCGGGGTGAGGATGACGAGCACGCCGTCGTTGTTCGGGTCCTTGGCGCAGATCTCGAGGGCCTTCGCGTAGCGGTCGGCGCCGGCGTCGCCGAGCACGTCCACGGGGTTATTGCGGCTCCACGCGGCGGGGAGGAAGCCGTTCAGCTCGCTCATGATCTCCGGCGAGATCGGCGCCAGGTCGCCGCCGTTCGCGATGAGCGCGTCCGTGGCCAGCACGCCCGGGCCGCCGGCGTTGGTGACGATGCACAGCCGGTTACCGCGCGGCCGCGGCTGCTTGGCCAGCGTCTCGGCCATCGAGAAGAGGTCCGCTATATCGTTCACGCGCAGCACGCCCACGCGCCGGAACGCCGCCTCGAGCACCTCGTCCGAGCCGGTGAGCGAGCCCGTGTGCGACGCCGCCGCCTTCGCCGCCGCCTCGCTGCGGCCAGGCTTGATCACGATGATCGGCTTGTTCAGCGCCACCTCGCGGGCGGCCGACAGGAACGCCCGCGCGTCGCGCGGGTCGCCGATCGACTCCATGTAGATGAGGATGCTGCTCGTCTTGGGGTCGTTGCCGAGATAGTCGATGAGGTCGCCCCAGCCGACGTCGAGCATCGAGCCGACGCTCACGAACGCGCTGAAGCCGACCTGCTCCTCCAGGCTCCAGTCGAGCACCGCCGTGCAGAGCGCGCCGGACTGGCTGATGAACGCCACGTTGCCAGGCCGCGCCTGCCCCTTGGCGAACGTGGCGTTGAGCCCGCCGATCGGGTTCATGACGCCGAGGCAATTGGGCCCGATGATGCGCATCTTCCCCCGGGCGCGCTCCATGATCTGCTGCTCGAGCCGGACGCCCGGAGGGCCCATCTCCTTGAAGCCGGCCGAGATGATGATCGCGCCCGGGACCCCGGCGTCCACGCACTCGCCGAGGAGGCCTGGCACGCTCGCGGCCGGGGTGACGATCACCGCCAGGTCCACCCTGGCCGGCACGGCCGCGATGTTCGGGTACGCCTTGATCCCGAGGACGCTGGATCGCTTGGGGTTCACCGGAAAGACAGTGCCCCCGAACGGATTGCTGATCAGGTTCCAGAGGAGCGTGCGCCCCACGGCCCCGCTGTTCTCGGTCGCGCCGATGACGGCCACGTTCCGCGGCTTGAAGATCGGATCGAGGCTCTGAAACTCCTGGCGAAGCACGTCGTGGGCACGGTCCGTGGTGGGAAGCGGGTCAGCCATGGCGCTCCTTGGAGGTCGGTTCGGTGAGTGCTTCTGGGTCCGTCGTCCGCAGACGGCAATGGCCCTTTGCCACGCTGCGGGGTGGGTCGCCTGGCCCGCCCGAGGCGAGCGCCGCCGCCTCCCGCGGCGAAGGCCACCCGGCCCTGCTGCTTCACGGCGGCATCGCCCGTGCCAGCCTCGTTTGCGGCAGAGCCCGCATGCTTCGCTTGACGGCCTGCCTTTCGGTTGATAGACAAGTCAATCAACGTCTCGGGGGAGCGTCCATGTGTCCTCGCAGCGCGGAGCGTTTCGAGCAGATCAAGGACGAGCGGCGCCGCGCGCTGCTTCGTGCGGCGCGCGTCGTCTTCGGTCGCAAGGGGTTCGCGGCGGCGAAGATCGCCGACATCGCGGCGCAGGCGGGGATCAGCCACGGGCTCGTCTACCACTACTACCCCGAGAAAGAGTCGCTGTTCTCGGCCACGATCGACGCCTCGGTCGAGGGCTGGGACACGCTCATGGAGCTGACGCGGGCGCAGGGGGGGACACCCTGGGATCGGCTCGTTTACATGTGCGGGCAGATGATCGCCGGCCTGCGCGAGGAGCCGGAGCACCTCCTGATGACGGTGCACGTGTACGCCGAGGACGCGTCGCCCGGCCTGCGCGACGTGCTGAGGCGCTTCCGGCTGCGGGTCATCGGCGATCTCGAGGAGCTGATCCAGGAGGGCCAGCGCGCTGGGCAGGTCGAGCAGCGCGCCTCCGCGGAGCTCTCGCGCGCCCTGGTCGCCATCGTCCAGGGGCTCGCCATCAACCGCCTTGTCGAGCCCGACGCCCCGCTGCCGCCGCTCGACGTGGTGCTGCGCATCCTGAAATCATGAGCAGAGGACAAGGGAGGGACGCATGAAGATCGTTGTGGATGAGGAGCGCTGTGAGGCCAACGGCATCTGCATGCGGGCAGCGCCCGAGGCGTTTCGCGTCGACGACGACGACCGCCTGCACCTGCTCGTCACGGACGTGCCGTCCGAGCTCCGCGCGAAGGTGGAGAGGGCGGTGCGCGACTGTCCGCGGGGCGCGCTGTCGCTGACACCGCGCTGACGCGGGCAGGAGAAGGTCGGACCGAACGCAGAGGGAGGTATTCGCATGTTGCAGGAGAGTTCACGTCCCACGGTTGAGTTCAATCCGTTCGCGCCCGGGTACACGGAGGATCCGTACCCCGTCTATGCTCGCCTGCGCGAGGCGCCCGTCCGGTACTGGGAAGAGGGCCACGGGTGGATCATCAGCCGCCACAACGAGATCCAGGCCGTCTTGCGCGACAGCCGCTTCACGGCCGACCGGGCGGCGTGGGCGCACGCTTCGGCGTTTGGCGTGGGCAGCATCCCCGAGGTCGAGGAGCTGAACCGGCACGGGCTCTTCTCGCTGCCGGACAGGGATCACGCCCGGGTGCGCAAGCTCGTGAGCCCGGCGCTCACGCCGCGCGCGGTAGAGCGGTTGCGCCCGATGGTCCAGGCCATCGTCGACGAGCGGCTCGACGCCTTCGCGGGCAAGGGCGTCATCGACCTTGTCCACGACTTCTCCGAGCACATCCCGGTGCGCGTGATCAGCAGCATGCTGCACATCCCGCAGCGGCACGACGCGGCGTTCCACCGCTTCGCCGACTCCGCGGTGAAGCAGCTCTTCATGATGCTCATGACGCCCGAGGAGATCCAGCGCATGGTCGTCGGCATCCGCGAGGGGATGGCGATGCTCGACGAGGTGATCGAGGAGCGGCGCCGGAACCCGATCGAGGGCGACATGCTGACGAGCCTCATCCAGTCCGAGGAGCAGGGCGATCGCCTGAGCAAGCCGGAGCTCGTCTCGCTCGTCTCGGCGCTGCTCGTGGGCGGCTCCGAGACCACGGTGCACCTGATCGCGTTCATGGTGCTGAACCTCTTGAAGCGCCCGGAGGTGCTGGCCGAGGTCCAGCGGGACCCGGAGCTCATGAAGGGGGTCGTCGACGAGGTGCTCCGCTTCGACAACTTCGGCAAGTTCGGCACCTTCCGTTACGCGACAGAGGACGTCGAGCTCGGCGGCGCGCGCATCGCGAAGGGGGAGATGGTCGTCCTCTTCTTCGCGTCGGCGCTGCGCGACGAGGCCGCGTACCCGAACCCCGACAAGTTCGATCCGCGGCGCGAGGCAGCCGGGAGCCTCGCGTTCGGCGGCGGCGCCCATTATTGCATCGGGGCGAACCTGGCGCGCCTCGAAGGGCAGGTCGCGGTGAGCTCGCTCCTCCGCAGGTTTCCCGGCCTGAAGATCGAATCGCAGCCGACGTTCGGCCCTCACCCCGCCATCCGCAAGATGGACTCGTTCAAGCTCCGCCTCGGCGCCTGATCGCCCGCCTCGATACGATACCGGCTCCAGAGCGGAGCTCGGCCGCGTCTGGCATGGTGATCCGGAACACGAAGATCCGCCAGGACGTCGGGAGAGTACGGGAAATCTTCGCTGCGGCGTCTCGTTCCAGTCAGTCGCCCGGCGCACGCCGAGCGGCGCTGGACAGCGCGGCGCCGCTCGGGCGACACTCCGTCGTATGCGCCACGAGGGGGATGAGGATCGCGCTCAGCTTGTTCGCAGCCTGGAGGCGACGGAACGGGAAGTGGAGTCGCTGCGGGTGGACGCGCGCAGGTGGCGCGCGCTCATGGCGGCGCGCTGCATCAGCGTGTCGATCCACCGTGCGGAAGGCAAGACCCACAGCGTCAATCGCGGATGGGAAGCGCTCTGGCGAGCGCCGGCCGAGGAGTTTTTGCGGATGAACTACAACATGCTGGAGGACCCGCAGCTCGTCGAGAACGGCATCATGCCGCACGTCGAGCGGTTCTTCCGGGGCGAGGAGGTCGCGATCCCGCCGATCAGCTACGACACCGACGCTGTCGAGGACCTCCCGGGCAGGGCCGGCGGGGCGGTGTGGGTCTGCAGCTTCGGCGTACCGGTGCCCGACGCGGCGGACAGCTTCGAGGGCGTGCTGTTCCAGTTCGCCGTCCCGGAGGCGGCCGAGATCCAGCACAAGTACGAGGCCCTGATCGAGGAGCAGCGGGCGCTCCAGACGTCCCTGGAGGCGCGGAACCGGGAGCTCGAGGAGACGGTGCGGCTGATCGCGGCGCAGCGGGACGCGATCCAGGCGATGAGCGTCCCGGTGATCCGCGTCGGGGACGGCGTGCTCTGCCTCCCCATCGTGGGCATGATCGACGACGCGCGGGCCGCCGCGCTCCTGGAGCGCCTGCTCGAGGCGATCGCCGCGCAGCAGGCGGCCCAGGTGCTGCTCGACATCACGGGCGTGCCGGCGCTCGACGCGCGGGCCGCCGCGCAGCTCATCAAGGCGGCCTCCGCGGCGCGGCTGCTCGGCGCTTCCTGCACGCTCGTGGGCGTCTCGCCCTCGCTGGCGCGGACGTTGGTCGAGCTCGGCATCGACCTCGGCGGCCTCGACACCGCCGCCACGCTCGCGGAAGGGCTGACTCGCGCCCTCTCCGGGCGCCGCGGGGCGGCGCAGCGGGGCATGGCGGCCGCGGAGCGCGCGCCGGCGCCGGATCGAGGCGAACGTCGGTAGGCGTCGCCGCAGGCCGCGTCGCCGCACCGACGTGCGTTGACGTGCTGCTTCGATCCCGCCCATACTGCCACCCATGCGGCGCTCCGTAATGTGTGCGGTACACTGTACGGATCCGCGGGTTGCCATCCAGCCCGGGGGCACGGGAGCGTCTCGATGACGAAGGGCACCGCCAGGCCGGCCGGGAAGCGGGGGCAGCGCGAGGGGGCGGGGCGGGCGGCCGACCCGGCCCGGAGCCTCGCGCTGCTCTGGGGCTCTCACGGGAAGCCAGGGCGGTCGGGGCTGACGGTGCGCGCCATCGTGTCGGCGGCCATCGAGCTCGCCGACGCGAGCGGGCTGGATGCCGTCTCCATGCGTCAGCTGGCGGACCAGCTGAAGGTCGGGACCATGTCGCTCTACACGCATGTTCCCGGCAAGGCCGAGCTGACCGATCTCATGGTCGACACGGTCTACGGCAACCTCTACGATGACGTGGACTCGCCCTCGCGGCAGCCGGGTGGGTGGCGCGAGTCGCTCCGGTACATCGCCGCGCGCAACTGGGATCTGTACCAGCAGCACCCGTGGCTGCTCGAGATCGTCACGGCCCGCCCCGTGCTCGGCCCGAACGTCTCCCTCAAGTACGAGGCCGAGCTGCGGCCGCTCGACGGCCTCGGCCTGACCGACGTCGAGATGGATTCGGTGCTCACCCTCCTCCTCACGCACGTCGAAGGCACGGCGAGGGCCCAGGCCAACGCGAAGCGCACCCGGCACGAGAGCGGCATGACGGACGTGGAATGGTGGGTCGCCACCGCCCCGCTGCTCGACAAGGTCATCGACGCGAAGCGGTTTCCCGTCGCGACGCGCGTCGGGCAATCGGCGGGTCAGGCGTATCAGGGGGCGTCGAGCCCCGAGCACGCTTTCCACTTCGGCCTGGAGCGCATCCTCGACGCCGTCTCGCTCCTGATCGCGGAGCGAGGCGCCGCTCAGGTTTGAGGGAGGGGGAGAGCCCGGCGAGGCGAGCCGCGGAGGCTTGACGCCGACTCGCTACAAGGGGTACCAAGGCCGTCCAACTTAAACTACGGCACCGAACAGGTTGAAACCCCGAGAAAACGAACCACAGAGGCACAGAGGGCACAGAGTTTTTTCGTTGTTCCTCTGTGTCCTCTGTGCCTCTGTGGTTCAAATCTCTTCATTCCCGGGCGTTTCAAGCTGATCGATGGTCTAAGACCAGCGCTCCGAGCGCTGGAGGTCAAGGTCAACCATGCATCGTGTTCACGCTCTTGGCGTCGTGCTCGTCTTCGCTTCGCTCAACGCAGCCTGCAGCTCATCCCCCTCGGACTCGAGCTCCGGTGGAGGCGACGGCAGCGGGGGTGGGGCCAGCACGGGGAGCACCGGCAGCACGGGAAGCACGGGAAGCACGGGGAGCACCGGGACCACCGGCAGCACGGGGAGCGCCAGCGGCACTGGCGGCGGCGCCACGAGCAGCTCGTCGAGCGCCGGCGGGCAAGGCGGAGCGGGCGGCGACGGTTCCGCCCTGCGCGGCTGCGCGTCGGGCAGATACACCCTCTGCGAGGACTTCGAGGACACCGACGTGGGCGCCGTTCCGCAAGGGTGGACCAAGCACGGTGATCCGGTCGCGGTGGCCGATGATCAGGCGGCCTCCGGCAATCGCTCGCTGAAGATGGGCGCGGTCGCGAACGGCGAGCGGCGCATCTACCACGACGCCTCGCAGCTCGGGAGCGGGCACTGGGGCCGCATCCGCTACCGGGTGGAGCTGCCGGTGCCTGACGCGTTCGTTCATTCGACCCTCGTCGCGCTCCAGGGCGTCGGCCCTACGACGGGCCCCCAGGAGGTCCGCGTCGTGGATACCGTGAAGGAAGACAAGGACGGCTGGGACAACGACGGCAACGGGTCGCACATCCAGTACCTCTACAACGTGCAGCCCCAGGGCGCGGAGTTCGGCAAGGGGAGCGACTACAACTGGAAGTACGAGGATGAATGGCACTGCGTCGAGTGGCACATCGACGGACCGGCGCAGAGCTACGACTTCTACGTGGACGGCGTGCTCCTCGAGCAGATCAGCATCGCGAACGGGCCGGGCAACTACACTGGCTCGGAGATCCCGGACGTCTTCAGCGAGGTCCGGGTCGGGTGGAACAACTACCAGAGCGCGCCGCCGGGGTTCACGGCGTGGATCGACGACGTGGCGCTCGACGACGAGCGGATCGGGTGCGAGGAGTGATGCAAGGAGTGACAGTCAGCGCGAGCCAGGCCTCGCGCTGACTGGGCTCCTCGCCCGCGGGCCGGTGGCGGCAGGCACGTCGCGCCGCGCCCGCGCTGCTCAGCCGGGCGCCGGCGCGCCGTAGCCGCCGCCCCCCGGCGTCTCGATCACGAACACGTCGCCTCTGCCCATCTCGACCGAGCCGATGTGCGACAGCACCTCGGTCGAGCCGTCCGCGCGCACGACGAGGTTGCGCCCGGGCTCGCCGGCGCTCCCGCCCGCCAGGCCGAACGCGGCCGTCGAGCGGCCGTTCGACAGGATCGACGCCGTCATCGGCTCGAGGAAGCGCACCGCGCGCGTGCCGCCGTTCCCGCCCGGGAAGCGCCCGGCCCCGCCGGAGCCCTCGCGGATCTCGTAGCGCTCCAGCCGGACCGGGAAGCGGTGCTCCAGCACCTCCGGGTCGGTCAGGCGCGAGTTCGTCATGTGCGTCTGCACGACGCTCGTGCCCGCGAAGCCGCGCGCGCCGCCCGCGCCGCCCGCGCCGCCCGCGCCGCCCGCGGCTACCGCGCGGATCTCGATGCCCGCGCCCGAGCCGCCGGAGATCGTCTCGTAGTACTGGACCCTCTCGTCGCCGAACGTGAAGTTGTTCATCGTCGGCTGGCTGCTGGCCAGCACGCCGAGCGCGCCGTACAGCGCGTTCGTGACGCAGGTCGACACCTCCACGTTGCCCGCCACGACAGCGGCCGGCGGGCGCGGGTTGAGCATCGAGCCCTCGGGGACGATGACCTCGATCGGCCTCAGGCACCCGGCGTTCAGCGGGATGTCGTCGTCCACCAGCGTGCGGAACACGTAGAGCACCGCGGCCATCGTCACCGCGCGGGGCGCGTTGAAGTTGTTCGCCATCTGGCCGGACGTGCCGGTGAAGTCCACCACCGCCGCGCGGCGCTCGCGGTCGATCCGGACGGTCACCTCGATGGTCGAGCCGTTGTCGAGCGGCACGGTGAACCGGCCGTCGCGGAGGAGCGCCGGGTCGAGCCGCGCGATCGCGAGGCGCACGCTCTCCTCGGCGTTGTCCTGCACGTGCTTCATGTAGGCCTGCACGGTGGCGAGCCCGAACTGGGCCACCATCGCGCGCAGCTCCTGCGCGCCCTTCTCGTTCGCCGCGATCTGCGCGCGCAGGTCGGCCAGGTTCTGCTGCGGGTTGCGCGCCGGGTGCGGCCCGCCGCCGAGCAGCGCCAGGATCTCGGCCTCCCGCAGCCGCCCGCCCTCGACGAGCTTCACGTTGTCGAGCAGCACGCCCTCCTCCTCGATGGTCCTCGAGAAGGGCGGCATCGAGCCCGGGGTGATGCCGCCTATATCGGCGTGGTGCCCGCGCGAGGCCACGTGGAACAGCACGCGGCCCTCGTCCTCGTCCCAGACCGGCGTCACCACCGTCACGTCGGGCAGGTGCGTGCCGCCGTGGTAGGGGTCGTTGAGCACGTAGACGTCCCCCGGCCTCATCCCCGGGTTGCGCGCGATCACGGTCCTGATCGACTCGCCCATCGAGCCGAGGTGCACCGGCATGTGCGGGGCGTTCGCGATCAGGTTGCCCTCGGCGTCGAACAGCGCGCAGGAGAAGTCGAGCCGCTCCTTGATGTTGACCGAGTGGGCGGTGTTCTGCAGGCGCAGGCCCATCTGCTCGGCGATGTTCATGAACAGGTTATTGAACACCTCCAGCATCACCGGGTCGACCTCGGTGCCGACGGCGCGGCGCTCGGGCCGCGGCGCCACGCGGGTGAGCACCAGGTGGCCGAGCGCCGTGAGCTCGGCCTGCCACCCCGGCTCGACGACGGTCGTGGCGTTGGCCTCCGCGACGATCGCCGGGCCGTCGATGACCGCGCCGCGCCCGAGCCGCTCGCGCCGGTACAGCGCCGCGTCGCGGAAGGCGCCCTCGCAGAACATCCGCGCCCGCGCGTCGGCGTCGGGGCGGTGGGGGCGCGCCTCGGCGGGCTGCTCGTCGGCGGCCTCGCCCGGCCCGATCGCCTCGACGGAGACGCTCTCCAGGACCAGCGCCTTGTCGGGCATCAGGAAGGCGAACCGCGCGCGGTAGGCCGCCTCGAACGCCGCGCGGATCGCCTCGGCGCTGCCGTACGGCACGACCAGGGCGGTGTCGGTGCCTTCGTAGCGCACGTGCGCGCGCCGGAGCGTCCGCACGCGCCCGGGGGCGAAGCCTTGCGCGACGAGCTCGGCCTCCGCCTCGCCGGCGATGCGCGCGAGCGCCTCGTGCGCCGCGCCGAGGCCCGCCTCGTCGAGGCGCCGCTCCACGGCGGCCTCGCGCATGGCGTTCTGGTCCGAGAGGCCCATGCCGTACGCGGAAAGGACCCCCGCGAGCGGGTGCACGAAGACGCGGCGCATGCCGAGGGCGTCGGCCACCGCGCAGGCGTGCTGGCCGCCGGCGCCCCCGAAGCACTGCAGGGTGTACTGGGTGACGTCGTGGCCGCGCGACACGGAGATCTTCTTCACCGCGTTCGCCATGTTGGCGACGGCGATCTGCAGGAACCCCTCGGCCAGCTGCTCGGGCGTGATCGGCCGCGACGTCTCGCGGCGCACCTCGTCGGCCAGGGCCTCGAAGCGCCGCGCGACGACCTCGCTGTCGAGCGGCTCGTCGGCGCCGGGGCCGAAGACGCGCGGGAAGAGCTCCGGCTGGATCTTGCCGAGCATCACGTTCGCGTCGGTGATCGCCAGCCGCCCGCCGCGGCGGTAGCAGGCCGGCCCGGGGTTCGCGCCGGCCGACTCCGGCCCGACGCGCAGCCGCGCGCCGTCGAAGCCGAGCAGCGAGCCGCCCCCTGCGGCCACCGTGTGGATGCTCATCATCGGCGCGCGCATGCGCACGCCGGCCACCTGCGTCTCGAAGGCGCGCTCGAGCTCGCCGGCGTAGTGCGACACGTCGGTCGAGGTCCCGCCCATGTCGAAGCCGATCACCCGGTCGTGCCCGCCCGCGAGCGCGGTGCGCACCATGCCGACGATGCCGCCGGCCGGCCCGCTCAGGATCGCGTCCTTGCCCTGGAAGCGGTGGGCGAGGGTCAGCCCGCCGCTCGACTGCATGAAGTAGAGCGGCACGCCGGGCATCTGGCGGGCGACCTGCTCGACGTAGCGGCGCAGGATGGGCGAGAGGTACGCGTCGACCACCGTCGTGTCGCCGCGCGAGACGAGCTTCATGAGCGGGCTGACCTCGTGCGAGGCCGAGACCTGGGTGAAGCCGACCTCGCGCGCGATGGCCGCCGCCTGCCGCTCGTGCGCGGCGTGGCGGTAGCCGTGCATGAACACGACGGCGCAGGCGCGGATGCCGTCCCGGAACGCCTCCTCCAGCGCGCGGCGCAGCGGCGCGGCGTCCAGCGGCTCGACGACCTCGCCCTGCGCGCCCACGCGCTCGCGGGCCTCGATCACGCGCTCGTACAGCAGGTCGTGCAGCACGATGTGGCGGTCGAAGAGGCGGGGGCGGTTCTGGTAGCCGATGCGCAGCGCGTCGCGGAAGCCGCGCGTGGTGACCAGCGCCGTGCGATCCCCCTTGCGCTCGAGCAGCGCGTTGGTGGCCACCGTGGTGCCCATCTTCACGCACTCGACCTCGGCCGGGGAGATCACCTGGCCGGGCGAGAGGCCGAGCAGCTGGCGGATGCCCTCGACCGCCGCATCGGCGTACTGCTCGGGGTTCTCGGAGAGCAGCTTGGCGGTGGTGAGCGAGCCGTCAGGCCGCCTGGCCACGACGTCCGTGAACGTGCCGCCGCGGTCGATCCAGAACTGCCATGCGCGCGAGGTCGAGGTCATCGAATCCACTCCAGGTGCGCGCTGACGAGGCAGGCCTCGCGGCGCCGGCAGCTTACCAGCACACGCTGTTCTATAATTCAACAATAGGGTTTCATTGAAGAATCTGGCCGGCGGGTGCCGCCCGCGGCGTCCGCCGTGCCTCCCCCCCGGCTGCTTGTGGGGCGCTTGCCTGGCCGGTTACCATCCGGCGGTCCCGCCGCGCGCCTGCGAGGAGGTGCGGGCACCGGAGCGACCATGGCCGACACGAAGCCGATCCATCTGGCGAGGGGAGACGGGAGCTCCGGGGCGCTGGGGGCGCGCCGGGAGGTCCGGGCGGAGGCGCGCATCGCCTCCGGCGACCTGCTCGACGTGCGCCGCGTCGAGGTCTCCGACCGCATGTCGGCGCTCTTCGAGGCGCGCGTCGTGGCGGTGTCGGACAACCCCGACATCGACTTCGAGGCGGTCATCGGCCAGCCGATGACCCTCGTCGCGCACGGTGACCAGACCCGCACGTGGACCGGCATCTGCAGCCGCCTCCGGCAGCTCGCCGTCGAGGAGCGCAACCTCTCCACCTACGAGCTCACGCTCGTCCCCGCGCTGTGGCTCGCCACCCAGCGGCGCAACTACCGCATGTTCCAGCGCACGTCGGAGCTCGACATCGCGCTCCAGATCCTCAAGGAATGGGGGGTCTCCCCGGCGCTGCGCCTCGCCGGGACCTACAAGAAGCGCAAGTACCGCGTCCAGTACGGCGAGAGCGACTACACGTTCCTCTGCCGCATGCTCGAGGACGCCGGGGTGAGCTTCTACTTCGAGAGCGCCGGCGAGGGCCGGCTCGTCCTCGACGACGGCCCGCACCGCAACACCCGCCGCGCCCCGATCGCGTTCCGCGACCACCCGACCGACACGGATCAGGATCACGTCACCGAGGTCGAGATCGGCCGCCGCCTGCGCCCGGGCAAGTACACGGTGCGCGATCACGACCACCGGCGGCCGGCGTCGTACCGGCTCCTCGCGAGCGCTTCCGGCGCGGGCGGCGCGGGCGGCGCGGGCGGCGCGGGCGGCGTGTCCGGTGCGGGCGGCGTGGAGGAGCGGCTCGAGCGCTTCCACTACGTGCCCGGGGCGTTCCTGTACGAGAGCGACAAGGGCGAGAGCACGCCGGTCGCGGACGACAGGGGCAAGTACCGCGCGGACGAGTCCGAGGGCGCCGCGCTCGCGCAGCGGCGGCTCGAGGCCAAGCGCGCGTCCGCCCGCGAGATCGCGTTCAAGACCAACACCCTCGACCTCGCGCCGGGCACCGTCGTCAGCTTCCTCGACCATCCGAAGAGCGAGCTCGGCCCGGACGCGGGGCTCCTCGTCCTCGAGTCGACCCTCGTCGGCGACGTCCCGGGCCCCTGGCAGCACGCGTGCAAGGCCGTGAGCGCGGAGGTGCCTTTCCGCCCGCCGCTCCGCGCGCGCAAGCCGCGCGCCCAGGGGGTCGAGAGCGCCACCGTCGTCGGCGCGCCCGGCGACGAGATCCACGTCGACGAGCTCGGCCGCGTGCGCGTCCAGTTCCACTGGGATCGCGAGGGCCGCATGAACGACGCCTCGTCGTGCTGGATCCACGTGAGCCAGCCCTGGGGCGGCGCCGGCTTCGGCGGCACCAACCTGCCGCGCGTCGGCCAGGAGGTGATCGTCGACTTCCTCGGCGGCGATCCCGACCGCCCGATCATCGTCGGCCGGGTGTACACGAGCCTCCAGAAGACGCCGTACAGGCTCCCCGACAACAAGACGCAGAGCGGCTGGAAGAGCAGCTCGTCGCCCGAGACCGGCGGCTACAACGAGATCATGTTCGAGGACGCGGCCGGCAAGGAGCTCGTCCGGATGCAGGCCGAGCGCGACCTGCACAAGAAGGTCAAGCACGACGAGAGCGTGAACATAGGCAACGACCGCGTGAGCGCGATCGGCCGCGACGAGGAGCAGACCGTCGGCAACGACTCCATGAAGCAGGTGGTGAACAACGCGCGCGAGGTGGTCGGGATGAACCGGTCGCGCGCGGTGGGCAACAACGAGACGGTGGAGATCGGCAGCACGCAGAGCATCCGGGTCGGGGACAGGCTCGAGATCGTCTGCGGCAAGTCGGTCATCGTGCTCGAGAAGTCGGGCAAGATCACGATCTCGGGGACCGACATCACGGTCCACTCGAGCGGTCACACGCAGATCAACGGCGATCCGATCGACCTCAACTAGGCGCTGGCTCGGGCGCCTCGCCCCGCGGCGAGGCGGCGAGACGCACACCCGGCGCGCTCGGCCCCGAGCTCGCCCACGTCACGGTACCAGCGGCGCGCTGGACCGCATGGATGAGAAAAGTGCTCTGGTCGGGCGGCGCATTGCTACCTGAGCTCGCATGGCAGGCGACGGGCTGATCAATGCTGGTTTTGCGGCAGATCGTCCGCGATGTCGTAGTAGTCGCCCTTGTCGGCCACGTGGATGTGAATCCTCAGTCTGGTGCCAGTCGGCGTATCGAATGCGCCCATGGCGATGCCGATCCAGTCATGTTTGTTCTGGTCGACTGGGTCCCAGAAGAGCGAAGAGCCGCATGCAGAGCAGAAGCCTCGTCGCGCCTTCTCGGAAGAGCGGAACCAGGTGATCTTGTCGGCGCCGTGGATCGTCAAGGCGGCGCGAGGAACGTCCGTGGACGCGAAGAAATGACCGGAGTGCTTGCGGCACTGCGAGCAATGGCAGGCATCGGGCGGGGGCAGCGCGCCGTCGACCTCGAACCTCACAGCCCCGCAAAGACATGATCCGCTGTGCACAGCTCACTCCTTCCTGAACGCAAGGTTTGGCAACCAATCATCGGGTGCAGCGTGTCCCTCTGGCCCTTGAGCTCGCCCGCGCGCATGCCCTCGAGCTCGCCGCGGTCGATCAGCTTCTGTACGAGTGGGGGAAAGGTCGCCTCGCCTTCGATCTGCCGTTCCATGATTAACGCCTCCAGAGCCTGCTGCATGGGCTCACGCGACCCGTTCCAGACGAGCTGAAAATAGACCAGCGCGTGCTCCTGGTCGAGCCGGCGCTGCTCGGACCGACGTGGCCCGCGCTCCTCCAAGAAACCCCGGGCACGCGGCGGATCGCGATGGCTCGCCGCCGCGATGTCGTCCTAGGGCGGGCGCAACGAAATCGGAGGCGGCGGCGGGCGTGGTGCTACCAGAAGCGTGACCTCGGCGCGCCACCGCTGCTCCAGTACTGTCGCCGCGGGGAGGGCGAGGCGTGGCGCCGCGGCGACTCGGGGATCGGCGGGGCCACGTTCAACCTGTCGGCCGGCGGCTGTTCTCTTCACGGCGGGCGAGAAATCGTCCGCGGAGTTTAAAGGAACACAGGACGCCGCGGAACAGGGCCAGAGACGAGCCAGCTCATGACGTGCCGGCCCGACGAGAGACGCCTCTTTCCTGGAGACCCCAACATGAACAAATCCATTCTCTTCGCCTTTGCCCCGCTGCTCGCGGCGTGTGACGTGGGACCGACGACAGGCGCTGGGCTCGATCTCCGCGATCGCGAGGGGGCAACGCTGCAGTCGGCGGCCCTCGTCGAGCCGATCGTCGCGCGCGGAGCGTTTGCCACGGAGGCCGATCGCGAGCGCTTCGAGGCCGAGGTGCTGCCCTCGGCGCGAGCGTTCCTCGCGTACTGGGCGGAGGCAGGGCTGAGCGTACCGCATGCGCCAGCGCGGCTCTTCATCTCTCCGCCGCGCGGGACGAGCGCGACGGAGGCCCTGCCGCAGCTCTACGGCGAGGGCATCTTCGACGATCTGCGCGCGCTCGAGGCGGAGGTCGCGAGCGCGCCCTCGAACCGGGCAGCGATCGAGCGGATCGATGCGTTCACGTGCGAGCGGCCACCCTTGCATCGCAGCTTCCTCGATGAAGTGGAGGAGCACGCGGACAACCCCGACGTCGGCCCGGCAGACATTGCGCAGGCGCTGCGACGGGAGCACGAGGAGCTCCTGGGACCCGATGGCACCTTCTCGTTTGGCACCGACAACGGCGAGTTCGAGCTGCCGCTGCGCAGGAACTGCTCCTACACCCTGCTCGGACACTCCACGCAGCCCACGCGCGCACACCCTTACCTGGAGAGGGACGTCGTGAATCACGAGCTGGGCCATGCGCTGCACTACGGCATCTGGCTCGCCTCCGGTCCGCTCGGCGAGCGCCTCAGCACCGCCGCGAATGAGGCCATCGCCGACATTCTCGCGCACGTGTTCGACGGTGATCCCTGCCATGGCAAGGTGCTGGGCGAAGGGGGCACGCCCGTCGACTGTCGCCGGAGGATGGACGTATACGAGCAGTCCGTCTCGGACGCGTTCTGGCGCTTCGGCCGCGCCGACCACGAGACAGGCCAGTCGCTCCGGCAGCTGATCTGGACCCTGCGGGAAGAGGTGCCGGCGGGCGCGCTCCGAGTTGCCATCGTCGACGGGATCGCCGCGGTGCAGGTCGCGCTGAATCAGATCGACGCGGAGCCGCTCGCCAACGTTCCGGTGTTCGACGACGAGATCCTGGCCACGCGCTACCGCTTCGTGCGCGAGGTTGAGGCGGCGAGCGCGTTCTTCCACGCAGTGTGCGCGCGCCTGGGGGACGCGCCGCCGGCCTGCGGCGAGCACGCCCAGCGCATCGGCGATCCGCGCGTCGCGATGCGCGAAGCGTGGCTGGCGAACGCGCCGACGTCGATCGGTCGTGGCGGCGTCACCCTGGCGGACGGCCGCCGCGTGACGTTCGAGCTGGAGGGCGCGCTCATCAGGCAGATGACGGTCACGCTGGCGGACGGCGAGCAGCGGAGCTACCCGGGCGATCCCGATCTCGGGCTCCCCGAAGTGGAGCGTGAGCCCACGAGCGGTCGCATCACGCTGTGGTTCTCGGAGCCGGGCTCCACGGCGCCCGGCGCGCAGGTGGGGTGGACCTCCGACGGGGAGCTGATCGCGCGCTGAAGCACGACGAGGCCGACGCGTCCGAAGGTTTTGGTGCCATAGCAAATGTCGCGCTTCGATGGATCGAAAACTCCGCGACGACACCCCTCCAGGTGTCCAGGCGAGCGAGTCGAGGACGCCACGGCAAATCATCTGAAGGCTCGCGCCCCCTGGCGGCATCAATCCCTGTGTGCGGCCCACATCCGGGCGGCCCGGGGTTGTCCGTGTGCTGATGCGCGGCGAAAGGAGCATCATGGTCGTTGCTTGTGAGCGGCGTGCAGAGGTCCTCCTCGCCATGGCGATGGCCACGAGCGCAATCATGGGATGCTCGAGCCCCCCCCTGCGGCAGCCCTGGGAGAGGAGCCGGATGGGCATGAGAGGCCGATCATGGACCATGTAGCTGCACATGAGTGAAAGCACCGTCGTTTATCGTCATTTGAATATTTCATTCGCACCGCCGCTGCTTCCTCTCGCGGCACCACCCATTCCTGATGGTTGAATATTCTATGAACCAAGCGCGCTCGATCCTCCTTGCGACCCTGCTCTTGCCTGGACTCGCGCTGAGCGGGGCATGCTCCAGCGAGCCGTCCAGTAACTCGAAGGCATCCATTTTGGATCCCGACGGCGACGAGGCGCCCGCCGACAACGGCGATGAGGCGCCCGCCGACAACGGCGGCGAGGCGCCCACCGACAACGGCGATGAGCCGCCCGCCGACACGTCGCCGGACTCGCAGATGCTCACCTGTAACGCTTCAAAGTCGCCCATGTTCAAGAGCCGCGACGTGTTGAACATGCGGATCTCTGCCGATTTTACCAAGCTGAACAGCGCACCCACAAAAGAGGAATCGGGCTCACAGGCCGTGATCGAGCTGAGCGACCAGAGCGGCGCGGCGCCGATCACCGCGAACATCATCGCCCGGGGAGTTTCGCGCTTCCATTGCGGCTTTCGCCCGTTCTCGCTCAAGTTCGAGGAAAAGCAGAAAGATAACATCTTCGCGCACCTCGGCAAGTCGGTGAAGTTCGTCACGCATTGCGGAGACAGGGAGGGCTTGTCTCCCACGCTCAAGGCGGACTCCATCGAGACCTACGAACAGCGCCTGCTGATGGAGGACACGGTTTATCAAGTGCTCGATCAGCTGCAGGTGCCCTCGCTCAAGACGCGGCTCGTACGGCTCACCTACCACGACGCGCCGACCGGCAAGGAGGAGACGCACCTCGCGTTCGTGCGCGAGCCCGAGGACGAGATGGCCGAGCGCTGCGGCATGGTGGAATGGGAGGACCTGTCCGGGGTCGATACCTCGCAGCTCAAGGTGGACCAGCATGGTCTGGTGCTGTTGAACCTGCTGAACGATTTCGTGATTCAGTACGACGGAATCGAAGGGAAGAACCTGGTCACCATGGTCGACGTCGATCGCAAGGCGATGTTCTACGCTCCCTACGATTTCGACTTGGTCGGCGTGTCCCGCCCAGACTACGTGGCCAACGAGGGACGCACGCTCGAACAGAACCGAGACGCGTTCGCGGACTGGCTGCGGCGCAACCAGAGCCCCACGCTGTTCGACCAGATCAACAGGATGCTGGCTCGAGCCGACCAGATGCAACGCGCCGTCGATCAGTCGACCATGAACGAGGAGAACCATGAGGTCTTCTCCCGCTGGCTCTCGCTCTACCTGGGTCTCCTCCGGGATTTTGGCGCGTGCGAGGGGCACACGGACGACCCGTCGCGGCCCCTGTGTCACGTGGAAGACGACCACGGTGATCGCTCCGACTCGGCCAGCGCGGTCGATCCCGGCGAATGGAGCGCGCGCATCGAGCCGCCCGGCGACGTGGACATGTTCGCCGCCGACCTACAGGCGGACACGCTTTACTCCCTCGGTGGCCGAGTGCCTCTCGAGCTCTTCGATGCCCAGCAGAGCCTTGTGGCGTCGGCCTCGGAAAGGACCGTCTCGTTCAAGCCGAGCCAGACGGGCACATACTACCTCCGAGCTTCGCTGGGGGGACAGATGATCTCGTCGCCGCTGCTCCCGAGCCCCGAAGACATCGACCGTTACATCTCCCTCTACAAGGACGATCACGGGGCGTCCGTGGAGACGGCGACCACGCTGGAGGCCGGCGAGGACGTCGAGGGCAAGTGGGAGCTGGCCAAGGGGGAAGACGAGGATTGGTTCTTGCTGAGCGCAGGCGCATCGACCAACCTCCACATCGTGCTGCGGGACACGGACACTGGCCGCATCGAAGTGAGCCGGCGCGGTGCGCCGGCCGAAGAGCTCCCCCTCGAGGAATATCTCCTGGAAGGTGACAACGACGTGTCGTCGCTCTTCGAGCAACCTGGCGAGTACGTCGTCCGGGTCATCCAGTTGCTCGGCCTCCGAGCCAATGGCTCCTACACCGTGACGCTGCAATAGCCCGGAGCTCCTGGCGCAGGCACGCCGGAGCCCGCGCCGGCGCAGGTCGCGGTAGGTTGGCGGGGCCAGCGCCGCGGGTGACGCCGGTGCCGAGGCTGGTGCGCGGACCGCTTTGCGTGGCCGGGGCGCTCGCCTCCGAAGGGGGGCGAGCGGCACCTCGTCGCGCTCGCCGCTGGTACACACGACACCACTGCGCCGCGCCACGACGAGCGCGGCGCGAGCACGCCGGGCAGGCTCAGCAACGGCCAGCGCGGTGGAGGGATGAGCGCGGCCCGCCTGGCCATGAACGCCTGTGGCTCCGCGGGCTCCCTGTCTCGATGTCAACAGCCGCCGTTCTCCGGACAGGCGCGCAGGTGGGCGGGGCGCTACGCGCGACTGGGCGACTGGGCGACTGGGCGACTGGGCGACTGGGCGACTGGAGAGGAGCGGCCTTGGCCCGATCTCCTCCAAGCAGCGTTGCTCGTGACAGAAGGCTCGGGCGAGGCGAGCTCACGTGAAACGCAGCCGCTGACTCGACGGCGCCGATCTCTTTTGAATTATTTCACGTTCGACCCTCGTCGAGCGCCCTCCGTGCTATAGACCCCGTGTTTGCACCTGGTTCAGTACGATCACCGAGGGTATTCCATGAAAATCTCTCCAGAGCGCTTCGGGCTTGTAGCATCAGCGTGCGCCGTGGCCGGTCTGCTCGCTCGCGGAGCCTCTGCGCAGTCGGCACCCTCCGTGGAGACCACGTACGTCGAAGCGCCTGCGACCAATCCGGGGCGCGTGGAGGGCTGGTCACCGGGGCTGCTCCTCGGCGGCACGTTCAACCTGGCCAATAATCGCAGCGTCGTCGGGCAGGCAGACGGGACAGGCATATCCGCAGGCTTCATTCTGGAGGGCTCCCTCGACTTGAATAAGGCCGCCCACGAGCTCCGCATGACGCTCGGGGCTGGCGCTGGCGTGACGCGCACGCCGGCGCTGGATACCTGGGTCAAGACGCGCGACGCGCTCGCCTTCGAGGCGATTTACCTCTACCACGTCGTGCCCTGGTTCGGGCCGTTCGGTCGCTTCGCTCTCGATACGCAGCTGTTCCCTGGCAGCGACCCGCGCTCGGCGCCGACGACCTACGCGATCACGCGCGCGGACGGGACCACCGAGGCGATCACCGGGACGCGCCTTCGCCTGAGCGATCCGTTCCAGCCAGTCACGCTCAAGCAGTCGCTCGGCGTCTTCGTCCAGCCTGTCAATCGGGAGTCAGTCCTTGTCGAGGCGCGCGCCGGCGCTGGCGCGCAGGAGGTTATTGCGTCGGGCGTGCTCGCCCTGGGGGACGACGACGGGACGCCCGAGGTCGAGGTGAGCGAGCTCTCGAGCTATAACCAGCTCGGCGCCGAGGCGGTCATCGAGGCCTCGGGCACGCTCCGCGAGAAGCAGATCACGTACAAGGCGGGAATCGCCGCCCTCTTGCCGATCGTGTATTCGGAGCTGGACGCAGGCGATGATCGCGGCGCGCTGGACCTCATGAACGTCGACATCGTCGGGGGGCTCTCCTTCAAGCTCGTGGAGTGGGCGTCCCTCGATTACCAGCTCCATGTCGTGCGCCAGCCGCAGCTCATCGACGCCTGGCAGGTGCAGAATAACATCCTGCTCACGCTCTCCTATGCCGTGGGCTCGAAGGTGCCAGGGTTGCCGCCCTGCGTGCCCTGCAGGCCGGTGCCAACCAAGGCGGAGCCGGCGCCGACGCCTGCGCCCACGCCGGCTCCCGAGCCGGCGCCGGCGCCTGCGCCCACGCCGGCCCCGGCGCCTGCGCCCGCACCTGCGCCCGCACCGGACGCTGCGCCTGCGCCTGCGCCTGCCGCGGCGCCCGCGCCTGCCGCGGCGCCCGCGCCTGCCGCGGCGCCCGCGCCTGCGCCGATACAATGATTGGAGGTTTCGGCAATGACCTCGCCGCGCTCGCCGCTGGCACACGTGAGCCATCGCCATGGGCGTGGCTCACTGCGGCTCTCGCCGGGGTCGACGATGCCGGACGTGGGGCGGCGTCAGCCCGCAGCCCGGACGGGCTTGGGACGGTGCGCAAGAAGACTCACTCTGGCACAGGCACATCCTCGATCACGCAGAAAACCTCGTGATTGACGCTGGCACGTCACGTGCTCCCGGGGCACGGCATGAAGACCTCGATTCGATGGCTCATCCCCGTTGCGCTGCTCCAGGTGCTCGCCTGCTCCGATCCCGTCGAGCAGCCCACTGAAACCGGATCGGGGGGCGACTCGTCCGGAGGAACCACGTCGTCGAGCGCGTCGAACGGCACCGGCGGCGCCCCCGAGACGTCGTCGAGCGCGTCGGGCGATACCGGCGGCGGCCCCGTGGAGTGCGATCAGGGATACGGCGCTCAGCCGGGAGCGGCCTGCACGAACGAGGACGAGATATGCGACAGCGCCTGCTCGGGCTGCTGGGACAGATGTATCGACGGCGTGTGGGTCGCGGAGTGTGATCCGTGCCCCGATGCGCTGCCCGAGAGCGGGACGAGCTGCGAGGGCTATGACGGCGTGGGACCGTGCAACTACTATGTCGAATGCGGCACGGCGATCGCCGACTGCGACGGGGCGACCGGGTTGTGGGTCGTCGAGGGGGACGACTGCGGCGGGGAGGACTGGGGCGGCTGCGGCTGAGCGTCGGTCTCCCTCTCTGCAACCAACGACGCAGGGCGACGCCGAGTACGGACGCCCGCGCCGCTCTCGTTCCACCGGCGCGAACGTTCCCGCCACGACGCCGTGACCCGATCACCACGCGGCGTCCCTCGATAAGCCGAGATGCTCGCGCAAGAGGCCGACGAGCATCTCGGGATCGACTCCGGGATCGACTCCCCACGTCCGGAAGGGATGCTCCATGTGGCGCATGACGTCGTAAGCAAGGTTGCATCGCCCGCGCGCCAGGCTCTCGTACCTCGCTTCGAACAAGGGATACGTGTCGCAGGCTCGGAAGAAGGGGCAGCCGGTGCAGGTCCTCTCGCGGCGCCAGGCGTCCCCGTCCAGGCTCTCCTGATACCGCGCTCCGCGCTGCAGCGCCGCGGCGGTCAGCGGCCGAGAGAGGTCGGCGATCCGGGCGTCTTGACCGTAACCCGCGCCGGGCGGGTACGGTAATGCGGCCGCGGCGCCGGGATCCTCGAGGCGGAGAGCACTTCAGGTCGCGCATCCAGGAGAGGCGCAATCGCGAGAAGCGCTGAGGCGCTTCGAGAGCGCGGAGCGCTTCAGCCGAGCGGGTGTGTCGGCTGGAGCACGGCGTCGCTGAGCGCGGAGAGGCGCACGGGGTCGGCGCGGTGGTACTCCGGGTCGGCGATCATGTCCGTGAACGCCCTTCGCGAGGGATACCGGACGAGGGCGACGCAGTCCCAGGACTGGCCGGGCTCGGCGCAGAGCGCCGTCTTGCCGTCGCCCGCGTAGAGGATCTCGCCGCCGTGGCGGGCGAGGACGGGGCGCGCGAGCGCGATGTACTCGAAGTAGCGCTCGCGGCCGCCGTTGGGGCGGAAGCGGAGGAGGTTCAGCATGACGACGGGCTTGCCGTCGTCCTCGCGGAGAAAGCGCTCGAGGTCGGAGGGGGTGATCGTGATCATCTATTTCAGCCTTTCCTTCGGGATGTCCGTGAACATGACGATGCTCTTGATGCGGTGGCTCGCGTCGTACTCGACGTCGTCGTGGCCGCTGAAGCCGGCGTTCCCCCTGGCGTCGACGAGCTGCCGCTGCACGAGGGCGTGGGTCTCCCAGCCGAGCATCGAGGCGAGGCGGAACGAGCTGGCCGGGCTTCGCCGGCGAGGAGGCCCGCCGTTGCGGCGCGCCGCGAACGCGCGCATCGTCGCGCGGCATGGCCGCGATCGACTTCGAGGTGTCCGTCCCGCAGCTGCGGTGCTTCCTCGCGGTCGTGGACGCGAGCTCGGTCGCCGAGGCCGGGCGCAGCCTCGGGATGTCCGCCGCGAGCGTCTCGAAGGCGATCACGCGGCTCGAGGACGGCGCCGGCGTGAGGCTCCTCCATCGCTCGACGCATGCCATCTCCCTCACCGACGCCGGCGAGGCGCTGCTCGAGCCCGCGCGCGAGGCCGTGCGCGCGGCGGAGGCCTTCGCCGAGACGGCCGCGCACGCGTCCGCTCGCGGCGACGGCGGGATCGTGCGGCTCACGGCGGCCGCCGGCATGGTCCGGCACGTCCTCGCGCCGCTCGTGGGCGAGCTCGCGCGCGTGCATCCGGACCTCCGGGTCGACATCCGCGTCACGAACCGGGTGCTCGACCTCGCCGAGGGCGGGATCGATCTCGCGATCCGCTCCGGCCCGTTCGACGGTCTTCCCGGGCACATCGCCCAGACCTGGTTCGCCGCGCCGTGGGTGCTCTGCGCGACGCCGGGCTACCTCGCTGGCCGCGCGCGCCCCGTGTCCCTGCGCGATCTCGACGGGCACGACCTCATCGCCTTCCGCAACGGCAGCGGGCGCGTCTTGCCCTGGCCGCACCGGGACGGCAGCTACGAGCCGAAGGCCCGCTTCACCTTCGACGACGGTGACGCGAGCTTCAGCGCGATGCTCGCCGGCGCCGGCATCGCCTGCACTCCGCTCTACCTCGCCGCGGCCTCCTTCCGGAGCGGCGCCGCGGTCGAGGTGCTCGCACCGCTCCGCGCCGAGCCCGTCCCGATCTCGCTGCTCCGCCGCGAGCGGCGCCTGACCCCCGGCCGGCTGACGAAGCTGATCGCGTTCCTGAGCACGCACGCCCCGGACCTCTCCGACTTGCTCTGAGCTCACGCCCGGACTCTGGCAGGCCGCGGCGGCGCGCTGTAGACGCGGGCGGGGAAGGGCAGTCTTGCCCTCGCGGAAACGTCAGCGCCGGTGGAGGAACGCGGCGACGAGCCCGGAGAGCGCGACGACGATCGCGAGCCCGACGAGCGCGAAGTGCGCCGCCTGCGTCCGCTCGTCGGGCACGGCGGCGCCACGATCATCGGCGGAAACATCGGAGTCCCCCGCCGTGCGCCGCAGCTTCCTCGAAGCTGTGCCGGAGCACGCGCGCATCCTTGCGCTCGCTGAGGCATGGGAGTTGGCGGACAGGTGCTCCCTCGAACCGGCGCAGCGCGACCTGCACCGAGAGCATTCTGCATCCGACGATGAACGAAACGCTGGGGGTGCGGCACCTCAGGGTCATGCGAACGACTTCACTCATCGTCCCGTGCATACTCTTGATGGTCGGTTGCTCTGGCCCCGGGTCTGGCGACAGTTCCTCCGGAGGGGCAGGCGGCGGCTCTCCCGGAGTCACGTCTGGCAGCGGGAACGCCGGCGGCGCCGGCGGCGACCCCAGCGGCAGTGGTGGCGCTGGCACCGGCAGTGCCTCCAGCGGCCCCAGCGTTGGCTCCGGCGGCTCCGGCGGCTCCGGCGGCTCCGGCGGCTCCGGCGGCTCCGGCGGCTCCGGCGGCTCCGGCGGCTCCGGCGGCTCCGGAGCTACGCGTGGACCACCCGCCGCGGCAACATCACCGTCTGGAGCCGCACCGGGGGCGAGGTGCTGTCGATCACGCTGGCGCGCGACGGCAGTGTCCACGCGGCCCCCGACGCGGTGCACCTCGCGACGCAATACGGCGCGGATTCGTCGGTCCAGGTCATACCGATCGACGGCTCGCCGCCGTCCATCACGCCCGGGTTCGCGGGCACCTTCCACGCGTGGTCCCAGGACGGCGCGCGCTTCCTGACGACGGCCGGCAGCACGGTGCGGGTGTACTCGAAGACCGGCGTCCAGGAGAGCATCGTCAACCTGCCGGAGTTCTACGAGCTCGGAGCGATCGGAGACTACCTCTGGACGCACAGCGCAGATTCCCCGCGCAAACCGCTCACGATCTACCGGATCGGCGGAGGGAACGTTCCCGTAGCACAGTACGAATTCAGTGGCATCGCCACCTTCGTGCCTACCGAGCGCGCGATCGGCGTGTTCGCTTACCCGGAGCTCACGGTCATCGATCTCGGCGGCTCTGAGATCACGGCAACGGAGCACGAGGCGGCCATGTACGGCTCCAGCGTGATGCACATCGACGGAGGGCTTCGCTGGGCGATCGGTAGCAGGCGAGGCCTCATCGAGCACAAGGGCACGGTGGCCGACCCCGGCGCGACCGGGATGCTCGGCTGCGGAGCGTCGAACCTGGGCGGCTCGGCCTCCGGGCAGGTCGCCATCGCCACGGCTGTGGGGACGATCCTCGTCGCGCGCGGCCGACTGCGCCGCCATGGTCGCAGCCGCCGTGAAGAGGTACGGGCGGCTCGACGTCGCGTTCAACAATGCAGGCGTGGAGCAAGTCATCAAGAGCGTGCCCGAGCTCGAGGAGGACGAGTGGGATCGCGTGATCGACATCAACCTGAAGGGCGTCTTCCTGTCGATGAAGTTCCAGATCCCGGAGATGCTCAAGGCCGGCGGGGGCGCGATCGTCAACACGTCCTCCGTCGGAGGCCTCGTGGCGACGCCTGGTCTGTCCGCGTACGTGACGTCGAAGCACGGCATCATCGGGCTGACCAAGGTCGCGGCCATCGACTTCGCCGCTCGCAACGTGCGGGTGAACGCGATTTGCCCCGGGGGCACGCACACCGCGATGTTCGACAAGTGGATAAGGGATGGGGCCGTGGAGCGACACGTCCTCGCGAGCCACCCGATCGGCCGGTTCGCGGACCCGATCGAGCCGGCTCGGGTGGCCCTCTTCCTGGCGAGCGACGAGGCGTCGTTCGTGACCGGGGTCGCCCTGCCCGTCGATGGCGGGCTCGTCGCGGCCTGACACGGCCGCTGTGTGGACGCGTCGCCGAACGGCCTCGACGCGGAGGCTCAGAGGGGCCACTCGAGCCTGATGATGGCACGCGGATCCTCGCACAGCTTGCGTGAGGAACTGGTAGGTCCTGAGAAGTCGGCCCTGCGGGCCTCTCGACTGGTATACCTGTTGCTACGCTTCCAGTCGGTTCCAGCCAAAGGGAGGTTCCATTGAGCAGAGGGAAGCGCTTGTTTTCGGTAGGTGTCGCGATGGTGATCGGCCTGGGCCTCTCGGTGAGCGTGACCGGAGCGGCATCAGCCAGTATGGATACCGGTAGCGAGGCCATCTCCGCGGCGGCGGACTTCTGGTACCTGCACAGCACGTACAACAGCCGGGCCGAGTGCGAGGGCGCCGCTCAGCTGTACATGTGGCCCAACAACCCGGGAGGCGCCGACGACTACGAATGCCGGTCCGAGGGCGGCCGCTGGGGTCTGTGGCTGGGATTCCTGTCCTGACGCAGTGACACGGAAGGGCAAGCTGGGCGGCGTGGTCCCCGGGGGTGGCGGGAGGCCAACTTCCTATCCCTGAACGTGGTTCTTCGTCCTGGTAACCGGTGTCATTGTCCGGCATAGCACTTTCCGTTCCTCGAACGAAAGGCGTGAAGACTTCGAGGACGGGCTCGGCGCCGGGAGGCGGCGAACCGCCGGTGCCAACCGCTGCTGTCAACCGGTGCAACCCACGGTTGACAACACCCTTTGGTGCGTATCCGACGGAAACAGAAAATTCTCTCCGGACGAGGACCACGAAGCGGTCAGGCAATCCAGACGCGATCCGAAATCAAGCTCCTCGTCGTGGCCGTCCCAGGTCGTAGCCCGTCGAGTCGCCGACCCACGTGGCGCTCGAGTACGCCCCGGCACGCCCGAGAGCGCGAACAGCGACGACTCTCCCAACGCCGCGGTGAAGCTCTCGCCCATCATCTGGTCCAAGGTCTCCGGCGGCACCGCGAACAGGGCGCGGGGAGGCCAGGAGGTCGAATGCGCCTTGTACCGCCCAGTGGTCGGTTGTCAGGGAGCCTCGGAGCCCGGGAATCTTCGATGCCCGGGCGAGCCCCTCCAGGTCTCACGGCGGGACTCGGGCGCCCGCGGCTCCCGTGGGCGAGTCGGCCGGGGCCGAGAGAGAGCGCCCTCGCGCCAACGCCCGTTCTCTTGCTGGCGCGCCTGTCGTAACGTATCATGCCTGCTCGGCGGGTGTATTGGGCCCGCATGGAGCGATTCATGATTGAGCCTGCCGAGCCCAGCCAGGAAGAACTCACCGCGGCCCGCCCGGGCAGCGTCGATACCGAGCGCCTCCAGTTCGTGGGGCTGCGCGGCGATCCGAGCCGCCACCTCGGCCGCGCGGCGCTCGAAGCCGGCATCGCGTCGTTGAGCGCGCCGCTCGACGACGGCAGGGTGGCGCTGATGGTCGCGCGCGGACCTGCGGGCGAGCGGCGGCTGCACACCGACGCCGTGCTCACGGTGGAGGGCGGGATGCCCGGAGATCGCTGGGCCACGCAAACCGAGTACGGCCCCGATTATCAGCTGGCGACGACGCGTGCGGACGTCGCGCGCCTCATTGCCAACGGGCAACCCCTCGAGCTTCACGGCGATAACCTCTATCTCGATCTCGACCTGTCCTCGGACAACCTCCCGCCCGGCACGCTGCTACGCTCCGGCGACTGCCTGCTGCAAGTCACTCCCGTCGCCCACAACGGCTGCAAGAAGTGGGTCCAACGCTTCGGCCTCTGTCCGATGCAGCTCAACCTGGACCCCGCATACCGTGCGCTGCACCTGCGCGGAATCTACCTGCGCGTCGTCGAAGAGGGCCGCGTCCGCGTGGGAGACCGCGTGCAGGTCGTCTCTCGCGGTCCGGTCGCGAGCCGGGCGCCGTCGCACGGCAGCGCGGGCGCGGCCGCCTGAATCCATGGGGAAAGCCGCCGCGGTTGCCCCTATCGGTGTCCCACGCGTTCTGATGGGTTTCCGTGTATTTTACATCAAAGGAGGTATTAGGCAATAGTATTTACGAAGTGGGCGCCGGGGCGCCGGCCTCGGGACCAGGGTGGAGCCATCACCTCCACGTCCGAGGTGGGATTTCCAAGCAGGTCGAGGTCGTCGTGGCTTTCAGCTCCCCTCGAGTGAGATGAGCGACCCGCCGGCCTGCCCGACTACGAGGCCTGCCCCGCCTCGCGCATCGCCTTGCGCACCTCCTGGGCCGCGTGCGGATCTCTCACGATCCTCTCCAGCCACACGCGTCGGAGCCGGATCGTCACCCCCTCCGGCAGCCTCAGGTCTGCGAGGGCCTCTCTGTCGGTCCCGCGCTCGACCGCGATCATCAGCCGCGCGTACTCGCCCACCGTGATCGGCCCTCGCTCGGCCTCGAGCGCCCCGACATAAGCTGCGTCGTACGCCGAGAGCAGCGCCTTGCTCCCGCGCGCCGCGCCGGCGCGGATCGCGTCGAGCCAGTGCGCGTGGAGCGCCTCCCAGGTGCGCGGCGCGAGCGCCTCCGCGTCGAGGATCGCGTCGCGCGACTCCGGCCGGCGCGCGAGCTGCGCCGCGATCGCCGCGCAGCGTGCGAGGGGGTACTCGCCGAGCGGCAGCGCCGGCGCCGCGCTCGGCCCGGCCGGGGTTTGCTCCGGGGCGACCGCAGCGGGGGCGTGCTCCTCCGCCGGAGCGGGCATCGCGACACGGCGCTGCGCGGGCGGCGATGACGCGGGCGGCGCGGGGGTCGCGCGCGGCGGCGGCGCGGATGGCGCGGGCGGTGCGGGTGTCGCGCGCGGCGGCGGCGCGGACGGCGCGGGCGGTGCGGGCGTCGTCGCGCGCGGCGGCGGCGCGGACGGCGCGGGCGGCGGCGGCGCCGTCGAGAAGCGCCAGGCGGGCGGCGCGTCGGGGTGAAGCGCGTCGCTCGCCGTGAGCGACGGCGACGCCGTGTCCCCCGCGAGCGACGGCGGCGGCGCCGTGTCCCCCGCGCGCGGCGGAGACGGCGGCGGTCCGGGCGGGTCCGTCGCGCGGCGCAGCGTGAAGGGCCCTCCCTCCGGCGCGTCGTCGAGCGGCGAGGGCGCTCCGGCGTGGAACGGGAGCGCGGCCTTCGCGGGCTCGATCGCTGGCGCCTGGGTCTGCGCGGGGTCCTCCTCCTCGACGGGGCGCGAGGCCGCGGGCGACGGCGGCACGCGCGCCCCGTTCGCGTCCGGCGACCCGTTCGTGTCCGGCGCGGCGCCGGCGGGCGGCGCCGCGCCGGCGGGCGCCGAGGCCCGCTGGAACGGGAGCGCCGCGGCGGATCTCGACGAGAGCGGGGGCGCCATCGTGCCCGTGCTGCTCGGCGCGGCGTCGTCGTGGGTCACGAACACGACCCCCTCGCGCTGCGGATGATCGAGCAGCAGCTGCCCGCGCCAGACGAGCGCCGCGACGCCGTGATCCGCGTCGATGACGAGCGTGTCGCACCGGAGCGGCACCCGCTGCTCGACCCCGTAGGTCGCCGTGAACGCGCGCGGCGTCGGCGCGCGAAGGCGCGTGATCAGCCGCGCGAAGCGCGGGTGCAGGTGCTCGAGCACGATCCGCTCCGCGCCCGTGAGCTCGTCCGTCACCTGGTCCGGAGGCGCGACGTTGAAATAGGCGGCGTCGATGTCCTCGGGGAGCGGGCGCTCGACCCAGCGCGCGTGATCCCAGCCCGCCGCGTGCCGGCGCAGGCGCTGCGCGCGGCCGGGCCACTCCGGCCGGATCGGGCCGAACCCGGCGGGCCGGCGCGTGAAGCCCGCGTCCCCGCGGATCTGGACCGCCTTGTCCAGAACGCCCACCGCGAGGCGAGCGACGAGCGATCGCACCGGGTTGCCCGCGGGCGCGTGCGCGTGGCCCACGACGACGACCTCTCCCCACCGCTTGAGCGGCGCGACCGGACCCCACGGCTCGACGTACCGCCGCTCGTCGTCCTCGCCCTCCGGCGGGGCCATGGGCGCGCCGGTCAGCGGCGACTCGCCGGGCGCGAGCTCGAAGTGCGCCCGGCACGCGATGGTGAGCGCCCATGCGTCAGGCCTCAGCCGCCACACCAGCGTGCTGGCGCGCAGGAACCCCTGGCAGACGACGTCCATCGCGTCGAGGAGGATACCCGAGCCGCGAGGCATCCGGCGAAGCGAGCGCGCCCCATCGCTCCCTGGTCACGCGCTGGACACTCCGCCGTGCGGCGCCGGACGCGGACCGGCGCGCCTCGCCGCCTCGCGCCCCACGGGCCCGATCGCCGCGGCGCGTCGCCGTTGAATGCCGGTGTGCGCTTCGATAGCGTCGCAGGGCGACGATGGAGTGCCGGAACCTCACGCCGTTCGACGCCCTGGCCTACGGCGCCCTCGACGCGAGCGACGAGGAGCACCACGTCTTCGTGCTCAAGGCGGCCTACAGGCTCGCCGCCGCCGGGGGCGACGGGGAGGCGACGACCCACCGCTGCGAGCTCCTCCCGGGGGACGACGCGGGGAAGCTCCACCTGCGCGACGTGTTCGAGGGCGAGACGAACGCGTCGAGCGTCCGCGCGGAGAGCGATCTCGCCCCGTTCAAGCCGCGCTGCGACGTGCTCGTGCGCGCGACAGCGTGGGCGCCCGGGGGCCAGCCCGCGGAGCGCTGGACGGCCCGGCTGCGCGTGACGACGCCGGGCGAGCCGCCGCCCGGGGACGACGCCGATCTCCGCGTGATGGCGCCGGGCGAGCCGCCGCCCGGGGACGAGGCCGATCTCCGCGTGACGGCGCCGGACGGGCGGACGCCGAGGGGCGACGCCGGCGCGCCCGCGCCCGCGAGGCGCGCGCTCGTGGACAAGGCGGTGGAGGTGTGCGGGCCGCGGTGGTTCAAGCGCACGGCGGAGGGCTTTCGCCTCACGCAGCCCGAGCCGACCGCGAGCGTCCCGGTGCGCTGGGAGCACGCCTTCGGCGGGCGCAGCCTGGTGCCGGCCCCGGAGCCCGGCAGGGGCCCGCTCCTGGACGAGGTGTGCTTCACGAACCCGGTCGGGTGCGGGTGGATGGAGTCGCGCTACCTCGGCGCGCTGAGCGACGCCGGCGCGCCGGCGCCCGACCGCGTGCCCGCGCCGCAGGTCGAGCGGCCTGACGGCAGGGTGACGCGCCTCGTCGTCGCGTCGCACCCGCCGCACGCCGTGGAGGCGCCCGCGATGGCGGAGCTCGCGGAGGGCTACGGCGTGCGCCCGGCGGGCCTCGGGTGCGTGGGGCGCGCGTGGACGCCGCGGCTCCAGCGGGCGGGCACCTACGACGCCGCGTGGGTGCAGGGCCGGCACCCGTTCCTCCCCGACGACTTCTCCTTCGCTTACTGGAACGCGGCGCCCGACGACCAGCAGATCCCGCACCCCGGCCCCGGCCTGCGCGTCGAGCTCTGGAACCTCGCGCGCCCCGAGCTCGCCCGCGACGGGCGCATCGCGTTCGAGCTGCCGCCGCACCGGGCCTTCGCGCTCGCCTGGATCGCCGGGCTCCCCGTGCCGGTCCCCGCGGCGCTCGACACGCTCACGGTCGACGCCGAGGCGATGGTCGTGACGTGCGTGTGGCGGGCGCTCGTGGCGCGCGCGCTCGGGGTGGAGCGCATGGAGGCGCGCTTCGAGCTCGACCCGCGCGCCCCGCTCCTGAAGCTGGAGGCGACGCGTGGCTGAGAACGTCCTCTCGCGCAAGCAGGAGCCGTGGATGGCGGTGTCGTGCGCGCCCGACGTCTGCAAGACCCCGATGGGGTCGAGCACGCCGCCCGTGCCGTACAACGTGGTCTCCAGGCTGGCGCCCGCCCTCGACGCCAGCGAGAACGTGCACGCCAACCTCGGCCGCGTGCAGAAGCACGACCGGACGGTGATGCCCACCACCGAGGGCGACGAGCCGGGCAGCGCGAAGGGGGTCGTGAGCGGCACCGTCGGGCAGCAGAGCTGGTCGCAGGAGCACAGCCCGAGCGTCCGGGTCAACGCGCAGCCGGTCGTGCGCCACGGCGACATGGCGCAGATGAACGGCGACAAGGCGGCGCAGGACAAGGCCGACAAGGCCGCGCGCTACACGTGCCGCAAGGAGCAGATCGCCGAGGGCAAGAAGAGCCAGGACGCAGCCACGCGCGAGGCCGCCGAGCGCTTCGAGCGCAACAACATCGCCGCGGAGAAGGCCGCCCTCTCGGAGCACGTGTACAACCCGTCGAGGCCGGCGCCCACGGGCTGGCGCGACATCAGCAAAGACCCCGAGGCGCTCGCGCGTTACGGGCTCACGCCCGGCGACCTCGACGGCAGCCGCCCCGGCGCCACGCGGCTCTACGAGCCCGATCCCGACGTCTTCGGCGGCGATCAACGGCCGACGGTCGCCTTCCGGGGGACGGAGGGCGGCGCGGACTGGCAGAACAACTTCGCGCAGGGGCTCAACATGGACTCGCCGTACTACCGCGACGCGGTGCGCGTGGGGAACACGCTCGGGAGCAGCGTGGACTACACGGGGCACTCGCTCGGCGGCGGCCTCGCGTCGGCCGCGGCGACCGCGGGCGGCTCGCAGGGCTGGACGTTCAACGCGGCGGGGCTCAACGCGGGCACCGTGACGCGCTACGGCGGCACGGAGCACCCGACGGACATCGCCGCCTACCAGGTCCAGGACGAGGCGCTCACGGGCATGCAGGAGCAGGGGTGGAAGGGCACCGCGGCCGCGTTCGCGGCGGGCGGCCTGTGGGGCGCCCTCGCCAAGATCGGCCTGAGCGCGCTGGCGCCCGACGCCGTGGGCACGCGACACCAGCTGCCCGCGTCGAGCCTCGACCCGTACAACCGTCACCTGATGCCCGACGTCCTCAAGGGCATCGAGCGGCAGAAGCAGGAAGATCAGAAGAAGATCGCCGAGAAGACCGGAAAGGTGTGCTGATCCATGGCCGCGCGCCCGCCCGACCCCGATCGCTTCTTCCTCGGCCCGCAGCGCGAGCTCGCGCGCGCCATCGCGGCCGCCGACCTCGCGGCCGTCCGCGCGCTGGCGCCGGCGACCGACCTCGACACGCCCGGCGCGGAGGACATGACGCTGCTGGTCTTCGCGATGCACCGGGCGTCGGGGCTCGAGCCCGAGCGCCTGCAGATCGTGGCCGAGCTCGTGCGCGCGGGCGCCGACGTGCACCACGTGGTGCCGGGCCTCTCGAGCGCCCTCGATCTGGCGCTGCTCGCGCAGAGCCCCGAGCTCCTGCGGGCGATGCTCGACGGCGGCGTCTCCCCCGACGCGCGCGTCGGCCGCGGCCACACGCCGGCGCTCTTCCGCGCCGCCGCCGAGCCCACGGCCGCGAACATGCGCCTGCTCCTCGACCGCGGCGCCGACGTGAACGCCCGCGACTCGCTCGGGACGCCCGCGATCACCTACGCGCTGCGCGCCCTGCAGCTCGACCAGGTGGAGCAGCTGCTCGACCGCGGCGCCGATCCCGGCGCGGTCAACCGCCTCGGCCAGTCGTTCGCGCACGTCCTCTCGGAGCTCATGGCCCGGCAGCTCCCGGGGTCGCCCGCGCTCCTGAAGATGGCGGCGCTCCGCGACAGGATCGTACGGGCGGGGGTCGCGTGGCCGCCCGCGCCGCCCGAGGTGGAGCGCGAGCGCATGCGGCAGCGCGGCGAGGAGCCGGTCGTCCCGGTCGGCCACGCGCGGTGAGGTGATCGATGGCAACGGGCAACACGATCGGACGCATCGTCGGACAGTCCCCCGCGCGCCCGGTGCCCCCGGAGCAGGCCAACCCCGTCGTGCAGCTCTCCGAGGGGGTCCAGCAGCTCGCGGCGCGGTGGCAGCAGCTCGGCGGGCGGCTGCGGCCGCTCCTCGGCGCGGGTCGCGGCGGCGGGCCGCGCCCGGGCGGCGGCGCGCTGCTGGCCGGCGCCGGCGACGGCGCGCTCGGGCCCGGGGACGTCGCGTCGCGCGAGGAGCTCGCCGCCCGGCTCACCGAGCTCGGGCGCCTGCTGCGGGCCTCGCCCGAGGCGATGGCGAGGCCGCCGCGGCCCGATCAGTTCCAGACGCGCCGGATCACCGAGGAGATCCTGCAGCAGGCGATGGACGTTTCAGGGCCGCGCGGCCAGCCGGTGCACGAGCTCTCGCTCGGCGCGGCGCGGGAGCGGATCGCGGCGCTCGCCGCGAGCGCCCCGTCGCCGGCGCAGGCCGTGCAGGCCGTCGAGAACGCCGCGACCATGGCGCAGATGCGCGGCGCCAACGCGCCGGTGCTCGAGGTACTCCGGTCGGTGCTCGCGGACGTCCAGAAGGCCCTGGACCTGATCCAGGGCATCCAGGGCAAGACGAACGGCGCACAGATCCGGAAGTGAGCCCGTGAGCCGGCCGCCCGGCGCGTCGCGCGCCACCTGCCGCTGAGCCCCGGCCGAGCCTCGCCGAGGAGAGCTGCCCCCAGAGGCGCGCGCGTCGATCCCCGCGCGTCCGATGAGCGCGCTGCGCGCCGCGACGATCCGCCCCCTGACGCCGCCCTCCTGTTCGCGCCGCGCGTCGGAGGGGTGCTCTCCTCCTTGACCTGGTTAAACATATGTTTTAAACAACAGATTCATTCACCTGTTGGGTCGGCCGGCGAGGCGCTCGACGGGCTTCGCGCTGCGGCGCGGGAGGAGGTGGTCAGATGGCTTCTTCGAGGTGCGAGCGGGGGCGGTATGCAGCGAGCTTCGTGGCGGTGGCGCTCTTGGCGCTGGCCGTGGCCGGGTGCGGAGCAGGCTCGGAGCCGGAGCCCGAGCCCGAGCCGGAGCCGCAGGCGGAGGTGACGTGGCACAGGGACATCGAGCCGCTCGTGCAGCGCGCGTGCGCGTCGTGCCATGACAGCGGCGGCGTCGGCGGGGTGACCCTCACGGACGCGGCGACGGCGCGCGCTCTCTCCGGGCGAATGGCCGCGCGGGTGGCGAGCGGCGAGATGCCGCCGCCGGCGCTCGACCCTTCGTGCCGTCCCTATGCGGGCGCGGATCGGATGAACCTCGACGCCGCGGAGCGCGAGCGCTTCGCCGCGTGGGCGAGCGCGGGCGCCCCGCTCGGCGATCCGTCGGAGGCGCCGCCGCCGGGCCCTCCGGCTCCCCACCTCGGCGATCCCGACGTCGTGCTCGAGATGCCCGAGGCGCACGAGGTCGCGCCCGACGCCGACGGCAACGAGTATTACTGCATGATCCTCGACAACCCCCTCGACGCGCCGGCCTGGATCACGAGCCTCGAGGCGCTCCCTGGCGATCCGGAGGTGGTGCACCACATGGCGCTCTACCGGGATCAGGGGCACGACGCGGGCGCCGGCTACGGCGCTCCGCCGGGCGCGAAGGGCTTTGCGTGCCGCGAGCCCGTCCTCGAGCTCGACTGGCAGCTCCTCCATGGCTGGGCGCCGGGGGGAGGGCGGACCGAGTTCCCGGCGGGCACCGGCCTCCGGATCGCGCCGGACGACCAGCTCGTCCTCCAGCTCCATTACTATTCTCCGCGCAAGCTCGGCGCTGTCGACCGGTCGAGCTACCACCTGCGCACGGCGCCCGGGGAGCTCGACACGGAGGTCACGATGGACGTCTTCGGCCCGGTGCCGTTCACGATCCCCGCGGGCGCGGCGGCGCACACCGAGCGGTCCAGCCTCGAGAGCGTCGGGTCGCCGACGAAGATCTACGGCCTGCTGCCGCACATGCACCTGCTCGGCCGGTCGTACAATGCGTGGATCGAGGACGACGCCGGCGCCACGTCGTGCCTGGCGCGCGGCGCGTTCGAGTTCCACCATCAGGCGCTCTACATGTTCGACGAGCCGGTGACGCTCCTGCCCGGACAGCGGCTCGTGACCGAGTGCACGTGGGACAACTCGGCCGCCAGCCCCGATCAGTACAACGACCCTCCGCGCGATGTCGCCTGGGGCGAGGGCACGAATCAGGAGATGTGCTTTCTGGTCGCGTACATCTCACAGGAGTAGGCGGCCGCGGCGCGGCGCCGCGCGCGACCCGGCATGACGGGGCGTCGAGCTCGTGTATCGCCGCGGCAGCGCGCCGGCGTGCGTGAGCTCTGGAACCGGGGTTCAGTGCTGTACAACTGTTCGAGCGGCGTGGTACACGCCCGAGCAGCTCCCGGCCGAGAAACCCTGCTCGAATGTCCAGCCAGAAACCCCTTCCGCACGTCACCGCCGCGCGAGCCGCTGGGCTGGCCGCGCTGCTCGACGCGACCGATCCCGCCGCGGAGAAAGAGCGCGCCGGGAGCGCGGAGCGGCACTTCGAACGGGCGCGGCGGGCGCGGGCGGCGCGGCCTCACGCGGCCGCGAGGCCCGGTGCGAGCCCGGATCCGGCGCCGACCGGCGCACCCGCGCCGACCGGCGCGCCCGCGGCGGGCGGCGCGCCCGCCGCGGGCAGCGCGCGGGAGTACCTGCACGCAGAGCCGACGCGCTCGCCGGTGCTGAACGCATTCCTGAACGAGCTCGGTGACGGAGGAAGAGCGCTCGTTCCGGCGGGCGTCCACGTCTTCGACGAGCACGCCCTCGCGCCGAGGCTCGTCGAGATCTCGCGCCAGCGCGTGACCTCCATGCTGCTCGCCGTGGGCAGGACCGACGTCGCGCTGACGCTCGCGCAGATGCCGCCGATCGCCAACGAGCGCGCCGCGAGGCTCTTCATGAGGCAGGCGGTCCACGTCGGCGGCGACCTCGGGGCCATCACGCGCGACTACGGGCGGCACTACCGGCGCTCCGGGTCGCCGGAGCGCGACGACCAGCGCGCGGGCTGCATCATGGCCACCTTCGCCGGGCGGCTGACCGTCATGGCGGAGAAGCTCCTCGGGCCGCACGTGCGCGCCGACGTGCAGGCGGCGCTGGAGAAGCTCACGTCGCAGGGAAGCCCGCCCGCGCGGCGGACGCGCGCGAGCGAGCTCCGGGCGCCGCAGGGCGCGGGGCGAGGCTTCACCGCGGCGGCGGCGCCCGACGCCGCGAGCGCGACGAGGCGTCCGCGGGGCAGGTAGGCGGCGCGCTCGCGCGATCTCGCGCCGGCCCGGATCCTGTTGCGGGCGGCGCATCCGCCTGCTTCGTTGAGCGCGAGGCGCCCCGGAGAGTTGACTCCCAGGCCCCTGGATGCGTACTCCCAGCGAGAGGCCGAGGCTCATGACTTCACTCGCAGAAGGCAGCGTCATCGCGGGTCGATACCGCCTCGAGCGCATGCTCGCGCGGGGCGGCATGGGGTCGATCTGGGTGGCCCGGCACCTCCAGCTCGACGTCGGCGTCGCGGTCAAGCTCATGGCGTCCGAGTACGCCGCCTCGACCACCGCGCGCGCGCGCTTCGAGCGCGAGGCGAGGGCCGCGGCGCAGCTCAAGATCCCGAACGTCGTCCACGTGCACGACTACGGGATCGAGGACGATACGCCCTTCCTCGTGATGGAGCTCCTCGAGGGCGAGGACCTGGAGACGCGGCTCGCGCGCGAGGGGCGGCTCACCGGGGCGGCCACGCTGACCATCGTCACGCAGGTGTGCAAGGCCCTGCGCCGCGCGCACGAGACGGGGGTCATCCACCGCGACCTCAAGCCGGCGAACCTCTTCCTCTCGCGCCAGGACGAGGACGAGCTCGTCAAGGTCCTCGACTTCGGGATCGCGAAGGCGGAGGGCATGCTGCTGGCCGGCAAGGAGACGAAGACGGGCACGCTCGTGGGCTCTCCCTATTACATGAGCCCCGAGCAGGTGCGCCGGAGCAAGTCCCTCGACCGGCGGAGCGATCTCTGGTCGGTCGGGGTGATCATCTACCGCTGCCTCACGGGCCGTCTCCCCTTTCCGGGCGAGGAGATCGGCGAGGTGTTCGTGGCGATCTGCACGGAGGACTTCCCCCTCCCGTCGAGCCTCGCTCCGGAGCTCGGGCCCGAGGTGGACAGGTTCTTCGCGCGCGCGCTCATGCGCGACCCGGAGCATCGCTTCCAGAGCGCGAGCGAGCTCGCCGAGGCCTTTCATGCGGCGGTCCACCTGCCCGGCGCGCAGATCAGAGCCCCGCAGCCGTCGGCGCCCGCAGAGGGAGCGCCGCACCCGCTCGCCGGCCACGACGGCGCGTCGGGAACGGCGGTCGCGAGCCCAGAAACGATAAGGATGGCTCCAGGAGCGATAGGGACGGCTCCAGGAGCGATAGGGACGGCTCCAGGAGCGATAGGGACGGCTCCAGGGGCGATCGCCGCAGGCCCAGGTGCGAACGCCGCGAGCCCCGACGCGTTCGCGTCCACGCTGCGGGGCGGGGCCGCTTCCGTCCCGCACCGCTCCTCCAGCAGCGGCGGCGCGGAGGGCGGCGCGCCGCCCTTCGAGGCGACTGCCAGCACGCTGGCCCCCTCCGGAGAGACCCTCGTCGTGCCGCCGGCCGGCGCCCGCCGGCGCTGGGTCCCGCTCGCCCTCGGGGCGCTCGCGATCGTGCTCGGGCTCGGCACCTACGCGGTGCTTCGCGCCCCCGCGCCGGGCGACGCGCCGGCGCCGCGCCTCGACCAGGCGGCCTCCGAGCCGCCCGCCGCCGCGCCCCCGGCGACCGCGCCCGTCGTCACGGCGACGGAGCCCCTGCCAGCGGCCTCCCACAGCGCCTCCGCCGCGCCAGGCGCGTCCTCGGCCCCCGCGGCGCCGGCCGCCGCGCCCACGTCTGTGGACGCGCCTCAGCGGCCGTCGCCGTCCTCCACGAAGGCCACGCCGCAGCCCGCCCGGCCGAGGATCCCCCGGGACGACCCCACCGACCACATGTGACGCTGTCCGGCCCTCGCCGGAACGCCCCGACCGACCCCATGTAGAGCCTCCCGGCCTCGCCAGGACGCCCCGACCGAGCCCATGTGAAGCCGCCCGGCCCCGCCGGCGCCATGTGAAGCCGCCCGGCCCCGCCGGCGCGCTCCCCCGCGCCGCGGCGCCGCAGGAGCCCCCTGGTACGGCCGCGGCGCCGCCTCAGGCGTCGCTCCGCCCGGCGCCCGCCCGCGCCTCCCGTCGTTCGCGCAGCGCGGGGGCGATGCGCTCGCGCACCAGGTCGAGGAACACCTTCACCTTCGGCGATAGATGCCGCGTGCCCGGGTAGACGACGTGCAGCGGCACCTCGACCGGGCTCCACTCGTCGAGCACGCGCGCGAGGCGCCCCTCGCGGACGTCCTGCTCGCAGCGCATCGCGGGCAGCATCCCGATGCCCACGCCCGCGAGCACGACCCGGTGCAGCACCTCGAGGTTGTTCGCCGTCGCCCGCGGCGCGACCCGCACCTCCGCGCGCCGCGCCCCGCGGTGCAGCACCCACCGCGCGCCGGGCGGCTCCCCCGCGCGCGCCCCGGCCGACGCGACGACGTCGTGGCCCGCGAGATCCGCCGGCGCGCGCGGGGCGCCGCGCCGCGCGAGGTACGCGGGCGCCGCCACCAGGTAACGGGGCAGGGCCCCGAGGCGCCGCGCGACGAGCGAGGTGTCGCTGGGCGCGCCGAACCGCAGCGCCACGTCGAACCCCTCCGCGACGAGATCGACGACGCGATCGGTGCAGACCACCTCCACGCTCACCTCGGGGTGGATCCGCAGGTACTCGGCCACGACGCCGCCCACCCACCCGAAGTGCAGCGGCGCCGTGACCCGCAGGAGCCCGCGCGGCCCCTCCTGCATCTGCGTCACGGTCCGGTCCGCGTCGTCGAGCTCGGCCACGATGCGCGCGCAGCGCTCGTAGTACGCCGTGCCGACGTCCGTCAGGCTCAGCTTGCGCGTCGTGCGCCGGAGCAGCTGCGCGCCGAGCCGCGCCTCGAGCTCGGACACCTTCCGGCTCACCGTCGACTTCGGCATCCCCAGCTCGCGCGCGGCCCGCGTGAAGCTGCCCGCCTGGACCACCCTGGTGAAGACAGCGATCTCGTTCAGGTCGGGGAGCATCGGATTGTTCCACCCATGGAACTATTCTTCCTGCCGGTCAAGACTAATCAGGCGCGTGGAACAGCCATAAGCTCTGTCCAGAGAGGGTGGCTCGCCCCTGTCGCGCACGCGTCGCAGACGCGACGCGAGGGCGCGCGCGGCACGACTCGATATCTGTCCCGTGAGCGCGGGAGGCGTCGAGTCGCGTCGTGCCGCGCCGCGCCGCGCCGCGCCGCGCGCGGGAGGGAGCCACCCGGAAGGAGACACACATGTACTTGGTCACGGGTGCCACCGGGAACGTCGGCAAGGAAGTCGTCGAGGAGCTCCTCGACGCGGGCGAGGCGGTCCGCGTCTTCACGCGCGATGAGCGCAAAGTGGCCCGCTGGGGCGACAAGGTCGACAAGGCCGTTGGAGACCTCGCGCGACAGGACACGATCGCGGCGGCGCTCCAGGGCGTCCGGGCGGCGTTCCTGCTGCCCGTGGGCGGCGCGGAGGGCATCGAGCACGTCCGCAATTTCATCGCGGCAGCGCAGGCGAGCGGCGCGCCCCGCGTCGTCCTCCTGTCGAGCTTCAGCGCCGGCGCTCCGACGGTGCAGCTCGCAAAGCACCACGCCGAGCGGGAGCACCTCGTCAGGGCGTCCGGGCTCCCATGGACGTTCGTCCGGCCGGGCACCTTCATGTCCAACACCTTCCAGTGGGCCCGGTCGATCAAGGCGGATCGCGTCGTCTATAACCCCCACGGGGACGGCAAGACAGCGCCCGTCGCCCCGCGCGACATCGCCGCTGTCGCCGCGCGCGCGATGGTCACGGGAGACTTCCTGGGACAGGCGCTCGAGGTGACAGGCCCCGAGCTGCTCAGCACGCCGGACCAGGTGGAGATCCTCGCGCGCGTCCTCGACACGCCGCTGCGGCGCGTGGACGTCTCGGTCGAGGCAGCGACGCGGAGGATGATCGAGGCCGGCATGCCCCCGCCGTTCGCCGCCGCCCTCGGCGAGCTGATCGAGCGCATCCGCGCGGGGAACGGCGCCGTGCAGACCGACACGGTCGAGCGCGTGACCGGGCGCAAGCCGGCGACCTTCGAGGCCTGGGCGCGCGAGCACGCACGGGCGTGGACCGGGGACTGACGCCGCCGCGGGCCGTCCGGGCTCAGCCCTGGTGGGCGTTCTTGCGGTCCGGGCTCAGCCCTGGTGGGCGTTCTTGTAGAGGCGAAGGCTGTTGCGGATGGCCATGGTCACCGTCATGGGCCCGACGCGCGGCACGAACACCTTGGCCTTGCTCTGGATATCGTCGCTGAAATTCTTGAGGGTAGAGAAGTTGATGCAGAGGGTGCCCTCGCGGATCTCGGAGGCCTGCACGTGAGGAAAGCTCCGCGAGGGCACGCCGGTCACCACGATGTCCGCCTGCCGCAGCGCGCTCGCCCGGTCCACCGTCGTCTCGTGCACCTCGTGCGTGTCGCCGGACGGGCTGGGGACGAAGAGCAGCGGACCGTCGATGTCGAACGAGGTCACGTGCGCTCCGTCGTGCGCCATCATGCTCGCGAGCGGCCTCCCGACCACCTCGCTGCGGTTGAAGATGCAAACGCTCCGGCCCGCGAGCGGCCGCTCGCCCTCGCCGAAGAAGCCGGCCGCCTCGACCAGCTTGAGGATCGCGAGCGGCGTGCAGGGCAAGATCGCCTTCTTCGTCCTCGCCCCGTCCAGGAAGCGCTGGTTGCCGTACAGGCAACGTGCCCAGAACGTGTGGAGCCCCTCGATGTCCTTGGAAGGATCGACGCTGTCCCGCAGGTACACGTCCTGCTCCGTGCCAAAGATCGGGTAATATACCATGATCCCGTGCACGCCCGGATCCGCGTTCGCCGAGCGGATGGCGGCCTCGGCGCTGAGGCGCGTGGCGTGGCGGATCTCGAAGCGGACCCCCACGTCCTCGCACGCCTTGCGCGTGTACTCCGCGTAGGTGTACGAGGGGCCGTGATCCGCCGCGAGCACGCCGACGAGGAACAGGGGCTCAGGCAGGGCGGCGAGCTCCTCCCGGACCTCGCGGCGGAACTGCTCCGCCACCACGTTCGGATCGATGACGCTGGCCGTGCGAGCATCCGGGCTCGGCGGCTTGTGTTGCGGGTCCATCCTGGGGGCGGAGACGAGCACGCGCCAGCATCGCTGTCAAGTTTCCGGCCGCTCCGTACGCGTCACGCCGCGCCACCTCGCGCCGCCCGTGAGCTCACGCGCGACGACTCGGACGTTGGATGGCCCGGAGCTCACCGCAGCGCGGTTTCGAGACTCGCCATCTGACTCAGCGTGACGGGTGCCGCCGCTCCGCGCCGGCCGCCGCGCCGGCGTCGACGGGCTCTGCTGCGCGGTTGTCGGTCGCCTCGCCGGCGGGGCCGGTGGTGCCAGGCACGTTGAGGACCATGCCCCCCTTGTCGCGCAGCTCGTCCACGAAGTCCGCGCCGAACACCTCCTCGGGCGTGTCGCCGTCGAGCCCGCCCATGCCCGAGAGCCCCTCGAGATCGGCGAGGTTCCCGTCACGGCGCCGCGGCAGGGGGCGCGCCTGAAGCACGTCGTCCCGCGTCACCGTCAGCGCCACGACGTCCTCGCGCATCACGCTGATCCAGGAGGCGGGGAAGTCGGCCTCGGCGCCCGCGGGGCCGCGCACGCGGAGCCGCGAGATGTCGTTGCCGGGGTCGTTCGCGCCCACGCCGATGAGCTGCACCTCGGCCTCGTCGGCGGTCATCACCCGCGTCTCGGGGCCGAGCTCGACCGTATCGTCGGTGACGCCCAGCGCCTCGTCCAGCTCCTGCCTGCGCTCGGGCGGCTGCGGCACCAGCGAGGTGTCGACGCGCCCCGCCGGCTGCGCTGTCGTCCGCCCCTCGTAGTACCGGGGCATCGCCAGGAGCTCGTCTCGACCCGGCCGCAGCTGGAGGCGCCCCCCGGCCGTGCCCTGCACGAGGTCCATCGATACAAGCAGCTCTTCGCTCGCCAGCGGTGAACGGAGCACCACATGGGTCACCACGCCGCGCTCCCGGTCGACCAGGACCCGGTCGAGCACGCCTGCCGCGAGGCCGCCCTCGGCGGTCACGGGCATCTCGAAGTCGATCTGCATGATTCCTCCTCAGACTAAGAGCCTCGTGCTCGAGCGAGAGCCTGAGACGGGCAGGCGTCGATGTCCAGTGGAGGGCCGGCGAACTTCATGGCCGGGCGCAGCGCTCGTCGTCGGCGCGGGGCCGGGCGCGGGACGGCACGCCGTCTGCTTGGCAAATGCGTCCCCACGCGCCGCGGAAGGGGCGCCGGTGAGCGCGGGTACGCGAGCCTGGCGACCTCATCCTGGAGACGAGGCGCCGCGCGCAATCTCGCGCCGTGCGCTCCTCGGTCATCGAGGCTCGCCGGTGCGCGAAGACTCGCCGGTGATGCGAGTCGGCGAGTCGGCATGAGCGCGTGGCTGCGACTCCGCGTGGATGTGTCAGCGCCAAACGCACGCGCGGTGCCTCTCGCATTCACCAGAGGCTTCCATCGTCAACCTAGAAAGCCCGACAGTCGAAGAAGGCAACCACAGAGGCACAGAGGGCACAGAGAAGAAGAGGAGAAGTTGTTTTTTTTTCTTTCTCTCTCCTCTGTGTCCTCTGTGTCCTCTGTGCCTCTGTGGTTCAAATTTTCTCTTCGAATGCTTGGCCCGCACGCTGATGGTATCGTCGCTGATAGAGAAAGATCGTCTGGGAGTGTTTGGTGTCAGTGCTTTACTGCCCACTGCCGTGCCTGAGGGGCACCCTCTCTGCATTTGCCAGGGGTCTGGGATCGGGCTCACATGAGCTGGGATGGCGCGACGCCACGGCGCAGCTGGGGAGCTCGCTCCTCCTCGCCCGCGGACCGGGGGCAGCTCCGGAACGAGCTCCGCCCCGGCGCGGCCCCGCCCCCCGAGGACCGCGCCGGACCGCCAGGTGAGCCAGATCCTGGGCACACCGTGGCACACCTCCGTACCCGGCTCGCGATATTCCCGCGGATTTGCTGCTCTCGGTCGTTGGTACGCCTGATGCAACCTACGCGCCGGCCGCTGGGCGTGTGCCAGGGCCTTCGGGAGGACTGGACTTATGCGCGTACGCTTCGATGCTCTCCGCCGACGCTGGAGCTCCCCTCACGTGCTGGCCGCGCTGGCGCTCGCGGGCGCGTTCTCGGGGGCTTGCTCTTCCGATGAGGCACCGCCAAAGACGTTTGGCCGCCCCGATCAGCCGAAGAACGGCACGATCGAGGTCGACGAAGCCAAGCTGCGGGGCGTGATCGAGGAGGGCGACCTGCGCCTCCAGATCCCGGTGCGGAACCTGACCGCCGGGGCGACCCGCGGCCACCTGCGCGTCACGCTCGTCGATATCGACGCGGACAAGGAACAAGGCACGACCGAGGTCGACGTCGAGATCCCGAGCGCGGCCGGCGCGACCGCGGAGGCCCGCCTGAAGGCGCCGTCCGTGAGCGCGCAGCCGGGCCTCGCGCGGTACCTCGTCCGCATCGACGACGGGTCGGAGGAGGGGCTCGTCGTGACGCGGAGCCTGCTCCGGGTGATCCCGCCCTATGACGTGCAGCTCGAGGGGCCGGCGCGCGTCGTGCGCGGACGCCCCGCGAGCTACCGCGTGCGCGCGACAGACCCCTTCACCTACCAGGCGATGGCCGGCGTGGACGTCGAGCTCTCGGTGGGCGAGGGAAACGCGGCGCGGCAGCTCCGCGGGACGACGGACGCGCTCGGCGCGGCGGTGTTCGAGGTGGAGCCCGGCGCGCTCGGCGAGCACCCGGTCTCGGCGGAGGCGGACGGCTTCGGGGTGAGGGCGGTCATCGACGAGCACGTCACCGTCGAGGGGCCCGGGCCGAAGCTGCTCCTCACCACGGACAAGCCCCTGTACAAGCCCGGCCAGACAATCCACCTCCGCGCGCTCGCGCTCGAGCGGGGCAACAACGCGCCGCTCGCCCGCGAGTCGGTCACGTTCGAGGTGGAGGACGGCAAGGGCAACAAGATCTTCAAGAAGCCCGTCGTGACCGACGCGTTCGGCGTCGCCGCGACGACGTTCCAGATTGGCTCCATCGTGAACGTCGGCGACTTCAAGGTCCGCCTCGTCAGCGGCGAGGCCACGACCGAGAAGACAGTCAGCGTGGGGCAGTACGCGCTGCCGCGGTTCGAGGTCGCCGTGAAGACCGACAAGCCCTGGTACAGCGCGGGCGACACGGTGGTGGGCACCATCGACGCGCGCTACTTCTTCGGCAAGACCGTCGCCGGTGGCAGCGTGACGATCGAGGCCGCGTCGCTGGACGTCGGCCAGACGACGTTCCAGCGCATCCTGGGCGAGCTCAACGCCGAGGGGCACTACGGGTTCAGCGTGGCGCTGCCGCCGAGCCTCGCGGGCCTGCCGCTGGAGCAGGGCGACGCGGCCGTGACGCTCACGGTCACCGTCGCGGACACGGCAGGTCAGGAGGTCACCAAGGCCATCCCGGTGAAGGTCGCCGCGGACGTGGCCTCCATCGTGCTCGTGCCCGAGGCGCGCGAGCTCGTCCCCGGGGTGCCCAACACGCTCCTGCTCTTCGTCACCGACCCGCTCGGGGCGCCGCTCCCCGACACGGAGGCGGTCATCGAGGCGCCGGACGGCTCGCGGCTCACCGCGCGCACCGACGCCTTCGGCCAGGCCGCGGTGACGTTCACCCCGCCGCTCGGCGCGTCGGGCGGCCCGTCGGACGATGAACCATCCGGCGAGCCGGCCGGCTCGTCGGACGGCACTTTCAAGGTCCGGGCCAAGGTGGGCGACCGGACTGTGACGCAGTCGTTCTCGTTCGCGGCCCAGGCGGGCGGCGAGCACCTGATCGTGCGCACCGACCGCGCCGTGTACGAGACAGGCGAGACGATCGAGGTCTCCATCGAGTCGAGCGAGGAGGCGGGCAGCGTCTACATCGACTGGCTGAACGACGGCCAGGCCGTCGACATGCGATCCCTCGAGCTCGAGGGCGGGCGCGCGCGCTTCAGCATGCCCGTCGACGCCGGCCTGCTCGGCAGCAACCGGGTCGAGGCGTACCTGGTCGACGACGACGGCAACCTGGTCCGCTCGGGCCGCACGGTCTTCGCGCGCGGGGACAGCGCGCTCAGCATCAAGGTCGACGCCGACAAGCCGCTGTATGCGCCGGGCGAGACGGCGACGCTGCGGCTCTCGGTCAAGGACGACGCGGGCAACCCGAAGGTCGCCGCGGTCGGCGTCCAGGTGGTCGACCAGGCCGTGTTCGCGCTGGTCGACGCCCAGCCCGGGCTGCTCCGCACCTACTTCGAGCTGGAGGACGAGTTCGCGAAGCCGAGCTACGAGATCCACGGCCCGCAAGCGAACCTCCAGAACCTGCTGTTCAGCGCGACGGCGAGCGAGGACCCCGAGCAGGCCGAGGCCGCGCAGCGCACGACCCAGGCGTCGCTCGCCGCGCTCGCCGGCCGGTCGCTCACCGGCCTCCAGGCGCGCACCTGGCCGACCGTGCTGGTGCACGTGCAGGCGGAGCTCGCGCCGTTCCACGAGCGGCAGAAGGGCGGGCTCAAGCCCTGGCTCGCGGAGGCTACCGCGGGCGCCGCGCAGGAGCTCAAGGCGCTCGGCTGCGAGCCGGCCCAGTACTTCTGCAGCACGCCGGAAGGCATGTACGTCGAGCTGCTCGCGCAGCGGACGACCGAGCGCTTCAAGGCGTTTGACGTGTGGGGCAACGCGTACGCGGTGGTCGGCGGCCAGGGCGGGTTCGCGTTGCGATCGTCGGGGCCCGACGAGGTGGCGCAGACCCAGGATGACGCGTCGATCGCGTTCACGTTCGACGACCTCGGGATCGTCGTGCCGGTGCAGGACTGGGCGGCCGGAGGCGATCCCGCCGCCGAGGGCGACGGCTGGGGCACGGGCTCGGTCGCGAGCGCGGCGAGCGGGGCGGGCGGCGGCTCCGCCGGGGGTACCGGCAGCGGCGCCGCCGGCGGCGGCGACAGCGGGCCGCGCGTCCGGCGCGAGTTCCCGGAGACCCTGTACGTCAACCCGAGCGTGATCACGAGCTCCGACGGCACGGCGACCCTGAGCATCCCGCTCGCGGACAGCATCACCGAGTGGCGGCTGTCGGCGCTCGCGAACTCGGCCGACGGCAAGCTCGGCGGCGTGCAGAGCGGCTTCAAGGTGTTCCAGGACTTCTTCGTCGACGTGAGCTTCCCGGCGACGCTCACGCGCGGCGATGAGGTCGAGTTCCCGATCGCGGTCTACAACTACCTCGAGACGCCGCAGACGGTCGATCTCACCCTCGATCCGGGGAGCTGGTACACCCCGCTCGGCGCGACGTCCACGCAGGTGTCCCTCGCCCCGGGCGAGGTGCGCGGCGTCCGCTTCCCGGTGCGCGTCGACACCGTGGGCGTCAACTCGCTCACGGTCACCGCGCGGGGCACCGAGGGCGCCGACGCCGTGGCCCGCACCGTGCGCGTGGTCCCGGACGGCAAGCCGTTCGCCGACAGCCAGTCGGGCATGCTCGAGCCGGGCAGCGCGACCCACGCGCTCTCCTTCCCCGAGGGCGCTGTCGTCGGCTCGAACCAGCTCTACGTCGAGATCTACCCCGCGTTCCTGTCGCAGGTCGTGAGCGGCATGGACAGCATGCTCCAGGTGCCGTCGGGCTGCTTCGAGCAGACCACCTCGACGACCTGGCCCAACGTGCTCGTGACGCAGTACATGAAGCAGACGGGCCAGATCACCCCGGAGATCCAGATGAAGGCCGAGTCGCTGATCTCGGCGGGGTACCAGCGCCTGCTCACGTTCGAGCACCCCGGCGGCGGCTTCTCCTGGTTCGGCGAGCAGGACGGGCACCCGTTCCTGTCGGTCACCGCGTTCGGCGTGATGGAGTTCGCCGACATGATCAAGGTGCACGCCGTGGACGAGGCGATGCTCGCCCGGACCGTCGCCTGGCTCGCCGGGCAGCAGAAGGCGGACGGCACGTGGGAGGGCGATCAGACGGAGTTCTTCAGCTTCCACACGGGCACGCTCCGCAACAGCGCCTTCGTGCTCTGGGCGCTCGCGAGCGCCGGGTACACGGGGCCCCAGATCTCGGCGGGGCTCGGCTACCTGGCCGGGGCGGTGCAGCCGGCCACCGACGACCTGTACACGCTGGCGATCGTGGCCAACGCCCTCGCCGTCGCCGACCCCTCCAGCGCGCTGACGGACCGGGTGCTCGACGCCCTCGACGACCGCAAGACGGCGGAAGGGGACGCGTTCTTCTGGGACGACGGCGGCACGCAGACGTCGTTCTACGAGTACGGCGACGACGCGAAGGTCACGACCACCGCGCTCGCGGCGCACGCGCTGCTCTCGGCGGACGCGCACCGGGCGAGCGCCGACGGCGGCGTGAAGTTCCTGACGCAGTCGAAGGACCCGAACGGCAACTTCGGCTCCACGCAGGCGACGATCTGGAGCCTGCGCACCCTGCTCCTCGCCGCGAGCAAGGGGACCGAGGGCGCCACGGGGTCGTTGACCGTCGCCGTCGACGGCGAGCCGACGAGCACGGTCTCGCTGCGCGAGGACCAGGCCGACGTCATGACGACGCTCGACCTCACGCGCCTCGCGACCACCGGGGCGCACGAGGTCACGCTGTCCTTCGCGGGGGAAGGGAAGCTCAGCTACAACGTGGTGAGCCGCCACAACCTGCCGTGGAGCGCGGTGCCGAGCGACGGGGGCGGGCCGCTCAAGGTCAGCGTGAGCTACGACAAGACGCAGCTCTACGTGAACGACATCGTGACGGCGTCGCTCGACGTCCGGAACACGACCGACGCGGCGCAGAACATGGTCCTCGTGACCGTCGGGCTCCCGCCCGGCTTCCAGCTCCTGACCGAGGATCTCCAGGAGCACATCGCCGCGGGCCAGCTCTCGAAGTTCGAGATCACGGGCAAGCAGCTCATCCTCTACGTGACGGAGATCCCCGCGGGCGGCGCGGCCGCCTTCCAGTACCGGCTGCAGGCGACCATGCCGGTGAAGGCCGAGGACGGCGGCGCCGAGGTGCACCCGTACTACCAGCCGGAGCAGCAGAGCTTCTCCGGGGCGCAGACCCTGCAAGTCCTCGGGGAGTGAGCGCCGTTGCCGGGGGTTGCGCGGGCGTCGTACACTCGCGCAACCTTCGGAACGGCATGGCGGAGCGAGATCCTCGTCCACAGGCAGCTTCTCCGGCGTGCGTGGAGCTGCCGCCCGCCGCGGCCGAGGTAGCGACCGAGCTGGACGCCGCCGAGGGCGCGCCCGGCGAGCGGACGGCGCCGGGCCAGGCGTCCCTGATCGTCCGCGCCGGCGACGGCGCGGCGCGGGTGATCGACATGGCCGACGGCGACGTCGTCGCGATCGGCCGCGCGCCGGAGTCCGCTGTCTGCATCGACGACCCCCGCGTGTCGCGCAACCACGCGCAGATCGCGCGGCGCGGCGACGCCCTCGCGCTCGCCGACCTCGGGAGCCGCAACGGGACCTCCGTGAACGGCGCCGTCGTGCGCGCGGCCGAGCGGGCCCTCGCTGGCGGCGACGTGATCCGCATGGGCCCGGCCGAGATCGTCGTCGCGATCGCCGCGCCGGCGCCCATCCAGGCGGCGCCGCCCGGGGCCGCGGCGGCGGAGCTGGAGGGCCCCTCGTCCGGTCAGGGCGCCGGGTTCGTCGTCGCGGACGAGGCGATGGTGAAGGTCTTCCAGGTGGTGCAGCGCCTCGCGCGCGCGCAGACCACGGTGCTCGTCCTCGGCGAGACCGGGTCGGGGAAGGAGGTCGTCTCCGAGCAGATCCACCGCGCGAGCCCGCGCGCCGGGGGGCCCTTCGTGCGGCTCAGCTGCGCGGCGCTGCCCGAGACGCTGCTCGAGAGCGAGCTCTTCGGCCACGAGAAGGCCGCGTTCACCGGGGCGGACCGCCGCAAGATCGGCTACTTCGAGGCGGCGCAGGGCGGCACGCTGCTGCTCGACGAGATCGGCGAGCTCCCCCTCGCCATGCAGGCCAAGCTGCTGCGCGTGCTCGAGAGCCGGCGCATGGCCCGGATCGGCGGCACGCAGGAGATCGAGCTCGACGTGCGCGTCGTGTGCGCCACGCACAGGGATCTGCAGGCCGAGGCGGCAGCCGGGAGGTTCCGGCAGGATCTCTATTATCGCATCAGCACGTTCGTCCTCCGCGTCCCGCCGCTCCGCGAGCGGCGCGCCGAGATCGCGCTGCTCGCACACCGCTTCGCGCGCCAGGTCGCCGAGCGCATGGGGGAGCGGGCGCCGCGGTTCGCGCCGGCCGCGATGAAGGTGCTCGAGGCGCACGCGTGGCCCGGCAACCTGCGCGAGCTGCGCAACGCGGTCGAGCACGCCGTCGTGCTCGCCGACGCCGGCGTCGTCGAGGTCGAGCACCTGCCTGCCTCCGTGGTCGAGGGCGGCGCAGGCCCCCCGAGCGCGGGGGCGCCGGCCAGCGTGGGGGCGCCGGCCAGCGCGGGGGCGCCGGCCAGCGTGGGGGCGCCGGCCAGCGCGGGGGCGCCGGCCAGCGCGGGGGCGCCGGCCAGCGCGGGGGCGCCGGCGGAGGCCGGGCCGATGCCCGCGCGCCTCGCGGAGCTGGAGAAGAAGAGCATCGAGGACGCGCTCGCCGCCGAGGGGAACAACCAGACGCGCGCGGCGAAGCGGCTCGGCATCTCCCGGCGCGCGCTGCTCTACAAGCTGGACAAGTACAACATCCGGCGCTGAGCGCTGGCCCTGCGCCCCGCGGGTGGAAGGGCGCGCGGGCGTCCATTGTCCTCGCAGGGCACGCGCCGACGCGGCGGCGAGGAGGTGGAGATGAGCGAGAGCGGAAGGCGTGAGAGCCAGGCCATTCGCGCCAACATGGCCCAGGCGTCGCCGGCCCTTCAGGCCTTCTTTCACGCCGAGCTCTCCCCGCAGCGGCGCCGGGCGGCCTCGGGCCCGCGCCGCGCGCGGGGCAGCCAGGCCTGGTGCCGTCCGAGCGCCTCGCCGCGAACACGAACAGCGCGGCCAGGAACGCGCGCAAGCGCGAGCGGAGGGCGCGCCGGAACGGCAAGTGAGCCGCCGCGCGCGCCGGGAGCGCAGGTCTATGGCGGGAACTCGTCGAACCGAGGATACGAGTCCGTGATCTGATGCCAGGCCGCCATCGAGGCGACGTGGATGTGGTGATCCGGCCGCTTCGCCGGCACGCCGTCGAGCGCGCCGAGCTGCACGTGCGCGAACGCCTGCCCGCGGACCACGTCGTACAGGGGCGAACAGCACTGCTTGCAGAGGCAGCGGTATCCGTTCTCGCTCTCCCCGAGCCGCAGGAGCAGCTCGCTGCCCGCCGTGACGCGGACCTTGTCGATCTCGATCCCGCCGATGGCGGCGCAGGCGGCGCCGGTGCGCCGCCGGCACCTCGAGCAGTGACAGTAGAACGCGTAGCTGAACGCGTCGTCGACCTCGAACTGCACGGCACCGCAATAACAACTCCCGCTCAACATCGCTCCTCCACCTCCCTCGAGCGCCGCTCCAGGAAGCGCCGCTCCGGCTCCTGCATCGTGGGCTCGCGCGCGCCTGTACCGCGCGGGTTTCCTCGCACGGCGCCGGCGTCCGCGTCAGGCTGCGTTGCCGAAATTGCGCGCCATCACCGGGGCGACGCTCGGGTGCGCCTCGGCGCGCTCGGCCGCCGCGATGGCGCGCGGCGCCACCTCGCGGATGCGATCCCGGCCCGGGCGCCAGCGCGAGAGCACGGATGCATAGACATCGAGCACGGTCATCTGCTCGCCGAGGAAGAACGGGCCCTCCCCGAAGCTCGCCTCGAGCGCGCTCCAGCAGCCGAGCGTGCGCTGCACGGTGGCCTCCTTGAGCTCGGCCTGCGCCGCCTTGTCCTTCACCCATCGCTCGGGGAAGTCCCCCACCGTGTACATGGGATAGATCGCCGAGGGGAAGTAGACGAGCCGCCGCAGGAACGCCGCGCGCCGCGGATCGCCCGGGCGCGGCGCGAGATCCGTGTCCGGGTGCCGCTCGAGCAGCCAGAGGACGATGGCCACGCTCTCGGTCATCACCGTGCCGTCATCGAGCACGACCGTCGGCACCTGGAGCAGCGGGTTCAGCGCCCTCAGCGCCTCGACCGCGGGTCCGGGCTCCCAGGGCGCCACCTCGGTGAGCTTGAACTCCTCGCCGAGCAGCGCACAGACCGCCTCGATCAAGGTCGAGCCGCACCCCTTGCACCCGTAGATCGTCAACATAGCTAGCGCACCTCCGTCCGGTGCGCCCCTCATAGCAGCGCCGCGGATCGCTGGGTAGCGCGGCGCTCCCCGCCGTCCGGATCAGCGGCGCTCCCGGATGCCGCGCCGCCATGCGCCGCGGTGGGGGCGCGGCGAGACGGAGAAGACATCGCGTCTCCCGAGGTCGAGCCGGGCCCGGGTGAACAGGCCAGCTCGCGCGGGCCCGCGTCGCGCCGGACGCGGCGCCGTTGTCTCAGGGCTCGGCCCCCTCCAGCATGTGGCAGTAGTTGCACGAGAACTCGCCTGTCTGCGTCGTCGGATCGAACCTCGGGATCTGGAGCAGGTCGGCCATCTCGGGCACGACCTTGTCGAACATGAAGTTGGTCCACTCCTGCCGCTCCGGGTGCTCCGGGTCTCCCACCCACTCGAGGAAGCCTTCCTCGCTGCCGGGGAGCGGGGCGATGCCCGCGCTCGGCATCGCGTAGCTGCCGTTGGCAACGCCGTCGCCGTGGCACGTCTCGCAATCCATGCTCTCGAACTTCGGGTCGTACGCGACGAAGACCTCCTTCATCCGCGGCATGACCACGTCGGTCATGTACTCGGTGCGCTCCTCGATGCTCATGTCCTGCCACGCGACCGGCTCCGGCCCCGGCTCCGGCTCGCTGTCGTCCGCCCCGCCGCACGCGGCGGCGAACAGGCACGCTGCCATCGAGATGCGCCGCAGGACCGCGTCGGTCCTCCTCGTCCGGCGCTCCGGGGGAGGCGAGCGATCGGGCTGCCCCGCCTCTGCCATCGCGTCGCTGGTCGCCGGTCCCACGGTGTTCATGGATCGCATCGTCACGTCTCCTTCTGATCGAGGCTGCGCGCCCGGCGGTCCCGGCCGGACGAGCCCTGGTTCTACGGTCACGACGAACGAGGGGGCGCGGGATCGACACGGCGGGCGAACTTTTTTTGCGTTGCATGCAAGTGCATGAAATTACTTGATTCTGTCGATCTTCCGCCCGGCGAGGCGCTCCGGGCCGGTCGCGCTCGCGCGCGCCGTCAGGGCGACAGGCCGGGCAGGGACGGCCGCCGGGTTCCCGGCGCCCCGGCGTGCACCGGGGAGCCTCGGCGGATCTGCGGGGGGAGCGGCCGGCGCTACCCGCTGCAGCAGCGGAATCCGATCGTGTAATCCGTGTCGTCGCGCTGTCGGACGTCGCGCGCGTCGCACCGGAGCTCGTCGAGCGAGCCGCCGCTGTCGAACGCTCCGCCGCGCGTCCCGCAGAGGTCGCCGGAGCCGGTGTCGCCGGAGCACGAGTCTTCCCACTCGCGGACGTTGCCGCTCATGTGCTGCAGGCCGAGATAGCCGCCCTCGCACGCCATGCTGGCGTCATCGCCGACCGGCACCGTCGCGTCGCCGTCGCCGTTGCACTGCTGGGCGTCGAACTCGCCGGTGGAGTGGGCGAGCGCGCCGCCCTTGCTGCAGGCGTCGAACCACTCGCCCTGCGCCGCCCCAGCGTCGCCGTACGGCAAGGGGCCGCCGTGGAGCTTGCCGCAGAGGCGCTTGCCCAGGCTCTTGCAGAAGGCGCGCGCGTCGCACCAGTCGACGCACGTGGCGGGGTACGGGTCGTCGGCGCGGCGGGCCGCGCACACCTCGGGGGCGCCGGGGCCGGAGTCGAAATCGAAGGTGCCGTTGAAGGCGCAGAACGGCTCCTGCGCCTCGATGTCCGGGGTCGTGGCGAGGAAGCGGCGGTAGGCGGCGTTCGACACCTCGGTCTGGTCGATGCAGAACGCGCTCTCGACGGTCACCATGCCGGCGGGGCACTGGCAGACGCGCGCCGCGCACGAGGCCGTCGCGCAGTCGGCGTCGGCCTCGCAGGGCTGGCCGTACAGGCACGACGCGTCGCCGGCGCCCGGCTCGCAGGTGAGGCCGTCCAGCGGGCGCACCAGCGTGCACGCCGAGGCGAGGGCTGCGGCGAGGGCAGCCGCGGCGGCGATGTGGGCGGGCGGCCGGCGGCTCATCAGAAGGCCCCCTCGACGCCCGCGGAGGCGCCGGCGACGAGCGGACGGAGCGCCGGCCGGAGCGCGCTCGCGCGGGCCGGCGACGGCGCGGCGGCCGGCCGGGTCAGGTAGAGCCACGCCGCGGCGCCCAGCGCGACGACGCCCACGCCGAGGCCGATGTCGGCCACCGCGTGCTGGACCCGGATGGCGCGCACGTCGTCGCCCCGGCAGCGCGGGGCGCACGTGGCGCGCAGCTCGGCCTCGGCGTCCAGCGAGAGCGCGCCCACGACGGCGAACACGCCGAGCCCCGCGACGCCGACGCCGCCGGCGGCCCACGCGAGCGGGGGGACCGCGCGCTCCGCGGGCGGCGCGACGGGCGGGGCGAGCGGAGGCGCGGCGAGCGGAGGCGCGGCGAGCGGAGGCGCGGCGAGCGGAGGCGCGGAGGACGCGGCGGACGGGGGCGCGGAGGACGCGGCGAGCGGAGGCGCGGAGGACGCGGCGGACGGGGGCGCGGAGGGCGGGGGCGTCGCGGCGGGCGGAGGCGCGGAGGGCGGGGGGGCGCCGGGCGGAGGCGCGGTGCGCGCGGCAGACGGAGGCACGCCGGGCGCGGCAGGCGCGACGATCGGGCGGGGCGAGGGCGGCGCGCCGGCCGGCGGGGAGCCCAGGATCACCGTGATAGCCCGGTTCTTCTCGCCCTCGCGGATCAGCACGCGCTCCTCGACGGCGGGGCCTCCCGCGGGCTCGTAGCGGAAGGTGTGCGGGCCCGGGTCGACCGGCAGCGCCTTGCCGTCGAGCGTCGCGGCGAGGAGGCGCCCGTCCACGAGCACGCGCACGTCGAGCCGCTCTCGTCCGCCTGCGTCTCTGGCGGCGATCACCACGGAGGGCAGGCTCTTCTCCACCTCGGCGAGCCATGGCCCGCAGTCGGCCACGGCGGCCGCCGGGCACGTCGGCTGCGAGCAGGCGATGAGCGCCTCGCGCGCCGCGATGAGCTTTCCGTCGCGGCGGAGGCCCTGCGCGCGCTCGTAGGCGGCAGCGCACGCCCGCTTGCTGGGCTGGGCGCGGGCGTCGATGCCGGCGAGCGAGAGCGCGGCGGCGAGGCACAGGGCGAGCGCGGGCCGCGCGCGGGCGGGAGAGGCGTTCATCGGCTCACAGGCACTCCGGCTTCAGCCGGCGTATGCCAGCCTTGTCCACGGTGTAGGGGGGGGAGCAGCGCTGGGCGTCGGCGCGGGTCGCGCGCGGCGCGGGCGCAGGGGCGCGCGCGCCCACGGCCGTGCGCGCCGGGCGCTGCGCGGGAGCCGCCGCGGGGGTGAGCGGCGCGGGCGGGGCAGGGGCCGGCGTCGCGCTGGCCGCAGCCGTCGTGCTGGCCGCAGCCGTCGTGCTGGCCGCAGCCGTCGTGCTGGCCGCAGCCGTCGTGCTGGCCGCAGCCGTCATGCTGGCCGCAGCCGTCGTGCTGGCCGTAGCCGTCGTGCTGGCCGCAGCGCTCGCTGCCGTCTCCTCGGCGGGATGGCCCTGCGACGTGGCCGCGGGGACCGCGCTCGCCGCCTCGTCCGGCCCAGAGGGGCCGCGGCGCGACCAGTGCGCCGCGAGCGCGGCCGCGCCGCCGAGGAGCACCACGCCCAGCGCGACGAGCGGGCGCTGGCGCCTCGTCGGGGCCCGCGGCGCTTCATCTCTCGGGGCGAGCGCCACGGAGGTCCCGCTGGACGTCGCGTACCCCGGCTGCGGTGCCGCCGCGGGGGCCACCTGCTCGCGGACGACGGCCGGGATCTCGGGTGCGGTCTCCGCCAGCCCCTGCGCCGACGGGCTTGGCGGCGCAGGCCCGCGCCCGTTGCCGTCGGCGTATGCGCTGTTTTCGCTGCCGTCGGCGTATGCGCTGCTGTTTCCGCTGCCGCCGGCATACGCGCTGCTGTTTCCGCCGTCGCCGTACGCGCTCGCCCCGCTCCCGCCGCCGCGCGCGGGGCCGCTTCCGGCCGCACCTGCGCCGGCCATCGCCGAGCTGCTCGGGCCCGCCGCCGACGCGCTCTCGATCTCCGCGACGCGCGTCGCCCGCTGCGCCAGCGCGTGGCCGGCGAGGTCCTCCACCCACTCGCCCACCGCGCGCGGCGACGCGAGCGGCACGGCCTCCTCGATGGCGATCGCGAGCTCGCGGGCCGTCGGGTAGCGGCCCTCCGCGTTCCGCTCCAGCGCCCGGAGGACGACCGCGTCGAGCGCCCCCGGCACGTGCGGCGCGAGCGCGCTCGGCGGCGGGATGGGGCGCTCGAGCACGGCGGCGATCAGGGCGGCCTCGTCGCCGCCGTCGAAGAGACGCTGGCCGGCGAGCGCCTCCCAGAGGACCACGCCCGCCGCGAAGACGTCGGTCCTCCGGGTCACGTCGCCGCACAGGATCTGCTCGGGGGCCATGTAGGCGAGCTTGCCCTTGAGCTGCCCGCCGCGGGTGATGCTGAGCCGCCCGCGCGCCTTGGCGATGCCGAAGTCGAGCAGCCGCGCCGTCCCGTCGACGCCGACGAGCACGTTCTCCGGCGAGATGTCGCGGTGCACGATGCCGAGCGGCTCGCCGGACTCGCTGCGCGCCTCGTGGGCCGCGTGCAGCCCGTGGAGCGCGCCGCACGCGACGCTGGCGACGATGGGCGGCGGCACCGGCTCGCCGCGCGCGCGCGCCGCCCGGAGCAGCCGCGCCAGCGACTCGCCCCGCACGTAGTCCATGACCAGGAACGCCTCGTCCGCGGCGATGAGGAGGTCGACCGTGGCGACCACGTTCGGGTGCTGGATGCGCGCGACGATGCGGGCCTCGTCGCGCAGGCTCTCGGCGATCTCGGGTGACTCGGCGAGCTGGGGGTGCAGCCGCTTGATGGCCACGGTGCGCGAGAACCCCGCCTCGCCGACCAGCCGGCCGAGGTGCACCGACGCCATCCCGCCGGAGGCGATCGGGCTGTAGATCAGATACCGGCCGATTCGCCTGGGCGGTGACGGCTCCGACGTCATGCCGGGGCGATGATACACGAGCCCGCGCGGCGCCGCCGCTGCTCGGCGCGCCCGGGCCGGGCCGCGGCGCGGCGGGCGTCTGGCCGGGCGACCTCGCGCGCTCCGGCGCGCTTGCGGTCGCCCCGCGCGGCACAAGCTTTCGCGCGGAGGCGGAGCACCATGGCACGCGTTGTATTCCTCGTGGACGAGATGTTCGAAGACTCGGAGTTTCAGGTCCCCTACGACCGCGTGCGGCGCGCCGGGCACGAGGCCTCGATCGTCGGCCTCGCCGCGGGCAAGCAGCTCACGGGCAAGAAGGGCAAGGTGACGATCACGACGGAGCGGGCGGCCGAGGACGTCTCCGACGACGACGTCGACGCGGTCGTCATCCCCGGGGGCTACTCGCCGGATCACGTGCGGACGAGCGTGGCCGCGGTCGGCCTGGTCCGGAACGCCTTCACGCAGGGCAAGCCGGTCGCGGCCATCTGCCACGCCGGCTGGATGCTCGCCGAGGCCGATATCGCCGACGGGCGGACCCTCACGTCGTGGCCGTCCATCAAGACCGACCTCCTGAACGCCGGCGCGCGCTGGGTCGACCGCGAGGTGGTCGAGGACGGCAACCTCATCACCTCGCGCAGGCCGGACGATCTGCCGGCGTTCTGCGACGCGCTCCTCCGCCAGATCGAGCGCGGCGTCCCTGCGCGCGCCGAGCCCGCCATGGCGCCCGAGGCTACCGCGCAGGAGCCGGCGCCAGGGCCTTGATGAGCCCGCGGTCCGGGCGCCGCCGGACCGTCAGGCGCGATGGGCCGTGCTCGGCTCGACGAAGCAGGCGCGGTACCCGTCGGGATCGGTGACGAGGACCTCCCGTGTGTGCCACGGCTGGTCGCGCGGCCCGTCGATGGCGGCGCCGGCCGCCGCGGCGCGCGCGGCGATGGTCTCGATGCCGAGGTCGCCTGTGGCGCTGAAGCACAGGACCACGCCGAGGCCGCGCTGGCCGGCGAGCGAGACCCCGGGCGGCGTGGCGACCAGGAAGAGATCGGCGTAGCGCGCCCAGCGCAGGTGGATGAACACCGGATCCTGGTGGACGCGGGTGAAGCCGAGGAGCTCGTAGAACGATGCGGAGCGCGCCGCGTCGGCCACGAGGAGCTTGACGTAGGCGGGCATCAGGTAGGGTTCGTCGCTGTGCATGGTCCCTGGGCGCCCAGATGTGCTGCGCGCACGGCCGGAAGGCAAGCCGCGAGCGCCGGGCGGGGACGGCGCTGTCTCGTCCTCGTCGTTCGGGTCCTCGGTGAGCCAGAGCCCGTCCCGCTGCGCCGTCACTGGCCATGGAGATCTCGCGGCCGTCGTGGGGGGGCATCGACGCGAGCTGCGTGTCCGGCCTGCTCTGCTGTCGTCTCTGCTTCGACTCCGACACACGAGGCGCGCGGAGGGCCCGTGATGGGCACAGGGCGAGTCTGCTCGTGAACGATTGTGTGAATGAATTGGGAGTGTCCTGGTAATGCACGAGGACTCCAGATAACACCGCGCGCGCAATGCCATCATGTGTCCCTTGGCGCCGTGGTGTGGTATCAGCGGTCGGCATGCAGTTCCGCCTCGATCAGCTCAGCAAGAACATCCTCCGGGACTTCTTCGTGCTCGTGGGCGCAGCCGAGACCGAGGTGGAGGTGCCGGCCGGGGACGCCCAGCGGATCGACGTCTGGCACGTGCCCGATCCGGAGCTGTTGCGTGCGCACCCCGAGATCGAGCCTGGCCTGCTCCGCTCGATGGCGGCCGAGGCGGGGATGGTGGAGGTCTTCAGCGCCGCGCCCGACACGGCCGAGTTCCACGATTGCCTGCGCAAGCGCTACCAGTGGCATCACACGCTCGAGCTGCGCGCGGAGCGCCGGCTCGACCTGCCGTCGGCGTGGCTCGTGAGCGCCGGGCGTCCGGACGGGGTGCTGCGCGACTTCGGGTTCGTGCAGGACGCTGCGGGTCCGGAGGGGCTCTACGCGGCGCCGGCGCCGGGGTGGCGGATCCGCACCGTGGTGATCGCGGAGCTGCCGCGCGTCAGGGGCACGGTGCTGCTGCGATTGCTCGGCTCGCCCCGGGTGCGGCGCGCGGCGCTGCGGGATCTGGCGGCGCTCCCCGAGGAAGCGTGGGAGCGCCGGGTGGCGCTGCCGTGGCTCGTTCGGTTAAGCTTCGAGGTGCCCGAGGAGCTCCTTCCTGGGCTGCCGTCCGAGGAGAGGGATTTCATCATGGAAACCCGCGAATGGTATGAGCAGTGGAACGCACGGAGAATGCAAGAGGCAAAGGAGGCGGAGGAGCGCGCTCAGCTGCGCGGGCATGAGCTCGGCCTTCAGCGCGGGCATGAGCTCGGCCTTCAGCGCGGGCATGAGCTCGGCCTTCAGCGCGGGCATGAGCTCGGCCTTCAGCGCGGGCAGCTGCAGATGGCTGCCCGGCTCTGCGCGATCCGGCTCGGCCGACCGCTGACCGAGGCGGAGACCACCGCGCTGGCGGAGCGGCTCGAGCGGCTGCACGAGGGCCGGGTGGGCGAAGTGGTCCTCTCGTTCTCGGCTGATGCGCTGGCGGGCTGGCTCGCCGATTCGAACGCGACGTAGCGCGGCGGCGCCGCCGGCCTGTCAGGACAGGAGATCCCGGCGGCCGCGCGACCTACTGCGCGGCCGTCGCCGCGGGCTCCACGACGCAGCGGATCCCGAGGAAGCCGCAGCGGTACGTCACCTCGAACCCCCCCGGCCGCGCCGTCCTGACGAGCGGCGGGATGCCGTCGCGCCAGCTGCCGCCGCGGGCGACGCGCATCTTGCCGTTGCCGTCGTTGGCGCTGGTCGTCCACTCGAAGACGTTGCCGGCCAGGTCCTGGATGCCCTGCGGGTTCGCGCCCGCGGGGAAGCTCCCCACGTCGCACGCGGTCTTGCGCACGGCGCCGCCGCCCGACCAGCAGAGCTGATCCTTCGGGGCCTCGCCGCCCCATGGGTACGGCCGCGCCTCCTCGCCGCCGCGGGCCGCCCACTCCCACTCGTCGTCGCGCGGCAGCCGCTTGCCCTGCGCCGCGCAGTAGGCCTCGGCCTGCGCGAAGTCGACGCAGACCATCGGCTGCTTCTCCTTGCCGGCCACGCCGTAGGTCGACGCTTCCTTGGCACAATTTGCCAATGTATCCGTACACTTGCCCGCCTTGACGCACGCGGCGTAGGTCTCGGCGGTGACCTCGGTCCTGTCCATGCAGAGGTCGCCCACGGTGGCCTTCACCTTGAGCGGGCCCATCACGAAGCTGCCGCCGGGCACACGCGCCATGCCGTCGGGACAGCCGTCCGAGGGCTTCGCCGGCGTGGCGGAGGCGGTGGCCGGATCCGCGCCGGCTCGCGCGGCGGTCGGATCCGCGCCGGCCGGCGCTGGCGTCGCGGTCGCCGCGGTCTGAGGCGGCGCCGGGGCGGTCGGCGCGCCGCCAGCGGTGTCCCCCGGCGCGGCCTGCGCCGCGGGCGCCGGCCCGGCGGGCGGCGAGCCGTCGGGGGCCGCGGGAGAGGCGCCGCACGCGGCAGCGAGGGCGCCGCACGCGGCGGCAGCGAGGAACAGCGAGGAGGTGGCGAGGGGCGGGGTGTGGGATCGCATGGTGTCTAGGAGGCGGTCACGGTCGGCGCCGGCTCGTCGTCGAGCCATTGCTCCTGGACGACGATCGCCGGCAACAGGGTGAACGGCCCGTCGTAGCCCGGGCCGAAGGTCAGGATCTGGATCACCCGCCGGTCGCCGCGGCGGATCGGGAACATCACCTCGCCTCCGCGGGGGAGCTCGCTGCCGCCGCGGGGCGGATCGATCCAGAAGGCCACGCCCTCGGTCTTCCCGCCGAGCAGCGAGATGGCCGAGACGGTGAGCTCGGGGCAGCGGATGCGCAGCCATTCCCTCGTTCGATAGGCGCGGCAGCCCGCGGCCGCGGGGCCGGTGCGGGAGAGGCGGACGCGCGGCGCGGCCTTCCACTCGGCGGCCGTGGGCTGCCTGGACGGCTCGGCCGGGAAGGGCTCGGCGTCGAGGGATCGCTCCTCGACGGCCTCGGGCGCGGTGGCCGGGGGCTTGCCGGGCGCGCCGGTGGCGGCTGCGGGCACGCTGGTGGCGGCGGCCTTGGTCTGCGGGCCGGGCGCGCCAGTGGCGGCGGCCTTGGTCTGCGGGCCGGGCGCACCAGTGGCGGCGGCCCCGGGCGCATCCTTGGTCTGCGCGCCGGGCGCGCCGGGCGCCGCGGCCAGGGTGCCGACCATGCCGGCGGCCGTCAGGACGAGCAGCGCGACGCGCGGCCTCATAGCGTCTCCAGGAAGGCCACGAGCGCAGCCCGGTCCTCGGGCGACAGGTGGCTCGTCTTGCCCATCCAGTCGGCGTTCTGCTCGATGAGCTCCGCCAGCGTGCCGGCGCGCCCGTCGTGCAGGTACGGCGGCCGCCCTCCCACGAAGCGCAGCGAGGGCGTCTTGTACTCGGGGCGGGGATCCTCGTCGTAGCCCGGAGGCGGCGGCCGCTTCGGCATCGGGTACGCCATGCGATCCGTGTAATCGCTCGTGGGCACGTGGCAGCGGGAGCACTTTGCCTCGTCGCTGTGGAAGATCTCCTGGCCGCGCTTCACGCGCTCGTCGGCCGCCCCCTCGGCGCGCGGCGGCGTCACCAGGCCGCGCCGGATGAACATCGTGAGATAGGTGGCCCGGGCCGCCAGCCCGGCCGGCGTGTGGTCGATCGGCAGCCCACCCCAGCGGTGCAGCCCCATGCCCGCCTGGAGCCTCGCGAGCAGATCCTCGTTCTCGCCGTGCCAGCCGTATGGGCCGGCCGCGCCCACGTTGCCGGCGAGCATCGGGGTGCGCCGCGGATAGCCCTTCCGCTTCGCTACCTCGGGGATGTTCTCCGGCCTGCCGACGAAGTTCGCGTGCTCGCCGTCGGCCGTGCTGAAGGTCGCCTCGCGCCAGACGTGCCCGTCGTCCCGCCCCTCGGGGTGGCACCCCGCGCAGCCGAGGTTGCCGCTCACCGTGGCGTCGAGCGCGCTGTAAAATAGCCGGCGCCCCTTCGCTACCTCGGGGCCGAGCGGATCGTCCGCGAGGTGCACGAGCGCCGCCGGCCCCTCCGCGGGCGCGGCGCCCGCCGGGAGCGCCGCCGCCGGCGCGGCGCCCGCCGCGACTGCAGTCGGCGCGGCGCCCGACACGCCTGCCGAGCCCGCTGCGCCCGCCAGCGCCACCGCCGGGCCCGCGACCGGGTCGTGCAGCCGGATCGCCGCCACGTCCCCCGTCGCGCGGCAGAACACCCACGCCGTTGCCTCGTCCGCGGACAGCGCCAGGCCCGTCGGCGCGCCGCAGGTGCCCGCCACGCGTATGTGCGGGTCGTAGCGGCCGCCGACCGGGTAGCTCTTCACGATCGCGAGCGTCGGATCCACGGCGGTCGCGTCCACCTCGAGCACGAGGTCGTCGCCCTCGCCCGCGACGAGCAGCGTGCGCGCGCGCTTGCGGTAGGCCACGGCGCGCGGCTGGGTGACGGGCGTGACGCTCGCGCCTGGCAGGGTGATGACGCTCTCCGGCGTGATCACCTGCTCCGCGAACGCCGACCTGAGCACCGGCAGGTTGCCGTGGTGCGGCGGGGCGAGCGGCTCGTCGCGGCCGGTGAGCAGCACGTCCACGGTCGCGGCGCCGAACCACGCGGCGTGGCCCATGGCGCCGAGCGCGTGCCGCGCCGCGAACAGGCGCCGCCCGTCCTCCGAGAGCGCCAGCGCGTAGCCCAGCGACGCGGCGAGCCGCTCGCCCGACGGCGCGCGCAGCGGCGCCGCGGGCAGCGCGACGCGCCGGACCCGCGGCGCCCCGCCGAGATCGTCGATCCGGGTGACGTCCGCGCCGACGAGGTGGCTCACGTACGCGGCGCTGCCGTCGGGCAGCACGGCGACGCCCCGCGGCTCGCGCGCCACATCGACGGTCCACCTCGTCTTTCCGGCCTCGAGGTCCACGGCCGAGACCTTGTGCGTCCACGCCGAGGTCACGATCGCCGTCTTCTCGTCGGGCGTGACCGCGATGCCCCACGCGTCCGCGGGCAGCGGGACGCGGCCGAGCTCGACGAGGCCGGCCGCCGCGTCCGGCCGCAGGATGAGCAGGAGCCCCGGGTCGCGCACCGTGGCGAGCACCCGCCCGTCCAGCGCCAGCACCTGCGCGGGCCTGCCCGGCGTGGGCACGCCTGCGCCGGGCCGCGCGGGGTCGAGCGGCAGCGGCACGACGCGCAGGACGCCGTGATCCTCGTCGGCCACGTAGAGCGCTTCCTCGCGCGCCGCGCGGGCGAGGGCGCCGCCCTCGCGGACCGGCGCGCGCAGGGCCGCGGCCGAGGCCGGAGGCAGGGGAGCGGCCGGCGCGCCCGCGCCGCCATCGGGGGCGGCCGCGCTGCCGGCCGGGCCAGCGCCCGCGTCCGTGCCGGGCGCCGGGCCGCTGGAGCAGGCGCTCGCAGCGAGCGCGAGGAGTGCGGCGAGAGAGCGTGTCGCGGGGTGGAGCAAAGGGATCGCCGGATCTTCGCGCGCCCCCGCGCCCCAGGTCAACCGGCGCGCGGAGTGGCCGCGCGACGCCTGCGCGGGCCGATGTGCGGAACCGACGTGCGGAACCGACGTGCGGAACCGACGTGCGGAACCGATGTGCGGAACCGACGTGCGGAACCGATGTGCGGAACCGATGTGCGGAACCGACGTGCGGAACCGATATACGGAACCGACGTGCGGACCGACGCGCGGCACCTCCCCAGGGCGCCGGGATCACGCCGCCTCGAGCCATGGAGTCGCCCGGCCCAGGCTCCGCAGATCCCATGACCTCCACGCGACGTTTGATCCGTGCGCGCGAACGAGCTATCTCGGCATGTCCATGACGACAGCATCCCTGGCGGGCCACGGCGGCCCGGATGGCGCGCAGACGCCTCGGTTCATGGAGGTGAACGGAGCCCGGCTCGCCTGTGTGGAGCAAGGACAGGGCACCCCGGTGGTGTTCCTGCACGGGGCGGTCTCGGATCACCGCATGTGGGATCGGCATCGCGCCATCGTGGGAGAGCGGCACCGGGCCATCGCCTACAGCCAGCGCTATTTCGGGACCGGCGAGTGGGGCTCCAGCTGGCCCCCGCTCGGCGTGCAGACGCACACGGACGACCTTGTCGCGTTCCTTCGCGGCCTCGGCGCGGGCCCCGCGCACGTCGTCGCGTGGTCGTACGCCGGCCATGTGGTCCTGAGTGCCGCGCTGACTCACCCCGAGCTGATCAGGAGCGCTTTCATCTACGAGCCGGGGGTTCCCTCGTACGTGACCGATCCCGCCGAGCTGAGCGCCCTGAGGGACGACGTGAACGCCATGTTCGGCCCCATCTTCGGGGCGGTCCAGCGCGGTGACAGCAAGGAAGCCGTGAGGCTCCTGCTCGACGGCTCGGGCCAGCGCGAGGGGTATTTCGACGCTCAGTCCGCGGAGAGACAGACAGTCAATCTGGACAACGCGCGGACCATGCCGCTCCTCCTGTCGCAGCCCCGGCCGCCGGAGATCACCTGCGGCCAGCTGGCCAGCCTGAAGGTGCCGGTCACCATCGCCCATGGCGAGCTCTCCCGGCCGACGTTCGGCGTTGTTTCTCGCGCTGCCGCCCGCTGCATCCCCGGGCAGCACCTGGTGGTCCCCGGGGCCACGCACATGTGGCCCGAGGAGGACGCGGCCGCGTTCTGCGCCGCGGTGTTGAGCCGCATCAAGGAACGCTGATCGGCGCCGGCGCCGCCTGGCTCCCCGGCGGGGCGCTCCCGCTTCGCGTCGTTCACCGCCGGAGCAAGCGCGCCTCCTCACGCGCGAGGCGCGCGACGGCCGTCCAGTCGATCGGCGCCGCCTTCCGCGGAGCGGGGCCGAGCGAGGCCATGTTCTCCCACATGTCCTTCGTGCCGAAGAGCAGCTCGACCACGGCCAGGTCCTCGTTCCACGCGACGGGCACGAGGTCGTCGAGGCACGTCGTATCGACGACGGCCTCGGGGTCCTCGATGAACTGCGCCATCATCTGCGTACCGCAGGGCGCCGCGCCGGCGGTCTTCACGGGGGATTCGTACGCGACCCAGTGCGGGCTCCAGGGCACCGCCACGAACGTCTGATGGGGCGCGGTGAGCCTGTCCGCCACGCGCTCCGCCAGGCCGATGGGCGTTTGCGGGTCGAGCAGGCCGTTCATCGCCAGGATGGGCACGGTGAAGCTCGGCCACCCGTCCCAGAGCTGGTCGTGCGGATAGCGCGGCCAGATATCGTGGAGCTCGCCGAGCTCCAGCGCATCTTTCAGGCAGAAGCGCTGCGAGTCGCAGCGCGCCTGGAGCTCGGCCAGGGTAGGGGCGGGCTCTTCCCACAGCTCGGAGAGGGCCACGTGCGTCCCCAGGACGATCGAGTCCCGCGGCTCGCCTCCGTCGGTCTGCGAGAAAAGGTCGAGCAGCGTTTGCATGTAGTGACCGACCACCTGCACGTCGCCGTCGTCGCAGCGGTCGATGCGGTAAGCGAGCGGGAAGATGTGAGTCCGCAGGGCGCGTGACTGCGCGAAGATCGGAACGATGGATGTGAAGAGCGCGGCGTCGGTGCCGAGCTGCGAGCAGTGACCCCTCGAGAGCTTGCCGAGGAGCGCGTCGAGCTTCGCCCACGGGTCGACGCCGAGCTTCGCCCCGCAGACCGGATCGGCGGCGCAGATGGCCGACAGATCCCTCACCACCGGATCGAATTGCGTATCGTACCAGGACAGGTACTGCGCGCCCGGCGACATGACCGAGTCGAGGATCACGGCGTCTGCCCCGTCGGGGTGCGCCTGCAGGAAGCGAAGCGCGCGCGTCGTCCCGTAGGAGGCGCCATACAGGACCACCTTCTTGCCGGGCTCGCGCGTCAGGTCGATGAGCCGCGCGAGGTCCTCTGCGTCGGCTGACGTCGTGAAGCGCGCGAGATCGCCGCCCCATCTCGCCTTCACCACCTGGATGCAGGCGGGCCACTCCATCGCTGTGATCTCCGCGCCGCCCTCGGAGCTCGGGTCCTCCTGGACGGGGCATTCGAGGCGGCTCGAGGGCCCGACGCCGCGGTGCTCGAGCACGTACCAGTCGACGTCGGGCATGGCGCCCTGCCACAGCTGCTCGATGACGTCCTTGAACACGTAGCCGGAGCCGCCGGGGCCGCCTTGCAGGAGCCAGACCTGCGCCTTCGCCGCGCCGTCCGGCGCGAGGTGGCGCGATACGAAGATGGGGAGCGCCTCGCCGTCAAGCCTCGAGGGATCGAGCGGTAAGGGGACCGTGGCGCACTCGGAAATGAAGTCGCCCGGACAGCTCCCCCATGCGATCGCCGTGCTGCCGCCGGAGCCACCCGAGCCGCCCGAGCCGCTCATCTCGGCGCTGGCCTGGTCGTCGCGGTCAGCGCAGCCCGCAGCGAGCGCCGTGAGCCCGAGCGCCACGGGGAGCAGCCCCCGCCGAAGGATGTCTTGCATGTTCATGTTGGTGAACCTCGTGATCGCCGCAAGGGCCGCAGGTCGAGCGGCGCCCTCGTCGCGGTGGTGGTGACCAGGGCGCCGGCGGCGCCCGCGAAGGTGTGGTTGTCGAGCGCGATGTGGTGTGTTCCCGCTCGGCGTGGTTCTGCTCAACACCAGTGTCACTTCCAGCGGTAGCGGATCTCTCGCTGGAGGCCTTGGTCGGCGCCTCGCTCGACGTCGTGGGCGACGGGGTGAGGCGGTACGCCGTGAGGCAGCGGGAGCGCTGAGCCGGACAGGCATCTCCCCGGCGCTCGCGATCTCAGCCGAGCCGCCGAGCGCCTTGCGGCGCGCCCCCGCGGCAGGCGACCATGCCCCCTCCATCCCTTTGCCCGCCCGAGGAGGTCCTCGATCCATGAGCGAACGGCTGAACCTGATGTCCCCCGCGATGCTCGCCGACCCGTACCCCACCTACGCCGAGCTGCGGCGCGACGCGCCCGTGTGCCAGGTGGACCCGGGCGGCTTCTGGGCGGTGACCCGCCACGACGATGTCATCGCCGTCCTCAAGGACACCGAGCTGTTCTCCTCGGAGGGCTTCCGCGCCGCCACCAAGCCCGCGTGGCTCGGGCACAACCCGTTCGGCGACTCCATGATCGTCCTCGACCCGCCGGCGCACGGCCGCCTGCGCTCCCTCGTGAGCCGCGCCTTCACGCCCGCGGCCATGGCCCGGCTCGAGGCGCGCGTGCGCTTCTTCGCCGACGACCTCGCGGCGCGCCTGCCGCTCGGCGAGCCGGTCGACTGGGTCGAGGCGCTCGCCATGCCGCTGCCCGCGAGCGTCATCGGCGAGCTCCTCGGCCTGGACCCCTCGCTGCATCCGCGCTTCAAGCGCTGGACGGACGACCTCACCAGCATCAGCCCGGTCACGCCGGACATGACCGCGCGCATGGAGGAGATCCGCACCACGGTGCGCGAGGCCGAGCAGTACATGACCGAGGTGCTGGCCCGCCGCCGCCGCGAGCCCGCCGACGACATGGTGACAGACCTCCTGCGCGCCCAGGTGGAAGGCGAGTCCCTCACCGACGCGGAGCTCATGAGCTTCATGTTCCTGCTGCTCGTCGGCGGCCTGGAGACCACGGTGCACCTCCTGAGCCACACCGCGCTGCAGCTCATCGCGCACCCGGAGGTGCTCGATCGCGTGCGCGCGGATCCCGCGCTGATCCCGCGCCTCGTGGACGAGGTCCTGCGGTACGAGCCGCCGGTGCGGTCGGTGTACCGCGTCGCCACGGCCGACGCCGAGCTGAGCGGCGTGCGCATCCCCCGGGGCGCGAAGGTGCTGGTGGTGATCGGATCCGCCGCGCGCGACGAATCGCACTTCCCGGACGCGCACCGGTTCGACATCGGCCGCGGCGGGGTCACGAACGTGCCGTTCGGGCATGGCGTCCACTTCTGCCTGGGCGCGCCGCTCGCCCGGCTGGAGGCCCGGCTTCTGTTCACGGCGCTCCTGCCGCGCGTCCGCCGCTTCACCCAGGCGGGGCCGGTCGCGTGGCGGCGGTCGATCTCCGTGCGCGGCGTGACCTCGCTCCCGCTCGTGGCGCACCCGGCCTGAGCGCGCTCACAGCGAGCCCAGGAAGGCGACGAGGGCGTCGCGATCTTCCCTGGGGAGCGCCATGAAGCGCTGCCTCGCCGCGTCCGCCTCGCCGCCGTGCCACAGGATCGCCTCGACGACGTCCCGCGCGCGGCCGTCGTGCAGGAGCTGCGTGTGGCCGTTCACTGCCTCGAGCAGCCCGATGCCCCAGAGCGGCGGCGTCCGCCACTCGCGCGGCCCCGCCAGGTGATCGCCCGTCGACGTGTCCGCGAGCTCTTCTCCCATGTCGTGAAGGAGCAGATCGCTGAAGGGGTGGATGAGCTGCTCGCGCAGCTCGACGAACGGATGATGGCTGCCCGTCTTCATCGTCGGGACATGGCAGCTCGCGCACCCTGCCTGGCTGAAAAGCACCTCGCCGCGCTGGACCGCCGGATCCGCCGTGTCGCGGCGCGGCGGCACGCCGAGCATGCGCATGTAGGCCGACATCCTGTCGAGATCCTCGTCCGAGAGCTCCGGATCCCCGCGCGTGCCGGCCGCGCAGCCCGCCTGTTGCTCGCCGCACTCCTCCACCGGGAAGAGGCTCGTCGTCACGCCCATGTCGGCCACGAGCGCGTCGGCGACCTGGTGCGGCACGCTCACCTTGCCCGCCTTCCAGCCGAGACGCCCGATCCGCAAGATCCCCGAGGCGGGATCCGGGATCAGGTTCGGACGACCCGAGATGCCGTCCTGGTTGCAGTCCATCCCGTCCGCGCGCTCGAGCAGCGACTCCTCGGCGATCGCCTCGAGGAGGCCCATGCCCACGACCGGGCGGGCGACGCGGACCGAGTAGCTCGAGATCGGCCCCGCGGAGAGCCCGCTGAAGCTGAACGTGGGCTGCCGCAGGACATACGGTGTTCCGTCGGGGAACTGCCCGGGTTTGTCGGTATAGGCGAGGGTGGCCGTGCCCTCGCCGGGGCTCCCGTCGAGCCCCTTGTCCTGCAGCTGCCGGCCGTAGCTCGTGTCCCTCGAAGGCCCGCCGTCCGCGCCCGCCTCGGGGCCGAACAGCTTCACGACGGAGGTCGTCATCGCCTCGCCGGGCTCGGGCGGCGCGCCACGGCCGTTGTTGACGTGGCAGCCCGCGCACGCGGCCTGGTTCGAGAGAGGGCCCGCCTTGCCAGCCTGCTCGTCGAGGGCGGGATTGCCGCTCTCGCTGTGCTCACCGGTGGTGAAATCCGTGTGGAACAGGCGGCGCCCCTCCAGAAAGCGCTGGATCGAGCCCTCCTGGATGTTGAGCGCCATCTGCTCGTAGTAGAGGTGAGGCTCCTCGTGGATGTACGGGATCGTCCCGTCTCCGCCCGACAGGGCGGCGTCGTTCGGCTCGTCGAAGGGCGTCAGCTCGCCGCTGCCGACGCGGTAGCGGAACGTATCGCTGTAATAGCTGGTCCTCCCCTCGACGGTGGCCGGATCGAGGAACACCCCGAACTCGAACTCCAGCAGATCGCCCTCGCGGATCTCCCTGCCCTCCCTGGCGTTGCGGTCGACGACGAACTCCCAGTGGGTGCTCGTGATGCGGTCCATGCCGTTGTTCGAGTCGAACACGTTGCCTTCGCCCGAGTGCCAGCAACGGAAGTTGATGACGTTGTTGTCCGAGGTCTTCGCGCTCGGGAGCCAGGTGAACTTGACCGTGCTGCCGCCCGCCGGGATCGTGTCGTCGATGATGAACTTGTAGCTGCGGTTCTCGAAATAGCGCGGCTGAAACGGGCTGAACTCCTCCTCTTTCTCGTGGCGGCCGCGCACGCGCCCCGCCGCTTCGAGCGTGATCGTGCCGTCCGCGGCCCTCGTGGCGATCGGCCGGCCTCCCGTCGCCGCGGGGAACAGGGGAGAGATCTCGCCGGTCACGCCGGAGCATTCGCCGGGAGAGACTCCGTCGCTGCTGCAGGTCGCGGTGGGCGGCGCGCCCGACGAGAAGTAGGCGTAGATGGCCTCGACGTCCTCCGCCGCGATCGTCTGCGCGTCGAAGGCCGGCATGCGGTCCGAGCCTGTGCGCACCTGATCCGTGAACTCCTCCAGGGAGCCGTCGAAGGCGAACAGATCGGGGAACCCGCCGGTCGGCTTGCCATACGCGTCATGGCACCCGCCGCAGCTCTGCGCGAACGCCCGCGGCAGCGCCGGCCCTTCGCCCGTCTGCGCGCACGGAGCGCCGGGGGGATCGCCCCCGGACCCCGACCCCGGCGGGGGAGACCCAGGCGGGGGAGACCCGGGCGGGGGAGACAGCGCCGGATCGCCCGAGCACCCGAGCCCCGCTGCGCAGATCGCGAGCAGCCCGAGCGAGACAGTGAGACCCTGAGACACAAATCGACGTGAGCGGCTTTCGATCATCGCGCTTCGACCTCCGATATGGGCCCATCCATCAAGACCGTGATCACACGGGGGCTACCTGGGGCATCCCCTCAAATTCTTCGGAAAATTCACAGGGAGGCGGGGAGACGGGGAGGGAAGTCTTCAAAATACTCCCTGTCTCCCCGCCTCCCTGTTCAATTTCCCCGCTGGAAAGAGCTGCAACATGAGGGGATTCTTCAGGGGGCTACCGCAAGATCTCCTCGAGCAGCGCGTTCGGCGTGCCGCGGAGATCGTCGCCGAACGACGCGACGCCCAGGTCGTAGTACTGGTTCATGATCGTGAACCAGAGATCGCGAAGCTGGCGGTCGCTGCCGACCGCTTCGTAGGCGACGTGCGCGTCGTTCAGGAAGACGCCGTCGCCGCCCAGGAGGACGATGGGCAGGTCGTACGCGTCGTGATCGTGCGTGCGCATCTCGCTCATGTAGACCATGACCGAGTGATCGAGCACCGTCCCGTCGCCCTCGCGGATCGCGTCGAGGCGCTGCGCGAGCTGCGCCGTCTTCTGGCCGAGCCAGCAGTTGATCGCCGCGAAATCGAGGTTGCTCTCCGCGGCGATCTTGTAGCGGCCGTCCTGTGTCGCGCTGTCCAGGTTGCCGGGGCCGTGCTGACAGGCGTGGTAGTGCAGGCTGCTGCCTTCCCGGTACTCGAGGCCCACCTTCGCGCGGACGTCCGCCGGGATGCACCTGTACTCGAACTCGGAGCGCGCGTCGTCGAGCATGTGCGTGACGACGCGCGTCACGTCGCATTGAATGGCCATGACAATGAGATCGATCATGACGTTCGCGTGATCGTCGTGCTTGTATTCGCCGGCTTCGGTGCTGTCGTTCTCGTTGAGCCCCTCCTGCTGGCCCGGCGGCTCGGGGACGACCCCGGGCTCGCGGATCGGGTCGCAGCCCAGGCTGCCCGGGGTCATCGTCGACTGGATGCGGGTCACGTTCTTCTCGATCTCCCGCAGCGAATCCAGGTGTTGCTGGACGATCTTCCGATCCTCCGAGCCGACCTTGCTCATGAGCGAATTCGCGTCCGCGAGCACGGCGTCGATCACGCTCTTCTCGGTCGCCGCGCGGCGCTCCGCCTCGATCCTGGCCTGCTCGGCGGTCTGCCCGGCCACGGGCGCCGCGCCCGCCGCGCCCGCGTTGACGAGCGCGTCGAACACCGCCTTCGGGTTGACCGAGCGCTTGAGCGGCTCGCGCGGGCTCTTCCAGGAGACGGCCTGGTTGTACGCGTAGCTCCGCCCGTCGAAGAAGCCGGGCTTGACCCCGAGCCCCGTCTGCAGCGACGGGATGCGGGTCGCCTGCTCCGGCCCGGCCTTCTGGACGATGAGCTGGTCGACGGAGACGCCGTTGCCCACCCACTCGCCGAGGTCCTGCCCGAGGTCCCTCCCGAGCTGATCGGCGTCCACGCACGTCGACAGCGCGGCCGTGCAGCGCGAGTGGGACGGCTCGAGGGACGGGCTCTGCTCCTTGCTCCACGTGTAGTTGCCGAGGCGGCTTACCATCAGCATCTTCGACTTCACCGGCGCGAAGTGCTCGAGCACCCTCGGCAGCTTGAAATCGGCGCCCTTCAGCGTCTTGCCGAACGCGGGCGCCGTCTCCCACCAGTGATGCGGCGCCCCGTTCGGGAAGGTGCAGAGCAAGAAGCGCTTCGGCGTGCCGGCCTCCCCCGCGCGGGCGCCGCGCGGCGCGAGGCTCTCGAGCCACGGCAGCGCCAGACAGACGCCCGCACCCCGCAACAAGCTCCTGCGTGTCATCAAGCGTTTCATGTGCGCGTCGCTCCTTCGTGCCTGATCTCTTGCGGAAACAGCGCCTGTCGGCTCACCGTGCCTCGCCCCTGGCGGGGCGGAGGCGGAACGCCTCGCTCGTCACCACCTCCTTCACCAGATCGGCGATCGTCCCGCCGTCCCAGCGCGCGGTGATCTCCTCGAGCGCGGGCCTGTCCTCGGAGGTCGGGGTCCGGCGCAGGGCATAGGCGAAGAGCTGCTCGGAGGGGCAGGCCCCGGACCGGGCCTCTTTCTGGAGCTCCGGCAGGAGGCCGGAGATGTCCTGGAACTCCGTGCCATCGTACGTGCCGCTCGCGTCGATCGCGTCGCCGTTCGGGTACTCGGTCCGGTAGGCGCCGGTCGGATCGAAGTTCTCGAGGCTCAGCCCGATGGGGTCGAGCACGTCGTGGCAGCTCGCGCAATCGGGGGACTCGCGGTGCTTCTCGAGCTGCTCGCGGACGTTATCGATGGGGACCCCGTCCCCGCTCGCGACGCCGAGCTCCGGGATGTCCACGTTGGCGGGCGGCGCCATGGGCACGCAGAAGAGCTGCATCAGGATCGTCTTCGCGCGCGACGTGGGGGACGTCCGATCGGCGCGCGACGAGAGCGTCAGGAACGCGGGGAGCGTGAGGAACCCGCCGCGCCCACCCTCGGGGTCGTTCGCGTAGAGCGGCGCGAGCAGCGGGCTCTCCGGGTGGGGCGCCGTGAGGAACTCGGACCAGGGCCGCCCGCCGGTCGTGAAGTCTGCGAAGTAGGCGTTGGCCTGATCGAGGATCGCGCCCTTCAGATCGTCATTCCAGAGCGGGAACAGCGACGTATCGGCGTTGTGGCTGGGGAGCGTGCGGGTCCCGAGCCACTGCCCGAAGAAGTTCTGGAGGAACGCGGCGCTCTTCGGGTCGGCCAGCATCCGGTCCACCTGCGGCCGGAGCTCGTCCTCGGTGGCCAGCTCGTCGCGCTCCGCCGCGTCGAAGAGCGCCTCGTCAGGGAGCGAGCTCCAGAGCAGGTACGAGAGGCGCGAAGCGATCTCGTGGCCGTTGAGGGCGCCCGGCGCTCTCTTCGAGTCGGGGCCGATCTCGACCCTCAGGAGGAAGCTTGGCGATGTAAGCAGCGTCCGGACGACGTGCTGCACCGCCTCGACGGGGGACATCTCGAGGGCCGTCAGCGCGTCAGTGTACTGCGCCACGTAGCGCTCGACCTCTGCCTCCTGGAGCGGGCGCCGGAAGGCGCGCAGCCCGAAGCGCTCGATGATGTCGCGCGCGCATCCGGCGTCCGCGCGCTCTGCCGGGTCGCACACGAGGATCGCGGCGCGCTGCGCGTCGCTCGAGAAGGCGTCCGCGGCGAGCTCCTTCGCGGCGTCGTAATATCCCTGGACCAGGACCTGTGAGAGGCTCGAGAGCGCGCTCGCGTTCGCGTCGAAGCCCTTCGCGCCGGAGGCGGGAAAGCCGTCCGCGGGCCTCAGGCTCGTTCCGAGGAGGTGAGCGACTGTATTGTTGTACTCCGATGCCGTCATGTGGTGCAAAGGCATCCCACCTGGGTCGATGGCGGCGTCTTGCTCCGGATCACCGCTGGATCCGAGGACGCCTCCGAGGACGCCATTGCACGAGGTGCTCAGGAGACATGCGCCCGCGGCGAGCCATAGACTCGCGGTAAGTCGGTCAGGTCTGAACGTCATCGTCGGCTCCCGCGTGTGGAATCGGCAGTTTTCCCCTCGTGTCCGGCGCGCGCGGTTTTCGTGATCAAATCGACGCCATAGCTGCGCTAGGGTCATTCCATGTCGTGTACGCGGAAGACTGCAACGATGGTGTTGCTCCTCGGGCTTTCCTGCTGCGGGGCGGACGCGGAGATCGCGGTAGGTCGCATGAACCCGGCGGCAGCGGCGGGCGGTGGCAGCGGGGGCGGCAGCGGCAGCGGGGGCGGCGTCGGCAGCGGCGGCAACGGGGGCACCGGTGTCGCCCCTTGTGATGAGCTGCCGTCGGCGGCGCATCGGTACACGTTCGACGGTGAGGGGGCGGTCGTCGCCGATACGGTCGGCGACGCTGACGGCGAGGTCCTCGGGGGAGCGAGCCTCGATGGGGGAGGGGGGCTCGCGCTCGACGGCGAGGACGATTACGTCGATCTGCCCGCGGGGCTCCTGGCAGGCTTGCGCGACGTCACGGTCATGGCGTGGGTCGCCCGCGGCAGCGGGGGGGCGTACATGCGGATCGTCGACCTCGGGGTGGGCAGCGGCGGCGAGGATCCCCCCGAAGGCGATGGGAGCGTCGGGCGGTCATACCTTGCCATCACCCCCTCGACGGGCTTCGACGTGCGGGGGGTCGCCGCGCTCGCGAGCGACAGCGGCGCCGCGGGCCAGGTGGAGATCCCCACCGCGCTGAGCCTCGACGACGGCGAGACCCATCAGGTCGCCGTCGTCGTCGATGGCGAGGCGGCGGACATGGCCCTTTACGTGGATGGCGCGCTGCTCGGCCGCGCGACGGTCGGGTTCTCGCTCTCGGCGATCCAGGACGTGAACAACTGGCTCGGGCGGTCCCAGTTCGATCAGGATCCGTACTTCCACGGACGCTACGACGAGCTGCGCATTTACGGTGAGGCGCTGGCCGCCTGCGCGGTGGAGGCCGCCTGGAGCGCCGGCCCGGATCGGCCCTGAGGGTCAGGCCCTGAGGCTCAGAAGACCAGCGCGAGGCCGAGGCGAGCGCTGACGCCTGCGGCCGGGGGGCGATACACGGTCCCCTCGAGGTTCTCGACGATGAAGCGGGGCCGCTGCAGCGGGGCGACGGCGTGCAGCGCTCCCTCGACCCTCAGGGGAGGGGCGATGTCCGCTTCGATCAGCGACCCGAGCCCGATCGCGAAGATCGGCGCGGTGCGGTGGAAAGGCTCATCGACCTGCCGTCCCGTGGCCATGAGCCAGTGCTGGCGGCCGAGCGCGCAGAGGTACACGCGGACGGCGGGGTGCCCTAGGGCGCGCGCGCAGGTGTCGATCTCGAGGAACCAGAGCCGGAACTCGGCGCCAGCGGCTTGCCCGGCGATGCGGCCCGAGCTCGACGGCACCACGCCGGCCGCCCCGCCGGCGCGGAACCAGCCGCTGCGGATCGCGCCTCCCGCGGCGAGCCCGACGCCGAGCGTCGGGACGAGCGCCTGCTCGACGTGTGCGCTCAGCCAGAGCGCGCCGTCCACGTCGTGCTCTGCCGCGGGAGGGCGTTCCGTCGCGGGAGGGCGTTCCGTCACGGGAGGGCGGCCGGCCGCGCGAGGTCGCTCGGCCGCGCGAGGTCGATCGGATGCGGGTGGCGGTGGACGCGGCGCGCGCGCGAGGGGGGCGTCGGCCTCCTGGGGCTGCGCGGCGGCGTTCCGCGCGACAGCGTCGGGATCGATCGACATGGCGACGATGAGCGCCGCGGCCCGCGACATGGACGCGCAGTCGTCGCCATGGAGCACCCGCTCGCCGGGCGCCGGCCTGCGGATGCGCAGGGCGAGCCGGAGGCGCGCGTCGCCCTCGCGAGCGACGGCGATGTCGACCTCGATCGGCTGGCGCTGCTCTGATGCTCCCAGCAGGCGGACGATCTCGTTCCGGACCTCGTCTCCCGCGGGGCACCCGTCCGGCGCTTCCCATCGCAGATCGACGGCACGCGGCCCGGTGGGCGCCGCGATCGCGCGCGTGGGCAGGAGCGCCGCCGTGACGATCAGCGCTTGCAGGGCCGACGGGGCCCACCTCGAGACGTGCACCTGCGCACTCTACTCCTCCTGTCCGCACGCGGCGCGCACGCGGGTCGCGAGAGGCGAGCCCGGGCTCTGCGCGAGCAGCTTGGCCGCGATCGCCCTTCCGGGCGCCGCGCGACCGGAGCGGCAGAGCGCGATCGCGCGCGAGGCCTCGCGCTCGGTCGAGAGGACCCCCCGCGGAAACCGGCTGGCGTGCTCGTCGAGCTTCGAGAGCGCTTGCGCGAACTGGCCCGCCTGCAGCGCCTGCTGCGCGTCGCGCAGCAACGCGATCTCCGCGTCGAGCCCCTCGGGGCCGGGCTTCCCGGCGGCCGTCGCCGTGGGCGTGCGCGGTGCGGGCTTGCGCGCGGCGCCGTCCGCGGCTGGGGGCGCAGCGCTGAACCCGGCGGGAGCGCTGGCTCCGGCGGGCGCAGGCGTCCCGTCGGCGGGCGCGCTGCCCCCGGCGGGAGCGCTGGCCTCCGCGGGCGCGCTGGCCCCTGCTGGCGCGCTGGGTCTGGCGGGCGCAGGCGTCCCGTCGGCGAGCGCGGCGGCCTGCGGGCTTCGTGGCGCTGTGGCCGCGATCCTCGCCGCCTCCGGCGCGCTCGGCACGTCGTCCCGGGCCGGGAAGTAGAGCGCAGCGCCGGTCGCCAGGCCCACGACCAGCGTTGCGAGCCCGATCTTCAGCGGCGCGCCGAGCAGCGTGACGCCCGCCCCTTTCGCGGCCGCCGTGCTCACCTTCGCGGCCACGCCCGCGGCGGCGGGAGCTGCCGTCTCCACCGCCACCCCGGCGCCTGCGGGCCCGATGGCCCCGGCCCCCGCGGCGCCGGCCCCCGCGGCCCCGACCCCCGCGGCGCCGGCCCCCGCGGCGCTCTCGGCGCCCGTTGCCACGGCCGCGGCGGTCGCTCCGGCGATGCCGAGCCTCGCCCACACGGCCGCGCGCATCCGCCTCCGGTCGTCGTTCGTCGGCTCGTCCTCGTCGCGCAGGGCGTCCAGGAGCGCCTGCTCGCCAGCTCCCAGCTCACCCATGCCGGCCTCCCCGGATCCTGGCGTGGTGCCGGTGCACCGCGTCGGAAAATGCCTGTCGAGCGGCCCTGAGCCGCGCATAAACGGTGTTGATGTTCACCCCGATACCCTGCGCGATCTCCGTCGCCGGCATCTCTTCCAGCTCGGCGAGGATGAGCACCACGCGCTTCTCCTCGTCGAGCGACGCCAGGAGGTCGTGCGCCACGCGCGCGGCCTCCGCCCTCGTCATCGCCTCGTAGGGGCTGAGGTCGCTCGGCCCCGCGATCAGCTCCGGATCCAACGTTTCTCCCGCCCCGCGGTGGGTCGGGCTCTTGCGGCGCAGCGACCTCCGGTGCGCTTGCACGACATTGACCACGATCCCGAAGACCCATGTCTTCAGCGACGAGCGGCCCCGGAACTCCGGGAGCCGCCGGTGCACGACCACGAACACCTCCTGGCACACGTCCTCGTGCGCCGAGGCCTCCACGCCGAGGCGGCGTACGGTCCGCCAGACGAAGGGGAAGGTCTCCTCGTACACCGCGGCGAAGTCGAGCGGCGCGGCCTGGACGCCGGGCGCGGGCACGGCGGGGACCGCGGCCGGGACCGGGCCGGCGGGCGGAGGCGTCGACGGAGCGACCGCCGCGCGGGCGGTCACGGGCTGCACCCCTCCGCGTGGGGCAGCGAGACGTAGAGCTCGCCGAGCGCGGTGAGCTCGCCGCTCGCGCCGAGCAGGTCCACGTTGGGGATCGCCTCGGTTCGCCCGGAGAACCAGGCGTACCGGAAGACATCGGGATCCGATTCGAGGAGGGGGACCGCTTCTCGCATGTACGCTGCCTGCGCCTCGGGCGACCGATCCGCGCCGTCTCCGCACGAGAACTCGGTCAGCCAGATCGGGCGCCCGTAGCGTTTGAGCTCGCCGAGGTACCACTCGAGCGCCGGCCTGTCACAAGCGTACCAGTGCGCCGCGATGAAATCGACGCGGCAGCCTTCGCACGCGGCGAAGAAGGCGTCGAGGTACGCGAACGGATCGGTCTCGTGGCAGCCGCCCCCGCAGAAGTTCACGGCCGGCGAGACGATCTGGAGCCCCTTCTCGTCCGCGATCTCCTCGATGCGCGGCCACAGCGCCGCGGCCTCGGCGGCGGACAGGTTGGCCTGAGAGAAGAAGTTCGGCTCGTTGAACGCGAGCAGGTACTTCGCCCCGCTCGGGATCGCCGCCTTGACCTGGCCGGCGTCGAAGTTGCCGCCCCAGACCATCGGTACGAACTCGACGCCGAGGTCGACGTAGTCGCCCCCCCGGAGCTCCTGGTCGGGGACGGTCGCCCAGTTGTACCACCAGCCGACGCTGGCCGAGAGGGCCGAGAGGTCGGCGACCGAGTGGTGGCCGTACGCGACCCCGCGCTTGCACGGGCGCGCCGCGGCCGCGCTGCCGCCATCGCCAGTGCTGCCGCCATCGCCGGTGCTGCCGCCATCGCCGGTGCTGCCGCCGTCGCCGGAGCTGCCGCCGTCGCCGGAGCTGCCGCCGTCGCCGGAGCTGCCGCCGTCGCCCGCACCGGCGCTGTGCCCGGCCTCACCCCCCGTGCCGCCTGGGCCCACGGGGCCCGCGCCGCCGCTACCCGAGCTGGTCGATTCAAGGAAACTTCCAGCACCACCGTCCCCGGCCGTGCTCGCGTGGAACGCTCCCTCCCCGCAGGCGGCGGACAGGAGGGGCGCGATCAGGGGGAGGATGCCGCAGAGGAGGGGTCTGGGGGCTCGGTGCATGGCTCGAGGGGGCTGGTGACCGGAGCCGCCCCGATCCGTGATGAAAAATGGAGGGATGGGGATGCGGAGGGGCCCGGGGGCCCACGCCCGTCCGGTTGTGCCTTCCGCTGCTGTCCATGAACCCGGCGCAGGGCTCCCTCGAACGTGACGTCCAAGAGGTACGATCCACTGATTCGCCTACAAAAACCAACAGATCCAACGAGCTCAAGCCGGCGATGCTGCCTGGCTCGGTGCGCATGGCGACGGGCTTCATCCCGGCCTTTGCAGGCGATCACGCCGAGGCCGGGATGATGGGCATGCTGCACCTCACGCCGCGAGGGGCGGCGCGGTCAGGGGAGGTATCGCTCAGGGGCTGCCGGGGCCGGGGAAGTCCACGCCCCACCAGTAGTGGTCGCGGAACTCGTTCCAGAGCGCCGCGCGCGTCTGCCCGGTCTCGGTGACGAAGACGCTCTCGTCGTACGGGAGCGCGTCGTACGGCGCGAGGCTCCTGTTGAATGCCGGGATGAACCCGGGCTTCTTGAACTGCTCGATCCAGAGGAGGAACGTCGCCATCTCGCCGTCGTTCTGCACGAAGTTCCCGGCGGTCCGGACGGTGAGGTCGTGATGCCCCGCGCGCAGGCGCATGGAGTCGGCGAGCCCCTCGATGATGTATCCGTTGCCGGTCCCCACGTCGTCGAGCTGATAGACGTGCGCGAGCTCGTGGTAGAGCACGCCGAGGATGACGTGCCGCACGTCGTCGCCGTTGGTGTACCGTTCGTTGATCCAGTACGCGTTGAAACCCACCGTGGCCACATCGCCGCTGTAGCTCGTCCAGGCGGCCCCCGTCCCGTCGACAACATCGACGTACAGGGTGTTCCTCCGCTTCCAGAACGCGCCGGGCTGCGTATAGAGCCCCTCGATCACCTCGCGCGAGATCTCGCGCACGTCCCGCTCGAAGGCGCTGCCGACCGCGTCGTTGAAGCGCTGTCCGCCCGGGGTCGCGGACAGGTTCCGGTACTGGACCGTCTGCGGCAGGACGGCGCGGTACGGATCGTCGGTCCGCAGGAGCTCGATCTCGCTGAGGTGCAGGACGGAGGTGTCGCTCGTGAAGTTGAACCGGTACTTCTTGTAGGCCGTGGTGTTGTTGATGAAGTAATGGTTGCGCTGGAACCTGTTCCTGAAGCTCTGGCCCGCGCGGGTGTCGAGCGTGGTCCAGGCCACGCCGTCGTTGGAGCCCTGGAGCGTCCAGGACTTCGGATCGCGCGCGGGGAGGTTGTTCGCGGAGGTGATGGCGTACCCGTCGATCGTGAACGCGGTGGGCAGCTCGTAGCGGATCCAGCCGGTGCTGCTGGACGTGAGCCACTTGCTGATCGGCCGGCCGTCGAAGGCCCTCGCCGCGGTCTCCTGCGGGGCGTTCTCGCCGCTCGCGGTGATCACGGGCGGAGGCGGCAGGACCGGCGTGCCGGGCGACCCGTAGAGCGCGAGCTCGGAGAGCTGGATCTCGCCCCAACCCCCGAAGTTCTGCTGAATCTCGAGGCGGAACTTCCGGTACGCCTGCGCGCCGGAGACCGTGTACGATTTCGTCTGGAAACGCGCCGAGAAGCTCTCGTTCGAGCGGGTGTCGAGCGCGGTCCACGTCAAGCCGTCGTTCGAGCCGAGGAGCCGCCACGCGCGCGGATCGCGCTCCGGATAGTCGTTCGCCGAGGAGATGCTGTACGAGCCGAGCACGTACGCCTCGTTGTTCGGCGAGTCGTACTGGAGGAAGCCCTGGCCCGCGAAGATGAGCCATTTCGTCCCGACGTCCTCGTCGAAGGCCTTCTCGATCCGCTCGCTCGCGGGAGAGTCGTAGGTGCTTGCATAGAAGGTGCCGCCCTCGAGCCTCTCGTCCACGAGCGCCTGCTCGGCGGACTCGATGTCGCCGTCGCCGAGCTCCTCGCCGACGACGCACGCCGAGAGCGCCGCAAGGGTCGCGAGGGCTGCTGTGTATTGAAGAACTTTTCTCATCGCCTTTGTCTTCCTTTTCTGTTCGGAGCGCCCGGGGCCAGCGCGAGCGACGTCCTCGCACGCCAGGCCAAGAGCGCCGGACTGCCTCGGGTCGGCCAGATACGCCCTGCAGGCCATACCGCCTCGACGAGGCGCGCAGATCCCGGGGATTCACCCGTGGATGCATGCCCGCCGGGCGCGACGATCTTCCGGCGTCCCGTGTTCTCCCGGAGAGGCCTATCGATTCAACAAGAGGAGCGCCGCGCTGCGCGAAGCGCGCTGTCCAACCTGGCAGAGCGCCAATATGGCACCTCGTGTCGGGGGCGCAAGGTCGCGCTGGTGAAGGATCGTTGAGCCACAGACCCCGGCGTGACGATCACGCCGTCGACCATGGCACATACAGTCCTTAACAGAGCGGATTCACGCTTTTTGACGCGAGCGCAAGGCGACACATTTGTTACACGAGCACCACATGAAGAGAGTGGACGCCGCCCGCCGTTGGGCAATACTCGGCACCCTCATGGCGCCGCTTCTTGTAAGCAGGAGACCGCGTTCGACGAGACGTATGAAATCCACCACGATGACACGCCGATCGAGGTGACGGACTCGGTGATCGAGTGAGCCAGAGGAGGCGCTACGGGTCGCCAGTCGGCGTCACCGTCGCCGCCTCGATCATGAGCACCACGGTCTTTTCCGCCGCGCGTGTGCGGTGCAAGACCCCTCTGGGTACCGTGTAGCCCATGTGCTTGCCCAGCGTCACCGTTCCCCGGCCGTCGACGTCGAGGCAGAGCTCGCCCTCGAGCACCACGAAGCACTCGTCTTCGGCGTCGTGCTTGTGCCAATGGTACTCGCCGCGAAAGATGCCGAGGCGCACCAGGGCATCGTTCACCCGCGTCAAGGTCTGGTTGAACCACGGTTCGTGGGCAGCCACCTCGGCCGGAATGTCGATGGGCGTCAGAGCGCCGTACTTGTTGTCCATGCGCGTGACGTAGCGATCGTCGAGATTCGTGGTCATGGCGAGGCCTCCTCGCCGCGGAACGTAGGCGCCCCCGGCTGCCCCGTCTCGTACGGGCGAAACCCCGCTGGTACGTTCGCAACCTCGGCGGTACGCTCGTGCCGATGTCTTGCCGTCGCGCCCCGCAAGAGCTGCCGCTCCCGGCGCGTCGCGAGTACATGACGGGCGAGGCGTCGCTGCGCGGGCTGCGGCTCGCCGTCGCCCTCTACCCAGGCGGCATGCGCATCGGCGAGCACGCGCACGAGAAGCCTTCGCTCACCGCGATCGCAGGCGGCGGGCTCGTCGAGGTTCAGCACCGCGGCGCGCGCCCCGCGAGCTGCGAGCCGGGCGCCGTCGTGTTGCGCCCCGCGGGAGAGCCCCACGCGAACGACATCTCGAGCGCGGGCGTCGTCAACGTCGAGCTCGAGATCGACCCCGCGTTCCTGGAGGAGTGCGGCCTCCGCATCGAGCGCGCGGCGGTCCTCGCGCGCCCCGCCGTGACGGCCCTCGCGTCCCGTCTGCGGCGAGAGCTCGGCGCGAGCGACCGCGCGAAGGCCCTGCTCGTCGAGGGGCTGGCCCTCGAGATGCTGGCGCTGTCGCTCGCGAACGACGGCAGGCGCCCGGCGTCGCCCCCGGCGTGGCTCTCTCGCGCCCACGAGCGGCTCCGCACCGAGTTCCGCGAGAAGCTCACGATCGCGGCGCTCGCGGCCGATGCCGGCCTGCACCCGGTGTATTTCGCCCGTGCGTTCCGTGAAGCGTACGGCGTCGCGCCCGGCGAGCTGCTGCGCAAGCTCCGCATCGAGTGGGCGGCCGCCGAGCTCGTGCGCCGGCCGGCGCGCTCCGTCGCGCGGATCGCCTCGGACGCGGGGTACTGCGATCACAGCCATTTCGCGCGCGCGTTCGCCGCGATGACCGGCCGCAGCCCGCTCGCCCATCGCGCGGCGTTCGCGCGGCGCCCGGCAGCGCCGGGCGGCGCTGCCCCCTCCGAGCGCGCGAAGGCTCGAGCGAAGGCCGATCCGGGCCGGTAGCTGCCGCGCGTCCGCCGCTTCACCCAGGCGGGGCCGGTCGCCTGGTCGCGGTCGATCTCCCTGCGCGGGGTGACCTCGCTCCCCCTCGTGGCGCACCCGGCCCGAGCGCGCTCACCAGCTTCTTTGAAAATGAAAGTGAATTTCATTTACATCCTGAAGGACCAGTGCTACTTCGGACGTCCCGTCGAGCCTCGCTCGCCGGGACATCCAGGGTTGAGGCAGGGATGACCAGGAGCTTCTTGGCGTGCGCGCTGGTGCCGACTCTGGTGCTCGCTGGGCGCGCGCCGCGCCCGGAGCGCCGAGGAGGCCGTCCTCTGGCCATGGCGGCGAGGCCGACCCCTCGCGCGCGGCGTTCCGCGCGCTCCCTGCCGCCGAGCGCGCCGCCGTGCTCCTTCTCGTGGGTTCGCTCCGAGCCGGGATGAGGTGATTCGATGACCCCTGCCTTCGCCGCCGAAGATCTCCTCTCCACCGACGCCTACGGCCTCGTGCGCGCCAGGTACCGCGGCCACATCATCGAGCTGAAGCGCCGGCGCCGCGTGACCGTCGGGCGCCACGTCTCGGTCCTGTTCGAGTCGCGCGAGACGGTCCTCTACCACATCCAGGAGCTGCTCTGGCTCGAGCGCCCCGTGAGGCCCGAGCGCGTCGCGGAGGAGGTCGCGGAATACGACCGCCTCATCCCGAGGGCCGGTGAGATCACCGCCACGCTCATGATCCAGGGCGGCCCCTGGCTCGCGGGTCAGGCCCTGATCGAGGGCCTCGTCGCGGGGCAAGCCGTGGTGCTGCTGATGCTCGGCGGGCGGAGGGTCGCCGCCGAGCTGCTCTCCCCCGTGCACGAGCCCTCTTGCCCCGTGCAATACCTGCGGTTCCCGCTCGACCGCGACGCCGCCCGCGCGCTGCTCGAGCGGAGCGTGGATGTCCACCTGGGCGTCCACTACGCGGGCGAGCTCGAGACCGTCGCGCTCCCGCGCGAGACGGTGGACGAGCTCGCCCTGGGCCTCGGCGCGGACAGCACGCCGGTCGCCCGCGCTCCCATGCTGTCGTCTGTCGCCGATCTTCGGTGAAAGGAATGGATATGACCGTGCTGGTGGGAAAAAAAGCCCCTGACTTCTCCTGCGCCGCTGTCCTGCCGGACGGCTCGATCAACGCCGCGTTCCGCTTCTCCAAGGCCATCGAGTCGAAATATGGTCTCCTTGTGTTCTATCCTCTCGACTTCACCTTCGTCTGCCCCTCGGAGCTGATCGCGCTCGATCACCGGGTCGAGGCGCTCCGCGAGCGCAACGTCGAGGTCATCGGGGTCTCGATCGACTCTGAATACACGCACCACGCCTGGCGCGAGACCCCCGTGGAGCGCGGCGGCATCGGGCCGGTCCGCTTCACCCTGGCAGCCGACGTGAAGCACGAGATCTGCCGCGCCTACGGCGTCGAGAACGACGACGGCGTCGCCCTTCGCGCGGCGTTCCTCGTCGACCGGGACGGCGTCGTGCGCTCCGCGATCGTCAATGACCTGCCGCTCGGGCGCAACATGGACGAGCTGATCCGGCTGGTCGACGCGCTCCAGTTTCACGAGCAGCACGGCGAGGTCTGCCCGGCCGGGTGGCGGAAAGGCGAGCGCGGCATGACGGCCTCGACCGCGGGTGTGGCCGCCTATCTCTCCGAGCACGCCGAGCAGCTCTGACCGGCTCGCCCGCCCACCGCAGGAGGCGCCAGCCCCCGGGCATGGCGCGGGCGAGCGCGCAGCGCGCCCGGCCTGCGCGCGCGGGGCGCGCTCACCAGCGGGTCCATCGCGAGATGCGCTGCACGCGGGTGTACACGCTGCCGTCGTCCGAGAGCCCGTACGACGTCGCGACGACGGTCTCCATGTGCGGGCCCCAGCCCTCGTCGGCGATCGGCTCGTCGTCGTCCGCGCCGAGGTTGTAGACGAAGCAGTTCCCGTAGTGCTGCGTGACGCCCGCGTAGGCGCTCGAGCAGTTGCCGTCGCCCTTCGTGTCCCTGTCGAAGTCCGCCGACGCCCACCCGGTGCCGAACTGCCAGTCGAAGAGATTGCCGTCCCCGGCCACGCGGATCGGCGTGAGCAGGTGCATGTCCTCCGTATCGATGCCCTCGGCGGTCGCGCGCATCACCTCGGCGACGGTGCCCGCGATGTCCTCGACCTCATCGCGGTATTCCCGGCCGGCGACGTACAGGGAGGGCTGGTAATGGTTGCCGTCGATCGACGGCTCCCCCTTGGCGGTGAGCCGGTCGTCATACAGGACCTTCCAGAACGGGAGCGTCGCGCCGTCCGCCGATCCGACGCTGTTGTAGACGAGCGCCCACCTGTCGCCGTCCGCCGGCTCACCGCAGTGGACCTGCAGCGGCTCCTCCGGGCCGTCCCCGTCGAGGTCGAGCGTGTAGACGCCGCCCGGGGCGCTCGCGGGCACGTCGCCACACCGCGCGTAGACGCACCCTGAGCTCGCCTCCTCGGCGCAATCCGCGGGCGGGCCGCCGCCGGCCCCGCCGCCGCCGGGGTCGTCACCGCCCGTCCCGGCGCCCGTCGCGAGGTGATAGGGCTTATCGAGCCCGGCGAGCGCCGTACACCCGCAGGCCAGGAGGCACCACGTCGCCCACACCCATGTCGCGGACCCGCTCTTCATCCCGCCTCGTCTTCCCGCCGCGTCACCTCGTCCGGCCCTGATTGGCGATGACCCACGCCGCGCGGACGCTACCGCCTCACCACTGGCTTTGCAAGCGAGCCCGCGCTCCGCGCGAGCGCGCCGCGGCAAGCCACGGCCTCGGGGACAGCGCGGGGAGCGGCTACAGGAAGAACGGGATGTCGTCGACCGAGACGTCGAATGCCTGCCTGGGCCGGAACTTGAGCTGGATGCCCCAGATCTGCGTCAGGTCGATCGCTTCGAACCGCTGGCCCCATCCAGGCTGCTCGAGCTCCGAGAACGGGATCACGTGGCATCTCCAGCAGGACGTCAGCTCGATGGCGGCGGGGAAATTGTCGTTGCACATGCCCGCATCGCCCCGAGCTCGGCCGCACCCCTGAGATCTCCTGGCGTCCTGGCGGGATCTCCTTTCGAGTCGGCTAGAGCAGCTCTGCCGTTCACGGCTCCTTGGCGAGCGTCGGTTCGGTCAGAGAGCGCACCTTCTTCAGCTGCTGAGCTGGCCTGCATCGCAGCGTGCCTGTGTGCGCTGCGCTCACGAGGCTCACCACGTGCGACAAAAGTTGTCATACGGTGTCGCGCCCGAGAAGAAAAGATCCACGGGCCTGCCCAGCTGAGCGAAGCTGGTTGCTTGCGACTGCGTCGGTTTCGACGACGCGGTCAAGCGAGGAAGGTGTATGCGCGTCTCTCGAATCGTCGCGGCTGTGGGCATGTTATGGTTCTCCGGCGCCTGTGGCTCGGGTGACAGCACCGGTTCAGGCGGACAAGGCGGCATGTCGGCGACCTCCGCGGGCGCGACCGACGGTAGCTCGTCGAGCGGCGGATCCGGCGGGGCCACCTCCGGGGGCGCCGGGATGGGCGGCAGCGGCGCTGCCGGCGGGGCGACCGGCTCCGGGGAAGGCGGCGCCGGCGGGGTCGGCGCGACGGGGCCCGCAGGCTCTGGCGGGGCGGGCGCGACCGGGGCGGGCGGCGCGGAGGCGGCGGGCTCTGGCGGGGCGGGCGCGACCGGCGCCGGAGGCGCGGAGACAGCCGGCGCGGGCGCGACCGGCGGGGGCGGCGCCGACACCGGGGTCGAGGTGCCGACCTGCGAGCCTTACGGCAACGCGTGCGCGAGCTCCGGCGATTGCTGCTCCGGCATCTGCGACAGCGCCACGAGCACCTGCGCCTCGCCGCTCAGCGTCTGCCTGGGGCCGAGCGCGGCCTGCGACGAGCCCTCCGACTGCTGCAGCCTCAACTGCACCGCGGGCAGGTGCGGCGCCGCCGCCTGCCTCGTCGACGGATCCGACTGCGCGGAAGGCGGAACCGCCTGCTGCAGCGGGATGTGCGTCGACGGGACGTGCAGCGACATCAACGGCGACGCCGCGTGCCAGACCGGCGGCAACCTGTGCACGGAGGACAGCCAGTGTTGCTCCCGGCTCTGCGGCCGAGACGGCCGCTGCGTCCTGAACTCCTCGTTCTGTGTGCAGCGCGACGACGTCTGCACGAGCAACAGCGACTGCTGTACCGGCGTGTGCGTGAAGGCGAGCGCGTCCGACGCGGCGGGCCACTGCGGCGCCGAGCCGGCTACGGCCACCCGCTGCAGCAGCGGCGGCATCGACGGCGCCGTCTGCGATAGCTGCGGATTCTGCTGCAGCCGCGTCTGCGCCCCTTATGGCCCGACCGGGATCGCCGTCTGCCAGCCGCCGAGCGGCTGCCGCGTGAACGGCGCGCTGTGCCGGCGCAACGAGGACTGCTGCGGCGGCGACCCCACCGCCGATCTGCCGGGCGCAGGCAACGTGATCTGCGACACGTCCGATGACCCGGCCGGCGAGATCGGCCGCTGCCGCAACCCCACGGGCTGCACGCCCCAGGGCGGCGTCTGCCACTTCAAGGACAGCTATTGCTCGGACACGTCCACCAGCGCTCCCAACAACTGCTGCAATTACCTGGGCAGCGCCAGCAACTGCCGGCTCGACGCGCTCGGCGTGCCGCGCTGCAACGCCCTGACGGCGTGCCGCGAGACCGGCGACGACTGCTCCTCGTCCGACGACTGCTGCGACGGCGCGCCCTGCGTGCCGAACGCCGACGGGCGGCTGCAGTGCTACGGCGCCCCCGGCGAGCCCCCGCCGCGGTGCGTCTCGGAGGGCGGCGCCTGCACGAACAACGGCGACTGCTGCGTCGGGACCACCTGCGAGCTCGATCCGGGCGACGGCTCGGGCACGTGCACGACCCCGGGCTCGTCGTCGTCTGCGGGCACCGGCGGCGGCAGCACGAGCGCGACCGGCGGCGCGGGCAGCACGAGCGCGACCGGCGGCACCGGCGGCGCGGGCAGCACGAGCGCGACCGGCGGCGCCGGCGGCGCGGACAGCACGAGCGCGACCGGCGGCACCGGCGGCGCGGGCGGCAGCCCGCCGACGTACTGCGCCGAGTACGGACAGCTCTGCAGCGCGACGTCCGAGTGCTGCAACGCCGGGGCAGTGCAGTGTTACAACGGCATCTGCCGCATTCCCCCGGGATAACGCAGTGTGCGAGCTCGTTCACTCGTGTCGAGGAGAATGGATATGAACGGCAACATGCGCGAGATATGCGCTCGCTCCTTGTTCCTGACGTCCCTTGGGCTGCTGGGCTGGGCGCTCGCGTCCGGCTGCTCGGGATCGAAGGGCGGGACGCGCGACGACGGTGACACCTCCGGCAGCGGCGGCGCCGGCGGGATGACCTCCAGCGGGACGGACTCCGGCGGAACGGCCGGAGGAGATCCCTCGCTCGGCGGCGGCTTCATGGGCCCCGGCGTGAGCGGGAGCGGTGGCGACGGCGGGGACGGCGGCAACTGCGGCGGCCAGCAGGTCGACGCGCAGCCGCGGCAGGTGCACCTCGTGCTCCTGCTCGATCGGTCGGAGAGCATGACGAAGAGCTGGGGAGAGAGCGACCGCTGGACGATGATGAAGAGCGCCATCGGGTCGGCGCTCGACGCCATCCAGGACAGGATGTCCGTCGGGCTTCAGGTCTTTCCTTCCGACGACCACTGCGGCCTGGAGCCGGGCACGGGCCTGAGCGTCGCGGTGGCTCCGGGCGAGACCGCGGTCCCAGCCATCAAGGGCCAGCTCGACGCGACCGCCCCCGGCGGCGCCACGCCGACCGCGGACGCCCTCTCGCGCGCGCTGCAGTACCTCACGGCGGGCGCCGGCAGCGCGCTCGAGGGCGACAGGTACGTCCTGCTGGCCACCGACGGGGGCCCCAACTGCGGTCACGACCCAGCCCCGAGCTGCGCGGCCGCGACCTGCACCACGAACATCGATGGGGACTGTCCGATGGTCGTGGAGAACTGCTGCGCCGGGGCCGCGGCGGACGCGTGCCTCGACGACGCGCGCACCGTGCAGCAGGTGAAGGACCTGAGCGCGGCCGGTATCAGGACCTTCGTCGTCGGCATCCCCGGCACGACCGCCTACGCCAACGTGCTGGACGAGCTCGCCGTGCAGGGCGGGACGGCCACGGCGGAGACCTCGCCCCGCTACTTCGAGGTGGTGGATGCGGCGGGCCTCGGCGAGACGCTGATCAGCATCACCAGGGACCTCGTGCGGAGCTGCGAGCTGGCCTTGCAGTCCGAGCCGCCGGACCGCGCGAAGGTGAACGTCTTCATCGATGATGAGGTGCTGCCGAAGCCGGGCGACGACGGCTGGGACTACGACGATTCGACGACCCCGCCGACCATCGTGATCAAGGGCGCCACTTGCGAGCACGTGAAGTCGGTGGGCGCCGAGAGCGTCCGCGTCGAGTTCGGCTGCCCCACCGTCGAGGAGCCGCGCTGACCCGCGTCGGGTCCTCGCCCGCCCGGCGCATCTCCTGATCGATCACTCTCCTCATCTCAGGTGTAGCCCGCCTCGCATGGAGCGTCGCGGCATACGCGCGCCGGCGAAGCGCGACTGACGCGCTCGCCGCCTCGAAAGCGCGAGTCGCCGGGGCTCAGCCCAGCTTCAGATGGCTGGAATACTAGGGCTCGCTACGAGCGCGACAGTCCGGTGGACGAACCAGCGCCCCGCGCTCCGTAACGATCCGTGAGCCAGCGCCCTAGACAGAATCCGCCCAGAGTGCGATTCTGCTAGGCTGCCGTGCGCAGCTGTGCTGGCCGGGCGGTCGAAGCACGTGGCGAGGTGACATGCTCTCCGTAACTTGTACCGTAGGCCAGCAAATTTACAGCGACTCGAGCATCGAGGTGTTCCGTGGGACCTGGGGTGACGAGCAGAAGCCGGTCGCGGTCAAGGTCCTGAAGAGCGAGTTCCCGAGCCGGCGGGCGCTGGCGTCGCTCCGGCACGAGTACAACGTCCTCCGCGAGCTCGACGTCGAGGGCGTCGTCAAGGCCTACGGCCTGGAGAAACACAAGAACGGCATCGCCCTCGTGCTGGAGCGGCCCAGCGAGACGACGCTCCACGACATCCTCCGCGCTGGCCGGCTGGAGCTCGAGGCGGCGCTGAAGATCGCCCGCTCGGCCGCCTGGGTCCTCGACGAGATCCACCGCCGCAAGGTGATTCACAAGGACATCAAGCCGCACAACCTCCTCGTCGACCCGGACACGCTCGAGGTCCATCTCGTGGGGTTCAGCATCGCCACGCTCCTCCCGCAGGAGACGCAGCAGGCGGTGAGCCCCGAGGCGCTCGAGGGGACGCTCGCGTACATGTCGCCCGAGCAGACCGGCCGCATGAACCGCGTCATCGACCGGCGCACCGACCTCTACTCGCTCGGCGTGACGCTCTACCAGATGCTCACCGGCGTCCTGCCGTTCGCCGAGGGCGAGCCGATGGACATGATCCATGGGCACATCGCGAGGACGCCCGTGCCCCCGCCCGAGCGGGTCCCGCGCGTGCCCGAGGCGGTCTCCCGGATCGTCATGAAGCTCCTCTCCAAGAACGCGGAGGACCGCTATCAGAGCGCCTTCGGGCTCGTCGCCGATCTCGACGTGTGCCTGCGCCAGCTCTCGACCTCCGGCGCTGTCGCGCCGTTCCCGCTCGGCCAGCGCGACATGCCCGACACGCTGCGCATCCCGCAGAAGCTGTACGGCCGCGACGAGGAGGCGCGCGCGGTGCTCGCCGCCTTCGAGCGCGCCGCCGGGGGCGAGCGCGAGCTCCTCCTCGTGTCGGGGTACTCGGGCATGGGCAAGTCGGCCCTGGTGAGCGAGATCCAGAAGGCGATCGCCCAGCGGGGCGGCTACTTCGCCGCGGGCAAGTTCGACCAGCTCAACCGCAGCGTCCCCTACGCCTCCATCGCGCGGGCGTTCCGCGAGCTCCTCCGGCACATCCTGACCGAGCGGCCGGAGCAGCTCTCGCGGTGGAGCGCGGAGCTCGAGCGGGCCCTCGGGGGCAGCGGCCAGCTCCTCGTCGACCTCGTCCCGGAGCTCCAGTGGATCATCGGCCAGCAGCCGGCCGTCCAGCCGCTCGGCCCGGCGGAGTCGCAGGGCCGCTTCCACGCGGTCTTTAAGGCGTTCCTCCACGTCTTCGCGACGGCCGAGCACCCGCTCGTCCTCTTCCTCGACGACCTGCAGTGGGCCGACCCGGCCTCGCTCAAGCTGCTCCAGGTCCTGGCCGCGGATCCGGAGCGCGCGCACCTGCTCCTCATCGGCGCCTTCCGGGACAACGAGGTCTACGCGGCCCACCCGCTGCGGCTCGCGCTCGACGAGATCGCGAAGGCGGGCGCGCCGCTGCGCGAGCTCGAGCTCAAGCCGCTCGCCCTCTCCGACGTCGTCGAGCTCCTCTCGGACACGCTCTCCGCTGCCCGGGAGGAGGTCGAGCCGCTCGCCCGCGTCGTGTTCGACCGGACCCAGAGCAACCCGTTCTTCGTGCGGCAGTTCCTGGGCGCGCTCCACGCCGAGGGCATGCTCCGCTTCGAGGCGGGCGCGTGGACGTGGGATATGGAGCGCATCCGGCGGCGCACCGTCACCGACAACGTCGTGGAGTTCATGGCGCGCAAGCTCGCGGAGCTCGAGCCCGACCTCCAGCGCGTCCTCAAGCTCGCGGCGTGCATCGGGCACGAGTTCGACCTGCGCACGCTCGCGATCATCGGCGAGCGCCCGCCGCACGAGACGGTGGCCGCGCTGTGGAAGATCCTGCAAGAGGGCCTGATCACGCCCGTGGACGCCGACTACCGCCTCGCCCACGCGACCGACGGCGAGGCGCGGGGCGGGATCGACGGCGAGGCGCAGGGCGGGATCGACTGGCGCGTGAACTACCGCTTCTTGCACGACCGCGTCCAGCAGGCGGCCTACTCGCTCATCAGCGAGGACCACAGGCGAGAGGTGCACCTGCGGATCGGGCGGCTCATGCTGGCCAGCAACTACGGCCCCGCGCGGGAGGAGGCGCTCTTCGACATCGTCAATCACTTCAACATCGCCTCGCCCCTCGTGGGCTCCCCCGAGGAGCGCGCCACGGCCGCGGAGCTGAACCTCGCCGCTGGCCGGAGGGCCAAGGCGGCCACCGCCTACGAGGCGGCCGCGGGCTATTTCCGCGCGGGCATGGGGTTCTTGCCCGGCGGCGGCTTCGAGGAGCAGTACGGCCTCGCCCTCGCGCTCCACAAGGAGCGCGCCGAGGTCGAGTCGCTGTGCGGCGCGTTCGAGGCGGCGGAGCGGCTCTGTGCCGAGGCGCTCGCGCGCGCCCGGACGGCGATGGACAAGGTGTCGATCCACCTCGTGCAGGCGAATCAGTACCTGCTGGAGTGGCGCAACCACGAGGCGACCGTGGTGCAGAAGGCCGGCCTCGCGCTCCTCGGGTGCCCGATCCCCGAGGGCCAGGCGGAGGTCGCCGCGCTGCTCGAGCAGGAGCTCGCGGCGGTGCCCGTCCTCCTCGGCGGGCGGAGCATCGAGGAGCTCGCGCGCGCCCCGCGGGCGACGAGCCCCGAGCACCCGGTGATGCTCGAGCTGCTCGTGAACCTGTTCTTCGGCGCCTACAACTCCAGCGACCAGACGCTCGCCAACCTCGCCATCGTGAAGATGGTGACCCTCTCCCTGCAGCACGGGAACAGCGACATGTCCGCGTTCGGATACGTCGCGTACGGGATGGTGGTGGGCCCGCTGCTCGGCGAGTACGCGACGGCCTACCGCTTCGGCAGGATGGCCATCGAGCTGGCCGACCAGCTCGACAACCTCGTCCTGCGGGCCAAGACGTACCACATCTTCTCCGCGGACGTGCACAGCTGGACGCAGCACCTGCGGTGGGCAGACCCTTATTACGACAGGGTCTACGAGCTCGGGCTCCAGTCTGGCGACTGGACGGCGATGGGGTACATGATCAGCCAGAGCGGCTCGGACAGGCTCACCTACGGGATGGCCTTGCCGGAGCTCTCGCAGCTGACCGAGACGCACCTCGCCTTCCTGAGGCGCGCGAGGAGCCATGACATCATCGACATCCTGCTCGCCGGCGTGATCCAGCCCATCCGCTGCCTGCAAGGGCTCACGAGCAGCCAGCTCAGCTTCGACGACGACGGCTTCAGCGAGGCGTCGTACACGGCGAAGCACGGCGGCTCGCCCTACCACATGGGGTGGCTCTACCACGCGAAGATCCGGAACGCCTATCTCTTCGGCGACCGGGCGAGCTTCGCCGAGCTCATGCCGAAGCTCGCCGTCATCGAGGGCGCCTTGCCCACGCACGCCAAGGTGCCTGAGGCGACGTTCTATACAGCGCTCATGCGGCTCGCCGCCTGGGAGGGCGCCGGCGGCGCCGAGCGGAGCGAGCACGAGGCGCACCTCGAGCGGCTCCTCGCGCGGATGAAGCGCTGGGCCGACGCCGGGCCGGAGAACGTGCTTCACAAGCACCTCCTCGTGCTCGCCGAGAAGGCCCGCGTCGAGGGGCGGACGGCGGAGGCCATGGAGCTCTACGAGCGGGGCATCGAGGCCGCGCGGCAGGCGGATTACATCAATTGCCAGGCGCTCGGGAACGAGCTTTACGGCAGGTTCTGGCTCGCCCAGGGCAGGCTCGAGTTCGCGGGCATGTTCCTGCGCCGGGCGCTCAACCTGTACGAGCGCTGGGGGGCGAGCGCCAAGGTGAAGGCGCTGCGCGAGGAGCTCGCGCCGCTCTTCGCCCCGGCCGCCGGCGCGCCCGCGGCCATCTCGCCGCTGGCCGCGACGACCGACACCGCCCTCGGCGGGCTCGCCGTGGGCGACCTCTGCGATCTCGCCACGGTCCTGAAGACGGCGCAGGCCATCTCGAGCGAGATCGTGCTCGACAAGGTGCTCGATCAGGTGCTGCGCAGCGTGATCAAGAGCGCCGGGGCGAGCCGGGGCTTCCTGATCCTCGCGCGCGGCGACGCGCTGGTGGTCGAGGCGATGATCTCGGTCGACCCGGACACGGTGCAGCTCGGGCTCTCGACGCCCATGGAGGAGCGCCTCGATCTCGCCCGCCCGGTGGTTCACTACGTCGCGCGCTCGCGCGAGGCGGTCGTGATCGGGCGCGCCGAGGACGACCCGCGCCTCGCCGACGATCCTCACGTGATCTCGCGCCGGCCGAGATCGATCCTGGGCTTGCCGCTGCTCCACCAGGGCAGGCTGAGCGGCGTCCTCTACCTGGAGAACCACCTCGCCGAGCACGCCTTCACCGCGGATCGTATCGAGCTCTTGCGGCTGCTCTCGTCGCAGGCCGCCGTGGCGGTGGAGAACGCCCTGCTCTACGCGAACCTGGAGGCCGTGAGCGCCGAGCTCCGGCAGGCCAACGAGCGGCTGGAGCAGGAGGTGAAGCAGCGCACCGAGGAGCTCTCGCAGGCGAACGCGCGCCTGTCGGAGCAGAGCGAGGAGCTGAAGGAGACCAACGTGCGGCTGATGCACGAGCTCGGCGAGCGCGAGCGCGCCGAGCGAGCCCGCGCCGAGCTGCACGAGGCGGTGATCCGGTTCCAGCGGGCGAAGATCGCGGAGCTCTCGACCCCGCTCGTGCCGATCACCAACGACGTCATGGTCATGCCGCTCATCGGCACGCTGGACGAGGAGCGGGCGCAGGAGGTGCTCCAGACGCTGCTCGACGGCGCGACGCGGAGCCGCGCCCGGGTCGTCATCATCGACGTGACGGGGATCAAGGAGGTCGACCAGCGCGTCGCGAACGCGCTGATCGACGCGGCGAACGCGCTCCGGCTGCTCGGGGCCCAGGCCGTGCTGACCGGCATCCGCGGCGAGGTAGCGCGGGCGCTCGTCGCGCTCGACGTCGACCTGACGCGCATCGTGATCCGCGGGACCTTGCAGAGCGGGATCGCCTACGCCGTCGGGCGCTCGGGCGCCGCGTTCGCCTAGCGAGCACCTCGTCAGCCGGATTCGTCCCTGTTGGACAGGAGCTCTTGCCGAGTTGCCGCGCCCGCGAGCCCCTGCTCATCGCGCGGCCCGGCAACCCTGCCGGCGTCGCGTGGCCCTCGCTCCTGCGCGCATTCTGGACCGATCATTCTAGAATGATCGGTCCAGAATGCGCGCAGGAGCGAGGACCGCTGGGGCTGAGCCAACAGGTCGCCAGCTCGGGCAAGGGCGCTACCTCATCAGGGCTTCTCCGTACACGCGCAGGGAGAAGCAAAGGATGCGCTGGTGCATATTGTGAGCGTTCACATTAGCGGAGTCAACTCCTGTCGGCGGGACCGCGGATATCCTCGATCCCGCGGGAAAACAAGGGTGGCGGGGCTCCTCCGGAGCGTCGCGTCAAGAGGGGCGGACGCCGGCCCGCGAGCATCGCCGGCCCGCCCGACTGGCTCGAAGCCGATCAGCGCACGAGGGAGAAGGAACTCCGAAGTCAAGCCTGGATCTCGTGGATGACTGGGATACCATGACCCTCATGCCTTCTCTCCAGGTCTCCCGCTCTGCAGCCACATCGTGGCTCAATCTCACGGCCCCCTTGGTGATGCTCGTTGCACTGGGGTGCTCCTCGGAAAGCAACACGAGCGGGAACACCGGAGGCAGCGGCGGCGGTACGTCCACGGGCGACGCCTCGACGGGCAGCGCCAGCACGGGCGACGCCGCGACGGGCAGCGCCGGCACGGGCAGCGCCAGCACGGGCGACGCCGGCACGGGCGGCGCCGGCACGGGCGGCGCCGGCGCGGGAACCGGGGGCTCCGGCGGGACCGGCGGCTCAGCGACGCCGGCGGACGCCGCGGCCATGGTCCCCGACATGGGCATCGGAACCAACATCGGCAACACGCTGGAGAACACCACCGCGTGGGAGACGGGCTGGGGCCAGCCGCTGATCACGAAGACGTTCATCGACGGCATGGCCAGCCATGGCATCAAGACGGTGCGCGTGCCCGTTGCCTGGGACACCTACGCCGCCAACGGCACGATCGACGCTACCAAGATGGCCCGAGTCAAGGAGGTGGTGGGCTGGATCGAGGCCGCCGGCATGTACTCGATCGTGAACATCCACTGGGACGGGGGCTGGATCTTCAACGAGGACAACGACAACAAGTACAAGCTCACCGACGACGTCAAGGCCAAGTTCGCCTCCTACTGGACCCAGATCGCCACGGCCTTCAGCGGCGTCGGCCACAAGCTGATCCTCGAGGGGATGAACGAGGAGGGAAACTACTGGGTCAACGGCGTTCAGGGGGGGACTCCGGACTACGCCGCCCTGAACGAGATGAACCAGCTCTTCGTCACCACCGTGCGCGAGCAGGGCGGCTACAACGCGAGCCGCGCCCTGCTCATCTCCGGCTTCGTGACGGACATCGACAGGACCTGTGTGAACGATTTCAAGGTGCCGACGGACCCGGCCGGCACGAAGAGCCTCTTCCTCTCGCTGCACTACTATACACCTTACACCTTCTGCGGCCTCGACACGGTGGAGACCTGGGGCTCGCCCAAGACGACGTGGGGCACGGACCCCGAGAAGGCGGAGCTGAACAGCCTGTTCGACAGGCTCGGCGCGTTCAGCGCTGAGCGGAGCATCCCGGTCATCCTCGGCGAGTTCGCCGTCACGCCGGGCGAGAACTACCCCCGTGAGTCGGCGTCGCGGAGGCTGTGGATGCAGTCGGTGGTGGAGGGGGCGCAGGCTCGCGGCATCGTTCCTGTGCTGTGGGACACGGGGTCGGAGATCAAGCGCACGGACGGCTCGTTCTCGGCGGAGTGGCAGGCCGTCATGGACGCTGTCACCGAGTAGCACCGCCAAATCCGCGCACCAATTTATTTGGGTTGACGTCGGCAATGTGAACGTTCACATTTGGCGCCGGGGGGGTTCTTTACCATTGCCCTGGATAGGTGCGTCATGCGTGAGGGTCACGATTCCGCCGTTCGTCACGTCAAGCTGCTTGTCGCCGCATCGCTCACGGCGTTCGCTGGGCTGGCTGCTTGTTCATCGGACGGAGCGAGCCCCGGCCTGGCTGGCGGCGACAGCTCGGCTGGCGGCGGCACAACCGGCGGAGACGACGCCACCACAGGAGCCGGAGGAGCGGTAGAGGCCGGGGGCGGCGGCAGCACCGGCGCGATGACCAGTGCAGGAGCGGGCGGCGGCGGCGAGGTCCCGGACGAGACCGGGACGCGGCAAGCGGCGTACTACGTGTCGCCTTCCGGCAGCGACGACGATCCAGGCACGGTCAGCGCGCCGTTCAAGACGGTCGCCAAGGCGCGCGACGTCGTCCGCAGCGTCAACGCCAACATGACCGGCGACATCTACGTTTACCTCCGAGCTGGCACGTACAGCCTCACCGACGCCATCGCCTTCGCGCCGTCGGACTCGGGCACGAATGGCCATCGCATCCACTATCAGGCTTACCCCGGGGAAAAGCCCGTTTTGAACGGCGCGACGAAGGTGACCGGATGGACGCCGGACGCAGGCAACATCTACAAGGCCAGGCTGGACCGAGCGACGAAGCTGCGCAACCTGTACGTGAACGACGCTCGCGCCCTGATGACGAGCAAGCGGGTCGCGTCGCGCGGAGGGGTCGGGACGTACAGCGTGAGGGCAGGGCAGGGCAGCTGGGCCTGGGCGAGCGGCAGCGGCAGTGACGGCGCCAAGTACGACCTCGACGCGGTCCCCGCCATCGCCAGCAACAAGGACGACCTCGAGATCGTGAACGGCACCACGTGGAACGAGAATGTCGTTTGCGTTCGCGATGTCACCACCACGCAAGACAACTTCCGCGCGCTGCTCTTTCAACAGCCCTACGGCACCATCGCGCAGACCCCCGGCTGGAATTCGGGGTTCAGCGTCTCTGGCACCCACACGATCTACAACGCGCGCGAGTTCTTGAGCTCACCCGGTCAGTTCTACTTCGACAAGACCACCGGCACCCTCTACTACTACCCGCGAGAGGGCGAAGACATGGCTGAAGCCGACGTGCAGGCGCCGGTCGCAGAAAAGCTGATCGACATCGCCGGCGCCTCCACCGCCAGCCGCGTCAAGAACCTCACCTTCCAGGGCATCACCTTCGCCAACACCGACTACAACCTGTACAGCGTGGAGAATTCACGCGGCAAGGCGACGGTACAGGGCGCCACCATCTATGTCGCTTACGGCGACGGCAACTGGCACAACAGCAAGTACGAGATCACCGACACGCTGCCCGGGATGATCACGGTCAACAACGCCGACTCGATCGACTTCACCGGTAACGTGGTGAAGCACAGCGGCAATGAGGGCATTTCCTTCATCAACGACGTCGTGAATTCCAGCATCGTCGGCAACTACATCACCGACATCGCCGGCAGCGGCATCACGGTCGGCCACCCGCAGCACCTGTACGTGGGCGACACCGGCCCGCACCAGAAGTTCGGCTCGGGTGTCGAAGGCGTCTGCAAGGACGACACGATCAGCAACAACCTGCTGTACAACGTGAGCTCGCTGCCGGGGTTCGGCGGCCATTCGGGCATCACCGCGTTCTTCGTCGATGGCCTGAAGATCACCTACAACCAGATCCAGAAGACGGCCTACAACGGCATCAACCTGGGCTGGGGCTGGCGGAACTTCCCCGACTCGACCACCTGCAAGGACAACGCGATCAACAACAATCGGTTCATCGACACCTTGAGCAGGCTGCACGACAGCGGCGCGATCTACACGCTAGGTCAGATGCCGGGCACGACCATCAACGAGAACTACGTCAAGGGCATCCCGCCCGCGACGAGCGGCCCCACGTACGGCCTGCACAACGACGAGGGCAGCGCGTACATCACGCAGAACGACAACGTGCTCGACATCGACCCCGGCGTGAAATACACGATCAACTGCGAGGATTTCGGGGCCAAGCACCACCTCACCATCCTGAGGACGTACGCCACCGTGAACAAGATGGGCGTCAACCCGCCCGATAGCAGGATCGACCCGCCCGTCGCGGTGCCGGACAACATGTGGCCGGCGGCGCAATACGATATCTGCCTGAGCTCCGGCGTCCAGGAAGAGCACCGGGGCATCATCCCCAGCAGCCTGCTCGCGGTTCAAGACTACGTGTTCCCGGCGAGCGCCTCGGTGGCGTCCGGCGCCGGGACAATCAAGATCAGGAGCGCCGGCGCGGCGGCCAACACCGTCTGGCTCGCGCCGGCCGGCACCGACACGTTCACGGAGGGCGCGACGATGACGAAGGCAGCAGGGGACGCCACGTCCATCGCCGTGCCGGCCAGCGCCGGAACGTACAAGCTGCATGTCGTCGGTGCGCAGGGCGAAAAGCTCGGCGAATCGGCGGCGCAGCTGCGGGTGCGCTGACGTGCCACGGCGGGCGCTACAGCAGTGGCGCCCACCCTGGTTGCCGACCTGCCGTAGCTGCCGTCGGGCGCTCGGGCGCCCAGGCCGCCACGGTAGCTCACGCGGGTAGCGTCGCTCACGCAGCGACGCTGCCGCCCCCCGCCGAGGTGGACGCTGAAGCTTCCGGGGGCGGCCGGTCGGGCCCGCGTCGGGCCCGCGCCCGCCAAGGGGCAGCAGTCCCCGCCGCCATGCCCCCGAAGTCCCGGGGGAACCTGCGGCGCGCACCGGTTCGCCACCGCAGGTTCGTCGTCGAGCGACCGGGTACTGGTCTCGCGCGGACGTCGCCGCGTCGAATCGTGTGGACACGTCCTCAACGGATCGCGCATGATGAGCGCGCGAGTCAGCCGGGGGGCCGAGCTCCGTCCAGCGGCGCGCGCACACGATGCGCGGGTCGTGCCGGGGCAGGGCGGCTCCTCGCGGGCGGAGGGGTGAGGCGCATGGTGAAGGGGATCGGTCGGTTCATCGTCGGGGTCTGCGTGGCGGCGGCGCTCGCGGCCCTGGGCTGCGAGGGCGGCGGGGGCCAGGCGGCGGCGCCGGGCGGCAAGCCGAAGCTCGCCTACATCACCAACGGCGTCGCGCCGTTCTGGACCATCGCCGAGAAGGGCGTCATCGACGGGGCGAAGGAGTACAACGCCGACGTGAGCGTGGTGATGCCGAGCGACGTCAACGACCAGATGCAGCGGGTCGAGGACCTGCTCATCCGCGGCCTCGACGGCATCGCGATCAGCCCGATCGACGCCGAGAACCAGGTCCCGCTGATCAACAAGGCGGCCGCCAAGACCAAGCTCATCACGCAGGACTCGGACGCGCCCAAGAGCGACCGGCTCGTGTACATCGGCATCGACAACTACGTCGCTGGCCGGATGGCGGGGCAGCTCGTGAAGGAGGCCATCCCCGGCGGCGGCAAGGTGGCCATCCTGGTCGGGCGCCTCGAGGGCGACAACGCGCGCAAGCGGCGGCAGGGCGTCCTCGACGAGCTCCTCGACCGCGCGGACAGCAGCGCCGGCAGCGACCCGCTCAACGAGGTGCTGAAGGGCGCGAAGTACACCATCGTCGCGACGCTGACCGACCAGATCGACGCCGCCAAGGCCAAGAGCAACGCCGAAGACATGATGTCTGCGCACCCGGACCTCGTGGGGCTGATCGGCCTGAACGCGTACCACACGCCGGCCTTGCTCGAGGCCGTCAAGCAGGCGGGGAAGATGAGCTCGATCCAGGTCGTCGGCTTCGACGAGCAGGACGCGACGCTGCGCGCGATCCAGGACGGCGAGGTGGTCGGCACGGTGGTCCAGAACCCGTACATGTACGGCAAGGAGTCGGTGCGCGTGCTCGCGGCGCTCGTGCGCGGGGACGACTCCGTGGTGCCGCCGGGCAAGTTCATCTCCCTGCCGGCCCGGCAAATCCGCAAGGCCAACCTGCCCGAGTTCTGGGCGGACCTGAAGCTGAAGACGCAGAAATCGCAGTGAACCCGCGGGCTTGCGTCGCGGAGCCCGCGCGGCGCGCCGCCCTGGCCCTCGACCCCTGACGCGCATGACGCCCTCCTCGCCCGACCCAGGCGCAGCTCCGCTGCTCGAAGCGCGCGGGCTCACCAAGCGCTTCCCCGGCGTGCTCGCGCTCCGCGACGTCCACCTCTCGCTCGGCCGCGGCGAGGTGCTCGGCATCGTCGGCGAGAACGGCGCCGGCAAGAGCACGCTCATGAAGATCCTCGCCGGCGTCGAGGCGCCCGACGCCGGCGAGATGCTCTTCGACGGGCGACCGGTCGCGCTCGGCTCGGTGAGGGAGGCGCTCTCCCGCGGGATCGCGCTCATCCACCAGGAGCTCAACCTGGCGGAGAACCTCGATATAGCGGCGAACATCTTCCTCGGCCGCGAGCGACGGAGGGGCGGCTTCATCGACGAGGGCAGGATGGAGCGCGAGGCGCGGGCGATCCTCGCGCGGGTCGGCCTCGCCGAGTCGCCGCGCGCGCTCGTGGGCAGCCTGTCGCTCGGGCAGCGGCACCTCGTGGAGATCGCGAAGGCGCTGTCGGCGAACGCGCGGGTGCTCATCATGGATGAGCCGACGTCGTGCCTGAGCCCCCGCGAGGCAGAGGCCCTCTTCCAGGTCGTGCGGGAGCTGCGCGCGGACGGCATCAGCGTCGTGTACATCTCGCATCGCCTCGGCGAGGTGAAGGCGCTCTGCGACCGCGTGCTCGTGCTGCGCGACGGCGAGAACGCCGGCGAGCTGCCGCGCGCGGAGATGAGCCACGATCGCATCGTGCGGCTGATGGTGGGCCGCGACCTCTCCCAGTTCTATCCGCACGTCCCGCACCCGCCGGGCGCGCCGGTGCTCGAGGTCTCCGGCCTGCGGACGGCGCGACACCCGGAGCACGCGCTCTCGTTCACGGTCCGCGCCGGGGAGATCGTCGGCGTGGCGGGGCTCCTCGGCGCGGGGCGCACGTCGCTCTTGAGGACGCTGTTCGGGGTCACGCCGGCGACCGCGGGCGCGGTGCGCGTGGCCGGGCGCGAGCTCACCCCGCGCACCCCGCGCGACGCCATCGCCGCGGGGATCGGCCTCGTCCCCGAGGACCGCCAGCAACAGGGCATCATCCTGGAGATGGCCATCCGCGCGAACGTGAGCCTCCCGAGCCTGCGCCGGGCGCAGCGCCACGGGGTCCTCGACCGCGCGGGCGAGCGCCGGATGTCGGCGCAGATCGTCCGCGAGCTCGACGTGAAGACGCCGAGCGACGTGCAGCCGGCGCAGCACCTCTCCGGCGGCAATCAACAGAAGGTGGTCATCGGAAAGTGGCTGTCTACATCGCCGCGCGTGCTCTTGCTGGACGAGCCGACGCGCGGCATCGACGTCGGCGCGAAGCACGAGATATACCAGCTGATGGAGCGCCTGGCCGCGAGCGGCATGGCCACCCTGTTCGTGTCGAGCGACATGGAAGAGGTGATGGGCATGTCCGACCGGGCGCTGGTGATGCACGAGGGGCGCATCGCCGGGGAGCTCGGCCGCGCCGAGCTGAGCGAGGAAGCGATCATGCAGCTCGCGACCGGCTGCGGCGCCGCGGCCTGAGCTGGTGCCGGCGGGGCGCGTTCGAGGCCAGAGGAGCATGCCTGTGACGACGACACGTGATCCCGGGGCGCGCAGTTCCGCGTCGCCCGCGTCGCCCGCGTCGCCCGCGCTGACCGCGTCCAGCACGCGGCGGAAGGTGCTCGGCGTCTTCTGGCTCCTCCTGGCGGTCTCGCTCGGCACCGCGCTCCTGAACGGCAGGTTCCTCCTCGCGGAGAACATCGAGAACCTGATCCGGCGGACCGCGCTGTTCGGGATCCTCAGCATCGGGGCCGGCTTCGTGATCATCACGGGCGGCATCGACCTGTCGATCGGCTCCGTGGTGGCGCTCGCCGGCTGCATGCTGCCGTGGCTCCTCACGGTCCACGGCTGGCCGCCTTCCCTCGCCGTGCCCTTGCTGCTCGGCATCGCCCTCTGCATCGGGCTCGCGCACGGGCTGCTCATCACGAAGCTCCGGCTCCAGCCGTTCGTCGTCACGCTCTGCGGGCTCCTGCTCTACCGGGGCACCGCGCGCGGCATCGCGGGCGACCAGACGCAGGGGTTCGGCGTCGGGTTCGAGTCGTTCCGTTACCTGTCGGTCGGCAGCCCGTTCTCGGTGCCGGTGCCGTTCCTGTCGTGGATCTCCGAGGGGCGCTTCAGCCCCTACGCGGTGCACCCGTTCACCGGCGTGAGGACGCGCCTCGAGTGGGTCACGTGGATCGACGTCCCGATGCCGTTCCTCTTGTTCCTCGCGGTCGCTGTCGCGGCGTCGGTCTTCCTGAACCGCACCATCTATGGCCGCTACCTCATGGCGCTCGGCCGCAACGAGCAGGCGGCGCGCTACAGCGGGGTCGACACCGACCGGATGACGATCCTCGCGTACGTGATCTGCGCGCTGCTCTCCTGCTTCGGAGGCATGCTGTTCGCGCTCGAGGTCAACTCGGCCCAGCCGGTGGACTTCGGCAATTTCTACGAGCTCTACGCGATCGCCGCCGCCGTGCTCGGCGGCTTCAGCCTGCGCGGCGGCGAGGGCGCGGTGCTGGGCGTCGTCCTCGGCACCGCGCTGATGCAGGTCCTGCGCAACGCCATCAACATGCTCGGCGTCCCGACCCAGATCGAGTTCGCCGTCATCGGCGCCGTCATCCTGAGCGGCGTCATGGCGGACGAGCTGGTCAAGCGCTACGCGGGGGCGCGGCGCAGGGCGGTCGGCTCGTGACAGGGGTCGCCGGGCGCAGCCGCTGAGCCGCCGCTGCGCCTCGTTGCTCGATCGAGCAAGGCCATGGACGCAGCCGACCCTCGAATCCGCCGCTCGTAGCGCCGCCGTCCGCGGAACGAGCCGGTGGTACGACGGTTGCTCCCCGTCGCCCAACGAACCTCGCGTCTCCAGCGATCCGCCCGATGCCCTTTCCAGAGATCGGGTATCTCGAGGTTCCGCTGAGTTGCTGAAGGGAACTGGCGGCGCGCGCCCCGCACCGCGGGCACGCGACCGCCAGAGGCCCTCTCGGGGGAGACGCACCGCTGCGCCGAGCCGCCACCCATGGCGCCCCGGCGAGGGCACCGTCCCTGCCTGCGCTCGCGCCGTCACGGCGCAGGAGCATGACACATGACCATCACTGGCTCGCCGAGCCACATCCCCAACTGGAGGTATCCATGTTCCCGTCGCTTCCCTCTGCGCCTGTATCCACCCGACTCCGGGTTTTGCCTGATCGCCACCTTGCTGCTCGCCCCCCACGGCGAGCAGCTGCTCTTCGAGCTCACGCCCAAGACGGTGGCCCTCAGCCTGGTCGGTCACCTGGTGTTCGGGGCCGTCGTCGGCGCGCTCATGCGCTGGACCGGGAGCAACGTCCGCCCGTACGCGGCGGACCGGCAGCCGCTCGCGCCGCCCTAGGTCCGTCGCGGGCGGCGCCCCGAGGGCGCGGCGGCGGTGATCCCCCGCCGCGTCCGTGCGGCGCGCTGTCTCGCACGGTCGCGCGAGATCGGCCGGTCCCGGCCGGGCCTCTCACCGCTCGACGAGCTCCATCAAGCTCGCTCCCGGCGCTGCCGCCGTGCGATTCCGCCGGCTCCCTGCGCCTCCGGGCTCGGCGACCCGCGCCCCACGCGCCGGGGCGTCGCGGTGACGCGGTGACGCGGTGACGCGGTGACGCGGTGACGCGGTGACGCGGTGACGCGGTGACGCGGTGACGCGGTGACGCGGTGACGCGGTGACGCGGGGCGCAGAGCTCCGGCGCCATCTCGCCTGGATCCATTTGGATACATCGGCTCCATGGCGTGGCGTCCGACGCCGGTGTCCCGCGATCGCCAGGCGCCGCTGGCGTGGTGTCTCCGACAAGAAATCTACGCCTGCGTGCTACGCTGCCGAGCGCGGGTGTTCTGTGCGGAGCAGGCGCGGGCTGATCGCGTGGCGGGCGCCAGGGCGCGCGTGCGCCCGGCAGAGACCGCGGTGGGATCGATGGCTTACGGTGGCCGCGCCGGTGTGCTCTCGCGGCGCCAGGTGGAAAGGGGTTGGTGCGATGTTGAAGCGGGTTTGCTGTGGGACTGCAATTTTACATCTCACGCTGGGGCTCGCGGGCTGCGCCCTCGACGCGGGGGAGGGCACGCTCGGGGAGTCCGCCGTCCCTCTCGGCCCGGATGGCTCGTCCCCGGTGAACGAGGTGAGGGCCCTCGCCGCGGGCGCGGGGGTACCCTCGGTGTGGGGGCCGGCGGATAAATCATTCCTCGGCACGTCGACGACAACGGAATCGAGGGTCTACTTCACCGGCCACCGCGGCATCGTTTCCGAGGTGTTCTACCCGGTGCTCGACACGGTCAACACGGTGGACCTGCAGTTCATGGTCGGGGATACGGCCAAGACGTTCGTCGACGAGGAGAAGTCGCAGAGCTACACGGTTACCCAGCCGGACAAGCGCTCGATGCGGTGGCAGGCGGTGACCACCAACAGCGGTCACAGCTGGCGGATCACCAAGACGATCTTCACCGATCCGAAGCGCAACACGCTGATCCAGCGCGTCAAGTTCGACGCGCTGGGCGGCAAGAACGTCACCCAGTTCAACCTGTACCTGCTCCACAACCCGGCGATGGACAACTCCGGGGCCGGCGACACGTCGAAGACGGTGACCGTGACGGGGACGGTGACGCGCACGATGCTCGTCGCCTCGGAGAACAGCCGCGCCTCGGCGCTGGCCATCTCGCGGCCCTGGAAGACGCTGACCACGGGCGGCCCGCCGATGGTGTCGAGCGGCTTCGTCGGCGAGACGGACGGCTGGACCGACCTGCTCGGCGGCACCAGCGACAAGACGATGAGCTGGCGCAACGACCTGGCGGGCGGCGGCAACGTGGCGCAGATGGGCTGGGTCGACCTCGGCACGAGCGCCGTCACAAGCATCTCGTTCGACGTGGTGCTCGGGTTCGGCGCCACCGAGACCGAGGCGACGACCACCGCCAACGCGACCCTCGGCGACAGCCTGGCCACCCTGCAAACCACCTACGACAGCGGGTGGAAGAGCTACGCGAGCACCCTCAACAGCCAGGGCGGCACCGCCGACGACCAGTACTACCTCGCGGCGATGGCGCTCAAGTCGGTCGAGGACAAGTCGAACGGCGCCATGATCGCCGGCATGGGCACGCCGTGGGGTGAGACCAGCGGCGACAGCAACAACGGCGGCTACCACCTGGTCTGGCCGCGCGATCTGTTCAAGTTCGCCAGCGCGCTGGTGACGGCCGGGGACATGGTGACCCCGCCCCGGGTGGTCAACTACCTGTTCAACACCCTGCAGCAGACGAGCGACTGCGGCGCCTCCGAGTACAACGCCCCCGGCTGCCCGCAGGGCTACAGCCGTGTCGGCCGCTTCCCGCAGAACGCCTGGGTCAGCGGCTGGCAGTACTGGCAGGGCACGCAGATGGATGAGCAGGCGATGCCGATCATCCTCGCCTGGCGGCTCGGCCCGGCGGTCTACAACCCGCTCTGGCCGAAGATCAAGAAGACCGCCGATTACATCGTCAACGTCGGCCCGTGGACCCAGCAGGAGCGCTGGGAGGAGAACTCCGGGTACTCGCCGTCGACCATCGCCGCGGAGATCGCCGGCCTCGTCTGCGCGGCCACCATCGCCCGCGCGAACGGCGACACCACCAGCGCCGCCCGCTACATGGCCGCCGCGGACTACTGGCAGCAGAACATCGACCGCTGGACGTTCACCACCACCGGCCATCACCAGCCCAACGGCAGATATTACATCCGCATCAACCCTTCGTTGCGGGGCAACACCGGCAGCGGGCCGCAGGTGTATAACCCCGTGGCCGGTCCTGACGCGGCGATCAACGTCACGCATGGCAACGGCGGCGGCACGCACGACCAGCGGTACATCATCGACGGCGGGTTCCTCGAGCTGGTGCGGATGGGGGTGAAGCGGGCAAACGACCCCTCCATCGTGGATACGCTCGTGGAGTACGACGCCATCCTGCGGCAGATCATCCCGGACAAGGGCAAGGCCTGGTTCCGCTACAACTACGACGGTTATGGCGAGACGAACAACGGCGCGAACTACGACGGGTTGAACGGCCGTGGCCGGCTGTGGCCGATCTTCACCGCCGAGCGCGGCATGTTCGAGATCGCGACGAGCGGCAACGGCACCGATGGCAGCCCCTACCTCGCGACGGTGAAGGCGTTCTCCACGCCGCAGGGCTTCATCCCCGAGCAGGTGTGGAACACCACGGCGACCATCACGGGCTGGCAGGTCACCAAGCCGGCCTCCGCCACGGCGGGCACCCCGACCCGGTCGATGAGCCCGCTGAACTGGGCCATGGGCGAGTACATCAGCCTCCTCGCGTCGATCCGGGCCGGCAAGATCGTCGATATCCCGTCGGTGGTCTGCGGCCGTTACAACACCTGCGTGGTCCCGCCCGCGAGCAACGAGGCCGCGGTCGCGGTCAACGTCAGCGCCACGACCGTGGTCGGCCAGCAGGTGTACGTCACCGGCAACACAGCGGCGCTGGGCAACTGGAACACCGATCTCGGCATCCCGGTCTTCACGAGCACCACCGAGTACCCGGTGTGGAAGAGCCGCGTCAACCTGCCTGCCAGCAGCGCCTTGCAGTACAAGTACTACCGCAAGAACGCCGACGGCAGCCCGACCTGGGAGAACCGGCCGGGCGGCGGCAATCGCTCGCTGAGCACCCCTGCGGCCGGCGGGACGCTCACGCTCAACGACACGGTGACCTGGTAAGACCCGCGGGCGCGCGGGGGAGGGGAGGCGCGAAGAGCGTGGGAGTCGAGCGGCGCGCCGGGGGCCCGCAGGCCGCCTGGCGCGCAGCTCGACTCACGCTTGATGAGCCCGCAGGCCGCCTGGCGCGCCGCGCGACTCAGCGCTTCATGAGCCCGAGGATCACCTGCTCGGTCTGCTCGACGAGCGCCGCCACGAGGTCGGCCGCGGGCCGCGGCCTGGCGAGGGCGGCGCTCTGGCCTGCCCAGAGGGACAGGTAGTCCTCGCGGTCCGCGGCGGCCGCTGCCCGGCGGATGGGCTGCGTGAGCCAGTTCTGGACCGGATACGCCGGCACGTCGGCCTCGTGCGGCGTCATGGCCTCGACGAACGCGTTGATGATCCCCCGCGCGGTGCGGCCGGAGAACACCCGCGTGAGCACGGTGGTCCGGGCGCCCGGCGACGCCAGCGCGCGGCGGTGGCCGGCGCTCGCCCCCGACTCCTCGCAGGCGAGGAAGGCGGTCCCGATCTGCACCCCTTCGGCGCCGAGCGCGAGCGCCGCCGCCACCCCGCGGCCGTCCGCGACCCCGCCGGCGGCGACCACCGGGGCCCGCACCGCGTCCACGACCTGCGGCACGAGCGACAGGGTGCCCACCAGCGACTCGCGCACCGGCCGCAGGAACGCGCCCCGGTGCCCCCCCGCGTCGCTGCCCGAGGCCACGATGACGTCGACGCCAGCCTGGTCGAGCGCGATCGCCTCATCGACCGTCGTGGCGGTGCCGACGAGCGCGATCCCCCGCGCCTTCGCGCCCTCGATGACCCAGCCGGGCGGGACCCCCATGACGAAGCTGAGGACCTGCGGCCGCGCCTCCAGCGCGGCCTCGACCTGCTCCTCGAAGCGCGGGGTGAACGCGCTGGGCACCTCGGGGTCGGGCAGGCCGAGCTGCCGCAGGACGGGCCGCAGGCGCGCCACGTGCCGCTCGAGCTCCGCCGGCTCGATGGTGGACGGCTCGCCGGCCTGAGGGACCCACAGGTTCACCGCGAAGGGGTCCGGCGTGAGCCGCCGCAGCTCGGCGACGAGCTCGCCGATCTGCGCCGGCGTCAGGAAGTGGGCCCCGAAGGAGCCGAGCCCACCGGCGTTCGAGACGGCGGCCGCGAGCGCGGTGGTGGAGAGGCCGCCGCCGAAGGGGCCCTGGACGATGGGGAGACGCAGTCCGAGCTGTCGTGTGAGGCGCGTGTCGGTCCACATGAGGGAGCTCTATAGCGGTGTTCCGGAGAGAAGGGTAGAACCGCCAGGGGACGCCAGGCAGGGAAGGGGCGCCAGCGGGAGAATCTGGGCCTGGTCGCCAGGCCTCACGGCTCCGGCTCTCCTCGGCGGCGCGTGGGCGATCCCAGCAGCGCGTGTGTCTCGCGTAGGCTCAGCGCGCCGTCGGATCGTTGACGCGCCCCGCGAAGAGGAGCGCCTTCGTCTGAAGGTCGCTGATGAAGAAGAAGAACGGGCGGTCCAGGACGATCGCCGCGGGCGGGAAGTACGCGCCCCCGCCCGTGCCGGCGATGATGACCGCCGTCGCCGCCGTCGCCTCGGTCCCGGCCTCGTCCACGTCGATGACCGCCTGGTGGATGACGTTCTGGATATGGGCTCCGCCGCGCGGGATGATGCCCGAGAAGTCGGCGTCGCCTGGCACACGGGCGCATCACGGCTGGCGGGCGGCGGCTCCGGCACCGACATCGTTACTGTCCGTCTCGGCTCGCCCCTCAGAGGTCGTCGATCGGGGGCAGCGCGTTCAGCCAGTTCAGCTCGCTGTCTCGCATGAACTGGGCGGACCAGGTGGCCTCGGTGATGTCCCAGGTCTTGTACTCGCGAATCATGCGCACGAGCTGTTCGATGCCTTTGCTCGTGGGCTCCGCGGCCAGCGCCTGGATCAGCGGCATGACGCCCGCGGGCTTGTCGGGCGCGGCCTCGAGCACGCGCAGGAACCACTTGTGGTAGGGGTAGAGAAGCTCGTTGTGGGCGAGCACGATGCGGCCGCCGAACAGGGTGAGCTTGGAGACGGCGGTCCGGAGCAGGGGCATGTCGCGTCGCTTCAGCGCCTCCTCCGTGTACCAGCGCCAGGCCTCGAACTGCGCCTGGAACCGGACGATGCGAGACGCCTTGTCCTCGACCGGGTAGCGCGCGGCGCCCTCGAGCAGGGCGGAGAGCGAGGGGTCGCTCGAGAAGAGCACCTGAGCGTCCTTGAACGCGTAGCGCGCGGGCTCGCTGCCCCTGGCCGCCACCTCGCGCAGGAAGCCTGCCGACACGTACTTGCCGTCGACGTACCCGCCCTCGTAGGTACAGAGCTCGCGGCTGAAGAAGCACGTGCGGCCGGTGCGGAGCCGATCGCGATGCTCCTCGTCCGAGACCACGATCATCACGTCGACATCCGACTCAGGCGAGCAGAACCCGTGGGCGATGGACCCGCCCAGGACGAGGCCAGTCACCTCGGGGGCTTGCTCGAAGTGCTCGACCGTGCGGCGCAGGGTCGCGGCATGGTGCGGGAGTATCTCGGCTTTCCTCATGCGTCGCCGAGGATACATCGAACCTGAACGAAATGGACGCCGGCGAGGTACGGCGCGCCCGAGGAGGATGGCCGAGGCGCCGGCGCGGCCAGGGCGAGCCCGCGCTGAAGTGCGACGGCTGCGAGGCCGCCGGCGACCGGCCCGTGGCTGGGCGGAAGCCGCCGACCGACGCGTCGCAGCGGGGGCGCAGCCCGTAATTTGCACAAAATTCACGGAGAATTCACGTGATCTTGTACTCTGCCTGAGAGATCCATGTCTGGCCCTCTACCGTACGACGCTGCGTTCTACTCCAAATTACAGAGCGGCTCCCTGAGCTCCGCGCGCCAGGTGGTGCCGGTCTTGATCTCGCTGCTGGAGCCCCGGAGCGTCGTGGACCTGGGCTGCGGGATCGGCGCCTGGCTGACGGTGTTCAAGGAAAACGGCGTCTCCGATATCCAGGGCATCGACGGGGATCATGTCGACCGCAAAGCCCTGCTGATACCTCAGGACCGGTTCACCGCCCGCGACCTCGGTCGACAGCTGACCCTGGACCGGCGCTTCGATCTGGCCGTCTCCCTGGAGGTCGCCGAGCACATCGACGCCTCGGCCGCGGGCACGTTCATCGACAGCCTGACGCGCCTCAGCGACACCATCGTGTTCTCCGCGGCGATCCCGCTGCAGGGCGGTGAGCACCACGTCAACGAGCAATGGCCGGAGTACTGGAGGGCACTGTTCGAGGCCCGGGGCTACCGGCTCGTCGACTGCTTGCGCCCGCGGTTCTGGAGCAACCAGAAGGTCGAACGCTGGTACCGTCAGAACCTGCTGCTGTATGTGAAAGACGAGCACCTGCGCGCGACGCCGGCCTTGCTGGCGGAATACGAAAAGAACAAGGATAACGTGCTGTCGCTCGTCCATCCCGACGTGTATCTTTATCCTTCCATCCCCTCGCTCCTCCAGTTTATTCGCCGGACGTTCGTCTACCATGTCCGCCGGCGCCTCGGAATGCTGGCCGGGACTGCGCCGCGTTCCTGAGACAGGCCCGCTCGCGACCGCCGTGGCGCGGACGCCCGGAGAGGCGTGGCGCCGGTGCGCGGCCCACCGCGGAGGCGTCGTTCGCGCCGGGCGCGATCCGTGGCTCCGGATCAAGCCTCGACGACGACGAGCGGCACAAACATTTCCTGATCGCAAAGCCCGCCATGAACGCCGATGTGCGCGTAGCGCTGCTCGCCTGGAAGCCAGTCTATCATGAGCGCGGCTTCCTTCATGAGCAGGGTGTAGTCGCCGATGCGCTCGTGCAGCCTCGCGTGGGGTGGCCCCAGGCCAAAGTAGCCTTCCTGCACGAGGTCTGCGCTGGTCCTCAGGTCGGCGACTTCGCCGAGGTGCGCGGTGACGTACTCGACGAACTGCGAGCGACGGCTCGCGTCGACATAGCAGTACGCCGCGCGCCGTTCGCCGCAGAGGGGCAAGGACAGCGTCCGGGCGAGCTCCGGATGCGCCTCGAGCTGGATCGCCCGATCCGCTTGCATGTCGATGAAGCCGTGGTCGGCCGTCACGATGACCGTGGTGCCCGTTCCGCCGATGCGAGCGAGGAGATCGGCGAACGCCGCGTCGAGCTCCGCGATGTGGGCCACGGCTTCGCGGCTGGCCACGCCATGCTCATGCGCCAGCTTGTCGTACTCCGGCCAGTACGCGTAGATGTAGTTGCGAGGCCCGGGCTGACGCACGATGCGAGCGATCGTGTCGAGCATGTGGCCGAGCTCGTCATACCCATGCGTCTGCGCCTTGCCCCGGTGCGCCGTGTTGAACGCGGAGTGCGCGATGTGCGTCGGCGTGACGATGTGGGAGAGCGCGTCCAGGCGATCGAACACGGGGGGGACGTCGAACAGCGCATCTGCGGGGGCCTTCGGGGGCGCGCCGCCCTGGCGCGTGTGATAAGGCAGCACCGTGAGCACCTCGCCGAGCTCGCGGAAATACGTGAACCAGCCCGTGACGCCGTGCTGCTGAGGCGCTGTCCCGGTCAGAAAGGTGGTGATCGCGCTGGCCGTCGTCGTGGGGAACACGGACGTGATTCGACCCAGGGTGTGCCGCGCGAGCACGCCCCCTCCGCAGCGCTCCACCAGCGATGAATGACCGAGACCGTCGATGACGAGGAGGACGACGTTGCGGCTCGTCAGGCGCGCGGGGGGCAGGCTGCGCAGGGGCGGATACGGCCCGCTCTCCGCGCCGAACGCGCGCGCGATCGACGCCATGAGGTTGACGATGCTGCCGCCGTGATAATCGGGCAAGGCCATGAGAATGGGTCCTGCGTGACCACGTCCAGGTTCGTCCCTGGGAAACGCTGTATCAGGGAGGGCAGAGGAGCGCGAGGTCGACCGGGCACTCCAGGGTGCGGAGCCACTCCGTGATCAGCGCATCGACCGCATCGGCCCCGGCGGTGTCGGTGGCTGCTTTGATGGCGTCGAGGAGGTCCTGCATGCGCGCGGCCTTCCCCACGTTGGCGGTGTAGAAGGCGCCGAGCGTCCGGTCGAGCACGTCGACGCCGATCGTCTCCGCCACCTCGCGGAAGAAGAAGGCCCCCTTCATGTAGGGCACGGGCGACCAGAGCGGGTCGCTCAGGATGTCGATCTCGCCGCAGGTGGCCGGCAGCGCGATGGTGTTGCGGGCGGCCTCCGGATCGCAGACGGATTTGAGCGAGCACTCGTACGAGGCCCACGCGTCCACCCCGAGCTCGTCGAGCGCGCGGGCCGCCAGGTACGTGGCGGTACCCTCGGAGAGGATGAAGTCCTCCCAGCAGGCGATGCGCACGCCGTCGCCGAACCAGCCGTGCGCGGCCTCGTGCGCGTTGACCTCCTCGCTGTAGAGAGAGCCGCTCGAGAGGTGCCAGAACGGGTGGTGCTCCATGCCGCCATAGTCTCCGCCGCCCCAGTTGGCCGAGACCGTCCCGACGCTGTCGCCGAAGGGGTAGGGGCCGTACGTGGTCTCCAGGAAATCGAACACCTCGACGAGGTGCTCGGTGCCCTCCGCCGCGTCGGCCTCCTGGCCGGGAAGGTGCCATACGCTCACCCGCGTGCCGCCGGAGGTGGTGCCGAGCTCCAGCCGCGTGAGCTCGGCGACCGCGATCGCGGGCATGTAGGAAGGCGCCGCGGTGGGGATGCTCTCGGGGTAGACCGCGGTCATGCCCTCCGGCACCCCGGTCACGCGCATCGTGAACCGCACGCCGTCCGCGGGATCGGACTTGCACGGGAAGAGGTTGCCGCAGAAATAAGGCCAGAGAAACGAGACCCCCGATCCGGGCATCCACCCATCGAACTCTTCGTGTGCCTTGAAGGCATAATCGATGATGATCGTGGCGTCGCTCCCGGTCGACGGCACACCGACGTCGAGCCTGCCTGAGCTCACCTCGTGATCGAGCGCGCCCGACCCGTCCGCGACCGACACGATGTCGAGGTCGCCAATCTCGAACGAAGCGGCCGTGCTTTCCGACGCGGCGAGCACGATCGTCGCCCTGCCGGTGAGGCTGGCGAGGTCGAGCTCGAGCGCGGTCGAGAGGATATCGCGCGTCCAGTCCTCGCCGGCCGGCGGCGTCGTGTGCCCGCCGCCGGAGCCGCCGGTGCCGTCGCCGCCGGAGCCGCCGGTGCCGTCGCCGCCGGAGCCGCCGGTGCCGTCGCCGCCCGAGCCGCCGGTCGCGGAGCTCGAGCTGCTGGTCACGCCTGAGCCCCCGTCGCCGCCTGAGCCGCCCGCGGAGCTCGAGCTGCTGGTCGCGTCGACGCCGCCGCCGCTCTCCGCGCCGTCGTCATCGCCGCAGGCCACCGTCGCGAGGGTCGCCGAGGTCAAGATCGATAACCAGAGGGTGCTGCGTCGCATAGGGGCGCTCCTGCAAGAGGGAGGCGCAGGGTAGGCGATGGAGGACCGCGCTCGAAGAAAACTGCGGTGAGGCGCTCGCTTCGTCGCGGAGCCGCGCCCTGCTCTTCCAGGGACCCCGGCCGCTCGACCCGCGGCCTGCGGTCGCTCACGGCTCCCGCGCGCACCGGACCCCGATGCCGACCGCGCGGGCCGTCGGGGCCCGCTGGTCGCGGGTGGAGAGGAGCAGCGCCTCCGCGGCGCTGCGCCAGCCGCCGCCGCGCATCACCCGCTCCGTCCCGCCTGTCGTGACGGCGCAGTCCACGCAGTCGGGCGGATAGTCCCCCTGCCAGTCCAGCGCCCACTCCCACACGCTCCCCGCCAGATCCGCTTGCTTGAACAGCCCGTCTCCTTGCGGTGACCTCGAGCCGACCGGAAAGACGTCCTCGATCACGCACCCCGCCACATCGCTGCCAATGCAGGCATACACGGCGTGGTCCGGATCGATGGCTACATCGTCCGGCGAGGCGGACCACGGATACGGACGCTGCTCGGCGCCGCCGGCCGCCGCGTAACCCAGCTCCGCGTCCGTCGGCAGCCGGCCGCCGTCCCACGCGCAGAACGCAAACGCCAGGTACCAGCTCACGCAGTTCATCGCCAGGCGCTCGTTCGCGCCGGGCTCATCCGTCCACACCCACGTCATGCCCTCCGAATCGCAGAACAGCCCGCTCAGGAGCTCCGCCCTGTCCGTCGGCAGCTGTTCGTCCCACGCCGCGTACCACCCGCTGCCCGCGACCCGCGGGTGGGCGCCGGCGTCCACTGCTGGCCGGCTCCCGGGATACGCGTCCACGAACGCGCGGAACCGCCCCAGCGTGACCTCGAACCGGTCCAGCCGGAAGTCGCTCACCGTGGCCGGGAAAGCCGGGTCGTTGCTCCGGTTGAACGTACCAGCGGTCACGAGCTCGCTCGCGCAGCAACTCTCGTCTCCCGCCGGCCCGCACGTCGCAGGCAGGCCAGCGCAGCGACTGCCAGTTTCCACGCCACCACCACCGCCACCGCCACCGGCGCCGCCCTGCTCGTCTATCGGATGATAGGGCTTGTCCAGCCCGACGACCGTCGTGCACCCGACGCCCGGCAGGCACAGCGCCGCCCACAGCCATCGCGCAGATCGCTTCACCATGCTGCTGCCTCTATTACCGAGGCGAGAGAGAGGAATCAACAGAAACGAGCAGACGCGACAAGGGGGGATGAACAAGGTCGCCCTGTCGTCAGCCCACGACGGCGCGTCGAGTCATGGCGGCCGCTTCGAGACATGACAGTCCGGTGGGCTCAGCAGCATCAGTCCCCGTTGCGCGTTCGAGCAAGTCCTCGCTCACTCGCGCAATCGCCTGTCGACAGCTCGATGCCGGAGCCATCGCTCGAGCCCAGCCGTCTCGCTGTGTCCTGTCCCTTTTTAGGCTCGCGCAGATGGGATTTGCCGCCGACTCGAGCTCGAGGCGCACCCCGGCGCGCAGCGTGCAAGGGCCCCATCCATCACCCGGCATGCACCAGTCAGCGCGCTCGGGTAGAAGGGTAGGGACAGAAAATGAATCAGTTGAGGTTGATCGGCGCTCTGGTGACCACCGCGGCGGTTACTATCGCTCCGTTCGCTCGTGCGGCCAGCACCACGCCGATCCAGGATCTTGCGCTCGTCGAGGAGACGAGCGCATCCAGCTCGGCGGACGCGAGCGCCAGCTGGTCCAGCCATCATCACGGCCACCACGGGCATCACGGCCACCACGGCCACCACGGCCACCACGGCCACCACGGGCATCACGGCCACCACGGGCATCACGGCTACTGGGGTTCCAGGGCCGACGTTTCTCCGCGGGCAGGGCTCCCGACTCCGGTCGTGAGCCTGACGGCCGATCAGCGCTGATGCCCTGACGGTTCATGGTGCCGCTGGCGGGTCGACTGGACGCTCGGCCCCAGCGGCGCCGTGTCGGCGAGAAGGGGCGTCCGGTCGGGCAAGGTGCCGGCGTTGCGGGCACCCTGGGGGTGAACTGCATGAACGGAACAGCCATGAGCCGAAGACGCGCCATCATCCTGCTCGCCGCAGCGGCGGCGCACCTCGTGGTGGTCTGCCTGGGCGCGCTGCAGGTCCACGTCGGAGACGAGGGCTGGGCTCGCCGGGCGGTGAAGTATTACGGCCTGCTCTCCGGAGCCGACAGCGGGTACTCGTTCTTCGCTCCGGGGGTCGGGACGACGCTCTCAGCGAGCTTTCAGGTGAACGGTGCAGACGGGAAGATCGCCTCCGATGTGCTGGAGACAGGGGTGAGCCGTGAAGCAGATATCCGGGTCAGGAACATCATCGGGATGTTCTGGCTGGAGGAGGATGAGACGGTGAGGCGCTCGCTCGTGGCTTCCTGGGCCGGCAAGGTGCTCGCCAGGCATCCAGACGCCGACAGCGTCGTCGTCCAGCTCGACACGTTCGAGCTCCCCTCGATGGCGGAGTACCGCGAGGGGAAGACCACAGGATGGGAGCTGAATTATCGAGCGAAGTTCGTACATCACGCGAAGCTCATGCGCGCGCAGCAGAGCGACGGGAGGGGGTTGTGAACGCGCGGTCGGTGGCTGCCCCCCGGGTCGCGGTCGAGCGTGGGCCAGCGCGAGCGTGGGCGGCCGTCGAGCGCTTCGCCTTCGCCCCTGCGTCGGCAGCGCCGCTCGCCGTGCTCCGGATCGGGCTCGCCTCCGTTCTCCTCACCCAGGCGGTGATGGTCGCTCCTGCCATGTTCGAGCTCTATGGGCGATCGGGCATCCTGCAGGCGCCGCTCGTCGACGCGCTCGGAGGGCCGGGATCTGTCCGGCTCAGCTGGTTGATAGACCGTCTCGCCCCGCTCGGAATCGGAGAGGTGCCCATCATCGTCGCTGTGGGCGCCTTCTATGTGCTCGCCCTCGTCGCGCTGCTCGCGGGATGGCACACGAGGATGGCCGCGGCAGGCGCCTGGTTCGCCCACCTGATGCTGATGATGACGGCGGACAGCACGAATTACGGTGTAGATCAGTTCGCCAACATCTTCCTGTTCTACCTCATGTGGATGCCCGCGGGAGCGGCGCTGTCGCTCGACCGACGGCTCGGCCGCACGCCCGGCGGGCCCACGAGCATGGCGCGGCTCGCCCTGCGCGTGGTGCAGATACACCTCTGCATCGTCTACCTCACGGGCGGGCTGGGAAAGGCGCTCGGCGAGCAGTGGTGGAACGGCGATGCCATCTGGCGAACGCTCAACATCCCCGATTATCGCCAGTACGACTTCACCTGGCTTGCCTACTATCCATGGCTCGCGGTGGGCGCAGGCTGGATGGTGCTGCTGATCGAAGTCGGCTACCCCTTGATGATCTGGCCGCGCCGCACCCGGCGGCTCTGGGTGGCGGCCACCGTGGCGCTCCACGTCGGCATAGCGACCTTCATGGGGCTCGGCGTCTTCGGAGCCATCATGGCTGTGCTCACCATCTCTGCCTTCGCCGTGCGGGCAGAACCTCCTGGATCCATGCTCTCTTCACCAAAACTCCACGCGCTGCTCCGCCAGGTTCCACCAGCTGCTCCGCCAAATTCCACGAGCTGCTCACGCCGCTCACCCGTCGTGTGAGCTAGGTTGAAGGCCTCACGGATGCAAGGAGGCGAGGCGATGGCAGGAACGACGGACAGCGGCGGCGGACGGCGCGGGAGCCCCTGGAGGATGGCGGTCTGGGGCGCTGCAGCGCTCGTCCTGCTGCTGCCCTTGGTCGCGATGCAGTTCACCGAAGAGGTGGCCTGGGACCTGGCGGATTTCGTCATCTTCGGCGCCATGCTGGTCGGCGCTTGCGGCACCTACGAGCTGGCAGCGAGGTCGACGGGCAACAGAGCGTACCGAGCCGCCGTCGGCGTCGCGCTCGCGGCGGCGTTCGTCCTCGTCTGGATGAACCTCGCCGTTGGCATCATCGGGAATGAGGAGAACCCCGCCAACCTGATGTATGGCGGAGTGCTCGCCGTCGGGATCGTCGGGGCCATCATCGCGCGCTTCCAGCCACATGGAATGGGGCGCGCGATGGTCGCGACGGCGCTCGCTCAGGCCCTGGTCGCCGTGATCGCCGTGATCGCCGGACTGGGCTACACCTTCGTCCTGACGGGGTTCTTCGTCGCCCTGTGGCTCACTTCGGCCTGGCTGTTCCGGAGAGCGGCGCGGGAGCGAGCTCACGCGGGCGCAGCGCCGTAGGCCCCTCGCGCTCAGGCGGGGGCCCCCGCCGGCAGCGGGAGCGTGAAGGACACCTTCGTCCCCCGGCCGAGCTCGCTCTCCACGCGGATCGTGCCGCCGTGGCGCTCGACGAGGTTCTTGCAGATCGACAGGCCAAGGCCCGTGCTCTTCTCGCCGGCGGTCGACCGGGTGCTCGTCCTCCGGAACTTGCAGAACAGGCCGCTGATCTCCTCCGGGCGAATGCCCAGCCCCTGATCCTCGATCGTCACCTCGACAGCGTCGCCGAGGCGCCGCGCGCGCAGGGTCACCGTCGTGCCCGGGTGGGAGAACTTGAACGCATTGCTGAGCAGGTTGCTCAGGACCTGCTCGATCCGCTCGACGTCGCAGCGGATGCGCGGGAGCTCGGGCGGCACGTCGACGGCCACCGCGATCCCCTTGCGGCCCGCGCTGTGCTCGTTCTGGGAGACGGCGGCGGCGATGAGCCGTCGCAGATCGGCGTCCTGCGTCCGGAGCGCGACGCTCCCGTGCTCCAGCGTCGTGATGTCGAGCAGGTCCTCGAGCAGCTGCAGCGTGAACTCGGCGTTGGCCTGGATCTTCAGGAGATGGTGCTGCACGTCCTCGCGCCCCGCGCCAGCCCCGGCGAGCAGCATCGTCGAGAACCACTGGATCGCCGCGATCGGATTGCGCAGGTCGTGCGCGGCGACCCCCACGAGCTCATGGCTCCTCTGGTTCAGCTCGTCGAGCTGCTGGTTCGCCCGATCGAGCGCGTCGACCCTCGCCTCGAGATCCAAGAGGAGCCGCCTTCGCTGGCTGAGGCGCTCGTGCTGAGCGAACGCGTCCTTCAGGACGCCCGCGAGCCCGGGCGGATCCCACGGCTTGGGGATGAACCGGTACACCCCTCCTTCGTTGATGGCCTGGATCGCCGCGTTCGTGTCCGCGTACGCGGTCATGAGCAGCCGGACGGTATCCGGGAAATCGGCCTTCAACCGCGCATGGAACTCCGTTCCGGTCATGCCGGGCATCCGCTGGTCGCTGAGGACGACCTGGATGGGGCGCTCGCGCAGGAGCGCGTACCCCTGCTCGGCGCTCTCCGCGACAACGACGTCGTAGTCGCGCCGGAGCTCGCGGCGGAGCGCCTTCAACGTCTCGCGCTCGTCGTCGACGATGAGCAGCGCGCCCCGCGCGCCCGACGCGCCCGTCATCGGTCGAGCTCCTTCGGCAGCGTGATCGTCAACGTGCTGCCCATCCCGGGGGTCGACCGGGCGGAGAGCGTCCCGCCGTGCTGATCGACGATGATCTTGTGCGAGATGGTCAGGCCGAGCCCGGTGCCCTGCCCGACGGGCTTGGTCGTGAAGAACGGATCGAAGATCCTGCCGAGGACGTCGGCGGTCATCCCGGCGCCGTTGTCCTCGAAATCCAGGGTGACGGCGCGCGCCGCATCCCGCGCGCGGATCACGATGCGGCCGCTCCCCCGGCCGCGGCACGCGACCGCCTGGGCCGCGTTGATGAGGAGGTTCAGGAACACCTGGCTGAGCTCCGCCGGCTTGCAGCGCAGCTTCGGCAGCTCGCCCCACTCCACCGTCACCTGGATGCCGTCGTTCTTCAGCGCGGGGCCGGCGATCGCCAGCGTGCTCTCCAGGCTCTCCCTCAGGTCGGAGAGCTCTACCTCCGTCTGGTCGAGCCGCGCGAAGGTCCGCAGGTCCTCGACGATCTTCTGCACGCGCGCGAGGCCGCCGAGGGTGCCTTTCACGAGATCGCCCGTGTCCTCGCGCAGGAACTCGAGATCGATCTCCTCGCGCAGCGCCCCGGCGAGGCCCGTCACGTCGCCGAGGCCCCCGCGGAGGGCGGCTCCCTCGAGCGACTCGTAGGCGGCGAGCAGCCGCGCGAACGACTCTCCCAGCGTGTGCACGTTGCTGCGCACGAACGCGAGCGGGTTGTTGATCTCGTGGGCCATGCCGGCGGCCAGCTTGCCGAGAGCGTTCATCTTCTCCGAGTGGACGAGCATCGATTGCGTGTCCCGCAGCTGCTCGAGCGACCTCTCGAGCGCCCGCTGCTCGGAGACGAGCCGCCGCTGGAGGTTCGTGATCTTCGAGTTGAGCGCGGACACCTCGCCGAGCACGCGCTCGAGCTCGACGACGTCGAACTCGGCGAGGATCACCAGCTCCTCCCCGAGCCGCCAGACCTCGCCCTTGAGGCTGTGCGCGATCGACCGGAGATCTCCGAAGTGCAGGATCCCGTGGTAGATCGGCGCGTCGTCGCGCTGCCCCGCCGCGGCGAGCTGCGCGAAGCCCGGGCTGACGAGGCGCACCAGGACGCCCCCCGGCTCGCTCGCCCCGCCGAGCAGCCGGCGCATGCCGCGGTTCGCGAGCCGCGGCGCGCCGTCCGGCGCGAACACGCCGATCGCGAGCGCGACGGCCTCCATGAGGAAAGAGCCGGCGAGCTGCGCGAGCCGGCCGCCGAGCTCCTGCCCCGGCGGAGCGGCCGTGAGCGACGCTGTCTCGTCTTCTCCTGTTCTTCGCGGCTCGCGCGGATCCATCGGAATTCAGGCCCACCTTCGCTCGCGCTCGATGCCATGTGTCTTGGCAGGCCGGCGTGAGGCCCGCTACACCAAACGCACGACACGCCGTCTCCGCCGCTCATCCATCGATGTCCGCCGTCGGCGGACGGAGCACGGAAGAAAGGAGAAAGGGGAGAGATGGAGCGAGCGCCGGCGCGAGAGGCCCTGATCGATCCGATCGACCGCGGGATGCGCGGCGTCCTCGCCGCCGCCTTCCGCCTCGCCGGCGCGTGGGGGCTCGCGCGGCTGCCCATGCCCGGCTGCGTGGCCGTGGCGAGCGGCCAGCTCCGGGGGGAGCCGGTGGAGATGAGGTCTCACGCCTTCGCCGGGGCAGGGTGGGAGTCGCTCATGATCGCCGGCCTCACCGACGGCGCGGGCGCGCTGCGCGTCGCGACCGTGTGCGGCCTGCCCGCGCGCGGCGCGCTCCGGCCGCTGCTGGGCGTCGATCTCGTCGCGTTCGGCGGGCGGCTGTCCCTCGTCGCGCTCGACCTGTCGCCGACCGACGCCGCGTTCTGGCAGGAGCACGCGCGCCCGCTCCTCGAGGCCGTCCACGCCGCGGTCGCGGCGAAGCTCGCGCTGCGGAGGCCGCCCGACTTCGCCAAGGGCACCCTGTCGCCGCTCGCGCTGATCGCGGGCGCGCGGCCCGGCGCGGAGGGCGCCGCGTTCGACGCCGCCGCCGGCCTGCTCGACGCCCTGCGCGGCCTGCCGGCGCTCGACCCGGCGCGGCCCGGCGAGCGCGCCGAGGCCGCCTTTCGCCGGAACCTCGCGCTGCGCCGCGCGGAGCTCTCGAACCGCAAGGAGGCGGACGTCCTCGCGGCGATGTTCGGTCGCGCCTTCGCGGATCGCTACCTGCGCGAGCACCTCTTCCGCGTGGCGTGAGCGCGCGCCGCCCTCGCCGGCGCGGGCGCGGTCACGCGCTGCGCGCCGCGAGGAGCTCCTGCGCCAGGTGCACGGCCCCCTCCGCTGTCGGCGCCCAGCCGTCGGCGCCGAGCTGCCTCCAGAGGTCGTGGACGACGCGGAACGGCTGGCCGCCCACCAGGACGAGGATGTTCCTGCACCGGCCGTCGCTGCGCGCGGCGGCGATCAGCTCGTGGACGCTGACGAGGTGCTCGCCGAGCGTGGCCGAGACCGCGAGGACGTCGGCCTTCCGGCGGGCGACCTCGCCGAGCACGTCGTCCGACGGCGTGCTGGCCCCGAGGTAGAACGTGTCCCACCCCGCCATCTCGAAGAAATCGGCGACGAAGCGCGCGCCGATCTCGTGGAGGTTCCCGTCCACGGAGGTGGCCACGAGCCGGCGATCGGCCCGGCGGGCGTTGAAGACGAGCGGGTAGAGCTGGCTCAGGATCGTCTGGGTGACCGCCGTGCAGTAGTGCTCCTCGGCGATGGTGAGCTGATGGAGCTGCCAGAGCCTGCCGAGCTCGTACTGGACCGGCTGGAAGACGTGCGTGTAGATGTCCTTGACCGGCGTGCCCGCCTCGACCGCCTCGTGGATGAGCCTGAGCGCGCGGCCCCGGCTCCCCTGGAGCAAGGCGTCGAGGTAGCCGCACGCCAGGGGGCCGAGCGGGGCCTCGAGCTGCACGAAGCTGGGGAGCTCGACCTGGCCCGAGGTGAGCCGCTCGAGCGCCGCCGCGAGGTGCCGGCGCGGCGCCTCGGCGAGGTGCGCTGGGAGCGCGATCGCGATGGCGTCGCCGAGCGCGCCGAGGTGGCTCACGAGCTCCTCGCGGTCGAGGCCGACGCTCGTCAGCAGCGTCTGGGCCCATTCCGCGTAGTCGCTGAACAGCGCGGGCGCCTCCATGTCGACGGCCGCGGCGAGCTGGGCGAGGTGGCGCCGGGCGTCCTCAAGAGCGTGGGCGCGCTTCTCCCCGTGGGCGAGCGCGTCCTCGGGGCGCCGCATGTAGCTGAGCGCGATGCTCATCGTGGCGATGCGCGGCGCCGAGCGCGCGAGCGCCTCCGCCGCCGAGGCGGCGTCGCCGGGCGCGCCCGTCTCGGCGGGGATGGCCGCGAGCGCGGCGGGCGTCACGAGCGGAGAGGCGTCCAGGCGCTGCCGGCCGGCGGCCAGGGCCTCCTGCGCGAGCGCGGAGCGCGCCGGGGCGAGCTGCTCGCCGATGGCCTCGCTCAGCGCGTGGAGCGCGGCGCCGAGCGCGCTCCGCGGCACGCCGATCCCCTCGAGGAACACCGCGGTGAAGGCGCAGTACTCGCCGAACTGCTCGGCGCCCGTGGCGCGCAGCGCCGCCGACAGCGCGTCGATGTGCGCTCCGATGTCCTCGCGGCAGCGCGCGAGGTCGCCGCGCTCGCCCGGCGCTCCCCGCGCCGCGGCCGCCAGCCGGACGGTCGCCGCGTCCATCAGGGACTCACGGCGATCGAGGAGCTCATCGGCCGTCCTGTCGCGCTCTGTGATGACCATGCACGCGTATCTTGTGAGGCGCGATCGCCGGCGCACGTCCGATATCGCACGAGCTCGCCCGGGGACGCCGCGCGGGCGCCCGCGCGCGGGAAGGGCAGAAAGGCAGGAAGAATGCCCGGCGCCGCCGGCGCCGTCTGCCCGCCGCGCTTGGCGGACATCCTCCTTCGATGTACCGTCTCTCCTGCGTCGCGGGGAAGCGTCATTGCCAGGCGCGGGAGCTGAAGAACGATGTCGATCTCCTTGGTGCGGAACAGCTACGGCAAGTCGAGGGTGCGGCTGGTCAAGGTGCGCCGCGCGGCGGAGCGGCACGAGCTCACCGACATCGACGTCGACATCGAGCTCGAGGGCGACTTCGACGACGCCTACACGCAGGGCGACAACAGCAAGGTGCTGCCCACGGACACGATGAAGAACACCGTGTACGCGCTCGCCAAGGGCCACCCGGTCGAGCCGATCGAGGACTTCGGCGTCCTCCTGGCCGAGCACTTCCTCGCCAAGCCCCACGCCCGGCGGGCGAGGATCGCGATCGCGGAGAAGGTCTGGTCGCGCATCGACGCGGGCGGCGCGCCGCACCCGCACGCCTTCCTCCGCGCCTCGGGCGAGCGCCGGACCGCGGAGATCACGGCGGCCCCCGGCGACGTCGCGATCGTGTCCGGCGTCGAGGACCTGCTCGTGCTCAAGACCACCGGCTCTGCCTTCTCCGGCTTCCCGCGCGACCAGTACACGACGCTGAAGGAGACCGACGACCGCATCCTCTCGACCCTCATGGTGGCGCGCTGGCGCGCTCCGGCGGGGCGCCGCGACGAGGCCCCCACGGCGACCTGGGAGAGCGCCCGCCGCGCCCTGCTCGAGACGTTCGCCGGGCAGCACAGCCTCTCGGTGCAGCACACCATCCACGCGCTCGGCGAGGCGGTGCTCGCGGCGTGTCCGGCCGTCGACGAGGTGAGCCTCTCGCTGCCCAACAAGCATTGCCTGCTCGTCGATCTCTCGCGCTTCGGGCTCAGCAACGACAACGAGATCTTCGTCCCGGTGGACGAGCCCTACGGGCTCATCCACGCCACGATGAAGCGCGGTGGCTGACCGGCGCGCGGGAGGGCTATCCTCTCGCGCCCGATGGCCCGCGAAGCACCGCCCCGAGATCTGGCCGACGACGACGACGGCGCCCTCCTCCGTCGCATCCGGAGCCACCCGCTGCGCCGCTTCCTCGGCCCCCCGCAGACGTACCTGCTCACGCGCTTCGTCCTGCTCCGCCTCCTCGGCTTCGTCTACTTCATCGCTTTCTTCTCGCTCGCCCGGCAGCTCGGCCCGCTCCTCGGCCCGCAGGGCCTCTTGCCCGCCGACCGCTTCCTCGAGCGCCTCCTCGCCGTGACCGGCTCCGAGGGCGCGGCGTTCCGCCGGCTCCCCACGCTGTTCCTGTGGCTCGGCGCCTCCGAGGGCGTCCTCCAGGCCGCCGCGTGGCTCGGCGCGGCGCTGTCGCTCGCGGTGTGCGCCGGCGTCACCAACGCTGTCGTGCAGCTCGCGCTCTGGGCGCTCTACCTCTCGTTCGTGCACATCGGCCAGGTCTTCTACGGTTACGGCTGGGAGCACCAGCTCGCCGAGACCGGCTTTCTGGCCGTCTTCCTCTGCCCGGTGCGCGGCTTCCGGCCGTTCCGGTCGCCGCCGCCGCCCGCGGTCGTGATCTGGCTCTTTCGCTGGCTCATCTTCCGGATCATGCTCGGCGCTGGCCTCATCAAGCTCCGCGGCGACCCGTGCTGGCGCGACCTGACCTGCCTTGTCTATCACTACGAGACGCAGCCGGTCCCGAGCCCGCTGAGCTATTACCTCCACCAGCTCCCGGCGCCGGTGCACGCGGTCGGCGTGCTCTTCAATCACCTCGTGGAGCTCGTCGTCCCCTGGTTCGCTTTCGGTCCCCGGCGCGCGCGCCACGTCGCCGGCGTCTTCCTGGTGCTCTTCCAGTGCATCTTGATCGCGAGCGGCAACCTCTCCTTCCTCAACTGGCTCACCATCGTGCCGGCGATCGCCTGCTTCGACGACGGCGCGCTCGGCCGGCTCTTTCCGGCGCGGCTCCGGGAGCGCGCCGCGGCGCTCGCGGCGCGGCTCTCCCCGTCGCGGGCGCACCGCGTCGCCGCCGCCCTGCTCGCGATCCTCGTGCTCTGCCTGAGCGTGAACCCGGTCATGAACCTGCTCTCGCCGCGGCAGTCGATGAACGCCACGTTCGACAGCTTCGGTCTGGTGAACACCTACGGCGCGTTCGGCAGCGTCGGCCGGGAGCGCTACGAGGTCATCCTGCAGGGCACGAGCGACGAGGCGCTGGGGGAGGGGACGCGGTGGCTCGAGTACGACCTGCCGTGCAAGCCCGGCGACGTGCGCCGGCGCCCGTGCTTCATCACGCCGTACCACTACCGCCTCGACTGGCAGATCTGGTTCGCGGCGTTCGGGAGCTACGAGAGCGAGCCGTGGCTCGTTCATTTCATCTACAAGCTCCTCTCGGGCGACGCGGGCGCGCAGCGCCTCCTCGCCGGCAACCCGTTCCCCGGCGCGCCGCCCCGGTACATCCGCGCCGAGCTCTACCGCTACAGCTTCACCCGCATCGGCGACGGGAGCGGCGCGTGGTGGCGCCGCGCCCGCGTCGCGGAGTACCTGCCGCCGCTGTCGGTCGACGACCCGGCGCTGCGCCGCTTCCTCGCCGCGTACGGGTGGCTGCCGGCCTCCCGCGCGCCCGCGCCGGCGAGCGACGAGAAGGGTGGAGTCGAGGTCAACCCGTGATGGTCTCCACAGCTCAGGCGCGCAGCACACACGTCCTGCCGACGCCGGGCTCACCGACGGGAAGGCGGGTCGCCAGGGCACGCATCCCCTCGTCGCCGACTTTGTGACCGGCCTCGCGCCGATGCTCCGCTCCCTCGGCCCTGGCCATACGTCAGCGGCGGCGCTGACGTGTCGCAAAGTGCAGTGATAATGTGGGTGATGAAGCAGGAATGCAGGACCGTTCAACGCGGGGCTCTGACGTTTTCGTGATATTTTTCTGTGGATATTCGTAATCCACGATGACGGGCCCTCTGCCTCCACCGCGGCTCGATGATGGGCGGGTGCCGACGGACCAGGGGATTCCCATCACGAACACGAATCGAGATGGGGGAGAACTCCACTTCCCAACCGCCGCTGCGCTCGCGTGCATTGCCTTCGGAGGGCTTCCTTTTCCACGTGTTCGCGTGGTTTTCGACAATCATCTGCCGCACGCGCCGCGGCGCCCGACGTCCACACCGAGCAGCGCGCGTTTCGCCGGTCAGCGTGGGCGGAGTGGCCCGCCCCATGCAACGTAGTAACTTCGGACCGCCGGGAGCGACCCGGAGCGACGCGGGATGAGGTAGTCTCTCCCCATGGAGACGACGTTGCGAACCGCCGCGAGAATCATGGCACTGTCCGTCTGCTGGGTCGCTTGCGGGGATACTGGTTCCGAGCTCCCCAGCGGTGCGGGAGGGAGGGGTGAAGTCGGAGGCACGAGCGCCACGGCATCGAGCGGAAGCGGGACATCTGGCACGGAAGGCACGAGCGCCACGGCATCGAGCGGAAGCGGGACATCTGGAACGGGACCAGGGGCAGAGGATCCCGGAGACGCCGCTCGGCGGCTATGCGAGTCACTCTGCGATCGTTCCGGAATCGCATGTTACGCGGAGGGCTCTGGAGATTGCAGTCAGAGTTGTTCTGAGATCGTGTCCAGGGAGCCCCAGTGCAACGATATCCTGGAGACCGTGTTGTCATGCATCGATAGGCACGGCGGCGCCTGCGACGTCGTGCCAGAGGACTGCAGCTGGCACGACGAGATGTACAGGGCGTGCGTGGCTCTGAGCAGCTGTGGGACTATCGCGTGCTCTGGTCTCGTTGATGAGTGCTCTTGTGCCACGTCATGCAACGGAAGGGATGTCGAATTCGAATGTCGCGTGGGAATGGTGTATTATGGCAGTATAAGGTGGTCTTGCGACTGCATCGTGGACGGGAGAGTGGTAGCCGTCTGCGAGGAGCTAGCGCCCTCGTCGTGCAGCATCGATCATGGTTGCTGCTCAACGATCTTTGCACGGTGATACACACCCGGTCAGGCCGTGACGCGGCCGGCCCCTCCCCGAGCCCGGCCGTCGCGCCCGGCCGCAACTGATTCGACGCCCGTCGAACCGGATTGACGGCCGCCGCGCGCCGGCTATATTCACTTCGATGGCCATCGAAGCAGATCCCCCGGCGCCCGAGCTGGGCCTGGAGGCGCGCATCGGCGTGCTCAAGGCGCTCGCGGACGCCTCGCGGCTGCAGGTGGTGAACGCCCTGCTGGAGCGGCCTCACTGCGCCGAGGAGCTGGCCGAGCGGCTGGGGCGCGCGCCGTCCACGGTCTCCTTCCACCTCCGGAAGCTCGACGAGGCCGGCCTCGTGACGAAGCGCAAGACCCAGTACTACCTGGTCTACGCGCTGCGCGACGACGTGCTCCGCCTCTCGCTGAGGGAGCTCGTCACGGTGCCGTCGGCCGGCGGCGGCCCGGCGCGGCGGCGCGTCGAGCGGGCCCGGGGCCAGGTGATGCGCTCCTTCTTCCGCGGCGGCGTGCTGGTGCAGCTGCCGAAGCAATGGCGCAAGCGGCGCATCGTGCTCGAGCAGTTCCTCGCCAGGTTCGAGGCGGGCCGGCGCTACCGCGAGCAGGAGGTGAACGCGATCATCCAGGCGCTGTACCCCGACCACTGCACGATCCGGCGGATGCTGGTGGACGAGGGCTACATGGCGCGCGACGGCCAGCTCTACGAGGTGATCGAGGCGGGGACCGGGGTGTCCGGGGCGACGACCGAGCCGCCCGGGGCAGCGACAGGGACGCCCGAGGCGACGGAGAGGAAAGCGGGAGAGAGCACGATGGAAACGCGCAAGGAGCTGAAGCGGCAGTATCTCGAGACCCCGAAGCAGGCGGGCATCTTCCAGGTCAAGAACACGGTGAACGGCAAGGTGCTGCTCGGCAGCAGCACGAACCTCCACGGGCCGCTCAACAAGCACCGTTTCATGCTGTCCACCGGCGGGCACTCGAACCAGGAGCTCCAGAAGGACTGGAAGCAGCACGGCGCCGACGCCTTCACGTTCGAGGTGCTCGAGGTCGTGCGGCAGAAGGACGAGCCGGGCTTCTCGCTCGCGGACGAGCTCACCCTGCTCGAGCAGATCTGGCTGGAGAAGCTGTCGCCCCTCGCGCCGCACGGCTACAACACGACCACGCGGATCCGCGAGTGACCCGGCGCCGCGGCGCCTGAGGGCGGGTCAGCTCCCGCGCGCTCGGCCTCCGCGCCGGCCCCGTGGAGGGCGAGCGGAGGGCGAGCCCGCTCCGTCGCGGTGCGCTGGTCACTCGGCGGCGGGCGGAGGGATCTCGATCTGCGCATGGGCGCACGACTTGCAGAAGGCGCCCTCCTTGCCGGGATAGACGTCTTCATAGGTGACGCTGCGCTCCAGGCTCACCAGCTCGCGCTGCGTGTCGTCGTCGACGACCCTGACCTTGTAGACCTCTCCATCTTCGAGGTCCGTGTTCGGGTCGGGGATGAAGGTGATCCTGATCTCCCAGTGCGTGTTGGTCGGGTCCAGGTCCGCTAGCTCGCAGCGGAACCTTCCGCCCTCGACTGCAGCGTTCGCGCCGAGCGGGGGGTGCAGCGGTCGGGGCACATCCGAGCTGAGCGTCACCGTTCCGCAGCGCTGCTTCCAGCACGCCTCGATCGTCAGGTGCGCCGGCGCGTCCGCGGCGAGCCCGATCGGCCCCGAGATACCGACGCTGTCCTCGCAGCCGATGTCGTTCCCGTCGCACAGCGGACATCCCGCCGTGAGCGCGCCGAGCCCGAGGAGGGCTGTCACGGCGGCCGCCGCGCGCAGCCTCGCGCGGCGCGGCGCGCCGCCGTCCGCGCGGGGGCTCCGGCGCCGCGCAACAGGCGGATCGATGTGCTGGATGACCGCGGCCCAGATGCCACTCACCTTCATGTTCACCCCATTGTCCTGACCAAGCTCCGTGCGCCGGCGGGACCTGCGGTGTGCGGTCGGCCCGTACCGGAACACGGTAAGTCGACATCCAGACTTTCACCGACGCGTGGAGCCTGCAAGTCGGATCCATGCGCGCGCGGCGGGGCGCGGCGTGCTAGCAAGTTTCTGGCGGACACGTCGCGCGGCGCGGTCCTCGGGGGGAGGTGCTCCACTCTTCTGCACTCTTCTCCGCTCCAGCGCGCCGTCCCGCGCCCCAGCGCCGCGCCCGCTTCTCCTCCGCGCCCCCGCGGCCCCCGGCGCCCGCACCACCCGCCGCGCCGCGCCCCGCGGAGGTCTTGCATTTTTGCCGCCATGGCTTGCTTTTCTGGGCGTTGTCTTGCGCGGTTGCAAGAGCCATCCTCGCCTCATGAACAACGCAGCGCCCGCCCCCAGCTCCTCCTCTCGCCTCCACGTCGTGCTCGGCGCCGGCCAGATCGGCCCGCGCGTCGCGGACCGCCTGCTCGCCCAGGGCCACCGCGTCCGCCTGGTGCAGCGCACCCGGCGCGCCCCGGAGCGGCCGGGGCTCACGTCCATGTGCGGCGACATCACCGATCTCGCGTTCGCCGAGGAGGCCACGCGCGGGGCCAGCGTGGTCTACGACTGCATGAACCCGCCCTACGACCTCTGGGCAACGCAGCTCTTGCCCATCGCCCGGGGCGCGGTGCACGGCGCGAGCAAGGCGGGCGCGAAGCTCGTCGCCCTCGACTGCCTGTACATGTACGGCGTCCCGGACGGGGCCATGCGCGAGGGCTCGCCGCGCCGTCCGTGCAGCAAGAAGGGCGCGCTGCGCGTCGAGCTCGAGGAGATGCGCCTCGCGGCCCAGCGCCGCGGCGACGTGCGCGTGGCCATCGGCCGCGCCAGCGACTTCTTCGGCGCCAACGTGCCGCTGTCCGCCTGGGGCGACCGCTTCTACGCCCGCGCGCTCGCCGGAAAGGCCGTCGAGTGCATGGGTGATCCCGACATGCCCCACGCGTACACGTACGTCGAAGACGTGGCGCGAGGCCTCGTGACCCTGGGCGAGCGGGAGGAGGCGATGGGCCACATATGGCACCTGCCGACGGCGCCCGCCGAGAGCACGCGCGCGCTCGCCCAGCGGCTGGGCCGCGCGCTCGGGCTCGAGGTGAAGGTGGCGCGACTCCCGCGCTTCGTGCTGCGCGCGGTCGGCCTGTTCTCGCCCTTCATGCGCGAGGTCGCCGAGATGGCCTATCAGTGGGACGTGCCCTATGCCATCGACGACACGCGCTTCCGCGAGGCCTTCGGCTGGTCGGCGACTCCCGTGGACAGGCAGGTGGCGGAGGTCGCGGCCTGGGCCCGGAACAGGTACAAGCTCGCCGCCCCGCACGCCGCGCGGGCGACGTCCGCTGGTTAGCCCGATCGGCGCGCGGCTCACGAGCAAGCGCCGAGCGCTGCGAGGCTCTCCGATCGGACCGGAGCGGAACATGCCAGCCGGGCCATAGCGCGCGCGAAAGCCTTGACAGGCATGGTTGAAGGCGGGGAGATGGCGCTCTGTCTGGAGGGCATCATGCTTCGTTCTTCCCTTTCTCCGGTACCTTGCCTGCTTGTCGTCACGCTCGGCCTCGCGTCCTGCGACGCTGGCCAGCCCGCGCCCTCCGACGGCTCGAACCCCGGCGGCGGCGGGGCCGCGGGGGCCTTCGCCGCTGGCGGCGCTCCGCCCGGCGACGGCGGCTCGCCGCCAGGCGACGTCAGCTCGTCCTCCGGCGACGGCGGGGCCCCCGGCGTGAGCGCCTCGGTCGGCTCTGGGGCCGGCGAGGGCGGGGGGCCGGAGCAGACGTTGCCTGTCGGCCCCCTGGTCAACGGGATCCAGTGGGCCGACACCTCGGGCAACCCCATCCAGGCGCACGGGGGCGGGGTGATCAAGGTGGGCTCGTACTATTACTGGTTCGGCGAGAACCGGAACCCGGACGGGACCTTTTACGCGGTGTCCTGCTACCGCTCGGCGGACCTGCGGCGCTGGGAGTTCAGGAACCATGTCCTGACCATGGACTCGGACCAGGACCTCGACCCGGCGAACATCGAGCGCCCGAAGGTGGTCTACAACGAGTCCACGGGCGAGTTCGTGATGTGGATGCACTGGGAGAACGGGGTGAACTACGGCGAGGCGCGGGCCGCGGTCGCGAGCTCGAGCACCGTGGACGGCGACTACACGTACCACGGCAGCTTCCGCCCGCTCGCCGACAGCGGGGTGAGCGATCACGGCAAGCGCGGGTACATGTCGCGGGACTGCGGGCTCTTCGTCGATGACGACAAGAAGGCGTACTTCATCTCCGCCTCGAACGAGAACTACGATCTCAACCTGTACGAGCTGACCCCTGATTACCTGGCCATCGAGCGCCTTACCGCCGTGCTCTTCCCCGGCGGACACCGGGAGGCGCCGGCGCTGTTCAAGCGGAACGGCACGTACTTCCTGCTGACCTCCGGGGCCACGGGCTGGTCGCCCAACCAGGCCAAATACGCTACCTCGCGCGCCCTCGGCGCCGGCTGGTCGGCGATGACCAACGTCGCCGACGGCACGACCTACCATTCCCAGTCGACCTATGTGCTCCCGGTCCAGGGCAGCGCGGGGACGGCCTACCTCTACATGGGAGACCGCTGGGCCGGCGCCTGGAGCGGGCGGGTCAACGACTCGACCTATGTGTGGCAGCCGATCTCGTTCCCCTCGGACACCACCATGAGCATGAGCTGGAACAACACGCTGACCATCGACACGGCGGCCGGCACCGTCACCGGGGCGACGAACGACTTCAAGCTCGTCAACAGGCACAGCGGCAAGGTGATGGAGGTCGCCGGCGCGTCGTCCGAGGACGGGGCGGCGGTGGTCCAGAACCCGGACAGCGGCGGAGACAACCAGAAGTGGAGCCTGAACTACAATGGAGCGGGCTACTTCCGGCTGACCAACGTCAAGAGCGGCAAGGTGCTCGACGTCCCTGACGAGTCGACCAGCGACGGCATCGCGCTGAAGCAATGGGCCAACCACGACGGCGACAACCAGGCGTGGCTGCTCATCGACGTGGGCGGCGGCGATGTCCAGATCAGGAACAAGAAGAGCGGCAAGCTCATCGGGGTGGTCCAGGGCTCCACCGATGACGCCGCCGCGGTCGAGCAGCGGTCGAGCAGCGGCGGCGAGGAGCAGCGCTGGGAGCTCGTCGTCGCGAATTGACCGGAGGGTGAGGCGCGGCGCGGCGGCGCGAGCGGCTCCGTCGCCGCGCGCGACCGCATCACGGCTGCGCCGGGCCGTAGACCGCGCGCAGGACGGCGTCGGGAAACTCGCCAGCCATGCCGGCGAAGGCGGTGTTGGTCAAGAGGACGACCGTGAGCTTCGCGCTCGGATCGACCCAGAAATGATGGCCGTAGGCGCCCATCCACTGCCAGGTGCCCGCGGCGGAGGGCATCGCGCTCGGGTCCGGCGCCGTGAGGACCGCGACCCCGAAGCCGAAGCCCCACGTCCCGCCGGGCAGCGGCACCTTCAGATCGCCCGTCTGGCTCGAGGTCATGGCCGCGACCGTCGTCGGCCGCAGGATCTTCCCGCCGCCGGTGCGCAGCGCCTCGAGGAACCGGACGTAGTCGTCGGCCGTGCCGACCATGCCGGCGCCGCCCGACGGATACGAGCGCTGATCCAGGGCGCGGGACGGCGAGAACGTGGTCTTGCCCTGCCCGAACGGCACGACCTGCGGATCGGCCATGCGCGCCGGGCGCGGGCTCGAGTCGCCGTAGGGGACCGCCAGCTGGCGCGGGTCGGCGACCGCGAACGCCGTGTCGAGCCCCAGCGGCCCGGTCACGAGCCGGCGGACGACGTCCGGCAGGGGCGCGCCGCCCGCCTTGGCCACGACGCCCCCGAGCACGTCGGTGGCCAGCGAGTAATTCCACGCCGTGCCAGGCGCGAAGAGGAGCGGCGCCTGGGCGATCCGCGCGAGGTTCTCCTCGAGCGAGAGGCCAGGCTGATCGAGGCCGTCCGACACCCGCGCGCGGTGGTAAGGCCCGTCATCGGGCTCCGTCGAGGTGTAGTTGAGGCCCGCCGTGTGGGTGAGCAGGTGCCGCACCGTGATCGTCGCCGCCTTGCCGTCCGCGAGCCGCGGCGCGAACGCCGGGAGCCACTTCGTCACCGGATCGTCGAGCCCGAGGGCGCCCGCGTCCACGAGCGCGAGGGCGGCCGCCGACACGATCGGCTTGGTCAGCGACGCGAGACGAAACACCGTGCCTTCGCGCATCGGACTGCCCGCCTCCCGGTCAGCGAAGCCGGCGGCGCGCCGGTAGACGACCTCGCCGTCGCGCGCGACGACGACGACGGCGCCGACGATCCGCCCCTCCGCGGTGGCAGCCTCGACGACCGCGTCGAGCCGGCGCTGCAGCGGCTCGTCACGCCGGGGCGCGGCGGCCACGGCCGGCGGCGCCGCCGCGGGCGCGGCGGCGGGCGCCGGGCTCGCGCACCCTGCCACGGCGGCTGGCAGCGCGGCGAGAAGGAGACCCGAGGCGAACGCGAAGGCCGGGACAGGGATCATCTTCACAGGGGTCGACTCCATCCATCAACAGGTCGAGCGAGCTCGCTCGTCAACAAATTGGCCGGAGAGTAGCGGATGACCATCACGGTGACGTCGTCGCGCAGTCGCTGTCCTGCCATGGGGCCCACGATACCCTTCACGATCGCGGCGGGCAACATCCCTTGCGCCGCGAGCGCCTGGAACCGTTCTGTGAGGCCTCGCGTCTCGAGCATTCCCGCTTCGGAGGCGACAGACCCGGTGATGCCGTCGGTATAGAGCAGGATCGTATCCCCCACATCGAGATGGATGACATCGTCCTCGAGCAGCGCCCCGATGTCCTCTTCGATCCCGATCCACATCCCCCTGGTCTCGACGAGCTCCACCGTGTCGGAGGCCGCCCTGTGGATCACACCGCGCGTTCCGCTCCACCGCCTGGAGCAGCGCGAACGCGGCGTCCAGGTTCCCGGTGAGGTACTCGCACTCGGCCATGATCAAGTGAGCGGCGCAGACGACGTCGTGCTCTTCACTCTCGCCATCATGGCGGCGCCACCGACCTCATTCGGTATCCCACTCGCAGCGTAGGAAATGGCGCTGCTGCCGGAAGATCAATACCGCGTGCCTTCCGCGGATGCCGAGATGAAACGGCCGCCTGTCAGCGTCCGCGCGCTTGCGAAGTGCAAGCACTTGCTGTCCCGCCATGCGCCAGAACGTCGGCTCCAGGTAGGCTGGGTCTGGTTCGTCCTGCTCCGAGGAGGCGATCGCGACGAACTCGCCCTCGCCGCTGTAGTTGACTATCCGTGTGACGCGCGTATTCGAACGCGCGAGGCGGGACTCACTTCCTCGACGGCGAACGTGCGGTGGCCCCCGCGGCACGGCGCGTGTCCCTGCCCTCCTGTCAGCGGAGGTTGGGTGCTGGGTAGGGGCGGTGGTGTGCGGGAGAAGGTGAGCGCCTGCTGACGCCCGATACTAATCGCGGCCGAAGGCGCGGAGCCGGAGCGAGTTGCCGAGCACCGACACGCTCGACAGCGACATCGCCGCGCTCGCGAGGACCGGCGACAGGAGCCAGCCGGTCAGCGGGTACAGCAGGCCCGCCGCGATCGGGATCCCGATCACGTTGTAGACGAAGGCCCAGAACAGGTTCTGCCGGATCGTCCGCAGCGTGGCGCGCGCGAGCGCGAGCGCCGTCGGCAGGCCCGCGATGCCGCCGCGGAGCAGCGCCACGTCGGCGGAGGCGAGCGCGATGTCCGTGCCGCTGCCGAGGGCGACCCCCACGTCCGCGCCGGCGAGCGCGGGCGCGTCGTTGATGCCGTCGCCGACCATCGCCACCCGGCGGCCGGCGGCCTGCTGCTCGCGGACGATCCTCGCCTTGTCCTCCGGCTTCACCTCCGCGAACACAGCGCGGATGCCGAGCTCCTCGGCGACGGCGCGCGCCGCGCCCGCCCGGTCGCCGGTCACCATGGCCACCTCGACGCCGAGCTGCTTCAGGGCCTCGACGGCGCGCCGCGCCTCCTCGGTCGGCCTGTCGGCGACCGCCACGAGCCCCGCGAGCCGCCCGTCGACCGCCACGAACGACGGCGTGCGGCCGCGCGCGGCCAGGCGCTCGGCCTCGGCCTCCAGCGCGTCGGTCGCGACGCCCGCGCGCCGCAGCCACGCCGCGGTGCCGGCGCGCACGAGGCGGCCGGAGACGCGCGCCTCGACGCCATGGCCGATCTCCGCGCGGAACTCGGAGGCCGGCGCGAGGCCGACGCCGCGGCCGCGCGCGCCCTCGACGATCGCGCGCGCGACGGGGTGCTCGCTCTCGTGCTCCGCGGCCGCCACGAGGCCGAGCAGCTCGGCCTCGCCGTGGCCCGCGAGGGCGACGACGTCCGTCAGCGCCGGCCGCCCCGAGGTGAGCGTCCCGGTCTTGTCGAGCAGCACCGTGTCGACGCGGCTCGCCGCCTCGAGCGCCGCGCCGCCCTTGACGAGCACGCCGAGCTCCGCGCCGCGCCCGGTCCCGACGGCGACGGCCGCCGGCGTGGCCAGGCCGAGCGCGCACGGGCACGCGATCACGAGCACCGCGACGAACCGCTCCACCGCCGTGGCGAGGCCGCCGGTCGTGGGATCGACCGCGAGCCACGCGACGAAGGTGACCGACGCGACGCCGAGGACGACGGGGACGAAGACGCCGCTCACCACGTCGGCCAGCCGCGCGATCGGCGCGCGCGACCCCTGCGCCTCCTCGACGGCCTCGACGATGCGCGCGAGCGCGGTGTCCGCGCCCGTCTTCGTGACGCGGAAGGTGAGGGCGCCGCTCTGGTTGAGCGTCCCGCCGAACACGGCCGAGCCGGCGGTCTTGTCGACGGGCATGCTCTCGCCGGTGAGCATCGACTCGTCGACGGCGGACGCGCCGCGGACCACCTCGCCGTCGGTCGCGATGCGCTCGCCTGGCCGCACCAGCACGAGGTCGCCGGGCGCGAGCGCCGCGGCGGGCACCTCGTCCTCGGCGTCGCCGCGGACGCGCCGCGCGGTCTTCGGCTGCAGGGCGACGAGCCCGCGCACCGCGTCGGTGAGCCGCTTCCGCGCGCGCGCCTCGAGGAGCTTGCCGAGCAGCACGAAGGTGACGATCGCGGCCGCGGCCTCGAAGTAGACCGGCGGCAGGTGGCCGTGCGCCGCGTGCGGGAACAGGCCGGGCGCCATGACGGCGGCGGTGGAGTAGAGCCACGCGGCGCCCGTCCCGAGGCTCACGAGCGTGTTCATGTCCGCGGCGCGGTGCCGGAGCGCGCTCGCGGCGAGGCGGAAGAACCGGCGCCCGGGGCCGAGGACGACGACGGTCGCGAGCGCGAGCGAGAGCCAGCGCCCGGCGGGGCCGTCGAGCGCCCGGATGGCGCCGTGGGACATGGCCACGGCGAGCAGCGGCGCGGTGAGCAGGGCGGCGACCGCGACGTCGCGCCGGAGCGACCGTTGCTCCTTCTGCTCGGCCGCGTCGAGGGCGGCGGCGCGCGTCGAGGCCGCCGGGCGTGGCGGCCGCGCAACGGAGACGGCGGCAGCCGGGAGCTCGGTCGGAGCGGAGAGGGCGGCGGGGACGTCGGTCGACGCGGCGACCGCGGCGGCGGGGACCTCGGGCGAGACGGCGGGCGCGGGGGCGCCCGCGACCGCGGGGAGGGCAGGGGCGCCAGCCGCCGCGTCCACCTCGGACGCCTCGGGGACGTCCGGCACCTCGTACCCCGCTTCCACGATCGCGCGGGCGAGCGCGGCGGGCGTGGTCGCCCGCGCGTCGTAGGCGACCGTCGCCCGCTGCGTCACCAGGTTGACCGCCGCCTCCTGGACGCCGGGCGCCGCGCGCAGCGCCCGCTCGACGCGGCGCACGCACGCCGCGCAGGTCATGCCCTGCACCGGGAGGTCGGCCCGCGCGCGCTGCGCGGCGGGCGAGGCCGTCGCTCCGGTCGGCTCCACGGGCTGGGGGATGGTTGCCATGCTTCTCCTTGCGCGCGCGCGGCTCGCCTGCGGTCGCCCTGCCTTCGCTCGCCGGGCGCGCGGCTCCTCCGGCCATGACGATCTACCCCAGGAGCCCCGCGCGAGCAGCGGCGTCGTGTCGACGCGGCCCCGCGGCGCCTCGCCGGCTGGGCGCGGGCGAGCGCGCGGTGCTACGTCCGCGGGCGCACATGCAGCAGATCCTTCCGGCTCTCGGGGTGAGCGCTGTCGTGTTCATCTCCACGAACATCGACGACATCCTCCTGCTCACGGCCTTCTACTCGGATCCAGACTTCACCCCGCGCCAGGTCGTCGCCGGTCAGTTCCTCGGCATGGCGGCGCTCGTGCTGGCGAGCGTCGCGTGCGCGCTGCTCGCAGTCCGCGTGCCGGAGGGGTGGATCGGCCTGCTCGGCCTGGCGCCCCTCGCGCTCGGCCTCCGGGGCCTGTGGGCGCTCTGGCGGGGCCCGGGCGCCGGGGAGGACGAGGGCGACGACGCCGACGCCGCCGACCTGCCGCGTGGCCGCGCCGCGCGCTTCCGATCGCTCGCGGTGGCGACCGTGACCGTCGCCAACGGCGGGGACAACCTCGGCGTCTACATCCCGCTGTTCTCCAGCTCCCCCGGGCTCATCCCGCTGCACGCGGCGGTGTTCGCGGTCATGACCGGCGCCCTGTGCGCGCTCGGCCACCACCTCGTCAACCACCCGGTCCTGGGCAGCCGCATCCGGCGCCATGGCCGCGTGGCGCTGCCGTTCGTCCTGATCGGCCTGGGGCTCTGGATCATGTCGGACGCGCTCGTCCTCATCCGTCCGGCGAGCGCGGCCGGTCCGCCGCCGGCGAGCGTCGATGAGGCCGACTCGGTCCCTGCGGCGAGACGCCTCGTTGACATCGGCGATCGCGGGCAGCGGCTGAGTCCTTAATCTCTGGACAGGCACCGTTGCCCTCCAGCCCTGAGGAATCCCCTCATTCTGCAGCCATTTCAGCGGGGAAATTGAACAGGGAGGCGGGGAGACGGGGAGTAATTGAAGATTTTCCTCCCCGTCTCCCCGCCTCCCTGTGAAGTTTCCGACGAATTTGAGGGGATGCCTCAGCCTCCAGCCACGTTGATCGTGCCGCGATCGATCCGGGCTCCACGAGCGCTGTTTGCCGGTCCAGGATGGCAGGGAGAGCGCAAAATTACATTGCCGCAACGGGCTGCCGGCGCGGGCGCGCTGCTGGCTCGGGCCAGCACCTGCTGCGTGCTCGCGCCAGCACCTGCTGCCGCCCTCAGCCGGCGTCCGCGCGTCGAGCGGGCTGCGGCCGCCGGCCCTCACACCTGTGCATCTCCATGGAAACAGACGGATCGAGCCAGCCAGTACCCGTTCTCTGGACCTCGACGCTCGATGGACCGAAGCCTGCTCTCCGGCGAGGGCGGACCAGGCGTGATGGCGAGCCCTCCTGCATTCCCAGGTGCCTCGCCGGTGTCCGAGCGTGAATGAAATGTTTCAGGCAAGAAAAGAATCGTCCGTGACCGTCGCCGCTGGGGCGGTGCGTGAGCCAGCGCTCGGCGGTAGCGCCATGGTGAGAGAGGGGGCGCCGCGGGGAGGTGCCCAGGCCGCGACGCTCCCTGCGCCCGCGAGGCCCGTCGCGCTCACGCGCGCAGGGGAGCGCGAGCGCACAGGAGGTGAACGTGCCCGTCGCCCGGTTTGACGAGGCCGGTCGGCTCGCCGTGGATGCGGCGCTCGAGCGGGGCGATGCGGTCGTCCTGCCGACCCCTTCGCCGCTTGCCTACGTCGTCGCCGCGAAGACGGTGAGCGCCGTGAACCGGGCGAAGGGGCGCCCTCGCGATCAACCCGTCGCCCTCTGGGAGCCGCGCTTCGAGCAGGTCGCGCCGCACCTCGCGCTCGACGAGGCGGAGCGCCGCCGCCTGGGCTGGCTGCTCGGAGTCGAGCGGGTCACCGCCCTCGCGCCGCTCGCGACGAACGACGGCGCGCCGGGCTGGCTCGCGCCCGCCGCGCGTTACGGCATGGCGCTCCTCTTCGGCGTCGCGTGGGAGCCCCTCGCCTGGTTGCTCGAGCGCCACGCGCCGCTGTTCGTGGGCAGCGCCAACCGCCCCGGCGGGCTGCCGGCGGTCGACCTGCGCCAGGTCCTCACCGGCTTCGGCCCCGAGGTGTGGGTGCTCGACGGCGACTCGCTGCGCGATCGCGCGCGCCCGCACGCCTCCACGACGACGCTCCGCTTCGTCCCCGGCTGCGGCTGGGAGATCCACCGGCGCGGCATCCAGGACACCCTCCACGCGACCGCCGGGCGGAGCGACTACCTCGCGGACACCCTCGCCCGCGCCGACGCCGCCCTCGCCCGGAGGCCGCTCGCCCGGCGGCACGAAGGGCGCGCCGGCCGCCAGGCGAGGCGATCGCGCGCCGCCGATCGCGATGGCCACGTGCTCCTCCGCGGCCCCGGCGCCCGCCGCGCGAGGAGCCACGAGGTCTAGCCGCCCCCGGGGGCGCCGCGGATCTCCGGGTGATTCGAGTCGAATTCCCTCGGGCGCGGAGGGAACACCGCCGGGGATCACCGCCCGAAATGGCGCTTCGGCTCCTCGCCCGACTTCTGCAGGACCACGATCTTCCCCGTCGGCGTCCCCACTGTCTTCACGAAGGCGGCCCGCTGTCGCCCGAGGACCCAGCTCGCCTCGGCGAGCTCCTCCTCGGCGCGCTGCCCCTTCACCAGCAGCACCATCCCGTTGGGCCGCACGAAGGGCACCGTCAGGGGGACCAGCATGACCAGGCGCCCCACCGCGCGCGCCGTCACCGCGTCGAACGCGCCGCGGAGATCGCCCTTGCCGAGCTGCTCGGCGCGTTCGGCGCGCACCGACACGTTGGTGAGCCCGAGGCCGGCGGCCACCGCGACGAGGAACGAAGCCTTCTTCTGCGTCGCCTCCACCAGGGTCACCTTGAGATCGGGCCGAGCGATGGCGAGCGGAATGCCGGGGAGGCCCCCGCCGGAGCCGATGTCGGCGATGCGCGCCCCCGCGCTCAGCTCGTCCAGGAGGGGCACGAGCGTGAGCGAGTCGAGGATGTGCTTCTCCCAGACCTCGACCGGATCCGTGATCGCGGTCAGGTTCATCAGCTCGTTCATCGCGAGCAGGCGCGCGAGGTAATCGCCGAGCTTGGCGATCACCGCGGCGTCGAGGGTGAGGCCGATCGCCGCGAGGCGCTCCGCGAAGCCCTCCGGAGGCGTGAGCGGAGCGGGGGCCGGCAGCGGAAGAGGCGCGCGTTCTTCAGGGGTCATGGAGGTCCGTACACCCTAGCAAGCTCCCCCTCGTGAAGCGCTGCAATCCTCCTCATCACCAGCCTCGACAGCCGGGGCGGGGGACGCTCTTGCCCGCGGCGGCGACGCCGCGCGATGAGTCCAGGGTTTCCAGCGCAACCCCGAAGGCGACCTCCGTCGAGCCAGGCGCTGTCATCCGCGGCGAGCTCGCCGGGCTCCGAGCGCCACGGCGGCCGCGAGCGCGAGCCAAAGAACCCGGGGCGCCGCGCTGTCCGGAGATGCAACGAGGCGGCAGCCGCACCCGCTCGAGGCACCCCCGTGCGGCGACGAGCCGAGGAACCCTTCCGGTACGACGCGCCCGAACCTGTTGTTGCTCTCGTCCGGATCCTTCGTGTCGCTGCGGACGGTCGCCCACGTCTCGACCCGCTGCCCTCGATAATCGAGCTTGCCACGCACGGTGATGGACCAGGAGTCGGACTTTGTCAGCTCCGCCAGCTCGCAAGACAGCTTGCTCGCTTGCACGGCGCAGTCCGCATCCTCGTTCGACGTCCAGGTGACGTCGACCATGCCCTCAGGCAGCTCCTGCTCCAGGCGCACGCGGCGCGCCGGCGAGGGGCCGGCGCTCCTCACGTTCATATAGAGCGCGATGTCCGAGTCTTCGATCATGATGCTCGCGTCGCCGGACAGGTCGGCGCGCACCTCGTTGTCGATGGGGATCCGCAGCGCCGCGCGGTTGTTGCTCGTGTCGGCGTCGAACAGCCGGCCGCACGCCGAGACGCTCAGGTCCACGTGCTCGCCCTCACCGACGTTCACGGTCGCCGAGAACAGGATGCTCTGTCCGGCGTCGAGCGCCAGATCGGAGCAATCCTCCAGGCCGCAGCTCAGCTTTACCTGACCGTTCTCTCCACTTTCAGCGGAGAGGGCAATGCCCCGCGTCAGGGTCGGGCCCCGGTTCGTCAGCGACAGCAGCAGCTGGGTGAAGCCGCCTGGCCTGAGGGGGACGGGCTCATCCACGGCCTCGACCGCGAGATCTGCGCGCACGCCGCGGGCCATCTCCCTGGAGACGACGAGGTCGAGCACCCCGTCGCCGGTCAAGTCGATCAGCGCTTCCGGCGTGTCGTCAAACGAATCGCGCTCGGTGAAGCTCCATCGCCTCTCGACGAGCCGCCCGATCGATGCGCCGACGACCAGCTCGTCGGCGCCGTCCTCCGAGAGATCGGCCGCGAGCATCCGGCCTCTCGCGGAATCCACCTTGTGGAGCTCCAGCGGGGTGAACGTCCCCTTGGGGGCCTGGAGCCACGTCTGGAGCAGCAGCTCGTCGTACCCCGATGGCCCCGGGCGCCTCGCGACCACGGCCACATCCTGCAGCCCGTTGCCGTCGAAGTCGCCGAACCCCCCGAGCTCGTAGCTTCCTTCCATGGCCAGCCGATGGTTCGGCTGGAAGCTCCCCGAGGCGGACCTCTGGGCGATGGCGAGGCCGCCCACGGACGGGTACAGCAAGTCCTGCAGGCCATCTCCATCCACGTCTCCCGTGGGCAACGCAGCGCTCAGGACGACGCTCTCGTCCATCACGGCGGCGTCGCTCAGCGTATGCACCGCGCGGAACGCGCCGTCCGACGCGTGGAACAGCTGCAGCTCGCCCGGGGCCGTCTCGACGACGATGTCCGCCTGGCTCTGGCTGAGGAAGTGTCCGGCGGCGAGCGGAAGGGGGCGGTGGTCGCGCGTGCTCGGCGCGCCAGCGATGGTGCCGAGCGGCGTGAGGTTGCCGGACGTCTGCTGGACGACGGACACGCCCAGCTCGTCCCTGACGATGAAATCGAGCTGGCCATCGCCGGTGACATCGGCGACCTCGACCTGCTGCAGATACACGTTGCCGCCTCCAGCGGCCGGGTACGTCGCGCTGGCGAGCTGCGAGCCGTCGCGGTCGCGAAGCTGGAGCGTGAATTGAAGGACCGTGAGCAAGATCCAGTCGTCGGTGCCGTTCCCGTCCATGTCGGCGAAGCGCACCCTTTGCGTCCCGGTAGGGACATCGAGCTTGCTGGTCCCCGACGTGAAGAAGATCGAGCCGCACTCTTCAGCGGCAGGCGACACGCTCGGCAAGCTCAGTGAGAGCAAGCCGGCCATGACGAACGTACTCCATTTCATGAGAGCCGGCCTATCATGGCAGTCGCGGGCCTTGCGGGACGTACGACTGACGAACTCGTGCTCTCCGCCGGGCTCGTCTAGCGTGCTGCCTCGTCACTTCTGCTCGCGCAGGCGCGGGCCGGCCACCTTCGCGATCGCCTTGGTATCCGCTTCATCGATGGACGGGATCGGCACGTCGCTCCGTCTGAGGCGAAAAGGGCACCAGAGCGGGGGGCCACCTGGGGACTGAAGCGAAAGGGGCAACGGTGGAGCGGCCCGGGGCAACGGTGGAGCGGTCCGGCGCCGGCGCGTTCACGAAAAGCGCGGCGCCGACTCCGGCGGATCCTCCCGTTCAGGCGCACGAGGCGACCGCGAAGCGCCGCCGCTCCACGCCGCCGCTCGACACCGTCTACGGCTCGCTCACCGTGACCCCGTGCCGGCGAAGGAGCTCCCGCAGGTGGTTGCGGTCCATCCGGCCGGCGCGCGCGGCGTGCGAGAGGTTCCCCCCGTTCGCCCGGATCAGCGCCTTCACATAGGCCCGCTCCCAGCGCGCGACCGTGCGCTCCTTGGCCTGGCGGAACGAGAGCTCGAGGTCCTCAGGGCAAAGCGCCGGCTCCTCGTCGCCGCCCTCCCGGGGCGCGGCGCCGCCCTCTCCGATCGCCGGATCGCCGGTCAGCACGGCGCGCTCCACCGCGCTGCGCAGCTCGCGCACGTTGCCCGGCCAGTCGTGGTGGGCCAGCCGCTCCACGAGCTCCGCCGGCGGATCCGCCCGGTCCGCGAACTGCCGGTAGTAGTGCGCGACGAGCAGCGGGATGTCCTCCCGCCGCTCGCGCAGCGGAGGCATCCGGAGCCGGACCACGTTGAGGCGATAGAAGAGGTCCGAGCGGAAGGTGCCGCGGTTGACCTCCTGCCGGAGGTCGCGGTTCGTCGCCGCGATGATCCGCACGTCGAGCGGGACGGTGTCGAGGCTGCCGATGCGGCGGATCGAGCGCTCTTCCAGGGCGCGCAGCAGCTTCGGCTGGAGGTCCAGCCGCAGCTCGCCGATCTCGTCGAGCAGCACCGTGCCCCCGCGCGCCGCCTCGAAGGCGCCAGCGCGCGCCTGCTGCGCCCCCGTGAAGGCGCCCCGCATGTGCCCGAACAGCTCGGCCTCGATGAGCGTGGGCGGGATCGAGGCGCAATCGATGACGACGAACGGCCCGCCCGCGCGCGGGCTCTGCTGGTGCAGCACCTCGGCGAGCAGCCCCTTGCCGGCCCCTGTCTCGCCCTCGAGGAGCACCGTCGCGTCGGAGGCGGCGATCCGCGGGATCATCGCGAAGAGCCGGCGCATCGCCGTGCTCTGCCCCAGCACCCGGCCGGAGAGCACCGCGTCCCCGAGCGGCTCGCGGACCTCCTCGGCCAGGTTGTCGAAGTGCAGCAGCGTCTCGCCCACGCCGAACGTGGCGCCCGGGATCAGGTACGCCGTCTCCACCCGGAAGCCGCCGAGCGTGATGCCGTTGGTGCTGTCGAGGTCGCGCAGCAGGTAGCCCTTCGGGGTCGCGGTGATGATGCAGTGGTGGCGCGACACCGACGGGTCGCTCAGGACCAGGTGGTTGCCCGCCGCGGTGCCGATCGCGAGCTCGGGCGCTTCGGCCACCGTCATGGCGCCCTGATCCGGGCCGCGCACCACCTGCACGCTGAACTTGCCGAACGCCACCTCGCGCGGTCGGACCTTCAGTACGGTGGTCGCATCTGCGCCTGGTGTGGGGACCTGGGTGCTGTTCACTTGCACGATATTACCATGTGCGGACCGTGGCGAGCGGCGTCCCGGACACCTCGGCGCGGGCTGCTGGCGTGGGCAGGCAGCTGCTGATGGCTCCCGCAGGCAACAATGGCAGCGCATTCTTGTAGCGGTTGCGTTGATGACCCCCACAGGCTGCAATGGCAGCGTATTCTTGTAGCGCTTGCGGCTGGCGCCGGGAGCTCCCGCCACGGACCGAGATCGATCCGGCGCTCGCGTGCAGCGCTCGCGGCCAGGGGCCGAGGGCTCCCGCTACGGATCGAGGGCCGAGGGCTCCCGCTACGGATCGAGGATCGACCCGGCGCTGGCCAGCACGAGCATCTCCCCCTCGTGCGCAGGCGAGCGGGCGGCGACCTCGAGGCCCGCGAGCGCCTCGGGCGAGGCGAAGACGCCCTCGTCGGTCCCCTCGGGCGCCCAGCCGCCGACCTCGGCGAGCGCGCCGCCGAGGAGCTCGCCCGCGGGGCCGACGAGCATCTCCCCCGCGTGGACGCTCAGGCGCACGTACACCCTGGGGTCGCGCCCGGGGCGGCCCGCGAGCCGCCGGAAGATCCCGAGCGCCGCGTCCACGACGCGGCGGCGCGCCACCGCGTCGGCGGCCGCGTCGGCGGGGCGCTCGGCCGTGAAGAGCAGGCTGTTGCCCGTCTCGGCCGCGGGGGACAGCCCGGCCTCCGAGAGCTCGGCGGCCACGAACGGCAAGATCGCCTCCAGGTCCGCGAGCAGGCGATCATCCGGCAGGTCGAGCGCCTCGGGCGCGGCGCCGGCCTCGGCGTGCACCGCCACCCCGGGGCGGGCGCGCGCGCCGGGCGGCGCCTCGACAGCGCCGCGCGAGGCCTCGAGGGACCAGCGGAAATCCTCGAGGAACGCGCGGGCCGTCGGGTGGCGCGCCGCCGGCTCCTTGGCGACCGCCCGGAGGAGGACGTCGTCGAACGCCGGAGAGAGCCGCGCCTTCGCGCTCGGGCGCGGCGGGCTCGCGAAGAGGTGCAGCTGGCGCACGAGCGCGCCGAGGTCCCCGGCGAAGAGCGGCTCGCCGACGAGCATGCGGTAGGCGAGGATGCCGAGCGCGTAGACGTCGGCCCGGGCGTCCACGCGGCGGCCGAGGAGCTGCTCGGGGGCGACGCACGAGGGGCTCCCGAGGACCTCCCGCGAGGAGGTCAGCCCCGGCCCGGGCGCGTCGAGCAGCTTGGCCACGCCGAAATCGAGCAGCACGACCCGGCGCGGCCCGTCCTCCACCAGGAACACGTTCGAGGCCTTGAGGTCCCGGTGCACGACGGCCTGGGCGTGCGCGGCCTCCAGGGCGTCGCAGAGCGGCTCCAGGATCGCGAGCGCCTCCTCGGGCGACAGGCGGCCGCGGGCCCGGAGGTGCTCATCCAGGCTGATCCCGGCGAGCAGCTCCATCGCGTAGTAGGGCCGCCCGTCCTCGAGCTGCCCCTGCTCGAAGACCTCGACGATGCCGGGGTGCCGCAGCCGACGGACGGTCTCCACCTCCCGCTGGAAGCGGACCACCACGTCCGGCTGCGCGCTGAGCTCGGGGTGCAGCACCTTCACCGCGGCCAGCGTGCCGTCGACCGCGTGCCTCGCGCGGTAGATCACGCTGAAGCCGCCCGCGCCGAGCGGCTCCTCGAGCTCGTACTCGCCCGCGCGCGCTCCGGGCGGCAGGGACGCCACCGCGAGCCCGCCGACGATCACGGCGGGCAGGGACGGAGCGGCCATCGTCGACAGCACCGTGCGCACCGTGACATCGGCGCCGGGGGCGCCGGGGGCGCCGGGGAGGGTGTCGGGGTCTTCGCTCGGGGTGTCGGGGTCTTCGCTCGCCATGAACGGACCGACCGACGGTACCATGGGGCGGCGGCGCGCTGATCTCCCACCGCCCCCCCAGAAGAGCCACCCGTGTCCCGCTGCCCCCTGTGCCACCGCCGGCTCCCACCGGCGGGCGTTTGTCCCCGCGACGGCGCGTCGCGGCCGTCGGCGGGAGAGCGCACGCCCGCGCCCGGGCCGCCGCGCGTCGCGGGCTTCCGGGTGGGCGGCCTGCTCGGCGAGGGAGGCTTCTCCGCTGTGTGGGCCGCGCGGCGCGACGCGGACGGCCTCCAGGTGGCCCTCAAGGTCGGCCGCTCCTCCGGCGGGGCGGTGCAGGCGCGGTTCCGGCGCGAGGCGGGCGCGCTCCGGTGCATCGGTCCGCCGCACGTCCCGCGGGTCCACGGCGAGGGGCGGCTCGACGACGGCCGCCCCTGGATCGCCATGGATCGAGTCCCGGGCGCGACGCTCGCCGAGACGCTCGCGGCGCTGCCCGGCCCGCCGGAGCCGGCCTGGGCGGCCGCGCGCGCCGCCGCGCTGCTCGACGCGCTCGCGGCCGCGCACGCGTGCGGCGTCGTCCACCGCGATCTCAAGCCGGAGAACGTGATGCTCGCGCCGCGCCGAACGACCGCGCCGGGCGACGCGCCGCCCCGCGCGCCCGCCGCGGGCCTCGTGGAGCACGCGGCGCGCGCGGTGCTGCTCGACCTCGGCCTGGCGCGGCCCGCCGGTGCGTCGCGCCAGGACGACGAGGCCGAGATCACGCGCGGGGGCACGATCGTCGGCACGCCCGAGTACATGGCCCCGGAGCAGCTCCGCGCCGGGGACGCCGTCGACGCGCGCACGGATATCTACGCCTTCGGCGCGATGCTGTTCGAGCTGCTCACGCTGCGTCCGCCGTTCGTGGGGGACACGGGCGCGGTCGAGCACGCGCACCTCGCGCTCCGGCCGCCGCGTCCGGGCGAGCTCGCGCCGATCCCCGACGCCCTCGAGGAGCTCGTGCTCTCGTGCCTCGCCAAGGAGCCCGACCGCCGGCCCGCGAGCGCGGCCTGGCTCCGGCGCGCGCTCGCGGAGGCGTGCCCGCTCGTCGCCGCCCCGGTCGCGGCGGCGACGGCGGCCGCCGCGGCGACGGCGGCCGCCGAGCCGACCCCCCGGTCCTCGGCGACCCTCGCGTCGGGGCCGCCCTCCAGCGCCGGCGGCCGGCTCATCGCCGAGGGGCTGCAGCCGGTGGTCGTGCTCGTCGCCGAGACCGGCGCCGCCACGCCGCTCGTGATCGCCGCCCTGGCGAGCCGCAGCGGCATCTGCGTCCGGCAGCGCGGGCGCCGCTACGTCGCCGTCTTCTCGGCCCGCGACGCCGAGCACCCGGTCCGGCTCGCGCTCTCCGCCGCGCGCGAGCTCGTCGAGCGGCGCGGCGCCCGGGCCGCGCTCCACCTCGCGGGCGTGATCATCCGCCCGCGCGACCGCGGCGCGCCGGCCGTGTACGGCGCGGCGGTGGATCGCCCGGAGACATGGATCCCCGCGTACCCGTGGTCCGGCGTCACCCTCACCGAGGAGCTCGAGCGCGCCCTCGCCGAGGGCGAGCCCGCCACGCCCCCGACCTCGCCCCGGGTCGCGCGGGCGGCGGAGACTGCCCCGCCGCCGCCCATGGTCGGCCGGGGCGAGGCGATCGCGGCGCTCGAGGCGAGCGCCGCCGCGGCGTTCAGCGGCGCGTGCCCGGCGCTGGTCACGGTGCTCGGCGACGCCGGCCTCGGCAAGAGCCGCGTCGCGGCCGAGGCGGCCGTCGTGGCGCGGCGCCTTCGCCCGGACGCCGAGGCGCTCGTCGTGCGGGCGGCGCAGCCGCTGCCGGGTGAGGCGAGCCGCGACACGGCGGAGATCCTGCGCTTCGCCCTCGCCGCGCCCGCCGCCGCGCCGGCCGACCCGCGCGCGTTCTGCGAGGCGCGGCTCGGCCCGGAGCTCGGCGCGTCGACCTTCGCGTCCGTCGCCGCGGCGCTCGGGTGGGCGCTCCCCGGCACCGCGCGCGCCGCGCGCGCCGCACCCGCCGCGACGCCCCACCACGTGGCGCGGGCGATCGCCGAGGGGCTGCGCCGCCGCGCGCGCCGCGCGCCCGTCGCCGTGATCGTGGACGACGCGCAGTGGGCGGACGTCACCGTGCTCGACGCGCTCGAGGTGGCGACGCTCGACGGCGCCGGGGTGGCGCTCTGGGCTGCGGTCGTCGCGCACCCGCGCTTCGAGCGTTTTCGCCCCACGTGGGGCGCCCGGACACAGCAGGCCGACCGGGTGGCGCTCGCCCCCCTCGATGAGCCCGCCGCCACGGAGCTCGCGGCGCAGCTGCTCCTCCCGGCGGCGTACCCGCCCGCCGACGTGCTCCGGGGGCTCGCGCGCTGGGCGGGCGGCAACCCGGGTTGCCTCGCCGCGATCATCCGGTCGCTCAAGCAGGCCGGGCTCGTGCGCCGCAGCCCCGGGGGCGGCGGCTACTGCGTCGAGGCGGGGGCGCTCGAGGGCCTGCCGGTCTCCCCGGCGTGGCAGTGGCTGGCGATGCGGCAGCTCGGGGCGCTGCCGCAGGAGATCGCCGCGCTCGCGCGGCTCTGCGCCGTGCTCGGCGAGTCGTTCACGCGGGCCGAGCTCGAGTGGGTGCAGGACGCCGTCGATCGGGCCGGCGGCGCCGGCACGCCGGTGGACGCGGGCTACGGGCTCGGCGTGCTCGTCGAGCAGGGCATCATCGCGCGCGGCGCGCCCGGCGACGGCGGCGCGCAGGGCGACGGCGGGGCGCACGGCGGCGGCGCGCACGGCGGCGGCGCGCAGGGCGACGGCGGGGCGCACGGCGGCGGCGCGCGCGGGGCCATCGCCGAGCGGTGGTGGTTCCAGAGCGGGCTCTTCCGCGACGCGGTGTACGAGACGCTCGATTTCGAGCACCGCGCGCAGATCCACCGGCACGCGCTCGCGTTCTGGCGGGCGCGGGTCGAGGGCGAGCGCTCGCCCGCGCCGTCCGGGGCGCCGCGGGCCGAGCTTGCCGCGCCGTCCGGCTACCTCGCGGCGGAGCCGGGGCTCGAGGAGCTCGAGCCGCTGGCCCGGCACGCGGGCGCGTGCGGGGCGGGGGAGGAGGCGGCCGACGCGCACCTCCGGCTCGGGGATCTCGCTTCCGCGCGGCACCGGCACGTCGAGGCGGAGCGCTGCTACACCGCCGCGCTCAAGCTCGCCGGCGAGGAGGATCGCCGCCGGCGCGCGCTCGCGCTGGCCGGGCGCGGCAGGATCCGCTACCGGCTCCACCTCATCGAGGAGGCGATGGCCGATCTCTCCGCCGCGCTCGAGCTCGCCGACGGGGAGCTCCGCGCGGACATCCTGCTCGAGGAGGCCACGGCGCTCGACTGGACGGGCGCCTACGAGGCGTCGTCGGCGCGCGTCGAGCTGGCGCGGCCGCTCGTGGAGCGCGCGGGCTCGCCGCGGCTCTCGGCGCGCCTCTGCGTGGCCGAGGGGCGCACGCGCCTGCGGCGGGCCGAGGCCGCGGAGGCGATCGCGCTCCTGTCGGAGGGGGCGTCGCTGGCCGAGTCCGCCGGGGACGAGGAGAGCCGGATCATCGCGCTGGTGCTGCTGTCGACCGAGCTCGCGCACGCGGGGCGCTTCGCCGAGGCGGAGCAGCGGGCCGAGGCGGCGATCGCCCTCTGCGAGCGCGCCGAGGACCTGCCGCACCTCTGCATCGCGATCATGAACCGCGTCGTGCTCTGGACGCTGAAGAAGGATCTCGCGCGCGCCACCGGGGATCTCCGGCGCGCGATCGCGCTCGCGCGGGAGATCGGCAACCCGTGGCTGGAGCGCGTCGCCACGTACAACGTCGCCGAGCTCCTGTACTGGAGCGATCAGCAGGACGAGGCGCTCTCGCTCGCGCGCCGCGCGCACACGCTGGAGCAGCGGTTCGTGGATCGCCCCGTGCCGGAGTGCTCGCTGCTGCTCGCGCGCATCCTCGCGGCGCGCGGGGAGCTCGGCGAGGCGCGGCGCCTGCTGGCGTGGATCGCCGGCGCGTGCCCTCCGGAGCCGTCCGCGAAGGCGGCGCACGGGTGCTTCCTGATGCTGCGCTGCCTCCTGTCGGACGACGACGCCGCCGACGCCGCGCCGCGCGCGCTGCTCGGCGTCCTGGACGAGGCGGAGCTCGAGGCCGGCCCGTTCCTCTTCGCCGACGAGCTCCTCGAGGTCCTCTACTGGCGCGGCCACGCCGCCTTGCACCATGGGGCGACCGAGGTCGCCGCCGCGAGCCTGGGCAGGGCCAGCGGCCTGCTGGTGGATCATCCGGCCTGGCGGGCACGGTTCGACGCGCTGGCGCGCCGGCTCGACGCGCCGCCTGGCGGAGCGGGCGGCTGCTGAGCTTGCCGCGGAGCGGCGCGGTCGCTTCCTCGCACTTCAGCGCGATCAACAGCGCCTGCTGAGCCTGCCGTGCGCTGCGCGATCGGTGCGGCGCGTGATTTGCCTGGTCCTGGTGCGAGGCGCACGCAGATGCGCCTGAAATGGAGGACAGGTCATGCTTCGCGTACGGGTCAATGCTGCTTGGGTGATCGGTTTCTGCTTGCTTGCGGGCGGGTGCGGGGCGGCGCCGGCCGACGAGGGTGAGTCGATCCAGGTCGCCGGGCAGGGGATCATCGTGATGAACGGCCTGGATCCGGCCTTCTTCTGGAAGCCCTCGACGCAGCAGGCGCTGCGCGCGCTGGCGCGGGCGCCGCTGGAGGACGCGTTGGCGGGCGCTGGAGGCTCGGTGCTCCTCTCGAGCGAGGGGGGCAGGGAGCTCGCCGAGCGCGTGGTCGCCTGCGCCCTGCCCGAGGGGGCGACGCTGGAGGCGGGCTCCCGGCGGTCCTTCGACGGATGGATCGGGCTCGCGCCGCAGTGGGCCTCCGCGCCGCTCTCGGACGCCACGTCGCGACGCTGGGTGACGGCGTGCCTGCTGCAGTCGCTGAACGCGCTGGACGCGCACGTCGACGTCCACCTGACCGGCGGCCACCCGGGTCTTGCGGACGCGCCCGGCAGCGACGCGCAGGATTACTCGGTCCGTGATGCGATCATGTTCGGCGATCTCTTCGACCCGGTCCGGCCAACGGCGTTCGCCTGCGCCGACAACGCGCTGATCGACGAGTGCGGCGTGGCGCTGAGCGTGAAGACCCTCGAGCGCATCTGCGGGCAGTCGCCCACGTGCCGGCTCACGCTCCTCGGCCATTGCGACGCGGTCTGCTCCCGGGACAGCGCGGGCGCGCCGACCTGCCGCGCCCCCGGAAGCGGCGTTTACCCGGAGTCGATCGCGTCAAGCCTGGAGCCCCTCGTCGCGTTCTCCACGGGCGGCCTCACCTGCGGCGTCCTGGATCGGGTCTCGGGGTTGCTGTAGGTGGAAGCTGGGTAGAGCGGAATCGTGCGACGCCGGGCGAGCTTCGCCGCTGGTGCGCCGGCGCGAGGAGGACCCCTTCCGGGTCTCGCTCCGCTCTCTCCCTTCGAGGTCGAGTGGCAGCTGAGATGCGTGGCGCTCGGAAGGGAAAAACTACTTGTTCGCGGTCTCGGACAAGGGGGTTGAACGCCTCGCCGTCGGCGAAACGATCTTCGGCTCGTGTCGAATGCACGGAGCCAACCCACTTGCCTGGGCGACGGACGTGATCGGCAAGTTGCAGGCGGGCTGCCGCTCAGGTCAAACGGTCGCCAGAGAGTGCCAGCCGCCGGCCGCGATCGCCTTGACCCCGGTAAGCTCCGGCACCCGCAGCGGCGTGGGCTGGGCCGCGACCGCGACGCTGCCGATCTGCCCGTAGTTGTTGGCCCCCCAGATCCACACGGTGCCATCCTCCAGCAGCGCCAGGTTATGATAGTAGTTCGCGGAGATCGCCTTGACCCCCGCGAGGCCCAGCACCTTCACCGGCTTCGAGGGCCTGGCAACAGGATCCGTGACGCCATTGCCGAGCTGGGCCCAGTTGTTGGCCCCCCACGACCACACGGTGCCGTCCTCCAGCAGCGCCAGGTTGTGCCAGCCGCCGGCCGCAATCGCCTTGACCCTGCCGAGGTCCGGCACCTTCACCGGCGCGAGCTTGTAGACGTTGGTGCCGTCGCCGAGCTGGCCCCAGTTGTTGGCCCCCCAGGCCCACACGGTGCCGTCCTCCAGCAGCGCCAGGCTGTAGTGGCCGGCGCCTTCGTAGTTGCGGCCGGCAGCGATGGCCTTGACCGTTCCGAGGCCCGACACCTTCACCGGTCTTTCCCTCTGGGTCAGGGTACCGTCGCCGAGCTGGCCCAGGTTGTTGAGACCCCACGCCCACAGGGTCCCATCCTCCCGCAGCGCCAGGCTGTGCACGCTGCCTGCAGCGATGGCCTTGACCCCCGCGAGGCCCGCCACCTGCACCGGCCTGTTGCTGTCGGTCGTGGTGCCGTCACCGAGGTTGCCCCAGGTGTTGCGCCCCCACGCCCGTACGGTGCCGTCCGAGACCAGCGCCAGGCTCGTCCAGCCGCAGGCAGCGATGGCCTTGACCCCGGTGACGAGCGCCACGTCCGCCGGCTTCGTCGGCTGAGGGGTGACCGTCGTGTGACCATAGCCGAGCTGCCCGTAGTTGTTGGCGCCCCAGGTCCACACAGCGCCATTGTCCAGCAGCGCCAGGTTATGCCAGCCGCCGGCGGCGAGGGCCTTGACCCCGAGCAGACCCACCTCTTGCATCGGCTTGTTCCTGTTGGTGTTGGTGCCGTCGCCGAGCTGGCCCCAGTCGTTGGCCCCCCAGGACCAGAAGCCCCGCTGCGGCTCGGGCGGCACCGGCTTGGGGATCGGCCGCTCCCGCGCGTCCTTCTCGACGTCTGCCTGGCAGCAGAGGCAGCTGCTGTTGCAGATCACCTTCTCCAGCATCTCCTGGAAGCCGCTCAGCGTGCTCAGGGACGTGAAGGACTGACCACCGGTCTCCCTGGCCACGCGGGCATACTCCGCTTCGACTTGCTGGCGCACCTGCGCCGCTGCCGTGCCGAGGTACGTGTGCACGGTGGTCCCGGTCTTCCTGGCGGTCTCGATCGCGCTGTTCGCAGCGTCGATGTCGTCTTGATTCTGCGGGTTGCCGCCTTCGAGCGCCTCGTCGCCCAGATAGAAGATGGCCCGCTTGGCGCCGGGCCGCCAGTCGAAATGGGTGGCGATGTCCTCCATGGCGCGCGCGCCGTCCTCCCGCGCGCCGTCCACGTCCTTGCGACCCTTGATCGCCGAGTCCGGCACCCCCAGCTTGTTGAGGTAGGCGCGCACGGTGTTGTTGAAGAGCGTCTTCTTGAACACGTTCTCGATGCCCAGGTACGTGGCGCGCAGGTCCGACGGGCACTTCGTCTTGGCGGCCTCGATGGCCGCGCCGATCGCCTGGCTGAGCGCCGTCGCCTCATCCGCCATCGACCCGCTGGAGTCGATGACCACGACCAGATCTACGACGGAAACGGCCTTCGAGGCCTCGGCGCGATACACGGGGAACTCGAGCCGCCTTCCCTGGCGGTCCAGATTGAGCTCCACGCCGCGGTGGGTGGAGACCTCCCCGGGGCGCTCCGGCGACGCCCAGTCCGTGGTGAGGCCACGGGTGTTGTCCGGAGCGTTCCAGGCATTGAAGGCGAAGCGGGATGTGGCCGCGTCGCCCTGGGTGAAATTGAGGGTGAGGAGATTGCTCAGGCCCAGCGTACCGACGGCGTTGTCGTGGTACCAGAAGGCGCTCAGCTTGGGCCCGCTGGATCCGCCCTGGGCCGCGTAAGCGACGCTCACCCCGGTGGGAGGGCCTTCGTAGGAGAAGCAACCCCTTCCGAGCACGGACCCATCGGGGTTGAGCACGCGAAATGTATAACTGGTAGTCACGTCTGCCGGCATCGTTCGCCTCCTGTTCGCTCGTCCAGCGCCGTCGTCGATCCAGGCCATCAAGGCACGCCGAAGCTGCCTCGAGATGTCGAAGGATCGCTCTGTCCACCGTGCAGGCGCATCTATGTAGATCGGCCCAAGGGAGCCGCATCTCGTTGTGGACGACAGCTTCTATCACCGTCATTGGCAGATGCGCAATGGATTTATCCCCCTCGTCATCCTCGCCTCTAACTCGGCAGCGACCTCGACAAGTGAGCCGTTGGCCACCACGCCCGCTGATGCCCTTGGAGGTGTCCAGGAATCAGTGACGATCTGTCGAGCAGCATGACGTGGCTCGGGTTCGTCCCTGATGAATTTGACAGCCGCATCGCGGCCGCGACCCTGTACCCTCAACAATGGGACAGGCCCGCTGAAACCAGCGTACGGTTGCGTGGCCATGAGGCTTGCGGGCTGCTGGCCGGGCCAGGGCGAGGAGCCGAGACGTAGGACCAAAGTCCCATGGCGCTCAGGCGCGCCTCGGCCTAGAAGGGCGACACCAGCGCGGCACGAACAGGCGCCCCGGGAGGTGGGTGACCTGCCTTCCCCGACAAGGCCCAGACGCTGAGCCCACTCCAGGTTGCGTCGCCGCGCACCCGCAACATCCGGGCTGGCAGTGACGGGAAAGGGCAGCTCGAACGCGACGTTCCGCGGCATGTGTCCTCCGAGAGGCGCTGATGATGACACCGGGGCGAGGCTTCGCGATAGGACCTTGGTCCTATAGACAGGACCTCGCCCGAACGGAGGGGTGCGGGGCGCCCCGAGCGGGGCGAGGGCTGCGCCGTCGAGCACGAGCGCTCCGAGGGCTGCGCCGTCGAGCCAAGCACGAGAGGATACGCAAGTCGATCGAAGCGGAGTACCCGCGCGTGGCCCGGGAGACGGACGGCCAGTTCTTGGCCTCGCAAGACAACCTGAGCGCCTTCCAGGCGATGCTCGAGAAGGTGATCTGCGGCAGCAAGACGGACCCGCGGATCACCAGGACGGAGTTCTGCTGCTGCCAGGAGTACGTGGAGCAGCGCGAAGAGACTGCCGCTCCCCGGTGAGCGATCCGCGCATGCAGAGCGCCCTCGGGTCTCCAGCCCGCGCCTGAGGGTCGCGCCGCTCCCAACGTCGCGCCGGGGGCTGCCAGGGATCCCTGACGCGCGAAACTAGGCCGGCTCCGTCTCGATGTCCTGCGTGACGGTGACGCCCGCCGCCCGGTAGGGCGCGAGCGCTTCCTTCGACACGCCGCGCTCCGTGAAGAGCCACGTGAGCTCGCTCAGCGGCGCCACGACGTACGGTGACGCCGTGCCGAGCTTGTCCGCGGTGGCCAGCGCGACGACCTCGGCCGAGGCCTCGACCATCGCCCGCTTCACGTACGACTCGTCGAGATCCACGGTGGTGATACCGAACGCCGGGTCGAGGGTGCACACGCCGAGGTAGCAGAGGTCCGCCCGGATCTGGCGCACGGCCGCGATGGTCACGGCGTCGGCGGCGGCCAGCGGGTCCTTGCGCATGCGCCCGCCGAGCAGCACCACCTCGACGCGCGGGTGCTCGGAGAGCGCGATCGCGACAGGAGGGCTGTTGGTCGCGATCGTCGCCTCGAGATCGCGCGGGAGGTGGCGCGCGACAGCCACGTTGGTCGTGCCGCTGTCGATGAACACGACCTGACCCCGCTTGATCAAGGTGGCCGCCGCCCGCGCGAGCTCCTCCTTCACGCGCGGCTGCTGCCGCTCGCGCGCGGGGAAGCTCGGGTTCACCCGGGCGAGCGGCAGGCCGCCGCCGTGCACGCGCTGGAGGAGCCCCTCGTTCGCCATCTCGCGCAGGTCGCGCCGGATCGTGTCCTCCGAGACGCCGAAGGAACGGCTCAGCTCGGCCGCCACCACCTTCCCGTCGCGTTCCAGTACCGCGAGAATATGCCGGCGCCGCTCGGCGACCATGAGCCCGGAGCTGTCTGCGTTGTTTTGCACGTTCGTTCCTGTTTGTGCACGAAGCCGCTTGCGTGGACCGATTGCAGCTGCAAGATTCTTCCTTGATGTTCACGATAATGCACGAAAATTCGGGGGAGCTCTCTGCCCTCCACGCCCTCTTCTCCTTGCATCTCGGCTTCCGGACGGCCCTCCGCGAGCGGCGCGCCGGCGGCAGCGCCTCGTCCGGACCAGCGCGGGGGGTGCCGTGATGCACGCTCCTGCGCTCGCCGATGACCTCGCGCACGACGCCACGCCCGACTCCGACGCCGCGCGGGCGCGGCGCGCCGTCTCGGTCATGTTCGTGGCGAACGGCATCGCCTTCGCTTCCTGGGCCGCGCGCGTCCCCGCGGTCCGCGAGCGGCTCGCGCTGCGCGACAGCGTGCTCGGGCTGGCCCTGCTCGGCCTCGCCTGCGGCGCGATCCTGGCCTTCCGCGCCGCCGGGCCGCTCATCGCCCGCTTCGGGAGCCGGCGCGTCACCCGCGTCTCGGCCGTGCTCCTGTGCGCGGCGCTGCCCCTGCCGGCGCTCGCGCCCTCCTTCGGCGCGCTCGTCGCGGCCCTCCTGCTGCTCGGCGTCTGCAACGGCCTCATGGACGTCGCGATGAACGCGCAGTCCGTCGAGGTCGAGCGGCGCTACGGCCGGCCCATCCTCGCCTCGTTCCACGGCATGTTCAGCCTCGGCGGCCTGATCGGGGCGGGCGTCGGGGCGCTCGCGGCCGACCGGGCGCTGTCGCCCGCTGCGCACCTCGTCGCGGTCGCCGCCGTCCTCGCCGCGGCCGTCACCGCCGCGGGCGGGGCGCTCTCGGCCGACGCGCGCCCGGCCCCCGCGGCCGCGGGCGCCGCCGGGACGAGCCGCTCGACCCAGCTCGTCCTGCTCGGCCTCATCGCGTTCTGCTCGTCCGTGGGCGAGGGCGCCATGGCCAACTGGTCGGCCGTCTACCTCCGCGACGAGCTCCACACCACCGCCGCCGTGGCGGCGACGGGCTACGCCGTGTTCTCGCTGGCGATGCTCCTCGGGCGGTTCTCCGGCGACGGGCTGACCCAGCGCCTCGGCGCCCAGCGGCTCGTGCGCGCTGCCGGGCTCCTGGTGGCCGGCGGGCTGGGCGCGGCGCTGCTCGTGAACGTCCCGCTCGCCATGATGCTGGGCTTCGGGTGCGTGGGCGCCGGCCTGTCGGTCGTGGTGCCGCTCGTCTTCCGCGCCGGCGCGAGCGCCCCCGACGTGGCGCCCGGCAAGGCGCTCGCCACGCTCGCCACCATGTCCTACGGCGGCTTCCTCGTGGGGCCGCCGGCCATCGGCCTCCTCTCCGACAGCCTCACCTTGCGCGGCGGGCTCGTCCTCGTCGTGGCCCTGGTCCTCGTGATCGTCGCCCTGGCCCCGGTGGTGGCGCGCGGACCCGCCGCTCGCCTGCCCGCCGCCCGTCCGCACGCGATCAGGGTGCACTGACCGCGGACACCGCCGCCCTCGCGCCCGCCCGATCACCGCACTCTTCGTCGAGCAGAAAGCAATTGATGTTCAACGAGAGGTGGATCGAGCTACGTTGCTGCCGCGCCGTGCTGGCATGTCTGCGGCCGGCCAGAGGCCCTCCTCACCATCGCTCGTGGCAGGCATCCAGAAAGGAGCCTTCGTTGGTCTTGTCGAAGGTGCATCCGCTCTCGCTCGACGCCGCCGCCCCCCGTCCCGGTGCCTCGCTCGAGATCCCCATGGACACGGAGCGCTTCCTGGGGCTTGGCGTGCGCCTCTCGCTCTCTCTCGCGGACCTGCACGACGCCGGGGCCATCCACGCGCGGCTCTCTCCCCTGAGCATCCGCGACGAGGAAGGCGACGAGGGCGTCTGCCTCATCGCCCCTCCGGACAGCGATCAGGAGCTGGAGCAGATCGCTGCCCAGGCGCTCTCGCAGCCTGATCTCCTTCCTTACATCTCTCCCGAGATGACCGGGCGCACCAACCGGCCAGTCGATCACCGCACCGATCTCTACTCGCTCGGCGCGATCTTCTACGAGATGCTCACCGGCGCCCCGCCGTTCAGGGCCGACGATCTGCTCGGGTGGATCCACGGCCACGTCGCCAGGCGGCCTCGCCCGCTCGTCGAGGCGGCGCCGGCGGTCCCCGCGATGGTGTCGGAGATCGTCTTGAAGCTCCTCGCCAAGACGCCGGAGGAGCGGTATCAGACCGCCCGCGGGCTGGCGTACGATCTAGGGCGGTGCCTCGACGCGGTGAGCCGCGATCGTCCGATCGACCCGTTCCAGCTCGGCGCCAGGGACATCGGCGAGCGGCTCCAGATCCCGCGGAAGATCTACGGCCGTGAAGGCGAGGTGGCGGCGCTGCTCCAGTGCTTCGAGCAGACGGCCTCGACAGGGACTCCGGCGCTCGCGCTGGTGACGGGGAGATCCGGGATCGGGAAGTCCTCGCTGGTCAAGGAGCTCGAGCGCCCCGCCCTCCAGGCCCGCGGCGCGTTCGTCGCGGGCAAGTTCGAGCAGTACAAGCGGAGCATCCCCTACGCCACGCTCGCCCAGCAGTTCGGCGGGCTCGTCCGGCGGCTGCTGACGGAGAGCGAGGCGCGGCTCGACGCCTGGCGCAAGCTCATGCAGGAGGCGCTCGGCAGCCACGGTCAGCTCATCATCGACGTCATCCCGCAGGTCGAGCTCATCATCGGCGAGCAACCCCCCGTCGAGCCCTTGCCGGTCGGCGTGGGGCAGAACCGCTTCCTCAGGACGTTTCAGCAGTTCATCAGCGTGCTCGCGAGGCGCGAGCACCCCCTCGTGCTGTTCCTGGACGACCTGCAGTGGGCGGACACCGGCAGCATCAGGCTGCTCCAACAGCTGCTCACGCACCCGCACACACGCTACCTCCTCGTCGTCGGCGCTTACCGCGACGGCGAGGTCGGCCGCGCTCACCCCCTCGCCGCGGCGCTCGACGAGATCGTGGCCGCGGGCGTGCCGATCCACCCGCTCCCGCTCGAGCCGCTCTCGCGCGAGGACACGCGGGCGCTGGTGGCCGACGCGCTCCGCTGCGACGCGCAGCCGTCCGCTCCGCTCGCCGACAGGGTGCACGAAAAGACCGCCGGCAACCCGTTCTTCGCGACGCAGCTGCTCTCCTCGCTGCAGAACGACGGCCTCCTGCGGCTCGACCGCGAGGCGGGCGCGTGGCGATGGGACCTCCGCGAGATCGACGAGCGCGGGCTCGCCGACGACTCGGCCGACCTGCTGCTCGGGAAGCTCAAGCGGCTGCCCGGAGAGGTCCAGGCGGCGCTGAAGCTCGGCGCCTGCCTCGGCGCCGAGCTCGACATCGACGCCCTGGCGCTGGCCGCCGACGCGCCCCCGAGCGAGGTCCGCGAGCGCCTCCGGGAGGCCGCGAGAGAGGGGTTCGTCGCGCTCGGGGCGAGCACCTGCCGGTTCCTGCACGACCGCGTGCGCGAGGTCGCTTACTCGCTCATCGAGGAGAGCGAGCGCCCGGCGGTGCACCTCGAGATCGGGCGGCGCCTCGCCGCGGCCGGCAGGGCGCAGCACGACGTGTTCGACGTCGTGAGCCACCTGAACCTCGGCGCGCCCCTGATCCGCTCCCGGGATGAGCGCGAGCGCGTCGCCCGCCTGAACCTCGAGGCAGGGAGGAAGGCGAAGGCCTCCGCCGCGCACAGGTCGGCCTCCGACTACCTGGGGGTCGGCATCGCGATGCTCGCCGACGACGCCTGGGAGGCGCAACACGAGCTGGCGTATGCGCTCCACTTCGAGCGCGCCGAGTGCGAGCAGCAGAACGGCGACCTCGACGAGGCGGAGCGGCTCTCGGACCTGCTGCTCGAGCACGCGACGACGCTGCTCCACAAGGCGCCCGTCTATCGCCTGAAGATCGAGATCCGCACGAGCCGGTTCAGCCCCGACACGATGCCGTGCATCCTCGAGACCCTGAACGTGCTGGGCATCGACGTGCCCGCCCGCCCCGGAGACGCGGCCGTCTCCGCCGCCTTCGAGCAGATCTGGCGCGCGCTCGGCGACAGGCCTGTCGAGGCGCTGCTCGACCTGCCGCCGATGACCGACCCGGAGCGGCAGGCCACGATGAGCACGCTCGCGGTGACCTACGTCGCTTCCTGGTTCATGGACCCGAACGTCGCTCACCTGACCACCGCCTGGATGGTCCTGCTCAGCATCGCGCACGGCAACGCCGACGCGTCGGCGCTGGCCTACTGCGCGTCGGGCATGGCGCTCGCGCAGCGGTTCGGCGATTACCGGGGCGCCCACCGCTTCAGCAAGGTCGGCCATGAGCTCGCCGAGCGGCGCGGCTCGGCGTACTGGAGGGGCGTCGCGGGCAACATCTTCGGGGGCATGGTCTCGCCCTGGACGCAGAGCGCCCGCAAGAGCCTCGAGGTCCTGCGCGGCGCGCTCGACGCGAGCGTCGAGTCCGGGAACCTGATCTTCATGGCCTTCAACAGCCTGCAGGTCGTCGCGTGGTCGCTCCTCCGGGGAGAGCCCCTGGAGGACGTCTACCGCACGAACGAGGCGCGGCTCGAGGCGGCGCGGATCTCGAGGTTCGTCATGGTCGAGCACTGCCTCGTCGCCATCCGGCGCTTCATCGAGATCCTGCGGGGTCGCGCGGAGACGCCCTCGACCTGGGACGGCGCCGCCTTCGATCAGGCGGAGTTCGAGGCGAAGCTCGCCGACGGGCGCTCGCCGCTCGCGGCCCTCTGGTACCACGTGCTGCGGCTCGCCGCGCACTTCCTCCTCGGCGACCTCGACGGGGCGTCCCGGTCCGCCGCGGCGGCGAAGGAGCTCGAGTGGGCGGAGGATCTCCAGCCGACCGGCCCCGATCACCACTTCTACGCGGCCCTGACCGTCGCGGCGGCGTGCTCCGGCGGCGAGGGGGCGCGCAAGGAGCAGCGCGAGGCGCTCGCGGGCCACGAGGAGAGGCTCCGGAGGTTCGCGGCGAACTGCCCGGAGAACTTCGCCCAGAAGCACACGCTCGTGCTCGCCGAGATCGCGCGGCTGGAGGGCCGCGATCTCGAGGCGATGCGGCTCTACGACCGCGCCATCTGCTCGGCCAGGGACAGCGGGTTCGTGCAGGACGAGGGCGTCTGCTCCGAGGTCGCCGCGCGGTTCTACCTCGATCGCGGCATGACAGCCGCCTTTGGCGCGCACCTCAAGGGGGCGCGGGACTGCTACGCGCGCTGGGGAGCGGCCCTGCTCGTGAGCCGGCTCGAGGAGCGCTACCCGGATCTGCTCGGGCAGAGCGTGCCCACCTCGATCCTGCCGGCCTCCGAGAGCCGCAGCCGGCTCATCGACGCCGTGGTCGTCGTGAGGGCGCTCCAGTCGATCTCCGGCGAGATCGTCCTCGACCGGCTCCTCACGAACCTCCTCCGGGTGGTCGTCGAGCACGCGGCGGCCCAGCGCTGCAGGTTCCTGCTCGTCCAGGAGGGCCGGATCACGCTGGCCGCGCGCGTCGAGGGCGAGCAAGGCACGGTCGAGATCGAGGAGATCGAGGAAGACGAGGCGCTGCCGGCCTCCGCGCTCCCGATGTCCCTCATCGCCTATGTCATGCGCACGCGAGAGCACGTGATCCTGGACGACGCGTCCGCCGACAGCACCTACGCCTCGGACGAGTACTTCGCGCGCCGGCAGGCGAGATCCGTGCTGTGCATGCCCATCATGAGGTACACGTCGCTCGTCGGCGTCCTCTACCTGGAGAACGACCTCACGAAGGGGGCCTTCACGGCGGACCGGCTCGCGATCCTCGATCTCCTGGCGAAGCAGGCGGCCATCTCGGTCGAGAACGCGACGCTCTATGACGGGCTCCAGCGCGAGAACGCCGAGCGCAAGCGGGCGGAGGAGGCGCTGCGCCAGCAGCTCGAGCTCATCGGGCGGCAGCAGGAGGCGATACGGCTCCTGTCGACGCCGATCATCGAGGTGTGGGAAGGCGTGCTGACGATGCCTGTGTTCGGGATCGTGGACAGCCAGCGCGCGGCGCAGATGATGGATGCGCTGCTCGAGGCCGTCGTGCGCCGCGGCTGCCGGTATGCGATCCTCGATCTCACCGGCGTCGAGGTGGTCGACTCGATGACGGCCAGCCATGTCATCCAGATCGTCCGCGCCGTTCAGCTGCTCGGCGCGCAGAGCTTCGTGGTCGGGCTGAGGTCCGACGTCGCTCACACGATCGTGTCGCTCGGCATCGACCTCCGCGGCATCCGGACCCTCGGCAACCTGCGGCAGGCGCTCGTGGTGTGCATGAGGGACGGCGCGAAGAAGGCGCCGCCGCGCCCGGTCTGAACGCCTCCGGGGCGCCGGCGCCGCGGCAGGCGGGTCAGCTCGACGCGACGGTCCCGGCCTTCGTGAGCTTCATGATGAAGTGCTCGCCCGACGTGGTGCGCGCGTACCGCGGGGGCCGGTCGGGGCTGCAGCAGGCCGGGATCGGCACGATCTCCGCGTCGTAGTTGGGCTGGTGGAAGAAGACGAGGGATTGCCTGCGCGTGCCCGTCGCGCCCGGCGGCGGCGCGGCGACCCGGTGGAGCGTGGAGCGCCAGGCATCGTTGGTCCACTGCTCCATGAGATCCCCGAGGTTCACCACGAAGGCGCCGGAAGGGGCCGTGACGGCCTCCCACGCGTCGCCGCCGCGATGCACCTCCAGCCCGCCGGGCGCGTCCTGCATGCTGACCAGCGTGAGGCTGCCGTAGTCGGTGTGCGCGCCCGCGCGGAGCTGGCCGGCGAGCGGCGCCATCGTGAGCTCCGGGTAGTTGAGCGCGCGCAGGGCGCTGACGCTCTTGTCGATCTTGTCATCGAAGAAGTGGAGCGGCAGACCGAGCGCCGTCGCGAAGATGCGCATCAGGCGGGCCGAGACGCCGTCGAGCGCGCGGTAGAGCGGCGGCCACAGCTCACGGAGCGCCGCCACCTCGGCCGGCCACACGTTGGGCTGGAACCACATCCGGCCCTGCGGCGACGTGAAATACGGGTCATCCGACGTGTCGATGCGCCCGATGGTGAACGACTCCTTCAGATCGGCCGGCGCTTCGTCGTCGCGAGAGTACGAGAGCCGCTCGGACCCGATGCCCCGGTAGCCGAGGAACGTCCCCGGCGCGGGCTCGTACCTGCGCTTCGTCTCGAGCTCCAGATCGAAGAACGCCCGGGCCGCCGCGTGGCAGCTGTCGATGAGCTGCTGCGGAACCCCGTGCCCGACGACCACGAGGAAGCCGAGATCGCGGCAAGCTCGCTCGACGGCCTGCGCCACCTGGCGCCTTTTCCCCTCGCCGCCGTCAAAGGGACCGATGTCGATGACGGGGATTCTTGTGTTCATCGCGCCTCCGTGTCGTTCGAGCGGCGCGTAGGGAAACTACATGGTGCGCCTCGGGAGGAGATCCCGGCACCTTGTACCGTGTAGCTGGTCCCAGGTCGTCGTGAGCTGGCACCATGCTTCCCTACGCATCTGGCACTTTATCAGCGCGGGGAAGCGAGCGCGACAGTTGCTGGCGGCCGCTATTAAGCTCGTGATCTCCACCGGTTCGGCCGGACCTGCGATGGCGGTGAGGGGCGCTCAGGTGCCTTGTTGGAAGTCAAGCGCATTGCGGAGGTCGGTGCCGCCTCCAGCGTCACTGGACCGCGGGCCGGGGGCTCAGCGCTTGCGCCACACCGTCGCGAGCCAGGGCTGCTGCGCGCGGGGCAGGCCTGCCGGCCGGTAGTAGTGGTCGACCTCCTCGAACCCGGCCGCGGTCACGAGCTCCCGCCACCGATCGAGCGACCAGTAGCAGCCGTAGCGGTCGCCCGACCACCCCTCGCGGTCGTCGCCGCGCGGGTTGGAGCTGAAGAGGACGCCGCGCGGGCGGAGCGCGGCGTGGAGCTCGCGGAGCACGCGCGGCAGCTCGCCGCTCGGAACGTGGAACAGCGACGCGTTGGCGAAGATCCCGTCGAAGCGCTCGGCCCCGAGATCGAGGCGCAGGAAGTCCTGGTGGAGCACCTCGCAGCCTGCGTGCCGCCGCGCCATCTCGACGAACCGCGCGGAGCCGTCGAGCCCGACCGGCGTGTGCCCCGCGGCGCCGAAGGCCGCGAGGTCGCGCCCCGGGCCGCAGCCGAGATCGAGGATCGTGAACGGGCCCGCCCCCTCCAGCGCCGCGAGCAGCGCGGCGCGGTTCTGGGAGACGTCGTGATCCCGGGTGCCCTCCCAGAACGACAGCGCGTGATCGTCGTAGTGAGCCAGGGTCCTGGCGGTGAGCCGAGCTGTGTCGTCGTCGCGCATGGCGGCAGTGTGGACCGGGCGCGCCGCGGCGAGAAGGGGAGCTCGACCTGTCCCGGGGCGGCGCCCTCGGCTGCCCGGTCGCTCAGGCCGAGCGACCAGGCAGGTCGATGTCCGCCTGCCCGCTCAGGCGGGCAGGTCGGCCGTCACGAGGAGAGGCGATCGCCCCCGGTCAATGGAGCGGGTCGCTGATCGTCCCAAGGACGAGGGAGCATTGATCGAACAGGGCGGTGTTGGACTTCATCGCGTTCGAGGTCAGCGCGATGCCGATCTGGACCTGCCCGGTCATCTCCACCTTCCCCGGGCTGCCGACGCTGGTGAACGTCTTGCCGTCCGTCGAGTACAGGCCCGTGAACGTGGAGCCCGCACGCACGATGCGTATCCACACGGGGGTCCTGGGGGAAGCGATGATCTCGTGCGCCGTTTGCGCTTTCTCCTGTGCGCGGTGGTGGAATACCGTGTGTGTCGGCTCGTAGGCCATCATGGCATAGCGCGAGCCTGCGTCGAGGCTCTGGCGTACCATGACGCCCACCCGCGCGTCGCCGTCCGTGTTTTCGAGGCCCAGCACCCGCAGGGTCAGCTGTCCATCGCCGGTGAGGGGCACGGCCAGGAAGCTGCAATCGTCCTCCGTCATCCAGAAGACCTGCCCGCCGGAGGCCTTGAACCTGATCCTGTCGCCGTCCCGCTCCCACTTCCCGAGCCCCCCGCCGATGTCGTGGAGCTCCGGCGCGTCCTTCCCTTCGAAGAAGTTGCCCACCGAAGGCGCCTGTCCGGAGGCGTCCGGGAGGAGCTCGAGGGAGTACCGATCGATGACGGCGGTGGTGGCGACCGTCGCGAGCGAGGAGAGGACGATGCCGGCGTAGGCTCGCTGGCTCATGGCGACGGTCGCGGGCGAGTCGAGCTGGGTGAACTTCTCGCCGTCGGTGGAGTACGAGCTCGTGAACACATCTCCTCTGCGCAAGATCCGCAGCCAGACGGGGAGCTTGGGCGACGCGACGAACGGGTACTTCGAGGGCACGTCGTCGTGCTCACGGTAGTGGAACACGGTGTTGGTCGGCTCCCACGCCGTCATGGCGTAGCGTGAGCCCTCGTCGAAGGTCTCGCGTACCTGGACGCCCACCCTCGCGTCGCCGTGTGTGTTGTCGAAGCGGATCACCCGCACGGTGAGCTGCGCGTCGCCCGTGAAGGGCACGGCGAGGAAGCTCGTGTCATCGGCCGGGAGGCCGAAGAGCTGCGTGCCGACGGCCCTGAACGTCATCTTGTGGCCATCCCACTCCCATTTGCCGATGCCCCTGCCGATGTCGTGGAGCTCCGGCGCGCCCGGCGCCCCGAACCACGAGCTGAGCGAGGGCGCCTCCCCGGAGCCCTGCGGGGTCGTCACGGAGCATCGATCGATGAGGGCGGTCGCGGCCTTCTTGTCGTTCGACGTCAGGGCGACGCCGATGTACACGTTCGAGTCCATGCCCAGGGTGAGCCGCTTGACCTCCTCGAACTTCTCACCCTTCTCATCCCTGCAGATCGACGTGATGAACTCCTCGCCCTTGCGCTCGATCCGCAACCACACCGGGAGCTGGACGTTGCGGGGGTACTCGAACGCAGCGGCACCGTCCGTGGCGCTGCGCCATGAGCAATGGACCCACCCGTCGTACTCCCAGTGGATCATCACATAGGGCGAGCCCCTGTCGAGGGTGTCGCGTATCTGAACACCCACCGTGGAATCGCCGTTTTCGCCCGTCTTGCCCTTCACCCGCACCGTGATCGCCCCGTCGTTCAGGAGGCGCGTGGCGAGGTAGCTGAAATCGTCGCCGGTCGCGTTCCTGAAGGGCAGCCCCGTGGCCTTGAACGTGATCGTCTGGCCGTCCGTCTCGTACTTGCCGATCCCCTTGCCGATGTCGTAGAGCCACAGGTGGCCGCCCGGGTTGCTGCCGCAGATCACCTTCTCGAGCATCGCCTGGAAGGCGCTCAGCTCGTCCTGCGAGGCGAAGAACTGGCCGCCCGTCTCCTGGGCCACGCGGGCGTACTCCCCTGAGATCGCCTTGCGCGCCTGCTCCGAGAGCTTGGCCGTGCCCATGTACGTGTGGACGCGGACGCCGGCCTTCTTCGCGGCCTCGATGGCGCGGGTCGCCGCCTCGATGTCCTCCTGATCCTGACCCGTCCCGGTGACGCCGAGGCCGCCCTCGAGCGGCTCGTCGCCCAGGTAGAAGATCGCGCGGGCGGCGCCGGGCCGCCAGTCGAAGTGGTTCGCGACGTCCGCGATGGCGCGCGCCCCGTCCTCCTTGAAGCTGGCGGCCTGGTCAGCGGCGGTGGCGTTCGTCGCCGTGCGCCCGCTGAGCAGCGACGGATCGACCTTCACGCTCTGGGTCAGATAGTTGCGCACCGAGGTGGTGAACCTCGTGTTCTTGAACGTGCCTTCGATGCCCAGGTAGGTGACGCGCAGGTCCGACGGGCAGCTCGACTGGGCGGCAGCGACCGCGCCGCCGATGGTGGCGCTGAGCTTCTCCGCCTCGTCCAGCATGGACGAGCTGGTGTCGATGACCACGACCAGGTCGACCACAGGGATGCTCGGCTTGTGCTTGGGGTCGAGGGCCAACCCGCCGGGGAACTCCAGCTTCTTCCCCTGGCAGCACAGCGCGCCTCCGACGCCCCGGTGGGTGGAGACCGCTCCAGGCCGGCCCGGCGACGCCGTGCCCGCGGCGAGGCCGCGGACGTTCTCCAGCGGATCCGAGAGGTTGATGGCGAAGTGGGGCTTGGATCCCTCGCCGTTCGCGAAATTCAGGGTGAGGACGTGGCTCAGATCCATCGCGCCGACGACGGGGTCGCGGTACGAGAAGGCCGTCAGCTTGGGCCCCTTGCTCGCGGCGCCGGCGGCGTAGGCGATGCTCACCCCGGAGGGTGGGCCTTCGTAGGTGAAGCTGCCTTTGCCGAAGACAGAGCCGTCGGAGTTGAGGACGCGAAACGCATGCGTGGAGATCTCTGGATTGGCCACTGGTCATTCTCCTGTGTTCGTCACGGTGGTTCGTTTCAAGCAGGGATATCCCTCTCGCGCGGAGAGCGCTCCGACGGCACCCCTGCGGCTGCTTCACGCGATGGCGCTGTTGAAAATTCGGCTGCACAGCCGAGCAGCGCGGTGGCCGACCCGAGGCCACTCGCTCTCCCTCTCGCTCTCGGTCAGAGTCGATGGAGGGTGATCCCGGACACCATTTCGCCTAAGCGCGATTCGAAGTCAAGTGACGAATTGTCAGTATCCTGCATGCCGCGATGTTGTGCTCGAGACGGCTAGCACGCTCCTCGCCCGCGAACATGGATGTATGCAATTCCCTCTCCGGGGGGGGGGTGCGTGCTGCAGTTATCAGCACCTGCCTACTCGAGCCAGCACCCCAGAGGGGGACCCGACGTCGCCGAGGCGGCCATCGCGGTGACGCCCAGGATCGAGGCGTGCCCCGGTCAGAGGGCAGACAACACGAGCCGTTGGTACAACTGCGATGCAGTCGATCTCGCCTCGATCGGAGGATTCAGGTTGACACCACGGCCTCCGCCGCCCGGGTGACGGGCCCGTCGTTCGTCGTCTCCGATGGCGTCCGTGCTGGAGAGCCGGCCGGCCGACGACGCGAAGGGCTGGTGGCTCAAGCTCACCGCATTTCAGGATGAGGCCGCCACGACGTAGACGAGCTTCACCGTCCACGTCCTCTGCAAGATGCTGTGGCCAGCGCGGCGCGCCGTCTGACCATCACGCGTCCACGGCCGAGATCCCGTGGCGGCGGAGCAGCTCGCGCAGGTAGTTGCGGTCCATCCGCGCCACCCGCGCGGCGCGAGAGAGATTGCCCTCGCTCGCGCGGATCAACGTCCGGAGATAGGCTTGCTCCCAGCGCGTGACCACCCGCTCCTTGCCCTCGCGGAACGGGAGCGAGGCCTCGTCGGGCCCGAGGCCGCCCTCGCCGTCGTCACCGCCATCGCCGTGGACCGCGGGGTGTGCGCCCCGCGGACCTTCCCGCCAGTGGCTCGACTCGCCGAGGAGCACCGCGCGCTCGACGGCGCTGCGGAGCTCGCGCACGTTGCCGGGCCAGTGATGGCGCAGCAGCGCCGCGGTCAGCTCGGCGGGCAGCTCGCCGCCGTCGGTGAACTGGTGGTAGAAGTGCGTGGCCAGGAGCGGGATGTCCTCGGGCCGCTCGCGCAGCGGCGCGACGTGGAGCCGGACGGCGTTGAGCCGGTAGAACAGGTCGGATCGGAAGCTCCCCCGGTTCACTTCCTGCCGGAGATCGCGGTTCGTGGCGACGATGATCCGCACATCCAGGCGGACCGGGAGGATGCTGCCGATGCGGCTGAGCCTCTTCTCCTCGAGGACGCGCAGGAGCTTCGATTGCAGGTCGAGCCGGAGCTCGCCGATCTCGTCGAGCAGCACGGTGCCGCCGCGCGCGGCCTCGAACGCCCCCGCTCGCGCCTGGTGCGCGTCGGCGAAGGCGCCCTTCTCGTACCCGAACAGCTCCGCCTCGATCAGCGTGGGCGGTATCGCGCCGCAGTTGATCACCACGAGCGGCCTCGAGGCGCGCGGGCTCTGCTGGTGAATCAGCTCGGCCAGGAGCCCCTTGCCGGTGCCCATCTCACCCTCGAGGAGCACGGTCGTGTTCGACGCGGCGATCTTCGGCAGCACGGCGAAGATGCGGCGCATCTCCGTGCTCTGCCCCAGCATCAGGCCCGCGCGCCGCTCCTCCGCCAGCGGCTCGTGGATCGTGTCGGAGAGCACCTCGAAGCGCAGCGTCGTGGCGCCCACGTTGATCGTCGCTCCCGATTGCAGGTACGCTGCCTGGACGCGGACGCCGGAGAGCGTCGTCCCGTTGGTGCTGTCGAGGTCGCGCAGCAGGTATCCCCGCGGCGTGACCGTGATCTCGCAATGATGCCGCGACACGGCCCGGTCGGTCAGGGCGAGCTGATTGCTGGGCGAGGTGCCGATACCGAGCGCTGGCGAGTCCGCGACGCACGACGCCCCCAGATCGGGACCCTCGGTCACCTCGACGCGGAAGCGGTCGAAGACCACCTCGTCGCTGCGCACCAGCAGCTCGGTGGTGACGCCTGTCTCGCCTCCGGTCGCGTGCGATCTCATGGGCGCAAGCTACCACGCGCACGGGCCTGACCGGGGCGCAGGAGGGCGTCAATCCGCGGTGAGCCACGCCTCGAGCTGTTCGGCGAACGCCGCCGGCGCGTCCATCATCAGCCAGTGGCCGGTCTCCGGGAGCACGACGGCCTTCAGCGCCGGCCTCAGCACGTGCAGGCTGAACGGCCACGCGTTCGACGGCGCGACGATGGCGTGGGCGCGGGAGCCCGGGACGGCGAGGTAGCGGTCCAGCGTGTCCACGGCGGGGAACGCGATCATCGTGCGGTACATGCCGAGCAGCCGGTCGCGCGGCGTGGCGGCGAGGCGCGCCAGCACCACGTCCCGCGTCGCCGGCGCGCTGCCCGCGAGCGCCCCGTCGAACCCCGCGCGGGCGGCGGTGCGCCAGCCGTCCGTCTCGAGCGCGGCCAGCAAGGGCGAGAGCTGCTGCTCGCGGACCTCCGCCGGGAGCTGCGTGAAGTCGCCGGGCGGGTCCGCGAGCACGAGGCGCGCGATCCGATCCGGATGGGCGGCCGCGGCGGCGATGGCCACGAGCGTCCCGAAGCTGTGGCCGACGAGCGCCACGCGCTCGAGGCCCAGGGCATCGAGGACCGCGAGCACGTCGGCCGCGCACGCGGAAGGCGCGTAGTCCGCGCCGGGCGGGGGCTCGGAAGCGCCATGCCCCCTCAGATCCATGGCAATCGCGCGGCGCCTGCCAGCGGCGTGGGACAGCGGCGCTTCCCAGAAGCCGGCGTGGCCGACCATCCCGTGCACCAGCACGACCGGCAGCGCCTCGCGGGAGGCCCCGGCGCCCGCGGCCGGATAATCGACGATGTGGAGCGCGCCCGCAGGGCCCGCGACGGTCTTCGAACGCATGTGCGCTTGTTACCTCGGTGCGTGCGGCTGCGTGAAGAAGCAGCGTCACGTGCGAGGGCGGAGCGTAGGCGAGAACCTCGTCTCAGGGCAACAAGGCGCCAGTTCGCGGCAGCGCGGCCACGTCGGCCCATGGCAACGCCCCCCGTGCACCCTTGCCTGCCAGGTTCAGGCTGTGACGGCCCAGTACGATCGGGCCGACCGAGCGCTGGGCAAGCGGCGAGCGGACGAGCTGCTCGGCGCCCCGAGAAGGTCACGGGGGCGGATCGGCGCGCTGTGGATCCGGGCGCGCTCGACCACAGGGCGCGCCCGCTGAACGTGCTTCCGTCGGAGCCGTCATGAAGTGGCGTCCCGGCGTGGCAAATCGTTGCGCTGGTACATTCTGTCTACTGCCGGCGAGACGGCGTGGTTGCCACGTTTCTTCGTGAACGCTGCGGATCCGGGCACCGGCGAGCCCCGTTCTGCCCTGCGCAGCGGGACAATGTGTCTCGGCGGCCGTGAAGGGCGCGCCTGGCCGGCTCCGCGTTGCTCTCGTGGCGTGACCGCGATCCGGCTGAATTTACCCGTCGGGAGCGGGCGCGCAGCTTCCGGCGTGGGGTGGACCGCATCTTGCTATATTATAAAGCGGACGATCGTCTGCGCTGCAGCAGCGCGGGTGGGCCGAGGTCGGTGCACGATCGGTAACGGGGCGGGCTCAGGAGCGGCGCGAAGAGGCGCGGCTCGGTACGTGAGCGATCAAGACCGTCGCTGTGGCTTTCCGTGACTGAGCTCGCGGTCGCCACGGTTCGGCAAGACAAGAGAGAAACCATGAATCATTTCATCAACATGATGTGCGTCACGGGCGTGCTGGTCGCGTCAGCGATCGGCTGCGCCGCGACCTCGGCCGAGGAGCAGCGGCGCGCGGTGACCCATCAGCACAACGCGGATGAAGCGGCGCATCGGGGGCAGTACGGAATGGCGGGCGACGAGCAGCGGAAGGCCGAAGAGGCGCACGCCAGGGCCGTGCAGAAGGCCATGGATGAGGGCAAGCCGATCCCTCGCCAGACGAGGCCGGGGGATCAGCCTCCGCCTCCCGCGTACTGACGCGCGAGCTGCGCGGGTGAGACGAGGATGTTTGTTGTTCGAGCGTGTGCGCTCGCTGCCGAGCGCGAGGTTCATGAATCATGGAACAATCATTGGTCGAGAAGAAGGTCCTGGCGGCGAGCGAGCGACTCGATGTCGCACAAGAGCAGCTCGATGCGGCGATCCAGGCATACGACGCGAACAGGCCGGACATCGAAGCGATGAAGGAGGTGTCGGAGAGGCTGAGCGAAGCGCGTGTGTGCCTGGACAAGATACAGCAGCACATCGAGGCCAGCGCCGAGGTCGTGCCGTCGATGCGCGGCTGCCCGGCGTGCGGAAAGTCCATCCGCGCTCAGGCAACTTTGTGCGGCCACTGCTGGGCCAAGGTCAACCCTCAGCGAGCCTGATCGGGCCCGCGCATCCTACGACGAGAGGAAGGCGGGCGCCGTCATTGCCTGTCGCGCAGTCGTTGCCCGTCACAGCCACGCTTCCATCGAGGAGGAGATCATGCGCACCGATTCACTCAGCGCGGGCGTATCCGTGTGCCCACGGATCGACCCGAGGTCGCTCCCCGACGCCGAACGCTATCGCCTGTTCTGCGAGGAGCTCGACGCGCTCAAGCAGCGCACCTTCGCGCGGATGGGCGGTGACGACGTCGCGTACATTCGACGGATTGATCGTTTTGCGCGCAGGATGGAGCTCGCCGGGCGCGTGCTCATCCATGTCAGTCTGGAACCGGTCACGTTCTTCCTCGGCGTCGGCGCACTCTGGGTGAACAAGCAGCTCCAAGCGACGGAGATCGGTCACAGCGCGCTCCACGGCGCGTGGGATAGGCTGCCCGGCGCCGAGAAGTACACGTCCAAGACGTTTCGGTGGGACACGCCCGTCGACGAAGAGTCGTGGCGACGCGGGCACAACGTGCGCCATCACGGCAATACCAACGTCGCCGCGAAGGATCCGGACATCCATTTCGGCCCGGTGCGCCTCACCGAGCAGACACCGTATTCTCGGTGGAACAGCTGGGCCGTCCCCGTCACCGTGGCGTTGATATTCCCGAATTTCCTTTTCGTGATCGGCTCACACGTCGCCGGCTTGAACGATGTGTTCTTCGACAACGGCCGGCCCGAGAAGCTCGACGTGCTGCCCGACCGCTCGAAGGAGAGCGTGCGTGGCGCATGGAAACACGCGCTTCGCAAGTACGTGCCGTATTACGTCAAGAACTATGTCTTCTTCCCCGCGCTCGCGGGACCGTTCTTCGGAAAGGTGCTGCTCGGCAACTGGCTCGCCGAGACGATGCGCGACGTCTACTCGGCGGCCACGATCTTCTGCGGCCATGTCGGGGGCGACGTGAAGAGCTGGCCCGCAGGAACACGCGCGCACGGGCGCGGCGAGTGGTACGCCATGCAGGTCGAAGCCACGAACGACTTCGAGGTGAGCCCGCCGCTGTCGATCCTATGCGGAGGCCTGGACCGGCAGATCGAGCATCATCTCTTCCCGACGCTGCCCCCGTCGCGCCTGCGCGAGATCGCCCCCGAGGTGAGGGCCATCTGTGGGCGGTATGGCGTCAATTACAAGACCGACACGTGGGGAAGAACGCTGCGCAAGGTGTTCTCGCACATCGCGCAGCTCTCGCGCAAGGGAGGTGTTCGCGAGGTGGTGCACGCGATGGCGTGAGCCCTGTGCGTCGAGCCACGCCTCACGCCGCCGGCACCCTCGGCAGCTCGATCGAGAAGACGCATCCCTTGCCGGGCAGATCCCTCACGCCGATCGTTCCGCCCATGGCCTCGACTCCCTTGCGGCAGATGGAGAGCCCGAGCCCCAGACCGGTTCGATTGGCGCTCCGCTGCTCGAAGGGGCGAAACAGATCCTCGCTCTTGCCCGGCGGCAGACCGCCGCACTCGTCCTCGACCTCGATCAGGACGCGCTCGGCGGTCGCGGTCGTCCGAAGCGATATGTGGCCGTGAGGGCGGCTGAACTTGAACGCGTTCTGGAGCAGATTGCCGAGGGCGGCCAGGAGGATCTGCGGATCGGCGCGCACGTAGACGCCCTCTGCGACCGGGGGGGCGGTCAGCGAAATGCCGCCGGCCCCTGCTTCCAGGGCAGCCTCGACCACCGCCTCTCCGACGATCTCGGAGACCGAGACGCGCTGGCGCTTCCCGAGCCCGGATTCGAGGCGCACGCCGGCGAGCGAGTTGTTGATGAGGTCGCGAAGCGCCTGCAGGCTGCGGCCGAGCATTGCGCCGGTGCTCCCGCCGGTACCGACCGTCCCCGACTGGAGCATGGTGAACGCGAGCATCGCGCTGGAGAGCCGGTTGCGCAGCTCGTGCGCGAGGATACCAAGGCGCTCCACCCCCTCGTGGGCGACCGACGCGTCGCGCTGGCGCTCGTACTCGGTGACCGCGCCGGCGATGGCGTCATCGAGGCAGCCGTTGAATACGTTGAACTCGTCGGCGGTGATCGGCGCATCCATCTCGCAGGCCAGCTCCGTGACGACCTGGCAGATGTCTCCGTAGCCGTGGATGACCTGGCTCACCGTGAAGCCCATGGCGAGGAGCTCGCCGCCGTGCACGGCTGCGCTCGCTTCGATCGCGTCGCTGTCGCGCGTGGCGAGGCGCAGCCGGTCGACGAGCTGATCCAGGAACAGCGGCACGCCGTTCTTCAGCTCGGCGTCGGTCGGCACCGGGGTCGTTCGCGCGGCGACCTTCGACCTGGCGCGGCGGATGATCTCCTGGGTGTTCGTGGTGATGAAGGCGTGCAGCATGGCGCCACCGTACACCACGTCATGTGCGGCCGGTGAACAGCATACGCGCCGAAAGCCCCGGCAATGTGCACGAGTCTGCCTGTCTCAGGCGCGCACGCGCGCACCAGGGAGAGTCGGTCGCACGGCGGTCGAACCGCTCCGCCGTCGAACCGCTCCGCCTGGATCGTTCCGTTCACGTTGCAGCGTGGCGGCCGGAGGTCCGGAGGCGCCGCGCCGAGGTGCGCCTCGAGGGCATGCCGTGCGGTTGGCGAGCCCGCCGCGCGTCCCGTAGCGTGCATGACCCTTTGCGCGGCCGACTCGTGGATCCTGGCTCTGGAGATGCGCGTATGGCCCTCGTAAGGTCGCGGCCTATCCACGGGAATACGACGGTAGGCCATGGCGGGCCGCGATCTGTCCTCGGGATTGAGGAGATGAAGCGCCACGGTTGGCGGCCTGCGTGCGGAGCTGCGTGGGTACGTCGTGCATCACAGCTGCTTGTGACGCTGGGAGGTTCGGGTCCGATACTCGTCCCACCGTGCCGCAGCCATCGGCCGTCATCGCGCCGGTTCCGGATTCGGCCGCGCCGGGGGCGGCCACGCGGCGCCGTCCCTCTGGCGCCTCAGGCCTCTCCCGGCGCAGCAGCGCGCCCCCGGGCAGGGCCGGAGGGCAGCTGCGCGGCCAGGCTGCTCACGGCGTCGGCGAGATCCGCGGCGCTGATCGGCTTCGCGAGGTAGGCCTGGAAGCCGGCCGCGAGCGCCCGCTGGCGGTCCTCGCTCCGCGCGTAGGCCGTGACCGCGACCGCCGGAATGCCTCCGCCCGCGTCCGGCGGGAGCGCCCGCACCTTGTGCATCAGGGAGAAGCCGTCCTCGAGAGGCATCCCGAGATCCGAGACGAGGATGTCGGGACGAAACTCCACGAGCGCGCGGAGCGCCTCCTCGGCCGAACGCGCCACCCGTGGCTCGACGCCGAGCTCCCGGAGCATCGCGCCGGCGATCTCGCCGGCGTCGGCCTCGTCGTCGACAACGAGGACGCGGAGCCCGTCGAGGCGCCTCTCGAGCGCTCCCGGCGACGCGCGCGCGACGTCGGCGCCGCCAGCGCCGTCGCGCGCCTGGACGAGGCCGTGGCGCTCCAGCTGCGCCGGGCCGGCGACCGGCAGCGCGACCTCGAACGTCGCGCCCTTTCCCTCGCCCTCGCTGCGGGCCGAGACGCTCCCGCCGTGCAGCTCGACCAGGTGGCGCACGATGGCGAGCCCGAGGCCGAGCCCGCCGTGGCGGCGCGTCGTGGAGCTGTCGGCCTGGCTGAAACGATCGAAGACGAACGGCAGGAATTCGGGGCGGATGCCTTGCCCCGTGTCGCTGACCTCGACGTGGAGATCCGCGCCCCGCTGCGCGATCGAGACGCCGACGACCCCGCCCGCCGGCGTGAACTTGATGGCGTTGGAGACGAGGTTCCAGCACACCTGCTGGAGCCGCGTGGCGTCGCCGACGACCCGGGCGCCGCGCGCGGCGACGGCGAGCTCGAGCGCCACCCCCTTCGCGTCGGCCGCGGGGCGCAGCGACTCGACCGCAGACCCGATGATCGCGTCGAGATCGACGAGCTGGCGCTCGAGCCGCACCTTCCCCGAGATGATCCGGGACACGTCGAGGATATCCTCGATGAGCCGCGCCTGAGACCGGGCGTTGCGCTCGATGGCCGCGAGCCCGCGCGCGCGCTGCTCGGCCGCCTCGGCTGCGGCGCCGTTCGCCTGGAGGAGGTGCGACCAGCCGAGGATCGCGTTGAGCGGCGTCCGCAGCTCGTGGGAGACCGTCGCCAGGAACTCGTCCTTCAGCCGATTGGCCTCCTCGGCCAGGGAGCGCGCGCGGCGCTCGCTCGCGAAGAGCGCCGCGCGCTCCTCCTCCGCCCGCTTGCGCCGCGTGATGTCGCTGAAGTGGACGGCGATCCCGTCATGGAGCTTCACGATCATGATCCGGAACCAGCGGCGGCTATCCGCCTCTCCCCAGGGCAGCTCGATGTCGACAGGCTCGCCCGTCTCGACCACGCGCGCGCACCGCTCGAAGACGTCGTGCTTGGCGCTGTCGCCCGGCAGCGTGTGGAGAATACCCTTGCCCAGCAGGCTCTCCGACGCGCGCTCCAGCATCCTGGCCGCGGCGGGGTTCACGTACTCCCACCGGAAGTCCACGATCCTCCCCGGCGCGTCGCGGACGGCCCAGAGCGTCACGAACCCGTCGAGCGAGTGGTCCTGCGCGATCCGGAGCCGCTCCGCGCTGCGCGCGGCGAGCCGCCTCGCCCGGTGCAGGTTCTCGGCCAGGAGCGAGCACATCACCGAGGAGGCGACGAATGTGCCGAGCTGGACCGTGTTGTGGAGAGGGGGAGGCGCGAACGAGCGATGCGGGGTGAAGGAGAAATACCAGACAAAGGCCGAGCACACCGCCGTGACGACCAGACCGCCGTCGAGACCCCCGAACCAGGCGCCCGCCACCACCGCCGGGAAATAGAGGATGAAGGGCGCGTCGTCCCCCAGCAGCCAGTGAAAGGAGAGCCTCAGCGCGATCGCGCAGCCCGCGATGAGCAGGGCGCCGCCGTAACGCGCCGGAGCGGAGCGCTTGCTGCTGGTCACGCTCGCGAGGCGCAGACGGGGGGCCACGGACATGCTTGGTGCTTAGTCCTGCCATGCCCCTGGGTCGAGCCGCGACGCCGCCGCCGGCGGCGACCAGCCGGGACGGCCGGTGGGCTCGACTGCCATCTTCCAGCGAAGGGCCTCTCCCTCACGAGAGGCTCGCGAGAGGGCGCCGTCAGCGCGGGAGTCCGCGCCGCCGCTACGCCTCGGCGCGGTGGAGCTCTTGCACGAGCGCGGCGAGGCCCGGCGGCGAGGAGGTGAAATGGATGCGCACCACGTCGTCGGCGCGCGGGTCGAGCTCGATCACCTTCGCGTGCAGCTCGCCGCCGAGCTGCTCGGCGAGCGCGACGGACGGGTGGAGCTGGAGGTTGGTGAAGGGCGCGGGGCGGGGGTGCAGGCGCAGCACGGCGCCGAACGGCGAGAGCCCGAGGATGAAGGCGGACTGCGGCTCGCCCTCCACCCGCTTGCCGGCGAGGCGCGCGCAGACGACCGGCAGCGGCGACGAGAGCGGGAGGATCTCGACGCGCCGCTCGGGCAGGTAGAGCCGCTCGGGGTTGTCGAGGCCCATCACGTCGTGGACCAGCACGCGGGTCGAGAACCCCTTGACGGCCAGCGCGTGGCTCTGGCCGAGCAGGAGGCCCGCGCCGGCCGCGCGGCGCGTCGTGTCCGCGATGAGGATCTGGCGGCCCACCGTGCACGACTCGATGCGGGACGTCAGGTTGACCTGGGCGCCGACCACGCCGTATTTCGTGCGCGCCTCGGAGCCGATGTTGCCGACGACGACCGGGCCGGTGTTGAGCGCGATGCCCATCTGCAGCGTCGGCAGGCCCTCCGCGCTGTTCCTGTCGTTCACCGCGTCCATCGCGATCTGCATCTCGAGCGCGCAGGCGACCGCGCGGCGCGCGTCGTCGCCCGTGGCGAACGGGGCGCCGAAGAGCGCGAGGATCGCGTCGCCGATGAACTCGATGATCGTGCCGCCGCGCGCGATGATGATGCGCGCCATCTCGCCGAGGTAGCCGTTCAGGAGGCGCATGACGACCTCGGGCGGCATGTTCTCGGTCATCGTGGTGAAGCTCCGGAGGTCCGTCATCATGATGGTCACCTCGCGCTCCTCGCCGCCGAGGAGCTGGGCCTCGGGCGAGGAGAGCAGGCGGCTCACGACCTCGTCGCTCAGGTAGCGGCCGAACGTCTTGCGGATGAACTCGCTCTTGATCGACAGCTCGGCGGCGAGCTGCGACAGCTGCTCGCGCGAGCGCTTCAGCGTGAGCTGCGTGTCGAGGCGCCCGAGCAGGATGTCGAAGTCGATCGGCTTCGTCACGTGGTCGTTGGCGCCGAGCTTGAGCGACTCCACCACGTCCTCGCTCGCGCCCCGCGTGGTCACCATGATCACGGGCAGCTCCGCCTGCGACCGGCTCTGTCGTATCGCGGAGAGCACGCCGAGGCCGCTGATGCCGGGCATGTTCACGTCGAGCAGCACGGCGTCGAAGCGCTCGCGCGCGGCCAGGCCGAGCGCGCGCGGGCCGTCCTCGGCCGCCACGGCGCGGAAGCCGTTGTTCTGCAGCACCCGGCAGAGCACGTCGCGGTTGCCGCGGCTGTCGTCGACCACGAGGATCGAGCCGCGCGCGCCGCCCTCGACCTCCGCGTGGAGCGCGGGCTCCTCGTGCGAAGAGGGGACCTTGACGTTCACGCTCGAGGGCGCGTCCTCCTCGCCGCTCTCCATCGCCTGGACGATGCCGAGCAGCTTGCGCGAGGCGAGCTCGATGTTGCGGATGTCCTCGATGTGCTGCGGCGCGACCTTGCCCTGCAGCGACGCCACGAGCAGGCGCGTGTAGCCGAGGATCTGGTTGATGGGCGTGTACGGGTCGTGCCCCCCGCCGTGCGGCTCGTGCAGCCGCTGCGGCTCGCGCGCCGACGGCAAGCGGGGCTGCTGCACGGAGGCCGGTCCGCCGGGCGCGATGCGCCTGCCCGGCGACGACGCCGGCGCGTGACCGCGGCCCACATCGTCGAGGCGCGAGGCGTCCGGCACGCGCGAGCTCGGCGGTTCGGGCGTCTGGGGCGCGGGCATCGTGGCGGTCGCCTCCGCGTCCCAGGTGGCGAACGGGTCCTGCGAGGCGAAGCCGCTGCGCGCGGCGACCGCAGCCGCGGCCGCCGCGGGCGGGCGCTCTCGCCAGCCGCGCGCATCGGGCGGGGGAGCGCCGCCGGGCGTGTTCGGGGTGCTCGGCCGCTCTCGCCGGACGCGGGCGTCGTTCGGGAAATGGCTGCCGCGGGCGGGAGCCGGCACGTGCTGCGGAGGCGGGAGGGTGCTGCCCCCGCGGTTCGACTGCGGCGCCGGCGGCAGGCAGCTGCTGTTGTTGCGCTGCAGGGGCGGCGCGGGCGGCAGGTAGCTGCTGTTGTTGCTGCGCGACGGGCTCGGATCCTGCGGGGTCCCTCGCGACGGCACGGGGCTGGTCGGTGCCTTCTTGTGCGCGTCCTTGTCGGAGGGGGATCGGGTCATAGCTCCGGCGATTCTACGCCTCTGCGCGTCGGGGCGACGACGGATGACACCGCTGCTTCATTTTTTATCGCACCCTGACGCCAGATCCACGGAGGTGGATTTCCTGCGCCGGCGTTCCCGCCCCCCGGGAGAGCGTCCAGGTCGCCCTGGTGGACTCTTTCAGTGAGCCGGCATCCCGGAGGAGAGACGATATCTCTCTATCTCTCGCCTGCCAACCCGCTTGTCGCATCGCGTCGGCCACCCCGCCATGAGCGCCAGCCGTCACGCTGTCTTGACGGCGAGTATCGGGGCAAATGAAAGACTTTTTTTGAAGTCAAGCGCCTCTCGCCGCCCGCGGGGCTCCTCCGAGGGCGCCTCGCGGCGACGGGATCGAGGCCTGTCATCGGCCAGACGCCGCCGCTGGCTGGCCGACCTCCTCCGGCGCGCCGGTCGAGCGCGGCAGTGGTCGTCGAGCGCCGGTCCGGCGAGCTCATCCCACGTGACGCGTCGAGGCGGCGGATGTAGCCGCAGCGGATCGCGGGCCCTGGCCGGGCGACAGACATGCTTGTCCCCGGCTTCCCCACCTGATCATCGGGGGACGCACATGCGTGACGCGAAGGAGAGGCAGCTCGCCAAATTTCTCCGATCGCGCCCGCTCGGTGTGGAGTAGCATCGCTCAACTCGTCGACGAAGGGGCAACATGCATAAGGCGCGCAAGAACCTCACCCATTTCACGATGGACGGCTTCCACGGCTTCCGGAGCCGTTTTGATGACGTGAAGCTGGCTCAGGAGCTCCTGGAGGAGGTGCCTGGCGTGCTCCGGCTCAAGCCGGTGATGCCTCCGTTCATCCTCCCCTACTACAACGGCGTGGTGGCCGAGGACTGCGGCATCAGCGCGTTCGTGCTGCTGCTCGGCGGGCACCTCACCATCCACACCTTCAGCTTCCGCGAGTGCTTCTTCGCCGATCTCGTGTACCCGGGGGCGTTCGATCCCCAGAAGGTCCAGCTGATGCTCCAGACGACGCTCCCGTGCCGCAGCGTGTTCACGCAGACGGTCGATCGGGGCGAGGGCGGAGATCTCCAGGAGCGCCGGGGGCACGAGGTGGTGAGCCCGGAGGCCGACTTCGGGCCTCACCTCTTCCTGCAGTTCAGCCCGTACCGCGGGCCCACCTCGCTCGACGCGCTGTTCGACATCTTCGATCACCTGCCCTCGAAGATCGGGATGACCCCGATCATGCGCCCGTTCGTGGTGAAGACGGCGACGCGCGAGGGGACGCCGGTGATCAGCGCCATGGTGATGATCGCGGAGTCGCACATCACGCTGCACATCTTCCCCGACAGCGGCGAGGCGTTCTTCGATCTCTTCAGCTGCAAGTTCTTCGACGTGGAGCCGGTCGTGCGCGTGCTCGCGGAGCAGTTCGGCGGCAACGTGACCGAGCAGGTGCTCGTCCCGCGCGGCCAGCGCTACCTGCAGCTCCGGACCGAGCGCCCGCAGGTGATGAGCCACGTGAACCAGTGGCTCGCGGCCTCGCACCCCGGCGTCTACGCGCGGATGCCCGGCGACGGCGGCCCGCTCGGGCCGAAGAACTCGAAGGGCTGAGCTCGGCCCGCGCGCCGCGGACGCAGGTGGGCGGGGCCGGGTGGGGCGCCCTGGCCCGCCTGCGCGCCCCGCGCCCACCCCGCGACAGGCGCTGTCCCGCGCCGCTGCCCCGCCGGCAGCGCCGGCGGCCCCTTCACAGAGTGCGGTAGTTCGACCGGGTGTACTCGTCCAGCCATGGCGCGTCGACGAAGGCGAACTCGCTCTCGTCAGGTCCAGCCCAGCGGAGCACTCCGATGCACCCCGGGTTGAGCCGGTGCGGCCTCAGGAAGTTGACGGCGTTGAGCTCGTAGCTCCGCGTCTCGCCGGCCGCGGCGAGGCGCTGTCCCGGTTCGTGGTAGTGCCCGGCGAAGTGGTATGTCGGCCGGAGGTCGCGGATCAGCTCGAGCACGTCGCGCGAGCCGCCGTCCGCGTAGCGCGGGTGGATGGCGGCGGCGGCGCCGTGGGGCGGCTCGTGCGACAGGAGCACGTCGATGCGGTCGCCGCGGGAGCGCAGCTTGCGGACCTCGCCCGCGGTGTAGTGCTCCGAGACGGGATCCCGGCCGGCCCGCCCGCCCTGGTGGGAGACGCCGCCCAGCCCGCCGATCGCGATGCGGTGCGGGCCCCGGCGGAAGGTGAACCGGCCGCCGTTCGGGAGATACAGGATCTTCTGGTACGCATCGACCGGGACCGGCGCGTCGTACCCGGCGCCCGCCTCGGCGAGGAACTCGAAGTCTTCGTGATTGCCCCTGATGAACACCAGGTCGGCGGATATGCGCTGATCCGGCGGCACGTCGGGCCCGAGGACCGCGTCGGCCTCCGGGCCGCCCTCGTGGTAGGCGGCGAAGCCCAGCTCGTCTGGGTCGCTCTCGGCGAACCGCTTCGTGGCGCGGTCGAGCCGGAACGGGGGAGGGAACGCGCCGAGATCGCCGACCTGGAGGACCAGGTCGAGCGCGCGGCCGGTCTCGCGCTGCCAGCGCCGGAGCAGCTGATAGACGAGCGTGAGGTGGCCGTGGACGTCGCCGAGCACGGCGATCTCGAGGGGGTCGTCCGGTGTCATGAGGGCGCGGAGCATATCGTCGCGGGCGACGGGCGGCAGCCGGGAATCGCGGGCGCGGCGCGGCGACTCCAATGCTGCCTGACCTCGCGCGCCGCGACGGCGGCGCGCGCAATGTGGCCTCGACCTGTCCACCGGTGCGCACCTGTGTGCTTGTTCGGCGCGCGCCCTGTGCGCTCATTTGCCGACACCAGCACCTCCTCGACGTCCGTCCGTGGCGATGACCCTGGTTGAAATGGCTTGAAATCGACGAGGTCCTGCGCGGTCGAGCCGGTGGACATGGGGCGGAACAACGCGTGTTTCGCTTGCAGAGACAATGGAGGCGGCGTAGTGATCTATTGACGCGAGTGTTCGGCTGGAGCTGACAGACACACCGGCTCGAGCCTCTTCAAGAAGGAGTAGCAGAGGTATGCCCCTGCACACCGGCCAGATGGTGACCCCGGCGCTGCGGCTCGTCCGCATTCTCCGGCGGGGCGGGATGGGGAGCATCTGGGTCGCCGATCGCCTCTCGCTCAAGGCGCAGGTCGCCGTGAAGTTCATGTCGCCCGAGCTCGCGGAGGACGCGGGGTACGTGGAGCGGTTCCGGCGCGAGGCGGTGGCGGCGGCGCAGATCACGAGCCCGCACGTGGCGCAGGTCCTCGATCATGGGCTGACGTCGGAGGGCATGCCGTACATCGCGATGGAGCTGCTCCGCGGCGAGGACCTCAGGGCGCGCATCCGCCGCCTCGGCTCGCTGCCGCTCGCCGAGGTGGCCCGCATCGTAACGCAGACGGCCAAGGCGCTCGGGCAGGCGCACCGGCTCGGCATCGTCCACCGCGACATCAAGCCCGACAACCTGTTCCTGACCGAGGTGGACGGCGAGACCTTCGTCAAGGTGCTCGACTTCGGCATCGCCAAGCGGGCCCGGGACCTGCGCGTCACCACGACGGGGAACGTCGTCGGGACGCCGCTCTACATGAGCCCGGAGCAGCTCATCAGCGCGAAGGACCTCGATTTCCGGGCGGATCTCTGGTCGCTCGGCGTCGTCGCCTACCACGCGATCACCGGGCAGGTTCCGTTCTTCGCCGAGTCGATCGTGGCGCTCACGCTCGTCGTGCACGCCGGCCGGTTCAAGCCGCCGAGCGCGCTCCGGCCCGACGCGCCGCCCGCCCTCGACGACTGGATGCGCAGGGCCCTCCAGCTGGACCCGAGCGCTCGCTTCGGGTCCGCCAGGGAGATGGCCGACGCGCTCGAGCGGGCGCTGTCGCCGCGCCGGCGGAGCGGCGGCGCGTCGACCCTGGACACCACCCATGCGCCGGGCCTTGCCACCGCCCGGGACACGGGCGCGGAGGGCCTGATCGAGGCGCGGGGCGCGAGCTCGCAGGACGGCGCGATCACCGTGCGCCACCCCGCGCCAGCGCCCGTGTCGATGGCGCTGGCCGACACCGATCCCTGCGAGGGCGACGCCACGGTCGAGCGCACGACGACGGTGATGATGACGATGTCGAGCCGCAAGAAGCGGCCTTCGGCGCGGCTCGCCACGGTCGCTCTCCTCGGCGCCGCGCTCGCCGGCGCGGGCCTGTTCCTCGGCGTCCGGTACACCGCGACGGCGGCCGACGGCGCCGCGCTCGCGGCCGTCGCCGCCCGCGGCGCCGTGATGCCGGACTCGACCGAGGCGACGCTCCTCGCGAGCGTCGTGGAGGCGCCGCGGCCGCTGCTCGCGCCGGAGCCCCCGGAGCCTGTCGGGGCCGCGGCGGCGCCGCCGGAGGAGGCCGCGAAGAAGAGCGAGACGGCGCGGCCGGTGTCGAAGAAGAAGCCGGCCGCGCGCCCGTCGCGGTCCCCCGGGCGCGGCAAGCCGGCGCCTTCGGCCGGGCGGCTCACCCGGCGCATCAAGCCGTTCCCCCGCAACGACATCGCCATGCACAGGTAGCTCGCTCGTCGCGCGGCCCGCGCGCGCAGGCGGAGCAGGGCCCCGGGCCTGCCCGCGCACGGCGCGCGTCAATGATGGATCAAGAATGATCCATGTTCGGAAAGGCCCTTTCCTCAGCGCTGCGCCGTCGCGCGCAGCGCCTCGGCGGTCGGCTGGTCCGCGGGGAAGAACGACTCGACGGCGAGCTCGGACAGGGTGACGTCGACCGGCGTGCCGAAGACCATCGTCGTGCTGAGGAAGCTCAGGGTGCGGTCCTCGACCCGGAGCCTGAGCGGCACGGCGATGGCGGCGGGGCCCGGCTCGCGTGCGGGCTCCGGGCGGCGCGAGCCTCCCGGCACAGGATAACTTCCGAGCTCCTCGAGGAGCTTCACGAGGACGGGATCGGCGCTCACCTCGATCTGGCGGCGGAGGCGCGCGAGCAGGTGCGCGCGCCACTCGGGGGCGTTCTCGATGCGCGGCGCCAGGCCCTGGGGGTGCAGGCTCAGGCGCAGCACGTTGACCGGCGTGCGGAGGAGGGCGGGGTCGGCGCCGGCCAGGAGGGGGCCGACGGCGCTGTTCGCGGCGACGAGGGTCCAGTGCCGGTCGATGGCGATCGCCGGATACGGCTCGTGCCCGGCGAGCACGAGGTCCACCGCCTTGCGCGCCGCCGCGAGCGCGGGGTCGTCGAGGCTGCGCTCGGGATAGAGCGGCGCGTACCCCGCCGCCACGAGGAGCTGGTTGCGGTCGCGCAAAGGCACGTCGAGGCGCTCCGCCAGGTGGAGCACCATGTCGCGGCTCGGCTGCGCGCGGCCCGTCTCCAGGAAGCTCAGGTGGCGCGTCGAGATGTCGGCCTCGCAGGCGAGATCGAGCTGGCTCAGGCGGCGGCGCTGGCGCCACTCGCGCAGGAGGCCCCCGATCGGTGGTTGTGAGCTCATCATCGCGAGCCGACCGTAGCACGCCAGGAAAGACGGCCCATTACCTGGGAGGTAATCGACCCCATGCCCGGGGCCACCCATAGTGGGCATGCGTCAGGGGCGCTGCGGAGAGCCGGTGCGGTGCGCGCAGCGGCTCTCTCGATCTGGTCCCGTCCACCCAGGGGCGATGAGCCCGGGATTCCCACGAAAGGAGCCCACCATGTCGTTCATGACCTCTCCTCATTTCCTTCGCCGTGCCCTCCTCGCCGACGCGATCGTCAGCGGCGCGACTGGCCTCCTGATGCTCGCGGGCGCGGCGCCCCTCGCGGGCTTCGTCGGCCTGCCGGAGGCGCTGCTCCGGTGGTCCGGAGCGAGCCTGCTCCCGTTCGCGGCGATCGTGGCGTGGCTCGGCACGCGCGAGCGGCCGGCGCGGGCCGCCGTCGCCGGCGTCGTCATCGCGAACGCGCTCTGGGTGATCGACAGCGTGCTCCTTCTGGCGCTCGGCTGGGTCGACCCGACGGCGCTCGGCTACGCCTTCGTCCTGGCGCAGGCGCTCGTCGTCGCGCTCTTCGCCGAGGCGCAGGCGCTCGGGCTGCGCCGGGCGCGGATGACCGCCTGATCGACGCGGCGCCGTCGTCAGGGGGCCGGCCGCGCCTTCTTGCGGCGGGCCTCGAAGAGCTCGGCGAGGAAGTCGACGAAGACGCGCGCGCGCGGCAGGAGGTGGCGGCTCCTCGGGTAGAGCGCGTGCACCGGGTACGTCACGCTCGGCTCGCGCAGCTGCACGGCCTCGAGCTCGCCGCGCGCGAGCGCCTCCTCGACGTGGAAGTCGAACGAGTAGACGAGCCCGAGCCCGGCGGTCGCGCCGGTCAGCAGGAGATCCGCGTCGTTCGTGTGGAAGCGCGCCTCGACGGCGGCGGCCGGCGGCAGCTGGCCGTCGACGAAGCGGTACGGCGTCGGGCGCCCGTCCTGGAGGAAGCCGAGGCACGCGTGGCGCGCGAGATCCTCGAGGCGCCTGGGCCGGCCGTGCCGGCGGAAGTACGCCGGTGAGCCGCAGATCATGGTGCGGATCTCGCCGACGCGCCGCGCGACGAGCGTCGAGTCGCGGAGCGGCCCGAGCCGCACCGCGACGTCGACCCCCTCCGCGACAGGGTCGATGAACTGGTCGCGCAGCGTCAGCTCGAGGCGGATCTTCGGGTAGCGGCGGAGGAAGTCCGCGATCCTCGGCCCGAGCAGGGTCCGGCCCAGCACGACGGCCGCGTCGACGCGGAGCGCGCCCGCCGGGGCCGTGCGCGTGCCCTTGAGCGTCTCCGTCGCGGCCCGGTACTCCTCGACGATGCGCGCGCCCCGGTCGAGGAAAGCGGCGCCGTCCTCGGTCAGCCGGAGCGAGCGCGTGGTGCGCGCGAGCAGCTGCACGCCGAGCTCGTCCTCGAGGCGCGCGATGCGGCGGCTGACCGCCGACGCCGTGACGCCGAGGCGCTTGGCCCCGGCGGCGAAGCTGCCCGCCTGTACCGTCGTCACGAAGAACTCGATGCTCGTCAGCGTGTCCATCGCGATTCATTCTACTCTGGAACGAGAGAAGTGTCCTGGGAGCCTCTAACGCGCGCTCTGGAATGAATTAACCTCTTCTCAGGTGCTCGCCTGAGCCGCGAGCGCACCGAAGGAAGGCCGCGAGGCGCGGAGTGCGCCGGGAAGACGGCCAGTCCCGCCGCGACGCCCTCGGCGCCGCGCGCGGAGAGCAAAGGAGCGTGCGATGGAGAAGCGAATGAAAGCGTGGGTCCTGGAGGGCGGGTTCGGGACCTCTCACCTGCGCCCTGTCGAGCTGCCCGTCCCGGAGCCGAAGCGCGGACAGGTCCTCGTCCGGGTCCGCGCGGCGTCCGTCAATTACCGGGACCTGATGGTCATCGATGGCCAGTTCGATCCCTCCCTCTCGATGCCGCTGGTGCCGCTCTCTGACGGCGCGGGGGAGGTGGTCGCCGCCGGCGAGGAAGCGCGCCGGCTGCGCGTCGGCGATCGCGTGGCCACGCTGTTCCAGCAGAAGTGGCTCGGCGGGCGCCCGACGCCCCGGACGACGATCGAGTCAGCCCTGGGCCATCCGAGGCCAGGGGTGCTGTCCGAGTACATCGTGCTCGACGAGGACGGCCTGGTCGTCCTCCCGCCGTCGCTCACCTACGACGAGGGCTCGACGCTGCCGATCGCGGCGGTGACCGCGTGGCAGGCGCTCCACGTCGACGCCCCCGTGCGGCCGGGCGATACGGTCCTCGTCCTCGGGACCGGCGGGGTCGCCGTGTTCGCCCTGCAGCTGGCGCGGGCGTCCGGCGCGCGGGTGATCGTCGCGTCGAGCAGCGACGAGAAGCTCGCCCGGGCCCGCGAGCTCGGCGCGACCGACCTCATCAACTACCGGTCGACGCCGGGCTGGGACGCGCGCGCGCTCGAGCTGACGGGCGGCGTGGGCGTCGATCTCGTCGTGGACGTCGCGGGCGGCGATCTGCGGCGCTCGGTCCGCGCGCTGCGCAACGGCGGTCAGGTGAGCCTCGTCGGCCTCCTCGCGGGCGCCTCGGCGGAGCTCGACGTGGTGCCGATGCTGGTGAAGCGCGCCCGCATCCAGGGCATCAGCGTGGGCAGCCGCGACATGTTCGAGGACATGCTGCGCGCGGTGGCGCACCACCGCATCCGGCCGGTGATCCACCGCGTCTATCCGTTCGAGGCCGCCCGGGAGGCGATCGAGGCGCAGCGGCGGGGCGAGCACGTGGGCAAGCTCGTGATCTCGCTCGCCTGAGCGCCCCGCCTGATGCGATGGCCTGGCGGCCTACTTGCCCTGCTCTGCCGCCAGGGCCGCCTGGACGGCCGGGCGGGCGCCGACGCGCTCCTTGTACCGGGCGAGGGCAGGCCAGGGGCCGAGATCGATCCCCGCGAACTTGGTCCAGGTGAGCACGGTGAAGAGGTAGGCGTCCGCCACCGTGAACTGCTCGCCCATCAGGTACGGCGCGCCCTCGAGGCGCGGCGCCACGTGACCGAAGCGGCGGCCCACGTACTCCCTGGCGGCGCTCTTCTGCTCCTCCGGGGTCTTCGGCTTGAACAGGGGGGTGAACTGCTTGTGCAGCTCGGTGCTGATGAAGTTCAGCCACTCCTGCAGCCGGTAGCGGCCGAGCGTGCCGGCCGGAGGCGCGAGCCCGGACTCGGGCTTCTTGTCGGCGATGTACTGGACGATCGCGGGACCCTCGGTGAGCACCTCGCCGCCCTCGATCTCGAGCGCGGGGACATAGCCCTTGGGGTTGATCTGGGTGAAGTCGGCGCCCGACTTCGTCTTCTTCGTGCCGAGGTGGACCTGCTCGAGGTCGAACTCAAGGCCCGCCTCCCGCAGCGCGATGTGAGGGGAGAGCGAACAGGCACCAGGGCTGAAATAGAGCTTCATCGGGATCTCCAGGGGCTTTCGGGGACACCTTCCCCGAGCGTCGGACGTCCGTCAAGCTGGCCTCGATGCTCTGTGCGCCGCGCCGACGAGCGGACGAGCGGCGCCACCCCGCAGGCTGTGGAGTGAAAGCGGCCGCCTCGTAGTGGCCGTCCCATCGTACATCCACGCTGTCCGCGCTGGTTCACGTATAGAACCTTCTATGATCCGCCCCCCTCCTGGAAACGCAACGCTATATCAACAACTTATCCACCCATCGAAGGGGTCGCCTTCACTCCACAGCCTGCGGGGATGCGGCGCGCGTGCAGGCTGACGCGCGTCCATCGCCCGACATCCACGCACCGCGGTGCCGCATTTTCCCATCCACGCGCAGCGAGACAAAGAGTATAGCGAGTGCGTCGTAAGGAGGCTTATATGCGCTTTGTTCGTGTGCAAACTTATGCTTTTGCTGTCGTCCTGACCACTGGCGCGTGCGGGTCGCAGGGCGAGGACTCTGCCGCCGGAAGCGATGGCGCGACTGGCGGATCCGACGGCGTAGCCGCCAAGGCGGTAGCCGGCGGCGAAGCCCCCGGCGCGGGAGCCGGCGGCGAAGCCCCCGGCGCGGGAGCCGGCGGCGCAGCCCCGGGCGCGGGAGCCGGCGGCAGCACGGCATCCGGCGACGCGTCCGTGCCTGGGCAGAGCTGCGACGAGCCAACCCCGTGGGCGCCCCCTGCATCGAAAAAGGTCGTGGGCGACGGGACGGCCGCGAGCTGCACGGCCGACGCTCTGAGCGAGGCCGTCACTGCAGGTGGACACGTCACCTTCAATTGCGGGGATTCCCCGGTAACGATCGCGATCTCGACTCCAATCCAGGTCGGCGCCGAGACGGTCGTCGATGGGGCGGGGAAAATCAACCTCGACGGCGGCGGGACGTCACGGATCTTCATCGTGACCAGCAAGCTGTCCGTGCGCAATCTGCGCTTCACCAACGGCAAGGCTCCGGACGACAGCAACGGAGGAGCCGTGAAGGGAGAGTGGAGGAGCAACGTGGAGGTGATCGGATGCACGTTCGAGGACAACATCGCAGGTACTGCCGGAGGGGCCATCGGGGTCTGGACGGGCAGCTCGCTGACGGTCGTGGCGAGTCAGTTCCGACGCAACAAGTCCAGGTATGGCGGGGCCATCTACAGCCTGTGGTCGCCTTTGCACATCGTGAACTCGGACTTCACCGACAACTCGGCGCTCGTTGACTCCAACGGGGGCGCCATTGGAACCGATGGAGCATTGGACCCCGCGTACAGGAACCCGCAGGACGGGGTCGATACCGCGGGAGGCACGGTCGAGATCTGCGGAAGCCGGTTCCAGGACAACGAGGCTTATGGGGCAGGGGGCGCGGCGTTTTTGTGGGTGTATCCGCCGGACAAGATCATCATCGACCGCTGCACCATCGAGGGGAACACGGTCGGCAAGGATTCAGGTGGCACCGGCGTGGCCCTGGGCGGCGGCATGCGCGTCAGCAATGGCGAGATCACCATCAAAGGCACGAGCTTCCTCTCCAACATCGGCGAGACTCACGGCGGGGGGCTCTACCTCGACTGCGACCCGACCTGCACCATCACCGACTCCACGTTCTACTCGAACAAGGCCACGGACGGCTTCGGCGGCGCGATCTTCGGGGACAAGCTCCGCGTGAACAACGTGACCTTCGCGAAGAACTTCGCCAACGGGCACGGTGGCGCTCTCTTCGGTGGCAGCGATTGGGTCTTCAAGAACACCGTGTTCGCCGACAACAAGGCGGGCAATCCCTGGGGCCAAGCCTATAGTTGCTCCGCGACGGGTACAGGCGACCACGTCCTTCAGTGGGTGACCGACTTCAAGGGCGTGGGTTCGGATCCATGCATCTCCAATCCAATTGCCGCCGATCCGAAGTTGGCGGATCCTGCCGATAACGGAGGTATCACCTCCACGATGCTGCCCGGTGCGGGCAGCCCCGTGCTGGGCGCCGGAGCGGGCTGCGAACCTGTGGACCAACGAGGGCAGCCGCGCAATACCGCCGTGTGCGATCTGGGTGCCGTCGAGGTTCCGTAGCGGCGTGCCCGCTTGGCTCCGGGGTGGGAGGATGGCCCGCGCAAAGCCATTCCGGCCTTTCCAGCGACCGCTCGCTATCGACCTGTGTTTCTGGCGGCATTTCTGGCGCGCGACACTAGACAGCGCCCGAGCCTGCCCGCGCGCTCGATGGCGGGCCCTGGCGCCGCCCCTCCTGGGCGGCGAGCGCGAGCTCCGCGCGCGACATCTCGATGTGGGTGCGGACCATGTGCTTCGTCCGCCACACGCCGGAGACCGAGTGGACGAAGCCCCGATGATCCGCGCCGAAGTCGATGCGGGGGACGGCGAACGGCGCGTCAGGGGAGCTCCGGAAATCCTCTGCGCTCACCCAGTCGTGCGGCCAGTTGGTGACCGCGCCCCGGAAGCCGAGCCGGCGCAGCGTGGACACCTCGCGAGGGCCGAAGTCACTGCCCGTGTGGCCGTTCGGGTAGCAGAAGATGGGGACCGGGCGGCTGGCCTCGGCAGAGAGGCGGGCCCAGGACCCGGCGATCTCGCGCTCGGATTGCGCGTCGTCCGTCCGGGAGAGCACGGGGTGGGTGAGCGAGTGGGGGCCGAACGTGATGCCGCGCGCCTCCCAGGCGCGGAGGGCGTCCCACGACATGGGCGCGTAACGCGCAGGCGGGCGCGCGGGGAGCTCGACCTCGGCGGCGGCGGTGAGCCGCTCGATGCCCTCGAGCTTCTCGGCCTCGGAGACCCGCTTGCACCGCTCCATGAAATGCCGCGCGAGCCGCGGCCTCGCGTCCGCCTCGTCCAGGTGATAGACGAGCTCGTCGCCGCCCAGCTGGACGCTGAACTGCCGGCGCCGCGTCGACTCGAACATGTACTCCACGCGGTGCCACCAGCACCACGACTTGCCGTCCAGGAAGTCGGTGATGACGAAGATGGTGGCCGGATAGTCGAACTCGGCGAAGAGGGGCGCGGCGACGTCCGCCTGGTCGATGGTGCCGTCGTCCAGCGTGAAGGCGACCGCCCGGTCGAGCGGCGGCTCCTCGCCCGCGAGGCCGCGGAAGATCCTCTCGAGCGACACAACCGGGTAGCGCTCGCGCCGGAGGAACTCCAGGGCGCGCCGGAGGACGCGCGGATCGAGGCCCACGATGCCGCGATCCGGGTCCGCGAGGCGGTGCAGCACGAGGATGCTGGCGCGGCCGCGCATCACCGGGGCGAACGGCCGAGTCGCCCAGGGGACGGCCAGCAGGTCCGAGAGCCGTTGGACTATGCTCGACATCCGTGTCTCTCTTCTCGTGCGTTGACCACCTGCATCGCTCTCTGGCCTCCAGCAGTCACCGAGGAGCGCCCCTCCGCCCTGTGCCCGCGGATCGGGGCGATGGAGGGCAGCGCCACCTGCGCGGAAGGCGGAAGGCAGAGCTCTCTGCAAATTGCCCTGCTCGACCCGACGCGGGCCGTGAGGGAGTAGGCTCAGCTGCTGGTACTATAAGAACGATCGAAAACAGGACAATCGAAATCAGCAACAGTCTGGACAACCTGCGGTGCGCGAGAGTCGTGATCTGATTCGGGATCGGCGCGCTGCGGTAAAATCTGGTCCGTGAGGACCCGTGTCGGGCCGTAGGGTGATGTTAGAGCGATATAGGGAGAACTCTCACGGGGCACGAAGGCTGCCTGGTGGAGGCGCGCGCTCCCGCCTGTGGCGATGATCGCAGGAAGGCCGGGGAGACGCGCGGCGAGGGCGCGCGCGTGGCGCGCCGTCCGGGCGTCAGCGAGACGGCGTCGCGTCGTCGTGCGGGGCCGTGTCGCTCAGCGGGTCGGCGTAGACCCCCGGCGTGGAGCCGGGGATGAGCGTCGCGCCGACCGCGCGCGCATAGAACTCGGCCGGCCCGACGCCGCCGATGATGCCGTATGCATACCCCAGCTCCGCGAGCCCGTGCAGCGAGGCGAGGAGCAGCGCCTTGCCGACCCCCTTGCCGCGCTCGCTGTCGGCGACGCCGGTCGGGCCGAAGAAGCCGCGGCGGGTGCACTCGTGGGCGGAGAAGCCGATCACCTCGCCTCCGCGGAGCGCCAGGTGCACGCTGACAGGCTTGTTTGCGTATCCCACGCTGATCTCGTCGGCCCACGCCGTCGTGAAGTGCCGCTCGACGAACCGCCGGACAGGCGTGATCTCGTATGGCGCGGCGCGCCGCACCACGACGGAGGCCCGCCGCATCCCCTCGATCACGGGGGCGAGCGGCGGGAGGTTGAACAGGTTGACGAGCATGTCGGCCATGGGTCCTCCTCGGCAGCGGGGAACGGAGCGCTACTTCAAGGTTTCGGGATCGACGCCGAGCTCCCGGAGCTTCTCCGCCAGCCGCCTTGCCCGCTGCTCCGCAGCCTCGGCCCGCTGGGCGAGCTCCTTGCCGGCCGGCACGAGCTCTCCCTTCGGGGTGAAGAAGCGGAGCTGCCCCTCCTCGACGCCCAGGAAGAGCTCGAGCTGCGCGCTCCAGAGGCGGCCGGAGGCGTCGGGGGTGAGCGGCTCATACTGCCCGTCGACCAGGTGGAAGCCCGAGAGCTCGAGCGTCTCTGGATGGAACCAGAAGTAGTCCGGCGTCCGGAAGACGTCCTGATAGACCTGCTTCTTGATGCCGCGATCTTTGTCCTCGGTGCTCGCCGAGAGCACCTCCACGATCACGTTCGGGTACCGGCCGTCCTCCTCCCAGACGACCCAGCTCTTGCGCGGCCTCCGCTCGGTGCCGAGGACGACGAAGAAATCCGGACCCCGGAAACTCTCGGACTTGAGCTGACGAGGGCTGAAGTAGATCGTCAGGTTGCCCGCCGCGAAAAAGTCAGTCCGTTCCTTCCAGAAGAGCTCCAGGCTCTCGAGCAGCAGGATCATCTGGACGAGGTGCTGATAGCTCTCCATCGGGGGCTCGTTGCTGTACAGATCGCCCGGCGGGGCGACGACGCTCGGGTCGACGATCTCCGCCGGCATCGCGAAGGCGAGGGACGTCATGCCTCTAGCCTGCCGGAGGATGCAGGTCGCAGCAAGGTTCGCAGCGCATCCGGACAGCTCGGATCGGGCTTACGTGCCCCGGCAGCGTTCATTTGGAGATCCGGCAAGCCGGCCAGCTGCCCGGCGTTCGTCCGGCCTGGCTCGCGCAGCGTTCGTCAACGCCGCACGCCGAACGCCGCACGCCGCCGCCCGGCAGCGCCGTTAGCGCGGCGGCGGCGGCGCGCCCGGCTCGCCAGCGCCTGACCACGCCCGTGCAGTCAAGAGCAGCCTCGCTTCGGGCGCGCTCCAGTCGCGCGCGCCCGTGAACCGGAGCGCCATGCTGCCGTCCGGGCGCACGAGGAACGTGTCGGGCAGCGTCGACACCCCGAGCCGCCGCGCGACCGCGGGCGAGCCGGCCCGCACGACCTCGGGCGGGACCTCGCCGTCGAAGAAGGCGCGCACGACGTCCCAGCTCTCATCGACGCTGACGGCCACGAGCTGGAGCTTCCCGTCGCGCTGGAGCTCCCGGCCGAGATCGAGCAGGGCAGGGAGCTCGGCGCGGCACGGCCCGCACCAGGTCGCCCAGACGTGGAGCAGCACGACCCGGCCGCGCAGCGCGCTCAGGCGCAGCTCGCTCCCGTCCGGCCGGGCGAGGACCTCGTCCGGCGCTGGCTCGGCGCCGGAGAGCTGCTCGTGCGCGAAGGGAAGCCCGGGCCGCTCCGCCTGGCGGCGATGCTCGACGGCCCAGTAGAGGCCCACGGCGAGCGCCTGGAGGAGCATCAGGACGCCGGCGGCGCCGCCGAACGCGCGGAGGCGAGCGTTCACGCGCACGGCCTACTCCGCGGCCGGCGGCAAGGCCGCAGCCGCGCCCGGCGGGGCCCCGGCGGCGTCCGGCGCCCCGGCGGCGTCCGGGGCAGGGGCCCGCTCGCGATCTTCCCCGCGCCCGCCCGCCGCGACGCTGTAGAGCGCCGGCAGGACGAGCAGCGTGAGCAGCGTCGACGAGATCACGCCGCCGATCACGACCGTCGCCAGCGGGCGCTGCACCTCGGCGCCCACGCCCGTGCTCCACGCCATCGGCACGAAGCCCAGGGACGCGACCAGCGCCGTCATCAGGACCGGACGCAGGCGCCGCTCGGCCGCGAGCTCGATCGCCCGGCGCACGGGGACGCCGGCGGCGACGAGCTGCCGCAGGGTGGAGACGAGCACCATGTCCCCGAGCACCGCGACGCCCGACAGCGCCACGAAGCCGACCCCGGCGGAGATGCTGAACGGCAGGCCGCGCAGCCAGAGCGCGACGACCCCGCCGACCGCGGCGAACGGGACGCCGGTGAACACGCGGACCGCGTCGAGGAGCCGCCCGTAGGTGACGTGCAGCAGGAGCAGGATCAGCCCCAGCGCGATCGGCACCACGACGAGGAGGCGCGCCTGCGCCCGCTCGAGGTGCTCGAACTGCCCGCCGAAGCGGACGTAGTAGCCGGGCGGGAGCTCGACCTCGCGATCGAGCCGCGCCCTGGCCTCGTCCACGTAGCTGCCCACGTCGCGGCCGCGCACGTTGGCCTGCACCACGATGCGGCGCTTCGCCCACTCCCGCTGGATCGCGGCCGGTCCCTCGACCGTGCGGATCTTCGCGAGCCGCGCGAGGGGGATGCGCTCGCCGCCGGCCGACGCGACGAGGATGCGGCCGATCGAGGCCGGGTCCTCCCGGTAGCGGTCGTCGATGCGCAGCGCCACGGGGAACCGGCGCTCGCCCTCCTGGATCTGCCCCACCTCGCGGCCGCCGAGCGACTCGACCACCTCGAGCACGTCGGCGGCCGCGATGCCGTGCCGCGCGATGGCGTCGCGGTCGACCTCGATCTCGAGCACCGGCTGCCCCGTGATCTGCTCGGTCACGACGTCCGCGGCGCCCGGGATCTTCCTGAGCGCCGCCTCGATCTCGCGCGCCTTCTGCTTCAGCGTGTCGAGGTCGTCGCCGAACAGCTTCACCCCGAGATCGGACCGGATCCCGGCGGTCATCTCGTTGAGCCGGAGCTCGATCGGCTGCGTGTAGATGACGCGCATCCCCGGCAGCCCCGCGAGCTCGGACTCCATCGCCTGGACGAGCTCGTCCTGCGTCGCGGCGCGCTTCCAGCGCTCCCGCGGCCGCAGCGTGATGAACACGTCGGAGACCTCGAGCCCCATCGGGTCGGTCGCCACCTCCGCCGTGCCCGTGCGCGTCCAGACGCGCTCGACCTCGTCCGGGAACCGGTCGACCAGGACCCGCTCGATCTGCGTGCCGTACCGGATCGACTCGCCGACGGAGACCCCCGAGAGCCGCACCGTGTTGGCGACGATCGTCCCCTCGCGCAGGCGCGGGACGAACTCCGCGCCGAGCCGGGTCGCGAGGAAGGCCGCGTTGGCGAGGAGCAGCGCGGCGCCGGCGAGCACCGCCCACCGGAAGCGGAGCGCGCCCCGGAGGACAGGCAGGTACGCCCGCCGGAGGAGGCGCGCGACCGCGCCCTCGCGCTCGCTCGGGCGGCGCGGCAGGAGCAGGCTCGAGAGCGCCGGCATCAGCGTGACCGACAGGATCATCGAGCCGAGGAGCGCGAAGATCACGGTGAGCGCCATCGGCCGGAACAGCTTCCCCTCCGCCCCCTCGAGGGCGAGGATCGGCAGGTAGACGATCATGATGATCAGCTCGCCGAAGAGGGTCGGCTTGCGGACCTCGAGCGACGCGTCGCGCACCACGTCCGCGGCGCTGCGGTCGGTCCGGTCCTCCGAGAGCCGCCGGACCGAGTTCTCGACCATGATCACCGAGCTGTCGACGATCAGGCCGAAGTCGATCGCGCCGAGGCTCATCAGGCTGCCGGCCACGCCCGCGCGCAGCATGAGGCTCCCGGCGAAGAGCATCGACAGCGGGATGGCCGACGCCACGATGAGCCCCGCGCGGAGGTTGCCGAGGAAGGCGAAGAGCACGGCGACGACGAGCAGCGCGCCCTCGAGCAGGTTCCGCTTCACGGTGGCGAGCACCCGGTCGATGAGCTCGGTGCGGTCGTACACGACCGCGACGTCGACCCCGGGCGGCAGGCTCTTCTTCACCTCGTCGAGGCGCGCCTTGAGCCGCGTCGTGACATCGTGGCTGTTCTCGCCCATCAGCATGAAGCCGAGGCCGAGCACGACCTCCCCCTGGCCGTCCGCGGTGACCGCGCCGCGCCGGATCTCGCGCCCCTCGACCACCCGGGCCACGTCGCGGACCCGGATCGGCGCCCCGGCCTTCGCGGCGACCACGATCTCCTCGATGTCGCGCGGGCGGGTCGCGATGCCGATCCCCTGGATCAGCAGCGTCTCCCCGGCCTGATCGAGGTTGCCCCCGCCCACGTTGGCGTTGTTGCGCTGGAGCGCCTCGGCGACGTCGCCCAGCGACAGCCCCCGCGCCGTGAGCTCCGCCGGGTCGACGAGGACCTGGATCTGCCGCTCGTCGCCGCCCCAGGTGTTCACCTCGGCGACGCCGCGTACCGAGCGGAGCTGCGGCGCGATCACCCAGTCGTGGACCGCGCGGAGCTCGCCGAGCGGCACGCCCTTGCCCGTGACCACGTAATGGAGCACCTCGCCGAGGCCGGTGGCGACGGGGCCGAGCCGCGGGCGCTCGATGCCTGGCGGCAGCGCCACGGTCTGCAGCCGCTCCAGGACCACCTGGCGCGCCAGGTAGATGTCCGTGTCGTCCTCGAAGCGGACCGTCACCTGGGAGAGGCCGAAGCGGGACAGCGAGCGGACCTCCTCGAGGCCCGGCAAGCCGGAGATCGCCTGCTCCACGGGCGCCGTGATCTGGCGCTCGATCTCGACCGGCGAGAGGGCAGGGGCGACGGCGTTGATCTGCACCTGCACCGGGGTCGTGTCGGGGAAGGCGTCGATCGGCAGGCGGCGGAACGCCCAGAGGCCCGCGAGCGACAGGGCGATCGCCGCGAGGATCACGGCGAGCCGGTGGCGCAGCGACCAGGTGATGACGGCGTTCAGCATGGCCGCGCCTCAGTCCTCGCCGCAGCAGCCGGCGCCGATGCTCTCCTTGAGGGTCTCGGTCTTGAGCAGGAAGCTCCCTTCGGTCGCGACCTCCTCGCCCGGGCGCACGCCCTTGACCACCTCGACGAGGTCACCTTCCGTGGCGCCGATCTCGACACGCCGCGCCTCGAACTGGTCGTCCGCGAGCCGGACGAAGACGAGCTTCGCCGTGCGCGCGCGCTGGATCGCGGCGCGCGGCACCATGACCGCGGCGCGCGCGGGGGCGAGGATGCGCGCCCGGCCGAACATGTTGGCCCGCAGCGCGCCGCCCGGGTTGGCGAGCGGCACGCGCGCCCTGGCCGTGCGCGTCGCCGGATCGATGGCCGGCGACACGTAGGTGATCTCCCCCTCGAGCTTGCGCCCCTCGATGCCGTCGACCTCGATGACCACCGGCTGCTTCAGCGACACGGCCGGGAGCTCGGTCTCCGGGACGTCGAGCTCGGCCCACATGGTCGAGACGTCGACGATCTCGAACAGGGTCTCCTCGACGCCGACGAGCCGGCCCACGGTCGCGCGCCGCTGGGTCACGACGCCCGCGAGCGGGGTCGCGAGCGTGTAGCCGCTGCCCCCGCCCGCGCTCGCGCCCACGACGGCCAGGGAGGCCGCGAGCGACGCGTGCTCCGCGCGCGCGGCGTCGAGCTCCTGCTGTGCGGCGAGGACGCTCCGGCGCGACGCGAGCCCTTCCTTCTCGAGCTGCTCCTCGCGCCGCAGGTTCTCCTCGGCGGCCCTCGACCGCGAGAGCGCGCCGGCGAGCCGCGACCGGTCGGCGCCCACGTCGGCGCTGTCGATGACCGCGAGCGGCGCGCCCCTCTTGACCTCGGATCCCACGTCCACGAAGAGCTTCTGGACGACGCCCGGGGCGCGGGCGTTGATCTCGGCGACCTTGAGCGCGTCGTAGACGATCCTGGCGGTCGCCGGGATCCCGCCGCCGCCCTGCCGCTCGACGGCCTTCGCCGTGAGGATGCCGGCGAGCCGGGCCGTGTCCCTGGCCCTGAGCTTGACCTTGGTCCCGTCGGCCGGCGCCTCGTCGCGGCGCACGTCCGCGGCCGGCTTGCCGCCGCGCTCGGGGTGGCAGATCGGGCAGATCGACTCGGGGAGCCCGTGCTCTTCGCACCAGTCGCCCTTGGCCTGGAAGACCGGGGCGAGCCTCGGGTTGCACTTCGTGCAGAGCGCCTCGAGCACGCCGTGCTCCTTGCACAGGGCGCCGTCGGCGCTCGGCCCGGCCGGGGCCTTCGCGGCGGCCTTCTCGGGCTCCTGCGCGGCCCTGTCGGCCTCGCGACGCCCGCAGCCCGCGACGGCGGCGAGGAGCAGCAGCAGGACGACGTGGACGCGAACGGCGTGGACGCGGGTTGCGTGGACGCGAACGGCGTGGGTGCGGCGGGCCATGTCAGCTGCCCTTCGGCGGTCTCACGATCTTCAGGTCGGGGTTGCACTTCAGGCACTGCGACTCGGGCAGGCCGTGCTCCGCGCACCAGTCGCCTGTCGCCTTGAAGGCCGGGATCAGCTCCGGGTTGCAGCGGCTGCACTGCGACTCGGGCACCTGGTGCTCGCCGCACCAGTCCTCATGCGACCCGGGCTTCACGCCGCCGGGCGCGTGCGCCGCGTTGGCCGGGGCCTGCGCGGCCCCTGTCGGCGGTTCGGGCGCGGCCTTCTCCGCGCTCGGCGCTTCCCTGGAGCACGCCGCGCCGCCGAGGGCGAGGGCGCAGAGGGCGAGCGAGATGAGATGAATCTTCATGGTGGTCTCCGTCGTTGTCCTTCGTGCTGCCTTCTCATGACCGATCATGACGAGCGGACACTGGCGTGGCGTCGCGCTCGCGCGGCGACCCGCCAGTGTCCGCTCGCCCGGGCGCCGAGGTCCGGGCGCGCGCTCGTGGAGGCCTCCGTGCGGCAGCGCCGGTCGATGCCATGCCTCCGGCCGACCGCTTGCCTGGGCCTACGTGCAGAACGGGGGCGCCGAGCCTCGCCGCGAGCGGTCCGGGGCCCGTGAGGCCGGTCCGAGAGGCCTCCGGGCATCCGAGTCGTGGCCCCGCCTCGGGCGCGCGGCAGCGCTTCAGCGCCTCGCCAGCGGCTTTGGGACGTGCAGCACCTCGCGCGCGTCTGCGGACGGCGGCGCGCGCTCGGCGAGCAGCAGCAGGCGCTCCACGGCGGAGGGCCGGAACAGGACAGGCACGCTGGGGGAGAGCGGGATTCCGGCGACCCGCACGGCGCAGCACCCCGCGGCGCAATCCAGGGGGCAATCGCAGCCGTCGTCGTCGTCCGGGCACGACTCTTCGCAGCCGTCCAGGACCACGAAGGCGTACGCCGCCGCCGACTGGCTCACGACGAGGGCGAGCAGCAGCGCCGAGAGCAGCCGGACGACCTGCCGGGCCCATCTGGACGGGGAGCGCTGCTTTCGACGCCGGAGCACGTGCTGGCGGAGCGTACCACGAGTCCCCGGGAGCGCGAGCGCCGCCCGCGCGGCCTCCGCGCCCTTCCTTCTGGTAAGCTGCGCGCATGCGGGCTGGGCTCCTGTTCCTCGCCGCGGGTCTCCTCGAGATCGGCGGCGGGTATCTCGTGTGGCTCTGGCTGCGCGACCAGCGCAGCGTGGTCCTCGGCATGGCCGGGTTCGCCGCGCTCGCGGCGTACGGCGTCGTCCCCGCGATGCAGGCGGCGGAGCACCCGTTCGGGCGCATCTATGCCGCGTACGGCGCCGTCTTCATCGCGCTCTCGATGCTCTGGGGCTGGAGCGTCGATCGGAAAGTCCCCGATCGGCGGGACTGGATCGGCGCGGCGATCTGCCTTGTCGGCGCGGCGGTCATGCTGTGGCCTCGCCCGCCGCAGCGCTGACGCGCTGTCCCTGGAAGACGAAGGCCAGGGGCTGAACCGCCGCGCTCCTCCGCCTCACCCGGAGATCTCCGGGGCACGTGGCTCTGGACGCTTCGAGCTCGACGGCGAGGGAATCCTGGCGCCGCCCACGACGCGTGGCTCCAGGAGGAAGAGCGAGTCGCTCGCTCTTCCGGACAAGGCTGCTGAACGCCTCGCCACCGGACACACGGTCTTCGGCTCCTGTCGAAGCACGGGAGTCGACCCGCTCGCTCGGGCAGCGGGCGTGCTCGACAGCGAGCCAGGCTGCTGCGTCCACGACCCGACGAGCTGCTGCCCGACGCGCGGGCAAGGTGGCTTCTCTGGAGAGCCAACCGCCGGCGACGCCGGCGTGCCCTGAACGAGGCGGGCGGCGGGTGGATCGACGACCTCGTGCGGCGCGCATCTGCGCACCCCATCACACACCGTCTCTTGCCTGGCCGGGCCTGGCCCGAGTCGATGCCGCCGCGCCCGGCTTCGCTGACGTGCGATCGAACGTTGATCGCGTGATCAGATCGTCCTTGCTCGGGAATTATCAATAATGACCCTTGGATCTCGATCGGCTCCGTTCACCTGGACGGGATCGACGGTCGATCAGCGCGCGCTGCAGGCGCCAGCGCGGGCTTCAAGCGGCCCGGCCCATCCGCTTGGCCGGTCCGAGGCAGCGCAGGAGCCCGGATCGAGAAGGTCCGACAGTGACGCGAAAGGCGCCAAGAGCTCTGATAGGCCTGGATATCTGCAGGCACCAGAGAAAGCGACACCCTGGTCATCGGATGATCCATCGAGTGCCTGGTCATCGATGATCCAGCGAGTGCATGGTCATCGATTGATCCAGCGAGTGCATGGTCATCGATTGATCCAGCGAGTGCCAGCGCGTCTTGATTCAGGGACAGGGGCCCGAATTCCCGCACGAATCGGCGCTCGTAGGGATCTGGCATAGACCTGGTCATCAGTTGATCCAGCGCGCGTCAGCATGTATTATTCAGGCTAAGCTTAACCAGTTCAGCTGCTCTCGCGGCAGAGCCTGACCGGGGACCGCGCCATGTCGGATACTGCGCTACCCACCATCGCCCCCGCAACTGCCATTGTCGTGACTCCGGAATAGTCAGGTCGTCTCGCAAAATCTCGCAAAACGCATGATCGTCTTGACTCACAACCCGATATAGAACAAGAATCATCCTCTTCGCAGTGCCTGACCCACACGGAACGAGCCGACCCGCTCCGCGCACCGCGTGATTGAGATTCACTCCAGGATGATGGCCGTCGCGGTCATCCCTCGGAAGGCTTCAGCGCGCGGCGAGCGCCCCGATCATCGCAAGGGCAGCGTCGAGCTGTAGACAGATCGGTTTTTTTACTTACTCATTGTAATGAGGGGAGTCCTATGAGATTCGCATCCAGGCGTGTCTTGCTTGCCGCCGCGACGGGTCTTCTCGCCGTCTCATGCGTCGCCGGTGAGATTTCCGACAGCGAGGATGGAGACGCGCTCGACGGCGCCATCACCATCGACCCGAGCGCGGTCTATACGATCGTCGGCCGGCAGAGCAACAAGTGCGTGGAGATCCGGGGCGGGAGCACGGCGGCCTCGGCGGCCGCGCAGATCGCCACCTGCGTCGCCGGCGCCACGAGACAGCAGTTCCGGGCGGAGTCCGCCGGTGGCGGATACTTCCGACTGAAGAACGTGAACAGCGGCCTCTGCCTCGGGGTCAACGGCTCGTCGACAGCGAACGGCGCCACCATCGTCCAGTCCACCTGTGGCACCGGCACGAACCAGCAATTCCAGTTCGCCGACGTCGTCACCGACGTTCAGCGGATCAACATCCGCAGCAGCGGCAAGGTGTTCGACGTCACGGGGCGGTCGACCTCGGACGGCGCCGGCCTCCAGCAGTACGGCTGGGCGAACGGCGATAACCAGAAGTTCTCGCTCAGGGCCGTGGGGGGCACCTCGAGCTCGAGCTCGAGTTCGACATCGACATCGACATCGACCTCCACCTCGACATCGAGCTCGACCACTGGCACCGGCGGCGCTGGTGGCGCCGGCGGTACCGGCGGTACCGGCGGCACGGGCGGCACCGGCGGCACCGGCGGCACCGGCGGGACGGGCGGCACCGGCGGCGGCCCCGTCGGCTCTGGCGACGTGGGGGTCAAGCCGGCGGCAGGGTGCGGGATCGGCTATAGCCAGCTCCCGAACGGCAAGGGCGGTTACAACGTCGAGCCCGTCTGTCTCCCGAGCGACTTCAACATGGCGACGTCGCTGGCGTCTTTCCAGGAGACGGTCTACCCGCTGCTGAGGACCAACTGCGGGGGCTGCCACAGCTCGACGGGCAAGGCCCAGGCGCCCATGCACTCCGACGTCGATCCGGCGCTGGCCCACGAGTACGCGCTCACGCGCGTGAACTTCAAGAAGCCGGCGGACTCCAAGCTCGTCGTCCGGATGGGCATCGACCGGCACAACTGCTTCGGACGCGACTGCAAGGACGCGAACACGCAGATGCTCAACGCCGTCACGGCGTGGGCGAACGCTGTCGCGCCGACCTTGCCGGCGACCCCGCGCCCCGTCGCGGCGAGCGAGAAGGTCACCGAGGAGCAGGTCAGGTCGTGGATCGCGACGAACAAGGCCACGGTCGCCGCGGCCGACGCGGAGTTCATCAAGTACGCCTCGCTGCACGAGATCCACAACAAGGGCGTCACCGCGGAGGAGATGAACGTGGCCCGCGTGGGGCTGTCCAAGGCCCTGAACTCGACCGCGCGCTGGGCCCCCACGATCGTCAACCCGGTGGACATCAACGGCAAGGGCATCGTCTACCGCTTCGATACCCGCGATTACTGGGGCTACAACAAGGGCGTCACGAAGCTCCACTTCGGCGGGTCGGACGACGACGTCTTCTTCGGGAGGACCAGCGTCAACTACCTCGGCGAGCCGGTCGGCTCCGACGTCACCTTCAGGGAGCGATACAGGTACACGACGGAGGTCCAGCGGGATCCGAACTTCGCGAAGCTGGTCTGGGGGCGCGTCCTCGCCGGCAATGTGGAGGGCGCCACGGACGGCGGGGTGCTGCCGCCGTACGTCGACGGCTTCAAGACGGACTACATCGAGGCGAGCCAGCTCGTCTACACGCTGACCCGCCCCGACGTGTACAACGCGATCATGGCGATCCCCTGGTATGCGCAGGATCTCGAGACCGAGCTCGGCGTCATCAAGGACCAGGGGATGAAGTCGTACGAGTACATGCTCACGAAGCAGGCGATCACCGTCGACTCCCGCATGTACTTCCGGGCCAGGACGAGGCGCGGCGGGTACTACTGGAAGACGTGGGACGTCTTCACCGGGCAGCTCGACGGCGGCGTGACGACGATCGAGCAGGCGTACGAGCAGGGCCAGATCCGGTACCCCTTCTGGGCGCACCCGATCCCGAAGTTCATCAGTGGGACGGGCGGCGGCACCTCGGCGAGCAACTTCAGCTTCATCGCGACCCTGGCTCAGCCGCAAGGCACGGAGCCGGCGGGGTGCGAGGGGCAGCCGAGCTACGGCGGCAGCGGCTTCTTGAACTGCCGCTACTACACCGGGACCGACGGGCTCCAGCAGTCGGCGGAGGAGGTCATCTGGGATCTGCCGAACGGCCTGCAGGGGTACTCGCTGTGGGGCGGCTTCAACCAGCGCCGCGTCGACGCCTTCGTCAACATCGTGCGTGATCCGCGCATCGCCCGGACGGCGACGGACGCGCAGATCAACAGCCTGGTGGGCTTCGCCAGCCCGGACCGCCGCCTGAACACCGGCAGCTCGTGCATCGGCTGCCACGCGGACGGCATGAACCGTGGCAACAACGATCTGCGTGACTGGCTGGACGCCGGCGGCGAGCGCCTCCCGAAGGGCGTGCACGGGGTCGACGGGTGGATCAGCGACACCACGGTCGTGGATCAGGTCAAGGAGCTGTACCCGCCCTCGACCGTGATGCGGTCGCGCATGGAGGACGACCGCCGCGTCTTCCTGGCGGCGATGGCGAAGATGAAGCAGGGCATGATCCTCGGCACGGACAAGAACGTGTACGTGGAGCCGACGATCTGGACCATCGAGTGGGCGCAGAACTTCTACAAGTACGCGCCGACCCGCTCGAACTGACGCGACACCAGGCCGCGCCTGGTACAGCGACCCCGAGCTAGCAGGAGCGAGACGCCGCGGGCGCCAGGAGACGACATCTCCTGGCGCTCGTGGCGTCTTGTCGTCTTGCCGTCACGCGTTCCTGGCGCCCGGGCCAATCCCGCTCGATGGTGACCGATGGCTGACAGACGTGCCCGCGCTGGACGACCCGGAGCGGGCTCGCAGCAGGTCGCCCCGGCGGCGCTGCCCGCTGCCGCGCGTGACATCCGAGCCGGCGTGGTGCTATGCGTCGGAGGCGATGCCAGCCAGCATTTGCCTGCCAGCGTATAACGAAGTCCGCACCATCGAGGCGACCCTCACCGAGCTGTCGCGGCTCGGCCCCGAGGTGGACGAGATCCTCGTCTGCCTGAACGGGTGCACGGACGGCACCGAGGGCGTCGTCGAGGCGTTCCGGGGGCGGGAGCCGCGGCTCACCGTCATCGAGAGCGAGCTTGGCAAGAACAACGCCTGGAACGCCCTGGTGACCCGGGCGCGCAACAGCCGACTCGTGTTCACGGACGCCGACGTGCGCCCGGCCGCGGGCTCGATCTCGGCCCTGCTGCGCGCCCTGGAGCGCGCTCCTCACGCCGCCGTCGCCGCGGCGTTCGAGCAGCCGCGCGGGGCGCCGCCTCCGCCGCTCGGCACCGCCATCCGCCTGCTCACGACGAGCCTCGGTCAGGACTACATCTCCGGTCGTCTCTACGCCATCGACCGCGACCGCCTGGGCGCGGTGATGGCGAAGCGAGGGCTGCTGCGCGAGGGGACGCTCCCCCAGCTGCCCGTCGACCTCGTGACCGAGGACTCATGGCTCACGGCGCTCGTCGCCGGCGACGCGCTGGTCGTGGTCCCCGAGGCGCCCATTCACTTCGAGGTGGACAGCATGGCCGACGTGGTCCGCGCGCTGGCGCGCAACGCCGCCGCGAGAGAGCAGATCCGCTCGAGCTATCCGGAGCTCTATCGGCGTGACGACGCCCGCGTGCTCTCCATGCGGACGGCGCCGCGGATCCTCCTGAATCGGCTCAGCTCGGCTCCAGGGCCGGGGGCGGTCGCGCGCGGGCTGGGCGGGATGGCCCTGAGGGCCGCGCTCCACCGCGTGCTCGGACGGCAGATCGGGGCGCAGCGCGACCGGATCCTGGCCGACGTCTATGCTGGTCGCGGCGGACGCGTCATGGCCACCTCCGGCCGCCTCCCGTCGAAGGGAGGCTGAGCGCGGGCCGATCGACCGGGGTGGCGGGCGAGGGACCTGGCAGCCCTCGTCCGCGCGGTCCACACGTCAGACGCGCGGGCGGAACCAGTCGATCGTGCGGTCGAGGCCCGACTCGAGGTCCACGACCGGGCGCCAGTCAAGGAGCTCGAGGGCCCTGGAGATGTCGGGCTTGCGCCGCTGGGGGTCGTCGATCACCGCGTCGCCCACCGTCAGCTTCGCGCGCCCGCCGGTCTTGCGGATGATGAGCTCGGCGAGATCGAGCATCGTCGTCTCGGCCGGGTTCCCGAGGTTGACGGGCCCGGTCAGGTCCTTGGCGTTCATCACGCGAACCAGCCCCTCGATCAGGTCGCTGACGAAGCAGAACGAGCGCGTGCGGTGGCCGCCGCCGTACAGCTCCAGCGCCTCGCCGCGCAGCGCCTTGACCACGAAGTTCGAGATGACCCGGCCGTCGTCCCGCGCCATGTTCGGCCCGTAGGTGTTGAAGATGCGCACAATGACGGTGTCGACGTTACGAGTCTGGCGGTACTCCCAGAAGTAAGTCTCCGCCACCCGCTTGCTCTCGTCATAGCAGGCGCGCGGCCCGATGGGGTTGACGTTCCCCCAGTAGTCCTCGTGCTGCGGGTGGACCTGCGCGTCCCCGTAGATCTCGGACGTGGAGGCTTGCAGGACCCGGGCCCCCAGCTTCTCCGCCAGCTTGAGGGCGTTGATCGCGCCGAACACGTTCGTGTTGAGCGTGTGCACCGGATTGGCCCGGTACTTCGGCGGGGATGCCGCGCAGGCCATGTTGTAGATCTGGTCGACCTCGAAGTGGAACGGCTCGCTGACGTCGCAGCGGTGCCACTGGAACCGCGGGTTCTTGACCAGCGGGGCGAGGTTCTCCTCGAGCCCCGTGACCATGCTGTCCACACAGATCACATTGTTGCCCTCGGCCAGCAGCCGAGCGCAGAGGTTCGACCCGAGAAAACCAGCTCCACCCGTGACCAGGATTCGCTTGCTCGCGCTCATCGGAAAAGTGCCTCCTTAACGGCTGTTCAGTAAGAGCTCGGACCCGCTTTGATCGGGGTCAGACCTTACCATAAGAAATTCTATTTACAAAGGCAGATGACAACCGGAGGCGAGTTCTATATACTGGACCCAGTGCACCGCTCCCCTCGTTACCTCGGCTCACTCGTCCGCGCCAAGCTCGCCCGCGAGGCGCGTCCCATCTGGGTGGACATTTGTGTGACAAACCGATGTCACCTGAGTTGCGAATACTGCTACGGCGACTATCACCACCGCCGCGACAGTATCGGTCAGTTCCGCTATGAGCAGCTGTGCTCCATTGTGGACGAGGCGGCGTCGCTCGGGACCGCGGTCATGACGCTGACGGGCGGCGAGCCGATGCTGCACAAGTCCATCGGCCAGATCATCGACCGGGCGGTGGGTCTGGGGATCTCGGTGGGCATGGTGACGAGCGGATTCCGCGTCAAGGAGCGCGTGGATGAGCTCGTACGCCTGAGCTCGGTCGTGTTGAGCGTCGACGGTCCAGAGCCGATCAACGATCTGAACCGCGGCGAGGGGACCTTCGCCGTCTCCATGGGCGCGCTGGAGGTGTGCCGGGCGCGCGGCATCCCGCGCATCGTGAAGGCGGTGCTGAACCGCCGGAACAAGGACCAGGTCCCCTGGCTCCTCGACCTGGCGGCTCGCTTCGACGCGCGGCTCGAGGTCGTCATGAGCTATTCTCCGCAGTCCGACCGGCAGCTGCGGGTGCACGGCGACAACTCGCTCGACTCGGGCGAGCGCCAGGTCCTGGCGGACGCCCTGCTCGCCCTCAAGCGCGAGGGAGCGCCCCTGGTGTTCCGCGAGCGCGTCTGGGAGAACATGGCGCTCTGGTGGCAGCAGCACGGCGACGACCGCGTCACCGACGAAGGGAAGCGACCGAGCTTTCCTTACCTCCCGTGCAGCGCGGGCCGTTACTATGCCTTCATCGACGGAGATGGGCGCATGTATCCGTGCAACCAGCGACTCGCGGACTTCCCGGCCAAGAACGTGCTGGAGGTCGGGTTCCGGGCCGCGTGGGAGCACCTGCACGATCATGGCTGCTTCGCGTGCGCGGCGCCGTGGCTCAACCAGCAGCACCTCGTGAGCAGCCAGAGGCTCCTGGTGCGCAGCCTGGGCCGAGATCTGCTGGCGCGGGTCGCGCGTGCCTGAGCGAGCCCTCGCGATCGTCGTGCTCGGCGGCTCGCGCGGGATCGGGCGGGCCGTCGTGGCGCGCGCCCTGGCGGAGGGGCATCGGGTGTTCGCCGGCGCGCGAGACGAGAAGGCGCTCCTCGCGTTGCAGCAGGCTTTCGCGCCGGAGCACGCGGGCCGCCGGCTCGGCACCGGGCCTTTGGACGTCGGCGACGACGCCTCCCAGCGCGCCTTTTTCGGCGCGGCGCGCGCGTTCCTCGGCGGGATCGACGTCGTCGTCAACAACGCTGCCCGCGAGGGCTACGGGCGCCTCGACGAGATGGCCCTCGAGGACATCGAGTCGATCGTCCGCACCAACCTCGTCGGCGTCATCCTCGGCTGCCGGCACGCGGTGCAGGCGATGGGGGCAAGTGGCGGCCACATCATCAACGTCGGATCCGAGGTGTCGTTCCGCGCCGTGCCGCTGAAGAGCGTCTACTCCGCCACGAAGTTCGCCGTCCGCGGCCTCAGCGAGGCGCTCGAGCTCGAGCTCGCGCCCCGGGGGATCCAGGTCTCCCAGGTGCACCCCGGCTGGGTGGACACGGGCCTGCACGAGGACGAGCGGCGGCGCCGCGGCTCGGCGTCTCGACCGCAGGACGGCGGAGTCCCGGTGGACCGGGTCGCCGCCAGCGTGGCCGCGCTCTGGCGCGAGCCGCGGGCACACACGAGCGTTCCGCTGCGGCTTCGCCTCCGCAGCGTGGTGGGAGAGCTGTTTCCGGCGTGGGCGCGGTGGCGAACACGCCGGGCATTCGGGGAGCAGCTGAGAGAGAGCTGAGACGAGATGGCTGCGCGTCCGGCGGCGCGGGGGAACCGTCGCGACGCCGGACCGGACACTACCAGGAGGTTTTCTTGACCTGTGCACCGACGTCCTTCGCTCGTGATGAGACCGCGCCGCCTCCTCCGCTGGATCCGAGCGCTCCGATCGCCGTCGAGGGCCTCGACGCCATCGGGGAGGTGCTGAAGCGGGCGCGCGGGCGGGAGCAGGGCGTCGCCATCGCGTCGCGGGACCTCGAGTGGCTGGCGGCGCGCCTCGGCCTCACCGAGCGGACCGCGGAGGGGGTCCCGATCGTCCGGTTCGGCTCGGGCCAGCGGGGCGGCCTCGACGCCATGGCCACCCAGGCCATCGAGAAGCTCGTGGCGCTGTCGGTGCTGCTCGGGGGGGCGCCGCTGTGGCTGACGATCGCGCTGCTGATCTCCCTCGAGTCCCCGGGCGGGGCGTTCCACGTCGCCCCGCGGGCAGGGCTGGGCGGGGAGCCGTTCTCGTTCTTCAAGTACCGGACGATGCGGACGCGGCGCCAGGACGGCGAGGACCGGAGCGACGCCGCGCGGCTGGCGGTCATCCGCGGCGACATCCCCGGCTTCCTGCGCGAGGACGGGTCCGTCATCCCCAAGCACCCCAGGGATCCGCGCATCACGCGGCTGGGCGGCCTGCTCCGCTGGCTGTGCCTCGACGAGGTCCCCCAGCTCATCCACGTGCTCACCGGCGACATGGCCCTGGTCGGACCCAGGCCCTATCCGGTCGCGGAGCACAACGCGCTCAAGGAGTGGCACCGCCTCCGCAGCGGCGGCCGGCCCGGGATCACCGGCCTGTGGCAGGTCGCGGCGCGCAACCAGGTCACCTTCGACCAGAGCGTCATCCTCGACATCTACTACCTGGCCAACGCCAGCTTCTGGCTCGACCTCAAGATCATCGCGATCACGCCGCTGCGCATGCTCTTCGGTGTGGGGAGCTACTGACCCCGTGCGCTGGGCGATCGACGCAGGAGGCGACGCAGGAGGCGACGCAGGAGGTCCGCTCCGCTGCCGCTCACTGGACCCCGAGGTGGTCCCTGACGCGCCAGAGGACGATCACCTCGCCGGCCACCAGGCCGAGCGTGACGACGAGCTTCACCATGGCGGCGCCGGCGGCGCCGTGCGTCGGCACCGCCCACAAGTTCCCGGCCGCGATGAGGAGCACGCTCGTCACCCAGAGGACCGCGTGCGAGCGCTGCTGGCCCGTCGCGAAGAGCAGCGGCCCGATGGCGAACTCCGGCATCATCCACACGAGCGCCGTCGTGAGGAGCTGCAGCGGCAGCACGGCGCTCGCGTACTGTGGGCCGAACACGAGCCGCACGATCGGCCCGCCGAGCCACCACACGCCGGCGCTCATGAGCGCGCCTGCGGTCATCAGCCCGAGGAAGGTGAGCGCGGCGAGCCGCCTGCGGGCGCTCGCGGAGCGGCTCGCGACGAAGGCGGGGAAGACGGCCGCGCGCACGACGCCCGGCAGCATCATGGCGCCGCCGATCACGCGCTGGACCGCGCTCATGTCGCCGACCGCCTGGGGGGTGCTCATCCAGCCCAGCATCAGGAGGTCGATCTGGAAGTAGAGGGGGCTGGCGATCATCGCCACCGCGAGAGGCCCAGCCTCCCGGAGGAAGCTCCGCGGGAGCATCGCGCCCTCGCTGGACCACTGCCGGCGCTCGAGGAGCTGAGCGGCGAGGGCCACGGCCAGCGCGAGGGCGATCAGGTGGCCTGCGACGAGGCCCCACGCGAGGCCGAGCGCGCCCAGGCCGGAGAGCAGCGCCGCCGTCCCCAGCCCGAAGGACGCGATCGCCATGGTGACCGCCACCAGCACCTCGCGCTCCATGCGCTGGTGGCCGCGGAACACCTGGTTCAGCATCTCGACGAACGAGGCCATGAGCCACGCGGCGGTCAGCAGCCAGACGAGCGTGCGGCGCGGCGAGGCCGCGCCCGCGAGGAGGCCGACCAGGAGCCCCACGGCGCCGGCGGCCAGCGTCACGGCGAGCTTGAGGCGCACGAGCGGGCCGATGGGAGCGCCCGGATCCCGGGCCACTTCCCGCGCGATGAACATGTGCAGGCCGAGGTCCGCGAGCTCGCCGAGCAGGAAGCCCACCGCGAACGCGTAGCTGTAATCGCCGAAGCCCGCTGGCCCCAGCAGCCGCGCGGCGACGACGGCGAGGACCATGCGGACACCGCGCGAGACGAGATCGCTCACGGTCTTCAGCGCGATGTTGCCGGAGACGCTCCTCCTCGCCGGAGGCGGGCTGTCCTCGCGGCTGGCCGGCGACGTCGTCATGAGCGGAGGAGAGCCTTCGCCGAGGGGCGTTGTGTGAGCATGGCGCTCCTCTATCGCCTCGATCGACGCGCAGTTCAACTCTATGTCATCGAATCTCGACGAGCAGCAGGGCGCGCCGCCGCGCGGCGCGCAGCGCGCAGCACACGTCACCGCCGTCGAGATCGGGACGTTCGAAACCGTGTCGGCGCCTTCGCAGGGCGCGGCGGGTTGCCGCGAGTGATTGAACCCAGGAGAGGCACAAGTGAAGACCAGCACGGATGGTAACGGTTCGTTGGTGCAGCTCAAGCGGAAGGGGGCGCCGCAGGTCCCCGAGGAGATCGAGCCGCCGGACGTCCTGCTCGAGCGGGCCCTCGCCCTGGCCGTGCCGGCCACGCGCCCGCCCGCCGCGCCGCAATCGCACGGCAAGAGCCGGGAGATCACGCGCCGCGGGGTGCTGTGGCTCGGGCAGACATGCAATCTCCGCTGCCACTTCTGCTACTTCCTCGACCGGATCGAGGACAAGGAGCACCCCGAGCACCCGTTCATGTCGCTGGAGAAGGCAAAGGAGATCTGCCGGACCCTTGTCGACTTCTACGGGAACAACGCGATCGACATCCAGGGCGGCGAGCCGACCATCTGGCGCGACATCCACGCGCTGGTCCGGTACTGCGTCGAGATCGGCCTGGCGCCGACGCTCATCACCAACGCGCTGGTGCTCGACAAGCGCGACAAGGTGCAGCAGTTCAAGGACTCCGGCGTCGCGGACTTCCTGGTCAGCGTCCAGGGGCTCGGGAAGGCGCACGACCTCACCGTGGGCGCGGACCGCGCGCACGTGCGCCAGATGCAGGCCCTGAATCACCTCATCGCGCTCGATGTGCCGTTCCGGTTCAATTGCGTGATGTCCAGGCGCGCGGTGCCGCAGCTCCCGGCGATCGCGAAGCTGGCGGTGGAGGTGGGCGCGCGCAACGTCAACTTCCTCGCCTTCAACCCCTTCGCGGATCAGCGCAAGGCGGGGGCCCGCACCGCCGAGAACGTGCCTCGCTACGCCGACCTGCGGGAGCCGCTCGACGAGGCCCTCGACGTGCTCGCGCGCGCCGGCATCGAGGCGAACGTCCGGTACCTGCCCCATTGCGTCGTCTCCGAGCGCCACTGGCCCTCGGTGTACGATTACCAGCAGCTCCCGTACGACCCGCACGAGTGGGATTTCGCGAGCTGGACCTGGACCAACAAGGGGCCGCAGCGGATGCGGCCCGGTCCCGTGTCGCCGCCCGTTCCGCTCGGCGCGCGGCCGCGCCTCGGCCCGCTCCGGCAGCCGCTCCTCCGCCTCGCGGACGCGCTCGACCTCCGGGGCCGGATGCTCCGCGCCGACACCCACCCGCGGCTCGGCCCCGCGATGAGGAAGCTGGAAGGGCTCTCCTATCGGTTCCTCCGCCGCCGCGGGGATCGAGACGCGGCCTACCGCAATGACGCGTTGAACCGCGTCGAGCACAACGGCTACGAGAAGGGCGCCGCGTGCCGGAGCTGCGCGCTCCGCGACATCTGCGACGGGTTCCACGGGGACTACGTCGCCATGTTCGGCACCGACGAGGCGCGGCCCGTCCTCGATCGCGGCCCTGTCACCGATCCGCGCGCGTTCATCAGCACGCAGGCCAAGGTGACGCCGTCGAGAGGTGCTGTATGACCGTGGACGCCCCGTCCGCGCCGCCCCGGATCGACGTGCTCGGTGTCCCCGTCGCGCGGCTCACCTTCGAGGAGCTGCTGGCTCAGCTGGACGACGCCCTGCGGAGGACCGGCGGCAGGCCGGAGTACTACACCTATGTGAACGCCTACGGCGCCATCCTGGCGGCGCGCGAGGCGCCGTACCGCGCCGCGGTCGCCGGCGCCGACGTCGTGTACGCCGACGGCATCGGGGTGGTCTGGGCAACTCGCCTGCTGGGCGGCCCGTGCCCGGAGCGGATCAACGTGGGCCCGGTCGAGCTGGCGAAGATCGTGGACCTGTGCGCCGAGCGCGGGGCCTCGGTCTTCCTGCTCGGCGGGGCGCCCGGGATCGCCGACGAGGTCGCCCGGCGCCTCGTCGCCGAGCGTCCGGGCCTGCAGATCGCCGGTGTTCACCACGGGTACTTCGCGCCCGAGGAGGAGGCGGCGGTGGTCCAGAGGATCAACGACTCGGGCGCCGCCTTGCTCATCCTCGGCCTCGGCCCACCCAAGCAGGAGATCTGGGTGAACCGGCACCTCGCCGCGCTCCAGGTGCACGCCGCCTGGTGCATGGGCGGGCTGCTGGATCAGGTGGCCGGGGCCGTCGCTTATCCGCCCGAGTGGGTCCGCCGGAACCACGTCCAGTGGCTGTACCGCCTGATGACCGAGCCGAGGCGGCTCTGGCGGCGGTACCTGCTCGGCATCCCGGAGTTCATCGGCCGCGTCGCGCTGCAACGCCTTGGTCTGGAGAGACAAGCATGAGTGACCAGCGATCCTTCATCCCCATGGTCCTGCCGCAGGTGGACGAGCCCGACGCGATCGCGGCGCAGCTCGCCGACATCTTGCGCTCGGGGCGCCTGACCAACGGCGGCCCGTTCTCGGAGGGCTTCGAGCGCGAGATCGCGACGTTCCTCGGCGTCGACGACGCCGTGGTCGTCTCGAACGGCGCCATCGCGATCAGCCTCGCCATCGAGGCAGCGGCGGTGCGGCGGGGCAAGGCGATCCTGCCTGCGTTCACCTTCATCGCGACGCTGAACGCCGCGGTGCACGCGGGCTTCGAGCCGGTCTTCTGCGACATCGACCCGGAGACCTGGACGATGGATCCGGAGCACCTGCGCCGCCTGCTCGCGAAGCACGAAGCGACGCTGGTCCTCCCGGTCAACGTGTTCGGCGTGCCTCCCGACCTGGCCAGCGTCGCGCGGCAGGCCCGGGCCGCAGGCGCGGCCGTGATCTACGACAACGCGCACGGCATGGGCACCGAGACGGCGAGCCGCGAGGCGGAGCCGCTCCTCACGGCGACGACCTACTCGCTGCACGCGACCAAGGTCCTCGTGGGCGCGGAGGGCGGCGTGGTCGTCTCGCCCGACCGGGACGTGAGCGCGGCGATGCGCCGGCTGCGCAACCACGGGCTCGCGCAGCCGCTGAAGGCGTCGGTCCCGGGCATGAACGCCAAGATCGACGAGCTGCGCGCCGCCCTGGCGCTCGCGTCGCTCCGCCGGCTCCCCGAGGCGCTGGCCCGCAGGCGGACGTACCTCGACCGGCTGCGCGCGGCCCTGTCCCGGCACCCGCAGGTGTACCGCGCCCAGCGCATCCCGCCGGGCGTGAGCCCCAACGGACAGAACCTCGGGGTCAGGCTCGTCGACGTCCCGATCGAGGACGCCGTCGCCGCCTTCGCGCGGCGGGGCATCGAGGCGCGCCGGTACTTCTACCCGCCGCTGCACGAGCTGACCTGCCTCCAGGCGGGCGTCGCCCTGCCGCACACGGACAGGCTCTGCGCGGGCCAGGTCTGCCTGCCCCTGCACGGTCAGATGAGCGAGGAGACGCTCGCGCGCCTCGAGGACGCCATCCACGGCGTCGCCGAGGAGCTGGAGGCGCCGCGGCTCATCGCCGCGCGTCTGCTGCAGCCGTCCCTGCAGGGCGCCACCTAGGGTAAGACGCAGGGGCTGCTTCCGGGATCCGACTGCATGCGCATGGCAAGAGCGTGGGACCGCCTGAGCACGGCCGCCGGTATGGCCGGGCTGGCGGCCTTCGCCGTGGCCGCGTTCACCCCGGTGGCCGCGCCGCTCGATCGCTGGCTTTCGTCGGCGCCCGACGCCGGCCAGGCCGACGCCGTGGTCGTCCTCGGCTCGGACGTCGATCCGGACGGGCGGCTCCCGGAGGACTCCCTCCGGCGCGCCACCGAGGCGGTCGCGCTGTACAGGCAGGGGCGCGCGCCGCTCGTGCTGATGCTCGGCAGCCGCAACGGGGCGGCCAGCGAGGCCGCGTCGCGCGCCCGCCTCGCCGAGGGCCTCGGCGTCCCCGCGTCGGCCGTCCTCACCGAGCCGCGGGGGCTGACGACCGCGGTGGAGGCGCAGCGCAGCGCGGAGCTCCTGCTGCCCAGGGGCGCGAGGAGGATCCTGCTCGTCACCGGCGCGCACCGCGTCTGGCGGGCGCGCCGGTTCTTCGAGCGCGCGGGCTTCGAGGTCCTCGCCGCGCCCGTCCCCGAGGGGGCGCCTGCCTCGAACACGCCGGGAGAGCGCCTCTCGGCGATCGGCGGGCTGCTCCAGGAGCTCGCGGCGCGCGCTCTCTACAGGCTCCGCGGGCAGGTGTAGCGATGTCGGACTCGCTCTACATCCTGGCCGTCGTCGCGGCGACATCCGGCGCCGCCTACGCGGCGGGGCGCCGCCTGGGGATGCGCGCCGGCCTCGTCCCGGCCGCGCTCCGGCGCGCGATCCGCCTCGTGGGCGCGTGCCTCCTGTTCTGGGGCGGCAACATCGCGGTCGGGGCGGGGGTGGCCCTGCTCGTGCGCGGCCTCGGGCTGGGGTTCATCTGGCTTTACGTGAACACCGACGTCTCCGTCCTGGTCCTCTCGGCGGTCCAGGCGCTGGTCTTCGAGTCGTGGCGCACTCAGCACCAGCACGAGCAGGAGCGCGCGCAGCGAGCGCTGGAGCGCGCGCAGCAGTCGCAGGAGCGCGGCCCGCGGGCTGACGATTCCACCGGATGCCCGGCCGCGCCGGGCCTCGCGCACGAGCCCCTGCATGGGGCAAGGGAGTGAAACGATGAGCACTGCAACCCTGGAGGAGCGTTCGCTCCCGAGCCGGTGGAGCGACAAGGCGCTTCGCCAGACCGCCGGCTACTACGCGCTCTTCATCTGTCTGGGCCTCATCACGGCGATCACCGGGCCGACCCTGCCGGACCTCGCGCGGCAGACGGGCTCCAGCGTCGGGGACATGGGCTCGATCTTCCTCGGCGGCGGGGTCGGCTACACGCTCGGTACGCTCTGGGGCGGCAAGCTGTTCGATCGCGTGCACGGGCACACCCTGCTCGGGGGAGCGCACCTGGCCGCTGCCGCGTGCCTCGCTGCCATCCCGGCGGTCCCGTGGCTATGGCTCCTCGTGGTCCTGGCGTTCTGCCGGGGTGTCCTGGAGGGGCTGGTCAACACGGGCGCGAACGCGCTGCTCCTGTGGACGCACAGGGAGAAGGTCAGCCCCTACATGAACGGGCTGCACTTCTGCTTCGGGCTGGGCGCGTTCGTGTCGCCGCTCCTCGTGGCGCGCGTCCCGGGCGCCTGGGGCGGCTACCGCGCGGTGTACTGGGCCGTGGCCCTCTTCTCGGCCCTCATCGCGGTGAGCGTGCTCCTGATGCGACACTGTCCCGAGCCGCAGGAGAAGGCCGGGAAGGATGCCGGAGCGCAGGATCGCTCGCTGCGCCTCCTCCCGGTGTTCGTCGCGGTGCTGTACCTGTTCGCCTATGTCGGGGGGGAGATCTCGTTCGGGAGCTGGATCTACACCTATGCCCTCACGCTGGGCGTCGTCTCGGCGGCGGGGGCGGCCTATCTCACCTCGGCGTTCTGGTTCTCGTTCACGATCGGGAGGCTGATCTCGATCCCGGTGGCGATCCGCTTCACGCCGCGGCAGGTCATCCCCGGCGCGCTGGCCGGCTGCCTCCTGCTGTCCGCGCTGATGCTGTTCCTGCCGTCCTCGAGCGCGATGCTGTGGGGTGTCTCGATCGGGCTCGGGCTCTTCATGGCGCCGCTCTGGCCGAGCGGCTTCACGCTCACGGGGCAGATCGTGCCCATGACGGCGTTCGTGACCGGGCTGGTGCTCGTCGGCGACAGCCTCGGCGGCATGGTCCTGCCGGCCATGACCGGGAAGCTGATCGAGGGGGTGGGCCTGGACAGGCTGGCCTACTCGCTGCCGCTGCTGGTGTTCGGCAGCATGGTGGCCTGCGCGCTCACGTACGTCGCGCTGCTCTTCCTCGGCAGGAGGGCAGGGGAGGCGCCGGCGGTGAGCGCCGCGCGCGAAGGCGCCGGGCACTGAGCCGCCGCCGGGCTCGCTACAGGGTCAGGTCAGCCTCGATCCGGTGCCGGGTCGCCCACTCGTAATCGTAAGCGTACCCGAGCAGGCGGGGCTCGCTCCAGAGCGGGCCGACGAAGATCAGGCCGAACGGGGCCCCGCCAACGTACTGGCCGGCAGGCACGACGACCCCGGGCAAGCCGGCGATGTTGATCGCCGACTCCGTGGTCGCGGCATAGGTCTCAGCGCTGAACAGCTCTGGTACCGCCTCGTAGGTCTGGGGAAACACGAGGGCATCCAGATCGTGCGCCGCCATCACGGCGTCGAAGATGCCCAGGTACTGGCCTCGCAGGGCCCAGAAGCCGGACAGGTCGGGCAGATCTTCGGGGTGGAGCAGCGAGTCCGCCAGCACAGGGAGCGCGTCGACGTACCAGGACAGCGGGCCGCCGTCCGGCTGGAACGGAGAGATCCCGGTGATGAGCGCGAGCTCGTCGATCGTGCCCACCACGTCGCCGTTGAACGTCAGCCCTGCGAGGTAGCTCTGGAAGTCGTGGGCGGCCGACTCCGTTCCTCGGAAGTCGTAGGGCTCGCCGGGCAAGGCCAGCTCGGCGAAGCCGCTGCCGGCGAAGGGATCTTCCACGACGGTCGCGCCCTGGACCTCGAGCTCCTCGATGGCGCGCTCGTACAGGTCCTGCGTCTCCGGCGACAGATCGCTGAGGCGCCACCCCGGGCCGTACAGGCCGATCCGCTTCCCGTGGAGGGCGGTCTTGCTCAGCTGGCTCGTGTATCCGTGCGCGGGCAGGTGCCCATTGGAAGCGCTGGTCTTGGGATCCTCCGGGCTGTAGCCGGCGAGGACGTCCATGACCAGGGCGGCGTCGAGGACGGTCCTCGCGATGGGCCCTGCCACGTCCCGCGTGCTGCCCGCCAGCGGCACGATGCCCGTCGTGGGGACGAGGGCGAACGTCGGCTTGATCCCGACGAGGCTCTGAGCGGCCGCGGGGTTCTGGATGGAGCCGCCCGTCTCTTCCGCGAGGCCGAGCACCGCGAAGTTGGCGGCCACCGCCGTCGCCGTCCCGCTGCTGCTCGCGCCCGGCGCCAGGTCCCTGTCCACGGCGTTGTACGTGGGGCCTGCCCAGCTGCTGTTGGCGCGGGTCCCGTCGTCGCTGAACGCCGGGATGTTGGTCTTCCCGAGGATGATGGCGCCCGCGGCGATCAGCCGATCGACGACGACGGCGTTCTTGATCGGGAACAGATCGACGCCGCCCGCCTGGGAGCTGAGGGGAGCCCAGCCTGCCGTCGACGGCGAGCCGACGAAGTCCATGGACTCCTTGATGACCACGGGGATGCCCGCCAGGGGGCCGAGCGCCTCTCCATTCCTTCGCCTCCTGTCGATCTCACGCGCTTGCTCGAGCGCGCTCGGGTTCAGGAACGTGAAGGCGTTGTAGGACTCCTCGTACTGCTCGATCCTGTCGAGGTAGGCCTGGGTCAAGGCCTCTGCGGTGTAACGCCTGTGCCTGTAGGCCTTCATGATCTTCGAGACCGTCAGCTCGGCCACGTCGATGTCGGAAGCGTGGATCGGGCCCGCCGCACCATGGCTGGTGCCGGGTATCCCCAGGGCAGCTCCAAGGACGATGGCCGCGGTCCATTGGATGCGTGAGCTCGTGTTCTTGTTCATGTGAATCGCTCCTCTACCCCCAGGACACAGGACGCGCGCCGGCTCGTCGATCGCGCGTCACGAAAGGAATTCGTTTGCAATCGGTATGGCGATCTGCACGGCAGGGCTCCGCGAGCCTCCGCGTGATTTTTTTGGCGCACCCGGGGAGACGCCGGAGCAGCCCTGCGAAAGGCAGCCCAGCTTCAGCCCCGATGAACGTGCCCGTCACCGGTTGATGAGCCGGTGATACGTGACCTGCGCCCGGGAGCGAACGTGAAGCAGTGTTCTGGCTCTCTTTTCTCCGGGAGATGGGCTACCCATGGGTCACCATGCGCCGCCCCGTCCGCCTCGCGCTCCTGTCCCTGGCCGCCCTGACCCTCGCCTGGGGTGTGAGCGGCGCGCTGGTGGCGCGCGGGCTCACCCGCCGCGCGGCGCCGCCCTTCGCCGAGCCCCCGCTGGCGGGGTGGGAGGCCGTGTCCCTGACGGCCGAGGACGGCCTGCGCCTCGGCGGCTGGCTCCGCCGCGGCGACGCGGGGAGCGCGTGCGTCCTCGCCCTGCACGGCAACGGGTCGAGCCGCACGGGCCTGCGCGACGCGCTCGATGTCCTCGCGGAGGACGGCACCTGCGTCCTCGCGCTGAGCCTGCGCGCGCACGGCGACTCGGAAGGGGACGTCAACGACATCGGCTGGAGCGCGGCCAGCGACGTGCGCGCGGGCGTCGCGTTCCTGGAGCGCGAGCTGCCGGACCGCCGCCGCCGCGTCTTCGGCACGTCGCTCGGCGCGGCCGCGGCGCTCTACGCTGCGAAGGAGGTCGCCGGGCGCGTGGACGGGTACCTGCTCGAGTCGCCTTACCGCGACCTCGAGACCGCCGTGCGCAACCGGCTGGACATGCGGCTCGGACCCCTCGCGCCGGCGGCGTTCGCCGTCCTGTGGCCGTGGGGGTCCGTCGCGCTCCCGGTCGACCCGGCGCGGCTGCGGCCGGTGGACGCCGCGCGCGACCTGCCGTCCTCCACGCCCGTGCTCCTGCTGGCGGGCGACGCGGACGCGCACGCCACACTCGCGGAGGCGCGCGACATCGCGGAGGCGGTGCCGGGCCCGGCTCGCCTCGAGCGCTTCCCCGGGGCGGACCACGGACGCCTGCAGCGCAGCGACCCCGCCCGCTACCGCGCCGTCCTGCGCGCCTGGGTCGGCGAGCAGCGGTGAGGCACCGCTCAGCGACCCACGTCGTAGCTCGCGCCGAGCGCGTCTCCGAAGGCGCGCTGAAGGACGATGGGATCGAAGTATTCATGATACTCCGCGATCTGCCCGTCCCGGATCACGAATAGACCGGCGTAGGTGTTGTCGTAGGAGCCGCCGGACCTGAGGCGGATCTCGCCACGGTAAGTCACGAAGAACCGAGAGGGATCGACCATGTCGTGGATGACGAGACCGGGAAACCGCATGCTGGCGAAGTTGTCTGCCATGCTCCGGTACTGATTGAAGAGGGCGGCGCGCCCGTCGAGCGTCTTCGGGAAGCCTTCCGGAGAGAAGGGCATGATCTGCCGTCCCGTCTCCGCGAAGAGCGCGGCGAAGGATCTGAATCGCCGCCGCCTTCTGTTTCAGGTCGCTCCAATCGAGGTCGAGCCCGGCCTTGTATTTCCTTCCTCAGCGCAAAAATACCTTCGGAAGCGATCGTTTCGAGCCTCCAGAAAACTTGATCGACCCGTGATTGATCAGAGGAACCTCGGTTCACTTGGACTGCGTACCTCGACGCGGGGGAAAGGAGAGAATCGGTGCATCAAGCTGCCGTCGTTCCGTGTTTCGCGATCTTCTGGGCGGTCCTCGGCTTGGCCGTCGGCTGTGGGAGTGACGCTGCTCAGGGGCAAGGTGGCACGCCCGGCGAGGCGGGCGGCGCGCCTGCCGCGGGCAGCGGTGGAGCCGCGTCCAGCGGCGGCACGCCCGGCGAGGCGGGCGGCGCGCCTGCCGCGGGCAGCGGCGGGGCCGCGTCCAGCGGGATCACGTCGGGCGGAGGAGACGGCGGCGACGGAGAGGGCGCGGGAGGCGCCACCGGAGCCGGGGGCATCGCGGGGGGAGACTGCACGGCGCCTCCGGCGTTCGATCCCGCTCTCCTCGCGCGCTGCTCCGGAGGCGAGGCCCTGACCTGCTCGTTCGGCGGGCCCACGGGCGACTACGACGTCACCCTGCTCGTGGGCGGCAAGACGGTGGTCACGGCGGAGTCGCGGCGCTTTTTTTGGGAAGGCTCACCAGCGGACGATCCGCAGTGCGTGAGGTTCACCGTCAACGTGCGAAAGCCGGAGGGACAGCCCATCCAGGACGTCGACCCCGGGATCGATGGGTTGAACTTGTGGATCGGCGGGGAGGCCCCCGACCTGCGAGGCGTCAGCGTGGCGCCCGCGGACTCATCGACCGTCGTCGTTTATCTCGCGGGCGACTCGACGGTATGCGACCAGGCTCCTCAGCTGGACCAGGAGCCGCATGCTCGCTTCACGGGCTGGGGACAGCGGCTGCCCGCGTTCTTCGGTCCCGGGATCTCCGTCACGAACTACGCGGACTCCGGCGAGGGCACGGCGGCGTTCCGGACCGACGGTGGCGTCCTGTGGGATCGCATCTCGAGAGGCCTGAAGGCCGGCGACTACGTGTTCGTCCAGCTCGGCCACAACGACAAGACGACGCCCGGGGCGACGTATCGCTCGCGCATCGAGGGGATCGTCGACGCGACGAAGAGCGCGCGCGCCAACCCGGTGCTGGTGTCACCCATGGTGAGGAACAACGGTGACCCGCTCGAGCGACAGCACATCTATAACGATCTGAATGTCCGGCAGGTGCTGCTCCAGATCGCGCGCGACAAGGGGATCCCCTTCATCGACCTGATGACCGCCAGCGCCGCGTGGGTGGACAGCATCGGGCGAGCACGGGCCAGAGCCTTCTACGTGGACGGCGACGCCACGCACTCGAACGAGGAGGGGGCAAGGGTGTTCGCCGAGCTCGTCGTCGAGGGCATCCGGGCGCAAGTCCCGGAGCTCGCCGCGCGGCTGCGCGCGCGCGACGGTGAGCCTTGACAGCGAAGACTCCGCAGCGCACGTAACCGCGAGAGAGTTCCCGCATCCGGCTCTTCGGGGCGCTGCGACCAGGACCGGGATCACGGCCGCAGGTTGGGCTCACCGCTGCCTGCGCCACCACCGCCGCTCAGCGCCGAGCGATCTGAGCCCCACCGGCGATCTACGTCGAGCTCTGCGGCTCTGCCTGGCCGTCGACCCGGGCCGCGGCGCCCGGCGTGTACGCGCTGACGAACTCCCGCAGCTTCCGGGTCTGGTAGCCGCGCGCGAGCGCCGTGAGCTGATCGAGCCAGGGCCTGAGTCGCGGGTCGTTCTGCCTTATCCGCTCCGCCTCTTCCAGGATCTTGTGGACAAGCCCCTTGTTCGCGAGCGTCGACAGCAGCGCCAGCTCGTCGGTCGGCGGAGGCGCGAGGGGCCCGCTCCCCGTGGTCTCCTCTGCCGACGCACCCCGAGCGGGCGACTCTTCGCGGCGGAGCCACTCGATGCCCAGCAAGCGCGAGATCCTGTCCAGGAGCGCGCTCGCGTGGAGGGGCTTGGGCAGGAAATCATCACATCCGGCGCGGGCGCACGCTTGCTGCTCGGCCTCGGATACGCTCGCCGACGAGGCCAGGATGACGACCCCCTGCAGCTCGGGCATGAGCCGGAGTCGGCGCGTGGTCTCGTGGCCATCCATGCCCCGCATGTACACGTCCATCAGGATGAGCGCCGGCGCGTGCAGGGCAGCCATGCGCAGCGCCGCTTCCCCGCTGTCCGCTTCATGGAGGTCGAAGCCGAGCGGGCCGAGGAACCCGCGCGCCACGGCGCGATTGTGGGCGTTGTCGTCCACGATGAGTATCGTGCGGCGCTCCCCCCGATAGCCCACGATCGTGTCCCACCCACGGGCCTCGCCCTGGCTCGCCGTCGATCGCGCCTCGGATTGCGCCTCGGCCAGCGGGAGCGTCACCGTGAAGGCGCTGCCCGCGCCCACCTCGCTCCGTACCTCGATCGCGCCGCCCATCTGCTCCACGAGCTTCTTCGTGATCGCGAGGCCGAGCCCCGTGCCCTCGCTCCTCGCGCTCTGCGCGCCCACCTGCTCGAACGGCTCGAAGATGCGCGACAGGTGCTCCGGGGCGATCCCGGGACCCGTGTCCTCGACGCGGAAGCGCACGAGCCGCCCCGCAGGGACGCTCTCCTCCAGCGCCTCGACATGGAGGGACACGCTCCCCCGCTCGGTGAACTTGATGGCGTTGCCGAGGAGGTTCAAGAGCACCTGCATCAGCCGCTTCTCGTCGGCGCGGACCGCCTGGAGCGCGGGGCCGCGCGCCTCATGGGCGAACGTGATCCCCTTCGCCTCGGCGCGCACCCGGCACAGGTCGGCCACCGTGCGCACGAGCGCGGGCAGCCGGAACTCCGTCAGGACAGAGTCCATCTTGCCCGCCTCGATCTTGGCCAGGTGCAGCAGGTCGTTGATGAGCGAGAGCAGGTGCTCGCTCGATTTCTGGATGACGTGCAGCCCGTCGCGCCACGCCGGCTGGATATCGGGTGATCGCTCCAGGAGCTGAGCATAGCCCATGATCCCGTTGAGCGGAGTGCGCAGCTCGTGGCTCATGCTGGAGAGAAAGTCGCTCTTGGCCTGGCTGGCGCGCTCCGCCGCCTCCTTGGCGACGCGGAGCTCGACGGTGCGCTCCTTGATCTTGTCCTCCAGATCCCGGTAGAGGAGGGCGTTCTCCACGGCGATGGCGGCCTGCGCGGCGAGCACCGACAGGAGCTCTACCCGCCGCTCGGGGAACGCCGCAGGCACCTCGCGGTGCTCGAGGTAGAGCACGCCGAGGAGGCGCCCTCGGTGCGACAGCGGCAGCGCCAGGAGCGAGAGGACGGCGCGCGAGGCCAGGTACGGATCGGCCGCGAAGCGGGCGTCGGCCCTGGCGTCGTCCACCACGACCGGCTCGCTCGTGCGCGCCACGTAATGCGCGACCGTGCTCGCCACCTCGCAGCTCCGCGAGAGCGGCTCGGAGAGGCCCGTCTCGATCCGGCCTCCCTCCACCGAGAGCCGCGCCACGACCGAGAGCTCTCCTCCCGAGACAAGCAACAGGACGCCGCGCTGCGCCCCCGCGCTCTCCAGCACGAGCTCCATCAGCCGGCCGACGACCCGCTCCGGGTCGAGCTCGCTCGACAGCGCCTGCGCCGCGCGCACCGCGGTGTTCACGTCGAGCTGCGCGCCGCCGGTGCCGCCCGTGGTGGTCAGCGTGGCGACGCCCGTCGTGAGGCGGCGCTCCGCGGTAGACGGCTGGGCAGGCGCGCGGAGCAGGGCGGGCCACCTCGCCTCCAGGTGGGCCACCACGGCGTGCGCGTCCCAGCGGAGGTAGGCGTCCCTGGCCTCGCGCAGGTACAGCGCGGCGACGCGGCTCCGGCCCGCCGCGAGGTGGAACTCGGCGCAGAGCTGCGCGGCGAGGGCCTCGATGTGCACGAAGCGCTGCGCGCGAGCCAGCTCGATGGCCTCGTCGTACCTGGCCATGGCCTCGTCGGTCCTGCCCTGCACGCGGGCGTCCTCGGCCTCGAGGAGGCGCAGCTTGTGCAGGAAGTTGTGCGCGCTCCCCTCGGCGAAGTACCTCAGCCGCGCGAGGCCTTGCTCGATCTCTTCGCGGAGCCTGGCTTGCTCCTCCGCGTCCGCCGCCTCCGGCCAGCGCTTCGCGGCCGCGAGCGCGAGCCAGAGCGGTACGTCGGTCACCGGCGGAAAGCCGAAGATCGACATGCGAAACTGCTCTGCCTCGCGGGCCCGCGAGAGCGCCATCGGGTACGCGCCGGCCACGATGAACAGGTGCGCCTCGAGGATGCGCGCCAGCTCGGCCGCCATCCCGTCCCCGTCGGCCAGGAGGGAGCGCGACCCTCGTGAAAACGGCTCCTCCGACCGGAGCCTCCCCGCGCCGCCCGCGGCCGTCAGGGCGCCGCACCACGAGGCGATCGCCTCGAAATAGTGAGCCCCGAGCGCGGTCCCCGCGCGCTGCACGAGCCCCGAGCGCGCCGCCCGGTGCGCCTCGATCTGCCCGAGCGGCTGGCCGCGCCACACCCGGTAATAGAACAGGTCGCCCTCGAGGCCCCAGCTCGTCCCCTGGAACGAGCCGACCTTCAGGCCTGTCGCGCAGGTTCGCTCGAAGATGGGCCCCATCTCGTCCGCGGGGCGGGAGTAGGCCGTGTACTGCCCCTGGAACGACAGGCACTCTGCCAGGAAGGGCGACGCGACCCGCTCGGCCGCGCGCACCCCCGGGCCGACCCAGCACGCGGCGCGGCGGTACATGCCCCTGGTCAACGACCACACGTTCGCGAAGCAGACGATGATGAACGGAGCGACAGGCGTGAGCACGCCGTGCCGCCGCACCCTCAGCACGGCGCGCACGATCACGAGCCCCGACAGGATCGGGTGACCGCCGATCGCCGCGCACACCATGAGGTGCATCGTCAGCGCATCGACGAGCACGTGCTCCGGGGATGGATCGAGGGGCATCCGATCGAACGCGTCCGGGTCGCGCTCGAACCACCGATCCAGCTCGGCGGACTCCTCGAGGAGCGCGGCGCCGCGCTCCTCGTCCGTGCCCGGAAAGTCGATGTCCTGCTCCGCGAGCGCGGCGAGCCCCAGCTCTACCCCGCGCGCGAACTGGCCTGCTGCCTGGCAGCTGCGCACGCGCATCTCGTGCACCGAGAGCCGGGCGAGCGCCGGCAGCGGCATCGCGAGCAGCCGTACGGACCGCGCCTCGACGTCGTCGAACTCCCGCAGCAGAAAGGCCGCGTCGAGCCGCTCCAGCGCGAGCTGCGCGGACAGCTCCGGCTCCTTGCTCCACGCGTCGCCGTCCACGTCCAGCAACGCCTGCGCCGTCTCCGCGAGGCTCGCCAGGAGCCGGTGCGAGCTCGCCGCCTTGGCGGCGCGCGCTGCCTCGAGGTTCAGCCGCGCCAGCGCCTCGCGCTCCTCCGCGGAGTCCATCCGCGCCGCGCCCAGGTTCAGGTGCCGCACCAGCTGCAGGAGCTCTTGCGGTGTCCCCCCCTCCGCGCCGTAGCGCGCCCGGAGCCGCCGGCCGATCTCCAGGTGCGCGAGGACGCGCTGCTCCGGCGCGACCCGCTCGTAGCTCGCCTGTTGCACGCGGTCGTGCAAGAAGCGGTACTCCGCGTCGAGCGCTCCTCCTCCGGCCTGCCCCAGCGCCTGCGCGTGCCGGTAGTCTCCGTCGGCCGGCACCACCAGCTCCTCCTGCAGGGCCGGCCACAGCGCCCCGGTCACCCGGGCGCGCTCCCACCCGCTGAGCCGCTCCAGGTCGTGGAGGTGGAACGTGTGCCCCGCGCACGCCGCGAGCCCCAGGACCTGCTGGGTCGCCTCGGGCATCTCGCGCACCTTGTCCGTCAGGAGGGCGACGACGTTGTCGGTGACCTGCGCCTGCTCCAGCTCCTTTTGCCCCCAGCGCCACGCGCCGCTCTCCGGGTCTCTGACCACCTTGCCCTGCCGGTGCAGGGAGAGCAGCAGTTGCTCCATGAAGAACGGGTTTCCTCGCGTCTTGTGCGACAGCACCCGCGCGAGCGGCGCCGCCCGCGGCTCGTCGCTGTCCAGCGCCCGCGCCACCCACGCTCTCACGTGCTCCTCCGGCAAGGGGCGCACCGACATCCTCGACACCCTCGCCCCGCTCTCCTCCACCGACGCCACGAGCTGCCACAGCGGATGCTCGGGCGGCGCCTCGTTGTCGCGGTACGCCGCGATCACCAGGAGCTCTCTCCGCTCCGCGTCCGTGAGCAGCGTCTTCAGGATCTCCAGCGTGGCGCTGTCGGCCCACTGCATGTCGTCGAGGAACATCACGAGCGGCGCGTTCGGGGTCGTGACCGCCCGCACGAAGCTCAGCCAGGTGAGCCGCTGGCGGGCGAGCACCTGCTCGCCCTGCACCGGCGGCACCGGCGCGAGCTTGCCCATGATCAGGTCGAGCTGCGGCACCACGTCGGCGATGAGCCGCGCGTTGTCGCCCACGTCGACCCTGATGCGCTCCTGCCATGCCCTGAGCACCGGCTCCGGGCTCGCGAGCCACTGCTGCATCAGCGCCCCGAATGCTTGCGCCATCGCCGCGTAGGGCGTCGACCGCGCGAGCTGGTCGTGCTTGCCCGAGATCAAGAGCCCGCGCCTCGCCTTCGCGATGTCCCTGTAGACGGTGCGCACCAGCGCCGTCTTGCCGATGCCGGACGGGCCGCCGATGAGCACGAGCTCCGCCGCCCCCGCGGCGGCGCGGGCGAAGGACGCGCCCAGCAGATCGCGCTCGTGCTCTCGCCCGACGAGGACGTCCGGCAGCCGCAGCCGGTGCGAGAAATCCCTGTTGCCGAGCGGGAAGCGCGCCACCGTGCCGCTCTCGCGCCACGCCCGGAGCGCTCGCTCCAGGTCCTCCGCCGTCCCCCTGGCCGTCTGGTAGCGCCGCTCGACGTTCTTCGCGAGGAGCCTCTCCGCGATCGCCGCGACGCCCGGAGGCACCTCCGGGGCGACCTCGTCGAGGGCAGGGGGCTCCTTGGCCAGGTGCGCGTGCACGAGCGCCAGCGGGTCGCGCTCGGTGAACGGCAGCCGCCCCGAGAGCGCCTCGAAGAGCGTCACGCCGAGCGAGTAGAGGTCGCTGCGCGCGTCGAGCGCCCGCGCCGTGCGGCCCGTCTGCTCCGGTGACATGTACGCGAGGGTCCCCTCGAGCCCTTCAGGGATGCTCGCCGCCGTCGCCTCCAGCGGCAGCGACGAGGCGATGCCGAAATCGAGCAGCTCGACCTGCGTGTACGCCGCGTCGACCAGCACGTTCTGAGGTTTGATGTCCTTGTGCGTCACGCCCGCCGCGTGCACGGCCTCGAGGACCCGCGCGAGGAGCGCTCCCAGCCTCAGCCCCGCCTCCACCGGCAAGCGCCCGCGCTCGGCGAGCACGCGGTCGAGCGACCGGAAGCCGGGGTCCTCGAGCACCAGCCCGACCGTGCCGTCGTGCTGCAAGAGCTCCCGCGCCCGCGAGATCCCCGACACCGCCCCGAGCTGCGTCAGGATCTGGTGCTCGTGCAGGATGCGCCCTGTCACGCGCGAGCTCGGCGCGTCCGCCACGGGGAGCTTGAGGACCACCCTGTCGCCCGAGGGGCGATGGACAGCGCGGCACACGCGCGTCTCGGCCCCTTCGTGCAGCACCTCGCCCACAGCGTAGTCTCTCAGATGCATCCCGGTTCAGCTCCTCTTTCGGGTCCGGCGGAGATGCCGGGCTAGCAACGGATTCGCCCCCGCCATCAGGGCTCGCGCCTGTGCTGGCCCCGACGGCGGGTGCGCAGCGCGTGCTCCACGCCCGACTGCAGGGTGCCCTTGGTCACGAGGTGATCGAGGTGCAGGTCGAGCCCCACGAGCGTCTGCGCCACCTCGGGGCGGATGCCGGTGACGACCGTCCGCGTGCCGAGCAGAGAGAGCCCCATCGCCGCCTGGAGGAGCATGCGCGCGACGGTCTCATCGACCGTCTTGACCCCGGTGATGTCGATGATGAGATGGTCCGCGCCGCGCTCGCTCGCGCCGCGCAGCGCCGTCTCGATAGCTTGCCTGGCGCGCTCGACGTCCACCGTGCCGACGAGGGGCATCACGAGGATGCCATCGATGATCGGGATGAGCGGCGCGGAGAGCTCGAGGAGCCGCTCCCGCTGGGCCGCGATGATCTGCTCCTGGAGCGCCCCCCTGGCCGCCTCGGCGCGCTCGCTCTGCAACAGCTGCTGTGAGAGCTGTGCGTTGGTGTCGCGCAGCATCCGCACGGCCTCGGCCAGCGCCTCCTGGGCCCTGACGCGCTCCCGGATCTCCTCCGAGAGCCTCGTGTTCTGCTGCTCGAGCGCCCGCGTCGCGAGCCGGAGCGAGACCTGGGTGTGCACCCGCGCGAGGAGCTCGGTCTTCTCGAACGGCTTGGTCACATAGTCCACGGCGCCCGCGCGAAAGCCCTCGACCCTGAACTTCGCTTCGGCGAGCGCCGTCATGAACACGACGGGGATGCTCCGCATCGCCGGATCGGCCTTGATGCGCCGGCATGCCTCGAAGCCGCCGAGGCCGGGCATGAGCGCGTCGAGCAAGATGAGATCAGGCTGTGCTCGGCTGGCCAGCTCGATCGCCTCCTCACCGTCGCACGCGACGGCGACCTCCAGGCCATCAGCGATGAGCGCGCTGGACAGCACGTCCAGGTTGTCCGCGTTGTCGTCTACGATGAGGACGAGCCCAGAAGGCGGCGTTTCTTGCTCTTGCATGGATCTCTGCCGGTCTCAGCACGCCTGGACGAGCCTCCTGCGCCCGGTCGGCGACTCCGACCGGCCGGTGAGCGAGCAGACGCGTACAGTGTGAGCTGGCAGCTCTGTCACGGGAAATTGACCCCCCCTGGTTCCTCCCTCTGATACCACGAAATGGTCGGCCTCCGCAGACGATTTGTGAGCGGCGGAGGAGAGGGTGGGCTGCGTCGCACAGGCCATCCATCAGGGCCTTCCAGGGCCTTCGTGGTTGGCTGTATCTCCATGCAGCGTCCCAGAGGCCAGGGCGGGCGCACCCGGCCGCATGGCCGACATGGCCCGCGGCGGGCTCCGCCCCGCGCCGGAGGCTCCGTCCTCGCACATGACCGGTCGAGGAGCTCATTGGCCGCCACGAACCAGTCGAGCGTGGAGTCCGCGCGCCGCGTCGAGCGCGAGATGACCGCGACGCGAGAGCCATCGTCGCTGGGACGCCGTCCGCGTGCAGCCGGTCCATGCCGACTTGGAGCAGGGTGGCGCGGCTGTCGTCGGCTGCGATCTCCTCATCGAACGAGCTGCTCCCGCAGCCCAGCACGAGCGAAGTCGTGGATACGAGAGGGATAGGGAGCTTGTTGATTGCCGTGCTGTGGTGTTCCCGCTCGTCCTGATTCTGTTCGAGTCAGGTCCACTTTGATGATTATGAGTAAATCTACTGGGGCGCGATCCTCTCGGGCGGGTGTCGTGACGGCGACCCGACCGAGGTTGAGCGACCCGACCCAGGTTGAGCGACCAGAGCGACCCGACCCAGGTTGAGCGCGACCGTACGTGTGGCGCCACCGCCGCCGCCATGGCGCCGCCACCTGCCCGATGCGCACGCCACATAGCGGATTCCCCGGATTTCAGCCTCCCGAACCGCTGGTACACGATCTGCCATGGGCGCCGCGCATGGGAGACGCCGACATCACCTTGCGCCACCTCGCCCGAAGGCGCCCCGAGGACCTGGTACGCGCCCTCGTCCCCGAGACCCGCCCCATCCAGGTCCTCGGCTGGGTCGACAGCCAGGTCACGAACATCGAGCGCCGCCTCGACAAGGCCCTGCGCCTGCGGGTCGGCGGCGAGCCGCGGGTGCTGCACGTCGAGTTCTGCTTTGCGCTCCGCGACGACGTTCCGGATCGCATCTTCGAGTACCTCGGCTTCCTCTTCGCCGCGCTCCGGCTCGAAGCCACCGGCGAGCCGGTGCCGCCGATCGAGAGCGTCGCCGTGGTCCTGTCGGGCCGCAGGCGGCGCTTGCCGGCGACCGGGAATCGCCGCATCGCCTGGCCGGGGCGGCCGTTCAGCGGCGCGCGCTTCCGGATCGACGCCGTCTACCAGCGCACGGTCGGCGAGCTCCGGGCGCGAGGCAGCGTGCTCTGGCTGGTGTTCGCCCCGCTCGCGCGGGACGCGTCGGCGGCGGCGCTGCGGGAGGTCGTCGCGGAGATCCAGGCGAGGGCGAAGGCCGCCGAGGAACGGGCCGAGCTGTACACGGCGCTGCTGGTGATGGCGGCGATCGACCCCTGGGAGCATAATCTGCTGAAGGAGCTGATCATCATGGTGGAGGACAAGGAAGAGGGGCTGCTCCGGCGCACGCCGATCATCGGAGAGATGATCATCGAGGCCGAGCAACGCGGGGAGCAGCGAGGAGAGCAGCGCGGGGAGCAGAAGGCGATCGCGGCTTTGCTCGGCCGCCTCTTTGCGCGGAGGCTCGGGAGGCGCCCGACGAGCGACGAGGAGCGCCTGATCGTCGAGCGAGCCCGCGCTATCGGCCCGGGCGAGGTCGAGGATGCCTTGCTCGATCTCGAAGGTGAAGCGCTGATTCGCTGGCTCGCGGAGCCGATTCCTCCGTCGTGAGCTCCCGCACAAGCACACAACGCCGGGCCTGCGCGAGGGCAGCAACACCGCCGTTGGCGGCTGATGCTCAGGGTGAGGGGGAGGAGATAGAAGAAGGACCATGAGCATGAGATTTTATTGCGTTTTGATCTCGATGTCCCGAATCCCCATACGTTGATCAGTCAGGGGTTCGGGCCGGTCGAGCGCGAGGACGCGCGGCTCTACTTCTCGTCGGTGGTGATCGACGTCGACAGCGACGGGCAGCTCTGCGAGGACGATCTCGTGCAGGACTACGATCGAAGCGATTCCATGTCGTTCGCGGTCGAGCCGCCGGAGGAGCACCGGATCTTCGTGAAAGAGTCCGGCTCTGAATGCAGGCCGATCGATCAATAGCCAATCACCAGGGACACGGCGACTCGATCCACCATGGCCGGCATCGGAGCCACCATCGCCCCCGCGATCAGGCGCGCTCCAGCACGAGGAGCGGCGCCTCGGTCGGGCAGCCGAGGCGGAACGGGAACCAGTGGCCGAAGCCGGACGTCGTGTAGAGCCGGCTCTCTCCGCGGGCGTACGTGCCCCAGAGGTACTCGTCCGGCCAGATCGACTGGAGCGCGCTCCGGCCGAACAGGCCTATCTGACCGCCGTGCGTGTGCCCCGCCAGCGTCAGGTGAAAGCCACGCCTGGCCGCGAAAGGGAACCCCTCGGGGCGGTGGCAAAGGAGCAGCCGGAACGCGTCTTCCGGGGCGCCCTCGCCGCAGCGCGCGACCGAGCGCTCGAGGGCGCTCCGCAGCTCCTCGCCGCCGAGCACGACCGGATCGTCCGCGCCCGCGATGTACAGCCTGGCGCGCCCGACCGAGACCGTGGTGCCGCGGTCGACGAGCAGCGGCACGGGGCTCTGCTCGTAGAGGGGGCGCGTGCGCCGGATATCGTGGAGGTACTCGTGGTTGCCGAGGCACGCGAAGACCCCGAGCCGAGGCCGGTGCCGGTGCACGGCGTCGAGCGCGGCCCGGAGCTGCCCGTGGTCGTCGGCCACGTCGCCGGTCAGCACGATGAGGTCCGGCGCGAGCGGCGCGACGCGCGCGAGCGTCGCCTCGAGGTGCTCGACGCCCTTCGACACCCCGAGGTGGAGATCGCTGAGCTGGAGGATCTTGAGGCCCACCAGGTCGGGGTGCAGGCCGCGAAAGCGCATCCGGACGAGCGGGACGCGCGGCTCGTCCGGCGCCGCCGCGAGCCCGCCGAGGCTCGCCGCCGCAGCCGTGGCGGGCAGGAACGAGAGGGAGGCCTGGATCAGGGCCCGGCGCGAGCCGTCCGGCGCCGGAGCGGCCTGAGCCGCGGAGCGCGCGCGGGCCTCGGGGCGCGCGCGGCGGAGCGCGCCGAGCGCGGTGAGCCCGCGGAAGAGCAGCGCTGAGACGAGCAGCAGGGCCGAGGCGGGCGCGAGGACGACGAGCGCGGTCCACGCGAGGCGGACGCCCAGGCCAGCCCAGGGCTCGCGACCCGCGTCCCAGAGCGCGAGGCCGACCGCCGGGATCGCGTACGCGACGCCGAGGAGCGCGCGCGCGGCGCGCCGCCGGAAGAGCTCTCGAGCGAGCAGCAGGGCCGAGGCCGCGCCGAGCGCGAGGACGGCGAGGAAGATGTGCGTGGTGGGGGTGAGCGGCAGCAGCGGTAGCACGTCGAGAGGTGTGCTCGACGGCGGCGAGCGCCCTGCAAACCTCCGGTGAAACGATCTCGGGCCCGGTGTGAAAACGGCGTGAACGATGGCGACGAGCGACGGGCGATGAACGAGCCCGCTCAGGGCGGCGCCGCGAGCGGGAGCTCGACGCGGAACGTGGCGCCCTGCCCGGGAGCCGACGAGGCGCTCACGGCGCCGCCGTGCGCCTCGACGACGGCGCGGACCAGCGCGAGCCCGAGGCCGCTGCCCCGCTCGCCGCCGCGCGTCGTGAAGAAGCGCTGGAACACCCTGGGGAGCGCTTCCTCCGGGATGCCGGGCCCGGTGTCGGAGACGCTCACCTCGACGCGCCGGTCGTCGCGCGCGGCGATCGCGACGCGCACCTCGCCGCCTGGCCCCGAGAACGAGGCCGCGTTCTCGAGCAGGTTGCGGAGGACGGACTCGACGCGGTACGCGACGCCGATGACCTCCGCGCGCGCGGCGCCGGAGACGGTGAAGCGGACCCGAGGGAAGCGGTCGTCGTCGCCCATGGCCTCGGCGAGCCCCCGGGCGAGCGCGGCGATGTCGACGCGCGAGCGCTCCTCGTGCGGCATCCCGGCCTCGGCGCGGGCGAGCTCGAGGAACTGGCTGACGAGCGAGTCGAGGCGGTGGCTCGACTCCTTGAGCAGCCGCGAGAGCCGGGCGGCCCGCTCCCGCTCCGCGGGGGCGTCGGCGAGCGCGTCCGCGCAGCCGCGGATGGTGGCGACCGGGTTCTTGAGCTCGTGCACCAGGTCGGCGACGAACGCCTCGTTCGCCCCGCGGCGCTCCTCGAGCGTGGCCAGCAGCGCGTTGAAGGCCGAGGCGAGGTCCTGGAGCTCGGCCGGCCCCTGGAGGGGGAGATCGGCCCGCGGCGTCGGCTCGTCGATCTTGGCGAGCGCTCGCCGCCGGAGCGCCTCGACGGGGCGCACGAAGCTGCGCGTCAGCCAGAGCGCGAGGAGCAGCGACAGGGGCAGGGTGATGGCGACGAGCCGCGGCAGCGCGCCGCGCAGGTAGAGCAGGTGCGCCGCGGGCCTGCGCGAGCTGTCCTGCGCGTGGACGTACCCGCTCCGGCTCGCGCTCACCGCGTGGCAGACGAGCAGCGTGGCGCTCTTCGTGAACTCGCAGCCGCGCGCGGGGAGCCCGCGCCGCGCCTCGTCGAGCTCGGGGCGCCGGCCGAGCGGCCTCGAGCTTCCGCCGCAGCCGGCGCACGTAGGTGTCGACGATGCGGTCGATCACCACGGTGTCGTCGCCGCGGACGAGCGCGAGCAGCCGCGCGCGCGAGAGCACGACGCCGGGGCGGCGGACCAGCGCCTCGAGGAGCCGGAACTCGGTCACCGTCGTGACGATGGGGCGGCCGTGGAAGAGCGCCTCGAGCCGCTCGGGCGACAGCTCGAGCGGGCCGCTCGCGATCGACGCGGGCGCCGCCTCGGCCTCCCGGCGCGCGGCCTCCCGGCGCAAGAGCGAGCTCACGCGCGCGAGGAGGACGCGCATGCTGAACGGCTTCGCGATGTAGTCGTCGGCGCCGAGGTCGAGGCCGAGCGTCTCGTCGATCTCGCTGTCGCGCGACGTGAGCAGGATGAGCGGCACGAGGTCGCCCTGCTCGCGCAGGCGCCGGCAGAGGGAGAACCCGTCCAGGCCCGGCATGTTGACGTCGCACACGGCGGCCTCGGGCCGCTCCTTGCGGATCAGCGCCAGCGCCGTGGCCCCGTCGCGCGCGGTCTGCGTCGCGTGCCCGGCCTCCTCGAAGGCGAGGGTGAGCACGTCGAGCAGCGACGCGTCGTCGTCGGCGAGGAGGATGCGCGCCATGGCGTCTCAGGATGTCAAAGCAGGAGGCCGGCGTCCATTCCCGCCATGATCTCGGCACGATGTCAGGGCCCGGCCTGCCGGCAAGCCAGGCCTCGGTACCTCGAGGTGAGTGCGGCTGCTGGTGCGCGTGCGCCGAAGGGCAGTACGTGCTCGCGTTTTGCTCACCTCATGCCCGCTGCGCATCGCCCTGCGCTGAGGACAAGCGCTCGGGCTCCCGGGCCGAAGCCTCCCCTCGCTGCCGCAAGGCCCTCACTCATTGACAGGGGCGGATGATGTAAGCGAACCTGACCTCGTGTTTTCCCGCCCTTCGTGTTCGAGCACAAGGCGTCTTGCCGTGGCGTGTCCGGTCCTCGCGGCGCTCGTCGGCGTCGGGTGCGGTCCGCCCAGGCCCCCCGCCTCGGCCACGCGCATTCCCCTTGCCGGCCTGTGCGGCGTCACGCAGGTGTCGGATCGGTGCCCGGACTTCGAGGGCGACGGCGGCGGGTCGCTGAGCGCGACGCTCTCCTTCAGCACGTACATGTTCTTCCAGCTGCGGGACTGTCGCGCGTCTGTCCAGACGGTGGGCCTCGCCTGGGCGACAGAACATAAGCTCCCGGTCGTCGATGAAGAGAGCGCCCCTGGTCGATACTGGTTGCTCGTGTGGTCCGAGCAGCGCAATGGCTGGTTCGCGTTTCGTTATGATTATACGAGGCTCCCGCCGCGCGCGCATGCCCAGGTCGACTTCCTGGACCTGGCTTTGAGGAAGCTGAACCCCGCGATGGAGAAGGACTTCCAGGAAACTTACAGTATGAATTCATTGCATGGTAAGTTGACGGAGGCTATACGATGCGCCGCACCGTAGGCGCGTTCGCGCTCGCATTCATGGCGCTCGGGTGCCAGCCGAGCGCCGGAAACAAGGAGCTCAATACGCCGCCTCCCACGGCACCACCGCGCTCGTTACCCCCTTCAGCGCAGCTGGGTGGCAGCATCACACTGAAGATCTGTTCCGACAAGGACACACGCGAGCAAGATCGCGGCTGGAAGACGCCTCTCCTCTCGTCTTTCGGGCGGCTGGTCGGCGGCATCCTGAACGTTGGGGCCCGTGTCTCCATGCGGATCGGTCCTTGTACTGCCGATTTCCAGGTACCGACGTGTCACGCCTTCGCGGGGGAGGTGATGTGCCGGGAGAACTTCATCGCTCGCGTCCTCCAAGCTGCCGCCTGGGGGGGAGCGCTGTCGGCGGTCGCGACGCGACGCCACGCGGGCGCGGGGGATTGGTACGACATCATGGCGCGTGTGGGCGGGGGCGATCTCTTCGAGCTCGTCGCCGTCGAGCCCGACAGCTTCGACAGGCTCGCGGCGGCCTGGGAAGGGGAAGGCGCGTGGCGGGCTGACGAGCTTCACACGGCGCGGGATCTCGTTGAGCGGATTCGTCACATCGAGAGCAAAGGCGAAGAGCCGAGCGGGCCCGAGGAGACGATCGCTCACCGCATCTATATCACGACGGCCGGCCACCTTGTGAGCTTCATCTACGGTCACGAGATGTCGCACTACTTCTCGAACGACTGTATGTTCAGCGAGCCATCGCGGGTGGAAGCGGCCCGCCGTATCGAGGCCATGCATAGGCTCCAGGTGGAGGGGCCCTTGTGCTCGTCGATGATCCTGCCGAAATCGACCGAGGCTCTCCTGGTGCGACCGGAGGAGCTGAAGGCCGACACGTGCGCGTTGCGCGGCATGGCGTACCTGGAGCGGCGGCTGTTCAGCAAGAGCTGGGGCACGCCGGAGCCTGAGCTCTCCCTGACCATGGCATTCGTGGCGCGCCGGCTGGTCGTGGACGTTGCGAGCTGGTTCCTCGCCTACGGCCCCATGTCCCGCGGGCGCGCCGATTTCGGCAACGATGGCAACCCCACGGCTATCCTGCTGTCCCTCGTGCCGGGTTACCTCGTCCCCCAGCACCGGCTTGCGCTGATCGCGCGCGAGCTCGGCGAGCACGCTGCTGCCGAGGGTCGCGCGCCTCCGCCCGTGCTCTGCGAAGATGCCGCGCGCATCTTCGTACTTCAGACCCGTCGATCCGTCAGCGCGTGCCGGTGGCGCAAGATGGATGAGATACGAAAGGCCGAACGAGCTCTCGTTCCGGCGCTCTCGGATTTCGTCCCTTCGGGGGTTCTGGGGGTACTGAGGACGGGCAACTTCGATCACGAGCACGCGTTCCGCTGTCAGCCTCCTCTGCTCGAAGCTGCGCCGAATGGGGCGTTTCCCGGACCCTCCAGAAGCGAGTAGTGAATATGTCTATCGAGTTCATGGTGACCCTCGACAACAAAGATTGGGACCCCATCACCGGCAGCTGGCGTTGTGACGCGCTTCAGATCCCTGACGCGGAGATCGCCGCCATCTATCACGGGCGCCGCCAGGCTGACGAGCGCGACTACAGGAGAAAGGGCACGCTCATCCTGTGGACGGGCGACCCGCCGAGCACGGTCGCCGTGCGGATCAGGTTGACGTCTGATTTGACCAAGCTCGCGGAGGTGAACAGGGTCGAGCAGCAGAAGCTAGAGCTGGAGAAGGAGAAGCTCTCCTCGGAGAATCGTTGGAAGCGAAATACGATGCTGGCCGGTGTATTCGCGACCGTCGTGACTGCATTGACGACCTACACGGTTTCAAGTCGGCAGCTGCCCGCTCCTTGCAAGCAAAGCCTCTCGAGCCTGCGCGCGGCCGCCAGCTCCTCGGTCACAAATCAGACGCTGGATAAGCTGCGCGACGCCGTGGACCGGCACGCTGCCGCCTGCGCCGGTGATTGATCGCTGCCTGGGCGGCGCTCCAGGCTGCAGCGCAGCGCGGCCGAGGCAGCGCGCGCCTGCCTGGCGCGGAGGAAGTCGGCGGACGCCACGGGACCGCCGCGGGGCTTCGAGGTCCGTCGCGGGGGTCTCGAGGTCCGTCGCGGGGGTCTCGAGGTCCGCCGCGGGGGGTCTCGAGGTCCGCCGCGGGGGGTCTCGAGAACTGGAGGTTGGGTCTCGAGGTCCCCCGCGGGGGTCTCGAGGTCCGTCGAGGGGGTCTCGAGAACTGGAGGTTGGGTCTCGAGGACCGCGCCGACCCTGTCGCGCGACCTAGAGACCCCGGATCGCGGTCGCTGGAGCCGTCTCTCGGGACGCGCGACCGCGAAGATGCGGTCGGCCGGGCGCCGAGCGCGATCTCCAGGCTCTCCGTGCGGAAGGCGCGACCCGGGTGTGAGGTCGTCCGAGCGCCGATCGCGTTCTGCTTCCACCCCGGCCGGCATCCACCACCGACGGGGTGCTCCCGCCGAGGGCCCCTCGAGGCGCACCAGGCGCCGGGGCGCGAGGGGGGAAGGTGCGCGAAGTGGCCCGCTTCGCGGCGAAGTAGGTTAGAGTGCGCGCCATGCCTGATTTCGCCAAGCTCGCCGCCGCGGCCTCGATCGCCCGCGGCCTCGCCATGGACGCCGTCCACGCCTGCTCGTCCGGTCACCTCGGCCTGCCGCTCGGGGCCGCCGAGATCGGCGCCGTTCTCTATGGCGACCTCCTCCGCCACGACCCGAGCGAACCGCACTGGCTGAACCGCGACCGGTTCATCCTGTCGGCCGGCCACGGCAGCATGTTCCTGTACGGCTGGCTGCACCTCGCGGGATACCCGGTGTCGCTCGATGACATCCGCCGCTTCCGACAGTGGGAGTCGAAGACGCCCGGCCACCCGGAGTACCACTACACCGAGGGCGTCGAGGCGACGACGGGGCCGCTCGGTCAGGGCGTGGGCAACGCGGTGGGGCACGCGGTGGCCGCCAAGATGCTGGCCGCCCGCTACAACACGCAGGAGCACAAGATCTTCGATCTCAACGTCTACTGCCTCGCCGGCGACGGCTGCCTGCAGGAGGGCGTGGCCGCCGAGGCGGCCTCCTTCGCCGGGCACTTCAAGCTCGACAACCTGATCCTCATCTACGACGCCAACGACGTCACCCTCGACGCGATGGCCGTGAAGACCCAGAGCGAGGACACGGGCAAGCGCTTCGAGGCCTACGGCTTCGAGGTGCTCCGCGTCGAGAAGGGCAACGATCTCGAGGCCGTGCACAAGGTGCTCGGCCAGGCGCGCGCGTCGAAGAGCGGCAAGCCGAAGTTCGTCATCGTCCACACGCTGATCGGCAAGGGGATCCCGGAGGTCGCCGGCACGCAGAAGGCGCACGGCGAGGGCGGCGCCAAGTTCGTCGACCAGGCGCGCAAGAACCTCGGGCTGCCCCCGGAGCACTTCTACGTGAGCGAGGAGGTCAAGCAGTTCTTCGCGAAGCGCAAGGAGGAGCTCGGCAAGGCGCGCGTGGCGTGGGAGTCGACCTTCCAGGCCTGGCGCGAGAAGAACCCGGAGCTCGCCCGGCAGCTCGAGGAGGGCACCTCGCGGAAGGTGCCCGCGGACCTCGACGCGCGCGTCCCTGCGTTCGCCGCCGGCACCAAGGTCGCGACGCGCAAGGCCGGCGAGACCGTGCTGCAGGCGGTCGCCGAGGCGGTGCCCGCGCTCATCGGGTCGAGCGCCGATCTCTACGGCTCGACGTTCAACTACATCGCGTCGAGCACCGACTTCGATCCGGAGCACTGGGGTGGCCGGAACATCCGCGCCGGCATCCGCGAGCACGGCATGGGCGCGATCATGAACGGCATCGCCTACCACGGCGGCCTGCGCCCGAGCGGCGCGACGTTCCTCGTCTTCGCGGACTACCTGCGGCCGAGCATCCGCCTGGCCGCGCTGTCGCACCTGCCGGTCATCTACGTCTTCACGCACGACTCGGTCGGCGTGGGCGAGGACGGGCCGACGCACCAGCCGGTCGAGACCGTGGCGGGGCTGCGCGCGATCATCGATCTCGACGTCATCCGGCCGGCGGACGCCGAGGAGACGGCCGGCGCCTGGATCGCGGCGCTGGAGCGCACCGACGGCCCGACCGTCCTCGCGCTCACGCGGCAGGCCGTGCCGTTCCTGCCGGGCGACGCCGCCGCGAAGCGCGAGGGCGTGCGGCGCGGCGCTTACGTGCTCGTCAAGGAGACGGCGGCGCTCGAGACGATCCTCATCGCGACGGGCAGCGAGGTGCAGCACGCGGTCGAGGCAGCGAAGAAGATCGGCCCCGGCGTCCGCGTCGTGTCGATGCCGTGCGTCGAGCGGTTCGCGCGCCAGGACCGCGGCTACCAGGAGGCCGTGCTGCCGGCCGCGTGTACCCGGCGCGTGTCCATCGAGGCCGGCGTCACCTTCGGCTGGCACAAGTGGGTGGGCTCGAAGGGGCTCGCCCTCGGCATCGACCGCTACGGCACGAGCGCTCCCGGCGACATCGTCATGGACAGGCTGGGCATGAATGCTCAGGCCGTCGTGCAGGCGGTGCAGGACCTCGTTCCCTGAGGGGAGGGGGACGGCCAGCGCGAGCGCGTCCCGCTCGTCAATCCGTCCCCGTCTTTCGTCCTCCGTCATTCGTCCTCCGTCCCCCCGTCTTTCGTCTCCCGTCCCCGTCCCCCATCCCCGTCCCCCGTCCCCCGTCCCCCGTCCCCGTCCCCGTCCCCGTCCCCGTCCGCGTGCGCGTGCGCGTGCGCGTGCGCGTGCGCGTTCCCGTGCTCGGTCGTACCGCTACACGTCTCGCGTGACGGGAGAACGGGATGGAGCGGGAACGCGCACGCGCACGCGCACGCGCACGCGCACGCGCACGCAAGACGAGGACGGGGGACGGGGGGACGGGAGACGGGGGGACGGGAGACGGGAGACGGGAGACGGGACATGGGGGACGGGAGACGAAAAGCGCGAGACGCACAACGAGAGATAGATAAATAAGAGCCCCTGCCCCGCTCGGTACGACCCATGCGCTGCCCCCTCTGCACTTCGCCCCTCGCGTACGTCCATGGCCACGCTGCCTGCGTGAACAACCGCTGTCCGATGTTCGGCGCCAATCAGGCCGAGTGCTGCACCGGCGAGACAGCGGAGAGCTGCCCCGCCGCGGCCGACAGCGGTGCGCCGCCGCGGGGGCCCGCCGAAGCGCCGGGAAGACGCGCCCGGTGACGCGCGGGCCGGTTGAGCGCCCGAGACCGCTGGACGTCCCTCTTCTCCGAGCTAAAAGCCGCCCGTGCCGTCGGGCGATCTGATCTCGCAGCTCCTTGCCCTCTTCGCGGTGCTCGGGGTCGGCGTGCTCCTGCGCGCGCTCGGCCGCAGCGGCCAGGCCGACGCGGCCGTCCTGAACCGGCTCGTCATCGACGTCACAACGCCCGCGCTGATCGTCTCCGTGCTGCGCCGCTCCGGCATCGGCCAGGGCGCGTGGGGCGCCGTCGCCGCCTCGACGATCGCGCTCTTCACGTGCGCCCTCGCGGGCATCGCGGTCGCGCGGGCGCTCGGGCTCCCGCGCGCCGCGCAGGGCGCCGCGGGCCTCGTCGGCAGCTTCTCCAACACGGGGTTCCTCGGCGTCCCCCTCGTGCTCGCGCTCTACGGGCAGGCGGGCGGCGCGGCGGGGACGGCGATCCTCGTCGACAGCATCGTCACGACGCTGATGCTCTGGACCTTCGGCGTCGCGCTCGCCGCGCGCATGGGCGCGGGCGGCGACGCGGACGCGCGCGGCTTGCTCAGGGTGCTCCTTCACCCCAACGTGCTGTCGATCGCCGCCGGCCTCGCGCTCCACGCCCTGCCGATCCCGCTGCCGGCGTGGGTGGAGCGCGCGCTCGACGCGCTCGGGAGCGCCACCCCGACCCTCGTGTTCCTCGCGCTCGGCCTGAGCCTCGACCTGCGCTCGCTGCGCGGCCGGGTGCGCCCGCTCATGGCCATCGCCGCGGTGAAGCTGCTCCTCGGCCCCGCGGTCGCGCTCGCCGCCGCGTTCGCGCTCCACCTCGAGCGGCCCACCTCCGAGGTGGCGGTCCTGCAGTCCGCCATGCCGACCTCCATGGTGTCCGTGATCATCGCCGCGCGGTACGGCTGCGATGGCCAGTTCGCCGCGGCCACCGCGGTCCTGACGACGCTCGGGTCGCTGGCGAGCTTGCCCGTCGTGGTCGAGGCGCTGCGCCGCCTCGCGCCCTGATGATGGTCGAGGCGCTGCGCCGCCTCGCGCCCTGATGATGGTCGAGGCGCCGCGCCGCCTCGCGCCCTGATGATGGTCGAGGCGCCGCGCCGCCTCGCGCCCTGATGATGGCCGAAGCGCCGCGCGGCCTCGCGCCCTGACTACGCCCCGACCTGGTAGACGCGCTGGTACCCCGCCTCGACGTCCGTGATCGTCACCTCGACGATCCCGTGCGGCGTGATCGCGTACTGCTCCTCGATCAGCGGTCCTTCGTTGTTCATGCGCTCCACGGTCACGGCGGCGAGCTCGGCGGCGCGGTCGCGGAGCCGCCGGTCGAACGGGAACACGACCTCGTTGAAGGCCGTGATGTCGCCGTGGGGCACGCCGAGCCGGTCGAGCGCGGCGCACTCGACGAACCGGTAGCGGCCGACGTTGTGCGCCGCCCGGTACACGCGGCGCGAGACCACCGGCGCCTCCTGGCTCGACGGGATGCGCGCCTCGCGGTCGAAGATCGGATCGAAGACCACCTCGTCCCCGCCGCCGCTCTCCCGGAACACCCCGAAATGGCGCGACAGCCGGTCCGAGAGCTCGAAGCCCGCGTCCTCGTCGACCGCGATGGCGAGGCCCATCGCGATCGCCGCCGAGGGGTACGGGGACCGGTGGACGCGCCGCCCGAAGCGCTCGCGCAGCGTCCGGGCGACGATCGGCAGCGAGCTCGCGCCGCCGACGACGTAGATCCCCGCTATATCGGCGAGCGCCTCGCCCGCGCCCGCGTCGAGCCGCGCGGTCACCGGCTGCATCGCGGTGATCGTCGCCTCCACGAGCGGCACGCACTGGTCGTAGAAGTCGGAGGCCGAGATCGTCACCTCGTGGGCGGGCGCCAGGTCGCCGAGGCACGCCTCCAGGTCGATCACGATCCGCCGGGAGTTCGGGTTGAGGCGCTCCTTGGCCTCGCGGCACTGGTCGGCGAGCGCCGCGAGCGCGCGCGCGGGCAGGTCCTCGGGCTCGACCTTGGCCGCGGCGAGCGCCATCGAGGCGAGCACCGCGTCGAAGTCGTCGCCGCCGAGGTGGTTCAGCCCCGCGGTCGTCACGGCGTCGTGGCTGCGCCCGGTCATGTGGACCAGCGAGGCGTCGAACGTCCCGCCCCCGAGGTCGTACACGACGATGTGCTCGCGCTTCGACGTGATGGTGCTGCGGTGGCGGTGGGTGTACTCGAACCCGGCCGCCGACGGCTCGTTCAGGAGCGCGATCACCTCGAAGCCCGCGCGGCGGAAGGCGTCGAGCGTCACGAAGCGCTGCGTCCCGTGCGCGTTCGCCGGGGTCGCCACGACGCAGATGAGGCGCCCGTCGTCGTCCTTCTTCCTGGGCCGGTTCGACCGGTTCAGGACGGCGTCGCGGAGCGACCTCAGGAACAGGGTCAGGAGGTCGAGCACCCGGAGCTTCGTCCCGCCGATCTCGACCTCGAAGTCGGGCGAGGCGCGGGGACCCGAGAGCACGCGCTTGAACGACCGGAGCACGGTCCACTCCGGGTCCGAGGCGACCGCGAGGGCGTCGAAGCCGAACCGGAGCTCTCCCTGCCGCTCGGCCGCCACGGAGGGGTAGAAGTCCACGGTGTCCCCCGCCGCGTCCAGGAAGCTGATGACGGGGTAGTTTCCGCGGTCGCAGCACGCGACGACGGTCCGCGTGGTTCCGAAATCGATCCCGAGGCGCACGGTGGGGGTTCCTCCGGCCCGCATGCTGCCACATCCGGCCGCCCGCGGTGAAACTCCGCGGCCTCCGCGCCGTTCACGAGCCAGCGGAGATGCGCGCCGAGGCCGGGATCTCTACGGGCCAGGCGGCTCGTGGGGCGCTCGACGCGCGCCGCCGCTCACGCCAGGAGCCCGAGCACCCGCGCGGCCAGCTCCGGATCGACGCGGTGGCGCACCCTGCCCTCGAAGAAACACGCACAGCGAATGAGCGGGACCATGAGCGCGCTTCCCTTGATCCGGAGGTGCGGGTGACGTCGACTGCGGATGACGAAATCGTTCGACGCCCGATGACGACCCCAGACGAAGGGATCCTCCTGGAATCCTTTGTAATGGATCACCTGCTCGACCTCGAAGGGCGCGTCGTCCTCGCCCTCCAGCCCTGCGTTCCGCGCGAGCTCGGCGACCCTTGCGGCGCTCGCCCTGAATTCACCGAAGCGGTCGCTCGTCTCGGGCAAGGCTGCCAGTCGCTCGCTCGGACGCTCATGCCACGACAGCCCGAGCTCGAGGCGATCCGCCAGCGCGTGGCGGCTCACGCCGAGCTCACGCAGCCGGCGAGCGTCCGCGGCGATGACCTCGCCGAGGCGCTCTCCAGGCGCCAGGAAGCCGCTCTCCGAGGCCTGACCGGGGAGGAGCCTCTGCTCGAGCGCGGCGATGGACAGACCGCCATGGGCCTCGAAGAGCGCCGCGATGTCGTCCGGGCTCAGGTCGTCAAGGCGCGCTGGCAAGATGTCGGGCAGGGGATCTCCCGTGATCCTGCTGCGGAGAGCGTCGCGCATTCCTCCGGGGAGATCGAGGGTATCGAGCAGCTCGACGCCCAGGCGCCTGGCGAAGAGCTCGCCCCCGTCTCTGTAGGCAGCGTGCAACGAGAGAAAGGCATCCTCGGAGGTGCAGTGGCAGCGGTTCACCTCGGCAAGCATCAGGAGGCCGGCGCGAGGCTCGATGGCCTCCATCGTCTGCCGGAAGTACCTGAAGCCGTCCAGGAAGTACTCGAGCTCGGACTCCCTGTACTGCCCATCCGGCCGTGCGCGCTGGGCCAGCTCCGACAGGCCTGCGAGCAGCCGCTGCTCGAACGCGCCCGGGTGGGCCCGGGCGAAGGCAGCGAGGCTCCTGTCCGCGGGCTCGTGCTCTTCCGTCGTGTCGGGGAGCCCGAGTCGGCTGCAGAAGAAAGCCCACGCGTCCTCTGCACTCGAGAGCTCGGGCAGGGGCGCCGAGGACTGCTCCTTCACCGCCCGTGTCGAGGGGGCCGCCGCCTGCTTGCCGTGCAGCAACGCGTTGAGCCGCTCCTTGATCTTCATCCATGCGATGAGAGCGCTCTGCCTGGAAAGGGTCAAGCGGCACAGGCGCATGGTGCTCCTCCGTCGTGGCGAGCCAGACGCCGTTGTCCTGCGCTGGCGCGGTCTTGTCGCGCAGGATGAGGACGAGCTCGTCCTCCACGTAGACGGCCACGCAGCCGAACATCGGCCGCGTCTCGGACCCGAGCGGGCGAGCGCCTCGAGCACGAGCTCGTGCGGCACCGGCTTGCGCTTCCTCGCGCCGAACACGTCGTTCGCAGCACGCGACGACGGTCCGCGTGGCTCGGCAATCGATCCCGAGGCGCAAGGCGGGTTTCCTCCGGCCCGCATGCGGCCACACCCGGCCGCCCCCGGTGCAACTCCGCTGCGCCTGGCGGCCCGGCGGGCACAGGTGCCACGCCGAGGACACGTTGTGCCATGACCCGCCGTGGCACAGCCCGACCGCATCGTTCTTCCTGGCCGAATACTGGGCCATCCGCAGCGAGGGAGGGGGGCTCGCGCGTGGCACAACGGTTGCCATGCTGCAGATCATGTCAATTCAACAAGACCTTCTTCTGGGCATGCTCTCACTCTCTCTCTTCGCCGGCTGCGCCTCTTCCGAGGTCGTCGAAGGCGGGGACGCGGGCGGCGGCGGCGCCGCCGCCGAGTGTCCGATCCCCCCGATGGACAGGATCACGTGGTCGCTGACCACCGCGGCTGGCACCACCTTCTCGTCGGAGAATCCGGTCGGCGAGGCGGGCGATCCTCCGACGCAGAGCTCGATCGAAGGGCAGGTTGTCTCCTCCACCCCGGGCGAGATCGCCATCGACTCATGCGCTCCCGACGCGGATTGCGATCAGGCGCCCACCACGCTGACGCTCGCCGCAAGCGGGTTGCCCGACGTGCTCGTCCCGGAGGGCGCCTTCGTACGGCTCGACTTCCAGGCTCAGCGAGAACGGAGCGGTTACGGCGACTATGGCGACTACACCGGGATGCACCTCAACATCGAGAATCTCTCCGAGTGGCGCGGCCTCTCGAACCCGGTGGCCACGGACGACCGCGTGTGGCTGGCGGCGCACGAGCGCTTCGTCACCGGCGGGCCCAACTCGCTCACCGCCGATTTCGACCCCTTCACCGTGGAGCGCCTGGACGTCTGCTTCTCGACCGAGTTCGGCAACCCGGTCTATGCAATGCGGTTCTCGATGCCGGACGCGAGCCCGTCGTCCGTGACGTTGAATGCCGGCGAGGAAGCCTCGATCACCATCACCGGCGCGCACGCGGGGGAGTACACGTTCCGCAATCTTCGCTCGTTCGAGTACGCGGAGCCGGGCCACGAGTTCGCCTACTGGCTCGCGTTCTCCGAGGCCCCGTGAGCCGGCGTCGCTCGCGAGGCGCCCTGTCGTTCACGGCGCCGCGATCCCGGCCGTGACCGCTGGAAAGCTGTTCTCGGTTTCGTTCATCCGCGCGCGCGGCCGGTCGCGGGCAGCTTCGCCGCGGCCTTCCTGGCCGGGAGCTTTGCCGTCGCCTTCTTGGCCTTGGCCGGCGGCTTTGCCGCGGCCTTCTTCGCCGGCGGCTTTGCCGCGGCCTTCTTCGCCGGCGGCTTTGCCGCGGCCTTCTTCGCCCGCGGCGAGGCGCTCCGCTGCCGCCGCTGCCCAGGCACCTTTCCGATGCGCGGGTCGCCCGCCAGGATGAGCGCGCACGCCCGCAGCGCGGCCTCCTCGAAATCGGGCGACTCCGCCGGGAGCACCTGCCAGCCGGTCACGCCGCTCCCGAGCACCTCGATGCTCCGCATGCTCGGGAACTCCGGGCGCAGCGCCGCGTGGTGCTCCTGCGTCGTCGCGAGCCAGACGCCGTTGTCCAGCGCGGGCGCGGGCTTGTCGCGCAGGACGAGGACGATCTTGTCCTCCACGTAGACGGCCACGCAGCCGAACATCGGCCGCGTCTCGGGCCCGAGCGGGGCGAGCGCCTCGAGCACGAACTCGTGCGGCACCGGCTTGCGCTTCCTCGCGGCGAACACATCGTCCGCCGGCGCGGCGCGACCGCTCCTGCTCCGCTTGACCATGGCGCTCCCGCGGGTCCGCTCCCCTCAGCGCTTGAGCCAGTGGCCGTACGCCGGCGGGAGCACGCTCATCGGCTGCTCCACGCCGAGCTTCTTCGCCGCGTGGTAGGCCCAGTGCGGGTCGTCCAGCAGGGCGTGCGCCAGGATGATGAGGTCCGCCTGGCCCTCCTTCAGGGCCGCCTCCGCCTGCTCGGGCTCGTTGATGAACCACCCGCCCGCGACCGGCAAGCCCGCCTCCTTGCGGACGCGCCCGGCGTACGGGAGCAGGAAGCCAGGGCCCCACGGGATCTTCGAGACGTCGGGGACGACGAACCCGTGGCTCACGTCGAGGAGGTCGAGGCCGGAGGCCTTGAGCCGCTTCGTCAGCTCGATCGACTCCTCGACCGTGATGCCGCCGTCCACCCAGTCCGTGATCGAGAGGCGGACGGTCAGCGGCAGGCGCTCCGGCCACACCTCGCGCACGGCCTCGAACGTCTCGACAAGGAAGCGGATCCGGTTCTCGAACGGCCCGCCGTACTCGTCGGTGCGCGCGTTCGAGAGCGGCGAGTAGAAGCTGTGCGCCAGGTAGCCGTGCGCGTAGTGCAGCTCGAGCCACTCGTAGCCTGCCTCGCGGGCCCGCCGCGCGGCGGCGACGAAATTGCCCTTCACGCGCGCTATGTCGGCCTTCGTCATCTCCTTCGGCACCTGAGGGAGCTTGTCGCCGAACGCCTTTGCCGAGGGCGCCAGCGTCTCCCACGCGCCCTCCTGCTGCGTCAGGTGATCATCGCCCTCCCACGGCCGGTTGGTGCTCGCCTTTCTCCCCGCGTGCGCGAGCTGGATCCCCGGGACCGCGCCCTGCTCCTTGAGGAACCCGACGATCCGCCGGAGCGGCTCGATCTGCCCGTCCTCCCAGAGGCCGGCGTCCCGAGGGCTGATGCGCCCCTCCGGGGAGACCGCCGTCGCCTCCGCGATCGCGAGGCCGACGCCGCCCCGCGCCATCGAGCCCAGGTGAACAAGGTGCCAGTCGGTGGCATACCCATCCTTCGAGGAGTACTGGCACATGGGAGAGACGACCACGCGGTTGCGCAGCGTCACGTCCTTCAAGCGAAAGGGTTCGAACAACCTTGCCACAACGACCTCCTTGCCGACGGGGGCGCAGCTTCGCACGCCCGGGCGCGCGGGGGCAAGCGGAGGCGCCCTCCGCCCTCGGCCGGTCTCCCCACGGGGATGTTCGACCACCGTCTGTCTTCGGTCTTGCAGGCGGTCTTGCAGCATCCCCGGCGCTGACGGGCCGGACCCAGGAGCCTCGGGCTTCGAGCGCCCGCCGGCGCCGCGCGAGGTCTCCCACGAGCGGCGATCCCGCTACTGACCTGCGCCGATCTCGTCGAGGAAAGCGTTGTAAGCGTCGATCTTCTCCGACGGGACCACGTCGAGGCCGATGTTGACCCGGCTATCGCCGTCCATCAGCGGGGCGAGGATCTCCCTGGTCGCGTCGAGGCCGATGGTCTTGATGCCATAGAGGATGTAGGGCACGAGGTAACCCTCGTAGTACTGCCGCTGGGTGTGTGTGGCCTTGATGCGCCCCTGACGCATGTAGTCGACGGTCCTGGGGTCGAAGTCGAACGCGACGATGGGGACGTCCGGTATGCCCGCGGCGTCTGCGCCCATCACGCACCGGTACGAGATGTTGAACAGGCCGACCATGCCGACGACGGGCGGGTTCGCGGTCTCGATGTTGGTCTTCATCCAGTCGATGTCGAAGGCCTCGTCGGCGGAGAAGACGGCCTCGCTCACCACGGGCGCGTAACCGGCTGCCTGGAGCACCTCCTGGGCTCCCCGTGTCCGAGCGTACCCGTCGACCCAGTCTGCTCCGATGGTGCCGTGGACTATCACCGTACCTGGAGGCGGGGGCAGCATCGCGAGCAGGGTGTTCGCCGCCGTGGCGCCCACAGACGTGTTGAGCGCTCCGACGTAGAGCGAGCGCTTCGAGGTCGCCACGTCGGTGTCGAGCGTCACCACGTGGACCCCGTTCGCGACAGCCTTGTCGACGGCGGCCGCGTTCGTGTCGCCGTAGGGCGAGACGCCGATCCCTTCGGCGCCGCCCGCTACCGCCTGATCGATCTGCTGATTCTGGAGGTCCTGCGATGTCGTGGGATCGTCCGACTGGTCGGTCGGCCCGAGCACGTTCCCCGTGACACCGAGCTCACCCATGGCTCGGCTCGCGCCCGTGGCGATCGGCTCGAAGAAGGTGTCGAGGTTCTTCAGCAGGACCACCATCTGTATCGGCTCGACCGTGCTCTCGTTGATCATGGCGAGCAGACGATCGACCGTCGCCTCGAGCACCACCGGAGTGAACTCGCTCGCTGGCGTCGGCGGCCGCTCGATGTGTCCGACCTCCGTGCCGGCGTCGGCGGTATCGCTCGACCCGCACGCCGTCGTCGTCATCAGGAGCCCGAAGGCCGCCGTCCAGCATCGTCCCATCCTTGTCATGAGAACCCTCCTCGTCCGTGGTTCGCTCGATCGCGCGCTGCACCCCTGCGTCAGAATCCCTCCTCCGCGAGCTCATCCCCAGGTGTGGCATGCGACATAACCCAGGTGACCGGGCGCTGCCGGCGCGCACGATGCCCAGAGCGGGGACGCGATTCCCACGTGCAGCTCGGTTTCCATATAGCACATGCGTCGTCCGCCGTACGCGAGCCGCACATCATTCCACGGAAGCGATTGCGAAGCGCCAGGCGCCCCGGAGTCCATGCTCGATCCATCGTGATACGAGGTCGAGGACCGCGCTGTCAAGGGTCAGGAGGCGAGCGACGAGGAGCGGGAATGGATCGCGGGGGGAAACCAGGCTATCGGTGTTGTTCGGGGCACGGCGTCAGGCGTTCGTTCCGCTCGTTCCGCTCGTTCCGCTCGTTCGTGGAGAGTGCAGCGCGAGCTCTCTCCGTGGACCGCGGTCTTCAAGCAGAAATGTGTGCATGCTCGCGCGCGGAGAGAGACCCCCGGGCGACGCCGGCGAGGCTGCCCGCGATCTCGCCCACCTTCGCGGCGCGCGGAGCCATGGCAGGTCGGCGAAGCGCGTCCCTGTTTCATGAGAGAAGGAACCGCATAGGCTGCCTGTCCTTGCGCCGATGGTCAACTTCCTGACGGACTCGTCCCACGTGAGCGGGATGAGCGAGTACTTGCCGTCCTCGTAGTCATAGCTGTCGCCCTTGTCCTCGTAAAGAGTGAAGGAGCCGTCCAGAATCGTACCAGGTCCCCGCGGGGAGATAAACGGAGCGGCTGGTAGCGCCCCGCGGTGGTCACCGGATTGATCAGGAAGGCAGGGCCGAACAGGAACTGATCCTTGATGTTGAACACCTTCTCGTCATTGGGATAGTCGAAGACCAGGTGCCGCATCATGGTGTAGCCTTCGCTGGTCACCTTCCATGCCAACGAGTAGATGTACGGCATCAGCCGGTAGCGCAGGTTGTCGATCTTGAGGAGATTGGCCTTGGTGGCGGCGCTCCAGCTGTTGCTGTACAGCTCCCTCGAGCCGCCTCCATCGATCCGGAAGATCGGGGAGAAGGCGCCATACTGGAACCAGCGGGTAAAGAGCTCATTGTTCGCGCTGGTGGTCCAGTCCACGTTGTGGCCCCAGTACCCGCCGATATCGGTGGTCCAGTACGGCATCCCCGCGAGCGAGAAGTTGAGCTGACCCCCTCGACGGTCACGGGTGTCAAGGCCGCTCGCTCAAGCGAGACTTGCGGTGTCCTCTGGTGGATCGCCCTGCCAGAACGCCGAGCACCATCTGCCCGTCCTCCCAGAGGCCGGCGTCCCGCGGGCTGATGCGCCCCTCCGGGGAGACCGCCGTGGCCTCCGCGATCGCGAGCCCGGCGCCGCCCCGCGCCATCGAGCCCAGGCGAACAAGGTGCCAGTCGGCGGCATACCCATTCCTCGAGGAGTGCTGGCACATGGGAGCGACGACCACGCGGTTGCGCAGCGTCACGTCCTTCAAACGAGAGGGCTCGAACAAGCTTACCACAAAGACCTCCTTGCCGACGGGGGCGCAGCTTCGCACGTCCAGGCGGGCGCAAGCGGAGGCGCCCTCCGCCCTCGGCCGGTCTCCCCCCGAGCATGCTCGACCATCGTCTGTCTTCGGTCTTGCAAGCGGTCTTGCGGCCTCCCCGGCGCCGCCGGGCCGGATCCAGCCTGCTCGGGCCTCGAGCGCCCGCCCGCGACGCGCGAGGTCTCCCACGAGCGGCGATCCCGCTACTGACCTGCGCCGATCTCGTCGAGGAAAGCGTTGTAAGCGTCGATCTTCTCCGACGGGACCACGTCGAGGCCGATGTTGACCCGGCTATCGCCGTCCATCAGCGGGGCGAGGATCTCCCTGGTCGCGTCGAGGCCGATGGTCTTGATGCCATAGAGGATGTAGGGCACGAGGTAACCCTCGTAGTACTGCCGCTGGGTGTGTGTGGCCTTGATGCGCCCCTGGCGCATGTAGTCGACGGTCCTGGGATCGAAGTCGAACGCGACGATGGGGACGTCCGGTATGCCCGCGGCGTCTGCGCCCATCACGCACCGGTACGAGATGTTGAACAGGCCGACCATACCGACGACGGGCGGATCCGCGGAATCGATCTGGCCCTTCATCGAGGCGACGTCGAAGGCCTCGTCGGCGAAGAAGGAAGCCTGGCTCACCAGGGGCGTGTAACCGGCTGCCTTGACCACCTCCAAGGCTCCCTGCGTCCGAGCGTACCCGTCGCCCCAGTCTGATCCGATGTTGCCGTGGATCAACACCGTACCTGGAGGTGGGGGCAGCATCGGGAGCAGGGTCTCCCCCGCCGTGGCTCCCGCAGACGTGTTGAGCGCTCCGACGTAGAGCGAGCGCTTCGAGTTCGCCACGTCGGTGTCGAGCGTCACCACGTGGACCCCCTTCGCGACAGCATCGTCGACGGCGGCCGCGTTGATCTCGCCGTAGGGCGAGACGCCGATCCCTTCGACGCCACCCGCTGCCGCCTGCGCGAGCTGCTGATTCTGGAGGTCCTGCGATGTCGTGGGATCGCCCGACTGGTCGGTCGGCCCGAGCACGTTCCCCGTGACACCGAGCTCACCCATGGCGCGGCTTGCGCCTGTGGCGATCGGCTCGAAGAAGGTGTCGAGGTTCTTCAGCAGGACCACCATCTGCATCGGCTCGATCGTGCTCTCGTTGATCATGGCGATGAGGCGATCGACCGTCGCCTCGAGCTCCACCGGGGTGAACTCGCTCGCTGGCGTCGGCGCCCGATCGATGCGTCCGACATCCGTGCCCGCGCCGGCGGTATCGCTCGACCCGCACGCCGCCGTCGTCAGCAGGAGCCCGAAGGCCGCCGTCCAACATCGTCCAATGATCGTCATGAGAGCCCTCCTCGTCCGTGGTTCGCTCGATAGCGCCGATGCTCGATCCATCGTGATACGAGGTCGAGGATCGCGCTGTCAAGCGGTAGGAAACGATCGACGAGGAGCGGGAATGGATCGAGGTGGGAAATCAGGCTGCTCGTGTGATTAGGGACACGGCAGCCGGCGTCCGTTCGTGGAGAGCGCAGCGCGATCGCTCTCCGTGGATCGCGGTCTATAAGCAGAGATGTGTGCACGCTCGCGAGCGGAGAGAGCCCCTTGGGCGGCGCCGGCGAGGCGGCCCGCGACCCCGCTCACCTTCACGGCGCGCGGAACCACGGCAGGTAGGCGAAGCGCGTCCCTGTTTCATGAGAGAAGGAACCGCAGAGGCACAGAGGACACAGAGGAGAGAACAACGAGACGCTGTGCTCCTCCGTGCCTCTGTGGCTCGAATCCTTCCCCATCTCCGCGCCGGGGGGCGGGGCCTGGGCGGCGCGGCGCGTTGACGAGAGCGCCAGCGGCCGGCGCTCAGTTTGCGGTCACGACCACCTCCGAGCCATCGTATGTGACCACTTGATCTGCAGCAGCAGTGACATCGACGCCGGCGCCATGATTGGAGCCTACCCACACGATCCTGAACGTCCTGCTGGCCGGCATTCCGCTGTAGCTCCCTGTCCTTGCGCCGATGGTCAGCTTCTTGTCAGACTCGTCCCACGTGAGCGGAATGACCGAGTATTTGCCGTCCTCGTAGTCATAGGTGTCGCCCTCGTCCTCGTACATGGTGAAGGCCCCGTCTTGACCTGCGTAGATCCGGATCTCCACCGGGTCGACGCTCTGCGTCGCATACTGGATGCTGGGACCCATGGGAACGATCGAGCCCGCCTTGACGAAGAGCGGCATCTCGCTCAGCGGCGCGGGGACCGAGGCCGTACGCCCGCCGTCCGTCGTCGAGCCTGTCCAGAAGTCGTACCAGGTCCCTGCGGGGAGATAAACGGAGCGGCTGTTGGCGCCCGCGGTGGTCACCGGATTGACCAGGAAGGCAGGGCCGAACAGGAACTGATCCTTGATGTTGAACACCTTCTCGTCATTGGGGTAGTCGAAGACCAGGTGCCGCATCATGGTGTAGCCTTCGCTGGTCACCTTCCATGCCAACGAGTAGATGTACGGCATCAGCCGGTAGCGCAGGTTGTCGATCTTGAGGAGATTGGCCTTGGTGGCGGCGCTCCAGCTGTTGCTGTACAGCTCCCTCGAGCCGCCTCCGTGGATCCGGAAGATCGGGGAGAAGGCGCCATACTGAAACCAGCGGGTGAAGAGCTCATTGTTCGCGCTGGTGGTCCAGTCCACGTTGTGGCCCCAGTACCCGCCGATATCAGTGGTCCAGTAGGGCATCCCCGCGAGCGAGAAATTGAGCCCCGCAGGGATCTGCTTGGTATAGGTGGGAAAATCGCTGTTGATGTCCCCCGACCAGCACGTCGTGGCGTATCGCTGCTGGCCGGCAAAGGCGCTGCGGGTGAGGACGTAGACCCGCTTCTCCTTCGGGCCGGTCGTGCGCCAGTGCTCGTACAACGCCTGGGCGTGTCCCAGGGGATAGGCGTTCACGTACAGGGCCCCCTTGCCGAGCGCGGTGTCAGCCGCCCGGACGTTCACGGAGTCCGGATAGCCCTGAGGTTCGGTGTTATCGGCCCAGATGCCGTCCCAGCCATGCGGCCCCAGCAGGCGATCGTGGATCTGCTGGTACACCAGAGCTCTGGCGGCGGGGTTGAGCGTGTCATAGAAATGGTGTGTGCCGCCGCTGGCGAACAGCGCTCCGATCTCGTCGAGCGCCTTGTAGTTGTCCATCTCTCCCGGCTTCCTCTCCGTGTTCACGCGCTGATACACCGGCCAGATGGATATCATCGTATGAACGTTGGCCTTGTGCATCTCGTTGATGAGAGCTGCTGGGTCCGGATAGCGTCCTTGATCCATGAAGTGGGAGCCCCACGCATACGGAGTCCAGTAATCCCAGTCCTGGACGATGCAGTCGACTGGAATGTTGTTGTTGCGGTAGCCGTCCTTGACCCTCAGCAGCTCGGCCTGGCTGCTGTACTTGTCCTTGGACTGGAAGAGCCCGTAGGCCCACTTCGGGAACAGCGGGGCCGCGCCGGTCGCGGTGCGGTACTGGGCCACGACCTCGTCGATGCTCGGGCCATAGAAGAAGTAGTAATCCACCATCTCGCCGGCTTCGGACGCATAGCTGTACTTGGTGTTGTTGGACTTGGCCCCGTCGAAGTTCGACGCGGAATAGTTGTCCCAGAAGATCCCGTAACCCCTGTTGGACACCAGCATCGGGACGTTGATCTCCGTGTTGACGTTGAGGATGCGCCGGGTCGTCCCTTTGCGGTTCATCACGCTGTCCTGGTGCTGGCCGAGACCAAACAAGGCTTCGTTGGCAGGTGAGTTGAAGACCGTCTCGACGCGGTTCGTGCTGACCCCCTCGACGGTCACGGGTGTCAAGGCCTTGCTGTCTTCCGACAGGATGACGTTGTCGTTCAAGTCGGCGTAGGTGACCAGGCCGCTGGTCGTGTCGACATTGGCCTTCAAGCGTGAGGTGGTGATGGTCACCGTCCCCGCGCTCTCCGTGACGCAAAAGCTCGGTGTGCCCCACTTGTTATTGACAGACAGGGAGGTCTTGTCGGGGAGCGAGGGCGCAGTGGCGTACTGGACCCTGATGATGCTCTCGTTGCAAACATCGAGCCTCATCAGGCCGGCTTCCAGGTTGAAGGTGACGCCGGTGGCATCGGCAGCATAGAGCCCGGTCTCTGGAGGCGCGGGCGGGCACTCCAGCTGGTCGCCGCCTCCCTGGCCTCCCGAACCGCCGCCACCGCCGCCGCCGCCGCCACCGCCGCCGCCGACCCCGGCCGCGCCGGCTCCACCGCCTCCCACCCCGGTCGTTCCAACGGCGCTGGTCGCCGTGCTGCTGGCACCCGGACCGGGGTCGGACCCGTCCGAGCATGCGCCGCCAAGCGGCAGGAGGCCGACCAGAGCCGCGTAGATATAACGATTGATCAAGTTTCGCATGACTCCTCGCGAGCAACGGAAATCAAAATAATGTTTGATAAATTCAACTGCTTACGCCAGCTGCAAGCGCGCGGGCTGTCTCCGTGCGGTCGGGTCAGGGCGCTGTTCCAGCCTACGCTTCGCACCGCTGACTCAGCGCAAGAGCACCTGGCAGTGCCCCGCTGATCCCGCTAGCTTGAGAGGCGCCGGAGGGGGCGCGAGCTGCTGCTGTCGGACCAACTCTGGGAGCGCACCGAGACGAAGCCGTGAATCACCCTGCCAGAACGCCGATCACCATCGATCAGCAATCACTTCCGCGGCGGCCGAGCGAACGGAGCCGGCGCCAGGACCGACCAAGATCGATCCGATGACGAAGGCCTCGGTGCGCATGACGACCCGAAGAAGGGCGGGACAGGCGGATACGCGTGACCACATTGTGAGCGTTCACATTATGGACGTCAACACCAATCGACCGGCCGGCACGTATGCTCGATCCCGAGAGGAGACACGGCTGACGGGGCTCTTCCGGAGCGCCGCGTTAACGAGGTCGCGCAGGTACGCCTCGGCAGCGAGCTGGTGGAGACGACACGAGGCTCGAGCGGATCGCTCCGAGAGGTGGAGGCGGTTTTACATGGTCTGGAACAATCTGTTGCCGCGGAAATGTGATGGGGTGGCATGCAGCTGCGCGACTCCTGGCTGATGACCGGCCAGGATCGACGAGCAAGGTCGCGGCGACGTCGGCGAGGACCGGGAGATAGGAATGTTCCGCGAGCTCGCCTCGTGCTCGTGCTCGTGCCGGCCTTCCTCGACCTTGCGCAGACGCGCGGGCTGGCAGACGCGCGGGCCGTTCATGGCCCCCGCGCGTCCCGGCTCGCCGAGAGACAAGGCGCATGTCGAGGATCAGGTCGCGTACGTGCGTGAGAGCTGGTTCGACGGCGAGCCGCTCACGAGCTTTCTGGTGTGTCCTTCAGCTCCCCGAGCGCCTTCAGAATGGGTGCAACTTTGCGATGAATGTCGATGCGCCAGCGGGGGAGGACCACCCGCCCCCAGCGCCGACCGCGTTCGACTCGACGGCGTCACCACGCCGCGCGTCTTCGATGGCCCAGTGACGAACGCCTGCACGGACGAGCTGGGCCCTGGTCGAGTCGTCGGAACGCGTCAGTCGCGAAAAAACGCGTGCAGCCGATCAAGCTTGACATGCATTATGTGAGCGTTCACATTCTCTCGTAGCGGGGGCGCTTCATGCGTCCGTGCGTCGGTGCGTCCGTATGTCCGAGGGATCGCGGGATCGCGGGCCATCGCTCGCTTGCAGGAGCCCGCGACCTCGCCGCTGCGCATGCCCCCATGGCGCGCCGCCGACGCTCTGCCACCCGCGGAGCTCGCCGCGGCCATCGAAGAGCTGAGCAAGTAACGCTGTCGCTTTACGGTTGATGAACTGTGAACGGTCACATAAAAGACGAACCATCGGCTTTTTTGACTGAGGGGGTCGTCATGCGTGCCGGCGCCTTCGCCATCGGGATCGAGCCCGGCACCGACTCCGAAAGGCTCCACCTGAACATGCTCACGAGCATCAAAACGAACTTCGCCACGCTGTGCCTGACGATGGCGCTCTCGCCGCTCGCGGCGTGCGCCTCGTCTTCCTCGACCACCGCGACGCCACCGGAGACGGCGGGCGACACGAGCAAAGCGGCGGCCCCGCTGGCGGTGCCGGCGGCGCAGCGCGGTCCCATCCTCGACACGCACATCCATCTCTACCAGGTCACGCGGCCAGGCGGCGTCGTCTGGCCGGAGGCCAAGCAGAAGCCGATATACCGCGACGTGCTGCCCGCGGAGTACGAGGCCATCGCGAAGCAGAATGGCATCGTCGGCACCGGCGTCGTCGAAGCCAGCCCGGTCGTCGAGGACAACGTCAAGGTCCTCGAGATGACGAAGAACAACGGCTTCTTCAAGTTCCTTGTCGCGCAGCTCGAGCTCGGCTCGCCGAGCTTCAGCGCCGATCTGGCGCGCCTCGCCGCGGACCCGCGCGTGGTCGGCATCCGCGGCTTCCTCTGGAGCCCGAAGCTGACGCTCGACCAGAAGCAGCTCGCCTCGCTGGAGGAGCTCGCGGCCAAGGGCATGACGCTCGACATCATCAGCCGCGGCACCTTGAACCCGAAGGACAAGGTCGAGGCGCTCGCGACGGCGGTGCCCAGGCTCCGCATCATCATCGACCACCTGGCGGGCGCGAAAGGGCCGACGCCGGATCCGGCCTGGGTCGACGCGATGCAGCGGCTGGGCAAGCACCCGAACATCTACATCAAGTTCTCGTCGTTCTTCGACATGTACAACCCGGCCGCCACCGAGGACGATCCCTGGAAGGCGCCGACCGACGTCGCGGCGTACAAGCCGCATTTCGACGTGCTGATGAAGGCCTTCGGCGAAGACCGGCTGATCTGGGGCAGCAACTGGCCCGTGGTCGACATGGGTGGCAGCCTCGCCTCGGAGATCGAGATTGCCGAGCTCTACCTCAAGGAGTTCGGTCAGGAGGCGCGTGACAAGGTGATGTTCAAGAACGCACAGAAGTTCTATGCGCGTCATCCCTGAACAGGGGCGTCCCGAACGCCGCGGCGAGGGCGCCTGCCGCCCCGCCCACGGCTCGTGAAGCAACGCCATGTCGCCTCGGCTTCTGCCGGTCGACGTGGCGCTGTGTTTTCTTTGTCGCAGAACAGAGCGGCCCCGGCTGCGGAGCGCGCCGTGAACGCCGCGAGTGAACGAAGTCGCTCAGCGAGGCAATGACAGCATGAAAGCCCTGACGATCACCGGTCCGTCGGCTGCGCAGGTGACCCAGATCCACGAGCCTGAGCCGGCGCACGACGAGGTGTTGATCCGCGTGCGACGGGTCGGCCTGTGCGGCTCCGACCTGAACACGTTCCTGGGCAAGAACCCGATGGTGACGTACCCTCGGGTGCTGGGTCACGAGGTGGCCGGCACGATCGTGGAGCTCGGCTCCGGCGTCGAGGCGGACTGGCGCGTCGGGACCGACGTCACGTTCACGCCGTACACGGCGTGCGGCGTGTGTCCCTCGTGCCGCGCGGGACGGCGCAACGCCTGCCGCGACAACAAGACGATGGGCGTGCAGCGCGACGGCGCGCTGACCGAGCTCGTGGCCGTGCCGTACCAGAAGCTCTTCACGTCACGGAAGTTGAACCTCACCGAGCTCGCGCTGGTCGAGCCGTTCTCGGTCGGCTTTCACGCGGCGGCGCGGGGGCGCGTCGAGGCCGAGGAGACCGTCCTGGTGATGGGCTGCGGCGGCGTCGGGCTCGGAGCCATCGCCGGGGCGGTGAGCCGCGGCGCGCGCGTGATCGCGCTCGACACGCAGGACGAGAAGCTCGCGCTCGCCAGGGCGCTCGGCGCGCGCGAGGCGGTGCTCGCGGGCGCCGATGCACGCGAGCGCGTGATGGAGTTGACGAACGGCGACGGGCCGGACGTCGTGATCGAGGCCGTGGGCGCGACCGCGACGTACCGCAACGCGGTGGAGTGGGTGAAGTTCTGCGGTCGCGTCGTGTACATCGGGTACGGCAAAGAGCCGGTGAGCTACGAGACCAAGCTGTTCGTGATGAAGGAGCTCGACATCCTCGGCTCGCGCAACTGCCTGGGCGAGTTCTCGGACGTGATCGCCTTCTTCGAGCGGCGCACGTTCGACCCGAACCTCCTGATCTCGAGGTCGATCCCCATCGAAGGCGTGCCCGACGCGCTCGCCGGCTGGGCTGCCGACCCCGGTCGAACATCCAAGATCATGGTCGGCGTGTCGTGAGCGCGCGCCTGTCGAGCCGCCGGAGCACTGACATGGGCAATCCGATTCTCCAGTTCGGCACGAGCCGCTTCCTGCAGGCTCACGCGGACTTCTTCATCGCGGAGGCGCTGCGCCTCGGCGACGCGCTCGGGACGGTCACCGTGGTGCAGACCACGTCGAACCCCGAGAGCCGCGCGCGCATCGAAGCGCTGCGCGCACAGGGGCGTTACTCCGTGCGGATCCGCGGGCTGCGCCGCGAAGCGGTCATCGACACGACGATCGAATGCAGGTCGATCACGGAAGCGCTCGACGCGAAGACCGACTGGCCGCTCGTGCGCGAGCGCTTCGCGCAGGATGCGCGCGTCGTGCTCTCGAACACGAGCGACAGCGGATACCTCTGCTTTCCCGAGGACACGGCGGCATTGCTCGCGCCCGGCGCGGGCGTGCCGCGCGGGTTCATCGCGAAGCTCGTCGTCCTGCTGCGCGCGCGCTTCGAGGCGGGCGCGGCGCCGCTCACGCTGCTGCCTTGCGAGCTCGTGTCGAACAACGGCGACACGCTGCGCGCGCTCGTCGGCGGCGTCGCGCGCCAGTGGGGCGCCGACGCCGCCTTCCTGCGCTACATCGAGCACACGTGCGTCTGGGTGAACTCGCTCGTCGACCGGATCGTCTCCGAGCCGATCCGCCCCGTCGGCGCGATCGCCGAGCCCTATGCGCTCTGGGCGATCGAGCAGCGCGAAGGCATGGTGCTGCCGTGCCGGCATGAAGCGATGATCGTGACGGACGACCTGCCCCACTACGAGCGCTTGAAGCTGCTGCTCTTGAACCTCGGGCACACCTACCTCGCCGAGCGCTGGCAGACGGACGGGCGCCCCGCCGACGAGAACACGCGGCACGCGATGGGCGACCCGGCCTTGCGCGCCGATCTCGAGGCGCTCTGGCGCGACGAGGTGGTGCCCGTCTTCGATGGGCTCGGCAAGGGCGCCGCCGCGCGCGCCTACCTCGACGAGGTGCGCGAGCGCTTCGAGAACCCGTTCCTCGATCACCGGCTCTCCGATATCGCGCGCAACCACGCCGAGAAGAAGCGACGCCGCTTCGGGCCGGTGATCGAGCTCGCGCGCGAGCTCGGCCTGAACCTCGAGCAGCCCCGGCTGCGCGCGTCGCTCCACACGGCCGTGCCCGCATGAGCGGGTGAGGCTGCCACAGCTCGCGCGGCCGGCCGGCCGCGCGGGCCGCCGCGAACACCACACCGATAACCACGACAACCCGATGCAGCTGCCATCGCGTCGCGCGCGCGGCGTACGTCGAGGCAGCGCCGCCCGGCGGGCATCGCGCGAGAGCTGTCGGTCGCACGAACAGATACGCCGTCCAAGGAGACATGCAGATGAGAAAGATGCGTTGGGTCGTGCTTTTCCTGTGCTTTCTCGCCGTCGCCATCAACTACATCGATCGCGCCAATCTGGCGGTCGCGGCGCCCGAGATCGAGAAGGCGCTCGGCATCGGCCCGGCCCAGATGGGCCTCATCATGAGCGGCTTCTTCTGGACCTACGCGCTCATGCAGATGCCGTTCGGCTGGTTCATCGACCGTGTGGGGGGGCGCATCGCGCTGCCGGTCGCCGTCGGCTGGTGGTCGCTCTTCACCGTGGCGACGGCCGGCGCGTCGAGCGTCGCGTCCATGTTCGGCTACCGATTGCTGCTCGGCGCCGGCGAGGCCGGCGCTTACCCGGCCTGCGCCAAGCTCGTGAGCCAGTGGTTCAAGCCGCGCGAGCGCGCGCTCGCGACGGGCATCTTCGATAGCGGTGCGCGCGTCGGTTCGGCGCTGTCGATCCCCCTCGTCGCCCTCATCATCGATACGTTCGGATGGCAGGCGGCCTTCATCATCACGGGCTTGCTCGGCGCGGTGTGGATCCTCGGCTGGGTCGTCATCTACCGCAGCCCTGCCCACGGCGACATGACGGGCGAGGCCGACGTCATCCACGCACCGCCCGCCAAGGACGCGCAGAACGACGTGACGTGGGCGTCGCTCTTCCGCCATCGCACGCTCTGGGGCATGATGCTGGGCTTCTTCTGCCTCAACTTCACCAACTACTTCTTCATCACGTGGTTCCCGAGCTACCTCGTGCAGACGCGCGGCTTCTCGCTCAAGTCGCTCGGCACGCTCGGCATGGTTCCCGCGCTGATGGCGATCCCGGGCGGCTGGATCGGCGGCTTCGTCTCGGACGCGCTCTATCGTCGGGGCTGGAGCCTCACCGCCGCACGCAAGACCTGCATGGTCGGCGGTATGCTGGTGTCGTCGGTGATCACGCTGTCGTCATTGACGTCCAACGTGACCCTGATGCTCATCTTGTTCGGCATCTCGTACTCGAGCCTCGCGTTCGCCGGCGCGAGCGTCTGGTCCCTTCCCGGCGACGTCGCGCCCACGCCGCGCCACGTGGCTTCGATCGGGGGCATCCAGAACTTCGCGTCGAATCTGGCCGGCATCGTCATCACGACGTTCACCGGCGTGATGGTCTCGGTGACCAAGGGCTCGTTCACGATCCCGCTCGTCGTGGCGGGCGGCTTCTGCCTTCTCGGCGCGTTCAGCTACCTCTTCATCGTCGGCAAGATCGAGCCACTCCGGATCGAGACCGGCCGCCGCGAGGCGGCCTAGAGCGGTTTTCAGGCGGAATCGGTACTCCGTCTTCGGTCTTCGGTCTTCGGTCTTCGGTCTTCGGTCTTCGGTCTTCGGTCTTCGGTCTTCGGTCTTCGGTCTTCGGTCTTCGGTCTTCGGTCTTCGGTCTTCGGTCTTCGGTCTTCGGTCTTCGGTCTTCCGTCTTCCGTCTTCCGTGCTCGTCCTTCGTGCGCGTGCGCGTGCGCGTGCGCGCTGACTCCGGGGAATCGCGCACGCGCACGCGCACGCGCACGGGGAAGACAGACGCAAGACGAGAGACGGAAGACGAGAGACGCAAGACGAGAGACGAGAGACGGAAGACGAGAGACGAAGGACGAAGGACGAAGGACGTCTGCATCAAACCCGAGCGAATGCCGCTCTAGAACCCCGGGTCAATCTGCGTTCCCGATGACACCGTCGAGATGCTCGGCGCATTCTACAGCCTGTGGGTCGGGTCGAATGGACATAATCTCCCCTGTGCGATCTCGCTCGCGTGAGGAATCCCTGTGATCGACTATCGCCCCGACGGGACTCCTCCAAGCACCTGGTAGGGTCACGCACGGCGGCGGAGCTGCAGCGCGCCGAGCGCGACGCAGAGCACGGCGGTGCCCCAGTGGACCGCGAGGTAGCCCGGGTGAGCGCCGCGCCACGCGAGCACGATGGCTCCGTCGACGACGGGGATCACGGCGCCGAGGAGCAGCGTGAGCGCCGCGGCGCGCCGCTCGCCAAGGAGCGCGAAGGCGACGAGCAAGCCGCCGAAGGAGAGGTCGCGCACGCCCTTGGCGACAGCGTACGCGGCGAGGCCAGTGAGCGGCACGCCGAAGCCCGCAGCCGCGGCGCCGGGGACGACCAGGAAGCGCGCGCCGATGAAGCACAGCGTGAGGCCAGTGAGCACCGTGGCGATGCCCGCGCCGCCGAGGCGGCGCGACGGAAGGGATGAGGCGGAGGAAGCGATGGTGGCGTCGTTCATGGGCTGGATGTAGCCCTCGGCGGACGCGCCCACCATGGCCGGCGCGCGCAACGAATGGCCCCAAACGCTCACGTTGCGAGCGCTCTGGATCATCGCTAGGCTCGCGCCATGTACCAGGATGACCCGCTCTCGAGCCGATTTTCCATGGCGAAACTCTCGTCCGAGCTCGTCTGCCGTACCGTCCTGCGAGGGGCTTGGGCGCTCGAGATTCCGGCGCGTCCGATCCTGGTGCTCCACCACGTGACCGAGGGGAGCTGCGTGCTGCGCGCCGGGCGAGAGGCTGTCTCGCTCTACCAGGGCGACGTGGCGCTGGTGCGACCGAACGTGGGGCACCGCGTCGACCACGGCGACGCGAGGGCGAAGCCCGCGCTCCTCGACCGGTGGCTCGAGGTCGCGCGAGAGGAGGACGGCGAGCGCGTGCTCGGCCGCGGCGCCACCACGGCGCGCGCGCTGTGCGGCGTGTTCCGGTTCGAGCACGACACGCTCGCCCCCTTGCTGCAGGTCCTGCCGACGGTGATCCACGCCGGCGCGCGGGCCATCGAGGCGCGGCCCTCGTTTGCCGACGCGCTGGCGCGCCTGCGGAGCGAGCTGCACGAGACGCGCCTGGGGGCGGGGCTGGCTCGCCGTCGCTGGCTCGAGCTCATCCTCATCGAGCTCGTACGGCTGCTCGCCGACCGCGAGCCCGCGAAGCTCGCCGCGCTCGGCGCCACGCAAGACCCCGTCGTCGCCCGCGCGATCGCCGAGCTCGTGCACGACCCGGCGCGCGCGTGGGACGTCGACATCCTGGCGCGAACCGTGGGCGTCTCGCGCGCCACGCTCGCCCGGCGGTTCCTCGAGGCCACGGGCGCGCCGCCGATGGCGTACCGGGCGACGCTGCGCACCGAGCACGCGCGCCGCCTGCTCCGCGAGACGACGCTGTCGAACCAGCAGATCGCCCACGCGGTCGGGTTCGCCACGGTGCAGGCGTTTCAGCGCGCGTTTCGGCGCGAGACCGGGGCGACGCCGTCGGCTGTCCGCGCGCAGCTGCGCGCCGCGCACGGCTAGATCACCGCGCAGGAACGTCGATCAGCTCGTGACGTGGATCGAAACAAGCGGACGCCTCGTTCGCCTGGGAACCGCCAAACCCCCGACGAACAGGCGTTTGCGAGAGGCGCTCCAGGCTCAGAGGGTGACGCCGCGCTTCCAGAGCGCGATCTCGCGCTCGTCGTTCTCCTCGGCGCGGGTTGGACGGCCCGAGGCGGTGGCCAGCACCAGGTCCATCAGGGCGTCGGCGGCCGTATCCATGGATTCGCCCGAGGCGACGCGGCCGGCGTCGAAGTCGATCCAGCGCTGCTTGCGCTGGGCGAGGCTGGAGTTGGTGGCGAGCTTGAGGGTCGGCACGGGAAAGCCAAGCGGCGTGCCCCGGCCGGTGGTGAAGAGGATCACCGTCGCGCCGGAGGCGGCGAGCGCCGTGGACGAGACAGCGTCGTTGCCGGGGGCCTCCAGCAGCGCCACGCCCGGCTTGCCGCGGATCTGCCCGCCGTAGCGGACCACCTCGGTCACCGGGGCGCGGCCGGCCTTCTGCACCGCGCCCAGGGACTTCTCCTCCAGCGTGGTGATGCCACCAGCGATGTTGCCGGGCGAGGGGTTCTCCGACACCGGCTCGCCGTGGGCGATGAAGTAGCTCTTGAAGTCGTTCACCACGCCGACGACCTCCGCATGGACCGCCTCGCTCTCGGCGCGGGCCATGAGCAGGCGCTCGGCGCCGAAGATCTCCGGGATCTCGGTCAGGATGGCCGAGCCGCCGGCGGCGCAGACCTTGTCGGCGATGCGGCCCACGAGCGGGTTGGCGGTCAGCCCCGAGAAGCCGTCCGAGCCGCCGCATTTGAGGCCGATCACCAGGTCGGAGGCGGGGCAGGGCTCGCGGCGGTCCTGCTCGGCGACCCTGACCAGCTCTTCGACGGCCTCGACGCCCGCCTCGAGCTCATCCTCGACCGTCTGGGCGGTGAAGGACCGCAGGCGCTCGCGATCGAGGCCCGGGGCGCTCTCGAGGAGCAGGCCGAGCTGGTTGTTCTCGCAGCCGAGGCCGATGATCAGCACGCCGCCCGCGTTCGGGTGGCCGGCCAGGGCCGCGGTCATCCGGCGGGTGGCCTCGAGGTCTCCCCCGAGCTGGGAGCAGCCGAAGGGGTGGGTGAGCGCGTAGACCCCGTCCACCCGGCCCTTGAAGCGTCTGTCCGCCTCGGCGGCCACCTTCTGGGCTGTGCGCGAGACGCAGCCCACCGTCGAGAGGATCCAGATCTCGTTGCGGGTGGCCACCCGACCGTTCTTCCGCCGGTAACCCAGGAAGGTGCGGTCTTCGGTGGAGGAGAGGGGCTCCGGGGTCGCGGGCTCGTAGGCGTAGGTGTCGAGGCCGGAGAGCGCGGTGGCCAGGTTGTGCGTGTGCACGTGGTCGCCCGGCTGGATGTCCACCGTCGCCCGCCCGATCGGCCAACCGTACTTCCGCACCGGCTCGCCGGCGGCCACCGCGCGCAGCGCTACCTTGTGTCCGGCCGGGATCTCGACACGGGCGGTGATCGCCTCGGCCACCGGATCGCCGGTGGCCAGGCCCCGCACGGCGACGGCCACATCGTCTCGGGGATCGATCCGCAACAGGGAGGCTGCCAGGCTCATCTCACCCAGGGTAATCGGTGTGACATTGGCGCGGCAAGCCCGCCCGGTGCCGCAAATACCAGAGGCCATCACGCGGCCACACACACCGAGGTAGCCCTGGCCCTCCTTCAAGGCCCTTCGGCCTCGCGGCGAGCTCTCCATGGATCGGTGCAAAATTCATGTGAGGATGAAACTCGTTGCCCGGCGAGCGCGCGCGTCGGCCACACGTCACAACCGCGAAGGCTCGATCGTCATCCAGGGGAGGGGCCCGCGGGCCCATGACAAGGAGAACGACGATGAGCGAGCGATCCGCCGTGAAGTACGAGCAGGTGATCCCGGACGTGCTGCAGGCGCTGGCCGGCGTGCACCGGGTGATGGAGGGGCACGCCTTCGACCGGAAGATCATCCACCTCGTGCAGCTGCGCGCGTCGCAGATCAACCAGTGCGCCTTCTGCGTGAAGATGCACACCAGGGAGGCGCGGCAGGACGGCGAGACGAACGACCGCCTCGACCGCGTGGTGGTCTGGGAGCACGTCAGCGATTTCAATGAGCGCGAGCGGGCCGCCCTCGCGTGGACCGAGGCGCTGACCGTCCTCGACCGGCGGACCGACTACGCGGCGCTCCGCGCGCGGCTGCGGGAGCACTTCTCCGAGGAGGAGATCGGCGCTTTGACCGCCGCCGTGGCCATGATCAACCTCTGGAACCGCATCCAGGTGTCGAGTCACTGAGATGGCGCAGCGCGACGACGCATCGGCCTTCGAGGCGGCCAGGCCCATGCTGCTCGGCCTGGCCTACCGCATCCTCGGCTCGCGCGCGGAGGCCGAGGACGCGGTGCAGGACACGTACCTGAAGTGGCAGAGCGCCGACAGGAGCGCCATCGAGAACCCGGGCTCGTGGCTCACGACCCTCTGCACCCGCCGGTGCATCGATCTCCTGCGCTCCGCGCGGAGCGCCCGCGTGGACTACGTGGGCGCGTGGCTGCCGGAGCCGATCCACGCGCCGGCCGAGCTCGATCCCGGCGAGCGGCTGTCGCTCTCGTCGTCGCTCCAGACAGCGTTCCTGCTGGTGCTCGAGCGGCTCGCCCCGAAGGAGCGGGCGGCGTACCTGCTCCACGAGGTCTTCGACGTCTCCTACCCGGAGGTCGCCGCGGCGCTCGGCATCCAGGAGAGCGCGTGCCGCAAGCTCGTCTCGCGCGCGCGCGCCAACATCGCGCAAGCGAAGGCGCGGCACGCGACCCCCCTGGACCGGCAGGAGCGGCTGCTCGCCGCCTTCCAGACCGCCATCGCGAGCGGCGGCACGGACCACCTCGCGGCGCTGCTCTCGGACGACGTCGAGCTCTGCGCCGACGGGGGCGGCAAGGTCCCCACCATCCTCCATGTCCTGCGGGGCAAGGCCGAGGTCCTCGGCTTCATCCGCCGCGCGCTCCACGAGTACTGGAGCGATTACGAGTGGGACGAGGAGGACATCAACGGAGGCCGGGGCGTCGTGCTGCGGAAGGACGGCTCGGCCACGGCCTGCGTTTCCTTCGCCTATGACGAGCACGGCGCGGCGACGAACATCTACATCGTGCGCAACCCCGACAAGCTCTCTCGCCTGGCCAGAGACGGCGCGGGCGCGTAGCGGACGCGCTCTCCGCCCGGTCGCAGGCGCCGATCAGCGCGCGGCCGGGCGGCGGGCCAGCGCCGTCGGCGTCACGCCGAGGACGCGGCGCATGCACCGGGCCATGTGGCTCTGGTGCGCGAACCCCGCCTCGATCGCCACCTGGCTGGCAGGCAGTTCGCCGCGCAGGAGCAGCGCCTTCGCGCGCTCCACCCGGCGCTGGACGACGTACTCGTGCACCGGCAGGCCGGTCGACCGCTTGAACAGGGTCTTGAGGTGGGACGCGCTGACCTCGGCGACGCCGGCGAGCCGCTCCAGGGACAGGTTCTGATCGAGGTGCTCCTCGATGTACGACGTCACGCGCCGCAGCTGTAGCTTCGACAGACCGCGCGGCGGCTTGCTCGGCGCCGGGGAGCGGCCGAGCAGGTGCACCGCGAGGGCGAGGCCCAGGCTCTCGGTGTAGAGCAGCCCGCCCGGGTGGCCGGCCATGCGATCGGCGTCGAGGGCCCAGGCGATGTGCTGGATCTGCGGATCCCTGAGCTGGTGGCGCAGATCGAGGCCGGCCGTGTCGGGATCGCGACCCATGTCGATGGCCGCGCGGCGCAGGAGGGAAGGGGACAGCCGCAGGATGAGCGACGTGTTCGCGTCCTCCTCCTCCCAGACGTCCGCGAACCCGGCGGGGAGGATGTCTATATCGCCGCGCGTGTAGAGGAGCCGCTGGACACCGCAGATCCCGCGGACCGGCGGCCCCGCGAGGACCCGCAGCCGGTGGTCGTCCGATGCCTCGAGCGCGATGACGCCGGGCTGAGTCGTGAGGACGTCCACGCGCATCCCGAGGCGCGGGCGGGGCGCGGCCTGCTCCTGTGTGCCGATGGCTTGCATCCCGCCCGAGTATCCACCGGCGGCGCGCCGGGCGCCATGCGCTGCTGCTCCCGCGTCCGGGGGCATCCGGATGTGCCCCGATGCGCTCGATGTCCGATGGCGTCCGAACGTGCTCTCCGCGCGTCCGAACGTGCGCGACGGCGCCCCGCGCGGGCCCCAACCATGGCGAGCAAGCGCGCCCGCCATCACGCGGGTGAGCCAACGGAGGACATCGTATGAGTGAAGTCTCTGTCATCGGCCTGGGTCCCATGGGCTTCGCGCTCGCGCGGGTGCTGCTCGAGCGCGGCGACCGCGTCACCGTCTGGAACCGGACGGCCGCGAAGGCCGAGCCGCTCGTCGCGCAGGGCGCGGCGCTGGCGGCGAGCGTCGCGGAGGCGGTCCAGGCGAGCGCCGTCGTCGTCGTCTGCGTCGCCGACTACAACGCGACGTTCCGCCTGCTGGAGGCGCGCGACGTCGCCGCCGCCCTCGCCGGCAAGGTGCTCGTCCAGCTGAGCACGGGGACGCCCGAGGACGCGCGCCGCGGCGAGGCGTGGGCGAAGGAGCAGCGCGTCGATTACCTCGACGGCGCCATCCTGGCCATCCCGAGCCAGATCGGAAAGCCCGAGAGCACCATCCTCGTCTCGGGCTCGGACCCGGCCTACCGGAAGACCAAGCCGCTCCTCGAGCGCATGGCCGGCGCCGTGCCTTACCTCGGGGAGAAGGTGGGCACGGCGTCGGCCCTGGACCTCGCGTTTCTCTCGTACGTGTTCGTGGGGCTCCTCGGCTTCTACCACGGCGCTCGCATCTGCGAGGCAGAGGGCCTGAGCGTGGCCGACCTGGGTTCGATGCTGGCCGACGTCGCGCCGGCCGTCGGCGCGATGATCAAGCATGACGCCCACGTCATCCAGTCTGGAGCGTTCGGGGATCCGGAGAGCTCGCTGGACGCCTGCTGGCGGGGCGCCGAGATCCTCGTGCGGCAGGCGAAGGAGGCGGGGCTCAACACCGATCTGCCGATGTTCGCCGCGGGGCTCTTCAGGAAGGGAGTGACCGCGGGCCACGGCGCCGAGTCTCCAGGCGCGCTCATCAAGGTGCTGCGCGAGGGCGCGTGACGCGATGAAAGGACATGCGATGAAGCGCTATGCAGGGAAGAAGGCTGTCGTCACCGGCGGGACCCACGGCATGGGGCTCGCCACCGTCAAGGCGCTCCTCGACGGCGGGGCCGAGGTGCTGCTCACCGGCCGGAACGAGCGGAACGTCGAGGCCGCGCGGCGCGAGCTCGGCCCCGGCGCGCACGCCGTGCGCTCCGATACGGGGAGCATGGCCGACATCGACGCGCTCCGGGCGATCGTGGCGGAGCGGCTCGGCCAGATCGATCTCCTGTTCGTCAACGCCGGCGTCGCGAGCCTGGAGCGGCTCGATCAGGTGACCGAGGCCTCGTACGACTGGGCCTTCGGCGTCAACGCGAAGGGCGCTTTCTTCACGGTGCAGCGCCTGGCCCCGCTGATCCGGGACGGCGGCTCCATCGTCTTCACGACCTCGATCGCCAACGAGGGCGGCAATCCCGGCATGAGCGTCTACTCCGGGTCGAAGGCGGCGCTCCGCTCGTTCGCGCAGGTCTTCGCCGCGGAGCTCCTGCCCAGGCAGATCCGCGTGAACGCGGTGAGCCCGGGGTTCATCAAGACGCCGACCATGGGCGTCACGGGCGCCCCCGCGGAGGTCCTCGCGGCTTTCGAGAAGGAGGGCCACGAGATCACCCCCATGAAGCGCATCGGCACGCCCGACGAGGTGGCCCGCGCGGTGCTGTTCCTCGCCTTCGACGCGACCTTCACCACCGGCGTCGAGCTGCCCGTCGACGGCGGCCTCGGTCAGGGCATCGTCGCGCCCCACGCGTAACCAAAGGCGCGAGCTCCGCGCGATCCGTTCCGACGGATCGCCCTGGCGAGCGCCAGGCCGCGGCCAGCCCGCCGGGCCCTGTGCCGAGCCGCGCGCGGCGAGGGCTCAATCGACGCACAAGACCCGGGCGTGGCCGGCGCTGTCCATCTCGCAGGAGGTCTCCGGGCAATCGGAGTCGATGCCCTCGAGGCACGCGCACGTGTCGCTGCCGTTGCACGAGGCGGGGAGCTGACGGCAGACGAACGCCACGAGACCCGGGTGCCAGCTCGGGTAATCGATGCGCTCGCAGTACTCGGTCCCCGTCTCGCAGAACCTGAAGCCGCAGGCGAACGTGCCGTCCGGCGGCGTACAGGCCCCGTTCGCCGAGATGTCGACGCGCCGGAGCTCCGGGCAGTGCTCGATCTCGATCTGGCCATCGCAGGCGCAGACCGGCTCCCCTCCGTGGCCACACTCGAGGGGGAGCTTGGTGCAGGTGCCGGAGGTCTCGCCGAGCCCGCACCCGTAATCGCTGAAGTGGCAGTACTCGCTGGCGTCGCAGTCCTCGCTGCTCTCGCAGGGCACGTCGACATCGCCGGCTGGTTCGCCGCCGCCGCTCCCGCCGCCGCCGCTCGTTTCCGCCATACCGCCGGACGAGCCCGGGGTGGCGACGCCCCCCGAGCAGCCCGCGAGGCCAAAGGCCGCTCCGGCAAAGGCGAGAGCGAGGAGCTCCGATCGAGGAGAGAGAAAGGCCATGGCTCACGTTTGAGCAACTGTTGTGCCACGACCTTGTCCGTGCGGAAGAAGGCAATATCGGGACTGAATCACCGTGTGTGTCACTCCGGAGGGCGCATGATGGCGCATGATGGCGCATGCGGAGACGCCGCGACACGGCGCGACGTGGGGCGAGACCGCGCCGCGTCGATGTGCGGAGAGCCCCGCGATCCCGGCGCGAGCGCGGCGCGCGATGATCGCTGGCCGACGCCGCCCGCCGGCGCGACCCCGTGGGTCTTTCCGCCGGACGTGCCCTACGAGCAGCGCCCCCCCTGGCGCGCAGGCGCGTGCACCGGCTGGTCGCAGGTCCCTCCGGCGTACGATTACCCCGCTCCAGCCATCTCGGAGGAGGGGCTGTGGGTCACCGGCGGCCAGTACTTGAGCTCCTCGCACGTCATGCACCTCACGCGCTGCGGCTGGACGATGACGGGCTTCGGACCGCGTACTACGCTCCACAACGTCGCTGCCGGGACAGACTGGGTTGCGCTCTCCACCGGCGACAGGACCCACATCCCGTACCGGCGCGGCGGGACCTGGTACAACATCGCCGTTCCGGAGGCTCCGGCCGCCGCCAGCCGCGTCTACAACGTCGGCGGGACCCTGGCGCTCACCTCGTTCGACGGGACGATCGGGCTGTACGATCCGTCGACCGGCTGGCGCCGGATCCTCCCTATGGGCACCGGCATCCCGAGCGCGCTCTGGGGCGATCCGACCAACCTCTTCGAGACCTACGATTCCGGCGTCCGGCGGTGGGACGGCTCCCGCTGGCGAGAGCTCACCGGCCCGGCGCCGCAGCGCTACCTCGACGTCGCGGGCAATGGAACAGAGGTGTTCGTCGCCGGCGACAGGAATCTCTACCTGGTGTCGGGCGATTCGCTGGTGCTGCAGCCAGGTTTCGACTGCGGGACTGGCAACATCACTTATTACGGCGACTTTGCGGCCGAGGGCGGGACGCTGGCCATCAGCGTGAGTTGCTACGACCCGAGCGCGGACGAGCATCATTTCCGGGTCTTCCTCCGGAGCGGCGGCGCGTGGGTCGCGACGGCAGCTCTCCCGGAGCCGTCCCCGGTGCAGCCACCCCAGACCCACGGCCCGGACCTCGGGATCGGCCCGGGGGGTGTCGTCCACGCCAGCTCGACGGACGGGCAGATCCTGCGGCTCGACCCGACCGGCTGGACATCGCTCGTGGAGTCCCCCGCGCCGACGTGGAGGTCGTTCGCGGGCCGGACTGGCGACGAGATCTACGCTGTCGGCGACGGCGTCGCCCGCCTGTCGGCGGACGGCCGCACGTGGGCGCCGGTCCCGGGCGCCGAGGCCATCCGCGGCCGCTCGGCGTGGCAGGCGCCGGACGGCACGCTGTTCGTCGTCGGGACCGACGCCGGCGTGAGCTCGGTCTGGCGCCAGGACGGCGCGACATGGACGCGCGACCTGTCGCTGCCTGCCGCCGCAGCCTCGAACCTCGTGGGGCGCTCGTCCTCGGACGCCTACGTCGCGCTGGACAACACGCTCCACCACTGGGACGGCGCCGCGTGGTCGCCGGTGGGCACATCGCCGTGCAGCGGACGGGACGCGATCATGGCGCGCCTCGCGCTCGCGGGCTCGCGGGTCGTGGTCGCGCGGTGCGCCAAGCACGCCCTGGATGATTCCCGGGGACCCTCGTTCGTGGAGTGGGACGGCGCCGCGTGGTCCGAGTCCCCCGCGACGGGGGACGCCCTCGCGCAGATCGGTCCGCCCGACGCGCCGCAGGCCTACGCGTGGGAGAAGGCCCAGGGACAGGGCGTGTACCGCGTGCGCGATGACCTCGGCTGGGGTCTCGGCACCTTGACTCCCGCGGACATCATCGAGGATCTCGCGGGCACGCCGGAGCGGCTCGTCGCGAGCGCCTACCTGCACAACGCACCGCCGTTCGACCAGTTCCTCGGCCGGACGGACGGCACGGCGTGGACCCGCAACCACGACTGGATGCATTTCGCGTCGAACGGCGAGACGGAGCTCCCTTCCCCGATCTGGAGCGACGGCCGCCGGGTGGCCACCACGGTCAACCTGGGCGCGCGGCCGTTCTACGGCGGCCTCGCGAGCTCGGCCGTCCTGTGCGACCTGGGTCCGTAGATTCGATGGACGATCACCACAGGAACACCGCAGCGCGCTGCGCGCGGCGGCGCGCTCGCTGGAGGCCCGGGCCCGCGTGCTGCTGAAGCTCGCGCTGGTGGGCGCGTCGGTGCTCGTTTCCTCGCTCGCGGCGCGCCGCTTCGGCCATGCCGTGGGCGGCACGATCGCCGGGCTGCCGATGATCGCGGGCACGATCACGGGCTTCGTGCTGCTGCAGGAGACGCCGGCCCAGGTGAGCGCGATCTCGCTCGCGACGCTGGCGTGCCTGCCGGCCACGGTCGCCCACGTGATCTGCTTTGCCTGGTGCGCGACGCGCTGGCGCTGGGGCGCCGCGCTGGTCGCCGCAAACGGGGTCTTCCTGTCGCTGGGGGCGGCGCTGCTCGCGCTGCGGCTGCCCCCGGCGTGGGCCGCCGCCCTGGCGCTGCTGTCGACGGCCCTGGGCGCGCTGGCCTTGCCGCGCCTGCCCCTGTCCGCCGCCGAGGTGACCATCCCGCGCGTCGAGCTCGCCTGCCGCGTGGTGGCCGCGATGGCCATGGGCTGGCTCGTCATGCGCACCGCCGGCGTCGCGCCCGCAAGCGTGAGCGGCCTTCTGCTCGCCGTCCCGATCACCGGCAACGTCCTGCCGTCGTTCACGTTGCCCCGGTACGGCGCGGCGGCCACCGCGGCGTTGCTCGCGGGCTTCTTGCGCGGCCTGCTCGGCTTCGCCTCGTTCTTCGTCGCCCTGCGCGCGGGCCTCGGGTGGGTGTCCCCGGCGGCCGCGTACGGCCTCGCGTGGCTGGTCGCGCTGCTCGCGGCGCTGGCGCTGCGCAGGGCCAGCGCCGCCGCGGCGGCCAGCCGTGCGACTCGATGATCATCCAGGCTCACACGGCCATCGCAGGCCGGTCGAGCGAGATATCGAATCGAACGGACATCAGAACTTTACGGACGTGTCACCCCCAGCTTCCGCTCCGGAGCTAATAGTAGTGCGTCCGAGGCACATCGCGCCGGCCTGCGGGCGGCGCGTCGATGCTCGTAAACGAAATTACGACGTGGCTGCAGAGCTGTGGGCGTCGAAGGGAACCACGTCTGCTGACGCGGTCTTCGACGCCGAGAAGTCGTGGCGATCCACATTGGGCGCCCAACGCGGGAGAAGTACGGTGTATCAAGTCCTGTCTTACATCGACGAGCGGCAGCAGGGTTATGAGCGTCATCCGTTCTTCACGGAGCTGCTCGACAATCAGCGGCTCTCCGGGAGAGAGCGCCTTGCGTGGGCTCCCTGTGTCATCCCGTTCATCATGGCGTATTCGGACCTCAACAAATATGTCTTCCGGGACGAGTCGAGGGCGAGGCGCGACGATCCGCTGCAGCGGATGCTGAACATCCACACGTACGAGGAAGACTTCCACTGGCAGTGGATGCTCGATGACCTGGACAGGCTCGGCGCGAACCCGAAGCTCAGCCTGTCCGATGCCGCCCGCGTCTTCTGGAGCCCGGAGATGAAGGTGTCGCGGCAGCTCTGCCTCGAGTTCGCTGCCATCGCGTCGAAGACACAGTCCTTCGGCGTCTACGCGATGGTCGAGGCGATAGAGGCCGTATCCGTCACGATATTCAAGCACTGCCGCGGCATCGCGCTCGAGAACGGCGTCGAGTGTGAGTTCTTCGGCACGAAGCACTACATGGCGGAGGCTGGCCACCTCATCAAGTCTGAAGGAATGCCGAAGGCGACGCTGCCGGAGCTCACCGAGGAGCAGCGGTTCGAGGCGAGGGCCGTGGTCGACCGCGTGTTCGCGCTGTTCAACGCCTGGTCCGACTCGCTCATCCAGTACGCCAGGAAGCACTCGACGGCTCCGCTCGCGGCTTACGAGCAGATGATCGACGTGAGCCAGAAGCTACCGCGAGAGATGGTGTTGCCGGAGTACGCGAGCTAGCGGCCGCGCCGCGGGCGGCGTCGGGCAGGGCGGCCGCCCCGCTGCACGCCGGACGAGGAGGGCCGGACGCACGAGGCCGCCTTGCTGCGGCGCTACTTCTTCTCGCCTTGCTTGTCGCCCTTGGCGTCCCCGCCGCCGCTCTCCTGGATGGATGGCGGCGGGTCCGCCTGGACCGTCTTCGCGTCGCCCGGCTCGAGCGTCACCATCATGGTCCGGTTGCCGCGCTCCGGGTCCACGAAGGTCACCTCGTGCGTCCCGGGCGGGACTTTGCGCCCCGTGATCGGCGTCGTCCCGATGGGCTTGCCGTCCAGCAGGATCTCGGTCGGCTGGGCCGAGGTGACGTCGAGCATCGGCGCGTCGTCCAGGGGCGGCTCGGGCTCCGGCTCGGGCTGGGACGCGATCGGGGCGGGCTGCGGAGGCTCCGGCGGGGGCTTCGGGGCCCCGCCGCAGCCGGCGAGAGCGAGGGTGGCGAGGAGGGCGGCGATGCGAAGCATGGGCGGAGGCTAGTCAGGAAACGCGCGCGAGGGAATGCCCAGGCGACGGATCCGCGGGCGTCGGGGCGGGGCGACCGGAGCCCGCTGGCTACAGATGGGCTCTCACATGGGCCTCGCCGCTCGTGATCCCGCCGTTCATCGCCAGATCGCATTCACGTGATCCGTCGCTCATCGTGCTTTTGCCTCCCGGCGCCTCGAAGACACTCTATCCCGAGCCGCGCGCCGCGCCTGCCGCCGGCGAAACGTTGCGCCTCCCGGAGAGCGCGGGTACTGCTGATCGCCATGTCGACCGTGGCGATCGGCGCAACGGGGAGCCAGCGGCCGCGGACGGCGCCGTCCTCGTCGCGGCTCCGGGTGATGGGCGGCCTCGCGGTCATGGCGTTCGTCATCCACGGCGGCAACCACGTGCGGCGGGGCTCGCCGCAGGACCTGCTCTGGATGTGCAACGTCGCGCCGCTGCTCCTCGCGGCCGGCTGCTTCTTCGCGAAGCCCGACCTCGCCGCGATCGCCTTGCTGTGGCTCGCGTTCGGGACCCCCATATGGATGCTCGACATCGCGACGGGGAGCGGGCTCATCCTGACCACGTTCCTGCCGCACGTGCTCTGCCCGATCGTCGCCGTGCTCGCGGTGCGGGAGATGGGGCTCCCGCGGCGCGCCTGGCTCAAGGCGACCGGGGCGCTGCTCGCCCTCGTGGGGCTGACGCGCGCGCTCACGTCCCCGGCCGCGAACGTGAACCTGTCCCACCGCGTCTGGGCGGGCTGGGAGGCGATGTTCCCGCAGTACTACCGTTTCCTCGCCATTGTCGCGGCCGCGGCGGCGCTCACGTTCTTCGCCCTCGATCGCGCGCTGTCGGCGTGGCTCGGGCCCTCGCGCCGGGGCGCCGCGGAAGGTATCGCGAGCTCCACACCCGCGCGCGAGAGTGCGAGTCCACCTTCATCACCCGGATCCATTTCTCGTCGCCTGAGGTGATGAAGGAAACGGTCTCACGGGCCGATGGTGACCCGGCTGGAGACGTGGCTCCCGGCGTTCGCCGCGCTGAAGAACAAGGTGCCGGTCGAGCGCCGACAACATGGCTGTCGCCGCTCCGGCACCCCACCAGCAAGCGATCTCTGCTGTAGAGCTCCGCTGGACAGCCCGTCGAACGCGCCGGATCGCCGTCCTTCCGCTCTCAGCTCAGGGTGGTTCTCGGCCCTACAGAGGGACACGCCGCTCCTGCTGTATTCAGCCTTGTCAGCTTGATCCGTTGATGCGCGTGAGACTATCATCGCCGCGCGACACGCGGCCAGACACGCCTGTCGCGATTCGGGGGGAGCGCAATGTCACGAGCGGAGATGTTTCGCATCGACCGTTATGTCGTCACGGAGCAGATATACGCGGGTACGGGCGCGGTGCTCTACCGCGGTTACCGGGACGACGACGGAGCGCACGTCACGGTCAAGCTGCCGCCGGGCGAGTACCCGGATCCGAGCGACGTCGCCAGGATCCGGCACGAATACGCCATCCTGAAGGACATCGACGTCCCCGGGGTCGCGAGGGCGCTCGACCTGATGAAGCACAGGAACGCGCTCGCGCTCGTGCTGGCCGACGACGGAGGTCGCCCGCTCGTCGACATCATGAAGGAAGGGCGCCTCGACGTCGGCACGGCGCTGCGGCTCGCTATCTCCCTCGCGGGCACGGTCGACGCGCTGCACCGCCGGCGCATCGTCCACAAGGACATCAAGCCGCACAACCTGCTCGTGGACGGCGCGCGCTCTCGCATCACCCTGTTCGACTTCGGGATCGCGACGCGCCTGTCGCAGGAAGTCCAGCTGGCCCCCGTGCCGCAAGCGCTCGAGGGCACCCTCGCGTACATCTCTCCGGAGCAGACAGGGCGGGTGAACCGCGTCATCGACAGCCGGACGGACCTCTACTCGATCGGCGTCACCCTCTACGAGATGCTCGCCGGCGCGCTCCCTTTCTCGTCGAGCGACGCCCTGGAGCTCGTGCACTGCCACATCGCCCGGACGCCCTCGCCGCTCAGCGAGCGCGCTCCGGAGGTGCCGGAGGCGGTCTCGAACATCGTGATGAAGCTCCTGTCGAAGGCCGCCGAGGACCGGTATCAGGGCGCCGGGGCGCTCCGGAGAGATCTCGAGAGGTGCCTCCGCGGCTGGGACGAGGCCGGGGCGGTCACGCCGTTTCCCCTCGGCGAGGCGGATCTCCGCGACAGGGTCCGGCTCCCCCAGCGGCTCCACGAGCGCGAGGCGGAGCTCGCGGCGCTCGCCGCCGCCTTCGAGCGCTCGAGCGACGGCGCGGCCGAGCTCGTCCTCATCCGGGGCGGCGCGGGCGTGGGCAAGTCGGCCCTCGCGAACGAGATCCGCCGGCTGAGCGCCTCGCGACGAGGCTACTTCATCGCCGGGAAGTTCGACCCTCCGCAGGGCCGCAGCGCTCCCTACGCGGCCGTCGCGCGCGCGTTCGGCGATCTCGCCCGGCAGATCCTCGCGCAGCGCGGCGAGGTGTCGGCGCGCATCGCCAGGGATCTCGGCGCCGCGGTCAGCCCCAACGGGCAGGCGCTCACCGAGATCATCCCCGAGCTCGGGCCGCTCCTCGGCGCGCAGCCGGCCATCCCGCCGCTCGGCCCCGCGGAGTCGCAGAACCGCCTGACGCTCGCCCTCCAGGGCGCGCTCCGGGTCGTCGCCACCGCCGATCACCCGCTGGCGCTCTGCCTCGACGACCTCCAGTGGGCAGACGCCGCGTCGCTCAGGCTGCTGGAGGCCCAGCTCACCGACCCGGAGAGCGGTCACCTGCTCGTCATCGGCGCTTACCGCGACGCCGAGGTCGATGACGCCCACCCGCTCGCGCTCGCGCGGCGCGAGGTGGAGCGCCGCGGCGGCGCGGTGGTGGAGCTGGCGCTCGCCCCGCTGTCGCGGGCCGGCGCCGGCCGGTTCGTCGCCGACGCCCTCGGCTGCCCCGCGGCGGAGGCGGCGCCGCTCGCGGAGCTCATCGACGGCCAGGCGCAGGGCAACCCCTTCTTCCTGGGTCAGCTCCTCGCGGCGCTCGAGGCCGAGGGGCTCATCGCCTTCGATCCGCGCGCCGGCCGGCTCGAGTGGGACCTCGATCAGGTGCGCGAGCGGCTGGACACGGGCGACGTGCTCGTCGTCCTGACCCGCAGGTTGAAGCGGCTCACGCCGGAGACGCAGCGCCTCCTCGCGCTCGCCGCGTGCATCGGCGCCGAGTTCTCGCTCGAGCCGCTCGTCGCGATCGGCGACCGCGATCCCCGCGCGCTCGCCGCCGGCGTGTGGGAGGCGCTCTCGGAGGGCCTGCTCATCGCGCTCGACGGGGGCTACAGCGCCCTCGACTCCCTGACCGGGCAGGCCGGAGACGCGGCGCTCCCCGCGGCGCAGGGCCGCTCGTTCGGCTTCGCGCACGAGAGGGTGCACCAGGCCGCGTACGAGCTCCTCGGCGCGGAGGAGCGGCGCGCGGTCCACCTCCGCATCGGCAGGCACCTCCGCGACAAGGCGCCGCCGGACGGCAGCCTGGGCGACGGCGAGCTCTTCGAGCTCGTGCGCCACCTGAACCAGGGCGCGGCGCACCTCGAGGATCCGGCCGAGCGGCTCGCGCTCGCGCGCCTCGACCTCGCCGCCGGCAAGCGGGCCCGCGGCAGGATGGCGAGCGCCGCCGCCGAGGAGATCCTCGCGGCCGGCGCCTCGCTCCTCCCGCCCGGCGGCGCCGCGGGCGATGAGGATCTCGCCTTTGCCCTGCGCCTCCTGTGGGCCGAGTGCGCGTCGCTGAGCGGCAAGGAGGAGCGGGCCGAGCTCCTCTTCGACGACCTCCTCGCGCGCGCGCGGTCGCTGGCCGAGCGCGCGGACATCCACTCGCTGCGCGCCACGCTCCACGTCGGGGCAGGCAAGCCCGCGGAGGCGCTGCGCGCGGGGCTCGCCGGGCTCGCGCACTTCGGCATCGCCGCGCCCGCGGACGACGCCGGGTGGCAGGCGGCGCTCGCCGAGCAGATGGCCCTCGTGGAGACGAACCTCGCGGGCCGCTCGATCGCGAGCGTCGTGGACGCGCCGGAGCTCGCGTCGGCGGACGACAAGGCGCTCCTCCGCCTCCTCATGCACGTCTATGTGCCCGGCTGGGTGGTGAGCACGACCATCGGCTTCTTCGTCCTCACGAAGCTCGTGAACACCTGCCTGGAGCGAGGCCACTCCGAGGTCGCCCCCTTCGCCTATGGCACCTATTCGTTCCTCCTCGCCGGGGCGTACGGCCGGTACCGGCAGAGCTACGAGTTCGGCGAGCTCGCGCTCGCGCTCGCCGAGCGGTTCCCGAGCACCGAGCTCCTCTGCAAGCTCCACCTGAACACGGGCATCCCGCTCATCTTCTCGCGCCCCCTCCGGGCCGCGCTCGCGCGGCTCGGGCGCGCCGTCGAGGCGGGCTTCACGACGGGCGACCTGACGTACCTCTCGTACGCCGTCAACAACGCCCTCTCCATCCGGCTCGGCATGGGCGACGATCTCGGGGCGGTCTTCAAGCAGGCCGGCGAGGACATCAAGCTCACCCAGCGCACGAGGGACGTCATGTCCGAGCGCATGATCCGGCTCACCCGCCAGATGGCGGCGTGCCTGCTCGGCCTGACGAGGGACGAGGGGTCGCTGAGCGACGGCGCGTTCGATGAAGCGCAGGTCCTCGCCGAGGCGGAGTCGAGCGGCGTCAAGGTGCACGTCTACTATCAGCACGTCCTCTGCGGACAGGCGCTGTTCCTGCGCGGGGACCACCGCGCGGCGCTCGAGCACGTGCTCGCGGCCGAGGAGCTCGCCGCTTACGCGTCGGGCCTCTACATCATGACGGAGCTCCCGCTGCTCGCCTGCTTGACGCTGGCGGCGCTCTGCGACGGCGCGAGCTCCGACGACAGGGCGCGCCACGAGGCGATGATCGCGGCCCAGCGCGACAAGCTCGCGTGCTGGGCGGAGGGCTGCCCGGAGAACTTCCGGCACAAGCTCCTCCTCGTGGACGCGGAGCTCGCCCGCGTCCGGGGCGACGACACGGCGGCGACGGACGGGTACGAGGCGGCGCTCGCGGCGGCCCGCGGGAGCGGCATCGGCCGCGACGAGGCGCTCGCGAACGAGCTCGCGGCGAAGTACCACCTCGCGCGGGGGAGGCCGAAGATCGCGCGCGGCTACATGACGGACGCCTATTACGGCTACTTTCAGTGGGGCGCGACGACCAAGGTGCGGTCGATCGCCGCGGACCACCCCGGGCTGCTCATCCGCCCGGCAGCGCCGGCCAGGGCCGACGCCGACCAGAAGATGACGAGCAGCACCGTCACCATCGCCCTCCGCACCTCCAGCTACAGGTCGACGACAGGCCATCCGGACGTGCTCGACCTGGAGATGGTGATGAACGCCGCGCACGCGATCGCCGGCGAGCTCGTGCTCGACCGGGTGCTCGAGCGGATGATGCGGATCATCGCCGAGAGCGCCGGGGCGCAGCGCGGCGTGCTGCTCCTCGACCGCGAGGGGGAGCTCGCCCCGGAGGCGGCGATCTCGTTCGGTCCGGCGGGCGTCGCCGTCGACCGCGCGGCGCCCGCCGCCGCCGCGGTCGACTACAGCCGGGCCATCGTGGATCGCGTCGCGCACGCCGGCCGCACCCTCGTCCTCGACGACGCGTCGACGAGCGCGGCGTTCTCGGACGATCCTCATGTCGCGCGCCAGCGCGTCCGCTCGGTCCTCTGCCTCGCGCTGAAGCACCAGGGCAGGCGCACGGGGGTGCTCTATCTGGAGAACAACGCGGCGTCGTCGGTGTTCACGCCGGCGCGCGTCGAGCTCTCCTCGCTGCTCGCGTGCCAGGCGGCCATCGCCGTGGAGAACGCGCGGCTCTACGCGCACGTGCAGAGCGTGACGGACGAGCTGCGGCGCTCGAACGAGATCCTGGAGAGCAACGTGCAGCGCCGGACCGAGGAGCTCCGGCAGGCGAACGAGCAGCTGACGGTCGAGCTCGCGGAGCGGGGGCGGGCGGAGCAGGCGCGCGTGATCTTGCAGGAAGAGGTCATCCGCGCGCAGCGGGAGCGGCTCGCGGAGCTGTCCACGCCGCTGCTCCCCATCGCCGAGGGCGTCGTGGTGATGCCGCTCATCGGCACGCTCGACGCAGATCGCGCCGCGCAGATGCAGGAGGCGGCGCTCCGTGGCGCGGCGGACGTGAGCGCGAGGACGGTCATCCTGGACATCACCGGCATCCGGACGATCGACACGGCGGTGGCGGGCACGCTGCTCAGGACCACGGCCGCGCTGCGCCTGCTCGGCGCGCAGGCGGTGATCACGGGGGTCCGCGCCGATGTGGCGCAGACGCTGGTGGCGCTCGGCATCGACCTCAGGACGGTGCTCACCTTCGGGACGCTCCGGAGCGGCATCGCGTATGCGCTCACGCGCGCGGGCGGCGGGGGCAAGGCCGCCGCGGTGCCAGCGAGACAAGCCGGGGGCTGAGGGGCGAGCGGGTGCTCATCCGCTCGGTCGTCGGCGACACCGGGCTCGCGGCCCTGCCCGGGGCGCCGACGTCCGCGTCGAGGGAGGCGATCCGGGCGGTCTTGCTGTCCCGAGCGCGGGCCGAGCTGGAGCGCGGCGCATCGAGCTGATGAGCTCGAAGGCGCGGGATATACAGCCTTGCCGAGCAGGCCCGGCCGCGTCACGACGCTTCCATGCGCCCCGTGCTCGCCGCCGTTCGCGCCGCCCGCGCCGGGGGCACTGTATCTCGATCGCGTGGTGTGGGGATGAGCCCGCGTCACGGCGGCGCGCCGCGGTGAACAACGCACGAGCCGTAACCAACAGGAGCCACGGAATGAAGAAGAGCCTACCTGACGACGACCTCCGCCTGCCGGTGAAGCTCGACGCGACGAGCAACGGTGAGTACTGGCCGCGACCGCCGGACGCCGCGCTGCGCGAGGCGCAGCGGAGCGCGATGGAGAGCGCGGCCGAGAACGCGCGGAAGCTCGGGATGAGCCGGCGCGAGTACCTGGCGAGCACGTGCGGCGCCGCGACCGTCTTCCTCGCGCTGAACCAGCTGGGCTGCGCGGGCGGGCGCTACCAGGTCACGAAGCAGTCCACGCTCGACCGCGGCGCCGCGAACGAGGTGCTGACAGGCAAGGAGTTCATCTTCGACGTGCAGACGCACCAGGTGAGCGCGGAGCGCGTCTGGTGGAAGGAGGGGCAGCCGTCGCTCGCGAACTTCCTCAGGACCACGCCGCAGGCGGACTGCGGCGCGCCGGCCTGGGCGCAGTGCTTCACCGATGACGTGCTGATCCGCGAGGTCTTCATGAACAGCGACACCCAGCTCGCGGTGCTGACCGGTCTCTGGGGGGATCCGCTGCCCATGTTCACCGAGGAGGCGGCGCGCACGCGGGAGAAGGTGGCGCAGCTCGGGCGGGATCGGCTGCGCATCCACGGCGTCGTGCAGCCGACCGCCGCGCCCTGGGAGAAGATCGCCGACGACATGCGCAGGCAGGCCGAGACCTTGAAGCTCAGCGCGTGGAAGCTCTACACGGTGTGGGGGCCGACAGGGGAGGGCTGGTGGCTGAACGATGAGGTGGGCCGGAGGACGATCGAGCACGGCATCGCCGTCGGCGTCCCCATCTTCGCCGTGCACAAGGGGCTCCCGCTCTCGGGAATGAACCCGGAGTACACGCGGCCGAAGGACGTGGGACCGGCGGCGCGCGCGTTTCCGAAGGCGACGTTCCTCATCTACCACTCCGGTTACGAGCCGGACCTCACCGAAGGTCCTTATGACCCGAAGGCGACGCGCGGCGTGGACGCGCTGATACGCTCGCTCCAGGAGAACGGCATCGGGCCGGGCGGGAACGTGTACGCCGAGCTCGGCTCGACCTGGCGCGAGGTGATGAAGAAGCCGGACGAGGCGGCGCACGTCGTGGGCAAGCTGCTCAAGCACGTGGGCGAGGACCGGATCCTGTGGGGAACGGACGCCATCTGGTTCGGCTCGCCGCAGGACCAGATCCAGGCGTTCCGGGCCTTCGAGATCACCCCCGAGTTCCAGGAGCGTCACGGCTATCCCGCGCTGACCCGGGAGCGGAAGGCGAAGATCCTCGGCCTCAACGCCGCGCGCGTTTACGGCGTCGACGTCGCTCAGGTGCAGAGAGCTCAGGCCGTCGACGAGGTGAGCCGCGCTCGCGCGGAGTACGCGAACGCGCCGATGCCGTCGTTCCAGACCTACGGCCCGAGGACCCGCCGGGACATGCTGCGGCTGCTCGATTTCACGTGCGGCATGCCGGACTGAGGGCTGGAAGGGACGACGGCGCTCAGCCGCCGCTGCCGTAAGGACGGGTGATGATCTCGAGGTAGTGCCCGTCGGGGTCGGGGAAATACACGCCGCGCCCGCCGTCATGGTGGTTGATCTCGCCGGGGTGTTGCCCCTGTGGATCGGCCCAGTACGGCAGCTGGCGCTCGCGGATCCGACCGAAGATCTCGTCGAACTCGGCCTCGCTGACGAGGAAGGCGAAGTGCTGGGGGCGGAGCTCCTCGGGGCTCTCCATGAAGTCGAGCGTGACGTCGTTGTCGAGCCGCACCGCCAGGAAATGTCCGAACGGCTCCGGGGCGGGGAGGCCCAGGATCTCGGTCATGAAGGTGGCGGACACCTTCTTGTTCTTCGCCGGAACGATGGTGTGGTTGAGCTTGACGGTCATGAGCGCGCCCCCCTTCCATGGATCCTGCGCAGCCCCTCTGGCCGCCGCGGGGAGGCCACGATCTCGAGCTTTGGCCTGGTGTCGTTCATCTCTGTATCCTCCGTCCGAGCCGAGCCGAGCCCCGCCGAGCGAGCCGCTTCACGAGGTCCGCCGCGCGTGCCCACCCGGGATCAGGGCGAGGGTGCCACGGCGGACTCATGCGAGCAACCGCGCGCCGGCCGCGGCGCCTCGTGGAACTTTCCGCCATCGGATACACCACCATCGCTGTGCTCGCGATCAACCACCCTGACGCGGTCGCGATCCGAGGCATCCCCTCGAATTCTTCGGAAGATTCACAGGGAGGCGGGGAGACGGGGAGAAAATCTTCAAAATACTCCCTGTCTCCCCGCCTCCCTGTTCAATTTCTCTCTGAAAATGGCTGCAAATGAGGCGATTCCTCGGGGGCGCCCTGCGAGCGTTGCTCATCGAAGAAGGGGTGTCCAACGAGGGATCCCTCGCGGCCGCCGTCTCACCTGCGGTCGGGGGTCGGGAGGGCGAGGCGGCTGCAGGGGAGGCCGGGGATGCGGTGGTGGCGCTCGTGGTAGCCGAGGCTGAGCGCGATGGGCGAGCGGGTGAAGGCGAGCCGGCGGGCGGCGGCCAGCATCCAGGCCGGGGCGTTGTGCGGGATGTACGCGGCCCACACGGCCATGGTGAGCTGGAGGGCCGCCGCGGCGCCTGCGACGGCGAGGAGCGCAGGCCGCCGCGACGCGAGCAGGAGCGCGAGCGACGCGAGGTTGAGCGCGGCCTCGGCGAGCTGGCAGCGGCGGCCGGAGGGGCCGGCGGCGCGGAACGCCTCGGCGCGGAGGGCGACGGCGGCGAGGGGGGCGCCGAGGAGCGCCCGCAGGAGCGGCAGGCGCGCGGGGGCACCCTCGATGTCGTCGGGCGCGAGCGGGCGGGCGTGATGGCGCAGGTGCATGATGCGCAGGGCGTGGCCGCTCATGAGCATCAGCGCGGCCGAGAGGGTGAGCGCGATCTCGTTCGCCCGGCGCGGCAGGCGGAGGGCGCCATGGGCGACGTCGTGCATCAGGGCGAAGGCGGCGAAGAAGAGCGCGCCGCCCGCGGCCGCGGCGAGCGCCGCGCTGTCGATGCGCGAAGCGAGGGCGACGCCGGTGGCGCAGAGGCTGATGCGGGCGACGTGCAGGGCGAGATCGCCGACGCGGGGTTTCATGGCGCGCTGTGATTGCGATCGCCGTGCCAGCGAGCGCGGGCCGGCGCGGCGTGACCGGCGCGGGCCGCTCAAGGCGCGCCCGGCGGCACGCCAGAGCGCAGGCACGCCCTCCGCTGTCTGCGCGGACGACGAGCCGGGTGTCCACGGCGTGGACAGCCACGAAAGCGCGTGGACAGCGCGCGGCCGACGCGCGCGCTCAGAGGCAGCGGATCGGGGCGCGAAGCGCGGCTGCTCGGGTTGGTGAGCGGCTTGCAAACGCCGAACGCGGGAACAAGGGCGGGCGACCCCGCTCGGTTCGGGTCCTTCGGGCCCAGGGATGGATGCACCATGGCCACCGCGTCACTTCTCCTCGCCGCAATCAGCCTCCTCGGCGCGTTCGATATCGCCTACTTCCACTGGTACCGGTGCCGCCTCGCGGACCGCGCCGAGTCGCGCGTCGAGGGGTGGCTCCACGTGGCGCGCGGGTTCATCTATGCGCTCCAGCTCGCGCTCGTGCCCAACGTCCAGCTCCACGGCGCCTTCTACGCCGGCTTCGTGGCGCTCTTCGTCGCCGATATCGGCGTCGCGATGGCCGATGTCGCCGTCGAGCCGGCGTCGCGGCGCAGCCAGGGAGGCCTGCCCGGCGGTGAGTACCTGATGCACATCGTGCTGAGCGTACTCGTCGGCGCCTACCTGCACGCGATCGCGGTGGACTCGCTGGCGTGGTGGCACCTGCCCTCCGCGGTCGTGTACGCGCCCGCGGGCGTCCCGGGCTGGCTTCGCGGGCTGCTCGGGCTGATGGGCGCGGGGGCGGCGCTCGTCGCGGCGGTGGAGGGGCTCGCGCTCGTCGAGCGGCGCCTGCCCCGGCCTGCCCCGATCCACGTCCGCGTCCGGCTCCGCACCACCGTCGAGCGGCTCTGGGAGGTCACGCAGGATCACCGGCTCCACCCGAGCTGGGACCATCGGTTCAGCAGGATCTTCATGCTCGGGGAGGTCATCCAGACCGGGACCGCGATGCGCTACGAGAAGGATCTGCTCGGATTGACCATCCGCGGCGGCGGGCGATACAAGCTCCACCGGCCTTGTCAGCAGTCCACGTTCGAGTTCTGGTCGGAGGATCCGCGGTCGCTGATCCGCCGCGGGGTCGGGCTCTGGCTGTACCGGCCTGCGGCGGATGGGTCCGTGGAGTTCTCGACGTCGTACACATACGAGGTGCGCTGGGGGGCGCTCGGGCGGTGGATCGATCGGGCGTTGTTCCGGCCGCTGTTTCAGCGCGAGACAGAGCGGAGCTTCCGGCGGCTCGCGGAGCGGTATTTCCCCGCCGGGGCGTCGGGGGTCGCGGGGGCGCGCGGGCGGAAGCCGGTGCGCTTCATCGACGGAGACTGTCTGGTCAGCTGACGTGCACGCGGGCTGCGGGCGAGCGGTCCACCGCGACAAGGAGCAGCGCGCGCACGCCGCCTCGTGCGGTGGGGGCGCCGCGCCCCGTCCGACGTGGCGTGCGGACATGACGCAGGCCCGTCATCTCATGAGCGATCGCCTCGAAGCCGCGCGCCGGCCCAGGCGCACGGCAGCGCGATCGCGATGTTCGCGAGCGAGTACCAGGCGGGGCCAAACTCCCACATCATGATGGCGCCGAGGGTGGCGAGGGCGACGCCGACGAAGCCGAGCGCGAGCGCGTGGCGCATCGGGCGAGATGGCGCGAGCCGGGCCGCGACGTAGCAACCCGCGGCGTTGAAGGGGATGCGGTAGGCGAGCGCGAGCACGAACAGCGAGTCGGCCATCCGCTCGCCGTGCGGCGGGAAGACCCCGGAGGCGTGGAGCGCGAGGTCGACGGCCGTGGTGATGAGGAAGGTCGAGAGGAGGCCGCCGAGCACGGCGCCGACGCTGCGGAGCGCGCTCCGGGTCGGGGCGGCCTCGGTCGTGGCGATGAGCGTTCCTTGATGGGCTTCGATGGTGTTCATGGTGTCCTCGTCCGCGCGATGTCACGCCGTCCTCGGCGCTACACAGGGACGTCGGAGCCGCCGGCGCTTCCTCGACATCGGCGGCGAAGATTTTCGGAGCGACCCGCACCGGCCGGCGATCCGACCCAGGTCGATGTCGCGCCGGCTCGGCGGCCGGACGGACCCGGTGCCGGACGACATCCGGGGGGCGCCAGGCGATCGCCACGCGGATGCCGCGGTGTGCTACCATCTCCCCATGGACTCACCGCGATCGGCCGCAGGACAGGAGAGCGCCATCCTCGGCCGCCTCATCCGCCCCGAGCGGGACGACCTCTCCCCGGAAGCTGCCCGGTCGATCCTGCAGCTGGCCTTCGACGAGCAGGATCGCGCGCGGATGCACGAGCTCGCTTTGAAGGCGCAGCTCGGCGAGCTCACTGCCGAGGAGCAGGCCGAGATCGAGAGTTATCGCCGCATTGGACGGCTCGTCGATCTCATGCACTCGAAGGCGCGGCGATCGCTGAAGCGGGCCGGCGTCGCTGCTTAGACTGGATGGACACCTCGCTGGTGGCGCTGGTCATCCAGCGCGCAAAAGCCGTCTGCGAGTACTGTCAGCTCCCACAGCCCCTCTCGTCGATCCCTTTCGAGATCGATCACATCATAGCGCAGAAGCACGGCGGCGTGACTGTTCCGGAGAACCTCGGGTTTGCGTGCTTCTACTGTAACAGCTACAAGGGCCCGAACATCGCCGGGATCGATCCAGCGTCTGGGCGGATCGTGCGCCTCTATCACCCGCGCAAAGACCGGTGGAGCAAGCATTCCCGCTGGGATGGACCGCTCCTCGTGGGCAGTTCCGCCATCGGACGAGCCACCATTGCTGTGCTTGCGATCAACCACCCCGACGCGGTCGCGCTACGAGCGTCACTCATCGAGGAAGGGGTGTTCCCGCGGACGGCGTGAGCGCTTCGGCAATCAAGAGCAAGAGGAGAAAGGACCACCCGACCCAGCCACGGATGAAGAACCCCGCCGTGATCATTCCCGAGGCCATGCCGGCCATCCTCGAGGTGCTCAAGGCCACGAAGAAGGGCGGCGTACCGCAGGCCACGCTCGAGCTTGTGCACCTGCGCGTGAGCCAGATCAACGGCTGCAGCTACTGCGTCGACGGGGGCGTGCCGCGCCGGAGAACACCTGTCCTCCGTGATGCTGCCCAGGCTCCGTGTCGTCTGTTTCCGGCGCGCGCACGGAGATCGCGAAATGGACGGGGATCTTCGCGCGGTGACGCGGACTCGGACGCGCGCGAGCCCCGCCTCGCCGCCATGAGGGTTGCTCGAGCCGGCGAGCGGCCTTAGACGCCGATCAGGATCGCGGCGCCGAGGCGCACCCCACGATGTATCGATATCGGGGTGGAAGGACGGCTCCACGCCGGAGATGGCCGCGACCGAGGAGCAGCTGGAAATGATGCGCATGGTTCCGGTGTTCGCCATCGCCTTGCCTTGCGGCGCGCTCGCGCTCACGGCGGCCTGCTCCGATCCCGCTCCTCCGGTGTCGCCCGGGACGCCGCGGCCCGATTCGCCGCCGACGCCGACGGCAGACGAGGCGGCGCGGTTCGTCGACGCAGCGGAGTCGGAGCTCCACCGGCTCAGCACCGACAACAACCGTGCGGCGTGGGTCGCGTCGACGTACATCACGGAAGACACCCAGAGCCTCGCGGCCGCGGCGAGCGCGAAGCTGCTCGGGGCGCAGGCCGACCTCGCCAAGCGGGCGGACCGGTACCGCGGCCTCGATCTGCCCCGTGACGTCCGCCGGCGGCTCGATCTCCTGCGCACCTCCCTCACGCTCTACGCCCCCGCCGACCCGGCGAGGACCCAGGAGCTCACGACCATCGCGTCGAGGCTGGAGGCGATGTACGGGGCGGGCAAGTACTGCCCCGCGGGCGGCCAGTGCCTCGATCTCGAGCAGCTCGGCAGGATCATGGCCACGAGCCGCGATCCCGAGGAGCTGAAGCGGGCGTGGGTCGGCTGGCGCACGGTGTCCGCGCCCATGCGCGGCGACTTCGCGCGGCTCGTGGAGCTGGCGAACGAGGGCGCCCGCGAGCTCGGGTTCAAGGACACCGGCGACGCCTGGCGCTCCAAGTACGACATGCCGCCGGGCGCGCTGCCGCGCGAGGTCGATCGCCTCTGGGGGCAGGCCAGGCCGCTCTACGACGCGCTCCATTGCTACGTGCGCGGCCGGCTCGCCGCGACCTACGGCGAGGACGTCGTGCCCGGCGCGCGCCCGATCCGGGCCGACCTGCTCGGCGATATGTGGGCGCAGGACTGGAGCAACATCCGCGATGTCGTCGCGCCCCAGGGGGCGGCGCCGATTTACGATCTCGACGCGGCGCTCCGCGCAAAGGGGCTCACGCCGATCGAGATGGTGAGGACGGGCGAGCGCTTCTTCGTCTCGCTCGGGTTCGACCCGCTCCCGGCCACCTTCTGGGAGCGGTCGCTCTTCGTCAAGCCGGCGGATCGCGACGTCGTGTGTCACGCGAGCGCATGGAACATCGATGACGAGGAGGATCTGCGCATCAAGATGTGCATCGACATCACGGCTGACGATTTCTATACGATCCACCACGAGCTCGGACACAGCTTCTACCAGCGGGAGTACAACGCCCTGCCGTGGCTGTACCGCGACAGCCCCAATCCCGCGTTTCACGAGGCCCTCGGCGACACGATCGGGCTGTCGGTCACGCCGGAGTATCTCCAGCGGATCGGGCTCGTGGCCGAGCCGCCCCCTGCGTCGAGCGACATCTCGCTCCTCCTCAACGAGGCGCTCGGCAAGGTGGCCTTCCTGCCGTTCGCGGTCCTTGTCGACCGGTGGCGCTGGGGGGTCTTCTCGGGGGAGATCTCGCCGCCGGACTACAACCGGGCGTGGTGGGAGCTCCGGACGAGGTACCAGGGAGTCACGCCGCCGGTGCCCCGCTCCGAGGCGGACTTCGACCCGGGCGCGAAGTACCATATCGCGGCGAGCGTGCCCTATATCCGGTACTTCTTCGCTCACATCCTCCAGTTCCAGCTCCACCGCGCGCTCTGCGACGCGGCGGGGTACAAGGGGCCTCTCCACCGCTGCACGATCTACGGCAGCGGGGCGGCCGGCGAGCGGCTCCGGCAGATGATGGCGATGGGGCGGAGCCGCCCGTGGCCGGAGGTGCTCGAGGCGGTGACCGGATCACGGCAGATGGACGCGGCGGCGATGCTCGACTACTTCGCGCCGCTCAAGGACTGGCTCGACCGGCAGAACCGCGGCAGGACGTGCGGCTGGTAGAGGGAAGGGCGCTGACGCGGGCGCCGCCGCCCGCGCCGTGCTTTCCGGCGGGAGCGCCTCGCATCCCCGGCGCTGGGCGGCGGCTCCGGGGCGGGCGGTGACCGAGGCGTGCCCGCCCGCCTACGGCGTTGGGGTCGTCGCGATCTCGCGCTGCAGCGAGCGATCGAAGACAAACGTCCCGAAGGGGACGACCGACGACACGAAGGCGAGCGACGCGCGGCCGAGGGACCACCGGCGCGCGACGGCGGCGCGAAGGAGCGCGGCGAGGAACAGCACGAAGAGGAGGCCGTGGGCGCTGCCGACCACGCGGACGGCGAGCGGCAGGCCGGCGAGGTACTTGAGCGGCATCGCGATGAAGAGCAGGAGGAGGTAGGACAGGCCCTCGAGGATCGCGACGAGGCGGAGCTGGCGAAGCGCGGTCATGAGGGGAAGGTAGGCCAGGCGGCGAGAAAACTCATGTGCGCCGTCTCACCCCCTCGCGCGGGCGGCGCCGGGGGACCGAGCACGCCGGCGGCGCCGGGGGGCCGATCACGCGGGCGACGCCGGGGGGCCGATCACGCGGCCGGCGCCGGCCGCGGGGGCGGGGAGCGGCGCGGACAGCAGCGCCTGCGCGCACGGCGCGATCACCTCGCGCACTGCCTCCAGGTGGCAGCGCGCCCGCTCCGCCTCGGTGAGCCGGCCGTGGTCGCGCCACGCGGCGGCGTCGATCCCGGCGCGCTCCGGGCCGCGCGCGGCGAGCACGTCCGCGAGCGCCTCGTCGAAGGCGCGCGCCACGGCCGCGCGCACCGGCTCGCCGCCGCGCGCGACGGCCCATCGTACGAAGGCCCATGCGAGCTCGGCGTGGGCGGCCTCGTCGGCGGCGATCCTGTCCAGGGCGCGGCGCGCCCCCGGATCGCGCGCGCGGTCCCGCTGCGCGCTCGCCAGCAGCGCGGCCAGCGTCTCGCCCACGCAGCCCTCGCGCACCGCGCTGACCGCGGCGCTGGCGAGCGTCGGCGCGTCGAGCGCGCCGTCCATGGCGAGCGGCCCCGGGCCGAGCGACCGGCCGGCGTAGCGGCTCGCCAGCGTGAAGCAGGCCCGGGCGTGCTGCAGCTCGTCCGAGAGGGCGCGGTGCGCGGCGTCGATCAGGGCCGGCGGCGCGCCGAGGGCGAGCAGGTCGAGGGCGAAGCGCGCGAAGGAAGCGATCGACGCGTGCTCGAGGCGCGCGTCGGCGAGCCACGCCTCGGCGAGGGCGGCGCGCGTCGCGGGGTCGAGCCCGAGCGCCTCGTCCGCCGCGGCGTCGAGCACCCAGTCGGCCCGCGCCTCGACGCCGGCGAGTCGCGGCTCACCGCCCACGAGGAACGGCCGGCCGCACGCGCCGATGCCCGGGTCGTTCGTGTCGTAGCAGCACTGGCCGTCCTCCAGCCTGCCGTTCTCGTAAACCACGCAGGACACGGGGTTCGGGTGGTACTGGCTCGGGCAGGTCTCGGCGCTTCCCCCCGCGCCGCCGGCCCCGCCAGCGCCCCCGCCGCCGGCGCTGCTGGCGCTCGCCCGGACCTCTTCCGGCGAGAAGCACCTCGTCTCCGAGGAGGTGCCTTGGCCGCCGGCGCCGCCCTGACCGCCAGCGCCGCCTTCACCGGCGGAGCCGCCCTCGCCGCCGGTGCCTCCCGTGCCGCCGGCCCCGCCCGGGCGTTCATACACCACGGTAGAGGTGTAGTCCGGGCAGCCGAGCGCCAGCGACAGGCTCGTGAACATGCCGGTTCCGACGATCTGCATGATGCGCGCGCGCAGCTCTCTGCTCATGTGATCTGCCTCCCTGCGATGTGCCGTCTCCGGCCCCTCAGCGTCCGTCGAGCGTCACGGGCATGGCCGCGGGCTTGCGGAAGAACATGCTCGGCGCGTAGCTCGGGCGCCCCTCGCCAGCCAGCCGCAGGCCAGGGAACGCCGCGCGCAGCGCCTGCACGGCGCACCTCACCTCGATGCGCGCGAGGGGCGCGCCGATGCAGGTGTGCACCCCCCAGCCGAAGCCGAGGTGCCGCACGCGCGGGTTGACCGGGCGATCCACGTCGAACCGCTGTGGGTCCGGGAAGACCGTGGGGTCGTGGTTGGCGGCGCCGAAGAACGCGAACGCCGTGGCGCCGGCGGGGATCTCGACGCCGCCCACCACGGCGGGCGCCTTCGCGCGTCGCGGCTCCATCTGCACCGGCGCGTCGATCCGGAGCGTCTCCTCGATGGCCGCCTGGAGCAGCGCCGCGTCGCTGCCGATGGCGTCCCAGAGCGCGGGCGCCTCGAGCAGGCGGAGCACGAGCGAGCCGATGAGGCTCGCCACGGTCTCGTAGCCAGCGAAGAACATGACGATGAGATGAGAGATCATCTCTTCAACCGACAGCGGCGCCTCGCCGTCGACGCGGGCGCGGATCAGGGCGGTGATCAGGTCGTCGGCTGGCTCCGCGCGGCGCCGCTCGATGAGGTCGGCCAGGTAGCGCTCGTAGGAGACGAACCTCCGCGCCGCCTCGACCTTTCGCGCCGTGTCGACCCCCGGCTCGTACAGCTTGAACCGCTCGTCCTGGCAGGCCCTGAGCAGGGGCGCGTCCTCGATCGGTATCCCGACCAGGGCGGCGATGATCTGCAACGGGAGCGGGAAGGCGAGCGCTTGCATCAGATCCACCGGGCCGCCGCCCGGGGCCATCGCGCGCACGAGCGCGTCCGCCGTGGCGGCGATCGTGGGCTCGAGGGAGGCGACCCGCGCGGGCGTGAACGCCCTGGAGAACAGCGCCCGCGCGCGCGTGTGTCCGGGAGGGTCGTTGTTGAAGAGCGCAGGCGGCATCTCGTAGACCCCGCGCCGGAGCTCGGCGGCCACCTCCTCCGGGAGATCCGGCGGCAGATCGAGGATGTGCGCCGAGGAGAACACGACCGGATCGCGGAGCACCTGGGACACCTCGGCGTGGCCGGTGACCAGGTAGGCGGAGAACGCCTCGCTGTAGGCGACCGGCGCCTCCCGGTGGGCCGTCTGATAGAGCGCGCGGGCGGGGCTGTCCGCGTAGGCCGGCGAGAATGGCTCGAACAGCGCGCCGACCCGGCGCAAGCTGTCGGCGACCGGCGCCCCACGACCCGTTTGCTCTTCAAGCATGGATCCCGAGCGTACCTGGTCCGGTGATCGAGGGAAAGGCGGGAGGACTGGGCGCCAGAGCGACCGGGGCTATCTCGTCAGCTGCCGGACCGCGGCGGCCAGCGACTGGAAGATCGATATCCCGCGCAGCTCGATCCCGAGCTCGACCATGCTCTGCGCCATCGCGGGTCCCACGCCGACGAGGCTCACGCGCGCCCCGAGCAGCCGGGTCGCCTGCGCCGTCTGCACCAGCGCCGACGCGGTCTCCGCGTCGACCAGCGGCACGCCGGTCACGTCGAGCAGCACCCACCGGGCGCCCTCCCGCGCGACGCCCGAGAGCACGGCCTCCAGGATCTGCTGCGCTCGCGCCGCGTCGATGGCGCCGATGAGCGAGATGAGCAGCACGCCGGGCAAGAGCGGGATGACGGGACACCCGAGCTCCCGCACCGTGCTCGACAGCGCCCGCTCGCGCTCGTAGGCGGCGGCCAGCATGTCGCGCTCCGTGTGCAGCGCGGCCTCGAGCTCGTAGCGCTCGAACGCCGCCGCGAGCAGCGCCGTCCACATGCCCAGCGGCTGCAGGTTGTCCGCGAAGCTCTCGGTGTGCAGCCCGCCGACGGCCAGCGTCCCCCAGTCGCGCCGCGCGTTCACGATCGGGAGCAGCACGAGGTAACCGCTCGGCTCGTCCGGCGCCGCGGCGTCGATCAGCTCGGGCGGCGGAAACACGTCGGCCGGCGCTCGCCGCCGCACGAGCGCCTCCAGCCCCGGCTCGCGGGCGCGCAGGCTGTCGATGATGAGCTCGGGCCCGCCCGGGCCCGGATCGTCCGCCCACAGCGCCACGCACGCCACGCGCATGGTCGTATGGCGCAGCCACCCCAGGCGATCGTCGCGCCACGTCTGCTTCGACGCGAGCAGCATGCTCGTCTCCATGCTGGTGCGGACCAGCCGCTCGAGGCTCTCCACGCTGCGGCGCTCCCACGCCGCGAGCGCCCGCTGCTGCGCGAGGTGCATCCGGTCGAGGAAGATCTCCACCCGGCGCGCCGCGTCCGGCTCCTTCGCGCCGGCGAGCTGCCGCGCGGCGGTCCGCTCGACCTGCTTCACCACCGCGCGGAGGACCTCGATCCGGTCGTTGTACGCGACCGCGGCGCCGAAGGCGCGCTCGAGCTCCTGCGCGTCCGGCAGCGCCGCCCCGGTCAGCGCCGCGTCGAGGCCCCGCACGACCACCTCGACCTCGGGCCAGACCCGGGGCGCCTGGTCGAGGGGCGAAGGCGTCCCCCCGGCGAGCAGGACGTTCAGCTGCCGGGACACGTCTCCGTGCCAGTCGACCGCCGGCCCGGCCGGCTCCGGCGCGTTCAGCGCGGCCTCCCACGCGGCGCCGACGCCGCACGAGCGCCGCAGCACCAGCTCTGCGGGGACGCGGGTCACCATCTGCTCCGGGGAGCGGCCCTCGATCATCTCGACGAGCCGCTGCACGGACGTGCTCCCGAGGAGCTCGGGGTTCTGCCGCATCGTGGTCAGCGGCGGGTCGAAGTGCTGGGCCGCGGTGATGTCGTCGAACCCCACGACGGCGATGTCCTCGGGCACGCGGTAGCCGCGCGCCCGGATCGCGTTGATGGCGCCCATCGCCATCTCGTCGTTGCCCGCCACGATCGCGTCGCAGAACCTGCCGTCGCGATCGAGGAGCGCCCCGAGCCGCTGCTCCGTGTACGTGATCGAGCACTGGTCGAAGCTCGAGAGCAGGTTGAGATCCGTCGCGAGCCCGCGCGCGCTCAGCGCCTCCTCGAACGACCTGGCCCGCTCGATGAAGTCATCCGAGCTCGACAGGCCGATGTAGGCGAGCCGACGGCGCCCGAGGCCGACGAGGTGCTCGACGAGCCGGTGGATCGAGTCGCGGTTCTCGGCCCGGACCACCGGATAGCGCGCGCCGAGCGAAGGCGTGCAGAAGAGCACGGCCGGCGTCGCGTCGGAGAGGAGCTCCTCCAGGCCGTCGCACGTGTACATCGCGACCCACCCGGCCACGCGGCGGATCCCCAGCCCGCGTCGCGCGACGCTCCGGGGCGACCCCTGGAGGATGACGATCCGGTAACCGCGCTCCCGCGCCGCGCGGTGCATGCCGGCGAGCGCCGCGGAGTTGAAGGAATTGTCAATGTAGACCGCCGCGACCCCGATGACGTCCGATGTGTTTCGCATTACGTGCTCGACCCTCGCGCTGGCCGTGTCCCGACTCTATCGGACGCGCCCGACCTCGTCTCCGCTGGCGTGCCCGGTGGACCCCCGCGCGATCGGCGGTGCCACTGCGAGCGCCGGAGGCTGAGCGCGACCGTCGCGACCGTCCAGCCGTCGAGGAGGGTGAGCCCGCTTGCGAGCTGGCGGGGATCGGCGGCGCAGCGCGGTCGGCTCGTCGAGCAAGAGCAGCCCGTGCTCGTGCACCGCCGGCCGTCAGCGGCGATCGCCGGAGCCGGTCGTCGGCCGAGCCGCGTCCGGGGCGGCGAACGCGCGGATCTCCTGGATCATCTGCTCCGCGGCGTCCTCGAAGAAGAAGTGATCCGCGTCGGGGAGCTCGATCGTCCTGTGGTCCGGGAACGCCGCCTCGAACCTCTCGAGGTCGCCGCGGGGGAACCCCACGTCCTTGAGCGCCCAGAAGATGAGCGCCTCCTTGTCAGCGAGCCGCGACAGGCCAGCCTCGACCTCCGCGAAGTAGTCGTTCGCGGCCGTGATTTGCCCCGGATAGAAGGCCGCGATGCCGCGGCGGTCGAGCGGGCGGAATGGCCGGACGTAGACGTCGGCCACCTCGGCGGGCAGCTCCCGGACGATGCCGTTCTCGATCCCCAGCGCGGCGAACGCGTTGAAGTTCACCTGCGCGAACTCGCCGAGCGGGCCGCCGACGATCATCGAGAATTTGCCGCGGGGCGTGTCCGTGCTCGTCGGCCACGCCCACGTGCTCCCGAGGACGACGCGCCGCACGAGCTCGGGCCGGCGCCCGGCCAGCCCGAGGCCGATGGGGCCGCCCCAGTCCTGCATGACCAGCGTCACGTCGCGGAGGCCGAGCCGGTCGACGAGCTCCTCGACGACGAGGCTCTCCTCGCGCGGCGTGTAGCCGAACCCGGCCGGCGCCTCGGACAGGCCGAAGCCCGGGTAATCGAGCGCGACGCACCGGTGCGACCCTCGGAGCCCGCGGAGGAGATCGCGCCACTGGAACGACCACGCCGGGTTGCCGTGCAGGAAGAGGAGCGTCTCGCCCGCGCCCTCGTCGACGTAATGGACGCGCGCCCCGCTCGGGAGCTCGATGAACCGGTGATCCGCGTCGAACATGGCGCGCGGGATCTCGAAGGCGAGCCCCTGGGGACCGCGCGGCACGGCGCGCTCGCTCGAGAGCGCGCCGGCGAGGCCGAGGAGCTCGAGCGCGCCGAGCGCCGCGACGGCGGCCGCGCCGGCGCGCGAGGGGCGCCGCCGATCGACGAGGCGCACGAGGCGCGGGACGAGCAGCGCCAGCGCGACGGCGACGCAGGCCACGGCGGGGAGCGCCGCGGCGGCGAGGCCGCGCGGGCCGGCCGCGGCCATCGCCAGGAGGGCGCCCGCGGCGAGCCCGGCGAGGACGGCCGCCAGCGTCGCGCGCGGCCGCGCGGAGCGCTCGGCGAGGGCGCGGTAGAGGAACGCCGCCGCGACCGCCACGACGACGCAAGCGGGGGTGACGACCGCGTACCTGAGCGCGGGGAAGAAGGCGATGCCGCGCGCGTGCGGCACCGCCAGGACGGCCATCGTGGCCAGCAGGACGACGGAGACGGACGCGGCCAGCCCGGCGCGAAGGACGCGCAGCGCCTCCGCGCCTGTCCATCTCATCGCCATCGTGTCGATCGGGGTCGCTCTGGCTTCGGTGATCAAGGGTGCCTCCGGCGGGTCGAGATCGTCGTGTTCGCTGTCGCAGTCGCGGCGCGCGCGAGGCCGGAGCGGGGGGCCGTTCAGCGGACCGGGCGCGCTGCGCTGACGAGCCCATCCTGGCGCCCGGTGCCTTCATGTTTCCAATACATGGTATTCATCTGAGTCATGCAGGATGAGCATGACGCGCGCGAGCTGGCCGCCCTGGACCTCAACCTGCTGGTGGTGCTCGACGCGCTGCTCGCCGAGCGCCACGTCACCCGCGCCGCCGCGCGCCTCGGCATGACCCAGCCGGCGTGCAGCCACGCGCTTGGCCGGCTCCGCCGCGCGCTCGGCGATCCGCTGCTGGTGCGCGGCGCGCGCGGCGCGATGCTGCCCACGCCGCGCGCCGAGGGCCTGGCGCCGGCCCTGCGCGCCGCGCTGCGCGGGCTGGCCAGCGCGATCCGCGGCGAGCCGCGCTTCGACCCCGCCGCCGCGCGGCGCACCTTCCGGATCGCCACCGGCGACTACGCGGAGCTCGTGCTCCTGCCGCCGCTCCTGTCGCTCCTGGCCAGCGCGGCGCCCTCCGTGGACGTCTGGATGATGCCGCTGGCGCTGACCCGGGACGGGGTGGTCGCGCAGCTGACGTCGGGCGCGGTCGATGTGGTGATCGGCCCGCCGCGCCGCGGCTGGCCTGACGGCCTCTACGTCCGCCCGCTCTTCGAGGAGCGCTTCCGCTGCGTGGTGCGCCGCGATCACCCGGCGGCGCGCGGCCGCCTCACCCTGGACCGCTACTGCGCGCTCTCGCACCTGCTCGTCGCGCCGCGCGGCACGCCGGGCAGCCTCGTCGACGACGCGCTGGCGGCGCTCGGGCGCGTCCGGCGGATCGCGGCGACGGTCCCGCACTTCCTCGTGGCGCCGCACGTCGTCGCGGCCACCGACCTGATGGCCACCCTCGGCGGCCGCATCGTCGACGCCACCGCGGCGCCGCTCGGGCTCGCGGTGCTGCCGCCGCCGCTCGAGCTGGCGAGCTTCTCGTTCGCCATGATCTGGCACGAGCGCACGCACCACGATCCGGCGCACCGCTGGCTGCGCGACCATGTCGCGAGGGCGGCCTCCTGAGGGGCGCGAGGCGCCTTCGCCCGGCGATCATCTCCCGAGCGGGGATATCGACCCACCTCGCCTCGTAACCGCCGCTCCTCGAGAACGTCGCGGCGACTTCATGCCTTCTTTCCCGCCTTTGATCTAGTCGTCGATCGAAAGGCGGTGTTCACATGTTGTCTTTGAATCGCCATGGCGCGGTCGTCATGGCAGCTTCGTGCGTCTTGCTCTCCGCTTGCTCGTCCGAGGTCCTGGAGGAGGACGTCGCCGAGGCCGGCGAGGCGATCACCGCGGCCACGGCCGACGGGCGCGCCGCGCTCGCGCTGCGCTGGGCGCCGATCCATTACCAGGACGTGGACGTGACCGGCTCGCACTCGCTCGGCGGGCGCGCCGACTACCTCGCCCGGGTCGACTTCGACGGGGACTGGTCGTCCACCAACAACTGGGAGAGCGCCGGCAGCCGAGCCCTCCCTGCGCACGCTTACCACGCGGTGGTCGAGACCGGCACGCACTGGTTCATCGTGTACACCTTCTTCCACCCGCGCGACTGGATGGACTCGCCCTTTGACACCGAGCACGAGAACGACTCCGAAGGGGTTCTCGTCATCGTCGCCCGCGACGGCACCGAGCACGGCCGGCTCCTCGGCGCCGTGACCGTCGCCCACACCGATTTCTACTCGTTCGTGCCCGACGGGAGCCCCCTGGCCGCGGGCGGCGAGTCCATCGATGGCCGGCTGTCGCTCGCGTCGTTCGAGGGGCAGCTCCACCCGATCACGGCGCAGGAGGCGAAGGGGCATGGGCTCAAGGCCTGGCCGAGCTACGATATCGAGGGCGGCGATGGGGTGAAGTACTATCCGTCGCTCACCGCGGCCGAGGAGCCCTCGTCGGCCTCGGACCCGGACGTGCGCTACAGGCTGCTCGACACGTACGGGCCCGACGGCCTGTGGCCCCGCCGCGGCCTCGCCACGCTCTTCACGTCGAGCGGCGCCTTCCTCGGCGACCGCGGCGGCGACTGCGGCTCAGGCTGGTCCTTCTACTGCCCGACGAACGCCGCCAACGCGCCCTGGGGCTGGGACGACGGCGACGACGGCCCCATCGCCCGCGGGGAGATCGCGACCGATCCGGCCAGGCTCGTCGCGCACTACTTCAGCGTGCCCGCGGGGTTCTCCACGAGCTATTCGTTCAACCCGTTCCTCGGCGTCGGCTCGCCCTGAGCGACGGCGCGGGCGAGCGCGGTCCGGGCGCACGCCGGACGAGGCCGCGCGCCATCGCGCGGCTCGCCCTTCACACCACGTACGTGAGCGGCGAGGTCGTCCCGGTCAACGGCGGCATCTGAGCGGCGCGCGCCAGCGCCTCGTCGCTCGCGGCGTCGCCGCTGCGGAGGTCGCCGAGCCGGCGCGGCGTGAAGCGGATGTCGTCGAAGACCGCGGTGCACCCGTCGCCCGCCGGCGACTGCGCCGAGAAGCCGACGCCGAGCTCCGTCGCGATGCCGAGCGAGAAGCTGCGGATGACGCGCCACGTCGTCCCGTCGGTGGACGCGTGGAACGCGCACGTACGCCCGAGGCGCGAGGCGCGCAGCCACACGTGGTCCGCGTCGACGGCGAAGGATGTGCGCTCGTCCGACCGGCCGCGGGTCACCACCGACACGACCGTCGGCGCGCGCTCCGCGGAGAGCTCGAAGGCGAGCTTCGCCCATGCGCGCTCGTGCGCCCAGAGGAGCAGCACGCCGGCGTCGCCCACGTACGAGAAGCCGACGGTCACCCGCGCGCTCGCGAGGAAGTCCCCCTGCGGCGTCCCGAGCAGCCGCGGCGCGTTGAGGACGCCGGTCGTGCGCTCCGGATCGAGGAACAGGTCGGTCTTGCTGCCTGCCGTGACGATCAGGCTCGATGCCCTCCCGACGCTCCAGCTCCTGGGCGGCACGTCCCAGCGGAGCGGCGTCGGTAGCGGCGCCAGGTACACAGATTCACCCACGTCGTCCCCCTCCCCCTGCATGACGCGATGCTACCAGGAATTTGCTCCCTCCTTGTCGAGGAATCGTTCCCGTGTGTATGCAGGATCTCAGGGCCATGCGAATTACCGTCCTTCTGGCATCCTGCTGTCTGGCTGGAAGCCTCGTCGGCTGCTTGAAGCCGAGGCGTGGTCCGCCGGAGTTCCTGTTCGGGCCGGGGGCGGTGCGGGGCAGCGGCAACGTCTATGTGGACGCGGCGGCGACCCTCGCCGCCGGGGCCGGAGCGACGGTGGCGAACCGCGAGGCGTACGACATCTGCTACGCGTCCTGCCAGCGCGGGACGGCGTGCGACCCCGCGACGGGGCTGTGCGTGCGCCTGCCGTGCGGAGGCGAGTGCCCGGCCGACCGCCGCTGCAAGCTCGTCGAGGGGAGGGAGACCTGCGTCCTCGAGCCGCCCGATCGCGGCGTGGTGCCGCCTGTCGCGGAGCCCGGGGCAGGGGAGCTCGGGCCGCGGGGCGTGGCCGGCGAGGTCGATGGCGGGGCGGAGCTCGGAAGAGGGGGAGATGAGCCGGCGAGCGGAGGTCAGGAGAGAAGGTGATGAATCGCCATGACGCCAAGAACGCCAAGAGAGAAGAGATAAAATGACTCTCCCGGCGTAGCGGGCGCCCCGCGATCACCCCCTGCTCGCGTCATCGCGCCTCGATCCGCTTCATCACCTCTGCATAGACCTCTCGCCGGTCCGGCCGCGCGCGGCCCAGCGCCTCCTTGAGGGCGGGCATCGCCGGCGCGCCCGCGTGGGCGAGCCCGTCGGCGGCCGCGCGGCGGACGCTCGGGTGCGGGTGCAGGAGCAGGCCCACGATCGCGGGGATCGCCGGCGGCCACGGCGCGAAGCAGAGGATGCGGATCGCCGAGCGCACCACGTCGGGCAGCGGATCCGAGAGGAGCGCGCACGTCGCGCGCAGGTAGGCGGCGCGGTCCACCGCGTCGCGGAGCAGCCGGTGCGCGTGGAGCCGCACCCGGGGGCGCCGGTCGCCGAGCAGCTCCACGAGCAGCGCCGCGAGCTCCTCGTCGGGCGCCTCGGCGAGCGCGGTCAGCGCCCGGCGGGACTGCTCCGGATCCCCCGCGCGCGCGAGCCGCACGAGCTCCTGCCGCGCCGGGCCGCGGTCCCTCGCCGCGACCTCCCGCGGCTCCGGGCGCGCGCGCAGCGCCTCCAGCGCCCGCGCGTCGCCCTCGGCGCCCCCCGGCGGCCGGAGCGGACCGTCGTCGAGGACGATCCGCTCGGCGAGGTCGGCGCGCCCCTCGGCGCGCAGGCGCTGCACCAGGGCGTCGAGCTCCGGCGTGCGCAGCAGCCCCTCGCCCGCGATCAGGTCGAGGTAGCCCCACGCGCCCCGCTGGAGGCGATCGAGGAGCCGCTCCGCCCGCGCGTCGGGCGCCACGCGTCGGATCGCCTGCGCCGCCGCCGCCCGCGTCGCCGGCGCGCCGGCCTCCCACCACGCCAGCAGCGGTGAGAAGAGGCGCTCCACGTCCGGCGGATCGAGCAGGGCCGCGAGGCGCGCCGCGCGCTCCCGCCGCGCCTCGTCGCCGTCCGCCCCCTGGAGCTCCTCCTCGGCGAGATCGAGCAGCGAGCGCCCGAGGCACGGCGACGCCACGCCGTCGATGCCGCCGCGCAGGTACGCGCGCAGCACGGCGGCGCGGACGTCCTCGTCCGGCCACGAGAGCAGCGCGGCGGCCGCCGCCCGCCGCTGCTCCGGCGCGGGCGCGTCGAGCATCGCCAGGAGGCGCGCGCGGAGCGCGGCGGACCGCGGCTGGTCGAGATCGGAGGGCCGCGGCACCCGCGCGCCGCCGGCCGCGCCCGCCGGCGTCGCTGCGCGCTCGGCGAGGGTCCACGGCGGCGCGCCGATCGGCTGCAGCGACTCCATCCAGTCGAGCAGGGGCGCCCGCGCCGCCTCGGCCGCGGCCGGGAACACCTCGATCAGCGCGGCGAGCTGCGCGCGCGAGCCGCCGCCTTCCCCCGGCCCCGCCGCCCGGAGCGCCGCGAGCGCCGCGGGCTCCCGCGCCGCGGCCCGGAGCGCCGCCCTCCACGTGGAGGCGGCCTCGGGATCCGCTGCCGCGCCCGCCTCCGCCGTCGCGCCGAACGCGTCCCGCAGGATCGCCGCCTCGGCCGTCCACGGATCGGCGGCGACGCGCGCCATCGCGAGCGCCTGGTCGACGTCGGCGCGCCCGAGGATCACCCCGCACCGCCGCAGCACCTCGAGCGGCGACCGGCGCGCCCCGGGCACGGGAGCCAGCCCGCGCACGCGCGCCGCGACGCCCAGCGCCTCCGCGGCCTGCAGCTCGGGCGCCGCCGCCTCGAGCAGCGCCAGCAGCCCGTCGCGCAGCTCGGGCGCCGCCGTCGCGAGACCATCGACAATCGTCGCGGCCTGCCGGGCGAACGCGCGCGCCTCGCCGGGCGACCACGGGGCAGGGGAGGCGCGCACGACCAGCCGGAGCGCCGCGTCGCGCAGCGACGGCTCGGCCGCCGCGAGGCGGAGCCACTCCGGCGCGAGCGGCCGCAGGTCGTCGAGCGCGTCCTGCCGCAGCGCCGCCTGTCGCTCGAGCAGCCGCCGCGCCGCCGCGTCGTCCCAGCCGTCGCGGGCGAGCGCGAGCGCCTCCGCGGCGGCGACCTCCGCCGCGCCCGTCGGCGCGCCCGCGGGCCCCCGCTCGCGGGCGAGCAGGCCGTGCGCCTCGAGCTCCACCGCGAGATCGGCGGCGGTCCCCGCGGCGAGGGCGATCTCGCCGGCGAACACCCGCTCGAGCAGCCGCGCCGCGGCGGCCGAGCCCTGGCGGAGCCCGCTCCGGATCGCCGCCGCCGTCAGCCTGCGGCTCAGGGCGTCGAGCAGCCGATCGCGCGTCCGCTCGTCGTCCGCCGCCTCCGCGGCGGCGAGGATCGTCGCCTCGCACGCCGGCCCGACGAGCGCCCGCAGCGCGGCCTCGAGCGCCGCGCGGAACCCCGGGTTGTCGTGGCGGCCGAGCCAGAAGACGAGCCTCGGCACGGCCTCCGGCCCGCCTGCGCGCGCCAGCGCCTCGGCGGCCGTCTTCTTGATGCTCATGCTCGGGTGATCGAGGCACGCCGCGATGGCGGGGCAGGCCCAGCGCGCCTCCATGCCGCCGAGCGCGCGCAGCGCCTGCCGCGCCGTCTGCACGTCGCCCGCGCCCGTGAGGATCGTCAGGCGCGCCGAGAGCGCCTCGGCGCCGCCCTGCGCGAGCAGCGCGATCACGCGCTTGCGCACATGGGGATCGCGGTGGCGGAGGAGGCGCGGGAGGCGCGGGAGCGCCCGCCGCCAGGGCGCCGCGCGCAGCAGGTCGACGAGCAGGGCGCGCTCGCCCGGCGAGAGATCGGGCCGGTCCAGGAGGTCGAGCGCGAGGCTCGCGAGCAGGGCGTCGCCTGCCTCGCGCTCGCTCGCGGCGTCGAGCAGGCACGCGGGCCTGATCTTCCGGCGCCGGTGGAGCTGCCGTCCCAGGCCGCGGATCGCGTCCGCGACCTCGGCGGGGACGGCCGGCTCCGCGGGCCGCTCGCGGCGCCGATCGAGCTCGGGCTCGAGCAGCTCGGCCGGTCCGCCCGGAGCCCAGGCCGCGGCGAGATCCGCCGTGATCCGCAGCAGGAGGTCGGCGATCGCCGGGAGCGCGCCCGCGTCGCCGGCGCGCGTGAGCGCCTGCAGGGCGTCCGCGGGCGTGTGCCGCTTCACCGCGCGCTGGAGCACCGCGAGCTCCGCCGGGTCGGCCCCGCCGAGGTCGGCGGCGATCTCGGCCGGCAGCTCGCGGGGGTTCAGGCGGGCGAGGAGCGCGCGCCGCTCCCCGGGGTCTTCCGTCAGGTGCCAGAGCAACCCCACGGCACGTTTCCGCTCGGAACGGAGATGCGGGACGACTGTTGCCCCCGGTCGGTCGAGGCCGAGCGCGGTTCGCAGCGTGTCTGCCGTGCGCCGCCCGCCGATGGCGGCGAGCGCCTCGAGGGCCGCGGCGGGCGCGCGCGGGAGCGCGGCGAGCGCGTCGTCCTCGGCGGCCGCGTGGCGGAGGGTGCCGAGCGCGCGCAGGAAGGGCGCGGGGGAGGGCGCCTCGCGGAGCTTCGCGGCGAGCACGTCGCCGAGGGGGAGATCTGCCGCGCCTTGCTCCGCCAGGGCGACGACGATCGCGGCCCGCCGCGGCCAGCTCGCGTCGCCGGCCGGCGCCGCGGCGAGCGCCTCGAGGAGCGCGCGCCGGCTGGTGAAGGCGATCGCCGCGACGTCGACGGCGGAGATCGCGGGATCGGCCAGGGCGAGGTCGACGAGCGCCGCCGCGTGCTCGGGGGCGGGGAAGTGCCCGCGCCGGTGCAGGGCGCGCAGACAGGCGATCGCGGGCTGCCCGAGCAGCAGCGGATCGCCCGCGGCGAGCTCGAGGATCTCGCCGACGTCGTCGCGGGTGGCGAGGCTGCCCAGGAGCTCCAGCGCCTGCTGCCGGAGCCGCGGCGGCGCGCCGTCGTGCGCGAGGGCCTCGCGGAGCAGCGCGCCGTTGCCGTGGCGCGCCGTGGCTTCCAGGGCGGCCGCGGCCACCTCGGGATCGCCGCGCAGCAGCTGCCGCAGGCGCGCGGCGGGGAGCGGCTTGCCGGCGAGCGCGGCCCAGGGCGCGGCGAGCTCGCGCAGGGCGGCGGCGACGGTCGCGGGCGCCGTCGCGTCGAGGAGCGCGGCGAGGACGGCGCGCGCCTGCTCGGGCGCGAGCAGCGCCGCGTGCAGGCAGCGCCGGGTCAGGTCGAGCGCCGCGGCCTGCAGGGCTGGATCGCGGCGCGCCGCGAGCTCGGGGAGGAGCGCCTCCGGCGCGGGGATCTCGGCTGGATCGAGCGCGTGGAGCGCCTGGTAGAGGAGCTCTCCGGCCGGCTCGCTGCGGAGGACCTCCGGCTGCGTGACGACCTCGGTCCGCAGCCAGGCGACGCGAACGGGGGCGGGGAGGGCGGCCTCGCGCCACGCCGGCAGCCGCTGGTGGGGTAGGAAGGGCCAGAGCTCGCGGTGGAGCCGCGCGAGGAGCAGCGTTGCCTCCGGCGCGCCGTCGAGCGCGTGCGGCAGCAGCGCCGCGAGCTGTCGCCGCGCGGCCCCGCCGGGGCGCGCCGCGGCGGCCTGCCCGAGCCGCGCGAGCCCGAGGTACCGCACGCGGGCGTCGTCGTGCCGCACGAGCTGGCGCAGCACCTCCTCCGTGCAGCTCGCCTCGTCGAGGTGTTCGGCGAGCCACCGCACGTCGGCGCGGCGGAGCGACGCCGCGAAAGCATCGTCCAGGTGCATCATGGCGCGGTCATCGTAGACCACCGGCGGCAGCGCAGCGACGAGGCACCGATCCATCACGCGTCCTCCGTCTGCCGCCTCCCGTCTGCCGCCTCCCGTCTGCCGCCTCCCGTCTGCCGTCTGCCGTCTGCCGTCTGCCGTCTGCCGTCTGCCGTCTGCCGTCTGCCGTCTGCGTGCGCGTGCGCGTGCGCGTGCTCGCTCCATAGTTCGAGCACGCGCACCCGCACGGAGGACGGAGAGGAGTGAGACGAGTGACGAGTGACGAGTGACGAGAGCCGGAGAGCCGGAGAGCCGGAGAGCCGGAGACAGGCGAGAAGGGAGACGCGAGAGAGCAGAAGCGACGACCGCTCTCTATCTCCGCGAGAGATCGAGCAGCGCCCTCACCCGCGAGTAAGCGATGTACGGGTTGTCCCCGGACCCGCCCAGATCGTCTCCGTCCTCCCCCGCGCCCTGCGGCCTCACCGGGATCCAGAAATAATCCGGATGCATCTGCTTGCCGTTCACGCCGTTGGCGAACGCGGGGTTCTTGATCCACTCGCCGCCGAGCACCGTCAGCCGGTCGTCGAGCTCCAGCACATAATGGAGCTCCGACGACACGAGCGGCACGTTGCGCAGCGCCGCGGGCAGGAGGAGCGACGCGGTGCTCACCTCGTCCGAGATCATCCCGTAGCGCGCCGCGACGCGGACGAAGCGCCGCGCGCTCGGGTTGAACCGGTAATTGTAGCAATCGGCCCCCTGGTACCCGCCGTTGCAGACGAGCCGCGCCGCCTCCTGCGCGCTCACCTCCGCCATCGTGTCGATGGTGAACGACGTCACCGGGTAGCTCCACACCTCGCGGTGCCACGTGTAGTCGACGACGAACGAGCGCTGCCCCCGCCCGCTCGACGCGGAGCTGATCGAGCTCGCGCCGAGGCCGAGGAGGCCGGTCATCGCCACGTGCATCGTCCCGGGGTTCAGGTCGCGGCACGCCGGATCGACAGGGCGGCCGTAGACGTCGCGCAGGACGCGGTCCTCCCGCGTCTCGCAGCGCCGCCCCGAGAAGGTGGCCGAGTCGTGGTGGTACAGCTCGGTCATGAGCGCCTCGATGTCCGCCATGTGGAACAGGACACACCCGGTCTCGACCGACGCGCACTCGACCAGCGTGCTGCCGGAGCGCTTCACGCGGACGTCGCGCCGCGGCGGGCCGCCGCCCTCGGCAACGACGTACGCCGCCCAGCCGTTGCAATGGCCCCACCAGTACTCCGGGGTGACGCCCTGGTACAGGCCGTGATGCCGCAGCTCCCAGTACGTCGTCGGCCCCGCCACCTGCGTCGCGCGGGGAGCGCGCGACGCCGCGCTCGGCCCCTCCGGCCGGCTCCTCTCGCCGGTGACCGCGCCCCCGGCCGGCTCGATCGACCTCGCCTGTCCCGAGTAGAACAGCAGATCGTACTTCTCCGCGGGCGAGAGGTTGTCCGGATCGGACGCCAGATCGCCGTAGTCCTTGACCGCGGAGTTCCACCGGTCCGCGATGCCGTTTCTGCTGTGAGGCCACCACTGCGAGGCGAAGGGCCCCGTGGCCTGGCCTTGCAGCAGGCTCGAGTTCAGCGCGACGTAGGAGCCCCTGAGCTCCGGGTGCAGGCTCGTGGGGAGATTCGCGCCGTCCATCGCCTCACGCGTCCCGGTCAAGGGGATGAGGAGCGTGTGCGCGCCGCCGAAGCGCTGACCCGTCTCCGGTGAGAGCCCGAGCACGTACTGTATCGTCCCTCCCTCGATGAAGCGCGCGTCTCCCGACCTCGCGCTGCCATCGAGAGCGGCCGCGCTGTCGCGCAGCTGCTCGTGCTCATCCACGTCCATACAGCCCAGCGCGAGAACCGCTGAGCTCACCGCCATCACCCCGATGCGCATTGTCATGACCGCTCCCCTCGACGCACGCCTACCTTGTGCCACCCGCGTCGCCGATGTCTGCAGAGGTCGGGCCATCAGAGAGGCCGATGCGTCGCGCAATCGATGCACGCGGGCGCAGCCGCGCAGCAGGGATGGTCTCGTTACTCCTTTGCGTTCTCCTTTGGGCCTGCGCGTGTGCGCTCCAGACGGCCGCGCGCGCTCGCGCCCCTCTGGCCGCTTCGGTCGCGCGGCGGCCGCCTTCCGCCTGAGGTGGTCTCTCTCCGTGGTTCACGTCCTCACCGCCCGAGGTGGTCTCTCTCCGCGGGTCACGTCCTCATCGCCCGAGGTGGTCTCTTGCGGGGTCACGTCCTCATGCGAGCTCGGCCGTGGCGCGCCGCGCGAGGGTCTCGACGTCCTCGCGCCCTGGGCGTATGCGTCGCCTTCATGCAGGTGGCGGCCGGCCTCTCGGACATCTCGGCGAAGCTCGTGGACAAGGTGTCGCTGTGGATCGACACGCTCGTTGTCATGTTCCCGAACCTCGTCGTCGCCGTCGTGGTGGTGACGGTGGGCTGGGGGCTCGGGCGCCTCGCCCGGCGGCTCGTCTACGGAGCGCTGGAGCGGCTGCACACGCCGCACAGCGTGAACGGCCTCGTCTCGTGGCTCGCCAGCATCGCGGTGCTCTCGGGCGGCCTGATGATCGCCCTCAGCATCCTCAACCTCGAGAAGGCCGCCACGTCGCTCCTCGCCGGCGCCGGCATCGTCGGCCTCGCCCTCGGGTTCGCGTTCCAGGACCTCGCCGCGAACTTCATCGCCGGCGTCTACCTCGCCGTGCGCTTCCCCTTCCGCGAGGGGGACCTCATCGAGACGAACGACACCCTCGGCATTGCCGAGCGGATCCGCATCCGCTCCACGACCATCCGCACGCTGGAGGGCCAGGCGGTGATGATCCCCAACAAGGAGATCTTCACGACCAAGCTCATCAACTACAGCGAGACCGGCGCGCGCCGCGTCGACCTTTCGGTCGGGGTCTCTTACGGCGACGATCTCGAGAAGGTGCGGCGCGTTGCCCTGGACGCCGCGCGGCAGGTCCGGGGACGGGACACGACGAGGGAGGTCGAGCTCTTCTATGACGGGTTCGGCGACAGCGCGATCAACCTCACGGTCCGCATCTGGATCCCCTTCCGCCACCAGGACGACTATCTCGGCGCGCGGAGCGAGCTCCTCATGCACATCAAGAAGGCGTTCGAGGAGAACGACATCGCGATCCCGTTCCCGGTCCGCACCCTCGATTTCGGCATCAAGGGCGGTGTACCCCTGACGGAGATGGCGCCGCGCGTGAGGATTGTAGAGGACGCGAACGCCAGCGCGCCGCCTGGCCCGGCCGCTTGATCGGACAGCTCGGCGGCGCGCCGGTCGGCCGTGCGTGCCGGCGCAGGTGCCACGGCCGGTGAGCGCGGAGCCGCGCCCGCCGCCGCGCCCCCTCGGGCGCTGCTCACGGGCGGCTCCTCACCGGGAGGCCGCGCTGCCCGGGTCGGCCACGCGGGTCCAGCGGTCGAGCCAGGAGATGAGCGGATTGCCCGAGCGGCCCGGGGGCGCCGAGCGCACGGCGGCGCCCACGCGCTTCATCCACGCGAGCTCCTCGGTGTCCATCGGACCGCGCGCGAGCGCCTCCAGCGCCTCGCGCACCTCGTCGGCGGTCTTCGCGCCGCACAGCGCGACGTCCACGTCCGGGTGCGTGAGCGCGAACCGGTAGCAGTCGGAGCCTCGAGGGCGCGGCTCGTCGGGCGGGATCAGCCGCGGATCGAGCAGCGCTCCCCAGCGCGTCGCTGTGTACGCGACCACGCCGGGTCGCGTCAGCGCGTCGCCGCCAGGCGTCGCCGGGCCTGGCGCGTCGCCGCCGGGCGTCGCCGGGCCTGGACCGAGGTGCGGGAAGACCTCGGTCTCCGCGCCCGGGTGCGCCGCGTTGTACCGCACCATGATGGCGCCGTAGGTCGGATCCGCGATGTAGCGCGAGAACGTCGCCCGCCGGTGGCAGGAGATCATGATGTGCCGCGCCTTGCCCGCCTCGCACACGCGGCGGGCCGCTTCGACGATCCGCGCGTCCGGCGGCTCGTTCCACCACCCGAGCAGCAGCACGTCGGCGTGGTCGAGGCCGAGGCGGCGCAGCGCGAGCTCGACCGAGGGGCGCACGAGCGCCGCCACGCGGGCGTACGTCTGGACGACCACCACGAGCTCCGCCCGCCTGGACCGCGCGAGGTGGCGGACGGCCGCTCCGAAGTCGGGCCGGCGCAGCGAGCCCCAGTAGAGGTAGTTGATGCCCTGGTCGACCGCCCACTCGACGTCCCGGCGGCACGCGCCGTTCGACGCGAGCCCGAGGCGGCTGACGCGGAGCCCCGTCCTTCCGAGCGTCGTCATCTGAAATCCGGAGCGGTTCGTCATCGAGCTCGTCCTCGCGCGTCGTGGCAACGGTGTGGACCGGCCGAGCCCGACGAGCTCGCCTGTCGAGCAGATCCGCAGTTGCGCTTCGGAGCATAGGCGCCTCGGAGGTTCAGCGGCAGAGCAGGCGAGCTCGACCTCGACGGCAGCGCTTGCCGCGCGGGACCTTGCCGGGGTCGGTGACGTGGGCCGACGCACGACCGCGCAGCTGCTCGGAGAGGAGAGCGACCAGGGGCGTTGACACTGCGGAGGTGGGTCTTACCGAGGGGGAGCCGCCGCAACGGGCGGCGTCCGGGAGCGCTGGGGCGGAACACGCCTCGCCTCTTCGGGTCGCTCGGTCGACCTCCCTGGCGAGCCCACTCGCTGTGGTTGACACTTTCGCGAAACATCAGTAAGTTACGCCTTGCGAATCGGCGGAACCGGAGAGCGAGCAGCGAAAACGCTGCAACTCTGGACCGTTCGGTCGACCGTCCTCGAGAGAGGTGGTTGACAGCATCGCGTCAAACCGTTAGACGGCTTGCCGCGAATCGGCGAAACCGGGGAGCCTGGCAGCGAAAGCGCTGCAAGTCTGGCAACCCTGGACCGCCTGGTCGACCCGCTCGAAAGAAAGGGTTGACGGCTTCGAGACGGGCCGTTAGAAAGCCCGCCCCGAATCGGTGGGCCGGAGAGCCTGGCAGCGAAGGCGCTGCAACTCCGGCCCGCCTGGTAGGTGGTCGACCTTCTCGAAAGAAAAGGTTGACAGATTCGAGACGGGCCGTTAAAAAGCCCGCCCCGAATCGGTGGGCCGGAGAGCTTGGCAGCGAAGGCGCTGCAACTCCGGGCCGCCTGGTAGGTGGTCGACCTTCTCGAAAGAAAAGGTTGACAGATTCGAGACGGGCCGTTAAAAAGCCCGCCCCGAACCGACGGAACCGGAGAGTCGGCAAGCAAGAGCTTGTGCCTCCCTGGGCCGGTCGAAACGGTCCGTCCGAGATGAACGACGCGATGGACGCGACCCGAGAGGGTAGCGGCTGGCCGCGGAGGCACCTCCGA